>NZ_JAVSPW010000001.1:0-5852500 GCF_037162595.1 Mesorhizobium sp. ISC11
CGCGTGCGTATGCCGCGCGACGGTTTCCTGCGCGAGACCTTCGTGCTGCCACGCTCCGATGCCCGGCTCAAGGCCAAGGAATGGTTCGAGCGCTTTCCCAAGCAGGCCTACTGGACCGAGATCGAAAGCTGGTTCGAGCGGCCGGGCGACCTGATCGAGTTCACCATCAGGCGGTTGCCTGCGGCCGACTAGGATTTCCTCGCCCCGTTTACGGGGAGAGGGTGCCGGCAGGCAGGTTGAGGGGCGGCGCGAACCTCTCAATGCTGGCGCCGCCCCTCATCCGTCTTCACTGCGTTCAGGCACCTTCTCCCCGTGAACGGGGAGAAGGAAGAGCGACCAGCCTCCTTGCCCCCGTTCCCTCGCGTGCCAGCCGGTCACCCTTGTTGCGCAGCGGGCATTTGTCGATCGACATGCAGCCGCAGCCGATGCAGTCGGTCAGCCCGTCGCGCAGTTTCTTCAACTGGGCGATCTTGTGATCGAGCCCGTCGCGCGGCGGTCGACAAAAGGTTCCAGTCGTCGCGCGTCGGAGTGCGGCTTTCGGGCAGTGATTCAAGTGCGGCACCGATTTCGGCCAGCGAGATGCCGACCTCCTGTGCAACCTTGATGATCGCCACGCGCCGCAGCACGTCGCGGCCGTAGCGGCGCTGGTTGCCCGACGTGCGGTGGCTGCGTATCAAGCCGCGGGCCTCGTAGAAATGCAGCGCCGACACCGCCACCCCGCTGCGCATGGCCACTTGGCCAACCGTTAATTCCGTTACAGGCGCCATGTCTGATTTTTCCGTCCCGATTTTTCTGCTTGACCTCAAGTTAAGTTGAGCTTGTAGCGAAGAAACCCTGGATGTGCAAACGAAGGAGAAGGCGATGTGCGCCTGGGTCGAGATGTCGGGAGACGGAGTGCCGTTATCCGAGTTGCCGGATGGCTTCGCCCACCACCATGGCGACGGAGAGCGCCACGTTGATGCTGCGCGCCGTACCCTGCATGGGGATGGTCAGGCGCGCATTCGCCGCCTGATGGACAGGATCCGGCACGCCTGCGGATTCGCGGCCGAACAGGAGGACGTCACCGTCCGCGAAGCTGAAGCTGGTGTAGGCCGTCGTGGCTTTGGTCGACAGCAGCACCAGCCGGTGCGAACCAGCCTTGCGCCATTCCTCGAAGGCGTGCCAGTCGACATGCCGGGTCAGGGCAGCCATTTCGAGATAGTCCATGCCGGCTCGCTTGAGCGCCTTGTCGGAGAGCGGAAATCCGGCGTGTTCGATGATGTCGACACCAAGTCCGAGGCACGCGGCGAAGCGCAGGATTGTTCCGGTGTTGCCGGCAATGTCAGGCTGGTAGAGCGCGATGCGGAGACGACGGTTCATTTCCGCGTCCTTCTAATAAGTGGCGGATCGGCCACAGCGGCTTGGCGGTTTTGGAAATTGCTGGACCTGCGGGTGGCCATTTTCTGCGAAGTCGGGTATACAACCAGCATTGTCAACCCGAACCGATGGAGGGGTAATTCATGATGACCATGCACATCCAGCGCCCCTCTCGTGGGCTTACCTGCCTGCCGGCGGTTTCGGTACGACGATTCTCCTGACTCTCTAAGACTTGATCGCACCGATTCCCGCCGAAACGATTTTTCGGCTCTCGAAGGAATCCTGCGATGTTTTTCAAAAAGTCAAAAGGGCTGAACGCCCCAACTGAAGCTGTCCGGACCGACACTCGTCATGTCCGGACCGATGCAATGCGTGCCTCCGGGCGAATGCCGGCGGACGATATTGCTTCGCCTTTTTATCTCGATTTTCACACGGAGGACGGACCGATGTTCGATCCCTACAGAATACCGGGCTCGAGGAGCCTGCATATCCACCGACTGCCGACCTGGGCGCTGCTGATCGGCGACACCTATTCGTCGGCGGTTCACGCCGAGGTTCGCCGCCGGCCGCATCGCGGCATGCTGCCGGATGTCGATTTTTCGCGCGCGGTTCCCGATCCCGGGCGGCCGTCGCTGGTGCGCCGGATCATCCGGCTGATCCGGCCTGGCGCGAAAAACCGGGCTGGCGGCATCGTGTCGTCAGGATCGTCTGGCGCAGCTGTCGGCGAAAAGCCCGCGAGCCCCTATATTGCGCGAAGCATTGCCGACGGTCCGGGTGATTCCGGACCGTCGGCACTCGACGCCATGGGTTCCGGGGACTTCGTACGCTCACGTGCCGCGTAAGCGGCAAACACATTTCACAGGCATGACCTATGTTGTTGTTTAGCTGGTTTGAAAAAAGGCTCGATCCGTTCCCCGCGGCGGAACCGGTCGAGCCGCCCAAGACGCTGGTTGCCTTCTGCGTGCATTATACGCGCGGCGCCTGGCCCTATATCCTTTTCGACGCAGTGCTGGTGACGGCCATCGCGATCGCGGAAGTGTGGATGTTCGGCTTCCTCGGCCGCATCGTCGACTGGCTGTCGGGGCAGAATCGCGAAACCTTCCTGCAGACGGAAGCCTGGAAGCTTGCCGGCATGGCCTTCATCGTGCTGTTCGCACTGCCGGGCACGGTATGGCTGCATTCGCTCCTCAACCAGCAAACGCTGATGGGCAACTATCCCATGCGCATCCGCTGGCAGGTGCACCGCTATCTGCTCAAGCAGTCGATGAGTTTCTACCAGGACGAGTTCGCCGGCCGCATCGCGACCAAGCTGATGCAGACGGCTCTCGCCGTGCGCGAATGCGTCATCAAGGTGATCGACGTCCTTAATTACGTTATCGTCTACTTCCTCGGCATGCTGCTCATCGTCGGCTCGGCCGACTGGCGGCTGGCCGCGCCGCTCGGCGTCTGGCTGGTCGGCTATATCCTTTTGCTGCGGTTTTTCATTCCCCGGCTGGGCAAGGTCGGCGAGGAACAGGCCAATGCGCGCTCGATCATGACGGGCCGGGTCGTCGACAGCTACTCAAACATCCAGACGGTCAAGCTGTTCAGCCATGCACGCCGCGAAGCGTCATTCGCCAAAGACGGTATGTCCGGCTTTCTCGAAACGGTCTACCGGTCGATGCGCCTGGTGACAGTGCTTTTCGGCTCGCTCTACATACTGAACGCGCTGCTCTTGTTCTCGGTGACCGCGATGGCGCTGTGGCTGTGGCTGGGGCAAGCAGTGACGATCGGCGCGGTCGCCGTGGTCATCGGCCTTGTGCTCAGGTTGTGGGGCATGTCGCAATGGATCATGTGGGAAATGTCGGGCCTGTTCGAGAACATCGGCACGGTGCAGGACGGTATCGCCTCGATCTCGCTGCCGCGCCTTGTCGAGGACCGGCCGGACGCGAAGGAGATCAGCGTCTCCAGGGGTGAGATCCGCTTCGAGGACATCCGCTTCCACTACGGCAAGCAGAAGGGTGTGATCGAGGGCCTGTCGCTGGCGGTGAAGCCGGGCGAGAAGGTCGGCATCGTCGGCCGTTCCGGCGCCGGCAAGTCGACGCTGGTCAACCTGTTGCTGCGCTTCTACGACCTCGAAGCCGGGCAGATATTGGTCGATGGCCAGGAAATCGCCGCTGTGAAGCAGGATTCGCTTCGTGCGCAGATCGGCATGGTCACGCAGGACACCTCGCTGCTGCATCGTTCGGTGCGCGAGAACATCCTTTATGGCCGGCCCGATGCAACCGACGAGATGCTTGCCGAGGCGGCGCGGCGCGCCGAGGCGCTGGACTTCATATCAGGGCTTTCGGATGCCAGCGGCCGCAAGGGCTTCGACGCCCATGTCGGTGACCGCGGCGTCAAATTGTCCGGTGGCCAGCGGCAACGCGTCGCCATTGCTCGCGTTATGTTGAAGGACGCACCTATACTTATCCTTGACGAAGCGACCTCGGCGCTTGATTCCGAAGCCGAGGCGGCGATCCAGGAGAATCTCTACAAGCTCATGCAAGGCAAGACCGTCATCGCCATCGCGCACCGGCTGTCGACCATCGCGGCGATGGACAGGCTGGTGGTGATGGACAAGGGCCGTGTCATCGAGGAAGGTTCGCACGAAGAACTCGTCGCCAAGGGCGGGCTCTACGCGCAGCTCTGGCAGCGCCAGTCGGGCGGGTTCCTGCTTGAGGACGGTCCCGCCGACGCCGCCAACGACGCACTTGCAAAGAGGCAAGCCGCAGAATGATGGCCGCCGCATGATGACAGCCGTCTATCGCTGGTTCGAGAACTGGGTCTATCCGTTCAGGGAGCCGGCGAATCTTCGGCCACCGATCAGTGTCGGCGGCTTTCTCTGGCACTATGTCGGCCAGGCGAAGTTCGCCTTCTTCGCCATGCTGGTCATCGGCGGCATCGCGCCGCTGGTCGAGGCCGGCCTGTTCTACTTCGTCGGGCGGCTGGTCGATATTCTCGACCAGCTTCCCGCCGAGCGCAGCTGGCACGCACTGTGGGCCGCCGCCGGCCCTGAACTGGTTTTCATGGCCGTGGTGGTGCTGGTCATCCGCACCGTCGTCGTCGGCTTGTCGGCGCTGGTCGACGAACAGACGATCACGCCGGGCTTCTACAATCTGGTGCGCTGGCAGGCGCACCGGCATGTCTCGCGCCAGTCCTACGCTTTTTTCCAGAACGATTTCGCCGGCCGCATCGCGACGAAGGTCTGGCAGGCGGGCCAGGCGACCGGCGACTTGATGGAAAGCTTCATCGAGGTCGTCTGGTTTATGATCGTCTACACGGTGACGACGCTGGCGCTGGTCGCAGGCCTCGATCTCAGGCTGGCGGTTCTGGTGGTGATCTGGATTTCCGCCTTCGGCTGGCTGGCCAAGCTCTATTTGCCGGCAATCCGCAAGCATGCCGAGGAAACAGCTGAGGCCGGCTCGATGATCACCGGCCGCATCGTCGATTCCTATTCCAACGTGCAGACGCTGAAACTGTTCTCGGCCGATGGCGACGACCGCTACATCAGGAACGGTTTCGACATCTATCTCGACGCATTGCGCCCGTTCACCCGCCGGCTGACCGGCGTGCGCATGGCGCTGACCACGCTGTCGGGCATCATGATCACGGCGATCGGCTGCTTTGCCGTCTATCTCTGGGTCGAGGGCTCGATCACCGTCGGCGCGGTCGCCTTCACCCTGTCGCTGGTGCTGCGCCTCAACATGCTGCTCGGCCGGCTGATGATGCAGCTCAACAGCATCTTGCGAAACCTCGGCGTGCTGGAAAATTCCAAGGCGCTGATCTCGCAGCCGCTCGGCCTCACCGATGCGCCCGACGCCAAGGAACTCGTCGTGGCAGGCGGCCGTATCGCGGTGAAGAACGTCGAGTTCCATTACGGCAAAGGTTTCGGCGTGCTGAACGGCATCGACCTTGTCGTCAGGCCAGGCGAGAAGGTAGGGCTGGTCGGACCGTCCGGCGCCGGCAAGACGACCCTCGCCAATCTGATCCTGCGCCTCTACGATCTCGAGAGCGGGTCGATCACCATCGATGGCCAGGATGTCGCCAAAGTTACGCAGAATTCGCTGCGCGCCAATATCGGCGTCGTCAGCCAGGACACGGCGCTGTTCCACCGTTCGCTGCGCGACAACATCAAGCTCGGCATGCCTGACGCGACCGATGCGGAGGTGATCGCGGCGGCGAAAAAGGCTGAGGCGCACGAGTTCATCCTGACCTTGCGCGACAACAGGGACCGCGCCGGCTACGAGGCGTTTGTCGGCGAGCGCGGCGTCAAGCTGTCGGGAGGCCAGCGCCAGCGCGTGGCGATCGCCCGCGTCTTCCTCAAGGATGCGCCGATCCTGATTCTCGATGAGGCGACCTCGGCACTCGATTCCGACATCGAGGCGGCGATCCAGGAGAATCTGACACGGCTGATGGAAAACAAGACGGTCATCGCCATCGCCCACCGGCTGTCGACGATCGCAGCACTCGATCGTCTGGTGGTGCTCGACGGCGGCCGCATTGTCGAGCAAGGCACGCATGACCAATTGGTGGCGCTCGACGGGCTCTATGCGCGGCTGTGGAAGCGGCAGTCCGGCGGTTTTCTCTATCACGAAGACAGCGTGCTCGAAGAGACGCGCCCGGCGGAGTAGCTCCATGGGTGGATCGACAGGCGCCATCCCAGAGGTCGGCTACGTGCTCAAGCGGCTCCGGCCGACCATGCCGGCCTTCGACACGCTGAAGGAAGAGAGCCGGCTGGAAGGCTACTGGATGCTGGTACGCCTTGCGGATGGCTGGGCAAGTGGCCGCAACAAGTTCCTGAAACGGGGGGAGGCGCTGTACGGAGCATGGTATGGAAGGGAACTCGCCGGCGTGTGCGGGTTGAACATCGATCCCTATTTCGAGGGCAGGGGCCACGGCCGGGTCCGGCACCTGTTTGTGAGCGCGCGCCACCGTCGCGCCGGCCTTGGCCGGATGCTGGTCGAAACCGTTGTCGACAGGGCACGTCACCATTTCGCCATGCTGAACACCCGCGCGCCGCAAGAAGCCTTCGGTTTCTATGAACGGCTTGGCTTTCAGCGCGTAGCAGGCGAAGAGTTCGTCACACACCGCATGGTTTTCGGGAAAGGAGGCTGAAATGTCCTTGCGTCCGCCATCTCATCTTGCCGGCGCCTCGGCCGCCGAAGCCGCCTTCTACGCGCTCGGCCATGAAATATTGGCGGAAAAGGCGGCAGCACTCGGCCGCGCCGGCCAGCGGGTAGAGGAAACGCTGGCCAGGCTGCGCGACAATGCCGACGAGCAACTGCGCCCCCTTCTGCTCAAGGATGCCGCCGAGGCGGTGCATGGCTATTTCATCCAGCGCGAGCTGTGCGGCTTGCGCAAGCACGATGCCGTCATTCGTGAATACAACATCCCGAAAGCGGTGCTGGCCAGGCTCGGCGCGAAATAGGGATCACTCCAGCCATTCGGTGATGAAGCTGCCATTCTCGTGGATGTCGGTCGTTTCCAGTGGGCCTGGGCCGAGATTGGTGAATTTGTGCGGCGTATTGGGTGGCACGATCAGGATCTGGCCGGCGGATGCCTCGATTTCCTGGTCGCCGACAGTGAACAGGCCGGTGCCCTGGCGGATGATGAAGATCTCCGCGTAGGGATGTGTGTGCAGGCGCGGGCCGCCGCCGACATCAGGTAGATAGTTGAAGATCAGGCAGGAGTTGGAGCCGTAGGCGCCACATTGCAACTCGCCCTTCCAATGGTCGGAGCGAACGGCCCAGGTGTCGCGGTCTATGACGTGTGCCATGATGACAAGGATAGGCCCGGCTGGGGCCTTGTGTCGAGCCGAACAAGGGCGTCGGATTTGCGGGTGTTTCCCGGTTGTTTAGTGATGGTTGGCGGCTATCCGGCGTCGTGTTGACCGGCGGCGGATTTTGTCCCCGCGACAATCTGCCCTTGTGCCTTCACCCGTCTGGACAAAAACGGGCTTCACGCATAAACCGAAGTCCAAATGCCGGAGGAATTCGCAAGCCTGTTCGCCATGCGCTGTCGGGTTGGCGTAATTGAGCGGGGAACAAGGCTCAACCACCGGCACGGAAGAGGCGAAAGGATCAGGCACCCGTGAGCGCAACCGACACCCAGGATCCCAACCGTCGTGATTTTCTCTACGTCGCCACCGGCATGGCCGCAGTGGTCGGCGCGGGTGCTTTCGCGTGGCCGTTCATCGACCAGATGCGCCCTGACGCCTCGACGCTGGCACTCGCCTCGGTCGAAGTCGACGTCGCCTCGCTGACGCCGGGCATGTCGCTGATCGTCAAATGGCGCGGCAAGCCGGTCGTGGTCCGCAACCGCACCGAACAGGAAATGAAGGACGGCGAGGCGGTCAAGCTGGCCGATCTCAAGGATCCGATCGCCCGCAACGCCAATCTGCCGGCCGACGCACCGGCGACCGACGCCAATCGCACCACGCCCGGCAAGGAAGCCTGGATGGTGATGGTTCAGGTCTGCACGCATCTCGGCTGCATTCCGCTTGGCCAGGAAGGCGATTTCGGCGGCTGGTTCTGCCCTTGCCACGGTTCGCAATACGACACCGCCGGCCGCATCCGCAAAGGCCCGGCGCCGGAGAACATGGCGGTTCCGGTATTCAAGTTCATTTCCGATACCAAGATCCTTATCGGTTGAGGCAGGGGGATATTTCGATGAGCGAGGGACACTCGACCTATACGCCCAAAACCGGTCTCGGACGCTGGTTCGACGCCCGCATGCCGCTGCCGCGGCTGGTCTATGACAGCTTCGTTGCCTATCCGGTGCCGCGCAACCTCAACTATGCATGGACCTTTGGCGGCATCCTGTCGATCATGCTGGTGGCGCAGATCCTGACCGGCATCGTGCTGGCCATGCATTACACGGCCGACACCAATCTGGCCTTCGGCTCGGTCGAGAAGATCATGCGCGACGTGAATTCGGGCTGGCTGCTGCGCTACATGCATTCGAACGGCGCCTCGTTCTTCTTCGTCGCCGTCTACATCCACATCTTCCGTGGCCTCTATTACGGCTCCTACAAGGCGCCGCGCGAACTGCTGTGGATCCTCGGCTGCATCATCTATCTCCTGATGATGGCGACCGGCTTCATGGGCTACGTGCTGCCGTGGGGCCAGATGAGCTTCTGGGGCGCCACCGTCATCACCGGCTTCTTCAGCGCCATTCCGCTGGTCGGCGACTGGATCCAGCAGCTGCTGCTCGGCGGCTTTGCCGTCGACAACCCGACGCTGAACCGTTTCTTTGCGCTGCACTATCTGTTGCCGTTCATGATCGCCGGCGTTGTCGTGCTGCACATCTGGGCGCTGCATGTCGTCGGCCAGTCGAACCCGACGGGCATCGAGGTCAAGTCGAAGACCGACACCGTGGCCTTCACCCCCTACGCGACCATCAAGGACGCGTTCGGCATGATCGTGTTCCTGTTCTTCTTCGCCTATTTCGTCTTCTACCTGCCGAACTATCTCGGCCATCCCGACAACTACATCGTCGCCAACCCGCTGAAGACGCCGGCCCACATCGTGCCCGAATGGTACTTCCTGCCGTTCTACGCGATCCTGCGCGCCATCACCTTCAATGTCGGGCCGATCAACTCCAAGCTCGGCGGCGTGCTATGCATGTTCGGCGCCATCGTCATGTTGTTTCTGGTGCCGTGGCTCGACACTTCGAAGGTGCGCTCGGCGGTTTACCGCCCTTGGTACAAGCTGTTCTTCTGGCTGTTCGTGGCCGATGCCATCCTGCTTGGCTGGCTGGGCTCGCAGCCGGCGGAAGGCAGCTATGTGTTCATGGCGCAGATGGCGACATTGTTCTACTTCGCCTTCTTCCTGATCGCGCTGCCGGTGCTCGGCCTGATTGAGACGCCGCGACGGCTGCCGAACTCGATCACCGAGGCGGTGCTCGAGAAGAACAAGGGCGGCAGCGGACATCCGGCGGGCGCTACGGCGGCTCCGGAAACCAAAGGCTGAGCGGTAGAGAATCTAAGGGGATTTGGCATGAAAAAGATTCTCACCTCGCTGGCGCTGATCGGCCTTGTGGCCGTCGCCGCTGGGGCCGCGGGCACTCGGGCGATCGCCGCCGAAGAGGCACACAATGTGGCCAATCCGACGCATTTCCCGATCGACGAGCCGAAGGAAATGGACTGGAGTTTCACCGGCCCATTCGGCACCTATGACAAGGCGCAGCTGCAGCGCGGCCTCAAGGTCTACAAGGAAGTCTGCTCGGCCTGCCATTCGATGAACCTGGTGGCGTTCCGCACGCTGTCGGACCTCGGCTATTCCGATGCGCAGATCAAGACGCTGTCGGCCGAGTACACCATCCACGACGGTCCCAACGATGCCGGCGACATGTTCGACCGTCCCGGCAAGCCGTCCGACCACTTCCCACCGCCCTTCGCCAATGAGGAAGCCGCCGCTGCCTCCAATGGCGGTGCTGCTCCGCCAGACATGTCCCTGCTGGCCAAGGCTCGCGGTGTCGAACGCGGTTTTCCGCAGTTCGTCTTCGATATCTTTACCCAGTACGACGCGGGCGGCCCCGACTATATCCACTCGCTGCTGACCGGCTACGACCAGACGCCGCCTGCCGGCATGGTGATCCCGGAAGGCACCCACTACAATCCGTACTTCATGTCCGGCGTGTCGCTGAAGATGCCCAAGCCGCTCTCCGACGGCCAGGTGACCTATGATGACGGTGCGCCGCAGACCATCGACCAGTATTCCCGCGACGTCTCCGCCTTCCTGGCATGGGCGGCCGAGCCGCATATGGAAGAGCGCAAGAAGACCGGTTTTCGCGTTCTGGTGTTCCTGCTTTTGTTCGGCGCGCTGGTCTATCTCACCAAGCGCAAGGTGTGGGAAGGCGTGGCGCATTAAGCCACACAATCAAGTGATCGCAAAGGGCGCCGAGAGGCGCCCTTTTGCATTTCCGGAGGCTGGTCGTGTCACATGGCCGTCACCGCATCCGGCGATCCTGGGCTGCTCTCATCAAAGGATCGCATTCATGAAAAGATACGCATCGCTCGCGGCAGGCCTGCTGCTGCTCATCGTCGGCTCGGCCGCGCAAGCGGAAGACGCCCAGCCTTTCGTCACCAACAAGGATGTCGACCTGACGATGATCCTGCCGCCGCCGCCGGCAAATGATTCGGCACAGACCAAGGCCGAACTCGGCGAGGTGCTGATGCTGCAGGTGACACGCACGCCCGAGATGGTGGCCAGCGCCGTTGCCGATGCCGAGGAGAATGTCTGGCGCTTCGCCAACGTCATGGGGCCGAAATTCAACAAGGAAACGCTGCCCAAATTCAGCGCCTTCTTCGATCGCGTCGTGGCCACCGAAGGCGCCGTCGTCGATCCGGCCAAGGATATCTGGAAGCGCCCGCGTCCGCACCAGCTCAGCGACCTCGTCAAGCCGGCGGTCAAGTTGTCGAGCTCCGGTTCCTGGCCGTCCGGCCACGCCACCGTCGGCACCATGATGGGCATTATCCTGTCCGATATGGTTCCGGAAAAGCGCGCAGAGATCATGGCGCGTGCGGCCGAATACGCCCACAACCGCGAGGTCGGCGGCATCCACTATGCGTCCGACGTCGAGATGGGCAGGATTTCCGGCAGCGTCATCGCCGCGGTCCTGCTCAACCGGGACGACTTCAAGGCCGAATATGAAGTGGCCAGGGCCGAGCTTCGTTCGGATCTCGGCATGTAACCTTCGTCAATCGGATCAGACCAGAAAGGGGCGCTTCGGCGTCCCTTTTTTGCTCATGGCCATGTCCGGAGGGCGGTTCGAAAAATAGTCCGTTGGCACGCCGACAACAGGTTGATATTCGATGCATCGAACGGTGGCGAGAAACTTGTCCCGCCATGGCCTTTGGAATTCGATGATGCGGCTCAGCGACTGTCACAACTTTTCCGATTTCCGCCGCATGGCGCAGCAGCGGCTGCCGGGACCGATCTTCAACTACATCGACGGCGCGGCGGACGACGAGGTCACCTATCGCCGCAACACCGAAAGCTTCGAGACCTGCGACCTCGTTCCCAACGTGCTGCGCGGGGTGAGCGAGGTCGACATGTCGGTGACGGTCATGGGCCAGAAGCTGGCGATGCCGTTCTATTGCTCGCCGACCGCCTTGCAGCGCCTGTTCCATCACCAGGGCGAGCGCGCGGTCGCCAAGGCCGCCGCCAAATACGGCACGATGTTCGGCGTGTCGTCGCTGGGCACTGTCAGCCTCGAGGAGGCGCGCAGCATCAGCAGCGGCCCGCAGGTCTACCAGTTCTATTTCCACCGGGATCGCGGTCTTAACCGGGCGATGATGCAGCGGGCGAAGGCGGTCGGGGTCGAGGTGATGATGCTGACCGTCGACAGCATCACCGGGGGAAACCGCGAGCGCGACAAACGAACCGGCTTTGCCATTCCCTTCAAGCTCAACCTTACCGGAATGGCGCAGTTCGCGCTCAAGCCGGCCTGGGCGATCAACTATTTCACCCATGAGGGCTTCAAGCTGCCGCAGCTCGACGAGCATGTCGACATGGGCGGCGGCACGATGTCGATCAGCCGTTACTTCACCGAGATGCTCGATCCGTCGATGACATGGGACGACGTCGCCGAGATGGTCAAGCTCTGGTCGGGTCCGTTCTGCCTAAAGGGCGTCATGTCGGTGGAGGATGCCAAACGCGCTGTCGACATCGGCTGCAGCGGCATCGTGCTGTCGAACCATGGCGGGCGGCAGCTGGATGGCTCACGGGCGGCGTTCGACCAGCTTGCCGAGATCGTCGATGCGGTTGGCGACAGGATCGACGTCATCATGGATGGCGGCGTGCAGCGCGGCACACACGTGCTGAAAGCGCTGTCGCTCGGCGCCAAGGCCGTCGGCGTCGGACGCTACTATCTGTTTCCGCTCGCGGCGGCCGGCCAGCCCGGCGTGGAACTGGCGCTCGAACAGATGCGGGTCGAGATCGAACGCGGCATGAAGCTGATGGGCTGCAGCTCGATCGAACAATTGTCGCGCAACAATCTCCGTTTCAGGTAATCTCGACCCATGAAATCCTCGCTCGAAGACACGCTGCTTGCCGCGATCCGCACCATTCCGGACTATCCCAAGCCCGGCATCCTGTTTCGCGACATCACCACGCTGCTTGGCAATGCGCGCGCCTTCCGCCGCGCCATCGACGAACTGGTGCATCCCTATGCCGGCCAGAAGATCGACAAGATCGCCGGCATCGAGGCGCGCGGCTTTATCCTTGGCGGCGCCGTCGCCCATCAGCTCTCGGCCGGTTTCGTGCCGATCCGCAAGAAGGGCAAGCTGCCCTACGAGACGGTGCGCGTCGCCTACAGCCTGGAATACGGGCTAGACGAAATGGAGATGCACAAGGACGGTGTTGCTCCGGGCGAGAAAGTGATCCTGGTCGACGATCTGATCGCCACCGGCGGCACGGCTGAAGCGGCGGTCAAGCTGCTGCGCCAGATAGGTGCCGACATCCTCGCCGCCTGTTTCGTCATCGACCTGCCGGACCTCGGCGGCCGTGCCAAGCTGGAGGCGCTTGGCGTGCCGGTGCGGACGCTGATCGGGTTCGAGGGGCATTGAGCGTTCTTCCCTTCTCCCACATGGGAGAAGGAAGAAGCGCCGCCTCTACTCGGCCTTCACCAGCACGGCGCTTTCGAACTCGAGCACCTTGGCGCCGGTCGAATCGAAAGCTTCCGAACGCAGCGCCAGCAGCCGCCAGCCGGGGCGTGAGGCAATCGGGCGGTGCGACAGCGCGGTGCGCGTAAAGGTGATGGTTTGCCCGGCATAGACCGGCTTCAGCCATTTCAGGTTCTTGAAGCCAGGCGAGGGGCCGAATTCCGGCACCGGACCGGGGCCGCTCCACGCAGCGATCTCGGCGTCCATGCGGTTTTCGAGATTGAGTTTCATCCAGGTGGCGGCGGTGTGCCAGCCGGATGCGCAGAGCCCGCCGAGCACGCTTTTCTTCGCGGCCTCCTCGTCGGTATGGAAGATCTGCGGGTCGTATTTGCGGGCGAAGGCCTTGATCGCCTCGGGCTCGAATGTGTGCGAGCCGAGCGTCACCGTGGTGCCGATACGAAAGAACTCGTCCAGTGTCATGCTTGGCTCCCCGCGGCATCGCGCGTGAGGAACATGGCGGAGTTCTCGAGCTCGAAGACGCTTTCGCCGCGCTGGTTGAACAGTTCGCTGCGCATTGTAACGAAGCCGAGTTGCGGCTTCGATTTGGACAGGCGCTTGGCAACGACCACCAGGGTGCCGGTCAGTTGATCGCCGGCCAGGACCGGCTTCTTCCATTTGACCTGATCGACGCCGGGCGCGCCCTGGCAGGTCGAGTCCAACAGGAAGGCATCGCACAGCATGCGCATGAACATGGCGCAGGTGTGCCAGCCCGACGCCGCCAGCCCACCGAGGATGCTGGCCTTGCCGGCTTCCTCGTCGAGATGCATCGGCTGCGGGTCGAATTCTCCGGCGAATTCGACGATCTCGGCGGCACTCACGAGCTTCGAGCCGAGGTCGATCGATGCACCCTCGATGAAGTCCTCATAGGCCCATGTTTTTATCTCTGCGGTCATGGTCTGGAATCCGGCTTGTCGACCCACGATCCTCAGGATCGGGGTTTCCGGATGCAGGCCGGCGTTCATTTGGTCAAGCGATTTCTACTGCGCCAGCCTGTGGCAGCCGATCGACAGGCCCACTCAGAGCCAGCCGCGGCGGCGGAAATACCAGAAGGGCAGGATCGCCGACAGCACCATCATGGCGATGGCGAAGGGATAGCCAAGTTCCCATTTCAACTCGGGGATGACGTCGAAATTCATGCCGTAGATCGAGGCGACCAAAGTCGGCGGCAGGAAGATGACGGCGGCGACCGAAAAGATCTTGATGATGGCGTTCTGCTCGATCGAGATCATGCCGAGCGTCGCGTCGAGCAGGAAGGAGATCTTCTGCGACAGGAAGGTGGCGTGGTCGGCGAGTGACAGCACGTCGCGAGACAGCGTCTTGATGCGCGCCTTGGTGTCCTTGCTCATCTTGGTGCGGGTCGAGGCATGGGCGAAAAAGCCCGCCAGGCGCTGCAGCGAGATCAGGCTGTCGCGGATCGAAGACGCGATGTCCTCCTTGCGGCCGATGGCTTTCAACAATTCCTGGAAGTCGCGATTGCGCTTGGAAACCTTGGTCGATCGCGCCTCGAAGATATCGCGCGAGATCGCCTCGATGTCACGGCCGGCACGCTCCAGAATGTCGGCGAGACGGTCGACGATCGCCTCCAGCAAGCCGATCAGGATGGTGTCGCCGCTGGTGCAGCCGGTCGCCACCTTCTCGGCGCGCTGCGGAAAGGTCTTGAAGGCCTTCGGCTCATGGTAGCGCACAGTGATCAACCTTGTGCCGGCGAGCACGAAGGTGACCGGCGACATCAAGGGATCGTCGACCTCGGTCTGCGCGGGCAGGGTTGCGGTCATGAAGTAGGCGCCGTCCTCGACATAGAGGCGGCTCGAAATCTCGATCTCCTCCATCTCCTCGCGCGTCGGAATGGCAACGCCGAGCCAGCTCTCGATCGTCGCTTCCTCTTCCTTTGTCGGGTTGAACAGGTCCGCCCAGACGATGGTCTCGCTGTTTGCCAGGAGATCGTCGACGACGCGCAGGCGATCATTGTCCACGACGAAGGCCTTGATCATCGCCTGATTCCCTTGCTGGGGCCAAAGGGTGCGTTCGGATTGACGCGTCGTGTTGGATTGCACGGTTCCCGGCGCCAGCGCCGACCGTGCGTCTGCCGCTTAGACCTGTGACGTGACAAAATCAAGACAAGTGGCTGTCCCGGGCGGCCCGGCGGATGGCCGCCGGCCGAGACGGAAAATCACGCCTGAAAAGTTTCGTCGGTTACCCCGTCGGATGTCTGGATGCTCGATAGACCAGCCTCAGGTGTTGAACTTGAACAGCAGGATGTCGCCGTCCTGGACGACATATTCCTTGCCTTCGTCGCGGGCCTTGCCGGCTTCCTTGGCCGCCACTTCGCCGCCCAGTGTGACGAAGTCATTGTAGGCGATGGTCTGGGCGCGGATGAAGCCGCGCTCGAAATCGGTGTGGATGACGCCGGCGGCCTGGGGGGCCTTGTCGCCCTTATGGATGGTCCAGGCGCGCGTCTCCTTCGGCCCGACGGTGAAGTAGGTGATGAGGTGCAACAGATCGTAGCCGGCGCGGATGACCTTGTTGAGGCCGGGCTCGTCGAGGCCGAGCGAGGACAGGAATTCCATCTCTTCCTCATCGGAGAGCTGTGCGACCTCGGCTTCGATGGCGGCCGAGATCACCACGGTGCCGGCGCCCTGGGCGGTCGCCATCTTTTCCACGGCCCTGGTGTGCTCGTTGCCGGTGGCTGCGTCGGCCTCGGCGACGTTGCAGACATAGAGCACGGGATGCGAGGTCAGAAGGTTCAGGCCCTGCAGGATGCGCAAATCTTCGGCCGAAATATCCTTGAGCAGGATGCGGGTCGGCTTGCCGGCCTGCAGCAGTTCTAGCGCTGCCTCCATCATCGGCAGCACTGACGTCGCTTCCTTGTCCTTGCTGCCGGCGCGCTTGCGGAATTGCACGATGCGGCGCTCGAGGCTGTCGAGGTCGGCGAGCATCAGCTCGGTTTCGACCGTCTCGGCATCGGCCACCGGGTCGATGCGGCCCTCGACATGGGTAATGTCGTCATCCTCGAAGCAGCGCAGCACATGCACGATGGCGTCGACCTCGCGGATGTTGGCGAGGAACTGGTTGCCCAGCCCTTCGCCCTTCGAGGCGCCGCGCACCAGACCGGCAATGTCGACGAAGGAGATGCGGGTCGGGATGATCTCCTTTGACTTGCCAATCGCCGCGATCTTCTGCAGGCGCGGATCGGGCACCGCGACCTCGCCGGTATTCGGTTCGATGGTGCAGAACGGATAGTTGGCGGCCTGCGCCGCAGCCGTTCTGGTCAACGCGTTGAAAAGCGTCGACTTGCCGACGTTGGGCAAGCCAACGATGCCGCATTTGAAACCCATTTTGTCCGGTCCTATCGGGAAATAGAAATTTGATCAGGGCTATGGGCGATAGGGGTGATCAACGTCAAGCCCTTCGGTCCCCTTGATGCTCAGTCCTTGCCGCCGAACAGCTTCTTCAGCATGGCGGCCATCGGACCGCTTTCCGGCAGCTTGGCCAGGGGCTGTTGGGGCCGTGCCTGGCGGACGTGACTTTGCTGCTTCTGCGCCGGCTGCTTAGGTGCCGATTTTTCGGGCTCCGGCCCGGCCTTGCCCTGGACGGCGAGACTGGCTTTGTTCATGAAGCCGGATTCGTCGCCTTTGGCGATCATGGCGGCGTTGTCGGCGACCGCGTCGAGCAGCGGGTCAAGCCATTCGCGGTCGGCCTTGTCGAAATCGCCGAGCACATGGTGCTGGACCATTTCCTTGACGCCTGGATGGCCGACGCCGATGCGTACGCGGCGATAGGCGTTGCCGACATGGCCATCGATCGAACGGATGCCGTTATGGCCGCCGGCGCCGCCGCCGGTCTTTATGCGCAGCTTGCCTTCGGCAAGATCGATCTCGTCATAGAAGACGGTGAGCGCGGAAAGCTCGAGCTTGTAGAAGCGCAGCGCTTCGCCGACCGACTGGCCGGACAGGTTCATGAAGGTCTGCGGCTTGATCAGGACGACTTTTTCGCCGCCGAGCGAGCCCTCGGCGATCAGGCCCTGAAATTTCTTCGACCAGGGCGAAAAGGAATGGCGGCGGGCGATTGCGTCCGCCGCCATGAAACCGACATTGTGCCGATTGCCGGCGTATTTCGCGCCCGGATTGCCGAGACCTGCAAATAGCAGCATCGCCTGCTCCGGGCGTGAAAGAGTTACTTCTCTTCGGCGGCAGGAGCCGCTTCAGGTGCAGCCGCTTCAGCCGTCTCTTCCGTCTCCGGCTTCATCGCCGACGAACCGGCAATGGTCGCGATGGTGAAGTCGCGGTCGGAGATCACAGGCTTGACCCCAGCCGGCAGCTTGACCGCCGAGATGTGGATCGAATCGCCAATGTTGGCGCCGGTGAGATCGACGGTGATGAATTCCGGGATCGCATTGGCCGGGCAGTGGAACTCGACTTCGTGACGCACGATGTTGAGCACGCCGCCGCGCTTGATGCCGGGCGACTTGTCCTCGTTGATGAAGTGGACAGGCACGTCGACATTGACTTCGGTGTCCTTGCCGATGCGCAGGAAGTCGACATGGACAGGGAAATCCTTGACCGGGTCGAGCTGGAAGTCCTTCGGCAGGACCTGGATCTTCTTGCCGTCGACATCGATCGTGGCGATCGTGGTCAGGAACCCGCCGCCATGGATCTTGTAGTAGATGTCCTTGTAGGTGAGCGCGATAGCCAGGGGAGGCTGCTTGTCACCATAAATTACTGCAGGCACTTTACCGTTGCGGCGAACTGCACGGGCGGACCCCTTACCGACCTGTTCGCGTGCTTCGGCCTTGAGCTCGTAAGTGTCGTGGCTCATGGCATTTCCTTTCGGTTTGTTCTGGAGCGCTCACGGTGGGCAGAGTGCCTGGACCGTAAACGTCGAAAGCCGACATACCCATGCATGATCTGGTCCGAAAACCGGAATCCACTTTTCGGGATCATGCGGGAAGGCGGCCTTCCGCCGCGTTGCCTCCAAGGGTGTCTACGCGGGTGGCGGCTCTATAGCGGAAGGCGGCCGGAGGTGCAAGCCAAAGGCACGACCGCCTGGTGCAGCCCAGACGGCCGCTATCCGCGCTTTTCGATGACGGCATAGAGCACGTTGCGGTTCTCGCCGAAGAATACCTGCGCCTCGACGGTGTTGCGGTCGACGCTGGCATTGACGATGTTCCACATATCGACCTCCGATCGCAGCAGCAACACCCAGTCCATGAACGTCTCCCGATACCCCGCGTCGGGGGTGCCCTCGGCGTAGTTGGCGAACAGGAATGTTCCGTTCGGCTTCAACATCTGCAGGCAGGTCTTCGTGAGTTTCACCGCGACGTTGTGGGCGAGGTAGTCGTAAAGGCCGGAGGCGTAGATGAAGTCGAATTTGCCGAGCTTGTGGCCCCGCGTGAGCACGGTTCGCACCGAGCCGTCGATGGCTTCGACGGCGGTGCCCTGGAAGTCGCGCGAGATCAGCCCAACGCTCTGGGGATCCTGGTCGAGCGCAACCCAGCGCTTGAGACGGCCCTCCGTCAGGGCGACCGAACGATTGGCTTCCCGCAAATGGCCGGCCGCGATCGCCAGAACCTCGGTTTCCGGTCCGTTCTTGGCCGCGATCTCGTCGACATATCGGGTCAGGAGGTCGCGTCGTTCCCGGGCCGCGACGCATGACGGTACGTTCTGGGTATGGCTATAGAGTGCTTTGCCGACCTCCGAGGCGTTCGCCACGCTCTCTGCCACGTGCGGATCACAATAGATGTAGTCGAGCAACTGCGCGTCGCCGGAATAGCCCCTGGGTTTGGTGAAGGACCAGTGCGTCAGTGGATCCTCGAGAAAATACTTCAGGATCGGATGGTTCTGCGCGACCGGTATCAACGCATGCCAGACGTCGGGATGAACCTTGGAATGCAGGCCATTGAGGAAGGACAGCAAGCGGCCGACGATCTCGGCCGGGTTCTTGTCCTGTTCGACCTGCTGCTGCGTCGCGTGGAGAATGAGGGCAAGCTCCGCGCGCGCGGTTTCGAACGCTTCGCCATGATGCTCGATCTTTCCCCGAGGCAGCGTGCCGGCGAGCATCTCGGCAGTAATCAAGCTTTTGCCATCAAGAACGGTCTGCACGCCATCACTCCATAGTTAACAGTCGGTTAACTTATTGCGTAGAATGCTCCCTTTGCCAATGTCGGGCCGACGGCATTTTAGGTTTATGATTAATTTCCCGCCAACCATGTTCGTTGGTTAATCAGCTTCCGAGCCGGATTCCGGGTTCGAGTTAACGGAAACTTGTCTTGCGCGATTGCATTTGTTTGCCCGGCGTTCGCAATCGCCGTCGCGTCCCAAGGAGCCGGCCCGCGTGGGGGCAGAAGCTGGAAATGAGTTCGGAAAACAAAATCCCTTTCAAAAGGGGTCGATTGTGATGAACGAACACGTGTCATCCGCATTGGCCGATACGGTTGATGCGGAGCCGTACGAGCCGCGCTACGAACTGGGGGCCGACGAACTTCGCGCCCTCTACCGCACCGAAGCCCGGGCGACGCGAAGAGGGGAAGCCAGGCCAGGGCTTTGGATCGCAGTTGCGATCTATCTCTTGTTTTCGGCAACGGATCTGCTGCTGATCCCGGATGTGGCCGCCTATACGATCACGGCGCGCTTCGCGGTCGGCTTGAGCGCGCTTTTGATCCTGGAAGCGCAGCTTCGCCACGGCGTCGGGACGGAATGGCTCGACGTGACCTGCGCCGGGGCCATCATCTTTGGCTATGTTGGTTGGCTGTGTCCGGCGATTATGGGCGCGGACAAGGAAAGCGTCTCTTACTATATGGTCTTTGGGACCATATTCATGATGAGTGCCAATCTTTTCTTTACATTCAATTTCAAGCTTTCTATCGTAACCTCGACAATAATCTTATGTATACTTTATATCGTAAATTACTTTGTTCCCTCAACTCTCATATACAAAATGGTATTTGGGGCTTTCTATGTTTCTTGTTTCACGTTCACCTCATATGTGAACTGGAAACTGAATGAGGAACGCTACAACGTCTTCCTGAACGCCCTGGAAGCCAAGATCCAGCACAATGAGGCGACCGAACGCGGCAAGGCCCTGCTGAGGTTGTCGCGGACCGATCCGCTCACGGGTCTGGAGAACCGGCGCGCGATCGACGAGAAGCTGCGAGACTACTGGAACGATTGGCAAAAGGTCGGCACCAGCTTTGGGGCGATCCTCATCGACGTGGACTTCTTCAAGAAGTTCAATGACTGCTACGGCCATCAGGAAGGCGACCGCTGCCTGATCCATGTCGCCAATGCCCTTAGCGATATGATCAAACAGTATAATGGCTCCATCGGCCGCTATGGCGGCGAAGAGTTCATCGTCCTGGCTCGCATGGAGAAAAAGGAGCAGATCCTGGACATCGCGGAAGCCATTTGCAGCACGGTGGAGAACCTGGCTCTGACGCACGAACTGCGGCGCGACGGCGTCTCGATCGTAACGGTAAGCGTTGGCGCCGCATTCACCCGGACGCAGACCGGGGCCAAGCTGGAGAAAATCATTCACGAGGCCGATCGCGCTCTCTATCTGGCAAAAGCCGGCGGCCGAAATTGTGCCCGGCTGTTCGATCCAACCGACCCGCAAAGCAGTGACGAGAGCGAGAACATTGCGGCTTTGCTGAAGATCGCGATCGGCCAGAATCTCGTTTCACTCGTTTACCAGCCTATCCAGGATGTCAAATCGGACCGGGTTGAAGCGGTGGAGGCTCTGATGCGCCTCAAGATGCTCGACGGCACATCGGTTCCGCCGAGCCTGTTCATTCCGGTGGCCGAACGGACCGGCGCGATCCTGGAACTCGGGCGCTGGGCGATAAGGACAGTGTGCGCCGAACTGCTGGCGGACGACCACGTCCGTGTCGTCAGTGTCAACGTCTCCCCGATCCAGCTCAAGACACCGGGCTTCGCGACGTCGGTCGCGACCATTCTGGGCGAGACGGGTGTCGCAGGCAGCAGGCTGGCCTTCGAGATCACCGAAGGGCTGGAGATGGAGATGCACTCCGACATCCTGCGCTGCATCAGCGACCTGAAGCTGCTCGGGATCAAGATCTGGCTTGATGATTTCGGGACCGGCTTCGCGGGTCTTTCGTGGCTTCGCCTGATCGATTTCGATACGGTGAAGATCGATCGCTCGTTTCTGCATGACTGCAGCTCCCCGAGCGGCAAGGCGATGCTGCAGGACATTATCACCCTGGTTCGAAATCGCGGCCACAAAATCCTGGTCGAAGGGGTGGAGACAGACGAGCAGATGGCCCTTATGCGCGAATTCGGCATAGACAAGATCCAGGGCTTCCATGTCGGCCGTCCCGCTCCCGCCGTCAGTTTCCAGGCAAAGCGAGCCATGCGCAAACGGCCATTTGCCGTGCTTAAGTCCGCATGATGGTGGCCTCTTCCGACGTTTGGCTAGCCGTCGTCAAGCCGTGCTAGCGGTCGCCGGTCAACGCGGCGCGTAACGCCTGGATCTGCCGGTTCAGCGCATCGAGCTCAGTCAGCGTCATGCCCGAGCGTTCGACCAAGGCTTCGTTCAGGCAGTTGCATTGGACAAGCAGTGCGCGCCCGGCTGATGTCAGATCGACCTGCACCTGGCGTTCGTCGGTCTGGCTGCGCTGGCGGGTCACCAGCCCGGCCTGCTCCATTCGCTTCACCAGCGGCGTGACGGTGCTCGATTCCAAAGCGAGCCGATGGGCGATGGTGCCGACCGACATGCCGTCGGCCTCTCCAAGCGCGTTCAACACCAGGTACTGCGGATAGGTGATGCCCATCTCGTCCAGCATCGGCTTGTAGGTGCGGTTGATCGCCATGCTGGTGGCATAGAGCGTGAAACAGAGCTGATTGTCCAACGGGAGAGGCACGGCGCATTCCTTTTGCCAATGTGGGCATCATTTCGATACCACGAAAAATGATATCGCGATACATATTTGTGTGGACAAGGGCTTTAGGCCGCGTTAGCTATGTCGTTATCGCGATATTGTTTATCGCGAAAATAACCAGAAGGAGATTGAGATGACCTCGCAAACCAAACCCAGCTCCGGCAGCGGTACGATCACCACCAGGGACGGAACGCAGATTTACTACAAGGACTGGGGGACCGGGCAGCCTGTCGTCTTTCATCACGGCTGGCCGTTGAGCAGCGACGATTGGGACGCCCAGATGCTGTTCTTCGTGTCACAGGGCTACCGTGTCATTGCCCATGATCGCCGAGGCCATGGCCGCTCGACCCAGACGGATATCGGCAACGAGATGGACACCTATGCCGCCGACGTCGCGGAACTCGCAGCCCATCTGGACCTCAAGAACGCCATCCATGTCGGCCATTCGACCGGCGGCGGCGAAGTGGCGCGTTATGTCGCCAAGTATGGCGCCGGCGGCCGTGTCGCCAAGGCGGTGCTGATCGGCGCGGTGCCGCCAATCATGCTCAAGACTGCCGCCAATCCCGGCGGCCTGCCGATCGAAGTGTTCGACGGCTTCCGCTCCGCGCAGGCAGCCAATCGCGCCCAGTTCTTCCGCGACGTTCCATCAGGTCCGTTCTACGGCTTCAACCGCCCGGGCGCAGAGGTATCGCAGGGCGTCATCGACAATTGGTGGCGCCAGGGCATGATGGGCGGCACCAAGGCGCATTATGATTGCATCAAGGCCTTTTCGGAAACCGACTTCACCGAGGATCTGAAGGCGATCGACGTGCCTGTGCTGGTCATGCACGGCGACGACGACCAGATCGTTCCCATCGCGGACTCGGCGCTGCTGACGATCAAGCTGCTCAAGAAGGGCGAGCTCAAGGTCTACAAGGGCTTCCCGCACGGCATGGCCACGACCCATGCAGACATCGTCAACGCCGACCTGCTGGCCTTCTTCAAAGCATAGGCCGTTGGAACGAAAAAAGCACCCGCCGTCCGGCGGGTGCTTTTCCTTGCGTGGGTTTCAGGCCTGATCTAGGCGGCCGCCTGCGCCTTGCGCGCTTCCTTCATGTTGGGCAGGAACACGGTCAGCAATCCAAGGAACGGCAAATAGGAGCAGATCTGGAAGACGAAATCGATGCCCTTCATGTCGGCGACGACGCCGAGCACGGCCGCCGCGATGCCGCCCATGCCGAAGGCGAAGCCGAAGAAGATGCCGGCGATCATGCCGACGCGACCCGGCACGAGCTCCTGCGCAAAGACGACAATGTTGGAGAACGCCGAGGAGAGGATCAGGCCGATCAGCACCGTCAGCACCATCGTCCATTCCAGATTGGCGTAGGGCAGGGCGAGCGTGAAGGGCAGCACGCCGACGATGGAGAACCAGATCATCGCCTTTTGCCCGTAGCGGTCGCCGAACGGGCCGCCGAGCAGGATGCCCAGCGCCGAGGCACCGAGGAACAGGAACAGCATGACCTGGCTCATCTGCACAGAAACGCCGAACTTATGCATGGAATAGAAGGTGTAGTAGCTGGCGAGGCTGGCGATGTAGGCATTCTTGCTCAGCACCAGCAGTGTCAGCACGATCAATGCATTCATCACCTTGCGGCGCGGGAAGGGCGAAACGAAGCTCGCCGCCTTGCGGGTGCCCTGCGCGGCACGCAGCCGGCTGTACCAGCCGCCGACCTGCCACAAAACGATGATGCCGATCAGCGAGCCGACGGCGAACCAGGAAATGCTGGTCTGGCCGAACGGCACGACGATGAAGGCCGCCAGCAGCGGCCCCATGGACTGGCCGAAATTGCCGCCCACCTGGAACAGCGACTGCGCCAGGCCGAAGCGGCCGCCGGAAGCGAAGCGGGCGATGCGCGAGGATTCCGGGTGGAAGATCGCCGAGCCGATGCCGATCAGCGAGGCGCCGATCAGCAGCAGCGAATAATGCCCGGCATAGGCGAGCACGATCAGGCCGATCAGCGACGACGCCATGCCGTAGGGCAGCGAATAGGGCATCGGCCGCTTGTCGGTGATCATGCCGATCAGCGGCTGCAGCAAGGATGCGGTCACCTGGAAAGTGAAGGTCAACAAGCCGATCTGCCAGAAATCGAGGCCATAATTCTCTTTCAGGAGCGGGTAAATGGCCGATAGCAGCGACTGCATGATGTCGTTGATGCAGTGGCAGAAGCTCACCGCCAGGATGACGGTGAAGGCCGTCGCCTGGGCTGAGGCGTGACTGGCGCTCGCCGGTGGGGCGACGCTGGCTGCTGTCGTATCGGTCAAGGTAGGCTCCGTGGTCTTTTTGGCGGGCACGCCC
Source organism: Mesorhizobium sp. ISC11 (assembly GCF_037162595.1). Lineage (NCBI taxonomy): Bacteria > Pseudomonadati > Pseudomonadota > Alphaproteobacteria > Hyphomicrobiales > Phyllobacteriaceae > Mesorhizobium > Mesorhizobium sp. ISC11. The sequence goes on from NZ_JAVSPW010000001.1 coordinate 24,268, forward strand.
GCAGGCAACTGGCGGACGCTCCTTGCGGCCACCCTAGGGACGGTGCCTTATAAGCCGCTTGCGAGACGACTTCTTTCGTGGTTTGGTCCAATAGTTTCGCAAGTGGGCCATAACTAGATGCCGCACGGCAAAGAAGTCTTTCACGCTGGCAATGCCAATCTCGGCCAGTTGCACGAGAGCCGCTGGCAGTGGCTTGAGCAAGTGGCCGGGCCGGCGGTGGCATTGCCGACCGAATATCCTGACGGCTACCGCGTGCCACAGCACCGCCACAGCCGCAGCCAGCTCTTGCATGCGCTTGTCGGTGTGGTGCTGGTGACGACACGCTACGGGCGCTGGATGGTGCCGCCCGACCACGCGATGTGGATTCCAGCCGGCACCGAGCATTCCGTCGAGATGCTGGGCGACGTCTCGATGCGTTCGGTTTATGTCATGCCACAGGCGATCCCCGGGCTGCCCGAAGGCTTGCGCGTTGTGGGCGTCACCGACCTGATGCACAGCCTGATCGTGGAATCGGAGAAGCTCCCGCAAGGCGGCGTTCTGGAAGGACGCGGTGGGCTGATCATGAACCTTTTGCTGCACGAAATCCCGACCTTGCCGGAACGGCCTCTCGGGCTGCCATTTCCGTCCGATCCAAGATTGTCGGCGCTGTGCCGACGCTTCGTCGCAGCACCGTCGCCGCATGCGACCATCGACGAATGGGCCGATGCAGCCGGCATGAGCCGCCGTTCCTTCACGCGCGCCTTCCAGCGCCAGACCGGCCTGTCGCTGTCGACATGGCGCCAGCAGGCCTGCCTGTTCGCGGCGCTGCCCAGGCTGGCGGACGGCGAGCCGATCACCAGGGTGGCGCTTGATCTCGGCTATGACAGCGTGCCGGCCTTCATCACCATGTTCAAGCGCATGCTGGGGACCTCGCCGCGCGGCTATATGCGCGGCGCACGCGAGAACGTCGAGGTCGCTCGTCGCCTGATCGGCCCGGTTCGGTTGGAAAGCTCCGCGCCTTAAGGGCAGGCGGGTTTAGTCGAACAGGCTGGACACCGATTCCTCAGTCGCCGTGCGCGAGATGGCTTCGCCCATCAGGTCGGCGATCGAGATGACGCGGATGTTGGGCGCGTCGAGCACGCCCTGGGTCGGCTGGATGGAATCGGTGATCACCAGTTCCTGCAGCTTCGAGCCGCTGATGCGGGCAACGGCACCGCCCGACAGCACGCCGTGGGTGATGTAGGCGGTGACGCTGGTGGCGCCGTTGGCCAGCAGTGCATCGGCGGCATTGCACAGCGTGCCGCCGGAATCGACGATGTCGTCGATCAGCAGGCAATCCTTGCCGGCGACCGCGCCGATGATGTTCATCACTTCCGATTCGCCCGGCCGTTCGCGGCGCTTGTCGACGATGGCCAGTTGCGCATCGAAGCGCTTGGCCAGCGCACGAGCGCGGACCACGCCGCCAATGTCGGGCGAAACCACCACGACGTTGCCGAGTTGCTTGTATTTGGCCTTCACGTCGCGGGCCATGACCGGCACGGAAAACAGATTGTCGGTCGGGATGTCGAAGAAGCCCTGAATCTGGCCGGCATGCAGGTCGAGCGTCAGAACGCGGTCGACGCCGGCGCGGGTGATCATGTTGGCGACCAGCTTGGCCGAGATCGGCGTGCGGCCGGAGGCGCGGCGGTCCTGCCTGGCGTAGCCGAAATAAGGGATGACCGCCGTGATGCGCTTGGCCGAGGAGCGCATGAAGGCATCGATCATGATGAGCAGTTCCATCAAATGATCGTTGGTCGGAAACGAGGTCGACTGCAGGATGAAGACATCTTCGCCGCGCACGTTTTCCTGGATTTCGACGAAGATTTCCTGGTCGGCGAAGCGCCTGACCGTGGCTTTGCCCAGCGGGACGTTGAGGTACCGGGCGACTGCTTCGGCCAGCACCCTGTTGGAATTGCCCGCGAAGAGTTTCATGCACGGTTCCTGGTGGAGGATGATGAGGCCTGACGGACTCGCTTGCGCCCTTTAACCGGGCTTTTAGCGGCCCGCGCTGGTATTGCAAGCGCCGAGATCGGGAATCCGCCGGCTAAACTCAAGAAAGCTCCGCGCCATCGCCGGACTGCAACAGGGAGCAGGGGACTTGTGCTGGTTCTTCTTCTCATTGGGCATCGGATTTTCCCAAAACCGTCTCCACTTTGGGGTCCGATGCCTCTAGCCCGCCTTGCCGCCGAGCCAGGCGGCGAACTGGTCGATGGTCTGGTCGGCGATCGCCTGCATGGTGGCCGGCGAGATCCCCTTCCAGCTGTCGCCGCCCGCGCTGGCGCCGGAATTGACCGACGGAGCCTTCTGCTGGCCATTGATGCGGTGCAGCCGGTTGCCAGCGGGGTCATAGACGTCCCAGACATAGATGACGGTGGTGTCGGCGCCTTCCGACATCGTCGAGAAATAGCCCTTCAGCACATGTGTCACGGTCTGGTCGGCGCTGCCGGCGAGAGTGATGCCGCGCTGCCTGGCACGGGTCTGCAACTCCGCCGTCAGAGGTGTCGCAGCTTCCACCGAAGCGCCTACGATCGGCGCGATCTGCAAGCGGGTCTTCGACAGGATGGCAGCGCTTTGGGCTGATGTGACCGGTGCGGCGGCGGTTGCGGGAGCGCCAGACGTGCTGGTGGCGGGCCCGGCCGGAACCGTTGCCGCCGTGTTGCCTGACGTTGCGGGCAGCGTCTGGGTCGACGTCGCCGGCGGGGTGATCGCCGACGGTTCGAGCACGTCCTTTGCGTTGGTGCAGGCGGCAAGAGCCAATGCCACAAGCAATGACACGGTCGTCACATGCGATCGTCTCATTTGCCTTCTAACTCCTTGGCGAAGAACGCCTCCCACTGTGGATTCACTTTACGATCAAGTCGAGATCATGGCGGGACAGCGGCCTGGGCTGGGATTCGGTGGTCAGGTAGGTGCGGCCAAGCGTCATCGCCGTCTCGGTGTCGGAGTCCATGATGATCATATGGGCGAACAGCGTCATGTTGGGCGCGATCGGTTCGGGATTGCCCTGGTAGAACATCGGCATGTCCATCCAGGACGGGGTGAAGCGGGCGCCGACCGAATAGCCGCAGGCGTTCAGCCGGTGCTTGGTCAGGCCGTGTGCCTCCATGGTGCGGGCATGCGCATCGAAGACGTCGCCGAAGCTGTTGCCCGGCATCATCGCCTTCTCGACAGCCAGGAGTGCTGCGCGGGCGGCTTCGAACAGTTCCTGATGGCGCTTCGACACCTTGCCGGTCAGCACCGTGCGCATCATCGGCGCATGGTAGTGGTTGAAGACGCCGGCCCATTCGAGCGTCAGCTGGTCGTTCTTGGTGAGCTTGCGGCGGCCGGCCTTGTAGCGGCACAGCAGCGCATCGACGCCGGAGCCGATGATGAACTCGTTGGCCGGGTAGTCGCCGCCGCCGGCGAAGATCGCGCCCTGCATGGCGGCCAGGATCAGAGCTTCGTCGCCGCCTTGCTTGATCAGCGGCAGTGCCGCGTCGAGCGCATCGTCGGAGAGATTGGCGGCCTTCTCGGCCTTGGCGATCTCGGCCGGGCTCTTAAACAGGCGCAGCCGGCCGACAATGCCGGACGCATCGGCGATCTGGCCGAAGGTCTGCAACTGCTCGTCCAGGCGGCGGCCGTTGAAGGCGGTCAGGCCGTGGGTGTCGTATTCGACGCCGATGCGGGCGCCGAGCAGGTCGAGTTCGTTGAGCAGATTGCGCAGGTCGACCGCAGGATTGGCGCCGTTGCGGTCGGTCCACAAGACGATGTTGTCGATAATCGAGGTCTGACGCGCCTGGCGCAGGTCGGCCGAGCGGGTCAGAAGCACCATCGAACCGTCGGCCTTGACCACCAGGCACTGGAAGAAGCAGAAGCCGAACGTGTCGTAGCCGGTCAGCCAATACATGCTTTCCTGCGCGAACAGCAGGATGGCGTCGAGCTTCTTTTCGGCCATCTCGATGATCAGCCGGTCGCGCCGCGCGTCAAATTCAGATCGTTCAAAATGCAGCGCCATTATTCCCTCTCCAAGACAATTGCCGAAACCTGCCGGCCGTAATCGGGCTCCTTGCGATGCGTGGTGCGCCGATAGGAGTAGAACAGGCCTTCCTCAGCGTAAGTGCAGCGGTCTAGGCCCTCAGCCATCACGCCTGCCTTGGCCAGCCGGTCAACCGTGTAGCGGTTGAGGTCGAACATCGCATGGCCGGCATTGGCGGACGGAGCGAAATAGAGGATGTTTTCGGCGTCGGCTTCGACAAAGCGGGCGACGAATTCCGGGCCGACCTCGTAGTTTCGCGGGCCGATGGAGGGGCCTAGCACGGCGACGATGTTTTGGCGCCGGGCGCCGAGGCTTTCCATCGCCAGGATGGTGTTTTCGAGCACGCCGGTGAACGCGCCTTTCCAGCCGGCATGCGCAGCGCCGATGATGCGCGCCTGCGCATCAGCGAACAGCACGGGACCGCAATCGGCGGTCGAGGCGCCGATGGCGATGCCCGGCCGATCGGTGACGATGGCGTCCGCCTTGGGGCGCTCGCCGGCAAAGGGCTCCCTGGCGATGACGACATCGGGCGAATGGATTTGCCAGGCGGTCAACAGATGGCTTGCCGGCACGCCCATCCAGGCAGCGACGCGGCTGCGGTTCTCGGCAACCAGCGCCTGGTCGTCATTCGATCCGGTGCCGATGTTGAGGCCCTGATAGATGCCGCCGGAAACACCGCCGACGCGGGTGAAATAGCCGTGGCGGATGCCTTGTGCCTGCGCCTCGTCCAGCAGCGGCGACCGAACGGGATCCGGTTTGGTCTGATTCAGCATGCGGGCGTTGTTGTCCGTGTGGGCGGTTTCGTCAAGAAGAAGGTGCTTGGTCGAGAACAGGCTGCAAAGCGCGGACGGGAGATTGGGAGGGGCGGCGGTAAAAAGTCAATCCGCCTCGGCAAAGGGCCGAACCGCCACGCCGCGAGGCAGCACCGCAAGCACCTTGAACAGCTCGCCCATGGCTTGCGGCCCCGCGAGGCGCTCGACGTCGCCGGCGATCCTTTCGCGCGCCGCCTGGCCGGCATCGGCGCCAAGGCGGCCGGCGCGCTCGAGGATGCCCATGCCGAGCAGGAAGTCGCCCTGTGTCGTGAGATGGGCTTCGAGGCCATGTGCACGCGCGATCGCGGCAAGGGCGGCGAAATCGACGTGGGAGGTGAGGTCGGCCTCACCGGGATTGGCCAGCACATCTTCGTGATCGTGGCTGCGCAAGGCCTGCAGGGTGTCGCCGACACCCGGCTGGAGATGGCCGTAATCGAGAAACAGGCCGGCGCCACCATGCCTGGATATGCGCTCGGCGATTGTTGCCATGAGCGCGGTGCGGGCAGGCGCCACTTCGGCGATCGCGCCTTGCGGCGCGTGAGCGGCATCGGTGGGCAGCAGCGTCGGGTCGACCGAGCCGGCGCCGGCGAAGAAGCAAAGGTCGTTGGTCTCGTCGAGGCCGACCATGCGCTCGCGCCAGCCGGCGCCGGCGCGGATGAACTGGCGGATGGGCACCGCGTCGAACAGTTCGTTGCCGACGATGAACAGCGATTGTTGCGGCAGGGTCTCGATGGTTTCATGCCAGCCAACCGCGAAGGGCGTGACGCCAAGCGTCTTTTTTTGCACCTCGGTCAAGCGCGGGCTGGTCTCGATCATGGCGAAGGTGGCGCCGTTGGCCAGGCCAGGGTCGAGCCGCGACAGCGTGCGCAGCATGTCCTTCATCAGCGTGCCGCGGCCGGGTCCGATCTCGGCGATGGTGGCCGACCGCGGCCGGCCGCCCGCCAGCCAGGCTTGATAAAGCCACACGGCGACCAGTTCGCCGAACATCTGGCTGATCTCCGGCGCGGTGATGAAGTCGCCGCCCGCACCAAAGGGCTCGCGCGTCGTGTAGTAGCCGTCCGCCGGGTCGAACAGGCAGAGCGCCATGTACTCGTTGACGGGAAGCGGCCCCAGGGCCTCGATCAGGTCGACGATGCGGGTCTTCAGCCGTGTCATGCCGGCTGCGGCTGTGTCACCGGCTTGGCGGTCGCCATCGCCCAGATGCCGGCCAACACCATCGGCGACGACAGGATCATGCCCATGGTCAACCAGTTGGTGCCGAGGAGATAGCCGAGCTGCTGGTCGGGTTCGCGGAAGAACTCGACGAAGATGCGCGACAGGCCATAGCCGCAGATGAAGGCGCCACCTACGAAGCGCGGCGTCTTCAGCCTGAGGCGCGAATGGGTGAGAATGCGCAGCACAAGGAACAGCACCACACCCTCGAGCAGCGCCTCGTAAAGCTGGCTCGGATGACGGGCAAACGGCCCGCCATTGGGAAACTCGAACGCCCAGGGCACGTCGGTTGGTCGGCCCCACAGTTCGGAATTGATGAAGTTGGCGACGCGCACCAGGCCAAGGCCGACCGGCACGCCGGCCGCCACGACATCGAACAGCGACCAGGTGCGGATGCCGCGCTTGATGGAAAACAGCGTCATGGCGAGGATGACGCCGAGCAGGCCGCCATGGAACGACATCCCGCCCTGCCACACGGCGAAGATATCGAGCGGGTGCGCGATGTAGCGCGCCAGATCATAGAAGAGCACATAGCCGGTGCGGCCTCCGAGCACGACGCCGATGGCCGCCCAGACGATGAAATCGTCGAGATCCTCCGGCTTCATCGGCAGGACGCCGTTCGGCCACAGCCTGGCATTGGCGGCGAGCCGCTTGGCATACCACCAGGCGAACAGGATGCCGACGATATAGCCGACGCCATACCAGTGCACCGCCAGCGGCCCGATCTGGATGAGGATCGGGTTGATGTTGGGGAAGGGCAGGGAGGCCAGCGGCAGCAGGAAATATTCGTTCAACGGGGAACTCTCGGTTGCGAACGTGTTTGGGCGCGGACCATGCGGCAGGGTTTTGGCAGGGTCAAGGCAAGGTGGGCGCACTCGACTTGATGCCGCAGCAAGGTGCAACAAGCTTGCATTCGACGCGCGGCGCCACTACGTCAATTTTGTGCAAGCGCGAGGATTTGCCATGTCGACCGGACCGAACCGCATTCTCGATGAATTCGCCAAGCTGATGACCGACGCCGCCGGGGCCGCCCAGGGCGTGCGCCGTGAGGTGGAGACCGCCTTCAAGGGGCAGGCCGAGCGCATTCTCAACACGATGGACGTGGTGCAGCGCGAAGAGTTCGAAGCCGCGCGCGAGATGGCCGCCAAGGCGCGGGAAGAAAACACCCGCCTTGCCGCCCGCATCGAGGCGCTCGAGGCGAAGCTTGCCGAACTGGCCGGCGACGCCACACCAGCGACGGCCGCCAAGCCGCGCACAAAAAAATAATCGTTAAACTTTTCCACATAGCCCGATCCTGAAAAGCGCTTTGCCGTGAATCGCTTAACGGCATTGCATGAATCTTTGTGACAGCGGCTTTCCACATGCGAATGACGCAGTGCGAAAAATTGGGCTGTTCACGCGACTCCCGATCAATAGACTGAATTTGTTGCATGATTCGGAGCAGGATCATGCGACCGGGCGGTGGGGTCCGGTCTGGGGTCTTTGCGTCGAGAAGTCGTCTTTGCGCGAAGAAAGTCCTGGCCGTCCGAGTTCTAGACAAGATTGTTCGTTGTGTGTGCCCTCCCGCGGAGCGTGTGGCGGCGCTCGTACAGAACGACAGGAAGCATTCCATGGAACTTCTCGAACTCGAATTCTCCCGCGAAATCCATCCGGTGGATGTTATCGAGCAGGTGGCCCACAACAACGACTGGTCCTTCGAGCGGGCCGGCGACGACGAGATTTCGATCTCGGTTGCCGGAAGCTGGACCGACTATCACGTCTCCTTTTCGTGGATGGAGGATTTCGAGGCGCTGCACCTGGCCTGCGCCTTCGATATCAAGGTGCCGGAGACCCGCACGCTGGAAGTGATGCGGCTCTTGTCGCTGATCAACGAGCAGATGCTGTTTGGCCATTTCGACCTCTGGGAGCAGGAGGGCGCGATCATGTTCCGCCAGTCGCTGCTGCTGGCCGGCGGGGTCGAGCCGTCGAGCCAGCAGGTCGAAGTGTTGCTGTCGTCGGCGCTGGAAGCCTGCGAATGCTATTTCCAGGCATTCCAGTTCGTCGTCTGGTCGGGAACCTCGGCCAAGGATGCCCTGGCCGGCGTGCTGTTCGAGACCTACGGCAACGCCTGAGTCCCCGTTAAGGCAGACAAGACCAAGATGAGTTCGAACACCGAGCGCAAGCCCGAGATCAGTTTTGCCGATTTCGATCGTGTCGACATCCGCGCCGGCACGATCGTCGAGGCCGAACCGTTTCCCGAGGCGCGCAAGCCCGCGTTCAAGCTGAAGATCGATTTCGGCGCCGGTATCGGTATCAAGAAATCGTCGGCGCAGATCACCAAATACTATACACCGGAGACGCTGATCGGCCGGCAGGTGTTCGCGGTGGTCAATTTCCCCCCGCGCCAGATCGGTCCATTCATGTCGGAAGTGCTCACTCTCGGCTTTCCCGACGAAGAGGGCGCCGTGGTGCTCGGCGCGATCGAGCGTAAGGTGCCGGATGGCGGGCGGTTGTTTTAGGGTCTCAACTGGGGATCGGAATCCCCCGCGAACCGGGATGGATTGATAATCCTTTCGGCAGATGCTTCAGCATGAATGCCGATGAGGTGACAGGAGTGTCGCGCGTGGACATCATCCGCTTTTCCTGTCCGCGTCGACCAATTTCCTTATTCTGTAAAATTTGAACTGTTTGCCTTCGGCGATTAATTCAAGGTTGCCGTGTCGTGGCGGGCTGCGCTCCGGCGCGATTACCAGCAGATAGTCAAAGTCACGGGTCCAATGCGCTGCATACGCCGCCTCGACCGGTGGGGAAGCACCGGCGGCGTAGGCCTCCAGCTCAGACATCGGGATAGGCCCGCCTTGCGGTACGGTCAGGTTTGCCACTTCCGGCCGGGGCCTGACCGGCTGTTTTCCCGGATAGGTGAACAGCGTTGGCATCAGTGCATTGCGTGTGACTACGGCCAACGCGGCAGCATTGTACATTGGATAAAGGAGCAGATTCGTTGGCGGGTCGTCTGGGAGGCCATTCTGGCCGGTAAGGATTCGCGAACCCATTGGAATGGCGTCGAACGCGGTCATAAGGGCACGATATTCGCTGCCGCACGACAATTGGGCCCAGATCGCGATGCCACTGTTTGCAAGCCCGGCGCCAAACGCCAGCGCGACGAGAAGTGTTCCACGCGAGCCTTGCGGACGCTTGATCGTGACGAAGGCTGGCAGGATCAGAACAAGCGCCAGAAGGACGCGCCCGTCGACAAAGGCCGTGTCCGCAACGCGAAACGGCATGACAATGAACAGGCACAAGAGCCCAAAGCCTATCCAGCAGCCGACGCGAGAGACCGCCACCATCCTGTGCTTCACCGCAAGGTAACTGAGAATGACCAGCACCACGGTCACGGCTGAGGAAGTGTATCTGCTGAAGCCGTTGACTTGAACCAGCGCCAACAATTTCGCCGACAGGGCCCATTCGGTTCCTTCGCCACCCACTTTGCCGCCGTAGGCGAGCGCCAGGGCGCCAACTGCGACGACCGGAGCAGCCATTCCGGCAACCAGCAAGATCGTGCGTTTCCAATTCTCAATATGGTCTGGCCAGCGGGAGAGTTCGTACAGCCCCACCACAATGCCATACAGGCCGAGGGCAAATAGGTGAGAGATATACAGAACCACGACGAAGACGGCGTGGATCGCAAGGCGCAGCGGCAAAGGTCTTTCCGCAAGCCAAATCCAAACCGCGATGGACCAAAGAACGATCCCCAGTCCAAATTCAAAATTCACGAATCCGAAAGCGAAAGGCATGGCGTAGAGGAAGAGCGAAGCGACGAAGCCGCTGAGGATCACACGCCCCTGTGCGGCCGCTCCGACGGCCATTGCCCCGCTGACGACCAGCATTTGCGAGCCTAGATAGAAAAGCTTTGATGCCAGCTCGATCCCGATCAAGCGCCCAGCGAACGGGACGACGAGATCCATGGCTAGATTAGGGTAGGGTGCCCACGCGGCTTCATAGTAGGGATGGGCTTCGGGCGTACCGGCGCGCATCAGGATCGACATTCTTGCGAGATGATTTGGATAGTCTGCCATAGCGGGTATGTCGACGAGCAGTACGGGCAAGAAAGCCACCACCAGCAGAACTATCAGCAAGATACCTTCGGGCCTGATGAAATGGCTCGTGTAACTGTTGATTTTGTTGCTGGCTGTTGCTTCGAGCATGCCACAATGTAGGTAGAAATGGTAAATTTTGAGTCGCCGACAATTATCAATCTGACTTGGTCATGGCTCCGAAGTCGCACAATACGTCACGCCGAACCATCCCTTTGAAACAAGGTGCCGTGGCAGACTAACGGTTGATTGTGCGTCGCCGCGCTTTGTCATCCGTGGCGGTGTGTCAGCTTCGCCCTGGATAACGAAAAGCACGATCAGGCCGCCAGCTTTCGCCGTGTGCCCAGTGCTTCCTCGACCGTGTCGAGGAACATTTCCGCACAGGCCTTCCAGCTGTAGCGCATGGCGCGTTCGCGGGCTTCGGCACGGTCGACGTTGAGCGCGGCGAGTGAGGCCTCGCGCAAATCGTTGGAGACCGCGCCGCCAAAACCATCGCCGACAATGTCGATCGGCCCGGTCACCGGATAGGCGGCAACCGGCGTGCCGCTGGCCAGTGCCTCGATGATGACGTTGCCGAACGTGTCGGTGCGGCTCGGGAAGACGAAGACGTCGGCCGATGCATAGATCTCGGCCAGTTCGTCGTTGGGGCGATGGCCGAGGAAATGCGCTTGCGGATATTTCGCCTTCAGTCTGGCAAGCTCGGGGCCTTCGCCGACGATCACCTTGCTGCCGGGCAGGTCGAGGTCGAGGAAAGCACCCAGGTTCTTTTCGATGGCGACGCGGCCGACGCAGAGGAAGATCGGGCCGGGGAAGCCGAGGTCCTTCTTCCTGTCCGGGCGGAAATGGTCGGTGTCGACGCCGCGCGTCCATGGCCGCAGCTTGGTGAAGCCGCGCGCGGAAAGGTCGTCGGCGAGCGACTGGGTGGCGACCAGCGTGCCCTGGCCGGAATTATGGAAATCGCGCAGCCAGCGATAGGCCCAGCTTTCCGGCACCGGCAGGCGGGCGCTGAGATATTCGGGAAAGCGCGTGTGATAGCTGGTGGTGAATGGACGGCCGGCATTGCGGCAATAGCGCCGCGCCATGATGCCCAGCGGTCCTTCGGTGACGATGTGGATGTGGTCGGCCTTGCCGGCGTCGATCAGGCGCGCGACATGGCCGGGCGTGGTCAGCGCCAGCCTGATGTCGGGATAGGTCGGCAAGGGCAGGGTGCGAAAGATATTGGGCGTCAGGAAATCCACCGCGACGTCGAAGGATTTCAGCGTCTCGGTGAGCCGCTCCAACGTGTGGACGACGCCGTTGACCTGCGGGCGCCAGGCATCGGTGACCATCAGTATGCGCATGGCGGCCCTTTGCTTGAAAGGTCGACGGTTGCCTTGAGACGATGCCGGAAAGGCGACCAGCCTGCTGCTCTCGCTTCGCTCCAGCGCACCCGGACAGGTACGGGGTCGAAGATAGGCGGCAAGGCCGAATCAATTGAGGTCGCGCGCTTCATGCGCGCTCTTGATCATGGTTTCATGACGGGCGGATGAAGCGGTTTCCACTTTTCGGAATCGTGCCCGGTTATGCCGGAACCTTGATGATGGCGCGCAGTCCGCCGAGCGGGCTGTCTTCAAGAGTGATGTCTCCGCCATGGGAGCGGGCGATGTCGCGGGCGATCGACAGGCCGAGCCCGGTGCCGCTGGCATCGAGGTTGCGGGCCTCGTCGAGCCGCACGAAAGGCTTGAACACGTCTTCGCGTCGATCGGCGGGAATGCCCGGACCATCGTCATCGATGGTGACCAGCAGCGAGCCGCGGCCATGGGTGGCGTTGACCTCCACCGTCTTGGCATAGCGGAAGGCGTTGCCGATGACGTTGGACATCAGCCGGGCAAAGGCATTGGGCCGCACATGCACATCGTGATCGCCGGCAAGCGTCGTCGACAGCTTACGCTTGCGCAGCCTGGCTTCCTCGTCGAGCTTTTCGAAATAGGCCTCGAGATCGAACCGTCCGGCGTCTTCCGAAGCTTCGCCGCGGGCAAAGGACAGATAGCCTTCGAGCATCGACTGCATGTCGTCGATGTCCTGGTCGAGCGCTGCCTTGGTCTCGGCCTTGCCGCCGGAAAGCGCCAGCTGCAGCTTGAAGCGAGTGAGGATGGTTCTGAGGTCATGGCTGACGCCGGTCAGCATGGCGGTGCGCTGTTCGATCTGGCGTTCGATGCGCTCGCGCATCTGCATGAAGGCAAAGCCGGCGCGGCGAACCTCCTCGGCGCCGCGCGGCCGGAAATCGCGCGGCATCGGCCGGCCCTTGCCAAAGCTTTCGGCGGCTTCGGCAAGCATCAGGATCGGCCGGATCTGGTTGCGCAGGAAGGGAATGGCGATCATCAGCAGCACCAGCGAGGTGCCGACCATCCAGATCAGGAAGATGTGGGTGTTCGAGGCATAGGCCTGGCTGCGGCGCACGAAGACGCGCAGCACCTTGCCCTCGAGCTGCACGCGCACCTCGACGATGTTGGAGTTGCCGACCGTGTCGATCCAGAACGGGCGGTTGATCTGGCGGGTGATCTCGGACGAGAGAACATCATCCAAAATCGAGAAAAACGGCTTTGGACCGGGCGCGGGCAGTGGGTCGGGCGGCAAGAGGTCGACCTTCAGCTGCATGCGGTCCTGGGCGATGCGGATGATGTTGGTGTAGTCGGCATCGCGCGGATAGGTCTCGATCAGGTCGATGATGGCGGCGATGTCGCGCACGGTGGCCTGCGACAGGCGCTGCGTCACGGTTGCCCAGTGACGTTCCATGAAGACGAAGGCGACGACCGATTGCAGCAGGATCATCGGCGCGATGACGATGATCAGCGAGCGGGCATAGAGCCGCTTGGGCATATAGAGCGAGACGAGGCGCCAGAAGCGGTTCCAGGCGCGCGGCACCGCCTTCAGCGTCCGCGCGGCGCGTGCGCTCAAGCCGCCATTGCCCGGCTGTTCCAGTTCCGTGGTTGCCATTCGCTCTTTTCGCTTGCCCGCAGCCGTTCAGCCGGCCGCAGGCGGCATTCTATTCCACGCTGAGCCGATACCCAATACCACGTACGGTCTGCAGCCAGACCGGATTGGACGGATCGCGCTCGATCTTGCGGCGCAGGCGGTTGATCTGGACGTCGATGGTGCGCTCGCCGACTTCCGAATCGTCGCCGACAAGCTCGTGGCGGGGTATCGTCTCGCCCGCCCGCGCGGCGAAGATCGCCAGGATCTCCTGCTCGCGATCGGTCAGCTTCAACGCCTCGCCGCCACGCTTCAATTCGCGCCGGGCGATCTGGAAGGTGTAGGGGCCGAAGACCAACTGCTCGACCTTGGGCGTGGTCGCCGGGCCACCGCGGCGCAGGATGTTGTTGATGCGCAGGATCAGCTCGCGCGGATCGAACGGCTTTGGCAGATAGTCGTCGGCGCCAGCCTCCAGCCCTGAGATGCGGCTGTCGGTCTCCGACAGCGCTGTCAGCATCAGGATCGGTACGTTCTTTTCGGCCCGCAGCGACTTGGTCAGGTCGACGCCCGTCTCGCCGGGCATCATGACGTCCAGCACCAGAAGGTCGAAGTCGAGGCCGGCAAGCTTGCGCCTGGCTTCGCCGGCATTGCCGGCAACGGTGACGCGAAAGCCATTTTCGGTCAGATACTGCTTGAGAAGATTGCGGATGCGGGTGTCGTCGTCGACGACAAGCAGATGCGGCGCGTCGTCGTCCGGCGCGGCCGCGTGATCGACCCGTTCAGTGCTCTCCATGGCTTTTCCCTGACATTTTTGCGGACCCAACGTCGATCTGCGCCCTCAGTTCCGGATTGACCATCGCTTCGAGGAACCGTTCCACCAAGGTCCGTTCGGTTACTCCGGAATCCCCCAATGCAGCATGGATGCGGCGCGACTGTGGCCGCGCCAGCGCCAGCGCCAGCGCACGGCCCTTGGCTGTCGGATAAAGTTCGCGCTGGCGGCGGTCGCGCGGACCTTGCAACTGCACGATATGGTCGGTGTCGATCAGTTGCTTGAGCACACGGGCCAGGCTCTGCTTGGTGATCTTCAGCACGTCGAGCAGTTCGGCGACCGTCAGGCCCGGCCTGCGGTTGACGAAATGCAGCACCCGGTGGTGGGCCCGGCCGAAGCCGTAATCGGCCAGGATCTGGTCCGGATCGGAGGTGAAGTCGCGATAGGCAAAGAAGAGCAGCTCGATGATGGCGAAGTCGATGCCGTCCTCGACCGACATTGCGGTCCTGATCGGTTTTCCGGCGGCTGGGCTTCGATCCGTCATTATTTCTCCGTGGGAAAGAGAGATTATGTCAGTACTATTGACGTAATTTCCCTGCAATGGTAATTTTTGACAAGCTTTTGGGCGGATTGCGAACGAAAAGGCAAGGGAAGCCGGTTTTTCCGGAATTTCCTAAGTTTGCCAGAGCGCAATTATCCGCCTACGCTCCACCATAAAAGCCGCTTTGGGCGGCCGACACGAAACACACAACGATACAACTATCCGGGCTGCCGCCCGTGGGAGGTTACCATGGCATCCGTTCCCTTCGATCAACTCGATGGCTTCATCTGGATGAACGGCGAATTCGTCCAATGGGGTGACGCTAAGATCCATGTGCTGACGCACGGGCTGCATTACGCCAGCGCTGTTTTCGAGGGAGAGCGCGCCTATGGCGGCGAGATCTTCAAGCTCAACGAACACACCGAGCGCCTGCATGAATCGGCACGCCTGCTCGGTTTCAAGATCCCGTATTCGGTGGCCGAGCTCAACGACGCCTCTTCCACGCTTCTCAAGAAGCAGGGTTTCCAGGACGCCTATGTCCGGCCGATCGCCTGGCGCGGCAGTGAGCAGATGGGCGTCTCGGCGCAGAACAACCGCATCAACTGCGCCATCGCCATCTGGCAATGGCCAAGCTATTTCGATCCTGCGCAGAAGCTGAAAGGCATCCGTCTCGATGTGGCGGAATGGCGCCGGCCCGACCCGCGCACCGCGCCTTCTAAGTCGAAGGCCGCCGGGCTCTACATGATCTGCACCATGTCCAAGCACGCCGCCGAGGCCAAGGGCTATGCCGACGCCATGATGCTCGACTGGCGTGGCCAGGTCGCCGAAGCGACCGGAGCCAACATCTTCTTCGTCAAGGACGGCAAGATCCACACACCCAAGCCCGACTGCTTCCTCGACGGCATCACCCGCCGCACGGTCATCGGGTTGGCCAAGGATCGCGGCCTGGAGGTAATTGAACGCGCCATCCTGCCGGAAGAGCTGGAAAGCTTCGAGCAGTGCTTCCTGACCGGGACGGCAGCGGAAGTGACGCCGGTTTCGGAGATCGGGCCTTACCGATTCGAGGTCGGCGAAATAGCCAAGAATCTTATGAATGACTATTCTGCGGCCGTTCAGCCCAAGCACGCGATCGCCGCAGAATAACGAAAGTCACAGCTTTTTTAGGAAGTAGGGGCGGTTTTCGGGCCGCCCCTTTTATTTCAGCGTTTCTGCATTTGACTTTCGTCCAATTCGGCGTCTCATGATGGTGTCGGCCCGGGAGGCTGACAGCTATGGAGGGACTAATCATATGGACATGAACACGCTTCTTCCGATCATCATACAGGTGATTACTGGCATCATCGGTGGTCAGGCGGTCGGTGCGGCGCTCAAGACGGCGGCGATGGGTCAGCTTCCCAAAATCCTGGGCGGAGCCATTGGCGGCGTCGGTGGTGCGGCGATCCTCGGCAGCCTGCTGGGTGGCGGTGCGGTCGATCCGGCGGCTGCGGCAGCAGCAACGAGCGGTCTCGGCAGCGCGCTGAACCTGCAGAACATCGTCGGCGGCGCCGGCGGCGGCGCGATCCTGACCGCCATTCTCGGTGCGGTCATGGGCGCCATGAAGAAGTAAGCAGGCCGTTTCGGTCTTTTCAAATGGGCGGCTTCGGCCGCCCATTTCCGTTTTGGGGCTACTGACTGTTCGTCTTTCGAGGTGGACGCCCTTTGTCCGCGCCTCTACATCACCCGTGAACATCGAAAGGACGATCATGGGTCAGCTCAATGCCGGCATCGTGCCGGTCACACCGTTCCAGCAGAATTGCACCATCCTGTTCGACATGGATGACAAGCATGGCGTCGTCGTCGATCCGGGCGGCGATATCGACAAGGTGCTGGCGGTGCTGAAGGACAATGCGATCTCAGCCGGAGCTATCTGGATAACGCATGGCCACATCGACCATGCCGGCGGTGCAATGGAGTTGAAGGAGGCGCTCGGCATCGAGATCATCGGTCCGCATGAGGCCGACAAGTCGCTGCTCGACAATCTGGAAAACCAGGGCAAGCGCTACGGCATCGCCGGGGCGCGCAACTGCGTGCCCGACCGGTTCCTGGCCGAAGGCGAGACCGTGTCGTTCGGCGGCCATGTGTTCGAGGTGCTGCACTGCCCCGGCCATGCGCCCGGTCACGTCGTCTACTACAACCGCGCAGCCAAGTTCGCCCATGTCGGCGACGTGCTGTTCCGCGGCTCGGTCGGCCGCACCGACCTGCCGGGCGGCGACCACGCGGCGCTGATCGCTTCGATCAAGGACAAGCTCCTGCCGCTCGGCGACGACATCGGCTTCATTTGTGGCCACGGTCCCGGCGGACGTTTTGGCGAGGAGAGGCGGACCAATCCTTTTTTGACTTGAACCAGGCTCGGAACCGTAGCTGTTTTTCATCAGCCCAAGCGGACCGTTGACATTGTAGAGACCACAACAAAAAAGCGCTGGCCTTGCGGTCAGCGCTTTTCTGTTTTGGGGCAGGGAAGCCCTTGGTTAGTTGGCAGTGCAGAAATGCTGTTCGCCGTCATTGCCGGTGAACGTGCCGGTACGGGAATTGAAGCTGCGGTAGCGGTCCGAGCAATATTCGTACCAGTCACGCGTCCACGGTTCGGCATAACGATTGGCGTAGACCACCCGCGGCTCCGCATAATAGCGGCGGACCGGGGCCGGGCGCACCACGACGTCACGATCGTAGTAACCGTCATCGTAGTAGCGGTCAGCGTCGGGCGGCGGGCGGTCATTGGCCAATGCGCCACCGATCAGCGCCCCGGCCGCGAGGCCGAGCACGCCGGCGGCAATGGCATCGCCATTGCCATGATGGCCATGATGACGGCGCCAGTCGCGCGCATTGGCGGCGGGCAAGGCCGTGAGCGTGGTGGCGGCCACGGCAGCGGCCAGGACGGCGGTTTTGAAAATTCGGTTCATGTCGGTCTCCTTCGTTCCGGCCCGTGCAGTTTCGGGGATGCGGTCCGGCTTTACCGAAGACTAATATGCGACCGTGGCTGAACGGGGGCTGAACGGATTTTAACGTGTTTATTCAAAACGGACGTCAAAAATCACAGGCTCTCAAGGGAGCGATCTGCCCGGGAGCGCCGGTTCGAAGCCGGCTCAGCCGACCGACAGGTTGACGGCCTTGGGACCCTTGCCGCGCTTATCCGGCTCGGTATCGAACGACACTTTCTGCCCATCCTCGAGGCCGGGAAGACCGGACGCCTGCACAGCTGAAATATGGACGAAAACATCCTTCGCGCCATCATCGGGCGTGATGAAGCCGAAGCCCTTGGCATGATTGAAGAATTTGACGGTGCCGGTCTGCGGCATGGGAAGCTCCTTTGTCCCATAAACTCCAGTCTCGGGCCGGCAAATGCCCGAGTGGAAATTTGTCCTTTATTTTAGCGTCATCGGCAAGAGAAAGTTTTGCGGGCGTCTAAAGCACGTTGCGGCATGCTTCGGGTCTTTGTTTTTATGCAAGTCGTTGCCCAGAACCCGGCCGCTTGGGCGACATCACTGGCCCGCGCCTTCGATAAGGAAAAGGCGCGACGAAGATCGCCGCGCCTTTCAAAATTCAGATCCCTCTCCAGGCCAGGTGCAGGCATGGAGCCTCCGTCGCACGTCTAAGTGACATGCGGCGCGCCGATGGCTCAGGCTGCGCGGAGGTTGACGGCCTTGGGGCCCTTGCCCATGCGGTCCGGCTCGACGTCGAAGGTGACCTTCTGGCCGTCAACGAGCGTGCGCAAGCCGGAAGCTTCGATCGCGGAGATATGGACGAACACATCCTTGGCGCCACCATCGGGCGTGATGAAACCGAAGCCTTTGGTCGCGTTGAAGAATTTAACGGTGCCGGTCTGGGCCATTGGGGAAACTCCTTCACCCGTTCAGTCTTTGGTGGTCCCGCCCGCCGCCTGGCGCAAAGGGCAGTTCCCGGTGGTTGCTTCGGCAGTCATGCATTGGCGCATGGTCAAACCCCCCGCCGAAAACGGGGCCGTCAGAGATTCACAGTATCGGGGAAAGGTCGTCCAAAACGTTCCGCTCTCCGGGTCGCAAATGCCCGAACACGGAATTTATCGCACGGAAACGTGATGGTTGCAAGATACCGCCGCGGGCCGCCGTACTGGCGCGTCCCGACGCATCAATCGACTGACCTGAGCATCGATGGGCTCGGCATAGGCTTGCTTGCCGGCCGGGTCATCGGCCAGAACCGGGCCACGAATGGGCCAGATGTCGAGGTGGCCGAGGAAGTCGACGCCGCCTACAGCCCCAGCGCGTTTCCGACTGAAAGGGCTGCAAACGGGGGTTGCATTTGGCAAGGGAATGGCGAGGATCGGCAACCGGGGACGCGATCGTGGGAGATCATCATGAAATATCTGGCGGCAATCTTTTCGCGGCAGGGTTTTGTCATCCTGTTGCTGTCGGCACTTCTTGCCGCCTGCACCGTCGTCGTCGATGACGGACCAGGGCCGCGTCCGCGTCCGCCCCGGCCGGAACCGCAATATTGCAGCAAGCAGTACGAGCCGGTCTGTGCCCGGCGCGGCGGCGATCGCCAGACCTTCGCCAATGCCTGTCTTGCCGACCGGGCCGGCTACCGCATCGTGCGCGACGGTCCGTGCCGCGACGGTGGCGGCGGTGGCGGCGGTGGCGGCGGCGGCGGTGGTGAAGAGCAGACGTTCTGCACCCGCGAATATGCGCCGGTGTGCGCGCGCCGGCATGGCGAGATGCGCACCTTCCCCAATTCCTGCGAAGCCCGTGCCGCGGACTATCGCGTCGTTGGCGACGGGCCGTGCTGAGAACGCTGCGCCTCGTTGAGGAAGACAATCATCAAGCCGTCGGTTTCACCGGCGACAGTCGGCGACGAACTCGGACGCGGGCATGGGTCTGGCAAACAGCCGGCCCTGGCCGTAGTCGACGTCGCGCGCCGCGAGGTAGTCGGCCTGCGCCTGCGTTTCCCCGCCTTCGGCAACGATCTTCAGCTTTAGTGTCTTGGCCATGTCAATGATATGCGCGGTGACGGAATTGGTGGCGGAATTCGTGCTGATCGTATCGATGAACGATTTGTCGATTAGGAGCGCATCGAGCGGCAGCCCCTCGAGATAGGACAGGCTGGAGTAGCCGGTGCCGAAGTCGTCGATTGCCACTGCGTGGCCAAGTTCGCGGGCACGAACGAGCGTTGAGCGGGCCGAGTTGATATCGATGAACGCGCGCTCCGTGGCCTCGAGCCAGATTTGCTGGGGCCGGATCGCGGTGTGCTGATTTGATCTTTCCGCACCGACGAAAGGACGAGACAGCAAGCGAAGCCTTGAACCTGCGGCGCCGATGGCCTAGATCGCCACAGGCGGATAAAACACGGTAGGTTTCCCATCAACAGAGATCAAAGACGAGCGGCGGGTGCGGGAGCCAGGTCTGGCGCAGGCGGACAGCCGCCGCTGGGCCTCGACCAGTATGTGCAGCAGGCGTTGCAACTGCATCAGGCCGGGCGCCGGCAAGAGGCTGAGACGATCTACCGGCAGGTGCTGGCGCGTCAGCCCAAGCACGCGGCCGCGGCGCATTTCCTGGGACTGCTGCTCCACCAGACCGGGCGCAGCGAAGAAGGGCTGGATCTCATCGAACGGTCGGTGAGCCTGCAGCCGACGAATCCCGATTTCCTCAACAATTTCGGTACGGTGATGCGCGACCTCGGCCGCCCTGCTGCGGCCATCGATTTCTTCCGCGGCGCAGTGGATCTGCGGCCGGACCAACTCGCGGCGCGCGACAATTTCGGCTCATCGCTGAAACAGGTCGGCCAGTTCGAAGAGGCCGAAGAGATTTATCGCGGCACGGTTGCACGCAACCCATTTCATGTGCGCGCCCGCATCGGGCTTGCCGAAACCCTGCAGGAAGCCGGGCGGCTGGATGAGGCGCTGGCTGCCTTCCGCGAAGCGCTGGCGATCCGACCCAAGGATGCCGACCTGCTGCACGGGCTCGGCGTCGGGTTGATGGAAAAGGGCAAGCTCGACGAGGCGGCCGACCTGTTCCGGCAGGCGTTGGCGATCAACCCCGCCATGGCCACAGCCTGGCTGATGCTGACGCAGGTCAAGCGCCAGAAGGAGCGCGACAGCGAACTTGGGGGCATGGAAGCCCAGCATGCCAAGGCGCCGCAGGACAGCCTGGCGCGCATGCAGCTGTCCTTCGGACTCGGCAAGGCGAATGACGATCTCAGGGATTATGGCCGGGCCTTCGACTATTTCGCCGAGGGCAATGCGATCCGCCGCAAAGGCATCGACTACGACCAGGCCAGGACGCGGGCCGAGTTCGAGGCGATGAAGGCCACCTTCGATGCCGGCTTCTTCGAGAAGCACAGGCCCAGCTCAATCAGCGACGACACGCCGATCTTCATCGTCGGCATGCCGCGTTCGGGCACGACGCTGGTCGAGCAGATCATCGCCAGCCATCCGCAGGTCTATGGCGCAGGCGAGCTCAGCATCTTGAAGAAGGCGGTCGGCAGGCAGTTCCCGGCGACCATGCCGGGTGGCTTCCCATGGGGCGTATCGGATACGGGCGATTCGGATTTTGCCGAGGCAGGCCAAGCCTATCTCGACATGCTCCATGCCCGCTATCCGAACATGCGCCACGTCACCGACAAAATGCCGGGCAACTTCCTGCTTGTCGGCTTCATCCACATGATGATGCCGAAGGCCAGGATCATCCACTGCGCGCGCGATGCGGCGGCCACCTGCCTGTCGATCTACAAGGTGCATTTCCGCGGTGACAGCCATCGCTATGGCTACGATCTCGGCGAGCTCGCCGACTTCCACAATCTCTACACCGACATCATGAAGCATTGGCACACGGTGCTGCCAGGCGTCGTGCACGATGTACGCTACGAGGATTTTGTCGCCGACCAGGAAGGCCAGACGCGGGCATTGATCGCCCATCTCGGCCTGCCCTGGGACGACGCGGCACTATCGTTCCACGAGACCGACCGACCGGTGCGCACGGCTTCAGCCGCACAGGTGCGCCAGCCGATGTATCAGGGGTCGGTCGATCTATGGAAGCGCTATGGTGACCGGCTGAAGCCGCTTCTGGACAGGCTGGATTAGCGCAACGCTCTCTAGCTGATCGTGGCCTTAGAGATTGGCCTAAGCACCCGCGTCGTCACCCTAGGGTCTTCACGACGGAGCTTCGCTCCTGCTTCGTCCTAGGATGACGAAGCTGAGGGGCTTCTGCCAATCTGCTACCGGCTGCTCAAAGCTCTATGAATGGCGTGAAGCCACCGAAGATCATGCGCTTCCCGTCGAACGGCATGTCCGCCCAATCGGCCTTCAGGCGCGGATCTGCCATCACTTTGGCCATGACGGCATCGCGGCTCTCCCGCGACTCATAGACGGCCCAGGCGAAGACGACGATCTCGTCGTCCTTGGCCTGCACGGCGCGCGGGAACGAAGTGACCTCGCCATAGGGCACGTCGTCGCCGATGCATTCGACATAGGCGAGCGCGCCGTGTTCCTTCCATATAGGGCCTGCGAGATTGGCCAGCCTCTTGTAGTCATCGAGATTTGCCTTGGGCACGGCAAGCACGAAGCCATCGACATAGGACATTGTGGGTCTCCTCCTGGAAGTTCACAATCCCTCACCGACGCCAGCCGGTGAGGGACTTCGCCATTGGCGATAGATCAGGCTTTCTTGACCGGCGCGTTCATCGCCCATTCGACGCCGAACGGGTCGCGCATATTGCCCCACTGGTCACCCCAGAACATGATCTGGAGCGGCACGGCGACTTCGCAGCCGGCATCGACGGCGCGCTTCCACCAGGCTTCGATGTCGTCGCTGCCGAGGTGAAGCTGCATGGTGTAACCCTGCGGCTTGACGGCAGGCATGCCGTTTTCGGGATAGAAGTCGGAGAGCATCAGCGTCGAGCCGTTGATGTGGAGGTGGATGTGCATGGTGCGGCCTTTTTCGTCCGCCGGATAGGCAAAGACCTGCTCGGCACCAAAGGCCTTCTTGTAGAATTCGGCAGCCTTGAAGGCGCCATCCAGCTGCAGATAGGGGGTCAATCCGCCGAGCACTTTGGCCGCGGGCTGAACGGGGGTCTGATCGGTCATCTGTTGTTCCTCTTTGCGTTTGGCCTTGCGAGCCAAAGGACGGATGAGGTGCCGGCGTTCCTACATGGCCGGCAGATTTTTTTGGCCGACCGGCCCTGGACAGTCCACGCAGCCGCAGTTGGACGAGAGGCGTGAAACGAACTTGCGTCGACCGCGCCCAATCAGAGCGCAATTCTCTCGGCTCGCAGGCTAGAACAGATGGATCAGGCGAACGCCTCTTCAAATCCTGGGACGACAATGATCCTCTACTATCAGACCCACTCACCCTTCGCGCGCAAGGCACTCGTCTTCGCCCACGAGGTTGGCATTGCCGATCGGCTGGAGGTCATTCATCACGAGACCAGTCCGACCTTGCGCAATGCCCGCGTCTACGCCGAAAACCCGCTCGGCAAAGTGCCGGTGCTGTTGCGGCCCGACGCGTCGCCGATCTTCGATTCCGATGTCATCTGCGCCTATCTCGACACGCTGCATGACGGTCGCAAGCTGCTGCCGCAGGACGGCGAGGCGCGCTGGCAGGCATTGCGGTTGCAGGCGGTCGCCCAGGGCCTGGCGCAGACGGGTATAGCCTTGCGCTGGGAGACGGAAAGGAGACCCGAAAAGTTGCGCTATGGTGCTCTCGCCGACGGATACCGGGAAAAGATCGAGGCGAGCTACGACTGGATCGAGAGCACGCTGGACGACGAGGCGCCGCTCCATATCGGCCACATTGCCTTGGCCACCACGCTGTCCTGGATGGCGTTCCGTCACCTTCCGCCTTTTCGCTCACGGGCACTGCTGACGCGCTGGTTCGAGGCTTTCGAAAAACGCGTATCGATGCAGGCGACGCCGCTTTCGGGCGATACGCATGACTGACTGGCGCCCCGCGAGGTCAGGGGCGGCGGCCGTTTTGCGCATCGAAGACGTCCGGAAACCCGATATCCTTGCGCAGCGAGGCAGGCAGTGAACGCAGGACGCGTTCGCTGCGGTGACGAGCGCGCGCTGCCGCATACCGGGTTGCGATGCGACCGATGGACGAAAGAACCGACATGATAATTCTCCCTGGGTGGGCCGGCATCATCGTGTCGGCATCCCAAGGACGCGACGGGCTGAGGCTATCCGACAGACCGCCGAGATTTTTCTATCGCTAGCTCCGCAGCCTGCTTGAAGCGGGTTGTTGCTAACGCGATTACTTCAGGCCGCGGTTTGTAGACGTTCGATTGTTTCAAGATCGGCCTTCTTCGCCTCTCCCTCTACGGCGAGGTCGTAGCTCGCCTGCATATTCATCCAGAACTGCGGCGTGGTTCCGAAGAACTTCGCAAGGCGCAAAGCGGTGTCGGGCGTTACCGGTGTCGTCTCGCTGGCCAGGCGCTCGATGCGTGTGCGGGGCACATGCAGCTTTTTGGCCAGCGTGTAAGGCTTCAGATTGAGCGGCACGAGATATTCCTCACGGAGAATTTCTCCGGGATGGATAGGTGGGTTGATGTTCAGCATTTTGAACCCTCTTCAATGATAGTCGGTGATTTCAACATCCTCCGCTTGCCCTTCCACCCACCGAAAGCAGACGCGGAATTGATCGTTGATGCGGATCGAATGCTGGCCCGCACGGTTACCTTTCAGCGGCTCAAGCCTGTTGCCGGGAGGTCTTCAGATCCGACAGTTCGGCGGCGTTGTCGATCATGAACAGCTTCCGCTGGGCTGAGCGGACAAGGTCCGATGGGAAGCCCTTCGGAGCCTTGCCGTTCGAAACGGCTTCGCTGGTCTTGTCTTTGAAGGAGCGTATCATCTTGCCGACCCGAGTGGCGTACCATGGCATGATACGCTTCGGAAGTCAAGAAGACGTCTCGTAACATGATACGAAACTCCGGCCTGCGCTCGACAGGCCGGAACTTCATCGGCAGTTTTGTTCACCGATTAACCAGCGCCCTCCGCCACCGAGCGGAAGAAATCCTCTGGGTCTTCGACTTCGGTCAGCCGCCGTTTCTCGATCAGCCAGAAGCGGTTGCCGATGGCGCGGATGAAGGAGCGGTCGTGCGAGGCGAGCACACAGCTTGCCTGATGTGCCAGCAGTTCCGCTTCCAGGGCTTCCTGGCCGTCGATGTCGAGATGGTTGGTCGGCTCGTCCAGCAGATAGAAGTTGGGATTGGCGAGCCTCAGCGCCAGCATCATCAGCCGCGCCTTCTGGCCGCCGGACAGCGCACCGATCTTTTTCTCCTGCATCTCGATGACCACGCCGGCGCCTGCCAGCAGCGAGCGGGCACGCTGCTCGCCGACATCGTAGCGGCGCGAGACCAGCATCAGCGGCGTGTCGTCGCCGCTGATGCCCGACAGCGCCTGGTCGCTGTAGCCTAGCACCGTCGACGGCGTCACCTTCACATTCGGCACCGTGTCCGGTTCGACAATGGCATTGCGGATCAGGGTGACGAAGCGCGACTTGCCGACGCCGTTGCGGCCGAGCAGCACGATGCGGTCGCCCTGGCAGATATGGCGCTTGCCGGTTCGAAACAGCGGGGTGCCGTCGGGTGTTTCCACAGCCGCGTCGTCGAGCGTGATCAGCACCTTGGCGTGGGTGCCGCGATTGGCCAGTTTTATGGCACCCGCCGACTTTTCGCGGTGCGCCGGTGCGGCCGCTTCTTCCAGTTTTTCGGCCCGCAGGTTGAGCTGCTTGGTCTTCACCGTCAAAAGGTCGCTGCCCGAATTGATGCCGATGTTGTTGAGCTTGGCCGCCTGCCGGCGCAATTGCTGCGCCACCTTCATGTCGCGCTGGAACTTGCGCTCGGTCGAAGCATCGACCTCGTCGAGCGCCTGCCTGGCGCGGGAGTAGGGCAGGGCAAACACCGGCGACTGTTCCGGGCGCAGGAATAGGGTCCGGTTGGTGGTGGCGTCGAGGAAGGCGCGGTCGTGGCTGGCGATGACGACGGGCACCTCGCGCGGCAGCGAGTTCAGCCAGGTTTCGAGCTGGCTGATGCGGACAAGGTCGAGATGGTTGGTCGGCTCGTCGAGCAACAGCACGTCCGGATCGGTGACCCAGACGCGTGCGATTGGCGCAAGCCTCTGCCAGCCGCCACTCAGCGCCTGCATTGGCCGCTCGCGCATCGGCTCGGGCACGTCGAGTGAATCCAGAACCACGTCGACACGCCACATCTCGCTTTCGGCCCGCTCGGACGGCAAGGCATCCGCCACCACCTGCCGGAACGTACGGGTGAGAAGGGCCTGGGCAACCGACTGTTCGACATGACCGACGCGCAGGCCGCGCGTGCGGATGATGTCACCGGAGGTCGGCTCAATCTCGCCGGTCAGACATTTCAGCAAAGTCGACTTGCCGCGGCCATTGGCGGCGACAATGCCGAGCCGGTCGCCGGTGCCGATGGTGAGGTCGAGATTGGCAAACAGCGGCGCACTCATGGTGACGCCGAGGGATTTGAGGCTGATCAGGGCCATTTTGATTTCTCTGGTCTTGCCGGAGCTACTCCGGTCCACTTTGACGGTGCGCTTTCCGGCCATCAGGCTCGGCATTACGCACCACGAAGGGCAGACCAAAAAATCGAAGCGGGAAAAACCCGGACCGTCCCTGGTCAGCCCTGCAAGCAAGCTCGCAGGGCAGAAATCGGGCCACGCTGACGATGGTGACGATGAAACGTAAACACGTGAGCCCTCCTTTCAAGACGTTCGAGTGTGGGGAGCGATTACACCAAAGGCGGGGCTGGTGGCAAGTGCGTCGGCGGAATGCGGCGGCGGCGGAGCGCTTCCCTTCCCCTTCTGGGAGAAGGGGAAGGCGCTACTTTCCCGGCCTACCCGTCTTGCCCGGCCGGCGCTTTTCCCGACGGGCGTCGGCGGGGTCTTCGTAGGAGCCAATGCCTGTTCGCTGGCGAACAACTGGCTTGGCGGATTCGTCCCCCACGAGGGGGGAGATTGGCTGCGGCTTGGCCGGCACTTTTCCTTCGATCGGTTTTTCCGTCCGCCGCACCGTCATCTCGTCCAGCGAGTTCTTCTTGAACAGCGGCTTTGTGGCGTCCCCGGGAATGCCGAAATCGGAACCATGTGCCTCGGATGCCGACTGTTTCTTGAACAGCGAGCGCGACACCGCGCCGGCCGGCGTCGGCATGTCGGTACCTGGACCCATGTCGTCGATCGAGGGTTTCGAAAACAGCGGCTTTTTCACCGGCACAGTGCCATCGGCGCCCATCTCGTCGAGATCAGGCTTGCGGAAGAGGTTGGGCCGGGCAGCCTTGGCTGCCTCTTCGGCGGCACGCGCTGCGTCGAGCTTGCGAAAACGCTCCTGTTCCTCTGCTGTACGATGTTTGGCCACGCCCTTGTTGTGCTTGCCCTTTTCGCGGCCGGAGGCCGGGCTTTCCATGTCGGCGTATTTGGCCAGCGGGTCTTCGGAGATGGACAGTTCCATCTCACGCAGGCGCTTGATTTCGTCGCGGATGCGGGCCGCCTTCTCGAAGTCGAGATTGGCCGCGGCATCGCGCATCTGCTTTTCCATCGCGTCGAGATGGGCCTTGAGGTTGTTGCCCATCATGGCGCCGGCACCGTCGGTGAACTGCGAGATATCGGCGCGGACGTGGTCCTTCTCGTAGACCGAATCGAGAATGTCGGAGATGCGCGACTTGACCGATTCCGGTGTGATGCCGTTGGCCGCGTTCCACTCCATCTGCTTTTCGCGGCGACGGTTGGTTTCGGCCATCGCCCGTTCCATCGAGCCGGTCACCTGGTCGGCATAGAGGATGACCTTGCCGTCGACGTTTCTGGCGGCGCGCCCGATGGTCTGGATCAGCGAGGTTTCCGATCGCAGGAAACCTTCCTTGTCGGCGTCGAGAATGGCGACGAAGCCGCATTCGGGAATGTCGAGGCCTTCGCGCAGAAGATTGATCCCGACCAGCACGTCGAAGGCGCCGAGGCGCAGATCGCGCAGGATCTCGATGCGCTCCAGCGTATCGATGTCGGAGTGCATGTAGCGGACGCGGATGCCCTGTTCATGCAGATACTCGGTCAAATCCTCGGCCATGCGCTTGGTCAGCACGGTGACCAAGGTGCGGTAGCCGGCCTTGGTGGTATCGCGAATCTCGCCGACGACATCGTCGACCTGGCTCTTGGCCGGGCGGACCTCGACCGGCGGATCGATCAGGCCGGTCGGACGGATGACCTGCTCGGCGAAGACGCCGCCGGCCTGTTCCATCTCCCAGGCGCCAGGGGTCGCCGAGACCGCGACCGAAAGCGGACGCATGGCATCCCACTCCTCGAAGCGCAGCGGCCGGTTGTCCATGCAGGACGGCAGACGGAAGCCGTATTCGGCCAGCGTCGCCTTGCGGCGAAAGTCGCCGCGATACATGCCGCCGATCTGCGGCACGGTGACATGGCTTTCGTCGATGAAGACCAGCGCGTTGTCGGGGATGTACTCAAACAGCGTCGGCGGCGGATCGCCCGGCTGGCGGCCGGTGAGATAGCGCGAATAGTTCTCGATGCCGGCGCACGAGCCGGTGGCTTCCAGCATTTCGAGGTCGAAGCGGCAGCGCTGTTCCAGCCGCTGTGCCTCAAGCAGGCGGCCGGCCCGCTCCAGTTCGACCAGCCGGTGCTTGAGCTCTTCCTTGATCGACTTGATCGCCTGGTTCAGCGTCGGGCGCGGCGTCACATAGTGCGAATTGGCGTAGATCTTGACGCTTTTCAGCTCGCCGGTCTTCTGGCCGGTCAGCGGGTCGAACTCGGTGATCTGCTCGATCTCGTCGCCGAACATCGAGATGCGCCAGGCGCGGTCTTCCAGGTGGGCCGGGAAGATTTCGATGGTGTCGCCGCGCACGCGGAACGAGCCGCGGACAAAGTTGATGTCCTGCCGCTTGTACTGCTGGGCGACGAGATCGGCGAGCAGCGCGCGCTGGTCGAGCCGGTCGCCGATCTGCATCTGGAAGGTCATCGCCGTATAGGTTTCGACCGAGCCGATACCGTAGATGCAGGACACAGAGGCGACGATGATGACGTCGTCGCGCTCAAGCAGCGAACGCGTCGCCGAGTGGCGCATGCGGTCGATCTGCTCGTTGATCGAGGATTCCTTCTCGATGAAAGTGTCGGTGCGCGGGACGTAGGCTTCCGGCTGGTAATAATCGTAGTAGGAGACGAAATACTCGACGGCGTTTTCCGGGAAGAATTTCTTGAACTCGGAATAGAGCTGCGCGGCAAGCGTCTTGTTCGGCGCCAAGATCAAGGCAGGGCGCTGCGTCTCCTCGATCACCTTGGCCATGGTGAAGGTTTTTCCTGAGCCGGTGACGCCGAGCAGCACCTGGGTGCGGTCGTGGTTATCGACGCCTTCGACCAGATCCTTGATCGCGGTCGGCTGGTCGCCGGCCGGCTCGAACTCCGACACCATCTTGATGGCGATGCCGCCTTCGGATTTTTCGGGGCGGGCAGGGCGGTGCGGCGTCCACAGCACGCCGTCCTTGTGCAGCGGATTGCCGGATTCGATCAGCGCCGACAGTGCCGCCACCGTCGCGGTGACGCTGCCGGAGGCCATGGTCTCGGCGTCCTCCAGCGAAATGTCGAGGCCGGCGACCGGATTGAGCCCGGCTGCCGTGCGCTCCCTGGCTGACGCCGCGCCACCCATCGAGGTGCCGCGCGAACTGCGCCCCGGCGAGCTTGAGCGCTCGGGTATCTTCTTCGACGGCTTCGGCGATTTGCCGCCGTCACCCTTGGCGACAAGACGTCCTTCGTTTTCGGCTTCCTGCTCGATCTGCTCGGCCCAATCCGCGATCGAACCGGTCAGCGGCGTGCCAGAGAGCTCCGGCTGCGGCATCTCGGCGAAGCCGCCTTTGTGCAGCGGCTCGGAGGCGTCGAGGAAATCGGTCAGCGGGCTGCGCCGCTTCGGCGCGGCGCGGTCGTCGTTCGCCGTCGGCGGCGGTGCCTGATCGGGAGATTTGGCCATGTCCCGAATATGGGATTTCCTGGCCAAAATGGAAAGAGCGCGGTGGGGAGAGGCGTGCCGGACAGCGCTGCTCCTGACAGCAGGCTGTCAGCAGCAGCGGGAAGGCGCCCGAAAGCCTCTTGTCGTTACACGCCCCTGGCGGCTGATGCGACCTGCGTCGCCGACCCGTTCAGGCGCGGCACCACGACGAGGCGTTTGATTTTGCCCTTCTTGAAAGCGGCGAGGAAGCGCGCATAGTCCTTGAAGGCGACGCAGCCGCTCGACTGGGCGTAGCGGCCCCGGAGCAGGTAGGTATGGGCCAGCAGGCCGTTGCGATTGTATTTGTTGCGGCCATCGACCGGTGTCAGGCGCAAGGCCTCCACTCCGTGGAAGCGCGACTCGCGCATCGACAGATTGTAGGTGTTGGGCGGCGTCGGTCCGCGATTCTTCTGGTCGGCATAACGCGGCTGGTCCGCCATGGCGCCGATGCCTGAATGCGCCTCGAGCCTCGAGCCGTCAGGCATGTAGACGGTCGCGCTGCTGATGTCGTACACGGCGACGCCATTGCCGGCTCCGCTCCTGGCGGCTGGCGAGTTGAAGAGGTTCCTGAACGCCTTGCCAAGGCCGCCCGACGGGGTATCGGGCTTGGCATAGGCCAGCACATCGCCGCCATCGGCCGGCCGGCCTTGCCGCGTCGGTTTTGCCGGCTGGGCCTGCTGGACCGTCTCGCGTGCCGGCTTCGGCTGCTGAACGGATTTCGGCTGCTGGACGGACTTAGGCTCCTGCTGGACCACTTTGGGCTGCGGCGCGTCGAATTGTGGACGCCGGGTCGGCAACGGCACGTCGTCGGTCAGAGCGTCCGGCAGCGCGGCGGCATCGCCGGGTTGATCCTGCTGGGTTTCGACGGGTGAAACCACGACATCGGCTGACGATTCCTCGATCGGCAGCGGTGAGGCGAACGCCTCGTCGTCGGCCGGCAGGGACTGCACCAGAGCAAGCGCCAACTGCGAATTGTCCGGCGTATCGGATTGGGCAAAACCCATCGGCGGCGGTGCGGTCTGCACGACCACCGAGTCGGTATCCAGCCGGGCGAAACGTTCGGCCGCCGGAACTGGCATGTTATCGGACAGGCTGGCTGTGACCTGGACGGAGGGCACCAACGACGCCTCGGCAATTCGCGGTGCGACGGTGGAGATCACCGGGCGGGTGTTGGCACTGGCGGCAGGCTTTCCGGCATCGGCAAAGGCAGCGGCCAGCTTCATCGGCGAAAGCGACGCTTCCATGCGTTCGAAGCGCTCCTGCGCCTTCGACTTCACGGCGGCGGGCATCGGCTTTGCCTGCGCTACAAGGCGTTCGGATTTTTCCGCCCGCGCGCTTACCCTGGCCAGCTTGAAACAGCTGGCGCCGCACTGCACCGAATGATCATGCAGGGCCTGAGTGCCGCCATTGGCGTTGGCCAGCACGAAGGGTGCTTTCAAAAAGTGCTGTTTCAGCGGATCGGCAAGTGCGAGCGATCCCGGTGTCGACAGTGTCTGGGGCAGGCCAACCGAAGTTGCCGACAGAGAGGCGCCGACGGAACTGAGGCCAGCCATGGTGCCGATCAACCAAAGACCGATGGCGGTGCTGACGCAAGGCAGCGCGACCCAGCGGGCCACCCGGCCAGCGTTGAAGGAAGGGGAACGTGGAGCATCGACGAACTCGCCGCCCTCACGCTGTCCCCGGTTTTTTTTGTGTGTACTCAACAACGCCATGCAACCAATCTCGCTTCAATCGGTTTCCCCGTACGTGGCCTTGAGAGCCGCGACGACCATTCTGTGAGTGATCCCAGGTGGTCCCCGACGCGTTTGCCGCGTCTGTAGTTGGTTGCCGATTGCTTCAAAATATGGACAAAGTTGGTTAATCAATTCCTCTCAAAACCAACGACGAGATGTGGATTTTGGCCAAATCAGCCTTCGTCCACGGCCAGGAAAGTGGTGTTGTCGCCCTTCCGACCTGGTTTTGCTGCCTGTTTTTGGCGGCCGAGTCAAGCAAAACAGCCACTGCTAATTTTTACGCAGCGCCTCCGCGCGGTGTATGCAGCGAACCGACTGCCGGCAGACCTGCCTACAAAAGGCGCGCGTGTTTCCGGTAAAACTGTTGCCTGCCATGCTAGATTTCTCGCGGGAAGGCGGCCTCAAACGGCCCACCCTCAGTTGAACCAAAGCGCAAACGTCAAAAACCCGCCGCCGCCGAACTGGCGCTGGATCTGGTCGAAATCGTCGCTGGTCGCGAGCTCGCCGCTTTCGAGGTAGGGCGCGATGGCCGGGCCGGTGATCGACAGCACGAGATCGAAGTTTTTTGGCTCGTCGAAGAAGCGCTTCATGTTGATGCCAAGCCCAGTACTGGCGGTGACGCGGAAATGCGGCAGCAGCTTGCGGCCTTCCAGGAGATCCTCGGCCATGGTCAAGGCGGCGAGCCAGGCCTGGACCTGCTCCTCGCCGACTTCGAGGCCGGTGAGCGGGTTCTCGCCCTTCTGCTGCGGTCCAGGCAGCCATTCGCGGTCATTGTCGGTCTCGGCGCGGATCGCCTTCCAGTCCTCGCGCGACAGCCGGATCATTTCCAGCAGGTGGCGGCGCGCCGCTTGCCGGCGCTCCGGTTCGATCACCGGCCAGTTGACGAGATGCACCATCGAGATGAAATCGGCGATGCGCCATTCCGAGGAGAAGATGCTCGAGCCCATATCGCCGGCCGGCGGCACCAGAATATCCTGCAGCGGCAATTTGGCGCGCGGGAACAGCATGTGAAACGAGCCGTCGAAGGTGCTCCTGAAATCATGCGCAAGCCAGAAATCGGCCTGCGCCATCAGGAACTCGGCATAGCCCTGCAGCCAGTAGCCGTCGGCGCGGTCGAA
Organism: Mesorhizobium sp. ISC11; assembly: GCF_037162595.1. NCBI lineage: Bacteria > Pseudomonadati > Pseudomonadota > Alphaproteobacteria > Hyphomicrobiales > Phyllobacteriaceae > Mesorhizobium > Mesorhizobium sp. ISC11. The sequence goes on from NZ_JAVSPW010000001.1 coordinate 56,510, forward strand.
GCGGAAGGTGAGCGTGGGGGCGGCGGCGTCCGACGAGATACCGCCGCGCGAGAGTGAGGCGATGATCGCCGCCATGCTCTCGTCCGGCGCGATTGTGCCGTCCTCGTTGAGGTCGATGCCGGCATGGGTGAGATCGATGACCATGCCGATATCGGCATCGGGCGGCACCGAGGCAAACGTGGCTGCGGATTTCTCCAGCCGGTCACGGAAGCCGACCAGGATGGCGCGGAACTGCTCGTAAGTGAGCGGCTCGGGATTGGGATTGTCGGGCACCGGCAACCGCATCAGCGGCAGCATGAAGGATTGCGGGCTTTCGAAACCATGACGGTGCAGACCGGTGGCCAGGATCTCCAGTGCGGTAAAGAACTCGCCCGCCCCGGCCGCATAGGCGGATGCCGGGTCTTTTGGCGCGGCAGCCTCCAGCGTCGAGAGAGCGGTGTCGCGCGCGGCCACGGTCTTCGCCTCAAACAATGTGGTTGCCGCTTCTGGCATTGCCGCCGACGCGGAAGACAGCGGCAGGAGCAGAATGAAAGCGGATCTCAGCAGGCCTGCCAGTCGTGTCATCTTTTCCCCCAATGTTTGTCGCGCAGTGCAAACATACACCATTTGCAGCGCCGCGCTTCAACCCGCCCGGCGGACGGTCTACACAGGGCAAACAATTGGGCATCGCGTGTCGAATTATCCGTTTTCCTACAAGCTGTCCTGGCTGCCGCGTTTCCTGAAGCCGTCACTGGCCGGCGACGCTCAAGACTTTGCGCCGATGGCTGGGACGCTGATGGATCCACCGCCGAAGCAAGCGGTGCGGCTTGCCTTTGTCGGCGACATCTCGGCAGTGGCCAACCGCAGCGCGCCGGATTGCGATCCGGCGATCAAGGCGCTGCTCGGCGCTGCCGATCTGGTGATCGGCAATTGCGAAAGCCCTGTTGTGGACAGGCCAAGCGCGGTGCTGGGCACAAGGCTCGGCACGCATCATGCGATGAGCGAGCCGTTCCTGGCCGAGGCGCTGACGGCGGTTGGTGTTGCGCGCGAAAAACTCGTGCTGTCGCTGGCCAACAACCATATGCTGGATCAGGGCATCGCCGGTTTCGACGGGACAATCGCGGCGTTGCTGCGGCTCGGCATCCGCACGATCGGCCTGGCCGACGGTCCGGTTGTGCCGATCCAGGTTGGATCGGTTGATATCGGCTTCGCCGCCTTCACGCTGTGGCGGAACGCCGATGAAAAACTGTTTGCCGGGCGCGTTTCGATGGACAGCGATCCGGCGAGCTGGCCACCCGCTGGCTTGGACCTTCTCTGCGCCGTGCCGCATTGGGACTGGGAGTTCCGACATTTTCCGCGCAACGGGACGCGAGCGCTGGCCAGGCGGCTGGCCGGGCAGGGCGTCGGGCTGATCGCGGGCCATCATGCCCATGTCGTGCAGCCGGTGGAAAAGATTGACGGGACGATCGTCGCCTATGGGCTCGGCGATTTCCTCGGTACCGCCTTTGCCCGGCAGCCATGGCCGGGCCGCATCGGCTCTATCCTCATTGTCGATGTCAGTGCCGATGCCGGGACGCGTGGCGCCATCGCGTCTTACGGGATGCATCCCTTCATGCGCCTGCGCGCTGGCGACCACGAGCGGCTGGTGTTGGTGGAGGCTTTGGAGGGCCGAATGCGTGACAAGGTCGCGGAGCGACTGAAAGCGATCTTTCCTTCTCCACCAACCGATGAAGGCGTTCCCGCTTAACCACCTGGCGGCCCTTGCAAAACCAACTATCATGCTCCCGCAGAGGCAGGATTGCGGGGGTAGCGGTGGAATCAGCGGATTTCATGCCGAGCGAAACGGTCATCGCCGGCATCCGGAAAGACATCGAGGCCTATGAAGCGGCGAGGGCTTCGGCGGTCCGGCAGGTGCGCTGGCGGGTGCCGGTGTTCGTGGGGCTGGTGCTGGTGGCCGTGGTGCTGGTCGCCTGGCTGTTCAACAAGGTCGCCGACCCCAACGAGCAATGGGTCTCGACGCCGCATGTATTTCTCTATGTGATCGGCTTCGCGGCTTCGATCCTGCTCTATTTCCAGGCCAGGAAACCGGCGACGCGGCTGCAGCAATCGTTCCGCGAGACGCTGCTGCCGATCATATTCGGCTTCATCGCCGACATGCGCTACCAGCATGGCGTGACGCCGAATTCCTTCGACCGGTTGCCGCGCACGGCGGTTGGTCCGTTCAACCGGCAGGCGTTCGACGACATCGTGGCGGGCCGCTATGAGGGGTTTCCGTTCGAACTGTACGAGGCGCATCTGCGGGAAGGGTCGGGCAAGGGCTCCTCGACCGCCTTCCAGGGCGTCATCGTCGCTTTCGAGACCATCGCGCCGTTTCCCGGCATATTGGTGGCGACGCGGCGGACCAACGCGGTGATCAGCTTCTTTCGCGGCATATTCGCCAGCAAGCTGCAAGAGCTGTCCAGCGGCGATGCTTTGCTCGATGCCGCCTACGAGTTCCGCACCGACAATCTCGGGGCGGCACAGCCATTGGTGAGCGGCCGGCTGGCGCAGGCGCTGAAATGGCTTGGCGAAACCTGGCCGGACGACCCAGCCCGCGTCGCGCTCAACGGCAGCGATGGTTTCCTACTGTTGCCGCAGACGAAGAACTTCTTCGAGCTGCCGGATATTTCGGTGCCGCTCGACTACAGCAGGCATGTCGCGCCGATGATATCGGACATGGGCGCGATGCTGGCGACGGCGGCACTTGTGCGCAAGATCGGCGCGAAGGACGAAGCGGGTTGATCGGGCTGCGCTTTCAGCACTCGAAGCCGTATTTGTCACGCATGTAGTCCGCCTCTTCTTTCGACATTTTGTTGAACATGACGCACACGGTGAAGCTACCGACCTGACGTCCGCCGCGTGTGTATCCCCAGTCGGAAATATCGTCCCTGGTGAATTCTATGTTCTGGCCGAGGACGACGTTGTGCACTTCCTCCGGCTGGTTTGCCAATATGCCGACAAATCCGGTTTCGGTGCGGCGGAACGGTATGACCCAGAAGTGTTCGGTGACGTTGCCGTCCCGTACCTTGACCTTCAATTTGAACCTCTCTGTGTCGGCGGGAGGCGCCTCGGACAGTGCCAGGAAGTCGTCCAGGCTGGCGAGCGCCTGCGCGGTCGCCGCTGCCATCTCTGGGTCGCCGGGAGTGAAGATAATTGTTTTGTCGTCGCCCGGATCCGTGGCTTGTGCGCCGGCCAATCCTGGAGCAAGCGCCAGCATCAGGGACATCGCAGTCCGGACTGCAAGCTTCATGGAAGGCCCCCCTTCATGTCAACGGTCGACACCATCCCGCATTCGACGTCGGTTTGCAACCGTAGCGCGAGTTTGATCAGCGTTGGCGTGGCGGTTTTTGAACTGATCCGCGAAACAAAATGTGTATCGACGATCGGTCAGCGCTCTGTTTCGTGATGCTGCCCGAGATGGATTGCGGCGGCTGCGTGGTGATCGAAAGCCGCCCGTCACAATCGGCCAAGTGACTCTTTTCGCGGACAGAAGTGCGTTCATTGGGGGAGCCGAAGCGGCCTGAAATGATCTAGGTCGCAGATAATGTGTCGGAATTAAGCCTATGATATTATTTGCGAAAATTCACCCAACGTGATTTGCGGAGGGTGCGCTTTCCGTCCAGTTTCAGGCCGTCCGGTGCTGTCGTTTCCCAAGGCGGCGGTCCGGAAAAGTGAAACAGCACGGAGTGCTTACCAATGAAGAAGACCCTCGCAACCACCGCTGCTCTGCTCGCCTTCCTCGGCACCGCCTATGCCGCGACCGTTCAGGGCACCATCCAGGCCGTCGACCCGACGACCAAGTCGATCACCCTCGACGACGGCAAGATCTACCAGCTGTCGCCCGAAGCGACGATCGGGAAACTGAAGGTCGGCGCCAAGGTGGCGGTGACCGTCGATGACAAGACCGGCATCGTGACGTCGATCAAGAAGGCCTCGTAAGGCGAGGGCATCGTGCGTCGGCAGACCTGCTGACGCAATTTCAGACCCTGTTCCATTCTGGCCGGTCCTCCGGGGACCGGCCATTTCGTGCCCTTCACCCTCGACGCCAGGCAAACCGCCGTCCCGGCGGCGCCGCTATGGTTTTTGCCAAAGAGCCGCGCTATCCCTTGGCCAGCGGGGGATAGTCATGGCCGACGAGCAAAAAGGGTTTCGCCTGTCGCGGCGATTGCTGCTGGGTGCGGCTGTCGTCGGCGGCGCGGTGCTGTGGGGCGGCAACACGGTGGCGCGGCTGGCACGCGGACCTTCGGGGCCGAAGAACGCAGGACGGATAGCCGATATAGACGGCTTCGCGCTGCCTCTGAAGCCGCTGGACAATGCGCCGGCCTTCGATGCGTCACTGCCCTGGTCGGCAAAGGGTGGTGACATCAACGATGCCAGCGGCCTGTCGATGACGCCGGTCTACGGCGTGGTCGAGGTCAGCGGGGACGAGCACATCGCCAAGGCCCTGGCCTTCGCCCGTGCCAATGGGCTGAAAATATCGCTGGCCGCCATCCGCCATTCCATGGGCGGGCATGCCTTCGACGACAACGCGCTGGTGCTCGACCTCAGAAAGTTCAACAGGGTCACCGTCGATGCGGCGGCCAAGACCATGACCTTGCAGCCGGGCGCGCGCTGGCATGACATCCAGAACCTTCTGCATCCGCACTTCGCGGTGAAGGCGATGCAGTCGACCGACATCTTCTCGGTCGGCGGTTCGCTGTCGGTCAATGCGCATGGCATGGACCACCAGGCGGGTTCGGTGGCGGGCTCGATCCGCTCGATGCGGGTGATGCTGGCCGACGGTTCGGTGACGACCTGCTCGCCGACCGAGAACACCGATCTGTTCCGCCACGTCGTCGGCGGTTACGGCCTGTTCGGCGTGGTGCTGGAGGCGACGCTCGATATCGTCGACAACGCCGTCTACCGCACCTCGCGCGAAATCATCAAATCGGACGATTTTCCGGAATTCTTCGCCAAGGTGCTGGAGCCGAACAAGGATATCGGCCTGTTCTACGGCCATCTGTCGACGGCGCCCGGCAATTTCCTCGAGGACATGATCGTCTACCGTTACGACAAGGTGGCCGAGCGGCCGCCGGCCGATCAGCCCAAGATCGGCGAGCCGGGATCGGTCGGGTTGAAGCGGGTGATCATCAACCTGGCGAAATGGGGCAGCCTGTTCCAGGAATTGAAGTGGTTCACCGAAAAGACGCTGGAGCCGAAATTCGAAAGCTGCACGGTGGCGCGCAGGTCGGCCATGGCCGAGGGCGAGGCCTGTCTCGTCACCCGCAACAACCCGATGCACGATTCGGTGCCCTATCTGTTCAACGATCAGATGGAAGAGACCGACATCCTGCACGAATATTTTATTCCGCGTGCCGCCTATGTCGAATTCATCGCGGAAGCGCGCGAGATCCTGCGCAAGCAGACGCTGCCGGTGCTCAATGCTTCGGTGCGCATCGTCCACAAAGAAGATGTGGCGCTGACCTACGCGCCGGAGCCGGCCTATTCGCTGGTGCTCTACGTCAATCAGCCGACCGATGCCGACGGCAATGCCAGGATGCGGGCGCTGACGCGGGCGCTGATCGACGTGACGATCAAGCATGGCGGGCGCTTCTTCCTGCCTTACCAGCTGCATTATACGGCCAGGGAATTGCTGGCCTCCTATCCCGAACTGCCGGCCTTCCTGGCGGCGAAGCGGCAGTATGACCCAACGGAACTGTTTTCCTCGACCTTCTACCGTGCCATCAAGGCGCTGAGCGGGGTGTCGTAAGAAGCAGGAGAACAGCCATGCGGATGGTATCGGCGGCGGCACTCACCCTCATCGCGCTGTGCGCCGGACCGGCCGGAGGCGAGGATCTCAAGGCCTTCAAGCTGACCATCGACGGCGTGACGGTCGATATCGATCCCGGCGAGAGCGCCGATGTGACGCTGCCCGGCGGCAAGCAGAGCAAGGTGACGCTCGCGCGCAACGACTTCGCCACCTTTTCAGGCAGCGACTTCTCCTTCGTCCATCCCAGCGGCATTTCGGTGACCAAGACCGATCTCGGCGATGACATCACGCAGTATCTGATGGCGTCGGCGCTGGGCACGATCGTCGTCGTGCAGGAATATGGCGCCATGAATCCGGTGTCGCTCAACCAGTTGATGCTGCAGGAGATGACCAGGCAATCGGTGCAGGCCGGCGCCAAGCTGACGCAGGGGCCGACCACGCGCAAACTCGCCGACGGCAAGGAATTGACCGGGATCCGGGCCGAGGTGAAGACACGCACCGACACCGCCGATTTCGAGATCGTCGGCTTCGGCCTGGCCGATCGGGGGCTGCTGTTCATCACCCGCATTGCCGGCGAGGATGCAGCGACCGAAAAGCCGCTTGTCGACAAGTTCTGGCAGAGCCTGAAAGTCAGGTTCAGGCCGGACTAGGATCGTGTCTCAGTTTGGATTTCGGCTGGGGTTTTGCGTAACGGCGGCTCAAGTTATTCTGAAGACCCTGGGTTGGAGATCCTGCAGCATGGCGAAGCTCATTTTCAGAATGAACCAGTCACTCGACGGCTATGTCGACCACCAGAAAATGCCGTCGGGCCCGACGATCTTTCGTCACTGGATAGAGCAAGTGCGCAATTTGAGCGGCAGTGTGTACGGTCGCGGCATGTACGAGGTCATGCGCTATTGGGACGAAGACCATGCTGAGTGGAGTGCGGAGGCGCATGAATTCGCGGCGGCGTGGCGGAGCCAACCGAAGTGGGTTGTGTCGCGCTCTCTGAAGTCGGCCGGCCCCAATGCCACACTTGTCGCGGATGACGTCGAGGCGGTGATACGCGGGCTTAAGGCTAAGCTCGTCGGGGAGATTTCAGTTTCTGGACCAGGCCTGGCACGAAGCCTGACCGACCTTGGTCTTGTAGATGCGTACCAACTCTACCTCCATCCGTTCGTGCTTGGTCATGGCAAGCCATTCTTCGCCGGCCCCCGGCCGCCGCTTCGCTTTGTGGCCAGCGATTTGATTGGCGACGACGTGATCAGGTTGACCTATGTGCCTGCCTGATCACGCGGTCGTCGAACCGAGACGCCAGCGGGCCTACAGCCCCTTCGGCATCAGGCCAGCCAGCCAGTTCACAGAGCGCTTCGCGGCGTCGGCGGTTGCCGAGGCGGCGCGGCCGAGATCGGTCTTGACCACGGCGTAGCCGCTCTTGGTGCGATAGAGCACACCGGTTCCGCCATCGACCACCTGTTCATAGGCAACGGGCCGGGCGGCGTCGGCTTCCATCGCGGTCGTCGGCGAACCGACCGAGACGCTCGGCCGGTGGCTGAGTTCCGGCGGCAGCGGGCTTTCGGTTCTGACGACCCGGCTGGCGGGCTTCAATTCCGGGCGCGATGCGGTCGCGGCCAGCTGCGAGGAGGACGACGAACCCTTCGTGCGGCAAATGCCGGAGACGAGCGGATAGTTGAAATTGCGCTCGTGCAGCATCTGGCTCTTCATCGCCGCTTCGCACTCGGCGACGGTCGACCATTTGGCCGGCGTCTCGCCGATATATTCGCAAAGCTTGGCGTCGCAGTCGCAGCCGACAATGGTCATGGCGACAAGGGCGGTCTTGATCACGGTCTTGTCCCTTCGAGATGCCCCCCGGCAGCCCTTCCATTTCTTCCCATTCCTTCGCGCGCGAACAAGGCGGGATTTGGCCGCGATTGTGGAATGGGCGTGACGGAGCCCAGGAAATGCGTAATCTTGGCCGGGCGTGACCGAAAGGCCTCAGTAATCGTAGACGTGTTCGAGCCTGGCGCCTGACTTGATCAGCGCCGGCAGCACGACATGCAGCTTGCGCACGGCGACGGTCATTCCCGTGCGGCGCGTTGCCGGATCTGCCGGCAGCGGATAGCTGAACAGGATGCGCATGCCTTCGGGGATGGCGATCGAATCGGTGGAAAGCACGGTGACCATGATCTCGTCATTGCCGCCGATCTCAACGAAGGACACGCCCTTGTCGATCAGCCGCGGGATCATTTCGGTGAAGACCTGATAGCGCCTGGTGACGAAGATCGTGCCGTCAGCGCCCAGATCGCGTTCGAGCCAGGTGTCGGGCTCGTTGCGCGTGGCTTCGCCGACGGGCCCCTTGGCCCAGACATGGATGTCGAGCAAGGCGGGGTCCATCGTGGCAGCGAGGGCCTTTTTTATCAGGTCGGCATAGCCCTGCTTGATGGTGTCGGCGAGGCCGAACGCCAGCTTGCGTTCGCTGGTGCGGACGGAGCTGTCGCCCGGCGCCGGCTGCACGGCAAACAGGCCGGCACGCTTGTCGGCATACGGGAACTGATACCAGGGCACCTGGTCGAGAAACGCGGCATAGTCCGCCGCGACCTTGGCCTGATAAATGTCGGCGGCGGTGCGCTTGGCCGTTGTCGCCTCGGTGATGCGGCCGACCGTGTTCTCATAGGCCCACTGCAATATATGCTCGATCGAGTGGCTGGTGCCGATGATGACCAGCATCTGGTGGTTGGCATAGTTGAACTTGTAGGGAGCGCTGGCGCGGATGACCATGGCGTAGTCCTGCCAGAAGCGGCCGATATAGGACCAGTAGGGGAAGCCGCTCGGCTGGTCCTTGTCGACGAAGCCGGCATATTCGCGTGCGGCGTAGACGATCGCCCATTCCGGATAGGTGAGGAAGGTCGATTCCTCCGGCCGCTGGTAGCCGGGGATCTCGGCGCGGACCTTGTCGGCCAGCGCCTTAGGCGGGGCGCCGTCGGCAATGCCGGGCAGCGGCGTCTTGTCGAGCGACGACGTCGTCAGGAAGCCGTAGCTCAGCCCGGCGATCGGGATGAGGATGACGACGACGATCAGCCAGAGGATCGTCTTGATGAGGCGCTTCAGCCAGCGGAACAGGAACATGCCCGATCAGGCCGTGGCGAAGTGGTCGTGTACGCGCCTGGCTAGCCGGAAGCCGACATAGACGGCGAAGCCGCCAATGACGATGTGCGGCAGGTTGGCGAAGAAGCGGGCCGGGAATTCGATATCGTTGAGAGAGCGGAAGCCGTTGATGAAGATACCGGCATCGAGGCAGCCGGAACCGGTGACCAGCCCGAGCACGCCGTCGAAAAGGTAGACCGAGCCGAACAGCTTGAAATAGAACACTGCCTGGCGGTGCGAGATGAAGGCGGCGGCCAGCGCCCAGACGCCGGAGAAGGCGTGCAGCAGATCATCGTACCATTGCAGCGAGAACAGGCCGAACAGATTGCCGTCGGCATCGTTGAAGGCCGGTATGTAGCCGATGGCGACGACGCCGAAGAACAGGAAGGCATAGGCAACGGCAAGCTTCTGGACGAGCGTCATGAAGTATCCCCCTTCTACAAGCCCATTTGTAAACGCTACTCTGCCGGCCGCCTGACGCGGTTTTCTGCGCTTCCGATGCTCACGGACTCAAAGGTCCGCTGCGCTTCGGTTCTCGAAAACCACGCCATCCGACTCGGCAGAGCGCGTTTTCAAACGGGCTCTGACCAGGCGATACTAACCGATTTTAGCGCGTGGAAAAGCGGCGCTCGCAAGATCGCCGCCAAAGGGCATCGGGGGGCCAAAAAGACAGTCGGCGCCGGGATTTCTCCCAGCGCCTCCCTGTCAGATCAGGACACGGTCGCGGCAGCAACTTCCGTAAAGTCGTCGCGCCTTGCCGGCCTTGATTTTGACGGTCCTGCCAGTCCGCCGCCCGAGAGCAGCGTCCGTTCGGGACCACGCCGGTCTCCACCCTTGCGAGCTTTGCCCTGCGCACCATCGAAGGTTTTTGCCGTCCTTCATGGCAGCATCGGTCCGCCGTAGGCGTTGGCACGCTTTCCGCGGCCCCGTAGGTCTCGGCTCCGTCCCTCGAAACAGGCAAGCCTGCTCTCGCTTCGGGCCGTACGGGCCTCAGGAAATCCGCCTTTCACTTCGCCTTTCGGCTTGATGATCGGTAGCCGCCTGAGATGGGTTTAACGTACGCCGAGTAAGGGTCCTGGGGAATGGCCGCTGCCCTGTGGATAGCGGGATTACCGGGGATCGTTAGCCACAAACCGGGGAATTCGAGCGCCGGCTGCTTTAGACAGCCCGCCCGCTTTTTTGCGTACGAGCCGACAGCGCCCCTTGCTCCGCCGGTGGTCGCGGGCTTCAATGCCGGCAAAGGATCGGACCTGCATGTCCGGCGCCGGGGAGGGCGGGTATTTTGAAAGTCGGAGTGGTTCTCAACCCGATTGCCGGTGGCGGCCGGCTGAAACGGCATTGGCCTGATGTTGCCGTGTCGCTGAAAAAGCATTTCGGCGAATTCGAGCTGCGCGAAACGCAGGCCGAAGGCGATGCCGAAAGGCTGGCAATCGATCTCGCAATGATTGGCTTCGATCTGGTGATTGCGGCCGGCGGTGACGGCACCGCCAGCGAAGTGGCCGACGGGCTTCTGCAGGCGGCCCAGGAGAGCGGCCGGATCACTGAACTTGGCCTGTTGCCGTGCGGCACCGGCATCGATTTCGCGCGCGGGCTCGGCCTGCCGAAAGAGGTGGATGCCGTGCTGAAGCGGTTGGCCGAAGCCAAGGGCCGCAAGGTCGATGCCGGGCGCATCGGCTACATCGACGATCACGGCGCGCTGGCCAGCCGGCACTTCATCAACATCGCCAGTCTGGGACTTTCCGGCGCCACCGACCGCGCCGTCAATGCCGACAAGCGCAAGGGCAGGATGTCGGCCAAGGCACTGTTCCTGTGGCGCACCGTGGTGGAGTTCATCCGCTACCGTTTTCAGGACGTCAGGATCACGGTCGACGACGGCGCACCCGTCGAAGCGCGCATGGCGCTGGTGGCGGTCGCCAATGGAAAGTTCTTCGGCGGCGGCATGATGATCGCGCCGGATGCCGAAATCACCGACGGGCAGTTCGACATCGTCATCCTGCGCGCCGCCGGCAAGCTGAAGCTGATCTGGGACATCCGGCTGCTCTATGGCGGCCGGCACCGCAACCATCCGGCGATCACCATCCTGCGCGGCAGGAAAGTGGTGGTCGAGCCGCTCGGCGATGCGTCAGAGAATGGCGCTCTGGTCGATATAGACGGCGAGTCGCCGGGACGCATACCCGCGACCTTCGAGATCCTGCCGGGTGCATTGACGCTCAGATACTGAATCAAGCCGTTGACAGATTGATTCAGATGAATGCGCCCATCAATCCAACGTCCTGAAATCGCTTGATAACTGGCTGATGTCAGAGTTCCAGCTTGGCCGGAAAACCGGGCGCGCGCAGGTCGGTATCGACGGCATCCTCGAGCAATTTGACGATCTGGGTGGACCAGGCGCTGCCGCCATATTCCTGTTTGCCCATCTGGAAAATCTCACTCACAAGCGGCGCCAGTTGGAGCGGCAGTCTGAATTCCCTGCCCATCGCCAGCGCGAAGCCGAGGTCCTTCAGCGCCAGGTCCATGGTGAAGCCGATGTCGTAGGAGCCGTTGAGAATGAGCTGGCTTTCGGTCTCGTGGACGAAGCTGTTGCCGGAGGAGGCTGAGATGGCATGGTAGGACTGGGCGAGGTCGAGCCCGCCTTGTTTGGCCAACATCAGCGCCTCGCCGGCGGCGACGAGATGGATGAAGGCGAGCATGTTGGTGATCACCTTGATCACCGCCGCCGAGCCGACCGGACCCATCAGGAACGACTTTGCGCACATCGCCTCGATGGCCGGCCGATGACGTTCGTAGAGCGCTGGATCGCCGCCGACCAGCGCGGTGATCTTGCCAGCCGCCGCCAGATGCACGCCACCGGTGACTGGGCATTCCAGCGTCTCGACGCCCCTGGCCGAGGCGAGGGCCGCAAGGCGAAGAATCTCGTCGCGGCCGTTGGTGGACATCTCGATCCAGGTGCCGCCTTGGGGCAGGCCCTCCAGCAATCCGCCGGGTCCGGCCAGCACCGCTTCGCTGACCTTGGGCGAAGGCAGGCACGTGATGGCCTTGCCGGCCCGGGCGGCGGCCTCGGCCGGGCTGCTCGCGGTAGTGGCGCCGAGCGCCACCAGGCGCTCGGCGGCGGCCGGATCGCGGTCGAAGACGGTGACGGCAAAGCCGTTGCGGATCAGGCTGGCGGCAAGGTTGCCGCCGAGATGGCCAAGCCCGATGAAGGCGTAGCTTTCGCTCACGGCATCAGCGGCGTCTGCATCATCTGCAGATGCAGGTCCTTGCCCGTATAGGGATGCGCGTCGCAGACCGCTTCGTTCAACTCGACGCCGAGGCCGGGCTCCTTCGAGGGGATGACATTGCCGTCCTGCCACTCGATCTTCTTCTTCAAGAGCGTGGCGTGGAAACCGTCCCACTGCTTCAGCGATTCCAGGATGAGGAAATTGGGCAGCGTCACCGCCAGTTGGATGTTGGCCGCACCGACGATCGGCCCGCAATAGCAGTGAGGGGCGATCTGGATGTGGTAGGCCTCGGCCATCGCCGCGATCTTCTTGGTTTCGAGAATGCCGCCGGAGCGGCCGAGGTCCGGCTGCAGGATGGTCGCGGCGCGGTTCTCGATGACGCGGGCGAACTCGAACTTGGTGGTCAGCCGTTCGCCGGTGGCGATCGGGATCGAGGTCGCGCGGGCCACTTGCGCCATGACCTCAGGCATGTCAGGCGGCACCGGCTCCTCGAACCACAAGGGATCATAGGGTTCGATGGCGCGCGCCATGCGCAGCGCGCCGGACGCTGTGAACTGGCCGTGCGTGCCAAACAGGATGTCGGCGCGGGTGCCGACCGCCTCGCGGATCGCCTTGATCATGCGGGTGGACAGGTCGATATCGACAAGACGCGGCTGGTGGCCGTCGAAGGCGGTGTAGGGGCCGGCCGGGTCCAGTTTGACGGCGTTGAACCCCTGTTCGACATATTCGAGCGCGCAGGCGGCGGCGAGATCGGGGTCGTTGTAGACGTTCTTGCCGTGCGCATCCTCGGAGTGGACGCTGCCGGTGTGCGGGTAAAGATAGGTGTAGGAACGCAGCGTTTCGTGCACCTGGCCGCCGAGCAGTTTGTAGACCGGCTTGTCGGCCTCCTTGCCGATGATGTCCCAGCAGGCCATTTCCAGCGCCGAGAAGCAGCCCATGCCTGACACGTCGGGCCGCTGGGTGAAGCCGGACGAATAGGCGCGGCGGAAGAAGTTCTCGATGTCGTGCGGATCGCGGCCGACGAGATAGCGCTCGGCCATGTCCTCGACCATCCGGGCGGTAACATGGGCGGAGAAGGTGGCGTTGTAGGCCTCGCCATAGCCGACCACGCCGCCATCGGTGGTCAACTTGACGAAGATGAAATACTTGCCGCCGATGCCGGGCGGCGGATTGTCGACAACCCAGGTCTTGACGTCGGTGATCTTCATTTTTGGTCCTCCAGAACCAGTTCGGCGCCCTTCCAACCGGTCATGATCGAGGCGGCGTTGGTGTTGCCGGTGATGTTGTCGGGGAAGATGGAGGCGTCGATGACGCGCAGGCCGTCGATGCCGTGCACCTTGAGACGCGGGTCGACGACGGCGCGCGCCGGATCGGGCCCCATGCGGCAGGTCGAGACCGGATGATAGACGGTGCCCGAGCGCTTCCTGAAATCCTGAATCAGGTCTGCATCGGAAGTGATTGACGGGCCTGGCAAAACCTCTTCCTCGATGATCTCGGCCATGGCAGGCATCGAGGCGATCTTGCGGACGAATTTCACCGCCGCCAGCATCTCCTCGACATCGGCATTGGTGGAGTAGGCATTGGCCGTTATCCTGGGGTACTCGCGCGGATTGGCCGAGCGGATCATGATCTCGCCACGGCTCGACGGGCGGCAGTTGGACAGGCCGATGGAAAAGCCCGGCCATGGGTCGGGCGTCAGGATGGGACGCTCGCCGCTCTTGGGAATGACGGTCGAGAATGCCTGGAAATAGAGCTGCATGTTGGGCCGCGTCGCCGCCGGGTCGGTGCGGAAGAAGCCACCGGCATTGTTCATCGACAGCGACAGCGGGCCCGAACGGGTCAGGATATATTGCATGCCGACCAGCAGCTTGCCCCACCAGGGACGCAGCGTCTGGTTGAGCGTCGGCAGCTTGCCCTTGAAGGTGTAGTTGATGCCGACATGATCCTGCAGATGCGCGCCGACATTCTCGTTGGCGTGGACCATCCGGATGCCCAGGCCTTTCAGCAGCGCGGAAGGCCCGACGCCGGACAGCTGCAGCAATTGCGGCGAGTTGACCGAGCCGCCCGACAGGATGACTTCGCGACCGGCACGCGCCGACTTCGTCTCGCCGTTCTGCTGGTATTCGACACCGACGGCGCGCTTGCCCTCGAACAGCACCCTGGTCGCCAGCGCCTTCATCTCGACGCGGACGTTGGCGCGCTTCATCGCCGGGCGCAGGAAAGCGCGCGCCGCCGACATGCGGCGGCCGTTGCGGGTCGAGATCTGGTAGACGCCGACGCCTTCCTGGGCAGCGCCGTTGAAATCCGGGTTGAAGGGCAAGCCGGCCTGCTGGCCGGCGGCGAGATAGCGTTTGGTCAGCGGGTGGACGGCGCCCGAACAGTCTGTGACATGCAGCGGGCCGCCGACGCCGCGCCATTGGTCCGCGCCGGCTTGGTTGTCCTCGAGCGCCTTGAAGGCGGGCAGCAGATCGTCATAGCCCCAGCCGGGATTGCCGGCGGCGGCCCAGGCATCGAAATCCTCGCGCGCGCCCCTGATCCAGACCATGGCGTTGATCGAGCTCGAACCGCCGAGCAGCTTGCCGCGCGGCCAGTGGTCGGCATTGCCGGCGAGCCCCGGGTCCGGCTCGGCCTTGTAGTTCCAGTTGACGTCGGGATCGAAGAAGGTCTTGCCGTAGCCGAGCGGCATCTGCACGTAGAAGCGGCGGTCGCTGCCGCCGGCCTCCAGCACCAGCACCGAGAAGCGCCCCGAGGCCGACAGTTTTTCAGCCAGGACCGAGCCGGCCGAGCCGGAGCCGACGATGATGAAATCATAGGTCTGCATGATGGAAATGGGAGGCTCCGAAAAATTGGCTGCAGCCTAGACGCGACGGCATTCCGAAGTCGCCGCGCCATCCGGCATCAGTTGTGAAAAAAGCGACCGTCGAACCGATCAGGTTTGCGGGGATTCCCGACAATCGCGCTTGATATCTATCGTCCCGACAGCCTATGCGATGGCACTATCTTGGCGCATAACTTTTCGGAATTATGCTCTGGCCACTCTGCGGAAGGCAGGAAATCATATGCGGACCCTCCCTGACGCGTTCATTCCCGAACTGCCGGGCCACTACAGCGGCAAGGTCCGCGAAAACTACGATCTGGCGGATGGCCGGCGCATCATCATCGCCACCGACCGGCTCAGTGCCTTCGACATCATCCTGACCTCGATCCCCTACAAGGGCGAGATACTGACCCAGACGGCGCGCTACTGGTTCGAGGAAACCGCCGATATCTGTCCGAACCATGTTCTCGAATACCCCGACCCGAACGTCGTCGTCGGCACAAGGCTCGACATCCTGCCGGTCGAGATCGTCGTGCGCGGCTATCTGGCGGGAACCACCAGCACCTCGATCCTGACTCGCTACAAGCGCGGTGACCGTGACATGTACGGCATCCGCCTGGCGGATGGCCTGCGCGACAATGAAAGACTGGCGGAGCCGATCATCACGCCGACCAGCAAGGCCGCGCATGGCGGCCATGACGAACCGCTGTCCAAAGCGGAGATTATCGAGCAGGGCCTGCTTACGCCAGCGCAGTGGGACACCGTGTCGGACTACGCCTTGCGGCTGTTCGGCTGCGGCCAGCAGCGCGCCGCGGAACGCGGCCTGATCCTCGCCGACACGAAGTACGAATTCGGCACCGACAAGGATGGGACCATCATTCTTGCCGATGAAATCCACACCCCGGACAGCAGCCGGTACTGGATCGCATCGAGCTACGAACAGGCGCTCGCCGACGGCAGCCGGCCGGAGAGTTTTGACAAGGATTTCGTCCGGTCGTGGGTCTCGGCGCGCTGCAACCCCTACAGCGACCCGATACCTGAGATACCGGCCGAGATCGTCGAACAGGCCTCGCATGTCTATGCGCAGGCCTATGAGGCGATCACCGGCAAGGAGTTCTCTCCGGACCTTTCCGGGAACAGCGTGCTCGATCGCATTCGCACGAACCTCAGGCGCTATTTCTGATCGATCTTCGCCGGGTGATGCGAACTGCCGTCCCATGGCCATGCCCAGGGTCTACGAACTCGGGTTAACCGGTCCTCGGAAACCTTCGCCGGTGTGTTGGCTGACGGAGCAAACGAAAAACCCGCCTGTGCGGCGGGTCACTGGCGCAAATCAGCACCATAGGCAAAAATGTACCATAGCTGAGGGCACCCAGTCAAGAAAAAATTCCTATCGTGAAAAAGCTGCCCGGCAAAAAGGCTGCCGACACCGCGCGCCGGCTGTCGCAGGTCTTTTGCCAGTCCGAGCCTGTGGCCATGCCGTGGCTCGTTGACCTTCTGGCGCCGTGACGATACGGGATCGAGGGCAGCCAGTCTCGAAGGATTTCTCGCATGGTGCACTACGCTGAAGGACGGCCGCTTGGCGATCTGACGCTGCGCACCCTGGCCATGCCTTCGGACGCCAATGCGGCGGGCGACATCTTCGGCGGCTGGGTGATGGCGCAGATGGATCTGGCCTGCGGCATCCGCGCCGCCGAGCGCGCCAAGGGCCGCGTGGTGACGGCGGCGGTCAAGGAAATGTCCTTCGCCAAGCCGATGAAGATCGGCGACACGCTGTGCATCTACACGCATGTCGAGCGCGTCGGCCGCACCTCGATGACGCTCAAGGTCGAGGCCTGGGCGCAGCGCTACCTCTCCGACCTGATGGAGAAGGTCACCCATGCCGATTTCGTCATGGTGGCGCTGGATGGCGAGGGCAAGCCGAAAGCGGTTCCCGCCGAAGGCTGAGGCAAGCCGTTTCTCCCAGGCTTGGTCATTTGTAACAGCGCCCGTGCGGGAGGCGCTTTTCGCGACATCCAACGGTTGCCTCCATGCCCGATCCTGCTGCAATCGGAGGAGAGACAATGCGTCAACATCTGCTGAACGGTTGGCTCGTGGCGGCCCTGGTCGCGACGACCTGTCTGCTCGGCGTGACCGCTTACGCGGAGGTGAAGGAAGACATCTCGCGCGTCGCCTGCACGCGTGGAGGACAGGCTCCTGGCGAGCGGGGCGCACGGTGTGATACCTGTGCCGCCGCGCGATGTGATGTGCGCGCATCAGGAGCCTGAGCGGCAGCCGTCAGGGGACCGCATGAGCGGCAATCCGCCAGCCAAACCGGCGCGTGCATTCGGTTCAACGATCCGCGCAGCCGAGATAGAATTTCCGATCAGACAAGCCGGATGTTGCGTGCGGGGCTGAATCCCTTGCCGCGCAAGGGTTTCAGACGCGGGCGCCGTCGAATTTTTCGCGCGCCGCCTTGACGCGCATGGTGTTGGCGCGCGCCCATTCGCTCAGTGCGCTGACGGGGATCAGCAGCTCGTGGCCGAGCTCGGTCAGCTCATAATCGACGCGCGGCGGAATGGTTGGAAACACGGTGCGGGTGACGAAGCCGTCACGCTCCAGCCCGCGCAAGGTGGTGGTCAGCATCTTCTGCGAGATGCCGCCGACGGCTGCGCGCAATTCGTTGAAACGCAGCGGTCCGTCGCCCAGCTTGCCGACGACCAGAACGGTCCATTTGTCGCCGACGCGCTGCAGGATTTCCGAGATGGCGCGGCAGTCTTCGGAGCGGTGTGGGTGCCTCGGTAACAAAAAAGTGCCTTCTTGTGCATCGCGTTTGCAGTATCTCATATAGCGCAGGTATCCAAATGATACCAGTACTTCGTGCAAGGAGAGCCCTTATGTCCAAACCCAGAATTGCCATCGTCGTCGGATCGACGCGCGCCGCTCGTTTCGCCGATGTGCCAACCCAGTGGATCGCCAAGATCGCCAAGTCGCATGCCGACATCGATGTCGAGATCGTCGACCTTCGCGACTTCCCGCTGCCGTTCTTCGACGAAGTCGCATCCTCCGCATGGGCGCCGTCGCAGAACGAAGTGGCACAGCGCTGGCAGAAGAAGGTCGCCGAATTCGACGGCTTCATCTTCACCGCCGCCGAATACAATCATGGCCCGACCGCCGTGCTGAAGAATGCCATCGACTACGCCGCCAATGAATGGAACAAGAAGCCGGCCGGCTTCGTCGGCTATGGCAGCGTCGGTGGCGCTCGCGCCGTCGAACAGCTCCGCCTTCATGCCGTCGAATTGCAGATGGCGCCGGTCAAGTCGGCCGTCCATATCGCCTGGGGCGATTTCCTCGCCGTGCGCCAGGGCGAGAAGAAGCTGGAAGATCTCGAGCATCTGAACCAGGCCGCCACGGCGCTGGTCAACGATGTTGCGTGGTGGGCCAAGGTGCTCAAGGCAGCGCGTCAGGCCGATGCCGTCGCCGAGGAAGTCAAGGCGGCCTGACCGCCGGTTCGATTTATCCTCCCAAGGATATGGGGCGGCGCTTGCGCCGCCCTTTTCAATTATAGCGGCTCGAATCGAAAGCTGGCGCCGGATCGGACGACGCGGCCAACACCGGGCGAATCCAGGTGCGCGCCGGCAACGAAACAATGATCGTCGGCAGCAAGCGCCAGCAACCGCAACCGGCTTTCGCGCGCCTGGTCCTGATCGGCATCGAATTCCCACGTCACCTCAGGTCGATCGAACTGAAGCGATGGGACGTGAACGGTGTCGCCCCAAATCAGGAGGCGTTCGCCGCCGCCAGAAACACGAAAGCAGCTGTGTCCCGCTTCATGGCCATGAGCGTCGACAATGTCGACATGTGTCCCGATACGGTCTCCGGCTTCGAAGGGTTCCGCCATGCCGTGAAATCGTTCGAGCCGCGCTTCGGCACGAAAAAAGCCGAGCTCTTCCGCGGGAACGAGCAAGCGCGTCAGGCGCGGGAAAGCGTCGCGGCCGTCGGCAAGCACAAGACCATGGATGTGGTCGAGATGCGTGTGGGTGAAGCAGACGGTACGGACTCGTCCGGCATCGATGTCAGCTTCGTCCAGTGCCTCGGGAAGTCGGCCCATGGTCGGATGCCAGGCGTTCGAGGCGCCGGTATCGATCAGGATGATCCCGTTTCCATCGTCGATCGCGAAGGCATTGACGGAAAGCCTGAGTTGACCATCAACCAACGTGACTTGTTGCGGCAATTCATCGCCAAATGGCTTGTCGCCGCGTTGCCGAAGCCGTCCGATCGGCATGTCGACATAGCCATCGCGCAAGGAGATGATGCGCAAGTCACCAAGATTGTAGGTCTGATAAAGGCCGCCTGAAGCTATGCGGTGCATTTTTTCCGATCCGTCTGTAGACAATCGACAACATGCGACGGGCCAGCTGCGTCGGCAACCCGCCCCGTCAATTCGATCTGTGCCATGTGTGCGTGCGTCGCCTGCCGTGGCCGGATGATGCAGTCGGCGAGGCGGTCCGTTTCGTTCAACTCGCCGGCATGGTGCTGATACCCTGATGTCACGATAGCCTCGGCCCAATCGGGGTTGGACTGCTACATCGACCGGGCTGCCATCTGGTCGCGCCCTTTGCCCTGATATATCCGGCTGCGATCCGTCACATGAGTGAAGCCGTGAAGACATCCAGCCCGACCGGCGCCGTTTCCCCGATGATCCCGGTGCTCGTATGCGCGCTTGCGATCTTCCTGCTGTCCGGGATGGATGCGGCGATGAAGATCCTGGTCATCGCGGTCGGGGTCTACAACACCTTGCTGTGGCGCAGCATGGTCGCGGCCGTGGTCGCGGGCGCAGCCTGGTTGGCGGGACCACGCTTAAAGCCGACCATTCCGGTGCTGAGGCTGCATGCGCTGCGTGCCGCAATTGTCGGCGTCGTGCTGATATCCTTCTTCTGGGGCTTGGCCAGGCTGCCGCTCGCGGAGGCGATCGGGCTCAGCTTCGTGGCGCCCTTGTTTGCGCTGTTTCTCGCCGCGCTGCTGCTGGGCGAACGGATCCGACGCCAGGCTGTCTGGGCATCGTTGGCCGGCATCGCCGGCGTCGCCATCATCATGGCCGGCCAGTTCGGGCAGGCAGACTATTCGCAGGACGCCATGCTCGGCACGGCAGCGGTGCTCGTATCAACCGTGTTCTACGGATACAATCTGATCCTCGCCCGGCAACAGGCGCAGTTGGCCAAGCCGATCGAGATCATGCTGTTCCAGAACCTTTGCGTTGCCATCCTGCTCGGCCTCGCGGCACCCTGGCTTGCCGTCGCCCTGCCGAGCGATCTTTGGCTTCCTTTGGCCGGGGTGACGGTGCTGTCGCTCGCCGGGCAATTCCTGATGAGCTGGTCCTACGCCCGCGCCGAAGCGCAATATCTGATCCCGACGGAATACTCGGCCTTCATCTGGGCGGTCGCGCTTGGCTGGTTCTTCTTCGGCGAGGAGGCGACCTGGACCACGCTGACGGGAGCGTGCCTGATCGTCGCCGGCTGCCTGATCGCCGCGCGGGCCAATCCCAGGCTTGCCGAGCCCATCGAAGTGGCGGTTTGAACGTCGACGTTCAACGCCCCGCAGGATCGCGAAATACCCCAGTCTCCACCTCGTGCATGAAGTGAGCGATGAGAGCCGCGCATTGGCGATGATGCGTTTCGAGAAGCATGTGCCCGCTCTCAAAGACATGGATTTCGACGGCGTCGAGATCGCGGCTGTAGGCCATGATCTCGTCCAGCGCGAAGAAGGCGTCGTGGCGCCCCCACAGCACCAGGCATGCTGGCTGTTGGTCGCGGAGATAGGCCTGGATGGCCGGGAAGCGCGCGATGTGCGAACCATAATCGGTGAAGAGTTCGAACTGAATGTCGGTGTTGCCGGGCCTCGCCAGGCGCTCCGTATCGAGATACCAACCCTCGGGCGGAAACAACACTTTCAGACGCTCGGGGAGACCGCCGATATACTGATTTCGGGTCCCCTCGAAATTCATCCAGTCCGGCAGTCTGGCGCGGTTTTCTTCAGTCGGTTCGGCGAAGAACGCCTTCGGCGCGTCCCATTCCGGTCCCAGCCCCTCGTCATGAGCGTTGCTGTCCTGGGCGATCAGGCCGAGGATGCGATCCGGCCGCCGTGTGGCGAGATGATAGCCGACGGGCGTGCCGAAGTCAGTGATGTGGAGGAAGAATCGCTGGAGGCCGAGGGCCTCGATGAAGGCTTCGATCGTGCTGGCCAGGTTGTCGAACGTGTAGTCATAGGCATCGATGGAAGGGGCGGACGAAAAGCCGAAACCGGGCAGATCCGGCGCCACCACATAGGCTGTCTCCGCCAGCGGTTCGATGACATTGCGATAGACGTGCGACGAAGTCGGATATCCGTGCAGCAGCAGGATTGCCGGTCTGCCGGGATCGCCGGCATGACGGTAGAAGATGTCGAGGCCGTCGACATTGATGGTTTCGTGGCGGGTCTTGTAACGATTGCTGCACATCCTCTCCCTCCCAGGGGTTCCGCGCCGATCTGGCGACGCGCTGGCTTTGACACCACGTATCCGTATGATAGTGGTTACATCATGTAACCGTATAATCCGGTTAATGAGGTTATGTTCCATGGGCGATGCATACACCGAATGGGTACCGGATCACTTCATAGGCGGGCATCCCGCTTTGGACCTGTCGAACGCCGTGTTCGACCGGCGGGCGCCGGCAGCAGACAATGAACTCTTCAAGTCCGTCCGGGATGTTGCGAACTGGTTCAGCGCCTCAGGGCTTGCCGACGATCGCCAGGCGCAGGCCGTTGCCGAGATAGCGGATGGGCGGTTCGTGGAAGGGGTCCGCGAAATGCGGGAGGCGTCATTTCAGGTTTTCGATCCAATCGCCGCGGGCAAACCGTCTGCGGTCGAACCGCTCGGCGTGTTGTTCTCGCGCACGGCAAGCTCGCTTGCCGCCGGGTCTATCGAGCTGGATGGCACCAGGCCGGAGCTTGCCCTTGGCCGGTGGCGCGATCCGGACGCCGTCACCGCGTTGCTGGCCATGCTGTCCATCGAAGCGTTCTTCACCCTGCCGCGCGACAGGCTGCATTCCTGCCCTCGCTGTGGCTGGCTTTTCCTCGATACGTCGCGAGGTGGCAAGCGGCGCTGGTGCAGCATGCGCACCTGCGGCAACCGCGAGAAGGTGTCGCGCCACCGAGATCATACCGACGTCTAGACTGGGTTAGCGCACCACGTCGCCTTTGCTGCGGGCGGGCCGGATGCCGGCGCGTCACTCCGGAAGACCGGCCTTGCGAAAACCATCGACGAAATGCTCGAGCGTAGCGGCGTCGCGGAATGGCTCGGTCGTCGCCCAGTGATGGGTTGTGAAATGCGGGTTGCCGACGAGGAACAGTTCAGCCTCTGCGCGCGCCTCGTCGAGCCGGCCGAGTTGGGCCATGCTTGCCGCCAGGAAACGGCGTGAGCTTGTGCGATAGGTCTCGTCACGGCGCAACGTCTCGATAGCGGCTTGGTAGTCGCGCGCCGCATATTGCGCCTGGCCGAGCGTCAGATAGTACCAGCTCGCCGGAAACGGGTTCAGCCGGAACGCCTTGCCGATGTGCTCGAGGCCCTCTTCGACCCGTCCGGCCAGGACCGCGATGTCGGACAATGCCGCCCAGGTGTCGGCCTCGTTCGGGTCGAGCTCGATCGCTTTGGCGAATTCCGCATCCGCTTCAGTGAAGTTGCGCTCATAGGCAAGCAGATAAGCCAGGATCCAGCGACAGCCGGCATCGTTGGGATCGATCGCCACCGCCTTGCGCGCCAGCTCCAGGGCAACGCTGCGGGCAGCCTCGGTTGGTCCGCCCCAATGCACCTGTCCCATCCAGTGGTTCATGGCAAGCCAACGATAGGGCTCGGCATAATCAGGATCGAGCGACACCGCGCGCGTCAGCATCAGATGCGCTTCCTGCGCCATCTGCGGCGAGTCGTCGATCAGCTTTCGCGCCCGCACGCAGAGGTCGTAGGCCTCCAGATTTCGCGGCCGATTGCGCGGCGGCGGCGCGCGCAGCCGGCCAAGCAGCGCTTCCACGATCTTGGCTGTCACCTCGTCTTGAACGGCAAAGATATCCTCCAGGCCGCGATCGAAGCGTTCCGCCCACAGATGATCGCCACTCATGGCGTCGACCAGCTGTGCGTTGATGCGCATGCGCCCCGCGGCGCGTCTTGCACTGCCTTCCAACAGGTAGCGCACGCCAAGATCCCCGGCGATCTCGCGCACGTCCATCGCTTTTCCCTTGTAGGCAAAGGTCGAGTTGCGGGCGATGACGAACAGGCCGGAGATTCTGGACAGGTCGGTGATCAGGTCTTCCGTCAACCCATCCACGAAGGGATCCTGCTCGGGATCGTTGCTGAAATTGACGAAGGGCAGCACGGCTATCGACGGTTTGTCGGGCAGCGGCAAGGGTTTTCGCCTGGCCTCGCCCAGCTGTTCGACGGCCCCCGTGAAACGGTAGCCGACGCGCGGAACGGTGGATATCCATTCGCCGTTGTCGCCGACGGGGCCAAGCAGCTTGCGCAGCTGCGCGATCTGGACGGTGAGATTGCCTTCCTCGACGGCCGTGCCCGGCCACGCGGCGTCCATCAGCTCGGCTTTTCCGAGGATTTCGCCGGGCCGCCCGACGAGTGCCGCAAGCAGGCTCAGCCCGCGATAGCCGACGGCAACGGGGACATCGTTCCGAAGCAGCGTTCCCGCACGCGGATCAAGCACGAACGGACCAAAGGCAAAACGCGATCCCTGCATAGGCGCATCTATAGGGCCGCTCTAGCTCGTTTGGAAGTTTTGGGAACTATTTGGGAGGGCTTAATTACGGCGCCGTCCGTATCGCGCAGAATTCAACCCCATCGAGAGCCCAGGCCCTCAAACCATATGGAGGTTGCCATGACCAATACCCTCACTTGTGCAGCGCGGCCGGGAACGCCTGTGCGGCCGGCATCGCGCCGGCTCCTGAAGACCCTGCGAAGCATCATCGCGAGCTGGCACGATCGGACCTGGCGCGAGCGGATACGCTTTCGCTGGCAGCTCAGGCAAATGTCGAAGGACAATCCGCATCTGATCGACGATATCGGCCTGACGATACAGCAGGTCGAGGGAGAGATCGCCAAGTCCTTCTGGGAACGATAGAGCGAAATGCCGCAAATCGCGTCGACCGTCAGCGCACCGCCTCGCGATGGGCGCCGGCCAGGCGGGTGGCGATCAGCTTGTCGATGCGGCGGCCGTCGAGATCGACCACCTCGAAGCGCCAGCCCTGCGCGTCGACGCATTCGCCAGTCGCCGGCAGATGGTGCATATGCGACAGCACATAGCCGGCGACGGTTTCGTAATCGCGGTTTTCCGGCAGGTCGATGCCGAGAATGTCGGCCATCTCGTCGGCCTGCATGTAGCCGGCGAGCAGCCACGAGCCGTCCTCGCGCTTGACCGCGTTTTCCTCGTCGCCGGCGTCGGTGTCGGCGCGGAACACGCCGGTGATGGCTTCCAGAATGTCGGCCGGGGTGACGATGCCTTCGAAATGGCCGTATTCGTCATGCACCAGCGCCATCGGCACGTCGGATTCCTTTAGCTTCTGCAGCACATCGAGCGCGTCGGCCTGGTCGTAGACGATGGGGGCTGCGCGCACATGCCTGCGCGGATCGAGCACGCGGCCGGCAAGCAGTGCGGCCAGCACATCACGCGTCTGGACGACGCCGACCATGACGTCCACGCCGCCGTCGCCTGCCGGCAGGCGCGAATGCTGGGTTTCCATGAGCAGCTTGCGGATGGCCGCCTCGTCGGATTGCAGATTGATCCAGTCGACTTCGGTGCGCGGCGTCATCACCGCGCGCACGGCGCGGTCGCCAAGCCGCATGACGCCGGCGATCATGCGCCGCTCGTCGGATTCGATGGTGCCGTGATGCTCGGCCTCGGCGACCAGCATCTTGATCTCCTCGTCGGTGACCTTTTCCTCGCTTTCGCCGCGCTGACCGAGCAGCCACAATATGGTGCGGCCGGAGAAGTCGAGCAGGAAGACCAGCGGCGCCGACACCGTGGCGAGGATGGTCATCGCCGGAGCGACCCTGGCGGCGACCCGCTCGGGATCACGCAACGCGATCTGCTTGGGCACCAGCTCGCCGACGATCAGCGAGAAATAGGTGATGATAGCAACGACGATGCCGACGCCGAGCGGGTCGGCGACAGTCTCGCGGATGCCGGTCGAAGCCAGGAACTGCGCCAGCCGTTCGCCGAGCGTGGCGCCGGAAAAGGCGCCGGAGAGGACGCCGACCAAGGTGATGCCGATCTGCACCGAGGACAGGAACTTGCCGGGATTTGAGCCAAGATCAAGGGCGCGGCCGGCGCCATTGGTGCCGCGGTCGATCATCGCTTTCAGCCTGGCCGGGCGCGACGAGACGATGGCGAGCTCGGACATCGACAAAAGGCCGTTCACGCAGATGAGGACGACCACGATAGCGATTTCGACGTATAACATGAGCGGTCAATAGCATTGTGGCGCGGTCTTCGAAAATAGTCCGGCGTGATTTTTGAGAAATGACCGGTATTTCGCTCACGCGGCATCCCAGGGCGGCGCCGAAAAATGTTCGACGAGGGCGTCGACGACAACCCGCACCTTTGGCGTGAGCGCGCGCGTCACCGGCCAGACGGCATGCACGACGATGTTCTCGACCAGGCATTCCGACAGCACCATTTCGAGATCGCCGCTTTTGAGGCTGTCGGCGGCCAGCCATGTCGGCAGGAAGGCGATGCCGCAGCCGGCGAGCGCCGCATCCAGCATCGGTTCGCCATGGCCGAGAACGAGCCGCGCCTTGGGCACGAAGGTTGCGAGATGGCCGTCGGAATGTCTGATCACCCAGGGGCGGACGATGCCCTCGCGACCGTAGCCAATGACGCTGTGATCGGCGAGATCCTCGACCGATTGCGGCCGGCCATGCCTGTCGAGATAGTCGCGAGCCGCGCATATGGCCGAGCGCTGAGCGTAGAGGCGCCTGGCCGCTAGCGACAGGCTGTCGTCGAGTTCGCCCATGCGGATCGCCAGGTCGATGCCCTCCTCGATCAGGTCGACGCGGCGGTCATTGAAGGAGACTTCAACCGTCAGGTCCGGAAATTTCCTCGAAATCTCGAACAGCACGGGGGCGACGCAGCGTCGGCCGAAGGCCAGCGGCACGTCGACCCGAAGCCGGCCAGACGGGACCTGCCGACGCGAGGCGAGCAGCGACTGTGCGGCTTCGATCTCGGCCAGGGCCCGGACGCAGGCTTCATAGTAGCTGATGCCTTCGCTGGTCGGACTGAGACTGCGGGTGGTGCGGTTCAGCAAGCGAACGCCGAGCCTCTGCTCCAGCTGCGCGATCGATTTGCCGATCGCCGACTTCGTCACATGCAGCCGCTCGCCGGCGCTAGTGAAGCTGCCGGCCTCCACCGCCTGAACAAACGCAACGGTGCCTTGCAGGTCGGCCGTTTCCATGGCAATTTCCTATTGTCGACTTTTAGTCCGCAATCAGTGTCAAATTATACCGCATGGAAGCACTATTTTCTATAGTCGAAAGGCATAAATGTCTCGCCTGGCATCAATGCACGGAGCGCGAGACGACATGAGCACCCCAATCAACAGATCCTGGCAGATGAGCGGTTTTGGCCTGTCGAGGCTAAGCCAGGTGGAAGGCAAGGTGCCCGAGCCAGGGCCGCACGATTTGCTGGTGCGGACCAAGGCCGTATCGCTCAACTACAAGGACAAGATGATCGTGGACGGCGTGCTGATCCCCGACCTTGCCTTTCCCTTCGTGCCGACATCCGACGCGGTGGGCGAAGTGGTGGCCGTCGGCAGTGCGGTCAGCCGCTTTCAGGTCGGCCAGCGCGTGCTTGGCCAGGTGATCGCCGATTGGCCGGATGGCGACGCACCGCCGGTGCTGCATAAGCACACGCTGGGGTCGTCGCTGTCGGGTATGCTTTCCGATCATGTCATCTTCGGCGAGGACGCCGCGGTGCTGGCGCCGCCGTCGCTCGGCGACATCGAGGCCGCGACATTGCCGATCGCGGCGCTGACGGCCTGGTTCGCCATGGCCGAGGCGACCAAACCGGTGCCGGGTCAGACCATTCTGATCCAGGGCACCGGCGGCGTGTCGCTGTTTGCGCTGCAGTTCGCCACTGCGTTCGGCCTGCGCGCCATCGTCACCTCAAGCAGTGATGAAAAGCTTGAGCGGGCGAGAAAGCTTGGCGCCTGGCAAGGGATCAACTACCGCACGCAACCGGCCTGGGACGATGCCGCGCGTGAGCTGACGAACGGGCTGGGCGTGAACCACGTGCTGGAAATGGTCGGCGGCGACAATGCAAGGCGATCTCTGAACGCGCTGGCCGCCGACGGCCGGCTGTCGATCATCGGCCTGCTGGGCGCGATGGAGCTCAGCTTTCCCATCCTGCCCTTCATGCGCAACCGCATCACCGTGCAGGGCCTGTCGATCGGCCATCGCCGTGCTTTCGAGCGCATGAATCAGGCGATCGAGGCGCTGGCGATCAAGCCGGTCATCGACAAGGTTTTTGGCTTCGATGAGGTGCCGCAGGCCTTGCAACATCTGGAGAAAGGGCCGTTCGGCAAGATCGTGATCACCACGACCTGACTTTTGCGATGTCATGGCAACTGCTTCAACACGCCGACAATTGCCTCGCCGTCCGTGAAATAGGGATCGCCGCCGCCATTGCGTCCCGCCTTGGTGGCGCCGACGCCCGATATGTCGCTGGTCGAGAGCAGCATGCCGGCAGTGGCCAGGTCGCGCATCAGGAAATCGCGCTCGGCGTCGATGTCGGGGCCGATATGGTGGGTGACGGCGCCGGTGTCGTGGCTGAAGCCGACGCCGCGATCGAAGCTGGCCGAGCCCAGCCACAGCGGCCGGCCATCGTCGCCGCTTGCATCGGTCTGCCAGAAGCGGACATGATGCCGTCGGTCGGCGCTGATGCCCTCCGGCTTTTCGAAGGCGAGATCCTGGGCACGGCCATCGAACAGCAGCCTGCTGACCGGCGCATCGGGATAGGGGTGGTCGAACAGCACGCTTTCACCGATCTCGATCGCGGTCTTCAGGGTGACGGCGTCGGCGGTGTCCCAGCCGGCGACGGCAAAGGCGTGGACCACCTCCTTCTGCGTGCCGACAAGGCCGACATTGATCGGGTCGCCCGGAATGCCTTGCGGCGTGTGCGTCAGCATCTCGAAGCGATGCGTGCGAAAACCTCGATCGCGGAACGTCCAGAATTCCGGTGCGGCGAAATAGGCGAGCGCCAGATACGCGGCCAACAAGGTCGCCGTCCAGATCATAATGCGTCGCCGAACGCTTCGTTGACTCATGAATGCCGCTCAAATGTTCCGGCATCACATTAGGCGTTGTCATGGCATTCAGGCAAAGGATACCCGGCACCGATCTAACGGCAGGCGCGATAACCGTTCTTGCGGTTCTTGATGTCGAAATGAAAATGGTTGCGGTGGTCGTAATTGTAGCCGGGGCCGAGCACGGTGGTGAAGTACTGGCAGCCGTCGGCGCGCACATTGTTGAGGAAGCCACGGGTGCGGAAGGCGAACAGGCCGGGCTTGCGCACGTCGATGTCGTCGCCATTGTTGAGCTCGATGCTCATGACGTCGAGCGCATTGCCCTTGCCGTGTTCGGACAGGACGCCTTCGCCGGCAATCCGGCGGCAGGAATAGCTGGAGCCCTGGTGTATGGTCTTGACGCCGGAGAAATAACGCCAGCGGGCGGAGGGAACGAGTTCGTTCTTCGTCCAGCCGGCAAAGGTAGCTGCCATGTCGCAGGTCAGGGTTGCGGCGGGTTTCATCTGGATGTTGCCGATGGCCGAGACCTTGACCGGATAATCGATGCCGCACTGGCCTTCATGGATCGGCGCCAGGTCGGTGTAGGCGACATCGAGGCGCTTCAATTGCTGACGGCAGTCGGTTTCGCTGGCCGGCATCTGCTCGACGGGCGACATCGGCTCGTCCATGCGCGGATAAGCGGCCTGCGTCATGTACGGATTGGAAGGGACAAGCTTCTGCATGCCGGCATATTGCGGCACGGCAGCCGTCTGCGCGCCGACGTCGACGGCCGGCTGCAGCGACAGCACACTGCCGGTGTTGCAGGCGGAAAGCGCCGCCAGCGCCAGACCGGCGGTCAGCATTGCTGCATATTTTGACTGGCGCGCGGTGGCGAAAAACACGGCCCGAAATTTGCCGGCCATTGGCGGAATCCCGTTGATGGATATCCGGCATTTTAACGATCAAGGGTAAAGGAAAACTCAGCGTCCGCGTTCATGCCTGCGGCCGAATTGCGGCACGCGGCCTGGATCAGCCATGATCACTGGCAGAACGTTCCGCCATGACGGCGCGGTTCGAGATCGAGATGGAAATGCAGGGAATGATCGGCGTCGGCGCCTGGGCCGAGCACCGTCTTGAAGGGTCCGCAGGCGGCCTTGCGAACATTGTTGAGGAATTTGGCGTCTTTCTCCGGCGGCGCCGGGCCGACCTCGATCTTCTTGCCGTCCGACAGCGTGAAGCTGGCGATGTCGAGCGCGTTGCCGAACGCGTGTTCCGACAGTTTTCGTGTGCCGTTGCGTGGCCGGCAGACAAAAGCCGATGCCTGGCCGATCGATTTCAGGTCCGCACCGAATTCGGCCTTTGCCGCCGGCTGGATGACATCGGCGGCAAAATGCGCCGTCGCCTCGGCCATCTTGCAGTTGAGCTCGGTTCCGGGGGCAATCGCGATCGACTTTCCAAGGGTCTTCAGCACGATGGGGTAGGGAATCGAACAGCCGATTTCGGGCTGGCTTTCCGCCTTGTGCTCTTCGAATTCGACGCCGAGCGTCTTTAGCCGTTCGCGGCATGCGACTTCCTCGGCCGGCATTTTTTCATCTGGCACGTCGGCCGAGCGCGGATCGGGCAGCATCTTCTCCTCGTCCGCGTCCGCCGGCTTTTGCGGTGGCTGCGGGGCGACGGTTGGCGGCTGGGCCTCGGGTTCTGCAATGTCAGGCTTTCGTGTCGGCGTTGGCGCGACGTCCGGCGGCTCCGGCTCGTTTTCCCCGGTTGATGGCTCCGGAGCCAATGGCTCGGGACGTGCCTGCTTTTCCTGGTGGGATTTTTCTTCCTTGAAACGGTCGGGCGCTTCCGCGGCCTTCGGCCCTACGCGCTTTTGCTCCTCGATCTTTGAAGCTTCAGCCTTTGGTGCGTCCGCCGGGCGTGGTTCGGGCACCGGAATGCCGGGTTGGGTTATCGGAGTGCCGGGTTCGGGCACGGGAACATCGGCAGGCGAGGGCAGCGATGCCTGCGTTTTCTGCTGTGTCTGCTTTGGCGTGACCTGCCGGTGGCGCCGTGGTTTCAAACGCTTTCCGCCCCTTGGTTTCAGGGGCTGGTCGGCTCGTGGTGTCAGCGGCTGCTCGACCCGCGGCGTCGGGGGCTTATGATGCCGATGGCGATGTCTCGCCTCGACCGGCATCACCAGCAAGGCCGTGACGGCCACGGTCAACGCAATCCTGCATATTCGGGAAAAGACGATCGACCCCATCGCCCTCAACGGCGCCGACGCAAGGTGGTTGCCTTGGCCGCATCACGAACGGTAACCGCTCCGTTACGCACCGATCGCTTCCAGCCCTTCCTCCAGCCAGTCGGCGAGCAGCGGCATGCCAAGCAGGTATTTCGCGGTGCGCTTGTTGGCGCGTTCGCGCGCGGCGGCCAGCGCGTCCGCCCATTCGGTGGCGTCGTAGTCGCCGCGACCGACCCAGGCCAACGCGATCAGCTCGGCTGCTTCGTCGACATTGAGGTCGTTGATCAGCTCGCGCAGCTCTTCTTCGGTCAGGTTCTCGGAGCTTTCCTCGGCAAGGCCGTCATGGTGATGGTTGACATGGGACTCGCCGTCGAGTTCGACCTCGTGCTCGGCGCCATCGGCATAGTCTTCATTGACGGCCGCACTCAGTGCCTTGGCCTTGAGGATGAACAGGCGCACCGTGTCGGGGCCGATCGAAAGCTCCCAGTCCTTTTCAAGCCGCCGCTGCAAGGGCCGTCTCCCTCAGGTCGTTTGCCGGATGATAGCGGATTTGCGGCATCCGTCACCTGATGTTCTCCCGCCCGCATTTTTCCGGGATGAAACGCAAGCCGACCGGCGTTAGTATTGCATTCTCACCCCTCCAGGAGGTTTCGATGCATAAAAGAATGCTGATCCAGGCTGCGACCGCGCTTCTCGCGCTGCAGTTCCTCGCTGTTCCCGTGTACGCCGCCGGCAGCGGCGGCAGCGGCGGTGACGAAACCGTCACCCAGTGCAAGAAGGGCCAGGTCTGGGACAAGAAGAAGAAAAAGTGCGTCGCGCCCCAGGAAGGCATGCTCGACGACGACAGCATCTATGATGCAGGCCACGCGCTGGCGATGGCCGGGCGCTATGACGAGGCGATTGCCGTGCTCAGCCTCGCCGCCAACAAGCAGGATCCGCGCATCCTCAACTATCTCGGCTATTCGCACCGCCATTCCGGCCGCGTCACCGTCGGCCTCGGCTATTACGAGGAAGCGCTGCGCATCGATCCGAACTACACGCTGGTGCGCGAATATCTCGGCGAAGCGCATCTGCAGATCGGCGATCTGGCCGGCGCCCAGCAGCAGTTGATGGAAATCGAGAAGCGGACCGGCAAGGGTTCGCGTGAATATGGCATGCTGGCCGAGCAGATCGACCATTTCATGAGAAGCTGAAAAGATCCCAGGGCTCTTCCAAGCGGCCGCGAGCGATCGCGGCCGTTTTTTGTTGCCCCCGGTCTCATTCATCGCCCCCGACTGATGAAAACGGGGATGATTTTAGCAAAACCGATTTTTGGGCGTGAAAAACCCGCTGACATTGCTATATTCAGGGAAATTGCGGTGAAACGGTTCCGTAAGCTCGAGGCTGCCGGACCCGTTTTCTTTTTGTACCCATCGACAAGGCTTTCCCCGATACGCGGGGGTGGCAGCAGGAAAGGCAGGCATCATGAACAAGGTCCCGATGACAGGCGAGGGGTTCGCGTCATTGAAGGAAGAACTGCGCTGGCGCCAGCAGGAAGAGCGGCCGCGCATCATCGAGGCGATCTCCGAAGCGCGCTCGCATGGCGACCTGTCCGAAAATGCCGAATATCATGCCGCCAAAGAGGCCCAGAGCCTCAACGAGGGCCGCGTCAACGAGCTTGAAGATTATATTGCGCGCGCCGAGGTGATCGACGTCAGCAAGCTCAGCGGCGACAAGATCAAGTTCGGCGCCACCGTGGTGCTGGTCGACGAGGACACCGAGGAAAAGAAGACCTACCGGATCGTCGGCGACCAGGAGGCGGACGTGAAGTCCGGCCGCATCTCGATCTCCTCGCCGATCGCGCGTGCGCTCATCGGCAAGGAAGTCGGCGATGCCATCGAGGTCAACGCGCCTGGCGGCGCCAGGGGGTATGAGATCGTCCAGGTGCAGTTCATCTAGGACCTTTGATAATTCTACTCTGGCGGCCGACTACAGCGCCGCGCGTCCTCTCGGACGCGCAAAGGACGCTGTAGGATTTTCAGTTAGCGCATGATCCCTTTCCGAAAATCAATTACGATTTTCGGGGGCATGCGCGGGCGGTTTTCTGCGCTTCCGGTGCTCACGTACTTTAAGTACGCGCCGCTCCGGTTCTCGAAGAACCACGCTATTCGACTCGCCAGAGCGAATTCTGAAAGGTCCTATGCCGGCGCTTGTAGTTTAAGTGCCAATAGCTTTTCTGCTTCCGCCACTACCTGCACCGGCACAACACGCCCCCCATGCGAGGCCAGCAGTGTCGATGCGTAGCGTCCGCGCGGGCCGGTCAGACCCGGCTCTGTTGCCAGGAAAATTGCGACCGTCGGCAGGCCAAAGGCACTGGCAAGATGGGTCAGCCCGGTGTCGGCGCCGATAACCAGCGTCGAGCCGCCGATAGTCGCGGCGATTTCGGACAGCGGCGATTTCGGTACCACGATCGTTGACGGCACGGCGCCTGCGATTGCCTCGGCCACGGTTTTCTCACGCTCGTTCGACCAGGTCGTGACCGGCGTCATCCCCCGCTCAATCAGGAGGCGGGCGGTTCCGATCCAGTCTTCGGCCGGCCATTTCTTGTCTTCGCGGCTGGTTCCGTGCAGCAGGAAGGCGGTTTTTCCAGAAGTGCCCGCCAGGGTGCCGGCGGGCGGCACGATGCCGGAGTCCAGCGTCGAAAGATCGGGCTGATAGGCGAGCGCCAGGCCAAACAACCGCCGCGTCCGTTCGATGGCGTGGAGATCGCGCGGGACGGCATACGTGGCATCGTAGAACAGCGTCGCCGAGGGTTCGCGCGCGCTCGAACGGTCGAAGCCGGCAATGGGTGAGCCCGCCTGTCTTGCCACCAGGGCCGATTTCAGCAGGCCTTGCGCGTCGATGACCAGATCGTAGCGGCAATTGCGCAAGGTGCGGCGCAGGGCGGCCGCCTCGCGCCAGGTGGCGCCGTCAAGCAGCGCCTTGCGCCAGCGCCGGATCGCCACCGTATGAATCTTGTCGATCGCCGGGTGAAGCGCGACGATTCCGGCGAATGCCTCTTCGACGCACCAGTCGAAGGTCAGGTCCGGGCGGTGGCGACGGGCATCCTCGACCGCCGGAAAGGTGTGGATGACATCGCCCATCGACGACGTCTTGACGATCAGCACCTTCATGCCGCGGCCGGAATTTCCAGCAGCCGGTCCGCCGCTGCCGCGACCTGGCCGACTTCCAGCGTCTTCAGGCAGTTGAGGTGGCCGAGCGGACAGACCTTCCGGTGGCAGGGCGAGCACGACAGGCCGAGCCAGACCAGCTCGCGGCGCTCCGCCAGCGGTGGCGTGTTTTCGGGCGAGGTCGAGCCGTAGATGGCGACGATCGGCGTGCCGACGGCGGCCGCGACATGCATCAGTCCGCTGTCGTTGGACACAGCCAGCCTGGCGGCGGATATCAGGTCGATGGCGTCCTCCAGCCGCGTCTGTCCGGCGAGGTCGACGACGCCGGGGGCCAGGGCTGCGATCTCCGCCGTCACGTCGCGGTCGTTCTTCGAGCCGAACAGCGCAACCTTCAAGCCTTTGCCCATGAAGCCGCTGGCAAGCCCGGCATAGCTTTCGCTGGGCCAGCGCTTGGCAGGGCCGAATTCCGCGCCGGGCATCAGGGCCACGAATTTCTGCGGCGCCAGCCCGAAACGGCCGAGCAGGTCGACCTGGTTTTTCGTGTCCACGCTAAGCCGGGGCGCCCGGAAACTGCCGCCCTGGGCAAGGCCGAAATAGGCCTGCGCGGTGCGTCGTTTGATGCTGTCGGGCAATGGCACGATGTCGGTCAGCAGGCCGTAGCGCATCTCGCGCAGATTGCCGACACGGCGCGGAATGCGGGCAAAGAACGGAATCAGCGCCGACTTCCAGCTGCCCGGCAGGATATAGGCCATGTCGTAGCGGCCGCGCAGCAGGCGGCCGAAGCGGCGGCGATGGGTGAATTCGAGCGCGCCGGGTTTGAGCGGAAAGTCGATCTGCTGGCGGATTTCGGGCATGCGCTTGACCAGGGGTGCTGCCCAGGCCGGCGCCAGCACATCGATGGCGGCGTTGGGATGCAACTCCTTCAGCGCCGAAAACAGGCACTGCGCCATCACCATGTCGCCCACCCAGCGTGGGCCGATCACGAGGATCGTTGGGCTTTCAGCCATTCGACATAGTCTCTGACACCGGTTTCCACTGTCCGGAATTGGCCATTGTAACCGGCCGCGCGCAAACGGGACATATCAGCTTGCGTAAAGCTCTGGTAGCTGCCCTTGAGATGGTCGGGAAAGGGGATGAATTCAATCTCCCCTTTACCCAACGTGTCGATCACCGTTTCGGCGATGGCGCGGAAGGGCTGGGCACGGCCGGTGCCGCAATTGAAGATGCCGCTTGAGCCCCGTTTCCACAGCCACAGATTGACGTCGGCGACATCGCCGACATGGATGAAGTCACGGCTTTGTTCGCCGGGTCCGAACCCGTCATAGGCGCCGAACAGTTTCGGGTTCTCGCCTCGCTCGACCTGGTTGAACAGATGGAAGGCGACGGAGGCCATGGCGCCCTTGTGCGCTTCGCGCGGGCCATAGACGTTGAAGTAGCGCAAGCCCACGACCTGTGAATGGTCGGCCTGCCCGGCGAACACGGTTCGCCTGACATGGTCGTCGAACAGCTTCTTGGAATAGGCGTATACGTTGAGCGGCCGTTCCAACGCGGGATCCTCGAGGAACTCCGAGCCGCCGCCATAGACGGAAGCCGAGGAGGCATAAAGGAAAGGCACGCGCAAAGTCTGGCTTGCATGCAGCAACCGTTTCGAGAAGGCGTAATTCACCTCCATCATGAATTTGCCGTTCCACTCGGTGGTGGTCGAGCAGGCGCCCTGGTGGAACACGGCCTCGATGCGGCCGAGCGAGCCGGCCTCCATGCGGGGCAGGAAATCGTCCTTGTCGAGATAGTCGGCGATCTTGAGATCGGCAAGATTGACGATCTTGTGACCGTCGGTAAGGTCGTCGACGACGAGGATGTCGTCATGCCCTTCGGCATTCAGCGCGGCGACGATGTTGGAGCCGATCATGCCGGCGCCGCCCGTGACGATGATCATGAAGGACCTCTGGTTGCTTTGCGATTCCGGTCCTTATAGGGGAGGCTAGCCGGGCTGTCGACAAAGCCAGGTGCATGCGCCTGTCCTGCCATTTTATGCGCTTGTCTGTTTTGTCCATTTTGTCTATTATGGACAAAACAGGGTATCCCATGAAAAACTATCCGTCGACCGATCTGAAACAGAATCTTGGAGATGTGCTTGCAGCTGCCAGCCAGCAGCCGGTCTCCATCACTCGCCACAACAAGCCGAGATACGTCCTGATGAGCATCGAGGCCTACGAAGCGCGCTTCGGCAACGACAGCCGCCGCGTCTACGCTGCGAAGGACGCCCCGACCGAACATGTCGAGATGCTCGAGGAGTACGCCGCGGAATTGGACCGTGATTAAACCCGCTGCTGCGGACGTCTGGCGATATCCATATCTTTGGCATCGCCAACACGGAGACGGCGAGACCGAAGGCCGGAAGTCACGGCCTGTGGCCTTTGTGGCTGTCCTTCCTGGGAAAGCCGGGGGTACCAACCTCTTCATACTTGCAATCACTTCCACACAGCCGGGCCGTGATCGCGTTGCCGTCAGCATCCCGGAAATTGAACGCCACCGTGCGGGCCTCGATCCTATGCCCCTTTGGGTCATGGTCGACGAGTACAATCATGATATCCTGGAAGCGTCGGCCTATTTCGAGCCGGGTGCCGAATTGGCGCGTTCAGCCCGTCATTTCACAAGAAAATTATGTTCGCTTTTACTGCGGTTGTCCGCACGGGTCAGTCCAAAGCAATCCCGCGCGGACTGAATCGACAGGGCAGAGCACGATCGTGAGGGACCAAAAATGCCATCGACCGAACTGCTCATCGCGTTTTTCGCCACCACGGCGATCTTCGCCTACATTCCAGGCCCGGCCATGCTCTATGCCGCCGCGCAGACGATGGCGCGCGGCCGCTGGTCCGGCCTGACGGCGGCGCTGGGCATTCATCTGGGCGGCTACGTGCATGTTTTCGCCGCGGCCGCCGGGCTGTCGGTGCTGTTTCATGCCGTGCCGACGCTCTACCTGGCGGTCAAGCTGGTCGGTGCGCTCTATCTGATCTGGCTTGGCATCTCGCTGTTTCGCAAGCGCGCGGACGGCGATGCGGCGCTGCCCGCGATCGAGCGCAAATCGGCGCGGCGCGCCTTTTTCGAGAGCATCACCGTCGAGGTGCTCAATCCGAAGACAGCGATCTTCTTCATGGCGTTCCTGCCGCAATTCATCGACGCCTCGGCGGCGTTTCCGGTCTGGCTGCAGTTCGTCGTGCTCGGCACGATAGTCAATCTGATGTTCTCCTCGGCCGATATCGTCTGCGTGTTCCTGGCGGGTGCCGTGATCGGCCGCCTGCGGCGTTCGAGCCGCGCCCAGCGGCTGATGCAGCGGGCGGGAGGGGCGGTGCTGGTCGGGCTGGGCGTCCATGTTGCCCTGCAGAAGAGCTGACGCATCGGACAGTCGCGGGTCATGTCCTGACGTTGCGCTGCGTGGATTTGCGGTATATCGGCAGGCATGAACGATCCGGCCCGTAAATTGACAATTTTCATCACGATTGAGATTTGCCTTACCCTCGCGTTGCCAGTGACATGATCAAGCACAATCCGCCTTCTCCAGAACCATTGCACCGCGCCATTGCGCGGTTCGGCCAGGCCACCGTGCTGGTGGTCGGCGACTTCATCCTCGATCGTTTCGTCAACGGCGTCATCGAGCGGATCTCGCCGGAAGCGCCGATCCCGGTGCTGCATGGGCGCGGCGAGACCTCGACCATGGGCGGCGCCGGCAATGTCGTGGCCAACATCGTTTCGCTCGGCGCTGCCGCTGTCCCCGTTTCCGTAATCGGCGCCGATCTGGCGGGCGACAGTCTGGTGCGGATGCTGCGGGAACTTGGCGCCGATACGGCGGGCCTCGCGCAGGAGCGTGGTCGCATGACATCGTGCAAAAGCCGCTTCAGCGCGCTCAACCAGCAGGTGCTGCGTTTCGATGAAGAGGAGATCAAGCCGCTCGGCGCCGCGGAGCGAGCCGGCCTGATCCGGCATTTTCGCGCCGCGCTGGCGCACGCCGACATCGTCATCCTGTCCGATTACGGAAAAGGCATCCTGCTCGATGGCGTCGCCAGCGACTTGATCGCCATCTGCCGCGAGGCTGGAAAGCCGGTGCTGGTCGACCCGAAGGGCCGCGATTACGGGCGCTATGCCGGGGCGACCGCCATCACCCCCAACCGCAAGGAACTCGGCGAGGCCGTCGGCCATGCGGTGTTCGCCGATGACGAGATCGTGGCTGCCGCGCGCCAGCTGATTTCGGCACATGGTTTCGATTTCGTCGTTGCGACGCGCAGCGAAAAGGGCATGAGCGTGGTCGGCCCCGACGAGGCGCGCCACATCGCCACCCAGGCGCGCGAAGTGTTCGACGTTTCGGGCGCCGGCGATACGGTGATCGCGAGCTTCGCGCTGGCGCTGGCCGTAGGCGCCGATACGGTCATGGCCGCTTCGATCGCCAATGCCGCTGGTGGCGTCGTTGTGGGAAAACGCGGCACAGCGCGGCTGACGGTCGAGGAACTCACCGGTGCGCTGTTCCGTTCACATGGGCCGACCGCCCACAAGGACGCCATCCTCGACGCCACATCGGCCGCCCGCATGGTGGCGGCGTGGAAGGAAGAGGGCCTGAGCGTCGGCTTCACCAATGGTTGCTTCGACATCCTGCATGCCGGCCATGTCAGCTTGCTGCACGCGGCGCGAAGCCAGTGCGACCGGCTGGTGCTCGGCCTCAACAGCGATGCCTCGGTGCGGCGCCTGAAGGGCGCCGGCCGGCCGGTCAACGACCAGCACGACCGCGCCTGCGTGCTGGCAGCACTCGCCTCGGTCG
Source organism: Mesorhizobium sp. ISC11 (assembly GCF_037162595.1). NCBI lineage: Bacteria > Pseudomonadati > Pseudomonadota > Alphaproteobacteria > Hyphomicrobiales > Phyllobacteriaceae > Mesorhizobium > Mesorhizobium sp. ISC11. Next base: position 94,906 of record NZ_JAVSPW010000001.1, read on the forward strand.
ACGCGGTCGTGGTGTTCGAGGAAGATACGCCGCTGGCGCTGATCGAAGCACTGCTGCCCGACATACTGGTCAAGGGCGCCGATTACACGGTCGATACCGTGGTCGGCGCCGATGTGGTGCAGAAGGCCGGCGGACGCGTCGTGCTGGTCGATCTCGTCGCTGGAAAAAGCACCACCAACACCATTGGCAAATTGCGCGCCGGCGGCACCACAAACTGAGGGTTTCATGTCCGACTTGAACGATTACCTTGTCCGCTCGGCGGCTGCCATATCAGCCATGGTCGAACGGGACCTGACCGGTGAGATGGAGTGGGCGGCGAGCGCGGTGGTGACGGCGCTTTCGTCGGGGAAGGCCTTGCTCATCGCCGGCAATGGCGGCTCGGCCAGCGACGCCATCCACATTGCCGGCGAACTGGTCGGCCGCTTTCTCAAGGAGCGCAAGGCCTACAATGTCATCGCGCTGCCGGCCAATGCGGCGGTGCTGACCGCCTGGGGCAACGACTATGGCTTCGACACGGTGTTTTCGCGCCAGGTCGAGGCACATGGCGCGGCCGGCGGCGTGCTTCTGGCAATCTCGACCAGCGGCAATTCGCCGAGCATCCTCGCCGCCGCCGAACAGGCACGGAGGATGGACATGACGGTGATCGGCATGACCGGCGATACCGGCGGCAAGCTGAAGCCTCTGTCCGATATCCTGCTCAACGTTCCGTCGACCTCGACGCCGATCATCCAGCAGGGGCATCTGTGCCTTTATCATCATCTGTGCGAGGTGGTCGAAGCGCGCCTCAGCAATGGCTGATCCCACGACCTCTGGCCGCTATCCGCTGGCTGAGCCGGGCCTGTGGGTCGAGCAGGTCGGCTCAAAGGTGTTCGCCGCCGGCTCGCCGGCGCTGTTCCTCGATCGCGACGGCACCATCAATATCGATACGGGCTATCCGGATGATCCTGCCGAAATGGTGCTGCGCGCGGATATAGCCGCGGTGATAGCCGCCGCCAACGGGGCCGGCATTCCCGTCATCGTCGTCACCAACCAGTCCGGCATCGCGCGCGGCTATTTCGGCTGGAGCGATTTCGCCGCCGTCAATGGCCGCGTGCTCGAACTGCTACGCGCCGACAATGCGTTCGTCGACATGGTCCTTGCCTGCGCCTATCACGAGGCGGGCTCCGGCCCGCTCGCGGCCGCAGATCATCCGATGCGCAAGCCCAATCCGGGCATGCTGCTGGAGGCGGCCAGGCGCCTCGGGCTCGATCTGCGGCGTTCGCTGGTCGTCGGCGACAAGGAGGCCGACATGGAGGCGGGACAACGCGCCGGCCTCTCGCAGGGCTGGCTGGTGGACGGGCAGGCGGCTGTCCGACGGGGCTTCACAATTCGGCCTTGGTGCGACCGCGCGGACTTCGACGGCCTGCTCGCCGCAATAGCTGCACTTGGGGCCGCCTCGGGCGCGCCCTAACGGTTTATACCCGATCGTTGTCCCGCCAGGCTTCATAGAGCTTGGCCTCGGTGGCGAACGAATACACCATCACCAGCATCGAATAGACGAACCCGTGCCGGCCGCACAGGAAGTAGCGCTTGGCCAGGTAAAACTTCAGGAAGTTGCCAAGCGGCGACAGCACCAGTCTTATCAGGCCAGGCTTCTTGGCTCGTTCGACCAGCGTGGCGACCTTGAGGCTGGAGTAGGTGTTGGCTCTCGCCAGATCCTCGGCAATAGTCATTTCGCGGCGATGCAGCAGCACGCCATTTTCTATGGTGCCGGTTTCGCCCGGCACCTCGAACGACTCATGGACCCGCAGATTGAGGTCCATGGTCGCCTTGTCGCGCCGGAAAAGACGCAGCAGCCTGTTGTGAAGCACCCAGCGGTGCGCATAACCATAACCCTTCAGCTTGTCGCGGCGCCTGATGTACCATCCGTCGAAAGCATCATTCCCAAGCTGCGTCACACTCGTGATCGACTGCCTGAGAACGTCATCGATGGCCTCGTCGGCTTCAATCGAAAGGCACCACGGTTGGGTGGCCTGATCGAGCGCGAATTGCCGCTGACGAGGAAAGCCCGGCCAATCATTGTGAAACAGCCTTATCGGGTAGCCCTTGGCGATGAACGCATTGACGACGTCCAGAGTGCTGTCCGTCGAGCCTGAATCGACGACGATGATCTCGGCGCAGAAGTCGACGCTCTCCAGGCATTCGCCGATCATGTCGGCCTCGTTCATACAGATGACCAGCGCCGAAACCGGGCTAGAAAATCGAGTCATCGTCCCACCCCACGGCACACTGTTCTCGGAATTGGGCTGCCCTGCGCCACCTGTATTATGCAATCCCGAAAGCGCTATGCGCTTTTCCCAGGAAAACCGTTACACACTTTTTCTGGAATTGCTCTAGGAAACCAGCAAGGCGGCTACGGCAGGACATCCGGCTTCACAGAAGTGCCTATCGAACGCCAAAGCGGCGCTGATATGGCGAGGCGTTCAAGCCGCATCGGCGAAAGCCGGTTGCGGTTCACCGGCTCAAGGCTGTGCGAACGAGACCAAGCCTTCGTCCTTGACCCGGCGGATGGTGAGCGCTGTGCGCACCGTGTCGACATTCGGGGTCGAGGTCAGTTCCTCGATGACGAAGGTCTGGAAGGCGCCGAGGTCGCTCGCCACGCAATGCAGGAGGAAATCGGATTCGCCCGACACCATCCAGGCGTCGCGTACGATCGGCCAGCCGCGGGTGCGCTCGGCAAAGATGCGCAGCTCGGCATCGGCTTGATGATGCAGGCCGACCAGGCAGAAGGCAACGACATCAAGGCCGAGCGCTGGTGCGTTGAGCAGAGCGCGGTAGCCACGGATGATGCCGGCTTCCTCCAGGCGCTTGACGCGGCGCAGGCATGGCGGTGCCGAAATGCCGACGCGGTTCGACAGTTCGACATTGGTCATGCGGCCGTCGCCCTGCAATTCGCGCAGGATCTTCCAGTCGATGGCGTCGAGGTCGGCCTTGAGCGGCATGAGGGCTCTCGATCATGAGGGGCAACACGCAAGAATCTTGCGTGATTTTGTAATTAAACGACTTCGCTGTCCATTCCATCCTTCGCCGGAATATTTCGCGGGATCCGCGGGCGACAGGGTGTGACAAAGCTTTCCGGGGACGAACTCCAACTTGCCTTGCTGGCGTCGTGGGCAACACTTACATTACGCGCGACAATGATCGAGTTTTCCATGCCGCAATTGCCGGCAGCCCTCCGCAGAGGCTTTAGATGACCACCAAGCACGCGCCCGTTCTCATCATCGGTTCCGGCCCGGCCGGCTATACGGCGGCGGTCTACGCCGCCCGCGCCATGCTGAAGCCGATGCTGGTCGCCGGCCTGCAGCAGGGCGGGCAGTTGATGATCACCACCGATGTCGAGAACTATCCCGGCTTCGCCGACCCGATCCAGGGTCCGTGGCTGATGGAGCAGATGCTGAAACAGGCCGAGCATGTCGGCACCGACATCATCAACGACATCATCACCGAGGTCGACCTCAACGTGCGACCGTTCCGTGCCAAGGGCGATTCCGGCACCACCTACACCGCCGACGCGCTGATCATCGCGACCGGCGCGCAAGCGAAATGGCTGGGCATCCCGACCGAGCAGGACTTTATGGGTTTTGGAGTCTCGGCCTGCGCCACCTGTGACGGCTTCTTCTACCGGGGCAAGGATGTCGCGGTGATCGGCGGCGGCAATTCGGCGGTGGAAGAGGCGCTCTATCTGTCCAATCTCGCCAAGAGCGTGACGGTCATCCACAGGCGCAGCGATTTTCGCGCCGAACGTATCCTGCGCGAGCGGCTTCTGAAGAAGGACAATGTCCGCGTCATCTGGGACACGATCGTCGACGAGATCACCGGTCGGCCCGGCAAGACGCCGCTGCCGCCCTCGGTCGAAGGGCTGAAGCTCAAGCATGCGGTGACCGGCGAGGTGTCGCACCTCAAGATCGACGGCGTGTTCGTGGCCATCGGCCATGCGCCGGCGGTTGAACTGTTCGCCGGCAAGCTCAAGCAGAAGCCGAACGGCTATCTGTGGACGGCGCCGGATTCGACCCGCACCGATGTGCCGGGCGTGTTCGCGGCCGGCGATGTGACCGACGATATCTACCGCCAGGCGGTGACAGCAGCGGGGCTTGGCTGCATGGCCGCACTCGAGGCGGAGAAGTATCTGGCCGGCATCGAAGTGCATCGCGAAGCGGCCGAGTAGAGAGTTCAGAGAGCGGCTTAGAAACGCCGTGTAAAAGCCTGATTTTTCATTCAGACGCCAAAACAGAACGAGGGGAATCATGGCGTTGGACTGGGACAAGCTACGCGTGTTTCACGCTGCGGCGGAGGCGGGGTCGTTTACCCATGCGGCCGAGACATTGCATCTGTCACAATCGGCGATCTCGCGGCAGGTCAGCGCGCTCGAGCATGATGTCGGCGTGCCGCTGTTCAACCGCCACGCCCGCGGGCTGGTGTTGACCGAGCAGGGTGAGATGCTGTTTCGCACGGCGCATGACGTGCTGATGAAGCTGGAGACCATCAAGTCCCGGCTGACCGAGACCAAGGATCGCCCGTCGGGCGTGCTGCGGGTAACGACGACGGTGGGGCTGGGCGCCGGCTGGCTAACCGAGCGGGTGCAGGAATTCATCGAACTCTATCCTGAAATCAGCCTGCAGTTGATCCTCGCCAACGAGGAGCTCGATCTCACCATGCGCCAGGCCGATTGCGCCATTCGGCTGCGCCAGCCGCAGCAGCCGGACCTGATCCAGCGCCGCCTGTTCACCGTGCATTTCCACCTCTACGCGGCCCCATCCTATGTCGCCAAGCATGGCAGGCCGTCTTCCGTCGCCGAGCTGAAGGCCCATCGCATCGTCACCTTCGGCGTGCCGGTGCCGTCGCATCTGTCGGAGCTGAACTGGCTGGAAACGGTCGGTGATTTCGAAGGCGGGCAAAGGGTGCCGACGCTGCAGATCAACGACATATTGTCGATCAAGCGGGCGGTGCAGGGCGGTGCCGGTATCGCCATGCTGCCCGACTATGTGATCAGCAAGGACTCCGACCTCGTGCAGCTGCTGCCGGAGACCGAGGTGCCGTCTTTCGACACCTATTTTGCTTATCCGGACGCGATGAAGAACCAGGCCAAGCTGCACGTGTTCCGGGACTTTATCATCGCCAAGGCGAGAAGCTGGTCATTCTAAGGACATGTCGATTGCCTGGCCCGACCTGAGCCTCAACATGCCCTGAGACGGCGCTGCCGGTTTCACCTACCCCCGCCAGGGCGACAGTCGAGGCAGCCAGCCGGGCACGTTGCGGCGGTAGGCGTCGTATTCGGCGCCGTACCGGTGAGCCAAAGTCGGCTCCTCGTAGAACCGCACGAAAGAGCCCATGGCGATCGCGCCGATGACCGCATAAGCGGCCAGCGTCCAGCTCGAGAACAGCAATGCCTGGCCGAGGATGATCGACAGCACGGCGACATACATCGGGTTGCGGACATGACGGTAGATGCCGCCGATCACCAGCCTCTCGGTTGGCGCGACCGGAGCGGGCGTGCCGAGGCCCTCAAGCGCGAATCGACCGAAGGCATGCAGCAGTGCTGCGATCGCGACGGCGATCAGAAGCCCGCCGGCAGGAACAAAGCCCGGCAGACCAGACCACGGCAAGCCCCAGCGATCGGTCAACAGCCAGGGCACCAGCCCGGCAACCACGCAGGGCGCCGCGATGAAGAAGGCCGCACTGCCGGCGATCGCCGAAAACGTCCGCATTGGCTGCTTCCTCCCCGATTGCCTTAGAAATGCACGCCTGCTGCCTGCTTCCACATCATTGCCCGGTTTTGGCATTTTGAGCCGAAAGCCAGCCGAGATCGGCGATTCTGTAGTTGCAATTGCCCGATTCGGCGGCCCATTTCGACGATTCTGCTGGTCCTATTGGCTTCTGGAATGGGTTAGACCACAGCCTGCGTCTTTTTGCATGCGTGTGTTGCAAAATAGATGCTTGTTTCTTGGGCATGATGAGCACATATATAGATCATCTCCTGGGCGCGTTCTCCTCCCATTAGCGCCCTCGAGTGTTCCCCTCTGGAGGTTAGCCTTAACAGGCACTCCAATCAAACTCAGCCGGATCTTCATTGATCCGGCTTTTTTGTTGCCTGTGCTCTGCTGGGCCGGCAAAAAATTCCATCACAATTGCCACGTAACGGTGACATGTAACCTCTGGTAACATAGCCCGGACGCCCGCGACCTGCTATGTGGATCATAGGACGCGGTGTGGTTCGGACGGGAGATGGGGGCATCACTCGTACGGCCCGGGCTCAGGCGGCTACCGCGTCCGAACCGTTTTTTCCGCCGAACTCGGCGGCACCAAATGCGGCGGACCTGCCGTTTTACCTCCCAAGGAAACGGTCCGCGAACAAAACGACGTCCGGTCCCCGCCGGACGTCGTTTTCTTTTGTCCCCCTCGAATCAGGTTCGAGAGGAACGCCACGCCATCAGGCAGCCTTGCCGTTGGTGTTCATCGCCTCGTCGGCCAGACGGCCGGTGAGTTCGGCCATGTGGTCGAAGACGGCACGGTAGCTGGCGACGCCCGCGGTCGCCGAGCGCAGCTCGATGATCAGGTCGCCGATCTCGGCTTGCGGCATGGTTGCCTCGACGACATCCCATCCTGGCCAGCCAGGCCGCGCGTCGTAGCCGAGTATCTGGCCGCGCCGTTGCGGGATGAGAGCGATGATCTTCGAGGTGGCGTCGGAGGGTGTGACGATCTCGACCTTCATCACAGGCTCCAGGAGCACCGGCAAGCACGCGGCCATGCCTTCCTTCATTGCCAGCCTGGCCGCCATCTGGAAGGCCATGTCGGAGGAATCGACCGCATGGTAGGAGCCGTCCGACAGGTTGACTGCGACATCCACGACCGGAAAGCCCAGCGGCCCGGATTTCAGATAGTCGCGCACCCCGGTCTCGACCGACTGGATGTAGGTCTTGGGCACGACGCCGCCGGTGATGGTGTCGGTGAACTGGAAGCCGGAGCCGCGCGGCAGCGGCTTGATCTCGATCACCACGTCACCGAACTGGCCATGTCCGCCGGACTGTTTCTTGTGACGGCCGCGCTGTTGCGCCGATTTGCGGATCGTCTCGCGATAGGGCACCGCCGGCGGATGGCCTTCGACCGGTATCTGGTTCTTGCCTTCCAGCCGCTCGCGCACCACGCGCAGATGCATCTCGCCATGGCCCGACAGCACGGTTTCAGCCGAGTCCTGGTTGTGGCGCAGGCTGAGCGAGGGGTCCTCCTCGGCCAGCCGCTGGATGGCAGCCGACATCTTCACTTCGTCCTTGCGCTCCTTGGGGCGGAGCGCGAAGGCGAAGACCGGCTGCGGCGGCTCGAACTGGACGAGCGGCTTGATGCCGCCCTTGGCCGAACTCAACGTCTGGCCGGTCTTGACCTCGTCCAGCTTGCCCAGCGCGACCGTATCGCCGGCCTTGGCGATGGAGAGCTTGGACTGGTCCTTGCCGAGCATCCGGTAGATGCCGGAAACCTTGGCCGTGTCGCCGCCGGGCAGCCAGAGTTCGGAACCGTCGACGACCTGGCCGGAGAGGATGCGCGACACCGACAGCTTGCCGCCATGCGAGGTGTGGATGGTCTTCATCACCTGGACCAGGGTAGCCGCGCCGTCGGGTGCACCGAGCCGCTTGCGGGTCGCCTCGATGTCGGGCGCGTCGTGGCGGATCGCCTTCAGGAGACGCAGCACGCCGTTGCCTTTCTCGGCGGTGCCGATCAGCACCGGGGTCACCGCGCCGTCGCGCAGGTCGGCGGCGAGATCGTCGAAGATCGCGTCCTTTGGCGGTTCGATCTCCTCGAGCAGCTGTTCCATCAACTGGTCATCATGGTCGGCCAGCGTCTCCAGCATCGAGAAACGCGCTTCGAGCTCGCGCGCCTTCTCGTCGCCGGGAATCTGCGCCACCTCGCTTTCGGCATATTCGCGATAGATGTAGGCGCGCTCCAGCGCCAGGTCGATCGAACCAATGACGACGCCGTCCTTGCGCAGCGGAATCTGGCGCAGTAGCAATGGCACGCCACTGGCCGGCTGCAGCATCTTCAGCGTGTCTCGCACGCCGGTGATTGCCTTGTCGACCTTGTTGAGAAACAGGATGCGCGGCACGCCAAGATCGTCGAGCTTGCGCATGATCAGTTGCAGGGCAGGGATCTTCTTTTCATCGGCCTCGGCCACGACCACTGCGAGGTCGCAGGCGGCCAGCACCGGTTCGGCTTCGAAAGAGAATTCGATGGAGCCGGGACAGTCGACGAAGGTGATCTGCTCGCCCATGAATTCGGTGGTGGCGATCGTCGCCTCGACGCTCATGGCGTGGGCGCGCGCCTCGGGCGAATGATCTGAAACGGTGTTGCCTGATGAAACGGGATTTTGTCGGGGAATTGAGCCCGTACGGGCCAATATGGCTTCGAGAAGTGTCGTCTTACCGCTTGCGAAGGGACCGACTATGGCAATGCATTTCGGTCCCGTGCGTCGTCCTCCGGCGCGAGTACCCATGACTGACCTCCACTCAGGCGTTTCCCGCAGGACCGACTGGCATGCATGGTTCAGGCGTGGTCAATCGGTCCTGAGCGGCGGCCGGCCTGTTCGACCGTCGCGGGCGGGGTTCTTTTCAAGTCCACCTGCCCAAAGCCATCGTCCCACTTGTTTGCCGGCAGGGCAAGGAAAATAGAAATCCTTTGCTCGGCCGTGGACCCGTGCTGGCCATATAGGGGGCTGGCAGCCGGAAGCTGTTGCACGTCGGCCGATATCGGCGGAAACTGAAGCAGGCGACCCGTCGCCCGCTGTTTTGAAGGACCATCGACCCATGAAGATCATTGCCTGCGGCAGCGTGCCGACCGTCATCGCGCCGGAAAAATACTTCACCGGCCGGGTGCTGCAGACGCCGATCATCGAGAAAGAGGCGCCGGCGCGGCTACGAGCCACGCTGGTCAGCTTCGAGCCGGGCGCGCGCACCCACTGGCATACGCATCCGCTTGGCCAGACGCTCTACGTGACGGTGGGCGCCGGGCTTGCCCAGACGTGGGGCGGCCCGATCCAGCAGATCAGGGCCGGCGACGTCATCTCGTTCGCGCCTGGCGAAAAACACTGGCATGGCGCGGCGCCGAAATCGGCGATGACGCATATCGCCATGCAGGAGGCGCTCGACGATGTCCATGCCGACTGGCTGGAAGCGGTGACATCGGAACAATATGACGGCTGAATGCTCAGTCCGCAGGAACCCGGCTTCTATTCCAGCCGCAACATTTTCAGAAGAGGGCGACTCGCGGCGACGCCGGATCGACAGCGCCATGCCGCCCGTTCAACTGACCGTCGGTCAGTAATTTGCGAAACTCACGTCCGGACTAGCCATGACAAAGCACCGTTTGCCCCTGGTCGCCGCTGTCTATCTTGGTTCGTTCGTGGCTCTGCTCGACGTCAGCATCGTCAATGTCGCGCTGCCGACCATCCAGCAGGCGTTGCAAACCGATTTCGGCGGCCTGCAATGGGTGGTCGACGCCTACACGCTGTGCCTGTCGGCCTTCATGCTGTCGTCCGGCCTGATCGGCGACCGCTATGGCCGCAAGCGCTCATGGCTGGCCGGCGTCGGCATCTTCGTGGCCGGCTCGCTGATCTGCGCCGTCGCGCCCAATTTGCCGGTGCTGCTGGCCGGCCGGGTCGTACAGGGCATCGCCGGCTCGCTGCTCATTCCAGGCGCGCTGTCAATCCTGACGCAAGCCTTTCCCGATGCGCGCCAGCGCGCCGGCGTCATTGGCGGCTGGGCGTCGTTCGCCGCCATCTCTCTGCTCGTTGGTCCCGTCCTCGGTGGCATCCTGGTCGAGACCGTCGGCTGGCAAAGCATCTTCCTTATCAACCTGCCGCTTGGTCTGATCACGATCGCGCTCGGTGCTGCTTCGATCAACGAGACGGCGCATCCCGAACATGCCCATCTCGATCTCGTCGGCCTGGCTCTCAGCATCCTGTGGCTGGGGGCGCTGACCTTTGGCCTGATCTCGGCCGGCGAGAATGGTTGGGGCGAGCCAAGGACGGTCACGGCGCTCATCGCAGGTGTCGTCGGCCTGGGTGCTTTCCTCGGCTTCGAGGCGCGCACGGCACGGCCGATGCTGCCGCTTGGCCTGTTCCGTGACGTCCGCTTTGCCGTCGCCAATGTCGCTTCGTTCGCGCTCGGCTTCACCTCCTATTCCAGCGTCTTCTTCTTCTCGATGTTCCTGCAGCAGGTGCAGGGCTGGTCGCCGACGCAGACCGGCCTGCGCATGGCGCCGGCCTTCATCGTCCAGATCGTGGTGTCGCCGTGGATCGGCAGGCTGAGCGCGCGCTATGGTCACTCCGCGCTGATGACCATCGGCTATGTTGCTATCGGCCTGTCCATGCTCGGCATGTGCTGGGCCGGTCCTTCGACGTCCTACGCGATGCTGTGCCTTCTGTTCGCCATCGGCGGCCTCGGCAATGCGCTTGCAATCCCGACCGGCAGCGCTGCCGCCATGTCCTATGCGCCGCGCGAACGCTCGGGCATGGTGTCGGCGGTCATCAATGCCACCCGCCAGAGCGGTCTTGCCATCGGCATCGCCTTGCTCGGCGCCTTGATGAGCATGCGGGCAACCAACCTTTTGACCGGGTATCTCGGCGATGCCGGTGTCGCCAACGCGGAAGCGGTCGCCCGTGCTGCAATTTCGCGGCATGATTTCGCAACCGATGCGGCGATGGGCGAAAGCGGCGTGCATGAACTCTATGCTGCCGCCTATGCCGGCGGCTTCCATGCCGCCATGCTGACGGCAGCGATAGGCGCGTTCCTCACCGCCGCACTGCTGGTTGCCGTGCTGGCGCCGGCCGAGGCGCGCTCGGCCAAAGAGACCAAGCACGAGGCGTGAGGCTGACGGCCCATTGAAAACCCGGCAGTGAAGCCGGGTTCTGCGTCCAAAGTGCGCCGCTCAGGTCAGCGAAGCCGTAAAGCGCTGGATGCGCGTGCAGGCTTCCTCCAGAAGCGTCTCCGAGGTGGCGTAGGAGATGCGGAAGTTGGGGCCGAGGCCGAAGGCCGAGCCGAACACCACCGCGACGCCCTCGGCTTCGAGCAATTCCGAGCAGAAGGTTTCGTCGGTGTCGATCGGCTTGCCGGCCTTGGTTTTCTTGCCGATCAACTGGGCGCAGGAGGGATAGACATAGAAGGCCCCTTCCGGCGACGGACAGGTGATGCCGCGCGCCTGGTTGAGCATCGAGACGACGAGGTCGCGACGGCCTTGAAAGATCGCCTTGTTTTTGGCGATGAAATCCTGCGGGCCATTCAGCGCCTCGACGGATGCCCATTGCGCGATGGTGCAGGCACCCGATGTCTGCTGGCCCTGGATCATGTCCATCGCCTTGATCAGTTGGACCGGGCCCGCCGCATAACCGATGCGCCAGCCGGTCATTGCATAGGCTTTCGACACGCCGTTCATGGTCAGCGTGCGCTCGTAGAGCTTAGGCTCGACCTCGGCGATGGTCCTGAAGACGAAATCGCCATAGGTCAGGTGCTCGTACATGTCGTCGGTCAGCGTCCAGACATGCGGATGCTTCAACAGCACGTCGGCCAGCGCGCGCAGTTCGGCCTCGGTATAGGCGGCACCCGACGGGTTCGACGGCGAGTTCATCAGCAGCCATTTGGTCTTCGGCGTGATCGCCTTTTCCAGCACGGAAGCGGTCAGTTTGAAGCCGTTGTCGATCGAGGTGTCGGCAAACACGGAGGTGCCGCCGCAGATCGCCACCATCTCGGGGTAGCTGACCCAGTAGGGGCGAGGAATGATGACCTCGTCGCCGGGGTTCAGCGTCGCCATGAAGGCGTTGAACAGGATCTGCTTGCCGCCCGTACCGACGATGGTCTGCTCGGGCTTGTAGTCGAGATTGTTCTCGCGCTTGAACTTTTTTGCGATCGCCTCGCGCAGCGGCACGATGCCCGAAACCGGCGGATACTTGGTTTCGCCGCGGCGGATCGCCTCGATTGCCGCATTCTTGATGTTGTCGGGCGTGTCGAAATCCGGCTCGCCGGCGCCGAGGCCAATAATGTCACGGCCGGCATTTTTCAGCTCGCGCGCTTTCTGCGTGACCGCGATGGTGGCGGAAGGCTTCACGCGCGAAAGGGTGTCGGCAAGAAAGGCCATGAGCTTGACGTCTCCATGGAAGATCGGCGCGGCCAGGAGCGACCGCGGCGCTTCTCATGTCGCATGATTTCGCGCAACGCAAGCATTGTCGGCTGATCCAGGTCTCAAGGAGCTGTGATCGGACCCGGGGTCGGCAACAATAAATTCATTAACGAGCGGTAGAGGCTTGAGTGGCAGGATCGCAGACCAATTGCGGAGCGAGGAACCGTGTCGCGCAGCGTCGGGCTTGCCCACATCATCCGTCAGGACGACGGCACCTCCACCGGTGTCTGGGGCATCTACACGTTGCAAAGCGCTTTCCAGCCGATCTTCGCCTTCAAGGAAGGCAAGCTGTCGGTGGTCGCGTTCGAAGGGCTGATCCGACCGTTCCGCGACGGCGAGCCACAATCGCCGATGAATTTCTTCTCGACCTGTCCGGCCGCCGACCGGCTGCATATCGAGGCGCTGACCAGGACGCTGCATCTTCTCAACGCCGGTGCCTGCCTGCCGCGGGAAGCGTCGATCTTTGTCAATTTCGACCCGTCGGTGTTCACCGAACGCACTGTTGCCGACGCTGCCTTGCGCGAAATGCGGCTTGTGCTGCACGAAGCCGGCATCGACCCGCGCCGCGTCGTCTGCGAGGTGACCGAGCAGCGATCGGCGTCGCAGGAAGCCTTGCACGGTTTCGTCGCGGCACTGAGAGCCAACGGTTTTCGCATCGCCGTCGACGACTATGGCGCCGACGATTCCGACATCAACCGGGTCAAGGAGTTGAAGCCGGATATCGTCAAGTTCGATGCCTACTGGATCACGCAGCTGATGGAGTCCGGCGCCGGCTTCGCGTTGCTGACCACCATGGTGAAGAACTTCGAGGAGCAAGGCATCCATACGGTGTTCGAAGGCATCGAGGAGGGCTGGCAACTGGAGCTCGCCGAGAAATCGGGTGCGTCGATGGTGCAGGGTTTCGTGCTGGCGCGACCCGAATTGGCGCCGACCAGCTTTGGCGTCTTCGACAAGGCCGGGCAGGCGCCTGTCGCTGCTGCCGTCGACACGTCTGCTGCTGCCGTGGCAACGCCTTCGGCGCGGCCGGTCAAGGCCTTCGGGCGCCGCGTGGCGACATGAGAGGTGATCGGCGGCGCAATGTCGGCGATGCGATCCGGGTCGACGAAGTCGGCATCGAATACGGCATGTATGGCGAGTTCCGGCTGCGCAGCGCCTATCAGCCGATTTTCGCGCCGCGCGGCCGGTTCCTTCACGCGGTCGCGGCCGAAGCCCTGATCGAGCCGCACCGTGCGGGCCGCCCCGGCGCGCCAAAGATATTCTTCGAAAGCGTTGCCGTCTCGGACCGGCTGTTTGTGGAAACCATGTGCCGGGCGCTGCATCTCAGGAATTTTCGCAATATCGGCGTCGACGGGCTCGACCTGTTCTTCAACTACAATCCGTTGATCAACGACCATGCCGGGCGGGCACTGGCCGAGATTCGCCTGATGACCAGGCATCTCGGCGAGTTCGGCCTGGCGCCGGCCATGCTGGTCTGCGAAATCACCGAACAGGCGGCGGACGACGCGCTTCTCGCGCGGCTGGTGCGCGAAATGCGGCGCGACGGCATCCGCATCGCCATCGATGATTTCGGCACCGGGCACTCGACCGAGGAGCGGGTGAGCCTGCTCAAGCCCGACATCGTCAAGATCGATGGCACCTGGTTCGCGGAGTTCTGTCGCCACGCTGCCGCTGAACGGTTCTTCCGCCCGCTGGTTTCCAGCTTGCATGACCGCGGCGCCAAGGTGCTGGTCGAAGGCATCGAGCAGCCCACCCATCTGCGCGTCGCGCTCGAGGGCGGCGTCGACCTGCTGCAGGGTTTTCTCCTCGCCCGCCCAGCCTTGGCGGGGACCGTTTTCGAGGAAGAGCCACTCAACATCGACACGCTGCTGGGTACCGGCGGCAATGTCGTCCCGCTGTTCGGCTAGGGGCGCCACTATTCACACATCAGCGGCGCTGATCGTCGCGACAAAACAAATCATTGGTTGAGTCCGCCGCCGCTGCGATAATCGCGAGGAGAGAGTGCTCGGGGGAACAGCCATGATACTTTACGGCATGATCGACAGCGGCAATTGTTACAAGCCGCGCCTGCTGATGGCGAAGCTTGGCCTGGCCTTCACCAACGTCGAGGTGAGTTCGCACACCGGCGACACACGCAAAGCCGACTTTGTCGCCAAGAACCCGAACGCCATGGTGCCGCTGCTCGAGTTCGACGATGGCCGGCGGCTGGCCGAATCCAACGCCATCCTGCTCTATCTCGCCGAAGGCACACGCTTCCTGCCGGCGGACAGGTATGAGCGTGGGCTCGCGTATCAATGGCTGTTCTTCGAACAATACAGCCACGAGCCCTACATCGCCGTGCGCAAGGCGCTGCTGACCTTTCCCGAACGTGCTGGGGATGCGACCCCGGAGCGGCTGGCGGTGACGCTGGAGCGCGGCAACAAGGCGCTCGGCGTGATGAACAGGCATCTGGAAAACAATGCCTTCTTCGCCGGCAGCGCGCTCAGCGTCGCCGACATCGCGCTCTATGCCTATACGCATACGGCGGAGCAGGGCGGTTTCCAGCTCGACGCCTATCCGGCGGTGTCGGCATGGCTTGGCCGAGTGGAAGCGGATCCGGGGCATGTGCCGATCGAGTGGGTGGGGTAGCCTTCTCCTCCTGAAGGAGGGGCTATTTCAACAAATGGTCGTAGTCGGCGTGGGTGCCGACCCAGAACCAGATCACATCTTCATTGTTGCGTATGGCAACAGCCCGATAGTTTTCGTCAACTCGCGCCGACCAATAGCGACCGACCTGTTTGAAATGCAGTGAGGGATGAAAAGGATCGAACGCAGTCGGGCAAAACGCCTGTCCGCCTTTGCTCTGATTGACGATGGCAGTTTTTCATAAGCCTCCCAGAACGGTGGAGAGGCGACGTGGTTCACAGAGGCCGCGTCCGACCAGCGCGATGGTCAGCCAGCGCCTGTTCGGCAAGCCTGTTCAAACGGCCCGCCTTCGCGTCGGCTTCCATCTGCCGGTCCCACATATCCGCCTGGAGCGCCTCGAACCAGGCGGCAAACGCCTTCAGTTCCTCGGGGCTCAGTTCGGCGACGGATTTTTCGATCTGCTCAAGTTTGGTCATGGCCGAATGGTACCACTACTGGGCTAAAAGTACCACAAGTTGGAACCATAGTGCAGGCTGCGCCACCTAACCCAGACAGCAAAAAAGGCGGGATAAATCCCGCCTTCCCATGCTTGGTAGCCTGATCGGGAGCGTCCGGTCCGGGCTGGCAGCTATCTGCTGATCCAGCTTGTCGGGTCTTTCCGCTCCAGCGCGCTTCTCGCGCGACTGTCAGTACATCCGTGACTTGCCGCGCGCCCCGAACTCTCGCCCGGCGCGCGCTATCGCAAAATCAGGCTGCCTTGCTCAGAGATCCAGCGGACGACTTGCCAGTGCGGCGGTCCTGCTCGATCTCGAAGTTGATCTTCTGGCCTTCGACCAGGGTCGACAGTCCAGCACGCTCGACAGCGGAGATGTGGACGAATACGTCCGCGCCGCCCGCGTCAGGCTGAATGAAGCCGAAGCCCTTGGTGGCGTTGAACCACTTGACCGTTCCAGTTGCCATTTAGATAGTCCTTCACATTTGCTTTAGATTGACCGGACCGAGGTCCAGCCGGTGTGCATCGAGATTTTGGAGATAGACGTCAGCAAACGCGATTATCGCGAGGCCCGGATCGATCGGCCGAAATATCAATGGAAGGCATATAGGCTGCTTTCGCACAAAAAACAAGACTGTGTGAGAAAGCCGTGATCAGGGCGCTGCCCAATGGCCGCCCCAAACGCGTGAGAGCGTCACGACGGATCGCGACGTCCCTGGGCGGCGGATCAGGGAGAGGACCATGAAAACCATTCTGCTTGCCGCCTGCCTGACGCTTGTCGCCGCTCAGGCTCAGGCGATCTCGCGCTACGACCCGACGCGTATGAGCTGCGGCAAGGTTCAGGCGACGATCGCCCGGCAGGGGGCGGTCATCCTGCGCTACCAGTCGAAGCGGGTGCCGGGACTGTCGCTCTACGACCGCTATGTGCAGAGCCAGCGATTCTGCAGCATGGGCGAGGTGAGGACACGAGCCTACGTGCCGAGCGCCGACACAAAGTCCTGCCCGGTCTACAACTGCAAGCGGCCGGACAACGACCGGCATTTCCGCCGGCGGTTCTTCCATAACAACTAGCGCTTGTCGACCGGCAGCCATTGCTCTCAATCCCGGATATGCTCCGTGAGCATGGATACGAATTGCGTCACCTTTTGCGGGCGAAAGCGCGCCGCCGGATAGACCACGTGAATGCCGCCGGAGGGCAGCGCCCAGTCGGGGAGCACGTGGACGAGGCGCCCCTGCGATAGATAGTCGACGACGAGATAGTCCGGCAGAACTGCCAGTCCGCCGCCGGCGAGCGTCGCTTCCAGTACGGCGGGCGTCGAGTTGATGGAGAACGCCTCGCGCAGGGTGATGGTGCGCGGCTCGGAATCGCCTCGGGTGAAGTTCCAGGTGAACGGCTTGCGAAGCACGGCATTGGCAACGAGCGGCAAGGAAGAAAGATCTTCCGGCTTGTCCACCCTGATCCCGGCCGCGAAATCCCGCGACGCGACCAGGATTTGCCGGAAGGTGCCGATGCGTCGCGCCTGCTGGCTGGAGTCATCCAGCCAGCCAACCCGGATGGACAGGTCGATCTTGTTGCCGATCAAGTCAATTATGGCATCGGAAATGACCAGTTCGACGCCGCAGGCCGGAAATCTCTGGCGAAAGCGGGCGGCGATCGGGGCCAGCACGATCGCGCCATAGTCATTGGACGCGGAAACACGCAGCACACCGGCCACCTCGGCGTTGGCCTCGCCGACCTCGGCGACCGCTTCTTCGACATCCCGCAGGATCAGAACGCAGCGTGCATGCAGAAGACGGCCTGCTTCCGTCGGCTCGACCCTTCGCGTTGTGCGCACGAGAAGCGTGGTCCGCAGCTCAGCCTCGAGGCGAGCGACTTGTTGGCTGACGACTGTTTTCGTGATGCCAAGCCGCTCGGCCGCGCGGGTAAAGGAACCTGCGTCGACCACGGTGGCAAAATAGGCGAGGCGATTGAGGTTTATCGATTCCACCACGAAGGCTCATTGTAAGCTTTCAACATACAGGTTGTATTATTACGGCCAATTTATTGATTAATCCAGAGGGCTTACCGTGCCGTCTACCGTCCGCCCTGCGGGCCCGTAGCCGCACCCGATCCCCTTTCATTCAACGGAGATATTCCATGTTCACGAGGAGACAGATCATGAAGACCTCATTGGCCCTCGGCGCAACCGCCGTTTTCGCGCCCATCGACAGCGGCCAGGCCGCCGGCGCTAAGCTTGGCTGGAAACACTTCCCGGCGGGTCCAAACGGTTTCTTCCGTGCGCCGGTGCTGCTGTCGGGGCCGAGCGAAGCCCTGTTGATCGACGGCGGCTTCACCTATCCGGACGGCAAGGCGCTCGCCGATGCCATCAAGGCCACCGGCAAGAAGCTGACCTCCATCTATGTCACTCAGTCCGATCCCGATTACTACTTCGGCCTGAAGCCGGTGCGGGACGCCTTCCCTGAGGCAAAAGTCATCGCTGCCTCCGCCACGCTGGAAGCCATCAAGGGCAATGTGGAGAAGAAGCTCGCCGTCTGGGGTCCGCAACTGAAGGAAAATGGTCCGCAGGCGCTTTCCGACATCGTCCTCCCCGAGGCATTCGACGGCGCAACGCTGACGGTCGATGGCGAGACTGTAGAGATCGTCAATGCGGAAGAAGGATTGGCCAACCGCCGCTATCTGTTCGTGCCGTCGCTCAATGCCGTTTTCGGCGGGGTGATGATCTTCTCGGGCGTTCACGTCTGGACCGCCGACACGCAGACCAGGGAAAGCCGTGCCGCCTGGATCAAGACGCTGGACGCGATTGCCGCCCGCAGGCCCGCTGTCGTGGTGCCCGGCCACATGGCCCCCGATGCCGCGATCGGTCCTTCGGCGGTGGAGTTCACCAAGTCCTATCTCCTCACCTTCGAGGAAGAACTGGACAAGGCGGCAGACAGCGCCGCGTTGAAGGCGGCCATGGAGACCCGCTTCCCCGGCCTCGGTATGGGCGTCGCCCTCGATGTCGGATCCAAGGTCGCCAAGGGCGAGATGAAGTGGGGCTGACATGGCGACGAACCTCGATTTGATCCGTGGAACCTACGAGGGAACTTCCGACGAGAACGGCCGCAATCTGCTGGCCGTTCTTTCCGCCGACATCGAATGGACCGAGGCGGAAGGATTCCCCTATGCCGGCACCTATGTCGGCATCGAGGCCCTGATGCAGGGGGTCTTCAAGCGGCTCGGCTCGGAGTGGATCGGATACCACGCCGACGTGCACAGCTTCATTGCCGATGGCGACCGGGTGGCGGCCTTCGGCGTGTATTCCGGTACATACAAGGCGACGGGAAAATCCATGACGGCCCCCTTCGCTCATCTCTACGAACTGCGGGACGGCAAGATCATCCGCATGCGGCAGTATGTCGATACGGTGCTCGTTGCGCGCGCATTGACCTGACACCGAAGCAACCGAGGGAGACATCCGTGCTGCAACTTAAATCCTTCGCGGCGGCCGCTTTCGCGGTCGCGGCGCTCACGGCCGCGGCGCATGCGGGAAACACCAAGCCGGTCAAGCAGGTGCTGCAACAGCATGAATTGACTCAAAAAAACAGGACGCTTGTCCTGAAAGCCTATCAGGCGCTGTTCGGCGACCATGACCTTACCGCGCTGGACCGCTATTGGGCCGAGGCTTACATTCAGCATAACCCGACGATGACGGATGGCCGAGACTCGGTCAAAAAGCTTCTCGAAAGCATGGGTGTCGCCAATTGGCCAAAACAAAAAGTCGACTTCAAGCGGGTGATCGCCGAAGGCGACCTCGTCATGACCCAAGTCGTTCAACCGAAGGCAGGCAACATGCCGGAGACGGTCATCGTGGACATTTTTCGCGTTGAAAACGGCAAGATCGCCGAGCATTGGGACGTGATGCAGCCGGTGCCCGCCAACCCGGTCAATAAGCGACCGATGTATTGATCCAGGCCTTCTGCCAGCGCCGGCCGCCGCTCAAAACCCGAACGATACCTGCGCCGGGGGCGGCGGGCCGACGCGCACGCCTTCCATGGCCAGCATCTTCTCCTTGGTGACCGAGCCGCCCGGCGCCGAGAAGCCGCCGATCTTGCCGCCGGCGGCAAGGATGCGATGGCAAGGGATGACCAGCGGCACCGGATTGGCGCCAAGGGCGGCCCCGGTTTCGCGGGCGAGCCCGGCATGGCCGGCGGTCTTGGCCAGCTCGCCATAGGTGGTGGTTTCGCCGAAGGAGAGTTTTCGCGCCGCGTCGTAAATGGCGAGGCGGAAATCGTCGACGCCGTCGAGATCGACCGGTACGGCGGAGAAATCGACATCCTCGCCCGCCGCATAGGCCTTGATCGCTGCGATCAGCTCGACCACCCATGGCGGCTGCGCCGTGGCGCTGGAAACGCCGCCATGGCGCAGCAGGCGCCGTTCCACCGCTTCGCGGTTGCGTTCGGGCAGGCAGAGCCGGATCAGGCCCTTTTCGCTCCAGGCAATGCCCATGAAGCCGATCACTGTTTCTAACACTGCGTGGCCGGCCGTGATCGAAGCTGTCGTGACCATGATGCGTTCCTTCCCGCAAAGTGGCGAAATCCGGGATTCGTCCCAGTACATATCCGGAACAATATGGCATCGCCGCCCGCGTCTCGCCACCCGAAAACCACCTGATCGCCCCGATTGCCCGGCCTGAATCGCTGGTGTAAGGGATTTCTTAACAACCCGACAAACCGGACCCGAGCGCGGCTTGCCAGCAAAACTCAACCTTATCGCGATCGGCGTGATCCTGGCCGCCGCCGGCATCAGCGGCTGCACGTCGACCTCGCAGATGAAGTCCGCGCCTGCTCTCACCGAAACAGCGACCGCCGCCGGCGCTGATGCCGGCTTCACCGTGCCTCTGCCGGAGACGGTTTCGGTACTGCCGGAATCATCGGGGATCGCCCCCGTTCAGACGGCCGAGCTGCCGCCCGATCCCGCCGCACAGCCGGCTGCGGCGACCGCCGCTTTTGCCGGATCGACACCGGCGGCACCAGCCGTGCCTGCGGTTATGACCGCCAATGCCTGGCAGGCGCCGCCGCCGGCAAATGCGAACGAACCGGTCAAGGCGGCCGAGACTTATACGACCGCGGGGCTGATCGTGCCGGCAACCGCCAAGGGCGACCGCATGCCCGGCGTCCAGCAGGTCGCCTATGTCGTGCCGCAGAACCCGGCGGCCCTGGTCCAGTTTCCGGCAGGGCCCGTGCAAGAAGAACACGCGACGGGCGTGCGTGGCGATGTCGAGCGGCTGATCGAGAAATATGCGGCGATCTATCAGGTGCCGGTGGATCTGGTGCGCCATGTCGTCAACCGCGAGAGCACCTTCAACCCGAAAGCCTACAACAACGGCCATTGGGGACTGATGCAGATCAAGCACGCGACGGCACGCGGCATGGGCTATGACGGACCGGCCAAGGGCCTGTTCGACGCCGAAACCAATCTAAAATACGCGGTCAAATATCTGCGCGGCGCCTGGCTGGTGGCCGGGGGCAACGCCAAGAAGGCCGACTGGCTCTATCAGACCGGCTATTATTACGACGCCAAGCGCAAGGGCCTGCTCGAGGCGACCGGCCTTGGCCGCGACCGCCAGCGCCGTCGCCTGCAACCCGACGCCTGAGTGCGATGCCTGAACCGCGCCCGCCGGCTCTGAACGACATCCGGCTGCGCAAGATCCTCGACGAGACGCTGGTTCCGCCGCACTGGCCCGACGGCTTTGTCATGCGCAGTTTCGAGCCTGGTGACGCGCCCGCCCTGCATGCGCTTTTGACGGAAGTGTTCGATGACGGCGCCGATGGTCCGTTCGACGAGTGGTGGCCGCGTATCGCGGACGATCCCGAATTCGACCCGGCGCTGTGCTTCCTCGTCATCGACGCCAAGGGCCGGCTGGCGGCGGCGGCGCTGTGCTGGACCCGCGCCTTCGTCAAGGATCTTGCCGTTCATCCCGGGGCGCGCGGCAAGGGTGTTGCCGAAGCGCTGATGTGGCACGCCTTCGCCGTTTTTCGCGAACGCGGCGCCGACCATGTCGACCTCAAGACCAACACGGTCGAGAATCCCGCCGCTGTCCGGCTCTATGAGCGGCTGGGGATGATGCCTGTCGCCTGGGAAGGCTAGGGTGTGCTGATATTCAGGTGATGCCGGCCCGCAAATGATGGCTTCCTGCGCTTCCGGTGCTCACGTACCCAAAAGTACGCTCCGCTCCGGTTCTCGGAAACCACCATTTTCGACTCGGCCTGACCTGAATCTCAACACCCCCTGATGGGTGTCGCCTCACGCAGGAACGGCGCGATTTGGGAACCCAAAGCGCCGCTTCGCATTCAATGGGAGGTGAGGGCCTGACAAGCTGCCGGCGCGTGGAGTGTTTCCTGTCGCCGGCTGCGGAGGGACATCCATCACCATGAAGTTTTCTCACGCATTCCTGGCGCTCGGCGTCGCCGCCCTGCTGGTTGGTACGCCGGCGCGGGCCGTCGAGCTGTCGATGGTGTCGGGCGATACCGGCGACGGCATCAAGGTGCTGCGCGAGATCCTCGACCGTTACGAGAAAGACAGCGGCAACAAGGTCAACATCGTCGTCATGCCGACGTCCGGGACCGACCAGTTCGGCCAGTACCGGCTGTGGCTTGCCGCCGGAAACAGCGACATCGACGTCTACCAGACGGACGTGATCTGGGCGCCGCAGCTCGCCAGCCAGCTCGTCGATTTGACCGCAGCGACCAGGGAGATCGTGGCCGAGCATTTCCCGTCGATCATCCGGTCGCAGACCGTCAATGGCAAGCTCGTCGCCTTGCCGATCTTCACCGATGCGCCGGCGCTCTACTACCGCAAGGATCTCCTCGACAAATATGGCGCCAAGGTGCCGGCCACCTGGAAGGAACTGGCGGACACCGCCAGGCTGGTCATGGACAAGGAACGTGCAGCCGGCAATCGGGATATCTGGGGCTTCGTCTTTCAGGGCAACGCCTATGAGGGGCTGACCTGCGACGCGCTCGAATGGGTGATGTCGAATGGCGGCGGCCAGATCATCGAGCCGGACGGCTCCATCTCCATCAGCAATCCAAAAGCGGCGGCGGTGCTCGATATGGTCAAGGGCTGGGTTGGGACCATCGCGCCGCCCGGCGTGCTCGCCTACCAGGAAGAGGAATCGCGCGGCGTCTGGCAGACCGGCAACGCGGTGTTCATGCGCAACTGGCCCTATGCCTATGCGCTCGGCAACGGCGAGGGCTCGCCGATCAAGGGCAAGTTCGACGTGGCGCCGCTGCCGGCCGGCACCGGCGAAGGCGCCCGACCGGTCGCGACGCTGGGTGGCTGGAACCTCGCGGTCTCCAAATATTCGAAGCATCCGGATGCCGCGATCGAGCTCGTCAAGTTCATTGCCTCGCCCGCGATGCAGAAATACCGCGCGCTGAAGACGTCCAATCTGCCGACCATCCAGGCGCTGTATGACGATGCCGACATTGCCATGGAACACCCGATTATTCCGCGCTGGAAGCAGATCTTTCTCAATGCGGTGCCGCGCCCCTCGGCCGCCACCAGGATCAAATACAACGAGGCGTCGAGCCAGTTCTGGAACGCTGTTCACAACACGCTCTCGGGCGACGGCACTGCCGCCGACAATCTGGCCGACCTCGAAGCGACGCTGACCAAGCTCAAGGGCCGAGGCTGGTGACGATACTGGGACAGCCGGCCGGCGGGACCGCAGCGAGCGGAGCGAGATGACAGGGATGAAACCGGAAACAGCCAAGGCCGCGCACGCGCCGTTGAGGGCACAGCGCGTTCGCTCGGCGTGGCTTTTCCTGGCGCCAATGCTTCTGGTGCTCGCCGCGGCGGCCGGCTGGCCGCTTGCCCGCACGGTCTATTTCAGCTTCACCGACGCCTCGCTGGCCGATCTCGACGCGCGCCAATGGGTCGGCTTCGCCAATTACTTTTCGGTACTTCACATGCCAAGCGGCCGGACCCTCTATGACGGGTTGCTGGTCGACCCTGTCTGGTGGCGTGCCGTCTGGAACACGGTGCGCTTCACCGTGATTTCGGTGACCTGCGAGACCATCCTCGGCACCATCGTTGCCCTGGTTCTCAACGCCGAATTCAGAGGCCGCGGCATCGTCAGGGCGGCGATCCTGATCCCCTGGGCGATCCCGACGATCGTCTCGGCGAAGATGTGGCAATGGATGCTCAACGACCAGTTCGGCATCATCAATGTGGTGCTGCTCAATCTTGGCCTGATCAGCACCAAGATCGCCTGGACGGCCAACGCCGACACCGCGATGGCGGCGGTCCTCATCGTCGATATCTGGAAGGCGACGCCATTCATGACGCTGCTCATCCTGGCCGCGCTGCAGATGCTGCCGAGGGAGATCATCGAGGTCGCCAGGCTCGACGGCGCCAACCCCTGGCAGATCTTCTGGCGGGTGACCTTGCCGCTGATCCGCCCGGCGCTGTTGGTGGCGGTGATCTTCCGCGCGCTCGATGCACTGCGCATCTTCGACCTGATCTATGTGCTGACGCCCAACAATGTGCACACCAAGTCGATGTCGGTGTTCGCCCGCGAGAACCTGTTCGAGTTCGACAAATTCGCCTATGGCTCCGCCGCCTCGACCCTGCTCTTCCTCATTCTCGCTCTGCTTACCATCGTCACCATCCGGATCGGCCGGATCAGCCTGGACGGGGACCGCTGAGATGTGGATCGTGAAGCGCACGGCCTTTTATCTGCTGGTCGCGGTCATCGTCTTCGTCGCGGTGTTCCCGTTCTATTACGCGATCGTCACCAGCCTGAAATCCGGGACCGACCTGTTCCGGGCTGATCTGTGGCCAACGACGATCAGTTTCGCCAATTACCGGAATGTGCTGACCGAGGGCGCCTTCGTGCGCAACCTCGCGAACTCGCTCTTCGTCTCCGGCGCAGTCGTCGCGCTGTCGCTGTTGCTCGGCGTCACATCAGCTTACGCGCTGGCGCGCATTCGGTTCCGCGGCCGCTCGGCCCTGCTGTTCATCATCCTGTCGGTGTCGATGTTCCCGCAGGTGGCGCTGCTGGCCGGGCTGTTCGAACTGGTCCGCATCTTCGGCCTCTACAATTCGCTGTTCGCGCTGATCTTCTCCTACATGATCTTCACCTTGCCGTTCACCGTCTGGGTGCTCACCACCTTCGTCCGGGACCTGCCGGTCGAGGTCGAGGAGGCGGCGATTCTAGACGGCGCGACGCCGTGGATCATCGTCACCCGGGTCTTCCTGCCGCTGATGTGGCCGGCGCTGGCGACCACCGGCCTGCTGGCCTTCATCGGTGCGTGGAACGAGTTCCTGTTTGCCCTGACCTTCACCTCCAACAACGCACAGCGTACCGTGCCGGTGGCGATCGCGCTGCTCTCCGGCAACTCGCAGTTCGAGATCCCCTGGGGCAACATCATGGCGGCCTCGGTGATCGTCACGGTGCCGCTGGTGGTGCTGGTGCTGATCTTCCAGCGCAAGATCGTCTCCGGCCTGACCGCCGGCGGGGTCAAGGGGTGAGGAGCGGTCAGCGTAGTGCGGACCGTTGTCAGATGTCCGGCGCGTTGCCGATCTTCTGCTTGAGATCAAGCGCCCAGGTGCGGCCTTCGTCGCCGCCCCACAGCAGCCAGGCGATGTAGCCGGCCGAAGGGTTCTGCTCATTGCCGTAGTTCCTGCCGCGCTTGTCGACCTCGTGGCGGGCGAAATAGCTGACCATGCGGCGAATGGTGGAGGGCGCGAGCTTTTCCCGGTTTTTCAGTTCGGTGGCGCGGGCGACGCCGATTTCGGTGCCGCCCCGGCCGAATTCTCCGCGCAGCCTGAGGCCCTTGGCGGCATTGTCGGCCACCACTTGCGGGCAGCGCAGATCGGTCTCGTCGTCGTGCATTTCGTCCCCCGGATCACGCTGCCCGAACAGGGATTACGACATATCACCATGCGCAATAAATGTCGGAGCCGATCGCCGCCAAACGTCCTTGGGTCGCAGAGCAACCGCGCCGGGACGCCGGCGCCGCGACTTGAAGGAGCCGATCATGATCACCTTTCCCAACGAATCCGCGAAATACCGCACCGCGCGCGAAAAATTGCTGAAGAAGGAAATCGAGCTGCGCCGCGCCATGGAAGAGGTCGCCGAGGCCCGGCGCGCGCTGCCGCCGGGCGGGCTGATCCGCCAGGACTATGAATTCGACGCACTGGATGCCCACGGCAAGCCCGCGAAGACAAGGCTGTCGGAGCTGTTCGCGCCCGGCAAGGACAGCCTGATCCTCTACAACATGATGTTCCCGCGCCACCCGCAGGAGAAGCGCGATGTGGCGACCAGCGGCGGCACGGCGAAGCTCGCCCGACCGGACCAGCCATGTCCGTCCTGCACGGCGCTGCTCGACCAGTTCGACGGCGCGGTCGGGCATCTCCAGGCGGCCGGCTTCAATTTCGTGGTGGTGGGCAAGACCGCGCTCGAAAACCTGGTCACGCTCGGTCGAGATCGGGGCTGGCGCAACATGCGGCTGGTGTCTTCGGCGGCCAACAGCTTCAAGCGCGACTACAATGCGGAGGCGGCCGACGGCTCACAGATCCCGCTGCTGTCGGTGTTTCACCGCGACCCCGACGGCATACGCCATTTCTGGAGTTCGGAACTGGATTTCGCACCGACGGAGCCCGGTCAGGATCCGCGTGGCCTCGGCACCTGCGAAACGCTGTGGAACCTTATGGATTTCACGCCGGAAGGTCGGCCGAGCTGGAACGAACAGCTGCAATATGGCGAGGCGTGTTGCCACTGAAACGCAGTTCTGGCCAGCCGCCGCGGTTCAGTTCGGATGGCCTTTGAGGAACATGAGTCCCATTGGCCGGCTCGAACGAGGGCATCGACGAGCGTTCGAGCCAGCCACGGATATAGCGGGGGGATCGAGGCGACACGCGCAGGCTTCTTCCTCATGATCTGCAACCGGAGTGCCCAAGCGACGTTGGATTGTCCGAGGGACAATTCCAACCGGAGACATGCCATGAAAACGCTTACCATTCTGACCGCAGCAGCATTGCTTGCCGGCGTGCCGGCCTTTGCCCAGTCGAACACGACCGCCACGACCACGCCGCTCGCCGCCACGACGAAGGTCGACACTTCGACCTTCATCAAGACGGTGCCGAGCGCCAATGAGTTCGAGATCGAGTCCAGCAAACTCGCCGAGCAACAGGCAACCGACGCCGACGTCAAGGCGTTCGCCAAACAGATGATCGCCGATCACACCAAGGCCGGCGAGGAATTCAAGGCGGCGCTTGCTCAGGGCCAGACAACCTCGGCCACCGCACCGTCCGGTCCGGCCCTGCAGCCCAAGGAGCAAAAGATGCTCGATGAGCTGAAGAGTGCCAGCGGCGATCAATTCCAGGCCAAATACATCGAGATGCAGACCAACGCTCACAAGGAAGCCGTCGCGCTGTTCAGCGGCTATGCGAAATCCGGCGACGACCCGGCAATGAAGGAATTCGCCAAGAAAACCCTGCCGACGCTGCAGATGCACGAAAAACACGTGAAGGAACTGGCCGCCGCGCATCAGGGGTGAGGGCGGTTCACTATGGCGCCCCCCTCTGTCCTGCCCGGCAGGACAGAGGGGGGCGCCGTAGAGCGCTACGATGGAAGCCAGCCCGCTTGGCCAACCAACACCACAATGTGGCCCTGTGCCTTAAGGACGGCACGTCCTATACCGATCAAGGCTGAGCGGCGCTCAGGTCGATCTGATCTGCTCGACCGCGGTCACCAGCAGGGTTTCCATGGCGCTGCGTATCTGGGCATCCGACAGAGAAATGCCTGCCGCGTCGAAGTCGGCGCGGACCTTGCGGAACACATCGTTGTCGCCTGCCTCTTCGAAATCCGCGTGCACGACTTCCTTGGCATAGGCGTCGGCGTCAGCACCGGATTTGCCGAGCTGTTCGGCGGCCCACAGGCCGAGCAGCTTGTTGCGGCGCGCCATGGCCCTGAACTTCGTTTCCTCGTCCATCGCAAACTTCTTTTCGAAGCCTTCCTGACGGTCTCTCATGCTGCTCATGTTCGCCTCGTTTCCGATGGGAGTCCGATCTTCAGCCCAGGGGAAGAACGGCCAGGAAAGAGAGAGTGGCGCGCATGGGTGTCATTAACAAGGCGTCATGCCGGCGATTGGGCGGGTGCTTGGCGGTCCAGTCTTTCGCTCGATATGATTTGACGTTGCCGCGCCGTGTCCTACTCTCAAGTGCCTGCGGGATGAACCGAGGAGACGAGCGATGCAGTTCAAGGCAATTCGCAGCGTCACGCTGACGGCGGCCGTGATGCTTGCCGCCGGCACCGCGGCCTATGCCCATCACGGCTGGTCGTGGACACAGGATGGGTTTTTCGAACTCAAGGGCAAGATCACGGCCATCTATATCGGCAATCCGCACGCCACGCTGGATGTCGACGCGGAGGGTGAGGCCTGGCGGGTGGAGATGGCGCCGCCATCACGCACCATCGCCGCCGGCTTCACGGAGGAGGTGGCCAAGGTCGGCGACGAGGTGACCGCGATCGGCAACCGCTCGCTCGAGGCGAGCGAAAAGCGCATGAAAGCGGTGCGCATCGTCGTCAACGGCAAGACGTATGACGTTTATCCCGACCGTGTGCCGCCGGCCTAGATGACGGAGCTTCTCGCCGGCATCGAGCAACTCGCCTTGGCGCGGTGGCTGAAGGCTTCCTTCGTCGCCTATCCCATAGTCAATGCGCTCCACATCATGTCGATCGGTGCGCTGCTGACCAGCGTCGTTCTCATGGACCTCAGGATCTGCGGCGCTTTCCGTTCGCTGCCGCAAGCCGCATTCGTCGCGCTGCTGCGCCGCATTGCATTAAGTGCATTCGCGGGTGCGCTCGTCACAGGCTCGCTGCTGTTTTCGGTCAAGGCGAGCACCTATGCGGCGATGCCGGTTTTCCTCGCCAAGATGGCACTCATCCTTCTCGCCGGCGTCAATTTTTTCACCTTCCTGCGCTTCGCCAGAGGCGGTGACGAGCTGGCCGGCAGCACCATCCTGGCTGTGCTCTCGATACTGCTGTGGACATCAGTGCTTTTCGCCGGACGGTTCATTGGTTTTCTTTAGCGCCGCATCTTCCTTCTCCCCCTGTGGGAGAAGGTGGCCTCGCGAAGCGAGGTCGGATGAGGGGTGTTCCAGGAAACGCCGACGTCTCACTCCGCTGGAACACCCCTCATCCGTCTCGGCGCTATCGCGCCGATCCACCTTCTCCCACAAGGGGAGAAGGGAAGAACGGCGCTGGCGTTCCGCCAGTGCGGGGATAAGCTCCCTGCAAACAAGGGAGATTTGCCATGAAGAAAGAAATCATCGAAGTCCCCGTCATGTCGGACAAGGTGCGGGCGCTCGGCCTTCCCTGTTCGACAGCGGTGAAGGCCAACGGCTTCGTGTTCATCTCGGCGACGCCGCCGGTGGACATGGTGACCGGCGAGATGGTGCGCGGCGACATCGAGGTGCAGACCGAGGCGTCGCTGAAGGCGCTGAAACATTGCCTGGAAGCGGCCGGCACCTCGCTCGACAATGTGGTGATGGTGCGCATCTACGCCGTCAATTCCGGCTTCTACAACGCCATCAACCGTGTTTATGCCAGGTATTTTTCGACCAACCCGCCGGCGCGCAGTTTTGTGCCGGTGGCGTCGTGGCCAATGGAGTTTGATATCGAGATTGAGTGTGTGGCTGTGGCTTGAAGCGGCCCCAACACAACAAAATCTGCAGCCTGAGACTAAATTCTGCCTATTAGCTGATCGATCGACATCTCTTTCGCCGATGTTCGAGAAAATGTCTCTTCAGCGACAGTCTTAGTGAATGCCATTTTTCTCCTCATAGCTGCCGCTATCGACCAAAACGGCTCACTTGGTTGAATTTCAGTGGAGAGATCAATGTATGTTTTCCCAACCAGCTTATCGCGATGCCAGAACTCCATCAGACCTGATTTTAGTGAATAGTCCGCGCGGATATGCCCCTTCTCTTCATTTATCTTCAGAACCTTGAAGAATTTGATGGCGATCTGGCTAAACGATTCGGCCCATAACGGGTACTCGTCACTGAACGCTTCGCCGACGTCAGCCTCATAGCGGGTTCTAAACATCGAAGATACAACTTCAGAAAATTTTCTGACGCCAGCATCATTGAGAAAAAATGAATCGAAATGCGACATTCTAATCTCGGCTGTATTCTTGGCACTGTTGCGCCTCTTTGTCGAAATTATTTCCCGCTGCACTGTCGACGATATAACGGTGACAATATTAAGATCTACCTCTTTTAAAAATTCGATATCCGAATCTATATCCACAAGTCTATTGATGTCATCTCCGTACTTTCCGTATAGATTGTTTATGTAATTTTCCTCTACAATAACCGGATTTATCTCGTATAGCATCATCAGCATGCTATCCGTCATCCTTACCGCCATTCGTTGAATTATATCGGACATCTTGTTTGGGAAGTAGCTGGAGAGGGCGTAAGCGCAAAAATATTCCTGAAACGATCTGTGGGTAAAGGAGTACAACGTGCCGTCTTTGAACAGGAGATTTACAGATTGCTCCGCTTCTTCGATAAAACTATCGGTGTTAAATTCAAAATCCGATTGCTTTTTGCTTCTCTCTACGTACTTTTCTAAGTCTATTTTCTCAAAAATTGTTTCAAATTCGTAGTATGATAGAAGAGAAAAGATGGAGAATATCTTCTCGAATTGATCTATAAGTAATCCGCTTCTTCTCTCTCGGCGGAACGCCTCTTTTGACGCGTCATGCCATGAATATAGGGCCTGAAATGCATACCTGTAAAATATGTGAATTTTCTCCGGCAACTCACCATACTGGCTAAAAGTCATTAACATCATGAGACTTAATAAAGGGGTAGAAAGAAAGCTTTCGTGCTTCGCAAAATTTCGTTCTACTATCTCCGATATAAATTTTCTCTTTATCGATGGCTCGAATTCTATTTTTTGTATCAGTTCTTTGACTTGGCTTTTGTCGAACGGCATTGCTTTGTATATGTGAAACTGTTCCCAGCTTTCAAATCTTGCCTCGCGGCGGGAGGTAATTACAAAACCGCATTTTGGACTTCGGTAGGCCATATGCAGTATCTGCTCTTCCACAATGCCCCGATTTATCTCGTTCAGTTCGTCGAAAGCATCAAAAATAAAAATGAATCTTCCGCTCGCCAAGAGCTCGCTAAACAGATCCTCTCTTGATGCTCTTTTGCTCGGGAATAACAGATTCCGAAGAATGGTTTCCATATCTATCGATGTGATCTGATTAAGCCGCCTCAGCTCTAGAAAAACGGGAATCCGTCCTTGCGGCTCGCGAAAAATAGACAACCAAAGGTGCTTTGCGAAAACCGTTTTCCCGATGCCACCGAACCCAGTAACTATTAGTCGTTTGTTGTCGCGGGCTTCCTGACACAACGAATTGTCATCTATAGCTTTTCCTGAGCAGCTGAAGTTTCCATTTATATATATATCTTGAAGCTCGTACGGGCGCTCTTTTGTGATAAGAGTTCTTATGTAGTTGCACTTTTGATATGTTGAGCTGAGATATTCGGAAAAATCTGCAAATATAATATCATATTTCTTTGACAGGGCACCTAAGGTGCCATCCTTCAATCTTGTCAAGAAATCCTTTGTCAGGTCTGTAATGACAGCAGCGGCTACCTGGTTTCCATCGATGTTCGACATTCAAAGCCCTCCCCAATCCCCTCGAGATTAATAACGAGGAAACGGGGGGAAACAAGTGGCTCGTTAGAAATGCTTTCTCACCGTTTTGTGCTTGGCGGGAGCACTGGGGAGTAGACATGCGCGCTAGCGCAGCTACAGCACAAAAACCAGAATCGACATGCAAATATGTTGGAGGCAATGCCCTCGGTCCAGTTGCCTCACGCAAAATACTCCTGCAGCGGCCTCACTTCCAAACTCCCCGCCTTCAGCGCCGCAATCGCTTCCGCTACTGCGGCCGCACCCGACAGCGTCGTGTAATACGGCACCTTCTGCATCAGCGTCGCTCGCCGTAGCGACTTGGAGTCCGACACCGCCTTCTGGCCGTCCGTGGTGTTGAAGACGATCTGCACCTGGCGGTTGCGGATGGCGTCTTCGATGTGGGGGCGGCCTTCCAGAACCTTGTTGATCTTCTCGGCGACGACGCCGTTTTCGGCGAGGAAGCGGGCGGTGCCCGAGGTGGCCAGCACCTTGAAGCCGAGGCCGGCCAGGCGCTTCACCGCTGGCAATATGCCTTTCTTGTCCTCGTCGCGCACCGAGACGAACAGCGTGCCGGAGCGGGGCAGGTCGACGCCGGCGCCCAACTGGCTCTTGGCGAAGGCCAGCGCAAAATCGCGGTCGAGGCCCATGACCTCGCCGGTCGAGCGCATTTCCGGGCCGAGCAGGATGTCGACGCCGGGGAAGCGGGCGAAGGGGAACACCGCTTCCTTGACCGCGATGTGGCCGGGGTTCCTGGGGTCGGGCATGGCGCCGTAATGGGCGAAGGCGTCTTCCAGTTTTTCGCCGGCCATGATGCGGGCGGCGATTTTCGCGATCGGCCGCCCGATGGTCTTGGCGACAAAGGGCACGGTGCGTGACGCGCGCGGGTTGACCTCCAGCACATAGACCGTGCCGTCTTTGATCGCGTACTGCACGTTCATCAGGCCGCCGACATTGAGCGCGCGGGCGAGCGCCGCCGTCTGGCGCTCCAGCTCGTCGACCAGTTCGGAAGGCAGCGAGTGCACCGGCAGCGAGCAGGCGCTGTCGCCCGAATGGATGCCGGCTTCCTCGATGTGCTCCAAAATGCCGGAGACGAAGGTCGCCTTGCCGTCGCAGAGGCAGTCGACATCGACCTCGATGGCGCCGGATAGGTAGGTGTCGAACAGCAGCGGGTTCTTGCCCAGCAGCGTGTTGATCTGGCCGGTCTTGTCGTTGGGGTATTTCTGCTTGATGTCCTCCGGCACCAGGCCGGGCACGGTGTCGAGCAGGTAGGTCTGCAGCATGCCCTCGTCATGGATGATCTGCATGGCGCGGCCGCCGAGCACATAGGACGGGCGCACCACCAGCGGGAAGCCGAGCTCGCCGGCAACGAGGCGGGCCTGCTCGACCGAATAGGCGATGCCGTTCTTGGGCTGGCTGAGGTTGAGCTTGTGCAGCAGCTTCTGGAAGCGGTCGCGGTCTTCGGCCAGATCGATCATGTCGGGCGAGGTGCCGAGGATGGGGATGCCGGCCTTCTCCAGCGCATCCGCCAGCTTCAGCGGCGTCTGGCCGCCGAACTGGACGATGACGCCGACCAGCTCGCCCGAGGCCTGCTCGGCGCGCAGGATCTCCAGCACGTCTTCCGCCGTCAGCGGCTCGAAATAGAGCCGGTCCGAGGTGTCGTAGTCGGTCGAGACCGTCTCCGGATTGCAGTTGATCATGATCGCTTCATAGCCGGCGTCGCGCAGTGCGAAGGCGGCGTGGCAGCAGCAATAGTCGAACTCGATGCCCTGGCCGATGCGGTTGGGGCCGCCGCCGAGGATGACGACCTTCTTGCGCGACGAGACCTGTGCCTCGTTGGCCAGCGCGCCGGCGAACGGCACTTCATAGGTCGAGTACATGTAGGCGGTGGGCGAGGCGAACTCGGCCGCACATGTGTCGATGCGTTTATAAACAGGATGAACGTCGAGCTTTTCGCGAGCTTTCTGAATCACTTCGGCGTCGGTCTTCGTCAGCGACGCGAGGCGGGCATCGGAGAAGCCCATGGCCTTCAGCATGCGCAGATTGACGGCATCCTCGGGAATGCCGTGCTCGCGGATGCGGGCTTCCATGGCGACGATGCCGGCGATCTGTTCGAGGAACCACGGGTCGATCTTGCACATGGCGTGCACGTCCTCCAACGAGGTGCCCATGCGGATCGCCTGCGCCACCATGCGCAGCCGGTCGGGCGTCGGCGTGCCGAGCGCCGCACGAATGGCGTTGCGGTCGTCGGCATGGTTGGCGGAACCGAGGCCGGGGATTTCGATCTCGTCCAGACCAGTCAGGCCGGTTTCAAGTCCACGCAGGGCCTTCTGCAGCGATTCCTGGAAGGTGCGGCCGATGGCCATGACTTCGCCCACCGACTTCATGGCGGTGGTCAGCACCGGCTCGGCGCCGGGGAATTTCTCGAAGGCGAAACGCGGGATCTTCGTGACGACGTAATCGATGCTCGGTTCGAACGAGGCTGGCGTCGCGCCGCCGGTGATGTCGTTCTCCAGCTCGTCCAGCGTGTAGCCGACGGCGAGCTTTGCGGCGATCTTGGCGATCGGGAAACCGGTCGCTTTGGAGGCCAGGGCCGACGAACGCGAGACGCGCGGGTTCATCTCGATGACGACGAGGCGGCCATCGGCCGGGTTGACGGCGAACTGCACGTTGGAGCCGCCGGTCTCGACGCCGATCTCGCGCAGCACCGCGATCGAGGCGTTGCGCATCATCTGGTATTCTTTGTCGGTCAGCGTCAGGGCAGGGGCGACGGTGATCGAGTCGCCGGTATGCACGCCCATCGGGTCGATGTTCTCGATCGAGCAGACGATGATGCAATTGTCCGCTCTGTCGCGGACGACCTCCATCTCATACTCCTTCCAGCCGAGCACGCTCTCCTCGATCAGCACTTCGGTGGTCGGCGAGGCGTCGAGGCCGGACTGGACGATCTCGTAGAATTCGGCGCGGTTGTAGGCGATGCCGCCGCCGGTGCCGCCCATGGTGAAGGACGGGCGGATGATGGCCGGCAGGCCGACATGGTCGAGCGCCTGGGCGGCGATCGCCATGCCATGGCTGATATAGCGCTGCTTGCGGTCGCCTTCGCCGAGGTTCCAGCGGGTTTCCAGCGCATCGAGCGCGGCGTCGAGATCGGCCGGCTTCTCGGCCTTGAGCGCCGCGCGCTCGGCCTCATGCGTCTTGCGGTCGGTGTTCTTGACGTCGGTGGCGTTGGCCAGCATCGACTTCGGCGTTTCCAGGCCGATCTTCTTCATCGCCTCGCGAAACAGCGCGCGGTCCTCGGCCTTGTCGATGGCGGTAGCATCGGCGCCGATCATCTCGACATTGTAGCGCTCGAGCACGCCCATGCGGCGCAGCGACAGAGCGGTGTTGAGCGCGGTCTGGCCGCCCATGGTCGGCAGCAGCGCGTCGGGCCGCTCCTTGGCGATGATCTTGGCCACCACTTCAGGCGTGATCGGCTCGATATAGGTGGCGTCGGCCAGTTCCGGGTCGGTCATGATGGTGGCCGGGTTGGAATTGACCAGGATGACGCGGAAGCCTTCCTCTTTCAGCGCCTTGCAGGCCTGCGTGCCGGAATAGTCGAACTCGCAGGCCTGGCCGATGACGATGGGGCCGGCCCCGATGATCAGGATCGACTTGATGTCAGTGCGTCTTGGCATGTCAAAGGTCCGTTCGGCGGGCGGCTTGCACAAAAAACCGGGACGGGAAGACCCGGCCGGTTGTGCTCGCGATTCTGGTATCAGGCTAGGAGGGCCTTATAGGGAAGAGTTTTGACTGATGTAACCCCGAAAATGCGAGGTAGGGGAATAGGGGAGTAGGGGAGTAGGGGAGTAGGGGAGTAGGGGAGTAGGGGAGTAGGTTGGGTTCGAGGGCATTCCAAACACACTCCCTTATTCCCCTACTCCCTTACTCCCATAAATTCTAATTCCCCAGCGCCAACTGATCCGTGATCTCAAACCGCTCCGAGACGCCGACACGGATCATGTTGAGGCTGCCTTCCCTGGTGAAGCGGAAGTCGCCGGGCGCGTCGGAACCGGCCGGCTGGCCGGCACGGAAGGAGATGATGCGCGTGCCGCCATCGGGCCAGGTCACAGTGATGTTCGCCTTGTCGGCGCTGTGCACCACGCTGACCTTGCAGCGCTCCATCGGCTGGCCGACATAGCGGGCGCAGGGAATCTCGGGGCCAGAAGCCGGCGTCGGAGCGGAATCAAGCGGGACGTCAGGCGCCGCCAGCGCCAGTAGGTACGCATCCTGCATGGCGGCGTGGCCGATTTCCTCTGGCGATTTCGGCGTGCTTTCTGCTGCCGGACCGGCGCCGCCAAGCCGCGCCGTCAGGTCGGGCGGTGCGACCGGCGCGCTGTCAGCTGAGCCGATGGCCTGCGATTGGTCCGGTGCCGAGGCCTGCCCGGCCTCCTTGCCGCTGCCGGTGGAGGCAACCACCGGCGCATCGGCCGGTCTTGGCTCACCTTCGACATAGGGGGTCGGATTGAGAGGGATGAGATAGCGCGCCGGTGCCCAGCCGCTCAGCTTCTCCTTGCCCGTGCTTTCGACCTTGCACCATTTGTAGCCGTTGATGTCGTTGCAGCCGAGATTGGTGACCATGTCGCCGCTGCTCAGCCGCGCCTCGACCGTGGCGACCGGCGATGCGGTGGTGCGGACCTTGAGAAGGTCGTCCGGCGCCAGGCCGGTGACGACGGAGATGACGAGCTCCGGCGCCTCTTGGGCCATCTCTTCAGCCATAGCGGGGGCAATCACCGGCCACGCCGTCATCAACAGCGGAGCAGCAATCAGCGCATGGAGGATTGTTCGGAGCGTAACTGTGCGCCTCATCGTTTGGCCGTGCGCTGATACCGTGCCGGCGGATCGAGCCCGCCGCAAGCCCGGCCGGTTTTATAAGGGACGACGCGGCGCCATGTAAGCCCGAAAATTCGGGCCGCCGTTTCGCCAGCCTTCAGCCGGGCAGGGGCATGAACCCGGTTCTGAGCGCGTGAGCCCATTCCGGCCGGCCCGCTTGTTCGGCCTGCCTGGCGGCCGCCTCGTGGTCGTAGTCGACGGCGATGGCCTCGAAGCCGTCGGGCTGGCCGTTGCTGCCCAGGGTGACAATGCCGTAGCGCGCATGCGGCGAGCCCTGCTCGGAGACATGCGCCGGCGGCGTGGAATCGTCATAGGCAGGGCAGCCGATGCTGCCCGGATTGAAGATGACGGGACCGTCGGGGACGCGGATCAGTTCCGCGCGGTGGCTGTGGCCGCACAGCGCGATGCGGCAAGCCGGGTCGAGCGCCTTCAGCCGCCGCCGGATCGCCGTCAGCGGCGCGCGTACCAGCTGGCCATTGACGATCGTATCAGTGAGATATTTCTCGTCATGGTCGGGACGGGCGTGGAAAGCGATGATTCCGGGTGCGATCTCCAGCGTCAACGGCTGGGCGAACAGCACCTGGCGCTGTGCCTCGGTCAGCCGCTCCTGCGCATAGACGTCGGAGGGCCACATGGTGTCATCAGCGGGGTCGGCGGCAACACGGCGGTCGTGGTTGCCGCGCACCGTCGGCAGGTTCAGCGCCTGCAGCCGTTCCATCGTTTCGCGCGGCCATAGCGGGCCGGAAACGCTGTCGCCGAGATTGACGGTCAGGTCGGCGCCGCCGCGCCGGCGCAGGTCGTCAAGCACGGCGTCGAGCGCCAGCACATTGCCGTGGATGTCGGCGAGGACGGCGATGCGCATTTCGGGAAGCTCCTGTGTGACGCCGCTTTTCCTTTTCCCCACGTTCGTGGGCGAAGAACCCAAGTCCTTCAGGGTCGGGCGTGCACTTCGATATCGTGGCCGCCAACCGCCGGCAGTGCGGGATCGTCGCCGGCGGCGGCGATGACGCTGTCGAGCAGGCCGGGGAAGCGGGCGTCGAGATCGGCCCGGCGCAGTGTGATCATGCGGTTGGTGCCGACCACCTCGGCGCGGGTGAGGCCGGCCTCGCGCAATTTGGCGAGGTGGTAGCTCAGATTGGTCTTCGAGCCGAAATCGAGGAACTGGCTGCAGTTCAGCGGCACGCCCTGCTTGCTGGCGAGATAGCGCACGATGGCAAGCCGCGTCGGGTCGCCGAGCACGCCAAGCACGATCGGCAGGCTGATCTGGTCCGTATTGGGGTGTGGCAAGGTCATGGCTCGAAACTAAGCACAGTCGGGTCCGATTTCAACGCATCCATCATTGTTGGCTCCACATGGCCTTTCTCCGTCTCGCGCGAACCCCGCCCGGCCTGTGCTGACACAGGGCTGTCAGGAAGGTTCAGCTATTTTTCCCTGGCTTCATTGACATGATGCCCTGTTATGTCCAATTGTTCAATAACTTTTGAACTAGGACATCCCGCCATGGACAAGCGCCTCTTCTGGCTCGCGCTCGGATCGTTCACGATCTCGACCGAAGGCTTCGTCATCTCCAGCCTTCTGCCCGACATCGCGGCGGATGCCGGCATCTCCATTCCGCTGGCCGGCACGCTGATTACCGCCTTCGCGCTCGCCTATGCGGTCGGCACGCCGATCCTGGCGACGCTGACCGGCGAATGGGACCGGCGCCGCGTCATCCTGTGGACGCTGGTGTTCTTCGTCATCGGCAACATCGCCGCCGCCTTGAGTTCCTCCTTCGAACTGCTTCTGGTCGCGCGCATCGTCATGGCGCTGTCGTCGGGCCTGTTCGCCGCAACCGCGCAAGGCACGGCGGTGGCGCTGGTCGATGATCATCACCGGGCGCGTGCCATCGCCGTCGTCGTCGGCGGCACCACTGTGGCCGTTGCGCTCGGTGCGCCGCTCGGCGCGCTCGTTGCCACCGTTGCCGGCTGGCGCGGCACCTTCTTTGCCATCGCCGGCCTTGGCGCACTTGCAGGCGCGATCCTGTGGTACCGGCTGCCGCAGGGCATCGTTGGCACCAGGCTGCCCTTGAAGCGCAGGCTGGCGGCAGCGCTGCGTCCAGGCGTGATGCCGATCCTGTTGACGACAGTGCTGGCGCTGATCGGCGCCTTCACCGTCTTTGCCTATGTCGCGCCGCTTGCCATCGAGGGCGGCGGTCTCAGCCAGATCGCGCTGCCCGGCATGCTGCTCGCCTTCGGCGTCGGCGCCGTCATCGGCAACATTGGCGGCGGCCAGGCCGCCGACCGGTTCGGTGCGACCCGCACCGTCGGCTGGTCGCTGGCGCTGAGTGCCGGCATGCTGGTCTTATTGTCGGTCATCCCGACCTTCCTGCCGCACCATATTGCCGGGCCGGCGCTGATGGCGATGATGGTGCCGTGGGGCATCGTCGGCTGGGCGTTCCCGCCGGCGCAGGCGAGCCGCATCATCAAGCTGGCGCCCGATGCCGCCCCGATCGTGCTGTCGCTCAACGCCTCGGCGCTCTATCTCGGCGTGGCGCTGGGTGCCGTGGTCGGTGGTGCCGTGCTGCGCTACGGCGCGCCGGCCGATCTCGGCCTGGTGGCCGCGATCTTCCCGATCGTCGGGCTTGGCGTCGTGGTCGCCGGCCGCTGGGCGGCTCGGCCTGTAGAAATGCCTGCCGAGTAGAGTCTTTGGCAAACGCTGGCCTTAGGGCGTGGCCGGCGGCAGATCAAAATCCAGCGCGGCGATCTCATCCAGAGCCGCGCGCAAATCTTCGGCCTTGTCCTTGCCGACGACATCCTCGAAGCGCTGCTGGGCGATTTGCCACAGTTTCATCGCTTCCTCGATCTTGTCCAGGCCCTTTGGCGTCAGTCGTACACGCTTGACGCGGCGGTCCTCCGGGTCGGCGAAGGTCTCGACATAGCCGTCGCGGATCAGCGGTTTCAGCGTATGGCCGAGCGCCGACAGGTCCATGATCAGCGACGTGGCGATGGCGCCCATCGCCGGCTCATCGCCCATATGGATCTGGTAAAGCAGGCCCTGCTGCGTCGCCTTGAGGCCTGACGGCTCCACCACATCATCATAAAACTTGCCGAGCTTGCGCGCCGCGCGGCGCAGCGCGGCGTTGTTGCAGAGCGTGAGGCCGGGCAGGCTGTCCTTTGACATGATGGTCCCTGGCGCCGGGGAATGAGGCCCGGCTGCTCCCCTCAAATAATCCCCGCCCGTCTCATTGACAAGATAGTGGCATATGCCTACTTCACGATTAGTGGTATATGCCACTAAATCAGATCAAGCGGCTTTCCGACAGCGCGGCAGATGCCACGGTGCCGGGGGTCATTCGAAACGAACAAGATCAGTTGAAGAAGGAACAGGACAATGAGTGGACAGGGCAACAAGGGCACGGCGGTCGTCACCGGTGCTTCGTCGGGCATCGGCGCGGTCTATGCCGACCGGCTGGCGGGGCAGGGCTACGATCTGGTGCTGGTGGCGCGGCGCGCCGACCGGCTGGAGGAACTGGCCGGGAAGCTGCGCCAGACCTATAGCCGCAAGGTCGGCGTGATCAGCGCCGATCTTGCAAACGACGATGATGTGCGCCGCGTCGAGCAAGCTGTAACAGCCGACGAGAGCATCACACTGCTGGTCAACAATGCCGGCATCGGCGGCCAGGCCGTCGTGGCCACCGCCGATGTCGACGCGGCCGAGCGCATGATCAAGGTCAACACCATCGCCTTGACGCGTCTAACCCGCGCCGTGCTGCCGGGGCTTTTGGCACGCAACCGCGGCGGCATCGTCAACATCGCCTCGGTGCTCGCCTTCGACACCTCCTTCGGCGGCATCTACAGCGGCACCAAAGCTTATGTGGTCAACTTCACCGAAGCCCTGCACCGTGAGGTCGAGGGCACCAATGTGAAGGTGCAGGTGGTGCTGCCGGGCGCGACCCGGACCGATTTCTGGGAACTTGCCGGCACCGATATCGCAAACGTTCCGAAGGAGATCATCATGACCGCCGACGACATGGTCGATGCCGCACTTGTCGGCTTGGCCAAAGGCGAGGCGGTCACCGTGCCCGCGCTTGCCGATGCGGCCAAGCTCGACACATTCCTCGGCGCCCGGCAAGCCTTCTACGGCAGCCTGCACGCCGACAAGCCGGCGGCGCGTTACGGGGTTTGACGGTTGAGAGGCTGGTTCGCTTTGCGAACCAGGACCCCCAGCCCGCTGCTTCGCAGCGACTTGCCGGGGCGAGCCACGGGTCTCGCCCGCCTTCGGACCCCCACAAGGGGGAAGGTTAGGGGCGCGCGCCACCCTCCTTGAGGCTTGGAAAAGGCGCGCTCCCTACCTCCCCCTTGTGGGGAGGTCGGACCGAAGGCCCGGGTGGGGGGCTGGCGCGGGTTTTGGCTTGAGCGCTTTACACCGACCGCCACATCGGAATGATCGAGGCGGCCAGCACCAGCGCCAGCACGACGTTGAGCGCGCGCCATTGCCACTCGGTCTTGAGCAGCCGCGCCAGCACCATGCCGGCCACGCACCACAGTGAAAGCGAGGCGGCGGCCGCGAGGCCGAAAGTGGCGCCGAGCAGCAGCGCGAGCTGCATCGGTCCGCTGGCCAATGCCGCGAACGACGCCGCGGCGCCCAGTCCCATCGCCCATCCCTTCGGGTTCATCCATTGAATGCCGGCGCCGCCGAGAAAGCTGTTCGGCCTGGCCATGGTTACATCCAGATTAGGCGGTCCGCTGCGGCCGATCTTGATCGCCAGCCAGACGAGATAAAGTGAGCCGGTGACCTTCATCGCCAGTTGCAGCGAGGGCACGGCGAGCAGCAGGCCGGCGAGCCCGGCGGCGGCGGCGCTCGTCACCGTGGCGAGGCCGGCGGCGCTGCCGATCAGCA
This sequence comes from Mesorhizobium sp. ISC11, assembly GCF_037162595.1. Taxonomy (NCBI): domain Bacteria; kingdom Pseudomonadati; phylum Pseudomonadota; class Alphaproteobacteria; order Hyphomicrobiales; family Phyllobacteriaceae; genus Mesorhizobium; species Mesorhizobium sp. ISC11. The sequence goes on from NZ_JAVSPW010000001.1 coordinate 135,664, forward strand.
GGGGTACGGAACGGCGAAAGCCGAACTGTGCGCCCGATGCCGTCGACAGGGTCGTGGCGATGCCGGGCGTGGTGGTGGCGACGATGGCAAACAGGATGAGCGGGAAAATGGGCTCGAGCATGCGGCGTCCTCGGTGGGAGGGCTGCCATCGTAGCCGCGCACGAACTTCAGTAAATGCAATGTTTGCTATGGTTGACATTAGCAAGCATAATGCCAACCATGATCCGAAATCTCGACATGGCGCTGATCCGCACCTTTATCACCGTCGCCGACAAGGCCAGCATGACAGCGGCGGCCAATGCACTGCACCTGACGCAAGGTGCTGTCAGCCAGCAGGTCAAACGGCTGGAGGAGGCGTTCGGCTCGAGCCTCTTCGAGCGCGACCGGCGCGGCTTGCGGCTGACGCGCGCCGGTGAACAGCTGTTCGGCAGGGGCAAGCGGCTGCTGGCCTTGAATGACGAGATTTGGGCCGAAATGGCTGGGACACCGGTGGCCGGCCAGGTGCGGCTCGGCGTGCCCTACGACCTTGTCGGCACCTTGCTGGCGCCGGTGCTGAAGACCTATGCCGAGACCTATCCGCAGGTCGAGATATCGCTGGTCTGCGCCTCGTCGCCAGAATTGACTGCTGCCCTTGCGGCCGGGACCATCGAACTTGCCGTGATCGAGGAATGCGCCGGCCCGTCGGCCGGCGAATGCCTCGTCGTTGACCGGCTGGTCTGGGTCGGTGCCAAGGGCGGCGTTGCCCGCGCCAAGCGGCCGCTGCCGGTCTCGATCGTCGCCGACACCTGCGCTTTCCGGCCGGCTGTGCTGGCGGCGCTCGGTGAGCATGGGCTGGAGTGGCGCACCGTGTTCGAGAACGGCAACATCGACGCGACGACCGCGACGGTGCGCTCCGACCTCGCCGTCACCACCTGGCTGGCCTCCACGGTGCCAGCCGATCTCGACATATTGCCATCGGAGTCCGGCCTGCCGCCGCTGCCGAATTTTGCCATCAACCTGCATCTGCCGAGGCATGGGGTAGGCCCCGCGGCGCAGGAATTCGCACGGCATATACGGGAAGGGCTGGCGCGGCGACCAGTCGCTGCTTGAAGCTTCTCAGAACTGGGGTTCCTCTCCCCCGTCGCTCTCCCCCCTCCGGAGGGAGAGGAAAGGTGCCAAGGCCGTCCCGCTACTTCCAATTCCTGCGCCGCTCGAGCTCGGCTTCCGACGGCTCTCCCGTGACAAACGACCCGACCTTGACCTCGCCCGCGCGTTCGTAGGTCGCCATGATGACGCCGGTGCCGGTTGCCTGCGACTTGATGAGCTTGAAGGCGGCCGGGATCGCGCTGTCGCCGAACAGCCGCTTGCCCTTACCCAGCAACAGCGGGAAGACCATCAGCCGGATCTCGTCGATCAGCCCGTTGGCGAGCAGCGTTTGGATCAGGTTGCCCGATCCCTGGATGAGCAGGTCGGGTCCATCCTCCTGCTTGAGGCGGCGCAACTCCGCAACGATATCAGGGCCGAGCGATTGCGTGTTCTGCCAGGTGAGGGTGTCGGGCCGATGCGTCGCGACATATTTGGCCGCAGGGTTGAAGGCATCCGCGATCGGATCTTTCTGATATGGCCAGTAGGCGGCGAAGATATCGTAGGTCCTGCGGCCGAGAAGCAGGGCGAAAGGCTTGGAGAACAGTTCATCCATCGCCGCGCCCCCCGCCTCGTCGAAGTAATGGAAGGTCCAGCCGCCGAACTTGAAGCCGCCGACCGGATCCTCTTGCGGGCCGCCGGGCGCCTGCATGACGCCGTCGAGGCTGATGAATGTCGCAGAGATGATCTTTCTCATTCCAATGCTCCCGTTCTTCGGTCCACGCCGTCGTGGCGGACTTCAGCCCAAGGACGGGCGACGAGCCACCGGTCCGACAGGACAGGACGAAATTTTGGAAAATCACCGTTGCTTGCGAGGCTCGGTGTGGAGATTTTCCGACGAGAACCAGACATCGCCTGATATGGCGGTGGCGGTGTCGTCCGGCGCCCTGTCCTGCGCCAGCCAGATCGAGCGGCTGCGCGCGGCCTGCTCGCCGGTGGGGATCATCGCCGCGGGGTCCGCGACCGAGGCGCCGACACAGGGAATGAACCACGACCGCATGAACGGATCGCAGGCGAAGCCTTTTTGCGTGCGTGTCACCATCACCGCCAGCGGGACGCGCTCGGCCGGCCGCCAGGGAAAGATCATGCGGCCGCCTGGCCGCAGCGCCTTCAGCCATCCGGCCGGGGGCGCTGCGACCCCGGCATTGACATAGATGATGTCGGATGGCGGCAGGGGCGTCGTCACGGCATCGCCATGGACCACCGTCGCATTGCCATAGGCTTCGAGATTTTGACGCGCCAGATCGGCCAGCTTCTCGTCGAGTTCGAAAGCGGTGACGATGCCGCCTGGCGAAACCAGCCGGGCCAGCACGGCGGTGTAGTAGCCGGTGCCGGCGCCGATATGGCAAACCGCCTCACCGGGTTTCGGTTCAAGCTTTCCAATCCACATGGCGTGCAGGAATGGCTCGCCATTGTTGATGCCCTTGTCGTCGTCGAGCGCCACCAGCACGTTCTGATAGATATGAGCCGGATCGGCGCTCGGTGTTGTGACCTTGCCGTTGCCGGCGACGACCGTCCACGGCCCGGGACCGAGAAACGCTTCGCGCGGCACGTCGGCGAAAGCCGCTTCCAGACGTGGGTCGGGCGAGCCGGCATTGGCGGCCAGCAGCCGCGCGTAGAATTTCCTGATGTCTTCGATCCGGGTCATGATGCCGGAAAACATAGCGCGGATTGCCGATTTGTCGCGAGGCTGCCCCCTGCGCAGAGGGCAGCCGGTTTCCAGGCGAAGCGGAACTCAGCCGACCCCGAACATGGTGTCGTAGAGCAGCTTGAAGTTGAGCACCAGGATGATCGCGGCGACCACCCAGGCAAGGGCTGCGACGCCGCGCGGAATGGCGAGATTGCCCATCTTCTTCTTGTCGGAGACGAACTGCACCAGCGGGACGACCGCGAAGGGCAGTTGCATCGACAGGATGACCTGGCTGAACACCAGCAACTGGCCGGTGCCCTTTTCGCCATAGAGCGCGGTGACGACCACCACCGGGATAATGGCGAGGCCGCGCGTCAGCAGCCGGCGTGCCCAGTTGGGGATGCGCAGGCGCAGGAAGCCTTCCATAACAATCTGGCCGGCGAGCGTGGCCGTCACCGTCGAGTTCAGGCCGGAAGCCAGCAGCGCCACCGCGAACAGGATCGAGGCGATGCCGAGGCCGAGCAGTGGCGACAGCAGCTCGAAGGCCTGGCCGATCTCTGCGACGTCCTGGTGGCCGGTGTTGTGAAAGGCGACCGCGGACACGATCAGGATCGAGGCGTTGACGAACAAAGCCAGCATCAGGGCGATGGTCGAGTCCGTCGTTGCCCATTTGATGGCGTCGCGCTTGCCCTTGTCGGTGCGTTCATAGGCGCGGGTCTGCACGATCGAGGAGTGCAGATAGAGATTATGCGGCATGACGGTGGCGCCGATGATGCCGATGGCGATGTAGAGCATCGCCGGATTGGTGACGATTTCCGACGACGGCACGAACATGGCATGCAGGATCGAACCGGCCGGCGGGGCGGCGACGAAGATCTGGATGGCGAAGCAGCTGAAGATGATGATCAAAAGCGCGATGACGAAGGCTTCGAGATAGCGAAACCCCTTGTTCATCAGGAGCAGCACGAGGAAGGCGTCGAGCGCCGTCAGCATGGCGCCGCCGATCAGCGGAATGCCGAACAGAAGCTGCAATGCGATCGCGGTGCCGATGACTTCGGCCAGGTCGCAGGCGATGATGGCCAGCTCGCAGGCGATCCACAGCACGAAGTTCACCGGCCGGGGATAATAGGCCCGGCAGGCTTGGGCGAGGTCGCGGCCGGTGGCGATGCCGAGCCGTGCCGCCAGCGCCTGCAAAAGGATCGCCATCAGGTTGGACAGCATGATGATGAACAGCAGCGTGTAACCGAACTGGGCGCCGCCGGCGAGGTCGGTCGCCCAGTTGCCGGGGTCCATATAGCCGACCGAGACCATGTAGCCGGGACCCATGAAGGCGAACAGGCGACGGAACCAGACGCCCGAGTTCGGCACGGCGATGGAGGAATTGACTTCGCGCAGGCTGGGCTGCTCGTCCTCGTCGGGCCTGGCGAACCGCCATGAGGAACGGGAGGCTGTGGCTTCGGCTTCGGACATGAAGGATGGCTTTCCGCGAGACTGAACGATGTTGCCTTAAGCTATGCCATGGCTCAACATTATGCAATATGCTATATTTCATTGTCGTTGCTTTTTATCCGGCTGGCGGTCATCGGGTGAAACGGCAATCGGAAGCCCCGGTTGCACCTGTTGCGGAATGCAAATAAACGGCCTGAAGAATCAGAGCCCGTGCTATGAAAGCATGGATGGCAAATAGTCCTGGGAGGAGCGCGTATTGGTGCTGAAGAACAGACCAGTTCCGCGCGAGCCGCTGCTCGACGCCGAAATTCATTCGGAGGGCTTCCGGCAGCAGCGCGAAGCGCGCCGCAGTGCGTTGGTCGAGGATTATGTCGAACTGATCGCCGACCTGATCGAAGACGGCAACGAGGCGCGTCAGGTCGACATCGCCGCACGGCTCGGTGTCGCGCAGCCGACAGTGGCCAAGATGCTGACCAGGCTGTGCGCCGACGGTCTGGTGTCGAGAAAACCCTATCGTGGCGTGTTCCTGACCGAAGCCGGCCGCAAAGTCGCGGAGGAAAGCCGCATCCGCCACCAGACGGTGGAAGCTTTCTTGCGCTCGCTCGGTGTCAGTGCGGAGACGGCGCGCATCGATGCCGAGGGCATCGAGCACCATGTCAGCGCCGAGACGCTGGAAGCCTTCCGCAAGGCGATGACGGCGCGCTGAGCGCCAGAGTTCCCGCGTCGCCGGAACCGTCGCACGCCAGACACGTTTGCACCAGATCCGTGCGATTGGCGCGCGAAAGGGAGGAAACGATGGGCATCGAACAAACGCCGGCGGCAAAGGGCAAGCAGGCAGCCGAGGGACTGAAACAGGCGGCGGCCAGGGATGAGCGCAAGACCGAAGCCGAAACCGGCCATCCGCTGAAAAAGGGCGCGGCGCGTTTCGAGGAGCGTTCGAAGAGCTCCGACGGCAAGAGCGCCGGCGCCAAGCAGGAAGATTAGCTCTCTGTCGGGCTTACGTGATCGGCGTAGGCCACGGGGACGATTGCAACGCCGAGCCGCTCGCCACAACGAACTTGGCCGCAAGGCAACCCGTGTGGCCAAAAAGGCCATCGAAAAATGCTGTGACTTGGCGCAACCGTTGGGATAATTGTTTGTCGCCCCGGAGCAACGGGGAGGTTTGCTGCACGAGGAGTTGCCATGCTCTGGAAGGGCCGTCGTCAGAGTGACAATATCGAGGACGACCGCAGCGACAGCGGCGGCGGCGGACTCGGCGGCGGCGGTGGCCAGTTCCGCATTCCGATCGGCGGCCGCACCGGTGGCGGGGGCAGCATCTTCCTCGTCATCCTGGTGGTGCTGGCCGGATGGTATTTCGGCTTCGATCCTTCGACGATCCTGGGTGGCGGCGACGGCGGCCTGCTGCCGGGCGGCGGCGGCCAGATCACCGACAACAGCGGCCAGGACAGCGGCACCGCCCCCGCCAATGACGAGATGAAGCAGTTCGTGGCGACCGTGCTGGCCGAGACCGAGGACACCTGGACCGGCATCTTCAAGTCGCAGGGATTGACCTACGAGGATCCCAAGCTGGTGCTGTTTTCCGGCCAGGTCCGTTCGGCCTGCGGCTTTGCCTCCGCGGCGGCCGGACCGTTCTATTGTCCCGGCGACCACAAGGTCTATCTGGACATGACCTTCTTCCAGCAACTCGACCAGCAGTTCGGCGCTTCGGGCGAATTTGCCCGCGCCTATGTGATCGCGCATGAAATCGGCCATCATGTGCAGAACCTGACCGGCATCATGTCCAAGTTCAACCAGATGCGGCAGAGCATGGGCGAGGTCGAGGCCAACCAGATGTCGGTGCGAATCGAGCTTCAGGCCGACTGCTTTGCCGGTGTGTGGGCCCACTACACCGGACAGAAAGGCATATTGGAGCAGGGCGACATCGAAAGCGCGCTGAACGCCGCCAAGCAGATCGGCGACGACACGCTGCAGAAGAAGATGCAGGGCTATGTCGTGCCGGAAAGCTTCAACCACGGCACCTCGCAGCAGCGGCAGACCTGGCTGGCGCGTGGTTACAAGAGCGGCAAGCTGTCGGATTGCAACACGCTGAGTGGGCCGATCTGACCAGACCGTTGTCGAGCTTCACCTGCCGGCGATGCTGCCGTCAGGTGGTGTCAGGATGAATAGATTCGGCCTGTTCCTGCATTGTTCCTTTCCGCGAGCTCGCCTATAAGGTGCGTCCGCCTGCGCCTGAGGGCGAGCAGAGGAGCTTGATCCTGCATGATCGACCCCAAAACCGCCAGACGGGGCCTTGCGCTCGTCTTCACCACGCTGCTGCTCGACATTATCGGTTTCGGCATGATCATGCCGGTGCTGCCGGCCTATCTCCGGGAATTGACCGGGGTCAGCATCAGCGGCGCGGCGATCGAAGGCGGCTGGCTGTTCTTCGTCTATGCGGCGATGCAGTTCTTCTTCGCGCCGATCATGGGCGGCTTGAGCGACCGGTTCGGGCGGCGGCCGATCCTGCTCGCATCGGTGCTGACCTTCTCCATCGACAATCTGATCTGCGCCGTCGCCTGGTCCTACCCGATGCTGTTCATCGGGCGCGTGCTGGCCGGCATTTCGGGCGCCAGCTATTCGACGACATCGGCCTTCATCGCCGACATCTCGAACGATGACAATCGGGCTAAGAATTTCGGCCTGCTCGGCATCGCATTTGGCGTCGGCTTCGTCATCGGGCCGGTTCTGGGCGGGCTGCTCGGCACGTTCGGGCCGCGCGTGCCGTTCTATTTCGCCGCCGGGCTCGCCTTCGTGAATTTCCTCATCGCGTTGTTTTTCCTGCCGGAAACGCTCGATGACAAGCACCGCCGCCGCTTCGAGTGGAAACGCGCCAACCCTGTCGGCACGCTTCTGCAGATGCGCCAATATCAAGGCATCGGCTGGATCGGGCTTGTCTTCTTCCTGATGACGCTCGGGCATATGATGTATCCGGCGGTCTGGTCGTTCGTCTCCAGCTACCGCTATGGCTGGAGCGAGCAGCAGATCGGCTTCTCGCTCGGCGCCTTTGGCCTGTGCGGCGCGATCGTCATGGCGACGGTGCTGCCGCGCGTCATCCCGAGGCTTGGCGAGTGGAAGACGGCGGTCATCGGCCTGACATTCACGGCAGCCAGCGCCTTCGGCTACGCCTTCGCGTCGCAAGGCTGGATGATCTATGCGGTGATCGTCGTCGGCTGCCTGGAAGCGCTGGCCGACCCGCCGCTGCGGAGCCTCGCCGCCGCCAAGGTGCCGCCTTCGGCGCAAGGCGAACTGCAGGGCGCGATGACCTCGATCTTCTCGATCACCTCGATCATCACGCCGCTGCTCTACACGGCGATCTTTTCCTGGTTCACCGGGCCAAGCGCGCCGGTGACCTTCGGCGGCGCGCCCTATCTGCTGGGAGCGTGCTTCCTGACGCTGGCGGTCATCGTCTTTGTGACGAAAGTTGCGAGGCCGGCAGCGCGCACGAATGTCGCCACCGATGTCGCTGAGGATGGAGCACAGGTGTGAGTCACAACCGCATTGCGCTCACCAGGGAGCGCCATCCCGGCAGGGCAATGAGGGGCGGCGCTACCGGATCGCGCTAAGCCCGTTCGGCCAGCAATTCCTCACCGCGCTTTTCGCGGATCAAATTGACGAAGCGGCGGAACAGGTAATGCGAATCCTGCGGGCCGGGGGAAGCCTCGGGGTGATGCTGGACCGAGAACACCGGCCGGCCGGTCAGCGTGATGCCGCAGTTCGAACCGTCGAACAGCGAGACGTGGGTTTCCTCGACGCCTGATGGCAGCGAGTCGGCATCCACGGCAAAGCCGTGGTTCATCGAGACGATCTCGACCTTGCCGGTGGTGTGGTCCTTGACCGGATGGTTGGCGCCGTGATGGCCCTGGTGCATCTTGGCGGTCTTGCCGCCCAGCGCCAGCGCCAGCATCTGGTGGCCAAGGCAGATGCCGAACACCGGGATGTCGGTCTTCAGCAGATCCCGGATGACCGGAACGGCATAGTCGCCGGTGGCTTCCGGGTCGCCGGGGCCGTTGGAGAGAAAAATGCCGTCCGGCTGCATGGCGAGGATTTCCTCGGCGCCGGACTTGGCCGGCACCACGGTGACCTTGGCGCCGAGGCCGGCGAGCAGGCGCAAGATGTTGCGTTTGACGCCGTAGTCGATGGCGACGACGTGCATTGTCGGTTCGATCTGTTCGCCAAAGCCTTCGTTCCACACCCAGGGCGTCTCGCGCCAGACCGAGGACTGGCCCGAGGTGACCTCCTTGGCGAGATCGAGCCCGATCAGGCCCGACCATGCGGCGGCGCGGCGCTTGAGATCGTCGATGTCGAACACGCCATCGGGCGCATGCGCGATGACGGCGTTGGGCATGCCCTTTTCACGGATCAGCGCGGTGAGCGCACGGGTGTCGATGCCCGACAAAGCGACGATGCCGCGCTTCTTCAGCCACTGGTCGAGACCAGTGCCGGCGCGGTAGTTGGACGGGTTGGTGACATCGGCCTTGAACACGGCGCCGACGGCGCCGGCGCGAGCGACCGGATTGAGATCCTCGATGTCCTCGTCATTGGTGCCGATGTTGCCGATATGCGGGAAGGTGAAGGTGACGATCTGGCCGGCATAGGACGGATCGGTGAGGATTTCCTGATAGCCGGTCAGCGCCGTGTTGAAGCAGACTTCGGCGACAGCGGAGCCGGTGGCGCCGAGACCGCGACCTTCGATGACGGTGCCGTCGGCCAGCACCAGAAGGGCGGTCGGCTTTTCCGTGGCCCAAGCGGGGGTCAAGGCGGGCGTCATCTCGGCCATGCGGCACTCCTGTCAGGCCGCGCGCTGCAACCGGCCCGGCGGGCCATCTGCGCGGCAAACGGCGCGAAGCGGCGATTTCGCGGCTTCCACGCAGTCAAATTTCCGTTCATGCAAGGCCCAGTACATAGGGGAAGGGGGCAGGGCGGTCAATGATCATGCGAAATGCCGCCATATTTTATTTCGCCTAGCAAAATCAGTGGCTTGCCTCGGCACATCAGAGTTTGCCTTGGCTCGCCCGCGGCGCTATTGTCCGCGCCGATCGAAGGAGAATGCACCATGCGCGGCAAAATCGCCGAATCCCTGAAGAGCGCGATGAAGGCGCAGGACAAGCACCGGCTGCCGACATTGCGGCTGATCCAGGCCGCCATTCACGACCGCGACATTGCCAATCGCGGGTCAGGCAAGGAGCCGGCCAGCGACGAGGAGATCCTGCAGATCCTGGCCAAGATGGTGAAGCAGCGCGAGGAATCGGCCAAAGCCTTCGATGACGGCAAGCGGCCGGAACTGGCCGCGCAGGAGCGCGGCGAGATGGAGATCATCCGCACCTTCCTGCCGACGCAACTGGACGATGCGGCGGTAACCGCGGCGGCGCGCGAGGCGATCGCCGCGACCGGTGCGGCCAGCCAGAAGGACATGGGCAAGGTGATTGCCGCGCTGAAACAGAAATATGCCGGCCAGATGGATTTCGGCAAGGCGAGCGGCATCGTCAAGGGTCTGCTGCAGTAGGGTGCTGCTCATCTCGTCGCTTGGGTGGCCGACCGGGCGGAATCCAGATCCGTCCGGAATCCAAGTCCAGGAATTGGAACCCGGATAGCGCCGAGATGTTTATCCGTCATGCAACTGGAGAGATGCCATGACTGAGAACGAAACCCGCTATGAAACCGGTGCGACGAAATATCCGGCAAAGACCGGTGCCGACGCTTCCGATGAATTCTCCCAGGATGCGGCCGCCAACGAGAAGCCTGCCGGCGGAATAGGGCTCACCCGCCGGATGGGCGAAGTGGAAGACCGCACCCGCCAGTCGGAGGGACAAAACCCGCCAAGACAAGTCACGCCGAGCGCCGCAACCGAAAAGACGTCCGGGGCCGGCCCCGCTATCGCGGAGCGTTCAAAGGACGCCAAGGCTCCGAAGAGCAGCCAATGAAGCGAAGGCCGGGAGCACTCCTGCGGCGCTTTGGAGATCGGCGGACAAGTGGTTCGCGTAGTTAGCGTTTGCCGATCCCTTCAACGACGATGCGGATGAGGTGCCTGATCTCGTCCTCGCTGAATGACCCGGCCGAAAGCGCCGAAAGCATCGCCTGGCCGTATATTCCAAGCAGGACCAGCGCCATGAAATTGGCATCGTCATCCCTGCGAATGACACCTTGCCGTTGGCCGAGCACCAGAAGGTCCCGGACCAGGCGCTGGAATGAGGGCCGGTCGGGCGGCGGCTGCAGGGACGGACGCTCGGCGGGGGCAAGAGCCAGCCTGGCAAGCGAGGGATTGGCCAGGCACCAGCCGGCGCTGTCGAGAAAGACTGTCTCGAGCATGACGAATACATCTTCGTTCGCCGCCATGCGGGCGCGGTAGGCGGCATCGCCCGCCTCCACGCGGGCGATGAGCCGCAACGCGATTTCTTCTTTCGAACTGAACAGATTGTAGACCGTTTTGCGGGTCAAGCCGGCGCGCGTCGCGATCTCCTCGACCGAGGTGTTGGCAAACCCCATCTCCCGAAACGCCAGGTCGGCGGCATCGAGGATGAGGCTTCGCGACCGTTCGGTCCGCTTTGGGGTTGTCATTTTTATACCCTAGTGTAAATTTACACATATGTAAATTTTTGCTGCGTGACCGCCGCATTGCGGCAGCCGCCAATCCCGCGAAGGGTCGACCGTGGCGCATCGGAATTCAAGCGGCTCTATGGGAAGCAATGTGCAAATGGCTGGTAGTCTCAAGGAATTCGGCCTTGGGATCTGGATTGCGGATGGTCCGATCGTCACGGCGGCCGCCGGCTTTCACTATCCCACGCGTATGGCCGTTATCGGATTGTCCGGGGGCGGTTTGTTCATCTGGTCACCGGTAGAGCTCACGAACGAGCTGCGCGCCGATGTGGACGCTCTGGGCGTGGTGCGCTTCCTGATCCCGCCCAATTCGCTTCACCACGTGTTTCTCGCTGACTGGCAGCGCGGCTATCCCGATGCCAAGGTCTATGCGCCACCCGGCCTGCGGGAAAAGCGCCGAGATATCCTCTTCTGCGGCGAGCTCGGCGATGCGCCTGCCGCCGACTGGGCGGACGATCTCGACCAGGTCGTCGTGCGCGGCAACAGGATCACCACCGAGATTGTCTTCTTCCACCGCGCAAGCAGGACAGTGTTGTTCACCGATCTGATCCAGCATTTCCACGCCGGATGGTTCAAGGGCTGGCGGGCGCTCGTAGCCCGGCTGGATCTGATGGTGGCCGCAGAGCCCTCAGTGCCGCGAAAATTCCGCGCCGGCTTTACCGACCGGCGCGCCGCGCGTGCCGCTCTTCAACGCATACTGGCATGGCCGGCCGAAAGAGTGCTGATGGCGCACGGCGAACCAGTGACGGAGGACGCTCAAACGTTCATCCGTCGCGCTTTTCGCTGGCTGGTTGGCCGCTGACTTCCTCGGCGGATTTCGGCGCTTCGAGCACACGGCGCAATGCCGGCGCTTCCTGCTGGATATGATCCCACAGCCGGTTCGCGATCGGCCCATGCGGCCGGTCGCGGCGGCGCGCCACCACCAGTTCGTCGGTGCGGCCCGGCAGATGACGGCCGGCAATGGAGTGCAGGCGTCCGTCCTGCAGTTCTTCCTCGATCAGGAAGCGGGGCAGGTGGCCCCAGCCAAGGCCCTGCAGGATGATCTCCTTCTTCATGCCCTGGTCGGCGACGAGGCATTGCGGCGCGCCTTCGATCAGCGAATAGTTTTGTTGTGGCGAATGGCGGGCGCTGTCGCGCATGACGCATTGGGTGAGTGCCTGCATCTGGTCCGGGGTGATCGGCTGCTCGATACGCTGAGGCAGAAAGCCCGGCGCCACCACGGGAATGAAGGACACCTTGCACAAATCGACCCATTCCACCCGCGCATCGCCCTTGTCGACCCAGTGCAGGATCAGGTCGGCTTCGTCGTCGAAGAGACGCTCCCATGGGCCGCCCACCGCTTCGAAATGCAGATGCAGGCGCGTGCCGGGCAACTGTGCGAAGAATCGCCCGAGCATGCCCAGCACCTGCGGGCGCGGGCACAGGTCGCCGATCACCACATGGATCTCGCTTTCCTCACCCATCGCCAACTGGGCGGCATGGACGCGCAAACCGTCCATCTCGCGCAGCAGCGATAGCGCTCGGCGGTGGAACGACAGCCCGGCCTCGGTCGGACGCACGCGATAGCCGCTGCGATCCAAAAGGACGAGGCCGAGCTGTCGCTCCAGCTTGGCGACGGCGGCGAACACCGCGGGGTGCGAGCGATACAGCATGGCCGCCGCAGGCTGAAAACCGCCGGTGCGGACCACCGCATCGAAGCATTGCAGATCGTGCAGGGTGAATTCGGCCATGTCAGTTTTTGTTACAGAGATTGTCTTATCTTTGTAATATCAACAAAATCGCTCCACAGCTAGGCTCTGTCTCGTTCAACGTTCCAGAAGGAATCTTCATCATGAATGAGCTGAATTTCGTCACAACGGGCGACGGCACGCGCATCGCCTACCGCTTCGACGGCGAGGCAAGCAAGCCGGTGCTGGTGCTGTCGAATTCCATCGGCACCACGCTGCACATGTGGGATGGGCAGGTCGGCGAATTGTCGAAGCATTTTCGTGTCCTGCGCTACGACTTTCGCGGCCATGGCGGATCGAGCGTTCCGGTCGGCGCCTATTCGCTGGACCGGCTTGGCCGCGACGTCATCGAGTTGCTCGATGCGCTCGACCTGCAACGCGTACATTTCCTTGGCCTGTCGCTCGGCGGGTTCGTCGCGCAGTGGCTCGGCATCCACGCGCCCGAGCGGATCGACCGGCTGATCCTGAGCAACACCTCGTCCCATCTGGCGCCGGCAAGCTATTTCGACGAGCGGATCGCTGCGGTGCGCCAGGCGCCGGACATGTCGGAAACCGCCGAGACGTTCCTGAGCAACTGGTTCCCCGCGTCGCTGGTTGCCGCCAACGAGCCTGTGGTCGAAGACTTTCGCGCCATGCTGCTGGCTATCGACCCGCAGGGCCTGGCGGGTCTGTTCGCGGCGGTTCGCGACGCGGACCTTCGCCGCACCGTGGCACTGATACCCCGGCCGACGCTGGTGATCGCCGGTCGGCACGACACGGTGACGGCAGCCAGCCACAGCGAGCTGATCGCCGCGACGGTACCCGGCGCGAAGCTGGTTGTGCTGCCTGCGGTCCATCTGTCGAACATCGAATATCCGGCAGAGTTCATCCAGGCTGTCATCGATTTCTGCGCGGAGCCGAGTGCCGCGACGGCAAAGGCATCCGGCACCAGCCCGGCGGTTGCCGAGCGTTCAAAGGACGCTGCGGTTCACAAGGGCGGACGCCAGCCGGAGCCTGCGTCAATGTGAGCGCCGGGCCGAGCCGAGCCATCTGGCGAGAAGCTTTTCAACGCCTTTCGGAACGATCCCGTCACCTTGCCATTATCAGCACGAAGGCAGGCTCGGCCAGGCAAACGCCGACCTTAGAGACGGTCGGCGACGCACCACTTTCGGGCGCCGACACGAACACGCCGGAGGAAAGCGATGACTGGACGCAAAACCCACGATCAACAAATTCGCATCATTGAAGAGCGGGAAAACACAAAAAACGCCGGCAAGGATTTTGATGCCGAGGCGGATCTGAAACGATCAGCGGCGGAACGCGAAGCACTGCGCAAGGGAGCGGACATGAGGACCGATACACCGGACCTCGTCGATCCAGACGACCGCAACATGCTTCGCGGCAAGAATCAGGAAAGCGCCCATCACAAGAACCGTGCCGACGACTAAAGCGCGTCACGGACCAGCAACGCTCCTGGAACATTCGTCATAGATTGGAGGCAGCCCATGGCACGCGGCAGCAAGAAGCACATCGGAGCAGGTTCACAAGGAAAGGGTTCCGGCACAGGCGCCATGACCGTGACGCCAAAAGACAAGCTCGAAGAAAACAAGGTTCTGTCCAATCGCGACAAGGCACAGCATTCCAAAGAACGCGGTTTGGACTCCAGGCAGGTCGCGACCGAGCAGCATCAGGATCATGCCGCCAACCGTTTGCGGGACTGACGCCCGACAGGGGCGCCAGCCTCGGCCTGGCTGTCCGGGGAGCCGTCAGATTCGTACCATCTCTATTTGACACCGAGGCTTTCGGGCCAGAGCGCCTGGATTTCCTTCGGCAGCGCATCGCGCACCTTAGCCGATTGGCCAAGATCAACATGCCGTGCAAGAACTCGGAATACCGAGCGTGCTGCATCCTCGGGATCGACGGGGCGGATCGATTTCAATTCCTCGCCGATGTGCTGCGAGAAGTTTTCCAGGGAGCGCGTTTTGTCCGGCTCGGCTGCGGGCCGGTAGTGGTCGTAATAGGCGCCGCGCACCAGGAGCGGCAGTTCCGCCCCAAGTTTGGCCGCAAGCCCGATCTGCAGCCTGTCCCTTACGGTCCGCAGGACCGCGCCCAATATGTGCCATGCAATTCGCCGATCCGGACCATGATCGTCCATGATCTCGTCGAGCCAGATGTTGGTTGTCTGCAGCGTCCTGTCAAAGACATCCAAACCGGTAGCGCTCATCATCGCCTCCTCATCAAATTCATGTCTGGTTTCGAAACGATGCTCAGGGACAATCGTTTCGCTATCTATCGACAAAATTGGCTCGGCCTGTGATCCTGCTCTGCCCCGGGATCCACGATAGCGGTCTTGGTTGCGCCGGAACCCCTTCCGAAGCAGTTCGTTCCTGGGTGGGCGGCTTTGAGGAGCTGGTTGGGGGAGCGCGTCCTGAACGGATTTTTTGCGATGCCTGCAAGGAAGACAAAAACCACTGAAGGCGAGAACCGACAGCAACTCCTGCAGATGATGACGACGGAGCATTTGGTGCTGGGGACCGCCAGGGCGGCGACTATTCAGGAGGCGAATCAGCGCGCAAATTTGTTCCTGACTTCGGTATCCAGCGCCACGATCGCCCTTGCTTTCGTGGCCCAGGTGACGAGGATGGGGCTTCCTTTCATGCTGTTCAGCCTGATCCTGTTGCCGTGCCTCTACTTCATTGGGCTGGTGACATTCGTCAGGGCTGTGCAGGTGGCCATCGAAGACATGGTCCACGCCCGCGGCATGGCACGCATCAGGCACTGCTACACCGAGCTCACCCCTTCGATGGCGCCCTATCTGGTTCACTCCACCCATGACAACCAAACGGCTCTGCTGGCCGATGTCGGCCTCAAGCCAAGGCCCTGGCAAGCGTTCGCCGGAACCGCAGGGATGGTGAATGTCGTCAACGGTGCCATCGCCGGTGTCTTTGCCGGCGTGATGCTCAAGGTTGTCGTTGGCTCGACGGCCAGTCTCGCCGTGACTGTCGGCATTCTAGCTTTTGCGGTGAGCAACTGGTGCCTGTGGCAACATCACAGGCGCAGTTGGGCAAGCGCGGAACACAAGCTGAAGGTGCTGTTTCCAAACGTGCCGGACAGCGACGGCAAGGCGCGGATCGGATAACCCGTTCGAGAGGGGCAGGAGCATCAACTCGCGCTAGGCGGAAACCTCAAGCACGATCTTGCCACGCACATGCTCATTTTCCAGCCGTTCTTCCGCTTTGGCGACCTCTCCAAGCGGGTAGGTGGCTTGCACGAAGGGGGTGACCTTGCCGGCCTCGATGAGGCGGCCGATCTCGGCAAGATGCGCCGCATTCGGCTCGGCCAGGTAGGAGACGCCACGCGCCCGACGCAAGTTTGCCTTTTCCTGCGACGGTTGGGAAAGCGTGGAAACGAGCGTCCCGCCAGGCTTGAGCACCTCCCAGGAGCGCTCCTGCGTGTCGCCCGCGACAAGATCGAACACCAGGTCGACCGCATCGACGACCTCTTCGAAACGCTGATTCTTGTAGTCGACCGTCTGATCGGCGCCAAGCTCACGCACGAAAACGACGTCCTCGGCGGAAACGGTTGTCGCGACGAACGCGCCCGCGGCCTTGGCCAGCTGGATCGCCAGATGACCGACGCCGCCGGCGCCGCCATGGATGAGAACCCGTTGTCCGGATTTGAGGCCGCCATGATCGAAAAGGCCTTGCCATGCGGTGATGCCGGCAAGCGGCACCGCCGCGGCTTCGACATGGCTTAGACGATCCGGTTTGGCAGCCGCCTCCGTCGCCTTGACCACGACATATTCGGCATTGCCGCCCCGGTCATGACCAAGCATCGCAAACAACGGATCGCCCTTCTTCAACGTATGCGCCCGCGTACCGCATATTTCCCACCGTGCCGGATACGTCGCCGGATACGTCGCGCCCGAGCGTGACCGGCAGGGTCTCGCTCACCGACCCTTCGCGGGTCTTGTAGTCGATCGGATTGACGCTTGCGGCGCGGACCCTGAGCACAACCTCGTCGTCAAGGGGCTGAGGCGAGGGGACCTGATCGATCGAAAGAACCTCAGGTCCGCCAAAAGCGTGGATGCGGATTGCTTTCATGTCGGCATACCTCCTGTTGTCTGGCTTTCGGCGACGCTGTCTGCAGGGCTGTCGTCAGCGGCTGTGCAGCCGAGGTTGCGGCGGCAGGCACGCTGGCCTCCCGGCGGGCCACCGTCAGATGATTTTCCACCATCATCGGCGACCCAGCGGGATGCCAATTTGTCGGCGGCCAATCCGTCACGATCAGGCCGCCGCAAGGACGCCCAGTCCTGCTAGGCCGTAGACTGCGTCGGCGGGTTCTGGTTCATCATCCACAGCTCGATCGCAGCCAGAACCGCGACCAGAACGCCGATTACAACATGCACGCCCATGGCTGTGGTTGCCTGGAATCCAAGCACCCAGGGAGACACGACTACCCAAAGACCCACAACGAGGTTCAGCCATTCCTCCCAGACAGCAAAGGCGAAGAGGGCGGCAACCGAAAGCACGACAATCACGATGCCGCTGCCTATGGCATTCTGGGACTGTGTCCCCGCCGCGAAGGCGAATATCCATGGAGAGAAGAAGAGAATTGCTCCGAGGACCAGATTTGCTACGTCACAGAGCTTGGCGTTTGACCATTGGTTCATGATTTTCTCCATCAAGCGTGCTCTCCACGCTTCCGAAGCTCAATCGGTGGCCTTGAAACCGTCGGTCACATGGCGGCAAGGCTACAACCAGACTTGCTGGCTTTCTAACTGGAGAGCAGGCCGTTGGTTCCAACCAATCGGCCTGGACACGGCACCGGGAACTCTCCTCGCCGGGAGCATTCAGCCACTCCCGATCCGTTCGCGACATACAACGCGGCGGGAAGGTGCGAGGCGCAGGCGATTACCCATGTCTCGATCATAGTCGTCACCCGGAGCGCCAGTCCTCGAAGAAGACGTTCAATGTAAGCGTGATGTGTTCGCGTTCTGGCAGCCTTCTGTGCCGCTTCCTTCCTGCCGCGGGTGCCCTTGGTCCGGCGGCGGCCGCCCGCGCCATGGGCGCGCGTTGTCTCTGGGGACCATCGCGCCGAGGTTACAAATGAACCTATCCCAGCCTTTGGCTACCGACATCGACGACGCGCGGGGAGTCAGACGCTGCCAAACCTCGGAGATCGGGATCGATACCGGTTCACGACGGGTTGCTGATCAATGCGCATGGTTCGCATGCCGAAGCGGACGTCACGGCTGCGTGCAAATCGGCACTGGCTGCGGCGGCGGTGCCGGATGATCCTTCCTGTATTGGGCGATGATCGGCTCGAGGGTCTTTCGCGGCCAGAATTTCGGTGTGCCGATTTCCTTCAGGCAGGACGCGTTCCAATAGGTGCCCGGCTGTGAATGGTTGGCTGCGACCGCGGCGATGTCGCGCGATTCCGGGTAGATGTAGAGCGTCGTCGGATTGTCCTTGACCATCGGGATAATCTGCTGCGCATCCGCCGGCGACCAACTGGTGCAGCCATTGCTGCGACCGCCGGCATAATCCACCAGCTTGCCGAACGGTACGAAGCCGTCATGGTCGGCATGCGAGCTGTTCGGATTTTTGCGCAGGCACAGGCCGTGCAGCACCTGGGCTGCGTGGCCGCCGATCACCCGCTGCCTGGCGTTCGCGGCTTCGCCTTCGCCGTCGAACTGGATGAAGGTGCGCTGGAAAGCCACGTCCCGTTTCGCACCGGTGCGGTAATAACCCTTGAACGAGGTTTTCGCCTCGCGGGTCATATAGGCGCCGCCGGCCGTCAACGATGAATCCATCGCATTGCCGAAGTTCCTAGCGCACCGCTTGCCGTTCGAAAAATCGACGACGCCCTTCAGATTCCGCCCGCTGCCATGACCCGACGAAATCGCGCGGAAGGACTCGCTGGCCTCGCAGATGACGTAGTAGCGGCGGCCGAGCACGCCATTGCCCAGATCGCTGGGGCGTGTCGCATCCATGGCGAAGTAGCAGGGGTTCTTGACGGCCCCTTGGGCGACCTTCTTCCGATAAAGCGCGCGGGCTCGTTCGAGGACAATTTGTGAGATCTGGCCGTCGCTGTTGCCGACATGGGCCTGCAGCCAGGCCGGAACGTCAGATGATGCGGCAAAGGATCGAGCCGACACCGTTACGGCGATGACGGCGACGAAAAAGCTGGCGACGACGCCCAGACAAACAGATCTCAACCGCACGGATCAATTCTCCTGTCGAAGCGAATGGCTATTTCTTGCGGTATTGCCGCGAGAATCGATCATAGATGGCCTCGCATTATCAGGCGAAACACATCTTGTTTAGCGTACCCGCATGAAGATCCGCAAAGCAGGTCGATGCATGCAAACGCCTACGCCGACATGCTGGCTCCAGGCTTGCGGCGGACGTCTTCGTATCCTTGAAGCAGGGCAACGAACTCGGGTTGGCGGGTTCCTTCGAGCTCGTCGGCGCGTTGGCTGACGGAGCATCAAACGAAAAACCCGCCTGTGCGGCGGGCCATTGGCGCAAATCAGCACCATGGACAAATATGTACCATAGCTGAGTGCAGGGAGTCAAGAAAAAATTCCTATCGCGAAAAGCCGCGAGTTCGGAACCTGATCTCTCGAGTTCCGCGATTTTCGATACGCAGGGATTGAGCTATCATCTGATTCTGGCGTGGCTCACGCCTCCTCCCTCCGCCGGGAAAGCATCATCCATGCAGGGCTCTCTCATCACCGAACCAACTGTTCGAGCGCTTGGCATAAGGAGGGGTTGCGAAAACGGCTCGCACCAGGAGGTTTGTCATGAAGCTGTCCGCGCCCATCTATCATCTGAAGCGTCAAGCCAGGCTGTTGTCCCGCGAGGCCAAAATTCCGCTCCACGAAGCGCTTGATCGCGTTGCAGTACGGGAAGGCTTCGCCAGTTGGAGCCTGCTTGCGGCCAAGGCAGCCGGGGCGGCGCCTGCCGGCACACTGTTTGCGCAACTTGCGCCCGGCGATCTGGTCCTGGTGGGTGCACGACCCGGCCACGGCAAGACGCTGATGAGTCTCGAACTGGCAATCGAAGCCATGAAGTCCGGCAGTCGGGGCGTGTTCTTCACGCTGGAGTATACGCAGCGGGATGTGCTCGACCGGTTTCGAGCCATCGGGGCAGACCCGGTGCAGTTCAACGACCGGTTCGTGTTCGACAATTCCGACGCCATCAGCGCCGACTACATCGTCAAGGCATTGGGCTCGGCGCCGCGCGGCACGCTGGTGGTGATCGACTACCTGCAACTGCTCGACCAGAAGCGGCAAAATCCGGAGCTGATGGCGCAGGTTCGCACGCTGAAAGCGTTTGCCGGCGACAGGGGATTGATCCTCGTCTTCATCTCGCAGATCGATCGGTCCTACGACCCGGCGCAGAAGCCGGTTCCCGATATCGGCGATGTGCGGTTGCCGAACCCTCTGGATCTGTCGCTGTTCAACAAGACCTGCTTCCTGAACAAGGGCGAAATCCGGTTCCACGCGGCAGGCTGACGATCCGGTCAGCCAAGCCTTCATTGAGCGGCTGCCGGCAGATTCACGGGCTGCGCAAGCAATGCCGAGCCGTGCTGCGCCCGCAACGTATCGGCCGCCTGGCGAACCACTTCGGATATAAGCAGCAGCTGTTTGGCGATCGGACTTGTCTTGCGCCAGATCATGCCGATCGTCCGCGACGGTTGGGGGTTGGCAAAGTGGGCGACAGACACCGCCGCCGAGCGCGTCTCCACCGGCACGGCCATTTCGGGAATCAAGGTGACGCCGACGCCCGCGCCGACCATCTGCACCAGGGTCGACAGCGAGCTGCCGTCCAGCAACTCCCTTGGCCGCGCCGAATGCATGTTGCAGAACGACAGCGCCTGGTCGCGAAAACAATGGCCTTCCTCCAGCAGGAGCAGCCGCATCTCGCGCAGCATTTCGCGGTTGGGTACCGGCTTTCCCTCGTCCTCGCCGGGCCGGACCAGCACGAAGTTCTCGGCAAACAGCACGATTTCCGTCAGCGAGGGTTCCGACACCGGCAAGGCGACGATGGCCGCGTCGAGCCGGCCGTCGGCCAGTTCCTGGATCAGCTTCTGCGTTTGCGTTTCGCGCACGTGGATATCGAGCCCGTCATGCATGCGGGCGAGGTTGCCGATGATGGCAGGCAGGAGGTAGGGTGCGATCGTCGGGATCACGCCGATGCGCAACCGTCCCACCAGCCGGTCGCGCGAGGCGCGGGCCAGATCCGTCAGCTCATCCACCGAGCGTAGGATGTCGCGGACGCGCAAGGCGAATTCCTCGCCGAAATTGGTCAGCCGGACCTGGCGTGGGCCTCTTTGGAAAAGCTCCGTGCCCAGCGTTTCCTCCAACTCCCGGATCTGCACCGAGATGGCGGGCTGCGAGATCGAGCAGGCATCGGCGGCGCGGCCGAAATGATTGTGCCGGGCCAGCGCCTCGAAATAACGCAGCTGCTTCAGCGTCAGGTTTGTCATAATGTCATCTTATCGCTGTAATCAGGAAATCCAACTTAAATTAATCAAGCGGCTTTGCTATAGGAGTCGTAACGAAGATGAGGAGCAGCCGGGACCGCCTGGTGAGGCGCATGCCCGCAGCAACAGGACATCCAACATATTCGGTCGCGTATCGGGCTCAGGTCATCGCGCCAGCCATGAAACGGACCGCCTACAGGGACATTCTTGTGTCCCTGTTCACGCAGCAGTTGAACAGCTCAACTCAGCCACGATCGGAGAGAAGAACATGGACGCACAGACCGATGATCCCAGTGCCGGCAAATGCCCCGTTGCGCACGGATCCTCCAGCAGGACGAACCGTGACTGGTGGCCGAACCAACTGGACCTTGGCGTTCTGCATCAGCAGTCGAACCTTTCGGACCCGATGGGCGAAGAGTTCGACTATGCCGAGGAATTCAAGTCGCTCGATCTCGATGCGGTGATCAAGGACCTGCACCAGGTGATGACGGATTCGCAGGATTGGTGGCCGGCCGACTTCGGCCATTACGGGCCGCTGTTCATCCGCATGGCCTGGCACAGTGCCGGCACCTACCGCATCGGCGACGGCCGTGGCGGCGCCGGGGCCGGCCAGCAGCGTTTTGCTCCGCTCAACAGCTGGCCGGACAATGCCAATCTCGACAAGGCGCGCCGGCTGCTGTGGCCGGTCAAGCAGAAATATGGGCGCAAGATCTCCTGGGCCGACCTGCTGATCCTCACCGGCAACGTCGCGCTGGAATCGATGGGCTTCAAGACCTTCGGTTTTGCTGGCGGCCGCGCCGACGTCTGGGAACCCGAACAGGACGTCGATTGGGGTTCGGAAACCAAGTGGCTCGACGACAAGCGCTACTCCGGCGACCGCGAACTCCAGGGCCATCTCGGCGCCGTCCAGATGGGTCTGATCTATGTCAATCCGGAAGGGCCGAACGGCAAGCCGGATCCGCTGGCCTCGGCACGCGATATTCGCGAGACGTTCGGCCGCATGGCCATGAACGACGAGGAGACCGTGGCGCTGATCGCCGGCGGCCACACCTTCGGCAAAACCCACGGCGCCGGCGATGCCTCGCTTGTGGGTGCGGAGCCGGAAGGCGCCGGCATCGAGGCGCAGGGCCTCGGCTGGTCGAGCAAGCATGCCACGGGCATCGCCGGCGATGCCATCACCTCGGGCCTCGAGGTGACCTGGACCACGACGCCGACCAAGTGGAGCAACAACTTCTTCGACAATCTGTTCAACTTCGAATGGGAGCTGACCACGAGCCCGGCGGGCGCGCATCAGTGGACGCCGAAGGGCGGCGCCGGCGCCGGAACCGTGCCGGATGCCCACGATCCGTCCAAGCGCCGCGCGCCTGCCATGCTGACGACCGATCTCGCGCTGCGGGTCGATCCGGCCTACGAGAAGATCTCGCGGCGCTTCCATGAGCATCCGGACCAGTTCGCCGACGCCTTTGCCCGCGCATGGTTCAAGCTGACCCATCGCGACATGGGTCCGGTCGTTCGCTATCTCGGCCCGCTCGTGCCCAAGGAAGAACTGATCTGGCAGGATCCGATCCCCGCGGTCGACCACGAACTGGTCGGCGAGCAGGACATTGCGTCGCTGAAGGCGAAGATCCTGGCATCGGGCCTGTCGGTTTCCGAATTGGTCTCGACGGCGTGGGCCTCGGCCTCGACGTTCCGCAATTCCGACAAGCGCGGTGGTGCCAATGGTGCACGCATCCGGCTGGCGCCGCAGAAGGATTGGGAGGTCAACCAGCCGGCGGAACTGTCGAAGGTGCTGGCCAGGCTGGAAGCCATCCAGAAGGAGTTCAACGCGACACAGACCGGCGGGAAAAAGATCTCGCTGGCCGACCTCATCGTTCTCGGCGGTGTCGCCGCTGTCGAGAAGGCGGCGAAGGATGGCGGCCACGAGGCCAAGGTGCCGTTCACGCCGGGTCGCATGGATGCTTCGCAGGAACAGACGGATGTCCATTCCTTTGCCGCGCTCGAGCCGAAAGTCGATGGCTTCCGCAACTATGTCAGGGGCAAGCAGCCGATGTCGGTCGAAGCCATGCTGGTCGACCGGGCGCAATTGCTGTCGCTGACCGCACCCGAAATGACGGTGCTGGTCGGCGGTCTTCGCGTGCTCGGCGCCAACACGGCCAACTCGAAGCACGGCGTGTTCACCGACCGGCCGGGTACGTTGACCAACGACTTCTTCGTCAACCTGCTCAGCATGAACACGGTCTGGGATCCGGCCGCCGGCTCCGACGAAGTCTACGAGGCGCGTGACCGCAAGACCAAGGCGGTCAAGTGGACCGGCACCCGTGCCGACCTGATCTTCGGCTCGCACGCCCAATTGCGCGCGCTTGCCGAGGTCTACGGGTCGGCGGACGCCAAGGCGAAATTCACCAGGGATTTCGTTGCGGCATGGACCAAGGTGATGAACGCCGACCGCTTCGACATCGCCTGAGATCGCTAAAGGTGCTCCGGCGCGGCCGCGCCGGATCGCCGGTCCTCCCAAGGACACAACGCCAGGGCCGCGTTTCCAGTGATGGGAGCGCGGCCTCTGTCGTATAGGGCCGCGCTTTGGTGGACCGTGCCTCCCTGGTCAAGCATGCTATTTTGTGGGCATCGCGTCTGCACCGGTGCACCATGATCGAAATCGTCAAACCCGCGCTCGAACATCTGCCGTCCTACAAGGCGGCACTCGAACGCGGCTGGTCGCCGGACAATGTGCGATTGCTGGAAGCGACGCGCGAGCAGCTTGCGGCAATCGAAAGGGATCCCGTGGCTTTTCTCGCCGACCTCGATGATCCCCAGGCCGGGGGCGGTCCGATCACCTTGCCCGACGGCAAAAAGGTGCCGCGCCTGCCGGGCTTCCGCCGCTGGATCTGGGACGGCGAGGCATCGGGCTCGATCGGCTTTCGCTGGCAGAAGGGCACGTCGGACCTGCCGCCGCATGTGCTCGGCCATATCGGCTATGCGGTGGTGCCGTGGAAGCGGCGGCGCGGTTACGCTACACAGGCGCTGCGCCTGATGCTGGAGGAGGCGAGGGCGGTCGGCCTGGCTCACGTCGAGATCACCGCCAAACCGGGCAATCCGGCCTCGCACAAGGTGATCCTGGCCAATGGCGGCAAGCTCGTCGAACGCTTTTTCGAGGACGCCGCCTATGGCGGAGCAGAAAGCTTGCGGTTCCGGATCGAGCTGTAGGATGTATCTCAACCATGCTCATCGGCGCACAGCGCATGATCCGACAGCGCGCGGATGACGTAGCAGTCGCCGACCGTCTGGCCATTGCAGCACGTGGCGATGCGTTCGAGCTCGGCCTCGAGCCGCTTCAACTGGGCAATCTTTTCCCGCACCGAGATCAGTTGCTCCTCGGCGATCTTGTCGGCGTGGCCGCAGGGTTGCTCGGGGTGGCCGCTCAAATCGATCAGAGAGCGGATGTCCTCGACGGCGAAACCGAGATCGCGGGCGTGGCGGATGAAGGCCAACCGCTCCAGCTCCTGCCTGGAATAGCGGCGCTGGTTGCCTTCCGAGCGCTCGGGTGCGGCAACAAGGCCCATCTGCTCGTAGTAGCGGATGGTCGGCACCTTGACCCCGGTGCGGCGCGAGAGATCACCGATCGAAAACATGAATTGCCTCTTGAAGCTCTAGTGACTAGAGCAATTACAGTGCCTGACATCAGCGTTCAAGACCCATGCGGCGACGCCGCGCGGGCAAGACAGACAGGTGATGTGATGACGGCGCCCCTCGACCAGGTAAAAATCAGGCAGACGCGGTTCAAGATCGGCGGCATGGATTGCGCCTCTTGCGCAACCAAGATCGATACGGCGGTGCGTCGCCTAGACGGCGTCGCCGATGTCTCGGTTTCGGTGACCGGTGCCAGCATGACGGTCAGCCATGGCGGCGCGTTGCCGGAAGGCAGGGTGCTGCAGCAGGTTGCTCGGCTCGGCTACGGCATCGTCAGGGCCGAGGCACATGTATCGCCGATGTCAGACAAGGCGCACGCCGATCACGTCCACAATGACCATGAAGGCCACGATCATGCGAGCCACGATCCCGATCCCGATCATGGCCATTCCGAGACGGGGCAGGCGTGGTGGCGTTCCCGCCGGGCGGTGCTGACGCTCGCCTGCGCGGCAGCGCTTCTCGCCGCATACGGCATCGGCCATCTGTTCCCGGTGGCGGAACGCGGGGTGTTCCTGGCCGCGCTGTTGGTCGGCCTGGTGGCGATCGCACGGCGCGCGCTGATGGCGGCATTGGCCGGCACGCCGTTTTCGATCGAGATGCTGATGACCATCGCGGCGATAGGCGCCGTGATGATCGGTGCCACTGAAGAGGCCGCCGCCGTGGTGGTGCTCTTCCTGATCGGCGAGCTTCTGGAGGGTGTCGCCGCCGGCCGGGCGCGGGCGAGCATCCAGGGACTTGCCGGTCTGGTGCCGAAGACGGCCTTGGTCGAGCGCGCAGGCGGCACATCGGAGTGTCCCGCCGAAGACGTTGCGGTCGGCGACATCATCCTGGTGCGGCCGGGCGACCGCATCCCGGCCGATGGCGAGATCATCGAGGGCGCGAGCGAAATCGACGAGGCGCCGGTGACCGGCGAGAGCACGCCGAAGCGCAAGGGCGCTACGGACGCCGTCTTTGCCGGCACGATCAGCACCGACGGCGTGCTCAAGGTGCGGGTGACGGCGGCCGCTTCCGACAACACCATCGCCCGAATCGCGCGGCTGGTGGAGGAGGCGCAGGAAGCCAAGGCGCCGACAGAGCGCTTCATCGACCGCTTCTCGCGCACCTACACGCCGGCGGTGCTGGCGGTCGGTGCGCTGGTGGCATTGTTGCCGCCGCTGCTTGCCGGCGGCGACTGGAACGAATGGATCTACAAGGGCCTTGCGATCCTGCTGATCGGCTGCCCCTGCGCGCTGGTCATCTCGACCCCGGCGGCAATCGCCGCGGGCCTGGCGACCGGCGCGCGGCGTGGCCTGTTGATGAAAGGCGGTGCGGTGCTGGAAGGCTTTCGCCGGCTCACGGCGGTCGCCTTCGACAAGACCGGTACGCTGACCGCAGGCAAGCCTGTCGTCACCGACATCGTGGCGTATGGAAGGGATGAACGCACCGTGCTGGCGCTGGCGGCAGCACTGGAGCAGGGCTCCAGCCATCCGTTGGCGATGGCGATCCTGGACCGGGCCAAGGCCGACAAGGCGCCGGTGCCGCCGGCTCTCGCGGCGAAGGCAATCTCGGGCAAGGGTGTCGAGGGCAGCGTTGGCGGCGTCGCCGTCTTCCTCGGCTCCGGCCAGGCGGCGGGCGAACGCGCCGACATGACGCAAGCGCAGCGCCTCGCCGTCGACAGCTTCAACGGCCAGGGCAAGACGGTGTCAGTGCTGGTCGCCGATGGCGTGGTGGCCGGGCTGATTGCCATGCGCGACGAGCCGCGGCCGGATGCTGCGGCCGGGATCGCGGCGCTGGAGGCCGAGAGCATCCGCACGGTGATGTTGACCGGCGACAACAGTCGCACGGCGCAAGCCATCGCCGCTTCGCTCGGCATCGAGGCGCGGGCGGACCTGTTGCCCCAGGACAAGCAGCGCATCGTCGGCGAATTGCAGCGCGAGGGTTTCAAGGTCGCCAAGGTCGGCGACGGCATCAACGACGCGCCGGCGCTCGCGGCCGCCGATATCGGCATTGCCATGGGCGGCGGCACCGACGTGGCGCTGGAGACCGCGGACGCGGCGATCCTGCACGGCCGCGTCATGGACGTCGCGCGTATGGTGAAACTGTCGCGGGCGGTGATGGCCAATATCGGCCAGAACATCACCGTGGCGCTGGGGCTGAAGGCGGTGTTCCTGGTCACCACCATTTTGGGCATCACCGGCCTGTGGCCGGCGATCCTGGCCGATACCGGCGCGACCGTGCTGGTCACCGCCAACGCCATGCGCCTGCTGCGCTGGCGCGGGTGAAGTGTTTTTGGTTGATCACGATCTTTTCGGAAAACCGGCGTCCACTTTCCGGATCGGGATCTACTCGGCTGGGGCTGTCAGCGGCGGCGTGGCGTTGCTGCGCCCTTCCCAGACATAAGAGGCGAGCGCCACTGCCACGGCGACCAGCATGGCGATGGCGCCGAGCAGCGGCAGGCTGCGGTAGCCATAGCCGCTGTTCAGCATCGCGGCGCCCAACGAAGCGGCCAGCGCGATGCCGACATTGAAGCCGGACGGAATGAGCGACGAAGCGAGGTTGGAAGCATCTGCCGTCCAGGCCAGGATGCGGGTCTGGATCGGCGTGCCGATGGCGAAGTTGAGACCGCCCCAGATGACGATCGCCACAACCATCGGCAGGGGATAGGGGCTGACGGCATAGATCACGCCAAGCGTCACCGCCTGCTGGGCCAGCATGGTGATCAATGACGGCATCAGCTTCCAGTCGGAGAGCTTGCCGCCGAGGAAGACTCCAAGGGTCGCGCCGACGCCGTTGAGCAGCAGCACCCACGGCACCAGGTTCTCGTCGAGACCGGTGACTTCGAGCAGTGTCGGGGTGATGTAGGTGAACAGGCCGAACTGGCCGATCATCAGCATCAGCATCAGGATCAGCGATGTCCAGACCTGCTGGCGGGCCAGCACGCGGACCTCGCGGGCGAAGCCGGCGGGCTTGGCCGATGAGCCGGTGGTGCGCGGCAAAAGGGCTGCCATGGCAAGCGTTGCCGCGACACCCAGCGCGCACATCACCCAGAAAGTCGCACGCCAGCCCCAGATGTTGCCGATCGCGGTGCCGGCCGGCACGCCGATGACGTTGGAGACGGTGAGGCCGGACAGGATGACGGCGACAGCCATGCCGCGCTGGTCCTCGCGCACGAGACCGACGGCGACGACCATGGCGACGCCGAAATAGGCGCCATGCGCGACCGCCACGGCAATGCGCAACAGAAGCATCGAGGTGAAATCGGGCGCCAGCGCGCAAGCCGCCTGGCCAATGGTGAAGGCGATGGCGAGGCCGAGCAGCAAGGTCTTGCGCGACAATGACTTGGTGGCGAGCGCCAGCAGCGGACCGCCGATGGCGATGCCGCCGGCATAGCCGGAGACGAGATAGCCGGCGGAGGGAACCGAGACGCCCAGGCCTTGCGCCACCTGCGGCAGCACGCCGGCAATGACGAATTCGGTGGTGCCGAAGGCAAAGGCGGCGATGAACAGGGCGATGAGCGGAAGCGACATGGGGAAGCCTTAGCTGGAAGCGCCTCAAACCACGGATGGGCTTTGCGGGCAATCCAGAAATTTTTGTCGCGAGTTTAGGTTTTCTTCAGTGGGGGCGAGGCGGTGAAGCGCCAATCTCCCCCCTTGTGGGGGAGATGGCCGGGGTAAAGGAAGCGCGCGAACCTATCCAAGCGCGCTCCCTTCCTCTCTCTCCGGAGGCCTCGTGGGGGATTGCTATTCTTCAGCTCGCTTTCAACCGCGACCCCGTCAGCAGGCCGCGCTCTTCAAGCACCGGATAGGCCATCGAGGCCAGCAGCGAATTGATCTGTTTCAGGTCGCGGATGGTGTCGAGATGGATCGAGCTGGTTTCGACGCTCTTGGCGGTGCCGTCGCGCAGCCGCACGAAATGGCTGGCGCTGGTTTCCTTTTCGCGGTCGCGCAGCCGGTCCTTTTCCAGCACCAGCTGACGGGCGGTCTCGGGATCGCGCGACACCAGAACGTTGAAGGCAAGCCGCGCATTGGCCAGAACCGAGCCATGGAAGGCGCACAGCTCGGCCCAGCCCTCGTCGGTGAATTCCAGTCCGCGCTCGAACTTCTTCTTCACATGCACCAGCATGTTGCGCACGATGATGTCGCCGACCTGCTCGAGCTTGACGCAGGCGCCGATCAGTTCCTGGCAGCGCAGCGCCTCGTCCTCGGTCAGCGGGTTCCTGGTCAGTTTGGCGAGGTAGAGCTTGATCGCGGCGTGCTTGCGGTCGACGCGGTCGTCGAGTGCGGCCAGCGCCTTGATCTTGTCGGCGTCGGCACTTTCATAGAGTTCGATGATACGCTTGAGCATGATCTCGATCGTCTCGCAGACCCGCACCACCTCGCGGGTGGCATTGGCCAGCGCCTGGCTCGGCACGTCGAGCGCGCTTTCGTTGAGCGCGGACAGCTCGACGACGTCAAGCGAGGCGGCCGGCACGGGCTTGGTGCCAAGTGCGACGATCTTCTCCGAAGCGCGGTAGACGAAGCCTGCCAGCGGCAGGCCGGCGAGCAGGATCAGCACATTGAACAGGATGTGGGCATTGACGATCTGGTCCGCCGCCGTCGAACCGAGAAAGGCGAAGTGCGGCCTGAAGATCATGACCAGGATCAGCATGACCAGCGAGCCAAGCCCGCGCATCAGGAGATTGCCGATCGGCACGACGCGCACTTCGGGGCTCGACGAGCGGGTCAGCATCGGCGCGATGATCGAGGAGCCGAGGTTGACGCCAAGGATGAGAACGACGCCAAGTTCGGGCGTGATCAGGCCACGGCCTGCCAGCGTCGCCATCAACAGCACCGCCGCGATGCTCGACTGGAACAGCCAGGTGATCAGTGCCGCCAGCAGATAGGCGGTGATGGAATCGGTCGAGAAGTAGTTGATGATGACCGGCATGAGCTGGCTGTTGCGCAGGGGCTCCGATGCCTGGCCGATCATCTCCAGCGACAGGATCAGAAGGCCGATGCCGACCAGGATGCGGCCGGACTGGCGCCAGTCGCGCCGCTCGGTGGCCATGAACATGACCGTGCCGGTGATCAGGCACAGCGGCACCAGCAAGGTGAGGTCGAAGGTCAGCAGCTTGACCACCAGCGCCGAGCCGATCTCGGCGCCGCGCACCGCCAATTGGCCCGCGGCGCCAGAGACGATGCCAGAGCCGGCGAAGGAGCCGACCAGCAGCGTGACGGCGGTGGAGCTCTGCAGGGCGATGGCAAGGCCGGTGCCGGCCAGCACCGCCATGATCGGATTGCGCATGGTGGCGCGGAGGCGATGGCGCAGCACGTCGCCATAGGCGCGTTCAACGCCGGTCTTCACCATGCGGGTGGCAAACAGCATCAGCGCCACGGCGCCGGCCAGATGCAGAAGGACGACGGACCCGCTCATTTCGTCCCCCGCATGCAAACAGGGCGCCCGCCCTGTTTTGCGTGGCGATCAGAAGGAAAAACGAGGGAACGAATCATGTTCATGGCGGTGACTTATAATAGCTCGAATATTTTAGCCGGATAATAAAATCTTGTCGATTTCAAGGGCCGTTGCCGCGCGACAGGCGGTGTCGGAAAATGGACGGACGCGCAAATGGTTGCATTGCGGGGCGGGCGCGAAGCGGCGGATAGGCCGAGTTTGCGGTGCGACTGGCTCCTGCCTTTGCGATCATGTTCAGCTTCCTTGGGTAAATCAAGGAATCCATTACATAATTGTAATGCGTGCGTTCAGTTTCGGTTCATCGATGGGCAGCTACTGCTTCGATATCGACAACCAAGGAGACTTCTCATGAAACGCATCGTCCTTTCCGCACTCGCTTTCTCGATGCTGGCCGCCACGTCGCTCACCGGCCAGGCCGCACCGCTGAATGCGCCGAACGCGCCGCAGTCGAACTACAGCCAGGTCGACTGGCAGAAGCCCGGCCACCACAGCGATGTGAGGAAGCGTGTTTACAAGAAGAAGGTCGTCGTCGTGAAGCGCAACAACTGGCGGCATGGCCAGAAATATTCCGGCTGGAAGCGCCATCAGCCGATCCGCGACTATGGCCGCTACGGCCTGCATCGCCCCGGCCGCGGCCAGGAATGGATCCGCGTCGGCAACGACTATGTGCTGGTCGGCATCCTCTCCGGCGTCATCTTCGGCGCGCTTGCCGCGCATTAATCGGCACCTGCCGGACATTGAAAAGGGAGGCGGCCCGCTACGGCCGCCTTTCTTTTTGCCTGTGGAAACCGGGTATGGCCCGCATTAAGGGTCGTCGGATTTCGCGGGCGTGATTATATAATCGGGAAACGAGTTCCCCGATGCGCTTTCCACCCGCCTTCCTCGACGAGATACGCGACCGCGTGCCGATTTCATCGGTGATCGGCCAGCGCGTCGCGTGGGACCGCAAGAAGACCAACGCACCGCGCGGCGACTATTGGGCCTGCTGCCCGTTCCACGGCGAGAAGAGCCCTTCCTTCCACTGCGAGGACAAGAAGGGCCGCTACCACTGTTTCGGCTGTTCGGTCTCGGGCGATCATTTCAAGTTCCTCACCGAACTGGACGGGATGAGCTTTCCCGAGGCGGTCGAGAAGATCGCCGACATGGCCGGGGTGCCGATGCCGGTCCGCGACGCGCAGGAGGAGCGGCGCGAAAAGGAACGCGCCAGCCTGACCGACGTCATGGAGATGGCGACCGCCTTCTTCCAGGAACGGCTGCAGGGACCGGAAGGCGCCAAGGCGCGTGCCTATCTGCGCGACCGCGGCCTGACGCCGGCGACGCAGCAATCGTTCCGGCTCGGTTTTGCGCCGGACAGCCGCAATGCGCTGAAGGAGCATCTCGCCGCCAGGGGCGTGCCGAAAGCCGATATCGAGGCCTGCGGACTGGTGCGCCACGGCGACGACATCCCGGTTTCCTATGACTGGTTCCGCGACCGCATCATGTTTCCGATCCCGGATTCCAGGGGGAAGATCATCGCCTTTGGCGGCCGCGCGCTGCAGCCCGATGCGCTGGCCAAATACATGAACTCGCCCGACACCGAGCTCTTCCACAAGGGCAACGTGCTTTATAATTTCGCCCGCGCCCGCAAGGCCTTGGCCAAGGGCGGCACGGTCATCGCCGTCGAAGGCTATATGGATGTCATCGCGCTGGCGCAGGCCGGCTTCGAGAATGTCGTGGCGCCGCTCGGCACCGCGCTCACCGAGAACCAGCTCGAGCTGCTGTGGCGCATGGCGCCGGAGCCGATGTTGTGCTTCGACGGCGACAAGGCCGGGTTGAAGGCCGCGTGGCGGGCCGCCGACATGGCGCTGCCGTCTGTGCAGGCCGGGCGCTCGGCGCGCTTCGCGCTGCTGCCGGAAGGCAAGGATCCCGACGATCTGGTCAAGGCCGAAGGACCGGATGCGTTTCGTAGCGTGCTGGCCGAGGCGCGGCCGCTGGTCGACCTTTTATGGATGCGTGAGACGGCGGGCGGCGTCTTCGATACGCCGGAGCGGCGGGCCGAGCTCGAGAAGACGCTGCGCGAACTGACCAGCCGCATCCGCGATGAAAGTCTCCGCTACCATTATCAACAGGAGATGCGCGAGCGCGTGTTGAGCTTCTTCGGTTCGCAGCGCAGTGGGCGTCAGGATGGCGGCCGGCCAGGTCAGCGCGGCCAGGGCAAGGCAGCCGCTCCCGGCGGGCAGTTCGCCAAGAGCGGTGGCGGCCGCATTGCGATCACCGAAAGTCTCGGCCAGTCGGCTTTGGTCAAACGCGGCGGCGAGGGGATGTCGGTGCGCGAGGCGACGATCATCGTCGCATTGGTCAACCATCCGGCACTGATCGACGAGAATTTCGCCCATATCGAGTTTCTCGATCTTGCCAACTCCGATCTGAGGCGGCTGCATGCGGCAATCCTCGATGCAATGGCGCATGACATGGCCAATGACCGGCAGGCGGTGATTGCGACGATCGAACGCGCCGGCTGCGCCGAGATCTGGGAGCGGGCCGTCGGGTTGATCCGGCGGATGCGGCAATGGCCGGCGCTAGAGACCGCCGCCCTTGAAGATGCCCGCGATGCTTTCAGCCAGGCGCTGCACTTGCAGCGCAGCGCGCGCACCTTACATAAGGAACTGAAACAGGCGGAAGCGGCGCTCGCCACCGATCCCACAGACGAAAACTACCGGCACCTGATCGAAATTCAGGCGCAATTCCAGGATGTGCAAGCCACGGAAGCACTGATCGAAGGGTTTGGCGTCTCCTCGGGCAGGGCAGGGCGAGCTTAGTTGGAAGCGAGTGAATTGAGAAAGCGTCGTTGCGCGTCGAAATGGCGCGTAACGGGCTAAGTCGGGTAATTGATTCGCTTTTTTCATGCGAATCATGCGAGAGGCGCTTGACCTTCTGGCAGATTGGCGGAATCAGGACGATTCGAAACGTTAACCCGAACCCGCGTCGACGGGAAATAAGCGATGTGAGGTACTGGTCACTGGACAGGCAGCCCGCCTGCCACAGATATCAGGGTTAATCTGGACTTAATGGATGTCGCCCAAAAAGGGGAAACCCGGTTTTGGGGCAACGACATACACCAAACGAAACGAGTTGATGCAGTTACTGGCCCGGTGAAGCGCGTTTCGTAAGCGAGCGCATCCGATTTGACTGGTCCGACAGCTTACGCGGCTTTGAAGTTCGGCCGCTAGGAGAAGATAAAGACTATGGCGACAAAGGAAAAGGAAGAGGTCGAAACCGAACGCGAAGGCGCCACCGATGGCCCTCTGCTCGACCTTTCCGATGATGCTGTCAAGAAGATGATCAAGGCCGCCAAGAAGCGCGGCTATGTCACCATGGACGAGCTGAATTCGGTGCTGCCCTCAGAGGAAGTGACCTCCGAGCAGATCGAGGACACGATGGCGATGCTGTCCGACATGGGCATCAACGTGGTCGAGGACGACGAGCAGGGCGAGGAGCCCGAGGCCGCCGACACCGCGGCCGATGCCGAGGAAGACGCCAACGAGCTGGCTGAGCAGACCGGCACCGCGGTTGCCGCCACCACCACCAAGAAAGAACCGACCGATCGCACCGACGATCCGGTGCGCATGTATCTGCGCGAGATGGGCTCGGTGGAGCTTTTGTCGCGCGAGGGCGAAATTGCCATCGCCAAACGCATCGAGGCCGGCCGCGAGACGATGATCGCGGGTCTGTGCGAAAGCCCGCTGACCTTCCAGGCCATCATCATCTGGCGCGACGAACTCAACGAATCCAAGATCCTGCTGCGTGAGATCATCGATCTCGAAGCCACCTATGCCGGCCCCGAGGCCAAGCAGGCGCCGGTGGTCGAGCGCGTCGAGGAAGCCAAGGTCGAGGACAAGCCGCGCCGTTCGCGCGACGACGAAGACGACATCACCAATGTCGGCGCCGATACGCGTGGGCTGACGGATGACGACGACGAAGACGAGGACGAAGCGAGCCTGTCGCTGGCCGCGATGGAAGCGGAACTCCGCCCGCAGGTGATGGAGACGCTCGACGTTATCGCCGACACCTACAAAAAGCTGCGCAAGCTGCAGGATCAGCAGGTCGAGAACCGTCTGGCCGCGGCCGGCACGCTGTCGCCCAGCCAGGATCGCCGGCTGAAGGAGCTGAAGGACCAGCTGATCAAGGCGGTGAAGTCGCTGTCGCTCAACACGGCGCGCATCGAGGCGCTGGTCGAGCAGCTCTACGACATCAACAAGCGCCTGGTGCAGAACGAAGGCAAGCTGCTCAGGCTCGCCGAAAGCTACGGCGTGCGTCGCGAAGAGTTCCTGAAGGAATATCAGGGTTCCGAGCTCGACCCGAACTGGACGCGCTCGATCGGCAACCTGACCTCGCGCGGCTGGAAGGAATTCACCAAGAACGAGAAGGATGCGATCAAGGACCTGCGCGCCGAAATCCAGAACCTCGCCACCGAAACGGCGATCTCGATCCTGGAATTCCGCAAGATCGTCAACCAGGTGCAGAAGGGCGAGCGCGAAGCGGCGATCGCCAAGAAGGAAATGGTCGAGGCCAATCTGCGCCTCGTCATCTCAATCGCCAAGAAATACACCAATCGCGGCCTGCAGTTCCTCGACCTGATCCAGGAAGGCAATATCGGCCTGATGAAGGCGGTCGACAAATTCGAATACCGCCGCGGTTACAAGTTCTCGACCTACGCGACGTGGTGGATCCGGCAGGCGATCACGCGTTCGATCGCCGATCAGGCGCGCACCATCCGCATTCCGGTGCACATGATCGAAACGATCAACAAGATCGTGCGCACCTCGCGCCAGATGCTGCACGAGATCGGCCGCGAGCCGACGCCGGAAGAACTGGCCGAAAAGCTTGCCATGCCGCTCGAAAAGGTGCGCAAGGTCTTGAAGATCGCCAAGGAGCCGATCTCGCTCGAAACGCCGGTCGGCGACGAGGAGGATTCGCATCTGGGCGATTTCATCGAGGACAAGATGGCGATCCTGCCGATCGACGCGGCGATCCAGGCCAATTTGCGCGAGACCACCACGCGCGTGCTGGCCTCGCTGACGCCGCGCGAGGAGCGCGTGCTCAGAATGCGCTTCGGCATCGGCATGAACACCGACCACACGCTGGAAGAAGTCGGCCAGCAGTTCTCGGTTACCCGCGAGCGTATCCGCCAGATCGAAGCCAAGGCGCTGCGCAAGCTCAAGCACCCGAGCAGGTCGCGCAAGCTGCGCAGTTTCCTGGATAGCTGAGACTTACCGATGCAAAGAGTTCAAGGGCGCCGATGGCGCCCTTTTTTGTTTGTGGGGCGCACTCTTGCGGGCCAGGCCCTTCGGGAGGATAATTTCGCTGTCGGATGCATTTCTGGGCGATAAGCCGGATGCCCGCCCCGGCGAAGCCGCCGTGCTCCGTGGCCCCGGAGGGAGGTGTGCCATGACAAGCTACATCGTGCTGATGAACTGGACGGAGCAGGGTGCCAGAAACGTGCGCGAGTCACCGAAGCGGCTCGACGCCGCCAGGAGGCAACTGGGAGACATGGGCGGATCGTTCAAGGCGTTTTACCTGACCATGGGCGAATACGACATGGTGGCGGTGGTCGAAGCGCCCGACGACGCGGTGCTGGCGCGCTTCTCGCTGATGCTGGCGGCGGCCGGCAATGTCAGGACGCGGACGCTGAAGGCCTTTCCCGAATTGGCCTACCGCGAGATCGTCACCTCGCTCGGATAGAGCCCGTAGCGGAAGGGCCGGACCGGCTGGCCCGATACATTCTCCTTCGCGAGCGACCGAGCGACGTCTTGACGGCGCCCGATCGTTCGTGGTCCTTCAAGTTTGCGCTACCAACCAAATGCCGGAACTATGCTGACCGTCTGGTACAATACGCGCTGCCCGGTCTGCGATGCCGGGATCAGCAGGCAGAAGCGGCGGCTGATCGAAGCGGTCAAGGCTGGGCGGATCGAGTTCCGAGACATCAATTTTGAACCGGCAGCGCTAGCCGGATTTGGCGCGTCGCTTGAGGATATCCGCCGCCGGCTGCACGCCACCGATGCCGAGGGCCGACTGCTGGTCGGCGCCGATGTCGCCATCGCGGTATGGAAGGTCACGCCGGGCGAGGGCTGGTTGGCGACGCTGTTCGGCAATCCGGTTGCCTTGCCGCTGACACGCTTTGCCTACGATCGCTTTGCCGATCTTCTCTATGCCTGGAACCGGCGCAAGGGGCGCTGGTAGCCGAATTTATCGGTGGCCGCCGTTCGCAACGAAGCGGCCGAGACTGGAAAATCGAGCCCGCTGGTGCTGCATTCAGATACATCGTAAGATATATCTTGACTCCATCGATTGACTTGCCTAATTAAGATATATCGTAAGATACAACTCAAGGAGCAATCAATGCACAAACACAATCATTTCGGGCGCGGTCATTTCGGCGAGCGCATGTTCATGCACATGGCCGGCAAATTCGGTGGCAGAGGGGGCGGCGGCTTTGGCCCGTTCGGCCACGGCGGCCGTGGTGGCGGGCGCGGCGGTCCGGGCGACATGTTCCGCGCCGGACGCATGCTGGCCGACGGCGACCTCAAGCTGATCACGCTGTCGCTGCTGGCCGAAGCGCCGCGTCACGGCTACGACATCATCAAGGCCCTGGAAGAGCGCACCAGCGGCATCTACAGCCCGAGCCCGGGCGTGGTCTACCCGACGCTGACCTTCCTGGAAGAGGCCGGCTATGCCGCCTCCGCCGCCGACGGCAACAAGAAGGTGTTTTCGATCACCGAGGCGGGCCAGGCGCATCTCGCCGACAACCGCGAGATGATCGACGGCGTGCTCGACCATCTCGAGCGCTTCGGCCGCAAAATGGCCAAGGCGCGCGACTGGTTCGGCTGGAACGACGAGAGCGAAGAGGGCGGGCGTCGTGGCGGCCGCGGTGGCCGCGGGGATCGTTCGGAAGCGCGCGACGAATTCCGCGCAGTCCGTCACCGGCTGCGCGCGGCTCTGGGCGACTTCGTCGACGCCCCGGCCGACAAGCAGGCCGAGGCCATCGCCATCCTCGAAGCCGCCGCCGAGGCGCTGGAAGCGCTGTCGCACAAGTAAGCTCGTCCAGCCGACCGGACGCAGCCCTTGCCCGCTGGCCCAAGGACCGATAGTGAAATTCATCCCGCGTCACTCTACATGGTGCGGGATGAATGCTGTTGGAGGAAGTCCGATGTCTTTTCTGAAGCGTCTTTTCGGCGGTGGCGGCGGCGGAACCCAGACGGCTGAGCCGACGAGTGCAGCGCCAGCCAAGCAGGTCGAGCACAAGGGCTTTCTGATCAGCGCCACGCCCTACAAGGCCGATGGCCAGTACCAGACCTGCGGCGTCGTCTCCAAGGAGATCGACGGCGTGGTGAAGGAACACAAATTCATCCGCGCCGACCGCTTTGCCGGGCTCGACGACGCCGTCGACATCTCGATCAAGAAGGGCATCCAACTGGTCGACGAGCAGGGCGATCGGATTTTTGGGTAAGGGCCGGACCATCGCCACACCGAGCGCCGCCCGGGCCTTGCGCCACGATAGACCTATCGCTCAGGGGTTGACGTGCGACCGCCAGCGGGTCAATTCGTCCTGGCGGGATCGATCGTCATCAGGCGTGCCCTTGCCTCGATCAGGTGCCTTTGCGCGGCTCTTATCCGGCTGCACAATGCCAGATTGAGGGCGACGCCACCTTCCTCATCCAGCAAGTCGTTCGCGCACTTCAAAGAGTGCTCAGCTCTCCTTATACGCAGTCTGGCTTTGGCCGCTTCCATGCTGTGAATTTCAATCATTGCGCCGCGTCCTTTGCGGTTCCGGTCCCTTCATGGACTAAACCGCTGATGATCGCATTGGTTCCGGCCCAGGGAATATGCCCGCGGCTTCGGCTATTTCGTTGTCGTGTTGAATTCACGGTTTGCCGTGTAATCGATCGCGAAGGTACCCTCGGGAGCGCGAACGCCCTGCTTCACATTTGATATATTAACCGTTGTGGTAAGTCCCTTCTCGTCGGTGATGCTCCATCTGCGCAGATCGAGAGATTTACTGTCGAACACCATGGAGATGCTCGAATTGCCGAAGGTCGATCTGTCGGCCAGCTTGACGGTAACTTGGGCGCCATCGTCCCTGATGCTTTTCACGCGATTGCCGGAGAAGTCGACCTTATTGTCGAGCAGCAGCTTAAGCGGCGTCTTCGAGAGAGCATAAAGCCGCGATGTCTTCAGCTTTCTGTTATAAACCACCAGGGATTTGCCATCTGCAATCACGCTGATCCCTGATTGGCCTGCATAGTTGAATCGGATCTTGCCGGGGCGTTGTAGAAAAAACCTGCCACGGGTCCTCTCCGCATTTGGACCCGACTGGACGAAGTCCCCGGACATGGACTTTACCGATGAGAGGTGATCGGCAATCGTCTTGGCATCAACAGGCGCGGCGGAGATCGCGGCGGTGGATGCCGCATACATCGCGGCAGCGCTGGCAACGGCGAACCAGCAACCCAGCAGTACTTTGATCCGATAGCCCATCGCTTATCCCACCTCCGGAGCAGGCGCGTGATCGAAAGAGATCACGCGCCTCCAGGTCAGTAACCCTCCGGGCATCGTGCAACGTAAACCCGGCCATACTGATCGCGATATCTGCACTGGCCGGCTTCGCTGGCGTGCCCGATGACGGCCCCGGCTATCGCGCCAACCGCACCGCCAACAACCGCCCCTTGCACAGGATCGCCGGCCACCGCGGCGCCTACCGCTGCGCCACCCAAGCCGCCGACGGCAGCGCCTTGTTCTGTACGGGAGCACGCCGAGAGCGGAATGAGCAGGCTCAAAATGAGCAGCGTCTTTTTCATTGGTTCTCTCCTGGGCTACTATTAGCCAAAGCTTAAATGCTCAAGAAAGCTTTTCGATCCATCGTGGGTTGCCTGTCCTGCAAGCGCCGGGCCGTGGCGGACCCGTGTGCCCTCCGGCTCAAACGCCTGCAATCGCCAAAAGCCAAGCCAGGATATCGAGCAGCAGAAACAGCAGCGCAATCTGCAGCGCCACCCGCAGCCGCTGGATAATTCGCCAGTTGCCGGCCATGTCCGCCTTGATGCGAAGCGCAAGCGTGCGGCGCATGGCCGACATCGTCGTCGGCCTGTCGCCGTCGACATATTGATCAAGCAACTCTTCGGGATCGAAGCGGAATGTGTATTGGTGGTAGGGCCAAAGCATGAAGACGATCAGCCCGCCAATGCCGAACAGCAGGGCCACCGCAATCCAGTCCCAAGGCCCAAGCCCGTTGGAAAGGGCCGCACCGCCAAGCAACGAGTTTGCGAAGGCGGTGGCGAAG
Organism: Mesorhizobium sp. ISC11; assembly: GCF_037162595.1. Taxonomy (NCBI): domain Bacteria; kingdom Pseudomonadati; phylum Pseudomonadota; class Alphaproteobacteria; order Hyphomicrobiales; family Phyllobacteriaceae; genus Mesorhizobium; species Mesorhizobium sp. ISC11. The sequence continues at coordinate 175,127 of NZ_JAVSPW010000001.1, forward strand.
ACAAGGCTGCCGGCGCGGCTGCTCATGTTCTCCACAAGGGTTTGCTGTTGCGTGAGACCTCTCACTGCTTCCTGATAAATGAATGCAAGACGCGGATCGTCGTCGGCAACAGCGCTTGCGGCAATTCTGTTGCTTTCGCTTCCACTCGGATGTTCGACCATCAGGGTGTCCTCTCTCGCGTGGACTGGATGCGCGAGCTCAGTCGAGATCGCTTGGTGCAAACGTTGGCCGTAAGCTGCCTCGCGCAAGGGGGAACGGATGAAACAGGGGACAGGATCCGCAGTGAACCGAACGGGCCAGGCTGATTGCGCGCCCGGCCAGCAAGGTGTGGAAATCGACGCGGACTAAGCCGGCTGCAACTCCCTGCGCGGCAGTGGCGGGAACGCGATGGCGATGCCGACCGCCCCGAGCCCGATAAGAGCCGAGCCGATGAACAGCCAGGAATAGTTGGCGTAGGCGTCGAACACCATGCCGCCGGCAAGCGGGCCCAGCGCCATGCCGAGGCTGGACAGCATGGTGGCGGCGCCGAACACGGTGCCGAGGATGCGCTGGCCGAAATATTCGCGCGCCAGCACCGCATAGAGCGGCATGACGCCGCCATAGGTGGCACCGAAGATAACGGCCAGCATGTAGAACTGCTCAAGCCGGCTGATCGAGAGATAGGCGGCAATGACGATCGCCTGGATCGCCAGGCCCGCGATCAGCACCGGCTTGACGCCCAGCCGGTCGGCCAGCACGCCGTAGAAGAGCCGGCCGCCGAGGCCTGCCAGGCCTTCCACACTGTAGATCGAGACCGCTGCCATGGGGGCGACGCCACACAGCATGGCATAGCTGACCATGTGGAAGATCGGCCCGGAATGCGCCGCGCAGCAGGCAAAGAAGGTCAGCCCCAGCACGATGAACTGCGGTGAGCGCAGCGCCTTGCCGACCGTCAGGCCGGCGCCTTCGGCAACCGGCGCGGAGCCGGTATCGGCCATGACGGGCTTCGGTGGTGGGCGCACCAGCAGCACCACCGGCAACAGCAATAGCCAGGCGGTAATGCCGATGTCGAACATGGCGGTGCGCCAGTCATAGGCGGAGATCAGCCAGCGGGCGAAGGGCGAAATCGTCATCGGCGCCACGCCCATGCCTGCCGAGACCAGCGAGACGGCGAGGCTACGGTTGGTGTCGAACCAGCCTGTGGTCAGCGCGATCATCGGCGCGAAAAAGGCGCTTGCCGCGAGGCCGACCAGCACGCCATAGGTAATCTGGAAGCTCAGCAGCGAACCGGCCCGGCTGGCCAGCACCAGCGCCAGCCCGAGCAGAACCGCGCCGGTCATCACGACGATGCGGGCGCCAAAACGGTCCGATATCGCGCCCCAGGCGAAGCCGCCAAGGCCCATCACCAGGAAGTTGAGCGTCATGGCGCTCGAAATGCCGGCGCGCGACCAGTTGGTGTCGATCGCCATCGGCTCGAGAAAGATCGCCAGCGAAAACATCGTCCCGATGGCGACACAGGACATCAGCGCGCCAGCCGCGACGATGACCCAACGATAGGAAAAGCTCATTCAAATCTCCCATGCCAGAGGGCAGCGCTCAGCGCTGCTTGCATCCGAAGGACGCCGGCAGCGAGGCTGATCCTACAATCCGGTTGCATTTTTTATCCAGTCTGGCCCGACGCCGTTTTCAGCAGATCAGATCGGCAGTTCCGACGTGTATTTGATCGTCTGGCTGGGGACGTCGGTCTTGACGTTCTGCACGCCCTTGATGCGGCTCAGATGCTCCGACTGGAAGCGGCGGTAGTCGTCGATGCCGGCCGCCACTACGCGCACCATGGCGTCGCAATCGCCGAGCATCAGGTAGCACTCCATCACCTGCGGCAGCTTGGCGACTTCGGTGGCGAAATGCTCGATCGTGTCCTCGTCCTGCGTCTTCAGCCAGATGCGGGTGAAGAAGGTCAGACCCTTGCCGATGCTGGCCGGGTTGAGCACAGCGACGTAGCGGTCGATGACACCGGCTTCCTCCAGCAGCTTCACGCGACGCAGGCAAGGCGATGGCGACAGCCCGACCTCATTGGCCAGATCATTGTTGGCCATGCGGCCGTCGCGCTGCAGCGCCCGCAGAATCCGCTTGTCGATCTCATCCAGCTTCATGGCTACAGATTCCATCTATTCGAAAATTTGTAACATAAAATGCCAGAATTGGGCGAAATACAACAATCTCCGCAACCAAATTGCGGACCGATTTCGGTATGTTTGCTGCCGACATCAGTTGATTTCAAACGCAGGGAAGCGGCGGCCGCGAGGTCAGCCGATGAAGACACATGAGCATTTCACAGGCAGTCGAGACGGTGGCAGATGGTTCGAAATCCGAATTCCGCCGTGGCGTGGCGTCCTGCGCGCCGGTGCTGTTCGGCACCATCCCCTATGCGCTGGTGCTTGGCGCCCAGGCGACGCAGAAAGGCTTGAGCACGGTCGAACTGTCTGCCATGACAGGGCTGAATTTCGCCGGCGGTTCGGAATTCGCGGCGATCCAGTTGTGGACGTCGCCGCCGCACATCGTGCTCATCGTCGCCATCACCTTCCTGGTCAACAGCCGTCACCTGCTGATGGGTGCGGCACTGGCGCCGTTCCTGCGCGACCTGCCACGGCGCAAGGTGTTTCCGGCACTTTTCCTTATGTGCGATGAAAGCTGGGCGCTGGGCTTGGCCGATGCCAAACTGCGTGCTGCAGCCGGCATCACGCCGGCCTTCAGCCCGCGCTACTATATGGGCGCGGCGCTGGCGATGTATCTCACCTGGGTGGCCTTCACCACGCTGGGTGCCTTGCTCGGTCCGATGCTTGGCCATGTCGAGACCTATGGTTTTGACATGGCGTTCCCGGCTGTCTTCCTGGTGCTGATGCGCGGCATGTGGACGGGTATGGCGGCGGCGCGGCCCTGGCTGGTCAGCCTGGTCGTTGCAGCACTGGTCTATCTCTTCGTTCCCGGTGCCTGGTATGTCGCCGCCGGCGCCATGTCGGGTCTGGTCGCGGCCTGGCTGATGGCAGGTGATGCATGATCGATGCAACGACCCTTTTCACCATCGTGCTGATGGCCGGCGTCACTTATCTGACGCGGATCGGCGGCTATGTCGTCCTGCGCAACCGCACGCTGGGCGCCCGTGCCACGGCTGTGATGGAAGCTGCGCCCGGCTGCGTGCTGATCTCTGTCATCGCACCGGCCTTCGTATCGAAGTCCCCGGCGGATCTTCTGGCGCTGGCTGTTACTCTGGCAGCCGCCACGCGGTTTTCCATGCTGCCGACCGTGCTGATCGGGGTCAGCGCCGCTGGTCTGCTGAGGCTCCTCATCGGCTAGAACGCAAAAGGCAGGCGCGAACGCCTGCCTTCGATGCGGACAAATTTCGGCTGTTTACGCGGCAGCCGCGACGTCCCGGCTGGCGGCCACAACGGCGTCGACCTTGGCGGTCGCCTTGGCGAGCGCTGCTGTCACCGCGTCAGGACCCATGCCAACGCCTTCGATGCGGATGACATCGACATCGGTCATGCCGAGGAAGCCGAGCACGCCACGCAGGTAGGGAATGGCGTGATCGAACTGCACGGCCGCACCTTCCGAATAGATGCCGCCGGAAGCCAGCACGATATAGACCTTCTTGCCGGTGACCAGACCCTTGGGGCCGTTCTCGCCATAGGCAAAGCTCTTGCCGGAGCGGGAGATATGGTCGACCCATGACTTCAGGGTCGAGGAGATGTTGAAGTTGATGAAGCCGGTGGCCAGGATCACCGTGTCGGCGGCGAACAGCTCGTCGAGCACGACATCGGAGACGCCGACGACTTCAGCCTGGCGCGGGGTGCGCGCTTCGGCCGGGGTATAGATGCCCGTCGCATAGTCGGCATCGATGTGCGGCAACGGATTGGCGACGAGGTCGCGCACGACGAGCGTGTTCGACGGATCGGCGGCGACGAGCTTTTCGGCGAATTCGGTGGCGATGCGGGTCGAATGCGAGGCAGCGCCGCGCGGGCTCGAAGTGACAAGAAGAATGGACATTTTGGGCTCTCTCCAGCGGTTGGAATGATTTGTCCCGCCAGATATGGGGCTTTCGATCCATTCAATAAACTGGTATATTTTCTATACGATCCATCCATAAATTGGATATAACGATGCAGCCCAACCCGACGCTCGATCAACTTCAGATCTTTGTGACAGTCGCCGAAGCCGGCAGCTTCTCGGCCGCCGGCCGCAAGCTCAACCGGGCACAGTCCGTCATCAGCTACGGCATCGCCAATCTCGAGGCGCAGCTTGGGCTGAAACTGTTCGAGCGCGAGGGCACGCGCGAGCCGCAATTGACGGAGATCGGCCGGGCGATGCTGGAGGACGCACGGCGCATGATCGGCGTGCTGCAGCGCATCCGCTCGCGCGTCGACGGCCACCACCAGGGGCTCGAGGCCGAGGTCGCGCTGTCGGTCGACGCGACGCTGCCGTCACCGGTGCTGGTTCGGGTGCTGAAGGCATTCGAGGCGCAGTTTCCGACCGTGATGCTGCGGCTGCACATCGGCACGCTCGGCCTGATCCCCGACCATGTCGTCAGCGGTCAGGCCGACCTTGGCATTGGCGGCCTGCTGGGCGATGTCGACGTGAACCTTGTGCGCATCGGCTTCATGTCGATCGTGCTGGCCGCCGCGCCCACCCACCCGCTGGCCTTGCTGCCGAAACCGGTGGCGATCGAGGATGCGCGCGAACACACCCAACTTGTCGTCACCGACCAGTCGGAGCGCACCAAGGGGCGCGACTTCGGCGTCTATGCCTACCGTACCTGGCGGCTGACGGATGTGCGCACCAAGCATATGCTGATGCGCGAGGGGCTGGGCTGGGGCGGGCTGCCGCGCTGGCTGATATCAGACGACCTGGCGAGCGGCCGGCTGGTCGAGATCGACCTCGAATCCTTCAGGGAGGTGAGCTCGCCGCTGTTTGCCATGCATCGCAGCGATCGCAGCCCGAAGCCGGCGGCGGCCTGGCTGATCGACCAGTTCAAGCGCCAGCTCGGCTGCTTCAACGAGTTCGAACCGGGCGAGGTGCCGGATGAGGAGCACGAGACAGTCCATCGATCAGCGCCATGAGCACGGCACGGTAGTCCTCGGCCGAGGCGCCGGCCTCGATGGCCAGGGCGGCACGGTCGAAGGCGGAGCCGAGCAGTGCGGTCAGCGCTTCGGCCGGCAATCTCGTCATCGTCTGCGCCCGCATCGCCGCGACCAGCCCTTCGCGCAGAGAGCGGTTGCCGTGGCGATTGTCGATCGCGTCCATGGCGGCGCGGCCAAGCACGGCCGGGCCGTCGAGCAGCAGCAGCCGCGTGCGTCCGGGCGCGCGCATGGCGGCGAGATAGGCGTCGGAGCCGGCAATCAGCGCGTCATGGGCAAACAGCGATGGCGGCGAGGCGCGCTCGATCTCCTCGGCGACCGCTGCCGCCTCCTGCTCGACCACGGCAGCAAACAGTGCCTGCTTGTCAGCAAAATGATGGTAGAGCGCGCCGCGCGTCACGCCGGCGGCGGCGACGATCTCCGGCGTGCCGGTCTCGGAATAGGATTTCTCCGTGAACAGCTTTCGCGCCGCGGCAATCAGGTGGGCGCGCGTCGCTTCGGTGCGGTCGCGGTTGGAACGACGCGCGAAATCGTGTTGCATACATGCAGCCTGTATGTTAATTCAGTTTACATGCAGACTGTATGTTAATTGACGGGAGAAGGAAAGATGAAGACCACGAGCTATTACCCGGTGCTGATGACCGGCGACGTCGCCGGCACGGCGGCCTTTTATGTGAAGCATTTCCGCTTCCAGCCCCTGTTCGAAAGCGACTGGTATGTGCATCTGCAATCGGGGGAGGACAGAAGAGTCAATCTCGGCATCGTCCAGGGCGACCATGAGACCATCCCGGAAGAGGGGCGGGGCCGCGCTTCGGGCCTGCTGATCAATTTCGAGGTTCGCGACCCGGACGCTGTCTATGAGCGCGTCGTCGCCGCCGGCCTGCCGATCCTGCGCTCGCTGCGCGACGAGCCCTTCGGCCAGCGCCATTTCATCACCAAGGACCCCAATGGCGTGCTGATCGACGTCATCAAGCCGATCCCGCCGAGCGAGGCGTTTCTGGCGCAGTATGCGGAAGGGGTGGCGGGAGCCTGAGCGCCCGCCTCAACTGGCCCTTGCCACCGGCGTCACCGTCACCTGGCTGACACCGGTGCGGCGCACGACGGTGCACAGCGTCTCGCGGCCGATGCGTTCGGCGTCGAGCATGCGCACCAGGTCGTCGACGCCGGTGACAGGACGGCCGTCGATGGCGGCGATGATGTCGCCTTCTTTCAGGCCGGCCTTGGCCGCCGGGCCGTCCTTCTCGACGCTGCGCAGGCGAACCGCCGTGCTGGTCGAGACTTGCGACAACAGGGCGGCGCGGCGCGGCAAACTGGCAGTGTCGGCCGAGACGCCGATGAAGGCGCGGCGGACACGGCCGAAGCGGATGATCTCCGAAATGACGAAATTGGCGGTGTTGGAGGCGACAGCGAAGGCGATGCCCTGCGCGCCATGGATCATGGCGGTGTTGACGCCGATCACCTCGCCGGCCGACGAAACCAGCGGCCCGCCGGAATTGCCGGGGTTGAGCGCTGCGTCGGTCTGGATGACGTCGTCGATCAGCCGGCCGGTCGAGGCGCGCATGGAGCGGCCGAGCGCCGAGACGACGCCGGAGGTGACGGTCCATTCAAAGCCGAGCGGATTGCCGATGGCGATGGCGATCTGGCCGCGCCGCAGCCGCTTGGAATCGGCGAGCGGTGCGACATCGGCAAAGCTGCCGTCGGCTCGCACCAGCGCGATGTCGGTGTCGGGATCGCGGCCGAGCACGCGGCCTTCGCGGGAGGCGCCGTCCGGCATCGAGACGCGCACTGTCCTGGCATCGCCGACGACGTGGAAATTGGTGACGACCAGTCCGTCCGGCGCGATGACGAAGCCGGAGCCGTGGCCGCCCTGACCCACGCGTTCGATGCGGCAGACGGCCGGGCCGATGCGGTCGACGGCGTCCGCAACGGTCGTCGAATATGCGTCGAGCAATGTATCGTCAGGTTCGAATTTGGCTGCGGCGAGGGCCATGGAAGGGCTCCGTATTTTCGGGCGAAAGGATGATTTTTTTCCTGTGCGCGTCGTTGTCCCAAAACCGCTGAGCACTTTTGGGCGACACGCACTATATGTGCGGAGCGGCTGGAACCGCCGCGACCTGACCAGATGGCCAGTCAAACCGGCAACTAGCCGTCAGGCGAGTACCTCTGAACGCGCTGTCGAGCGATATCTGGGGCATGGATGAACCCAGGAGACCAATATGAGCGATTTCAATCTGAGTGCGTTTTCGCAAGCCATCGCCGATCTCGCCGCCCAGGCGGCACCGGCAACGGCTGGCTTCGCCACGCATCATCACCGCACGGCAAGCGCCTTCCACTGGCGTGACGGTTATTTCGTCACCGCCGAGGAGGCTGTCGAGGCCGGCGAGGAGATCGAACTGACGCTGGCCTCGGGTGAGGCGGTGAAGGCAGAACTGGTCGGCCGCGATCCGTCGACTGGCGTTGCCCTGCTGAAGCCGGCTACGGCCATCAACGCCGTGCCGTTGGCCAGGGCTGACGCGGTGCGGCCAGGCAACATTGCCATCGCCATCGGCAATAGCAACGGGTCGGCTCTGGCCGTTTCGGGCTCGGTCGGCGAAGTCGGTCCGGCCTGGCGCTCGATGCGCGGCGGCACCATCGACCGGCGCATCAATCTGGCCGTCGGTGCCGGCGGCCGTTTCGAGGGCGGCCCGGTTCTCGACGCCAAGGGTGCGCTGATCGGCATGCTGCTGTTCGGGCCGCGCCACCGGGCGCTGGTCATGCCTTACGAGACGATCGAGCGGGCGGTTGCGACGCTGCGCGAAAAGGGCCATGTCGCGCGCGGTTATCTCGGCGCCGGCCTGCATCCGGTACGCGACCGCGACGCGCATGGCGCGATGGTGATGAGCCTCGATGACGATGGTCCCGCCAAGGCCGCCGGTCTCTCTCTCGGCGATATCATCGTGGCGTGGAACGGTGAGGCGGTGCATGGCCCGCGCGACCTGATCCGCAGGCTCGGACCAGACAGTGCGGGCGCTTCGGTGACGCTCGGCGTGGTGCGCGGCGGCGAACAGCGCGATGTCGGGCTGACCATCGGCGAAAAGCCGCTGAGCTGAGGGCATCCATGGACACGCTCACCAGCGACCGGATCATGCATGACGGTGCCGTCTCGCGGCGGCTGGTGGTGCTGATTGCGCTTGGCGATGCGTCGCGCGCCGAGCGCCTGGCGGCCTCGCTGGCCGCGAGCGATGACCTGCTGCCGGTGGTGGCCGGCAGGGCTGACGTCGCCATCGTTGACGACAGCAGCGGCGGTGCTGTGCCGGCCGCCATTCCCCGGGTTCTTCTATCGGGAGGCGCCAATGGCGAACGGCCCGCGGGCGAGGTGTTGGCCGTCCTCGAAACGGGCGCGGACGATTTGTTGATCGCTGCGGCGGCGCGGCTGGCGGCGGCCGGCTATCGGGTATCGGGCGAGCGCAGAACCGGACGCCATGAGGATTTCCATACTGGCGATGGCGAGCCGTTCGAAGATGAAGCCTCCGACGAGCATGCCGTCCGTCCTTCGCTGTCGCCGCGCGAGGCGGAAGTGCTGGCGCTGCTGGCCGAGGGCGCACCCAACAAGGTGATCGCGCGGCGGCTGAACATTTCCGTGCACACCGCGAAGTTCCATGTCGCCGCAATCCTGATCAAGCTCGGTGCCGCCAACCGCACCGACGCGATTGCCACTGCGATGCGGCAGGGGCTGGTGCTGGTTTAGTCATAAACCCTACGCTGCGTAACGCGGTGTCCGGCGTGTCGGGTCTTGCGCTGTGGTCGCCCGCCGCGCAAAGCTTCGCGTCTGACGTGTTGCAAGGGAGGCGCAAGGAAATGTCGCTCAAGGGAAAGACGCTGTTCATCTCCGGCGGATCGCGCGGCATCGGGCTGGCGATCGCGCTGCGCGCGGCGCGCGACGGCGCCAATGTGACGATCGCGGCCAAAACCGCCGAACCGCATCCGAAGCTGCCCGGCACAATCTATAGCGCGGCAGAAGAGATCGAGCAGGCCGGCGGCAAGGCGCTGCCCGTGCTGTGCGACATCCGTGAAGAGGCACAGGTGGCCGAGGCGGTCGCCAGGACCGTGGAAAAGTTCGGCGGCATCGATATCTGCGTCAACAATGCCAGCGCCATCCAGCTCACCGGCACGCTGGAAACCGACATGAAGCGCTACGACCTGATGCATCAGATCAACACGCGCGGCACCTTCCTGGTGTCCAAAATGTGCATTCCGCACCTGAAGTTGGCCAGCAATCCTCACATCCTGAATCTGGCACCGCCGCTCGACATGAAGGCCAAGTGGTTCAAGAACCATGTCGCCTACACGATGGCCAAGTTCGGCATGTCGATGTGCACGCTGGGCATGAGCGCCGAGTTCGCCAAGGACGGCATCGCCGTCAATTCACTGTGGCCGATTTCGACCATCGACACGGCAGCCGTGCGCAATCTGCTGGGCGGCGCGACGGTGGCGGCAATGAGCCGTTTGCCCGACATCATGGCCGATGCTGCGCATGCCATCTTCATGCGGCCGGCGCGCGAAGCGACTGGCAACTTCTACATCGACGAAGAGGTGCTGCGCGCCGAGGGCGTCAGCGATTTCTCGATCTATGCGCCTGATGCGACCGGGCCGCTGGCCGGCGACTTTTTTGTCCCCGACGAGGTGTTTGCCCGCACGGACAGCAAGATCAGGAATATTTACTAGAGCTCTTTGTTTTGACGCGACGGGCGTCGAGCCAAGCCCTTCGCCACCCGCAGAGTCATGGGAAAGCCCTGCTCGAACAAGGCGGTAGGGCATCGTTCCTGCGGGATTGATTCAACGTCCGGCAGGCGCAGGCTCACGCCTCGTCCTTCTTGCCTTTGCTCAGGCCCATCAGCCGGTCGATATAGGCGAGCATGAGCGCCGAGACGACGAAGGCGAGATGGATGATGGTCAGCCACATCAACTGGTCGGTCGTGTAGGACGATGAGTTCAAGAACACCTGCAAGAGGTGGATCGACGAGATGGCGACGATGGTCGAGGCAACCTTGACCTTCAGCGAACCGACATCGATGGTGCCCAGCCAGTGCACACCGCCGTCCTGGTCGTCGAAGCGGCTGACGAAATTCTCGTAGCCCGAGATGATGACCATCACCACCAGCGAGGCAACCAGCGCGGCATCGATCAAGCCGAGCATCTTCAGGATGGTGTCGGTGTCACCGAGCGTGAACGCCAGGCTAATGAACTCATAGAGCTTCTTGCCGAAGGACAGCGCATAGACGGCCAATGCCAGGGCCAGGCCTATATAGAAAACGACGAGCAGCCAGCGTGAAGCGAGAATGATCGATTCGATGGCGAGTTCGAGACGCTTCATGGGATGATTCCGGCTGGTTATCTCTCAGACAATGGCCGTATTCGACGAGGCCGCCACCGTTTGCAAGACAAAAAACCCCGCCGAACAAAGTCCGGCGGGGCTCAATGCGTCCCGCTGGAGTCGGGACGGGGCAGGGAACGCCCAGCACCGAATCTGGGGTGGCTGCGCTCGCGATTCAATGAGCCGTGTCTAACGCCCGTACAATTCTTGTTGAACCCCGCACATCCATCCACCCCCGGCTGTGCCGGGGGTGGATGCTTCTCTTGCCGATTCCACAAACCGGGTCATGATTTTGAAATCATGACCTAATTGTTGCTGGCGACCGGTGCCACCAGCGAGGTGATGCGGCGGATGGCGACGCGGCGGTTCTCGCGGTTGGGCGCCGCCGTGTTGACCTTCAGATACTCCTCGCCATAGCCCTGTGTCGTCAGGTTTTCCGGCGGGATGCCGAAGGCATTGGTCAGAGCCTCCGCCACCGCTTCCGCACGGCGATCGGAAAGAGCGAGGTTAGCCTCCGGTGTGCCGACCGCGTCGGTGTGACCTTCGATCAGGAAGGTCTCGGCCGGGTTCTTCTTCAACAGCTTCTCCATGGCCGTCGCTACGCCCTCGAGCTTCTGCACCTCGGTGTCGGAGATGGAGGCCGAACCGAATTCGAAGTTGAGCGTGTCGAGATCGACGCGACGTGCGATGTCGCGCACGCGGGCCGAACGCTTGACCTCGTCGATCGAATAGAGGCGCTGGACCTTCTCGACCGGGGGCTGTTCGAGGAACTCGTAGTAGTCATCGGGGCTCTCGACGTCCTCGGAATCGAGAATGTATTCCCGGCGCGGGATGGTCAGCCGCATCGGCGGCAGGTCGTCGCCGGGATCACGCCAGTCGCTGTCATCTTGATAGTGCCGCTCGTCGACATAGCTCAGCACATATTCGCGTCCATCCGGCGCGATGCGCGAACGCTGGATAACGTCGCCATAGCGGTTGCGGATGGTGACGATCCGGACACCGTTGTCACGCTCGACGATTTCCCGGGTGCGGTCGCCCGACAGATCCTCATAGTAGACTTCTTTGGCACCGCGGGTGACGCGCGGGGCGTCATTGCTCTGGACAAATGTCTGGTTGTTGAACTGCAGGATGACGCGATCGCCGAGTTTCCTGACGACGTCGACGCCTTTCGGACGCCGACGATCGCGGGCGATCTCATCGGGCGCACGCTCTACGCGCGTGCCCTTCTCCTCGGTCACCGGGACGATCTTCTCGGGCTTGATCTCCTGCTGTGCGGCCCTGTCGTCGGTGGGCGGCGGACCCTGCTCGACGGGAGCAGCCACCGGCTTGCGGCCCTGATCGCCACCTTGCTGGGCATTTTGCCCGCCATTCTGCTGCTCGCCATCCTGCGGGACGATCTTGTCGCCCTGCTTGCGTCCGCCTCTGCGCTCGGCGTCCTTCTGGCTGTCCAGGATGGGGGCGGCGTTTGGATCAGCCGGTGCTTCGCCCTGCACCGGGTTTTCGCCCTGTGCCGGTGCTGCCGTCTGACCATTGGCCGGTTGTTCGCCGGTGGCGGGTTGTTCGGCCGTCGCCGGCTGCTCGCCAACAGGTTTCCTGCCGTGCTTCTTCGTCGTGTCCTGGGGCTGCTCGCCTTGGGCCGCCGGCTGCTCGCCGGCAGGGGCCGTCGCCTCTCCAGCGGGAGCTTCCTTCGGCGCCGGGGCGACTTCAGGTTGGGCTTGCTGATCCTGCCTGTTCTTCTTGCGCGGCTGGGCCTGTTCGCCGGGCTGATTGTCGTTGGCCGGCGCGACCTGTTCGGCCGGCGTCTGCTCGGTCTGCTGCTGCTGATCACGCTTCTTCCTGCGCGGCTGCTGTTCCCCTGCGGGTGCTGCCTGTTCGGCCGGCGCCTGCTCGGTCTGCTGCTGCTGGTCACGCTTCTTTCTGCGCGGCTGCTGTTCCCCTGCGGGTGCTGCCTGTTCGGCCGGCGCCTGCTCGGTCTGCTGCTGCTGGTCACGCTTCTTTCTGCGCGGCTGCTGTTCCTCTGCGGGCGCTGCCTGTTCGGCCGGCGCCTGCTCGGTCTGCTGCTGCTGATCACGCTTCTTCCTGCGCGGCTGCTGTTCCTCTGCGGGTGCTGCCTGTTCGGCCGGCGCCTGCTCGGCCTGCTGCTGCTGATCACGCTTCTTCCTGCGCGGCTGCTGTTCCTCGGCGGGAGCGGCCTGTTCGGCGGGCGCCTGCTCGGCCTGCTGCTGCTGGTCGCGCTTCTTCCGGCGTGGCTGCTGCTCCTCGGCGGGCTGCTCGCTCTGGGCAGGCGCGGCCTGCTGTTCAGGCTCGGCCTTCTTGCGCTCGTGTTTCTGTTCGGGTTCCGCCTGCTGCTTCTGCGCGCAGGCCTCGGCCGATTCGCCCTCGGCGCATGCTGCTTGCGCCAGGATGAATGGGGTTGCCGTGCGCTGGGCAAGACCGGACGCGACACTTCCCTGAAGCGGGAACGCGCCCAACGGCGCGGATGCCATCAGCAGGCCAAGTGCGGTGCCTGCCAGAATCCGTGGTTGGCGTTTCATCGAAATTCTCCTTGTGGGGTCCCATCCTTGCCGAAACCGATCTTGTGCCGATTGGTTCCAGTCTGGCACGGATAGAGGCCGTACGGGGCGATTGACCGACCTTTTGAAGGCAACTTCATGTCATTCACCTGGCGATAGCCGCAATTGCGACCATTGCCGCGCTTGACCTTGCCCGCGGCCGGGGCCACATCCGGGAAATGGAAACGCCATTCTGGAAAACCAAGGCGCTGGAGGCGATGAGCCCGGCCGAGTGGGAATCGCTGTGCGACGGCTGCGGTAAATGCTGCCTGTCAAAGCTTGAGGACGAGGACACTGGCGAGATCTACTGGACCAGCGTCGGCTGTCGGCTGTTCGACGCCGAGACCTGCCGCTGTTCGGACTACGCCAACCGGCTGGCGCGCGTTCCCGACTGCGTCGGGCTGACGCCGCAGAATGTGCGAACCATCAGTTGGCTGCCCAGTACCTGTGCCTATCGGCTGGTTGCCGAGGGCCGCGACCTCTACTGGTGGCACCGGCTGGTGTCTGGCAGCGCCGAGACCGTGCATGAAGCCGGCATCTCGATGCGCGGCCGGGTCAAAGCGAGTGAAACCGATCTTGCCGAGCCGGAAGACTATTTTGACTATGTGCTGGACGAGGAGCCGTAGGACCAGCGGCGGCGAGCAACAGCCTTACGTTCCACGACTTCCGGCCAATCCGCGGGCTCGGAATAGGGCGCCGAGTCAGGCATTCCGGCCTTCACCAAGGGCTGGGGACGGTGGCGAATGGCCGGAACTTCCTTCTTCCCGCCATATGAACCGGAGATGAACGGCAGGTTCGTAAAGAGTTCAGACAGGCAAGCGCATTCTCCCCCCATCGGTTCACGAGGACGGGCGAAGGCCCGCAAAAAGGAGAGAAGACGATGTTCAACACGATCAAGACGGCAGCCCTTTCGGCCCTGGTCGGTCTCGGCACGCTGGCGGCCGTTCCCGCCCACGCCGACAGCCTCTATCTCGGCTTCGGCAACAACAACGACCCGCGTTTCGGCGTCTATACCGGTGACGACGGTTATCGCCATCGCCGTGATGAACGCCGCGGCGACTGGCGCCGTGGCTGTTCGCCGGACCGCGCCCTCGACAAGGCCGAACGCATGGGTCTCCACCGTGTCCGCATCGTCGACGTCAACCGTCGTACGGTGAAGGTGGCGGGCCGCCAGGACGGCGACCGTGTCGTGGTGGTGTTCGCCAATGAGCGCGGCTGCCCGGTTATCTATCGCTGAGGTTCGACAATTAAGGCCGACCCTCTTTGAGGGTCAGCCTGGCAGCATGATCTTTAGCAAGATCAGCTGGGACTAGCGGAGCCCCTTTCCGGTTGAAGGGTGTGGCTCGAAAAACCCCGCGGGAGCAATCCCGCGGGGTTTTTCATGCGTGCTATTGGCTGGTGATGCATCGGTGGCTGGGCAAGACCAGCCACGGATCCTCAGAGCCGCTTACTTCAGTTCGAAGGTGACGGTCACCTGGACATTGTAGGAATTCTCGCCGGCCTGCACGGGAGCCGCGCCACCCGCCGCGGCATCGAAGGCCTTGGCGTTGATCGGCATCGGCGCCGGCGCAATGTTCTGATCTGATATCTCGAGCACCCGGCCGAGGCTGGCGCCTGCGGCCTCGGCCAGCGTCTTGGCCTTGGCCATGGCGTTGGCGACCGCCTTCTTGCGCGCCTCGGTGACCGTGGCTGCCGGGTTGTCATTGGTGAAGGCGATGCCGCCACCCTGGTTGACGCCGAGCGACACCGCCTTGTCGAGGATCTCGCCGGTCTTGTCGACATCGCGCACCCGCACCGAAAGCGTGTTGGTCACCTGATAGGCGACGAGTTCGGCTTCCTGGCTGCCGTCCGGCTTGTTGGTGTAGTTGTAGCGCGGGTTGATCTGGATGCCGGCGGTCTGCAGGTCCCGGTCCTTGATGCCGGCGGACTTCATCGCCGCGATCACGGCGGCCATGGCGTCATTGTTGGCGTCGAGCGCGGCGCGCGCGGTCTTGGCCTCGCGCATGACGCTCAGCGTCAGGACCGCCAGATCGGGGGCCACGGTTGCTTCGCCTTCGCCCGACACGATGATGCGGGGCGGCGTCGGCAGATCGGTGGCTCCAGCCATCGCCGGAAAAGCGATTGCAGCGGCGAGCGCGAGAGGCAAAAGATGTCTGGTCATGAAAATCTCCTTGGTCTGCGATCAAGTCGCAGACGTCGCGTAGAGCGCGATTATGGGTTGATTTGGGCGATCTGGGGAAGCCCGTCGGGAAAGCCTTGTGCCGCGATGCGAAAAACATTAATCCAGCCCGCGTGGGGCCTGTAGCTCAATGGTTAGAGCCGGCGGCTCATAACCGCTTGGTTGGGGGTTCGAGTCCCTCCGGGCCCACCATTACCTAAGTCTTTTATTATATTGTGTAATTATCGCCCTTTATCCAGAAACGCACACCTGGAGCGGGCGACGTATCTATGGCGCAAAGACTCGGGATTCTTCTTCCAGATGCGAATCCCTGCCGGGAACCTGGGGCTTCATTGCTGCCGAGACGATCCTGCATCAGAACAGGTGATCGGGGAAGCCTACATGGCAGACGTCACCGAACCCCAGAAGCACATCGGAGGCATGGGGGTGATCGCCGGAGCCTACGGTCTTGCACGATCGCCGGTGTCGCCCTGGCCTGAACGTCCCGGAAGCGCTTCATGATCATTATCCGGCTGTCGCCGTGAATTGCAGGGAGCCGTAGGGGTGTTGGTGGATGTTTCGTCTTCGCCATCTAGCGGATTGGTTTTGATAGTTACGCCCGCTTGTCGTCCGGATGGCCAAGCTCGCAGAACCACCCGCCCAGATACTTCACCGATGGCGCCTTGGGATCCGGAATCTGCGTCTTCGCCTCGACCGCTGCGCGGAATGGCTCGGCGCTGTCTTGCGGGATGAACCCCAGATGGTTGGCGCCGCTGTTGTCGACCATTTTCAGCTTGTTGTCGGATATGCCGAACGAGATTGTGTGCCCGACGCGCGGCGCCGTCAGTGCTGCTTCGACCAGACGAACGCAGTCGGCGAAGGAAAGATACGACCACAGCATGCGTCGGTCGGCCGGTTCGGGAAAGGACGAGAAGATACGCAGGCAAGCCGTCTCGATGCCGAACTTGTCCCAGTAGAGCCGGCTCAGGCTTTCGACGAAATTCTTCGACACGCCGTAGAGGCTGTCGGGGCGCACCGGCGCATCGACGCCGATATGGGCTTCGACTTCATGATAGCCGATGGCATGCACCGAGGAAGCATAGATAATCCGCTTCACGCCGTGTTTCCGGGCGCCTTCGTAGATATGGTAGGATCCGCGAATGCTGGAATCCAGGATCGTTTGCCATTCGCATTCAAGCGGCGCACCGCCGAAATGCACGATCGCGTCGCAGTCCTTGGTGGCCGCGATTGTCGCCTCCATGTCGGCGAGATCGAAGACCGCTTCTTCCTCGTGAGGAGCAAGATCGCCGAACGGTTCGCGACCCGCAAGGCGGATCGTTTTTGCCAGCGGCACCAGCCCCTTTCGCAGTTCCGAGCCAAGCCGGCCGGCGGCGCCGGTGATCAGGATGCGTTCGTAATGCGGCATGGTCTACTCCACTTGCGCGACGGCGGCGTTGATCCGCGCGATCGCCTCGACAAGCACCTCCTCGCTGGTGGCGGTGGAGATACGAAAATAGGGTGAAAGTCCGTAGGCAGTGCCCGGCACCGAGGCCACGCGGCCTTCGTTCAGAAGATAGGTCGCCACCGCCGTATCGTCCTCCAGCATGACACCTTTTGGGGTCCTGCGGCCGATCAGGCTGGCGCAACCGATATAGGCATAGAAAGCTCCTTCCGGCGGCGGCAGCGTCAGGCCGTTGATGCGCCTTATGCCATCGACGACCAGGTTCCTGCGCGCCTCGAATGCATCGCGGAAACGAGCCACCTCGTCCTGCGGGCCGTTCAGTGCGGCGACCGTCGCCGCCTGGGCAATCGAGCAGACCGAAGTGACCGACTGGCTCTGGATGATCGACATCGCCTTGACGAGTGGTGCCGGGCCGGCTGCATAACCGACACGCCAGCCGGTCATCGCATAGGCCTTGGCCACGCCGTTGACGATGAGGCTTCGGTCCTTGAGGTCAGGGCAGGCCTTGCCGAAGGATACGAATTCGCGGTTATCGAAGATGATGTGCTCATAGATCTCGTCCGACAGGATGAGCACCTGCGGATGCCTGGCAAGGACAGCGCCAAGCGCCTTGAGATCGTCGGCCGAGTAGACCGCTCCGGATGGATTGCCGGGCATGTTCAGGAACAGCCACTTGGTTCTCGGCCCGATCGCCTTTTCCAAGAGTTCGGGCGTCAGCCTGAAGCCGCCGCTTTCCCTGCATTCGACCGTGACGGGCGTGCCGCCTAGCAGCTTCACCATCTCAGGATAGGAGACGAAATAGGGCGCGGGCAGGATGGCCTCGTCGCCGGGTTCCAGCGTCGCCATCAGCGCGTTGAAGATGATCTGCTTGGCGCCGTTGGCCACGACGATGTCGTCGGCCGTGTAGTCCAGTCCGTTCTCGCGCCTGAACTTCCCGGCCACGGCCTCGCGCACTTCCGGCGAGCCGGCTGCGGCGGTGTAGAGGGTCTGGCCCGCTTTGGCGGCTGCATAGGCCGCTTCGATGATGTGGGCAGGCGTCGGAAAATCAGGTTCGCCAAGGCCAAGGTCGATGACGTCGACGCCTTTGGCCCGTAGCGCCTTGGCCGCCTGCGAGGCGGCCATCGAAGCCGACGGCTTGACCACGGACAGGCGCGAGGAAATGTAGCTCATCGGCTTTTCTCCGAAATATAGCCCCTGGACACGTCCTGTGCCCGCGCCTCCGTACTGCGCCTGGAGGGATCGCCATAGCCGCCACCGCCAGGAAGTTCCAGCACCAGGCGACGCCCTTCCGGAACGTGCTGCCAGCCCTTGGGGCGCATCAGCGTGCCATCGTCGAGCCTGACGATGCCGGCGGTTCCGTCCTTGCCGCCATCGCGCCCCTTGGCTGGATGCCTGACCCGGTCGAACATGGCGGAAAAATCGAACTCGTGGCCTTCAGTGGCCGCGATTTCGAGGATCTGGCCGAGGCCGCCGCGAAATTCCCCGTCGCCGCCGGAATCGGGACGCAGTTCCTTGCGCCAGATGACGATCGGCCCGGTGTGCTCGGTCGCCTCGATCGGCATGGTATGGACACCGGACGGAAAGGCGGTGGCGGACAGCCCGTCCAACGTCGGGCGGGCCCCCATGCCGCCGGAATTGAACATCAGCACCTCGGCGCGGCGTCCATCGCTCCCGGCGACCGGCCTGACCGAGATGTGGATGTTCCACAGTGCCGCCGCCCCTTCGGCAAGGATCTGGCCCGGCAGCGCCTTGGCCAGCGCGCCCAGCACCAGATCGGGCACCATATGGCCGATGACGTGCCGCAGGGAGACCGGCGCCGGCCGCGGGGCGTTCAGGATGTTGGTCGGCGACGATATAGTGAACAGAGCAAGCGAGGCCGCATTGTTCGGGATCTCC
This sequence comes from Mesorhizobium sp. ISC11, assembly GCF_037162595.1. Taxonomy (NCBI): domain Bacteria; kingdom Pseudomonadati; phylum Pseudomonadota; class Alphaproteobacteria; order Hyphomicrobiales; family Phyllobacteriaceae; genus Mesorhizobium; species Mesorhizobium sp. ISC11. The sequence continues at coordinate 193,659 of NZ_JAVSPW010000001.1, forward strand.
GGCGCCACGACGCATTTCAGGGCGTAGCAGGCATAGGCCTTGCTGTAGATGATCGGAACGTTGATGCCCCATCGGCTTGTCGGATCGGTGCCGGAGAAATCGACATTCAAATGGTCGTCCTCAATCGAGACAGCTGCCACCAGCTTGACCGGCGTATCGTAGCCGTCGGTCACCAACTCGTTCGACCAGGTGCCTTTCGGCAGCGCCTTGATGCGCTCCAGCGTCGCGTCATGCGTGCGCGTGAAGATGAACTCTCCCAGCCTGTCCAGCGATGCCAGGCCGATCTCCTTCATCATGTCGACCAGGCGGCGATGGCCGACCTCGTTGCAGGCGGCCAGCGAATAGAAGTCGCCGACGACCTGGTTCGGCTCGCGCACATTGGCGCGCAGGATCTTCACCAGATCGAAGTTCACCTTGCCGCGCTCGGCGAACTTCATGATCGGGATCTGGATCCCTTCCTCGTAGACTGACTTGCCATCGGCGCCGAAGCCACGTCCGCCAACATCGACCACGTGCGCGGTGCAGGCGAAGAATGCCACCAGTTCGCCGTTCAGGAACGAGGGCGAGACCATGGTGATGTCATGGAGATGGCCGGTGCCTTTCCAGGGATCGTTGGTGACATAGGTGTCGCCCTCGTACATCTCCTCGCGCGGGATCTCGTTCATGAACTGCAGCACGGCCTCGGCCATGGTGTTCACATGCCCGGGCGTACCGGTCACGGCCTGCGCCAGCATCTCGCCGCGCGGATTGAACACGCCGGCCGACAGGTCGCCCGATTCACGCACCGACGTGGAGAAGGCCGTACGCAACAGGGTCAGCGCCTGCTCCTCGACCACCGAAATCAGGCGATTCCACATCACCTGCATGCGGATTTCCAAGATGTCGCTCATGCCTGGACCCCTTTGCGGATCAGGAGGATCGAACCGTCGCTCTGTAGCGCGGCATCGAAGAGAGTGGTGACGACCGTCGACGTCTCACGCTCGACGATCACCGCCGGACCGCTGATGCGATCCCCTGGCGAAAGGTCGGCGCGTTCGATGATGGCTGAAACCTGCACGGTTCCGGTCGCCGGATCGAAAACCTCGCGCGTTTGCGAAGCGGCGACGGTCCTGGTCCCCATGGTGATCTCGTGCCTTGCGGGCGCCGGCCGCACGTCCTGCGCCTTGACCGACCAGGTGACGATCTCGATTTCCAATCCGTCGAGGCCATCAATGGCACGGCCGAAGAAGCGCGCATAATTGTCCCGGAAGGCGTCCTTGAGGCTCACCTCATCGCCGGGCTTGAACGCCCTGTCGGGCAGCGGCACCGGGATTTCCCAACCCTGGCCGGCATAGCGCATGAAGGCGGTGATCTCGCGGGTGATGGCATTGTTAGTGCCGGCTCGCACGAAGCTCTCGGCAGTCGTCTTCAGCCCGTCGAGCAGCGCATTCACCTCGCATGCATCGAAGCGCGACAGCCGCATCAGCTTGGAAGCCAGCGCCTCGTAGCCGAACGGCGCCTTGAGGAAACCGATGGCCGAGCCGACGCCGGCGCCTTGCGGGACAAGGCACTGTTCGACGCCAAGCTTCTCGCACAGCCGCGCCGCATGCAGGGGCGCTGCACCGCCAAAGGCGATCATGACATTGTCGGAGATGTTCTTGCCGTTCTCCACCGCGTGGACGCGGGCGGCATTGGCCATATTCTCGTCGACGACCTCGCAGATGCCGAAAGCGGCGGAAACGGAATTGAGCGAAAGCCGGGTGCCGACATCGCGGGTGATCGCCTGCTCGGAAGCCTGCGTGTCGAGCCTGATGGCGCCGCCGGCGAAATTGTCGGGATCGAGCTTGCCCAGCACCAGGTCGGCATCGGTGATGGCTGGGCGGCTGCCGCCACGCCCGTAGCAGGCGGGACCGGGTTCGGACCCGGCACTTTCCGGGCCGGTCTGGATGCGGCCCATGGCGTCGACCCAGGCGATCGAGCCGCCGCCGGCGCCGATCTCGATCATTTCGATGACCGGGATCGAGATCGGCATGCCGGAGCCTTTGCAGAAGCGATAGGTGCGGGCGACCTCGAAGGTCCGCGCCGTGCGCGGCGAATAGTCCTCGATCAGGCAGATCTTCGCGGTCGTTCCGCCCATGTCGTAGGAGACGACGGAGTCCAGGTCGAAGCGCCGCGCCACGTCGGCCGCAAAAATGGCACCGCCGGCCGGACCGGACTCGACCAGGCGCACCGGAAATTCGGACGCGGTTTCCACCGAGATCAGTCCGCCGCCCGAGTGGATCATGAACACCGGACAGTTCGCCCCCATCTCCTTCAGCCGCACCTGGAGGCGCACCAGATAGTCGGCCATCTGCGGCCGGACATAGGCATTGGCGCAAACCGTGTTGAAGCGTTCGAACTCGCGCATCTGCGGCGAGACCTCAGCGCTGATGGAAATCGGTATGTCCAGCTTTCTGGCGAGGATCGCGCGTGCCCGCTGCTCATGCACCGGGTTCATGTAGGAATGGATGAAGCCGATGGCGACGGCGCCGAAGCCGCCCGCGGCGATGCTGTCGGCGATCTCGTCGAGCGCTGCTTCGTCCAGCGGCTGCAATTCCTTTCCGTCCGCGCCGATGCGCCCCTTGACCGTATAGCGATGCTCGCGCGGGATCAGCGGCGGCGGCAGCTTCAGGTTCAGATCATACTGTTCGAACCGGTTTTCCGTGCGCATCTCGATGACATCGCGAAACCCTTCGGTGGTGACCAATGCCGTCTTGGCGCCACGCCGTTCGATGAGCGCGTTGGTCGCCAGCGTGGTGCCGTGAATGACGATGTCGAGGTCCGCCAGCGTAATGCCGGCGTCGCGCACGACAATCTCGATCCCGTCGAGGATAGCCTGTTCGGGGGCGGCATAGTTGGTCAGGATCTTGGTCGAAAAGATCGTGCCGCGCACATCGACCACAATATCGGTGAACGTGCCGCCGATATCCGCGCCGAGACGGATGTCATTTGCCGTACTGGTCATGCGTTGGCCTTATGCGAAGCGAGCGCTGCGTCGCGCATTTGGGAAAGGGTTTGACGCGGCGTGATCGCCTCCGGGGAAATATCCAGCTCCAGGACCGCGCCGGTCGCGGATGCCAGCGCCCTGCCGAAAGCGCCGGCGAAATCGCTGGTCGCGCCGACCCGCTCGGCGTGGAAGCCATAGGCCCGGGCGATGCCGACGAAATCCGGGTTCTCGATGTTCGTTCCCGACACGCGCGCCGGATAGTGCCGCTCCTGATGCGCGCGGATGGTCCCGTAGATGCCGTTGTTCAGGATGAGGACGATCGGCTGCGCCCCGGCCTGCATCGCCGTCCCCAACTCCTGGCAGTTCATCTGGAAATCGCCGTCACCGGCAAAGCAGACCACCGTGCGTGAGGGAAAGGCCACTTTGGCCGCGATGGCCGCCGGCAGGCCGTAGCCCATGGCGCCGGATTGCGGTGCAAGCAGCCGCGCCTTTGGCCCGAATTTGAAGAACTTGTTTGGCCACACGGTGAAATTGCCGGCGCCGTTGGTCAGGATGACGTCGTCGGGCAGCGTTTCGCGCAGCCAGCGGCTGACTTCGACCATGTCGACCGGGCCCGGCTGGGCAGGCGCGGTGAACGTGCCCTCATAGCTTTGGCGTGCCTGCGACCGCCACGCGCCCCAGTCGCCCTTGACCGGCGAGAGCGCCTTGGCGAAGGCGTTCGGCCCGGCATGGATGCCAAGCGCCGGCACATAGATCTTGCCGATCTCGCGATCCGAAGCGTGGACATGGATCAGCTTCTGCTTCGGCTGGGGCACGGACAGCAGCGTGTAGCCATCCGTGGTCATCTCGCCGAAGCGCACATTGATCGCCAGGATCACATCGGCGTCCCGGATCAGCTTCTTGACATGCGGGACCATGCCGACACCGGCCTCGCCGACGAAGACCGGTGAGCCATTGTCGAACTGATCCTGGAAGCGGAACGCCGCGACCACCGGAATGTCGGAGGTTTCGGCGAAAGCCTGGAGCACGGCACGCCCGTCAGCTGACCAGTTGGCGCCGCCGATCAGGATGACCGGTCTGCTGGAGGCGGCCAGCATGGACCGGGCCTCGGCCAGCGCATCGGCATCGGCCGCGGCCTCGAACACCCTGGCAGGCCCGCTGAGCGCCGCGACATCGGTCGGCGTCGTCAGCATGTTCTCGGGCAGGGCGATCACCACCGGGCCGGGCCGCCCGGTGAGCGCCGTGGTCCAGGCCCGGGCAATGATTTCCGGCAGGCGCTCGACAGCGTCGATCTCCACCGCCCATTTCGCCATCGTGCCGAACACCGCGCGGTAGTCGATTTCCTGAAACGCTTCGCGGCCGCGCATGTCGGTGCCGACCTGGCCGACGAACAGGATCATCGGCGAACTGTCCTGCATCGCCGTGTGCACGCCGATGGACGCATTGGCGACACCCGGTCCGCGCGTCACGAAGCAGATGCCCGGCGAACCCGTCAGCTTGCCATAGGCCGAGGCCATGAATGCCGCACCGCCCTCGTTGCGGCACAGCACGTAGTCCAGCTTTCCACGAGTGTCGTGCAGCGCGTCCAGCACGGCCAGATAGCTTTCGCCCGGCACACCGAAACTCTTGGTCGCGCCGAGCGCGATCAGGCATTCGACAAGAAGGCGACCGCCATTGCGGATCATGCTGCGACATCCTTCATTCAGGCGGCAAGCGGATCGAGCCTGCCTTTCGGATTCATACGTGCACGCTGGCGCATCGAGACGAAACCAAGAAATGCCGTCTATTCGAAAGTTTTTCTTTCCCGAGAGGCGCGCACCAGGACGTCCGGGTTCATCGTGCCCAGCGGATCGAACGCGCCTTTGAGCCGCGCCATGAGCTCTCGCTCCACCAGGCCGCGATTGCGGTCGGCCATGACCACCTTTGCCCGGCCAAGCCCATGCTCGGCGGCAAAGCTGCCACCCATCTGAGTGGCAAGAGATGACAGCGCTTCGGCGAACAGCTCGGCCTTGCCGTCGAAATCGGCACGACCTTCCGGCGGAGACAAATTGTAATGGATGTTTCCGTCGCCGAGGTGCCCGAACGGGTTTATCCGCACACCGGGAAGAATGCCGCCGCAGATCTTCGCGCCAGCCTCGACGAAACGGGCGATTGCACCTGGAGGGACGGAGATGTCGTGCTTGAGTTGCTCGCCTTCCAGCCTTTGTCCCTCCGGTTGCTCCTCGCGCAGCCGCCAGAATTGTGCCCGATGCGCGCCTGTCGCCGCCAGCGCGCCGTCGCTAACCAGGCTCTGTTCCATGCCCCATTCCAGCGCTGACGCCAGGATCTCGTCCAGGGGAACGCGTGACGACCCCGATGCCAGTTCGACCAGCAGATAGACACCGCCCCGTGTCTCCAGTTGGTAGGCAAGGTCGGGCACGTGCTTGAGCGCCAATCGCAGGCCCACATCGGAGAAGAACTCGAGGCCAGTCAGGAATTCCCCGGCCTCGCCGCGCAGGAAGGCGCCGAACGAAACGGCGGCGGCAAAGTCGGGCAGGACCAGAAGGGCGCTCGCTTGCTGCCGAGGCTTGGGGTAGAGCCGCAGGATCGCGCGCGTGACGATGCCGAGCGTGCCCTCAGCGCCACAGAACAGCTTGCGCAGTTGATAGCCGGCATTGTCCTTCTGCACCGCGCGCAGTCCGTCCCAAATCCCGCCATCAGGCGTCACGACTTCGAGACCCAGGACGAGATCCTGCATCATGCCGTATCGGAAAGCCTGGCTGCCGCCGGCATTGGTGCCGATCAGGCCGCCGATCCTGGCGCTGCCTTCGGCGCCCAGACGCATTGGAAACATCAGGCCATTCGGTTCCAGCGTCTCGTGCAGCGTTGCCAGCACGACACCCGCCTCGACGACGATCGATCCGCTGTCCAGATCCGGCTTCCCGATCGCCGTCATGCGTGATAGCGAGACGATCACCGCATTCGGCTGCTCGGCGACGGCGGCGCCGCAAAGCCCGGTGTTCCCGCCCTGTGGCACCACCGCCAGCCCTGCCTCGCGACATAGTTTGACGACACTGGCAACCTCCGACGTATTCGCGGGCCTGGCAACGCCCAGAGGTGCGACGCCGTAGCGATTGAGCCAATCGCGCCGGTAGGGCTCGGCACCCCGGCCCGAAAGCCAGCCTTTCGGCCCGAGAATCTCGTGCAGCGCGGTGGCGGGATCGGTCATTGATTTACCCGAGTTAGCTGAGGGCGTGCCGTGCGACACGTCCCGGATCGTTGCTTTCCAATCAATGACCCAGCACCTGCGACAGGAATTGTCGAGTGCGCTCGTTGCGGGAAGAGGTGAAGAACTCGTCCGGAGGCGCTTCTTCGAGGATCTCGCCGCCGTCCATGAAAAGCACCCGGTCCGCCACGCGACGCGCAAAGCCCATTTCATGCGTCACGCAGATCATCGTCATGCCTTCCGAGGCAAGCGTGACCATGACGTCAAGCACTTCGGAAACCATTTCCGGATCGAGCGCCGAGGTCGGTTCGTCGAACAGCATGATCTGCGGCTGCATGCAAAGAGCGCGTGCAATGGCGACGCGCTGCTGCTGACCGCCGGACAATTGGCTGGGATATTTCATGGCCTGCTCGGGAATGCGCACCTTCTCCAGGTAGTGGCGGGCGGTTGCCTCGGCTTGCGCCCGCGGCTGCTTGCGCACGATCATCGGGGAGATCATGCAGTTCTCCAGCACCGTCATGTGCGGGAACAGGTTGAAGTGCTGGAACACCATGCCGACTTCACGCCTGATCTCGTCGATATTGCCGACATCGTCGTTGAGCTCGGTCCCGAGCACCGCGATGCGGCCGCCATTGTGCTGTTCGAGGCGGTTGATGCAGCGGATCATCGTCGATTTGCCGGAGCCGGAGGGTCCGCAGACGACGATTTTTTCGCCCCGTTGTACGGAAAGGTTTATCCCGCGCAGTGCTTGGAACGTGCCGTAGTATTTGTCGAGGTTTTCGATGCGGAGCGCCGGCTCACCGGTCGAATTGGTTGAGATCACCTGCACGCCTCCTTACCGTTCGCTGACCGACATGCGGCGCTCGAGAAAGGCGCCATAGCGGGATAGGCTGAAGACGAAGATGAAGTAGATGAAGGCGATGAAGGCATAGACTTCGACATAGGCGAAGCGCCATTCGCCGGTGCCATAGGCGGCATTGCCGGAAGCCAGGATCTCGAAGAAACCGACGATGACCACCAGCGAGGTCTCCTTGAACGAGATGACGAACTGGTTGATCGTGGCCGGCATTGCGTTGCGCATGGCCTGAGGCAGGAGGATGCGGCTGATGCGTTGCCAATAGCGCATGCCGAGCGCCATGGCAGCCTCCTCCTGTCCTGTCGCAACGCCCTGCATGCCGCCTCTCACGATCTCAGCCTGATAGGCGGAGAAGAACAGAGCGGAGCCGAGGATCACGCGGTAAAGCTTGTCGCCCTGGAGCCATTGCGGCAGCGCGAACGGCAGAACCACTGCAAAGGTGAAGAGGATCGATATCAGCGGAAGCGACCGGACCCCGTCGATGATGAGGCCGGTGGTCCGCGAAATCCAGGGCAGCTCCGACCGGCGCAGCAAGGCCAGGCAGATCGCCAAGGGGAAACCGATCAGGCAGGTGGTCACGAAGATGAACAGGGTCAGCGCCAGCCCGCCCCAGGCTTCCTCGCCCACATGGGCAAGGCCAAGCACGCCGCCTTTCATCAATAGGTAGAAAAGGCCTGTTCCGGCTCCCCATACCAGCGCGATCCGGCGGCCCGTCCAGAACGCCGGGATACAGCTTAGCACCGTCATCACCACAACGGCGACGCAGGCCAGCGCCGAGCGCCATTGTTCCTCGTAGGGATAGAGGCCGAAGAAGATGATCCGCCATCTCGCTGCGATGACCGACCAGCAGGCTCCCGCTGCCGCCTGGCAGGCTTCCGGCCCGCCGCTGGTGGTGAAGACAGCCGAGAAAACCGCCCAATTCAGCAGCTTCCAGACCAGGAAGACCATGATCGTCAGACAGGCCAGCGACACCACCGCCTGAAGCGGCGTCGCGAAGAAGCGTCGCCTCAGATCCTCAAGCCTGCCGGGAGCGGGTGGAGCGACAATGACCATCTCCATCTCTCAGCCCCTCAGTTGATTGCCCTTGAGGGCAATTGCCTTGTTGATGCGGTTGAAGACGGCGGCAAGGCTGAGGTTGATGGCGAGGAAGCCCGCCATCAGGATGCCGATCGCTTCGAGTGTTTGCCCGGAATGGTTGATCGTCAGCGCCACAATCATGAAGAAGTCGGTGAAACCCACGGCGATGCCCATCGTCGTCGCCTTCATCAGCCAGACATACTGATTGGCAAGGATCGGCAGCATGGCACGCAGCGCCAGCGGCAGCCGCACCAGCGTGAAGACCCGCCAGGGACTAAGGCCCAAGGAAAGGGCTGCCTCGACCTGGCCGGTGCCGACAGATTTGAAGCCTCCGCGCACGATCTCCGCAATGTAGGAGCCGCCATAGATGGCGATGGCGATGGCGAGGGTGGCGAACTCCGGAGGGATACGCAGGCCGCCTCTCAGATTGAGGCCTTGCAGGGCAGGGAAGTCCAGCAGCGGCGTATCCGGCAGACGTCCGAGAGCCAGAATGATGGTCGCGCAGGCCAGTGCCGCTGCGGCGGCGGCAAACTGGATGGTGCGCCGCTGGCCGATCGGCTGGGCAAGGAGCGACGTCCTGCCCAGCCAGGCCGGCAGCACGATGGCCGCGATCACAGCCACTGTGGCTGCGGCAAACGCGGCACTGCCGACGTTCGGGAATGGGATGTAGAGTCCTCGGCTGGTGAGCAGGAAGCCCCAGGCTTCGTGCGCGCTGCGCGGCGTCGGCAGGTGCGTGATGATCGCATACCAGAAGAAAACCTGGAGGATCAGCGGAATGTTGCGGAAGATGTCCACATAGGTACGGCCGAGCAGCCGCGCCAAATCGTTCGAAGACGTCCGCGCCAGACCGACGATCGTTCCCACGATCGTCGCCAGTATCAGGCCGACGCTCCCCAGGAACAGCGTGTTGATGATGCCGATGAGGAAGTACCACCAATAGGGATCATTGGCCGTGGCGGGCAGCAGCGAGAAATTCACATCCCAACCCGTCGACTTGAACAGAAAGTCGAATCCGGAGGTGATCCCCTGATCAGCCAGGTTGCGGCGGGCGATCACGATGCCGGCAAGCACCATCGCGGCGATCGAGCCGACATAGAGGACCTGCAACAGCGCGTTGCGGACCTTTTGATTTCTCAGCAGGCTGACCATCCAAAGATCCTTGCCGAATTGTCGCCGACCCCGCCCGGCTGTGCCGGGCGGGGCCTGGAGCGGGTGAGTTAAGGACGGATCAGTCGATCACCAGCGGGAACAGGACACCGCCATTGTTCCAAAGGTTGGTCAGCTCGCGGTCCATCTTGTAGGGCGAGTCCTTGCCGAGGTCGCGCTCGAAGATTTCGCCGTAATTGCCGACGTTCTTGATCACCTTGTAGGCCCAGTCATCATCGAGACCGAGACCCTTGCCCATGCCTGGCGTGACGCCGAGGAACTTGGCGACTTGCGGCGAGGTCGGCTTGGCCTTGACCTCGTCGACGTTCTTGGAGGTGATGCCTTCCTGCTCGGCGAAGATCAGCGTGCTCAGCGTCCAGTTGGCGATGTCAACCCAATTGTCGTCGCCTTGGCGCATGATCATGACTTCAGGCTCGACGGCGAGCACGTCGGGCAGGATGACATGGTCGTCGACCTTGCTCTTGGCGATGCGCGCAATGGCGAGCGTCGGGCCCCACTGCGCATAGAGATCGCAGCGTCCGGAGAAATAGGCCTGCTCGAGCTCCTCGGTCTTTTCGATGAGCACGGGTTCGAGCTTGATGCCAAGCTTGGCCGTATAGGCCGCGACCTGCTGTTCCTGCGACGTGCCGGCGGGAATGCAGATCGTGCCGCCGGCCGCATCCTTGAGCGACTTGAGGTTTAGCTCCTTGTGCGCCATCACCTTGGTCGTTCCGAGGTAATAGGACATGGAAAATTGCAGCCCGAGCTCGGTGTCGCGGCTGAGCGTGCCGCCCGACGCCTTGATGATGATGTCGACATCGCCCGATTGCAGGGACGGCCAGCGCTGCGCCCAGCTGATCGGAACGACCTTCAGTTTTGCCGGGTCGCCGAGCACGGCCGTGGCCACCGCCCGGCAGAGATCGATGTCCATGCCCTTCCAGTTGCCCTTGTCGTCAACTTCGGCGAAGCCGAGGTAAGACCCGTCATGGCCGGTGCAGTTGAGCACGCCGCGCGCCTTGACGGCTTCCAGCGTCTTGCCGCCGGCGGCTTCTGCCGGCGCTGCAAAATGCACAAGTCCAAGGGCCATGGCTGCGGCCCCCCATTTCATCGTCTTCATGTTCCGTCTCCACTGTTGAGGTTGTTTGGTTTCTTGTTGTTGGAGGCCCAAAAGTTCTCTTTCGGAGCTCGGTCTCAAAGCCGCTCCTAGTCGGAAAGCGGGGTCGGTTTCGGCACGGAGGAAATCTTCAGATCGCTGCCCCAGTCCTGCTGGGCGAGCCATCGGTGAAGGGCGGCGACCGCCTTCACGCGCAGGTGCCCGCGCGGGACGATCAGGTAGAATCCAGGAACTTCTTCCGGCCGCATATCGGCAAGGGCGTCGCGCCCGACCGGCGCGACCAGCGCGCCCGACCTCAAATCTTCCTCGGCGTCGATGACGGAGACGAGACCGACGCCGATGCCTTGCAGGGTTGCACGGCGCATGGTCGCGGCATCGTCGAAGCTGATGCTTCGGTTGCCGTCCGTCTGCTCGATGGCAAGGTGGCGTAAAATGTCTGGCCAAAGGCGCTTCGACTTGACGGTGTCCAGCAACGTGAACAACGTCAGGTCCTGCGCCGACTTGATGCTCTCGCCGATGGCCGGAGTGCAGCAGATGACCTTCGGATCAGGCACCAGCAGTATGGTCTCGTAGTCCGGCCAATTGCCGTAGCCCCACTGGACGGTCATATCGATGTCGTCGCGTCCGAAATCGGGCAGATCGACCATCGTCGTCAGGCGCAGATCCGCACCGGGCAATATCTCCCGGAACAGAGATAGGCGAGGCAGCAAATAGTGGGTCGCGAAATAGGGGCTCGCATTCAGGTTGATGCGGTCCCGGTAATTCGACTTGGTGACGCGGCGAACACCTTCGGAAAATTCATCGAACCCAGCTTTGACATAGTGCGAGAGAAGGATGGCAGACTCGGTCAATTCGACCGACCGCCCCTTGCGTTCGAACAGTGTCACCTGAAGCGTGTCCTCCAGTAGCTTGATCTGCTGTCCGACGGCCTGCGGCGTGACCAGCAATTCATCCGCCGCCTGCCGAAAGCTCTTGTGCTGCGCGACGGCGTGGAAGACGCGAAGCGCATTCAGCGAGGGAAGGCGAAGCTTGCCGGTCATCGTCTATTCCACCTCCTTTCGCTTGCGTTCCTGTTGGACAATTCAGCGCCGCCGGCGCGCGAAAATAGCTCAGGCGTATATATAACCACCTGAAACGATTACATTTTCTCCCGTCATGTAGGTATTCTTGGGGCCGCCGGTCATGAGAACCCACTCGGCAACCTCCGCAGGCTCGGCGCCACGACCCAGCGGGCTCGCCTTGGCCAGTTCCTCGAGGAAGCCGAGGGCTTTGGCCCGCTCCGTGGCCATGCCTGCGGGGGCCACCGAATTGACCAGGATCCCGTGTTTTGCGACGTCATGGGCAAAGGAGCGCGTCAGGCTGACCACGGCGGCCTTGGTTGCCGCATAGTGGGCGTTCTGCGGATGCGCCTTGAAGGCATCGACAGAGGTCAGGTTGACGATCCGGCCACGCACATGGCTCTTCGGCTCCTGCGATTGCATGTGGCGAACGGCTGCCACCATCATGTGATAAGTGCCCTTGATGTTGATGCCATTGGAGGCATCCCAATCGGCGTCGCTGATCTCGAGGAGCGGGCGGCGAGGGTAGATCGCGGCGCAATTGATCAGCGTGTCGATACGCCCGAGCTTCGAAACGATGGCGTCGAAGGCGGCGTGGCACTGAGGGCCGACCTGGATGTCGCACAGGGCGGCCGCGGTCGGCAGGCCGTTGGCCTTTGCCGGTGCGAGAGCGGCTTCGGCGGCGTCCTGGTTGATGTCGATGATGCCGATCTTTGCAGCCCCGGCCTCTACAGCCATCCTGGCCAAAAGCGCGCCGAGGCCAGCGCCGCCGCCTACGATCAGAACGGAAAGATCCTTCATTCCAGTTTTTCCTTACTTGGTGCCGCTTGGCGAGGTTGGCCATGTCGGCATGATGTCGAAACGGGTAACGTCGGCCCATGCGGGCAGGCCGAGTACCGCGACCACCATTCTGGCCACGTCATCCGGCTGCACCACTTTGCTGGCGTACATGGCCGCGCGCGCCTTTGCGTCGAGGATGTCCTGGTAGAGCTGCGTCTCGACACGGCCGGCGACGATCTCGGTGACACGGACGCCTGATGGGGAGAGGTCGGCGCGCAACGCGGCGGCAAAGCCTGATATCGCCGCTTTGGTGGCCGAATAGACGGCAATGTTGGAATATGCCGCGTGGCCCGCGGTGGAGCCGGTGAACAGGATGTGGCCAGCCTGCCGCTCGCGCATCTGCGGAACGACGAGGCGGGTAAGCAGGATTGCCGCGCTGAGGTTGACCTCCAGCGTGGTGTCGATGTCGGAGATTTTCATGTCGGCGAAATTGCCCAACGGTGGCATGATCCCGGCATTATTGATCAGCACGTCGATGGTCAGATCCGCCAGAACAGCTTCCAGCGCCTCGCGATCGGTCACGTCGACGGCGATGGGCACGATGCCGGATCGCTCGGCCTGCAACGCCTTGAGCGCGGCCTGGCTGCGCCCGACCGCATAGACATCGTAGCCGGCGTCGCTCAGTGCGATCGCCATGGCCCGCCCTATGCCGCTTGTTGCACCTGTGATGAAGGCTGTCGTCACGTTGGCTTCCCTGATTGCCTGATTTCAGTCTGCGGCCTGGGCCGATGCCGCGAAACCAAGAAAACCAGCAAAAAGGAAAGATAAACTTTCGAATTCTCTTCTCCCGCCCGAAACCTGGACAGGTGGTGACCTCGGCGCCGAGGCTGAAAACCGAAGGAAACGACGGGAAAACGATGTTCTCAGCCTGTGGGAAACGGTTCAGGTCAGCTGGCGGAGCAAAAACATGGCTTTCGCAATACGTGGCTAATTTGAGTGAGTGCGAATGCCTGGGTGATCGAAGCCGGGGCCTATCCGCCGGTCGAAACAGGTCTTTTCATATCGGTAAAGAGCGAGGCCGCAGCCGCCTGATGCTCTGCCTCTGTCGCCGCGACGCCCGAAGCCCGTGCCAAAGCGCGCACACGCCCGAGGCTGTTGTGCAGATGCTTGCGCATGGCCTGGCGAGCAGCACGACCGTCCTGCCTTTCGATGGCGTCCACGATGGTTTTGTGCTCGTTGTGAATGCGTGCGTAGTAGCTGTCCTTGAGCGCCGGCGTGACCACGTAGCCCAGTTGAAAGCGCGGAACGATCATCGGCCTGAGATAGCTCAGAAAGCCGTGGATGAATTCGTTGCGCGCGGCTTTGGCGATCGCCAGATGGAAATCATAGTCATAGTGGATCTGGACCACAGCGGGATCCGCTTGCTGGGCGTCGACCTGTTCCATCAGGGTTCGGATTCCACTCGCCTCCGCATCGGTGCGCCGTTCCGCGCATAGCCCGGCGGACTCCACTTCCACACTCAATCTCAGTTCGAGCAGGGCAATGGTTTCCGGCAAGGTCCTCAGCGCCTCGTCCGGTATCGAGAAATTGCGCGGCGCCGGCGTTTCGCTGACGAACATGCCGCGGCCCTGCTGCGGCACCACCATCCCTTCGGAGCGCAATCGCGCCACCGCTTCCCGCACCACCGTCCGGCTGACGTCGTACTCGGCACAAAGCTCCGCCTCGGTCGGCAATTGCGCGCCGGGAAGCAGAGATCCGGAACGGATCTTTTCGGACAGACTCTCCGCCACGACAGTGGAAAGCGGTTTGCGCTTCGTCATCAGTCTCCCCTTAGCCAGATTCGCGATGATGCCCGAACCGGCAAGGCCATTCAAACCGCCGCGGTGACGATCAGCTCGACCAGCATTCCAGGCTTGGCCATCCGTCCTTCGCCGGAAGAGCGCGCGGGTGCATGCTCCTTCGGCATCCATCCGTCCCAGACCGTGTTGACCTCGTCGAAATCCCTGATGTCGTCCAGCCACATCTGCACGTGAAGGATACGTGTCTTGTCCGTACCGGCCTTGGCAAGCAGGACGTCGACCTTGCCAAGCGCCTCGCGCATCTGGTCGGCTGCGGACTGACCCGGCTTTGCGACCTGGCCGGTGAGGTAGAGGGTGCCATTGTGGATGACCCCGTGGTGGATGCGGGTGTCGAAGTCGAAGCGCTTGATGTCACTCATTGGATTGTCCTTGGGTCAAATTTCCGGCCTCCGCCGGTGGGGTCAGATTTCCGGCCTCCGCCGGATGGGTCAGATTGCCGGCGTCTGGCGGATGGGGTTTCCCTGCAGATATTGTGCGTAGGGCGCCTGAATGAGCCAGCCGGCGTCGACGGGCAGGGTGACGCCGGTTATCGATGCGGCCCGGTCGGAGCAGAGGAACAGTGCGGCCTCGGCAACGTCGCGCGGCTCGACGAAGCGGCGCAGCGCGGTGGTCGCCTGGATGGCTTCGGGGTTGCGCTCACCCTTGGCGATCCTGGCTTTCAGCCCGTCCGAAAGCGTGTAGCCGGGTGCCACCGCATTGACGCGTACGCCGTGCGGACCGAGCTCGGCGGCCAGGATCTGGGTCAAGGCCAGGACGGCATGCTTTCCGGGCGTGTAGGCGGGCAGGGACAGCGGCGCGAAGGAGGCAAGCGAGCCGACGTTCAGGATCGCGCCTCGCCCGGCAGCCGACATCAGCCGACCGAACACCTGGCAACCCAGCAAGGTGCCGCGATAGTTCACTCGCCACATCCTCTCGTCTTCGTCCAGATCCTGGTCGAGGACGTGCTTGCCACTCTGCAGGATGCCGGCGCAATTGACGACGACGTGCGGGGCACCGAACGCGTCGCTGACGGCCTGCGCCAGCGCTTCCACCGAGCCGGATTCGGAGACATCGGTCTGGACAAACAGCGCGCGCGGTGCGCCGGCCGCCGCGCAGGCGCCAACCGCCTCATCGCCCCGTGCCGCATCCCTGCCGGCGACCACCAGATGGTAGCCGTCCTCGGCGAAGCGCAGCGCTATCGCGCGTCCGATGCCGGAAGTGCCGCCGATGACGACGGCCGTCAATGTCTCAGCCATTGCCGCGACCCTTGCCTTCGATGTCGAAGAATTCGGACATGGCCCGGACCTGGAAATCCATCATCGGGCGCCCCGGCTGAATGCGGCAGCCAATCTCTTTCGCCGCCTTTAGCAGGGGGGTCTCGGCGGGCTCCATGATGATGTCGACGACCGTCATGTCCGGGGTCAGCCGGCTCACATCCAGCGGCAGCGGGTCGCCGGCGTGCATGCCGACCGGCGTGGCGTTGATCGCCATATGCATGCCGGAAGGCTCGGCCTCTCCAACCTGGATGCGGCATTTCGGGAAGACCTGCGCGACCAGCGCCGCCAGTTTTTCGGCGCGACCGGTATCGATGTCGGCCAAGCGGATTTCCTCGGCACCGGCTTCGGCGAGACAATAGGCCAGGGACGCGCCGGCGCCGCCGGCGCCGACCTGAAGGATGCGGCGGCCGGCAATCTCATGTCCGCCTGCCTTGAGGCCATCGATAAAGCCGACGCCGTCGAAATTGTCGGCGTACCAGCTGCCATCGGGCAGCCGGCGCACGGAATTGGCGCTCTGCACCCTCGCGGCGCGGTCGTGAGCGGCGGTGCATTTGTGATAGACCGCAACCTTGTACGGCACCGAGATGATCACGCCCCTGATATTCTCGGCTGCCGTAATGCCGGCCCAGAAGGCCTCGAAATCCTCCGGGCGGCAGCTCAAGGGCACCATGAGGCTGTCGAGGCCCTTCTGCTCGAAGATCTCGTTGAATATGCCGGGGCTCTTGGCATGGGCCACGGGATGGGCCAGCATCACGAAGATCTCGGCCTTGCCGGTTCCGCGCATCGGTTTTACTCCTTTTCTTTTGACAGTTCGTGGCCGCTGAGGATCTCCAGCGCCTGGACGAGGGACGAGTGGTCGGCCTCCGCGCCGCCTGGTCGGGCTGAGCAGGCGCTCATCAGTTGTTGCGCCATCGCGGTGTTCGGCAGCGAGACGCCAAGCGCGCGGGCGCTTTCGAGCGCGAGGTTGAGATCCTTCTGGTGAAGCCGCATGCGAAAGCCCGGGGCGAAGGTCCGGGCGATCATGCGCTCGCCATGCACCTCCAGCACGCGGGACGAGGCAAAGCCGCCCATCAGCGCGGCGCGCACCTTTGCCGCGTCGCAACCGGCCTTGCTGGCAAAGACGAGCGCTTCCGCCACGGCCTCTATGTTGAGCGCGACGATGATCTGATTTGCGATCTTGCAGGTCTGGCCGGCGCCATTGTGCTCGCCGATCAAGGTGATGTTCTTGCCCAGCGTCCGAAAGATCGGCAGCGCGCGCTCGAACTCTGCGGTCGGCCCGCCGACCATGATGGTGAGGCTCGCCGCCTTGGCGCCGACCTCACCGCCCGAGACCGGGGCGTCGAGGTAGCCGGCTCCCGCTTGCCGCAGTTTCGCTGCGAATTCCGCAGTGGCGATAGGGCTGATCGAGCTCATGTCGATGACCAGCTTATCGGCCGACAGCCCCTCCAGGACGCCGTTTCCTCCAAGCAGGACACGCTCCACATCTGGCGTGTCGGGCAGCATGGTCACGATGATCTCGGACATCCGCGCCACATCGCCCGGAGAGGCGACGACCGATGCCCTAAGGTCCTTCGGCAGAGGGGAGCGGTTCAGGACCGTGAAGATCTCATGTCCCGCGCCGACGAGATGGTGCGCCATCGGTGCTCCCATCACACCGAGCCCGATGAACCCGATCTTCATTCTTGAACCCCGTACGAAGGTTGGTGCGTATTGCATCTTGCAGCAAATTATTGCCGTATGATATAGGACATCATACAAATTTCAATGTCCTATCGCTCATCGGAGACCGACCGCAAAATGCAAGAGCGTCTCAACACGCTGAAGGCTGCCGTGTCGGCCGGCCGGGCCCATATCGGCATCTGGTGCTCGCTGGCTTCCGCCCTGACGACGGAAATTGTCGCGGGCTCCGGCGCCGGCTGGCTGCTGATCGATGGCGAGCATAGCCCCAATCATCTGCGCAGCATCATGGCCCAGTTGCAGGTCATGGGCGGCTTCGACAGCGAGGCCGTCGTCAGGCTGCCTTCCGACGATCCCAATCTGATCAAGCAGGCCTTGGATATCGGTGCGCGCAGCCTGATGATCCCCAATGTGCGGACGGCCGATCAGGCCCGCGCCATTGTCGCGGCCATGACATATGCGCCTGGTGGATTTCGCGGCTTCTCGGTCGGTCACCGTGCCAACGGCTTCGGTCGCATCGCCGGTTACCACGCCAAGGCGCGTGAGCAGCAGCTTCTCGCCGTACAGATCGAGGATGAATTAGGCGTCGCCAATGCCGCCGAGATCGCGGCAGTGGACGGCGTCGACGTTCTGTTCGTCGGGCCCGGCGACCTTTCCACCAACATGGGTGCGATGGGCAATCCCGGGGCCGCACACGTTCAAGAAGCGATCGCCTCGGTGCGCAAGGCGGCAACGGCGGCAGGCAAGGCCAGCGGGATCCTGGCTCCCGCAAAGACCGATGCCGACCGCTACCTCGCCGACGGCTTCACCATGGTTGCCGTTGGTTCCGACCTCGGCCTGCTGGCGCGGGGCTCGGATGCCTTGGTCGCTTCGTTCAATCGGTAGACCGGAGATACAGCCATGCCGATCCCCCGGTACAAAGCGCCGTCACGGACCGCCTACGACATCGTCATCGTCGGCGGCGCCGTCATCGGTTCGTCCACGGCCTACTGGCTGAGCCAGGCGCTGGGCAGCGGCGCCTCGATCCTCGTCGTCGAACGCGACTCGAGCTACGAATTCTCGTCGACGGCGCTCTCCACCAGTGCGATCCGGCAGCAATATTCCAATCCGATCAATGTGAAGATCAGCCAGTTCGGCATCGAGATCATCCGCGGATTTCAGGAGCGTATGGCACCTTTCTACAAGGACGAACCGGCGCCCGACCTCGGCTTCAAGGAGCATGGGTACCTTTACTGCTGTTCACCCGACGGCGTCAAAGCGGCCCGCGAGCGCGTCGATCTGCAGCGCAGTTTTGGGGCCCACACGGTGTTTCTTGAGCCGGGCCCGCTGAAGGATCGCTTCCCCTGGCTCAATGTGGAGGATCTCGGTGGCGGTTCCTGGGGGGCCAGGGAAGAGGGCTGGTTCGATTCCGTGGGGCTGATGAACGGTTTCCGCCGCGCAGCCCGCGCCAGCGGCGTCGAGTATATCGACAATGCCGTGACAGGGCTGGATATCGCCGATGGGCGGGTCATCTCGGTGCGCCTCGCGACCGGACAGACGGTTGCCTGCGGAACATTGGTCAACGCCGCGGGCCCGCGCGCTCAGCAGGTGGCCGCCATGGCCGGCCTGTCGATCCCGGTCGCGCCCTACAAGCGCTACAGCTTCGTCTTCGCCAGCGCCAACCCGATCCCCGGCCGGATGCCCAATGTCATCGACCTTTCCGGAACATTCGTGCGTCCCGAAGGCGAGCTTTTTCTCACCGGCAACACGCCGCAAGGCGACGGACCGGCCGGCTACGACGACTTTGAAATGCACCATGAAGAGTTCGACGACTACATCTGGCCGGCACTCTGGCACCGCATTCCGTCTTTCGACGCACTCAAGGTCCAGACCAGTTGGACCGGCCACTACGAGTACAACATGCTCGACCACAACGGCATCGTCGGCTTCCACCCGCAGGTGACCAATTTCATGTTTGCCAACGGCTTCTCGGGGCACGGGCTGCAACAGTCGCCAGCCGTGGGCCGGGCCGTTTCAGAACTTATCGTTCACGGGGCTTTCCAGACGCTCGATCTTTCGCCGTTCTGTTACGAGCGCATAGATCGCAACGAGCCGTTTCTCGAGGAAGCAGTGATTTAAAGCGAGACGATCGGTCACCCATTTTTATCTCGGGCATTCAGCGTCCAATGAAATTGCATCTTAGTCAGAGACGTCGTGAAAACTACTCGCTCGGATCGCTCTATCTTAGCAGGAGCGTCACGAACCCACGGTCGATCGATTTGGTTGCGGCGCTGCCAGATCTCGGCCAGAGGAGGCCTCGTGACGCATGAGAAAACGCTCTATGGCGCGGATGATGGCGATCAACAGCAGATTGATCACAAGGTAGAGCACGCCGGCAATGGCGAAGATCTCGAAGATTGCGAAGGTCTGGCTCATCAGCCGCTTGGCGTAGCCGGTGATCTCGAGCACCGTGATCGTCGAGGCAAGGCTGGTCCCCTTGACGACCAGGATGAGCTCATTGCCATAGGCCGGCAGCGCCTGGCGGATGGCGAGCGGAAACTCGATGCGCCGGAACCGCAGCATGCGCGACATGCCGCATGCCTGCGCCGCTTCGACGAGGCCAACCGGAACCGACATCAATCCGCCGCGCAGGATCTCCGACGTGTAAGCAGCCGTGTTCAGCGCAAGCGCCAGCACGGCGCAGCGCGCGCCGTCGCTGATCAACCACCACAAAGCTGCGTTGTCCTTGATCGGGGAAAGTTGGCCAAGCCCGTAATAGAACAGGAAAATCTGCACCAGCAGTGGCGTCCCGCGAAAGACATTGGAATAATATTTGGCAAAGCCTGACAGGAAGCGGTTCGACGACAGCCGCATCAGCGCCAAACCGAGGCCCAGATTGAAGCCGATCAGCACCGAGACGAACGTTAGTGCCGCTGTGACCCACAGGCCCTTGAGCAGGACGGGAACCGCTAGCTGGATGAGATCCATCATAACTACTTTCTCGTCCTCACCCTGAGCAGGCGTTCGATGCCGTCGAACCCGGCCTGGCTGACGAGCGTAATGGCCAGATAAACCACAGCCGCGATCAGGTAGAAGATGAACGGGTGGCGGGTGGAATTGGCGCCAATGAAAGAAATGCGCATCAGCTCCTGAAGGCCGACCACCGAGACCAGGGCCGTGTCCTTGATCGTCGTCTGCCAGACATTGTTGATTCCGGGAACCGCGATGCGCAGCATCTGCGGCGCGATGATGCGGCGAAAGATCCGGCCGCCCGATAACCCGAGTGCGCGCGCGGCCTCGATGTGCCCATTGGGGATCGCCCCCAGGGCCCCGCGCACGACCTCGGTCGAATAGGCACCGGAGATCGCGCCGATGGCGATGACCGCGATGACGAACGCATAGCCGCTCTCCGCGACACCGGCATAGCCGAAAGCGGTCACGACCTTGGTCACGAATTCAACCGAACTGAAAAACAGGAGGTAGATGATGAGCAGCTCGGGCACGCCGCGCACCAGCGAGGTATAGGCATCAACGAGCAGCGAGAGCGGAAAAATCCGGGCCCATTTGATCAAGCCGCAGACAATGCCGATCACCAGCCCGGCCGCCATGCTGACGAGACCCACCAGGATCGTTATCGACGCGCCACGCAGGATGGCGGTCACCCAACCCGCTTCCCAAACCTGCCAGAGACCGAATTCCATCCGAGTTGCCCTAGTCTTGTCGTGCCAATGAAGTGCATGCGCCCGGAGATCCGGGCGCATGCGAGGGTTCCAAGGCGTTATTTGCAGGGCCGGGAAATGTCCGTCTTGAACCATTTCTCGCTTGCCTTGCCGACCGAGCCGTCCGCGATCAGCTCGCAAAGCGCCTTGTCGATCTTGGCCTTGAGTTCGGTGTTGTCCTGCGCGATGCCGACGCCGATGCCTTCGCCAAGCGTCGTGTCGTATGTGCTCTTGATCTCAACACCGACCAGTTGGAAGTTCTTGCCGTCAGGCTTGTCCAGAAAATCCTGCAAGGCGGATTGATCGGCGAAAGCCGTGTCGATACGGCCGCTCGCCAGGTCGATCTGCATCTGGTCAAGCGTGTCGTAGGTTTTCAGGTCGGCATTCGGTGCACGCTTCTCGAGGAAATGCGCGTGGGTCGTGCCAGCCTGCACGCCGACCTTCTTGCCGTCGAGCGACTTCAGCAGCGTGTCGACGTCGGTGATCGCGGCCAGATCAGAACCCTTGGCCGCTACGAACATGTTGGCCAGTTCGGCATAGCCGACGCTGAAATTGATCTCCTTCTTGCGATCGGCGGTGATCGACATGCCCGAGATGATGACGTCGAAGCGCTTGGCCTTCAGCGCCGGGATCAACCCGTCGAACGCCTGCACGACAAAATGGCAGGTCACCGCGAGTTTGGTGCACAGCAACGCGCCGACATCGGCGTCGAAACCGGTGACGTTGCCATTGGCGTCGGACATGCTCCATGGCGGGTAGGCGCCTTCCGTTCCGATGGACAACTCGCCTTCGGCCGCCAATGCGCTTCCCATGCTTCCCGCGAGACATGCGAGCAGCGTCAAGACTTTCAGTTTCATATCAGTTCCCCTTGTTGTTGGTCTTCATTGCCGTTGTCCGGTGCGAACCGGACGCTTCGAGAATGCTTCCCTCACAGTGTCCGAGCCAGGAATTGGCGCAGACGCTCCGAGCGCGGGCTGCCGAACAGCTCCGCGGGCGCACCCTCTTCCTCCACCTTTCCCTGGTGGAGAAACAGAACCTTGTGGGAGACCTCGCGCGCGAACTGCATCTCGTGCGTTACGAGGATCATGGTGTTGCCTTCCTCCGCCAGTTGACGGATCACGCGCAGCACCTCGCCGACCAACTCGGGATCGAGCGCCGATGTCGGTTCGTCGAAGAGGATGACTTTGGGACGCATCGCGAGCGTTCGGGCGATCGCGGCGCGTTGCTGCTGGCCGCCTGATAACTGGCCCGGATAATGAGCGTGCTTGTCGGCGAGCCCGACCTTCTTCAACAAGGCGTGTGCATGTTCGATGGCCTTCTCGCGGGGCTCCTTCAAGACGTGCCGGGGCGCTTCGATGATGTTCTCCGCCACAGTCATGTGCGGCCACAGATTGAAGTTCTGGAACACCATGCCGACGCGGGCGCGGATGCGTTCGACCTGCGCCATATCGGCTGGCCCAAGACGGCCGCTCGACAGCGGCTTCATCTTGATCACCTCGCCATCGATGGCGACCTTGCCGCCATCCGGCTGCTCCAGAAGATTGATGCAACGCAGAAACGTGCTCTTGCCCGAGCCCGACGAGCCGATCATGGAAATGACCTCACCGGCATGGGCGGTGAGATTGACGCCCTTCAACACCAAAAGCGAGCCGAAGCTCTTGTGAAGCTCGTCGATCTGCACGGCCGGCGTGGTGATCTTTGCCTTGTCAGCGGGCGCCGGATCGGCCGCGACGGCAGGAAGGGTTGGCGGCGTCTGTTCGCTGCTGGTGTCCTGGGTTATCTCGACGGTTCGCAGGTCCGCCAGCGCACGATCGAAATAGCGCAGGCTGCTGGACAGGCAGGTGCGTTGCCAGTCTGGGTCATCCGGGATGAAGGCGCAACGCAGAGTGTCGCGGATCCGCTTGCCCAACGGCGAATCGAGCTTGCCGAACAGATGCAGCCAGTTGTCGGCCTGGACCGCTTCCATGACAGCCGGCCCGTCCAACGTGCCGCATTCAACGACAAGCGGCAGCACGCGCGCGTTCGGCATTGCCTTGCGGACGGCATCGGAGACATAGCCGGTCGCCGTCGCCGCGATGCCGGTATCGGTCTTGGCGCCCTGGCCTGTCAGGACTGTCGCCAGCGCCGGCCCGAAGATGGATTTGCCCCAGGCAAGGCCGTCATGCTCGGAACTCGCCACAGAAAGCAGAGCCGGATAACCGTAAGGCCCCGCGCCGGTATGCAGGTCGAAGACGATGGCCTGGCGCGCCGCGCCGGCAAAGGTCTTCAGAATTTCGTTCAAGGTGCGGTTCGACCAGACCGGGCCGCCACCGCCGTAGAACATGCCGTCGGCGAACTCATACTGGCCGGCTTCGACGATCGCCGCCAGCCCGGCATGCCCAAGCCTTTTGCGCGCCACGGCGAGCTTCTCGTCGGCCGCTATGCGGTCCGGTCCCTCCCACTCGCGATACGCCATGGCGTCGTGCAGGCCGGCATAACCGTTGTTGACGGGAGCACTTGAAGACCAGTCGATGAAGTTGCGGTTGAGGTCGACATTGTCCTCGTTGACGCGCCGCGACCAAGCCGTACCCCAGGGATTGATGAGGTGAATGGCAAGGATGGCTGTGTCGCCGGGCAGGCGCCGCAGGTGCTTCTGGCCGAGCCAGGCGGTCTGGCAAGTCGAGCCGAACGGGCCCTCGACACCATGCGTACCGGAGATGAGCACGATCAGCTTGCGCGCATCGCGGCGGCCAAGCAGCGCCACATCCGTCGCCAGCGTCTCGCCATCCGGGCCGTTCAGCGGATGAACATATTCAGACAGTTCCGCGCCGGCCCGCTCGGCGGCTTCGCGAAATCTCCTGCGAAGGATGGCGAAATCACAGGCATAGGTTGGGGCTGGCTCATCATGGCGCACGGTCGATCCCACCGGATCGCTGGCGGCTGCGGTCAATCCGTTCATTCCCTGTCGTTCCACCGTGGGGCTATTCATCGTTGTGATCGCTCGTGTTCTGAGGTGGCAATCGGCCCTCATTGCCGGAAAGGAGCGGCCTGGAGGACCGGACAAACCAGGCGTCGGAGGGAAGCACCTTGTCGGGGTTCATGATCGACTGATCGTCCAGCGCTCGTTTCACCCGCTCCATCGCGGCGAGCTTCGTCGGGTCAACCGTCGCTAGCAGCGAATGGATGCGCTTGGACCCAACACCGTGCTCGGCGGAAAAAGAACCGCCAATCTCCCGCAGTTGTTGGTACAGGACGCTCTCGGCAGCCTCCGCTACGTCAGGCGCCAGCGGACCCTGACGGTTGAGGATGATATGCAGGTTTCCATCGGCCAGGTGACCGAAGACATAGGGCGCCAGACCCGGTTCGATCGCTGCGAGCCGGGGCAGGATTCTGTCGAGATAGGCCGGAATTTCCGACAGAGGCACCGACACGTCGAAGGAAGGCGCTTGGGGATGGGCGCGATAGAGCACGCCGGTGTCCTCGCGCAACCGCCACAGGTCTTCCTCTTGCCGCCGCGAGCCGGCAATGATGCCGGTGGCTTCAGGATAGCGCTCCATCACTTCCGAATAGATACGCTCGAAATCTTCGCGCAGCGCCTCTTCGCGCGCGCCGCCAAGCGACAGCAGCAGGAACAGTGTCTGGTCGAGCGGCACGCTCGGTTCGGACCATTCATGCGCGGCTGCGGCCAGGCTGAAATACGAGGTCCACATCGCCTCCGCCGCGCGCAAAACTCCGGTATCCGATTCAAGCGCCAGATGAATGACTTGCAGCGCCGCTTCGACAGACGGCAGCCCGAAAAGCGCGGTGGCGGTGGCTCGGGGCGAAGGGTCGAGCTTGACGACCACGCGGGTCACGATGCCAAGCGTGCCCTCCGCACCGATGAAGAGATGCTTCAGATCGTAGCCGGCGGAATTCTTCACCACCCGCGTCAGATCGGAATAGACCGATCCGTCGGCCAGCACGGCCTCCAGGCCAAGGACGCGGTGGCGCATGACCCCGTTGCGAAAGGCCATCACGCCACCCGCATTCGTGGACACCATGCCGCCGATCGTCGCCGAACCGCGCGCGGCAAGATCGATACCGGGCTCCAGGCGGTGCTCAAATGCGGCAGACTGCAAAGCTTCGAGGGTAACACCGGCACCGACAACCGCCACGCGCTCGACCGGATCGAGCCGCTCGATCCGGTTCATGCGTGCCAGGGAAAGAACGATCTCGCCCGGCCGCGAGACACTTCCGCCGACAAGGCCGGTCCGCCCGCCCTGCGGCACGATCGGAATCTCATTTTGACTGCAGATGCGCACCACCGCGGCGACCTCGCCGGTCGATGAAGGCGCAACGACGATGCCGGCGGCGCAATCCGTCCCGTTCGAACCAAGGTCGATCGCCCGGGCATCATCACCGGTCCGCACATTCGAGGCGCCAACGACATGGCGGATCGCGTCGACAACCGACAACGGCACCGCTTGCTCGATCCAGTTCGTTTGCCTGGGAGACGCGTGGCCGCTCATCGCCCCGCCAATCCCTGAAGCGCCGTGATCAGCCGGTCGTTGTCGGCCGGCAAGCCGATGGTGGCGCGCAGATAGTGCTCGTAGCCGGTTTCGCGCCACGCCTTGACGATGATCCCCTGCTTCAGGAGACCGGCGGCAACGCTGGAGCTGTCGCCCTTGCAGTCGAAGAACAGGAAGTTTGTCTGCGACTGGGCAACCCGGAAACCAAGGCCCTTAAGTGCGGCGGCGGTGCGCACGCGCTCGGCTCTGACGCGGCCCGCCGACGCCTTCATCCAGCTTTCGTCGGCCAGTGCCGCAATAGCGGCGACCTGTGCTGCCGCATTGACGTTGAACGGCGTCTTGGCGGCCGCGATCACTCTTGCCAGTTCGAAGCCCGAACAAACGGCATAGCCAACGCGCAGCCCCGCCAGGCCATAAGCCTTCGAAAATGTGCGCAGCACGACATGGTCGATGCTGCTGTTACGCAGGACCTCGATGCCGTCGGGCGCGCCGGGATCGGCGAATTCGAAATAGGCCTCGTCCAGGACAAGAAGGGTGCCGGGCCGCACGGCGCCGATCAGCCGTCGCAGGCCAGCGTGGTCGAGACCCGGCCCGACCGGATTCCACGGCGAGGATATGAAAACGATCCGTGGCCCAACGGCGATCGCCGCTTCGAGCGCGGCAAGATCGAACCCCATCTCTGGTGTCATCGCAATCTTGACGACATCGGCACCGGCAGCCAGCGGCTCTATCTCATGCAGCCCGAAGCTCGGCACCGTGGTGACGACCGAGGCGCCCGGCACCAGGACGGCGCGCGAGATGGCGGCGATCATCTCCTCGGAACCATTGCCGGCAACGATCATGCCAGGATCGATCGCCAGTTTTTCGCCAAGCGCCGCCCGCAGCGCCGTGCAGGCCGGGTCGGCATAGCGCCATGGCTCGAAGGATGAGGAGGCCAATGCGGCCATGACGGCGGGAGAACACCCATCCGGGTTCTCGTTGCTGGCCAGCCGGGCGACATCGTTGCGGCCACTCAGCGCCCGCGCCATCGAGATGTTCATGCCGGCATTGTAGGGCGGCAAGGCGGCGATATGCGGATTGAGCGGCAGGCTCGACGCTGGTTTGACCGACTGTTCCAAATCCCGACTTCCGTTTCCCCGCGCCCACGCGCGGCAATCTTGTCAAATATCGAGGACGACTGATCCGCGCGGCTTGGAGCAGCACAACAGCACTTCGCCGCTTCCAAGCTCGTCCAGCGGTTCCTCGAAATAGGCGATGTCGCCCGAGATCAGCCGCGACTTGCATGTGCCGCAGATGCCGGCCCGGCAGCTGAATTCCGGCAACAGACCTTGGTTCTCGGCGAAGTCGAGCAACGATACGGCCGAGCCATCCCAGACGGCCGTCAGGCCCGACTTCCGAAATTCCACGGTTGTCGCTTCCCCGGCCGGCTCGATCCTTGCCGGCTGCGCTGGAACCGCGGGAACTCGCACTGCATCGGGCTCAAGCACCGTCGCCGGGCCGAAGAATTCGTAGGCAATGCGATATCTTGGCGCGCCAAGCTCGCGCAGCATGACGTAGATCGCCTGCATGAACGGCGGCGGGCCACAGAGGTAGAAATCATAGTCATCGATCGGCAGCAGACGCTGCAGCACGTCCCGCGAAATCATGCCTTCGCTGTGGAAGCGCTGCTCGGCCTTGTCGCGCTCGGACGGGAGCCGGTAGCAGAAGTGTGCGGTCAGGCCGGGACGGGTCGAGACCAGGTCGGTCACCTCATCGCGCAAGGCATGCACATCACCGTTGTCGCAGGCGTGAATGAAGACGGCACGGCGGTCCGGCAACGAAGCCAACGCATGCAGCATCGACACCATCGGCGTCAGCCCGACGCCGCCGCTGAGCAGCACGACTGGACGGTTGCTGGCCTTGTCGAGCACGAAATCGCCGCGCGGCCCTTCCGCCTGAAGCACATCACCGACGTCGATACGGTCATGCAGGAAGCACGAGCTTATCCCATCGGGAAGCCCCGGCCCGGGTGCTGCCTCACGCTTCACACTGATCCGATAGGAAGCGCTGTCTGGGGAACAGGAGATACTGTAGTTGCGCAGCACATATCCCCTTTCGCCGGCGGCCTCCCGCGCTACCGGAATCCGGAACACCAGGAACTGGCCCGGCTGGAAGTCGCGCCAGTCCTGTGGATCGACCGGCTCGATATGGAATGAAGTGATGAGGGCGCTTTCGCGCACCTTCGCGACCACTTTCAGGTCGCGAAATCCGCTTCTTGCGATGGTGTCGCGAGCGGTGAATGCATTCATTCGGCAGCTGCCAATTGCTGGCTCTCGCTGGCAATCAGCTTGGCCAGGTTCCGGCGAAAGCGCAGCGGTCCGACATCTATCTTCAGATCGAGATTGGGCGTGCGCTTGTTTGCCATGCCCTTGTGCACGGCATTGAGCACGGTGCGGTCCTCGTCGAAGGCGCCGCGCACAGAGGTGGCGAACTGGCGGGAAACCTCCAAATCGTCGGGGGCGAAATTGCGCATCTGGAACCAGTAATATTTCGTCTGGTTCTCATCGACCGGCGTCATGAAGTTGTAGCTGTCCATGAGGAACACGTCCTCGTGCAGCGGCTTGCCCTCGCCGCCGGTGCGGGCCGGCACGAAGATCGCCTTGATGATGGCGTTGGAGGGGTAGCGCACTTCGTAGTGCTGCTTGCGGTCGCAATTGCCTGAGAATTTGAGGAAAGGCGCATAGAAGGGCGCCGGCGCGGCATCGACCACCCAGCGCCACACGGTCACGCCGTCCGCGCCTACGGTGGTTTCGAGTGGCGCATCCTCCATCGCCTGAACGCCGCCGAAGGAGGACTGGTGGACCCAAGACACATGCGAGGGGTCGAGCAGGTTGTCGGTCATGTAGAGGTAGTTGCAATCGAGCGCCATGGACTCGCCGCGATTGACGCCCCATGCCGGATCGCCCCAGTGGTCGACCGCGAAAATCAGCGCGGGGTCGGCCTTTGCCGCTTCGCCCATCCATATCCACAGCAGCCCGTAACGTTCGGCGATCGGATAGGAACGAACGCATGCCACATGCGGTATCTTTTCAGCACCGGGCACGCGCGTACAGGTTCCGGTGCTGTCGAAGGTCAGCCCGTGATAGCCGCATTCGACAGTGTCGCCCTTGATGCGGCCCATGGAGAGCGGCAGCTTGCGGTGGGGACAGGCATCCTCGAGCGCCGCCACCACGCCATCGGTCCGGCGGTAGAGGACAATGTCCTCGCCAAGTATCCGGGTCGGCACCAGCCTGTCGGCGACCTCATGGTCCCATGCGGCAACGTACCAGCAGTTTCGAAGAAACATGGCGTCCTCCCGAGCTTGTGACGCCTAAACGAATATCTTGCGGGCCTGGGACGACATAGGGCTTGCATCTGCGTTCTATTTTAGAAAAACTAAATCAAGCTGACCCCAGGATTGTTGCCCAGGTGAAGAAGACGCCCCCACTGCGTGCGATACAGGCCTTCGAGGCTTTCGGGAGGCGTGGCAGTGTGACGGCGGCCGCCAACGAACTCGGCGTCTCCGTCGGCGCGGTCAGCCAGCAGATCCGCAAGGCCGAAGACGCGCTGGAGGCGCGGCTTTTGGAACGGCGCGGCAGGAGTGTCGCCCTCACCGCGCTGGGCCGCGTTTACCACGCAGCGGTTGCCGTCGGCTTCGAACACATTCGCGACGCCCAGGATCTCATCGAACAGGCCCGGTCCGCGGACACTTTGACCATCTCCTGCCTGCCGTCGTTGGCCAGCAAATGGATCGGCCCGCAGCTCCTGGATTGGCAGGTCGACCACCCCGGCGCGACCGTGCGGCTGGTGGGCGCCGAGACGGAGCCAAGGCTGGGCGCCGAACAAGTTGACTTCCGTATTTCGTACGGCACGAAATATCGTGATTTCGAGCACTACACCGAACTGTTCACCGACTGGGTGGTGCCGGCCTGCTCGCCGACGCTGCTGGCGAAACATCCGGTCGGCAAGCCCGCCGATATTCTCGATCTGCCGCTTCTCAGCATCGAATGGGCCCGCGATCACCGCTCGCCGCCGACATGGGCGGAATGGGCCGCAAGCATCGGCGCGGTGCACCGCAGAACATCCGGCGAAGTGGCCTTTTCCCTGTCGAGCGCGGCGATCGATGCGGCGGCCAACGGAAGGGGCTTTGTGCTGGCGCAACTGTCGATGGCTGCCGACGATATCGCGTCGGGCAGGCTCGTCGCCCCGTTCGACAAGCGGATCAGGCTGCCGGAACCTTATTTTTTGGCTTGGGATCGGGCTATTCTTGAGAAGCCTTTTGGTCCTGAGCTGCGAGCCTGGATTGTTTCGATTTCCAAGCGACTGGGCGCAACCTTAGCCGTCGAACACCGATCTGGAGACACAAGTTTGCATCTGCCGAGTTCGCGCGCACCAGCGTCTTAAGAGATCCAGACATTGGTCGGCGGTGTGCGGTCTCACGGATTGCTTCAGTTTGCCCTAGATATCTCGACAAAAGTCCTTTTTTCGCCCTTCTTGCACCGCTAGCCGTCGGGCGGCTTTGCGACCCAAAACAGCGGCGTTCGCGCCCTCAAGTCAACAGGGGTTCACTCAACTTCCCCGCTGTACGAGATCCCGGCGAACTCGGAGCCCCTGCTTGAGCAAATCCCGACGTACAAGAAGTCCTGGCCCCCCACCATCGTAACGCCGGCTTCCTCATCAGCGTTCTGTAACCGGCGGCGGGTCTCCAACGTGACCGTGTCGTCATTGCCTGTAATAATTAGATCAAAAGTTTTCTGGCCTGCGAGAGGCGGCCTGCTGTTTTGCTCGAATCACTTGCGATGGAAGGTGCGGCGTTTCGGTGGCAGCCCCAGCGCGCTTTGAAATGGGATAATCCCTCGCAGATCGCCTTTGCAACGGGGATACCAATCTCGGATCGCGAAAGATCGGCGAACCAGACCTGCGAACCACAAACTTCGCCGATTTCATTCAGTAGGTCGGTGACGTTGCTTTCGCCAGCGCTTTCCAGGCCGTCGGCAGGCTTGCCGATGGCGAAACGAAAGTTGCGCACGTCAGCGAAACGCTTCCAGCGGGTCATCCGACAATCGTCATCGCTCATCGTTTTATTACGGGGCCGTTCTGCCCTTTCGGCATGGGCCTGCATTGCAGCTTCGGATTGTATCAATTCCAAAAACGCGGACCGGGCGGCAGCAACCATATCGAAGCTGCACCCGAAACCCACCGCCATATGCTCGCCACTGTCCTCGCAGCTGATCGCCGCCGTCACGATGGCCGTGCGGAAGGACGAGATATCGAGAAGCCAGAGCCTGCGTCCCGTTTCTTGGCGATGCTGCTGGATGTGAGACGCCAAGCCTTGGTCATCAAGCCGCGCGATATCCAGCCGCTTTCTCAGGGAGCCTCGGTGCCACCATATCCCTGTGGCGTCTCGTTCGACGAGTTCAAGCAAGGCGCGGGTTCTTGCATCGGCCCGCGTTGTGCCAGCGGCGCAACCATTGGTGTCGACGTTCAAGCTGCAATCGCCATATGCGACGTCACCAAAGCGGCCATAGCAGAGAAACGCCGGACAAAGCGCGACCCTATCGTCATGGAAGCTGCGAACGGACGCCCATAGCTGGGGATTGTTCAGATGATCCGTTGAAGGGATACTGTCCCAGCCACGCCACACTCTGTTGAGCCGATCGCGATGTCGGATCTGTTCCAGCGAAAAGCCCAATACCTGAATCGCATCGATCCTCATTCCATCGCCTGGAGAGCCGATGCGTGCTGACGCCGTGACGTCTTCGGCTCTGCAGGCCCAGCTGGAAATCTCCGCGGCCTCTCCGAGGCAAGACAGCACGGCCGTGCCGGCATCAAAGCCTTTGCCACTTGCCGTGAATCGTTTCTCATTCCCTTCGAATGGAGCAATGTTGGACATAGCCAGGAAACCACCCGGAACATCGAACACTTCAACGCCAATGTCGTAGCGTGTCGCGAAGTGCAAAAGAGGCAGCCCATTCTCGGGCGCAGCGACAAGGGTCGCAGCCAGATTCTCCAAAATATCCAAATCATCTTCACTCGACTGGCGGTCCCAGGTCGGGTCGTCTTGGTTCACCGTCATCGGCCGGTCGTGATGCATCAGCAGAGCAAGCGTTATCCAATGCGACCCGCGCAACAGCATGTTGGCTCTTTCAATATCTTGGCTTCTGCTGTTTACGTAGGGTAAGCGGTGGGCGCCCGTTGGCGACCGAGACGATAGCCGGCGGAGTTGACAATTTCCACAGACGGTCTGGCGATTAGGCTAATCGGCGGTTTCGAGCTTCGCAAGGGCTCGGAGACGTTCTCGTTGGGCAAGCGGAAGGCCTGCGCGATTCTCGCCTATCTGTTACTGAGCGGCAGGTCACGCGAGACGCGCGGGCGACTGGCGGCATTGCTTTGGAGCGAGCAGGACGAGGAGCATGCGCGCGGATCACTGCGCCAGTGCATAAAGGATCTCCGACGCCTGGCAAGCGAGACCAGGCTTAATTACCTCGCGGTCGACAAGCTCGTCCTGGGAATCGATCCGACTGCAATCCGTTCCGACATCGATGAGCTTGAACGTGCGCTCGACGACCGCAATTATGACGGTGCGCTGCTCCTGCTGGCCAAAGCCAGGGATGGACTTTGCGCCGGGTTGGACGATTGCGATCCTGTCTTCGACAACTGGCTGAGAATGCAGTCGACGATGATAACCGACAGGCTGGTGACACGGCTCGCAGCGTGGCTGGCGGCCGAGACAGACCCGAGACAGCGCAAATCCATCGCTGCGTGCATCCTGCAACTTGATCCGTTTTTCGACGATGCCGTGGTGGAGACCATTCGGAGGGTCTGTGAGGAAAGCGGTTATGCCCGCGCCCTAGCGTTCTTCGACCGCTACGCGGCCGAACTCAAAGCGGACATGGATCTGCGACCACCGGCAGAAATCCTCCACCTTCTAGAGGCGCTCAAGCCGGGCAACGACGGTGAAAAGCGGGCGGCTGACCCCGACCTTGCGCAAAGCGATCACGACAGCCGCATCCCAGGGAAGCCGACAATCGCCATCATCATTGCCAGGCGCGAAGCAGAGAACGAGCACCTGCAATTTGCCTTGGCGACAGAGCTTCTGGCTTCGATTTCCCGATTTAGGCATTGGACAGCCGTGTCAACGGAGTTGCAAGCCGGTGAATTCTCACTGGATCAGATGCATCAGGCGGCAGGCGAACACGTGGATATCGGCGTCCTCATCCGTCTGATCGACACGGATGGACCAGCAGTGTTCCAAATTACCTGCTATGATTTCCTGCAAGAAGGAGAAGCCTTCGTTCTCACCGTTCCGTCGGATCCGTCTTCCTGGCGCTCGGCCTTCAATGAAGTTTGCGCACGCTTTTCCGCGCGCCTGCAGATTGCCTTGTCCAGTGCCAGGCTGCATCGCATATCGCAAGCTTCCCCGAACCATTTCTCGGCCTATGATTGCTGGCTGGACGGACAGCGGCTTTCGATCATGTGGCGAAAGGACACCGAAGAAGCTGCCATCGCCCGCTACGAGGAAGCCATCCGGCTTGATCCCGATCTGTCCTGCGCCTATTCCAGCCTCGCTGCGGTGCTCAACTCGCGTTGGATCGTCGTTCCGGGTGCATCGTCGATCGAGCAGGATCTAAAGCGCGCATTCGAACTGGCCAAGCGTTCGGTCCTGCTCGACCCATTCGACCACCGCAACCAGGTAAATCTGGCCTGGAGCCACCTTCTGGCGCGACGCTGGGAGCTGGCCGATTTTCACTTCAGCCTTGCACATGAGCAAAATGCCGGGAACCCCGCGACGTTGATTGCCTACGCGCTGGCCAGCTCCTTCATGGGTGATCATCAACGGGCATCGGAGCTTTCGAAGCGCAGTTTCGACCTCAATCCCATGCCCGACGCTCACTATCATGGCTACCAGGCGACCATTGCCTTTCTCGCCAATGATCTGGAGGGGTGCGTGGCCGCTGCGGTCAAGAGCGATCAACTGTTCGCCGACATCCACGGCTGGTCGGCGGCGGCACTTGCGTTGCTGAAACGCAACCGCGAGGCCGGGGATGAGTTCAGACGTTTTCTACGCAACCTAACGGCGGCGTGGCAAGGGCCGGGTAGGCTTGACCGCGCTGTCGCCGTGGAGTGGTTCAAGACCGCTTTTCCGATCCGGTTACCAGTCGATCAGGAGAAGCTGGCCCGTGGCATCGAATTGGCAGCCCAGTCGGGCTGACACGGCCGAACCGTTGCTCGCAATTGCGCCGGGTTTCACTTGCAGCGTGACATCACGTAGTCGCCGAGGCGCTTATGATATGCGCTCAAACGGTTTTTCTTTATTTGATCGGGCGGGCCGGCGTTCGGGTCGAGATTGTAGTGATCGGGAAATGTATAGTCCTCACCGGGTCCATCCGCCGGCGCAATGGTGGCGATCGTTTGCTCGACGTCGCCGGTGAAGGGAAAGGCGATGTTCACGATCAGGTCTTGGTCGAAGTATGGTTGGATGGTGATCTCCTCCCAGGTTTTGTCCCTGGGCGTCATGAACCCACGCAGCAGGTCCTTCATCGCCTCCTGATCTCCACTTCTGAAGATCGCTTGCTTGGCCGGATCCTTGATCAGGTCTCGGATGAATTCGCCAAGCGCCTCGAACTGCACATCTTTGAACTTCACCATGTCCACTTCCCCCGCTAAACCAGATTGAGCACTGTAGCACTGCCGTTATCAGCGCTATTGAAAACCCTGACTGCCGAGCAGGCCGCCAAGCACTTCATCCGATACCTTCGCAGTATCATTGAGATCGAGCAGTCCTGCCAGCGTTTTTGGCTCTACGTCCGGAATGAGCCTGCGAGAGGTGATATCCGTATCGGCAGCCTTGAACAGTGCGGATGCGATCGTGGCGGCCACCACATAGGAGCCAACTGGGCCAAGATGGCTGCCGTCATTACCAAGAACGGACGCCTCCTGGATGATATAGTAGGAGAGAGGTGTTTGCCTCAGGAACTCCGGGTACCGTTGCAAAGCGGCCCGAAGTCGGCCGGCGTTGTAGACGTAACGTTTGGCGCAGGCGGCCGTGGGAAGCATGTCATTGCCCGTCAGGACCGGCACATCGATACTGTTGTCGCCCAGGGCGGTCTTCACCGCACCGGCCACGTCCTGCCCGGATGGCAAACCAAGGTCGTAACAGCGCCAGCAATCCATGAAGGCAACCGGCCGGACTGTGCCGTTCAATTCCGCACTCAGGCCGGCAATCGTCAGTTCTTTCGACAGGAATGGTCCTATGCGCCGGGCACTTTGAGCTTTCGACGGGGGGTCGGCTGAGGCAAACCGGTTCCAGTCGACAATCCAGTTCTCGGGTATTGGAATCTCCCCACCCGGGCGCAGGCTGGAAAAGGACAGCATTTTGCGCAGATTGGCTGGTTCTTCGACCGACCTGTCGTTCACGACATAGAACTGCCGGACCATGGCGTGGGCAAAGCGCGACGCACCGAAGGTGAATTCCAAAGGCAGCGCATTGAAAGTCTCAAGTGCCGAGACTCCGGCGCCAAGAAAATCGTCACTGGCGAAAAAATGGTCCCATATTTCCGGAGCCAGAACTTTTCTCAGATAGTCGTTGATGATCACAGTGCGGTAAACCGAGGTCAGATAGATCCTGGCACGCTTGTAAGCTTCTGCTGGGTCGGTGCCGATGCCAAGCAGCAGATCCACGATCCTGTTGTGGATGCCCATGAGTGTGCAGAGCAGTTGCGACAGGACAAGATTGTCGTCGTTTCGCGGATCCGCCACCAAGGGCCGATAAGGCGATCGCCGACCCTCGACACTGATAAACTTGCCCGAGAAGTCGATGCGCGGCAAATCACGGCCTTGCATGGTCTTACCGTCGACCGGAAGCATACTGCCTTTCATGCAAGGCAAGCCGATCGGAAAGCGGCAAGCCGACAGGTCCGCCCCATCCGCAACATCGTAGAGATGGGCGTCGACGATCGGCCCCCGCCCATAGAGCCCCGAAAGGTCAAGGCCTTGCGAGGACGCGTTCTTCAAATGATGGGTTTTGCCTGTCGGCTTGGGCAATCCGAATATTTGGCTGAAGACGATGTCATGGAACACGAATTGACCGAAATAGGTAAAGCCGGCTGGTGTAGGGCTGAGATCACTGCCTTCAAGTCCATCGGTCGGGCCGACCATTTCCGCCGTGATGTCCAGCAAGCCCGCCTTGGTGCGGTCGATGGCGCTCTCGTCTTCGGTTGCGTCAAACAAGGCGATCGGCACGTCCGCCAGGGACGGGAAGAGCCTGATGCCTCGCAAGGTCGGCTTGTCGTTGAGGCCGTCGTCTGAATTCTGGTTTGACCGGTTCGGTATGTTGGCGGCTTCGAAGGAGGACGTTTCGCCGTGGAGCATCGAAGTAGACCTCGTTTTCCAGAAGGATGAATGCGGCCAGGCGAGTAGCTTGGCATGAATCCGGGAGTAGAAACAGACTTGCCCGTCGGTGGTCTGAATGGCGCGGCCCCAGAGCAGAGCGACATTGCCGAGGCGATCATGACACTGACGGATCGAGCTTCGGGCCCGCCGAGACGGCGGTGAACAGCACACAGGACAGAATGACGCCCGCACCCAGAAGCCCGTCGGGCGAAAGCCGTTCACCAAGCAGAGCGGCAGCGGAAATGGCGGCGAACACACCCTCTCCGCTGCAAATCACCGCCGCATGGGACGAAGTGGTGTAGCGCTGTGCAGAAGTCTGCAGGCAAAAGCCGACAGCGGTCGAGAACACACCAAGCATGATGAGTTCTGGCCATGCTGCCATAATTGCCTGAAATGTCATTGTGCCCTGCAGGGCGAAAGGTAGCGTGGCAACGGCCGTGCCGATGAACTGTGCGGCCGCCGTCGCGAAGGGGTGGCCATGTGCCTGCACATGCCGCCCGAGTTCGACCGTCCACACTGCAAAACAGATTGCAGTCAGGACGGCGAAAGCGTCGCCGGCGGTTGCCGAACCATTGAAGCCGCCCGCCAGGAGAGCCGATCCCACGACCGTCAGAATTGCGACGAATAGGATCAGTGCACTTGGACGCTCCCTCATGATCAGCCACGCGGCGATCGGCGTGATAACAGTGAAGCGCTGATAAGGAGGCTCGAGTTCGTCACCGTCGTGCTGACATAGGACAATTGCTGGACCACACAGCCGAGGGCAAAAAGCAGAACCACTCTCGCCACACTTGGAAACCAGCCGGTGTTGGTTTCGGAGTCGCGCTCCCGCACCGCGAATGGCAACGTCACCAGTCCGGCGATCACGCTGGTCAGGAAAACAACCGCCATGGGATCGAGGTGGGCCAGTATGGTCTTGTGGGACACATTGCCCACTCCCCAAATGAGCGCAGCAAGCATTAGCAAGGAATTTGCCTTGAATCTGGACATGATTGATCGCATCACCACAGCGGGCAATGGCTCCAACGGTTTGTGATCGGGTTTGAAAGCGATGATCGGGGCCGACGGACCCCGTCATTGTCGAGGTGGCTGGTGTTGCGCGGAAGAACGCGTCTTTTGGTTCGCGATCTATCCGGGGCCAGCACTCGATATATGTGATCTGCGCAAGACGGGGATGGTGGGCAGCAGGACGGGCTTTGGCGGTTCGTTCTGCTCGAAACTGACGCTGCGCTGAAGAAGCGGAAGGATGGCCTCCGGGGTTGCCGAAACCATTTGCGTGCATCGGGTTGACGAGTTCATGAAGCCAGCCTCAGACATGCTCTCGAAGACGCCGAGAAGTGGTGACCAGAAGCCTTTGAAATTCGCCAGGACCAGCGGCTTGCAGTGCCTTTCCAGCTTGCGAAGCGTCATGACCTCGGTCAGTTCCTCAACGGTTCCGATGCCGCCAGGCAAGGCTACAAATGCATCCGCGTAGTCGAACATGAGCTGTTTGCGGATACTCATGTCGGGAACTGAAATCGTCTGGCACCCCGATAATAGCATTCTCATCCGCTCGATCAGGAACTGCGGTGTGATCGCAATCACGGTTCCACCCCCTTCTGCTGCGGCAATAGCCACCTGGCCCATCAGGCCATCACAGCCACCGCCATAGACCAGGCGAATACCTGCTGCGGCTATCGTCTCGCCAAGGATGGTGGCGCAACGGGCGTGGTCGGGATCGTTGCCAAGCATGGCGCCGCCGAAAACGCAGATCGTGCCGATGCGTCGCTGCAAGGGATAGGAGCGGCCGATCTGTTCTGCGGAATTGTCGGATGATGATCCAAACATGGTGTCTCTCCAAATGAGGTTGGAATAGCGAAGCTTGATCAGCCGGCGGAATGATCGCGGGCTGCGCGAGGTTGGCTCGATCGGAACAGAAGCAGGTCAGCCCAGGACCAGAGCAGGTAACAAACGAGAAGGCTGGCGGGCGTGGACCAATGCTGTGGCTGTTCGACTTCGAATTTGAACAGCGATGCACAGAGTCCTGTCCCGGCTGCGATGAGGGCCGGCAGCCGGCTGAGAAGGACCATGACGCGAAACGGGTCGGGGCCGTATTCCGACAAGTTGAGGATCCGGACACCGGGTCGGTGGCAAGCACTGCCGAATTTTCCAACGGAATGAAGCAGGCCCGATGTCAACGCCAGCAACGGATGGCCAAGTTCAAACAGGGCCAGGCCAAGGCAAACGGCACCAACGCCGGACAGGAAATCACCCAGGCGGTTGAGATTTTCCCTAGGCTTGAGACGCCCGTTCCAGGCGCGATGGTAGATCTCGCCGCTGGCGAAGAAGATCGCCGTCGCCGAGGTCATTGCGATCGCAGCGAAATTGCCCGTCAAATAATGGCTGATGGCGGCCGGCGCGCCTGTCCAGAGGAGTTGGTTCAGATCGCCGGATACGAGAATCTGCGCCGTAATCCCCTGACAAAGACCAATGAGGTTGCCGACATTGTAGGCTCCCCCAGGGCCAGACATCCGTGCCGTCAACGCACTGCGCCAAGCAAGGAGGCGCGGAGACCGGACCGTGAAGGATGAGGCTGTTTCGCGAGCTGAAATTTCGACTGGGGCTACACGCAGCGGCTTATTGATGTTGAGCGTCATGTCGGGTTCCTCCCTTATGACGCATGCTTTGCAGTGCTCCGCGTGATCTCAACGTGAATTGCGCTGGAATGGGTCCGTCCAGGCTAACAGGCAGATCGCATTGGCGGTCCCTGCAAGGTGACGGTTGATCTACTTCTCTCAATTGCCTCGGCCAGCCTTATCCCGCGGCGAGCTTCTGTGTCGGCGGGGCCTTGCAGCCCTGGCCGACGACATTGTCTAAGCGGGTCGCCTGCCGAGCCTCCATTGACAGCCATCCGGATGCACGGACCGCGAAGACCGGAAATCATCTCTCGACGATCATGCGAAGACACCGGGGAACGATGATCGTTATTTCACGCTGAATTACGCTGAGTTGCCCAATATCACAGCCGCAACGCCAGACTGACATCCGCAAAAGGCTGAGCGGTCGAACCTGAACCTCAACTGAGTCCAAGGATGGAATTCGATCATGCTACGCAGCTTGACGAAAACATTCACCGCCATCTCGACAATCGCGGTTCTCATGGCACCTCTGATGACTCCCAATGCGGCCTACGCGAACAGCACCACCGTTCCGCGCAAATGCATAAACGGCGTTTGGGGTTCGGTGAAATATTATGGTGGCAAGGTGCGCATCTCGCTATCCAGCAAGCTTTCGAGACCACCCATTTCAATTCAGCGGGACAGTGCAACGCACCTTACTCCCGAGGTTGGCGCAATGCTCGCCGGGTCGGCATCCATCTCAAGCTCCTTCGAACGCCCGGCTTGTCTGAGGGTCTTCACAAAATGTTACGTAAGGGAACGTTCGCGCCTGACTCTTCTTAGGCAATCGAGGCGGTTGTCGCCTCGTGCATTGTGAAGGAGAAGAAGAATGCCCAATCAAGGTGGTAGCCACGAACAGCATGTGAAGGCAGGCCAGCAGAGCCACAAGAATGCCGACAATAAAAACCGGCAGCAACAGCAGGCCGCTGGTGGTGGTCAACGGCAGCAGGGCGATGGATCCGGCATGCGTGGTGGAACCCACGAACAGCACGTGAAAGCTGGCGAACAAAGTCACAAAAACCGCTGATCGCGGGTGATTTCAGCAGACCCACCCCGAAGTATCGGGGTGGGTCCGATTGCATCTGAAAGAGGTGCTATCGACGACGCCGCGGTTGGGGTTGCGAAAGTCGCCCCGGCGGCTTTGCCGGGGCGACATCAGTCAGGACGCCCAGTCAGGCAGCTTGCTCCAGGGCGCGCTCATTGACACCGCCTTCGCCCAGCCCGGAAAGCGCTTCGTCCGTCGCGACCTCCTCTTTCAATGTCTCGTTGAGGAGCTTGACCACGTCGCTCTTGCCAAGCTGTTCAGCCCACGCGACCAACGTGCCGTAGCGCGCGATTTCATAATGTTCGACGGCCTGTGCCGCGCCGACCAGCCCAGCATCCAGGGCTGGGTCGCCCTTGTATTCGTCGAGAATTTCCGACCCTTCCTCAAGAATGCCGTCGATCGCCGGACAGGTTTTGCCGCGCGCCGGTTTGTCCATAAGTTCGAACACTTGCTCGAGCCGATCAACCTGGCCTTCGGTTTCCATGCGATGTTTTTCGAAGGCCGCAGCCACCTCCTCGGATTCGGCGCCCTTTGCCATCTTCGGCAAGGCCTTGAGTATCTTCTTTTCAGCGTAGTAGATGTCCTTCAGCCCATCGAGGAACAAAGCCTCCAGTCCCTTGGTCGTCGCTCTTTTTGCAGTCGCCATGATTTGTCTCCCTTGGATTGTCGTGAAAGCTCACCGGCGGTGTAGCCATGGACTAACTTTCCATGGAAGCAGTTGTTCCCTGGGGGCGACGTGGAAGGGCAGCGCGTCGAACACCGCTTTTATCGAGGGCCGATCGACATCAAAAGGCGATGGACGATGACGGTGTGAGAGCCGCCGGCAGGGGGGACGGAAAGCACCGGGGTTCGTCGCGCTGTATGGAGTAGATGGTGAAAAGAGATACTTCCGATGGGTTCATATACGAAATCATATTTACATATAAAACAAATCATGATGATCTTGCTGTCGTGCAACGGCGGTGGTCGGTTCCGGCGTCCGTCGCCGAGCCTGAATGCCAGCAGATGATCGTGCACAATGAAATCAAAGATGATGTCGCGGTCGAGTGAGCCGTGCATTGGTCGGATGTAGGGAGTGCGGCATGCGCTTTGATGTCATCGTTGTCGGAGCCGGCGCAGCCGGGGCTGTCCTTGCCGCCCGGCTCACCGAAGATGCGGCCACGAACGTGCTTTTGCTGGAAGCGGGGCCGGACTACCGGAGCGGCGAGCAACCTGCCGAGATGGCGAGTCCAAATCCCTTCAACCTGCTGCTTCCCGATCATTTTCAGCAACAATATATGTACCCCGACCTGATGGCTCGCCGCACCAAGCGGCAGGAGCATCGGGTCTACTGGCGCGGCAAGGGGCTTGGCGGTTCGACGGCCGTCAATGGGCAGATTGCCATTCGCGGCGTGCTCCATGCCTTCGACCGCTGGGAGGAAATCGGATGCAAGGGCTGGTCGGGAGCCGACGTGCTGCCCTTCTTCTGCCGGCTGGAGGATGACCCGATCGCGGCTAATTTTCACGGCAGCGATGGCCCGATTCCGATCTACCGCGCGCCTGTCGAAAGCTGGGGAAGCGTCGACAAGGCCATGCGCCAAAGCGCGATGGCCCTCGGCCATCCCTGGCATGACGATCTCAATGCTCCGGATGCCGAAGGGGCTTGCACCTATCCCATCAACAGTCGAGCCGGCAAGCGCGTGTCGGTCAATGACGGCTATCTGGAAGCTGCCCGCGACCGGCCGAACCTCACCATCATCGGGCAGGCGACAGTGGACAAGGTGCTTTTCGATGGCAAGAAAGCGATCGGCGTTTTGGCCATCGTGGCCGGTCAGGTTCGCAAATTCGAGGCGCCGCTGGTCATCGTCTCGGCCGGCGCCATCCACTCTCCAGTCATCCTGCAGCGCTCGGGCATCGGTCCGGCGGCTCTCTTGAATCGAAAGGACATCGAGGTGCTTGCCGACCTGCCGGTCGGCGAAGGTTTCTTCGACCATCCTTATTGCCGCATCGAACTGAAGCTGAAGCCGGAATTCAAGGCGACCGATGTCGACGCGCGGCATACCAACTGCTGTGTGCGGACGAGTTCCGGCGTGCCGGGTGCCGAGCGCGACGACATTCTTTACGTCGCCATGAACCATGGCGGTATCGGCGTGGAATCCGACAGCGCCCAGTTCGGCGAGGCCATGGTCAATCTGATCCTGATGGAAGCCAAGAGCCGGGGCACCGTGCAGTTGCGTTCCGCCAATCCCTTCGACCAGCCGATCGTGGAAGAGAACATGCTGGACGATCCGATGGATCTTCAGCGCATGCGTATCGCCTATCGCCACCTTGGCGAGATTGCCCGGCAAGCGCCGATCCAGGCGATCGCCGAGCGCGTCCTGCTGGGGGATTCCGATCTGCCTTTGTCATGGCTCGAAATGGCAAGCGACGAGGAGGTCGACAATTTCCTGCTGGCGCAGTCTTCCGATGCGCAGCATGGGATCGGCGGCTGTTGCATGGGTAGGCCCGGTGAGGCCGTGGTCGATCCGGAATGCCGGGTCTACGGTTTTGAAGGGCTGCGGGTTATCGATGCGTCGATCATGCCGCTCGATTGCCAGGCAAACACCAATCTGACCTCGATCATGATTGGCGAGAAAATGGCCGACAGCCTGCGCCGGTCCATCTGACAGCTCGCTGCCGAACGGCATACGGTCGCACGG
Source organism: Mesorhizobium sp. ISC11 (assembly GCF_037162595.1). NCBI lineage: Bacteria > Pseudomonadati > Pseudomonadota > Alphaproteobacteria > Hyphomicrobiales > Phyllobacteriaceae > Mesorhizobium > Mesorhizobium sp. ISC11. Next base: position 235,627 of record NZ_JAVSPW010000001.1, read on the forward strand.
GAGGCCCGCGCAAAAGGCGCGGGCCTTGAATGTCAGCGAGTGACGTCCACGGTAATCGTCTTCAGGTCGCACATTTCCATCAGCGTGTGCCGACCCCCGGTGCGGCCGAGGCCGCTCTGCGTCCCGGCGGCGCCGCCGGCAGGAATATGCGGCTCCCAATAGCAGCTCATCTCGTTGATGTTGACGATACCGACCCTCAGGCTTTCAGCAAAGGCAAAGGCGTTCTTGATGGTGCTGGTGAAGACCGCGGCCGACAGGCCGTAGGGGCTGGACGCCGCAAGTTCCATCGCCTCCTCGTCGGTCTCGAAGGTCAGGACGGGTGCAACCGGCCCGAAGGATTCCTCGACGTTGAGCAGGCTTTCCCGGGTCAGTCCTGTGACGATCGACGGCTCGAAATAGAGATTGGTAGCAAAACCCGACGCCACATTGCCGCCGGTGACGATCTCGGCGCCACGAGCGCGGGCGTCCGCAATGTGGCTGAGCACCTTGTCGACGGCGACCGCATTGTTGATCGGCCCCATCGTCGTCGCGGGATCGAAAGGGTCGCCCATTTTCACCTTCGCGGCCGCTTCACCAGACCTTCGATAAACTGGTCATGGATGGATTTATGCACCAGCACACGTTCGGTGGCCGTGCAGATCTGCCCGGCATTGGCAAAGCAGCCGGCCCCCACCTGGGCGGCGGCCATGTCGATATCGGCATCGGCTAGCACGATGGTCGGACCGTTGCCGCCCATTTCGAGCAGAAGCGGCTTGCCCGCGCCACGCCGGGCGATCAACGCGCCGGTGGCGGAACTGCCGGTGAAGCCGATGGCATGGGTGCCCGGATGAACGACGGCCTCGTCGCCCACCTCCGCACCATCTCCCAGAACGAGATTGATGGCGCCGTCCGGCAAGCCCGCCTCGATGAAGCATTCGACAAGTGCCGTGGCAATCAGCGATGTCGTCGGCGCCGGCACCCAGACAACGGTGTTGCCCGTTGCGGCGGCCGGTCCGAGATAATAGAGGCAGGGCAGGGCGATCGGGAAATTCCATGGCGTGATGATGGCAAAGACGCCCTTCGGCTGCAGGAAGCTGAAGGCGCGCTTGTTGGCGTCGGCCAGCGGAAACGCCGCCGTCTCCAGCCACTTCATCTGCTCTGCCGCATTGCGGAAACCGAGAGCTGCCGCCGATGCTTCGGCCTTTGCCTCGCTGTGGAAGGGCTTCCCCTGTTCCAGGCAGAGCAGGTGGGCAAGCTCTTCGGCGCGCCTGTCGATCGCGTCGGCGATGCGCATGCACAATTGAGCGCGTGCGAAGGTTCCCATCTTGCGCATGGTCCCGCGTGCGCCTTCGGCGGCTTTCACCGCGCGACCGACATCGGCGCGGGTGGAAAGGGAGAGGTAGCCGAGATGCTCGCCCGCGCCGAGGGCAGCCTGGAAAAACAGGTCAGCATCATCGAGAATTTCATCAATCAGGGCGCGCCTTCAGCGGGCTTGCATTGTTCGGCATGTAGATGGTGGCGGGAGCGCCGGCCCGGGCAGCCACATAGGCGGTGGCCAGGCCGTGATTGCCGCCGGATGCGGCGACCAGTCCGTTTTCGATCCGGCCCGGCTCGAGCGTTTTCACCCGGTTCGTGGCGCCCCGGATCTTGAAGGAGCCGCTCACCTGGAGGCATTCGAGTTTCAAATAGACATCATTTTGGAGGTTCGCGCCCGTGGCATGGTCGAGCTTGACGACCGGGGTGCGCCGTATGAAGGGGGCAATGCGCCGGGCAGCCGCCATGATGTCTTCATGGCTCATCGGTCAGTGCCTCCGGATATTCGTTGGCCAGCACGAAACAGCAATTCCCCGGGCGCACGCGGCCGGGTTGACGCTTGGCGAAAACGATGCCGTCGATGGGGTGAAGGAGATCGATGGGCGCGCGCGACGGCGTGTGGAGGAAGTGAATGCGTCCGGCAAGGTCGCCTTTGCTGACGGCACTGCCGAGCGGGCTCAAGGGTTCGAAGACACCGTCCTCCTCGGAAAGCAGATAGCCTTCGCTTCCGGGCACCTTGAGCACGCGTGCGTTGGCGCCAGGGGCAATGTCAGGCGCGCCCTTCAGGACGCCTGCATGTTTCAGCACATTGCGGATGCCCCTGCGGCAGATGGCCAACGCATCCGGACTGACAAGGCCGCCGCCGGCCATCTCGCTGCCGATGACGATCAGCCCCTGGTGATTGGCGGACGCGGTCGAGGTCCGGGTTTCACCGAGATTGTCGACCATGACAACGGTCGGCGCCCCGAAGGCGAGCGTCGCCTTGATGTTCTTGCGATGCCCCTGCGCGGTCGGGGAGGGCTCGATGATCGCGCTCGGCAGGATCATCAGGGACGAACCGCCGGAGTGGAGATCCAGGAAATAGTCGGCCTTCGGAAACAGGATGTCATGCACATAGGCCGCTATCTGGCTTGTCAGCGTGCCGTTGAAATCGCCTGGAAAACTGCGGTTGAAATTCAACCCGTCGACCGGGGAGGTGCGGGTGCCGGCCTCGACGGCCCGAATGTTGATGGCCGGAATCGCGATGATGCGACCGGCTATATCCCGTGGATCGATCTCGCGCAGAAGCTCGCCGAGCGCGATCGGCCCCTCATATTCGTCGCCGTGGTTGCCACCCTCGATCAGGACCGTCGGACCGTCTCCGTTCTTGATGACGGCCAGCGGAACGCGGACCGTGCCCCAGGCATCGTCGTGCGGCGATTGGGGCACATGGAAGAAGCCGATCTGCTTGCCCTCGCGATCGAAATCGACCGACGTGTAAACACTGTTGTTCCGGGGCGTGATGGTCGCGCGGACAGTGTTTGCTGGTCTCTGGACGGTCATCAGCTCGGCCTCGAAATTCATTGTCCCCGTCATCATGTCAGTTTTATATATGGTGTCAAGTTTGGATATAAAACCAATGGCAATTCCGATTTCTTGTCTCTATCGTGCGTGGACCACCGGGGATTCTTCGAATGGCAGATGACGCAAAAGAGAGTGGCAAACCGACCTATTCGGCCCCGGCGCTGACGAAGGGTCTGGATGTCCTGGAGCTGCTGGCGGAGGCGCGAGCGCCCTTGACGATGAAGGAGATCGCGGAAGGCCTCGGTCGTTCGAAGAATGAGATTTTCCGGATGCTGATCGCGCTCCAGGAGCGTCAATATATCGAGCGCAACGCCGAGACCGACGCCTATTCGTTGACCGACAAGCTTTTCAAGCTGGGGCTGCACACGCCGAGCGCTCAGGATCTCATGTCCGCCGCAATGCCCGAGCTGACGCGGATTGCCGGGGACTCAAATCAGTCGCCGCACCTGGTCGTCTTCAATCATGGCTTGACTGTCGTGACCGCGGCCGTTCCCGGGGGCGAGGACATGGCGTTCACGCTGCGCCTCGGCTACGGCCGCCTGGCCACCGACGCGACCTCCGGCCATGTGATCCTTGCCTTCCAGCCGCCAAAGGTCGCGACGCGGATGATCGACGAATGTGCGGCACATTCGCCGGCGCCGCTGGATCGAGAGGCGCTGGAAAAGCAGCTTCGTACCATCCGCGCGGACGGTTACTGGATGCGCGAGAGCCGTGATTTCGTCGGCATCACCGATATCTGCTGTCCGGTCATCGGACCGGACGGCAGCGCCGTCGCCTCCATTATCGTCGCCTATATCAATCGCCATACGCGTGAAAGCCGCCATGCCTTTACTCTGGAGGTCCTGCGTGCTGCCTGCGATCGCATCTCCATGAAGCTGTCACCGAAGGTTCGCTGAGGGGTCGTGGTGCGCTGACGGCGCGGACGAGGCACCGCCCGCGGGACGTTTGCACCGGATTGATAATACCAGTATGGGTCCAGTCAGGAATGTTTTGATCCTGGGTGCTTCTCGCGCGGGAGGAAGAGCAATGACAACCGTGAACCTGATCGGGCTTGTCAGTCGGGAGATGGAAGCGACAGCCTCCGATGTGCCGCTTTACCGACGGTTGAAATCGGCGATCGAGGCAGCGATCCGTTCCAACGCTTTGAAGGCCGGCGCGGTTCTGCCGGGCGAGCGGGTTCTGGCGGAAGCCCTGTCGATCTCGCGTGTCACTGTGAGAAAAGCTCTGGCGTTGCTCGAAGAGGAAGGGCAGCTCAATCGCCGGCATGGTTCCAAAACCGAGATCGGGTCGCGGGTCGAAAAATCGCTTTCGACGCTGACGAGCTTTTCGGAGGACATTCTGGCGCGCGGCCTGAAGCCTGGATGCCTATGGCTTTCCAAACAGATAAGCCGTCCATCGCCAGCCGAAATGATGGCTTTGGGTATTGCCGCAAACACCAATGTAATCCGCATGCGCCGCGTGCGGACGGCCGATGGCGCGCCGATCGCCGTCGAGGTCTCGGCCGTGCCGGTTCGCTTCCTTCCTTCGCCCGAGATGGTTCAGGACTCCCTCTATGAAGCGCTAGATGCACGCGGCTTCCTGCCTCAGAGGGCAATCCAGCGCATGCGCTCGCGCGGCGCATCGCTGGAGGATGCAAGACACCTTCATTGCGAGATGGGCGCACCGCTGCTGATGACCGAGCGCCGCTGCTTTCTCGCCGACGGACAGATCGTGGAATACTGCGAGACACGCTACAAGGGAGACGTCTACGACTTCGTCTTCGAGCTGCAAAGATAATACCAGTTATGAACTGGTTGTAATCTGGTATTTTCCATTTATCGTGATGGCGACAGGGGAGTGCCGAGGTGCAGCGGGAAGACATCGCCAACAGTCTCATCGTGTCCTGCCAGCCGGTTCCCGGCGGCCCGATGGACAGTGCGCAATTCGTGACGGGCTTTGCCAGGGCCGCTCTTGAAGCCGGAGCCAAGGCCCTGCGCATCGAATCCGTGCCTTATGTCGCGGCCGCCCGCCTGGCAGTCCGCGTGCCGATCATCGGTATCGTCAAGCGCGATCTCACCGACAGCCCCGTGCGCATCACGCCCTATCTGGCCGATGTCGAGGCGCTGGCCGAGGCGGGCGCCGATATCATCGCTTTCGATGCGACGGACCGTGTCCGTCCCGTTCCTGTCGAAGCGCTTGTGAAAGCCGTCAAGGCCAGGAACAAGCTGACCATGGCCGATTGCTCTTGCCTTGACGATGCGCGCCGGGCCCTTGCCGCGGGTGTCGATTTTGTCGGCACGACGCTTTCCGGCTATGTCGGCGGGCCGGAGCCGGAGGATCCGGACATCGCCCTCATCGCTCAGATGCGAACCCTGACCCCCTACGTCATCGCCGAAGGGCGTATCCGGTCGCCGGAGCAGGCGGCCGCCGCCGCGCGCGCCGGCGCCTGTGCCGTGGTTGTCGGATCGGCGATCACCCGTACCGAGCACGTCACCTCGTGGTTCCACCAGGCGATTTCCGAGGCCTATGCGGCAAGAGGCACGCAAACCGTGCTTGGCCCAACCGTGCTGGGCATCGACATCGGCGGAACCAAGACCATGGCCGCGCTGGTCAGCGGCGGCAAGGTGATCGAGGACATGATCGTGCCGACGGCGCGAGAGGCTGGACCCGACGCCTGGCTGGCATCCCTTGCGCAAAGCACGTCGGCCTGGTCGAGCCGCTTCAGTCGTATCGGCATTGCGGTGACGGGACTGGTGCACGATGGACGCTGGTCGGCGTTGAACCCGGCGACGCTTGGCATTCCCGACGGCTACCCGCTGGTCGAAAGGGCATCCGCTGTTTTCGGCAAGCCCGTCTGTGCGTTCAACGATGCCCAGGCAGCCGCCTGGGGCGAATACAAATTCGGCGCCGGGCAAGGTCGCGACATCGTCTTTCTGACCATCTCGACCGGAATTGGCGGCGGCATCGTTTGCAACGGCCGATTGCTGTCCGGTCTTGCCGGTCACTTCGGTCTGATCCGTGGTTTGTCTGCAGACCATGCCCCACTCGAAGACAGCACCTCCGGCCGCTGGATCGCTTCGCAGGCCCTCAAGGCCGGCTTCAAGGCCGATGCCGCCGATGTGTTCGGGCGTGCGCTGAAGGGCGAGGCCTGGGCCGACGCCATCGTCTCGCGGAGCGCCTCGCGGGTCGCGACGCTGTGCCGGGACATTCAGATGATGTTCGATCCGAAATCGATCGTCATCGGCGGCAGCATCGGTCTTGCCGATGGCTATCTCGACCGGGTGCGCGCGCTTCTGGGCGAGGTTCCACCGCGCCTTTCCTCCAATCTCGTTGCGGCGAAGCTCGCGGGCCACGCCGGCGTCATCGGTGTTGCCGATCTTGCCGAATGGGCAAGGTAGCGGCGCCGCCGGTCATGCCATGCAAAAATCATCAAAAAAGAAGGGAACGATCATGAAATTGAGCAGGACGTCTTTTGCGCTTATGGCCACCCTCCTCGCGGGGACAGCTTTGCCGACCTTTGCCAACGCAACCGTGACCGTGCTCGGCTGGCCTGGCGGGTCCGAGGAAACCGCACTGCGGGCAACCGTGGAAACCTACAACAAGCAGGCAAGCGATGCCGACAAGGTGGAGCTGCTGTTCTTCAACCGCGAAGGCTTTTACGACAAGCTGCAGGCCGACATGGCGGCCGGATCCAACGCCTTCGACGTGAACCTCGTCGCCACCTACTCGCTCGGTCGCTACGCGCCCTATATGGAGCCGGTCGATCTTGGCGCGGATGCGGCCAAGGTTTTCGGCGAATCCGTTCTCAAGACGATGCAGTTCGACGGCAAGCAATACGGCGTGCCGACAGACCTTTCGCTGCACTTCATGTACTACCGCAAGGATCTCGTCGACGCCTTGAACAGGGATGACGCCGCCAAGAAGACCTATGGTGAAATCGCCCAGAAATATCTCGGCAAGCCGCTGCAGCCGAAGGACCCGGACAGCTGGACCTGGGACGACTGGGCGGCCACCGCCCTCTATTTCACCAAGCAGGTGAACCCCGACAGCCCGGTGCGCTACGGCACGGTCCTGCAGATGAAGAACCTGCTGTTCAACATGATGGTCTTCCAGTCGCTGCCGCGCTCCTACGGCGGCGACTGGATGGACAAGAACGGCAATGTCACGGTGGATTCGGATGCCTACAAGACCGGCCTCGAGCTCTACAAGAAACTCTATGATGCCGGGTCATCGCCCAAGGATTCGCTGAGCTACGAATATGCGGAAACCAACGCGGCCTTCGCATCCGGTCAGGCCGCGACGGCACTGCAGTGGAATGCCGCGGCGGCGGATCTGACCAGCACCGAAAAATCTCCGGCGGTCGCCGAGGTGACCGGGATCGTCGCGCCGCCGGCAGGTCCCGACGGACGCGCCGATCATATCCACGGCCTTGGTTTGGGCCTCAACAAGAACGCCAAGAACAAGGAAGGCGCCGTCAAGTTCCTGAAGTGGCTCGCCACCGAGGATGCGGCCTTGCTCTATGCGCGCAGCGGCGGTTCGCCGGCATTGTCTCCCGATGTCGTCGCCAAGGTTGCGAAGGAACGTCCCGATCTCGTCAAGCTCGGCGAATTCGCCAGCAAGTACGGCTATGTCATGACCGGAGCGACGTCCGCGAGTGCGCTCCCGGTCTATGAGCTGCAGGCAAAGGAGTTTACCGGCTACTGGTCCGGCCAGCAGAGCCTCGAGGATGCGCTCGCCCACACCAAGGCGGGCATGCAGGACCTTCTCAAGAAATGAACCATTTGCCGGACGCCGGGTCGAGCTCGGCGTCCGGCGCGTTTGGCGGATCGACATGGCCCTTGTGACACGTGCCGAAGGCAGGATGTATCTGACGCCGCTGGTCGGCTTCCTGCTGCTGTTCCTCGGCTTTCCGGCGATCGTCAATCTGATCTATTCCATTTCGGCCGTCACATTCGAGACGCTGCGCAGTCCGGTGTTGAGCGGTTTCAGCAACTATGTCGCGGTGTTGAACGACCGCGAATTCTGGAGCTCGGCCTGGTTCTCTCTGCGCTTCGGTATTCTTACCGCATCAGCGGAATGTCTGATCGGTCTTTTCCTTGCCATCTTCCTGGCACCGCTTCTGAGCAAGCGACCAGTCCTGATGGCGCCGTTGATGCTGCCGCTGATGGTCGCGCCGGCCATGGTCGGTCTCATGTACCGGCTGGTGCTGCATGAATTTGCGGGACCCGTCCCCTACTATCTCTTCCAATGGTTCGGTGACAGCCCGGCCTTCCTCGACATCAACAATGCCTTCCGCACCCTTGTCGTCGTGGAGACGCTGCAATGGACGCCTTTCGCCTTCCTGCTCTTCTACATGGCCTATTCGGCCATACCGCTCGACGTGCGCGAAGCCTCCTCGCTCGATGGCGCATCACCGTTTGAGATCGTCCGGTGGATCGACCTGCCATTGATGAAGCCGACGCTGGTCATCGCGTTTTTCATCCGTTTCATCGACGGTTTCCGGGTGTTCGACAATGTCTATGCATTGACCGGCAGTGGTGCAGGAGGTTCAACGACGTCCTTGTCGATCTACATCTACCAAGCCTTCTTCAAGGAAGGGGCTATTGGCAAGGCGGTCGCCGCCTCGGTTGTCCTGTTCATGGCGTCGTTCATCGTTCTCCACTGCCTTAATCGGCTTGCCGGCCGCAGGAAGCGTTGACGATGGCCGGGGCACTGCGCTGGATCGTTTTTGCCATCGCCGTGCTGGCGATGAATTTCCCCATTATCGTGACGCTGATCACATCGCTCAAAAGCCAGCGCGAGCTTTCGACGAACCCCGGTTTGTGGATCAGCCAGCCGACGCTCGACAACTATCTGGAGGTCCTGACGCAGACCAGCCGCTTCAACATCTATGCCTATCTGCTGAACAGCACCGTGGCGGCGCTGATCGGAACCGGCCTTGCGATCGTGCTCGCGTTCCCGGCTGCCTATGCGATCGCGCGCAGCGAGGCGGGAAAGCGCTTGGTCCTGCCGATCGTCATCAATCTTCGCGCCGTGCCGCTGATCATCTTCGCGATCCCGCTTTACATGATGTACCAGTGGCTGGGCCTGCTCGATACGCGGATCGGGCTCGGGCTCATCCTGACCATCGTCAACGCGCCGCTTGCACTCGTCATCCTGGTGAACGCGATTTCAGATGTACCAGTCGAACTCGACGAGGCGGCGAAAGTCGATGGCGCAAATTCCTTGCAGGTGATGATGATGATCGTCCGGCCCGTCATCCGACCGGCGCTGGTCACAACCTTCATCTTCGGCTTCATCACCGCCTGGAACGAATTCCTCTTCGGCCTCATGCTGACAACCAGTCGTGCCGTGCCGATGACGGTCGGCGCATCCTTCTTCTTCGCCGCGAGCGGCGGTGGCGTGAAATGGGGAACCGCTTCCGCGGTCATGATGCTGGGCGCCTTGCCGCCGGCATTGCTGGGTCTTGTGATGTATCGGCAGATATCGGGATCCATGACCGCTGGGGCGGTCAAAGGCTAAAGCAAGAAGAAGTTCGTCTTTCCGACAAATTGGACAACCCAATCCGACAGCGCCAGCGCACTTGTCAGGCCAGGTGACTCGATTCCGAAAAGACGGATCAGCCGTCCGGACGGATCAGCCAGAATGTCGAAATCGCCGAACTGCAACCCGTTCGTTAGGCCGTAGCCCACAATAGCTCGGCTCCAGTTCCCCCTCTCTCAGCCCCGGCCAATAGATGGCGCGTAAAATGGTGTGGCCTCGGGCTGGCCGAGGAAGGAAGAAATGGTGCAGCTTGCTGATGGCGAAATCGCGATGGCGCAGACGCAACGCAGTCTGGTTAGGTCCAGCCTAAGCCGAACTACTGAAAATCATAATTTGTGCAGCGCACCCAACGTGCTTTGCTCCGCCATCGGCTGAAAGAAAACAAGAAAAGAACGTCAGGCGACAGGCTTCGGCGATGCCTCCGGAGCGGGTTTCGTTCGGGTCGGGATAACGCCCGACTTCAGAAAAACAGGGGAACGTGATGACGACAATAATCTCGAAGTTTCGCCGGGCCGCGCTGGTGGCCGGCATTGCGCTCAGCGCCATATCGGTGAGCCTCCACGCCGAAGCTGGCAGCTTGAAACTGGGCATGACGACCTGGGTGGGGTACGGACCGCTCTTCCTTGCCCGTGACATGGGCTACTTCAAGGAAGGTGGGCTCGATGTCTCGCTTGAGATCATCGAGGAAGCATCGCTGTATATGGCGGCTGTTGCCGCCGGCGAGCTCGACGGCAGCGCCTCGACCGTCGACGAGATCATGAAGTATCGTTCGAAGGATGTTTGCTTCAAGTCGGTCTATGCGCTGGATGACAGCCATGGCGGCGATGGCGTGCTCGCGCCCAGCGGGGTCAAGAGCATCGCCGACCTCAAAGGCATGGACGTAGCGCTGAACGAGGGTTCAGTGTCGCAGTTCTGGTTCAATATCCTGCTCAAGCAGGCCGGTCTCACCCAGGCCGATGTGAAGATCACCAACATGACGGCAGACGATGCCGCCGCCGCCTTCATGGCCGACCGCATTCCCGTTGCCGTCACCTGGGAACCGCATCTGACGCTGGCCAAAAAGGAAAACAAGGGACAGGTGCTGATCGACTCCTCCAAGACACCCGGCTTGATCGTCGATGTGGTGGCGCTCAACTGCGACTACATCACGAAGAACCCCGGAGATGTCGAGGCGCTGGTGAAGGGCCTCTACAAGGCCAACGAGTTCATCAAGGAGAATCCTGAGAAGGCGTATGAGGTGATGGCCAAAGGCGTCGGTGGCTGGCTGAAGGATCCGAAGGACTTCGCTTCCTCGGCCGCTGGCGTGAACTTCTACGGTAAGCAGCGCAATGCCGAATTCTTCGCCGGTGGCGAGACTGGCGAAGCCGGCAAGCTGATCAAGCTGGGCGGCGATATCTGGGGCGGCTTCGGCAAGCTCAAAATGGACGTCAAGTATGACGACCTCGTCGATACATCCTTCCTTGGAAAGTAGCTTGGCCTTGGAAGTAGCTTGGCCTTGCAAAGTAGCTTGGCCTGCGAAGTAATTTGACGTTGCAAAGTGATTTGGCTGAACCGGAGGCGGACCTCGCGCCTCCGGTCCAAGCGGCCCAAAAGGGTATCCCGTGACACTAGCACCGAACACGAGCTCTCTGGTCAGCAATGGCGTGACCGCGAGAGTTGAAGAAGGTCAGGCCGGTCGATCCGTCCTGAAAGTCATCGCCACACCGTTTCGGGCTGTGCCGCGCTCTCTCTCCATTACGCTCGGCTTCATGGTCTGGATCGCCGTCATCGGCGGCTGGTTCGCGCTGACCTATTCCGGAGCGGTCAAGGAAATGTTCCTGCCTCGCCCCGAATCCGTGTTGTCCACCACCATCAGCATGGCGCTTGACGGGTCGTTGTGGGAGCATGTTTTCGCCAGCGTCCAGGTGGTGTTGATCGGCTTCGTCCTTTCGAGCATCGTTGCGGTGCCGCTTGGATTGACGATGGGCACCTATCGCATCGTCCAGGCCGTTCTCGAACCGTTGGTCAATTTCATACGCTATCTGCCGGTGACGTCCTTCGTGCCGCTTTTCATCCTGTGGATCGGCATCGGCATCGAGCAGCGCGTTGCCGTCATCGTCTTCGGCGTCTTCTTCCAGCAGCTCGTCATGATCGCCGACAGCGCTCGCAGCGTCCAGCGCGACCTCGTCAACGCAGCCTATACGCTCGGCACGAAACGAGGCGACACGGTCTTCCACATCGTATTTCCGGCCACGCTTCCGAGCGTGCTGGATGTGCTGCGCGTCACCATGGGCTGGGCCTGGACCTATCTCGTCGTGGCCGAACTCGTCGCCGCCCGCAGCGGACTTGGCTACATCTCGCTCAAAGCCATGCGCGGCTTTCAGGTCGACGTGATCTTCATGGCCATCGCCATGATCGGCATCCTTGGTCTTTGCACCGACCAATTGTTCCGGGGCATCCGCCGCCTCGTCGCTCCCTGGGCCAATTGAGGAACACGCACACATGGACGCCCTGAATCTTACGACGAAACCAAAGAGTTCCGACATAGGCATCGACAATGTGGTCCTGCGCTACGGCAAGGGTGACAATGCGGTGCTGGCGCTGGATGGCATTTCCTTTCACGTCGTGCCCAACGAATTCTGTGTGATCGTCGGCCCATCCGGCTGCGGCAAGTCGAGCCTGCTTTATCTCGTCGCCGGTCTTGAGGAGCGCACCGGCGGCATGATCGTAGTCGGCGGCAAGCCTGTTACCGAGCCGGGCCCGGATCGCGGCATGGTGTTTCAGGCATATACGCTGTTTCCCTGGCTTACGGTGGCGCAGAACGTCGAATATGGCCCGAAGCGGAAGGGCATTGCGCCGGCCGAGCGCAGGGTCATTGTCGAGCATTTTCTCCACGAGGTCGGTCTGGCAAAGTTCGCCAACCATTACCCGTCTCAGCTGTCGGGCGGCATGAAGCAGCGCGTTGCGATTGCGCGCGCGCTCGCCAATGATCCGGACGTGCTGCTGATGGATGAGCCTTTTGGAGCGCTCGACAGCCAAACCCGTCACAGCATGCAGAAGCTTTTGCTGAGGATCTGGGATCATTCCAAGAAGACGGTCCTGTTCGTTACCCATGACATCGACGAAGCGATCCTGCTGGCGGACAGGGTGCTCGTCATGTCCGGCCGGCCCGGTCAGATCAAGAAGGAAATCCGCGTGGGCCTCCCGCGTCCACGCAGCATGGATCTGGTCATGGAGCCGAACTTCATCGCCATGAAGCGGGAGATCCTCGAGCTCCTGAAGAATGACGAAGACGACGAGCACTAATGCATGTCGCTCAAAAGTGACCTCGGTTTTGGGCAGACGACATGCATGAAACAGACATCGGCAGCCTTCGGTGTGGATGACGAAACGGGCAAGGCATGAGCATCGAGGCGGCGGAATTTGACTATATCGTCATTGGCGCGGGCTCGGCCGGCTGTGTCTTGGCAAACAGGCTGAGCGCAGACCCGGCAGTTCGTGTCTGCCTGATCGAGGCGGGCGGCAGCGACGACCGCACCAGGGTGCGCGTGCCGGCCGGCATTCTCTCGCTCTACGGCAATCCGAACTTCGACTACGGCTACAAGGGCGTGCCGCAGCCGCTGCTCAACAACCGCCGCATACCGGTCAACCGGGGCAAGGTTCTTGGCGGGTCGAGTTCGATCAACTCGATGGTCTATATTCGTGGCGCCGCGCAGGACTACGATGAATGGGCAGCGCTTGGCTGTGCCGGGTGGTCCTATGCCGATGTCCTGCCGGTCTTCAAGAAATTGGAGCGGAACTGCCTGTTGCAGAGCCCCGCCTATCACGGATTCGACGGCGAATTGCTGGTCGACAATCCGCGCGATCCCAACGTGGTATCCAGCCTGTGGGTTGAGGCGGGCAGAGGCGTAGGCCTGCCCGAGAACCGCGACTTCAATGCCGGTGGCCAACTCGGCCTCGGCATCTACAACGTGACCCAGAACAGAGGCGAGCGCTTCTCGGCCTACAGCGCCTTTGTCCGGCCGATTCTCGGCCGCTCGAATCTGCGGATATTGTCAGGCGTCGAGGTTCTTGATCTGGCGATTGAACGCGAGCGCGTCACCGGCGTCAACGTGATCAGGGAAGGCGCAACCCAACGGTTGGGGTGCCGAGCGGAGGTCGTCCTCAGCGCGGGTGCGATCGGATCGCCGCGCATTCTGCTTGCTTCCGGCGTCGGCCCGGCCGGGGAGCTGAAAGCAGCGGGGATTGAACCGGTCGCGAACCTGCCAGGCGTCGGTAAGAACTTGCGCGACCATGTCGATGGCATGATCACGGTGCGATCGAACAGCCGCAAGACGCTCGGCCTTTCACTTGCCAATCTTCCGGCGATGCTGGCGGCGCCGTTCCAGTATTTCGCCCGGCGCAAAGGCATGCTGACGACCAACTATGTCGAAGCCGGCGGCTTTGCCAGGACGAAGTATGCCGGGAGCATACCCGACATTCAGTTCCACTTCGTGCCGGGCTATCGCAGCCATCGCGGTCGGCTCGTCGAATATGGCCACGGCTATGCCGTGCACACCTGTGTGTTGAGACCGGGGAGCGTCGGCGAAATCACGCTTCAACGCGACGGCACCCGCCGCAATATGCTCATAGACCATCGCTTCTTCAGTGACGAACAGGATGCCCTGACCCTCGTCGAGGGCATAAAGGTCGCGCGTTCGATCCTGGCTTCGCCGGTTTTTGGCGGCATCCGCGGACCGGAAATCCTGCCTGGGCCCGACGTGAACACCGATGACGAGATTCTCGCCTATCTGCGTGCCGAGGCTCTTACCGTCTATCATCCGGTTGGCACGGCCAGGATGGGCAACGACGCCATGGCGGTGGTTGATCCCGCCGGTCTCAAGGTGCGCGGTTTCGACAATCTGCGCGTCGCTGATGCCTCCGTCATGCCGACATTGATCGGGGGCAACACCAATGCGCCATCCATGATGATTGGCGAAAAGGCGGCTATGGCAATACTGGCGTAGCCGTCTGCGCGCGGCCAATTCAGCATTTAGGAACAAGCTAACCACTGCCACATGAAATCGTAATTTTCGCTGCCCGGTCCCTCCAGTAAACCAACGATCAGACCTCCGCCGCATGCGCAGAAACTCTCGGGGAGAGCCAGAAAGGGCCGCTGAATGCCAGTCGAAACAGTAGACACGCTTGTTGTTGGCGGCGGCCAGGCGGGGCTGGCGATGAGCGAGCATCTGAGCAAGTGCGGCGTGCCCCATCTCGTGCTGGAGCGGGACCGCATCGCCGAACGCTGGCGTAGCGAGAGATGGGACTCGCTGGTTGCCAATGGTCCCGCCTGGCATGACCGTTTTCCCGGCATGGAATTTCCCAATGCCGGTCCGGATGCCTTTATCGGCAAGGAGAAGGTCGCCGACTATTTTGTCGCTTACGCCGACATGATCGCTGCCCCCATCCGTTGCGGCGTGGAGGTCAGGAAAGTGGAAAGGCTTGTCGGCCGTCCCGGCTTCCGGATCGAAACCTCGGATGGCGTGATCGAAGCCAGGAGCGTGGTTGCCGCCACCGGCGCTTTCCAGCATCCGGTCATCCCGGCCGTCGTTCCCGGGGACGCCGGACCTATGCAGATACATTCCAGCGCCTATCGCAATCCCGGCCAACTGCCCGCAGGCGCGGTGCTGGTGGTCGGCTCCGGGTCTTCGGGGGTGCAGATCGCCGACGAACTCCAGCGTGCGGGACGGCGGGTTTATCTCTCGGTCGGGCCGCACGATCGGCCGCCGCGGGCCTATCGCGAACGTGACTTCTGCTGGTGGCTGGGGGTTTTGGGCAAGTGGGACGCGCAGGCGCCTGCGCCCGGCACCGAACATGTCACCATCGCGGTCAGCGGCGCGCGTGGCGGCCAGACGATCGACTTCCGGCGCCTTGCCGCGCAAGGGATGACGCTGGTTGGCCGGACCGAATCCTACAGGCACGGTGTGATGACCTTCGCACCCGATCTGGCCAAGAATATCGCGCGCGGCGATGCGAATTACATGTCGGTTCTGGACGAGGCAGATGCCTATGTCGCCCGCAACGGCCTCGACCTTCCCCCGGAGCCCGAGGCCCGCAAGATCGGCCCGGACCCGCGATGCATGACCGATCCCATTCTCGAGCTGAGCCTGTCGGAAGCCGGGATAGGTTCGATCATCTGGGCGACGGGATTCACCGTCGACTACAACTGGCTGAAGGTCGATGTGTTCGACGAAAGGGGCAAGCCGAAGCACCAGCGCGGTGTGTCGACCGAGCCCGGCATCTATTTCCTTGGACTGCCTTGGCAATCGCGCAGGGGGTCGAGCTTCATCTGGGGCGTCTGGCACGACGCGCAGCATGTGGCCGACCATATTTCCACGCAGCGCAAATACCTGGCCTACCATGCGTCCGCGAAGCGCGAGACCAAGGTGGCATAGACACGGCACCTCAAACGGGATGCCCCGACCTCGAGCCTGATCCGACGGAGACCAAGATGGCGCATACAAGAATTCGAAAGTTCAACACCAAGGACACTTATCCCGAGCAGAAGCTCGACAATGATCTGTGCCAGGCGGTCGTTACGCGGGGCGGCAGGACCGTCTATCTGCGCGGCCAATGTCCGCAGGACCTCGACACGGCCAAGAACATCGACAGCCATGATCCGGTCGAGCAGACACACAAGGTCATGCAGAACATCCGCCAGCTGATCGAGGAGTGCGGCGGCACCATGGAGCACCTGGTCAAGGTGGTGGTCTACATCACCGATGTGCGCCATCGTGAGGCGGTCTACCGTACCATGGGCGCGTATATCAAAGGCGTGCATCCCGTCTCGACCGGCCTTGTCGTGCAGGCCCTGGCGCGGCCGGACTGGCTGGTCGAGATCGACGGCACCGCCGTCATTCCGGACTGATTGCGATGACCTTTTCCATTGTCGCGCGGTGCGGCCGCACCGGCATGTTCGGGGTCGCGGTGTCCTCCTCGTCGCCTGCTGTTGCGGCGCGCTGCGCCTATGCGCAGGCGGGCGCCGGGGCCATTGCCAGCCAGAACGTCACCGATCCTACGCTTGGACTGCGCGGTCTCGAATTGCTGGCGCGCGGCGCGTCCGCGGCGGAGGCGATTGCCATATTGAAGCGCACCGGTGCCTATCCCGAATACCGGCAGGTGCTGGCTGTCGACGCCGCTGGAGCGACCGCGATCCATTCGGGTCCCAAAGCTCTTGGCATCTGGGCGGAGGCGCGAGCTGACAATGTCGCTTGCGGCGGCAACATGCTGGCCCATGATGGCGTGCCGCAAGCGATGGTCGAGGCTTTCCTGGCGTCGGAGGGGCATCTCGGCGACCGCCTCATCGCGACTATGCGCGCGGCGCTGACAGCCGGCGGCGAGGCTGGCCCTGTCCATTCCGCCGGCATGAAGCTGGTGCGTGAGGTGGCGTGGCCGGTCGCCGACCTGCGCTGCGACTGGACCGACGATTGTCCTATCGAGCAACTGGCGGCGCTGTGGCAACTCTACAAGCCACAGCTCGATGCCTATGTGACCCGCGCGATCAACCCATCCGATGCGCCGAGCTACGGCGTGCCGGGCGACGAATAGTCAAGACAGGGGTCACCTGCGATGAGTGAACTCAGCCACAAGGACTGGATCGGCAAGGCGTCCGCGATCCGTTTTCGTGACAAGGCGTTCATCGACGGCAAGACGGTCGCGGCGCGTTCGGGCCGGACCTTTGCCAGCGTCAATCCGGCAACGGGCGAGGTGCTGGCCGAAGTGGCGTCCTGCGGCGAGGAAGACATCGATCTGGCGGTTGCCGCCGCTAGGCGCAGCTTCAACGCCGGCGTCTGGTCGCGCACCAGCCCGGCGCACCGCAAGGAGGTGTTGCTGCGGCTGGCGCAGCTGCTGCGCGACAACCTGCATGAACTGGCCCTGCTTGAATCGCTGGACATGGGCAAACTGGTCAGGGATGCGGCCTCGGTCGACGTCCCCGGTTCGGCGGCGATCTTCCAATGGTATGGCGAGGCCATCGACAAGATCTATGGCGAGGTGGCGCCGACGGGCGAAGGCGATCTGGTGCTGGTGCGGCGCGAGCCGCTTGGCGTGGTCGGCGCGGTGGTGCCGTGGAACTTCCCGCTCGACATGGCAACCTGGAAATGCGCACCGGCGCTGGCGGCGGGCAATTCGGTGGTGCTGAAACCCGCCGAACAGTCGCCTCTGTCGGCCCTGCTCCTGGCGGAGCTGGCGATGGAGGCGGGCCTGCCTGCCGGCGTGCTCAATGTCGTGCCCGGCCTTGGCGAAACCGCCGGCCAGGCGCTTGGCCGCCATATGGATGTGGATTGCCTCGCCTTCACCGGTTCGACCGCGGTGGGCAAGATGTTCCTGCAATATTCCGGG
The DNA here is from genome assembly GCF_037162595.1 of Mesorhizobium sp. ISC11. Classification (NCBI taxonomy): domain Bacteria; kingdom Pseudomonadati; phylum Pseudomonadota; class Alphaproteobacteria; order Hyphomicrobiales; family Phyllobacteriaceae; genus Mesorhizobium; species Mesorhizobium sp. ISC11. Next base: position 253,363 of record NZ_JAVSPW010000001.1, read on the forward strand.
CAGTCGAACATGAAGCAGGTCTGGCTGGAGACCGGCGGCAAGAGCCCCAACCTCGTCTTTGCCGACTGCGGGGATCTCGATGTGGTGGCCGATATGGCGGCCTTCGGCATCTTCTTCAACCAGGGCGAGGTCTGTTCCGCCAATTCACGCCTGCTCGTCCAGCGCGGCATCAAGGATGCCCTGGTGGAGAAACTGGTGCAGCGTGCGGCGGCCACGCAGCCCGGCGATCCGCTCGATCCGACTTCGAAAATGGGCGCGATGGTCGATAGTCGCCACGCCGCCAATGTCATGCGCTTCGTCGAGGCCGGTAAAAAGACCGCGCGCCTGGTCGCGGGCGGCGACCTGGTCACGGTCAATGGGCGCGGCAGCTTTGTCCAGCCCACCATTTTCGACGATGTCGCGCCTGCCGATCCGATTGCCCGCGACGAGATCTTCGGGCCGGTGCTTTCGGTCATTGCCTTCGATGACGAGGCCGACGCGATCCGCATCGCTAATGACAGCCCCTACGGGCTCGCCGCATCGCTGTGGACCGACAGCCTGTCGCGCGCGCACCGCATCGCCGGGCGGCTGCAGGCCGGCACGGTTTCCGTCAACACGGTCGACGCTCTGAGCCCGATGACGCCGTTCGGTGGTTTCAAGCAATCCGGCTTCGGCCGCGACCTGTCGCTGCATGCGCTCGACAAGTACACCGCGCTCAAAACGACATGGATCAAATATTGATGGGCGCCTAAAGCGCATCGCGATCGAACGGATTCAAGTGATGCGCTTTAGGCCTTTGCTCCATGCATGTCGTTTGCGCAAAACCGGGGCCACTTTTGCGCGACATGCATTAGGCTTGATCGAAGCCCTCAAACCGGCAACATAGCCAGCCATGCCGCTACGCTTCACGCTCAGACAGCTGGAATATTTCGTTGCCGTGGGCGAAGCCGGCTCCATCGCCAAGGCGGCCGAGCAGGTCAATGTGTCGCCGCCATCGATTTCGGCCTCGATCGCGCAGCTGGAAACCGAGTTCGGTGTCCAGCTTTTTGTCCGCAAGCATTCGCACGGCCTTTCGCTCACCGCCGGTGGCCGCATCTTCCTCAAGGAAGCCGCCCGGCTGCTCAATGATGCCGATGCCTTGCATGACGTCGCCGGCGATTTTGCCGAGAAGGTGCGCGGCCCGCTGGCGGTGGGATGCCTGCTGACCTTTGCGCAGATCGTGCTGCCGGCGCTGCGCATGCGGTTCGAGCGCGCTTATCCCGATGTGCGCGTGCGCCAGTTCGAGCGCAATCAGGGGCAATTGCTTGAGATGCTGCAGCGCGGTGAAATCGACCTCGCCCTGACCTACGATCTCGAACTGTCGCAGGACATGACCTTCGAGCCGCTGATGCTGGTGCCGGCCTATGTCATGCTGCCGGCGGGCCATCGTTTCGCGACCAAGGCGTCGATCACGACGGAGGAACTGGCCGACGAGCCGATGGTGCTGCTCGACCTGCCGTACAGCCGCGAATATTTCCTGTCGGCATTCCACCAGCGAGGGATCCGGCCCAATATTGCCGAGCGCACCGGCGACATTGCAGTCATGCGCTCCATGGTGGCCAACGGCTTCGGCTACGGCATCGCCAACATGCGGCCGCTCAACACGCTGGCGCCGGACGGCAAGCCGCTGGTCTTCGTGCCGTTGGACGGTGACCTCCGGCCGCTGACCATGGGCGTCGCCTTGCCCAATTCCGAACATCGTACGCAATCCGCCCAGGCGTTCATCGACCACTGCCGGCATTTTGTCGTCGAGCAAGGTGTGTTCGGCGCCGAGCGGGCCGTCGGCCAGGCAGCGCTTCCGCAGAAGTAGCGCCCGGTTACGCCAGTTGCTGGTCGGCAAGCCGCTTAAGCAATTTTTCCAGCATGTCGTCGCAGCGGCGCATCTGCTCGACGCTGACGAATTCGTCCGGCTTGTGCCCTTGCGCCATCGACCCCGGCCCGCACACGACCGTCGGCGTGCCGAGATCGCGGCTGAACAGGCCGCCTTCCGTGCCGAAGGCCATCTTGATGGTATTGTTGGCGCCGGTCAGCGATTTGACGAAGGCGACGGCTTGCGAACTGGCTGGCGTGTCCAGGCCGGGATAGGTGTTGGTGATGTCGATGTCGATTGCTGCCTCGGGCGCGATGGTCGAGGCTTCGGAAGCAATATGAGCAGCCTCCTTGCGCAGGCGGTCGAGAATCTCGTGCGGGTCGTCGGCTGCGACATTGCGGATCTCGAAGTCGACCTGGCAAAGGTTCGGCACGATGTTCAGCGCCACGCCTGCGTTGATCTTGCCGACATGGACGGTCGTGTATGAGATGTCGTAGTCGCCGTCGCGGGCGCCATCGCGCACCAGCCGGTCCTGTTCGCGGCGCAAGGCGGCGACGAAGTCGCAGCCGAGATGGATGGCGTTGAGCGCCAGCGGGGCCAGCGCCGAATGGCCTTCGCGCCCCTTGCAAAGCGCGCGTGCGGCAAGCTTGCCCTTGTGCCCCGTCGCCACCTGCATATCGGTCGGCTCGCCGACAATGCATAGCAGCGGCCGATGCGGGGCCGCTTGCAGCATGTCGACCAGGCTGCGCACACCGATGCAGCCGATCTCCTCGTCGTAGGAGAGTGCCAGGTGCAGAGGCGTCTTCAGCGTCATTTTCGCGGCCTTGAGGCACGCGGCGAGCGCGCAGGCCACAAAACCCTTCATGTCGGCCGCGCCGCGTCCGTAAAGCTTGCCGTCACGGTTCGTCATCTCGAAGGGCGGCAGCGTCCAGGCCTGGCCGTCGACGGGAACGACGTCGGTGTGACCGGACAGCATGATGCCGGAAGCATCAGTCGGTCCGATGGTGGCAAAGAGGTTGGCCTTGTGGCCGTCCTCGCTGTGGATGACCCGGCTGGCAATGCCGTGCGCGTCCAGCAGGTCCGCCACGTAGCCGACGAGGGCGAGGTTCGAGTCGCGGCTCACCGTCGGGAATGCGAGCAGCTTTTCAAGGATCTGGATGCTGTCCATGCGTCTTGTGTCTCATTGGCCGTCGGTACTTCTAGCATCGCGTGGCCGGGGCCTTGAAGTCGCATTTGGCTCAGTCGGGATTCAGCGGATGCTAATCCGGATGTGTGCGATTAGGCGCGGCCTAACCGGCACAGAAGAAATCTGTTGTTTTCCGGCGCTTGCCGCAACTTATGAATGGTCTCACGGCATCAACCCACTGGGCTGGCCGGCTTGCGTCACGCCTCGAAACCATGATCGGGCGTGCTGCAGGGCGACGCTGGCAGGAAGGCACGTTCCATGCGCGATCCGCGCTATGATATTTTGTTCGAGCCCGTGAAGATCGGTCCGGTGACCGCCAAGAACCGCTTCTATCAGGTGCCGCATTGCAATGGCGGCGGCTATCGCGACCCTTCGGCCGCGGCCGAGATGCGCCGCATCAAGTCGGAAGGCGGCTGGGGCGTCATCTTCACCGAGCAAACCGAGATGCACCACACATCGGAGATCACGCCCTTCATCGAGCTCAGGCTGTGGGACGATGCCGATATTCCGGCGCTGGCGAAGATGGCCAAGGCAATGCACCAGCATGGCGCGCTGGCCGGCATCCAGCTGGCCTACTCAGGCATCAACGGGCCGAACCTCTACACCAAGGAAGTGCCGCGCGGGCCGTCGGCCCTGCCGATCCGCACCTTCACCAACGATCCGGTGCAGGCGCGCGCCATGGACAAGCAGGATATTCGCGACCTGCGCCGCTGGCATCGCAATGCCTTCAAACGGGCGAGGCTCGCGGGCTTCGATTTGGTGTGCCTCTACGGCGCGCATGGCTTCGGCATCATCCAGCACTTCCTGTCCACGGCCACCAACCAGCGCAGCGACGAATATGGCGGCTCGCTGGAGAACCGCTCGCGGCTGATGCGTGAGCTGATCGAAGAGGGCAGGGACGCTATCGGCGACACGTGCGGCCTGACGCTGCGGCTGTCGCTGGACGAGATGATCGGTGAGCTCGGCTTTGCCAATTCCGAAGTGCGCGACATGATCGAGATGCATGCCGATCTGCCCGACCTCTGGGACCTGGCGCATGGCGCCTGGGAGGATTGTTCGGGGCCGTCGCGGTTCAAGGAGGAGGGCGCGCAGGAGAGCCTGGTGTCCGGCATCAAGAAACTGACCTCGAAGCCGGTCGTCGGCGTCGGTCGCTTCACCTCGCCGGATGTGATGGTGAAGATGATCAAGTCCGGCACGCTGGATTTCATCGGCTGCGCGCGCCCATCGATTGCCGATCCCTTCCTGCCGAAGAAGGTGGAGGAGGGGCGCATCGAGGACATTCGCGAATGCATCGGCTGCAACATCTGCATCACCGGCGACATGACCATGTCGATCTCGCGCTGCACGCAGAACCCGACCTTCATGGAGGAATGGCGCAAGGGCTGGCATCCCGAACGCATGCAGGCCAAGGGCGATAGCGACAGCGTGCTGATCGTCGGCGCCGGCCCGGCCGGGCTGGAGGCGGCGCGTGCGCTCGGCCTGCGCGGCTATCAGGTGGCCATCGCCGAGGCCGGCACCGAACTTGGTGGCCGCGTGGCGCGCGAGTGCCGCTTGCCTGGTCTCTCGGCATGGGGACGCGTGCGCGACTACCGCCAGTACCAGATCAGCCAGATGTCCAATGTCGACGTCTATTTCGAAAGCCGATTGTCGGCGCAGGAGATACTGGACTTCGGCTTTCAGAACATTGCGCTTGCCACCGGCTCGACATGGCGCCGAGACGGCGTGGCGCGCGCGCATGTCGTGCCGATGCCGATCGACCCGGCCATGCCGGTCTACACGCCGGACGATCTGATGGCCGGCACTGTGCCGACCGGCAGTGTCGTGCTGTTCGACGACGACCACTACTACATGGGTGGCGTTCTGGCCGAGCTGATGGCGCGCCAGGGTGCGAAGGTGACGCTGGTGACGCCGTCAGCCTATGTGTCCGACTGGACCCGCAACACGCTGGAGCAGGGCGCCATCCATCGCCGGCTGGCCGAACGCGGCGTCGAGATCGTGCTGAACCGGACTGTGACGCGCATCGTGCCGGGCGGTGTTGCCACGGCGTGCGCCTATACGGGCAGCCAATTTGACATCGCCGCGGACGCCGTGGTGCTGGTCACGTCACGCCACCAGGACGATAGTGTCTGGCAGGAATTGAAGGCGCGGCGGGACGAATGGGCCGATAGCGGCATCCGCTCGGTCAAAATCATCGGCGACGCCGAGGCGCCGGGTCCGATCGCCTGGGCAACCTATGCCGGCCACCGCTTCGCGCGCGAGCTGGATGAAGCCGATATCGGCGACGCACTGCCCTTCCGCCGCGAGGTCACGGCGTTGGCCGCGGAATAGGGCGCCTGCGGCGCGGTCAGCGAATATCGGATTGTTCAACCATACCGCATTGCACAATTGCTTCGCTTGGTCACAATGCAGGCATGGTTCGAACCGCACTCGCCGTCCTGGTGATCGATGAAAACCGCATCCGCGCCGCGATCATCGAGGCGGGTTTGCGCGAGGCCGGCCATGAGCGGGTCACCGTCATCCATGACGTGACCGGCATTGCGCGGCGGATCGCCGAGATCGAACCCGATGTCATCGTCATCGATCTCGAAAACCCGAATCGCGACATGCTGGAAAACATGTTCCAGCTGTCGCGTGCCGTAAAACGGCCGATCGCCATGTTCGTCGACCGCTCCGACCAGGCCTCGATCGAGGCGGCGGTCGATGCCGGCGTTTCGGCCTATGTCGTCGACGGTCTGCGGCAAGAGCGCGTCAAGCCGATCCTCGACATGGCGGTCAGCCGCTTCAACGCCTTTTCGCGCATGGCACGCGAACTGGAAGAGGTTCGCGGCGAGCTCGAGAGCCGCAAGGTGATCGACCGTGCCAAGGGCATCCTGATGAAATCGCGCGGCCTCTCCGAAGAGGCCGCCTACACGCTGCTGCGCAAGACGGCGATGAACCAGAACCGCAAGATCGGCGACATCGCCCAAAGCCTGGTGACTGCCGCGGGGCTGCTGGGACCGGCGGAGGACGAATGAGCATGACTGCCAAGCACCAGATCACCGCCGGCTTCATGCCGCTTTTCGACAGCGCCGTGCTGGTCGCGGCGGGCGAACTTGGCTTCGCCGCGCAAGAAGGCATCGATCTGAAGCTGCACCGCGAGACATCCTGGGCCAACATCCGCGACCGCATCGCCATCGGCCACTTCCATCTCGCGCATATGCTGGGACCGATGCCGCTCGCCTGCAATCTCGGGCTGACGCCGCTGGCCTCGGAAACCATCGTGCCGTTCTCGCTCGGCCTCGGCGGCAATTGCGTCACCATCTCCAATGCCGTTTGGGCCGGTATGGCGGCACACGGCGCCGAGGCCGACCTAGACCCGGCGCGCGCCGGTGCCGCACTTGGCGCGCTCATTCGCGAGCGCGCTGCGGCCGGTGGCGATCCGCTGCGCTTTGCCGTGGTGCATCCGCATTCCGGGCACAATTACGAATTGCGCTATTGGCTCGCCGCCTGCGGCATCGATCCGAGCCAAGAGATTGAGATCGTCATCGTGCCGCCGCCCTTCATGGCCGATGCGCTGGCCGCCGGCCGCATCGACGGCTACTGCGTCGGCGAACCCTGGAACAGCGCTGCGGTGGCCGCCGGCACCGGGCATATCGTCACCGTCAAGGCGCGGATATGGCGCAACAGCCCGGAGAAGGTGATCGGCGTGCGCAAGGCTTGGGCAGATGAAAACCCCGAGGCCTTGGCGGCGCTGCTGCGCGCGCTGCATCACTCGGCGCGCTGGTGCCAGGATCCGGCCAACCATGGCGAACTGGCCGGGGTGATGGCGCAGGCCGGCTTCCTCGGCCTGCCGCCGACCGTGCAGATGCCGATCCTGACCGGCCATCTCCAACTGGGCGGCGGTGCGGAGCGGACCATCGACGACTTCTTCCTCCCCTTCGATAAGGCGGCGAACTTTCCGTGGAAGAGCCATGCGCTGTGGTTCTACACGCAGATGGTGCGCTGGGGGCACGTGGCGCACACGCCTGAAAATCTCGCCATCGCCCGCGATTGCTACCGTCCCGACCTCTATCGTTCGGCGCTGAAGCCGCTCGGCGTCGCGCTTCCCGGCGCCAATTCGAAAGTCGAGGGTGCGCTCCAAATTGCCACCGCGGTCGGCGCGACAGGCGCCGGCCTTGTGCTCGGTCCGGACGGTTTCTTCGACGGTCAGATCTTCGATCCTGACGAGATCGATGCGTACATTACCGGCCAGAAATCTGCCGAGATTCAGGCCTGATCATTTCCGCGCCATCCTTGTGCATTGCACAAAAATTGTGCGCGCGATTGCCCTAATGAACAATCTTTGGCCTTCCGGCCATAGGGTTCAGTGCGCCGGCGATCAGCGCGGGCTGCTGATTTCATTGGCCTTTTTCACCTCTCTCAAAACTGGCACGGTTCCTGCTTTGAAATAGACAGGCCCTTCGCGGGTCACGGAACGGGCGTCCAATGGCGGGCGCCACAGGCAAAGCTGCCGCTCAGGTTAAAGCGCGCTCCCGGTCACCCGGACGCGAAGACCTGGCTGGCGGCTTTTTTGTTTTGATCAACACGCAATCGACGACGCGGATCCCAAGCCGCGCCCAACCGGAGACGACGATGACGAAACGGATCAGGACTGGAACGACCCTCAAAGACATGACGCGCCGCGATTTTCTGGTCAGCAGCGCGATGACGGCCGGCCTGTTCGTGGCGGCCCGCAAGCTCTTCCCTTCCGGCGCCTATGCCGCGACCGCCACTCCGGAGGTCACCGGCGCCAAGCTCGGCTTCATTGCCCTCACCGATGCGGCCCCGCTGATGATCGCCAAGGAGAAGGGGCTGTTCGCCAAGTTCGGCATGCCCGATGTCGAGGTGCTCAAGCAGGCCTCCTGGGGTGCGACACGCGACAATCTGATGCTCGGCGGCGCGGCCAACGGCATCGACGGCGCTCATATCCTGACACCGCTGCCTTACCTCATGCACACCGGCAAGGTGACGCAGAACAACCAGCCGATGCCGATGGCGATCGTGGCTCGGCTCAACTACGACTGCCAGGGCATTTCGGTCGCCCAGGAATATGCCGGCACCGGTGTCGGCCTCGACGCCTCGAAGCTGAAAGACGCGTTCGCTGCCAAGAAGGCGACCGGCAAGGAAATCAAGGCCGCCATGACCTTCCCGGGCGGTACGCATGATCTGTGGCTGCGCTATTGGCTGGCCGCCGGCGGCATCGATCCCGACAAGGACGTCTCGACCATCGTCGTGCCGCCGCCGCAGATGGTGGCCAACATGAAGGTCGGCAATATGGACGTGTTCTGCGTCGGCGAGCCGTGGAACGAGCAACTCGTCCACCAGGGCGTGGGCTTCACCGCCGCCACGACAGGCGAATTGTGGAAGGGCCATCCCGAAAAGGCGCTCGGCCTGCGCGCCGAATTCATCGAGAAATATCCGAACGCCACCAAGGCGATCCTGATGGCCGTCATGGAAGCGCAGCAATGGTGCGAGGCCACCGAGAACAAGGACGAGATGGCCGCTATCATCGGCAAGCGGCAATGGATGAACGTGCCCGTCGCCGACATCATCGGCCGTCTCAAGGGCGACATCAACTATGGCAATGGCCGCGTCGCCAACGGCACCGATCTCTCCATGAAGTTCTGGAAGGGCGGCGTCTCCTATCCGTTCAAGAGCCATGATGCGTGGTTCCTTGCCGAGAATATCCGCTGGGGCAAGTTCGCGCCGACCACCGACATCAACGCGCTGGTCGACCAGGTCAACCGCGAGGATCTGTGGCGCGAGGCGGCCAAGGACCTCGGCGTCGCGGCAGCCGACGTTCCGGCGTCGTCGTCGCGCGGCGTCGAGACCTTCTTCGACGGCAAGATTTTCGATCCGGCCAACCCGTCCGCCTATCTCGACAGCCTGAAGATCAAGGCATCGGCGTAGCCTGATCGCAAGCGGTGCATGCGCCGCTTGCGATCACTACCTGCCCCCAAGGAGTTTTCCCCAGACATGTCGATCCAGACTATCGAGGACACCAAGGTGAAGGCCTTTCCCGCCAAGCCGGCGGAGGTCATCGCCTTCACTGCCAAGGCACGGCGCCGCTTCGAGCCGCTCGCCATCGCCGGCAAACTGGCGAGCGCGCTGGTGCCGCCCATCATCGTCATCGCGCTGATGCTGGTCGTCTGGCAGATCGCCTGTTCGTCGCCGACATCGAGCCTGCCGCCGCCGACCCAGGTGTGGAACGAGGCCTACGACCTGATAGCGCATCCGTTCTTCGACAATGGCCCGCAGGATATAGGTCTGGCCTGGCGCGTGCTGATCTCGCTGCAGCGCGTCGCCGTCGGCTTCGGCCTGGCGGCGGTCGTCGGCGTCGCGCTCGGTGCGCTGGTCGGCCAGTCGATCTGGGCGATGCGCGGCCTCGACCCGGTGTTCCAGATCCTGCGCACGGTGCCGCCGCTGGCCTGGCTGCCGCTGTCGCTGGCGGCGTTCCGTGATTCCAGCCCGTCGGCGATCTTCGTCATCTTCATCACCTCGATCTGGCCAATCATCATCAACACCGCGGTCGGCGTGCGCAACATTCCCGAGGACTACCGCAACGTCTCGCGCATCCTGCGGCTCAACCAGTTCGAATTCTTCGTCAAGATCATGGTGCCGGCCGCCGCGCCTTACATCTTCACCGGCTTGAGGATCGGCATCGGCCTGTCCTGGCTCGCCATCGTCGCCGCTGAAATGCTGACTGGCGGCGTCGGCATCGGCTTCTTCATCTGGGATGCGTGGAACTCGTCGCGGCTGCCCGACATCATCGTCGCGCTCGCCTATATCGGCGTCACCGGCTTCTGCCTCGACCGGCTGGTCGCGGCGGTCGGCGCCTTCGTCACCCGCGGCACAACGGCAAAGTGAGGAGAGGGGCGATGACGGCCTATCTGAAGCTCGACCATATCGACAAATCCTTCACGCGTGGTGCCCAGGTCAGCGAGGTGTTGAAGGACATCAGGCTGACCATCGACAAGGGCGAATTCGTCTCCATCATCGGCCATTCCGGCTGCGGCAAGTCGACCCTGCTCAATCTGATCGCCGGGCTGACCAAGGTGTCGGCCGGCGCCGTGCTGCTCGAGGACAAGGAGGTCGACAGCCCTGGACCGGAACGCGCCGTGGTGTTCCAGAACCACTCGCTGCTGCCGTGGCTGACCGTCTACGAAAACATCAACCTGGCGGTGTCGAAGGTCTTCGGCCGTTCGAAGAGCAAAGTCGAGCGGCATGACTGGATCATGCGCAATCTCGACCTCGTGCAGATGGCGCATGCCAAGGACAAACGCCCGGCGGAAATCTCCGGGGGCATGAAGCAGCGCGTCGGTATCGCCCGGGCGCTGGCGATGGAGCCGAAGATCCTGCTGCTCGACGAGCCGTTCGGCGCGCTCGATGCGCTGACGCGGGCCCATCTGCAGGACGCGGTGATGGACATCCATTCCAGGCTCGGCTCGACGACGATCATGATCACCCATGACGTTGACGAGGCGGTGCTGCTCTCCGACCGCATCGTCATGATGACCAATGGCCCGGCGGCAACCATCGGCGAAGTGCTTGCCGTGCCGCTGGCGCGGCCGCGCCGGCGCGTCGAACTCTCTTCCGACCGGACCTTCCTGCGCTGCCGCGAGGCGGTGCTGAAGTTCCTCTACGAACGCCACCGCTTCGTCGAAGCCGCGGAGTAGCACCATGAGCGAGAGACTTGTCATCATCGGCAATGGCATGGCCCCAGGGCGCATGCTGGAGCACCTGCTGGAACAGGCTCCGGGCCGCTACACCGTCACCATCTTCAACGCCGAGCCGCGCGTCAATTACGACCGCATCATGCTGTCGCCGGTGCTGTCGGGCGAGAAGGCCTATGAGGAGATCATCATCCATGGCGACGGCTGGTACATCGCCAACAACATCACCCTCTACAAGGGCCATAAGATCGTTGCCATCGACCGGACGGCGAAGACCGTCACCTCGGATCACGGCGTCACCGAGCCCTACGACAAGCTCGTCATCGCCACCGGCTCGGTACCGTTCATCATTCCGGTGCCGGGCCATGACCTGCCGGGCGTGCTGACCTATCGCGATCTCGACGACGTGCAGGCGATGATGCTCGCTGCCCAGTCGCGGGCCAAGGCGGTGGTCATCGGCGGCGGCCTGCTGGGCCTGGAGGCGGCGGCGGGCCTCAACGCGCAAGGCATGGACGTCACCGTGCTGCATGTCATGCCGACTTTGATGGAGCGCCAGCTCGATCCGGCCGCCGGCTATCTCTTGCAGCGCGCGGTGGAGCAGCGCGGCATCAAGGTCATCACCAAGGCCAACACCCAGGCGATCACAGGCAACGGCAAGGTCGGGCAGGTGGAACTTGCTGACGGCACCATTATCCCAGCAACGCTTGTGGTGATGGCCGTCGGCATCCGGCCGAATTCGGCGCTGGCCAAACAGGCCGGCATCGCCGTCAACAGGGGCATCGTCGTAGACGCCGGCATGCGCAGCAACGATCCCGACATCTACGCGCTCGGCGAATGTGCCGAGGTCAACGGCCAGGTCTATGGCCTCGTCGCGCCGCTCTACGAGATGGCGCGCGTGACAGCCAGCCAGCTTGCCGGCAACGAAGCGGCGGCCTTCGTCCATATGGACACGCCGACCAAGCTCAAGGTCACCGGCATCGACCTGTTCTCGCTCGGCGACTTCGCCGAGGGCGAGGACCGCCAGGAGATCGTGCTGCGCGATGCGGCGGCCGGCGTCTACAAGCGACTTGTGCTGAAGGACGACCGCATCATCGGCACCGTGCTCTATGGCGAGACGGCGGACGGCGCCTGGTTCAACGATCTCAAGAAAAAGCAGACCGACATATCCGAGATGCGCGATACGCTCATCTTCGGCCAGTCCTACCAGGGGGGTGCCCCGCTGGACCCTATGGCGGCCGTTGCAGCCTTGCCGGATGATGCGGAGATCTGCGGCTGCAACGGCGTTTGCAAGGGGAAGATCACCGGCGCGATCACGGCCAAGGGCCTGACCTCGCTCGACGACGTGCGCGCCCACACCAAGGCGTCGGCCTCCTGCGGCTCCTGCACCGGGCTGGTCGAGAAGCTGATGGTGCTGATCATCGGCGACAAATACAATCCAGCGGCGGTGCAGCCGATGTGCGGCTGCACGACGCTCGGCCATGACGAGGTCCGCCGGCTGATCATCGCCAAGCGCCTGAAGACCATTCCCGCCGTCATGCAGGAACTGGAATGGACGACCTCCTGCGGCTGCGCCAAATGCCGGCCGGCGCTCAATTACTATCTCGTCTGCGACTGGCCGGACGACTACGCCGACGATTACCAGTCGCGCTTCATCAACGAGCGCGTCCACGCCAACATCCAGAAGGATGGCACCTATTCGGTGGTGCCGCGCATGTGGGGCGGGGTGACCAATGCCGCTGAACTGCGCGCCATCGCCGACGTTGTCGACAAGTTTGAAATCCCGATGGTCAAGGTCACCGGCGGCCAGCGCATCGACATGCTCGGCATCCGCAAGGAAGACCTGCCGGCGGTGTGGGCCGATCTCGGCCAGGCCGGCTTCGTCTCCGGCCACGCCTATGCCAAGGGGTTGCGCACGGTGAAGACCTGCGTCGGCTCGGACTGGTGCCGCTTCGGCACGCAGGATTCGACGGGCCTCGGCATCCGCATCGAAAAATTCATGTGGGGCTCGTGGACGCCGGCCAAGGTCAAGATGGCGGTGTCGGGCTGTCCGCGCAACTGCGCCGAGGCGACCTGCAAGGATGTCGGCGTCATCTGCGTCGACTCCGGCTACGAGATCCATTTTGCCGGCGCGGCCGGCCTCGACATCAAGGGCACCGAAGTACTCGGGCTTGTGAAGACTGAGGACGAGGCGCTGGAGCATATTGTGGCGCTGACGCAGATGTACCGCGAGCAGGGCCGCTACCTCGAGCGCATCTACAAATGGGCCAAGCGCATCGGCATCCCCGAGATCAAGCGCCAGATCATGGACGATGGCGACAAGCGCAGGGCCTATTACGAGCGCTTCGTCTTCAGCCAGAAATTCGCCCAGGTCGACCCGTGGTCGGAACGCGTTTCCGGCAAGGACAAGCACGAATTCCGGCCAATGGCCTCGGTCGGTTTTGCGCAGGCGGCGGAGTGAGCGTGATGAACTGGATATCGATAGGCTCTCTCTCCGACATCCCTCGCCGCGGCGCGCGCTGCGTCGCCACGCCGGAAGGAAAAATCGCGGTCTTCCGCACCCAGGACGATCAGGTCTACGCCATCGACGATCGTTGCCCGCACAGAGGCGGACCGCTCAGCCAGGGCATCGTGCACGGCACGGCGGTGACCTGTCCCTTGCACAACTGGGTGATTTCGCTGGAAACGGGCAAGGCGCTCGGCGCCGACGAGGGCGCGGTGCGCACCATTCCGGTGCGGATCGAAGGCGAGCATCTGTTCATTGCGCTGGAAGCGCTGGCCAGCCGCGCGGCCTGACCCCATGGAGATCGATGAAGCGCGCGAGGTGAGGACCACCTGCCCCTATTGCGGGGTGGGCTGCGGCGTGCTGGCGAAGGTCGCCGCGGACGGGCAAGTGTCCGTGCGCGGCGACCCCGACCACCCGGCCAATTTCGGCCGGCTCTGCTCCAAGGGCTCGGCACTGGCCGAGACCATCGATCTCGACGGCAGGCTGCTTCATCCGGAGATCCACGGCCGCCGCGCCGGCTGGGACGAGGCGCTCGACCTCGTCGCCTCGACCTTCTCGCAAACCGTCGCCGAGCACGGGCCCGATGCGGTCGCCTTCTATGTCTCCGGCCAGTTGCTGACCGAGGACTACTACGTCGCCAACAAGCTGATGAAGGGCTTTGTCGGCTCCGCCAACATCGACACCAATTCGCGCCTGTGCATGGCCTCTTCGGTCGCCGGCCACCGCCGCGCTTTCGGCTCCGACACCGTGCCCGGAACCTATGATGATCTGGAGCTTGCCGACCTGATCGTGCTGGTCGGCTCCAATCTCGCCTGGTGCCATCCGGTGCTCTACCAGCGCATCGCGGCTGCCCGGGAAAAGCGGCCGGAGATGAAGATCGTGCTGGTCGACCCGCGTCGCACCATGACCGCTGACATTGCCGATATGCATCTGGCGATCGCGCCGGATGGCGACATCGCTTTGTTCACTGGCCTGCTCGCCTATCTCGGCCAGCACAATGCGCTCGACCGCACCTATATCACGACGCACACGACGGGCTTCGGGCAAGCGCTTTTCGCCGCCTCCGCGCTGGACCTGGCTGGCGTCGCTGCTGCCACGGGCCTGAGCGAGGACGAGCTTGACCGGTTCTACAGCCTGTTCGCGGCGACCTCCAAGACCGTGACCGTCTACAGCCAAGGGGTGAACCAGTCGTCTTCGGGCACCGACAAGGTCAATGCCATCATCAACTGCCATTTGGCCACCGGCCGCATCGGCAAGCCAGGGGCAGGGCCGTTTTCGGTGACCGGCCAGCCCAACGCCATGGGCGGGCGCGAGGTCGGCGGCATGGCCAACATGCTGGCCGCCCATATGGAGATCGAAAACCCCGATCATCGCGACCGCGTGCAGCGCTTCTGGAACGCGCCGGCCGTTGCCGGAAAGCCCGGCCTGAAGGCAGTCGAGATGTTCAAGGCGGTTGCCGACGGGCACATTAAAGCGCTGTGGATCATGGCCACCAACCCGGTCGATTCGATGCCGGACGCCGATGCCGTCGAAGCGGCGATCAAGGCCTGCCCGTTCGTGGTGGTGTCGGACGTGCTGGCCCGGACCGATACCGTCCGCCACGCCCATGTCCGGCTGCCGGCCGCCGCCTGGGGCGAGAAGGATGGCACCGTCACCAATTCCGAACGCCGTGTGTCGCGCCAGCGCGCGTTTTTGCGCGTGCCCGGAGATGCGCTGCCTGACTGGCGGATTGTTGCCGAGGTGGGCAAACGGATGGGGTTTGGTGAGGCGTTTTCCTACGCGTCGCCGGCGGAGGTGTTTGCCGAGCATGCCGCGCTGTCGGGTTTCGAGAATGATGGTGCGCGGGATTTCGACATCGGGGCTTATGCCGGGGTTGATGCGGAGGGATATGAGGCGCTTGAGCCGTTCCAATGGCCAGCGCCGAGCCAAGGCGCCCCCCTCTGGCCTGCCGGCCATCTCCCCCTCAAGGGGGAAGATCGGCTGTCATGGCCGTCTTCGCCAATTCACAACGTCGCAAAGCGAAAGCAGTCGGCGAAGCTGCCAATCTCCCCCCTTGAGGGGGAGATGGCCGGCAGGCCAGAGGGGGGCGCTCAAGCTGGAGGTTGGCCAGAAGGGGTCGGCACGACTGGGCTCCAGGCTCGCTTCTTCGCCAACGGCAACTTCTTCACACCCGACCGCAAGGCGCGCTTCATCGCCATCCGTCCCACCACGGAAATCCGCACCAGCCCCGATTATCCGCTGATCCTCAACACCGGCCGCATCCGCGACCATTGGCACACCATGACGCGGACGGGGAAAAGCCCGCGGCTTTCGCAGCACATCGCCGAGCCCTTCGTCGAAATCCACCCGGCGGATGCGCAGCGCTTCGGCATCGGTGACGCCGACATAGCGCGCGTTTCCAGCCCGCGCGGTGATGTGCTGGTGCGCGCGCTGGTGACGGCGCGCCAGCGCCAGGGCAGCCTGTTTGCGCCGATGCACTGGACCGATCAGTTCTCGGCAAAGGGCCGGCTCGACACGCTGACCGCGCCGCTGACCGATCCCATTTCCGGTCAGCCGGCGCTGAAACATGTCGCCGTCCGCATCGAGAAATTCGCGGCAAAGGCCTTTGGCTTTGCGGTGACGCGGCGCAGGCCTGAGCCCGATACCGCGGCCTACTGGGCCGTGGCCAAATGCAAGGGCGGCTGGCGGGTCGAGCTTGCCTTTGCCGATGACGACATCGACTGGGCGGGCTTTGCCGGGTCGCTGTTCGGTACGTCATTGGGTGCCGAAATATCAGCTTATCACGACCGCGACGCCGGCCAGCACCGCATCGCCGCCTTCGACGACGACCAACTGTCAGGCGCCTTGTTCGTCGCGCCCGGCCCGGTCGCCGTGTCGCGCGGCTGGGCGGCGGAACAACTGAGCGCCGATCATGTTGATCGGCGCAGCAGGCTGGCGATCGTGGCCGGGCGGCCGGGCGGGATCGACGTCGATCGCGGCGCCATCGTCTGCTCCTGCTTCGGCGTTGGCGCCAACCAGATCGCGGAAGCGGTACGCCGCGGCTGCGGCAGCGTCGCGGCAATCGGCGCGGCCCTGAATGCCGGCACGAATTGCGGCTCCTGCCGCGCCGAGATCAGGGTCATCATCGACGCACAGAGCCTCCAAGCAGCCGAGTGATCGTCCTGACCAAAGGGGCCTGCGCGACGGTGCTGGTTGGGCTATGGTGGCTCAGGCGTGCTACGTCGCGCACGAATCATCCTCAGTCAGGGTCATCCAATGGCAAATCCTCCGCGCCGACCGACAAATCCCATGACGGCCGCCGAAGCGGCTTTCAAGCCAATCAAGAAGCCGGTTGCTCCTATTCGTGAGCCGTTGGCCGCTCCAGGCGTCAGGGAGCTTGTTTCGATCCGGATCGACCGCGCCGTGCTGGACCATTTCCAGGAGGACGGTCCCGGCTGGCAGGACCGCATCAACGACGCCTTGCGGCGTGTGATAGAAGGCAAGCCGATCGTTACCGGGGGTGATCGTTCAGACGACGAGTAGCGGCTGTTCCAGCCGGCTCACGCTTCGAAGTGCAGGATATAGAGCTTGCGCGTTTTCTCGTGGATCGCCCATTCGCCTTTCCAGCCTTTCGGCAGCACCAGCATTTCGCCCGGACCGACGTCCTCGCTGCGGCCATCGGGACCATGCAGCGAGACCCGGCCTGACACGATGTGGCAGGTTTCGGAATTGGTCTCGCGCGAGGCCGTGAAGCGGCCCGGCGTGCACTCCCAGACGCCGACTTCCAGTGCGCCATCCGGCGAGGTCCACAGCGTCGTCGAGGCTTCGAACTGATCGCCGCTGATCGAGGTCGGCTTGGGCTCAGCCTCGCCGAGGTCGATGGAGGCGAGGTGGGCGAAGGTCTGGAAGTCGGTCATGGCAGTCTCTCAATGTCCTGTGATGCGGTCGGCGATCGCGGCCAGTTTCGACGTGTGCTGGAGGCCGGCTTCCTCGCGCTCGTCGGCAACGCGATAGAGCTGATACATCGAATGGACGCCGAGCCAGCGCATTGGCTCGGGTTCCCATTTGCTGACCTTTCGGTTGACCCAGGGCAGGCGGGTCAATTCGGTGTCGCGGCGCAGGATGAGATCGCGCAGCGTTCGGCCTGAAAGGTTGGAACTCGAGACGCCGAGCCCGACATAGCCGCCGGCCCAGCCGATGCCGGTTTGCGGATCGAGCCCTGCCGTCGTGCACCAGTCGCGCGGCACGCCCAGCACGCCGCACCAGGCGTGGTCGATGCGAAGCTTCGCAGTCTGCGGCAGCAGCCGTGTGAGGATCGCGTGCAGGCTTTCGATCGTGGCCTGCTGCGTTTGGCCGCGCACATCCGTTTGCGAGCCGTAACGATAGGGTACGCCGCGTCCGCCCATGGTGATGCGGCCTTCCCTGGTGCGCTGCGCATAGCAATAGGCGTGCGCGGAGTCGCCCAGAAGCTCATGGCCCTCCCAGCCGATCTCGTCCCACAGTGATTGCGGCAGCGGCTCGGTGATGATCTGCGCGCTGTTGAGCGGCAGCCAGAGCCGTTCATTGCCTGGTATGCCGGCCGTGAACCCTTCCGTGGCACGGATGATGATCGGCGCGCGCACGGTGCCGCGGTTCGTCGTGACCTTGCCCTTCTCGATGCCGGTCACGGTGGTCTGCTCGTAGATCGGCACACCGAGCCGCTCGACGGCTTCGGACAGGCCGCGCACCAGCTTGGCCGGCTGCACACGCGCGGTGCCGTGGTGGATATAACCGCCAAGCACATTCCTGATGTTGATGCGGGCCTTGGCCTCTGCCTGGCCGATCAGGCTGACACGCTCGCTCGGCACGCTCCAGCCGATCGCATCGGCATAGGCGGCGTTGATCCGTTCGAGCTGCGGCGGGTTGGTCGCCACCGTCAGATTGTCGACGCGGCGGATGTCGGCATCGATGCCTTCGGCTTCGGTCACCTTGATCACTTCGTCGACCGTGCCATGCATGGCCGTTTCCATGTCGATGACAGCGCCGCGCGTCGAGGTCTGCAGATATTTCTCGCGCGACCAGCTGAAGCCGCCGGACAGCCAGCCGCCATTGCGGCCCGACGCGCCGAAGCCGGCGAACTCCCGCTCGACGATGGCGATGCGGATCGATGGATCGGCCTTCTTCAGGTAATAAGCCGTCCACAGGCCGGTGTAGCCGGCGCCGACGATGCAGACATCGGCTTCGAGATCGCCCGGAAGCGGCGCGCGATAGGCCGGCAGGCCGATGTCGGCATACCAGAACGAGACGTTGCCGTTGACTTTGGCGTCCATGTCTAAAAATCCTGCGGGGAAAGAGCGATCAGGTCATCGTCATGTCGGCGCGATCGTCGTCGGCAAGAAGTTTTGCATCGACGACCGACCAGCGCAGATCGACCGTGTCACCAATCGAGAACGGTGTGGCTTCCAGCGACGAGCGTACGATGGCGACCGAGCCGTCGCGCAGCGTCACCTGGTATTTCGAGCCGGAGCCCAGATAGATCGCCTCGCTGATTTGACCGGTGAGGCTGTTCTGCCCGGCGGCGGGAGGCGTGTTGGTGCCGGCAAGCAAAAGCTTCTCCGGCCGCAGCAGGACCACCGGTTTGCGGCCGCTGGCGAGCTTGCCGTTGGCCACGATCTTCTGGCCGGCGATCGTCAGGCTGGTCTCGCTTCCGGACGTCTGGGCGGTGCCACGCAAACTGGTCGATTCGCCGATGAACTTGGCCACGAACAGGGTCGTCGGCTCGTCGTAGAGCTGGCGGCCGGTTCCGACCTGTTCGATGCGGCCCTGATTGAAGACGGCGATGCGGTCGGACAGGACCAGCGCCTCTTCCTGGTCGTGCGTCACATAGACGAAGGTGGTGCCGAGTTCGCGATGGATGCGCTTGATCTCCAGTTGCAGCCATTCGCGCAGTTTCTTGTCGAGCGCGCCGAGCGGTTCGTCCATCAACAGCAGCGGCGGATCGAAGACGATGGCGCGCGCCAGCGCCACGCGCTGCTGCTGGCCGCCGGAAAGTTCGGAGGGATAGCGATGCGCGAAGTCGGACATCTTGACCATGTCCAGCGCGCGCACGACGAGACGGTCGCGCGCCTGCTTGTCCATGCCGCGCAAGGTGAGGGGATAGGCGACGTTCTTGCCGACCGTCATATGCGGAAACAGCGCGTAGTGCTGGAAGACAACGCCGATGTTGCGCTTGTGGGCCGGCAGGGCGACGATGCTTTTGCCGCCAACGGCGAGGTCGCCGGAGGTGAGGTCGGTGAAGCCCGCCACGACGTTGAGCGTCGTGGTCTTGCCCGAGCCGCTGGGGCCGAGCAGCGTCATGAACTCGCCCGGCTCGATATGCAGGCTGACATCGTCGAGTGCGGTGAAATTGCCGTAGCGCTTGGTTGCGCCCTTGATGTCGATGGCCGCGCCGCGTTTCCTCGCAGTCATCTCAACTCCTCGTCGATTTCGAGCTGATGATCAGCCCGGCGCTGATAATCAGCGTCGTGGCAATGAAGATGATGGTTCCGACGGCCGTCACCGTCGGATCGGCGTCGCGGGTGATGCTGGTGAAGATCTGCACCGGCAAGGTCTTCAGGTAGGGACTGGTGATGAACAGCGCGACGATGATCTCATCGAAGGAGGTGACGAAGGCAAACAAAAGCCCGGACAGGATGCCGGGCGCGATCAGCGGCAAGGTCACGGTGCGGAATGTGGTGAAGCGGTTGGCGCCGAGACTTGCCGCCGCCGTCTCCAGCCGCGCGTCGAAGACTTCGAGGCTTGCCGACACGGCGATGATGACGAAGGGGATCGCCAGCATCGTATGTGCGATGACGAAGCCGGTGGTGGTGCCGACGAGCTGGTAGTCGAGATAGACGGCGTAGATGCCGATGGCCAGCACCACGCCGGGCACGATCATCGGCGTGATCAGGATGGCGCGCAGCAGGCCGGCGCCGGAATGTTTCATGCGGCTGAGGCCGAGCGACGCCAGCGTGCCGATCAGCGTGGCGGCGACGGCGACGAGGCCCGCGACCCTCAGCGAATTGAAGAAGCTCGACAGCCAATCGGGGTTGGTGAAGAAATTCTCGTACCATTGCCAGGAGAAACCGGACGGCGGGAAAGCGAGCGACTTCTTCTCGTTGAATGACATCGGGATGATGACCAGCGTCGGCATCACCAGCCAGACGGCGACCAGCAGGCAGAACAGACCGAGCAGAAGGCGGGATGGTGCCAGTCTCATGATCTGGACGCCTGCTTGTGGCGCTGGCGCATCAGCGGGGCGGCGAGCGCCAGAAGCACGAAGGTCGCGACCAGCAGCACGACGCCCATGGCGCCGCCGCGGCCCCAGTTGAGCAGGCTGAGCACCTGGCTCTGCACCAGCGTCGACAGCATGGTGCTGCGCGGGCCGCCGAGCAGGGCAGGCGTGATGTAGAAGCCGAGCGACAGGATGAAGACGATGATGGCGCCGGCGAAAACGCCGGGCAGCGACAGCGGCAGATAGATTTGCAGGAAGGCGCGTGCCGGGCGCGCACCAAGGCTGCGCGCCGCCTGCACGAGGCGCAGATCGATGCCGCGCATGACCGAATAGAGCGGCAGGATCATGAACGGCAGCAGCACCTGCGCCATGCCGATGACGACGCCGGTCTGCGTGCGGATCAGCTTCACGCCGTCAAAGCCGAGCAGCCTGATGACCGAATTGATGATGCCGGAATCCTGCAGCAGGATGACCCAGGCCAGGGTGCGCACCACGCCGCTGATCCAGAACGGCACCAAAACGCACAGGATGAGGACCAGCCGCAGGCGCGGTCCGACCGCCGTCATGAGATAGGCATAGGGGTAGGCGGCGATGACGCAAACGATGGTGACCCAGGCTGCGATGGAAAAGGTGCGCCACAGGACGGTGACGTTCACCGGGGTGGAAAAGAACCAGACATAGTTCTGCAAGCCCCAAGATGGGTCCGAGAAGCTGCGCAGCGTGACGGTCAGCAAGGGATAGCCCATCGCGGCGATGAGCAAAGCCAAGGCGGGCATCGCCAGCAGCGAAGGATAGGCAGCAAGGCGCGCGCGCCGCTGCGGCGCCCGCACGGCACCTGGCGGCCGAGGATGATCACCCCCGGCCGTCGGCGTATGCGATGTCTGGCTCACGCCGTCACCTTAGCGGTAGCCGGCTCAGTTGCCGGCCATCAGCGCTGTCCACTTGTCGGACGCGGCGGCGAAGTTGGCGACCCAGAACTTGATGTTCTGCTGATAGCCGAGCTTGGCGTGGTCCGGCGTGTTGGTCAGAAAGGCGGCGACGGATGCGTCGACCTTCGGCTGTGCCTCGTTGTTGATCGGCGAGTAGGAGGTCTGCTCGGTCAGGATCTCCTGCGACTTCTTGCCGAGATAGGCGTTGATCAGCGCGTAGGAAGCGTCGGTATCCTTGGCGCCGACCGGGATGGTCAGCTGGTCCATGACGACCAGCCAGTCCTTCCACACCGGCGTGTAGGCAGCGCCGTTCTTGACCGCCGTCATGGCGCGGCCGGTCCACATGATGATCATGTCGGCCTCGCCGGATTCGGCGAGCTGCTGGGATTCGGCGCCGGTCTTCCAGAAGATGGTGTCGGGACCGATCGCCTTGATCTTGGCGATGCCCTTGTCGATGTCGGCCGGCGTCATGGCGTCGACCTTGCCGCCGTCTGCCAGGATGGCCTGTTCGATCAGACCGCCGAGCGGGCTGCCGCTGCCGTCGATGGCGCGGGTGCCGGGAAATTTCGCGGTGTCGAAGAAGTCCTTCCAGTCCTTCGGCGGATTGTCCTTGTACGTGTCGTTCTTGTACATCAGGACCATGCCGTAGTTCATCGCCGGCACGCTGCACTCGCCGACCTGTCCGGGCGGGATGTGCGAGATGTCGAGCTTGGTCAAATCCAGCTTCTGGAACAGTTTTCCGCAATGCACGAAGGGCGGAAAATCGTCCGTATCGACGACATCCCAGGTCACATTGCCTGATTCGACCTGCGCCTGGAGCTTGGCGATTTCGGTCGGCCCGTCATTCAAAAGCTTGACGCCGCTCTTGTCGACGAATTCCTTGAGGGCGGCGACCTGGCCGTCCTGGTAGATGCCGCCATAGGAGACGAAGGTCAGCGTCTTTCCCTTCAGCGAGCCGTCCACCACGGTCCCGGCCGGCGGTGCGTTCTGCGCGTGAGCGGCGGCCGCAAGCAAGGCCAGTGCGGCGGCGCCGACGAACCCGGCCAATCTTGATCTGCTTCCCATTTTCTAACCCTCCGATGGCTCGCTGTTTGATTTTGGTAGGCCGGGCGCGAGCGTTTTCCGGGCTACATATTGGTCGAGGTCGACGGCGCCGCTGGTCGGCGGCGCAATGATCCACAGCACTTCGGCCACCGTATCGCCGACATTGATCGTCCGGTGGGGCATCGAGGTCGAATATTCGATGCTATCGCCCTCTTCGAGGGTGAAGCTCTCCTCGCCGAGCGTCAGTTGCACGCGTCCGCGCAGCACGAGGAACATCTCGCTCGCGTTGCCGTGCGTGTAGGGCACGTCGCCGGTCGAGCCGCCGACGGCGAACTCGCCGCAATAGACTTCCATCTCGCGGATCGGCCGGCGCGACAGCAGCGTCTTGCGGTAGCCTTCGCTGGTCGGCAGCGCCGGCCGCTCGCTGCGTGTCAGCACCGCGTGCGGCGACACTTCGCATTCGTCGAAAAGATCGGCGAGGCTGATGCCGAGTGCATTGGCAATCAGCATCAGCGTGCTGGCGTTGGCGCCGGAAAGGCCGCGCTCGAGCTGGCTCAGGAAACTGGCGGTGGTGCCGATCATGTCGCCGAGCTGGCGCAGCGTCAGGCGCCGCGTCGTGCGATAGGCCTTGATCCGATCGCCCAATACCGTCGAGCGGCGCGCTTCGGCGCTGGTCGCGGCATTGTCGTTGAGTGCGTGATCCGCAGCGATTTTCATGGCGATCTCAGGGTTCACTTAACATGCTATTAAGTGGGGCGTCCTGGCAAGCGGATTCGCCTGGTCACCTGAAAATCATCGATGGACCTGCAGAGGGGCATGATCGGCCGACCGGCAACCCGGTTCAGCTCGATCACTGGATCATGAAGCGCGAACTGAATGGCAGGCTTGCCGCGCCGACGGCCTTCGGGCTGATGGTGACGCGCGCCGGCAGCGCTTCGATGCCGGGGAATTCCCGGCCGATGTCGTCGCACAAGGCCTCGGCAATCTTTTGCGGCGCATAGCTGGACAGGACGACCGTCCTGAACTCGACAAACTGGGTCAGCGCGGAGATCGACGCTTTCAGGCGGTCGGAACACTCGCCCAGCCATGCGCTGTAGGCCTCGCCCAGATCGGGCCACTCAGGGCTGCTGCTCCAGATGATTTCGGACGGGCGCCCGCGCATGGCCAATTCGCTCTCCAGGCGCATCAGGCCGTGATCGAAGCTGGCGCTGGAGTTTCCCTTGTAGATCTGGTGGTTGAGGATGAGCCTGCTCTGCAGCCGTGCTCCGAGATAGAAGAACAGATAATCGTTGAGCGGCTTTGCGACGCCGAACATGCTCTCGCCGCCGGCTGCCGCTGTGATGTCGTTCTGCACGAAAACTGGCAGCTTGATCTGTTCCTCGATCTCGGCCTGCAAGGCCTTGAGCGAGGTGCTCGATCCGTTGCGGGTTGCAGCCATCGTGTCGACATCGTCGGGAACCGCCAGGCCGATGCCGGCAACCCGGCTGCGCGCCTCGACCGGCAGGCTGGTCATGGCTTGCCCGATCGCGCCGAACAGATCGCTGCTTTGCGGAAACGGATTGGCTTCATCCGCCGGCAACTGCGTGTGGAAGCGCACCGTGCCGATAAAGTCGATAAGCGCGATGTCGATCCTGCGCCGGCTGAAGCCGACGCCAACCGCATAGGCGCCCTCCGGGTTGAGCGAAAGCGGGATCGTCGGCGGCCCGACGCGGCCGCGCTGCGCCTCGCCCTGCGAGACCAGGCCTTCCTGCTCGAGCGAGCGAACGATGACCGAAGCCGTCTGCGCCGACAGGCCGGTCTTCTCGCCGATTTCCATCCGCGAAATGCCTTCGTTCTGAAGCAGCAGGGATAACACCAGCCGCTCGTTGTAGCTGCGGACGCTCAATGCATTCAGCCCGCTCGCACGATCGGCGATGCGCAAGGGATTGGGTGGTGCGAATCTCATGTCAGGCAAAGGTCGCCCCGTCGGTAAGAGCGCGTTGCCTGGCGGCGGTATGGTTGCTCATGTCGAGCGGCTCCAGCCGATGGCATCGACCGCGCGGGCGAGCGCGGCGCCCAGCAATCTGTGCGCCTCGGCATCGATGTGAAAGCCGTCCGCCTCGCTGCACGACACCACCGAGCCGGCATCGAAAAAGTGCAGTTCGAGCGAGTCCGCCAGAACTTCGAATTCGAGCGCCAGCAGGCGCGATTTCTCGGGTGCGCCGGCGAAGATGGACTTCCATTCCTTGACGTCGTCCTGCATCGGCGGCGGCGCCACGATCATGATCTCGGGCGTCGAGCCGCCCGGACCTGGCGCCAGCTCCTTGATGTCGTAGACGAGGCAGCCGATGCCCATCGCCACTTCCGACGGCGGCTTGTTGAAGCGGATCTTCAGATCGTTGGTGCCGAGCATGATGATGACGAGGTCGAGCGTCGCATGGCTCTGCAGGCAAGGACGAAGATAGGTTCGGCCGTTCTTGTGGGCGCCCTCGATCGGGTCGTCATGGACAGTGGTTCGGCCGCTCAATCCTTCCTCGATGACATACCAGTCAGGGCCCAGCTGAGAACGCAATATGCCCGGCCAGCGTTCACCCGGACCATAGCGCTCGAGCGGCCCCCTGCCGGGGATCTGGCCGTGCGTGTTGGAGTCGCCGTAGCACAAGACTGATCGCATGTTTTTCCCGCCGGGACAGACTGCGCGCCGAAGCCGGCGAGCGCCATTCATGATGGATAGTGGAGCGGTGAAAGGCAAGCAAGGGAATAGTCATTCAACCTGACTAACTATTGACAGGGCGAATCCGCTGTGCTTCTAAAGTGCCCGGAGGAGTTCTCGACCGTCATCATCGTCCAGCAGAAGTTGGGCTTCGACACGCATGTGTTCGGGGGCGGGAGAATTGCGCGCATCGGTCGGTTTGTGACGGGGGCATGCATTGGGAGAGCGTCTCGTGGCCATACGAATTTGTAGGCCGGAGCAACCACAAGGAGGAGTGTTCAATGTTAGGATTGCTGAAAACCGTCGGCCTGGGGATGCTCGTTGCGTCCACGCTTGCCGTGACGTCCCTGGCGCATGCGCAAGACGTCAAGCTGATGGACGGCGTGGCGCCGCGCCCCGACGACACGCGCATGACCGCCGCCGGTGCGTTCAAGAAGGACCCGCCCTGGGTCATCGGCATGAGCGACTTCGGTGTCAACGCAAACACCTGGACGGTGCAGGTGGCGCATGAGGCGGAGAACGCCGCGGCCAAGGACAAGCGCATCTCGAAATTCATCCTGCTCGATGCCGGCTTCGACCAGAAGAAGCAGGTGGCCGATATCGAGGACCTGATCGCACAGCATGTCGACGCCATCATCGTTCAACCGGTGACCAGCACGTCGGCCAATGCCAGCATCGCCAAGGCGGTCGCCGCCGGCATCCCGGTCATCCTTCACACAGGGCGTATCGATTCCGACGCCTACACCACCGAAATCCAGGGCGGCGCCGAGCACTTCGGCAAGGTGATGGGCGACTGGCTGGTGAAGACCGTCGGCGACAACGGCAAGATCTGGGTCCTGCGTGGCCTGGCCGGCCATCCGGAAGACACCAACCGCTACAACGGCCTCCTGGAATCGCTCAAGGGCACGCATGTGCAGATCATTGCCGAGGAGCATGGCGACTGGCAGTACGACAAGGCCAAGAAGCTGTGCGAGACGCTCTATCTGAACAATCCGCAGGTCGACGGCATCTGGTCGTCCGGTGCCGACATGACGCGCGCCTGCGTCGATGTCTTCAAGCAGTTCGGCACACCCATTCCGCCGATTTCGGGCGAGGGCAACAATGGCTATTTCGGCCAGTGGATTACGGATGGGTTCAAGTCGATCTCTCCGGAATACAGTCCCGCCCAGGGCGCTGCCGGCGTGCGCGCTGCCGTTGCCCTTCTGGAAGGCAAGCAGCTCTACAAGCGCTATGTCTACAATCCCGACGGATGGGACCAGGACAAGGCCAAGAAATACTATCGCGACGACCTGACCGCCAATGTCTGGTGGCCAAGCGAACTGCCGGAAGACAAGCTCAAGGAATACTACGGCAAGAAGTGACGGCGCCGTGGCTGGCGGGGAGTGGACAAACATTCCCCGCAGGCCGTTCCATGTGTTGAATCCGGTTCGTTCGAGGGTTTCGTGACCAATCTTGTCGAGATGTCCCACATTTCGAAGGCATTCGGAGGAAGCAAGGCGCTCCACTCCGTTTCCCTGGACCTCAAGGCGGGCAGCGTCCACGCCCTGATGGGCGAGAACGGTGCCGGCAAATCGACGTTGATGAAGATTCTGGCGGGCGTGCATCAGCCCGATTCCGGCGAGATCTTCATGAGCGGCGAGAAGCTCGATCTGAAGTCGCCGCGCGCTGCGCTCGATGCCGGCATTTCGACCGTTTTCCAGGA
The DNA here is from genome assembly GCF_037162595.1 of Mesorhizobium sp. ISC11. Classification (NCBI taxonomy): domain Bacteria; kingdom Pseudomonadati; phylum Pseudomonadota; class Alphaproteobacteria; order Hyphomicrobiales; family Phyllobacteriaceae; genus Mesorhizobium; species Mesorhizobium sp. ISC11. Next base: position 280,169 of record NZ_JAVSPW010000001.1, read on the forward strand.
GCATTCGCTGCTGCCCAATCTGTCGATCGCCGAGAACATGTTCCTCGGCCGGGAGCCGACGACCCGGTTCGGCTCGATCGACTATCCCGCGATGAAAAGCCAGACCGCCAGGGCGCTTGGCGAACTCGGCCTCACGCTCGACCCGTCGCAACTCGTTTCCAGCCTGACGATCGCCGAGCGGCAATTCGTCGAGATCGCGCATTGCATCCAGGCCGACGCCAGCGTGCTCATCCTCGATGAGCCGACGGCGGCGCTCAACGCGGCCGATGTCGATGTGCTCAACCGCAACATCCGCCGGCTGCGCGACAAGGGAAAAGCCATCGTCTACATCTCGCATCGCATGGAGGAGATCTTCGAGTTGTGCGACACGGTGACGGTGCTGAAGGATGGCGCACTGGTCGGCACAAGGACGGTGTCCGAGATCACCACCGACGAACTCATCGCCATGATGGTCGGACGCGAACTCCAGGACCTTTTTCCCGATCGTACGGGCGATGTAGGCGATGAGATACTGCGCGTCGAAAACCTCAAGATCACCGAGACATCGCAGCCGCTGTCGCTGACTTTGCACAAGGGCGAGATCGTCGCCCTGGCCGGGCTGGAAGGGCAGGGCCAGCAGCGCTTCCTGCGATCGCTGATTGGCCGCTACCATCCCTTCGCCGGGACGATTTCCATCAACGGCAAGGCGCTGAAGATGCCGCTCCCGGCGTCGGCGGGCGTTCGGTATTTGCAGCAGCTGAAGGTCGGCTTCGTTCCCGAGGACCGCAAGGAAGAGGGGCTCTTCCTCGCTTTGCCGATCGCCCACAACATCGCCATCGGATTGCATTCGAGGCGCCCTGAACTTGCGCCGGCGCGGCCATATCGAAACGTCATCGCCCGCATGATGGAGGTCATGAACATAAAGGCGGCGGGCCTGTCGGCTGCGGTCGGTTCGCTGTCGGGCGGCAACCAGCAAAAGGTTCTGCTCGGCCGCTACCTTGCCGCCGATCTCGATCTTCTGCTGGTCGAAGAGCCGACGCGCGGCGTCGACATCGGCGCCAAGTCCGAGATCTACCATCTTCTGCGGGACTTCACCGCGAAGGGCGGCGCGGTGCTGGTGCTGTCGCGCGAGACGATCGAGCTAATCGGGCTCTGCGACCGCATCTACGTCGTCCATCACGACACGATCGTGGCCGAAATGCCGGCAGCGCAAGCGAGCGAACACAAGATTCTCGACGCGGCCCTCATGGGCGGCTCCACGCGCCAGCATTAGGGGCCTGCCATGGTTCGTTCGGTTTTCAATATCCTGAATGGCCGGAACACGCGGCAGGGCCTGTGGGGCCTGCCGCTGCTGGTCGCCTTGCTCATTTCGCTGTGGCTGACCGTCGAGACGACGCAGTTCGCCACTGCCGAAAACCTCTTCAACCTGGTTGCCCAGGCGATGCCGCTGATCATCGCGGCGATCGGACAGCTCGTCGTCGTGCTCATCGGCGGGCTCGACCTGTCGGTCGGCTCGGTCATCAGCTTCACCACCGCGGTGCTGGCGCTCGACCAGCCAGCGATTGTGTTGATCCCGGCGGTCTTCGCGCTGGCGGCAGTCATCGGGCTGATCAACGGTCTGGCGATCACCCGTTTCAACGTCCATCCGATCATCGCGACGCTGTCGACGCAGTACATCGTGCTCGGCATCACGCGCATCCTGCGGCCCGTCTCCGGCGGCACGGTGCCGGAGATCGTCATCGATGCCGTCTCGGGCAGTTTCCTCGGCATTCCCTATCCGGTTTTCTGGGGCATCGTCGTGATCCTGGCAGCGTGGAAACTGCTCTACGGATCCCGGTATGGGCTGCATCTGTTTGCGATCGGCGGCGGCATCGCGTCCGGCGCCGAGAGTGCTGCCCGCAATTTCGGCGTCTCCGACCGCCGCAACATCATCCTCGCCTATGTGATCTGTTCCTGTTTCGCAGCCGTTGCCGGTGTCTTCCTGGCCGGGCGCATCGTGTCGGGCGATCCGAATGTCGGGCTGCTTTTCGAACTCGATACCGTCACCGCCGTGGCGCTTGGAGGCACCCAGCTTTCCGGTGGCATAGGCAGCCTACACGGCACCGTGATCGGCGCGCTGGTCATGGCGCTGCTGGCCAATGGCATGAACCTCGCCAACGTCTCGCCGTTCGTCCAGACCGCGATCAAGGGCGGCATCCTGCTGGCGGTGGTCGGGCTGCAATCCCGCAAGAAGATGGGGCTCTGAAAGATGGCTGCCGTTCTCGCAAATCCGATCGCCCGGCGCCTGCTGCGCATACCGCCGTCCTATTTTGTCTTCCTCGTGCTGCTGGCCACGCTGTGGATCGCACGACCGAACATGCTCAACCTCAACATCATGGGTATCTTCGTCAGGCAGATCGTCCCGCTCGGCATCCTGGTTCTGGGGCAGCTCGTCGTCATGCGGGTGAAGTCGATCGACCTTTCCGGCGGCGGCATCATCCTGCTCATCAACTATTTCATTTCGTCAGGCACTTTCCCCGGCGCGTCGATGCCTTTCTTCGTCGTGCTGGCGCTCGGTACCGGCCTCGTCATCGGCCTGTTCAACGGCTTCATGATAGGGAGCCGGCGGGTGTCGGCGGTCATCGTCACGCTGGCGGTCAGCATCATCCTGGTCGGGCTGGTGCAGTTCCTGTCGAGCGGCAATCCGCCCGGCGATGTGCCGAAGCTGTTCAACGACCTCTACAACACGAAATTCCTGTCGGTTCCGACGCCGGTGCTGTTCTGGGTCCTGCTGACCGCTTTGGTGTGGCTGCTGCTGTCGCGGATCGTCTTTGGCCGCTACGTCGCCTCGGTCGGGGAGAATGCCGAAGCCGCGCATTTTTCCGGCGTGCCGGTCCAGCGCACGGTGATCCTTGCGCACACGCTCGCCGGCCTGATCGCGGCGATCGCGGCCCTGGTGCAGACCGGTTCGATCGCCGTCGGCAGCGTCCGTGTCGGCCTCGACCTGCCGATCCTGGCGGTCGCAGCGACGATCCTCGGCGGCGTCGTCTTCGGTCGCGGCGACGGTGGCGTCTGGGGACCTTTCTTCGGGGCGTTGTGCTTTGCGCTGCTGTTCGTGGTGATGACCGTGCTCGGCATCGACGAGCCCGGCAAGCTTATCGCGCAGGGCGTCATCATTCTCGGCGCGGCGATCTTCTACGGAGTGCGCGTGCGAAACCCCTGACCTGAGACGGCGAAAGCAAGCCGACCGGTGTTCGCCGGGACCGACAAATCCACGCGTTCAGACAATTGCAAACAGATGGAGAAACATGGATGTCACCGCCAAAAAACATCATGTGCTACGGCGACTCGCTGACCTGGGGCTGGGTTCCGGTCAAGGAGGGGTCGCCGACCTACCGCTACCCCTATGACCAGCGCTGGACCGGTGTGATGGCGGCGGCGCTGGGAGGGGGCTACCACATCATCGAGGAAGGCCTGAGCGCGCGCACGACCTGTCTCGACGACCCCAACGATCCGCGCCTGAACGGCGCCAATTACCTGCCCTCGGCCATCGCCAGCCATCTGCCGCTGGACCTGGTCATCGTCATGCTCGGCACCAACGACACCAAGTCCTATTTCCGCCGGACGCCTTATGAGATCGCCAATGGAATGGCGAAACTGGTCGGGCAGATCCTGACCAGTGCCGGCGGCATCGGCACCCCTTATCCGGCCCCCAAGGCGCTGGTCATTGCGCCGCCGCCGCTGACCCCGATGCCCGATCCATGGTTCGAGGGCATGTTCGGCGGCGGGCACGAAAAATCCAGGGACCTGGCCAGGCAGTACAAGGCGATGGCGGATTTCATGAAGATCGATTTCCTCAATGCCGGCGATTACCTCACCACGGACGGTGTCGACGGAATTCATTTCACCGCCGCAAACAACGCCGATCTGGGACGCGCCGTCGCCGACAAGGTCAAGTCGATCCTCGAGCCGGGCCAGGTCAGCACCGCCGCTTGAAGCCGCCACGCCCGTCGGCTTGCGGCACACAGGCCCACGGCGCAGGTGTGTCGCAGGTTCCTCCGGCGATGCACATCGATGCGGGGTCGAACGATGCGTTTGGCCCCGCGTTGATATGGCGCCCGGCGCCGGCAGATGTGCGTCGATCTAGGGGCTTGGCCTCGGAACATCATCGGCCGATGCTTTGGTTTGACGATCGAAGACGACCGCCAGGCCGTTCTTGACGGCAAGTGAGGCGACCATGTCGTCGAGCTCGCGATCGGGAATGGCGGGTTTGAGGACCTGCCGGATGGCCCGATAGGCCTGCTCGGTCGACACATAGTCATAGCGCTTTTTACGCGCTTCCACATATTGCTCGATGAGAATGCCCAATCGGCGGGCGGCTATGTCATCTGGCTGCTGCAAGGGAGCCTCCTCAAGCGTCGATCGTTTGCAGACCCCTCGGATGTAAAAACCCACGCTGCGAAAGTTAAGGCCTGCGGCTGGTCCGAAGCCAAATAAATACGCTGTGGTCATCGACGATCCGCACGGCAGCCAAGCCAAGCGTCGGTCAAAGCCTTGGGCGAAATAGGGCGGCAGCGATCGGCTCCCAAGCGCGGAGCGATCCGCCCAGACGTGCATTCACAACAGCGCCGACAGAGCGGCCATGAAGTGGTCGTTTTCCGAAGTCGAGCCGATGCTGACACGCACATAGGTGTCAAAGCCCTGCTGCTTCCAAGGTTTGACGATGACCCCTTGCCGCAGCAGGCCTTCGACGAAGACGGAGGCATCTTGCCGGCAGTTGAAGAACAGGAAATTGCCTCTGGAGGCGGCGACGTCGAGGCCCTTGCTTGCCAGGAAAGTCTCGACGCGTTTTCTCTCCGCCCTGGCCAGAGCTACGACCCTGGCGAGGTGTTCGTCATCGGCCAGCGCCGCGAATGCTGCGGCCTGGGCCATGCCGTTGGCGTTGAAAGGCGTGCGGACGCGGTCGAGCAGCGTGCGCAGCTCCGGGTCGCCGACGATGCCGAAGCCGATCCGCAATCCGGCCAGGCCGAACGCCTTGGAAAAGGTCCGAAGCACGATCCACGGCCGGTCGAGCTTTCCCAGATAGGGCAGGGATGACGCATAGTCGTCGCCCTTGGCATATTCGGCATAGGCTTCGTCGATGACGATCAGCGTCTCGTCGCTCGTCGCATCCAGAACCCTCGACAGATTGCCGCCGGAGAGCCAGCTGCCGACCGGGTTCATCGGGTTCGAGAACAGCAGCATGCGCGGCCGTTCGCGCACCGCCTCGACCAGCGCATCGACATTGATGGTCAGATCGTCGTTGACGACAACGCGATTGACGGTAGCGCCCATCAACGTGGTGTAGTCCTCATGCAGCGGAAACGACGGATAGAGCGTGACGACGGCGTCGCCCGGCCGCAACACGGCGCGGCTGATGACGGAGAGAAGATCTTCGGAACCGTTGCCGAGGATAATCTGGTCCTCGGCGACGGCATATTTGTCGCCGATCGCCTGGCGCAGCTTGCGCCCGGCAGGGTCCGGATAGAGGCGGAACATCTCGGAGCCGGCATGCATCGTCGCGGCGAGGGTCGGGCTGGGCCCGAGCGGGTTTTCGTTCGAGCCCAGTTTGGCGATTCTGGCCGGTGCGTATCGTTTCCGCACCTCGTCAATGGTCAGTCCGGAATTGTAGGGCGACAGGCGGTTGACTTCGGTGCGGACCATATCCGAGGCTTTCGACACGGGCTGGCTCCTCTGCGGTGGATTTCGTCATCCGTACCGCAGCTGAAATGCTTTGTATATGCTTGTATATGTAACTTGACCTGATAGTCTCTACGCCGAAGCGGAAACCGACACCGACCAGGAGGATCACATGCGCAACGCTTCTCTCTTCGATCTCTCCGGCAGGAAGGCGCTTGTCACCGGCGCCAGCCGTGGCATCGGGCGCAGCATCGCCGAAGCGCTGAGTGCTGCCGGCGCCGACGTCGCGGTCACGGCGCGCAGCCTGGCCGCGCTGGAGCACACGACGGTCGCCATCCGCGCGGCCGGTGGGGTGGCGCATGCCGTCGCTCTCGACGTCACCGATGTCGGCCGCTGCCGCGCAGCCACCAACGAGGCTGCCAGCCTGCTTGGTGGTCTCGACATTCTCGTCAACAATGCCGGGATGGAGGAGGTGCGGCCCTCGCTCGATGTCGACGAGGCGCTGTGGGACAGCATCGTCGACACGAATCTGAAGGGAGCGTTCTTCTGCGCCCAGGCCGCCGCGCGGCAGATGCGCGACGCCGGCCGTCCCGGCACCATCATCAACCTGTGCTCGCTGACGTCGGAAGTCGGAATCCCAACCGCGGTGCCGTATGGCTCGTCGAAGTCCGGCCTGCTCGGCATGACGCGGGCGCTTGCGGCCGAGTGGGCGGAGCTTGGCATAAGGGTCAACGCCATCGCGCCGGGCTATTTCAGGACGGCGATGACGGACGTTTTTTACAACAACGAGGCATGGCAGCACTCCATGCTGGCCAAGATCCCGCAGCGGCGTTTCGGTGATCTCTCCGACCTGCATGGCATCGCCGTGTTCCTCGCTTCGGATGCGGCGGCCTACATAACCGGCCAGTCCATTCCGGTCGATGGCGGCTTTCTCGCCTCGATCTGATGAGGCAGGTTTGTCTCGGTAGTTTCGACGGGAAGGATGACGGAAAAATCGCTGGCGACCGTCACATAGACATGTATATACTTTTGCCCGAGTGAAGCCTCTCGACGGCTTTGATCCTTGTCCGGGGTCGACCTGTCGGCCCGCAGCATATGGCCGGCCTGCGCCAGCCGTGATTGCGTTCCAAGAGTTCCAGGAGAACGAGCAGCCATGTCCGACATCAGCTTCCACGATTTGTCATCCATCGATGCCGACCAGCGCGCCAGTCTGCTGAAGCGCGCCGAGGCCGATCTGACGGTCTTCGTCGAGAAGGTCCGGCCGATCATCCAGGCCGTCAAGGACGAAGGCGACGCCGCCTTGATCCGCTTCGCCAGGGAACTCGACAAGGCCAATGTCGCCGAGGGCGAGCTGCAGGTGTCGGAAGCCGAGTTCGACGCGGCGTTCGACAAGGTGGAAAAGGACGTCGTCGAGAGCATCCAGTTCGGCATCGACAACATCAGGCATTTCCATGAGGAGCAGAAGCCGGAAACGATGTGGCTCAAGGAAGTCCGGCCGGGCGCCTATGCCGGCGACCGGTACACGCCGATCGCTTCCGTTGCGCTCTACGTGCCGCGCGGCAAGGGTGCTTTCCCATCGGTGACGATGATGACGTCGGTGCCGGCGGTGATTGCCGGCGTGCCGCAAATCGCCATCGTGACGCCGCCGACATCGGATGGTTCGGTGGATGCGGCAACGTTGGTCGCCGCACGCCTCGCCGGCGTCGGAACCGTCTACAAATGCGGCGGCGCTCAGGCAGTTGCCGCCGTCGCCTACGGCACGGAGACGGTGAAGCCCGCGCTCAAGATCGTCGGCCCCGGCAGCCCCTGGGTGGTGGCGGCCAAGAGCGTGCTGTCGTCGGTCATCAACACAGGCCTTCCGGCCGGGCCGTCCGAAGCGATCATCTTTGCCGATGACAGCGTCGACGGCGGGCTTGCCGCGCTCGACCTGTTGATCGAAGCCGAGCACGGGCCGGATTCCTCGGCCTATCTGGTGACGCACAGCCGCAAGGTCGCCGAAGCCGCATTGGCTGCAATCCCGGAGCACTGGTCGCGGATGACCGAGCAGCGTGTCGAGTTTTCACGCGCGGTGCTGACCGGCAAGCGCGGTGGCATCGTGCTGACCGCGTCGCTGGAAGACAGCTACCGCTTCATCAACGACTATGCGCCCGAACATCTCGAGATCCTGTCGAAGGAGCCGTTCGCGCATCTCGGGCGCATCACGGAGGCGGCTGAAATCCTGATGGGGCCGCACACGCCGGTGACGCTGGCCAATTTCGTGCTTGGACCCAATGCGGTGCTGCCGACCAGCCGTTGGGCGCGGACCTACGGGCCGCTTTCGGTGACGGATTTCGTCAAGCGCTCGTCGGTCGGCTATGTCACCTCGGTGGCCTATCCGGAACTCGCTCTGCACGCCCGCAGGCTCGCCCGCTACGAGGGCTTCAGCTCGCATGAGAACGCGGTCTCGGAGATCCGCGACCGCTATCTTGCCGGCTAAGCGGAACCGATCGCGATGAAGGCGGCACGACTTTACGGGCCCGGCGATCTGCGCGTCGAAGACATCGCGACGCCGGGCGCGCCGGATGCAGGCTGGGTGAAGCTCAGGGTCGATGCCGCCGGCATCTGCGGTTCGGACCTGCATAATTTCCGCACGGGACAGTGGATAAGCCGGTCGCCTTCGACGGCCGGCCATGAACTCACCGGCACGGTGACCGCCATCGGCGCGGGCGTCGACGCCTTCGCTATCGGTGACAGGGTTGTCGCCGATTCCCGCTTCTGGTGCGGAGACTGCGCGCAATGCCAAGCCGGCAGGCGTCATCTCTGCGCGTCACTGGGCTTCGTCGGAGAGGTCTGCGACGGCGGTTTTGCCGAACAGGCGGTGCTGCCTGCACGGCTTTTGCATATCATCGGTGCCGGGCTCGACGAGCGGGTCGCGGCAATGGCCGAGCCGCTGGCGGTGGCGCTGCACGCGGTGCGGCGCCTGCCGAAAACGACAGGCTCCGTGCTGGTCGTCGGTTGCGGGCCGATCGGCGGTCTTGCCGCCCTGCTGTTGTCGCGGACCTTCGCCGGCACCGTGCTGATCGCCGACCGCAACCAGAGCCGCTGTGCCCGGGTGGCGCGGGTGACGGGTGCCCGGATCGTCGATCTGAGCCGGGACGCCGTTGCCGCCGCAAATGCCAATGCCCCGCTGCTCGCGGCCATCGAGGCGACCGGCAGCGTCGCGGCGCTCAATCAGCTGCTCGGCGTTCTCGATCCCGGCGGTACGATCGCCATGGTCGGCATCTTCCATGGCCGCCTCGACATTGATCCCAATACGCTGGTCGAACGCGAAATCGGGTTGCTGGGATGCCATGCCTTTGCCGACGAACTGCCCGAGGCGGTGCGGATGCTGGGTGAATTGAGCGAACCGCTGCTGGCGCTGATCGACCAGGAGATCGGCCTGGATGACATTCCGGCTGCCTATGAGCGGCTGTTGGCGGGGCGCAGCGACGGCTTGAAAACAATCATCCGCATGCGGCAACCTGTCGAGCAGTCGTGATTTCCGATGAATCGCCGGAAAGGACTTTTGAAATGATCACTTTGCCCGACACCGCCAGCCCTCTTTACGAGAAGGTGAAGGACTACATCCTGGCAAACATCGGAACGGGCCGGTGGGGCAAAGATCGCAAGCTGCCGTCCGAGAATGAGTTGGTCGCTTCACTCGGCGTCTCGCGGATGACGGTTCACCGGGCACTCAGAGAATTGACCTCGGCCGGGTTTCTGATCCGCCTGCAAGGTGTGGGGACCTTCATCGCGCCGCCTAGGCCACAGTCGACGCTGATCGAGATCAACAACATCGCAGCCGAGATCGTCGAGCGCGGCAACAGACATCGTTCCGAAGTCCTCGTCCTCGAAACCATCATGCCGACAAAAGAGCTGGCGCTGTCGTTCGAATTTCCAAAGCGCGTCTCGATCTATCATTCCGTCGTCGTCAATTTCGAGAACGATCTGCCGGTGCAACTCGAAGAGCGCTTCGTCAATCCGAGCCTTATCCCCGACTATGACAAGCAGGATTTTTCGAAGACGGCGACCTATGACTACCTCATGCAGAAAACCCCGGTGACCGAGGTCGAGCATATCATTTCCGCCGTCCCGGCGGATGCCGAGACGGCGCGGCATCTGGGCATCGATGTCGGCGCCTGCTGCCTTTTCCTGCACCGCCGGACATGGACGGGCGCGGTGGTGGCGACGATCAGCAAGCTGACTTATGCCGGCAGCCGCTACTCGCTCGGCAGCCGCTATTCCCCTTCAAAAAGCAGCTGACGGAAGCAGGTCGAATGCAAGAGCGACAGATGACGCCGGCGCCGAGCCGCACGGCGCGGATCCGGGCACTCGCGCAGCATGATGTTGCCGAAGCACAAAGCGCGCTGGCGGCATTGCTGGGCGACCTGTTCGCGATGCGCCCCCGCAATGTCCGCATCAACTTCGATAAATACAGCCTCAATTCGTTGAACGGCTTCTTCGAGGACGACGGCAAGGCCTACTTCTTCAAGTTCCATCAGGAGGAGCGGGAAGAGGCGATGACGGGCGAGTATTACCGCGCCGAGATTCTGTCGCGCGCCGGCCTGCCGGTTGATCAACCCGTGCATATGTCGGCCCAACCGGGCGAGCAGATCCTTGTCTATCGGCGGCGCACGGATCCGAGGTTTTCGGATGTGCTGTTCGCGCTGGATGCGCAGGACGATGCCGGCAAACGGAGAGAAGCCGTTCTTGCCGAGCGCGACCTGTCGGTCAGGCTGCTCAAGGTCTATCTCGAAACGCTGCATCCGGTAACCGTCGAGGACGTGGCGGCGGAACCGATCCACAGGCTGTTTCATGAGCGGCTGATCGATGCCGAGACGCGCTTGCCGCCAGGCGGTCGGCTGGCCGATTTCTATGTCGGCAAGCCGTTCGTCTTTCCCGGTGCCGAGCTGGATTGGGATAAGTTTTCCCGGCTGAAATTCGTCATCAATGGCGAGCAGTACACCGACAGCGTCGGTGAGCTTTTCGATGCCGCCGCAGTGCGCTTGCGGCCGGACCGGCTTGCCGATGCAGGCGGCGTGGTCGCGCATGGTGACGCCCACAACGCCAATGTCTGGTACACGGCGAAGGCGGGGAGGGCGGAGCTGTCCTTCTTCGATCCCGCCTTTGCCGGCTCGCATATCCCCACGCTGCTGGCGGAGATGAAGGCGACGTTCCACAACATCTTCGCCCACCCGTTCTGGCTCTATGATCCGGCGACCGCGACAGAGGCTTTTCGCGCCCATGCGCGGCTGGACGGAAACCTGCTCCATGTCGACACGGACTGGGACCTGAGCCCGGTCCGCCGCGACCTGCTGGAGGTCAAGGCCACAGCGCTGTGGCGGCCATTGCTGCTTGAGCTCAAACGGCGCGGCATGCTGCCGGCCGATTGGCGCGCGGTGCTCCGGGCCGGTCTCTTCCTGTCGCCGACGCTGGTCATGAACCTGCGCGCCGGCGCACGCAGCCACACGCCGGTTTCTTCCCTTATTGCCTTTTCGGTGGCGGTCATGGTCGGCAGCGAACCTGTTGCCGGAACCGATCGGGTGACCGATTTTCTAGACCGGATCGATCCCGGAGAGCGTAAAAATTGAGTCTTTCCAACTTGTATATGCATGTATGTATTTTAGCCTTGACATCCGCTCCCGCTGACGCTGAAATATCCGCGCACTTCACCATGAAGTGGCAGGTAAGACGCCGAGGCACAGTGCCGCAAGAGCAGAAACCCGCAGTCTCACCGGACCGGCTACCTCAGTCAGAAAAAGCGGTCCGATCATCAAGGGGAACAAGGATGATGCGTAACCCAACAGGACAATTTCGCGCGCTCGTGATGGCCGCCGCCATCGGGCTCGCCGCCGCCCCGGCGGCCTACGCGGCCGATGCGGCCATTCCCACCACGCCCGAGGCAGGAGCGTTCAAGATCGGCATCGAGCCCTGGCTCGGCTATGGCCAGTGGCATGTCGCCGAGGCCAAGGGCCTGTTCAAGACGAACGGGCTGAGGGACGTCCAGATCGTCAACTTCGCCGAGGACAAGGACATCAATGCAGCACTTGCAAGCGGCCAGCTCGACGCCGCCAACATCGCCACCCACACGGCGATGGGCATGGTTGCGGCCGGCCTGCCGGTGAAGATCGTGCTGCTGCTCGACGTCTCCATGACCGCCGACGCGATCATCGCCGGCAAGGACGTCACCTCCATCGCGGACCTCAAGGGCAAGCAGGTGGCCTTCGAGGAAGGCACGACGAGCGACATCCTGCTCAAATACGCGCTCACCAGGAACGGCATGTCGATCGACGATGTGAAGCCGGTTCCGATGCCTGCGTCCGACGCCGGCAGCGCCTTGATCGCCGGCCAGGTGCCGGTCGCGGTGACCTATGAACCGTACCTCACCGTCGCCATGGCGCAGAACAAGGACCTCAAGCTGCTGTTCACCGCCGGCGAGGATCCCGGCCTGATCAGCGACGTGCTGGTGGTGCGTGACGAGGTGATCAAATCGCGGCCCGGCCAAGTGCTGGCCATGATCAAGAGCTGGGACGCAGCGCTCAAGGACTACAATGCCGATACGCCCGGTGGGCGCGCCATCATCGCCAAGGCTGTCGGTTCGGACGTCAAGGACCTCAACACCGCCTTTGACGGCGTGCGTTACTACTCACTCGCCGAAAACAAGGCGGCGCTGACCGGTGATTTCACCACCAAGACCTTCGCCGATGTCGAAGCCGCCGCCAAGAACGCCAAGCTGCTGCAGGCCGATGTGACGCCGGAGCAGATGATCGACCCGTCATTCGTCAAGGCGGCGGAATGACCAAGGCCGGATCGCGGTGGTGACGCAGATGCCCGGGGAGCGTCCCGCTCAAACGGATCCGGCTCGTCCCACGAAACAGGCGAGGCGTCGCCGATCCTCCGGCATCGGCGTGCCCATCGCCAGGTCGCGCTTCCTGGTGATCGCGGTGGCCGTGTTCGTCGGGCTCGGCCTTGCCTGGTGGGCGGCGACCGGACTGGGGTTGGTAAAGCCGATCTTCCTGCCATCGCCGGGCAGCGTCGCTATGCAGATCGCCAAGCTCGCGGCCGACGGCACGTTGTGGCTGGACCTCAAAGCCTCGATGTACCGTATCTCCATCGGCTTCCTCATCGCCTCGGCCCTGTCGATACCGATCGGCGTGCTGATCGGCAGTTTCCGTTCCTGGGAAGCGGCCATCGAGCCGCTGGTGGATTTCATCCGCTACATGCCGGTCGTCGCTTTCGTGCCGCTCTCCATCCTGTGGGCCGGCACCGGCGATTCGCAGAAATTCCTGATCATCTTTATCGGCACGTTCTTCCAGCAGGTGCTGATGATCATGGACAATGTAAAACGGGTTCCAGCCGATTTCATCGGCCTTGGGCGCACGCTAGGCCTGCCGGATCGCAAGATCCTGACGCGCATCGTCGTGCCCAGCGCCTTGCCGGGCATCTGGGATACGCTGCGCATCAGCCTGGGCTGGGCATGGACCTGGCTGGTGCTGGCCGAACTCGTCGCCGCCACTTCGGGGCTCGGTTATCGCATCACCGTGTCCCAGCGCTATTTCCAGACCAACACCATCATCGGCTACATCCTGCTGCTCGGCCTGCTCGGCCTCATCACCGACCAGGTGATGAAGGCGCTGGAAAAGGTGCTGTTCAAGCAAGAGGGCCGCTCGCAATGAGGTCCAGCCGATGAGCCCCAAATTGCGGATCGCCGGTCTCCACAAGAGCTTCGGCACGGGCGAGCGGCGCACGGAAGTACTGCGCGATATCAACCTCGATCTTGCCGACAACGAGTTCGTCTCCCTGGTCGGCACGTCGGGCTGCGGCAAGAGCACGCTGCTGTCGATCGTGGCCGGACTGCAGGACTTCGACGCGGGCGATCTCAGCATCGATGGCGCGCCGATCCTGCAGCCTGGTCTCGACCGTGGCGTCGTCTTTCAGTCCTACACGCTGCTTCCCTGGCTGACGGCGCGGCAGAACATCGAGTTTGCCCTCAAGGCCGCTGGTTACGATCGCCCTACCTGCCGCAGGATCGCGCTGGAGCATCTCGAACTCGTCAAGCTGTCTGGTAGTGCGGACCGCTATCCGGCCGAACTCTCGGGCGGCATGAAACAACGCGTCGCCATTGCGCGCGCGCTTTCCTACCGGCCCAAGATGCTGTTGATGGACGAGCCCTTCGGCGCGCTCGATGCCTTGACCCGGCATCAGATGCAGGAACTGCTGACCCAGATCTGGGAGGAACACAGGTTGACCGTCCTGTTTGTCACCCATGATGTGGAGGAGGCCGTCTATCTGTCGGACCGCATCGTCGTCATGGGCATCGGCCCGGGACGTATCACGCAGACATTCAACGTGGATATCGAGCGCCCGCGCCGCGAAGAGGTGATGGAAAGCCCTGCATTCATGGATCTGCAACGCGGCGTGCACAAGGCCATCCGCGAGGGGTCAAGACGCCCGGAAATGGCCTAGGCGCCTGCGGTCGTTTGCAGGCCCAATCACGTCGCCTTGCCGACTGCCGCGTCCAGTTCCAGCTCGCCTTCGGAAATGTCGTCGAACGAGGCGTAGTTCATGTTGTAGAGGCGGGCGTAGAGGCCTTTTCTTGCCATCAGCTGTTCGTGGTTGCCGCTTTCGACGATCTCGCCGTTCTGCAGCACGATGATGCGGTCGGCGCCGCGGATAGTGGCCAGACGGTGGGCGATGACCAGCCCGGTGCGGCCTTCCAGCAGCGTGATCAGCGCCTTCTGGATCAGCATCTCGGTGTAGGAATCGATGCTGGCCGTGGCTTCGTCGAGCACCAGGATCTTTGCATCCGCCACCAGCGCGCGCGCAAAGCTGATCAGCTGGCGCTGGCCCAGCGAGAGATTGCCGCCGCGCTGCTCGAGTTCGGTATCGTAGCCATCTGGCAGGTTCTCGATGAAATCGTGCGCGCCGACGGCTTGTGCGGCGCGGACCACCTCTTCGCGGCTGGCTGATGTCTTGTGGTAGCGGATGTTTTCCAGCACCGAGCCGGAAAACAGGAACGGCTCCTGCAGCACCATCGCGACCTGATCGCCGAGCGAATCCTGGGTGAGGTCACGCACATCATGGCCGCCGACCAGAACCTCACCCGACCAGACATCGTAGAAGCGGTGCACCAGCGCCATCGAGCTCGACTTGCCCGATCCGGTCGGGCCGACCAGGGCCACGGTCTCGCCCGGGTTGACGCGGAAGGAGATGTTCTTCAGCACCGGCTGGTTCGGCCTATAGCCGAAGGTGACGTTCCTGAACTCGACCGAGCCGTCCATGTCGCGCGACAGCGCCACGGCACCGTGCCTGTCTCTGACGTCGACCGGCACGTCGAGCACTTCGGAGATGCGCTGGCCCGAAGCCATGGCTCGCTGCATGACGCTGTATTGCATGGTCAGCGAGCGGATCGGGTCGAAGAAGCGCTGGATGTAGAACAGGAACGCCACCATGACGCCGATGTCGAGGCTGTGCGAGAGCACCATCGACCCGCCGACGACGATGACAGTTGCCATGGCGATGCCGGTCAGCGTGTCGACGATCGGCACCATTACCTGCGCGTATTTCGCCGACCTCAAATGGGCATTGAGGTTGGCCAGCACCTTTTCGTCGTAGAGGTCGAAATTGACGTGCTGGCGCTCGAGGCTCTGCACCGTGCGCACGCCATGGATGCCTTCGGCCAGTGCGCCGTTGGCGATCGAGTTGGTTTCGTGCGCGGCCATGAAGGCGATCTTGGCGCGCGGCAGCCAGAAAAGGCGCACGATGAACAGCACCGGCATGGTCGACAGCGTCAGCAGGCCCAGTCGGAAATCGAGCCACAAAAGCACGCTGACAATGCCGAACAACAGCACGATGTCGCCTACCGACATCACCGATGTTTCGAGGAATTCCTGCATCGAATTGACGTCGCCCTGCAGGCGCGACATCAGCCGCCCGACCTCGGTCTTGTCCATGAAGCTCAGCGAGACCCGTTGCAGATGGCTGAACATGGCGCGGCGCAGGTCCGACAGCACGTTTTCGGCCACCTTGCCGACGACGCTTTCCTGCACATAGCTGGCGGCATAGTTGATCAGGATGATCACGGCGAAAGCGCTGATCGCGGCGATCATTACCGATTGGTCCAGCTTGCCAGCCGTCATGCCGTGGTCGATGGCGTAGCGGATGACCAGCGGGATCGCCAGTTGCGTCAGCGTGAACACCAGCACCGCGGCGAGTGAGATGAAAATCCGGTTCTGATACGGCCTCACGAAGCTCCAGATACGCCGCACGATGCGCGGGTCATAAGCTTTGCCGAAGACCTCTTCGTCGTCGCGGTGCGAGCCCACGACCGCCTTTGTCGGTGGCCCGCTGGTGTCTTCCTTCTCGTCGTCGGCCGGTGTCTGCATCACGCGGCTCCCGCCACGGGCCGCTCATCGTCCGGCCGCAACTGCAGGTCATGGAGCGCGCGGTAGCGTCCACCGAGCGCCAGCAACTCCTCATGCGTGCCGCGCTCGACGATCCGGCCGCCCTCGACGAACAGGATCTGGTCGGCATGCATCAGCGAACTCAGCCGGTGCGAGATGATGAGTGTCACGCGATCCCTGGCGAAGCGTTTCATCGCTGCCCGGATCCGCTGTTCGGTGCCGGCGTCGATGGCCGCGGTGGAATCATCGAAGACCAGCACGGACGGCCGCAGCATCAGGCTGCGGGCGATGGTCAGGCGCTGCCGCTGGCCACCGGAAAGCGACGCGCCGCGCTCGCCGACGACTGTGGTGTAACCGGCTGGGAGGCCCATGATGTAATTGTGCAATTGGGCGTACTCGGCTGCCTGCCCGATGCGGGTCTCGCGCGCCCAGGGATTGCCGTAGGCGATGTTGTTCTCGATCGAGGTGGTGAACAGGAACGCGTCCTGCTGCACGACGCCGACCGCCTTGCGCAACGATTGCAGCGTCGCGTCACGGATGTCCTGGCCATCGATGGTAATCGCACCTGACGTAACGTCGTAGAAGCGCGGGATCAGGTGCGCGATGGTCGACTTGCCGCTACCCGGCGGACCGACGATGCCGATGGTCTCGCCGGACCTCGCCTCGAAGGAGATGCCCGACAGAGTCGGCCGGTCGCCCGCGCCCTCGTAGCGGAAGCCGACATTGTGGAAGCGCAGCACGCCATCGGTGACGACGAGATCCTCGGCGCCGGGCGCGTCCTCGATGTCGAGCTCGGCGTCGAGCAGTTCGAATAGCCGGCTGCCGCAGGTCGAGGCGCGCGCGAAGGAGTTGACCATAAGGCCGAGCTGGCGCACCGGCATCTGCAGGATGGTCATGAAGGTGAGGAACTGGGCCAGCGTGCCGACGCTGATCTGGCCTGCAATCACTTTCTGGCCGCCGAACCAGAGCACCAGCCCCATGGCGACCAGGAAGGAAAAATTCATGGCGCTGGTGTTGGAGACGCGGATGTCGACGCGCCGATTGGCAAGCTCCAGCGCCGACAGCTTGGCGCGGTCGAATTTGTCGAGCTCATGTCGTTGTGCCGCAAAGGCCCGCACGACGCGGATGCCGCCGAGGTTCTCATCCATCACCCGGCTCAGCACAGACAGCCGCTCCTGCAACGTCAGCCAGGTGCTGCGCAGTTTGAGCTGGGTGACCGAGGACCGCCAGGCAACGAACGGCACGAAGCTCAGGCTGAGCAGCCCGAGCATGAGATCGGTGCTGATCAGGAGATAGGCGCCGACGCCGATCAGCACGCCGAGCAGCACCACACGCAAAATGCCGGTGGAGAAGAACATGCGCACGCCGTCGAGATCGAGCAGGCCGAGCGTGATCAAATCGCCGGTGTGGACCCTGTCGTGGTAGGCGAAGCTCAGGCGCTGGATCTTCTCGTAGAAGGCCAGCCGCAGTTCATAGCCGGTGCGATGACCGACGGCCTCGCCATAGTAGTTCTGCGCCATGGTGAAGAGGCCGCGCAGGATCGAGACGACGAGCAGCGTCAGCGCCGTGTTCCACAGCGCCTGTTCCGCCGCAGCGCCGGCACCCGCGGCCATCACACCTTGCGCCTGGTCGATGGCGCGTCCCAGCAGGCGTGGAATGAAAAGCTGCAGCGTCGCGGCAATGAAGGTCGAGACGATGGTGATGGCGACCTGCCAGGGATGGCGCAGTGTCATGCGCACGATGCGAAGCAAGGTGCTGAGGCCCTTGCCCCAGGACGCTTCCGCGACGTGAGCAAACGATTTGCCGCGCTCCGGCGCGCTGCTGGTTGCTTGCGTGTTCAAGGAAAATATCCAAACCAATCCGGACGTTAGCCCGGACTAATAAAGCAGACTCAATGTGAGCGGTTGACTTGGCGCTATGTTACGCGGGTCTGGCTTGGCCCTTCAAGAGCCAATGCCGGCATCGCACTGTGCCTGAAGGAAAGCGAACATGCGGCTGTGACCCGGCTGGCACCAGCGGCGGAATCCTGCCGATCTTGCCGAAGGGCGTTGGCCGGACGAGGCCAGCACCCAGTGTACGCAAGCGCCGGCCGGACGGCATGCGACCTTCCATCCGGCCGGAATCCGGTTTGCTAGGCAGGTATCAGGACGGCGATCCGATGCACGCCGACCTCCTTGCTTGTATTTGTCGCCTCGTCGGTCTTGCCTTTGGCGCAGGTGTACATGTCACCCGTCTTGAGCTTGAATTCCTTGTCGGCCTTCTTGATCGTGAACGCACCTGAAGCAATGGTGCAGACCATATCGTTGTCCATCACCATCTGAGGCGCGTGTGCGCCGGGCTGAAAT
Organism: Mesorhizobium sp. ISC11; assembly: GCF_037162595.1. Classification (NCBI taxonomy): domain Bacteria; kingdom Pseudomonadati; phylum Pseudomonadota; class Alphaproteobacteria; order Hyphomicrobiales; family Phyllobacteriaceae; genus Mesorhizobium; species Mesorhizobium sp. ISC11. Next base: position 298,572 of record NZ_JAVSPW010000001.1, read on the forward strand.
ACCACGTCGACAATTGCGATGCTCTTGTAGGCGGGAATGTCGGAGTTGCCGGTGCTGACCTCAACCACCCTGACACCGGGCGCAATCTCCTTGCCTTCCTTCGGGCCGTATTTCTTCGCTGATGCCGCCAGGGTGAACAGAGGCATTATCGCGACAGCCATCACACCGAGAGCAATTGCAGACCTGCGATTCATGGTTTTCATTGCATCCTCCCACGTCTTCGTCACGAACGAATGTGCATGACAGTTATATATTAGCACAAATGAATGTACTTGTATGCGAGGAAGCGGCCCAACCACGGCGGCAGGAACTCCGCAGGAGCCGTCGGAGAGGTTCCAGACATCGACGATCTGCTTGCCGCTAAAACCCTGCCACTGCTGCGGACCTTCGGGCGCTCAGACACCCTTGCCGTGCCGCCAGCAGGCGATCAGATGCCCTGCCGCGGTCTCTCGGGCCGGCGGCTCCGTCTTTCGGCAGTCGGACAGGACCAGCGGGCAGCGGTCGGCGAAGGAGCACCCCGTATTCGGGACGCCGGCTGCCTCGATCTCGATTGGAGCGGATAGTCTCGGCGCAGCTTCGTCGGAGGACGCAGCCAAAAGCAGGGCCGTATAGGGGTGGTTGGGGCCGCGAAAAATCTGGTCGGATGTGCCGGTTTCGACCAGGCGTCCGCGATAGAGCACGCCGATCCTGTCGGCCATGTAGCGCACCACCCTGAGGTCGTGGCTGATGAACAGATAGGTCGTGTCCTTGTCGCGCTGCAGGTCGTTGAGCAGGTTGAGAACGGTCGCCTGGACGGAGACGTCGAGCGCGGAGGTCGGTTCATCGAGCACGACGACCTTCGGCACGCCGGCGAAGGCGCGCGCGATTGCCGCCCGCTGCCGCTGGCCACCGGACAGCGAACGCGATTTCTGCTCGGCCGTGGCGCCGGCGAGGCGAACCGATTGCAGCAGGTCGCCGACGCGGGCTCTCACCTCGCTGCGGCGCAGGCCGGCGAGCCTGCGCAGCGGGCGGCCGAGGATCGTGCCGATCCGCTGGCGCGGATTGAGCGTGCGATCCGGCGACTGGAAGACCATCTGCACGTCGCGGCGTTCGGCAAGGTTTCTCTTCTCGACGCGCGGCGCGACCGTCCTGCCGAACAGTTCGACCGATCCGGCGCTTGGCGTCTGCAGACCGGTGACGATCCGTGCCAAGGTCGACTTGCCAGAACCGGACTCGCCGATCAGCCCGAAGGTCTCGCCCTGGCCGATGTCGAGATCGACGTGGTGCAGCACTGGCTGGCTGCCGAAGGCATGACTGATGCCTTTGCAGGCGATCGCGATGCGGCGTTCTTTTGGCAGGCCGGCGTCTTCGCCTTGGACTATTGGGTGCGCTGGCACGCCGTCCGTCTCCGCCAGTCTTCCGTCCCGCTTGGTGTAGTTGAGCGCCGGGATCGAGGCGATGAGCGCCTTGGTGTAGGCGTGAGAGGGGTTGTCGAAGACATCGCTCGCAACGCCGCTTTCGACCACGGTTCCCGCCTGCATCACCGCCACCCGGTCGCAGGAGCGGCGGATCATATTGATGTCGTGGCTGATCAGCAGGATGCTGGTTTTGTGATCCTTGCGTAAGTCGGAGAGGATGGCGATGATCTCGGACTGGACGCTGGCGTCGAGCGCCGTCGTCGGCTCATCCAGCACCAGCAGCGATGGGTCGAGCGCAATGGCAATGGCGATGTTGGCGCGCTGCTGCATGCCGCCGGAGAGTTCGTGCGGATAGAGATCCAGCACCCGCTCCGGATGGCTGACCCGGACGCGGCCGAGCAGTTCGGCGGCGCGCCCGCGCGCCTCTTCGAGGCAAACCGGGCGATGCCGCATGACCGTCTCGGTGATCTGGCGGCCGATCGTCATGCTTGGATTGAGGGCAGCACCGGGATGCTGGTAGACGGCGGCGATATGATTTCCCCTGAGCCGGCGCAGCTGCTCGGCGGAAAGGTCGCGGATTTCGCGGCCCTGGAATTCCAGCGCCGACGCAGCGATGCGGGCGTTTTTCGGCAGATAGCGCAATATGGCGAGCGCCACCGAGCTTTTGCCCGATCCCGACTCGCCAACCAGGCCGAGCGCTTCGCCTTCGCCGATGTGCAGTGACACGCCGCTGACGGCGGGATGCGATCCCTTGCGCCCGTCATAGGCCACGGACAGCTGGTCTACGTTCAGAACCGAGGAGGACATGGGGACTTGAAACCACTTTCTTCCAGCGCCGCCATCGAGGGCAATCGCTTCCGCTTTCGCAATGCATTATCTCTATAAAATTACTCGAATTAAGCCGGAGCGCAATCTACCTTTCTCGCATCAGCAGAGATTGTCGCCGTCTGCCGAGGCAGCGCGACGGTCTCCGGAGCAGATCTGGAAGGAGGCCCGGCATGGCTCGAGACCACATGATCCTCAGCGCATTCTTCTTCAACCCGCAGGGCGATCATCGGATGTCGTGGCGCCACCCGAGGGCGCCGGGGCGGGAGGTGCTGGATTTCGAATTCTACCGCGATCTCGTGCAGGCGGCCGAACGCGCCAGGATCGACACCATCTTCGTCGCCGACCACGTGTCGATCTGGGATTCAGTCAAGAGCGGCGTCGCCCATTACGCCAATGCCCGCCTCGAACCGCTGACGCTGCTATCGGCGCTGGCTAGCGTGACCAAGCATATCGGCCTGATCACCACGGCGTCGAGTTCCTACAGCGAGCCGTACAATGTGGCGCGCATGTTCGCCTCGCTCGACCATATCAGCAAGGGCAGGGCGTCGTGGAACGTCGTCACCTCGGCCATGGATGAGGAGGCGCGCAATTTCGGCCGCGACGGCAATATCGAGCATGCTTTCCGCTATGAGCGCGCGGCCGAATTCCTCGATATCGTCAAGGCGCTGTGGGACAGCTGGGAAGACGAGGCGCTGCTGATCGACAAGGCGTCAGGCCATTTCGCCGACCCCGACAAGGTCCATCCCATCGATCACAAGGGCAAGCACTTCAAGGTGCGTGGGCCGCTCAACGTCTCGCGGCCGCCGCAAGGCCATCCGCTAATCGTCCAGGCCGGCTCGTCCGAAGATGGCAAGAACTTCGCCACCGCCCAGGCCGATGCGCACTTCGCCATCTACAGCACCAAGCAGGATGGCATCAAATACCGTCAGGACATCAACGAGCGGCTGGCCCGCCACGGCAGGCGGCCGGAGAGCTTCAAGATCCTGCCCGGCATCCTGCCGATCGTCGCCGCCTCCGAAGCGGAAGGCCGGGAAAAGCAGGAATACCTGCAGACCTTGCTGCCGGATCAGGTCGGCATCGACCTTCTGTCGAGCTGGAGCGGGTTGGACCTGTCGCTGTTCCCGCCGGACGGGCCGCTGCCGCCACTGCCGGACGAAAGCACGTTCAATGGCGGGCGCACATCGCTCAACCGGGTCAAGCAGTGGGCGAAGCAGAATCTCAGCCTGCGCGAGATCGCGCGCAAGCTCGCCAACAGCGGTTCGGTGCCGACGGTTGCCGGCACGCCGGTACAGATCGCGGACCAGTTGCAGGACTGGTTCGTTTCGGGTGCCGCTGACGGCTTCAACCTGATGTTCCCGCTGCTGCCAGAAGACTGGGTGAATTTTGCCGAACAGGTGGTGCCGGAGCTGCAGCGGCGCGGCGTCTTCCCGACCGAATACGGGCCGGGAACGCTGCGCGAGCGTTTCGGCCTGGCGCGGCCCGCCAACCGCTTCGCCGACCAGCGCGACAATGCGCGTGCCGTGTCCTGACCGGAAGAACGATCATGACCGTCGCACCAAGATTGCAGCCGCGCGAAGCGACCGCGCCGCAGCTCGTCAATGTCCTGCACAGCCCCAAGCGTGTGCGCGTCAAATTCGGCGGCCGCACCATCGCCGACAGCCGCAACGTGCTGGTGCTGCGCTCCAACCATTTCCTGCCGATCTATTTCTTCCCGCCGTCAGCGGTCGACCCATCGGTGCTGAAACCTTCGCTGCATCGCGAGCCGCATCCGGTCGGTGGCGAGACCGCCTATTGGGATATCGACAGCGGCGACAGGCGCAGCGCCAACGCGGCGTGGTCGTTCGTGTCGCCGCCGGATGAAAACCTGGCGCCGCTGGCCGGCCGCATCGCCTTCACCTGGAAAGCCGTCGACCAATGGTTCGAGGAGGAAGAGGAAGTCTTCGTTCATGCACGCGATCCCTATGCGCGCATCGATGTTCTGCAAAGCTCGAGCCATTTGCAGATCTGGTTCGACGGCGAGCCGATCGCCGACAGCCACCGCCCGGTGCTGCTGTTCGAGACGCATCTGCCGACGCGTTTTTATCTGCCCGCGGAAGACATCCGGCTGGAGCGGCTGACGGCGTCCGTCACCACGACGCGATGTCCCTACAAGGGCATCGCCTCTTACTGGTCCGGCCTGCTGAGCGACGGTTCGGTGCGCCCTGATATCGCCTGGAGCTACCGGGATCCCATTGAGGAAATGCCGAAGATCAAGGGCCTCATCGCCTTCTATCCGCAGGCCGTCGACCGCATCCATCTCGACGGCGAGCCCGTCGTATAGATTTTCAATCTTCATTTCAAAGCAGGGTTTCAAAATGACCAGACGCAGAGATATCGACGCAGTTCGCAATCTGTCGGGGGACATCTGGAATGTCGCCGTCGACGAACATCAGGGCGGCTTTCTCAAGCGCCGCGATCTCCTCAGATATGCCGCACTGCTCGGCCTGACCGGCTTTGCCGCCTCGCAGGGATTGGGAGGCGCGCGCGCCGCGGCTGCCGGCGGCGGCACGGTTCGCGTCGGGCTCGGCCAGCCGACCAAGGCGATCGATCCGGTTTCGGTCACCGATCCGGCCAGCATCGGGGTGATCAGCCAGGTCGGCGAGTATCTGATCCTCGACGATCCGAAGGATGGTCTGCAGCCGAAGCTGGCTCTGTCCTGGGAGGCCAACGAGACGGCCAGCCGCTGGACCTTCAAATTGCGGCAAGGGGTAAAATTCCACGATGGCCGCGCGGTCACCGCCAAAGACGTTGTGGCGAGCTTCGAGCGGCTGGTCGATCCGGCCAGCGGCTCGTCGGCGTTGTCCGCCTACAAGGGCATCCTGTCCAAGGGCGGCGCCAAGCTGGTCGACGACGAAACCGTCGCCTTCGATCTCGACGGTCCGAACAGCAACTTCCCGTTCTATGTCTCCTCCGACGTCTACAATGCCGTCATCCTGCCTGCCGACTATGCCGGTGATTTCGAGAAGACTTTCAACGGCACCGGCCCGTTCAAGCTCGAATCCTTCCGTCCCAAGCAAGGCGCCAGCTTCGTGCGCAATGAGAATTACTGGGGCGACAAGGCGCTGCCCGACCGGATCGAGATCAAGTTCTTCGACGACGAGCAGGCACAGGTGCTGGCTTTGCAGGCCGGCCAGCTCGACGTGATCCCAAGCACGACGCGGCTGGAGCTGGCGATCGAGGGCAATCCCAACTTCAAGCTGCTGAGCGTGCAGGCGAGCTCGCACGACCAGGTGCATCTCAGGACCGACCAGGCGCCGTTTACCGACAAGCGCATCCGCCGCGCGCTGGCGCTCACGATCGACCGAGAGGCTGTGGTCAAGGGCCTGCTCAAGGGCCGCGCCATCGTCGGCAACGACACGCCGTTCGCGCCGATCTTCCCCTCGGCCGATCCATCGGTGCCGCAGCGCAAGCAGGACATTGCCGAGGCCAAGCGGCTGCTTGGCGAGGCGGGCGTGCCCAACGGCTTCGAGGTGACGCTGACCACCGAACGCGCCTATGACATTCCCGACTATGCGGTCATCATCCAGAACTTCGCCAAGAAGGCCGGCATCGACGTCAAGCTCAATGTCCTGCCGCAGGACGCCTATTACGGCTCGGCGACGTTCGGCAGTTCGCCATGGCTGGATTCGGTGCTCGGCATCACCGACTATGGCCACCGCGGCACGCCCGACATCTTCCTCAACGCCACGCTAAAGAGTTCGGGAGCTTGGAACGCGGCACATTTCAACAACCCGGCCTATGACGCGCTGCTGCTTGACTACTCGAAGGCGCGCGACCTGCAGGCACAGCGCCTTGTTGCCCGCAAGATCCAGACCTTGCTGCTCGACGAGACGCCGGCGATCATCAGCTACTTCTCGCAATACAGCCGCATCGTCAGCTCCAAGGTCGAGGGCGTACGCTTCACCGCGATTTCGCATCTCCTGCTCGACCGCGTTTCCTTCGTCCAGGCATGATCGCGACATGCTGACCGGTCGCATTCTGTCAGCGCGTGTGGGCACACTTGTCCTCACCCTGTGGCTGGTCAGCATTCTGGTGTTCTTCGCCGGGCAGGTCCTGCCCGGCGATGTGGGCCGTGTCATGCTCGGGCCTTTTGCCGACGCGCAAGCGGTGGCGGAACTGAACAAGCGGCTAGGCGCCGACCAGCCGGTTCTCGTCCAGTATTGGCTCTGGTTCAGCAAAGCGGTCACCGGTGACTTCGGCACCTCGCTGTCGATGCGCGGGCCGGTGGCGCCCTTCGTGCTGGAAAGCCTCAAGCGCTCCGCGGCGCTTGCCGGGATTATTTTGCTCTTCCTCGTTCCGCTCGGCGTTGGTGCCGGCGTCATCGCCGGTCTCAATGCGGGCCGCCTCATCGACCGGCTGATCGTGATGGCGGGCGTCTCCTTCGGCATTGTGCCTGATTTCGTTTCCGGCCTGATGCTGCTCATCGTTTTCGGCCTGTGGCTGAACTGGTTCCCGATCTCCGGAGTTGCGCCCGATGGCGCGGGCTTCTGGACGCATGGCTATTATCTGATCCTGCCGGCGCTGCCGCTGGTGCTGAACCTTTCCGGCTATATCGCCCGGATGACGCGAGCAGGCGTGATCGAGGCGATCGCCGCCGATTACACGCGCACCGCCGTCCTGAAAGGGCTCGAGCGGCGCGAGATCATCTTTCGGCACGTGCTGCGCAATGCGCTGACGCCGACCGTCGCGGTGCTGGCGACGCAGACCGGATACATGCTGGGTGGGCTGGTGGTGATCGAGGCGTTGTTCGGCATCCAGGGACTTGGCAATCTGGTCCTGAACGCGGCCAAGGCCCGTGATTTCCCGATGCTGGAGGCAGGCGTATTGGTGATGGCGGCCATCTTCGTGCTGTCGGCGGCGGCCGGCGACCTCTTGCTGGCGCTGCTCGATCCGCGGCAACGCCGCCGGACCTCGCCATGACGGATCTGGCCGAGTTTCCCGCACTGCAGCGCGCCGTGGCGGGCTTTTCGGCAGTGCGCCGGATTCGCAGTGCTTTCGCCGGATTGCCGCCGTCGGTCGTGGTCGGATTGCTGCTGCTTTTGTTCTGGGTCGCTTGCGCCATAGCAGGCAACCTCTTCGTTCCCTACGATCCCTATGCCGAGGATTTCCTGGCGACGCTGACGCCGCCCGATGCGCTGCACTGGTTCGGGACCGATCAGCTCGGCCGCGATGTGCTGTCCCGCATCATCGTCGGTTCGCGCGACATCCTGCTGGTTGCGCCGCTGGCGACGCTGGCCGGGGTTGCCGCCGGCAGCATCATCGGCCTGGTGCTCGGCTATTTCGAGGGCCTCACTGATGCCATCGGCGCGCGGCTGCTCGATACGCTGATGGCGTTTCCGTTCATCGTTCTCGTCACCATGACGCTGGTGGCGATCGGCCCGTCGAACCTGACCGTCATCCTGGTGATCGGCATCGCCTACGCGCCGCTGGTGGCGCGCACCGTTCGCGCCGCCGTGCGTGAGCAGAAGCAGCGCGACTATGTCAGCGCCGCGCGGCTTGGCGGTGAAGGCCCGCTCGCCATCATGTTCCTGGAGATCCTGCCCAACATCAGGGAAACGATCCTCATCGAACTCGTCACAAGGCTGGGCTACGCGTTCTTCTCGATCGCGACGCTGAGCTTTCTCGGCCTCGGCATTCAGCCGCCATCGGCCGACTGGGGACTGGCCGTCGCCGACGGCTATGGCTTCCTGACCGGCGGAAAATGGTGGGTCGTCGTCTTCAATTCCGGGGCAATCGTCTCGCTGGTGATGGCGACCAACCTGATCGCACAAGGCATTGGCGCCTTCGAGAATAGCGATGCATGAGCCTTGATCCGGGCGCCAAAAAATCTCTTTTGCATTGAAGCCTGACGCGCATCCTTATATCGCATGATTATGAAGAAAATCGGGTTCCTGTCGTTCGGGCACTGGACGCCCTCGTCGCAATCGCAAGTGCGCTCGGCTTCGGACGCGCTTTTGCAATCCATAGAGCTGGCTGTCGCCGCCGAGCAGCTGGGCGCGGACGGCGCGTATTTTCGCGTGCATCACTTCGCCCGCCAGCTCGCGTCGCCGTTCCCGCTGCTGGCGGCGGTCGGCGCCAGGACCAGCCGCATCGAGATCGGCACCGCGGTCATCGACATGCGCTACGAGAACCCGCTCTACATGGCCGAGGATGCCGGTGCCGCCGACATCATCGCCGGCGGGCGCCTGCAACTCGGCATCAGCCGTGGCTCGCCCGAGCAGGTGATCGATGGCTGGCGCCATTTTGGCTACGCGCCGCCGGAAGGGCAGAGCGACGCCGACATGGCAAGGCACCACGCCGAGGTCTTCCTCGAGACGCTGCGCGGCGAGGGGTTCGCCCAGCCCAATCCACGGCCAATGTTCCCCAACCCGCCCGGCCTCTTGCGCCTCGAGCCGCATTCGGAGGGTTTGCGCGAGCGGATCTGGTGGGGTGCGGCTACCAACGCCACGTCGGAATGGGCAGCCAAGCTCGGCATGAACCTGCAGAGCTCGACGCTCAAATTCGACGAGAGTGGCAAGCCGTTCCACATCCAGCAGGCCGAGCAGATCCGCATCTATCGCGAGGCCTGGAAGGCAGCCGGCCACAAGCGCGAGCCGCGCGTCTCGGTCAGCCGCAGCATCTTCGCGCTGGTCGACGATCGCGACCGCGCCTATTTCGGCCGCGGCAACGAGAGCCGCGACCAGATCGGCTTCATCGAGGAGAACACCAAAGCGATTTTCGGGCGCAGCTACGCGGCCGAGCCGGATGTGCTGATCAAGGAATTGGCGCAGGACGAGGCGATCGCCGAAGCCGATACGCTGCTGCTCACCGTTCCGAACCAGCTCGGCGTCGACTACAATGCGCATGTCATCGAGGCGATCCTGACCCATGTCGCTCCAGCGCTGGGCTGGCGCTGACGCCGGATCGATCAGGGCCGAGTTTTCCAGGGAGGTACACAATGCCAAAGAAGGCCTTGATCGCCTGGGGCGGCTGGGAGGGCCATACGCCGGAGCAGAGCGCGAAGCTCGTTCGCACCTTGCTTGAGCGAAACGGCTTCGACGTCACGCTGGGTGAGGGCACGGCGATGTTCGCTGGTCCGGAGCTTGCTTCCTTCGATCTCATCGTGCCCGTCATCACGATGTCGACGATCGAAAAGGCCGAGTTGCAGAACCTGACGCTTGCGGTTCGCGGGGGGAGCGGACTCGGCGGTTTCCACGGCACGATGGGCGACAGTTTCCGCAATGAGCCCGACTATCAGTTCATGACCGGCGGCCAATGGGTGGCGCATCCCGGCAACATCATCGACTATCACGTCGCCATCACGCGGCCGGAGGACCCGATCACAAAAGGCATCAGCGATTTCGCCTACCGGTCGGAGCAATATTACATGCATGTCGACCCAAGCAATGAGGTGCTGGCGACCACCACCTTCACCGACGCGCATTTTCCGGGGATAGGCGGCGTTGTCATGCCGGTCGTCTGGAAACGGCGCTATGGGGCGGGGAAGGTTTTCTACAGTTCCCTTGGTCACACGGCGGATGAGTTCGCGGTGCCGGAAATGGCGCTGATGGTGGAGCGGGGTTTGCTTTGGGCGGCGCGGGGGTAGAAGCAGGCGAAGTTCGTGAAAATCTGATGGAATTCACAGGAAATCTACGGAGATATCCAATGAACGATTTCAGTTGGTCCGCTTCCGAAAAGAAGCTCGCCCGCCACGCCTTCGATAAGGCTCTTGAGGCGGCCCTCGCAAAGACGATGGCCGAATTCAAGAGCAAGGCCAGTGCGGTGACGGTTCCCTCCCAGATGTGGGAGCTGGAAGACTATTTGCGTGAACAGCGGCGGGATATCGATCGGACGTTCGACTATCGCTATTCGCAGCTCCTTTATGTCTTCACTCATCTCATCCGAGCAGGCTGCCTCGATGAAAAGCTGCTTGCCGGTCTGTCGCAAGACAAGCGGGATGTCATTCGGCGGGACCTTGCCTTTGCGGCGGAACGCCCGGCCAGCGGATGACGACGGCAGGGAGTGCGGCCGCGTCCCAATCCCTGCCATGCTGGAAAAGCGGCCGTTGTCGTACTACCATCCCGTCACATGGCGAGGGGGATGAGATGGACCATCAGCGTACTGTTTTTCTGATCGGAGCAGGTTCCGTTGGTGACGACGAGCAAGCCGTGTTCACGCTGCACGTGAACCGCGCTGCATGCAATCTGAAATGCAGTTATCGGGACAAGGTGATCGAGGCAGAAGAGGAAGACTTTTTCGAGGCTCTGTTCCAAATCCGTCAGGCACTCGAAGTCGATGGCCTGCTACCCTTCTGTTACGGAGCAAGCGCCAATGTTTATCCGGAAAATACCGTGATGGAGAAAAGTCGCGGATTGATAGCCTGCAAGGTGAAGACGGGGCAATTTCCGCAAGAGAGCGATCTGGTCGACATATTTGATGATGGCGTCGACGTGGTTCCGGTTTTCGTCCATATGCAGCAGGAATTTTGGGAAGAATGGCTGACTTCGCTGCCTTCCTAGCTGCTGGCGTTCATCCAATCCCGCCCGTAACCAGATAGGCGCCGGCGCTGCGCCCATCCTCCAGCCGCACAATAGCCGTCACGATCGAGCCATACGAGCCACGCCAGACGCTGTGGAACCGCTGGTGCTCTGCGGCCGGAACCAATGCCTGTCCACAGCAGCGCGCTCCGCTTCGCTGGATGGCGACAGGCTCGCCGTTGACATGCACCTTGACGCTGGCGTGTTCCGCCTCGGCGTCGATCGGCAGGTCGAGGGTGATGGTGATCTCGTCCTGATCGCCGGTCGTGCGCGTCTCGGCGGCAAGCGCAATGACGAGCGGAGGTGCCTTGCCGTTACCGGTTTGCGTGGGCCGGCGGGAAAATACATCTTCAGTCAGTTCCGGCGTGCGTGGGGGCAGGGTGCGGCGCCGGGTCGACTGTTCGTAGTCGCCGGCCATGCGCAGCAGCCTTTCGTCGTCATAGGCCTTACCGGCGAAGGTCAGGCCGACCGGCATGCCGATATCGGCCATGGTTCCCATCGGCACGGTGACGGTCGGGATGCCGAAATGGCGCCAGACCAGATTGCCGTTGGCGACCCAGGTGCCATTGCGCCAGGCAAGGGCGGCGGATGCCTCGTCGATGTCTGCATCGGCCGGTCCGACATCGGCGGCGGCGGGCAGCACCACGGCGTCGATGTCTTGGCCGTCCAGCCAGACCTCGAAATCGATCCGCCTTGTTGCTTCGAGGCCCTTCAGTCCGTCTTCCAGCGTTGGAATGTCTGCGAACGGCGTGACGCCGGACCGGGCCCGTTCCACATATTCTCTCAGATCGAAGCCGCCCTCATAGCGGTCGGGCAGCGTGCCGGGCGGCTGCGGGAAGATCTTTGGGCCGTCGACGGAGACGAGATCGGGCACGGCCGGGTCGGCATTGGCGCGCAAAAAGTCGTCCCAGCCCCAGATGCTGAGATCCCAGAGTTCGCGCTCGGCGAAGTCCTGCGGCACCAGCCCGCGCTCGACCATGGTGCGCGCACCGGGGCGGTCGCGTTCGTAGTTGGAGACGACGGGAAAATCGACCTCGACCACCTCGGCGCCAAGCCGCGCGAGATCGGCCGCTGCCTGCTCCCACAGGGCAAGCACCGAGGCGCGGGTTTCGATCGGCGCATCGGCCTCGCTGTCGCGGCCGATATACATTCTGGGCACGCCCAGGCGCTTGCCTTTCAACGACCCCGCCAGTGCGAGATCGGTATAACGGGGCGGCCGCACATCGGAGCTTTTCGGCAGCTTGACCCAGGGCTGCGCGCGCCAGAAATCGCCTCGTGTCTCGGGATCGTCGGCGACGATCACGTCGAGCAGTTCGAGCATGTCGGGCACGCTGCGCGCATGCGGCACGACGACATCCATGGTCGGCACCAGTGGCCAGTTGCCGCGCACCGAAATGACGCCGCGCGACGGCGTGTAGGCGACCAGCGCATTGTTGGTGGCCGGCGCGCGGCCGGACGACCAGGTTTCCTCGCCAAGCCCGAAGGCGCAGAAGCTGGCCGCTGTCGCCGTGCCGGAGCCATTGGACGAACCCGATGCGAAGGCGGCGGTGAGATAATCGCCATTGTACGGACTTTCGGCGCGGCCATAGACGCCGCGCTGCATGCCGCCATTGGCCATTGGCGGCATGTTGGTCAGCCCGATCAGCACCGCACCGCCGGCGCGCAGCCGGGCTATGGTGAAGGCATCCTCATTGGCAATGAGATGCTCGAAGGCCGGCGAGCCGGCGGCCACCGTCAGGCCTGCAACCTTGTAGCTGTCCTTGGCGGTGTAGGGGATGCCGTCGAGCGGTCCGAGCACGGCGCCGTTGCGGCGCCGCTGGTCGGAGGCCGCCGCCTGCTCAAACATGTCAGGGTTGAGCACCGGGACGGCATTGAGGCTGATGCCGTGCCGGTCGAAATGCGCGATGCGCCTGAGATACGCCCCGACCAGTTCGACGCTGGTGACGGTGCCGTGATCGAGCGCGCGGCGCAGTTGGTCGATCGTCGCTTCGACGAGGTGAAGGCTGGCGTCGGTCATCACGGATCCCACATTTCCACGCACCATGGATGAGCGAGGCCGCAGGCTTCGGCAAGAGCCTATCGCGGTCTTCTCGGAACTTTTGTCCGGCTGGCGGTTTTGGATGTATGGTGCGATTCCGGAATGGCCAGAAGGGTGTGCCGATGACCACGAAATGCGTTGCGATCCTAGCTCTCGCGGTTGCTACGGGCGCGAGTCTTTGCGCCCCGGCCTTGGCTGGCGACCGGCATTACGACCGCCGGGTCCACTCCGAACGCTACGTTCCCGCCGAAGGCGATCTCATCGATATCCTGTTCGGCGGCCCGCACTACTACGATCAGCAGTTGGTGACGACGGCGGCTGGCGCGTGCTCCTACCATCGCGTTGGACCCGACGCGAATGCATTGAACAAGATCAACGATCATCACTGCGGGAAATAAGGCAGTAGGGCAGTAGGGCAGTAGGGCAGTAGGGCAGTAGGGCAGTAGGGCAGTAGGGAGCGCCTCAACGCTGGCCGCTCTCCTTCATACGCTCGATGATTTCGGCCATCAGCGCCAGGTCGCGGCGGGAATCGGCGAGGTCGGTCAGCGGCTTTGTTCCTTCGGCGATGTGGCGGTGGAAAATCTCGAGTTCATTCGAGAAAGCATCGCCGTAGAGAGGGCCGAAGGCTTTCGTCACCGGGCCGAGCGGGCCGGCATCGGTGACCTCCAGCCGCGTCGGCAGGCTGCGGATGTAGGGCGTGTCATAGATGATGCGCACGCGCCTGGTGTTGGAGCGCACCTCGATCATTGCGTCGAACAGGCCGAGATCGTCGACCACCGCGTCGTAGAGAGAAGCGAAATGGCCGTAGTCGAAGGTGACCGATGTGTTGGCGCCGCCATTGGTGCGGTGCGCGGCCAGCACGCGCGCCGGCTCGCCGATCAGCCCGCGCATCGCTGAAATGTGGTGCGAGGAAAGCGCCGTCAGCCCGCGATAGGCGCGCACCAGGTCGGCCGGCGCGTCGGCACCGACGACTTCGCGGATCAGCGCGTCGCGCTCCTTGGCGCCACGCGCCAGCAGGGCCGGGTCTATGTCGTTGGGATAGAGGACGTTCTGGCTCTTCTTGAGGAAATGCCGGCCCTCCGAGATCAGGTCGAAGATGCGGACATGGGTGATGTCGGCGAAGGCCGGCAGCTCGTCCCTGGCGGCCAGATATGCCGGCGCGTAGCGGCGCATATAGCCGACGAACAGGGTCTTGTCGTAGTCCGGCATCAGCGCCAGCAGATCGTCGATCTCGCGCACCGTCAGACAGGCGGGCTTTTCCAGCAGGATGTGCTTGTTGGCGGCAATCGCCGCGTGCACGAAGCGGCTGTGGGTGTCGTCGGATGACAGCACGAACACCGCGTCGATGTCGGGTGACGCTATTAGCGCCTCGGCCGTCTCGAAGGTTCTTGCCGTCGGGTGTTGCGAGGTGCACAGCGCCACCAGGCTGGGCGACACGTCGTACACGCCCATGCCGGAATTTGCGCATGTTTATAAAAAATTGACACGTGTCAAGATTTAAAATGGGCGTAGCGATTTTTGACTGCGCGCCCTGCGGGCATGACTGTCCTGCCGGCATGCGCTACAACCAAGGCGCGAAAAAAACTGCCAGCCTAGGGAACCACTAGGGGGATGTCCGCGTTGGTCGCTACTTTTGTGCAGAGGGAGGTTTGGGGTGGGGCGTTTCGAAATCGTGGAAGAGCCAACGGGTACGTTTTCGATTTTCGACACCGTCACGGAATTGCCGGCAACGGCCAAAGGGGGCGTGTGCATTGGGCTTTATCGGCACGAAGTGCCTCTGGCACTGCTTGCAGCGGTTGAAACGGTCCAGCCCGGCCATTTTTCGCTCCTGCCCTCATTGTCGGTGTTGAACGACTGGCGGGCTCATCGAGACGATCTGCTGGCATGAGCAAAGCTGCCCGATGTCGCATCAAAAATCATACGGTATGGGAAATCACGCCCTGTTGTCGAAAGCGGCGGTGAGGCATGGAAAGCAAGGGGAGGTTGCAGTGCGTTGGGAGGTGAAGCAATGTCTGATCAGGACGACCTGATCCGAGCTGCCATCGGACGGCTGCTCGCCGAGAAGACAGGCGCCGCCGTCATATCGATGAGAGAGAGCGTCACCGAGCTTCTGGCGCTGACCGGTGCCGCACTGGACGAAAGACTCCAAGACCTGCTGTTGGAAATGGCCGAAGTCCGCGGCATGATGGTCGCTCTCGACTTCTGAACATATCCGGCTGGGATGCCGCAGCATGGACCGGCAGCGCTTTCATCGCCGGCAGCCTCTAATCTTACTGCGTCCAATATCGGGCATCGCATTTTAGGTCGAAAGCGGACAGGCAGCTTTCCGCCCGATCGCCAGTATTGCCGGCATGTCGCGGATCGTCGCCGCGACAGCGCGCCTCGCCAAACCTTGGCTCTTTTTCCGACCCTCAAACGTCTTAGCTACAGTGAAGCTAAGGAGCAGGGTCGATGAGCCTCAGGAATAAAGAAATCGTGGTCACCGGTGGCAGCCGTGGGCTTGGCCTCGGATTGGTCGAGGCGCTGGTCGAACAGGGCGCCAGCGTGACCGTCGTTGCCCGTGGCGTCGAGGCGCTGGATGCGGTCGGTGCGCGGCTTGGGGTCGCCACTATCCGCGCCGACGTTGCGGAGGAGGGCGCGGCCTATCGCATTCTTAGCGAGGTTCGTCCTGACGTCGTGGTCCTGAATGCTGGTGCCACGCCCCGGATGGGCCGGTTGGACCAACTGAGCTGGGAAGATTTTTCAATCGCCTGGGAAACCGACGTCAAGGCCGGGCTATACTGGCTGCAGGCGGCGCTCAACCTGCCGCTCAAGCCGGGCAGCCGTGTTCTGGTGGGATCGAGCGGTGCCGCCGTCACCGGGTCGCAGATGTCGGGGGGCTATGGCGGCGCCAAGCGCATGCTGTGGTTCATGGCGAAGTACGCCAACGGCGTTTCGCAGGAGAAGAAGCTCGGCATCCGCTTTCAGGCGATCGTGCCGCGGCAGATGATCCTCGGCACCGGAACAGGCGATGCGGCGGCCGGCGCCTATTCCGGATCCATGGGCATCACGCCCGAACAATTCGTCACCCGCTTCGGTGCGCCGATGCCGCCCCGAACCTTCGGCGACAGGGTGGTTTCCGTGCTGGAAGACCCGCAATATGCCGAGGGCATCGTCTTCGGCCTCAATGGCGACGCGGGCGTAACCGTGATGGAGGGGGCTGCGGCTTGAGCGAACGAGATCCTGCCGTGGACCGCGACCGACGGGAAGGGCTGCTTGCCCTTGCCGCCGCCATGCGGCCAGAGCTGCACCGCTATTGCGCGCGCCTGATGGGCTCGGTCATCGACGGCGAGGATGTCGTGCAGGACACGTTTGCGCGGGCCTTCGTTGCGCTGAATGAGCTGGGCGAGGTGCCGCAGCTCAGGCCCTGGCTGTTCCGCGTCGCCCACAACCGTGCGCTTGACCTGCTGCGCAGCCGCGCGATCCGCGCGGCGGAGCCTATCGAGGCGGCGCTTGAAATTGCCGACGACACCAAAGCCGACCCGGTGGAGACGCTGATGCGCAGGCAAGCTATACAGACCGCAGTGTCGCGCTTCGCGGAGCTTCCGCTGCTCCAGCGCAGCGTCGTCATCCTCAGAGATGTGCTCGACGAGCCGCTGGCCGAGATCGCTGCTTTGCTCGGCATCACGGTCGATGCGGTGAAAGGGCACTTGGCGCGCGGCCGCGCCCGGCTTAGGGAAGTCAGTGCGCAGGCCAGCTCGGCTCCCGATGCGCGTATCGCGTCGGCCGCCGTGGTCCGTTATGCGACCCTGTTCAACCAGCGCGATTGGGACGGCTTGCGCGCCCTGCTTGCCGACGACGTCAGGCTTCATCAGTCCCTGCATGCGCCGCGCTCGGGTGCGGCGGATGTCGGCGTGTTCTTCACGATCTACGCCAAAAGCGACCGCGTGTGGCTGACGCCGGCCTGGCTCGACGGCCGCGAGGTGATCGCTGTGTTCGAAAGCCATGCCGACCAGAAACCGCGTCATTTCATGTGGCTGGAGTGGCGAGAAGGTCAGATCAGCTTCATCCGCGACTATCGCTATGTCAGCTATGTTACCGACGATGCCGAGCTGGTGCTGGCCAAGGACGCCAGGTCCTTCGGTCGCGGCACCGGGCACTGAAGAGCGGGCGCGCATCTGACCATCATACGGGCGGTGCTGTTCCTGCCAAGGGGCCGATGCGGGGCTGGGCGTCATACCGCATGAGAATGACTTTGACGTGCCCACGCGTGGTACGCCCTTAACTCTGCTCGATCAGCGCGCGCGCCGCAGCTTTCCCTGCCGCAAGGATACGATCCGACAATTCCGTTCCCTCCACGGCACGGGCCAGCTGAAGCGTGCCAATGAGGGTCGCAAAGATAGCGAACGCAACGCCCTCCGGATCAGGAGTTTGCGGCGGCAGCTCTACCGACACCTGGTGCACCTGGGTCAGCAAACGCTCGGTATAAAGCTGACGCGTTTCGGGTGGCTCACGGGCGATTTCCGCCAGCAAGGCGGCAGAGGCGCAGCCCTTCCCGGGGTTATCCCGATGCGCCGCCGACAGATATGTGTCTATGGCCATTGCCAAGCCGCCGGAGGCCAATGCTTGCCGTATCTCGTCGGACTGATCCTCGAGAGCTGCAGCGACCGTTTCACGGACAAGCGCCGCCTTTGATTGAAAGTGGGGATAGAAAGCCCCGTTCGTCAGCCCGGCGTCGCCCATGATGGTTGCCAGTCCGGACGCCGCTATGCCGTTTTTCCGAAAGCGTTCCGCGGCGACCTCCAGGATCCGGCCGCGCGAGGCGTCCTTCCTGCCCTTTTCGTAGCGCATGGCTGCTATTCCTTTCTGCTATTGCATTATGGTCATAATCTGATATTACGACTGTAATTTAACGGATGAAAAAAAGCTAGCCCCCCATGAGTTTGGAGCACGAAATGAAAACGAATGCCGGAAAAACCGCCGTTGTGACCGGGGCCTCTTCGGGCATCGGCCGCGCCAGTGCCGAAGCCCTTGCGCGGGCCGGGTTCACCGTCTTCGGAACCAGCCGGCGCAAGGCCGGCAACGATCCGGACGGGGTGACCATGCTGATCTGCGACGTGACCGACAGTGAGGCCGTTGTCGCACTCGTTTCGACGGTGCTCTCGCAGACCGGCCGGATCGACCTCTTGGTCAATAATGCCGGGGTCGGCCAGCTTGGAGGCGCCGAGGAATTCTCGATTGCCCAGGTGCAGGCTCTGTTCGACGTCAATCTGTTCGGCGTCATCCGCATGACCAATGCGGTGCTGCCGTCGATGCGGCAGCGTGGCGAGGGGCACATCATCAATATCGGCTCTGTGCTGGGACTGGTGCCGGCGCCGTATTCAGCGCATTATTCGGCGGTCAAGCACGCGCTCGAGGGCTATTCGGAATCGCTCGACCACGAGGTTCGCGCCTTCAATATCCGCGTTTCGGTCATCGAGCCGGCATTCGTTCGTACTGTCTTCGACCAGAACGGGATCCAGCCGGATTCGCCGTTGCAGGAATACGATCAAGCCCGAGCTACGCTGGAAGCGCTGCTTCGCGACGTGATGCCTGTCGCCGACCGGCCGGAAGTGGTGGCGCAAGTGGTCGTCAAGGCAGCGACCGATGCCCGTCCGCAACGGCGCTACACCGCCGGCAAGGCTGCGCGCCAGGTCAGCCTGCTGCGTCGCTTTGCTCCCGCTGGGATATTCGACAAGAGCCTGCGGAAACAATTCCGCCTGCCCGTTTGAACGCAGCGAGCAGAGGATTTCACGCACATGCGACACACCAAAATCACTCTCAGAAAGTCACTGCCATGAAGGCATTCGTCGTCGACAAATACAGCAAGAACGGCACTCTGCGGCTAGCCGAAATGCCGGAGCCGAAACTCGGGGACAGCGATGTCCTGGTCGAGGTCCACGCAGCGGCGGTGAACCTGCTCGATTCCAAGGTCAAAACCGGAGAGTTCAAGCTGATCCTGCCCTATCGCCGGCCCTTCATCCTGGGTCACGACGTGGCCGGGAGGGTTGTGCGCGTGGGATCGAAAGTCCGCAAATTCAAACTCGGCGACGACGTCTATGCGCGGCCGCGCGATGGCCGGATCGGGACGTTCGCCGAGTTCATAGCCATGGATGAAGCCGACGTGGCCCTGAAACCCGGGAACCTCAGCATGGAGGAGGCGGCCTCGATCCCGCTGGTCGGCCTGACCGCCTGGCAGGCGCTCGTCGAAAGGGCCAAGCTGAAGAAGGGACAGAAGGTCTTCATTCAAGCCGGTTCCGGCGGCGTGGGGACATTCGCCATCCAACTGGCAAAGCATCTCGGCGCGACCATTGCGACCACCGCCAGCGCGGCGAGTGCCGGTCTGGTCAAGGGGCTCGGCGCCGATATCGTCGTCGACTACAGGAAAGACGATTTCGAGAAAGTCCTTTCGGGCTACGACGTCGTCTTGAACAGCCAAGACGCCAAGACACTTGAAAAATCACTGAATGTGCTGAAACCGGGTGGCAAGCTCATCTCCATCTCCGGCCCACCGGATCCGGAATTTGCCAGGGAAAAGGGACTGAACGTGGTGCTGAGGCTGGTGCT
Organism: Mesorhizobium sp. ISC11; assembly: GCF_037162595.1. Taxonomy (NCBI): domain Bacteria; kingdom Pseudomonadati; phylum Pseudomonadota; class Alphaproteobacteria; order Hyphomicrobiales; family Phyllobacteriaceae; genus Mesorhizobium; species Mesorhizobium sp. ISC11. The sequence continues at coordinate 317,975 of NZ_JAVSPW010000001.1, forward strand.
TCGCCTGCTGAGCCGCGGTATTCGAGCGAAAGCCAAGCGCCGTGGCGTGACGTTCTCGTTCCTTTTCATGTGGGCGCAGGGCGAGCAGCTGAGCAAGATCGCATCGCTCATCGAATCCGGCGCGATCCGCCCGGTCGTCGACCGGATATTTCCCTTCGAGGCGACCAATGAGGCGCTGGCCTATGTCGAAACAGGACGCGCCAAGGGCAAGGTCGTCATCAAGGTCAGATAGCAACTCAGCCGCGATCGAGGTCAGCCGCGCCGGGCTGCGTCGATCGCCGCGACGTCGATCTTCGTCATCTCCATCATCGCATCAAAGGCGCGTTTGGCTTCCTCGCCGCCGGCCGCCATGGCCTCGGTCAGCGTGCGCGGCGTGATTTGCCAGGACACGCCCCATTTGTCCTTGCACCAGCCGCACACGCTCTCCTGGCCGCCATTGCCGACGATGGCATTCCAGTAGCGGTCGGTTTCCTGCTGATCGTCGGTGGCGATCTGGAACGAGAAGGCCTCGTTCTGCTTGAATGTGGAGCCGCCGTTCAATCCGATGCAGGGAATGCCGGCGACGGTAAATTCGACCGTCAACACGTCGCCTTTCTTGCCGGACGGAAAATCGCTCGGCGCACGGTGAACGGCGCCCACGCTGGTGTCGGGAAAGGTCTCTGCGTAGAAGCGCGCCGCAGCCTCGGCGTCCTTGTCGAACCAAAGGCAAATCGTGTTCTTCGGTATCTTTGGCATTGCATGTTCCTTTCGGCGTTGGAGTTGGCGGAGGTCAGCCCAGGAGATTGCGTGCCGTGCGCATGAAGATCCTCGACCCGATCGGGATCAGGTCGTCGGGAAAGTCATAGTCGGGATTGTGCAAGGCGGGGTGCCGCTCGCCCGCACCGAGGAAGAACATCGCCGACTTGGCACTATGGCCGAACAGGCCGAAATCTTCCGAGGCGCGCATCGGCAGGGCCTCTTCGCCGTGCGATACGCCCTCTTCATCGAGCGCGCGCCGCAGATGCTCCACCGCGTCCGGCGCGTTGACGCTGGCGACGAAGATCTCGTGATAGTCCCAGCGGGCGGTAAGGCGATGCTCGCCGGCGATCCTGGCGACCAGTGCTTCGGCAGCAGCGCAAAGATTCGCCATGCGCTCGTCACGCCGGGTGCGCAGCGTTGCCCAGACCTGCGCATGAGCAGGCGCGATGCCGAACACGGCTTCGCCCATCGCGGCATGGGTGACGGTCAGCATGGAGAAGTCGTCGTCGGCGAAGGTTCCGCGCCCGAGCGCCGGCAGCGCCGGCATCAGCTCACTGATCGCCAGCATCGGCGAGGTGCCGGTCTCCGGCATGGATGAATGGGCGGTCTTGCCCTCCAGCACGATGCGCATGCCGCGTGACGCACAGTTGACCACGCCGGGCTTGAGCCGCACCTCGCCGAACGGCACGCCAGGCAGGTTGTGCAGCGAGAAAGCGAAATCCGGCGCGATCTCGCCGAAGCGGGGATCGGCAACGACGCCGGCAGCGCCATTGCCGGTTTCCTCCGCCGGCTGGAACATCAGCACGACGCGGCCACTTGCAGGCCGCTCGCGCCCCAACTGCCGGCCGAGGGATGCCAGGATGGCGGTGTGTCCGTCATGGCCGCACATATGCGACTTGCCCGGCACGCGCGACGCATGCGGCACGCCTGAAAGTTCTTCGATAGGCAAGGCATCGAGTTCCGAACGGAACAGCACCGTCGGCCCTGCTTTGCCGCTGTCATATGTGACCGCGACGCCGTGCCCGCCGAGCTGTGTCAGCACCTTGTCCGGCCCCGTATCGGCGAGGAAGGCGACGACCTCCTTTGCCGTCTTCTCCTCTTCATTCGAGATTTCCGGATACTGGTGCAGCTGGCGCCGCCACGCCGTCAACTCGACGATGTCTCGGTTGGTCAGAGTCATGCTTTTTCAACCTCCGCTGCATTCTTCATCGACACGTCCAGGCACAGGGGTGCCGCAATGATGAATTGCTAGCGACAAAGGGCAGTTCCCGCCACAGTCCAAGTTTCAGGCTTCGGCAGGCCAGAAACGGCCGTTCTCCCGGCCATCCGCAGCCTACTGATTGATCTCGGGCTCGACGAGCTTTGCCAGATTTCTGAGCGATTCCTGCCAGCCGAGATAGCAGGCCTCGACCGGAATGACGTCCGGAATGCCGGCCTGGGTGATGTCGATTTCAGTGCCGACCGACACTTTTTTCAAGACCACGGTCACCCGTATCTCGCCGGGCAGGTTGGGATCGTCGAACCTGTCGGTGTAGAGCAGGCGCTCGCCCGGAACGAGTTCAAGGTATTCGCCGCCGAAGGCGTGGCTGTCGCCGGTGGTGAAATTGCGGAACGACATCTTGAACGTGCCTCCGACCTTTGCCTCGAAATTATGGACCGTGCAGGTGAAGCCGTTTGGCGGAAGCCACTTGGCCAGCGCGTCCGCTTCAACGAAGGCGCGATAGACCTTTTCAGGGCTGGTCGTCAGAACGCGGTGCAAACGTACGGTGCCGGGCATTGCTGGATCCTTTCATGAATGCCTGTTCGATACCCCAAGGACGGACGAAGCCTAGCCAGTCCGACATTGGTTTGCGAATTTTTTGACGGGAGGCGGCCTGCCTACGCCGCGGACATGCGTTCGACCCCGAGCTCGGGCGAGGCGGCGGATGAACTGCACCGGCTTCGGAGCTGGCGCTCACCTGCTAAATCGAGTTCCTGAGCCATCTTGTTGTTCGGGCGTGTTTTTGTCGATTGCCGCGAACGGCCGCGCGTCCCCGTCAATGCTTCGAACGCCGCCAAATAGGGCAGCGCGTCTTTGCCGTTCATGTGCCGATCATTAGAATTTGCATCTGATCAGAGTTGATTTCCTATCAAGCCGTTAATGCGGCCATGCTGTTAATCAGCATTTGCTAATGAGTCTTTCGAACCTGAGGCAAGCAATGACCAAGAATCTCGGCAATGCACGTCATACGCCGGCGAAGGACCCGCAGGTCTCCCTTCTGGGCAAAGCCGCGCCGGCGCTGTTTCCGCTGGTCGTGGCGGCACTGGGCTACATGGTTGGCAAGCAGTTCTTCGGCATCTAGGCGCGAAGTTCCGTTCCCTCAAACGTTTCGGCGGACCGACCATCTCAGCGCGCGGGCCGCCGTTTGCGTTGCAGCGGCGTGTTGCCGGGCATCAACGTCAAACATGCACGTCGCCAAAGGACAGTTCGCCGTCGTTATCGGCCGTGAAAAAGACGATGGCAAGCAACCCGACATAGAATGCGGCCACGACAACCACGATCGCCACACCGGGAACGGGGCCAAGGGCGGCGCTGTCTACGGCTTCGCGAAGCGAACCGGCAAAGCCGGTCCTGACGCCCACGGTTTGAAGGCTGGGCGTGGATATCTTGAGCACCCAGGCCAGCAAGAGGATCAGGAACAGGTAGATGTAATTTCGCCGCAGCCGACGGGCCAGCGCGACGCGCTGCGACAGCAGGAACTTCGGCGCGCGTAGGCCTTCCCCGACGATGAGCAGCCAGTCCGAGGCAAAGTCGGGCTGTGGGGAAAAGATCTGCGCGAAATAGTGGCGCTCGAACTGGCGTACGCGCGCCCGATAGAAATCGAAGAACCGATAGCGGCGCGCCTCGATCCATAGCAGCAGCAAGATCAGCAGCATGGCGAAAAGCAGCACGCCGTGATGCGCACTGGCCGTCGACAGCGATACCGAAAGCAGCGCCGCCACCACCGTGATTGCCCAGTTGGTTGTCCTGTCCAGCCGGTCGCGCCATCCCGCCATGCGAGCGATCTCGGCGCGGTGAAAATGCGACAGCGTGTTGACACGCTCCGCCGATGAAAGCACGGGGGCAGCGGGCTGTGCCGACGCGTCGTTCATGGCATCCTCCGGCAAGGAACAGAACGGCCTGCCAGCGGCATTGTTCCCTGTCCTCGAGACCGCCGATCCAGCCGACCAGCCGCGCGTTGAGGCCGAGGCGGCTCCGGTCCAGCAGACATCAAGCTGGCGGTTGACCACTGTTTCGCGAAGTGCCGATCGAAGGGCACGACTGATGTGGACAGCACCGGTGACGCAGGCACCTGCATGCACCAATCACATTACATTACGAGGTCTTGACCCACCCGCGACGGAGTCCAAAATCCTCCGCACCAGTGCCGACGAGGCGCCGGCTTCACGGGCGCCGCGCGGGTCAGGGGCGGTGGCCCTCGGGCAGGCTCAGGTGCGCGAGCCCCCGCCACTGATCCAGGCGTTTCCAACTGGACCGGAGCGCCAATGGCGCAGACGCGCATCGTCCGAGCATGGCAACCAGAGCATGCAAACGAACGATAGACAGGATCAAGAAAGGAGCAAATGCAATGACCATTCGTGATCTGATGCCATGGGGTCGCGATCCAAACCAGGTTCAGACCCTCTCAGGCGACCGCGATCAGGACCCATTCATGAGCCTGCATCGCGAGATGAACCGCCTTGTTGACGACATGTTCCGCGGTTTCGGTTCACGTCTTCCATCCTTGGGCAGGCTCTCTTCAGCGGGCGGTGGCTGGCCTAGCGTGGAAATCTCGGAAACGGACAAGGAAATCCGCGTGACCGCCGAGATACCTGGCATGGAGGAAAAGGACATCGAGGTGTTGCTCGATGACGGCGTCCTGACGTTGCGCGGCGAAAAACACGCCGAAACCGACGACAAGGAACGTCAGTTCTCCGAGCGGTTCTACGGCCGCTTCGAACGTCGCATTCCGATCGGCTTCGAAGTCGAAGAAGACAAGGTCGCTGCCGATTTCCGCAACGGCGTGCTGTTCGTCACCTTGCCGAAATCCGAGAAGGCACAGAACAAGATGAGGCGCATCCCCATCGGCGGCAAGAGCACCAAGCACTAGAATGATTGGATGCCGGGCGGGAGGGTCACCCGCCCGGCATCGGCCGTTGAATTTTGCGCCGGTCACATGGACCCTTGAGAATCCCTCTGCCTTCGGCAACATGACGGCGACGGTAGAGGGTATGAAATGAACCAGCCGATTTCTGCCATATCGCCGCGCAAGTCCGTGCCGCGCAACACGCCGATGGCGCTGACCGAGGCGTTGGTCGCGCGCACTATGCGTGCTGTCGAGGATGCCGGGCCGACGCCGGGCATGGTTCACATGACCGATGCCGACTATGCGCGTATCCGCGACGAGGTGCTGGCCGGCGCTCCGGCCGGGCCGCTGAAACTATTTGCCTATGGCTCGCTGCTGTGGAAGCCCGCCGGCGAGGTGAGGGGCGGAGAACGCGCGGTGGCCAGCGGCTGGCATCGTTCGTTCTGCTTCACGGTGCAGCGTTTTCGCGGCACGGTCGAGCAGCCCGGCTTGATGATGGCGCTCGATCGCGGCGGCCAGTGCCAGGGCGTGGTGTTCGAGATCGCGGAACCGGTGGCGGCCAACCTCGAAGCGCTGCTGCGCCGCGAAATGACCATCCTGCCCGCCGTCAACGTGCCGCGCTTGCTGCAGGTCAGGACCGAAGGCGGCCCATGTCGCGCGCTTGGCTTCGTCGTCGATCCCGCCAATCCGCGTTATGCCGGCAAGCTCGACAAGCAGGCGATCGCGGCGACGCTGGTGACAGCCGTCGGTCATTGGGGCTCGGGCGCGCAATATCTATTCGAGACGATCCGCCACCTCGAAGCCTGCGGCATCCGCGACCGCAATCTGTGGCGGCTGCAGGAACTGGTGGCGGAAGAGATCGGGCTGACCGTCGCTCAGAAGTGATCCGCCCAGAAGTGATCCGCTCAGACGCGGCACGCTTCAGTCGTGTTTGGCTCCGGATGCTTGCAGGCCACAGCACCTTGCGAAGCAAATCTCTGATTTCGGAAGTCTCCGCAGTGAGGGTTTAATGAATTGAAAACAGTTCTCGCCCAACGATGACCTGAACACCGGCGCAGGACACGGTGCGCGTGGGCCAATCATGAAATCCTCGACCGGAGAGCATTACCCAGCGCTGGATCATGTTCGTGGCCTGGCGGCCTTTCTTGTCTTTACCTGGCATTTCCTTCATGCTTCTCCTGAAGGCCCCGTGCCTTATGACTTCGTGCCGGCTCTTCCTATCTTCAGCGTTCTGGATGAAGGGCATACTGGCGTTTCCCTGTTCATGGCGCTTTCCGGCTACCTGTTCGCCAAGCTGCTCGATGGAAAGCAGATCAACTATCTGCCCTTCTTTGCCAACAGGGCCCTCAGGCTGCTTCCGCTTCTCCTGGCCATGCTATGCATCGAGGCCTGCCGCAGGTACGTGGCCGGCCAGTCCCTCGACGGGTATTTCACGGGCGTCGGATTGGGGTTTCTTTTTCCCACCCTCCCGAATGGCGGCTGGTCGATAACGATCGAAGCGCACTTCTACCTGTTGCTGCCGTTCTTGTTGATGGTATCCAGGCGGTTTGTGTTCGCGCCCTTGCTGTTCATCGCGGCAGCCATTGTGCTGAGGTCCGTCCTGTATGTGCAGATCGGCGAAGTGCAGTCGGCGGCGTCCGCAACCATCATAGGCCATGCGGATCAGTTCCTGGCCGGCATTCTTGCCTTTCACCTGCGTGCCCACGCGAAGAACCAACACTGGCTGGCGCTGGCCGTTCTCATGGCTTTTTCGGGGTTCTTCTGGTGGTTCGATGCAGCCGGCGGATTTTACCAACTGGGCCGCTATCCGTCGCCTCATTGGATATGGATCATCCTGCCGACCCTGGAGGCGACAGCCTATTCATTCGGCATCGCCTACTACGACACGAGCTTTTCGAGAAAGCGAACAAGCCCGCCATTCAGGGTACTGGAGAAGGCTGGGGCCTACAGCTATTCGATCTATCTTCTGCACCTGTTCTTCGTCATGCAATTGGCAGCGTTCATAGACACGAATGTCATGAGCATCAGCAATTTCTACGTCGCATGCCTCTGGTCCGCATTGTGCTTCGTGGCGACGATCCCGATCGGCTATCTCAGCTATACCTGCGTCGAGGCGCCATTCCTGCGCCTGCGTCTGCGCTATATGGACCAAAAGCCCGAAACCGCGGCATCGACCGCGGCTGAGCTTGGATCGGTCATCGCCGATACACCGACCTCGTTCAGCCGTCCCTCAGCCATACCAGCATCTCGCCGGGCTCGCGATTGTCCCAGGCGAAATAGGGAATGTAGGTCAGGCGCGTCTCGGCGGTGGCCGGCGGCTCGGGCCTGTAGAGCCCGTCCTGCCAGCCGTCGGAGACATCGGCAAGTGCCGCGGTCGACAGCGTCACCACGCCGCCGAGAAGTTCCGGCCGGTGCTGCGCTTCGATGGTGGCCGTCCGCGGCAGCGTCAGGCGATGCGGCTGGCTGTCATTGTCTGATGCCTCGACGCAATAGATCAGCGGGCCGCGTGACAGCGCGACGCGGCCAGCATCCTGGCGCACCTGCGGGTTGGCATAAAGCCGCTCGATCGGCATTTCGAGATCGAGCCGGACATTGTCGCCCTTTTTCCATGTCCGCTTGATCGCGGCGTAGCCGTCGCTGGTGATATCCGCCAGCCTGATGGCTTCGCCGTTTATCTTCAACCCGGCACTGGCGCTCCAGGCGGGAATGCGCAGGTGCAAAGTGAACTCGACCGGCGCCCGCGGTTCGAGCATGATGTCGACGGCGCCGTCCCAGGGATAGCTGCTGACCTGCGTCAGGCTCACCGGGACGCCCGATATATCGAAGCGCGCGGTCGAGTCGCCATAGAGGTGGACGGCCAGCGCATCGTCGGCCAGACTGTAGAAATAGCTGCCGATCGAGGCGACCATGCGTCCGATATTGGGCGGGCAGCACGGGCAGCGGTGCCACTTCCACCTGTTGTGCTTGCCCCGGCTTTCCAATGGATTCTCGTAGAAAAACAGCGAGCCGTCGAGCGACAGGCCCGAGATCGAACCGTTGTAGAGGGCGCGTTCCATCATGTCGGCGTAGCGCGCGTTCGGCCCCATGCCGAGCATGCGGCTGGCCCAGAACACCAAGCCGACCGCCGCACAGGTCTCGGCATAGGCGCTTTCGTTGGGCAGGTCGTAGTCGCTGGTGAAGCCCTCATTGTGCGCCGACGGCCCCAGTCCGCCAGTGATGTAGAGACTCTTGGTGGTGAGATCGTCCCACAGAAGGTCGAGTGCTGCTCGCAGCGTATCATCGCCATATTCGGTCGCGATATCGGCCATGCCGGAATAGAGGTACATCGCCCTGACAGCATGGCCGACGACCTTGTTCTGTTCTCGCACCGGGATATGCGACTGGCTGTATTCATAGGTCTTGAAATGATAGGCCTTCGGGTCGGCGCCGCGGGCGCGGGCCTCCTCGTCGAAATAATGCGGCTGCTGACCGCGCTGGTCGATGAAGTATCTGGCCAACTCCATATATTTCCGCTCGCCGGTCACCCGTGCCAGCTTGACCAGCGCCAGCTCGATCTCCTCGTGGCCGCAATAGCCCTTCTTCTTGCCGGGCTCCGGGCCGAGTACCGACGCGATGTGGTCGGCATAGCGGCACATGATATCGAGCAGCTTGCGTTTTCCCGTCGCCTGGTAGTAGGCGACCGCGCCCTCGATCAGATGGCCGGCGCAATAGAGCTCGTGGCAGTCGCGCAGATTGGTCCAGCGCTTGCCGGGCTGGATGCGTTGGTACCAGCTGGAGAGATAGCCGTCCTCCTGCTGCAGCCTGCCATACATGTCGATGACGGCGTCGATCTTCTTCTCCAGTTCGGGATTCTTGCGCCGGTACAGCGAATAGGCCGCGGTCTCGATCGTCTTGCCGAGATCGGAATCCCAGAACATCTGCGTGGTCACCGTCGATCCGGTGAATTCCGCGCCCTGGCGGTCGGCTTCGTCGGGAGAGGGCGAATGGAAGGGGATGACTATGCCGGGCGAGGGACGGTCCGGATCGATCTGCTCCAGCATGCGGGCCTCCACGCAGCGCTCGTAGAGGATATCGGCGGTGCGGGCGGCGACAGCGTCGGCGCGATCGCCCCAGAAGCCGTGCACGTCGACCTGCGGCACCGGCAGCGGGCGGAAGGCGAGCTTCGGTTTCCCGGTTTTTGCGGATGGCGATGCGGTCATGAATTTACTCCATTCTATTTGACGGCCCCGGCCATCAGGCCGCGGATGTAGAAGCGCTGCAGCGCCAGGAACAGGATGAGGCACGGCACCATCATCACGGTGACGCCCGCCTGCACCGCGCCCCAGTCGATGGCGCCGAAGCGGCCCGACTGCAGTGCGGTCATCATCACTGGCAGCGTGAATTTGGATTGGTCGGTCATCAGCACGAGGGCGGCGAGGAATTCGTTCCAGGCGCCGAGGAAGGCAAACAGGGCGATGGTGACGACGCCCGGCCAGACCAGCGGCAGCATCACCTTCCAAAGCATGGTGAGATTGCCGGCGCCGTCCATGCGGGCGGCTTCCTCGATCTCGCGCGGCACTGCGTCGAAGGCGTTGCGCATCATGAAGATCGAAAACGGCAGTTGCAGCGTCACATAAACGCCGACCAGGCCGGTCAGCGTGTTGTGCAGGCCAAGCTTGGTCAGCACCAGGAAGATCGGCGTCAGGATCGACTGGAACGGGATCATGATCGTCGACAGGATGAGGATGAAGAACAGGTTCTTGAACGGAAACCGGAACCGCGAAAAGCCATAGCCGGCCAGCACGCTGACGGCGACCGACAGCACCACGGTCATCACCGAGACGTAGATGCTGTTTTGCGCCGAGACCCAGAGCCCGTCGCCGAAGCTGTTGAGCGTGGCGTAATTCTCCAGCGAGAAGCCTGATGTCGGCCAGGGCGGCAGGGGCGGCAGGCGCGCTTCGGTCGCTGGCTTGAACGCCGACAGCACCGCCCACACGATCGGCGCGGCAAACAGCACCGAGGCGACGATGCCGGTCGAATGCTCGCCGATGCGGCTCAAGAGCCGGCGGTTGCGGGAAGCGGCCTGCGCCATCAGTCGAGCCCCTCCGGCTTGCGCAGCAGCCACAGCTGGACGAGGCTGAGCGCCACCAGGATCACCAGCAGCACCATCGACAAAGCCGCGCCGTAGCCGAGCTTGAACGACACGAAGGACTGGTTGAAGATCCAGTAGACCGCCGTCAGCGTCTGGTTGCGTGGGCCGCCGCGCAGGATGATGTAGAACTGGTCGAAGGCGAGGATCGAGCCGGCGACCGACAGGATCAGGGCCAGCGCCAGCGTGCGGCGCATCAGCGGCAAAGTGATCGCCCTGAACCTGGCGAACGGACCGGCGCCGTCGATGACGGCCGCCTCCTGCAGATCCTGCGGGATCGATTGCAGGCCGGCCATCAGAATGATCATAGTGAAGCCGGCGACCTTCCAGACGACCATGGCGATGATCGACCAGAAGGCCGGCTGGAAGGTGGCCAAAAGGTTGAACTTCCTGTCGATCAGGCCAAGGTCGTAGGCGGCCGGGCTGAACAGGCCGGAATCGACGTTCAACAGCCATGACCAGAGCAGGCTGGCCGAGGCAAAGCCGACAACCGCCGGCATGAAGAACATCGTCCGGTAAAGATTGGTCAGCGGCCGCGGCCGCTCGACGAACAGCGCCAGCGGAAACGCCACCACGAAGATCGCGATGGTGACGATCACGGTGTAGTAGGCGGTGAAGCGCAGCGCGTTCCAGAACCGGGTGTCGCGCAGGATGGCGACATAGTTGCCGAGGCCGATAAAGCTGTGCTCGCCCATCAGGGGCCAGTTGTGCAGCGACATCCACGCCGTCATGCCGAGCGGGATCAGGAAAAAGACGACGACCAGCGCGACAGCCGGCGCGACATAGAGCAGGCCGATCCATTGGTGGCGGCTGGCGACCTTGCGGGCGCGGGGCGGGGCAGGGGTTGCTGCGGTGATGACGGTCATGGCTGCGCGCTCGGTGCTATTGGGACATTGGCAAAGAACCCTCTCACCCGGATTGCCAACCCAATTGAAGAGAGCAATTCGGGGCAATCCGACCTCTCCCCGAGGGGAGAGGAGGTTGCCGGGGATGGTGCCAGCCTCTTCTCCCCAGCGGGGAGAAGGTGGCCGCGAAGCGGCCGGATGAGGGGGTCTTTTCTCAACGCGATAGCCCTGCCGTTGGCGATGCGGTATCCGGCCACCCGCCCAGGGAGACAGGCGGGCGGCCGGCAGGCGTCCGCTACTTCTGCGGCGCCTGGTCGATGATCGACTGCATCGTTTCCTGCGCATTGGCTATCGCGCCATCGACATCGTCGCCGAAGAAGACCTCGTTGATCATCTGCGTCCACGGGCCGTTGGCGGAGTTGATCAGGTCGTTGAACACCACCGAATAGGGCGTCTTGCCCTTGGCCATGGCTTCGGCGGCGATCTGGTAGCGCGGATCGAGATCCTTCAACGCGTCCTTGGCGATGTCGCCGCGCACCGGCAGGCTTCCGTATTTGGCAAGGATGGTCTGGCCCTCGAGCGAATAGGCGAAGTCGAGGAACTCCTTCACCACGGGCAGTTTCGTGGTGCCCTTGGTGACGACGAAATTGTCGCCGCCCGCAAAGGACGACCAGCCGCTGTCCTTGCCCGGCAGGAAGGTGACGCCGTAATCGATGTCGGGATACTGGGTGTTGAGCGCGCCGATGGCAAAGGCGCCGGACGGCGAGATGCCGATATTGCCGGCGGCGAAGGCGGCAAAGAAATTGGCGCCGGTGTCGGTCTGTGCGCCTGCCGGTACCAGATCCTTCTTGACCATCGAGCGGTAGAGATCGATGGCGCCGCGCAGCTGCGGGCTGTCCAGCGTCGCCTTCGAGCCGTCTTCGCTCAGGATGTCGCCACCAGACGCCCAGATCAGGGGCGTGAAGGTGAAGATGTTGCAGCCGCCGCAATTGCCGGAGAAGTAGAAGCCCTTGATGTTGCCGCCGAGCGCGTTGACCTTCTCGGCATCGGCCGCGATCTCGGCCCAGTTGGCCGGGCCTTTTTCGGGATCGAGGCCGGCCTGCTTGAACAGCTTCTTGTTCCAGATCAGCACCGAGGCGTCGGCGGAGAAGGGCAGGCCGTAAATGTGGTCCTTGTAGGTGCCGGTCTTCACATGCGCCGGCGACAGGCTGGCAAAATAGGGCAGGGACTTTGCCCAGTCGGTGATGTCCTCCAATTGGCCGGCTGCGGCGAAGGAGGGCGTGTAGATCAGGTCGAGCGACAGCGCGTCGGGCGCTGTGCCGCCGGCGGCCGCGGCACCGTATTTGGGGATGATCTCGGCATTGGGGATGATATCGAGCTTGACCTGGTTGGTGTGCGCCTTGTTGTAGGCATCGACGATCCTCGGCATGAAATTCGAACCGTCGGCGCGCACCCATATGTTGGCCGTCTCGGCGGCGGCAGTGCCGAGACCGCCGCCCAGAACGGCAGCGGCCAGGGCCAGTTTGGCAATCAGGTTCCTCATGTTCTCCTCCTCCAAGGTTGGCCGCGGTCCGCGGCTTGGCGCCGATTGCGCGGCGCTTCGTTTTCAGCCACCCGGCGGATGGCCGCATGACTGCCGCACCACCAGCCGGCACGGCAGTTTTCGAATGCCGGGCGCGGCGGGCTTGCCGCCGACCAGCGAAAGCAGGGTCAACCCGGCCTCGCGCCCGAGCGCGACCAGGTTCATGTCGACAGAGGTCAGCGGCGGGCGCGTCGCCTCGGCCACGATCTCCCAATTGTCGAAACCGATGACGCCGACATCCCTGGGTACGTCGAGGCCGCGTTCGCGCAGAGCATCGATGACGCCGCGCGCGATCTGGTCGTTGCCGCAGAAGACCGCGTCGGGCCTTTCGCTTTTGCCGTCGAACAGTTGCGCAACCGCCTGGTGACCCCAGGCTTCCGACCAGGAGCCGAGCAGCGGCTCGCTGACCGTCAGGCCGTTTTCGGCGAGCACGTCGCGGTAAGCCTGAACGCGCGCGTGCACCACGGCAAAGCTCGCCGGCCCGGTGACGTGGGCGATGCGCTTGCGGCCAAGCCGGCAAAAATGCTCGACGGCCAGCCGGGCGCCGCCAACATCGTCCGAGACGAAGGCGACGGCGTCGGGGTCGGGCTGCGTGAAGGCATAGATCACCGGGACGCGCAGATTGGAGAGGTCGACGGGCAGATGACGATCGATGCGCTTGCCAGTGGCGATGATGCCGTCAACGCGCTTGTCGAGCATGGCGTCGACATGCATCTGGCCCAGCCGCGGATCCTCCTCGACATTGCACAGGAACACCGAGACGCCATTGTCGACCAGCGCGTCCGAAATGCCCGACATCAGCGGCAGCGAGAAGCGGCCATAGGTATCGTTGGTGAGCAGGCCGACGGTGAAGCTGCGGCGTCGGAGCAGGCTTTGCGCCAGGCTGTTGGGCCGGAAGCCAAGCCGCCGGGCGGTCTCGCGAATGCGTTCGCGCGTCTCGGCTGTCATCCGGCCCTGGCTGTTGAGCGCCTTGGATGCGGTAGCGACGCTGACTCCGGCCTGCGCGGCCACGTCACGCAAGGTGACTGGCTTGGAAAAGACCGGAACAGGCAGATCGTCCGATGGCATCGCGCCGAGAGTCCTTAGTTGGAAAAAGGTTTTCTCTTACCAATCTGAAAGAGGCCCGGCAGGTGGCCAAGCCCGACTGAAATTGTTTGAGAAAACCTTTTCTCAGCTGAGGCTAGACCAGATTGGATCGCCGTTCAAGGGAAAAGCTGGTTGGGCCTCGGCTCTCTTCCTTCGAATGCAAACGCGGGTTAAAGCAGCGCCGGCAGCACTTAGCTCAGGGGAAGAGCGCCAGTCGCAGTGCTGGAGGCCCTCGGTCGAGACGGGGCGGGCTGCCGCTTGAGGCGTGAAGGATCGCAGCGTGCGCGGGATGCGAGGTCCGGCAAAGGGTTGGCGCTGCCGGGCAGCAAACCTGGCCGCAATATGTGCTGGCGGACGGTCTGAAGATCGTGCCGAAAATTCTGAACAGTCCCTCGGGATTAACCTTTCCGTAAATATTTGGCCGCTACTTCAACAGCCATGGCCTCGTGGCGGAGCGGCTACGCTGGAGACGGCAAATCTCTGAAGCCTCGGTTCGATTCCGAGGCGAGGCCTCCAAAATTTCGCGTCGAACAGCAGTCCCAATCTGCCCCAAGGGCAGTCAGTCCCCACGAATAGATTTGTGCGTTACGAAGGCGGTGCGGACCGGACGTTAAAGCAGTCCTGTCTTGCATTTGGCATGCCGGCACGCGCGAAAAGAGTGGTATGGAAGGGAGCCGAGCGTTCTTGCTTCGCTTTTTCCTGACATTCGAGGCCTTTCGTGCGTGAACCGTCGCTGCTGCCCGTCTTTGGAAAACTTGGCCTCAAGGTTCCTGCCGCCCTGGCGGCGGCACCGGCCTCGTCGGCAGGTGTGTCGCACCTGCGGAAGCTTCTGGCCGTGCATGGCGGCATGGTGCTGAAACTGTCGGTCGTCGCCTGGACGGTGCTGATCCTGGGCGCCGTGTTTTTCACGATGCAAGGCTGACCGGCATGGCCAACCGCTACACGCTGCGTATGGAGCTTCCCCAGAGCTGGAGCATCATCGATGTCTTCACCGGCCAGCCTGCGGTGGTCCGGCAAAAGGTGATGGTCGGGATGGGGCCGCGCGAGGCCGAGGACATGGTCGTGCAGATGAATGTCCGCGATGTCAAACGCCGCGAACGGGCCGAGCGCAAGGCCTGATCCGTAGCGGCCCGCCGGCGGAAGCCTGCCGCACCGCAAATCAAGGGATTCCCGTGAGAGCCAGCCTGAAGCAGAAGATACTGGAGGTTTGCGACCGCAAGATCTCCGAGAAGGGGGCCGGCGTCGGCGTGTCGTTCTATGCGTTTTTCGCCAACAGAAACGACAACCCCGAACTCCTGATGGAAGCCGCCGAATGGTGGATCAGAACCCACCGCCTCGACCATTTCGAAAAGGCTGCGAAGATACGCGCGATGGTCGAGGAGATGGATCTTTAATCGTCGTTTTGAGCGACATGCAATGGACTGATCAGCCGAAATCGGACGCCGTCAGAACATACATGCTCTTGTGGGTGCGGTCGTAGGCCTTCGACGCGACCTCGCGGATGGCACTGCTCTCGGTGTCGAATGTCTGGAGATAACCGGCTTCATCGGCCGCGGTTCCCGGCCGCATCTTGGCCATGGCGTCGGCGGCGACGGAGAACGAGATCTGGAACATGCCGTCATGGCCGACGAAACGGATGCGCTGGCCCGCCTCGTCATAGCTGCGGCTGCGGTTGGGGAAGGTGAGGCTCATGTCTTAGCCTCCGTAACTTTCTTGGTCACCCGCTTCTTCTTCGGCGTCGGATTGAGGGCCTCGGCGACACGATCGGCCTCTTCCTTGGCCAGCCGAAGCTCCCTCAGCCTTGCCGTCTTGATCTCCCTGGCTCTTGCCTCGGACATATATTCGGCGGTCGCCTTGTTTTTCTCCGCTGTCTTCTTCTGCTTGTCGACAAAGCGGGCTTCAGCTTTTTCCATGATCGTCTGATTGCCTTCGGCCATCGAAGAAATCTCCCTTGTGCCTGAAATCGTGAAAGTGAACTTGTCCGATAAATAGGCACTCGATCGGCAAAATTCAATCTTTTGAATTATTTGACATTCTGCGGATATCACGAAACGGCCAGCTGAAATAATACTTTTGAATATTTAATTTGGTACGCGAATAATTTTTGGCACTCCTATCTATCGAGTGCCAACGCGTCTATAGAGGAGGGGCGTGGCCGCCTGTGCCGGCCCCCAGAAAGAAAGTTCCCATGAAATTTCGGCCACTCCACGACCGCGTCGTCATTCGTCGCGCCGAAGGCGATATCAAATCCAAGGGCGGGATCATCATCCCCGACACTGCCAAGGAAAAGCCGCAGGAGGGCGAAGTCATCGCTGTCGGCCCTGGCGCACGCGACGAAAACGGCGCGCTTGTTCCGCTCGACGTCAAGGCCGGCGACTTCATCCTGTTCGGCAAATGGTCGGGCACCGAGGTCAAGATCGACGGCGAGGACCTTCTGATCATGAAGGAAGCCGACATTATGGGCGTCATCGACAAGGACGAGACTGGCATCATCGACAAGGGCGAGACCGCTGCAACCGACAAGACCGTGGCCGCCAAGAAAGCTGCCTGACCTTATTTTCTCCGAACGTACTGGATAAAAATCATGTCTGCCAAGGAAATCAAATTCTCCACCGACGCGCGCGACCGCATGCTGCGCGGCGTCGAGATCCTTACCAATGCTGTGAAGGTCACGCTCGGCCCCAAGGGCCGCAACGTCATCATCGACAAGGCCTACGGCGCGCCGCGCATCACCAAGGACGGCGTCACCGTCGCCAAGGAAATCGAGCTTGCCGACAAGTTCGAGAACATGGGCGCCCAGATGGTGCGCGAAGTGGCCTCGAAGACCAACGACCTCGCCGGTGACGGCACCACCACCGCCACGGTGCTGGCCGCCTCGATCCTGCGCGAAGGCGCCAAGCTGGTCGCCGCCGGCATGAATCCCATGGATTTGAAGCGCGGCATCGACCAGGCGGTTTCCGCCGTGGTCAAGGAAATCCAGGCGCGCGCCAAGAAGGTCAAGTCGTCGGCCGAGATCGCACAGGTCGGCACCATCGCCGCCAATGGCGATGCCAGCGTCGGCGAGATGATCGCCAAGGCGATGGACAAGGTCGGCAATGACGGCGTCATCACCGTCGAGGAAGCCAAGACCGCAGAGACCGAACTCGACGTCGTCGAAGGCATGCAGTTCGACCGCGGCTATCTCTCGCCCTATTTCGTCACCAATGCCGACAAGATGCGCGTCGAGCTGGAAGAGCCCTACATCCTCATCCACGAGAAGAAGCTCGGCAATCTGCAGGCGATGCTGCCGATCCTCGAAGCGGTGGTGCAGAGCGGCAGGCCGCTGCTGATCATCTCCGAGGACGTCGAGGGCGAGGCTCTGGCGACGCTGGTCGTCAACAAGCTGCGCGGCGGCCTCAAGGTCGCGGCCGTCAAGGCGCCTGGCTTCGGCGATCGCCGCAAAGCGATGCTGGAAGACATCGCCGTGCTCACGTCGGGCCAGATGATCTCCGAGGACCTCGGCATCAAGCTCGAAAACGTCACCATCGAGATGCTCGGCCGCGCCAAGCGCGTGCTGATCGAGAAGGACACCACCACGATCATCGACGGTGCCGGCACCAAGGCGACCATCCAGGCGCGCGTCGCTCAGATCAAGGGCCAGATCGAGGAGACGACGTCAGACTACGACAAGGAAAAGCTGCAGGAGCGGCTGGCCAAGCTCGCCGGCGGCGTTGCCGTCATCCGCGTCGGCGGCGTCACCGAGTCGGAAGTCAAGGAAAAGAAGGACCGCATCGACGATGCGCTGAACGCCACCCGCGCGGCGGTCGAGGAAGGCATCGTGCCCGGCGGCGGCGTCGCTCTGCTGCGTGCCCGCTCGGCGCTTGGCGGCCTGACCGGCGCCAATGCCGATGTCACGGCCGGCATCACGATCGTGCTGCGGGCGCTCGAAGCGCCGATCCGCCAGATCGCCGAGAATTCCGGCGTCGAAGGCTCAATCGTCGTCGGCAAGCTCACCGACAGCAAGGACCACAATCAGGGTTTTGACGCCCAGAACGAGGTCTATGTCGACATGATCAAGGCAGGCATCGTCGATCCGGCGAAAGTGGTGCGCACCGCACTCCAGGATGCCGGTTCGATCGCAGCCCTTCTGATCACCGCCGAAGCGATGATTACCGACATTCCGGCCAAGGATGCAGCACCTGCGGGTGGCGGCGGTGGCGGCATGGGCGGCTACTAAAACCCAGGACTTGTCCGATCTGTTGGAGATGTGAATGGCGGCCCCGATCGGGGCCGCCACGATTCTCAAGATGATCATCGCAAAGTTTACGCAGTCGCCCGGCTCAGTGCCGGGAGGCAATCATGATCTTGCGGCTTTCGGATGGGACGCAATCCACGCTAGACTGTCCCGGCGGCCGTCTGGTTGCGGAGCTCGCCGGACTTTGGCAAGCGATCGGACGAACCGCCATTCCCGACACGGAGACACGTTCATGTTTGCGGCCAAGGCCATCGACACCTCAGACAAGCCCACGTTCTACCGCGACCTCGCCACCCAATTGAAGGCGCTGCTCGAGGGTGAGCGCGATTCGATCGCCAACGCCGCCAACACCGCAGCACTCATCTTCCAGATGGTGCCGGACCTCAACTGGGCCGGTTTCTATTTCCTGCAGTCGGACGAGGAAATGGTGCTCGGGCCGTTCCAGGGCAAGCCGGCCTGTGTGCGCATCGCCGTCGGCAAGGGCGTGTGCGGAACGGCGGTCGAACTCGGCACCTCGATGCTGATCAAGGACGTGCATGATTTTCCCGGCCACATCGCCTGCGATGCCGATTCGCGCTCGGAACTGGTGGTGCTGCTCGAGGACGATGAAGGCGTCTTCGGCGTGCTCGATCTCGACAGCCCGCTGCCCGGCCGCTTCGACAAGGCCGACCAGGCCGGCATCGAGACGCTGGCGGCGATCTATGCCGCGGCGAGTTCGTTCGAGGACTGAGCTGCGTCCTACGGCTCGGTCTTCAGCGCGCGATTGAAAGCTGCAATCGTCATGTCGATCAGTTGCGCGTGAATATCACCGCGCGATCGTGCTCCACCGTCATCGCAAACCGGGTCGCCGATCTGTTCGGCCGCAATGATGCCGGCAGCGCCGGGCTTACATTCGCCGAACATGCTGTAGTGGCTCGCATCCGCGATCGTCGCATAGCTCGCCTTTGAAATTGCTTTTGCGATCTCGGATGCGTCGGCGGTCACGGGAATCTTTCCTGGTCGGCCAAGATTGACGATAGCGACCGGAATTTTGATACCGGCAAAGCTTTTGACATCGAAGACATCGGATGGGGCAGGATCGATCGCCATGGCGAAATGAATGCGCTCATCCCGGTTGTCCCGACCGGCGGCCTGCAAATCCATGGCGTGAAGATCGACGCCGCTTTGCCTGACCCAGTCGCAGAGCGAGGCATTGAGCAGGTCCGTATCGCAATAGGCCGCCAGCAATTTCGGATCGATGCGGGCACCGGCTATCGCCAGCGCCGTGTTGCCGCCCATGGAAAGACCGAGGACGCCTACTTTGCCTTGTTCGAGGTGCCCTGCGAAGAAAGCGTCCTTCGCCGTCGCGGTCAGGGCAGCCGTGAGATCGGCGGGCCGCAACCAGAGTTTCATCGTCTCGGCGGCGGATCTGTTTTTCCCCGTATTTCCCGGGTGTGTGGGAGCGGCGACGACGAATCCCTGCCTGGCCAGAGGCGTTGCAATCCAGCTCAGGGCGTGTGGGGTTCCCGCCAGGCCAGCGCCATGCGAAAGCAGGATAAGCGGAAATTTTCCGCCAGCGATAGGCGCATCGCGCATGGCGGCCGTTCCGGCGAAAAGCGCGGTGTCGCCTGATATAACCATCTCGCCGCCCGGTTGCGCGGGATACCAGACCGTCACATCGAGATCGATGCCGCGCTCCTTGGATGGGGCAGGGAACTGACGAACGCCGACATTGTCGCCGGCGTCTGCGGGATGTTGCATGAGCGCCGTGGAAACAGCGACGGCGCAGAGCATAGTCCAGAATTTCATTGAAATCTCCGTTGTCGAACGCGCCCTATAGGTGGCAAGGCCGGAGGCTACAGCGTCCGGGCAAGCTGGCGGTCATGTTCGATTGCAGTGTTAGCGACCCGATGTCACCGGATCGGAGCGAAGTCCGCGACCTTGATCGCGATCAAGGACGTGCTTTATCGCGATTGAGTACCGTTCAGTGCGGAACGGCGCTGCCGATTTCAGCCGCCCGCCGGTTCGCAAGCGAGGGCGCCGCGTCAGGCGCGTTCCGGTCCCGCCAGGCGAGCGGGGTCATATCGGTGACGCGGCGGAATTCGCGGTTGAAGTTCGACTTGGTCTGGAAGCCGACCGCAAACATGATCTCCGTCACGGACTGATCGGTCTCGCTCAGCAGCCGGCAGGCCTCGGTGATGCGGTGTCCGTTGACATATTGCGAGACGTTCCTGGCCGTGGCCCGGTTGATCGCCATTGAGATCTGCCGTGCTGGAATTCCGGCGCGCCGGGCAAGCCGGTTGAGGTTGAGATTGGCGTCGCGATATAGTTTTTTCTCCTGCATCAACTCGTTGACCCTGGCGATCGCATCGGCGTTCTCGCCGGCGTCGGGTGGGGACGGACTCTCGACGGGCTCGGCGGCATTGAGCGGGACATGGCTTTGGCTGGCCGCAGCCGCCGCCACGCCGACAATGACGAGCATGAAAAGATTGCCGATGCCGATCACGGTTGCCGCGCGAGCGCCATGTCCCGACGCCAGATCGAAGGACACCAGCATGTCGACGGCTCCCGACAGGCACAGCGTAGCTGCCGCGAAAAGGATGGCCCTGTAGACCGGGACCGCGCCGTCGAAGGGCGCAAGGCGAAGCCCGTCGGCGCCGGAGCGAAGCAGCCAGAGAATGGCGGCGGCGTAGATGAAATCGATTGATGTCAGCGCCACGTCGATCGCCTCGCGCCAAAAGATTATCAGCATGATGATGATGACCGCGGGTGTCGCGTGGAGCCCCAGCAGGGCCGGCCACCGGCGGTCGCTGGTGCGAACCAGGCTCGATACGCCGG
Organism: Mesorhizobium sp. ISC11; assembly: GCF_037162595.1. Taxonomy (NCBI): domain Bacteria; kingdom Pseudomonadati; phylum Pseudomonadota; class Alphaproteobacteria; order Hyphomicrobiales; family Phyllobacteriaceae; genus Mesorhizobium; species Mesorhizobium sp. ISC11. The sequence goes on from NZ_JAVSPW010000001.1 coordinate 338,511, forward strand.
CGTAGAGCAGAGACGGCATGATCGCGGCGGATACGGGGGCGATATAGCCGACTTCGCTGATGCCATAGCCCCAGCGCAGTCCGGTGAGCACCGATTGCAACGCTGCAACGAGGATCAGGGCGAGAAACGGCAGGTTCGGTGCTGCCTCATCCTGGCGGCTGGCGACGACCCAAAGCAGGATGAACAGCGACAGGGCGACGACGAAGGGTAAGGGAACAAACGGCATGGATCGGGTGCGGGCTCGCGTGTTGATGCGCGGCAGACCGTAGCCGATGTGATTTGATTCCCAAACTCGCTTGTGCCGTCTGCGTGCCGGCGATCAAGCTCAGGCGAACTTCACCAGCATCAGGCTGAAGCAGCCGATGAACAGGAAGGCCGAGAAGGCGAGCGCCAGCGGGCGCAGGCCGCGCGAGCGCAACTGAGAGATGTCGGCCTGCAGGCCCATGGCGGCCAGTCCCATGGTCAGCATGATGGTGGTGGCGAGCGCCATTGCCGATTTCACCTCGGTGGGCACCGTGACCAAGCTGTTCAACGCCACGACAGCGACGAAGGCGGCGACGAACCACGGCATGGGCGGCCGCGCCGCCACCTCACTGCTGCTCCTGCCGCGCGCCATCAGGCCGAGCGCGACGACCGTCGGCGCCAGCATGGCAACGCGGGTCAGCTTGGCGACGGTGGCGATCTCGCCGGACTGGGTGCCGTTCTGAAAGCCGGCGCCGATGACTTGCGCCACCTCGTGGATCGAGGCGCCGGCCCACAGGCCGAAAGCGTGCTGGTCGAGGCCGAGCATGGGCGCCATGAGCGGGAAGCCGAGCATGGCGACGGTGCCGAACAAGGTGATCGAGGCGACGGCGTAGGTGACGTCCTCGTCGCGCGCATCGGTGACGATGTTGGTGGCGACGATGGCCGAAGCGCCGCAGATCGAGGTGCCGGCGGCGATCAACTGCGCCAGCTTGGCGTCGACGCCGATCAGCCGGCCAAGCGTGATGGTGAAAACGAAGGTTGCGCCAAGCGTCGCCGCGACAATGCCGACGCCGCCGGCGCCGATCGAGACCACCTGGCCGAGCGTCAGCTGGAAGCCGAGCAGCACAATGGCGAAGCGCAACAGGCGCTTTTGCGAGAATGCGATACCGGCTTTGGCGTGCACGGGCGTGCCGAGCACGTTGGAGTAGATCATGCCGGCGACGACGGCGAGGATCATTGGACTGAACAGCGCGAAGCCGGAAACATTGCGCGCCGAGAAGGCGACGGCAGTGATCATCGTGACCAGCACGATGCCGGGGACGATGCCATTCCAGCTAAGGGATTTTCGCCCTTGCGCGACATCGGCAGGAAACGCGTTTTTTGGAATATCGTTCGCGAAGTGGGAAACGGAAGACAATGCAATGCTCCAGGCGAGTATGCCGGGAGAATGCCATTCCTAAACCAATCTTTCCAACGAATTATTTTCGTTAGAATGATCGATTTTTACGAACGATCCACGGACGCTGCCGCGCAGACGTCGCTTTCTGGGCGACCTGACTAAAGCTGCGCCTCGATCGCGGCCTTGTCGATCACCGACCAGACGTTCCTGATCCGGTCGTCGAGGAATTCATAGAAGACGTTCTCGCTGAAGGACACCTTCCTGCCGTTTATAGGGAGCCCGAAGAAGGTTCCCTTCGGCGTGCAGTTGAACTGAAGCCGGCTGGCTAGGAACGGCGGTTCGGCGATCAGCAACTGGATATCGAAATAGAGGTCTGGGATTTCCCGAAAATCGCGCTCCAGCATGTCCTGGTAACCCGACAATCCGACGCGGTCGCCATTGTAGTGCACCTCGTCATGAACGAAGCGATGCAGCTTCTGCCAGTCCTGATTGTTGAGGCAGGCGATGTAGCCTCGATAGAGGTCGGTCACGGTCACGGCGATGGCTCCGGTGCTGATGCCCGCCATATTGCGACAGGCTGAAGGCCAGGACGTACAATAAAAGCAACACATAGCGGGCCGTAGTCCTGTTGCCAGTGCCCAAGTTCAGGGAACAATTCCGAATTCGTGTCCGCTCATCACCTGGTCCAATGCACGCTGATCAACGTGCTCGCTGTCAACCGAGGCCTCAAGTTGGGTCAACGGTGCTTGCAGCGTCCAGGTGACACCGTGGCTATCATGCTCGAGAACACCGGTGCCGCTCACCGCGGCTGGAGCGACGCGCCGCAGCACCACGCTGCCGAAACCACCATGGCCGATCGTCTGTACTTCAGGACCATCTCTCTCTTTCCAGATCAGCTGGAACTGTTTCTGGCCGACCAGTCCGGTTACCTTCCATTGCACCGTTATCGTTCCCTCTGCGGCCGAAAGGACGCCGTATTTAGCGGAATTGGTCGCGAGTTCATGAAACGCTATGCCGAGGTACTGGACGGCATTGGGGCTCAGCGTCAGGGAAGGGCCCGACATTGAGATCCGCTCCTCGTTGCCGAACGGTTTGGCCTGCGCAAGCAGCAGTTCGAAGATCGTGGCGCCCTTCCAGTCGCCGGAAACCAGAAGGTCATGCGAGAGCGACAACGCCATGATGCGCTCGCGCACCTGACGTTCGAACTGGGCCGGCGTCGATGACCGCTTGCTGGTCTCCCGGATCATCGAGATGATGACGGAATACTGGTTCTTCACCCGGTGGTTGACCTCGCGCATCAGCATGCGGATGCGATATTCGTTCTCCTTGGCTACTGATATGTCGCGGGCGATCTTCGAGGCGCCGACGATCTGCCCGACGGCGTTGCGCACCGGCGAGATTGTCAGGGATACGGGCACAAGGCTGCCGTCCTTGCGGCGGCGGATGGTTTCGTAGGTCTCGACCTGCTCGCCTTTGCGGATGCGCTCCAATATGCGCGGCTCTTCGTCCAAATGGTCGTCCGGTATCAGCATAGTTACCGACCTTCCGATTGCTTCGTCGGCGGTGTAACCGAACAGACGTTGGGCGGCTGAGTTCCAGCTCCTGATGACTCCGTTCAAATCCTTGCTGACGATGGCATCGAAGGAAGACTCCACGATGGCTGACAGATGATGCCTGGCCTCGTCGGCATGATGGCGGTCAGTGAGATCGAACAGCATATTGACGGCGCCGACCAGTCTGCCCTGCTCGTCATGAAGCGGCGTGGGATAGGGAAGGAACGGCACACGCGTGCCGTCCGGGCGTTGGGAGATAGCCGACTGGTTTCTGACCGGCCGGTTCTCTTTTAGCGCGACAGCCATCGGGCATTGGTCATGCGGCAACATTTCACCGTCGGTCGTGAACAGCTTGTGCGTCACACACCATTGGTCTTTTCCGAGCTCGGGTTCGCGCCCAGCGAAATCTGCCGCGGCCCGATTGAAATAGGTGATCTTGCCTTCGGTGTCGGTGGTGTAGATTGCTACGGGAAGATTATCGAGGATTTGGTGGGGCAGATCAAAGGTCGAGCTCGAGGTTTTCGTCACTTGCGCCACGTATAGGAGTTCCAGTTAACCGCAGTGAACGCGGTGCCGCGGAAATGGTTCCGCGACCATTTCCGGGGATAGTCACCGCAGGCGGCGGCGAGTCAAAGCCGGGTGGAAGCTGCTCACCGATTTACACCTTGCCCCGGTAGCGCAGCGCGTCGACCAGCAGCGAGAAGGCCGGCGTGGCTTGCCGGCGGCTGGGGTAATAGAGGTGGTAGCCGGGGAAGGGCCCGCACCAGTCGGCGAGCACACGCACCAGCCGGCCGTTGGCCAGATGGCCCGTCACCTGCTCCTCAGGCAGATAGGCAAGGCCGAGGCCGGCGAGCACCGCGTTCATGCGCAGCGCGGCCGTGTTGAACACAAGCTGGCCTTCGACCCGAACCTTCAGCTCGCGTCCGGCCTTCTCGAACTCCCAGGCATAGAGCCCGCCATAGGTGGGCAGCCGCAGATTGATGCAATTGTGGGTGGTCAGGTCCTGCGGCGTGCGCGGCTTTGGTCGGGTAGCGAAATAGGCTGGCGAGCCGACCACCGCCATGCGCATATCGGGGCCGATGCGCACCGCGATCATGTCGCGCGCCACCTGTTCGCCCAGCCGCACGCCGGCGTCGAAGCGCTCGGCGACGATGTCGGTCAGTCCATAGTCGACGATGATCTCGACCTTGATGTCGGGATAGTCGGGCAGCAGCGGGGCGATCGCCGGCCACAGGACCGCATCGGCGGCGTGCTCACCGGCGCTGATGCGGATGGTGCCGGCGGGTTTTTCCCGCAATGCGTTCAAGGCAATGAGCTCGGTCTCGATCTCGTCCAGCCGCGGCCCGACGGTGCGAAGCAGCCGCTCCCCGGCTTCGGTGGGCGACACGCTGCGCGTGGTGCGGGTCAGGAGCCGTACACCCAGCCGCTCCTCCAGCGCCCGCACCGTGTGGCTGAGCGCCGATTGGGAAACCCCGAGCTTGGCCGCCGCCCTGGTGAAGCTTTCCTCGCGCGCCACAGCGAGGAAGGCGGTTAGCTCGTTCAGGTTGTCACGTGGCATTCATGAGCCCCCTTCATAAGATCATGCTGGATATAGCACCTAATCGGCACCAATCGCAGACCCTAGATAGGCGTTATCACACCGGGCACCTCCGGCCGTCTCTAAAGCCGGGCGGTCGTGTCATGGCTGTTGCCAGGAAGGGACAAAACCATGGACATCACGCGAAACGGCTCTCAGGCCTCGGCCAAGGGATCGGCCGACTATTTCACCGGTGCGGTGCGCATCGACGCGCCGTTCAAGGGCAGCGAGCCCGCCCGGGTCGGCGGCGCCACCGTGACTTTCGAGCCCGGCGCGCGCACCGCCTGGCACACGCATCCGCTCGGCCAGACGCTGATCGTCCTGTCGGGCGCCGGCCTGGCGCAGCGCGAGGGCGGCCCGATCGAATCGATCCAGCCCGGCGACATCGTCTGGTTCGCGCCCGGAGAGAAGCATTGGCATGGCGCCGCGCCGACCACGGCGATGAGCCACATCGCTATCGCCGAAGCGCTCGACGGCAAGGTCGTCGACTGGTTGGAGCATGTCAGCGACGAACAATACGGGATTTGACCAGGTATCGGCGCGTGGCGCCGAGTTCAACGCCCGAACTCTACGAAGGAGACCAACATGACCGATGTTCCAAGGCTGAAAAGCCCATTCTCCGATATCGCTCCCGCGCTTGGCAGATACAGCCCTGGATCGTTCCGATCCCCGGCACCACCAAGCTCAATCGCCTCGAAGAGAACATCGGATCGGTCACTGTCGCGCTGACGGCGAACTGCCGACATCGAGAACGCGGTCTCGGCGATCGCCGTACAGGGAGCGCGCTATTCTCCGCAACAGGAAGCAAGGATCGATCGCTAGAGCCAGGCGCAGGCTGCGGGCACTCGACGACCGGGTAGCCATTCCGGCCGACGGCGCAGGAGTTGAGGGGATCGTGCGCGGATCGGGCGGCAGCGTTTCAGTTTGAAATTTGGCCTTCTGCGAACTCGCGTCTTGCGGCCGTGAAAACCTCGCGGGCAGCATCCGCATTCATGACGGCGATTGCCAGCCCAATGACAATATCGGGCCAAGCCGAATTCCACACAAATGCCGTGACCAGGCCGGCGGCAATGATTGCCACATTGGCCAGGACGTCGTTGCGCGCCGACAGGAAGGCGGCGCGGGTGAGGCTGCCGCTGTGATGGCGATAGCGAGCGAGCATGAGCGCGCACGACAGGTTGACGAGCATCGCGCCAGCCGCCGTGAGCGTTAGCGGAACGGGAGCTGGCGGAATTGGAATGTTGAATTTCTCCCAGGCTGTCCAAAGGGTCGCCAATGCGGGGATCAGAAGTATCCCGGCCAGCGCCATTCCGAGCCGCGCTCGATTGCGGACGGTCCAGCCCAACGCGACCATGATCAGGAGATTGACGGATGCGTCCTCCAGAAAATCGATGCTGTCCGCGAACAGCGATACCGATCCGATCCAAACGGCTACGGCAAATTCGATCCCGAAATAGGCCAGGTTCAGGATGGCCACCATCCGCACCGCTTTGTTCAGCGTCCCGGTCATAGTTTGCCCATCGATCAGCTGCCGTTGGCACAAAGCATATAGCGATTCTATGCCCTGCGGGCGCGAGGACCAGAACCTTGTCGCCGATGCGAGACACTGTCGATCGAGCGGTCGCCTTGACATCGCCGTGCTTCCTGTTCCAACTTGGCGCCATGTTCGTTTTCGCGCCTGCCAACACCAAGCGACGTCGCCCTGCACAGTGCGGAGCGGCAAGCTGACTGCGCGACGACAAAGACCGGCAGGATAGACCCGGTTCTTTCGTTTCCAGCCCCGCCCGCGAAACCGCCGGCGGGATTTTTCATGTCTGGAGCAGTTTGATGACAAACAATTCTTCCATCCGGCTTCGGCCGGCCGCGCCCGCTGACGCCGCCGCGATCCGGGATATCGTGCGCGCCGCCTATGCCAAATGGGTAGCGGTGATCGGCCGCGAGCCTCTGCCGATGCGCGCCGACTACGAGAAGGCTGTTGCCGAGCATCCGTTCGATCTCGCCGTCGAGGATGATCGGATCGTGGGAATGATTGAAACCATGCTGGCCGAGGATCACCTGTGGATCGAGAATGTCTGTGTCGCACCGGATGCGCAGGGCAGGGGGATTGGCCGGCTGTTGCTGGAGTGGGCCGAGCGCAAGGCGATCGAGTCGGGCCGCGACGAGCTTCGCCTGCTGACCAATGGCGCGTTCGAGGCGAACGTATCGCTCTACAAGAGGCAGGGCTATATCGTGGATCGGGACGAGCCGTTCATGGGCGGCATGACGGTCTATATGAGCAAGAGGCTAGTGGGATCACCGGCGATCTGAGGAAGGATTTCGATAATGGCTGCCAAGGTCAGGCTTAAGCAACTCCCGGGGTCTTACGCGGTTTCCCGGCTGGCGGCGGGCGAAACCATTCCCGGTTGGGCGGACGGACCAGGCTTCGTCAGCATCACAAGGACCGACGACGAGCTTTCGATCGTTTGCCTGCAGGACCGCGTGCCGCATGCCGTCAAGCAGGATATCGACTGGGTGGCCTTCAAGCTCCTGGGCCCGTTCGCCTTCGACGAAACCGGTATCGTGCTGTCGGTCATCAGGCCGTTGTCGGAAAACGGGTTGGGCATCTTCGTGGTGTCCACTTTCGATGGCGACCATCTCCTGGTGAAAGCCACGGATCAGGCCGCGGCGAGGCGGTTTCTGGTCGAGGCCGGGCATACCTTGCTGTAGTCCATCCTCACCAAGCCGGTTGCTGCCCAACCGCTCTGGCTCAATCACTGCCGCATTGGCTCAACCACTTCGGGGGTTGTGTTTGACAGCGGCGTTTGTGCATCGTTATTTCCAGCCAGATATGACGGCCCGGCGCGACCATGCGGCCAAGGAGAAAACCATGTCACACAATCTGCAGTTCTACATCGATGGCGCGTGGGTCGATCCTGTTGTGCCCAACCCATTGGACGTCATCGATCCCTCGAATGAGGACGCTTTTGCGCAGATTTCGCTCGGCTCCAGGGCCGATGTCGACAAGGCGGTGGCTGCCGCCAAGCGCGCCTTCAACGGCTTTGGTTTCACCGAAGTTAGCGAGCGGCTCGACCTGTTGAATCGCATCATCGCGGTCTACAAGAAGCGCAGTAGCGATCTTGCGGTTGCCGTGTCGCGCGAGATGGGCGCGCCGCGCCAGATGGCGTTGGACAGCCAGGTCGGCATTGGGCTGGCGCATCTGACCAAAATGGCCGAGACGCTGAAGGCTTTCGAATTCCGCCACGTGAAGGGCAATCATCTCGTGGTCAAGGAGCCGATCGGTGTCGTCGGGCTGATCACGCCGTGGAACTGGCCGCTCAACCAGATCACCTGCAAGGTGGGTCCGGCGCTCGCCGCCGGCTGCACCATGGTGCTCAAGCCATCCGAGATCGCGCCGCTCGACGCCATCATCTTCGCCGAGATCCTCGACGAGGCCGGCGTGCCGAAGGGCGTCTTCAACCTCGTCAATGGCGACGGACCGGGCGTCGGCCAGGCGTTGTCCAGCCATCCTGACATCGACATGATGTCGTTCACCGGTTCGACCCGCGCCGGCATCCTGGTGGCCAAGGCCGCCGCCGACACGGTCAAGCGCGTGCATCAGGAGCTTGGTGGCAAGTCGGCCAACATTCTGTTCCCCGACGTCGACCTCGCAAGCGCGGTCAGCAAGGGCGTGGCCGGTTGCTTCAGCAACAGCGGCCAGTCCTGCAACGCGCCAACGCGCATGTTCGTGCCGCGCGAGCGCCATGACGAGGCGGCCCGCTATGCCAAGGTTGCGGCGGAAAAATTCACCGTCGGTCCGGCCGACGCTGCCGGCACCAAGCTCGGCCCGGTCGTCAGCCAGGTTCAGTTCGACAAGATCCAGGACCTGATCCAGGCCGGCATCGACGAGGGTGCGACGTTGGTCGCCGGCGGCCCCGGCCGTCCGGCCGAACTCAACCGCGGCTACTATGTCAGGCCGACAGTGTTCGCCGACGTTACCCACGACATGCGCATCGCGCGCGAGGAGATCTTTGGGCCGGTACTGGCGATCATGCCCTATGACAGCGTCGACGAGGTGGTCGAGACCGCCAACGACACCGTCTATGGCCTCGCCTCCTACATCCAGGCCAAGGACATGAAGAAGGCGCGCGAAGTCGCGGCGCGCATGCGCACCGGCAATGTCTACATCAACTATCCCCAGTGGGACGCCGGCCTGCCGTTCGGCGGCTACAAGCAGTCGGGCAATGGCCGCGAATATGCCGAATACGGACTTGAGGATTTCCTCGAGATCAAGGGCATCGCGGGATATGAGGCGGCTGAGTAGGCACCGTACAGTGTGATGCAATAAAGGGCGCGGCCTGCGGTGTGGCCGCGCCTTTTCATTTTGCAGCCAAGCCTTGCCATCTCCGCATTCTTGCCAATTGGCAAATGCATGCTATATATCTGCCAATCAGCAAGGTGAACGCAATGCAGCTTCAATCCATCGTCACCACGCCGGCCACGTTCGGAGCCGCTATCTCGGATGAAGAAGCGGGCGCGCTGGCGCGCACCACGGTCAATCTGTTCAAGGCCTGGAACCTCACCGACCTGGAGGCCTGCATCCTGCTCGGCGGCATGTCGGCGCGGACCTGGGCGCGTTGGAAGACTGGGGCGAAGGAAGGTGGCGTCGGCAGGATCGACCGTGACCTGCGCACCCGCATGGCGCATCTGATGGGCATCCACAAGGGCCTGCGCTACCTCTTCACGGAGCCGGCGCGCGGCTATGCCTGGATCCGCAAGCCCAATGCCACCTTTGGCGGCCAGTCGGCGCTCGACCTGATGCTGCGCGGCGAAATCTCCGATCTCTCGGCGATGCGCGAATGGCTCGATGCGGAGCGTGGTGCATGGTGAGTGGGCTTGCGGTCCGTCGCCGCGTCGACTGGCACCAGACCTTCCGCATCATCCGTTCCATCCACCCACCGATCGACCTGTTCGAAGACATTGCCGACCCGCGCGACTGGGAGGCGCTGGCCGCCGTCGAGGCGAAGACCAACCCGCGCGTACGGTTCGAGATCGGCGACCTCGGCAAGGTGGCTGCCGCAAGGCGGGTTTCCGGCCCCGGCGCCAGTTTCGTGATGGCGCCCTTCGTGCATTGCTCGACGCTCAGACCAGGCCGCTTCTCGGATGGGAGCTACGGGATTTATTATGCGGGCGACAGCGAGGAGGTGGCGCTGGCCGAGACCATCCACCACCATCAGAAATTCATGGGCGCCACCAACGAGGGGCCAGGCTGGACGGCGGATTTCCGCGTGCTGATCGGCAGCGTCGACCGCGATCTCGATGATGTCAACGCCGTACCCGGCGTGCTCGACCCGGACGACTATTCCGCCTCGCAGGCGGAAGGGCGGGCGCTGCGGGCAGCAGGCAGCGACGGGCTGGTGTGGAACAGCGTGCGTATGCCGGGCGGCGGCTGCATCGGCATCTTCTGGCCCGACGTCATTGCCGTTCCAGTGCAGGGCCGCCACTACAGCTACCACTGGGACGGTGCCCGGGTGGACTTCGTGCGCCAGCACGATACGGGAAAGGTGCTTGCCGTCACATCATAGCGGCGGACACCCTTTACAGATCGCGGGGGAGTCGATATTCACGAATCCATAAATCCAAGGATTTGGATATATGAATAGGAAGGGCACTTTGAACGCGCTGGCCGCACTTGGCCAGGAGACGCGGCTGGATGTCTTCCGGCTGCTCGTGCGTGCCGGCCCGGAAGGCATTCCAGCCGGCGAGATCGCAACGAGGCTGGACACGGTCCAGAACACCATGTCGGCGCATCTGAAGGTGCTCGCCCATGCCGGGCTGATCCGTCCCGAACGCGACGGAAGGACCGTGCGCTATGTCGCCGACATGACCGGCTTGCGCGACCTGCTGGCCTATCTGATGGAAGATTGCTGCAATGGCGCGCCGGAGCTCTGCCGCCCGGTCATCAATGCCGTGACCTGTGACTGCTGAGGGGCTTGTGACTGTCCGCCGCGCGCCGTTCGAACAAGGAAGCCATCATGACCGATCATGCTCTGAACACAGCTGAGGCGGTGCGGCCCGGCATCGGCTTCGTCGAGAAATATCTGACGGTGTGGGTGGCACTGTGCATCGTCGCGGGCATCGCGCTTGGCCATCTGCTGCCGGGCGTGTTCGGCGCCATCGCGTTGGCCGAGATCGCCAGGGTCAACATTCCTGTCGCCGTGCTGATCTGGCTGATGATCGTGCCGATGCTCTTGCGCGTCGATTTCGCCTCGCTGGCCAAGGTCGGCACCTATTGGCGCGGCATCGGCGTGACGCTGTTCATCAACTGGGCGGTGAAGCCGTTCTCGATGGCGCTGCTGGGCTGGCTCTTCATCGGCTGGTTGTTCCGGCCGTGGCTGCCCGCCGTGCAGATCGATTCCTACATTGCCGGGCTGATCATCCTTGCCGCGGCGCCCTGCACGGCGATGGTTTTCGTCTGGTCGAACCTGACGCGCGGCGAGCCGAATTTCACGCTGTCGCAGGTAGCGCTCAACGACGCTATCATGATCGTTGCTTTCGCGCCAATCGTCGGCCTGCTGCTCGGCCTGTCGGCGATCACCGTGCCATGGGGCACGCTGATGCTGTCGGTCGCACTCTACATCGTCGCGCCGGTGATCGTCGCGCAGTTGGTTCGTGGCCGGCTGCTGGCAGCGAGGGGACAGGCCGGGCTTGAGGCCCTGCTTGCCACGCTGCAGCCTCTGTCGCTGGTTGCCTTGCTGGCGACGCTGGTGCTGCTGTTCGGCTTCCAGGGCGAGCAGATCATCGCGCAACCATTGGTGATCGTGCTGCTGGCGGTGCCGATCCTGATCCAGGTCTATTTCAATTCCGGTCTTGCCTATCTGCTCAACCGCCTCAGCGGCGAACGGCACTGCGTGGCTGGACCATCGGCGCTGATCGGCGCGTCGAACTTCTTCGAGCTGGCGGTGGCCGCCGCGATCGCGCTGTTCGGGCTGAATTCTGGCGCGGCCCTTGCCACCGTGGTCGGGGTGCTCATCGAGGTTCCGGTCATGCTGTCGGTGGTGTGGATCGTGAACCGCAGCAAGGGCTGGTACGAGATGGGCGGCGCCGTCCGGAATACCATGTCGGCTGAGAGGACCTCGAAATGACCATCACCATCTACCACAATCCCAGTTGCGGCACGTCGCGCAACACGTTGGCCATGATCCGCCAGTCGGGCGAGGAGCCGGAGGTGATCGAATATCTGAAGACGCCGCCATCGCGCGAAAGGTTGGTCGAACTGATCGCGGCGATGGGCATTACACCGCGCGCCCTGCTGCGCGAGAAGGGCACACTCTATGCCGAACTCGGCCTTGCCGACCCGAAATGGTCCGACCAGCAGATCCTCGATTTCATGCTGGCACATCCGATCCTGATCAACCGGCCGATCGTCGTCAGTCCGCTCGGCGTCGTGCTGGCGCGGCCGTCGGAAAAGGTGCTGGACATTCTGCCCAATCCGGACATCGGCACGTTCACCAAGGAGGATGGCGAGGTGGTCATTTACGCCTCGGGCAAGCGCGCCGGCTGATGCTATTTCCATAATTTTCGAAATTGGGTTGACGGCGCGAAAAGTGCCGCGTAGCTTATTTCCATGAAACTCGAAAAAGCAGCCGCGCAGCTTGAAGCGCTCGGCAATCCGACGCGGCTTCAGCTCTATCGCATCCTGGTACGCGCCGGTGATGACGGGCTTGCCGTCGGCAGCGTCCAGGGCAGGCTCGACATTCCGTCCTCCACGCTGTCGCATCACCTCAAACGGCTGGTCGATACCGGGCTTGTCACGCAGGAACGGCAAGCGACGACGCTGATCTGCCGCGCCAACTATCCCGGCATGAATGCGCTGATCGGCTATCTCGCTGACGAGTGCTGCGCCGACGCCTGTGCGCCCGCCGTCGGCAAAGCACTGGCCTGATTTTTCTGCGCGTATAATTCGAAGATACCGGAAGGATCGAACCTATGGACATGATGACAGATCTTCCCGTCGCGGTAATTGGCGCCGGCCCGGTCGGCCTTGCCGCCGCGGCGCATCTGGTCGAGCGCGGCATCTGTCCACTCATCCTGGAGCGCGGCGAAAGCGTTGGGGCCGCACTGCTCGAATGGGGCCATGTGCGGGTGTTCTCGCCTTGGGAATACAACATCGACGCGGCGGCGCGGGCGCTGCTCGACCGCTCCGGCTGGACGGCGCCGGACAGCCAGGGCCTGCCGACCGGCGGCGAGATCGTGCGCGACTATCTGGCGCCGCTTGGCCGGCTTCCGGCGATCGCCGCCAATCTGAAGCTCGGCGCCGAGGTCACCGCGATCACCCGTCAGGGGCACGACAAGGTCGCCAATGACGGCCGCAAGGACGCGCCCTTCGTCATCCGCTACCGCGATGGCGGCGGTGAGCACCGCTTTCTCGCACGCGCCGTCATCGACGCATCCGGAACATGGTGGCGGCCAAACCCGATCGGCATCGACGGGCTGCCGGTTGCCGGCGAAGGCAAGGCGTCGGCACGCATCGCCTATGGCATTCCCGACGTGGTCGGCAAGGCGAGAGAAGACTATGCGGGCAAGCGCATCCTGGTCATCGGCGGCGGGCACTCGGCCATCAACGTCGCGCTGGCGCTGATGGAGTTGCAGGATGGCGCGCCTGGCACCGAGATCTTCTGGGCGCTGCGGCACGCCAGCATCGAGAGATTGCTCGGCGGCGGGCTGAACGACCAATTGCCGGAACGTGGTGCGCTTGGGCTGGCCGCCAGGCAGGCGATGGCGGACGGCAGGCTGAACATGCTGACGGGCTTCGCCGTCGACCGCATCGAGACGCAAGGCGAGAAGCTTGCCGTCGACGCCCACCTCGCCGGCAAGCCGTTCAGCATGGCCGTGGACCGCATCGTCGTCACCACCGGCTTCAGGCCAGACCTGTCGTTCCTCGGCGAAATCCGCATCGCGCTTGATCCCGTCGTCGAAGCGCCGCCGGCACTGGCGCCGCTGATCGATCCGAACTTCCACTCATGCGGCACGGTTCCCGCGCATGGCATTGCGGAGCTCGCGCAGCCCGAACCCGGTTTCACCATCGTCGGCTCGAAATCCTACGGCCGTGCCCCGACCTTCCTGATGGCGACCGGCTACGAGCAGGTCCGCTCGGTGGTGGCCGATATTGCCGGAGACCATGCCGCGGCCCGCGAGGTGCGGCTGGTGCTGCCGGAGACCGGCGTGTGCAGTGCCGTCGGTGTCGCGACGGTATCGGAAAGCGCCGGCTGCTGTGGCGGGCCTGCTCCCGCCGCTGTCGATGCCTGCTGCGTCAGGGATGCGGCCGCCAAGGCAACGGGCGCGTCGGGTTGCGGCTGCGCAACCGATGCCGAGCCGAGAAGAGCCGTATCGGCCGGCATCGATGCCTGACCGGTCCGTCCTGCGCAAGGCAATCTGGGCGCTTGGGCTGACCCAGATCATCGGCTACGGCACGCTCTATTACAGCTTCTCGATCCTGGCGCCGGCAATGGCACGCGAGTTCGGGCTCACGGAAGGCTGGGTATTCGCAGCCCTGTCGGCCTCGCTGTTTGCCGGCAGCCTGTTCGCGCCGACTGCCGGGCGGTGGGCCGACCGCTTCGGCGCCGGCCGCATCATGACCGTCGGCTCGGTCGCGGCGGCTGTGGCGCTGGCGCTGTGCGCCGTCGCACCCGGCCGCGTGAGCTTCGTTCTGGGATTGCTGGCGATGGAACTGGCCTCCAGCTTCGTCCTCTACAGCGCTGCTTTCGTGGCGATCGTGCAGGTCGGGGTTCCCCGGCCGCAACGCAGCATCACCCATCTGACGCTGATCGCCGGGTTCGCCTCTACCCTGTTCTGGCCGCTGACCTCGGCGCTGCATGCGCATCTCACATGGCGCGAGGTCTACCTTTTGTTCGCCGCTCTCAATCTCGGCCTATGCCTGCCGATCCACGCCTGGCTGATGCGCCTGTCGCGTCGCCACGCAACGGTCACGCCGCATGAGCGCGGTTCCGCTCCCGATGAAGCGGGAATGCCGCTCGATGCGCGGCGCGGCCGGGCCGCATTCCTGCTGATGCTGGCGGGGTTCGCCACCGAGGGCTTTGTGCTGTCGGCGATCCTCATCCACATGGTGCCGCTGACGGCGGCCCTTGGGCTCGGCACCGCAGGCCTCTTCGTCTCGACCCTGTTCGGGCCGGCGCAGGTCGCCAGCCGGTTGATCAACATGCTGTTTGGCGGGCGGCTGCAGCAGACGCACCTTGCCGTCATTGCCGCGTCACTGCTCACGGCCGGGCTGTGTGCGCTGTTGCTGACCACGCCATGGCTGCCCGGCGCCTTCGTGTTCGTGTTCCTGTTCGGCCTCGGCTCCGGCCTCACCAGCATCGTCGGCGGCACCTTGCCGCTCGAACTCTTCGGCCGCGAAGGCTATGGCGCGCGGCTGGGATGGGCGAGCGCCGCCCGTCAGTTCACCTCGGCCTTCGCGCCGTTCGCGCTCGCCTTCATGATGACACGAACATCCGTCGCCAATTCCTTGTGGGTGCTGGTAGTCGTCGCCGCGAGCGGGGTCATCGCCTTCCTCGCCATCGCGCTGCTCAGGCGGCGCGGCGGCCCGGCGGCGTTTGCGATTGGCGGCAGCGCGGAAGAGGCGACCTGACCGCCCGCCTTTAGTGCCGCAGAATCTTGCTCAGGAAAGCGCGGCTGCGGTCGGTCTTGGGGTGTGAGAAGAACTCGTCGGGCGTGCCGCTTTCGACGATGGCGCCGGCGTCCATGAACACCACGCGCTGGGCGACCTTGCGGGCAAAGCCCATCTCGTGCGTCACCACCATCATGGTCATGCCTTCCTCGGCGACCGCGACCATGACGTCGAGCACTTCGGAAATCATCTCGGGATCGAGCGCCGAGGTCGGCTCGTCGAACAGCATGATTTTGGGCCGCATGCCGAGGCAACGCGCGATCGCCACGCGCTGCTGCTGGCCGCCGGAGAGCTGTGCTGGATAGGCATTGACCTTGTCGGCGAGGCCTACCTTGGCCAGCAATTCGCGGCCGGCCTTTTCGGCTTCGGCACGCGGGATCTTGCGGACATGGATGGGGGCGAGCGTGACGTTTTCGAGTGCCGTCTTATGCGGGTAGAGGTTGAACGACTGGAAGACGAAGCCGATCTCGGTGCGCAGCTGGGTCATGTTGGTGGCTGGGTCGCCCAGGCGCTGGCCGTCGACGACGAGATCGCCGTCCTTGATCGCCTCCAGGCCGTTGACGCAGCGGATCAGAGTGCTCTTGCCGGAGCCGCTCGGGCCGCAGACGACGACCACTTCGCGCGGTTCGACGCTGAGCGTGATGTCCTTGAGCACATTGAGCGAGCCGAACCACTTGTTGACGCCGCGAAAGTCGATCATGCCGGTTTTGGCAAGGCCCGTTTTGGTCATGTTTTCTGGACCTTTGGGGTTGGAAGTCACAACTGCACCTCGCCATGCGCCGCGCCCATGCGCTGCTCCAGCCGGCGGGCCAGCATGATCAGCGGATAGCAGACGATGAAATAGCCGGCGCCGACAAGGAAGAAGACCAGCAGGCCGTTGGGCACACGCTGCACCACCAGCCAGCCGACGCGGGTGAGGTCGGTGAGGCCGATGGCCGAGACGACGGAAGAATCCTTGATCAGCAGCACATACTGCCCGACCAGCGGCGGCAGCACGATGCGCATGGCCTGCGGTAGCACCACCTGGCGCATGCGCTGCCAGCGCGACAGGCCGGACGCCAGTGCCGCCTCGACCTGGCCGGTCGGTACCGAGCGGATGCCGGCGACGACGATCTCGCAGATGAAGCAGGCAGCCAGATTGGTCAGCGCGATGATGCCGGCGGTGAAGGCGTCGAGCTCGATGCCGAACTCCGGCAGGATGAAGAAGATCAGGAAGATCTGCACCAGGAACGGCGTGCCGCGGATCAGGTCGACCCAGGCGCCGATCAAGCCCGAGATCAGACGGTTGCCGCCGGTGCGCAGGATGCCGAGGGCGAAGCCGAGCAGCGTGCCGAGCACCAGGCTGATCAGCGACAGCAACACGGTCATGCCGAGGCCGCGCAGGGCCAGTGGATAGGAGCCGGCGAGGCTTTGCAGTTGTTGCCAGATCATGTCCGCGCCCCCGCTGTGCCGAGCCAGCGGCTGGAGAGCCCAGCCAGTCCTTTCAGGCCGTAATAGAGCAGCAGATAGAAGGCGGCGATGGTGAGGAAACCTTCCGCCGGCATGAAGCGGTCGGAGGCGAGCAATTGACCGGCGCGCGTCAGTTCCGAAACCGAGATCAGCGACAAAAGGGCGGAATCCTTGACCAGCACGATCGCCTGCCCGAGCAGCGGCGGGATCGTCACCTTGAAGGCTTGCGGCAGGACGACAAGGCGCATGCGCTGGACATAGGTCATGCCCGAAGCGACGCTGGCCTCGACCTGGCCGCGCGGGATCGACAGGATGCCGGCGCGAATGATTTCAGCGATATAGGCGCCGCTGTTCAGCGACAACGCGAGGATGCCGACGACGAGTTCCGGCAGAACGAAGCCGAGCCGGGGCAGGCCGAAATAAAGAAAATAGAGCTGCGCCAGCAAGGGCGTGGCACGCACCGCATCGATATAGGCCTTGGCCGGGGCGCGAAACAGCCAGCCGCGCTGCAGATTCATGGCGCACAGCACGATGCCGACGATGAGCGCGCCGACAAAGGACAGCGCCGACAGCCAAACGGTCGTGACCAGGCCCTGTCCGAACAACGGCAGGTATTCGACGATGGTGCGGAAACTGAAATTTTCGAGCATCGTTGGGTGAAATCCCCAGAGCGCAGGCAACGACAGATGAAACGAAATTCCGGGCGGCTTCGCGGCGTTTAAGATGCGCGCGAAACCGCCTGGATTTATCGCTGCTTAGTGATCCTTCTTCCAGGCGTCGGAATTGACCCAGTAGTCGAGGTTCTTCTGCAGTCGGCCGTCGATAGTGACCTGGTTGAGGAACAGGTTCATCCAGATCAACAGGTCCGGCTCGTCATAGCGGGTGGCGAAGGCAAGCGGCTCCTTCGACAGAAGGTCCGGCATGATGGTGAAGGTGCCGGCCGGATAGGCGGTCGACTGGCCCTTGACCGCCGAGACGTCGTTGACGCCGCAATCGGCCTGGCCGTTGTTGACGGCGTCGAGCAGCAGCGGACCGCCACCCTTGTAGCTCTTGATGTCGGCATCGGGGAAGGCGTTCTTGGCTTCCTTCTCGCCGGTGGCGCCGAGCAGCACGGCGATCTTGGTGCCCTTGGCCTTGCAGTCCTCGGTGGTCTTGAACTTGCTGTCGGCCTTGGTGAAGACGGTGCTGCCCGTGTACATGTAAGGCGTGGTGAACGCGACCTTCATGCCGCGCGCCAGCGTCGGTGTCATGTCGGCGACCAGCAGGTCGGCCTTGCCCGACAGCAGCGCCGGGATCAAACCATCCCAGTCGAAGTCGAGGAAGGTGATTTTCACACCCATTTCCTTGGCCATCAGTTCGGCCAGTTCGACCGAACTGCCGGTGCGTTCGCCATTGGCGCCGACCAGCGAGAAGGGCGGTCCCTGGGTCTGGACGGCGACGCGCAATTCGCCGCGCTTGGTGATGTCGTCGAGCGTACCCGCACTGGCCGCAGCGGTGAGCCCGGCGAGCGCAAGCCCGGCGATGAAAAGTCTTCCGGCGATGAAAAGTCTGGCAATCTTCATTTCGGTATTCCTCCCTGTTGTCGTTAATGTGTGCCCGCGGTTCTCCTTGGGCTCCTTTTTGAGCGGCAGCGCCGTTGCCGGCGGCAGCCACCGTTCGAAAATCTTTCGCCTCAGTCCCGTGCCACCGTCTCGGAAACCGTGATGCCACGCCTGGCCAATTCATCGAAGAACCTGATGTCGGGCACATCCAGCAGCGGGTTCAAAAAGCCGGGTCTGGTGATCTCGCCCCTCGCCAGCATCTGCGCCACGATGCTGGCGGGATAGCCGACGCCGAGGCTCATGCCGAACAGGCCGGAAACGAGATCGCGTTCGATGATCAGGTCCGACGTCACCGTCTTGGCGCGGCCGCCTTCGAGGCCGGAAAAGACATTGCGCATCACGCAAAGATCCTTTTCGCCGGGGCCGTATTGCAATTGCGGGCCGAGCAGCCGGCCAAGGAATTCGCGCGGGCTGTTGGAGGTGCCGGGCACCTTGTCCTCAGAGAGGAAACCGAGTTCCTTCAACGGCGCCCAGAAGGCCGACCATCCCGGCCAGCGCAGTGTGTAGCGGCCGGAGCGGCGCAGCCCTTTTGCGGCGTCCAGCATCTCGACATAGTGCAGCGCGTCGCCATTGGGGAAGGCTTCGAGCCTGCCGAGACCGGCAACCTCGATTTCATGGATGAACGGATTGTCGTGCTGCTGGCCGGCAGGCACCGCGACACGGTTCCCGTCCTCAATCATCACGCTGTCGCGGTTCTGGCTGACCAGGACCATGTCGAAATTCCAGCTCACCTTGTAGCACAGCGGCTTGGCCATCGCCTTCGGCTCGGGGATGCCGCCGCAATAGGAATCGATCGAAGAGATCGAGTCGAACTGTCTGGCGGCGCGCGCGTAGAGCACGAGGTCGATGCCGGGGTCGAGCCCGCATTCGGTCATGATCGAGACACCGGCCTGTTCGGCGGCCGGCGCCAGGTCGGCGATCGACTTGGCGTAGTTGGTGGTGACCAGCGGCGTGCGCGTGGCGATCGCGGCCTGCACCGCCTCGCGCATCAGCGGCTGCGGCAACAGGTCGATGACGGCGTCGACATCATCAAGCACAGTGGCCAGCGCCGGGCCGATCGCGCCCTCAGGCACGACGAAGCGCACGCGGGCAAGATCGGTCAGGCCGGCAAGCCGGGCCGGGCCGTCCGCTGCGGTATCGACGCAGACGATTTCCTCGACGCCGTCACTGGCGACGAGGTCGGTGATTGCCGCCCGGCCTTGCAGGCCGAGGCCGCCGAGTACCGCGATCTTCATGCCGGCTCCTTGCGGTCGTCCGACCAGCAGCCTTCCGGCAGGCTGACCCATTTGTTGCAGGACGCCATGACGACGAATGTCTCGCTGCGCACGACTTCGCCTGGCTCGCCGGCGCCGGGGATCAGCTCGCTGGTGACGCGGTAGAGATCGGCGACGTCACCGGCCACCGTCACGTCGACGATGATATCGAAGCGCCCGGTGACCACCGAAGCCGAGTTGACGAAGGGCAGTTCGGCAATGCGCTGCGCCAGTTCGCGGGCCCGGCCGCGCCCTTGGGCATTGATGCCGACAATGGCGGAGATCAGCTCGGGGCGCTCGGTCAGGTTCAGCAGCCCGACGATCTTGAGCAGGTTGCGGTCGAGCAGGTTGCGCAGCCGCGTGCGCACCGTCGGTACCGAAATCGCCAAGATCTCGGCGATCCGGTTGATGCCCGGCTGTGCGTCCTGCGACAGCTGTTTGACCAGCCGCCGATCGGTCAGATCGAGATGTTCCCGCAAAGTCCCCGTCTTTCACAAAAAGAAAAAAGTTTGGCGATTTTTTTGCCAATGTGCAAACAAGCTACGTCACGAATATTTGAAAAGCAAGGCAATGATTCAGCGCTGATGGGGATAGGTGCTCGCTGTCCGGCTCACGCCAGCGCTGTCGCGAGCAATTTTGCCTGCGGTGTCAACTCGTCGAAGCGGCGGGCGCAGAGGTTGAGCTGGCGCGTTGCCCAGTCATCGGTCAGCCGCAGTGTGCGCAGCGTCCGCGCCGAGCGGCGGGCGGCACTTTCCGGCACGATGGCGATGCCGGCACCTTGCGCGACCAGCCGGCAGACATTGTCGAGGCCGGGCACGCGGATGCGGACATGCAGATGGCCGCCAAGGCGGGCGGCCTGGCGGGCGATGTGCTCCTGCAGCGCATGGCCGGTGCTGAGGCCGACGAAGGATTCGCCGAGAATTTCGGTGAGGCTGACGGTGCGGCCTTCAAGGCCGGGCCGGTTTCGCGCGGCGATCACCACCAGCCGGTCTATGAAGAACGGTTTCTGCTCGAGGTGCGCAAGGCCGGCCCAGGTGGCGGCGATGCCGAGATCGGCCGCACCACTGGCCACGGCTTGCGCGATCTCATGGCTGGGGCGCTCGTCGAGTTCGATGTCGATGCCGGGGTGCGCGACAAGGAAGGCGGGCAGGATCTCGCGCAGCAACTCGGCTGTGGCGGCGGTGTTGGCCATCAGCCGTACACGGGCGCGCAAGCCCGTGGCATAGGCGGCGAGGTCGCCGGCCATCGCCTCGATCTGGTTCTGCACCGCGCGCGCATGATGCAGCAGCGCCTGTCCCGCCGCCGTCGGCACCACACCACGGCGGCGGCGCTCCAGCAGCGGCGCGCCAAGCCGCTCCTCCATGCCCTTGATGCGGGCGCTGGCCGACGCCAGGGCCAGTCCGGCAAGCTCGGCGCCATGGGTGATGCTGCCGCGTTCGGCCACCAGCAGGAACAGGCGGAGATCGACCAGATCGAAGCGCATTCTCTTGCTCCTGCGAATATTCAGCGCCGGGAAGGCGGTCGGCCAGCTAGCCTTCGTCGTGGCCGAAGGCTGGCAGCGCAACTTCCACATTGTGATCGGCCGGGATCTTCGTCAAACAGTTTCGAAGGAGATCTTGTGATGAACGAACGAACATCAGGCCGGCTAGGCATTCTTGAAAGCACGGCGATCGTGCTGGCCATTGCCGTGGCCGGCCTTGCCATGGCGCGAGCGGGATCAGGCCTGCGGGGATGCGCGGCGACGGTCGTATCCACCAGCCGCGATGCGGCGCCGGCAAAGGCCGCCAGCCCGGATGCCGAAGCAACCGATATGCTGCTGCATGACTGATCCGGCCCTGAAGATACGATCATGCTGAGCGCCGGCATCCTCGCCTGGATCGCCGCCGTGTTCCTCGCCGCCGGCTTCGTCAAGGGCGTCGTCGGCATGGGGCTGCCGACCGTGGCGATGGGGCTGCTGGCGGTAACGATGCCGCCAGCACAGGCCGCGGCACTGCTGCTGATCCCGTCGCTGGTTACCAACCTCTGGCAATTGCTGACCGGCCCGTCCTTCGGCCGGCTGTGCAAGCGGCTGTGGACGATGATGGCCGGCGTGATGCTCGGCACCGTTGCCGGCGCCGGCCTGCTGACCGGCACGCATACGGGCGCGGCCTCAGCGGGGCTGGGCGCCGCACTGGTGCTTTATGCGATCCTCGGCCTCGCCAAAGCCGGCTTCACCACGCCGGCGCGCCGCGAAGCCTTGATGTCACCGCTGGTCGGGGTGGCGACCGGGCTGGTCACCGGCGCCACCGGCGTCTTCGTCATCCCGGCGGTGCCCTATCTGCAGTCGCTGCGGCTGGAGAAAGAAGACCTGATCCAGGCGCTCGGCCTGTCCTTCACCGTGTCGACGGCGGCTCTTGCCATCGGGTTGTTCAGGACCGGCGCCCTGGCGTCGCCGAGTGCGCAACTGGTGGGGTCGGTCGCAGCCCTTGTGCCGGCGCTGGCCGGCATGTTCGCCGGCCAGGCGCTGCGCCAGAAGATGAGCGTCGAGACCTTCCGCAAAGTGTTCTTCGCGGGGTTGCTGGCGCTTGGGGTCTATCTCGTGGGGGAGTTGGTGTTCTAGGCGCCGGACTTCCCAAAGCACTGGCAGGAAGTCGTCAGCCAATGCTTTCGCTGAGATCAGCGAGCGTGACCATGAGTGTCAACGGCTCGACCGGCGAGGGCTCGAACCCGATGGTGATGTAGAAAGCTCGGGCATCGTCGGAAATCGCATGCACCACTATGCCTTTGATGCCCAGTATTTCAGCAGCCTGGAGAATTCGTAGACCGGCATCCCTTACCAGCGCCCGACCGATGCCCCGACCGTGATAGGCTTGGTCTACGGCCAACCTGCCTAGCACTGCGACGGGGATCGGATCGGGCATGTTGCGCCGGAAACGGCTGGAAGCTTCGGCCATTTTCACGGCGCCGCTGGCAACGGCATAGTAGCCAATCACACGGTTGCCTTTGCAAGTCACATAGGTCCGGGATGCACCGCCCGCTTGATTGGTGCGAGCACGTTTTTTCAACCAATCGTCGAGCGCTGTAATGCCCGACGAAAATTCCCCGAGTTCGTGATGATCCGCGAGTGGAACCGGGACCGACAGCGTCACGCAGCTTCCCACGGAGCCTTTGTCGTCATCGTGCGGCGCAATCGGTCGTTGGGCTGCGGCGGCGCGTCGAGGCGTGCCAGAAACGCAGCGTAGACATCCGGTTCGACGGTAAACACGAGACGGTTGAGCAACGCTTCCTCAGCGGCGCGTTGCGAGGCTTCAAGCATGAAGTCGGTGCGATTCTTACCGAGCAATTCGGCTGCGCGGTCGATCAGATTGCGAACTTCCGGCTTGACGCGGATGTTGAGCGGAACGCTCTTCGGCACCGGATGATGTGACGTTGGCATGGACGGCTCCTTCGTCGCGCATATCTAGCACAGCGTAACGACATTGTCATTACCCGGTTCGATGGAGCATGCGATCCGTAGTAGCCCTACCGCACGACCAGCACCGGGATCTCCGTGTAGGACAGCACTTCCGCCGTCTGGCTGCCGAGGAGCAGCTTGCCCAGCCCGCGGCGGCCGTGCGAAGCCATCACGATAAGGTCGCAGCCCAGGGCCTGCGACAGTTCCAGAATGGCTTCGGCGGGCCGCTTGTCCTCGACATGCACGACCTCCGCCGAGACGCCGGCGGCGTCGGCCGATGCCTTGCACCTGTCGAGAACTTCCTTGGCGTATTTGCGCGCCTCTTCCTGATAGGCGGCCAGTTCATCGCCGGCGGCGTAGCCGGCCATGGCGCCGCCCCAGGCGAAGATCGGGAATTGTTCGGAGACGGTGATGAAAGTAACAGAGGCGCCGAGACCCTTGGCCAATGTCAGGCCGTGGGTAACGCCCTTGTCGGCCAGTTCCGATCCGTCCGTGGCGATGAGCAAATGTTTGTACATGATGACATGACCTGTTGCGCAAGGGCCAATGCCCTTGAGGTGGCGGGAACCTTGTGGAGGCTGGCCTTGATATAGTTGCGGCCTCGGGCCGATCACAGGGCCGGCCCGCCGCGAATCAAGGCCAGGCGACCACGCAGTCTTGTACCAAGCGGATTCCCCTTTGCCGCATCGTCGCCTAAGGTGCCGGTGACATTGAAAGGCAGTCCATGAGCAACTCGTATCCCCAAATCCATCTGGTCCGGCATGGTGAGACGGCATGGAGCCTTTCGGGGCAGCATACCGGCCGCACCGACATGCCGTTGACCCCGGTTGGCGAGGCCGCCGCGCGGGGTCTCGCGGACAGGCTCGAGGGCCTGTCTTTTTCGGCGGTATGGTCGAGCCCGTCGCAGCGCGCCTACAACACCAGCGTACTGGCCGGCTTCGGCGCGCAGAGCGTCAAGAAGGACGATCTGCAGGAGTGGGACTATGGCGCCTATGAGGGGCTGACGACAAAACAGATCCTGGCCGAGCGCCGCGGCTGGAATGTGTTTCGCGATGGGTGTCCAAAGGGCGAGATGGCGGCCGATGTCGGCGCGCGGGCCGACAGGATTATCGCTGGGCTGCGCGAGGCCAATGCCAGCATATTGGTGTTTTCCAGCGCACATTTTCTGCGCGTGCTGGCGGCGCGCTGGATCGGGCTGCCGCCGGAGGGCGGCGCGCTGCTGGTGCTCGATACGGCCAGCATCAGCGTGCTCGGCTACGAGCATGATTTGAGCGAGCCGGTCATCCGGAAATGGAACCAGAAATAGAGCAGCT
Source organism: Mesorhizobium sp. ISC11 (assembly GCF_037162595.1). NCBI lineage: Bacteria > Pseudomonadati > Pseudomonadota > Alphaproteobacteria > Hyphomicrobiales > Phyllobacteriaceae > Mesorhizobium > Mesorhizobium sp. ISC11. The sequence goes on from NZ_JAVSPW010000001.1 coordinate 362,715, forward strand.
TCGGCAGCGGCGCCGCTTACGCCTATCTGTCGAATTTCCTGATCGCCTCAGTGGTTACCGGCGTGAAGAAATTCACCAGATTGCCGTCAGGGTCGCGAAACAGCAGCGAGCGGTTGCCCCAGGGCATGGTGGTCGGCTTCTGCACAGTGATATTCCTGAGGAGGTCGGAGAGCCTGGCGAATTCAGCATCGACGTCGCCGACGCGGAACTCGATGATGGCGGTGTGGTTGTCGGCGGGGCGGGCGATGTCGCCGCCGAACAGCATCAAGGTGCGTGTGCTGCCGATCGCCAGCGTGCAGGTCGGCGTCGCCAGTTCGGCGAAGTCTTCCGTGTACACCGTCACGGGCATGCCGGTGATCTCACCGTAGAAGTGAACGAGACGCTGGACGTCCGACGTGATGATGCGGACGGAGACGAAATTCATTGCATTGGCTCCCTGATCGTTGAAGCCGTGGCCGGCTCCCATCCGACCTATAGGCCAGGCCTCCTGACAGCTTTCCGTCAGGAAGGATCGCCGTGCGGCTGCACCAGCGGCACGCCCTGCTTACCCCCTCAGCAGCGCCAACTCTTCTGCTGTCAAATGCCGTGCCGTACCCTTGGCGAGGTCGCCGAGCGGCAGGCGGCCGATAGCGATGCGGATGAGGCGCAGGACCTCGACGCCGTGCGCGGCGAGCAGGCGACGGATGTGGCGGTTACGGCCTTCGTCGAGCACGATCTCCAGCCAGGCGGTGCGGCCGCCACTGCGCAAAAGTTCGATCGCGTTCGCGGTGAGCACCTCGCCGTCGACGATCACGCCGGCGCGCAACGTCTCCAGCATCGCCGCGTTCGGTACCGTGCCGATCTGCACGTGATAGGTTTTCGGCAGATGCGAAGCCGGGTCCATCAGCCGGTTGGCAAACCGGGTGTCATTGGTCATCAGCAGCAGGCCTTCGCTCGCCTTGTCGAGGCGGCCGACCGGGGAGACGAAGGGCAAGTCGAGCCCTTCGAGGCAGGCATAGACGGTGTCGCGCTGCTGCGGGTCGTCGCGGGTGGTGACCAGCCCGCGCGGCTTGTTGAGCATGAGGTAGACCTTGCGCTCGGCAACCACCGGCCTGTCGTCGACGACGATGCGGTCGCGGTCGAGGTCGACGCGCAGCGCCGCATCGCGCACCACCTTGCCGCCGACACGCACGCGGCCTTCGGCGATCAGCACCTCGGCCTGCGTGCGCGAGCACAGGCCGAGCTTCGACAGCGCCCGGTTGAGACTGACGCCGGGCGCCGCCTGCCTGCCGCTCTGCCGTGTCTGCCGTGGTGTCATGGTGCCGTCTGCGCTGGTGGAGCCGACAGATGCCACGGGCTGCAATGGCTTCGCAAGCGTGGTGCTGTCTTCCTATACAGGGCAAGGGGCAATGGCGGCATCCGTACCGCCTGGAACAGCGATATTGTCGCCGCCGCATCCGCTATAATCTGCACCCCATGAGTGAGTCCGCTGCGCCGATAACCAAGACCGTCGTCATCGGTGCCGAGCCGGCCAAGGTCTGGCGGATACTGACGACGCCAGAAATGATCCCGCAATGGATGTCCGACGAGGAGTTGACCGTCAGCCTGCAAGGGCAGGCCGGCGGCGCGATCGTCATGCGCGGACTGCTGCACGGAATACCGTTCGAAAACCACGGCACCATCCGCACTTTTGAGCCGGGAATGAGCTTCGCCTACAGCTATTGGAGCACGCTGTCGGCCTCGCGTCTGGCGGACGTGCCCGAAAATCACACCGTGGTCAGCTTCGACCTGGCGCCGGCGGATGGGGGAACACTGTTGACACTGACGCTCAGCGACTTCGCCGAACCGGCGATCCGGCCGCATGCCGATCTCTACTGGGGGCCGACCTTGCAGATCCTGAAGGCGGTCTGCGAGCGCGCTTGAGGGCGGGCGGGAGTCATCGCAGCGGATAGGTCGTCCCGCCCTTACTCTTTGGGGTGTCGGGTGAGGGCCAGCGTGCGAATACGGTCGGCGACGGCGCTGTCGACCGGGTTGTAGACGGTCAGGCTCAAATCCGGCCGGCCGTCGACCGCGAAGCCCGAATATTCCAGTTCGATATCGCCAAGTTCCGGGTGCTTCAGGCGCTTTGTCCCGTCGCCATGGCTGAGCACGCCGTTTTCCCGCCACAGGGCGGCAAACTCGGGGCTGGCGCTGCAGAGTTCGTCGACGAGTTCACGCACCTCGGAGATAGCGCCGGCGCGTGCCGCATCGGCCCGGAACGCGCCCACCACGAAACGGGCGAGGTTTTGCCAGTCGTGCTGCCTGGCGCGGATATGGGGACTGAGGAACATGAAGCGCAGAATGTTGCGCTCGCCCTCGGGCAGGGTGCTGTAGTCGGTCAGCACGACCCTCGCGGCACGGTTCCAGGCAACGACGTCCCAGGTGGCGGTCCTGACTATGGCGGGGCTGGCATCGAGCGTGTCGATGAGGCGCTGCAGCCGGGGGCTGACGCCTTCGACGCCCCTGTAGCGGACCTCGGGCGGGCGCCCCAGCCCGAGCATGAAAAGATGTTCGCGCTCCGCCTCGGTCAGCAGCAGCCCCTTGGCGATGCGGTTGAGGACATCGGCCGAGGGTGCGCCGCCGCGGCCCTGTTCCAGCCATGTGTACCAGGTCGGGCTGATGTTGGCGCGCTGCGCGACCTCTTCGCGGCGCAGCCCCGGCGTGCGTCTGCGTCCGGAAAACCCGAATGATGCGGGATCAAGCCGGGTGCGCCGGTCTTTGAGGAACGCTGCTAGTGAGCCGGAATTGGAAGGCATCCTGTTAGCCATTATACCACGATAAGATCACTACTTTAATAGAATAATAGACCGGCAATATTACGCAGGCAACTGTACAGGAGATTTTGCATGCGTATCTTTCTGACCGGCGCGACCGGTTTCATCGGTTCGGCGATCGTTCCCGAACTCATCAAGGCAGGCCACCAGGTGGTCGGCGTGACCCGCTCCGACGCCGGCGCCGAGGCGCTGGCCGCCGCCGGTGCTGAAGTGCATCGCGGAACGCTCGAGGAGCCCGAAGGGCTGTGCGATGGCGCGGCCAAGGCGGACGGCGTGATCCACACGGCATTCGACCACGACTTTTCGCGGTTTGCCGAGAATTGCGAAAAGGACAAACGCGTCATCGCGGCACTGGGCGCCGCGCTCGCCGGCTCCGACCGGCCGCTGGTGATCACCTCCGGCGTCGGCATGGGCAGCCCCGGGCATGGCCAGTTGGCGATCGAGGACGTCTTCAACGCCAGCCATCCCAATCCGCGCATCGCCTCGGAGCTGGCCGGCAATGCCTTGCTGGACGCCGGCATCAATGTGTCGGTGGTGCGGCTGCCGCAGGTCCACAATCCGGTCAAGCAAGGCCTTATCACGCCGCTCATCGAGATCGCGCGTGAAAGGGGCGTCTCGGCCTATGTCGGCGAAGGCCGCAATCGCTACTCCGCGGGCCACCTCCTCGATGCGGCGCGGCTTTACCGGCTCGCCGTGGAAAAGCGGCAGCCGGGCGCGCGCTATCACGCGGTCGGCGAGGAAGGTGTCGAAGTGCGCGCTATCGCCGAGGCGCTCGGCCGGGGTTTGAAATTGCCGGTGGTTTCCATTGCGCCGGAAAAGGCGGCGGAGCATTTCGGCTGGATGGCGATGTTCGCGCCGATGGATCTGCCGGCCTCCAGCGCTCTGACCCAGGCACGGCTCGGCTGGCACCCCACCGGCCCGACGCTGATCGCCGATCTCGACGCCATGCGGTATTGATGCGCTTAGCAACGCTCGAGGTGAGCCGAAGTCTCTGACTTCGTCATCCCTGGACGAAGCAGGCGCGCAGCTCCGTCGCGGAGACCCTGGGCCACGCCGCGACCTTTCGGGATTATGCTCCAGGGCTGACCGCGTAACGCAGATGGACGAGCCCATGCGCCAGCGCCTCGCAGCTCTTCAGGGACAGCTGCGTCTTGCCCGCCAGGCCGCTCTCGCCGAACTCGACGAAACCCTGATTGGCGGCCCGCCCGTCGATCGCGGGTGCAACGAGAAGGCTCAATTCATCGACGAGCCCGGCGGCGAGGAAGGAGCCGTTGATGCTGGCGCCGCCCTCGAGCAGCAGCCGGCTTATGCCGAGTTCGCGTCCGAGGACCTCAAGCATCGCGGCGAGATCGACATCGGCGGTTTCCGCGACGATATAGGACACGCCGTCGGCGGCAAGCTCTGCCAAATGGCTGTCGGCAACGTCGCGCCCAAGCAGCACCACGACATGGTCGCCACCGATGTCGGGTTTGGAAAAGTGAAGCTTACCCGAGGCATCGAGCGCCACGGCATAACTGCCCGCACCTATTTGCGCGAAATGATAGGGCCGGTCGACCTTGCCGGCATTGGCCGGCGGATGCGCGCCGGACTTGCTCATCTCGGCCATGGTGACGCGCCCGACGATCCAGGCATCAGCCGCGAGATCATTATGGATATGCTCATAGAGGCTCGACCACTCGGCCCGGGTGCCATCGGGGCTCGAGGTATAGCGGCTGGGGTGGAGGCTGCCGTCAAGCGATGCCAGCATATGGCAGATGATTTGCGGCTTCATGTTGTTCTCCAGTCGAGTGCTTTGGGTTCAGTCCAAAGTAGTGCCACGCGGGGAGAATGGAAGCCGCACGCCTCATGACGTACCCAGCCGTTGAGACGGCATGTGCCGGCAGGTATCATGACCGGATGTCCGCGAACATAATCCTGTTTCATTCGGTTCTGGGGCTGCGCGAGCACGAGCGGCATCTCGCTGGAAAGCTGGGCGCCGCCGGTCACGCCGTTTCGCTGCCGGACCTCTATGCGGGCGTGGCGACGGACGATCTCGAGCAAGGCTTCGCGATCAAGGCGCGGATCGGCTGGGAGGTCATTTGCCAAAGGGCGCGCGATGCCCTGGCCTCGACGCCCGGCGATACGGTGCTGGCGGGGATTTCGATGGGTGCAGGCGTGGTCGCGTCAGTCGGGGCCTTGCGGCCGCTGACGGCCAAGGTGCTGCTGTTGCATGGGCTGGCAACCGTGCCTGCGAACATCCGGCCCGGCCTGCCGGTTCAATTGCATGTCGCCGACACCGATCCGTTCTTCCCCGAGCCGGATGTCCGCGCCTGGCAGCACGCCGCCGAGGCCGCGCAAACCGATGTGCGGATCTTCCGCTATCCAAACTCGGGACATTATTTCTCGGATCCAGCTCTGCCCGACTACAACGACACAGCCGCGGCGCTGCTTTGGCAGCGTGTTCTGGCGTTCCTGGATTGAGAAGCAGAGGGGCGGCCTTGCATTGGAGGTCTTCCGACAAAGCGGCCCCCACGCCGGAAATCCAAAATCCGACAATTCCGATAATTTGCCTGGCACCGCTGTTATATCGATGTTGCACAAATGGTTGGCCCTGGGTTAGCATCCCTGCGCAGGCGTCGGTGGGAGGCTCTTTTTACAGCGGCGGCCAGCTGGAGCGGCATGCGTTTTCGGGCGCAGGGAGGATGCTCCACACTTTGAACCGACGCATGATCCTTCCTGAAACCGATCCCGGTTTTCGGGTCGTGCGTTCTTGTGGAGGAGGATCCCATGAACAGACGTGAATTCCTGCTGTCGTCCGCGGCTTTCGGCGCCATGATGGTTGCCGCGCCTTCTGTGTTTGCGCAGGACAAGCTCACTATCCTTGGCTCGGTGCCCAGTCTCGGCTTTCCGTTCTTCGTGCACATGCTGAACGAGATCAAGGCGGAAGCCGCCACGCAAGGCGTCAATCTGACCGAAAGCGACGGCCAGAACTCGGCCACCAAGCAGACCGCCGACATCGAGGCCGCCCTGGTGCAGAAGGTCAACGCCATCGTCATCTCGCCGCTCGACGTCAACGCCCTGGCGCCGGCCATCGAAGAAGCGGTCAAGGCCGGCGTTCCCGTGGTGACGATCGACCGCCGCGTAGACGGCGTCGAGGGCATCCTCGCCCATGTTGGCGCCGACAATGTGAAGGGCGGCGAGGCGGAAGCCAACGCCGTGGTGGCGGCGTTTCCCAACGGTGCCAAGCTGTTCCATCTGCAGGGCCAGCCCGGCGCCGGCCCGGCGATCGACCGCAACAAGGGCGTGCACAATGTGCTCGATCCTCTGAAGGACAAGTATCAGATCGTCTTCGAGCAGACCGCCAACTTCGCCCGCGCCGAGGCGCTGTCGGTGACCGAGGCTGGCCTTGCCGCCAACGGCAAACCCGACGCCATCGTCTGCGCCAATGACGACATGGCGCTGGGCGCCATGGAGGCTTGTGCCGCGCGCAACTTCACCGACGTCAAGATCTACGGCTTCGATGCACTGCCCGAAGCGCTGGTCGCCGTGCGCGACGGCAAGCTTGCGGGCACGGTCGAGCAATTCCCCGGCGAGCAGTCGCGCACGGCGGTGCGCATCGCGGTGGCCTTTGCCAAGGACAAGACCGAGCCGAAGGAGAAGCTGGTGCTGCTGACGCCAATCGTCATCGGCAAGGACAATCTCGACAAGGCGGAGCGGATTGGCGAGACGAAGTAGGGTTTGGCGGGGATCGGCCGATTGGCAAAGCCGGCGGGACAGCGCCCCCCTCTGTCCTGCCGGACATCTCCCCCTCAAGGGGGGAGATCGACTGTTCCTCCTGCTTTCGCCAGTTCCCAAATGTTGAAAGAAAAGGTGTCGCCGGTGACACAGCCAATCTCCCTTGAGGGGGAGATGTCCGGCAGGACAGAGGGGGGCGTTCAAGCGCTGACAGGCGACATCAACTGCATGGAAGGAGCCACCCTTGCCGCCAGCCGCTGAAGCCGCCTCGCCCGAACCCATCCTGCTTGCCGTCGAAGGCATCACCAAGCATTTCTCGGGCGTCACCGCGCTCAGCGATGTCTCGCTCGATATCCGCCCCGGCGAGATCCTCGGCCTGCTGGGCGAAAACGGCGCCGGCAAATCGACGCTCTTGAAAATCCTGTCGGGTGTGATGCCGCCATCGGGCGGCCGCATCACTTTCGACGGTGCCGATTATCATCCCTCCAGCCCGCAGGATGCCAAGCGGCTTGGCATCGTCACCATCTATCAGGAACTGAGCCTGATCCCGACGCTGACCGTGGCGGAGAACATTTTCATCGGCCGCGCGCCGATCGGCCCGCTCGGGCTGGTGAGTTGGCGCAAGATGGAGGAAGATTCCCGCACGATCATCGCCCGCGTCGGTCTCTCCATAGACCCGATGACGCCGGTCTCGGCATTGTCGGTGGCCGAGCAGCAACTGGTCGAGATTGCTCGGGCGCTGTCGCTGGAAAGCCGGCTGATCATCATGGACGAGCCGACTTCGGCGCTGACCGAGACCGAGGTGCAGCGGCTGCTGTCGATCATGGACCGGCTGCGCAAGGACGAGGTCGCCATCATGTTCGTCACCCACCGGCTGGAGGAAGCGTCCGCCATATGCGATCGCATGACGGTGCTGCGCGACGGTAGGCTTGCCGGCCACCTTAACCGTGAAGGCGGGCCGATCGCGCTGCCCAAAATCATCGAGAAGATGGTCGGCCGCGCGGCGTCCGAGCTCTACGCCCGGCCGGCGCAACGCGCGGTGGCCGGCGATGTCGTGCTGTCGGTGCGCGGCCTGCGCACCGTGCGCGACCCCGAGGCGCCGCACGCCATCGTGCTCGACGGCGTCGACATAGACCTCAAGGCCGGTGAAATCCTCGGCGTTGCCGGGCTTGTCGGCTCAGGCCGCACCGAACTGGCGCGCGCTATCTTCGGCGCCGACCGCATCGCGGCCGGCACCATCACGCTCGACGGCAAGCCGATCGCCCCGGCATCGCCCGCGGACGCCATTGCGCTCGGCATCGGCCTGGTGCCGGAGGACCGCAAGCACCAGGCGATCTTTGCCGCGCTGGGCATCCTGCCGAATTTCTCCATCGCTTCGCTGGGCAGCTTCAGCAACGGTTTCGGCTTCATGGCCGAGCGGCGCGAGCGCGATGCGCTGTCCGGGTTTCGAAAGATGCTGTCGATCCGCATGGCTTCGGCCGAGCAGGCGATCGAGGGCCTGTCGGGCGGCAACCAGCAAAAGGTGATCCTGGCGCGCTGGCTCGCGCGCGATCCGAAAGTGCTGATCGTCGACGAGCCGACGCGCGGCGTCGATGTCGGCGCCAAGACCGAGGTGCACCAGATCCTGGTGCAGCTTGCGGCGCGCGGCATTGCGGTGATGATGATCTCGTCCGAGCTGCCCGAGGTGCTGGCGGTGTCGGACCGCATCGTCACCATGCGCCGCGGACGCATCACCGGCCAGATGCCGGGCGTCGAAGCAAACGAGGAAAGACTGATGGAACTGATGGCACTCGACCGCAAGGAGACACTATGAGCGTGGCGGGGGAGCAGGATCAGCGCGGCGGCATCAACTTCGCGCGGCTTTTGATGAGCTTCGGGCCGCTGCTGTTCCTGGTGGCGCTGATCATCGTCTTCACGGTGCTGAAGCCGAGCTTCATGGACCCGATCAACCTGTTCAACATCACAAGGCAGATCTCGATCACCGGGCTGATCGCGCTCGGCATGACCTTCGTCATCCTTACCGCCGGCATCGACCTGTCGGTCGGCTCGCTGCTCGCCTTCTGCGGCATGGTCGCCGCCGTGGTCGCCAAGGGCGGCACGGCCAACACGCTGTCGCTGTCGACGAGCGGCACGCAAGGGTTCGGCTGGTTCGCCGCGCTGCTGGCCGCCATCATCGTCGGAGCCGCTGCCGGCGGCGTGCAGGGACTTGTCATCACCCGGCTGAAAGTGCCGCCCTTCGTCGTCACGCTGGGCGGGCTGACGGTGTTTCGCGGGCTGACGCTGACCATCTCCAATGGCGGCCCGATCTCGGGCTTCGACGCCTCGATGCGCTGGTTCGGCACCGGGCTGATCGGCCCGGTGCCGGTGCCGGCGCTGATCTTCGCGGCGGCCGCCATCCTGTGCCACATCGTGCTGCGCTACACGCGCTATGGCCGCGCCGTCTATGCCGTCGGCGGTAATGCGGAAGCAGCGCGGCTGTCGGGCCTGCGCGTCGACCGCATCCTGGTCTCGGTCTACGTCATTGTCGGCTTCTTCGCCGGGCTCGCGGCCTTCGTGCTGTCGGCCAGGCTGAACTCCTCGGAAGCGGTGGCGGGCATCGGCTACGAACTGACCGTCATTTCGGCCGTCGTCATCGGCGGCACCTCGCTGTTCGGCGGCATCGGCTCGGTCGGCGGCACGGTGGTGGGGGCGGCGCTCATCGGCGTGCTGCAGAACGGGCTGCAGTTCAACAACGTCTCGTCCTACACGCAAAGCATCGTCATCGGGCTCATCCTGATCCTGGCGGTGGCGTTCGACCGCTGGCTGAAGTCGCGGGTGCGACGGTGAGGGGCGAAGGGAGATGTTAACGCCCAGGCGCCCCCCCTCTGTCCTGCCGGACATCTCCCCTCAAGGGGGGAGATCGGATGTCATGACTGCTTTCGCTAATTTTCAACGTTGAAGAGAAAGCGGCGAGGACGAAGCTGCTGATCTCCCCACTTGAGGGGGAGATGTCCGGCAGGACAGAGGGGGGCGCCTCGCTCTGCCCCCTGGCAGGAGACCCCACCCCATTCCTTGCAAAACAATCATGCTTTGCTAGAAAGATTTTGGCGGGTGGCATCGTGAGAACCTCATGTTTGCCGATATCATCAGACCGATCACCCTAGGTTTTTCGCTGCTGCTGCGGTTCTGGCCACAGCTCATCGCCCTGGTGCTGGCCGGCGTGCTGGTCGGCGATCTCCTCATGCTGCTAGCGGCGAAGGTGGCGCTGGCCAATCACTTCGCCGGGTTGGCGATGCTGACCCTGGTGGCGCTGGCGCAGCTGGTGGTGACGGTGGCAATGTTCCACGTGCTGCGCCCCGGCCTGCCGCATGTGGTGGCCGCGCAGCGCGGCGCCGACAAGGCCGCAACCACCGAGACGCAAACGAAGCCGGGTGCCGAGGCTGACCGGCGCGGCTCGCGGCTGGTGCGGATGATCACCATCGCGCTTCTGCCGTTCTTCGCCTATTATGCCGCCTGGGGATTTCTGGGCGACATCGTGCGGCAGTATTCGCGCGAAACACTCGACCAGGCCGATTTCGGCCAGAGCGCTGATGTGCTCGACGTGCTCGACTCGCGCTGGCTGCTGGTCTCCGTGGCGGTGTCCTGGCTGATCCGCCGGCTGGCCAAATTCATGCAGGCTAAGATAGGTGCCGCGTCGTTCTGGCAGATCGTGGTGGTGATCTGCGAGACCAACTGGATCTTCGTCGGTCTCTACGTGATCAGCCGATGGAAGGATTCGGCCCTGCAATGGCTGATGAGCCGCAATTTCTGGTCGGCCCTGCAGGCATCGGTGGACGGGCTGGCAAACCCGGTGCCGATGGCCTCGGCCGCACCCATGGTGCCGGTCGAGATCTCCTCGATCGCGCCGTCGACGGCTGCGATCAACCTGTTCTTCTTCATGCTCCTGCCGCTGATCTGGCTGGTGATGGCGGCGCTGATCTACGGCTATGATGTGCGCGACGATGCTGCCCTGATGCGCGTGCATGGCCGGCTGGAGCGTGCCGGCCAGCGCTATGCCGGCCTGCCGAAATTCCTTCGCGATTTCGTCGAGCATTTCATCGCCGGCTACCGCTCGCGCTATCTGCCGATCGCCAACGGCGTGCGGCTGACGGTCAGCGCCAGCCTGGTGCTGTTGTGCACGCTGGTGGTCGGCTACCGGTTGCTCGACTGGGGCGCGGCCTGGCTGTGGCTCGGCGCGACGCGGCTGATCGGCCCACACGAGCTCGATATCTGGCAGATTTTTTCGCATGCCGTGACGCTGCTCTTCGGCAGCCCGTTCCAGGATTCTTCCACCGGCATCCTGATCGAGCCGCTGCGCATATGCTTTCTCGCCGCCGTGCTGGAGACGGCGTTTTCGATGGCGAAGCGGGCGGGGAAGTGAGCTTTCTTTACGGGGAGAAGGATGCTGTCACTTCGGCGGCCGCTGAAAACGCAGGAACCAGGGGCGCTCGCTGCCCAGGCCAATGGCTGGGCGGATGGTCTCGATGGCATCCTCGGGCACGATGAAGGTCTCGCCGACGCTGATGATTTCGCCCTTTTTGGCGCCGGAGAAGATCGCCGAGGTGCAGTTCATCACGCCGTCCGGCAGGCTGACGCCGGGGATGAAGTCGGGCAGCCAGCGGCGGCCGGCGGCGTCGGTCAGCATCACCTTGCAGCCCAGCCACTGCTTTTGCAGATCGGGATCGCCGACCGTGACGGCGAAGGTGGCGATGACGGCCAAGGCATGCTCGGGCAAGCGGTCGGCCTTGCCGCCGCGCAAATCGGCCAGCCGCCATTCGCTGCCGCCGAACGGCGCGCCGTGGCCAAACTCGACATCCCTGGCGATGAGGTCCTCGCCATGCAGCCATTCACGGATGCTCTCATAGCTGGTTTCGGCCAGCGTCAGCGGCAGCAGGATAGCGAGCGCGGCAAGACCGCGCCGTCGCCATTTTTTCTCGCCACCGCCGGCTGGGTCGATGTCGGTTGAAACCGCGCTCATGTCTTGCCCTGCCGTGTCTGGCCCTGCCGTGTCTGGCCCTGCGGCGGTGCAGGAGCGTCGAGATCGTATAGCGGCAAGACATCCGCCGGTTGACCATCGGCACCGGTCGGAACGGCATCGAGGCTGATGCGGGCCTGGGCGTCGAGCGGGCCGAACTGACGTGCGGCGATAAGCAGGCTGGCGCCTCGGATCTGGTCGGCCGGCAACTCGAAGACGAACAGGCCGCTTCTCTCCAGCCCTGGATCGACGGCATGTGGCGGCATATCCTGGCGATAGCTGAGCCGCTCCGTCTGGCGGTAGCGCAGGCCGGTCGGGCCTTGCCAGGTGCCGTCGGCGACCGTGGTGGAGGTGCTGGTGGCGGTGAGATTGGTCGCTGCCACCGCCCACAGGCCGCTGGTGGTCAGCAGCCTTTCCTGGCCGAACTGGTTGGTCTTCAGCGTGCGCGCAAAGACCATTCTGTCGAGGCGGACATCGAAGCTGCGCGCCCGCACCGTGTCGTGCATGGCGCCATCAATGGGGATCGGCGCGGTGAGTTCGGCATAATGCGGCTTCGACACCTGCATGCCGTAGCTGAGCACCACGGTGGCGGCGACGATCAGGAGATTGCCGATGGCGCGGATCCTCATGAGCCGCTCTCGGGCAGGTCGGCGACCGGCATGGTGACGGTGCCGAGCCGATAGGAATTGAACCAGCCCGGCGTGCCGTAAAGATTGTCGTGCGGCTTGAAGATCTCGGCGGTGACGCCGAAGCTGAGATTTGCCGGCACGGCGGCGTTACCGGCAAGCGGCCAGACATAGGCCATGCGTTCGGTCATGCCGGGATGCAGTTCCGGCGTCAGCGTCGAATCGCGGGCCAGCGCGATCATCGGCGTGGAATCGGGCAGGTCGATCCCGTCCGGCTTGAAGACGTTGAAATAAGCCTTGTCGGATTGCGCCGTGCGATTGGTCAGATCGGCCTCCAGCACCAGCGCCTTCTGGCCTGGTTTCAGCGCCACGCCATAGACCTTGGCGCGGCTGACATAGGCGCGCGCGGGCTGGACCCGCCAGCGCCCGGCATCGATGGCGGCATCGGGCGGCAATTGCGGCGGGGCGTGGGCGGGCAGGGCGCCGAACGCGCCCATCAGGCCGGCGACGAGCAGGGCGGCGATGGTTCCCGCGCCGGCCGTTATCCAGGTTTGAAATTTTGAGCGGGCAGTCTTGAACATTCCAAACTATGCACGTCGAACGGTCAGCCACCCCTGCGCAGTCTAGAAAGAAAAAATGGCTGATGGAACCCGCAAACGGCTGGTCCAGTCCTCACGCCGCTTCCCTTGCCCAGAGCCTGTGGCCATGGCGGCGGAAATAGCGCGCCACCAGGCGCTGCTGCTTGGCCCTGATCAGGTCGGGCAGGCGCCGCTCCTGGCGCCAGCGCGGTATGTTGCGCCAGCAGGCTATGAAGCGGGCGGCGTCCTCGATTGCCTCCTGCGCCGAGAGCGCCGGACCGATAGCGGCCAGGAACAGCGCCTCCGACGGTTTCAACTCGTCGATCACCGCCTTGCGCCTGACGTGATCGTGACGGGCGTGGGCGATGCCGCTGCGACGGATCGCTTCGAAGGCTTCAAGCAAGGCCAGGCTGTCGCCGGCGTAGCCGCAGGAACGGCAAAATCGGCGGCAAAAGCGTCCATTATCGCTCCCGGGTCTGATGCAGTGGGCAGGTTCGTGCCCGACTCACATTTTCATATATTTATGAAAGCATAACTCAAATTACGCTAGAAGAAAAACTTCTGGGAAAGTTTGAAAACTGCGACTCGACTCCCGGCGTAAAACACAGGAATATGCGAACAAATCAGGAACAAAGACGAGGCAGGGGCGATGGCATTGCCGGGCAAGGAACCAACGATCGCGCATGTCGCCTCGATCTCGGTCGAGTGCGCCGATTGTGGCCGCAACAGGTGGTGGCGACCCGATCAGCTGAAGCGGTTCGGGGTGACGGGGAATACGCCGCTGTCCGCTCTGTCGGGCCGCATCGTCTGTTCGGCCTGCCGCGCCGACGGACTGCCGGGGACGGCGATTTCGATCCAGGCCGCGTTTGTCGACGAGCGCCAGCGCGTGCGCAGCGAAGCGCGGATGCTGAGCGACAGGGATGTGCCGCTGGAGGGATCGCGGCGGGCTTGAGTGGGAGGGTGCCAGCGCTGGTTCTTCCTTCTCCCGCAGGGGGAGAAGGAAGAGCGTCCCTTGCTCAATACCCCAGCAATTCCTTCAGCGGAATCACGCGCCAGACATGTTTGATGGCGTAGCGGTTGAAGGTCAGCGTCTTCGGCGGGTTGTACTGCTCGACGACCAGCTCGCCCGCCGTGCGCTTGACCAGCTTCTTGATGAAGGCCTTGCCGTTGCGCTCGTTTTCCTCCGGGAAGGTCTCGATCACCACATGGTCGCCCGGTACGGCGTCGCGGCCGCCGCAATAGATCAGGTCGCCGGGCTCGTAACGCGGCACCATGGAATCCGAGAGCACGTGCAGGGCGAACACCTTCGGCAGGTTGCGCACGCCCGGCGGGCGCTGGACGTAACCCGCCGGCTCGCCGTTGAAGGTGAAATCGCCATCGTCGCCACCGACGGCCGCGCCCAGCACCTCGATGTCCATCGAGCTGGCGGGTAGCGGACCTGCATCGGTGACGATCTCCGCATCGGCAACCGGTCCGGCATCGTCGAGAAACACGACCTGCCCCTGGCCCAGCGCAACCGGGTCGACGCGCAGGAAGGCGGCGGTCTTCAGCAGGTTCTCGGTCTTGGGCAGATTGCGGCCGGTTTCCCAGTTGCCGACGGCGGCGACATCGGTGTCGTTGTGCTCGGCGATGTGGCGCATGACCAGGCCGCGCTGCTTGCGCGCCTTGCGGATCGCCGCTCCGACCTTGATCGACAGTTCCGTTTTTGCCATGGCGCCCATGTGAGGGATGAAAGCCGCTCTCGTCTATGAAAGAATGGCTTGCATTTATTTTCGAGTTATGCTTATATCCGGTGATGCAAAACCTGTCCAGCTTTGATGGCGCCGAGTCGCCGGCCTCACGCGAGGCGCGCCCGGCGGTCATAACCGCCCATTCCCTTTCGTCCCGGCCGTCCTCCTCCCCGGCCCGGATGAAGCCCGAGGCCCAGTGCTTGACCGCACGAGCCTCGGGTCCGGTCCGCCGCCTGTCTCCGGCGACCGGAACGGCCGGAGCCGCCGCTCCCAGCGGCTTCGGCCCCCAATTCGGCCGGCATGGCGCCGGCGCTGTTTTTGCGGCAGGCCGATCCTGCATCCGCACCGAGGACGGCACCGTCATCCTGTTCGACAGGCTGACGGGCAGGGCAGTTTCCGCCCTGGACAGAAACACGGCCGAAGCGCGGCTTCTGCACCTTGCCGGCGGGAAATCGGCCCAAGCCGGCTGAGGCTGGCCGGCTGAGAGCCGGCTCTTGAAAAACAACCTGACTGCGGCCTGGCGACCGGGTCGAACCTTGACGCTGCCCGACGGCGCGCGGCCGAACTTTGGATGGAGCTGGATATGGCAAGCTATAGCGACGCGGAATTGCACGAGATCGCCCGCTGGCTGAAGGATGGGCTCTCAGCCTCCAGGATTGCAGTCGCGTTCAGCGCGTTGCGCGGCAGTCCGGTGTCGCGCGACGCCATCATCGGCATCGTGCACCGCAACGACATGCTCGGCGCGATCGGCTTTGCCAATGGCAAGGGGCCGCCGCCGCGATCCAGGCAGGCCGTGGGCAAGCGCGCTGGAAGCAAGCGGGCGAGTGGCGCGTCGGCGAAAGCGACGCCTGTCGTCGGCAAGATGGAGGGCGTGCTTGCCGCCAAGGACATCCATGCGCGTGAAGTGGCCCGGCCCAGGCGCGCGCATTCGTTCGTGCGCGAGGTGGGCGTGCTGATCGCCGACGGCGTGGCCTATCGCCTGGAGGCGCCGGCGCCGCCGCGCGCGGCCATTGGCCGGCAGCCGCATGGCGTGGCGATGCGCTTCATCGATTGCCTGTTTTCACGCTGCCGTGCGCCGCTGGATCTGACGGTGGAGGGGGATCCGGACATTTCTATTGCCGAAGAGGGGGCGCCAGGCAGCCGCCCAGGCGCCGACATGCTGTGCTGCGGCATGCGCACCGGGGCGCTGAAAAGCTATTGTACCTACCACCAGGCGCGCTTCCAGCGCCGCGTATTTGTTGCGACGGGGTGAGGTTTGATCTCTTCTCCCCCGTTCACGGGGAGAAGGTGCCGGCAGGCGGATGGGGGGCAGCGCTGACGAGGCAGGATGGAAGCTGACATGAAATTCAAGCATCCGATTCAGATGCCACTTACCGAAGCGCTGGCGCCGCCCCTCATTGCCCTGCCGGGCGTTCGCTGTTCGAAAAGCCAAGCAATTGGCTTTTCGTCCGCCGCGCGGATCACACCTCACCCCCGTAAACGGGGAGAAAGAAGCAAAGCCCTATTTCGGCATCTGCCGGCCTTGCTTGGGCGTGCGGCTCTGTATGCTCCTTGCGTCCATCGCCATCGGCGGGTTGCCCTCGCCGACCAATATGCCAGTCACCCGGGCAAAGCCGGTAAACACCTTCATGGCGTCGGCTTCGGAAATCTGGGCGGCAATCGCCGCGCTGCAGGCGTTCAACGCGCTGCGGTAGACATGGCCGCGCCGCTCCAGCGGCCAGCGCTGGAGAAAATCGGCGGCTTCGCTGACGCTGTCGATCTCTTCGATCTCATCTTCCACCCGCACTTTGAGCGGCACTCCGGTTTTCATCGTACCCACGGCGTTCACCTTCGCTTTGCGCGCGGCTCCAGCTACCGCACCCATAAACGCGCCCCGCTGGGGGCCGGTTGCATCAATTTTTCGGGCGGCGCCCGCTCCTCACGGGCTAGCCACCGCATCCAGCCAGTCATGGGCGCGGCTTTTGGGCCTGTCGACCAGTATGTTCTGCTGCTTGGCCGCCCTGGTGAAGGCGTCGAACGCGATGCGCTGGCAGCAGATGCCGTCCACGGCGAGCGTAACCAGCCGGGAAGCCTCGAGATAGCCAGGCGCTGTCTTGTCGGGCCATTGGTGGCGCAGTGCCTCGGCGGCTCCGGCCACCGAACTGACCAGCATGGTTTTGTTGTCGCAAAAGCGCACGGTAACCGGCATGAAGGCTGTCATCGGCGAACCTCCCCTTGGCATGGACGCGACATAACGTCGAAAACTCGCGCCGGTTCCATCAGCCTGGATGCCGGACGGCAGGGATGCTGGCGCGGCGGCGAAGAGGCGACGACCTACGGTTCATTGAAGGCCAACCGAGCAGCGCTCCGCTCCGCTCTGCCACCGCGTGGGGAGATGCCCGGCAGGGCCGAGGGCGCGCGAAGGATCGCCACTTGCCGGCCTCCACCACCCATCCCAACCAGGAGCCTCCCATCAGCAAAAAGACCAGACCCGCAAAACCGCAGGCGCCGAAATTGCCGAAGGGCGAGGCCGAGCAGGTGCGCATACGCCGCGAGATCGGCCATGATTTCGCGCTCAGGGATGACGCCTTCGGCCGCAAGCGGCTGGCAGCGGGCACGCTGGAGGCTGCGCGTGTCTACGAAGTGTCGAATGACGGCTACGCCGCGACCGGCGGCATCGTGCGGCTGCGCGCCATCGATGCACTCGTCGGCATCACTTCGCTGTCGCGCCAGCAGCGCGAGGCAGGCCTGCGCTACCGCGAGGATTTCCGCTGCAGTCAGCAGGCTGATGTCAAGCCGATGCGCTGGACCGAGCGCATCGACGGCGGCCGCGAGGGCGGCGGCATCGCCGACAGCGTTCTCGACGCCGGCAGGGCCTATGCCGCCGCCACAGGAGCGCTAGGCCATTGGGAGGTGGCCGCCGTGGTACGACAAGTCTGCTGCGCGGACGGTTCCCTCAAGCGCCTGTCCGAGCAGACCGGCGAGGGCCGGAACGTGGTGACGAAGCTGCTGAAGGTGGGGCTGGATCTGCTGGCGGTGCATTATGGGATGATGATGAGGAGGCGGGTGGGGTGAGCGGCGCAAATATCCGGCCGGCGGCGCCGGCCGGATCATTTTTCACAGGATCAGATCATCGGCAGACGCGGATTTCCTCGACGATCCTGTGGTGATGGCGCCAGTGCTTGACCAGTGCGATGTGGCAACGGTGGTGACGGTGGTAATAGCGCGGCCTGTAGCCGTTGTCATAGGCGTCGTACTGGTAATAAGGGCGATAGTAGCGATCGCCATAGTCGTAACCATTGTAATAATCGTCGCCGTAATAGTCGTCTGCATAGCCGCCAATGCCGATACTGATACGGCTGCGGGCGTCGGCGGGGGCGATCATCGCCGCCGCCGAAGCAATGGCGATAACCGAAACAAGCAGGAGCTTTTTCATAGCTGCCTCCTTTTCAAGGTTAGGCTAATATAACTGCCGAGTTGCAGCCTCGTTCCACAGATTCGTAAGATGTGACGAACAATGCAGACCGGGGCGCAGATGCCCAGGCGCCTAAAACAGCGCCCTCTCCAGCGGCCCCGCCAGCGTCTCGGCAAAGCCCGTCGCCAGATGGTGCCTGTCACGAAACGCCAGCTGGCCTGATATGACGACGTGGCAGGTGGTCGGGCCGCAGAATTGGTTGGTGAGGTCGATGTAGCGGGTGTCGGGCACGCTGGTCACCACGGCGCGCTCGGTGGCGGCGGTGCTGTCGTTGGCGGCTTCGGCCCTTGGCGTGTCGCAGTGCGGCGAGGGTGCCTCGCGCCACCACAGGGTGCGCGCCACGCAGGAGCCGGCGAAGCTGGCGTTGATCGGCGTGTCGCGGATGACTGCCGTCTCGACACCGGCCCGGCTGAAGGCCTGCAAGGTCGAGCGCAGGCCGGCCTGCCAGCGCGCTACTTCGGCGGTGCGTTCGGCGGCGGGCAGATCGCGGGTCAGATTGCCGATGGAAAATTCGGAGATCACCACCAGGCGCGGCTTGCGGCGGATGATCTCCGATATGGCCTGCTCGCGCCAGGCGTCGCATTCGGTGTAGTCGCGCTTCAGCACCGTGTTGAAGGTGGAGAGCCGCGAGGCGCGGCACGATGATTTGAGGTAGGTGACCACCTTGGTGTGGTTGCGCCTGGCTGCTTCGATCAGCGGCGTCGACCAGTGGTCGGCGTGCGAATCGCCAAACAGCACGATGGTGCGGGTGGCATCGGCCGGGCCGAATGTGCAGGGTTTCGGCGTCACCGTTTGGAAGTCGGCCAGGCAGTTCTTGTCGACGGCCCGCGCGATGGAAGGTCTTTCGGCCGCCTGCTCGATGCCGCGCTGCTCGGGACCGATGTTGCGCGTGGCCAGATGCGCATTGGCGTAGGCGACCGCCACGCCGGCACCGGTCAGCGCCAGCGCGGGTGCGAGCGCGCGAGCGCCCACCGTCAGCCAGGCGCCGCGTCGTGCCGGGTTCTCGATGAGGTGATAGGTGAGCACCGACAGCGCCAGCGCCAGCACGCCGCAGCCCAGCCGCTGCGGCACCGTAAGATCGGGCGTCAGCATCCCGGCGTAGACGATGACCGGCCAGTGCCAGAGATAGAGCGAATAGGAGAGCGTGCCGATCCATTGCAAGAGCGGCAGCGACAAAGCGGTGGCCGGGCCAAGGACGTGCCGGTCGGTCCGCCCGTTGGTCTGTTCCCCGCAGCCGCCGCTCAGCAGCACCAGCACGGTGCCGGCAACCGGCAGCAGTGCGTACCAGCCGGGGAAGGGCAGGTCCTCGCTCAACAGGCGATAGGCCGTCGCAATCAGCGCCAGGCCGAGCCAGCCAAGGGCTGGCCGCAGCCAGATGCGGTGCTGCAGCAAAGCCATGGGGACCAGCGTCGCCAGGCCGCCGGCAGCGAACTCCCAGGCGCGCAGCGGCGAGAAATAGAAGGCCCAGGCCGGCGCCGCGCTGGTCAGCCACAGGCAGGCGGCGAAGGAGGCGAGGCCGACCACGCCGATCATGGCTGCGGCCGTTCGCCGGCCCGGCCGCAGCCAGGCGGCCAGCAGAAGCAGCGCCGGCCAGGCGAGATAGAACTGCTCCTCCACCGACAGCGACCAGAAGTGGATGAAGGGATTGCTGGTGGCGTCGGCGGCGAAATAGTCGAACGACCAGCGCAGCAGCCACAGATTGATGGCATAGGCGGAGGCAAACATGGCGCCGCGCGAATAGAGCGCCTGCTCCTGTGGCGCCAGGATGAAGTAGCCGGCGGCCAGCGTGACCAGGATGACGAACAAAGCTGCCGGCAGGAGCCGCCGCGCGCGCCTGGCATAGAAGCGCCAGAGGTCGAGCCGGCCGGTCTCGCCGATCTCCTGCATGAGGTGGGTCGATATCAGCCAGCCCGAGATGACGAAGAAGATGTCGACGCCGGCAAAGCCGCCGGGGAGCGCGGTGAGGCCGAAATGGTAGGCGACGACGCCGCCGACGGCGAGCGCGCGCAATCCTTGTATGTCCGGCCGGAACGATGCTGCCACGACGGCTCCCTCGTGCAAGCCCAGCCCCTGTGCAATGTCGGCGGTGCAGGCCGATATCGCAATGCAACAAATTTATCGCAGTGCAACATGGCAGAAATGGGGAGATGGGCCGGGTGCCGGCCGGGCCCGATCCTTGCGTGGCTGGCTTGTCTGCACACCTGCGGCAGACGCAAAACAGCCCCGCGCGGGGCTGTTTCTCATTCGGGTTGCTGGACTGCTACTTGCTGCCGCCGTTCGCTTTCACGCTGCTGCAGAATTCGGGATGGCTGTTGGCCGCAGTGGCGTCCTTCGCCTCGTCCTCGCAGGCCTTCATCATCGCGGTCTGGTCGTCCGGCGTAAGGGCCTTCCAGGCTTTCACGAAGTCGTCGTTGCTGACCATCGTCTTCATGCTGCTATCGGTGTAGAAGGGCTGCATCTTGGCTGGATCGTCGAGAGCCGACGTTTTGGCAAACGCCGCGCCGCCGACCATCGAAAGTGCCATGGCGCCCAAGCAGATCATCTTGATGTTCATGGGTACTCTCCTGTTGCTTTGGGATCGTCGAAGCAACGATCCATTGGAAAACGACAGGTTTGGGTGAAAGTTCCGGCATTTTTTGCGCAGAAAAGCCGAAACGAGGAAAAATATAGCCGAAAAACTTGAAACTTTCCCGGATTTTTCCCGTAGGAGGCGAGTTTATCGGGTCTCTCGTGCGAGACTGACCACCAGTCGATCGACGCTGGGGTCGTCGAGGCTGACGATATGGGCCATCTGCAGCGCCCGCTTCATGCTGACCCTGGTGACGTCCTGCCGCATGATGACCGGCACAAAGGCCGGCCCCGATCCTGTGAGGACGATCGCCCTGCCGACCAGAACCGGTTCGGAGATGGGAGCCCACTGTACGGTCATGATCGAGGGCTCGCTTGTCTGGCGGCGGTTGATGCCTGTGAAATAGATCCAGTTCAGGCGCGAGATCGCTACGCCGTAGTGGTTGCCGGGCATTCTGGCGCCACCCTGGCCATCGCCCGGGGCCCACCGCGTCACCCGCCTGAAGGTGACCAGCTCGGCCTCACGTCGCAGGAAGGTGACCGAGCGCATCAGAAGGTCGGGGCGGCCGGGAACCGAAAAATAGGTGAAATAAGTGCCGCCGGCGATGGCGGGCGACGGCGGCCGCACCATGTTTTCGTACAGTGCCTCGCGCAGCGATGCGTTGCCGTCGCCGTTGGCTGCGGGAACAGCCGGCTCGCGATACAGCTCGTTTTCGTCGATCTTGAAATAATCGCAGATCAGCCTGGCGGTGGTTTTGTTGGGCACCGCCTTGCCTTGCAGATAGCGCTCGAACTGGGTGCGATTGATGCCAAGCTCACGGCACACCGCGCTGACGGAAGCGTGGCGCTGGACCAGCCGCCTGAGATTGGCGGCGAGATTCTCGCGAATTGGCACGACATCTCCCCGACAGACGTACGGACCAGCATTCAAGCGATAGCTTATATACACTTGCATGCCGTGGCGCTGGCGCGAAGATGGACCTTTGGCCAATAGGCAACGATCCCGTAGAGCGTAGGCTGTACGATTCTGACAGTCCGGCTATGCAAGCCGCGTAAATGGGCGTATTTCGGTGGCAAGAGCGACCTCGGATCGGCCTCTCGACATCCTGTAATGGAGGGCGGTTTGGATCATACCGGCCTGGTCGAGCTTCTGGACTACACGCAGGCGCAATTGACGAAGATCCGCCAGGCGGTCGCGTCAAGCGATCACGCCGGTGCCATGTTCACCATTGATTGCCTTGTCGGAGCGGCGGCCGAGCAGACGAAGTGCAAGCTTGCAAGCCTGGAGCATGCCGGCTTGCCGATCAGCAAGGATGGGCCGATCGGCAGGGATGGGCCGATCGGCAGGGATGGGCCCATAGAAGGCGGTGCGGCACCGCCCGGCAAAGCGACATCGGGCAAGCCGGATGCCGGCAGCAGCCGCTCCTGATCAGGCCGCGCCGATCTCGCCGATCAGCCTTGCATATTCGGCCTCGGCTTCGCCGTAACTGCCATTGGCGAGTTCCAGCAGCCCGGCGCGGTCGCGAATGACGATCTCGCCCCGTCTCGAGCGAATCAACGTGCGGCCTTCGAGCAATTGAAGCGCGACGGTGACGCCTGGCCGCCTGACACCAAGCATGATGGCCAGGAATTCGTGGGTGATGGCGAGATGTTCGCCGGGCACCCGGTCGTCGCACATGAGCAGCCATCGCGCCAGCCGCTCCTCGAGCTTCAGCCGCGCGTTGACGAGCGCGGTGCAGCCGGCCTGGGTTTGTAGTGCGTTGACGAAGCGCAGCAGGAACATGCGCAAGGTCGTACTTGCCTCCAAAGCTGCCTTGAAAGCGCCGGCTTCGATGCGGATCGCTTCGCCTTCGAGTTGGACAAAACAGGCATGCGGCGCACGGTCGTCGCCCATCACCAGGGAGTATCCCGTCATGCCTTCGAAGCCGATGAAGCCCACTTCGGCCTCTTGGCCGCTTGCCGTGCTGGCGACCACCGAACCAATGCCCTGTTCGATGAAGTAGACGGCCTCGATCGGAACATTCGGGGTCACCAGCATCATGCGCAATGGCAAATCGCAGCGCTGCATGTGCGGCTCGAGCAACGCCAGATCATCCGCAGGCATGCGCCGCAGCAGTTGGTTTCGGTACGGATGGTTCCCGTCGGGATAGGGTTTTTTGTCGGGATCAGAGTTTTTGTTGGGATCAGACATGGCGTGGCCCAATGCAGGGCAAGAGCCATCCAATCTCCCAGCCGTCCGTGCCCGTAAAAACGTGAGGACGATGGCCTATGTATAGGGGCTCTGAACGCAGAAAGATATTAATGCGATATGAAATTCGAAGCACGGCGCCCCCCAACGCCTGTTCGCATATGAAAAGATCGGCCTGAATGTTAGTGTCGGAAACGTACCAAACGCCATTTGGTACAAAACCGACATATTTCATGAGAGCGCCGGATCACGCCGATAAAATCCGCTGGCCAATGAAAAGCGCCATGTCGCGCTGGGCCTGGGGACCATTCGAAGAAGGGGGAGGACCGGGGGGAGAATTGTACGATACTTACTGTGATGAGGCCGATGTTGACTCTTGCTCAGCCCGATTTCATTTTTTGACCCACAGCGTCTAAAGCGCATCGCGTTTGATCGGATTTATGCGATGCGCTTTAGGGTCTTTGTTTATGCATGTCGTTCTCCCAAAGCCGAGGTCACTTTTGGACGACATGCATCAAAAGTGGCCGCTGCTCCGAAAGGGGCTTCTTATGTCGAGCCTTCGTAAGCGCAATCCCGGTCTCCATCCTTCCGATCTGCAACTGTGCCAGCGCGTCTTCGATCGGGTCTGCCTGGAGCGCAAATTTGATCGCATGTCGGGGGAGTCGGACGTGCAGCTTCTGGCAGCCACGGTGTTTTCGCTGTTCCAGAATGGCTGCCGCAATGAAGGCGAGTTGCTTGAGAGTTTCAGGCGGACCCGCCAATGACCAAGGCCAGGATCACGTCCGCGGCACCGGCCGAAAACGAACCTTACGACGCTGCGGTCTTCGCCCGGAAATACGGCATGTCGCGGAAGGCCGCGGAGGTCGTGCTGTCCGCGAATGGACCGTCCAGAACAGCCTGTGACGCTGCCGCCCGCTCTTTTATGGAAGCGGTTGCCCGCAGAGCGAAGAGCAGCCATAAACACTGATGCTGCGCCTTGAGCGACTGCCGTCTCGCCGCCGACCCGCGGGCGCGTCCAATGCTACCTTCATCGAACACCGCGAGGCGTCAGCCTGCCGGGCCTGTCGGGCCGATCGGACCGGTCACTCCTGAAGTGGCTTGCTGCGCCGTCACGGCGGAGAGTTTCTGCCGTTTGAGCAGCATCGGCTTTTCATAGATCTTCTTCATGGTCACGGCCTCCCTCCGCAAAGTTCGATTGCGGCAGCGTCATCGCCGGCCGCGCTCCTGTCAAGCGGACCTGGTCGAGGGCCGGCCAACCCGAACGAAAATCCACGCCTCAATTCCTGTCGGCCGGCTTGGAACGCATGCGCGAAACCGTCTCGCGCTCGGCGCGTTTGGAGCGCAGCGGCGGCAGGTCGCGGTCGATCAGGTCCATGTCCTCCAGCACCATATCGCCCATGCGCTTGAAGGCGATGTCGAGCGCGCCGGCGCGGTGAGCCGAGCGCAGGAAGCCGGGCAGGGCGCGCACCGGATGGTCCCGCGCCAGCGGTTCTTCGGGGAAAACGTCGCTGGCGGCGACGATGTGGCCGCTCTTCACCGCCGCCATCAGCGCCGGGAAGTCCACCACGCCGGCGCGGCTGAGCAGGATGAAGGCAGCGCCCTTGCGCATGCCGGCAAAGGCGTCGGCACCGAGAAAACCCTGGTTCTCGCTGGTCACGGAGGCAACGACGAAGATGAAGTCGCTGGTCGACAGCACCTCGTCGAGGGAGGCCGGCTCGACGCCATTGTCGATGAGGATCGATGGCGGCAGCCATGGATCGAAGACTTTGGTGCGGGTGCGGAAGCCCGACAGCAGCCGGTTGAGCGCCCGGCCGAGATCGCCGAAACCGATGATGCCGACATCGGCGCCGGACAAGAGCCGCGCCGTCTGGTTGCCGTCGCCGCCCCACAGTTCCTGTCCCTGGCGGAAGGCGAGGTCGGCATCGACGATGCCGCGGGCGAGATTGAGTGCCATGGCAAGGCCAAGCTCCGCGACCGGCTCGGCGAACACCAGGCCGGTGGTGACGACATGGATGCCGCGCGCGAACAACGTCTCGTAGGGCATGTTGTTGATGAGGTTGGTCTCGACATTGAAGACGCAGCGCAGCGCCTTCATCCGATCGAGCGTTTCGGGCGATATGGGCGGCTGGCCGATGATATAGCGCGCCTCGGCCAGCACGTCGGCCGGCAGTTTCGCGACGCCGTCAGCGGTCGTCTCGACGATGCGATAGTGCGCCTTGAGCCGCGCCAGCTGCCGGGCTGTGAAGATCAGGTCGAGCGTGCGTGGTTCAGGCGCACTGATGACCAGCGGCAAGGCGCTGTTGGACATGACTATTCCCTCTGTTCCCCAATGGCCAAAATACCTTGGATGAAACGATTTACAACATCGCGCGGCCGAGGAGAGCGGGATTGGCGCTGGGATGAGGTGACCTGTCGGAGCCGATATGTGCCGGCAATGCAACAGTGAAGAATCGTTTGACCGCGATGGCGTGGATACGACGTAAGAACCAGTAATGGCACAATTGACACGGGGCAGGGAATTGGTTCTGCTGGCGCCGTATCAATTTGGAGGGCACTTTACAGTGAAGAAATACGAGAAACCAACCTTGCAGAAGCGCGACAGGCTTTCGGGTGTCACGGCCCAGACTGCCCCATCGACACCTCCGCCGGCCGTCAGTGATTGATTGGCGCCTGACGCATTCGCCTGACAAGGGCAATCAATAGCGGCAATCGATAGGGCGCGACTGGTCGCGCCCTATCGCATGTTGGCCATGGGCGCCTGCTTCTGTCCCAGATGCCGGACCTTACGGCCGATGATCATCAGCTGGCGCGCGGTGTTGTTGCGCAGGCGCCGCACGCGCCATTCCAGCCCGGTGTCGGCGGTAATCGACTTGGCATAGTAACTGACCCGCATGCCATCCTCATCGGCAGCCACCTTGACCGGGTCGTCATAGAAGGCGTTGATCTTGTCAGCCGCCATGCCTGGAGTTTCGAGCCAGCGTGGAATGTGAACCGAATGGAGCTGATCGACATCGGTCATCACGCGGCCGATGCCGACGCCCGGCGTTGGACACGTGGTACAGAAAGCATCGCCGATGAAGATGACCCCGTCGCGGCGATGGCCTTGCGTCGTGCTCAGACTGATCTGCCTGACCTCGACAGGACTCGCGACTTCGAAGTTGCCGCATCGCACGGCTATTTCGGGCATCAATTCGCAGAGCATCTTTTGCGGCTCCTGGCGGAACGCCCGCGTCCACGGCTCGGCCACATTGCGATAGAGGAACATGTTCGCCCGCATCTTGTCGCCGAGGGGAAAGATGCTGATGTAGGCGATACGGTCGGCGGCCCGCCTGCTGTAGCAGGTGACGGACTGATGACCGAAATCGCTGGGCGAGATGGCGAGGTCGAATCCCATCGACAGGGAATGCGCCTTCGATTGCTCGATACGCTCGACGCCGACGGCGCGCCGCACCGCCTCGCCGTGACCGGTTGCCACCACCAGCAGGCGGGCATCGATGACGGTGCCGTCGGCCAGCACAAGCCGCTGCCGGTCCGGTCCAGTCGAGACTTCGGTTACCTTGCCGACCGTCAGCGGCACTTGCGCAGGCAAGGCGTCGCGCAGGCCATTGATCAGCGCGCCATAGGAGAATGTGAATTCAGCCTTCTTCTCATGCGCGAAGAACTGGCCGAGGCGAAAGACATGCGTGTCGGTCGTGGAGGTGACGAGACGCTTGAGTGTCGCATCGAGGCCGAGCTTTTCGAACAGCAGCATCTGGTCCATGCCGATCTTCTCGGCCCGGAATTCCTCATGGTGGACGCGGTGCGGATCGATCAGCGCCACCTTGCGGCCGGCTCGTCCCAACAGAATTGCCAAGGTCGTGCCGGCCATTCCGGCACCGACGATCGCCACATCGACTTGGGCCGGGCCAGCCTCTGAGATACTCATTTTGCTGCTCTTTCTGATGGCAACGGCGCGTTTCACAATCTCCGGTAGAAAATATCTTCCGGACCTAAATCAACCGCAAGCAACCGGCGCGCGTGCTTGGTAGTAACCAATGTTTAGGTTAATCGCGGGCCCGCTGCTTCCAGCGCGGTGCGATCGCCGAGCCATCGATGAACTCAAAGCCGCCAGCCTCGTTGAGCGTGTGAAGTTTACGCCCACTCCATAGCGCACCTGGATTTAAGATGGTTTCAACGACCTGCTCCATGCCGATCAAATCAAGGTGAGAAATGCGTGCGACGCCAAGCGCCGCGCCATAGCTCCTGCGGCAGTCTTGGACCGGGCGCAGCAGGTCGTTGCCGCGCCTGACCATGCGGCCGGCCGGCCGCGCCGAGGCGATATCGATCAGCACGGGATTTTTGGGGTGCGGCGTCCAGGGGCCGCGAAAATCCGGCGCCGACCACAGATGCAGCGCGTCGGAGAAGGCGCCGCCGCCGTCGCGGACGGTGGCGAACAGCCACCAGGCGCCGCCATGCTCGACAAGCGTGGCGTCGCTGGCGACGACACCGGACAGAAGCGTCGCCTCCTTGACCCATCCGCCGGGAAAAGCTGTGGCCCGGTAGAGATCGACCGTGCCGTTGGCGCAGCTTTCCGGCACCATCCAGACCTCGCCGTCGCGCTCGAAGACGAAGGGGTAGGAGAGATGGTAGGGCAGCTCCAACACCGGTTCAGGCCTTCCGAGCGGGCCTGCCGGGCCGAAGGGAACGGCGGAGATGATGGCTTTGCCGAGCCGATGGATATAGTCCTCGACGAACAGGGTCAGCTGGCCTTGGTAGAGGATGGGGAACGGATCGGCGTAGAAGCGGCTGCCGTCGTCCGGCAACTCTTGCCAACCCGACGCCGGATGCGCGCGCAGCTCGAACAGATCGCGGCTCCCGGTTTGCCGCCAGCCGACCTTCCAGTGCGGCGCGTTGTAGCAAAGGTGATAGATCTTCTGGATGATCCGCCGCGCCAGCGCCTTGCCGGCCCTGACCCCAAGCTTGCCCGCCGAGGGCATTGGCGGCGGGCCACCCACCTGCGCCGGTTCGGGCAGATCAGGCACGGACTTTGCCGCGCCTGACATGGCAGCTATGATCAGGCTTGCTGTGCGCGCCAGCATATCCTGGAAGGACGCCAGCGCGATGCCGCCATATTCGGTGCCCAGACGCCCGGCGGCGATCGCAACGCCGTTCTCCTCGATGCGGGCAAGCGGCGTGCGACCTGCGAGGATCAGGGCCAGCAAGGCCGCTTCGCCGCTGGCGCCGTCATAGGTGACGCGCCAGATCCGTGTGTTTTCCAGCCTGACATCGCCGCAGAGGTCGATGACCAGGTCAGGCGAAGCGGGGGACTGCCGGTAGGGCGCGAGCGCCGAAAGCGGCACACGCTTGGCCAGTCCATCATGGGACAGTCCGTGGATCGCCGTTTCGAGTTGAAACAGGGCCGCGGCGCTGCGCGGAATGCCGCCGCCCGCCGGCCTGACATCGACGGACAGTTCGACGTCTTCGAGCGCGGCAAGGCGCTCCAGCAGCGTGACGTGAAAGGCGCGGACGCAGTCGCCGTCCAGGCGGAGGCTTATCTGCATGTTGGAGGTCCGAAAAGGCGGTGCCCGGCCTTGCCGGCCAGGCCGGTCCGGTCAAATTGTAACCCCATCTGCATTCGCCTCCGCTCGCTGCGTAGCCAACACCTCGATATGTATATTTTTAAGCAAACCGCGTGCCAAAATTCACGTCACCTCTCAACATAATTAACAATGTTTTAACAGTTGGAGGAATAGCTAGGTTAGCGCCGCAAACTGGTCTTGCCGGCATATGGAGTATTGTCGGAGGCAGCCATGCAATCATCCCTGCCCATGGTTCCTCAGCAACACTCCCCGGATCCGGCACGCGCGGGATCATATGCAGCCTCCACTGTCGAACTGGGCGATCTGAAGCGCATCCTGGTGCGCCGCCGGTTCTGGATCTTCGGCACCGTCGCACTGCTGACGCTGGTCGCCCTGCTCTACGGCCTTTTCACACCGGCGCTCTACAGCTCGGCGGCGGAAATCCTGATCGATCCGCAGGACCTGCAGGTGGTCACCAACGACGTCAATCCCAGCCGTATCTCACCCGATGGCGGCATCACGCAGGTCGAGAGCCAGGTCAGCGTGGTCCAGTCGACAGGCGTGCTGATGCGGGCGATCGCGGCGACAAACCTGACGCAGGATCCGGAATTCAATGGGCAGGGCTTGCTGTCGCGCCTGCTCGGTTCGGCATCAGCCGAAGGCGACAGGTCGGTGCAGACACTCGACGCGCTGCGCCGGCGCCTGGCGGTGAAGCGGGCCGACAAGGTCCTGGTCCTCGACGTCATCGTCACCGCCAAGAGCGCCGACAAGGCCGCCCTCCTGGCCAACGCCATCGCGCAGGCCTACCTGGTCGACCAGGCGAGCGCGCGCGCGAAAATGGCCAAGGACGCTTCCGAGTCGATCACCGCGCGGCTGGACGAGCAGCGCAAGCGCGTCCAGCAAGCCGAAAACGCCGTCGAAGCCTACAAGTCCGCCAACAACATGGTGATGGCGGCAGGCAATCTGGTCAGCGACCAGGAACTGACCGAGATCAACACGCAGCTTGCGGCGGCGCAGAGCCGCACCGCGGCGCTGAAGGCGCAGGTCGACCAGATGCGCCGGCAGAGCGGCACGCCGGACGCAACTTCGGAAGCAATGCGCTCGGCGGTGATCTCGAGCCTGCGGGCGCAAGAGGCGACGTTGGTCGACCAGGTCTCGCAGCTCGGCACGGAGTTGGGGCCGCGTCATCCCTCGCTGATCGCAGCCCAGCAGCAACTGCGCGACACGCGCCAGCTGATCGCGCGCGAACTTGGCCGCATCGCCACCGCCACCGAGACCGACTACGAACGGGCGCTGGCCAACCAGCAGGCGCTGGAAGCCAAGGTCGCCGGCATGAAGAGCAAGTCGCTCGACACCGATCAGGCCTCGGTGCGGCTGCGCGAATTGCAGCGCGACCTCGAGGCGCTGCGTTCCGTCTACTCGAACTATCTCCAGCGCGCCCAGGAGACGCGCGAGCAGATCAATGTCGACAGCACCAATGCGCGCATCATCTCCAACGCCATGCCCGCCTTGAAGAAGAGCTGGCCGCCTCTGCCGCTGCTGTTGCTGGGCGCGATATTCGGCGGCCTTGGGCTCGGCACCGGTCTGGCGCTGATCGCCGAATATTCCTCGCCGACGGTGCTTTCCAGCGCCCAGATGCAGTCGGCCATCGACGCGCCGGTGCTGGGCGTGGTGCCGGCAAAGTCAGACACAGGCCGGCGCTGGTGGCCTTTCGGCGGGGCGCGCGCCGCCGCCTCCAGCCAGAAGACCGATGCCGTCGTCGGCCTTGCGCTCAG
The DNA here is from genome assembly GCF_037162595.1 of Mesorhizobium sp. ISC11. Lineage (NCBI taxonomy): Bacteria > Pseudomonadati > Pseudomonadota > Alphaproteobacteria > Hyphomicrobiales > Phyllobacteriaceae > Mesorhizobium > Mesorhizobium sp. ISC11. Next base: position 392,691 of record NZ_JAVSPW010000001.1, read on the forward strand.
GCGCATGTTCAGTTCGGGCCAGCGTCCGGCGGACTGGCCGCTGGTGCCTTCCATCTTGGTGACATCGTCGCCGGGCGAGGGCGCGCAGCGCAGCCGGGTGGCGCGGCTGCTGGCCAATGCCGCGGCATCCAGGGGCAGCCGTGTGCTGTTCATCGATGCCAATGCTGGCGGCGTCGGCCAGAAGGATCCGCAGCCGGGGATCCTCGATGTTCTGCGCGGCGAGTACGCGTTCGAGGCCGTCAGCCATTACGCCGCCGGCAGCAACGTTGCCGTGCTGGGCAGGGGCCGCTCAAAGGCGGTCTTCCAGGAAGCGCATGGCATCTATTTTGCGCAGCAGATGCTGGCGCGGGCCAGCCGGAGCTTCGACCTCGTCGTCATCGACGGTGGCGCGCTGGCCGACAATCTCAATGCCTCGCCGCTGGTCGCCATGGCCGACGAGATCGTGCTCGTCGCCACGCTGAACGCCACCCCGATGCGCGACGTCACGACGACTTCGCAGGCGGTCTCCGTCATGGGGCGCCTGCCGACAGCCGCCTTGCTGGTCGACGAGGCCGCCTGATATGGCGGCCAGTTGGAGCGCAAGCGCTTCGAACCATAGTGCTGCCGCACCCCGCGCCGGCACGCCCATCTCCGGCACATCGGTTGATGCGCTGACGCGCTTCGGACTGATCGCGGCGGTGGCGGTGCTGTTCAGCATCTCGGGGGGCATGCTGTGGCTGGTCGGCTACAATTATGATGGCCTGTTCGGCAACCCGGCGACCAAGATCCACCCGTCCACCTATCTCATCGTCCTGCTGCTTGCCTGGCGCTCCTGCGCATCAGGCAATCCGGTCGGCCATATCGTCCATCTCGCCGACAGGCGGCCGGCCAGCGCGCTGATGGCCGCCATATCGATCGTGCTTCTGGTCGTCGTCATCGCCAGGCAGCGGCCCGGTATGGCCGGCATGATCGATACGTTCGTGGCTGCGGCACTTCTCGTGCTGATGCTCAGCGAGGACGACGAACGGACCTTCGCCGGGCTGCAGACCGTCGTCCACGTGGTCATGACAGCGAATGCCTTGCTTGCCCTTTTCGAGTTCGCCACCAAGACGCTTATCTTCCCCTATCGCCTCGACGGCGTGGCGTTTACCACCGATCTGCGCTCGAGCGCGCTGCAGGGGCATCCGCTTGCCAATGCCATGGTGACGTCGATCTATGTGCTTGCGCTGCTCTCCGGTGCCAGATCCCTGTCGATGCCTGTGCGGATAGGGTTGATCGGCTTGCAATGCGCGGCACTCGTCGCCTTCGGCGGCCGCACGGCGATGGTGACGACGATGGTGCTCGGCGGCTGCTACCTGCTTTTTCAGGGCATCACCAAATTGCGCCAGGGCCGCGTCAATCTCCTGGGTGCGGCACTCGGCTTCATGCTCGCCGCCCTGCTGCCGGTCGTCATCATCGTGGCGGCATATCTGGGCTTTTTCGACGCGCTGCTGGAGCGCTTCGTGTCGGACAGCGGCAGCGCCAATGCCCGCGTCGAGATGTTCGAGCTCTTCAAGCACCTGGAATTGCGCGATCTGATCGTGGGGCCGGATGTCGACCTGATCGACAGCCTGCGCCGCATCAACGGTCTCGAACAGGGCATCGAGAACCCGATCATCCGCACGGTCCTTTATCAGGGCGCCTTCTTCACACTTTTGCTGACGTTCGGCTTCGTGCTGTTCCTGTTCGAGGTGGCGCGCCGCTGCCATCCCGGCATCTGGCTGCCGATGCTGGGCTGGGTTATCCTGATCAACACTTCGGAAAGCGTCGCGTCGAAGACGACGCTGCTGACCAAGTTCGTGGTGCTGGCATTGGTGCTCTATCGGCCGGCGCGGGCAGCGTTCAGGCCGGTCAGTCCGCCGGCATGGTCAGGCCAAGCGCCGCGATGATATCGGGGTCCAGCGCCCGGGTGGTGTCGTCCATCATGCCCATGCCATCGAAGAGATCCCACAGTGCCCAGGCGAAGCCGAGTTCCTCGGCGCTCCGCCTCACATCGGCGATGTAGCGCCCGCGATCCGGATTGGGCGCGGCGACATAGCGGGCGTCGGTGCGCAGCGCGCCGAACTCGCCCATGATGATGCGTTCCGGCGCAAGGCTATGGCCATCGGCCCAATCGCGGACCTGGCGAAGATATTTGTCGACAAACCAGCGGTCGGGCTGGGCGTCGAAATAGACTTTCAGCACACGCTCGGTCTCGGCATAGGCTGCTTGCTTGGCGTCTTCAGGGGTTTCGGTGTCCTGCGCCATGCGCGCCCTGACCGATGCCAGCGTCTGTTGCAGCGAGCCGGCGGATGCCGGCCACGGCACATTGTTGAGCGACCGATAGACCGGCTCGCGCATCCAGGGCGCGCCCTGATGGCTGAACAGATAGGGCTCATAGAAGTGGAAGGTGAACAGGATCGGCTCGAAGGGCGACAGCGGGCCCGGATCGAGCGCGGTCAGTCCGCTCACCATCGAGCCGCAGCCTCCGGTGACGACCAACGGCAGGGTCGCTGCCGATGCCCTTGCCGCGGTCAGAAGCGCGAGCTGGATTTGCAACCAGACGTTCGACGCGCAGGCCTGCGCCGGTTCGTTGACCGGCTCGAGCCCCACCCTGCCGGGCTGGAACCGCGCCAGCCTGCCGGCAAGCTCGCCGACCAGCCCGCGATAGAGATCGAAAGCGGGTGCGGCGGTGCTGGAGACCATGCGGTCGGGGTTCCAGTAATGGGTGGCAGCGTTGGCCTGGATGTTGACGATGATGCCAAGATCGGCGTCGAGGGTGGCGGTGACGGCGGCGTCCAGCATGTCCAGCAACTGACTGCGCGTCTTGGCGTCGGCGGCTAGGAAAGGGCCGGGATCGATGGGCAAGCGGATGAAATCGAGCCCGGTCTCGCGCAACCGACGCAGGTCGTCTGGGGTCGGCACCGGCCGTTGCGACTGGAAGGGCGGCCAGCCGTAATCGGTGCGGGGTGCGGGAAATTCACGCGTCAGCGAGAACCAGGGCCAGGCGTTGACGCCGCGCCGAAACCGCGTCTCGGCGGCGGCGCGAGCGATTGGTGCGACCGGGAGCGAGCCGAGAGCCGCTGCAGTGGACAGCGCGGTCCGCAGCACCCGCCGGCGCGACCAGCCTATCATACGGTTCCTGGCGATGCGTGATCCATCGCAGTGGTCTTGGCGGCGGTCATGCCGAGCAGATGATAGGCCTCGTTTTCATAGGCGAGCAGGACATCGTCCCAGCGAAAGGCTTCGCGGGCCCGCGCCCTCGCGGCAACGCCGCAGGCCTTGACCAGGGCATCATCGTCCAGCGCCTGCTGCATCCGCTCGGCGCAACTGTTCTTGTCGGTGAAGTAGATCGCCGCAGCCCCTGCGGTCCATCTGTTGTAGGGATTGTCATGCGCGATCACCATGTTGCCGGCCGCCAGCGCCTCGACCAGCGACGGGTTGGTCCCGCCCACCGTGTGGCCGTGCAGATAGGCGCGGGCGTGGAAGCGCAGGGCCTTCACCGTTGCCTGGTCGTAAATGGCGCCCGGCAGCACCACCGAGCCGTTCGCCGCCTTGCGGATGGCGGCATGGTAGGGGATGTCGTCGGACAGCGTTCCCAGCACCACCAGCTTCATGTCGCGCTTGGTGGAGCAAAAGGCTTCGACAATCGGCAGGATGTTGTTGTCGGGTTCGATGCGCGCGATCGAGACGAGATAACGCCCGGGCTCGAGGCCGAGCGCCCGGACCGGCGCCTCGGGCGCTGATGCCACCGGATCGGCGCCATAGGCGATGGTGGCGATGGCGCTGCGCGGCCGGCGCGTCGCCAGGTGATCGGCGATGGCGGGATGATCGGCGACCAGCCGATGCGAGGCCCAAGCGCCGATCCATTCGTTGAGCCAGAACCAGGTTCGCGCCGCCATCCCCCATTTGGGGCGACGCCACTCGATGCCGTCCATGTTGGTGAAGATCTTGCGCCGCTTCAGCCTGAGCCAGGTCAGGAAGACCGCGCCATTATAGCCGAGCACCAGGCAAACGCCCTGTCGCCTGGCAGCATCGCGGGCGCATTGCCAGTCGAATTCCAGGGTCGCGCGCGGTCCCTTGGAGGCGACCTGGATGTGAATGAGCTCGATGCCGCGCCAGGTTTCGCTGCGCACCCGCTGGTCGATCCGCTCGACCTCATCCTGGCAATAGACGCCGACCTTCCAGCCGCGCCCGACAAGAAACAGCGCCAGTTTTTCGGCAAAGGTTTCAAAGCCGCCATGGGCCGCGGGTATGCCGCGGGTCCCCAGGATTAGAATGGCGGGCTTTTCTGGTTTCATGGCCGGCGGCACTTTCACACATCTCATATATTAGATATTGCTTAATTTATAATGAGCAGACCGCAACTTTCGTGCCATCTTCCGATTTCGGTATCCTGGGAGGGGATCATGGCGCGGGGTTGTAAAAAAACGGTGTTGAACCCGGTGGTTGTTTCATTCTCGGTCAACCCTTCTGTGCGTAGCTGTATCGAAACGAAGCAACGCCAGGGGCGTACGGCCGGCAGTCGGACATATCGAACCGATAGTCGGACATATCGAACCAGGCATGATTCTTGCGAACGGGGTTCTGCCACAATCGCCCAGCGCGATGGTTGTAGCACCCGGCGGGAAACAAAGATGCGGATTGCCTGCGTTCATCAGGGTTATGAACTCTATGGTTCTGACCGCAGCTTCGCGGAGAGCGTGGCTGCGCTGCGCGCCGCGTTTCCGTCGGCCGACATCGAGGTGGTCTTGCCGCGCAGCGGGCCGATCGTCCAGATCCTGGAAGCGCATGCCAGCCGGATCGTCTTCGAACCGCTCTGGGTGCTGAGGCGCCAGGCCATTGCGCGTCTTGCAACGGTCGAGATGGCGCGATTGCCGGTTGCCGTGTTCAGGGCGTGGCGGCGCCTCAAGGCCTGCGACCTCGTCTATGTCAACACCTCGATCGTGGCCGACTATGCGCTGGCCGCGCGATTACTGCCCCACAAAGCCGTCTTGCACATCCACGAGATCCCCGAAGGCGCCATGCGCAGGATACTCGTCGGCCTGATGCACTGGAGCCATGCGGATCTGATCTTCAACTCGCGCGCGACGCGAGCCGCTTTCGGCGATCCCAAGGCGGCGCGCGCATATGTCGTCTACAACGGCGTTGCCGGGCCGGCGGCGGTCGAACCAATGACGTATGACGGCAAGCGACCATTGCGGGTGCTGCTGCTCGGCCGCATCAACCGGATCAAGGGGCAGGAGGTCCTGCTGGAGGCGATCGCCTCGATGCCGGCAGAACTCCAGGCGAGGGTCGAGGTGCGGCTGGTCGGCGGCGCCTTCGAAAGCACCGAGCGCGAGCGTGCGCTTGCCGAACTGGTCGAAACGATGGGGCTTGCCGGGCGCGTCGGAGTCCTGCCTTTCATTCCCGATCCCTCGGAGCATTATCGCTGGGCCGACATCGTCACCGTGCCGTCGCGGCGTCCGGAATCGCTGGGCCGCGTCGCCATCGAGGCGATGGCTTATGGCCGGCCGCCGCTTGTGTCGGCGATCGGCGGGCTGGTGGAAGTGGTCAGCGACGGGCAGACCGGCTGGCATGTTCCGCCCGGCGACGCAGTAGCTCTTGGCGCGAAATTGCAGGAGATCATCCTCGCCCCTGAGGCCTGGCGCGGGTTTGTCGCTGCCGGGCGCGCGCGCTACGAGGCGATCTTCAGCGAGCCGGTCGCGGCCGCGGCGATCACCGCGATCGCCGCCGAAAAGCTGAAGACGACCATCGCGCGGCCGGGCAGGGCGCCCGCTGCCCGCGCAGCGGAGACACGGCCGTGAAGTTAGCGTTTCCGAGCCATCTGGTTCGACGCCTCGTGCTGATGATCGGCGGCGAGGCGATGCAGAGCGGCTTTCATTTCGCCCTCAACATCATGCTGTTGCACATGCTGTCCGCGCAGGGCTACGGCCTCTTCGCCATCGGCATGGTGATGGGCGGGGTCGGCCTGTCCTATATCAGGTCGCTCACCGCTGTTCCCGCCAGCATCTGGATGAGCAAGAGCACCAACAGCGCCGGCGTCGATACCTATGACGTGGCGTTCGGAACGGCGGCGCTGATCGTGGCGTTGCTGATGGCCGTCGGCACGGCTGTTCTGATGCATGTCCTGGGAGATCCAAGCGGAATTGCCGCCGGCTGCTTCGTCGGTGCCTGGTCGTTGCGCAGCCATATGCGCACGGCTTTCTTCGCACGGCGCCAGCAGCTTGTCGTCTCCATCAGCGATGGCGCTTTTACAGTCGCCGGCTGTGTCCTGACCGGGCTGTCGATCTGGTTGGTCCAAGACCCGCTGCAGACCGTATTCTATGCACTTGCAGCCGCAAATGTGTTCGGCATTTTCGTCCTGGTCCGCCTGGCTCGGCGCTCGCTTCGCATCAGCTTCCGCATGCCGACGCGCCGACGCTATGTCAGGCTCTGGCCCCAACTGCGCTGGTCGGCATTCAGCGCGACCACCACCAACATCCAGGGTCAATGTCTGGCGCTGCTGGTCGCCGGCATTGCCGGGCCAGCCGCCTACGCACCGCTGGCGGCGGTTCTGGTGCTGTTTGCTCCGCTGCGCATCATCAGCCTTGCGTTCGTCAACATGACGCAGCCGGATCTCGCCAGGCTGATGCGGAACAATGAAACAGGCCGTGTCTGGACGCAGGCCAAGATCTGGGCGCTCGTCATGGGGCTCGGCGGCCTTGCTTATGGATGTGCGATCATGTTCGTCCTGCCGATGATAAAATCCCAGGCTCTCCAGGACGCTTCGACCTGGTTCATCGGGCTTTTCGTGATCGCGAATTTTGTCCCGATCATGCTCTATATCATGCCCCGCATCGTGCTTGAGATACTCGGCGATTTTCGGATCGTCGCGTTCATCACCACGGGCGGCGCGGTCGTCGGGCTGGCGCTGATCGCGGCCCTGCTGGCAATCGCGTCTCCGCCGTGGGCGTTGTTGGGTTCCGCCGTCTCGGAGATGTTCGTGCTCGTGGCATCGTGGTATTTCGCGCATCACCGCATGTGGAATATCGAGCATCCCGATGAGGCGCGCGACAGCCGGTTGGGCGCGTGGCGGCGGACGCTGCCGTTCGCTACGGCAAAGCGATAGGAAAAAACATGGCAGTCCAGGCGGTGCAAATTGCTGCGGTGACCGGCTCGCCCGATGGCCAGTCCTCCCATCCGGCCACCGTCGTCGCCATCGATGCCTACACGGCGCGGCTCCACACCAGCTTGGAAGCGGTGAGGCCGCTCTGGCTGCGCCTCCAGGCGGACGGTGTGTGCACCGCCCACCAGAATTATGCCTGGGCCGAGGGGATCGTCGCGCGGCTAATGCCGGAAGGTGCGGAACTGCTCATCGTGGAGGTAAACGATGCCGTGACGGGCGCGCCGCGAATGCTGGTGCCGCTGATACGGCGGCCGGCCTTCCGCCATCGGGTGATCGAATGGCTGAGCTGTGGCGTTTGCGACTATTCGGCACCGCTGCTGGCAGATGCCAGCCCGTGGACGATGCAATCGGCGCAGGCCGCGTGGGCTGCGGTGCGTTCCGTGCTGCCGCCGGCGGACCGCATCCAGATCACGGGAATTCCGCAATCGATCAGCGGCGTCGCCAACCCTCTGGCCTTGCTCGCAGCCACGCGCGATTCCCTGCATACCAGCTTCGGCCTCGCCATCGACGGCGACCCGGAAACCGTGCTCAAGCGCCTATGCCGGCCATCCTTCGTCAAGGCCTTCAACAAGGACTGGCGCCGCCTCGAACGGCTTGGCGACGTGGAACTGGTCGAAGCCAACACGCCGGCCCTGGTGGAGGTCATCTTCGGCGGCCTGGTCCGGATGCGGCTCAGCCGCTTTCGCGAACTGGGCCGCTTCGACCTGCTGACGCAGGCGACGGCTGTCGACTTCTATCGAAACGCCGCTCTCGAGGGCCTGTCGGATGGATCGGTGCGGCTCTTCGGGTTGCGTGTTGGTGAAGCTCTGATCGCGGTACAATACCTGCTGATCCATCAAGTCACCGTTCATGCTCTGCTGATCTCAATCGATCAGGGCGCGGTGCCCAATGTCTCGCCGGGACTTCTGATCATGGGCAAGTTGATGAGCTGGGCGCGCGGCCGCGGTTTCGATTATTTCGACCTGTCGGTCGGCAACCAGAGTTATAAGGAACATATGGGTGCCGTGGGTTCGGGCCTGCGCGAGCTTTGCCACGGGATTACGGTGCGAGGCAGCGCCGTGAGCGCAGCCATCGAGGTCCGCAACCGGACCGAGGTGTTCGTGCGCTCCAAACCTCGGCTGCTGAAGAGGCTCCAGGGACTGATGCGGGACTTGCGGCGCCTGCGTGGGGGATCGGAATGACGGGAGAAGCATGTGGCAAGCTACGCGGCGCGAACGACTCCGATAAGGGATTTGCCCGGTGGGCGGTTTTCCCCGACTGTCGCCAACGCTGATGCAACCGCGCACTTCACGGCTCGGCTGCACACCAGTTTCGACACCGTAAGGCTGCTATGGCTGCTGCTTGAGGCGCACGGCGTCTGCACTGCCCATCAGCACTATGCCTGGGTCGAAGGAATCGCCGCACGGCTGATGCCCAAGGACGCGGACCTGGTCGTCATCGAGGTGAGTGACGCCGTGACCGGCGCGCCGGCCATGCTGTTGCCGCTGATGCGGCGCCGGGCCCTCGGCCACCACGTCATCGAATGGCTGAGCTGCCGCGTGTGCGACTACTCGGTGCCGCTGCTGGCGGATGGGAGAGCGTGGACCAGGCAGAGTGCCGACGCCATGTGGGCGGCGGTCCGTGCCGTTCTGCCACCGGCGGATCGCATCCATATCGCGGGGATCCCGCAGCAGATCCACGGCCTGGTCAATCCGCTGGCACTGCTTTCGGTGGCGCGCGACTCCATCCAGGTCACCTCCGGCCTCGTCCTGCACGGCGACCCGGAGACGCTCATCAAGCGGATCTGCAAGCCGTCCTTTGCCAAGGCCTTCCGCAAGCATTGCCGCGGCTTCGAACAGCTTGGTGGCCTCGCTCTGGTCGAGGCCGACACGCCTGATCTGACCGAGGAGCTCCTGGATGTGCTGCTGGAACTGCGGCTGAAGCGTTTTCGTGAGCTTGGGCGTTTCGATCTCCTGACGCAGGTCCCGGTCGTCGATTTCTACCGCGCCGCGGCGCTGCAAGGCCTGTCCAATGGATCGGTGCGGCTCTTCGGTCTACGCGTCGGTGAAGCCTGGCTCGCCTCCATCTATGTGCTGGTCAGAAAAGGCACACTTCACGCCCTCCTGCTGGGCATCGACCAGAACGCGGTCGCCAATGTCTCACCCGGCCTGACGACGATGGGCAAGCTGATGATGTGGGGATGCGAGCGGGGCTTCGACTATTTCGACCTGTCGGTCGGCGGCCAGGGCTACAAGCAACATATTGGTGCCTCGAGTTCGGTTCTGGCCGAGATCTGCGAACCGGTGACGGTGCGGGGCAGGGCTGCGAACGCAGCCATTCTGTTGCGCAGCCGGGTCGAAGGCATGACGCGGTCGCGCCCCCGGCTGCTCAAAGCCGTTCAGGGCCTGACGCGCCGCTTGCGGCGATTGAAGGACTGAGGACGAGCGTTTGCCGGTCCTGCCGACGACCGATGCAAAGAGGCACCAAGGCCGGCAAGGTTGTTGACAGGGTTGGTTGGCTCTATATTTGAAAGCGCCGCTTGACGTTCAGAAATGAGTGTCCTCGGCAGATTTTCTCAAATTGGCGTTTTCGGCAGATCATCTCGATGAATGCAAGTTTAGGAGATGGGATTCGTTCCATCCTCATTATTCAAACGAAGTACATTGGAGATGTCGTTCTGACATCTGCTTTGGTTCGCAATCTGCGTCTTTCTTATCCACAAGCATCGGTAACCATGCTTTGTGCGCCGGGACTCAAGCAGTTCATCGTCGCGCAAGGGATCGCCGATGTTGCCGTTGGCTTTGAATCCCGCGGCAGAGGAAGGACTCTGCTCAAGCGTTTGAGCGACTATCGTGGCGTCATCTCTGATCTGCGGCGTCGAAAATTCGATCTTAGCATCGACCTTACCGATTCAAAAACCTCGCGGATAATGCATCGTTTGATCGGCGCTCCACTTCGCGTCGGCTTCGATCCTTCCGAGCATCCGATGAAGTTCTGGGAAATCCAGCTTGCAAACGTTCTCGCCGCGACTTTCGGACAGGGCGGCCCCCATTATCTCTACAGGAACCTGTCTCCACTCCACGCGCTTGAGTTGGATTGTCCGGACCCAACGCCTCGGCTGCAGCCGAACGGGACCGCCCAGGAAGAGTGTGCCAGGATTCTTGCGGAAAACGCTTTGGCAAAGAAGTCATATGTGGCCGTGCATGCCGGCGCCAGGTTCGAAGGACGTTGTTGGCCGCCGCAACATTTTGCTGCGGTCATCGACGAGGTATACGCCAAAACCGGGTTGCGATCTCTGCTCGTTGGTGGGCCGGATGAGGGGCTTGCCGCGCAAAGGATCCTTGAAGTGGCAGCGTCGCCGGTCGCCAGTGTCGTCGGAAAGGCCTCGCTTGAAGTCCTGACGGCATTGTTGGCCGAAGCATCAATCTTTCTAGGCAATGAGAGCGGCCCGATGCACATCGCGGCATCTGTCGGAACTCCAGCGGTGGGGTTGTACGGCCTGACGTCGCCTGAGCAATGGGGCCCGTTCGGTGTCCCGAACCGGACGCTCCAGCCGGTCATGCCCTGTCCATGCATCGCTCCAGGTGTTTGTAAAGAAAACAACCCCGGTGGGGTCTATTGTGTGCAGCGGCTTCAGGTTGCCGAGGTCGCGGCAGCGACACTCGATCTCATCGGGGAAGTCCGAAAATCCACTCATTCGGGTATGCCGGCCGCTTCGTAGGCTGGCGGCAACAGGCACGATCACGCGCGGCTTCGTCTTCGCGCGCTTCACATCGTGATTCAGGACGAGACCCGAGCATCTTCAAAAGACTGCAAAATTTAACCGGACTGCAACCTGCACTGCCACGAAATTGACAGGACACCTCGTCTCCGGCATCCTTGGAGCCAGTCGCAAGGCCGCCGACAGCGGCCGTGTTGCGTGTCAGGGCGACCGAGGGCAGTGTCATGTTCAGTCCCGTCACAGGTCAGAATTCCAAACGCGCCGCGGTGCGCAAAGCGCTCGATCGTCACAAGGTCTACATCACCGAGCAGCGTTTTTCGGAGGGCACCTACCAAGCCCGGGTTCTGGTCGATGGCGAGGCCTATTGGGTCGACGAATTCCGGCTGAGCCAGTTGCAGCAAGGGCTGTCGCCGGCGGAGCTCGAGTTGACGCCGGCCGCTGACGATTGAGAGCGTGACTGGCTTGTTCCTGGCCGCCGTGCTTCGATCTTTGCGATGACAACTCCACCAAAGCTCAAAGCCTATCGCGCCAAACGCGAATTCGCCAAGACGCCGGAACCGGTTGGCGGGCTCGTCAGCAGCGACGGTAACCGCTTCGTCGTGCACAAGCACCACGCCACCGCAGACCATTATGATCTGCGACTGCAGGTCGGCGATGTCTTGAAGAGCTGGGCGGTGCCGCGCGGGCCTTCGCTCAATCCGGCCGACAAAAGGCTGGCGGTCGAGACCGAGGATCATCCGCTCGAATATATCGACTTCGAGGGTGTCATTCCCGAAGGCGAGTATGGCGGCGGGCCGATGATCGTCTGGGACACCGGCAGCTGGGCGCCGATGGACGATGTCGAAAAGAGCTTGCGCACCGGCGCCTTCAAGTTCCGGCTGGCCGGCGCCAAGCTCAATGGCGGCTGGATGCTGACACGGCTGAAACCGAAACCCGGCGAGGACGAAAACAAGAAGAACTGGCTGCTGTTCAAGGAGCGCGACCTCGCCGCCGACACCGCGCTTGACATCCTCACGGCCCGGCCGGAGAGCGTCAAATCCGGATTGCGCATCGAGGAGCTGGCGGCGCCGGCAAAGCCCGCCGCCAAACCCGCGCCCAGACAGGGATCGCTGAAGCCCGGCACGCTGCCGGGCGCCTTCAAGGCCCCCATGCTTGCCCGTATCGAGCCGCAGCTGGCGACGCAGGTGCCAAAACCGCCCGATGGCGAAGACACCAAACAAGTCTGGCTGCACGAGATCAAATTCGACGGCTACCGCACCATGGCGCATCTCACTGAGGGCGCGGTCAAGCTGATCACCCGTGGCGGCATCAACTGGACGAAGCGTTATGGCGACCTGCCGCATGCGTTCGCCAAACTGCCATGCCGCGACGCCATCATCGATGGCGAGATCGTGGTGCTCGACGCCCAGGGCATCAGCCGTTTCGCGCTGCTGCAGGATGCGCTGGCGGAGGGCGCCGGCAGCAAGCTCCATTTCTACGCCTTCGATCTTCTCCATCTCGACGGCTGGGACCTGACCAAGGCGCCGCTGGTCCGGCGCAAGGCGCTGCTGGCGCAGATGCTATCGGGCCTCGGCGCCAATTCCGCCATCCAGTTCTCCGACCATGTCGAGGGCTCGGGGCAGGGGCTCTACGACCAGGCGTCGGAACTAGGGCTGGAGGGTGTCGTCTCCAAGCGCGCCACGGCCATCTATCAGAGCGGCCGAAGCAAAAGCTGGACCAAGACCAAGGCGCTGCAGTCGGGCGACTTCGTCATCGCCGGCTTCACCATCTCCGATGCGGCCGAAGGGCTGGCGGCGCTCGGAATGGCAGAGTTCGAGGGCGGTGAATTGCATTATCGCGGCAAGGTCGGCACCGGGTTCGATGCCGCCACCGCCGGTGAATTGCTCGCCAGGCTGGAGCCGCTGCGGGAAGGCGCCACCGCGCCCGAGGGCGTCCCGCGCGAAATCATGCGCGAGATGAACTGGGTGCGGCCGCTGCTGTCGGCGCGCATCCACTACGCCAACCGCACATCGGACAACGCACTGCGCCACGGCGTCTTCCGCGGTTTGAGGGATGTCGGCCTGTCGACGCCGGTATCCTCGACACGCAAGCGGCTGATCTCGGAGGCTGATCTGGCCACCATCTGGGTGACCAACCCGACGCGCCGGCTGTTCGGCAAGACCGGCCCGACCAAGCTCGACATCGCCGTCTATTACGCGCTGGTCGGCGACTTCATGCTGCCGCACATCCTTGGCCGGCCGGTGTCGCTGGTGCGCTGCCCGACCGGCCTGCCGAAGGACTGCTTCTTCCAGCGCCACGCCTTCACCGGCATGCCGCCCTCGGTGGTGACATTCGACGCGACAAATTCCGAGGGCGAAACCAAATCCTATCTCTCGGTCGAAGGCGCGAAAGGGTATCTGGCGCTGGCGCAGTTCGGCGTCGTCGAGTTCCACACCTGGGGCACCCACCGCGCCAGCCTCGACAGACCCGACCAGATCGTCCTCGACCTCGATCCGGGCGAGGGGATCACCTGGCGCGAGGTGGTCGAGGCCGCCGTGTACATCAAGGACGAATTGGAGCGCCTGGGGCTGGTGCCGTTCGCCAAGACCTCCGGCGGCAGCGGCATCCACATCACGGTGCCTGTGACAGGCAAGCAGAACTGGAAGAAACTGCACCAGGCAACCAGCGCGATCGCCACGCATCTGGCGACAACGGCGCCTGATACTTTCACCACCACCATGGGCAAGGACAACCGCAAGAAGCGTATCTTCATCGACTACCACCGCAATGCGCGCGGCCACACCTCCGCAGCACCTTACTCCTTGCGCGCCCGCACCAATCTGCCGGCCTCGACGCCGGTCAGCTGGAGCGACCTCGAATCCATCGATGCGCCGCAGGATCTGAATTATTCGTCGCTGCCAGGCCTGCTGGCGACGTCGGGCGATCCGTGGGCGGAGATCGACGAGTTCGCGCGGGATTTGCCGACCCTGCGCTCGTCATCCTAGGGTCTGCGCCGCGTCGCTTCGCTCCTTGCTTAGCCCGAAGACGACGAAGAGTATGATCGACGCTTCGTACAATTTGAATTATCCTTCGCCTGCGACCCTCAGGCGTCCTAAAAGATTTCGTCAGGGATTTGCCTGTATCGTTTGGGGTCGGTGTAGGATTTGCGCGGCGCCAATCGTCCTTCGGACGAAAGCGCTGCAGAGAGTATGATCCCGAAAAGTGGGAACCGGTTTTCGGAGAAGATCATGCTCAAGCTAAAATTTCAGTGCATGACCGCGTAGGAGTGTTTCATGGCGCCCAGGGCAAGTTGGAAAGGTTACCTCAAACTCAGCCTCGTGAGCTGTCCGGTGCGGTTGTATCCCGCCACCAGCGCCAGCGAGCGCATCTCGTTCAACCAGTTGCACAAGAAGACCCATAACCGCATCAACATGAAGCCGGTCGACCCCGAACTAGGGCTCGTCGAGCGTGCTGATCTGGTCAAGGGTTACGAATACGAGGACAAGCAGTACATCATCATCGATGATGCAGACCTCGACGCGGTGCGCATCGAATCCAACCATACGATGAACATCGAGGCCTTCGTCGACGAGGACGAGGTCGACGTCATCTACCAGGACGCGCCCTACTACATGGCGCCCGACGGCGCGATGGCGGAGGAAACCTTCGCCGTGCTGCGCGAAGCGATGCGCAAATCCGGCAAGCTCGCCATCGCCCGCCTTGTGCTGTCGAGCCGCGAGCGCGTGGTGACGATCGGCGCGCGCGAGAACGGCATGTTCGTGTGCACCTTGAGGAACCCGAACGAAGTGCGCGGAACGGCTGAATATTTTGGCAATATTCCAGCTGGCAAGCCCGACCCCGAAATGCTGCAGCTCGCCGAAGCGCTGATCAAGCAGAAGGAAACCACCTTCGATCCGAAGAATTATGAGGACCGCTACGAGGCGGCGCTCATGACGATGATCCGCGAGAAGCTGAAAGGCCACAAGCCGATCATTGCGGCGGCACCGGAGCGCGGCAATGTCATCAACCTGATGGATGCGCTGAAGGCGAGCCTGTCGCAATCGAAGCCGCCGGCCAAGTCGAAGAGCAAGGCCGACGAGGTTGCCAAGCCAGCCGCAAAGAAAGCGGCAGCGGGTGGTGCTGCTGAAAATCCGCTGAAGGCCAATCTGCTGAAGGCGGTCGGCAAGAGCAAGAAATGACGGCACCGGCCGGCGCTGTTTTCGGCACCATCGGCGCGCTGGCGGCGTTTCCGCTCAGACTGGCCGCGCGTGAAGTCGAACGCCAGCATGGCCAGCTGCGGCGCGGCGTCACCAGGCGCACCACGCATGTCGTGTGCGGCCGCACGCTGCTCGCTAAAGCCGGGCTCTCCAGGAACGGCGATGCCGAGATCGAGCGCCGTGTCGCCGCCGAGCGCGGGGCCGGGCGGACGCTGATCAGCGAGAACGGATTCCTGCGCCTTCTCGGACTGATGAAGACACCGGAAGCGTCTTCGCTGTCGCGGCAATCGCTGATCGATCAGTCGCGGCTATCCGGCGCCGAGCTCGATTTGTTGTCACTGTTCGATGCGTTCGAGCATGACGCAGAACCCTATTCCTTCCGCGACCTGATCCTGGCGCGCAAATATGCCGGGCTCGTCGCCGGCGGCGCGACATGGGGGGCGATCGCGCGCTCCGTCCACCGCTCCGGCCCGGTGGCGTCGCTGACCGCCAAGTCGCTCAATGTCGGCTCGCAGCATGGGCGCGCCGATGCGATCTATCTCGAAGGCGGCCAGAGCGAACTCGACGGACAGCTTCTGTTCGATTTGGGCAGCGCCGGTTCGGCAGGCGACGACACACTGGAAGAGTTGTTTGCCGAGGCCGAAGCGGCGGAGGAGGGTGGCGACCATGATGGGGCAGCCGCACTCTACCAGCGCTGTCTCGCCATCGATCCGAGCGATGCGATTGCCGCCTTCAACCGCGCCAACTGCCTGCGCGCCGGCGGCCACGCGGCGGACGCCGCGCACGATTATATCAATGCGATAAAACTCGATCCGGCCTTCGTCGAGGCCTGGTTCAACCTCGCTGGGCTGATGAGCGAGCAGGGCCGCGAGGCCTCGGCGCGAAGGCACCTGCAGAAAGCGATCGCGCTCGACAAAAACTATGCCGATCCGGTGTTCAACCTCGCCCGGCTCGAATTCGACGCCGGCGATCTGCCGGAGGCGCGGCGGCTGTGGGTGCGTTACCTTGAGCTCGACGCGGAGTCGGAGTGGTCGCGGGTGGCGGCCAAGGGCGTGCAGTTCGTGGATCTGCAGTTGGCGCGTACGGCGGGGTGAGGGATGCTGGCGCTTGAACACCCCCCTCTGGCCTGCCGGCCATCTCCCCCGCAAGGGGGGAGATCGGCAGCTTGGGCGTCCCGTTCCTGCTTGCAAAGTGGGAGATTGGCGAAAGCGGTTGAGCGCGCAATCTCCCCGCTTGCGGGGGAGATGTCCGGCAGGACAGAGGGGAGTGTGACGGAACTCGACCTCTCCAGCGAGACCGCTCCATGACCACCTTTCTCTTCGACGGTCCCGACAGTGCCCCGGTCACCATCCTGCTCGCCCATGGCGCCGGCGCGGCGATGGATTCTCCCTCGATGACCGCCACCGCCAAGGCGCTGGCCGAAGCCGGCTTCCAGGTCGCCCGCTTCGAGTTCCACTATATGGCTGCCCGCCGCTATGGCCACCGCAAGCCGCCGCCGCGGGGCGAGACGGTCAACCCGGAATATATCAAGGCGATAGCCGACCTCAGGGCGAAGGGCGTGACCGGCCCGCTCGTCATCGGCGGCAAGTCGATGGGCGGGCGCGTCGCCTCGATGGTCGCCGACGAGATGTTTGCCAAGGGCGAGATTTCAGGCCTGCTGTGCCTCGGCTATCCCTTCCATCCGCCGGCCAAGCCCGATCAATTGCGGACCAAACACCTCGCCGATCTGAAGACGCCGACGCTGATCTTCCAGGGCACCCGCGACGAGTTCGGCACCAGGGACGAGGTTGCGACTTATGACCTTTCCGATCGCATCGAGGTGATCTGGCTGGAGGACGGCGACCACGATCTCAAGCCTCGCAAGAGTGTTTCGGGGTTTTCGACCGCCGATCATCTGAAGACGCTGGCCGAGACGGTCAAGGCGTGGTCGGGTCGGATCGCTTCCTGAAGCGATGAAGATCGCCTCCTTCAACATCAACAACATCAACAGCCGGCTTGAAAACCTGCTGGCATGGCTGGCTGTGGCAAAGCCCGATGTCGTGTGCCTGCAGGAGTTGAAGGCACGCGACATGCAGTTTCCGCGCTCGGCATTGGCGGCGGCCGGCTATGGCGCGGTGTGGAAGGGCGAGCCGACCTGGAACGGCGTTGCCATCCTGGCGCGGAGTGCCGAGCCCGTGTTGACCCGCGATGCCTTGCCCGGCGACGAAGCCGACAGGCAGAGCCGCTACATCGAGGCGGCGGTGAATGGCATTGTCGTCGCTTGCCTCTATGCGCCGAACGGCAATCCCCAGCCCGGCCCGAAATTCGCCTACAAGCTCGCCTGGCACGCGCGGCTGGAGGCGCATGCCGAACAGTTGCTCGACACCGGCCTGCCGGTGGTGCTGGCCGGCGACTACAACATCGTGCCCGAGCCGCGCGATATCTACGCCACCCGCTCCTATGACGACAACGCGCTGGTGCAGCCGGAAAGCCGGGCGTCGTTCCGGCGCCTGCTCGACCAGGGTTGGCTTGATGCCCTGCGCAAGAAGCATCCGAAGGAAACGCTTTACACATTCTGGGACTATCGCCGCAACCGCTGGCCGCGCGATGCGGGCCTCCGGCTCGATCACATCCTGCTGTCGAAGAAACTGGCACGCCGCCTGACCGCCGCCGGCATCGACCGCGACGTGCGCGGCGAGGACGGTGCCAGCGACCATGCGCCGGTGTGGGTGGAATTGAAGTAAGGCGACTGCTTTCATGCGTCGCGCTTGAACGGATCCATGCAACGCGCTTTAAGTCTTTTGTCTTGATGCATGTCGCTGTCCCAAACCCGGGTTCGCTTTTGGCCGACATGCAATAACCTGTCGGCAAAGTATTCCAACGCAGCCGGATCGCCCATGAACGCAATCCTCCACGAGATCTGTGAAAGGAGGCTCCATGCCTGACTTGGGCGCTGTCGAGATACTGTTCGCCGCCATTGTGGTGCTTGCGGCAGCTGTCGTGTCCTGGCGGCTGTGGCGGAAGCGCAGCCGCCGCAAGGGACGGCGGCTGACCAATCCGGCTGCCGACTATGCCGCCCGCACCGACTGGAGCGGCCGCGGGGGCATGCTCAATTACTCGTCCTTCGTCTATTTCGATGTCGATCGCGACGGCAAATACGGCGCCGGAGACCGGCCGATGGCCGGGATCATGGTGCGGCTGTATGATAAAGCCGGCAAGCTCGCCGCGTCCGCGCGCACCAACAATGCCGGCTTTGCCAATTTCCCCATGTCGGTGAAAAGCAGAAAGGCCGTGATCCGCAAGCCGGGCAACTGGCGCTTTGTGGTTTCGGTGCCGCCCGGCTGGCAGGCGAAAAGCGAAAACGACATTCAGTCCCGACACTTCCTGCCGCTGCCGGGTTCGCCGGCCGGGATGGTATCACAGGAGATGCTGCTGCCGGTCGGTCTGGCGCCGCCGCGCCGCGTCAGCGGGCGCGTTGCCGGCGATGGACCCGCGACCCTCTCCGTGTCGGGGGACGGGCACGTCCTGGAGACGCGGACACTGGCGCCGGGTGCCGTCTTCAGCTTCGACTTGGCTGAAGAAGCCGACACGGTCAGCATCAGTGGCGAAGGCTTGGAGCGGCGGCTGACGCTGTCGCCCTACTCGGCTGATCTCGGCCTGCTGTCCGCGCAACGCGCCGGCATTGCCACTGATGCCGCTCTCGAAACGATCGGTTTCGACGATGTGACGTCGCGCACCTTCAGGAAAATTCCGGCCGGTCATGCCGGATTGGCGTGGCGCAACCTGAATGCGATGGCGCGCGACTACACCAAGGACAGCCAGGGCTATGTCAATGGCAACGTCTCCGGTGACCATGTGCTCTACACCAGCAGCGGGCTGCCTGCCGAATTCAGCTGCGAACGGCCGTTCGGCTTTCACTCGGTCATGCTGAGCGCCGCCTGGCTGGCGTCGGAAGGGGAGGTGGCGCTGATCGAAAGCTGGCTTGGCGAGCAGCTGATTGCAAGCGATCAGATCACGCTGTCGGCGCTGACGCCGTTGCACTACGCTCCAATGCTCAAAGCTGTAACGCGTGTTCGCCTGTCGACGAAGCACTATTGGCAAATGGTCGTGGACGATTTGGTCCTGACACGCTGAGATTTGGGCATGCCAAAGCGGAGCGAATTTCGCCCCGCTCAATCGGGGTGCGTTTACGGTCAGAGCGGCGCGGCGCCGTTTGAAATAATAATAGAGGCGCCGCTTAACGCTGTGATCGCCGACAGACGGTCCTTTTTCAAGAACGACGGCTTCACATAAATCTTTTTCATATCAGACTCTCCTAAAATTCCAGCCTGATGATGCCATGCTGCGGCCATCTGTCAACCATGCAAGCTGAAAGCAACAAACAATAAACCCAACAATGCGCGACAAGGGCCAGGGTCCCTATTTTTTGTTTCGGGCCATCCCAAAACCAATTGCACCTGGAGTTTGCTCTCCAGCGCCGGCGCGATCCGCCAGAGATGCGCCGGATTAAAGCGTGACGCTGCTCGGGGCGTTTGCCGTGACGGCGGAAAGCTTGCCCTTCTTGACGAAGGTCGGCTTCGCGTAAGTCTTCTTCATCGTGATCTCTCCAGAATCCTCGGCGAGCATGGCAGATGCGCGATATGTGTCAACCAAGCCGGACGCCGACGGCGGCCCTCCTGGCGCTATCGGCTGGCGGCCAGCGCCTGGCCTCCGGCTCGCTCGACGGCACGGCCCGGCTATGGGGCATGGACACCGGCCACCAGATCGCGCTGTTCGACAGCAAGACCGGCCCCATCTATGCGGGCGTCCGCCGCGGTGCTGACTGCGGCAATGATCGCACCACCCGCGACTGGCCGCCCGACGGCGGTGACGGCGTCGTGCTGTTTGCCGGCGCGTCGGAATGAGCAAATCTTGATCACCTTGTCCGCCGTGCTATGTAAAGCCCATGCCAGCATCCAGCCTCCCAGACAACGCGCCGCTCATCGTCATCGATCTCCAGACCGGTATGTTCGACGGCGTGCACGAACCGCCGATCCATGATGCGCCAGGCATAGTCGAGCGCACCAAAGCGGTGATCGACTGGGCGCGGGGCGGCGGGCGCAAGGTCGCATTTGTCAGGCATGATGGACCCGAAGGCGATCCGTTGGCACCGGATCAGCCGGGCTGGCCGGTTTGGCCCGCACTTGGCCAAGCTGCGGACGAGCCGACCTTTGCCAAATCCGTGCGCGATGCTTTCAGCAATCCCGCCTTCGGCGACTGGGTTGCCGGGCAGGGTGCGGGTGCTGTCGTGCTCCTGGGCGCGCAGACCGATTTTTGCGTGGCCGCGACGGTCAAGGGCGCGATCGCCAGAGGGCTCGGCGTGACCGTGGTGTCCGATGCGCACAGCACGCTGGACAATGCCAGCGAGAGTGCCGAGCAGGTCATCATCAGGCACAATGGCGAATTCGCCGAGGCCGGCGTCAATCTGGTGACCACAAAGGCGCTTGTCGGCGGCTGAAGCCCGAACGTCGCCGCAGGCCGCACTATCAGGCAGGCCGGCTTGAGGAGTTCGCGAGGGAAGACAGCGCCGGGCGCCTGCCGTGGTCGACGCGGACGGGGGGGCGCATTGTTGGGATGGCTCGGGCGCCCGCGTCAACCAGGGCGGCTCGTACCGCCGCATTAGCAACATTGCACATTGCGTGCCGCTCGAAACTTCCGCGAAAGCGGAATAGGCCGGAGCAAAAGGGCGGATTCGGCTGAGACTTTCGGCGCGCTTTCCCGGTCCGGGAGTCAAAAAGTCTGCTGGTTACTGGGAATGTCGTTCAAGGCGTTTGCCGGTGCTGCACCGGATCGGCGAGGAACGACACCGCAATCAGGTCGTCGCCATCGATCCGGCCGTGACGATCTTCCATGATGGCCGCGACCTTTTGAAAGGTTTTCATTTCGGCATCCGTCACCCGCGCATCGCGCATCCGGGCCTGGAGATCGGCCAGGCGAACGCCCAAAGCAGGGGATGTCACAGCTTTGCTTATCATCTTCACTCGTCCTGATTGGAAACTGACATGGGCAACCCGCCGCCATGGCTGGCGGCGGGTTTGGGACAATTCCAAGTTCAGTCGTAGACCTTGACGATCTTGCGGGTGCCCGGATCCACCAGGACGGTGCGGTTGTCGACCACCACGTAGCGGTATTTGACGTCGGGGATCTCATGAAGCTCGACCGTGTCCGGCAACGCGCTACCAACATTCAGTTCCACGCCGGGAATCTTGACCGAAGCGAGGGGCTGCTTCTTCACATACTCGCGGATGACCGTGTCCTGTTCAGGCTGGATGACAACGTCCTGAGCGGCAACGGCGCCCACTCCGGCCAACAGCAACAGCGCCGCTGCGGCGCCCGTTAGGTGCATTTTCATACTGTTTCTCCTTGCGAGTCAGCATGACAAGATCGTCCAACGCTGACGGCAACTGAACTTGAGCCAACTGAAAATGTTCCTCAGATTGGGCTTCGGTCGGATGTTGTCTGCGACTTAAGTCTGGCCCGAGAGCGCATTGGTCTTACCGACGGGAACGGCTCTCTGTTCACGGCTGTTTGTCTCCCGGAATTCGGAGAAACAGATGGACAAAAGTGTTGGCCAAGCGCGCTGGTTGCTCGCACCGATTTTCGCGACAGCCGTTACCTTTCTGGTGATGGGAATAGTCCTTGGCTGACATGTCGTCGATCGGCGCAGCAACGTCCCTTCCTGCGCTGAGAGGGTTCGCAAGCCGCTTCGGCGCCTGGCGAACCCTCTATCTTCACCATACGCCGGCCTGCTCGTCGCTATCGTCCAGCAGTTGCTCGTTCAGTTTGCCGCTCTGCTATCGGGCCGTGTGTATCGATCGAGCCGGCGGCGAAGACAAGACACGTTGATCCGTAGGCTGCTCGCTGAAGTAAAGCGAACTGCCGAGAATGAGGAACACGATGCCCACCGCCGTCAATCCAACCATGAGCACGGCAATCGCCGTTCCTGGGCCATAGCCTGTCTTGATGATGGTGGATCGGTGGGACATCGCGGCGTTCTCCAGACACCCGGCGGTGCCGAGTTCTGCGACAAACGACAAGGGAGGCCCGATGTTCCCTCGTTGGAAGCCTCAATCGGTCACTTTGGGCTTTTGCTTTTTCCTGTAGGACCAAGGTCTTATCTGCCGAGCGCAAAGGTCCAAGGGGCCTTGTTCAGTTCCGATAATGTCCCTTGGATGTTCCGTTACTTTAGGTAAACCTGATATATTGCCTGGGCGGAAAACTTAGCTGGCCAATCAAAATCGCCCGCGAACCGGGCATGGAAAATGTGGCTTTGGCAAGTTCAACAACAGGCAGTCATGTCTCGGGCGACGAATAGCTCACGTCTCGTCGAATCCGCCCTCTCGGGTCTGATCGTGCGTGATTGCGGCTTCTTCCTCATCATCGGGGAGGGCGTCGTCGCTGTCCTGGTACGCGTTATCGTCGTCCTCGTCCGGCAGATCGCCGTCTTTTTCGACGCCGTAACGCATGTCGCCGTTTTCCGGCGCGGACTCTGGCAGGATCTCGCCGCCCTTGATTGCATCCCAATCCTGCTGCTCGATGGTCGGCCCATCCGCCCGCGGTGCGTCATCTTCGATGTCGGCGCTTGGTTTGTTGCGAGGTGCCATGCTGGCCTCCAATCGTTGAAGAACTGGAGGCGAAACTCGGCGTGCCGGCGTTTGTTCCGGACCCGAAGTGCAAAGACCGGGTGTGCTGCTGGATTGTCGACGGCTGGCGTGTCAGCCCAGCCCCGCCAGCACCGCGGCCGCGGCCCGCACAGTTGCCAAGTTGCCGCGCAAATGGAGAACGCATTGCGGCGACTGACCCCTTACTTGCGAAGTTGCTAAAATAATGAAATGTTGTCCGCGGGAAATGAAATGAGGCAGGGACTGGTTGGAACCGGCGCGGTTTCGACGGTTTTGGAAACCATGTATTTTGGACAGTTTCTCGTAGGAATGTCAGCCACGGCCGTCATCGTCGCGGTCTGGACCTATATGACCACCGGCTCCTTCTGGGAGGCATTTGCCTGGACGATAGCGACGCTGCTTGTCCTGCAGGTCGGCTACTTCGTGCTCGTCGTGAGGCTGATCTTCAGGCGCGCACATGACATCGTGCCGAGCCAGGATCCGGTAGACGCCTTTCCGCCATTGCATCGCGACGGTGTCCAGCTTTGAGACCGGGTGACCGGGACCGATCAGGAATGGCGTTTCCATACCAGGCCGTCCACTCGAGCGCGTGCGCCCGGGCAAACTCGGGGAACGTCGCCACCAGCGCGATCACGACCGACGGCAAGGTGTTTGGTCGCTGAGACGGCGCCTTCTGAGCATATCCCTGCTGGAGATTTCGGCCCAGCGTTATCATGGGAACAGGACGCATGCGCGACCGCTCCGCATTGTGCTCAGGCCGACAGGTTGGGAACAAGTGCTGATGCTTCGCGTTCTCTGGCAGTGTCGATGAGGTTGCCGCCTCCATCGGTACTGTTATGGCTCGCTCTGCTCCCGGCGGGGCGAGCCCTTTTCGTGCCGGAGCCTTTCAAATCGTCCAGATGAAGAGGCGGATGCGCGGCCGATTTGCGCACTGGTGCTCAGATTGAATTTTTTCCCTCTAAATATCCGTATATATCTGTGCAAGTTTTCAAACTCTTGAACGCTGTCTGCCGAACGTTTGATCAGCAACCAATCAATATCCAGTCTGCAATCGTAATATCTCCAATTCTGAAGTTACGATGGAACCGCATGGCAGCGGTGGAGTTTTTATGGAGGGCGGAATTCAGTTATCACTAGGAGATGGCCATGAGACTTTATCTTACGAGCGCGGCGACCGCCGTCGTCCTGATGGGCGGGATTGGTGCGGCGCTGGCGGAAAACGTCGTCGTCGTCCAGCCGGAGCAGGAGACAGTCGTTCGCGAATACATCAAGAGAGAACCGCTTGCCTCGGTGAACCTTCTGGGCGTCGAGCTCAAGCTCGGCTCGTCGGTGCCGGATACGGTCGAACTGCGTGAGGTGCCCGACGTCAAATACCGCGTCGCGGTGATCAACGACCAGACGGTCCTCGTCGATCCGGAGACCCGCCAGATTGTTGAAGTGCTACACTAGGGATCCCGCAGTACTGGACCTTGGGAAAAACCCGCCCCGAACGTCGCGTCGGGGCGGGTTTCCTTTGCCGCGACCCGCGATGGCCTATTCGGCGGCCAGTCTATCCTGCGTCTTGGTTTCGAAATCGCTGGCGTCGTGGCGTTCATGCAGTTGCATGGCAGGCTCACCGAAGGCGCGGTTGACCATGCGGCCGCGCTTGACTGCCGGGCGGGCGTCGATGGCCTTCGCCCAACGCTGCACATGCTTGTACTCGTGCACCGACAGGAACTCGCCGGAATCATTGTACATGCGGCCGAGTGCCAGCCCGCCATACCAGGGCCACACCGCCATGTCGGCGATGGAATAGTCCTTGCCGCCGAGATATTCAGTCTCGGCCAACCGGCGGTCGAGCACGTCCATCTGACGCTTCACCTCCATCGAGAAGCGATCGATGGCATATTCGAACTTTTCCGGCGCATAGGCATAAAAGTGGCCGAAGCCGCCGCCCAGATACGGGGCCGAGCCCATCTGCCAGAACAGCCAGGACAGCACCTCGGCGCGGGCCGGCTGTTCGGTCGGAAGGAATTCGCCGAACTTTTCGGCGAGATAGACCAGGATCGAGCCGGATTCGAAGATGCGCACCGGTGTGGTGCCACTGTGGTCCATCAGGGCCGGAATCTTGGAGTTTGGATTGACCTCGACGAAGCCGCTGCCGAACTGGTCGCCATCGTTGATCCGGATCAGCCAGGCATCGTATTCGGCACCCTTGTGGCCGCGCGCCAGAAGCTCTTCCAGCATGACGGTGACCTTGACGCCGTTCGGCGTCGCCAGCGAATAGAGCTGCAACGGATGCTTGCCGACAGGCAGTTCCTTGTCATGCGTCGGCCCGGCGATCGGCCGGTTGATGCTGGCAAAGGCTCCGCCGCTCGGCTTGTTCCAGGTCCATACTTTCGGCGGTGTGTAGTCGGTCATTTCGTGGCCTCGTGTCGGGGAAGGATGGCAGGTCGCCATTAACTAGGGCTGCGGATGTGTAAGTTCAACTTGCGTTGAACTATTATCGATGCCCGCAGTGCCAACATCGGCAATTGGGCTCTTCCTTACCCTTGCGCCTTCTCCTGCGTGGCATACCTATAGAAGATGTCGCCAAAGCCCACCCAGGACAAAAGCATGACCATCAATCCCAATCCGCGCTCGGTCGTTGCCGTGCGGGCCACTGTTCCCGAAGATGCCTTTACGGCCGGGGCGCTCGGCACGCTCAGGGAAGGCAGCGGCGTTGTCATTCGCAATGACGGGCTGGTGCTGACCATCGGCTATCTCATCACCGAAGCGGAAGAGGTCTGGCTGACCAGCCATGACGGCCGCGTCATCCCCGCGCACGCGCTGGCCTATGACCAGGAATCGGGCTTCGGCCTGGTGCAGGCACTGGCGCCGCTCGGCCTGCCGGCGGCGGCGCTGGGCGATGCCGGCAAGGCCAGGATCGGCGACGCCGTGGTGCTGGCCGACGGCATCGGCCAGTCGGTGCAGGCCAGGATCGTCACCAAGCAGGAATTCGCCGGCTATTGGGAGTATCTGCTCGACGAGGCGATCTTCATTGCGCCGGCGCACCCGTCCTGGGGCGGTGCCGGGCTGTTCGGCGCCGATGGCTCGCTGCTCGGCATCGGTTCGCTGCGCCTGCAGATGAGCCGCAATGGCGAGGTCGCCGATATCAACATGGTGGTGCCGATCGATCTGTTGCCGCCCATACTCGACGATCTCCTGACGCGCGGCCAGGTGGCCAAGCCGCCGCGTCCATGGCTCGGCGCCCTGTCGGCCGAAAGCGATGGCAGAGTGGTGGTGATGAGCGTGACCGAAGGCGGTCCGGCGGCCAAGGCTGGCCTGCGCCAGGGCGACATCATCTCGGACATCCGCGACGGCGCGGTCGATGGACTCGCCGATTTCTATCGCAAGCTGTGGGAGAGCGGCTCGGCCGGTGCCGAGATTCCGATGCGGGTGCTGCGCGACGGCCGCGAAACCTGGCTGCGCGTCAAGTCCGCCGACCGCGGCAGTTTTCTGAAGAAGCCGCAGCTGCAATAGCGCGTCAGCCACACGATGCATCCAAGACTGCTCAAAACCTTCCTTGCGGTGGCGCGGAGCCGCAACATCACGCGGGCCGCAGAAGTGGTCCACCTCGCGCAATCGAGCGTCAGCGACCAGATCCTGGCGCTCGAGGCCGAGCTTGGCGCTGCCCTGTTCACGCGCGCGAAGTCCGGTCTCGAGCTGACGCCGGCAGGCCTAGCGCTGCAGCCGATTGCCGAGGATTTGTTGCGGCTCGACGGCGAGGCGCGCGCGGCCGTGCAGGCAGCGGCAGGTTCGACAAGCGGGCACCTGACCATCGGCGCGCTGGAGACGATCGCGTCGGCCAGGCTGGCGCCTTGGCTGCCCGGGTTCCAGGCCGGCCATCCCGACATCACCGTGCGGATGAAGGTGGCGGGCAGCGGCGCGCTGCTGCGCCAATTGGAGGATGGCGACATCGATGTCGCGTTCTGCTTCGACCGCCGTGATTTCGCGAAGGGCGCGTCGGATAAACACTTCGCCAGGCGCACGATAGCAGCCGAACCGCTGGTGCTGGTCGCGGCTCCGGGGCAGGGCAGCGTGCCAGGCGACCTTGCCGCGCTTGGCGAACTGCAGTTCGTGGCAACGGAGCCCGGATGTATCTACCGACACATGTTCGACACGGCCTTTGCCGAGGCGGGCGCTGCCGCACCCAGACTTGCCAACGAGGTCGGCAGCATCGGCGCCATTGCGCGGCTGGTGGCGGCCGGCGCGGGGCTCGCCCTCGTTCCACGCCTGGCCGTCACGGATGCGCTCGCACGCGGCGACATCGTCGAAATGCGATGGCCCGGCCAGATGCGGACGGCGCCGCTGGTGATGATCTGGCGCCGCCGGCGCGTCCAGCTGCCGGCGCTTAAGCAATTGCTCACTGCCGCGCGCGACACGCTGGTGCCGGCCCTGCAGCCCGCCAAGGCTGGTTCAGGACTTGAATCGTCGAACCGCTCCAAGGCCTTGTTTGCAAACAACTCCTGACGGAAGCAGCGGCGGTTCAGATCAGGCGGTGGCCGCCCTCGACATGCAGCGTCGTTCCCGTGGTAAAGCCATTGCCGATCAGGAAGGCGATGGCGTCGGCGATATCATCGGGTTGGCCAATCCGCCCGACCGGCAGCCGCTTGGCCATCGCGGCTAACGTCTCGTCCTTCCTGTCGCCGGCCACTTGCGCCCAGATCGTGGTGTCGACCCAGCCGGGTGACACGGCATTGACGCGGATCGGCGCCAACTCGACCGCCAGCGCCCGCACGAGGCCTTCGAGCGCTGCGTTGACAGCAGCAACGACGGAGCCGCGTGCGGCTGGGCGATAGGCGGCGATACCGGAGACGAAGGTCATGGAGCCGGATGCTGCCAGCCGCGGCGCACCGTGCTTGGCGAGCAGCAGCGGGCCATACAGCTTGCTCTCCACCACCTTTTGCGCCGCCATCAGGTCAAGCTCCGGCAGCAGCCGGTAGGCGCCTTCGATGTCGGCTGCGGTGCAGACGATGTGGTCGAGTCCGCCAATCGCTGCGAACAGCGCCGAGACCTGGTCTTCGCGCGCGATGTCGACGACGGCCGTCTCCAGCCCGGCGGGATTGCCGAGCGCCTCGCGCGCCTGCCGCAGCCGGTCTTGGCCGCGCCCGGCGATGATCACCTTGGCTCCGGCCTCGATGCAGCGCCTGGCCAGCGCCAGGCCCATGCCGGAGCCGCCGCCGACGATCAGGATTTTCTGGTTCGAGATGTTCATATCGCTCTGCCTTTGCTTGGATGGACAAGGGCAGGAATTGGCAGTTCGGCGCGACAGAAGGAAACGGAAGAAACCGATAGTGCCATCGG
This sequence comes from Mesorhizobium sp. ISC11, assembly GCF_037162595.1. Lineage (NCBI taxonomy): Bacteria > Pseudomonadati > Pseudomonadota > Alphaproteobacteria > Hyphomicrobiales > Phyllobacteriaceae > Mesorhizobium > Mesorhizobium sp. ISC11. The sequence continues at coordinate 420,717 of NZ_JAVSPW010000001.1, forward strand.
AAAGGCCGATGGAGCAGGGCGGACGAGCGCCGTCTCTGGCTCAGCGCACCAGCGGACTTTCCCAGACGACAAACAGCAGAGCTTTCAGCTGGGCAAAGCGCTCCTGCCCAAGTTCGGTGCGCCATTCCTCCTCGATGTCGTGCAGGATATCGACCATTTTACAGAACGCGGCATGACCGCGTTCCGTGGACCGTACGACGCGCGCACCGCCATCGCCGGGAATGTCGGAGCGGACGAGGTAGCCGTACCCTTCGAGACTGCTGAGCAGCTGGTTGATGGCCTGTTTGCTCATGCCGGCACGCTCGGCGATGGTGCCGGGCCGCGCGCCGTCCGGTCCGGGAAACTGCAACACCGCCATGTGCGGCAGGCGCAATTCGTCGAAACCGGCGGCGTTGAGCTCCTTGATCAGCCGCCGCTGGATCGCTTGTGCCGGCACGCGCAGCAGGGCGCCGATCAGCAGGTTCTCGGTCTTGGTCTGTAGAACTTCCGTTGAGGTGGGCATTGACGATCCGGTAAATTGAGTTTACTGATAGCGAGTAAATGTAATTTACCGGAGGGGTTTGCGCAATGTCGGTCATGAATCTTCAGGTCAATCCAGCCAATGAGACCATCGGCGACAAGGGGCTGTCGATTCGCTTCCTGGTGACGGGCGACAGTTCGAACGGCAGCATCGCCGCCTTTGAGTTGAGGGTTGCCAGCGGACTGCGCCTGCTGGCGCCGGCGCACAGCCATGATCACTACGAAGAGACGATCTACGGCATTGAAGGGGTGCTGACCTGGACCGTCGACGGCAAGCCGATCGAGGTCGGACCGGGAGAAGCGTTGTGCATCCCGCGTGGCGCGGTCCATCGCTTCGACAACAATGGCAGCGCGGATGCGAAAGCGCTGTGCGTCGTCACACCGGCGGCGATCGGTCCGGACTATTTCCGCGAGATATTCGCCATGTTCCACGCCGCCGCCGGCGGTCCGCCGGACAAGGCTGGGATGATGGATATCATGCGCCGCCACGGGCTGACGCCGGCAGCGCCGCCGCCAAGCTGAAGTCGGTCGAAGAGGCGTCGATCACGCGCCGCAAGCGCTGAAGGTGGTGCCGGGGTTCCAGTCCTTGAAGGCGATGCTCTGGCCTTCGACCGAGACGGTCCTGTGCTTGGTGCTGCCGTCCGGCTGCTTTTCGCTGCTGGTGCCTTTGCCGGTCAGCACATTGTACTCGCAGGCGCTTTCGGCATTCTCCTTCAAATAGTCATAGTGGTCATAGGCGAAGCCGGCGACGATGAAGGCATCATTGCGCCAGGCGATGGTCAGCGTCATGTCGGTCCGTTCGCTGCCGATCTCCATCGCTGGCAGGTAGAATTTGATCGAGCCGTTGGGCAGCATCGTCAGTTCCGGCTCGGTGTCGGAGTTCTCGTAGCCCGCCCGCTCGTAGCCGTTCCATTCCCCTTGGATCTGCTCGTGCACGATCTCGACGGGTTTGAGGTAATTGTGCTCCTTGTCCCTGAGGAAGAAGTGGACGTCCATCGGATGGCCGGGTTCGGTCTCCACCACCATGGCAAGATCGACGGCGCCGTCGCCATTGAAATCGCCAGTCACAGCCGTGATGATCTTCCGGGTTTCGATCGGCTCGGCGAGGGTGGCCGTGGGGAGAAACAACACAAAGGCGAGCAACAGAGATTTCATGGCGTATTCCCCCGGGAGCGAGACGGCGTGCCCGAGCACGAGCATGGCAGGTATTCCGGGACTTTCTACAGGGGGCGGGAAGAAAAATGTTCGGGCCGAGGGGCGCGAAGGAACGCCGTCCGCGCCTGCCAAGTCTGCTGCCGGAAACTGACAGCAATTCATGCCACGATGCTGGCCAATGACGATGGGCATGATGCCGGAGGCAGGACGACAGTGAGAGCGATGACGCGAGCGGCAACAGCATCGAACGGACAGGCCGACTGATGGCGCCGATCAAGGTCGATCCCGACAAGGTTCATGAATTCGCGGATCCTGCCGGCTTCTACGCCTGGCTGAGCAAGCACCACGCCACGGAAACCGAAGTCTGGATCAAGGTGCACAAGGTGGGGTCGGGATTGAAATCGATCACCCCCAAGCAAGCCATCGACGTGGTGCTGTGCTTCGGCTGGATCGATGCGGTGCGCAAAGGGTTGGACGACAAGAGCTTCCTGCAGCGCTACACGCCGCGCGGCAGGAAGAGCATCTGGAGCCTGATCAACATCGACAATGTGGCGCGGCTGGTCGAGGAGGGCCGCATGACCGAGCATGGGCTCAAGCAGGTCGAGACGGCCAAGGCCGACGGGCGCTGGGCGCGCGCCTATGGCAGCGGCAAGGAGATGAAAATTCCCGATGATTTGCAAGCGGCCATAGACGCCGAACCCGCTGCGAAGGCGATGTTGGCAAAGCTCAGCGCGCAAAACCGCTTCGCGCTCGCCTTCCGCATTCACAACATGAAGACGGAGGCCGGGCGCAAGAGGAAGATCGAAGCGTTTGTGGCAATGCTGAAGCGCGGTGAGACGATCCATCCGCAAGGCAGGAAGTGAGGTTTGGCGCGAGTTCGTCTTCGGCGCCGCAAGCCTGTCCTCAAGGGATCCCTCGTTGCGCGAAGCGCTTCAGGATTTGAATCGCGAAATTGTTCCAACTGCTTGTTTTCGCGCAATTCGGGGTCGGCGTGGCGCGGCCGCTTCAGCAACGACATCGCTGGTGGACGGAGGAGGGCACGGCGGCTACCCTTCGAAAGCCGCGACGATCGAGCGGCGGACCGGTCGCTGGGAGTCGTTGCCGTTGAGAAGAGTTGCTTCGTGGACGATGGCGCTGGGTCTCATTGTCATCGTCGCGTGTGTGGGAGCCGGGGTCACGCTTGCCCAGACTTCGCCCGATCAGACTTCTCCCGACCTGGCTTCCCCCTCGGCCTCGCCGGCAAAAGAGATCTCGGTCGGGATAAAACAGGCGCCGCCTTTTGCGTTCAAGCTGCAGGACGGCAGCTGGTCGGGATTGAGCATCGACCTCTGGCAGAAAATGGCCGGGCGGCTCAACCTGCGCTTCCACTATGTCGAAGTGCCTGCCGTGCAGGACCAGATCGATGGCGTCGTCAGCGGCAGATTCGATGCGGCGATGGCCGCGATCACGGTCACGGCTGACCGCGAAAAGGCCGTCGACTTCACGCAGCCCTTCTTCACGACCGGGCTCGGCATCGCGACGCCGCTCAACAACCAGCCATCATGGCGGCCGGTGCTGCATGCCCTGACGTCGTTCGGCTTCCTGCAGGCGGTTCTGGCGCTGGTCATCATATCGGTGGTGGTCGGCGTCCTCATCTGGATGTTCGAACGCCGGCACAATGACGATTTCGGCGGCGGCGTCGCCAAGGGACTGTTTTCCAGCATGTGGTGGTCGACCATCGCCGCGACGCAGGCCAGCACCGGTGATTTCGGCCCGCGAACCGTGCCGGGGCGCGTGCTGGCCGCGCTCTGGATGATGGGATCGATCATCGCGATCGCGGTGTTCACCGCGGGTGTCACATCGGTGCTGACGGTGACGCAGATGGAAGGCATGGTGCAGGGCGAAAGCGATCTCGCCGCGGTCAGGGTCGGCGCGGTGCAGAGCTCGTCGACGGCGTCCTATCTGGATTCGACCCAGATCCGTCATCAGGACTTTGCCTCGATCCAGCAAGGCCTCAACGCGCTTCGCGCCGGCAAGATCGACGCGCTGGTGCACGACAAGCCGCTGCTTGGCTGGCTGGTCGGGCAGAATTACGCGACAAGCCTGCAGGTTCTCGATGCGACGTTCGACCAGCAGCAATATGCCATTGCGCTGCCGCTCGGCAGCCCGTTGCGCAAGTCTCTCGATGTCGCCCTCCTGCAGACCATCGAAAGCGATTGGTGGAAGCAGGCCGTCTTCCAGTATCTGGGCGAGAAGTAGCCGGCAGCAATTTCAGCGGTGCTATGCGCTGGAAGAACCGCCGTCGCTATCCGAGAGTGGCGGATGGTTGGTGTCACTGGTCCAGGTCGACCGGTGTCACGCCAAGAAGTTTCAGGGCATTGGCATAGGTCCGGATGCCTTGCGCCTGCTTGCGCTCGGCACAGAACCGGTTCGCCTTGTCCTGGAGTGCCGTTGCCTCGGCGATCTGGCTCGCACTGGCACCGGGTTTGGCTTTGGTCTGGATGGCTCCGTCGAGTTGAAGGCCGAGCCGGCTGCAATATTCGCTCCGGGTGACCGCCGCATCCGACTGTGCGACCGCAAGCACGGCGAGCGAAATGCCTGTCAGGGCACCCATCCATCCGGTCGAACGTCGTTGCATGTTTCGGGACCATTTCTTCGCGTTGTGCCGCAGGCCGCGTGACCGCCGCGAGGGTGGTTATGACAGGCGATGTTTTCGCGAGTTTTTCCCGGATGTTGAATCTTGTTTCTGGAGTGTGTCTGGCGGTGAAGCTGCCAATCTCCCCCACGAGGGGGGAGATCGGCGGTGTGCGGCGCTTGCGCCTCTTCCTTTGCGGCTATCCTTCGCGTAAGGCGCCGGGCAAATCGTTTCACGCAAGCAAAATTCCCCGGACACCGCATGATCAGACTTGAAAGCATCAGCAAGCAGAACGGCCGTCAGCTTGTCTTCATCGAAGCGTCGGCGTCCCTGCAGAAGGGCGAGAAGGTCGGCCTCGTCGGGCCGAACGGCGCCGGCAAGACGACGCTGTTTCGCATGATCACCGGCCAGGAGCAGCCAGACGAAGGCCAGGTGCAGGTCGATCGCGGCGTCACCATTGGCTATTTCAGCCAGGATGTCGGCGACATGGAAGGCCACAGCGCTGTCGCCGAAGTGATGAACGGCGCCGGGCCGGTCAGCGAAGTCGCGGCCGAAATGGCGGCCCTCGAGGCGGCCATGGCCGATCCCGAGCAGGCCGACCAGATGGACGAGATCATCGAAAAATATGGCGAGGCGCAGCACCGCTTCGAGGAACTCGACGGTTATGCGCTGGATGGCCGCGCCCGCGAAGTGCTGGACGGTCTCGGCTTTTCGCAGGAGATGATGGACGGCGATGTCGGAAAGCTGTCCGGCGGCTGGAAGATGCGCGTGGCGCTGGCCCGCATCCTGTTGATGCGGCCCGACGCCATGCTGCTCGACGAGCCGTCGAACCATCTCGACCTGGAGAGCCTGATCTGGCTGGAATCCTTCCTGAAGAACTATGATGGCGCGCTGTTGATGACCTCGCACGACCGCGAGTTCATGAACCGCATCGTCAACAAGGTGGTCGAGATCGACGCCGGTTCGCTGACCGCCTATTCCGGAAACTACGAATTCTACCAGCAGCAGCGGGCGATCGCCGATAAGCAGCAGCAGGCTCAGTTCGAGCGCCAGCAGGCGATGCTGGCCAAGGAGATCGCCTTCATCGAGCGCTTCAAGGCGCGCGCCTCGCATGCCGCGCAGGTGCAGAGCCGGGTGAAGAAGCTGGACAAGATCGACCGCGTCGAGCCGCCGAAGCGCCGCCAGACCGTGTCCTTCGATTTCCTGCCGGCGCCGCGCTGCGGTGAGGATGTCGTGACGCTGAAGAACGTCCACAAGGGCTATGGCAGCCGCAGCATCTATGAGGGGCTCGATTTCCAGGTCCGCCGCCGCGAGCGCTGGTGCATCATGGGCGTCAACGGCGCCGGCAAATCGACGCTTCTGAAGCTGGTCGCCGGCGCTTCCGAGCCCGATACCGGCACGGTCGCGCGGGGCCCAAGTGTCAAGATGGGATATTTCGCCCAGCATGCCATGGAGGTGCTGGAAGGCGAGCGCACTGTGTTCCAGACACTGGAAGACGCGTTCCCCCAGGCCGGCCAGGCGCCGCTCAGGGCACTCGCAGGCTGCTTCGGCTTTTCCGGCGACGAGATCGAGAAGAAATGCCGTGTGCTGTCAGGCGGCGAGAAGGCGCGGCTGGTGATGGCGCTGATGCTGTTCGACCCGCCCAACCTTTTGGTGCTGGACGAGCCGACCAACCATCTCGACATCGCCACCAAGGAGATGCTGATCACGGCACTTTCGCAGTATGAGGGCACCATGCTGTTCGTCTCGCACGACCGGCATTTTCTGGCGGCGCTTTCCAACCGCGTGCTGGAACTGACGCCCGAAGGCATCCACACCTATGGCGGCGGCTATACGGAATATGTCGAGCGCACCGGGCAGGAAGCGCCGGGCCTGAGGAGCTAGCCCTTACCGCAGCGAGATGCTCATGCCACTGAGGTCGGCGTTGACCTGCAGGCCGACCTGCCTGCCCGTCAATTCGAGCTGGGCGCCCTTGTCATTGGTCATGACGATCACCTGAGCCCCTTTGCCAAGCGCGCCGCCACCGCCCGCCGCACCATAGACCCCGGTCACATCCCGCGCACGTTTGATGTGGCGCACGGTACCTCGGAAATAGGTCTTGGAAACGCCGAAGGCGAGACCGCCCGAGACGCCGCCGACCGAGATGGGATAGCGGCGGCCATGGAAGGTCAGCGTTCCTTCGCCTCCGGAGCCACCGACGAAGAAGGCCGCCTTGTAGACGGCGAAGCGGATGGTGCCGCTGTCGGCATGCGCGGCGCTGGCAAAGCCGATGCTTGCGGTGGCGATGGCGGCAACCGCGATGGAACGAAATCCGGATGAAATCTTCATGGTGAGAACTCCTCAATGTCGCCGCTTTGCCGGCCGGATGTCAGCGTGGGATCAAAGTTACAACTGAACAGTCTCGCCCGTGGTTTGGTTCCAGGCCCCGTGATTTGGTTCCAGGCATCGTTCGAATCCGGCTGCGGGAAGGCCGGGGAGAGGGCGGAGGGTGGGGAGGGCACCTGACCGCAGCTATCGCCTTGTGGGATGAACAGGTCTATGCAGGCCTTCACAAGGCTTAGGAGAGGCTTCGGATGAGAATCGCAATCTGCCTCGCATTGGCTGCGGCAGTGGCTGGGTGCGCGACCTCCCCGGTCGACTATGAGGCGTCGCTTTCGCAGCAGGACCAGAAATGGGCCTCCCCGGCATGCCAGCAGGCCCGCAGGGCGGCTTCGGATTACGAGGCTCGCGAGAAAGAGCATCCGGGGTGGGGTTTCGGCGTCTTGCTTGGTCCATACTCGATGGGGCTCGTCGCAGCCATCAAGGAGCATGAGCAGAAGCAACGAAAGCTGTTCGCCCGCGAAGTGCACCTGCAATGCTCAAGCCTGCCGCTGCCGAAGGAACTGCAGGGCGATTTGAACCCTGCCGTACCGCCGACCAAGTATCCATAGCCTGCCGCGCCTTCCGGCAGAAGGCGCCGGGGTGGCCGCCGTCATTGGCGGCACCTCGATCTTCGGCGGCCGCGGTGTCTACACCGGCACCATCCTCGGCGCCCTGATCCTGACCGTGCTGACGATCCTGCAGATGCCGGAAGGGGCAAGGCGGATCTTGTCGGGCTGATCGTGCTGTTCGTGACGGCGGTTTATTTGAGGATTGTGGAGGAGAGATAGGGGCGGGTTGAGGTGAATGGCTGCGTTTGGGCCGAATTCAGACAGGCAGCTTTTTGGCGCAAGGATGCGAACTACTGCCGTTCAACCAATGATAAAGGCTCAGATCGAATTTTGGTGCTTCTTCAAAATTTGCACCTATTGAGGATGCGCCACGGCCAGCCCGCGAGGACCGATCCGCTCTCAAAAAGCGCGTACAGGTTGACAACACCTTGGCCGCTGCAACATCCTGCCGGTTTTTAGACTGGGAGGTAGCATGACTATTTCGATCAACCGCCGCACCTTTTCCATAGGCGCGGGCGCTCTGGCTTTGGCTGCGGCCGGATTTTCGCCGGCACGCGCGCAGCAGGCGTTTTTCCGCATCGGCACGGGCGGAACGTCCGGCACCTACTATCCGGTGGGCGGCCTGATCGCCAACGCCATCTCGGCAACCGGGGCGGCCGGCGTCGAAGGCTTGGTCGCCACCGCCACGTCCTCCAACGGTTCGGTGGCCAACATCAGCGCCATCCAGTCGGGCGCGTCCGAATCGGGCTTCACGCAATCCGACGTCGCCTACTGGGCGCATTCGGGCACCGGCCTCTATGAGGGCAAGCCCAAGGTTGACGACCTGCGCCTCATCGCGACGCTTTATCCCGAGACGATCCATTTGGTCGCGCGTGCCGACGCCGGCATTAAGTCGGTGGCGGATCTCAAGGGCAAACGCGTCTCTCTTGACGAGCCGGGCTCCGGCACCATCGTCGATGCGCGACTTGTGCTTGGCGCTTACGGTCTGGCTGAAAAGGACGTGCAGCCCGAATATCTCAAGCCTGGCCCGGCCGGAGAGCGGCTGCAGGATGGCGCCATGGACGCTTATTTCTTCGTCGGTGGTTATCCGACGGGCGCAATCGTTGAGCTTGCCACCACCAACAACATCACGCTGGTGCCGATCACCGGCCCGGAGGCCGACAAGCTGCTGTCCGAGCAGAAGTTCTTCTCCACCGATACCGTGCCGGAAGGCACCTACAAAAATGTCGGCGAAACCAAGACCATTTCCGTCGCCGCTCAATGGGTGACCAGCGCCAAGCAGACCGACGACCTCGTCTACAAGATCGTCAAGTCGCTTTACAGCGACGAAACCCAAAAGGCCCTGCAGGCCGGCCACGCCAAGGGCAAGCTGATCACGCTCCAGAACGCGGTTACCAGCGCTGGCATTCCGTTTCATCCCGGCGCAGAGAAATTCTACAAGGAAGTCGGCACCCTGAAATAAGAGCCATTTGGACCGGCTGACAACAACGAGGCGGAAGGGATGCTTTCCGCCTCTTTTGTCTGGAAATTCAGGACACGGAACCGGCCATGAGCGATGACGACAAGATCAAGCTTTCCGCAATGGAGTTCGATGAGGAGAACGCTCGCGAACTGGAGGAGAAATTCGACTCCGAAATCCGCTTCCGGCCACTGACCCGTGTCGCGGGCTGGCTGGTCGGCTTCCTCCTGGTGGCGCTGTCACTGTTTCACTACTACACCGCCGGTTTCGGCCTGCTGCAGGAAATGCTGCACCGGGGCATCCACCTGTCGATGGTGCTGGCGCTGATCTTCCTCGTCTTCCCGCTGGTGAAGAAAAGCTACGACCAGCCCGCGCGGTCCAGCCTCCTGCGGCCGCTCGGCATACCCCTTTTCGACTGGCTGCTGGCGATCGCTGCGGTCGTCGTCGTCATGCACGTGCCTATGATCCCGCTCGACGACCTTGCCTTCCGCGTCGGCAATCCCACGGCGCTCGACGTGGTGTTCGGCCTTATCCTCATCCTGCTTCTGCTGGAGGCGACGCGCCGCTCCGTCGGCATCCCGCTGCCCATCATCGCCGTCGTCTTCATGGCCTACGCGCTGTTGGGGCGGTACATGCCGAGCATTCTGGTGCACCCCGGCGCGTCCGTCTCCCAGCTTGTCGATCACCTTTATCTGACGACGCAGGGCATCTACGGCATCGCGCTCGGCGTCGTCGCCACCTACGTCTTCCACTTCGTGCTGTTCGGCGTCTTCGCTACCCGCATTGGCCTCGGCCAGCTCTTCCTCGACTGCGCGGCGTGGGTCGCCGGCCGCTACGCCGGCGGTCCCGCCAAGGTGTCGATCTTCGGCTCGGCGCTGTTCGGCATGATTTCCGGCTCGTCGGTCGCCAACACCGTTACCGTCGGCTCGCTGACCATCCCGGCGATGATCAAGCTCGGCTACAAGAAACATTTCGCCGCAGCGGTGGAAGCGGCGTCCTCGACCGGCGGTCAGGTGACGCCGCCGATCATGGGCGCAGCGGCCTTCCTGATGATCGAATTTCTCGAACTGCCCTACACGACCATCATTCTTGCCGCCATCGTGCCCGCCTTCATGCACTTCTTTGGCGTGTTCATGCAGGTGCATTTCGAGGCCAAGCGAACCGGCCTCAGGGGGCTCAGGCCGGACGAGATGCCCGATGTCGTCGAGGCGCTGAAGCGGGACTGGCCGACGATCATCCCGCTCGTCGTTCTCATCGGCGTGCTGCTCTCGGGCTACACGCCCTACATGGCCGCCTTCTGGGGCATCACCTTGTGTATTCTCGTCGGCTTGCTCAATCCGCGCCGGCGCATGTCGGTCGCCGACATCGTGACGTGTCTGCGCGACGGCGCCAAATATGCGCTCGCAGTCGGAGCCGCTGCCGCAACCGTCGGCATCGTCGTGGGCGTCGTCACCCTGACCGGAGTGGGCTTCAAGCTGTCCTACATCGTCACATCGACGGCCGGACACCTTTCCCTTCTCTTCGGCACCTTCATCCCCGAGGCGATCTTCTCGGCCCAGGGCCTGACCCTATTGTTCACCTTGATCATGACTGGCGTCGTCTGCATCCTGATGGGCTGCGGCATCCCGACGACCGCGAACTACATCATTATGGTGACGATCGCGGCGCCGGCGCTTGTCATGCTCGGCACCGAGCCGATCGTCGCTCACTTCTTCGTGTTCTATTACGGACTGCTGGCGGACATCACGCCACCGGTGGCGCTGGCGGCGTACGCCGCCGCTGGCATGGCGGGGGCGGACCCGTTCAAGACCGGCAACACCGCCTTCCGGCTGGGGATGGGTAAGGCACTGGTTCCTTTCGTGTTCGTCTTCTCACCGTCCCTGCTGCTGGTGACGAAGGATTTCACCTGGCCGAACTTCTTCCTCGCCTTTTTCGGCTGCGTGCTGGGCATCACCTGCCTGGGCGCCGCGCTATCGCGCTATCTTCTGGTGCGCACACGCCCATGGGAAAACGTGCTGCTCGTGTTCGCCGCCCTGCTTCTGGTGGCACCCGAACTCTATTCCTCGCTACTCGGCGTGGCGCTTTTGGTCCCGGTCCTGCTGCGCCAATGGAACGCACGCCACACTGAAGAGGCGCAACCAGTCTGATCAGCGCCGCTCCAACGCAATCCTTCCCGGAGTTTCGACGTCGCGCATATGAGGGGGCGGACGGAAAGAGAGGGCGGACCATCGAGTCCATGACATTCCGCTGCGGGTTCTCGGCGCCGAGCGAGCTTCAGCCTAGTCGCGAAGATGTCCGCTCGTGAGAAGAGGCGATGAGCCGTGGCGATGACCGGCATGGGGCGCAAATCAGACCCTCCTCCCGGTCGAATCCAACAGCGGTTTTTGGCCTTCTTAGAATTACGAGAATTACGGGAATTACGGTGACAGTGCACCTTTTACCCTGCCATGTGTCCGCCTATCCCCCCGCCAGCCGCGGCAGCAAAAAAATCTCCGCCCCCTGCGGCAGCTTCTTCGACCACGTATCGCGATAGATCGTCCCGTCGATGGCAACCGCGATGCCCTTGTCGATCAAGGGCTCGAGGCCGGGATACTGTTCAGCCAGCTTCCTGAACAGCTCCCTTATGTCCTTGGCCTCGATCTCGACCTTGCTGTTGCCTCCGGCGGTCGCGGCGAGCGAGCCCCAGAGCGTTACTTCGACCATTCCCGTTCCGCCTCGATCGCCGCCAGGATGCGCGGCGGCGACATCGGGATGTGCGTCATGCGCACGCCCGCGGCGTTCGACACCGCATTGGCGATCGCCGCCAGCGGCGGCACGATCGACGTCTCGCCGACGCCGCGCACCCCGTAAGGGTGGTTAGGGTTGGGGATCTCGAGGATCTGGGTGTCGATCATCGGCAGGTCCGAGCAGACCGGGATGCGGTAATCGAGGAAGCCGGCGTTCTGCAGCCGCCCGTCCTTGCCGTAGATATACTCCTCGTTGAGCGCCCAGCCGATGCCTTGCGCGGCGCCCCCCTGGTACTGTCCCTCGACATAGGTCGGGTGCACCGCCTTGCCGGCGTCCTGCACGACCGTGTAGCGGATGACCCTGGCGGCCCCGGTATCGGGATCGACCTCGATATCGCAGATATGGGTGGCGAAGGAGACGCCGGCGCCATCGGCGACGAGCTCGCTGTGGCCGGCGATCGGCCCGCCGGTCTTGCCCGACTCGACCGCGATCTCCTTCAGCGACAGCTTGCCGAGATTGCCGTGCTTCTCGCCCTTGGCGATCGCGTGGCCCTTTTCCCAGACCACGTCGTCGACGGCAATGTCCCACATCTGCGCGGCGCGCTCGCGCAGGATCAGAATCGCATTGCGGGCGGCCGAGATCGTCGCCATGGAAGAGGAGAAGGTGCCGCGGCTGCCGTCCGTCATGTCGTTGTAGCCGAGGCTGGACGTGTCGGCGACGATCGCCTTGACCTGAGAATAGTCGATGCCCAGTTCCTCCGCCGCCACCAGCGACAGCGACGCGCGCGAACCACCGACGTCGACTGTGCCGACGGCAAGCGAGACCGAGCCGTCCATGCCGATGTTGAGGTCGGTGCAGGTCTGGCCGCCGAAGTTGAACCAGAAGCCGCAAGCCATGCCGCGGCCCTGGTTCTTGCCCAGCGGCGCCTTCATGTGCGGATGGCTCTTCACCGCCTCGAGCGTCGGGCCGATGCCGATCGGGCCGTAGACCGGACCGTAGGAGGACCGTGTGCCTTCCTGCGCGGCGTTTTTGATCCGGAAGTCGACCGGGTCCATGCCGATCTTCTTGGCCAACTCGTCGACGGCGCTTTCCACCGCGAAGGCTGCCATGGGTGCGGAAGGCGCGCGATAGGCCGCGGTCTTCGGCCGGTTGACCAGCACTTCGTAGCCGACCGTCTTGACGTTATCGAGCTTGTAGCAGGCGAACGCGGTCATGGCGCCGATCTCGGCCCAGGAGCCGGCATACGGGCCGCAGCTGTAGCGCAGCGTCGCTTCGGCGGCGGTGATCGTGCCGTCCTTGCGGGCGCCGATCTTGACGTCGATCGAGGTGGCGCTGGTCGGGCCCGAGGCGCGGAACACCTCGTCGCGGGTCATCACCAGCTTCACCGGCCGTCCTGCCTTGCGCGACAGCGCCAGCGCCACCGGCTCGGCCCAGACATGGGTCTTGCCGCCAAAACCGCCGCCGATCTCCGAGGAGGTGACGCGCAGTTTCGAGGCTTCCATGCCAAGCAACTGGGCGCAGTGCTGGCGGTAGACGAAATGGCCCTGCGTGCACACCCAAAGGTCGGCGGTGCCGTCGGAACTGAAATTCGCCACGCAGGCATGCGGCTCGATATAGCCCTGGTGCGTCTGCTCGGTCTTGAAGGAGCGCTCGACGATGAAGTCGGCCTGCCCGAAACCCTGATGGACATCGCCATGGCCAAACTGGCTGCGCTTGGTGACGTTGGAGGGTTTTACCGGTTTTTCCTCAAGGCCCTCGGTGAAGATGGCATCATTGATCAAGGGCGCCGTGTGCTTCGCCGCCTCGTCGACATCGGTGACGTGCGGCAAAAGCTCGTACTCGACCTCGATGAGCTTCAGCGCCTGCCTGGCGGTGCGGGCGTCGATCGCGGCGACCGCGGCCACCGCGTGGCCGTCATAGAGCGCTTTCGTGCGCGCCATGCAATTGTCGAGGACGTCGTACATGGCGGCATCGCCATCGGTGAGGTCGGGCAGGTCGGCCGCGGTGATCACCGCCTTGACGCCGGCGAGCTTTTCCGCTTTCGACGTGTCGATCTTGACGATCCTGGCGTGGGCGTGCGGGCTTCTCAGAACGCGCCCGACCAGCTGGCCGGCCATGTTGAAGTCGGCGCCGTAGCGCGCGCGGCCCGTCACCTTGTCGATGCCGTCGGGACGGATCGGACGTGTGCCGACGGAGGCGAATTTACGTCCGGAAAAACGTGGATCGAAATTCATCTCAGGCTCCCTTCATCACGATGGCCGCATCCTGGACGGCGCGCACGATCTTGTCGTAGCCGGTGCAGCGGCAGAGGTTCCCGGCAAGGCCGAAGCGGATTTCCTCCTCGGTCGGGTCGGGGTTCTTGGCCAGGAGGTCCTTGGCCGCGATCAGGAAGCCCGGCGTGCAGATGCCGCATTGCAATGCGGCGTGCTCGAGGAATTTCTGCTGCAGCGGGTGCAGCGTATCGCCATGCGCCATGCCCTCGATGGTCTCGACGCGACGGCCTTCAGCCTCGGCGCCGAGCACCAGGCATGAGCACACCAACCGGTCGTCGAGGATAATGCTGCAGGCGCCGCAGTCGCCGGTGCCGCAGCCTTCCTTGGCGCCCGTCAGCCCCAGCCGATCGCGCAGGACGTCTAGCAGCGTCTCGTCGGGCTGGCACAGATACTCGACAGCATCGCCGTTGATTGTCGTTGAAACTGCAATTCCAGCCATCATTTGCCTCCTGCACGTGCATAGGCTGATGTGGCGGCCCGCTGGGCCAGCACACCCGCAACTTTTCGTCTGAATTCGATAGTGCCGCGCTTGTCGTCGATCGGACGGCAGGCGCCCGCACAGACCTTGGCGAGCCGTTCCAGCGTCGCCTCGTCCAGCCTGGAGCCGACGAGCACCTCCGCGGCCTCTTCAACCAGAAGCACCGTCGCCGCCACGGCGCCCAGCGCCACGCGGGCCGATTTGACGACACCGTGCTCGTCGAGCGTCAGGTTCACCCCGGCGCTGACCACCGCGATGTCCATCTCGGTGCGTGGAATGAAACGCAGATAGGCATCGCCAGACCGCGGCTCGCGCTTGTCGAGCAGGATCGCCTCGATGATCTCGCCTTTGGCCAGCGACGTCTTGCCCGGCGCGGTCGGTACGCTCTGCACGGGGATCGTGCGCCGGCCCGCCGGCCCGACGACCGATGCCCTGGCGCCGGCGGCAACCAGCGCCGGCACGCTGTCGGCGGCCGGCGAGGCGTTGCAGAGATTGCCCACGATGGTGCAGCGGCCCTGCACCTGCTTGGAGCCGATCAGCTTGGCCGCCTCGACGACACCAGGCCATGCCTTCTTGAGGGCGATGTTCTCCCCCAGGACGGCGCAAGGGACCGCGGCGCCGATGCTGAAGCCTTCAGCCGTTTCCCGGATCTCGCTCAAGCCATCGATCGCCTTGATGTCGACGATCAACTCTGGTTCGGCAAAGCCGCCCTTCATCCTGACCAGGAGGTCGCTGCCTCCGGCGAGGATGGCGGCCGCACCAGCCGACCCGGCCAACTGGCCAACGGCATCTTCTATTGAAAGCGGACGTATGTAGCGCATCGTCTCCCCTTGGTCATCGCGATTTCAGCGACCGTTATAAACAGTCTCCTCATAATGGCTATCCGGTTCGTCATCTGCGGCGATTAGGCCAGGCGCCGCAATATCCAGTCCAACAGGCCGAAAGTGGCGCACTGAATGGCAGCAACCGGCTTAGGAATGATTTTCGTGAAACTTCGGTCTGGATCAAGTGCGCTCATTCGGTTTTGTCCGCTTTTGGACCGGAACGGCCCTTAAGCCGGCAGAGCCGCTGCTTGGCCGCCCCGGCTGAAGCTCCCTGTGTTCGGCGGCCGCCCGAAACGCCTGCGGCGGCTGGCCAAGGGTACGCAGGAAGGCGCGCCGCATGCGTCCGGGATCGCCAAAACCGGCGGCTTCGGCGATGCGCTCAAGCGGGAGATGGCTGGTCTCGATCGCCGTGCGGGCCGTCTCGAGGCGCATGCGCTCTACCGCCTTTGCCGGCGTGACGCCGGTCTCGGACGTGAAAGCGCGGGCGAAGTTGCGGGGGCTCATGGCCGCGTGATCGGCCAGGCATTCGACGGTCAGCGGTTCGGCCAGGTTTGCCCGCACCCACTCGATCAGCGCGGCGAAGCGGCCGGTTCGCCCGCCCAGTTCGACGAAGGCCGAGAATTGCGACTGGCCGCCCGGCCGGCGCTGGTGCATGACGATCTGCTGTGCGGTGCGGCGCGCCACTTCAGCGCCAAGGTCATCTTCGACGAGGGCAAGCGCCAGGTCTATTCCGGCCGAGATGCCGGCCGACGTCCAGATGTCGCCATCCCTGATGAAAATACGCTCGGCATCCAGCCTGACCTTCGGGTAGCGGCGGTGGAAGTCGTGACTGCTGGCCCAGTGCGTGGTGGCGCGGCGGCCGTCGAGCAATCCCGCCCGTGCCAGCAGGTACGCGCCGGTGCAGACGCTGGTGGTGCGCCGCGCCGGCACCCGCCTCAACCAGGCGACGATCTCTTCCATCGCCTCGATGGAACGGATGATTTCGCCGCCCGATACGATGACGGTGTCGAAAGGGCCGTCGCGCAGAGGTCTGGTGAGAAGCTTCAGGCCAGAGGAGCTTTCAACGTCGCCGCCGCCGGGCGACAGCAAAACCAACTCATAGCTGTCCGGGCGGCAGCGCTCCGCAATCTCGAAGACGGTTGTCGGCCCGGCCGCATCCAGAAGCTGGAAACCGGGGTGAACGACGACGGCAACGTGCCTGCGCATGGCAGTATTCGCCCGATTTATGTCATTTCGGACGAAACCTAACGCCGGTAGCCTCGTCGTCAAGCCATCTGGAGACCGGCAAAAGTCCTGGACGAAACGCTGCGTGCCATCGCTGCCCGCCATGGTGCCCGCACGGCAGACTTCGTCGCCATGCAACTCGAATATCCCCGGCCACGCGCATCGCCGTGACGTCGCGAAGTCGACGGGCATCTGACCGGCTCGGGGGGACTTTTCACGGCAAGGGAGTGACTGATGAAAGCATTGATCGCCGGGGCCGGTATCGGCGGCCTCACCACTGCTCTGTTCCTGCATGAGACAGGCATCGAGGTCGAACTTTTCGAGCGGGCCGACGACATCCGCGAACTTGGCGTCGGCATCAACATGCTGCCTCACGCTGTCAAGGCGCTGGCCGGGCTTGGGCTGATGCCGGCGCTCGACGCGGAGGGCGTGAGGACACGCGAGCTTGTCTACACCAACCGCTTCGGCCAGATCGTATGGCAGGAATTGCGGGGCATCGATGCCGGCTATGAGGTTCCGCAAATCAGCATTCATCGCGGCAGGCTGCTGGGGCTGATTCACCGGGCCGTGGTGAACAGGCTTGGCGGCGACGTCATCAGCACGGCAAGCCGTGTCGATGCCTTCGAGCAGAACGAGGGCGAGGTCGTGGCGCATTTCCGCCGGCATGACGGCTCGCGCGGCGAGGCCCATGGCGACCTGCTCATAGGCGCCGACGGGATTCATTCCGCCGTCAGGGCCGTGCTCTATCCCGAAGAAGGGCCGCCGATCTGGAACGGCACGATGCTGTGGCGCGGCGCCACGCCGTGGCCGGTGTGGCGCGACGGGCGCACCATGGCGGTTGCCGGCGGCAATTTCGCCAAGTTCGTCTACTATCCGATCGAGCCGGATCGCGAAGAGACCAGGCTGACGAACTGGGCGGTGATGGCCAATACCGGCGATAGCGGCACATCACCGCTGCGTCCCGGCGACTGGAGCCGCCCGGGCGTGATCGACGATGTGCTGCCCTTCGTGCGTGACCGGTTTCAGCTTGATTTTGTCGACCCTGCCTCGATCATCCAGGCAACGGATGGCTTCTACGAATATCCGAACTGCGACCGCAACCCGCTGCCACGATGGTCGTTCGGGCGGGTGACGCTGCTCGGCGATGCGGCGCATCCCATGTACCCGGTGGGGTCGAACGGAGCCAGCCAGGCAATACTCGACGCTGGTTGCCTTGCGATGCATCTGGCCGCAGGACCGACCGTCGAAGCCGCGCTAACACGGTATGACGGGGAGCGGCGGCCGGCCACATCGGCCATCGTGCTCGCCAATCGGCAAGGCGGACCGGAAGCGGTCATAGACATGGTCGAGGCCCGGGCGCCGCATGGTTTTGATGACATCGACGCCGTCGCTTCGCGCGAAGAACGCAAAAGCGTGGTACGCGGCTATGCGTCCGTGGCCGGGTTTGCAAAACCGAGTTGATCGCGAGTGGCGCGTTTTTGCAGCCTACAGGTTTGCCTCGGCGAAGATGCGCGAGGCCCAGTCGAGGAAGACGCGAAGGCGCGGCGAGAGCTGACGGTTCTGCGGGTAGAGCGCCGACAGCGGCGTCGGCGATGGCGGATAGTCGGCCAGCACTTCGACCAGCGTCCCTTCGGCCAGATCTTTCTCGAAGCGATAGCGCGGCGCCTGGATGAGGCCGAGGCCAAGCCGCGCCAGGTCGGCGGCGGTATCGGAATTGTTGGCGGCGACGCGGCCGGGCAGCCGCACCTCACGGATATTGCCGGCGACAGTGAATTCGAACGGAAGGGTCTCTCCGGTGCGCGACGAGACAAAGCCCACCGCCTGGTGACCGTCGAGCGCATCGGGGGAGGCGGCGTGCCGTGGCGCTCGAGATAGGCAGGGCTGGCGCAGGTGATCTCGTGGATCATCGCGAGCCGCCGCATGATCATGCCGCTGTCGGGCGGCTCGCCGACGCGGATCACGCAGTCCACGCCTTCACGCACGAGATCGACCAGCCGGTCGCTCTGGCCGATCTGCAGGTCGATGCGGGGATAGCGGTCGAGAAACTCCGGCAGGCGCGGCAACAGGAATGTGCGGGTGAGCAGCGTGCTGGCGTCGATGCGCAGCAGGCCGAAAGGCTCGGCGTTGCGGAAGGCGGCCTCGGCATCCTCGATCTCGGCCAGGATCGACAGGCAGCGCCGATAGTAGGCTTCACCATCCTGGGTGGCGTTCACCTGCCGCGTCGTTCGTTCCAGCAGCCGTGCGCCGAGATGCTCCTCCAGCCGCCGGATGGCTTCCGTCGCGGTTGAGCGCGGCAGGCCGAGATCGGCCGCGGCAGCGGTGAAGCTGCGCCGCTCCAGAACGCGAACAAAGAGCCGCATCGTGTCCAGCCGATCCATGCTCTTTGTTCGCAGTTTCCGAATAGTGATGTCAATGGGTGGATGATTATCCGGAATTCGGCTTGGCCTATATCCGTGTCACCAACACGGAGAGACTTCGATGACAAATCAAACCAGAACCGCCATCGTGACCGGCGCCTCCAAAGGCATCGGCGCCGCCATCGCACAGCGGCTCGCCCGTGACGGCGTCGCCGTCGTCGTCAACTATGCACGGGGCCGCGCGGAGGCCGAAGAACTGGTCCGCGCGATCGAGACCGGCGGCGGCAGGGCGATCGCCGTGCAGGCCGATATCGCCAATCCGAACGGCATCGCCGTGCTGTTCGACGCCGGCGAGAAGGCGTTCGGCGGCATCGACATCCTCGTCAACAATGCCGGCATCATGAAGATTTCGCCGATCGCGCAGACCGACGATGCTTCGTTCGACACCCAGATCGCGATCAATCTCGGCGGCGTGTTTCGCGGCATGCGGGAAGGTGCGCGCCGGCTTCGCGACGGCGGCCGCATGGTCAATTTTTCCAGCAGCGTCGTCGGTCTCTACCAGTCGGGCTACGGCGTTTACGCCGCCACAAAGGCGGGTGTCGAGGCGATGACCCACATCCTGGCCAAGGAGCTTGGCGCGCGCCGTGTCACCGTCAACGCGGTGGCGCCCGGACCGATCGAGACCGCGCTGTTCACGGACGGCAAGAGCGAGGCGCAGATCGAGGCCATCGGCAAGATGATCCCGCTCGGCCGGCTCGGCCAGCCCGACGACATTGCCGGGCTGGTCTCGTTCCTGGCCGGTCCGGACAGCTTCTGGGTCAACGGGCAAATCATCCGCGCCAATGGCGGCGTGGTCTGAGGCGGCAACCAGGCCGGCTTGGCTCTCCTGACTGCCTGACTTCCACACTCGAAAAGCTAAGGAAACATCATGCCATTCGCCAACATCAAGCTACCGCAAGCGGCCCTCTCCAAAGCGCAGAAGGAAGACCTCATCCATCGGACGACCGCGATGTTCGTGGACTTTTTCGGTGAGGGCGTGCGCCCCTACACGATGGTGCTGGTCGAGGAGGTCGCCGACGGAGGCTATGGCCGGGCCGACGAAGTGTTCGTCGTGCCGGAAGTTTTTCGCGCGAAGGAGTAGTGCAGGGCTAGACCTCGAAGAGGCGCCTTTCACAAATTGAACCCTTGCCGCATCAGCCATCCTTCGTCGCACCGACCCAGTCGGCGGCCACTTCGGCAAACAGCCAGTCGCGGAACGCCTTGATCTTTTTCTGGCGCAGCGCGCCGTCACGGTAGACGACGTAGTAGCGCGAGGCGGATTTCAGCGCGAGATCGAAGGGACGAACCAGCCGCCCCGCAGCGAGGTCGGCCGAGACCAGCGCGCTTCGGCCGAGCAACACGCCTTCGCCATGCACCGCGGCTTCGACGGCGAAGGTGGCGGAATCGAAGCGCACGCCGCGCTTGGGATCGATGCCGTCCACGCCGGCCTGTTGCAGCCATGTTGCCCAGTCGATGCGAAAGGCGTCGTGGATCAGCTTGTGATGCCGGAGATCCCCGGGCTGGCGCAGCGGATGTTCGCCTTGCAGCAGTTCCGGGCTGCAGACCGGGAAGACCTCTTCATCAGCGAGAAACTCCGCCGTCACGCCGGTATAGCCGCCCTTGCCGTAGCGGATGGCGATGTCGATGCCGTCGCTGACGAAATCGGAAAGCACGCCCGAGGTCGACAGCCGCACGTCGATGTCGGCGTTGGCGCGGTGGAAGCGATGCAGCCTCGGCACCAGCCAGCGGCCGGCAAAACCGTCCGATGTGCTGACATTCAGGATGCCTGCCGTGCGGTCGGGCGTGGCGGCGATGGTGGCGGCGGCGATCTGGTCCAGCGCCGTCCGGACTTCCGATGCGTAGGCGGCGCCGACCGACGTCAGGCGCACGGACCTCGTTCCCCGATCGAAAAGCTGGATGCCCAGCCTGTCCTCGATATTGCGGATGGCGCGGCTGTGAGTGTTGCTCACAAATCATGCACAAAGAGTCGTTTGTCGTCCAGCCCGAAAATGTCCAATCTATAGGGGTAGCAGCGGATCTTGATCGGCTTTCCCATCTCGCCGCTGCGCTGAACGACCAGAAACAGTGTGAGCAATCGTCATGCTTGTCCCCTTGCGGACGGCGTCGGCACGCTTGCGCCTACTGAACCACAGGAGACGAACCATGAAACCGATTCTCGAATCCATCAGCGCCGCGACGAGCGGTCTTGCACTCAGAGCCTCTGCAGTCGTCGAGCGCCGCCGCATGCTGCGCCAAGTTTCACGCTTCTCGAACCATCGCTTGCACGACATCGGATTCGAGCGCGACTGGGACGGCTCCATCCTGCGCAATGGGAGGTCGATATGACCAGCACCCTGATCATCGGCGCGACGGGGCTGCTGGGCAGCGAGATGGCGAAGGCCAGCGCCCGCAATGGCGATCGCCTGCACGTTCTGGTTCGTCCGGCAACAGCCGGCGATGAAGAGCGGCTGCATTCGCTGAAGGAGCTCGGCGCCAAAATCCACGTCGGCGATCTCGACGACTATGACAGCCTTGTCCGCGCCGCCAGTGCGGTGGACCGCGTCATCAGCTCGGTGCATGTGCATTCGGCCAGCGAGATGACGCTGGTGCGGGCGCTGAGCGATGCCGGCGTTTCCCGCTATGTGCCTTCCGCCGGCTTCGGCCTCGACTTCGCCGCCGCCGCACCGGGCTCGATCCCGCCACTCGATCTCAAGCGAGGCGTGTTCGACGCGATCAGGCAAGCCGATCTGCCCTATACGGTGATCTACACCAATGGCTTCTTTTCGACATGGGTGGCGACGCTGGGCGATCTGATGCGCTTCGGCTCGTCGCCCTTGCCGCCCGAAGAGGTGACACTTTATGGCGACGGCAATGTGCCGGCGACGTTCGTCAGCGAGAAGGACATCGCCGCCGTGACCTTGCGCGCGCTGAACGACCCCAATGCCATCCGCAGCGAGATCCGCATCGCCCGAAACAAGATCACCCAGAACGAAATGATCGATCTGTGGCGCGGGGTGAGCGGCCGCTCGCCGCGCATCGTGCCCCAGAGTGCGGCGGAGCTTGAGGCGATGATCGCGTCAGCCCCCTGGCTCGGACTGCTGCGGGCATTCTGGATACGCGGCGAGACCGCGCTCGAGACGGCCACGCCGGAAGCCGGAGTGCTGTATCCGGAGCTGGCTTTCGAGACCATCGAGAGCGCCTTTGTTGCGATGGCGGACGCCGCTGGGCGATAGGAGCAGGAGCGCGGCGCTGAAGCTGACGTCGTCGGCGCGGCCGATGAATCCGGCTCGCGGCGTGAGCCGCCCGAGAAGGGCTGGCCTCACCCGTGCGGGCCTGTATCATGGTCATGTGAATTCCTGGGAGGAGGCTTGTGCATGCGGCTGAATCGGAATCTCTGTCAGTGGAGGGTTTGGGTCTTCATCGCCGCAATGGCGCTTTGGCCGCACGCGGCGCCGGCCGATAGCCTCACGCCCGAGCGCATCACTGCTGCCCTGTCGAAGCTCGAAGCGCTTGCCGAAGCCGCCGTCGCGGACGGTGCCGTACCCGGGCTCGCCATCGGCGTCGTGCGCGATGACGAGGTGATCTTCCTCAAGGGTTTTGGGCATCGCGAGGTCGGCAAGCCTGAGACCGTCGACGCCGACACGGTGTTCCAGATCGCCTCCCTTTCCAAGCCGGTTTCCGCCACCGTCGTAGCGGCGTTGGTTAGCGACAGGATCGTGTCCTGGGATTCGAAGATCGCCGATCTCGATCCGGCCTTCAGGTTGGCCGATCCTTATCCGGCAAGCCAGCTCACCGTCCGTGACCTGTTTTCGCATCGCAGCGGGCTTCCAGGCACCGCCGGAGACGACCTCGAGGACATTGGCTACGACCGCGTCGAGATCCTGCATCGCCTGCGGTTCGTGCCGCCATCGTCGAGCTTTCGGGCCGGGTATTCTTACAGCAATTTCGGATTGACAGAGGGTGCCGTGGCAGCCGCGACACCGACGGGAAAGCCCTGGGAGCAGGTCGCCGAGGAGAAGCTCTACCGTCCGCTGGGCATGGCCTCCACGAGTTCCCGCCATTCGGACTTCGTCAAGCGAACCAACCGCGCCGCGCTTCACGTCAAGGTCGATGGCGCCTGGGCAGCGAGGATAGAGCGCGATCCGGATGCGCAGGCGCCCGCCGGCGGCGTCAGCTCTACGGCACGTGACCTCTCGCAATGGGTGCGCCTCATCCTCCACAACGGCGTTTATGCCGGCAAGACACTGATTGCCGCCGATGCGCTAAGCCAGACGCATGTTCCGCTGATAGCGCGCGGCAACAACCCCGTCTCCGGCGGCGCATCGTTCTACGGCCTCGGCTGGAATGTCGAATTCGGCCGACACGGCCTGAGCTGGGGCCACGCCGGCGCTTTCAGCGTCGGCGCGCGTACCCTGGTGACAGTCTTCCCAAAGGAAAAGTTGGGCATAGTCATCGTCACCAACGCCTTTCCGACTGGCCTGCCGGAGGGATTGTCCGACAGCTTCGCCGATCTCGTCTTCGACGGTAAGGTCGAGAAGGACTGGGTCAAGGCGTGGAATGATATCTATGCGGGCCTGTTCGGTCCGGCGGTCGCGGCGGCCAAGGCCGCCTATGCCGCGCCGCCGTCTCCGTCACGGCGAGCCGGGCCGGGCAGTGTCTATGCTGGCCGGTACGCCAACGACTTCATCGGCGACGCGATTGTGTCGAAAGCGGGAGACGACCTTGTACTCAAGGTAGGCCCGGCCGCCGGCCGGTCCTATTCATTGAGGCATTTCGACGGTGATCTTTTCCTGACCTTCCCCGACGCGGAGACGCCGGACAGCCCCTCGGGTGTAAGTTTCGTGGTCGGCGCTGACGGTAAGGCGTCGGCCATGACTGTAGGTTTTCTCGACGACAATCATCTCGGCACGCTGCAACGTGTGGGGGACTGACTTCCAAATCGACCGGTCCCGCCGGGAGTCAGGATGCCGGGCCGTATCGGAGCAGTTTGAAGCAATCGCCGTTGCCCGATTTCGTCTGTGCCAGCGAGGGCTTCGATCTGTCGATCCATTCCTGATGTGACCTCGCGTCGGCTTCGATCGCGTCGACCGGTGCAAGACTGACAAAGCTGCGTCCGTGGCTGAGAAGCCAGCACGCACGGCCGAGAAATCGCCTGCTGCGCTGGCGCAAGAGGTCGGCATCGTAGAAGATGTCGAGCACCTCGTGCTTGATCTTGCGCTCGGTTTCAGGATTGGCGATCGCAACCTCGATCGGCTCGCCGCCGATCGCATCCTGCAGGTCCTTGTAGTCGAGGGTGAGTTGGGTGATGGCATATTTGATCTCGCTCTCGTCGCGCACGATGTCGAACCATAGCGTCGGATCGAGCTGGTTGACGACGAACGACGACTCGAAATCGCGCGACAGGTTGAGGATGTCGAAGTCCCGGATGTCGACGTCGCGCTCAACCAGCAGGATTTCGCGGATCTGCTTGCCAAGCTCCGCTCCCTGCGCGCCGATGGCGGCGTTGGTTCCACCAAGTTCGGGACTAACGTAGGCCCCGCCGTCATCCAGCAGCGCGTCGAATTCGCCAAGTGACTCGACGAGGGGAGCGCCGCGAGCGATGCGCGCCGCCAGCTTGGCCAGAACCTGCTGGAGATCCGTTTCGCGTCTGCGCTGGTCCTGGTAATTCTGCTGGAAAAAGAAGATGAACAGCGACACGCCGATGCCGATCAGGATCACGCCCAACTGCGAGAAGATGTTACGGTAGTATTCCAGCAGCTTTTCGCGATGACGCACGTCGTCGCGCACACTGTGGGCGACGCGCAGATTGACGATCAGCGACAGGATGAGCAGCCCAGTACCGACGAGGATGAGGCCGCCGATGAGCAGGTAACCATGGCCTGTGCTGAAGTCCATTCGTTTTCCCTGAAGCCCAGACTGCGCAGAATAGTGCCATTTTGGCTAAATACCTACGGATTTGCAGGCGGTGGATTTGATGGCGGCGACCACCCCAGAAGGTTGACCCGCCTGGCCATCCGGCCGATAGCTCCGCCAGAAACTGCCCCGAGAACCCTGATGACTTCAGACACGAACCTCCACGATGCACGCTCCGCCGATCCTGACACCGCCTGGCAGGCGGACGTCCGCGCCGGGGTGCGCCACGTCCGCGACCTTGACCGCCTCCCGCTGTCGTCAGCCGAGCGCGCAGCCGCCCAGGCCGCGGCGGCGAACCACAAGGTGCGCGCGCCCAAAGCCTATCTCGACCTGATCGACTGGAACGACCCGGCTGATCCGATCCGGGCGCAGGTCATCCCGTCTCCGCAAGAACTTGAGGAAGCGGAAGGCGAACTCGACGATCCGATCGCCGACCATGACTTCAGCCCGGTGCCGCGCTTGACGCATCGCCATGCCGACCGGGTGCTGTTGTTCCCGACCTACCAATGCGCGGTCTATTGCCGGTTCTGCTTCCGCAAGGAATCGCTGACCTCGATCGGCAGGGGTTATACGCGCGAGGCGCTGGAGCCGGCGCTGGCCTATATCGCGGATCACCCCGAAATCCGCGAGGTGATCCTGACCGGCGGCGATCCGCTGTCGCTGCCCGAGAAGGCGCTGGCCGAAATCCGCGCGCGCATCGAAGCGATCGCGCATGTGCGGCTGCTGCGCATCCACACGCGCGTTCCGGTGGCGCTGCCGTCGCGCATCACGCCGGGGCTGGTTGCGGCCCTGCAGGGCCGGCTGATGGTCACCATCGTCACCCATTTCAACCACGCGCGGGAAATCACTCAGGCCACGGAAACCGCCTGCCGCACGCTGCGGCAAGCCGGCTTCGTGCTGCTCAACCAGAGCGTTCTGCTCAAAGGCGTCAACGACAGCGTCGAGGCGCTGGAGGAGCTCTGCCGCGAGCTGATGTATCGCCTCGGCGTCAAACCCTATTACCTGCACCATGGCGACCTCGCGCGCGGCATGGCGCACCGGCGCACGACGATTGCGCAGGGGCAGGCGCTGGCTGAAGCGCTGCGCGCGCGGCTGTCGGGCATCTGCAACCCCGTCTATGTGCTCGACCTGCCGGAAGGCGGCGGCAAGGTGCCGATCGGGCCTTGCCATGTCGAGGGACGGGACGGCGAGAACTGGCGGCTGCGCGGGCTCGATGGCGAGGTGAGGGCGTATACCGAGATCGTTGGCGAATAGGGCTGCGCGCTAACCCCTGTCTTTCTCGATAAACGCCAGCACCACCACGCGCGGGACAACGCAGTAGGCGAGCCTGGCCTTGCGGCCTGTCTTCGTCGTCGCGCGGCCTGCGTTCAGGTCGACGGTGATGTCCTCATAGCCCAGCACCTCGCGATCGAGCGGATAGACGGCCTTGTAGACGGCTTCCTTGGCGGCAAAGAGGATGCGGCCGGCAAGATGCCGGTCGGCTGCGTCGGTGCGGTCCGCGGGTGTTGTCACGAGCGCCAAAATGTCATCCGGGAGAGGCTGCGCGGGCTCGACGTCGATGCCGAGCGAGGCGATATCGCCAACCGGTGCAACCGCCGCTACCGCCATGTCGTCGTCGTGCGCGAGCGAACCCATTATTCCCTCGGGCCAGACAGGCGCGCCGGACGGCGTGCGCAGGATGGCGGCGTCGCCGACGCCAAGCTCCGCCAGCAGTCCGTGCGCGATCCACCGGGCCGCGCCGCTGGCGCGCCGCATGCCAGGCTGGCGCGCGGGGATGGAATGCGCTTCCCCAGGCAGCAGATGGGCTTCATCGCCTTCGCGGATCAGGCGGCATCCGATCCGGACACCGCTCGGCGCGATCGCGGCCATCGCCTCCAGCAGGGTCGTTTCCGCCGATGAATTCGCAACGGGCGGCGTCAACGATCGACCATCGGCAGGACGGCGATCATTTCTCCGTCCTCGTCGATGCCTTGTTCCACGAAGCCGGCTGCGCGATAGAGGTGGCGTGCGGCCTCGTTCTCGGGCTCGTAGCAGATCGAAACCTCCCTGATATGGTCGAGATTGCCGATCTCGTCGAGCAAGGCGCGCAATGCGGCCTTGCCATAGCCTTTGCCCTGGTGGGCGCGGTCGATCATGAAGCGGTAGACCAGCGCCTCGTTGTCCGACGCATCGTACATCAGGAAACCGACGACACGGGTCCCGGCCATGATGGCGCGCGGCCGCGCGTCTTCGTCGGTTTCGGCTTCTTCGAGGGACTCCGAATTGCCGGCGACGAAATCCCTCTGCTCCGGAGCCAGTTCCAGGGCCGCGACCAGGGCGCGGTTGGCCCTGGTCACGGCAACGAGACGGATGTCCTCGGTGTTCAAGCCGATGCCTTGGCCGAGGACTCGGTGATCGGCTCGACGAAGCGATGCAGCTTGGCCGGGTTGCCGCGCCAGATCGAGTTGGGCTCCAGCTCTTCGCCCTTCATGACGAAGGAGTCGACATCGACCACCGAGCCTTCGCCCATGACGACGCCGTAGTGGACAAAGGCGGAGGGTCCGAGCGTGCAGCCCTTGCCGATGCGGATGAAGTCGGACTTGAAGGCGCCTTCCTCCAGCGAATGGGCCTGGATGACGCAGCCCTCGTTGAGGGTGGCGTCGTCGCCGATCTCCACCAGCGAGCGTTCGGTCAGATTGCTGCCGCCGTCATAGACACGGCTGCCGATCCTGACGCCCAGCATGCGCAGGATCATCGGCCGGAACGGCGTGCCGGCGAACAGCCGCACGATCGGCGAATCCGCCAGCTTCCAGTGGCGTTCATGACGCCAGAACGCGACGTCATAGATCGTCGTCATCTGCGGCTTCAGCCTGCCGAAACCAAGACTTGCCCGTTCCACGAAGATGTAGAACGGAATGGTGATCGCCGAGGTCAGCAGCACGGCGACGAACAGTGCGACTTCAGCCCATTCGGTGTAGTAGTTCAGCGCCCGGTCCCAGATCGCCAGCGTGGCGAACAGCATGACCCATTGCGTTGCCACGAACAGCAGGATCGTCACCAGATTGTGGCGGTTCTTCAACGGGATGCGCCGGCGCCGGTCGTCCTCGTCGATGCCGGCGATGAGTTCCTTGTCGCGGTTCACCATGCGCGGGATTTCAAAGGCAGGCGAACCCAGAAGCCCGACATTCTCGCGCAGCGGCCCGTCGATGGGGATCATCACCTTGGTGCCGAGCAGGACGTTGTCGCCGGTGCGGCCGTCCGGCGGATAGTAGATGTTGTTGCCGAGATAATTGCGCTCGCCGATTCTCGTCGGCTCGAGCCTGAAGGCGGCGGCGGATTTGTGCATGTTGATCATGAACAGCCCGTCCGACACCATGGTCTCGGTGCCGATCTCGCACAGAAGCGGGTTTTCGTGCTGCTGGTTGGAGCCGAAATTGGAGCCGGTCTGCACCACCTTGTTGAGGTTCCAGCCGATCGCTCGCATGTAGTGCACGATGGCAGAGCTGTCGCCGGCCAGCAGCCCGAGCACGCGCGAGTTGCTGGAGAATTCAGCGACGGTCTGCAGCCAGTAGCGGAAGCCGTACAGTGTGTAGGTGCGGCCTGGCTTCAACAGCAGGCTGACCAGGCGCGGCACCAGCGTCGCCGCCAGGAAGGATGCGGCCATGTAGCCGAACAGCGTCACCGTGGTGCCGATCGCGACGACGCCGATGGTTTCCTGGTAGTCGTCGCCGACATTTTCCCAATAGCTGTGGAACAGGAGCGGCAAGGGGGTGACGATGGCAAACAGGCCGATCAGCTGAACCGCTTCGAACAGGAAGCGCCGGATGTTGGACGGATCGACATTGCGCACCTTGCAATAGTCGGCCGTGGTTGGCACGGCCGGCGAGCCATGCCAGCGTTCGCCGTCGGGGATGCTTTGGCCGCGGTGCAGCGAGGACGAATGGCCGAGCTGGGCGCCGTCGCCGATCCTGGTGTCGATGTCGAGCGTCGAGCCGACGCCGACAAAGGCATCGCGGCCGATGGTCAGCGGCCCGGTGTGGATATAGCCGGACTGTGCCCGGAAGCCGAGGATCATCGATTCCTTGCGCAGGATGGTGTTGGCGCCGATCGAGATGAGATCCGTGCAGACGGGCACGGATTTCGATTCGATGACGGCGTTCTTGCCGAGCCTGGTGCCGAGAAGCTGCAGGTAGATGCTGTAGAGCGGGCTGCCGCGGAACAGCACGACGGGCGCGGTGCGGATCAACGTCTTGACCACCCAGAAGCGGAAGTAACGCACGCCCCAGATGGGAAACGCCTCCGCCTTCCAGCGGCCGACCAGCACCCATTTGGCGAGGACGGCAAAACCCGACATGCCGAAGAACACGGCGGCCGAAAGCGCCACGCACCTGATGTAGAGCTGCAGCGGATCGTCGAGCGCGTCGTACATCCAGTTGAGACCACCATTGATCGCCCACAGGGCGCCATAGCTGTAGAGCCCGTAGAACATCAGCTGTGCGGCGCCGCAGGTCCAATAGGCAAGATTGGAGGCCCGCCGCGTGAGGACGGGCTCGTTGGTGGCCGTCGTCATCTCGTCCGCTACGCCCAGATGCAGCGCCAGCCGCGCCACGGTCGGGTGGAGGTAGATGTCGCGCATCGACGCCGTCGCCCATTCCTTCCTGGTGCGCACACGGGCGCAGAAATGCGCCATCAGCAGCGAGTTGGCGCCGAGATCGTCGAAGAAATTGTCCTCGACGGACACTTCGTCGAATTTCAGCACCGCGGCCAGCGCGTCGGCCAGGAAACGCTCGTCGTCATTGCTGGGCGCGACCATGGCGCGATCGCCCGAAAGCCGCACGCTTGTCGGCTTCGGCAGCTGGCGCAAATCCACCTTGTTGGAAACGGTCATCGGGATCGCCGGCAGTTCCTCGAGATAGGAGGGCACCATGTAGTCCGGCAGCCGCCGCTTCATCGTCCTGGCGAGGTCCGCGCGCGAGATCGCCGTCTGGCCGGCCTTGGCTGCGAAATAGGCGACGAGTTCGACGCGGCCGGGCTCGATCTCCCAGGTGGTGACGGCGGCTTGCGCGATCTCGGGCTGGTCGAGCAGCACCGCCTCGATCTCGCCGAGCTCGATGCGGTAGCCGCGGATCTTCACCTGGGTGTCGATGCGGCCGTTATACTCGATCTCGCCTTGGTCGTTGATGCGGCCAAGGTCGCCGGTGCGGTAGATGCGCTTCGACGGGTTGTTCGGCAGGCCGACGAAATCGGCGATGAATTTCTGTTCGGTCAGGTCGGGCCTGTTGAGATAGCCGACCGCGAGCCCGATGCCGGCAATGCCGATCTCGCCCAGTTCGCCCGGCTCGGCAAGCTGCGGCAGCGAAGCGTCGAGAATGACGATCGAGTAGGTCGGCAGCGGCGCGCCGATGGTGACGGGACTGTCCGGCGTCAGCGCGCCCATGGTGGCGGTGACGGTCGCCTCGGTCGGGCCGTAGGTGTTCAGGATCTGCCGCCCCGGCTTCGACCAGCGCACCACCAGATTGTGCGGACAGGCCTCGCCGCCCACCAGCAACGTGCGCAGGCTGGGCACATCCGATGTCATCGACGACAGCAGCGTCGGGCTGCAGGCGATGCAGGTGATGTCATGGAGCCGCAGGAAATCGGCGAGTTCCTCGCCCACCAGCGGCATCTGGCCAGGAGCTGGCACCACCGTCGCGCCGGCGACGAACGGCACCCAGATTTCTTCGGAGGAAAAGTCGAAGGCGATCGTCATGCCCTGGTAGACGCGGTCGCCCGGCCGGTAGCCGTAGGAGGCGGCGGCGACGCGGATGAAATTGACGAAACTCTGGTGCTTGATGACGACGCCCTTGGGCTTGCCGGTGGTGCCCGACGTGTAGAGGATGTAGCAGGTGTCGTCCGCTGAAGCGGCCTTCGCATGCGGCTGCAGCGGCGCGTCGGACTGTTTGGTGATTTCGGCAGCAGTGCTGTCGATCAGCAGATGCGGGACCGGCAGTTGACCGGCCCGCGACGCATAGGCGGCGATGGTGACGATCAGGCTGACGCCGGCATCTTCGATGATGAGCGCCATCCGCTCCTCGGGGAATGCGGTCGCCAGCGGCACGAAGGCAGCGCCCGCCTTCATCACGGCGAGCAGCGCGACATAGGTCTCCGCCGAGCGGTCGAGGATGAGCCCGATGCGGTCGCCCGGCCGCACGCCGCGCTTGACCAGCAAGCGGGCGAACTGGTTGGCCCGCCTGTCCAGCTCACGATAGGTCCAGACACGCCCATCGGAGATCACCGCCGGCAGCGCTGCGAACATTTCGGCGAGCTGTTCGAAGACGGTGTCGAGCCGCTCGCCGGGCAGGCCATGGCGGGCAAAGTCGGCGCCCGTCAGGATTTGCCCGCGCCTGGCTGTCGCGGGAGCCGTTTTTACCAGCGCAGCGACACCTGCCGGGCCGCTTTCCAGCCCCGATCGTTCCGCGTCCAGTTCGGCGATATCGACACCGTGATCCATTTCCATACTTTCCCGTCCAGGCCGGGCATTGCCCGGCACGGCCATTTTTCCAGTTGTTGTGGGATGCTTATGCCATCCGATCTTTTCGGCAGTTTTTCCGAACTGTTGAATATTGTTTCTGAACTGTGTCTGGGCGGGGTTTGAGCCTCCCTTGGCGGCTGCGCCCGGCGGCAACGCCGGCGCGCGCGCCAGCGTTTTTCTGGAACCAGCCTTGAGGCCCCGCATTCTATGAGCAGGGACTGAAGGAGCGTGTCGTGAAAGCGGTTTTGGGACTGGTCTGCGGCTTCGTGCTGACCCTTGCGGTCTTCGGCAGCGGACTGGGCTTCGCCGCCTGGCTGCTTGCCGCAAAGCCGCCACGCCAGGCAACGGCCACCGTCAGCGTGGCGGAGCTGTGGACCAAGAAGGCGCGGCCGGTGAACAAAGCCGGGCAGGGCCTCGAACGCCTGCCGGCCGCCCAGCCGGCGCCGCCCGACATCCCCGCCAAACCGCAGGAAACACCGCCCGACCCGACGGTCACCGGCGCCATCGCGCCCAAGGCAACCGACCTGCCGCGTCCGCATCTCGCCTGGTGCGCCAGCCGCTATCGCTCCTACCATCCGGACGACAACAGTTATCTCTCCTACAGCGGGCAGCTGCGCCCCTGCATCTCGCCCTATCTCGAAGCCGCCGGTCAGGCCGGCCAGCCGGCCGCCGATGGCGGGGAAAACGGCGCTGGCCTTGGCGTCTACCTTGCCGACGATGACGGCGAAGCGCTTTCGGCCGACCATGTCGATTCCTGCTTCAGCCGTTACCGCTCCTACCGCCCGGAAGACAACTCCTACCAGCCCTATTCCGGCGGCCCGAGACGGCAATGCCAGTAGCCCCGCGCGCCGCCGGCATGGCGATCCGATCGCGCGGATTTTCCGGAGCGTCCGCATTGGCGCGGCGTTCAACCCTGACCCGAAGGAGGACTGACCATGAGCGACGACCGGGACGACAGAATTCGTGAGCGCGCCTACCAGATCTGGGAACGGGAAGGCCGCATGCAGGGCGACCCCGAGCGGCACTGGCACCAGGCCGAGGCCGAGATCGACCGCGAGGGAGCCCTGCCGCTGCTGACGGCGGACGATGCGCAAACCGGCGAGATCGCCAGCTCCGACGTGCTGGAGGTCGAGGCGCTGGCGGTGCGCACCGGCATCTCCGGCGACGAGGCACAGGAACTGCTCGACCGCCTGGGCAACGACCGCGCCGCGGTCGAGCAAGCCGCGCGCAGCCTGAAGGCCAAAGGGCGGCGAAACCCCGATGAGGGACTGGCGAAATAATCGGAGGACGAAAAATGCCGGCCAGGCTGCTACGGCTGATCGGCACGAAAAGCCCGCGCCTCTGGCGGAGGACGCGGGCCGATCGGAGGGCCGATCTTCGGCAGGCGATGGAGGGCACCACCTGCCGCATCCACTAACAATTAGCTTTGGCTAATGTTCCGTCAAGTTGGATCTGAATTTACTGCGTTGGAATGTCGGCTGCCACCGCAATTGCGCCGCTAACTTCGTGGCCGGGATGCATGTGTCCGGACAGGGAGCTTGTGTCGATGGGATAGGAATTTTTTCTTGACGGGGTGAGGGCAGCTATGCTACATTTTTGCCTATGGTGCTGATTTGCGCCAGTGACCCGCCACCCAGGCGGGTTTTTGCGTTTTGGCTGGCGCTCGCCGAATTTCGACGTTGCCAGAAAGCGCCGACGCCAAAGCTGCCAATCTCCCCACTTGTGGGGGAGATGGCCGGCAGGCCAGAGGGGGGCGCCGTAGAGTGCCGCCTTCGAACGGGTGGATCATTTGGATCGGAACGGCGTTGATCCCTGACACAACCGGGGGATGAGCATGGCGACAAGGCGCAGGCGCTGGTCGGCAGGCCGGGCCGCCCGGCAAGCGGAAACCTCGATCAGGGCCAATCCTAGCCAGGGAGAGCGAGATGATCCGAAAACTCAAGGACGGCAAATACCGGCTGTATTCGCGCAAGAAGGACGACAAGACCGGCAAGCGGCGCAACCTCGGAACGTTCGATACGCGCGAGGCGGCGGAGAAGCACGAGAAGGAGGTGCAGTATTTCAAGCGGCATTGAGAGGGGGCCTCTGGCTGTCGCGATGGTGACTCACCAAACGCCAATGCGGCCGGCGCTGAATATAGCCGTCACCCGCAAGATGTCTACGCCACGCGTGGTTGAGCTGGCCTGACCACGGTGGCAAGGACGATGCCGGCGACGATGAAGGCCGCACCGACCAGATCGTAATCGTGCAAGCCCTCGCCGAGCAGCAGATAGGCGAGCACGGCCACGAACACCGTCTGCAGGTAGAGCAGCATGCTTGCCCGGCTCGCACCCAGCGTTTGCACGCTTTTGTTGTAGAGGTAGTACATCAGGGCGCCGCCGGGGCCTGCCAGATAGGCGAGCGCGAGAAGGCTGTGGAGGTTCATGGCGGAGCGCTCGTCGTTGAACAATTCCCACAGATGGAAAGGCAGGGCGACCAGCGCACCGGCGCCGAGCAGCAGCACGACCATCGGCAGGAGTTCGATGCCGAATTTGGCACGGCGCAAAAGCACGGTGTAGAGGCCCCAGCAGAACGCGCTGCCGACGATCCACAGTTCGCCGGCGTTGACCTTGAGTTGCAGCAGCGCCGTCAGGTTGCCGTGGGCAACGATGAAAATCATCCCGGCAAGCGCAACCAGCGCGCCCAGCGACTTCCACAGCCCGAGCGGCTCGCCAAGCACGAAACGGGCAAGCACCATCGTCATGACAGGCGACAGCGCCATGATGATGCCGGCCGTGGTGGCGTCGGTGTGGTTGAGGCCATGGTAGATCATACCCTGGCAGAGCGTGAGGCCGATCGCCCCCACGGCGACGACCTCCACGGCGCGTGTTCGCAAAAGCTCGATCATCGCGCCGTGATGACGGTGCACGATCGGCAGCAGGATGGCGCAAGCCAGCGTCAGCCGCCAGAAGCAGAGCCCCCAGGGCGGCATTTCAGGCGCCACCCATTTGGCCGCGATGTAGACACCGGCCGAAAGCAGCCAGCACAGGACGGCTGCCGGATAGCCGGCCAGGGAAGAGCCGGCCACGGGTTGCGCGGCTTGATGCGCTATCGGCATTGCCTGCATGTCATGCCCCCCTTCGATGACCTCGGCCGGACGGGACAACATAACCTGTGTCGTTGGGTCGTGCATCCGTTTTGAAAGGGTGAGGAGGGATCTGGGCTCGGCCGTCTTATGTCTTCGATGGAGGCAAGAAGGACGAAAAGACCAGTAAGCGGCGGAATCTAGGGACGTTCGATACGCGTGCGGCGGCTGAGAAGCATGAGCGGGAGGTGCGGTATTTCAAGCGGCATTGAGGGGGAGGGCCCAGCCTGCTGCATCAAGCTTGCGGATGTATATGCCTGAGCCTATGTTGCGGCAATGACCTCAAGAAGCCGACTTGGCGCCAGGCAGGGGTTCTGTGGAATGCAAAAAGTGACCTCGCTTCCAGCGGGCCACATATTCGTTAAACCGAGATCTACTAACTTCGATCATAAGTCGGGCGAGTATTCCGTTCGAATCCCGATCGCGAAATCTGGTAATATTTTCTAGCAGCAAGCCCGTAGCAGATGTCTCCGGCAGGCCAATTTTGGAGCGACTCCAAATCGACTGAAGGAATTTTGCCGAAACACCTATGTGAGATTCAAAATCAGCATCTTTTGTTCCGAGATAATCAGCAAGTTTTTCGTATAGCGTACCCGAAATAGTATCTCCCGTAGGAAGCAAGGCTTCTAGTGAAAGCGGCTCAACCGATACAAACCCGTGCCGTCGTTCTGCCAACTTGGCAGAGAGTTCCGAATATCTCTCCATATTAATCAACCCTCGCCGCTGGGCATACATGAAGACTGGCTGCAACCATGTTGTTGGAGTCTTGAAATACTCGTATGCCAACGTACGGTAGGCTAAGTCGTCCGACAAAAGGATCATGCCGTTTTCAGCTGCAACCGCCGCGCTTCCAACAAGATCGATTCCTAGTTGCGCTAGGCGTTCTTCAATTGCCGCTGGTAAATTTGAAGGGAGGCGTACCGCTGAAACCCGTATTTCATTCCGGATAACACTTTCGCGTTCTTCTAATAGGGTCCGTCGCTTTTCAATAATCTCAGGCGTATTTTCAACTAGATAGAATTCCCCATTGTAAAAAGTCGCTGACCCAGTTTTTCTGTCAGCATCTGGTAAATAATCTTCTTTCAGCTCTCCGATATCATCGACTGAGCTTCTTGCTAGCACCAATTCCCCAAAAACAGATTTGAGAACGTCTATCGCGTTAATGTCAACGACCGTCCAAAACGTGAGAGTGTCGAGCACTACGCCGCGGGACTCACTTCTAGCAATCCAGCAAAGAGCGCTCTCCCGCTCCGGTGACGTGCCTCTGCAACTTTTAATCTCACCGCCGGTTGCTCTTACCGCCTCCATGAATGCGATGACGTTCCCGCCACCCGTTTCAGCCATCAACTGTATGGGAAGTAAACCCTTTTTGTAGGCTTCGAGGGTCCGGTCGCGACGTTCTCCGTGCTTGCGCGTCACGTCCAAAAATTGGGACACGTCACCATCACGGGTCGTGATGGTCCAAAATCCAGGATGATCTGGGAAGCGCTCGTTGAATTTCGCGGTGATATCGTGAAACGCATGAAGGTAGCGGCTTTTGATCTGGGAGACTTGCCATACTTGGTCTCCAGCAGGGTGGCTCACGACTATCTCGTCGCCCACAGCTTTCCCTAGTGTTTGTTGCGCATAGCGATGGGAGAGCCCGTAAATGCGCTCTACCGGTCGATCTGGACCTTCCTCAATCAGAAATGAGTTAACTTGCTGATCTGGACCGGTTATCTCCACCCAAGCGCCATTGCCTGCCGTACCTGGAGAGCGCAATACGTCAGCTGTCTCAGCGATAAGAATTAGACCTACATAGTGAAGATTGGTGGAGGGATCGTTGCGCCCTTCTTTGAGCACTTCGTATCCGAATCTTATCGCCTCGTTAGTTCGCCCCATTCGAAGTATCAGTTGCGCAACGCGCATCTTGTCGAGCGGGGAGCCTTCAAGAATTCCGGTTGACAACGACTCTATAAGGTCAGCTATCGACTGGTAGCTGCCTGATTTACGTCCCGTTGTTTGAGCTAGTAGGATCAACGCGCGGCAATCGTTGGGTGCTAGCTCCAAGTAAGAGCGAAAGCACGTCTCCGCCTCATCCAAATCTCCGCTATGATAGTGGTATATTCCTTCTAGAGGCAGGTATCGTTTTGCCCTTCTGAGAGAAGGTTCTAGTGATTCGAAGAACTTTCCTCCGCTTGCACGCGATGGAATTGCATAGGCATGTGCGTTAGCCAGCATCCGAAGTTCTGAGTTGTCTTGACTTAAGTCGACGCGACCGTCGAGCATCCTGATAACGATGCCGTACAGGTCCTTCGCCATGGCGTAGTGTGCAATCATAGCTCGGGAAGAGAAATCGGCGCTGTCGTTTGCCGCACTGATGGCGTTCTGGAATGCCTGGGTTTCCAAGTTCTCGGCGTCGAGATCTCGTGCCAATCCTGCTGCAATAATACTGGCTCTCGGATTGTTTTCCGTTTCCGCAACCAAGTCCGTGGCCATTGTCCACGCGGCTGCACTATCGACGTTCTTTGCGTGCGCGCACTTGATTAGTGCTGCAACGACATCCCTTTCGGTCTCTGGCAGCGTCTCGGTTTCGGTAAGTGTTACGCTGCGAAGGAAGGCCCAGTCGGATCTGCGTGCCGCGATCTGGGTTGCCAGCAGGAGCGAATTCCCAGAGCGCTCTAACTTTGGGAATGACACATCAAGGAGATTGGTATCATTTACTTCGAAGCCGATTTGGGCGCCTAAGGCCAGCAAGTTCTGATCGGTAGGCGCAATCCTTAGCGCCTCTTGAATGACCGTGCTGGCCTTCTCCATGGCCCCCATTGTGTGCAGGGACACAAGATAGTTGGTAATGTACGCTAGGTGGTCCCGTCTTGCTGGAACGTCATGTTGTCGAATGCTCTCATACTGCTCTTCGAGCACTTTGGACGCGGCCATTGCCTCTGCGCGTTCATCGTCGCTCAGTCGAACCCAGTCTCGGACCTTTCTGGTTAACCTGTCGACGGTGGCATCAGCCGAATTAAGTCTTAACTGTCGGCTTTCAGGAAAACTGATCGCAGATGCATGAGCCACTTCCCACCATTCCGGCACTTGTTCACGGTACCTCAGATGGTCGATGTAGGTGATGGCAACCTGCTCCGTAGAGCGTAATTTTTCCGGCAACAGATCAAGCGGTGAGCCCTTCAATGGGCGATCCCTGCAAGCCTGGATCAGATAAGCTCCTACCAATTCCGAGTCAGGAAATTTTTCCAGTGACGAACTTGCGAATTCAAATGCCTCCGGAAACTGCCCCTTAAGCGATAGCGCGAGAATTTTGTTCGCTACCGATTTTTCATCCTCCGGCCAATAGTCGGCCGCATTCAAAAGATCATCTGCACCTTGTTGCTCGTCGCCGAGTTGGACACGGCAATGCCCTATATTGGCTTTGACTCGAAACCGAATTCGACCAGTTGTTTGTTCTCCTAAATCCTTCCAAAGACCTTCTAATAGCTTCAACGCGTTACGTGGATTGCCTTCGTCGATCATTTTTCGATATCGATCGATCTCACGATCGAGCGGGGCTTCCAGCGCGGTGTCCGTGGCGGAGGGATCGGCTGGTAGTCGCGCCAATACCGCGTCGATGCGGATACTTAGGCGTTCAAATCCTTGCTGCGTTTCACGGTTGCCTGCTTCCACGGCATCGCGGGTTCCTTCGGCAAAGAGGCCGACAGTTGGGTCAAAAGCACGCATGCCAACATCAGAGGTGGCGATGCGTTCTTGGAGCGTTCCCCACCCCCAAACGCGAATGATTAGGTTCCG
The DNA here is from genome assembly GCF_037162595.1 of Mesorhizobium sp. ISC11. Taxonomy (NCBI): domain Bacteria; kingdom Pseudomonadati; phylum Pseudomonadota; class Alphaproteobacteria; order Hyphomicrobiales; family Phyllobacteriaceae; genus Mesorhizobium; species Mesorhizobium sp. ISC11. The sequence goes on from NZ_JAVSPW010000001.1 coordinate 458,623, forward strand.
GCCGAGTTTAGCCTGTTCTTGTGTGAGTGCAGTGGCCAGACGGTCGAGGCGGCCATCATTTGGTCCGGTATGGGTGACAAAATACTCGGCGATGTCGAACCCGCTGGCCAAAACTTTGCGGACTTCTGCGCGCACCGTTTTCTCGTCTAGCCGTCGATTTCGGTCGACGCACTTACACTGGATTCCGACCAGCCGCCTCGCGTCGCCGTTTCGGTAGCCTGTTAGATCGAGTCCATATTGCTCTTGGCCGCCTCGTCCGAACCTATGGATTCCCTCATCCTTTAGGATGTCAGACCAGAGGATAACCGAAGCGCGTTCGAATGCCTCCCAATCCGCTGGAGGCTGAATTTGCGTTTGAGATAGGGCCATTGATCTGTTCTTGCAGTAAATTTCAGTCGCTGTTCAAGCACAAATTCCGAATTCCCCTGTTTTATAAAAATATACCGCCGCAGCGAAGTAGTTAGATCATTACAGAGCACGCGAAAGTCGCGAATAGGGCGCTGCTCGCGCAGCCTACTCCACCCCCTCGCATTAACCATTCGTTAACCATTCCCTCGCTAGCGTTTACCTCTCAGTAAGGATTCGCCAGCCGTGACCTTTGCCGCCCCCCTCGAGGCCAAATCCATTCGCTTTCGCGCCCGCTCTTTCGTCGCTTTCACATTGACGCCGGAGGCGCCTTTGGACGTGTGGCTGGAGGGGCTGGATCACTGGATCGGCAACTCGCCCGGCTATTTCGCCGGCCGTCCGGTGGTGCTTGATCTCAACACCTTGAAGCCCGATGTCGCGGCGATCGAATCGCTGGTCGGCGTGCTTGGCCATCGCGGCATCCGCGTCTACGCCATCGAGCTCGACGGCCACACCGCACTCGAGCCCAACCTGCCGCCGGTGCTGGTCGGCGCCAAGGAGGCGACGACGGATGGGTTGCTGCCCCGCGAGGCGCGGGAGGATGTTTCCGGAGAGGGCAAGGCCGAGGGCAGGGCGCCTGAAGCCGGCCCCAACAAGGACAAGGTCGGCAAGGTTGACGCAAGCAAGGCGGGCGATAGCGAGCCGCAGGTCGAAGCTTCGGGCACGCTGATGATCAAGGCGCCGATCCGCTCCGGCCAGGCGATCGTGCATCCGCATGGCGATGTCATCGTGCTGGGTTCGGTCGCTTCCGGCTCGGAGATCATCGCGGCGGGCTCGATCCATGTCTATGGCACGCTGCGCGGGCGCGCTTCGGCGGGTGCGCTGGGCAACAGGGGCGCGCGCATCTTCTGCCGCAAGAACGAGGCGGAGCTGCTGGCGGTCGACGGCTGGTACGTCACCGCCGAGGAGATGGAAGGCGTTTCGCGCGGCAAGCCGGTGCAGGCGTTTCTCGACGGCGACGCGTTGCGGGTTTCGACGCTGAGCTGACATTCGTTTCGATATTGGAGCGGCCGGGCCGCTCGACCAAGAACAACAACAACGGAGGCTTTTCAATGGGCAAGGTAGTGGTGGTCACCTCGGGCAAGGGGGGCGTCGGCAAGACGACCTCGACGGCGGCCCTCGGGGCGGCCGTGGCCAAGACCGGCAAGAAGGTGGCGCTCGTCGACTTCGACGTCGGCCTGCGCAACCTCGACCTGATCATGGGCGCTGAGCGGCGCGTGGTGTTCGACCTCGTCAACGTCATCCAGGGCCAGGCGAAACTCTCGCAGGCGCTGATCCGCGACAAGCGGGTCGAGACGCTGTTCCTGCTGCCGGCCTCGCAGACGCGCGACAAGGATGCGCTGACCGAAGAGGGCGTCGGCGAAGTCATCGACAAGCTGCGCTCGGTGTTCGACTACGTGTTCTGCGACAGCCCGGCCGGCATCGAGCGCGGCGCGCAGCTCGCCATGCGCTTTGCCGACGAGGCGGTCATCGTCACCAATCCGGAAGTGTCGTCGGTGCGCGATTCCGATCGCATCATCGGCCTGCTCGATGCCCGCACCTTGCGGGCCGAGCAGGGCGAGCAGATCGCCAAGCATGTGCTGGTCACCCGCTACGATGCGGCGCGTGCGTCGCGCGGCGAGATGCTGTCCATCGACGACGTGCTGGAAATCCTGTCGGTGCCGCTGCTCGGCATCATTCCGGAAAGCCAGGACGTGCTGCGCGCCTCCAACCTCGGTTCGCCGGTGACGCTGTCGGAGCCGCTCAATTCCGCTGCCAAGGCCTATATCGACGCCGCCAGGCGGCTGGAGGGCGAGGAATTGCCCGTCATCGTGCCCTTCGAGCGCAAGGGCTTCCTCGATCGTCTTTTGGGAAGGAGGGCGGCATGAACCTGCTCGACATCTTCAAGCGGCGCTCCAGCGCCCCGGTGGCGCGCGAGCGGCTGCAAGTGCTGCTCGCCTATGAGCGCCGCAACCGCAGCCAGCCCGACCTCGTCTCCATCCTGCGCGAGGAGATCATGGCCGTCATCGCCAAGCATGTGCAGATCGACCAGGACTATCTGCAGGTCTCGATGGACCGCGGCGAGACCATGTCGACGCTGGAAATCGACATCCAGATCCCCAACAAGAGCGCCGTGCCGCTGGCCATGGCGGGGTGAGGGCAACTTAGGGGGAGCCGCGATCCTTCGCGCCCCCCTCTGTCCTGCCGGACATCTCCCCCACAAGTGGGGAGATTGGCAATTTCTGCGCTTCAGTTCTTCTTGCAACGTTGGCGATTGGCGAAAGCCCGCATGACGTCCAATCTCCCCCCATGTGGGGGGAGATGTCCGGCAGGACAGAGGGGGGCGCTGTCCCGCCGGCAGAACCGGCATCGCACCCTCGCACCGCATCGCTCGCGCCGTCCAAACCCCTAAAATGTCCCAAATTTACCTTTGTGCCGACGGGGCTTCCCCTGCGCAAGCAGCGGATGTAAGGATATATTAGCAATTTGTTAAGTTCTAAGCGAGGTATGCGTAAGGGGAGTTTGGTGATGAACTTCAGAGGCCTGATCAAGCGTGCTGAAGACGTGGATAAAGCAATCCAGGACCTGCAGATCGATTTGGCGGACGCGCTGGATGCAAGTCTCGACGCCGACGACCTGGCGCCGCCAGAGAGCGACGATGTGCCGGATGCCCAGGCGGCATCCGATGACGGGCCACCCCAGGCCGATGCGGCAAATGACGACAATGCCGGGAATGCCGAGGATGCGGGCGCTGCGGACAGTTCCGAAACCGCGCCAAGACTGACCGCCCATACACAGACCCGGCTGGCTGCATTGAGCGCCTTCGAGGGGCTCTTCCACGACGCCAGGGACTATCTGGAGGAGATCAACGACAAGCTGTCGGAGATCGGCACCTCACACCATCTGACGCGCGAATTCCTCAACATCCTGCACAGCGACATCCTGCGCGCCAACGAGCTGGAGGTCGCCAATGCCGCCCTGGCCGCCGAACAGAGGGCTCTGTCGGAGAAGCTGCACGACGCGACGCGAAAGTTGCGCGAGCGTGACGGCGCTTTCGAAGCGCTGCAGCAGCGCGAGACAAGCCTGGTCCAGGACCGGGAGACGCTTCGTGCGGCACTTGCCGCGGTCAGGCTGGAACTCGTCGAGACAGCCAATGCGAGCGCCAAACGCGAGGCGGAGTTCGGCGACATCGCCAAGCGGCTGACCGCCAGGACGGTCGAGGCCAACAGGCGCTTGCGCGAAAGCAAGATGCTGCGCGAAAAGCACGTCAACCTGTCGATCGAACTCGACAAGGCGCTGAAGCGGGAATCGCAGGCGCGCCACAGGCTCGACGAGCTGTCGGCGGTCCATGCCACCGAAGCAGCGCGGCTGGCGGAGCTGCTGGCGGCGCTCGGCAAGAGCGAGAAAGAGGAGATGCGGCTGCAGAAGTCGCTCGAGGCGGCACAGGCGAAACTGTCGGAAACGACCGAAGCGGCCCACATGATGGAAGGCGACAAGGAAGCCGAGCTGGCTCGCAGCCAGGCGGAAATGCGCGGGTTGAGCTCGGAGATCCAGAACCTGCAATCGCGGCTGGAGCAGGTGTCGAGCGAAAACAGCGAAGCCGCAGGCGAAATCGCCAGGCTCAAGAGCGAACTGAACGATGCCCTGGCCGAAAAGAAGATCGCCGATGAAAGATTGTCCGCGCTGAGCCAGGAGAGCGAAAGCGACAAGATGAGTCTTTCCAAGGTGAACGCCAACCTTTCTCAGCTGACGCTGCAACAGGCGTCCGAACAGATACAGTTCGACGTGCAGAGGCAGGAGTGCGAGGACCTCAAGGCCGAAATCGCCTCGCTCAATGCCCGGATCAAGGAACTGCTGCCCTATGAGCGGCTCCACAAGGCCACCAATGGCAGGCCGCGCGAGGACGGCGTGGTCGAGATGGCCGGGGCGATGGCGAAGAAAGCACGGACGACGGGCAGGCGGCGCATGCGCAGGAATGTCGGCGCCGCCACCTGAAGCGTGTCGCGCCTGAAGGGGTTCAGGCTACCAGATCTTTGTTTGTGCATGGGAGGCCGGCACCTCACCCGGAGAGTAAGTCCAATGGGGCACCGGCCAGGCGGATCGACAGGTCCGCCGCACAGGCAAGGTAGCGCGCCTCGGTCCCGCACGGCATTGGTGCGATCACGGAAGGTGCCAGCGGCAATTCCCCTGGCTTGTGATTCGAACCCTTGCGACGACCCGCCGGCCGGAGGCTGCAGACACGCCCAGGATAAGATCGCGGGCCGGCCCGGCGCCTTCTCAGTCGAGCGGTTCGTGCTGGTAAAGCTCGTCCATGCTGAGCGAGGCCAGGGCGCCGAAAGGGGCCTGCTTTTTCACGCGGCCGCCGCTCAGGATGACCACGTCGTCGCAGAACGAGATGGTGCTGTGGTGATGGCTGATGACGATGGTCGTGCGGCGGCCGGCTCTCGACTTCAGGGTCTCGACGATGGCCGCTTCCGACAGCCCGTCCACGGCATTGGTGGCCTCGTCCAGGATGAGGAGATCGGGATCGCGCACCAGGGCTCTCGCCAAGGCGATGCGCTGCCTCTGTCCCGCCGACAGATTGACGCCCCTGTAGCCAACCAGGGTCTCGTAGCCCTGAGGCAGCCTTTCGATGAATTCATGCGCTTCGGCCAGTCTCGCGGCGGCCTCGGCATCGCTGGCTGTCGCGGCATCCTGGCCGTAGATTATGTTTTCAAAAATGCTGCCGTCGACCAGTTCCAGTTCCTGGCTGGCCAGGGCGATGTGCCGGCGCCACTGGCTGGCGTCGATCCGGTCGAGCGGCGATCCATCGACGAGGATGCTGCCGGTGTCCGGTTCGACGAAGCGGCACAGGAGATTGACGATCGTCGTCTTGCCGGCGCCCGAGCGGCCGATCAGCGCCGTCGAGCGGCCACCGCGGATCTCGAATGCCGCCGCATGCAGCACAACCTCGCGCCGGTCCGTGCCGGAATAGGTGAATGTCACATCGTCGAACTTGATGCCTTGGCGCAGGCCGTGGAATGGCCCGTCGCCTTGCGGCGGTTGCGGCTTGCCTGTGGGATCCAGCAGCCATGTCACCTCCTCAAGCGATCCGCTCAGGCCTTGCATCTGGCTCCACGACCCCTGCAGGGCCCGCATATGCGGCTGCAGCCTGTAGAGCAGGATGACGAAGGCGATGATCAGCGGGAAACTCACCTGCGCCAGCCAGGCGCCGATCACCACCGCCAGGAACAGCATGGCGTGGAGAACCTCCGTCAGCGGCGGCAGCGCTCCCTGGCGCACCAGCAGCGCGAAGGAGGCGCGGCGAACCGCATCCGACGCCGTGTCGAATATCGCCTTTTCCCGGTTCTCCTGTCCGAAGATGCGGATCAGCCGTCCGGCATGCACAAGGTGAAGCATCTGCGAGGCGAGGTGGCCGTTGCGCGAGGCGACGCTGCGGCTTGGCTCCTTCAGATTGGCTGAGAGGATGGCGTGCGCGATTTGGACGAGCGCCAGTCCGAGCGTGACCAAAAGCGTCATGCGCCACGAAAGCAGCAGCAGGAAAGCCAGGAGGATGATGGCGGCCGATGCGCTGACGATGGCCGACAGCATGATCTGGATCGCATCGGAAGCCCGCCAGGATTCGTTGGAGATGATGTTGAGCAGGCGTCCGGGATTCTGCCGCAGGAAGAAGGGGTAGCCGACCCGCAACAGCTGCTCCGACAGGGCGCTGCGGATGGAATGGCTTGCCTTGCCGGAGATGAAGGTCGTCAGCAGCGTGTTGGCGAAGGCGAAGACGTTCTTCAGGATGATCGAGCCGAGGATGGCGGCTGAAATGACGACCAGCCGGTCGCGCTCGCTCAAGCCCGATCCGACGTGCTGGAGGACAGCGGAGAAGCCTGCCATTCCGGCGGCATCCCCGTGTCCCATGATGATGCCCAGCAACGGGATGATCAGGCCGATGCCGAACCCTTCGAGGACGGCGCTGACCAGGCCGAGAACCACCACCGCCGGAAGCAGGCGCAGTTGCCGCTTTCCGAACGCCCGGAACAGCATCGGCAGGTTTGGCGGCAGCATTGGCATTACAGCGTTTCACCTCGCCTGGGCATTGGCTTGTTGATCTTGCCGCACCGGTTCGGCTCGCGGCCGTCTGACCAGCAGGAGAACCGCGAACCTGGCCGCGCCGAGCAAATTCATGGCGACGATCGGCCAGTGCGACAGGTTGAGTTCACGATCGAAGGCGGGTCCTCCCGCCAATTCCCGGAAAGCCCCTCTTGCGGCCCAGTAGAAATGGCGAAGCAGCCAGGGCGCGTGGCGAACATGCTTCAGGCAGAGCCCGCCATTGCCCAGGCTGTAGTCGCGATGCAGCTTTTCGATGGCTTTGCGATCCCGCCGGCCGTGATGGTGGAAAATCGTCATGTCAGGCACATACTCGACCGCGATGCCGAGCAGCATCGCGCGCACGAGATAATCGGTATCCTCGGCCGACCGCAATGGTCCGCCGGCGCCGAAGCGTTCGTCGAAATAGCCGATGCGGGCCGCGACATCGCGGTGCATCGTCATGTTGCAGCCCAGCACGAAACCGCCGGGATGAACATCTGGCGTCAGGCGTTCGCGCGCCCACGACCGCTTGATGGTGAACGGCAAATCCCGGGGATCGCCAAGCTCGACACGGCCGCCCCGGATGAGCCATTGTTCCCCGGACGCATAGTGTCGCTCCAGATCGCGCAGATAGTCGCGATGGACCGCGCAGTCGTCGTCGACGAAGACCAGCACACGGCCGCGCGCGCGCCTCAGCCCGGCGTTGCGCGCAGCCGCCAATCCGGGGCGCGGCTCGCAAACGGGCGTGAACGGAATTTCCGACGCAGCCGCGATGCTGGCCAGGCGTTCGGCCGTGCGGTCGCTCGAACCGTTGTCGACGACCACGAGTTCGGCGGCGAAGCCGGCATGTGCGCGGCATGCGGCTTGCACCGACTTGATGCAGGCATCGAGCACGGCGACGCGGTTGCGCGTGCAGATGATGAAGCTGACTTCCGGCGCCGCTCGTTCCGGGCGGGGACCGGCCGGGGCGGGGCCAAGCGCCGTCGAACGATCGCGCTGCAGGGGTTGGTTGGCTTTGACGATCATGCCTCAGCCCGCCTGATAAGGTGCCAGAACCGCCGCGGCGGGCGCAGATTTGAAGAAGTATGCCATGGCATCGGCCTGCCTGGCGGCCGACAGCGAAGCGCGGCTGAGCCAGGGCGCCCAGGCGCCGGGCCGCAGGGCATATTGTTCGCGGCGCCGGATGACGTTCCATTTCGCGGTCCGCGTCAGCAATTCATGCGTCAGCGCGGGCTGCTTTTCGTCGGCGACGAGCTGGTAGAGGAAATAGAACAGGTTCAGCGCGCCGGCCTCGAAGCTCGGCCGCGTCGCCGCCGACAGCGAGCGGATCTCCTCCTCCAGCGCGACGATGAAGTCGGCCGCACGGGCGACGGTGCCGTGGCTGACCGCATCGCCAATGTCGCGCAGGTCCCGCGTGGCCTGCGCCAGGCCCTCGCGCTCGAGGTTCTCAGCCACGATCCGCAAATGCGTCCTGCGCATCTCCTTGACGTGCCGGCTCGTCACGCTTGCCTGATGGACGCGGTAGACGACCAGGTTTTCAGGCATCATGGCTGCCGGGTAACGGCCGGCCAGCCGCCTGAAAAGATCGAAATCCTCGGCATGCCGGTAGGCCTGGTCATAGTGCAGGACGCTGTCGTCGATGACCTTCCTGTTGTAGACGACCGTCGGGTGCATGAAGATCGTGAAGAACATCGCCAATACAGGGATGCGGCCGAACTGGAACACCGGATCGGGCCTGCCCCTGGCGATGCGGCCGCGGATCAACATGTCGACGCCGGCGCCGCAGAAGCCCAGTTCGGGCCGCCGCTCGAACAGCGCCACCTGGCGCGACAAACGCCAGGGATAGGCGACGTCATCGGCGTCCATCCGCGCGACCAGTTCGCCCCGGGCGATCGCCAGCCCTTCGTTGAGCGTCGCGACAAGGCCGCGGTTTTCGCGCGAGATGATCGAAATGCGGCTGTCGGCCTTTTGGCATCGCTCGAGTATCTCGAGCGAATTGTCGGTCGAACCGTCATCGATCGCGATGATCTCCAGGCGACTGTGATCCTGCCGCAGGATGCTTCCCAGCGCGGTGGCGAGATAGGGACCGGCATTGTAGACCGGCAACAGGACGGAGACGAGCGGTGCGGCAGTCATCGTCTTGCATCCGTGCGCTGGAGTTCGAGCGCCGGTGTGCGGCCATCGGGCGATCCGCCAGCCGCCGTCGCGAGCCAGCCGCCATGGCTGCCCTGTGCGGAGCGGGTGCGCGCGACATAGGGGAAGTGGCGCTTCAGGCTGTTGAGCGGCCTCTCGAAAACCACCCAGGAAATCGAGGCCGCGACAATCGTGGCGGCGCTCGCAACCAGGAATCGCCCTGGCCCTTGCTCCGAGACGTTGAGCGGAATCCAGGGTTGCGCCTTGACGGCGAGCGACAGCAATATCGGATGATAGAGATAGACGCCGTAGCTGATGCGGCCGAGGCCAAGCAGCGGCGGCAGTTCGGCAAGCTTTCCCAAAGTGCCGCCAAGGCCGCGCGAACAGGCTGCGACGATGACCATCAGCGGCACCAGCGGCAGGACTTGCCGCACCAGCCAATGGGTCCATTCGAGCATCGGATCGGCGGGCGCAGGCACAAACCACTCGATGACAAGGAATGCGGCCGCGAAGGCAGGCCAGCTGAGCCGCATCCAGTGCGGCAGGGCCGCGCCCCTGGATCGCCAGCAGGCAAGCAGCGCGCCCGTCGCCAGCGCATCCATGGATGCCGGCGGCAGCAGGTCGCGCGCCAGCGTCGTGTTGGCGGTGAGCGGCCAGTAAAAGCGATAGGCCAGCGACAGTGCGATGACGCCGATGCAGATCTGTTCGAAGCGGCGGCGCGGGGCCAGCAGGACGACCAGCGGCCAGGCAAGATAGAACTGCTCCTCGATGCTCAGGCTCCAGAAATGGCACAGCACCCAAGGGTTCCAGTCATTGCGCAGCGCATACCAGAAATTCGACAGGTAAAGCGCATGCCAGACCAGCGATCCCCTGGATTGGTCCAGGTCGACCAGCCAGACGAAACCCAGGACGGCGAAATAGGGCGGAAATATCCGCAAGCCTCGCCTGATATAGAAGGATCGCAGCGCGGGGCCGGTCTCGAATTCGGCGGCCGAACGCGCTTCCAGGAGCAGGCGCGTGATCAGGAAGCCGCTCAGCACGAAGAACAGCCGCACGCCGATATGGCCCCAGAATGAAGATCCTCCAGCGGCGAAGAAATGGGAATACAACACCATCGTCACGGCGATGGCTCTCAACGCATCCAGTTGGATGTCGCGTGCGCTTCCCATCAGCGGCATCCGCCAGCGTGATGGCCGCGACCAAGCCGCCACCCGGCCGTTTCGAGCGGCAGGCCAAGGCGGACGAGACCCGCCAGAGCGCAGGCATCGTCGAACCTACGCTCGAAATCGACGGACGGGTGGCTCAAGCTGGTCAACCTGGCGGGATCCTCCACGGCGCATATCCAGTCGCAAACGAGTCCCCCAGGAGATCGTTCGGCTACGGCATTGTGCGGCGCAACACAAAAAATCTACCCAGCTGAAATACTTATGTGAGCAAGCGCTAAAAAATTGAGAAAACCGAGCGTTTCTCGTCAATTCTGGCGATTTTTCTCAGAACTTAAACGCTGTGGTTTAAATTTTGCCGATGTTCCCGCCTCGGTTGATTTGCGAGCTCGTGGCTTGAGAGCCTAGTTCTTTGTTAGACCACAGGAAATTCCGTAATCTATATTTTGTCTATATGGATCCGACCCTGGCTCCGTGAAGAAATGATTTGGAACCATTAGCTTTGCGCGGTGCAGCATCGTCTCTGTTTTTCGTCGTTGCCACGCGCAACGCCCATTACTCGGCTGACCGCCAACCCTCACACCGCGTCGAACACCACCGTCTGCTCCAGCCCGCCGCCCCGGCGGTTTTCCAGTGTTACCGTGCCTCCGTAGCGCTCGATGATTTCCTTGGCGATGGCGAGGCCAAGACCAGCTCCGGGGATCGATTGCAGGCGGCCGGGGTCGACGCGGAAAAAGGGCTCGAACGCCTTGTTCAGGAGTTCCGGGGGGATGCCCGGCCCATGGTCCGATATGGTCAGCACGGCGCGATTGTCGGTCGCGGCCAGGTCGATGCGGCACGCCTTGCCATGGGTGGCGGCGTTGACGATCAGGTTGCGCAAGGCGCGGCGCAGGCCGAGCGCGCCGGCGCGCACGCAAACCCTTTCCAGGTGCCCGATCGAGACGGCATGGCCGAGCGACACCATCTCGGCTTCGATATCGCGCACCGTCTTTGCCAGGTCCACCGCTTCGACGGCGTCCTGGTTGACCTCTTCGCGCACCAGGCGGATGGCGCTGTCGGCGATGCGATCGAGTTCGTCGAGGTCGTGAAGCCATTTGTCGCGTTCGTCGTCCAGGAATTCGGCGCGCAGCCGCATGCGCGTCATCGGCGTGCGCAGATCATGGCCGGCGGCCGCGACCAGCCGCATGCGGCTTTCCATGGCGGTCCGCAGCCGCGACGAGAGCTGGTTCAGCGCATGCGCGGTGGCCTTGACCTCGGCCGAACCCACTTCCGGCACCGCCGCCAGCACGCCGTCCGATCCGATCTTGGAGACGGCGGCCTCCAGCATTTCGAGCGGTCGGATCAGCACCGAGGTGAAATAGACCGATACCGCCGTGGCGCCGGCGACGATCAGCGAGATCCAGCCGGCCAGAACCAGCCATTCTCGCCGCGGCGGCTTGAGGTGCGGCACCTCAATGATCGCCCATCGGCTGTCGGGCAGGTGCATCGATGCGATCTGGCCGGGTTCGTCCGGCTTCTCGTTGACGACCGCGGGAAAGTCGAGGCCACGGCGGTGCAGGATGTCGTTGAGCATCGCCGTTTCCGCACGAGCCACCTTGCCGCCCGCTGGATGGTCGGCGAATTGAACCCGCAGGACGTCGGGGATCGGCCCCGGCAAGAGCCGCACCACCAGTTCCATCTGTTGGGCAATCCAGGGCACGGTCAGTTCCGGCGGCGGTCCGCCGCCGCGCACGCTGATGACGGCGGCCGTCGCCAGGCCGACGACGCCGACGATCGAGGCGACCAACAGCAGGATGAGACGGCGGCGCAGCGAATTCACGCGTGGCTCTCCACGGTCTCGACACGCGCCGTGAGCTGGTAGCCGCCATTGCGCACGGTCTTGAACAGCGGCCCGTCGCCGGTGTCGGAAAATTTGCGGCGCAGCCGGCTCACCAGCACATCGACCGAGCGTTCCAGCGGATCGCGTTCGCGGCCCTGCGTCAGGTCGAGAAGCTGGTCGCGCGACAAAAGCCGGCCGGGACGGTCGAGAAACACCTGCAAAAGATCGAACTCGGCGCCGGTGAGGTCGACGGCCACGCCTCGCGCATCCGTCACCTTGCGGGTCTCCGGTTCCAGCCTGTAACTGGCAAAGCGGTAGATGCGCGCGCGCGGCGGCGCGGGCGCTTCCTCGGGCGTCGAGCGCCTGAGCACGGCGCGGATGCGGGCAATGAGCTCACGCGGGTTGAACGGCTTGCCGAGATAGTCGTCGGCGCCGAGTTCCAGGCCGATGATGCGGTCGACATCTTCCTTCAGCGCGGTCAGCAGGATGATCGGGGTGTGCGGCTTGCGGTCGCGCAAACCGCGGCAGATATCGAGCCCCGAGCCGTCCGGCAGCATCACGTCGAGCACGATCAGGTCGAATTGGCCGGAGCCAAGCCGTTGCTCGCATTCGCGCCGGTCCGCCGCCGCCGTGACGCGAAAGCCCTGGCTGTCGAGGTAACGCTGGAGAAGCGTCCTGATCTCGCGGTCGTCGTCGACGACGAGGATATGGGGTTGTGACTGCATGACCGTGCCGTTGCCGATGAATATTGGGACCCGTGATTGCAGGGGCTTGCCGCGATTATAGGAGAGCCGCGCCCGAGCGGCATGGAAAATTGCAACCGAACGTTTCCGGCGGGCCATGGGAAACATTCGGAAACAAATTGCCCTTTTGCGGAAACCTTCGGCAACACGCCGACGCGAAGCGGACAAAGACGCTTCCTATCCTCTGAACCGTCCGAAGCATGAGAGAAAGGAACATGTTTATGCCAAGCAGACTTCTTGCGCTCGGCCTGTTTTCCCTCGCCGCAATTCACCCCGCGCTGGCGGCGCAGCCCGACCCCGGCGCCGGACCCGGTGAGCCGCCCCCTGTCATGGCCATGCAGGATGGGGCAGGCCACGGCCGGAATGGACCCGGCCCACATGGACCGATGCGACCTGGTTCGCAGGGTTTCGGCCCGCAAGGCTTTGGCCCCCGCCGCATGGGTCCGCCGCCGGAATTCATGCTGGCCGCCCGGCTCGCCGCGCTGGAGACCCGCGTCGGCATCCGCACCGAACAACTCGACGCCTGGCGCGACTACACCAGCGCGCTGCAGGCGGTGCTTTCGCAGCCTCGGCCTGACCGCGGGCGGCCCGTTGGTGCTGAAGCGAAGGACCCCGACGCAGCAGGCCCGGGCGGCAAGCCCGATCCCTTCGCCTTCCAGGAAAAGCTGGCCGACGACGTTACCGCCCGCGCGGTTTCGGCCGGCAGACTGAAGGAGGCGATCTCTGAACTGCGCGCCAAGCTGACGCCCGAACAACTCGAACTCCTCGCTTCGGCGGAACGTGCCCATGGATCACCCCCCGGTCCCTGGGGCGGTCCGCCGAACGATGCAGCCGGCCCCAGAGGCCTGCCCAACGATGGCAGGCAGCTCCCGCCCCAGCCCGGGAACGACGAGCAACTCTGACCGACTGCACCGGCCGGCCCGGTACCCAACCCGTTCTCGGGTCGGCCGGTTCTCCGGGGATGGCGGGCGTATCTCCGCCATCCTCGTTTCAATCACGCCCAGTTCGAATCGCGCCAATTCGAACCATGCCCAATTCGAACCCTGCAATGGAAGCACGACAATGTGGGAAGCCATGATCATGCTGCGGCTGCTCGCGTCCGCCAGCCCGAGGCTCTCGTTCGGTCCTGTCGGGCGAGGCATGCCGCTGGCCCCGCCGGCCGACACGCTGAAGGGCGCGATCCGCCTGAGTTTCGCCGGCTGGCGGTTGTCGCTCCCGCTGTCGCAGCCGCTCGACAACCATGGGCATGATGACCGCAAGATCGCGTGAATTCCGGCAAGGCGCTTGGCATGTCCTCGCTGATCGGCATAATGATGCTGGTGGGCATCGCGGCCGGCTACTCGACCTTCGAGCAGCTCTGGCCGCCGAGAAGGAGCGCGACATGAGCCGCTTCGAAGCATTGCTCGTCGCCGCCCGCAGACCGGCGCGGCCCACCATCAAGATATCGGCCGGCATGCCTCGACCAAGCGGTCGATTGCCCGCGCCCGCAACTCCAGCGAAAGATCATTCAGTCCATGTCTATCCAGCCTAGCCCGTCTTTGCAGCCGGCACGCCGTCTGGCGCCCTGGGCCGCGATGTTCGCATCCGCCTTTCTGCTGGCGGCCTGCTCGCAGGAGAGCAGCGCCCCCGCAGGCATGGGCGCGCCCGGCAAACCGGAAGTCGGCGTCGTCACCCTGCATCCGCAATCGGTGGCGATCACCGCCGAACTGTCGGGACGCACGGCGGCCTCGCTGGTTGCCGAAGTGCGCCCGCAGGTGAACGGCATCATCCAGCAGCGCCTGTTCAAGGAGGGCAGCGAGGTGGCGGCTGGACAGCCGCTCTACCTCATCGATCCGGCGAGCTACAAGGCGTCCTACGACAGCGCGGTCGCCGCACAGCAGAAGGCGGAAGCGGCGGTGCCTACGGCGCAGGCCAAGTTCGACCGTTATGCCGGCCTGTTGAAGCAGAACGTTGTTTCCAAACAGGATTATGACGATGCCGCCGCCACGCTGGCGCAGGCGCAAGCCGATGTCGCATCGGCCAAGGCCAGTGCCGAGACGGCGCGCATCAGCCTCGACCGGACCTCCATCACGGCACCGATCGCCGGGCGCATCGACAAGTCCACGCTGACGCCGGGCGCGCTGGTGACCGCGAACCAGGACACGGTGCTGACCACCATCCGTGCCCTCGATCCGATCAATGTCGACGTCACGCAGTCGAGCACCAACCTGCTCAATCTGCGCCAGGCGATCTCGGAAGGGCGGCTGAAGTTCAGCGGGCCCAATGTCAGCGTGAAGCTGAAGCTCGAGAACGGCACCATCTACACGCAGACCGGCAAGCTGGAATTCGCCGGCGCCAATGTCGACCAGACCACCGGCACCTTTGCGCTCAGGGCCGAGTTCCCCAATCCGGACCGCCTGCTTCTGCCCGGCATGTATGTGCGGGCACTGGTCGAGGAGGGCGTTGCCCAGAACAGTTTCCTGGTGCCGCAGCGTGCCGTCAGCCGCAACACCAAGGGCGAGGCCACGGCGATGGTCATCAACGCGCAGGGCAAGGTCGAGACGCGCGTGCTTGCCGTGCGCAACAGCGTCGGCAACAACTGGCTGGTGGATTCGGGTGTCGGCGACGGCGACCGCGTCATCGTCGAGGGCATGCAACTGGTGCGCCCCGGCGGCGATGCGACGGGTGTCGAAGTGACGATCGACGAGACGACCGGCGAGGTCAAGGACCGCGGGCAGAGCACTTCCGCCGCACCGGCCGCGTCCAATGCGGCGAAACCGGCGCCTGCCCCCGCCACCGGGAACTGAGCGATGTCACTATTCTTCATCAACCGGCCGATCTTCGCCTGGGTGATCGCCATCGTGATCATGCTGGGCGGCCTCCTGGCGCTCACCTCGCTGCCGATCTCGCAATATCCGCAGATTGCGCCGACGACAGTCAACATCAGCGCCACCTATCCGGGCGCCGACGCGCAGACGGTCGAGAACTCGGTCACCAAGGTCATCGAGCAAGGCATGACCGGTATCGACAATCTCGACTACATGACGGCGACGTCGACCTCGACCGGTTCGGCCTCGATCACGCTGACCTTCACCACAGCGGCCGATCCCGACACCGCCCAGGTGCAGACGCAAAACAAGCTGCAGCTGGTGCAGTCGCAGCTGCCGCAGGTGGTGCAGAGCAACGGCATCACCGTCTCCAAATCCTCGACCGGCTTCCTGATGGTCATCGGCTTCGTCTCGACCGACGCCAAGATGAACTCGACCGATCTCGCCGACTATGTCGACGCCACCGTCAACGACACGCTGAAGCGCGTCGAGGGTGTCGGCTCGACGCAGCTGTTCGGCTCCGGCTATGCCATGCGCATCTGGCTCGATCCGGACCAGCTCGCCAAATATGCCCTGAT
The DNA here is from genome assembly GCF_037162595.1 of Mesorhizobium sp. ISC11. Taxonomy (NCBI): domain Bacteria; kingdom Pseudomonadati; phylum Pseudomonadota; class Alphaproteobacteria; order Hyphomicrobiales; family Phyllobacteriaceae; genus Mesorhizobium; species Mesorhizobium sp. ISC11. The sequence goes on from NZ_JAVSPW010000001.1 coordinate 474,331, forward strand.
GCCGAGCGATGTGGCGACCGCCATCGAGGCACAGAACACGCAGGTTTCGGCCGGCCAGCTCGGCGGCCTGCCGGCGCGCAAGGGTCAGCAGCTCAATGCCACGGTGACGGCCAAGAGCCGGCTGCAGACCGCCGAACAGTTCCGCAACATCATCCTGAAGAGCCAGACCGATGGCTCTCTGGTCCGCCTCAACGATGTCGCCACCGTCGAGCTCGGCGCCGAAAGCTATACGACGCAGGCCAATTACAACGGCAAGCCGGCGGCCGGCGTCGCCGTCAATTTGGCGACCGGCGCCAACGCCATCAACACCGCCGAAGCGGTGCGTTCGACGATCGCCCGGCTGAGCTCGACCTTCCCGCAAGGGGTCGAGGTCGTCTATCCCTACGACACCTCGCCTTTCGTGCGGCTGTCGATCGAGGAGGTGGTCAAGACGCTGGCCGAAGCGATCGTGCTGGTGTTCCTGGTGATGTTCATCTTCCTGCAGAATTTGCGCGCCACCATCATCCCGACGATCGCCGTGCCGGTGGTGCTGCTCGGCACGTTCGGCGTGCTGTCGCTGTTCGGCTATTCCGTCAACACACTGACCATGTTCGCCATGGTGCTGGCCATCGGCCTCTTGGTCGACGACGCCATCGTCGTCGTCGAGAATGTCGAACGCGTGATGCAGGAGGAAGGCCTGTCGCCGAAGGAGGCGACGCGCAAGTCGATGCACGAAATCACCGGCGCGCTGATCGGCATCGCCACGGTGCTTTCGGCCGTGTTCGTGCCGATGGCTTTCTTCGGCGGCTCAACCGGCATCATCTACCGGCAATTCTCGGTGACCATCGTCTCGGCGATGGTGCTGTCCGTGCTGGTCGCCCTTGTGCTGACGCCCGCACTTTGCGCCACCATCCTGCGGCCGCCCAAGGACCATGCGACGCAGACCGGCCCGTTCGGCTGGTTCAACCGTGTCTTCGACCGCGGCACGCTTGCCTACCGCGACGGCTCGCACGGCATCATCAACCGATCCTGGCGCTTCCTCGTCGTGTTCCTGGCCATCGTCGTTGCCGTGGGCTGGATGTTTGCCCGGCTGCCGAGCTCGTTCCTGCCGGAAGAGGACCAGGGCATCCTGATCACCAGCGTGCAGCTGCCGGTCGGCGCGACGCAGGATCGCACGGAGCGCGTGCTGGCAGAAGTGACCGACCATTATCTCAACCAGGAGAAGGACGTCGTCGACGGGGTGTTCACCGCCTCCGGCTTCGGCTTCGGCGGCGCAGGGCAGAATGTCGGCATCGCTTTCGTGCGGCTGAAGGATTTCGACCTGCGCAAATCGCCGGCTTCCGCCGCGCAGGCCATCGCCGGCCGGGCGATGGGCGCGTTTTCGAAGATCAGGGACGCGCAAGTCTTCGCGCTCGCGCCTCCCGCCATCCAGGGCTTCGGCAACACCAACGGCTTCGACTTCTACCTGCAGGACGTCAACGGCGCCGGCCATGACGCGCTGATCCAGACGCGCAACCAGCTTCTGGCCCTGGCCGGGCAGAGCAAGGTGCTCGCCAACACAAGGCCCAACGGCCAGGAAGACCAGCCGCAATTCTCGGTCGACATCGACCAGGAGAAGGCCAGCGCGCTGGGCGTCAGCCTGGCCGACATCAACAACACGCTTTCGACCGCCTGGGGCAGCGATTACGTCAACGACTTCATCGATCGCGGGCGGGTGAAACCGGTCTATCTGCAGTCGGACCCGAACTTCCGCATGCAGCCGGAAGATTTGGACAAATGGCAGGTCCGCAACGCCAGCGGCGCCATGGTGCCGTTCTCTGCCTTTGCCTCCAGCCACTGGACATTCGGCTCGCCCAGGCTGGAGCGCTACAATGGTTCGGCGGCGGTCGAGATCCAGGGCGCGGCGGCCACGGGGGTCAGCTCGGGTGCCGCCATGGACGAGATCGACAAGCTCGTCGCGCAACTGCCTGCCGGCTATTCGCACGAGTGGACCGGGCTGTCGCACCAGGAGAAGCTTTCCGGCAACCAGGCGCTGTCGCTCTACGCGATTTCGGCGCTGGTCGTGTTCCTGTGCCTGGCCGCACTCTACGAGAGCTGGTCGATCCCGTTCGCGGTCATGCTGTCGGTGCCGATCGGCATCTTCGGCGCGCTGCTGGCGGCCAGCCTGTTCGGCCAGTCCAACGACGTTTATTTCAAGGTCGGCCTTTTGACCACGATCGGTCTCGCCGCCAAGAACGCCATCCTCATCGTCGAGTTCGCCATCGAGCGGCAAGCCGCCGGGATGGGGCTGGTCGAGGCGACGCTGGAGGCGGCGCGACAACGGCTGCGGCCGATCCTGATGACGTCGCTGGCCTTCATCCTGGGTGTGCTGCCGCTGGCGATCGCCAGCGGTGCGGGCTCGGGCGCGCAGAACTCGGTCGGCATCGGCGTGATGGGCGGCATGATCGCGGCGACGGTGATCGGCGTCTTCCTGGTGCCGCTATTGTTCGTCACGGTGCGGCGCATCTTCAAGGGCAGGGCGGCCAAACCAGATACGGGCGAGACGCTGGTGACGGCCACCCAGCAATAAGGAAAACTTCACATGACAGGTTTGGAACGTGGCTCGGTGGCCGCGAGGCGGCTTCTTGCGCCTATGCTCACCGCTGTCCTGCTCGCGGGATGCGTCGTCGGTCCGGATTATCAGACACCGATAATGGCAATGCCGGCGAATTGGAGCGGCCAGAAGCCGACAAAGCCTGCCCAGCCGGCACGACTGTCAAAATGGTGGCAGCGGCTACGCGATCCCGAGCTGAACACGCTTGTCGAGGAAGCGGTTGCCGGCAATCTCGATGTCGCCACCGCCAAGGCAAAAATCCGCGAGGCGCGCGCCAGCTATCGCCAGAGTGCCGGCACATTGCTGCCTTCGGCCGACGGCTCCGGCTCGGCCTCCCGCAACAAGTCGGCCGAGACCACATCAGGCTCTGACGCCACCTACAGCGAGTACCAGGCCGGCTTCGATGCAAGCTGGGAGCTCGACCTGTTCGGCGCCAACCGGAGGGGCGTAGAGGCCGCGCGCTACGGGCTGAACGCCTCGCAGGAGGAACTGCGCTCGACGCTTCTCACCCTGGTCGGCGATGTCGCTTCCTATTATACCCAGGCGCGCGGCTACCAGGCCCGCATCGCGCTCGCCCGTCGTTCGGCCGCGTCGCAAAGACAGACCGCCGAACTTACCCGCACCATGGCGCAGGCGGGCACGGCGACCGCCGCCGATGTCGCCAAGGCAATGGGGCAGGCAGCGAGCACCGAAGCCGCCGTTCCGACGCTGGAGGCAAGTTATACGCAGGCCGTGCATCGTCTCGCGGTGTTGGCCGGCCGGCCGCCTGCCTCGCTCAACGAGCGGCTGAAGCGGGTCGCGCCCATTCCTGCACCGCGCCTGCCGATGCCCGCCGGAATTCCCGCCGACCTCCTGCTATCGCGGCCCGATTTGCGCATGGCGGAGCGCCAATATGCGCAATATACCGCCAAGATCGGCCAGGCCGAAGCCGCCCGCTATCCCTCGGTCAGCCTGACGGGAGACATCAGCACGGCGGCGCTGAAGCTTGGCGATCTCGGCAAGAATTCGTCGATCGGCTGGTCGTTCGGGCCGACGCTCAGTGTGCCGCTGTTCAATGCCGGCCAATTGCAGGCGGCCGTCGAGGTCGCCAAGGCGCAACGCGATCAGTATTTCATCGCTTACCGGTCTTCGGTGCTGACGGCGCTCGAGGATGTCGAGAACGCGCTGGTGCTGTTGTCGCAGGAGCGCATCCGGATCGCCAAGCTCGCCTCGTCCGCGAAGTCCTATGGCGAGGCGGCAAGTCTCGAAGGCTCGCTCTACAAGGCCGGCGAGACAAGCCTCCTCGACGTGCTCGACGCCCAGCGCTCGCTCTATTCGGCCGAGGACTCGCTGCTGCAAAGCCGCGTCCTGCTGGCGACCAACTACATCGCCCTCAACAAGGCACTCGGCGGCGGCTGGGATGGCGCGGTCGACAGCGCCAAGCCGGAGATCGTCGACGTCAAGACCGGTCCACGGCTGGCGTCGAAGCCGGCCTCCTGAGGCACTCTCAGGCAGCGGCGTCAGTTCGGCAGACACGCCGCCATCGCCGATGCGGGGCGTGAAAACGTTTGGCGATGGCGGGGTGATCGCATCGCTGTTATTGATGGTGCCCACACAGCACAGGCGCCGCAGATGACATCCGATACACAAAAGGCCGAAGCGGTCGGGCAGCTGCTCGAAACGCCGGACCTTGCCAGCGCGCTCGAAAGCGAACAGTTCAAGAAGTTCCTCGACCAGGTGCCGATCGCCATTGCCGTCTCGGACCTGGGTTCGAAGGAGCGTGTCGTCTATGCCAATCCGGAATTCGAGAAACTGTCCGGCCTCAAGGCGGCGATGCTCGCTCGCCAACACTGGGCGGCGCTTTCCGGCACCGGCCTGCACAAGCAGAAGGACCGGCCGCTGTTCGAGGCCGTGGTCGAGGACACTGATTTCATCGGCACGTTCCGGCTGGAGCGGAAGGAAGGCCAACCGACTATCGTCGACGTCTATTCCAACGTCATCGAGGACGACAATGGCAAGGCCTGCTTCCGGCTGGTGGCGCTGGTCGACGTTTCGGCCCATGGCGAAACCGAAGATGCGCGATCGATCGACGAGCGCATCCGTGAGAAGGACACGCTGCTGCGCGAACTCCAGCACCGGGTGAAGAACAATCTGCAGATGATCACCGCGCTGATCCGGATGGAGACGCGCAACGCGGCCGAACCGGACCAGAAGCGTTTCGAGAGGCTGGCGGGGCGCGTCGATGCGCTGGCGATCCTCTACCAGACGCTGTCGGGGGACGATGGCAAGGATGAGGTCGATCTTGGTGTCTATCTCAGCCAGATCGCGTCGGCGGTCATGAACTCGCATGCGGTCGAGGGCATCCGCCTCGACATGAAGGTTGACACCTATCCGGTGTCGATCAATGTCGCCATGCCGACCGGGCTGGTGGTGAACGAACTTTTGACCAATGCGCTCAAACATGCCTTCCAGGGACGTGACGGCGGCACGATCACGCTGCACAGCATCGTTGACGGCGATGGCTGCCGCATCGTGATCGCCGATGACGGCATTGGCTTGCCGGACGGCGAGAGCTGGCCCAAGCGCGGCAAACTCGGCGCGCTGATCGCCCGCTCGCTGACCGAGAATGCCAAGGCGGAGTTCGACGTGACGTCGAGCGCCGGCGAGGGCACGCGGGTGACCATCCTGTTCAAGCGCTCGGCTGCCACCGCCGCTTAGCGCGCGGGAGCCAAGCGGCATAGGTGGCCGTCTCCGCTTGGCTGATCTTCGACCTGCTCATGCCGGCCTTGCCTTCCCCGCTATCTCCCTTCGCGTCAATGCCCCTACTCCAGCGGCAGGGTAGGGTGAAACCCAGGTGCATCGATGCCAGTCGCAAGCCGCGCTTTGCCGTGCTTGACAGGCTTAATTAATTTATTAACATTAGAAAATAATAGGGAAGAAGAATGGGCGCGCACCACGGAGCGATCCTGCGAATCCTGCGCGACGACGGTCCGCAGTCGCGCGCCGAACTGGCGCGGCGCACCTCGCTGTCACCCACCGCCCTGACCCATCTGACGGCCCATCTACTGCGGGAAGGCACCGTGGTCGAGCTCAACCAGGCCACTGCCGGCGATGCACCCGTCGGCCGGCCGGCGATCGGCGTCGCGCTGGTGCCCGACGCCCTGTCCGTGGTTGGCGTGCACATTGGCGCGGGAACGATCGACGCGACCATCACCGACCTCAGGGCCGCCTCGAAAGCCATGGCCTCGCAGCATTTCGACACCGCCACCAGCGAACCCGCCGCGGTGATCGGCATGGTGGTGCGGATCGTCGAGCAATTGATCAAGAAGACCGGAGTCGACCGTTCGCGCCTGATCGGCCTGGGGCTCGGCGTGCCGGGACCGGTGGACACCAAGCGCCGCCGCAACCTGCAGTCGGTCAATTACGACTGGAAGGACGTGCCGTTCGCCGACGAACTCGAAACGGCGCTGCGCATGCCGGTGGTGGTCGAGCACAATGTCAGCGCGATGGCGCTGGCGGAATCGCGCTACGGCATCGGGCGCGACACGACCGCGCTGCTCTACATCTATCTGCGCACCGGCCTCGGCGCCGGCCTGGTGATCAACGGCATGCCGTTCCGTCCCGGCGGCTACGGGGCCGTCGAGCTCGGCCATGTCCAGGTGGTCGAGGATGGCGAGCGTTGCGCCTGCGGCAATGTGGGCTGCCTGGAGACATTCCTGTCCGAACGCGCGCTGGCCCGCGCCGCCCATATCGACACGCCTCATCCCAGGCGCCTGCTGGCCGCGGTGGAGAAATATCCCGACGTCTGGAACGCGGCGCTCCGGCATCTGACGACGGCCATAGCGACGGCGACCAATTTGCTCAATCCCGATCTGATCGTCTTTGGCGGTCACCTGGCCGAAGCCCCGGAAAGCTTCATCGATCATATAAGGCGGGGCGTTCCGCCACGCGTCCTGCCGCCGATGCGCGACGTGCTGCGGGTCGAGCGGTCGAGCCTCGGTCCTGGTGCCGGCGCCATCGGTGCTGCTGCGGCGGCGCTCGACCATTTTTTCTATTCGGGGGTGTCGCGATGAGCGAAGCGTCGAAGACGACACGCTCCGGCGGCGGCTCGAACGAGGATCGGGGTATCGACTATCGCGGTCTCGCGCTCAATCTCTGCGGGCTCGTCGCCGGCATCGCCATCTGGTGGGTGCTGACGGCGGGCGGCGCGGTGGGCCTGCCGCCACCGCCACAGGTTGCGTCCAGGTTTATCGATCTGATCGCAAACGGGCAGCTCGCCACCGACATCATGTCGAGCCTTGCTCGGGTGATGACCGGCTTTCTCCTCGGCGTCATCCTGGCGATCCCGGTCGGCTTCGTCATGGGCTGGTACAAGGTCGCGCGCTCGCTTATCGAGCCGTATCTGCAGTTCTTCCGCATGATCCCGCCGCTGGCCATCATTCCGCTGGCGATCGTGACGATGGGCATCGACGAGACGCCGAAGGTCTTCGTCATCTTCCTGGCGTCCTTCCTGGCCAGCGTCGTCGCCACCTATCAGGGCGTCATCAGCGTCGACAAGACGATGATCAACGCCGCGCGCGTGCTCGGCGCCAAGGACATGACCATCTTCCTGCGCGTCATCATTCCCGCATCGACGCCGTTCATCCTGGTCGGCGTGCGCATCGGCCTCGGCTCGGCCTGGGCGACGCTGGTGGCCGCCGAACTGATCGCCGCGCAGACCGGCCTCGGTTTCCGCATGCAGCAGGCGCAACTCTACTACGACCTGCCGACCATCTTCGTCAGCCTGATCACCATCGGCCTTCTCGGCCTTGCCATGGATCGCATCCTTTTGGTGATCGAGCGCCGGCTGACCGTCTGGCAGGAGCGCGTGTGATGCCGCCCAGGATCGCCCCAAAGATCGTCTTCGACAAGGTCACGCGCCGGTTCGACCTCAAGGACAATGCCTTCGTCGCGCTTGACCGGCTGTCGCTCGATATCGCCGACGGCGAATTCGTCACCGTCGTCGGTCCGTCCGGCTGCGGTAAGTCGACCGCGCTCAACATCGCGGCCGGCCTGCTGAAGCCGAGCGAGGGCACCGTGCTGGTCGATGGCAAGGCGGTCGAGGGGCCGGGTCCGGAGCGCGGCATGATCTTCCAGCAATACGCGCTGTTTCCCTGGCTCACCGTACGCCAGAACGTCGAGTTCGGGCTGCGCATCAAGGGCGAGGAAGCTTCGCGCCGCCGGCAGATCGCCGAGCGTTTCATCGATCTCGTCGGCCTTGGCGACTTCGCCGACGCGCTGCCGAAGACGCTTTCGGGCGGCATGAAGCAGCGTTGCGCGATCGCCCGGGCCTATGCGGTCGATCCCTCGATCCTTTTGATGGACGAGCCCTTCGGGGCGCTCGACGCACTGACCCGCGTGCAGCTCCAGGACCAGTTGCTCGACACCTGGAGCCGGGAGCGGCGCACCGTGATGTTCATCACCCACGATGTCGACGAGGCGGTCTACCTCGCCAACCGCGTCATCGTCATGGCGGCGCGGCCCGGCAGGCTGCAGGAGATCATCGAAGTCGGCCTGCCTTACCCAAGAACCGAGGAAATCCGGCTTTCGGCGGAGTTCATGAGCATCCGCAACCGCGTCTGGCAAGCCGTTTACCACCAGTAACAGTGACAGGAGGAGAGTATGGTGACACTGACAAGACGTAACCTCATCGCATCATCGGCGGCACTTGCCGCGTTCGCTGCCTCTGGCATCCGTGCCGGAGCGGCGGGAACGGCGGCACGCATCGGCTACAACGGCGATTTCTGGGGCGCCAGCGTGGCCGGCGTCGCGGCCGACCAGGGCTTCTATGCCAAGCACGGCGTCGATGCCGATATCAAGGTCTTCACCAACGGCCCCATCCAGGTCCAGGCGCTTGGCGCCAACAGCCTGGAATTCGGCTATCTCGGACCGGGCGCGCTGTGGCTGCCGGCGAGCGGCAAGGCCAAGATCATCGCCGTCAACGATGTCGGCTTCTCGGACCGGGTGATCGCCCAAGCCGGCATCACGTCCATCGCCGGCCTCAAGGGCAAGAAGGTCGCGATCGCGGCCGGCACCTCGGGCGACATGCTGTTGCGGCTGGCGCTGCGCAAGGCCGGTATGGCGATGACCGACCTCGACATCGTGCAGATGGACCCGAGCACCATCGTGGCGGCCTTCGCCTCCAAGCAGGTCGACGCGGCCGGCATCTGGTATCCGTTCGTCGGCATCATCCACAAGAGCGTTCCCGATCTGATGGAACTGGCCAAGAACGACGACTTTTATCCGCAGACCACATTTCCGAGCGTCTTCATTGCCCGCAACGATTTGGTCGAGGGCAATCCCGATCTCGTCCGCAACGTGGTGCGCGCCATCAAGGACGCGCAGGATTTTCGCGCCGCCAACCAGGACAAGGCGATCGAGATCACCTCCAAGCTGCTCGGCATTCCTGCCGACCAGCTGAAGACGGAAGCCGGTTATGGCCGTTTCATGACCTCGGCCGAACTGATCAAGCTAACCAAGGACGGCACCGTGAACGGCTGGTTCTCGACGATGAACGACCTGTTCAAGACCTTCGGCAAGCTCGAGACCTCGCTCGATCCCAAGGACTATTATCTGGGCGATCAATACATTTCGGCCTGACGGCCTTCTTGAAATCGCCCCTTGCAAACCGCAAGCCCCGGCAGCGAACCGGGGCCTGTTTCCTGACAATCACAGCAGCGACGAGCCATCCATGAACGTTCTCTATATCGACATCGACAGCCTCAGGCGCGACCACCTCGGCTGCTACGGCTATCATCGCAACACCTCTCCCGTCATCGACAGCCTTGCCGGCGAGGGCATCCGCTTCGAGAACGTCTATGTGTCCGATGTGCCTTGCCATCCGTCGCGCACGGCGCTGTGGAGCGGCCGCCACGGAATGCGGACCGGCGTGGTCGGCCATGGCGGCACCGCCTGCGAGCCGTTCCGCGAAGGCGCCGAGCGAGCCTGGGCCGGCACCTTCTACGAGGAAGGCTGGATGCGGGCGCTGCGCGATCTCGGCTACCACACCACGACCATCAGCAGTTTTGGCGAACGGCATGGCTGCTGGCATTGGTATGCCGGCTTCAACGAGATCATCAATCCGGGCAAGGCCGGCATGGAGAACGCCGACGAGGTTTCGGGCCTGGCGATCGACTGGCTGAAGCGCAATGGCTCGGCAAAAAAATGGTTCCTGCACGTCAATGTCTGGGACCCACACACGCCCTATCGCGCGCCGGACGCTTTCGGCGACCCCTTCGCCGACCAGCCGCTTCCCGACTGGATGACCAGGGCGGTGTTCGAGAAGAGCCATGCCGGCTACGGCCCGCACAGCCCGCAGGAACCCTCGGGCTTCGACGTCGAGCCGGGGGGATCGAAATACCGGCGCATGCCGTCGCCGATCAGCGGCATGGACACCGTCAAGGCCTGGTTCGACGGCTACGACACCGGCGTGCTCTATGCCGATTATCATGTCGGTCTCATCGTCGAGGAGTTGAAGCGGCAAGGCCTGTTCGACGACACGATCATCGTCATCGGCGCCGATCATGGCGAAAACCTCGGCGAGCTCAACGTCTGGGGTGATCATCAGACGGCCGACGAATTCACCTGCAACGTGCCGCTGGTCATCCGCTGGCCCGGCGCCGAGGACATGCGCGGCGTCAATGGCGGCCTTCACTATCATTTCGACTGGGCCGCCACGCTGATCGACCGGCTCGGCGGCAACGTTCCGGCGCTTTGGGACGGGCGCTCCTTTGCACCGGCGCTTGCCGCGAAGGAGGAAGGTGGCCGCGATTTCCTGGTGCTGAGCCAGGGTGCGTGGGCGGTACAGCGCGGCGTGCGGTTCCGGCTCGGCGGGGCCGACTGGCTGATGCTGCGCACCTATCATGACGGCTACAAGGATTTCGGCCCGGTCAGCCTGTTCAATCTGAGTGAGGATCCGCATGAGCAGCATGATCTCTCAGGCTCCCGAAGCGATGTGGTCGATCATGCCAGCCGGCTGCTCGAGGACTGGCGCAGCGCCATGGCCATCCGCAGCGACAGCGATGTCGACCCGCTGGTGACGGTGATCCGGGAAGGCGGGCCGTTCCATTGCCTTGGCGAGTTGCCGGGCTATCTCGAAAGACTGCGCCGGACCGGCCGCACCGATGCGGCAGCGGCCCTCGAGCAGCGCCACCCGGCACCGCCGCCACGGCGCAAATCGCTGAACTGACCGGCCGGCGGCACTTGGCCGTGCCCTAGCAGCCAGTTGCCGCTGCCTCACGACAGGCCGGCCGGTTCGCCCTATCTCCATGCCGCCGGTCGGGTTTGGACCCGGCGATATGGAGGATGGGATCACGTGACATCGACGCCGATTGCCCGTCGCGAAGCGGCGCCCTTGCCTGTCGCAGCACTGATGGGCGCCATGGTGTCGATCCAGATCGGCGCCACCTTCGCCAAAGGCCTGTTCCCGCAGATCGGCGCGCAAGGGACGACGACGCTCAGGCTGGTCATCGGTGCGCTGATGCTGATCGCGGTGCTGCGGCCCTGGCAGATGCGGCCCTCGCGTGCCACCATGCCGTGGCTGGTCGCTTATGGGGTGACGCTCGCCGCCCTCAACCTCCTGTTCTACGCAGCGCTGGCAAGGATTCCGCTCGGCATCGCGGTGGCGCTGGAGTTTACCGGCCCGCTTCTGGTGGCGACCTTGACTTCGCGGCGCGCCAGCGACTTTGCCTGGATCGCGCTGGCGGTGGCCGGCATCCTGCTGTTGTCGCCCTTCGTTCGTTCCTTCGCGCCGCTTGATCCGATCGGGGTGATGCTGGCGCTGGCGGCCGGCGGCTTCTGGGCGCTCTACATCGTGCTGGCCCAGAAGGCCGGCGCGGAGCTTGGCACCCGCACCACCGCCTACGGCATGGCCATCGCCGCCGTGCTGGTGCTGCCCTTCGGTGTCGCCCAGGCGGGATCCGCGCTGCTGGCGCCGTCGATCCTGGTCAGCGCGCTGCTCGTCGGCCTGTTTTCCAGCGCATTGCCGTTCTTCCTGGAGATGGTGGCGCTGACCCGCATGCCGGCGCGCATCTACGGCACGCTGACCTGCCTGGAGCCTGGGCTGGGTGCACTGGCCGGCTTCCTGTTCCTGCATGAAAGCCTGACCGCGACGCAACTGGCCGGGATCGCTGCCGTTGTTGTCGCCGCCTTCGGCACGGCGCTGACATCACGGCCGCCGGTTCCATCGCCGGAGTAGGGGAACGATTCGTCGGCACTGGGTATTTTCGAGTAATCCGAAATTCAGCCAGCCAGATCCGCGAAATCAGGCCAATCCTTGTCCAGGACGGCACTGAAATTGTCGCCTGGCGCACAAGTATTTCCGGCTCTGGACAGACCGTGATCTGGTCCAATACGGTGCGTGTCGAAATGAAGACGCGATTGTAGAAAAGGCCGGTCGTCCCTTGCAAAAGAACGTCTTCTCATCGGCGGATCTGCCGCCGCATCTGGATCATCGCGCACGCTTCGCGCTCTGGCAGGACATCCATGTCGCCGAGATATGGTCGGTCGAATACACGATTTCGGAAAGACTGTCGTTCGAAGCCGCGATCGAAGCCACCGCTGTCGGGTCGCTTGTGCTTGGGCAGATGGCCGGGACGATACGTCATGCCAGCCGCAAGGCGGGCAATATCGCCGCCGACGGTCGCGACGGCTATCTGCTGCTGGTCAACAATGGCGATACGGTGCTCAGCGGCACGCAGATTGGCCGCGATTATCACGTCGGCAAAGGCGAGGCCGCCCTGGTCTCGGCTTCGGAAGCGTTGCAGATGACCGGCGGCGACAACAATGTCTGGGCCAATGTGGTGCTTCCCCGTGCCGTGCTGGAAAATGCCTTCGCTCATATAGAGGATCGGCTGGCGTTGACCGTCGGCGCCGACAATGAGGCGCTCGGCATGCTCAAGCGCTATTGCAGCTTCCTGGAAGCAGGCCCGGCCCTGGTCTCGCCCGACCTCATCGGCCACGCCACCGAAACCATCGTCGACCTGATCGGCCTGGCGACCGGCGCCAAGGGCGAAGCGGCCGAACTGGCGGGCCTGCGCGGTCTGCGCGCGGCAAGGCTGCAGGCCATACTGCAGAAGATGCGGGACAATTTCGCCGATCCCGCCATTTCGGCGCAGGGCGTTGCCGGGCAATTGCGGCTCTCGGTCCGCTATGTCCATGACCTGCTGCAGGAAACCGGGGTGAGCTTTGCCGAGCGCATTCTCGAACTGCGCTTGCAAAGGGCGCATCGGATGCTGTCCGACAGGCGCAACGACCGCATGCGGATCAGCGAGATCGCGCTGCTCAGCGGTTTTTCCGACGTGTCCTATTTCAACCGCTGCTTCCGCCGCCGCTTCGGTTCGACGCCGGGCAGCGCCAGATAGTTTCCGACAGCCACCGAATGCACGGCGCGCCGATCGACTGAGGCTGAAAAGCCACACCGACCGGGAAAGCGCCGTGGTGCTTTCCCCGACAATTCGGGTGCGGCCCAGCCCAAGACGCGGCCGGCGGACAATGCAACACCGGATTTCTCGACAACAGCTGGATCTCCGCAGCTCATTTGTGCGGCGGGGAAGCAACATGGGGCAGCACACAACAATGAAAATTCTTCTTCTCGCTACAGCCATCATTCTCGCGCCGGCCGGCATGGCATGCGCGGCGGATATTGCTGAAACCTCGCCTACCTCAGCCTACGACTGGTCCGGCCTCTATGCCGGCGTCGACATCGGCTACGCGGCCGGAAAATCCAATCTGTTCATCGCCGGCGGCGGACTGGGCGGGGCCACCGATCTCAACGTTGGCGTCGATCCGAACGGATTTATCGGCGGCGTCCATATCGGCGCGAATTACCAGATGGAGAACAGCTTCGTGATCGGCGCCGAGGCCGACATTGCGTATGGCAACATAGATGGGCTGACGGCCCTCGACGCCGGCGGCGGCGGCGTCACCACGTTGCTCAAGAGCGAACTCAAATGGTCCGGGTCGGCGCGGCTGCGGGCCGGCTATGCTTTCGATCGGACCTTGCCCTACATCACTGCAGGCGTCGCTGCGGCCAAGTATGAGCTTATTGCGGTCAGCGCCGGTGGCCCTGCCGCCGAAGTAACGCTCCACAGCGACAGCCATGTCGGCTGGACGGTTGGCGCCGGCATCGAGCACGCCTTCACCGACAGGTGGATCGCTCGAGCTGAATATCGCTACTCGGACTTCGGCAGCCAGGACCTCTCGGTGGCCGCCGGCCTGCCCACGGAAACCCATGTCGACCTCCAGACACAGGATATCCGGGTCGGGCTCAGCTACAAGTTCTGATCCGCTGAAGCTGCTGATCTCCCCTTGAGGGGGGGGTGAGGAGTGGTCCGCGCAGCGGACGGAAAGCCAATCGCTTGGCTTTCCGAACGACGAACGCCTGGAGCGAAAGCGAAGGGCCGGTTCCGGCAGGCCAGAGGGGGCGGTCCGGCTGGGCTCGGCCTGCTGTTGCGGATGACGTTGGCGCTTTACGCGCGGCGACCCCCTCTGTCGTCTCCGTGGCGCTTTGTTCTTGATCTCACGGTTAGTGGCACGCGAATAGGCGTCGAGCGGAGCCGCAGGGTCAGCGCCGGGCGAGCGGGACGGCACAGACATCGGCGGTCCTTGATGCTTGTCCATGAAATCCGCGAAGTCCAGAAGGATGCGGGCGGCGGTGAACCGGGCAAGTTCCTTATTGTTTGTCTTGTCGTAGATAGACCCTGCCGAGGAAGGCCGGCTCGCCGGAGCGCCGGCCGCCCAATGAGCCTGCCACCAGCACGACAAGCGTCAGCAAGTACGGCAAAGTCATCATGAGATAGACAGGAACGTCGGCGCCTATGGCTTGTAGTCTAGGCACAAGCGCATCCGCGCTTCCGAAAAGAAGCGCACCCCAGAGAGCTCGAGCCGCGTTCCAGCGCGAAAAGATGACGAGCGCAACGGCAATCCAGCCGCGCGACGCGACCATTCCCTCCACCCAGACATGACTTGTGGCGACTGAGAGATAGGCTCCGGCGAGACCACAAAACAGCCCGGACGCCAGGACAGCCCCGAACTGAACCAGTTGCACGTCGATACCCGCGACATCCGCGGCGGCCGGGTTTTCCCCGACGGACCTCAACCTGAGGCCATGTCGGCTTTTGGAAAGCCACCACCAGAGCGCGCCGACCAGGGTCGGCAGCGCCAGCGTAACCGGGTCCTGCACCGCGAAAATGCGGCCGAATGCCGAACCGCGGTCTATCCCGAAGAGGTCGCCAAGTGTGGAAATGCCAGAAAAGGTCTTCTGCACGTAGGGTCGCCCCACGACCCCGGTGATGCCCAGTCCGATTGCGACGACGGCTAGGCCGGCGAGCGTATGATTGGCGCGCAAGGCGACTGTCGATATTCCAAACAGCAGAGCGAGAGCCATCGCGGCCGCTGAGCCGGCGGCAAGACCAACCCAAGGATCGGCTCCGGAAAGCACCGTCATCGCGCCGGTCAAGGCACTGATCGCCATGAGCCCTTCCGCTCCAAGATTGAGAACGCCGGCTCTTTCGCAGATAATGAGGCCGAGGCTCGCCAGCAGCAACGGTGCCGCATAGCTCGGAATGATGGCAATCCAGCCGATCAGAAAATCCATGCAACTGTCCCTTCCTAGTTCTTGGGCCGTTTGAGCGAATAGGAGCTGAAGAACTGCGCCATCAAAATCGACATCAGTACCGCGCCTTGCATCAGCACGATCATCGCTTCGGAGATCGAGTAGAAAACCTTCAGGACATTCCCGGCGGTGAACACCGCGCCGAGCGCGAAAGAGATCACGACCACCCACAATGGCTTCGCGCGGGCCAGGTAGGCGATCACGATCGCGCTGAAGAGATAGCCGTTGCCGACGGACTGGTTGAGGCGGTGCTCCGTCCCCGCCACGATCATCATGCCGGCAACGCCTGAGAGAGCGCCGGAGAGCAGCACGAGCCCCACGGCTATGCTGAGCACCGGCAGGCCCGTGGCGAGCGCGGCCTTGGCGTTGAAACCTACAGCATCCGCGTAGAAGCCGACCCGGCTGTGTTCCATGACGAACCAGATGGACAATGCGATAACGGCGACCAGGAAGATTCCGGCATGCAACTGCCCCCATCCCAGAACGAGAAACCAGCTCGCCTCGGGAAAGGTGGCGGTCACGGGAAAGCTGTTGGAAGGGTCTCTCCAGACCCCGAACAGAAGATGCTGCACGAGCAGAAACGCGACGCTTCCCAGCAGCAGGGTCGAAATAACCTCGTTAACGCCCCACTTGAGTTTCAGAAAAAGCGGAATCGCAATCCAGGCGGCTCCCGCAAGCGCCGCCAGAACGAACATCGTCGGCAACCTCAGCACTTCAGGCCCGCTGCCGTTCAGCGCCACCCAGGTTGACGCGATCGCGCCGAGCCATAGCTGGCCCTCCACGCCGATGTTCCAAAACCGCACGCGCATGGCAACGCCGGAGGCGAGGCCGACTAGCACCAACGGTAAAGCGGCCGTCGCCGTCTGGGAGAGGCCGTCCGAGGTCAGAAAAGTTGCAATCAGGAACTCATCCACAAGAGCGCTTGCCGGCACGCCCGCATGCACGAGCAGCACCGCCGAAACCGTCAGCCCGACCAACAGTCCGCCAACATAACTGAGACTGGTCAACAAGAAGCCGGGATTTTGCCTGCGAACAAGGAAAGCTGTGTCAAGCATGGCCTGCTAAAAGGCCTCCTATCCATTCAGGCGTGACGTCGCCGGTCTGACGGCAGCCGGCGATCCTTCCTCTGTTCATGACGGCCACCCGATGGGACAGGGACATGACCTCCTGGAGATCCTCGCTGATCAGAAGGCAAGCCGCGCCGGCTTCCACAGCTCTGCGGATCGCCGATCGGACGAACTCGGCCGCTTTCATGTCCAGCCCGCGAGAAGGGGAATGCGCTATGAGAACCTTCAGGCCGTGATCGAGCTCCCGCGCGAGCAACACTTTCTGCGCGTTTCCTCCCGAGAGCAAAGAGGCCGGCCGTTCCGGCGTCGCGCCGCGGATATCGAACGCATCGATGGCCTCGGCGGCCTTCTCGCGCATCGCCCGCCGGCTCAGGAGAAACGGGCCGCCGAAGCTACCGCTGGCGACGGTCGTGAGCGCGAGATTGTCGGCAATGGAAAGCTCCCGGATCAACCCGCTGTCAAAGCGGTCGGAGGGGATGACGCGCAAGCCGGCCTCGCGGCGCTGGTCTGGCTTGGCGGTGGATATGTCCTGGCCATCCAGTACGATCGCGCCGGCGCCGGCACGGTCGAGTCCGAGAAGGCAGGCAACGAGTTCCTCCTGCCCGTTCCCGCCGACGCCGGCGATGCCAAGGATTTCGCCTACATGCAGCTCGAACCCGAGATCGTTCAGGCTTTGCCCGTGAGCGGTCGCCCGTGCGGAAAGCCTTTCCACGCTCAGACACACATCACCCGGCCGAGATAACGGCCTGCCCGCAACCGTCAAGGCATCGCCGACCATCAACCGCGCCACCTCCGCTTCGGTGACGTTCGCAACCCGCGCACCCTCAAGTACGGTCTCGCCGTGCCGCATGATCGTTACCCGGTCGCAGAAAGCGGCAACCTCCCGGAACTTGTGCGTGATCAGAACCACGGCGTGACCTTGCCTCGACAATCGTTGGGCAAAAGAGAGGAGCGTGCGCGCTTCCTCGTCGGTCAGCACCGCCGTCGGTTCGTCCATGACCAGAATTCGGGCGCCCAGAAGCATGACCTTGATGATCTCGGCGCGCTGGCGTTCGGCGATCGAAAGATTCGCTACCAGCTTGTGCGGATCGACGGGCAGGCCGATCTCGCTCGACTTGGCGGAAACGATCGCCGCCGCATCGGTCAGCGTTTTCACAGCAGCCTTGCGGCCGAAGCCGAGGAGAACATTTTCGGCAACCGTAAAACTCTCGACCAGCCGGAAATGCTGATGGACCATGCCGAGACCGGCGGCGGCGGCTTCCAGCGGGCTGCGCAAACTGATCGCTTCGCCGTCGATCGATTGGTCGCCCCCGTCTGCTACATAGACGCCGGCCGCCACGTTCATCAAAGTGGACTTGCCTGCACCGTTCTCACCGACAATGGCATGCACCTCCCCCCATTCGAGACAGAAGGACGCATCGCGGAGCGCGGCTTTGCCGTCAAACGACTTGCCTATGCCGCGCATCAACAGAGCCGCCGGCGTGCCCAGCGGTTGTCGCATGTCGCCCGCTTGCTGAAGCGCCGTCGTCATTACTTCGCCGGCATGGTGCCGATGACACCGTCGACGAAATAGTCCATCGACCAGAGCGCCGCATCGTCGACCTTCCCGCCGACATCGACAACGATGGTGCCGTCTTGCTTTTTCAGAGGGCCCTGGAATGGATCAAGCTTGCCGGCGATGATCTCCTGCTTTGCTGCCTCGACCTTTGCCTTGGTCTCCTCGGAAACCGAGGGGCCAAAAGGAGCAAGCTCGACCACGCCGGTTTCAAGGCCTTCGAAAGCGCCGTATTCCTCGGGTTTCCAGTTGCCGTCGATGATCTCCTTGATCGTCGGCACAAGATATTTCTCCCAGCGGAAGATGACGGAGGTCTGGATCGTCCGCGGCGCGGCATGCGACATGTCGAGCTGAAAGCCTATCGAAGGAACGCCTGCCTTTTCGGCGGCGTCGAGCGCCGAGGTCGCGCTCAGATTCGTGGCGAGCACGTCGGCCTTCTGGTCGAGAATGGCCTGGGCGATCTGCCCTTCCTTCACCGGGTCCCACCAGGAGTTGGCGAAGACCGCGACCGTTTCGATCGTAGGATCGACCGAACGGGCCCCGAGTGCAAAACTGTTGATATCCCAGTTCACCACGCCGACCGGAAAGCCGGCGAGGATGCCGATCTTCTTTGTCTTCGTCGCCTGTCCTGCCGCGATGCCTGCAAGGTACCAACCCTGGTAAGTGCGGGCATAGAAGCTTTCCATGTTGGCCCCATTCTCCGTGCCCGAAGCACTGAGAAACGCCACATTCGGATAGGCTTTGGCCGCTTCGGCCATTGGGGCGCTGTAGCCATAGGTGGTGCCGATTATGATGTTGAAGCCGCGCTTGACGTAGAGATCGATCGCCGCGCGCAGCTTCGTGGCCTCTTCCGGTATGTTCTCCGTCACCGAGACGGGCACCTGTAGCTGTTCCTCCAAGGCCTTGCGCCCGGCCTCGAGGGCTTCGTTCCATCCGCCGTCTTGCGCTGAACTTGCGTAGATGAACGCGACCTTGGGCGCCCCTTCCAGAGTAAAGGCATAAGCGCCGGACGTAGCACAGAATACGAAAACCGTGGCCGCCGCCGCGAACAGGCGAACTGAGTCGGACGGCTTCGTGTTGCGCTCTTTCATTTCGTGGTTCCCCTTGTTTTTCTTTGATTTTCTCAGCCGGAAGCACGCCGCGCCCATGCAGCTTCCCTGCACGGTGACGATTGCCGCCGGAGCGTCTTTTTTGATTTGGCAAAAGCGAATTGGCTCTTGTGCAGTGCATAACAGCCGATTACGTTCGTTCATGCAACAAAAATAATCATGCTCATTTTTTGGGCACTTTGTGCAGAAATGTGAACGATCAAATGAACACCGATGCTCTGGCATCATTTGTAAAAATCGCGGAACTGCGGTCATTGTCGGCCGCGGCGAAGTTGTACGGCCTGCCCAAATCCACGCTCAGTCTCCGGCTCAAGCAGCTTGAAGACGATCTGAAGGTCGCTCTGTTCGAGCGCTCCGGCCGTGTCCTGTTGCTCACGGAAGCAGGGCAAACCCTGCTCGGGCACGCGCGGCAGATCCTGCAAAGCTGCGATACGGCGCGGGCCGCCGTGACGGAACTGAGCGACGACGTGACGGGAACCTTGCGGATCGGCGCCACGGGGGAGTTCGGCACGGCCTACTACACCCAGATGCTCATGGCGTTCAGAAAGCTCTACCCCAAGGTGGAAATCGAACTCACCTTCTTTTCGCCGCACGTTCTCTACGCGCCAGAGAGCCTCGATATGCTCGACGCCGTGATTTCATGGGACGAAGGTATCGAAGTCGGCGAAACGCTCTCCACCGCAAAATTCGCACTCTTTGCCAGCAAGAGTTATGTCGAGCGTGCCGGGATGCCACGAAAACCCGCCGATTTGGCGGAACACCAGGGCATTGTCTATCGCACCTCGGCGGGCCTGCAGCACTGGCGGCTACAGAAAGGTACCGCGCAGGAAAGTATCTTGCCGCGCAGCAACCTGATCGCCAACGAATACTGGACTATCAAGTACTTCGCCGTTGCGGGCGAGGGCATTGCCTATCTACCGCACTTCTTCACCACGATCGAGTGTGAACGCGGCCACCTCATTCCGTTGCTCGACACATGGGAGTCCGCGGAAAAGCGGGTCAGCATCCGCATATCGCGCCCGCACGCCCCATCGCGTAAGATGACCGCGTTCATGGATGTCTGCGGCCGCTACTTCTCGCCCGGCTTCGTTTTCACGGGGCCGCGCTACTACGTCGAAACAATCTTCGATGCAAGCCAGCAAGAAAAGGGAACAGAAAAATGAAGGTCCTTGAAACCGGTAATGGCGCGCGTGCAATGAAAGGGGGAGGGCTCGACCCGCAGCGTGTCAGCTTCGACAAGATCCCGATCATCGATCTCGAGCCCATGTTCGCAGGCAACGAGGCGGCCAAGCGAAAGCTCGCCCAGGAACTACGCAAGGCCTGCACGGAAGTCGGCTTCCTCTATATCAAGAACCATCACGTTCCGAAGGATGTCATCGATGCCACGTTTGGGGTGGCGGAGGTGTATTTCGCCGAATCCGATGACGTGAAGATGGAGAATCACGTTTCCAAGTCAAAGAATAATCGCGGTTATGCGGCAATATTGGAAGAGAATACGGATCCGACCGCGCGCGGAGACCTGCACGAATCCTATGATATTGCGCTGGATGTGCCAGCCGACGATCCGGACGTGAAGGCCGGCAAAGTACTCTACGGTCCCAACCAGTGGCCAGCGGGCAGGCCGGAATTCCGAACGGCACTGGAAGCCTACCATGCCGAGATGCTGACGCTGAGTGGCCACCTGCTCCATGCCTTTGCTCTGGCTCTTGGGTTGGAGGAGACATATTTCGACCTGCTGGTCGGCAAGCCGCTCGCAACTTTGCGGGTGCTCCACTATCCACCGCAGTTTGGCGAGATCGATGACCGCCAGATCGGCATTGGGGCGCATTCGGACTATGAGTGCTTCACGATCCTGGCCCAGAAGGATGGTATTTCAGCCTTGCAGGTACTGAATGCAACTGGCGAGTGGATTGCGGCCGATCCCGTCCCCGGCTGCTTCGTCGTCAATGTGGGAGATCAGATGGCGCGTTGGACCAATGACCTTTTCGCCTCGACCGTCCACCGCGCGGTGAACCGTTCCGGCAAAGAACGCTATTCGATCCCGTTCTTCTTCGGTCCAAACTATGATGCCGTGATCGAGGTGCTTCCCAGTTGCATTGATGAGGATCATCCTGCGAAGTACCCTCCGATCACGTCGGGCGAATACGTCAACGGCCGCTTCAAGGCGACATTTGCGCACTATGCCGCGCAAAGCGAGGCCGGCGCCGAAACCGCGGCTTAAGCGGATAATCCTGTCATGCGCGGCCGCTCCTGTGGCCGCGCATCGCATACCCGCCGTCCGTCGACCGAGATCAATATGATAGCACCCTCGATGGGTAGCGTCGGGTTAACTGATTAGCCATGGCGTCACCAGAAGAACCCATTTCGGTTTGACGGTGGATGTGGCTAATTTTTCGGCTTTGAGGGCTTGGTGGAGCGCGGTCTTGCCGATTTGGGCTTTGAGCAGCAACGGAGCAGAAAACCTGCATAAGGAAGTCACGGCTCGTCGTCCGGGTCAGCGGTTTTCGGATCGCGTGGCGGGCCTCGGTTTCGGCTATGGCCGCGGCAAGGCACAGCCAGTCGGCGATGCTGAGGGGGGTAATGTTTTCAGGGGGCATTTTGCCGGTGCCAAAATGGATGTCGCTCATGGTCTTACCCCTCGATGGTTGCGCGAGTGCTGAAGGTGAAAGTGTGGAGGGAGCACCACCGCCCGAAGCTGCGGCCTGGCCTCCCCACAAGGCGACCCTCAAGGGGGAGATCGGCCACCGCCCTTAAATCAGCTTCTCCAGCGTGATCGGCAGATCCCTGATCCTCTTTCCCGTCGCATGGAACACCGCGTTGGCAATCGCCGGCGCCACGCCGACAATGGCCAGTTCGCCAACGCCCTTGCCGCCGAGCACCGAGGAATGCAGGTCGGGGATGCCGACCGAGATCACCTCGATGTCGGGGATGTCGGCATTGGTCGGCACGAGGTAGTCGGCGAGGTTGTCATTGACGATGCGGCCGTGGCGGCGGTCGACGATGCCTTCTTCCAATAGCGCCTGGCCGATGCCCATGATGATGCCGCCCTTCCATTGGCTTTCGGCAAGTTTCGGGTTGTAGAGCCGGCCCGAATCCAGCGCCGACACCACGCGCGATACACGCACCGTGCCAAAGTCCTCGTCGACGCGCACTTCGATGAAATGCGCGCACCAGGAGTGGCGGGAATAGTCGCCCTCGGTGTGCGGCACCGACATGGCGATGGTGGTGTAGTTCTTGTAGCGATCATCTGGCGTCGAATTGGCCGGCATGGTGTCGCCGGTGGCTTCGATGTGGTCGCGGCCGACGCACTTGAGCAGTTCGGCGACGGAGACATCGGGGCCGTCGCCGCGCGGCGAAGCGATACGGCCATTGGCGACGACCAGCGTGTTGGCCTGCAGCGCGTGGAAGGGCGAGCGTGGATCGCTGATGGCGAGGCCCACCAACTGGTCGAGGGCCGAGGTTGCCGCCTTGTAGACCGCACCCGTCATCACGCCGGCCAGCCGCGAACCGCCGGTGACGCCGGCGCGCGGAAAGCGGGAGTCACCGAGCTTCACCACCACGTCGTCAGCTCGCACGCCGAGCGTTTCGGCGGCGGTCTGCGCCAGGATGGTGTAGGTGCCCTGGCCCATGTCGATCGAGGAGCTTTCGACCTCGACCGAACCATCGGCCAGGATGCGCACGAGCGCCTCGCCATAGGCGCGTCGCACCGGATAGGTGCCGGCGGCGACGCCCCAGCCGATCAACTGGTTGCCGTCGCGCATCGAGCGCGGTTCGGGTGTGCGCCTGGACCAGCCGAAGCGTTCGGCGCCTGCAGCAAAAGCCTCGCGCAACTGCCTGGTCGACCAGGCTTTTTTGGCATGTGGATCCTGCTCGGCATAGTTTCGGAGCCGGATCTCCAGCGGATCGATGCCGACCTCGTAGGCAAGCTCGTCGATGGCGCTTTCGATGCCGAAGGCTGAGGGGTTTTCGCCCGGCGCGCGCATGGCGCCCGGCACCACCGAATTGACCCGTACGACATTCTGCTTCGAGGAGAAATTCGGCGTTGCGTACATGATCGAGGTGACCGATCCGAGCGGCTCGACCCACATGCCGTCGATGGATGTTTCATTGACGCCGCGATGCACGATCGACTGGATCTTTCCCTGCACGTCGGCGCCGATCGTCACCGTCTGGCGCGTCGCCGCGCGGCCGCCATAGCCGGTAAAAGTCTGCGGCCGGGTCATCACCAGCCGCACCGGCCGGCCGAGCATTTTGGCCGCACAGGCGGCCACCGCGCCATGGCTGAGCGCCAGCGCCTTGGAGCCGAAGCCGCCGCCAATATAGGGCGACACCAGCCGCACGTTCTCGAACGGCACACCGAACCACTCGGCATAGGTGCGCGCCATGCCGTCCAGCCATTGGCTCGGCTCCCACACGGTGAGCCGGTCGCCCTCCCAGCGGGCGATCAGGCCATGCGGCTCCATCGGCGCCTGGTACTCGCGCGGCGTGTTGTAGGCGGCGCAGATGCGGACCGGCGCCGAGGCGAACGCACCTTGCGCGTCGCCCCACTCCTTGGTCATGGCGTCGATCGCGATGCCATCGCCGGCCTTGCCGTCGCTGAGGTCAACGATGGCAGGCGTTTCCTCATAGCTGACCTTGACCAGTGCCGCCGCCGCGACCGCCCGCTCTAAGGTCTCGGCGACCACGGCGGCGACATGCTGACCCGAAAAGGTGATGTCGCGCGCGAGCGGGCAATACGGCTTGTCGGGCGGCGGCGTGCCGAACCAGTCCGCCGCGGTTTTCAGGCTGATGATGGTGTCCGGCGTCAGCACCTGCAGCACGCCGGGCGCCACCTCGGCGGCAGTGGTGTCGATCGCGCGCACCTTGCCCGATGCAATCGTGCTCTCGACCAGGACGGCGTAGGCGAGGCCTTCGAGCTGCTGCTCGACGGCGTATTTCGCCGCACCGGTGATCTTGGCCGGGCCGTCGATGCGCGACAGCCGGCCGCCGACGGCTTCGGCAAAAGCGCCGTCGGACGCATCCCCATGCCTGATGTTGTGAACGGTCATGCCGTCTCTCCCAATTTGCGGATGGCGCGGGCGACGACGCGCGGCGCCAGTTCGACCTTGTAGTGGTTGGCGCCATGATCGACAGAGCCTTCGACGGCGAGCAGGCTGGCGGCGCGCACAGTGTCCGGCTCCAGCACCTTGCCCTTCAGCGCGTTTTCCACGGCCCGCGCACGCCACGGCTTGGTCGCGACGCCGCCAAGCGCGACGCGCAAATCGCGGATCGTTCGGCCGTCGGGTTCGAACTCTATGCCGACCGCCGCGCTCGCGGCGGCAAACTCATAGGATTGCCGGTCGCGGATCTTGAGATAAGTCGAACGCCGGGCAGAGGCCGAGCCGGGGATCTTGATCGCGGTGATCATCTCGCCCGGTTCGATCGCATGTTCCCGATCCGGCGTGGTGCCGGGCAGCAGGAAAAAGTCGTCGACCGGGATGTGGCGCTCGCCCAGATGCACGATCGCATCGAAGGCGACCAGCGCCACGGCGAGGTCGCCCGGATACATGGCGATGCAGGCGTCGCTGATGCCAAGCACCGCATGGCCACGGGTAACGCCGCCGATCGCCGAACAGCCAGAGCCGGGCTGACGCTTGTTGCAGGCGGGGAAATTCGCCGGGTCGCGGAAATAAGGGCAGCGCGTGCGCTGCATCAGATTGCCGCCGGTGGTCGCCATGTTGCGGATCTGCGCGGAAGCCGCCTGCCACAGGGCTTCCGATACCGCAGGAAAGCGGCTTTTGATGTCGGCATGGTCGGCGACATGGCTCATCCTGGCCAGTGCGCCGATGGTGACGCCGCGCTCGTTCACCTCGATCCTGTCCAACCCCTTGAGATGAGCGATGTCGACCAGCGTCTCGGGCTCGGCGACGCCGCATTTGGCGAGGTCGATCAGCGTGGTGCCGCCGGCCAAGAGCATGGCGCCGGGCAGGGCGGCCGCCTGGCGTGCCGCATCGAGCGAATTGGCGCGCACATACGAAAAATCCCTCATGATGCGGCCTCCAATGCTGCCTGGCGGACAGCGGCGACGATGTGCGGATAGGCGCCGCAGCGGCAGAGGTTGCCGGCCATATACTCGCGGATTTCTTCGTCGGAGCCGGCATGGCCTTCGCGGATGCAGGCGACCGCCGACATGATCTGGCCCGGCGTACAATAGCCGCACTGGAAGGCGTCCTGTTCGAGGAAGGCAGCCTGCACGGGATGCATTTCGCCCTCCCGTGCAAGCCCCTCTATGGTGGTGACGGTGCGGCCCTCGACTTGTGCGGCCAGCGTCAGGCAGGCCAGCACGCGCTCGCCGTCGATATGCACGGTGCAGGCGCCGCACTGGCCGTGGTCGCAGCCCTTCTTGGTTCCGGTCAGGCCGAGGCGATCGCGCAAGGCATCGAGCAGCGTGACGCGCGGCTCGAGTTGCAGATCGTGATCACGGCCGTTGATGTCGAGATGAACTGGGATCGTTGTTTTGGTCATGGGCGTCGGGCTCCAGTTGCTTGACGCGAAGTCGTTGATTTCATCTTTGGCAGCCGGCGGGGACCTGGCGCCGGCTGTGCGGCCCTTCGCTGCCGCTCCCCGCCTTCGGGCGTTCAGCCCCTTAAAAAGGTCCACTGGACTTTTTGGTGCGCCCGAAGGCGGACCGGGCCTTCACCATTCGTCGTTCGGGAAGCCAAGCAATTGGCTTCCCATCCGCTAGGTGGACCACTCCTCACCCCAGCAGGTCCTCGATGCGGACCGGAAAGCGCCGCGGCCGCACGCCGGTCGCATGCCAGACCGCATTGGCGACGGCGCCGGCCGTGCCGGTGATGCCGATTTCGCCGACGCCCTTGATGCCGAGCGCGTTGACGTGAGGGTCGTCCTCGTGGACCAGCAACGCCTCGACCGATGGAACGTCGGCATTCACCGGGACATGATATTCGGCGAGGTTGGCATTCTGGATCCGGCCAGAGCGCCGGTCGGTGATGGCTTCCTCATGCAGCGCGAACGAGACGCCCCAGATCATGCCGCCATAATACTGGCTGCGCACCAGCCTGGGATTGATGACCCGTCCGGCGGCGAACGCGCCGACCAGCCTTGTGACACGGATCTGGCCAAAATCCGGATCGACCTTCACCTCGGCAAACACGGCGCCGTGCGCGTGCTTGGCATAGGCCTCCTGAGACGCCGGGTCGGGAGCGCCCTTGCCGTGGCCCTCGATCTCGGTGAGGCCCGCGCGCGTGAGGATCTCGGCGTAGCTTTCACCGCGGCTTTCATCGTCGCGCCGATAGAGGCGGCCGCCGCGCGCCAGCACGCCTTCATTGCCGGCGCCGTAGAGCGGCGAGCCCTCGTCGCCGGTGGCGAGATCGGCGAGCCTGGCGATGACGGCGGCGCCCGCATTGTGGATCGCCATGCCGGCCGTCGCCGTGTGGCCGGAGCCGCCGGCAATGCCTGCATTGGGCAGATCGGAACTGCCGGCCCTGAAATCGACCTGGTCGATATCCAGTCCCAGTCCGTCGGCGGCGATCTGGGCGAAGGCGGTCCAGGCGCCTTGCCCCATGTCCTGCGCGCCGGTCTCCATCAGGCCGCTGCCATCGGCTCTCAGCACCGCCCGCGCTTCGGCCTGGAACATGATCGCCGGGAAGGTCGCCGTGCCCATGCCCCAGCCGGTCAGGAAACCGTCGGCGTCGCGCATCAGCCGAGGCTGAATGGGGCGGCTCGCCCAGCCGAACGTCTCGGCCGCTTGCCTGTAGCATTCGCGCAGCGCCTTGGAGGAAAACGGCTTGCCGGTCATCGGCTCGATCTCGGCATAGTTCCGCAGCCGGAATTCCAGCGGGTCCATGCCGCAGGCGTAGGCTGCCTCATCGATAGCGCTCTCCAGCGCGATCGAGCCGGTGGCTTCGCCGGGCGCCCGCATGAACAGCGGCGTACCGGTATCGAGCCGCACCGCATCGTGCGAGGTGGCGATGGCCGGGCTGGCATAGAGCGTGTGCGAGGCATCCGCCGCCGGTTCGAAGAAATCGTCGAACGTGCTCGACGCGGTCTTGGCGTGATGGTCGAGTGCCGTCAGCCGCCCTTCGCCATCCATGCCCATGCGCAGCGTCTGGCGCGTCGGCGCACGGTGGCCGACCGGCCCGTACATCTGCTCACGCCGCAGCACCAGCTTGACCGGACGGCCGACGAGACGCGCCGCCAGGATGCCGAGCACCTGCGGTCCGGAGATCATGCCTTTCGAGCCGAAGCCGCCACCCAGGAACGGGCTGCGGATGTGGATGTTCTCCGGCGCGATGCCGAACAGGCCGGCGATGCGGCCCTGCGCCATGGCAAGGCCCTGGCTCGGTGTGTCGATCGACAGTGTGTCGCCTTCCCAGGCGACGACGATCGCATGCGGCTCCATGGCGTTGTGGTACTGGGCCGGCGTCTCGTAGGTGGCTTCGATCCGCGTCTTTGCCGATTTGAGGCCGGCCTCGACATCGCCCTTGTGCTGCACGGCCGGACCGCCGACGCCGACAGCACGCGGCACGATACTTTCGGCGCCGTCGAGGCCAACGCGCGCCGGCATCACTTCATAGCGCGGCGACAGCAGCGCCGCCCCCTCGGTCGCCGCCTCCAGCGTCTCGGCGATCACCACGGCGATGCTCTGATTGGGGTAGCGGACCTGGTCGTTCTGCAAGAGGTCGAGCCGGAACATGAAGGGATGGTCCTTGGCGTCCGGATCGGCGGCGAGCGCTGGCCGGTTCTTGGGCGTCATCACCTCGACCACGCCCTTGTGTGCCTTGGCCGCCTCGACATCCAGCGCAGCGACGCGGCCGCGCGCGATGCTAGAGACAGCGAGCACGGCGTAGAGCATGCCGGGCGGATGGTTGTCGGCGGCATAGCGCGCGGCTCCGGTGACTTTCAGAAAGCCGTCGCGGCGGGTCAGCGGCTGGCCGATGCTGGAGCCTTGCCGGGCATGGGCGGGTTGCTGGTTGAGGCTGAGTTCAAGCGTCATGGCGCGCTCCGGGAATGTTCGAGAACGGGGAGGCAGGAAGGGCCGGCAGACGCTCGGGCGTTCCCGAAAGCGCAGAGATCAGCGCCCTGATCACGATGCGGCGGGCAAGCTCGATCTTGAAGGCATTGTCGCCGGAAGGGCTGGCATCGGCCAAGGCAGCGTCCGCGGCGCTGGCGAAGGTCGCCTCGCTGGCATCCGCGCCGAGCAGGACGGCTTCCGCCGAGCGTGCCCGCCACGGCTTAGCCGCGACGCCGCCTAGCGCCAGCCTTGCGGCGCGGATCTTGCCGCCGTCGACGACAAGCGCTGCTGCGGCCGATACGACGGCAAAGGCATAGGAGGTGCGCTCGCGGACTTTGAGGTAACGGGCATTGGCGGAGAAGGAGGCAGCCTCCGCCGGAAGGCGCACCGCCACGACCAGGTCGCCGGGCTCCAGCGCATTCTCCCGCTGCGGCGTTTCGCCGGGAAGCCGGTGAAATTCCTCCAGCGAAACATGGCGCCGGCCCTTCTTGCCTTCGATCTCGACCACGGCGTCGAGCGCCACCAGCGGCACGCAGAAATCCGACGGGTGGGTGGCGATGCAGGCGTCGCTCCAGCCGAGCACGGCGTGCAGGCGGTTTTCGCCGCCCAGCGCATCGCAGCCGGCGCCTGGCTCGCGCCTGTTGCAGGCGCTGGCTGTGTCGTAGAAATAGCTGCAGCGCGTGCGCTGCACCAGATTGCCGCCGACGGTGGCGGCGTTGCGAAGCTGCGCCGAAGCACCCGACAGCAGCGCCTCGGCCACCGCCGGATAGGATTTGGCGAACGCCGGATCGTAAGCAAGCTCGGCATTACGGACCAGCGCGCCGATGCGCAGGCCACCATCGTCCAGCCGTTCGATGCGGTTGAGCTCCGGCAGCCGGGAGATGTCGACGATGCGCTCGGGACTGGTGATGCCGCCTTTCATCAGGTCGAGCAGATTGGTGCCGCCGGCGAGATAGGCCGAGCCCGGCTCGGCTGCCGCGGCGATGGCGTCGGGAATGGTGGCGGGCCTGATGTAATCGAAGTCTCTCATGCCGCGGTCCTCCGGTCGGCTTTGACAAGCTGTTGCTGGGCTTCCAGGACGGCCTCGACGATGCCGCCATAGGCCGCGCAGCGGCATATGTTGCCGCTCAGCCCCTCGCGGATGCGTTCGGGATCGTCGCCGGCCTGTCCCTCGGCGATCAGGCCGAGCGTGCTCATGATCTGGCCGGGTGTGCAGAACCCGCACTGGAAGCCGTCATGGGCGATGAAGGCGGCCTGCACCGGATGCAGTTCCTCGCCGTTGGCGACGCCTTCGATGGTCAAGACCTGGGCGCCGTCATGGCTGACCGCCAGCGCCAGGCATGAGTTGATGCGCTTGCCGTCGACCAGCACCGTGCAGGCGCCGCATTGGCCGCGGTCGCAGCCCTTCTTGGTGCCGGTGAGATCGAGCCGCTCGCGCAGCAGGTCGAGCAGGGTTACGCGTGGATCGACCTCCAGTTGGTGTCGGTGGCCATTGATGGTGAGGGTAATGGGAAGGCTGGTCATGGGCGTCTGGCTCCAGTTGCTTGACGCGGATGGGATTGAACTGGTGCCTTGCCGCAGAAGGGCAAGGTAACCGTTGGGTCAGGTCTTGACGGCGAAAGCGGAGATGGCGGATCTCCTGCGAGGCAGGCGGGCAGGGGAGATGTCGGCTTGCGTGTTCGAAAGACGTGACATACCGGTTCCCCTGATTATATGATAAAGGTGCTCCACTAAAACGGAGGCGCCTCCGTTTATTACGTGGTGGCTGACCCTGCCGGATTCAAGCCCCCTGACGCGATGTGGAGAAAAAATTGGCCAGCGAGCCGTCCGCCATTGCTGAACAGAAGGCCGAGGCCGTAGACGCAAAGCCGCTGCGCGCCGATGCGCGGCGCAACCGCGACCGGCTGGTCGAGGTGGCGGTGTCAGTCTTTGCCGAGCGCGGCATCGATGGCTCGCTGGAGGAGATCGCGCGCCGCGCCGGCGTCGGCATCGGCACGCTCTACCGGCATTTCCCGACGCGCGAGCATCTGGTCGAGGTGGTCTATCGTCGTGAGGTGGAGGCGCTGTGCGCGGCCGCCGGCGAGCTTGCCCAAAAACATCCGTCCGATGTCGCGCTGGAACAGTGGATGCAGCGCTTCGTCGACTACATCGCCACCAAGCGCGGCCTGGCGACCAGCCTGCGCATTGTGCTCACCACCAATTCGACGCTGTTTTCCGACACGTTCGGCCGGGTGTCGCAAGCCTTGCGACGCCTGGTCGAGGCGGCGGTGGCCGACGGCACCATTCGCGGCGACGTCGACGCTTCCGACGTGCTGCACGCGCTGGGCGGCATCTATTCAGCGCCCGACACCCCCGAATGGCGCGACCGCTCGCGCCGGCTGGTCAAGCTGTTGATG
The DNA here is from genome assembly GCF_037162595.1 of Mesorhizobium sp. ISC11. NCBI lineage: Bacteria > Pseudomonadati > Pseudomonadota > Alphaproteobacteria > Hyphomicrobiales > Phyllobacteriaceae > Mesorhizobium > Mesorhizobium sp. ISC11. Next base: position 504,674 of record NZ_JAVSPW010000001.1, read on the forward strand.
GACGGGTTGCGGTTCGGGGCTGCAAAGGCAAAATGAGGCGACCAGATTCCGGCCGTGCAAAACCAGACCTATCGATGAGTTGAGGGGATACGATGTATGTAGGCCGTTCCTACAAACTGATCGATTTCGCGCTGTGGTCGCGGCGCAGCGTCATCTACATGGTGGTGGTGAGCGGTCTGGCTGTGGCGGCCTACCGTCTTCCAGGCATCGCCGGGTTTTCGGTGCCATGGTCGGTGGTGCTGGTGCTTGGCACCACCGTGTCACTCGTCGCCGGGTTCAAGAATTCGCAGGTGTTCACCCGCAGCAGCGACGCGCTGCAGGCTTTTACGCAAATTACGGCCAGCAGCCGTTTGTGGTCCAATTTCTGCAGGGATTTCCTCGACGCGCCGACGGCCAGACAGCTCATCTATCGCCACATCGCCTGGATGACGGCATTGCGCTTTTCTCTGCGCCGGCCGATGCCATGGGAGTCCATGGCGCGGGCCGCCAATATCGAATACCGGCGGCGCTACCGTATCCATGAGGATGCGAGCTCGGTCGGCGACGAATTGCGTCCGCTGCTCGCCGAACAGGCCGAGGACGTCCTGAAATCGCCCCAGCCGGCGATAGCCCTGCTCGAACTGCAATCTGTCCAGGTCAATGCGCTGTTCAAGGACACAAAGCTCCCTCCTCAGATCTATGGCGAACTGACCAAGCTGATCCGCGACTTCCATGACCAGCAGGCGCGCTGCGATCGCATCAAGAACAATCCCTATCCCCGGCAATACGCCATCGTCAGTTCGATGTTCGTCATGATCTTCTGCACACTGTTGCCGTTCGGGGTCGTTCCCGTCTTTGCCGATATGGGCAAACTGGGTGGCGCGCTCGGGTCGATAGCGATCTGGCTGACGATCCCGTTCAGCACGCTGCTCGGCTGGGCCTACATGTCTCTCGACCAGGTCGGCGAAAGCAGCGCCAACCCGTTCGAGGGCAATGCCAACGACGTTCCGATCTCGCAGATTTGCCGCGACATCGAGATCGAGTTGCGCAGCGGGCTCGGCGAGAGCGACCTTCCCAAGCCCCTGCTGCCGGTCAACGACATCGCGACCTAGGCAGGATCACGACGAGGCGCGGCCCCGGCGGTCCCCTTCATCGTGCTGCTGGCGGAGGACGCTCAAACGTCAAGGCAGACCTTGCCGAAATGCTTTCGGGATTCGTAATGCGCGAAGGCGGTGGCGATGTCCTGCAGCGGAAAGTGGCGGTCTATGACGGGCTTCAGCCTGTTGGACTCTATCGCGCGGATCATATCCTCCTGGTCGGCCCGGCTGCCGATGGAAATGCCGCTGATGCGGATCTGGTTGGAAAACAGGGCTGGGATAGACACTTCCGCCGCAAAGCCGGTCAGGACGCCGACCAGCGCGATGTGACCGCCCGTGCGGCAGGCGACAATCGACTGCGCCAGCGTGGCGGGTCCGCCGACCTCGATCACGTGATCGACGCCGCGCCCGCCCGTCAGATCCTTGGCCTTGCGGCCCCAGTCCGGGACGGACTTGTAGTTGATGACGGCGTCGGCTCCGAGGCGCTTGAGCCTTTCCAGCTTCTGCTCGTCGGATGAGGTGGCGATGACCCGGGCGCCGGCGGCCTTGGCGAATTGCAGCGCGAACAGCGATACACTGCCCGAACCGAGGACCAGCACTGCGTCGCCCGGCTTCACCTTGCCGCACACAACCAGGCCGCGCCAGGCAGTAACGCCCGTGCAGGTGAGCGACGCCGCCTCGACATGCGTATAGCCTGCCGGTGCCCTGGTGAAAGCGTGCGCCGGCATGCAGACATACTCGCTGGCGAAGCCGTCGAAACTGTCTCCCGGAATATCGCGCCGGGTGCAGGGCGTCATGTCACCGCCCAGCCACCAGGGATAGAAGACGCTGACGACGCTGTCTCCGGGCCTGAGTGCATCGACACCGTCGCCGAGGGCAATCACTTCGCCGGCGCCGTCGGAGAGCGGAACGCGGCCGTCGGCGAGAGGCATCTTGCCTTGCACGGCAAAGTCGTCGCGCATGTTCAACGCGCAGGCCCGGATCCTGACCAGCACCTCGCCCGGCCCTGGCTGGGGCGGATCTTCCTCGACCAGGTCGAGATTGCCCAAGCCGCCCGGCGCTCTCAGCCTGACCAGTCTCATTGTCTTCTCCGATGTGTGGGGTGTCTAGAATTGGAAGGGCCTAGCGGGCCTGCCGGCCGGAGATCACCCGCAGCCAGGGCGCCAGATGAAAGGCGCTCATCAGCAGATACATCGCAGCCATGCCCGTGAGGGGCGAGGCGTCGGTGCCCATGCACTGCATGGCCGCATCGCCGCTGAAGATGCAGGTGAGCAGCGCCATCACGGCGAAGGTCGGTGCCGCGGCAAGGCAAACCCAGTCGGCCAGCCCGAGGGTGGTGGCTTCTGGGATCGTGCCGCCGGCACCTGTGTGGATATCGCTCATCGCCTTGATCCTTGATGATCATGCCAGTCACGACAGGTTCCTCTCTCCAGGGAGTGGGGAGAGGAACCCAGACTGGACAACCGTTACTGCTCGCCCTTGTCCCTGAACGCGGCCTCGCCGGCAGCAGACACTTCTTCCCATTTCTTGTCGGCCCCGGCGTCGTAATTGTCGTGCCAGTTCCACCAGGAGTAGAGTGGAGTCTGCGGATAGCCTTCGGGCGAATCCTCCCAGATTTCCTGGCGGCCGAGCGGCGTCGCGTCGAGATAGCTCCAGACGGTGCCCATCGCTTCGTCGCCGCGGCTGTTAATCAAGTAGGTGCGGAAGATGCGATCGCCGTCACGGATGAAGACGTTGTGGCCGTGCCATTCGTCGACACCGAAGTCCTTGTCGAAACTGTCAGTGATTGTGTACCAGGGCATCTGCCAGCCCATCCGCTGCTTCAGCCGCGCAATGTCGGCCTGCGGGGCACGCGAAGCGTAGGCAAGCGTGGTGTTGCGGGCGTTGAGATGGGCGAGGTGGCCGACCTGGTCGGCGCCCAGCGAACAGCCGCGGCAGGCGTGATCGGGCCAGCCATGCACGCCGGGCTCGAAGAAGGCGCGATAGACGATCAGCTGGCGGCGGCCTTCGAACAGATCGAGCAGGCTCGCTCTGCCGTTCGGCCCCTCGAACACGTAGGCCTTGTCGACTTCCATCCACGGCATGCGCCGGCGCTCGGCGGCCAATGCGTCCTTGGCGCGCAGTGTTGCCTTTTCCTTCACCAGCATCTGTTCGCGGGCGGCTTCCCAGTCCTGCCTCGAAACGATGGGCGGGGTCTTCATTGCGATGTGCTTGGTCATTGGTCGTCTCCTTTGCCAGTCTGTTGTCGCTTGCTGTCAGCCAGAATAGGGCGGTGAAGCGGGAGGGTGGGAGTTACAAGTGTGACGGGATTTGCAGGAGCCGGCCCGTCGCAGCAGGGGTGGCGCATCCTCACGGTGCCTTCGGCCGGGTGGAGAGGAGTGTCGGTTGGCATTGTCGGTTCTCCCTTGGCGTGCCGTGCGTTGCCGATAGTTGCCGATGCGGCTTGCCGGTTGACGGTACGGATTTAAGTTAGGGCGGCGACGCACAAGGGTGGGAGTTACAAGTGTGACGGGATTTGAATGGATTCGCTGATCACCGCGGCTGCGCTGGCACTGGCCGGAGGCGACCCGCTCGGCGCGCTGGATCGCGTCGCCTTGCGTGAAGACCCGCCGGCGCTGGCGCTGCGCGGCATTGCCATGGCGCAGCTCGGCGATCTCGATCGCGCCAAGGCGCTGCTGCGGCGTGCCGCGCGCGGCTTCGGCCCGAAAGAGGCGGTAGCGCGTGCCAGATGCGTCGTTGCCGAGGCCGAGATCGCGCTGGTCTCGCGGGATCTCGGCTGGCCGGCCAAGGCTTTGGATGCGGCGCGGGCGACGCTGGAAAAGCATGGCGACCGGCTGAACGCAGCGCATGCCGGCCACCTCAAGGTGCGGCGCCTGCTATTGATCGGCCGTCTCGACGAGGCCGAAGACGTGCTGGCGGGGCTCGACCCGGCACCGCTTCCGCCGGCCTCGCGCGCCGCCCACGAACTGGCCGTCGCCGGCATCGCGATGCGGCGCCTCAAGACGAAGCCGGCGCGCAGGGCGTTGGAGTGGGCACGCCACGCCGCCCGCCAGGCCGGCATTGCGGGGCTCATCGCTGAAGTCGACCGCGCATTCCTGGCGCTGGACACGCCGGCGGCGCGGCTGGTCGCGGCTGGCGAGCAGCGCCCGTTGCTGCTTGAGGACGTCGAGGCGTTGCAGGCGTCGCCGGCGCTGCTGGTCGATAATTTCCGATATGTCGTGCGCCAACAGGAGAAAACGGTCTCGCTGGCCACGCGCCCGGTTCTGTTCGCGCTGGCCCGTACGCTCGCCGAAGCGTGGCCAGGCGATGTGTCCAGGGCGACGCTGATCGCGCAAGCCTTCGGCGGCAGGCACGCCGATGAATCGCATCGGGCGCGGCTGCGGGTCGAGATCGGCCGGCTGCGCACCGAATTGCGGAGCCTGGCCGACATCGGCGCCACCAGCCAGGGCTTCGCGCTGGCGCCGCGCCAGGCACGCGAGGTGCTGGTGCTGGCGCGGCCGATCGAGGAGCGGCACGCGGCGGTGCTGGCTTTTCTTGCCGACGGTGAATCCTGGGCGAGTTCGGCGTTGGCGCTGGCGCTTGGCACCGGGCAGCGCAGCGTGCAGCGGGCGTTGGAGCAGCTTGGCGAGGCCGGCAAGGTGCAGTTTTTCGGTCACGGCCGGGCGCGCCGCTGGATGACGCCTCCACTGGTGGGATTCACGACCACCTTGTTACTCCCGGCCCCGCTGCCGAACGGTTAGGAAGTGACATCGGATCTCAGTGAGGACAAGGACATGAAACAGTCAACGGCCGAAATCCTGCGCGAATACGGGCCCTTTGCCGATGTGGAGAGGGTGCATGGGGTGAGCTTTGACGGCAACAATGTCTGGTTTGCCTCGGGCGAGAAGTTGAACGCCTTCGATCCGGAGAGTGGGCAGAACCTGCGCTCGATCGATGTCGCGGCGCATGCCGGCACCGCCTGGGACGGCCAGCATTTCTTCCAGCTTGCCAACGACCTGATACACAAGATCGACCCTGATACCGGCCAGGTGCTGGCGACCATTCCGGCGCCCGGTGGTGGCGGCGATTCCGGGCTGACCTGGGCCGAAGGAACGCTCTGGGTGGGACAATACCGCGAACGCAAGATCCACCAGGTCGACCCGGAAACCGGTGCGATCCTGTGCACCATCGAATCCAACCGCTTCGTCACCGGGGTGACATGGGTCGAGGGCGAGCTGTGGCACGCCACCTGGGAAGGCGACCAGAGCGACCTGCGCCGCGTCGACCCGAAATCAGGCAAGGTTCTGGAGAAGCTCGACATGCCGGCCGGGATGGGTGTGTCGGGGCTGGAATCCGATGGCGGCGACCGCCTTTATTGCGGCAGCACATCCGCCGGGGTGGTGCGGGCGGTGCGCCGGCCGCGGTGAGGATGCGGCCGACGCCGAAGTCACACTTGCAGGCGCACTTCACACGGCAATTTGTCCGCTGTCGGCTGGCCGTTGCCCCTTGTCGGACCTAGATAGGCTGTGCGCCGGGCGGACGCCCGGCCCAGCTTTGCAAAGGATCCCTCATGCCTGAACAGCCCACCATGCCCGAACAGATTGCATTGAACGACGGCTCCGCCATTCCCCAACTCGGCCTCGGTGTGTGGCAGGTCGACCAGGACATCACCGCCGACGTGGTGGGTTGGGGCATCGAGGCCGGCTATCGCCTGATCGACACCGCCGAAGGCTATCAGAACGAGGAAGGGGTCGGAGAGGCGATCCGCAGTGCCGGCGTGCCGCGGGCTGAGCTGTTCATCACCTCGAAACTGCGCAACGGCGCGCATCAGCGCGATGCCGCGCTGCGGGCCTTCGACGAGACGATGGAGAAGCTCGGCGTCGAACAGATCGACCTGTTCCTGATCCACTGGCCTGTGCCCAGCCAGGACAAATATGTCGAGGCCTGGAAGACGCTGGTCGAACTCAGGCAGGCCGGCCGCATCAAATCGATCGGCGTTTCGAACTTCAACCAGGACCATCTGGAGCGGATCATCGGCGAGACCGGCGTGACGCCCGTCGTCAACCAGATCGAGCTGCATCCCCAGTTCCAGCAGCGCGGTGTCAGGGACTTTCATGCCAAGCACGACATCCGTATCGAAAGCTGGAGCCCTCTGGGCAGCGGCCGGCTGCTCGGCGATCCGACCATTGCAGGCATCGCCAAAAAACATGGCAAGTCCGTCGCACAGGCGATCATCCGCTGGCATCTCCAGGAGGGGCTGATCGTCATTCCAAAGTCGATCCGCAGGGATCGCATCGCCGCCAATTTCGATGTCTTCGATTTCGAACTGGATGCGCAGGACCTGCAGACGATCCGCGGCATGGATTCGCCCGAGGGCCGCAACGGACCCAACCCCGCCACAGCCGCGTTCCTGTTCTGAGAGGCAAGTTTTAACGAGCTGGCAACGAAACTGCCAATCTCCCCCACGAGGGGGGAGATTGGCAGCTTTGCGGCTTTCGCCAATTTCTTGCGCCCCTCAAATCCCGGACCCATCCAACTGCTGGGCGTCTTCGCCTTCCCAGGGCGCCGGCATCGACGCGCGGCTGAGGTTGGCGGTGGGCAGCGGCATCCAGCATTTCAGTTCCGGGTCGGCGTATTCGATGACGCGCCCGGGCGAAGAGTCCGACGCGCGCCAGCCTTCCGAGGCGAACTGGTCGGCACGCGACCAATAGGCAAGGTCGACTTCCGCCGGTCCCTGCTCGGACGGACGCACAGTGACCAGGATGCGGCTGCCATCCTTCGGCGCCGTCGACATGTGGCGCCACCGTTCGGGCTCGTCCATCGCATTCCTCCTCGCACTCGTAGCGTTGGGAGGAGTGTCGCCTCGTGGTCCGAAGGGGTCAACCCAAAGTTTGCGCCAGGCATCGGCTGATGACCCCTCCAGACGGTGCCTGCACAGTTGTGCGCAACACGCCGCGGGCGGTCATGCACGCTCGACGGGCCGTGACCCAGTTGATAAGCCCGTCTGCGAAAGGAGCGCCTGAGTCGAGATGACCGTTGCGATCGAGATGGGACAGACGACCGCAGGCGCCCCGGCGAAGCTGGATCTCGAGGAACTGCTCGCGACGCGCCTTTTGGTGCAGGGCAATTCGGGCTCCGGCAAGTCGCATCTGCTGCGGCGCCTGCTGGAGCAGAGCGCGCCCTGGGTGCAGCAGACCATCATCGATCCCGAGGGCGACTTCGTTTCGCTGGGCGACCGTTACGGCCATCTGGTGATCGATGCCGAGCAGCATACCGAGCGCGGCCTGCAGGCGGCAGGCGAGCGGGCGCGCATGCATCGCGTCTCCACCGTGCTCAATCTCGAAGGGCTCGACGCCGAGAACCAGATGCGGCGTGCCGCCGCCTTCCTCGGCGGGCTGTTCGAGGTCGCCCGTGACCACTGGTACCCGATGCTGGTGGTGGTGGACGAGGCGCAGCTGTTCGCGCCGGCGGTGGCCGGCGAGGTTTCCGACGAGGCGCGAAAGCTCTCGCTCGGCGCGATGACCAATTTGATGTGCCGTGGCCGAAAGCGCGGGCTGGCCGGCATCATCGCCACCCAGCGGCTGGCAAAGCTCGCCAAGAACGTCGCCGCCGAGGCGTCCAACTTCCTCATGGGCCGCACCTTCCTCGATATCGACATGGCGCGTGCCGCCGACCTTCTGGGCATGGAGCGGCGCCAGGCGGAGGCGTTTCGCGACCTGGAACGCGGGCAGTTCATGGCGCTCGGCCCGGCGCTGTCGCGCCGTCCGCTGGGCCTGCGCATCGGCCCGACGGATACGAGCCCGCGCAACGGAACGCCGCGGCTGATGGCGATGCCGGAAGCAGCACTCGAGGATGCACGCGCGATCATCCTGGCGGCGCCGCCGCCCGAAACGGTGCGCACGCCGCGCCGCCCGGCGTCGCCGGACCTGCTCGACCAGTTGATGGCGGCGAAGTCGGCGGCCTTGGAAATCCGCCCCGAACCGGCGGAGCCGCAAGTCAGCGCCGAGGATCTGGCCGAGCGCCGCGAGCGCGTGGACCGTGTGCTGCGCGCCATCCTGGCGCAGCCCGACGCCGGTTTTCGCGTGATCGGCGTGCTCTATCAGGAGTTCGTGGTCCGCTGCCGCATCGAAGGCCTGGCCTCGGTCGTGCCCGACCTGCCGGAGTTCCGCCGCATGCTGACGCGCGCCCGGGCCGGCCTTGGGTCAGAGACGACGCAGGACGACGCATGGCGGGACGTTTCCGTCCGCGCGTCGCTGCTGCCCGACGACATGCAGGGCGTGTTCATGATGATTGCCCGCGCGGCGAAGGAGGGCTGGCCTTGCCCGAGCGACGCCGCGATCGCCCGCGCCTACGGCTCGCACTCGCTGCGCCGCGCCCGGCGCCTCTTGACCTATATCGAGGAGCAGGGCCTCATCGTCTGCCAACTCGACGGGACAGGCCGGCGCACCGTGACACTGGTCGAATTGGCCTGGGCCACCGCACCGGGAGATCCGAATGCCGAGGAGGTGGAGCAGGGAAGCCTGGCGCTGTGAGGCGGCGCGGGTGCTTTGAGCGAATGATGCGATAGGCTTTTCAGTCACCGTCATCGCGACAAATTTCTGATGGCAACCGTGAAATCGCCGACGGCGAGATGCGTCATGCAGGCGCTTGCGTTTCGATGGCGCTCACCGGTTCGCCCCAATCACCCACTGTTCCTGATCGACGAGCGTGCCGGTCATCGGCCCGGCAGCATCCGAAAGCAGGAAGACGGCGAGGTTGGCGATATCGCTGGTCGAGAACAGGCGGCCGAAGGGTTGCGAGGCGTTGGCGGCATCGAGCCAGCCCGGCCCGTTGCCCAGCGTGTCGGCTTGCATAACGCGTTCGGCCGGCGTGTCGGTCCAGCCGACATTGATGCCGTTGACGCGGATGCGATCGAAGCGATGGGCGTTGGCGGCGTTTTTGGTCAGCGTGGCCAGCGCGCCCTTGCTTGCGGAATAGACGGCGAGCTCCGGCGAGCCGCAATGGGCGTTGATCGACAGGATGTTGACGATGGCGCCGCGCTCTCCGCGCTTCTTCATGTCGGCGATGGCCGCCTGCATGAGGAAGAACGGCGCCCGCGCGTTGACCGCGAACAGCGAGGCCCAGCCGTCGAGATCGGCATCGAGGAACGAGGCCCGGTCGGTCAGTCCTGCGGCGTTGACCAGCGCATCGATGCGGCCGAAGCGCTCGATGCAGGCTTGCGCCAAAAGGGCAGGGGCTGCCGGGTCGGCGAGGTCGGCGGCGACGAAAACCGTCGGCGTGCCGAGCAGCGAAAGCTCTTCCGCAACGGCATCGCCGCGCGTCTTCTCGCGCCCGGTGACGAGCAGGCCGCCGGCGCCGCAGCGCGCCAGCGTCTCGGCGATGGCGCGGCCAATGCCTTGCGTCGAGCCGGTGACCAGCGCCACCTTGCCGTTGAGTTGGAGCTCCATTCCTCTTCCCCGCCTCGCATCTGATTTCAGGCTAGCGCGGCGCGATCGTTTTACAATACGGAAATTGGAAATCTTGGAGTGGAGGTTGTTGGCTATCGCGCTGCGTGGGGCCGGCGGGAGCCTGCCCCAATGTCGTGACCCCTACGTAGCGGAGGCCGTCGCAAAGACGCTAGTGGACCGTGATGATGCCCTCGACGGCCCGCCATTCCGAAGGCTGGATGAGCCGGTGATGAGCAACGCGAACCGAGTGGAGCGGACCATCGAGTTCGCGCTCCCAATATTGGAGAAAACCCTTGAGTTCGGGAAAGGCCGGAGCGAGATCATAGTCCTGCCAGACATAGAGCTGAAGCAGGCTTGGATGATCGGGCAGGTAATAGTGGATTTCGGCCGTCGTCAGGCCATAACCTTCCATTTGCAGGCGGAATTCGTTGCTGACCGTATCGGCCATGTCTTTCTCCTTCTCCGCTGAGGCATCGAGCCGGCGGCATTTGTGTCGAACCCGCCCAATGCCGGGCCGGGGCGATCGGTTCTGTCCCTCTTCAAACAACGCCGCGAGAAGCTCGCGGGTTCCGAAAATAGCCACGCCATAACAGTGTCTTGGCGCTCTTTCTTGTCGAATATAAAAATTTTTGCGCTGGTCTCTTGAAACCGAAAAAGGGCAAAACTAGCTCGATATGCGCCGCGATGCCTGACGAAGGGTCGCGGCGTTCCGCACCGGTCCGATATTGCCGGTTCGGTGCGGAGGAACCTCAAAACCTGTTTGTCCACGAGGAGAACGACATGGCGTTCCGTCCATTGCATGACCGTATTCTGGTCCGCCGCCTTGAAGCCGAGGAGAAGACCTCCGGCGGCATCATCATCCCCGATACCGCAAAGGAAAAACCGCAGGAAGGCGAAGTGCTCGCCGTCGGTCCCGGCGCGCGCGACGACAGCGGCAAGCTTGTCGAACTCGATGTCAAGGTCGGCGACCGCATCCTGTTCGGCAAATGGTCCGGCACCGAGATCAAACTCGACGGCGAGGACCTGCTCATCATGAAGGAGAGCGACGTGATGGGGATCATCGATGAGATCGCCGAAGTGAAGAAGGCCGCCTGACGGCTTCTTGTATCCAACCAGTCAACGAATGCTGCCTAGATAAAGGAGTGATCCAATGGCTGCCAAAGAAGTGAAATTCCATACCGAAGCGCGCGAGAAGATGCTGCGCGGCGTCGACATCCTTGCCAATGCGGTGAAGGTGACGCTCGGTCCCAAGGGGCGCAATGTGGTCATCGACAAGTCGTTCGGCGCGCCGCGCATCACCAAGGACGGCGTCACCGTCGCCAAGGAGATCGAACTGGAGGACAAGTTCGAGAACATGGGCGCCCAGATGGTGCGTGAGGTGGCCTCCAAGACCAACGACCTTGCCGGCGACGGCACGACGACCGCAACGGTGCTTGCACAGGCGATCGTCAGGGAAGGGGCCAAGGCGGTTGCCTCGGGTATGAATCCGATGGATCTGAAGCGCGGCATCGACAAGGCGGTCGATGCGGTGGTCGCCGAACTGAAGACCAATGCCCGCAAGGTCACTCGAAACGACGAGATCGCGCAGGTCGGGACCATCTCCGCCAATGGCGATGCCGAAATCGGCCGCTTCCTCGCTGAGGCGATGGAGAAGGTCGGCAATGAAGGCGTCATCACGGTGGAGGAGGCCAAGACCGCCGAGACCGAACTCGAAGTCGTGGAAGGCATGCAGTTCGATCGCGGCTACCTCTCGCCCTATTTCATCACCAACCAGGACAAGATGCGCGTCGAACTCGACGAGCCCTATGTGCTGATCCACGAGAAGAAGCTCTCCAATCTGCAAGCGATGCTGCCCGTGCTCGAAGCCGTGGTGCAGTCTGGCAAGCCGCTCTTGATCATCGCCGAGGATGTGGAGGGCGAGGCGCTTGCCACGCTGGTCGTCAACAAGCTGCGCGGCGGCCTCAAGGTCGCGGCCGTCAAGGCGCCGGGCTTCGGCGACCGCCGCAAAGCCATGCTGGAGGACATCGCCATTCTCACCGGCGGCACCGCGATCTCGGAAGATCTCGGCATCAAACTGGAAAATGTAACGCTGCAGATGCTGGGCCGCGCCAAGAAGGTGGTGATCGAGAAGGAAAACACCACCATCGTCGATGGTGTCGGCCGCAAGGAAGAGATCCAGGGCCGTGTCGCACAGATCAAGGCGCAGATCGAGGAGACCACCTCCGACTATGACCGCGAGAAGCTGCAGGAGCGGCTGGCCAAGCTCGCAGGCGGCGTTGCGGTGATCCGGGTCGGCGGCTCGACCGAGGTCGAGGTCAAGGAGCGCAAGGACCGTGTCGACGACGCACTGCATGCAACCCGCGCGGCCGTCGAGGAGGGCGTGCTGCCCGGCGGCGGCGTCGCCTTGCTGCGGGCGGCCAAGGCGCTCGATACCGTGCAGACCGACAATTCGGACCAGAGGACAGGTGTCGACATCGTGCGCCGTGCCATCGAAACGCCGGTCCGGCAGATCGCCGAGAATGCCGGCGCCGAAGGCTCGATCATTGTCGGCAAGCTGCGCGAGAAAAGCGAATTCGGCTGGGGCTGGAACGCCCAGACCAATGAATTCGGCGATCTTTTCGGCCAGGGCGTTATCGACCCGGCCAAGGTGGTGCGCACCGCCCTCCAGGACGCGGCATCGGTCGCCGGCCTGCTGGTGACCACGGAGGCCATGGTGGCCGAGAAGCCGAAGAAGGAAGCCGCCGCCCCGGCAATGCCCGCCGGCGCCGGCATGGACTTCTGAAGTCGCGGCCCAATCCGCCCGCTCCCCTGGCGGGGAGCGGGCGTCAGTCGAAGAGAGAGTGGAGGTAAAGATGGATGCAATGGCTGGCCTCGGATCCGTACCGGCTCCTACGCATCAAGCGAAGGAATTCCTGGCCTATGAAACAGAATGCAGGAACGTGCTGAAGCCGCTGCTGGCAGAGCTGCTCGACATGGCTGAAGCCGCCGGCTGGAACCGGCGAACCGCGGCGTCGGCACTGATGTTCCTCGCAGCGCAGCAAGTGTCGGCAACATCCGAGGTATCCGCCGGCAGCGGCTGAACGGAAATCGGCCAGTCCCTTCACCTATCCGCGGCGGGCCGTGCTTCCCGGTGTTCGGCCCGCTGCAGGCCCTGAAAAATCGAGAGGAGGCACAAGCCATGAATCGCGGGCAATTCGAGGAACCGGTCACACTTCTGGTCGGAATGGGCTTTCCGAGGAAGATCGACAGCGTGATGGAAGCCTATGCACTGCTGCAGGACTGGCCGAGCGCCGGCCGCAACGGCGCCCATGCCGTCGCACTCAACGCTTGCAAGGCGGGCATCGTCGGCGAAATCGATCCGGAGACGGTGCGGGCCACGCTGGTCAGCTTCGCGCGCCGCCACGACATACTGGTGCCTGACATGGTTACGCCGCTCGCGACGGTGGCGGGTGGTGCGCTGCGCACCAGCTGAACTACGATGACGGCGCTGCAACAGCGCCTGAACACGCTGTTCTTGCGATAGGCCAGGCGCCCACCGGACACGTTGGAATTCCGTTTCGGGCGGTAGTGTTCTCGTTGGTCAGTCGAGCGAACGCGTCAGCAAGACTGACCTGTTCTGCCCGAATAGCGCCTCTGAGCGCGCCCTTCCGGTTAAAAAAGTATCATCCGTTGTCTTGAATCGTGGTGGCGCCTGTTGTCACGAGCCGGTACCGTGGCTCTTGAAATGCAGAGCCGAAACCAATTCGGCCGGTTTAGGGAATTGGGCCGAACGCGGCAAATATCCGTGCCGGCCCGGGAGGAAACGGACATGGAACCGGACCTGGAAGTTGTCCAGATACGACGCGGTGAGTCCTTCAAGGCGTGGTCGCATGGCTACCCCTTCCATACGGTGCGCTGGCACTTCCATCCAGAATATGAACTGCATCAGGTAATCTTCACCAACGGCCGCTATTTCGTCGGCGACTTCATCGGCGAGTTCGAGCCGGGCAATCTGGTGCTGACGGGGCCGAACCTGCCGCACAATTGGGTCAGCGACATCCCCAAGGACAGCTCGATCCCGCTGCGCGGCCGCATCATTCAGTTTTCCGAAAGTTTCATCGGCGATGCCATGCATGTGCTGCCGGAGCTGGCGGGGCTTGCGGCTCTGCTCGAGGCGTCGCGGCGCGGCGTGCTGTTTTCCAACCGCACCAGCAAGGCGCTGGCGCCATTGATGGAAGAGATGATGCAGGCGCAGGGCGTGCGCCGCATCGAGCTGTTCATGATGATCGCCGGCCTGCTAAGCCGCGCCCAGGAATTCCAGCTGCTGGCCAGCGCCAGCTATCGGCCCGATCCGTCGGGCTACATGACCGCCGGCATGAACAAGGCGCTCGCCTATATCAGGGAGAACCTGACGCAGCTGTTCGACGAGGCGGATCTCGCCGCCATCGCCGGCCAGTCGACCGGGGCCTTCTCGCGCTCGTTTCGCCGCCACACCGGCATGTCGCTGGTGCAGTATGTCAAGCGGCTGCGCATCAATCTCGCCTGCCAGATCCTGATGAGCGACGAGCAGGCGTCGATCACCGACATCTGCTACGAGGTCGGCTTCAACAACCTGTCCAATTTCAACCGGCAGTTCCTGGCGGAGAAGGGCATGCCGCCCTCGCGCTTCAGGCGCCTGCTGGCCGACAACATCAACGCGGGAAAAGCCGCTTAACGGAGGAGCCAGGGAGGAACCAAGGGAGGATTTTTCTTTTGCATGACGGACGTGAGCCGCGTTGAGCGGTTCGCGATGGAGAACGCTTGTCTCGAATTCCTCCGTCGGCGGAGGACGTCGGCGCGGCTCGAAAGTCCAGCGCCGGACCCTGGTTCCCCTGCAGTTGGGGCGAGGGTGGATGGGTGTCTTCAGACCACCAAAGCAGTCAACGACCTTCTTACAACATATCCAGAAACGGAGAAGACCGAATGACCAAACTTTCAATTTCATTGAAGTCCACTGGCAAGTCCGCCGGCATGGCAGCGCTTGCGCTGTCGCTGCTGGCAGGCACCGCCGCTATCGCCAAGGCAGCCGAAGTCACCGACGCCACCGTGGCCTTCCTGATGCCTGACCAGGCCTCGACCCGTTACGAACAGCATGATTATCCCGGCTTCGCCGCCGAGATGAAGAAGCTATGCCCGGGCTGCAAGGTGCTCTACCAGAACGCCGATGCCGACGCCTCGCGCCAGCAGCAGCAGTTCAACTCGGTGATCTCGCAGGGCGCCAAGGCGATTGTGCTCGACCCCGTCGACTCGACCGCCGCCGCCTCGCTGGTCAAGCTGGCGCAGAGCCAGGGCATCAAGGTCATAGCCTATGACCGGCCAATCCCGACAGCGCCGGCCGACTTCTATGTCTCGTTCAACAATGAAGGCATCGGCAAGGCCATCGCCGATTCGCTGGTCGAGCACCTGAAGGCGCTGAAGGTCGATCCGGCCACCGGCGGCGTTTTACAGATCAACGGTTCGCCGACCGACGCGGCGGCCGGCCTGATCAAGAAGGGCATCCATGCCGGCCTCGACAACAGCGGCTACAAGATCCTGGCCGAATACGACACGCCGGAATGGGCGCCGCCGAAGGCGCAGCAATGGGCCGGCGGCCAGATCACCCGCTTCGGCCCGAAAATCCTCGGCGTGGTTGCCGCCAATGACGGCACCGGTGGCGGCGCCATCGCGGCCTTCAAGGCGGCCGGCGTCGATCCGGTGCCGCCGGTGACCGGCAATGACGCGACCATCGCAGCCTTGCAGCTGATCATCGCCGGCGACCAGTACAACACCATCTCTAAGCCGAGCGAGATCGTGGCGGCGGCCGCCGCCAACATCGCCATCAAGCTACTTTCTGGCGAGACGCCTAAGGCCGAGATGACGCTGTACGATACGCCCTCGCAGCTGTTCACGCCGGCTGTTGTGACGCAGGAAAACCTGAAGGCCGAGATCATCGACAAGAAGATCAACACCGCGGCCGAGCTCTGCGTCGATCGTTACGCGGAAGGCTGCAAGAAGCTGGGCATCGGGAACTGACCGCGACCCTTGCCCGCTCCGCTGCCTGGCCACCCGCGTGGTGGCCAGGCAGCGCTCATGCGAAATTTTTGAACCGGTTTTGAAAGGCTTCCTGGCATGACCGATACCTCGGACGAACCGGTTCCGGCAGGCGAGCTGGTGCTCAGCCTGCGCGGCGTTTCGAAGAATTTCGGCGCCGTTTCGGCGCTCACCGACATCGATCTCGATGTTCATGCAGGCGAAGTGGTGGCGCTGGTCGGCGACAATGGCGCCGGCAAGTCGACCCTGGTCAAGATCCTGGCCGGCGTGCATCAGCCGAGCTCAGGCACGATCAGTTTTCGCGGCAAGCCGGTGACGCTTGCCGATCCGAGTGCCGCGCTGACGCTCGGTATCGCCACCGTGTTCCAGGACCTGGCGCTGTGCGAGAACCTCGACATCGTCGCCAACATCTTCCTTGGCCGCGAACTCAGCCCGCTGCGGCTGGACGAGGTGGCGATGGAAGTGCGCGCCTGGACGCTGCTCAACGAGCTTTCGGCGCGCATCCCGAGTGTCCGCGAAGTGGTCGCTTCACTGTCGGGCGGCCAGCGCCAGACGGTGGCGATCGCGCGCTCGCTGCTGCTCGAACCCAAGCTCATCCTGCTCGACGAGCCGACGGCAGCGCTTGGCGTGGCGCAGACGGCGGAAGTGCTCAATTTGATCGAGCGGGTGCGCGACCGCGGCCTCGGCGTTGTCATCATCAGCCACAACATGGAAGACGTGCGCGCCGTCGCCGACCGCATCGTCGTGCTGCGGCTTGGCCGCAACAACGGCATCTTCTCGCCCGATGCCTCGAACCAGGAACTGGTCAGCGCCATCACCGGCGCCTCGAACAATTCGGTGTCGCGGCGCGCCGAGCGCAGGCAGGCCAGGCAAGACCAGACCCAGGAGCCACGCCCATGAGCCGCGAAGCCGAAGCCGCCCCCGTGCCGCCGCAGCTCGACCGCGCCGATGTGCGCGTCAAGCACGAGGCGGGGATCGGCGGCGCCATCCGCCGGTTCTTCGACCGGGTCCGCTCGGGCGATCTCGGCTCGCTGCCAGTGATTGTCGGGCTGGTCATCATCTGGACGGTGTTCGCCAGCATCAACCCGATCTTCCTGTCGAGCAGCAATCTGGTCAATCTGCTGTTCGATTGCTCCACCGTCGGCGTCATCGCGCTCGGCATCGTCTGCGTTTTGATGGTCGGCGAGATCGACCTGTCGGTCGGTTCGATCAGCGGCTTTGCCTCGGCCATGGTCGGCACGCTGTGGGTCAACCAGGGCTGGCCGGTGGCGCTCGCGATTCTGGCCGCTGTTGCCGTCGGCGGCTTCATCGGCGCCCTCTATGCGCTGCTGTTCAACCGGCTCGGCATGCCGAGCTTCGTCTCGACGCTGGCCGGCTTGCTGGCGGTGCTTGGCCTGCAGCTCTACATCCTCGGCTCGACCGGCTCGATCAACCTGCCCTACGGCTCGAACCTGGTGAATTTCGGCCAGTTGCTGATGATGCCCAAACTCGTCTCGTTCGCTCTGGCGGCCGTGCCGGGCATCGTCATGCTGATCACCGGCCTGCGCACCGTCGCGCGCCGCCGCGCAGCGAACCTGTCGGCGCCGTCGACCGGCGGGCTCGTCACGCGCGCGGTGGTGATTACGGTCATTCTCGAGCTCATCGTCTTCTATCTCAATCAGGCGCGCGGCATTCCGTGGATGTTCGGCCTGTTCGTCGGCCTGGTCATATCGATGCACTACGCGCTGACGCGGACCAAATGGGGCCGCTCTATGTCGGCGGTCGGCGGCAACCGCGAGGCGGCGCGGCGCGCCGGCATCAATGTGCGGCTGATCTATTCCAGCGCCTTCGTGCTGTGCTCGATGCTGGCGGCTTTCGGCGGCGTGCTGTCGGCGGCCCGCCTGGCCTCGGCCAGCCAGCAGGCCGGCACGGGCGACGTCAACCTCAACGCCATCGCAGCGGCCGTCATAGGCGGCACCAGCCTGTTCGGCGGCAGGGGCAGCGCCTATTCGGCACTGCTCGGCATCATCGTCATCCAGTCGATCGCCAGCGGCCTCACGCTGCTCGATCTGTCCTCGTCGCTTCGGTACATGATCACCGGCGCCGTGCTTGCCATCGCGGTCATCGTCGACTCGCTGGCACGCCGCTCGCGTGTCTCGCATGGCCGGGCCTGAACCCATCAACAGGAAGCAAGACATGAGCCAAGAACTGTCCGGAAAAGTTGCCGCCGTCACCGGTGCCGCGTCAGGCATCGGCCTCGAATGCGCCAGGCATATGCTGGCGGCCGGCGCCACCGTGGTGCTGGTCGACCGCGCCGAGGCGACGCTGAACAAACTGTGCGCCGAACTCGGCCCCAAAGCGATCCCGCTGGTGATTGATCTGATGCAGCCGGCAAGCGTCGCCACCATGATGCCGCAGATTCTGGAGAAGGCCGGCCAGCTCGACATCTTCCATGCCAATGCCGGCGCCTATGTCGGCGGCGAGGTGGCGACCGGCGATCCCGACGTCTGGGACCGTATGCTCAACCTCAACATCAATGCCTGCTTCCGCTCGATCCAGGCAGTGCTGCCGCACATGATCGAACGCAAGACCGGCGACATCATCGTCACCAGTTCGATCGCCGGTCTGGTCCCGGTGGTCTGGGAACCGATCTACACGGCCTCCAAGCACGCCGTGCAGGCCTTCGTCCACACGGTGCGCCGGCAGGTCGCCAAGCACGGCCTGCGCGTCGGCGCCGTGGCGCCCGGCCCGGTAGTGACGGCACTGGTCGACGACTGGCCAAAGGCCAAGCTCGAAGAGGAACTCGCCGCCGGCGGCCTGATGCAGCCACGCGAGGTGGCCGAAGCCGTGATGTTCATGCTGACCCGGCCGCGCAACGTCACGATCCGCGATCTGGTGATTTTGCCGCAGAGCAATGATCTCTAGGGGGAGTAGGGGAGTAGGGGAGTAGGGCAGTAGGATTGCTCTGCCGTTCAATGCCCGGGCCCGAGCCAAGCCACCATCTCCTATTCCCGTACTGCCCTACTGCCCTACTCCCCTACTGCCTTAAACCGAAGGTTTCCCCCAATGTCCCACTTCCTCGGCATCGACGTCGGCACCGGCAGCGCGCGGGCCGGGGTGTTCGACCACACGGGAAACCTGCTTGCCTCGGCCAAACGGGACATCGAGGTCTGGCGCGAGGCCGGCGACATTGTCGAGCAGTCGAGCAACGACATCTGGCGGGCGGTTTGCGCGGCCACGCGTGAAGCGGTCGCGCAATCGGGCGTGGCGCCCGAGGCGATCGCCGGCATCGGCTTCGACGCCACCTGTTCGCTGGTGGTGCTGGGCGAGGGCGGCGTGCCGCTGCCGGTAAGCAAGTCCGCCAATCCGGAACGCAACATCATCGTCTGGATGGATCATCGCGCGGTCGAGCAGACGCGCCGCATCAATCGCAGTGGCGAGGCGGTGTTGAACTACGTCGGCGGCGTCATCTCGCCGGAGATGGAAACGCCGAAACTCCTGTGGCTGGCCGAAAACCTGCCCGCCACTTTCGACGCCGCCTGGCAGTTCATGGACCTCGCCGATTTCCTCACCTGGCGGGCGACCGGCAGCCTTGCCCGTTCGGTCTGCACGGTGACCTGCAAATGGACCTATCTGGCGCATGAGAGCCGCTGGGACGAGACGTATTTCCGCAAGATCGGCCTCGGCGCTCTGGCCGACGAAGCATTCACGCGCATCGGCACCGAGATCGTGCCGGCCGGTGCCGCACTCGGCGGCGGATTGACCGCGCAGGCAGCAGCAGACCTTGGTCTCAACCCCGGCACCGCGGTGGCGGCCGGACTGATCGACGCGCATGCCGGGGGCGTCGGCACGGTCGGCGCGCGCGGCGATTTCGGCAGCGTGCTGTCGCGCATGGCCTATGTTTTCGGCACCTCGGCCTGCACCATGTCGTCGACCGCCGAGCCGGCCTTCGTCGACGGTGTCTGGGGTCCGTATTTCTCGGCCATGGTGCCGGGCCTGTGGCTGAACGAGGGCGGCCAGTCGGCAGCTGGTGCTGCGATTGATCATCTGGTGCGCATGCACCCTGCAGCCGGCGAAGCGACCGCCAAAGCGCAAGCCGAGGGGCTCAGCCTCAGCGCCTGGCTGTCGCTGCAGGCGCAAAGCCGCAATGGAGCCGCGGCCACGCCGGCCCTGGTCGGCGGCATCCATGTCGTGCCGGAGTTCCTCGGCAACCGCGCGCCTTTCGCCGACCCGGACGCGCGCGCGCTGATTGCCGGGCTCGATCTCGACACCAGCCTCGACAGCCTGGTCGGGCTCTATGTCGCCGGGGTCTGCGGGCTGGGCTACGGCGCGCGCCAGATCGTGCGGGCCGAGCATGACAAGGGCATTCCCGTCGACACCATCGTGGTCAGTGGCGGCGCCGGCCAAAGCCCGCTGGTGCGCCAACTGCTGGCGGACACCACAGGCATGGTGGTGGTGGCCTCGACCTCGCCGGAACCGGTGCTGCTCGGCTCGGCGATGCTGGGCGCGGTCGCCGCCGGTGCCTACAAGGATGTGGCGGCGGCGATGGCCGGCATGTCGGAACTCGGCGAGGTCTATCATCCCGACGCTACGCTGGCCGGCTGGCATGCCAAACGCTTCGCGGCGTTCGAATTGCTGCAGCAGGCGGGCAAGGCCATCCGAGGCTGAAGCGCGCGGCTTCTGTCCGGCTTTGTCAGGAGCGTAGCGAACACCGCTTGGCGGTTTAGCTGGAAGCTGGCAGCTTTGTCCTGTTGTGGACCCTCCAGCAGCATGCGACGAGGGGCAAGGCGACAGAACCAGGAGCCCCTAATGGTGGACGAAGCTAAACCGCCGCTACCATTCGCATCGGATGAGGTGCCGTGGACGGAATGGTCCGACGTGCCACGCTTCGGCCTGCGCTACCGGCATTTGTCGCTGGCCGCCCTTGGCGAAAAACACCGTGTCGGCGTGGCAATCGAGGAGCTTCCGGCTGGCAAGCAGTCCTCGCCGGCGCATTACCATATTTTCGAGGAAGAGCATGTCTTCATCCTCGAAGGGGCGCTTACCGCGTATGTCGGCGACGCGGCCTATGCCATGAAGGCCGGCGACTACATCTGCTTTCCCGCCGGTGCCGCGGCGGGGCATTGCCTGATCAATACCAGCGACGCACTGTGCCGCTATGTCATCGTCGGCGAGCGCAACCCGAATGAAGTGGTCGTCTACACCGCCTCCAACAAGGTGCTGGTACGCGCCCTGGGCCGCCGCGCGATCTTCGATCTCGCTGCAAACCGAAGCTACTGGGACGGCGAGAACACCGGCCTTACCGCCGGCGATCCGCTGCCGTCGGATGTGACGGCCGGTGTCACCAAACCCCCAGCCGCGCCGATCCCGCCGATCGCCAGCGATGCTGTCGAATGGAAGGTCGAGGGCGAAGGTCCGCGGTTCGGGGGCCGGTCCAGGCACCTGACTTATGCCGCGCTGGGACGCTCCGACTATCATGTCGGCATGCTGATCGAAGCGCCGGCGCCCGGCATGCGCTTGGCGCCCCGGCACTATCACATGCTGGAAGAGGAGCATGCGCTGATCCTGGAAGGGGAGGTGATGCTGCTGCTTGGCGAGGAGCGCCACGAAATGAAAACCGGCGATTATGTCTGCTTTCCAGCCGGCCTGGCGGTCGGGCATTCCTTCCTCAACAGCGGCACGGGGCCGTGCCGTTACCTGATGATCGGCGAGAAAAATCCCAACGAGGTCTGCGTCTATCCAGATTCCAACAAGATGGCGGTCGACGCCTTGCGCCGGCGCGACGGCATTTTCGACATGGGAGCGGTGAGGCGGTACTGGGACGGCGAAGAGATGGAGTAGCCCCCGGCTTCACAGCTCCTTCTCCGCCAACTCCCTGAATTCGTCGGGAACCGAGCGCGCCGCCTCCAGTGCCACGGTGCCGTAGCCGACCGCCTGTTTGCCGAAGCGCTCGCGGATCTTGTCGATGGCGCGATCGGCGTCGAAGCGTGCTAGGCCCTTCTTCGTGCCGGGCCGGCGCCTCTCGTCGGCGAGGCCAAGCGGCAGGTCGAGCTGCAACTCGAAGCTTTCCTCAAGATGCGAGACCGAGATCGCCAGCAGCGAGATCGTTTTCTCCTGTGGATTGTCGGCAAGCACGCCGCGCACCAGATCGCCGGCGATCTCGGCCAGCATCGCGGTTGCCGAGATCGGCTGGTCAAGCGTGATCGAGCGGGTGACGGCTCTGAGATCGGCAAAGCGCACGCGTACCGTCACCGTGCGGCCGGGCCTTGCCTTGGCGCGCAGCCGACTGGCGACGCGGTCGGCCAGATGCAGCAGTGTCGGCACGATGACCCGTGCCATAGCCGGCTTCTGGCCAAGTGCCGATTGGGCGCCGGCCGAATGCGCGCGGCGCTTCGTCTCCAGCTTTCGCGGGTCGCGGTTCCAGGACAGGGCGGCGAGCTTTTCGCCGGCGGCGGGACCGAGCAGGCGCGTCAGCGCGCCGCCATGCGCCCTGGCCAGTTGACCGATGGTCTCGACGCCGATCTCGGCCAGCCGCGCCCTGGTCGCCGGGCCGACGCCCCACATCAGTCCGACCGGCAGATCATGCAGGAAGGCGAGTTCGGTGCCGGGTTCGACGACCACCAGCCCGTCGGGTTTGGCGACCTGCGAGGCGATCTTGGCCAGATGCTTGGTGCGCGCCACGCCGATCGAGATCGGCAGGCCGAGTTCGGCCCGCACGCGGCGGCGGATGGTTGTCGCGATCTCCTGCGGCGAGCCGAACAGATGCGTGCAGCCGGCGACGTCGGCAAACGCCTCGTCGATGGAAATGCGCTCGACCACAGGCGTAAAATCGTCGAGCACCTTGATCGCCGCATCGCCCAGCCGCTGGTAATGGCTGAAATTGCCGCCGACGAAGATCAAATGCGGGCAGAGTTCGCGCGCCTTGCGCCCCGGCATGCCGCCACGCACGCCGAAGGCGCGCGCCTCATAGGAAGCGGCGAGCACGACGCCGCCGCCCACCGCGATCGGCTTGCCGCGCAGCGACGGATCGAGCAACTGCTCGACAGAGGCGTAGAAAGCGTCGAGATCGGCATGCAGGATGGTGGCTGTCGTTTCCATCGACCGCGCATCCGCAGTTGCTGATAGATTGGAACAAATAAAGAACAAAGATGGATCGTTGTCAAGCGAAGGGCGATTGGGTGCGGCAACAGCCATGCCGGTTCGGCTTGAACGCAACCGCCTAGACACTATGCTCCGTTCGCAGCGCCGCTTTCATCTTTTCCAGCGCTGCTTCGCCGCCTGCCGCCAACTGGTTGGCAATCCTGGCCAATCTCTCGTCGGCCTTGCGGTGCCTGCTGCCCCAGGCGCCGAGCGTCGCCAGCACCGGCAATAGGTCGATGCCTGCTTCGGTCAGCCGGTAGACCGTTCTCAAGCCATGCGTCGGGTCGTCGCTTCTGGTGAGGATGCCTTCGTCCTGAAGCGTTTGCAGTCGCTCGGCCAGCGTGCGCGAGGAGATGCCTTCGTCGGATTGCAGGAATTCGCGAAAGTGCTTTTTCCCGGCGAAGACCATGTCGCGGATGATGAGCAGCGTCCAGCGGTCGCCGATGAGTTCGAGCGACAGGTTGATCGGGCAGTCGGATTTTTCGCGCGTCGCCATCTATGGTTCCATTTCTAAATCACTTTACTATTGACATCTTTTTGGCCTTGCGTCAACAGTTCCAAATGTAAACTGTTTTGCGATAGCCGTGAGGAGAATGACGGTGAAAAAGCTGTTCCTGCAGATGCAGATGTCGGTCGACGGCTTTGTCGGCGCCACCGAGGACCATTCCTGGCAGCTCTGGGAGTGGGGTGACGAGAGCGCCTGGGACGATGAGCTGAAGCAGGACTTCAACGCTGTCTTCACAGGCGTCGATACCATCCTGCTCAGCCGCAAGATGGCGCAGGAGGGCTATCTCACCCATTGGGGCAATGCCGCCAAGAAGTTTCCGCACGATCCGTTCTACGCCTTTGCGCAACGCATCGTCGACGCCCGCAAGGTGGTGCTCAGTGATAAGCTCAAGCAATCGGCCGGGGAGCCGGTCTGGGAGCGCACGAGCGTGGCCAGCGGCGACCTGCCGCGCGAAGTCAATGCGCTGAAAGCGGGCGAGGGCGGCGACATGGCCGTGTTCGGCGGCGCCGGTTTCGCGTCGGCGCTGATCGCGGCCGGGCTGGTCGACGAGTTTCAGCTTTTTATCAACCCGGCGGTGCTGGGTGCGGGCCGCCGGATTTTTGATCAGGGCGGTCTTAGAAACCTGCGGCTGCTCGGCTCGAAGGCCTATGACTGTGGCATGGTGGTCAGTCGCTATGCACCGGCGGGGTGAGGGGACCTCCATCTTCTCCCTGCTCACTTCGCATCGTGAAAAATAATCCCGACCGTGTGGCGCATGCCTGAGCGCAGCCGGCTGACGCCATGACGCAGGTTGACGCGGTAATTGCCTTTGGTGCCCTGCACCGGCCGGTTGTGGACGGCAAAGACAACGGCGTCGCCCTGGCGCAGCGGCACCACCTCGACCCGGCTCTGCATGCGCGGCCGCTGCTCGGTCAGCGCGAACTCACCGCCGGTGAAATCCTGGCCCGGTTCGGAGAGCAGGATCGCCACCTGCAGCGGGAAAGCGAGGTCGCCATAGAGATCCTGGTGCAGGCAGTTGAAGTCGCCAGGCACATATTGCAGCAGCAGCGGCGTCGGCCGCGTCTGGCCGGCGGCATGACACTGATCGAGAAACGCGGCATGCGTCGCGGGATAACGCATGGCCTGCCCCATCCGCTCGTTCCACCGATTGGCGACCTCGGCCAGCCTGGGATAGAGCGCGCTGCGCAGGCCGCCCAGAAGGTCGGGCAAGGGATAGCGGAAATAGCGGTACTCACCCTTGCCGAAGCCGTGCCTGGCCATATGGATGTGGCTGCGGAAATGCTCTTCTTTGGGATAGAGGCCGGCGATCTCCCGGCATTCTTCGGGCGACAGCAGCTTTTCAATCACCGCGCAGCCGAAACCGTCGAGTTCGGCTGCAAGGGCGGGCCAGTCGTAACCGGCGACACGCGTCTGAGCAGCTTCAACCGCCGATGCGGCAACCCTAGCATGGGCATTCATATCGTAGCCTCCTTGTCGATCAGAGCGCGCTTGCGCTCGAGGCCCCAGCGGTAGCCCGACAGCGTGCCGTCGGCGCGGACAACACGGTGGCAGGGAATGCCCAGCGCAATCGCGTTGGCCGCACAGGCCGTCGCCACGGCACGGGCGCCGTCCGGCTGGCCGAGGCGCTGGGCCAGCGCGGCGTAGGTGATGGTGGCGCCGCACGGGATGCCTCGGAGCGCCTCCCACACGCGCTGCTGGAATGGCGTGCCGCGGCGCAGGTCGAGCGGCAGGTCGAGACCGACGCCAGGTATTTCGACGAAGCGCGCGATTGCCGCGAGATCGTCGCGCAAGGTGGCCCGGTCTTCGACCAGTAGCTTGCCCGGGAAGCGATGGCCAAGATCCCGCTCCAGCGCGTCGGCGTCCGAGCCGATCAGGATGGCGCAGACGCCGATCTGGCTGCGTGCCGCCAGGATTTTACCGATCGCGGATTCGCCGATGGCGTAGGTTATGATATCGAGGGCGGCGAGCTTGGTGACTGTCGCCGGAATATTGGTTTGTACGAGGTTCATTGCCTTCACTCCTTTTGTCTGTGCCTGAACCCTAGCCACCTACCAGCCGTGTCTCACTCCGGTGCTTGCTTTCAAATTCGAATCCCCAAGGCAGGTGCTCTACGGCGCCGTAGAGCGCCGATTTTGATCATTGGCACTTCGCCTGAGGATGTCATGCGACACGGGTGACGGAAATTTCGCCCAGCACGAACACTTCGCCTGATGACAGGCGCAACTCAACCTCGCCGGTTGCGGTGCGGCTCCATTCGGCTTTGCCATCATCGACCATCTGGCCGATGGCGGTCATCACCCGTGATTTCGCGTCAGGGGCGCGGCGGCTGCCGGCAGCTTGGGTCTGGATGTTCGCATCGGTGGTGGGAGACCTTGCCATCGCGCGCATTGCCGGTCCTCGTCAGGCCCGCACCGACCGGTTGGCATTGTCGGACGCTGCCTCGCGGTCGAGCAGCGCGCGCTTGCGCTCCGCGCCCCAGGCGTAGCCGGAAAGTGCGCCGTCCTTGCGGATGACGCGGTGGCAGGGAATGGCGACGGCAAGATTGTTGGCGGCGCAGGCGGCGGCGATGGCGCGGGTCGCCTTAGGTGCGCCGATGCGATGCGCGATCTCCGCATAGGAAACCGTTTGGCCGGCGGGGATGGCGCGCAAGGCCTGCCAGACGCGCTGCTGGAACGCCGTGCCGCGGACGTCGAGCGGCAGGTCGAGGCCGAGCGCCGGAGCCTCGACGAAACCGACGACGCGGGCGACCAGCGCCTCGTAGTCGCGGTCGCCACCGATCAGCCGTGCCCTGGGGAAACGATCCTGCAGGTCGCGCACCAGCGCGTCGGGATCGTCTCCGAGCAGGATCGAGGCGACGCCCTTCTGGCTGGACGCGACCAGGATGGTGCCGAGCGAGGTCTCGCCAACGGCGAAGCGGATCTCTTCGTCGGCGCCACCGGCGCGATAGCGCGTCGGCGTCATGCCGAGCATGCCAGTGGATTTCTCGTAAAAACGTCCGCTTGAGTTGAAACCGGCATCGTAAATCGCCGTCGTCACGCTGGCGCCGTCTTCCAGGCCCTGGCGGACCCTGGCGGCACGGTGCGCGGCGGCAAAATCCTTCGGCGTCAGCCCGGTGACGGCCTTGAAGATGCGGTGGAAATAACCGGCGCTGCGGCCGGCGGCATCCGCCAATTCAGCCAGCGAGGGTTCTTCCTCGCTCTGCTCGATCCTGCGGCAGGCAGCGGCGACCATCGCCGCGTTGCCGGCCTCGAGCGACGGGCCATGTGGATCGCAGCGCCGGCACGGGCGAAAACCGGTCGCCCTGGCCTGGTCCAGCGTGTCGTGCAACTGCACATTTTTCGGATTGGCGCGCCGAGACGGACAGGAAGGCCGGCAATAGACGCCCGTCGTCGCCACCGAATACCAGAATGCGCCGTCGGCGGATTTGTCGCGCGCGACGATGCGCGCCCAGCGCGGATCGTCGGTGATTTGCAGCGGCGCGGACTTCAGATTCTTGGCCAGGGTGATGAACATGACCGCATTGAAGCCACCACAAGCCGGCCCCGCCACCCGTTTCCTGACAAGTGCCTGGAGAACCTCACTTGCCTTTCCCAATTTGGGAAAATCCTCTTGTTCCCAATTTGGGAATTTGCTATATCAGGTCATGCAGATAATTGCCAAGAAGGCGCTGAAGGATTTTTGGGCAAAACACAATCAGGCCGAAGCTCCTTTGACGGCTTGGTATGTGGCTGTCGGGAATGCTGATTGGAAGACCCCGGCTGACGTCAAGGATGCGTTTGGAGCGACAGTTGATTTCGTCGGTGACAATCGCATCATTTTCGACATTAGCGGCAACAAGTATCGTTTGATTGTCCACGTCGCCTACAAGTTTCACCGCGTTCTGATCAAATTCGTCGGCACGCACAAAGAGTATGACAAGATTGATCCGGAGAAGGTGTGATGGAAAACATTCGACCCATTAAGACCGTCGCCGATTACGATTGGGCGATCGCCGAAATCACTAAATATTTCGAAAATGAGCCGGAGGTCGGCTCTCTCGATGGTGACCGGTTCGACGTTCTCGCAACCCTGATCGAGGCTTATGAGGATAAGCACTACCCGATTGAAGCACCGGATCCCGTTGAAGCCATTCATTCGCACATGGAACTGTTCAACCTGTCGCGGAAGGCGCTGGCCGAGGTGATCGGATCATCACCCCGGGCGACCGAGGTGTTGAACAAAAAGCGCGCACTCACCCTGGATATGGTCTTCAAACTGAACAAGGAATGGAAAATTCCCGCCGAAGTCCTCGTGCAACCCTATCACCTTGCAAATGACAGGGGCCGCAGGCGCGCCTAACATGCACCGATTCTCCTAAGCCGCGCGCTTGGGTTCCACCGCGAATGGGCTGAGGCCGAGCCAGGTCTGCATCTTCCTGCCGATGGCCTGGTCGCCGGTCAGGGCAACCCTGGCGCCGGCCTTCTCGACGGTCAGCACTCCCATCCAGATCGCCGTCATCGTGTGCAGGTCGGTCGAGACGTAGAGATCGACATCGAAGCCCGGATCGTACCAGCACAGATCGACCTCACCGTGCTTCTCGACGATCAGCCACCACGACCGTTTGGACGCCGGGAGATCCTGATACAGGAATTGTATCACCGTGCGCCCTTCAGGCAGCGGCGAGGGGTTTAGATTGCGCCGCATGTCCCACATCAGCAACGACGGATCGAGGTTCTTCAGCGACAGCCGGGACTCGACCCATTTCTGCCCCCAGAAGCCCATTGCCTCGACGACAGGACGCAAATCCCGGCCGGCTTCCGTCAGCCGATATTCGAAGATGCCTTTTTCGCCCGGCACTTCCTTGCGCTCGACGATCCCGGCGATCTCAAGTTCCTTCAGCCGTTGCGACAGAAGGGTCGGCGACATTTTGGGGACGCCGCGGCGAAGATCGTTGAAGCGGGTCGAGCCGGCCACCAGTTCACGCATCAGCACCATGGTCCAGCGGGTGCACAGCACCTCAGCGGCCATCGATAGCGGGCAGAATTGTTTGTATCCGTGCTGGCTCATGATTGGTGCCTCTCCCTCAAACCTGACCGAATATTAGGCCTTCATGAATGAAGCGGCCAGTACGGAAACTGTACTGCCCGGTACAGATCGCGGACTGGTTGGCGAGGGTCCTGCCATGCGAGCCTTTTGGCCGGTTGCACGGGATACGCCTGTGCACCGCAACCAGGAGACCACCATGACCGCCTACGTTATCGCAGACATCAAGATAAACGACCCGCAGTGGGTGCCGGCTTACGCCGCCTCGGTGCACGATCTCGTCCACAAGCATGGCGGCAGATATCTGTCGCGCAGCGGCAATGTGAAAACGCTTGAAGGCAAGCCGCTCGATACCACGCTGATCGCGCTGATGGCGTTCCCGTCGGAAGCGGCGGCGCGCGCGTTCACCACCGATCCTGCCTACGCGCCCTTCGTCTCGGCCCGTCAGGACGGCAGCGACAGCCGTTTCCAGATGATCGACAACACCGATCTGGCCGGAACGATCCCGTATCTGCCGAAGGGATGATCCTTTTCGGTAGCCGTTACATCAATTTCGGGATCTCCAAGCAACAACAGCCACAGCGCTTGCCTGCCGGGCCTCCGTATTTTCGGCGGCCGGCCAGCTGTGCTTTTTCAAGAAGAATGGAATGAAGATGATATCAAACTTTCGCAGCGGACTTCTTATGGCGGGGACCATGCTGGCAATCTGCACCACCCTCGCGCAGGCGCATCAGGAGCCGGCTGAAGCTGCCTCCGGCCCCAACCCGCTGGCCGACAAGGTGCGGGCTGTCAACAGCCGGTTTGTCGACGTCAAGGCAGCGGTATCAGAGGGCTATGCGCCTATTCCTTGTGCCAGCGGCATCACCGGCGGCGCCATGGGCATCCACTATGTCAACGGCCAGTATCTGAAGGACGACAAGATCGACATCGCCCGTCCCGAAGCTGTGATGTACGAGCCGATGGCCGATGGCACGCTGAAGCTGGTGGCGGTCGAGTACATCACTTCGAAAGGACCGGCATCGGTGGACGGCCAGCTGTTCAACTTCAACAGCGCCCCCAACCGCTATGGCCTGGGTGAATTCTACGAGCTGCATGTCTGGGCCTGGAAAGGGAACCCGACAGGCACGTTCGCCGACATGAATCCGAAAGTGTCATGCGAGCACGCAATGGCGCCGAGCCAATAAGCAATGAGGCCAGGCGGCATTGACGCCGCCTGGCCCGAACGATCGTTTTGCCTGATCGCCTCAGGCGGTCTTGATCAGACCGAGCTGGGTGAGGGCGGCGACGCCGTCATCGAGGCCGATTTCCTCGACGATCCTGCCGTCAACCACCTTCAGCACCGTGGTGCCGGTGAAGCGCATGGTGCGGCCGGTGGCGGCCGGCAGCGAACCGACGAGGAAGTCGCCGAAGGCTGGGCCGGTATGCGTGCCGCCGCCCTCCCACTGGCCGACGACATAGTCGCCCTCGGCAATCAGGTCGGCGGTGGCCCAGAAGTTGAGGTCCGGGAAGGCGGCGCGGAAGTCGGCCATGAAGGCCTTGATGTCGTCGCGGCCGCGGCGCGGCTCGTGCAGCGAATATTTCAGCAGCATGTCGGGTGCCGCGATCTCGTCGACGACCGACAGATCGCAACGTTCACCCCAGAAGTGGGTGAACCATCTGACGACGACGGCCTTGTTGTCTTCTTGCTTGGTCATTGGAAGGTCCTTGTTGTTGTCGTGCATGGGATCATCGGCGCCGCCGATGATCCAGGGGTCACCGGCTTGCGCCGCTGACCTGGGCAGCAGTAGGACGATCCGCCAGACACAAAACTCCGGTTCCTGCCGGCCAATCGAAAAGGCGGGTCCGGCGCCGGGCAGGGCCGCCTGGGCCGGAACCCGTTCCGCTGAGCCCAAGCATGGCTGCCCCGCCTCAGCTAGACCCTGGAAATCGGATGGCCACGGGAGAAGGCGATGGCAATGAAGAAGACCTATGAAAAGCCGAGGCTCGAGAAGCGCGAAAGACTGTCCGGCGTGACGGCGGGCAATGTCGTGTCGTCGACCTGGGGAAATTGACGGCTGCCTGGAGTAGTTCGGTACGGCCTTGATGAACAGGGGCTCCCAATCAGACGTCGAAACTCCGCCCGCGCGGTAACTGTTTCTTCTCTGGTTTTGCCGCAGATTGCGCCGCGGTGGAGCAGGCGAAGCAGACGATGGCGCGTCAGGGTAAGAAAAGTCGCAATGGAACGTTCTGGGCAAAAGCCCTGGAGCGCGCGCATCTTGGCGTCTGGGACTGGGATCTTGTGACCGGCGACTGCTTTTATTCCGCGACCTGGGCGCGGATGCTAGGCTACGATGAGAGCGAACTGGCCAACACCAGCGACCTTTGGCTGCAACTGACCCATCCCGACGACCGCGAGCGGGCGCTGGCCAGCGGCGACCGCCACATTGCCGGCCTGACCGACGCCATCGAGACCGAATTGCGGCTGAAGCACAAGCAGGGACATTGGGTGTGGGTGCTCGATCGCGGCGGCGTCGTCGAGCGCGACGCGATGGGAAAGCCGCTCAGGCTGATGGGTGTGCAGACCGACATCTCCAAGCAGAAGGCCGCCGAGGCCGAACTCGAGCAGGTCAATGTGCGCTTCCGCCTGGCGCTCGCCGCCAGCGGCACCGGCATCTGGCACCACGACCTCGCGGGCGGCAAAAGTTATTGGGACGAACGCACCAGGGAGATTTTCGGGCTCGTCTCCGACACCGCCGAAGTCGAGCGCGACCACTGGTTCGGCTATCTGCATCCGGACGACAAGGAGGCCGCGTCGCGCGCGCATCTGGTGCCGCTCGAAACGGACAAGGTCACCGCCGTGCAATACCGCATCGTGCGGCGCGACGGAGAGGTCCGGCACATAGAATCCCTGCTGCGTTTCATCGCCGACCCGCAAATCCGGGACCGCCGGCTGGCGGGGCAGATCCTGGGCACGGTGCGCGATATCACCGAAGACAAGCAGCGCGAGCAGGAGCTTGCCTATGCGGCCCGCCATGACGCGCTCACCGGTCTCTTGAACCGCGCCGCGTTCGACCGGCTGCTGGCCGATCATATCGCGGCCGCGCAGTTGCTGCCGCTTTCCGTGTTCTATGTCGATCTCGACTACTTCAAGGCGCTCAACGATTTTGCCGGCCACGCGGCCGGCGACCTGGCACTGAAAAGCGTTGCGCAAGGCATTCTGGGCTGCCTTCCCGCGACGGCGCATGCCGCGCGCCTGGGCGGTGACGAGTTCGCGCTGCTGATGCCCAATTGCGATGCGGCGCAGGCCGGGCGGCTGGCCGACGCGGTACTTGCCGCGGTTCGCGATGCCGAACTTGGATCGACGGCCACGTCGCGCAAGCTGGCGGCCTCGATCGGTATCGCTTTCGTCGATGACGTCGACACGACGGTGGCCGACGCGCTGGCCTGTGCCGACGACGCCTGCTACGCGGCCAAGGCCGCCGGGCGAAACCGATTTGCCGTCTTCTCCACCGATACGGCATCGGGTTCGGGTGGCCTCAACGCGGCGCGCATCGTCGCCGATACGGTCGATGCCATGGAAGACGGCAGGCTGAAGCTGTTTGGCCAGGAAATCCATCTTCTGGGCCGCCCCTGGCAGGAAAGCCGCCATGTCGAAGTCTTGGCCAGGCTCGCCGCACGCAACGGCCGGCTGGTGCCACCCGGCGAGTTCATTCCGGTGGCCGAGCGGTTCGGCATCGCGTCGCGGCTCGATCGCTGGATCATCCGCACCGCGCTGTCGCGGCATGGTGCCGCCTTGCGTTCGGGGGCGCTGACGCTTGGCTTCAATCTGTCGGCGCAGACGCTGAGCGATCCGCAGCTTTGGGACTTCGTCGACAGCGTCATAGAAGAAACCGGGGCGCCGCATTCGGGCATCGGCTTCGAGATCACCGAAACCGCCGCCGTCACCAATTTCGATGCCGCCGAACAGTTCGTGCGCAAGGCGCGCGAGCGGCGTTGCCGGGTCGGCCTCGATGATTTCGGAGCCGGCATGAGCTCGTTCGAATATCTCCGGCGGTTCCCCGTCGACACGATCAAGATCGACGGTTCCTTCATCGAGCACATCACGCAAAGCCGCTTCGACCGCGAGATCGTGCTGGCCATCACCAGCATTGCCCGTAGCCTCGGCTGCGACGTGGTCGGTGAGAAGATCGAACGGCAGGACACGCTGGCCATGTTGAGCGACATGGGGGTCGCCTTCGGCCAGGGATTTTTGCTGCACCGGCCGGAGCCGCTCGAGCGAATTGTCGCGCGCGCAACCAAGGGAGCGACGGCCCGCAAGGCATCGTGATCCGGGTGCGGCGAGTTTCAGGCCAGGCCGGACTGGCCTGAAACTCGACACTTTCTATCCGGTTCGCCGCGCCGTCGATTGCGGGAACTCCAGCACTCCAGCCTCGGGTCGCCTGTGCTGCGCCTCCGTCACCGCTTCGATCAACAGATCGAGCGCGTCACAGGCGGCACGGCTCGTCCCGTCATTGCCCTGCAGATAATGATAGGCGCGTTCGAGGTGGATGCGGGCGGCTGAAAAATCGCTGGTCAATGGTCCCTCCATGATCCCGCCCTGAAAAGAGCTTGCCGGAGACGAGGGAACGCCGGGTAAATGTCCACAAGCGGCTTTTATTCAAATGCCGCCGAATGTTGTGAGCAGGCGCGCGGCGTTGAAGCTGCCGATCTCCCCTACGAGGGGGAGATTGGCAGTTTCAACGCCGCACAGCTACACTGCGGCCCCTTGCGCAAGGTGACATCGATGATCGTCCAGGCCTGCATCAACGGCGCGCGTCCGCGCGATTTCCACCCGAAGCTGCCGCTGACTGCCGAGGCAATGGCCAGCGATGCGGCAGCCTGCGTCGCCGCTGGAGCGGCCGAACTGCATATCCATCCGCGCGGCACCGACCGACGCGAAAGCCTGGCAGCCGTCGACGCCACGGTGCTGGCGGTGCGCCGGACCTGCCCGGGAACACTGGTTGGCGTGTCGACCGGCGCTTGGATCGAGAACGACGTCGAGCGGACCCGAGCGGCGATCGCCGGCTGGCGAGACCTGCCTGACTATGCTTCGGTCAACCTGTCCGAACCGGATGCGCCCGCCGTGATGGAGTTGCTGCGCCAGCGTGGTGTAGGCATCGAGGCGGGGCTAGCCGTCGTCGCCGATGCCGAGCGCTTCGTAGCGCTTCCTGGCCACAACCAGGTGCTGCGCATTCTGATCGAGATCGATATCCCCGACCTGTCCGCTGCACTCGATGAAGCGCATGGCATCGCCGCCGTACTCGAGCGCGCCGGGGTAGGGCGGCCGATCCTGCTGCATGGCGTCGACACGACTGTCTGGCCCCTCGTCGAGCTTGCGCATCGCCAGCGCTGGTCGACACGGGTCGGTCTGGAAGACGGCAAGACGCTCGCCGATGGCAGGACGGCCAAGGACAATGCGGAAATCGTCGCTGCCGCCGTGGCGATCTTTCGCGGTGCGCCCGTCGTTGCCTCATAGGCAAGCGGCTTGACGTCTCCGTGCGTGCGAAGGTCTCACGACAAAGATCGTCGCTCTCCGGCATCCAGCAACCATTGCCGCACGGCTTGCGTCGGCTCGGGATGGCGCTGTTTTCTCGGCATCACGACATAAAAATCCTGCGTGCCGCGCATTTCGCCGCTGACGGGCTGAACCAGACGGCCGGCGGCGAGGTCGGCGGCGACGAGAAAGCGGCTGGCCAGCGCAATGCCCTGGCCGGCGACGGCCGCGTCGATGGCGAGGCCGGTCTGGTTGAAGCGCATGCGTTTGAGTTCGGTCGTCATCTTCAGGCCGATCGCCTTTTCCATGAATTCCGGCCACAGATTGTGGGCATCGTGCAGCAGTACGTGGTGCTGGATTTCGGAGGCCGCGATCTCGATCGCGCCGGCCGGCAGCAGGGCCGGGCTGCACACGGCGACGATCTGCTGGGGAAACAGCAGGTCGACGACCAGCCCGGCGCCGAAGGGTGGGCGGCCCTGCCTGACCGCGATGTCGACGCCATCGGCCTGGAAGCTCGACAGGCTTTCGCTGGCCAGTACGCGCAGGTCGACCAGCGGGTGGTGCGCGACGAAGTCGTGCAGTCTCGGGATAAGCCATTTGGTGGCGAAACTCGGCGTCACGCTGATCGTCAGCCGCGCCGGCTCGGGACGAAGCAGCAGCGTCGCCTCCGAGATCAGGTCGAAGGCGCGGCGGATGTTGGGGACATAGGCGCGGCCCTCATCGGTCAGCGCCAGGCCGCGCGGCAGCCGCTCGAACAGCTTCGTGCCGAGATCGGCCTCCAGCCCGCGAATGTGCTGGGCGACCGCCCCTTGCGTGACGTTGAGCTCTTCGGCCGCGATGCGGAAGTTGAGATGACGCGCCGAGGCTTCGAAGGCGCGCAGCGCATTCAACGGCGGCAAGCTGAGGAAGGTTTCGGGCATGCAGTAGTTTTTCTACAGGTTGATTTCAGGCATTCTGGTTCGAACCGCCGGGGAAAACCAGCTATATCGACGCTCAACTCCCGAAAACACTGCTTGCGGTGCCCGCAAACCCTGAGAGGAAAATCCGATGAGTGTAGAAAAAGTAGCTGTGGTGGTGGCCGGCGGCAGCGGCATGGGGGCGGCGGCGGCCAAGCGGCTGGCGGCGGACGGCTTCAAGATTGCCATTCTTTCCTCTTCGGGCAAGGGCGAGGCGCTGGCCAAGGAGCTTGGCGGGCTCGGCGTCACCGGCTCCAACCAGTCGAACGACGATCTGCAGCGCCTCGTCGACCTGACGCTGGAGCGCTATGGCCGCATCGACGTGCTGGTCAACAGCGGCGGCCACGGGCCGCGTGCGCCGATCCTCGAGATCACCGACGAGCAATGGCACACCGGCATGGACGTCTACCTCCTCAACGTCATCCGGCCGGTGCGCATCGTGGCGCCGCAGATGGTCAAGCAGAAGGGTGGGGCCATCATCAACATCTCGACGGCCTGGGTGGTCGAGCCGAGCCCGATGTTCCCGACGTCCGCCGTGTTCCGAGCCGGCGTTGCCGCCTACACCAAGATCTTCGCCAACACCTATGCCGCCGACAATGTGCGCATGAACAATGTGCTGCCCGGCTGGATCGACAGCCTGCCGGCCACCGAAGAACGCCGCGACAGCGTGCCGATGCAGCGCTACGGCACTTCGGAAGAGGTCGCCGCGACCATCGCCTTCCTGGCGTCGGAGGGCGCCGGCTACATCACCGGCCAGAACATCCGGGTCGACGGCGGCATTATACGCGCTATTTGAGGGCGTCGGCCGGGAGGGGATTCCGGCATCTCACCCCAAGGAGCAAATAATGCGGCTTTTGATACTCGGCACCGGCTGGATGGCGCAGGAACATGCCCGGCGCTTCAGCGCCATCGAGGGCGTCGACATTGTCGGCGCAGTCGATGTCGATCCGGCGCGGGTTGGCGAGTTCGCCGACAGCTTTGACATTCCCAACCGCTTTACCGCGCTGGAGGAGGCGCTGGCATGGGGCGAGTTCGACGCGGTGGCCAATGTCACGCCCGACCGCATCCACCACCCGACCACCATGGCGCTGATCGCCGCCGGCAAGCCGGTGCTGTGCGAAAAGCCGCTGGCCGAAAACTTCGGCAAGGCGACCGAGATGGCCGATGCCGCCGAGGCTGCCGGCATCGTCAACATGGTGAACCTCACCTATCGCAATGTGGCCGCGCTGCAGAAAGCGCGCCAGATGGTGCAAGCGGGCGAGATCGGCACCGTCAGGCATGTCGAGGCGTCCTATCTGCAGAGCTGGCTGGTGTCGAAATTCTGGGGCGACTGGCGCACCGATCCGAAATGGCTGTGGCGGCTGTCGCGCGGCCACGGTTCCAATGGCGTGCTCGGCGATGTCGGCATCCACATCCTCGATTTCGCCAGCTATGGCGCAGCCGTCGACATCGACCATGTATTCTGCCGGCTGCGCGCCTTCGACAAGGCGCCCGGCAACCGCATCGGCGACTACGGACTCGACGCCAATGATAGCTTCGCCATGACGCTGGATTTTTCCAACGGCGCCTTCGGCGTGGTGCATGCCAGCCGCTGGGCAACAGGCCATCTCAACGAACTGCGTCTGCGCATCTATGGCGAGAAGGGCGGCATCGAAGTGGTGCACAATCTCGACGGTTCGACGCTCAAGGCATGCGTGGGGGAGAATGTCGAGAACGCCATATGGGAAGAGCGCGACCCCGGCACGGTGGAGACCAACTACCAGCGTTTCACTGACGCGGTGCGCACGGGCGTGCAGGCCGAACCGTCCTTCCGCCATGCGGCCGAATTGCAGAAGGTGCTGGATCTGGCCGTGGTGTCGGACGAGAAGCGGGCGGAGCTGAGAGCGAACGCGGAAACGCGGTGAGGGCTCGCACCTCGCGCCCATACCGCAGTAGCTGGAAGGGGCCGAGTTCTGTCAGACTCCCCTCTGCCCTGCCGGCCATCTCCCTCGCAAGGGGGGAGATCGGCAGCTTCAATTGCTGCGCCTGGTAAGTCATCAGTGCCCGCCTCCTGATCCGTGTCAGGTGGCTTCAGGGGCCGGTCACGAGCGAAAAAACCAGTTTCTGCAAATTCCCGCCATTGCCGAATTCGATACGGTCGAAGTCGCGGCTTGCCTGCACCCGCGCCTTCGAGATCGCGTCGAGCCGCTTGACCACCTCGGCCCTGGTCTTGCTGCATTCGGGATCGTCGGCGACGGTCAGGCCGTCCGTCGCGGCTTGGATGTCGTGGACCATCTGGACCATGCTGGCGCCATGCACCTTCTCATGGGCGGCGACGCCGGCGATGAAGGTGTCCCAGTTCTTCTGGACGGCCGGCGGCAGGGAGCGGGAGGGTTTCGGCAAAGTGTAGGTGACGATCAGCTTCGGCCGCCCGGCCGTCAGCACGCAGTCCTTGCCGCTGGGCTTGTAATCCCTTAGCCCCCAGGTCAGCTTGAAATTGGTGTAGGCGATGGCGCGGGCAATGCCGAGCTTTGGCCCTTTCTCGCCGATCGAGCGGTAGAGTTCGGCGCCGGACTGGCCCGAGATCGCGTAGGGCTCGATCTTCTCGACCGGCTTCCACTCGGCATGAGCGGTGAGCGGCAAGGCCAGCAGGGCGGCAAAGGACAGACACAGGCGAATGCAGGCTCTCAATCCAACTCTCCGCGAAACAGGACCGGCTGCCGCAAGGGGCAATGCCATCGGATCGCTTTTTCCTATATGCTGGCGACGGGCGCTGCAAATGCCCTGAAGGCAGTCAATTGGGGGAGCCATGAGAGTTGCACATCTCGTCGTCGCCGGTGCGGTAGCGGTCCTGCAGGCCGCGCAACCGGCGTTTGCCGCGTCGTGCGGCGGCTGGAGCGCCAGGATGGAGGAAGACGAGGGCGGCAGCGTGCTGACGGCCTCGGTCTGCGGCGGGCCGAAAGGCGATGCGTATCTGATGCTGACCTGTTTCGACACGCCGGTGCTGAGCTACGATCTCGGCGCCAACGGCCAGCAATTGGAGCCTGGCATCAGCGGTTCGTTCGCGTTCAAGGCCGACGGCAAGACGGTAACTAAGGCGCTGCAGCTGGAGGCCATGTACAACTACTTCGTGGTCAACCTGGCGAAAGCCGATCCGCTGCTCGACCTGTTGCGCGGCAAGGGCGATGTGTCGGTCAGTTCAGCCAAATATGGCGAGATCAGCTTTCCGCTGAAGGGTTCAAGCGCGGCCATCGGCAAGGTGCTGGCGCAGTGCGGCAAGGCCCAGCCCGCCGATGGGGATTGAGGACTTCGTCATCCGAGGGCCTCCCAGACGGAGCTGCGCTCCTGCTTCGCCCTAGGATTGTTTGAGCAGGATCAGGTAGTTTGGCGGCCGGGACTGCGGCCCATCACCCCACCCAGTCGTACCGTCGCGGCCATCAGTTCCTCGTCCGAAAACCCGGAAAAACCCAGCACCAGGCCTTGCCGGGACGCCCCGCCGATGAACATCGAGGACAAGGCCCTGGCGCCGACACCTGCCGCCTTCGCCGCCTCGACGATCGCCGTGTCCGGCCCGGCGTGCTTCAGCGTCGCCATCAAGTGCAGCCCCTGT
Source organism: Mesorhizobium sp. ISC11 (assembly GCF_037162595.1). Lineage (NCBI taxonomy): Bacteria > Pseudomonadati > Pseudomonadota > Alphaproteobacteria > Hyphomicrobiales > Phyllobacteriaceae > Mesorhizobium > Mesorhizobium sp. ISC11. The sequence continues at coordinate 542,930 of NZ_JAVSPW010000001.1, forward strand.
TCGGGCACGGTTACCTCGAGGGCATCGCCGCAATGCGTCTCGAGGCCGGCGACCAGCACGTCGCGCGCGGCTTGCACCCGGCGGCGCACGCGCCTGAGATGCGCGGCGAAATGGCCCTCGTTCAACAGGTCGGTCAGCGCGCCTTCGGCCAGCGTCGAGGGGAAGCGGTCGGAGCGCGCCCTGACCGCCATCACGGCATCGAGCAGCGCTTCGGGCACCACGACATAGCCGATGCGCAGGCCGGGGAAGAGGATTTTCGAGAAGGTGCCGAGATAGGCGACACGGCCCGAGCCGTCCATGCCCTGCAGCGAGGTCAGCGGCGGGCCGGCATAGCGGAACTCGCTGTCGTAATCGTCCTCGATGATCCAGGCATCGTTGCGCCGCGCCCAGTCGAGCAAAGCGAGACGGCGGCGCATCGTCATCGTCACGCCGAGCGGATATTGATGCGAGGGCGTGACATAGGCCGCGCGCGCCTTGGAGCACAGGCTTTCGCCGATCTCGGGATCGAGCCCTTCCGCGTCGACGGGTACGCCAAAAACCGTGGCCCCGCTGCCGGCCAGCACGGCGTGCGCCATGGGATAGCAGGGGTTTTCGATCCAGACGGCATCGCCGGGACGAAGTGCTGCACGCACCAGGAGATCGAGCCCCTGCTGCGTGCCCGACGTCAGCACGATCTGGCCGGCGTCGCAGCGCACGCCGCGTGCGGTCCTGAGATAGGTGGCAATTGCCGTGCGCAGCGGCAGGCCGCCGCGCGGGTCGCCATAGCGGAAATGCTCCGGTCCGGGGCGGGTGAGGTGGCGCGACAGAAGGATGCGAAACATATCAAGCGTGCGCGGATCGGAGACCGCAACGCCAAGGCCGCAAGGTAGCGACGCCGCGACGTCGATCTCCGCTGGACGCGGCTTGATCAGCGTCAGCGGCAGATGCGGCACATCAGGCGCGACGAAGGTGCCGGCGCCGACCTTGGCGACCGCAAACCCCTCCGAGATCAGCATTTCGAAACAGGCAACCGCCGCCGAACGCGACAGGCCGAAGCGCTGTGCGAGATCCCGGGTGGTCGGCAGTTTCGCCCCGGTGGCCAGCGCGCCGGTCTCGATCAGCCGCCTGAGCGCCGCATAGAGCTCGCGGCTGCGCGGGCCGTCGCCCGGCAGGACCGGGATCAGCGCCGACCAATCCGGAAAATTGGTCCTTTTTTTCTTCATAGAATTGGTTCTTTTATCGACCAATGTGATGGCGCATGGTTGGCAGACGACAACCAAGGATGCAAGCCGTGAACGACACGCCAGCCAGTTTTCCGACCACCAGCCGCAACCGCGTCAAGCGCCTGCACGAGCGCGGCAGCTACGACCATGCGGCAGTCTTCGCGGTGCTGGATGCCGGGCTGCTGTGCCATGTCGCCTATACGTTCGACGGCCAGCCCTATTGCACGCCGACCATCCACTGGCGCGAGGACGACATGCTGTACTGGCACGGCTCGTCGGCCAGCCGCATGCTGCGCAATCTGCGCGGCGGCACGCCGGCCTGTCTCACGGTGTCGCATCTCGACGGGCTGGTGCTGGCGCGCTCGGGCTTCAACCATTCGGCCAACTATCGCTCGGCGATGTGTTTCGGCACGGCGCGAATCGTCGACGAGCCGCAGGAGAAACTGAAGGCGCTGGCCGGCGTCGTCGACCGTTTCTATCCCGGCCGGAGCGAGACCCTGCGGCCGATCTCGGCGCAGGAGGCCAAGGCGACGACGGTGATCGGCATGCGTATTGAAGAGGCATCGGCGAAGGTGCGCGCCAAGGGCGTCGGCGACGACGAGGAGGATTACGGGCATCCGGTTTGGGCCGGCGTCATCCCGGTGCGGATGGTGGTCGGCGCCGCCGAGCCGTGTCCGAGGCTGATGCCTGACATGGAGCGGCCGCGGAACCTGGCTGGATATGCCGAGGGCGCGCGGCTCGATGAGGCGCTGACGCAGGCGCAGCGGGTTTATGAGGGCGAAGTTTAGCCCGCGCCTAGTGGGAACGTATTCAAATCTTGCCGCTGCCGCCGCCTCGCGATATCTCGACACCATGATCACCTTCCGCCGTGCGCAAGCCTCCGACCTGCCTGATATCGTGGCCATGCTGGCCGACGACCCGCTTGGCGCCGGCCGCGAGGACGCTTCCTTGCCGCTGGCGCAAGGTTATGTCGATACCTTCAACGCCATCGACGCCGATCCCAATCAACTGCTGGCGGTGGCCGTGGATGGCGGCGAGGTGGTCGGCACCTTGCAGATATCTTTCCTTGCCGGGCTCTCGCGCAAGGGCGCGTGGCGCGGCCAGATCGAGGCGGTTCGGGTTGCCGGCCGCCGGCGCTCGGACGGCATCGGCAGGCAGATGATCGAATGGGCGATCGACGCGTGCCGGGCGCGCGGCTGCAGCCTCGTCCAACTGACCACCGACAAGGGGCGGGCGGACGCGCATCGTTTTTACGAAAGCCTCGGCTTCACCGGCAGCCATCTCGGCTACAAGAAGAGCCTTTAGGCGGTCGGAAAACGCTGCAACACTTTTGTGGAACTGCTCGCGGCGTTCGAGCAGTGCGCCAGCGCTGGCGCATTCGGGAAACCGTTCAGGCACACTTCAATTCGCGGCCAAGAGGGGATATAGGTCAGTCAAGTTGACCTATATTGCAGCGTCCGGGGAGGCGTGCCGTGACCCTTATGAACCTGTTGGCTTCGCGCTCGTCGCGCATGAAAGCGTCCGAAATCCGCGAGCTGCTGAAGCTGCTCGACCAGCCGGACATCATCTCGTTTGCCGGCGGTATTCCCGATCCGGCGCTGTTCCCAGCCGAGGCGATCCGCGACGCCTATGCCGATGTGCTGGGTGGCGCCGAGGCGGGCGCTGCGCTGCAGTACCAGGTCTCGGAAGGCTATCTGCCGTTGCGGCGCTGGCTCGCCGGGCAGATGGGCAAGCTCGGCGTCGCCTGCGACGAGGCCAACATCTTCATCACCTCCGGCTCGCAGCAGGCGCTGGATTATCTCGGCAAGCTGTTCCTGTCGCCGGGCGACACCGCGCTGGTGACGTGGCCGACCTATCTCGGCGCGCTGCAGGCTTTCAACGCCTATGAGCCGCGCTACGACCGGCTGACCCCGGCCGGCGGCAACATGACGCCCGATGCCTATCGCGCGGCGGCGGCCGCCAATGGCGGCAAGGCCAAATTCGCCTATCTGGTGCCGGATTTCGCCAACCCGACCGGCAACACGCTGAACCGTGAGCAGCGCGAGGCGGTGCTCGACCTTGCCGGCGAACTCGACATCGCCGTCATCGAGGATGCCGCTTACCGCGCGCTGCGCTATGACGGCGAGGGCGAGCCGCCGATCCTGGCGCTCGATTGTGCCCGGTCCGGCGGCATCGACAAGGCGCGCACGCTCTATTGCGGCTCGTTCTCGAAGATCCTGTCGCCGGGCATGCGGGTCGGCTGGGTGTGCGCGCCGCGCCACATTGTCGAGAAGCTGGTGCTGATGAAGCAGGCCTCGGACCTGCACAGCCCGTCGATCAACCAGGTGGTGATGCATCGCGTCGCCGAAGCCGTGTTCGAAGGCCAGGTGGAAAAACTCATCGACGCCTATCGCGAGCGCCGCGACGGGCTGCTCTCGGCACTGGAAGCCCACATGCCCGAAGGCGTGACCTGGAGCCGCCCGGAAGGCGGCATGTTCGTCTGGGTGACACTGCCGGAAGGGGCCGACGCCACCGAGCTTCTGGCTCGGTCGGTGAAGGAAGCGCGGGTCGCCTTCGTGCCGGGCAACGCCTTTTATGCCGATGGCACCGGGCGCAACACACTGCGGCTGTCCTTCACGCTCGCCGACCGGCGCGCGGTGAGCGAAGGCATTCCAAGGCTAGCCGCCATCCTGAAGGGATAGGCCGGCGCTGGAAGCCGGCTTTTCCTCCGCCGTTACAGTCACCAGCCGCTCAAGCTTTGAAAGCCTGGTGCGAGCGAGCTTGCGGACCGGCCTTTCGAAACCTTCTTCGCCGTTTTCGACGACGAAGACCAAGGTCATGAAATCGAGCATGAATTGGTCGATGGCTGCCGCGACCTCGCGCGACCTGCCCTTGAACCGGCGCAGCAGAGCGGTTGCTTCCTCGATATCGTCGACAGCGGCGCTGTCGACCAGCGCTTCGAGCCTCTGAAAACAATCCAATCGCAATTCCTCCCACCGCGCCACCAAACCCGGTTGCGAGCGGAAAGTTCCAAACTGTGAGTGGTCTCGCGAAGAAATCGCCTCCATTGCTTGAATTCCGCGGACGGGCCATCGGCAATTTTTTTGTTCGGGTGGAACCTCCGCGGCCAACAAAGGTTCTTACCAGTCTGATCCCCCCTCAGACCCCTGAAGGCTAGACATGCTTTCCAAAGGCCCGCCGGATCCCCTCCCGGCGGGCCCTTTGTCTGCTGGGAAGTATCCGCATTGACGACGCCCTATCCCAACCTAAATTCGAACCCACACGAGGAGGCGTTTTCATGGAAACCCAGGAATTGCATCGCGGCCGGCTCATCGACCACATCCAGCTGGTGGTCAGAAACCTCGCGGCCAGCCGGCGTTTCTACGAGGCGGTCCTGCAGGCGCTCGATGTCCCGATCGGCGGTAGCGGCGCCGACTTTTTCTGGGCCGACGAGCTGTTTGTCTCCACTGCCGACAGCCGGGCCGCACAGGGAAAACTCACCGGCCGCCATCACCTGGCTTTCCAGGCAAGGGACCACGCCATGGTCGACGGCTTCTACAAGGCCGGGCTGGCGGCCGGCGGCACGGACAATGGCGCGCCGGGCGAACGGCCCTATCACCCCGGCTATTACGCCGCCTTCCTGCTCGATCCGGACGGCAACAACATCGAGGCCGTCCATCACGGCCCGCATCGTCGCAGCGCCGCTTCGGTGAAGATCACCTTCTAAGCTGCCGATATTCAGCCGGCCGGGATCGCGGACGCATGGGCGATGCTGGAGAGAGGCTGCCTTGCGTTGCCAGATCGGTGGCCCCGATGCTAACCGTGCAAATGGCGGGTGGGAATCGGTCCCGAAGCAACGTCCGCCACAAATTTTCAATAAAACTCCCCTTACCCCCCGTGGAGATATTTTTTTTATGCAAAACCCAGCAAGGGCGATCTGTGCCGCCACGCTTCTATTTGCGATCGGGGCCGTTGGCCTCACAAGTATATCATCCTTTGCTTATATTTCATCGGCGCAGGCCCAGGAGGAATATCTTCCGACCGAGAAGGATTTTGTCGGCAAATGGAAACTCAACGGCGGAGCCATCCGGCCGCCGCGCGATATGAAGGATGCGCCGACACCGGAACAGGAAGCGGCCGCCAGTGAGTTCCAGCAGACGGTGACCGCGTTTTACGGGGCGTTCGACTATCTGGAGATCACGGCAGACGGCCGCTACAATTTTCACCAGCCCGGGGATCCGACGTCGGGGCCTTGCGTCTGGTGCGGAACCTGGTCGTTCAGCAAGAGTTCGGCGTGGCTCGAGCTGGATACGGCGCCCCGGCTGGATATCTACGCCAAGGACGGCGACATGCAGATGACCTACACTGTCGAACCCTACGAAAAATCGAAATATGCGTGGCTGGTTTTCGGCTGGGCGAAGGCCGAGTAGGCGGCGCGCAGCATTCACCACGTTCGTCATCCTCGGGTCTCCGCGACGGAGCTTCGCTCCTGCTCCGCCTGTGGATGACGAAAGCGGGAGAGGCTTCCGCTAACCCCGGATGTCAGCGATGGTTGACCGAAACGGAAGATGACATCTTCTGGGTCGCGCCACTGAACGTCACGGCTTTTCATCCATCTCGTATCCTCGTATACGAGATGGAACCAGCCGACCGAGGAGACCGCATGAGCCCGCCGCCTGAAACCGTGCCGTTTTTCAGCCAGTGGGAAACGCCTGACATGACGCTGGACGTGCTCGCCGACGGTGCGGATGTTGCGCTCAGGCGCGATCCGCTATGGAGGCGATCCGGGGCGGAGACCCTCGACGAATACGCAATCTGGGCCGCCAACATCTGCGGCATGGCCTGCCTTAAGATGATCCTGGCCAGCCGCGGCGAGATCGTGCCGACGATCGAGCTTGCCAGGCGCTGCACCTTATATGGCGGCTATGTCGTCAATGAGAGATCGATCAAGGGGCTGATCTACGCGCCCTTCGTCAGCTTCGTGAAGGAAGCTTTCGGCCTGCGCGCCGAGGTGATGACCAATGTCGCCACATCAGACATTCCGACGATCATGCAGCGGACGCGCTTCTTCATCGCGTCGGTCAGCAGCTCGATCCGCTGGCCCGAGCGTGAGCCGCCCTCGAAGGGCGGCCATCTGGTGCTGATCACCGCGGCATCCGACGAAGGTTTCCGCTTTCACAACCCGTCCGGCCATGAGCCCGCCACACAGGCAGACGCAGTGTTGTCACCGGCCGATTTCGACCGCTTCTTTGCCAATCGCGGCATTGCCGTCGCCATTTGATTTTTTGACAGTCGAGGGATTTCGATGACCGACAAGACAAGAGTGGCCATCCTCTATGGCGGGCGTTCGGCCGAGCACGACGTGTCGCGCCTTTCGGCCGCCAATGTGCTGAAGGCGATCGACCGCACGCGCTACGATATCGTGCCGATCGCCATTTCGCGAGGCGGCAGGTGGCTGCTGCAACAACTCGATCGCGCCGCGGCGATCGGCGATGAGGCGGCAGGGGCGCCGGCCTCCGAAGACGGCCCGGAGGTTGCTTTGTTGCCCGGCGGCAAGGGCCGGCTGGTTGCGGTGTCGCGGGATGGTACGCAGCCTGAGCTGCCCCCCATCGACGTCGTGTTCCCGGTGCTGCACGGGCCGTTCGGCGAGGACGGCTCGGTGCAGGGCTATGCCGAGGTCGCCGATGTCGCCTATGTCGGCTGCGGCATTCTCGCCTCGGCCGCCGCCATGGACAAGGACGTCGCCAAGCGGCTGATGCGCGAGGCGGGACTGGCGGTTGCCCGCTCCGTCACCGTGCATCGAAACGGCAAGCATTCCTTCCAGGAGATTGCCGGGACGCTCGGCCTGCCTTTCTTCGCCAAGCCGGCGCGCCAGGGCTCGTCCTTCGGGGTCAGCAAGGTGAATGACAGGGACGGCTTCGAGCAGGCCATCGACACGGCTTTCCGCTACGACGGCAAAGTGTTGATCGAGGAATTCGTCGAGGGCCGCGAGATCGAGTTCTCGGTGCTGGAGCGCGCCGACGGGTCGCTGACGGTGTCGCTGCCCGGCGAGATCATTCCGGCCGGCAAGCACGGCTTCTACACCTATGAGGCCAAATATCTCGATGCCGACGGCGCGCTGGTCAAGGTGCCCGCCGATGTCCCGGCCGATGTGGCCGAAAAGGCCAGGGATATGGCGCGGCAGGCGTTCCAGGCGCTTGGCTGCGAAGCCATGGCGCGCGTCGATTTCTTCCTGCGCACCGACGGCAGCCTGCTTGTCAACGAGGTCAACACCATTCCCGGCTTCACCGACATCTCGATGTATGCCAAGGCGCTTGCCGCCTCAGGCATCGGCTACAGCCAGACCATCGACGTGCTGATCGAGCACGCGCTGGCCAGGCATGCGGCGCGCTGATCCGATCGGGCGAGCCTGACTTCCATTTAGCCCTTCGGGAGCGGCCGGTGCGGGCCGGATCATTGCCTGTGAGCGCGGCGTATTTCATCGTTGGCTAAAGTTGCACGTCCGCTCTATATGCCCGATCATGGCATTTGGCAGGGAGGCATCACGTGGCCAATCGTCGAAACGGCACGGCGTCTCCGGCTGATGGGCTGGGGGACGCCCTTTCAGCGGCCGCGCCCCATCCGCGAACCTCTTTGCCCAATGTGGCGGCCATCGTCACGACAGTGGCGGCACTGTATTTCGGGCGCGAGGTTTTCCTGCCGATCGCCATCGCGCTGCTGCTGACCTTCGCACTGGCGCCGCTTGTCGCAGCGCTAAAAAAGGTCGGCATTCCCCGGATTGCCGCCGTCATCGCCAGCGTGCTCGGCGCGTTCGCGGCGCTTGGCCTGTTCTCCTTCATCGTCGCCACGCAGGTCAGCGAACTGGCGCAGAACATCCCGGTCTACCAGACCAACATCCTGACCAAGATCCGCTCGCTCAAGGAAACCGGGGTCGGCGGCGGGATCCTTGCCAGACTGAGCAAGGTGGTCGAGCGGGTCGGCCAGGAGATCGACAGGCAAGACCCCTCGCTGCCGGCCGCCACCCCGGAAAAGCCGCCGCGCGAGCCGGTGCCCGTCGAGATCGTCGCGCACGAAAGGCCGCTTCAGGTCCTGCAGAATGTCGTCGGGCCGCTGATCAGCCCGCTTGGGTCGGCCGGGCTGATCATTGTCGTCGTCATCTTCATGCTGCTCGAGCGGGAGGATCTGCGCGACCGCTTCATCCGGCTTGTCGGCTACGGCGACCTCCACCGCACCACCGAGGCGCTTCAGGATGCCGCCAAGCGGGTGGGCCGCTATCTCTTGATGCAATTGGTCGTCAACATCGTCTACGCCATACCGATCGCGATCGGGCTCTGGGCCCTCGGTATTCCCAATGCGCTGCTGTGGGGGCTACTGGCCCTGGCGCTGCGTTTCGTTCCCTATATCGGCCCGATCATAGGCATGCTTTTGCCGCTGTTCCTGGCGCTGGCCGTGGCACCGGGCTGGTCGCTCGTGCTGTGGACAGCCGCCCTGTTCGTGGTGATGGAACTGATCACCGGCAATGTCATCGAACCCTGGCTCTACGGTTCGCGAACGGGACTGTCGCCGCTGGCGATCATCGTCGCGGCGATTTTCTGGACGTGGCTCTGGGGGCCGCTCGGGCTGATCCTGTCGACGCCGCTCACTGTCTGCCTGGTGGTGCTGGGCAGGCACGTGCCGCAGTTTGAATTCCTGGACGTGCTGTTCGGCAACGAGCCCGTGCTCGAACCCCATGCGCGCCTGTACCAGCGGCTGCTGGCCGGCGATCCGGAAGAAGCCACCGATCATGCCGAGGAGATGCTGGAGGAGAAATATCTGGTCGAATTCTATGACAAGGTTGCCATTCCGGCGCTTCTGCTGGGCGAACAGGACCGTGTGCGCGGCGTCATGGGCGATTTGCAAAGGCGGCAGGTGGCGGCCAGTGCCCTGATGCTGGTCGCCAATCTCGACGACAGCGCGCAGGAGGAGGCAGGTGAGGAGGAGGGGCCGCCCGTGGCCGCAGAGGCGAGCGACGATGACGATCCCGGCGGGGAGGACGAGACCGAACTGCCCGATGGCACAGATATGTCCGTGCTTTGCGCCGGGGGGCGTGGCGAGCTCGACGACGCCGCTGCCGCGATGCTGGCGCAGGTGCTGGAGGTCCAGGGCGCGACGGTGTCGAAAGCCAGCTTTGCCGATATGGAACCCGCCGGCATTCGCCGCCTTGAGCTCGAAACCGTCGACACCGTCGTGGTCGGATTCCTGAACCGGGATTCCATCAAGCACGCCCGCTTTCTGGTCCGCCGGCTGAAGCGTGCGAAGGCCGCACTTCGGGTGGGAATCGTGTTCTGGTCGGAGGCCGACAGCGAGGACAAGGAGACGGCGGGCAAACTGGCGCGTGACATGAACGCGGATTTCGTGGCGCATGGCATGGTCGACGCCGTGCTGGGCGCGCTGTCAAACGAGCCGCCGGTCGCGCTCAAGCTTGTCGCCAAACGGCGCATGCGGCGACAGCGGGCCGCGTCCAAGAAGGTTACCGCGGCAGCGGCGGGTTGACCGAAATCGGCGGAAGGCCCATGGAACCAGGCGGCCCTCCGCGCGGCCTTACGGATTAGCTACCCGTCGGCGGTGAGAAATGCTCGAAATTCGCCCAGCCCAGGAAGCCGACCGGTCGGCGATCGTGCAACTGTGGCATCAGGGCTGGCATGATGCCCATGCGCATCTGGTTCCAGCCGAAATCCTGGCGTACCGAACGCCGGCGCATTTTGCGCTGTGGCTGGAGCAATCCACCGATGCCTTCCATGTGGCGGCTGCCGATGGATTGCTTGGCTTCGTCTCGATAAACGGGGCGGAGCTGGTCAAACTCTATGTAAGCCCGCAGGCACGGGGAAGCGGAACCGCCCGCGATCTGCTGTCTTATGCCGAGCATCTCTTGTGCGAACAGGGCGTGGCGGAGGCCGAGCTTTTCTGCACGGCGGGAAATGTCCGCGCGCAGAGATTTTATGCCCGCGAAGGATGGCGCTTGAACCGCAGCTTCGAAGACGCACTTTGGCTGCCGGATGATGTCGCCGGCAGGTTCACCGTGGAAACCCACTGCTATCGGAAGCATCTGGGCTTTCGTTAGCGTCACTATTCGGAACGAGCTTGGCGAGATTGTCGCGGACGCTGGAGCAGGCGCCCCCTACCGGTCGACCATCGCCATGCCCCGCTCGGTGTAGCGCGGGCCGGAGATTTTTCCCGGCGCGAGCGCTTCGTCGAGCGCGGCCATCTCGGCGGCATCGAGTTTGATCGCGGCGCCGGCGACGTTCTCTTCCAGGTATTTTCTGCGCTTGGTGCCGGGGATCGGCACGATGTCGATGCCAAAGCCGTCGCCCTTCGCCAGCAGCCAGGCCAGCGCGACCTGGCCGGGCTTGACGCCGCGGGCAGCGGCGATGTCGCTCACCTTGGCGGCCGCCTCGACATTGGCGTCGTAGTTTTCGCCCTGGTAGCGCGGGTCGTTGCGGCGGTAATCGCCGTCGGGATAGTCTTCCGCACGCTTGACCTGGCCGGTGAGAAACCCTCGGCCGAGCGGCGAGAACGGCACCAGGCCGATGCCGAGTTCGCCAAGCAGCGGGATGATCTCCGGCTCCAGATTGCGCTCCCACAGCGAATACTCGCTCTGCAACGCCGACACCGGATGCACGGCATGCGCCCGGCGGATGTTGGTTGCACCCGCTTCCGACAGGCCGAAGAAGCGCACCTTGCCTTGCGCGACGAGTTCGCCGACGGCGCCCGCGACATCCTCCATCGGCACCGCCGGGTCGACGCGGTGCTGGTAGAGCAGGTCGATACGGTCGGTTCCGAGGCGGCCGAGCGAGGCTTCCACCGCCTCTCGAATGTGCTCGGGCCGGCTGTCGGTTCCGGTCTGCTTGCCGTTTTCGATGCGGAAGCCAAATTTCGTGGCGATCGTCACCTGGTCGCGCTTGCCCTTCAATGCCCGGCCGAGCAGGGCTTCGTTGTCGTAAGGGCCATAGACTTCGGCGGTGTCGAGGAAGGTGCAGCCGAGGTCGATGGCACGGTGCAGCGTGGCGATGGATTCGGCCTCGTCGGCCGGGCCATAGGACTGGCTCATGCCCATGCAGCCGAGGCCGATGGCCGAGACCTGCAGCCCCTGGCTGCCGAGCTTGCGTGTTTTCAGGGTCATGGCAGGCGTTCTCCGGAGGGGGCGCAGCGATTATAGCGTCAGCAGGTTCAATCGATACGCCTATTCGATCACGATGTGGCTATTCGATAAGGATGTGGGCTTCGCGCGCTGCTTCGACGAGCGCCGCCCTGGCGACGTCGGGGGCAACATCGCCGCTCGTCGCCCGCTGGCAGGCGCGCAGTGCGGACCGATGCTTCGGGCTGCCTGCGTCACGCCAATGTGTGGTGAGCAAATCAATGGCCTGCTGTGTGTTGGACAGATGATGGATGGAACCGGTGACGCCGACCGAAACCGCCACAGGTTTGGAGAACCATGCCGTTTGCATTGGAACCACCTCAATTGGGCTGAAGCAATAAACGCTTACGTCCGCTCAAGGTTTCGTCGCTACCAATCAATCTGGCGTGATAGCTTGCCGATACCCCCAGCGGCATTGGGCCCCACATTGTCCGCGGGGCTCACATGTTCGAGGCGACGTCGCGGGTGGGCGGTGTTTTGGGTTTGTGGGCGGCGCGTTGCCGCGTCGCCTGGTGGGCAGGGCGGGGTTTGACCGTGTTCACGGTCGTGGGCGCCTGCGCCTTGCGGCGCTTGAGCCAGTTGGCTGACAGTTCGGCAAGGAGACTGCGCAAGTCTTTCACGACGTCCTCCTCTTGTAGGGCGACAAGGTAATTGCCGTCGCCCCAACTTGTTCCACCGCAAACTCCTTCCGCCAAAAATAAAAGTTCTTGCCGGCGAAAGCAGCCGGGCATCACCTGCCGATATAGGCGGCCAGTTCGTCCGGCGTCCCGTTCGGGAAGGCCTGTTTCAGAAAATCCAGGAACGCCGACACGCGCGGGCTGAGCAGCCGCCGGGAGGGGTAGAGCGTCCAAAGAGCGATCTCAGGGGCGTCGATGTCCCCCCAATTCACCAACGTGCCGTCAGCCAAATCGTGGGCCACCAACGAAATGGGAAGACGTGCCGCACCGACCCCCGCTCGCACCGCATCGCGCACCATAATGAGCGTTCCCAAAGCGAGGACCGGCTCGATTTTGATCGTCGACCGGCCACCCTCGGTCTTCACGTGCCATGTTTGCCGTTCGCCTTTCCCGCGCGCAACGGCAGGGGCCGGTCCACCGGTGCGAGGAAGGTGAGGGCTCGCCACGACGACCAGCCGGTCGCGGAGAAACGCCCGTCCGACCAAGCTTTCGTCGGGATCCGGGTTGACCCGGATCACCAGGTCGTAGCCTTCCTCGATCATGTCCACAGCCCGGTCCTCCGTCGTGACCTCCAGCCTCACCTCCGGAAATTTGAGGGCAAATCCCGCGGCGATCCTCCCCATCGCGGTCTGAGAAAAAAGCAGGGGCGCGCTGATCCGCAGTCTCCCCTTGGGTCTTTGACCGCCCGAGGCGATCGCCGCGGCCGTCTCGTCCAGTTCGGCAAGCAACGCCCCCGTCCGCTCGAAAAGCGCCCGTCCTTCCTCCGTCAGCTTCAGGTTACGCGCACCCCGTTCAAACAGGCGCAGGTCAAGGCTGCTCTCCAAGTCTCCAACGCGCCGCGACAGGGTTGCCTTGGGCCGGCCGGTGGCCCGTGCCGCCTTGCCGAAACCGCCATGGCGGGCAACGAGGTTGAAATCGGTGAGGGCCAGAATATCCATAGGTGTTCCACCAGTGAGACGGTGCGTCTAAAATTTCGGTCTGTTTGAGTGTTTGTGAGCCACACATATTGGGCCTGTCAAGCAACCCAACAGGAGAAATTCCATGACCATCCTCGTTACCGGCGCCACAGGCAATGTTGGCCGCCAAGTCGTCGAGCACCTCGTCAAACGCGGCGCGGACGTCCGTGCTCTCGTCCGCGATCCGTCGAAAGCCAGCTTCCCGGCTGGCGTATCGGTCGCGCAAGGCGACTTTCTCGATGTCGATTCACTGCGCAAAGCCATGTCCGGCGTTTCCACCCTGTTCCTCTTGAACGCCGTGGTGCCGGACGAATTCACCCAGGCTTTGGTCGCGCTGAACGTCGCCCGATCGGCGGGCATCGAGCGGATCGTCTATCTCTCGGTGATCCATGCCGACGTGTATGTGAACGTGCCGCATTTCGCCGGCAAGTTCGGCGTCGAGCGAATGATCGAGCAGATGGGCTTCCAGGCTACGATCCTGCGCCCGGCCTATTTCATCCAGAACGACCTGATGATCGAAGACGTCATCACCGGCTACGGCACCTACACAATGCCGATCGGCGCCAAAGGCCTCGCCATGGTCGATGTGCGTGATATCGCCGAGATCGCCGCTCTCGAGCTGCTGCGCCGCGAACGGTCCGCGGAGCCGCTTGCGCTCGAGCGGATCAACCTCGTCGGTCCGCAGACACTGACCGGGACGGATATCGCGGCCATCTGGTCCGACGTGCTCGCCCGGCCGATCAGCTACGGCGGCGACAACACCGAAGGTTTCGAGCAGAATCTCAAGCAGTTCCTGCCTGCCTGGATGGCGTACGACATGCGCTTGATGGGCGAACGGTTCCTGACCGACGGCATGCTGCCCGACGCCGGCGACGTGGAGCGCCTGACCGCGCTTCTGGGCCGCCCTCTGCGTCCCTATCGCGACTTCGCCTCACAAATCGCCGGCTCTGCCTGACGGAACGGCTCCGGTCATCACCCGGTTCAGAAACAGCAGGGCGGCCTTTTGAGAAGGCCCCCTGTTCAGCCGGTACCGTCTTACTGCAGGGTGGCCGGACCAGGCCCGTCGCGTTGGGCGATCATCCGCCCGCCATCGTCGCCACCGAGACCATCCACGAACAGGCCAGCCACGCCGTCGAAATTGGTGAGCCCGTCGAATTCAATTGCGGCGCCAATCAGCTGGGCTGCCTGGAAGACAAGGTATTCGACGTCCTCGAGAGCGATGTTTTCGGCCAGGTTCCTGACCCTTACATGTTCCGCCACCGCCGTGATGCTGACGATGCCGGTCTTCCTGAAGGCGATCTGGACCGCTGAACGGACGTCATCGCGCAGTCGCGCCGAGTAATCATACCGCATCGAAACCTCCCAAAGGGAACGGTTTTCTGTTCAGGTTGCACAATGCGGCAGAGGCTTCGTCTTGGCAAGTCACGAATTAAATAATATCTAAACAAATCAGCTAGTTAGCATAGTTATGCAAGTATGCGCCTTACGCCGAATACCATCAGGCTCATCATGTGCATGAGAAGCAGTTCACTCATCGCGAGGTCTTGACGCACTAGGAGCGCTTTCCTAACTATTAGGTAAGCGAGTTGAATACTCATTCGAGGTATCGGGATCCTGAGCGAGGGAGCGCGATGACTGAACTGGAACGCCCGGAACGGTTGCAGATCATGCTGACGTCAGACGAGCTGGCTGCGCTGGAAAACTGGCGCTTCGACAAGCGTATGCCGAGCCGTTCGGCCGCGGTCAGGGAATTGCTGCGGCGCGGGCTTGCCTCGGACGGCTTCCTGACGGCGGAGCAAGGGGCGAAGTCGCAAGACTTCGGCATCCTGCCAACCGCCGGCGGCAACGGCATTTCCGAAAGCGGCAAGGAGTAGCGGTTCACCGCGCGTGAGCCGCTCCAGTCCTTTCAGGCTGCCGGTCGCCGCAACGCGGTGCCGACCGGCCCAGCGGACCATAACTCTCGATTCAGAGGATGTTGGTCGTCACTTCGACGACGATCGCGGCACCTTCCAGGCTGCCATTGGTGACGTGCACGACACGCGATACCCGCAGATCCTGCGTGGTTCCATCGATCGACAGCGCAACGCTTTCGCCGATCCGCGGAACCGCCTGAAAAACCGCGTCCGTGGCCTCCGGCCGGTTGTCGATCGATATGCGGCAGTTGACGGTCATGAGATGTCTCCTGTGTCGGCCCGGTGGTCAACGCGGGGTCCGCGAAATGGTTTCAGGAGCCGGATGCAACTTGACGGCGCCCGAATCCGTAAAGCAGTAATTGCTCCATTGTTCGTCGTAACGGAGCAACAGGGCTCGCTGGGGGCGTTGGGGCTGCCCCGGCGAGCTTGATCCGCCTTGCCAGGGGCGTGGCATCACCGGGGTATGGAGACGAGTTTCGGCGCCCGCAATTCCCCGGCCATCCTTGCCGCCTGGAAAATTGTCATCAAAACCAGGATGGGCTCACCCTCGGTCGGGTTGATGGTCAGCACGACGCGGCCAAGCTCGTCGCTCATGCCGCAAGACCAGTCCTTGACGGCTATCACCTTTCTCGCGGCCATATGCCGTTCTCCTGCACGGGAGGTTCTCTGCCGGCTACGCCGTCTGGAGTTGGTCGACAGAACCTTCGCCTGACATTGCAAGCAGCCGAAATGCGGCAAATGCGGCCAATATCATGAAAACCGCCGTGACGTTCAGGGACATCGTCGACGCAAGGACGCCCCCGTCAAAGCAACTCAGTTCCATGCGCTGTACCCCTTCAAGCCACTGACGGCCTGGATGATGATCCTGCTTCGAGTGAAATACAAGCGCGCGCTAATGTGCTGAAGCCGGCTGGCCAGTCTGCGCGCGGCTTCGAACCAGCCAAGCGCTTGGTTGCTGGTTCCCGCTCAAGGGCTCGAACCTCGATTCACGCCTTCAAAGGGCGCTGTCCTACCATTAGACGAAGCGGGAAAATGCACGTTGCGCCCCACCCCTAGCCGGTTCGCGCGCCGGGATCAACGCACTGCGGCGGCAAAGCCGATTGGAAGCGCGGTGTCAGTCCGGAAAGTTGGTGACGGGTTCCTCGCAGCGGTAGACCGGGCAGCTGCCGTCACGGGTCGGGACATAGGCCGACATCGGCACCTCCGGCCAGTCGCATTCGTTGCCGAACTGCCTGACATAGCGGTCATAGGTGTTGGGGCCTGTGGTCAGCACCACGGCATGGCGGCTTTGGAGCAGTTGCCGGAGCTGGTCGCAACTCATCGTGCGGGTGTCGGGCCTGGCTTCGGCGAGGCCGGTCGCGGCCAGCAGGATCGCTGCCGTCAAGGCAATTCGGCGCATTGGCATGGCTGTTCCTCGAATGGACATATCGGCCGAAACTCGCATCCCGCCGGGTGGTTCCGCAACCGCCGGCTCGCCGTCTGTGGCAGCGCAACCAAATGGTCCGTCGTGCATTGCTGGGGATGGATGGCAGGAAGCCCTACAAAACTCCGCAATGGCGGCCCGGAAGCGGGGATCGCGAGGCCATGTGCTGTTCCTTCTGCGGCGGGCGCGACCACAGCTACGAGGACTGTCCGCAAAGGAATCCCGACGCCGATGCAGTGCCCGTTGCGCCGCCCAACGACGCCGGCTCCGAAGAAGCAGGCCGATGAGACGGACAGGGCGAAGCGGCCACCGGGCTTACAGCAGCTCGACTGGATCGGCATTTACGGCCGCAGAGGCATTGCCGAGATGGAGGGCCGGGCATTATCGTGACATGCGTGTCCGCGACCGCAAATGCGGAATGTTGCGCACCGACTGCAACCAAAATGCCCGGTCAGGCATTTCTGGCAGGAGGGGAATCCTCACGCAGACGCTGGCGGGAGGCGGCAAGGTGGGGCCACGACGGGGCAATGACAGAATTGGCAAGCGTCGATAGCCTGCTCGAAATCACTGCCCACGCTCGGCTGGCGGCGATTGTCGATTCGTCCTTCGACGCCATCGTCAGCAAGGACCTGAACAGCATCATCACCAGTTGGAACGCGGCGGCGCAACGCATGTTCGGCTACACCGCCGAAGAGGCCGTCGGCCGCTCCGTGCTCATGCTCATCCCCGATCATCTCAAGGATGAAGAGACCGACATCATCAGCCGGGTTCGCAAGGGCGAACTCCTGGCCAGCTATGAGACGATCCGCCGGCGCAAGGATGGCGGCCTCATCGCCGTGTCGCTGACCATTTCGCCGATCAGGAACGCGTCCGGCGAGATCATCGGCGCATCGAAGATCGCCCGCGACATCACCGCCAGCAAGGAGAGCGAGCGCCGGATCAGGCTTTTGCTCCGCGAGGTGAACCATCGCGTCAAGAACCAGTTCGCGGTGATCCTCTCGATGATCCGGGAGACCAGCAAACGCTCGACCGATCCGCGCGAGTTCGAGGAGATGATCCGTTCCCGCATCATGGCGCTGTCGCGGTCGCACGATCTGCTGGTGAACTCGGAATGGGCCGGCGCCAGCCTCTTCGACCTTGCCCAGGAGCAGCTCAAGCCGTTCGGCCACGAGGCGCGGGTATCGCTTTCCGGACCGCTTTTGACCCTGCAGCCGAATGCCGTGCAAAATCTCGGCATGGCGTTTCATGAACTCGGCACCAACTCTTCCAAATATGGCGCGCTGGCGAGCGAGGCCGGGCGGCTGGAGATCACCTGGCGGATCGTCGAAGGCGCTTCGGACAAGCTGGAAATCCATCTGCTCTGGGACGAGACGATGCCGGTGCGTGAGGGAGAGCGGCCCGGGGGGCGGCAAGACGAAAGCACGCGCAAGGGTTTCGGCACCGTCGTCCTGCAACGGGTCGCGCCGCAATCGCTGAACGGCTTGGCGGTGCTGGATCGCAGTCCGGGCCATCTCAGCTGGTCGCTGACGGCGCCGCTGGATTCGATCATCGTTCCGCAGTTGGGCGCCGACCTGCCTGAAACCGAAACGTCCTGAGCGCTTGAGGGTCGGGCTCTTGGCGGCCGCCAATTAAGCGCGGGGTTTGCCGTCGCGAGATGTGTTCGCGTTTTCGCTATCGACCTTTGCCCGCCATTGCTTGGCGAGATCACGACGGCGTCCCGGATAGCGGTCGATCTGTAGTTTCGCCCGGCCAACCCGATCCATGCGAAACAGCCGGAAGTCTTGCCGCAACTCGCACCAGCTGGCGATAAAGCGCTTTGTTTCGACGAAGCCGAGCACGATCGGCCAGATGATCCGTTCGGTCTCGGGCCCCTTCGGGTCATGATAGGTTATCAGCAGCTTGCGTTGCTCGCGCATCGCCTGGCGCACCATTTGCATATCGATCTCGTTTGCATGGTCTGGCGCGCGGCCGACATGGAAGGCGTTCTCATTCAGGATTGGGCGGAGCTCGACAGGGAGCACCGCGCCGATCTTGCCAAGCAAGTTTTCCGCGGCGCGCGCCAGTCCCGCATCTGTCTGCCGGCTCACCCATTGCGCCCCCAGCGTGAGCGCGTGCATTTCCTCCTCTGAGAACATCAGTGGGGGCAAAAGGAAGCCGGGCTTCAAAATGTAACCGAAGCCCGGCTCACCTTCGATTTGAGCGCCCAAAGCCTGCAAGGCGGCAATGTCGCGATAGATGGTCCGCAAAGAAACCCCGGCTTCGCGCGCAAGCTCCGTGCCCGGCACCGGGCGTTGGTGCCGTCGCAACATCTGCATAAGCTCGAAAAGCCGGTTGCTCTTGGACATGGAACTATCCTAGCACAGCTGGTGCCAAAATTTGGCAGCGAGCTGTCAGGCCATGGATACCAAGGCTTTTCCGCCCAGTTTGCGGCCTCCTTCAAGGGCGATCACCAAGGGGATCGCGTCCTGAAGCCGAACAATCTCGGCAACCGGCAGCTTGAGTTGCGCTTCCCCTGCGGCCCGGGCAAGGCCATCCAGGATGTCGGCCCCCGGTGTGCATATGATCGGCTTCAGCTGCCGCGTGAAAAGGGCACGGATGAACTTGGGCAGCGTCGGCTTGATGTCTAGATATATGCCATCCTTGCGCAGCAAACCGAGGCCCACGGCCACCGTCATGATGCCAGCGGTGTCGTAAACGACGTCGTAGCGGGCGCCGAGCTTGGACAGATCAATCGTGCGATAGTCGAATACTTTTTGCATGCCGAGGTCGACAGCCCTTTGCATCGCTTGCGCGCTGCAACTGCCCGACACCGTGGCGCCGAGCATACGGGCGATTTGAACCGCCGATTCACCGACGGCGCCGCTGCACCCGTTGATGAAGACCTGCTGCCCGCCCTTCAGGCGCGCCTTGTCGACGAGGCCATTCCAGGCTGTGATGCCGGGGGTGGCAAGACACGCCGCCTCCTCGAAAGAGATGGAGTTCGGCTTCTTGGCAATGAAGGTTTCCGGCACGATCACGGCTTCGCCGAGTGCGCCACCATCCTTGATTGGGGCGAGGCCAAACACGGCATCACCAACCTTGACGCGCGAAACGCCGGGACCAATGGCGGTGACGGTCCCTGAAAAGTCGCTGCCCAGGGCGCGCGGGAAGGTTTTCCCCGTCACCATCTTCAGCGCACCGTTGCGCACTTTCCAATCGATGGGATTGATGGCCGCGAAGCTGACCCTGACAGCAACCTCACCCTTTCCGGGGGTGCGAAGCTCGAAATCCCTGAGCTTCATCAATTCCGGGCCGCCGTAGCGGTCATACTGGATGCGTCTCATAGCAGGGCTCGGTGTGGAGGCGACCACCTCGGCCAAGGTGCCTAGCCGTTGTGTCGTAGGGGCAATGATAGTCATTGGGGGACTTCTTTCTGCCGGCGCGGCTCAGTGCGGTTGAACCGTTTTCATGTACTCGGCGAAGGGCGTGCCATCGTAAATCACGGTCGTCGATGCGATCTTGCCGTGCTTGACGATGATGTGCTCGGCCACGATCGCGTTCGGAACCGGATAGGTTTCCGCATCGTAGACAATGACGGCGTGCTCATCGTCGCCGAAGGCTGCGAGCAGGGTCAGCTTCTTGATCATCTTGGCGAAGCCTTCCTGAAAGCCACGGAATGCTTGCACGCCCTGAAGCTCGCCCACCGGAGAAATACAGGCCACGTCTTCGGCAGAAATAGAGACGATATTGCCGGCGTCCTTGTTTGCCATCGCTTCGAAATAGGCCTGCGCGATCGCCAGAGCCTTGCCGTTTGTTCCAGTCATCGTTCGTTCCTTTTGTTCGGTGTTGATGGCCAGCATATAGAGCAAGGCAATGACAGATTTTGTCAGCATGATGCACGCAGCTTGGAATTGGCCCAAAGGCGAGGCCAACAGGCGAGGCGAGAGTGACGAGACCCGGCCACTCGACCCCGAACTACTTGCTGCACCTCTTTCAGCCGTCGAGAAGCCTGCCACGATCGTCGTGGCTCGGGCCACCTTGAAGACAATCCTGAGGGAACCGTGACCCGGCGGCCGCGTTGTTGGCGTCAGGCCTTCAGGGGACATCATGGAACAGCTCGTCGAGGAATTCGGCCATCCCACCTACACCTCGTTTCCGGTCATCGCGGCAAGGCTGTTGCTGGCGACGCTCTACGGCGCGGTCATCGGTTTCGAGCGCGAATGGCGTAACCGCCCGGCCGGGCTTCGCACGCATATTCTCGTCTGCGTCGCCGCCGCCACCTTCGGCATCCTGACGATCGAGATCGTGCATGCGCCGATGTTCGCGCGGGAAGCCGTCAAGGTCGATCCAATCCGGGTGGTCGAGGCGGTGACCGCCGGCGTCGCCTTCCTCGCCGCCGGCTCGATCATGTTTTCGCGCGGCGAGGTGCATGGGCTGACGACCGGCGCCGGCATGTGGCTGGCGGGCGCGATCGGCGTAGCCTGCGGCCTTGGTCTTTGGCAGGTGGCCGGGTTCGGCACGCTGATCGTACTGGTCGTTGCCGGCTTCCTGCACCGGTTCGAACGCGGACCCGGCCTTGCCGCCGGTGATGAAGGCAGTCAGGCCAAGGTGCAGAAGGAGGCGGCCTCGACCCCATCAAAGGGAAGGCGAAGGTAATTCCGATCGCGGGGAGATGCCGTGACCGGTCTCACTGAAGAAGCCGGCCAGCAGATCGGCCGTCCGCGCCGGGTCCTCCTCGGGGAAGAAGTGTCCACCCGGCATCGCCTGGCCGCGCACATCCTCAGCCCAGCCGCGCCACAGCGCCAGTGGTCCGCCTTCGCCGGCATACCAATCCGCCAACGCGCCCTGACCGCTCCATAGCGCCAGCAGCGGGCAGCGGATGCGCCGGCCGGCTGCCTTGTCGGCATGGTCATGCTCGCGGTCGAGCGTGGCTGCCGCCCGATATTCCTCGCAGATGGCATGGGCGTGGGCAGGCGTACGCAGGGCCTCCACATAGGCCTGACGCACTTCGGCTGGAAACGCCGATGGCTGTGAGCCCCAGCCGTTGAGCGCATTGTCGACGATCGCCTCGGCGGCGCCGGACAGGATCTTTTCGGGCAATGGCTCGGGCTGCGCCAGCAGCGACCATGGCCAATAGCCCAGCGCCAGCCTGGCGTCGGCGCGGTCCCAGGCATCGGCGGTCGGCACGATGTCGAGGACGGCGAGCCTGTCGATGCTGCCCGGATGGTCGAGCGCCATGCGGTAGGCGACACGCCCGCCGCGATCATGGCCGGCGACCATGAAGCTGCTGAAACCCAGCTTCTCCATCAGCCTCACCAAATCGTCCGCCATGGCGCGCTTGGCATAGGGTGCGTGGTCCGGAGTGGACGCCGGACAGGAGCTGCCGCCATAGCCGCGCAAATCGGCGCAGACGACGCTGAACCGGCTGGCCAGAGCCGGCGCGATGTCGCGCCACATCAGATGCGTCTGCGGAAAGCCGTGCAGCAACAGCAATGGCGGCCCGGTCCCGGCACGCAGGCAGAATATGCCGGCATCGCCGGTGTCGATTTCCGCGCCTTGAAAACCTTCGAACATGACCGCCTCCGGCACGCGCAACGGCCGGCGAACGGGTTTGGTTGCAATGCCGCCCGGCGACGCGGCCAACCTTTTTCGTCGACAGGCGTTGTCCCTGTGAAGGGAAGGTCGCCGCAGGCGACCGTGAAAGAAAGAAGGAGGCAGTGATGAGAACTCTCGCCATCATGCCATTCGGCCTTATGCTGGCGCTGGCAGTGCCGGCCGCAGCCCAGCAGCAGAACGACAGCCAGGCGCCGCAGGCCGACAAATGCAGGGCTCAGACCGGGCAAGAGGCAAAACAGCAGCCTGAAAAGCAAGCCGATGACGGCAATTTGACCGCGAAGCTCAACGACTGCGGCGGCGTGCTGAAACCGCCCCCGACGGGAGACCAGGGCATGGCGGCGCCGGCCCCCGACGAAGGCAAGACGCCGGTGATCAAGCCGGGTGAAGTTCCACCCCAGCCGCCGAAGCAATAAACGCCGGCTCACTGGTATTATCGCACAAGCTAATGGAACCTCGTTTTCTCGGGAGCGTTTTTCTCACGACTTGGAATTTGGAGAGATTATCGTGAGAGATATTGCAGCCACAGCCACGTTGCTTGCATCGATCGCCATCGTGATTGCATTGATTCTTCTGGTGCCGAAGAGCTTTGGATTCGAAACCTCTCAGCCGATTGTCCAGGGCGAGCTTCCAACGAAATGACAAAGCAGGCGAGGCACGACGTCTGCTTCCTTTGACACCTACCGCACCAAGACGCCGGCGTGGCTGCAGAGCGCTGCGAACGCTTCCTGCGCCTCGGCGGCGCCTGTCTGGGTTTCCAATGCGGCTTCGACCTTCTCGCGCGCCGCCTGGTAGAACGGGCCGCGCTTGGCCTGCGGCCAATCGATCAGGATTTCGCTGGCATCCCTGAGCGTGGCGACGTCGCGGATCGTGTCCGAGCCATGCGGCTTGATCCGCGTCGGTGTGGGCAAAATGAGCTCGGACATGGCCCTGTTCCAACTACTGCAGGAGTTTTGCTTCGCGCGCGGCGTCGATCACCGCCCGCATCGCTTTTTCCGGCGGCGTCCAGCCATCCAGCGCATCGCGGCAGCTGCGCAACGCCGCCCGGTAGCGCCGTCCCTGACCAGCCGGCCAGTCGCCGAGGCATTCCAGGCCTTCCCAGGCGCTGCGGACGATGCGCTCGCGCTCAGGCGCGAATTTCAGCCTGATGGGGCGGGGAAACATCTTGTCGTTCAACGGTCGTCTCCATGATTGCCGCAAGTCGCCGGGCGACATGCGTGAGAGGCGTCCGGTAACGTCGGCGACAGGGCAGGGTTCCCTTGCCCGGAGATCAAATCTCTGCGTCGATGTCCGACAGCGATCTCGGCGTCGGCGCTTCGGCGTTGTACGCCGCTGGGCGGTCGTGCTCGAACTGTTCGGCGCCGGGCAAAGCGTGCAGCCAGGTCTCGCGCCTGGAGGTCCACAATTCATATTCGGGCACGAGATCGGTCGGCGCGATGTCGAGGCTGCCGATTGCCACCTCGGCCTCGTTGTCGTCGACCCAGGCGACGCGGCCGCCGCATGTCGGGCAAAAGCTGCGCGTGCCATAGGAGCTGACGAGGCCGGTGGTCTCGAAGGCCTCGCGCGGCCAGATGGCAAAGGCCGAATAGACCGAACCGCCGGCCTTGCGGCAATCCTTGCAATGGCACAGGCCGACGCGCAGCGGCGCGCCGTGAACCTCGAACTGCACGCCGCCGCACAGGCAGCTGCCGGTCCTGCGTATGGTGTCGGACATGACAACCTCCCTCAATGCGTGGCGCTGCGGGCCGGGTGGGACAGATGCTCGTCTGCCGTTTCGTTGGCCAGGATGAGAAACCGGGAAAAAGACATCCTGTTCACCGTACCACCAGGCCCGGTTGACGCGGCCCGCAGCGTCTTCAACGCCGCCCAGGCGAAATGGTTTCGGCTAGCCGCGGGCCGCCATATGGGCGTCGAGCTTCTTGCGCGAGGGTCCGTAGCGCTTGATGATGGTCTGTGCCTCGCTTGGCGGAATGCCGTATTTGCGGGCAAAGGCGGCAACCTCGTAGGGCTCTTCGCCCGAGACCTGCTTGCGGTCCTGTTTCGTCTTCGACTTGTCGTCAGCCATCTCAGGCCTCGCTTTCTGTTGTCGGGGAAACGCGCAACCTTCGGCGCCCGCGATCAACACGACATAACACAGATCGGCGCCGCCGGTTCCACCAGGCGACATGGCCAGGCTGCAACCGGCCTGTATCAGGCCGATGGCCGCATCGGGTCGGCGTCGGCAGCGTGGTCGCCGTCACATTCGGAGCATGCCGCGCTGAGGCCGGGGCAGCCGCGCCGGTGGGTGCCGGCAGGGCAACAATGGCCGTTGGAACTCGTCCAGCGCGGACATTGGAAGACCTGGCCAGCGCCGCCGCAGCCGCTGCATTCCAGCGTCGCCGACCCCACGCCACGAGGTGTCGCCCCAAACCTGACGCTTGTTCGCAAATTTCAGCCCACCCAAAATTGCTGCACCGGCACACCGCTGCATTAGCCCCGGCTAACAATATCACATTCGTGATTACCAACAAGTTTCAATCGCGATGCGCCGGAGAGCCGTTCGGGCCGGCGTGTCGTCAGGCCGGCTTCAGCCGCATCGCGGCGAGATACATGAGCGCCGAGGCGGCCTGCCCGCGGTCCCAGCCGGCAGCCTCGACCTTGCGGAGCAGGGCGTCGAGATGCGGAGCCAGCATATCCCTGCATTCCTGTTCGTAGGCGGTGCTCATCGCCGGATGCCGCGGTGCGCCAATGGTCAATGCCTTGGCCATGTCCGTTTCCCCCTTTGAGCAAACAACGCTATACCGTCGGCCGGCAAACCGAAGATCGCTCCTTGCCGTCGGTGTGAGGCTTCGAAGCCTGCTTCGACCCGCGGCAAGCGCCCTGTCGAGAAAAATTGGCCTGGCGTGTCGGATCTGGCTCCAGTCGCGCGTCCTAGGAGCGAGCAACCTGCAAAGCTGGAGAACGAGCATGTCGTCGCAAATCACTCAATCGCCGTGGCAGACCGCGGCCCTTCTCATCGCCCGGCTGATTTTCGCCGGCGTCTTCCTGATGGCGGTGACGTTCAAATTCATGGGCATGGCGGCCACCGCCGGCTATATCGCCGCCGCCGGCTTTCCGTTTCCGCTGTTCCTGGCCTGGTGCGCGGCGATCCTGGAAGTCGCGCTGGTGCTGTGCTTCCTGACCGGCGCCTTCTTCACGCAGGCGGCCCTTGTCGCCGCCGCCTATGTGCTGTTCCTGGCCCTTGCCTTCCACGGACCCAGCCACTGGGCCGGCAACCAGGCCGAGTTCGGCTTCTTCATCGACCATTTTTCGTTCCTGGCCGGACTGCTGTTTGCGGCGGTACATGGACCGGGCAAGGTGCTTTCGCTCAATTTGGGATGGCCGGGCAGGGCTTGAGGCGAGGGCAGTGGGCCACCGCGGACGCATGCCGGCCCGCCGGCACCGTTCACAGCTGGTCGTTGTAGGGTTCCTTTATCTTGCCGACCATGCGGGCCAGCTTTGAGAAGGACGGCAGCTCCGCCTCCGGCTGGCACTGGTTGGCGAGTTCCAGCAGCCGGATCGGAAAGTTGACGGCGTCGCGGCTGGATGCGGACATGCCTTCGGATCGTTCCTCGTTGGTTTCGCCGGCCTCGGTCTTGCGCAGGGCCAGGTCGATTTCCTCCGCCGTCAGCACCCCCTTTTGAACCAGGAGACGATTGATCGAGGCGACGGCCATCAACAGGCCTTCGAGTTGCAGGTTGGCGACATTCATGGCGATTGCTCCCGTGGCTGGGGTTGAAACGCACGAGCGGCATTTCCGCTCCAGAGAGGCTGCGGGCGAATGCCTATTCCTGCGTCAGCCGTTCGCCATATTCGCGCCACAGCGCCTTGACCTCCAGGTTGCCGAGGCTGCCGATCGAAACATCCCCACAGCTGATGGCGACGGCGCCGACGTCGTATTGGGGGTAGGCGTTGGCGACGAAACGGATGGCTTCGCCCAGCGAACGCACGCGGATGACTGGATCGGCCTGACCCTGGCCGGTGCTGCACACGCCGGAAACCGTGGCTGGTGCATGCCGCATCCTGAACACGGATGCCATGGCTGGTCTGTCCATCGTCCTCTCCCACAAGGCCGTGCGACGGGAATCATTCCATGAGCTTCGACGAATGATTTCACACCTGCCGGCTTATGACCAGCCGCCGGCAAAAGCAGGGTTTTACGCGCTTTGCCAGCGTCGCTCAGCGCGGGAGTTTCGACCAGACTAGGAATTTTTTCTCAGAAAGTGGTTGACGGGGTGAGTGCAGCTATGCTACATTTTTGCCCATGGTGCTGAGTTGCGCCAACGACCCGCCGCCGAGGCGGGTTTTTTGTTTCTGGACCGGTTTCATTTGCGCCACATGGAAACGTCGGCGGGACAGCGGGGGCGCCAAGGAATGCCATCCTTCGCCCGATGACTCATTTCGCAATCCGAGAGACACCATGACCCGCTACGCCACCATCATCACCGATGCTGACGGCCAGGAAATCGTCAGCGCCATCGGCGAATTCGAAGGCACTGCGCCGCAGCCATGCCTGGGACGTGTCGAGCAGGTGGCACCCGGCGTAAAGATCGGCGTGGTGCGGGATGCGGCCGGGTTCGACCGAATTAGGAATTTTTTCTCAGAAAACGGTTGACGTGATCGGAACCGACGACATTGTGCTGTCGTTCTACCAGTCCGACGACACAGTCGGGGATATCCAGGCAGCCGCGCAAGGCATCATCGACCAGGCCCAGGCCGCTGCGGACGTAGCGACGGGCGCCATGACAACCGTGCTCGATCCGCAATTCGCGACCAAGGCGACGGCGGAGGCATACTCGCCGGCGGTTGCGCCTTCTACGACAGCTCTCAGGTGGCAGGCAGTGGCGCTGTGTACCGCAAGAATGGAACGAATGTCGGGGATTTGGTGATCATGCTGAGCGATGGCATGACGAAGACAGGCTATACGCTCGCCTCGACCCCGGTGACGGCATCAATGCTCGGGGCGCGTGGTAATGGTACAAATGCCACGGCTGCTATCAGTGCACTGCTCGCGGGCAGCTATCCGCATGTGCTGATTGACGGCTCCTACCAGACCGACGGCAACCATACGATCTCGACAGCGAAGAAGCGCGTCGAATGCCTGGGCGGCTCTGCCCTGATCCTGCGCGCGCCAGTCGGTGCCGTTACCGGCCACCATCCCGTCATCGATATCGCTGCCGATGACGTCCTGATAGACGGGGACCTCACGATTGATGGTGGATCACATGCCGGCTACCAGGCTTCTATCGGTATTCGCGTCGGCCTCTCCACTGGTGCACGCCGGAAGCGGCCGACAATCCGCGGCGTGAAAGTCCGCAATCTCGGCCTTGCCGGTGTGATGGCGCTCTGTGTCGACAGCCCGACGATTGAGGACATTGACGGCTATAACATTGTCACGCCAACCGGCGGCGAGTTTGGCGACACGGTTTACGTGGCCGGCGTCCGCAAGCCGATCGTGCGCAACATCCGGTCGGCGAAGTGCAAACGCGACGGTGTCGTGTTGACCTATACGGGGAATCTAAACACCACCGACGTGTTGGTCGACGGGGTTTTCGCCGATGCACATCTCGACAGCCCCTCCGCCGGTGTCTGGGTGGAGATGACCGGTGCGCGAGATCCGCGAGGGATCATAACTAACGTGGTGGCGAATGACTGTCTGATTGGCGTAGCTGCGACTGACGCCAACAGCGAGATCGTCATTTCGAATGTCAAGGCAATCGGCAACCGGCTCTCCGGTAGTTCTGCCGGTAACGTCTTCGGCGTTCAGATTCAGTCGGGCCGGCTCGATAACTGGTACATCGATCGCTACAACACAGCCCTGCAATTGGAACCAAACGGCGAATATCAGTTCGCCCTCAGCTCGCAAGTTGGATCGTTTGCGATTAGCGAAACGGTCAGCGGCGGCACCTCTGGCTCGACCGGAACCCTGCGGTTCCAACATTTTGAAATCGTCATTACCGGTTCAACCCTCGACTATGAACTCGGTGAGACGGTGACAGGCGGTTCATCCGGCGCGACGGGCATCTTGGTCGACTTCTTTGCCAACGTGCTGAGGGTCTTGCCGATAAGCGGAACGTTTCAGGCCGCTGAAACAATCACTGGAGGCACCTCTGCGATTGCCAAAACGGCAAACAGCGCGACCCAGCGCATCTATGTGCGCGGTTCGGCCGGCATCTTTCGGGCTGGCGAGACTATCACGGGCGGAACGTCAGGTGCCACAGCCGTAATCGCCGCGCCCTACCAGACGCCACTTGCGATCGGCCCGGGCACGTTGATGAACTGCTCGACCGACGCCATTGTCGTTGCGAACGTAGTGACACCGGCGAGCCTTAGCCTTTCTGGCATCAGGGGAAACACCCAGTCGCATGGCGTCCGGTTCAATCTTTCGGTGGGCCAACGGCTGCGCAAAGCCAGTCTCAGGGACATCGCCCTGAAGAACCCGACCTCCATTGGCGTTGCCTTTCGGGTAACCACCGGCGGCGCGATAGACGAAATGCTGGTCGATGGCTTTGACATGACGGAATGGGTTGGCGATGGCACCGGCAGTTCCATCACGGCCGGCACCGTGACCAGGTTTATTGGCGGCAACAATCCCGGCCTGCAGGGGACGTCGAGTGTGCCGATCAATCTGAGCGTTAACACAACGCTGTCCGGGCTTCACAACCGGGCACTCTGCCACAACAACGGCGCCGGCGCGACGTGCACACATACGCTGCCGCCTGCCGTGCCTGGCCTTCGGATCGGCTTTGCCGGGGTACACGCAACCCATGTCATGAACATCGAGCCCAACGGGACGGACACGATCAAGGGCGGCGGT
Source organism: Mesorhizobium sp. ISC11 (assembly GCF_037162595.1). Lineage (NCBI taxonomy): Bacteria > Pseudomonadati > Pseudomonadota > Alphaproteobacteria > Hyphomicrobiales > Phyllobacteriaceae > Mesorhizobium > Mesorhizobium sp. ISC11. The sequence continues at coordinate 571,681 of NZ_JAVSPW010000001.1, forward strand.
GCAGGCAAATATCTCATTCTCGATCCCGGCGAGCGTGTAACCCTGGAGGCATACGCAACGGGCTCATGGGTGGTCAGCGCGACAGTCGGTTGGGCGGGCGATTTCGAGTTGTGACTTTGTCGTTGTGAATGACCGAATCGCCTAGGTTGCTTTTTTGATCCAAATAGTCGAACGAAAGATATGGTCCTCGCTCTGTGGTCAATGGTGGCCGTGACCACCTTTATACTTGTGGCCCGCCACAATCGGGTTTCTGTTGTAGCGATTGGCTATATCGGCCTTCTTGCTTATTCGGTGCCCGCGCTGATTGGCTTCACGCGGCCTGTGAGCGCGAAAGGATTGGTGCCATATCTTGAGCCGGCGTCGTCGGAAGCAATTCTGGTGATGGTCGCTGCTTGGCTAGGGTTCGGGTTGGCGCTGCTGCTGATGCCTTCGTCTGTGGGCGGCAGGCGTCCCCCTTGTTACCAACTGCACCCGATGCGGGTCATCTGGTTCATTCGGTGCGCGCTGATCATTTCTTTAGCCTGCTATGCATGGATGGCAAACAGGGCTGGACTTGAGTGGTACGCGATGGAGCGTGCCGACATCTATGACGCCGTCGGTGGGCTCATTTCCATCGTGTGGCGTTGGGTCAGCGGCATCGGTCTTCTGGCATCAATCTATTTCGATAGGCCATGGGGTCGCGGCGCTCGTATTTATCAAGCCATCTTTGCGTTAATGGTCGCACTTAATGCGATCGCGGGTGATCGGACGGTCCCGGTGATCTTGGCAATGGCGTTCGCCATCGTGTTATTGTGGGAGTGGCCGATAACGAAGGCGGCCCTGCATTGGAAGGCATGGGCGATCGGGCTGGCGACGCTTGCGATCATCTTCTTTATGAAGCCCTTCTATCTGGCCTACAAACGCGACCTGCCGTTTGGCAGGATGCTGACAGGCGGTTCTGATCCGATGGCTATGGTGGCCTCCTGGGAAGCCTTCGGCACTCATGAAAACATCGAAGGGCTGATTAGGAGTAGCACGACCTATCCATGGTGGAACACGGTTCGCGATACCTTGGCGCAACTGCTAATTCAGCCGTCGGCCTTCGGCTTCGACAGCACTGGGTTCAACACGGTGCTCCAGACCCAGATATTTTCACAGGCGTTGTACGGCTTGGCTGGTACATTCTGGGGGCAGGCGTGGGCGATTGGCGGTATTCCCGTTGTGATCGTATTTGGGTTGATCTATGGCGGAGCGTTGGTGGCGTTGCATCATGCTTCGCTCAAAAGTAAGGGTATGTGGTTCTTCTTCTGGATCATCCTCGGCAGCGTGATTGGGGTCTATGCGCACCGGAATGCCTTGGAGAATGTTCTTGCGCAGGCACGGCAGCCATTCGTCGGTTTCGTGACGATTCAGGTCTTGGTGTGGGTACTGCTCTTCGGGCGCTTCCATACCAGCATTCCGGCTGTTCCGATTGTGGGTCGAGACTACGGCAAATGAACTGACGTTGAGCGGCGCCTTGGGGGAGGCAAATGAATGGTGGAGCAGGTATATCTCGATCGGCAGCATGATCGTCTTGTATTCATCGACCAACCAGCCGACGAAGGATTTTGGGACGATCGTTGGGCGCAATCCCTAACAGCAACGGACATTCGGAAAAAGAGCGTCTTTGTCCAGCATGTTACCCGAAAGTATTTAAGCCCGCCTGATCGAGTGATTGATGCAGGCTGCGGTGTGGCAAACACAGTCTTTGGGCTCCATCACGCCGGGTTCGAGGCATACGGACTAGACTTTGCCCCCGTAACCATCGCTAGAATCAAGAAGCACGCCCCCGAACTTAATATCGTTCTCGGCGACGTGCGAGAAATGCCATTCGAGGATGCCTTTTTCGAAGGGGTGTGGTCCTTAGGGGTGATCGAACATTTCAAGGATGGTTACGCATCGATCATCGAGGAGGTACGCCGAGTGCTGAAACCTGGCGGACTCCTTTTCCTAACTGTCCCCAGCGTGTCGCCATTGAGGCGTCTAAAGATGCGGCTCGGTCGATACGAAGATGTGAGTGCCGCGGACATGGCTCGATTTTACCAATTTGCCTTCACCCCGAACGACACAATTAGAACGATCAGCGGGATGGGGTTCCGGCTTTTGGAAAGTCGGTCCAGGGGCGGATATCTGGGGTTGATGCGGGAAAGCAATTTGTTCAAGCGCCTGCTTGAACCATTGTATGAGAGCCGGTCGCGACCGATGGTGACCTTACGACGCGCGATCGACTTAGTGATCAGTCCAGTATCGTTTCACACAAAGCTGTTCGTCTTCAAAAAGAACTAGCTGAAACTGAATTTTCGAACTCCGACCTCAGTTACTTGTATCCAGCACGAGTTGTCGCGGCGCTTCGACTGAAGTCCTGTTGATCATTTCCGCAGCGTCAACGCGCCGAAGACTCATTCATTGATCTTTATCCTGACGGAGCTTCTCATCGATGTCTCTCAGGCTTTTGTTGTACGCTCGCGTCTCTCGCCGCACCCCTATCGTGGCAATAACTACCCACGCGATAGAGAAGGCGCCGATGAGGACTCCTAAAACTAAATGTTGTATGTCAGGCATATGTGCTTTTGCGCGTCCTAGGTGCGTCAATGACTTACCGAGCGCACGATTCTCTTGCCGATACTCAGAATTTTAAGTCTGTATCTGCCAACTTGGCGAATGATATCCAGAATCATAATCGCCCGCGCCAAGCCTAACCTCCACCCGGCGAACATACCAAAAATCAAAAACTGAACAACTGCCCGGAAGGGCGGAAAGGAAACACCATGGACCGCAACTTCGCGCGGGCGCTTGCGCTTGTTCTCAAATCGGAAGGCGGGTGGTCGGACAATCCGGCTGATCCTGGCGGCGCCACCATGAAGGGCGTGACGCTTGCCAGCTTCCGCCGCTATGTGAAGGCGGGCGCGACAAAGGCGGATCTGCGCGCGATCAGCGACGCGCAGGTCGCCACCGTCTATCGCCGCTTCTACTGGGACGCTGTGCTCGGCGCCGAGTTGCCCGATGGCGTCGATCACGCGGTATTCGATTTCGCCGTCAACAGCGGGCCTGGCCGGGCGGCCAAATATCTGCAGGCGGCCGTCGGCGTTGCGCAGGACGGCCGGATCGGACCGGTCACCGTCGCGGCGGCCAAGGCAAAGCCGGCCGGTGTGACCATCGATGCGCTTTGCGATGCGCGGCTGGCGTTCCTGAAGCGGTTGCCGACATGGGCAACATTCGGGCGCGGCTGGTCGGATCGGGTCAGGTCGGTGCGGGTTCAGGCCCTGCTGATGTCGGCGCAGCGCTCCGCCGCACCGGTGACCGCGGCGGCGCCGCCCAGGGTCGAAACATCGGCCAATGGGGCGCCGTCGGTTCGTCTCGAGCAGCCGACGCCCGGCGGCAAGACGGCTGCCGTGGCCGGCATCCTCGTTCTCATGGCCGGAGCGCTCGCGGCCGTCCGGTATCAGATCGCCGATTTTTTCGGGAGCCTGTTTCGATGACATGGTTCAACACCAATGCGCTGCACAATCTCCTCAACACGCTGATCGCCATCATCTGCGGCGGCGCGCTCGCCGGCTTTGACTGGACGCTGCTCGGCGTGAGCGACCGCACCGCCCTTCAGATCAGCGGCGCCATTGCCCTTGCCAAGATCATCATCAACGCGGTGCGTGACGGGCCGCGCGGCATGGTCGCGCCGGCCAAGGAGACATGAGATGGGAACACTCGCTTTCGCGCTGCTTGGCCAGGCCTGGCCGTATCTTCTGGCAATGGGCGCCGCGCTCGCCGGTGTCTGGACGGCCTACGCCAAGGGCAAGGCCAACCAGAAGGCCAGGCAGGATGCCGCCGACGCCGCGGCGCGCACCGAAGCCCAGGAGATCGACGATGCCGTCGCCGGCCGGGCGCCGGACGACAACAGAGGGAGGCTGGCCAGATGGTCAAAATCATAGCGCTCTCGCTCCTGCTGGCCGGCTGCACCACATCAGGCGGATCGTTCTGCGCGGCCGGGCATCCCATCCGGCCGACAAGGGCAGAGGCGGCGGCCCTTTCCGACGCGTCGGTGGCGGCGATCCTGGCTCACAACGAAAAGGGCCAGAAATTTTGCGGCTGGAGGCCATGATGAACGATCTTTTCGACCTGCTCGGCATCAAGGGACCGGTCGTGGCGGCGGGTCTCGCCGGCGGCGTTCTGCGCGCGCTGTCGCGGCATCGCTACAAGCTGCGCGAAATGGTGGCCTCGCCGATCTGCGGTGCGCTTGCGGCAGCTTATCTGACGCTGCCGGCGGTTTCCTACGCCAGGATCGCCGGCCTGCCGATGCCCGATCCCGCCGACGACACCACCACACTGGCGGCCGCCTTCCTGATCGGCGTCTGTGCGATGTGGATTTCGGACGTGCTGTTCGAGTTTGTGGTGCGGAGATTCAAGCCAGGGGTGGAGGAGTAGCTGTTGGCACCGCGTCGTCTGTTGGCTGCTGCCTGACGGAATTACCGAGACAGGTGGACCTGGCGCGGCGTGGCTCTCATTTCCAGGACCGACCGCTGCCCGCTTCGGCTCACGCCGGGGCGGGCTTTTTTGCATTTCCGATCGGCCATTGCTGAGCGGCATTCGAGTTGACCGGTCTCGTCGTCGTCCGTTGTGATAAGCAAGTTAATCATGTCGGTTATGCATAATGATTATTGTTAATTTTTGATTGAAGCACCGAAACTAGATAAAGACTTGAGCGCATGAAGTGTTCATATATTGTTAAGCAAGAGGTAGACCACAGAAGACGGAAGCCATCTCCATCATCAAACGGGAGTAGCTTTCATGAACAAGTTCACTGTTATTTTCGCCGCTGTTGCAGTTGCATCGTCCGTTGGAGCCGCCGAGGCAGGTTGTGGGTGCGGAGGTTCGGGCGGCTGGGGAGGCAATTCGAGCAGCCTGATCAATGTTTCGCCGTCCATCGACCTTGGCAAGATCACCGCGCTGAACGACGTGCTCAGCGGCAACAACATCCTGAGCGGCAATGTCGTCTCAGGCATTCTAAACGGCAACAAGACCGGCATCGTCGGTGGCGTTCTGAGCGGGCTCGGCGTGAACCTGCTGGGCGGCAACAGCTACAGGCTGGGCAAACGCCACTAGTCCGGCGCTGCATTTCAACTGTCGAAGGCAACCCAAAATAGCCCGTTCCGGTGCGCCGGGCGGGCTATTTCGCGTGTCGGGCCGATCAAGCGAGGATGTTGACCGCGCGTGCCGCGACCAGCGCGATGGTCAGCAGCGAGATCATGGCCTCGGCCATCATCAGCAGCTTGGCGCGCTGGGAAAGGGGCAAGGTATCGGTGGGCGAAAACGCTGTCGCATTGGTGAAGGCGAGGAAGAAATAATCGACGAAACCGGGCAGCCAATCTCGGAGGTCACGGTCGTTCAACGTCATCTGCGCGAACAGGAAATCGGCCTGCGCAAGCTTGACGAGGCCGCAGGTCGGCGGGCCGCCGCGGTCGGTGCTCCAGAACCACAAGGCAAAGACGATGACGTTGGTGACCCAGATGTTGAGTGCGTCGATCAGCAGCGTCGTGCCGCTGTTGCCGCCATGGCCCTCCAGCAAGGCACGCACCAGCAGGACCAGCGAACCGCAGTTCATGATGCTGATGATGGCGGTCATGGTCAGGGCTGTTCTGCGGATCATGACCCGAAACTGGCCGATCGCATGCCACTCGTGGTCCTCGACCGCCTTGCGGGTGGCGGCCTGTGTCCAGGCGGTGGCCACCGACAAGGGCAGCAGCAGAGCGGCCTCCAGCGCGGGCGCTAGCCAGCGCGGCCCGAATGAGAGATTGTTGATGACCAGAAGCTGCAGGCAGATGATGACGAGAACGGCCGCACGGGCCATCCAGAAATCGAGCGCACGGTAGTGGATGATGGCATGGTGGTGGCGCATTTATCAAATCCTGGATGCTTTTTTGGGGACGGGAACCGGTCAGGCGTAGGCGACGCCTGCCGCGATCACGCCCGATGCGCCGTGCCCGGCATGTTCAGGGCGCTCCGGGACGGCGTGTTCCATTGTTGTCCTGCTGGCATGTGATGATGAGAGAGGCGGCATGGTGGCGCGAAACTCTGCCTCAATCTTGGTTTTGCCATGGTCACCCAAGTATACATTTTCGTAAGCTTCGAGTTCTGGGCTGTTCCAAAAACCGTCCGGTGTGATTTATCCACCGCATGACGCGAATCGACGAACCCATGAACGGTTGGCTGCCGGTCGGCAGTTCTGTTCCAGGCGACTGGCGGCAGTCGTCGATCTGGCAGGGGCTGACGCGCTATCCAGAAGCCGGCCTGGCGCTTTTATGCCTGACACAGATCCTGTGCTGGACCGTGGCGCCCGCGCTTGTCGACGTGTCACCGCCCAACGATGTCGTCGAAGGCTTCATGTGGGGCCGCGAATGGGTGCTGTTGACCTACAAGCATCCACAGCTTCCCGGCTGGCTGCTCGAGATCAGCCATCTTCTGACCGGATCGTTCCGCTGGCCGCAATATCTCGTGGCTCAGCTAACGATCTCGGCCACTTTCGTGCTAGTCTATCTGCTGGCCCGCGACATGCTCGGGCGAACCCGCGCGCTGGCCGCCGTGCTTCTGATGCCGTCGCTCTATTTCTTCGGCTGGCCGACCCCACAGTTCAATCATGACTACGCGCAGATGCCCTTCTGGGCCGCTATCTGCTGGCTGTTGTGGCGTGCGGGCCGTGGTGGTGGGCCGGGCTGGTGGCTGGCGCTCGGGCTGGTGTCGGGCGTCGGGCTCTATGCCAAGCTTTCCACCGGCCTATTATTGCTTTTCGGGGCGATCTGGCTGCTGTCGGACACACGCGCACGCAGTCGGCTCGCCACGCCCTGGCCATGGCTCGGGCTCGCGGTTTTCGGCGCTGTCGCCGCTCCACTGGCCGCCGAACTCTGCCGCGTCGATTTCCTGCCGCTGACCTATGCCGCCTGGCGCGATCAGTGGGTGGTGGCCCATCGCTCCCGCTTTTATTATATCGGCGTCCAGATGGCTGGGCTCTGCGGCTTTCTTCTGGTGCTGGCGATATCAGGGCTGCTGCGGCGCTCGCCCGCGCCGCAAAAGCCCGTCGGGCGCGGCACGCTGGTCTATCTCTTGTGGATGGGGGTTGGCCCGGCGATCCTCGTCATGGTGGCGTCCCTGTTCACCGGCGCCGGCGAGGCCTGGGGCGCGCCGATGTACAATCTTGCTGGCGTTGTGGCGCTCGCCTTGCTGGGCCATCGCCTCGGCGCCATCGAGATGCGAAAGCTGGCGATCTGCGCGCTCATCTCCATTGTCGGCATATCCGGTGCCTATGCGGGCATCCGCTGGACGAAATGCAATCTGCGTGGGCGCATGGACGCCGTCTGCTGGCCGGCGCAAAAGATCTCGGATGAGGCAGAGGCTGTCTGGCACGCTGCGACGCCCGATCGGCTCGACATCGTCGGCGGCCATGCCCTTATTGCGCCGCTGGCGGGCCTCAATGCCTATGACAAGCCGTCGATCTTCACCGAACTGAACATGCAGTACGCCCCCTGGATCACCAAGGAGCGGCTGCGCGAGCATGGCATATTGCTGGTCTGGCCCGGGCGCGATGTGCCATCTTATCTGCAGGCGTGGGTGGGCGACATCCCGGTCAAAACCGTTCTTTTCGACTGGTCGCTCAAGGCGCCGCCGGTGGCGATCAGCTTCGCAGCCATTCCGCCTGGCGCGCGGCAGTTGCCGGGTGCTATCGACGGCCTCGCCCGACCGAGCAACTGAAGCAGATCCGCCGGTCCGCTGGACGAAGCAGGTGACAATGCCCATCTATGTCCAGACAAACTTGCCTTTGAGGAGACGTGATATGGCGACTTCGACCGAACGCGCAGTCCTTGCCGGTGGCTGCTTCTGGGGTATGCAGGATTTGATACGGCGCTATCCCGGCGTCATTTCCACCCGTGTTGGCTACAGCGGCGGCGACGTGCCCAACGCCACCTACCGCAACCACGGCAGCCATGCCGAAGCCATCGAGATCAATTTCGATCCGGCCATCATAAGCTATCGCACGCTGCTGGAACGCTTTTTCCAGATCCACGATCCGACGACCCGCAACCGCCAGGGCAACGATGTCGGGACGAGTTATCGCTCGGCGATCTATTACACCAGCGACGAACAGAAGCGCATCGCCGAGGACACGATCGCCGATGTCGATGCCTCGGGCCTGTGGCCGGGCAAGGTCGTCACCGAAGTCGCACCCGTTGGCCCCTTCTGGGAAGCCGAGCCCGAGCATCAGGACTATCTGGAGAAATACCCCAACGGATACACCTGCCACTTCGTCAGGCCGGGGTGGAAGCTGCCGGTTCGGGAAAAAGCGGTGCCGTAGATACACTGATACGACAGGATTTGAGAAGCCGCGGAGCGCTCGCTCCGCGGCTTCTTTTCATTGCAATTCCTACTTGCCGCAATGGTTGTCGTTAACTGTCGGCGCGGTGGTGCCCGGCGACGTTCCACTGGCATCGGGCTGTGCGCCCTGCGGATGGGCAGGGCAATTTTCATCCGCGTTTGAATTCGTGGCGCCCGGTGCTACCGTCGTACTGTTGGTCGTGCCGGGGTCTACCGTGTTCGGCGAAGCCGGCGTATTTGGGTCGACGGTGACCGACTTGCCGCTGCCGCCGGATCCGTCGGTGCCGCTTGTGCCATTGCTCTGCGCCATGGCCGATGTCGCCAGGCCAATGGTGAGCGCCGAAGCTGCGAGGATTTTCATGAACATGGTTTGTCTCCATTGTCTGTGAACTCGTCGCGTAGCGACTGGTGGGACAACCTCGCGGCCTGGTGAAGGTTCCCGATAAATTCTCGCGCCGGCAGAGCCAACCGCTCCCGCCCTGGCGCAATGCTTTTGGCGCAGTGCGATAAAAAAACGGCTTTTCCTTCAACTCGAATGATGCTTTAAGGCGCACATCCACAGGGGTGCTCCGTACGGTCGGGGCTGAGACGGGGGCGGCAAGCCCACAGACCCTAGAAGCTGATCTGGGTAATACCAGCGGAGCGAGGCGGGCGATGTTTTCAGGCGCACAGATTTCCCTATATCCCATGACCGACGATTTCGTCGGTGTCATCCTTGGCGCGCTCGGTGCGCTCGATCCCTGGCGCGACAAACTCAGGATCGAGACCGACGACATCTCGACCTTGCTGGTCGGGCCGCCCGAAGTGCTGTTTCCTGCCATGCGCGACCTCTTCGTGGCGGCGGCACGCAGCGGCAAACATTGCGTGTTGTCGGCCACCATCTCGCGCGGCTGCCCTGGCGAGCCGGACGATCCGATCTGCCGCTCCGATGCGTTTGGCGGGCCCGTCGGTCCACTCGGCCCGCGCAAGGACGCGGCCATCGCGGCGGTGCGCAATGCTGCTGCCACCGGCCAGCCTGCGGCGGCGCAGTTCTCGCTCTATGTGATGGGCACAGACGACCACATGGACGAGATCTACGGCTGCATAGACTTTCTCAAGCAGTCCGGCGTCTATGAGCGCTCCAAACATTTCTGCACGAAACTGCGCGGTGATGCCGGTGCGATCTTTTCGGCGCTGGACGAGGCTTTCTGCCGTTTCGGACCAGGCGCTGGCCACGTAACCCTCGACGTCACGGTCTCGGCCAACAGCCCGTCGGCCGTCTGAAGCCGCGCGGCTCTCGCGGCCGTCAAAGGTTATCTCCCGTGGTCTCATCATCAGTCGCTTCGCGCCCGATCGCGAGCTTTCTCGTCAAGGCAATGCCGGCCATGATCTCGGCCGGTTTGCTCCTGCTGGCGTGGGAGCTTTATGCCACCTATTCCGGCATCAGGGCCACGATACTGCCGGCGCCGTCACGCGTCTTCGAGCAAGCGATGCTCAATCGCGAGGCGCTGGCCGACAATGCCGTTCCGACCATCCGTGCCACGCTTCTTGGCTTTGCCTGTTCGCTCAGCGCAGCCTTCGTGCTGTCGATGCTGGTCGACTTCTTCCAGCCGCTGCGGCGTGCGTTGTTTCCCGTCTTCATCGTCAGCCAGACCTTGCCGCTGGTGGCGATCGCGCCGCTGGTGGTGCTGTGGTTCGGCTTCGGGCTGGCGCCCAAGATCATGCTGGTGGCGCTGGTCACCTTCTTTCCGATGCTGGTCGCATTGGTCGAAGGCTATGAGGCGACCGAGGCCGAGATCGGGCAAATGCTGCGCGCCATGGGGGCAGGGCGCTGGCGCATCTTCCTGCTCGCGCGGCTGCCTTCGGCGCTGCCTTACTTCTTTGCCGGGTTGAGGATCTCCATCACCTATGCGGTGGTCGGCGCCATCTTCGCCGAGTATGCCGGTGCCGCAAAGGGACTGGGCATCTACATGCTCAACGCCAAAAACAATTTCCGTCCTGATCTGGTTCTTGCCGCCGTCGGTGTCAGCGCGGCGCTGACCCTTGTCCTGTTCGGGTTGACCGTGTTGCTGCAGCGTCTTGCCATGCCCTGGGAGCGAGCCGGCAGGGAAACTGCCGGGAAGGGGGCCTGGCGATGAGCCGGCTCGAACTGCGGCATGTGCACAAGGCGTTCGGTGGCCTCGACGTGCTGGCCGATATTTCGCTCAGCGTCGGCGCTGGTGAGTTCGTCTCGATCCTTGGACCCTCGGGTGCCGGCAAGTCGACGCTGTTCCAGCTTCTGACCGGCGCCGAGCATGGCGAGGGCGAGATGTTGTTCGACGGCGCGCGGCTCGACGACCACGGCAGGCACTTCGCCTTCATGCCGCAGCGCGACGCGCTGATGCCATGGCGGCGCATCCTCGACAACACGACGCTCGGGCTCGAAGTGCAAGGTATGAGGAGACAGGCGGCGCGGGCGCGCGTTGCGCCGTTGTTTGCCGAATTCGGGCTTGCCGGCTTCGAGCGGCATTTTCCCGCGCAGCTGTCCGGCGGCATGCGCCAGCGCGCGGCCTTGCTGCGCACCGTGGTGCAGGAGCGCGACATGCTCCTGCTCGACGAGCCTTTCGGCGCGCTCGATGCGCTGACCCGCACCGCCATGCAGCGCTGGCTCGAACAGATGTGGCGGCATCATCGCTGGACGGCGCTCTTGATCACCCATGACGTGCGCGAAGCCGTGTTCCTGTCCGACCGCATCTATGTGCTGTCGGCGCGCCCGGCCCGCATCGTGCGTGAAATCAGGGTGCCGTTGCCGCGCCCGCGCAGCCTTGGCGGCGATGCCGCGCGCCAGGCAAGCGCGCTCGAGGCCGAAATCCTCGACATCATCCTCAACCCCAATCCATCCAAAGGACACGATCATGACTGACTTGACGCGCCGGCAGGCCTTGTTGCTGACCCTTGCCACCGGCCTTCCCTTGATTGCCGGAACGCGTCGGGCTCGAGCACAATCGGCGGCACAAAAGGTCACCGTCGCCCTCGACTGGACGGTCAACACCAACCACATCGGACTGTTCGTTGCCCGCGACAAAGGGTTTTATCGCGAGGCCGGACTCGAGGTCGACATCCTGCCCTACAGCGATACCGGTGCTGGCACGCTGGTCGCAAACCGCGTCGCCGATTTCGGCATCAACGGCACCATCAGCCTGTTCACCCAGAGAACCGCCGGGGCGGATCTGAAGGGCGTCTATGCGGTGGTGCAGTCCGAAACAGGCCGCGTGGTCTTCAATGCGGCACGCAACGAGATCAAAAGCCCAAGAAGCCTCGACGGCTTGATCTATGGCGGCTTCGGCAGTGCCTGGGAAAACGCGCTGATATCGACCATCATCCGCCACGACGGCGGCAAGGGCGATTTCGAGACGGTGACGCTCGGCACCTCAGCCTATGAGGCGCTGGCCAATGGGTCGGTCGATTTCACGCTCGAAGTCTCGACCTGGGAGGGTGTCGAAGCCGAACTCAGGGGCGTCAAGCAGCGCAGCTTCGTCTATGCCGATTATGGCGTGCCTGATGAGCACACGACGCTGATCTCTTCGAGCGAAGCCTATCTCCAGGCCAATCCCAAGCCTGCGGCCGACTTCGTTCAGGCGACGCGACGCGGCTACCAGTTCGCTGTCGACCACCCCGACGATGCGGCAACCCTGCTGATCGCTGCAAACAAGGATGCCTTGACCAATCCGGCGCTGATCCACGCCTCGCTGAAGGCATTGATCGACGGCCATTATCTACGCAGCCAAAGCGGGGCCATCGGGACGATGGATCCGGCCAAGATGGAAGCGATTGGCGACTATCTCTTCGCCTCCGGCATTTTGCGCGATTCCGACGGCAAGCTGGTTGCTCGACGCCCGGATTTCGGGAGCTATTTCCGCAACGACTATCTGAGCTAGTCTGGCAAAACCAAATGACATGGGTCGCCAGTCTTTCTGGGCGACCGCGGGGAGCAGGTCGTCTGGAAGTGGCGCCCTGGCTCCCCGACAGCCAATTTAAGACCGATCTGATCTTGTTGATTAACTGCCCGGCAATGGTTGCGTGCAAAGGTCGCCCTGAGGGATCATTGGGGTGTCTGCATTGCTCATATCAAAAAGCGAGGCGCTTTCGCACGTCAGTGACGGCACGATTCTGTCCGCAGCCCGAAAGCGTGAGATCCTGGTGGATTTGCGCGAAGGTTTCTTTCGGATCTGCGCGCTGGCCTTCGCGGGCATGTTCGTCTACCGCGGCGTGTATCACCTGATGCTCGACCCGACGCGCATCAATGTGGCGCTGGTGGCGATTTCCGAGATCCTGACCTTTACCTGGCTGCTTCTGTCGCGTCGGCCGAAGGTTCGCGACTGGAACCCGCTCACGGTGGTTGTCTCCGTGATCGCCAGCTTCGGTGTCGGTTTCATCGACCTGGAGCCGGGCGTGGCCATCATCCCGGTCCATGTTGCGGCGCCGCTGCAGGCCCTGGCGTTGGGGTTCGTGATCTGGGGAAAGATATCGCTGGGGCGTTCTTTCGCCATTCTGCCGGGCAATCGCGGCGTGATGACAGGCGGTGCCTACCGTCTGGTGCGGCATCCGATCTATGCCGGCTATCTTGCCGGCCATCTCCTGTTCCTGCTATCGGCCTTTTCCTTCTACAATCTAGCCGTCTACGCGGTGATCACCTTCTTCCAGGTGCACCGCATCCTGCGTGAAGAGGCGCTGCTGGCCGCCACGCCGGAGTACCGGGACTATATGAAGCGCGTCCACTACAGGCTGTTCTACGGCGTCGTTTAACAGCGCCCCGGCGCGCAGAATCGTTCGGTCTGCAATCACCTGGCAACGTTGATCGTCAATAGATCTGCGCATTGTTTGTGCAAACTAATATTACAACTTTATTATTTCAGAAATTTTGAGATATATATAACACACTTCAATTTCAGTATTCTCTCTGTGAAGCTGAAACTCACTACCTCGCGTAATTGCTTCTGCAATCGGCTTCTCGCCATCTCCGGCCGATCGGAAAGCCCGCCACACTGGTGGGCTTTCTGCGGTCCACAGGCGTGCCGGAATTAAATTCTGGTTGCCATCACCTGGATGGCCGTTTCTGTTGCTGGCGTGACTTCTTCCGCGCGATGCCCGCCACAATCGCGGAACGGTAGGCCTTTGGAGCGCTCGTCTTTTGAACATCGCAGCTGCGACGTTCAATCCTACGGCGCCGGCTCCTATGGCGGCGGCGGCCTTGGGCTCGTGCTGCTCATTGTCATCGTGCTTGTCGTACTCGGGTGCATCTAGCCGGGTTATCGCCAACTGATCGCAATCTCGTGAGCGCCCCAACGTCGGCGTGCACCGGATTGTGATGCAGGCAAGCCGGCTTGTGATCCTGCACTCTGCAAAACTTTCGTATGGTCATTGCGGTCCACACCCCCCCCGTGGAAACAAGAGGAGAGGGTCCCACCCCTTGTCCTCCTCCAAGGCCCGCTCCGGTTCACCGTAGCGGGCTTTTGCTTGCTGGCGAGGCAAAACCGGCTCGCATCAAACCCTATGGGCGAGGCGTTCAGATGCTGGCGCCAGTCGACTACTCCATGTCAGGCACGTCACCGCTGACGAAGAGCGTGTTCGGCGGACCATATTCGCCCAGCGTCGGATCGGCCTCACGGCTCCAGGCGATGACGCCGGAATGCTTTGCCGTCAGAGCCCTGGCGGTGCGTATGGCGCGATCCTCGCTCTGCTGGTCGGCGGGTCCAAAGGCTGGGAACAACTCGCCATCCTCACCGCGATCGAACGCGACCACGACGATCAGCCTGGGATTTTTCTGGCCACTGGAATCGGACATCTTGCACCTTTGGCGCAGAACCTATCACATTGCTCGGGGTTGAAGGCCGCGAATCGATGAATGCCGACTTTGGGGAGTGGCATCGTGCAAGATCAGCGTTTCGATGAGCCGGTCAGGATTGCGCTCGGCCGATCGCGAAACTCGATCTTCAACGTGGAGCGGGTCGCTCAGGCTGCCGACATCCTGCTGAACCGCTGGCCGGTTGCGACCGGGCAAAAGCATATGGTTGCCCGCAAGGCCTGTCTGGCCGTGCTCGAGGGAAAGAAAGAAGTCTCGGCGGCAAGAGCGGCGTTCATCAACGCCGCTATCGAGGCGGACATCCTCGTCGAACCGCGTGAGGTGTCGATCCCGTAGCCTGCCCCTGCTGAAATTGAATCAGGATCTGGCTCCATACCCTTGATGTATGCCTCTTTTTGGCGATCGCCGACCGGCTTTTCAGGGCTATTGACCTGCCTCTCGGCACGCCCTGCACGGTTATCCCGCACATTTCGCTGCCTGTTGGTCAGTCTTCGGCATCTGTTGACATAGCATCCGGGCCTCGGTATTGAACAGGATTATACAGGTTCATTGAACAGGTACCCTTATGAAGCGGCGCGCGGTTCAACTGTCTCCCGGCACGGGCAAGCCCGAGCAGATCGCCACCGTCCTCGAACATGAGATCCGTTCCGGCGTCCTCGGTTTCGGCGACCGCCTTCAAAGCGAGAACGAACTCGTCCAGCGCTTCTCCGTTAGCCGCAATACGGTCCGCAAAGGCCTCGAGGAACTGTCCAGCCGCGGGCTGATCACGACCAAGGTTGGTATCGGCTCGTTCGTCACCTTCGACGGCAAGCCGGTCGACGACTCGATCGGCTGGTCGCGCGCGCTGGCCGATGCCGGCGCCAATGCCGAGACGCGGACGCTGCGGCTGGAGGTCATCGAAGACCCCGATCTGGCTGCGCTGCTTGGCATCGAAAGCCCGTTCTTCATCGCCGTCGACCGGGTGCGCACCAACGCCAGCGACGGCCATGCGATCTCCATCGAGCGCAGCCGGTTGCCATTGTCCTCCGAGCTCGAGGACGTACCGTTGCGCGGATTGCGCGAGGGCTCGCTGCACCAGACGCTGCGCGTCGCCGGCCTCATTCCCGACCATGGCGAGGAATGGGTCGAGATCGAGATGCTCAATGCCGAGGATGCGGCCATCCTCGGCTGCCCGCAAGGCACGCCTTTCCTGCGTGGCCGCCGGCTGACGCGCGCCGCCGACGACCGGCCGATCGAGTACGTCACCAGCCTGCTCAATCCGGCGCATTTTGCGCTGCATATGAGGTTCTGAGCGATGTCGGATGCAACCAGCAAGGCCATTGATCGCGCCATGGGGGCGCTTGTCGGCGGAGCGCTGGGCGATGCGCTCGGCATGCCGACGCAGCTTCTGTCGCCGGTTCGCATTGCCGAACTCTACGGCCGTGTCGAGGATTTCATCGAGCCTTTCCCGGATCATCCGGTGTCGAAGGGACTGGCCGCTGGCACCATCACCGACGATACCGAGCAGGCGTTGCTGCTCGGCCGCATCCTGGTCGAATCCGGCGACCGTTTCGACCATGCGCGCTGGGTCAATGCGCTGCTCGACTGGGAACGCGAGGTGAAGGCGCGTGGCAGCTATGACCTTTTGGGGCCATCGACCAAACGCGCCATCGACGCCATCAACAATGGTGTGCCGGCTGAGGAAGCGGGACGCAGCGGCGACACCAATGGTGCGGCGATGCGTATCGCGCCGGTCGGCATCATGATGCCGCTCGAACCGTTGGAAGGGTTCGTCGGCAAGGTGGCTGAGACCTGCCGGGCCACGCACAACACCTCGATTGCCATCGCCTCCGCCGCTGCCGTTGCGGCAGCCGTCAGCCGCGGCGTCGCCGGCGGTGGCTGGCGCGACGCTTCCGCCAGCGCGGTCGCGGCGGCGAGGCGAGGGGCGACACTCGGACATTGGGTGACCGGCGGCGACATCGCCGCGCGCATCGTCTGGGCGCAAGACATCGTGCACGGCAAGGCGATCAGGGATGCGATCCGGCTGATCACCGATCTGGTTGGCACCGGCGTCGCCAGCCAGGAATCCGTTCCGGCGGCCTTCGCCGTGCTGGAAGTCGCGCGTGGCGACCCATGGCAAGCAGCCGTCATCAGCGCCAATCTCGGCGGCGACACCGATACGATCGGCGCCATCGCTGCCGGCATGGCCGGCGCCTGCAGCGGTTTTTCCCGATTGCCGCAACAGCATATCGCCCGGCTTGTCGGCCTCGACATGTCGGAGGTTCGTGCGCTCGCCGCCGATCTCGTGGCAGCAAGGATGGCGAAAATCGGTTCCGGCAAGGACGCGGCGGAATGAGCGGCCGTCTCGTCCATGTCGGCAGTGCCGTGGTCGACTATGTCTACCGCATCGACGCCCTGCCGGCGCCCGGCATGGAAAAGACGGCATCGAGCTTTGCCCAGGTCGCCGGCGGCGGCTTCAACATGATGGTGGCGGCCAGCCGCACCGGCATGCAGGTGGTGTTCGGCGGCCAACTCGGCAGCGGGCCCAATGGCGATTTCCTGCGCGCTGCGTTCATAGCCGAGGGTATCGAGACACTGACGCCGCCATCGCCCGTGATGGACAGCGGCAACTGCGTCGCCATGATTTCGAGCGACGCCGAACGCACCTTCGTGTCGTGGCCTGGTGCGGAGAGCGTTCTCAGCCTCGACATGATGGCGCCGGTCGCGGTGGCACCGGGTGACTGGGTGTTCACCTCCGGCTACACGCTGAGCTACCCCAAGAGTCGCGATGCGCTCACTGATTGGATCGAGGCGCTGCCGACAGGTATTCCCTTCGTCTTCGACCCGACGCCGGTCATCACGGACATTCCGCGTCCCATCCTGTCGCGGGTGCTTGCCCGCACCACATGGCTGAGCTGCAACACGACGGAAGCCGCCGAGATTGCCGGCCCAGGCGATGTCGAGGGCCTCGCGGTACGGCTGCTGGGCGACCACTGCCCGAAAGCAGCGGGCGTGGTCATCCGCTCCGGGGCAAAGGGTTGCCATATCAGGTTGGCCGACGGCACGGCGCAGACCGTTGCCGGCTTCAAGGTCACCGCCATCGACACCAATGGCGCTGGCGACACCCATATCGGTGCTTTCGTCAGCGCGCTGGCGCGCGGCATCCCGCCCTTCGAGGCAGCGCGCTATGCCAATGCGGCAGCGGCCATATCGGTCACCCGCCATGGCGGCTCGTCGGCGCCGACCGACCACCAAATCCAGACATTCCTGAGCCATGCCGCCGATCCGTCGGGAGCAGGCCGGACACAGAAGGCCAATGCATAACAGCTGTAAAGCCTGACAAGCCCGGGAACCGGGCAAACCCACAGAGAGGAACCAACCATGCGCATGCCTGACTTGACTGCTCTGCTGACGGCGACCGCCGTCTTTACCTCCGCACTCGCGTTCGCTGCCAAGGCTGACGAAGTGCATGTGCTCAACTGGAAGGGATACGGCGCCGACGAACCATGGGCGGTGGAGGCTTTCGAAAAAGCGACCGGCAACAAGGTCGTCAACGACTTCTTCAATTCCGAACAGGAAATGCTGACCAAGATCCGGACCAATCCCGGTCTCTACGACGTGGTCATGATCAATGCCGCCTTCAACGACCAGGCGATGGACGGCAAACTGATCCAGCCGATCGACGTCTCCAAATTGCCGAACTACGCCGACATCAGCAAGGACAAGGCGGGATCGCCGATGCTCGTCCATGACGGCAAGGTCTATGGCGTGCCGTGGGTGTGGGGCCTCACCGCGCTCGCCATCAACGACAAATCCTTCGACAAGCCGCCGACGAGCATCGCCGAGATGTGGGATGCCGCCCACAAGGGCCGCGTCGTCATTCGCGACGATGCCGTCGAAGCGGTGCAGTTCGGCGCCATCGCAACGGGCCAGAACATCAACGACATCAAGGATATGGATGCGGTCAAGGCGAAGCTCACCTCGCTGATGCCGCAGATCAAGACCTTCTGGAGTTCGGAGAACGACTGGAACCAGATGGTCGCCTCCAACCAGATCGACATCGGCACCTACTGGAGCGGCTCGGCCGATCGCGCCAAGACGCATTTCAAATTGCCGGTCTCTCTGGTCGTGCCGCAGGAGGGTGCCGTCGCCTGGCTCGACGCGTTTTCCATTCCGGTCGGCGCCAAGAACGTCGCCGGCGCCGAGGCTTTCATCAACTACATGATCGACCCGAAATTCTACGTCGAATGGGTCACCAAGGTCGGTGCTCCTGTCTCCGCCAACACTAGGGCGGTGGAAGCGCTGCCCGAGGATGCCTTCAACCGCAAGGTCATGGGCGACCCCGAGGTGGCCAAACGCATCCAGTTCCAGGCGCCGATCACCGATGCCCAGCGCGAAGCCTATCTGGCGCTGTGGCAGCAGTTGAAGGTCGACGTGAAATAGAGCCAACATCCCGGCCAGCCGGCGGTTCGCGCCGGCTGGCGTTTCAATCCTGGGGGAGGGTATCATGGCAGCTGCGACAGCGTCGCGAAGCGGGCTGAGATCGGCACTGCCGCTGCTGGCGCCAGCCTATCTCTGGCTGACGGTGGCGATCTTCCTGCCGCTCTCGGCCATGGTCTTTTTCTCGTTCATGACCGAGCTGCCGCTGTCGGGAAAGCCGTGGACATTCACCCTTGGCAACTATGCCACCTTCTTCTCGCAAAGCCTCTATCTGACACTGCTGCTGGCCTCGCTGCGGCTTGGCCTCGAAGTGACGCTGTGGTGCGTCGTCATCGGCTATCCCGCCGCTTACGTGCTCGCCAAAGTGCTGAAGGGGCGCAGCCGCGAGGCGATCTTCCTGCTCGTCATCTTGCCGTTCTGGTCGAACGGGCTGGTGCGCATCTTTTCCTGGGCGATGGTTTTGCGCGAGGGCGGCATTCTCGACACCGCGCTCAACGCCGTGCTGCCGTTCAAGATCAACATCGACCTGATGTATTCCTATCCAGCCGTCATCATCGGGCTGGTGCATTCCTACGTGCCTTACATGGTACTGACCTGCTATCTCACGCTGCAGGCGATCGATGATTCCCTGATTGAGGCCGGGCGTTCGCTTGGCGCTTCACGGCTACAGGTGCTGAAGCGGGTGATCATCCCGCTGTCGATGCCCGGATTGGTCGCGGGTGCGGCCCTGATCTTCGTCCCCGTCGTCGGCTCGTTCATGGAGCCGCGCATCCTCGGCGGTCGCACCGGCACCTTCTACGGCACGGTCATCGAGGACCAGTTCGTCGCCGTGTTCAACTGGCCGCTCGGTGCCGCGCTTTCCTTCATCCTGCTGGCCGTGGTGCTGGTCATCCTGGCGGTGGCGTCGCCGGTGCTGCGGAGGGCCGCGTGATGGCGACGACCCGCGTCCTCGAATGGCTTGGCCGCTTCTACATCGGTCTGCTGCTCGCCTTCCTCTATCTGCCGATCATCATCATGGCACTGATGTCGTTCAACGTCTCGCCCTTCTACCAATTGCCGTTCGAATGGACGACCGAATGGTACGCTTCGCTGTGGCAGAACGACCAGCTGATCGCCGCCACCTGGAACAGCGTCGAGATCGCCGTCATCACCACCGTCATCTGTGTCGTGCTCGGCTCGGCGGCATCGCTGGCGCTCTATCGCTATGAGTTTCGCGGCAAGAAATTCCTGCAGGCGCTGTTGTTTCCGCCGATCGCCATTCCGTGGCTGATCACCGGCACGGCGATGCTGATCTTCTTTTTCGGCGTCGGCATCGGTCGCGGGCTGCATGCGATCCTGCTTGGCCACGTCGCACTGGCGCTGCCCTATGTCATCGTCGTCGTCTCGGCCCGGCTGCAGACCTTCGCGCCGGAGCTGGAAGAGGCGGCACGCTCGCTCGGCGCTAACCAGTGGCAGGTAACGAGGCGCGTCACGCTGCCTTGGATCACGCCAGGCGTCATTGCCGGAGGGCTGTTTGCGTTTGCAGTGTCGTTCGACCAGTTCGTGGTGTCCTATTTCCTGGCGACGCCTGGGCAGACGACGCTGCCGGTGGAAATCTACGCCGCGATCCGCAAAGGATTCACGCCCGAGATCAATGCGGTCTCGACGATCATCATTGTCGTGTCGATGGCGCTGATGCTGCTCACGGCGCGGTTCTTCAAATTCGGCGGAGAGAAATAATGGCCGGCGTGCAGGTATCTGATGTCTCGCGCAGTTTCGGCGCACACAAGGCGCTGGACAATGTCTCCATCGATTTCGCCGATGGCGGATTCTATGCGCTGCTGGGGCCGTCGGGCAGCGGCAAGACCACGCTGCTGCGCCAGATTGCCGGTTTCGATTTTCCCGATTCGGGCCGCATCACCATCGGTGGCGAGAGCGTCGAGCGGGTGCCCGTCGAAAAGCGGCGCATCGGCATGGTGTTCCAGAACTATGCGCTGTTTCCCAATATGAGCGTCGCCGACAATGTCGCCTTCGGCCTGTCGGTGCGCGGCGAGGCCAAGGCGGTGATTGCAACGGAGGTGCAGCGCGCGCTCGATCTGGTGCAGCTCGGCAAGCTTGGTGGCCGCCGGCCGCACCAACTCTCCGGCGGGCAGCGGCAGCGTGTGGCTCTCGCCCGCGCTATCGTCACCAAGCCGCGCGTGCTTTTGCTCGACGAGCCGCTCGGCGCGCTCGACAAGGCGCTGCGCGTCGATATGCAGATCGAGCTCAAGCGCATCCAGCGCGAGATCGGCATCACCACCATCTTCGTCACGCACGACCAGGAAGAAGCGCTGACGATGAGCGACCGCATCGGCATATTGCGCGACGGCAGGCTGGTGCAGGAGGGGCCGCCGGAGGAGATCTATAACAGGCCGAAGAGCGAATTCGCCGCCACCTTCCTCGGCGACGCCAACATTTTTCGCGGCGACAGCACGGGCGATGGCATCAGGCTTGCGGACGGAACGGCGATTGCCGCTGGTGTGGGTGCCAAGCTTGCCGCCGGCGCCAAGGCGAGCTGTGCCGTGCGGCCCGAACGCATCCGCATCGCCAGGGATGCCGGAACACCGGATGGCAACGCCAACATGCTCAAGGGACAGGTTTCCAAGCGCATCTTCGCCGGTAGCAACAGCACCTATTTCGTCGAGCGTGCTGGTCAGACGTTGAAAGTGATTGTGCAGAATACCGGCATGGAACGGCTGGCAGAAGGTCAGGATGTCGTGCTGCGCTGGTCGCCTGAAAGCACGGTGTTGATCGCGGCGAACTGATCCTCACCGGGTCTTGCCAGACCGTCCGCAATCAGGGACAGCATAGACGGGCACGACCCGGAGCATACCGATGACCCTGGAACTGACTGCACGCGACCGATCCATGCTCGACGGCGAGCATGGCCTGTCAGCGGCTGCTGCCATGAAAATCCTGGTCGCCTTTTCCAACGCGATCGGCGCGGGCAGCCTGCTCGACATTGCCGGCGCCCATATCGACGGCTGTCTCTACCACGGCAAGGCAGGGCTCGATTTCGTCGAGCGGCTGGTCGAAGGCGGTGGCCGCGTGCAGGTGCCGACGACGCTCAATGTCGGTTCGTTCGATCTCATCCATCCCGGCATGGTGAAAATGCCAGCGGCGGAAGAGGTGCCGGCGCGGCGGCTGATGAAAGCGCATCTGGAGCTCGGCTGCCAGGCGACTTTCACTTGCGCGCCTTACCAGACGCGGTTCCGGCCAAGCTTTGGCCAACAGATCGCCTGGGGGGAATCCAACGCCATCGTCTTTGCCAATTCGGTGATCGGCGCGCGGACCAACCGCTATGGCGATTTCATCGATCTGTGCTGCGCCATGACCGGGCGCGCGCCGGCCTGGGGTCTGCATCTGAGCGAGAACCGGCGTGGTCGGATCCTGTTTGAGCTGGATGTTCCGGACAGCGAGCCGAGCGACAGCCTTTTCGTCGGCGTCGGGCTATTGATTGGGCAAGCGAGCGGCGACCGCGTTTCGGTGATTGCCGGCCTGCCGCGGCCGCGCGACGAGGACCAGCTGAAGGCGCTGGGGGCGGCGGCGGCAACGACCGGTGCTGTGGCGCTGTTCCATGCGGTCGGCATCACGCCGGAAGCGATGACGCTCGACGAGGCGTTCCAGGGTCATGCGCCTGACGAGACGATCCGCATCAGCCGCGCCGACATCGATCATGCGCTGGCCAGGCTATCGACCGTGCCCGATGGCGCGCCGCTGGCGGCCGTGTCGCTCGGCACGCCGCATTTTTCGCATGAGGAATGGATGCGACTGTTGCCGTTGCTGCGCGAGGCAGCACCGGGTAGGCGCATTCCGATCTATGTCAACACCGGCCGCGCGACGCTGACGCGATTGCAGGAGGAGGGCGCGCTGGCCGGTATGGAGGCGTTCGGCCTGATCCCGGTCGCCGATACCTGCACCTATGTCACATCGATCCTGGAACGCCTCGATGGCGTGGTGATGACCAATTCCGGCAAATGGGCGCACTACGCACCCGGCAATATCGGTGTGTCCGTCGCCTTCGCCGAGATGCGGGATTGCATCCGCTCTGCTGCGGCCGGGCATGTTGTGCGGAGCGCGTCATGACGCGACCGGTGGAACGAACCGGCACTTTCCAGCTGGCCGGTGACGCTGAGGGTCAGGCGCTGGTGTTTTCGCAACCGCTCAGCTTCTGGGGCGGTATCGATGCCGAGACCGGCGAGATAACAGACCATTCGCACCCCGGCCTCGGCCGAAATGTCGCCGGCAGGATTTTGGTCATGCCGAGCGGTCGCGGCTCGTCGTCGTCATCCTCGGTCCTGGCAGAGGCGATCCGCAGGGGCACGGCGCCGGCCGGTATTCTTCTGGAGCGGCCGGACCCGATCCTGGCGGTCGGTGCCATCGTTGCCGAATTTCTTTATGACATCCGCATGCCGCTGGTGGTGTGCGATATTTCGAACCTTGTCTCCGGTGATCAAATTGATATCGGCATCGGCAAAGACCGCGGGCCGATCATCAGAGTTCACCCCGCCATCAATCCGGCAGAGCCACGCCGCCAATAGGCCGCCGCCAGCGTTTGATCGCGACCAAGCCCCAGCGTGTCGCGCCAACATTCGCGCACGATCTTGGCGGCAGCGGCTTCCGCGGCGAACCAGCCGAAGGCCGAACCGTCCTGCGGCCACGCCACCGAGCGGACAGCCTCGGCCAGCAGTCTGTCCTCGCCCGCCGCCACGCCATCCCGTGTCAGCCAATGAACGTCGATGCCCGTGCCATTGTTGATCGCTTGTCTTTCACCATCATTGGCGATCTCGACGAAGGCGACGCCTTTTGTCCCGGCCGGTAGTGTCTCCAGCAGCCGAGCCAGCGCCGGCAAGCCGGTTTCGTCGGCGCCCATGACGTACCATTCTGCCTGCCGCACCGGACGGCCGACCGGGCCCATGATGCCAACCTTCATGCTGGGCGCGGCCTGCATGGCCCAGGCGGAGCCGACGCTCTCGCCGGGATGGATCAGGAAGTCGACATCGATGATGCCCTTTTCCACGTCAAGCGCGCGGATGGTGTAGACGCGCGCCACCGGGCGCCGGTCGTCGGTGGGCCAGACCGGTAAGCCATTGCCGCCCAGCACCGGCCACAGCGGATCGGGGACGTCCCTGGTCGGAAACAGCATGCGGATATGCATGCCGCCGAACTTGGCGAAGCGCGAGAGATTCTCGCCGGCCAGACGAATGCGGCGCATATTCGGAGTGAGGTCGCGAACATCGGTCACCACCATCTCGCGGAACTGGGCGAGGCTGGTTTCGCCTGAGAGATCGCCGGTCCAGACGATCTCGGGGTTTTCCTCCTTGGCGTAGACCTGTACGGCTGTGGCGAGCAGGTCCTTGATACGGGCGAGCCCGTCGCGGTCGGCAGCATTGGCCCGCATCACCAGCCGCTCCATGTCGAACGAGGCGCCGCCGAAGGCAAAGCGGAAATCGATGCGCTGTCCCTGATGCGAAGCATCGGCCTCGAAGCTCCGCAGCCTGTCTGAGATGCTGTCCATGTAGTCCGGCAGACGCCGCAGGTTGAGCCGTGCCTCGCAGGCCAGTTCACGCACCGATGCTTCGTTCATTGTCAGCCTCCCATCCTGCCGGTGAGGGCCACCTTGAAGGTGCGGCCCTTGCCCTGTTCTGTTGCCGCCGAGGTCGACCATGCGCTTTGCGGATCGGTGTAGGCGGTGTTGAATATGTTATCGACGCCGAAATCGAGCTTGAGGTTGTCGTTGACGCGCCAGTTGGCGAAGACATTGACCAGATCGAAACCGTCATCGACGACCGGCACGGCGTTGGGATTGGTGCGGCTGGTGCGGGTGATCTTGCCGACGCTGAGATATTGCGCGCCGACGGTGAGCTGGTCCTCCAGCATGCGGAAGCCGATCGTGGCCGAGAAGCGGTCGAGCGGCGTGTTGTTCAACGCCTGGCCGGAATAGACGCCGCTGACGACCTTGGCATCGATCAGCGCGCCGGAGAAGTTCACGAAACCCTAGCCATAATCATAAACCATCTCGGCCTCTACGCCCTTCAGGCGTGCGTCGCCGATGTTGATTGCCGTGCGCGGCAGCACGGTGAGGTCGACGTCGATGTAATCCTCGACGTCAGTGTGGAAAACGTTGACCTTGGCGCGCAGCCGATCACCCGCCGTCAGCACATCGTCATATTTCACGTTGACGCCGGCCTCCCAGTTCTTCGCCGTCTCGGGCTGCAGCAGAAGATTGGGCCGATATGTATCACCGCCGCCATGCGCGCCGCCGCCACGGAAGACATCCTGCAGACCCGGCGCCCGGTAGCCTTCGGAATAGGTGCCATAGAGCTGGAAGCCATCGAATGGCGTGACGCCGACGGTGAGGCGCGGCGACCAACGATCGCCGGAGATCGAGGCTTCCTGCGGTGACGGGATGCGCGTCTCGCCATCGAGCTGGTAGCCGTCATAGCGCATCGCCGCGATGACCTGCAGCCAGTCCCCGTAATCGCCCTGCCACTGCAGGAAGCCGCCATAACCCTGCTGTTGGCCAGCGCCGAAATGCGCCGCTTCCGAGGAGGCCTCGAGATAGTAGTAGTCGAGTCCGTAGGTCAGCGTATGTGTTAGTCCCCAGACGTCGAAACGCGAGGAGTTCTTCACATTGAAACCTGTCGTGGCCACGTCGTAGAAGCGGAAATTGCCGATCGCCGAGGTCGGCCAGACCTGCGTCTGCTCGGCGCGGGTGCGGTTGTGATAGGCATTGGCGCTGAAGTCGATCAGCGCGTTGTCGTCGGGCTTCCAGGTGTAAGCGGCGGTGTAGGTCTGGTTGGTGGTGTCGGTGTCATAGCGGCTCAGGGTCGGCGAGGCCGAGCCGCTCGATCCGGTGATCTGGTCGTTGTAGCGCTGCAGGATGGCGCCGAGCTTCAGCTCATGGCCATCGGCCGGCCGCAACGTCGCCTTCAGATAGCCGCTGGTCACCCGCTCGCCGGTCCATGGCACGGTGTCGCCATTGCCATCGGTGTAGCTGTCGCGGTCGCGGTAGATGAGGTTGCCGATGATATCGGCATCGTCGCTGAAGCGGTAGGCACCGGTGGTGCTGGTGGTGAAGCCGTCGCCATTGTCCTCGTAGCCGAGCTTCTCGCTCAGCGCCCAGCGCTCATCCTTCTTGAGGAAATCGCCGGCATCCTTGGTCTCGAAGGAGACGACGCCGCCGATGCCGCCGGAACCATAGGCATTCGAGACCGGACCGCGAATGACGGTGGCTTCCTTGATCAGGTCGGGTTCGACATAGAACGAGCCAGAGCCATGACCGACGCGCCAGTAGTCCTGGCGGGCGCCGTCGAGGGTGACGACGACGCGGCCATATTGCTCCAGGCCGCGGATGTTGATGGCGGTTGCGGGATCGTCGCCATTCATCGAGGCAGCGACGCCCGGTGTGGTGCGGAAGATGTCGGCGGCTGTGTCGGGCTGGATGCGGTCGAGTTCGTCCTGATCGACGGCGCTGATGGCGGCCATCGATTCGATCACCGCCGTTTTGATCATCGTTGCCGAGATGGTGATCACGTCGAGCATCGTCGCCGGCTGGTTCTGCGCGACACTGGCCGGCGCCAGGCGGCCGGTCTTGGCGGCGGCCTTTTTCTCCCGGTCCTGTTCCTGCGCGCTGGCAAGAGGCACGGCGCAGAGGCCGAGCACGAAGGCGAGCGCCGTGCTCGCCATCAATGTCGTGTTTGTTGTCGTTGTCATGCAGCCCCCAAGCAAAAGCAAAACTGCTGGCGGTGGCTGAGCGGCCTTGGCTGGCATTATTGAAAATCCCTCGACCAGGCAGGTCAGGGCACGGGTCACATATTAAAACATGATGACATAAGTCAACTTTAAATTTATAGCCGACCATCCTCGAGAAGCATCTGGCACGGGAACAGCGGCATGGTCGGCAGTTTAGGCGAAGGCAAGACGACCCACTGGTCGCAACCGGGCAGGATCGCGGCGGTGCTGCTTCTGGCACTGTCGGTGCTGGCGCCTTCCTGCGGCTTCAAGGCGCTGGCCGCCGAGATCGTTGTCGATGCGCTGGGGCGAACCGTCGTGCCGGGCGCGGCGACCCGGATCGTGACGCTCGGTTCCGACGTCACCGAGATCGTCCACGCGCTGGGCGCCGGCGGGCGAATCGTCGCTATAGATCGCGGCAGCAAATATCCGCCTGAAGTCGCGCAAAAACCCAATGTCGGCTACCGCCGCCAGCTTTCGGTCGAGGGGCTGGCCAGCCTGCGTCCCGACCTGATCCTGGCCGCAGAAGACAGCGGGCCTCCTGAAGCGGTCGAGGTGCTGAAGTCGCTGGCAATCCCGATCGTCTTGGTCCCGCAGGACAACAGCCCGCAAGGCATCGAGCACAAGATCACGTTGATCGCCGCCAGCCTTGGGCTCGAGGACAAGGGCAAGGCGGTTTCCGCCGAGGTGCTCACCGCCTTTCAGGCTGCCGCGGATCTGGCGTCGCAAATTCCGCCGGAGCGGCGCAAGAAGGTGGTGTTCTTCCATGGCCTGGTACGTCTGAGCGCTGCCGGCGCGGGTACTTCTGCCGACGCCATCATCCGCTATGCCGGCGGCCTCAACCCTATGGACATCGTACAGGGCTACAAGGCGGCGTCGGAGGAAAAACTGATCGAGATGGCGCCTGACGTCATCCTGATGATGGGCGACGGCAAGGGCGGGCCGTCGGCCGAGCTGGTGTTCGGCAACCGCGCGCTGGCGGCAACGCCGGCGGCAGCCAACAAGGCGCTGGTCGTGCTCGACGGCGCCTACATGATCGGCTTCGGCCCGCGCACATCGGATGCGATCCGCGACCTGGCGAAAGCGCTCTATCCGGAAGGGGAATGACGTCGCGAAAATCGCAAGACGGTTCGGCTGGGCAGTACAATTTCGTCGCCGAACCCCGTTGCGCTTCATAAATGCTGTCCGTCCGGATTTCTCCGGATCGGCTTCCGCCCGAACAAACTTGGCGGCTCGGCCTGAAACATTGGCACGATATTCTAAGCCGCGCGGTTGACCGTGAATGCGCTCTCCAGCCTATAATTATACTAA
Organism: Mesorhizobium sp. ISC11; assembly: GCF_037162595.1. NCBI lineage: Bacteria > Pseudomonadati > Pseudomonadota > Alphaproteobacteria > Hyphomicrobiales > Phyllobacteriaceae > Mesorhizobium > Mesorhizobium sp. ISC11. Next base: position 599,360 of record NZ_JAVSPW010000001.1, read on the forward strand.
ATTCATAGACTAACTGCGAACGCTCGGAGCGCTCGCATCTTGGCCTGTGAAAATGGTTGCACAAGAGAGCGCATCGATGCCGAAAACAGAGTCCAATCCGGTCGACCTCGGCACCAGGGCCGCCGACTTCCTGCTGCCCGACGCGCAAGGTGTGCTGCACCGCCTTGCCGATTTCGACGCCAAGCCGGCCTTGCTCGTCGCTTTCATCTCCAACCGCTGCCCGTTCGTCGTGCTGATCCGCGAGCAGCTTGCCGCTTTCGCCAGGGATTACGCCGGCAAGGGGCTGCAGGTGGTGGCGATCAACGCCAACGACCACGAGGCGCATCCGGAGGAGACGCTCGCCCGCATCGGCGAGGAGGCCGAAAAATTCGGCTATTCCTTCCCCTATCTCAAGGATGCGTCGCAGCAGACGGCGAAAGCCTATGGCGCGGCTTGCACGCCCGACTTCTTCCTGTTCGGCACTGACCGGCGGCTCGCCTATCACGGCCAGTTCGACGATGCACGGCCGGGCAACGGCAAGCCGGTGACGGGTGCCGATCTGCGCGCGGCGGTCGATACGGTGTTGGAGGGCGGCAGGCCCACTGCCAGCCAGGCGCCGTCGATCGGCTGCAACATCAAGTGGAGCGCGGGCAACGAGCCGGTGTGGTCTTCCAGCGCGGCCCGCGCGGCCTAGCGCCTGCTTCGACTTTATTCGCCAGGTCTCCATGCCCAAGCCGCAAAAATCCGCTTCCGACAGCTTGCTGCTCCAGGCCGACGTGCTGGTGCTGGGCGGCGGTCCGTCGGCAGCTTGGGCAGCAGTCGCCGCGGCCGAGGCCGGCGCCAAGGTGGTGCTGGCCGACAAGGGCTATCTCGGCACCAGCGGCGCCACCGCGCCGTCCAACACCGGCACCTGGTGCGTGCCGCCGGGCGACAACAGGCATGCCGTGGTCGAGCGACGCTGGCAGCGCACCGGCGAACTCGCCGACCCGCGCTGGATGCTGCGCTGCGTTGACACCGCCTACCGCAACCTGCTCAGGCTCTCCGAATGGGGCTATCCTTTCCCGAGCGAGGATGACGGCCGGCTCTACATCGCCAATCTGCGCGGCCCGGACTACATGCGCTTCATGCGCCGCCGCGTGCTTTTGGCCGGCGTCACCGTCCTCGACCATCATCCCGCGCTCGAACTTTTGTCGGACGGCGATGCCATCGTCGGCGCCGCCGGTGTCGCCAGGCAGATCGGCCAGGATTGGCGCGTCGACGCCAACGCGGTGGTGCTGGCGACCGGTGGCTGCGCTTTCCGCGAGCGCATCCTCGGCGCGACCGGGCTGACCGGCGACGGCTATCTGATGGCGGCGGAGGCCGGCGCCAGCCTGTCGGGCATGGAGTTCACCGGCAAATACACGCTGGCGCCCTACGGCTCCTCGTTGAACAAGGGGCTGCCGTTCCGCTGGGCGTCGTTCCATCGCGAAGATGGCTCACCGATCGTCGGGCCGACCGGCGAGCCGTTGCGCAACGGCATCGGCGACCGCGAGGAGGAAGTGGCGCGCGCGCTGATCGACGGCCCGGTCTACGCGCGGCTCGATCAGGCCGAACCGGCGCTGCAGGGCTGGCTGCGCCAGGGCCAGCCGAATTGCTTCGTGCCCTATGACCGCGCCGGCATCGACCCGTTCAGCGAGTTGTTCCGCATCACCCTGCGCGCCGAAGGCACGGTGCGCGGCACGGGCGGCATAGACATCGTCTCCGACGATTGCGCCACCGGCGTACCCGGCCTCTATGTCGCCGGCGACGCGGCCAGCCGCGAGATCATGACCGGTGCGGTGTCGGGCGGCGGCGCCGTCAATTCGTCCTGGGCGCTGGCCAGCGGCTGGTGGGCGGGCAAGGGCGCTTCGACCCATGCCAAGCGCCGGACCGGCAAGGCATTCCGCACTGAGGTGCAGTCGCTTGGCCAGGCTGGATTACGTCCTGCATCATCGCCGCGCGTCGACATCTCGGCAGGCGAAGTCATCGAGGCGGTGCGCAGTGAGGTGACGCCGCTCGACAAGAATTTCTTCCGCACCGGCGAAGGCCTGGAGAAAAGCGGCGAGCGGTTGGAGAGTGTCTGGCGCGACGTGCGCGACCATCTGCAAGGCGACGGGCTGGATAGGGTCCGTACCCGAGAGGCAGCTTCGATCGCCGCCGCCGGGCGCTGGTCCGTGGCCGCAGCGCTGCACCGCACCGAGAGCCGCGGTATGCATCGCCGCACCGATTTGCCGGGCAAGAGCCCGGCCTTCGCGCAACGGCTGGTCATCACCGGTGTGGATGCGTTCCGCATCGCAGGCGCGCCTGAGCGGCTGGCGGAGCTGGCGTCATGATCGAGATCGTCTCGGCCACGCGCTGCGTCGAATGCGACATCTGCGTCAAGGTGTGCCCGGCCAACGTCTTCGACGCGACCGAGAGCGGCGTGCCGGTGATCGCCCGCCAGGAGGACTGCCAGACCTGCTTCCTGTGCGAGATCTACTGCCCGACCGACGCGCTCTATGTGGCCGAGTTCGCCGAAGGGCCGACCGGCATCACGGAAGCTCAGGCCGACGCCCGACAGCTGTTTGGCTCCTATGCCCGCGCGCTCGGCTGGAAGCGCGGCAAGGCCGGCGGCTCGGAATTCGACCCGACGCACCGCATTCGCGTGGCGCAGTGAACCGATCGGAGACAGATATGGACCGTATCGTCGTCAGCGACATCAGCAAGACCTTCCAGCTCAAGCCGGGGCAGTTCGTCACCGTCGATGGCGAGGCGACCGACCGCGTCACCGTGCTCGACGGCGTCGACCTCTCGATCCGTAAGGGCGAGTTCATCACGCTGGTCGGCCCCAGCGGCTCGGGCAAGTCGGTGCTGCTCGACATCATTGGCGGGCTGACGCAGGCGACCGGCGGCGACGTCAAGCTCGATGGCCGGCGCATCACCAGGCCCGACCCGAAGACCGGCTATGTCTTCCAGCAATATGCGCTGTTTCCCTGGCGCACGGCGCTCGCCAACATCGAATATGCGCTGGAAGTGCGCGGCGTGGCCAAGGCTGAGCGCACGGCGACGGCCCGCCATCTGTTGTCGCTGTTCGGCCTTGCCGGCTTCGAGGACCGTTTTCCCAACCAGCTGTCCGGCGGCATGCAGCAGCGTGTGGCGATCGCGCGTGCGCTGGCCAGCAACCCGGAAGTGTTGCTGATGGATGAGCCGTTCGCGGCGCTCGACCAGCAGACGCGCGAGCTTCTGCAAGGCGAGCTGCTGCGGATCTGGGGCAAGATCAACACGACTGTCATTTTCGTCACCCACTCGATCGACGAGGCGATCTTCCTCGCCGACCGGGTGGTGGTGATGACGGCGCGGCCGGGCGCGGTGAAGGAGATCATCGATATCGACCTGCCACGGCCGCGCGACGGCGACATCCGCGCCAGCGCCGAATTCAATCTATATCGCGCTCGCGTCTGGGACGTGCTGCGCGACGAGGTCAACAAGGCGCAGAAGGACTGGACTCTGTCGCCAGCCTTCAGTCACTGAGGAACTGGACCCATGGCCTATCTGACCGAGAAGTTTGGCTCCGCTGGAGCGCTCCACCTGTTTGCCGGCGCTGGCGAAACGGTAGCCGCCGCCAGGGTCCCCGCCATCAAGGCCAACGCCAAGATCCGGAGCAAGAAAGCGAGCCACGGCACATTCCTCTATGGCTTGCCGCTGCTCGGCCTGTTCTTCCTGCTGTGGGAGATCGCGCCCCGGCTCGGCTGGCTGAACCGCATCTTCTTTCCGCCGCTGAGCGAGGTGCTGGTCGCCTGGTGGGCGCTGCTCGCTTCGGGCGTGCTGATCGAGCATATCGGCATAAGCCTGCAGCGTGCCGCGATCGGCTTCGCACTCGGCGTGGTGGTGGCCATCCCGCTCGGTCTGTTGATGGGGCGCTATTCGCTGTTCGAGAAGGTTTCCGACCTTTTGGTGCAGACGCTGCGCAACACCTCGCAATTCGCGCTTCTGCCGGTGTTCATCCTGCTGCTCGGCATCGGCGAGGAATCGAAGGTCGCGATCACCTTCTACTCCTCGGTTTTCTTTCTCCTCGTCAACACGATCAGCGGCGTCAAGTCGGTCGATCCGCTGCTCATCAAGGCTGCGCGCTCGATGGGCACGTCCGACTTCGACCTTTTCCGGAAAGTCATCCTGCCGGCCAGCATTCCCTCGATCGTCGCCGGCGCTCGGCTGGCGGTGAAATCCTCGCTGTTCGCGGTCATCGGCGCCGAGATGCTGGCGGCCAAATCCGGCCTCGGTTTCCTCATCCAGAATTCGCAGCTGATGATGGAAACGGCCGACATGTACGCCGGCATCCTGACGCTGACCGTCATCGGCCTGACCGTCAATTACCTGCTCGTCTGGTTCGAGCGCTGGGCAACAGCCTGGAAGGGCCAGTCCGAGACCTCGCTCATTTAAGCGGCCCCATCATTCCAAACAGGAAGGATTTTCCCATGCCCAACATTCCATTCGACGCAATTCGCCGGCTGCTGCTGAAGGGCGCCATTGCCGTCGTCATCGGCCTTGGCGGCATGCCTGCCTTCGCACAGGACAAGCCTGACATCATCCGCATCGGCAGCACGGCGCCGGGGCACCTCAAATTCGTCCTCGCCCAGAAGGACGGCTGGTGGGACAAGGAATTCGCCAAGGACGGCATCAAGGTCGAACTGGTGACCTTCAACGGCGGCTCGGAAGCCACGACGGCATTGGCGACCGGCGCCATCGAGTTCACCTATACCGGCAACAATCCGGCGCTGCGCGTTGCTGCGTCCGGCGCCGACGTCAAGCTGATCGGCCTGTCGAGCTATGTGAAGGCCGGCGGTTCCTACATCGTCGTCAAAACCGACTCGCCGTTGAAGACGCTGCAGGATCTCAGGGGCAAGAAGGTCGCCTATCTCACCGGAACGGTGCGGCATTCGAACTTCAGCAAGGCACTGAACAGCGTCGGCCTGACCACCAATGACGTCGAAGGTCTGAACCTGCCTTTCGAGGCATCCGGCCCGGCGCTGCTGCGCGGCGATATCGACGCCATTGTCGAGACGGATTCGACGGCGGCCAAGCTGGTCGACACCGGCGAGGCGCGGGTGCTGTTCGACACCAGCACCCATCCGGAATGGAACGTGCCGAACGTCATCTCGGTCAACGGCGCCTTCGCGGCGAAATATCCCGATCTGGTCAAGCGGCTGCTGAAGGTCGACATCGAGATTTCGCGTTGGGCCGACGCTCATCCGGACGAGACGATCAAGACGTTTGTGGAGGCGACCAAGTCGTCGGAGAAATCCGTCCGCAAGACCTATGCCGACGGGGTGTTCCACCAGGATCCGAAACTAACCGACGACGCGATCGCCGCCTTGCAGGGCGAGGAGAAATTCATGGCCAGCGCCGGGCTCCTGAAGGGCTCGATCGACTACGGAAAATGGGTCGACAAGAGCTTTGTCGATGGCGCCGCGGCTGAAATCGCTGCCGTCCAATAGACTGGAAGCATCGAGCGGGGCGGGCGCTTTACCGCGCTGCCCCGCTCGTCTGGTCCGTCAAATCTCAGGGATGTTCTCCTTGAAGATCACCTGCAGCCTTGGCTGGTGCAGTTCATAGGGCAATCCCCGGACCGCATGGGTCAAAGTGTTGAGCGCTTCGCGGGCTTCGACGCGCGGGTTCTGGTCGATGACCGCGTCGAGCGTGCCGTCGAGCAGAAGGTCCTTGGTGCCGTCCGTCACCTCGTGGCCGAGGAAGACCATGGACTGGGCGCGGCCGTGCTCCTTGAGCGCGCGGGCGATGCCGGTGTTGCCGGCGCCGACATTGTAGATCGCGGCAAGGTCGGGGTGCCGTTCCAGCAGGGCCGATGCCTCCGAATAGGCCTTCTCGCGGTCGTCGAGCATTTCGCGCATCTCGACGATCTGCAGGTTGGGTGATTCCTCGGTCAGGACGTGGCGGAACCCCATCTCGCGTTCTTCGTGGCCGCGATAGGACAGCGAGCCGGCGAACAGCGCCACCTTGCCCGGATGCCCCGATCCCATGAAGCGGTTGAGCAGATAGCCGGCCAGCCGCCCGGCGGCGCGGTTGTCGATGCCGATATAGGCGACCCTGGGCACATGCAGGATGTCGGAGGCGATGGTCACCACCTTGATATCGTTGGCCGACAGGGATCGGATCGCTTCGCGCACCGTCGGATGGTCGAGCGCTATAACGCCGACGCCTTGCGTCTGTCCGCGCAGGTCCTGCAGCAGGCGGGCGAGCCGGTCAGGATTGAAGCCCTCGATGGTGGCGATATGGACATCGAGGTCGGGCCGCGCCAGAGCCTGTGCCTCGATGTGCCGGTGCAGCATCTTGATGAAGGAATTGGTGCCGGCCGGCAGCGCGAAGTCGAGCCGGATGACCTCGCCAGGCGAGGGCCGTGGCGGCGCGCCGTTCGGGCCTTCGGCGATGTAGCCGAGGCGCTGCGCCATTTCGAGCACGATTTCGCGCGTGCGCGCCCGCACGCCGGGTCGGTTGTTGAGCACGCGGTCGACGGTGGCGGCCGAGACGCCGGCTTCCCGGGCTATGTCAGTCAGGGTGGAACGCACCGTCTTTCATCTCCTGCATGCGTCAGATCGGCTGGTGACGGCTTCCCCGCCATCGGCGATTCTGATGGGAAATGATGTATCCGCCCTTAGCCCATGCGCAAGCCGCCGCGCTAAATCAAATGGTCCGGTAGGGCTGCGCAGGGCCGGGAAGGGTCGTGTGCCCTCAAATTGAAGCACCCGGCATGATGCATGGATCCCGTTTTTGTGCATTTCCTTGCCCTATTGCGATGTTGTGAGGTGTTTTGATTATTTATGATGTTGACAGCCTTGCCATGCTGCCGTCAATATCCCTCATAAGGGCCGTGGAGGAAACGTGGCCCTGAGGGAGGAGTTTCAATGTCTGACTTGATCCGCATCTCGCGGCGCCGGCTGCTGGCATCCGGAGGAAAGGCGGCTGTGATCATGGCCGCCGCTGGTATCGCACCCCAATTCATTCGTCCCGGCCGCGCCTATGCGGCCGACGCGCTGGCGCCAGGCATGATCGGCGGCCCGACGGGCTTCGATGGAGCCGAGCGCTACCAGTATGGCGCCGACACGCCGGAAGGCCGCGCCATCGAGGCGGCCAAGGCGCTGAAGGGCGCCGGCAAGGCGCCCGCCAAGATCGTGCTCGGCCTGTCCGACGGCTCGATCGGCCAGCTCACGCAGCCGTTCCCGGCCGGTGCGCCGTCGATCAAGGAGCTGTGGGAAAAGGAAACCGGCATCGCGATCGAAATCGTCGGTTTGCCGAACGGCCAGGAATTCACCAAGACGATGCAGGACATCTCCACCAAGGGTGGCGCCTACGACATCTATTCGACCGAATGGAACCGCCTCGGCGACCTCGCCGAAACCGGCGGCATCGCCAAGCTCGATGACTTTGTCGCGCAGCACAAGCCCGAATGGGACGATCCCGTCAGCGGCTATGTCAACGGCGCCAAGGGCGTGTCGCTGCTCAACAAATACCGCGGCTCCAACTATGGCGTGTCGCTGGACGGCGACTTCCAGACCTGGGTCTACCGCACCGACCTGTTCGGCGACGAAGCCGAGAAGAAGGCCTTCAAGGACAAATACGGCTACGATCTGGCGCCGCCGAAGACCTGGAAGCAGCATGGCGACATCGCCGCCTTCTTCCAGCGTCCGGACAAGGGCCTGTTCGGCTCGACCGACCTGCGCAACCAGGGCTGGGGCTACACCAACTGGTACCAGCGCTATGTCTCGATGGCTTCGCCCAACCAATTCCTGTTTGGCGATGACGGCAAGCCGATGATCAATTCCGAGCAAGGCATTGCCGCCACCAACGAATATGTCGCTTCGCTCGCACATCATTCGCCGGATGCGATCTCCTGGGGCTGGCCGGAGCAATACGGCAACTTCGCCAAGGGTGGTGCGGCGATGACCTGCGCCTTCTCCAACCTGCCGAAATTCCTCGACAATGCCGGCAACAAGGATTCGGCCGTCACCGGCAAGATCGGCTCGATGCTGCCGCCAGGCCGCGAGATCGACGGCAAGCTGATCAGCCGCTCCGTGCTGTGGTTCTCGCTGACCGGCATGGTCTCGTCGCAGTCGAAGAACCAGGAGGTTGCCTATCTCCTGCTGCAATGGCTGGGCTCGGCCCGTATCTACGCCTGGATGAGTGCCAACCCCGGCGGTTATCTGGACCCGTTCCGGCTTTCGGACTTCTCCGATCCGCTGGTGCGCCAGACCTATCATGCCTACCACATGGACGTCGTGCGCGAGACGGTGGCGCGCACCGTGCCGACCATCAACTATCCCGGCGCGACAGCCTTCCACAATGCGCTCGACGAGAACCTCATGGCGGCGCTGACCAAGGCCAAGACATCGGAGCAGGCGATGGCCGATACGGAGGCGGAGTGGAAGAAGATCGTGCGGCGCACCGGCGAGGACAAACTGCTCGAAGCCATCAAGACCAACAAGGAGGCCTGGCCGACAGTTCTCGACCCGATCGTCTGATCCATCTCCCTGGATCACATCGAAGGAGGGGAGGAGCCTGCTTTTCCCCTCCGCCCACAACGCCACCAGCAAAGCCGCCAGATGAAGCGTTCCGTTCCTTTCCTGATATTCCGCTATGCCGCGATCTTCGCGGCCATGGCGGTGACGCTGGTGCCGATCCTGTGGATGGTATCGATGGCGTTCAAGCCGATCGCCGAATGGTCGGCGACCGGCGCCGACCTGACCTGGTGGCCGAAGAACCCGACGCTCAGCAATTTTCGTTTCGTCTTCGGCGAGTCGACCAACAATTTGATCGTCGCGCTCGACCGTACCGCGCTGAAGCCGATCCTCGCATCGCTGCTGTCGGCGGTTTTCGGCACGGTGATCGCCATGTCGGCGGGCACTGCGGCGGCTTATGGGCTGTCGCGTTTCGGCTCCGGCCAGAACCTGCCGCTGGCGCTGATCCAGCTCAGGATTTTTCCCCCGATGGCGGTCATGATCCCGGTGATGATCATGTGGGCTTTCCTCAACTTCACCGACAGCTGGTGGGGCCTGGCGCTGATCTACGGCATCGTCACCTTGCCGTTCGCCTTCTGGCTGATGAAGACCTTCTTCGACGACATGCCGCGCGAGATCGAGGAGGCAGCGCTTGTCGAGGGCTGTTCGCGGTTGCGCGTCTTCACCCGCATCACGCTGCCGATGATGCGCGCGCCGCTGGCCAGTGCCGCGCTCTTCGTCTTCATCCTCAACTGGTCGGACTATCTGATCGCGCTGCTTCTGACGACGCGCGAATGGGTGACCATCCCGGTCTACATGGCCTCGCTATCCTCCTCGATGACCGGGCAGCTCTATGGCGCCAAGGCGGCGCTTGGCTGATCGCGGCCGTGCCGCCGGTCATCATGGGCATCGCCATCCAACGCCATCTGGTGCGCGGGTTGACATTCGGGGCGCTCAAGCAATGAGCGCGGTGACTGTCATGACTTCCAAGGATGAGGTGAAAGCCGTCGGAGCAAAGCCGGTTTCGCGCGATGAGGGTGCAAGGCTGGGTTTCCGGCTGACATTGCCTGCGCAGATCCTGGTGCTGTTCATCTCGGCCTTCCCGCTGTTGATGCAGCTCTACATCAGCGTCACCGACTGGTCGCCCCTGTCGGGCACCGGCTGGTGGAACGCCTGGTCGATGTGGAACAGCTTTGCCAACTACACCGATCTCGCCGCCGACGCGCGCTTCTGGAGCGCGCTGAAGCGTACGGCCATCGTCATGATCGTCTGCGTGCCGGCGGAATTCCTGCTTGGGCTGGCGCTGGCGACACTGTTTGCCGACGATTTCCCGGGCAAACGCGTCTTCTATTCGATCCTGCTGATGCCGATGATGGTGGTGCCTGCCGTGGCCGGCTACATGTTCTTCATGCTGTTCCAGTCGGGCGGCCCGGTGAACGACATCTTGTCGGCGCTCACCGGATCTCCCGTCACCATCGCCTGGCTGTCGGATCCGACTCTGGCGCTGATTGCGGTGATGGTCGCCGACATCTGGCAATGGACGCCGCTGATGTTCCTTATCCTGCTTGCCGGCCTGGTCGGCGTGCCGGAGGACCAGATCAAGGCGGCGACGCTGCTCGGCGCCAATCCGTGGCAGCGCTTCGTCACCATCGTGCTGCCGAAGATGAAGACGATCATCATCATCGCGTTGGCGATCCGGGTGATCGAGAACTTCAAGATCTTCGACACGCTCTACATCATGACCGGCGGCGGTCCAGGCGTCGCTACCGAAACCATCTCGGTCTACATCTACAAGCTCACCACGCAGGACCTGATCTGGGGCTATGTGGCGGCGATCGCGCTGGCCATTTTGGTCGTGCTGTCGATCGTCGCGGTGTTTGCCATGAAGCGCATGGCGCGTGCACGCGAGGTACCGGCATGAGCGCCATCCACCTGCAAAACCTGGTCAAGAAATTCGGCGACTTCACCGCGCTGAAGACCATGGACCTGGCAATATCAGATGGCGAGTTCATGGCGCTGCTCGGCCCGTCGGGCTGCGGCAAGTCGACGACGATGAACATGATCGCGGGCATGGAAGAACCGACCGGCGGCAAGATCCTGTTTGGCGAGCGCGACATGGCCGGCGTGCCGATGGGCCGGCGTGGCGTCGGCTTCGTGTTCCAGAACTACGCCATCTTCACGCATATGACGGTGCGCCAGAACCTTGCCTATGGACCAAAAATGCGAGGGGCTGCCAAAGCCGAGATCGATCGCCGTGTCGGCGCCATCGCCGAGATGCTGCAGCTTTCGCCGCTGCTCGACCGCAAGGCCGACAGGCTGTCGGTCAATATATTGCAACGGGTGGCGATCGGCCGCTCGGCGATCATGGAGCCGGCGATCTTCCTGCTCGACGAGCCGCTCTCCAATGTCGACGCCGCTTTCCGGGCCGTCATGCGCACCGAACTGAAGCAGTTGCAGCGGCAGTTCCGCCAGACCATGGTGTATGTCACCCACGATCAGCTCGAGGCGATGACCATGGCCGACCGCATCGCGGTCATGGATCATGGGGTTTTGCAGCAGGTCGGCACGCCGCTCGAGGTCTACAACGATCCAGCCAATGTCTTCGTCGCCCGCTTTATCGGTGCGCCGGGCATGAATCTGCTCAAGGGCAGGCCGGCGGAGAGCGACCGCGGACTGGTCGTCGATCTCGGACCGTTGGGCATCACGCCGCCGCTGGCGGGCGAACTCGCAGCGGCCATGCGTGGTGCACGCGGCGAGGTGCTTTACGGATTCCGGCCTGAACAGGCGACGTTGGTGCAGAATGGGCAGGGCCTCGCAATGCCGGTGACCTTTGTCGAACGGATCGGTGCGCGCACCATCGTTCATCTCGGCCAGGGCGAGGCGGCTGTGAAAACGGTGTTCGACAATGATGTCGGGCTGGCTATCGGCGACACCGCTGTCATCGCTCCCACTACGTCGTCGGTGCGCGTCTTCGACGCCGCTACCGGCCTTGCGATGAAGGCAGGTTGAGATGGCCGATATCGTCTTCCGTAGTGTGACCAAACGCTACGGCAATACACTCGCCGTCGACGACGCCTCGTTCACCGTCAACGACAATGAGTTCTTCTGCTTCTTCGGTCCGCCGCTGTCGGGCAAGTCGACCATCCTGCGCCTGGTGCTCGGGTTGGAGACACCTGACACCGGCGAAATCCTGATCGGAGGCAGGCCGGTCAACGCGATGTCGCCGGCCGAGCGCAACGTGGCTATGGTGTTCCAGAACCTGGCGCTGTTTCCGCATATGAGCGCGCTCGAAAATGTCCGCTTTCCCCTGGTCGAACGCCGGGTCGCCGAGGCCGAGATCAAGCGGCGGGTCACCGACGTCGCGGCGAAGCTGCATATCGGCCATATCCTGCACAAGCCGCCGGGACAGCTTTCGGGCGGGGAGCGGCAGCGCGTGGCGATCGCCCGGGCTCTGGTGCGCGATCCCAATGCCTATCTGATGGACGATCCGATCTCGGCGCTCGACGCCAGGCTGCGCGAAGAAACGCGCGTCGAGCTGAAGCGCATCCAGCGCGAACTCGGCAAGACGCTGATCTACGTCACGCATGACCAGGAAGAAGCGATGTCGGTCGCCGATCGCATCGCCATCCTGGAGGACGGCAAGATCAGGCAGATCGGTACGCCGGCAGAAATTTACGACCGCCCGGCCAGCACCTATGTGGCAAGGCTGCTTGGCTCGCCGATGATGAACATCCTCAGATCGGCGCGTGGCGAGGGCGGTGTCGAAGCGGCTGAAGGCACGATCCGCATCGACGACAAGACAGCGCCCGCCGACGCCGTGGAGATCGGGCTGAGGCCGGAGGACATCAAGGTCAGACCGTGGGCGGACGGGGGCCCGGGCCGCCCGGCGCGAGTGTTCGAGGTCGAGCCGCTTGGCGGCTACACCGTGGTGACGCTCGCTGCCGGGCAGGCGCGGCTGAAGGCGTTGCTGCGCGGCCAGCCCGACATCCGGCCGGATGCCATGGTGGCGATATCCTGCGAGCCGGCCAGAGTGCATTATTTCGAACAGAGCGGCGGGGCGTTGGCACGATGACGGCCACCGCAAGGAAAGACTTTCGGGAGGAAGAGATGGCAAGCAAAGGCTTCGAGCCGGACGTGAAGGTCCGCACGAAGGAATACAAGATCGGCTGTGTCGGCGCAGGCATGATCATGGCCGAGTGCCATCTCGCCGCCTACAAGGAAGCCGGGTTCCCGGTGGTGGCAATCGCCTCGCGCACCAGGGCCAGCGCCGATAAGGTGGCGACGCGCTGGGGCATTCCGACCGTCCACGACACACCGGAAAAACTGATCGAGGACGAAAATGTCGAGATCATCGACCTTGCTTTCCCGCCCGACCTGCAGCCGGCGCTGATCCGTCACGCGCTGAAGCAGAAGCACATCAAGGCGATCCTGGCGCAGAAGCCGTTGGCCTTGTCGGTCGACGAAGCGGTCAAGCTGCGTGACGAGGCGGCCAAGGCCGGCAAGATCCTCTCGGTCAATCAGAACATGCGCTACGACCAGTCGATGCGCGTCTTGAAGCAGATCATCGACAGCGGCGCGCTGGGCGACATCGTCTTCGCCCAGATCGACATGCACGCCATCCCGCACTGGCAGAGCTTTCTCGAGGATTATGACCGGCTGACGCTCGCCAATATGAGCGTGCATCATCTCGACGTGCTGCGCTTCCTGTTCGGCGATCCCGACGAGATCACCACGCTGACACGCAAAGACCCGCGCACGACATTCGACCACTCGGACGGCATCACGGTGTCGACGCTGCGCTTTCCGTCCGGTGTGCTCGCTGTGTCGCTGGAGGATGTCTGGTCCGGTCCGCGCCAGGATGGCTACAAGGACGACCAGCACATCAATTGGCGCGTCGACGGCAGCAAGGGGGTCGCGAAGGGCACCATCGGCTGGCCGACGGGCGCTGCCTCGACGCTGACTTACGCTTCGACCGAGACGACCGGCGGCGAATGGGTCAGCCCGAGCTGGGACACGATGTGGTTCCCGCATGCCTTTATCGGTGTGATGGAGCAGCTCCAGCACGCGGTGAAGACCGGCACGCCGCCGGCGCTGTCGGTCGCCGACAACGTCAAGACCATGGCGCTGGTCGAGGCGGGTTATCGCTCGATCGACGAGGCCCGCACGGTCAAGCTTTCCGAAATCGCTACCTGATCACCGCAGCTGAAACACCAGACAACTGAATCGCTTACAGGGAGGAATTCACACCATGATGCAGGCAGGTATTTTCACGGGCTATTTCCCGTACGGCCTCGAAGAGACGGCGAAGAAGATCCGCGGGCTCGATTTCAACACGGTGCAACTCGACCTCCACTTCAAGGACGTCGACCTGTCGGCGGGGCAGATCACCAAGGATAAGGCCAAGAAGGTACGCGACGTCTTCCGCGATCATCACCTGCCGGTGTGCTGCATTTCCGGCTACACAAATATCATCCACCCGGACAAGGCCGAGCGCGACAAGCGCGTCGGCTACCTCAAAGAGATCATCCGCAACGCCCGCCATTTCGGCAGTCCGTATGTGATCTCGGAAACCGGCACCTACAACACCGAATCCGACTGGGTGCATCACCCCAAGAACAAGACCGAGGAAGGGTTCGAGGAATGCCGCAAAGTGGTCGCCGACCTTGCCCAGACGGCCTATGACCACGGCGCGGTCTTCCTGCTCGAAACCTATGTCAACAACGTCGTCGGCTCGGTCGAGGAGACGGTCAAGATGTTCGCGCAGGTCGATCACCCCGGCCTCGGTCTGCTGATGGACCCGACCAATTATTTCGAGACGCATAACATCGACAGGATGGACCAGATCCTGAACCAGGTGTTCGACACGCTGACCGACAAGATCAGAATAGCTCACGCCAAGGACGTCAAGCGTTCGGGCGGCGACAAGTCCGAGAAGCACGCCGATATCGGCGACGAGGACGCGCTGGAGAGCCATACATTCCGTGGCGTCGGTGAGATCGAGTTGCCGGCACCGGGCCTCGGTTCGCTGAACTACGACCTCTATCTCCAGCGGCTGGCGGAAAAGCATCCGAACATCCCGGTGATCATCGAGCATCTCTCGGAAGACGACGTGCCGAGGGCCAAGAAATTCCTCGACGGGAAGTTCCGCGCCAACGGTCTGTGACGGCCTTCTCGCGCCGCTGGTTCGCGGCGGCGCGGTTCGGTTCCAAAGTAAGGGAGGAGAAAAAATGTTGAAATTCGCATTGAAACTGGCGGCTGCCGTAACGCTGCTTGCCGGCGTCTCGTTGAGCGCGCCGGCAATGGCGCAGGATGGCCAGAAGACGTTCTACTTGCTGTCGCATGGCGGTCCGTCGGATGCGTTCTGGCTGGACTGGAATGCCGGCGCGACCAAAGCCTGCGACCAGCTCAAGGTGACCTGCAAAATCTCATTCAGCGGCGGCGACATGGCGGCGCAGAAGGAGGCCTTCAATTCCGCGCTTGCGGCCAAGCCCGACGGCATCGCCACCACCTCGGCCCAGCCGGGCTTGTGGACGGAAGAGGTGAAGGCGGCCAAGGCGGCCGGCATCCCGATCGTGTTCTTCAACACCGACGATCCGGCGACCGGACGGCAAGCCTATGTCGGTGCCGATCTCAAGGAGGCGGGGGTCACCTGGGCCAAGTATCTTGTCGACCACAAGATGGTGAAGCAGGGCGACAAGGTGTTCCTGCCGGTGGAAGTGCCCGGCGCCAGCTATCAGCAGCTGGAGACCGAAGGCATCGCCAGTGTCTTCGATCCGTTGGGGATCAAATATGATGTGGTCGATTGCGGCACCGACCCGGCCGGCATCATTGCCAAGATGACCGACTACATGGTGGCCAACAATCCGCCGGCGATCATCGCGCTTGGCGATTCCGTCGCGGCCAGCGTCAAGCGGGTGTTCGACGGCGCCGGCGTGCCGGCCGGCAAGATCCCGGTCGTCGGCTGGGGCAATTCCAAGGAAACCGCGGAAGCCGTCAAATCCGGTTTCGTCAACGCGGCCGCCTGGCAGTTCCCGTCTGCGCAGGGCTTCATGCCGGTGGCGCTGCTCGGGCTCGCCGCTTCGGGTGAGCCGATCGGCTACGACATCCACACGTTCAGCCTCTACGACGCCTCGAGCGTCGAACCGATCCTGAAACTCTACGACACGAAGTGAAAACCGGTGCCCGCGGCGCAAGCCGCGGGCGTCTCTTCAAAGCATGGTTGAAGCAGTCATGACGATCGCCGCAGAAGACGAAATGCCTGTCGGGAAACGCAGATCGAGCCTTATGCGCTCGCCGCAATTCTCCTCGCTCGTCATCCTCATTGTCCTGCTCGCGGTGTTCGCCATTGCCGATGCCAATTTCCTGTCGCCGCTCAACATCTCCAACATGATGGCGTTCCTGCCCGAGCTCGGCATCATCGCGCTCGGCATGACGCTGCTGTTGACGGCGGGCGAGTTCGACCTGTCGGTTGGCGCCGTGTTCGGGCTGGCGCCGGTCGTCGTCATGCTCCTGGTGCAGAACGGCGGCGTGGATATAGGTGTCGCCCTTCTGGCCGGGCTTCTGCTGTGCATCGCCATCGGCGCCATCAACGGGCTGATCGTCACCAAGATCGGCATTTCGTCCTTCCTGGTCACGCTGTCGATGCTGCTCGTGGTGCGTGGGGCAGCGCTCTACATCACGCAGGGCTTTCCGCTGAAATCCTGGGACCAGCCGGGTTTTTTCGTGACGCTGCTGGCCGGCAGCTTCAATGTCGGCTCGTTCCGGTTCTACACCTCGCTGTGGTGGTTCATCGGTCTCTCGCTGCTGGCAATCTACGTGCTGCGCTATGCCAAGCTCGGCAACTGGATCAGCGCCATCGGCTCGAACCGCAACGCGGCGGTGGCGCGTGGCGTGCCGGCGGACGCCGTCAAGGTGTGGCTGTTCATCCTGACTTCGGTTCTGGCGGGGCTGGCCGGCATGATCAGCGCCTTCCGCATTTCGGCCGCTTCACCGGTGGCCGGCACCGGCTACGAGCTCGAAGTGATCGCCATGGTGGTGGTCGGCGGCACGGCGCTGACCGGCGGACGCGGCACCATCCTCGGCACCATCGTCGGTGCGCTGATGCTGCGCGCGATCCGCAACGGCATTGTGCTGATCGGCGTGCCGGGCCTCGCCTACAACATCTTCGTCGGCCTGATCATCCTCGCCATGCTCATCCTGCACGCTTTGCTGCAGAAGAACGCCGCAAGGGGCTGACGATGGAAGTTCTCCGGCTGCAAAATCTGCAAAAATCCTTCGGCAGCGTCCGCGCACTGAAGAATGCGTCCTTTGCCCTCAAGGAAGGCGAGGTGGTGGCCCTGCTCGGCGACAACGGCGCCGGCAAATCGACGCTGATCAAGGCGATTTCCGGTGTGTTTCCGATCGACCGTGGCGACATCTATGTGCGCGGTGAAAAGGTTTCGATCCGTTCGACACGCGACGCGATGGACCTCGGCATCGAGACCATCCACCAGGATACGTCTCTTGCGCCGGATCTCAGCATCGCGCGCAATCTTTTCCTTGGGCGCGAGCCGGTCAAGCTGAAATGGCTGGGCGTGTTCGCGCCGCTCGATTTCGCCAAATTGCGAGACGCGGCGTCGGCGCTGTTGAAGCGCGTCGGCATCTCGAAAAAACTCGACGCCGATGCGCTGGTCTCGACGCTATCGGGTGGCGAGCGGCAGTCGATCGCGATTTCTCGCGCCATGCAGTTCGCCGCCAAGGTCATCATCCTCGACGAACCGACCAACAATCTCGGTGTCGAGGAAACCCATGGCGTGCTGCGCTTCGTCAAGGAGGTGCGTGACGCCGGTCATTCCGTGCTCTTGATCACCCACAACATCCATCACGTGTTCCAGGTCGCCGACCGCATCATCGTCATGCGCCGCGGCGAGATCGTCGCCGAGCAGACGGTTGCCGATACCGATCTCCTGACCGTGGAAAGCATCATCACCGGCGCCGACATGTCGGCGCTGCTGAAAGAGACGAGAGCGAAGTGAAGAAGTTGGCCGTCACATGGTAGAACTCTACGGCAAGACGCTTTCGCGCCGGCAGGTGTCGGAACGTTCGGGCATGCTGTCGCAATTTGCCGGCGTGCGGCTGATGACGCTTGGCGACGGGGTGGAACGCGGCATCCGCATGCTGGAGTTCCGCACCGGCTCGGGCCTGCGCTTCACGGCGCTGGTCGACCGGGCGCTCGACATCGCTGACTGCGACTTCAAGGGACAGGCGATCGGTTGGCATTCGCCGAGCGGTTTTCGCCATCCCGGCCTGCACGATTATGAGGGGGAAGGGGGGCTCGCCTGGGCGCGCTCCTTTTCAGGGCTGCTTGTCACCTGCGGCCTCGACCACATATTGGGCCGGGAAGAAGTGCCGGCCGATAGCTACAACTACCCGGGCAGGAAGACCGTGATCCATTCGCTGCATGGCCGCGTCGGCACCATTCCGGCGCGGCTGACCGGTTATGGCGAGACCTGGGACGGCGACCGCTGCGTGCTGTGGGCCGAAGGCACCGTGCAGCAATCGGCAGTGTTCGGCGAGGATCTGCATCTGATCCGGCGTATCGAGGCCGATGTCGGCGGCAACGAGATCCGGCTGTCGGATCGCGTCGTCAACCACGGTTTCAACCGCACGCCGCATATGTATTTCTACCACGTCAATGTCAGCCATCCCTTGCTCGACGAGGGTTCGCGCTATCTGGCGCCGATCCGCGACGTCGTCTGGGCTGGCCATGCCGGCGAGCGCTACCAGGCGCAGAAGGTGGGTTACCGCACGATGCCGGCGCCACAATCGGGTTTCAGCGAGCAGGTCTGGCAGCACGAGATGGCGGCGGGCGCCAATGGCGAGGTGCCGGTGGCAGTGGTCAACGATCAGCTCGGGCTCGGCTTCGAAGTGGTGACGCGCAAGGACCAGCTGCCTTGCGCCTATCAATGGCAGAATTTTCAGGCGGGGCAGTATGCGCTGGGCATAGAGCCCTCGACACACCATGTCTTGGGCAATCTCGCGGCGCGCGAGCGGGGCGAGATGATCTGGCTGGAGCATAGTGAAAGCCGTTCTTACGACGCGGTATTCCGGGTGCTCGACGGCGCCGGCGCGATCGCCGAGGCCGAAGCAAAGATCGCGTCGATCGCCAGGCAGCCGCAACAGGATTATCCTGCGCCGTCGGGACATTTTCCGGGATTGGCGGACAGGGCATGAGGCGAAACGAACGCTCCGGCTGGCGGGCCGGAAATCGGAGGTCGATGTGATGGAGAAAAAGCGCGACTACAGCCTGGTCGGGGAAAGCACGCGCATAGCGATCGAGACCGGGCTGGCCTCGGCCGAGTGGTATCACACCGATGTGCCGCGCAAGGCGATGAAAGAGCTGATGCAGCGCTCGGACGGCCCGGCGATCCGCGACACGATCATCTGGATCGTTGCCATATTGGGTTCCGCCGCCGGGATCGCCTGGTTCTGGGGCACGTGGTGGGTGGTGCCGTTTCTGCTCGTCTATGGCGTGCTCTACGGCTCGTCCAGCGACTCGCGCTGGCACGAGTGCGGCCACGGCACCGCCTTCCGCACACGCTGGATGAACGATGCCGTCTACCAGATCGCCAGCTTCATGCTGATGCGCAATCCGGTGACCTGGCGCTGGAGCCATGCCCGCCACCACACCGACACGATCATCGTCGGCCGCGACGCCGAGATCGCGGTGATGCGTCCGCCGGACCTGCTGCGCGCCGCACTCGCCTTCACCGGTGTTCTCGATTTCCGCTATTCGCTGCCGACGCTGTTGCGCAATGCGTTCGGCAGCATCTCGCCGGACGAGAAAAGCTTTATTCCCGAGATGGAGCTTCACAAGGTGGTCACAGCCGCGCGCTGGCATGTCGTCATCTATGTCGCGGCGATCGGGCTGGCGCTTTATCTGTGGTCGTTCCTGCCGCTGGTGCTGATCGGCCTGCCGCGCCTCTACGGCAGCTGGCACATGGTGCTGACCGGCCTGCTGCAGCATATCGGGCTGGCCGACAATGTCACCGACCACCGGCTGAACACGCGCACCGTCTACATGAACCCGATCAGCCGCTTCATCTATTGGAACATGAACTATCATGTCGAACATCACATGTTCCCGATGGTGCCCTATCACGCGCTGCCGAGGCTGCACGAATTGATCAAGCACGATCTGCCCGAGCCGAACCCTTCGATGTGGCATGCCTATCGCGAGGTCTGGCCGGTGCTGCTGAAGCAGCTTCAGTACGAGGATTATTTCCTCAAACGTGAATTGCCGCCGACGGCGCGGCCGTATCGGGACGAATTCCATGCACTGACCATTCCGGCTGCGGCGGAATAGGGGAAAAGCAGATGGCCGACTGGGTTGAAGCGTGTGGCGTCGACGATGTCGAGGAAGAGGATGTCATCCGCTTCGATCATGGCGGCCGTACCTTCGCCATCTATCGCAGTCCCGATGACGAGTACTTCGCAACCGACGGATACTGCACGCATGAGAAGGCGCATCTGGCCGATGGGCTGGTGATGGACGACATCATCGAATGCCCCAAGCACAATGGCCGCTTCAACTACAAGACGGGCGTGGCTCGAGGCGCACCGGTATGCGTCAATCTCGCCACCTATCCAGTGAAGGTCGAGGCTGGCAAAGTGATGATCCAGATCGGCTGACCTGCCGCCGAATGCAACTGAGGGAACCCTTTTGATGAGCCGAAAAAGACCGACGGTGGCGGATTTGCGCGCCATGAAGGGCAAGCGACAGCTGACCATGCTGCGTGTGCTGACGATGGACGAGGCCGAGGCCGCGGAGCGCGCAGGGGTCGACATCGTCTCGGTGCCGCCCGAATTGGTGCTCAACCCTGAGTACCGCGACGCGGCGCCCAGCCTGTTCACCATGCCGGGCGACAATTTCTACGAGATCGGCACGGCGGACGATTTCGTGCGCTGGGCCTTCCGGCTCTACAAGGCCGGCGCCGACGCGGTCTATTGCAGCGCCGGCTACGCCACGATCAAGCGGATGGCCGATGACAATATCCCGGTGATCGGCCATGTTGGCCTCATTCCTTCTCGCGCGACCTGGACTGGCGGCTTCAAGGCGGTCGGCAAGACCGCCGACACCGCCATGGATATCTTCGCGGCGGTGAAGCAGCTGGAGGCTGCAGGCGCCATCGGCGCCGAGATCGAGGTGGTGCCGGTCGAGGTGGCCAAGACGATCTCGGAGCGGACGTCGCTGATCATGCTGTCGATGGGAGCGGGTACCGGTTGCGATGCGCAATATCTGTTCGCCGACGACATTCTCGGCCAGAACCGTGGCCACATGCCCCGTCATTCCAAGGTGTATCGCAATTTCGCCGCCGAATATGATCGTTTGCAGGCCGAGCGTATCGCCGCGTTTTCGGAATATGTTGCCGACGTGAACAGTCTCGCCTATCCCGAAGACAGGCATGTGGTGCATATGGATCCGGCTGAACTCAGCCTGTTCATGAAGAGGGTCGACGGGGCGTGAAATCTCAAGGCAATGATGCGACGGACGAGGCCGCGCCGGTTCATATTCTCACGCTTTCCTGCGAGGATCGGCCGGGGATCGTCGCCGCCGTCACGGCGGAGCTTGCCGCGAACGGCGCCAACATCGCCGAAAGCAGCCAGTTCTGGGACCGGCAGACCAATCGCTTTTTCATGCGGATCGCCTTCATCAGCCCGCCAGGCTCGACCGGGGACAGTCTGGCGCGGGCCCTGGAATCGAGCGTCGACCGCTTCGGCATGAAGATCGCGCTGGTCGATCAGGGACGCCGCCCGAAGATCATCGTCATGGTCTCCAAGTTCGACCACGCGCTTCTCCATCTGCTGTACCAGATCAGGGTCGGCTGGCTGAACGCGGAGGTTGCAGCCGTCGTCTCCAACCACGAGGATGCCCGCCGCTTCGCCGAGCTGGAGGGCATTCCCTACCACCATTGGCCGACCACCAAGGAGAACAAGGCCGAACAGGAACAGAAGCTGCTGGACCTGGTGCAGCGGACAGGGGCCGAACTGGTCATCCTGGCGCGCTACATGCAGGTCTTTTCAAAAGGTCTGTCGGACCGGCTGTTCGGACGGGCGATCAACATCCACCATTCGTTCCTGCCGAGCTTTAAGGGCGCCAAGCCGTACCACCAGGCTTTCGACCGCGGCGTCAAGCTGATCGGTGCGACGGCGCATTACGTCACCTCCGACCTCGACGAGGGCCCGATCATCGATCAGGAGACCGAACGCGTCACCCATGCGATGAGCGCCGAGGATTTCGTCGCCGTCGGGCGCGACATCGAAAGCCGGGTACTGGCGCGCGCCGTCAAGCTGCATCTCGAAGCCCGCGTCATGCTCAACGGCCACAAGACCGTCGTCTTCTGAGAAGCCGCGTCAGGCCGGCCAATTTCCGCCGGCGAGCGCGGCGTAGAGCGCTTCGGCGTCGATACCGAGCGGCCGGTCCTCTTTCAGCATGGGGACGAGAGCGCGGATTGCCGTGTGAATTGCGGCGGTGCGCGGCGCCAGCGTGAAGCCGTCGCGCAGGTCGACGGCCTGCGCGGCGGCCATCAATTCGAAGGCGATCAGCCGCCGCCACAGCGCGATCATCCCTGCGCATTTCGCAACCGCCAGAGGTGTCTGCGTGGCGTGATCCTCGACGCCCTCCGACACGGCCAGAAAGTCGAGCATCACCGGATTGGCCTTATGGCGGATGGCGGCCAGGATCGAGGTCACTGTCTTCTGTAGCGGTACGAAGCCGGCGGAGGCGGCGCCGACCGGCGACAGATATTTCGGCAGGCCATTGCGGCCCGAACCGGTGAGCTGGATGAAGCGCGCGGCACTGGCCGCGGCACATTGGGCGATCGCCAGGCCGAGCGTCTCAAAGGCGAGCGCCAGTGCGGCGGTGTGGAAATTGCCGGTCGACAGTACCAGTTCATCATCGCCCAGCACCAGCGGGTTGTCGGCGGCGGCGTTGAGCTCGATCTCGACAGCCTGTCTCGCCTGGCCGATCGCCTCGATCAGTGCGCCATGGACCGACGACATGCAGCGGATCGACAGCGGGTCCTGCAAGGTGGTCGGTGCCGGCGCGTCGTCTCGGACGAGCAGATTGTGCAGCACCTTGGCTGCTTCCTGCTGGCCGGCTGCCGGGCGCGCCATATGCAGGCGCGGGTCGAGGATGGTGCGGTTGGCACCAAAACCTTCCATGGTCAAAGCCCCGGCATGCTGTTGCTGGGCCAGGGCAGTGAGGGCATCCGTCACCGCAAGTGCGCCGCTGCCGGCGGAAACCGCCGATGCGTTGATCAGCGATAGCCCGTCCTTGGGCGCCAGGCTGATCGGGGCGAGGCGCGCCATCATCAGCGCCTTGGCCGCCGGTATGCGACGGCCCTGATAGTCGGCTTCGCCTTCGCCGGTGAGCATGCGGGCGAGTGCCGTCATCAGCACCAGGTCGCCGGCTCCGATCGAACCGAGCGAGGGCATGACGGGATGGACGCCGGCATTGAGCGCGTCGAGCAAAGCAACGAAGACGGAAGACGAAAGGCCGGATCCGCCAACCGACAGCATCGCTGCACGCGCGGCCATGCTTGCCCGCACGGCATCGACCGGCAATCCTTCGCCGACGGCGCCGCTGCGTCCCTCCAGCAACTGGCGCTGGAAGGCTCCGGCATCGCCCTCTACAGCAGTGCCGAGATTGGCGCCGAGCCCGGTGTTCAAGCCATAGATCTGCTGGCCGGACGCTGCAGCCTGGTCGAGCACTCTTCGTGCCTTCTCAAGCCTGCCGATGACATCGGGTCCGATCTCCACCTTGCGCCCATCGCGGGCGACCGCAGCGACATCGCCGACGCCGACGCCGGTTCCGGTGAGGACGAGCGCGCTCATGCGAAGCGCAGCCTCTGACCGATGCCTTGCGCCCGCGCCTTGGCCAGCATCGCCTTGCCCAACGCGATATCAGACAGCGACAGGCCACGATGCCAGAACAGGATCGTTTCGTCGTCGCTTTCGCGCCCAACTTTCAGGCCGGCGGCGATTTGGCCGAGCTCGGCATGCAGCGTCTTCTCGCTCAGCCGCCCGGTCTCGACATGGGCGCGTAGCGAGCCGAACTTGCCGCCCTTGCACTGGCCCCAATCGTCGACGACCATTTTCTGCATTATGTCGGTCAACGACAGTTCCACCGCGCTCATCGTGCCATAGGGCACGACCAGCGCGCCGGGCCTGATCCATTCGGTCTTCAGCAACGGCTGCGGCTCCGGCAGCCGCGAGGCCTCGACGACGATGTCGGCGCCCTCGATGCAGCTTTTCCAGTCGGCCACCGCTGTGACCGTCTTGCCGAGATCGGCGGAGAGTTCGGCGGCAAAACCGTCGCGGCTTTCCGGGCGGCGCGAATGGACGCGAATCTCGTCGAAGTCGAAGAGATGGTCGAGCAGGCGCACATTCCAGTAGGCGGTGCCGCGCGCGCCGATATGGGCCAGCACCTTGGAATTCTTGCGCGCCAGATGCCTGGCGCCGATGGCGGTGACGGCGCCGGTTCGCATGTCGGTGATGACGGTGGCGTCGAGGATGGCGCGCGGCGCGCCGGTGCGCGGGTCGAACAGGTTGAGGATGCCGAATTCGGAAGGCAGGCCATGCAGGTAATTGTCGACATAGTCGCCGACGATCTTGACGCCGGCCGTGTCGAGCGGCGCGACGTAGCCGCGCAACACATTGAAATGGCCGTGGAAGGACGGGTCCGGCTCGAGATGGACGCGCGGTTCGATCACCGTCTGGCCCTTGCCTTGCGCCACCAGGCCAGCCTCGACGGCGGCGATGATTTCGCCATCAGTCATGGCAAGGGCATCGATGTCGAGGGCATTGAGGTAGTCGATGTAGATGGGCTTCATGTTACGCGTATACTCTCCTCGACGGCCCCATCCATTCCATAGCAGGCCATGGCGGCACACGAAAGTTTGTTGCGACGTCTCTGGACGCCGCCGGGGAGATGCTGTTCAAACCGGTTCCGTCATGACTGCCATTCCCGAGACCGCAACCTTGTCCGAAACGGCCATCCATGCGCGGCGCGTGGCGCTGATCGTCGCCATCGCCTTCTTCATGCAGTTGCTGGATTCGACGATCATCTCGACATCGCTGCCGCAGATGGGCGCCTCCTTCGGCGTGTCGCCGGTGGCGATGAGCATCGGCATCACCGTTTACATGCTGACCATGGCGGTGTTCGTGCCGCTGTCGGGCTGGCTCGCCGACCGGTTCGGGGCGCGCAACATCTTCCTGCTGGCGATCGTCCTGTTCACCCTGGCTTCGCTCGCCTGCGGCCTCTCGCAAACCCTGACCCAGTTCGTCGCCGCACGTGTCGTGCAAGGGCTCGGCAGCGCGCTGATGACGCCGGTTGGGCGCATTCTCGTCCTGCGCAATGCGCCGAAATCCGAACTGCTCAACGCCACGGCGCTGATCACCTGGCCAGCACTGTTTGCGCCGGTGGTCGGGCCGGTGCTCGGCGGCTTCATCACCACCTATCTGTCCTGGCACTGGAATTTCTTCATCAACATCCCGCTCGGCGTGATCGGGCTGGCGCTGGTCGCCCGTTTCATCCCAGGCGACCGCGAGGCCGACCCCAAGCCGCTCGACTGGCCCGGTTTTTTCCTGACATCGGCGGGACTTGCCTTGCTGCTCTACGGTCTCGAGCGTATCGCGCATCCCGAGGACGGCGTGCTGCCGACAGCGCTGCTGATCGTAGCCGGCATCGTCCTCGGCTGGCTGGCGGTGCGCCATCTCAGGCGCGCGCCGCATCCGCTGCTCGATCTCTCCTCGTTCAAGGTGCTGACCTTCGCCATCTCGACGCTTGCCGCCGGCACCATTTTCCGGGTGGCGATCAACGCCACGCCGTTCCTGCTGCCGCTGCTGTTCCAGGTTGGCTTCGGCCTTTCGCCTGTCGATGCCGGCTTGATGATCCTGGCCTATTTCCTTGGCAATCTCGGCATGAAGACGGTGACCACGCCGACGCTGCGCCGTTTCGGTTTCCGCTCGGTGATGGTCGTCAACGGCATCATCGCCTCGGCCTCGATCATGGCTTGCGGAGCGATCTCGCCGCAGACGCCGCAAGCGCTGGTGGTGGCGCTGATGCTGATTGCCGGCCTGTCGCGCTCGATGCAGTTCACCGCCCTTAACACGCTGGCCTTCGCCGACATCGATGCGTCGCAACGAAGCTCCGCGGCGACGCTGTCCTCGATGCTGCAGCAGGTGGCGATGCTGTTTGGCGTCGCGGTGGCGGCGGCGATCCTTAATCTGTCGCAGATCGTCAGGGATCGCCCCGCTCTCGATCTTGTGGATTTTCGAGTAGCCTTTCTGGTGATCGGCGCCATCGGGCTGGTGGCGGCGCTGCGTTTTCTCGTGCTCCCGCCAGGTGCGGGCGCGGAGGTTTCCGGGCACTCGCCGGGAAATTCAGATCGATTTTTCCGCCTGATGCGGAGATAAATTCCGTCCTGTCCCTTTGCCTTGGTGCAGCGCTTTCGCGTGCGGCCGCAATGGCGCAACCAATTGCCAAAAGCGCAGAGTTTTCCGCGCATTGCGCCAGCTTCGGCAATCGATGCGTCCACTCGATAAATATCGCAGCCGGCCTGGGTTCCGGGCGCGGATTCATTTGACGAACCGGCGTTGGGCCGATTAGCGTTCTTTCCCAGGGATGGCAGCGCTGCCATCGGGGCAAACGCAGACATGAACACCATCGGCTGGCCAAATTTCAGGAGCCTGAACCAGGAAGGCATTGTCTTTGCCATCGCCGTGGTGCTGTTCGTTGCAGCGGCTATAGGCCTGCCAGGCTTCATCGACCCCAACAATCTCGTCGCCATCGTCCGCTCCGTGTCGGTGCTGGGCATCCTTGCGCTCGGCATGGCCGTGGTCATCATCGGCCGCGGCATCGACCTCTCTGCCGTCGCGATCATGGCGATGTCGGTCGCCTGGTACCTGCAACTGCTGAATTCGGGGACGCCGGACGGGCTTGCCTTCGCCTATGTGCTGGCCGGTGTGCTGGCCATCGGCCTGCTCAATGGTTTTCTCGTCGCCTATGCCGACGTGCCGGCGATCTTCGTGACGCTGGCGACAGGCTCCTTCGTCTTCGGCTATGTACGCTCGCAACTGATCACGCAGGATGCCGTGCCGGTGCCGCAGGGCCATTGGGTCGAGTTGCTCGGTGGCCTGCGCTTCCTCGACATTCCCATCGAGGTGTTCGTCTTCGCCGGCCTGGCGTTCCTGTTCTTCCTGTTCCTTCGCTACACCAAATGGGGCCGCTATATCTATTTTGCCGGCGATAATCCGGTGGCCGCCCGCAACATCGGCATGCCGGTGCGGCCGATGCTGGTGCTGCGCTATGTGCTTTCCGCCTTCGTCGCTCTGGTCGCCGGCCTGCTGACGGCGGCGAGCCTGCATTCGATCAACACCCGCGTCGTCAATTCGACGCTGCTCTACGACATCGTGCTGGTGGCGGTGATCGGCGGCATCGGCCTGTCGGGCGGGCGCGGCGGGGTGCGCAACGTGCTGGTCGGTGCGGCACTGATCGGCATCCTGCTCAACGCCATGACCATCATCGACATTCCGCTGCTCTACCAGAACCTGATCAAGGCAGCGATCCTGCTCGGCGCCATCATCGTCGACGGCATCATCAATCCACGTGACGAGCAGACCGCCCAGCAGGGCGACATTTAGACCTGAACTGCGGCGGACGGTTGGGGCCGGCCGCTGATAACAACGACCAAAGCAAAAGGATCCGACATGAAACTGATCAAGACACTCATGGCCGCCGCCACGGCGCTCGCTGTCACCGCCTTCGTGGCGCCAACCTTCGCCGCCGACGATCCGGGGCCGGCTGCGTACGCGCAGGCGCTCAAGGGCAAGCGCGTCATGCTGGTGCCGCTGGCAATGGGCTTCGACCTGGCGCAGGGCTGGGCGCACTATCTGAAGACCGAAGTCGAGGCCTGGGGCGGCGTGTTCGAGACGCGCGACCCGAACTGGGTCGTCGATGCCGGCGCGCAGGCGATCACGGACGCCATCTCCTCGGACACCAGGCCGGATGTGCTGATCATCCACGCGCCGGACCTCAACTCCTATTCCAAGCTGATGAAGAAGGCACAGGCCGCCGGCACCTATGTCATCCTGGTCGACAATCCCGCCAACTTCCCGGCCGACGCCTTTATCGGCAGTGACTGGGACCGGCTTGGCCAGCTCGAGGCCGAAGCGGCGATCAAGGGCTGTGGCCCGAACTCGTCGAAGAAGATCGGCCTTGTGCAGGGTGACCAGGCGAACTCCTCCAGCCTCTATCAGTATGCCGGCATCATGAAGGTGCTGGACAAGAATCCCGACTTCAAGGTGGTGGCCAAGCCCGATTCCAACTGGGATGCGACGACCTCGCGCAACGTGACGACGACGATGCTGCAGCAGAACCCGGATATCTGCTCGATCATCGATTTCTGGGATGGCGACGCCACCGGCGCGTCCGCCGCGATCCGCGATGCCAAACTCGACGGCAAGGTGTTCCTGGTCACCACCGGCGGCGGCGAGAAGGCGGCCGATTGCGACAAGCTGGTCGACGGCACCTATGGCGCTGTGGTGATGACCGATCTTGCTCGCCAGTCGGGCGACATGAACGCCATCATCAAGTTCCTGCTGCAGAGCGGCCAGCCGGCCGGCACCTCGCACACCTACATCTACACGCTGGAGAAGGCGACGACCAAGGCCGACCTCAAGCCCGACAGCTGCTGGGACCTGAAGGCGCTGCAGGCACAAGCGGCGGCGGCAAAGTAAGCCGCACCTTTTCGACTGAAGTACAAGCGAGGTGACCGGAAGGATCCGGTCACCTCGTCCCCTCATGGAATAGCAGCAGCCGATGTCCTTTCGCGAACGCCTGCAGTCCTGGCGCTACAATCTCGTGCCCGACCATGTCGTCGGCGAGATACTGACCAAACGCTGGACCGACAACGCCATTCCGTTCCTGGCGCTGGTGGCGACATTGGCGACCTTCGGCTCGGTCATTCCCGGCTTCTTCAAGCTGACCGCTTTGCAGGAATCGACCCGCCAGCTCGGCGAGTTCTCGATGGTCGTCACCGGCATGACGGTGGTGATGCTGGGTGGCGGCATCGATCTGTCGGTCGGCTCGATCTTCGCGCTGTCGTGCTTTTCCGCCGTCTATGTCTTCTTCATCCTCGAACAGTCGATCTGGCTGGCGCTGGCCGCATCGCTCGCCACCGGCCTCATCTTCGGCGCCATCAACGGCTACCTTGTCGGCTATCTCAGGCTGCGCGCCTTTCTCACCACGCTGGTGACCTTCATCTTCGGCCGGGCGCTGTTCGACATCCTGGTCACCACCTATGCCGCCGATGTGCAGCTCTCGACCGCGACATCGGATGTGCTCGACTTCATCGGCGACAGCACCTTCTGGGGGCTGTCCGTCTCGGTGTGGCTGGCGATCATCCTGGCCATCGTCACCCATATCGCGCTGACGCGTTCGCGGCCGGGCTGGCACGTGCTGGCGGTCGGCGGCTCGAGGCGCTCGGCGCACAATGCCGGCATCCGCGTGCGCCGCACCGTGTTCATGACCTATGTCTTCTCCGGCTTCTGCGCCTCGATCGGCGGCTTCCTCATTGCTTGCCGGCTGAGCGGGGCAGGGCCGGGAACCGGCCTCAACCTCGAGATCATGGCGCTGACGGCGGCGGTGGTCGGCGGCGTCAGCCTCGGCGGCGGGCGCGGCTCGGTGATCAAGGGGCTGATGGGCGCAATCATCGTGCTGACCATGACCAACGGTCTGATCCGCTTGGGCTACGGCACCGGCACCAACCAGATGGTGCTCGGCATCATGTTGGCGGTGGCGGTGACCATCGACATCCGCTGGCTGAAGAACCGGCACAAGGTGCTGAATGAGGTCTATGTCGCGCCGGTCTATCTCAAGATGGGCGAGACACAGTCGGCCGCACCCCGCTCGGGCACGCCATACGAACTCGACAACAGGCTGTCGGCCGCAGAGCATATCGGGCTTGGCGAGCTGGAGGGGCCGGAAGACGTCATCCTCGACCGCGACGACAATCTCTATTGCGGCACGCGCCATGGCGAGATCGTCCGCTTCTTCGCGCCGGACTATGTCAGGTCGGAGGTGTTTGCCCACATCGGCGGTTTCCCGCTGGGGCTGGCCTTCGACAAATCAGGCAATCTGATCAGCTGCGTCGGCGCGATGGGGCTCTACTCCGTCTCGCCGGATCGTGAGGTCAAAAGACTGTCGGCCGAAACGTCGCGCTCGTGGACCTCGATCGTCGACGATGCACGGCTGCGTGACCCCAATGACTGTGACATCGCACCCGATGGGCGCATCTATTTCACCGACTCGACCAAGCGCTACGATGCGCATGACTGGGCGCTGGACTCGATCGAGAACCGCGCCACCGGCCGGCTGCTGGTCTACGACCCGAAGGACGGTTCGACGAAGACGCTGCTCGACGGTTACCGCTACACCAACGGTGTGTGCATGGCGCATGACGGCAAGTCGCTGTTCTTCGCCGAAAGCTGGGCCTGCCGCGTGCACCGCTACTGGCTGGAGGGGCCGAAGGCCGGCACCGCCGAATGCGTCATCCGCGACATGCCGGGCTATCCCGACAACATCAACCGCGCCTCCGATGGCAATTACTGGATGGCGTGGCTCGGCATGCGCACGCCGAGCTTCGACCTGTCGCTGCGCCATCCCGACATGCGCAAGCGCATGACGCGCCGGCTGCCGCAGGACGAATGGCTGTTCCCTAACATCAACACCGGCGGCGTGGTGAAATTCACAGAGAAGGGCGGCATCGTCGAGGCGATGGGCGACCTCACCGGCGGCGCGCACCCGATGGTCACCTCGATGCGCGAGCACAAGGGGTATCTGTTCGTCGGCGGCATCCTCAACAACCGCATCGGCCGCTACAAGATTTCAGGCGCCGACCCGAACTGGACCAGCCCCGCTTCCTATTGGGGAGCAAAGCCATGATCCTCGACCCGGTGCTCGACCTGTTCCGCGGCAAGGCGGTGACCATCCCGCCGCTCGACGGCGCTTTTCGCCCCAATACGCGGCTGGATGATGCGCCGGCTTTTGCCGAGCTGACGGAACCGGATAATCTGCTGGTTACCGGTGACAGGCTGGTGGTCTCCAGCGGCAACGCCATCCATTCGATTGCTGCTGGAGCGCAACCTGTCGTGGTCGAGACCTTTCCGTCTGCCGTCACCGCGCTGGCGCTGTCGCCATTGGGCGAACTGACGGTCGGGCTGGAAAGCGGCAAGTTGCTGATTGGCGGCAGCGACGTTTCACTGCCGGCCGGGATCAGCTGCATCACCGCACTAGCCTATGCGGATGACGGCACGCTGTGGCTGGCGAACGGCTCGGCCGAGCATGCGCCATCGCAATGGGC
Organism: Mesorhizobium sp. ISC11; assembly: GCF_037162595.1. Classification (NCBI taxonomy): domain Bacteria; kingdom Pseudomonadati; phylum Pseudomonadota; class Alphaproteobacteria; order Hyphomicrobiales; family Phyllobacteriaceae; genus Mesorhizobium; species Mesorhizobium sp. ISC11. The sequence continues at coordinate 630,246 of NZ_JAVSPW010000001.1, forward strand.
CGCCGACCTGATGAAGAAGGGCGCGTCCGGTTCGCTCTGGAAGCGAGACGCGGCAGGCGGTGATTTTCGCAAGCTCGCCGGCGACATTGCCTTTCCCTACGGGCTGCATCCTGTCGGCAAGGATGTGCTTGTCAGCGAAAGCTGGCGCCATCAGTTGGTGCGTTTCGGCGGCGCGACGGGCAGCCGTTCGACGGTTCTGACGCATCTGCCAGGCTATCCCGCGAGGCTGTCGCCGTCCGCCGATGGTGGGGCCTGGCTGACCTTGTTTGCGCCGCGCAACCGGCTGATCGAATTCGTGCTGCAGGAAACGCATTACCGGCAGGACATGCTGAGCCAAGTGCCGCCGGCCTACTGGATCGCGCCGGCACTGGCGTCCAGCCGCAGCTTCCTCGAGCCGCTGCAATGCGGCGGCATCCGCACCATGGGCATCCACAAGCCGTGGTCGCCGAGCCGCTCCTATGGGCTGGTGGTCAGGCTCGACCAGAAGATGCAGCCGCTGTTCAGCCTGCACAGCCGCGCCAACGGCACGCGTCATGGCATCTGCAGCGTTGCGGAAAAGGACGGCCGGCTGTTTGTCGCCTCCAGAGGCGGTGACTGCGTGCTGGCGATCGACCTCGCTTCGGGAGGTTTCTGATGGAACCGATCGTTCGGCTGGAAAACGTCACCAAGAATTATCGCGGCGTGCCCGCGGTGAAGAACGTCAGCTTCGAACTGCGCAAGGGCGAGATCCATGCGCTGCTCGGCGAGAACGGCGCGGGAAAATCGACGCTGACCAAGATCATCGCCGGTGTGGTCGATGCCACCTCGGGCAAGATGTTCCACAAGGGCCAGGAAATCGCCTACGCCTCGCCGCACGCAGCGCTTGAAGCCGGCATCGCGATGGTGTTCCAGGAGACCAGCCTGGTGCCGTCGATGACTGTGGCGCAGAACCTTTATCTCGGCACCGAAAAGTTCCTCAACCGGCTGCGCGGCACCTACATTTCAGCGCAGCAGTTCCTGCAGTCGCTGAACTTCCCGGTCGATCCGAACGCCATGGTGGCAACGCTGGGTGCGGCCAAGCGGCAGATGGTCGAGATCGCGCGCGCCGTCCACCACAATGCCGAGATCATCATCTTCGACGAGCCGACGGCGACGCTGACGCCGGAGGAGAAGCGACACTTCTTCGCGCTGATCCGCCGGCTGAAGGCGGGCGGCGTCTCGATCGTCTTCATCAGCCATGCGCTGGAAGAGGCGCTCGATATCGCCGACCGCATCACCATCCTGCGCGACGGCGAGCTGGTCATTACCGACGACACATCCGCCTTCGACCGCGACAGGATCGTTTCCGCCATGGTCGGGCGCACGCTATCGGGACAGATCTACCGCCAGCGCGACGAAGCGAAGCTGCGCAAGGCGGGCAAGAAAGTGCTGTCGGTGCAGGACATTTCGATGAGCAATGTCGTGCGCAACACCTCTTTCTCGATCTTCGAGGGCCAGATCACCGGCGTGTTCGGGCTGATCGGCTCCGGCCGCACCGAGACATTCAAGATCGTCTCAGGCATCTACAAGCGGGATTTCCTGCGCGGCGGCGCGATTGAACTCGATGACAGACCGGTGCGCTATCTCGTGCCGAGCGAAGCGGTGGCCGACGGCATCGTCTATGTCACCGAGGACCGCAAGAGCGAAGGCATCTTCGAGACGATGGGCATTGCCGAAAACCTGTTCGGCGGACTGCTGGCGGCGGGCCGCGAAAAGGCCTGGGTGATCAACACGCAGGAGATGCGCGCGCTCTCGGCCGAATGGACGAAGACGCTGAACATCAAGGCAATCAACGACAATGCGCGCGTCGTCGAGCTGTCAGGCGGCAACCAGCAGAAGGTGGTGATCGGCAAGGGGCTGGTGCAGAAGCCGCGCATCGTCATCTTCGACGAGCCGACACGTGGCGTCGATGTCGGCGCGATCGCCGAGATCCACCAGATCATCAACCGGCTGGCCGATGAGGGGCTGGCCGTCGTCGTCATCTCGTCCTACCTGCCGGAGATCATGAACCTGTCCGACCGCATCCTGGTCTGCCGCCAGGGCCGCATCGTCGAGGAGTTTTCGCCGGCGGAGGCCACGGAGGAGAAGATCATGTACGCGGCCGTGCATTAGATTCAGGTGAGGCCGGCCTGCAAATGGCGGTTTCCTGCGCTTCCGGTGCTCACGTACGAAAAGTACGCTCCGCTCCGGTTCTCGGAACCCACCATTTTCGACTCGGCCTGACCTGAATCTAGACGCCGGCGCTGGAAAAAGTGAATCGGACGAGTGGATTGGCCGCAATTGCTCAAGACCTGATTCAATTCACGTAACGATCCAACGAAGGAAAAAACCCCATGGCCACCACAAAACTCCTCAGCGATGCCGAGGTCGAAAGGATTCCCGCCGTGAAAGCCGTGTTCGAAGACATCCGCGCGACGCGCAAATCTGATTTCGTCAACAATTTCTGGCGCGGGCTGGCCAATGATCCTCCGGCGCTGAAGCGGATCTGGGAACAGTTGAAGGTGGTGATGGTCGCCGACAGCGCCATCGATCCGCTGACCAAGGAGATGATCTACATCGCGGTGTCGACCGCCAATGGCTGCTCCTACTGCGTCCACTCGCACACGGCGGCAGCCCGCGCCAAGGGCATGACCGATGCGCAGCATGGCGAACTGGTGTCGATCATCGGGCTCGCCGGCCAGACCAACCATCTGGTGACGGCGATGCAGATTCCAGTCGATCCGCAGTTCGAGGTGAAGTGAGGCGTCACACCGGCCGGTAAACCTTCTCCGCCGTGTTCCAGAAGATATCCGCCTCGGCCACCGCACCATGCTTGGCCACCGCGTCGCGGTGCGCCTTGATCAGCTCAGCGTGGCTGGTCCACAGCTTCTCGATCGGGAAGTTCGAGCCGAACATCAGATGGTCGGCACCCAGGATATCGATCGCGTTGTCTACGACATAGGCGATCAGCAGGGGATCGTTGCGGTGGACGAAGGTGCCGAGGCCCGACAGCTTGGCGTAAAGATTGGGCGCCGCCGACAGCGTTCGCAGGCCTGCCTTCCAGGCCTCGGTGGTTTCCGGTTCCATGCCGGTCAGCATGCCTGCATGGGTGAGGATGAAATTCGTTTCGGAGTTCTCGCCGACCAGCGTCAGGCCGTCCTTCATCTGGGCGGGGAAGAGCTGCAGGTCGAAGGACAGGCCATAATCCTTGAGCCGCGCCACATTGGCGCGCACTTTCGGGTCGATCACCTGATCGGCGGAGGCGGCGAAGCGGAAGGCCGGGGTCTCGTGCCAGTGCAACTGCATGCGCACGCCGCGCAGCAGCCTGTATTTCATCAAGCGATCGATCTGAGGCCTGATATCGTCGACGGTCATGTCGGTGTAGCCGACGATGGCATGCGGCCAGCCGGTTTCGTCGGACGTCTTCTGCAGGAAAGCGACTTCCTTCTCGAAATCCTCCTTGGCCCAGTTGGTCTGGACGTAGACGGCCTTCTCGACGCCTGAATCCCTCTGGTCTTCGAGAAATTCCTCGATCGGATAGTCGCGCCGGATCGGTTCGTAGGGGCCGAAGATGCGCGGCACCATCGGTCCGACCAGCCATGGCTGGTCCTGTTGGCGCCAGATGTGAAAATGTACGTCGATGGTTTTCTGCATCATGAAACCCTCTTCCAGATTGTCGCCGCCGCCGGAGCAGGGCGGGCGAGCGACAGGATGAAATCGGTGAGACCGGCAAGCGACGAGCCGTCGACGAGATCGTCGAGGTCAGGCAGGATGGCGCGAAGTGCCGCCGTTGCCGGCCGGAAGCGCGGGTCGCCGGCCAAAGGTGTGGCCAGCGACAGCCGGAAGGCGCGGGCGCTCAGCCGCCGCATGGCCGTCTCCAACTCGGCATGATCGCCGCGTTCCAGCGCGTCGGACAGGATGACGATAGCGGCACCGCGTGCAAAGGCTGAAAAGCGGGGCACCGAGAGGAAGGCGAGCAGCGTCGGCCCCATGCGGGTGCCACCGTCCCAATCGTCGACCTGGACAGCGGCGCGGGCCAATGCCTGGTCGCCGTCGCGGATGCGCAATGCCGTGGTGATGCGGGTCAGCCGCGTGCCGAAGGTGAAAATCTCGGCACGGTCCGCGCCTTGCACGGCGGCATGCGCCAGCTTGAGATAGTCTGCGGTGTGCAGCTTCATCGAGCCGGAAACGTCGATCAGCAGCAGCAGCTTGCGCGGCACGGTCTGGCGGCGGCGCAGCAGCGGCGAGGGCACGTCGCCATCGGCGCTGACGATTTCCCGCAGCGACCGGCGCAGATCGAGCTTGCCGCGCGAATGCGTGCGCACGGTGCGGAACGAGCGGCGGACGGGCAAGGCTGAAGCGAGCCTGCGGCGGAAAGCGGCAAGGTTGTCGTCGTCGCGCTTGAAATCGCGGGTACTCAGTTGTTCGGCTCCGGAAGAGAGTTCGCCACCTTCCTGATGGCTGATGACCTCGATCTCTTCCTGGCTCGCACCGCCATCATCCTTGATGCGGGTTTCCTCGTCGGCGTCGCCTTCGACTATGGCAGATGTGTTGCCATAGAAATGGCTCTGGAAATGCGCTTCGAATTCGTCGCGGCGGTCGGGCGGCGGCGCCAGGGTGGCGAGGGCCGCCTCGCGGATGTCGGCCATCGAGCGTGGACCGAGCAACGTCACCGCCTGCATGAAACAGGAGACTTGCTCGGGGGCTATGGCAAAGCCGTAGCGGCGCAAGAGCCTGGCAAAACCCAGGAATGGCGAGGCGGCGCGGGGGAAGCTTGTTTCCCGCATCATTCTGTGTCGCCCCCCCTCTGTCCTGCCGGACATCTCCCCCTCAAGGGGGGAGATTGGCAGCTTCGGCGCTTCGCTCTGTTCGGCGACGTCAGCGATTAGCGAAAGCGGGGATGACATCCGATCTCCCCCCTTGAGGGGGAGATGTCCGGCAGGACAGAGGGGGGCGCTGTCCCGCCAGCCTTGCGAAATGACCTCCCGCGTCACGCCAGCGCCTCCTCGACGATCCGGCCAAGCTCCGGTGCGATGTAGGAAAGGTCTTCCTCGTCCTTGATCAGCACGCCGATGGCGCGGCGGAAGGCTTCCGGCCACGGGCTGCCGCCCTTCTCCAGGATGGTGGCGGCATTGGCCCATTCGACGGCCTCGGCAATACCCGGCGGCTTGGCCAGCGGCCGGGCGCGGATGGTCTGCACGGCTGCCGCCACTGCGCGCGCCGTTGCTTGCGCCACATCGCCGGCGCGCAGCATGATGATGGCGGCCTCGCGCTCGGCGTCGGGATAGCCGATCCAGTGGTAGACACAGCGGCGGCGCAGCGCCTCGGCAAGCTCGCGGGTGCGGTTCGAGGTCAGGATGACGATCGGCTGTGCCGTGGCGCGGATGGTGCCGCGTTCGGGAATGCTGATCTGGAAATCGGAGAGGAATTCCAGAAGCAGCGCCTCGAATTCATGATCCGAGCGGTCGATCTCATCGACCAGCAGCACCCGCTGCTCCGGCGCCTTCAGCACCTGCAGCAGCGGCCTGGCGATCAGGAAACGGTCTTCGTAGATGTCGATCTCATGCTCGCCGGCGTGGCGAATGGCGAGCAGCTGGCGTTGATAATTCCATTCGTAGAGCGCATGCGCGGCGTCGATGCCTTCATAGCATTGCAGCCGCACCAGATCGCGGCCGAGCAGCGCGGCGATCGCCTTGGCCGCTTCCGTCTTGCCGACGCCTGGTGCGCCTTCGAGCAGCAGCGGCTTCCCCAGCCGGATCGCCAGGAAGATCGCGGTCGCAAGACTGTCGTCGGCCAGATAGCGCGAGGCGGCAAGATGCTGCGCCACCGCCTCCGGCGAGGTCGCTGATGTCTCGGCGCTTGTCCCGGTCATTTCGGCCCTCAGTTCGCCGCTTGCGCCTTCAGCGCGCGCAGGATGCGCTCCGGCGTGATCGGCAGCGTGTCGATGCGCACGCCGACGGCGTCGAAGACGGCATTGGCGACCGCCGGGATCTGCGGGTTGGCGCACATTTCGCCCGGCCCCTTGGCGCCGTATGGTCCGTCCGCCGATGGCCGCTCCAGCACGATGATCTCGGTCTCGGCGAGGTCGCCGGGGCCGGGCATCAGATACTGGTTGAAGTCCGTGCCGCCATGGTCGCGGTTGGGATAATAGGGCTCGGTCGTCTCGTAGAGCGCATGGCTGATGCCCATCCACGAACCGCCGACCAGTTGCTGTTCGACCATTTTCGGGTTCAGCGCGCGGCCGATCTCGAAGACGTTCTTCACAGTCAGCACGGTGACCTCGCCGGTCTCGTCGTCGACCTCGACCTCGGCCACGGTGCAGGCATGCGCGTAGCAGGTCGACGGCTTCATCGCGCCAGTCTCTTTCTCCGGATAGGAGCGCGGAATCAGGAACATGCCGCGACCCGAGATCGAGCGGCCGCGCTTGAAATGCGCCGACAGCGCGACATCGAAGATCGAGATCGATTTTTGCGGCGCGCCTTTGACCAGTATGTTGCCCTGGCCGTCGGTCTCGAGGTCGGAGGCGTTCACCTCCAGTTCCTCGGCGGCCACTTCCAGCATCACCTGCCGCGCTTCCCTTGCCGCCTGGATGACGGCGTTGCCGGCGCGGTGCGTACCGCGCGAGGCGAAGGTGCCCATGCAGTGCGGGCCGGTGTCGGTGTCGGCGGTGTCGACGACGACGCGGTCTGTCGGCACGCCGATGGTCTCGGCGCAGATCTGCGCCATGATTTGCTTCATGCCCTGGCCGAGATCGACGGAGGACAATGTCACCATGAAATTGCCTGTTGGCGTCGAGTGCACCAGTGCCTGCGTCGGGTCACCGCCGAGGTTCATACCGGTGGGATAGTTGATCGCGGCAACGCCGCGCCCACGCCTGATCGCCATCTCAAGCTCCCTTCGTGTAGGAGGACATCGCCAGGTACTTTTCCGCCACCGGCCAGTTGGCGGCGCGCGAGGCTTCCTGCATGCATTCGATCAGCGCGGCGCCCTCTGTCGGCTGGCGGTGCGCTTTCATATCACCGTCGCGATAGGCGTTGATGAAGCGGAATTCGAGCGGGTCCATGCCGATCAGGCGCGCCAGCTTGTCCATCTGCACCTCCAGCGCGAAATCGCCGATGGTGACGCCGAAGCCGCGCATGGCCGACGACGGCGTGCGGTTGGTGTAGACGCAATAGGTGTCGATCCAGACGTTCGGAATAGTGTAGGGGCCGGGATAATGCCCCGCGCCCTTCTGCGCGCCGTAGGGCGAGTGGCGCGAATAGGCGCCGGCATCGGTGTATCCGGTGACCTTGCGCGCGACGATGCGGCCATCTTTCATGACGCCGTCCTTGATGACGACCTTTTCAGCGGCGCGCGGCGACGAGATCTGCATCTCCTCCTCGCGGCTGTAGATAAAACAGACTGGTCGTCCTGTTAGTTTTGCGCCGAGGATGGCGATCGGCTCGACGATGACGTCGACCTTGCCGCCAAAACCGCCGCCGACTGTGCCGCCGACGAAATGCAATTTGCTGCCCGGCATCTGCAGGATGATCGAGGTGTTGTCGAGCGTGAAGAACATCGCCTGCGTGTTGGTGTAGCAGGTGAAGCGGTCATTGCCCTCGGGCGCCACCACGCAGCCGGTGGTCTCGGTCGGCGCGTGCTCGATCGGCGAAGACTGGTAGCTCTGCTCCAGTATGTGGTCGGCGCCGGCGAAGCCCGCCTCGACATCGCCGAAGCGCACCTTACGGCACTCGCCGCTATCATAGAGGTAATAATTCTGGCCGTGATATTCGTTGACCAGCGGCGCGTCGGGTTTCAGCGCCTCTTCCATGTCGAAGACGGCCGGCAGCACCTCATAGTCGACCTTGACCTTGGCTACGGCCTCCTGCGCGGCCCGCTCGGTTTCGGCCAGCACCGCCACCACGGCCTCGCCCTTCCAGCGCACCTTGCCGTCGGCAAGCACCGTCTCGTCCTCCGGCCCGATCTGGATCAGGATCAGGATGGTGTAGACATTGTGCGGTACGTCCTTGGCGGTCAGAATTTTCACCACGCCCGGATGTTTCTCCGCCTCGGAGGTGTCGATCGAGCGGATGCGGGCATGGTGATGCGGGCTGCGCACCATCTTCAGGTGCAGCATGCCGGGAAAGTTGCGGTCGGCGAAAAAGGCGGTCTTGCCGGTGACATGGCCGGGTGAATCCGAGCGCGGCCGCGGCTGGCCGATCTCGTGCAGATCATCCTTGCGGACATCGGCGAAGTAGCTCTTGCGCAGTTCCATTTTTTGTAACCTCAAGCCGCGTTCTGAGAGTTGGACCGCGCGGCGGTGAGCACCGCCTGGATGATCGGCTCGTAGCCGGTGCAGCGGCAGATGTTGCCCGACAGCGCCTCGACCACCTCGTCGCGGCTGGGATTGGGCGTGTGGTCGAGCAGCGCCTTGGCCGCCATGATCATGCCCGGCGTGCAGAAGCCGCATTGCGTGGCGAACGTGTCGAGGAAGGCCCGCTGCAACGGGTGCAGCACGCCGCCTTCCGCAAGACCGGATGTCGTGGTGATGGTTGCACCATTGCAGGTCTCGGCCAGCGTCAGGCAGGAGAGCCGGAGTTCGCCGTCTATGATGACAGAACAGGCGCCGCAGGTGCCTTGATGGCAGCCGCCTTTCGGCGAGGTGTCGCCGATCTTGTCGCGCAGCGCCTGAAGCAGCGTCGTGCCGCTGTCGATGAATTCGGCCTTTTCCGAGCCGTTGAGCGTGAATTGAACCGGAACCTTTGCCATGTTTTCCTCCCAGCGCGCCTGCCCGAACCAGCGGACAGACGCGCGCCCCCGAACGAAATATTATGCGAGCAGCAACCGCCCGAGATGAACCGGCAGGACTTCGGCGCGATACCAGGCGCTGGCGATCGGGTCGGTGATGGGCGAGGTGCCATCACCGGCCGCGGCCAAGGCCGGCGCGATGCCGTCAGCGGTCAGCGTTCGGCCGATCAGCGCTTTTTCCGCCGCCCTGGCGCGCATGGGCCGATCCGCCATGCAGCCGAGCGCGATCCGCGCCGAGGTCACGGTGCCATCCGACGACAATTCCAGAGCACCGGCTATGCTGAGCACGGAGACGCCCTTGGGCTTGACCCTCGACACTTTCAGGAAGCGGAAACTGTCGGCCTTCGGAAGCGTGAAGCTCACGGAAGTGACGACGGCGCGGCTGCCGTCCCGATTGGCCAGGAAGGTCTCGATCGGTGTTTCGCCGCCATCGGTACTGACCGTCGCATCGAGCGCCAGCAGGGCAACGGCGAAATCGCCATAGGGGGCCGGGGCAAAAAGATTGCCGCCGACGGTCGCCATGTTGCGGATGGCCGGGCCTCCGACGGCACGGGCGGCCTTGGCGAGCGTGCCGAGCTCCGGATGGCCGGCGATCGCCGCCATGGTCACCGAAGCGCCGATGCGGACTTTATCGCCGGCAACGGCGATGGTGGACAGGGACGGCTCGGTCGACCTGATAAGGCCGGATACCGAAACATCGCCTTCATTGGCCGCGCGGACGACCAGCGTGCCGCCACCGAGATAGCGGGTGCCGGCCGCCTTCAGTGCCGCGTTCGCGTCTTTCACCGTTGCAAAAGTCTGCAGTGCCAGCGCCATGGTCTGGCTCCTGTCAGCTCTGGCCGGCGAAATGGCTTTTCAGGGCGTTGAAGCCGCCCTGAAAGACATTGGCGCCCATGCCCTCGGCCAGCTTGTCTGCCTCCTCGGGCGCGGCGTCGAAGCTGGCGGTCCATTCGGCGTAGGTGCGGTCGCCATCGGTCACGCGCCGCAGCTGCAGGGTCGCCTTGTGGTTGGTCAGCGGCTGCGGCGTCTCGAGGATGGAGTAGCTGACCAGGAAATTCTGATCGGAGAAGTCGAGCAGCTTTTCGCGCAGGCGGGCGCCGCTGGCGAGCTGGAAATTGCGCACGCAGCCGATTGTGGTGGCATCCTTGCCGTCTTCAATGTGGCTCTCCACCATGCGCGGATGCCAGTCCGGCAGCCCGTTGAAGTCGCGTATGCGCGCCCAGACCTTTTCGACCGGCGCGTCGATGACGCTGGAGATGGTGACTTTGGCCATTCAAAATGTTCCCTTGCAAAAGCGATCCGGTGCAAGGGTAGGGCGGCCATTTCAGCGACGCTTATCAATGCGTCTTGAGCGCCTATCAAGGAGTCTGAAAAAGGGCGGGGAGTCTGAAAAAGGGCGGGGAGTCTGAAAAAAGGGCGGCTGGCTCAGGCGATCGCCCGCGCGGCCTCGCGGTAGAGCGTCGGCGGCACGCCGACATGGTCGCGGAAAAAGCGCGAGAAATTGCCCTGCGTGGTGAAGCCGAGATTGCAGGCGACGGAGATCAGCGGTTCCTGCGACCATTGCAGCTGCCGCACCGCTTCCTCCATGCGCAGCGTGTTCCAGTAGACATTGGGCGTCAGATTGGTCTGTTCCTTGAACAAAGCGAAGAAATGCGGTCGCGACAGCCCGACGCTGCGCGCCACATCGTCGAAGCAGATGCGCTCGCAGACATTGGCCTTCATCAGCTGGATTGCCTTGCGGACACGAAAATCCTGCATGGTGTTGATGCGGACACGGCCCTCCTGCGGCGCCGAGGCGTCGGCGGCGTCGAGCACGCTATCGATGAAACGCTCGATCTCGTAGTTGGCGATGTCGTCGACGCTCTCATTGTCGCTGAGGTGGTCGAGCAGATTGGCGGCGGCCTGATGCAGCCACGGTTCCAGCGTGATCGCGGCTTGTGAAAACAGCGGCGCCGACGAAGGCAGGTCGCGGCGGCGCCGCGCCCAGTCGGGATCGATGTAGAAGGCGAGAAACAGACCGGGCGTCCCGTTTTGCGACAGAACATGGCTGTGCGGCTGGAAGGAGTTGATGCCGGCGGCCGTTCCAGGCCCAAGCCGGACGGTCTCGCGGCCGATGGTCATTTCGCCGGCCGTACCTTCCAGCCAGATGATGAGATGGGCCTCGACATGGGCATGGGTGACGAAGTCGCTTGCGACATTCAGGATAGAAACATGTCCGAACCGGCCCCAGTAGAGCCTGATCGCTTCCGTCATGGGTTATCCTCCCGCAGGCGACTGGCCTCCCTTCGCCTGCAGTGGGGATTGTGCGGCCGAGTTCGGGGCCGCGTCAAGACGCGCGCGGGCGGCGAGGGCGAATGACGGCCAGTGAGGCCGGATTTTCAGACTGAGCGATACGCACTGGAACGAATGGCGGTCGGGAGAATTGCCAACCTCAAACCGAAGCCGTCATGCCGCCATCGACATACAGCGTATGGCCGTTGACGAAGGACGAGGCGTCGGAGGCAAGGAACACCGCGGCGCCGATCAACTCGTCGACATTGCCCCAGCGCCCGGCCGGCGTGCGCTTTTCCAGCCAGGCGGAAAATTCGGGATTGTCGACCAGCGCCTGGTTCATCTCGGTGCGGAAATAGCCGGGCGCGATCGCATTGATCTGCAGGCCGTGTTTGGCCCAATCGGCGCACATGCCCCTTGTCAGGTTGCGGATCGCGCCCTTGGTGGCGGTGTAGGGCGCGATGTTCGGCCTTGCCAGTTCGCTCTGCACCGAACCGACGTTGATGATCTTGCCCTTGCGGCGCGGGATCATGTGGCGGGCGACCGCCTTGGCTGCATGGAAGGCGCCCGACACATTGGTCTTGAACAGGCGCTCCCATTGCTCTTCGGGAAAGTCCTCGAGCGGGGCGCGGAATTGTATGCCGGCATTGTTGATGAGGACGTCGATGGCGCCGATCTCGGCCTCGATGCGGGCAATGTCCTCGTTGACCGCCTGAAAATCGGTGACGTCGAATACCGAGGCGTGCGCCTTGAAGCCGGCGTTGCGCAGCTTTTCGACGGCGCTGTCGATCCTGGCGGCGTCGCGGCCGTTCAGCACCACGCTTGCCCCATGTTCGGCCAGGCCCCGAGCCAGCGCGAAGCCGATGCCCTGGCCGGAGCCGGTCACCAGCGCCAGCCGGCCCTCGAGGCTGAACAGGGAGTTGGCCATCAAACCGTCTTTTGTTTGACCATGATCTCCGGACAAACGGTTCCGTTTGTCCGAGAAAACCGGTTTCCACTTTTCGGGATCATGGTTCTAGTCGCTGCGGCGGAAATTGCGGATGCGGTCGAACAGCACCGCCAGCAGGATGGCGCCGCCGATGAAGACGCCTTGCCAGAAGGCATTGATGCCGAGCAGGCCGAGACTGTTGCGGATCACCTCGATCAGGGCCGCGCCGACGATGGCGCCGAAGGCGGTGCCGACGCCGCCGGCCAGATTGGCGCCGCCGATGACGGTGGCGGCGATTACCTGCAGCTCCATGCCGGTGCCGAGATTGGTGGTGACGGCACCCAGCCAGCCGGTCTGGATGATGCCCGCAATGCCCGCCGACAGCGCCGAGATCATGTAGACGGCAACCTTGATCTGGCGCACCGGAACGCCGGTCAGCGTTGCCGCGTGCTCATTGCCGCCGATGGCGAAGATATGGCGGCCGAACTTGGTCCAGCGCAGGACGAAGCCGGTGATCAGCGCCAGAAGGATCATGTAAAGCACCGGGTTGGCGATGCCGAACACCCAGGCGCCGCCGCCCAATGACAGAAGCTTGGCATGGTCCGGCCCGAACTGGAAGACCACCGTGTTGTTGGAGGCGACCATGGCGAGGCTTCGGGCGATCGACAGCATGCCGAGCGTCACCACGAAGGGTGGAAAGCCGAGATAGGCGATCAGCACGCCGTTGAAGGCGCCAATGGCGAGCGCGGTGGCAATCGAGGCCAGGATGCCGACCTCGATCGAGTAGCCGGCATGCATGGTGACGGCCAGCACCATCGACGACAGGCACAGCACCGAGCCGACCGACAGGTCGATGCCGCCGGTGATGATGACGAAGGTCATGCCGAGCGCGATGATGGCGACGAAGGTGATGTTGCGGGTGATGTTGTAGAGGTTCTTCGAGGTGGCGAAAGCGTCGGTGGCAAACGACAGGAACACGCAGGCAAGGATGACCGCGATCACCACCCAGAAAGTCTGGCTGGCAAACAGTCTCGCGGCCAAGGATTGCTGCTTATGCTCGATCGGCTGGTCAATTGTCAGTGCCATCGTCGACCTTCATCTGCTGTGCGTGGTGGAATTCGCTTGAAATCAAACCTGTTCGATAGCGCCGGTGATCAGCCCGGTGACTTCCTCGGGCGAGCTCGACGCAATCGTCTTGTCGGCGACCTTGCGCCCGCGCCGCATGACGATGACGCGGTCGGCGACGGTGAACACGTCAGGCATGCGGTGGCTGATCAGAACGACGGCGATGCCCTGATCGCGCAAATGGCGGATAAGGTTCAGCACTTCGGCGACCTGGCGCACCGAGATCGCCGCCGTCGGTTCGTCCATCAGCACGATCTTGGCCTGCGACAGCATGGTGCGGGCAATCGCCACCGCCTGGCGCTGGCCGCCCGACATCTGCTTGACGAGGTCGCGCGGACGGGTCTCGGACTTCAATTCGGCGAAGAGCTGGCCGGCACGCTTGTACATCGAGGCATAGTCGAGGATCCGGAACGGCCCGACGCCGCGCCGCAACTCACGGCCGAGATAGACATTGGCGGCGGCAGTCAGATTGTTGCAGAGCGCAAGGTCCTGGTGGACGATCTCGATGCCGTGCTGGCGGGCTTCCGCCGGCTTGTGCAGGATCAATTCCTTGCCGTCCATGTGCATGGTGCCATGGCTCGGGCGGAAATTGCCGGCGATCATCTTGACCAGCGTCGACTTGCCGGCGCCGTTGTCGCCCATCAGGCCGACCACCTGTCCGGGCTCGATCGACAGCGAAACGTCGTTGACGGCCTGGATAGCGCCGAAATGCCTTGAGATGTTGGTGAGTTCGAGAACCGCCACCAGCCTTTGCCTCCCCGTGCTTTGCGACCTGCAGCTGTTACCGGCGTGGATGCCGACGCTGCTTTGGCCTCGCTCTCCCCGGCTCCTCCCGAAGACGGCGTTAGCGTTCTTTTACGCAAAAGCCGGCGCACGTCAATCAATTGTCGGACGAATTGGGCCAGGACTATTTTAAAAATCCGTTTTGTAGGACAAATAGCATTGACGTTGGCGCCAAGCCGATATTAGCTAAGCGTCGGAGGAGATTATGCCGATCCCCGCTGGCGGTTCGCCGGCCGGAATTGGCGGAGGTTTGACGGTCCAGGATCCGGCGGCACCTGTGTGTGAGCTGATCTGAAGCCGAATCTGGAAATGCTTATCGATCTGTCCTGGCGACACGAGCGCTCGCGAAACGACCCTCGGTCATCACGCATCCGGTCGATCTGTATGGCGGGCACGCCGTGTCCGTTTGTTTCAAGGGAGGACTGACATGAGGAAAACACTTTTGCTCGCCGCCGTCGCCGCCATGGCGTTGGGTGCCGGGCCGGCTTTGGCCAAAAAACAGCTCGTCATTGTCGTGAAAGGTCTCGACAATCCGTTCTTCGAGGCCATCCACCAGGGCTGCGAGAAATGGAACAAGGAAAACGCCAGCTCGGAATATGAATGCTTCTACACCGGTCCGGCGTCGACTTCGGACGAGGCCGGCGAGGCGCAGATCGTCCAGGACATGCTGAGCAAGGCCGACACGGTGGCGATGGCGATCTCGCCGTCCAACGCGCCGCTGATCGCGCAGACGATCAAGAGTGCCAATCCGTCGATCCCGATCATGACGGTCGATGCCGATCTCAGCAAGGAAGACGCAGGCCTTCGCAAGACCTATCTCGGTACCGACAATTACCTGATGGGCAAGAAGATCGGCGAGTACATCAAGAAGGGCAAGCCGAATGGTGGCACGATCTGCACCATCGAAGGCAACCCGGCAGCCGACAACATCCTGCGCCGTGCGCAAGGCATGCGTGACGCACTGTCGGGCAAGGAGGGCCTCGCCGCACTTGCCGGTGAAGGTGGCTGGACCGAAGTCGCCGGCTGCCCGGTGTTCACCAATGACGATGGCGCCAAGGGCGTGCAGGCGATGACCGACATCCTCGCCGCCAACCCCAAGCTGGACGCCTTCGGGATCATGGGCGGTTGGCCGCTGTTCGGCGCGCCGCAGCCCTATCGCGATCTGTTCGGACCGCTCAAGGACCGGATCGCCAGCAACGACTTCGTCATCGGCGCTGCCGACACGATCGGCGACGAGATTGCGATCGCTCGTGACGGCCTTGTAACGGCTCTGGTCGGCCAGCGGCCGTTCGAAATGGGCTACAAGGCACCGTCGGTGATGATCGACCTGATCGAAGGCAAGGCGGTCGCCGATCCGGTGTTCACCGGCCTCGACGAGTGCACCAAGGATACGGTCGACACCTGCATCCAGAAGTAGGTTCTCGATTTCGGGGCGCCCGGCTGCGGGCGCCCCGTCATTCCTGGACGGAAGCGATAATTCCCGAACGGACGCAATGGTTGGGGCTACCGGCTCCGGCTTTGCTGCGCCCGTGATCTGGATTTTTCGGCAACGAGATCGGCGCCCGTGCGGTTCGGACCAGTCCGGACGACAGACGGTCGACGCATTGGAACGTGGATGCCGGACGAGAAGTCAAGCAAGCGAACCGACCGGGCCAAGGCACAAGCCAGCCACGGCCCGGCTGTCATGCGCAAGGCCGGTGCTGCGCATTTTGCGGGAGCGAGCGTCCATGTCTCGCTGGCCGGCGAGATCGGCCTGCGGATCGTGCGTGGCGACTATCCGCCCGGCACCATCCTGCCCAACGAGTCCAGATGGGCCGAGATCTTCAATGTCAGCCGTTCGGCGGTGCGCGAAGCCATCAAGATGCTGATGGCGAAAAGCCTGTTGGCCTCACGCCCCAAGATCGGCAGCTGGGTCGAGCCGAAGGAGCGCTGGAACCTGCTCGACCGCGACGTGCTGGCCTGGTACGCGACGGCGCCCGACCGCGAGGCGTTCCTGCGAACCGTGCAGGAGTTTCGTCATATCATCGAGCCGGAAGCATCGGCCTTTGCAGCCATACGGCGCAGTGACGAGCAAATGGCGGAAATCAGCCAGGCCTGCCGCGAGATGGGCGAAGCCTTGAGCCTGCAGGAGCGTATCCGCGCCGATACGCGCTTTCATCTGGCCATCCTGCGCGCCTCCGGCAACGACCTTCTGGTGCCGCTCGGCGTGCTGATCGAGTCGGCGCTCGACCATCTCTTCGCATTCACGACACAGCAGGTCGCCGATCAGCGCCAGGCGCAGAAGCTGCATGAGGCAATCGAAAAGAACATCCGCCTGCAGCGCCCGGCCGCGGCGCGCAACGCCGTGCACAAGCTGCTTGCGGATACCGATGAAGGGATCGGGCGCTGGAGGCGGTGATCGGCGCCTGCGTTGGGCAATCGGTTAAATGGTCTGCTTCTTGCCATCCTTCATCGGCATCAGGTCGACGCCGTTCACCTTGCCGATATGTGTTGCCAGCATCGGTACGAATTGCTCGGCCGGGCCGGTTGCGTGGGCACCGGCGAAGGCGTTCTTGGTGGCGTTGCCGAGCGGGTTGGCAATGCCGGCCGCACCCGCCATCGATTCCAGATAGGTCAGGTCCTTGAAGGCGTTGGCGATGGTGAATTTGTGCGCGTCGCGGTCACCTTCCAGCGTCCAGCGCATGAAGGTCTGGTAGAAGCCGCAATCCATGCGGCCATTGCGGATGACGCTGTCGAAGCGCGGCGGCGAGATGCCGACCTTCTCAGCCAGTGCCAGTGCCTCGGAATAGATCGCGGCGTAGCCGAGCGAGATGAAATTGTTGAGCAGCTTCATGCGATGGCCATCGCCGGTGTCGCCGATATGGACGATGCGGCCGGCCCAGGTTTCGATTACCGGTTTCACCCTGGCAAAGAGGGCGTCCGGCGCGCCGACCATGGCGTCGAGTGTGCCTTCCCAGGCTTCCTTCGGCGTGCGGCTGAGTGGTGCGTCGACAAAATCGATGCCGAGCGCCTTGAGTTCAGCGGCAAGCGCAATGGTCGAGACGGGGTCGGAGGTCGAGCAGTCGACGACGACGGAACCTTTCTTCAAACCCTCCTTGAGGCCGCCCGGGCCGCGAATGATGGCTTCGACCTCGCGCGAACCGGTGACGCAGATGAAGACGATTGTCGATGCCGCCGCCACATCGCGCGAGGTCGATGCTTCGGTGGCGCCGCGGCCAAGCAGGTCTTCCGCCGGCTTGCGGTTCTTGCGGCCGAGAAAGGTCAGGCTGTAGCCCTTGTCGACGATGTTCTTGGCGATCCCGTGGCCCATCAGGCCAAGCCCGATGAAGCCGATCTTTTCGCTCGCGGCAGTCGTGTTCATGTCTTCAAGTCCTGTTGCAATGATTGATGTCAGGCGCTGCCGTTTTGCAGGCGAGGGTGGTTGCGGATGGCGATATTGTCTGACAATACACATAAATTCCTGAGGATGTGGAGAGCAAAATGACGAAGCGGATCATGTTCACCGGCGGCAGCGGCAAGGCCGGACGCCATGTCGTCCAGTATCTGGTCGAGCAAGGCTGCCAGGTGCTCAACATCGACACCAAGCCGCTCGACAACCCCAAGGTGCGCACGCTGATCGCCGACATCACCGACAGCGGGCAGGTGTTCAACGCACTGTCGAGCTATATGGGCCTGCATGAATTCGACCCCTCGCTGCGTCCGCAGCCGGTCGATGCGGTGGTGCATTTCGCTGCCATCCCGCGCATCATGATCACCACCGACAACGAGGTGTTCCGCATCAATGCGCTCGGCACCTACAATGTCATCGAGGCGGCGGTTAAGCTCGGTATTCGAAAGGTAATCATCGCCTCCAGCGAGACCACCTATGGGCTGGTCTTCGCCAACGAGCCGCGCGATCCAAAATATTTCCCGCTCGACGAGGAGTATGACGTCGATCCGATGGACAGCTATGCCTTGTCCAAGGTCGTCAACGAGAAGACGGCGCGGGCCTTCGCGCAGCGCAACGGCACCGACATTTATGCCCTGCGCATCGGCAACGTCATCGAGCCGCACGAATATTCGCTGTTTCCGAAATGGTTCGCCGATCCGGGTTTCCGCAAGCGCATCGCCTGGAGCTATGTCGACGCGCGCGACCTTGGCCAGATCACGCTGCGCGCCATAGAGAAGGACGGGCTCGGCTATCAGGTGTTCAACGCGGCCAATGACGACACCTCGTCCGACCTGCCGACAGCCGAACTCTTGAAGCGGTTCTACCCCGGCGTGCCGGTCAAGGCCGAACTCGGCGAATACGAGACGCTGCTCTCCAACCGCAAGGCGCGTGACGTGCTGGGCTTCCGCCCGGAGCATAGCTGGCGCAAATACGTCAAGCAGGCCTAGGCATGTCGACACTCAGGTGATGCCGGCCTGCGAATGACGGCTTTCTGCGCTTCCGGCCTTCGCCGGCCGAAGCACCTATGAGGGACGGTGACAGTCAAGGCTGCGGTCGGCATAGGCCGGTGCTCACGTACCCAAAAGTACGCTGCGCTCCGGTTCTCGAAATCCGTCATTCTCGGCTCGGCCTGACCTGAATATCGACATGCCAATCAAGCGGCGGATCGGGGCTGATCTGTGCACAGCGGGCAGCTTTGCGATGCAAGCCGCTTGCCGCGCTTGACAGCCTGCTTAATACGGACTTTCTGGACCCCATGCGGGACGCGAAGCCGAACAAGGAAAAATCGTTGGGGAAAGCGGCCTCCGGGGACCGTCCGGGCGGCGTTCGCCGGGCGGACGCCGCGCGTATTCCCGGCTCCAGCGTCCACGCCTCGCTGGCCAGTGAAATTGGCCTCAGGATCGTGCGCGGCGATTATCCGCCCGGCACCATCCTGCCCAATGAAGCGAAATGGTCGGAGACCTTCAGCGTCAGCCGCTCGGCGGTGCGCGAAGCGATCAAGATGCTGATGGCCAAGAGCCTTTTGGCCTCACGTCCCAAGATCGGCAGCTGGGTCGAGCCGAAGGAACGCTGGAACCTGCTCGATCGCGATGTGCTGGCCTGGTACGCGACGTCGCCGGACCGCGAAGTGTTCCTCAAGACGGTGCAGGAATTCCGCCATATCATCGAGCCGGAAGCGACCGCGTTCGCCGCGATGCGAAGAACCGACGAGCAGATGGCCGAGATCAGCCTGGCCTGCCGTGAGATGGGCGCGGCGACGAGCCTGCAGGAGCGGACCCGCGCCGACACGCGCTTCCATCTCGCCATCCTGCGGGCTTCGGGCAACGACCTGCTGGTGCCGCTCGGCGTACTGATCGAATCCGCCTTCGATCATCTCTTTGCCTATACGACACGGGAGATCGACGATCTCAACCACGCGCAGAAGCTGCACGAGGCGATCGAGAAGAACATCCGCCTGCAGCGCCCCGACGCGGCGCGCAATGCTGTGCGCAAATTGCTCGCCAACACAGACGGCGTCATCCGCGCCCGGTAGGGCTGGACGGGCCGCTAATCATCCTTGTCACGTCCGAAGGCGCTGCGCAGCTCGCCCTTGGCGTCCTCAAGCACTTTTTTGCGCGCGGCAGGCAAGTTCTTGCCGGCGCGGTTGATGTAAAAATTCAGCATCGACATGGCGGATTGAAAAGGCTCGGCCTTGCGCCTGTGGCTGTGTTCGGCGGATCGTTTCAGCGAGGCGGCGATCTTCCTGGCGTCGTCGGATTCGAAGACGTGATCCTCAAGATCCATTGCGTTGCTGTGCTCGGTCACCTCGGCCGACCATTTTTTCCTGGTGGCGGTCATCGCAGGACTCCTTTGCGGGGTGGTTGCCGGGAAACTCCGCACATCGGCATCGGTTCCGCCCTGGCTCTGGAGCCACGGATTTGCCCGCTGTGGCGCTGCTGCGGCCTGAGAATGCGCCGATAGTGGCGCAAACGGCAGCCGATCTCCGAGACCGCCGACAGGAAACGCCTTGACCCGAACCGACAGCCTCCAGCCCGGCCCCGGCATCGACAGCTCCTATGCCTGGATGCGGCTCGCCATCTCGATGCTGCTGGCGACGATCGGCGCCGTGGGCATGTGGGCTGTCGTCGTCGTGCTGCCCGCCGTGCAGGCCGAGTTCGGCGTCGACCGCGCCGCGGCGTCCATGCCTTACACGGCGACCATGGTCGGTTTCGCCGCCGGCAACGTGCTGGTCGGCCGCGCCATCGACCGGATGGGTTACTGGATCCCGGCGCTGATCTCTTCGATTGCGCTTTCCGCCGGCCTGCTGCTCGCGGCGCTATCGACCTCGATCTTGCAATTCACGCTTGCCCAGGGAGTGCTGATCGGTATCGGCACGTCGGTGATCTTCGGGCCGCTGATCGCCGATATCTCGCACTGGTTCAACCGCCGTCGCGGCGTCGCCGTGACCGCGGCGGCCGCCGGCAACTATCTCGCCGGAGCATTGTGGCCGACCATCATGCCGACGCTGATGAAGGCGGAGGGCTGGCGCTTCACCTATGCGGCAATCGGTATCTTCTGCTTGGTGACAATGGTGCCGCTGGTGCTGATGCTGCGGCGCGGTGCCCCGGCGGCGGCCGTCGCGGGTTCGCCCGGAAGCCGGTCGGTGCAGCCGATCTCGCTGTCGCCGGCCGCCTTGCAGGTGCTGCTGGTCGTCGCCGGACTCGGCTGCTGCGTGGCGATGTCGATGCCGCAAGTGCATATCGTCGCCTATTGCATGGACCTCGGCTACGGCGTCGCACACGGCGCCGACATGCTGTCGATCATGATGGCGGGCGGCGTCGTCAGCCGGCTGGCGTCCGGCTTCCTTGCCGACCGTATCGGCGCGGTGTGGACGTTGATGATCGGCTCGGTGCTGCAGTGCCTGTCGCTGCTGTTCTACATCCCGTTCGACGGGCTTGCCTCGCTCTATGTGGTGTCGCTGGTGTTCGGCCTGTCGCAGGGCGGCATCGTGCCTTGCTACGCGATCATCGTGCGCGATTACATGCCGGCCAGGGAGGCCGGCCAGCGTATCGGCATCGTCATGATGGCGACTATCTTCGGCATGGCGATCGGCGGCTGGATGTCGGGCTGGATCTACGATTTGACCGGTTCCTACGCCGCCGCATTCCTCAACGGCATCGCCTGGAATTTGCTGAACCTGGTGGCGATCGGGCTGCTGTTCTGGAAGGCGCGGCGCAGCACAGCCGTGATGGCCTGAGCTCTCCATGCCAATGGTCCGGGAGCTGCGCGGCTTGACAACCACCCACGGCTGCGCGACGCCGGAAGGCGGGTGGGTGCGGCAACAGGCCGGTTCGGCATGACGACGGTGGCAAAGACCCTGACTATGGTTCTAAAGGCGCTTGGCTGTACAAGCCCGTCGCCAGGAGTGCGTCCTTGACCAAGCCGCGCTCGCGCCGGGGCGGCGGCCGCCCGACCATCGCGGATGTCGCGAGCAAGGCCGGTGTCGGCGCCATCACCGTGTCGCGCGCGCTGCGTGAGCCGGAGCGTGTCTCCGAAGAGTTGCGCCGCCAGATCCAGGCCGCTGTCGACGAACTGGGCTACGTGCCGGACCCGAATGCCCGGGCGCTGGCCTCGGCGCGCGCCGAGGTGTTCGGCGTGCTGGTGCCGTCGCTTACCAACAACGTCTTTGCCGAGGTGGTGCGCGGCATCTATGACAGCCTGTCGGCCAGCCCGTTCCGCATCCAGCTTGGCAACACCCACTATTCCGGCCTTGAGGAAGAGCGGCTGCTGCAGGTGTTCGGTTCGCAACGGCCAGCGGCGCTGATCGTCGCCGGCATCGATCAGACGTCGGCTTCGCGAAAGCTGCTGGAAAGTGCCGGCTGCCCTGTGGTGCAGGTGATGGAAACCGGTCCCGATCCGGTCGACATGATGGTCGGCTTCTCGCATCTCGATGGCGGGAGGGCGGCGACCGAGCATCTGATCGAGGCCGGCTATCGCCGCATCGGCTTCATCGGCGCGCGCATGGATCCGCGTTCGCAGCGGCGCCTTGCCGGCTATCGCGCGGCGATGGAGGCCGCGGGCCTGTTCGACCCGCGCCTCGTCACCACCACGCCGGTGCTGTCCAGCGTGTCGCTCGGCCGCGAGATGTTCCGCGACGCGCTGGCCAAGGTGCCGACACTCGACGGTGTCTTCTGCAACAATGACGACATCGCGCTCGGCGTCTTGTTCGAATGCCATCGCGCCTCGATCGCGGTGCCGAAGACGATCGGCATCGTCGGTTTCAACGATCTCGACATGATGCAGGTGGCGTTTCCTTCGGTCACCAGCATCCGCACCCATCGTTATGAGATCGGCCGGCGTGCCGTCGCCATGGCGCTTGCTGCGATCGCCGGCAAAAGACCGGAGCAACGGATCGTAGACCTCGGTTTCGAGCTCAAGCGCCGCGAGAGCACGGCGCGTTGAAACGCACAGAAGCGACTGTGCGAATGCCGGTTTACACGCCAATTTGGTAGCGCTACCATCTCCTACAGGCAGGTGCATGAACGACAGGTCGCACCTGTTTATTATACATAAGCGACAACTAATACTTGTTTATTATGGATAATATGATAGTTTTCGCCCCGCTGGCGGCGACAAGGGAGGTACCGGGTCGGCCATCACGGGCGGCCGAGGAAGCGCATGGCAAGGCGGGAGGTGCCGGTCCATCGCGCGAAAAATTCGCATTGCGAAACGAACAATCAGAACTGCAATCGGGAGGATTATCGATGATCAAGTCACTCGTTGGTGGCGTCGTTGCCGCCACTGCATTCGTCATGCTCAATTCGGCCGCCATGGCCGCCGGACCCGAAATCGTGTCGGGTCCCGCCGCTCAGGCGGACTGTTTCGCGCCGTGGAGCGCGGAGACCAAATTCTTCAAATATCCCAAGAAGGAAGGGCCGTTCCGCATCGCCTTCGCCAATGGCTATATCGCCAACACCTGGCGCATCCAGATGGTGCAGACGGCCAAGGCCTACGCCGCGCAACCTGAAGTCAAAGCCAAGATCAAGGAATTCAAGGTCGTCTCGACGGGCGAGGACGTGCCGGCACAGATCTCGGCGATCAACAATTTCATCGATTCCGGCTATGACGCCATCGTCACCGACGCCCAGAACCCGACGGCCTTCGGTCCGGTCATCAAGCGTGCCAAGGAAGCGGGCATCGTGCTGGTCGCCTTCGACAACATTCTCGACACCAAGGACGCCATCAACGTCAATGTCGATCAGAAGGGTCTTGGCGAATTGTGGGCCAAGTGGCTGGTCGGCAAGATACCGAACGGCGGCAAGATCCTGGAAGTGCGCGGCGTCGCCGGCACCTCCGTCGACACCGATCGTCACAACGGCATCCACGAGGTCTTCGATGCGTCCGGCAAGAAGTGGGACGTGACCGAAGTCGCCGGCAAATGGGATGACGGCGTGGCACAGAAGGTGACCGCGGATGCGATCGCCACCAACGGTCCGTTCGACGGCATTACCGGGCAGGGCGGCGACACCGGCATCGTGCAGGCGATGATCGACGCCAAGCATCCGTTCGTGCCGTTTGGCGGCGAGACCGAGAACGGCTTCCGCAAGTTCTGCGCCGCGCATTCAGCCGACGGGCTGAAGTGCTCGTCCGCGGGCTCGGGCCCGGCTCAGGTCGCCGTCGCCATCAAGACCGCGATCGCCGCACTCGAAGGCGAAGTCGTGCCACAAGAGGTGAAGCTGCCGCTGGCGATCGCCGAAGACCCGAACATGAAGGAAGGCACGGATTACTTCCCCAAGGAATCCGACAATTTCTTCGTCGGCAATTCCTTCCCGACCTGCGGCATTAATTTCAGCGCCCAGGAAATCATGGGTCAGACCAAGGAAAACCAGTAAATCATCGCTGGCCGTCACCTGGCGCCGCGGCTTGAGCCGCGGCGTTTGTCTCAATTCCACAATCGCCCTGGGAGGGCCGATGGACGGTGCGGCTCCGCTCTTTCGTATGGAAGGCATATCCAAGCGCTATGGCGGTGTACGCGCGCTGGAAAAGGCCGAGCTTGTTGTCGAAGCCGGCAGCATCCACGCCATTCTCGGCGAAAACGGCGCCGGCAAGTCGACGCTGATCAAGGTCATGGCAGGTGTCGTGGCGCCCGATGAGGGCCGCATGACGCTGGACGGGCGCGAGGCGACCTTCGCTTCTCCGGGTGCCGCCAACAAGGCCGGCATCGTCTGCATCTTCCAGGAACTGTCGCTGGTCCCCGAGCTAAGCGTTGCCGACAACATCGTCATTTCCGACCCGCCCAAACGCTTCGGCATGATCGACCGCAAGGCGCAACGCCGCATCGCCGAAGAAGCACTTGCTCGTGCCGGCGCCGCCGACATCCACCCGCTGGCGCTGGTCAAGGACCTGCCATTGTCGCGCCGGCAGATGGTCGAGATCGCCAAGGCATTGGCACGCAAGCCGCGCATCCTCATCCTCGACGAGGCGACCTCCGCGCTGACTGCCGCGGATGTCTCGAAGATCTTCGCGGTGCTGAAGCGGCTGCGCGCGGAAGGGCTGGCGCTGCTTTACATCTCGCACCGCATGAACGAGATCGCCGAACTGGCGGACCAGTGCACGGTGTTCCGCAACGGCCGCAATGTCGCCAGCTATCCAGCCGGCTCGAAGAGTGACAATGAGGTGGTCGAACTGATGATCGGCCGCGAATACAGCCATATCTTTCCGCCCAAGCCGACGGCCGTGCCTGCCGCCGCCGCCCCTAGGCTCGAGGCCCGCAAGCTCTCATGGGCCGACCGGCTGCACGACATCTCGCTGACCGTCAGGGCAGGTGAGGTGGTCGGCCTTGGCGGCCTCGACGGCCAGGGCCAGCGCGAATTGCTGCTCGCCTTCTTCGGCGTGCTGCGCGGCCTCAGCGGCCAGATCCTGATCGACGGCAAGCCTGTGTCGATCACCAGTCCATCCGTTGCGCGCGACGACGGCATCGGCATGGCGCTCATTCCCGAGGACCGCAAGACCGAAGGGCTGATGCTGCCGATGACGGTGCGCGAGAACCTGTCCTTCGCCGCGCTCGACCGGCTGTCGAAAGCCGGCATCATCGACCGTGCCGCCGAGCAGCGGCTGATCGACGACATGGTCGGCCTTTTGGCGATCAAGACGGCGGGCCTCGACATTCCGGTCGGCGCGCTTTCGGGCGGCAACCAGCAGAAGGTGGTCATCGCCAAATGGCTGATGCGCCAGCCGCGCATCATTCTGCTCAACGATCCGACGCGCGGCATCGACGTCGGCACCAAGCAGGAGCTGTACCAGCTGATGCGCAAACTGGCCGACGCGGGTGCTGCGATCCTGTTCTACTCGACCGACTATGACGAGCTGATCGGCTGCTGCGACCGTGTGCTGGTGCTCTACGACGGAGCGGTCAAGCGCGAGCTGGTCGGCGCCGAGATCACCGAGCGGGCGCTGATATCAAGCGCGCTCAACATCCATGGCGAGGACAGCCCGGTGGGCCTGGGAGTGGGCGCATGAAGGATTGGCGTTACTGGCTGGCCGAGCAGCGCGGAACGCTGCTGGCGTTCGGCATCTTCATCGTCATGTTCGTCATCTACACCTCGAACCATCCGGCCGGCTTCACCGCCAATGTGGTGCAGACGGCGGCCAACAAGGGCGTGCTGCTCGCCTTCGTCGCCATGGCGCAGACGCTGGTGGTGATCACCGCCGGCATCGACCTGTCCGTCGGCATGATTTTTCTCCTCACCAACTGCCTGGCTTCGTGGCTGGTGGTGGGAACGCCGACGCAGACGACGCTCGGCGTCATCGCCGTGCTGGCGGTGGGGCTGCTGTGCGGCGCCATCAACGGCGCCATCGTCATCTATGGCCGGCTGCAGCCGATTGTCGCCACCATTGCCACAGGCGCCGTCTATTACGGCATCGGCCTGTTGCTGCGGCCATTTCCGGGCGGCTCGGTCAATGAGGACCTGGCCGATGCGCTGACCGGCCGTGTGTTCGGCGTGGTGCCGGCAAGTCTCGTCGTGCTGCTGGCCATCGTGCTGGTGATCTGGGTGCCGTTCAGCCGCTCGGTGCTTGGCCGCGCCGCCTACGCGGCAGGCTCATCGGAGACGGCGGCCTACATGTCGGGTGTGCCGATCCGGCGCGGCAAGTTCGCCGCCTACACGCTGGCCGGCCTGCTGGCGGCGATCGGCGGACTGTTCCTGACCTTCTTCACCTATACGGGTGAGGCGGCCTATGCCAGCGGCAACTCCTACACGCTGTTTTCGATCGCCGCCGTGGTGCTCGGCGGGGTTTCGCTGTTCGGCGGCAAGGGCAGCGCCATCGGCGCCATCTTCGGCGCACTGGCTTTCCGCACGATCGGCGACTTGTTGTTCGTCTTCGATTTCGATCCGCTCTGGCAGCCGCTGTTCCAGGGCGTTATCCTGCTGGTCGCCGTCAGCCTCGGCGCCTTCGCCCTGTTTCGGGTCCGCAACCGGCTGGAGTGGTTCCTGTGAGCGAAACGACGCTTGGCGGCATTGCCGGCCGCATGCCCAGATTCATCCGCCGCGCCGATCCGGCGGTGCTGACGGCCTTTGCCTGCATCGTGCTTTTGCTGTTCTTCGGCAGCCTCTACTCCAGAAGCTTCCTGTCGCCTGAATATCTCCTACAGCAGCTCAAGGTGGCTTCATTCCTCGGCGTCATCGCGACAGGCATGATGCTGGTCATCCTGCTCGGCCAGATCGACCTGTCGGTGCCGTGGGCGGTGGCGGCGGGCGCCATGATGGCCTGCGCCGCGGCGGCGTACGGCCCGGTCGGCGTGGCGTTGGCCATCCCGTTCGGCATCATCTGCGGCATGCTGATCGGCGTCGTCAACGGCATCGGCGTCGCCTATCTGCGCATCCCCTCGATGATCATCACATTGGCCACCAACGCTGTCGCGCAGGGGCTGATGGTGGTCTACACCGGCGGCTTCTCGCCGCAGGATTCGGCGACGGGCGCGATGCGCTACCTGGCGACCGGTTTCGCCATTCCGGGCGTGCCCAACGCCGTCATCATCTGGGCGCTGATCGGGGCCGCGATGGTGTTCGTGCTGACGCGGACCGGTTTCGGCCGCACCGTCTACGGCATCGGCAACCGCGAGCGCGCGGCCTATCTCTCCGGCATCGACACAAGGCGCGTGGTGATGATCGCCTTCGCCGTCTCCGGTGGGCTCTCGGCTTTCGGCGGCGTGCTTCTGGCCGGCTATGCCTCCAAGGCGGCGCAGTCGATGGGCGACGCTTATCTGCTGCCGTCGATCGCCGCGGTGGTGCTTGGCGGCACCTCGATCCTGGGTGGGCGCGGCTCCTATCTCGGCACTGTCGCCGGTGTCATCCTCATCACGTTGCTGCAATCCATCTTGTCGGTCATGCAAATGCCGGAGGCGGGGCGGCAGATCATCTACGGTGTCGTCATCGTCGCCATGCTGCTGCTCTACGGCCGCGCGCCGGCAAGCCGCTGACAGTGGACGAAGCGGCAGCACAGGCGCCGACGAGCGCCCCCGGCTCGGTGCCGGCCATCGTGGTTATGGGCGTCGCCGGCTGCGGCAAGTCGGCGGTGGGCATTGGGCTTGCCGCCGCTCTGGGCGTTACCTTTATCGAGGGCGACAGGCTGCATCCGCCGGAAAACGTCGCACGCATGGCAAGCGGCGAGCCGCTTACCGATCAGCTGCGCGAAGGCTGGCTCAACGCGATCGGCGAGCGCATCGCCGCGTCGGTGGGGCAGGGCAAAGGCGTGGTCGCCGCCTGCTCGGCGCTGAAGCGCAGCTACCGCGACCGGCTGAGCGGCTTCTGCCCGGAAATCGTCTTCCTCTATCTGGAGATCGACCCTGGTACGGCCAGGCAGCGCGTCGGCAGCCGCAAGGGCCACTTCATGCCGGCGAGCCTGGTCGACAGCCAGTTCGCCATCCTCGAGCCGCCGGCTGCGGATGAGCGCGCCTCGAAACTCAATGCCACACGCCCGGTCGGTGAGCTCGTCGCTGCCGCGGTCCGCCTGATACGCCGGTCATGAGCCTTCATCCATTCCGATGCCGATGCTGTCCGAGACCTCGGTCAGCCGCTGCCGGCGGGACCACGTCAGCATCTGCTCGGGGTAGAGCTTCAGCGCTTCCAGCAGGCGGTCGCGCTTGAGCAGGATGTAGTGCGCCTGCACAGTCATGTTCTTGGCGCCATCCCTGGCCATGTCCGTTGCCGGGCTGACAGATGCCTCCGGCGTCAGCTCGGGGCTGAGCACGGCCCGGTATTCGATGAAGGGAACCACTTCGAAGGTCGACATGGCAAACAGGGCTGTCCTGCCCCTGGCGGCAAAATTCGCCGGCGCCGAGGCGAGATGCGTCCAGCCGCTTTCGCCCATGGCTGCCTCGGTGAAGGTCGTGCCGGCGTGGACGGTGTTGGTCATCGTCACCACGCCATTCTGCTTCAGGATCTTCTGGATGCGGATGGTGACCTGATAGGTGTCGTCGCGGCCAAAGACGACCCGGCTTTTCAGGAACCGGTTTTCGACATCGATCAGCGGCGGATTGAGGAAACGCAAGCCGAACGCCGATTCGGAAATACCGTGGGTGTTGACGCTCACCTGATGCGCTTCGATACCGGCCTCGTACAGCGCGCGCTTGCCGATGATGGTCTGGGCGGTGAACTGATCGCACCAGAGGATGGCGCCGTGGCCGCGCTGCAAGGCCGACCGCAGCCCCGCCAGCCCCTCCAGCCGGATCGTCGGCGACCAGCGGCCGGCCACCAGATGAGCGGCGAGCTGCAAGCGGCGGCGGTGGCGCGCTGCCAGCAATCCCTCGAACAGCTTGCGTGCATCGATACCATCGCCCAGCACCGCGAGCGTGGCGGCAGCGTAGGCCGGGAATTCCTTGCGCATATGGCGCTTGAGGCGAAACCTCGATATGCGGCCGCAGATCGGCGCCCACCACCGCACCGGCAGTGCCGCCGCCACCACGAGATAGAAGATAGACAGCAGGCCTTCGCCAAGATCCTTGTTGGAAAAGCGGCGAAGCCGGCCAGGGCGAACCAGCTTGCGGCTGAAGAAGCGCACGTCCTCCGCCCGTTCCGGGACGAAGACGTCGGCGATGATTTCAGTGCGGAAACTGGCTGCCGATGGCAGCTTGCGGGCGGCCTTGCGGGATTTCGCGAACCACCACAGCCTCATCGGTCCAGCCCGTTCTTCGAACCCCGCTTTACTGCGTCGGCTTGGGCCGTGCAAGGTGGTGTCCGTGCTCGAGACTTCTGCAAATTTCGCTTGCCCTAGACTTAAGACAAACGCGCCGCTTACGAAGTGTTGATTTCGAGGGCCGGACGAAGATAGTCGTATCGCTATTCCATATATGGCGTCAGCACATCTTCGATCCATTTCATGAACGCGCGGACCCGGCGCGATAGATTGCTCCGATGTGCGACGACGAGGGACACGGCGAGCGGCCGGCGACGAAAATCGGGTAGGATCTCGACAAGCGCTCCACTCTCCAAGTATCGGCCAATGCCCAAGAGTGGCGCCTGGATCAGGCCAAGGCCGGCGAGGGCCGCTGCTTCGTAGGTCTGTGCGCTGTTGACGTGTAGCGCACCTGGCAACTGAAGCGTCGCGTAGCTGTCGCCGTCCGGATATTCCCATCCATAGGGTCGCGCGCCCAGCAGCGTCGAAAAATGAATTGCCCTATGTTCCTGACGCTGGAGATCTTCCAGCGATCGAGGCACGCCATGGCGCGCCAGATAGGCGGGACTGGCTGCGTTGGCCATGCGCAACAGGCCCAACGGGCGGGCAATCAGGGTCTCGTCGCGAATGGGTCCAAGCCGCAATACACAATCGAACCCCTCTTGAACCAGATCGACTTGCCGATCCGTACTCGACACCTCCAGCTCCAACTCGGGGTGAGCCGCCATGAAATCCGGCAAAGCCGGTACGATCGTTGTGCGCGCCACTTCGGTCGGAAGGTCGACCCGCAAACGGCCGCGAAGTGCCACGCGGTCGCCTGCGAACATCGAGTGCAGATCATCGACTTCAGCAAGCAGATCGCGGGCGCGGGCATGAAATGCGCGTCCGTCCTCCGTCAACCGCACGCTGCGCGTCGTCCGGTGCAGAAGCCTGACACCCACATCTTCTTCCAGC
This sequence comes from Mesorhizobium sp. ISC11, assembly GCF_037162595.1. Classification (NCBI taxonomy): domain Bacteria; kingdom Pseudomonadati; phylum Pseudomonadota; class Alphaproteobacteria; order Hyphomicrobiales; family Phyllobacteriaceae; genus Mesorhizobium; species Mesorhizobium sp. ISC11. The sequence goes on from NZ_JAVSPW010000001.1 coordinate 660,173, forward strand.
TTGCGGACCGCCGTTGAGGCTCTCCCCTTTTGGATGCCCAGGCAATCGGCCGCGCGGGTGAAGCTCCCCATTTCCGCGACCGTTGTGAAAATGAGGATGGGTTCGAGATTCTGCATTTTCGTGCCTCGGATTGTTCCCCAAAAAGAGAACAGTTGGTTCATTTTCTCGGCATTTATCACATTTGAGAGGCACAGTAAGCTTCGAATATGGGATCTCCCCATCGGAGAATGACAAGTGTCCGAAACTGTGAACCTGCATCAGACACCGGAAATTATGACCTTGCATCGCGCCCTGTGGGCCGGCCGGATCATGAGCGCGTTTGTCGTCATCGCCCTGACGGCAGATGGCACTGTTCAGCTTTTCGCGCCGGCACAGATCGCCAGCATGTTGCAGGAAACCGGGTTTGCGATGGACCTGACCCGTGTCGTGGGTCCGATCGTCCTCGCCTGCGCCATCCTCTACGCCATCCCGGTCACCGCCGTCCTCGGCGCGATCCTGGTGACGGGCTTTTTGGGAGGTGCCATCTGCGCCCATCTGCGCATCGGTGAGTTGGGGTCGCCGCCGGAAATCATCTCCCTGCTTCTGGGCGCGATGACCTGGGGCGGCCTCTATCTCCGCGATCCCCGTATCCGGGCCATTCTGCCGCTCATCCATTGAACCAACAGGGGCAGCTCTGTCCCCCGACATCAGGAGAAAACACATGTTCCTAGTAATGGGGATCACGGGAAAAGTTGGCGGCGCAACGGCAGAGCATCTGCTGGCGCACGGCAAGGAGGTACGCGCGCTCGTCCGCAATCGCGACAAGGCGGCCAATTGGGCGAACCAGGGCGTGGAACTGGTAGACGGCGACTGGAATGATTCGGCAGCCATCGAGCGAGCCCTCAAAGGCGTCGAAGGCGCGTTCGTCATGTTGCCCCCTGTCTGGGCGCCGTCGCCCGATTACAAAGAAGCGAGGAGCGTGATTGCTAGCTATGTCGAGGCTCTGACCAAGGCAGCGCCGCCGCGAGTGGTTGCGCTTTCGTCGATGGGTGCGAACAGAACAAGCGGGCACGGGGTGATCGCGGCCTTGTCGCTTCTGGAGCAAGGGTTTCGCGGCCTGACATCGCCAACCGCATTTGTGCGCGCGGGGGGATTCTTCGAAAATTTCCTCTACGGCTTGCAGGTCGCGCAGGGCGGAATGCTACCGGTCTACTATAATCCGACAAACCGGAAATCGACCATGGTTGCGACGAACGACATCGGCGCACAGGTCGCAACCCTTTTGACCGGGTCGACGTGGTCAGGGCAACGCATCGTCGAGATCGGTTCGATGGTCACCGCGGATGAAGTCGCCGAGCAGTTGGGTGAAGTCCTGAATCTCGCCGTGAAGGCCTTTGCAATTCCGCGTGCGGGGTGGGCGGAAGCATTCGAGCAATTCGGCATCCCGAAGGGTCACTCCGGGCCTGCCGAAGAAATGTTCGAGGCCGTGAATGCGGGATGGATGGACCTCGGTGTGGCGGGTACTGAGCACGTAGCGGGTACGACGTCCGCACGCGCTGTATTCGAGGCTGCGTCTAATGTGAACGGATAGGCCAAAACTGCATGAGGTTCTCCGTGATTTCGAGCTTCGCAACCCGAGATTTGGAGAACCTCTCCTTCAATGCAGGAATCTCTATCTGAACGCGATCAGCTTGAAGTCGGTGGTTTAGATCTGCGACGTCAGCTCGACCGGAAAATCGTCATTGTCGGCATCGCGCATGGCGGCGAGGCTGCGATTATCCAGCACTTCGGCGATTGCCTGCCGCACCTCCAGCATCATGTGGCGGACCTGGCAGGTCGCCTCGTCGCAATCCTCGCAGCGTTGATACTGCGTGCGGCTGGCGCAAGGGATCGGCGCCAGCGGCCCGTCAAGCACGCGCACGACATGGCCGATCTTGATTTCGGAGGCCGGCCGGGCAAGGCGGTAGCCGCCTTCCTTGCCTTTGCGGCTCTGGACGAAGCCGGCATTGCGCAATTCGCCCAGGATGGCATCGAGGAATTTCTTCGGGATATTGTTGGCCACAGCGATGTCATTGACGAAGGCCAATTGGCCGGCCGGCAGGCCAGACAGATGCACGAGGGCCTTGAGGCCGTATTTGCCTTTTTTTGTCAGCATGCCCAGATCAACCCATAAAAGCCCCAACCACTCGCATCTGGCGACTGTTTGTGTGCAAATAATGACGTCTTCGCCGCGCGATGATGTTTCGCGAAACAGCCACCAAATTGCACGTTAGGCATAAACGCGTTGATTCTTTGTAACGTTTTGCACTGAGAACGCGGATATTCCGCTGATAACCAGGTTATCGGCGTTCAAAAACGAAAAAAGCCGGCAGCGCGCCGGCTTTTTCGTCTGCTGTGCAGGTATCGCTGCCTCAGCGGCTGCCGTAGGTCTGGTCGAGCAGGCCGCCGGCGGCGAAATGCTCTTTCTGCACCTTGTCCCAGCCGCCGAAAACGTCTTCCACCGTCAGCAGCCGGACATCGGGGAAATCGGCCTTGTATTTCGCCGCCACAGCGGCGTCGCGGGCTCTGAGGCCGTTGCGGGCGGCGATGTCCTGGCCCTCCGGCGTGTAGAGGAAGTCGAGATAGGTCTTGGCCAGATCGCGCGTGCCGTGATCGTCGGCAACCTTGTCGACGATGGCGACCGGGAATTCGGCCAGCAGGCTGACCGAAGGCGTAACCTGCTCGAACTTGTCGTCGCCATACTCCTTGCGGATGCCGCGCGTCTCCGACTCGAAGGTGATCAGCACATCACCGATCTCGCGCTGCACGAAGGTGGTGGTCGCGGCGCGGCCGCCGGTGTCGAAGATCGGCACGTTGTTGAACAGCTTGGTGATGAACTCCTTCACCTTGGCGTCATCGCCCTTGAAGGCTTCCTTGGCGTAGGCGGTGGCCGCCAGATAGGTGTAGCGCGCATTGCCGGATGTTTTCGGGTTTGGGAAGATCACCTGCACGTCGTCGCGCACGAGATCGTTCCAGTCCTTGATGTGCTTGGGGTTGCCCGCGCGGACAAGGAACGAAGGCAGAGAATAGAAGGGCGAGGCATTGTCAGGGAAATCCTTCTGCCAGTCGGCCGAGACGAGGCCCTTCGTGACCAGGAAGTCGATGTCGATGACCTGGTTGAAGGTAACAACGTCGGCGCCAAGACCCTCGGCGATGGCGCGTGCCTGCGCCGAAGTGCCGGCATGCGACTGGTCGACGGTGACGCCCGGTTGCTGGGCTATGAAAGCCTTGTTGACCTGCACGAACAGTTCGCGGCCGACATCATAGGATGCGTTGAGCAGTTTGTCGGCCGACCAGGCTTGGGAGGATGCAAGGAACAGGCCGGCGACGGTGGCAAGCCCGAGGAAAAATCGTTTCATGAAAACAGGCTCCGATGCAATGCGTTGATGGTCGGACCATAGCCGTGACGTATCATGCGCGACGAGGCATGCGCTGTCGGTTCGCGCCCTCGTCGTGGGAAAATATATCGCCTAAGTTGGCACCTGTTGGAATTCTGTTCCAGGAGATGGCTACCTTCGTCGGAGTTTTTCTGCGCCTTGTTTGCGGTGCTGCATGGCATATACAAAAGGCAGATACAAACAGCTGCCGCCATGCCCCAGAACCGTCATTCAACAACGCCGCCCAAGGAGGCGAAGCTGTTTCGCAACAACCGCAACCCAACACGGGAGAGTTCACCCGGATCAGGAATCTGAAGGTCGAAAACCGGTTGGCGTAGCGCTTGAGCCGAGAATCAAGCCGCCGGAAAAAGCTTCCAGCGGCCGGGGCGGAACGCCACCCGGCTTTTTTGCGCCGCGGGATGATCGACCGGCAACTCGATTTCGACCCGCTGACGCTCACCACCGATTTCAAGCTCGACCCGGCGCGTGCCGGCGACGCGCCGGCTGGCGGCGACCGTGCCGGCGATGCAGCCGCTGCAGCCGTCCAGCAATTCGACATCGTGCGGGCGGAAGTAGAGCGTCGCATCGCCCGAGGGCTCGTTGGGCGCGGCAAGCCCGATCGGACGGTCGGCGAGCCAGATCTCGCCATTCTCGACTTTGACGGGAAGCGAGCTCGATTCACCGATGAAGCCGTAGACGAAGGGCGAGTTCGGCGTGTCGTAGATGTCGTCGGCGGTGCCGACCTGCTCGATGCGACCCTGGCTCATCACCACGACGCGGTCGGCAAGCTCCAGCGCCTCTTCCTGGTCGTGGGTGACGAAGACGGTGGTGTGGCCGGTGGCGTCATGGATTTCGCGCAGCCAGCGGCGCAATTCCCGGCGCACCTGCGCGTCAAGCGCGCCGAACGGTTCGTCGAGCAGCAGCACCTTGGGTTCGATGGCCATGGCCCGCGCCAGCGCCACGCGCTGCCGCTGGCCGCCGGAAAGCTGCGCCGGATAGCGCTTTTCCAGCCCCGACAGCTGGACAAGGTCCAGAAGCTCGGAGGCGCGGCGGCGGATCTCCTGCGCCGGGGGGCGCGACGGCCCGTGCCGGACCTTCAGGCCGAAGCCGATATTGTCGGCCACCGTCATGTGCCGGAACAGCGCATAGTGCTGGAAGACAAAGCCGACATTGCGATCCTGGATCGACTTGTGCGAGGCGTCCTCGTCGCCGAAGAAGATGTTTCCGCGCGTCGGCCGCTCCAGTCCGGCGATCAGCCTGAGCAGCGTCGTCTTGCCGGAGCCGGACGGCCCCAGCAACGCGATCAGTTCGCCCGACTTGATATCGAGCGACACGTCGTGGAGGGCCGGAAACCGGTCAAACTCCTTGCGCACGTTGGCAACGCGAACTTCCATGCAAATCCCTCTGTCAGTGTCCGCGCGTCGCGGCGATCTCGGCGCCGTAGCGCATCTCGAGAAGTGTTTTCAAGACCAGCGTGACGAGCGCCAGGCCCGCAAGCAATGAAGCGACGGCGAAGGCGCCGACGGCGTTGTACTCGTTATAGAGGATTTCGACATGCAGCGGCATGGTGTTGGTCAGGCCGCGTATATGGCCCGACACCACCGAGACCGCGCCGAACTCGCCCATGGCACGCGCATTGCACAGGAGCACGCCGTAGAGCAGCCCCCATTTGACGTTGGGCAAGGTCACGTACCAGAAGGTCTGCCAGCCATTGGCGCCAAGCGAAAGTGCTGCCTCCTCGTCGCCATTGCCTTGCTCCTGCATCAGCGGGATCAACTCGCGGGCGACGAAGGGGAAGGTGACGAAGATTGTGGCCAGCACGATGCCCGGCACGGCAAACAGGATGACGATGCCATGCGCTTTCAGCCAGGTGCCGAGCAGCCCCTGGGCGCCGAACAGAAGCACATAGACGAGGCCCGATATGACCGGGGAGACCGAGAAGGGAAGGTCGATCAGCGTGGTCAGGAAGGCCTTGCCCTTGAACTCGAACTTGGCGATCGCCCAGGCGGCGGAGATGCCGAACACAATGTTGAGCGGTACCGAGATCGCGGCGACCAGCAGCGTCAGCCGGATCGCCGAGCGTGTGTCGGGATTGCCGAGCGCTTCGGTGTAGGCACCGATGCCCTTGGCGAAGGCTTCGTTGAAGACGATGATCAGCGGCAAGAGCAGGAAAATGCCGAGGAAGGCAAAGGCGACGGCCATCAGGGCCAGACGCGCCGGGCGGCTTTCCGTGACCGCCGCCGACTGGCTTTCATGGTGCGGTTCGTAAGATTTGATCTCCGGATCAGCCATAGCGCTTGCGGCTCCACGACTGTGCGAGATTGACGACCAAAAGCATGATGAATGACAGAGCGAGCATGATCGCCGCAATCGCGGTTGCCGCCGGGTAATTGTATTCCTCCAGCCGGATGACGATCAGCAGCGGCGCGATCTCTGATTTGTAGGGCAAGTTGCCGGCGATGAAGATGACCGAGCCGTATTCGCCGACGCCGCGCGCGAAGGCGAGCGCGAAGCCGGTGACGATGGCCGGCGCCAGGCCCGGAAACAGGATGCGGGTGATGATCTGGAAACGATTGGCGCCAAGGGTGGCCGCGGCTTCCTCCACTTCCTTGTCGATCTCCTCCATGATCGGCTGCACGGTGCGCACGACGAAGGGCAGGCCGATGAAGATCAGCGCGATGACGATACCCAGCGGGGTATAGGCGACCTTGATGCCGAGCGGCATCAGCAATTTGCCGATCCAGCCGTTCGGCGCGTAGAGCGTGGTCAGCGCGATGCCGGCCACAGCCGTCGGCAAGGCGAAGGGCAGATCGACCATGGCATCGACGATGCGGCGGCCGGGGAAGCGGTAACGCACCAGCACCCATGCGACCAGCGTGCCGAAGACGACGTTGACAGCAGCCGCGACGAAGGCAGTGCCGAAGCTGATTCTCAGCGCATTGATGGTGCGGCGATCGGTGGCGATCGCCCAGAATTCAGGCCAGCCAAGGGCGGCCGAGCGCCAGAGCAGCCCGGATAGCGGGATGAGAATGATGAGGGTGAGGTAGGCAAGCGAGAAGCCGAGCGTCAATCCGAAACCCGGAATGACGCTCGGCTGCCTGAATCGCCACCCCGCCTGGGCGGGTGCTGTGGTCATGTCGTCCTGAATATCGACTGCTTACTGGGGCTTGTAGATCTGGTCGAATATACCACCATCGCCGAAATGATAAGGCTGTGCTTTTTTCCAGCCACCAAACTGTGGATCGTCGATGGTTACAAGTTTGATCGGCGGCAGCTTGGCGAGGTCCTCGGCCGGCACCAGATCGGGCTTGGCAGGACGATAATGGTTCTTGGCGATGATCGTCTGCGCTTCCTTGGAGTAGAGCCAGCTCAGATAGGCTTCGGCGATCTTGCGCGTGCCCTTGGCATCGACATTGGCGTCGACCACTGCCACCGGCGGTTCTGCCAGGATGGAGGTCGGCGGGTAGACGATGTCGAAATTGTCGGCACCGAACTCGTCGAGCGCCAGATAGGCCTCGTTTTCCCAGGCGATAAGCACATCGCCGAGACCCTTTTGCGCGAAGGTCACGGTCGAGCCGCGCGCGCCGGTGTCGAGCACCGGGGCATTGGCGTAGAGCTTGCCGACGAACTCCTTGGTCTTGGTCTCGTCGCCGCCGTCATTGGCGTTGGCGTAGGCCCATGCGGCGAGATAGTTCCAGCGCGCGCCGCCGGACGTCTTGGGATTGGGCGTGATCACCTGGACACCGTCCTTGACGAGGTCGCTCCAGTCGTGAATGCCCTTGGGATTGCCCTTGCGCACGAGGAAGATGATGGTCGAGGTGTAGGGCGCCGAATTGTTTTCGAATTTGGTGCGCCAGTCCGGATTGATCTTCTTCGACTTCGAGACGATGGCATTGATGTCGCCTTCGAGTGCCAGCGTCACCACATCGGCGTCGAGGCCGTCGATCACGGCGCGGGCCTGGGCGCCCGATCCGCCATGCGACTGCTGGACGGTGACCGTCTCTCCGGTCTCGGCCTTCCAATGGGCGACGAAAGCTTCGTCATAGGCCTTGTAGAGCTCGCGTGTCGGATCGTAGGAGACGTTGAGAATGGTGGTATCGGCAAACGCGAAACCGAGCGTGCCGAACTGGACAGATGTGGCGACCAGTGCGCCGAGCAGTTTCCTGAAATGAGGTTTGGTCATTTCTGCCTCCGTTGAACCCGCGCCAAATCTACCGAATTGGTAGAAATTAGATGCATTCAATGTTGCCTTTTTTGCCCCTCTTGAGAAAATGTTCGGCGCCATTTCGTCCTTTGGAGAAATATTTTCCTCTTGCGGCCAAAGGAAGAATCCATGGCCCTGCCACTCAGCCTATCTAGCAATGGGTAGTGCCGAGGCAAGGTGTGGAATTTGATCCGGTGCCTCAATCGGCGGTGATGGGAAAGTCGAAACGCTGTTTGGCGAACGGTTCGCTTTTCAGCGTGAAGTGCCACCATTCCCTTGCATAGTTCTTGAAGCCGCCCGCGCGCATGGCTTCGACAAGCATCTTGCGATTTGCCGCCGCTTCACTGGCAGGGCCGCGATATGCGGTTTCGCTCATTGAATCAAAGCAGTCGAAACCGGTACCGAAATCGAGCGTGTCGGCATCCCCGGTGCCGCAGGCCGGGTTCGGGCTGGACCTGCGGTCCATCCGGGCGACGGCGACGTCGACGGTCGAGCCACGTGAATGAGTCGACAACTCTCCGACATAGCCCTTGGCGATCAGGTCGCTGCGCCTGACCTCCGGATACCATTGCGGATCGGGCGGCCCGCCCTGTTTTGTCCATTCGCCCATGTCGGCGACGGCGCGGGCAGGGCGGTAGCAATCGAACACCACCAGGGTCAGGCGTTTGGCCGCGATCGCTTTCTGGACAGCGGAGAGTGCCTTCGCCGCATCCTCGGTGAGGATGCAGACCGGGGCGCCATAGCCGTTCACCTTGCGGTGCAGAAAATTATCCGATCCGGCGTAGCGGATGTCCTGGCGGATCGAGGGGTCGACATCGGCGAGCCGGACAAAGCCGGCGGGGAGTGGGTCAGCGAGAGCAGGGAGGGTGATTGCCGTGACAAGGATTGTTGCTGCCAGTGCTGAGGCTGCCGACAGGAAAGGATCGCGCGAGGCACCCCCCTCTGCCTTGCCAGGTATCTCCCCCGCAAGGGGGGAGATTGGCAGCTTTGGCGTCCTGCTCCACCATTGATAACTGGCGAAAGCGGCAAGGACATCCGATCGCCCTCCTTGCGGGGGAGATCGCCGGCCGGCCAGAGGGGGGTGCCTCGGAACAGGCATGGGTGAAGTATCCCGCTATCCGCTGAGCCTGTGGAAAGCCAATTCCACGAATCGCTTGCAGCCGTCTATTCGACAAACACCTTCACGCTCGCCGCGCGTCCCGCGGCGTCGATGACGGTCAGCGTCGAATAGCCGGCGCCGTCGGGCTGCCAGGTCGCGGTGCGGCGACGGTCGATGCCCACCAGCGGCTTGCCGTTGGCCAGCCAGCGGAATGGCGCACGGCCGCCTTGCAGTTTCAGCACCAGCGGCGAGGCGTCGACCGAATTGGTGCCGAGATCGACGCGGGCGCCGTCGGGCGGGAAGATGATGGTCGGTGCGGGTTCGGTCACTGTCGCCTGCACCAGGCCGTCCGCTCCGGCGCCGAAGCGGGCGAGCGTCACCGGCAGGTCCTCGCGCCTGGGGCTGAACAGTCCGGGCGGCTTGCCCGGCAAGGGGACGGCGACCAGGCCCGAGCGGACAAAACCGTCGAACAGGATGGGAGCGGCCGAGACATAACCGGACAGTCCGGGCACCGCGCCGGCGTCGGGACGGCCGACCCAGACACCGAGCACATAGCGGCCGTCGAAGCCGACCGACCACGCGTCGCGGTACCCGTAGGACGTGCCGGTCTTGTAGGCAATGCCGCGCTGCAGGGCACCCTCGGGCGGCTTGACGCCCGACAGTATGTCGATGATCTGCCAGTTGGCCTGACCGTCGAGGATGGTGGCGCTGGTGCGCTCGGCATTGGCCGGCTCGGTGCCGTCATGCAGCGTGTGCGTCTTGCCGCCATTGGCGAGCCCTGTGTAGAGCTGGACGAGGTCGCGCAGCGTGACGCCTACGCCGCCAAGGCCGATGGCCAGGCCCGGCGCCTCGTTGACCGGCAGTATGGGGCTGACGCCGGCCTGGCGGAAGCGCGCCATCAGCCGCGTTGGCCCGACCGCGTCGAGCACGCGGATCGCCGGCACGTTGAGCGACAGTTGCAGGGCTTGCCGGATGCTGACATCGCCCTGGTAGCCCATGTCGAAATTCTTCGGCCGGTAGCCGGAGAAATCGACAGGGCTGTCATCGATCAGCGTCTCCTGCGCCACCAGGCCCTGTTCGAAGGCAAGACCGTAGATGAACGGCTTCAGCGTCGAGCCGGGCGAGCGGACGATCTTTGTCATGTCGATCCAGCCGGAGCGGCTGGCGTCGAAGAAATTGGCCGAGCCGACTTCGCCGAGAATGTCGCCGGTGCGGGAATCGGCCAGCATCATGGCGACCGATAGGCGAGGGCCGAGCTTGGTGGCGGCGTCCCTCGCCACCTGTTCCAACCCTTCCTGGACGCTCTTGCGGATCGTCAGTTGCAAGGGCTGGCCGGGGACGGCCTTGGGCAGCATCGCATAGGCTGCATGCGCAGCGAGGGCCGGCAGGGTACGGCGCAGGCCCGAGACATCGTCGAGGGCGGCACGCGCGGCCTCGCGCTCGCCGAGCAGTCCGGAGGAGACCATGCGGGTCAGCACCCGGTCGCGGGCGGCGTGGGCGATCTTCAAATTGCGGTCGGGCCGCCGCTTTTCCGGCAGCTGCGGCAGGGCGACGAGCAGGGCGGATTCGGAAACGGTGAGCCGTTTCGGCTCCTTGCCGAAATAGGCCAGCGAGGCGGCGCGCACGCCTTCCAGATTGCCGCCATAGGGCGCCAGCGTCAGGTAGCGTTCGAGGATTTCGCGTTTCGACAGCCGCCGTTCGATCTGGATGGCGCGCAGCATCTGCTTGATCTTGGAGCCGAGGCTGCGGCTTTCGCGCGGCTCGATCAGCCGGGCAAGCTGCATCGAAAGCGTCGAGCCGCCGGAAACGATGTGGCCGCTGGTGGCGAACTGGCCGGCGGCGCGCGCCAGCGCCAGCACGTCGACGCCCTCATGGTCCCAGAAACGTTTGTCTTCATAGGTGACCAGCATGTCGACGAATTGCTTGTCGACCTGGTCGAGCCGGGTTTCGAGCCGCCAGTAGCCGTCCGGCGTGGCGAAGGCGCGCAACAACTGGCCGTCGCGGTCCTGGACTTCGGTGGAGACCGTGAGTTCGGCTGGAAGCGGGGGCGGGAAGGCGCGGTCGAGTTCCCAGAGGGACGCGGCGGAAAGGGCGAGGATGCCGGCGCACCCTGCCGCTCCAACAGCGAATTTGCGAAGCATCTTCATGGCAGTAAAGATGCCCCCTCATCCGGCCGCTTCGCGGCCGCCTTCTCTCCGGTGGGGAGAAGAGACTGGCGCCAGCGCTGGCCGTCTCCTCTCCCCTCGGGGAGAGGTCGACCAAGCGAAGCGGAGGGCGGGTGAGGGGGCACTTTGCTCATCGCGTCCATCGCCATCAGCGCCTTACGGCGCCTTGATCTCCATCATGCCGGTGGCGGTGCGGGCCGAGTATTGCGGCCGATACATGTCTTCCACCGTTGCCGCGGGGTGCGCATAGGTACCCGGCGTCACGGCGCGCACGACATAGGCGAGGGTCAGATTGTGGTCGTGGTCGCCGTCGGCCGGGTTGAATGCCGCGACGAAACGGTCGTCGCGGAATTCGAGATGGGCCGCATCGGTCTGCGCCAGCCACGAGAAGTTCGTCAACTGGGCGCTGGAGACCAGGCCGGGATTGTCGATCTCGAAGCCGGCCGGCAACAGGTCGGTGACCAGCAGGCGCGACGGCCATGTGTTCTGCTCGTTGACCTTGAGCACGACGACATAGCGTTCGTTCTGCGTCGCCTCGGTGACATTGGCTTCGGTGCCGTCGAGCTTGTAGTAAGTGCGGCTGATTGTGAAGCCGTCGCCGCCGGCCGGCAGCGGCTGGACCGGCGACGCCACCGTGGTGACGACGGCCTGCAGCGGGGTCTTGCCGGTGTTGGCGATGGTCAGCGGGCTGTCGACAAGGTCAGAGCCTTCGACCTGGTTGGAGTAGCCGCCGGAATGCGCCGCGCCATTGACGGTCAGCGTGATCGTATCATTGCCTTCTTTCAGCGCGCGGGCCGCCAGCAGCATCCAGGATTCGTCCTGGGTGCTGGTCCAGCGGGCTTCGGCGCGTTCCCTGGTCACCAGCTTGATCAGCTCCGGCACGATTGTCGGTACCGGCTTGGATTCCGCCGCCAACGCCAGCATCGCCGCGCCATCACGCAGCCGCGAACCGTAGTCGGAGCGGTAGTAGTCGTAGTCGGTGGTCGATTTGGCCAACTGCAGGGCAGTCTTGAACGTCGATTCCGCACGCGGTGTATCGCCGTAGAGCGCCAGGCTTGCCGCCAGCTGGGCAACGGCCATCGGGCTGGAAAAAGCTTCGAGTTGCGTGTCCGCATAGTAGCGCAGGTCGCCGATCGAGGCCTTCTTGTTGCGGGCCAGAACGTAGAGGGCGTAGGCGATCTCGCTGCCCCGGTCCTGGACGCTCTGGTCGTAGCCGAGTGAGTTCTGCAGGTTGCTGAGCGCCTGGTTCATGGCCAGGCTCGGCACGTCGTATTTCTGCTCGCGTGCCCTGGTCAGGAAGTCGGTGACATAGGCATCGAGCCACAGATCGCCGGAGCCCGGGCCCCACAGGCCGAAGCTGCCGCCCGAGGCCTGGTAGCTCAGAACCTTGTAGATGGCGTCCTGGATGCGGCCATGGATATCGGGATCGCTGGCCATGCCGATGCCGGACGCCAATTCATTGACGTAGAGAAGCGGCATGGCGCGGCTGGTGGTCTGCTCGGCGCACCCATAGGGGTAGCGGTCGAGCGTCATCAGCAGCGAAGGCACGTCGAATGCGGCAGCCTGCGAAACGCCGACGCTGACAGAGGCGCCGTCGAGCAGGCTTGCCGCGAGCAGCTCCTTGTCGACGCGAAGCGCGCCGCCATCGCCCTTGAGGTCGACCACCAGGCGGGTGGTGACCGGTAATTGCGCCGGGCGCACCGGCACATAGAGCGTCTGCTCGACCTTGGTGCCGTCGGCATGGGCAAGCTTGATGGTGAGCGAGGCATTGCCGGCCGTCTGAGCGATCAGCGGCACGGTCAGCGTCTGGCGCTTGCCCTGGGCGAGCGTCAGCTTCTGGGGCAGGGGCTTGTCGCCCGTCGACAGGTCGCCCGTCGTTTCGATCGAGAACGCATAGTCGCCGGCCGGACCATCGGTGTCGGCGACGTCGAGGCGCATAACGGCGGCGTCACCAGGCGCCAGGAAGCGCGGCAGGCCGGCGGTGATGACCACGGGATCGCGCACGATCACGTCGGACTGGGCGTGGCCGACCGCGTCCTTGGTCCAGGCGACGGCCATGACGCGCACGGTGCCGTTGAACTGCGGGATGTCGAAGTCGACCCGCGCCTTGCCGTCGGCGTCAAGCTCGACGACGCCGGAGAAGAAGGCGACCAGCTTTTCGGTCGGCGGGCTGCCTTGCGCCTGCATGTTGGCGCCGTCGCCGCCGGTCCTGAGCTTGCCGGCGTTGCCCAGAGAACCGTCGATCAGGCGACCGTAGATGTCGCGGATTTCCATACCCAGCATGCGCTGGCCGAAGAACCAGTTCTCCGGATCCGGCGCCTTGTAGCTGGTCAGGTTGAGGATGCCGACATCGACGGCGGCAACCATGACATAGGCATTGCTGCCCGGCTGCACGCCGGCGACCGAAACCGGGATCGACAGCTGCTGGCGCGGCATGGTCTTGTCCGGTGGCGTCAAGGTGATGGCGAGCTTCTTCGAACCCGGATCGACCTTCAGCCATTTCACGCCGATGGCGCGGGCCGGCATGCGCGTCTCCTGCGCATCGCCCGGCCGGAACAGGGTTGCAGTGACATAGGCGCCGGCGCCCCAGTCGTCGCCGACCGGAATGTCGACGGTGCTGCCGCCGGCCGGCACTGACGCCGTGATGGTCTTCAACAGCTTGTCGGAGCCGATGTTGATCAAGAGTTCGCCGGCAAAATGCGGCGAGATTTTCAGCTTGGCCACTTCGCCGGCGGCATAATTGTCCTTGTCGAGGGCGATTTCGAGGCCGTCAGGCGTTTCGGTGGTGGTCGAGGAGACATACCAGCCGGCGTCGAACTCGTAGCTGGTCGCCGGTCCTTCGGGATCGGCGGTTTCAACCTCGAGCCTGTACTGACCCCAATCGACCGGCACGGAGACCGTTGCGTCGCCGTCGGCGTTGAGGTCGACCTGGCCGTTGGCGATCGACTTGGTGAAGGTCACCGGCTCGTAATTCCACGAATTGTTGGAGCGGTACCACTGGTAATTGCGTTCGACCTTGACCAGCGTCCATTGCGCGCCTTTCAGCGCCTCACGCTTGCCGTCGGGATCGACGGCGATCAGGCTGAACTTGGCCGTGCCGCCCTGCGGCACTTCATTGTCGGCGAAATCCGGACGAATGCCGATCATATGGCCCTGCGGGCGGATGCCGATGTTGAGCGAGCGCTCGATGGCGCGGCCGCCGGTTTCACGCATCCTGACCGTCACCTTGGCGTCGACCAGCTTGGTGGTCGAGGGCAGTTGGTCGACAGAGACCGGGAAGGTCACCTTGCCGTCATCGCCGACCACCGGCAGATCGGCGAGGGGGGTGACCGTGGGTTCGGCCGACTGCTCGTCGGCGAGACCGAAGGAAAAGCCCTGGAAGCGGTCCCAGTCGCGCGACGTTGACAGCGTCAGCTCGCCTTCCAGCGCCAAGCCTGCTGCCGGCGCGCCATAGAGGAAGCGGCCGTCAATGTCGATGTTGGCGGTTTCGCCCTGGGCGATTTCCTGCTTGTCGGCCTTCATGTCGAATTCGATGCGATCCGGCACGAAATCCTCGACCAGGAACATCTGGCTGGCCACCGCGGGCTGCTTGGGATCGGTGTAGATCGACACCGACCAGGTGCCGCGCATGGCGTTGGGGGCGAGCGGCAGGTCGACGGCATGGCCGCCGGCCGATGCGCCGTCGCTGACGATACGGCGGTCCTCGACGCCGTCGGGGCGCGAGAAGATGAAGGTCAACGGCAGGTTTTCGACCGCCTTGGCGGCACCGTCGCGAGCAAGTGCGGCGACATGAACATCCTCGCCGGCGCGGTAGATACCGCGTTCGGTCCAGGCATAGACGTCGAGCGCACCTGGCGCCGCGCGCCCGGTGACGCCGCGGTCGGACAGGTCGAAGCCGGCCCGGCCCATGTCGAGGAAGACGAAGTCATTGTCGCCCTGCTTGGCCATCAGCACGGCCGGCACCATGCCGCCGTCGCCGCGCGTCAGGCCGGGGTTGAAGACGGCATGGCCGTCGGCATCCGACGTCGCCGTGCCCAGAACCTCATTGTTCCTGGCGACCAGCGTCAGTTCGGCGCCGGCGATCGGCTTGGCGCTGCCAAGCGAACGGGCAAAGACATTGAGCCCGTCCTGACCGGTATAGGTCGACAGGCCGATGTCGGAGACGACGAACCATTGCGTGGCCATCGAGTTGTAGTCGTCGCTCTTGTTGTTGACGGCCTGGGCGGTCAGCACGTAGACGCCGGGCTTGCGCTGCGGCACCGCCTCGTCGACCGGGAAGGAGGTGGTGACCTCCTTGTTGAGGTCATTGGCGATGTCGAGCTGGCCTTGCCAGACCGGCGCGCCCATCTG
This sequence comes from Mesorhizobium sp. ISC11, assembly GCF_037162595.1. NCBI lineage: Bacteria > Pseudomonadati > Pseudomonadota > Alphaproteobacteria > Hyphomicrobiales > Phyllobacteriaceae > Mesorhizobium > Mesorhizobium sp. ISC11. The sequence goes on from NZ_JAVSPW010000001.1 coordinate 675,386, forward strand.
CTCGGAAATGTTGGAGATGTCATAGCCGTCCAGCTGGTGCAGGAACTGGTAGCCCGACAGAAGCTGTGCCAGCGAACGATCGCCGATGCGATAGAGCTTCATCTCGGCGGCGTTCATGTTGACGGTAACGATCGGAATACCGCGGCGCGCGCCGGCCGGCAGCACGAAGCTATCACCGGTGAAGCGGGCGGACGGTGCGCGGTCCTGGACATAGATCGACAGCACCACGGGTGCCGCGGTCACTTCGCCGATTGCCGCCGGCAGGCCGGCGCGGAAGGTGACGTCGTAGTGCTGGCCATGCTCCAGCCCTTCGACGCAGATCTGCTTGTCCTTGGCCTCGACGCCCTTGGGCGGTGCATTGTCGACGGTGACGAATTGCGCGTAATCGACGCCGGTCTTGACCAGATCCTCGGAGAATTGCGCGCAGATGCGCGGCGCGCTGGTGTCGGCGTCGATGGTGTGGTCGATAACGCGGAAACCCTTGCGCGCCTTCAGATCGGCATAGTCGGCCTGGACCGCCGGCGACGGGTTCAGGGCAAGGCTCGCCTCATAGGCCTGTAGCGCCGGCCGGTAGAGATCGCGCTTGTCGAGGCCGTTGCCGAGCAGCGCCAGCACTTCGGCGCGCGTCTTGGTGGTGCGCAGTAGTTTATAGGCGTTGAATGCGGCCGAAGTGCCGTTCGTCGGCAAAGTGGAAGCTTCGGATGTGCTGGCGGCGGGCTGCACGGCCAGCGTTTCACGCGCCAGGTTGAGCCAGAGCTGGCCATCATCGGGCAGTACCGAGACAGCGGCCTCGTATTTCAGCATGGCGGAGCGGTGGTCGCCGGTCAGCACGGCCTGTTCGGCGGCACTCAGCAAGGCAGCCATGCCTTCTGTCGGCTTGTCATAGGCCGGGCCGAGCAGCTTGTTGCGGTATTGCTGGGCCTGGTCGGCCATCCAGTTGGGGAAGAAGGCGAGTTCCGGCGGCGCGCCGATATCAGGATCGCCATCGATGTTGACGACCTTGCCGGCGACCGCGCCATTGAAGGTTTTCAACTGGTTGTAGTCGGATTTGAGGAAGCACCATTTGGCTTTTTTATTGTAGGTGAAGGCACGGCAGGCCGGGTCTCCCAGGCATGTCGTCTTGCACTGGTCGATTGTCACATTCTGGTCGGACCTGAGATCAAAACCGAAATAATCGGAATTGTCCGTTGTCGCGATACGCCGGGCCTCGGCCGCTTGCGCGACGCTGCTCCAGGCCAGGACATTGGCCCAGGCAAAAAACAGGAGAATCAGAATCGAAAGACCACGAGCCGCGCGCATTGCCATAACACCCCTCCAGACACAGCTGACGTCCGGGCATGATCAAGCTTCAGTCAGGCTTGTCAACACAAGGACGCGGCAGGGGTCCGCCTGCCAACGGTTTCCTTTCCGGTCGATGACCGGTAGTACCTCCATAGGACAGGGGATCACGCTTTCTTGCGGCGACGCAAAAGGTGTGAATTCCAAGCCCGTCCTATTTCAGACAATTGGATTGTGGCCCCTTTACGAGCGCTTCAGAACTTCATTCCAATTTTAGTTTTGTAACCTAGGTTGTCTTAATGCCGGCGCATGAAGAGCAGATGTCAGGAGGTCGCGCGCCAGGGCGTGCGCTTCTGCGCGCCCTGCTGCTGGCCATGATGTGCTCGACCGTGCTCGTCGCCGAATCGCCCCCGGCGGCCGCTTTCGAGCTTTTCGGCTTCAAGCTGTGGGGATCGTCCAGCGACGAGGATGCCGACATCGTCGATCCGCTGCGCTACGCCGTGACCATCAATGCCCCCGACGCCGACAAGGACCTGGTCAAGAAGCTCGAAAATGCCTCGGCGCTGAAGAGCGACGAGGAGCGTCCGGTTTCAGGCTCGCTCGGGCTGATGGCCAAGGCGCGCAGCGACCGCGAACAGCTTGTCGCCGCGCTCTATGCCGATGCCCGCTACGAAGGCGTCGTCACCGTCACCATCGACGGCAAGCCGCTCGACGATTTGCCGCCGGATGCCGAATTCAAGGGTCCGCAGCCGGTTCCCGTGGCGATCGACATTGCTACCGGGCCGAAATTCACCTTGGGCAATATCAGGCTGCAAGGCGACGCGGCAGGACTGATGAGCGCCGATTATGGCCTGATATCAGGCGGCGACGCCGGATCCGGCGCAGTGCTCAAGGCCGAGGCGCTGATCGTGCGGACGCTGAAGGAGCAAGGCAGGCCGCTGGCAGAGGTGACGGACCGCCAGATCGTCGCCGACCATGCCACCTCGACGCTCGACGTGACGCTGACGGTCGCCGCCGGACCGGTCGCCGGCTATGGCCCGACCACCGTGGAAGGCACCGAGAAGGTCGACCGCGACTTCACCGAATACATGACCGGCCTCAAGCGCGGCCGGCAATACTCGCCGCAAGAGATCGACGATGCGCGCGACCGGTTGCTGGCGCTCGAGGTCTTCAACAGCGTGACGTTCAAGGAAGCCGACACGCTCGATGCCGACGGCAACATTCCGATCGGCGTCCAGGTCAGCGAGCGCAAGCCACGCTATTTCGGCGTTGGCGGCACTTTTTCCAACACCGAGGGGCTGGGCCTTGAGGGCTATTGGGGCCACCGCAATTTGTTCGGCCGGGCCGAGAAGCTGCGCATCGATGGCAAGATCAGCGGCATTGGCAGCAACGATCTCGGCGAACTCAACTACAATGCCGGCATCATGTTCGAGAAACCCGGTGTGATCGGACCGGCATCGAAGTTCTTCGCCGGCGTCAAGACGGTGCTCGAACATCCTGATGCCTATGACCATTTCTCGGTCAAGGGCAGCGCCGGCCTGTCCTACGAACTGACCAAGAAGCAGACGGTTTCCGCCGAGGTGGCGCTCGACTATTCCCGCATCCACGACGCTTTCGGCAAGCACAAATACCTGATCGCCAGCATTCCGCTGCAATATGTCTACGACAACAGGGACAACCGCCTGAACCCGACCAGCGGCTTCCGGGTGCTGGCCTATGCCGAGCCGAGCTACGACATTTTGAATGGTGCGGCCTTCCTGAAGCTCAAGGGCGAGGGATCGGCCTATCAGTCGCTGGATTCGGCTTCCAAGTTCGTGCTGGCCGAACGTGTCGCCATCGGGTCGATCGTCGGCACCGGGCTTCAGAATGTGCCGGCCGACCGGCGCTTCTATTCCGGCGGCGGCGGTTCGGTGCGCGGCTACGCCTATCAGGGCATCGGTCCGAAGGATTTCACCGGCCAGCCGATCGGCGGCCTGTCTTTCTTCGAAACCGCGGTCGAGATGCGCATCGCCATCACCGACACGATCGGCATCGTGCCGTTCGTCGATGCCGGCACCGTGTCGACCAAATCGGTTCCCGATTTCTCCGATGTCAAGGTCGGCGCCGGCGTCGGCCTGCGCTATGTCACGCCGTTCGGGCCGCTGCGCATCGACGCGGCCGTGCCGCTCAACCGCGATCCGGGCGATCCGCATTTCGGCATCTATGCCGGCATCGGACAGGCATTCTGAGCGATGAAAACAGTCTGGCGCATCCTCCGCATTGTTCTCTACACCCTGCTGATCGTGATTGCGGGAGCGATCGGCGCGCTGGTGGTGCTAACCAAGACCGAGCGCGGCCGCGACAATCTCGCCGGCATCATTTCGCGGCTGGCATCGACCGACGACCGCAAGATCACGGTCAGCGGCATAGATGGCATCTGGTCCGGGGCGCTCAGCGTCGACCATGTCGTGCTGGAGGACCGCGAGGGCGCCTGGCTGGTGGCGCGCAAGGTGGCCGTCGACTGGTCGCCGCTGGCGCTGCTGTCGAAAAACTTCAGCGCCGACCGCATCGCTGCCGAGCGTATTGAACTGGCGCGATTGCCGGTGGCCAGCACCCAGCCGGCGCCGAGCGGCGGCACGACGACGCTGCCGGTTTCCATCGACATCAAGCAGATCGACCTGCCCGAGATCGCGCTTGGCCAGCAACTGGCCGGCAGCGGCATCGCCGAACTTGCCGCCAGGGGCATGCTCAAGGCCGACGCCGCGCCGCTGGCGGTCGAGACGGTGCTCAACGTCACCCGCCATGACGGCAAGCAAGGCAATGTCGATGCCAAGATCCACTTTGCGCCGGCGGACAACAGGCTCGATCTTGACCTCAAGGCCTCGGAGCCGGCAGGCGGCATCATCGCCAATCTGCTCAAGCTGCCCGATACGCCGCCGGTCGACATAATTGTCTCGGGCACCGGGCCGCTCGCCAATTGGAACGGCATCGGCACGTTCTCGGTCGACGGCAAGATCGTCACCCAGCTGACAGGCCGGCACCAACTGACCGACAAGGGTAATCATGTTGAGGCCAAGGGCGACGGCGATTTCGCTCGCTTCCTGCCTGAGAATCTCAAGCCGCTGTTTGCCGGCAAGACCAGCTTCGATGTCGCCGGCACCGCCACATCGGCCGGTGGCGTCAGTGTCGACCGCGCCAACATCGACAGCGATGCGGTGCACGGCACCGCGACCGGCATTGTCGATCCTGCCGGCGCCAGCGACCTCTCGATCGAACTCGCCGCCAAGGGTCCGCCCGTGGTGATCAGCGTCGGCAGCAAGGCGCAACCGATCACGCTGGCGATCAGCAATGCCACCGCCCGCGCCTTCGGCGACGGCAAGGCGCCGATCATCGACATCGGCGCCTCCTTCGTCTCCATCGTCGCCGGCGGCACGCGGCTGGATGATCTGGCGGCGCAGATCCATTCCGACGGCTTTGACATCCAGAACCGCGGCGGGCCGGTCACCGTCAAGCTGCAGGCGGGTGGCCTCAACACCGACGTGGCGACGCTGGCGCCGCTGATCACCGGCAAGATCGATGTCGATCTGGCCGGGTCGGTCAGCAAGGATGCCATTGCCATCGACCAGGGCACGCTGCGCTCCGATGCGCTCAACGCCTCTCTGACGGCGACGGTGGCGCTTGCCGACCTGTCGATGCAGCTGAAGATGAACGCGGATGCCGTGGCGACGGCCTTTCCGCCGCAGATCGCCTCGGTGCTCGGCGCCCGGGTGAAATTCTCGGCCACCGCGGCCCGCGATCCGCAGGGATCCTTCGCCGCCAACTCGATCGAATTCACGTCCGGCACGCTCAGCGCCGCCGGCACGGCCAGCATGCAGGGCACCGACATCCAGGCCGACATCAAGGGCAAATTGGGCGACGTTTCCGTGCTGTCGCCGACAGTCGGCGTGCCGGTTGCCGGTGGCGTCGATTTCGCGCTGTCGGCAAGCGGCGCGATGACGGCGCCGGATTTCACCGTTACCGCCGATAGCGACAGCCTGACGGCATCGGGCCGCACGGTGAAGAGCATCAAGCTGACGGCGAGCGGCAAGGCCGATATCACCAGTCCCGCCGCCAACGTATCGCTGACCGGCTCCGTCAACGACCAGCCGCTCGATATCAAGGCAGCACTGGTGACAAGCGAGGGCAAGCGTTCGATCAACGGATTCCTGGTCTCGCTGGGCGACAACAAGGTCTCGGGCGATCTCGCGCTGGACGACAAGTACATGCCGCTCGGTACGCTGACGCTCGACGCGCCCGCTATCGACCAGTTGGCCGCACTGGCCGGCCAGGCGGTGACGGGCGACATCGACGGCACCATCGGCTTTGCCAAGGAGGGCGACGCGCCCTCCGTCACGATCGATGCGAAGAGCACTTCGATCGCGCGTGGCGACGTGACGGCCAAGGCCATCACCGTCAATGCGCTGATCGCCAATTATCTCAAGGCGCCGGCGATCGCCGGTTCGATAAAGGCTGACAGCGTCACTTCCGGAACCACCGAAATCAGCGGCATCGGCGTCGACCTGAAGCGCGACGGCGATTGGACCAATTTCACCGGCGGCGCCACCATAGCGGGCATTCCGGCGACCGCTGCCGGCCGGGTGAAGATCGCCGACGGCAAGACGAGCGTCGAGATTACCTCGGGCGAGGCGACGGTTCGCGGCATCAAGGCCGCAATCGCTCAGGCGTCGACACTGAGCATCGCCAACGGCACGGCCAGCATCGAGAAACTGGCGCTCGATGTCGGCGGCGGTTCGGTGACGCTGTCGGGCACTGCCGGTCAGACGCTCGACCTCGCGGCGCAATTTTCGGCACTGCCCGCGGCGCTCGCCAATGAATTTTCGCCCGGCCTCGACGCTGTCGGCACGCTCAGCGGCACGGTTGGAGTGACCGGACCGCCGGCCGCTCCCGATGTCCGCTTCAATGCGCAACTGGCCGGTGTCGAAACCAGCCAGACCCGGCAGGCCGGGCTCGGGCCGCTCGCCGTCGATGCGGCCGGCAGCTACACCTTGGCCGGCGGCGTGATGCTCGATCAGGCGACGCTGACCGGCGACAAGATTTCCGGCAAGGCGACCGGCACCCTCAATCCGAACGGCGCCAGCGATTTTGCGCTCGATCTCATCTCATCCGGCCCCAGTCTGCCCCTGATTCTCGGCAGCGCCGAGAGCCCGGCCAAGATCGAGATCCGGTCCTTGTCGGCAAAGGTGGCGGGCGAGAGCACGCGGGCCCGCCTGGATGTCTCCGCGATCCTGCCCTCGATCGTCACCAGTCCAGCGAAGGTGGACGGGCTTGCCCTGGCGTTGCACTCGGATGCGTTCGATCTCAAGAACCGTGCAGGGTCGGTTTCCGGCACAGTGTCGGTGGACAAGGTCGGTCTCGACAATCCGGTGATTGCGCCGCTGATCGCCGGCAAGGTCACGGCGGCGCTCAGCGGTCGCCTGACAGCCGATGCGGTTGCCATAGACAGCGGCTCGCTCAAGAGCGATGCGCTGAACAGCCAGGTTGCCGGCCAGGTATCGCTGCGTGACGGTGCCATCGACCTCAATCTGAAGGCGGATGCCCCATCGTCGGCCTTGCCGGCGGCGGCACGCGGCATGCTTGGCGAACGCGCTGAGATCAGCGCCACGCTGAAGCGCGACCCCAACGGCAGTATCGCTATAGGCGGATTGAAGCTGACCTCGGGCGCGCTGACCGCAGACGGGCAAGCCAGCCTTGCCGACAACAAGGTGGCCGCCGACATCAAGGGTGCGCTGAGCGACATCTCGCTGCTGTCGAAAGACGCCAAGGGCGCCATCGCTTTTGCGTTGAACGCGCAGGGCCCGGCCGCGGCGCCGGACCTGTCGTTGACCATCGACAGCGACCGCCTTCTCGTGGCGGCGCGAGAGATCACCGGGCTGAAGCTGACCGCCACCGGCAAGGCCGATGCCGCCAATCCGGCGGCGAATGTGCAACTGACCGGCAATGTCGCCGGCCAGGCGCTGCAAGGCAGTGCGGTGCTGGCGACAGCGGACGGCAAGAGCGCCATCAATGGCCTGCTGCTGTCGCTCGGCAAGAACAGGATTTCCGGCGATCTGGCGCTGGACGAGAAGTTCGTGCCAGTCGGCACCATCGCGCTCGACCTGCCCGATATCGGCCCGCTGGCGGCACTTGCCCTGGAGAAGGCCGAAGGCGATGTGCGCGGCACGATCGCCTTTTCGAAGAACGGCAATGCGCCACAGGTCGCAATCAAGGCGGCGACAGCATCGATTACGCGCGGCGACCTGCAGGCGAAAGCCGTCTCGATCGATGCGCTGGTCGCCAACTATCTGGCGGCGCCCGTGATCTCCGGAAATATCCGCGCCGACACCGTCACGTCGGGCGGCACCGTGATCAGCGGCATCGATGTCGACTTGAAGCGCGACGGCGACTGGACGGGCTTCTCCGGCGGCGCAACCGTCAAGGGCATTCCGGCACAGGCCGCCGGCCGGGTGAAAGTGGCCAACGGCACGACGACCATCGAGCTTGCCTCCGGCCAGGCGACCGTACAAGGCATCAAGGCGGCCATTGCCCAGGCCTCGACCGTCAGCATCGTCAACGGCATGACGACGCTGGACCGGCTCGTGCTCAACCTTGGCGGTGGTACGGCGACGGTGACCGGCAAGGTCGGCACGGCGCTCGACATCAATGCGACGCTGGCGCGGGTGCCGATGTCGCTCGCCAACAGTTTCTCGCCGGGGCTCGACGCCGCCGGTTCGATCTCAGGCACGGTCAAGGTGACGGGTGCGCCGGCGAACCCCGCCATTGCCTTCAACCTCGACGCGGCCGGCGTGCAGACCTCGCAGACGCGCGGTGCCGGTGTCGGTGCGGTGAGTGTCTCCTCGTCGGGCACCTTCGGCGGCAACAAGCTGACCTTCAATGCCAATGTCGGCGATGGCGCCGGCCTTGGCCTCAAGGGCGGCGGCACCGTGACGACGGCCGGCACGCCGTCACTGGTGCTCGACTTCAATGGCGTCGTGCCGTTCGGCCTGCTCAGCCAGAAGCTGGCCGCGCAGGGCCTGTCTTTGTCTGGAACCGCCAATGTCAACGTGCAGGTGCGCGGTCCCGCGACATCGCCCGTCATCGGCGGCAGCATCAGCACCTCGGGTGCGCGCCTTGTCGATGCGCGCTCCGGCCTCGCCGTCAACGATCTCGCCGCCGATGTCTCGATTGCCGGCGGCGTCGCCAGGATCAACCGGCTGACCGGAACGCTGTCGACGCGCGGCAGCCTGTCGGCCAGCGGCACGGTCGGCATCAACCCGGCGCAGGGTTTCCCGGCCGACCTGTCGATCAAGCTGGTCGACGGCCGCTATACGGACGGCAGGGTGGTGACCGCCAATCTCGGCGGCGACCTGACGATCAAGGGACCGCTGACCTCCGCACCGGTCATCGCCGGCACCGTCAATCTCGCCAAGACGGTGATCACCGTTCCCGACAAATTGCCGGGCTCGCTGGCGGCGCTCGACGTCAAGCACAAGAACGCGCCGGGCGCGGTCAAGGCGCAGGACAAGGCGCTGCGGCCGCCGACGACCAGCGGCAAGGGCGGCGGTAGCGGCCTTGCGCTCGATGTCACGGTCAACGCGCCGAATCAGATCTTCATCCAGGGCAGGGGCGTTGATGCCGAACTTGGCGGCTCGCTGAAGCTGACCGGCCCGGCCTCGTCGCCGCAAGCGGTCGGCACCTTCACCTTGCAGCGCGGACGACTGTCGATCCTCGGCAAGCGGCTGACCTTCACCGAAGGCACGGTCGGGTTTTCCGGCTCGCTGGTGCCCTATCTCAATTTGACGGCGACCACGACGACGACCAGCGCCACCGTCACCATCGTGGTGTCGGGCGAAGCGACCAATCCGAAGTTCACCTTCTCCTCGGTGCCGGCGCTGCCCGAGGATGAGGTGCTGGCGCAATTGATCTTCGGCCGCTCGATGTCGAACCTGTCGCCGTTGCAGATCGCCCAGCTCGCCGAAGCGGCGGGGCAGCTGGCCGGCGTCGGCGGCTCGACGTCGCTGCTGGAAAACCTGCGCAGCGCCATTGGCGTCGACGATCTCGACGTCACCACCGACGATCAGGGCGGCACGGCGGTTTCGGCCGGCAAATACCTCAACGACCGCACCTATGTCACCATCCAGAAGGGCGACAAGCCGGGCTCGGGCAAGGCGACGATCGACCTCAATGTCGGGCGCGGCGTCAAGCTGCGCGGCGAGGCCAACGATGCCGGCGAAGCCAAGGGCGGCATCTTCTACGAGAAGGAATACTGACAGTCCGGCGGGGCTTTTGGCCTCATGGTGGATCGATTCTGGTGCTGTGCGGGCCAGAGTAAATGTCTCAGTTTAATCGACTATCGCGATTCCAGAAGAATCCGTCGGGCAGTAGCAAATTTGCGCCAAGACTGTCGTTATCACGCGAACCGCTCCCCTTTCAAAGTTGCACATTCCCTAACATGTTCTCAATCCACGCCGTCTTTGACATCATGGCCTGGATGCGGAATGTTAAAAGGCGGAAAGCCAACAATGGGAGTTAAGTCATGACAATTTATAAGAGTAATGGCGATCGCGTTCCGGATCACATCCTGGCCATGGCCGAAGAAGCCAAGGCAGGCAAGGTGGACCGCCGCGAATTCCTGGCCATGGCCAGCGTCTTCGGCGCATCGACGGCAATGGCTTACGGCTTGCTCGGCCTCGCCGATCCGACGCCGGCGAAGGCCGAAGAGGTAAAGGGCAAGAAGGGCGGCACGCTGAAGATCGCCCAGTGGATCAAAGATCCCAAGGACCCGCGCAAGGCCGACTGGTCGGAAATCGCCAATGCCGAGCGCCAGGCGCTCGAGCCGCTGGTCAAGTACACCTCCGAATACACGTTTCGCCCCTATCTGCTGGAAAGCTGGGACGTCAACGACGACGCCACGCAGTACACGCTGCATGTGCGCAAGGGCGTCACCTGGTCGAATGGCGATGCCTTCACCGCCGATGACGTCATCTTCAACCTGAAGCGCTGGGCTGACAAGAAAGCCGAAGGCAATTCCATGCCCGGCCGTCTCGGCTCGCTGGTCAAGGACGACAAGCTCGACGAAAGCGCCGTAACCAAGCCGGACGACCACACGGTCGTGCTTAAGCTCAGCAAGCCGGACATCGCGCTGATTCCGAACATGTGCGACTATCCCGGGCTGATCGTCCACAAGACCTTCGATGAGAAGGGCGGCGACTTCAAGGCCTGCCCGATCGGCACCGGTCCGTTCGAACTCGTCTCCTACGATGTCGGTCAGAAGGTGGTCTACAAGCGCCGCACCGATGACAAGTGGTGGGACGGCGAAGTGTTCCTCGATGGCCTGGAATTCATCGACTACGGCACCGATCCGGCAGCCATGGTCAGCGCTTTCGAGGCCGGCGAAGTGCACACCAACTTCGAGACTTCGGCCGACTATGTGTCGATCCTCGACGGCATGGACCTGGTGAAGTCGGAAATCGTCACCGCGTCGACCATCGTCTGCCGCACCAACGTCAACAACAAGCCCTATGGCGACCAGAAGGTGCGCAACGCGCTGCAGCTTGCGGTCGACAACAATGTCGTCTTGCAGCTCGGCTACGGCAATGCCGGCTCGGTCGCCGAAAACCACCATGTCTGCTCGATCCATCCGGAATATTACGAGCTGCCCAAGGTTGCCCGTGATCCGGCCAAGGCGAAGGCGCTGATGGCGGAAGCCGGCCAAGCCGACTTCGAACACGAGCTGATCACCGTCGACGAAGACTGGCACAAGAACACCGGCGATGCGATCGCCGCCCAGCTGCGCGACGCCGGCATCAAGGTGAAGCGCACCGTTCTGCCTGGTTCGACGTTCTGGAACGACTGGACGAAGTATCCGCTGTCGATGACCAACTGGAACATGCGTCCGCTCGGCGTCCAGGTTCTGGCCATCGCCTATCGCACCGGCGAGGCCTGGAACGAGGCCGGCTGGTCGAATCCGGACTGGGATGCCAAGCTCAATGCGGCGCTCGCCGTTGCCGACGCCGCCAAGCGCAAGGACATGATGAAGGACATCGAGCAGATCCTGCAGGATTCCGGCATCATGATCCAGCCGTACTGGCGCAAGCTCTACAGCCACTCGGTGAAGGCGGTGCAGAACTACAAGATGCACCCGACCTTCGAGCGTGACTACGGCAAGGTCTGGCTCGACCAGGCTTGATATCGCATCGACATGGAGGGAAGGGGCTCGCTCCCTTCCCTCGCTCTTTGCATTGTCCGTCCCTGCTGGTCCGCACATTCTCAAAAAAGTTGCGGACTCGCGGGCAAGGCCATGCAACAAAAACAGGGTTGATCGCATCCGAAGGCCTGTTTGACAGCCAGCCCCGCCGGTCACGGCAGGGTTGGCTTTCATAGCCGGCTCAAACCCCAACCCATCGGCAGGGGGCCGCCATGCTTTCCTTCGTTATCAGGCGTCTTGGCACCATGGCATTGACGATGCTGTGCCTGACCATGGTCGTCTTCTTCCTGATCAACCTCGAACCCAATCTGAAGAAGCTGGCGATCAGCCAGACCGAAATGCATACGTCGGCCGAGCAGCTCGAGAGCTGGCTGGTCAACCATGGCTACCGGCAGAACTTCTTCGTCCGCTACGGCCAGTGGCTTGGTGTCTTGCCCAAGCAGCCGGTAACCGACCCGGCGACCGGTAAGCCGGCGCAGCGTTTCTCCTTCTGCAACGATCCGCTCGTGCCGACCTTTGCCGGCGTTTTCCAGGGCGATTTCGGCTGCTCGACCAAGTTCAAGGCGACCGTCGCCTCAAAACTGTTTCCGGCACTCGGCGCTACGGGCATCCTGATGTTCTGGGTGCTGGCGGTGATGGTGCCGATCTCGCTGCTGATTGGCATTCTGGCCGGCATGCGTGAGGGGTCGCGAACCGACCGGGTGCTGTCCGTGGCGTCGATCGCCTCGACGGCGACGCCTGAATATGTGTCGGGCGTCATCTTCACCGTCATCTTCGCCTCATGGCTAGGCTGGCTGAACGGCTCGGCGGCTTCGGCCAGCCAGGGCATCACCTTCTACAATTTCACACTGCCGGTGATGACGCTGGCGATCTACGGCATCGGCTATATCGCCCGCATGACGCGAGCTTCGATGGTCGAAGTGATGACGCAGCAATATATCCGTACTGCGCGGTTGAAGGGTCTCTCCTTCGGCAGCGTGGTGGTCAAACATGCCTTGCGCAACGCGCTGATCGCACCGTTCACCGTCATCATGCTGCAATTCCCTTGGCTGCTCACCGGCGTCGTCATCGTCGAGGTGATGTTCCGCTACCAGGGCTTCGGCTACACGCTGGTCGAGGCGGCCGGCAACAACGATATCGACCTTTTGCTCGGCTGCTCGCTGGTCTCGGTGTTCATCGTCTTGATCACGCAGCTCATTTCCGATGTCGGCTACGCATTTCTCAATCCGCGTATCAGAGTTCAGTAGGGAGCGAAGCCGATGCCGGTTCAATACATCAGTGGCTTCACCGTCGTTTTCGAAGTGCTGTCGCGCTTCTGGCCGGTCTGGATCGCGCTTGTCATCGTCATGGGCGCGAGCTTCGCCTACAAGAAGAAGCTGGCGCTCTACGGCCAGCTGTTCGACAGCGGTGTCGGCATCGTCGGCGTCGGCATCTGCCTGTTCTGGCTGTTCACGGCGATCTTCGCCGCGACCATATCGCCCTTCGATCCGCTGGCCCAGATTCCGATCATGAAGGACGTGCTGCCGGGCGCCGTCGAACCGCAGTCGGGACTGACCTATCTGTTCGGCGGCGACAAGCTGGCGCGCGACGTGTTTTCGCGCATGGTCTATGGCAGCCAGATCGTGCTGATCATCGCGCCTGCCGCGACCGGCTTCGCGCTGATGGTCGGCATCACGCTCGGCCTGCCCGCCGGCTATTACGGCGGCAAGATCGACACCGTGCTTTCGTTCCTGGCCAACCTTGTGCTCGCCTTCCCGGTGATCCTGCTGTTCTACCTCTTGGTGACGCCGGGCATCATGGACACGCCGATCCCCTATGGCATGGCCGGCGTCTTCTTCCTGTTTCCGATCATCTTCTTCAGCGTGCTGTTCTGGACCCGCTACAAGAACCGGCCCGACCGGCTCTACATCCTGCTCGGCATCACCCTGATCCTCGGTGGCTGGATCTATCTCGGCCTTGTGTTCGATAAGGACCCGCTGCACATCGTCCATATCGATCCAAACCAGCTCAACATCTTCGTGGCGGTGGTGTTCGCCTCCAGCCCCGGCGTGTTCCGCATCGTGCGTGGCCTGGTGATGGACATCAAGACGCGCGACTATGTGGCGGCGGCGCAGACGCGCGGTGAATCGCCCTGGTACATCATGCTGTGGGAGATCCTGCCCAATGCGCGCGGGCCATTGATCGTCGATGCCTGCCTGCGCATCGGCTACACCACGATCCTGCTCGGCACACTCGGTTATTTCGGCCTTGGCCTGGCGCCGGAAAGTCCGGACTGGGGCACCGCGATCAAGGACGCCAGCCGCCTGCTGCGCTCCTTCATCCATCCGGCGCTGCCGCCGACCATCGCACTGATGTCGTTCGTGCTGGGCTTGAACCTGCTCGCCGACTCGCTGCGCGAACAATCGATGAAAGACTGATGTCGCGGGTTTCGACCCGATGGGCCTGAGAGAAACAGGCCTGGAAGAACCAGGATTGGAGCGACCCATGAACGAGGCAGTTCGAAATCCCGCCAAGCCGACCCCCGGGCCAACCAAAGGGCCGATCATCGAGATCGAGAACCTGTCGATCTCCTTCTTCACCCGCAAGGGCGAGATACCGGCGGTCATGGATTTTTCCTGCACCGTCATGCCGGGCGAGGCGATGGGCATCGTCGGCGAATCCGGCTGCGGCAAGTCGACCGTGTCGCTCGGCATCATGCGCGACCTCTCCAACATCGGGAAGATCGTCGGCGGCAAGATCAAGTTCCAGGGCAAGGACATGGGCGAACTCTCCGACGAGGAGTTGCGTTCCATCCGCGGCAACAAGATCGCCATGATCTACCAGGAGCCGATGGCGAGCCTGAACCCGGCGATGAAGGTCGGCCAGCAGCTGATGGAAGTGCCGCTGATCCACGACAAGGTGTCGAAGGAAGAGGCCTATAAACGCGCCCTCGATATGGTGCGCTCGGTCAAATTGCCCGATCCCGAGCGTATGATGCGCTCCTATCCGCACCAGCTCTCCGGCGGCCAGCAGCAGCGCATCGTCATTGCCATGGCGCTGCTGTCGAAGCCGGCGCTGCTTTTGCTCGACGAGCCGACGACGGCGCTCGACGTGACGGTGGAGGCGGGCATCGTCGATCTGGTCAAGGGGCTGGGCGAAAAGTTCGGCACGTCGATGATCTTCGTGTCGCATAATCTCGGCCTGATCCTGGAAACCTGCGATCGCATCACCGTGATGTATTCGGGCGAAGCGGTGGAGACCGGCAAGATCAAGGACGTGTTCGACCGGATGCGCCACCCCTATACGCAAGGGCTGTTCCGCTCGATCCCGCTGCCGGGCGCCGACAAGAACTCACGGCCGCTGATCTCCATCCCCGGACAGCTGCCGCTGCCGCACGAGCGGCCCAAGGGCTGCAATTTCGGCCCGCGCTGCCACCATTTCGTCGAGGGTGTCTGCAACGCCGCCGAAATCCCGATGATCGAGGTCGCTGGTCACGAAGGCCATTTCTCGCGCTGCGTGCGCTTCAACGAGATCGACTGGGAGGCGCTGCCACCCGGTGCCAAGAAGGTCAATGAGCGCGTCGTGCCCGGCGCGCCGGTGCTCAAGATCGAGGACCTCAGAAAATATTACAGGGTCGGCGGCAGCGAGGTGTTCGGCTCGAGCGAGGGCCGCGTCGTCAAGGCCAACGAGACGATCTCGTTCATGGCGCGCGAATCCGAGACGGTCGCCATCGTCGGCGAATCCGGCTGCGGAAAGTCGACGCTGGCCAAGGTGCTGCTCGGGCTGGAGACGGCAAGTGCCGGCACTGTGACGCTGGGCAACACGGAAATCCAGTCGACGGGGATCGACAAACGGAGCGTCGACACGGTGTCGTCGATCCAGATGGTGTTCCAGAATCCGTTCGACACGCTCAATCCCAGCCATTCGGTCGGTTCGCAGATCATCCGCACGCTGGAGAAGTTCAATGTCGGCAAGACGGTTGCCGATCGCCGCAAGCGGATGCTGGAGCTGCTCGACCTGGTGAAGCTGCCGCGGGCATTCGAAACCCGCAAGCCGCGTCAGCTTTCGGGCGGCCAGAAGCAGCGCATCGGCGTGGCGCGAGCCTTTGCCGGTGACGCCAAGGTGGTGGTGGCCGACGAGCCGGTCTCGGCATTGGACGTGTCGGTGCAGGCGGCGGTGACCGAACTGCTGATGGACATCCAGCGCAAGAACAAGACGACGATGCTGTTTATCAGCCACGATCTGTCCGTCGTTCGCTACATCGCCGACCGCGTCGTCGTCATGTATCTCGGCTACATCGTCGAGCAAGGCACGACCGACCAGATCTTCGCACCGCCCTATCATCCCTACACCGAGGCGCTGCTGTCGGCGATCCCGATCGCCGACACGAGTGTCGTGAAGAAGCACATCGTGCTGGAAGGCGACATCCCGTCGGCGATGAACCCGCCATCCGGCTGTCCGTTCCAGACCCGTTGCGGCTACAAGAAGCTGGTGCCGGACAATCTCTGCGAGACCAAGGTGCCGCCGGTCAAGCATCTCGGCGACGGTCATATGAGCCTGTGCTGGCTCTCCGACGACGTGCTGGCCAAGATGGAGCCCGTGATCAAGTTCGACAAGGAACACGCCGCGCACGAAGGTATGCCGGACGACGCGCCGCATGGCGATGGCCCCGGTTTTGCTGGCACGCCACCAAAGCGTCCGCGCGGCAAAAGGCCGAGCTGACAGTCCGAAGATCGAGATCAACGATGCGGCAAGCTCAGTTCCCGCACTCGCTCAACTGCTGGGCATAGTCCCGCGCCATCTTGTCGGTGGCCCGGGCATAGCCCTGCACACCGGCATCGCCCCTGTTGCCGCGGCCATAGGCGGTCCAGCCGAGATAGTAGGCAAGGTAGAGATTGTAGGTGTCGTTGCGGGCGACGCCGTAGGTGTCAGATGTCTTGGAATGATACCAGCCGACGAAATCGACCGCATCGGCGAATTTCGTCCGCCGCGCCGCCCAGTTGCCGGTCTCGCGCTGATATTGCGACCAGGTGCCGTCCAGCGCCTGCGAGAAGCCGGTGGCCGTGGAGACGTGCTTCCACGGAATGAAGCCGAGCAGCTTGGTACGCGGCGGCCTTGCATTGCTCTTGAAGCCCGATTCCTTGCGCACCGTCGCCATCAGTACGGGAACGGGAATGCCATATTTCTGTTGGGTGCGCTCGGCGGCAGACTGCCAGTTGTCGAACCAGCCGTCATTCTGGTCGAAGACGGCGCAAACATTGTTGATGTGGCTGGGCGGCGTGGCGCAGGCCGAAAGCGCCAGCAGCACGCAAACCGCACCAATTTTACTAAAACTCGAACTACGCATCGGCAGAGCAATAGGCCGAAATCATAAAGGGAATCTTGCCGCGTCCATTAACGCTTCGCCCGAGCGGTCGTTCGAGGAAATCCAATATCAACAATCCGACATATTTCGTCGTATTCTTTGAATGAATACTGCAGAAATGCCGCCGTGTCTAAAATCACGCCCGCAAACGGCGTATTTATGACAGCTTGCCTGGTTTGCCGGGGCTTTGATGCCAGGCATGAACGAACCAAGACGCAAACGCGGCGCCGAGCGCACCAGCAATCGGGGGCCATCGGCCATTCCGCAACTGCCGCTCAGGCGGGTGACCAATCCCTATCCGCCAATGGCCATGCTGTCGCCCGATCAGATCGAGCAGATCCATCAGGCGTCGATGCACATATTGGAGAATTTCGGCATCGAGGTGATGAGTCCGCGCGCGCTGTCGCTGTTCGAGAAGGCCGGCGCCAGGGTCGATCATGCCTCAGCGAATGTCCGCATCGATCGCGGCCTGATCGAAGACGTGCTGAAGACCACGCAGCCCGGCTATGTGTTGACGCCGCGCAACCCGGCCAACGCGGTTCATCTGGGCGGCAACACCATCAATTTCACCCTCGTTGCCGGGCCGCCCAATGTCCATGACATGGAGCGCGGCCGCCGCGCCGGCAATTTGCGCGACTATTCGGATCTCACACGGCTGGCGCAGCATTTCAACTGCATCCACATGCTGGGCAACCAGGTCTGCGCGCCGGTGGAGCTGCCGGCAAACTCCCGCCATCTCGACACTTATTTCACCAATCTGACGCTGACCGACAAGAGTTTCCATGTCTCGGCGATCGGCCGGGGCAGGGCATTGGACGGCATCGAGATGATGGCGATTTCGCGTGGGCTGACGCTCGACCAGATGCGCGACGATCCCGGCATCACCACGATCATCTCGGTCAACTCCCCGCGCCGCTTCGACGAGATGATGGCCGAAGGCCTGATGACCATGGCCGAGTTCGGCCAGTCGGTGGCGGTGACGCCGTTCACGCTGATGGGGGCGATGAGCCCGGTGACGCTGGCCGGGGCGCTGGCGCAGCAGAATGCCGAGGCGCTGTTCGGCGTAGTGCTGACGCAGCTTGTCCGTCCGGGCGCGCCGGTCATGTATGGCGCCTTCACCTCCAATGTCGACATGAAGTCGGGCGCACCGGCCTTCGGCACGCCTGAGAACACCAAGGCCAACATTGCGTCAGGGCAACTGGCGCGGCGCTACGGGCTGCCCTACCGCACGACGCCGGGCTCGGCTTCCAATGCCGCCGACGCGCAGGGCGCCTATGAGACGCTGATGGCACTGTGGGGCGCGGTGCTCGGCCACGGCAACCTCGTTTACCACGCCGCCGGCTGGCAGGAGGGCGGGCTGACGGCGTCGTTCGAAAAACTCATCATCGATGTCGAGATGATCCAGCATATGATGGAGTTCTTGCGCCCGATCGAAGTCAATGAGGCGGAACTCGCCGTCGAGGCTTTGGGTGCGGTGCCAACCGGTGGGCATTTCTTCGGCGAGCCGCACACGCTGGAGCGCTACGCCACTGCCTTCTACCAGCCGATGCTGTCCAACTGGCAGAATTACGAAGCCTGGCAGGAAGCCGGCGGCCTCGACGCCACGGCACGCGCGACGCGGCTGTGGAAGAAAGCGCTGGAGGACTATGTCGAGCCGGTGATGGATATCGCCGTGCGCGAGGCGCTAGAGGCTTACATGGCCAGGCGCAAGGAAGCGATCGGGCAGGGCGAGCCGTGATCGTTCCCAGCTTGAATCCATTCACCCATTCAACTCACTGATATCAGAGAAAAAATCCATGAAATCGCATGCAAAGGTCGTGGTCATTGGCGGTGGCGTCGTCGGATGCTCCGTGTTGTTCCATCTCGCCCGCCACGGCTGGACCGACGTTGTCCTGCTCGAGCGCGACGAGCTGACCTCAGGCTCGACCTGGCACGCGGCCGGGGGCATGCACACCATCAATGGCGACCCCAACGTCGCCAAGCTGCAGAAATACACGATCAATCTCTACAAGGAGATCGAGGAGCTTTCCGGCCAGGCGACCGGCGTGCATCTGACCGGTGGCGTGCTTCTGGCAGCGACCGAGGCGCGGCTCGACTGGCTGCGCGGCGTCGTCGCCAAGGGCCGCTATCTCGGCATCGAGCTCGAGGAGATCTCGCCCAACGAAGCGGCCGAACTGATGCCGCTGCTCGATCCCAAGCAGTTCGTCGGCGCGGTCAGGAACAAAGAGGACGGCCATCTCGATCCCTCCGGCGTCACCCACGCCTATGCCAAGGCCGCGCGGAAACTTGGGGCGGAAGTGGAGCGTTTCACCAAGGTCGAGGACATCGTGCGGCGCCCTGACGGGCTGTGGCGGGTCATCACCAACAAGGGCGAGGTGGTGGCCGAGCATGTCGTCAACGCCGGCGGCCTGTGGGCGCGCGAGGTCGGCCGCATGGTCGGCCTCGAACTGCCGGTGCTGGCCATGGAGCACATGTACCTGATCACCGAGGACATGCCGGAGGTCGCCGCCTGGAACGCCAAGACCGGCACCGAGATCATCCACGCGGTCGACTTCGATGGCGAGCTTTACCTGCGCCAGGAGCGCGGCGGCATGCTGATGGGCACTTACGAAAAGGCCAACAAGCCATGGTCCGAATACCAGACGCCATGGAATTTCGGCCATGAATTGCTGGAGCCCGACATCGACCGCATCGCGCCGTCGCTTGAGGTCGGCTTCCGCCATTTCCCGGCCTTCCAGAACACGGGCATCAAGCAGATCATCAACGGGCCTTTCACCTTCGCGCCCGACGGCAACCCATTGGTCGGGCCGGTGCGCGGGCTGCCGGGCTTCTGGGTCGCCTGCGGTGTCATGGCCGGGTTTTCGCAAGGCGGCGGCGTCGGCCTCGCTTTGTCGAACTGGATGATCGAGGGCGATCCCGGCGCCGACATCTGGGCGATGGATGTCGCGCGCTACGGCGACTGGGCGACGATGGCCTATACCAACGCCAAGGTGCGCGAGAATTATTCCAGGCGCTTTTCGATCCGCTTCCCCAATGAGGAGCTGCCCGCCGGGCGGCCGCTGAAGACGACGCCGGTCTACGACCTGCTGTCGGCCAAGGGTGCGCAATGGGGCGTTGCCTATGGGCTGGAAGTGCCGCTGTGGTACGCGCCGGAAGGCGTCAAGGACGAATTCTCCTGGCGCCGCTCGAGCGATTTCACGCAGGTCGCCAAGGAGGTCGCCACAGTTCGCGACGGTGTCGGCCTGTCGGAGATTTCGAGCTTCGCCAAATACAAGGTGACGGGTGAGGGAGCGGCCGCCTGGCTCGACCGGATGCTTGCCTGCAAACTGCCCAAGCCCGGCCGCATGACGCTGGCGCCGATGCTGAAGGAAGACGGCAGACTGATCGGCGATTTCACCCTCGCCAATCTCGGAAGCGAGGGCTGGTTTCTCGCCGGCTCCGGCATCGCCGAGCAATACCACATGCGCTGGTTCGAAAAGCACCTGCCTGACGATGGATCGGTCCGCATCGAGGCGCTGGGCGCGAAGCTCACCGGTCTGTCGATCGCCGGCCCGAAGGCGCGGGATGTGCTGGCAAAGGCGACGCGCTCGGATGTCTCCAATGCGGCCTTTTCCTTCATGGCCATTGGCCGGATGGATATCGGCATGGCGCCGTGCCTGGTCGGCCGTGTGAGCTATACCGGCGATCTCGGCTACGAGATCTGGGTGGCGCCGGAATACCAGCGCGCCGCCTATCAAGCGCTGATGGCGGCGGGCGGGGAATTCGGCATCGGCCTGTTCGGCTCGCGCGCCCTCAATGCGCTGCGGCTGGACAAGAATTACGGCTCATGGGGGCGCGAGTACCGGCCGATCTACGGGCCGCTGGAAGCGGGGCTCGACCGCTTCGTTGCTTACGGCAAGGACGCCGATTTCATAGGCAAGGCCGCGGCGCTGGCCGAGCGCAGGCAGGGCGGCAAATTGCGCCTGCGCGCTTTTATCGTCGATGCCGATGATGCCGATGTCATTGGCGATGAGCCGATCTGGTTCGATGGTGCGGTGCGCGGCTGGGTGACGTCGGGTGGCTATGCGCATCATTCGAAGAAATCCGTCGCCGTCGGCTATGTGCCGAAGGAGATCGCTGATGAGAGCGACGGCTTCGAGATCGAGCTGCTGGGCAAGCGCCATGCGGCGCGCATTCAGGCGGTGCCGCTGTTCGACGCCAATTTCGAACGGATGCGTGCTTGAAGCGCTTCGGCTTCGCCGATGCGCTTCAGATTCCTGTTTTGTGGATGTCGTTGTCCCAAGACCGCCGGGCACTTTTGGGCGACATGCACCAGGCCCGCATCCTCTTTCTGGCGTCAGGCGCTGCGGCGGCTGTCCAGCGCGAAAGCGCCGGCGCCGGCAAACACCAGATAGAGGAAGATGAAGCAGAACGAGATCGCCGAATCGCCGCCATTGTTGACCGGGAAGAAGTCGCGCGGCATGTGCGCCATGAAATAGGCGATCGCCATTTCGCCGGCCAGAAGGAATGCCACCGGTCGCGTGAACAGGCCCAGCGCGAGCAGGATGCCGCCGGCGAATTCGAGGATGGCGGCAGTCGTGGTCAGCCCGGAAAGGGCGTGGGGATCGACGCTGACGGGGAAGTTGAACAGTTTCTGGCTGCCATGCTCGATGAACTGCAGCGCGGTCATGATGCGCAACACGCCGAGCGCCTGCGGCTGGTATCTGGAGAGGCTTTCGAAAAGCTTCATGATGACTCCATTTTCAATCCGTCCGGCCATAGATTATCGCCCAGGAATGGACCATTCACTTCCCATGGCCTGGCGTCAACAATCGGTGATTGAAAATGTCCCCAGCTTGACCCTTCATATTTTTCCCGCAAAGGTTGCATTTCTATCGTTGCGGTTGTATTAGTGCGGCCACTCTAGAAATGTGGGTTCCCTTTGCCATGAAAAAAGTCGCCATCAGCCTCTTCGCAATTCTTGCAGGCACCAGCTTTGTCATGGCCGAGGACGCCGGCTGTGAGGCCTTCAAGTGGCCCGTGACGCGGGAGCAGACCCTGTTTGCCGCGGCACCGGCAACGCCGTCCGGAGCGGCACTGGCGGTTGGTGCGGCTGCGGACCTGGCGCTGGTGCCGGTAGAGAAAGCCGGTTTTGCGGTAGCGCCCGAACGTGCGCCGGCATCAGACAGTTTCGGGGCCGTCGCCAGCGTGGAGGTGCCATCCGAGGGAGCCATCCAGATAAGTCTCTCGGGGGAGGCTTGGATCGATGTCATCCAGGATGGCCAGGCCATCAAGTCGGCGGGCTACAGTGGCGTGAAAACATGCCCTGGCATCCGCAAGAGCGTGCGCTTCAAGCTTGCGCCCGGCCCGGCCACCGTCCAGTTCAGCGGCGCGAAAAAAGCTGAGTTGAAGGTTGCGGTGCTGGCGCCGGAATGAGGCGGCGCCAGGCAGGGGGAGAGGCCTTCATCGGTGGTCCGATGAAAGCCCGCACTTTGTGTCAGCGGTGTTCGATCGCCGTCAGCGGACTGGCGCCATCAAGGCGAAGTGCGCGCCTTGCGGGTCCTGGCACTGCACGATCCAACTGCCGCCGGGGACCTCCATCGGCCCCATCAGGATCTTGCCGCCATTGTCGGTGACCCGTTTGGCCGCCGCGTCGATGGCCGCAACGTTGAAGTAGAATTGCCAGACCGGGACCGGGATCTGCGCGGGCTTGTTCATGATGCCGCCGCCGGATTCGGGGCCGGCCGTAAAAGTCTGGTACGTGCCCATCGGGCCCATGTCGAAATCGCCGGCGTCGATCCAGCCGAACTGGTCGGAATAGAAATCGAACGCGGCTTTCCAGTCCGACGTGTAAAGCTCGTGCCAGCCGATGTGGCCCGGCGTGCTGGCCGGCACGACAGGCTGGTCGGGACCGTTCGGCTGCAGGAACATGAAGGTCGCGCCTTGCGGATCGGCGACGACGGCAAAGCGGCCGACGCCCGGAATGTCGTCGGGCTGGCGGTGAACGGTGCCGCCGGCTTTCTCCAGCGATGCAGTTGCGGCATCGACATCCCTGGTGTGGATATAGCCGAGCCAGGCAGGCGGCATGCCCATCTTGGCGGCATCCTCGGGCAAGGTCATCAGGCCGCCGACGCCACGTTCGCCGACATTCATGACGATGTAGCGCGGCATGCCGGGTGCCTTATCGAAGGGCTGCGCCGTCCAGCCGACCACTTGGGTGTAGAACGCCTCGGCGGCGTCGAGATCTGATGTCATCAATTCGTACCAGAAGAAGGGCATCGGGGTTTTTGGCATTTTCGGTCTCCTCACCTTTCATGGATCGATCGTCGTCCATCATAGGACGATCCTCACGACGGAAATCCGACACCGCCCGGACAACAATGGGTGTGTGTGCCAAGCGTTCCCTGATTGCGCATCCAGCGGTTTTCGATTTCTCATGCGGTGATGAGGGGTTGTCGTCCATGCGCTTGATGTCGCTCACGCCCGAGCTTGTCGCACTGTGCCATCGGGAAGAGGCCGATCCCGGTCCGGACCCGAGCTGGACAGACATGAACGACGAGGACTTTCGAACCCTCGCCTTGCGACTGTCCAATGAAGCCGATGAGGGACCGTTATGGGTGTTCGCCTATGGGTCGCTGATCTGGAAGCCGGAATTCGAGTCGGTCGAGCAACAGCTCGCCACGGCCTTCGGCTGGCACCGCTCCTTCTGCCTCGACATGGTGCGCTGGCGCGGCAGCGCCGAGCAGCCTGGGTTGATGATGGCGCTCGAGCGGGGCGGGCGCTGCAACGGCGTGATCTATCGCTTGCCGGAGGGTGAGAAGCCGGCGCAGATCGAAAGGCTGTTGCGGCGCGAGATCAGCGACCATGAAAGCATCGAGACGGTTCGCTGGCTGCCGGTGCATACGCCGCAGGGTAAGCTGCGCGCGCTCGGCTTCTGGGTCGGCGTGAAGGGCAGGGGAACGTCGCTGAACCAGCCGCTGGACAGAGTGGCGAGCGTGCTGGCCAGAGCCTGCGGGCATATCGGATCCGGCGCCGAATATCTCTACAACACGGTCAGCCATCTCGAAGCATTCGGCATCCGCGACCGCAATCTGTGGCGATTGCAGGAATTGGTGGCGCAGGAGGTCAGGGCCATCCATGGCCGCAAGCTTGAGCCTGGCCTTTCGCTCGCACTGCAAGCCCGACCGCAGTCGCAATAATATGAGTAAAAAAATCATGTTATTGCCGAGCCTTTTCAGTGGCTTGCGTCGAAAATTGACCAATTGATAAAAAAATAAAACGTGCTAGCCTTCTCCAAAAGAAAACATGGGGAACTGACGATGCCAGAAGGCCAATTCAGGGAAGGCATTGCGGGCGGCAGGCTCTCGGCCGACCAGTATGCGGATAATTTTTCCGACCTGCATCCGCCGCTCGATCACCACGAGGCGCTGGTCGAATCCGACCGCTGCTATTTCTGCTACGACGCACCGTGCATGAATGCATGCCCGACTTCGATCGACATTCCGCTGTTCATCCGCCAGATCTCGACCGGCAATCCGATCGGTTCGGCCAAGACCATCTTCGATCAGAACATATTGGGCGGCATGTGCGCCCGCGTCTGCCCGACCGAGACGCTGTGCGAGGAAGTCTGCGTGCGCGAGGTGGCGGAAGGCAAGCCGGTGCAGATCGGCCGCCTGCAGCGCTACGCCACCGACGTCGCCATGGGCGAGAACAAGCAGTTTTATCCGCGCGCCGAGCCGACCGGCAAGACGGTCGCCGTGGTCGGCGCCGGGCCGGCCGGCCTTGCCGCCGCGCACCGGCTCGCCCGCCACGGCCATGACGTGACCATCCTGGAGGCGCGCGCGAAGGCCGGCGGCCTCAACGAATACGGCATCGCCGCCTACAAGAGCGTCGACGATTTCGCCCAGGCCGAAGTCGACTACGTGACCGCGATCGGCGGTATCGACATCCAGAACGGCAAGGCGCTCGGCCGCGACTATCAGCTGTCGGATCTGATCCGCAATTACGACGCGGTGTTTCTCGGCATGGGCCTTGGCGGTGTCAATGCGCTGCGTGCCGATGGCGAGGACGCTGACGGCGTCATCAACGCGGTCGAGTTCATTGCCGAGCTGCGCCAGGCCAGCGACCTTTCCGGCCTGCCGGTTGGTCGCCGCGTCGTCGTCATCGGTGGCGGCATGACGGCCATCGACGCCGCGGTACAGTCGAAGCTGCTCGGCGCCGAAGAGGTGACGATCTGCTACCGGCGCGGCCAGGAGCACATGAATGCGTCTGAGTTCGAGCAGGATCTGGCCGCTGCCAATGGCGTCAGCATCCGTCACTGGCTGCAGCCGAAGCGGGTGATCGCCGAGAGCGGCAAGGTCACTGCCGTCGAACTCGAATACACCGCCCTCAACGGCGACAGGCTTGCCGGCACCGGCGAGACGCTGACGCTCGTTGCCGACCAGGTGTTCAAGGCGATTGGACAGAGCTTTGTCCCGGCCGCCCTCAATGGCAGCGGTGCATCGATCGAGCTCGAAGCCGGCCGCATCAAGGTGGATTCGGAAGGTCGCACGTCGCTTGCCAAGGTCTGGGCCGGTGGCGACTGCATCTTCGGTGGCGACGACCTCACCGTCTCGGCGGTCGCGCAGGGACGCGACGCTGCGGAGAGCATCAATCGGGCACTGACCTCGAACGGGAGGGCATGAGCATGGCGGATATCAGAAACAATTTCGTCGGCATCAAGTCGCCCAATCCGTTCTGGCTGGCCTCGGCGCCGCCGACCGACAAGGCCTACAACGTCATCCGCGCCTTCAAGGCCGGCTGGGGCGGCGTGGTGTGGAAGACGCTGGGCGAGGAGGGCCCACCGGTGGTCAACGTCAACGGTCCGCGCTACGGCGCGATCTGGGGCGCCGACCGCCGCCTGCTCGGCCTCAACAACATCGAACTGATCACCGACCGCGACCTGCAGGTCAATTTGCGCGAGATCAAGCAGGTCAAGAAGGACTGGCCCGACCGCGCCATCGTCGTCTCGCTGATGGTGCCTTGCGTCGAGGAGGCCTGGAAGGCGATCCTGCCGGTGGTCGAGGAGACGGAGGCCGACGGCATCGAGCTCAATTTCGGCTGCCCGCACGGCATGTCGGAACGCGGCATGGGCGCCGCCGTCGGCCAGGTGCCGGAATATATCGAAATGGTGGTGCGCTGGTGCAAGCAGAACACCCGTATGCCCGTCATCACCAAGCTGACGCCCAACATCACCGATGTGCGCAAGCCCGCGCGCGCAGCACATGCCGGCGGCACCGACGCGGTGTCGCTGATCAACACCATCAATTCGATCACTGGTGTCGATCTCGACAGCTTCGCGCCGCAGCCGACCATCGACGGCAAGGGCTCGCATGGCGGCTATTGCGGGCCGGCGGTGAAGCCGATCGCCATGAACATGGTGGCCGAGATCGCGCGCGATCCGGAAACGCAGGGCCTGCCGATCTCCGGCATCGGCGGCATCACCACCTGGCGTGACGCGGCCGAATTCATGGCGCTCGGCGCCGGCAATGTGCAGGTCTGCACGGCGGCGATGACCTACGGCTTCAAGATCGTGCAGGAGATGATCGCGGGCCTGGAAAACTGGATGGACGAGAAGGGGCACGCCTCGCTCGACGACATCGTCGGCCGCGCCACGCCCAATGTCACCGATTGGCAGTATCTCAACCTGAACTACGTCGCCAAGGCGCATATCGACCAGGATGCCTGCATCAAATGCGGCCGCTGCCACATCGCCTGCGAGGACACTTCGCACCAGGCGATCACCAGCATGGTCGACGGCGTCAGGCACTTCGAGGTCATCGAGGCCGAGTGTGTCGGCTGCAATCTCTGCGTCAATGTCTGCCCGGTGGAGAACTGCATTACCATGGAGCCGCTGGCAGCCGGTGTGATGGACCAGCGCACCGGCAGGCCGGTATCGCCGGTCTACGCCAACTGGACCACGCACCCGAACAACCCGATGGCCAAGGTGGCTGCGGAGTAGGAACTACCCCAAGAGAAAAGCGGCGCTTTCGAGCGCCGTTTTTCATTTTCCTATTGCGGATAGGAATTATCCACGATAGTATGTATCCATGAATAAGGAACCTGTTCGATGAAGCTGGGCGAGGGTGTTGAAGCAGCCATCCATTGCGCCGCCACGCTGGCCAGTGTGGAAGGCAATAGCACCATGCCGGGCGCCGCTCTCGCCGAGGCCTTTGGCCTTTCGCCGAGCTATCTGCTCAAGCATCTCAACATGCTGAGCGCGGCGCGCATCCTGGAATCGGTGCCCGGGCCTGCCGGTGGCTATCGGCTGGCGCGGTCAGCCGAGCGCATCACGCTGCTCGACATCGTGCTGGCCGTCGAGGGCCGCGAGCCGGCCTTCCGCTGCGGCGAGATCCGCCAGCGCGGTCCGGTGAAGCTCGATGCGTCGGCCTATGTGAAACCCTGCGGCATCAACGCCGCGATGCTGAAGGCCGAACGCGCCTATCGCGCCGCGCTCGCCGAGACCAAGCTGTCCGATATCGTGGCCACCTACGCGGCAGAAGGCGATCCCAGGTCGCTTGCTGCGAGCTGCGCCTTTGTCGAGCGCCACCAGCGGCCGCAGAAATCCAGTTAACCCCAAAACCTCAAAACCCAAGCAGACGTGAAAGGACAAGACGATGAAACAGAGGCTGCAATTTTTCGCCAAAGCGCCAGAGATCATGAAGGCGGTGTCGGCGCTCAACAAGGCGGTGGACGAATGCGGGCTCGAGGTGAGCCTGCTGCACCTGATCAAACTCAGGGCTTCGCAGATCAATGGCTGCTCGTTCTGCGTCGAGATGCACAGCCGCGAGGCCAGGCGCGACGGCGAGACCGAGCAGCGGCTCTATCTGGTTTCAGCCTGGAAGGAATCGCCGCTGTTCTCGGAGCGTGAACGCGCGGCTTTGGCCTGGACCGAAGCCGTCACCCTGATCGCCAGCAATGGCGTGCCGGACGAACTTTATGCACGTACGCTGGAGCATTTCTCAGAAGAGGAGCTGGTCAAGCTGTCCGTTGCGCTCGGCATGATCAACACCTGGAACCGGCTGTGCATCCCGTTCCAGGCCATACATCCGATGCCGGCGGCCAAGGCTGCCTGATTGTCCAATCATGTTGGGAGCGCCGTAGAGAGCGCGCTCCCACTGCCTTGAACCTTTAAAGGGGAGAGTTTGATGCCTGCGGATTTGCCTTCGACCTTGTTGTTTCTCGCTCGCCTGCTGCTCGGCGGCGCCTTCGTTTTCGCCGGCCTGCGCAACATCCAGAACGCGGCCTTCCTGACCCAGCTGATGGCCGCGCGCGGTGTGCCGCAGGCGCGGTTGGCACTGTGGACTGGTATCGTGCTTCAGGTCGCCGCCGGTGTGCTGGTCATCGCAGGATTGTGGACGGCACTCGCGGCCACGGTGCTGCTGCTGTTCCTCATCGTCGCCACGCCGATGTTCCACAATTTCTGGGACCATCAGGGTCCGGACCGTGCGTCCCGCATCAATGGCTTCGTCGGGAATGTTGCCCTGAGCGGTGGCTTTCTGACCCTGATCGCGCAATCCGTTTGACGCACAGTTCCATGCCGGCTGCGGCCTCTGGTGCCGACGGCTCAACCATAAAATCGGAACCAATCGAGCCGTTGACGCATTTCACACCTGCATGCCCAGCATCCAGGATGAAATATGAAAATCGCCCATGTCGCGCCGCTTTATGAATCGGTGCCGCCAAGGCTCTATGGCGGCACCGAGCGCATCGTCTCGTATCTGACCGAAGCGCTGGTCGATCTGGGTCATGAGGTGACGCTGTTTGCCAGTGGCGACAGCCAGACCTCCGCGAAGCTGGTACCCAGCCGGGAACGCGCGTTGCGCCTCGATCCGCGTCCGCTCAAATCCGAGATCGCGGCGCATCTTTCGATGCTTGCGCAGGTGAGGGAACGGGCGTCGGAGTTCGACGTCATCCACTTCCACCTCAGCCACTTCCTGCACTTTTCCTTCTTTGAGGATATTGCGGAGCGGACGGTGACGACGCCGCATGGCAGGCTGGATTATGTCGACCTGGCGCCGGCCTATGAAAGGTTCCCGCGCTTTCCCCTGATTTCCATTTCGCACAGCCAGAAGGCGGGCCTTGCCAACGCCAACTGGTTGGCGACGATCCATCACGGATTGCCGACTGCTCTCTACGAGCCGACGTTCGAGACGGCCGCCGAAGAACCCTACCTTGCCTTCCTCGGCCGGTTCTCACGCGACAAGCGCCCGGATCGCGCCATCGAGATCGCCTTGCGTTCGGGGCTCAAGCTCAAGCTCGCGGCAAAGATCGGCGACGACGATCGCGCCTATTTCCGTGAGGTGGTCGAGCCTTTGATCGATGGCGATCGCGTTGTCTATGTCGGTGAGATCGAGGAAAACCAGAAGGCGGAATTTCTCGGCAAGGCGGCCGGCCTGCTGTTCCCGATCGACTGGCCGGAGCCGTTCGGCCTTGCCGCCATCGAGGCAATGGCCTGCGGCACACCGGTCATCGGCTGGAGTTGCGGTGCGCTGCCGGAGATCATCGATCAAGGCGTCACCGGTTTTATCGCTGACACAATGGATAGCGCGGTCGCTGCGGTGCCGGACTTGCTGCAACTCGACAGGCGAAAGGTGAGGGCCGTTTTCGAAAAGCGGTTCTCCGCCAGGAGAATGGCCGGCGACTATCTGGCCGCCTATGCGGGCCTGATCGGCGTCCCGAGCACGGCGAAGGCGTCTTGAGCGGCGACGTGCTCGAGCCACGGCAACGAAACAACAGGGATCTGTGACGAATGGCCCAACTCGATGAGCGCCAGCTCGATCCTGCGGTTGCGCTTGCATCGCTCGACGCCACCGCCCCTCGCGAGCCGCATCGGTTGTTTGCGCTCAAGCAGGGCGATTGCTTCGCCGTTGCCGACGCCTATGGCGACATACGTGGCGCCGGCGACGGTTTCTTTCGCGACGACACGCGGGTCCTTTCCGAGTTCCGGCTGACCGTCGGCGGCAGGCAGACATCTCTGCTCGGCGCCTCGCTCAGCCAGGACAATGTGCTGTTCACCACCAATTTGACCAATCTGCCGATACAGAGCGCCGGTGGACGCGACATCCCGCAGGGAGCCATTCACATCGAACGCGTCAGACTGCTTTGGCAGGACAGGCTGTTTGAACGCATCACCCTTTCCAATTACAGCCGGGAACACTCGACGATCAGCGTTTCCCTGCACTACTCCGCCGATTTCCGCGACATGTTTGAAGTGCGTGGCTCGACACGGCTGAAGCGCGGGCTGGCCCATGCCGCCGAAACAAACGCGACGTCGGTCCTGCTGCGCTATGATGGGCTCGATGGCCTGGCCCGCCTCTCGGCGATATCGTTCTCGCAGGCGCCGGACCAACTGAGTGCCAACCGTGCCGATTTCCTGATCGCCGTGACCAAGCGTAGCAGGAAGGTGCTTTATGTCGAGGTCGGTCCCGAGGTAGCCGACAAGCCCGACCGCGACCGGTTCCGCGCCGCTGCCGCCCGCGCCCGCTTTGGCATGCGGGCCAAACGTCGCCATGGCGCGACGGTGCGCAGCTCGGGCCGTGTCTTCAACGACTGGGTCGAGCGCGCCCGCGCCGATGTCGCGCTGCTGACCACCGAGCTGGCGACCGGCCCCTATCCCTATGCCGGCATCCCCTGGTTCTCGACGGCGTTCGGCCGCGACGGTGTCATCTCGGCACTGCAGATGCTGTGGCTCAATCCGGGATTGGCGCGGGGCGTGTTGGCCTTTCTGGCCCAGCATCAGGCGACCGAGACATCGCCGTTCAGCGATTCGCAGCCGGGCAAGATCATGCACGAGACCCGCAAGGGCGAAATGGTGGCGCTGCGGGAGCTTCCCTTTGGCCGCTACTACGGTGGCGTCGATACGACACCGCTCTACATCTATCTTGCCTGTGCCTACGCCGATCGTACCGGTGACATGGCGTTCATCGACGGCCTGTGGCCGTCGCTGTGCGCCGCGGCCGAATGGACGGAGGAGGCGGGCCGGGAGACCGGATTCGTGACTTACCAGCGAGCGGCGGAGTCCGGCCTCGCCAACCAGGGATGGAAGGACAGTTTCGATTCGGTCTTCCATGCCGATGGCCGCATTCCCAAGGGCCCGATCGCCCTTGTCGAAGTGCAGGGCTACGTCTTTGCCGCCTTCCGGGGGCTGGCGGCACTTGCCCGTCGCCGGGGCGAGAACGACAGGGCCGACCACTGGGATGATCGCGCCGAAGCGATGCGGGTTGCCGTGGAACGGGATTTCTGGCTTGACGATCTCGGCTTCTATGCGCTGGCAATCGACGGTGCCGGCGAGCCCTGCAAGGTGCGGACCTCGAATGCGGGGCATCTGCTCTTTGTCGGATTGCCTGAGCCTGCGCGGGCCCAGATGGTGGCTGACCAGCTGCTTTCCGCCTCCTTCCATTCGGGCTGGGGACTGCGGACGCTCGCCGACGATGCCGTGTTCTTCAATCCGATGTCGTACCACAATGGCTCGATCTGGCCGCACGATACCGCCCTTTGCGGTGCCGGGCTGGCGCGCTATGGCGAGCGCGAAAGCGTGGTTCGCCTGATGAGCGGCACGTTCGAATCCGCGGTCCATTTCAACATGCGGCTGCCCGAACTGTTCTGCGGTTTTACACGTGCGCCGGGCGAAGCACCCATCGCCTATCCCGTCGCCTGCCTGCCGCAAGCGTGGTCGGCGGGCTCCGCTTTCATGTTGATGCAGGCCTGTCTTGGCCTGGAGATCGACGGCTGGGAGGGTGAGATTCGCGTTGGCCGCCCCAGGCTGCCGATCGGCATCGACACGCTGACACTGCGGCACCTGGGCGTCGGCGACCGGGTCGTCGATCTCACCTTCCAGCGCGTCGGCGACCGGGTCGTCGCTTTCCTGGCCGACCGCCATGAAGGGCTGGTGCCGCTCATAGTAAGAACATGATCCGAACAAAATTGGCGGAACCGATCCAGGCCTTGTGCGTTGCAAAAACACTGGTCCGAACGCCGACCACGTGGCCGGCGGACCGTTTCAAACGGGAAACACGAACAAACGGTCGCCGACGGCCGGGGTGAGTTGACGTTCAATGACAAACTACGGTGCGGACCTGCTCTGGGTTCTGATTTTCGCGAGCCTCGGTTTTTCCGCTCTTGCCGTATTCCTCTCCATATCGCGGCACCGTCGCCGTCATCCTCCTGCCGTCCCACATACGGCAGGCGAAGATGTGGCGGCGGAGGCCGCGCGCAAGGTGATACGGGAGTTCGAAAAGAACGGCCAATCGGCCGATGCCGCGCTGGTGACCTGGTCGCCCGAAACATTGCGCAAGATCCTGGCCGACGATCTGCCCGATGCGCAGGTTATCGTGGTGTCCAATCGCGAGCCGTACATCCACAATGTGAAGGACGACGGCGTCGAGTTGCTCGTCCCGGCCAGCGGGCTGGTGTCGGCGCTCGAGCCCATTACCCGCGCCTGTGCGGGCACCTGGATCGCCTATGGCGGCGGAACGGCGGACCGCCTCACCGTCGACGACCACGATCGCGTGCAGGTGCCGCCTGGCAATCCGTCCTACACGTTGCGCCGGGTCTGGCTGACGGAGGAAGAGCATCAGGGTTATTATCTCGGTTTCGCCAATGAGGGCCTTTGGCCGCTTTGCCATATCGCCTTCACCCGGCCGATTTTTCGCGCCTCCGACTGGGCTGCCTATGAAGCCGTCAACCGGAAGTTTGCCGATACGGTGGTTGCCGAGGCGCGCAACGAGCGGCCGATCGTGCTGGTTCAGGATTACCATTTCGCGCTGCTGCCGCGCATGATCCGCGAGCGCCTGCCGGAGGCGATCGTCATCACTTTCTGGCACATCCCGTGGCCAAATTCGGAAGTGTACAGCATCTGCCCATGGCGTGAACGCATCCTCGAAGGCCTGCTCGGCAGCTCGATCATCGGCTTCCACACCCAGTTCCATGCCAACAATTTCACCGAAAGCGTCGATCGCTTCCTAGAAAGCCGCATCGAGCGGGCCGATGCGGCCATCTCCTACGGCGGACGGACCACATTGGTGCACGCCTATCCCATCTCGATAGAATGGCCGGCGGACCTGCTGGCGAAACTTCCCGCTGTCGACGATTGCCGCGCTCGCATGCGCGAGAGGTTCGGCCTTAAAGCGGATGTGAAGCTGGCCGTCGGGGTCGAGCGCCTCGATTATACCAAGGGCATTCTCGATCGGTTTCACGCTTTGAACGAATTGTTCAAGCGACAGCCTGAGTGGATCGGAAAACTGGTCTTCCTGCAGATCGCGGCACCCAGCCGCGGCACGCTGCCTGCCTACAAGCTGCTCCATGACGAGTGCCACCGTTATGCCGAAGAGCTCAACCGGCGTTATGGCAGCGAGGGCTACAGGCCGGTGATCATGGTGGCCGAACATCACTCGCAAGAACAGGTCTACGAAATCTATCGGGCCGCCGACATATGCATGGTCACCAGCCTGCATGACGGCATGAACCTCGTCGCAAAGGAATTCGTCGCCGCGCGCGACGACGAGCAGGGCGTTTTGATGCTCAGCACATTCGCCGGCGCCTCGCGTGAATTGCTGGAGGCGCTGATCGTCAACCCTTACGATGCCGCCATGATGAGCGGAGCGCTGTTGCAGGCACTGACCATGTCGCCCGAAGAACAGCGCGAGCGCATGCGCCCCATGCGCGAGACAATCCGCAACAACAATGTCTATCGCTGGGCCGGCAGCATGCTTCTGGATGCGGCGCGTTTGCGCAAGCGCGGGGACCTCGATCGGGTGACCGGTGCCGTCAGCGACCCGCCGCCCAGCGTCGACAATGTCGTCTCCATTTTTGAGCGCAGACGGGTGGCGATGTCATGAGCGATGCGCTGCAAAATATTGTTGGCGAGACCCCGCACAAGCCGCAGGCCGTCATGGAGAAACCGCACACTGTGCTGACCGGCGAATGGGCGTTGTTCCTCGACATCGACGGCACCCTGCTGGAACATGCCGAACACCCGGACGCCGTCTCGGTCAGCGACGAGCTCCGCTCCTTGCTGCAAGGCCTGGATCGCAAGCTGAACGGGGCATTGGCCTTCGTAACAGGCCGTTCCGTCGCGGCTGTCGATCATCTGTTCCAGCCTTTGAAGCTGCGCGCCGCCGGGCTCTATGGCCTGGAACATCGGCTCCTGCCGAACGTCGACGTCGAAGTCGCGGATGAGCCGGCGGATATTTCTGCGCTTGCCGACGAGATCGAGGCCGAGCTCGGTCGTGGCGCCTATATCGAGCGCAAAGGACGGGTGCTGGCCATCCACACGCGCGCCGCCCCGCATCTGCTTCCGCGCGCGACGCAGCTTGTCGAGCAGGCGCTGGCCACGCTGCCAAAGGGCTACCGGGTGGTTCCCGGCAATGCCGGTGTGGAACTGCTGCCGCTCGAGGCCGCCAAGGGCGCCGCGATCCGGCGTTTCATGGAAATTGCGCCATTCACGGGCCGTCGCCCGGTCTTCCTGGGCGACGACACGTCGGATGAAAACGGTTTTGAGGCCGTCAATGATGCCGGCGGCATATCGATCCGCGTCAAACCACCAGCGCACACCGCAGCGCGGTACGGGCTTGCCGACGTTGTAGAGACGCTGGGCTGGCTGAGAGGTCAACTTTAGATCCAGCCGACGCAATCGCGATCGCGCCTCCTGGAAAGGGCAAGGAAAGGAACGGTTTCGATGGGACGCTTTGCACAATTGGTCCGAGAGATCACCCCGAACTGGCTGCACTCTCGCTCCTCCCGCCATGACATTGCCGACGTTTCACCGTCCGACGCGGATTTCAGCTGGCAAGAGGCGATCGATAACAAGATGTATGGGGCTGATACGCCTGATTATTCCTATGTTCCGGAAAAGACCGCTTCAGATGCGGTGAGACCGGGCGGTGACAGCCCCGGCGAAAAGAGCGTGCGGGGCGGTCCAAAAAGAGCCAATTGAGGGTGAAAAGCCTGTCGGCGCCCGAGGAACGCTACGCCGCAAATCGCAGTCCGCCGTCGCAGGTCAGCACCTGACCGGTCATGAAGCCGTTGGAAACGAGGAAAGCTATTGCCGCGGCAACGTCTTCGGCGCGACCGATGCGGCCGACCGGGGTCCTGCCGGCATAGTCGGCAAACAGCGCCTGCCTCTGCTCCTCGGCCAGAAAGTCCCACCAGGGCGTGTCGATGACGCCTGGCGCCACGACATTGACGCGCAGCGGTTTCAACTCCATCGCCAGGATCGGCACCACGGTCAACAGCATGCCGTTGATGGCGGCGATACCGGCGACGCCCGGCGCTGCGAGCTGCGCCGACACCGCCGAGATGAAGGTGACCGATCCGGCCTTGTTGAGTGTCGGCAAGGCGGCCTGCAGGCAGGACAGCTGCGGGCGGACCTTTTCCTCCACGCCACTGCCGATGTCACTCAGGTCAAGCGTCGGGAAGGGGCCGAGGCCCTTGCCGCCGCTGGCCGCCAGCACCAGATGGTCGAATGGACCAAGGCGCTCGAAGAACCGGGTGACTTCATCCGGCTTCGAGGCGTCGAATGCAGCCTTCCCGGCAGCGCCGCCAAGGCTCTTCCAAGCGCTCTTCAGTTTCTCCTCGTTGCGCCCGGTGATGGTCACCTTCATGTCCGGGCCAAACAGTTTGCGCGCCGTCGCCAGCCCGATGCCGGACGAGCCGCCGATGATGACGGTGTGTTGGATTGCCTTGGTCATCAAAGCTGTTCCTTCGATGTGGGGGAGGCCGGGCCGATGAGGTCGAGGCTCAAGCTTCTCAGCTGTTGCCTTGCCTTGGCGTCGTAGGCCTGAGCATCGGCGCGGGATTCCCGCAGGCCGTCGAAATAGAGGCCGCTTTTCCCGTTGAGCGTGGGTGAGGTGGCGAGATTGAGGATGGCATCGGCGCCGGTCTCGACCGAGCTCCACGGCGTCACCCCGGCCTGCCGGACCATGGTTGTGTTCATGTAGCTCGCCGGATGCAATGCGTTGACGGTGACGCCGGTGCCTTTCAACTGTTCGGCCAAATCGACGGTGAACAGGATCTGCGCCAGCTTGCTCTGGCAATAAGCGCGCACCCCGTCATAGGAGCGGGTCAGCATGACATCGCTGAAGTCGATCGCCTGCTGCCCCGCAGAGGCGACATTGACGATGCGCGCCGGCGCACTGGCCTTCAGCAATGGCAGGAGCTCCGATGTCAGCAGGAAACCGGCGAGATAGTTGACCGCGAAGCGCAGTTCATAGCCGTCGGCACTCACCTGCCTTTTGGCACCTTGGCCCGCTGTGCCGATGCCGGCATTGTTGATGAGGATGTCCAGCCGGTTCGTCCGGGCGCGCACCGCCTGGGCGAGGTGGCGCACCTCGGCCAGCGAAGAGAGGTCGGCGACCAGAAGCTCGGCCTTGCCGCCGGCGGCTTCGATCTCGGTGACAACAGCCTTGCCGCGCGTTGCATCGCGGCCGTGCACCAGCACACGGGCGCCCGCGGCGCCGAGCCGTTGCGCGACAACGCGGCCGACGCCGTCTGTCGAGCCGGTGATGAGGATCGTCTTGTCTTTGAGTTCCATGTTCAGAGCCTCCGTTCTGTTGCTCTGAACGGAAGATGGGGCAGTTGGCGCTGGCCAAACAGTTCAAACTTTATCCTGGTATCAATACTGCTATAATACGCGCATGGAGTCCCAACCTCACGCGGCCCCCACACGTTCGGCTGAAGACAGCCGCCGGCGCGAACTCGGCGCCTTCCTGCGCTCGCGCCGCGAAAGGCTGACGCCCTCCGCCACAGGCATCGCCATCGGTCTCAGGCGACGTACGCCGGGCTTGCGCCGCGAGGAGGTGGCGATGATCGCCGGCGTCGGCACGACCTGGTACACATGGCTGGAGCAGGGGCGGGAGGTCAGGCCCTCGGTCGAGGTGCTGACGGCACTTGCCGAAGCACTGTGCCTCGACGCCGCCGAAAAACAGCATCTTTTCATCCTCGCCGACCGCCAGCAGCCGGAGCGCCGTGCCGTAGCGCCGGAAAAGGTCGATGGCCCGTTGCTGCACATGCTGCAGAGCCTGGTGCTGCAGCCGGCCTATGTCGTCGGGCGGCGCTGGGACGTGCTGGCCTGGAACCCGGCGGCGGTGGCGGTGTTCGGCGATTATGGTCTGCTGGAGGGTGACGCCCGCAACATCGTCCACATGGTGTTCACGAGCCCGCATCACCGGCACCTGCTGGTTGACTGGGAGCAACTGGCGCGCACCGTGCTGGCCTCGTTCCGGGCCGCGAGCGCCCGCTATGTCGGCGATCCGGATTTCGAGCGGCTGATCGAGTTGATGACCCGTTCGAGCCCCGAATTTCGTGCCTGGTGGCCGCAGCGCGATGTCGCGCATCGGTTGTCGGGGGTGAAACATGTCCGGCACCCGAGCGCGGGCGCCATGACCTTCGAGCATATGAGCCTGTCGATCGGCGACGGCTCGGACATGAAGCTGATCGTCTACACGCCGTTAGCCGAGCAGAATTCGATCGCCAAGCTGCAGGCATTGCTGGACGCGCTGCCGGCCGAGCGGCGCAGCGCCTGAGGTTGGCTGGCGTCCCCCTCGGCTTCGTCATCCACGGGCGAAGCGGACGCGGAGACCCGAGGATCCATGCCGGGACGTTTGCCGAAGAG
The DNA here is from genome assembly GCF_037162595.1 of Mesorhizobium sp. ISC11. Classification (NCBI taxonomy): domain Bacteria; kingdom Pseudomonadati; phylum Pseudomonadota; class Alphaproteobacteria; order Hyphomicrobiales; family Phyllobacteriaceae; genus Mesorhizobium; species Mesorhizobium sp. ISC11. Next base: position 712,859 of record NZ_JAVSPW010000001.1, read on the forward strand.
TACTACGGAGCAGAATTTGGACCTTGCGGCGCGTTGAAGTCGCGGCATGGATTGTAGGGTCTGCGCCGCGTCGCTTCGCTCCTTGCTTCGCCCTAGAATGACGAAACCATTTAGCCCTTCGGCTTCAGCCCATCGAGGAACAACTGCTCGAGAAATCTTGCCGCATCCTCGAAGCGGCCGTCGCCGCCGCGGTTCGGTCCGAGCACGGCGCGGACTTGGACGTCGAAATCGGCATAATGCTGCGTCGTCGCCCAGATCGAGAAGATCAGGTGCCACGGGTCGGTCTTGGCGATCTTGCCGGCGCGCATCCAGCCCTTGATGACGGCGGCCTTCTCGTCGACCAGCGTTTTCAGTTCGCCCGCCAGCAGCGGCATGATGCGTGGCGCGCCTTGCAGGATCTCGTTGGCGAACAGCCGGCTCTCGCGCGGAAAATCGCGCGCCATCTCCAGCTTGCGCCTGATGTAGCTGCGCAGTTCGGTTAGGGGATCGCCAATGTCGTCGAGTTCGCGCAGTGGCGCCAGCCAGGTGTCGAGCAGGCGCTGCATCAGCGTTTCGTGGATGTCTTCCTTGCGCCGGAAATAATAGAGCAGGTTCGGCTTCGACATGCCGGCAGCTTCGGCGATCTGGTCGATGGTCGAGCCGCGAAAGCCGTTGGTGGAGAAGACCTCAAGCGCCGCCTCCAGGATGAGTTCGCGCTTTTCCTGCTGGATGCGGGTGCGGCGAGGGGCATCCGTGCCGATGGTCACCGTTGCAAGCCCTCGTGTTGAGGCTCATCTGGACCAATTCTCTGGACCAGTTTTTCCCTAGCCTGTGGAACGCACTTCAGGTGCCGCATTTCCGCTAGTAATCCTTGACCGCCTACAGGGCGGTGCTAACGTTTGTCCAATCGGTCAAAAATTTGCGTAGCATGAAAACGCGGCAAAGACCAAGCGTTGGGCGCAGCGAAACAGTTTACAAGGGGAAGTCCTGGTCATGTCCAACCGGCTGAAAGTCACGCCGAACGATCTCAGTGCATTCTGGATGCCGTTCACGGCAAACCGGCAGTTCAAGCAGGCGCCGCGCATGATGGTGTCGGCCAAGGACATGCATTACACAACCAGCGACGGCCGCAAGGTGCTCGACGGCACCGCCGGCCTGTGGTGCGTCAATGCCGGCCACTGCCGTCCGAAGATCACCGAGGCGATCCAGCACCAGGCTGCCGAACTCGATTATGCGCCAGCCTTCCAGATGGGCCATCCGATCGTGTTCGAACTGGCCAACCGCCTGGTCGACCTGGCGCCCAAGGGCATGGACCATGTCTTCTTCACCAATTCCGGCTCGGAATCGGTCGAGACTGCGCTCAAAATGGCGATCGCCTATCACCGTGTGAAGGGCGAGGGCTCGCGCACCCGGTTGATCGGCCGCGAGCGCGGCTATCACGGCGTCAATTTCGGCGGCATTTCGGTCGGCGGCATCGTCACCAACCGCAAGATGTTCGGCACGCTGCTCGGCGGCGTCGACCATATGCCGCACACGCATCTGCCGGAAAAGAACGCCTTCACCAAGGGTGTGCCGGAGTATGGCGCGGAACTCGCCAACGAGCTGGAGCGTATCGTCGCCCTGCACGACGCTTCGACCATCGCCGCCGTCATCGTCGAGCCGGTCGCCGGCTCCACCGGCGTCATCCTGCCGCCGAAGGGTTATCTGGAGAAGCTGCGCGAGATCTGCACCAAGCACGGCATCCTGTTGATCTTCGATGAGGTCATCACCGGTTTCGGCCGTCTCGGCACACCGTTCGCCGCCGACTATTTCGGTGTCACGCCCGACATCATGACCACCGCCAAGGGCGTCTCCAACGGCGTCATCCCGATGGGCGCGGTGTTTGTGAAGAAGGAGATCCACGACGCCTTCATGACCGGCCCCGAGCACATGATCGAGTTCTTCCACGGCTACACCTATTCGGGCAACCCGATCGCCTGCGCGGCCGCACTCGGCACGCTTGACACCTACAAGGAAGAGGGCTTGCTGACCCGTGGCGAGGAGCTGGCGCCGTACTGGGAAGACGCGCTGCATTCGCTGAAGGGCGAGCCGAACGTCATCGATATCAGGAACATCGGCCTGATCGGTGCGATCGAGTTGGCGCCGATCGCCGGCCAGCCGACCAAGCGGGCCTTCTCGGCCTTCGTCAAGGCGTTCGAGCGCGGCGCGCTGATCCGCACCACCGGCGACATCATCGCGCTGTCGCCGCCGCTGATCATCACCAAGGGCCAGATCAACGAATTGATCGACCATGTTCGCGATGTGCTGAGGTCAATCGATTGACGGACTGACGCGGTCGGTTCAGGTCGGCGCGGCAGCGCGCCGACCTGACCTTTTGCTTGCAACGAACCATTACAGTCAGGCGGGCAACGCACCGATCCCGGTCAGGATCACCCGCTTGATATTTTCCTTGGCTTCCCGCCATTGCCGGTCGGACAGAGGTTTTCCGCCATTGAGTGTCTCGATCTGATGGCCGAAATCGGCGTAGTGCTGGGTCGTAGCCCAAAGCATATAGAGCAGATGGCGCGGATCCACCGGGTCCATCTTGGCTTCCTCGATCCAGCGCCTGATGATCTCGACGCGGCCGTCGGTCCATTCGCGCAGCGTCGATTCCATATAGTCCTGAAGCACCGGCGCCCCGTGCATCACTTCGGAGGCCCAGACCTTCGAGCCGTCCGGATGGCGGCGTGATATTTCCATCTTGGCGTCGATATAGGCACTGATGCCGTCTATGGGCCCGCGCGCCGCGTCGAAGCAATTGGCCGCCTGTAGCCAGATTTCAAAGATGTTTTGAACGACCGACCGGTAAAGCTCTTCCTTGGTGGCGAAATAGTAGTGGAGATTTGCCTTTGGCAGTCCGGCCAGATCCGCAATCAACTGCATCGTGGCGCCGCCAAACCCTGCCTCCGCAAACACCTTCTCTGCAGCGACGAGAATGGTTTTTTCATTCTCTCGGCGGATCTCCTGTCGCCGCATGGGGCGGGTGGGTTCTGCCATGTCTACCCCAAGATTCTAGTTGACCGCTTGGTCAGGTTGTGTAGTTTAAAAGCTGACCATACGGTCAAGCTGTAAATCACTCAAGGGGCGACAAGACCCCTGGTGTAGATGGGAACTCGAGATGGCCGCACCCGGCGAGAATCTGCGAATCAATTCAGACCGTTTGTGGGATTCCATCATGGAGATGGCGAAGATTGGCCCCGGCATTGCCGGCGGCAACAATCGCCAGACCGTGACCGACGAAGACGGCGAAGGGCGGCATCTGTTCAAGCGCTGGTGCGATGCGGCCGGGCTCGAAATGGGCGTCGATGAAATGGGCACGATGTTTGCCCGCCGCGAAGGCACCGATCCCAGCCTGCCGCCGGTCTATGTCGGCAGCCATCTCGATACGCAGCCGACCGGCGGCAAGTATGACGGCGTGCTCGGTGTACTGGGCGGGCTTGAAGTGGTGCGCTCGCTCAACGATCTCGGCATCAAGACCAAACATCCGATCGTCGTCACCAACTGGACGAACGAGGAGGGCTCGCGCTTCGCGCCGGCTATGATGGCGTCCGGCGTGTTCGCCGGCGTGCTCGACCAGGCCGATGTGTACGGGCATGTCGACAAGCAGGGCAAGAAATTCGGCGAGGAACTGGAGCGCATCGGCTGGAAAGGCCCCGAGAAGGTCGGCGACCGCAAGATCCATGCCTTCTTCGAACTGCATATCGAACAGGGTCCGATCCTCGAGGACGAAGATATCGACATCGGTGTCGTCACCCATGGCCAGGGCCTTAAATGGCTGCAGGTGACGCTGACCGGCAAGGAAGCCCATACCGGCTCGACGCCGATGCCCAAGCGCCGCAATGCCGGGCTCGGCATGGCGCGGGTGATCGAACTGGTGCACGAGATCGCCATGGACTACCAGCCCGATGCCGTCGGCGCGGTCGGCCACATGGAGGTCTATCCCAATTCGCGCAACATCATCGCCGGGCGCACCGTCTTCACCGTCGATATCCGCTCGCCGGAAAAGGAAGTGCTGGACGCGATGGATGGCCGCATCCGCGAAGGCATCGACACGATCTGCGATGCACTCGACATCCGCTGCGAGATCGAACAGGTCGGCGCTTTCGATCCGGTGACTTTCGATGCCGGCTGCGTCAAGGCGATCCGCGATGCCGCCGACCGCCTTGGCTATTCCCATCGCAACATCGTTTCCGGTGCCGGCCACGACGCCTGCTGGATCAACCGCGTCGCGCCCACCGCCATGGTGATGTGCCCTTGCGTCGATGGCCTCAGCCACAACGAGGCCGAAGAGATCACCAAGGAATGGGCTTCGGCGGGTGCCGATGTCTTGTTCCACGCGGTGGTGGAGACGGCTGTCATCGTGGAGTGAGCTTAGAATCCACCTTCCAAACGACGCTCGTAAAGAAGCGCGAAGAGAACAAGGGAACAGTCAATGACCAAAGTCATCCGAAACGGCACCATCGTCACCGCCGACCGCACCTGGAAGGCCGATGTGCTGATGCAGCACGGCAAGATCGTCGCCATCGGTTCGGGCCTGCATGGCGACCATGAGTTCGACGCCACCGGCTGCTACGTCATGCCGGGCGGCATCGACCCGCACACCCATCTCGAAATGCCGTTCATGGGCACCTATTCGGCCGATGATTTCGAATCCGGCACGCGCGCGGCGCTCTCCGGCGGCACGACGATGGTGGTCGATTTCTGCCTGCCGGCGCCTCAGCAGTCGCTGCTCGAAGCCTTGCAGATGTGGGACAACAAGACCTCGAAGGCGTCGTGCGATTACTCCTTCCACATGGCGATCACCTGGTGGGGCAAGCAGGTGTTCGACGAGATGGCCACGGTCGTCGACAAGGGCATCACCTCGTTCAAGCATTTCATGGCCTACAAGGGCGCGCTGATGGTCGACGACGACGAGATGTATGCGTCGTTCCAGCGCTGCGCCGATCTCGGCGCGCTTCCGCTCGTTCATGCCGAGAATGGCGACGTGGTGGCGGCACTGTCGCAGAAACTGCTGGCTGCCGGCAACAACGGCCCCGAGGGCCACGCCTATTCGCGGCCGCCCGAAGTGGAAGGCGAGGCGACCAACCGCGCCATCATGATCGCCGACATGGCCGGCGTGCCGCTCTATGTCGTGCATGTCTCCTGCGAGCAGAGCCATGAAGCGATCCGCCGGGCGCGCCAGAAGGGCATGCGGGTGTTCGGCGAGCCGCTGATCCAGCATTTGACGCTGGACGAGAGCGAGTATTTCGACAAGGACTGGGACCATGCGGCGCGCCGCGTGATGAGCCCGCCCTTCCGCAACAAATCGCACCAGGACTCGCTGTGGGCCGGCCTGCAGGCGGGTTCGCTGCAGGTGGTGGCGACCGATCATTGCGCTTTCACCACCAAACAGAAGCGCAACGGCGTCGGCGATTTCACCAAGATCCCGAACGGCACCGGCGGGCTTGAAGACCGCATGCCGGTGCTGTGGACCACAGGCGTCAACACCGGCCGGCTGACGATGAACGAGTTCGTCGCGGTGACCTCGACCAACATCGCCAAGATCCTCAACATGTATCCGAAGAAGGGCGCCATCGTAGAGGGTGCCGACGCCGACATCGTCGTCTGGGATCCCAAGCGCAAGAAGACAATTTCGTCCAAGAAGCAGCAATCGGTGATCGACTACAATGTCTTCGAGGGTTTCGAGGTGACCGGCCTGCCGCGGTTCGTGTTCTCGCGTGGCGAACTGTCGATCCAGGAGTCCGAGGTCAAGACCAAGCCCGGCCATGGTGAATTCGTCGGCCGCGAGCCGAATGCGGCCGTTAACCGGGCGCTGTCGACGTGGAAGGAAATCTCCGCGCCGCGCAAGGTGGAACGCACCGGCATCCCGGCGACCGGGGTTTGAGGTGCGGCGCGGGGGACTTCTTTTCGCGGCAGTTTTGGTTCTGGTGGCCAGCCAAGTGTCGGCGGCCAGCATCGACCTGGCCAAACCTTATGGCAACAAGTCCGGCTGCATCAACAAGAACGGCCAGGAAGTCTACGCCGAGGACATGCTGCTTCTAACCAATACCGACTTCATCACGGCGACGAGCGCTTGCACCTTCACCGGCAAGAGGGTCCAGGCCGACGGCTCGCTTGTGGTGAAGGCGGAGTGCGAGGCCGAAGGCGAAGAGGGCAAGTCGCCCGCCACCTTCATCATCAAGCACAGCACCAAGAACGCCAAGAAACTGGTGATCGCGGATACGGACGGCACCGTCTATGGGGAAGTGTCTCGGTGCCGATGATTGCCGAAGCTGGCGGGCGCAAACCTCTAGCAATTGGCCGACGGGCGCCTAGCCCGGCGAAGTCAGCTTCCGGCGACCAGCGCATCCAGTTCCGGCAGCAGGACGACGCTCTCCTGTTCGTTGGGATCGGTGCGCGCAATGACGGCAGAGGACGGGGCGCCGCTCAGGTTGGCCGGCAGATGCGGCACGCCGGCGGGGATGTAGAAGAGATCACCGGCCTTGACGACGATATGATGCTCGAGCCGGTCGCCATACCAGGTGTGAACTTCGCCGGAGAGCACATAGATCGCCGTCTCGTGGCTCTCGTGCATATGCGCCTTGGCGCGGGCGCCGGGCGGCATGGTGAGCATGTGCATGCAGATGCCGGAGGCACCGACGGTCTCGGCGGCAATGCCGGCGAAATAGGTCAGCCCCTGCTTGCCTTCATAAGTGCTTTCAGGGCGGATAAGATGACAAGTGGGTTTGGGCGACATCGGGGAAACTCCGGGCGTCGATCGCGTGGGACAAGGTCAGAGGGACAGGGCCAAATGGGACAGGGCAAGTGGAAAACAACATCGCGATAAAAGCAATCGGATTCCAGCCGCCGCGGGAACGGAAACAGGCAGGCGGCAACCGATGACGGGGAATTCGCCAGCCGTCGTCGCGGCAAGCAAACTCGGGCTGACTTTCCAGACCAATGACGGGCCGGTGCAGGCGCTGTCCAATGTCGATCTCACCATCGGCAAGGGCGAGTTCGTCTCCTTCATCGGGCCTTCGGGCTGCGGCAAGACCACGCTGCTGCGCGTCATCGCCGATCTGGAGAAGCCGACCTCGGGGGCGATTTCCGTCAATGGCATGACAGCAGAGCAGGCGCGCGAGAAACGCGCCTATGGCTATGTCTTTCAGGCGGCGGCGCTGTTTCCGTGGCGGACCATCGAGCGCAATGTGGGGCTGCCGCTGGAGATCATGGGCCTATCCAGGGCGGAGCAAGGCGAGCGGATCAAGCGCACGCTCGGCCTCGTCAACCTCTCTGGATTCGAGAAGAAATATCCCTGGCAGCTCTCGGGCGGCATGCAGCAGCGCGCCTCGATTGCCCGTGCGCTGGCCTTCGACGCCGACCTGCTGCTGATGGACGAGCCGTTCGGCGCGCTGGACGAGATCGTGCGCGACCATCTCAACGAGCAGCTGCTGGAATTGTGGGGACGCACCAACAAGACCATCTGCTTCGTCACCCACTCCATTCCGGAGGCCGTCTATCTGTCGACGCGCATCGTCGTCATGTCGCCGCGCCCGGGCCGTGTCAGCGACATCATCGAATCGACGCTGCCGAGAGAGCGGCCGCTCGACATCCGCGAGACGCCGGAGTTTCTGGCGATCGCAGCGCGGGTGCGGGACGGGCTGCGCGCGGGGCACAGCTATGACGATTGAGGGAGCAAACGACGGGCTCCCTCCTCTCCCCAACGGGGAGAGGGTGGCCGGAGCGAAGCGGAGGTCGGGTGAGGGGGCGGCGCCGACGGATCCGACCAAGAGAAAGGTCGGGGCAACCGCTCGCGCCCGAAAGCTGCGGGTTGACGAGACCGAGGCTGAATACAGGCTTTGGGGGGAACTGAGAGGCCGTCATCTCAATGGCTACAAATTTGTGAGGCAAGTGCCGCTTGGACCGTTCATCGCGGATTTTGTTTGTCGCGAGGTAAGCCTGATTGTCGAACTTGATGGTAGTCAGCACGCAGATTCTCCAACCGACCCTTCCAGGACAGCTTGGCTGAACGGACAAGGTTATTCGGTTCCCCGGTTCTGGAATCATGAGGTTTTGGCCGAACGTCGAGCGGTCCTGGATACGATCTTGGCTTGCCTTGACGGAAAGATTTCCACCCCCTCACCCGACCTCCGCTTCGCTCCGGCCATCCTCTCCCCGTTGGGGAGAGGAGGGCGCCAGTCGGCTGAGGCCCGCTAGATGGACACCTTCCGCGACAAGCTCGTTCCCGTCACCTCCATCCTCGTTGGCGTGATCGCGCTCTGGTATGTCTTCGCCGTCATCCTCAACACGCCGTTCCAGCGCGATCTCGATCGTCGCGCCGGTGAAACATCCACGTTCAGCGAACTCATCGGCAAGACGCTGTCGCAGCCGAAGCCGACATTGCCGGCGCCGCACCAGGTGGCGGTGAATTTCTTCGAGAACACCTTCCTGCGGCCCATCACCTCCAACCGCAGCCTGGTCTACAATGCCTGGGTGACGCTTTCGTCGACGCTGCTCGGCTTCGCTTTCGGCACGGCGCTCGGCATCATCATCGCCGTCGGCATTGTCCATGTGGCGACGCTCGACCGCAGCCTGATGCCGTGGATCATCGCCTCGCAGACCATTCCCATCCTGGCTGTGGCGCCGATGATCATCGTCGTGCTGGGGGCGATCGGCATCAGCGGGCTCGTCCCGAAGGCGATGATTTCGACCTATCTGTCGTTCTTCCCGGTGACTGTCGGCATGGTGAAGGGGCTGCGCTCGCCCGAGATCATGCATCTCGACCTGATGCACACCTACAATGCCAGTCGCGCGCAGACCTTCTGGAAGTTGCGCGTGCCTGCTTCGGTGCCGTTCCTGTTCACCTCGATGAAAGTGGCGGTGGCGGCAAGCCTGGTCGGCGCCATCGTCGGCGAACTGCCGACTGGCGCTGTCGCCGGCATCGGCGCCAAGCTGCTCGCCGGCGCCTATTACAGCCAGTCCATCGACATCTGGTCGGCGCTGGTTGCTGGCTCAGTGGTGGCCGCCCTTCTGGTCATGGTGGTCGGCATTGCCGGGCGCCTCGTCGACCGCGCCATGGGCGGGAGGCCGGCATGAACTGGCTGAAACCCTCCTGGCAGGCAGTGCTGGCGATCGTGCTGTGCCTGATCGAAGTGGCGCTCGGCCCGATCGCCGCGCCGAAAGTCGATCCACTGGCGCAGCCTGCAGGGACGTTGATATATCCCTATGTGGCGACGACCTGGCTGATCTTCGGCGTTCTGCTTGTCGCTGCTTTGATCTCGATGGCCAGAATACCGTCCATCGTCGAAGCCGTTGTGCTTTTCATCGGCGCGCATTTGCTCGCGTGGCTGCTGATTGGAGGCATCACCGGTTTCGAAGGCCTGGCGCGGACGCCGTTCTTCCTGTTGCTCACCGCCGCATGGCTGCTTGGCTGGCGCTGCGTGGCGGTGCTGTCATCATTGCGTCCCTTCGCCAAATGGGCTCGCACCGCGCTGCGCCTGATCATCCCGGCCATCTTCGGCGCCTGGATCCTGATCATCTGGGAAGCGGTGACGCGTGGGGCCGGCATACCCTTCATCCTGCTGCCGCCGCCAAGTGCCATCGGCGCGCGCATCGCCGGTTCGCTGCCGGTGCTCGGCGCCGATGTCCGCCAGACCATCTTCAAGGCGGTCATCTTCGGCTATGTCGTGGGCAGCGGCGCCGGCTTCATCACCGCGGTGCTCGCAGACCGTGTGCCGTTCCTGCGACGCGGCCTGTTGCCGATCGGCAACATGGTCTCGGCGCTGCCGATCATCGGCGTCGCGCCGATCATGGTGATGTGGTTCGGCTTCGACTGGCAGTCCAAGGCGGCGGTGGTCATCATCATGACCTTCTTCCCGATGCTGGTGAACACGGTCGCCGGTCTGGCCGCCTCCGGCCATATGGAGCGCGACCTGATGCGCACCTACGCGTCGGGCTACTGGCCGACGCTCTTGAAGCTTCGGCTGCCGGCAGCAGCTCCCTTCATCTTCAACGCGCTGAAGATCAACTCGACGCTGGCGCTGATCGGCGCCATCGTTGCCGAGTTCTTCGGCACGCCTGTCGTCGGCATGGGCTTCCGCATCTCGACCGAGGTCGGGCGGATGAACATCGACATGGTCTGGGCCGAAATCGCAGTTGCAGCACTTGCGGGTTCGGTCTTTTATGGCGTGGTCGCTCTTGTCGAAAGAGCCGTCACGTTTTGGCATCCCTCTGTCCGTGGTGGATAGGGGCGGTGGGTTTAGGGCACTAACTTCAGAGGGTAACAAAATGAAAAGACTGATTATTCCCGTTCTGGCTGGCGCGATGTCGCTTGCCGCTTTCCAGGCAATGGCCGCCGACAAGGTGACGTTGCAGCTGAAATGGGTCACGCAGGCCCAGTTTGCCGGCTACTATGTCGCCAAGGCCAAGGGTTTCTATGAGGCCGAGGGTCTCGACGTCGACATCAAGCCGGGCGGTCCCGATATCGCGCCCGAGCAGGTGATCGCCGGCGGTGGTGCCGACGTTATCGTCGACTGGATGGGCGGTGCGCTGGCTGCCCGCGAAAAGGGCGTGCCGCTGGTCAACATCGCCCAGCCGTTCAAGAAGGCCGGCATGGAACTGGTCTGCCCGAAGGACGGCCCGATCAAGACCGAAGCCGACTTCAAAGGTCACACGCTCGGCGTCTGGTTCTTCGGCAACGAGTATCCGTTCTACGCCTGGATGAACAAGCTCGGCCTGAAGACCGAGGGCGGCCCGGACGGCGTCACGGTGCTCAAGCAGAGTTTTGACGTGCAGCCGCTGATCCAGAAGCAGGCGGACTGCATCTCGGTCATGACCTACAACGAGTACTGGCAACTGATCGACGCCGGCTACAAGCCGGAACAGCTGACCGTGTTCAACTACTCGGCCATGGGCAACGACCTGCTCGAGGACGGGCTCTATGCGTCCGAAGACAAGCTCAAGGATCCGGCCTTCGAAGACAAGATGGTGCGTTTCGTGCGCGCCTCGATGAAGGGCTGGAAATACGCCATCGACAACAATGACGAAGCCGCAGGCATCGTCATGGACGGCGGCGGCCAGGACGAAAACCACCAGAAGCGCATGATGAGCGAAGTCGCCAAGCTGATCGACAATGCCGACGGCAAGCTTGACCCGGCGACCTACGAGCGCACCGCCAAGGCGCTGCTCGACCAGAAGATCATCACCAAGGAGCCGACCGGCGCCTACACCACCGCCATCACCGACAAAGCGGTCAAGTAAGCCTAGCCGGCAACATATCTATCCAGAAAGCGGCGCCTCCGGCAGAAATGTCAGAGGCGCCGTTCCTTTATGGTGTTCATGACGAAGCTGGTCTCGATCGAGGCGACGCATTGCAGCCGCGCGATCTTTTCCTTGATGAAGCGCTCGTATTGTTCGAGGCTTCCCGTCACCACTTTTAGCACATAGTCGCGCGAACCGGTGACGAGGTGGCATTCCAGCACCTCTTCCCAGCCGCGGATCGCGTCCTCGAACATCACGATCTCGTCTTCGTTCTGGCGGCTGAGCCGGATGGTGGCGATGGCGACCATGCTCCAGCCGAAGGCTGAGGGATCGACCAGCGTGGTGTAGCCTCTGATGACCCCGGTCTCCTCCAGCCGCCGCACACGCCTCAGGCAGGGCGACGGCGACAGGCCGATGCGCTCGGCAAGCTCGTTGTTGGTGATGCGGGCGTCGGCCCGCAGCTCACGCAGGATTTTCAGGTCGAAATCGTCGGCTATCTTCTGCTGCACTTTCGGTCTCTCCAGGCAATTTGTTGCGGGGATGCAGCCATGTGAGCCCAAAAATAGCAAGGACTGGCGGAACGAGATCGCATAAATTGCCGTTCACTATTTCACTCGAACAGGCAGGAAAAGCCATGACCGCGCCACGCCCGTCGAAAACCCATATCGGCAACCACAAGCTCCATCCGGAGACGCTGATGCTGAGCTATGGCTTCGATCCGCAGCTGTCGGAGGGCGCCGTCAAGCCGCCGGTGTTCCTGACCTCGACCTTCGTGTTCAAGTCGGCGGAGGAGGGACGCGACTTCTTCGACTACACATCCGGCAGGAAGGAGCCGCCGAGCGGCACCGCCTCCGGCCTGGTCTATTCGCGCTTCAATCATCCCAACAGCGAGATCGTCGAGGACCGGCTGGCGATTTATGAGGGGACGGATGCCTGTATCCTGTTTTCATCGGGCATGTCGGCGATCGCCACGACACTGCTCGCCTATGCCCGTCCGGGCGACGTCATCCTGCATTCGCAGCCACTCTACGGCGGCACGGAGACGCTTTTGACGCGCACGCTCTCCGGTTTTGGCATCGGTGCTGTCGGTTTCGCGGATGGCGTGGATGAGTCGGCGGTGCGCACGGCCGCCGACGCGGCCGTCGCGAAAGGCCGCGTGTCGGTCATCCTGATCGAGACGCCGTCAAACCCGACCAACAGCCTGGTCGACCTCGCGCTGATGCGCAAGATCGCCGACGAGATCGGCGCGAGCCAAGGGTCAACGCCGATCATCGTGTGCGACAACACATTGCTGGGTCCGGTGTTCCAGCGGCCGATCGAACATGGTGCCGACGTGTCGGTTTATTCGCTGACCAAATATGTCGGCGGCCATTCCGACCTGATCGCAGGTGCCGCCATGGGCAGCAAGGCTATCACCAAGCCGATCAAGGCGCTGCGCGGCGCGATCGGCACGCAGCTCGACCCGCATTCCTGCTGGATGCTCGGCCGCTCGCTGGAGACGCTGTCGATCCGCATGGAGCGGGCCAACGACAATGCTCGTCTGGTCGCCGAATTCCTGCGCGACCACGCCAAGGTCGACAAGGTGCACTACCTGCCGTTTCTGGGCGAGAATACGCCGGCCGGCCGCGCCTACAGGGCGCAATGCAGCGGCGCCGGATCAACTTTCTCCTTCGACATCAAGGGCGGGGAGAAGGCGGCTTTCGCCTTCCTCAACGGATTGCAGATCTTCAAGCTGGCGGTGAGCCTCGGCGGAACGGAATCGCTGGCCAGTCACCCCGCGGCCATGACCCATTCGGGCATTCCCTTCGAGGTGCGCCAGCGCATCGGCGTGCTGGAGACCACGGTCAGGCTGTCGATCGGCGTCGAGCATCCGGACGATCTGATCGCCGACCTGACGCAGGCGCTGGCGGCGGTCTGACCGCTATCGCTAAAGCCGGACAGGACGGCCCCTAGGATCTCTATACGTCATCACAAAAACGTGTGGTTGGATACATTGTGCCGCCAGGCCGTTCCGTTGGCGCATGCGCGCGCCGGGGAGCCGCGACGCGTGCACAGTCAATCGGAGGTTCTTCATGCGCACCCAATCCTTCTTACCGGCGCTGTCGGCGCTGGCCATTTCGACCGCTTTCCTGTTCGCATCGCCGGCCCTGGCAGCCATGGAAAAGTTCAAGGCGACACTAGACGGCAGCCAGCAGAGCCCGCCCGTCACCACGAAGGGTAAGGGCACGGCCACTTTCACCTTCGACACGACCAAGAAGAAGCTCAACTGGAACGTCAAATATTCCGGCCTCAGCGGACCGGCGACGGCCGCGCATATCCATGGCCCTGCGGCGATGGGTGAAAACGCCGACCCTGTCATCCCGTTCAAAAAACTCAAGAGCCCGATCAAGGGGTCGGAGACGCTCACTGATGCCCAGGCGGCTGACCTTGAGGCCGGCAAGTATTACGTCAACGTCCACACCAAAGCGAACCCGAATGGGGAGGTCCGCGGCCAGATCGAGAAGGCGAAGTAGCTGACCGTTGAAGGTTGGCGGGACAGCGCCCCCTCTGTCCTGCCGGACATCTCCCCCTCCAGGGGGAGATCGAATGTACTTCGGGTTTCGCCAATCGCCAGTGTTGGAAGAAGGGCGAGACGACGAAACTGCCAATCTCCCCCCTTGAGGGGGAGATGCCCGGCAGGGCAGAGGGGACGTGAAGAAACTCGACTTGCCCCGGTCGGCTCTCAAACCTTGTCGCGGATCTGGGTCATCGTCCGGGTCGGGGTGATCGCTTCGGGGTCGAGCCGGATCTCGACGATCGCCGGCTTGCCGCTGGCGCGGGCGCGTTCGAAGGCCGGGGCGAAGTCCGCCGTCTTCTCGACCGTTTCGCCATGGCCGCCATAGGCGCGGGCGAGAGCCGCGAAATCGGGGTTCTTGAGGTCGGTGGCCACCACGCGGCCGGGATATTCGCGCTCCTGATGCATGCGGATGGTGCCGTAGATGCCGTTGTTGACGACGACGACGACGATCGGCAGGTCGTATTGCACGGCAGTGGCGAATTCCTGCCCGTTCATCAGGAAGCAGCCGTCGCCGGCGAAAGCGACCACGGTGCGCTCTGGAAACAGCTCTTTGGCGGCGACTGCCGCAGGCGTGCCATAGCCCATCGAGCCTGACGTCGGCGCACCTTGAGTGGCGAAGCGGCGGAAGCGATGGAAGCGATGCACCCAGGTGGCGTAATTGCCTGCGCCGTTGGTGAGAATGGCGTCGTCGGGCAACATCTTTTCGAGATAGTTCATGATCGGGCCCATCTGGACCGGGCCGGGGCCGCTTTCGGGTGGTGTCGACCAGTCGAGATAGGCGGCATGCAGCTTTGGCGTCTCGGCTGCCCAGACGAGTGCGGAGGCCGGCTTGCGTTTGGCGAAAGCGTCGACGAAGGCGGACGGCGAGGCGTTGATCGCCAATGCCGGCCTGTAAACGCGGCCGAGCTCGCCGGAATCGGCATGGACATGGACCAGTGTCTGGGCCGGGTAGGGGCTTTTCAGCAGCGTGTAGTCCGAGGAGGGCATTTCGCCCATGCGGCCGCCGATCAGCAGCACGAGGTCGGCCTGCTTGATCGCTGTGGCCAGCTTCGGGTTGATGCCTATGCCGACATCGCCGGCATAGTTCGGATGCAGATGATCGAACAGCATCTGGCGGCGGAAGGAACAGCCGACCGGCAGCGACCAGGCCTCGGCGATCGCGCGCATTTGTGCAACCGCCTCGGCGTCCCAGCGCGTGCCGCCAAGGATGACGAAAGGCCGCTTGGACTTGGCCAGCAATTTCTCAAGCGCATCGAGTTCGGCTTCCCCGGGCCGCGTTTCGACCGGTGTGTGCGGCAAGGCGACGGGCGCTTCAACGACACTGGTCAGCATGTCTTCGGGCAGCGAGATCACCACTGGGCCGGGACGGCCCGATGTCGCCACGGCGAAGGCGCGGGTGACGAATTCTGGGATGCGCGAGGCGTCGTCGATCTCGACTACCCATTTGGCGATGTCGCCGAAGAACCTCTTGTAATCCACCTCCTGGAAAGCCTCGCGCTCTTTGGCGTGGCCGGCGACCTGGCCGATGAACAGGATGACGGGTATCGAATCCTGCATGGCGATGTGGATGCCGGCCGAGGCATTGGTGGCGCCGGGGCCGCGGGTGACGAAGCAGATGCCGGGCTTGCCGGTCAGGCGGCCGTGGCAATCGGCCATCATGGCGGCACCGCCTTCCTGGCGGCAGACGATGGTGCGGATCGCTGAATCGTGCAGCGCGTCGAGCACCGCCAGATAGGATTCACCGGGCACGCAGTAGATGCGGTCGGTGCCGTTGGCTTCGAGAGCGTCGACGATGAGTTGTCCGCCGGTCTTCATTGTCCAGACTTCTCCAGTTCGGCAAGGATTTCTTGCGTGTGCTCGCCCAGGCGCGGCGAGGGGCGCTCATAGACCAGCGGCGTGCCCGACATCACCATCGGCGCGCGCACCGAAGGCAGAAGATTGCCATGGCCGTCGTCCAGGTCGAGCCGCATGCCGCGCGCGATCGTCTGCGGGTCGGCGAACATCTGGCCGATCGTGTTGATCGGGCTCGCCGGCACGCTGGCCGCTTCGAGCTTTGCCAGCAGCGGATCGCGATCAAAAACCTTCAGCGCCTCGACCATGCGTTCGCGCAACTTGGCCCGGTTGGCGACCCGGGCGGGATTGGTGGCGAAGTCGGGATTGGTCGGCAGATCGTCCAGCCCGACGGCAGCGCAGAATTTGGCGAACTGGCCGTCATTGCCCACCGCAAGGATGATGTGCCCATCCCGGACCGGCACCACCTCGTAGGGGGCGATGTTCATATGCGCATTGCCCATCTGCACCGGCGATTTGCCGGAGACGAGATAGTTCAAATTCTGGTTGCCGAGCGCCGAGATCTGGGTGTCGAAAAGCGCCATGTCGACATGCTGGCCGTCGCCGGTCTGCTCGGCATGGCGCAGTGCTGCCTGGATGGCGATGACCGAATAAAGGCCGGTGAAGATGTCGGAGATGGCGACGCCGGCTTTTTGCGGCTCGCGGCCGACCTCGCCGGTGATCGACATCATGCCGGCCATGGCCTGGATGATAAAGTCGTAGCCGGCGCGCGGTGCGTACGGACCGTCCTGGCCGAAGCCGGTGATCGAGCAGTAGACGAGGCGCGGGTTGATCTTGCGCAGGCTGTCATAGTCGAGGCCGTATTTCTTCAGGCCGCCGAGCTTGAAGTTCTCGATCAGCACGTCCGAAGTGGCGACCAGCCGGCGCACCGTCTCGGCGCCTTCCGGGGTCGAGAAATCGATGGCGATGGAGCGCTTGCCGCGATTGCAGGAATGGTAATAGGCGGCCGACAGGTTCTCGCCGTCCTTGCCCATGACGAAGGGCGGGCCCCATTTGCGGGTGTCGTCGCCGCCATCGGGGCTCTCGACCTTGATGACATCGGCGCCGAGATCGGCAAGCAACTGCCCGGCCCATGGCCCGGCAAGGATGCGGGCGAGTTCGACGACGCGGACGCCTTTCAGCGGGGGCTCAGCCATGGATCACCGTGGTTGCCGCAATCACTGCGATTGCTGCGAAAGCAGAGCCTCTATCAAGCCCTGCAACGGCTGTCACGGCTCTTGCAATGGGCCAATCCGTCACGCTTTGAGGACTTCGTCGGCCCAGGCGGCGAAATCATCCATGATAATGTCGCGATTCACCTCCTTCAGGCTTTCGTGGCGGGTGTCGGCGTAAACCTTTGAAACCAGATTCGAAAAGCCCATCTTGCGCATGCGATTGGCAAGATGGGTGATCCCTTTGCCATAGTCGGAAGCCGGATCCTTCTCGCCGCCGACGATGCTGACGGGCAGGTCGCGCCGGATACCGGCAAAGCCGGCATCCTTGCCACCGTTCAGCGCCATACCGACGACGTCGCGCCACATCGACACCGAAGCGTCCCAACCGCACAAGGGATCGGCAATGTATTTCGCCACTTCCGCTTCGTCGCGCGACAGCCAGTCGAACACTGTGCGGTGATTGGGCACCGCCTTGCCCCAGGCCTGGAAGGTGAGTTTCGGCAGCAGGCGCGATGGCACGTCGGAGCCGAGCCGCATCCGTTCCCAGGCAAGGATGCCGAGCGCAAGCTGCCCAAGCGGGCCTTGGGAGAAATTGCCGTTCCAGATTGCTGCCGCGTGAACGCGTGGCGAGTGGCGCAACAGGTAGTTCAGCGCCACCGACGCACCCATCGAATGGCCAAACAGGATGACCGGTCTGTTCGGCCGTTCGCGGGCGATGAGATCATGGATGACGTCGACGTCGGCGATCACCTTGGCGGCACCGTCCCTGTCGGCGAACCTGCCGAGCGGAGCGTCGGACGCCTTGGTCGCGCCGTGGCCGCGATGATCGTGGACATAGACGTCGAAACCGCGCGAGCCAAGAAAATCGGCAAAGCGGGCATAGCGCGCTGCGTGCTCGGCTAGCCCGTGATTGATCTGGACGACGGCGCGTGCCCGGCCATCGGCCTGCCTGACGAAAAGATTGAGCTCGGCACCGGTCGGCGAGGCAACCACGCGCTGCTGGCTGAATGACATGCCGCCTGGTCCCGCCCTTGCTTTTGTCGTCGTTGGCTTTGTTTGCGCCGGCCCACATTATGCGTCAATCCGGCAAACCCGCTTTTCGCGACGATGTTTCTTGCGTTCGGTCAGCAAAATATCGCAATTCTGACATGGAGACAGCTTCAGTCTGTCGCCCACTTCTTCAGCCGGGGATTCTCCATGCGCATCGGTGTCGTTTTCGGATTGGCCATGTTGGCGGCGTCGCTGGCCGGGGCCGCGCATGCCGATGTGAAGATGAGCGGCAGCTTCGTCGCCGACGCCGCCTGTCCGGCGACGCAAGCGATCAAGAACGGCAAGAACCCCGGCAATGTCTCGACCGATGCCGGGCAGAGCTATCAATTGCTTGCCGGCAACAAGGATACGCCGACGCATTATCTCATCCTGGTGCCGGGCGCCGATCCGGAGCGCCGCTGGGTGAAGGTCAGCTGCGGCCATGTTTCCGGCAGCAGCGCGGCGACCGTGCCGGCCGCGCCTGACGGGCAAGGCAAGCCGGCGGCATCGGGGAAGCCCGAATACGTCTTCGCGCTGAGCTGGCAGCCGGCGTTTTGCGAGACAAAGTCGAACAAGACCGAATGCAGGGCACAAAGTGCCGGCGATTTCGACGCCACGCATTTCACCTTGCACGGCCTGTGGCCGCAGCCGAATGGCAATTTCTATTGCCAGGCGACGGCGAGCGACAAGGCCAACGACAATCCGGCCCACTGGAAAGACCTGCCGCCGGTCAATCTTGACGCCAACACCCGCACGGAACTCGATCAGGTGATGCCTGGAACGGCCTCCCATCTCGAACGGCATGAATGGATCAAGCACGGCACCTGCTACGGCAAGAGCCAGCAGGACTATTTCTCCGACGCGCTGAATTTGATGCGCGCGGTGAACAGTTCGCCGGTGCGCGATCTCTTTGCCAAGAACATCGGCGGCAAGCTGACGGCCGACCAGATCCGCGGCGCTTTCGATACTGCCTTCGGGGCGGGAGCAGGGGACCGCGTGCGCGTTTCCTGCGTCATCGATCCGTCGAGCGGCAGGCGGCTGATCGGCGAACTGACCCTCGGCCTCGCCGGCCCGATCGGCCCGAACAGCGCGCTCAAGGACCTGCTGCTGGCTTCGGTGCCGACCAACAAGGCAGGCTGCCCGACCGGCACCGTCGACGCTATCGGGTTCCAGTAAGGGCTGCTGAACAGCCCCCAGACTGCACGAGCAGCGGTCCACACTTGTCCGTGTGATTGGCCTGATCTGGCAAAAGCGATTGCCGTTCGCCGCCGCATCGCCTACATAGCGGCCAACCTCCATTCAATTCGACAAATCCAGTCGGTTTTTCAGGGAAGCGCGCGTGGCACGCCAGTTCATCTATCACATGGCCGGCCTCAACAAGGCCTATGGCACCAAGAAGGTGCTCGAGAATGTCCATCTCTCCTTCTATCCGGACGCCAAGATCGGCATCCTCGGCCCCAACGGTTCGGGCAAGTCGACGATCCTCAAGATCATGGCCGGGCTCGACAAGGAGTGGAACGGCGAAGCGTGGCTCGCCGAAGGCGCCACTGTCGGCTACCTGGCGCAGGAGCCGGCGCTCGATCCGGACAAGACCGTGTTCGAAAACATCATGGAAGGCGTCGCCGCCAAGACCGCCATCATCGAGCGCTACAACGAATTGATGATGAACTATTCCGACGAGACGGCCGACGAGTCGGCCAAGCTCCAGGACGAGATGGATCGGCTGAACCTGTGGGACCTCGAACAGCAGGTCGAGATGGCGATGGAAGCGCTGGGCTGCCCGCCCAAGGATTCGGAAGTCACCAAGCTTTCGGGCGGCGAGCGCCGCCGCGTCGCGCTCTGCCAGTTGCTGCTGCGCCAGCCCGACCTTCTGCTGCTCGACGAACCGACCAACCATCTCGACGCCGAAACCACGGCGTGGCTGGAAAAGCATCTGCGCGCCTATCCGGGCGCCGTGATGATCATCACCCACGATCGCTACTTCCTCGACAATGTCACCGGCTGGATCCTCGAACTCGATCGCGGCCGCGGCATTCCCTATGAGGGCAACTACACCAAGTACCTCGAAGCCAAGGCCAAGCGCCTCAAGCAGGAAGGCCGCGAGGACGATGCACGCCAGCGCGCCATCGGCCGCGAGCGCGAGTGGATCCAGTCGAGCCCGAAGGCCCGCCAGACCAAATCCAAGGCGCGTATCCAGGCCTTCCAGGATCTTTTGGATGCAGCCGACAAGCGGCGTCCGAGCGACACGCAGATCGTCATTCCGCATGGCGAGCGGCTCGGCAATGTGGTCATCGAGGCGGAAGGCCTGTCGAAGGGCTTTGGCGATACGCTGCTCATCGACGGCTTGGAATTCAAGCTGCCGCCGGGCGGCATCGTCGGCGTCATCGGCCCGAACGGCGCCGGCAAGACGACGCTGTTTCGCATGATCACCGGCCAGGAAAAGCCGGATGCGGGTTCTGTGCGCGTCGGCGAAACGGTGAAGCTCGGCTATGTCGACCAGAGCCGCGATGCTCTCGATCCGTCGAAGACGGTGTGGGAAGAGATTTCCGGCGGCGCAGAAGTGGTCAAGCTCGGCAAGTTCGAGGCCAACACGCGCGCCTATTGCGCGTCGTTCAACTTCCGTGGCGGCGACCAGCAGCAGAAGGTCGGCAACCTCTCCGGCGGCCAGCGCAACCGCGTGCATTTGGCCAAGATGTTGAAGACCGGCGGCAATGTGCTGCTGCTCGACGAACCGACCAACGATCTCGACACCGAAACGCTGGCCGCGCTCGAAGACGCGCTGGAAAATTTCGGTGGCTGCGCGGTCATCATCTCCCACGATCGCATGTTCCTCGACCGCCTGGCGACGCACATCCTCGCCTTCGAGGGCGACAGCCATGTCGAATGGTTCGAGGGCAATTTCGAGGATTACGAGCAGGACAAGATCCGCCGCCTCGGGCCGGATGCCGTCAACCCGCACCGCATGACCTACAAGAGGCTGACGCGGTAGGGGGGGTTCCGGGCGGCGATCTCAACCGGCATGAGGAGCTCAAATGGCTGATTGGTCCGCCGCCCAATATCTGAAATTTGAAGACGAGCGCACGCGGCCCGCGCGGGATCTTGTGGCGCAGGTGCCCGTCGACTTTCCACGCCGGGTCGTCGACATCGGCTGCGGGCCTGGCAACTCGACCGAACTGCTTGTCGGGCGCTGGCCGGATGCCGGGGTGAGCGGCTTCGACACTTCGCCCGACATGATCGAGAAGGCGCGGGCTCGCTTGCCCGAGGTCACCTTTGATCTGGCCGATGCCTCCAAATGGCAGCCGGCGGAGTCGGTCGACGTGATTTTTGCCAATGCGGTGTTCCAGTGGCTGCCCGAGCATCCCGCAGTCTTCCAGCGGCTGATGGGTTTCCTCGCGCCAGGCGGCGCGCTGGCCGTCCAGATGCCCGACAATATGGGCGAAGACTCGCACCGCCTGATGCGCGAGACCGCCGCCGAAATGCCGTTTGCCGAAAAGTTCAAGGGCGCGGCACGCGGGCCGTTGCCGCCGGTGTCGTCCTACTATGACCTCCTGTCGCCGCACAGTGATCGGCTGGATATCTGGCATACCATCTACAACCACCCGCTTGCCGATGCGCAGGCGATCGTCGAATGGGTGAAGTCGACGGGCCTGAAGCCGTTCCTCGATCCGCTGGATTCCGACGAACGGGCGATGTTCCTCGAAAGCTACACGGCCAAGATCGCCAAGGCCTATCCGAAAACGGCTAGCGGTAAGGTGCTTTTGCGCTTTCCACGCATCTTCATCGTTGCCAAGCGGGCCTGATTATCCATGTTGCACGAGGACCAGTCCGGCCTAAACCTTTGGTTTAAGCCGGCGTAAACCGACGCGGTGAGAAAACTGTTGCGCCGGAGCGTTCCGGCGCCCACATGAAGCCCGCAACGCCTGCGGATGGGACGGACTGGATATATGCATCGCGTCATCATCAGCGGCATCGGCGTTGAAATTCCCGAACCCACAATCACCAATGAAGAGCTGGTGGCCAGCTTCAATGCCTGGGTCGACGCGGAGAATGCGCGCCGCCTGGGCACCGACGAGCCGCCGCTGGCGAAATCGGATAGCGACTTCATCGTCCACGCTTCGGGTGTGCGCACCCGTCATGTGATCGAGCGCGAAGGCATTCTCGATCCGACCCGCATGTCGCCGCGCATTCCGGCTCGGCCCGACGATGCGCTGTCGCTCGAAGCCGAGTTCGGCATCGCCTCGGCGAAGAAGGCTCTCGAGCATGCGGGGCTACAGCCGTCGGATATAGACCTGGTGATCTGCTCGGCCTCGCATCACCAGCGGCCCTATCCGGCGATCGCCATCGAAATGCAGGAGGCGCTGGGCACCAAGGGCGCAGGCTTCGACATGGGGCTCGGCTGTTCTTCGGCGGCGGCGGCCTTGCACATCGCCGTCAATTTGGTGCGGTCCGGCGCGCACAAGCGCATTCTGGTGACGACGCCCGAGATCATCACCGGCCATCTCAATTTCCGCGACCGGCAGACGCATTTCATTTTCGGCGACGCTTCGGTGTCGATGGTGGTCGAAGGCCTGGCCAAGGGCGACAAGCGGCCGGGGCGCTTCGAGGTGCTCGACACGCGCATCTGGACGCAGATGTCGAACAACATCCGCACCAATCTGGGCTACCATACCCGCACCGCCCAGGATGATCCTTACATGATCAATCTGGAAGGCAATCTGATCAAGCAGGTCGGCAACAAGGTGTTCAAGGAAGTCACCGTCGCCGGGCAGAAATTCATCGTCGAATTCCTCGCCGAGCACGGGCTGACGCCGCAGGCGATCAGGCGCTTCTGGCTGCATCAGGCCAATGCGCGGATGAATGCGATGATCCTGAAGCTGTCGTTCGGCCACGAGGTCGATCACGACCGCGCGCCAATGGTGCTGGAGCGGCTGGGCAACACGGCGGGCGCCGGGGCCATCGTCGCGCTGTCGGAGAACCACGCCGATATGAAGCCGGGCGATTTCGGTCTGATCTGCGCCTTCGGCGCGGGCTATTCGATCGGCGGCGCGCTGCTGAGAATGCTTTGAGGCTGCCGCGTCATGCTGGTGCGAACGGCACCAGCATCGGAACGCGCGCGGCATAGTCGTCATAGGCGCTGCCCAGTTCCCCGCGCAGGAAATTTTCTTCCAGCCTGGCTTTCGTCACGATGCCGATGATGAGCAGCGCGGTTCCGGCTATGCCCCAGACGGTGCCCTTGGCCGCCATGGTGGCGAGGATCGCCAGCAGCAATCCGGTGTAGATCGGATGCCGGACAAGGCCATACGGGCCGGTGTTGACGACACGGTGCCCGGCCTTGGCGGTGATGGTGCCCGACCACAGCCTGCCGAGATGCAGGCGCGCCCACCAGGCAAAGGCGATGCCGATGGCGATCAGGGCGACACAGATCCAGGCTTCGGGGAGATCAGGCATCCACAGCCTGAGCCGGCCTTCATAGCCGTGCGCCGGAATGAACAGCAGCACCGCGCCGGCTACCCAGAGACCCCGATAGCGGGCCTCCGCCTTGAACCCGGCGCGCTTCTGGGCAGGGTCGGACCACAAAGCGGCGACGGCCCAGCTTCCTGCCCAGATCAACCAAAGCAACGTGATTGCCGTCACAGGTCGCATTGATCAGCCTCCGCAAACCGTCTGGACGTCACTATGAAACCGGCACCGCGCGCCGGCAATGCGGTGCGAGATCGATGACAGGTAAGAAAAGCGTGATCGCGATCCTATCGGTGCTGTTGATCGGACGATCAGCACTTTCGACTGGACGCCGCGAAGCGCGCCCGGCTAATTCGCTGGATGACGAATAGAAAGAACGCCATGCCGGATCTCTTCCCCGAGGCTGAAAAGCCGGTTGAAATCATCGCCGCGCGAAAGCTTGCCGCCAGGGCGGCAGCGCTTTACGTGGCGTCGGCGGATCATTTTCAGACGCGCCCGGTGGACGAATTGCGGCTGGGTTTCGACGGCATATCAGGCGATTTCCATGCTGGACCGACGCGGCGCTCGGGCGGGCGCGAGCCCTGGTATCCGCGCGGCACTGAAATGCGCAACGAGCGGCAATTGTCCATCGTGGCAGCGGACGAGCTGGCGGTTGTCGCCGAGCGCATGGGCCTGGCCGAGATCAAGCCGGAATGGATCGGCGCCAATCTGGTGATGGAAGGGGTGCCGAACCTCTCCATGCTGCCGTCCGGCACGCTGCTGTTCTTCAAGGGCGGCGTGACAGTCAAGGTCGACGCGCAGAATGGCCCGTGCCGCATCGCCGGCCGGTCGATCGCCGAAAACGCCGGAATGGCCGACGTCGAAGCCGGCGCGCTGCTGTTCCCGAAAGCGGCGAAGCGGCTGCGCGGCATTGTCGCCTGGGTAGAGAAGCCAGGCACGGTTAGGGCAGGCGAAGAGATATCGCTGCGCGTGCCGGAGCAGTGGATTTATCAAGCCTGAGGGCCGGCTACGCCGCCCATGGAGCGGCGCAGCAAAAGCGCTGGACTTCAGCCCTTGCGGTTCTTCTTCACGCCTTGCGCCATGATGGAAACGTCGTCCCACTTCTCCCAGGTGGCAATGCGGTTGGCGTATTCCTGCTTGATCATCGGCAGGCCGCCATCGCCGAAGAATACCCGCAGCGGCGGCTCGGCGGCGTCGACAATGGCCAGCATGGCCGGCCCGGTGGCGTCTGGATCGCCGGCGACCGAATTGGCGCGGCGCTCGGCCATCTTGGCACGGGCGGGCGCATAGGCCTCGATCGGCTGGGACACCTTGGCCGACGGCCCGGCCCAGTCGGTGGAGAAACCGCCCGGCTCGACCAGCGTCACATGGATGCCGAATTCCGCGACCTCGATGCTGAGCGACTGGCTGAAGGCCTCCAGCGCCCATTTCGAGGCGTGGTAGAGGCCGAGCGAGGCAAAGGCATTGACGCCGCCGATCGACGAGATCTGGATGATGTGGCCGGAACGCTGTGCCCGCATGATCGGCAGTGCGGCCTGAGTGACCCACAGAGCGCCGAAGACATTGGTTTCGATCTGGTCGCGAGCTTCCTGTTCGCTGACCTCCTCGATGGCGCCGAAATGGCCGTAGCCGGCATTGTTGATGACGACGTCGAGCCGGCCAAAACGCTTGTGCGCCTCGGCGACAGCGGCATCGACGGCTTTCTTGTCGGTGACGTCGAGCTTTATCGCGGCAACCCTGTCGCCGTATTTCTCGACGAGATCGGCGAGCGTGCCGGCATCGCGGGCGGTGGCCGCGACGCTGTCGCCACGCGCGAGTGCGGCCTCGGCCCAGACGCGGCCAAAGCCTTTCGACGATCCGGTGATGAACCAAACCTTGTTTGTCATGATCTTGGAGTCCTTGCCCCTGCGGGCGTGATTTTGGATGAAAGCGGAGGCTTCTCCGCTTTCGGGCATATACGGTCGATCCTCTGATTTTCCAGAGGCGACGGGAATCTTTTGACGCCTGAATTATCGGGGATAATTCACCTGAGACGACCAGGCCGGGTCATCGTGCTTTTGCCAGTAGCGCGCCATCAGCCGGCTGGTGATCGGTCCGACCTTGCCATTGGCGATCGCCGCGCCGTCGATCTCCGTCACCGGCATGATGCCGCCCGCAGTGGAGGTGATGAACACCTCGTCGGCCTCGCGCAATGCGGTGACGCTGACATCGGTCGCCGTGGCGGCAAGGCCTTCTTCTGCACAGAGATCGAAGACGGTGCGGCGGGTGACGCCGGGCAGCACGCCGGTGGCCGGCGTCGACAGTTTGCCGTCCTTGACGCAGAAGACGTTGAAGCCCGGGCCTTCGGCGACATTGCCGTTGAAGTCGAGGAGCAACGCGGTCTCTGCACCGCGGTCATAGGCATCGTAGAGGCCGCGCACCAGATCGAGCCAGTGGTAATTCTTGATCGCCGGGTCGATCGAGGCCGGCGGAATACGCATCTTGTCGCTGATGGCGACGCGCAGGCCGCGCTGCAGCTGCTCGGCGTTGGCGACCGAGCCGAACGGCACGGCGAAGGCCATGAAGCGGTTGACCGCCTGGCGCGGGTCGCGGCTGAAGGTCGGAGAGGCGCCGCGCGTGCACAGCATTTCGACATAGGCGGCGCGATGACCGGACAGCGCCACGCAATTGTGCAGGATTTCGGTCACGCCGTCGCGGTCGAAGGGAATGGTCATGCGCAGCTTTTCCAGCCCGCCGAGGAAGCGGTCGAGATGCAGATCGAGGCGGAAGAAGCGGCCGTTCCAGACATGCACGGTGTCGTAGGTGGCGTCGGAATGCAGAAAACCCCAGTCCAGCACCGAGATCTTGGCCTGCGACATCGGCAGGTATTGGCCGTCGAGAAAGGCGATGCCGTCGGGGTGGAAATGCGGGTCGACATGGTGGTCGCCAACCACGGGCAGTTGCTTCTCGTCCTGTGTCGTCGCCGTGTGGCTCATTGGGGTCTCCTGTCACGCAAGGCGAGATCAGTAGGCTATCGGCGCTGGGCAGAAGGCATAGAGCCACCCGCCCGGTGCTGTTCGGCCTCGATGACGATCTCGCCGATACATTGGATCGGAATTGCCTTAGATTGCGCGCTCTGAACGGGAGGGGGAAGATGGGCAGGCTTGGGGCCGTCATAGCAGCCATGACGATGTTCGCCGCCACGGGCGAAGCCAGCGCCCAGTGCGCGCGCGAAGGCGAGGAATTGTGCCAGGGCGGGCAGACCTATCGCTGCGAGAAAACCGGCAGCGAATTGACACCGATCTTCCAGAACCTGCCTTGTGCGGTGAACGTGCCGTCGCTGAGCGGCACCTGGGTCGGCAGCGGCCATCAAAGCCCGGCGGGTGACGCCGGGGCCGACTGGCCGATCGCCATGACCATCAACGATGGCAGCGCGTCGATCGACTATCCGTCACTCGGTTGCGGCGGATCGCTGTCACAGACGTCCAGTGACGGCATTTCGGCGGAATACCACGAGAGCATCACCTACGGTCAGGACAAATGCGTCGACGGCGGCAACATCACCGTCAGGTTTTTCAAGGGAAATCTGTCCTGGACCTGGATCGGCCAGGCCGATGGTCAGCCCTATAATGCGGTCGCAGTGCTTAAGCGGAAGTAGCCGTGGTCATTCCTCCTCGTCATCCGCGTCGAGCAGGCGCGTCGCGCGCCAGCGAGTGAGCACGACGTTGGTCTGCTCGATGACGAAGAAACGCGCCGAGTCGCGGTCGTAACCTTCGCTCAGCAGTTTCTCGTAATCTGTGTGCATGTGGCGGATATGGGCAATCGTCGCCAGCCATACGGCGATGCCTGGTGGCAAGGTCTTCATGTGGACCGCGCCGGCGTCGCCGCGGATCTTCTCCATGTCGGCATAGGGTGCCAGCGGCAGAAGTGCTGTCAGCGCCTTGGCGATGGCGCGGCGGCGACCGGTGGGCGCCGTCATCGCCGAACCCCGTTGGGCTCGTCGCGCCCTTCGATGGTCGCCTCGGCAATGGCGTCGGTCGAGGCGAAATAAGGTTTGATGTCGATGACCGGAGTGCCGTCGAGCACGTCGATGGCGTCGAGATCGATGCGGCCGGTGTTTTGGTCGAGCCCGACGAGCCTGGCCACATGCAGCCCGATTGGGTTGGGGCGGGCAGGGGAGCGCAGCGAAAATACGCCTTTTGCTTCGGCCGCATGGCGTGGTTTCTGCACAATCAGGTCCCGCGGCGCGTGATGCAGCCAGGACAGGATGATGACGTGGCTGGCGCGCTCCAGCCCCCGTAAGCCATTTCGGTAGGGCGCGTCGATGGTCAGCACTGCCTTCTGTCCGGTCTCGCGCGCGGCGCGCATGTTCTTCGGGCAGGTTTCGCGCGTCGTCCACGGCGAGGCGATGCGGCCGATGAAGACGATGCCGTCATCCGGCGGCATCAGGGCGGGATCATTTTCCAGCCTCTGCTCGCCTTCGCGCGCCTCGAACATCTCACGCGGTCCAGTCATGGCCCATGTCTCTTAAAACGCCACACAAGCGGCATTTTCTTGTCCGGAAGCGACATAGCGCTTGCAAGGTTTCGAAAACTGACATAAACATATGTTTATATCTTTTCAAAGAGAATACGCTGATGCATGTCTCGCTCGACACTATGGTGGATACGTTGAAGGCGGCGGCCGAATCCAGCCGATTGCGCATACTGGCACTTCTGTCGCGCGGTGACCTCACCGTTTCCGATCTTACCGAAATTCTCGGCCAGTCGCAGCCGCGCGTTTCGCGGCACCTGAAGCTGCTTCTGGAGGCAGGGCTGATCGGCCGCTACCAGGAAGGGTCCTGGGCCTTCTTCCGCCTGTCGGATGCGGATTCCGCGCGTGACTTCGTCATGGGCCTGGTTTCCGGCATTCGCGGCGCCGATCCGCAGGTCGAGCGCGATCTTGAGCGCCTGGCCTCGGTCAAGCGCAAGCGGCAGGACCGGGCGGTCGAGTATTTTTCCGTGAATGCGGCAAGCTGGGACCATATCCGCTCGCTTCATGTGCCGGACCGCGCCGTCGAAGCCGCAATGCTGAAACTGGTCGGCAAGCGGCCGTTCCAGTCGATGCTCGATCTCGGCACCGGCACCGGGCGGCTGCTCGAAATCTTCTCGCCGCTCTATCGGCGCGGTGTCGGCATCGACATGTCGCGCGAGATGCTGACCGTGGCGCGCGCCAATCTCGACAAGGCCGGCGTTTCGAACGCGCAGGTTCGGCAGGGCGACATCTTCGCGCCGCCGGTCGAGCGCGATGCCTTCGATCTCGTCACCATCCATCAGGTGCTGCACTATCTCGACGATCCCGCCCGCGCCATCCACGAGGCGGCTCGGCTTTTGCGTCCGGCAGGACGCCTGGTCATCGTCGATTTCGCGCCGCATGCGCTGGAATTCCTGCGCGAGGAGCATGCGCATATGCGGCTCGGCTTTTCCGACCGGCAGATCGCCGACTGGTTTTCGGAAGCCGGCCTCGATCTCGAAGATGCCCAGGAGTTCGAGCCGCGCGGTGGCAATGAGGCGAGGCTCACCGTGAAACTCTGGCTCGGCCGCGATCGGCGCCTGCTGATTGCCGATCCTTCCAACGACACAAGGCAGGCCAAAGCGAACTCGATGGGGGAAATCGCATGAACCAGTTCCGCTTTTCCCGCCGCCCCGACATCGGCGACAAGGTCAGGGTTTCCTTCGAATTCTTCCCGCCGAAGACGGACGAGATGGAAGCGAGGCTGTGGGAGACGGTCACAAGGCTGGAGCCGCTGAAGCCGAAATTCGTCTCGGTGACTTACGGCGCCGGCGGCTCGACACGGGAGCGCACCGCGCGCACTGTAAAGCGCATCTTGACGGAAACCGGTATTCCTGCAGCGGCGCATCTGACCTGCGTCGGGGCAACGCGCGACGAGGTCGATGCGGTCATCCGGGATTACAAATCGATCGGCATCAACCGGTTCGTGGCGCTGCGCGGCGACCCGGCCTCCGGAGTCGGCGAGCCCTACCGGCCGCATCCCGGTGGCTACGAGAATGGCGCGGAACTGGTCGCCGGGCTCAAGACGATCGCGGATTTCGACATCTCCGTCGCGGCTTACCCGGAAAAGCATCCGCAAAGCCCCGATTTCGCCACCGACATCGAGATGCTGAAGCGCAAGGTCGACAATGGCGCGACGCGGGCGATCACCCAGTTCTTCTTCGACAACGATCTCTACGAGCGCTATGTCGAGCGCGTCCGCCGCGCCGGCATCTACATCCCGATCGTGCCGGGCATCCAGCCGGTTCACAGTTTCAAGCAGGTCGCGAACTTTTCCGCGAGGGCGGGCGCGCATGTGCCCGGCTGGCTGGCGGAGCGTTTCGAAGGCCTCGACAAGGACCCGCAGACGCATGCGCTGGTGGCATCGGCGGTGGCAGCCGAACAGGTCATGGACTTGGTCGAGCGCGGTGTCGGCGATTTCCACTTCTACACCATGAACCGCGCCGATCTGGTCTTTGCCATCTGCCATATGATCGGTATTCGCTCGCACGAGGCGGCGGCCGCCGGATCAGCCGCGGCATGAGGTCGGGCTCAACAACAAAAGGCCGGGAAAAACCCGGCCTTTTGAATTGGTTGGACTATTTGGGTGCTGGTCTTCCCCGCTTTGGCGGTCAGGGAAGGAAGCCCATAATGAGGGCTCCGATAAAGGCGAACGCAGCACAGATCATCAATGCGTTGATAGGCCTCGTAAGTCCCATGACATAGCCTCCTCTTAAAGAGCTATGTCATGGAGTCTAGGTTCATTTGTGCCACAGGCAAGCGGAAAATGTGCTGCATTGCGACGTGATTGTGAAATCCGCGACATGTCTTTTGCCGTTAGGCTTTGAAACTCCTAGGCAAATACCGACTTCAGACCTGTGAATAAAATGTGGCCGGCTCGTGTCGCTGCCGTGTCATGGCAGCGCTACCGCCGCGAAAGGCGAATTCGACTTTCGCGGCGATGTGGGGGTTCAAAGGACGCGCTAACGTCTTCCAAGGACGCGCCCGTCGATGGTGATGAGGCCGAGCGCGATCAGCACCACCCCGCCGATTTCGAACAGCTCCAGCCGCTCGCCTAGGAACAGGAAGCCGAGCAGCATGGCGCTGGCCGGCACGACAAGCGTGACCAGCGAGGCGTTGGTAGCGCCCGCCGAGGCGACGAGGTTGAAATAGAGGATGTAGGCGACGGCTGTGGACAGAAGTGCCAACGCCAGCACCGCCGCCCAGACCGGCGGCGAGGCCGAGAACAGGCCGGATGGGCCGTAGGTGAAGAGCACGATCGGGATCATGATGATGGTCGAAGCGGTCAACTGCCCGGTGGCGACGACCGGCGAGGGCACGCCCTTGAAGCGGCGGGCGACCATCAGCGCAATGCCATAGGACAGCGAAGCGCCGATCAGCGCGAATTTGGCCCAGACGGGGCCGCCGAGCCCGGCAAGCAGGCCGGGGCCGATCATGACGGCCGTACCGGCGATGCCGAGCGCAATGCCGGCGAGCTTGTTCCAGGAGAGCTTTTCGTCCGATGTCAGCGCATTGGCGAGGATCAGCGTCCAGAACGGCGTCGTGGCGTTGAGCACCGAGGCGACGCCGGCGCCAAGCTCCGTCTGGCCGGCGAAGATCAGCGAAAAGGGCACGACGTTGTTGGTGAGCGCCAGCAGGAAGAACAGGCCGGCATGGGGAAGGGCGAGGCGGAAGGACGGGCCACGCAGACCGAGATAGATCTGCAGCGCGATCGCCGCGATGGCGACGCGAAACAGCACCAGCACCAGCGGATGAAGTTCCGCCACCGCGATGCGGGCAAAAAAGAACGAGCCGCCCCAGATCGCGCCGAGCAGCAGGAGCTGCCCCCAGTCCTTGAGCACCATCGGCCCGCGCGGTGCTGATGTCGCGGCTATTGCCATGTGAGTCGCCCTCCCAGACGGCCTGAATGCCAGTCAGTCAGGCAGAAGCCTATCGGGTTCTGCCACAAGGGCCACCCGAAACCTGATCGGTGGCAAACGTTCCTGCCAAGACCCAGCGCCCCAGCGTCAGCCGCACGAGACACAGAATTGTTTTCATTAGCCGCTAGCTTGGATTAATTGTGCGCAGCCGAAGTGAGGATTCGTCCATGCAGCGATTCGAGAATGCCCGCGAGGCGGCACTGGCGCTTCGTCCGGACGATCCGGTCTATTGCTTCCGCCCGCAAGTGCTGATGGCGGATGCCAGGCAGTTCATGGGCATGTTCCCCGGCAAGACCGCCTATGCGGTCAAAACCAATGGCGAGCAGATCGTGCTGAAGACGCTGGTCGAAGCCGGCGTCAAGGCTTTCGACGTCGCTTCGCCGGGCGAGTTCGCCGCCGTGCGTGCCGTTTCCCCCGATGCCGAGATGCTCTACATGCACCCGGTCAAGGCGCAGTCGGACATCAAGCTGGCGCTGGAGAAATACGCCATCCGCGTCATTTCGCTCGATCATGAGGACGAGATCACCAAGCTGACGCGCGTGGTGCGGGCTCTCGATATCGATCCGGGCTCGATCAGCGTGTTCGTGCGGGTGCAGACCAAGGGGCATGCCGCCTACGAACTGTCGAAGAAGTTCGGCGCCGGGCCGGCCTATGCCGTCGAGCTCGCGGAGCGGCTGAACCGTACCGGCTACAAGGTCGGCCTGTGCTTCCATGTCGGCAGCCAGATCGAGGATCCCGACACCTATGAGCGGGCGCTGGCTTCCGCCGACTGGGTGCGCAACCGGCTGACCTTCGATATTGCCGGGCTCGATGTCGGCGGCGGTTTCCCCGCCGAATACGGCCACGATCCTAACCGCAAGCAGATCGAGATGCCGTCGCTTGGCCAGATCATGTCGCGGCTGTCGGGCGATCTGAAGGAGTATCAGTTCGACCAGATGCCGCTGGTGGCTGAGCCCGGCCGGGTGATCGTGGCGCGCTGCCTGTCGTTGATCGTGCGGGTGTTGCTGCGCAAGGGCAAGCGGCTCTACATCAATGACGGCATCTGGGCATCGCTGTCGGATTCATGGACCGGCAAGATCACGCTGCCGGCGCGCTTCATTCCCGACCCGGCGATCCGCTCGCGCAATGGCGAGGAGAAGAACATCGTGCCGTTCAAGGTCTGCGGCGCGACCTGCGATTCCGTCGACATCCTGTCGCGGCCGTTCTGGCTGCCGGAAACGGTCGATACCGGCGACTGGATCGAGATCGGCCATATCGGCGCCTACTCGCTGTCGCTTAGGACCCGCTTCAACGGCTTCTATCCCGACACCTTCGTCGAGGTGACGACGCCGTTCGACGAGGGCGACGCGCCACAGGGGTTTGCCAGTTTGGAGACGATGGCGGATTGAGGGGAATAAGGCAGTAGGGGAATAGGGGAATAGGGGAATAGGGGAATAGGGGTGGCGGCAGTCACGGCTTCGGGCTAATTTGCCCTACTGCCCTATAATTTTCCCAGAAGCTCCGGCGTCGGCCAGCCATCCACCGGCAAACCTAGCCGCGTCTGCTCCTTGCGGATCGCCTCGCGGGTGTTGGTACCCAAAATGCCGTCGACGGTGCCGACATCGTAGCCCTTGGCTTCCAGCTTGGTCTGCAACGCCTTCATCTGCTCATTGTTGAGACCGGTCTCGGGATTGCGCGGGTCCAGCGGCGGCGCGCCTGCCAGCCGTGCGGCAAGGTTGGCTGCCGTCAGCGCATAGGTGAAGGACTGGTTCCATTCGAGATAAACGTCGAAATTGTCGTAGGTGAGGAAGGCTGGCCCCTTGCGGCCCATCGGCAGCGCGAGGCCTGCTTTCAGGCCGTTATCGACCAGCGGCGCGCCGCTGGGGTAGGTGACGCCCCATTGCGCCCACTGCGACAGCGGCAGCTTGTTGGTGCGACCGGTCTGATCCCACGGCATGTCTTCGGGCACGCGGACTTCCTGGATCCAGGGCTGGTCGCGTTTCCAGCCGCGCGACAGCACCTTGTTGGCAGTGGTCATGATCACATCAGGCACGCTGCCGCGCAGGTCGATCTTGCCGTCGCCGTCGCCGTCGACGCCGCGTGCCAGATAGTCGGAGGGCAGGATCTGCGTCTGGCCGATCTCGCCGGCCCAGGCGCCCCTGACATCGACCGGCAGCACGCCGCGATCGATCAGTTCCAGAAGCGGCACTAGCTGTTGCCGGAAGAGCTGCGGCCGGCGGCAATCATGGGAAAGCGTCACCAGGGCGCTCAGCGTGTGGAAGTCGCCCTGCACGGCGCCGAAATCGGTCTCCAGTGCCCAGAAGGCGGCGATGATCGGCGCCTGGACGCCGAACTGCTGGTCGGCTCGGGCGAAGACATCCGCGTATTTCTTTATGTTCGCCGCACCTTGCTTCAGGCGATAGGCCGAGATCATCCGGTTGGAAAACTCGACAAAGGTTTGGGTGAAGACGCCCTGGGCGCGGTCGCGCGCCAACACCTTGTCATCTAAGGTTGCCGCTTCAAGGGCGTCGAGACCCACTGTACCTACGCCGGCCGCCTTGGCTTCCGCGGCGACGCCCTGCTTCCAGGATTCGAAGTCGCCGCCGCATTCCTGCGCCATCGCCGGCAAGGCCGTGGCGCACAGGGTCAGCGCAGCCGCGAGGACTTTGGAACGCAGTCGCATCAGCTTCCTTTCGAAACGAACAGGGGGTCATTTGTTGCGCTCCCCCCCGGGAAGCCCAACGCCCTGAATTACCGGCGGTTGCACTCTTTACCGCTGGCTGTGTCGAAAAGCAGGCGGCAGGCCCGGTGTCAACGGTGTTCTGCGGCAGCTTCTCTGCTGGAGTGATTTGATCCAGGGCGGTGCTGCCGTTGAACCTGACGTCAACGGGTGTTCTGCCGCAGCCATTTGTTCCAGGCGGCTTCGCTGCCGTTGAAGACGTTGATGTCGGACTTGCCGGTCATGCCGGGAACGATGCCGGTTCCGGTGTACTGCCAGAAGGTGAAGGGGTGGCTGCCGTATTTCTCACGCGGATGGCCGGCGACGGAACGCAGCCAGTAGGGATAGCCGCGGAACCCCGACAGCCCGTTGTCGTCGAAGAAGTCGACGGAAGTGTAGATGATCGGCTTCTTGCCGTAATGGCGTTCGACGATTTCGAGGAAGGTGGTCATCTCCGCGCGCACCGTGGCGGCGTCGGGACGCAGCCTGCAGGTCGGCGATTGCGGGTTCCATTCCATGTCGAGGACCGGCGGCATCGCCGAGCGATCGACGGGGACGTTGCGGATGAACCAGCGCGCCTGAACGGCAGCCGGGGTGCAGAAATAATAGAAATGATAGGCGGCTCGCGGAATCCCGTTGGCCTTCGTGCGCGCCCAATGCTCGCTGAAATACTCGTCGAAACGGTCGCCGCCCTCGGTCGCCTTGATGAAGGCGAAGGAGATGCCGCTGGCCCTGGCAGCCGGCCAGTCGACCGAGGTCTGGTATTTGGAAACATCGGTGCCGTGGACGGCATAGTTCCACGGCGCGCCGCTCTCCCATTCATGCGGCTTGGAGTCGGCAAAGCGCGGCGCGCGCACGGCAACCGTCGGGCTGCTCGAAGCGGATGGCGACAGCGGCGAGAGATCGTCGACGGTCGAGCAAGCACCAAGCAGCGCTAGCATGATCAGGCCCGCAAGACGGCGCATCGCAATTCCCGAGCCGGATTCAGCCGGTCGCTGATGGGTCTCTACACTGATGGCCTGCTTTGTGATCGGGCCCCCTCCGAACGATCGCCCCACAGCATCGCTCAGCATATCCTGTGATCGCCGATCATGGTTGATAATCCGTTGATGGCGCTCGACAAGCATTGTGATTTGCGGAAGCAATGGCGGCAAATCGATGACATAAGGGTCGCGCAGGGCCCGGAGGAAATAAATGCGGATCGTGGTCAAGATCGTCAAATGGCTGCTTGGCCTGATCGTCCTGGCGGTCGCAGCACTTTTTGCCTGGCTTTATATCGCGCCACCGGAGTTGATCAGGGTCGGCTCGGGCTACTCGGCCAAGATCGTCTGTTCGAACGTTTTTATCGCCGGCCGCGATCCCAATGAGGTGCTGGCCGTCGACGTGCAGGCACCCGGGCATCCCCTGCTGCGGTTAATGCGGGTTTCGGTGGACAAGAACAGGGGAACGGTGTCTGCCGGCCTGTTCGGTTTCCTCGGCAAGAGCGTCGCCGTAGCCCGCGACGGGCTTGGCTGCGCTTCGGTTCCGGACGGCGACGTAGGAAAGGTGCGGCGGACCGCGATCCAAGCGGAGCCGTCCGCAGTCACCATGGGCGACCTGTGGCCGGAAGGCGAACGGGTCGAGGCATCACAGGATCCGGTTGTTGCCAAGCTGCTGGACGATGCGGCGCTGATCGGCACCGGCATGCGCGCGGTGGTGGTGGTCAAGAATGGCCGTGTCGTCGCCGAGCGCTACGGCGATGGCTTTTCCGCCAGGACGCCGCTGCTCGGCTGGTCGATGACCAAAACGGTGAATGCCGCCATCGTCGGTACGTTGGTCAAGGACGGCAAGATGGCTTTCGACAACAAAAACCTGTTCGCGCCGTGGAAGGCGGACGGCCGCGCCGCGATCAGCCTTGCCGACATGATGGCGATGTCGAGCGGGCTGGAGTTCAACGAGGATTATGGCGACGTCGCCGACGTCACGCGCATGCTCTATCTCGAACCTGACATGGCGGGCTTTGCCGAATCCAAGCCGCTGGCTGCAGAGGTCGGCAAACAGTTTTCCTATTCGAGCGGCACGGCGGTGATGCTGTCGCGCCTCTGGCAGGACGCGGTCGGCGACAAGGCCAGGGCGCTGACGTGGCCGCGCACGGCGCTATTCGAGCCGCTCGGCATGCACAGCGCGGTGCTTGAAACGGACGAGCAGGGCACCTTCGTCGGCTCGTCCTATCTTTACGCGACCGCGCATGACTGGGCGCGCTTCAGCCAGTTCCTGCTGCAAGGCGGGGTGTGGAACGGCAACCAGATCCTGCCGGCCGGTTTCGTCGACTGGATGCGAGAGCCGGCATCCGCCTCGAAGGTCTACGGCAAGGGCCAATTGTGGATCGAGGCCCCGGGCGATGAGGAAAACCCCGGCGCCGGCGTCGCGGCAGGCCTGCCCAAGGACACGTACTGGATGGAAGGCCATGACGGGCAGACGGTTGCCATCATTCCCCCGGAGCAGTTGGTGGTGGTGCGGCTGGGGCTGACGCCTGCCAAGCTTGGCTATCGGCCGCAGACGATGGTGGGGGCGTTGGTGAAGGCACTCCATTAAGGTGCATTGACATTCAGGTGAGGTCGGCCTGCAAATGGCGGTTTCACCTTGGCTAGCCGCGCGGCCCGATAACCGCCAGCCAGGCATAGCCGCGATAAAGCGTGCGGAAACGGAAGCTTGCGCCGGTTCGCCGAGATTCCGATTCCAGCACCTCGCGCAGCGATTCACGCGGCGCGACGTGGAATTTTTTCAGCCAGCCGCGCAGCAGTGTGCGAAACCAGCGCGGCAGGCCTTCCTGCTGGCCGAAATCGACGATGTGCAGCGAACCGTTCGGCGACAGGGCGGCAAGTGCCGCCGATACTGTTTTTTCCCAGCCGGGGATCATCGACAGCGAATACGACACGAAGACACGGTCGAAGCGTTCGACATCGAAGAGTGCACGGGCATCGAAATCGGTGGCATCGCCCCTAGCCAATATGACGCGACCGGACAGGCCCTCGCGGTCGATCGCCTTTCCGGCCGTCTCCAGCATTTCGGCCGAAATATCGAGGCCGAAAAAGCGCGCGTCGGGATAGTGACGGGCGGCGAGGATGACGTTGCGGCCGGTGCCGCAGCCGAGTTCCAGCACGGTGCCACCGACAGGCACGTCGAGCCCCGAGATCATTGGGTCGCGGCCGAGCAGGTAGTATTTGCGGGTCA
Source organism: Mesorhizobium sp. ISC11 (assembly GCF_037162595.1). Lineage (NCBI taxonomy): Bacteria > Pseudomonadati > Pseudomonadota > Alphaproteobacteria > Hyphomicrobiales > Phyllobacteriaceae > Mesorhizobium > Mesorhizobium sp. ISC11. Next base: position 750,026 of record NZ_JAVSPW010000001.1, read on the forward strand.
GGTCGTAGATGTGGCGCTGCCAGCGGTAGACGCCGTCCATCAGTTCGGCATGGCTGGCCTTGAATTCGGGGCTGGCCGGCAGCTCGCTGGTGCTCATGCCGCGCGCTTCACGTAGAGGTGGAAGCCGCCATAGATGGCCGAGCGGTCGCGGGCCGAAAATTCGCGCGAAGCCTGGTCCTGATAGTCCCATTGGTCGAGCAGCGAGCTGGAGACGCGACCCGGCAGCAGGCTGGGCTCGGCGGCGGTGCGGAAGATGACGCGGGCGCCGGCCGAAGCCGTGCGGGTGATTTCCGCCCACAGCGCGTTGAGCTGGTCGTCGGTCATCCAGTCCTGTGCGTCGAGCAGGACGAAGCGGTCGACCGCGCCTGCATCCTTGCCGGCGAGAAACTCGATCAGATTGGCATGGTGGATGGCGACGCGGTCGACATTGCCGCGGATGGTCTCGTAATTCTGCTTTTCGAGATAGGCGGGCAGGGCGGCCTCGCCGGGGTTCGGATAGCGGCGGGCAAAGGCCTGCCAGGCGAAGTAGTTATTCTCCAGCGGAAAATCGCAAGCGAGTTTTTCCAGCCGGGCTTTCAGCACGCTGGCCATGGTGCCGTCGCCAGAAGTGATCAGCGAATCGTACTGCGCCGGTGGAATGCCGAGGCCGAACAGCGAAGCCTTGCGCGACGTCGCCCATCTCAAAAGCTTGTTGTCGAAGACCGGCGCCAACTCCTCGTTGAAGAAGCGGCGCTGCTCGCCGATGTTCCTGGCCTGCATGATGCCGGCTGGGTCGACGCCGAAGAATTTTCCCGTGCGATGGCCCATGGCGATGAACAGGCCGAGCAGGCCGGTCTGGTAGAAATTGCGGTCGAACACAGTGATCCTACGGCGGCCGCGCCAGTTGCGGCGCTCCCAGTAGTGACGGCTGACAGGATCGAGATGCGGCGCGATGAAACGGTCATACGCTCTCGAATTGTGGCTGGTGTCGGCGGCGCCGAAGAAGCGGAACAGGTCGCCCTGCGATGGCAAATGGCGCACCGCCTCCAGCTTCATGCGGTTCAGCGCGATGTGCGCGGTGTTGAGGTCGACGGCGTCGACCCGGGCCGGCGAGCGCGTGAGGTAGGCCAGGATGTTGCAGCCGCCGGAGGCGATGGTGACGACACGGTGGCCCTGGCCAAGCTGCATCGCCTCCATGTCGACATCGGGGTCTTCCCAGATCTGCGGATAGACGAGGCCGGAGAACAGGAAGGCGAACAGCCGCTCCGAAATGCCGGCCTTCGACAGCGGGCGGTTCTGATAGACGGCCTTTCCAACTTCCTTGCCGCGGCGAAAAACCAGATCTGCGGAAACGTCCGTCATGGCAAAGTGATTCCCCATTTGCTTTGCCGCAAGCGGGTAGCGCTCGGCGATGACAGATGGATGACAGCAGCCGGCTAGCAGCCCGGGGGCGAGGTCATCGCCGGCCAAATCCCCCCGGCGTCGGCGTCGTCAGGATGACGGCGTCTCCTGCCTGCAGCACGGTCTGGTCGCAGGCTTTCAGCAGGTCGATCGTGCCGTCCTTGCGGCGGATCTTGGTCGAGCCGACCTCGCCGTCGCCGCCTCCGTCCAGCCCTTGCGGCGGCCGGTTGCGGTGCGAGGACAGGATCGCGCATTCCATCTTTTCGAGGAAGCGGATGGTGCGTTTGGTGCCGTCGCCGGCGCTCCATCTGCCCTTGCCGCCGGAATCTTTCCGGATGTGGAAATCCTCGAGCAGAACGGGAAAGCGCAGCTCCAGCACTTCGGGATCGGTGAGGCGCGAATTGGTCATGTGGGTGTGGACGCCGGAGGTGCCGGCAAAGCCGCGGCCCGAGTTCATCTGGCCGGCCGGCGAGCCGGAGCAGATCGTCTCGTAATATTGATACGTCTTGTTGCCGAAGGTCAGGTTGTTCATCGTGCCTTGGGCGTTGGCCATGGCGCCCATGGCGCCGAACAGCGCGTTGGTGACATGCTGCGAGGTCTCGACATTGCCGGCGACCACGGCGGCGGGGTAGGCGGGTTTCAGCATGCAGCCATCGGGAATGATGATGTTGATGGGCCGCAGGCACCCGGCATTCATCGGGATCATATCCTCGACCATGACGCGGAAGGCGTAGAGCACGGCGGCGCGGGCCACCGGCTCGGGCGCGTTGAAATTGTTCTTCATCACCGGCGAGGTGCCGGTGAAGTCTACCGTCGCCTCGCGCTTTTGCCGGTCGACCGTGATCTTCACCTTGATGATCTGGCCGGTGTCGGTCGGGTATTCGTACTCAGAACTATCCGGCAGCCGCTCCAGCACGCGGCGCACGCTTTCGGCGGCATTGTCCTGGACATGGCCCATATAGGCCTCGACGACATCGAGGCCGAAATGGGTGACCATCTTGCGCAGTTCGGCTACGCCCTTCTCGTTGGCGGCGATCTGCGCCTTGAGGTCGGCGATGTTCTGGTGCGGATTGCGGGCCGGGTAGCGGTGATCGGTGAGCAGCGTTTCCAGCTCCTTCTCGCGGAAGCGGCCACGGTCGACGATGCGGAAATTGTCGAACAGCACGCCTTCCTCGTCGACCGTGGTGGCGAGCGGCGTCATCGAGCCGGGTGCCGTGCCACCGATATCGGCATGATGGCCGCGCGAGGCGGCCCAGAACAGGATTCTTTCCTTGGCATCATCGAAGACCGGCGTCACGACAGTGATGTCCGGCAGATGCGTGCCGCCATTGTAGGGTGCGTTGAGGGCAAAGACGTCGCCGGGGTGGATGTCGCCGGAATTCAGCCGGATGATGGTTTCGACCGAGCGGTCCATCGAGCCGAGATGTACCGGCATGTGCGGCGCATTGGCGACCAGCGCGCCGGTCCGGTCGAAGACGGCGCAGGAAAAATCCAGCCGTTCCTTGATGTTGACGGAATAGGCGGTGTTCTGCAGCGTGACGCCCATCTGCTCGGCGATCGACATGAAGAGGTTGTTGAAGACCTCCAGCATGACCGGATCGGCCTCGGTGCCGAGCGCTGCCTGCCGGCGCTTTTTCTCGACGCGGCGCAGGAGCACATGGTTCCTGGCGGTGATTTCGGCCAGCCAGCCCGGCTCGATGACGATTGTCTGGTTCGGCTCGATAATCAAGGCAGGTCCCGCAACCCTGTTTCCCGGCTTCAGCGCCTCGCGGCGGAAGATGGGTGAAGTGCGCCACTCTCCCTCGGTGAAGATTTCGCGGGTCTGTGAAGGGCTTACGGCAAGGTCTTCGGTTCGCGATTCAGTTTCGTCGCGCCCAGTGCCGCCGGTGTCGGTGCCTTCGACGCCGACGGTCTCGACGATCATCGGCTTGTCGTCATAGACGAAACCGAACTGCGCCTTGTGGGCGATTTCAAAATCGCGCCTGGCCTGGAAAATCGAATCCGCCTCGAAATTCACCGGCAGTGTCGTGTCGGTGCCATCGTAGCGAATGTGCAGCACCGGCTTCGTGGCGACCGTATCCTCGCCGATGCCTTGCGCCGCGAGTTCTGCGACAACGGCTTTTCTCAAGATGGCAATGAGGTTGCCGATCTCCGTTCTGGACTCTTCGGCAAGCGGCTTCAGCAGCGCCTGCTGGCGCGAGGCAAAGACCGAGGACAGGCCGATGCCATAGGCCGACAGAAGACCTGAGAAGGGATGGATCAGCACCGCTTCCATGCCGAGCGCATCGGCGACCAGGCAAGCGTGCTGGCCGCCGGCGCCGCCAAAACAGTTCAAGAGATATTCGGTGACGTCGTAGCCGCGCTGCACGGAGATCTTCTTGATGGCATTGGCCATGTTTTCGACGGCGATAGTGACGAAGCCCTCGGCGACAGTCTCGGGCGACCGGCCGTCGCCGATTTCGGCGGCGAGTGCGGCGAATTTTGCCCGTACCGTCTCGACGTCGAGCGTCTGGTCCTGGCCGGGTCCTAAAATGGCCGGGAAGAAATCGGGCTGCAGCTTGCCCAGCATCACATTGGCGTCGGTGACGGCGAGCGGGCCGCCGCGCCGGTAGGCTGCCGGGCCGGGATTGGCGCCTGCGGAATCCGGCCCGGCCCGGAAGCGGCCGGCCTCGTAGTGCAGGATCGAGCCGCCGCCGGCGGCGACGGTATGGATGCGCATCATCGGCGCGCGGATGCGCACGCCGGCGACCTCGGTGTCGAAGGCGCGCTCATATTCGCCGTCATAGTGAGCGACGTCGGTCGAGGTGCCGCCCATGTCGAAACCGATGACCTTGTCGAAGCCGGCGAGCCTGGCCGTCTCGACCATGCCGACGACGCCGCCGGCTGGTCCTGACAGCAGTGCATCCTTGCCCTGGAACATGTCGGCGGCGGTGAGACCGCCCGACGACATCATGAACATCAGGCGGGGGAATCGATCGCTCTCCCCCACAAGAGGGGAGCTTGGCGCCGCACCCAACTCTCCCGCCACCCTTTGCACATAGCGCGACAGGATCGGCGACAAATAGGCGTCGACCACCGCGGTGTCGCCGCGGCCGACCAGCTTGATCAGCGGCGAGACCTCATGGCTGACCGAGACCTGGCTGAAACCGAGTTTGCGGCAGACTTTCGCCACGGCCTTCTCGTGGTCGGGGTATTTCCAGGCGTGCATGAAGACGATGGCGACCGCATCGATGCCATCGGCCCTGGCCTGTTCGATCGCCGGCCGGCAGGCGGCGATATCGAGCAATTGTTCAACGCAGCCATCGGCGCGCACACGCTCGTTGATTTCGATGACGCGCTCGTAGAGCTGTTCGGGAAGGATGATCTCCTTGGCGAAGATGTCCGGGCGCGCCTGGTAGGCGATCTTCAGCGCATCGCGGAAGCCCTTGGTGATGAGCAAAAGCACGCGGTCGCCCTTGCGCTCCAGCAGCGCATTTGTGGCGACCGTGGTGCCCATCTTGATGTCGCCGATCAGGCCGCTCGGGATCGTGTCGCCGGCCGACAAGCCAAGAAGGTCGCGAATGCCCTGGATGGCGGCATCGTTATAGGCTTCGGGATTTTCGGAGAGAAGCTTGCGCGGGTGCAGCCCGTCTTCCGGATCTCGGCCGATGATATCGGTGAATGTGCCGCCGCGGTCGATCCAGAAATCCCATTTTTCGGTCATGACAGCCCCTGGCGCTCTTCTGTTCGATCGGTGTTTCGGCACATGCTGTTAGTTCGCTACGGCCTGAGCGGCAATCGCAAATGAACCAGACGATGTTACATGCGGAAACGCAACGTTACGAAACTCATGGCCGGCTGACGCATTTGTCCTTCGACCGCTCACGGCAACGTGAGCGTGTGTTGAAGGAGAGACAAATGAAAAAGCTCATTCTCGCGTCCGTTTCCGGTTTGGCCTTGCTTGGCGTCGCCGCCTGCAGTGACAGCGGTACGGACAACACCACCACCCAGAGCACCAACCCGCCGGCCGCCGAGGAACCGATGAAGCCGGCCACCCCGGAAGCCACGCCGCCGGCCGCGACGCCTCCGGCAACGGATAATTCGACCACGAAGAGCATCACACCCGAGAAGCCCGCCGAGCCGGCTCCGGCAACACCAGCTCCTGCGCCCGCGCAGTAGTGAGCAAGCAGTACTTCTTGTGATGAATGAGGAAGGCCGGCTCGCGCCGGCCTTTCTCATGTCGTCCGGGCGCCGTGGGCCAATCCCTCTCGCGCGCCGGATCGATTTGTCGCGCAAAGCCTGCGGCACTGTCCCGGCTTGATAGGAGGGAGCGGTGGCTCTAAGAAGCAGGCCATGTCGATTTGGGATCGCCTCGGCGAGTTCATCACCCGCGTTTCATCCTCAACCTCGTCGGGTGTCGCCGACGTTGTCGAGGCTGTGCGCACGGTTTTCTCCGGCGATGCGGATTTACGCCGGCGTGTCGCCTTTTCGGTGGCGATGATCGCGCTGTCGGCCAAGATGGCCAAGGCCGATGGCATCGTCACCCAGGACGAGGTGCGCGCCTTCCAGGAGATATTCGAAGTGCCGCCGAAGGAGACGCGCAATGTGGCGCGGCTGTTCGATCTCGCCCAGCGCGACGTGGCCGGTTTCGAAACCTATGCCGAGCGGATGGCCCAGATGTGCGGTTCGGGGCATTCCAACTGCGTGATGCTTGAAGACATACTCGACGGTCTGTTCCACATTGCCAAGGCCGACGGGCTGGTGCACGAGCGCGAAGGCCATTTCCTGCACCGCATCGCCGAGATTTTCCGCATCGACGAAGCGCATTACGAAGCCATCATGGCCCGGCACGTCAATCTCGGCGCCGGGGATCCCTATGTCGTGCTGGGCATCGAGCGCGGCAAGCCATTCGAAGAGGTCAGGAAACGCTATCGCAAGCTGGTTTCCGACAATCATCCGGATCGGCTGATCGCGCGCGGCCTGCCTCAGGAATTCATCAAGATCGCGACCACCAGGGTGGCGGCGATCAATGCCGCCTACGAGATGATCGAGCGGGGCCTGCGCCACGCATGAGCGGCTTTCTGCCCGACGAGCCACGTGCCGAAGTCAGGGTATCGCCGAATTTCGGCCCGCGGCGCGAGACACCCAGGCCCGACATGATCGTGCTGCACTACACAGGCATGGCGACCGGCGCCGGGGCCGAGGCCTGGCTTTGCGATCCGGCCAGCGAGGTCTCGTCGCATTATCTGGTCCACGAGAATGGCCATATCGTGCAGATGGTCAGGGAAAGCGACCGCGCCTGGCACGCCGGCAAGAGTTCGTGGTTCGGATGCGCCGACATCAATTCCTGTTCCGTCGGCATCGAGATCGTCAATCCGGGGCATTCGCTGGGCTATCCCGGTTTTCCCCGGCGGCAGATCGATGCCGTGATCGGGCTGTGCCGGGGGATCGCCGGTCGGCATTCGATCGCCGCCGAGCGGGTACTGGCGCATTCCGATGTTGCGCCGGGGCGCAAAATCGATCCCGGCGAGAAGTTTCCGTGGCGGACGCTATTCGAGGCCGGTGTAGGCCATCTCGTTACGGCCGCCCCCGTCAGGCGAGGCGCTACTCTGACAACCGGCGACACCGGCGGCGATATCGAAGCGTTGCAGTCGATGCTGGCGCTCTACGGCTATGGCGTTGAAATATCCGGCGTTTTCGACCGGCAGACGGAGGCGGTGGTCGAAGCCTTCCAACGGCATTTCCGGCCGCGCAAGGTGGACGGCGTTGCCGACGGCTCGACGCTGCGGACGCTGCAAAGGCTGCTTGCTTCCGTGAAGCGCTAATCCCCGGGAGACCTCTCCCAAGCAATTCTTTCCAATCCTTAAGTTACAGGCTGTCACTCAAAGTGACTTGCCTGGCCTTGTTTGACACCAATTCGGGCGTCAAACGGCTGACGTGTAGATGTCGGACCCCAAGCCCCCCGGGTTGTTCCGACGTTGGTTAGGCGTTGCTGCGTGAACATCTTCGCGCGGTTCAGACAGAACAGGATCACATGCAGAAATTTACCGTTTTAACGGCAGCTCTTGCTGCCGGCGTAATGACTTTTGCCTTCAGTGCGGCGCATGCAGCGTCATTCAGCCCGCGGGCCGATCAAGGGTTTCCCGTGGTATCCGCAAAAAGCGGCAAGGCAGGCCACGACGCCAAGGCAACAAAGCAGGCATCCGCCAAAGCGGAGACGAAGCGGGCTTCCGCCAAAGCGGAAAAGGCAAGCTGGTCCAAACCGAAGAAGTCCATTGCCAAAAGGCAGACGAAGCGCGGCCGCAAGACCGTCGACATGACGAGAACGGCATCGATCGGCCTCAGGAACGCGGCGGAGTCGACGGCCGCGGTGGCGAGCAGCGGCCAGTATTCCGCAATCGTTGCCCGCTATGCGGCGATCGAAGGCGTGCCCGTGTCGCTCGCCTCGGCGGTCATCAAGATCGAGAGCAACTACCGGCCCAACATCGTCGGCAGCGCCGGCGAGATCGGCCTGATGCAGATCAAGCCGGCCACGGCTCGGATGATGGGCTATAGCGGCTCCGCCAAGGGCCTGTTCGATCCCGACACCAACATCAAATACGGCATGAAATACCTTGCCATGGCACGGAGCCTCGGTGGCGGCACGACCTGCGGCACCATTCTGAAATACAATGCCGGGCACGCCGCAACGCGGATGAACCCCGTGTCGGCAGCCTATTGCGGCAAGGTCAAGGTGCAGATGGCTGCGCTTGGATCGCCCGCATAAGTCAGCTTTTTCGTTTGCGTTTTCGGGCGTGAACCCCTTTATACGCTCTGCCAGCTGGCTGGGCGGCCGCACCCGCAAACGCCGAAAGGTCGTGGGTGAGGAAAGTCCGGGCTCCATGGAAACACGGTGCCGGTTAATGGCCGGCGGGGGCGACCCCAGGGAAAGTGCCACAGAAAGCAAACCGCCACGATCCGGCTTGCCGGATTCGGGGCAAGGGTGAAAGGGTGGGGTAAGAGCCCACCGCGCGACTGGCAACAGGAGCGGCACGGTAAACCCCACCGGGAGCAAGACCGAATAGGGACGGTGCGAGGGGAAACCCTCGAGGGCTGTTTCCGGCTCACCGTCCGGGTAGGTTGCGTGAGGCGCATGGCAACATGCGCCCAAGATGAATGGCCGCCACGTTCTCGCCTCGCAAGGGACGAGGGCCATACAGAACCCGGCTTACAGGCCAGCTGGCAATTTCTCTCCCCCGATATCAAGAGAAATCTCTTGAAATCAGCAGGTTGCGCCCTCGGGCGCGCCTGTTGATTCAAGCCTGTCCGGCCGTTCATCCGAGCCGGGAGCCGCTGATCCCGTCCAGCGACGTCTCGATCGCTTTCCAGAGCTCTTCCACCGGCTCGCAGCCGACCGAGAGGCGGACGAAACCGGCGGAGACCGCATCGCCTCGCTTCAGGCGCCGCTCGGCGGAGGTGTGGACGCCGCCGAAGGATGTCGCGGCCTGCATCAGGGCACAATTGTTGATGAAGTCCTCGGCTTTGTCTTCCGAGGCGAGTTCGAAAGAGATGAGAAAGCCGAAGCGCTCCATCTGGGCGCGGGCTAGGTTGTGCGACGGGTCGCCTTCCAGCCCGGGATAACGCAGGCCGCTGATTGCCTTGTGGCCCTGCAGTCGCCGCGCGATGACTTCCGCCGAGGAACACATGCGATCGAAGCGCACATCCAGTGTCTCCAGGCCGCGGTGCACCAGCCAGGCTTCGAACGGACCGGGAATGCTGCCGGAAACTTCGCGCCAGCCGGTCACGGCGGCGATGATATCGGCATTGCGACTGGCGACATGGCCGAACAGCACGTCGGAATGGCCATTGGGTGCCTTGGTGTCGGCGGCAACGACGATATCGGCGCCGTGGTCGAGCGGTCGTTGGCCGAAAGGGGTCATGGTCGTGTTGTCGACCACAAGAATCGCGCCGGTTTTGTGGACAGCACCGGCAACGGCGGCGATATCGCAGATATCCAGCCCCGGATTGGCAGGGGTTTCGACAAATGCCAGCCGATAGCCATCGAAGCCGCCATCGAGGAAGGTCGAAGTCGGCCTGACATCATAGGTGATGCCGAGCGGCTTGAGGAAGCGCTCGGCCAGCGCTCGTGTCGTGTGATAGCCGTCCGATGGCAGCAGGATACGGTCGCCGGCCTTGAGCACGGCAAAAAACGCCGCCGAGATTGCCGCCATTCCGGAAGGGAACGCGACGCAGGGCGCGTCCTCCAGATGGGCCAGCATATGCTCGACCGCGTCCCAGGTCGGGTTGCTGAATCGCCCGTACTGGTTGAAGCCGGTGGCGTCGCCGGGCGCATGAAAGATGGCGGCCATGGTCAGCGGCAGGGGAATGGAATCGCCCATGGCAAGCCCGCTGCGACGCAGGTGAGGAAGCGCTGCAGCGCGTGACTTTGCTGTTTCAGACATCAAATTTCAGACCCTGTTGGTGACCGGCTGGATGTGGCGAGACGCTATGCCCGGCAGCGGCTCGCGGCAAGGCGCGTCCGGTTGGGCCAGGCGGCTCTAAACGCTTCGTTAGGCTTAATAGACCATAAAGACGAGACGTGTCGTCACGGCTGCTCTCTTTGGTCGGGCGCGCGTGTTTGTGAAGCCTATTCCCGTTGACGCCCATAGTGCCCCATGATATCCCATCCAGACATCAAAGCCTTCGTTCCGTGTCAGGGTAAAGCGTACGCCAATCGGGCAGCCGCGGCGGCTGCGCGTTTGCTGGTTTTTGGCTGTGCGGACGAGGTTGATACGGGGCAGGGAACGCGCTGCGGCGGCGCGTGCGACAAGATGCAGAGGGGTGCGGCGGCGCAAGCGGCTGTAGCGTTTAATGGACCGGTTTCTGTCAAACACGGTGAGCAGGATCGATGCGAAGGGGCGGGTGTCCGTTCCCGCGCATTTCCGTGCCGTCGTGCAGAAGCGCGGCTATTCGGAACTCTATGCGCTGCGCTGCCTGGACCTGCCGGCGATGGACGTCGGCGGGCTCGACCTGCTCGACCGCTACGAGCAGCGCATAGCGCTCGAGGATCCCTTCCTGCAGACGGCGGACGATATGTCGTTCTTCTGCCATGGCGACGGAACCTTCTTGAAACTCGACCAGGACGGCCGCATCACGATGAGCGATTTCCTTCGCGAACACACCGGCATCTCGGCGGAAGTGGCCTTTGTCGGGCGCGGCAATTTCTTTCAGATCTGGGAGCCGGGACGGCTTGCCGCCTATGGGGCGCAGGCGCGGGCACGGCTTTTGCAGCTTCGGCAGGGGACGAAGCCTGGGGAGCGACCGGAATGACGGCAGGCCACGGCGATGACCTTCCTCGCGCCGTAGATGGGCACGCCGTTGGCGGATCGGCCCGCCACATTCCGGTCCTCCTTGCCGAAGTGCTCGAAGCACTGGCGCCGGCGCAGGGCGACCTCATCATCGACGGCACGTTCGGCGCCGGCGGCTACACCAGGGCCATTCTGGCGACAGGCGCCTCCGTGGTGGCGATCGACCGCGATCCGGATGCCATTGCGGCCGGGCGCGATCTTGAAGTGCAGTCGGGTGGTCGGCTGCGGCTGGTGCAGGCGCCGTTCTCGACGCTGGACGAACATGTCGAGAGCGCCGACGGGATCGTGCTCGACATCGGCGTGTCCTCGATGCAGCTCGACCAGGCGGAGCGAGGGTTTTCGTTCCGCGCCGACGGGCCGCTCGACATGCGCATGGCGCAATCGGGCCTCAGCGCCGCCGACGTCGTCAATTCCTTCAAGCCGGGCGATCTTGCCCGCATCTTCGGCTTCCTCGGCGAGGAGCGCCATGCCGGACGCATTGCCCGCATGATCGAGGCGCGCCGCGAAAAGCGCCCGTTCGAGCGCACGTTGGAACTCGCCGACGCCATCGAGACGCATATCGGCCGGGCGCCGAAGGACAAGATCCATCCGGCGACGCGCGTCTTCCAGGCGCTGCGCATTTTTGTCAATGACGAGCTTGGCGAACTGGCCAAGGCCCTGTTTGCGGCCGAACGCGCTCTGAAGCCGGGCGGACGGCTCGCCGTGGTCACCTTCCATTCTCTGGAAGACCGCATCGTCAAGCGTTTCATCGCCGACCGGGCCGATGTCGCGACCGGCTCGCGTCACCTGCCCGAGGCGCATGCGCGCACCGCGACGTTCCGCAAGGCGGGCGGCGGCGTGACGGCCGGCGACGCCGAGGTGGCGGCCAATCCGCGCGCCCGTTCGGCCAGGCTGCGCGCGGCGGTCCGCACCCAGGCGCCGGCGCGCGGCAGCGACTTTTCGATTTTCGGCCTTCCAAAGCTTCCCGGTATCGACCGGCCGGGGGAGAGGTAGCTAAGTGTTTCGTACCAGCGACATTGTCCTGATCGCCGTCATGGTTGCGGTCGCGGCCCTTACCTACAAGGCCAAGCGCGAGGCCGAGGAACAATTGGCCGCCGTGCAGAAGATCCATGCGCAGATACGCTATGAGGAGGACACGATCGACCTGCTCAAGGCCGACTGGAGCCTGCTTACCCAGCCGTCGCGGCTGCAGAAGCTCGCCGAACTCTACAAGTCGCAGCTCGAACTCGAGCCGGTCAGCGCCCGCCAGATCGGCGGTGTCGGCGACCTGCCGGCCAAATCCCTTGACATCCAGGACATCTTGTCGGGACGCCAGGGCGGCATGGCTGATAGTTCGGGCGGCAAGGCGCCGTCGGACGGCAGGGATCCCGTGGTGACCGGAGGCATCGCCCAATGATCGGTAAACTGCTGAAACGTCGCGCCAGGACGAGTGAAGATGGATCGATCGTGGTCGAGGGCGCCCGCAAGGCGACCGGCGGCAAGGGCAGGACGCGCATCGTCATGACGATGGCGGTGTTCTTCGGCATCTTCTCGACCATATCAGGGCGGCTGGTCTATCTCGGCTTCCAGACCCCCGATATGTCGGGCGGTCCGCAGAGCCGGGTGACGGCATCGCGGCCCGACATCGTCGACCGCAACGGCGAAGTGTTGGCCACGGACATCAAGACGGCGTCGCTGTTTGCAGAACCACGCCGGATTGTCGACGCCGACGAGGCGATCGAGAAGCTGTCGACGGTGCTTCCCGACATCGACTATGAGCAGACCTACCATAAGCTGAAGAGCGGCGCCGGTTTCGTCTGGCTGCAGCGGCAGCTGACGCCCAAGCAACAGTCCGACATCATGCAGCTCGGCATTCCCGGTTTCGGCTTCCGCACCGAAAAGCGCCGCTTCTATCCGAGCGGCGAGACCTCGTCCTACATTGTCGGGCTCACCAACATCGACAACCAGGGCATCTCCGGCATGGAGAAATATGTCGACGAGCAGGGGCTGAGCGACCTGCAGGCGTCGGGCCTTGCCATTGCCAAGGATCTCAAGCCGGTAAAGCTTTCGATCGATCTGCGCGTGCAGCATGTCGTGCGCGACGAGATCGCCGCCGGCCTGGAGCGCTATCGTGCCATGGGCACCGGCGCCGTTGTGCTCAACGTCAAGACCGGCGAAGTGGTGGCCATGGCCTCGGTGCCGGATTTTGATCCGAACAATCCCTACAACGCACAAGACAAGGACCGGCTGAATCGCATGTCGGCGGGCCTCTACGAGATGGGTTCGACCTTCAAGAGCTTCACCTCAGCCATGGCGCTCGATTCCGGCAAAGCGACGATGGCGAGCCGCTTCGATGCTTCGCATCCAATCCGGGTCGGCCATCAGGCCATTCACGATTTCCACGGCAAGAACCGTGTGCTGTCGTTGCCGGAGGTGTTCCTCTACTCGTCCAACATCGGGTCGGCCAGGGAAGCCGAGATGGTCGGCATCGAGGGGCATCGCGAATTCCTGCATCGCCTTGGCATTCTGGACAGGATGCAGACCGAATTGCCGGAGACTGCCCGTCCGACTGAACCGAAGGTCTGGAAACAGGTCAATTCATTCACCATCGCCTTCGGCCATGGCGTGTCGACGACGCCGCTGCAAGCGGCTGTGGGCTGCGCGGCGTTGATGAATGGCGGCTTCCTGATGAACCCCACCTTTCTGGTGCGGACGCAGGCGGAAGCGATGGCCACCGCCAAGAGAGTGGTGAGCGAAAAGACCGTCGAAGGCATGCGCTACCTCTATTCGCTCAATGCCGAAAAGGGCTCTGCCAGAAACGCCAGAGTCCCCGGCTACCGCGTTGGCGGCAAGACCGGAACCGCCGAGAAGGTCATCAATGGCCGCTACTCGAAGGACTTGAATTTCAACACCTTCGTCGCCGCCTTCCCGATGGACGATCCGCAGTATCTGGTGTTTACCATTGCCGATGCCCCGCACCCGGAAAAGCCCGGCATGACGGATGTCGCGGCTGCGAATGCTGGGGTTATGGCCGGCAATATCATCAGGCGTTCAGCTGCCATGCTTGGCGTGAAGCCAGATTTCAGCCATGAAAATGGTGCAACGCTGGTTTCCTATCAGTGATTCTTAGGGCGCGCCGGCAACAGCGCGCTATTTTGTTGCGGTGAACGGGACTCGATGAAGCTCAGAGATCTAGCCGGTATCCTGCCCGTCGAGGGAATAGCTTCCGTCGATCTGGAGGTTACAGGGATTTCTTCGGATTCCCGCCAGGTAAAAGCGGGCGTTGTCTTTTTTGCGCTCGCCGGAACCAAGGCCGACGGTGCCGTTTATGCCGCAGATGCCGCCGCGCGCGGTGCGGCCGCGATCGTGGCGGGCAAGGGCAGCACCATTGCCGGGCTCCCGGTTCCGGTGCTGGCGGTCGACGATCCGCGCCTGGCGCTGGCGCAGAGTGCGGCACGCTATTTCGGCAAGCAGCCTGAGATCATGGTCGCGGTGACCGGCACCAGCGGCAAGACCTCGGTCGCAGCCTTCACCAGGCAGATCTGGGAGCAAGCCGGTTATGCCGCCGCTTCGATCGGCACCACCGGCGTGGTGGCGCCTGGGCGCAACGACTATGGTTCGCTGACGACACCCGATCCGGTCGCCCTGCATCAATTGCTGCAGGAATTGGCCGATGCCGGCGTCACCCACGCCTCGATGGAAGCCTCCAGCCATGGGCTCGACCAGCGCCGCCTCGACGGCGTGAAGCTGGCCGCCGGCGGCTTCACCAATCTCGGCCGCGACCATATGGATTATCATCCGACCATCGAGGATTATCACCGCGCCAAATTGCGCCTGTTCGACACGTTGCTGCCGAAGGGCGCGCCGGCCGTGATCTTCGCCGACGATCCATGGTCGGCGCCGACGACCGTGGCCGCAAAGGCTGCCGGGCTCAATGTGCTGACGGTCGGCCGCCATGGCGACTTCCTCAGGCTGAAACGGGTCGAGCACGAACGCCACCGCCAGCGGGCCGAAGTCGAGGCCGACGGCGTGCTCTACGAGATCGACCTGCCGCTGGCCGGTGATTTCCAGATTTCGAATGCGCTGGTTTCGGCGGGTCTTGCCATTTCCACGGGAACACCTGTCGCCAAGGCCTTAATGGCGTTGGAGAAACTGAAGGGCGCGCCGGGCCGGCTCGACCTCGTCGGCACCACCGGCAATGGCGCGCCGGTCTATGTCGACTATGCCCACAAGCCGGACGCGCTGGAAAACGTGCTGGCTTCGGTGCGGCCGTTCACCACCGGCCGCGTCATCGTCGTGTTCGGCTGCGGCGGCGACCGCGACCGGGGAAAAAGGCCGATCATGGGCGAAATCGCGACGCGGCTTGCCGATGTCGTCATCGTCACCGACGACAATCCGCGCTCCGAAGTGCCGGAAACGATCCGTGCCGCTATTTTGGCCGCTGCTCCAGGTGCCATCGAGATCGGCGACCGGCGCCAGGCGATCCACGAAGCGGTCGCCATGCTGCATGCCGGCGACACGCTGATCGTGGCCGGTAAGGGCCACGAGGAAGGCCAGACGATCGGCTCCGAGACCTTGCATTTCTCCGATCATGAGGAAGTCCGCGCGGCACTCACGGAGCGCGCAGCATGAGCTTGCTGTGGACCTCCGAAGCGCTGGTTGCCGCCATGGACGGGCGGCCGCTCGGGCCGATGCCGGATGGCATTTCAGGCATTTCGATCGACAGCCGCAGCCTGCAGCCGGGCGACGCCTTCTTCGCCATCAAGGGCGAGGCGATGGACGGCCATGACTTCGCAACCGCCGCCATCAAGGCTGGCGCTGGCGTGCTGGTGGTGGCCGAAGGCAAGCTGCCGTCGCTCGGCCGGCTGACAGCGCCGATCATCGTCGTCGAGGACGTGCTGGTCGCGCTGGAAAAGCTTGGAGTTGCATCGCGCGCCCGCTCGAGCGCGAAAATCATCGCTGTGACCGGTTCGGCCGGCAAGACCACCACCAAGGAAGCGCTGCGCCATGTGCTGCAAGCCGTAGGCAAGGTGCATGCCTCGGCGCAGTCCTTCAACAATCACTGGGGCGTGCCGCTGACCTTGGCGCGGATGCCTGATGATTGCGACTATGCCGTGTTTGAAATCGGCATGAACCATCCCGACGAGATCCGTCCGCTGGTCAAGATGGTGAGGCCGCATGTCGCCATCGTCACCATGATCGCGGCGGCGCATCTCGGCTTTTTCCGCAATCTGGACGAGATCGCCAAGGCCAAGGCCGAGATTTTCGAGGGGCTGGAGCCCGAGGGGGCCGCCGTCCTCAACCGCGACGATGCCCGCTTCAAGCTGCTCGACAAGATGGCCCATGCCGCCGGTGTCGAGCACGTCTACGGCTTCGGCGAGAATGCGCGCTCGACCTTCAAGCTCACCAAATGCGAACTGCATGCCGATCATTCCGACATCACCGCCAGGATCGGCGGCCACGAAGTGACGGCGCGGATCGGCGCGCCCGGCCGCCATATGGTGCAGAACGTGCTGGCGGTGCTGGGTGCGGCGCATCTGGTCGGCGCCGATCTCGACAAGGTTGCTTCAGCACTGGCCGATCTCTCCGCCGAGCGCGGGCGCGGCAAGCGCCATGTGCTGCGCCATCCCGGTGGCTCGACTTCGAGCCACCCCGGTGGACTGATCACGCTGATCGACGAAAGCTACAACGCCAATCCGGCATCGATGGCTGCAGCCATGGCGTTGCTCAACGCGACGCCGGTGACGGGCGAGGGCCGCCGCATCGCCGTGCTCGGCGACATGCTCGAACTCGGCGACCATTCGACCAAGCTGCATGCGGCCCTTGCCGATCTCATCGTCGGCACGGGCACGCAGACCGTTTTTCTTGGCGGCCCGGAAATGCGGGCGCTGGCCGAAGCGCTGCCGGCTGACATCAAGACGGAATACCGCGCCGGTGTCGAGGAGCTGAAGCCGGTGCTGCTTGCCGCGCTCAAGCCGGGTGACGTGGTGATGATCAAATCGTCGAAGGGCATCGGTTTTGCAAAACTGGTCGATGCGCTGCTGGGCAAATTCCCGGCTGAATCGACAACCAGAAAACAGACCTAGGTCGGGGGACGAAAGCGCATGTTCACACTGCTCGTCGATTTTGCGGACAAGGTCTCGGTCTTCAATGTCTTCCGCTACATCACCTTCCGCACCGGTGGCGCGCTGATCACGTCGGCGCTGATCGTCTTCATCTTTGGACCGACCATCATCAATTCGCTGCGGCTGCGGCAAGGCAAGGGCCAGCCGATCCGCGCCGACGGGCCGCAGACACATTTCAAGAAGGCCGGCACGCCGACCATGGGCGGGCTGATGATCCTGTCGGGCATCATCGGCTCGTCGCTTTTGTGGGCGAACCTGTCGAGCATCTATGTCTGGGTGGTGCTGCTGGTGACGCTGGGCTTCGGCTCGATCGGCTTTTACGACGACTATCTGAAGGTCACCAAGCAGTCGCATCTCGGCTTTTCCGGCAAGGCACGGCTGGCGCTGGAATTCGTCATCGCCGGCATCGCCGCCTGGGTGATCATGCACAATGGCCAGGCGCCGTTCTCGTCGTCGCTGACTTTTCCCTTCGCCAAGGAATTCATCGTCAATCTCGGCTGGTTTTTCATTCCGTTCTCCTGCTTCGTCATCGTCGGCGCCGGAAATGCGGTGAACCTGACCGACGGCCTTGACGGCCTGGCGATCGTGCCGATCATGATCGCGGCTGCCTCCTTCGGCGTCATCGCCTATCTCTCCGGCAACGCCGTGTTCGCCGAATATCTGCAGATCCATTTCGTGCCCGGCACCGGTGAACTCGCGGTCGTGCTCGGTGCGGTCATCGGCGCTGGCCTCGGTTTCCTCTGGTTCAACGCGCCGCCGGCGGCTATCTTCATGGGCGACACCGGATCGCTGGCCATGGGCGGCCTGATCGGCACGGTCGCCGTCGCCACCAAGCACGAGATCGTGCTGGTCATCGTGGGCGGATTGTTCGTCGTCGAAATCCTGTCGGTCATCATTCAGGTCGGCTATTTCAAGATGACCGGCAAGCGGGTGTTCCTGATGGCGCCGATCCACCATCATTTCGAAAAGCTCGGCTGGACCGAAAGCCAGGTGGTGATCCGCTTCTGGATCATCGCCGTCATCCTGGCGCTGGTCGGCCTGTCGACCCTCAAGCTGAGATAGGAAGCCCTTTGATCCCCGCCGCATCCTTTTCAGGCAAGCGCGTTTCGCTCTTCGGGCTCGGTGGCTCGGGGATCGCGACGGCGCGCGCGCTGATCGAGGGCGGCGCGGACGTGCTGGCCTGGGACGACAATCCCGACAGTGTGGCCAAGGCCGCCATTGCCGGTATCGCGACCGCTGATTTGCGCGGCGCCGACTGGGCGAAATTCTCCGCCTTCGTGCTGTCGCCTGGTGTGCCGCTGACGCATCCCAAGCCGCATTGGACGGTGGAACTGGCGCGCGGCTCAGGCGTCGAGATCATCGGCGACATCGAGCTTTTCTGCCGCGAGCGGGTGCTGAGCGCGCCGACAGCGCCTTTCATCGCCATCACCGGCACCAACGGCAAGTCGACGACGACCGCGCTGACCGCGCACATCCTGAAAGCCGCGGGACGCGACACCCAGATGGGCGGCAATATCGGCCGCGCGGTGATGACGCTCGATCCGCCCGAGCCCGATCGGCACTATGTCGTCGAGTGTTCGTCCTACCAGATCGACCTCGCGCCCTCGATCAATCCGACGGCCGGCATCCTGCTCAACCTGACGCCCGATCATCTCGACCGCCACGGCACCATGCAGCACTACGCCGCGATCAAGGAGCGGCTGGTGGCCGGCAGCGAGACGGCGATCGTCGGCATCGACGATTCCTGGTGCGCGCAGATTGCCGAGCGGCTGGAGCGGGCGGGGCGGTATGTCATCCGCATTTCCAAGCGCCTGCCGCTGACCGACGGCTATTTCGCCGATGGCAGCAATTTGATGGAAGCTGTGCACGGCCGTTACAGCCGTGTCGCCTTCCTCGAAGGCATCGGCTCCTTGCGTGGCCAGCACAATGCCCAGAACGCTCTGGCTGCGGTCGCCGCTTGCCTCAAGGTCGGGCTGGAGCTTGGCGAGATCCAGTCGGGGCTGGAAAGCTTTCCCGGCCTCGCGCACCGCATGGAGCAGGTGGGCCGCAAGGACCATGTGCTGTTCATCAACGATTCCAAGGCGACCAATGCCGATGCTGCGGCGCCGGCGCTGTCGAGCTTTCCACGCATCTACTGGATCGCCGGCGGCCTGCCCAAGGAAGGCGGCATCGAACCCTTGCGCGGTTTCTTCCCGCGCATCGCCAAGGCCTATCTGATCGGCGAGGCGGCGCCGGCGTTTTCGGCGACGCTGGGCGAGGCCGTGCCCTACGAGATTTCAGGCACGCTGGCCGCGGCGGTCGAGCACGCCGCGCATGATGCGGCTAAGGACGACAGCGGCGAGGCGGTGGTGCTGCTGTCGCCGGCCTGCGCCAGCTTCGACCAGTTCAAGAATTTCGAAGTTCGCGGCGAAGCCTTCAGGCAAGCTGCGAATGCTATCGAGGGTGTGAAACCCATCGGAGGGGCACGATAATGCAGAGCCGTCTCGACAAAAGTCCGGTTGCGACCTGGTGGTGGACGATCGATCGCTGGTTCCTGGCGGCGTTCCTGTCGCTGATGGGCCTCGGTATCGTGCTGTCCTTCGCGGCGAGCCCGGCGGTCGCCGAACGCATCGGCCTCGACAGTTTCCACTTCGCCACCAGGCAGATCATCTTCACCGTACCGGCGCTCGGCGTGATGCTGGCTGTATCGTTCCTCGATTCCAGGCAGATCCGGCGCATGGCGCTGATCATGCTGTGCCTGATGCTGGTGCTGATGGTGGCGGTGCTCTACATCGGCGTCGAGGTGAAGGGCGCACGCCGCTGGGTGTCGCTTGCCGGCCTGTCGATCCAGCCGTCGGAATTTTTGAAACCAGCCTTCGTCATCATGTGCGCCTGGCTTTTCGCTGAGCACAAGCGCCAGCCCGACATTCCCGGCAATCTGTTCGCCATGTTGCTGCTAGTACTGGTCGTGTCGCTGCTGGTGGCGCAACCGGATCTCGGCCAGACCATGCTGACGACCGGCACCTGGGGCATCATGTTTTTCATGGCCGGACTGCCCTGGCTGTGGATCGTTGCGCTGGGTGCCGCCGGCGTCGGCGGCGTTTTCGCCGCCTATACGGTGTTCCCGCACGTTGCCTTGCGCATCGACAAGTTTCTTACCGGCGAAGGCGACACATTCCAGGTCGATATGGGACGCGACGCGCTGATCAATGGCGGCTGGTTTGGCGTCGGACCAGGTGAGGGCACAGTCAAGCGCGTTATTCCCGACAGCCATGCCGACTTCGTCTTCTCGGTCGCAGGCGAAGAGTTCGGACTGATCATGTGCTTCTTCATCATGTCGATATTCGCCTTCATCGTGCTGCGCGGCCTCAACACGGCGCTGAAGGAGCATGACGATTTCACCCGCTACGCGGTCGGCGGCCTCGTCACCGTCTTCGGCTTGCAGGCGGTCATCAACATGTGCGTCAACCTCCAGCTTGTGCCGGCCAAGGGCATGACGCTGCCGTTCATCTCCTATGGCGGCTCCTCGCAGATCGCCATCGCCATCTCGATGGGGATGGTGCTGGCGCTGACACGCAAGCGGCCGGAAAAGCGCAAGCAGATGGGCTTTGGCCTGTCGCAACGCGCCGTGCCGGCGGAGTGATATGGCCAGAGGCGTCATCCTTCTCGCGGCAGGCGGCACCGGCGGGCATCTTTTCCCGGCCGAGGCGCTGGCGCATGAGCTGAACGAGCGCGGCTGGTCGGTGCACCTGGCAACCGACGACCGTGCCGAGCGTTTCGCCGGCCATTTTCCGGCCGCTGCCGTCCACCCGATCCAGTCGGCGACGATGGGCTCGAAAAACCCTTTTGCCCTGCTTGGTGCCTTCTGGAAAATCTGGCGCGGCGTGCGCCAGGTTTCTGCCGTCATCGCCAGGATCAAGCCGGATGCCGTCGTCGGCTTCGGCGGCTATCCGACCTTGCCGCCGCTCTACGCGGCGACACGGCGCAAGGTACCGACCCTGATCCATGAGCAGAACGCGGTGATGGGGCGCGCCAACCGGGCGCTGGCCGGCCGTGTCGACGCGATCGCCGGCGGCTTCCTGCCGCAGGACAGCAGTGCAGCCGGGGTCAAGACGGTGACGACAGGCAATCCGGTCCGGCCTGCGGTGCTGGAAGCGGCCAAGACTGCCTATGCGGCATCTGCCGGGGATCAACCGTTCCGCCTGCTGGTTTTTGGCGGCAGCCAGGGCGCCCAATTCTTTTCCGATGCCGTGCCGGGAGCCATTGCGCTGCTTTCCGACGCCCAGCGCAAACGGCTGGTCATTACCCAACAAGCGCGCGCCGATGACGTGGCGCGGGTCAAGGCGGCCTATGCCACCCTTGGCGTCGCCGTCGAGGTCTCGCCCTTCTTCACCGATATGGCGGCACGCATGGCGGCCGCTCATCTGGTGATCTCGCGTTCCGGCGCCTCGACCGTCTCGGAGATCGCCGTCATCGGCCGGCCAGCGCTGCTGGTGCCTTACCCCCATGCGCTCGATCACGATCAGGCGGCGAACGCGGCGGCCCTTGCCGCTGCCGGCGGCGGCGAAGTGCATCCGCAATCCTCGCTCTCGTCCGAACGCATCGCAGCGCTTGTCGGCGGGCTGATGGACGACCCCGATCGGCTGACGGCAATGGCGGCGGGTGCGAAATCGGCCGGCAGGCCGGACGCGGCACGGTTGCTCGCCGATCTTACAGAGGCTATTGCGTCCAAAAAAACCGTTTCGGATTTCAGGAAGGGGACGCAAGCATGAAGATGCCGCAGACCATCGGCCTTGTGCATTTCATCGGCATTGGCGGCATCGGCATGAGCGGCATTGCCGAAGTGCTGCACAATCTCGGCTACAAGGTGCAAGGGTCCGACCAGGCCGAAAGCGCCAATGTGCAGCGGCTGCGCGACAAGGGCATTGAATGCTTCGTCGGCCATAGGGCCGAGAATCTCGGCGATGCCGAGGTGGTGGTCGTCTCGACGGCGATCAAGAAATCCAACCCTGAGCTGAAGGCCGCGCGCGAAAAGCTGCTGCCGATCGTGCGCCGGGCCGAGATGCTGGCCGAACTGATGCGCTTTCGCCAGGCGGTGGCGATCGGCGGCACGCATGGCAAGACGACGACGACCTCGATGGTGGCGACCTTGCTCGATGCGGGCGGGCTCGATCCGACCGTGATCAATGGCGGCATCATCAATGCCTACGGCACCAACGCCCGCATGGGCGACGGCGAATGGATGGTGGTCGAGGCCGACGAGAGCGACGGCACCTTCCTGAAACTGCCGGCCGAGATCGCGGTCGTCACCAACATCGACCCCGAGCATCTTGACCACTATGGCAGCTTCGACAAGGTGCGCGAGGCGTTCCGCCAGTTTGTCGAGAACGTTCCGTTCTACGGTTTTGGCGTGATGTGCACCGATCACCCCGAAGTGCAGGCGCTGGTCAGCCGCATCGAGGACCGCCGGGTCATCACCTATGGCGAGAATGCGCAGGCCGACGTGCGCTTTACCAATCACCGCATGTCAGGTGCCATTTCGGAATTCGACGTGGTGATCCGCGACCGCAAGACCGGCGGCCAGACTGTCATAGCAGGCCTGCGCCTGCCGATGCCCGGCCGTCACAACGTCTCCAACGCGACGGCAGCAATCGCGGTCGCGCACGAACTCGGCCTGTCGGCCGAGGCGATCAAGAAGGGCCTGTCGTCCTTCGCCGGCGTCAAGCGCCGCTTCACCCATACCGGTTCGTGGGACGGCGTCGAAATATTCGACGATTACGGCCACCATCCGGTCGAGATCTCGGCGGTGTTGAAGGCGGCGCGCAGCGCCACCCAGGGTCGTGTCATCGCCATTGCCCAGCCGCATCGCTTCACCCGGCTGCATGATCTGTTCAACGAGTTTTCCACCTGCTTCAACGACGCCGACACAGTAATGGTGGCGCCGGTCTACGCGGCCGGCGAAGAGCCGATCGACGGCGTCAGCTCGGACGCGCTGGTGTCGCGCATCCGCGCCGGCGGTCATCGCGACGCGCGCTACATCGAGGGCCCGGCGGCGATTGCGCCCATCGTCCGTGATCTGGCCAAGCCGGGCGATTTCGTCGTCTTCCTTGGAGCCGGCAACATCACCCAATGGGCCTATGCGTTGCCCAAGGAGCTTGGCGGGACCGTCTCATGATGCACGGCCAGGCCCTGATCGACAGACTTGGCGACCGGCTTGCCGGCCTGCGTGGCCGCCTGACGCCGAACGCCGAGATGGACAAGATCACCTGGTTCCGTGCCGGGGGGCTGGCTGAAGCGTTGTTCCAGCCGGCCGACGAGGAGGACCTTGCCGCGTTCCTGAAAGCCGTTCCCGAAGAGATACCGCTGACGGTCGTCGGCGTCGGCTCCAACCTTCTGGTCCGCGATGGCGGCATCGAGGGCTTTGTCATTCGGCTTTCGGCCAAGGGCTTCGGCGATGCCGAGGTGATTTCGCCAATCAGGATCAAGGCGGGAGCTGCGACCCCCGACAAGCGCGTCGCAGCGGTGGCGCTCGAGGCCGGCATTGGCGGCTTTCATTTCTACCACGGCATTCCGGGTGCAATCGGCGGTGCGCTGCGAATGAATGCCGGCGCCAATGGCGTCGAGACGCGCGAGCGCGTCACCGAAGTGCGAGCACTCGATCGCAAGGGCAATGTGCAGACGCTGAGCAATGCCGATATGGGATACGCCTATCGCCATTCGGCGGCTCCTTCCGGGCTGATCTTCACCTCCGCCGTGTTCGAAGGCTTTGCCGAGGACAGGGCGACCATCAAGGCTGCGATGGAGGCCGTGCAGAACCATCGTGAGACCGTGCAGCCGATCCGCGAGAAGACCGGCGGCTCGACCTTCAAGAATCCCGACGGCACATCGGCCTGGAAGGAGATCGACAAAGCGGGCTGCCGCGGCCTGATGATCGGCGGCGCGCAGATGTCGCCGATGCATTGCAACTTCATGATCAACACCGGAACCGCGACCGGCTACGACCTTGAATATCTCGGCGAGACGGTGCGCACGCGGGTGCTGGAGAATTCCGGTATCCGGCTGCAATGGGAAATCAAGCGCATCGGCAATTTCCGGCCAGGGCATGCCGTTCAGGAGTTTCTCGGGCAGCTCCTTTAAGGTGCGCTGATATTCAGGTGATGCCGGCCTGCAAATGACGGCTTTCTGCGCTTCCCCCCTGCGTCGCAGTAGAACTGAGCTCACGGACCCGAATGTCCGCTCCGCTCCGGTTCTCGAAAGCCATCGTTTTCGACTCGGCCTGACCTGAATCTCGACACACCTAGCGCGTGTTGAAGTTCATGTGATGCATGAACTTCAACGAGGCGAAAAACGGTCCGCGACCGTTGCCGCAAAGACTCAACGACACGCTTTTCGCATCCATTTTCTCAGAAAGTGAATCTCTCGGAATCGTAAGCACTTGCCAGTGAATCAACTCTCTGATTCTCTGCTCGAAAGCGTTTCCTGATTTGAGTCGTTCGACGCGTTTTCAGCGTTTTCCGTCTGGGGGGCAACCTGCCGGGAGACTCTGACTCAATGTTGCGGAAAATCTGGTTTTGGTCCGCCGTGAGAGAGGGGATGCCGGGGAATGAAAAACAAGCATGTGGCCGTCCTGCTGGGTGGTTTTTCGTCCGAGCGGCCCGTGTCCCTGTCCTCCGGAAAGGCTTGCGCCGATGAGCTTGAGAAGGAAGGTTACCAGGTCACCCGCGTCGATGTCGGGCGCGATGTCGGCTCCGTGCTTGCCGAGCTCAAGCCCGATGTCGCCTTCAATGCGCTGCACGGCCCTTTTGGTGAGGATGGCACCATCCAGGGCATCCTCGAATATCTCGGCATTCCCTACACCCATTCCGGCGTGCTCGCCTCGGCTCTGGCCATGAACAAGGAGCAGGCCAAACGGGTTGCCAAGTCGGTCGGCATTGTGGTCGCCGAATCGAAGGTCGCCAGCCGCTTCGCCATCCAGAACAAGCATCCGATGAAGCCGCCCTATGTGGTCAAGCCGGTCAATGAGGGTTCGAGCTTTGGTGTCGTCATCGTGCATGAAGGCCAGTCGCATCCGCCGCAGGTTCTTGGCTCGTCGGAATGGAAATATGGCGATACCGTCATGGTCGAGCGCTACATTCACGGCAGGGAGCTGACCTGCGCGGTGATGGGCGATGTGGCGCTGGGGGTCTGCGAGATCATCCCGACCGGCCATTCCTTCTACGACTATGATTCAAAATATGTCGCCGGGGGATCAAAGCACGAATGCCCCGCAAAAGTTTCACCGAATATTTACCAAAAAATACAAACACTGGCGCTCAAGGCTCACCAAGCGATCGGCTGTCGGGGCGTTTCCCGGTCGGACTTCCGTTATGACGATCGGCATTCCGAAAACGGCGAGATTGTCTGGCTCGAGGTCAACACCCAGCCGGGTATGACGCCGACGTCCTTGGTGCCTGAAATCGCCGCCCATGCCGGGCACTCGTTTGGCGATTTGTTGAGTTGGATGGTGGAGGACGCTTCGTGTCTGCGTTGAAATGGGGACAGGGTAGGGAGAGGGGCGCGGCCGGTCCGGCGCTGTTCGGCCTGTCGTTGTCGTTGGACCATTTCGTGCTGCCGCGGATGCTGCGCCGCCCGGTGCGCATTATGGCGCGCCTCGGTGTCGGGGAATTCCAGGCGCCGCGCTTTTCCGCGGCCATGATGTCGGCCGTGCTGATTTTCTCGAGCAGTGCCTATGGCGCCTATCTCGGCGGTCATGTCGACGGTATCGTGCAGAGCATCACCGCCCGTACCGGATTTGCCGTCGATCAGGTCAAGGTGGTGGGCAATCGCCAGACCTCGGAAATCGATATACTCGACAGGCTTGAACTCGACGGCTGGACGTCGCTGATCGGCTTTAATGCCGAGGCCGCGCGGGAACGAATTGCGACCTTGCCGTGGATCGAGGTCGCGGCGGTGCGCAAGGTCTATCCGCATACGCTGGAAGTGCGTGTCGAGGAGCGTGAGGCTTTCGCGCTCTGGCAGCAGGGTGACGAGCTTTCGGTCATCGAGAGGAATGGCGCCATGATCGCGCCGTTCTCGGGCGGCAAGCAGGTGCTTCTGCCGCTGCTGATCGGCACCGGCGCGCCGGCGAGCGCGCCCGATTTCCTGGCCAAGGTCGAAAAATATCCCGAGCTCGCGAACCGGATCAAAGGTTATATCCGTGTCGGCGAACGGCGCTGGGACCTGAAGCTGGACAATGGCATCACCATCAAGCTTCCCGAGGACGACGAGGATCAGGCGCTCGCCGAACTCGTGAAGATGGATCATGACAACGGTTTGCTGTCGCGCGACATCGCCGCCGTCGACATGCGCCTGACGGACCGGCTGGTCGTCCAGTTGACGGCGGAAGCGGCGACGCAGCGCGAAGCCGCCCTCAACGAAAAACCCAAGAGCCTGAAGCGCAAGCCGGAGACGAAGATATGAGCTGGCTTGGCAGTCCTGGCGATGCCGCGTCGCGCCGGTCTGGCACCCTGACGGTGCTGGATGTCGGTTCGAGCAAGGTCTGCTGCATGGTGGCCAAGCTCAAGCCGTGCGATGACGGCAAGCTGCTGCGCGGCCGTTCGCACCGGATCCAGGTGATCGGCATCGGCCATCAGAAGTCGCAAGGCGTGAAGTCGGGTGTCGTGGTCGATCTCGACAGGGCGGAGCATGCCATCCGCCTTTCCGTCGACGCAGCCGAGCGCATGGCCGGGCTGACGGTCGATTCGTTGATCGTCAACATGACGGCCGGCCGGCTGAAGAGCGAAGCCTTCTCCGCCACCATCAATCTTGGCGGCCACGAGGCCGACGAGGCCGACATCAAGCGCGTTCTCGGTGCTGGCGCCAAGCAGGCGCTGAAGGCCGAGCGCGAAGTGATCCATTCGCTTCCCGTCGGCTTCTCGCTGGATGCCGAACGCGGCGTGCGCGATCCGCGCGGCATGGTCGGCGACGCACTCGGCGTCGACATGCATGTGCTGACCGGCGACGCCGCGCCGATGCGCAATCTGGAGCTGTCCATCAACCGTTCGCATCTGTCGGTCGAGCGCATGGTGGCGACGCCCTATGCCAGCGGGCTGGCGGCGCTGGTCGACGACGAGCTGGAAATGGGTGCGGCCTGCATCGACATGGGCGGCGGCACGACGACGATCTCGGTGTTTTCGGAAGGCAAGTTCGTCCATGGCGACGCCATCGCCATCGGCGGCAACCATGTCACGCTGGACATGGCCAAGGGGCTGTCGACCTCGCTTGATGCCGCCGAACGGCTGAAGGTGATGCATGGTTCGGCGCTGCCCGGCAGCGCCGACGATCGCGACCTGGTCTCGATCCAGCCGATCGGTGACGATGGCGACGTGCCCTTGCAGATCCCGCGCTCGGTGATGACGCGCATCGTGCGCGCCCGCATCGACGAGACGCTCGAACTGCTGCGCGACCGGCTGAACAAGTCCGGCTATGGCAATGCAGTGGGCAAGCGTGTGGTTCTTACCGGCGGCGCCAGCCAGCTTGCCGGCCTGCCGGAGGCGGCGCGCCGCATCCTGGGACGAAATGTGCGCATCGGCCGCCCGCTCGGCGTGGCCGGCCTGCCGGAAGCGGCGAAGGGGCCGGCCTTCTCGGCCGCGGTGGGGCTTCTGATCTACCCGCAGATGGCGAGCTTCGAGAGCCATCCGGCGAAAGGAATTTCCGGTCTCAAAATGACCGGAACGGGCGGAAAACTGCATCGCATGAGTCAGTGGTTGAGAGACAGTTTCTAAAATTGACGGGGACAGCCCCATAGGCGGCCGCGGCGGCGAAGCGGCGTGAAAGGCAAAGGACGGAGACAATGACCATCAATCTGCAAAAGCCGGACATCACCGAGCTTAAGCCGCGCATCACCGTGTTCGGTGTCGGCGGCGGCGGCGGCAATGCCGTCAACAACATGATCACCGCCGGTTTGCGCGGCGTCGAGTTCGTGGTGGCCAACACCGACGCGCAGGCGCTGACCATGTCGAAGGCAGGCCGCCTGATCCAGCTCGGCGCTCACGTCACCGAGGGGCTCGGTGCGGGATCGCAGCCGGAAGTCGGCCGTGCGGCGGCGGAAGAGTGCATCGATGAAATCCTCGATCACCTGACCAACACCCATATGTGCTTCGTGACAGCCGGCATGGGCGGCGGCACCGGCACCGGTGCTGCTCCCGTCGTTGCCCGCGCAGCGCGCGAAAAGGGCATCCTCACCGTCGGCGTCGTCACCAAGCCGTTCCACTTCGAAGGCCAGCGCCGCATGAAGACCGCGGACTTCGGCATCGAGGAATTGCAGAAATGCGTCGATACGCTGATCGTCATCCCCAACCAGAACCTGTTCCGGCTGGCCAATGACAAGACCACCTTCGCCGATGCCTTCGCCATGGCCGACCAGGTGCTCTATTCCGGTGTCGCCTGCATCACCGACCTGATGGTCAAGGAAGGCCTGATCAATCTCGACTTCGCCGACGTCCGTTCCGTCATGCGCGAGATGGGCAAGGCGATGATGGGCACCGGCGAAGCTTCGGGCGAGGGCCGCGCGATGGCCGCCGCCGAAGCGGCGATCGCCAACCCGCTGCTCGACGAGACCTCGATGAAGGGCGCCAAGGGCCTGCTGATCTCGATCACCGGCGGCCGCGACCTGACGCTGTTCGAAGTCGACGAAGCGGCGACCCGTATCCGCGAGGAAGTCGACCAGGACGCCAACATCATCCTGGGCGCCACTTTCGACGAGGAACTCGAAGGCGTCATCCGCGTCTCGGTGGTTGCCACCGGCATCGACAAATCGGCGGCTGAAATCGCCGCTGCGCCGATCTCGATCCGCACGGCGCCTCCGAAGCCGGTCAGCCGCCCGGTGGCTCAGATCGCGGAGGCTCGCCCGGCGCCTGTTCAGCAGGCGGCCTACGAGCCACGCGCTGTCGACCCTGTCGCCGAAGCCATCCAACTGGCCGAAGCCAATGCCGCGGCGATGGCGCAGGCGCGCCCGGCTCCTGTCGCTCACGCAGAAGATTTCCGCCCGCAGAGCAAGATCTTCCAGGCGCCGCCAGCACAGCCGATGCCGCAGCCGGTGGTCCAGCAGATGCAGCCGGCCCCGCAGCCGCGCGAGATGCTGCGCGAAGCCCCGCAGCCTGTTGCCATGGCACCTCAGCGTATGCCTCGCGTCGAGGACTTCCCGCCCGTCGTCAAGGCCGAGGTGGATGCCAAGAGCCGCCCGGTGGACCACGAGAACAACAGCGGACCGATGGGCCTGCTGAAGCGCCTGACCAACGGACTGACCCGCCGCGAGGAAGAACCCGCAAGGCTGCAGCCGGCGCAGCCGCGCGAGCCCAAGCTGCGCCAGGCCGCGCCCGAAGTGCGCCGCCTCGCCAGCCAGGATGCGCAGCTCTATGCGCCGCGCCGTGGCCAACTCGACGATCAGGGCCGCCTGACGCCGCAGGTGAGGACGACTCAGGAAGACGATCAGCTGGAGATTCCGGCGTTCCTGCGCCGCCAGGCCAACTGATTGGTAAACGGACTGTAACATTTGTTAACAGGCAAGCGAGGAATCGCTTGCCTGTTAACGTTTTAAATGATGTGATTTCAACAACTTACAAAGTCGCACCCATTCCAGTTCGCGGTTACACAGAGTAAGAAACCGTGATTTGGAGTCTCCCTGACGGGACATTATCTTCGCTGCCTACCATCATCGGTTTGCCGGGATTTCGGGGGAAGTCGCCCTGCCAGCCGATTCACACAAGAGCCGCGCCCTCGGGCTGGAGAAGCGGACCTAGGCATTACGGGCTTATGGGGATTGTCTTGCACGACTATCAGACGACATTGAAGACGCGCGCGTCGCTTACCGGCACCGGCGTCCACAGCGGCAAGGAAGTGTCCATCAGCTTCATGCCGGCGGATGCCGACACCGGCATCGTTTTCCAGCTTTTCAACGGTGCCGAGCAGGGCCGCGAGTTTCGTGCCCTGGTCTCGGAAGTCGGCGCCACCGACCTGTGCACCATGCTTGGTGATCCCGCCGGCGAGCATATCGCCACGGTCGAGCACATCATGGCGGCGCTGTTTGGGCTCGGCATCGACAATGTCGCTGTCGAGATCGACGGTTCCGAGGTTCCGATCTTCGATGGCAGCGCCATGGCGTTCGTCGAAGCCATCGACCAGGCGGGCATCGAGACGCTTTCGGTCAAGCGCCGCTATATCAGGGTCATCAAGCCGGTCCGCATCGAGAACGGCGCCTCGTGGGCGGAGTTTCGGCCCTATGACGGAACCCGTTTCGAGATCGAGATCGACTTCGAAAGCCCGGCGATCGGCCGTCAGCTGTTTGCCTCCGACCTCAATGCCGATATTTTCCGTCGCGACATCGCGCGTGCCCGCACCTTCGGCTTCATGAAGGATGTCGAGCGGCTGTGGGCTGCAGGCTATGCGCTCGGCTCCTCGCTGGAGAATTCGCTGGTGATCGGCGACGACAACCGCGTCATCAATATGGGCGGCCTGCGCTATCCCAACGAATTCGTGCGCCATAAAACGCTGGACGCCATGGGCGACCTGGCGCTGGCCGGTGCCCGCTTCATCGGCTGCTTCCGCTCCTATCGCGGCGGCCACAGGATGAATGCCGCGGCCCTGCGCCGCCTGCTGTCGGATCGCACGGCGTTCGAGATCGTCGAGACGACGCGCCGGGAGCGTGGCCGCAGCGCCGAGATGAACGCCGTCAACGCGCCGCTCTACGCGCCCTGGATGATCTGATTTTCCCAGGTTTTTCGGGTTCCATGGGGGATTGCGTGTGTTGCAGGAATGCACCACCCGCCAGTGAAATTGCCTTGATGTCCAAGCTGTGTCCGGCCGCCACAAAAATGTGCGATTGGCCGGAGATAGCGTTGCCGGGCAAGGCGGTTATGGTTTATGGCTGCTGCCGTCGATTAGTGCATGTCGTTCAAAAGTGGGGACCAGTTTTGAAACAATGGCATGCAACTGGCATTGAAATAGCGCCGAAAGGGCGAGATCCAATCATGTTCTTCAAGCGAGTTGGTCAATTGAAAGCACCGCAGAGGGCCGTTTTCCTGGCGCTTTCAGTAGTTGTTCCATCGCTCTTCCTGTCGGCCTGCATGTCGTCGGAGAAAGATATCGACCTGTCGACCTATGTCGACCAGACCGAGCCGGCCGATGTTCTCTACAACCAGGGCCTTGCCAATCTCAATGCCGGGCGCCTGCAGGAGGCGAGCCGCAAGTTCGACGCCGTCGACCGCCAGCATCCCTATTCGGAATGGGCCCGCAAATCGATGGTGATGGGCGCTTTCGCCGACTATCGCCAGGGCAATTACGACGAGGCGATCGGCTCGGCCAAGCGTTATCTCACGCTTTACCCGTCGACCGATGACGCTGCTTATGCGCAGTACATCATCGGCTTGAGCTACTACCGCCAGATCAAGGACGTGACGCAGGACCAGAAGGAAGCGCGTCAGACCGTCCAGACGATGCAGGATCTGGTGACGCGCTGGCCGACATCGGAATATGTCGACGACGCCAAGGAAAAGATCCGCTTCGCCAACGATCAGTTGGCCGGCAAGGAGATGCAGATCGGCCGCTACTATCTCGAGCGGCGTGAATACATCGCCGCCGTCAAGCGCTTCCGCACCGTGGTCGAGAACTATTCCAACACGCGCCATGTCGAGGAGGCGCTCGCGCGTCTGACCGAAAGCTATTACGCGATGGGTCTGACTTCGGAGGCGCAGACGGCCGCCGCCGTGCTCGGCACCAACTACCCTGACAGCCCGTGGTACAAGGATTCCTACAAGCTCTTGCAGAGCAATGGGCTTGCACCGCGCGAAAATGCAGGGTCGTGGATATCCAAGGCCGGAAAGATGATCACCGGCGCCTGACGTATGAGCATCGACTGAAGCGTTCACAGCGCTTTTCGGATTGATCCGGTGCTCAAACAAAAAGATAGTGCGGCGCTGCGACTGCAAATGGTCGCGTGCCGTTCTAGATTCGGGTTCTGATGCTTTCCAGACTGTCGATCCGCGATATCGTCCTGATCGAGAAGCTGGATATCGACTTCCAGCCGGGTCTTTCGGTGCTGACCGGCGAAACCGGTGCCGGCAAATCCATCCTGCTCGATGCCCTGTCGCTGGCGCTCGGTGCGCGTGGCGACGCGTCGCTGGTGCGTCATGGCGCGGCGCAAGGCCAGGTCATCGCCGTCTTCGACGTGCCGCGCAATCATCCGGCGCGTGCGCTGCTTGCCGACAATGCGATCGAGGATGACGGCGACATCATCCTGCGCCGCCTGCAGACGGCGGATGGCCGCACCCGCGTCTTCGTCAACGATCAGCCTTCGAGCGTCACGCTGATGCGCGATGTCGGGCGCGCGCTGGTCGAGATCCACGGCCAGCACGATGAACGCGCGCTGGTCGATCCCGGCGCGCATCGCGAGGTGCTCGATGCTTTCGGTGGCCATCTCGGCGCCGTCCGCTCGACCGGCGAGGCATGGCGGCACTGGCGCGCCTGCGAGCAGGAGTTGTCGCGCCACCGCGCCAAGGTGGCGGCGGCCGCGCGCGAGGCCGACTATCTGCGCGCGGCGGTGGCGGAATTGAGCAAGCTCGATCCGCAGCCGGGTGAGGAGACGGATCTCGCCGAACTGCGGGCGTCGATGATGCGGGCCGAGAAGATCGCTTCCGAAATCCATGATGCGCAGGATGTGCTGTCCGGCCCGTCCTCGCCCTTGCCGCAACTGGCCAGCCTGCTGCGACGACTGCAGCGCAAGGTGACGGAGGCGCCCGGCCTGCTCGACGACGTGGTCAAGTCGCTCGACGAGGCGATGCTGTCGCTCGATGCGGCGCAATCGGGCGTCGAGGCCGCACTGCGCGCCACCGAATATGATCCGCAGCGGCTGGAGAAGGCCGAGGAGCGGCTGTTCTCGTTGCGCGCGGCCTCACGCAAGCACAGCGTCGCCGTCGACGATCTGGCGCAGCTTCGCGACACGATGTCGGCCGATCTTGCCGATCTCGATGCCGGCGAGGAGCGCCTGCACGGGCTGGAAAAGCAGGCCGCCGCGGCACGCGAGACCTACGACATTGCCGCCGCGCAGCTGTCTTCGCTTCGCCACGCGGCGGCGGTCGGCCTGACCAAGGCGGTGATGGCGGAATTGCCGGCGCTGAAGCTCGAACGCGCCGCCTTTATCGTGGAAATGAAGAGCGAGGCCGAGAGCCGCATGGAAGAGGGCATCGACCAGATCGAATTCTGGGTGCGCACCAATCCAGGCACGCGGCCCGGGCCGATGATGAAAGTAGCGTCCGGCGGCGAGCTTTCGCGCTTCCTTCTGGCGCTGAAGGTGGCGCTGGCCGACCGTGGCTCGGCGCCGACGCTGGTTTTCGATGAAATCGACACCGGCGTGGGCGGCGCTGTCGCCGACGCCATCGGCCAAAGGCTGGCGCGGCTGTCGAAGCGCGTGCAGGTGCTGTCGGTGACGCACGCGCCACAGGTGGCGGCGCGCGCGGCGACGCATTTCCTGATCTCCAAATCCGGCACCACCGACCGTGTCGCGACCGGCATTGCCGAGATGGACCGGCCGGCGCGGCAAGAGGAGATCGCGCGCATGCTGGCCGGCGCCACCATCACCGACGAGGCCCGCGCCGCCGCCGAGCGACTGCTGCGCGAGAACATCGCGGCGTCCTGATGGCGCATGGTTCGGCAGTGGATCGAAGCAAAGGAAGCCGAGAAGCCAACGGTTCGCGGGCCGTATAAGAAACACTCAGCGGCTTAGGAGAATCCGATGGATTTGGAAGAGGAAACTGTCGAATTGACAAAACTTCTCTCAGGAAAAACGGTGATCCACGTTTGGCGGTTTCGTGCGGCAGAAGTACTGATTGAATTCACAGATGGAACCCGACTGTTCGTCGATGCACGGTCCGACGCGATTGAGTGCTCAGTGACCGATGGGATTTCAGACTGACCCACCACCTACGGTTCGCCGACCAGTGAAAATCCGGGCTTTGCAACAGAGTCAGCATATGGCTCCATCCCGCTGTTTCGGCGTGGTTTTGTCAGAATTCAGCTCCCTTCCATCCGAATCCTGATCTATTGTCCCGGGCCAACAGCAGCCAGGTGCAAAACCATGTCCGAAAAACCAGTCGATGCCCTGACCGAAAGCGAGGCCGAAGCTGAGCTGAAGCGCCTTGCGGAAGAGATCGCCGAGCATGATCGGCGCTATCATACCGAAGACGCGCCTGTTATCAGCGACGCGGAATATGATGCGCTGGCGCGGCGCAACCTTGCCATCGAGGAGCGCTTTCCAGCGCTGGTGCGCGAGGATTCGCCATCGCTCAGGGTCGGAGCAGCGCCCGCGGAAGGCTTTACCAAGGTGCGCCATGCCGTGCCGATGCTCAGCCTTGCCAAGGCCTATACAGACGATGACGTCACGGATTTCATCGAACGCGGGCGGCGGTTCTTCGATCGCGACAAGGAACTCGACATTGCGTTCACGGCCGAACCGAAGATCGACGGGCTATCGGCTTCGCTGCGTTACGAAAACGGTGTGTTCGTGCAGGGCGCAACGCGTGGCAACGGCGCCGTCGGCGAAGACATCACCGCCAATTTGAAGACCATCGCCGACATCCCTGCAAAGCTGAAAGGCTCGGGCTGGCCCGAAACCATCGAGATCCGCGGCGAGGTCTACATGACCTATGCGGAATTCGAGGCGCTGAAGCAGCGCTCGGCCGCCGTCGGCGGCCAGGACTACGTCAATCCGCGCAACACGGCGGCCGGGTCGCTGCGCCAGAAGGATCCATCCGTCACCGCCAGCCGCAACCTCAAATTCTTCGCCTATGCCTGGGGTTACACGACAGCGGATCCGGCTCCGACCCAGTATGATTCGGTGCAGAAATTCGCCGAGTGGGGATTCAAGATCAGTCCGCTGATGGTGCGGGCGAAATCGGCCGAGGAGTTGATCGCGCATTATCATCGGATCGAGGAGCAGCGCTCGGCGCTCGGCTACGATATCGACGGCGTCGTCTACAAGGTCGACCAGCTGGAGTTGCAGCGCCGCTGGGGCTTCGTCACCGGCGAACCGCGCTGGGCGATCGCGCATAAATTTCCGGCCGAACAGGCGATGACGACCGTGCAGAAGATCGACATCCAGGTCGGCCGTACCGGTACGCTGGCGCCGGTCGCGCGGCTGGCGCCGGTCACGGTCGGCGGCGTCGTGGTCGAGAACGTCACGCTGCACAATGAGGATTACATCAAGGGCCTGGACTCGACCGGCCAGCCGATCCGCGACGGCATCGACGTGCGCATCGGCGATACGGTCGTGATCCAGCGGGCAGGCGATGTCATTCCGCAGATCGTCAGCGTCGTCATCGACAAGCGGCCGGCCGATGCCGTGCCGTACGAATTCCCGCACACCTGTCCGATCTGCGGCTCGCCGGCGACGCGCGAGATCAACGAGAAGACCGGCAAGGAAGATTCCCGCCGCCGCTGCACCGGCGAGCTGATCTGCCCGGCGCAGGCGGTGGAAGGATTGCGCCACTTCGTGTCGCGCGGTGCCCTGGACATCGAAGGCCTTGGTGCCGAGAACATAGATACCTTCTTCAATGCGGGATTGATCAGGACCGCCGCCGATATTTTCACGCTCAGAGATCGCCGTCCGGCTGTCACCAGGGCGCTGGCGGAACGGCGCGAGGAACAGGCGAGGCAGCGCGAGGCCGCATCGGGCAAGACGCGCAAGAACGTGCGCAGCGTCGAGGACCGCAATTATGAGGGCCTCGACAAGCTGTTCGCGGCCATCGACTCACGCCGCGAGCCGGAACTCGACCGTTTCATCTTCGCGCTCGGCATCCGCCATATCGGCGAAACGACAGCCGCCGTGCTTGCCCGCACCTTCTCGACCATCGAGGAACTGATCCGCGTCGGCAAGGAGACAGCGGCAGCGGAGGATCCGCATAGTGTCTTCCCGTCGGTCAACGGCATTGGCGACACGGTGATCGATGCGCTTCGCGACTTCTTCGGCAATGAGCGCAATGACGACGTGCTTGATGCGTTGCTCCGCCAAGTCAAGCCGAAGCCGTATATCGTCAACGTCTCGGCCGATAGCGAGGTCGCGGGCAAGACTGTCGTCTTCACCGGCTCGCTGGAAAAGATGACACGCTCCGAGGCCAAGGCGATGGCGGAGCGCCTCGGCGCCAAGGTCGCGGGCTCGGTTTCGGCGAAGACGGATCTGGTGGTCGCCGGGCCGGGTGCCGGCTCCAAGCTCAAGCTCGCCAGCGAACTCGGCATCGAGGTCATCGACGAAGATGCCTGGCTGGCGCGGATCGGCAAGGCCTGATGGACGGCGCATTCAAAGGGTTCGGCCCAAAAGCCATTCCGTTCCTCAAGGCGCTGGATTTCCACCAGAGCCGAGAGTGGTTTTTGGAGAACCGTGACCTGTTCGAACAGGAATTGCGCGATCCGCTCAGTGATCTCGTCGACGCGCTGACCGAGCGCTTCGCAAAGGCGGGTCTCGGCCTGCGCGGCGACCGCAAGAAGTCGCTGTTCCGAATCAACCGCGACGTGCGCTTCGCCAAGGACAAGCGGCCTTACAACAGGCATTTGTCTGCCATCCTGTCGCCCGACGGCACCAAGATGGAGCAGGGCGTGTTCTACGTCCATGTCGGGCTTGAGCGCTGCTTTGCCGACATTGCCTGGTGGCAGCCGGAGCCGGCGCTGCTGCTGGCGATGCGCAAAGCCATCGCGACGAAGCCGGACAGGTTTCGCGCCCTGGTGGCGGCGTTGAAGAAGAACCGGCTTGAACTCGAGACCGAAGGCCGTATGAAGCGTACGCCACGCGGCTTCGAGGAAATCAGCGATGCCGACCTTGTCGCCGGCATCCGCAACCGGCATTTTGTCGTCCAGCATGTTATCGATCCCGCGGGAATCCATACGGCTGATCTGGTCGACGAGCTCGTCGATTTCACCTTGCGCGCCAAGCCGCTGCTCGACTGGGGCAGGGCGATCGAGGGCAAGATCCTGAAGGAATAAGCGTCTAACTCAGCCGATCTAGCGATCATTTCCGCTGATCGTTTGGCTCAAGCGAATTCGTGTGACACGGCAAGCCGCGCCACCTACATACCGCGCTTCCCTTGTTGTTGTGCATGTCGTTATCCCCCTTTTGGGCGACATGCATCAGGAGTGGTTGATGGCGACGGACGTAATTTCCGAGAGCGGCGACAGAAGCGATTTCTGGCAAGGCGTGCGGCTGTCGATGCCTGTGGTGGTGGCCTCGGCGCCCTTTGCGGTGCTGTTCGGCGCGCTCGCCGTGGACAATGGCTTCTCGGTCCTGGAAGCCTTTCTGATGAGTGCGCTGGTCTATGGCGGCGCCAGCCAGATGGTCGGCATCCAGCTGTTCGGCCAGCATGTGGCGCCGTGGCTGATCGTGCTGTCGATCTTCGCCGTCAATTTCCGCCACGTGCTCTATTCCGCCGGCATCGGCCGGCGCATCGCGCACTGGCCCCTCATCCAGCAGGCGCTTGGTTATTTCATCCTGACCGATCCGCAATTCGCCGTGGCCGAAGCGCGGGCGCAATCGGGCCGGACGGTCGGCTTTGCCTGGTATCTGGGACTTGGCTTGCCTGTCTATCTGTTCTGGATCCTCGAAAGCGCGCTTGGCGCGCTGTTCGGCAAGCTGATCCCCGACACGCACGCGCTGGGCATCGATTTCCTGCTGCCGATCTATTTCCTCGGTCTCGTGCTGGGCTTCCGCAAGCGGCCTCTGTGGCTGCCGGTGGTCATTGCCAGCGCTGCCGCCTCCATCATCGCCTACAAGACCGTGGGCTCGCCCTGGCATGTCTCGATTGGCGCTGTTGCCGGTGTGCTGCTGGCGGTCATCCTGCCTCCCCACCATAGCGGCGTAAAGGCACGGCCATGAGCACGACCTTCTGGATCATTATCGCCGGCGCAATCGCGACCTATCTGACGCGCATCGGCGGGCACCTGGTGATATCGCGCTTCGATACCATCCATCCCCGCGTCGAGGCCGGCCTCAATGCCGTGCCGGCGGCGGTGCTGACGACGCTGGTGGCGCCCGAGCTGTTGAACGCCGGCCCGGCGGAATGGGCCGCACTGGTGGTCACCGCCGTGGTTTCGCTGCGCGGTGGGTTGATGGCGATGTTTTTGGCGGGCGCGGCGGTATTGATCGTGGCGCGGCAGTTCGTCGGGTAGGGCGTATCGATATTCAGGTGATGACGGCCTGCAAACGGCGGCTTCCTGCGCTTCCCCGTTCTACCGCGTCGCGGTAGAACTGAGCTCACGTACCCAAAAGTACGCTCCGCTCCGGTTCACGGAACCCATCGTTTTCGGCTCGTCCTGACCTGAATTCCGCCACGCCCTCGGCGCCTCAGAAAATCAGATCTTCGCGTCGTGCGGCAGCGGCGCGGTGGCCTTCTCCAGCCAGGCCAGCGTTTCGCCGTCGAGCATCGGGCCGATTTCGGCCAGCACGCGCGCGTGGTACGAGTCCAGCCAATGCAGCTCGTCACGCGTCAGAAGGTCCGACTGCACCAGCCTGGTATCGATCGGCGCCAGCGTCAGCGTCTCGAAGCCGTGCATGGCGATGTCGCCGCCCTCGATCTCTTGCGCCGGCGTCACCAGGATCAGGTTCTCGATGCGGATGCCGTAGGAGCCTTCCTTGTAGTAGCCGGGCTCGTTGGACAGCATCATGCCTTCGAGCAGCTTTTCGGTGCCGGTGCGGGCGATACGCTGCGGGCCTTCATGCACGGCCAGATACGAGCCGACGCCATGGCCGGTGCCGTGGGCGAAGTCGCAGCCGTGCTTCCACAGCGCCATGCGCGCGACGGCATCGATCTCGGAGCCGCGCGTGCCGGCGGGAAAGCGCAAGGTGGAAATGCCGATCATGCCTTTCAGCACCAGGGTGAAGCGTTCGCGCATCTCCTGCGTCGGCTGGCCGATCGGCACGGTGCGGGTGATGTCGGTGGTGCCGTCCTGATACTGCGCGCCGGAATCGAGCAGGAACAGCTCGCCGGCCTGCAGCTTGCGGCTGGTGGCGCGCGACACGCGGTAATGCATGATGGCGCCGTTCGGGCCGGCGCCCGAAATGGTGTCGAAGGAGACGTCGCGCAGCGGCATCTGGGTTTCCTCGCCGGTCCGCCGGCGCTGTTCCTCCAGCCTGGTGACGACAGCGATCTCGTCGAGCGAGCCGGGTTTTTGCCGCTCCAGCCAGCACAGCAATTTCGCCACGGCCGCACCGTCACGGCGATGCGCGGCGCGCGAGCCGTTGATCTCGGCCTGGTTCTTGGTGGCGCGCGGGATTCGGGCAGGATCTGCTGCTGCAATGACGGCGCCGCCATTGTCCTCGACCAGCATGCGCAGCCGGTCAGCCGCCAGCACCGGGTCGAGCGCGATTTTCGCGCCACTCTTGGCAAGCGCTGTGATCGCGGCTTCGAATTCGCCGGGCTCATGCGGCTCGGCGAGCTGGGTGAGGTAGGCGGCGACCTGGCGCGAGAATTTGCGCTTATCCATGAAAAGCTGGTGCGACCCATCGGCGGCGAGGATGGCGAAGCCGAGCGCCAGCGGCGTGTGCGGCACGTCGCCGCCACGGATGTTGAAGGCCCAGGCGATGGAGGAGGGGTCGGTCAGCACCGCATGGGTGGCGTCGTCCTTGGCGATCGCCGCCGCCAGCCGCGCCAGCTTGTCCTTGGCGAGCTCGCCGGCAAAGCCGATCGGGTGGAGCTCGACCGGGGCCACCGGCGCGTCGGGCTGATCCTTCCAGATGATGTCGATCGGGTTTTTGTCGAGCGGCACCAGTACGGCGCCGTTCTTGTCGACTGAGGCCTGCAGCGCCTTGACCTCGCTGATCGTGTGCAGCCATGGATCGAAGCCGAGCCGTGCGCCCTTGCCAAGATTGTCTTTCAGCCAGACAGCCGGGGGATTGTCGACCAGGCTTTCGATTGAAAAGACGTCGAGATCGACCTCGCTGCGCACCTGCAGCGTGTAGCGCCCGTCGACAAAGACGAAGGCGCGGTCGCGCAGGACGATGGCGACGCCGGCCGAGCCGCTGAAGCCGGTCAGCCATTTCAGCCGCGCCGAACGATCGGCGACATATTCGCCCTGATGCTCGTCGGCACGCGGGACGATGAAGCCGTCCAGCCCGTTGGCTTCAAGCCATTGGCGCAGCAGCGCCACGCGCGGTTCGCCGACGGCCGGGTCGCCCGCGGAATCGAAGGTCTGGAACATGGTGGGCCTCCTGCATGTCCGCGCAACCGTAGCGTACGGTCGCGGAAATCGGAATCGATTTCCGGCTGCGCGCAACCTGCTACAGCATCGCCGGACTGACAACTGGGGGAATTTGGTCCAGGCTCGGTCGGTGCCGGTCTAATGCTTCAGGTGGATCGTCACCCAGCCCTCGCGGTGCAAGGTTCTGACATGGCGGAAATTCTGGCCGACATAGGCCGAGATGACCGCGTCCCGCTGGCGCTCGAGGATGCCCGACAGCACGATCGAGCCGCCAAGTGCGATATGATGGGCCATTTGCGGCGCCAGCCGCATCAGCGGCCGCGCCAATATGTTGGCGACGATCAGATCGAAGGGTGCGCGCTTGCCGAAGATCGGATGGTGAAAGCCGGGCGCGGTTGCTGTTTCCACCAGTGCCTTGACGTGGTTGAGCCGCGCATTGGCGGCAGCCACCCGCACCGCCACCGGATCGATGTCGGTGGCCAGCACCGGAATGTGCGCCAGCTTGGCGACGGCGATCGCCAGTACCGCGCTGCCGGTGCCGAGGTCGAGCGCATTGCGCGGGTGTTCGCGCCGGACCACTCTTTCCAGCATTTCCAGGCAGCCGGCGGTGGTGCCGTGATGGCCGGTGCCGAAGGCAAGGCCGGCTTCGATTTCGATGGCGAGTTCGCCGCTGTGGCGTTTCCTGCGGTCATGTGCGCCGTGGACGAAGAAACGTCCGGCACGCACCGGCTTCAGCTCTTCCAGCGAATGCGCCACCCAGTCGATGTCGGGCAGGGGCTCGCGCTCGATCGGCTTCGACAGGGAAAGGCCGGCAAGGATGTCCTTCAAGCGGGTCTCGACCGCATCGATGTCGCCATCGGCATAGAGCGATACTTCGTGGATGTCCTTGTCCTCGTCGACCTCCAGCACGGCGATCGGCAGCCCCTCTTCCTCGAAGGCCGCCTCAAGCGCCGCGAAAATGCTGACGGACTCGATCTTTCCGGTGGTGAAGTAAAGGCGCGTCTGGGTCATGAAATGGTAATCAGCCTTTCGCCGCCAGCCGCTTCAGCTTGGCGATGGCCGTATCGGCGCTTTCGCCGTAGGCGATTGTGCCGGCAAAATCGCCCTTGGCGTTGAGCAGCAGCACCGATGCGGTATGATCCATCGTGTAGTCGCCGTCGCCGGTGTCGACCTTCTTCCAATAGATGCCGAACGACTTGGCCATGGCATGGACCTTGTCCGGAGCGCCCGTGATGCCGACGATACGGTCGGAGAAATTGCTGACATAGGCGTTCATCACCTCAGGCGTGTCGCGCTCCGGATCGACCGATACGAAATAGGCGTGCAGGTTCTTGCCGTCGTCGCCGAGCGTCTTCAGCCAGCCGGCCAGTTCGAACAGTGTGGTCGGGCAGACCTCGGGGCAATGGGTGAAGCCGAAGAAGACGACGCTGGGCTGGCCCCGGAAGGCGGCTTCGGTGATCGGCGCGCCTTTCTGGTCGACCAGAGTAAAGGCGGCCCCGAATGGCTCGCCGCCATAGTGGCCGCGATACCAGTCGAAGGTCAGCCAGCCGATGCCGGCCGCCATCAGGACGAGAATACCGACCAGGATAGAACGCATCATCAGAAAAGTCCGTCTGCAGAAATCGTCGCGCCGGCTCAATGCCGCGCCTGTGTGACAGTCTTAGCGGTTTGGCCCCGCACAGGCAAAGTGCCGCGTTGCCGCAACCGCTGCGGTGTCGACCTATCTGCTTGCAAAGCCGGGCCGCTCGCCCCACCTGTGACCGGCAACTCGAACCGCAGGAGGGTCCCTTGCAACGACTGATTGGGCACGGACTGATTGGGCGAAGACTGATCGGCGGTGCCTTGGCCGCGTGCGTTGTCCTAGGTGCCGGGGCCGCCGTGGCCGATGAAGTCGGCAAGGTCGGCGTCGACTGGCTCGGCAACGACATCATCGTCGAGGCGATCAAGGACCCCAAGGTGGAGGGCGTGACATGTCACGTCTCCTATTTCGATCGCGGCATCATCGATCGCCTGCACAAGGGCAACTGGTTCGAGGATCCGTCCGATTCCTCGATCTCCTGCCGCCAGACCGGCCCGATCACCATCGGCGACATCGACATGAGCGAGGGCGGCGAGGAAGTGTTCAAGCAAGGCATCAGCCTGATCTGGAAGAAGCAGGTGGTGAACCGCATCTACGACAAGGCCAACGAGACGCTGATCTATCTCTCGCATTCGCGCCAGGTGCAGAACGGCTCGGCCAAAATGTCGGTCACCACCGTGCCGCTCTACGGCCAGAACGTGGTGTGGAGCAAAGGCAAGCCGCAATAGGCGATTCAGTTCCTTGCCGGGCGCAGGATTGGCCCCGCTTGCGGGACCAATCGCCTAGGGGTAAAGCCGCCGGCATGGACCGTTCCGAAGATCTCGTCCCGAAAGACCCCGAGCCACGCATCCATCCGACCGCGGAGTTGAAGGCGTGCAAGCTTGGGCGTTATGCCTCGATCGGCGAGCGGGTGGTGCTTCGCGAGGTCACCGTCGGCGACTTCTCCTATTTCGAACGCCATTCGGAAGCGATCTACACGACGATCGGCAAATTCTGCTCGATCGCCGCCAACAGCCGCATCAATGCGCTGGAGCATCCCATAGAGCGGCTGACCCAGCACAAGCTCAGCTACCGGCCGAACGAGTATTTTCGCTGGCTGGGCGTCGATGCCGCCTTCCGCGAACGGCGGCAGGCGAAAGCCGTGACCATCGGCCATGATGTCTGGATCGGCCACGGCGCGGTGATCATGCCCGGGGTCACCATCGGCAATGGCGCGGTGGTTGGCGCCAACGCAGTGGTGACGCGTGATGTGCCGCCCTACGCGATCGTCGCGGGCGTGCCGGCGAAGGCTCTCCGGCCACGCTTCGCTCCGGATATCGCGGCGCGGATCGAAGCTCTCGCCTGGTGGAACTGGCCGGTCGAAAAGCTCGCCAGAGCGGTTCCCGACATGCAGGCAATGCCGATCGAAGCATTCCTCGATCGTTGGGAAAACGACGCCGTCTGACCAGCTCAAGACGTCGACGGTAACCAATTTTCTTAACGTAAAATATTAAAGTTAAGAAATGGAAAACGGATTGTATCCGTGAAATTAAACACTCCAAGGTTGCAAGACTTTCGGCAAAATGCACTACTCGTTTCGGGGGTAAGTCGTAAGAAGTCGAAGAAAACACTACTAGCAACAATGGAGAGAAGTCATGAAGAAGTTCGCATTTGTACTCACTGCTGCTATGGTTTCGTTCTCGACTGTCGGCGCCTATGCCGGCGGCTGGGGAGGTAGCTCGGGTAGCCTGATCAATGTGTCGCCGTCCATCGGTGTCGGCCAGGTGACCGCGCTCAATGGCATCCTGAGTGGCAACAACATCCTGAGCGGCAATGTCGTCCAGGGCATTCTGAACGGCAACAAGACCAACGTCCTTACCGGCGTTCTCAGCGGTATCGGCGTCAATGTCCTTGGCGGCAACAGCTACAAGCTGGGCGGCCGTCACTGAGCAGGAAAGTCACGG
The DNA here is from genome assembly GCF_037162595.1 of Mesorhizobium sp. ISC11. NCBI lineage: Bacteria > Pseudomonadati > Pseudomonadota > Alphaproteobacteria > Hyphomicrobiales > Phyllobacteriaceae > Mesorhizobium > Mesorhizobium sp. ISC11. The sequence goes on from NZ_JAVSPW010000001.1 coordinate 793,548, forward strand.
GCATCCTTATGTCACGTGTCGTGGGCAGGAGGGTCTTCAACACCCTCCTGCCTCCGCTTGTGGGCCTACCCAGTCAAGCGCGGGAATGAGCTAGATCTTCGCCCGCAGGCCCACAAATGCATCGACCGTGTGTTCGCGCTCGTCGATCACGGTCTTGAAGGTCTCGGAAACGTCGACGCGAACGACAATGGCCATCGATTTGGTCGCGTTGTACGTCGCTTCGGCATAGACGCCCTTGCGGCGCTCCTGGTTCTCGTAGAGCAAATTGTCCTTGAGCTCATAGAAGATGCCGGAAGCGATGCCGAGGTTTTCGCGCACCTTCATGCCCAGTTCCAATTCCGCGCGCTGCAGCCACGAAGCCAGGGGGTCGTCGGTTTCGGACGTTTCGTAGCGACCGAAATAGGTGCCGCGCAGCTCGAAGCCGTGCGGCAGAGGCTTGCCGAACGTGACTTGCCAGGTCGGACGCCAGCGCTGGTAGATGTTATCGGCGCCACGCAGGAACTGCGCACCCAGCGCCACGCCGAGCGTCGAACCATCGGTGGCCTTGTAGGCCGCCTCGGCGCGCAGCGTATAGGCGTTGAACGACAGGAACAGCGGCGGGTAACCGATTTCCTCGACGCTGGCGAAGAGCGCAGACGCGGACGCGCCGAAGGCAAGCTGGCCAACTGTCCGGGTGACCCGAGCCGCCAACTGGAAGAGATTGCGGTCGGCATGCAGCTTCGCCGGCAAGATGAGATCTTCCTGGAAATGCGTCGCGCCGAGCTTTTCGTAGCTGTCGGCGGCCTCGAGGATCAGCGATGTGGCGTTGCCGAGGTCGATGCCGAGTTGTGTCTGGGCGCCGAAGACCTGCTTGAACTCGCGCGTACCCAGCGTCAGCGGGCCGATATCCAGATTGTCGCCGGTGCTGGAGACGCGATAGCTCAGCGATCCCCTCAGTTCGAGACCCGGGCCGAGCCGGCGGAAGGCCTCGGCCGACAGCGACAATCCGCGGTCGTCCTCGATCGACGTTTTGTCGTAATGCGTTACCTGGAAGTCCGCGCTGAATTTCGCGTTGGCGTCGTTGTCGCCCCATTGCTGCTGCAGCGAACCGCGCAACAGTGTGTACCAGTCCTTGACCGCATGGTCGCTGTCCAGCGCGTTGTTGGTCCAATGCCTTTCCAGACTGCCGGTGATTGTCGGATCGGTCGCTATTTCGGCAGCCGGTGCTGTTGATGGTTCTGCCCTGGCGGTCACGGCCGCGCAGGCCATCAGCAGGCCTAGGCCGGCGCTGCCAAGCAATCTGCGGGAAAGTGGAGCGACCGTCTGTCCTTCTGCCGGTCGGCGCTTTCGGGAAACCATGCTCCGCGCTCTCCGGACTGAAACCCCTTCCGCCATGCGGGGGTGGCGCAGCGGAAGGGGCTGGAGGTAAACCGCTGTGAAGCGGAAGGAACAGGCACTCTTGCCTGCAGGAGTACTGTGGCATTGAACCCATAAGGTGTGTTTTCCAGACTATTCTCCCTATGCGTGTAGGCAATTGTACCTGAGGTATTTGTTCGCATCGGGAACCTGAAGCGGTCGCTGATTGTTTCTCATCGCGCCGCAGCGTCGAGGATTTCGATAGATGGAAAAGCATTTCACCAAGGTTGCCAACTGGGTCGCCCGCATAGCCGGCCTGCCGCCGACATTCGCCGTCTGTTGCCTCATCATCATCGCCTGGGGGGTGAGCGGTCCGTTCTTCGGCTTTTCGGACACTTGGCAACTTGTCATCAACACGGGCACGACCATCATCACCTTCCTGATGGTCTTCCTGATCCAGAACACTCAGAACCGCGACGGCGCGGCGATCCAGGCCAAGCTCGACGAACTGATCCGGGTCGGCAAGGGCCACAACCACTTCATCGGCATCGAGCATCTGACCGAATCCGAAGTCGAGGAAATCCGCGCCAAATGCGAGCGTGCGGCAAAGCGGCATGACGAACAGATCGCCGACATCGCGGCGAAGAAGGCCGTGGCACAGAAGCGCGGGTCGAAAAAGCAAGCGGCCTGAAAATCAGCCTTTCATGAAGGCTGCGAAACTGCCTTTGTGGTCCGGATGCCAGCGCGACAAAGCGGGGCGGTTCTCGATGATGTCGCCGATCGCCCAGGCCATGCGCTTTTCATCCAGCGGCCGGGCCGCCTCATTGTCCGGGCACAGGATGTAGAAATCTCCCCTGGTCAGGGATTCCAGCATGAAATCCACAACCTGTTCGCCGGTCCAGGCGCCGGCCGGTTTTTCCGTTGCACCCTCGGTCAGACCGGTAAAGGTGAAGCCGGGGATCAGCAGATGGGCAGCGACATGGGCGCCGGGTTCGTTGCGCAACGCGTGCGCCAGGCCTTCCGTGAAGGCTTTCACTCCTGCCTTGGAGACATTGTAGGCAAGATTGCCGGGCGGCGTGGTGATGCCTTGCTTGGAGCCGGTGTTGACGATCAGACCCGGCCTGGCCGAGGCCAGCATGCGCGGCGCGAAGGCCTCCACGCCATGCACAACGCCCCAGAAATTGATGTCCAGCAGCCGTTTCCAGGCATCGCGGTTTTCCCACGGCTTTCCGGGGTTGTCGCCCACGCCGGCATTGTTCATCAGCAGCGACACGCCGCCGAAGGCGCCGAACGCCCTCTCGGCGAGACGGTCCACCTCATCCGCCTTCGAAACGTCGGCGGCGACGGCAAGCACGGCACCGTCGCCGGCAATCGCGGAAACGGCGCGCGAGGCGTCGTCAAGCCGCGCGCCGCCAATGTCGGCCAGCACGATCTTCATGCCTAGCAATGCAAGCCGCTTGGCGGCCGCCAGACCGATGCCGCTGGCAGCGCCGGTGATCACGGCGGCATTGCCTGGAGCAAGCGCGGGCAGGGCGGTCTGGATCTCGGCGTCGGTGATCATGGGCAATGGATTCCTTGTTCGATGGCGCCGAACTTAGCGCCGGAATGGGCCGGTGCAAGCCTCTGCTCGTCTTGTCGGTTGACCAGTCCGGCCGAGGCTGCGCATGTTGCCCCTTGTCCCCGCAAAAGAGATTTAGGCCTGGGGACAAACGGAGGTTCCTGATTGACGGACTGGGTTGCAATTCTGAAGGAGCAGACCGCCATTGGCGACCAGATGGGCCGCGAGGTGCCGCAGATGCTGGCCAATCCCGACATCAGCGAAGCGCAGGTGAAGACACTCTTTTCCGCGCTGGAGAAACAAGCCGAGTTCGTCGAGAAACTGCGCATGGCGCTGGAAAAATTCGGCCATGATTTCTCGATCATCAAGGCCGCGGAACGGCTGGAGGAGCTCTATGCCGACCTCGCTGCATCGGTGGCGGAAAAACTGAAAGCGATGCGCAAGTAGGGCAATTTGGGAAAGCCGTGCAGCGCTCTACCTTGAAAATGTGTGAAGACAGCTACTTTTCGATCACCCGCGCAAAGCGCCTATCCGGTACGAGCCATATCATCGCGACCAGCACATAGAGCGCGACGCCGATCCACTGGCTGACGAAGGTCAGCACGACGGCCACGATATAGACAGCCAGCGAGAGCTTCCCCTTGCGGTCATTACCCAGCGCCTTGGCAAAGGCGGTATCATTGCCGTGCAGGCGATGCAGCGCGGCGGCGAGTATGGTGTAGGCGATGGCGCATAGCGCGAGGTCGGTGCCATAGACTGCTACCGGCACCGGCGCAAAGTGGTTCTCGCCCATGAAGGCTGTGGTCACCGGCATCAGCGACAGCCAGAACAGCAGATTGAGGTTCGCCCACAGCACGCGCCCGTCGACCCGCTGAACGGTGTGGAACATGTTGTGCAGATTGTTCCAGTAGATGCCGACATTGATGAAGGACAGCACGTAGCAGAAGAAGATCGGCCACAACGGCACCAAGGCGGAGAAATCCTCGCCATGCGGCACTTTCAACTCAAGCACCATGATGGTGATGATGATAGCCACGACGCCATCGGTGAATGCCTCGACCCTGCCTTTGCCCATGGATCCCACCTTTGCCCGCGATGAATTGTCGAAAGAGAGTAACGCTAGCGGATGTTGAGGAGCCAATAAATGGCAACCGCGAAATTCCTCAACCATGTCCAAGGAAAATCCGGCATCAGTCCCGCTGGCCAGGACGGTTACGGCCGCCCACCTGTTGACTTTTCTTGGCTTGGCCGCTCCTCTTGCAGGGCAGTCTTGGCCGAAGCAGGTGAACGGCCGGGATTCGAATGGAGGGGACTGATGAGATTTCGTTTTTTGCTTGTGGCCGCGACCATCCTGGCCGCGGTGTTCGGGACGTCCGCCGCGGCCTTCGCCTACAGCGCTCACACCTCGACCAACCTCAACGTCCGCAGCGGGCCGGGAGCGGGATACGCCAAAGTGGGAACGCTGCCCGCCGGCTTCAGAGTCAATGTCACCGGCTGCCAGCCGGGCTGGTGTAGAATCCATGGCGGCGGCGTGAGCGGCTGGGCCAGCGCCGGTTATCTTGAACGCACCCAGATCGTTCGCCCGCCAATCATCATCGTGCGTCCGCCGCATCGGCCGCCACACTGGCACAAGCCGCACCGTCCTCCGCACCATCGGCCGCCGCACAGGCCGCGTCCCGGCAAGTGCAAGATCGCGCCCGGCTTTGCTTGCAGGTAACGCCGACCGATTGAACGATAGATGACGGATCGGAGCCGCTGGCCCCGATCCGAGCCTGTTCAGCCGGCGGACATCCCGCTCAAGCAATGTCCACCGTGCTGTCAGGAGCCTGCCTGCCGGCTGGAACGTCGTGGATGAAACCGCGTTAGACCCTCGATCCCCGAAAGTGGTGACGAGGTTGGCCATGGCCATTCGCGATTTTGCGCATACGCACGAAGGGGCAGGTGGCGATGCTCTCGCAATCCCCACCGTCGCCGCGATGATTGCGGTGCTGTTTGCCGGCAGCACGGTGCTGACGCCGCTCTACATCGTCTACAAGCAGCAATTCGGCTTTTCACAAATCACCCTGACGCTGATCTACGCCGTGTATGTCGTCGGCAATCTGGCGGCACTTCTGATGTTGGGCAGCGTCTCCGATATTGTCGGACGCCGGCCCGCGAGCCTGGCGGCCATGCTCGTCGCCATCGTCAGTGCGCTTGTCTTCCTGTTTGCCGTAAACGTCGTCTCGCTCGACGTCGCCCGCATCCTGAGCGGGCTTGGCATCGGCGTCGGCGCGGGGACCGGAACCGCGTGGATTGCCGAGCTTCTTCCCGGCGCGGACAAGTCGCGCGCCAGTGTGATTGCCACCAGCACCAATTTCCTCGGCCTCGGCCTCGGCGCACTGATTTCGGGATTTCTGGCTGAATACGAGCCATGGCCGTTGCGGCTGATCTTCATCGTCTATCTGGCAGCACTTGTGGTGGTGACGATCCTGGTCTGGCGCATTCGCGAAACGGTGGCGAAGCCGGACGGCCTCGGGCGGATCTCCTTGCGGCCGCGACTTTCCGTCCCGGAGGAAATCCGTGCGCGCTTCGTCGCGCCGGCGGTGACCGGCTTCGGCGCGATGGCGCTGGTCGGGTTCTACGCCGCGTTGGCGCCGAGCATCCTGGCGCAGCAGCTGCATGAGACCAACCATGCCGTCGCCGGCGCGCTGTTCTTCGAGCTGGCGATCGTCACCGCGATCAGCATTGTCGTTCTGATGCACATGAAGAGCAACAAGGCGATGCTGGCTGCGCTGGCATTGATGATCCCAAGCGTCTCGTTGGTGATGGCGGCGCAGATATTGGCCTCGATGGCACTGATGGTTGCTGCGACGGCCTGTTGCGGCGTTGCGGCGGCGCTTGGTTACCGTGGCGGCCTGCAAGTGGTGAACGAGATCGCGCCCAAGGATCGTCGCGCCGAAGTGGTGTCCAGCTTCTTCATCTGCTGCTTTGTCGGCAACGCCTTGCCCGTCATCGGCATCGGCATCGTTTCGACCTATGCCAGTCCCGTCGCTGCCAGCCTGGCGTTCGCCGGCATGATCGTGGTGTTTGCGTTGGTGGCGCTGGCTTTTGGGCTGAAACAACAACGGCGTTGAGGGCCTGGAGCGGTCCAGCGGAACCGGGTTGGCTTCAGCCGTTCTGTGTTTCAGGCGAAAGATGCGCGCGTCCGCGCGGCACGCCAAGACCGGTGTCCGGCGGCTCGCCGGCGGCCGGCCTGTCCTCGATCATGTGCGTGGTGCGCCAGCGGCCGAAACGATAGTAGGCCGCCGCCAGTACAAGCGAGCTGATCGAACCCGCCGGGAAGCTCCACCACAGCGCTTCCTCGCCGATCACGCCACGCATGAAATAGGCAAAGCCGGTGCGCACGACCAGCACCGAAATGACCAGGATGATCAGCGGCGGCATCACGGCACCCGTGGCTCGTACGGTGGCAAACAGCACGATGGTTATGCCAAACAGGATGAACGACCACGAGGCGACATTGTTGATGTGGACGGCGATGTCGATCGCCGCGCTGTCGCTGCTCAGGAACAGGCTCAGCACCGAACGATCGAAAACCGACAGCACGGCAACCAGTGCGCCGGTCAGGACGAGGTTGAAGCCGACGCCTGAGGCGGCGATGCGGCCGATCCGGTCCCAGCGCCCGGCGCCGACATTCTGTGCCGCCATCGAGGACACCGCGGCGCCGATGGCGAGCGCCGGCATCTGGATGTAGGTCCACAGCTGGGCGGCGATGCCGTAGGCGGCGGCGACCTGTGAGCCGTAGGAATTGACGATGCCCATCACCGTCAGTGCCGCCGCCGAAATGACGATCATCTGCAGGCCCATCGGCACGCCCTTGAAGACGACGATGCGCAGCAAGGTGGGATCGGGCCGCAGCAGAGCGAGGTTGGCGCCGGCCAGCCGCAGCGGATGCTTGCGCACATAGAGCACGATCAGGATGGCGATCACGCTAACCGTCTGGCCGATCAGCGTGGACGTGGCGGAGCCCGCGATGCCGAGTTCGGGAAACGGTCCGATGCCGGCGATGAGCAATGGGTTGAGCACGATGTCGAGGACGACGGCCAGCGCCATGAAGAAGAAGGGGGTGCGTGAATCGCCGGCACCGCGCAGCACGGTCATGACGAAGGACAGAAGGTTCATCATCGGCACGGCGACGAAGATGATGCGCAGATAGGAGCGCGCCAGCGGCAAGGCGTCGGCCGGTGTGCCGAGCGTGTTGAGAATGGCGTCAACCCAGATCCAGCCGCAGACCGCGAAGACAACCGAGACGAGGAAGAAGAACGTCGCGCTGGTGCCGACAATGCGGCGCGCCTCGGGCAGGTCGCGGGCACCGACCGACTGGGCCACCAGGATGGTGGCCGCCATGCCGATGCCGAACACAGTGCCGAGGATCAGGAACAGGACGAGGTTGGCGTTAGAGGTGGCGGTCAGCGCCGATTCGCCGAGAAAACGGCCGACCCAGACGGCGTTGATCGAGCCGTTGAGCGACTGCAGCACGTTGGAGCCGAGCACCGGCAGGGCGAACAGCAGAAGCGTGCGCGGGATCGGGCCGCTGGTCAGGTCGCCGGTGCGCCGGCGCGCGGGCATTTTTTCGTCCATGGCGGGCAACTCGGCGGATGGTGATTTGGATCCAACCCACGATGATATCGCAGGCGGGACCGAGATGCACCCTTGCGAACGCGCGGCTGAAAGGCCGCTGCCCCGTTCATGCCTGCCGCGAGCCCAGCGGACGCGCCAAGCGCGCCCGCCCGTGCAGTGGCCGTTACTTCCCGGCGAGACCCGGCAGCGTGACCTGATAGACCAGGAACATGGTGTCGACATCGGCGCCGTCTTCCGCCTTGTAGGGTGCGCCGACCTGAAAACCGTCCTGGGCGAGGAAGTCGTTGTCGTTGGCGACGAACAGGAAGTAGTCGTCGGGCAGCTTCGGATCGAGAACGCTGACCACCGACATCGCCTCCCACTTCTCCGACAGGTTGTTCTTGTCGTTCGGCGCGCCATTGTGCAGGCCGAAGCGGCCGAGTTCGCCCTTGTCGTTGATGTCGATGAACGGCGTCAGCTTGGCCGGCATCACCGACGGGTCGAGCACGCCCTTGGGCGCCAGCGGCTTGTCGGCGGCATCGAAGGCGCCGCCGGCGATGTCGGTCGCGGCCGAGACGTCGACGACGAAGATCTGGCGCACCAGCGAGGTGTCGCCCTTCAGCCCCTGGCCGTTGCCGCTGTCGCGCGCCAGCATCAGGAAGGTCTTGTCGGAGAGCGCCACGATCTCGCTCTGCGCGGCGATCTTGGTCTTGCCCTTGGCATCCTTGAACACCGGCAACGGCACGACATACTCATGCGCCAGTTTGAGGTGGGCGAGGTCGGACGCGTCATAGACCAGCGCACGCGTGTTCTGGCGCGTCGCGGGCGAATCGCCGCCATCCTGCCGGGGCGCCGATTGCAGCACCGCGATCAGGAACTTGCCGTCCGGCGTCATCGCCATTCCCTCCAGGCCCTGGTTGTTCTGGCGGCCGGTCTCGGGGTCCTTCGGATCGGGCTCGGCGGCACCGGGTCCCGGATTGTCCGAGGCGAAGTTCGGCGTGCCGTGGCGCATCGGCACGAAGGCGGCCGGTGGCTGGGTTGCCGACAGCAGATGCCCGTCGGCGGAAAACCGATAGATGTTCGGGCCGTATTCGTCGGAGATGAACATCGAACCATCGGGCAGCCGCACGATCGCCTCGTTGTCGAGCGCCAGCTTGCCATTGTCGGCTTGCGGCAGGATCGGCATGTCGCCGCTTGCCGCGCGCACGCCGTTGAGTGGGTCGAGGCCTGTGGCATCAGCCCCCTTGTCGTCGGTGAGAAGCATGGTGTCGGCGAGCGTTGCCTTGACGCCCGTCTGCTCCTGGCCGGCAGCAGGTGCCGCGCCCGGTGCGACCGGAGCAAATTCGATGGCGATCGTGTTGAGGCGCGGCCGGTAGTCGGTGGTGCCGACGACATTGTAGCCACGGTCCGGCAACAGCCAGAGCGAACCCCTGTAGCCGGCGGTGTCATGCGTCCAGCCTGATGCGTCGATCGCCATGCCGGAACCCGAGCCGAAGGTCTCGCCGAACTTGTCGCGCTGAGCGGCCGGGATGCGGCCGACGCCGACCAGCCCCTTGTTGACGAGGCCGCCGACGGTCGCGGTGCTGTCGGCGAGCGCCGGCGCCAAGGCGGTGAACAAGGCCAGCGCGACGCCAAGCGACGCGGGTCGATACAGGTGCTTCATGGATAATCCTCTTTGTGACGGATGTGCCGGAGCGGCCGCGGGACGAAAAACTGAAAGAGGTGCGACATCGATGATGCTGCGCAAGCCTCCCCGAAATGCGGTCTACGGCGCGAACATGATGCTTGCGTGACAGCGCGCAGTGCATGCCGGCGGTCGACGAAAAACGATGCGCGCGCCGGCACTGGACACTTATGTCCAGTGGATATATGCTCCAGTCTTCGGACCAACCGTGGAGGGGAAGCCTTGAAGTCGCACTACCGCGCAGTCGTCATCGGAGGTGGCGTGGTCGGAGCCTCGGTGCTCTATCACCTGACGCGGTTCGGCTGGAGCGATGTGGCGCTGATCGAGCGCGCAGAACTGACGGCCGGTTCGACCTGGCACGCGGCGGCAGGCTTCCATGCGCTCAACGCCGATCCCAACGTGGCGGCGCTGCAGGACTACACCATCAATCTCTACCGGGAGATCGAGGCCGAATCCGGCTGGGATATCGGCCTGCACATGACGGGCGGCGTCAACATCGCCAGCGATCCCGCGCGCTGGGAGTGGTTGAAATCAGCCTGGGCCGTGTTCCAGTCGGTCGGCATCGAGACCGCGCGCCTGGTCACGCCCGACGAGATCAAGGCGATCTGCCCGATCGTTGACGTCAACGGTGTTCTTGGCGGCCTGCATGATTCCAACGAAGGCCATCTCGACCCGTACGGTACCACGCATGCCTATGCGGGTGCTGCGAAGAAGCGCGGCGCCGACATCATCTTGCGCAACCGGGTCGTCGAGCTGAAAGCACGTGCCGACGGGCGCTGGGACGTCATCACCGAGCAGGGTACCATCATCGCCGAGCATGTCGTCAATGCCGGCGGGCTGTGGGCGAAGCAGCTCGGCCGCATGGCCGGCGTCGACCTGCCGGTGACGCCGATGGAGCACCACTATTTCATCACCGATGACATTCCGGAGATCGCAGCACTTGACAGGGAAATCGGCATCGCCGTCGATCTCGACGGCTTTTCATACCTGCGGCAGGAGCGCAAGGGTGTGCTGCTTGGCGTCTATGAGCAGAACCCAAAGCATTGGAACATGGACGGAGCGCCGTGGGACTACGGCATAGAGCTGATCCCGGAAGACATCGACCGCATCAGCCCGGAACTCGCCAAGGCGCATGAGCGCTTCCCTTGCCTGGCGACGGCCGGTATCCGCAAATGGGTCAACGGCGCCTTCACCTTCACGCCGGACGGCAATCCGATTGTCGGGCCGGTGCGCGGCCTGAAGAACTACTGGGTCGCCTGCGGCGTCATGGCCGGTTTCAGCCAGGGCGGCGGCGTCGGCAAGTCGCTGGCCGAATGGATGATTTTCGGCGAGCCGCAGGCCGACATCTTCGGCATGGATATCGCTCGCTACGGCGCCTTCGCCGCCAACCGCGAATATCTCAGGCAGACGACGCGCCAGTTCTATTCGCGCCGGTTCGTCATGACCTTTCCCAATGAACGGCTGCCCGCCGGCCGGCCGCTGAAACGCCCCGGCGCCTATGACGGCATGAGCGCGGCGGGATGCGAATGGACGGCTTCCTGGGGGCTGGAAATCCCGGCCTATTTCGCGCCGATGGGATTTGCCGAGAGCACGACGCTGCGGCGCTCCAACGCCTTCGACATCGTCGGCGAGGAGGCGCTGCAGGTGCGGCGCGCCGCCGGCCTCGTCGATATCTCGGCCTATGCGCGCTATGCGGTGTCGGGGCTGGGTGCGGAGGCGTGGCTCGACCGGCTGCTCGCCTGCCGATTGCCGAAGCCGGGGCGGGCCGGCCTGGCGCCGATGCTCGGCCATGACGGACGGCTGAAGGGCGACCTCACCGTCTTCAACTGGGGCGGCGGCTCTTATTGGCTGATGGGCTCCTACTATCTCCGGGAATTCCATATGCGCTGGTTCGAGAGCCATGCGGCGGAGGGCGTCACCATCGCCGACCTCTCCGACACGATGAGCGGCTTCCTGCTCACGGGGCCGAATGCGCGGGAGATTCTGGAGCGCACGACGCATCAGGATGTTTCCGGCGCAGCATTGCCGTTCATGGCCTGTGGCGCATTCGACATCGGTATGGTGCAGGCACGTGTGGCGCGGCTGTCGATCGCGGGCGAACTCGGCTTCGAAATCAGTTGCCCCGTGACCATGCACGCCACTCTGCGCGACACGCTGCTGGCTGCGGGCGAGGATCTGGGCCTTGCTGAAATCGGCTACTATGCGCTCAATGCGCTGCGGCTGGAGAAGAGCTTTGGCATCTGGTCGCGTGAATTCACGCAAGGCTATACGCCGGGCCAGACCGGCCTCGACCGCTTCATCGCTTTCGGCAAGAGCGACTTCATCGGCCGCGAAGCAGCGTTGAAACAGCGGGAGGCCGGCAGCGGCCAATGCCTGGTGACGCTGGAAATCGATGCGCTCGACGCCGATGCCAGCGGTTTTGAGCCTGTCTGGCATCAGGGCCGACGCGTCGGCTTCGTCACCTCGGGCGGCTATGGCTATACGGTCGGCAAGAGCCTGGCGCTGGCTCTGATCGACCGCGATTTCGCAGGCGAGGGCACCGCGCTCTCCGTGCATGTCGTAGGTGAGGAACGGCCGGCGCATGTCGTCGCGGCCTCGCCCCACGATCCCCTGGGCAAGGCAATGCGGCAATGAGGAGGATTTCCGATGGTCGATGACGCGGCACGGGACGGCAGGCGCGAGCGCCGGCGTGGACGCACGGGCGAGGCCGGCAGCGAAAGCAGCCGCCGTCCCAATTACCATTCGCTGAAGAACCCGTTCCTGCCGCAGCCGATCTTTTCGGACGACCAGGTGGCTTCGATCCACGACACGGCGCTGCGGGTGCTGGAAGAGCTCGGCATCAAGGTGCTGCTGCCGCAAGCGCGTGAGCATTTTGCCAATGCCGGCGCCCTGGTCGATCCAGACACCGACATGGTGCGCATCGGCCGTGACATGGTGACGGCGGCACTCGCCTCGGCGCCGAAGTCGATCCACGCTTACGCCGGTTCGCGCGCCCGCGATCTGACGCTGGAGCTCGGCTCGATGACCTTCCTGGCCGGGTGCGGGGCGCCGAACGTCACCGATCTCGAGCGCGGCCGGCGGCCGGGAACACTGGCGGATTTCGAGGATCTGATGCGGCTGGTGCAGCATTTCGATGTGCTGCATATGCTGGGGCCCTGCATCGAACCGCAGGATGTCGACAACCGCTTTCGGCACTATGCCGTCAACCGCGCGCAGTTGACGCTGTCGGACAAGCTCCCGTTCGTCTTCGCGCGCGGCACGCCGCAAGTCGAGGACGGGTTCGAGATGCTGCGGCTGGCGCGCGGCTTGTCGGAAGAGGAGTTTTTGGCAAGCGCGCATTGCTACACCGTCATCAACACCAACTCGCCGCGTCAGCTCGACATTCCGATGGCGCAAGGCATCATCGATTTCGCTCGCGCGGGGCAGGTCTCCGTCATCACGCCGTTCTGCCTGGCGGGCGCCATGGCGCCGATAACGGTCGCCGGCGCGCTGACGCTGCAGCATGCCGAAGCGCTGGCCGGGCTGACGCTGGCGCAGATCGTGAGGCCGGGTGCGCCGGTCGTCTACGGCTCGTTCTCCTCCAATGTCGACATGAAATCCGGCGCGCCCGCCTTCGGCACGCCCGAGCACGTCAAGGCGACGCTGGGCGCCGGCCAACTGGCGCGCTTCACCGGGCTGCCTTGGCGGTCCGGCGGCGGCAGTGCGGCCAACATCTCCGACGCGCAGGCCGCGCACGAGACGCAGTTCGCGCTGTGGGGCTCGGTGCTGGCCGGGGCGACGATGTGCATCCATGCTGCCGGCTGGCTGGAGGGCGGCCTCAGTGTCTCCTTCGAGAAACTGATCACCGACATCGAGGCGCTGCAGACGGTGGCTGAACTTTGTGCTGCGACGCCCGGCGACACCGACACGATTGGTTTCGAAGCTATCGCCGAGGTGCAGCCGGGCGGGCATTTCTTCTCGGCCAGCCACACCATGGCCCGCTACCGCACCGCTTTCTACGAGCCGCTGGTGGCGGACTGGTCGAATTTCGGCAACTGGACGCAAAGCGGCTCGAAGACGGCGAGCGAGCGCGCCACCGGTGTCTGGAGGCGGGTGCTTGCCGATTTCGCGCCGCCGACCTCGGCCGTCGCCACATCAGGCGTGCTGGACGAGTTCATCGCGCGGCGCACGGCAGAGGGCGGAGCGGCGCCGGTGTCTTGAGGCTGGCTCCCGCTGATCGCCCTGGTTGTGGCGTGATCCGGAACCTATAGCGCCTCCCGCGCATTCAAGGCTGCGGCCGGTGCACTGCGCACCGGTGTGCTGTTTGAGGGGAGGACGACATGGGTTTCGACCAGTATCACGAACCGCCTGAAGAACTGTCGCAGGAGGTGCGGACCTTTGCCCGCATGATCACCTCGCTGATCGAGGAGGCGGAAGCGATCAGCTGGTACGAACAGCGCATGTCGGTGGAGAAGGACCCGCAGGCGCGCGCCATCATGAAGAACGCGCAGGGCGAGGAGTTCAAGCATTTCGGCATGGATCTCGAATTCCTGCTGCGCCAGAAGAAGGACTGGCGCGCGGAACTGAAGGAAATCCTGTTCACCACGGGCGACATCGTCAAGGCCGGGGAGCGAGGCGAGAAGAAGGTGGACTAGGGTATGTCGATATTCAGGTGAGGCCGGCCTGCAAACGACGGCTTTCTGCGCTTCCGGTGCTCACGGACCCGAATGTCCGCTCCGCTCCGGTTCTCAAAAGCCATCATTTTCGGCTCGGCCTGACCTGAATCTCAACACACCCTGGCTCAGCGTTTGACAAATTCGCCAGGTCCTGCTGCTGCGATTAATCGCTGTCGCGCGCGACCAGTACCAGCGGCCAGACCTCGCGGATGATCCGCGGACCCTCCGGGCCGGCGAAGGCGGGAAGCGACGCCAGCAGCATTTCCGCGAGCCGTTGTCCCATCGGCTCGAGCGCCGGGCGGAAGGCGGTCAGGGCTGGCGAGAAATAGCGGCAGAGCGGCGTGTCGACGATGACGGTCACCGCCATGTTGTGGCCCGGCCTGATACCCATCTCTGCCAGCGCCTTGCAGCCGCCCAGCGCCATCGCGTCATTGTTGAAGATGATGGCGGTCGGCGGGGCGTTGGAGCGCATCACCTGCGGCGTCACCTCGTAGCCGCCGGCCTCGTTGATGAAGCCGGACGCGATCAGCTCGGGGTCGACCTCGATGCTGTGCCGCCGCAAGGCCTTGCGATAGCCGGCCAAAAACAGATAGCCGAAATTAAGGTCGAGCGACGGGCGGACGGCGGCGATGCGGCGGTGGCCGCGCGCCACGAGGCGGTCGACCGCGTCGGCGCCGGCCTTCTCGAAATCGAGGTCGAGGGAAGGGTAGGACTTGGTTCCGGAGCGGCTGCGGCCGAGCGTGGCGAAGGGAAAGCCGGCCTGGGTGAGATAGTCGATGCGTTCATCCTCGCGCCGCGTCCAGGCCAGCAGCACCGCATCGGCGCGGCGCGTCTCGACGACGCGGCGCAGGCGCTCCTGCTGGTAGTCGCCCGGCGCGCCCATGACCACGGTCAGGTCGAGCCCGCTTTCCGCAAGCCTGGCCTGCAGCCCGATCAGGAACGGAATGAAGAACGGCTCGCCATATTGCTGGTCGCCCGGATGCGGCTGCAGCATGAAGGCGATCGAATGGGTGGCGCCTTGCCGCAGACTGCGGCCGGACTGGTTCGGCGAATAGTTGAGCGTCCTGGCCGCCTCGAGCACGCGCTGGCGCGTGTCGGCATTGACGTCGGCGCGGCCGTTCAGCGCCCGCGACACCGTGCCGATCGAAATGTTCAGGTGACGGGCAAGGTCATGAATGCTGGATGCCAAGTGACTGTACTCCCCTTGCTTGGCTAGCACCGGTAGCCGCTCAGGCCAAGGCGACAGGACGATTTTCACGAGCGGCCAATTGACATTCTACGCCTTCGGGTGTGTTCTCGTAAACGTTTACGGAAAAACGTTTACGGTCATGCCGTGGATGCCGTGACGATCGGTCTGGAGGGACCGAGCGGAGGAGGAGCGCCGGATGATCAATGCCGTCCTGGTCGGCTGCGGAGCGATGAGCAAGGCGTGGCTCGATGCCGCGCAGCAAGTCGACGGGCTCGCCATTGTCGGCCTTGTGGATCTCGATGCCGACAGGGCACGGGCGCGGGCGCACGAATACGGCCTCACCAATGCCGTCATCGGCAGCAGCCTCGATACCGTCCTCGATCAGATCAAACCGCAAGCGGTGTTCGATGTCGTGGTTCCCGCCGCCCGGCGCGCGGTCGCGCTGTCCGCCTTTGCGCACAATTGCCATCTGCTGACGGAAAAGCCGCTCGCCGACAGTCCGGAAAATGCGCGCGCCATCGTCGAGGCCGCGCGTCGCGCCGGGCGCATCCATGCGGTCGTGCAGAACCGCCGCTATGTCGCCAATGTCAGGCGCATCCGGAGGTTCCTGGACTCCGGCGCCATCGGTGCGCCGACCAGCATCCACGCCGACTTCTTCGTCGCGCCGCATTTCGGCGGTTTTCGCGAGGAGATGGCCCATGTGCTGCTGCTCGACATGGCGATCCACACCTTCGACGCCGCTCGCTACATGGTGAATGGCGAGCCGGCCGGCGTCTATTGCCAGGAATGGGAGCCGGCCAGTTCCTGGTACAGGCAGGGATCTTCGGCCAGCGCCGTCTTCGATCTCGGCGACGGCAAGGTCTTCACCTACGCCGGCAGCTGGTGCGCGGCCGGCTTCCGCACCAGTTGGGAAAGTGCATGGCGCATCGTTGCCGAGCGCGGCAGCCTCATCTGGGACGGTCATGACGATTTGAGGGCAGAAGCAGTGATGCCGGGCCGCGAGGGAATGTTCGACAAAACCCAGCCGATCGAGGTGCCGCCGCTCGATGCGTCCGATCGCGTCGGCGGCCATCTCGGCATTCTCCAGGATTTCATGCACGCCATCGAGACCGGCACCGAGCCGGAAACGCGCGGCGGCGACAACATCAAGAGCCTGGCCATGGTTTTTGGCGCCATCGAAAGCGCCGAGACCGGCCGCCGCGTGACAATCGCAGAGGAAGCACAATGACGCCGAACCCGCTTCTCGACATCCGGATCGGCACCATGGTGCGGGCCAATCTCGATGACCCGGCGGCTTACATCAAGCAGATCCTGCCGCTCGGCTTCGAGAGCATCCAGCCCTTCTTCTGGCAGACGCTGGGCGGCAAGGATTTGCCGCGGCTGGCCGGCCAGATCCGCGAGGCGATCGGCGATGCCGACGTCACCGTGTCCTCGCTCGGCGTGTTCGGCAATCCGCTGGAAGACGGCGAGGTCGATCGCGGCGTGCTCAAGGCCTGGGAGACGGTCATCGACAATGCGCATCTGTTCGGCACCTCGATGGTCAGCGGCTTCACCGGCCGCCTGCGCGGCAAGAAGCTGACCGACAGCCTGCCGCGCTTCAAGGAGGTCTGGGGACCACTGGCCAGACGCGCCGCCGACAAGGGCGTGCGCATCGCCTTCGAGAACTGCGCGATGGACGGCAACTGGGCCGCCGGCGACTGGAACATCGCCCACAATCCGGACGCCTGGGAGCTGATGTTCAACGAAGTGCCGGACGACAATCTCGGGCTGGAATGGGAGCCCTGCCACCAGCTCGTCTATCTGATCGATCCGATGCCGCAGATCCGCAAATGGGCGCCGCGCATCTTCCACGTCCACGGCAAGGACGCGACGGTGCGCTGGGATGTCATCCGCGAGCATGGCGTGTTCGGCCGGCTGCCCTTCGTGCAGATGCGAACGCCGGGCTTCGGCGACAGCGACTGGACGCGGGTGATCAGCGAATTGCGGCTGGCCGGATACAAGGGCGCCATCGATATCGAAGGTTGGCACGACCCGGTCTATCGCGGCGACCTCGAGATCACCGGCCAGGTGCGGGCGCTGGAATATCTCAAACAATGCCGGGGAGGGGCCAGCTACCTGCCGAACCCGATGTGAGGATCGGCCGGCGGGAGGAGCCGGCCGGGATGTCTGCAACGCACATTGCCGAAGCGAATGTCGAAACCCCTCGCTTGCGAGGACAAAAAGGGAGGATAAGTGCATGAGCATGACGATGAGAAGGACAGTTCTGCGCTCGACCGTCGTGGCCGCCGCCACGGTGCTTGCCGCTGCGATCTCCACCTTGCCCGCGCAGGCGCTCGACGCCAAATGGTGCAAGGACGTCCACATCCGTTTCTTCGTCGGCGGCGCCGAGGGCGATGCTTTCGGCACCATCGTCTACAATGGCGCCAAGCAGGCAGAGGCCGATCTGGGGCCGAAGGTCGACTACATCTTCTCCCAGTGGGACATCGAAAAGATGGTTCAGCAACTGCGCGAGGCCGTCGCGGTCAAGCCCAACGGCATCGCCATGATGGGCCATCCGGGCGACGCATCGATCATGCCGCTCGCCGAACAGGCGCACAAGGATGGCATCAAGATGATGTACCAGAACGTGCCTGTGCCGAAGGTGGTGGAAGCGTTCGGCGGCGGCTATGTCGGCGCCCAGCAGGAACAGCAGGGCCGCGCGCTCGGCGCCGAGGCGTTCAAACTGGGCAAGCTGAAGGCCGGCGACAAGGCGATCATGATCGGTCCGTTCGAAAACGAAAGTCGCGGCGCGCGCGAACGTGGCACGGTGGCGGCGCTCAAGGAAGCCGGCGTCGAGGTCATCCAGTTGTCCTCACCGCCGAGCGGCGAATGGGCGTCCGATCCCAATCTGGCCATTCCGGTGATCACCGCGGCGCTGCTCAACAATCCCGACGTCAAGGCGGTCGGCTATCCCGGCGGGCAGATGCTCGGCAATGTCTCGACCTATATGCAGGCGGCCGGACGCAAGGCGGGCGAGATCTTCAATTTCGGCTTCGACACCAGCCCGCAGATCGTCGAGGGCTTCAAGGGTGGCTGGGTGCAATTGACCGCCGACCAGCAGCCGTTCCTGCAGGGCTATCTGCCGATCCTCAGCCTCTGCCAGCAGGTTGTGCTGGGGCTGGCGCCGATGAATGTCGACACCGGCGCCGGCTTCGTCACGCCCGAAAATTACGAGATCGTCGCCGAGCTCGCCAAGCAGGCGCTGCGCTGACCTCCCAAGCCGCCGGCCGGGATCTCAGGCCCCGGCCGGCGGGACCGCTGGCGACGACGCCGGCACGAGACAATGAAAGCGAGCATCCGATGGCCGAACGCCTCATCGAACTGCGCGACATCAGCAAGTCCTATGGCCAGGTCTATGCGCTGGGCGGGGTCAATCTCAGCGTCGACCGCGGCGAGGTCGTCGGCCTGCTCGGTGACAATGGCGCCGGCAAGTCGACGCTGATCAAGATTCTCTCGGGCGTGGTCAAGCCGACCAGCGGCGAAATCCTCGTGCGTGGTAAGCCGGTGACCGGGTGGAGCGCGGCGCGTTCGCGCGAGGCCGGCATCGAGACGGTGTTCCAGGACCGGGCGCTGGCCGTGCAGCAGACCATCGTTCGCAACATCTTCATGGGCCGCGAGCTGACCGGCTTCATGGGCTTTCTCAGGGTCAACAAGGAGATCGAGGAGGCAAGCCGGCTGATGCGCGAGATCGGCTTCACCTCGAAAGTGTTCACGCCGCAGTCGATCGTCGGCCAGCTTTCGGGCGGCGAACGCCAGGGCGTGGCGATCGCCCGCGCCATCTACAAGCAGGCCGAGCTGATCGTCCTCGACGAACCGACGACGGCGCTGTCGCTGACCGAGACCGCCAAGGTATTCCATTTCGTGCGCCAGGTGCGGGCGAGCGGCCGCTCGATCCTGTTCATCGGCCACAACATCCATCATGTCTTCGACATCGCCGACCGCTTCGTGGTGCTGGACCGCGGCAAGGTTGCACTGACGACCGACCGCAGCGAGGTCAAGTCGGCCGAAGATCTCATCAACTTCATGGAAGAGGTCGCGCATCCCGGCGGATTGGCCGGGCTGCACGATGCCGGCGACGCGGAGCAGAGAGCACGATGAGCAAGACCATGGAGCCCGACCTGCACGAGCCGTCCTCCGGCATTCCCCGTCCCAGTTCTCAGAAAGAATGGAGGCACCCATCCGATCACTGGATGCGCGGCTTCATCCTCGACAACCGTGCCGCGCTCGGCACGCTCGCCGTGTTCATCGTCATGATGACGGTGTTCCTGATCGCCAACCCGACCGTTTTCACCACCTGGTATCTCTACCGTTCGGTGCTGACGACGCTCCCCGTTGCGCTGTTCGTGGTGGTGCCGCTGGTCTTCGTCGTCACCTGCGGCGAGATCGACCTGTCGTTTCCGGCAACGATGGGCTTCGCCTCATGGGTCTTCGCGCTGGTCGTGCAGGCCGGCTACGATCCGTTTCTCGGCATCGCCGCGGCACTCGTCACCGGCATGCTGCTCGGCTTCCTCGTAGGCTCGCTGGTCGTCTATGGCGGGCTGTCGTCGTTGATCGCCACGCTGGGCATGAATTTCCTGCTGCGCGGCCTGATCCAGATCATCAACGAGGGCAAGTCGATGGCGCTGACCAGCCTCAGCGACAGCTGGGCCTACACGATCTTCTCCAGCCAGCTCCTGGGCATTCCGGTGCAGATCTTCTGGGCCATCGGCTTCGTCGTGCTGTCGGCGATGCTCTATAACCGCCATCGTTTTGGCGCGCAGGTGAGGGTGGTGGGTGACAATCCCGACAGCGCCCAGCAGATGGGCATCGACGTCAAGCGCGTGCGGGTGAAAGTGTTCGTCTTCGTCGGCATCGGTGCGGCGATCGCCGGCACCTTCTCGGTGATGATCAACTTCACCTGGTGGCCGACCGCCGGTGACGGCTATCTCCTGCCGGTGCTGGCCTCGGTGTTCGTCGGCGGCACGCCGACCTGGGGCGGCATCGGCACCGTCGTCGGCGGCGCCATCGGCGCGGTTACCGTGTCCTTCATCCAGACCGGCGTCGTGGCGGCGGGATTGAGCGGTTTCTATGTGCAGTTCTTCAACGGGCTGATCATCATCCTGTCGCTGCTGGGGCACAAATGGAATCAGGCGCGGTATCGGTGAGGGGCTGTTTCGTTGGCGGACCGCATGCCTTGACGATTGGCGTAGACATCAATCACTTCGTCATCCTCGGGTCTGCGCCGCGACGCTACGCTCCTTGCTTCGCCCGTGGATGACGAAGGTGAGGCTTCCGCGGGGAAAACGCCATCTTCACACCGCAGCCACAAACCCATCCAGCACGCGTTTCTGGCCGGCTTTGTCGAAGTCGATGGTCAGCTTGTTGCCTTCGATGGCCGAGATGTTGCCGTTGCCGAATTTCTGGTGGAAGACACGGTCGCCGACGTTGAAGGCGGACGGCTTGTCGGAGACGGATTTGGCGACCAGCTCGCCGTCGATGGTGCGGCCCTTGACCGAGGTGCGGCCGGCGCCGTAGCCGCTGTCCGTCTCGCCGTAGCCGATGCGCTCGACCTGGTGGCCCGAGCGCGAGCCCCAGTTGCGGTCGGTCGCCTCGGTGCGGTTGGCCTGCGCGCGCTGCCAGCCCGGCGTCGCATAGGTGTTGGAGAAGGCGCCGGATTTTTCGCTGTCGGCGCCGACATTGTCGAAGCGCGAGGCGCCATAGGGGTTCTGCCGTCCTGCGCCCTGGCCGCCGCGGCCGGAGGCAAAGGAACCGCCGCCATAGGAATTGCCGTAGCCGCCGTAGGAGTTGCCGCTTTCAGCGACCTCGACATGGGCGTTCGGCAATTCCTCGAGGAAACGCGACGGGATCGTCGACTGCCATAGGCCATGGATCTGGCGGTTGGAGACAAACCAGATATGCAGGTTCTTCTTGGCCCGCGTCAGGCCGACATAGGCGAGGCGGCGCTCTTCCTCCAGCCCGGAGCGGCCGCCTTCGTCGAGCGCGCGCTGATGCGGGAACAGGCCTTCCTCCCAGCCGGGCAAGAAGACGGTCTCGAATTCGAGGCCCTTGGCCGAATGCAGCGTCATGATCGAGACGGCGTCGAGCCCGGCATTCTGTTCGGCGTCCATGACCAGCGCGACGTGCTCGAGGAAGGAGCGCAGCGATTCGTACTCCTCCATCGAGCGGATCAGCTCTTTCAGGTTCTCCAGCCGGCCGGGGGCTTCGACCGAGCGGTCGTTCTTCCACATGTCCGTGTAGCCGCTCTCTTCGAGAATGGTCTCGGCGAGTTCGGTGTGCGGCGTGGTTTCCAGCGCCTTCTGCCAGCGCTCGAAATTGGCCGCCACTTCGCGCAAGGCAGCGCGCGGCTTCGGCTTCAACTCGTCGCTTTCGGCGAGCTTGGCGGCGGCCTCCAGCATAGGGATGCGCAGCGCACGGGCGGTGTCGTGGATCTGGCGGATGGTGGCTTCGCCCAAGCCGCGCTTGGGCACATTGACGATGCGTTCGAAAGCGAGGTCGTCGGCGCCTTGCGCGACGACACGGAAGAAAGCCATGGCGTCGCGGATTTCCAGGCGCTCGTAGAAGCGCGGGCCACCGATGACGCGGTAGTTGAGGCCGAGTGTGATGAAGCGATCCTCGAAGGCCCGCATCTGGAAGGATGCACGGACAAGAATAGCCATGTCGTTGAGATTGTGCTTCTGGCGCTGATAGGCCTCGATGGTCTCACCGATGGCGCGGGCTTCTTCTTCGGAATCCCAGGCGGCGTGGACATTGACCTTGCCATCCTCGGGATCGTTGCGATCCGTGAACAGCGTCTTGCCGAAGCGGCCCTCATTGTGAGCGATGAGGTGGGAGGCGGCACCAAGGATGTGCGCGGTCGAGCGGTAGTTGCGCTCCAGCCGGATGATGGTGGCGCCGGGGAAATCCTTGTCGAAACGCAGGATGTTGTCGACCTCGGCGCCGCGCCAGCCATAGATGGATTGGTCGTCATCGCCGACGCAGCAGATGTTTACGGTGGCGCGGGTTTCGGCCGAAGAGCGCCCAATCTCCCCCTCAAGGGGGGAGATCGGCTTGCCTTGAGGCCTTTGCGCCAACAGCCGCAGCCACATGTACTGGGCGGTGTTGGTGTCCTGGTACTCGTCGACGAGGATGTACTTGAAGCGCTTATGGTATTCCTTCAGCACGTCCGGATTGGCGCGGAAGATGCGGATCGGGTGGCACAGAAGGTCGCCGAAATCGCAGGCGTTCAGCGTCTTCAGTCGCTCCTGATAGGCCTTGTAGAGTTCGCGGCCCTTGCCGTTGGCGAAGGCGCGCGCGTCGCCCTCGGCAATGTCGGCGGGGCCTTGCCCCTTGTTCTTCCAGCCGTCGATCATCTGGGCGAACTGCTTGGCCGGCCAGCGCTTGTCGTCCAGCCCCTCGGCCTGGATCAACTGCTTGATCAGCCGCACGACGTCGTCGGTGTCGAGGATGGTGAAGTCGGAGCGCAAACCGGCGAGTTCGGCATGTCTGCGAAGCAGCTTCACTCCAATCGAGTGGAAGGTGCCGAGCCATGGCATGCCCTCTACATTGCCTTCGCCGATCAGCACGCCGATGCGGATTTTCATCTCGCGCGCGGCCTTGTTGGTGAAGGTCACCGCGAGGATCTGCGACGGAAACGCCTTGCCGGTGGCGAGGATGTGGGCGATGCGGGTGGTGAGCACGCGGGTCTTGCCGGTGCCGGCGCCGGCCAGCACCAGAACCGGACCCTCCGTTGTTTCAACAGCTAGCCGCTGCTCCGGGTTGAGGCCCTTCAGATAGTCGGGTGCGTTGTTGTGTCCGCTGCGGGCAGCCATGGCGCGCGCGGCGATACCCGACGGGGCCGAGGGCCGCGCATTGGGTTCGTCGAAAAAGGGCATGTCTTCGGAAAAGCCGGACATCGCCCCCGAATGTAGTGATTCGGTGGGGAAAGACCAGAACTGTCTACGTTTTGTTCCGCTAAAGTGCTGGCGGCAAGGATGTACGGGCTGTTCAGGCCTTGCGGTAGCCGAGAGCGACGAAAAATCGCTGCCCTAACGAACGCGCCTCATCGGTCATCACGGCGCCGAGTGCCGTCTGCATCCGGTCGTAGTAATGGCTGCCCGCAGGGGACGCGAGAAATGCCGCGTAAAGCCTGAGATCGTCGAGCGACAAGTCACGATAGGCGAAAGCATTTCCTTCCATGATCCCCTTTTCGGCTTTTTCACGAAGGTTGCCGGCCTGCTTGTGCACCAGCACCATTATCTGCTGATCCGATAAAGGCTGCCCGGCTGCCGCGAGCATTCCCGAAACCATCGCATAGCCCATGTTCAATGCGATCGCTTCAGCCATGTCCACGGCGCTGGTATCGTCGACGATTTTCCGGTACAACGCGAGCCGTGTCGGATCTCCCGCCTGAAGTCCTCCAAGGATTTTTGGACCTTCGATCTTCTTGCGCCCCACGGCTTGCGGATCGGACGCTTGGATCTCCAGGGCTGTGACCCGCCTGCCCAATGGTGAATCGAAGAAAGCAGCCAGATCGGTGAGATCGACGGGCTGCAACCGGCCCGTCATCCGCGCCTCTACGGCTTTCTCCATCCTGTCAGCGTCAAAAGCGCCTTCAGCGGCGGCGGACAAGGCTTCCTTGACTTTTTCCGGCCCCGGCACGGATTTGATGCCGGCGACTATGCTTGGGCCGAGGCCGGCCAGCATCTCGTGGAAGCCGCTTGCCTTGTTGATCTCCTCGAGCGTTTGTGCCGACGCCGGTTGACTGCCAGCCATAAGCACGACGAAGCCGAACAGCGCGCCGGCAATGCGCATCCATGGCGGAAAGACGAAGGGCATGACTCGGTCTACTCCACGGTGATGCTGCGACGGAGACTGCTCGATAACCCGACCGCAGGCAAGATGAATTGCCACCTTGGCGTGTGGGCCAGCTTGACAGGCGGGGCGGGCAGGAGAAAGCTGTGCGCAGGGCAGGAACGGGACATCGGGCTGTCCTTGGCGTGGCAAAGCGCAACAGTCGAAGGAGTATCATCTTGGCTGTCACCATCACCTCCCTCATTCTTTTCCTCATCGGCCTGGCACTCGGCGGCGGCGGCATCCGCCTGGCGATGCTGGGCGGCAGCTGGTACTATGTCGTTGCTGGCCTTGCCTTCCTGATCGCCGCCTGGCTGCTCTACCGGCGCCGGTCCACCGCACTGTGGCTCTACGCGGCGATCGTGCTCGGCACGCTGGCCTGGGCGGTCTGGGAAACCGGCTTCGACTGGTGGGAACTCGGGCCTCGCGGCGGCGTCATCGTGCTTCTCGCTTTGTGGCTGCTGACGCCGTGGGCGAGACGGGGTCTTGTCGGCCCTGACGCACGCGCGCCGCTGATCCTTGCCGTGCTGGCATCACTGGCCGTCGCCGGTTATTCGATGACTTCGGATCCGAAGGACATTGCCGGCGAACTCGGCACCGACAAGGTGGTCGCCAACGCCAATCTCGGCAATGACGTGCCGGCCGGCGAGTGGCACTATTACGGCCGCACGCAGTTCGGCCAGCGCTATTCGCCGCTCGACCAGATCACACCGGACAATGTCGCCAAGCTGCAGCCTGCCTGGACCTACCAGACCGGCGACGTGAAGGGACCGGACGATGTCGGCGAGACCACCTATCAGGTGACGCCGCTGAAGATCGGCGACACGCTCTACATCTGCACGCCGCATAATTTCGCCATCGCCATCGATGCCGCGAGCGGCAAGGAGAAATGGCGCTTCGATCCCAAGGTCAAGCTCGACAAGGACCGCCAGCACCAGACCTGCCGCGGCGTGGCCTATTACGCCGATGCCGCCGGCGCCGCCGGGCAGCCCTGTGCGACCCGCGTCTACCTGCCGACCTCGGACGCGCGGCTGATCGCGCTCGACGCCGCCAACGGGCAGATCTGCCCGGCTTTCGCCGAGGGCGGCACGCTGAACCTTCTGACCAACATGCCCTATCCGAAGTCGGGCTATTATTACTCGACCTCGGCACCGCTGATCTCAGGCGGCAAGATCATTGTCGGCGGCGCGGTCAACGACAATTATTCGACGCAGGAGCCGTCCGGCGTCATCCGCGCCTACGACGCTGCCACCGGCGCGCTGGTGTGGAACTGGGATTCCGGCAATCCGGACCAGACGACGCCGCTGCCGGCCGGCCAGACATATACCGCCAACTCGCCCAACATGTGGTCGACGCCGAGCGCCGACGAGAAGCTCGGCCTGCTCTACGTGCCGCTCGGCAACCAGACGCCGGATCAGCTCGGCGCCGGGCGCAGTGCCAATGTCGAGAAGTTCTCGTCGTCGATCACCGCGCTCGACCTCAACACCGGACAGGTGCGATGGGTGCGGCAGACCGTGCACCACGATCTCTGGGACATGGACGTACCGGCGCAGCCGAGCCTGATCGACATCACCAAACCCGACGGCACGGTGGTGCCGGCGCTGGTCGGACCGACCAAGCAGGGCGATCTGTATGTGCTCGACCGCCGCACCGGTGAGCCGGTCATCGCGGTCAACGAAGTGCCGGCGCCCGGCGGCGCGATCGAAGGCGACCACACATCGCCGACGCAGCCGGTCTCCGATCTCACCTTCATGCCGAAGCCGCTGACCGGCGCCGACATGTGGGGCCTCACCATGTTCGACCAGTTGGCCTGCCGGATCGAATTCCAGGGCCTGCGCTATGAGGGTCGCTATACGCCGCCTTCCGTCCAGGGCTCGCTGATCTACCCCGGCAATTTCGGCACCTTCAACTGGGGTGGCGTCGCCGTCGACCCGGTCCGGCAGGTGCTGTTCGGCATGCCGACCTATCTGGCGTTCAAGTCGCAGTTGATCCCGCGCGATCAGGTGCCGCCGCCGGACGAAGGGCGGGGCAGCGAACAGGGGCTGAACCGCAACGAGGGCGCGCCCTATGCGGTGGTGATGGGACCGTTCCTGTCGCCGCTCGGCATTCCTTGCCAGGCGCCGCCCTGGGGCTATGTCGCCGGTGCCGATCTCAGGACCGGCAAGATCGCCTACAAGCACCGCAACGGCACCGTCTACGATATGACGCCGCTGCCGCTGCCGCTGAAGGTCGGCGTGCCCGGCATCGGCGGGCCGATGATCACCGCCGGCGGCGTCGCCTTCCTGGGGGCCGCAGTCGACGACTACCTGCGCGCCTACGACCTGACATCGGGCAAGCAGCTGTGGCAGGCGCGGCTGCCGGCCGGCGGGCAATCGACGCCGATGACCTATACGGTCGCCGACGGCCGCCAGTTCGTGGTCATCGTCGCCGGCGGCCACGGTTCGGTCGGCACCAAGCCGGGTGACTATGTGATGGCCTACGCGCTGCCGAAGTAGGGGCGACAGGGTGACGCGATCTTTCAGAGGTCGCGCCGCCCCTCATCTGTGCCGGTGTCCTTTCCCCGCATAGTGACGGGGAAAAGTGCCCGACTGGGCGATGAGGGGCGGGAATCTTCCGATCGGCCCGTTGTCGATCAGCCAATCCCCAAATGACCCTTCAGGCTGGGCACCGAGCCGAGCACCTTGTTGGTCAGGTCGGGGCCGGCGGCGGCTTCGGCCTGCTGGATCAGCGTCGCGCCGGCCTTCTGGATCTGCGCCATGTCGAGCCCGGATGCCTTGAGCGCGGCGATGCCGTTGATCAGCGCGCCGGCCTTCTCGCCGAGAACGCCGCCAAGCGCGCCCTGCAACGACGACAGAAAACCGCCACCGCCGGCCGGAGCGGCGGCCATGACGTCATATTGATGGGCGAGGTCGTCGGCGCCGGGGATTTTGGCGAAGAACGCCGAGGCGCTGGTGCCTTCCGCCTCGTGTTCGAGCACCGAGAAAATGGTGCCGACGACTTTCTCCGTCGTCGCCTGGTCGAGGCCCGCCTTCTGCGAAACGGTGTTGACGATGTCCTGGACGTTCATGGCGTCACCTCAACCCTGGGTTTTCGTGTTGCGGTTCCGCTCAGTGCGGACCCTGATCAACGATAGTCTGCCTGCATTCACAACCATCGAGCGTAGGGCCAAAGCGGCGGCCCCCGCAAGGACGACCGCGCTGGCGAGGATCGGGGAAGGCATGGTCATGGTCTCGCTTCCTTCTGGGTCTGAGGCACGCGGTCAAGATACCGTCGATAGCCACCTTCCTTCACGATTGTGGCAGCGCCAGCAGGATTTATCGCCAATGACTAAAAAGTGATGACACGGCCGCGCATGGGCACCGGCTTTGCTGCCCGGACGCGGCCGGCGGCATACGCCTGAGGCAATCGACGGCAGCGATGAGTGCTCGACTGGATGATGCCGGCTTGGTCCCTATGTAGCTGGGAATTGAAGCCCGAAGCAGAGGAGCCCATCCATGACGAGACCCGACGCCAAGCCCACCATCACCCAGGCGATGATCGACGCCTATGACGAGTACACGCATCTGACGCTCGATCGCCGCCGGTTCATGGAGCAGTTGACCCGGCTTGCCGGATCAGGTGCGGCGGCGGCGGCGATCGCGCCTCTTCTGGCGGCAAATTCGGCGCAAGCAGGAATCGTCGCCGACAACGATCCGCGCGTGAAGGGCGAGGACATCAGCTACCGCGGCGGCAGCGGCGAGATGAAGGGCTATCTGGTCAAGCCGGCGAACCAGACGGGCAAGCTCGGTACCGTCATCGTCGTGCATGAGAACAGGGGGCTCAACCCGCATATCCGCGATGTGGCGCGGCGCGTGGCGCTGGAAGGCTTCGTGGCGCTGGCGCCGGATTTTCTGTCGCCGCTCGGCGGCACGCCGACCGACGAAGACAGGGCGCGCGACATGTTCGGCAAGCTCGATCCGGCGCAGACCATCGCTGACGGTGTTGCGACCGTCGCTTTCCTCAAGAGCGACAAAGACGGCAACGGCAAGGTCGGCGCTATCGGCTTCTGCTGGGGCGGTGGCACGGTCAACATGCTGGCCGTCAACGCGCCCGATCTCAGTGCCGGCGTTGCCTATTACGGCATGCAGCCGAAGGCCGCCGATGTATCCAAGATCAAGGCGGCCTTGCTGCTGCACTATGGCGGACTCGACGAGCGCATCAATGCCGGCATCGACGCCTTCAAGAAGGAACTCGACGCGGCGCATGTCGACTACACGGTCTATGTTTATGAAGGCGCCAACCACGCCTTCAACAACGATACGTCGGCGGCGCGCTACGACAAGAAGGCGGCTGACCTCGCCTGGGGCAGAACGATCGCCTTCCTTCGGGAAAAACTGAAATGACTTCAGCTGTCATGCCGCCGGCGCCCAGGCGGTTTCGAAGGCCGGCGACAGGGTGAAGCCGGCCGGCCGCGCCGAAACGGGGGGCGGGCGGCGCACGCCTTCCTGCAGGTACCGCAACGCCGACGTCAGCCCGTTCATCGTGTAAGGCTTGGCTATGACGCCGATCGCGCCGGCGAAATGATCGGGGATGCGCTTCGGATTGGCGGTCATGAACACCACCGTCGAACTCTTCCTTTCGCCTATGTACTTGGCCACGTCGATGCCGGACGGCCCGTCACTCAGATGGATGTCGACGAAGGCGATATCGGCTTCGGTCGCATCCGCCATGGCCATGGCTTCCGCCGAGAGGTCGCCCAGCCGACGACGCTGTGGCCGGCGTCCTCGACAAGGCTCTCCAGCTCCATTGCCAGCAGCGCTTCGTCCTCGATGATCAGGACCTTGAGCGGCTCAATCATGACACATTCCCTTTTTCCTGAGGTTCGTTCGGGATCGAGATAACGACCTTCGTGCCGGGGCCGGTGTCGCGCCATTCGATCTCGGCATGCAACTGGCGGGCGAGCGATTTGATCAGCCGCATGCCGAACGAGGCATCGCCGTTGGCGTCGGCCATGCCGACGCCGTCGTCCGACACCTCGATATTCAAGTGGCCGTCGGGCTGGCTCATTTTGATGCCCAGGCGGCCGGCCGACATTCCGTCGGGCTTGGACTTGAAGGCATGCTTGAGAGCATTGGTGACGAGTTCGTTGACCATCAGAGCGACGGGCGTTGCCTTTTCCGCGGAAATGACGATCGGTTCCAGGTCGAGAGCCGGACTGATCTCAGAGCGCCCCGACGCCGTCAGCAGGTCTGTCACCAGATCCTTGGCGAAATCCGCCACATCGAACTTGCTGACGTCCTTCGACTGATAAAGCCGCCGATGCACGGTGCTCAGGGCTTCGATGCGCTCCAGCATGGTGGTCAACGAACGCCTGATCGCTTCGTCCCGTATGGTCCGCCGCTGCATAATGATGAGGGAAGAGATCATCTGCAGGTTGTTTTTCACCCGGTGATCCACCTCATGCAGCAAGGTGGTCTGCGCCTCGAGGGCGGCTTCCAGTTCCGCGGTGCGTTCCTTCACCGCCTTTTCGAAGCGGTCCTTGTCCGCGTTGATGCGACTCTCCGATTGTTTGCGATCCGAGACGTCGAGCTGCGATGCGAAAAAGAACTGCAAATCGCCTTTGTCGTTCGAAACGGGGCTGATGTAGAGCGCGTTCCAGAAGGTCGAGCCGTCCCTGCGGTAGTTCAGGATATCGACGCTGACATCGGTTTCATCCTCGATCGCCGCGCGTATCTGTTCGACAGCGGCCTTGTCGGTCTTCGGTCCCTGCAGGAAGCGGCAGTTCCTGCCCAGAACCTCATGACGCTCATATCCGGTCAGTCGCAGGAAAGCGTCATTGGCGAACACGATAGGATTGTCCTGCTGTCGGGGATCGGTAATGATCATCGACATGCGGGTGGCGCGGATAGCCGCCGCGAACGGATCGCCCTTGCCGTGCTCGACATGCAGATCGTCCGTCATGTGCCATGCGTCGGCAGGCTCCCTGGTCCGTTTCCATTCCATTCTGTCACTCCAAGCCATTTTCGCGGGTGACAACGGATCAGACGCCGATTTGGTTCAATCTTGAGCCTTCCTGTCGCAGTTCGTACCGAGAATCAGGCCTCCGGAGTTAGCCGGCCGATGCCGGCTTGTGGAAGGCGACGCCGGCGACCACCAGCGCAATGCCGAGGCAATCGATAAAACTCGGAATCTGGCGCAGCACGACGACGCCGATCAGCGTCGCGGTGACCGGCAGCAGCGACAGCATCAGCGCGAAGCTCGCGCGTGGCAGCCGCGACATGGCGAGCTGGTCGCAGATGTAAGGAATGACCGACGAGCAGATGCCGACGCCGATGGCGGCGAGCAGCAGCGGCAGTGAGAAAAAGGCCGGCAGCGCATCGGTGAAGCCGATCGGCAGCACGACGATGAAGGCGATCGCCATGGCAGCACCCAGGCCGGCGATGCCGCTGCCGGCGCCTGAAGCGGCGACGCGATGGCCGAGTACGATGTAACCGACAAACAGCGCCCCGTTGAGGATGGCCCAGAACAGCCCGATGGGATCGTCGGACCATCTGACATCGATGAGCAGCAAGGTGCCGGCGACGGCGATGGCAAGGGCGGCGAGATTGCGCGTGCTCCTGAGGCCGATCGCCGCGACGCCGATGATGCCGACGAATTCGATCGCCGCCACCAGCGAGATCGGCAGTCGGTCGAGCGCCAGGTAGAACGAACAGTTCATCACCGCCAGACAGGCGCCGAAGGCCAGCAACAGCAGCCGCGTCGTGCGATCGGCGCGTGCGAAGCTTCGCCATGGACGGGTCAGGGGTGCGAAGATGAGTGCTGCCGTGGCGATGCGCAGCCACGCCATGCCGAGCACGCCGACATGCGGGAAAAGCAGCACGGCGAAGGCCGGCCCGAGATAGTGGAAGACGGCGCTGACGCCGAACCAGACATGCGGCGGCAGTTTTTCCGTCAGCTTGCCCAGGGTGAAGTTGCCCGGGGCAGGGGTCGCCGCGAGAGCTTGCGTTTGATCATCCACCGGATCAGTATCGCAGGCAGATTTGCCTATTTATATAGATGATGATTAGCTCTTTCGGCTATCTTTCTCCCGGAATAAAGGAGTTTTCCATGAAGCGCCTTCGAACTGAAAGCGCCGATCTCGATGCCGCCGACATGAAGATCCTGCGCCTGCTGGAAAAGGACGCGCGCACCAGCACGGCGGAGCTGGCACGCTCGGTGGGCCTGTCGGCACCGAGTGTGGCCGAGCGCATCAAG
Organism: Mesorhizobium sp. ISC11; assembly: GCF_037162595.1. Taxonomy (NCBI): domain Bacteria; kingdom Pseudomonadati; phylum Pseudomonadota; class Alphaproteobacteria; order Hyphomicrobiales; family Phyllobacteriaceae; genus Mesorhizobium; species Mesorhizobium sp. ISC11. The sequence goes on from NZ_JAVSPW010000001.1 coordinate 824,669, forward strand.
CGGCTGCAGGAAAGCGGCGTCATCGAGGCCTATTCGGTTAGGATCAACCCGACGGCACTCGGCCTGCCGCTGTCGGCATGGCTGCGCATCCGGCCAGTGCCGGGGCAGTTGGCCGTCGTGGCCGAGATCATCCGCGAACTGCCGGAGATCGTGCAATGCGACCGCGTAACCGGAGAGGATTGTTTCATCGCGCTGGCGCATGTCGGGTCGGTGGTCGACCTCGAGCGGGTGATCGACCGCATCATTCCCTACGCGATGACCAACACGGCGATCATCCAGTCCTCGCCGGTGGTGGCGCGTTCGGCCCTGGCGGCGTTGAGGCGCCAGGCTTGACCTGCGGGGATTGTTCCGTTCGAGGACCTTATGCGTGGCCGCGCTTCATGCGCGCCTGTTTCAGGATGGCGCGCCAGCGGATCATGTCGAACGGGATCGGCTCGTTGTTGTTGGCGATGTGGAAGATCTCATTGTTGACGTTCTTGAGCGAGCGCCAGAAATCGTAGTCGGTGATGCGCGGATCGGCAGCCAACCTGTCCACCTCGACCTTGATGTCGGTTTTCATGCACTTTCCTCGAACCGGCGCCGCGCCGCCCGTGTCGCTACCTCGATGCAGATCGTTTTCGACCGGCCCGCTGAGTCGCGCAATGGCTCAAATGGCTTGTTCCCGTTAAAACCTTGGTAAGGTTAACGAGGGCGCCGCGCCGCTTCAAGCGCCGCCGCCGGTCGATGGCAAGGTTCTGCGATTTTAGATCGCCGGTGTGGCTTTGAAGCCGGAAACGAGACGTGTCGGCATCGCCCTATTTGCGTTTGATGCCGATCGAGCGGCCGGCCCGTTCCGGCATCGGCAGGGCCGAATGGGCGGCGCGCATGTCTTCGACCCTGGCCAGCACATCGGCGGGGAAGGGCGCCACCTTCGGCCCGGACATGTCGACATGCAGCGACAGCGATTCGGAAGTCGCGGCCAGCCAGCCGTCGACATGGCGGATTTCCTGATAGGCCCGCAGCCGCTTGTCGTCATGGTCGATGAGCTGGAAGGAGACCGTGACCTTGTGCTCGAGATGCAGCTCCTGCACGTAGCAGACATGGACTTCGGCGGTGTAGATGGTGAGGCGGCGATCCCTGGCATAGTTCGGTCCCATGCCCATTGCCTCGAAGGCGTCGTCCGAGCAGCGGTCGAACAGCACGTTGTAATAGGCCATGTTGAGATGGCCGTTGTAGTCGATCCAGTCCTTCTCGATGTCCATGGGTTTCGAGACGAAGGGAGTGGGGATGGGCATCGAAACTTCCTTGTTCTGGTGCTGGACAGAGCGTGGCTCCGGAGACTCTATTTGTTCTGACGCAATTTCGGACGGAAAACCGCTTCACACTTTTCCTGGAATTGCTTTACGCATCCATAGACGCATAACAAGCATGGACGCTGGTCCATTCGCGGAGGAATTCATGGCTCTGAGCGACCTCAACCCGGTCGAACGCAACGAGGAAGGCATCGCTGCGGTGCTCGGGATCCTCAAGCAGCAGCTCGGCGAGCGATTCCAGACCGGCCAGGCGATCCGCTCGCAGCATGCACATACCACCACCTACATTCCGACGCAGGCACCGGATGGCGTTGCGTTCCCCGAGACGACGGCCGAGGTGCAGGAGATCGTGCGCGCCTGTGCGGCGCACCGCGTGCCGGTGATCGCCTTCGGCGTCGGCTCCTCGCTGGAGGGTCACACCAACGCACCGGGCGGCGGCATATCGGTCGACACATCGCGCATGAACCGTATCCTGGCGGTCAATCCGCAGGATCTCGACTGCACGGTCGAACCCGGCGTCACCCGTGAGGATTTGAACCGGCATCTGCGCGACACCGGCCTGTTCTTTCCGATCGATCCCGGCGCCAATGCCTCGCTGGGCGGCATGGCCGCAACGCGGGCCTCCGGCACCAACGCGGTGCGCTACGGAACGATGCGCGAGAACGTGCTGTCGCTGACCGCCGTCATGGCCGACGGCGAAACGGTGACAACCGGCAAGCGGGCGAAAAAGAGCTCGGCCGGCTATGATCTGACGCGGCTGCTGGTCGGCTCGGAAGGCACGCTCGGCATCATCACGTCGCTGACCTTGAAGCTGCAAGGCATCCCGCAGGCGATCTCCGGCGGCGTCTGCCCGTTTCCGAGCGTCGAGGCGGCCTGCAACGCGGTCATCGCGACGATCCAGATGGGCATCCCGGTGGCGCGCATCGAACTGGTCAACGCCTTGCAGATGCGGGCGATGAAGAATTATTCCAAGCTCGACTATCCCGAGAGCCCGTGCCTGTTCGTCGAGTTTCATGGTAGCGATGCCGGCGTTGCCGAACAGGCCGAAACCTTCGGCATGATCGCGGAGGAAAATGGCGGCGGGCCGTTCCTGTGGACCAGCGTCGCCGAGGAGCGCACCAAATTGTGGAAGGCGAGGCACGACGCCTACTGGTCGTCGCTGACCCTGCGGCCGGGAGCCAAGGGGCTGTCGACCGATGTCTGCGTGCCGATCTCGCGCTTTGCCGAATGCGTCATGGAAACCGAGGCCGATATCGCCGAGATGGGCCTGATCGCGCCGATCGTCGGCCATGCCGGCGACGGCAATTTCCACGTGCTTGTGCTGATGGATGTGAACGATCCCAAGGAGATCGCGCTGTCGGAAAAATTCGTCGCGCGGCTCAACATGCGGGCCATCGCCATGGACGGCACCTGCACCGGCGAGCACGGCATCGGCCAGGGCAAGATCGGCTTCCTGCGCCACGAGCTCGGCCACGGCGTCGACATCATGCGCACCATCAAGCAGGCGCTCGATCCGCTTGATATCATGAACCCGGGCAAGATCTTGCCGGGAAACTAACCGATTTTCCGACGCAAGGTTCGTAGGCGGCCAGTCTTGACCGCGCCACCATTCGGGCCGAGGCTTGGCCGGTAGCAGGGCCTGAAGCCAACAGGCGTGCCAGCGGAGGAGGATGCCATGGCGATTTCACGCAAGGAAGAAGCGCGCGCGCTGAGTGCCGACGAACACGATCTGGTGGAGAAGTCTCACCATCCGGCGGTGCAGGAGCTCTCCGACGCCGATCTTGCCGGCCTGGTCAAGCTGTTGCGGGAGCGGCGCGACAAGGCGCAGACCGAAGCACACCGCCGCCGGCGTGAGATCCGGGGCAAGGGCGCGGCGAAGGGCGCTACGCCTTCGAAGGCTGATGGCGGGTCGCAGCTCAAGCTTGCGGTGCTGGCCATGGCCATGCGGCGCCTGAATGGCGAGGCCGAGCGGCGCCGGCAACTGGCCGCCAGCGTTTCGCTGATCGAGAATGCGCGCAAGGCATTGGTGATGAAGCAAGGGGCGGCATCGGACGGCCCCGCCTTCAACTCGCGCACCGCGCGCAGGGGTATGCGGCCGGTGGCGAACCAGAGGGCGCCGGATCTGGTCCGGCCAATGGAACTCGGCCGGCAGCGCAGGGCGGCCAAGGTGGCACAGGCAAAGCGCGACGCACGCTGAATTCGCGGTGATCGCGGGCTGAAATCGTTGAGGACGCCTGCCTACCGTGCGGCAGGCTTCGCCTGTCCGCCCTCGACAAGCGTCTGCAGCATGGGGCGGGTTGGCGCGAAGAATGTCGTGCCGGTGTGCGGTGTGGAGAAATCGAGCAGGCGGTCGTAGGCGCCCGGCGGCTCGCCGATATACATGCGCTGCAGCATTTTTTCGGTGACCCAAAGATATCTGGAATAGCCGATGAAGTAGGTGCCGAACTCGTTCTGCCCCGGCCTGCCAAACGGCATGTTGTCGCGCAAAATATCGTACTCGTTGCCGGCGGCATCCTCGATGGTGGCCAGCGACTTGTGCGATTTGCGCGGCGCATCGTCATCGTCGATTTCGATGTTGTCGATCTTGGTGCGGCCGATGATCGCTTCCTGCTCGGGCGTCGGAATGCGCGCCCAGGCCTGCATGTCGTGGAGATATTTCTGGACGACGACATAGCTGCCGCCGGCGAAGTCGGCGTCTTCATCGCCGATGAGCGCAGAGGCGGGCAAGTCGAGGCCGGTCGGGTTGGCGGTCCCGTCGACGAAGCCGAGCAGGTCGCGCGCATCGAAATAGCGAAAGCCGGAAACCTCATCGATGACGCTTACGCCGTCACCGAGATTGTCGAGCAGGATGCGCTCGAACTCGAAGCACATATCGGGTCGCTCGGAGCGGATGTGGAAGAGGAGATCGCCGGCGGTCGAAGGCGCCGAATGAACGGCACCCTTGATCGGTGCGAACGGTTTCAGTTCCAGCGGCCGCCGGTCTGGAGAAAGACGATCCCAGAGATCGCGGCCGATGCCGGCGATGCACGACAGCCGCCCGGAAAGGTCGCGGAATCCGACATTTTTGACCAGGTCGTCGAGTTTGCCGAGCACCGACGCAACCCTAGCGAGCGCGCTCTGCCCACTGGCGACGGTGACGACAAGAAAGACCGCCGAAAGCGACAGCGGAGCGTCGACACTTTGCGCATCGATCGGCACGCGATCCCAGTTCTTGCCCGACATCCGATTTCTCCGCTTCGCCGGGATTTGTTTCAGATCACCGGAGATCGCGCAACTGGATGAATTGCCTCTTTATCGACACGCGGATGCGGGTAGAGTGCGGCAGAATTTCATTCAACCCATTCGGAGCTGATGCTCGCACGCCTGTTCGTGATCTTTGGTGGCCTGTTCGTGCTGGTGCTGTGTGCGGCGCTGGTGGTGCCGTATTTTATCGACTGGACCGGCTACCGCACCGACTTCGAGCGCGAGGCGAGCGCCATTCTCGGCCGTAAGGTGACCGTGCAGGGCGACGCCACCGCAAGGCTGTTGCCGTTTCCCTCGGTGACCTTCTCGAATGTCGCCGTCGCCGGCGGCCCCAACGGCCAGCCGGCCATGACGGTCGAGACGTTTTCAATGGACGCGGAACTGGCGCCCTTCCTGCGCGGTGAAGTGCTGATCTTCGACATGCGGCTGGTGCGGCCGAAAGCGACCATCGATATCGCCAATGACGGCACTGTCGACTGGGCGATACGGCCGTCCTCGCCCTTCGACCCCAGCCAGATCTCGATCGAGAAGCTGACGGTGACGGAGGGTCAGATCGAAGTTCGCCATGCCGCCGGCGGGCGCAGCCATCTGTTTTCCGAGATCAATTCGACCGTCTCGGCCAAGTCGCTGGCCGGCCCATGGCGCATGGACGGCACGCTGCGGCTGGACGGGTTGCGCACCGCGGTCACCGCGTCCACCGGCAAGGCCGAAGGCTCAGGACAGATGCGGTTTCGGCTGAAGGCCGATCCGGACGCCTATCCGCTGGTCATCGAGACCGACGGCAATGCCGGCATCGTCAATGGGGCTGCCGTCTACTCCGGCCAGTTCAAGATCTCCGGTGCCGACAAGAACAGCGCCGAGCTGCGCGGCACCGATGGCGAGACGGTGAAAGTCTCGGCCGGTAAGCCCGATCCGGGCTTTCGGCTGAACGGCAAATTTTCGCTCGACCACCAGAAACTCGGGGTCGACGAATTCCGCTTCGAGACCGGGCCGCTCGACAACCCCTACACCGCCGATGGCAAGGCTTCTGTCGATCTCGGGCTGAAACCGAGTTTCGCCATCGAGGCCAATGGCGCGCAGGTGCAGTTCGACGAGGCGGTGGGCGCCGAAGCCGGCGCCGGCCTGACGCTGGACCAGCGCATCGCGGCGTTCGAGCAAGCGCTGCTCGATATGCCGAAGCCGACCATCCCCGGCACGGTCGAGGTCAAGCTGCCGGCGGTGGTGGTCGGCGACACCACGGTGCGCGACGTGCATCTTTCCGCCGAGCCGGTCGATGGCGGCTGGTCGGTGAAATCGCTTGCCGCGACCTTGCCCGGCCGCACCACGCTGGAAGCGGATGGCATGCTGGTGCTCAATTTGGAGGGTCATTTCGGCTTCAACGGCTCGCTGCTGCTGGCCGTGGCCCAACCTTCCGGCTTTGCCGCCTGGCTGTCGAAGGATGTCGACGAGGCGATCCGCCGCCTGCCGGCCGCCGGCTTCAAGGCCAAGGTCGACCTCTCGCAGAAGCGCCAGGCCTTCAGCGATCTCGAACTGATCCTGGGCAAGGCGAAGTTTTCCGGCCGCATCGATTCCAGCCAGCCCGACGATGCCAAGCCCTCGGTGCTGATGCGGCTTGAAGGCGGTGATCTCGATGTCGACGGGCTGGCGGCCTTCGCCTCGATCTTCGTCAGCGACAAGGGCGCCAATCGCTTTGCCGACCGCGACCTCGATTTCCAGATCAAGGCCGGGCCGGTCAACGCCGGTGGGTTGACCGCCGACACGGTCGACACGGCGCTCAGGCTGCGCGACGGGCTGCTCGAAATCGACCGGCTTTCGGTGGGCGGGCTGGCCGGCGCCTCGATCAGCGCCACCGGCCGGATCAAGGATTTCCCCGCGAGCCCGACCGGCAAGCTCGATGCGTCGGTGGTTGCCGTCGATCTGAAGCCGCTGATCGATGTCGCCGCCCAGCACTATCCCGACAGCGCCGTGCTCAGGGGACTGTCGGGCCGTGCTGCTGCCTATCCCGAGCTGTTCCAGGATGCGCGCATCGACCTGGTGGCGAGTGCAGCCGACAATGGCGACGGCACCACGGGCCTGGCGGTAAGCGGGCAAGGCAAGGCGGGCGGCTCGGCCTTTTCGGCGTCGCTGTCGGGGAAGGGGGCGGTGGACAAGCTTCTCGAAGCGCCGGTGGCGCTGACCTTCAACGCCAAGAATCCTGATGCCACCGCGCTGCTGGCGCTCTATGGCCTGCCGGCGCTGCCGCTCGGCATGCTGGGCGAGGCAAACACCGATATTCAGGCCAAGGGCACGTTTGGCGGCGGCCTGGCGACGAATTTCAGCCTTGCCGGCAATGACTTCAAGGCCGGTTTCGAGGGAACGATCGCCGACACGCCGCAAGGCCTCGCCGCCAAGGGCAAGCTCAACCTCGATGCCGCCGACATCGAGCCATGGCTGATGACGTCGGGCATCGGCCTGCCAGGCATGGGGGCGGGCATGTCGACGTCGCTCGCCGCGCAGGGCGACTACGGCAACGGCCTCCTGGTGCTGGACGAACTCAGCGGCGCCATCAACGAAGCGGCGGTGTCCGGCGACGTCAATATCGATGTAAAGGACGGCGTGCCACATCTGGCCGGGGCGCTGGCGCTCGACGAACTCGACCTCGATCCCCTGGCGGTGGCGCTGTTCGGCGACTCCGCCTTTCTTGCCGACAAGGAGGGCGCAGCCAAAGACGGGGCAGGCAAGGGTGGCGTGTGGCCGGCGACGCCGTTCAGCCAGAAATCCAGCCTGCCATTCACCGCCGACCTCGACCTGACGACGGCAGCACTGGCCGCCGGCCGGTTCGCCACCGCCTATGACGCCGCCTTTTCGCTCAAGCTCGACCAGGAAGGCATCCGCGTTTCGGATCTCAAGGCGAAGTTGCTGGGCGGGGCGCTGACCGGCCTGTTCGAGTTGAAGAACAACAACGGCACCGGGCTGTTCTCTGGCCAGATGAAACTGGCGGGCGCCGATCTGGCGACCGTGCTGCCGGATGCCGGCATCAGCGGCATCGGCGATTTCTCGACGGCGCTGTCAAGCAGCGGCAAATCGGTCGAAGGGATGGTGGCTGCCTTGTCAGGCTCCGGAACTGCGGCGTTGAAGGGCGTGAAAGTTGCTGGCCTCAATCCAGATGCGTTCAGTGCGTTCCTCGCCAAGGCGGATGCGATCGGGCGCGACATCGATGCGGCCAAGACCGCCGGCTTCGCGCCCGAGATCGCCGCTGATGGCAGCTTTGCCGCTGGCGATACCGACATAGCCTTCACGGTTGCCGGCGGCACGCTGCGGGCGCCGCCGGTCAGCCTGGAAAATCCAGCGGCGACCTTGTCCGCCGACATCACGGCGGATCTCAACGCGGCCACGGTGTCGGCCAAGGGTGCGATCACTTATCAGCCTGGCGACGAGGCGCTGGTCGGCTCCGAGCCGGTTGTGAATTTCACCGCCGAAGGGCCGTTCGGCGCGGTCAAACGAGCATTCGACAGTGAGCCGCTGGCGCAGTTCCTGACCCAGCGCGCGCTGGAGAAGGAGCAGCAGCGCGTCGAGGCGATGCAGGCCGCGCTGCTCGAGAAGCAGCGGCTGCGGCGCGAAGTGCGCTATTACGCTGCGCTGCAGGATGCTCGCGACAAGGCGGCCGAGGAATTGCGCCGGCAGGAGGAAGCAGCGCGGCTCAAAGCCGAAGCTGACGCCAAGGCCAAGGCCGAAGCGGATGCACAGGCTCAGGCTGAGGCGGACGCAAAGGCTCAGGCCGATGCGGAGGCGAAAGCCAAGGCGGACGCAGATGCCAAAGCCAAGGCCGATGCGAAGGCGGCTGCCGAAAAGCAGGCCGCCGACGAGGCCGCCAAGGCGCAGACCGAGCAGGAGCGGCAGAAGGCGGAAGAGGCGATGCGTATTGCCTCGCAGGAAAAGGCAAGGCTCGAAGCCGAACGCAAGGCCGCGCAGCCTCCGAAGGTGGAGCGTGCCCCGCTGCCGCAGGCCAACGACAATCCGCCGCCGGCCAAGCCGAAGGCCAATCCGTTCACGATCGACAATCTGCTGAAGTCGCTGCAGTAGTAGTCGACTACCCACGGTCTCGATCGAGCAGCCGCCGCAGCATCGGTTCGATGCGTGACAGTTCGTCGAGATGCGCCGCCGACAGCTCGGCCAGGCAATCGTCGGCGCGCTCGGTCAGTTGCAGCAGCACGCGGCGATGGTCGTCCTTGTCCTGATCCCTTGTGACCAGCCCTGCCTCGCCGAGACGGTTGACCAGTTCGACGGCGCTGTGGTGGCGAATGCGCAGGCGTTCCGCGAGATCGCCAACCGTCACCGGGCCGCCGCCGGGGAATCCCTTGATCGCCAGCAGCGCCTGATGCTGGCGCGGGGTCAGGCCGGCGTCTTCCGCCTGGACCTGGCTGAATTCGAGGAACCGGCGGATCAGGTAGCGAAACTCCGACAGCCGCTGGTAATCGGCCTGGCTGATGGCGGGGCGTGGTTCTCGTGGCTGCGACATATCAGACATGTGTTCGTTTTCCGGCGAAAGCTCAAACGGATTTCGGGCGAAACCGGCTTGAATATTTATATCGTGTTACGATACATAGCCACCGACAAACCCGGCTGGCCGCTTCGACCGTGCCGCATCCCAGACATACGGCCGCCGCCAGGAAGCAACTGCCATGAAGACCCATCATTCGAACCCGGAGCACCTGCGCGATTTCACCACGGATCCCAGGGTGCTGCTCGTCGCCGCCATTGCCGTGGTGGTGGCGACAGCCGGGCTGTTTGCCGGCATCGCGCTTTTGAAGCTGATCCGGCTTGCCACCAACATTGCCTATTTCGGCCAGTTCTCGCTTGCCGACCTGAAGCTCGAGAACACGCCGCTTGGGCTTGCCGCCGTCCTCGTTCCGGTGATCGGTGCGCTGATCATCGGCCTGATGGCGCGCTATGGCAGCGAGAAGATCCGCGGCCACGGCATTCCCGAAGCCATCGAGGCGATCCTGCTCGGGCGCTCGAAACTCGACGCCAAGGTGGCGATCCTGAAGCCGCTGTCGTCGGCGATCTCGATCGGTTCCGGCGGACCGTTCGGCGCGGAAGGACCGATCATCATGACAGGCGGCGCGATCGGCTCGCTGATCGCGCAGATGCTGCCGGTCAGCGACAACGAGCGCAAGACCCTGCTGGTGGCTGGTGCGGCAGCGGGCATGACCACGGTGTTCGGAACACCGATCGCCGCCATCATGCTGGCGGTCGAACTGCTGCTATTCGAATGGACCCCGCGCAGCTTCATTCCGGTGGCGGTCGCGGCTGTTATCGCCGAGGTCGAGCGCACCATGCTGCATCTGCCCGGGCCGATCTTTCCGTTTCAGGGCGGCATGGAGGTGTCTTTTGTCGGCCTTGCCGGCTGGGTGGCGATCGGCGTTTGTGCAGGACTTCTGTCGGGACTGCTGACGCAGATGGTCTATGCCTGCGAGGACGGTTTTCAGAAGCTGCCGATCCACTGGATGTGGTGGCCGATGCTTGGCGGCCTGGTGGTCGGCATAGGCGGGCTGATCGAACCGCACGCGCTCGGTGTCGGCTATGACAACATCACCGACATGCTGGATGGCCGCACCGTCGCGACGGCGGCACTCCTGCTGCTGGTGGTCAAGGCGATCATCTGGTCGGTAGCGCTCGGCTCGGGAACGTCGGGAGGTGTGCTGGCGCCGCTGTTGATCATGGGCGGGGCTATGGGCGCTGTGCTCGCCGGCGTTCTGCCTGCCGCGGATCCGGGTTTCTGGGCGCTGCTGGCAATGGCCGCCACCATGGGCGGCACGATGCGCGCGCCGCTGACCGCCACGTTCTTCGCCGTCGAACTGACCGGCAACACACATATGCTGGTGCCGCTGATTGCCGCCTGCGCCGCGGCGCATGCCGTGACCGTGCTTCTGATGAAGCGTTCGATCCTGACCGAAAAGATCGCCAGAAGGGGACACCATCTGGTTCGCGAATACCGTGTCGACCCTTTCGCCCTGACCAGGGTGCGCGAGGTGATGACGTCGCAGGTCGAAAGCGTGCCGGCGACGATGACGCTGCATGGCGCAGCAGCCTTCCTGACGGCGCCGGAAACACGGCATCCGAGTTTCCCGGTGGTCGACGAGAACGGTCAGGTGCTGGGCCTCATCGATCCGCCGGCGATCTTGCGCTGGAGACGCGCCGGCACGCACCGCACCACCACGCTTGGCGCGTTGCTGGCCGGCAGCAAGGTGACGCTGGCCTATCCGGACGAATATCTCGAAGGCCTTTCCGACAAGCTGCTGATGGCCAACGTCTCCCATCTGCCCGTCGTCACTCGCGAAGGCTCGTTGCTGGTCGGCTATGTCGGCTGGAAGGATCTGATGCGCGTGCGGTCCAGGAAACAGGCCGAGGAGCGCGAGCGTTCGACCTTGCTTGGCTTTGGCACCAGACGCAGGAAAAAGGACGACGCGGTCGAAAGCCTTTAGATACTCTCTCCTCGCTTCGCCCACTCCAGCACATGGAGCCTCAACGCCGAGGACAGGTTGGTGTCGCGGGGCCGCGTCTCGTCGACTTCGGCGACAAGAGCAGCGAGCGTCAGCTCCCTGGTCGCCGCGATCGCGACGAGGTCGTCATAGAAGGGCTTTTCAAGCGAGTAGCTGGTGCGGTGGCCGCGAATGGTCACCGAACGCTTTTCGACCGGGCTCATTGACGGCCGGGGTCGCCGGGCTTTTCACGACGATGCCCGGCAACGAATTTTTCGCTCTTGTCGGCGGCGACGCGATCGCGTTCCTTTTCGACCTTGGAGCGGCCGTGCAGCGCGCGGTTCTGTTCGGCGGCGCGCAGCTTTTCGTCCCGCGCCTTTTGCTTGCGGGCCTGGCGGAGATTGACGATTTCGGCCACGGCGTAAGTCGCCGGCCTATTTCTTGCGGAAGGCGTCGAGCGAGACCACTTCGGCGCCCTTGGTGGCGGCGTCCGCGGCCGCGGGCTTCTTCTCCGCCTCCGCGGCGGCCTTCTTCTCGGCCTTCGGCTTTTTCTCGGAGACGATGGTCAACGGCTCCGGAGTTGGCGCAGCCGGTTCATCGGCTGCCGCACCATCCGTCTTGACGTCGAATTCGAGTTCGAAATTGACCGAGGGATCATAGAAGCCGCGCACGGACGAGAACGGGATTTCGAGTTTTTCCGGCACATCGGAGAAGGACAGGCCAACCTCGAAGCCGGTATCGGTCACCTTCAGGTCCCAATACTGGAACTGAATGACGATGGTCATCTGCTCGGGATAGCGCTCGCGCAGCCGCGAAGACACGCGTACGCCCGGCGCGCCGGTCAGGAAGGTGATGAAGAAGTGGTGGTTGCCGGGGAGGCCGGTGCGCGCGACCTCGGCCAGGACCTTGCGCATGACGCCGCGCAACGCCTCCTGGGCCAGAATGTCGTAGCGGATGTGGTCGTCGGCCATGTGGCGGTCGGGTTCCGTTGAATCGTCCGCATAGCTGTAATCAAGCTTGAGCGCGGCGTAAACCGCATATAGATCACCCTCGCGCGGAAGCGAAGACTATTGCCAGCGATTTGATCGCTCAGGCGCTGGCGAGCGCGCTTTGCTTTTCGGACGATGCCGCGGAGCGGCGCTTGCCGAAGGCGCGCAGGAAGGTGCGCACGCCATTGGTCGCGGATCGCAGCACCTCGTCCTCGCGCGGCGAGCCGCCAAGCATGAAGGTGGTCTGCAGTTCGGCATTGACGAGGCCAAGGAACTGGCGTGCCGCCACGTCCGGGTCCTCGATCGTGAGATAGCCGCCATAGGCGAGGCGGGCGAAGCGGGCGGCGATTGCCGGCCATGTCCTGCCCGGTCCCTGTTCGCGCCATTCGGCAAACAGTTCGGGATAGCGCTCGCCTTCGGTCTGGATCAGCTTGCGCAGGAATTTTCCATCGCGGTTGCAGATGCAATTCTGATTCAAGCGCACCGCAAAGCCGATCAGGTCGGCTTCGAGATCCCCCGGCTGATCGGGGAAGGTGGCAATGGTGGCGAAGATGCCGGCATTGCAACGTTCGGTCAGATCACGGACCACAGCGACGAACAGTTTTTCCTTGTCGCCGTGATGGTTGTAGATGGTCTGGCGCGAGACGCCGGCTTCGGCGGCGATCAGGTCGATGTTGGCGCCGGCGAAACCTTCGCGGCAAAACACGGTGGCGGCGGAGTCGACGATCGACAGGCGCTTGGCCTCATGACCGCGTGGCGGGAAAATGTCAGGAGAAACGTGCAGCTTCATAAAAAACTATATAGAGGTGATTGACGATTTAGACAAGAGTGTCTAAATTTGTGGACACAAGATAAAGAGATTTCGCGTGAGAGAGACGAATGGAATTCGCTCTCGAGGTGTCGGAATCTGACGGGATGGAACGTCCTAGGTTAGACGCCGCCTGGCGGCGGCAACCAGATTTGAAAGAAGCCTCTATCATGAGTCCCAAATTCCTCCGCATCGCGGTCGTGCTCGGCTTGTTGTCCGCCATCGGCCCGTTCGCCATCGACATGTATCTGCCCGCGCTGCCGTCGATCGGCGCCGATCTGCATGCCGGCACCGCTGCCGTGCAGATGAGCCTGTTGATCTTCTTCCTGTCGATGGGCTTTGGCCAGATCGTCGTCGGGCCGATCTCCGACATGGTCGGCCGCAAGCTGCCGCTCTACGGCGGCCTTGCGCTGTTCATGGTCGGCGGCATCGGTTCGGCAATGGCGCCGACCATCGAATGGCTGATCGCTTTCCGCTTCCTGCAGGGGCTTGGCGCCAGCGCCGGCATGGCCGTTCCGCGCGCCATCGTGCGCGACCTGCATACCGGCAATGAGGCTGCCAAGCTGATGTCCTTGCTGATGCTGGTATTTTCGGTGTCGCCGATCCTGGCGCCGCTGACCGGCAGCGTGATCATCGAGAATTTCGGCTGGCGTGCCGTGTTCTGGACGGTGACGGGCGCGGCTTTGCTGGCCACCATCCTTCTGGCGACCTCGCTCAAGGAGACGCGGCCGGTGGAAGATCGCGCCGGGTCCTCCTTCGGTACCGCGCTGTCGGCCTACCGCTTCCTGATGGGCGACCGTAACTTCCTCGGCCTGACGGCGATTGCCGGCTTCGGCATTGCCAGCTTCTTCGTCTATCTGTCGAGCTCGTCGTTCATCCTGATCGACCATTACGGCCTGTCGCCTTCGGTCTACAGCGTGTTCTTCTCGATCAACGCGGTCGCCTTCATCGGCATGTCGCAGATGACGGGGCTGCTGGCCGAGCGCTTCGGCCTGCGACGCGTGGTGCGCGTCGCGGTGACCGGCTATGCCACGACGATGGTGGTGCTGTTCGCGGTGATGGCGACGGGCATCGACCGGCTCGACGTGATGGCGGCGCTGCTGTTCGTCGGCTACGGCTTCCTTGGTCTGGTCATTCCGACCACGTCGGTGCTGGCCATGGAAGAGCATGGCGAGATTGCCGGCACGGCGTCAGCGCTGATGGGCACGCTGCATTTCGCCATCGGCGCACTGGCCATGGGTGTTGCCGGCGTGTTCTTCGACGGTACGCCGCTGCCGATGGTGGCCGGCATCACGCTCTGCGCGGTGATTTCCTTCACGCTGGCCAAGGTCACGCTCGGCCGCTCTCGCGAGGCCGTCGAGGCGCCGGCCGAGTAGTAGACTTTCGATGAGAACGAAGGGGCCGGCTCATGCCGGCCTCTTTGCCATTGGGCGCGGACAGTTCCGTCCGAAAGGCGTTGACGACGCCCGGTTTCGGCTGTAGCAGCGATGGTCATGATGATCGCAACGGCTCTCGTGGTGGTAGGAAAGCGCATGGGCAGGATGGTGTAACCATCCGGCGATAGCCACCCATGCGCGGTAAACAGGCTCCTGACGGGGCCTTTTTTTATGCCCGAAATCCGGGCGATGCCCCGTCAATCATCCTCATCACGCAATACACCACGGATCAGAACCATGACGGGCGAGAACCCTATTCAAACCGCGAGCAAGCGCATGACAGGCGCGGAGATCGTTCTCCATGCACTCAGAGACAATGGCGTAGAGCATGTCTTCGGCTATCCTGGCGCCGCCTTGCTGCCGATCTACGACGAGATATTCCAACAGGATGACATCAAGCATATCCTCGTGCGCCATGAGCAAGGTGCGGGCCATGCCGCCGAAGGCTATGCACGGTCTACGGGCAAGGTCGGCGTCATGCTCGTCACATCCGGTCCAGGCACGACAAATGCGGTAACGCCACTGCAGGATGCGCTTATGGATTCGGTGCCGATCGTCTGCCTGACAGGACAGGTGCCGACAACGCTGATCGGCTCCGATGCCTTTCAGGAATGCGACACGGTCGGCATTACGCGGCCCTGCACCAAGCACAATTCGTTGGTCAAGGACGTCAACGAACTGGCGTCAACGATCCACAGGGCTTTTCACATCGCCAAGTCCGGACGACCGGGACCTGTCCTCGTCGACATGCCAAAGGACGTCCTGTTTGCCACCGGCGTGTACACGCCGCCCTCGGATGCTGCTGCACTGAAGAGCTGTCGGCCGACGGTGGAGAGCGACATCAACGAGATCGGCAAGGCGATAGAGTTGATGGCCAATGCCCGTCGTCCAGTCATTTATACCGGCGGTGGCATCGTCAATTCCGGCATGGAGGCATCGAGACTGCTGCGGGAGCTTGTCGAACTGACTGATTTGCCCCGATCACTTCGACCCTCATGGGGCTTGGCGCATATCCGGCATCCGGCAAGAACTGGCTGAAAATGGTCGGCCTGCACGGATCGTACGAGGCGAACATGGCCATGCATGAGTGCGACGTTATGCTCTGCATCGGCGCCCGCTTTGACGATCGCGTGACTTCGCGCGTGGAGGCTTTTTCACCGAGCTCAAGGAAGATCCATGTCGATATCGATCCCTCCTCGATCAACAAGACCGTCCGTGCCGACGTCGGCATCCAGGGCGATGCCGGCAAGGTGGTGGACAGCCTGGTTCGCTCATGGCGTGCGCTGCCGCAAAACCCTGACAGAAGACGCCTCGACGAATGGTGGAAACAGATCGCGCGCTGGCGCGGGCGCAACTCCTTCTCTTACGAAATGAGCAACGAGGTGATCATGCCGCAATACGCGGTCGAGCGTCTCTACGCGCTGACGAAGGATCGCGACACCTACATTACGACCGAAGTTGGCCAGCATCAGATGTGGGCGGCCCAGTTCTACGGTCTCGAAAAGCCGCGTCGCTGGATGACGTCGGGCGGCCTTGGTACGATGGGCTATGGCTTGCCGGCGGCATTGGGCGTGCAGATCGCGCACCCGGAAAGCCTTGTCATCGATATTGCCGGCGACGCATCTGTCCAGATGACAATGAAAGAGATGTCGGCGGCGGTTCAGTACAATGCGCCTATCAAGATATTCATCTTGAACAACTCTTACATGGGCATGGTTCGCCAGTGGCAGCAAATGCTTCACGGAAACCGCCTGGCGCATTCCTATTCCGAAACTTTGCCCGATTTCGTCAAACTGGCTGAAGCGTTCGGTGCGGTCGGCATACGTTGTGAGAAGCCGGCCGACCTCGATGATGCGATTCAGGAAATGATCGATGTAAACCGGCCGGTGCTCTTCGACTGCCGTGTTGCCGAACTCGCCAATTGCCTTCCGATGATCCGGACGGGCAGAGCCCATAATGAGATGCTCTTGCCCGGCGAGACCTTCGCCAGTGCAACCGATGAGATCGGCCAGGGACTGGTATAGACCCCAGAGCGGGATGCATTCGAATTGAATCGTGCATCCCGCTCGATTGCGTCCGACTTCAAGGCTACAGCCCGGTTTGCGCCAGCACGAAGCGCAGCCGCGCCTCGACGGGGGCCAGCGGCAACGGAACCATCTCGTAGCCCAGTTCCGTATAGACGCCGACCAGCGCATGGTGGGTGCGCTCGGCCTCGTCGAGCGTCTGCCTGCGCTCTTTGTCCTGGGCGAAGATCTCCGGCCAAAGCGGGGCGACGAAGACGCGCCGATGATAGCGGAAGCGCTCTGCGGCAGCGTGGGCGTGTTCGGGTATCGGCAGGCCGCTCAGGCTGAGATAGCCGAGCGTGTCCGGAACGCCTCGATCGAAAAAAACAGGACGCCCGGTCTGTTCTAGCGCAATTTGATACGAGCGCATCTCCCATGACAGCATCAACTCGGCAAACAGGGCGCGATCGTGCCAGGGCAAAGCGGGTCCGCCAATGGCGGACTGGTCGCGGATGATGCCGCGGCCGGCTTCCACCGAGGCGGCAAAGCCTGCGTGGCGCAGGGCTTCGATCAAGGTGGTCTTGCCGGAGCCGGGACCGCCGGTCAGCACAAAAAAGCGATCGGAATCGTTTTGCATGTTTTGTCCATGGAGAGGGAGCACGCGGCAGGGCGCGTTCGCGGCGGAACTGCCGTCGCGCATGCTGGATATCGGAGGAGGGGAGAAGTGGAGGTTTCTGTTGCCAGGTACCTCCGAACCCCGCCTAGAAGTGCGAACCTCTAGGGCTTGATTTGAAGCTATCGCACCGCTTACGCGGCGAGACGTGCTTCCGCATAGTTGTCATTTGCAACTACAGGTTTAGCCCGATGACGGTGGTACCATGCCGGGCAAAAGTACGATCTTTACACCTTCGTCGATCCTATTTCGCCCCCAGCAAAAACCGCTCTGTCGTCAACAGCGGCTTTTGGTGGAGGCGCCGGGTACCGCCCCCGGGTCCGAACGGCTTATTTCATCGCCCATTTATCGCCATAGTCGGTCAAGCCGACAAACCGAATATAGGGGGCGATCGCAGGAAATGAAAGGCCGCAATGGCACTTTGTCCCCGTGTCAAAACCGCAAGTCCGAAGGGTTGACTTGAGCGCGGTCTCAACCGAAGCTTTGCCCCGGTGAGGAGTTACCGACATAGCGCACAAGTTGCAGCAGCGCGCCACAGCCCTCATCGATCGGATCCGTGGCGCCGACGAGGGGAATTTTGATGGCCGACTATCTTGCAGACGTGAAGAAATACGATGCCTCGGCGAGTGCCGACGTGGTCGACAAAATCGTGAAGCATCTTGGCATTGCGCTTCGGAACCGCGATTCCTCGCTGGTGTCTTGCACCGATCCGAAGGAACTGGAGCGCGTCAAGGCTGGCTGGGTTGCCAAGAAGCTCGGCATATCGGACGACAGCAAGGCCGACGCTTCGATCGAGAAGGTCTGCAAGGCGATGGCCGCCGACAACACCAAGAACCGGGTTACCTTCTACTACCTGGTTGCCAAGGACCTGGGTAAACTCGGCTCCCTCTGACGGCCGCGCTTCAATTCGCCGGGCTGGCGCGGTCCATGCGCCAGCCGGTGATGTTGTTGGGGACTGACTGGCTTCGGGCATGGCTTGCGCGCTGCTTTGTGGTGTTCGATCGCCCGTCTGTCAGTTATGATGGCTGGACAACCGAATCGAGCCGGAACCGATGCGCCAGTATCTCGACCTCCTGCAGCACGTGCTGGACAACGGCGCCGACCGCGGCGACCGCACCGGCACCGGAACGCGCTCCGTCTTCGGCTACCAGATGCGTTTCGACCTGGCGCGCGGCTTTCCCGTCACCACAACCAAGAAGCTGCATCTCAAGTCGATAATCCATGAGCTTCTGTGGTTCCTGGCCGGCGACACCAACATCAAATATCTCACCGACCATGGCGTCTCGATCTGGGACGAATGGGCCGACGAGAATGGCGATCTCGGCCCGGTCTACGGCAAGCAGTGGCGTTCCTGGCCGGACGGCCATGGCGGCTCGATCGACCAGATCGCGAATCTTCTCAAGGAGATACGCAGAAATCCTCAATCGCGGCGGCTGATTGTTTCGGCATGGAACCCAGCCGAGGTGGAAGCGATGGCGCTGCCGCCCTGCCACTGCCTGTTCCAGTTCTATGTTTCGCAAGGGCGGCTTTCCTGCCAACTCTACCAGCGTTCCGCCGATATCTTCCTTGGCGTGCCGTTCAACATCGCGTCCTATGCCCTGCTGACCTTGATGGTGGCGCAGGTGACAGGGCTGAAACCCGGCGATTTCGTCCACACACTTGGCGATGCGCACCTCTACTCGAACCATTTCGAGCAAGCACGCGAACAGCTGCGGCGCACGCCGAGGACGCTGCCGACGATGTGGATCAATCCGGAGGTGAAGGACCTCTTCGCCTTCCGCTTCGAGGATTTCCGGCTGGAAAACTACGTCGCCGACGCGTCGATCAAGGCGCCGATCGCGGTCTAAGGCCGCAAATTTCAGTCCATGCCGACCATCACGTCCGAGGCTTTGATCACGGCATAGGCCTGCTTGCCCTTTTCGAGCTTGAGATCGGCGACGGCCTCGTTGGTGATCGAGGCGGTGACGATGGCGCCGCCGCCAATGTCGATCCTGACATGCGAGGTGGTGGCTCCCTTGACGATCTCGGCGATCGTTCCCTTGAGGACGTTGCGGGCGCTGATCTTCATCGGAGTTTCCTTTCCAAGGTTTCTTTTCCCGGTCTTACCCAGAACAATTGGTGTCGTACAGACGCTTTCATGAGGCGCCGGGTCTTCCCTTGTTATATTCATACGGATATATCGGTCAGCAGGCTTCGAGCCGGCCGGATTTCAAACCAGGGAGAGTTTTCCATGACGCGCAAAGGTTTTGGATCTAGGGCGATCGCCATTGGCGGTTTGGCTGCGGCGCTGATGGCAGTCGTGCCGGCAGCGCATGCGGAAGACAAGGTGGTGGTGTTTGCCGCAGCCAGCCTCAAGGACGCGCTCGACGCGGTGAACAAGGCCTGCGAGGCCGATGTCGGCGAGGCGGCGACTGTCTCCTATGCCGCGAGCTCGGCGCTGGCCAAGCAGATCGAGGGCGGGGCGCCTGCCGACGTCTTCATCTCGGCCGATCTCGACTGGATGAAATATCTCTCCGACAAGAAGCTGACCAAGCCGGACACCGAAGTGAAGCTGCTCGGCAATCAGATCGTGCTGGTGGCGCCGAAGGACTCGGCGGTCGACACCAGGATCGAGAAGGGTTTCGACCTCGCCAAGCTGATCGGCGACGGCAAGCTCGCCATGGGAGATTTCAAGGCGGTGCCGGCCGGCAAATACGGCAAGGCCGCGCTTGAATCGCTCGGCGTCTGGTCCTCGGTCGAGGGCAAGGTGGCGCAGGCCGAAAACGTGCGCGCGGCGCTGAAACTGGTTTCGACGGGCGAAGCCGCCCTTGGCATGGTCTATGCCACCGACGCGCATGCCGAAAAGGGCGTCAAGGTGATCGGCACCTTCCCGGAGGATTCGCATCCGCCGATCATCTATCCGGTTGCCCAGACCGCCGATTCGAAGGACAAGGATACGCCGGCTTTCCTGAAATGCCTGCAGTCGGCCAAGGCGGCCGCGCTGTTCAAGGATCAGGGATTTACCGTGCTCGCGCCGAGCAACTGAGTTCCAAGGGGCACTATGAACTGGCTGCTGGACCTCACTCCCGACGAATGGAATGCGGTCCGGCTGTCCATCAAGGTGGCAACGGTGGCGATGCTCGCCAGCCTGCCGCCGGGCATCTTGATCGCGCTTCTGCTTGCCCGGGGACAGTTCTGGGGCAAGACGGTTCTCAACGGGCTGGTGCATCTGCCGCTGATCCTGCCGCCGGTGGTGACCGGCTATCTGCTGCTGCTCACCTTCGGCCGGCGCGGTCCGGCCGGTGCCTTCCTGGCCGAGCATTTCGGCATCGTCTTCTCCTTCCGCTGGACAGGTGCGGCGCTGGCTTGCGGCGTCATGGGCTTTCCCCTGATGGTGCGGGCGATCCGGCTGTCGATCGAGGCGGTGGACCGTAGGATGGAAGCGGCGGCGGGAACGCTCGGCGCCAATCCGCTCTGGGTGTTTGCCACCATCACGCTGCCGTTGATCCTGCCCGGGCTGATCGCCGGCGCCATCCTGGCCTTCGCCAAGGCGATGGGCGAGTTCGGCGCCACCATCACCTTCGTTTCCAACATTCCCAATGAGACGCAGACATTGCCGTCGGCGATCTACACCTTCACGCAGGTGCCGGGTGGCGATGAAGGGGCGCTCCGCCTGACGCTGATTTCCATTGTCATCTCCATGGCCGCCCTGGTGGCTTCGGAGGTGCTGGCGCGGCGCGTCGGCCGGCGACTGGACATCGAATGAGCGTTCTCGTCGACATCAGTCATCGGCTGGGCGGTTTCGCCATCGACGCCCGCTTCGAAAGCGCCGGGCGGCTGACGGCGCTGTTCGGAGCGTCTGGGTCGGGCAAGACGACGCTGATCGACATGATTGCCGGGCTGATCCGGCCCGACAAGGGACGCATCGAAGTCGATGGCCGTGTGCTGGTCGATACCGGTGCCGGCATTTTCGTGCCGAAGCACAAGCGCCGCATCGGCATGGTGTTCCAGGACGCAAGGCTGTTTCCGCATATGAGCGTTGCCGGCAATCTGCGCTACGGCCGCTGGTTCACGCCGCCGGCGGAGCGCTACGCCGATATCGATGCCGTCGTCGACCTGCTCGGCATCGGGCCGCTCATGAACAGGCGGCCGGCAAAGCTCTCGGGCGGCGAGAAACAGCGCGTGGCGATCGGCCGGGCATTGCTTGCCAGCCCCAGACTGCTGCTCATGGACGAACCGCTGGCCTCGCTCGACGAAGCACGCAAGGCCGAAATCCTGCCCTATGTCGAAAGGCTGCGCGACGAGACGAAAATCCCGATCGTCTATGTCAGTCATTCGGTCGCCGAAGTGGCGAGGCTGGCCAGCGACGTGGTGATGCTGGCGCAGGGCAATGTCATTGCCAGCGGGCCGACCGGGGCGGTGATGCAAAGGCTCGACCTGTTGCCGGCGGAGGAGCGCGGCGAAGGCGGCGCCGTGCTGGACACAAGGGTGCTGCATCACGACGAGAGTTTCGGCATGACCGTGCTCGGCTCGGCTGCGGGCGAGCTCCGGGTGCCACAGCTGGCGATGAAGACAGGTACGCCGGTGCGCATCCGTATCCGCGCCCGCGATGTGATGATCGCCACCGAAAAGCCGAGGGGTCTCAGCGCGCTCAACATCCTGCCGGGAACCATTACCGCGATGAGCCCCGGCGAGGGACCGGCGGTCGAGGTCGGTATCGACTGCAATGGCGCAACCGTGCTTGCCCGCATCACCGAACAGTCGCGGCAGGCGCTGAAGCTTCATCTTGGCGGCAAGGTTTTCGCGGTGATCAAGACGGTGAGCTTCGATCGGGCGAACACCGGCGCCGGCCTGCCCGCCGAGACGGATGGATGATCCCGCTATGTCTTTTTGGAATAGCGGTTTCGCCAGGGAGCTTCTAGTATGATGTTGGGATGTGACCGCGGAGAGCAAAGATGCCGTCGCTGAGCTTGCGGATAAATCTCGATCCCGACGGGCGCGTCGGGCCGGGCAAGATCGAACTCCTGGAACAGATCGCCGCCTTCGGCTCCATCTCGGCCGCCGCGCGCGGCATGGAGATGTCCTATAAGCACGCCTGGGACCTGGTCGAGGACATGAACCGGGTATTCGGCAAGCCGCTGGTGGCGGCACAGACCGGCGGCCGCAAGGGCGGCGGCGCACAGTTGACGGCGGTCGGCCTGGCAGTGGTCAGCCGCTTCCGCGCCATCGAGCGCGCGGCGGCGGCCGCGGCAGCGACGCATATGGAGGCGTTGCAGGCGGAGATTGAGGCTGGGTGAGGGAGTAGGGCAGTAGGGCAGTAGGGCAGTAGGGCAGTAGGGCAGTAGGGCGGCATTCGCGTGCTGTCTTCCAACACAAAACGTCATTCACCTACTGCCCTATTGCCTTACTCCCCTATTGCCTTCCTATTCGGGCTTGCGCAGCAAATAGCTGTCCATGATCCAGCCCTTCCGCCGACGGGCTTCCTCTCGAACTTTTTCGATCGTTGCGCCGATGTCACCGATTCTGCCGGAGAGAGTGATCTCGTCTTCCGTTCCGAGATAGGCGCCCCAATGGATGACGACATCCTTGTCGGCCAGCGTGTTGAAGGCGCATTTGCCGTCCAGCAGGACGACCGCGCTGCCGGCATTGTCCGGCATGCCTTCTTCGGTCAGGCGGCGGCCGGTGGTAATGAGGACGGAATCGCCGATGCGGTTCAGCGCCATCTTGTGGCTGGCGGCAAGTGCCTGGACGGCGGTGATGCCGGGGATGACCTCAAGCTCGAACGCCACATCGCCTCGCAGGCGCACGCGCTCAAGGATGCGCAACGCGCTGTCATAGAGCGAAGGGTCGCCCCAGATCAGGAAGGCGCCGCAGCCGTCGCCTGCAATCTCGTCGCGGATCAGGCCTTCGTAAATGGCGGCGATGGCTTCATGCCAGTCATCGACGGTCGAGCGGTAGGAGGGCGCCGGACCATCTTCTACCGGGAGGTCTCGCACCGGCACGTCGAATTCGACGCGCCGCGACTTCGGATTGGTGACGAAGCGGTCGCAGATCTGACGGCGCAGTTCGGCCAATTCATTTTTTTTCGCGCCCTTGTCGGGAATGAACAGCACATCCGCCTGGTTCAGGCCTGATATGGCCTGAACGGTCATGTGGTCGGGATTGCCGGCGCCGATGCCGATGACGAGAAGCTTGCGCATGGGCGAACTCCTGCCCGATCGGAACCCGTTAGTCCAGACCGCACAGGCGCGTGTCCAGACCGCGCAGGCGCGTGTCCAGACCGCGCAGGCGCGTGTCCAGACCGCAGTCCAGCTCCCTTTGGTGCGTCCGCGGATACGGAAGGGCTTTGAACGCCACATTGAAACGGCTAGGGTCCTGCAAGCATTCCAGCCGAGGGGGCTTCCATGTTGCGATATGTTCTGACCGCCGTGCTGGCCTTGTCGTCCGCACCCGCTTTCGCCAATGATTCGGTTGCCGAACTTGGCACCGGCGGCCTGATCCTGTCGCGCAGCGATGCCGTGGCGATGCAAAGCGAGGACCTTTTCATCTCGCCGGAAAAGGTCACGGTCGACTATGTCTTCCACAACAACACCGATCAGGATGTCCAGGCCATCGTCGCCTTCCCGATGCCCGACATATCGGGCAATCCCGAAGAAATCCCGGCGATTCCTGAAAATCAGAGCGATAATTTCCTCGGTTTCGAGGTGACGATCGACGGTGTCGCCGCAAAGCCGCAGCTCGAGCAGAAGGTGTTGGCGCTCGGCATCGACATCAGCGCTGAGCTGAAGGCGCAAAACGTGCCGTTCTATCCTTTCGGCGATGCGGCGAAGGCGGGGCTGGCGAAGCTGCCGCAAGCGGTTGTCGATGACTGGGTCAACCGCGGCATCATCATCGAGGACACCGGCAGCGACGGCACCGAGACGAGCAAGGTCTACACCCCGTTCTGGCAATTGCGTTCGACCTACTGGTGGCGCTCGACCTTTCCGGCCAACAAGGACGTCCATGTTTCCCACCACTACAGGCCGAGCGTCGGCGGCACGTCTTCGGTCAGCTTCTTCTACGACGGCAAATTCCAGGGTCAGTATGCGGCCTACAAGACCCGGTATTGCATGGACGGCACATTCGAAAATGCGGTGCGCAAGGCGGCCAAGGACGACCCTGACGGCTACCCCAAATATTTCGAGAGCCGCATCGCCTATATCCTGACCACCGGCGGCAACTGGGCTACGGGCACGATCGGCAAGTTCAAGCTGACGATCGACAAGGGCAATCCGAAAGCCCTGGTCTCGTTCTGCGGCGACAATGTCAAAAAGACCGGACCGACGACATTCGAGATGACGGCGGATGATTTCTACCCCGAGCGCGACATCGACATCCTGATCCTCGAGCCGACGGGCGAAAATTGATGCATGTCGCAATCTACGTTGCCATCGCCGAGAACGGCGTGATCGGGCGTGACGGCGGGCTCCCGTGGCGGCTCTCCACCGATCTCAAGCGCTTCAAGGCCGATACGATGGGCAAGCCAATCATCATGGGCCGCAAGACCTATGAGGGCATCGGTCGGCCGCTGCCGGGCAGGTTGAACATCGTCGTGACCCGCGACGAGACCTGGCGCGCCGAGGGCGTCGAGGTGGCACATTCGCTCGAAGCCGCGATCCAGCTGGCGACGGTGCGCGGGCGCGGCATGGCCGATGTCGACGAGGTGTGCGTCATCGGCGGCGGCGAAATCTATGCCCAGGCCATGCTGCTGGCCGACCGGCTGCACGTCACCCATGTGCTGGCAGCGGTCGACGGCGACGCGCATTTCCCGCCGATCGATCCCGATTCCTGGCGCATTGTCAGCTCGCAGGACGTCCCAGCCGGGGAAAAGGACAGCCACCCGACGCGCTATTCGGTTTACGAGCGGCGTCGCGAGAGACATTGAACGAAAAAAGAGCCATTGAAGGAAGACAAAGGGTCGCGACTGGACCAAATCGGACGAAGTCGGAAGCGCATCGCGTTGAAAGCGCCCCGTGGCGTGCCTATAGAAGAACAATACTGGATTTTGCGCCGTAATGCCGGCGCTTGAGGGAATTCCAAGCGAAAGGACATTCATGCCCTGGAACGACAAAAGCGGCGGTGGCGGCGGCCCATGGGGTGGCGGCGGCAACAATCAGGGACCCTGGGGGCAGGGTCCAAAAGGACCGAGCGGGCCGCAGGGCTCGCCTCCCGATCTAGAAGACATCATCCGCCGCGGCCAGGACCGGCTGCGGCGCGCTCTTCCGGGCGGCGGCGGCGCGAGCCCGGCTATCTTCGCGCTGATCGCGGCTGCACTTGTGGTGCTGTGGGCGTTCAAGGCGGTTTACACCGTGCAGCCCGATGAGGTCGCGGTCGAACTGCGCTTCGGCAAGCCGAAGACCGAACTGTCGCAGCCTGGCCTGCATTTCCATTGGTGGCCGCTCGAAACCGTCGAGACGGCCAAGATTTCCGAGCAGCTCGTCGATATCGGCGGTGGCGGCGCGACAAGTGGCAATACGTCCGGGCTGATGCTTACCGGCGACCAGAACATCGTCAACGTCCAGTTCTCCGTGGCCTATCAGGTCTCCGACCCGCGCGCGTATCTGTTCGATGTGTCCGATCCCGACGGCATGCTGCGGCAGGTTGCCGAAAGCGCCATGCGTGAAGCCGTCGGCCGCCGGCCGGCGCAGGACATCTTCCGCGACGACCGCCAGGGCATTGCCGCCTCGGTGCGTGAGATCATCCAGACGACGCTGGACGGCTACAAGGCCGGTCTCAACGTCAACGCCGTCTCGATCGAGGATGCGGCACCGCCACGCGAAGTGGCCGATGCGTTCGACGAGGTGCAGCGCGCCGAGCAGGACGAGGACAAGTTCGTCGAGCAGGCCAACCAGTACTCCAATCAGAAGCTCGGGCAGGCGCGCGGCGAGGCCGCACAGATCCGCGAAGACGCGGCCGCCTACAAGAACCGGGTCGTGCAGGAAGCCGAGGGTGAGGCGCAGCGCTTCATCTCGGTCTATGACGAATATGCCAAGGCGCCCGATGTAACGCGCAAGCGCCTCTACCTGGAAACCATGGAGAAGGTTCTGAAGGATTCGAGCAAGGTCATCGTCGAGCAGGGCAACGGGCAAGGGGTCGTTCCCTATCTGCCGCTGCCGGCATTGCAGCCGAAAGCGCCGGCACCGGCCGCCCCCGTTACGGGAGGTAACCAGTGATGGCCAACCGTCTTCCCATCATCGTCGTCGCAGCAGCGGTTATCCTGTTCCTGCTCTATTCGTCGGTCTTCGTGGTCAATGCGCGCCAGCAGGCGCTGGTGCTCAGGTTCGGTGAGATCGTCGACGTCAAGAGCGAACCCGGCATCTACTTCAAGGCGCCGTTCTCGTTCTTCGACGCCGACACCGTGCAGCTGATCGAGAACCGGGTGCTGCGCTTCGATCTCGACAACATTCGCGTCCAGGTCTCGGGCGGCAAGTTCTATGAGGTCGATGCCTTCATCGCCTATCGCATCTCGGATCCGCGGGTCTTCCGCGCCGCGGTGTCCGGTCAGATCGAATTGGCCGAGGCCCGGCTCAGGACGCGTCTCGACGCTGCCTTGCGCCGTGTCTATGGTCTGCGTGATTTCGAGGCAGCACTCTCCGAAGAGCGCGGCGTGATGATGCGCGAAGTCCGCGACCAGCTCAGGCCCGATGCCACATCGCTCGGCCTGCAGATCGAGGATGTCCGCATTCGCCGCACCGATCTCACGGCCGAAGTCTCGCAGCAGACCTTCGACCGCATGAAGGCGGAACGCCTGGCGGAAGCTGCCCGGCTGAGGGCGCGCGGCAATGAGGCGGCACAGCGCATCACCGCCCGCGCCGATCGCGAAGTGGTCGAGATCGTCGCCGAAGCCCAAAAAGAGTCGGAAATCCTGCGCGGCGAGGGCGAGGCCCAGCGCAGCGCCACCTTCGCGGGAGCCTATCAGCGCGATCCGGCTTTCTTCGACTTCTACCGGTCGATGAATGCCTATGGCACGGCGCTGGACAACACCGGAACGACGATGGTGCTGTCGCCGAACTCGGAGTTCTTCCGCTTCTTCCGCAATCCCGACGGCAGCGAGGGACCGGCAAAGCCGGCTTCGCCTGCGCCAAACGCTCCGGCGACGGCACCCGCCGCGCCGGCGGCACAGCCCAGCACCGGCCAGTAGCGGCCGGTGCAGGATTTTCTTGCCGCCATGGGCCTCGTCCTCGTCATAGAGGGTCTGGTCTATGGCGGCTTTCCCGGCCTGGCCAGGAAGCTTGCCACCGAAGTGCTGTCGCTGCCCGAGAACGCGCTGCGGATTGCCGGGCTGGCGGCGATCGCGATCGGCGTCGGCATCGTCTGGCTGGTACGAGGCGCATGAGGGCGGCGATGATTTATCCTCTGCCGATAGTCATAGCCGCAAACGTGCCGTATTTTTTGCCAACATGGCGTGACGCGGCGTTTTCGTCGAAGCGCTTTTCTTTTCAAGAATACCGGGAGGCTTCTCGATGACATCCAATACAATTTTGCGCGCGGCGCGGCGGACATTCATCGCCGGCGCGGCGGCCCTTCTTGTCAGCGCCGTCGCTGTCCCGTCCTTCACGGCGCCGACATTTGCCGCCGATGGGCCCGCTTCGGTCGCCGATCTGGCGCAAGGCCTGCTCGGCGCGGTGGTCAACATATCGACCTCGCAGACGGTCAAGGGTACCGAAGGCCCGGGCGCGGTGCCGATGCCGCAATTGCCCGAGGGTTCGCCCTTCCAGGATTTCTTCGACGATTTCTTCAAGAACCGTGGCGGTGACAAGGACAACGGCTCGCAGAAGGTGCAGTCGCTGGGCTCCGGCTTCGTCATCGATGCCGAGCAAGGCATCGTCGTCACCAACAACCATGTCATTGCCGATGCCGACGACATCGAGGTCAATTTCTCCGATGGCGTCACCTTGAAGGCGACGCTGGTCGGCACCGACACCAAGACCGATGTCGCCGTGCTCAAGGTCGATCCGAAAGGCCACAAGCTGACGGCGGTGAAGTTCGGCGATTCCACCAAGATGCGCGTCGGCGACTGGGTGATGGCGATCGGCAATCCGTTCGGCCTCGGCGGCACGGTGACGGTCGGCATCGTCTCGGCCCGCAACCGCGACATCAATTCCGGCCCCTATGACGACTTCATCCAGACCGATGCCGCGATCAACCGCGGCAATTCCGGCGGACCGCTGTTCAACAGCGCGGGGGAAGTCATCGGCATCAACACGGCGATCATCTCGCCATCCGGCGGCTCGATCGGCATCGGCTTCTCCATCCCGTCGCAGCTCGCGTCCGGTGTCGTCGACCAGTTGCGCCAGTTCGGCGAGACGCGGCGCGGCTGGCTCGGCGTGCGCATCCAGCCGGTGACCGACGACATCGCCGAAAGCCTCGGCATGGCGACCGCAAAGGGTGCGCTGGTTGCCGGCGTGATCAAGGGCGGCCCGGTCGACAATGGCACGATCCAGGCCGGCGACGTCATCATCAAGTTCGACGGCAAGGATATCCATGAGATGCGCGACCTGCCACGTGTCGTCGCCGAAAGCCCTGTCGGCAAGGCGGTCGACGTGCTGATCGTGCGCAAGGGTGTTGAACAGACGGTGAAAGTGACCCTCGGCCGGCTCGAGGATGGCGAGAAGGCCGCCAACGCCGAGGAGGGCAACACCGACCAGGACAAGGGCGACAAGGCTCCGGCCGTTTCCACTGCCTCGGTGCTCGGCATGACGGTCGGCGAACTGAACGACGAGACACGCAAGAAGTTCAGCATTGCGGCCGATGTTTCGGGCGTCGTCATCACCGACGTCACCAAGGACTCGGCCGCCGCCGAACGCGGCATCCAGCCCGGCGAGGTGATCACCGAGATCGCACAGGAATCGGTTGCTACCCCCAAGGACGTCATGGACCGCATCGGCGCCTTGAAGGAACAGGGGCGCAAGAATGCGTTGCTGATGCTGGCCTCGAAGACCGGCGAGCTCAGGTTCGTGACGATCAGGATGGACTGAGGTCCGGAAGATCGACAACACGACAACACTGAAAAAAGGGCGGCTAGCGAGCTGCCCTTTTTCTTGCCTGCCAGTCCTGGCGCGACAGTCTGTAGAGGACATGCCGTTTGAGATGCGGATGGCTGTCGGGAATGCTGGGGTGGTCGAAATCGCCGGACGGATCCGCGCTCATGCCGAGGCGTTGCATGACGGCGGTGGAGCGGCGGTTGGCCGCGACGGCGAATGACACGATTTCATCGAGGCCAAGTGTCTCGAAGCCGTAGGCCAGCCACGCTTCGGCTGCCTCGGTGACATAGCCTTTGCCCCAGAACTCAGGTGCCAGCCGCCAGCCGATCTCGATGGTGCCGGCTGGCAGGGATGGCACATGATCGGTGTCGAGGAGACCGATGAAGCCGATGCATTCACCGGTGGCGGTGATCTCGGCGGCAGCAAAACCGTATCCGTCCTTCGTGGTCCAGGCCCGGAGCTCGTCCATCTTGGCATCCGCCTGGGCGCGGTCGCGGCGGAATGGAAAGAACTCCATCACCCGGTCGTCGGAGTTGATGCGGTGGAACAGGTCGCGGTCGCGATCCTCCCAGTTGCGCAGGATCAGGCGCTCGGTACGCATTGGTTTCATTGCACAAAGTCCTCCTGCCTGTAGCCCTGCATATAGAGCAGCGCGGTCAGGTCGCCATGATCGATGCGGACCTTGGCCTGTGCCGCCACCGTCGGCTTGGCGTGAAGCGCGACACCGGTACCGGCAAGGCGGATCATGTCGAGATCATTGGCGCCGTCACCGACGGCAATGGCGTCGGCGGGCGTCAGGCCGAGGCGCGCTGAAATTTCGATCAGCGCGTCGGCCTTGGCGGCGCGGCCGAGGATCGGTTCGCCGACCAGGCCGGTGAAGCGGCCGTCCTGTTCGAGCAGGCGATTGGCGCGGTTCTCCTGGAAGCCGAGCATTGCGGCGATGCGCGTCGTGAACACCTCGAACCCGCCAGACACGAGTGCCGTCCAGGCACCGTTGGCGCGCATGGTCCGGACCAGAACACGGCCGCCCGAGGCCAGCGTCAGGCGATTGGCGACGATGCGATCGACCACGGTGGCGTCGAGGCCCTTCAGCAACGCCACCCGCTCGCGCAAAGCCGGTTCGAAGGCGATCTCGCCATTCATGGATCGCGCGGTAATCGTGGCAACATGATCCTTTACGCCGATCTCGTCGGCCAGCTCGTCGATGCATTCCTGGTCGATCATGGTCGAATCCATGTCGGCGATCAGGATTTTCTTGCGGCGGGTTTCTGCTTCTTGGACGATCACGTCGACCGACTCGCTGGCGAGTGCCGTGCGCAAGACGGCACTCGCAGCGGCGGCGTCGGCTGCCTCAGGCAGGACGAGATCGCAGGCGATACCTTCAGCCAGCCAGACAACAGCGCTTGCGCCGACCGACCGTGAGGCCATATTCGCAAGCGACAGCGACAAAGCGCGCTCAGTGGGACGGGAAACAAGCGTGGCGATGAGCGGCATGGAACATTCCGGCGGGCAGGCGGGCAAGGGCCGCGTGAAGAACGCGATCCTGATAGCCGGGCCGACCGCCAGCGGCAAGTCGGCGCTTGCGCTCGATCTGGCCGAGCGCAGGGGTGGCGTGATCGTCAATACGGATTCCATGCAGGGCTATTCGGTGCTCGACGTGCTGACCGCCCGGCCGGAGGCGGCCGACCTCGCCCGCGCACCGCATTTCCTCTACGGCCATGTCCATCCGGCGACACCCTATTCCACCGGCGCCTGGCTGCGCGACGTGATGAAACTGATCGACGACGGCACATTCTCCGAACGGACAGCGATTTTTGTCGGCGGCACCGGGCTCTATTTTCGCGCATTAGCCGAGGGCATTTCGGAAATGCCCGACATTCCGCAACGGGTCCGCGACCGTTGGCGCTACGAATTGAAGGAGCAGGGCGCCGTCAAGCTGCACAGCCTGCTGCTGCGCGAGGATTCGGCGGCCGCCATGATGCTCAAGCCAACCGACAGCCAGCGCATCGTGCGGGCATTGGAGGTTCTCGATGCGTCTGGCCGTTCGATCCTGGAATGGCAGGCAGAGCGCGGCCAGCCGCTCATCGACAGGCAAAGCGCGCATTTCCTGGTGATCGAGCCGGATCGGGCGGCGTTGGTCGGACGCATCGACAAACGCTTCGACCAAATGCTGGACAAGGGCGCGCTGGACGAGGTCAAGCGGCTTGCGGCACTTGGCCTCGATCCCGAATTGCCGGCGATGAAAGCGATCGGCGTTCGCGAACTGCAGGCGGCGATGGCCGGAGGGATTGGCTTTCCCGAGGCAATCGAACGCGCCAAGATCGCGACCAGGCAATATTCCAAGCGGCAAACCACCTGGTTCAGGCATCAATTGGGGCCGGAATGGCTGAGGTTGCACCCCGGTGATGATCCGGAAACCACGATCTCAGCGCTTGCTTCCGATGCAACCTGAAAAGTTTACCTGCAAGGAAAGGTTCCCGTTGTGGTTGTCCAAATTAACCCTCCGTAAGTCCGCCCATGCCATAAGGTCGATGGGCACTTTTCCAACGGGGAGCAGATGCGTTTTCACAAGGCGGAATCAGCATTTTTCGTCTTTATATTCGTGATCCTGGCCGCCGGCCTGGTGACGCTGCATGCTTATGGACTTCTGCAGTCCTTCGCCGACGAGTTGCATACGGCTTCGGGTCTGGACAAGGTCATCTATCTCAACAAGCTCTTGTTCGCGACCGGCGTGCTCCTGGCCACCGCGCTGTTCTTCGGCATTTTCTTCATCTATCCGCTGATTCGAAAACAGGCGACGGAGGAGGGCAAGCTGCGCGCCATGACGGTCTCGCTCAGCGCGCGGTCGGAAACACTCGAGCATGCGGCGCTGACCGACGGCCTGACCGGCATGCAGAACCGGCGCTATTTCGATGATGCGCTGAAGGAGTATCTCGAGGAGTTCCGGCGCATCGAAAAGCCCGTCGGGCTGATGATCCTCGATCTCGACCATTTCAAGCAGGTCAACGACACCCATGGCCATGACGTCGGCGACGAGGTGCTCAAGGCGGTCGCGAGCTGTCTGAAGGATATGACGCGCTACCACGATGTGGTGGCGCGATTGGGCGGCGAGGAGTTCGCCGTGGTCACGCCCAACATGGACGCCGAGCTTCTGGGCAAGTTTGCCGAGCGCATCCGCAAGGCGATCGCCAACATGTCGGTGCTGTCGGGCAATGTCCGCCTCAAGATCACCACCAGCGTCGGGCTAGCCGTCTGGGACCGCAAGGAAACAGCGGAAGAGTTCTATCGCCGCGCCGA
Source organism: Mesorhizobium sp. ISC11 (assembly GCF_037162595.1). Lineage (NCBI taxonomy): Bacteria > Pseudomonadati > Pseudomonadota > Alphaproteobacteria > Hyphomicrobiales > Phyllobacteriaceae > Mesorhizobium > Mesorhizobium sp. ISC11. The sequence goes on from NZ_JAVSPW010000001.1 coordinate 856,873, forward strand.
CCGCCAGCTTTACGAGGCGAAGAGGCAAGGCCGCAACCGCGTCTGCGCCTAAAATCCCGTCCCTGAATTCGTGAGGCTGGCCGTCTGGCGCCGTTTTCTGTGCTTCCGATCCTCACGGACTCAAATGTCCGCTCCGCTTCGGTTCTCGAAAACAGCACCACCCGACTCAGCCTGACGAATTCCCTGACGGGATTTACCCAAGCGGTCCAGGCAGGGCGCGAGCTTAGCGCGGCTTCTCAATCGGCCGGCAGAACAGCCGGGTCGCAAGCTCAATCGTTTTGCGGGCGCAGGCCGAAGGTTGCGGGCTTGAGGCCGTAGCGCATGTCGAAATCGTCGTCCGATGGCGGGCGTGCGGCGGGTGGCTTGCGGTAGTCGGGGTCGCCGGCCTGGCGGCCTGAATCCACGACCTCGGCGAAGGCCATCGCCTGCTGCGTCGATTTCGGCACGTTGCGCAATCGTTCCACGATCGCCACCAGATCGACATCGTCGCCCGGCTTCGACGTGGCCTCTTCGCGTTTGGCGGTGCCGGGAAGCAGGTGGCTCGGCAGTTTTTCGAACTTCAGCCGCATGGTCGTCGCCACGCCTTCGCCGAAGGCGATGGCTTCGCGCTGGCCCATCGAGGACAGAAAGGCAAGCGTCGAGGCGGAAGAGTCGGCAATCGCCGAGCGGATGATCGCCTGGTCCTGCTCATTGGCAAGCCGCATGGCGAAGAAGGTCGAGCATTGCGACAGGATGGTCGGGTCGAGTTCGCCGGGGCGCTGGGTGACGACGCCGAGATAGCAGCCATATTTGCGGCCTTCCTTGGCAATGCGCGACAGCGCATGCCTGGTCGGCGCGAATCCGAGACGCGGGTCGGCCGGCATATAGCGGTGCGCCTCTTCGCACAAAAACAGAAGCTGCAGCTTGCCTTCGCTCCACAGAGCGAGATCGAAGGCCAGGCGCGCCAGCACCGAACAGACGGAATTGACCACTTCGGACGGCATGCCGGCCATCTCGAAGCAGGTCACGGGGCGGCCATGATGCGGCACGCGGAAGATGTTGCCGATCGTCTCGTGGATGGTGTCCTCGATCAGGCGCGAGTTGAACATGAAGCGATAACGTGGATCGGCCGCCGCCGATTCGATGCGCGTCTTCAGCGATTTGAGCGTCGGGCGATCGGTCTTGCTTTCGAGCATGCCCATGCGCTCATCGATCTGCTTGAGCAGGTCGGCGATGCGGTAAGGCACTGGCGTATCGGCGGTCAGCGCATCGCTGCCGCGCCTGATATAGGAGCCCGAATTCGGGTTGCGGTAGAGATTCTTGGCGGCCGGGATCAGGTCGCGCAAGGCATCGATTTCTTCCGGCTCGGTCTCGCGGCCCCGGAACAGCACCTCGGCGAATTCCTCCAGCGTGAACATCCAGAACGGAAGATCCAAGGTTTTGGAATCGACCCTGACGCAGTATTCGGGCAGCGATGCCGCGAACTCGTTGTGCGGGTCGAGGATCAGGATGCGCAGATCCGGCCGTGCCGCGATCGACTTGCGCAGCAGCAGCGAAACGGCGGTGGATTTGCCGACGCCGGTCGTGCCGACAATGGCGAAGTGACGCGCCAGCGTATCGTCGATAGCGATGTTGGCGGCGATCGTCTCGTCCTGCGCGAGCGTGCCGATCGTGATCGAATGACGCCCGGCAAGGTCATAGACCGCCTGCAGGTCGCGGGTGCGGATGCGATGCGCAACGGCGCCGATATGCGGATAGGTGGTGATGCCGCGGTCGAAGACCGGTCTGGCGCCGGGCTCCGCACCGTCACGGACTTCGCCGATCAGTTCGATGCTGACCTCGATGGCGTTCTGGCCCTCATTGCTCCAGGCGCGGTCCGACTTGCCGATCGCGTAGACAAGGCCGACGGTTCGCGTCGATCCGAGATTGATGGAAATCATCTTCCCGACTGTCCACAGGCCGGTCACCGCGCCGTCGGCATCGTCCGCATAGGCGCTGATGGTGGCGCGAGCGCCGTCGCATTGCACGACATTGCCGAGGATGCGCTTGTCGTTCTGCTCGGTCTGGCGGCGCTCCTGCGAGGTCGGTTCCCCCACGGAGGCTTCGCGTTCGACATACATGGACAGGCCAATCCCCATTTCCCTGGAGAGTCGATCCTACCCGAATGGGGTTAAGGCCCGATGAGGTCGGATGGTGTAGAGAGCATTAAGGGGCCTGTGAAAATTGTCGCAAGGCGGCTCTTCTCCGGCGTCAATATTTCGCTATAATAGACATATGGATGATATAGCGAACGAAATTTCCTCGACGATAGGCCGCAGGATACACGCCGAAAGGGTCATGCGTGACTGGTCCCTGGCTGAACTGGCGGAGCGTTCCGGCGTCTCGAAGGCGATGCTCAGCACGATCGAACGAGGCAAGACCAGCCCGACGGCGGCGCTTCTGGTGCGCATCGCGTCGGCCTTCGGCATGACGCTGTCGACCTTGATCGCGCGCGCCGAGCTGCAGGGCGGCGGGCTGCTGCGCGAGGCCGACCAGCCGGTATGGCGCGATCCCGATACCGGCTATGTCAGGCGGCATCTTTCGCCGGCTGGCGATATGCCGCTGGAACTGATCAAGGTGCATCTGCCGGCGGGCGCCAGGGTCAGTTTTCCGGCTGCTTCATACGCCTTCATCAAGCAGCAGATATGGCTGATTTCCGGGCGGCTCGAATTCATCGAAGGCGATATGGCGCACAAGCTCGAGCCCGGCGACTGCCTGGCGCTTGGGGCGCCGTCGGACTGCACCTTCCATGCCCTGGAGCCCGGCGCCGACTATCTGGTCGCCCTGGTCAGAGGCTGACACAATGGCAAAGAGACCAAAGCGCTCCCACAATGGGGGGCCGCCTCTCGATGAGTACAAGGGCCCGCCATGGGGCACGGGCGATCCCTATATCTTCCTGGCCTGGCAGGCAGCGCACGCCAAGGCGTGGAAGGCGCCGAGCCACGAGGTCATGCTGTTGCGCATGGACAGAGCCGAGCGGCTTGGCCTGACCTACGAGGAGTACACGCTCGAGATTCTCGAGCGCGGGCGGCACCTCGGGCACGAAGATGCCGACCGCATCAGCGCCATCAAGGCGGCGCGAAAGCGTCGCCGCGCGCGCCATCTGGAGTGACGGCAATGCGCCCGCTTCTATCGCAATCACAGGATATCCCGCACATGAACTCGATCGAGATCGCAACCCTGACCCCGGCTGCCGAGACGCAGGACGGGCTGGCCGAATTGCTGGTCGCAACGGTGGCGGCAGGCGGTTCGGTCAGCTTCATGCATCCGTTGGCGCCGCAGGCGGCGAGGGGTTTCTGGGAGAAATCGCTGGCCGCGGCGGCAAGGGGCGAAAGAGCGGTGCTTGGCGCCTGGGACGGCAAAAACCTGGTCGGCACCGTGACCTTGCTGCTCGACTGTCCGCCCAACCAGCCGCACCGGGCCGAGATCGCCAAGCTGATGACACGCACCGACTACCGGGGCAGGGGCGTGGGAACGCGCCTGATGCGGGCCGCCGAGAGGCTTGCGGTGGAGAAGGGCCGCACGCTGCTGGTTCTGGACACGGCAACCGAGGAGGGCGCCTCAGGCCTCTATGAGCGGTTGGGCTTCACGCTGGCCGGTGAGATACCGGACTATGCCCTGAAGCCGCATGGCGGGCTGACCGGCACGCTGATCTACTGGAAGCGAATCGGGCAAATCTCGTAACCGGTCAAGCCGGCGCGGAGAGGCGCGACAGCAACCACTGGCGGAAATCCTGCTCGGCGCCGGTCAGGCGCGCTGTCGACGCCTTGGTCAGAAAATGGCCCGATGTGCTGGAGAGTTCGAAGTCGGAAAGCCTGACCAGCGTCTTGCTGTCGAGCGCCGCATCGACCAGCGGCCGCGAGCCCAAAAGCACGCCGGCGCCGGCCTTGGCCGCTTCCATGGCGGCAACGAAGCTGTCGAAGCGGTGCGATCGCCTGGGATGGCCGGCCAGCCTGGCGGCAGCGAACCATTCCGCCCACATCTCGCGCGCGCCGGCAACCAGAAGCAGCGGCAAGGAGGTCCAGTCTGCGTCGCCGACCAGACCCGGAGCCGCCACCGGCACAAGCCGCTCGGCGGTCAGCCTGTCGGCTTCGCGGCCGGGGAAGGATCCGTTGCCGAAACGGATATCGAGCACCGAGCCCGGCAGGTCGTAATCGGTAGGGCGATGGATCGTCACCAGGTCGAGCTGGATGCGCGGCAGTGCCTTCGCGAGATCGGGCAGCGCCGGAACCAGCATCAGCAAGGCAAAGGAAATCGGCGCCCGGATGGTCACGGTCTGGACGGCGCGCGGCTCGAACAGTTCCGCGGTGCTGTTGCCGATGGTGGCGAAGGCCGACTGGATGTGGGGGAGGTAGGCTGCCCCCTCCGGCGACAGGGCGACGCCGCGCGCCAGCCGCGAAAACAAACGTGTCTTTAGCCGCTCCTCGAGAAAGCGGATGTGTTGGCTGACGGCCGCCTGGGTGAGGCCAAGCTCGGCTGCCGCCGCGGTGAAATTCGACAGCCGCGCCGCAGCCTCGAAACTGCGCAGCCAGTCGAGCGGCGGCAGGGGTGTGGTTCGAGACATTAGTATATCGTGGTCATTGGCCAAAAAAGGATAATTTGAATTATGCCTCTCGCGCGATCAACATGCAATCGAAACCCTGCGGATCAGCTGCGGGGGACGCAATGGACAGGAACGGATCTCCATGCTCACCCACGCGCTGATCGGCGACGAAGGCAGAACAATCGAACTTGGCTGGAAGGACGGGTCGCGCAGCCGCTTTCACGCCATGTGGCTGCGCGACAATGCGCTGGACGACAAGACGCGCAGCGCCGGCAATGGCCAACGGCTGATCACCATCCTCGACATTCCCGCCGACATCAGGATCGGCGCGGCATCGGTCAAGGGCGGTGCCTTGGAAGTCAGCTTCGTGCCGGAGCAGAAAACAGTGAGTTTCCCGGCGGCATGGCTGAGCGCCAATGCCTATGATCGTGACGCGGCCCGCCAGCCCGGCTGGACGGACGAGGCCACCGTGCGATGGACCAAGGCCTCGATGCAGAATTCGGTGCCGCGCGCCGGTTATTCTGCTGCCAGTGGCGACCAAGCCGTCTTGCGGCAATGGCTGTCGGCGGTGAAAGCCTATGGCTTCGCGGTGATGGACGATCTGCCGACCGAATCCGGAGCGCTGTGCAAGGTGTCCGATCTGTTCGGCTATATCAGGGAGACCAATTACGGGCGCTGGTTCGAAGTGCGCGCCGAGGTCAATCCGAGCAATCTCGCCTACACCAATCTCGGGCTCCAGGCGCATACCGACAATCCCTATCGCGACCCCGTGCCGACGCTGCAGATCCTGTCCTGCATCGAGAATACGGTTGAGGGCGGCGAATCCAGCGTCGTCGACGGGTTTGCCGTCGCGGCTGCGCTGCAGGCTGAGAACCCGGAAGGCTTCCGGCTGCTGAGCTCATGCCCGGCGCGCTTCGAATATGCCGGCTCTTCCGGTGTGCGGCTGCAGGCGAAGCGGCCGATGATCGAGCTCGGGCCCGATGGCGAGCTGATCTGCATCCGCTTCAACAACCGCTCGCTGGCGCCGACGGTCGACGTGCCCTTCGCCGACATGGAAGCGTACTACGCGGCCTACCGCCGGTTCGCCGAACTGATCGAGGATCCATCCTTCGAAGTGACGTTCAAGCTCGAAGCGGGGCAGGCTTTCATCGTCGACAACACGCGCGTCATGCACGCCCGCAAGGCGTTTTCCGGAACCGGCAAGCGCTGGCTGCAGGGCTGTTACGCCGACAAGGATGGCCTGCTGTCGACGCTCGCGTCGATAGAACACGGGTTCAAGGAGGCGGCGGAATGAGCGGCCAGGATTTGAACGCGGACAATATCGTCGAATTCATCGCCGACATCTTCGAGCGCCGGGGTGCGGAATCCTATCTCGGCGAACCCGTCACCATGTCGGAGCACATGCTGCAGGGCGCCTGGTTCGCCGAAAAGGACGGCGCGCCGGACGAGCTGGTGGCGGCGGCGCTGCTGCACGACATTGGCCACTACACCAGCGAGTTCGGCACCTATTCGCCCGAGGATGTCGAGGACAAGCATCATGACGAAGCCGGCGGCGAAGTGCTGGCGCCGTTCTTTCCACCTGTCATCGTCGAATGCGTCAGGCTGCATGTCGCCGCCAAGCGCTATCTCTGCGCCACCGACCCGACCTATTTCGGCAGGCTTTCTCAGGCCTCGGTGCACACGCTGTCGCTGCAGGGCGGGCCGATGAATGCCGAGGAGGTGGCCGAGTTCCGCAAGAACCCGTTCCATGAGGAAGCGGTCCGGGTCCGCATCTGGGACGAGAGCGGCAAGATTGCCAACATGAAGACGCGGACGTTTCGCGATTACGTGCCGCTGTTGCAGCGGGTGGTGACGCAGTTCGCGGCGGGTAAGCCGGCGTAATTCCCTCAAAGGAAGGAGGCAGGGTGCAAGCCCTGCCTCCTTTCTTCCGGCTTCGCCGGAATCGCGCTCGCCTACCCCTTGTGATGCACCTGCTGCAGCCCGTAGACCGGCGTCGCCAAGCCGGCCTGCCTGGCCTTCAGCTGCAGCGCCAGGAATTGTGAATAGTGGCGTGACTGGTGCAGGTTGCCGCCGTGAAACCACAGCGCTTCCTGCTGTGTAGGCTTCCACATGTTGCGCAACTCGCCTTCCCAGGGGCCGGGATCCTTGGTGGTGTTCGAGCCGAGGCCCCAGCATTTGCCGACTTGTCGGCGGTTTCGCGCGATATCAGATCGGCGGCCCAGCCGTTCATCGAGCCGTAGCCGGTGGCGTAGACGATGAGGTCCGCAGGCAGTTCCGACCCGTCGCTGAGCAGGACCGAGTGCTGCTTGATCTCTTCGACGTCGACGCCGCTCTTCAGCTTGATCGAACCATCGATGACCAACTGCGATGCGCCAACATCGATGTAATAGCCAGAGCCGCGCCTGAGGTACTTCATGAACAGGCCGGACTCGTCGTCGCCCCAGTCGAGCATGAAACCGGCCTTTTCCAGTCCCTTGTAGAATGCCGCATCGCGTTTCTTCATCTCGGCATAGGCCGGGATCTGGAACTCGTGCAGGATCTTGTAGGGCAGCGAAGCGAAGATGAGATCGGCCTTGGCGGTGGTGATGCCATTCTGCAGCGCCTGCTCCGAATAGAGCGAACCCAGTCCGATTTCCATCAACGTGTCGGACCTGGAGATATGGGTACTCGAGCGCTGCACCATGGTCACGTCGGCGCCGGCTTCCCAAAGTGCGGCAGCGATGTCATGGGCGGAATTGTTGGATCCGATGACAACGGCCTTTTTGTCGGCATAGGCGTCGGGACCCGGATGCTTCGACGAGTGGTGCTGATCGCCCTCGAAGGTCTCCATGCCCTTGAATTTCGGCAGATTGGCTTTGCCGGACTGTCCGGTCGCCAGCACCAGCTGCTTCGGCTTCAGCGTGATGTCCTTGCCGTCACGGTGGACGACAACGGTCCATTCCTTCGTCTTGTCGTCATAGGAAGCGCTTTTGGCCTCGGTCGAGGACCAGTAATTCAGCTCCATTACCTTGGTGTACATTTCCAGCCAGTCGCCGATCTTGTCCTTGGGCGAGAAGACCGGCCAGTTCTTGGGGAAATCGATATAGGGCAGATGGTCGTACCAGACCGGGTCATGCAGGCAGAGCGACTTGTAGCGCTTGCGCCAGCTGTCGCCGGCACGCTCGTTCTTCTCGATGATGATGGTCGGCACGCCAAGCTGCCGCAGCCGCGCGCCGAGCGCGATACCGCCCTGGCCGCCACCGATGATCACCGTATAGGGCTGCGTCTTGAAGCCGAGCTCGGCGGCTTCCCTCTCGCGCTCTTCCTTCCATGTCGGACGGTTCTTGCCCGAGCCGTGCCTGGCGCCCATCGGCCGCGCGAAGCCTGCCGGCTCCTCGTGGCCTTTCAGTTCGGCCATGGTGGTCAGCAGCGTCCAGATCTTGCCGTTCTTCAGCCTGATATGGCCGAAGCCGCGTGCCGCCTCCGTCTCGAAGCTGATCCAGCCCTCGATCAGTTCGCCGCTCTCGGTCGCGTCCTCGCCCTTGGCGATGGCGAAGTGCGATGGCCTGGTGTTCGACAACTGGCTTTTCAGCATGTCGCGGACCTGGTCGCGGCCTTCCATGGTCTTGATGTTCCAGGTGAAGGTAACGAGGTCGCGCCAGTAGCAATCTTCTTGAAAGCAATCGACCGCCTTCTCGATGTCATTGGCAGCAAGCGCGGCGCCGAACTGGTCGAGTACGTCAGACAGTTTCTTGCTAGAGGGCTTGTCGAGCATCAGGTTTCCTCCCGTGAAATCCAGATCGTCATGGTGATGGCTCCGACGGGCTTGCCGCCGGACGATCAAGTATCGTCAGAGATGGCGGCCCTCGTCACGCCCCACCATAGTTTCCAGCGGTTTCAATGGTTTATTCGCAAAATGGGATCACCCGGCGGTTTCGCAATCGCCCGGGCGCCGGAAACGAACGTCCCATTTGTGAATGCCGCGCCGGTCGCGCAAAGTTGATGGTCAAATGCCGCAATGCGGTCACCGGGGCCGATAACAACCGATCGGTGAGAAGCCGGGAAGCGGTGGCGGGCAGCAGGGCGGTTCCCGGGATTTTCTGGATGCGGAACTCTGGAGCCCGTTATGATTATCATATCCTTTTTCCAAGCGTCTTCACGCCACTCTCTCGGCCGGCGTGGACGTGCTGCAGCAATGGCCGCGGTCATGGCCTTGAGTGCGACGGTGACCGGCCCGCTGGTGCTGCCCGGAACACAGGCGCATGCGGCGGAAATTTCCGTCACCGTCCGCGAAAGGCTTTCGAACTATGGCGGATGGCGAACCTCCAGCCGCTTCGGCGATGTCTGGGTTCCCTCGGTGCGTACCCAATGGCGGCCCTACACCGAAGGCAGGTGGGTCTGGACCGACGATGGCTGGTACTGGCAGTCCACCGAGCCATTCGGCGATGTCGTCTATCACTATGGCCGCTGGGCGTATGATCCCGATTTCGGCTGGGTGTGGATCGCCGGCGATCAATGGGCGCCAGCCTGGGTGGTCTGGCGTCAGGGCGGCAATGATGTCGGCTGGGCTCCGGCGCCGCCCGACGTCGGTGCCGCCTTCGACGACGCCTGGTGGTGTTTCGTGCCGGTGGCGGCGATCGGCGCGGTGGATCTGGTCAGGGTGGTGCGGCCGGTTCAGGAGAACGTCGTCATCGTGCGCAACACGACATTCATCAACCAGACGGTCGTGGTCAACAATGCGCCACGCGTGCGGCTTGGCAACCAGGTGGTTGCAATCAATGCCGGACCCCGGCTGCAGCAACTCCCGAAGCCAGTCATCGACTCGATCAAGGCGGCAAGACTGGTTCCTCCGCCCAAAGGCGTGTTTGCCAGTGCACGTCTCGATGCTTCCAGGGGCGCCGAAATCAAGAAGCTTGCCGGCAATGCAATGGGGAACGGGCAAATCGTGGCGGGCCCCAAGACTGCGATCGGCGGCAAGGCCATTTCCCCGGGCGCGGTGGCTGCCAGCAATCCAGCCGTCGTGAGGCCTGGCAACACTGTGCGCAAGCGGATGGTCGCCGGCAACGGCGCGAAGGCCGATGCGCTCAAGCTGCATGCCGACAGGACCGCGGGCGATGGACGTATCGTTGTCAAATCGTCGGCCAAACCGGGGTCGGCCAAGCCGGTCTCGGGGCAGCGTCCTGCACGCGGTGCCGGGCAACAGAAGCCGCATCAGCAGGCGATGGCAATGCACATGCCCCAGCACCATGGCCCGGCAAAGGTGGGACCTCACCATTCGCCAGCGAAGATGCAGGCGACGAAGGTGTCCAGATGCGATCCGCGCGTTTCCCGCTGCAAGGCGCCGGGCTGATCGCCTCAATCGCGCCGGCACGCTGTGCGCGCCGGCGCGATTTTTCCCGTTGACAGGTCGCCTTGCCCGCCCTTAGTGTCCGCCACCATGAAAACAGCACTCATTCTCGTAGGAAAGCGCGTGGGCAAGGCGGTGTAACCGCCGGGCGAAAACCCCCCATGCGCAAGACACAGGCTCCCTCGGGGGCCTTTTTTATTGCCTGAAACACGACTAAACGACCAGCAAACGCCCAATGGCGACAGTACGGGACCAGACCGATGAGCAACGGACAGAACGAGCGGCGCGAGATGACGGGCGCCGAAATGGTGGTGCAGGCGCTGAAGGACAATGGCGTCAAGCATGTCTTCGGCTATCCCGGCGGCGCTGTCCTTCCGATCTATGACGAGATTTTTCAGCAAGACGAGGTCGAGCACATACTGGTGCGCCATGAGCAGGGCGCCGGCCATGCGGCGGAAGGCTATGCGCGCTCGACCGGTAAGGCCGGCGTGATGCTGGTGACCTCCGGCCCGGGCGCCACCAATGCGGTGACGCCGCTGCAGGACGCGTTGATGGATTCGATCCCGCTGGTCTGCCTGACCGGGCAGGTGCCGACCTCGCTGATCGGCTCGGACGCTTTTCAGGAATGCGATACGGTCGGCATCACGCGCCCCTGCACCAAGCACAACTGGCTGGTGAAGGACGTCAACGAGCTCGCCGCCACCATCCACGAGGCCTTTCATGTCGCGACCACCGGCCGTCCCGGTCCGGTCGTCGTCGACATCCCGAAGGATGTGCAGTTCGCCAAGGGATTCTATGTCCCGCCGCAGATCGCGCCACGCACCAGCTACCAGCCAAAGGTCCAGGGCGACCTGGAGAAGATCAAGGCGGCGGTCGAGTTGATGGCGGGCGCCAAGAAGCCGATCATCTACAGCGGCGGCGGCGTCATCAACTCCGGCCCGGAAGCGAGCCATCTGTTGCGCGAACTGGTCGATCTCACCGGTTTCCCGATCACCTCGACGCTGATGGGCCTCGGCGCCTATCCGGCATCGGGCAAGAACTGGATGGGCATGCTCGGCATGCACGGCACCTATGAAGCCAACATGGCCATGCATGATTGCGATGTGATGATCTGCATCGGCGCGCGCTTCGACGACCGCATCACCGGCCGGCTGACCGCCTTCTCGCCGAACTCGAAGAAGATCCACATCGACATCGATCCGTCGTCGATCAACAAGAACGTCCACACCGAGGTGCCGATCATCGGCGATGTCGGCCGGGTGCTGGAGGATATGGTGCGGCTGTGGCGGGCGAGCGCCAAGGCCGACAAGAAGGCGCTCTACCCCTGGTGGGAGCAGATCGCCAAATGGCGTGCGCGCGACTCGCTCGCCTACAAGATGAACAACGACGTGATCATGCCGCAATACGCCATCGAGCGGCTCTACGAACTGACCAAGGGCATGGACACCTACATCACCACCGAGGTCGGCCAGCACCAGATGTGGGCGGCGCAGCACTATCGTTTCGAGAAGCCGAACCGCTGGATGACGTCGGGCGGGCTGGGCACGATGGGTTATGGCCTGCCGGCAGCACTCGGCGTGCAGATCGCGCATCCCGACGCTTTGGTCATCGACATTGCCGGCGACGCTTCGGTGCAGATGACGATGCAGGAGATGAGCGCGGCGGTGCAGCACAATGCGCCGATCAAGATCTTCATCCTCAACAACCAGTATATGGGCATGGTGCGGCAGTGGCAGCAGTTGCTGCACGGCAACCGGCTGTCGCATTCCTATACCGAGGCGATGCCGGACTTCGTCAAGCTGGCCGAGGCCTATGGCGGCCACGGCATTCGCTGCGAAAAGCCGGACGAGCTGGACGACGCGATCAAGGAGATGATCTCGGTCAGGAAGCCGGTGCTGTTCGATTGCCGCGTGGCGACGCTCGCCAACTGCTTCCCGATGATCCCGTCGGGCAAGGCGCATAACGAGATGCTGTTGCCCGACGAGGCGACCGACGAGGCGGTGGCCAATGCCATCGACGCCAAGGGCAGGGAACTGGTGTAGCCGGCAGAACCAAGGCAGGGCTGTCGCGAGAAAGCCCTGCGCAAACAACGAATTAGCTCAAGAGCTTGAAATCGAGATTCATGTCATGAACGCACAGCTACAACCGACCGGTTCGGCCTATTTTATCGCCAAGGAAACGGAAAAGCCGGAAAACCACACGCTTTCCGTGCTGGTCGACAATGAGCCGGGCGTGCTTGCCCGGGTCATCGGCCTATTTTCCGGGCGCGGCTACAACATCGAGAGCCTGACCGTCTCCGAGACCGAGCATGAAAAACACCTGTCGCGCATCACCATCGTGACGCGCGGCACGCCGCATGTGCTGGAGCAGATCAAGCACCAGCTGGAGCGCATCGTGCCGGTGCACCGCGTCGTCGACCTGACCGTGCGCTCGCATGAATCCGGCCAGGAGCGGCCGCTGGAGCGCGAACTGGCGCTGGTCAAGGTCGCCGGCATCGGCGAGGCCCGGGTCGAGGCGCTGCGGCTGGCCGATGCGTTCCGCGCCAGCGTCATCGACGCCAACACCGAGCATTTCATCTTCGAGATCACCGGCAAGGGCTCCAAGATCGATCAGTTCATCGCCATCATGAAGCCGCTCGGCCTGGTCGAAATCTGCCGCACCGGCGTGGCGGCGTTGAACCGCGGCCCGCAGGCGATGTAGGCCTTCGGTGCTGGCGCCGGGCGCGCCAGCCAGCTTCCACAGTGAGGCTTCTGGCCCCGCTGTGGGCCGTCCGTGGGCCTTTGCGGGTTGCCTAGAAAAGACAACGATCCTGACTTGTCGGGGAGGATATCCATGTCGCTTGACGCTTTCCTTGCCCTGCTTGTCTACGCCTTGGTGACTTCGATCACGCCGGGGCCGAACAATCTCATGCTTCTGGCATCGGGCGTGAATTTCGGCATCGTCAGAACCGTTCCGCACATGCTTGGCATCAGCATGGGTTTCCTCGTGCTGCTGCTTGCCGTCGGTCTTGGCCTTGGCGCTGTGTTGACGGCGTTTCCGGCGCTGCATACCGCGCTCAAGATCGCCGGCGGCGCCTATCTTCTGTACCTCGCCTGGAAGATCGCCATGTCGCGCACGCTGACCGGCAAGGGCGAGACGAAGGCGCGGCCGATGCGCTTCATCGAGGCGGCTGCATTCCAGTGGGTCAATCCCAAGGCGTGGGTGATGGCGATCACCGCCATGGCCGTCTATGCCAATGCCGAGCACCCGTTCCTGTCGGTGGTGTTGATCGCTGTGGCCTTCACCATCGTCAATTTGCCGAGCGTCTCGGTGTGGGCTGGGTTCGGCACCGCGCTGCGCGGTTTCCTGTCGGACCCGGTACGGCTGAAATGGTTCAACATCGCCATGGGCGTGCTGCTGGCGGCGACGCTTTGGCCGATGCTCAAATAGGTCGAGACGCGCACATTCTGGTCGTCTCAGGCCGGAAGGCGATGGCTCGCAAGCCGTCGGATGGGGATTCAGCCCGTGTTGCACATCCATTGTGCAGTGCACATTAAATCTTCGTAATGCCGTGTTTTGGCCCTTTTCCGACAAAGGCGCGTCCTATCTATTCGGCGAAATCGCGGCAACGGGCCGTGATTTGCGCTAGAGTAGAACCATCGGACCACGACGTGTCGGGTGGGGAGGGCCTTTGACCATGCGTGGAAAAGTCGTTCTTTCGTTGCTTGCCGTCGCCTGTGCGGGCGCGGCCTGGCTCTATGTGTCTCCGGACGCGCTGAGCAAGGCTCAGCAGCTCATCGGCGCAAAGCAGGTCGCTGCCGCGGACAAATCGGCAACCGGCAAGCCGGCAGCGGGCGACAAGGCGGCAGGTGGCGGCGGTGCCGCCCGCTCGGCTTCCATCCTCTCGGCCGTCGCCTCGACAGCCGATTTCCCGATCCGGCGTTATGCGATCGGCTTCGTCTCGTCTCCCGCCGTCGTCAACATCAACGCGCGGGTGTCCAGCCAGATCGTCTCGATCGACGTCAAGGATGGGCAGATGGTCAGGGTCGGCGACGTTCTGTTCTCGCTCGATGACCGGGCGCTGAAGGCGCAGTTGGCAAAGGATCAAGCGGCGCTCGCCAAGGACCAGGCGCTGCTTGCCAGTTCGAATTCCGATCTCCAGCGCGCCAAGGATCTGGTTGCCAAGCAGGCCGGCACGCAGCAGACCTACGACCAGGCCGTCGCCGCGCAGAAGGCTGCCGCTGCGACCGTTGACGCCGACAAGGCGACAATCGACGCCGACAATGTCCAGCTTGGCTTCGCCACGATCACGGCGCCGATTTCCGGCAGGCTGGGTGCGGTCAGCGTCGCCGTCGGCGATCTCGTCACCGTCAGCAATGGCAACAGCAGCACGGCGACCCCGCTGGTGACCATCACCCAGATGGACCCGCTGCAGGTCAACTTCAATCTGCCGGAAAGCAATCTCGCCCTGCTGCACAAGGCGCTTGCCAATCCGCAGCAGGGCGCGGTGACACTGACCAAGGATGGTGACCCGACGCCGATCGGCAAGGGCACGCTCGATTTCGTCGACTCCAGCGTCGACACCGCGTCGGGCACTATCGCGACGCGGGCAAGTATTCCCAATGCCGACCTTTCGCTATGGCCCGGCCAGTATGTGAATGTCGTGCTCGACGCCGGCATCATGCCGCAGATGACATCGGTTCCTACCGTCGCCGTGCAGCCAAGCCAGAAGGGCCCGTTCGTCTATGTGGTCAAGCCGGACAACACGGTCGAGATGCGGCCGGTGCAGGTGGCGCTGACCGAAGGCGACAACAGCGCCATCAGCCAGGGGCTGAAAAGCGGTGAGAAGGTTGTCACCGAGGGCCAGACACGGCTGAAGGACGGCGCCGCGGTGCATGAAGGCAAGACCACGGCGGGTGCCGCCGCGCCCAAGGTGGCCGAGGCGACCAGCGCCGGCGAGGCCGCCCAATGATTTCCGAATTCTGCATACGCCGGCCCGTCGCCACCCTTCTGATGTCGTTCGCCCTCGTGCTGGGCGGGCTGTTCGCCTACAAGTTCCTGCCGGTGGCCGCACTGCCCAGCGCCGAATTCCCGGTGGTCAACGTCTCGGCCTCGCTGCCCGGCGCCTCGCCGGAAACCATGGCGACATCGGTGGCGACGCCGCTGATCAAGCAGTTCGCCACCATCGCCGGCATCGATTCGATCTCGACCACCAACTCGCTTGGCCAGACCTCGATCGCCATCCAGTTCGTGCTCAACCGCGACATCGACGCGGCGGCGGCCGACGTGCAGGCGGCGATCGCGCGCACGCAGAAATCATTGCCGCCGCAGATGACGGCGCCGCCGAGCTATCGCAAGGTCAATCCGGCCGACGCGCCGATCCTTTTGATGTCGCTGGTCAGCGACACGGTTCCGCTGACCGACCTCGATGCGTTCGCGGAAAACGTCATCTCGCCGTCGCTGTCGACCATCGACGGCGTGGCGCAGGTCTCGATCTTCGGCCAGCAGAAATACGCGGTGCGCATCCAGATCGACCCGACCGCGCTTGCCGCACGCGGCATCTCGATCGATCAGCTGCAGGCGGCGGTTGCCTCGGCCAACAGCAACACGCCGCTCGGCGTGCTCCAGAACGACAAGCAGCAGCTCACCATCACCGCCAACACGCAGCTGACCGACGCCGCCGGTTTCTCCAACATCATCATCGCCACCAAAAACGGTCACCCGGTACGGCTGGGCGAGGTGACCCGCGTGGTCGATTCGGTGCAGACGACCACGACGGCGAGTTGGTACGATGGCACCCGCGCGATCATCATGGCCGTGCAGCGCCAGCCCGACGCCAACACTGTCGACGTCGTCGACAAGGTCAAGGCGATGCTGCCGTCCTTCAAGGACCAGATGCCGGCCGCCGCCGACATCAAGCTGCTTAACGACCGCTCCAGTTCGATCCGGCAGGCGGTCAGCGACGTGCAGTTCACGCTGCTGCTCACCATTGCCCTGGTCATCATGGTGATCTTCGTGTTCCTGCGCCGGGTGACGGCGACAATCATCCCGGCCGTGGCGGTGCCGATCTCGCTGATCGCCACGCTCGGCGCGATGTTCCTGTTCGGCTTTTCCATCGACAACATCTCGCTGATGGGCCTGACGCTGGCGGTCGGCCTCGTCGTAGACGACGCCATCGTGATGCTTGAAAACATCTTCCGCCACATGGAGGAGGACGGGCTGTCGGCCTTCGACGCCTCGCTGAAGGGCGCGCGCGAAATCGGCTTCACCATCATCTCGATCTCGATCTCGCTGGTGGCGGTTTTCATCCCCGTGCTGCTGATGGGCGGCGTCATCGGGCGCATCTTCAACGAGTTCGCCGTGGTGGTGACGGTCGCCATCCTGGCGTCGATGTTCGTGTCGCTGACGCTGACGCCGATGCTGTGCTCGCGGCTGCTGTCGGTGACCAAAGCCGACCGCGACAAGCATGGCCCCGGTCACAAGCAGGACCTCGTCACGCGCGGCTACGACAGGGTCTTGAGCTTCTGCCTGCGGCACACCTTCCTGGTGTTCCTCGTCTTCGTCGGCACCGCGGCAGCGTCGGTGTGGCTGATCCAGACTTCGCCGAAGGGTTTCTTCCCGCAGGAGGACATCGGCCAGATATCGGTGACCACCATCGCACGTCAGGACATCTCTTTCGACGCCATGTCCAGGCTGCAAGGACAGGTCGCCAGCGTCTTCTCGCATTCGCCCTATGTCGACCATGTGGCGTGGTCGGCGGGCAGCGGCAACAATGCGCTCAACCAGGGGCAGCTCTTCGTCCAGCTCAAGGGCAAGGACCAGCGCCCCGATATCGAGAAGGTGCTTTCGGATCTGCGCAAGCAACTGGCCGGCGTTGCTGGCATCGAGACCTATATGCAGCCGGTGCAGAATTTGAGGCTGGGCTCGCGGTCGTCCGCAAGCGCCTACCAGCTCGTGGTTCAGGGCCTTGATACCGGCCTCACCGATATTTGGGCGCAGAAACTGAACGACGCGATGGCGGCCGACCATGCGAACTTCACCGACGTCACCAGCGACCTGCAGAACAATGCGCTGCAGGCGACGCTGGTGGTGGATCGCGACAAGGCCGCCCAGCTCGGTATCGATACCGACACGTTGCGCTCCGCCCTCTATGGCGGGTTCGGCACCGACCAGGTTTCGACCATCTTCGGTTCGGCCGACAGCTATGAGGTCATCACCGAGCTCGATCCCAAGATCGAGTGGTCGCCCGAGCGGATGCTGGCCATCCAGATGAGGACGGCGAGCGGCAGTCTTGTTCCGCTCGGCGCCTTCGCCCGCGTCGATCGCACGGCCGGCGCCCTGACCGTCAACCAGCTCGGCCAGCTTCCAGCCGTGACCATCTCCTACAATCTGCCGCAGGGCGTGGCGCTGGGCGACAGCGTGACGCGCATCAATGCGCTGAAAGAGCAGATCGGCATGCCGACGGTGATCTCGACGACCTTTGCCGGCACGGCCAAGACCTTCCAGGATTCGCTGGCCAACCAGGGTTTTCTGGTCGGCGGCGCAATCCTGACCATCTACATCGTGCTCGGCATCCTCTACGAAAGCTTCATCCACCCGCTGACCATCCTCACCGGCCTGCCGTCGGCCGTGCTGGGAGCGGTCGTTGCGCTGCGCTTCGCCGGCATGGATCTGTCGGTCATCGCGGTGATCGGCATCCTGATGCTGATCGGCATCGTCAAGAAGAACGGCATCATGATGGTCGATGTCGCGCTTGAGTTGCGACGAGAAGGCATGTCGGCGACCGAGTCGATCCACAAGGCCTGCCTGATGCGCTTCAGGCCGATCATGATGACGACGCTGGCGGCACTCATGGGCACGTTCCCGATTGCACTCGGCACCGGCGCCAGCGCCGAACTGCGCCAACCGCTGGGCGTTGCCGTTGTCGGCGGCCTGCTTGCCTCGCAGGCACTGACCCTGTTCGTGACGCCGGTCATCTATGTCTACATGGAGAATTTCTCGGGCTGGCTGGTCGGGCTTTGGTCGAAGCGCAAGGGCGAGCCGGGCTCGGTCGAAGCGGGGGATCAGCCCTCGCTGTTCAAGCCCAGGGAAGACATGCTGCCCGAGCCGCAGCGGGCGGCCGCCGAATAGGGGGTAGAGCTGGCGCCATGGTTCCGTTGGCCCAAGCCGTCGCGCTTGCGGCGGCATCACTGCAAACGTAGTTTGTAGCCATGTCACACGATCATGACCACGACAACGAACTCGATCCGTTTGCCGCCCGCGTGCGCGCGCTGGAGACGATCCTCGCCCAGAAGGGGCTGATCGATCCGGCGGCGATCGACGTCATCGTCGATACTTACGAGACGAAGATCGGTCCGCGCAACGGGGCCAGGGTGGTGGCGAAAGCCTGGAGCGATCCAGCCTATGCCGACTGGCTGAAGCGCGATGCGACGGCGGCGATCGGTTCGCTTGGCTACACAGGCCGCCAGGGCGAGCACATGCAGGCGGTGTTCAACACGCAGGACACCCATAATCTCGTCGTCTGCACGCTGTGCTCCTGCTATCCATGGTCGGTGCTTGGCCTGCCGCCGGTCTGGTACAAGGCGCCGCCCTATCGTTCGCGCGCGGTGATCGATCCGCGCGGCGTGCTGGAAGAGTTCGGGCTGACGCTGCCGGCGGACAAGAAAATCCGCGTCTGGGATTCCACTGCCGAGCTGCGCTATCTCGTCGTGCCGATGCGGCCCGAGGGTACCGAGGGCTGGAGCGAGGAGCGGCTGGCGGAGCTGGTCAGCCGTGACGCGATGATCGGCACCGGCCTGGCCCAAAGACCTGGAATAGAGGGGCAGCCGGCATGAACGGGCCGCAAGATCTCGGCGGACAGATGGGGTTCGGCCCGGTCGCGCCGGAAAAGGACGAACCTTACTTCCATGCCGCCTGGGAAAGGCGGGCGCTCGGCGTGACGCTGACTGCCGGCGCCATGGGCGCCTGGAACATCGACGAGAGCCGGCATGCACGGGAATCGCTGCATCCGGCTGTCTACTATTCATCGAGCTACTACGAGATATGGATCAAGGCGCTGGAGGTGCTGTTGAAGCGCCATGGCTTCGTCAGCCAGCGCGATCTCGAAGCGGGCAAGGCAGTCGATCCAGCAGCGACTCCCAAGAGGGTGCTGAAGGCGGAAAACGTGCCCGCAGTGCTGGCCAAGGGCAGCCCTTGCGACCGGCCGGTGGCGCAAGCGGCGCGGTTCAAGGCCGGAGACCCCGTGCGGACCAAAAACTTCAACCCGACCGGCCACACGCGGCTGCCGCGCTACGCACGCGGCAAGCACGGCGTGATCGAGGCGGTGCACGACGGTTTTGTTTTTCCCGACAGCAACGCGCATGGACACGGCGAAAACCCGCAATGGGTCTACACCGTGGTTTTCGAAGGATCGGAGATCTGGGGCGAGGGCGCCGACCCGACGCTTGTTGTGTCGATCGACGCCTGGGAGAGCTATCTTGAGCCGGCGTGATGGCCCCGCCGATTTGCCGCCGGGCGCCGATGCGCCTGTTTTCGCCGAGCCATGGCAAGCCGAAGCCTTCGCCATGACGGTTGCGCTGCACGACAAGGGCCTGTTTTCGTGGAGCGAGTGGGCGCAGGCACTGTCGGCAGAAGTGAAGAGACCGGGCGCCGCAGCGGACGGCCATGATTATTACGAACATTGGCTGGCTGCGTTGGAAAAGCTGCTTGCCTCAAAAGGTCTGGCCGCCAAGTCCGATGTCGATGCGATGGCAGAGGCATGGGAACGCGCCGCGCATGCCACCCCGCACGGCAAGCCGATCCTGCTGGAGAACGATCCTGGACCCTGACAGCAGGCTGCGAGCAGCCAGGCCAAAAAGATCAGTTTAGTCTTCCGTTATCTCAGTCCGGATTTCGCTCCTGCACTCAGTTGCAAATATTGGGGCCACCAGCGACCATATCCCCATGATGGAAAAGCCTGCCGCGCCCTGGCCTTTGCTGCAAATCGCGATCGAGCCGAAATCGAAGGCCGATCAGGAGCGGCTGCGTATCGCCTTGGCGAAGCTGGCGGACGAGGATGCTTTCTTCCGCGCCATGCAAGACGAGGAATCGGGCCAGACCATTATCGCCTTCATGGACGAACTCCACCTCGACATCATCATTGACCACCTGCGTCGCGAGTCCCAGGTCGATGTGAATATTGGTTCTCCACAAGTGGCCTATCGCGAGACGATCACCCGTACGCACAAGCAGGACTTCACGCACAAGAGGCAGTCCGGCGGCACCGGTCAGTTCGCCCGCGTCAAGATCATGTTCGAGCCGAACGCGGACAGCGCGGACTCCGTGTTCGAGTCCAGGATCGTCGGTGGTGCGCTTCATGGCGAATACATTGCGGGCGTCGAAAAGGGGCTGCGCAGCATATTGTCCTCAGGTCCATTTGCGGGCTTCCCGATGATCGGCGTCAAGGCGGTGCTGATGGATGGCGCTTTTCACGATACCGATTCCTCGGCTCTGGCTTTCGAGATCGCCGGCCGCGCCTGCTTTCGCGAAGCCGCGCCACGCCTCGGCGTGCAGTTGCTCGAGCCGATCATGAAGGTCGAAGTAATGACTTCAGCAACCCATGTCGGCAACGTCATCGCCGAACTGCAAAGCCGCCGTGGCCAGATCCTGAGTCGGGAAATCCGCGGCGTGGTCGTCGTCGTCAACGCGACAGTGCCGCTTAGAAATATGTCCAAGCTGGAGGATGCACTCCGGTCCTGTTCGAACGGGCAGGCACGGTTGAGCGTCAGCTATGCCGGATACGCTCCCGTTCCGCTACCACCCGACGACCGCGACCCGCGGGCCGCCATGGCCATTGCCTGAATTTCGCTTCCAGCCGACGTGGTCGGTTGTTCCCTTTACGTTCTTGTCCGCGCCTGATAGCCTGACCCGTCGGCGGCACTGAAGCGTCCCCGATGCTTCGATGATGATGGCGGCTGTCTTGTCTTTCCCTTGCGAATCCGGTCTCTCGCGCTGATGGAATTCTCTCCCCAACAGGATGAGGCGCTGCAAGCGGTCGCCCGCTGGCTCAAGACCGGCCAGCCGCAGCTGTTCCGTCTGTTCGGCTATGCCGGCACCGGCAAGACCACGCTGGCGCGCTATTTCGCCGAACATGTCGACGGCCAGGTGCAGTTCGCCGCCTTCACCGGCAAGGCGGCGCAGGTGCTGCGCTCCAAGGGCGCGGTCAACGCCCGCACCATCCATTCGCTGATCTATAGGCCGAAAGGCGAGGAATCGGTGTCGGACGAAATCACCGGCAAGACGTCGATGTCGCCGACTTTTTCGCTCAACCGGCAGAGCCCGATCTCGCGCGCCAAACTGGTCGTCATCGACGAATGTTCGATGGTCGACGAACAACTTGGCCGCGACCTGATGAGTTTCGGCACGCCGATCCTGGTGCTCGGCGACCCCGGCCAGCTGCCGCCGATCTCGGGCGGCGGCTTCTTCACCGACCATGAGCCGGATTTCCTGCTCACCGAAATCCACCGGCAGGCGCGCGACAATCCGATCCTGCGGCTGGCGCTCGATGTGCGCGAGGGCCGCGAGTTCATGCGTGGCGACTATGGCACGGCGCAGGTGATCGGCAAGGAAGACGTTACCCAGGAACTGGTGCTGAAGGCGGACCAGGTGCTGGTCGGCACCAATCGCACGCGGCGCCGCTACAATCAGCGGCTGCGCGAGCTCAAGGGTTTCAACGCCGACTATCCGCAGGCCGGCGACAAGCTCGTCTGCCTGCGCAACGATCCGGCAAAGGGCCTGCTCAACGGCTCGCTGTGGAAGGTGATGACATCGTCGCGCGAGACGGTGAAGCCCGGCATCAACCTTCTGGTGTCGCCGGAAGAGGACGATCCGGATCGCGGCGTCGCCAAGATCAAGCTGCTCAAGGCGGCGTTCGAGGATCCGGACGCCGATATCCCCTGGCAGCAGAAGAAGCGCTTCGACGATTTCGACTATGGCTACGCGCTGACCGTGCACAAGGCGCAGGGCTCGCAGTGGAACGAGATCGTGCTGTTCGATGAAAGCTGGGCCTTCAAGGAAACCCGCCAGCGCTGGCTCTACACCGCCATCACGCGGGCGGCCGAGCGGTTGACGATCGTCAGGTAGGGGCGTCGGATGCTGTTGCCCCGATAGGCTGTGCGGCAAGCCATTGCCAGGCGGCAGCCTCGTCCTCCGCCCTGAAATGCCTGATTTCGATGGGCGGTGAGGACGGCAGAAAGCGTTGTGCGTCCGCTATCCAGTCCGGTTCGCCGATCGTCGCGCAACGGTCGACATGTTCCAATGCATGGATGGCGCCCTGCTTCAGTGTCTCGTCCGCGATGTCGGCCCAGTCGACGCCGTCGTGGTCGACGAGGCGCACCAGCACATCGACGCGCGGATGCAGGGCGTAGGCTGCCTCCAGCAATCCGAAAAGATTTTCACCATCGGCCGCGGAAACGTGCCCGACGACATCGATGGCGAAAAGGTCGTCACGGCTGGTCTCGATACGGCGGATTGCCGGCACCTCATCAAGAAAATTCATCGGCGCTACCTTTCCCGGCTGGTTCATCAGGCTTGGAACACCCGAAACCCCCAGTCTGTTCCCACCAAAGGCATTACTGTTCCCGCCAAAGCCATTATAGGTGGCGCATCGAATGATTTTTGAGGCCACCCGCATGCCTGCAAAGCTCTCCGTCAATCTCAATGCCATCGCCATGCTGCGCAACCGGCGCGACCTGCCGTGGCCAAGCGTCACCGGCCTCGGCCGCATTGCGCTGGCGGCCGGAGCGCACGGGCTGACAGTGCATCCACGCCCCGACGAGCGGCACACAAGACTCTCCGATGTGCCTGAGATCCGGTCGCTGATCGACGACGAGTTTCCGGGCGCGGAATTCAACATCGAGGGCTATCCGACCGAGGATTTCCTGCTGCTTGTGGAAAAGCATCAGCCTGAACAGGTGACCTTGGTGCCGGACGATCCGGCCCAGGCGACATCGGACCATGGCTGGAACTTCGCAACCCAGGCCGCGTTCCTCACACCAATCGTCAAGCGCCTGAAGAAGGGGGGCTTTCGCGTGTCGCTGTTTTCCGATCCGGATCCCGATTGGGTGGCGGCCGCGCGCGACACCGGCGCCGACCGCATCGAGCTCTATACAGGTCCATATGGCAGCTATCACACAGATTCCGCCAAAGCCGCCAAAGAGCTGGAAAGGCTGGGAAAAACCGCTGACGCCGCGCTTGCCGCCGGGCTGCAGGTCAATGCCGGGCACGATCTGGTGGTCGGCAACCTACCGGCGCTGGTCAAGCGCATTCCGGCATTGGCCGAAGTGTCGATCGGACATGGGTTGACAGCCGACGCGTTGGAGTATGGCATGGCCGGTACGGTGGGTCGGTTCCTCAAGGCCTGCGGATGGTAGCGATGGGCAGCCTCGCATGGCAGGCATGGCAGCCATTACGCGACGGCACTTGATATTGCATCGCAGCAAGCGTAGAGCACCGCGCGCTTATCGGAGTGTCGTCCATGGCCCTTACCAATACTGGTAGTGAGGCAGAACCCGTCGAACAATCGAGCCATTCGGAAGTCGAACAGCACAGCACCAAGGTTCTGATGCTGGGCGCGCTCGGTGTCGTCTATGGGGATATCGGCACCAGTCCGATCTACGCCTTTCGCGAGGCGCTGGTGGCATCTTCCGGCGGAGAAGTGGCCGACCGCGGTGACATCCTGGGCGTTTTGTCGCTGATCATCTGGTCGCTGACCATCATCGTCACCATCAAATACATCATGTTCGTGCTGCGGGCGAACAACCGCGGCGAGGGCGGCGTGCTGTCGCTGATGGCGCTGGCGCGCGGCAGTTTCCCCAAGCGCTCGGCGCTGATGCTCGGCATCGGCATCGTCGGGGCGTCGCTTTTCTTCGGCGACGCCGTCATCACGCCGGCGATTTCGGTGCTGTCGGCGGTCGAAGGCATGAACGTCGTCACGCCGACCTTCCAGCCTTATGTCGTGCCGCTGACACTGGTCATTCTCGCCATGGTGTTCGCGGTGCAACGTTTCGGCACGGGCGGCGTGGGATTGGTGTTCGGTCCCGTGACGGCGGTGTGGTTCCTGGCGATCGGCCTTTCCGGCCTCAACCACATCATCGCCGATCCGGAAATCCTGTGGGCGATCAGCCCGCACTACATCGTCGCCTTCCTGATCAATTCGCCCGATGTCGCTTTCGTCACCATCGGCGCCATCTTCCTCGCCGTGACCGGCGCGGAAGCGCTCTATGCCGATCTCGGCCATTTCGGCCGCAAGCCGATCGTGCTCGCCTGGCTGTGGGTCGTGTTTCCGTGCCTGCTGCTCAATTATGCCGGGCAGGGCGCTTTCGTGCTGGCCAAGAACGGCGTCGTCGGCCATCCGTTCTTCGAAATGAATGAAGGCTGGACGCTGATCCCGATGGTCGTGCTGGCGACCGCCGCCACGGTCATCGCCAGCCAGGCGGTGATCTCGGGCGCCTTCTCGTTGACCAGGCAGGCGGTGCAGCTCAACATGCTGCCGCGCCTGGAAATTCTACATACGTCGGAGAAACAGTCCGGCCAGATCTACATGCCGCGCGTCAACCTGCTGCTGGCGCTGGTGGTGATGATGCTGGTGGTGGGCTTCGGCGAGTCCAGCAGGCTGGCATCGGCCTACGGCATCTCGGTGACCGGCAACATGCTGGTGACCACGGTGCTGTTGTTTGTGGTCATGACGCGGATCTGGAAATGGAAGCTGTGGCTGGCGGTCTCGCTGACGGCGCTGTTCGGCTTCATCGACGTCGGTTTCTTTGCCTCCAACATCGTCAAGGTGTTTGAGGGCGGCTGGGCATCGCTGGCCGTTGCCTTCACCATCGTGCTGGCCATGTGGACCTGGGTGCGCGGCAGCCGCTATCTGTTCGACAAGACCCGCCGCAACGAGATCCCGCTCGATTTCCTGGCCGGCAATCTGTTGAAGAAGAAGCCGCAGCTGGTGTCAGGCACCGCCGTGTTCCTGACCAGCGATCCGCTCAGCGCGCCAACCGCACTGATGCACAGCCTGAAGCACTACAAGGTGCTGCATGAGCAGAACGTCATCCTTTCGGTGGTGACCGCGCCGCAGCCGGTGGTGCCCGACAGCGACCGGGTCAAAATGGAGACGGTCAACGAGCTGTTCATGCGGGTAACGCTGACCTTCGGCTACATGGAGCAGCCCAACATCCCGCGCGCGCTGGCGATCTGCCGCAAGCAGGGCTGGAAATTCGACATCATGACGACTTCGTTCTTCCTGTCGCGGCGTTCGCTCAAGGCCTCGCCCAATTCCGGCATGCCGGTGTGGCAGGACCGGCTGTTCATCGGCCTGGCGCGCACGGCGGCCGACGCGACGGAGTATTTCCAAATCCCGACCGGGCGCGTGGTGGAGATCGGCACTCAGGTGGCCATCTAGGACATGCCGATATTCAGGTGAGGCCGGCCTGCGAACGGCAGGTTCCTGCGCTTCCGGTAGTCACGGACCAAGTGTCCGCTCCGTTCCGGTTCTCGGAACCCACATTCTCGGTCCAGCCTGACCTGAATCTCGACATGTCCTGGCGAATGGGCTGTGTCTTGCGGCACAGCCCATGTCACTCCGCTTCAACCGGCCAGGCCGGCCTTGTTCGCCTCGAGGAACTGCTTCAGGGTCTTCGACTTGCGGCCGGAAAGCATCTCGACCGAGTCCGTCACCATGGCGATGCGGCCGGAGCGCGTGTTGGCGTCGAAGGACACGATGACTTCAGCAAAATCCTCGGGAACGCCTGATGCCTTTACCCCTTCGGTGAGCGCTTCATCCGGAACCTGCACGACCTCGAGCGACTTGCCGGTGACCTCGCTTACCAGGGCGGCAATCTCTGCCGTGGTGTAGGCGTGCGGACCGGTCAAGGTGTAGGTCTTGCTTTCGTTTGAAGCGCCAGCGAGGCTGGCGGCGATCGCCGCTGCCATGTCGTCGCGCGCACCGTGGGCAATGCGCCCGTCGCCGGCCGACGTGTACCATTTTCCCGAGGCGATCGCGTGCGGCAGGGCCATGAACAGGTTCTCCTGGTACCAGCCGTTGCGGAAGATCGTGTAGGGGATGCCGCTCGCCTTGATCGCCTGCTCGGTGCTGTAGTGGTCATCGGCAAACAGGACCGGCGATACCGGCTCCGGATTGGGCATCGAGGTGTAGAGCAGATGCGAAATGCCGGCATTTTTGGCCGCGGCGACGGCATTTTCGTGCTGCTTCAGGCGCCTGCCGCTTTTGAGATCGAGATCGCCGGTCGAAATAATCAGCACCTTGTCGGCGCCTTTGAATGCGGTTTCCAGCGACGCCGCGTCGTTGAAGTCGGCGGCCCTGACAACGACGCCGCGCAGCGCCAGATCGGCCACGCTTTCCGGATTGCGTGTGGCGGCGATGATGTTTGCCGGTGGAACTTTGTGCTTGTCCAGGAGATATTGGATGACGCCGTGGCCGAGCTGGCCGGAAGCGCCGGTGACGAGAAGGGTTTCGCTCATGGAAGGTCCTGACATTGCGCCGCTAAGGCGGTTCGAGTGGCAGTCTCAAAAAGAGACCAGCACTAAAATAGGAATTGACCTGGTGCCGTAAAGAAGGCAGTTTTTCGGGAGGTAGGCACACGCAGGGAACCAGCCATGGACGGCAAGGTCATCAATCTGAAATCGAAGTTGGAGGTCTATAAGGCCATCTCAGGCGGCGGCAATATTGCCAATTGTCCGGTTCGCGAGGTCATTCAAGGGGTGAGCGGCAAATGGAGATCGCTGCTGATGATGGCGCTGGCTGAAAAACCCTATCGCTTCGGTGAGTTGCGGCGCCTTGTGCCCGACATTTCGCAACGCATGCTGACCCAGACGCTGTACGATCTTCAGCGCGATGGCTATGTGCATCGTGAGGTGTTCCCGACCAAACCACCAAGCGTCGAATACAGCCTGACCGATCTCGGGCGCTCTATGTTCGGCGCCTTTCATCAATTGATTCTGTGGGCCGAACTCAACCATGATGCGGTGCGCGCAGCGCGCGCCGATTTTGATGCGTCCCAGGCTTGAACGGCCGCCAAGGCCCAGGCTTGAACGACCGCTAAAGCCCCACGGTGCGGCTTGATTTCGCCGGGCTGCTGAAGGATTGTCCCGGCCAGTTCGGCTTTGGGGGCATTGGCATTTCCTACGACATCGCAATAGCAGGCGCCGGGCCGGCGGGACTGGCCATGGCGCTCTATCTCAAGCGCGCCGGGCATCGGGTCACGGTCTTTGAACCCTTCGATGAGCCGAAGCCGGTCGGCTCCGGGCTGATCCTGCAGCCGACAGGGCTGACGGTGCTGGCCGATCTTGGCCTGCTCGACGACATGCTGGCGCTGGGCAGCCGCATCGACCGCCTGCATGGCGCCGATGCCACCACAGGCCGTACCGTGCTCGATGTCCGCTACGATGCGCAGCGCGGTGGCCGCTTCGGGCTGGCGGTGCACCGGGCGGCCTTGTTCGGCGTGCTCTTCCGCGCCGCCCAACGCGAAGCGATCGCCATCGAAACCGGCGTCGAGATCGAGGCCTTGGAGACGGGCGAACGGACGACGCTGATCTGCGGCAACGGACGAAGGGCGGGGCCGTTCGACCTCGTCATCGACGCCAGCGGTTCGCGCTCGAAACTGCGCGGCGCAAGCGCTGCAGGCGAGCCACGACCGCTCACCTATGGCGCGTTCTGGGCCTCGCTTGGCTGGCGCGGCGACGGTTTCGATGAGCGCGCGCTGCTGCAACGCTACGACAGAGCGAGCGTGATGATCGGCGTGCTGCCGATCGGCCGGCCGCAGCCGGGCGCTGAAAAGATGGCGGCCTTCTTCTGGAGCCTGAAGCCGTCGGACGCCGATGAGGTGCGCGTCCGGGGCCTGGATGCCTGGAAGGAGAGGGTGATCCGGCTGTGGCCGCAGAGCGAGGCGTATGTCAGCCAGATCGACAGTTTCGACCAGCTCTCGCTGGCGCGCTATGGCCACCACACGATGAAGCGGCCGGTTGGGCGGCGGCTGGCCATCATCGGCGACGCGGCGCACTCGACCAGCCCGCAGCTCGGGCAAGGGGCCAATATGGCGCTGCTCGACGCCGCGGCGCTCAGCCATGCGCTGGCGCGGACGGACAGTGTCGAAGCGGCACTTGAAGCCTATGCGAGGGCGCGGCGCTGGCATGTCCGCATCTTCCAGGCGCTGTCGCTGGCGTTCACGCCGTTCTACCAGTCGGATTCGGTGGCGCTGCCCTTCATCCGCGACAGGCTGGTGGCGACGGTGGCAAAAATCCCGCCGGCGCCGCAGTTTCTCGCCTCGATGGTGGCCGGCACCGTAATCGACCCGTTCAAGCGGATAGGACTGGTCGAAGCGCGGTGGCCGGATCGTTTTGGCCAATGAGGCTCGAAAGGTACGATCCCTTTGCCCGCAGGAAGGCATGCAGGCGCTGCGGGTAGTCCGGCGCCACGGCTTGCCTGATCGACGGGCGTTCACTCAACGCCCGGCGCCATGCGCGGACGAGGGGCTTTCGGTCAAGAATGCCGAAATCACCGATCCGGTCGAAGACATCGAGATAGCGGAAGACCGGACCGTAAACGGCGTCGACCAGCGAGAAGTGCTTGCTGGCGAACCAGGGGCCGCCAGGCTCGTCCGCCAGCTCGGCTTCGAGACGGTCGAACATGGCGGACAGCGCGCTGGATTCGTCAAGGAAGCCGGCCTCGGTCGATGTTGAATAGAACCGGCCGATGGCATTGAGGGTTGCCGAACCGAACTCGATCCAGGCGCGATGCCGGGCGCGGGCATAGGGATCGGCAGGGTGGAGGGGATTGGCCTGCGTCTCTTCGAGGAATTCGAGGATGACGGCCGATTCGAAGATCACCGTTTCCTCGCCATTTCGCTGCACGCGCAGCAGCGGCACCTTGCCGAGCGGCGAGATCGCCTTGAACCAGTCCGGCTTGTTGGCGAGGTCGATATCGACGCGTTCGAACGGCACGCCCTTTTCGGTGAGCGAAATCGCGGCGCGCTGCACATAGGGGCAGAGGTGATGGCTGACGAGAATGAGCTTGTCGGCGCGTTTGCAGATTTCGTGTTTCATCGGATTGGCTTTCCCTGATTAATGCAATTGCATCTATGTAGATGCATATGCATTGATCGTCAAGCTTGATGCAATTGCATCTATCGTCTAAGGTGCGCCATGACCGAGAAAGCCGCGCCTTCGCCCGAAGCCATCAAGGCCTGGGCTCGCCTGATGCGCGTATCGCGCCAGTTGATGGAGAGCGCCGAAGAGGCGTTGAAGGCCGCCGGTCTGCCCCCACTTGCCTGGTACGACGTGCTGCATGAACTCGCCGAGGCGGGCGAGGGCGGGCTGCGGCCGTTCCAGCTCATCGAGCACACGCTGTTCGCGCAATACAACATTTCGCGCCTGCTGACCCGGCTCGAGGCCGATGGGCTCGTCGAGAAACTGCCGGTGGCCGATGACGGCCGTGGCCAGACCATCCGCATCGCGGCCAAGGGGCGAGAGACACGCCGCCAGATGTGGGCTGTCTACGGACGCTCGATCGCCGAACTGGTTGGCGCCAAACTGTCGGCGGATGAGCTGACCATGGTCTCGGCACTGCTTGGACGGTTGCGCCATCCGCCAGCCAGCGATTAAGCGAGCCTGTCGCGCCAGCGCCTGTCCATTTTGCAGATATTTTGCTCTCGTCCTCTTGCGCACGGCCTCGGATCGCGCAATATGCAGAACCGTAACGTACGGTACGGCTTATCGGGAATGCCGACCTTTCGAGAGAAGAGCGTGTTGCACATCGTGCCTGACATCGACACCAGCGAAGCGCTGACAGAGCGGCAGAAGGCCGTGCTCGACGCGGCGTTGCGGCTGCTGGTCGAAGAGGGCGACCAGCTGACCATGACCGCCGTGGCGCGCCGCGCCAGCTGTTCCAAGGAAACGCTCTACAAATGGTTCGGCGACCGCGACGGGCTGCTGACGGCGACGGTGCAATGGCAGGCCTCTAAAGTGCGGGTGGCACCGGTCGACCGCAAGGGGCTCGATCTTGCCTCGCTGACCGCGAGCCTCGAGCGCTTCGCCTCGGATTGGCTCAAGGTGATTTCCAGCGACACGTCGATCGCGCTCAATCGGGTGGCGGTCAGCCATGCGGGCTCCGGCAAGGACAATCTCGGCGCCGTGGTGCTGGAGAACGGCCGCTTCGCGCTGGCCAAACGGCTGAAGCCGGTGCTCGAGGCCGGCCGACGGACCGGGCTTTTGGATTTCGCGGATGCCGAGACGGCGTTCCGCACCTTTTTCGGGCTGGTCGCCCGCGATGTGCAGATCCGTCTGCTGCTCGGCGACCGGCTGGAATTGACTGAGGCGGCGATCGGCGGCGATGCCGCGCGGGCGACGCAGCAGTTTCTCGCTCTTCATGGAGCAACAACCGGCCGCAAGGCCCTAGAGCCGGATGATTTCAGGTCAAGTCGACCTGAAATCTGAATTCGTCTCTAAATCAAGAAGATAGAGCATGATGTCGTCCGAAAACCGCTTCACACTTTTCGGCATCATGCTCTGATTTATAAACGGGAAGGAAGACAAAATGCGCGTCTATTACGATCGTGATGCCGATCTCAATCTGATCAAGGGCAAGAAGGTCGCCATCATCGGCTATGGCAGCCAGGGCAGGGCGCATGCGCTCAACCTCAAGGATTCCGGCGCCAAGGAGATCGCAATCGGCCTCAAGGCCGGCTCGGCAACCGCCAAGAAGGTCGAGGCCGACGGTCTCAAGGTGATGAGCGTGGCGGACGCGGCCAAATGGGCCGACCTGATGATGATGGCAACGCCGGACGAACTGCAGGCCGACATCTACAAGAACGAGATCGCCCCGAACATCCGCGATGGTGCCGCGATCGCCTTCGCGCACGGCCTCAACGTGCATTTCGGCCTGATCGAGCCGAAGTCGACGGTCGACGTCGTCATGATCGCGCCGAAGGGTCCCGGCCACACGGTGCGCGGCGAATACCAGAAGGGCGGCGGCGTGCCGTGCCTGGTCGCCGTCAACCAGGACGCCTCGGGCAATGCGCTCGACCTGGCACTGTCCTACGCCTGCGGCGTCGGCGGCGGCCGTTCGGGCATCATCGAGACCAATTTCCGCGAGGAATGCGAGACCGATCTGTTCGGCGAGCAGGTCGTGCTGTGCGGCGGCCTGGTCGAGCTGATCCGGGCCGGTTTCGAGACGCTGGTGGAAGCCGGCTACGCGCCTGAGATGGCCTATTTCGAGTGCCTGCACGAGGTCAAGCTGATCGTCGACCTGATCTATGAAGGCGGCATCGCCAACATGAACTACTCGATTTCGAACACCGCCGAATGGGGCGAATATGTCTCGGGTCCGCGCATCATCACCGCCGAGACCAAGGCCGAGATGAAGCGCGTGCTGAAGGACATCCAGACCGGCAAATTCACCTCGGAGTGGATGCAGGAATACCGCGCCGGCATGTCCCGCTTCAAGGGCATCCGCCGCAACAATGACAGCCACCAGATCGAGGAAGTCGGCGCCAAGCTGCGCGCGATGATGCCGTGGATTTCCAAGAACAAGCTGGTCGACAAGGCGAAGAACTGAGCGAAATCCACAAGCGCTCGAAAATAGCAGCTTCCATGAACAAGAAACGGCGCCACGTGGCGCCGTTTTTTCATTCTGTCGGTCAGCTCAGCTACAGGGCCAGCCCATCAATAGGGTGAGTAGCACTGCTGGCGCGGGCCGTTGTAGGGCTGGAACGTGTTGTCGTAGGCCCGGTACGACCGGTAGCGGTTGTAGCACCATTGGACATGGGCGCTCGAAAGCCGTCCCGCGCGGTAGTAGCGGCGCGGCGCCGGCCGGTCATAGTAGTCGTAGTTGTTGTACATGCTGCCGAGGCCAAGCCCCAGGCCAAGGCCCAGGATCGCGGCACTCGCGCCATCATCGTAGTAACGGCCGCCGCGATAGTGATGGCGACCATGGCGCCAACGCCAGTTGTCTCCACCATTCCAGTGACCGCCGCCGCCGTGCCAGTGCCGACGGCCGCCGTCCCAATTGCCCGACCGGCGCCATCTCCAATTGTCGTTGTTGAACTGACGGTTGTTGTTGCCGCCCGCCCAGCTGTCGCGGACC
Organism: Mesorhizobium sp. ISC11; assembly: GCF_037162595.1. Taxonomy (NCBI): domain Bacteria; kingdom Pseudomonadati; phylum Pseudomonadota; class Alphaproteobacteria; order Hyphomicrobiales; family Phyllobacteriaceae; genus Mesorhizobium; species Mesorhizobium sp. ISC11. The sequence continues at coordinate 888,868 of NZ_JAVSPW010000001.1, forward strand.
GGCGTGACATTCGGCGCCGCGGTGCTGGTGGGAATCGACAGGTCCGGTTGCATGATCGGGCCGGCGGCGGACGGTGCCGTGACGCCGGAGAGGATACCCAGGGCTAGCAGCCCCGATTTGACCGTGGAAGAAAAGAGCGAATTCATTGCACTCTCCAAGAGTTACAGGCCCCACGCCCACCCGAGGAATGGGGCAACAATGGATGTTTGCATCTGAACGGCGGATGAACGGAAAGGTTCCGTCAACCATGACGCGAACGCACCCAGGACCAATCGATCTCAGATGGTGGTCCTGCGCGCTTGTTTTCCGAAGCACTTGCGGGCAAAGGTCATGGCATGTCGCTGCGCCTTGCCACCTTCAATGTCGAGAACCTGATGAACAGGTTCGATTATTCCGGCTATCGCAACCAGCTCAACGAGGATCGAACGCTGGCGCTGTTCGATATCCAGAGCGAGGCGGAATACAGGATGCTGGAGCAGGCCCGCGCCATCGCCCAATCCGACGACACGCGCCAGCTGACGGCGCTGGCAATCGCTGCCACCCGGGCCGACATCATCTGCATGCAGGAGGTCGACAACATCGAGGCGCTGAAGGCCTTCGAATATGGCTATCTGTTCAAGATGGTGGGGCAGGGCTACCGGCAGAAATACACCACATCGGGCAATGATTCACGCGGCATCGACGTTGCCGTGATGATGCGCAATGAGACCGCCCAGGGCCAGCCGATCGAATTCGTGCGCATGACCAGCCACGCCTATGTCACCTACGAGCAGTTCGGGCTGCACACGCCGGAACTCGAGGCACTGGGCAATCAGGCCAATGAGCGCATTTTCCGGCGCGACTGCCTGGAGATCGACGTCACCGTGGGCGGCGTGCCGCTGACGCTCTATCTCGTGCATTTCAAGTCGATGGGTTCGCCGCGCAACGGGCTCGACGGGCGCGAGGCGACGATGCCGGTGCGCATCGCGGAGGCGCAGGCCGTGCGGCGCATCATCGAGGAGCGCTTCGGCAAGGACTATGCCGCCGACAAACGCTGGGCAATCTGCGGCGATATGAACGATTACCGCCAGCGTGTGAAGGTGGCCGGCGATGCGATCGACGGCTATCGCTTCGAGGTCGTCGACGAAGCCCTGTCCTGCATCAACGTGCTGACGGCCGGCGGCTTCTGCGAAAACGTCGTCGAGCGGCGGCCGGAGATGAACCGCTGGAGTTTCTACCACACGCGCGGACCGGAAGAACGGCATCTGTGCCAGCTCGACTACATCCTGCTGTCGAAGGGGCTCGCCGCCAGCAACGCGACGGCTGTTCCCGACATCATCCGCAACGGCCAGCCCTGGCGCACCATTTTTCCGCCGGGGCAGGAGGTCGACCGCTTTCCGCGTGCCGGCTGGGACCGGCCGAAGGCGTCGGACCATTGCCCGGTGGCGATCACGCTGGACATGACCTGACGCATGAGTTTCGACCTGCCACGCAACGTCATCCTGCCGGTCGACGCCATCGACGTCCGGCTCGATCCCGGTCCGCACCCGTTCGCAAGGGACAATGCAGAGGCGATCGCCGAGAACTGGCAGCACGAAATCGCTGCCAATCCGGCGCTGTTCGACGGCATGGTGGTGCTGCTGTCGCAGCTTGCCTACCGCGACAACCGTCTCGCCGGCCGCTGCCATGCGGTCAACTATTCGACTTTCATGCTGTGGCGGAAGCGGCGCGAGAATTCGGGCGCCGAGCATGCCTATGCCCATGCCATGCTGGTGGCAGCCGACAATGCGCTGGTGGCGATCCGCATGGGTCCGCACACGGTCAACGCCGGCCGCGTCTATTTTGCCGCCGGCTCATTCGAGCCGGTCGATTTTCGCGATGGCCTGGTCGATGTCGATTTCAACATGATCCGCGAAGTGCGCGAGGAAACCGGCCTCGACCTGTCAGGGGCTCATCGCGGCAAGCGCTACCACGCCATGTCGACCAACAGCGGCACGGTGATCTTCCGCCGCTACCACGCGGCGGCGCCCGCAGACGAGATCGCCCAGCGCATCTCAGCCTTCGTCGCCACCGAAACCGAGCCGGAGATCGACGGGCCAGTGATCATCCGCCATGCCGCCGACCTGCCGGTCGGCCTGTCACCGCACATGAAGCCGCTGATCGAGTGGCATTTCGCAAACGGGAGTTAAGGGCGCGTCTTGTTCTGTGCCGCGTTGCGATCGTTGCGGGCGGCGACGAGGAACAGGATGAAGCCGATGCCCAGCAAACCGCCCATCGCCATTCCCATGGTCTGGCCGACGACTGCCTGAAAATCGGCTGTGACGCGATCGGGATTGGCCATGCCGAAGCGGGCGAGATACCACCAGATGCCTGCAAGGAAGGCCTCGATGACGACCATCGTCAGGATCAGTCGTGCCTTCTTGCTCATTGGCTATTCCTCCACCCAAGCGTGAATTGCCCTAGCATCATGAACGGCGCGGCGACAGTGGCGGGTAGGGTGGAAACGTCTAAGGCTGTGCAAAACCGGTCTGAGCGCTGGCCGCGTTTCGGCCGGTTGCCCTACTCGTGCCTTAGCGCGTCGATCGGATCGAGCCTGGCGCCGCGCAGCGCAGGGAAGAAGCCGAACACCATGCCGATCAGGGCGGAAAAGCCGACGGCGAGCAGGATCACCGCCGGGCTCGGCGCAAACGGGATGGTCAGCGTCACCGCGGCGAGGCCGGCCAGCGCCAGCCCGATCAGGATGCCGATAATGCCGCCGAGCAGCGACAGCACCGTCGCCTCGACCAGGAACTGGATGAGGATGTGCTTTTCATGCGCGCCGATGGCGAGCCTGATGCCGATCTCGCGGGTGCGTTCGGTGACCGACACCAGCATGATGTTCATGATGCCGATGCCGCCGACCAGCAGGCTGACGCCGGCGACGGCGCCCAGCATGCCGGTCATGGTGGTGGTGGCGCTGGCCATGGCGTCGGCGATCTGGGTCATGTCGCGGATGGCGAAATCGCTTTCACGATCGGGCGTGATGCGTCTGGCGTCGCGCAGAATGTCCTCGACGCGCGGCTGCAGCTCGCTGGTCGGCGTGCGGCCATCGGCGGCGATGTAGATGTTGTCGATGTCGCGGTTGCCGGCGATGCGGCGCTGGTAAGCGTGCAGCGGCATCAGCACGACATTGTCCTGATCCTGACCGAAGCCGGTATAGCCCTTGGGCTCGAGCAGGCCGATGATCTTGCAGGAGGTGCGGTTGACGCGGATGATCTCGCCCTCGGGATCGCCAGCGCCGAAGAATTGTTGGCGCACCGTCTCGCCGATCAGGCAGACGCCGGTGCCCGAGCGGGTTTCGGAATCGCTGAACGGGCGGCCCGACACCAGTTTCCAGTCGCGCGCATCGAGATAGGCGCTGTCGGTGCCGGTGACGCCCGAGGTCAGGCTCTCGGTGCCGAAGATGACCCGGACCTGCTTTTGCGAAGCCGGCGAAATGGCGCGGGCGCCAGTCAGATGCGCAACCAGCGCCGCCAGCTCCTTTTCGGCCAGCGGACGCACCACCTGGTCGAGCCCGCCCGGGCCACCGGGACCGGCCGGGCGACCGGAGCGGACGACCAGCAGATTGCTGCCGAGCTTGGAGATGTCGGCCTTGACCTTCTGCGTGGTGCCCGAGCCGATGGTGAGCATGGCAATGACGGCGGCAACGCCGATGACGATGCCGAGCAAGGTCAGGAACGAGCGCAGCACGTTGCGGCGGATCGAGCGCAGCGACAGGCGGACGGTTTCCCAGATCATGGTTGTGCGATCTCCAGCTTCCTGGAATCGGAGGCGACGTGGCCGTCGAGGAAGCGGATGGTGCGTTCGGCATAGTCGGCGACGTCGGCCTCGTGGGTGACCATGGCGATGGTCAGGCCAAGCTCCTTGTTGAGCCGCGTCAGCAACTCCATGATCTCGTGCGTGCGGGCGGTGTCGAGGTTGCCGGTCGGCTCGTCGGCGACGAGCAGCGTCGGGCGCGTGACGATGGCGCGCGCGATCGCCACGCGCTGCTGCTGGCCGCCGGACAGTTCGGCCGGCGTGTGGTGCTCGCGGCCGACAAGGCCGACCTCCGCCAGGGCCTGCATGGCAAGGTCGCGGCGCTCGCGGGCGGCCACGCCGCGATAGATCAGCGGCAGTTCGACATTTTCGGCCGCCGTGGTGCGGGCCAGCAGATTGTAACCCTGGAAGACGAAGCCGACATAGAGGTTGCGCAGCATGGCGCGGCGGTTGCGGTCGAGGCGGCCGGCGTCGATGCCCATGAAGGAATAGGTTCCGGCCGTCGGCGTGTCGAGGCAGCCGATGATGTTCATCGCCGTCGACTTGCCGGAACCGGACGGCCCCATGATGGCGACGAATTCGCCACGCCGGATGGCAAGATCGACGCCGGCCAGCGCATGCACCTTGGCCTCGCCCTGGCCATAGCTCTTCCAGACCTTGTCGAAGGTGATGAGGGCAGCACCGGCAGCCACGGTATCAGCTCCGCTGCTGCGACGCGGTGATGACCTGTGCGCCTTCGTCGAGGCCAGAAATGATCTCGGTCAGTTCGCCGTCGGTCGAGCCGATCTTGACGTTGACCGGGTGCGGACGCCCGTTCTCCAGCACATAGAGCGTGCGCGAGCCGTCGGTGGGCACTGTGGCGGCCTGGCGCTGGCGGTTGCCGCCGGGGCGGCCCATGCGGCCGGTGAACAGGTCGCTGAGGCTCCAGCCGCGTGCGGCCTGCTGGACCGGGCGAAAGCGGAAGGCGGTGGCCGGCACGGTGAGCACGTCCTTGGCCTGCTTGGTGACGACCGAAACGGTGGCGGTCATGCCGGGCCGCAGCAGCAGCTCGTTGTTGTCGACCTCGAGCCGCGCATTGTAGGTGACGACGCCGTCGGTGGTGACCGAGGCATAGGAGATGTCGCGGATCTCGGCATCGAACGGCCGCTCGGGGAAGGCATCGACGGTGAAGCGGGCATGCTGGCCGGATTTGACCGCACCGATGTCGGCCTCGTCGACCGCCGCCACCAGTTCCATGTTCCTGAGATCGGCGGCGATGATGAACAGCACCGGCGCCTGCAGCGAGGAGGCGACCGTCTGGCCGGGATCGACCGAGCGCGTCAAAACGATGCCGTCGATCGGCGCATAGATGGTGCTCTTGGCAAGGTCGGTCTGCTGCGCCTTGAGGTCGGCCTGGGCGATGGCGAGGTTGGCCTGCGCACTGTCGAGAGCTGCCTTGGAACGGTCGCGCGTGGCGGTTGCCGCTTCAAGCGACTGGTCGGTCGCCATGCCGCGCCTGGTCAGTTCGGCGGCGCGCACCAGCGCCTTCTCGTTTTCCGCCAGCGTAACCGTGGCGTCCTCGACATTGGCGGCGGCGGCCTTGGCCGAAGCTTCGGCACGCTCGATCTGGACTTCGAGTTTCACCGTGTCGAGTGTCGCCAGCACGTCACCCTTCTTGACCTGCTGGTTCTCCTCGGCCGAGACCGAGCGGATGATGCCGGACAGTTCGCTTGAAATATCGACCTGGGTGAGTGGCTGCAGCGTGCCGGTCGCCGACACCGCGACGGTGAGGTCGGCCTTGGCGGCAGGCACTGTGGTGTAGTCAATCCTGGCCGGCGAGCCCGCATACCATTGATAGAGGCCAAGCGCGGCGGCGAGCACGATCAGCGCCAGCAACGCATAGAGCCACCCACGACGGCGCGATCTGCGCCGGCCTGTCTGGTCGAGCCCAAGCGCCGTCTCGATGGCGGAATCCGATTCCGTCTTTGGCAGATTGACAATCTGGTCCACGCTGGACCCCTATAATGCGCAATGTCCCTATCTGTGCACAGATCAGGCTTACTGGTTCAAATATCAAATTAAATTTCGCCCATGTTGGGATTGAGGCAGGAATGAAAACCCGGAATTACTTGCTTTACGATGTGTTTACGACCGAGCGACTGGCCGGCAATCCTTTGGCCGTCGTGCTCGATAGCAAGGGATTGGACACGGCCGCGATGCAGGCCATCGCGCGCGAATTCAACCTGTCCGAATCGGTGTTCGTCCTGCCGCCGGACAATCCCAAGCACAAAAACCGCATCCGCATCTTCACGCCCGACTATGAAATGCCGTTCGCCGGCCATCCGACGGTCGGCGCCGCGATCGCGCTGGCCGAACTGGCGGAAGAGGGCGGCGCCGGCATCTTCGTGCTGGAGGAAAACATCGGTCCGGTGCGGTGCGCCGTCAGCAAGCATGACGGCAACACTTTTGCCGAGTTCGACCTGGCCAAGCTGCCGGAGCCGCTGAAGCTCGATGCCGATCCGGAGGCGATCGGTGCCGCGCTTGGGTTGACGCCGCATGAGATCGGCTTCGAGAATCACCGCGTCGCATTCTGGTCGGCGGGCGTGCCCTATGTCACCATCCCGGTTGCCAATCTCGAGGCGGCGGGTCGCATCCGGCTGGACAACCAGGCCTGGTCGGAACTGGCGCCGCGCAAGAGCGAATGGGCCTTCGCCAGCCCCTATGTCTACTGCCGCGAGACGGTGAACCACGAAAGCGCCTTCCATGTGCGCATGATCGTGCCTGGCACGCCTTCCTATGAGGATCCGGCGACCGGCTCGGCGGCAGCCGCCTTTGCCGGCGCCATCATGCATTTCGACGCGCCGACCGATGGCATTTCACAGCTGTGGATCGAGCAGGGGCTGGAGATGGGCCGGCCATCGCGCATCCGCCTCGAACTGACCGTGCAAGGCGGAAAACTGGCCTCGGCGCGCATCGGCGGCAACGCAATCAAGGTGGCGGAGGGCAAGCTGTTCGTCTGATCGAACGCATGCTCGGTCGATTTGTCGGGAAATGATTCCGGCAGGGCTGGACAGGACCGATGGTGGCGGCTATATGCCCGCCAACGCCGGTTTTTGCCGGCCGAGTGGGTGCGTAGCTCAGTTGGTAGAGCAGCTGACTCTTAATCAGCGGGTCCACAGTTCAATCCTGTGCGCACCCACCAAATTCCTAGAAGAGTTGGTGGAAAGACCCTGAAAGCGAGACGCGTTTGGCGCGTCTCGGGCAGGCTGTCTGACTGTGATTCTTTAACCGCGCTATCCGGATATTGTGGCGATTCAGCCGCGTTGGAAAATGCGGCTCAGAACCGGCCGAATCGAAAAGCAAGGCTCTTTTCCCCGGCTGCAGCATCGCTGGCGCCAATTCCGTCTTTTCCCCCGGAGAAATCGCTGATGGGCCACCAGAAGAAGACCAGGAAGACAACGAAAATCCCGGTGTCGATCGGGCCATGACTTGAATAGCTGCTGTGACGGAACACAACAGCGACCGCCCCGGCGATAACACCGCAGCTGCGGCAGGATGAAATTTCTTCATCCCACAAAAATCTATTTGAGAATCGCCGTTACCGTAAGATGCCTCCTTTGTCGTGACAACGGCATCTTTGTCGGCCGATACGGGGAATGAATAACTACTTCTCCGAAACGCCAGCCTCTGCAAAACTCGCCATGCGGGCATGGCACTCCAGCGCCGAGCGGACGATGTTGACGGCGAGGCAGGCGCCGGAGCCTTCGCCGAGCCGCATGCCGAGATCGAGCAGCGGCGGCAGGCCGAGCGCTTCGAGCAGGCCGCGATGGCCTGACTCAGCGGAGACATGGGCTGCGATGGTGTGGGCGAGGCCGGTCGGATGCAGCTTCGCCAGCGGGGCTGCGGCGGCGGTGCAGACGAAACCGTCGAGCAGCACGGGTATGCCGAGATGGCGGGCAGCCAGCGTGGCGCCGAAGATGGCGGCCAGTTCGCGTCCGCCGAGCACGGCAGCGATAGCAAGCGGATCGGCGAGGGCTGCGGCATGGCGCTTCAGGCCGGCTTCGATGGCGACCACCTTGCGCTTCAAGCCGGCGTCATCGACGCCGGTGCCGCGCCCTGTCCACTTTTCCGCGCCGCCGCCGAACAGGGCTGCTGAAACGGCCGCTGCCGGCGTCGTGTTGCCGATACCCATTTCGCCGAAGCAGATAAGGTCCAGATCCTTCGTCACCGCATCATAGCCGGCCGAGACCGCCGCCAGAAAGGGCGCTTCGTCCATTGCCGGACCTTGGGTGAAGTCGCCGGTCGGATGGTCGAGATCGAGCGGGATGACGTCGAGTTCGGCGCCGGCTATGCGGGCAAGCTGGTTGATGGCGGCACCGCCGCCAGCGAAATTCGCCACCATCTGCACGGTGACTTCCGAGGGATAGGCCGACACACCTTGCGCGGTGACGCCGTGGTTGCCGGCGAAGACGAAAACCTTGACGCGGTCGAGTTTCGGCATGTCGCGGCCCTGCCAGCGGGCCAGCCACGCGGCGATGGTCTCGAGCCGGCCGAGGCTGCCTTGCGGCTTGGTCAGCGTGTCCTGGCGGCGTGCGACCGCATTGGCCGCGGCATCGCTGCCAGCCGGCAGGTCGAGGCAGGCGGCGCGCAATTCACTAAGGGATTTGAAGGGCATGGGGGCAAAGTCTCCGAAAAGGAATCAGGCCGCGAGAATCAGGCCAAAGGGATCAGGAAAGCGCTACGGAAGCGACGAGCAGCACCGCGATCTCGCTTGCCTGCTGCAAGGCGCCGATCGTGTCGCCGGTCTGGCCATCGATCTGGTTGAGGCAAAGGGCGCGGAATGCGGCAAACAGCAGGCCAAGCAGGATCAGCGCGAAGACGGCGCCGCCCAGCCCGAGCAAGAGAAGCGGGATCGCGCCGAGCAAGGCGCCGGCTATGGCGGTTTCCTGCGAGACGGTGCCGGCGTCGACCGAGAGGCCGTCGACGCGCGCTGGAGGCAAGAGATGCATGAAGGCGCCAAGCAGGCCGCGCGAGGCCGCGTGTGCGGCCAGGAGGGCAAACAGGGCCTGTGTGGGATCGACGAACTCCGACAGCGCGCTCCAGCGGACCAGCAGCGACAGAGCCAGCGCCGCCGCACCATAGGCGCCGATGCGGCTGTCGCGCATGATCTCAAGTTTGCGGCCGCGCGATTTGCCGCCGCCAAAACCGTCGGCGACGTCGGACAGGCCGTCCTCATGCAGGCAGCCGGTGGTGAGCAGGGTTGCCACAAGGGCAAGTGCGGCCGCCGGCCCCATGGCAAGGCCGAACCGTTCCGCCGTGGCAAAAACGATGGCGCCGATCAGGCCGACGACGAGACCGGCGATGGGGGCGGCCCAGATCGCCGCGGCAAGGCTGCGGCCGCGAAAATCGAAGACGGGCAGCGGCAGCCTGGTGAAGAAGACCAGGCAGAGCGCGATGTCGTCGACGACCTGTCGTGGTGAGAGGGCCAGATTCCCGAATTTCATGCTCTAGCCCCTCGCAATCGCATGGAAGAAGGTGCCGCTGACATGACCGCGCCGGTAGCCCGAGGCGCCGATCGGATTGCCCTGGCCGTCCGCAAGGTCGGCCAGCGGCTCGTCATTGCCGGTGGCCGTCATCTGCGCATAGTGGAATTCGTGGCCCCGGATCAGCGCGCCCTGTGCACCCAGCGGACAATCGGCACGCAGCCGCGCCTCGCGGTAGCCGAGGTTCATCTTGCGCCTGGCGAAGCTGGTGGCATGGCCGAGCAGGCCGAGCATCGCATGCGTTTCGCCCGACGCGTCCTCCAGAGCTTCGCCGAGCACCATGAAGCCACCGCACTCGCCATGGATGGGCTTCGTCGCGGCGAAACGCGCCATGCCGGCGCGGAAAGTCGCGGCGGCGGCGAGCTTGCCGGCGTGAAGCTCGGGATAGCCGCCCGGCAACCAGCAAACGTCGCAGGTCCCGTCGGGCGCTTCGTCGACGAGCGGCGAGAACGGGACGATTTCCGCACCCGCCTTGCGCCAGTAGGCGGCGACATGCGGATAGAGGAAGGTGAAGGCGGCATCCTCGGCCAGCGCGATGCGTTGGCCGGGCGGCGCCAGCGCGTCGTCGAAACCGCCGGGCGCCGGGGTGAGGGGCGTCGCCAGGGCCATGATCGCATCGAGATCGAGCGACTTTTCCGCCATGTCGGCCAGCCGGTCGAGATGCGCCATCAGGTCGTCATATTCGCCAGCCTGGACAAGGCCGAGATGCCGCTCGGGCAGGTTCAGCGTGGGATCGCGCAGGATGGCGCCGACGACCGGCAGGCCGATCGCCTCGATGGCCTCGCTGCACAGCTTGCGGTGCCGCTCGCTGCCCAGCCGATTGAGCGCGACACCGGCCATGCGCACGTCAGGATCATAGGTGGCAAAACCCTTGGCGACAGCCGCCGCCGTGGTCGACTGGCCGGAGACGTCGAGCACCAGCAGCACCGGCAGGCCATAGAGCCGCGCCAGGTCGGCCGCCGAGCCGGTTCGGCCGGGAGCCGCGGGTATCCCGTCGAACAGGCCCATGGCGCTTTCCAGGATGACGAAATCGGTGTCATCGGCGGCTTGCGCGGCAAGCCCGTTGAGCAGCGATGGCGGCATCGCCCAGCTGTCCAGGTTGACGCCGGACAGCCCCGTGGCGGCGGTGTGGAAGCCGGGGTCGATATAGTCGGGGCCGGATTTGGCGCCGCGCACTTTCAAGCCGCGCCGGGTCAGCGCGCGCAGGATGCCGATGGTGACGCTGGTCTTGCCGGAGCCGGAGCGCGGCGCGCCGATGATGATGGCGCGGGCCGTCATGCTTGCCCCGCCAGGGCCGCGCGCATGGCAACGATGCCGCCAACAACGATCAGCGCCGGCGAGGCGAGACCGGCGGCCGCAGCTTCCTCGGCAATGGTGGCGAGCGTGGCGACGACGGTCCGCTCCTGCGGCGTCGTCGCGGCGACGATCACAGCCGCCGGTGTCGACGGCGCCAGCCCGCCATCGAGAAGGGCGGCTGATATCAAGGGCAGATTGGCCATGCCCATATAGACGACGACAGGCTGGCCGGTGCGGGCGATCGCCGCCCAGTCGAGATCGTCATCGGTGCCGGCGGCGTGGCCGGTCGCCAGGATCACCGCCTTGTTGATGCCGCGCATGGTGGCGGGGATGCCGGTCGCGGCCAGCGCACTGAGGCCCGAGGTCAGGCCGGGCAGTACGCGGAACGGGATACTTTCCCGCGCCAGCGCCAGAGCTTCTTCGCCGCCACGGCCGAAAATATAGGGATCGCCGCCCTTCAGCCTGACGACGCGGCGGCCTTCGCGTGCGAGCCGGACCAGCAGGGCGGTGATGTCGTCCTGTTTCATCGACGGTTTGCCGCCGCGCTTGCCGGCAAAGAAAAGCTCGGCTTTTTCGGCAACTGCGACAATGTCAGGGGACACCAGTGCGTCGTAGACCAGCGCATCCGCCTCGGCCAAAGCCGCCAGCACTTCCAGGGTCAGGCAGCCGGGGTCGCCGGGGCCGGCGCCGGCAAGCCAGACATGGCCCGGCTCCAGTTGGCGCGGCTTGAAGTTCAGCCGGGACAAGGCTTTTTCGAGCGTGGCGTTTTCGCCGGTGTTTTTGGTGCTGCCGCTCACAATCCGTCCCGTCCGCGAAAACGCCGCTGATAATGGGCGTCGTATAATGAACTCTCGCCAAAACCTCGCGCCGCCAGCGAGCGGCCGACGAAGATGATCGCCGTGCGCTCCATCGGATCGGCGGCGAGCTGTGCCTCGATGGTCGCCAGCGTGCCGGTCAGCACGCGCTCGTCCGGCCAGGAAGCGCGGAAGACGACCGCCACCGGGCAATCGCCGCCATAATGCGGCGTCAGTTCGGCGACGACGCGATCGATGGCGTGGATGGCAAGATGAATAGCGAGCGTGGCGCCGGTGCGGCCGAAGCCTGCCAGCGTCTCGCCGGGCGGCATTTTTGACGCGCGGCCGGAAATGCGGGTCAGCACAAGGCTTTGCGCCACTTCGGGAATGGTCAGCTCGCGGCGCAATGCTGCGGCGGCAGCGGCGAAGGAGGGGACGCCCGGCGTCAGCGTATAAGGGATGCCGTGCTTTTCCAGCCGGCGGATCTGCTCGGCGACCGCGCTCCATACCGACAGGTCACCGGAATGCAGCCGGGCGACATCCTGGCCTGATTTGTGCGCCTCGAGATAGGCGGCCTCGATCTCGTCGAGCGACATCGGCGCGGTGTCGACCAGCTTTGTCCCCGGCGCGCAGTGCTGCAGCAATTCGGGCGCGACGATCGAGCCGGCATGCAGGCAAACCGGGCAGTTTGCCAAAAGCCTTGCGCCGCGCAGCGTGATGAGGTCGGCCGCACCTGGACCGGCGCCGATGAAATGAACGGTCATGACGCATCTCCGCTGATGGCGATGGCGCAGGTGACCGGGCCGAGCACGGTGCGGGGGCCAAGCAGTTTTGCGCCTGTGCCGGCCACGGCGAGGGCGGACGCCTCGGAGACCGATGGTGTGCCGGCAACATCCTGCGAGAGATCGGAATGGCTGAGCGTATCCGACGAGGCAGCTTGAAGTGCTGAGTCGTCGACGACGATGACGGGAAGACTCAGCGTGCGGCCAGCGGCGGCGATCGCTTCTTCATCCTTCTTGAACGCGGCAGTCGCCAGTGCCGACAGCGCCGTCATCGCCAACCCATGCGCCTCCAGCGCCGTTTCGATCGCCGCAAGCACCTCTTCGACGCCCGCGCCCTTTCGGCAGCCTATGCCTGCGACCATCATGGCTTCATCCAGCTCCATTGCGTCACTGGCATAGCCGGCCGCCAGGCCTGCATCGAGCCGACCGGCGAGGCCCGGGAGATGTTTATACGCGTGAGATCGCCGCCGAGCTTCGTATGCTGGGCAAGAAGCAGGGCTTCCATCTCCAGCGTCACCGCGTTGGCGACGAGACGGCCGCCAGTGTGCAGGGCCTTGATGGCAGCGTTCAAGACACCGGCATCGCTGCCGCCACCGCCGATGAAGATCGCGTCTGGCGTGTCCAGTCTGGCAAGCGCCTTCGGCGCGCTGCCTTCGACCACGACAAGGCCGGGAACGCCACAGGCAGCGGCGTTGCGACCAATACGGGCAGCGCGCACCGGATCGGCCTCGATGGCAAAAGTGCGCATGGAAGGGTGGGCCAGCATCCATTCTATGCCGATGGAACCGGAGCCGGCGCCGATGTCCCACAGCAACTCGCCGCGCCGCGGCGCCAGCGCCGACAGGGTGATCGCGCGGATTTCGCGCTTGGTGATCTGGCCGTCATGGTCGAACAGGTGATCGGCAAGGCCTGATGTGAGCGGCAGCACGCGCGCGTCCGGACCGGATTCAACTTCGACCGCCAGCACGTTGAGCGGATTGAGGTTTTCGAGGTCGAAGGCATCGGCGCGGACCGAGCGCTGGGTCTCGCTTGGCCCACCCAACGCCTCCAGGATCGTCAGCCGCGATGCGCCGAAGTCGAGTTCCGCGAGCAGGCGGGCAATCGCCGCGGGGGCTTCTGCATCCGAGGTCAGCGCCAGGATGCGCGCGCCTGGCTGCAGCAGCGGCCGGATCAGGTCGAGCGGCCGGCCGTGCAGCGAGACGGTTTCGATATCCTGCAGCGCCCAGCCGAGCCGGGCGGCCGCCAGTGAAACGGCTGAAGGCGCGGGGATAACGTGCATCTCCTGCGCCTTGACCTTGCGGGCGAGCGTGGCGCCGACGCCGTGGAAGAAGGGATCGCCGGACGCGAGCACACAGACGTTCCTGCCGGCAAGCGCCAGGACGTCAGCCATCTCGGCATCGAAGGGAACCGGCCATGGGCGCGGCTCGCCCTTGGCGAAGGAAGCGACAAGGGCGAGGTGCCGCTTGCCGCCGAAGATGATCTCAGCCTGGGCAATCCGCTGCTTGGCCTCGTCGCCGAGACCCGCTAAACCGTCCTCGCCGATGCCGACGACTGTCAGCCAGGCGGCTCGCGATTGACGCTCAGCAGGCATGATGACCCACCGTATCCTGATCCTCGGCGGCACCACCGAAGCGCGGCAACTGGCCGGAAAACTGGCGGCGCGTGCCTCGGTCACGCTGTCGCTGGCCGGCCGCACCGAAAGCCCGGTCGCGCAAGGCGTGCCGGTGCGAAGCGGAGGCTTTGGCGGCGCCGACGGGCTGGCCGCTTACCTCACGGAAACGGCCACCGATCTGCTGATCGACGCCACGCATCCCTATGCGGCGCAAATCTCCGCCAATGCCGCACAAGCCGCGCGCATGGCCGGCGTGCCGATCCTTGCCCTGCGGCGTCCCGGCTGGGAGCCTGTCGAAGGCGACCGCTGGACGTTGGTCGGTACGGTCGGCGATGCCGCGCAAGCGCTTGGACCGGCGCCGCGCCGCGTTTTTCTGGCACTGGGCCGGCAAGAGGTTGCGGCTTTCGAAGCAGCGCCCCAGCACCACTATCTCATTCGCAGTGTCGATCCGGTCGAGCCGAAGCTGGCCGTGCCCGACGCCGAATATCTGTTGGCCCGTGGCCCGTTTCGCGACGCGGAGGAACGCGCGCTGCTCGAAAGGCACCGCATCGATGTCGTGGTGTCCAAGAACAGCGGCGGCGAGGCGACCTTTGGCAAGATCGCCTCGGCGCGGGCGCTTGGCATCGAGGTGGTCATGATCCGCAGGCCTGATCTGCCGGACGTGCCCTCGGCTGAAACCGTCGAAGCGCTGGCCGCCATTGTCGATCGATTCGGGATCGATCATTTTGTCCGTCCCGTGGACGAGCGCGGCGTGTAGACCAGCGCCGGCTTCTCCGTGCGCTTGATAATCCTGGTTTCCGGCGAGCCGATGATGATGCAGGTCGCCATGTCCGCCTTTTCAGCCTCGACATCGGCCAGCAGGTAGACCTCGATACGCTCGTCCGGGCGACCGGCGGCGCGGCCGAAGATTACCGGCGTGGTGCCCGGCAGGATGGCGGTCAGGCACTCGAAGGCGCGGCCGAGTTGCCAGGGGCGGGCCTTGCTGATCGGGTTGTAAAGCGCGATGACGAAGCCGGCACCGGCCGCCGCCAGCAGGCGCAGTTCGATCAACTCCCATGGCTTTAGATTGTCGGAGAGCGAGATGGCGCAGAAATCATGGCCGAGCGGCGCCCCGATGCGGGCGGCAACCGCAAGCATGGCGGTGATGCCGGGCACCACGGCGACATCGACCGCGCGCCATTCGACCGGACCGGCCTCGATCGCCTCGCAGACGGCCGCCGCCATGGCGAACACGCCGGGATCGCCGCCGGAGACCACGGCGACGTCATGGCCCTCTGCAGCCTTGCTCAATGCGTCCTTGGAGCGGGCGAGTTCCTCGCGGTTGTCGGAAGCGACGCGGGTCTGGTCCGGGCGCAGGTCCAGCCGGTCGAGATAGGGTTTGTAGCCGTAAAAGAATTTCGCCTCGGCGACAGCGCGGCTGGCCTCCGGGGTGACCTGATCGGCATTGCCGGGGCCAAGGCCGATGACGATGAGACGGCCACTCATACCTGCGCTCCCACGGCGCCGGGGCGGCCGGACCAGCCGGCGACCAGCACGATGGCGAAGTAGGGCGCCTCGTCGTCCTTTTTGTCGGCAAGCTTCATCGAGACGCTGCCGGCCATGGTGCCGCGCTCGACATAGACGGCGCGCGACAGCTTGGCCGTAGCCTCCAGCGCCCGCCTGATCTTGGGCAGGTTGCGGCCGACCTTCATTATGACGGCGGCATCGGTGTCGGCCAGCCGGCGGGTCAGTTCGAACTCGCTCATCGTGCCCGGCAGCACGGTGAGCACGTCGTCGCCCTGGACGATCGGAATACCGGTCTGCGACCAGCAGCCGGACATGGCGGTGACGCCGGGGATGACTTCGGTCGGAAAACGATGGGCGAGGCGCACATGCAGATGCATGTAAGAGCCGTAGAACAGCGGGTCGCCCTCCGACAGCACCGCAACCATTCTGCCGGCTTCGAGGTGCTCGGCGACCTTCTCGGCCGACTCCTCGTAGAAAGCCGTGATCTGCGAGCGGTAGTCGTCGTGATCCCTGGCGATTTCGGTTGTGACGGGATAGAGCAGCGGCAATTCCGTCATTTCGGGCCGGAACTGCGCTTCGACGATGGCACGGGCGTTGCTGTTGTTGCCGCGCTTGGCGAAATAGGCCACGACATCGGCCTCGGCCAGGATGCGGGCGGCTTTTAGGGTCAGCAGTTCGGGGTCGCCAGGACCGGTGCCGACGCCAACGAGGCGGCCTTTGAGAAAGGCGTTCACAGGCCAGGCCTCGCCAATGAATTGAGCGCGGCGGCGGTCATGGCACTGCCGCCAAGCCGGCCACGCACGATGGCGTAGGGAACGCCGTAGGAATTCTCGGCCAGCGCATCCTTGGATTCGGCCGCACCGACGAAGCCGACCGGCATGCCGATGATGGCCGCCGGCTTCGGTGCGCCATCGCGCAGTTTTTCCAGGAGATAGAATAGCGCGGTCGGCGCATTGCCGATGGCAACCACAGAGCCGGCCATGCGCTCGCCCCAGAGGTCGATGGCGGCCGCCGAACGGGTGTTGCCGATTTGCCTGGCAATTTCGTGCGTACGCGGGTCGCGCAAGGTGCAGATCACCTCGTTGCCCGCCGGCAGCCTGGCGCGGGTGACGCCATGCGAGACCATTTCCGCGTCGCAGAAGATCGGCGCGCCGGCCGCCAAAGCGGTGCGGGCGGCGGCAACGAAATCGGTGGAGAACACAAAATGACTTGAAGCTTCGACCTGGCCGCAGGCATGGATCATGCGAATGGCGACATCGGCCTCGGCTTCGGAGAAGCGCGACAGATCGGCCTCGGCGCGGATGATGGCGAAGGAGCGCTCGTAGATCGCCGTGCCGTCATGGATGTAGTCGTAGGCGGCCATGCTCATTTCCGTTTTTCAGTTTGGGCCTGTCGGTAGGCCTCGGCGATACCGGCCGGCCCGAGCCTTGTCAGGCAAGCGGCGGCGGTTTCACCTTGATATCGTGTGCTGCGGATCATCGCCGCGACGCGGCCGATGCCGCGCGCGGCGTCATAGCCCGGCCTGTAGCCGGCAGGAAGGGCCTTTGCCGTCGCGTTCACGACAAGTCCGGCTCCATTTTCGCCGCCGACGATCGTCAGCGCTGCCGGACCGGGGTGGGCGCAGCCTTTGGCACAGCCGGAAATGTGAAGGGTGAAGTCGAGGATGTCGGCTGTTTCAGCGGCTATCGTCTCGGCGATGTCGCGTGTGGCGATGCGGCCGGAGGCGCAGGCCGGCATGCCCGGGCAAGCGGCAATGCGCGTGCGCGGGTCGGTGGGGGCGATGACGAAGCCGAGGGTGGCGGCGGTGTGCTGGAGGGGGTGGTTGGCGGCGATTGGTTGACCGAGGAAGAGCAGGGCGCGACCGGGGGCGAGGCGGATTTCTGACGTGCCGAGGGTGAGGGCGTGTTGGGCGAGGGCGATGATGTTGTCCGCCGGCATGCTGCCGTAGGGCAGGGCGATGCCGAGGGCGGTGGCGTGGCCGGCTAAGGGGAAAAGGCCGATAGGTTTGCGCGAGGCGCCCCCCTCTGTCCTGCCGGACATCTCCCCCTCTAGGGGGGAGATTACGCCGTCACCGATGGTTTCGCCAATCTCCGGTGTTGTTAAGGAAAAGCCGGCGTCGAAGCTGCCAATCTCCCCCCCTGAGGGGGAGATATCCGGCAGGACAGAGGGGGGCGCCTCGCGCAAACTCGTCAAGCATAGCCAACCCGCCAGAGACACTAATTGCCTCTCCGATAAATCCCTTGCGTGAGCCTCGCGGCCTTTCTCTGCAACCATCCTTAGAGCTGCAACGGCAATATCGCGCGCCGCACCTTGATCGGCAAACGCCAGCGGCCTCGCATTCTGCCCGTCACCCGCGACAGACACCCGCCACCGAACTCCCGCATCGGTGCGCGTCGCAGCAAGCCGCACGTCGGCCGTGACCGCATCCATGGTGAGTTGCCCGCAGCCGTCCACAACGACCGACACCTTCGGCCCTAGGCGTTGTACGAGCCCAGCTTCTTCGATCGCAGCCCTGATACGTTCAGCCAGCGGCCGGGGATCGGCAATCTCTTGCGGATCAATGCCGGTCAGCGGCCCGGTCTCGACCGGCACGCCGGTGCGAACCGCGATATCAAGCGCATCGACCTCCGCCGCCAGCAGCGCAGCACTTTGCGCCGTCAGGCCGCGTATCTGCAGGCTGCCGCGCGCGGTGACTTCCATGATGCCATTGCCGTGCCGCAAAGCGGATTCGGCTAGTCCGATCAACGACTCTGGCGACATCCCCCCAGCGACCGGGTTGAGCCGCACCAGCAGGCCGTCGCCGGTTTGCATCGGCGCCGACAAAGCCGGACAGGCGCCGCGGCGCGAGAAGGCGTTCATGCCGCCACCCCAAGCGCTTCTGCCTCGGCGATCAGGGCTGCGAGATCGTCGTCGATGGAATTGCGCAGGGGATGCCACAGGCCGCGCCGGCGCGCCGACAGGAAGCGCTCGGCGATGATTTTTGCGGCGGCTGGGTTTTCGCGCAGGATGAAGGCGCGGACCATGGGATCGCCTAGATAGGCATCATGAACCGCCTCGATCAGCGTTCCCGAAATGGCGTGCGTGGTTTCGGCGAAGCCGACCAGCCGGTCGACGGTTTCGGCGAATTCGGAGGCACCGCGCGGGCCGTGCCGCATCTGGCCAGCGATGAAACGGGCATTAACGGCGCGAGCACGCACGACACGCGCTACGGCCTCACTGATCGAGCGTGGCTTCGGCTTTTGCGGGTCCGTGGTGTCGAGCACGATGACGTCGGCATTCCTGCCGAGCGCCGCAACTGCTGCGGAAAAGCCGCCGATGAAGGCGACATCGGCGGAGCCCTCGAGGATGTCGCGGCCGGGGTCGTCGCCGGTGTGGACGAGAAGATCGGCTTCGGCGATGCGGCCCTCGAAGGCGCCGGGCGCGGAGATGCCTTCGCCCCCGGCGCCGCCATAGGCGTGCGATGTAGCGTCGAGATAGGCGCGGCCGATTTCGTCGCGCGCGCTCCAGTCGCCGGAGGACATGAGATCCTCGACGCCGGTGCCATAGGTGCCCGGCGAGGTGCCGAAGATGCGCGGGCTGATCTTGCCGTCGGCGCGGGTTTTGGCCGCGAGCGGGTTTTCCGAATCGTCCTCGTCGCGCGCGGCAACCGCGTTGGCTGCGGCATCGATCAGCGCGATTTGGGTCGGGAACATGTCGCGGAACAGGCCTGATATGCGCCATGTGACATCGACGCGTGACCTTCCGAGCGTGGCCGGCGGCAGCACTTCGATGCCGGTGATGCGGCCGGTGGCCAAATCCCATTGCGGCCGGCAGCCCATCAGCGCCAGGCCTTGAGCGATCTCCTCGCCGCCGGTGCGCAGCGATGCCGAGCCCCAGAGATCGATGACCAGCGAGCGTGGCCAGTCGCCATGCGACTGCATGTAGCCGCGCACGACTTCCTCCGCCGCTGCCCTGCCCAGATCATAGGCGGTCGGCGTCGGCATGGTGCGCGGGTCCGAGGTGAACAGATTGCGGCCGGTGGGCAAGACGTCCGAGCGGCCGCGCGTAGGCGCGCCGGCCGGACCGGCCTTGACGTGGCCGCCATCGAGCGCGGCAAGCAGCGCCGCCTTCTCGGCTTCAGCGCTCTGGCGGCGCATGGCGTCGGGCTCATCCTCCGGAGCGCGGCCATAGATATGCAGCCCGTCCTTGATGGCGAAATCCTTGAGATCGCAAAGCCAGGCGTCGATGCGGCGCAGCGCCTCGTCCGGCGCGTCGGTCGTGGCGACGCCGGCTTCGGAGGCGAGACCGGTTTTTTGCGCGGTGTCGACGATCAGTTTCGCCAGTCGGTCACGGCGGCGACGGTCGAGCCCGTCGGCCTGCGCATATTCGTCGACCAGCCGCTCGAGCTTGTGCTGGTTTTCGTCCAGCCCGGCGCCGGTCAGCGGTGGCGGCAAATGGCCAAGGGTGACGGCGGCAATGCGCCGCTTGGCCTGCGCCGCTTCGCCCGGG
Organism: Mesorhizobium sp. ISC11; assembly: GCF_037162595.1. NCBI lineage: Bacteria > Pseudomonadati > Pseudomonadota > Alphaproteobacteria > Hyphomicrobiales > Phyllobacteriaceae > Mesorhizobium > Mesorhizobium sp. ISC11. The sequence continues at coordinate 908,642 of NZ_JAVSPW010000001.1, forward strand.
TTGGAGACGATGAAGGGATAGATGACGGGCAGGGGACCGGTGACGATCTCCGGAAAGCAGTTTTCCGACAGAGCAACGGTTTTGCCCGGCAGCCATTCAAGCGTGCCATGGGCGCCGACATGGACCAGCGCGTGGACGCCGAGCGACTTGCGCAGCCAGAGGCCGAAGGCGATCAGCGCATGGCGCGGGGGCAGCGTCGGGTCGTGGTAGTCGGCGCGGCGGTCGACGGAGCGGCCGCGGTCGGGGGCGAGGGCGATGGTGACGTTGCCGAAGGTGGCGGCGCGGAAGGGGAAGCTTCCGCGCAAACCTGTTTCGCCTTCCGCTTTGCCCCAAGCGGCTTCGACCGCAGTAATTGCCGCAGTCGGCAACTCCGTCGAGAAGGCAATGTAGTTATCTAAGGCCAATCCAGTATCGCTGGCTTCCAGCAAATCCAGCAACCCACGCGGCGTCTGCGGAATCCCCTCAATCACATAGCCCTGCTCCTTCAGGTCATGCAGCATGGCGAGCACGCTGGACGGCACGTCGAGGCCGACGGCATAGCCGGTTCGACCAGGAGCGCTAGGGTAATCCGGGATCAGGATCGCCAGCTTGCGCCCGGCGCGGGGTGTCTCCTGCAACTTGATGAAGGCCGCGACGCGGTCAGCGACCTGCGCCACGCGATCCGGTTCCGGCCGGTTGGCGAAGGCGCGGTGGCCGAGTGCGGGATCGGTCTCGGTCTCGCCCTTGAAGGAAATGGCGCCGGCGAGGACGCGGCCGTCGAGTTCGGGCAGCACGACATGCATGGCGAGGTCGGCGGGTGCCAGGCCACGCTGGTTGTTTTGCCAGATGTCGCGGCGGGTGGTGGCGACGATGACCTGGAAGACAGGCACGCCGGCGCGGTCGAATAGCGTTTCGATGCCGGGTTCGGCGCCTGAGGCGAAAGCGGTCGCGGTGATGATGGCGGCGGGCTTCAGCGCCGTCAGTGCTGTTTCCACGAAGGCGAGGGAGGTTGGGTCCTTGAGGCTGGAGACGAAGATCGGGACTGGGTCGATGCCGCGCTGCCGCAGCGCTTCAACAAGCGCATCGATGGGCGCGACATCGGCGGCCAGCAGCATCGAGCGATAGAACAGGATGGGGATGATAGGAGCGTTGACGTTGTAAGCGCCAGCATTCGATAAGTCCCGCTTCTCCACAACTCCACATCCGGGCACGTAAGAACCAGCTTTCGGCACCACCACCGGGCCGATAACTTCCGCATCCTGTCCCGCCAACCCCGCCAATTTCCGCACCAGTGCGCTCATATTCGCCGGGCCGCCCTCGCGGAAATAGTCGAGCAGGCCGTCCAACTCCTCGCGCGGCAGCGTCGAGGCTTCGATCAGGCGCAGATCCTCGTCGCGGCATTCGCCGGGCAGCAGCGCCAGTTTTATGCCGCGTTCGCGGGCGGTCGAGGCAAGCTGGTCGCAGCCGTAGCGCCACCAGTCGTAGCCGCCGAGGATGCGCACGAGGATGATCTTGGCATGGCGGGCGACGCTGTCGACCCAGAGGTCGACGGACATGGGATGGCGCAGGTCGCGCAGTGCGGCCAGCCGCATCGAGGGCAGGCGGTCGGCATCGGTCCTCCACGCCGCCGCCAGTCCGGCGAGGTCGCTGTCGGTGAAGGACAGGGCCACGATATCCGCCGGCGTCTGCCGCAGATCGACCGGCTCGGCGAGGTCGTCGAGCGAGGCGGATGTCGTGGTTAGGATGTGCATCGCAATCCGTGTCCGAAATCAGCCGGCGAGTATACGCTCGATCGCCGGGCGGTTCAGCCCCTTCAGGCCGATGACGACGAGGCGCGAACGGCGGTCGTCCTGCGCGGTCCAGGCGCGGTCATAGTAATGATTGACGCGCGGCCCGACGGCCTGCAGCAAGAGCCGCATCGGCTTGCCGCCGACCTCGACGAAGCCTTTTACGCGCAGCACGTTCTCTTCTTCGGCGACCGTGGCGACACGCTTTGCCAGCTCGTCCGGATTGGCGATCGAGGCAATGTCGACGATGAACGTGTCGAAGTCGTCATGCTCGTGGTCGAATGCGCCGTCATGATGGGACTTGCGGTTTTCGATGTCGTCCTCGACGGCGAGACCGAGCCCGAGCAGCACCGAGGGATCGACCTTGCCATGCGAGGTCGGCACAATCTTCACCGCGCGGGCGGAGTGTTCGCCAATGATGGCATTGGCGCGGGCGGTGCCGGCGGCGTCCATCAGGTCGCTCTTCGACAGGATGATCAGGTCGGCGCAGGCGATCTGGTCCTCGAACAGTTCTTCCACCGGATCGTCGTGGTCGAGCGTCTCGTCCCCGGCGCGCTGCGCCTGGAGGGCCTCCATGTCGTTGGCGACGCGGCCTTCGGCCAATGCCGGTCCGTCGACCACGGCGATGACGCCATCGACGGTCACCCGGCTTTTCACGCTCGGCCACTGAAAGGCCTGGACCAGCGGCTTGGGCAGTGCCAGGCCCGAGGTTTCGATCAGGATATGGTCGACCTTCGGCGTCAGCGACAGGATTTGGTCGAGCGCCGGGACGAAATCATCGGCGACAGTGCAGCAGATACAGCCATTGGCCAGTTCTACGATGTTTTCCTCGGGGCAGGTGTCGATACCGCATCCCTTGAGGATCTCGCCATCGATGCCGATGTCGCCGAATTCGTTGACGATGATGGCGATGCGCTTGCCGCCGGCGTTTTCCAGGAGATGGCGGACCAGCGTCGTCTTGCCGGCGCCGAGGAAGCCGGTGACGACGGTGCAGGGAACGCGGGATACGGAAGTGGTCATGGTCAATCCTTCAGCATGTCGATGGGTGGAATGCGGGCCACGAGGCCGCGCTTGAGGCTATCGGGGCGGCCACGCCACGGGATCAGGCCATCTTTCGAGGTGGCGAAGAGCTTTGCGCCTGTCACGAGGTCGGCGCCGCTGGTCGCGGTCAGGTCGCCGAAGACATAGCTCCAGCAGCCGTCGCGCAGGATCGCGGCGCTGAGGCGCCGCTTGCAATTGCCAAGGCATTCGACGCTGCGGATGCGGATATCGTCGCCAGCGGCGGCGCGGCGCGTGTCGTCCGTCAGCAACTCGCCGGCGCGGGGATGAGCGTCGGAGCCGGTCTCATTGCGGCAGGAGCCGCAGACGATGATGGTGACGCCGGCCAAGGCATCATCATGGCCGGAAATATCCGCTGTGCCAGCCGAAAAACTGCTGTCGTGGTCCAAAGATCGGGCTCCTTGCCCGGAAACCCGCCGGGCGATCGGATTCTACAGTCGCAGACGGCAGGTCTCCTGGCTCGCGAGTCATCGCCTTGGGTAGCCGCCTTCCCGGGAATTCCCAGTGGTTTTCGGCCTTGGCTCTTCGCTTACAGTTGCGGGGACAGCCGCGGATTTGGGATTTTGCCCCGCACCGCATTCCCTCTTAGCCCTTGCCGTTGCGGGCAAGGGACCATCTGGAACCGGATTTAGGCTTTTGCGGGCGGCGGTGTCAACGCGAGCTTACGACACGGCTATGTCGGCCAGCGCCGGACCCAAATCCCCGGCAGGCGTCACTTCGATGCGTTCGAGCCCGAGCCAGCCCTGCATCTGCTTCAGTTCCTCGAACAGCTCCGCAGCGGTTTCAGGCGGCGCACCGGGCTCGGCATAGGCCGCATGGACCCGCAGTATGCTGGCCGGACGGTCGGCCTTGAGGTCGACGCGTGCCACGATCCTGTCGCCGAGCAGGAACGGCAGGACATAATAGCCGTATTGCCGCTTGTCGGCCGGCGTGTAGATCTCGATGCGGTAGTGGAAGTCGAACAGCCGCTCTGTGCGCGAGCGTTCGAAGACGACAGGATCGAACGGCGCCAGCAGGGCGCGGGCCTCGATCTTGCGCGGCAGACGCGCGTCTTTATGAAGATAGGCGGGCTTGTCCCAGCCTTCGACGCGCACCGGCAGCAACTCGCCCGTTTCAACCAGTTCCTCCAGCCGGCCTTTCATATCGGCCGGCGACAGGCGGAAATAATCGCGCAAATCGCCTGAAGTCGCCACGCCGTGGGCGCGGGCGGAAATGCGCAGCAATTCGCGGTGCGCGTCCTCAGGCGTCGGCACCGGCAGATCGAGGATCGCCTGCGGCAGCACGCGCTCGGGCAGGTCATAGAAGCGCTCGAAACCGCGGCGGTGCGCCGTGGTGATGCGGCCGGCCCAGAACAGCCATTCGAAGGCGTGTTTGGCATGGCTCCAGCCCCACCAGCCGCCCGAACCTTTCTGGCCCTCCAGCGCGGAAGCGGCGATCGGGCCGCGCTCGGCGACCTCGCGGTAGATCTCTTCGATGTAGGCGGCGTGCTCGCGGCCCCATTTGGCGAGACCTAGATACATTTCCTCGCCCCGCTCGGCGCGCTGCATGCGCCAGCGCATCAGCGGGTATGTCTCGACCGGCAGGAAGGAGGCCTCGTGCGCCCAATATTCGAAAACCATGCGCTTGCGCGTCACGGCCGCGTTGTCGAGCAGAGCGAGCGGGTAAGGGCCAAGGCGCGAATAGAGCGGCATATAATGAGCGCGCACCACCGCGCTGACGGAATCGATCTGCAACAGGCCGGTGCGGGAGAGCGTGCGGGCAAAATGCCGGCGGTCGGGCGTGCCGGTCGGGCGAGGATCGAGGAACCCCTGGGCGGCAAGGGCGATGCGCCGGGCCATCGGGAGCGAGATCTTTTCCTTCATGCAGGTATCACTTTGACGTGTTTTGACCGAGGGTCGAATGGCTGATTCCAACCCATGCTAGCAGGGTTTTGGCGGCATCCATGTCAGGAGAGAAAAGTGGAGTAAAAAGCGAAGGAAATCAAACAGGAGCGGATCGGACCAGTTTGCCGCGATATGCCGTCCAGGTCGATGTTTTGAACAAGGTTTGACTTGCTTCGCTGGAAGTGCTGCGCTAACCCTCGCCGCGTTGCAGCATAGGCCCTTAAAACGGTTCAGCGGTTAAACTGTCACGCTTCCGCATTAGGGTCCGGTGCTGTAATCAACGTGGATTGGCGCCAACGGAAAGCCGAGCATGAACGCACTCTTGAGCTCATACCTGCCCATCGTCCTGTTCATAGGCGTGGCGCTGGTTGTCGGCCTGGCGCTGCTGGCCGCGCCCTTCCTGGTGGCCTACCGCAATCCCGATCCCGAAAAGCTTTCCGCCTACGAGTGCGGTTTCAACTCGTTCGACGACGCCCGCATGAAGTTCGACATCCGTTTCTACCTGGTGTCGATCCTGTTCATCATCTTCGACCTGGAAGTAGCCTTCCTGTTTCCGTGGGCGGTGTCGTTTTCGAAGATCGGCATGCTCGGTTTCTGGTCGATGATGGTTTTTTTGGCGGTGCTGACCATCGGCTTTGCCTATGAATGGAAAAAAGGAGCGCTGGAATGGGATTGAACGACAGTTCAGGCACCCTCGTCGCGCCGAAGCCCAAGGGCATCATCGATCCCAACACCGGCAGGCCGGTGGGGGAGGACGATCCCTTCTTCCTCGAGATCAACAACGAGTTGGCCGACAAGGGCTTTCTAGTCACTTCGACCGAGGCGCTCATCACCTGGGCGCGCAGCGGGTCGCTGATGTTCATGACGTTCGGCCTCGCCTGCTGCGCGGTCGAGATGATCCACACCTCGATGCCGCGCTATGATTCGGAGCGGTTCGGCGTCGCGCCGCGTGCGTCTCCGCGCCAGTCCGACATCATGATCGTCGCCGGCACGCTGACCAACAAGATGGCGCCGGCGCTGCGCAAGGTCTACGACCAGATGCCGGAGCCGCGCTACGTCATCTCGATGGGCTCCTGCGCCAATGGCGGCGGCTATTACCACTATTCCTATTCGGTGGTGCGCGGCTGCGACCGCATCGTGCCGGTCGACATCTATGTGCCCGGCTGCCCGCCGAGCGCCGAAGCGCTGCTCTATGGCATTCTTCTCTTGCAGAAGAAGATCCGCCGCACCGGCACGATCGAACGGTAGTCGTCATGGGTAAAGAGCAGATTATTTATGGCAACCCTGAGCCTTGGCTGGGGTTAACGTTCAAAACCTTGGATCAACGATTTGACGTATACGAATCGGGGAAGCGGTTTTATTCTTCCGAGTTCTTAACTGATACAAAATTTGGGGATGCTGGTCTCGGTATCGACATCTTATTGAATGACTGGGAGGCCAAGCTCACAGGCGACCCTCGATCTGTTTTTTATTATGGTGACGTGAGACTGCGGTCGCTCGGTGATCGAACTAAAAATCTGGTTGCAGAAATGTCGGCCAAGGTTTCCTGCGAGGGCTCGTCCGCCAACGGCGCGGCAAGCGAAAAATTGTTTGTGGAGTGCGTTGCGCTGAATGGCGACCCGGCAAATCTTGAAGCCCGGCCGCTTGTCGGAAAGTTGTTTTTTGGGGAGCCAGGCGACGACAATGAATGTCAGGTTTTTTTGGCCCTTGACACTGCCAGAGAGTGCGCTTGGTTCGGTGAGAAAGATCCAGTGTACTCGCGCAATGTTATAGGCTGGTTGGCGAGGTTGTCATGACCGCATCCCTGAGCGAACTGTCGACCTATCTCGGCGAGAAGCTGCCTGGCCGCTTCAGTGAAGCGGTGCTTGCCTATGGCGAACTCACCATCCATGTCGAGCCGCGCGATCTGGTCGAGGTGATGACCTTCCTGCGCGACGATGCGCGCTGCCAGTTCATCTCGATCATCGATGTCTGCGGCGCCGACTATCCGTCGCGGGCCAAGCGTTTCGACGTCGTCTATCACCTGTTGTCGCCGAAGCAGAATGTGCGCGTCCGCGTCAAGGTGCAGGCCGACGAGGAAACCATGGTGCCGTCGATCACCGGCGTCTATCCCGGCGCCGACTGGTTCGAACGCGAGACTTACGATCTCTACGGCGTTTTGTTCTCGGGCCACCCCGACCTGCGCCGCCTGCTGACCGACTATGGCTTCGAAGGCCATCCCTTGCGCAAGGATTTCCCGCTGACCGGCTTCGTCGAGGTGCGCTACGACGACGAGGCCAAGCGCGTTATCTATGAGCCGGTCGAGCTCAAGCAGGAATTTCGCAATTTCGATTTTCTGTCCCCGTGGGAAGGTACGGATTACGTGCTGCCGGGTGACGAGAAGGCAAAGCAGTAAATGGCTGAAACCTCCGTCCGCAACTTCAACATCAATTTCGGCCCGCAACACCCCGCGGCGCACGGCGTTTTGCGCCTTGTGCTGGAGCTGGACGGCGAAGTCGTCGATCGCGTCGATCCGCATATCGGACTGCTGCATCGCGGTACCGAAAAGCTGATCGAAGCCAAAACCTATCTGCAGGCGGTGCCCTATCTCGACCGGCTCGACTATTGCGCGCCGATGAACCAGGAACATGCCTTTGCGCTGGCCGCCGAGCGTCTGCTCGGCATCGAGGTGCCGAAGCGTGGCCAGGTGATCCGCGTTCTCTACAGCGAGATCGGTCGCATCATGTCGCACATCCTCAATGTGACGACGCAGGCGATGGACGTCGGTGCGCTGACGCCGCCGCTGTGGGGCTTCGTCGAACGCGAAAAGCTGATGGTGTTCTATGAGCGCGCCTCCGGTTCGCGCATGCATGCCGCTTATTTTCGGCCCGGCGGCGTCCATCAGGACCTGCCGCGTCAACTGGTCGAGGACATCGGCAAGTGGATCGACCCGTTCCTGAAGTCGATCGACGACCTCGACCGGCTGCTGACCGGCAACCGCATCTTCAAGCAGCGCAATGTCGATATCGGCATTGTCTCGCTGGCGGATGCCTGGGCCTGGGGTTTTTCGGGCGTGATGGTGCGTGGCTCGGGTGCAGCCTGGGATCTGCGCAAGTCGCAACCCTATGAATGCTATTCGGAGATGGATTTCGACATTCCGATCGGCAAGAACGGCGACTGCTTCGACCGCTACCTCGTACGCATGGAAGAAATGCGCCAGTCGGCGAAGATCATGCGCCAGTGCGTCGACCTTTTGCTCGGCAAGGAGAGCACCGGCCCGGTGTCGAACCTCGATGGCAAGGTGGTGCCGCCCAAGCGCCAGGCGATGAAGCGCTCGATGGAAGCGCTGATCCATCACTTCAAGCTCTACACCGAGGGTTATCGCGTGCCGGCCGGCGAGGTTTACGCCGCGGTCGAGGCGCCGAAGGGCGAATTCGGCGTCTATCTGGTCTCCGACGGCTCCAACAAGCCCTACCGCTGCAAGCTGCGCGCGCCGGGTTTCGCGCATCTGCAGGCGATGGATTTCCTCTGCCGCGGCCACATGCTGGCCGACGTCACCGCCGTTCTCGGCTCCCTCGACATCGTGTTTGGTGAGGTCGATCGCTAAATGTCAGTCCGCCGTCTCGCAGAAGCCAGCGTCCAGCCAGCATCCTTCGCCTTCAACCGGGCGAATGCCGCGGCTGCGAAGCAATGGATCAAGAAGTACCCGAAGGGCCGTGAACAGTCGGCCATCATCCCGCTTCTGATGATAGCACAGGAGCAGGAAGGTTGGGTGACGAAGGCGGCGATCGAGACGATCTCCGACATGCTCGGCATGCCGCGCATCCGCGGGCTGGAAGTCGCGACCTTCTACACGCAGTACCAGTTGAATCCGGTCGGCACGCGTGCGCACATCCAGGTCTGCGGCACCACGCCCTGCATGCTGCGCGGTTCGGAAGCGCTGATGGATGTCTGCCGCTCCAAAATCCATCACGACCAGTTCCACACCAACGACAAGGGAACCTTGTCCTGGGAAGAGGTGGAATGCCTCGGTGCCTGCGTCAACGCGCCGATGGTGATGATCTTCAAGGACACGTTCGAGGATCTGACGCCGGAACGCCTGGCTGAAATCATCGATCTCTATGACGCCGGCAAGGGTGCTGCGGTGGAACCGGGGCCGCAGAATGGCCGCACCGGCTCGGAGCCGGCCTCCGGCCTCACCACGCTGAAAAGCGAAAAGGCGATCCTCAAGTCGACCCGCGACAGGGAAGCCAGGGAGGCGGCCAAGGCCGCCAGGGCGGCACCCGACGCGATCGTCGCAGCGCCGGTGCCGGCGCCGGCCCCTGTCGCACCGTCCAACACCAGCAAGCCGAAGACCGACGCCCCTGAAACCAGCCCGGCGTTGAAGACGCCTTCAAAAACCAAGGTCGCGCCGGCGGTTGAAAAGGCGGCGAGTGTTGCCGCTCCACTGCATTCGGCCGCCAATGCCAACAAGGCAGACTCCAAAGTCGAGCAGGTTTCCAAGCAGCGCAGTGGCCCCATCACCAAGGCCGAGCCGGCCTCCGCCTTCAAGGCGCCAGAGGTCAAGGTACCGGCCGCCAAGCCGGCCAAACCGTCGCTCGGGGACAAGAACCGCCCGGCCGGCATCGACAGGCCGGCACAGGTCGATGACCTCAAACTGATCTCCGGCGTCGGCCCCAAGATCGAGGGCATCCTGCATACGCTGGGCATCTTTACCTTCGCGCAGGTCGCGTCGTGGAAGAAGGCCGAACGCGAGTGGGTGGATGGCTATCTCTCTTTCCAGGGCCGCATCGATCGCGACGACTGGGTCAAGCAGGCCAAGGCGCTCGCCAAGGGTGGCGTCGCCGAATACATCCGCGTCTTCGGCAAGAAGCCGGTCTGAGGGACGAAAAATGCTCGGGGATAAAGACCGCATCTTCACCAATATCTACGGCCTGTTCGACAAGTCCTTGGCCGGCGCGATGGCGCGCGGCGCCTGGGATAACACGCCCGGCATCGTCGCCAAGGGCCGCGAGTGGATCGTCAACGAGATGAAGGCGTCGGGCCTGCGCGGCCGTGGCGGCGCCGGCTTCCCGACCGGCCTCAAATGGTCGTTCATGCCCAAGCAGAGCGATGGCCGGCCGAGCTATCTCGTGATCAACGCCGACGAATCCGAGCCCGGCACCTGCAAGGACCGCGACATCCTGCGCAACGACCCGCACACGCTGGTCGAGGGCGCGCTGCTTGCCGGTTTCGCCATGGGTGCGGTTGCCGCCTACATCTATGTGCGCGGCGAGTTCATCCGCGAGCGCGAGGCGCTGCAGCGCGCGATCGAGGAGGCCTATGAGGCCAAGCTGATCGGCAAGAACAACACCTCCGGCTACGATTTCGACATCTACATGCACCACGGCGCCGGCGCCTATATCTGCGGCGAGGAGACAGCACTTCTCGAAAGCCTCGAAGGCAAGAAGGGCCAGCCGCGGCTGAAGCCGCCATTCCCGGCCAATGTCGGCCTCTATGGCTGCCCGACCACGGTCAACAATGTCGAATCGATCGCGGTTGCGCCGACCATCCTGCGCCGCGGTGCGGCCTGGTTCTCGTCCTTCGGCCGGCCGAACAATGTCGGCACCAAGCTGTTTTGCATCTCCGGCCACGTCAACAATCCGTGCACGGTCGAAGAGGCGATGTCGATCCCGTTCCGCGAACTCATCGAGACGCATTGCGGCGGCATTCGCGGCGGCTGGGACAATCTTTTGGCGGTCATACCGGGGGGCGCTTCGGTGCCGCTGGTGCCGGCCGAACAGATCATCGACGCGCCGATGGATTTCGACGCGCTGCGCGATCTCAAATCCGGCCTCGGAACCGCGGCTGTCATCGTCATGGACAAGTCGACCGATGTCGTGAAGGCGATCGCGCGGCTTTCCTACTTCTACAAGCACGAGAGCTGCGGCCAGTGCACGCCATGCCGCGAAGGCACCGGCTGGATGTGGCGGGTGATGGAACGGCTGGTGCGCGGCGAGGCGCAGAAGCGCGAGATCGATATGCTGCTCGACGTCACCAAGCAGATCGAAGGCCATACGATCTGCGCGCTGGGCGACGCGGCGGCATGGCCGATCCAGGGCCTGATGCGGCATTTCCGCGGCGAAGTGGAGCGGCGCATCGACGAGTTTTCGCGCAATGCGCACCGGGCCGAGCCTGTGATGGTGGCGGCGGAATAGAAGAACGTTTACGCGGACGAAAGTCCGCAGCGAAGGGCGGGGCGAACGACGAAACGACCAGGAGAACTCTATGGCGCCGTATTCGAACCCGCTGATGCCCAATTTGGACCAGATCGAGCAGATGAACCAGGACTTGACCAGGATGATGCCGAAGGAGATGGCCAGTGCCGTCAACCTTTTCGTGCATCCTGTGGCGGGTGCGGCGGCGATGTCGGCGCTTGGCCTTGGGCTTGCCAATCATGCTTTCGGCGTCTGGCTGGGCGCGTTTTCAGGTGCGGCACAAGCCTCGCAACGGCTGCTGCAGCCGATCGTCGATGATTTCGAGGCGCGCGTCGCGCAGTTCGATGAACCGAGTCCTTCCTCCACCAAGGCGCGGGCGACGGCGAAAACCATGATCGCCGAGGCGCAGTCCTTCGCCAGGGAGGTCACCGATATTGCTCGCCAAGGAAGCCGCAACTGCCGTGCCGGCCGCAAACGCCGCTCCAGCAACAAGCGGCGTCGGCGATGCGCTGTTGCCCGAGGATTTCAGGCAGCCCAAGGCCGTGGAGAAGCCGGCGAAACCGGCGGATCTCAAGGCGATATCGGGCATCGGGCCCAAGCTGGAAAAGGTTCTCAACGGCCTCGGCATCTGGACGTATGCCCAGATCGCGGCATGGACGCCGCAAGAGGTTGCCTGGGTCGAGGACTATCTGTCGCTCGGCGGCCGCATCGGCCGCGACGATTGGACAGCTCAAGCGGCGGCGCTCGCCGTCAAGAAGTGAATGAAGTGCTCGACGTGGTCTCGACCGCGTCCGGAAAAAGAGATTGCGGGAACTCCGCAGGGGTTTGAGGCGAATGGCAAAGCTCAAGGTCGACGGGAAAGAGATCACTGTACCCGACCACTACACGCTGCTGCAGGCGGCGGAAGACGCTGGCGCGGAAGTGCCGCGCTTCTGCTTCCATGAGCGGCTGTCGATCGCCGGCAATTGCCGCATGTGCCTGATCGAGGTGAAGGGCGGGCCGCCCAAGCCGCAGGCCTCCTGCGCCATGAACGTGCGCGACCTGCGTCCCGGCCCGAATGGCGAGGCGCCGGAAATCTTCACCAACACGCCGATGGTCAAGAAGGCCAGGGAAGGCGTGATGGAGTTCCTGCTGATCAACCATCCCCTGGATTGCCCGATCTGCGACCAGGGCGGCGAATGCGACCTGCAGGACCAGGCAATGGCCTTCGGCGTCGATTCCTCGCGCTATCATGAGAACAAGCGCGCGGTCGAAGACAAATACATCGGACCGCTGGTGAAGACGGTGATGAACCGCTGCATCCACTGCACGCGCTGCGTCCGCTTCACCACCGAAGTCGCCGGCATTTCCGAACTGGGCCTGATCGGCCGTGGCGAGGATGCCGAGATCACCACCTATCTCGAACAGGCGATGACCTCGGAGCTGCAGGGCAATGTTATCGACCTTTGCCCGGTCGGCGCGCTGACCTCGAAGCCATTCGCCTTCCAGGCGCGGCCGTGGGAGCTGACCAAGACCGAATCCATCGACGTGATGGATGCCGTCGGCTCGGCGATCCGCGTCGATAGCCGGGGCCGCGAAGTGATGCGCATCCTGCCGCGCGTCAACGAGGCGGTGAACGAGGAGTGGATCTCCGACAAGACCCGCTTCATCTGGGACGGCCTGCGCACGCAGCGCCTTGACCGCCCCTATGTGCGCAAGGACGGCAGGCTGGTTGCTGCCAGCTGGGCCGAGGCCTTCGCCGCGATCAAGGACGCGGTGTCGAAGACGGCGCCCGAAAAGATCGGCGCTATCGCGGGCGATCTCGCCGCCGTCGAAGAAACCTATGCGCTCAAGCTGCTGATGGCTTCGCTCGGCTCGAAGAATACCGATTGCCGCCAGGATGGCGCCGCACTCGATCCGGCGCTCGGCCGCGCGAGCTACATCTTCAACCCGACCATCGAAGGCATCGAGCAGGCCGATGCGGTGCTGATCATCGGCGCCAACCCACGCTATGAAGCCTCGGTGCTCAATGCCCGTATCCGCAAGCGCTGGCGGACCGGCAATCTGCCGGTCGGCGTCATCGGCGATGTCGGCGATACCCGCTACGACTACGAACAGCTGGGCGCCGGGCCGGATTCGCTGAAGGATTTGGCTGACGGAAACGGCAAGTTCTTCCAGACGCTGAAGAAGGCGACACACCCGCTGATCATCGTGGGACAGGGCGCGCTGGCGCGTGCCGACGGCACAGCCGTGCTCGGCCAGGCGGCCAAGCTCGCGGCCGCCGTCAACGCTGCCCGCGCAGACTGGAACGGCTTTGCCGTGCTGCACAATGCGGCCGGGCGCGTCGGCGGTCTCGATCTCGGCTTCGTGCCGGGCGAGGGCGGCAGAAACGTTGCCGGCATGCTGGGCGAAATGGAGCTCTTGTTCCTGCTCGGCGCCGACGAGATCGACATGGCCAAGACCGGCGGCGCCTTCGTCGTCTATATCGGCACGCATGGCGACCAGGGCGCGCACCGCGCCAATGTCATCCTGCCGGCGGCCGCCTACACGGAAAAATCGGCCACCTATGTCAACACCGAAGGGCGTGTGCAGCAGACCAACCGCGCCGGCTTCGCGCCGGGCGAGGCGCGCGAGGACTGGGCGATCCTAAGGGCGCTGTCGGATGTGCTGGGCAAGAAACTGCCGTTCGATTCGCTGCCGCAGCTGCGCGCCAAGCTTTATGGCGAATACCCGCATCTGGCCCGTATCGACCAGGTCGCGGCCGGCAATGCCGAGGATATCGCCGAGGTGGCGAAGCTCGGCGGACGGCTGAATAAGGGCACCTTCACCTCGCCGGTGAAGGATTTCTATCTGACCAACCCGATCGCGCGGGCATCGGCCGTGATGGCGGAATGCTCGGCACTGGCCAAGAGCGGCTTCAAGCAGGCGGCGGAATAAGCATGGACACTTTCTTCTCCTTCTACGTGCTGCCGGCGCTGCTGATCCTGTTGAAGTCAGTCGTGCTGATCGTCGTTCTTTTGATCTTCGTCGCCTACATCCTCTACGCCGACCGCAAGATCTGGGCGGCGGTGCAATTGCGCCGTGGCCCGAACGTCGTCGGCCCCTGGGGCACGCTGCAGGCTTTCGCCGATCTGTTGAAGTTCGTCTTCAAGGAGCCGGTCATCCCGTCCGGCGCCAACAAGGGCGTGTTTCTTTTGGCGCCGCTGGTGTCGGCCGTGCTGGCGATCTCGGCCTGGGCGGTCATCCCGGTCAGCCACGGCTGGGCAATCGCCAACGTCAATGTCGGCATCCTCTATGTCTTCGCCATCTCCTCGCTCGAGGTCTACGGCGTGATCATGGGCGGCTGGGCGTCGAACTCGAAATATCCGTTCCTCGGCGCGCTGCGCTCGGCCGCGCAGATGGTGTCCTACGAAGTTTCGATCGGCTTCGTCATCGTCACCGTTCTGCTCACCGCCGGCTCGCTCAACCTCACCGATATCGTGCTGTCCCAGCATGATGGAATTGGTACGCGGCTTGGCCTGCCCAACACCTTCCTCGACTGGAACTGGCTGGCGCTGTTCCCGATGTTCATCATCTTCTTCATCTCGGCGCTGGCCGAGACGAACCGCCCGCCTTTCGATCTGGTGGAAGCCGAATCGGAACTGGTCGCCGGCCACATGGTCGAATATTCGTCGACGCCGTTCCTTTTGTTCTTCCTCGGCGAGTATGTCGCCATCGTGCTGATGTGCGCGCTGGCCACCATCCTGTTCCTCGGCGGCTGGCTGCCTCCGTTCGACTTCGCGCCGTTCACCTGGGTGCCGGGCGTCATCTGGTTCGTGCTGAAAGTCTGCTTCGTGTTCTTCGGCATCTCCATGGTGAAGGCCTTCGTGCCGCGCTACCGCTACGACCAATTGATGCGGCTTGGCTGGAAAGTGTTCCTGCCGATCTCGCTGTTCATGGTGGTCGCCACCGCGGCCTTCCTCAAGATCACGGGGTTTGCGTGATGTCCGCTCTTTCCCAAGCCGCCAAATCGCTGCTGCTGCAGGATTTCGTCAGCGCCTTCTTCCTGTCGATGCGCCAGTTCTTCGCGCCGAAGGAGACGATCAACTATCCGCACGAGAAGGGGCCAACCAGCCCGCGCTTCCGCGGCGAGCATGCGTTGCGCCGTTACCCGAACGGCGAGGAACGCTGCATCGCCTGCAAATTGTGCGAGGCGATCTGCCCGGCGCAGGCCATCACCATCGAGGCCGGCCCGCGCCGCAATGACGGCACCCGCCG
Organism: Mesorhizobium sp. ISC11; assembly: GCF_037162595.1. Classification (NCBI taxonomy): domain Bacteria; kingdom Pseudomonadati; phylum Pseudomonadota; class Alphaproteobacteria; order Hyphomicrobiales; family Phyllobacteriaceae; genus Mesorhizobium; species Mesorhizobium sp. ISC11. The sequence continues at coordinate 923,762 of NZ_JAVSPW010000001.1, forward strand.
CACGGTGCGTTACGACATCGACATGGTGAAGTGCATCTATTGCGGCTTCTGCCAGGAAGCCTGCCCGGTCGACGCCATTGTCGAGGGGCCGAATTTCGAGTTCGCGACGGAGACGCGCGAGGAACTCTACTACGACAAGGACAGGCTGTTGGCGAATGGCGACCGGTGGGAGCGCGAGCTGGCGCGCAACATCTCGCTGGACTCGCCCTACCGCTGATATTTGACGCATGGACGGGGCGAGGGGCCTCGTCTAAGGACACAACGAAACTTGCAGCCTGAGGCGGCAAACATCGAAACAGGACGGTTGTCCTGTTTGTACAGGAACCCGGGGGATCCCCAATGTTGAGTGGACTAGAGGCGGCCTTTTTCTACCTCTTCGCCTTTGTCGCGGTGGCATCGGCGTTCATGGTCATTTCGTCGCGCAACCCCGTGCATTCGGTGCTGTTCCTGATCCTGACCTTCTTCAACGCCGCCGGCCTGTTCATGCTGACCGGCGCCGAGTTCCTGGCGATGATCCTGCTCGTCGTCTATGTCGGCGCGGTGATGGTTCTGTTCCTGTTCGTCGTCATGATGCTCGACGTCGATTTCGCCGAACTGAAGAGCGGCGCCCTGCAATATGCGCCGATCGGCGCGCTGGTCGGGCTGATCCTGGCGGCGGAGCTGATCGTGGTTCTCGGCGGCTACACCTTCGCGCCGCAGCTCGCTTCGACGGTCTCCAAGCCCATTCCGGATCTTGCCACGCGGACCAATACCGCCGCGCTCGGCGACATCCTCTATACGGACTACCTCTACTACTTCCAGATTTCGGGCCTCGTGCTGCTGGTCGCCATGATCGGCGCCATCGTGCTGACGCTGCGCCACAAGCCAGGCGTCAAGCGGCAGTCGATCGCAGCCCAGGTCGGCCGCACACCGGCGACCGGCATGGAAATCCGCAAGGTCAAGACAGGCGAGGGACTCTGAAATGGTTGTCGGCATCGCACATTATCTGACCGTATCGGCTGTTCTGTTCACGCTCGGCGTGTTCGGCATCTTCCTGAACCGCAAGAACGTCATCGTCATCCTGATGTCGGTCGAGCTGATCCTGCTGGCGGTCAACATCAACTTCGTCGCCTTTTCGGCAGCACTCGGCGATCTGGTCGGCCAGGTGTTCGCGCTGTTCGTGCTGACGGTCGCGGCGGCCGAAGCCGCCATCGGACTTGCCATTCTCGTCGTCTTCTTCCGCAACCGCGGCTCGATCGCGGTCGAAGACGTGAACATGATGAAGGGTTGACGGAACCACCATGTATCAGGCCATCGTCTTCCTTCCCCTGCTCGGCTTCCTGATCGTCGGCCTGTTCGGCACGTCGCTCGGCGCCAAGGCGTCCGAATACATCACCTCGGGTTTCCTGGTGATCGCGGCCGTGCTGTCGTGGGTCGCGTTCTTCACCGTCGGTTTCGGCCATGGCGAGGTGTTCACCGTGCCCGTGCTGCGCTGGATACAGTCGGGTGGGCTGGAAGCGTCCTGGGCGCTGCGGATCGACACGCTGACGGTGGTCATGCTGGTGGTGGTCAACACCGTGTCGGCGCTGGTCCACATCTATTCGATCGGCTACATGCACCACGATCCGAACCGGCCGCGCTTCTTCGCCTATCTGTCGCTGTTCACCTTCGCCATGCTGATGCTGGTGACGGCGGACAACCTCGTGCAGATGTTTTTCGGCTGGGAAGGGGTGGGGCTGGCGTCCTATCTGCTGATCGGCTTCTGGTACAAGAAGCCGTCGGCCAATGCCGCGGCAATCAAGGCCTTTGTCGTCAACCGCGTCGGCGATTTCGGCTTCGCACTCGGCATCTTCGGCGTGTTCGTGCTGTTCGGCTCGGTCAATCTCGGCACTATTTTCGCCAATGCGGCGACGTTCATCCCGGCCGAAGGTGCACCGCAGGGTGCCGCGGTGCTGACTTTCCTTGGCCATGCGCTGGACAAGCAGGCGGCCATGACGATCGTCTGCCTGCTCCTGTTCATGGGCGCCATGGGCAAGTCGGCGCAAGTGCCGCTGCACACCTGGCTGCCGGACGCCATGGAAGGCCCGACGCCGGTTTCGGCCCTGATCCATGCCGCCACCATGGTGACGGCGGGCGTGTTCATGCTGGCGCGGTTGTCGCCGCTGTTCGAACTGTCGCATTCGGCGCTGACGGTCGTGACCTTCATCGGTGCCTTCACGGCCTTCTTCGCGGCCACCGTCGGTCTCGTCCAGAACGACATCAAGCGCGTCATCGCCTATTCGACCTGCTCGCAGCTCGGCTACATGTTCGTGGCGCTCGGCGTCGGCGCCTATGGCGCGGCGATCTTCCACCTGTTCACGCATGCCTTCTTCAAGGCGCTGCTGTTCCTCGGCTCGGGCTCGGTCATCCACGCCGTGTCCGACGAGCAGGACATGCGCAATATGGGCGGCCTCAGGAAACTGATCCCGACCACCTACTGGATGATGGTGATCGGCACGCTGGCGCTGACCGGCGTCGGCATTCCGGTGACGGTCATCGGCACCGCCGGCTTCTTTTCCAAGGACGCCATCATCGAGAGCGCCTTTGCCGGCCACAATTTGGTTGCCGGCATGGCCTTCGTGCTTTTGGTCATCGCCGCCTGCTTCACCTCCTTCTACTCCTGGCGGCTGATCTTCATGACCTTCCACGGCAAGCCGCGGGCGAGCCATGAGGTGATGCACCATGTCCATGAATCGCCGCCGGTGATGCTGGTGCCGCTGTTCATCCTGGCCGCGGGCGCGCTGTTTGCCGGCGTCATCTTCCACAACGTCTTCATCGGCGAGGGCTATGCCGAGTTCTGGAAGGCATCGCTGTTCACATTGCCTGACAATCACATCCTGCACGACATCCACGAATTGCCGCTGTGGGTCGAACTGTCGCCCTTTATCGCCATGCTGATCGGCTTCGCGCTGGCCTGGAAATTCTACATCCGCTCGCCGGAAATGCCGGTCAACCTGGCCGCGCAGCATCGCGGGCTCTACGCCTTCCTGCTCAACAAGTGGTATTTCGACGAGCTCTACGACTTCCTGTTCGTGCGGCCCGCCAAGCGCCTCGGCCACTTCCTGTGGAAGACCGGCGACGGCACCGTCATCGACGGCCTCGGCCCCGACGGTATTTCGGCGCGCGTCGTCGATGTCACCAACCGCGTCGTCAAGCTGCAGACCGGCTATCTCTACCACTACGCCTTCGCCATGCTGATCGGCGTTGCCGCACTCGTCACCTGGATGATGCTCTGATGACCGCCTGGCCAATCCTCTCGCTGGTCACCTTCCTGCCGCTGGTTGGTGTGCTGCTTATCCTGTTCATCAATGACGACAGCGAAAATGCACGCCGCAACATCCGCGCCATCGCGCTGTTGACGACGACTTTCACGTTCATCATCTCGCTGTTCATCTGGACCGGATTCGACAATTCGCAGTCCGGCTTCCAGTTCGTCGAGAAGGTCGCCTGGCTCGATTCCGGCATTTCCTACCATATGGGCGTCGACGGCATCTCGATGCTGTTCGTCATCCTGACGACCTTCCTGATGCCGCTCTGCATCCTGGCCTCGTGGGAATCGATCGAGAAGCGCGTCAAGGCCTACATGATTGCCTTCCTGCTGCTCGAAACGCTGATGATCGGCGTGTTCTGCGCGCTGGACATCGTGCTGTTCTACGTCTTCTTCGAAGCCGGCCTGATCCCGATGTTCATCATCATCGGCGTCTGGGGCGGCAAGCGGCGCGTCTACGCCTCGTTCAAGTTCTTCCTCTACACGCTCGCCGGTTCGGTGCTGATGCTGCTCGCCATCATGGCGATGTTCTTCCAGTCCGGCACAACCGACATCCCGACGCTGCTGACCCACAATTTCCCGGCCAACATGCAGACCTGGCTATGGCTTGCCTTCTTCGCCTCCTTCGCGGTGAAGATGCCGATGTGGCCGGTGCACACCTGGCTGCCCGACGCGCACGTCGAGGCGCCGACGGCGGGCTCCGTCATCCTGGCCGGCATCCTGTTGAAAATGGGCGGGTACGGCTTCCTGCGCTTCTCCTTGCCGATGTTCCCGCTGGCGTCGGAAATGTTCGCGCCGCTGGTCTTCGCGCTGTCCGTCGTCGCCATCATCTACACCTCGCTGGTGGCGCTGATGCAGGAGGACATGAAGAAGCTGATCGCCTATTCGTCGGTTGCCCATATGGGCTTCGTCACCATGGGCATCTTTGCCATGAACCAGGAAGGCGTGCAGGGCGCGATCTTCCAGATGCTCAGCCACGGCCTCGTCTCCGGCGCGCTGTTCCTGTGTGTCGGCGTCATCTACGACCGCATGCACACACGTGAGATCGCGGCCTATGGCGGGCTGGTCAACAACATGCCGAAATACGCCACGGTGTTCCTGATCTTCACCATGGCCAATGTCGGCCTGCCCGGTACCAGCGGCTTCGTCGGCGAGTTCCTGACCATGCTCGGCGTTTTCCGGGTCAACACATGGGTGGCGTTCTTCGCCGCCACCGGCGTCATCCTGTCGGCCGCCTACGCGCTCTGGCTCTACCGCCGGGTGATCTTCGGCGCACTGACCAAGGAGAGCCTTAAGGGCCTGCTCGACCTGTCGCCGCGCGAGAAGGTGATCATCTACCCGCTGGTCGTGCTGGTCATCTTCTTCGGCGTCTATCCCGCCCCGGTCTTCGACGCGACGGCCCAATCGGTCAAGTCGCTCGTCACCAATGTCACTGCATCCATCGGCGCCGCGCAGACCGCGGCGGCGAACTGACCAGAGGTTTTGCGAACCATGACGCCGGACCTTCTCTCCAGCCTGTCGCTCTCGACGCCAGAGCTGATCCTTGCCGTCGGAGCGCTGGCGCTGCTGATGGTCGGAGCCTATTCGCGCGCCAACACGGCCAACACGGTAACCGGCCTCGCGGTTGCCGTGCTGGCGATCGCGGGCGCCTGGCTGATCTTCCGAACCGGGCAGGGCAGCGCTTATGGCAATGCCTTCATCCAGGATTCCTTCGGCCGCTTCATGAAGGTGCTGGCACTGGTCGGCTCGGCGGTGACGCTGGTGATGTCGATGCGCTTCGCCAAGGCTGAACGCTTCGACAAGTTCGAATATCCGGTGCTGATCCTGCTGTGCACGCTCGGCATGATGCTGATGATCTCGGCCAACAGCATGATCGGCCTCTATCTCGGCCTCGAGCTGCAGTCGCTGGCGATCTATGTGCTGTGCGCGATCAACCGCGACAATCTGCGCTCGACCGAAGCGGGCCTCAAATATTTCGTTCTCGGTGCGCTGTCATCGGGCATGCTGCTCTATGGCATCAGCCTGGTCTACGGCTACACCGGCAACACCGGCTTCCAGGAAATCGCCACGGCACTCGGCAGCGGCGAGCGCCAGCTTGGCCTCGTTTTCGGCCTCGTCTTCGTGCTGGCCGGCCTTGCCTTCAAGATTTCCGCGGTGCCGTTCCACATGTGGACGCCTGACGTCTATGAGGGCGCGCCGACTCCGGTGACGGCCTTCCTGGCGGCGGCGCCGAAAATGGCGGCGATGGCACTGATCGTGCGCGTCACCATGGGCGCGTTCAAGCCGATCGCCGCCGACTGGCAGCAGATCATCGTCTTCATCTCGATCGCCTCGATGGCACTCGGCTCCTTCGCCGCAATCGGGCAGACCAACATCAAGCGCCTGATGGCCTATTCCTCGATTGGCCATATGGGTTACGCGCTGGTCGGCCTTGCCGCCAACAGCCAGGCCGGCGTGCGCGGCGTTGCCATCTACATGCTGATCTATCTGGTGATGACGCTCGGCACCTTCGCCTTCATCCTCGCCATGCGGCGCAAGGAAGGCAATGTCGAGCAGATCAGCGACCTGGCCGGCCTGTCGTCGACCAATCCGGTCATGGCGACGATCCTGACCATCCTGATGTTCTCACTCGCCGGCATTCCACCGCTCGCCGGCTTCTGGGGGAAATGGTACGTCTTCCTCGCCGCCATCAACGCCAATCTCTACGCGCTGGCGATCATCGGCGTGCTGGCCTCGGTGGTGGGCGCCTATTACTATTTGCGCATCATCAAGATCATGTGGTTCGACGAACCGGTCGGCGGCTTCGTGCCGATGGCGACGGAATTGCGTGTCGTGCTCGGCGTCTCCGGCGCCTTCGTGCTGTTCTACGTGTTGATCGGTGGGCCGATCGGCACCTATGCCGAAGCCGCCGCCAAGACGTTTTTCTAGACGGCATGGCATTTCGGCTGGCTCCAACCTCGGCGTCGGAAGGGTTCCGGCTCGAGGCGCATGAGAGCGTCGGCTCCACCAATGCGCTGGCACTGGACCACGCAAGGGCAGGCGACTCCGGCAAATTGTGGGTCGTTTCCAAGAAGCAGGAAAGCGGGCGTGGCCGGCGCGGCCGCGTCTGGGCGACCCCGGAAGGCAATCTGGCGGCGACGCTGCTCGTCATCACCAAGGCAGAGCTTCGCCTTGCCGCGACATTGGGCTTCGTCGCAGGACTGGCACTGGCCGATGCACTCGATGCCGTGGTGCCGAAGGGCCGGATCGCCATTGGCCTCGACGGTGGCAGCGAAGGAAAAAACCGTTTCGAGCTGAAATGGCCGAACGACGTGCTTGCCTCCGGCGCCAAGCTGGCCGGCATCCTGCTGGAATCGGCAATCCTCGAGGGCGGCCGTTTCGGAGTGGCGGTCGGCATCGGCGTCAATGTGGTGGCATACCCTGAGGATTTGCCGTATCCCGCAACTTCCTTGCGCGCGCTGGGCGCGGCATGCGATGCGGAAACACTGTTCCTGGCGCTGTCGGATGCCTGGAGCGAGAATGCCCGATTGTGGGATGAGGGGCGCGGACTTGCCGCCGTCAGGCGACGGTGGCTTGATCGTGCCGCGGGGCTCGGCGGCGAGGTTGCCGTCAGAATTGACGGTAATGTGGTGCGCGGGGTGTTTGAGACCATTGACGAGGACTGCCGTTTCGTGATCCGCGACGATGAAGGTTCGGTTCGGACGATCGCCGCCGGCGATGTGCATTTCGGCGCGGTCGCTTCGGCCAGGGCATAGGGCCGTTCATGAACGGTTCTAACTGTTTGTTTTTGCGCAACTCCGGTGGGAAAACCGTTACACACTTTTCCCGGAATTGCTTTTGAGCTTGGCCTGAGGGCCAGGAAGGGAAAAATCATGGCGAAAGCGGAAAACGCCGAACTCGTCTTCGTGCCGCTCGGCGGCGTCGGCGAGATCGGCATGAACTTCGCTCTTTACGGCTACGGGCCGCCCAGCGCGCGCGAATGGATCGTCATCGATGTCGGAGTGACCTTCCCCGATGCCAGCCTGCCGGGCGTCGACCTGGTGCTGCCCGACACACGCTTCATCGAGGAGAACCTCGCCAATCTGCGCGGCATCATCATCACGCATGCGCATGAAGACCATTACGGCGCGCTGCTCGACACATGGCCGAAGCTGAAGGCGCCGGTCTGGATGACGCCGTTCAGCGCCGGCCTGCTGGAAGCCAAGCGGCAAGGCGAGCAGGGCGCACCGAAAATACCGGTCACGATCTACCGGGCGGGCGAGAAATTCACCGTCGGCCCCTTCGAGATCGAAGCCATTCCGGTCGCGCACTCGATTCCCGAGCCGATGTCGCTGGCGATCACCTCGCCGGCAGGCACCGTCATCCATACCGGTGACTGGAAGATCGATCCGGAGCCGACGATCGGGCCGAAGACCGACGAGGCGCGTTTCCGCGCCTATGGCGACAAGGGCGTTCTGGCGCTGATCTGCGATTCGACCAATGCGCTGCGCGAAGGCGAGTCGCCTTCGGAAGTGGCTGTGGGCGAGGGCCTCAAGGGCGTCATCCAGGCTGCCAAGGGCCGTGTCGCCGTCACCACGTTCTCCTCCAATGTCGGACGCATCGTCTCGATCGCCAAAGCGGCGCGCGATGCCGGACGCCAGTGCCTGGTGCTTGGCCGTTCGCTGAAGCGGGTCATCGATGTGGCCGGCGAACTCGGCTACATGGACGGTCTGCCGGAGTTCATCGCCGAGGAGGATTTTGGTTTCATCCCGCGCGAAAACCTGGTCATCATCTGCACGGGTAGCCAGGGCGAGCCGCTGGCCGCACTGGCCAAGCTGTCGCGCGAAGAGATGAAGTCGGTGTCGCTGACGGCAGGCGACACGGTGGTGTTTTCCTCGCGTACGATTCCCGGCAACGAGAAGGCGATCCTCGAGATCAAGAACCGTCTCATCGACCTCGGCGTCAAGATCATCGAGGATGGCGATGCGCTGGTGCATGTCTCCGGCCATCCGCGGCGCAGCGAATTGCGCAAGATGTATGAATGGGTGCGCCCGCAGATCGGCGTTCCCGTGCATGGCGAGGCGGCACATCTGGTGGCGCAGGGCTCGCTGATGTCGACATCGGGCATCGGCCAGGTGGCGCAGGTGCGCGACGGCGACATGCTCAGGCTTGCTCCCGGTCCAGCCACCATCATGGATCAGGTGCCGTTCGGCCGTATCTACAAGGATGGCAGACTGATCGGCACCGATCAGGCAATGGGCATCCGCGACCGGCGCAAATTGTCCTTTGCCGGCCACGTGGCGGTCAATGTCGTGTTGGACGACAAATATGAGCTTGCCGGCGACCCCGATTTGGTCGCCATCGGCGTCGCCGAGGCCGATGGCCGTGGCGAGTCGCTGGAAGATCTGATGATCGATGCGGCAATCGGCGCGGTGGACTCGATCCCCCGTCAGCGCCGAAAAGACCTCGACCTGGTGCAGGAAGCAGTGCGGCGCGCCGTGCGCGGCGCCGCCAACGAAGCCTGGGGCAAGAAGCCGCTGGTGACGGTGTTCGTTACTCGCTGAGGGGAGTGGGGCAGTAAGGGAGTAGGGCAGTAGGGATTTCGATACGAGGCAGGTCAGCTTTTCCCCTATTGCCATACTGCCCTATTGCCTTACTGCCCTGGGGAAAACCTATGCTCGGACGTCTGAACCATGTCGCGCTTGCCGTGCCGGATTTGGCTGCTGCCGTAGCGGCCTACCGCAACACGCTCGGCGCGGAGGTGACGGCGCCGCAGGCGCTGCCGGAGCACGGGGTGACGGTGGTGTTCGTCAATGTCGGCAACACCAAGGTCGAACTTCTGGAGCCTTTGGGCGAGGGATCGCCGATCGCCGCCTTCCTGGAGAAGAATCCCTCCGGCGGCATGCATCACCTTTGCTATGAGGTCGACGACATCCTGGTCGCGCGCGATCAGCTCAAGGCCGCCGGCGCCCGCGTGCTGGGCGACGGCAATCCGAAGATCGGCGCGCACGGCAAGCCGGTGCTGTTCCTGCATCCGAAGGATTTCTTCGGCACGCTGATCGAACTGGAGCAATCATGAGCTGGGTTTCGTTCACCGCCCTGTTTTTCGCGACCTGGTGGGTGGTGCTGTTCGCCGTGCTGCCGTTCAGCGTGAGGACGCAGGACGACGATCACGACGTGACGCTCGGCACGGTTCCGAGCGCGCCGCGTGGGCCTCACATGCTGCGCGCCGTGATCCGCACCACCATCGCCACCGCGATCCTGATGGGCATTTTCTATGGCCTGACGCATGGGCTGGGATACAGCCTCAACGACATCCCGCACATCGTGCCGGAATTCAGCCAGACGCCGGCTAAATAGACTGTCCAGCGACGGCGTTTTCATATGTCGGAACCGGGCGGGTTTCGGCGGGGAATGTCGTGCCGTTTTGCGGCCTGACGAGCGCTGACGCTGGGTAAGGTGGTTTGGCAATGCGTTGCGCTAAGCAGATGATTGCACAAAAAAAATGCAAGGCACGAGGCCTTGCAATTTAAACGCGTCCGATCTGTTTCCGGTTTCCGGCGGCAGCGAGTAACCGCGCCTAGATCGCATCCTCCCAAGACTTTGACCGCGTAGGAGAGCAGATTTTTTTCTGCCCTCTCGGTTATCGAGGTACATTAGCCTAAGGCGAATGAAAATGTCACGAAGAATTTTGCCTTGAAACGGGCATTCTCGTGCTGCACTGCACAATAGTGTGGCAGGCGTTGCTTGGCGAACGATCACCAAGACGCGCACAATGACCGGGAGGCCTTGCAGCGCCATGGGTCTTCTGGACGGGCGAACGGCGGTGCGACGCTTCTGATCCCGGCTACCCATGTTTTTTGGAAATCGATTCCGCTTTTCGGGCCGAAGCGTCCGGGTTCCCATTCCGCCTTGAAATGGCTATGAAGCCGGGTCAAGCAAGCCAAAGTCGCGCCGATTCTGACGCGGCCCTCCTCACTCACGGACCTGCCCATGCGTTTGTCGCGCTATTTCCTGCCGATCCTCAAAGAAAATCCGCGCGAGGCCGAGATCGTCTCGCACCGGCTGATGCTGCGCGCCGGCATGATCCGCCAGCAGGGGCAGGGCAGTTTCTCGTGGCTGCCGCTCGGCAAGCGGGTGCTGGACAAGGTATGCCGCATCATCCGCGAGGAGCAGGATCGCGCCGGTGCGCTGGAAATTCTGATGCCGACCATCCAGTCGGCCGATCTGTGGCGCGAAAGCGGCCGCTATGACGACTACGGCAAGGAGATGCTGCGCATCAAGGACCGGCAGGACCGCGACATGCTCTACGGCCCGACCAATGAGGAAGTGGTCACCGAGATCGTCCGCGCCTATGTGAAGTCCTACAAGGACCTGCCGCTCAATCTCTACCACATCCAGTGGAAGTTCCGCGACGAAGTGCGGCCGCGCTTCGGCGTCATGCGGTCGCGCGAGTTCCTGATGAAGGACGCCTATTCCTTCGATCTCGACTTCGAAGGCGCCAGGGCGGCCTACAACAGGATGTTCGTGTCCTATCTCCGGACTTTTACGCGCATGGGGCTGCAGGCAATACCGATGCGGGCCGACACCGGGCCGATCGGCGGCGATCTCAGCCATGAATTCATCATCCTGGCCGACACCGGCGAGAGCCAGGTCTACTGCCACCGCGACTATCTTGCGCTCGATGTGCCCGGTGCCAACACCGATTTTGCCAACGACGCCGAGATCGCCGACATCGTCAAAACATGGACGACGCCCTACGCCGCCACCGACGAGATGCATGACGAGGCGGCGTGGGAGAAGATCGGCGAGAGCGACAAGGTTTCGGCGCGCGGCATCGAGGTCGGCCACATCTTCCATTTCGGCGACAAATATTCCAAGCCCATGGGCGCCAAGGTGACCGGACCCGACGGCAAGGATCATTTCGTCTCCGGCGGCTCCTACGGCATCGGTCCGTCGCGGCTGGTCGCGGCGATCATCGAAGCCAGCCATGACGACAACGGCATCATCTGGCCGGAGGCGGTGGCGCCGTTCGACATCGGGCTGATCAACATGAAGGCGGGCGACGCCGAGTGCGACGGCGTCTGCGACGAACTGCATGCCGCTTTCGTCGCCGCCGGCAAGGACGTGCTCTACGACGACACCGACCAGCGGCCCGGCGGCAAGTTCGCCACCGCCGACCTGATAGGCCTTCCCTGGCAAGTGATCGTCGGACCGCGCGGTGTCGCCGCCGGCGAGATCGAGATCAAGAACCGCAAGACCGGCGAGCGCGAGACGCTGCCGATCGCGGATGCGAAGAAGCGCTTCGGTGTCGCCGCATGAGCGAGGCGGTGGCGGCAAGATCGGTCGGCGCCGGACCCTTTTCCATCTTCGAGCGCATGGTCGCCTGGCGCTATCTGCGCTCGCGGCGCAAGGAGACGGTGATCTCGGTGATCGCCTCGATCTCGTTCCTCGGCATCATGCTGGGCGTCGCCACGCTGATCGTGGTCATGGCGGTGATGAACGGTTTCAGGGCGGAGCTTTTGACGCGCATCCTCGGCGTCAACGGTCACCTGATCGTGCAGCCGCTCGATTCGCCGCTGGAGGACTATGCGCAGGTCGCCAGCCGCATCAACGGTGTAGCAGGCGTTAAATACGCCATCCCGCTGATCGATGGCCAGGTGCTTGCGCAAGGCAATGTCGGCGGCGGAACCGGAGCGCTGGTTCGCGGCATACGCGGCGAGGATCTGAGCAAGATCGCCATCGTTGCCAGCAACATCAAGCAGGGCTCGATCGCCGATTTCGACTCTGGCGAGGGCGTTGCCATCGGCAAGCGCATGGCTGAGAATCTCGGCCTGACGCTTGGCGATACCATCACCTTGATTTCGCCCGACGGCGACGTGACGCCGATCGGCACCACGCCGCGCATGAAGGGCTACAAGATCGCGGCGATCTTCGAAGTCGGCATGTCCGAATATGACACGTCCATCGTCTACATGCCGTTTTCCGAAGCGCAGCTTTATTTCAACATGGACGGGCGGGCGCAAACGATCGAGATCTATGTCGACAATCCAGACGATGTCGATGCGCTGAAACCGAAAGTGGAGGCGGCGGCGCAGCGGCCGATCGACATGGTCGATTGGCGCCAGCGCAACGAGACCTTCTTCTCCGCGCTGCAGGTCGAACGCAACGTCATGTTCATGATCCTGACGCTGATCGTGCTGGTGGCGGCGCTGAACATCATCTCCGGCCTGATCATGCTGGTGAAGGACAAGGGCCACGACATCGCCATCCTGCGCACTATGGGGGCGTCGCGCGGCGCCATCCTGCGCATCTTCCTGATGACGGGTGCGGCGATCGGCGTGACCGGCACGCTTGCCGGTGTGCTGCTCGGCGTACTGATCTGCACCAACATCGAATCGATCCGCCAGTTCTTCTCGTGGATGACCGGTAAGGTGCTGTTCAATCCTGAACTCTATTTCCTCAGCCAGTTGCCGGCGAAGATGGATCCGCGCGAGACGACCTATGTCGTCCTGATGGCGCTCGGCCTGTCCTTCCTGGCAACGGTGTTTCCGGCATGGCGCGCCGCGCGTCTCGATCCGGTCGAAGCCTTGAGGTACGAATAGTGGCCGAGGTCATTATCGAGCTGAAGAGCGTCGAGCGGCACTACGTCCAGGGACCGCGAAAGCTCACCATTCTCAATGGTGCGGACTTCTCGCTGAAGCGCGGCGAGATGGTGGCGCTGGTGGCGCCGTCTGGCACCGGCAAGTCGACGCTGCTGCACACCGCCGGCCTGCTGGAGCGTCCCGACGCCGGCGACGTCATCCTGGCCGGCCGCGCCTGCGGGCGGCTGTCCGACGACGAGCGCACGGCGATCCGCCGCAACGATGTCGGCTTCGTCTACCAGTTCCATCATCTGCTGCCGGAATTCTCGGCGCTGGAAAACATAATGATGCCGCAGCTCATCAAGGGGCTCAGCCGCAAGGACGCGGCCGAGCGCGCGGCGCAGCTGCTCGATTACATGCAGATCGGCAAACGCGCGGCGCACCGGCCGTCCGAGCTCTCCGGCGGCGAACAGCAGCGCGTCGCCATTGCGCGTGCGGTCGCCAATGCGCCGCTGGTACTGCTGGCGGACGAGCCGACCGGCAATCTCGACCCGGTCACCGCGTCCTATGTGTTCGAGGCGCTGGCGGCGCTGGTCAAACAATCGGGCCTCGCGGCGCTGATCGCCACCCACAATCACGAGCTGGCATCGCGCATGGACCGGCGCGTCACGTTGGCCGACGGTAAAGTGGTGCCGCTCTAGGGCACCGCGATACTGGGGGGAGGCCGGCCTGCGAAAGGCGGCTTCCTGCGCTTCCCGTTCTACCCCGTCGCGGTAGAACGGTGCTCACGTACCCAAAAGTACGCTCCGCTCCGGTTCTCGAAATCCACCATTCTCGGCTCGACCTGACCCCAGTCTCGTCGTGCCCTGGTCGGCGCCGGGCAACCGTCGTTCGCCCGTCAACCTTTTCTTAACCCTGCCGATTTGATCGCCCGGAAATTCGGACACGGCCGGATTGTGTCCGTTGACTTTGAAACAAAATTAGAACAAAATACGAACATATCAACAACAGGAGAGAGTTATGACCGATCTGGTTCAGGATGTCATCTCACTGGTTTGCATGAGCACCTTTCTCGTCTCCATGGCGATCTGGATTGGAGCCATGTGATTCGGCGGCGTTCGCCGCCGCTGTTCCTACGCCGTCGAAGACGGTTCCGCCGTTAAGCCTTTCTTGCCCGTCGCAACGTTAGGGTGACCTGACAAGACAGGGAGCAACGTCCAGGTGTCGCCCATCGTCACGGCCATTCTGGTGGCCAGCAATCTCGGGCTGATCTTTCTGTTGATGACGGTGCCGCTTGGTTTGCGCACGGTCCGGCTGACCCGTCTGGTGGCGATGGATCGGCAGCGCCTCTGGCAGGCGCTGTGGCCGCTCGGCAGCGATGCCGGCTGGTCCGGTGAGATCCTGTCCGCCGAGGCCCCGGACGGCGAGGGCGTGGCCCGCATCACGCTGTCCTGGGAAGGTCGCGACGGCAAGCCGATCGAACGCAAGTCGCGGTTTGAAGACGTCGTCGAAGGCAGCCGCTTCTCGATGCGTGTCATCGAGGATACGGCACTCGACGCTTCGTTCTGGAAGGATTTTCGCGAAACCGCCGAACTCGTTTCGGAAGGCAACAGCACGCGGGTGACGCTCAGCCAGACCGATCGCTATCGTGGCGTTGCCTTCCTGGTGTTCCGCTATTTCGCCCTGCGCCGCGAACTCTCCAAGCTGCAGCGCTGGGCGCGGACCGGAAAGTATCGCAAGGGCGGCTGGTTCGAGCATCCGCTCAGTCAGGTCGGCTTTGCCGGGCTTTCGGCGCTGATCCTGTGGCCATTCTTCGGCCTTCACTTCGGCGGTTTGGCACTGGCCGCGATCCTCACATCGGTGGTCGCCCTGCATGAGCTTGGCCATATGGCGGCGTTCCGGCTGATGGGCCACAACCGGGCGCGGATGATCTTCATTCCGCTGCTCGGCGGCATCGCCATTGGCGGGCGGCCCTATGACAGCCGTTTCGAAGTGGCTTTCGTGGCGTTGATGGGCGCCGGCTTCTCGGCCTTCCTGGTGCCGATCGCCATCGCCGCAAGCACCTTTGCCGGCGCGGAAGGTCACCGGCTGGCGGCGGCCCTGCTGGCGACGCTGGCGGGCTTCGCCGCACTGTTCAACATCGCCAATCTGGTGCCGGTGTGGAAGTTCGACGGCGGCCAGGTGCTGCGCCAGATCTGTCCGGGACCGGTCGCGCTGGCGCTGGCTTCCTTCTTCCTGCTCTCGGCTTTCCTGGCCGTGGGTTGGCAGGCCGGCTTTTCCGCCACCTTCCTGCTCGCGACGGGAGCGGTGTTTTCGCTCCTCAGCCTGCTGACGATGAGCAGCGGGGTGAAGCCGCGTCACGAGCTGAAGCCGATCCGCACCATCGACCGGCTGGCCATGGCGGCGGCGTTGCTGGCGGTGTTCGCCATCCATGGCTATGGCGTGTTGTGGGCCTCTGCCCAACTGATTTGAGCCGTACCGGATCCGGAAGATCAGCCGGCTTTGCGCTCGGCTTCGACAGGCAATGCCGTGGCGGGACCGAACACATCCTCGAAGGCGGATTTCAACGCCAGATCAAGATCGGCCATGGTCAGGGGAAGGCCTAGGTCGACGAGGCTGGTGACGCCGTGGTCCTGCACGCCGCAAGGCACGATGCCGCTGAAATGGTCGAGATCGGGCTCGACATTGATGGCGATGCCGTGAAAACTCACCCAGCGCCGCAGCCGGATGCCTATGGCCGCGATCTTGTCCTCCGCCGGCGAGCCGTCCGGCAGAGCAGGGCGATCCGGCCGCACGACCCAGACGCCGACCCGGTCCTCGCGGCGCTCGCCCCGCACATTGAAAGCGGCAAGCGTGCCGATGATCCACTGTTCGAGCGCCGCGACGAAGGCGCGGACATCCTCGCGCCGCCGCTTCAGGTCGAGCATGACGTAAGCGACCCGCTGGCCCGGCCCATGATAGGTGTATTCGCCGCCGCGTCCGGCCGCGAAGACCGGGAAGCGGCTGGCGTCGATCAGATCCTCGCCACGGGCGCTGGTGCCGGCCGTGTAGAGCGGCGGGTGTTCGACCAACCAGACCATTTCGCCGGCAGCGCCGCTGCGGATCGCCTCGGCGCGCGCCTCCATGAAGGCAAGTGCCTCGGGATAGGCGGTAAGGCCGGGCTCGATCAGCCATTCGACCGGTGCCGAGCCGGGAAGCGGCAGGAACGACGTGGCGATCTGGCTGCGTTCGGTCATGGCGTATCGTCTTTTCGTTTGTCCATGGCGCGCCCAAAAACGCCTCGCACCTTTGGGCGACATCAACTTGCCTTCCATATGGCGATGTCAGGCGCAAACGTCCAGTTCCGGCGCTGCGTTCGGGCCCTGTGGAGCATTATGCCAATCGCCTGACATTATTGCTTGCCGTGCACTTGTTTCACCGGAAACGATTTGCTACACGCCGCGAGCCGGTCGGTTCCGGCTCTACCACGTGCGGTCGTGGCGGAATTGGTAGACGCGCAGCGTTGAGGTCGCTGTGGGGCAACCCGTGGAAGTTCGAGTCTTCTCGACCGCACCATTTGGCTTTATAGCCTTCATAACGTATTGATTAACCTAGCATTTTTTCAGGGTGCGGGCCGGCGGAAACAAGGTGCGGGCGCTGAGCGTTCTCGATCTTTTCCGAAGCCTGCCGTGCTAAACGCTTTCTCTCGGCCTTCTGGGTGTAGAGCTTCGACATCATTCCGCCCTCCCAACCGAACAGCGCATCAAGCTCTTTATCGGTGGCGCCGGCCTCTGCAGCCCTGGTTGCGCCAATTTTCCGCACGCCATGCGCCGACCGATTCTTGAGCCCGGCCTCGTTGCATGCGACGCGGAAATAGTTCCCAAAGCTTTCCTTCGTCAGCGGCTTGCGATTGCCCCCGACTATCAGGGCCAGATCCCCGGTCGGACCTTCGGCGAGGGTAGCCCCCAGAACCGGCAGAATCGGAATGCTGACTTCCATTTTGAATTTTGACTTCTCCGTCTTGATGGTGGCGACACCATCGCGGATGTGCTGCTTGCCGAGCCGCACGGCATCACCTCGGCGAAGGCCGGTGTAGAGCAGGACGTGAAGCCAGACGCGTTCCTTAGTGCCTGCAGGCCAACGCGCCTCAAATGCGGTCACATCGTCCTCTGACCACGCAATGAAGCCGTCGCTCGGCTGGCGCTTCGGATTTTTTACGCTTTCGGTCGGATCGGCCTTGACCAATTCGGCATCGAGTGCCCAGCGGAATAGACCGCGCATTGCGTCGAGATAGTTCCTCGCCTGCGCTGGCGTCGAAGCGCGCGCTTCACGACCATTGATGATCGACTTGCGAGAGATCGACTTGAAGGGATGATGACCGGCCTTGGCGGAAACGCCCTTAAGGATGTTGTCCCGCTGCCGCTTGGTGGCCGCAGAGAGGGCGGCGAAGGCGCCGCTGTCCTTGTAACGGATGATCAGCCAAGCGAGGCTCCCGGCGCCAGCCTTGGCCTGTTTCTGTGGCTCTGTGGCGGCAAGTGCAGTCAGATACCGCTCATCGAAATTCGGAGCGTTCAAATCGGGCAGCCGCGTTCGCTTGCCTTTGTCCTTACGGAAATAGAAAACAATCCTGCCGTGGCGCGAGCGCTCAACGGTTACGAACGGCGGCAGCTTCTTGGGCATAACCTCCATCAAAGCTCTATATCCGCCCCCGGGTCAATTGGCCGTGTTGGCTGTTCATCGTCGCTCTTGGGGATAAGGCGGACAATGACGTCGCCTATTTTGACTTCGGCAAAATGGCCTGCTTTCG
Source organism: Mesorhizobium sp. ISC11 (assembly GCF_037162595.1). Lineage (NCBI taxonomy): Bacteria > Pseudomonadati > Pseudomonadota > Alphaproteobacteria > Hyphomicrobiales > Phyllobacteriaceae > Mesorhizobium > Mesorhizobium sp. ISC11. The sequence continues at coordinate 941,397 of NZ_JAVSPW010000001.1, forward strand.
CCGCGCCACGGCAAAGGACGGTGATTTGTCGCTCGGTCAGTGCGAGGCGGCTGGTCATGCGGCGCTCCCTCCCGGCCTTGAGCTCGGTCGCTGCTTTGCGATCTCAGCGCGGACGGCATTCCAAAATTCCTCCGACAGGCGTTTCCTCTCGTCGGGAAGAATCCCCAGTAGGCTGAAGCGGTCCTGTATCTCATCGTCGACTTGGATGGCGTATGCATCGGCCTGTTGCGAACTACGATGGCCCAGCCATTTTGCAGCCACTTGGCGAATTATTCCGACCTGCTTTCCAGGCGGAAATGTGATCAGCCGGCAAGCGGGGGTCCACTCGAAGAGAGGCAGGTTTTTGTACCGGTCTATCATCCAACAACCCTCCTTTTTTCGATCGCAAAATCATCGGTCTCAAGATTGCTACTGTCCAAGGGCGGCTTTCGACCGGAGGGAGAAAGTTCTTTGGCCTCGCAGAGGCCTCCGCCCGTAGCGCCGACGGTAGCGACAAGCGAAGCGACGTCGCTCCTCTCTTCCTCCTCTACTCCTCTAGACTCTGAACTCTGGTATGCATTTGCATCAAACGATGGTTGATTTTGCTCGCTTTTTCCCCAACGTTGTTCTGCATTTTTGCGACGCTCACCGCTCACATTTTTGCGGTGATCGATTTCGGATTGAACGAGGTCTGACCAAAGGCCGCCGTCATCGCTCCGGATGATCCGACCGTCATTTAGGAAGATGCCAATCGTGCGCGCGAAGGTGCCCGCGCTGCATCCGCAAAGGCGCGCCAGGCGCGAATGATCTTCTGCGATTGGCTCGCCGCGTTGGTGCATGTGAGCAATGAGATTGATCAGGATGCCCGATTCCGTAGCCTTCAGATCGCGCGTCCATGCGATCCAATCGGCCACGAAAAAACGCAACCAAGGTGCAGACCGTCGCGCGCTCATACAGTGCGCACCATCCGCGCATGCGCGTTGAGCAGCCGTTCGGCCGTCTCTGCCATCTCGCGGGCCCGGTCGATCTCTTCAGGCTTGGGCGAGAGCCCCCGTCCTTCCTGTGCGGCTTCGCGCTGGCTCAGAAGAGCGTCAAGTCGGCTTCTGGCTCCCTCGGCTTGGACAAGCAACCGTATGAGCTCGTAGTCGGTGTTGGTCATGCGACGGTCGTCGGATCTGTGACGCCCTTTTCAATGAATTCGGCCAAATCGCTTTCGCGATAGAAGATCCGGCCGCCCCTATTGATGTATCGAGGTCCTCGGCCTTTGGTTCGCCAAAACTGTAAGGTTGTAGGCGCGACTGGATGACCCTCAGGACCTAGATAAATCCCTGCATCCACCGGCAACAGTAGTTTGTTCAATGTAAGCTCCATCGTTGGCATTGCGCACGATGGATTTGGGTCTCTGTCTACTAGAAAACAACGGCTATTCGCGAAGGTTCTTGTTAACACTATTTTTAGTACAGATCGAGACCTCAATGTTTTCCAAGCATTCTCGGCATTCTCGCCAGATATGAAAAAAGCCGCCCCGGTGAAGGGACGGCTTGGCCATCGCCACCATTGGCGGCCGAAAAGAATCAGGCCGGCTCGAGGCGGGCCACAAACCCGAAATTGAACTCAGCGTCATCGGTGAGGCTGTACCAGATCGGCTTGAGCCCCTTGGCGCCAACGTACTCCTCCAAGGCGGCCTGATAAGCTTGGGCGGACGCCGCCATGCGCTCCATCAAAGCGAGGCGATGCTTTTTCATCTGATTTGTGGTATTGAACTGGTTGGACATCTGAAGCTTCCTTTCAGCTTTGAGTGTCAAGCGCATCGATCGGGGCTGCAACTCCCGGTCGATGTGCGATCATCATTCAAGTTACGAACAAAAACAATATGTGAGACTCGAGAAATACAGTTATTTTTTTGTGTCTTACTTCGACAAATATGGATTTCACATTTTTAATTGTTCGTAGAGCGCCGGTATTGTCGCTGAAGGCATGGATTACAGAGACTTATATTTAATTTGCGATATGCATTTCGCATCCGCCGGCTCGGGAAAAAAGACCTGTAGGAACGCTGAGCGCACCCTCCCGCGAATCGCTGGCGGATGCGATAGTTCCCGATTGATCGAGATTCGGGAGGTTGCGACGTGACCGACTACAAAAACGTTTGGGAAAAGGCAAAGGCTGATAGGGCCGCTGAGGACGCCAGAATTCTGGCCAAACGCGAAGAACTGCAGGCCCGGCGTGTGCAAAGTCAAAATGATGCCACCGCCTGGCTTACAGACAGCATCTTGCCGGAACTCAAAGCAGCAAAAGAGGCACTGGCAGGCCAATTGGTCGTAGAGTTCGGCGAAATCATAAGGCATGAGGTGCACAACAGCGTCTACACGTCGGTCACCTTTTCCCTAAACGCGCAACGCCCGGCCTACAGCAGTCCTAACTTCATGATCGAGGTAGGCGGACCTCTGGGTGACGGTCGTCTAGTGACCGTCCAAGAGAAACGCAAGGGAGGTCCTGATATAGATACGGGCATCAGGGGAACGATCGGCGAGCAAACTGGACGCCATTTCGTCGAGTTTTTGAAGCAACAGATCACCAAGGCCGCTAGTCGCAAAAGCTCGGAGCCGACTATTGATGTTTAGCGCTTGCGTTGGTGGTCTGGCGCAAGCCTGAGAATATCATTAGGTCGGACATAAGTCTTCGAAAGAGTTTCTTTCACAGCAACGGGACCCCTTTCCCATGATCCTCGACCGCGATCTTCAATTAAAGATGCTGAATCACATGGCTGCTTCCTATCCTCAGCGGGTTAAAGCCACGCCATTCGAAGGCGGCGATAGCTACACCTACTTCGCGAACCTCCAATACCTTTGCGAACATGGTTTGGCCGAAGCGTTGTGGTCGAACGAACTCTCTGGCCGGCTTTACGCTGCCAACGCGCGCATCACTGCGGCTGGGATGGATTTCCTCGCCGACGACGGAGGCCTTTCCGCAATTCTTGGAGTAGTCACGATCCGGTTTCACGAAGATACCGTGAAAGCGCTCCTGATCGATCGGGTCGAGAAATCGGATGTGCCGGCCACCGTGCGCTCGAAACTCGTCGACCAAATCAAAGCGCTGCCAGCGGAGGCAACGAAGGCTTTAACGCTGGAGGCCATCAAGGCTGGCCTCGCCAATGTTCCTGAGTTCCTGACCTGGCTCCAAACGACTTTGCGCTTGTAGAACTCTCATCGCCCGTCTTTGGCCCTGCCGTAGGCGTTCGGACTGGTGTCGGGCGTGTAGATCACGCCGACGCTCCTGCCGCCGCACTTGGCGCATTTCAGCTTTGGAATGAGATCGTCCGCCATGGCCGGCGTGTCCGCGCCAAATCGATCGCGAAGCTTAGCCAGGTCAAGCGCTTGGCGGTGGTGACATGGCGCCGTCTGGCAATGCGCCGTGACCGCCATCTTCGCGTCGATCAGTGATTGGAACGTCCAGCCCTTTGCCATCAGAGCGCTTTTATCACGTCAGAACGAACAGGGAACAAAAACCTTGTGGGTAAAGGCACCCACAGCAGGCGGGCGATTGGGATTGCTTGTAGATTAGGCGGCACTGGCTAGGGTTTGCGGTGTCCCCTGACAAGAGACGTGTACCGCAAACCCTTGCGTTCCAGTAGGCGCACCCGCCGGCGGGAGATGGCTAGCACCGTCTCCCGTTGGGGCTGCACAGCAACATTGGCGTGAATTTCACTTTCGCGCAACGTGATCCGACCGCAAATGTTGTGGGCAACAAAGGAGTTTTCACCATGCGAGACTGGGAAGACGACTACATTGAGGCATGGAACGTTGGCGGGGCAGATGCCGTCAACAAGCTGATCAAAGACAGGTTTCCCAACGCGGAAGATCAAGTTCGCGAGGCACTTCGATTGGACGACACCGGCCGCTGGGATGTGTTGCCTCACGAGTCCACCAGGGGGCCTCAGAAAAAAATCGATCGAGCAGTAATCATGCAGTACCTCGGCTAGAAGCTAGATTTCCCAACAGGCGCGCCAGTCGTAGCGTTGCCCCGGCGTCTTCGGATGGCTGGTGAAGGTCGTGAGCCATGAGAACGAAATAAGAACATATTCCTGTCTCCGGTCAAGGCACCAGTTCGCCGTAAAGGTAGCTGACCTGTTGCCAATTCATCCATGCGTCAGAAAGCTTATAATCCTCGTCCCATCGTTCATTGGGGTAAAGTTCGTGTGTCTTACCGTTGACCAGACACATGAGCATAGTGGGGCCGTAGTCGTTTTCATCCGATGGGTCCTGTGGGTCGTCCATCGACTCGTAAAGGGCATAGTCAGGCCACCGTGGATCGCTATTGAGTATTAGCCTGACCTCATGCACCCTGAAACGCATCTTGCTCCAAACGCTGAAAACGTAGCCGATTGGGTCGTCAAGCTGGCTGACTCGCGTTGCCAAAGTTGAGTTGGGTGGCAACAGCCGATTTTTCTTTTTACTGCCCATAACTACAGTTCATAGCAGCGAGCCAGCAAGTCGTCACTGGCGCATGGGAATCCTGATCACTACCTACAATCATGGATGAATTTCCAGCGAGGGACCGAATGAGCAATCTGATCCACAACGAGCAGGTTAAATTGAGTGCCACGTTTTTTAATAGCTTGGGTGTCGTCTGCTTCGCGACTGGCGTTATCATCCCGACGATCACGGTGATTTTCTCTCCGACAAAACCCGTCTTTTTGACCTATCTCTATGCCATGAGCTTTGCCTTCTTATTAGCGGCTATTTCTCACGGAGCCGCCCGGTGGATTATGGGTCTGCTCAAGGAGTAGGGTCGCCCTCACTGAAATCTGAAATCAGCTCAGCCTCAGCCTTAACAGGCCTTGGAGACATCATTCCGTGAGCCAGCTTACGAGCCTTTGGCACTACGTTAATTCCAGCCCCAATTTTGTCCCGTCCGTGGTCGGCATTGCTGCGGCGTTTGCTGGTTCGTGGGGCGCGCAGATCGCAATTTTACGGCGAGAGCGGCGACGGGAAATCACAGCAAACTTGAACAGCTTGAACGAGAGCATAGCCCTATGTTTCACCATCGCTAACAGCTTCATGGCTCTAAAAAAGCAGCATCTGATTGGGATGGTGGAGAGATTTCGGGCGACTGAAGCCAGGTTCGAATTCTTTAGCAATGAGCAGCAGGCCCGTAATGAGTACAATGAGGTGGTCAATGTCTTCGAGTTTCAGGCAGAATTGCACACATTGCCGCTCATGAAAGTTCAGATCGACCGGTTGGAGAAAAACGTTTTTGAAAAGCTAGGGCTCGGCATGAAAAGTCTGGCACTAACGGTAGAACTCGCCAAGGCGATCGAATTGCTCAATGCGTCGATAGGGGAACGGAACAATCTCATTGCGAAATGGTACGAAGGACCGAGGGTGTCCAACGACGCAATGTTATTCCGCTACTTGGGGGTTAAGGTGCGAGACGGTGCGGATGAGAAATACAAGCAGACGCTGTTCGCCATCGAAACCTATTGCAATGATTGTATTTTTTTCTCGATGCATCTGGCGCAATATCTAAATGAGCAAGCCAACAGAGTTAGAAGGAAACATCGACATCACGTTTTTTGGAGATTGCCCAAAGTTGCCGAAGCTGACTTTTCAGGCGCTGAGGCGCAGTCACTCATCCCTGATGTCCAAGACTACCAATCGTGGCTCAGCGCATTTCGGCGCCATCCTACCGTAGGACAGAAAATCCGCGAGTTTTTCAGCCGCAGAAAGAAACCCGTCATTCCTCTCGGAAGTCCTGAAGCGTAGCGTGACCCAGTTTGTCTTCGCCGCGAAGGTGTTTGACCTGCGCTCTGTGATACCTGGCTTCACCGTGGGTAACTCACTGGGGCACGGCCTGCGCCAAACTCTGGACTCCCTACTGCAACGGACGCATTCTCTCTTCGGGGAGATAGGGGCGTGGGCAAAGTCCAGCGTGATCAAGGTGCCAATCAGGCCGAACACTCGCGCAAGCGCGCGAGGCGGGGGAGTTTTTTGCGACCCCAATATTTGGCTCCGCTCGTGATGGTGCCGCTTGCCGCTTTTCTCACCGTGAGCCCAAGCAGTCTCGATACCGTCGCGAAGTTCATACCCACCGAATGGCTTGGCAGCATAAGCGTTCCGGACCCGTCGTCCCTGCTTGCCGGCGGCGACTGCAATATCAAGGGCAATATCTCGATCAACACCGGAGAGCACATTTACCACGTGCCCGGTCAAGAGCATTATTGGGAGACTAAGATCAGCCCCCAATATGGCGAGCGCTGGTTCTGCTCGGAGGACGAGGCTCGCGCCGCCGGATGGCGAAAAGCGAGGCGATAAAGCACCCGCTTGCGGGGGCGATCGCCGGCTAAGCACGATCCTCTTGACTGCAGAAATAGGTCAGATACCTTTGCAGCGTGCCTTGAGAGAAGCGGCCCTTGGCGCCTTTGAATAAGCCGCGTGACAACCGACGAACCTACGTCGAAGAGAAGAGAAGCAGCACGACTGCCCGACATACTCCTAACAACAACAATCGGCTTACCGCGCCTCTAGGGGCGTTACGGCCACTAAAAAGCAATGGAGAAAAGTCATGCCAAAATTGGTTGAGTATCAAGACGGTGATGTGGAGGTGACCTCACGCAAGCCGCTGAGAGGCACGCTTGAGTTAGTCACCGACGATGATGACACCGTCGACATGTTGCTCGATCGAGAAAATGCCGAATGGCTGATGAGCGCGCTTGTCGAATTCCTCATGCATGGCGAAGGCAACGACATGCCCAAGATATCAATTGGCCAGCAGTCGAGGGATGGGAACGCAGCGGCAAAGAAGGACCGCGCCGCGACGCTCACTGCCTTGTTTGAAGGCATTCTGTCGGCCTTCCATGCCACGGCACACGAAGGCAACGAACCCTTCGAAAACTGTCAGATATTCGCCGAAGTCGCTTTGGCTTCACTAGAATCTTCAGGCTTCAAAGTGGTTCGCGACAAAGGGCCTACGGCCCGAAGCTGATCGCTCCGCCAACGAAGGTCTTGGAAGCCGGCCTCTCTGCGAAATGGTGCTGGCGCGAGAAAACTCCAATTGAAATATTTTTCGACGCAAGGAGGTACCACCGGTCTAGATCCGTGCAGTAAAAGTGCAGACCACCCCCCCCCTTGATGCATCGGAATAACTTCGATGCGCCAACCAATAGGGCGGGGATAGACTGTGAGAACGGATAGAGACGCCTTGCGTTGCTTTGTTTTGCTGTTGACTGACGCTTGTATTCGGGATTAGTGTCTGGAAACTCAGAGCGATTAGGGTTACTCAAATGATCGAGTGGGGCCTTCTGATCTTCATAGCCATCATCGCCGGAGCTTTAGCGCTCAGCATGATTCCGGATGGACAGGACGACGCGTTGACCAGGTTCCGGCTGGAATGCCGTCAGCGAGGGATGAGCTTCGAAGAGACCCAAGCCGCTGTCAGCCTTCGAGTTGGCCTTGTCCAGCTTAGGCGCATCGCATCCGATCAGTGCGTTGCGAAGAGCGGCAACATGGATCGGAAGGCGATCAACCAGCTTGCCGGCAACATTGCGATAGGCATTGCCGCCGCTCATGGAACGCAAGCCGCCAAGAGCTTCGTCGCTTGGGTCGACTCCTGCGCCGATGAGGAAATCCTCTACGATGACGCCCGCGCCGCGCGCCACAGGATGCACGTCACCTACTTGCGGTCCAACGGCCTGTATCCGCCTAAGCGGGCGCCGATGTCCCGTGACCTGAGAGACGCTTTCAAAACAGTCTAGGGGCCGGCTGCCCCTGCACCCGGAAAAGTCGGCCCGTTGCAGGAAGGGTGCGCCCGCTTCGAAACGCTGAATCACATCTGGCTTCGATCGAATAGCGTAATTGGACACGCAGGCACTTGTTCGGTATCTGCGATGACGCCAGTGCATCAGTTATTGGAAAGCCTAATCATGCCAATAGTGTCTGAGGACGATATCCGGTCCCAATTGGCCGAAGGGCGCATTACTGCTCTCAGCATCGACACCAACATCTTTGACGAAAAAGGGCTTCGCCTGAGTTCTCCGCCTCTGCTGGCGGTTTCCGGTCTGAAAGACCGGCATTTCTCATTCATTCTTCCAGGTACCGTCGCTAAAGAAGTAATCGACCATCTTGAAAGAGAAGCCGACGCAGCGCTGCGCTCTGCCAAAAAAGGCATCGGCGAGGCCCTCTATGCCTTTGAGACGACGAACCCTACCCGCGACGAGCTATTGGCGTCGATATCGGGTAATCGAACACCGTCCGAAGCTGCCGATCAGCGATTCACGAAATATGTTCACGATACGGGTTGCACGATATTGGACGACGTGAAGCTTGTTGACACAGCGACGATCTTTGACAGTTACTTTTCTGGAACCCCTCCTTTCGGGTCCGGGAAAAAGAAAGATGAGTTTCCCGATGCTCTGGCGCTGAATGCGCTGGAAGCTACAGCCCTCGAGCAAGACACTCGAATTCTCGTTGTGTCCAAGGATGGGGACTGGCATGCTTTCTGCGAAAGCTCCGAACGCCTTTTCCTACTGCCAGACATTGAACGTGCGCTCGCGATCTTGAATGACGCCCCGCTCGGCCTGCGCAAGACTTTCCTCGCTTGGCTCGGTGCCGAGGACGATGGTCGGGCCGAGGTGGTGTCCAGGTTAGAGAACATCGTCGAACACCTTGACGTTGACGTGACTGCTCAGGCAACACATGGAGAGCTCGAAGCCTATCCGAGTGCAGGAATTCTCCGTGAGGTAGGTTGGCCAAACGACTCTGATGTCGACATCATCGAATCGGAAACGTCTGCGGACGGCAACACAATCACTGCTTTCGTTAGTTTGCCGCTTTTGCTCGCTGTGCGATTTCCGGTCGAACTCAGCTTCTCAATTTGGGATAGCGTGGATCGCGAATCTGTCGGCATGGGAGGGCGAATAATTGAAGTTGACGAGTCGCTTGACGTTCGCGCGACGATTGTCGTCAACGTTGTCGATCTCGGCAGCGCTGACGAGCAAATCGAATTCGTCTCCTGCGAAATAGACATCCAAAGCTTTGAAATCGATCTGGGCGAAGTGGATGTGTTCGAGCCTGAAGATTACTGGGATGGTGAAGATTGAGGTACCCCAACGCTTCGTCCTCGGCGCATCGCGACCCGGCGCCGCGCTCTGGCCGCGCGATCAGGCGCCCCCGAGAAACATGAGCTTGCCGTCACCACGGCCGGTGATTTGCTCCAGCGTCAACGGTCCGGTCGATTCACCGACTGAGGCGCGGCCAACAGCCATTGCGGCGGCAACCGCTCCGTCAATGCGGTCCCGGCTCTTGCCCTTGTGCATCGACTTGTTGCCGGCTTTATCGACCTCGACAGAGACATTCTCAAAGCACCAGCGAAGGACGGGATTGCCGCCGTGGCGAAAGCGGCGGGCGATGACAGCGCGCTCAAGCTCTTTGATAGCCGGCGCCATCGTGACCCAGCCCTGACGCATGGTGACGACGGGAAAGCCGTCCTCCAGCAATGGCGACATCACGGCTTGCGCGTAGGCCGGATCGAATGCGATCTCCTGCACGTTGAACATTTCGCGCAGCACGCGAAGGTGAGCTTCTATCGCTCGGTAGTCGGTCACGTTCCCCGGCGTCGGCACGATGTGCCCTTGCTCAGCCCACAGCTGATAGGGAACCTTATCTTTCTCGGATTTGTCGCGAAGGCCGTCTTCTGCGCAAAAGAACAGTGCGGCGACGTCGTATCCTTCGTCATCATCGGGCCAGGCCACAACAACGGCGGCAAGATCGTGGATCAGGCCAAGGTCGACCGCGACCCAACAAGGCTTCTCTTTCAGAGCCTCCAGATTGACGGGCGCCGCGCCTTCGTCATACACGCCCATGTCGACAAACGGCGACAGTGAGCGGTCAAGCCAGAAGTTCATGTTGTATTGCTTGAAGTCGTCTTGCTCTGTTGGCTTCTCCTGCGCCTCGAGCGCGGCCTGGCGAAGCTCCTCGAGCACGGGGAAGCCTTCGGACAGTCCCGGGTTGACGCGATGCCACAGCGCCTCATCTTGCCAGTCTGCGCCGTCTTCCGGCTCGAATATGATCGGGAGGTAACCGGGGTTGACGATCTCTCCCAAGGCGATCCGGCGGGCGTAGGAGTATTCCTCCCAAGCGAGACCGGATTGCCCGCGCCCGGCCGTGGTTGTTATGCAGAGAAGCGCGCCCGGTGATTTCACCATGCCGGTTTTCAGCGCCCGCCAAAGCTTCCTGTTTTTCAGGATATGCAATTCATCGAGGAACACAGCCGCCGGCGTAGTGCCGTGGGCAAGATCGCCCTCACCAGACAGCACGCGAAGGTGAGACTTTGCGACCGGATGTTCCAGGTAGTCGCCGCGCACTTTCACAAGGTCATTAAGCGCCGGCGTGGCCCGAACCATTCCGGTTGCCTCTGCAAATGCGAGATCCGCTTGGTCCTGTGATCCGGCACCAAGGAACACTTGGCCCGACGGCACTTTCTCGTGACCCACCGAATGAAGCAGCCCGAGCCCGCCGCCAATTGTTGTAGTCTTGCGAGCGCCGCGCGGGATCATGCAAAAGACGGTACGCACGATGCGCCGACCGTCCGGATGCCGAGGGCCATAGATGCGCCTGATTATGCGTTCCCAGAACTTCGGAAGCACAAACCGGCGATCGGGCGCGGTCGATTGCGGATGACGCAAGGCGCCGAAGAAACGCACGGCCCTGTCACCATAGCCAAGCGGATCATCGATCGGGGAGTCATCAAAGACCCAAGTCGGCAGCGTCGTTACCACGACTCTCCTCCTTGCCTGAAAGGCCTTTGCGGGAGCGTGACGACGGGGTTATGCCGAGCTCGATTGCGTACCGGCGTGCGATCTCCAGATATTGAGTCTGCATTCGGACGGCGGGATTGGACTTCGGTCCGGCCGGCGTGTCGATCAACAACCCGTGCTTTGCGATCGACTTGTCAGCTTCGCGCGCCTGAGCGCTTGCCATGCAGTAATGCGCCAATGTCGTAAGGGCTGTATCATTGAGGATCTGGCGCTTCACCAGGTCCGGCGCCACTCGGTTCCATTCTTCGGCCGCCGGTTCCGACAGATGGTCAGGTGCGCGGGGCACGCCGGACAAGCCGCCTTCGATCGGTCTCAGTTCTGGTTTTCTGCCCTTCACAGCGTGCAAGCCCTCGCAAGGGATGCCGACGCAACGGCCATCGGACCGGAGGCATTCTCAGGCCGAACAAATGACGTGTGGGCATGTCGGATCGGGTCGGACGAGGCATGACTGCAGCACGCCGCCACGGCCCGCCGTCCCATCTCGGAAGCTTCGTCCAGTGTCCGACCCCAACACAGGACATTGACCAGCGTTTCGCGGCGCCCTTCGATAAATCGGAGTTGCGGGCGTCCGATAGTGAGGAAGGGCCAGCGTGCGGGATCGGGAATGTTTTCCTCAAACCAGATCCGAACGCCCGCCATCTCGCGAAGCGCTGGATTGTCTTCTAGGAGGGTGAGCATCAAATTCCGGGTGCTGTCGCCAAGGGAGCTCACGAGCCAAACCCCCAAAGCCGATAGGGCGCGATCAGATCGTCAAACCCGTATGGCGTCACCTCAACAGACAATGCGGTCCGCTCATCAACGATCGTGGTCTCTCTGTTTTCGAACAGGTGACCGACATGGAGCAGGATCGCCGCGCGCAACGGCTCAGGAACGCTGTCTTCGTCATCCCCATATCCGGCGGTGAAAGACACAGTGACAGACTCGGGAAAATCCCTCGTGGCCGGCCACGTCTTCCCATAGGCCGGAACGATACGGGCCCGCTTCGATCCTGCGATGCCAAGAACAGCGTAGTTGTTGGTTGCCAGGGTTTGCTCTTCGCCGGCGGCATCGAGGTACGTGATCTCCTCAACCGACTGCAAAGGAGGCAGCGGAACGACGATTTCAGCGGGGAAGTAATCCAGCGTCATCGTCCATTCTTGGGTGACCAGGGCTCGGCCAAGCATCCCGCTTTCGCCGTCCAGTTTCGCCGTCACGGCCGCTATAAGGCGGTTGATCATCGCGTCGTGCACGGTGGTGACTTTGATGCCGAGTTGCGCCTTTGCCTCAGCGAGTGAGACCGGGAGTCCCTCCGGTGGGGTGACAAGCGTCAGCATTGGTCCGCCCTCATTTGCCGGCGCTCTTCGGATTGAATGGTTGAATTGTGGTGATGATCACAGGCCGACTCCCAGTTGGACCGGGACCAAAACAGGCGCATGTCGCCCCTGTGCGGAGTGCGGTGGTTGACGACCGTCGCCTTGACCCGTCGACCGGCCGCCAGACAGCGCTCACACATCGGATGCCTACCAAGATGCTCCAGCCGTGCAGCCTGCCATTTGCCGCCGTACCCGCGCTCGGCTGCGCTTGGCCGTTTTGCGTCATACTTGGCCTTGCGCTCTGCGTCGGACTTGGCTCTGCAAGCGCAGCGGACTCCGGACGGGACCGGGCGGCCGCATTGGCATATCGACGGAGCACGCGTCGGCATCAGTCTTCCAACGTGTACACGGTCGACGTCGTGCCAGTGGCCATGACGCGCCGAACCTGGAACGGCACGAGGAAACCCGCGTGGACAGCAACGAATGGAACAGGCGCATTATTGGCGTTCTGGACTGGAACAACGCTGATGTTGCCTGCGGTGGTGCACACCACAGTCTTTGCAACGACGGGAAGGTCTTCGCTATCCGATGGACTGACAAGACGTGAGGTACGGCCAAACGACAGTGGGCCTGGAATGTTGTCTTCATACGGGTCTTGCATGATCTAGCCTTTCTGGAATTGGCGGACAGCCACGCGCCGTGACCGTCCGCCTAAAGTTTGCGACCTTGCGGACCTTGACCCCTACAATGCACGCACAAGGACTAGGCCCCGGGGAGGTCTGCTGCCGTTTGCGGCCCGATCGCGGGGCCTCTGAGGAGTGAGGCCTCGTCCTATTCGGTTGGCCGCTTGCTTGCGTGGCCAAGAATGACGTCAATGCCGATGAAGGCGCCCGTCCCAGGTGAACCTGTCACGGTGGACTTCGGGCGGACGTACTGGCGATCGCCGATGTAGCCGATCAGAACGTTTTCGTTCACGAAGGTCGGGCCGCTTGGCGAGTCGCCGTTGTCTTGGATGACGGGCGCCGTGCCAACGAGGTCACCAGCGGCAACCGCGTCGAAGTTCGAGTTGTCGTCGCTGTCCTCGAAAGAGACCGTGTGAACGCCATCGGTCCAAGCGCCAACATGAATGGCGAAGGTCAGCGACTCGAAGCCAGCGCGGTCGATCGCCGCCCCGGTTGCCGTTACGGTTCGCAATGCCGGTGCCAGCGATTGCCGGGAGGCGAGAGAGTTTTTCAGTTCACGCATTTTCGTTGTTCCTTGTTCCTTGGCGCCGCTTACGACGTGGCCATCTTGAGCTTGCGGAAGCGAGCGGCCTGGGTCACAGCACCGCCGACGCGGCGACGGGCATGGAAGCGGACGAGGCCGCTCTTTGCCTGTGTGAACGGGTCGCGAAGCACGCTGAGACCGACGCGGTCATAGATCCGATACCCGCCGGCAAAGTCGCCGTAGAGGATCGGGAACGCGTTGGCGGCGATGTCGGGCATGTCGACCGCTTCGACCACAGGGCGGCCAAGAATGGTCTCCGGTTCACCCGCCTGAAACGAAGGTTGCCAAAGGTAGTTGTTTTGGCCGTCCTTCAGCTTGCGGATCGTCGCCAGCGTTGTGCCGTTCATCATCCAGGCGCCGCGCGATCGGTACGCTTTCGGCAAAGCGTAAAGCAGGGTGATCAGGGGATCGGCGGCGAGGATCGTTGCATGCCCGTTCGCCGTATAGGCGATATCCGCATTCTGCATGACGCCTTCAGGCTGCTTCACTCCGGTGCCATTGACGAAAGAGATGCCTTCCTTTTGGCCAAAGTCTTCGGAGAAGGCCATGTTTAGTTCGGACTCGATATTGACCGCCGAATCCTCGAGCAACTTGTTGCTGACATCGGTGAAGGTTCTCATTTCGTGAACGAAGATCTCCTGTTGACCGAACGCCGGCTCAGACTCTTCCGAGTCCTCCGTTTCGCCTTCCCACAAGGCGGTTGTGATCGCTGTGCGCTTCGGGAAAATGACTGAGCCGCGGGCAGTTGTGCCGACGCGTGCCGCCTCACGAATTGGCGAGTATTGAACAAGCTCGCGTTGCATTTCGGTCTGGAATTCCGGGGGGGCTAGGAAGCCGCCGGCCGTGTCGTCGCCGACGCGAAGTGCGCGGATCTCGTCGGCGCTCAGCGCCTCGCGGCCGCTGCGAACGTAGCCCACGAACGCGCGCCGTTCGACCGTCGGCTCTTCGGTCCGTTCCTGAGTGCCAGGCCGCGCCGCTCGTGTCTCGATCTCGTCCAGACGTGCCGTCAGTTCGTCAATGCCGGTCATGCGGTCATCGAACGCCGTGCGCATTTCCGCGACTGCCTGTGTCGCCGCTTCGATCGGATCCGGATCGGCGCGCGTTTCCAGCGGCACGGCGGACCGGATTTCAATTCGGGAATGTTTCATGTTTATTTTCCTTCTGCGAAAGCGCGGGTGGCCGCATGCACTGCGGTGATAAATGCGGCCGCCGCGCTGTCTCGGCCGTGTCGGATTGAAGTCACTCGCGCGCCCGGAATACTCGGCAGCGCAACCAGACTGATTTCATGCAAAATGGCTTGGGTTATGTGGCGGACTCCGCCGGCCTTCCTCTCGTCTTTGATCGTCTCAAAGCCGATGGAGATTCCTGAAACGTCGCCTGCGATAAGCATGCTGCGGATTTCGCGGGCGCGCCCGACTTCCATATTCAGGCGGCCGATCGTTCGCAGCCCGGTGTCATCGGTGGCGAAGTCAGTCCATTGCCCGATTACTTCGTCCTGTCGGTGTGACCACAGCATTGGGATCTTGCGACCGGCCAGGCCAGTGAAGGCGCGGCGATCGAAGCTCGTGCCGTAGCTGTCCAATTGATTGAAAGGGACGGCTATGCCCTCAAGCGTTCCGTCATCGGCCGGCTTGCTGAGTCTCAGTTCGAGGACGTCGAGATTCTCACGCATTTGTTGCGGGCTCCTCAGTTATGGTTGCCGGAGCGGGCGCACCTTGGGGGAGATTGAGTTTGTCGCCGCCGTCTGTAGCCGCCAGGTTTTCAGCGGCGCGGGCTTCGTTCGGGAGCAAGAAGGGGCCGCCGACGGCGCGGGCATACGCTTCGAAGCGAGCCTTTAGATCGGCCTTAACCAGCGCCTTTGTTTCGAATTCAACGTAGTGGTCACGGCGCTCTTGTTCGGTGAGCATCGATCGGCTGATTGCACCCTTCCAAGCCGTGATCCACGGATTGAGGACGAAGGCGAGAAACTGACTGCCGAGCGTTTCCGAGTTGGTGAATGTGGCACCCTCAAGCATGCCAAGCAGCGTCGGCGGAACGCCGAAGAACCGGCCAATCTCGGTCGCCTGATACTTTCTGTTTTCAAGGTATTGCGAGTCGGTCGACTTAAAATCGATCGGCGTATAGGTGACGTCGTGACCGAGAGGGACGACGCCGCCTCGCTTGCCGCCGTCGGTCTCTTCATTCCAGGCGTCGGCGATTTCTTTCGCGACACCGGGACCGAGTGAGGTCTTGAAGCTCAAGATGCCCGACGGCCGTCCGCCATTTTTGAAGAACCGGGCGCCATGGCTTTCCAGAATGAGGGAAAGAGCGATTGCCTCTCGTGCCAGTTTCGCCGGCGCTTCGCCGCCAAGTGCAGCTACGTCGAGGACGTCGCGCCAAGATAGAATGTCGGTGCCGCCGCCCTTTCTTGGAGTTTGGTAATGCGGCTCCCCGGTTGCCTCATCGGGCTTGATGGTTGCGCCGCAAAGCGGCTGCAGTTCGCGAATTTCCTTGCGGACGCGAATGATCTTGGCCAGGCCGCGACCCTCTAGGAGGGCGGCCAACGTCACTTCGCGGCGGAACTGAGGGCCCGGAGTCCAAGGGTTTGCAAAACTGCCCAAAAGAGTTTCGATCGGATGATCGCGGACACGATCACGGGAATCATCTTTGCCCCGACGGTAAACGTGAATGGGCAGTTCACCCGCGAGTTCACAAATCAACCGGATGGAAGCGAAGGAGGGAGAGCACTTCAGCGGCGTTCGCGTTCCGACTTGGATACCCGCTGCCGTTGGCTGGGCTCCGAAGAGCGCAAGCAGTTCATCGGATGGATGGGAGAGTGACCGGGCGCCTTCCGGGCCGATAATAAAAACGTGCGTCTCGGGCTCGATCGCCCGAACGTCTTCCGCCTTTGATTTTCCAAACCATCGCATGCCCGAGATTTGGGAAAACGCGCCTGATTTGGATAGCAGGCTGGAGGGGGCTCAAAAGGGCTGAAAGGTGCTATCGAGGGGTGGCGTCGGAAAGCCAGGCCACAAGATCAGACTTCAGAGCGCAGATACGACCGGCCTTCCGGCGCACTGGCGCCGATCGATCTTCGCAAAGCGTTTCGACAAAATCGGGAGAGCAATCCAGAAATCGAGCAATGCTCTTCGCTCCCCAAAGGACATCGCCCTTCAGGGTCTCGGGGATTGCATTGACGGCCGCCACGGCTGCGCCCCTCATTGGTGGAACGCCCGCGCAAAGGCGCGGACCGTCGCGAGGTCAATCGACCTCTCGCTGACAATCGCCGTCATCCTCAGAGACTTCGGCTGTATCGCCTCGATAGCGGCTAGGTCGCTGAGGTAGTCGCCGTCGTCTTCGTACTCTGGCGAGCGAGCAAACCGCCCCTCAAATGCGGCCCAAGGTTTTCGGTCTTTGTCAGCTTGCCACCAGTTTGCCGCAAGGCCGATGCGAACCGTTGGAAGCGGAACGCTAAGGCGGATCTCGCAATTCCCTAGACCTTGATCCTTGTCGGCCCGGCCGGCCATGAAGTCCGCTACCAGCGCGGCGAACCAGTCCAGCAAGGTACCGGAGGCAAGCGCACGGCATTCGGTCCAATGGGAGGGAACGCCATCCATTCTGCCCGGCATGTCGTGAATCGCGCTCGTCACAGCCACCGCTTCGTCAAGGTAGTCAGCCGACAGTCTGGCGAGGAGAAACGCCGCGATCTCCCGGGGCTCGAGTTGGTCGTAGGACCGGCCAGGCCGCTTCCGAGAAACCAGTCCGATAGCGGCCAAGCGTGTGTAGAGCTTTTGGTCGAACTGAGCGACATTCGGGAACAGCCGAGCGGCTTCCTCTTTTAGAATTTTGATGCTCATTCGCGTCGACCCATTTAAATCCGTCGAAGATTTATATAGGTCTCGCGGATTCGACCGTCAAGCGCAGACACAAGGAGTTGCGATCGACGGCCCTTCGCGGCACAAGATCAGGTGCGGGCGCGGCTACGGGTTTCTGCAATAGAATCAACGGACGATGTGCGGGCTATTTCTCTGCTAAGTCCTTTGCCCGCCTCAAAGTGCGACAATTCTCGACCGCACCATTCTCTTCCCATAATCCGATTTGTGCCGGTCTCGCCCGCTGCGGGCCGGACGCATTTCGTTGATATTCCCGCACTTTACGCCACTTTCTTTTTGAGCGTCGGATTCTCCAAAACCGGTTTCCCCTTTTGGGTCCGATGCTCTAGACCTGATTTGCACCTTTTCCGGGATTCTTGTGGCGGGAGGCGCTGGTGGAAGGCGAGCACGAACGGACGACCGGCGCCGGGGCCGCCGAGGACAACCACGCCGACATCTATGGCGAGGACGGCGCCGTGCTTTCGTCCTTCCTGGCGCGGATCGGCGCGGCGATCGCCGACCGCGACACGCTGACCCTCAAGCATGAAGTCGACGACCTGCACCAGTCGGAGCTCGGCGATCTGCTCGAGGCGCTGCATCCCGAACAGCGCCGCGCGCTGGTCGAACTCCTGGGCGCCGATTTCGACTTTTCCTCGCTGACGGAGGTCGACGAGGCGATCCGTATGGAGATCGTCGACAATCTGCCCAATGCGCAGATCGCGCAGGCGGTGCAGGAGCTCGATTCCGACGACGCCGTCTACATTCTCGAGGATCTCGACCAGGAAGACCAGGACGAGATCCTGTCGCAACTGCCGTTCACCGAGCGGATCAGGCTGCGCCGCTCGCTCGATTATCCCGAAGAGACGGCCGGCCGCCGCATGCAGACCGAGTTCGTCGCGGTTCCGCCGTTCTGGACGATCGGCCAGACCATCGACTACATGCGCGAGGACAACAATCTTCCCGAGCGCTTCAGCCAGATCTTCGTCATCGATCCGAGCTTCAAGCTGCTCGGCGCCATCGACCTCGACCAGATCCTGCGCACCAAGCGTTCGGTCAAGGTCGAGGAGGTGATGCACGAGACGCGGCACGCCATTCCGGCCACCATGGACCAGGAAGAGGCGGCGCGGGAATTCGAGCAGTACGATCTTTTGTCGGCCGCGGTCGTCGACGAGAACGAACGTCTGGTTGGCGTTCTGACCATCGACGATGTCGTCGACGTCATCCAGCAGGAGGCCGAGGAAGATCTGATGCGCATGGGCGGCGTCGGCGACGAAGAGCTTTCCGACAGCATCTTTTCGACCTCGCGCTCACGCGTTCCGTGGCTGCTGATCAACCTTCTGACCGCGTTCCTGGCGGCGTCGGTGATCAGCCTGTTCGACCGCACGATCGAACACATCGTGGCACTGGCGGTGCTGATGCCGATCGTCGCGGGCATGGGCGGCAATGCCGGCTCGCAAACCATGACCGTCACCGTGCGGGCGTTGGCGACCAGGGATCTCGACATCTACAATGCCGGCCGCATCATTCGCCGCGAGATGGGTGTCGGCTTCATCAACGGCATCGTCTTCGCCATCCTGATCGGCATCGTCGCGGCAGCCTGGTTCCGTGATCCCAATCTGGGCGGGATCATCGCGGCGGCGATGATCATCAACATGTTCGTGGCCGCCCTGGCCGGCATCCTGATCCCGCTGCTGCTCGATCGTTTCAAGGTCGATCCGGCGGTCGCTTCGGCGGTCTTCGTCACCACGGTTACCGACGTCGTCGGTTTCTTTGCATTTCTCGGCATTGCCACGTGGTGGTTCGGCGTGCCCTGAAGGCATGCCTTTTGGCTCAATTGACTTTTACGTAAATGCCGTGCGAGGCTCGCGCGGGGCGCCATGTCGATTCCGGCATGGCATGGGTTTTGGTTCGGGACAGAAGGGTGACGCCGCCATGGCGATCGCCCCGGTGTTTCGGCGTGTGGGAGTGGCAATGCGAGAATATTATTCGATCACCGAGTTGACCCGCGAGTTCGACGTGTCGACGCGGACGCTGCGCTTTTACGAGGACGAAGGGCTGGTGCAGCCGGTGCGGCGCGGCCGCACGCGGCTGTTTCGCCCCTCCGACCGGCAGCTCATTCGCCAGATCATGCGCGGCAAAAGGCTTGGCTTCTCGATCAACGAGATTCGCGAAATCATCCAGATGTACAAGGAGCCGCCCGGCGAAGTCGGCCAGCTCAACCTGATGATCAAGCGCATCGAGGAAAAGCGCGAGGATCTCCGGCAGAAACGCCGCGACCTCGAGGAGACGCTGGCTGAACTCGACCAGGCCGAGGAGTCTTGTGTGGAGCGGCTGGTGGAGCTTGGCGTGAATACGTAGGCAGAGAGTTTGAGGGACAGCGCCCCCCTCTCTCCTGCCGGACATCTCCCCCACGAGGGGGGGAGATTGGCCGCTTGAAAGCCAGCTCAAATCCAGCGGCGCACGCGTTTGGCGTAGTCGCGGTATTTCTTGCCGAATTTTGCTGCCAGCA
Organism: Mesorhizobium sp. ISC11; assembly: GCF_037162595.1. Taxonomy (NCBI): domain Bacteria; kingdom Pseudomonadati; phylum Pseudomonadota; class Alphaproteobacteria; order Hyphomicrobiales; family Phyllobacteriaceae; genus Mesorhizobium; species Mesorhizobium sp. ISC11. The sequence goes on from NZ_JAVSPW010000001.1 coordinate 961,107, forward strand.
CCTTTTCCTCGCCTTCGATCGCCACCTTCTGCGTGGCATAGGCGGCGATGAACGCCAGTGGCAGGAACCACACGATGCCCGAGACAAAGGCGACGCCGATCAACAGCAGCGTGTTGGCCAGATACATCGGATTGCGGGTGACGCCGAAGGGACCCGTGGTGACCAGGTGATCGGGTACAGCGTTGGGGTTGAGCGTGGTCTTGGCCCGGATCATGGTGCGGATCGCGGTGAACCAGAGTGCGGCGACGGCAAACAGCGCCACCCAGCCGGCCGCGAACAGGATATCGCCCAGCAGGTCGCCGATCCAGGGCAGGGGATAGAGCAGGCCCAGTGCGATGCTGACGGCGATGGCGGCGATGTAGATCAGCGGCGGCCACGGTATGAGCCCCGGCTTCGGTTGGTTCTCGGTCATTCGGCCCCTCCCTCCATCAACTTGCTGTCGGTCTTGGCGGTGCACATGCCGGCGAGATCGGACAAATGCGCTTTCCACTCCGCAGTCTGATCGTTGTTGTAGAGCCTATCAAGCGTGGACTCGCCCTCGAGCGTATCGAGCATGCAGACACAGTAGCTCGTACAGAACTCGGTGTCGCGCGACTGCTCGCAGGACAGCTGGCAGGTTTTGAGGAAATTCACCTGCGGGGTTTCGACCTGCGCCGGCATGATCTGCGAGAACAGCCAGACGCAGCCGATCAGCAGCGGCTGGTGGATCAAATAGAAAGCCAGGCTGTGCCGGCCGATGAAGACCAGCGGGTTGGCCAAGCGACCGGGCGCCAGATTGGCAAGCCTGGCAAGCAGGCCGGCACCTGCCGCGAGTTTCGTCACCGCGATGCCCGCAAGTACGGCGCCGAACCACGGAAACAGCGGAACGTAGTCGTTGGAGCGCGGATTGGTCGCCGACAGGCCGACCCACCACAGCCATGGGTGATCGAAGGCCTCGAAGCGCAGATAGACGGGGGCGGCGATAACGAGCGCGGCGACGACAAGCGTCAGCAGCGCCGGCAGGCGCAGGAAGGCGAGACCGAGCAGGCTGGCCAGCGCGATCTCGTGCAAGATGCCGAAGAAGATGAAGCCGTCCGGAGTGGCTATGCGGGTGACGACCGAAATCGCGATCGCGGCTCCGGCGACCATGGCGAACCGCTTCCAGAAGCCGTTCCAGCGGATTTGTCGGCCGTGGGCGAGATACAGGCTGACGCCGACCAGGAACAGGAAGGTCGAGGCGATGCAGCGCGCGTAAATCTTCCACCAGCCGAAGGCGGTCAGGCCGGGATCGGTGTAGCCGAAGAACTCCAGATCCCAGGTGAAATGGTAGCTTGCCATGGCGATCAGCGCGATGCCGCGCACGATGTCGATGGCGACGATGCGCTTTGGTCGATCCTGAACGGGCGCGGTCGGCGTTTGGATGCTCATGGTCTCGCATTCTGATTCAGCCCCGCTGGAGGACTATCACGGTTGCCCAGGACAAAAGAAGACCGGCAACCCTGCCGATAACGCCGGATCAGCCGCGGCATTGGGCCAGTGCCGGAAAGCCTTTGGCCGGCTTCGCTTTTGCCGGATGCACGTCGGTTTTCTCTTATTGGCGCTGAGGTCGCCACGGCAGATTTGACCCGGTGAATCTGCTTCGGGGAAGCAATGTCCACCCATGTGCGCCATCCGATCTGGCTACCGGCCCTCAAGGCCGCGGACGCGCGCACCTTCGCTTCGCTCTATGCGGTCGAATCCTTCGCCCGCGCCACGGTGTCGAGCGTCATCCCGATCCAGGCTTACGAGATCCTGCACAACGAGCAGATCGTCTCGATCCTCTACACCGTCGTGGCGATGCTCGGCCTGTCGGTGACATTGTTCATGCCGATGCTGATCCGCCGTTTCGCCCGGCGCTGGGTCTACACGGCGGGCGCCTGCCTGCTGGCCATCGGCTCGCTGTTCTTCGTCACCGACACGCTTGCCGGGCAACTGGCCGGCATGCTGTGCCGGGTGATGGGAGCCAGCGCGCTGTCGATCACGCTCAACCTCTACATCATGGACCACATCCGCAAGACCGACTTCATGCAGGCCGAATCGCTGCGCATGGCGTGGTCGATGCTGGCCTGGACCGGTGGGCCGACGCTCGGCATCTTCCTCTACACGCGCTTCGGCGTCTATGCCGCGCATGGCGCGGTGGCCGTGTTCGCGTTAGCGCTGCTGGCATTGTTCTGGACCTACCGGCTCGGCGACAACCCGTCGATCCGTCCCGGCAAGACGCGACCAGCCAATCCGCTCGCCAATATCGGCCGCTTCATCGCCCAGCCCAGGCTCAGGCTGGCCTGGCTGATCGCGTTTGGGCGCTCCTGTTTCTGGACGACGTTCTTCGTCTATGGGCCGCTGTTCATGGTCATTACGGGTGAGGGCAAGCTGGCCGGCGGCCTGCTGGTTTCGGCCGGCAACGCGCTTTTGTTCATGGCGATTTTCTGGGGCAAGGCGGGAAAGCGCTTTGGCGGCCGCAGGACCATGACATTTGCCTATTTCGCCATGTCGGTCGCGCTTCTGGAGGCGGGCTTCGTCGGCGAAACCGTGCCGCTGCTCACCGGCGCCTTCTTGCTCTGCGGCGCCTTCTTCACCATTGCGCTCGATGCGCTCGGCTCGACCGCCTTCATGCGCTCGGTGCGCTCCTATGAAAGATCGCAGATGGCGGCGGTCTATCGCACCTATCTCGACTTTTCCGAGCTGACGCCGCCGCTGGTCTATTCGGTGGTGCTGGCCTTCTTCGGCCTGGGCTCGGTGTTCGTCACGCTTGGCCTGCTGGCGGCGGTCTGCGGCTTCGTGACGTGGCGCTATCTGCCGAAATCGCTTTGACCTTCATGGCGCATTCGCAACGGTCGCCGGCGGAATTTGGTTTGCCGGACGCGAGGATTCTGCCTATAGTCGCCGGTGTCGCCGGTTCCATTTTGGAGCCAAGAGGGAATGCGGTAAGGGCGGATTTCGCCCAATGCCGTGGCTGCCCCCGCAACTGTGTGCGGTAGTCCTCTCCATATGCCACTGAAGATTTTTCTTCGGGAAGGTGGGGAAGGACGCTGATCCGTGAGCCAGGAGACCTGCCGGCGACAGGAAACTGACTTCGATGCCCTCGGGTGGAGGGCGAAAGGACAAGACATGACTACCGCTTCCGTCTCCCTCGGCGCTTCCGTCTCCTCGCAGTCGCGCTTCATGCAGCTCGCGCTTGCCGCGCTGCTCGGCATTTTCGTGATGGGCTTTGTCGGCTTCTCGCATATCGATGCGGTCCACAATGCGGCTCACGACTATCGCCATTCGATGGCATTTCCCTGCCACTGACGAGGGGCTGACATCATGAACCTGTTTCGCAACGTCGTGTTCATCGCGGCGATCGCAGGGCTCGTGGCCGGCGTCGTTCTTGCCTGCATGCAGGCCTATGCGACCGTGCCGCTGATCCTGAAGGCGGAAGTCTACGAACAGGCGGGCGGCGGGCATCACCATGACCATGCCGCTCCGGCAGCAGCGAATAGCAATGCCATGAGCGCAGCCGCTCCGGCCCCTGCCGAAGCGACTGCTGCGGCGGAAGACGAGGGCTGGGCGCCGGCAGACGGTTTCGAGCGTTTCGCCTTCAGCGTGCTTGCCAACATCGTCACCGGCATCGGCTTCGGGTTGATCCTGGTCGCGGTTTCCGAATTCGCCGGCGGCATCGGTGGTTGGCGCCAGGGCGTGTTCTGGGGCCTGGCCGGCTTTGCCGTGTTCACGCTGGCACCGGGCCTCGGCCTGCCGCCGGAACTGCCGGCCATGCCGGCCGCCGATCTCACCCAGCGCCAGATCTGGTGGTGGGCAACGGTGGCGGCAACCGCTGCCGGTCTCGGCCTGATCGCGTTCCGCAAGTCGCTGCCGCTGGCGATCCTTGCCGTCCTTTTGATCGTCGCACCGCATGTTGTCGGGGCACCGCAGCCCGACAGTTACGAGACGGCGATTCCGGAAGGGCTGCATCACCAGTTCGTGGTGGCGGTGACCGTGACCAATCTGGTGTTCTGGCTGGTGCTCGGCGCGGTTGTCGGCGTGGTGCGCGGCCGCTTCACCGGCACCGCGACCAGCCTGCGCGACAGCTTTGCCTGATCGCAAGACACTGACCTTCCTCATCGGCGGTGCGCGCTCCGGCAAGAGCGCGCACGCCGAAATTTTGGCGACCGCCTTGCCGCCGCCCTGGACCTATATCGCCACGGCGCAAGCCTATGATGACGAGATGCGTGAGCGCATCGCGTTGCACCGGTCGCGGCGCGGCGAAGGCTGGACGACCATCGACGCACCGCTCGATCTCGCGGGCGCGCTTGCCGCCTTGCCGGACGATCGGCCGGTGCTTGTCGACTGCCTGACGCTGTGGCTGACCAACCATATGCTGGCCGAACACGATCTGGACCTTGAATGCCGGCGATTGGCGGAGGTGTTGTCGCGGCCGCGCGGCCCCTGGTTCGTGGTGTCCAATGAAGTCGGACAAGGCATCGTGCCGGACAATGCACTGGCGCGCCGGTTTCGCGATGCCGCCGGCCGGCTCAACCAGCAGGTCGCGGCGATTGCCGATACGGTGCTGCTGATGGTGGCGGGGCTGCCGCTCAAGGTGAAATGATATGACCGATATCGACAATAAGGATGAAGAGCGCCACCGCGCCAAGATGGCCAAGCGCAAGGCGGTGCAGGATGCCGAGGTGGCGAGCAAGACGGTCGAGAAGGGATTGCTGATCGTCAACACCGGCCCGGGCAAAGGCAAGACCACGGCCGCCTTCGGGCTGGCGCTGCGGATGCTCGGCTACGGCAAGCGCGTCGGTGTCGTCCAGTTCATCAAGGGCAAGTGGCACACCGGCGAGAAGGACGCCTTCGCCGCCTTCGGCGACCGTGTCGTGTGGCACGCGATGGGCGAGGGGTTCACCTGGGAAACCCAGGATCTGAAGCGCGACATCGCTGCCGCCGAAGCCGCCTGGGCCAAGGTGCTCGAACTGATGGCCGATCCGTCGATCAGCCTGCTGGTGCTCGACGAATTGAACATTGCGCTGCGCTACGACTATCTCGATCTCGACAGAGTGGTTGGCGCGCTAAAAGCGCGGCGCGAGGGCCTGCATGTCGTTGTCACCGGCCGCAACGCCAAGCCGGCGCTGGTCGAGGCCGCAGACCTCGTCACCGAAATGGGCGTGACCAAGCATCATTTTTCCGCCGGCGTGAAAGCGCAGCAGGGGATCGAGTTCTGAGTGTTCCTCAACCTCCCCAGACGGGGGAGGGTGAGGTTAGGTCACAACGATGACAACGACCGAAACCAACCCGAACAGAGCGATCAGCAGATAGTCGGCGACGCGATAGAGTTTCAGCGCCTGCCTGATGTCGAGGCTGTCGGCTTCACGCCGCCCACCTTCGCCCATGAAGACGTCGTCGACCAGCACGCCGCCATAGAAGCGCGGGCCGGCGAGCGCCAGGCCGAGCGCACCGGCCATCGCCGCTTCCGGCCAGCCGGCATTGGGCGAGCGGTGTTTTTTCGCGTCGCGCCGCACCGCATGCCAGGCTTTTTTCGCATCAGCGCCTTTGACGAAGAACGCCGCCAGCACGATCAGAAGCGCCGTCAGCCGCGACGCCGGCAGGTTGATCCAGTCGTCGAACCGCGCCGCCGCCCAGCCGAACGCCTCGTGGCGCGGGGTGCGGTGGCCGATCATCGAATCGGCGGTGTTGGCGGCCTTGTAGGCGGCGCCGCCGGCCAGGCCGCCGACGCCGGTCCAGAAGGCAGGGGCGACGATGCCGTCGGAAAAATTCTCGGCCAGGCTCTCGATCGCCGCGCGGCAGACACCGGCCCGGTCGAGCGTTTCAGGGTCGCGACCGACGATCCGCGAAACGGCAAGGCGGGCCAAGGCGAGGCCGCCGGTGTCGAGGGCGTCAGCCACCGCCTCGACATGCTCATAGAGGCTCTTCTGCGACAGCAGCGACGTTGCCAGAAGGGCCGTGATGACCAAGCCCATGGGAACGAACCAGAACAGGATCTGTACGCCCAGGCCGACTATCGCCGGCACCAGCACGATGACCAGCAGCGCCTGGACACCGCGCTTGCGACGCAGCGCGTCGGGATCAGTGGCGCGGTTGAGCCTGCGGTCGAGAAAGGATATCAGCCTGCCGAACCACGTCACCGGATGGCCGATGGCGCGAAACAGCCAGTCGGGGTAACCGAGGGCGAATTCGACGACCAATGACAGGAAAGCGATCAGGACTGACATGAAGCTTCTTAATGGGGCGGTTGTGGACCATGGTGGAAGTCTTGGCCGCGCGAGGGTGCTTTTCCCCAACGCCCTGCTGCCTTTCGTCGACCTCTCGACCGGTATCAATCCGCACTCCTACCCGCTTTTCGACCTGCCCGCCACCTCGCTGTCGCGGTTGCCGGAAGCCGCGCGCACACGCGACCTGACAGAGATCGCGGCCAGCACCTACGGCGCGCCGTCGCCAGCCAACGTCGTGGGGGCGCCGGGCACGCAGATCCTGTTGCCGCGCGTTGCGTCGCTCATTTCGCCCGGCAAGGCGCTGGTGCTGGGTCCGACCTACGCCGAACATGCCCGCGCTGCCGCGATCGCCGGGCATCAGGTGACCGAGGTCGATAATTTCGAAGCGTTGGCGGACGCCGACCTCGTCATCATCGTCAATCCGAACAATCCGGATGGACGTGTCATAGAGCGCGACCGGTTGCTGGCTCTGGCCGCCGGATTGCGCGCCAAGGGCGGACTGCTGGTCGTCGACGAGGCGTTCATGGATGTCGGCCCGCGTCAGCACAGCCTCGCGGGCGATGTCGGTCAGGGCGGCCTCGTCGTGCTGCGCTCGTTCGGCAAGTTCTTTGGCCTGGCCGGGCTGCGGCTCGGCTTTGCACTTTCCGATACTGCGACGGTCGACCGGCTGGATACGCAGTTCGGACCATGGGCCGTCGCCGGCCCGGCGCTGGAATATGGCGTCCGCGCGCTTGCCGACATCGGGTGGCAGGACGTGATGCGGGCGTCGTTGGCCGGTGAATCGGCGCGTCTCGATGCGCTTTTCGGCCGCTTCGGCGTTCCTGTTGCGGGCGGAACCACACTGTATCGTTTCCTCAGTCTGACCAATGCCGCCGATTTGTTTGCAGCGCTCGGCGAGCGCGGCATCCTGCTTCGCCATTTTGCCGACCGGCCTGACGTTCTGCGCACCGGCCTGCCGGGCAGTGAGGAGGAATGGCAGCGGCTCGAATCCGCACTTGCCGAATGGGCGTCGCGGCGCAAGCATCAATCGAAGGGTTCCAAACAATGATCCATGTCTGCTCGCTGGCAAAGATCGAGGAAACGGTGGCCAGGACCGGCGCCGACCGCATGCTTTCGCTGCTCGCCGCCGGAACGGAGGTGGTGCGGCCGGCCTCGATCTCGAGGGAAAACCACCTGCATCTGGTCATGCACGACATCGCGGTGGCGCAGGACGGCATGACCATGCCGGGCGAAGATCATGTCCGCAATCTGCTCGATTTCGCGCGCCGGTGGGACCGGGCAAGGCCGATGCTCGTGCATTGCTATGCCGGCATCAGCCGCTCGACGGCTTCGGCCTATATCATCGCGGCAGCACTGGCGCCGAAGCGTGACGAGGCCGAATTGGCGCGGACGCTGCGGGCGCTGTCGCCTTCGGCAACGCCCAATCCGCGACTGATCGCCGTGGCCGATGCGTTGCTTGAGCGCAACGGCCGCATGGTCGAGGCGATCGAATCGATCGGGCGCGGCACGGACGCCTTTGAAGGCACGCCCTTTGCGCTGAGGATCGACAGCTAGCTTTGCCCCCATATCGTTGTTCGTCTGATCCGCCTCCTCCATCGCCTCGTTTGTTCAAGAGGATCTGGAATAGCGATGACAGCGCTTGCCACTGGTTTGGAGGCTACGTCAACCACTCCGCGAGCTTCGCCTTGCGCACATCTTGCAGCAGGCTGATGAAGCCGTCGGCCTGATATTCTGCCGTCAGCCGGCCCTTCTCCGCCGTCGCGATGCTGGCGTCGCCGACGACGCCGTTCGGGTTGAGATCGCTGGCGATCCAGGCGAAGGCGTGGGTGCCGGTGTGGCGCAGCAGCGAAAATTCCTTTTCGGCCTTGGCGACATTGGAAACGAAATTGTCTGATTTGCCCATGTCCACGAGGTCCGGCCGGAAATGCAGCATCAGCGAGGTCTCGACATCGCCGCCATGGATGCCGTGACGGTCCTCCAGTTCGGTATACATGCCGGCCGGACGGCCAAAACGCTGCCAGCTGGTCTTCACCGCCAGCATCTTTTCGCGCACGCGCAATTCGCGCGTGACGATGCCCATGATCTCCTCGTTGCCGCCATGCGAATTGACCACGATCAGCTTGCGCACACCGGCGCGCGCGATCGACAGGCCAAGCTCGGTCCAGGCTTCGATCAGCGTGGTTGCCGGCAGAGTGAGGGTGCCGGGCGCATGCAGGTGTTCGTTGGACTTGCCCACGGCCTGCACCGGCAGGATGCGGATGTCGAGATCGTCGGGCAGGCGCGAAATGACCGTGTCGAGCATGCCGTTCATGATCGACATGTCGGTCGAAACAGGCAGATGCGGCCCATGCTGCTCGATCGCCGCCACTGGCAGCACGGCGATGGTCGCCTCGGGATCGATCGAGGCGTATTCGGTGGTCCGGTAGTCGCCCCACCACACGCGTCTTTTGGGTACGGTCATGTCATGCCTCTTCAATGGTCAGGCAGACCTAGCGCGGGACGGGCGGCCTGTCGATCACCCCGCCGCGATGGCCTCGATTTCGACCTTGAATTCGGGCCGGGCAAAGCCGGAAACGATCATCAATGTCGACGCTGGCGCGGGGCTCGAAAACAGCCGGTCGCGGACGTCCATATAGGGCCGCAGATGCGCGCGGTCGGTGACATAGGCGTTGATGCGCACGATATCCCTGAGACCCAGGCCGGCTTCGCTGAGAATCGCCGCGATGTTTTGAAAGCAGAGTTCGGCCTGCGCTCCGGCGTCTTCGGGAATCAGGTCGTCGGCGGTGATGGCGACCTGGCCCGAGCACAGCACAAGCCGCTTGCCGGCCGGCACCTCGACGCCGTGACTATAGCGGGCAAAGGGCGGCTTGATGGACTTCGGGGTGAGGAATTTGAACATGGCAATCTCCTGGATGCCGCCACCTAAAGCCGGACTCATTACACCTTCAAGATGGCGGTGCATGTTGCCCGGGCGATTGTGGACAGCCGTTCAAAAAATAGGCACGATGCCTTCCGTACAGCATGACCCGTTCGCGCTTGGCATGGCAACGTCTTTCAAGCGGGCGGTCCCGGCGCCAGACGCCGGTGGCATGTGTCTTGCTTCTTGAATCTTTGGTGTCGAGCCTGGCGCGTGGCGCGCCGGAGCAAACAGAGGGTGGTGTCGATGTACGGAAAACAGAAGATCTCGGTGGCGGTTGTGGCCCTGCTTACAGCCAGCACGCTGGGTGCGGCTGCGAATGAGAAAGTCACCTTCGGCACCAACTGGTTGGCCGAGCCGGAACATGGCGGATATTACCAGTCCGTGGCGGACGGCACCTACGCCGCCTGCGGCCTCGACGTCACCATCATGCAGGGCGGTCCGCAAGTCAGCGGCCGGCCGATGCTGCTGGCCGGCAAGATCGATTTCTACATGGGCGGCAATCTGCTGTCGGCCTTCGATGCGGTCCAGCAAGGCATACCGATGCGCGTGGTGGCGGCGGATTTCCAGAAGGACCCGCAGGTCATCATGTCCCACCCCGGCGAGGGGCTCGACAAATGGGAGGACCTGAAGAACGCCGACCAGTACATATTGGGCGACGAGGGCGTGCAGACCTTCTTCCAGTGGATGGTCATCGAACTCGGCTTCGACGCCTCCAAACGCGCGCCCTACACCTACAACACCGCTCCCTTCCTCGCCAACAAGAAGTCGATCCAGCAGGGCTATGTCACCTCAGAGCCGTTCGCGGTCCAGAAGGAAGGCGGCTTCGTGCCGAACCAGTTCCTGCTCGCCGACTATGGCTGGGACACTTATTCGACGACGATCGAGGTGATGCAGGACACGATCGACAAGAAGCCGGAGGTGGTCCAGTGCTTCGTCGATGGCTCGGCCAAGGGCTGGTACAAATATCTCTACGGCGACAACAAAGCCGCCAACGACATGATCAAGAAAGACAATCCCGACATGAGCGACGAGCAGATCGCGTTCTCGATCGAGCAGATGAAGAAGTTCGGCCTGGCCGATTCCGGCGACACCGAAAAGCTCGGCATCGGCGCCATGACCGACGCGCGGATCAAGAGTTTCTACGACAAGATGGTCAAGGCCAAGGTCACGCCAGCCGGCATCGACATCAAGAAGGCCTACACGCTGACCTTCATCAACAAAGGCGTCGGGCTCGAGCTGAAGAAATAGGCCGCCCCGGAATGATAAGGGAAAAAGTGGCGCAAGCGCCGGCTGCGTCGGGTGCGGCCCCGACGCTCCTGGCGCTGAAGGGCGTCGGCAAGGTGTTCTCCAACGGCGTGACGGCGCTCAGCGACGTCGACCTGACCATCCGGGAAGGCGATTTCGTCAGCCTGCTCGGGCCGTCGGGTTGCGGCAAGTCGACGGCGCTGCGGCTGATCGCCGGCCTGTCGACGCCAACTTCCGGCGTGCTCGATTGGCGCGGTGGCGGCTCGCTCGACCGCTCGAACATCGGCTTCGTCTTCCAGGAGCCGACGCTGCTGCCCTGGGCCAATGTTTTCGACAATGTCTGGCTACCGCTTCGGCTGAAAGGCATTTCGCGCGCCAAGGCGACAGCGGCGATAACGGAGATGTTGGCGCGGGTTCACCTGACCGGCTTCGAAAACGCGGTGCCGCGCGAACTGTCAGGCGGCATGAAGATGCGCGTATCCATAGCGCGCGCCATGGTGACAAAACCGCGCGTACTGCTGATGGACGAACCGTTCGCGGCACTCGACGAGATCACCCGCTTCAAGCTCAACAACGATCTCCTGGAACTGTGGCAGGACGAACGGTTCACCGTCGTCTTCGTCACCCACAGTGTCTTCGAAAGCGTGTTCCTGTCCAACCGCGTCGTCGTCATGGCGGCGCGGCCGGGCAGGGTGTTCGACGAACTCGCCATCGAGGCCTCCTATCCGCGCGACGAGGCGTTTCGCACCTCGCCAGACTATGCGGCACTGTGCCGTCAGGCCTCCGACGTGCTGGTCAAGGCCATCAACTCAACAGCAGGCGCGCATTATGACGGCCATTGACGAGCGGATGCTCCAACTCGATCCCGAGGAAGCACGCCGCGTGCGCCAGGCGCGGTTCGAACGGATCGGCCGCTGGGTGCTGCCGCTGGCGATCATGATCCTGGCGATCTGGCTGTGGGATCGCATCTGCGTGTGGAACGAGATCCCGCAATACATCCTGCCGCGTCCCGGCGTGGTGCTGTGGACGCTCTACAACGATGCCGGCCTGCTGTTTTCCTCGCTGCTGGTCACCTTGCGCATCACCTTTCTCAGCTTGGCTCTGGCGGTCATAGGCGGGGTCGGGCTGGCGGTGCTGTTCGCGCAGTCGAAATGGGTCGAGATGTCGTTCTTCCCCTTCGCCATCGTGCTGCAGGTGACGCCGATCGTGGCGATCTTTCCGCTGATCAACATCTATGTGAACGACCAGACGACCAAGCTTCTGCTGTGCGCCTGGATCGTCGCCTTCTTTCCGATCCTGTCCAACACCACGCTCGGCCTCAACTCCGTCGACCGCAATCTGCGCGACATGTTCAAGCTCAACGGCGCGACGCGATGGCAGCAATTGCGCTATCTCAGGCTGCCGGCGGCGATGCCCTATTTCCTCGGCGGGTTGAAGATCGCCGGCGGCCTGTCGCTGATCGGCGCCGTGGTGGCCGAGTTCGTTGCCGGTACCACCGGCCAGTCGTCCGGCCTTGCCTCGCGCATCATCGAGGCCGGCTACCGGCTCAACGCGCCGCGGCTGTTCGCGGCGCTGTTCCTGATCTCGCTGACCGGCATTTTGATCTTCCTCGTGCTGTCGCTGATATCGCATCTCATCTTGCGGCGCTGGCATGAAAGCGCGCTGAAGCAGGAGCGCTAGGGTGTGTGACGTGATTGATATGTTGGTGCGAGGCGCCCCCCTCTGTCCTGCCGGACATCTCCCCCTCAAGTGGGGAGATTGGCCGCTGTCACGATCTTCGCCGATCTCCAACATTGAAAAAAATGAGCCGGCACCAACGCTGCCAATCTCCCCCCTTGAGCGGGAGATGCCCGGCAGGGCAGAGGGGGGCAACGCTTGATACCAACCTCCGGCTCTTACCATCTCGCCAATGTTCGCCTTCATCGCTCACTGACGCCACGCCTTTCCGCGCCCTTCGATGCTGACGGCTTCGGGCTTGCCGACATCGCTGTGGCCGACGGGAAGATTTCCAGCATCACCGCGCATGGCCGATCCGCTGATGCGGTCGACCTGGGCGGCCGTATAATCCTGCCGTGCTTCGTCGACTGCCACACGCATATCGACAAGGGCCATATCTGGCCGCGAAAGCCCAATCCCGACGGCACGTTCATGGGCGCGCTGAATGCCGCCGGTGCCGATCGTGTGGCACGCTGGAGCGCCGAGGATTTGGCGCGGCGGATGGATTTCTCGCTGCGCTGCGCCTACGCCCATGGCACAAGGGCGCTGCGCACCCACATCGACAGCGTCGCGCCGCAGGAGGAAATCTCCTGGCCGGTGTTCGAGGCGATGCGCGAGGAATGGCGCGGCCGCATCGAGTTGCAGGGCGCCTGCCTGCTCGGCATCGAAGGCGTGCGCGACAAAAAGTGGTTCGACAGGCTGGCAAAGAGGGTTGCCGCGGCAAAGGGCGTGCTCGGTGTCGTCACCTATATGGCGCCGGACCTCGAAGAGCTGCTCGACCACGTCTTCGCGCAGGCCATCAAGCATGGCCTCGATCTCGATTTCCATGCCGACGAGACCAACGACATTTCCGCCATATCGCTGAAGAAGATCGCCGAGGCCGTTCTGTGGAACGGTTTCGAAGGAAAGATCCTCGTCGGCCATTGCTGCTCGCTGGCGCGCCAGCCGGATCTCGACGTGCTCGACACGCTGGACAAGGTGGCGAAAGCGGGGCTCGCCGTCGTCTCGCTGCCGATGTGCAATCTCTATCTGCAGGACCGGCGCGCCGACGGCACCACGCCACGCTGGCGTGGCGTGACGCTGCTGCACGAGATGAAGGCGAGGGGCATTCCGGTGGCGGTTGCTTCCGACAACACGCGTGATCCCTTCTATGCCTATGGCGATCTCGACATGCTGGAGGTCTACCGCATGGCGACGCGCATCCTGCATTTCGATCATCCGGTCGCCGACTGGCCGCAAGCGGTCACCGCGACGCCGGCCAAGGTGATGCGGCTCGACGGCTTCGGCACGCTGGCTGCCGGCGGTGATGCTGATTTCATCGTGTTCAAAGGCCGAAGCTGGACGGAATTGCTGTCGCGGTCCGAATCGGATCGCATCGTGGTGCGCGGCGGCAAGGCGATCGACCGCCAATTGCCAGATTATGCCGAACTCGACGAACTGATGGTGGAATGATGGATGTTTCGGCGCTCAAACGCGATCTCGAAGGCCTGAAGGTCGACGACAATCCGGCCATCGTCCAGCAGAAGAGCCGTGACTTCTACTGGTACAGCCCGGTGCTGAAGCAGCAGCTCGACCATGTCACCGGCGACCTGATCGTGACGCCGAAGAACGAGGCCGAACTGATCCGCGTGCTTGCCGCCTGTCATCGTCATGGCGTGCCGGTGACACCGCGCGGCAGCGGCACCGGTAATTACGGCCAGGCGATGCCGCTCTCCGGCGGCGTCGTGCTCAACCTTGCCGAGATGAACGAGATCAAGTCGATCGCTCCGGGTCGCGTCGTGACCGGGCCGGGGGCGATCCTGGCCGATATCGACAAGGCAACGCGGGCGCATTCCGGGCAGGAACTGCGGCTATCGCCCTCCACCTACAACACAGCCTCGATTGGCGGCTTCATCGCCGGCGGTTCGGGCGGCGTCGGCTCGATCAATTTCGGCGGGTTGCGCGATTTCGGCAACGTGCTTCGGCTGCGCGTGGTGACCATGGAGGCCGAGCCGAAAGCGCTCGAGCTCACCGGCGCGGATCTGCACAAGGTGACCCATGCCTACGGCACCAACGGCATCATATCGGAAGTCGAGATGCCGCTGACCGCGGCTTATGACTGGATCGACGTCATTGTCGGCTTCGACGCTTTCATGGATGCGGCCCGCTATGGCAATGCGCTGGCGTGTCAGGACGGCATCCTGACCAAGCTGATCACACCGATCGCCGCACCCGTGCCGCAGCTCTATTTCAAGCGGCACCAGAAATTCCTGAGCGACGGGCAGAGCATTTGCCTCGTCATGGTGGCGCAGCATGGGCTGGACGCTTTTCTTGCCTTCACCCGGCGTGCCGGCGGCGAGGTGATCTACAATGCGGCCACGGCGACGCCGGATGAGAAAAAAGGCCTGCCGCCGGCCTATGAATTGGCTTGGAACCACACCACGCTGAGGGCGCTGCGCGTCGACCCTTCGATCACCTATCTGCAGTCGCTCTATCCCTTTCCCAACCAGCTGGCGCTTGTCGAGAAGATGGATGCGATGTTTCCGGGCGAGGTTTTCTCGCATCTGGAATTCGTGCGGCTGGACGGCAACATTACCTGCTTCGGCCTGCCGCTGGTCAAGTTCACGACCGAGGCGCGGCTCGACGAGATCGTGCGCCTGCATGAAGCGAACGGTTGCCCGATCTTCAACCCGCATCGCTACACGCTGGAAGAGGGCGGCATGAAGCAGACCGACGCGGTGCAACTCGCCTTCAAGCGCGAGACCGATCCGCAAGGGCTCCTCAACCCCGGCAAGATGATCGCCTGGGAAAACCCGGACTACGACTACCGTTCCGGGCGGACTTTTTTGTTCAAGGGGCTGCAGAAGGTAGGATGATGAACATCCTCGTCCTCTACGCCCATCCGGTCGAGACCAGCTTCAATGCCGGCCTGCACCGGATGATCGTCGAGCGCCTGACGGCGGCGGGCCATACGGTCGACGACTGCGATCTCTATGCCGAGGGTTTCGATCCGCGACTGACGCGCCAGGAGCGGCTGGACTACCACAACCCACGTGGCCCCGCCGACGCTGTCGCGCCTTATGTCGAGCGCCTGCTGCGCGCCGATGCGCTGGTGCTTTCCTATCCCGTCTGGAACTATGGCTTTCCAGCGATCCTGAAAGGCTTTTTCGATCGCGTGTTCTTGCCCGGCGTGTCGTTCAAATTGGTCGACGGCAAGGCGCAGCCGTCGCTGCACAA
Organism: Mesorhizobium sp. ISC11; assembly: GCF_037162595.1. NCBI lineage: Bacteria > Pseudomonadati > Pseudomonadota > Alphaproteobacteria > Hyphomicrobiales > Phyllobacteriaceae > Mesorhizobium > Mesorhizobium sp. ISC11. The sequence goes on from NZ_JAVSPW010000001.1 coordinate 976,428, forward strand.
CATTCGCAAGGTTGCGGCGGTGACCACCTATGGCGGCAGCCGGTTCCGCGCCCTGCTGATGGGCGATCCGCCGCGCAGGCTGATCAAGCGGATGCTGCGCGCCACCGTCAAACCGGGCGCGCCGGTGACCTACCTCGCGCACTACGCGATGAACCTGTCTACCGACGGCTCGCGCAAGGCTTTCACGACCAAGGTCGCGGCCAGCATGGATGCCTTCTGATGCGCGCGCTGGTGGTCTACTGCCATCCGGTACCCGAGAGCTTTTGCGCCGCCATCCGCGACACTGCCATCGACGTGCTGATGCGACGAGGCTGGGAGGTGCGGCTGCTCGACCTCTATGCGGAGAAATTCGACCCGGTGATGGGCTGCGACGAGCGGCGCTCCTACAATGACCAGGCGCCGCAGGACCCGGCACTGAAGCCGCATTTCGAACTGCTCAACTGGGCCGAAGCGATCCTGTTCGTCTATCCGACCTGGTGGTACGGACTGCCGGCGATGCTGAAGGGCTGGCTCGACCGGGTGTGGGCGACGGACGTCGCCTTCAAGCTGCCGGCCGGCAAGGGACGGATCAAGTCGCTGATGACGCATGTAACCAAGGTCGGCGTCATCACCACCTGCGGCGCGCCGACCTGGTGGAGCGTCGTCGTCGGCCAGCCGGGACGCAAGACCCTGCTGCGCGGCATGCGGGCGCTGTGCGCGACGCGCTGCCGGACGTTTTTCCTGGCGCACTATTTGATGGATGCCTCGACGCCGGCGACAAGGGCGGCGTTTCTGGCGAAGGTGCGAGGGAAGCTGGAAAGGTTTTGAGAGGGCGACTTTCCCTTCCTTCCCCCACAAAGGGGGAGGCGAGAAGGCACTACATCCTCGTCCGCTCCGATTTCGGATCGTACATCGGCTTCAGCGAGGCTTCCGCCGCAAAACGCTCGCCGGCGATTTCGATCTCATAGGACGACGCCAGCACATCCGCCTCGCTCTCGCCCTCGCAAGGCACATAGCCCAGCCCGACGGCGCCGCCGAGGTGATGGCCGTAATTGCCAGACGTTATCGGACCAACGATCTTACCGTCGCGCAGGATCGCCTCGTTGTGGAAGAGCAGGGGTTCCGGATCCTTCAGCCGGAACTGTACGAGCCGGCGTGACAGGCCGGCTTCCTTCTTGCGCAGCACCGCGTCACGGCCGATGAAGTCGCCCTTGGCGGTCTTCACCGCGAAGCCGAGGCCGGCTTCCAGCACATTGTCCTCGTCCGTGATGTCATGGCCGAAATGCCGGAACGCTTTTTCGATGCGGCAGGAATCCAGCGTGTGCAGGCCGCAGAGTTTCAGGCCGACATCCACACCTGCCTCCTCGACCACCTCGAAGACATGGGCCGCCTGGTCGGTCGAGACATAGAGCTCCCAGCCGAGTTCGCCGACATAGGTGACGCGGTGGGCGCGGGCCAGGCCCATGCCGATTTCGATTTCCTGGAACGTGCCGAACGGATTTTTCTCATTGGAGAAATCGTTCGGGCTGACCTTCTGGATCAGCTTTCTCGCGTCCGGGCCCATCAGGCAGAGCACGCTTTCGGCCGCCGTTACGTCGGTGACGACGACGAACTCGTCGGCGACGTGCTTGCGCAGCCAAGCCAGATCGCGCTGCAGCGTGGCGCCTGGGACGACGAGAAAGAACGCCGTCTCGGACAACCGCGAGACCGTCAGGTCACTCTCGATGCCGCCGCGCTGGTTGAGCATCTGGGTGTAGACGATCTTGCCCGGCGCGACATCCATGTCGTTGGCGCATAGTCTTTGCAGGAAAGCACAGGCGTCGCGGCCCTCGACACGGATCTTGCCGAACGAGGTCATGTCGAACAGGCCGACGCCATTCCTGACCGCAAGGTGTTCCTCGCGCTGGTTGTCGAACCAGTTCTGGCGCTTCCAGGAATAGCGGTATTCGCGCTCCTGGCCCTCGCGGGCGAACCAGTTGGCGCGCTCCCAGCCGGCGACTTCGCCGAAGACAGCGCCGCGCGCCTTCAGATGCTCGTGCAGCGGCGAGCGCCTGACATTGCGCGACGTCGCCATCTGACGATAGGGGAAATGGTCGGCATAGAGCAGGCCAAGCGTTTCGGAGACGCGCTCCTTGAGGTAGCGGCGGTTCTTCTGGAACGGCTGGGCGCGGCGGATGTCTACTTCCCACAGGTCGAAGGGGGCTTCGCCGTCATTGATCCACTGCGCCAGCGCCATGCCGGCGCCACCGGAGGAGACGATGCCGATCGAATTGTAGCCGGTCGCCATCCAGTAGCCGGACAGTTCCGGCGCCTCGCCGAGATAGTAGCGGTCGTCAGGCGTAAAACTCTCGGGACCATTGAAGAAGGTGTGGATGCCGGCGGTCGCCAGCATCGGCATGCGGTTGACGCCCATTTCGAGGATCGGCTCGAAATGCTCCATATCCTCCGGCAGTTGGTCGAAGCAGAAATCTTCACGGATGCCGTCCATGCCCCAGGGCTTTGCCACCGGCTCGAAGGCGCCCAGCATCATCTTGCCGGCGTCCTCCTTGTAGTAGGCACACTCGTCGGGCACACGCAGCACCGGCAGGCGGGTGAGGCCGGGGATCGGCTCGGTGACGAGGTAAAAATGCTCGCAGGCGTGCAGCGGGATGGCGACGCCGTTCTGCGCTCCCAGTTCGCGCGCCCACATGCCGGCGCAGTTGACGACGATGTCGGCCTCGATCGTGCCTTGCTCTTCGCCTTGTGTCCAGGACACGCCCGTGACGCGGCCGGCCTTGCTGTGGACCTTGGTGACCTTGACGTTCTCGACGATGGTCGCACCGCGCTGGCGCGCGCCCTTGGCCAGTGCCATGGCGATGTTGGCGGGGTCGCACTGGCCGTCGAGCGGCAGATGCACGGCGCCGACGACATCGGAAACATTGAGATGCGGGTACATCTCGCTGACTTCCCTTGGCGAAATCTCGCGCACGTCGACATCGAAGGCACGCGCCAGCGACGCTTGCCTGTAGATCTCGTGCTTGCGCTCCTCGGTCAGCGCCACGGTGATCGAACCGACCTGGCGCATGCCGGTGCCGACCTCGGTCTCTGCTTCCAGCTTGACGTAGAGGTCGGCGGAATATTTCGCCAGCCGCGTCATGTTCTGCGAACCGCGCAGCTGGCCGATCAGGCCGGCAGCATGCCATGTCGTGCCCGACGTCAGCTGCTTGCGTTCGAGAAGCACGATGTCGGTCCAGCCAAGCTTGGCCAGGTGATAGGCGACCGAACAGCCGGAAACGCCGCCGCCGATGATGACCGCTCTTGCTTTGGCGGGAACTGCCTTGACGGTCATGCTGCCTCGCGACGGTAGCTGGAAGCAAAGCGGCGCAGACGAAGTGCAGCTTCCTGCAGCACCGGTTCGGGTTGGCAGAGGCTGATGCGAATGTGGCCGGCGGCCGCCTCGCCGAAGCTGGAGCCGGGCATCACGCCAACCTTTTCCTTGTCGAGCAGGGCCCAGGCGAATTTCTCGTCGTCCGGCTCGACGGCCGAGATGTCGAGCATGACATACATGCCGCCCTCCGAACCGCGCACGGTGACATCGTTCATGCCCCGCACGGCGTCGAGCAAGACGGTGCGGCGTGCCGCGTAGCGTTCGGCGATCTCCTTGACGCCGTAACGGTTCTCCAGCGCCTCGGAACAAGCGATCGAGATGAAGGCCGGCAGGCCGTAGGTCGTCACCAGATTGAGATTGATCATGAGCGTGATCATCTGCTCCGGTCCCGTCAGCCAGCCCATGCGCCAGCCGGTCATGCCGTGGCTCTTGGACATCGAATTGATGACCAGCGTGCGCTCGGCCATTCCTGGCAGCGAGCGCGGCGAGACGTGCTCGCCGCCGCCGAGCGTCCAGTAGACTTCGTCCGACAGCAGCCAGAGGTCGTGCTCCCGGCAGACTTCTGCCAATTGTTCCAGCCGCTCGCGCGAATAGACCGCACCGGTCGGATTGTTCGGCGTGTTGATCAGGATGGCGCGCGTGTTCGGCCGGATTGCCGCGCGGATCATGTCGGCTCGCGGCTGGAAGCCATCCTCGGCCGGTGTCTCGACGACGGTGAAATCAGCGCCAGCGGCGCTGAACGTGTTGGGATAGGTGGCATAATAGGGCGCCACGACGATGGCGTGATCGCCTTGGTCGAGCACGCCCTGCACGGCCGCGTAGAGTGCGGCCTGGCCGCCCGGCGTGGCGATCACCTGATCCGGCGATGTCTCGACGCCGGTGCAGGCGCTCGAGGCCGCGGCCATCGCCTTGCGCAGGCGCGGCAAGCCGGGAAGCGGGGTGTAATGATGATTGCTGCCGCGAACCGCGGTCACACAGGCTTCGATGGTCTGCGAAGGCGTGTCGAAATCATGGTCGCCAACCGACAGCATGATGATGTCTTCGCCGGCCTCCTTGCGCGTCCAGGCGGCGAAATGGACTTCCCAGCCGTCCTTGCCCGAAGGCACGATGCCGGAAATGCGCGATGATGGTCTAGGCATGCAAAACTCCCGAAATTTCGTAGCCGGCCTGTTCGAGCCGGTCGCGCAGGGCGGCGATGTGCGGTGGTCCGACTTCGCAGCAGCCGCCAACGATGCTTGCGCCAGCCTCCACCCAGCCGATCGCCTGGTCGGCATAGGCATCCGGGCCAAGGTCGTGACGAGCGTGCAGTACATCGACGGTGCCGCCGTGCTTAAGTGCTTCGGTTGACGTGAAGCCATTGGCATATGCGCCGACCGGGCCGCCGAGGTCGATCAGTTCAGGCAAAGCCGCGGCGATTGCTTCCGGCCGGCAGCAATTGACCAGCCGCGCTGCGACTGCCAGGCCGTCGAGCGCGCTTGCCGCGGTGGCAATGGCTTCGCCGCTGCGCAGGCGCGGCTTGCCGTGGTCAGCCAGCGTCCACGATACCCATACCGGCTTGCCGCTTTCCGATGCAGCGGTGACCGCTGCGCGGGCTTCGTCCGCCGACGCCATGGTTTCACACAGGAACAGGTCGACGCCATCGGCCTGCTCGGCAACGATGCGGCGGTAAATATCGAGCGTCTCCTCGAAGGAAATGGTCAGTGCCGGTGCATAGCTGCCGAAAAGCGGCGACAGGCAACCGGCGATGGATGCATCGCCGGCCTCGTCGCGGGCCTGCCTGGCCAATTCGATGCCGCGCTTCTGCAATGGCTTGAAGAGGTCTTCCGCACCTTCGCGCGCCAGGCGTTCGGGTGTCGCAGAATAGGTGTTGATGGTGATGACACGTGCGCCGGCACGGATGAATTCCGTGTGCAGGTCGCGCACCAGATCCGGTTCGTCGATCAGCACCCTGGCCGACCATAGCGGCGTCGGCTCGGATTGGCTGCGGCGGACCAGTTCCTGGCCCATGCCGCCATCGGTGAGGATGATTTTCTTCATGCGCGCAGCCTTTCGTTCTTCGGATCCCACAGCGGTTCATCCTTCTGCACGATTGCCTGAAAGCGGTCACCGAAGATTTCGACCTCGACTGATGTACCTGGTTCGGCCAGGTCGGCGCGCAGCATGCCGAGCGCGATCGACTTGTCGATGCGATGGCCCCAGCCGCCGGACGTCGTCTCGCCGACGATCTTGCCGTCATGCCAGAGTGTAGAAACTGACGGAGCGTCGCAATCGCCGGGGTTTTCCACCACCAGCGTAACGAAGCGCTTCTTCACGCCTTGCTGCTTTTCGTTCAGCAGTGCCGCCTTGCCACGGAAGTCGGGCTTGTCCCATTTGACGAAGCGTTCGAGCCCGCCCTGCAGGATCGAATAGTCGGTCGACAGATCGCCTTTCCAGGTGCGGTAGCCTTTCTCAAGCCGGAGCGAATCCAGCGCGTACATGCCGAAAGGCTTCAGCCCGTGCTGCTGGCCTGCGGCGCAGACGGCATCGAAGATGGCGGCGGTGTCGTCGATCCTGGTGTGGATTTCCCAGCCGAGTTCGCCGGCGAAGGAGACGCGCACGAGTTTGGCCCAGCGGCCGGCGATCTTCGTCTCCTGATGCGTCAGCCATGGCAGAGTGAGGTCGGCTTCGCAGACATCGGCGAGGATTTTTCGCGAGTTCGGGCCTGCCAGGATCTGGGTCGAGAATTCCTCGGTCCGGTCGATCAGCTTGAACGGTGCGTCCTTGGGCATGCGCGACTTCAGCCATTCGAAATCATGCCACTGCGCGACCGCCGCGGTGATCAGCGTCATCAGGTTCTCGTCGTGACGCACGACGGACATTTCAGTGACGATGCGGCCCTTGTCGTCGGCGAAATAGACGAGACCGATGCGGCCTGGCTTCGGCACCAGTCCGGTGACCTGCAGGCTCAGCCATTCGGCGGCACCTGGACCATCGAGATTGAAGCGCGAGAACCCAGGCAGGTCCAAAATGCCGGCAGCGTCACGCACGGCCAGGCATTCTTCGCGCACACGATGCTGCCATGGCCCGTCGCGGCGGAAGGTCAGCGTGGCTTCCTCGGAAATGTCATCGCCGTCCTGCGCGTACCAGGTGGCGCGCTCCCAGCCATTATAGGCATCGAAGCGGCCACCGAGCGCCTTGATGCGATCGTGGATCGGCGACAGCTTGCGGTCGCGGCCTTCCGGCCAGGCATGGCGCGGGAACTGGATGGCGTATTCGTTGCCGTAGATCTCCATGCCCTTGGCGACGCAATAGTCCGGCGCCGCGGCATAGGAAGTGAAGCGGCGCGGGTCGCACGACCACATGTCCCATTCGGTCCGGCCCTCGGTCACCCATTCGGCCAGCACCTTGCCGGCGCCGCCACCCTGGGCGATGCCGAAGGTGAAGACGCAGGCCTCGAAGGCATTGGGAACGCCAGGCATCGGGCCGATCAGCGGATTGCCGTCCGGCGTGTAGGGGATCGGCCCGTTGATCACCTTGGACAGGCCGGCCGTGCCAAGGATCGGCACGCGGGCGACGGCGTCGGCCAGATAATGTTCCAGCCGGTCGAGATCGTCGGGGAACAGCTGGAAGGAAAAGTCCTCCGGCATCGGGTCATTGTGGCTGGCCCAATGCGCGCGGCAATTGCGCTCATAGGGGCCGAGATTCATGCCGTTCTTCTCCTGGCGCAGGTAGTAGGAGGTGTCGACGTCGCGCAGCAGCGGCAGCTTCTTGCCTTGTTCCTTCGACCATGCCGCGAGTTCGGGGATCTCCTCGAACAGGATGTACTGATGGCTCATCACCATCATCGGCACGTCGCGGCCGAACATCCGGCCGACTTCGGCGGCGCGGTAGCCGGCGGCATTGACGACGATCTCGCAGCGGATCTCGCCCTGTGCCGTCTCGACCACCCACTCGTCGTTCTCGCGGCGCACGCCTGTGACCGGGCAGAAGCGGATGATCTTCGCGCCCATGTCGCGCGCACCCTTGGCCAGCGCCTGGGTGAGTTGCGCCGGATCGATGTCGCCGTCGCTCGGGTCGTAGAGCGCGCCTTTCAGCTCATGCGTCTCGATGAAGGGATAGCGACGCTGGATCTCGTCGACACCGACAATGTCTATGTCCATACCCTGGTAGAGGCCCATGCCCTTGGCGCGCTGGAATTCCTGCATGCGCTCGAGCGAGTGGGCAAGGCGAAGCGAGCCGGTGACGTGATAGTTCATGGGGTAGTCGACCGCGTCGGCCAGCCCGCGATAAAGCTCGGTCGAATAGCGCTGCATGTTCATCAGCGACCAGGACGAGGAGAAGGTCGGCACGTTGCCGGCGGCATGCCAGGTCGAGCCGGAGGTCAGCTCGTTCTTCTCGAGCAGCACGCAGTCGGTCCAGCCCGCCTTGGCGAGATGATAGAGCGCGGAGGTGCCGACGGCGCCGCCTCCGATGATCACCACGCGCGCCGTGCTCGGCAAACCCGCCATGTTCTTCTCCAAACTTGAACTCAATAGACGGGTGGTGAAACCACCCAGATGACAATTGCCGGCTCGGCACCCGGATTGCGCCAGCGGTAGGGCTTGCCTTCGAAGCGAAAGGAGTCGCCCTCGCCAAGCCGATGCCAGACACCTCCGATCTCGATGTCGAACAGTCCGGACGCGACGTATCCGGCTTCCTCGGTCGGCCGCTGCGCCTCGGCCTTCAGTTCCGCGCCCGGCGCGAAGACCGAACGCACCATCTCGAAGCTACCGCCGAGATCGGGCGACAGAAGCTCCTCCACCAGGCCGGATTCGCTTGTGCCAAGCGTGCGGCGCCTGCCGGCGCGCACGACCACGCCGCGCTCGCTTTCGACAGGTACGTCATGGCTGAAGAACAGGCTGATCGGCACGCCGAACAGTTCGGCGAAGGCTCTGAGGTCACCGAGCGACGGCGTCGACAGGCCACGCTCGACCTGGCTGACCCAGCCGACCGAACGGCCTAGCTTCAGGCCGATCTCGGCGAGCGTCAGCCCGCGCGCCTTGCGCAGGGCCCTGATGTCGCCGGCCAGCACGCGTTCGTCAGGTCCCTGCAATGTTCTTGCGGTAGTCGAAGGCAAAACGCTCTCTTTATGAAAAATCACCGGCAAATTTCATGAGAAATCAAACTCATGAAAAAATCAAGCAGATTTTCACGGATGCACAAGATTTGCTTGCGCGATTTTGACGGTTCATGCAAAGGCTCCGCCGAGAGCGGCGAGTGGGGACGTCCGATCGAGACAAAGGGTAAGGGACGGCCCATGCTGGAAAATAACCCCCGAATCGAGGGCGATGCCGAGATTGTCGACGAGGCGATCCTGTCGCGCCGTTCGGTGCGCGCATTCCTGCCCGACATGGTCGAAGACGACACCATCCGCGCCATTCTGGCGGTTGCGGCGCGCGCCCCATCCGGCACCAACATGCAGCCATGGAAGGTCTATGTCACCAAGGGCGAGAGCAAGCAGCGGATATCGGACGCCATTCTCAATTCCGGCATTCGCGCCGAAAAAGCCGATTGGGACGAGTACCGGTATTATCCCACGCAGTTCTTCGAGCCGTACCTGACGCGACGTCGCGCCAACGGTTTCGGCCTCTATGGCGCGCTCGGCATCGGTCGCCGCGAGGTCGACAAGATGCGCGCCCAGCACGACCGCAACTTCGTCTTCTTCGACGCGCCGGTCGGCATGATCTTCACCATCGATCGCCGCCTCAACCAGGGCTCATGGATCGACTACGGCATGTTCCTGCAGAACATCATGGTGGCGGCGCGGGGCAGGGGTTTGCATACCTGCCCGCAAGCGGCGTTCGCGCCCTATCACCGGCAGATCAGGCCGGTGCTCGACATTCCCGACGAAGAGATCGTCGTCTGCGGCATGGCGCTTGGTTATGAAGATACGTCAAAACCTGAAAACGCCTTCCGCACCGACCGCGTGCCGCTGCAAGAGTGGGTGACGTTCAGCGAATAAGCCAGCCAGCCTCATTCCGTGTTCATCTGGGCACCGTGGCCGCTGACATGGGCGCCGTCTTGCGGCGTCAGCTTGAGATAGGCGAGCAGCGCGCAGAGCGTGATGACGCCCTCGATCACGAACAGGATGCGGAAATCGTCGGCGACGGCGGGGCCGCCGCCCGCCAGAAACGACAATGCCGCGGCGGCGAGGCCGACGCTGATCGCCACCGCCAGCTGCCATAATATGTAATAGAGCGCGCTGAAACGGGCGAGCTGCTCGGGCGCGATGTCGGAATAGGCGAGGTTGCCGGTCGAGGCCCATTGCGCGGAGCGGAAGACGCCGAAGACGAAGATGTAAGTGAGCACGATCCACACCGGCGTCGTCGCCTGCATCAGCGCGAAGCCGGCAACCAGGGCGGCGACGATGGGCGTGTTGTAGACCAGCACGCGGCGAAAGCCGAAACGGTTGAGGACACGCGGCATGAAGAACCGCATGGCCACCGAGCCGACCGCGGCGACGAAGGTCAGCGATCCCGCCTGCACCGCGCTCATGCCGAAGCCGAGCTGGAACATCAGCGGCAGCAGGAAGACGACCGAGCTAAGGCCGATCGTGTCCAGCCCGCCGCCGGTGAGGAACGAAATGCGGAAGGTACGGATGCGCAACAGCTTGAGATCGAGCAGCGGATTGCGCACGCGCAGGCAGTAGAACGAGGCGATGGTCAGGATGACGAGCGCCAGCGCCAGTTCGCCGGCGATGATGCCGCCCGCGGCGTCCTTGGCGGCAAGCGAATCCATGCCGAAGACCAGCAGGACCATGCCGCTGCCGACCAGCAGGAAGCCCGGAAAATCGAACGGCGTGCGCACGGGCTTGGTCATCGTCGGAAACAGCGAGGCGGCAAGAATTGCCGCCGCCAGCGCGAACGGCACGTTGATGAAGAAGATCCAGCGCCAGGAAATGTAGGTGGTCAGCGCACCGCCGACGAGCGGACCGACCAGCGGGCCGGACTGGCCGGCCAGCGAGATGTACATGTTGATCTTGAGCGTTCGGCTGCGCGGAAAAGTCGACAGGATGACGACCTGGCCGAGTGTGCCCATCAAGGCGCCGCCGAAGCCTTGCAACGCACGCGCACCAACCAGCGTCCAGATGTTGTCGGACAGCCCGCAAAGCGCCGACGAGGCGGCGAACACCAGCAAGGCAAAGCAGTAGACGTTGCGCAGGCCGAAGCGGTCGGCAGCCCAGCCGCCAAGCGGCATCGAGATGATCAGGCTGGCGACATAGACGGTGATCAGCAGGCCGAGCTGGCTGGGCGGACGGCCGAGGCTTTCGCTGATGCCCGGCAGCGCGGTCACCACGACATTCTGGTCGAGGCTGGTCATGAACACGCCGCAGGCGACCGTCAGCGGCAGCAGGAGCAAGGCTCTGGCCGGCACATCGGCGCGGTCCGTGGCGCCGGCGGATAGTTCTGCGGTCATGGAGATGTTCGAACCAAACGAATGTGCCGACTCTTGAAGAAGGGATTTCATATCCCTGGGCGGGTTGGGCGGCCGCGTTTTCGCACCATGGGCGCCTGCGGCCTGATTCTCTAGCGGCAGAAACGGCTGGCGTTGATGCCAGAAGCAGGAGCGATGCGACCGTTCGGCGCCGCCTATTGCACCTCGTAGCCGACTTCCTCGCTGGCGTGGCAGAGCGCCTTCCAGAACGAGCGTGCAAACGAGCGGAAGACATAGATGTCGAACTGGTCGGCGCCGGTGCGCTGGATCTGGGCGAAGACGTCGTGATGAGCGGTCGAGCGGCCGGCACCATTGGGAAAGGCCGGCAGCGAAAAGTCGATGGCGAAGAATTTCGCCAGCACCCATTCGGCCTTCGGCCCGGCAATGCGGATGGCGGTGCGGCCGTGCGAGAGATCGGTCGCCGTGCCGATGGCCGAGGTCACCACCTTGGCAAAGGCAGCGGCCAGCCCTTCGGCCTCGTCGGCAACGGTGAACTTCCCCGGCGCGAAGCCGAACACTGACTTGACCCCGTCGCTCACTCCGCCGCCGGCGCCATCGGGAAGCGCCAGCCCGGTGACGGTGCGGATGGCTGCGATCAGCCTCTTCTCCTCGCCGGGCCAGGCGGCGAGTTGCACGATCGAGCCCGGCCTCGTCTCGGTCAGGATGATCTCGACGCCATGCTCGAAATTGCCGTGCGAGCCGACGTGAAATTCCGGCTCAAGCGGGGATTGGTGCTCAACCATGCATGCGGCTCCCGTCCGGATCGAAGAAGTGGTTGGAGACGATCTCGACCGGTCCGAACCGGTTGCGCAAGGGATCGGAGACGTGGGCGCGCGTGCCGTGCCGTGCCTTGCCGCCCTCGATCAGCGCCAGCGCGATATGTCTGCCGAGCGCCGGCGAATAGCAGCAGGCGGTGATATGGCCGATGGAGTCGTGCGGATTGGCTTCGTCAACCTCCTCGACGATGTGGGCGCCACCGTTGAGCGGCCGGTTATCGAGGGCGATCAGGCCGACCAGTTCGAGGCGGTCCGATGCGATCAAGCCTTCGCGGTCCATCATCGCCGAGCCGATGAACGGCTTCTTCTTCGACAGCATCCAGTCGAGATGCAGGTCGCGCGCCGTGGTGCGGCCGTCGATCTCGGCGCCGGTGACATGGCCCTTTTCGATGCGCATGGTGCCCAATGCCTCAAGACCGTAGGTGACCAGCCCGAACGGCTTGCCGGCTTCGATAAGCGCTTCCCAGACATGGGTGCCATGGCCGGCGCCGGAATAGACCTCGAAGGCCATTTCACCGGAGAAGGACAGCCGGCAGATCATCACCGGCACGCCTGATATTTCGCCGCGCACGATGCCCATGAAGGGCAAGGTGGCGTTGTCGACCGACGTGCCGGTGACACAGGCGGCGAGGATCTGCCTGGCCTTCGGGCCGCCGATCGCGGCACCTGCCCATTCGTCTGTCACCGAGGTGACGTGGACTTTCAGCTCCGGCCAGATCACGTCGAGGAAATATTCCAGATGCTGCATCACCTTGCCGGCGTTGGCCGTGGTGGTGGTCATCAGAAAATCCTGCTCGCCGAGCCGCCAGGTGGTGCCATCATCGAAGGCGAGGCCGTCCTCGCGCAGCATCAGCCCGTAGCGGGCCTTGCCGACGGCCAGCGTCGAAAACATGTTGGTGTAGACGCGGTCGAGGAATGCGGCGGCATCAGGGCCTTGCACCGCGATCTTACCCAGTGTCGAGACATCGACGATGCCGGCGCTTTCGCGCGTCGCCTTGGCTTCGCGCACATAGGCCTGCTCGACCGTTTCGCCTGAAAGCCCATAGATCATCGGCCGGTACCAGAGGCCGGCGGAATACATCGTCGCGCCATTGGCCAGATGCCAGTCATGCATCGGCGTCAATCGTTCTGGCTTCAGGTCGCCAAAACGCTCGGCAGCCAGCGAGCCGATCGACACCGGAGCAAAGGGCGGCCGGAAGCGTGTCGTGCCGACCTCGGGGATCGGCTTGCCCAGCGCCTCGGCCATGATGGCAAGGCCAGGCACGTTGGAGCTCTTGCCCTGGTCGGTCGCCATGCCGAGCGTGGTGTAGCGCTTGAGATGCTCGACCGAGACAAAGCCTTCCCGGTGAGCCAGCCGCACGTCCTCGGCCGTGACGTCGTGCTGGAAATCGACAAAGCTCTTGCCCTTGGCCCTGATCTCGAACACCGGGGCGGGGTCGGGATCGCCAGGCACTGCTTCGACGGTCGGCAGCATGGACGGTGTGCTCTGCCCGCCTGCGGCGGCGAGGCCGGCGGCGCGGCCTTCGGCGATGGCTTCGGCCGTCGAGAAGCTTCCGGTGAAGGCGCCTGCGCCGATCCAGCTCTGTGTCGGCTTTGGCGGCAGGAAAGCCTGCCGCGCGGCGTTCCATTCTGCCTTGGCGCCGGCCTGGCTGGCCAGATGGATGGTCGGCGACCAGCCGCCGGACATCAGCAGGCAATCGGCATGGATACTGCGTGCATCACCGATGAGTGCCCCATTGGCCATGTCGAAGCGCTGCAGCTTGAGGCCGGACAGCGCCTTGCCGCCTTCGGTGGCGACGACGGCATGGCCGGCAAAGATCTCTGCCTCGGCTTCCGCGGCCAGCTTGCGCATCTCCGGCGAAAGTTCCGGCCTGACATCGGCGATGGCGACGACCGCGGCGCCGGCCTTCTTCAAGGCGACAGCCGCCCGATAGGCGCTGTCATTGTTGGTGAACAACGCGATCCGCTCGCCCGGCAGCACGCCGAATTCGTTGGCATAGCGCTCGGCGGCATGCGCCAGCATCACGCCTGGCCGGTCATTGCCGGGGAAGATGAGCGGCCGCTCGAACGCACCAGTGGCCAGGACCACGGATTTGGCGCGGATCGCCCAATAGCGATGGCGCGGCTCGCCCTTGCTGGGGTGCTCCTTGTGGTCGCTGACCCGTTCGAGCGCCGCAAGCGTGTTGTTGTCGTAGTAACCCCACACCGTGGTGCGCGGCAGAAGCCGGACATTGTCGCGGCCTGCGAGCTGGGCGACGGTGCGCCGCGCCCAATCGGCGGCAGGCGCGCCATCGATCGTTTCCTCGGACCAGTTGGCCGAACCGCCGAAATGCGGCTCGAGATCGGCCAGCATGACGCGCGCACCCTGATCGGCGGCGGCCTTGGTGGCCATCAGGCCGGCAGGGCCGGAGCCGACGACCAGCACGTCGCAAAAGGCGTTCATGCGTTCGTAGCGGGCCGGGTCTTTCGCCGATCCGGCACTGCCGAGACCGGCTGCGCGGCGGATGAAGTGTTCGCAGAACATCCAGAAACGCGTGCCCTTGAGCGGGCCGAACACCGGTCCCATGAAGGTCTTGTAGTAGAACCCGGCCGACAGGATCTTGCCGCCGAGCTGGTTGACGGCGTTGATGTCCCAGGCAAGCGAGGGAAAGCGGTTCTGGCTGATGGCAACCAGCCCGTCATGGATCTCAACCATGGTCGCTGGAATGTTGGGCTCGCGAACCTCGCCCTTCAGCACCGTCACCAGCGCGTTGGGTTCCTCGACGCCTGCGGTGAGCAGGCCGCGTGGGCGATGGTATTTGAACGAACGCCCGTACAACGTGACGCCCTTGGCCAGCAGGGCTGACGCCAGCGTGTCGCCGGCATGGCCGGTGTAGGCCGTGCCATCGAAGGTGAAGCGGATGGTTTTCAGCCGGTCGATGCGGCCGCCGGTGTCGGCACGGCGCGGGCTCATGCCTTGTCCTCCGCCTTGCGGCGCGCGGCCGGCCCATGATCGCCCCGCGCAAAGGCAACGCTGGAAATCTCATGCGTCAGCGTGTTGCGCACGACCTTGAGATGCGCGCGGCAGCCGCCGGAATGTTGCCAGATCTCATTGTGGTCGCCGGCCGGATTCAGCCGGTCATAGACATAGGCGTTCCACGCCTCGAAATTCTGCGAGGCGGGGTCGGGACGCTCACGATTGCCGTCACCCTGATAGGTGAACTCGATGACGTCGCGCGGGCCGCAATAGGGGCAAGTGATCAACATTGGACTCTACCTATTGCCTAATGCAGCCGCGGGTTTGCACCCTGGCCCTTGTCGTCGATCACCAGCCCGCGGTGGAAGCGGTCGAGCGTGAAGGGCGCGTTGAGGTCGTGCGGCTGGTCCTTGGCGATGGTCCAGGCGAAGCACCAGCCGGAAGCCGGCGTCGCCTTGAAGCCGCCATAGCACCAGCCGCAGTTGAGATACATGCCGGGCAGGGGGCCGGCGGTGATGATCGGCGAGCCGTCCATCGACATATCGCAAACACCGCCCCAGGAGCGCAGCATGCGCACGCGCGCGAGTCCCGGAAACAACGCCAGCATTTCACTCATCACCTCGTCGACGACAGGCAGATTGCCGCGCTGGGCGTAGCTGTTGTAGCCGTCGATGTCGCCGCCATAGATGAGGCCGCCCTTGTCCGACTGCGACATGTAGAAATGGCCCATGCCGAAGGTGACGACCGTGTCGATGAAGGGCTTCAGCGATTCCGTGACGAAGGCCTGCAGCACATGGCTCTCGATCGGCATCGTCTCGATGCCGGCCATCTGCATGACGCGTCCTGTGCGGCCGGCGACCGCCACGGCCACCTTCCTAGCGCGGATGTCGCCGCGCGAAGTGGTGACGCCTGATATGCGGTCGCCGTCGCGCAGGAAACCGGTGACCTCGCAATTTTCGATGATGTCGACGCCGCGCCTGTCGGCGCCGCGCGCATAGCCCCAGGCCACCGCATCGTGGCGGGCGGTGCCGGCGCGGCGTTGCATCAGGCCGCCGACCACCGGGAAACGCGCGTTGTCGGAGATATCGAGCGCCGGAATCAGGCGTTTGATCTCAGTCTTCGTCATCAGTTCGGCATCGACGCCGAGATGGCGCATGGCGTTGCCGCGCCTTGCATAGTCGTCGAATTGGGCCGGCGTGTGCGCCAGGTTCAGGCAGCCGCGCTGCGAGAACATGACATTGTAGTTGAGCTCGTGCGACAGGTTCTCCCACAGCTTCATCGAGTGTTCGTAGAAGCGGGTGTTGGCAGGCAGCAGATAATTCGAGCGCACGGCCGTGGTGTTGCGGCCGACATTGCCGGAACCGAGCCAGCCCTTTTCCACAACGGCGACATTGGTGATGCCGTGTTCCTTGGCAAGATAATAGGCGGTCGCCAGCCCATGACCGCCGCCACCGATGATGATGACGTCATAGGACGCCTTCGGGTCAGGCTTGCGCCATGCCGGCTTCCAATCCTTGTTTCCCTTGAGCGCGTTCGCGAGCAGCGAAAAGGCCGAGTACTCTGCCATTGATGTCATCCGGTTCGGGCGATGCGGCAGACTATAGAGCAGGCCGCATCCGCAAAGCCAATATTGCGCCATCGCCTTTCGACTGGCCGACGCCCGGGATGGGATCACTCGGCGTGAGTGATCGGTTGGGGCCAATGATCGGATGGGCTCGCGATACGACGGCTTGCCCCATGATAGGGCCGTCTTTATCAAGGACAGGCTTTCAAATTGCCTTTGCCGCCGATGAGTCGCCAACAAATCATGCTTTTCCGATTGCTTCGTCTCATCCTGGTACTCACGCTGGTCGTTTCGGCGCCGCTTTCGTTTGAGGCGATGGCGCAAGCGCTCGGCCAGGGCTCGGCCGGTTTGGTCACCGATCAGCAAAAGGTCATCCAGGATCTAACGGCCAAGACGGACGATCTCGAGAAGAAGATACAGCAGGACGGTGAGGACGATGCCTCACTCGTGGAGATCCGTCTGCAGCTGGAGGACCTGTCGCGGGCGGCACTCACCAGTGCGCTGGTATTCCGCTCGCGGCTCACCGAGATCAACAATCGCATCGAGGTGCTGGGTCCTCCACCGGCGGCGGGCCAGCCGCAGGAGCCCGACATCGTGACGGGCGAGCGTCAGGCGCTTGCATCGGAAAAGGCCGAGATCAACGCGGTCGTTGCCAGCGCACAGAACCTGTCGATCCGCATCAGCGGGCTGATCGACAAGATCGGCAATATGCGCAGCGAGCTGTTCCGCAATCTTTTGACCAAGCGCTACGTGCTGTCGGATGCGCTGAGCCCGCAGGTGTTTTCCGACGCCCGCGACGAGTTCGGCAATCTCTACAAGGCGGTGTCGTCCTGGTTGAGCTTTGCCTTCAAGTTCAAGTTCCAGGCGATCCTGGCGGCAACCTTCGTGGCGCTCGGGCTGGCGCTGGTGCTGCTGGTCGGCGGCAGGCGCCTGTTCGGGCGGGTGTTCGAAGCCGACCCCACCAATGAGGACCCATCCTATCTCAGCCGCCTTTCGGTGGCCTTCTGGTCGACCTTGCTGCCGACGCTGGCGGTTGCCGCCTTTCTTGGATCGACGATTTTCTTTTTCAATTATTACAATGTGTTGCGCGGCGACATTGGGCTCTTCCTCAACGCGCTGGCGACCGTCATCGGCGTGGTGTTCTGCGTCAACCGGCTGACCAATGCGGCGCTGGAACCGCGGCTGCCGAACTGGCGCCTGATCCCGGTCGAAACCGGGCCGGCGCGCTGGCTGGTGCGCCTGGCCACCGCCATGGCCGTGGTCATCAGCGTCAACACCTTCCTATCGGTGATCAACGACAAGATGGGTTCGCCGCTGTCGCTGACCATCGCCCGCAGTTTTGTCGCCACCATCATCGTCGGCATCATCCTGATCCTGATGGCGATGCTGAGGCCGTTCAAGGCGCGCGACGGAAGCTGGCGGCCCTGGCCGGCATGGCTGCGCTACCTGTCGCTGGGCCTTGGCCTATTCACCATCATCGCCGCCTTGCTCGGCTATATCGGCCTTGCGCTGTTCGTTTCGCTGCAGGTCGTCGTCACTGGCACAGCCTTGATCACCGCCTATATCGGCTTCCTGTCAGCGCAGGCGATCGGCGAGGAGGGTGCTTTCGCCAACACCTCCGTCGGGCGCTGGCTGTCGGCCAATTCCAGCTACGAGGATACGGCCCTCGACCAGCTCGGGCTTGTCGTCAGCGTTGCCATCAATGTGATGATCGTGCTGGTGTTCCTGCCGCTGATCCTGCTGATGTGGGGTTTCCAGCCCGGCGATATCCAGGCTTGGGCCTACAAGCTCGCAACCGGGATCAACATCGGCTCGGTGACGATCTCGGTCACCGGCATCCTCTCCGGCATCGTCGTCTTCGTCATAGGCTATTTCCTGACGCGGTGGTTCCAGGGCTGGCTCGACGGCTCGGTCATGGCGCGTGGCAAGGTCGATACCGGCGTGCGCAACTCGATCAGGCTGGCGGTCGGCTATGCCGGCGTCGCGCTGGCGGCACTGGTCGGCATCTCGGCGGCGGGCATCGACCTGTCCAGCCTGGCACTGGTCGCCGGCGCTCTTTCCCTCGGTATCGGCTTTGGCCTGCAGAACGTGGTGTCCAATTTCGTTTCCGGCCTGATCCTTCTGGCCGAGCGGCCGTTCAAGGTGGGCGACTGGATCGTTGCCGGCGACGTCAGCGGCACGGTCAAGAAGATCAGCGTGCGCGCCACCGAGATCGAAACCTTCCAGCGGCAATCGGTGATCCTGCCCAATTCGAACCTGATCAACAACGCCGTCGGCAACTGGACGCACCGCAACAAGCTCGGCCGCGTCGACATCAAGGTCGGCGTCGCCTATGGCAGCGACGTCAAGCAGGTTCATGCCGTCCTGCTGGAGATCGCCCGCAGCCACCCGATGGTGCTGAAGAACCCCGAACCCTTCGTGCTGTTTTCCAATTTCGGCCCTGCCGCCCTGGAATTCGAAATCCGCGTGTTCCTGGCCGACGTGATGAACGGCAACATCGCGCAGAACGATATCCGTTTTGCCGTCCTCGAAAAATTCAGCAGCGAACACATCGAGATCCCCTCGACGCCGCGCGCCGTGGTCGAGGCCCACAAGCCCAAGGCCTGGCCGACGGACGACGACAAGATCGAGGCCGACTTCGCCGAACAGGAGCAGATAAGGGCCGAAGCCGAGGCGGAGAAGAAGCGACTGGTCAAGTCTCGCAAAACCAAGAAGCCGGATCCGGACTAGGCTCGGACTCCGTCGACCTCAATCCTGCCCGGAATCGATTGCGGCATGAATGGGGCATTCAGTTGCGGTTCAGCTTCCATCTCATATAAGCTCCATGCAAAGGCGAAAATGCCTTGCCAAATGCAACAGAGGCGGTGGGAACACCGATATTGCACCATGTGGAAGTCTCTCGTCGCTGCAGTCGCCCTGGTCGCCGCCATCGGCTCGGTCCATGCCGCGAGCGCGGTCAACAAGGACGCCGAGACCCGCACGCTGGTCGTAACGGAGGGCGGCAGCAAGACCGACCTTGCGCTGGCCGGTGGCGAAACGGTTGAGTTCTGCCCGAACGGCTGCTTCGTCACCTTGCCCAATGGCGATCTCGAAGCCCTGACCGGTTCGGAAACCGTCGAGATCTCGGGCGGTGTCGCCCGCATCAAGTAATCTTGGCGTCACGATTGTAGAGGCCGGGCATTTGCCCGGCCTTTTATCGTTTCCGGTAGCGGTTGTTTAACAATGACACCGGAAATACCGCCATGGCAGCCGTCTGCAACCGTGCGTTTTAACGTTCGCTACGCCATCGCCCGCTATACCAGCCTCAAGACGCCGAAAAGCGGCGCGCAACTCTACGCGGGCAGGGCAGGACGGACATGGATGCGCGATCGGACAGGAACGCAATACCGCTTGCGGTCGATCTCGACGGCACGCTGATCGCAACCGACCTGTTGTGGGAAGGGATGTTCATCCTTCTCAAGAAGAACCCGCTCTATATCTTCCTCGTACCGTTCTGGATCGCCGGCGGGCCGGCGCGGCTGAAGCAGGCGATCGCGCAGCGCATCGACATCGATCCGGCATCGCTGCCCTATCGCGAGGTGCTGCTTTGCCGCCTCCGGACCGAGCACGCCGAGGGCCGCAAGATCGTGCTGGCGACCGGTACGCCGCGCAAGTTCGCCGACGCTATCGCGGCCCATCTCGGCATTTTCGACCAGGTGCTGGCCACCGATGGTCTCGCCAATCTCACCTCGGGCAGGAAGCGCGCCTCGCTGATCGCAGCCTATGGCGATGGCGGTTTCGACTACGCCGGCAACAGCCGCCATGACCTCCAGGTCTTCGATGCCGCACGCAACGCGATCGTCGTCGCGCCCGACCGCCATGCCGCGCGCTGGCAGGCGGCACATGGCGCCGAGACGGTGCCGGCGCCGAAGCCGACTTTGCGGACCATCGTCAAGATGCTGCGCGTGCATCAGTGGCTGAAGAATTCGCTGATCGCCGTGCCGATGGTGCTCTCGCATGAATATTTCAACACCGACATGATCTGGGAATGCCTGCTGGCATTCGTCTCGTTCAGCGCGGTGGCATCGGCCATCTACATCCTCAATGATTTCTTCGACCTCGCGCTCGACCGCAAACACCTCACCAAGCGCAACAGGCCGTTCGCCAGCGGTGCGCTGTCGATCCCGTTCGGACTTGGCGCGATCGCAGTGCTTCTGGCGATCGGCATCGGCACCGGGCTGTTCCTGTCGCCCGAATTCATGGCTGTGCTCGGCGGCTACATGGTCGTCACCACCGCCTATTCGCTGTCGTTCAAACGCATGCTGCTGGTCGATGTGCTGACGCTCGCCGGCCTCTACACGATCCGCGTCCTGGCCGGTGCGGCGGCGACCGGCGTCGACGTCTCGTTCTGGCTGCTGGCCTTCTCCATCTTCTTCTTCCTGTCGCTGGCGCTGGTGAAGCGCTTCGTCGAACTGCGCACCACCGCCATTCCGCCCGGCGAGCGCATTGCCGGTCGCGGCTATCGCACCGAAGACCAGGAGATCGTCGCCCAGGCCGGCATGGCCTCGGCCTTCTCCTCGGCGCTGGTGCTGGCGCTCTACATGGACAGTGTCGCGGTGCGGGAACTCTATCCGCATCCATGGCTGATCTGGCCGCTGGCGCCGATCGTGCTCTATCTTACCATGCGCGTCTGGATCCTGGCGCGCCGCAACGAGATGCATGACGATCCGGTCGTCTTCATCATCCGCGACTGGCGCAGCCAGATCGTGGTGCTGATCGGTGCGGTGATGCTGGTCATCGGGGGCTGGTAGGCATGGCCGCCGGACGTTTCCCAAGCTTTGGCCTTGCCACGCCGCCGGCGCCGCGCGCCATCGGTGCCGACGAGGCGATCGCGCTGCTGAAGGGCGGTCAGGCCAAGCCGGCGTCGCTGCTTGCCTATGGCAATGGCCGCTCCTACGGCGATTCCTGCCAGAACGGGGCCGGAGCGGTCGTCGATATGCGATCGCTGAACCGGATCCACGCCTTCAACGCCGAAACCGGTGTTCTCAAGGCGGATGCCGGCGTGCTGTTGTCCGACATCATCGCCCACGCTGCCCCCTACGGCTTCTTCCCCGCCGTTGTGCCAGGCACGCAATTCGTCACGCTCGGCGGGGCCATCGCCAATGACGTGCATGGCAAGAACCATCACCGGCGCGGCACCTTCGGCTGCCATGTCGAGAGCTTCACGCTGCTCAGGTCCGATGGAAGGACCCATCGCTGCTCGGCGACAGACAATGCGCGGCTGTTTGCGGCGACGATCGGCGGCATGGGGCTGACCGGCCTCATTCTGTCGGCCTCGATCCGGCTGATGCGGGTGCATTCCCTCGACATCGTCGAAAGGGCGACGCCGTTTCGTGACCTCTGCGAATTCTTCGACCTTGCCGCGGCGGCCGATCAGGCCAACGAATATGCGGTCGCCTGGATCGACCAGCTTGCCGGCGGTCGCAACAGCGGTCGCGGCCTGCTGCTCACTGGCACTCACGCCGAGCACGGCTCGCATGCCGCTTCGCGCGCCGGCGGCAATTTCTCGGTGCCGGTCCAGCCGCCGTTCAACGTGCTCAACCGGCCGTTCCTGACCGCCTTCAACGCTGCCTACAGGTGGAGGAAGAGCCGGGCAACGGTGCCGCGCCAGGCCGGCTACCAGGGCTTCTTCTTCCCGCTCGACGGCGTGCGCGATTGGAACCGGCTTTATGGGCCGAAAGGGCTGTTCCAGCACCAGAGCGTGGTGCCGGAACAGCCGGCGCGCGAGGCCGTGCCGGCATTGCTGGCGGCTGCAAGGCAAGCCGGGCAGGGCTCGTTCCTCACGGTGCTGAAACGCTTCGGCTCCATCCGCTCGCCGGCGCTGCTGTCGTTTCCGCGTCCCGGCTACACGCTGACACTGGATTTCCCCAACAGGGGCGCCGCGACGCTGACACTGCTGCGGGAGCTCGACCGCATCACGGTCGAGGCCGGCGGCGCGGTCAATCCGTACAAGGACGCCCGCATGGGGGCCGAAATCTTCGCTTCGTCCTTTCCCGAATGGCAGCGGCTGGAAGCGCTCCGCGACCACGCCTTCATGTCCGACTTCTGGGCGCGCACCGCGAAGAGATTGGATACGCGGCGAGGCTCGGTCGAGGCTGCCGAATAGATAAAATCCGAATAATTATTGGTTAACAGATGGTTGATAGCGCGATTCACTCAAAACAAGGTTGGGACTTCACCAAATGTTTGCGGGTTTGTAGTAGGAAGTGTGAAGGGGTGGCTTGGAACTCATGAAATACATCGTCTTCATTCTCTTTACAGTCATGACCAATGCCGCCGCGCAGCTGATGCTGAAGCAAGGCATGATGTCGCTCGGACCAATCTCGTTCGAGGGCGTCAATCCGCTCGTCAAGCTGCTGCAGATCGTCTTCAGCCCCTGGGTGTTCCTTGGCCTGTGTACCTTCGTCATCTCGATGGCCTCGCACCTCTATGTGCTGTCCAAGGTCGAGCTCTCCTTCGCTTATCCGTTCCTCAGCCTCGCCTATGTTGCCGTCGCCATCTTCGCTTATTTCGTCTTCCGCGAGGACCTCAATGGCTGGCGGATCGCCGGCATCGCCTTCATCTGCGTCGGCACGGTGCTGATCGCGCAAAGTGGCCGGGATTTGGGTGGGCAAGGGCATGAGGACCAGGCCGCTTCCATCACGCCCGACAAGATCCAAGCAAACGAGATCCTTCGATGAGACATATGATTTTCGGCGGTGACGGTTTCGTCGGCCGCCATCTTGCCCCGAAGCTTGTGGCCGATGGTGAAGAGGTTGTCGTCGCCGACATCGTCAAGAGCGACCTGCCGCATTACCGCAGCGTCCGCTTTATCCAATGCGACGTCACCGATCCGGCCTCGGTCGCCGCGATTGGGCTGAAGGCCGACGACATGGTCTACAATTTGTCGGCCAAGATGCTGTCGCCGATCCAGGTGCGCGCCAAGCGGCATGACTTCTTCTTCCCTGTAAATTTCCATGGCACCGAGCACATCATGCAGGCCATGGACGGAGCCGGTGCGTCAAAACTCGTCCACTACACGACCGACATGATCTACGGCCACACGGTCACGCAGCCTATGACCGAGGAGCACCCGGTGGCGCCGCTGGGCGAATATGGCTGGTCGAAGCAGAAGACCGAGGAGCTGGCGGCCGAGTGGCGCAAGCGCGGCATGTCGATCTCGCTGTTTCGCCCGCGTCTGATCATCGGTCCCGGCCGGCTCGGCATTCTCGAAAAACTGTTCAAGCTGATCGACTGGAATTTTCCGGTGCCGATGATCGGTTCGGGCAGGAACCCTTATCAGTTCATCTCGGTGTTCGACTGCGCCGAGGCCGCCCGCGCGGCCTGGAAGGCCGGCGTGCCAAACGAGGCCTATAATCTGGGTTCGCTCAATCCACCGCCCGTCAAGAAGCTGCTCGGCGATCTGATCAGGCATGCCGGCTCGAAATCGATCCTGATCCCGACACCGGGTTGGGCGGTCAAGCGCACGCTGGACCTGCTCGACCTGATGAACATGCCGATCATGGACCCGGAACAGTATCTGATCGCCGACGAGGAATGCGTGCTCGACGTGTCCAAGGCCGGGCGTCAGCTCGGCTGGGCGCCGCAATATCGCGACGAGGACATGCTGATCGCCGCCTATAGCGAGTACCGCGCCAAGAAAGCCGGGCACGCGGTCGCCACCACACATGTGCCCGCCGAATAGCGGCTCGCAAAACAGCTTTCGTTGCGCACGATTGCGGTCGTGCGTGCAGACAGGAGATTGAAATGACCGTCATGGCCAAGCCCGAACAGACGAATGCGCGCACCATGGTCAGTGCGCCGGCGCTGTCGCCCGCCACCATCGCCAAGCCCAACCTGATCAGCGTCGAGCAGGCCAAGGCGATGGACGTCGCGGCAATGACCGACCTGTTCAAGGCGCATCTCAACCCCGGCCAGCTGCATTTCATGAAGCTGCTCGGCTTCCACAAGATCAAGATCGAGCGCGCCGAAGGCATGTTCTACATCGACCAGAACGGCCGCAAGATCCTCGACTTCTTCGGCGGCTTCGGTTCGCTGGCCTTTGGCCACAACCATCCGCGCATCCTGGAAGCACGCAAGAAATTCCAGGAGGAGAAGCGCCAGGAAATCGCTATCGCCTTCATGTCGCAATATGCGGCGGCACTTGCGCACAACATCGCCAAATGCTCGCCCGGCGATCTCGACATGGTGTTTCTGGGTTCGTCCGGCTCGGAAGCGATGGAAGCGGCGGTTAAGCTCGCCGAGCGCGCCGCCGGTCCGAAGCGGCCGAAGGTCGTCTATGCCGAGAATTCCTTCCATGGCAAGACCAAGGGCGTGCTCGGCATCACCGACGGCCAGCTCTACCGCGCCGACTTCAAGGTGGCCGAAAACACGGTCCGCATCCCGTTTGCCGACATCGAGGCGGTCGAGCGCCTGTTCCGTTCCGACCCGGAGGTCGGCGTCATCGTGCTGGAAACCATCCAGGGCGGCGGCGGCATCATCCAGGCGCCCGCCGAGTACTGGCAGAAGCTGCGCGCGTTGTGCGACCAGTATGGCGTGCTGTGGGTCGCCGACGAAGTTCAGTGCGGCTACGGCCGTTCGGGCCGCTTCTACGCCTTCGAACATTACGGCGTCGTTCCCGATGTGACGGCGCTGGCCAAGTCGCTCGGCGCCGGCAAGGCGGCGGTCGGCGCGATGATTGCGCGGCGCGAGGTCTACATGAAGGCCTATGGCACGCCGAAAACGGCGATGATCCATGCCATGGCGACCTTCGGCGGAATGGGCGAGGCCTGCGTCACCTCGATCGAAGGGCTCAACGTGCTCTACGACGAGGGGCTGATCGACAATGCCGCCGTCACCGGCGACTATTTGCTGCAGCGCCTGCAGGCGCTCAGGGAAAAGTACCCGAAGATCATCAAGGATGTGCGCGGCAAGGGGTTTATGGTCGGCCTGGAGTTCCACGACTTCTCGCAGACCTTGCCGATGGTGCTGCGGCCGATCGTCAGCGTGCTCGACGACAAGCTGAAGGGCTCGCTGTCGGGCTTCGTCGGCGCGCTGCTGCTGCGCGACTACGATGTGCTGGTCGCCTTCACCGAGTACAACCGCAACGTCATCCGGCTGGAGCCGCCGTTGATCTGCCAGCGCGAGCATGTCGATCGCTTCGTCGATGCCTTCGACAGCCTGCTGTCGCGCGGCATCGCGTCGATCGTGAAGGATTTCGTCAAAAGCCAGGTTCGTTAAGCGAGTTCGCTGGGTACAACGATGCTGACCAAGTCGCCCGCTCCACAAAACCCACTCGACCGGCTCACCGGAGCCGGCCTGGCGTGGGGCGAGGGGACTTATGCGCGGCTGGCGGCACCGATCGGCGCTGCGGCCTTCGCGCTCTACATCCTTTTTACAGCGTTCACGGCATGGGTGATGCCCGACGCCAATTGGGACATGCTGCCCTATCTCGCTATATCGGAGGAGGGCACCTATCCCGATGCACAAGCCCTGCACGACTATGCCTACAACACTGTCAAATCGGGCGTGTCCGCAGGCGACTACAAGGCGCTAACCGACGATGGTGGCGGCTTCCGCAGCCACATGGCGGAGAATGCCGCCGATTTCCATTCGCTGCTCGGCATGTACAGGATCAAGTTCCTCTACGCCGAGGTCCTGTCGACGATGAGCGCGGTGATGTCGCCGGTCGAGGCGATGCGCCTGGTCTCAGTGGTCTCGGTTCTGCTGTTCGGCGCGATCGCCCTGATGTGGCTGCGCTCCGAGGGGGCACTGGCCTTGGCGCCTGTGGTCGGCGCGGTGCTGATCATGGCCGATTTCGGCGATGCGGCGCGCGCTTCGACGCCGGATCTGCTCACGTCAGCGCTGCTGCTCGGCGGGCTCTATGCCTATGTCCGCGGGCGCGAGATGGCGACCGCGATCCTGCTCTTCCTCGCCTTCATGGTGCGCCCGGACAACATCGTTTTCCTTGCTGTTTTTACCGTGCTGCTGGTCGCCTTCCGGCAGAAATCGTGGGGCGCGCTGGCCGGCTTTGCCGCTTCCTTCGTTGCCTATTTTGCCATCTCGCACTGGGCGCATCATCCCGGCTGGTGGCCGCATCTGTGGTTCTCCAGCATAGAGCAGCATTACAATATGGACGGGTTCGAGCCGCCATTCTCCATCGTTGCCTATCTCAGGGCATTTGCCACCTCGCTGCTGCGTGCCGTCAGCCTGAACAGCTGGGTCGGGGTGTCGGTGCTGGCACTGGCCGGCTGGTTTGCCGCCGCCCGCGCCGGCTTCCGCCTCGACCGCCGCGCCGGCATCCTGTTTGCGGCACTGGTGCTCGGCGCGCTGGCGAAGTTCACCGTCTTCCCGATCCACGACACGCGCATCTATTTCCCGCATCTGATCCCGCCATTCCTGCTGCTGGCGACGCCGCTCATGGCGTTGTGGGCGGCCGCGGCTCGCGGTCAGAATCGAGCTGCCATGCAAATCATTCCTGGAGACAAGTCATGAGTTCGCTATCCAGCCTGGCGCGCGTTGCCCTGTCGCTCGGTCTTCCCAGTGGCGTTCTCGACCGCGGACCATCGCTGCGCGGCACGAAGTTCCTGGCCAAGGCGGCGCTGAAGGCGCGGTTCGGTGGGGCAGGGCGGCCGTTCCAGATGGTCAATGTCGGCGCCTGCGACGGCGCGCTGTTCGACGATGTGACGCCGTGGCTGCACCGCATAGCTGGCGCACGCGCGATGCTGGTCGAGCCGATCCCGTACAATCAGAAACGGCTGCGCGCCAATTATCCCGACACCGGCCGGTTCATCATCGAGCCGGTGGCGGTGACAAAGGCCAAGGGGACGATCACCGTCCACACCTTCGATGCAGCCGCGCTCGAGTCCGGCACGCTGCCCATCGAATTCATCGGCTGTTCGTCGGTCACCGACACCAATCTGATGTCGGGCAAGAATGCCTGGGGCGAGGCCGACGCCAACTTCAACAAGTTCGCGCCGCATCTCAGGGACATCGAGGTGCCATCCGAGACTTTGCAGACGCTGCTCGACCGCAACGGCATCATCCATATCGATGCCTTCCTCATCGATTGCGAGGGCGCCGACTGGATCGTCTTCGAACAGCTCGACCTCAAGCGCTACCGCCCCGGCATGATCAAGGTCGAGGTTGGCGCGCTGCCGGCCGCCGAGATCGGCCAGGTCGTGGTCAAGCTGAAGACATCAGGCTATCAGGTCGGCTTCCAGGCCGAAGACATCTGGGCCTTCGCCTGAGTTAGCCACCGAAAAGCGAACCGCCCCAGGCGCCCGATGTGAAGCATTCTGCCGTCTGGTCGCTCGGCTTTTTGCCAATGTCGCAAACAGGCTTCAATCGCCCTGCCGCTCCGCCCTATAGTCCGCCCGCTTTATCACTTTGGAGTCGCGGGCAATGGCAGAGTTTCCGAAAAAGGCGAGGGTCGTCATCGTCGGCCTGGGCGGTATTGTCGGCGCATCGATCGCCCATCACCTGATCGAACGCGGCTGGGATGACATTGTCGGCATCGACAAATCAGGCATCCCGACCGATATCGGCTCGACGGCGCACGCCTCCGACTTCTGCTACACCACCAGCCACGATTTCCTGTCGTGCTGGACGACGCTCTACTCCATCGATTTCTACGAGAAGATGGGTCATTATGCGCGTATCGGCGGCCTCGAGGTCGCGCGTGTCGGCGACGACAGCCGAATGGAAGAAATCAAGCGCAAGATCGCCTCCGCCAAGGCGTTTGGCACGCGCGCCCGCCTGATCGAGCCGGCCGAGATCAAGGAAAAATTTCCGCTCATCGAAGAAGCGATTGTCCAAGGTGGTCTTTGGGATCCCGATGCCGGTCTGGTCATCCCGCGTTCGCAGACGGTCGCCGGCAAGCTGGTCGACCAGGCGGAAGCGTCGGGCAAGCTCAAATCCTTCGCCAACACATCGGCCCGGTCGCTGGTCGTCAAGGACGGCCGCATATCAGGCGTGGTGACGGACCGCGGCACCATCGAGGCCGACTATGTCGTCGTCTGCGCCGGGATTTGGGGCCGGCTGATAGCGGAAATGGTCGGCGAAGACCTGCCGGTCATGCCGATCGACCATCCGCTGACCTTCTTCGGCCCCTACAACGAGTTCGCCGGCACCGGCAAGGAGATCGGCTGGCCGCTGCTGCGCGACCAGGGCAACTCGGCCTATATGCGCGACACCGGTGATCCCAAGACCGCCGAGGGCGGGCAGATCGAATGGGGTTATTACGAAGAGACCAATCCGCGCCTTTGCCACCCGCGCGACCTGCTGGAGAAGGACCAGGCGCGGCTTTCGCCGTCGCAACGCGATCTCGACATGGAACAGATCCTGGCGCCGCTCGAACGCGCCATGGAACTGACGCCGATCCTCGGCGAACTCGGCTATAATGAGAGCCATTCGTTCAATGGACTTCTCCAGGTAACCGCGGACGGCGGCCCGTCGATGGGCGAAAGCCAGAAGGTGCGGGGTCTGTGGTATGCCGTTGCCATCTGGGTCAAGGATGGTCCAGGCATGGGCAAGCTGATCGCCGACTGGATGACCGACGGCCGCACCGCAATCGATCACCATGCGATCGACTATGCACGGTTCTATCCGCACCAGACCAAGGAGCAGTTCATCTGGGACCGCTGCACCGAGACGGCGATGAAGGTCTACAATCCGGCGGTGCATCCGCGCGAGCCGTTCTCCAAGGCCCGCAATATCCGGCGCTCGCCGTTCTGGGAGCGCGAGAAGGAACTCGGCGGTTATTTCATGGAACTCGGCGGCTGGGAGCGCGCCCACGGCTATGCCGCCAACGAGCATCTCCTGGAGAAATACGGCAACCGGGTGCCGGTGCGTGAGAACGAATGGGACAACCGCCATTTCTGGCGCGTCTCCAATGCCGAACATCTCGCCATGAGCGAGGATTGCGGCATCGTCAACCTGTCGCATTTCGCCATGTACGACATCGAAGGTCCAGACCATGTCGCGCTGCTGGAATGGTTGTGCGCAGCCAAGATTGGCGGCGACAACAACATCGGCAAGGGCATCTACACCCACTTCCTCGACGAGGAAGGCATGGTGCGGGCCGACTTTACCGTCATTCGCATGGCCGACCGCTGTCGTTTGATCGACGGCGCGGACGCTGGCCCGCGCGACTTCCAGTACATGCGCCGCACGGCACAGGACAAAGGTTTCGACGTCACCATCACCGACGTGACCGAGAACTATGTGACCATCGGCATCTGGGGGCCGAACGCCCGGGCGACCTTGCAGAAGGTGGTCGAAAACCCGGACGGGCTCTCTGTTGAGAACTTCCCATTCGCGGCGATCAAGCCGGTCCGGATCGGCGGCAAGGACGTCACCGCTTTCCGCATCTCCTATGTCGGCGAGCAGGGCTGGGAACTGCATATGCGCTACGAGGACGGTCTCGCTGTGTGGGACGCGCTGCGCTCGACCGGCGTGATGCCTTTCGGCGTCGAGACCTATGCCAACACGCGCCGCATGGAAAAGAGCCTGCGCCTGCAGAACGCCGACCTTCTGACCGAGTACAATCTGCTCGAAGCGGATCTCGCTCGTCCAAAGGTCAAGGAGAACGATTTCTGCGGCAAGGCGAAGCACGTCGAATACCGCGCCCGCGAGCACCAACCGGCCATGCTGTGCACGCTGGTGATGACCGAGAATGTCGATTCCAAAGGCGTTGCCCGCTATCCCGTCGGCACCATGCCGGTGATGGATCCGAAGACCGGCGAGACGCTGGTCGACGAACTCGGCCGGCGGTCCTTCACCACCTCGATGGCCTATGGCCCGACCATCGGCAAGAATATCGGTCTTGCCTATCTGCCGTGGGCGTACGCCCAGGAAGGCCGCAAGCTCACGATCGAGTATTTCGGTGAGACATATCCGGTCGAAGTGGCGGCTGTCGGCTACAAGCCGCTCTACGATCCGGAGAATTTGAAGCCGCGCAGCTGATTGCTAGCCGGCGCAAAGGGCATGAAGGCAAAAGCCTGGCCATCGGCCGGGCTTTTCTCTTTTTAAGCCGACGGTTTTCGCTTACCTTCGCGGCATGTCTGCTTTTGCCTGCGCAAGACATTTCCTTTCAGGCTGCGCCGCGTTCGCACTGACGCTCTGGTTGACGCCCGCGGCCCAAGCTGACGAGCCCGTCGATGTCGAGCTGGTGCTGGCCGTCGATGTCTCGCTGTCGATGTCTCCGGACGAACTCGAGATCCAGCGTCACGGCTACGCCGCGGCACTGACGCACGACAATGTGCTGCAGGCCATTGCCGATGGCGCTTATGGCAAGATCGCCGTCACCTATGTCGAATGGGCCGGCACCAACTGGCAGCGCGTCATCGTGCCGTGGACGGTGATCGCCAGCCGCACCGACGCCGAGCGGGTGGTTGCGCAACTATCCGCTCAGCCGCCCAACAGCGCGCGGCGCACCTCGATCTCCGGAGCGCTGGAGTTCGGCAATGACCTGTTCGCCGAAAGCGGCTACCAGGGCACGAAGCGGGTCATCGACATTTCGGGCGATGGCCCCAACAATCAAGGCGCGCCGGTCAACCTGACCCGCGACGATCTGATCAAGCAAGGCATCGTCATCAACGGCCTGCCGCTGATGACGCGAGGCGGTTTTTCCGGCGCCTACGACGTCAGCAATCTCGATCGCTACTACAGCGACTGCGTCATCGGCGGACCCGGAGCCTTCATGATTCCGGTCAACGACTGGACGCAGTTTCCCGAAGCCATCCGTCGCAAGCTGGTGCTGGAACTCGCCGGCCCGGCCTCGCCGCAATGGGCGGCAGAAGAAGCCACGCATCCGCCGATGGTATTGGCGCAGGACAAGCCCGCCACCGACTGCCTGGTCGGCGAGAAAATGTGGCGCAACCGCAGCTGGATGTTTGACAGCCGCTAGGCGACCGAAGCATTGGCAAATTGGCCGGACCGCGCTATCCAGTCGGAGGGGCCGCGGCAAAAACCGAGGAAACATCAGATGAAACGTCTAGCCATCCTGACTGCTGTCGCGTCCGTGCTTTTTGCCGACGCCGCCAGCGCCCAATACAATGATGAGCCCGCCTGCATGATGTTCGAGCACGCGAATTTTCGCGGTCGGTCCATCGGTATGGGCCCCGACGATTCCGTGAACTTTCGCGGCGGCCAGTTCTGGAACGACCGTGTGTCGTCGGTGATCGTGCGCCGGGGTTGCACACTCATTGCCTATGAGGACTCCCGGATGGGTGGCCGCTCGATCGAGACCCGGCGCCGGATCCGCGATTTCGGCGGCAGCGACTGGAATGACCGTATATCGTCGGCGGAGTGCACCTGCGACGATTATTGAGGCCATTTTGGATTAGCCACGATGGATTTCTGGCGGTGGTAGCCATTGGCCGACAGCAGAGCCGGGGCCTGCCGGTTGCCTCACCAAGCTGTTCATTGACAAGCCGATTGGCGTCTGTGAGACAATTCCCCAGCAAAACAAAAGGGGAACCGACATGAACAGGATCGCCGTTCTTACCGCAACTCTGACACTTGCCGCCGGCCTGTCCGCACCGGCGATGGCTGCCACCTCGGTCACTATCGGCATCAGCGGCTGGACAGGCTTCGCGCCGCTGACGCTTGCGAAGCAGGCGGGCATCTTCGAGAAACACGGACTCGACGTGACCCTGAAAAAGGTGCCGCAAGCGAGCCGGCC
Source organism: Mesorhizobium sp. ISC11 (assembly GCF_037162595.1). Lineage (NCBI taxonomy): Bacteria > Pseudomonadati > Pseudomonadota > Alphaproteobacteria > Hyphomicrobiales > Phyllobacteriaceae > Mesorhizobium > Mesorhizobium sp. ISC11. Next base: position 1,008,225 of record NZ_JAVSPW010000001.1, read on the forward strand.
GCTCGCCATCGCCAGCGGCGACCTGCAATGCGCGGCCACCACGGTGGAGACCTGGCTGGTGTGGAACGCCAGCGGCGTCACCACCAAGCAGATCTTCCAGCTCGACAAATCCTACGGCGCCGACGGCATCGTCGCCCGCAACAACATCAAGACCGTCGCCGATCTCAAGGGCAAGAACGTCGCGTCATCGGCGCCGGGCACGTCGCCCTATTTCATGCTCGCCTGGGTGCTGAACAAGAACGGCATGTCGACGAAGGACGTCACCGTCGTCAATCTGGAGCCTGATGCGGCGGCGCAAGCTTTCCTCGCCGGGCAGAACGACGCCGCCGTCACCTACGAGCCGTTCATCTCGGCGGTGCGCGACAAGTCGGACCAGGGCCATATCCTGGCGACGACGCTCGACTACCCGATGGTGCTCGACACGGTGGGCTGCACACCCGAATTCCTGAAAACCAATCCGGATGCCGCCAAGGCGCTGGCCGACAGCTATTTTGATGCACTCGACCTGATCAAGAGCGATCCGCAGAAATCCTACGAGACCATGGGTGCCGACGTGAAACAGTCGGCCAAGGAATTCGAGGATTCGGCGAAATACCTGAAATGGGCCGACCGGGCGGAGAACAAACAGTTCTTCACCAAGGAATTCCAGGACTTTTCCAAGACCGCCGGCGAACTGCTGCTGCAGATGGGACTGATCAAGGAAGCGCCCGACGTCACCACATTGGCTGACACCAGCGCGGTTTCGAACTGATCGTTCGGCCTTTGACCATCAAGCGGCGGCGCCTGGCGCTGCCGCCTTCTCTTGGACAAAGCGCGATTTGAGCATGGGGACCATTTCAAAATGGCGACGATTTGACGATGCGCCCCTTGCATCCAGTCTCGCCGGGCATCCGAACCGTGCTCGGCATTTCCTTCTTCGTGCTTTTCGTGGCCTTCTGGGCTTGGATCACGCTAGGCGGCCACGTCAACCGCATCTTCCTCGCCGATCCGCTGTCGATGCTGCGGGATGGCTGGCGGCTTTTGGTCGAAGACCGTTTCTGGCTCGACGTTCTGATCACCATCTGGCGCGTCTTCGGCGGCTTCCTGCTTGCCTCGGTCGTCGCGGTGCCGCTTGGCATCGCGATGGGCGCCTGGAAGCCGGTGGAGGCGTTTCTGGAGCCTTTTGTCTCCTTCGCCCGCTACTTGCCTGCGTCGGCATTCATCCCACTGCTCATCTTGTGGGCCGGCATCGGCGAGCTGGAAAAACTGCTGGTCATCTTCGTCGGCTCGGTGTTCCAGATCGTCCTCATCATCGCGGTCAAAGTTGGCGGCACACGACGCGATCTGGTCGAGGCCGCCTACACGCTGGGTTCCACCAACAGCGGCATCGTCAACCGGGTGATCATGCCGGCCAATGCGCCGGAGATCGCCGAGACGCTGCGGCTGGTGCTCGGCTGGGCCTGGACCTATGTCATCGTCGCGGAACTGATCGGCTCGTCATCCGGCATCGGCTACATGATCATCAACAGTCAGTCGCGGCTGGCGACGGGTCAGATCATCTTCGGCATCATCGTCATCGGGCTGATCGGGCTGTTGTCCGACTTCGCCTTCAAAGCCTTCAACCGCTGGCTCTTTCCGTGGAGCCTGGCGTGAACAAGCTTCTCATCGAGGGCGTTTCGCGCACCTTTGCCGGCGTGCGCGGCGGTCAGCCGGTCAAGGCGCTGATGCCGATCGACCTGGCGGTCGCCGCCAACGACTTCATCACTATTCTGGGGCCGTCCGGCTGCGGGAAGTCGACACTGCTCAGGATTGTCGCGGGCCTGGAAGCACCGAGCGAGGGCCGTGTGCTGCTCGACGGCAAGGCGGTGACCCGGCCGGGGCCGGATCGCGGCATGGTCTTTCAGTCCTACACGCTGTTTCCCTGGCTGACTGTGGCGCAGAACATCGCTTTCGGCTTGCGCGAACGCGGAATGCCCGAAAAGGAGCGGGACGGGGTCGTCGCTTCCTACGTCAATCTCGTCGGCCTGAAAGGGTTCGAGAACCATTGGCCGAAGCAGCTCTCCGGCGGCATGCAACAGCGCACGGCGATCGCCCGGGCGCTGGCTAACGATCCGGAGATCCTGTTGCTGGATGAGCCGTTCGGCGCGCTCGACAACCAGACGCGCGGTCTGATGCAGGAACTGCTGCTCGGCATCTGGGAACGGCGCCAAAAGACGGTGCTGTTCGTCACCCATGACATCGAGGAGGCGATCTTCATGGCCTCGCGCGTCATCGTGATGACGGCGCGGCCCGGCCGCATCAAGTCGGATGTCGCCATCGACCTGCCGCATCCGCGCCATTACACGCTGAAGACCAGCCCGGAATTCTCGGCGCTGAAAGCGCGGCTGACCGAGGATATTCGGGTCGAGGCGATGCGCACGGCGCAGGCGTAGTCAGACCGACACAGCCTGATCATCTGGAAAGATACTTGGCTCGCTCAACAGACGCTTGAGGCGAGGAAGATCACGTTTCGGGGCGTCCAGAGCCGCCTTGAACGCTACCCATTTTTCGACATCGAGAGGAAAGATGCGCCGGTCGGCCAGCCTTTCGGGTCGAGTCGTTCTCGTACTCACGTGACACCTCTGCTCAGGCGGCCAGCAGCTGCTTGCGGTCGACGCGCTCCTGCTGCGGCGAGCGGGCGTAGAGTTCGCGGTAGCATTTGGAGAAATGCGAGGCCGAGACGAAGCCGCAGGCGACCGCCACCTCGACCACTGGCATCGACGACTGGATCAGCAGGTGCCGAGCGCGGTCGAGCCGGATTTCGAGATAATAGCGGGCGGGGGAGCGCCCCATCTCGGTGCGGAACAGCCGCTCGATCTGGCGGCGCGACAGGTCGACGTGATCGGCGATCTCGATCAGTGACAGCGGCTCCGACAGATTGCCTTCCATCAACTCGATGATGGTCAGCACTTTCGAGTTCTGGACGCCGAGGCGGGCGCGCAGCGGCAGGCGCTGGCGGTCGGTGGGGCTGCGCACGCGGTCGGTCAGCACCTGCTCGCAGACGCGGTTGACGAGGTTCTCGTCAAAGTCGTCGCCGATCAGCTTCAGCATCATGTCGAGTGCGGCAGTGCCACCGGCGCAGGTGTAGATGTTCTGGTCGATCTCGAAGAGGTCGGCAAAGACATTGGCCTTCGGGAACGCCTCGGAAAAGCCCGGCAGGTTCTCCCAGTGGATGGCACAGCGCTTGTTGGACAACAGGCCGGCGGCGGCGAGGATATGCGCGCCGGTGCACAGGCCACCAACGGCGACGCCGCGATTGTATTCCTCGCGCAGCCAGGCGAAGGCGGACTTGTTTTGGTAGCGCTCGACATTGATGCCGCTGCAGACGATGGCCATGTTCGGCCGATCGGGGCCTGCCATCTTCTTGCGTTCATCCTCGAGCGACGTGTTGACCGCGCATTCGACTCCGTTCGAGGCGCGCACCGGCTTGCCGTCGATGCTGGCGAGGCGCCAGCGATAGGCCTCGTAGCCGAGCATGCGATTGGCCGAGCGCAGCGGGTCGAGCGCGGTCGCAAAGGCGATCATGGTGAAATCGGGAATAAGGAAGAATACAAACGACCGCTTGATCGGATGCTTTACGGCGTTCAAGGGAACCTCACACAGCCATGGCGCGAACAGGATGTCGCGAATAGCATAGCGACATCAGGAAAAACCATGTCTGTCAATCGGCTACGCCGCTACGACAAGATTAAATTTGCGACATGGGTCGCAAATGGGCAATCGGCGTGCAGCGGGGCCCGGAAGTGGCACGAACTGTTCAAGGGACAGGCAGCGTACAGCCTGTGCGCAGAACAAAAACGCCGCTCTGGCTGGAGCCAGGCGGCGTTGCAGTTTTAAAGCAGCGGCAGGGATGCGCTGCCTGGAAAATCTTCAGGCGACGAAGCCGAGGCGCGCCGCATTCATGGCGCCAGTCTGGCCGGGCATGGTGTTGGCGAGACGCTGACGCTCGAGAGCGGTGGTCAGGTTCATTTCGCGGCGGGCAAAGAGGCGGGCAAAAAGCTTCATAATCATCTCCATTCGGTTGCTCAGACGGGTCGCCTTCGCTTGATGGAGTGGGGCAGCTCGTTTGCTGGCGCTGATATAGGCTTGTGTAAGCAGAAACTAAATCGCAAAAGCGAACCGCTTGATATGAAATGCGACATCGATTGCGACAGATTTGGGCAAGGTGCCCAAAATTTACGATCATTTACAAGGCATTAAGTGAAAACAGGAGCTGCTATGCGGCTTTCTCATATGCGTCATGCGTTGGCGACATGGCTCCAAAACTCATTTGTATACAATTAAAATAAAGAAGGCCTGCCGGGCGGTTCGCGCGGCAGGCCTTCAGCACATAGTACACACGATCTACTTTGCTCCAGCCCAGGATCCGATGCCATTGCGAGTACCGGTCTTGGTGTCGGAAGCCTCAGGCCAGCCGATATCCTTCTGCAGTTCGATCGGCAAGGAACGGATGGCGCGCTCGGTCTGGTAGCGGGCGCGTGCCGCGCTGAATTCGGTCGCGATGCGACCAAGAGACGACAGAATAGACATTTCTTTCTCCTTTGGTGGCTGGCGGGTGCCAGACAGCGCGTTGGTTACGTCGGGTTTGTTTCAACTTCATTTCGTGTCGAATGCAGGTCTGTGTCGGGGTCGTTTCATGGCTGCTTGTGGCAGCTGCCTCATTCGATGGAGTTGACTATCCTCCCAATCTGATGTTCAATCAAACGAAATGGAATGATGTTTTGTATCAGAAAAATTGAAGGTCGGTTGCCATGAACGCCCCGCTCAATCATCCGCTGCCACTGCTCGATCTCGACGTTTTGCGCACTTTCGTGGCGATTGCCGAGACCGGCAGCTTCACCACCGCCGCCAATGCCGTCTTTCGCACGCCGTCGGCCGTCTCCATGCAGATCAAGAAGCTGGAGGACATTCTCGGCCGCTCCGTGTTCGCGCGCGACGCCCGCTCGGTGTCGCTGACCACGGACGGCGAGATGCTGCTCGGCTATGCCCGCCGGCTGCTGTCGATCAACCGGGAGGTGGTGTCGAAGTTCATCATTCCCGAGATTGTCGGTGTCGTGCGGCTTGGTTCGCCGGACGATTACGGCGAGCGCGTGCTGCCGCATGTGCTGAAGCGTTTCGCGCAGTCGCATCCGTCGATCGCCGTCGACGTCACCATCGACCAGAGTAGCAATCTGCGCCGGCGCATGGACGACCGGGCGCTCGACATCACGCTGCTGACCAATTCCTACAAGACCAGCGCGCTCGGCGCCGAGGTGCTGCTGACCGAGCCGATTGTCTGGGCCGGCGCCAAGGGTGGCTGCGCGCATCTGCGCGAGCCCTTGCCGGTGTCGCTTTGGGAAGAGGGCTGCGCCTGGCGCGCCGGAGCGCTCGATGCGCTTGGCCGCGAGGGCCGCAACTACCGCATCGCCTATATGAGCGCGCACACGGCCGGCCAACGCGCCGCGATCATGTCCGATCTCGCCGTGGCGCCGCTGCCGAAGTCGTTTCTCGGCAACGACATGGTCGAACTCTGCCCGAAGGACGGCATGCCCGACATCGGCACCTACAATCTGGCGATGGTGGTGGCGCCGGACGCCAGCGCGCCGGTCAAGGCCGTCGCCGACCACATCCGCGCGACCTTCGAAGTGTTCCGGGAAACCGGCAAGTTCTGACCGGCTGGTAAGGACGACAATATAGAGCTACTCCGCCGCTTCGGCGGGGCGCTGTTCAGGCCTTACTCTCGTGTCTTGCACGATCCGGCTCTCCCCGAGAAATTCGACGATGCGCTCGCGGGCGCGCCGGGCCTCCGGCATGTCGATCAGCGGCCAGACGTGGAACATGCCTTCCTCATAGACAAGATCGATTTCAACGCCGGCGGCGCGGGCTTTTTCCGCGAAGATCAGATTGTCGGGCGTCAAAAGATCGCGCGAGCCAGTCAAAAGCAGTGTTCTTGGCAGCACTGACAGATCTCCATAGACCGGGCTGATATGCCAGTCGCTGGGATCGATGCCGGCACTGTACAGACGAATCGCCTCTCGTCCGCCAGCTATGCCCAGCCAAGGGTCGTTGCGTTCCGCCTCGAACACTGCGGGATTGGTGAGCGACACGTCGAGACCCGGCGAAATGAGCACATGTCGTGACGGCAGGGACAGTCCTTCTTCGGCGGCCATCATGGTCAGCACCACAGCCATGTTGCCGCCGGCGGAATCGCCCATGAAGACGATGTCCTCGGCCTCCGTCTCGGCGAGCATCTGCCGGTAAACATCGCCAACCATTCCGAACATGGCGTGGAAATCATGTTCGGGGGCGATTGGATAGATTGGCACCGTGATTGCGTAGCCCAACCGATCCGCCATGTCGGCAATCAGGTGCCAATGATAGGGCGTGATTTCAAAGACATAGGCGCCGCCGTGCAAGTAGAGAATCCGCTTCTGTTCGCCGGACTTGGGTGGGATTTCGTATACGGGGAAGCCATCGACCGTATGCATCTCGATGTCGAGACGCTGGTGTAGCGAGGCGGGCGGCCGGTGGTTCTCGGTCTTGCGCGCGGCCGCGATCCAGCGCTGCAGATTTTCCGGACTGGCAAATGCCTGCTTACGGCTGTGCCGCAAGACAAAAGACACGACATGGCTTTTCAAACTTGGCATGCGAATACACGAACTTCGGCCAAAGCCGACTAGGAGAACCCCCTAAATCGAAAGATTGTGCCGTGGCTGAAAATGTCAAGATTTGCGCCCGCGTCTACACGGCGGTTTGATCCGCGCCGCAGTGGTCAGCGACGCGGTAAAAGTGCGGCTCGCAGCCGGTTGCTGGTGGTCGCCGGGGACATGCGAGGTCCCCGGCGCATGCCGAGCAATTTGCATTTGTCGGCGAAGGTCATCAGCGCGCGGCGCTCCAGATAGCGTTGCTGAGGGATGCCCTTTCACTGGATCGCGGCGACACCGGCCAGCCGATGTCCTTCTGGATTTCGGGCGGCAGGCTGTTCAGCAGGCGCCGCGCCTTGCTGCGGTCATGGGCTTGTCTGATGGCGGTGCCATAGCGGCTCAGGCTTTCGAGCATTGACATCGTTGTCTCCCCTGGAGCGTTGCAGCGGCTGAAAGATATTTCCTGCCTGCCGTTCGATGCCGGTTGAATGCGCCTGCCATGTATCTGGCGAATTTCACGAAAACAGCGTTTTGGTTTCCGGATCAGACGATCCGGAAACATTTGCATGCAAATGAGTTTCGAAAGGTGTTGGCGGGGGCGGGCCGCTTATTCCCTTCCACGCCTCCGCCCCTCGTGGCCTTCGCGCGAACGCCGGCGCGGAGCGGCGTCGCCGGCAACGCCATCCTCGCTGACCGTCTTGCGCGGCGGCAGTTTCACCGCTGCCGACAGTTTCGGGAACGGATCGACCTTGTTGGGCAGCGCCATGGCGTAGACGAAATGCTCCTGGAATTTCGGTTCCAGCGCCGTCTCGATCTTCTCGATCTTGCTGACCGTGTCCTCGATCTCGCGGCGGTAGCCGCGATTGAGCAGCGCCATGCGCGCGCCGGCACCGGCGGCGTTGCCGACCGCCGAGACCTTGTCGAGGTCGCAATCCGGGATCAGGCCCAGCACCATGGCGTATTTCGGATCGATGAAGGAGCCGAAGGCGCCGGCGAAATGAATGCGGTCGACATGCTCGGTGTTCTGCTTTTCCATCAACAGCTTGGTGCCGGCATAAAGCGCTGCCTTGGCAAGCTGGATGGCGCGCACATCGGTCTGGGTGATGGTGATCTTCGGCCCATCTTCCGTCAATGCGGCGGAGCCGTCCTTCAGCACATAGGAGAAGGTGCGGCCGTTGGCCGTAACGCGTGGCGAGCGCGCCGAAAGCCCGCCGTCGATGACGCCGTCCTCGGAAATGATGCCGGCGAGATACATCTCCGCCACCACTTCGATGATGCCGGAGCCGCAGATGCCGGTGACGCCGGTCGCCTGGACGCTTTCCAGGAAGCCCGGCTCGTCGGACCACAGTTCAGAGCCGATGACGCGGTATTTTGGTTCAAGCGTATCGGGATCGATGCGCACGCGCTCGATGGCGCCGGGCGCTGCTCGCTGGCCGCCGGAGATTTCGGCGCCCTCGAAGGCAGGGCCGGTGGGCGAGGAGGCCGCAACCACCCGCTGGCGATTGCCGAGCACGATCTCGGCATTGGTGCCGACATCGACGATCAGCATCATCTCGTCCTGGCGATGCGGGCCTTCCGACAGCGTCACCGCCGCCGCATCCGCACCGACATGGCCGGCGATGCAAGGCAGCATATAGAGCCTGGCGCCCTGGTTGAGCTTGAGGCCGATGTCTGATGCCTTGATGTGCACCGCGCCCGAAACGGCGAGCGCGAAGGGGGCACCGCCAAGCTCGGTCGGATCGATGCCGAGGAACAGATGGTGCATGATCGGATTGCCGACGAAGACGCTGTCCAGGATGTCGTTGCGCTGGACATTGCCTTCGGCGCAGACCTTGTCGACGAGACCCGAGATGGCCTCACGCACGGCGACCGTCATGCCCTCGCGGCCGTCCGGGTTCATCATCACATAGGAGACGCGGCTCATCAGATCCTCGCCGAAGCGGATCTGCGGGTTCGAGGTGCCCGACGAGGCGGCGACGCGGCCCGACAGCAGCGACACGAGATGCATGGCGATGGTGGTCGAGCCGATATCGCAGGCCAGCCCATAGGCTTCGTTCTTGAGGCCGGGCCAAAGTGCTACGACGCGCGCTGTCTCAGAGTCGGCATCCTTGTAGATGGCGGCGGTCGCGGTCCAGTTGCCCTTGCGCAGGATGCCTTGCACCTGCGGCAGCAGATAAAAATCGAAATCGAGGCTTTTCAAACCCCAATCGTGCATCAGCGCGATCTTCAGCCGGTCGAGATCACCAAGCGGCTTGTGCATGTCGGGTTCTTCGATCTCGACATAGCACATGCGGATCGCCGCATCGCGGGCGATGACCCTGGTGTCGGCATCCTTGCGGATGGTCTGCGCGTTGATGACCGTATCCTGCGGCACGTCGATGACGAGGTCGCCGAGGATTTGTGCCGAGCAGGAGAGGCGACGCCGTTCGGGTAGGCCGCGGACGCGCTCATAGCGCTCTTCCTTGGCGCCCTTGGGCGTGATGTGGTCGTTGGAGGAGGTGATCTTGTGCTTGGCGAAATTGCCTTCCTGCACTTCGATCTGGCAACGCCCGCAAGTGGCGCGTCCGCCGCACACACTTTCGACATAGACGCCGAGCTGGCGCGCGGCATCGAGCACCGGGGTGCCGACAGGAAACCGCCCGCGCTTGCCCGACGGCATGAACAGCACGAGCGGGTCGGTGATGTTTGCAGGTGAATTCACGATTGCGCGCTTATCCTCGGCCCATCCGGGCCTCACGACCGCCACGGCGGCGGCCGCCATTGCCGGCGCCGTCGCCCGGCGCATTGACCTGAGTCGGGGCGGCGACCGCCTGGCCGCCTTCGGCCGGCTTGTAATCCTTGTAGGTGCGGATCCAGTTGGTGCAGTTCTCGTCGGTGCCGTTCAGCACATTGGCGCCGCGCACGGCTTCCATTTCCTGCGGCCGCACCGGGTTCATGATGGCCGAGGTCATGCCGGCGCCGATCACCATCGGGATGAAGGCGGCGTTGATGCCGTGGCGATGCGGCAGGCCGAAAGAGATGTTGGACAGGCCGCAGGTGGTGTTGACCTTGAGTTCTTCACGCAGACGACGCAGCAGCGCGAAGACCTGGCGGCCGGCATCGCCCAGCGCGCCGATCGGCATCACCAGCGGGTCGACGACGACGTCATGCGCCGGAATGCCGAAATCGGCGCAGCGCTCGACGATCTTCTTGGCGACGGCGAAACGCACGTCCGGGTCCATCGAAATGCCGGTTTCGTCGTTGGAGATGGCGACGACCGGCACGTTGTACTTCTTGACCAGCGGCAGGATGGCTTCGAGCTTTTCTTCCTCGCCGGTGACGGAGTTGACCAGCGGGCGGCCCTTGGCAACCTTGAGTGCGGCTTCGATCGCGGCGGTGACGGAACTGTCGATCGACAGCGGCAGGTCGACCAGCCCTTGCACGATCTCCAGCGTCTGCACCAAGAGGCCGGGTTCGGTCTCGTTCGGATTGACCGAGGTGACGCCGGCGTTGACGTCGAGCATGGTGGCGCCACAGGCTGCCTGCTCCAATGCGTCCCTGATGACGGTCTCGAAATTGCCCGCGATCATCTCGGCGGCCAGCTTCTTGCGGCCGGTCGGGTTGATGCGTTCGCCGATCACGCAGAACGGCTGGTCGAAGCCGATGATGATTTCTCGTGTCGCCGAAGCGACGATGGTACGGGTCATAAATTCTCTCCGCCGTGATATAAAGATTTCTTTATATCGTTGTCTGGTTTCGTTCAAGCGAATGGGTGACCGTCCGCGCCGTCAGTGCGCGGTCTTCACCATGTCCACCTGCGTTTCGGTAATGTCGTCGTGCAAGATGCTGTCGAGCCGGTCGGCGACAAGCTGATCGTCGCGGCGGATCTCACGTTTCCATGGCTGGCGGCCCTTCAGCACGCCCGATTCATCGACGATCTCGGCAACATATTCTTCCTGTCGGTAGGCCATCACGTGAACGCCGGAAACACCTGATATTTCCTTCACCTCGTTGATGATGTCGATGCAGAGCTGCTTGCCCTCCTTCTTCTGGTCCTGGGCGCCTTCCAGTCGCTTGATGACAGAATCGGGAATATGGATGCCCGGCACGTTCGAGCGGATCCACTTGGCCGTCTTGGCCGAGGCGAGCGGCCCGACGCCAACCAGGATGAAGCATTTTTCGGTATAGCCGAGGTCGCGCACCTTTTGCATGTAGGTGCGGAACATGGGCACGTCGAAGCAATACTGGCTCTGTACGAATTGCGCGCCGGCGGCGATCTTCTTGCCCAGCCGGTGCGGGCGGAAGTCGATCGGCGGCGCGAACGGATTGATCGCAGCACCCAGGAAAAGCTGCGGCGGCGTCGTCAGCTTGCGGCCGGACAGGAACTTGCCGTTGTCGCGCATGATGCGGCAGGTTTCCAGGAGCGACATGCAGTCGAGATCGAACACCGGCTTGGCGCCGGGCTGGTCTCCGGCCTGCACGCCGTCACCTGTCAGGCACAGCATGTTGGCGACGCCCATCGCAGCCCCGCCCAGTACGTCGCCCTGGATGGCGATGCGGTTCTTGTCGCGGCAGGCGATCTGCATGATCGGCGCATAGCCCATGCGGGTCAAAAGTGCGCAGATGCCGACCGAGGACATGTGGCAGTTGGCGCCCGATGCATCGACGGCGTTGATGGCGTCGACCCAGCCGTCGAAGATTTTCGCCCTGTTGTAGACGTCTTCCGGATCGGCGCTGTCGGGCGGGTTGAGCTCCGTCGTCACAGCGAACTCGCCGCGCCGCAGTACGCGCTCCAGCCGACCGCGCGAAGTGTGGCCGGGCAGGGGTTCGAGCGGCAGGTGGATGCCGGCCGGGTTTTCGTCGCGCTGGCGGCCGATCATGCCGACGCCCCGGTGCTGGCCGCCTCATTCTTGGCGGCAGCGGCGGCTTCGCGCGCGGTGGCCGCCTGAGCGGTCACCCGCAGCCAGGCCGAGGTTTCACGCAGCGACTGGTCGACCGGCTTCTGCACGGTCAGGATCCTGTCGCTGTGCACCATGTTCTGCGAGCCTTCCCAGGCCTTGACCCAGACGCAGGGCATATCGGGCTCGACCTCGCAATTGCCGTTGGCGCGGACACCGCCGCAAGGGCCGTTGCGCAATTGCTTGGGGCAGTTCATCGGGCAAGACATGCCTGTCGAGGACAAGATGCACTGGCCGCACATGCGGCAGTCGAACATGAAGCCCTTGACGCGCTTCTCGACAAATTTGATCGGCCCTTCGACACGGCCATAGCCTATGCCTTTCCATAAGGGATGGAGGAGCAGGAACATGTCGGCGAATTTGGCGTAGAACCATTCGAGTAATCGCGAGTGCCGCACCGACCATAATCTGACCGCGAAGGAACGCTGCACGCGCCGCTGCGGCGATACGTCGGCCGGCTTGTAGTCGGATTTCGGCGCTGCCTTCTTGACCAGAGTGGCCTGGGTAACAGCCGGCCTCTCCTTGGCAGGAATGGTTTCAGACATTTTCTTTGCCGCCCGCCTTGACCAGAGCGACCAGCCGCTCGCGGTCATATCTCGTGTCGATGTCGTTGAATGCCTTCTCGACTTCGGCTTCGAGGTCGTCGCCGACCGGAATGGGATCGGCTTTGCGCCATTCGGCCAGATAGTCGTCTGTACCGCCGGCGCCGGTGCGCATGGCGCACATGTCGATCGCCTCGGTAAAGCGCAGCGGCAGTTCGCGCTTGGCGTTCTGCCGGCCCTTCTTGACGATCACCTGGGCAGGGATGTCGCGCCAGTAGACGACGATCAGATCGGCCATGAATTCTCACTCCTCGAACTATCGAGCATTGCCGCAAGCGCAGTGGTGCCGCTTGTTATGGGACGACGCGCGCGCATTCAAAAGCGACGCATATCGATGTCGTAAAATGAAAGGTGGGTTTATTCGTTTGCGGCGTGTGCCGGCGCCCGGTCCAGCGCGTCGGAAACGCTGGCGCGCAGTATGCCGTCCAGGACGAAAAACGTGCTACCAGATGCCAGTTCTGAGGCCCGTCCAGACGTAGAACCAGATCGTCGGATGATACCAGAGTTTCGAAGGCAGGCCGGGATCGATCGTCGTGAGTTTTCCAGCCAGTGCATCGCTGACAGCCTCGACGCAGATGTCGCGCGAGAACGCCGTCTGGCGTAGCGCGTGACTTGAGATGGTGTCGCCTTTTTTCGATCTGCCGCGCGCCTGCTTCAGCACGCCACCAGTGTCGACGCCAGCGTCGACGAGGTGGACAGTCGTGCCGAAATTCTCCGCATCGCCTGATACCAGAGCCCAATAGCCGCCATTCATGCCGCGATATTTCGGCGTGATGCCCGCATGGTAGTTGAGCACCGGGCAGGGCATTTTGCTCAGCATCTCAGCCGAGATTAGTCGGCAACCGTTGAGCAGCACAACGCCTGGCCGGATCTTCTGGATCGCCTGCAGGCACTCAAGCCCATTGGCCGAGGCTACCTGGATGATCTCCTGGCCTGGTCGCGGCTCAACCTCCAGCTTCTCCTCGGCAATCAGTCGCGCGCTATGGCCGGCCAGGAATCGCTTGCCCAACCTACTCAGTATCATCGTACCAAGCTGGCCGATGGCGGAAATCCAGCCTTGGCGGCGAGCCCGGCCACGCAGCAATTGCTTTTTGGATTCAGGCGTTTCGAGGACGACGCTGACAGGACCTACGCGGTCGGCGATCGCATTGATCATAGCCCAGACATGCTGGCCGCCTCCGGTGACGACCACGATCGGACGCGTATTGGATTCTGATGCTGCCAAGGATCTTGCCCCCTCCAAGCAACCGTTCTCGACAATAGACGGGATGCTAGGGTGTCCGGGTTAATCCTTGGTGATCAGCTGTTCGATACACGGTCAGCGCTTGAATTCGATGATATCGAGCTTCGATTCATAGTAGGGCGCCGGAAATTCGATGCGCCATTCCTTGGCGCTGTTGCGGAAGGCGTAGCCGACCTGGTCGGTTTGCGGACCGCTGCCATAGGGCTTTGCCGGATCGCTGTTGACATAGAAGGAGCCGAGATAGATCGCGCGTTTCTCGCCATCGTCGAAGAAACGGCCCCTGGTGCGCTGCGAGCCGCTGATCTTCTCCAGCCGCCAGCCGGAACCGTCATCGGTCACCTTGCACTTGAACCAGCCATAGATGACGAGCGGCAAAGGTCCGCCGGCCTTGATGGTGCGGCACTGCCAGTTGCCGGTCAGGTCCTTGTCGGAAAAGGCCACCAGCGGCTTTGCCAACAGGGCATCGAGTTGCTTGACCTCGGCCGGGTTGCCTGTCTTCGCCTCGGCAAGGGCTGCCTTGCGGGTCTCGCCATATTTGTCGAGCCGCGTCTTGTCGGCCGGGGTGATGAGTTTCTGTATCTCGCCGTCGGCATGGGCGGGCAGGGCCAAACAGAGGAGGCCGAGTGCAGCTATCAAGAGGCGAGGGGTCATCAGTGCGTTTCCATGGCTGGCAGTCTGTTTGCTTGTGGCGCACACCTTACCCGTCCACGGCGGCCTGTCATCTAGCCTTGAGTCATCGCGGGGCAAGAATTGCTTCAGGCGCCTGCAGCCGCCTGCGCCATCCCGGCCGTCAGGTCGCCATAACCGGTGGCGCGGCGTTCATAGACGAGACCGAGCATTCTGGCGGCTTTTTCGGCGACCTTGTCGAGTTCCGGATCGTTGGTCTGGGCGAGGTAGATCAGCTTCTCGTAATTGCCGAAATAGTCCTTGATCAACTCCGGGTGCTTGTCGAGGCCGAGCGGTTTCATGAAGAAAGCGTCGAACTGCCGGCAGAGGAAGTCGGTCATGTAGAACGACATCATGTCGTCGTCTGCGACTTTCGCATAGGCCTCCATGCCCTGGTAGAAGGCGAAGCAATGCGGGCCGGCCATGCGCTCGACGCCATGCTTCTCGCAGATGCGGTCGAGCAGGCCGCCGGTGCCGCAATCGGCATAGCCGACGAAGATGTTGCTGTAGCCTTCCGTCTTGGCTTTTTCGATCGCCTTGTCCATGGCCGGTGCGATGCGGTCCGGGTAGAAATGGAATTCCGCCGGCAGGCAGGTCAGGTCGAGGTGATCCAGCCCGAGCTGTTCCTTGACGGCCAGAACTTCGCGCGCAATCATCCCGCAGGCGATGACGAGCAGCCTGTCGTCTTGATTCGGTTTCGTTTTTTGCGTCTTGGCCATGGAACCAGTCGAGCGGCCTTCGTTGTTGTGGCGCTAATTTATCTGTTGAGGGAGACACCGTCCATGAAACTGCTGCGCATCACGCCGATTGCCATCCTGGCCTGCGCCTTGGCCCTTGCGGCCTGCGCGAACACCGTCCGTGGCGTCGGCAGGGATGTGAAATCGACGGCCAAGGCGGTCGAGGACACCGTCACCAAGCCCTGATCCGCACGCGGCCACCTCATCATCTGGTAACAAAAAAGCCGCGCTGCAAGGGCGCGGCTTCTCCTGTCGTCCAGGCCGAATTGGCCAATCAGGCCGAAGCGCGCACATTGTGCTTGCGCTTCATGAAGTCCTTGGCGGTCTCGACCGCCACCGCCGCGTCGCGGCAATAGGCATCGGCGCCGACGGCCTTGCCGAATTCCTCGTTCAGCGGTGCGCCGCCGACCAGCACGACATAATCGTCGCGGATGCCTTTTTCCTTCATCGTATCGATGACGACCTTCATGTAGGGCATGGTCGTGGTCAGCAGGGCCGACATGCCGATGATGTCGGGCTGGTGCTGTTCGATCGCATCGAGATATTTCTCGACCGCATTGTTGATGCCGAGATCGATGACGTCGAAGCCAGCGCCCTCCATCATCATGCCGACAAGGTTCTTGCCGATATCGTGGATGTCGCCCTTGACGGTGCCGATGACCATCTTGCCTTGCTTGGGCGCGCCGGTGGCGGCGAGCAGCGGGCGCAGGATGAACATGCCCGCCTTCATCGCATTGGCGGAAAGCAGCACTTCCGGCACGAACAGGATGCCGTCGCGAAAATCCTCGCCGACGATGCGCATGCCTTCGACCAGCGCCTCGGTCAGCACCTTGTAAGGCGCCCAGCCGCGCTCGAGCAGGATGTTGGTGCCTTCTTCGATCTCTTCCTTCAGCCCGTCATAGAGATCGTCGTGCATCTGCTGCACCAACTCGTCGTCGGAAAGTTCGGAAAGGATGATCTCGTCGTCGGACATTTGTATCGAGCTCCTGCCGGCATCGCGACCATGTCGCAAGGCACATATCTTCGCGTTCATACCTAACCCGCTGAGGGCATGTATCCATAGCTGATTTGCGACTTCCCGCAAAAGGAAAGCGACCGTAACTCTCTTGGAATTCTTGTCGATTTTGCGACAGGCGTTGGCGCTGGCGGGCCGTTTCGAATAGGGTGCATGGCTACGATCTGGCAAGAAGCGGCGAGAGGCAGCCGCTATGGATTCCAGACAAGAACAGATTCAGGGAAGAACACCATGAGCGAACACGCGGCAGTCGATCAGGAAGCGTCAAACGCGCGACGTGGGCGCGGCGCCAGCGGCGGGGCTGCTGCCCGGCGGGCCGCGCGTTCGGGCGGAGGCCCGGGCACGCAGCTCACCTACATCAAGCGCAAGATCAACGTTTACGAGGTGCTGGACGAGGAAGGCCTGGCGCTGATCGAGAAGAACACCGACACGGTTCTCGAGGAGATCGGCATCATCTTTCGCGACGATGCAGAAGCGCTGCAACTGTGGAAAGAGGCCGGCGCCGACGTCAAGGGCGAGCGCGTGCATTTCCCGAAGGGGCTGTGCCGTTCGCTGCTCAAGACCGCACCGTCCGTCTACACCCAGCACGCCCGCAATTCCGAGCGTTCGGTGCAGATCGGTGGCAATGCCACCGTGTTCGCGCCGGTCTATGGCCCGCCCTTCGTGCGTGACCTCGACGGTGTCAGGCGCTACGCGACGATCGAGGATTTCCAGAATTTCGTTAAGCTCGCCTATATGGCGCCGTCGATCCACCATTCGGGCGGCACGGTATGCGAGCCGGTCGATGTGCCGGTCAACAAGCGCCACCTCGACATGATCTACAGCCACATCAAATATTCCGATAAGCCGTTTATGGGCTCGGTGACCGCGCCGGAACGCGCCGAGGACACCGTCGCCATGGCCAAGATCGTGTTCGGCGACGATTTCGTCGAGAACAACACGGTGCTGACCAGCCTGATCAACGCCAACTCGCCGATGGTGTTCGACGAGACCATGCTCGGTGCGCTGAAGGTCTATGCGCGCCACAACCAGGCCTGCATCGTCACGCCGTTCATCCTCGCCGGCGCGATGAGCCCGGTGACGGTTGCCGGCACGCTGACGCAGGTTCTGGCCGAAGTGCTGGCCGGCGCGTCGTTCACGCAGCTCATCCGTCCCGGCGCGCCGGTGCTGTTCGGTACCTTCGCCTCGTCGATTTCGATGCAGTCGGGGGCGCCGACCTTCGGCACGCCGGAGCCGTCGCTGGTGTCTTATGGCGCCGCACAACTGGCGCGCCGTCTCGGCCTGCCGTTCCGCACCGGCGGCTCGCTCTGCGCGTCCAAGGTTCCGGATGCACAAGCGGCTTATGAAAGCGCCAACACGCTGAACTCGACCATCCTGGCCGGCACCAATTTCGTGCTGCACTCGGCCGGCTGGCTCGAGGGCGGGCTGGCCTCCTGCTACGAAAAGTTCATGATGGACATCGACCAGCTCGGCATGACGCAGAAATTCTCCGAAGGCGTCGACCTGTCGGAAAACGGCCAGGCGATGGACGCCATCCGCCAGGTCGGGCCGGGCAGCCATTATCTCGGCTGCGACCACACCCAGGCCAATTTCCAGACCGCCTTCTACCGCTCCAACATCGCCGACAACAATTCCTACGAGCAGTGGCTGGCCGAAGGCGAGAAGACAGCGCCGCAGCGCGCCAACGAACTCGCCCGCCGCTGGCTGGAAAGCTATGAGGCGCCGCATCTCGATCCGAGCATCGACGAAGCGTTGAAGGACTTCATCGCCAAGAAGAAGGGGTCGATGCCCGACGCCTTCACTTGAAAGGAGCCCGAGTCAGGCGGGGCTAAAGTCGCCAACATCATCCACAAGGAAGTCTGGCGGAGCGCGTTCTCCGATCCGGACAAGAAGGGATGATTACGCCCGCCGGCAGCGTTGACCGCATTGCTGCGGCGCTTCTCGCCAACGGTCTTGTTCTTCGCGGCGGCTTCAATTTTACGCTAAGCGATGCGCCGCCAACGGGATCATCGGGTGCGCCGGCAGCGGCCGTCCTGCTGGTGGGGCAGGCGGGCGCGGCACCCTGGCCGCATTTCCTGCGTTGGTGGGAGCAACAGCCACAGGCAATCGCCAATCCGCTCGACACATGGTCGCGCGAAGTGATCGGCGCCGTGGCGCAGGATTTTGGCGCACGGGCGATTTCTCCGTCGGACAAGCCCTATCTGCCGTTCCAGCAATGGGCGATGCGGGCGGAGGGGCTGAAACCGTCGCCGCTCGGCATCCTCATGCATCCGCGCTACGGGCTATGGCATGCCTACCGCGGTGCGCTGCTGTTCGAGGACGAAATTCCAGTTCAAGTTGCCGAGGCAGCGCCCCACCTTTGCGATAGCTGCGTCGAGAAACCCTGCCTGAAATCCTGCCCGGTCGACGCCTATTCCGCGCAAGGATTCGCTTATCAATCCTGCCTGGCGCATGTGGGGGGAGCGCATGGCGAACCCTGCCGCAGCGGCGGTTGCCTCGATCGCAATGCGTGCCCCTATGGCGCGGGGTACCGCTATCCGCCGGAGGTCCAGGCCTTTCACATGGCGAGCTTCGCACGGGCCACCAGCTGATCCGTTCCCATTGCATGGTGCTCGTTGGCTTCGATGAGCATCTTGACGGCAGCTAGAAGCAGGCCTATTCATCAAGTCATCTGATGACTTATGAATAGGCCTATGCAACCCGCCACCAGAACCAATCTCACCGACAGCGCCACCAGCAGCCTGCGTGCGGAGATCGTCAGCGGCCGCTGGGGCGTCGGCGAGCGCATTCCCAATGAGGCAGCCCTGACCGACCTTCTGTCGGTCAGCCGCGGCACGGTGCGCGAGGCGGTGCGGGTGCTGGTCTCGCAAGGATTGCTGGATACGCGCCAGGGCTCGGGCACATATGTGCGCTCTACCGTCGATGCCTCTGCCGCGCTCGACCGGGTCAAGCGCACCGGCCTGCGCGATCAGTGGGAGGCGCGGGCGGCGCTCGACCTGGAGGCGGCACGGCTCGCCGCCATGCGCCACACGCCAGCCGATCTTGAGACGATGCGGCAACTGCTTGCCGAACGCGGCACCGTCGCGGGCGGCGGAAGCGATGCCTTCATCCGGCGCGATCTCGCTTTCCACAAATCGGTTGTCGCGGCGTCCGGCAACAAAGCGATGATGGAGCTCTACGACTTCTTCACCGCCGCCATCACCGAGACCATCCATGCCACCATCGACGGCGATCTGCCCGAACCGGACCACCAGGCGCATGCGGCTATCGTCGACGCCATTGCCGCGAGCAATCCCGAGCGCGCCGTTGCCGCCGTTCGCGCCTTCATGGCGCCGGTGCTTGCCCAACTTGAAAGACTGCTTTCGCAATGAACCAGAGTTTTCGTCAGCCTGACCCGACGGCGCAATCCGCCGCCATCGAGGGTCTGGAACTCATCGATGCCGAGGCCGACAGCCTGCCCGTGCCGCAGCCGCCTGAACTGCGCAGCCGTGCGGCGCGCATCGTGCTTGGCGCGAGCCTTGTGCTGATCGCCTTCAGCTTGAGGCCGCTGTTTTCGAGCCTGTCGGTGCTGTTGCCCGAGGTGATGCAGGCAACCGGGCTGTCGACGACGGGCGCCAGCCTGCTGACGACGCTGCCCGTCCTGTGCCTCGGCCTGTTCGCGCCCTTCGCGCCAAGGCTTGCGCAGCGCTATGGAGCCGAGCGCACCTTGCTCGGGGCGCTCGCCTTGCTGGTGCTGGGAACCGGCCTGCGCTGGTTCGGTACGGTTCCCCTGCTGTTTGTCGCCACCTTCCTGGCCGGCGGCGCCATTGCCATCGGCAATGTGCTGCTGCCAGGCCTGGTGAAGCGCGATTTCGCCGACAGGGCCGCCGTCATGACCGGGCTCTACACCATGGCGCTCTGTGCCGGCTCGGCGGCCGCCGCCGGCTTCACACTGCCGATCGAGCATTTTGTCACCGGTTCATGGTCCGGGGCACTTGCTGCCTGGGCGGTGCCTACACTGGTCGTGCTTTTGATCTGGATTCCGCAGGCGCTGGGCAGCCGTCGGCAGGTCAGTCATCGGGGCTTTCGCGTCGTTGGTCTCTGGCGCGATCGCCTGGCTTGGCAGGTGACGCTGTTCATGGGCCTGCAGTCGGCACTTGCCTATTGCATCTTCGGTTGGCTGGCGCCGATCTTGCGCGAGCGTGGCTTCGATGCGGCCACCGCCGGCGCCATGGTTTCGGTCTCTGTCATGGCGCAGGTCATCACCTGCCTCGCCGTGCCGTCCTTCGCGATGCGGCTGAAAGACCAGCGCGGCATCAATGTGGCGCTCGTTGCCACGGCGGTGATCGCGCTGCTCGGCATTCTGTTCGCACCGACCTCGACCGTGCTGTTCTGGGCGATCCTGCAAGGCATCGGGCAGGGCGGCCTGATCGCGGCTGCCATGAGCCTGATCGTGCTGCGTTCGCCGGATTCGCATGTCGCCGCGCATCTTTCAGGCATGGCGCAAGGCGTCGGCTATGTGCTGGCGGCATTCGGCCCGCTGCTGGTGGGCCTGATCCGCGACTGGACCGGCAGTTTTTCGGGAACGGCGTTCCTGTTCGTCGCGCTCGGGCTTGGCGTAGCCATTATGGGGCTCGGTGCCGGCCGCGCGCTGCATGTCGGTGCGCGGACGGTGCGAGAAGGCTAGCAATAGCGTCACGCAATCCCGCACGAAATTTTGACTGCCATGCTCAGGGAGCGCCTTGCCGTATAGGCTTGCGCGGATATGTATCGCGCATCTGTCGAACGGAGCGAGCGATGACGAAACACGACCTTCAGATCAAGACCAGGGATGGTGTTGCCAATGCCGGGCTTTTCCGCTCGGCAAACGCATCTCCTGCCAAGGCCGGCGTCATTCTCTATCAGGACGCCTTTGGTCCGCGGCCGGCGCTCGACAGTATGGCCGAGCGACTGGCGAATGAAGGCTATGCGGTGCTGGTGCCCGACCTGTTCTACCGCAATGCACCCTACGGGCCGTTCGACGCCAAGACCGCCTTCGCCGAGGAAAAGACCAAAATCCCGCTGATGGCGCTGGTCACCGGCACGACGCAGGACATGACCATCAGCGACAGCGGTGCGTTCCTCGATGCGCTTGCTGCCGAGGGCATTACCGGGCCGATCGGCACCATCGGCTATTGCATGGGCGGCGGTCGATCATTGAATGCGGCTGCAACCTATCCCAAACGGATAAAAGCGGCCGCAAGCTTCCATGGCGGCAATCTGGCCGGCGACGCCGCCGACAGCCCGCATCGCAAGGCAGCCTCGATCAAGGCGCGTGTCTATGTCGGCACATCCGGCGTCGACAGGAGTTTCCCGCCGGAACAGTCGGCGCGGCTGGCCGAGGCGCTCAGGGTTGCGGAAGTAGATCATGTCATCGAGAACTATGCCGGCATGGCGCATGGCTGGTGCGTGCCCGATCACAGCGTTTTCAATGCCGCGGGCGCCGAACGCCACTGGAAGCGCTTGACGACGTTGTTCGCAGAGACGCTGATCTGAGCCTTTGCCTGGCTGTTCTTGCCTGTTGGCTGTCCGCCCCGTTCGCGGTATCAGGCAGCACAAATGCGCTGCGCCGGATGAGTGGGCCGAGCGGGAACGAACAGCCTGATGCAATCCTATGATGTCGTGATCATCGGCGCGGGTGCCGCCGGAATGATGTGCGCCGTGGAGGCGGCCAAGCGCGGCCGTTCTGTGCTGATCCTCGATCATGCGGCGGCGCCTGGCGAGAAGATCCGCATCTCCGGCGGGGGCCGGTGCAATTTCACCAACATCCATGCCAGCCCGAAGAATTTTCTGTCGGGCAATCCGCATTTCTGCATTTCGGCGCTCAGCCGCTATACGCAACGCGATTTCATCGCCCTCGTCGAACGCCACCGCATCGCCTATCACGAAAAGACGCTTGGGCAGTTGTTCTGCGACGGCTCCGCACGCCAGATCATCGACATGCTGGTCTCGGAAATGCAGGACAAGGGCGCCGAACTGGTGCTGTCGACCAGCGTTGAGGATGTCCGCAAAATCGTGGAGGGGTTTGTGCTCACTCTCTCCACGGGCACGATTAGCTGCCAGTCTCTGGTCGTGGCCTGCGGCGGCAAGTCGATCCCCAAGATGGGGGCGACCGGTTTCGGCTACGAGCTTGCCGAACGGTTTGGGCTTGCCATCGTCGAAACGCGGCCGGCGCTGGTGCCGCTGACCTTTGACGCAAACACGCTCGAAGGGCTCGCGCCGCTGGCCGGCAACGCCGTCGACGCGGAAGTCGCCTGCGGCAAGACGCAGTTCTCCGAAGCGATGCTGTTCACGCATCGCGGCGTCAGCGGACCATCCATCCTGCAAATCTCGTCCTATTGGCGCGAGGGCGACGAAATCCGCATCGCCATGCTGCCGGGAGTTGATGTGGCGGACCTCATTCGTAGTGCCAAGCGCGGTAATGGGCGGCAGGCGGTGCAGACCGTGCTGGCAAATCACCTGCCGAAGCGGCTGGCGCAGTCGATCGCCGAACGAACCGGCATCGACGGCAACCTCGCCGATCTTGCGGACGCCCAGATCAAAACCATAGCTGCCGCAGTCAATGACTGGCGCATCAAGCCTGCCGGTTCTGAGGGCTACCGCACCGCCGAAGTGACACTGGGCGGGGTCGACACCAACGGGCTGGACCAGAAGACGATGCAGGCGAAATCCGTGCCGGGCCTGTTTTTCATCGGCGAAGTCGTCGATGTCACGGGTTGGCTGGGCGGTTATAATTTCCAGTGGGCATGGTCGTCGGGCTGGGTGGCAGGCCAGGCAGCATAGACTTACTTCCGTGGCTTCGCCCCAGTAGCTGCCGGCGCCTTTTTCTTCTTTTTGGCCTTGTTGTAATCGATGGCGGCACGGACGAGCTCTTTCAAAGCGCTCTCATTGAGCGTGTCGCCCTTGAACACATCGATAGCCCGCCACACCTTGCCGCCAAAACCATTGTTGAACAGCCTGTCGGGATCCGGCAGGCTGGCGCCATGGGAAAAGGTCAGCTTCACCTTGTCCTTGTGGGCGTTGCCGACCACGATGTTGCCGTCGAGGCACCATACCGGGCTGCCCATCCACTTCCACTCCTCGATGATGTCCGGGTCGGCTGCAAGGATGGTCTTGCGGATGTCGGCGAGCGTCTCGCCGCGCCAGTCCGAGAGACCGGCGATCAGCTGGTCGATCTGTTGCGAGGGGGTCATTTGGTGTCTCCTGTGCGTCCACGCGTTCAACCGCTGCCTGTCACCAGCGCGCCAGTTGGGTAATCTGAACGAGGTTGCCGCAGCTGTCGTTCAGCTGGGCGATGGTTGAACCGGTCACCTCGGTCGGCGGCATGGTGAACGCGCCACCCTTCGCCTTGATGCGCTCGTAGTCGCCCTTGACGTCGTCGGTGAAAAACATGACCGCAGGCTGACCCTGCTGGAAGATGGCTTCCTGATAGGCTTTGGCGGCCGGGTTGTCGTTGAGCGCGAGCTGCAGTTCGGTTCCATCAGGCTCTTCAGCCGAGGTCACTGTCAGCCAGCGATAGGGCCCGTTGCTGAAATCGGCCTTCTTGGTGAAGCCCAGCACGTCGGTGTAGAAGCGCAATGCGTTTTCCTGGTTGTCCACATACACGCTGGTCAGCTTGATCTTCATCGCTCTTTCTCCTCTGTCGTATTCTTGCGTCTGTGGCCGCTACGGGGTCCAGCCGGGCAGGGCGGCGGCCTGCTTGATCCATTCCGCCATTTGCGCCTCGTCGAACCGGTCTTCGCGGATGTCGATCCAGCGCACATCCTTGCTCTTGGCCGTGCCGCCTGGTGGGATCGGTTGCAATGAGATGCCACTGAAAAAGGTCATCTTCACATAGTGGGTGAATACATGGAAACTCGCGAACCAGCCCTGGCCTTCGATGCCGTAGAAGGGTGAGTTCCATCGCACGGCCTTGCGGACGTCAGGCACGTTGCCCACGATGAGCGCGTCGAGGCGCTCGCCCAGGCCGCGCTTCCAGTCCGGCATCGCAGCGATATAGGCCTGCACCGGGGCGTCGCCGTCGCCCTTGGCGATTTGCGGGTTGCCGCCGGAGAGCAGCACTGGCGCAGCCTTGGCTTCGGTCGATTGTCCCTGCGTCCTGGCCACTCTGCCCCACTCCTACCCGCCGGCACGCTGCACGCCGCGTCCCTTGGCGGCATAGGGCAGCACGAACATGTACAGGCCGCTGAGCAACAGCAGGAGGAGCGGCAGGAGCGGCGAGTAGACCACCCAGGCGGGAGGCTGCCTGAATGCCATGGTGGCGAAGTTGGCGATGACGGTCAGCGCAAAGATGATCGACAGCCAGCGATGCATTTGCCGAACCCACTTGTTCCAGTCCAATAGTTCCTCCTGTCAAAATAGCCGGTGCGGACCACCGATCCGCACCTGCGAGTTTCAATCTATCCTCGCCAGGACCTGACTCAGATTTGCAAAGTACTGCCGCCACCCGCTCGTCGCGCCCCGATACGCCTGCTCCTGATCCGGCCGGAAGCCGGACTGTTCCATACGCAACCGGGTGCCTGTGCTGGTCGGCACGAGGGTCCAGGTGACGACACTCTCAAGGCCATAGGCCTGCCAGGTGTAGGACAGTGTCTTGTTCAACTCGACGGCTGTTACCTGACAGTCCACAACGATGCTTACGTCAGGTTGCGGTTCCTTCCGCAGCTTGAAACGGTGGTCCACGACTGGCTTGAAGTCGTTCTTCATCAGCCATTCCTCGATCAGATGCGGTTGGGTCAGCGCGCGCCAGATTTTTTCCGGCGGATAGGGGATCTCACGTTCGACGATGACAGAGCGCGTTTCGGTCGCAATGTTGGTCATTGGTCCATTCTTTTGAGCAAATTTTCGAGATCGTCGAACCGGCTCTGCCAGAACGCGTTCATCTGGTTCGTCCAGTCGGTCAGTGGGGAAAGTGCTGCCAGTTGGGCGCTGTAATGGGTCTGCCGTCCTTGATGGCGATCGCGCACCAGCCCGGCCTGCTTGAGCACGCCGAGATGCTTCGACACTGCAGGTTGAGAGACCCCCGACTGAGCCGTCAGGGCGCCGACCGTCTGCTCGCCTTGCCGGCACAGGCGCTCGAAGATCGCGCGACGCGTCGGATCGGAGAGCGTTCTGAAGAGGACATCGTGAGCGTTCGTCATCCGGGATCGATAACCTTGTGGCTATTGATTTACGTATAACTGTCGAGATATGGATATGTCAAGCGGGGGTGTTGGCGGTCCCGATCCGGCGGTTTCCAAAAAAATCTTTCCATTGCCCCAAGGATTAGCCATTAGCCTTCGTCCAACAGGCAAATGATGGCGATGATGCTGGATGAGAGCGAAGCCTCCGACGCCGAACTGATCGGGCGGGCGAAGGGCGGAGACAGGAGGGCCTTCAGCACATTGCTGGAAAGGCACTATGACTTCGTCTATCGCGCCGCCTATCGCTGGTGCGGCAGGAAGGCCGATGCCGAAGACATCGCCCAGGAAGTCTGCGTCAGGCTGGGCAAAGCGATCCGCGACTATCGCGGCGGCGGCGCCTTCACCACATGGCTCTATTCCGTGACGATGAACGCCGCGCGCGACGTGATGCGAAAGTCCGCCCGCGAGACCGTCAAGACCGAGGCCTATGGCGTCCATGCACTGATCTCGAGCGAGGCGTCGGTCGAACCGGAAGACCCTGCCGAAGCGTTATGGGCGGCCGTCCGGCGATTGCCGGACAAGCAGCGCGACGCAGTTTTGCTGGTCTATGGCGAAGGGTTGAGCCATGCGGCCGCGGCCGAGGCGATGACAATCTCGGAGACGACGGTTTCCTGGCACATCCATGAAGCGAAGAAACGGCTGAAGACGCTGATGCGCGCGGCCGGGGAAGTGTGACCATGGTTGACGACAACGAACTCAACAGACTGCGCGATATAGCAGCGCCGGCGCCCGCCAAGGATGCCAAGGCACGTGCTTTCGAAGCCGCCCTGCGCGCATACGATCAGGAAAATATTTCTGCCGTTACCCAAGGATCGGTTGGCGGGCTTCGTCTCACAGAGCGAGCACAAAAGCTCTGGAGCGAGATCATGCAAAAGAAACTCATTGCCACGCCGGTTCTTGCCGGGCTCGTCGCCCTGCCGATCGCCGGATACGCCACCTTCCATATGCTGAGGGAACAGCCGCCGAAATTCGGCGGCGACGAGAAAATCACCGAGACGCTGGCCGACAAGCCGGCGACCGTGAAGCCGACGACCGCCGAGCCGAAGCCGGCTCCGACCGGGCTGGAGACGGACAAGAAAGCCGACGCCGATGTGGAAAGCCGCGACGCGACCGATGCGCTTGTGGCGCCGGCCTCGCCGCAGAAATCCGAATCGACCGTTGCTTCCGGCGCGGCACAACAGAATGCACTGGAGCGCGGTGTGCTGGCCGAGCCTGCGCCACCGGCACCGACAGGCGAATTCGCATTGGATGGCGCCGTAAGTGCGCCCAGTACGTCGCGGGCCCGCATGCCGGCCGAGTCCAAGCTGATGGCGCCGCAGCAGCCGTCGACCTTGCCGGCCGACCAGATGCAGCCGCAACCGGAAAACCGCGACCGCATCGAGGATTTCAAGACCAATCCGGTGCATGCGGCACTCGAGGATCCGGTCTCGACCTTCTCGATCGACGTCGACACAGCCTCCTATTCCTTCGTGCGCAGCTCGCTGAAGCAGGGCACCCTGCCGCAGGTCGATACTGTTCGCGTCGAGGAGATGATCAACTACTTCCCCTATGACTGGAAGGGTCCGGAGTCGGCCTCGACACCATTCAACTCGACCGTCAGCGTCATGCCGACGCCGTGGAACACGCATACCAGGCTGATGCATGTCGCCATCAAGGGTTTTGACGTCAAGCCGACCGAGCAGCCGAAGGCCAATCTGGTCTTCCTGATCGATGTCTCGGGCTCGATGGACGAGCCGGACAAGCTGCCGCTGCTCAAATCGGCTTTTCGGCTGCTGGTCAGCAAGCTGAAGGCCGACGACACGATCTCGATCGTAACCTATGCGGGTGACGCCGGCACGGTCCTGGAGCCGACCAAGGCGTCCCAAAAGGACAAGATCCTCAGTGCCATCGACAATCTGACGCCCGGCGGCAGCACGGCCGGCGAGGCGGGCATCAAGGAAGCCTACAGGCTGGCGCAGAAATCCTTCGTCAAGGACGGCGTCAACCGGGTGATGCTCGCCACCGACGGCGACTTCAATGTCGGCCAGAGCGACGACGACGATCTGAAGCGGCTGATCGAAAAAGAGCGCAAGACCGGTGTCTTCCTGTCGGTGTTCGGCTTCGGCCGCGGCAATCTGAACGACCAGATGATGCAGACCATCGCCCAGAACGGCAACGGCACCGCCGCCTATATCGACACGCTGGCCGAAGCCGAGAAGGTGCTGGTCGAAGATGCATCGTCGACGCTGTTCACCATCGCCAAGGACGTCAAGATCCAGGTCGAGTTCAATCCGAACAAGGTCTCGGAATATCGCCTGATCGGCTACGAGACCCGCGCCTTGAACCGCGAGGATTTCAACAATGACCGCGTCGATGCCGGCGATGTCGGCTCGGGCCATTCCGTCACCGCGATCTATGAAATCACGCCAAAGGGCAGCGGCGGCGAACAGATCGACGCGCTGCGTTATGGCCAGGCGTCGGTGGACAATGGCGGCGTTGCCAATGCGGACGAATATGCCTTCGTCAAGATCCGCTACAAGCTGCCGAATGAAGACGTCTCGAAGCTGATCGCCACGCCTGTGACCTCGGCCAACGAGATCTCGTCTTTCGACCAGGCCAGCACCGACCAGCGCTTCTCCGTCGCGGTCGCCGCCTTCGGCCAGAAGCTGCGCGACGAGGATGCGACCGCGAAGTTCGGTTACGACAAGATCATGGAGATCGCCACTGCCGCTCGAGGAGCCGACCCGTTTGGGTACAGGTCCGAGTTCCTCTCGCTTGTGCGCCTTGCCTCGGCGCTGGGCGGTAATCGGTAGTGGTGATGACGGCCGGTTTCTTTCAGATGGGATCGTTCTGACAGGGGAAACCGACCGCGGGCGGTGAGGCATGCCGGCGAGGGGGTTCATTCCCTTGCCGGCCTTTTTTCGGAGAATCTCCAGGTCGTTAAATTGCGCGGCATTTCCGGTAGCGGATCGCAACCCCTGCTTGTTACGCAGGACAGGTGTACCGGGCTTGAGGGAGCCGAAATTGCAGATCAGGACTATCGCCAACTCGACACCGCCGGCACGAGATGCTTCGGCGGTTTCATCGGCCCCATCATCGGAATCCAGGCGTATCAGTGACGATGTCGCGCAGGCGCGCCACACCGCCATGTCGGCGCTGACCAATGACCGCTTCCGCATCATGCTGGAGCAGATAACCGATCCGGTTTCATCCGGCGCGCTGATGACGATGCACAGCGACAATGTGGTCGACTTCAAGTCGGCGCAGTCGAGCTACGCCGACAACAGCGAATAATCGAAACCGATAAGCTCAGGCCCGGCTGCGGCGGCGCTCGCGGCGGGCTTCGCTGGTCTCGGCGGTATTTTCCGTCGCCACCTTGTTGCGCATCGGGCCGATGCGCTCGACGATCGCGGCAACCGTCGGACGATCCGCCTTGGTGTGCGCGTCGAGCGCCTTGCGCATGGCGGCAAGGTGCTGGAACGAGGTGCCGCAGCAGCCGCCGATTATTTTGGCGCCGCCATCGACGGCGAGCCTGACATAGTCGGCCATCAGTTCGGGTGTGCCGGAATAATGGATTTCGGTGCCGCGGAATTCGGGAATGCCGCAATTGCCCTTGACGATCACCGTTGCCTCCGGCTTCGCCTCGGTCATGTCGAGCAGCGAGGCCAGGATGTCAGACGCGCCGACGCCGCAATTGGCGCCAACGCCAAGCGGCGCCTGCGACAGCCCGTCGGTGACGCCGTGGATATCCCTGGGTAGCAGGCCCATCATGGTGCGGCCGGCGGTGTCGAAGGAACCGGTATAGGTGTAGGGCAGGCCGACGCGGATGGCAGCCTCGGCGGCGGCGCGGATCTCGTCGGGAGCAGACATCGTCTCGATCCAGGCGACTTCGGCGCCGCCTTCCTTGAGACCCTCGATCTGCTCGGCGAAGGCGTCGACCGCCTCGTCATAGGTCATGGCGCCGAGCGGCACCAGCAATTCGCCGGTCGGGCCGACCGAACCGGCGACGATGACCTTGCGGCCGGCCTTGTCGGCGACGGCGCGCGCGAGCTCGGCGGCGCGCTTGTTCAGCGCATGCACACGGTCCTGCGCATGATGCAGCTTCAAGCGGTGACGGGTGCCGCCGAACGAGTTGGTGAGGATGATGTCGGCCCCGGCATCGACGAAATTCTGATGCAGGCTGGTGATGGTGTCGGGCGCCGTCTCGTTGAGCAGCTCTGGCGCCTCGCCGGCTTCCAGCCCCATGGCGAACAGGTTTGTGCCGGTGGCGCCATCGGCCAGCAGCACGCCCTTTTCGGCCAGCAGAGCATCGATCGGGTTGGTGGTCGTCATCGGATTGGCTTTCATGTTTCGAAGTCGAATAAGGATATAAAGAAGTCTTTATGTGTAGTCAATGGAATGGCGGCAACGCGGCCACCAATGCGGAGGCCGGTTTCCGTCCAAAGGATCATTGTTGCCGAAGATCAGGCAGTGCCTGTTGAGAATGACATACCGGCCAGTCTGTGCGCGAAGCCGGACGCCTCGTGCGCATTGATGTCGGCGGCCCGGATCAGATTGTCGAAGTGCTGGATCAGCGTCTGGATCGGCTGGGTGGCGTTGAGCACCAGATACATGTCGCCGACATAGATGGCGGCGCGATAGGGTCCGAAGATGGTGTAGGGGATCGAATAGCGCATCCGCCCGTCATAGAGAAATAGCCGGAAGGTCGGGTAGAGGTCGTCGAGCAGCGTCGCCATGTGCAGCAGCTGGGCGCGCCGGTCGGCTTCGGGGAAACGGTCCCAGACACCCAGCCCGCGGGCAAATATCTCCAGCGTGTGGCGCGGCATGCAGACTTCCATGTCGGTCTCAGGCCGCCTGTTGTAGTCGATGCGGTATTGCGTTTCGCCGGCCTGCGCCAGGCGGCTCTTGTTGGCGATGCCGGCTTCGTAGTCGACCAGCGCTTCGGTGCGCAGAAGATCGGGAATGCCGGCAGGCACGTAGCGGATCTTGGTGCCTGCCGCCTCGGCATGCCATTTGGCCAACAGCGTGCGGTCGAAACCATCCGGTGCCTCTTCGATCTCCAGGCTTTCGCGGATTTCGCCGGTGAGACCTTCGTCCTGGCTGAGGCCGAGGAGCCAATCGAGCGACACCTTGAACTCGGCGGCGATGTTGAGCAGTGTTTCGGCGCGGGGCAGGCGCGTCGAGGCGCCCGACAGCAGTTGCGACAGCGCCGAGCGGTCGATGCCGACCGCGGTTGCGAAGGCCGACTGGTTCAGGTCGGAGCGTGTCAAGAGCATTTTCAGTCGCTCGCGGAAGATCGTCGACAGGTCGCGCTTGTCCATGTCCGTGCTCCACCTGGATTGAGGAAAAATTTGCGCCGGAACCGCTCCGAGGGTGGCGTTAGGCGTAAATGAATCCCTAAGTCTGTTTACAATGTATAACATGTGCGGTCAAAAATGCGCAATCGCAACAGTTTGTGCACTTTGTCTCGTTGAGTGGAATCATTTCTCCTGACACAATGCTGTCAGGAATCAATTGGGATTCCGGCGACTGAGGGGCAGTGGTCGATAGCATGACGAGCAAGAGCATCAGGCGACACAGCGTACGGGCCATTGAGTGGCCAACCGTGGTACTCGCCTTCTTCTGCTACGCGACATGGCTCGCCACCGGTTTCCTGCTCTGGCCTTCCTATCCCGTCCTGGCGCTCGCCGTCCTCGCCTTCACCGCCGCATTGCAGTCGTCGATCATGCACGAAGTGCTGCACGGGCATCCGACGCGCAACGCGCGGGTCAACGAAGCCTTCGTGTTTCTGCCGATCGGTCTGGTCTGGCCGTTCCGCCGCTTCAAGACCATTCATCTGCGTCACCACGCCGACGAGCGGCTGACCGACCCGCTCGATGACCCGGAAAGCTATTATCAGGCGCTCTGGCAGCATGACGAGCTGCCGCCGACGATGAAATTCCTGCTCAAGATCAACAACACCATGGCAGGCCGCTTCGTGCTCGGCCCGTGGCTGTCCTGCGTCGGCTTCTTCATCGACGATGCCAAGCAGGTGATCGCTGGCGACAAGCCGATCCGCAAGGCCTGGCTGCTGCATGCGATCGGCCTGGCCGTCGTGCTGCCGATCGTTCAGTTCGGCTTCGGCATCCCGCTGTGGCTTTACATTCTGGTGCCGGTCTGGCTCGGCCAGTCGCTGATCTCGATCCGTACGTTCGCCGAGCATCAATGGTCGGAACATCCGGAAGGCCGTACGGTGATCGTCGAGCGCTCGCCGCTGTCGTTCCTGTTCCTCAACAACAATCTGCATTTCGTCCATCACAAGACCCCGACCGTGGCCTGGTACAAGCTGCCCAAGCTGTTTCGCGACCGCCGTGAGGAATGGCTGCGGATGAACAATGGCTATGCCTATCCGAATTATTTCGCGCTGGTCAAAGCCTATGCGTTCAAGGCGAAAGAGCCGATCGTGCACCCGGTGCTGCGGCGTGCGCCTGAGCCGGGCAGGGCCTTCAAGCCGCGCATCAGGGCGCGCAGCATCAGCGGGCTCGGCAGTGCGCCGGTTCCCGCCGAGCCGCCCAAGGAATAATTCCGGCCTACCCGGAATCCGTGTCGGCCAACTCTGATTGGACGCCGCGTTTTCGCGATCCTTTTTCCAGACATGATGATTTGATATCGGCATGAGTGAATTGGTTGCGGCGTTGCCGATGTATGATTGGCCCGAAGTGCGCGATGAGGTCGACGCGCAATGGGTGCTGCTGCGCGATGCGTTTCGGCAAAAGGGGATCGACGCGCCGGAAGCCATCGTGCGGCGCAATGGGGACCTGCCGCCGGTGCCGGGCGGAATTCGCGATGCTGCCGGTGCATTGATCGCACCCGATCCCGCGACATTGCCGCCGGATGAACTCGATTTCCATAGATTGTGGCTGCATCCGTTGCTGCTGTTCGCGCAGACCTGCTGGGGGCCGATGGAACTTGGCCTGTCCAGGCATGTGCAGGTGGTCGGCCAGCCGAGCTATGACGCCTATGAAGGCGGGCAGGGCGAGCTCTATTCGAGCGCTCTGGTGATGCGGATAGGCGAGGGACCGGAAGTTCGATCGCCTGCGGATGGCAGCGCTCTCATCCCGCTCGATCTGATCCGCGGCAAGCGCTTCACCTTCAACAGCCTCGATTCCATGTCGGGCATCATTGCGCTGACGCGCGACCTGCGAGCGGCCGACGAGGGCTTGGACATCTTTTCGTCGCGTAGCGAGAGCGGCGGTCACCGCGCTTCAATCGTCGCCATTGCCGAGGGCTGGGCCGATGTTGCAGCGATCGACTGCGAAAGCTGGGCGCTGGCGCAGCGCTTCGAGCCAGCAGCGCGGAAAGTCGCGATCGTCGGCTGGACCGGACGGCGCAAAGGCCTGCCGTTCATCACGGCGAGGGCAACGCCGGAAAAGACAGTCAGGGCAATGCGAGAAGCGCTTGCCGGACTATCCGAGCAGCCTCGTATCCAGCGGGTAGGTTGAGAGCTGTTCGTTGCCGGCCTCGGTGATCAGGATCTGCTCTTCGAGCTTGACGCCTTCGCGCCCGCCAAGCCGGCCGATATAGCTTTCCACGCACAGCACCATGCCAGGTTCCAGCACGCCGTCCGGCGTGTCCGATGTCCAGTCGCTGGCATGCGGCAAGGTCGGGTATTCATCGGCCAGACCGACGCCGTGATAGAGCACGCCGTAGCGCGTCGGGAAGCAGTCACCCGGCGGCACCGCCGAGGCTTCGACGAGGTCGCGAAACGAGATGCCTGGCTGCATCAGAGCCGTGTTGTGTTCGATCTGGTCGGCGGCGATGCGGAACAGGGCGCGCTGTTCATTCGACGGGTTTGCATCGCCGCACAGCCAGGTGCGCGACAGGTCGGCGCAGAAGCCGTAGGGGCCGATCAGGTCGGTGTCGAAGGCGACGAGATCGCCAGCCTCGATCTTTCGCGAAGAGCATTCCTGGAACCACGGATTGGTGCGCGGGCCTGACGTCAGCAGTCGCGTCTCGATCCACTCGCCGCCGCGCGCGATGTTGCCACGATGCAATTCCGCCCATAGCTCGTTCTCGGAAATGCCCGGCTTCAGCGCCTGTTCCATCTCGCCCATCGCCGCTTCGCAAGCGACAATCGCCCGGCGCATGGCGAGGATTTCGTCCGGCGATTTGATCAGCCGCGCGTTCTCCATCACGGCTTCGCCATTGCCGATGGAAATGCCGAGGCGAGCCAGCTCCTCGACGCCTTCGGGATTGATGTGGTCGACGGCGATGCGGCTGTTGCCGCTACCATATTCCCTGACCAAATCGGCTATTCCGGCGGCCCAACGGCGGACCTTTTGCTCGGTCAGCTCACCGCCATAGAGATACATCCACGACACCGCCGGCCGCACCTCGTTGACGACGCCGGAATGGTCGGACAGGTGCTCGCAGGAAAAATAATCGAACAGCACCACCGGGCCTTCAGTGGCGACAAAGCAATGCCGCGTCGGATTGTGCGCCACCCAAAGCTGCATGTTGGTGCTGTCGGTGGCGTAGCGGATGTTGACGGGGTCGTAGAGCAGGGCGCCGGCATAGCCGCGCCGCTTCAGCTCGGCGCGGATACGCTCCAGCCGGTATTTTCGCATCGCCGCCAGGTCGGGCGCGGCAATGCCTGCCGCCGCCCACTCAGCCTCGGCCTGCGGGCCATAGCCCAGCACATGCTGGTTGAGCGAACCCGCCTTCTGACGGGAGGCGTCGCGCAAAGCTTCGATCGAGCCCGGCTCGAACGGCATGATCTTGCGGTGGCGGCCAAAGCTGCCCTTCGGCCCCGCGCTGTCCATCGTCGAACCTCAGGTCCGCATCTTCTCGCCGCTCGGATCGAAGGGCGCTTCGACATTGATGCGGGCCGGGCGCCGTTGACCGAGGATCTCGATCTCGAACAGCCCGGCACTTTCGTCCTCGGCAAGCGCTGCGGGGATATAGCCCTGCGCCATCGACTTCTGCACATAATGCGCATAGCCGCCCGACGTGACCCAGCCGACCACGCGCCAGTCGCCGTCGACGATGCCGCGCACGGCGGATGCGCCTTCGGCAGCCTTGGAGCCACGTATTTCCTTGCCGCCCTTGTCGAAGCGCGGCGCGCCATAGCCATGCGGCTTTTCCACCGTGCCGTAGTCCTTGCTGACCTTGGCCCAGATCGGCTCGTCACCCATGACATCGGCGTCGGTGGCATCGACGATGAAGGAGACGCGGCGCAGCTTTGGCCCCTCGGCCTGTTCCTTGGCGGCGGCCTCGCGGCCGATGAAGTCATTCTTCTCGAGCTTGATGAAGCGGTCCATCGCGCCTTCGAACGGTCCATAGATCGGCCGCAACTCGCGGAACCAGGTCGGAAAGTTCTTTTCGAGGCGCATGGAGAGCAGAGCGCGCATGCCGAAATCGACAAGGCCGAATTCCTCGCCGGCGTCCTTGATCGCTTTGTAAACCAGGCGTTCGTAGGCCGGCGCCATCCAGATTTCATAGCCGAGGTCACCGGTGTAGGTGATGCGGTTGACCATGCAAGGCGCCCCGCCAACAGCCATCTCGCGGAAATCCATGAAACGGAAGGCTTTTGTCGAGACGTCGACATCGACCAGTTTCTGCAGCAGGTCCCGTGATTTCGGCCCGGCGATCGACAGGCCGACCAGCGTCTGGTCGAAGCGGTGGATGCGCACCGTTCCGTCCTTCGGCAGGTGCTTCTCGAACCAGCGCATGTGGTATTTCTGCGCCGCCGAAGAGCCCCAGATCATGAAGCGGTCTTCTGCCGCCTTGGCGATGGTGAAGTCGCCGATCAGCTTGCCGAACTCGTTGAGCATCGGCGTCAGCACGATGCGGCGGGTCTTCGGCATGCGGTTGGTCATCAGCCGGTTGAGGAAATCCTCGGCCGCGGGTCCCGAGACTTCGTATTTGGCAAAATTGGCGATCTCGGTGACGCCGACGCGCTCACGCGTGGCGCGCACTTCCTCGCCGATCGGCCCAAAATCGTTGGAGCGATGGAAGGAGACGATATCCCTGGGTTCCTTGCCTTCAGGTGCGAACCAGAGCGGGGTTTCGAGGCCCCAGCTGTCGCCCATGACCGCGTTGTTGGCCAGCATCGTGTCGTAGAGCGGCGTCGTCTGCGCCGGACGTGCCGCCGGCAGTTCCTCATTGGGGAAGCGGATGGAGAAGCGGCGCGAATAGTTTTCCCGCACCTTGGCGTTGGTGTAGCGCAGGCCGGCCCATTCACCGAAGCGTGTAACATCCATGCCCCAGACATCGAAGCCAGGATCGCCATGCACCATCCAGTTCGACAGTGCCAGACCGACGCCGCCGCCTTGGCTGAAGCCGGCCATCACGGCGCAGGCGCACCAGAAATTGGTCAGGCCCTGCACCGGGCCGACCAGCGGGTTGCCGTCCAGCGCGAAGGTGAAGGGGCCGTTGATGATCTGCTTGATGCCGGCCTTTTCGATGCCGGGGAAATGCTTGAAGCCGATTTCCAGCGACGGCGCGATGCGGTCGAGGTCCGGCGGCAGCAATTCGTGGCCGAAATCCCATGGCGTGTTGACCGGCGACCACGGCTTGCAGGCCTTCTCGTAGGTGCCGAGCAGGATGCCGTTGCGCTCCTGGCGGGTGTAGATCTCGCCCTTGAAGTCGAGCACGCCGATCATTTCGCGGCCGGTCGATTTGTTGAATTCCTCGACCTCCGGCATCGGCTCGGTGAGCAGATACATATGTTCCATGGCCAGAACCGGCAGTTCGACGCCGACCATGCGGCCGATCTCGCGCGCCCACAGGCCGCCGCAATTGACGACATGCTCGGCCTTCACCGTGCCCTGTTCGGTGACGACATTCCAGGTGCCGTCGACCTCCTGCGTCAATTCCACGACGCGGTTGCGCAGCACGATCTCGGCGCCGAGTTTTTTCGCCGCCTTTGAATAGGCGATGGTGGTGCCGGACGGGTCGAGATGGCCTTCGACCGGATCCCACATGGCGCCGACGAAATTGGTCTCGTCCATCAGCGGGAACATCGCCTTGGCTTCGGAAGGGGTGATCAGCTCTGTGTCCATGCCGAGATAGCGGCCCTTGGCGTGGGCAAGGCGCAGGAAGTCCATGCGCTCGGGCGTATCGGCCATCATCACGCCGCCGGTCAAATGCAGCGAGCAGGACTGGCCGGATATCTCCTCGATCTCCTTGTAGAGCTGCACCGTATAGGCCTGCAGCTTGGCGACGTTGGGGTCGCCGTTCAGCGTGTGGAAGCCGCCCGCCGCGTGCCAGGACGAGCCGGATGTGAGTTCAGAGCGCTCGATCAGCATGATGTCGGTCCAGCCGGCTTTGGCCAGGTGGTAGAGAACCGAGCAGCCGACGACGCCGCCGCCGATGACAACCGCTTTTACGTGTGATTTCATCTGGATAGGTCCGTGTTTGAAGAGATTGAATCGGGTGAGCGGGGTGTGAAAACAAAGCGGAGATCGGATGCGGCCGTGTTCTCGGCCAGGCTGCCATCAAGCGCGGCGAGGATGGTTTCACAGGCCGGAGTACGATGTTTCAGGACGTCATGGTTCCAAACACGCAGGATCGAATAGCCCTGGGCACGCATGAAATCGTCGCGGCGGCGGTCATATGAGCTGCCGGCGTGTTGGTGTCCGTCGACTTCCACGACAAGCCAATTTTTGCGGCAAGCGAAGTCCGCGTAGTATGGTCCGATAGAGAACTGTCGCGTGAACTTGTAGCCGCCAAGCTTGCGGGCCTTTAACTCAAGCCAAAGCAGCGCTTCGGCCTGGTTGTCACCTTGCCTGAGTTTTCTGGCTCGCTGGGTAGTGCCCGTTTTGCGACGGCTACGGGTTTCATGAGCGCCTTCCCCCACTCCGTCGCCGCTTCGCGACGCCACCTCTCCCCCCTCCGGAGGGAGAGGAAGGGTGCCAGCGTGCATAAGCTCGCGCCTTTCCTCTCCCCCGTCGATCGGGGGAGAGGTGTCGAGCGCAGCTCGACGGAGTGGGGGTCGACCGTTCATCAACAATACTGCCGATCAAAAATCGGTCGGCGC
The DNA here is from genome assembly GCF_037162595.1 of Mesorhizobium sp. ISC11. Lineage (NCBI taxonomy): Bacteria > Pseudomonadati > Pseudomonadota > Alphaproteobacteria > Hyphomicrobiales > Phyllobacteriaceae > Mesorhizobium > Mesorhizobium sp. ISC11. The sequence goes on from NZ_JAVSPW010000001.1 coordinate 1,045,264, forward strand.
GCCGCCTTCGGACCGGCGCTTGGCGACGAAGGCGTTGAGTTCCTCGCGGATGGCCGGGTCCATGTAGGGCTCCTCATAGGACGCCAGCCGCTCCTTCCAGACCTTGTTGGCCTTTTCGAGCGCCGTCGGCGAGCCGGCTTCCGCCCAGGTCTCGTAATTGCGCCAGTCGGAGAGGATCGGCGAGTAGAAGGCGGTCTTGTAGCGGTCCTGCGTGTGCTGGGTGCCGAAGAAATGGCCCCCGGGGCCGACCGACTGGATGGCGTCGAAGCCGAGTGCCTCTTCGGAAAGGTCGAGCGGGGTCAGGAATTCGGCCACCATTTGCAGCAGGTCGATGTCCAGGATGGTCTTCTCGTAGGAGCAGCGCAGGCCGCCTTCGAGCCAGCCGGCGGCATGCATCATCAGGTTGCCGCCGCCCTGGATGGCGCCCCACAGCGAGAACACGCTTTCATAAGCCGCCTGCGCGTCGACCGTGTTGGCGGCGCAGGTGTTGGAGGTGCGGTAGGGGATGTTGTAGCGGCGGGCAAGCTGGCCGCCGACGAGCTGCGCCTTCATGTATTCCGGCGTGCCGAACGCCGGTGAACCGGACTTCATGTCGACATTGGAGGTGAAGCCGCCATATCCGACGGGGGCGCCCTTGCGCACCATCTGGGCGAAGGCAATGCCGGCAAGCGCCTCCGCGTTCTGCTGCACCAGTGCGCCGGCGATGGTGACAGGCGCCATCGCACCCGACAGGGTGAACGGCGTCACGACGACGACCTGGCCCTTGCTCGACATCTGGATGATGCCTTCCATCATCGGCACATCGAGTTTCAGCGGCGAATTCGTGTTGATGATGGTGAAGACGGACGGCTCTTCGAGCATCTGCTCGTGGCTGATGCCGCGCGCGATCCTGGCGATCTCGATGCCGTCGACATTGCGTTCCTTGCCGAGCGAATAGATGTGGAACACCTTGTCGGTGAGCACACTGAGATCGCGGATGCATTCGAGATGGCGGACGGATGGATGGATATCGGTCGGCTCGACCGGGTAGCCGCCCGTGCAGTTCAGAATGTTGTGCATCTGCGCGAGCTTGAGGAAGTTGCGGTAGTCCTGCTGGTTGCCGGGCCGGCGGCCGCGATCGATGTCGGAGCAATTGGGCGCCGACGCCATCATCGAGACGATCACATTGTTGCCGCCGAAGCGCACATTGTGCGCAGGATTGCGGGCATGGATGGTGAATTCCGACGGGCAGTGCGACACCAGGTCGAGGATCATGTCGCTGTCGAAGCGCACCCGCTCTGAGCCGTCACGCACGTCGGCGCCATGCGCCTTCATGATGCTGCGGGCCTGGTCATGCAGCACGTCGACGCCGATTTCCCGCAGCACGCGCAGGGAAGCGAGGTGAATCGATTCCAGCTCGTCGTCGGAGACCAGCCTGGTTGGCGCCAGAGGGTTCTTCAACTGGCCAAAAGCCGGCTGCTCGAACGCGGCCGAGCCGCCGGCGCGCTTTCCAGCGCGGCCGCCGCGACGGGCGCGGTCGGTGGCCAATGCCGGTTCTGAGGGTTGTAGGGCGGCGGTCATGATGGTCCTCGTAGGATGCGATAGCGGGCGGCATAATGGACCGGCGGCTGTCCGGCCATTGCGGAGGCGACGACCACTAGGGCGAGGGAAGCGACATGCCGGAACGGCAGGTGCCCGGCCGCGACATCGGCTTGATCAGGTTGCCGCGTTGGAGCAAGCGGATTTCGGTGGCCGGCCCTTTCCTTCCGGGGATCGAACCGATAGCTACTTGGCTTGCCGGCCTGATGGCCAGCAGTTCATCTGGATGGCAGCATGGTCGCGACCGGCTCGAGCGAAGGCGAAGCAGGAACGCAATGGGCAGCGCTTGCCGGCGTCACCGCGGCACTTGCCATGTTTGGCGCCGCGCAAGGGCTGAGCTCGCCGCTGTTCACATTGCTGATGCAGAAGCAAGGCATGTCGCCGGCGCTGATCGGCCTGTCGGCGGCGATGATGCCGCTCGGGCTGATCCTGTCGGCTTCCTTCGTGCCGGCGGCGGTGCGGCTGGTCGGCGGGCGCAACCTGGCGGTCGGCTGCTCGCTGATCGGCGCGCTCTGCTTCCTGGGCATCGGCTATCTGCAGGACTGGGTGGCGTGGTTCGTCATCCGCTTCATCATCGGCGTGGTCATCAATCCGCTTTATATCCTTGGCGAGGTGTGGGCGCTGTCGCTGGCACCGCCGTCGCGGCGCGGCCGGGTGATGGGCGTGTTCAACACGCTGATGGGCGCCGGTTATGCCGCCGGACCATTCGCGCTGACCCTGCTCGGTACGTCGGGCTGGGCGCCTTTCATGGTCGGCGTCGCCGGCTTCGCGCTCTGCGCGGTGATCCTGCACGCCGTCTCGTCAAAGCTCACCGGCTTCGAGGATGACGGCCAGCCTGCCAGCGGCCTTGTCGGGTTTGCCAAAATGGCGCCGGCGCTGCTGCTTGCCGTGCTTGTCTCGGCGGCGGTCCAGCAGAGCACCTATGCGCTGGTCCCGGTCTTCGGCGCCAGCTATGGCCTGGCGGAAGCCGTTCTGGCCTCGCTGGTGATGGCGCTTTCCCTCGGCAACATCCTGCTGCAGATACCACTCGGCCTTCTGGCGGAGCGTTTTGGCGGCCGCGCCATGATCATCGTCTGCGCACTGGCAACAACCGTTTGCGCGCTTTTGCTGCCTCTGCTGATCACAACGCCGTTGATCTGGGTGGTGCTGCTGGTGATGGGCGCGGTCGGTTACGGCGTCTACACCATGGCATTGGTCGAACTCGGCAGCCGGTTCAAGGGCTCTGTGCTGGTCGCCGGCAACGCTGCCTTTGCGCTGATGTGGGGCGTTGGTGGCATCGTCGGCCCACCCGGTGCGGGCCTGCTCATGCAAGGCATCGGCCCACTTGGGCTGCCGGTGGTTATTGCCGCTCTCGACGCGGTGCTGGTGATGTTCGCGCTGTACCGCTCATCCATGCGCCGAGCTTCCTGATAAGCCCAACCTCCTGACAGGCCCAACCTCCTGACAGGCCCAGCCTCCTGACAGGCACTGTCTGGAGCAAGCAGTTTTCGCCCGCCAGGGGCTTACCTCTGCGCAACTCAATCGCTAATCCTGCAGCCCGACAGCGGTGCGTACATGAATTTGGTTGAATCGAACAAGGACGAGACGATGCAATGGGCGGCGATCACCGGTGTGATCGCGACCGTCTCGGTGTTCGCCATCGCGCAAGGGTTGTCCTATCCGCTGCTGAGTTTCATCCTGCAGCGCCAGGGCGTTTCGCCAGCGATGATCGGCTTGTCGGCGGCCATGACGCCGATTGGCTTCATTCTGTTATCGCCGTTGATCCCGGCGCTGGCCCGCCGATTCGGGGCAGGGCGCACCGCGCTCACCTGTGCGGCCCTTTCGGCTGTCGTGCTGGCGCTGATCGGCTGGACGCAAAATGTCTATTTGTGGTTTCCCCTGCGCTTCCTGATCGGCGTCGTGACCAATCCGCTCTATGTGCTGAGCGAGATCTGGGTGATCGCGCTGGCACCGCCGGCCCGACGCGGCCGCGTCATGGGTGTCTATTCGACGATCATCTCGGCCGGTTTCGCGACCGGGCCACTGTGCCTGCTTGCAGTCGGCACTGAGGGCTGGCCGCCCTTCCTCGTCGGCATTTTCGCCTTCGTGCTGTGTGGCATTTGCCTGGCCTCGGTGCTGCCGCGTTTGCCCAAGGTCGACGAGGCCGGGCACCAGGTTTCCGTCCTGGGTTTCGTGCCGCTGGCGTGGCTGCTTTTGTTCGCCGTCATAGTCGCCGCCGGCTTCGAACAGGGTGCGCTGGCGTTGCTGCCGGTCTATGGCACCCATCACGGCATCACCGAAACCCGCATGTCGGCGCTGCTGTCGGTGATGATCGCCGGCAACATCGCCATGCAGGTGCCGCTCGGCCTTTTGGCGGAAAGGCTTTCCGCGCGCCTGGTGCGGCTTGCCTGCGTCGCGATCACGGTGCTCGGCTGCGTCCTGCTTCCGCTTCTCATCGAGTCGCCGCTGATCTGGCCAATGATCTTTGTCTGGGGCGCGGTTTCCTACGGCATCTACACAATGTCGATCATCGAGCTCGGCGAACGCTTCACCGGCTCCGCACTGGTCGCCGGCAATGCGGCCTTTTCCTTGATGTGGGGGGTCGGCGGCATCGCCGTGCCGCCGCTGGCGGGGGGCGCCATGGATGTTATGGGCGCCGGCGGACTGCCGATCACGCTTGGGCTGCTGTGCCTGGCGCTGGCCATTGCGAGCCTCGCTGGTCGGCGGAAAGCCTCAATTGTGCGCTGAACATGGTGAATATCGACGGCCTGTCGGCGTTGGCTTTTTCAAAGCAACGCGTTTATCGGAGACCTCATGACCAAGCCTGCTACCCAGACGCCGAATTCTGCCCCCACGACCGACGATCCCTTTCTCTGGCTGGAGGACAGGACGGCCAAGCAGTCATTGGACTGGGTACATCGCCAGAACGAGATCACGGTTGGTGAATTGCAGGGCGATCCGTCCTATCAGGCGTCGTTCCAGACCGCGCTCGACCTGATGACGGCCGAGGACAACATCGCTGTCGGCGCGGCAAAAGCCGGCCATGTCTACAATTTCTGGCAGGACAAGACCAATGTGCTCGGCCTCTGGCGCCGCACGTCGATCGCTTCCTACAAGACCGAGAAGCCCGACTGGGAAACGATCATCGACTTCGACCAGCTTGCGGCGAAGGAGGGGATAAAATGGGTTTTTGGCGGCGCAAGCCGACTCTATCCGGACTTCAACCGTTGCCTGGTGAGTATGTCGCCGGATGGCGGAGACGCCAGCGAGATGCGCGAATTCGACATCGCGACCAAGTCGTTTGTCGAGGGTGGGTTTCGTGCACCCGCTTCCAAGTCGGGTTTCAGCTGGCTGGATAAGAACACCGTGATTGTTTCCGCCGCTTTCGACGAGGCCGACAAGACCGAGTCCGGCTATCCGCGAATCATAAAGCTGTGGAAGCGCGATACCAAGCTGGAAGACGCGACGCCGATCTTCGAGGCGCAGAAAGAGGATCTCGCCGTTGGTGCCGCTGTCGAGTACGACGGTGACAGACGCTATCTGGTCCTGGCTCGAACGCTGAATTTCTTCGCTTCGCACATCTTCCTTCGGCTGCCTTCCGGCGAAAACAAACAGCTGCCGCTACCGGACGACATGACCGATACGGCAATATTCAGGGATCAGCTCGTGTTCGGCGTGCGCAGTGCATGGACGGCGCCCGGCGGCACGGTTTGCAAGCCCGACGGCCTCTATTCGCTGGACCTGGCTCGCTGGGTCGAGACCGGCGCGATCGGGCCTGTCGAAACCTTGTTCGAGCCGGCCTATCGCGTTTCCATAGCCGGCATTGCCCGCACGCGGGACCGGCTGTTCATCAGCCTGATGGACAATGTGCGCGGCAAAGTCGTCGTCTGCGAGCGCATGGATGGCAACTGGTCGCTGAAACCGGTGGCGCTGCCCGAAAATGGCAATGTCGGCATCAGTCATGCCGAGCAGTTCGGCTCGAGTGTCTCCTTCTCCTTCACCGATTTCCTGACCCCGAGTTCGATCATCTGGTCCGACGACAATGGCGAGACGCTCGCCACCGTGAAGTCGCAGCCGGCGCGTTTCGATGCCTCGCCGCTGATCTCGGAACAGTTCGAGGCGCGCTCCAAGGACGGCACGATGATCCCCTATTTCGTCGTCAGGCGGCGCGACCAGAAAGGTCCGGTGCCGACGCTGCTTTACGGCTATGGCGGCTTCGAAGTGCCGCTGCTGCCCGGCTATGCCGGCGTGCGTGGTAAGCTGTGGCTGGAGAAAGGCAATGCCTATGTGCAGGCATGCATCCGTGGCGGCGGCGAGTTCGGCCCAGCTTGGCATCAGGCGGCGCTCAAGGGCAATCGCCAGAACGGATTCGACGATTTCGCAGCGGTCGCGCAGGACGTCGTCAAGCGCGGCATCGCGACAGCAAGCTCGCTCGGCATCCAGGGTGGTTCGAATGGCGGCTTGCTGACCGGCGTTTCCTTGACGCAGCATCCCGAGCTTTTCGGCGCCGTCATCATCGAGGTGCCGCTGCTCGACATGCTGCGTTACGCCGAATTGCCGCCTGGCGCCTCGTGGATGGCCGAATATGGCGATCCGTCGAAACCCGAAGACGCGAAGTGGCTTTCAGCCTACTCGCCCTACCAGCATGTCGACGCCGCTGCCGCCTATCCGCCTGTGCTGCTGACCACATCGACCGCTGACGATCGGGTCCATCCCGGCCATGCGCGCAAGATGGCCGCCCGCCTGCAGGAAGCCGGCCATGCCAGGACGCTGTTCTTCGAGGAGACCGAGGGCGGCCATGGCGGGCGTGGCGACCGCCGGCCGCAGGCGGCGCAGACGGCGATGAAATATGTCTTCTTGCAGAGGGCGCTGACAGCCAAGGCCTAGAGTCATTCAGTTATGGGCCAAGCAAAGGGTGGTTCTCCTCGAGCAGCCTTTGCTCTAAGGTGGCTTCCATGGCTCTCGTCAGGATGTTGATTGACGCATTCGAGGCTCGCGCATTGCGGGTCGCGGTGACGCCGTCACCGCGCACGCTGCGCGCCGAGCTTTTGCGGCTGTGCGCCCGCATCGGCTATTCGCCACCTCTCTTCCTCTGAAGCATTCGCCCCGGCTTGGCCGGATAGAATCCAGAGGGAAGATCAGACATGACCTATCAGAATTATTCGCTGAAGCAGCTTCAGCAGATCGACGCCGCGCATCATCTGCATCCGTTCACCGACCACAAGGAAATGCGCGGGGCCGGGTCGCGCATCATCACCCATGCCAACGGCCCTTTCATCTACGATTCCGAGGGGGCTGAAATCCTCGACGGCATGGCCGGGCTGTGGTGCGTCAACATCGGCTATGGCCGTGACGAGCTGGCCGAGGCCGCCTATGCCCAGATGAAGGAACTGCCTTACTACAACTCCTTCTTCAAATGCTCGACGCCGACGCCAGTGCTGCTGTCCAAGAAGCTGGCGGAGATCGCGCCGAAACACGTCAACCAGGTATTCTACGGCTCTTCCGGGTCGGAAGCCAACGACACCGCGCTGCGCCTCGTGCGCCACTATTGGGTGCTGGAGGGCAAGCCGGAGAAGAACCGCATCATCTCGCGCAAGATGGCCTATCACGGCTCGACCGTTGCCGGCACCTCGCTCGGCGGCATGGATGGTATGCACAAGCAGCTCAACGGTGCGGTGCCCAACATCGTCCATGTGATGATGCCCTATGCCTATGAGCTAGCGCTGCCTGGCGAGAGCGATCATGATTTCGGTCTGCGCGCGGCCGGGGCTGTCGAGGAGGCGATCCTCGAAGCCGGCGCCGACAAGGTTGCCGCGTTTATCGGCGAGCCGATCATGGGAGCCGGCGGCGTGAAGATACCGCCGGCGAGCTATTGGCCGGAAGTGCAGCGCATCTGCCGTGAATACGATGTCCTGCTGATGCTGGACGAAGTCATCACCGGTTATGGACGCACCGGCGAATGGTTTGCCGCACAGACACTCGGCATCGAGCCAGACACGATCACCACGGCCAAGGCGCTGACCTCGGGCTATCAGCCGCTGTCGGCATTGCTGGTTGGCGACCGCATCGCCTCGACGCTGGTCGAGAAGGGCGGCGAGTTCAACCATGGCTACACCTATTCCGGGCACCCGGTGGCCTGCGCCGTGGCGCTGAAGAACCTCGAGATCATCGAGCGCGAAGGGCTGGTCGACCGCGTCCGGAACGACACCGGCCCTTACTTCGCCAAGGCGTTGCAGGAGCGCATTGCCGGACATGATCTGGTCGGCGAGGTCCGTTCGATCGGACTGATGGGCGCGATCGAGATCGTCAAGGACAAGGCGACCAAGGAGCGGTTCCTGCCGGCTGGAAGTGCGGCGGTAACCGTGCGGGATCACGCCATCACGAATGGCATGATGCTGCGCGCCACCGGCGACACGATGATCCTGTCGCCGCCGCTGATCTGGACCCGCGATACGATCGATATGGCCTGCGACCGCATCTCGAAGGCGCTGGATCTGGCGCAAGCCGATCTTCGCAAGCGGTAGAACTCGACCCCTCGGCTGGGCGCTCTTCGGCGGGCGCGCCCAGCCTTGAGACCATGCCGAAGCGGCGAGGGAACGAATTCCATCACAAGCGCGTAGTGTGTGGGGCAGCGGCTGATTCGGCCGCCACAAGGGGTTTGTTTCCATGAGAAAAACCGGCAAGAGCCGACGGACGCGAGAAGCGGCCAGCATCAGCGGCGACCTGATGCTGGCGCCGCTGGTGGCGATGATGCGGCTACCGTTGATGGCCATGGATGGCGGGAGCCGCCAGCCATGGAGTACGGAGACGGCGCGTGCGGTCAACGAGAAGACCGCCGCTATGGCCGAAGGCGCGTTTGCGGCACAAATGTCTTTCCTGCAATCGGCATCGCGGTTCTGGCCGGAAGTCTTTTCCGGCCGCACGCCGTCGCTGTTCAACGGGGTTGCGGCGGAGCGCTCGATCAGCGCCGCGCTGAAGCCGGCAAGCCGTGCCGTGAAAGCGAATTTTCGCCGGCTGTCCAACAAGACCTGACCGGGGTTGCAAAACTTTGATTTTGCGCATCGAGGAGCGCATGCGCTAGAATCAGTCCGTACGTTACCGATTGGGGACATGATGGCCGGACAACCGCTCAACCAGCCCGCTGAAATTCCAGCCGAACTCGACCGCTGGAACTGGGGCGCCTTCTTCCTCAACTGGATCTGGGGCATCGGCAACAGCACCTTCATTGCGTTGCTGGCGCTGATCCCTGTCGTCAACATCATCATGATCATCGTGCTGGGCGCACGCGGCAGCCGCTGGGCCTGGCAGAACCGCGCCTGGCGCGACCCGGAGCAGTTTCGCAAGACGCAGCGCAACTGGGCAATCGCCGGCCTTGCCGTCTGGGTGGTCGGGATTGGCGGCTGCGCGACGATGGTCGGCAGCATTCCCTACGTCCTGAAAGGCAGCGATGCCTATCTCATGACGATGGACAGGCTTCGCGCCGACGACCGCGTCAAGGCGGCGTTGGGTGATGATTTGACCGACAGTTTCTGGGTCGGCGGCCATCTCAACGTCGATGCGAATGGGGCTGGTGACGCCCAGTTCGGCATTCCGGTCCACGGCGCCAGGGGCAAGGGCACGGCCTATTCGACGGCTGTCCGGACAGCCGGCACGTGGAGCCTGCGCCTGCTGGTCGTCAGGGTCGAGGGAGCCGATGCGCCGATCGTGCTGATCAACGAAGATCATGTCCCGATCCCGAATGCTGCAATCGGAATATAGCTAGGCAAAACGCAAAAAAGCGGCCTGAATACGGGCGCGACAGCTGACAGTTCGGCCGGCTTCGTGGCCCAACAGTCGGGTGACCGCTGCTGTGTTCCAGACAAGGAAATATGCTGAAAAGCCGGATGCTGTCTGACAGTATGCGCATGCGTTCATGTGGACCGGTGGCAATTTCTGACAAGGGCACGAGCATATGGTGAGTTCCTTTCGTGCGGTCGTGGTCGGTGGCGGCTGTGTGGGTGCCGGCATTCTCTACGGCCTGGCAAAGCGCGGCTGGACCGATGTGGCATTGCTGGAGCGAACACAGCTTACGGCCGGCTCGACATGGCATGCCGCGGGGCTCATCCCCTCTTACGCGCGCAGCCGCAATGTCGGCCGCATGATCGCCAGATCGATCGCGATCTATGAAGGCCTGGAGGCGGAGACGGGCCAGAACGTCGGCTGGCACAAATGCGGCCAACTGCGCATTGCCAACACGCGCGACAGGCTGGACGAGTACAGAAGCTACATGGACGTTGCCGAGGTCCAGGGAGTGCGGGCCCGGATCGTATCGCCCGTGGAGGCGCGAGAGATCTGGCCGCTGCTCGACAACAACACCATGCTGGGTGCCCTCTACCATCCCGATGACGGCCACATTGCACCCGCCGATGTCACCCAGGCCATGGCCAAGGGTGCACGCGACCTCGGCGCGAAGATCCATCTTGATACCGAGGTCGTGGGTTTCGAGCGGATGCCGAGCGGCGAGTGGAGGGTCAAAACCTCACGCGGCGAGATCGTCTGTGAACATGTCATCCTTGCAACAGGCAATTACGCACGCCAGACAGGCGCCATGCTGGGCCTGGACATTCCCGCGATCCCGATCCTGCACCAGTACTGGATCACCGAGGCGGTTCCCGAAATCGTGGAACGCAAACGGCTTGGTCTTCCGGAGATGCCGATCCTCAGGGACGAGGGTTACGAGGGCTATGTGCGCGAAGAGGGAGACGGGCTGATGTTCGGTCCCTATGAGCGTACCGAGCAGCTCAAGCTGTTCGCCGAAAACGGTGTCCCGGAATGGTTCGGCGCCGATCTGCTCGATGAAGATTTCGATGCCGTTTCCTGGAACTGGGAGCGCGCCACCGAACTGGTTCCCGCGCTCGGGCGCGCCGGCATCAAGCGCAATGTGCGAGGACCTTTCCAGATGACGGCCGATGAGCTGCCGCTGATGGGGCAGGCGTGGGGTTTGGAGAATGTCTGGCTCGCCGAAGGGGTGCCGGGGGGCATCCTTTGGGGTGGTGCGATTGGCTACTACCTCTCCGAACGGATCGTGGAGGGTGGCAACAGCATCGACACGGCGGAGCTGGATCCCCGCAGATTCGGCCGATATGCCAACAAGAACTGGACCCGGGCCAAGGTCCGGGAAGCCTGGGGCACCCACGCCGTACAGCACTATCCGGGCCAGGACATGCCGGCGGCGCGACCGCAGAAAACGGCCCCGTCCTATGACCGCCTAAGTCAGCTTGGCGCGGTATGGGACGTGTTGAACGGCTGGGAGATGCCGAGCTGGTTTGCGCCCGCGGGTGTCGAGGCGCGCAATGTCTACAGCTGGCGCTGGACCCCCAAGGGGAACCACGTCGCCGCAGAGGTCCAGGCTGTCCGCCAGGCCGCCGGTCTGGTCGAGATGACACCAATGACCAAGTTCGAGGTCGGCGGGCCGGGCGCCGAGGGCTGGCTCGACGGAATCCTGGCCAACAGACTGCCGCGTCCCGGTCGTGTCGCTCTTGCCCATCACCTGACGCCGACCGGCGGCGTGCAGGCCGAGTATGTGGTGGCGCGGCTGCAGAGCGACCTGTTCTATCTCATATCGACGCCGCGCGCCGAACGCTGGAACCTTGACGATCTCGGCCGGCTGTTGCCGAAGGACGGCAGCGTGCATCTGCGCAACGTCACGGAGGATCGCGGCAGCTTCACGGTGGTTGGGCCGAAGGCGCGCGACATACTGCAGCCGCTGACGGAGATCGACCTCTCCAACGAGGCCTTCCCATGGTTCAGCGTACAGTCCGGCACCGTCGGCATGGCCAGCGACGTACGGCTGCTGCGTGTCAACTATTCGGGTGAGCTGGGATGGGAACTCTATCATCCACTCTGCTACCAGCGGCATTTGCTGGATGCGCTTCTGGCATCGGGAGAGGCACACGGGCTGAGGCTGGTCGGACTTCAAGCGCTGGAATCGCTTCGTCTCGATAAATCGTACCGGGCCATGTACCGCGATATGAACCCCGAATTGTCCGCCTGGGAAAGCGGCCTCGAGCGCTTCATCAGCCTCGACAAGAGGGACTTCATCAGCCGGGCGGCACTGGTCGCGAAACAGCAGCAGGTTACACGCCGGATCGCCACACTGTCGATCGACACGGACGGTGCGAGCGCATTCGCCTTCGAGGGCGTTTACCGCGAAGGCGAGCTCGTCGGCCACATCACCTCGGCGGGCTACTCCTACACTTTTGGTCACGACATCGCACTTGCGCTGCTGCCCCTGGAACTTGTGTCGCCCGGTACCGAGCTCGAGGTTTCGATCCTCGGCGAGCGCCGCGCGGCAAAGGTGATCGCCGACTCGCCCTATGATCCGGAAGGCGACCGCGGGCGCATGTGAGGTATCCCGGAGTACAGTTTCCGGTTCATCGATGTCTCAACCGTGCTGCAGGGTAAAACGCAAAAACCGCGCTCCATCGGGAACGCGGTTTTGCCAGATACGCATGGCGCTTCGCTACGCAAACACTTTGCGAAACTTATGGCACTTGTCGAAATTTACGGGCTCCGGTACGCGAGACCTGATCCGGAGCGCCGGACGGATGAGATGTCCGCCTCGCAATCCGTTTTATAGGGACATCGTTACCGCGGAGTTATCGAGAGCTTAAGCAAATCTAAATTTTCATTTTTTCCACCGAAGGAAACCGGAAAAATCCGCCAAATCCGTGGGTTACGCCGGGTTACCCCTGAGAAAATTAATTATGCCGGAGAAATCGACGCCGCCATGTCCCTGGGCGTTGAACAAGGCATAAAGCTGAGCCGCTTCGGCACCAAGCGGCGTTACAGCACCCGCACCTTGGGCGGCTTCCTGGGACAATTTCAGGTCTTTCAGCATCAAGGCGGCTGCAAATCCTGGGTTGTAGTCCTTGTTTGCGGGCGAAGTCGGCACCGGGCCGGGCACCGGGCAGTAGGTAGTCAAGGACCAGCACTGGCCGGAGGAGGTCGAGGCGACGTCGAACAGCGCCTGATGCGACAGGCCGAGTTTTTCGGCCAGAACGAAGGCTTCGGCGACACCGATCATCGAAATGCCGAGGATCATGTTGTTGCAGATCTTTGCTGCCTGGCCGGCGCCGTCGCCGCCGCAATGGACGATGCGGCCGGCCATCGGCTTCAGGATCGGCTCGGCGGCAGCGACGGCATCATCGGAGCCTCCCGCCATGAAGGTCAGCGTGCCGGCCGCAGCCCCGCCGGTGCCGCCCGAGACCGGTGCATCGATCGACGACAGCGCGTGCTTCCTGGCGACGGCGTGGGCTTTGCGGGCTGACTCGACGTCGATGGTCGAGGAATCGATAAAGAGTGCGCCTTGCCTGGCCTTGGGCGCGATGTCTTCGTAGACGGAGAGGACATGCTTGCCTGCAGGCAGCATGGTGATCACCACGTCGGCATCCTTCACCGCGGCCAAGGCATTCGCCATAATCGTCACGCCATGTTCCTTGGCGACGGTGAGGTTTTCCGGAACGAGGTCGAAACCGTTCACCGCATGCCCGGCCTTGACCAGATTGGCGGCCATTGGATTGCCCATATTGCCGAGGCCGATGAAGCCGATCGTCGTCATTGTCTGTCTCCCAGAGTTGCTGGCTTCAACGGCCAATCAGCGCGCGAGCGATGATGACGCGCATGATCTCGTTGGTGCCTTCGAGGATCTGGTGCACGCGCAGGTCCCGCACCAGTTTCTCGATGCCGTAGTCGTGCAGGTAGCCGTAGCCGCCGAGCAGCTGCAGTGCGTCATTGGCGACATTGAAGCCGGTGTCGGTGACGAAGCGCTTGGCCATCGCCGACCATTTGCCAGCATCCGGCGCCTTGCGGTCGAGCTTCGAGGCGGCGGCATAAAGGAAGATACGCGCCGCCTGCAGCTCGGTCTCCATGTCGGCCAGCCTGAATTGCAGCGCCTGGAATTGATTGATCTTCGAGCCGAAAGCCTTGCGCTCGGCGGTGTAGGACAGCGCCTTGTCGAGCGCCGACTGCGCGCCGCCCAGCGAACAGGCGGCGATGTTCAGCCGGCCGCCGTCGAGCCCGGCCATGGCGATGCCGAAGCCAGCGCCTTCGTCGGACAGAAGGTTCTCCGCCGGCACCTTGCAATCCTCGAAGATGACCTGGCGGGTCGACTGCATGTGCCAGCCCATCTTGTGCTCGTTTGCCCCAAAGGAGAGGCCCGGCGCATCTCTGGGCACGACGATGGTGGAAATGCCTTTCGGCCCGTCCGCGCCGGTGCGCACCATGACGGCATAGACATCGCTGTCGCCGGCGCCGGAGATGAACTGTTTGGTGCCGTTGAGCACATAGTCGCCGCCGCTCTTCACCGCACGGGTCTTGAGCGCCGCGGCATCGGAGCCGGAGCCTGGCTCGGTCAGGCAGTAGCTGGCCAGCCATTCCATCGAAGTGAGCTTGGGCAGGAAGCGCTGGCGCTGTTCGTCATTGCCGAAACGGTCGATCATCGAGGCCACCATGTTGTGGATCGAGATGAAGGACGAAAAGGCCGGATCGGCGTGCGACAGCGCCTCGAAGATCAGCACGGCGTCGAGCCGGCCAAGTGCCGAGCCACCGACATCGTCCCTGATATAGATGCCGCCGAGCCCGAGCGGGCCGGTCTCGCGGATCACGTCGGCCGGGAAATGCTTGTTGCGGTCCCAATCGAGCGCATTCGGTGCGACACGGTCGGCGGCGAAGGCCTGCGCCATCTCCTGGATGGCGCGCTGCTCCTCGTTGAGTTCGAATTGGCTGGTGCTCGCATCGACCGCGGCGTCCATGGCGTGCTCCCTGTGTGCTGGCCAGCTAGCTCGCTGGCCTGTTGTTTTTGGCTTTGCGCGCGCACCAATCTAGACCAATGATGCCGCCGCGCAACCCGATCCCCTGCGGAGCGGCTGTGCATCAATGCATGTCCGGAGCAAGATGTGACGACAAAATTCGATGAACTGCTGGGCCGGTTCCACGCATACCTTGCGACCGTGGATCACGTCCTGATGCGCGATGCCGTGGCCCGGATCGGCTGGGACATGCCGGCTCGCACGCTGGAGCCGCGTCCGCTTGCCTGCCTGCGCCATCTCGATCGCGCCGCCGAACTGGCGCCTCCGGATGCCAAGCCGCTGGTGCAACTGCTTGCCGAACGTCGGAATGATTTCCGCTGGGGGCAGACTTATGGCGAGGCGGACTTCGGGAAAGAGTTCATCGACAATTACGGCTGGCTGGAAGTGTTCGGCACACGTGGCCACTTTGCCAATGACGCGGCCGCCGCCGGCCTGCTGATCCTTGGACCAGATATCGTCTATCCCGACCACCATCACGTCGCCGAGGAAATCTACATTCCGCTGACCGGCGGCACCGAATGGCGCATGGGCGAGAGCGGCTTTTGCATGCGTACGGCCGGCGAGGTCGTCCATCACGCGTCCAACGTCAATCACGCCATGCGCACCGGCAAGGAGCCATTGCTGGCACTGTACATCTGGCGCGGCGGGCCGCTGGCGCAGAAATCCGACATCACCGGAACCGTGGCGCAGGGCAGGGACTGATGGCCAAAGCGATCATGCTGCAAGGCACGGGTTCCGACGTGGGCAAGACCGTGCTGGTCGCCGGCCTCTGCCGCGCGGCAAAAAAGCGTGGGTTGAAGGTGCGGCCGTTCAAGCCGCAGAACATGTCGAACAATGCCGCCGTCGCCGACATCCCCGGGGAAAAAGCCGGCGGCGGCGAGATCGGCCGCGCGCAATGGCTCCAAGCGATCGCTTGCGGTGTCGCACCATCGGTCCACATGAACCCGGTGCTGCTGAAGCCGCAGACCGATGTCGGCGCGCAGGTCATCGTGCAGGGCAAAGTGTTCGGGGAAGCGCGGGCGCGCGACTACCAGGCGATGAAGGGCCGGCTGATGGACGCCGTTCTGGACTCCTGGGGCAAGGTCGGCGAGGGCGCCGATCTTGTCATCGTCGAGGGCGCCGGCTCGCCGGCCGAGATCAACCTGCGCAGCCGCGACATCGCCAATATGGGCTTTGCCACGCGCGCCGATGTGCCCGTGGTGCTGGTCGGCGACATCGACCGCGGCGGCGTCATCGCTTCGGTGGCCGGCACGCATCTGATCCTGCCGGAGGAGGACCGGCGCATGATCGCCGGCTATCTCATCAACAAGTTCCGCGGCGACGTTTCGCTGTTTGACGACGGCCTGAAGTCGATCGAGACATTCACGGG
Source organism: Mesorhizobium sp. ISC11 (assembly GCF_037162595.1). Taxonomy (NCBI): domain Bacteria; kingdom Pseudomonadati; phylum Pseudomonadota; class Alphaproteobacteria; order Hyphomicrobiales; family Phyllobacteriaceae; genus Mesorhizobium; species Mesorhizobium sp. ISC11. The sequence goes on from NZ_JAVSPW010000001.1 coordinate 1,061,038, forward strand.
CTGGCGCTGTTTCGGTGTCGTTCCGTGGCTGAAGGCGGCGGCACGCTTGCCTTCGGAAGATTCGGTGGTGCTGGAGCGGCTGGCGTCCGGCGAAGCGCGCGCGCTGAAGGTGGCGGTGCCGATGCTTGGCCGCATCGCTAATTTCGACGATCTCGACCCGCTCAAGGCTGAGCCGCAGGTCGAGGTGGTGTTCGTGCCGCCGGGAAAGCCGCTGCCCGCCGATGCCGGTCTGGTGGTCATTCCAGGCTCGAAGTCGACAATCGGCGATCTCTTGAAATTCCGCGAGAACGGTTGGGATCGCGACCTTCTTGCGCATCGCAAGCGCGGCGGCCATGTCGTCGGTATCTGCGGCGGCTTCCAGATGCTCGGCCGTATGGTGCGCGATCCCGACGGCATCGAAGGCAGCGTCACCGAAGCCGAAGGGCTCGGCCTGCTCGACATCGAAACGGTGATGGAGCCGGAAAAGACGGTGCGCAACGTCAGGGCCCGTTCGGTGCCGTTCGACCTGCCGCTCGAAGGCTATGAAATCCATCTCGGCCGCACCACCGGGCCGGATACGCTGAGGCCGTCTGCAGTCATCAATGGCATCGATGACGGGGCAGTGTCGGCCGATGGCAAGGTGATCGGCACCTATATGCACGGTCTGTTTGGCGCCGACGGCTTTCGCGGAAGATTCCTCGAAAGCCTCGGCATCAAGGGCGGCGGCATCGACTACCGAGCCGAGGTCGAGCGGGCGCTGGACGAGGTCGCAGCCGAGCTGGAGACCCATCTCGACTGCGACGCGATCTTTGCACTGGCGCGGTAATTCGCGGTTGGCTCAGCCCTTGTCGCCTGCCTTCGGCCAGTAGGTACCGAAGGACCAGACGTTGCCTTCTGGGTCGCGGCAGATGAACTCGCGGCTGCCATAGTCGCGGTTGGTCAATTCCTGGATGATCGTGGCGCCAGCCTTCCTGGCCTTGGCATAGGCGGCATCGGCATCATCGACGGCGATGTAGATCGACTTGCCGCCGCCTGAGCCGGGTTCGCCGACCATCTTGCCGTAGTCGTCGTCGCGCACGGTGCCCAGCATGATCATCGAAGAGCCGAAAACCAGTTCGGCATGGTGCACGACGTCGCCTTCGCCATAGCGGGCCCGGACGCTGAAGCCGAAGGCTTCGCCCAGCCAGTCGATCATCTTTGCCGCGTTCCTGTAGCGCAAGGCGGGGTAGAGGCGGGGCGCTTCGGTGGTGGTGGTCATGTCGATCTCCTTCAGCGGGGTTGGTCGATGCCCCACTGTGGGTAAAGGCCACTCCAGCGTCTTGAAGAAATGTTACCTGGCCGAGATTCCGGTTGGTGTCTCGCCGGCGAGGTCGCGGAATTCGCGTACCAGATGCGCCTGGTCGGCCTAGCCGCAATCGGCTGCGATATCGGCCCAGTCGACGGCCTGCTGCCTCGACAGGCCGAGCGCGCGGTTGAAGCGGACGATGCGCGACAGTGTCTTGGGGCCCATGCCGATGGCGTTGGAAAAACTGCCGGCGAGATGTTTGCGGCTCCAGCCCAGCCTTTCGGCGACCGATGCAATGCGGGTCCGGCCGCCGGATGTGATGATGCGGTCATAGGCCCAGGCGATTTCAAGTGGCGTCTCGGCGGCATTCTCGAGACGGGCGGTGACGAAGGCTTCGGCCATGTCGAAACGCGTCGTCCAATCCGGCGCATTGCCCAGCCGTTCACGCAGCGCCAAGCCCTGAGCGCCAAGCACGTCGTCGAGGACGACCATGCTGTCTGTCAGTTCGCTCATCGGCAGGCGGAAGAAACGGCGTGCGCCAAGCGGCGTGAAGTTGACCTGGACGCAGCAGGCGCCGCCGAAGGATTCGATCACCACCGGTCCGGCAAAGAGGCCGGCGGCGAAACTGGCGAAGCGGTCATTGTCGCCGGGCGCCTTGCCGAGGCCGATGGCGAAGGGTTCGGCGAAGCTGATGACCAGCGGTACGGTGAGCGACGCATATTCGACGTTGCGCATATGGCCGGGCGCCATTTCGCGATAGCCGCAAATGTCCGACACAATGCCCTGAAGTCGAGGATCGGGCAGGCGCCGGCGCATCTCAAACCGCCCGGCGACGGACCGGTTCTGCTCTTGCTGGGGTTGCATCTTGACTGGCATCGGCCATCCTCGCGCCAGTCAAATCTAACAGACCAAGGGCCGGAATCAAAAGCGCCCGGCTTTTGGCCGGGCGCTCCTCGTCCCCACTTCAAGGGAAATGGTCAGGCGCCGCGCATCAAGCAGCCGCCGGCAAGCACGATGAAAGCAATAAGCACGATCCACACCGATGCGAGTGGAATGAATGAGAGAACGCCAAGCGCGGCGAGAACGCCGATGATGGCGATAACAACGGAGATGATAAAAACGATCTGGGTAGGTGCGCTAAGATTCATGTCTGCCTCTCCAACATGATTCGAACAGCGGCATTCTATCAGGCGCGGGATCACACACCAATCAAGGCCCGCAGCGGGTTCGCCGGGTCAGCCAGCAGCTTCACAGCAAGCGCCAGGCATACGATCACCAGCAGCGGCTTGATCAGTCTTGCGCCGATGCGCATGGCCAGGCTGGCGCCGACGCGAGCGCCGAGGAACTGGGCGACGCCCATCATCAGGCCGATCTTCCAGTAGACGACGCCGAAGGCCGCGAAGACGATGAAGCCGCCGATGTTGGAGGCGAAGTTGAGCAATTTGGTATGCGCCGTCGCCTTGAGCACGCCGTAGCCGGCAAGTGCCACGAAGGCCAGCATGTAAAAGGAGCCGGCGCCCGGTCCGAACAGGCCATCGTAGAAGCCGATGGCGGGCACCAGGGTCAATCCAAACAGGAACGGCGACAGGCGCTCGGCGCGGTCGACATCGTTCATGTTGGGCTTGAACGCGAAGTAGAGCGCGATGGCGATCAGCACGATGGGCAGGGCAGCCCGCAGTATGTCGCCCGGCACGATCGTCGCCAGCAAGGCGCCGATGGTGCTTCCGACAAGGGCCAGAAGCGCCGACGGCAATTGCCGGCGCAGGTCGACATGACCCTTCGATGCGTAGTGGATGGTCGCCGAGCCCGAGCCGAACATGCCTTGCAGTTTGTTGGTGGCGAGCGCCTGGACCGGCGTGAAGCCGGCAAGCAGCAGCGCCGGCACTGTGATCAGCCCGCCGCCGCCAGCGATCGAATCGACAAAGCCCGCGGCAAAAGCGGCGAAAGCGAGCATGGCGACGGTCTGGATGCTAAGGTCGATCATCTGATGTATGGGGGTGTCCGGCTGGCTGAAATATCGGGCGTTCGACCACGGCCGCCCTGTTTGCGCAAGATCGATTCCGCGCTACCTCTATCCTAGCGCATCGCGCCTGGATTGTGTTTGTGTAGTTAACCCGGAAAGAGGCTCCTGATGGCATTCGCATTGCTGGACCAGATACGTCAGATATTCGACGGCGACCCCGGCGTGCGCAAGGTGGCGGACGATCCGGTCCTATCGGCGGAACTGCTGATGCTGTTTCGCATGATCCTGGCCGACGGGTCGGTCAGCGAGAGCGAAATGGTTGCCTTCCGGCGCATCTGCAAGGATGCCTTCGGCATTCCGGAAAGCAGCATCGACAGCGTCATCGAATATCTCAACGAGTTCGGCTACGAGACCAATGGCTCGCAGGCGATTGCACTGTTTCGCGATCTCGACGTCGAGCGGCGCCGGCAATTGGCCAAACATATGGCGGAGATCGCCAAGGCGGATTCGCAACTGGCCGAGAGCGAGATCCGCCTGCTGCGCCGCACGCTCGACCTGCTCGATATCAATCCGGTCGATGTGGTCAAGACGCAGGAGTGATCGGGCCGCCTTCTCTCCTGATCAGCCTTGCTCCCGCAGCCGCTCCGCGATCGCCCGGTGCAAGTCAGGGGCGGCGGTGACAAGCGCCTTGGCAGCCTCGGACTGCGGGTGGTCGAGCACTTCGCTCGTCTTGCCGCGCTCGACGATCTTGCCGTCATGCATGACCAGCACCTCGTCCGTGATGGCGCGGGCCACGGTCAGGTCGTGGGTGATGAAGAGGTAGGCGATGCCGAGCTTCTGGTTGAGCTCTGCGAACAGATCGAGGATCTGGGCGCGGATCGAGACATCGAGCGCCGAGACCGGCTCGTCGGCAACGACCAGCTTGGGGCGGGTGATGATGGCGCGGGCGATCGACAGGCGCTGGCGCTGGCCGCCGGAAAATTCATGGGGGTATTTGTCCATGTCGCTGATGCCGAGGCCGACTTCGTGCAGGGCATGCGCCACCATCTCGCGGCACTCGGCGCGCGTCGGCTTTTTCTCCAGCACATGCAGGGGTTCGGCAACCAGCTTTTCCACCTTCTGGCGCGGGTCGAAGGAGCCATAGGGATCTTGAAAAACGACCTGCATATCGCGTCGCGCCGGCTTTAACTCGGCTTCGCTCTTGCCGGTTATGGTCCCGCCGCGGAACGAGATTGAGCCCGATGTCGGCCGATCCAGCGCCAGGATCATGCGGGCGAGCGTCGACTTGCCGCAGCCGGAGCGACCAACCAGTGCCACTGACTGACTCGGCGCCATCGACAGCGAGACGTCGTCGACGGCGCGGATACCAGGCGCGCGCTTAAACAGCCAGGTGCGCCGGCCGGGATAGTCGCGGGTCACGCCCTCGACCTGAAGCAAAGGGCGGCCCGTCTCGATGCCATGCGGCCTGACGCGCGCCGGCACATGCATCGAGGCCTGCGCCAACTGGCGCGTGTAGGGGTGGAGCTGTTCGGATAGCGTGCGTGCGGTGTCGCCGGCTTCCATCACCTCGCCGCGGCGCAGGATGGTGATGCGGTCAGCCATCTCGGTCACCACGGCGAGGTCATGCGAGATCAGGAGCAGGCCCATGCGGCTCTCCGCGACGAGGTCGCGCAAAAGGTCGAGGATTTGTGCCTGCAGCACCACGTCGAGCGCCGTCGTCGGTTCGTCGGCGATCAGCAGCTTCGGCTTCAGCGCGCAGGCGATGGCGATGACGACGCGCTGGCGCTGGCCGCCCGACAGTTCGTGCGGATAGCGCGACAGCGGGAATTTCGCTTCGGGCAAGCCGACACGGTCGAGCATTTTTCGCGCCCGGTCTTCGGCCTCGGCGCGGCTGGCCCTGGTGTGCCAGCGTATGCCTTCGGCAACCTGTTCGCCGATGGTCTTGACCGGATTGAGCGCCGTCATCGGCTCCTGGAACACCATGCCGATGTCGTCGCCGCGCAGCGCACACATCTGGTCCTCGGTTGCTGCCAGGATGTCGATGCCGTCGAATGTGACACATCCGCTGGCGCGCGCGGCATGGGGCAGAAGCTGCATCACCGTCAGCGCGGTCATCGATTTGCCGGAACCGGATTCGCCGACCAGCCCCATCACCTCACCGGGCGCGACGGAAAGCGCCACACCCTTGAGGATCTGCGTGTCGCCGATGGTCAGCGACAGGTTCTCGATGTCGAGCAGGCTCATCGCTGCCGCCGCGATTTCGGATCGAGGATGTCGGCGATGCCGTCGCCCAGGAGGTTCAGCCCCAGCACGGCGACAAGGATCGCCATGCCCGGAAAGATCGCCATCCATGGCGCCACCACCATGCGGGTCTGCGCGTCGAACAGCATGCGGCCCCAGCTCGGCATTGGCGGTTGCGCACCCAGGCCCAGATAGGAAAGCCCGGCCTCGGCCAGGATGCCCAGCGCGAACTGGATGGTGCCTTGCACCAGAAGCAGCGTGGCGATGTTGGGCAGCACATGTTCGATTGTGATCTGCGTGCTGCTCTTGCCGGCGGCGCGTGCGGCGAGAATGAACTCGCGCGGCCAGATCGCCAGCGCGCCGGCCCGGGCGACGCGCGCAAAGACCGGGATGTTGAAGATGCCGATGGCGATGATGGCGTTGACGGCGCCCGGTCCGAAGATGGCGGTGATCATGATCGCCGACAGCAAAGCCGGGAAGGCGAAGACGAGGTCGTTCAGCCGCATCAGCGCCTCGTCGACGAGGCCGCCGCGTGCCGCGGCAAAGGCGCCGAGCGGCACGCCGACCCCCATGCCGATGCCGACCGCGACCAGCGCCACGGCAATCGAATTGCGGGCGCCGACCATGACCATAGACAGGATGTCGCGGCCGAAATGGTCGGTGCCGAACCAGTGCGCCAGCGAGGGCGCTTGCGTCTTATCCGATATCACCAGTTTCGTGACGTCATAGGGCGTCCAGGCATAGGAGACGACAGCCATTGCCAGGATCAGCAGGGTGATGACGAAACCGGCAACGAAGGCGGTATTCCCGAACGCCTTGCCCAGGATGCTGCCGAACGTCTCTTCTGATATGTCGATGTGCAATGTCATTGCCGGCTTCTCAGGCGCGGATCGACGACCGCATAGGAAAGGTCGACCAGCAGATTGACGGCGATGACGGCGGCGACCAGCAGCATGACGACGCTTTCGACGACGATCAGGTCGCGCTGGGTGATCGCCTGGAACACCAGCCTGCCGAGGCCGGGCAGATAGAAAACATTCTCGATGATGATGGTGCCGGCAAGCAGGAAGGCGAACTGCAGGCCCAGAATGGTCAGCACCGGAATCATGGCGTTGCGCAGCGCGTGCCGCCACAGCACAGCTCGGTAGGGCAGACCCTTGGCGCGGGCGGTACGAATATAGTCCTCGTTCAGCACCTCGATCAGCGCCGAGCGGGTGACGCGCGCCAGAATCGCGGCTTGCGGCAAGGCAAGCGCCAACGCCGGCAGCAGCAGCGACTTCAAGGCTGGCCAGACGCCGGCACTCCAGCCGGGAAAGCCGCCAGCAGGAACCAGCCGCAGCCAGACGGCGAAGACATAGATCAGCATCAGCGCGAACCAGAAATTGGGCACGGCGACGCCAAGCTGTGCGGCGCCCATGGAAATCGTATCACCGGCCCGTCCACGCCGGCTGGCGGAAAACAGGCCGACGGGAATCGCGATGAGGGTGGAGAGCGCAAGCGCAATCAGCGCCAGCGGCAGCGAGACGGCCAGCCGCTCGCGAACCAGACCGATGACCGGCACCGAATAGGTGTAGGAGCGGCCGAAATCGAGGCTGAGCAGGCCGCCCGCCCAGTGCAGATAGCGCCAAGCTAGCGGCGCGTTGAGGCCCATCTGGTTGCGCAGCAACTCGACCTGGTCGGCGCTGGCATTCATGCCCAGCATTAGCCGCGCCGGATCGCCGGGCAGGATCTCCAGGACGGCGAACACCACCATGGAAGCCAGCACCAGCGTGGCGATGGCGATGGCGAGGCGTTTTAGGAGGTAGGCGGTCATGGAAGGTGGGGGATCACTCGCTCCACTTCACCTTGGTCAAATCATTGGCCTGGATCGGGGCGTTTTCCCACAGCCCTTGCAGCTTGGCGTCCCAGACGCCGATCTTCGGCAATTCATAGAGGAAGCCGACCACCGCATCGTCGGCCAGGATCTTCTGCGCTTGCCCCAGCAATTCCTTGCGCTTGGCTTCGTCGGAGGTGACGCCGAGATCGGCAATCACGTTGTCGAAGGCCGGGTTGTCGTAGTTGAAGTAATAATCCTTGCGCGAATAGATATCGATGTCGTTGGGCTCGGTGTGGGAGACGATCGTCAGGTCGTAATCCTTCTTGGTGAACACCTGGTCCAGCCACTGTGCCCATTCGACCGGAATGATTTCCAGATCGATGCCAACGTCGCGAAGCTGCGAGGCGATGATTTCGCCACCGAGACGGGCATAGGTGGGCGGCGGCAGTTTCAGCGTCGCCTTGAAGCCGTTCTCGAGGCCTGCCTCTTTCAGCAATTCCTTGGCCTTGGCGACATCATGCGGGTAGCGGCCGGTGAGGTCGACATAGTCCTTGTTGGCCGGCGACATATGCGAGCCGATCGGCTGGCCGAGGCCGGCCGAGGCGCCGTCGATGATGGCCTTGCGGTCGAGCGCGTAAGAGATCGCCTGCCTCACCTGCAGCTTGTCGAAAGGCGGCTTCTTGTTGTTGATCGACAGGATGGTCTCACCCTCGGTCGCGCCGATCACCACCTTGAAGCGTGGGTCGTCCTTGACCTGGGCGACGCTGTCGGCATCGAAGAACGGGAAAGCCTGGATGTCGCCCGAGAGCAGCGCCGGCACATAGGCCGCGGCATCCGGCACGATGCGAAACTCGGCCTTGTCGAGCGACGCCGGCGTGCCCCAGTAATTGTCCGATTTGACCAGCGTGATCGACGATCCCTTGGCCCAGCTCTGGAACTTGAACGGGCCGGTGCCGATCGGTTTTTCCTTGTTGGTGTCGGCAGATTCCGGCGCCACGATCACCGCGTCGCCCCAGCCCATATTGTAGAGGAACGAGCCCTGCGGGTTCTTCAGCGTGACCTTGACGGTTGCCGGATCGACGACGTCGACCTTGTCGATGGCGGCGAACAGGCCCTTTTGTGCGTTGACGGAGTTGTCGGCTCGCGCCCGGTCGAGCGAGAATTTCACGTCGGCGGCATCGAAGTCGGTGCCGTCATGGAATTTCACGCCGGTGTGCAGCTTGAAGGTGTAGACCTTGCCGTCATCGGAAATGGTCCAGCTTTCGGCCAGATCCGGCAGCACCTCGCCATTCGGCCCGATGCGCGTCAGGCCTTCGAACACATTGGCATAGAGAACCTCGTCGATCGCTGCGGCGGCACCGGCGGTCGGATCGAGATGCGGGGGTTCGAGCGGAATGCCGATGACCAGGTCGGTTCGCGCGGCGAACGCAGAGCTGCCGGCGGCCAGCGACAGCACCGCGGCCGCCAGAATGGTTTTCCACAATTTCATCGTGCAACTCCCCATGCGTTCAGACACGTGCTCGAACCCGAGTGATAGAAGCGTGATTTCGCCACGGAGTAAATTGCGTTTCGTTCTGCCCCTTGGCGTGGCCGGGAATGTTTTTGTCCTGGCGACCGCATCGGCAGTCGAAGCTTGTCGCGGTGCACACCTTATCCCGTGGCTGTGCCGCGCAGCAGCACGTTGAGCCCTATCGCCATCACCTTGGCCGATTCCACCATGTCCGATATCCCGACCCATTCGTCCGGCCGATGGGCGAGGTCGAGAATGCCAGGCCCATAAGCGATGCAATCATAGATATGGCCGATGCGAGCTATATGCTTCTGGTCATAGGTGCCGGGCGAAATGACATAATCGGGTTCGCGGTCGAAGATCGCCATGATGCCTTGCGCAACCGCCTTGACCACCGGCGCGTCGCGCTCGGTCATCAGCGGCAGCACTTCCATCAGGTCGCGGATTTCATAGTCGAATTTTGTCCGCTCGCGTTTCAACCGGTCGAGAATGCCGGTCACTTCACCTTTGACGGTGTCGAGATCCTCCTCGAGCAGGAAACGGCGGTCGATGGTCATCCGGCAGGAGTCGGGCACGTTGGGCGACGGCAGGCCGGGCCGGAAATCCTCGGTCTGGCCGCCATGGATCGAATTGATGTTCATGGTCGAGCGTTTTGCTCCTTCGGGCACGACCGGCATGCGCGTCATCTTGCGGTCGAGCGCGGGAAACAGTTCGTCCTCGAAAGCCCGCAGCACGGCGCCCATGTGGCGCACCGCATTGTCGCCGAGAAACGGCATCGAGCCGTGCGCGATCTCGCCCTTGGTCTCGATCTCCGCCCACCAGACGCCACGATGGCCGAGGCAGATGCGGTCCTTGTTCAGCGGCTCGGGAATGATGACATGGTCGACCCTGGGTTTTGAGAAATAGCCGAGCCTGGCCAGATGCGCGACGCCGCCGAAGCCGCCGGATTCCTCGTCGACGGTGCCGGATATTTCGATGGCGCCGGGAAAATCAGGGAAGACTTCCAGGAAGGCCTCGGCTGCGATGATAGAGGCGGCAAGGCCGCCCTTCATGTCGCAGGCGCCGCGGCCATAGACCCTGCCGTCCCTGACGATGCCGGCGAAGGGATCGACGGTCCAGCCATCACCGGCTTCGACCACGTCGATATGCGAGTTGAAGTGGACGCAGGCGCCCGGCGACCTGCCTTCGGAACGGGCAACGACATTGACGCGCGGGTAGCGGTCGGTGTCGCCGGGCGTGCCTTCGGCGCGGATGAACTCGGTCTCGAAACCGCTCTTCTTCAGCCGCGCGCCGAGATATTCGGCGCATGGCCGGTAGGCCTCGCCGGGTGGATTGATGGTCGGAAAACGGATCAGCTCGGCGGTCAGCGCGACGACGTCGTCGCGCCTGTCATCGATTGCCTGGAGGAGTCGCTGGTTCATGCGCAGAGTTGAGCAGCGATCCCAGCGATTTTGCAAGCCCGCCGGCGATCAAGCCGGTGCGGCGTGTCGTTGCGGCAACTATTGCGGGAAATCGTTCAAATTCGCTGCTTTGGATTGGCGAATTGGTCAAGGTGTGTGTGTTAGCCCGTGCATCTGCCATTAAAAAGATGAAAAACAATCAGGCAGGCAGGTTAGGGGCAATCAAAGGGGTTTGATCGCATGAAAAAGACAGTTCTCATGGCAACCATGTTTGTTGCAATGCTGTTCGGTGCTTCGGGGCAGGGCTGGGCAGCCAGCCTCGTTGCAAATATAGACGTGTCGTCGCAGACGATGACCGTCAGATATGGCGCGTCGGTTTACCGGTGGAGTGTCTCCACCGCCCGCACCGGCTATTTCACGCCGCGCGGCACCTATCGGCCGCAGCGCACGGCCAGGATGTGGTATTCGCGCAAATACCATATGTCGCCGATGCCCTATTCGGTGTTCTTCCATGGCGGCTATGCCATCCATGGAACCGGCGCCGTCAGGCAGCTCGGCCGCCCGGCGTCGCATGGCTGCGTGAGGCTGCACACGGCCAATGCCGCCACGTTCTATTCGATGGTGCGGGAAGTGGGTTTCGGCAACACGCGCATTGTCGTCACCAACTAAGGCGGTTCAGGTTCGCTGTTGTCTGCTGGCGCTGGGCTAACCCCACGCCAGCAGCTCTGCCTAAGCGTTTGGGACCGCCTTTGCCTGCGGTCGCTTTCGACGCCCGCCGCTGATCTCCCACCTTTTGTGGAACCACATCCACTGGCCGGGATCTTCTCGCACCCAGCGCTCGACGACGTCGTTGAGACGCTGGGTGGTGGCACGGACATCGACGCTGCCGTCAGCGGTGCGCGGCAAGGTCAACTTGTCCTCGATTTCGAGCCGGAAGCGGTTGCCTGGCAGCCTGACGCAGCGCGCCGGATAGACGTCGCAATCGTAGTGGCGGGCAAGGGTGGCCAGCACGCGATTGCTCTGGCAGGGACGGCCGAAGAATGTCGTCTCCAGTCCATTGGAGAATTTCTGGTCGACAAGGATGCCGATGTTGCCGCCGTTCTCCAGAACCCCGGCCAGGGCGAATGACGCGCCCGCCATGGATGGCAGCAACGAGCCCATGGTCGAGCGGCGCGTCGAGAGGATGTAGTCGGCGAGATAGGGATTGTTAGGCGGGCGAAACAGCGCAGTGATGTTCATGCCGAAAGTCGCGGCCGCCACCGGCAGCAATTCGAAATTGCCGAGATGACCGGTGAAGACGATGTGCGGCTTCTCTTCGCTGGCTATTTCGACGAAGTGGTCAGCTCCCTTGACCTCGACGCGGCCGGGCTCGCTGGCCGCGGGGTCGTAGTCGAAGAGGGCGTCGAGAAAGATGTATTCGGCGGCCAAGCGGGCCATGTTGCCCCACATGTCGGAGGCGATCGCTTGGATCTCGGCTTCGCTCTTTTCCGGATAGGCCTTGCGCAGATTGTCGACGGCGACCTGATGGCGTCCCACCCGGGGGCCGACCAGGCGTGCGACACGGTCGGCGAAATTCAGCGCACTGTCGGCCGGCAGCAGGCGCAGGACCGAGATGATCATCATCGCTGCCCGCGCCACCAGCCAGTAATTGAGCTGGCGCAGTTGCCTGCCGCAACGAAATTTGAGGTCCCGGCGGAACTTCTTGAATACAGAGGTCAAGGCTCTAGCCGACGCGCAGGATGATCTTGCCGAAAACGTCGCGGCCTTCCATGCGCTTCAGCGCGGCGTCGATACCGTCGAAGCCGACTTCGGTGTCGATGACGGGTGCGACCTGTCCCGCCGCCATTTTCTGCATGGCGTTGGCCATGTTTTCCATGCGGCAGCCAAAGGAGCCAAGCAGTTTCAATTGCTGCTGGAACAGCTGCATCAAATTGATCTGCGTCGACACGCCGGAGGTCGAACCGCAGGTTACCAGGCGGCCGCCACGCTTCAGGCACAGCATCGAGGCGGCGAATGTGTCGGCGCCGACATGTTCAAAGACGACGTCGACGCCCTTCTTCTTGGTCAGCTTGCGCACGACGCCCTCGAAACGGTCGTCGCGGTAGTTGATGACATGGTCGGCGCCGAGCGCCTTGGCCTTGTCGATCTTGTCGTTGGAGCCGACCGTAGTGATGATCGTGCAGCCCATCCGCTTGGCCAGCTGGATGGCCGCCGAGCCGATGCCGGATCCGCCGGCATGGATAAGGATGGTTTCGCCGGGTTGAAGCCTGGCGTTGTCGAACAGCATGTGCTCGACGGTGCCGAAGGTGACGGGCGCCACCGCCGCGCCGATGTCGGTCACGCCGGGCGGGGCAGGGACCAGCAGGCGGGCCGGCAGGTTGATCTTCTCCTGCGCGAAGCCGTCGAGATGGAAGCCGTGAACGCCCGAAACATGTTCGCAAAGGTTGTCGCGGCCTTCGCGGCAGGCTCGGCAGAGGCCGCAGGTGCGCGCGCCATAGATCGACACCAATTGTCCGGGCAGCAGGCTGGAAACGCCGGGGCCAACCGCCTCGACCTCGCCGGATGCCTCCGCGCCGACGACCAGCGGCAGCTTGCGCTTGGCGAAGGCCATGCCGCGCCAGCCCCAGACGTCGATATGGTTCAGCGCTACTGCCTTGATGCGCAGCGTGACTTCGCCGAGTGCCGGCGGTGGAGGAGGCGGCAGGTCCACCGTCTCAAGACGGCGGTCCTCTATAAGTTGCAATGCGCGCATGGGGCCTGTCGGTTCAGTCTGGCTGAAAAAGGTCGCTTAGACCGGTTCCCGCGCCATGACAAGGCAAGTGTTCTGGCCGCCGAAGCCGAAGGAGCTCGACAGAACGGTGCGGACCTCGGCGTTGCGCTTCTTGTTCGGCACCACGTCGAGCACGATCGCGGGGTCGGGATTGTCATAGTTGATGGTCGGCGGAATGACGCTTTCGCGCATCGTCATCAGCGAGAAAGCCGCCTCGACAGCGCCCGCCGCCGACAGCGTGTGACCGATCATCGATTTGTTCGACGAGACCGGCATAGAGCCGATCCGCTCGCCGAACACCGTCGACAGCGCCAGATGCTCCATCTTGTCGTTTTCGGGCGTCGAGGTGCCGTGGGCATTGACGTAGTCGATCTCGTCTTCACCCAGTCCGGCATCGACGAGGGCGGCGCGGACCGCGGCGATGGCCGGTGAAGCGTCCGGTTTGGAGCGGGTGCGGTGGAAGTCGTCGGCCTTCTCGCCGCAACCGCCCAGGACGCCGAGAATAGTCGCGCCGCGAGCCAATGCCGTCTCAAGCGATTCCAACACCAGCGCCCCCGATCCCTCGGCCAACACGAAGCCGTCGCGATCCCTGGAGAAGGGTTTCGACGCCTTTTCGGGGATGTCGTTGTGCGTGGAGAGCGCCGAAAGCAATGAGAAACGGATCAATGCCTCGGCGGTCGCGGAACCGTCCGCGCCGATCGACAGCGCACGGTCGCATTCGCCGCGTCGGATCGCCTCGACACCGAGCTGAATCGCGGTGGCGCCTGAAGCGCAAGCCGTCGACAGCGTGATCGGCAGACCACGCGTGCCAAGGCGATCGGCAAGGCGGCCGGCGATCGAACCGAACTGGGTGGTCTCGAAAATATCCAGCTCTTTCAAGCTACGCGCGACCCGAAGCAGTCTTTCGGCGGCAGTGTCATCCTTGTCCTTGTCAGAATTGTAGAGCGAGAAGCGCTCGGCCCAGTCGAGTTCGACTGGCGGCGATGCGAGGAAGAGCGGTCCGCCGAAATCGCTGGAATCAAGACCGGCTTCGCTCACCGCTTCTAAGCCCGCAAGCTCGGCTAGCTCATAGGTGAGTGGGCTGGCGCCTTTCGAACTCGACGGCAGGAAATCGACCATGCCGGAGATGCGGGTGTTCAATTGATCGATGGGAAAGCGGGTGATCGGGTGAATGCCCGACTTGCCGGAGGTCAGTGCCGCCCAATTGTCTGATTTGCCGACGCCAAGCGAGGTCACCACGCCGATGCCGGTGACGGCGACGATCGGCCTGCCCATGTGATCTCTGAGATTGGCCATCCGGGAGCCCTCTTATCGTTGCAGCATGGATCGTGGAGCCGCGTTACGCGGCATTGACCAGCGCCATGCCCTCGAATTGGTGATAGCCGATCGCCGTTGCAAGGACGGATTGGGGAACGCCTTCGAACGGCGTCTCGGCTGCGGCATCAAAAACAGGATAGGCGGCCTTGCGGTCGACAGCGAGTGCCGCCAGTGCCACAGCGAAAGGAAACTGTGCTTCCTTCATGTGCCCGGTCAGCGTCGAGAAGCCACGCGCGGCGATCGCCGGATTGGCATCGAGCGCTGCCTTCTCGGCTGTTGTCGCCGCATGCGCCCCCGATGCGCCCGACAGGGTCAGCAATTTGCCGTTCGGCAATGCAGCCTGCTTGAGCAGTGCGGCGATCTCGGCGTCGAGTTCTCCCCGTGGCCGCCGGGCGCGGCCGGAGACGACCGGTCCAAGTTCTGCATAGATCTTGCGGCCGCGGCTCATCGCGTGTTCGCGCTGCTCCAGCACCAGGAAGGCGCCGCCGGAGCCGGTCACGACGCCACCGCCCTCAGTGCCCTGTCTTTGCCAAACCGGCTTCCATGGGCCGCGATGCAGATAGCTGGCGAGTTCATAGCCGAGCAGCATATCGGAATGTTCGGTCTGGAAGGCACCGCCGACCAGGATATGCGTCGACTGACCCGAGCGGATGCGTGCGGCGGCCGTTTCAACCGCGGCGACACCGGCACCTTCCTCGCCCATGAAGGTTCTGGACGAACCGGTGACCTTGTGGACGATGGAGATGTTGCCGGCGAGCAGGTTGGACAATTGGGCCAGAAACAGTGTCGGGCGCAATTCGGTGGTCAATTTCTCGTTGAGCAGTACATCGCGGTCATTGCGGCTTTCCGAAGCGGCGAGAATGGCGGCATCGACCGCCTCGTCGCGCTCGCCACCGCCCGCCGCCACAACCATGTCCATGGTCGCGCAGAGTTCGTCATTGCCCTTGATGCCGGCGTCGTCCAGTGCAAGGCCGGCAGCATAGGTGCCGAGCCTCTGCCAGGTTTCCATCTGGCGCTGATCGCCACGCTTGGCGATCTGCAGGTTCCAGTCGATCTCAGGCAGCGGATGGACAGTATAGGGTGCAAAGCGCGTCGCTTCGAGCACCGGCTGCGGGCCCGGTTGCGCGAGCTTCTGCCAGTGGGCGTCAGGACCTTCCCCCAGCGAGGAGACAAGGCCGATACCTGATATGACGACGTCGCGGGGGCTGCTCATGTGCGGCTTTGTGGGTCAGGCGGCAGAGCGCGTCAAGATCGTGGGATCAACTGACGTCAGGCGGTCTTGGCGGCGACCAGCGCGTCGATCTTGGCGCACAGGTTCTTCATGACGAAGTAATCGTCGGTCGAAGCCTTGCCGTCATTGACCTCCTGGGTCCACTTTTCCAGCGGCACCTTGATGCCGAATTCCTTGTCGATGGCAAAGACGATGTCGAGAAAATCGAGGCTGTCTATGCCGAGATCGTCAATCGTGTGGCTCTCGGGCGTGATGGTGTCGATATCGATCTCGCTGGTGTCGGCAATGATCTTGGCGACTTTGTCGAACGTGGTGGACAAGGGCTTTTCCTTCGGTTGCGGGCGGAATCTGTCCGCATCTTGTTTGGGCGCTGTCTAATCGGTTTTTTCCGGCAGGAAAAGGCCTGATACGCCGGGCGCAGATGGGTAGGTTTCCTTCGAAACGCAAGAAGGGCCGCCGGTTTACCCGGCGGCCCTTCTGTTGACGCAACGTCAGCCTTATTTCGATGCGTGTCGTTTTTCCAAAAGCGGAACACTTTTGGCGACATGCATCAGCTGTCGCGAAGCTTGACCAGATCGTTCAGCAGCCCGCCCGTTCCGTTGTGGACGGTCAGCCGCTCGACCTTGCCGGCGATGGTTTCCAGCGCCTCGAGCTCCTTCAGCCGCAGCATCACCGGGTTTTCCGCCATCACCCTGGCCGTGTTGAGGAGGGAACGGGTCGCGTTCGTCTCCTCGCGGCGACGGATGATGTTGGCCTCGGCCTGCTTTTCGGCCGACACCACCTGGTTGAGGATCTCGCGCATCTCGCCCGGCAGGATGACATCCTTGAGCGCGATATCGCTGACCTCCACGCCGATTTCGGCCATGTCGGCGCGGACCTTGGCTGCCGCTTCCTCATCGATCGTCACCTTCTTTTCGAGGATCTGATCGAGTGTCAGCGCGCCAAGCGTCTTGCGGAAGGCATATTGCAGGGCGCGGTAGAGGGCTTCGGAGAAGTCCTTCACCATGCTGACCGCCTTGACCGGATCGACGACCCGGTATTCGGCTGCGATGTTGACGCGGATCGTCACGCGATCCTTGGTCAGCACTTCCTGCCCGGCAACGTCGAGCGACTGGCGCTTGAGGTCGACGACCTTGATCTGCACCATGCGTCCGACGTTCCAGAAGCCATGCACGCCCGCCGTCAGCGTCCTGACCAGGACACCGTCGATGAACAGCAGTCCGGCCTGACCATCGACGACCGGATGGACGGACATCAATTCCGCCTTCCGGGCCTGGCCGAGCCGGCGCATGATCGCCGCATCGATGGCGAGATCGACTGACGTGTCGATCAGCGTCACCTTCCACGGGCCGGCATCCGTCCACAGCACGAGCTTGCGGTCCGGTGCCAGCACGGCGTGCAGATTGCCGTCACGCTCGATGACGGCGACATCCGTGCGCCCGGTGCGAACGACGGTGAAATGACGCGCGGCCACATCCGGAAGCTTGTCGAACAACGCCTTCTCGTATGCCGAAACGAATTCCGGGTTCTTCAGATCGTGCCGAGACACTTCGAGGCTGCCGCGCCGGTTGGCGAGCCAGTGCTCGCCCGGCAGCAGGACAGCCTTGATCTCCCCCTTGTGGAGGGCGAGGGCGCGTTCGTTTTCCCTTACGAGGACGCGCTCGCGCCCAAGAACCTTGTCGAGAATGGTCATTGTCTTACTCCTGTCGGGCATGGCCCCATGCGAGGCGTCACGTCATGCGTCGATCTTCCCTTCGTTTCTCGTTTCACGTCGTCTCTTGCGTCGTAGCCCGGGCACGAATGATCCGGGGACTGGTGGCATCGAGCCGTGGCGGGCCTTCGGGAGCGGATCGCGGGGCAGCGAAGCGGGCGCAGGAGGCCTTAGCCTCCCTTGCCGGCGACACCGCGCCTTGATCGTCACCGCGGGCCTGGCCGCGAGCCGATGGCGAAAGACGCTTGGGATGATCCGCGCCCGAAGGCTTGGGTCACCCGTCCAGTCTTTCGCATTCCAGTCCCCGGACCGTTTTTCGGATGGCTTTTCAAGGCCAATGGAGAAGGAATCGAACCTTCGACAGTCAGATTAACAATCTGATGCTCTAACCAAACTGAGCTATCCGTGGTGCAGATGAAGGGACTCGAACCCACAACCTCCGGATTATGTCCGGCGCTCTCCCAGTTGAGCTACATCCGCGATCCCAATCCCCAAAGCGGCGCCGTATACAGGGCGGCAATGCCGCCTGCACGGGCGGAGACGAAAGCTCCAACCGTTGTGCTCGCTTCGGTTCTCGTGACCGGGAGCGCGCCTATAGCCCCTGCGACGGGTTGTCGCAAGCGGCATTGTCACGGCGAATTTGCGGCTTCTTTCAACGGTGGCATTTCAGCAACACCGCTTTCGGCGTCAGCGATCGCGCAGCACGCTCAGAAGGTGACGCGGCCGAGCACGCGCAGGCCATCGCCTTGCGGCTCGACGACGACGGCCTCACCTTCGCGCGGTGAGATGCCGGTCAGTGCCACGATGTCTTCCAGATGGGTGACCATGACCAGATTGTCGGAGCCGGAATAGGCGCGGATTTCCTTCAGGATCGCAGCGATCTGCGCGGCCTTCTGCGTCTCGTCGCCTTTCAGGAGATCGAGCGGTGCAAAGAGTTCCGGGTCGGCCTCGAAGGCGATGCGGGCGGTGTCGAGGCAGCGGCAATAGCGGCTGGACAGCACGCGCTCGATCGGTGCCGCCCGAGCGGCAAACAGAGCGCCGATCTTGCTCGCCTGCTGCTTGCCGCGCGCCGACAGGTTCATCTGGGTGGCGCAGCTGTCGATGTCGAAATTGGCCGGATCGGTGGTGCCGGTGACCATGGCATGGCGCAGCAGCACGACGTGTCCGCCATCGCGCAGCAGCGCCCAGCCTGCATCCGTGGCGTGCGCCACGCCGGGAACAACAAGCAGGAACAACGCCAAGGCAAATCGAATCATCCGCTATCCTTCTGCGGTTCCCGGCAAGGGGTTCCGGTGGCAGGACATATAGGGACGGTAAAGCCGGCCGAAAGACAAGGCGCGGTGGGCGAGAAGCGTAGACGGTGAGAGGGATGGCATGGTGTAGCCGGCTTCGGTAAAACCCTGCTTGGCGTTCTCGAAGAATCCGATCGCCTTTTGATATTCGGCCTTGCCGCCGCCATAGCTGGCCCGATTCCAACTGACATCCCCGAGATTGTTCTGCGCGAAGGCCATTGCATCGGAAGGCTTCCCTGGTGAATACCTTCAGCGTCGCCGTGAATGCGGCCTCGATCGGTGACGCTGCGCGCGTCGCTTTTCGTCTCGGCAACTGCAAGCGCGGTCGCGGCAAGACAAAGCAGTGCGGCGACGAAAGCCGTCAGCCATGCCCGCTGCAAAAGACTGAGGTTCGAGAGTCGGACAAAGGCCATTTGTCGTTCGTGTCCGCCCTGATGATCCAAGCCCTCTATAACGCTGCCAGCCGACGATGATCAAATTCAGGCGCGATTGCGTCGCGGTCCTGGCTCGCCTATCACGGGGAACCCGCCCCTCACGGTAAAAATGTCTCCGCTCACCGAAACCGTTCTTTTCGTCTTCAGCCTTGTCGCGCTCGGCTACCTCGCCGGGCTCACCGGCTATCTGAAGCCGGCGAGCGGCGAGGGGATTTCGGAATTTGCCATCAACGTGGCGATGCCGCTGCTGCTGTTCCAGACGATGGTGAAGTCCGACTTCCATGGCGTGGCGCCTTGGCCGCTGTGGGGCGCTTACTTCACGGCGGTTGCAATGACATGGGCTGCCGGCCATCTGGTGACGACGCGGATCTTCGGGCGGGACGCACGCGCAGGCATCGTCGGTGGAGTGTCGTCGTCCTTCTCGAATGTGGTGCTGCTGGGCATTCCCTTCGTTCTCGGCGTATTCGGGTCCAGGGGATTCGAAGTGCTGTCGCTGCTCGTTTCCGTGCATCTGCCGACCATGATGATGGCTTCGATCATCATGTTCGAGATATTTGGCCGCGGTGGCAGTGAGCCCGTACACCCGCTGCGCATCGTCCAGAGCTTTCTGAGAAGACTGTTCACCAATCCCCTGATCATCGGTATCCTGGCCGGGCTGGCCTGGCGCCTAACCGGCGCGCCGCTGCCGAACCTTGCCACGCGGCTGGTCGATACGCTGGCTGACACTGCCGGGCCAGTGGCGCTGTTCGCCATGGGGCTCAGCCTGCGCCGTTTCGGCATATCGGGCAATGTCCGGCCGGCGTTGGCGCTTTCGGTGCTGAAGCTGTTCCTGATGCCGGCGCTGGTGCTGGTCTTCGTCTGGTTGCTCGGCATGCCGCCCTTGACGGCCAAGGTGGCGGTGATGGTGGCCGCGATGCCATCCGGCGTCAATTCCTATCTGATCGCGGTGCAGTTCAACACCGGCCAGGCGTTGGCGTCGAACCAGATGACCCTCGCCACGGCCTGCGCCGCCGTCACCACCGCGTTCTGGCTGACTGTTGTCTTGTACGTTTTCGGGTAAGGCATCGGTGTAAGCACGTCAGCCTGCTCTCGTCTCGCTCTGGCCCAAGCCCTATATGCCATCTTGCGATTGCTTGCGTGCCTTGCCCTCGGTAAAGAGCAGTGGCTCCGGCGTGCCGGCCTCAGTCCATGGCGCACGCGCACCGAAGATTTCACAGACCCGCCCGTCAGGGCGCCGAACGGAGGATAGCATGCTTCAGAAAACCAGCCATTTCATGCGGCAGGCCAATCTCATCAATGGCGAATGGGTGCAGGCCGACAGCGGCCAGACGGTCGACGTCAACAACCCGGCCACCGGTCTCAAGATCGGCACCGTGCCGAAGTCGGGCAAGGCCGAGACCCGCCGCGCCATCGAAGCCGCCGCGGAAGCTTTCAAGACCTGGCGCAAGACGACCGCGCTCGAGCGCTCGAAGCTGCTGCGCAAGCTGCACGACGCGATGATGGACAATCAGGACGTACTGGCCGAACTGCTGACTATCGAGCAGGGCAAGTCGCTGTTCGAATCGAAGGGCGAGATCGGCTCGGCCGCGTCCTACATATTGTGGTTCGCCGAGGAAGGTCGCCGCACCTATGGCGACGTCGTGCCCTCGCCATGGGCGGACCGCCGCATCCTGGTGACCAAGGAGCCGGTTGGCGTCATCGCCGCCATCACGCCGTGGAATTTTCCGTCCTCGATGCTGGCCCGCAAGCTCGGCCCGGCGCTCGCCGCCGGCTGCACCGCCGTGGTCAAGCCTGCGTCGCAGACGCCGTATTCGGGTCTCGCCTGGGGCGCGCTTGCAGAGGAAGTCGGGTTCCCCAAGGGCGTCGTCAACATCCTGACCGGTTCGGCCAGCGAGATCGGCGACGAGATCTGCGCCAATCCGCTGGTGTCGAAGATCACTTTCACCGGCTCGACCGAGGTCGGCAAGCTTCTCATCCAGAAGTCGTCGGTCACCGTCAAGAAGGTGTCGATGGAACTCGGCGGCAACGCGCCGTTCATCGTTTTCGACGACGCCGACCTCGAGCGTGCCGTCGCCGGCGCCATCACCGCCAAGTACCGCAATTCCGGCCAGACCTGCGTTTGCACCAACCGCTTCCTTGTCCAGGCAGGTGTCTATGACAAGTTCGTCGAGAAGCTCGCTGCCGCCAGCAACGCGCTGAAGGTCGGCTCCGGCCTCGAGGACGGCGTGCAGCAGGGGCCGCTGATCGACGAGAAGGCGGTCGAGAAGGTCGAGGAACTGATCGCCGACGCCACATCAAAGGGCGGCAAGATCGTTGCCGGCGGCAAGCGCCATGCGCTCGGCGGTTCGTTCTTCCAGCCGACGGTCATCGCCAACGCGACACCCAAGATGCGCTTCATGAAGGAAGAGATCTTTGGCCCGGTCGCACCGGTGTTCAAGTTCGAGACCGAAGAGGAAGCCGTCGCCCTCGCCAACGACACCGAATTCGGCCTTGCCTGCTACTTCTACACCGGTGACCTCGGCCGCGCCTTCCGAGTGATGGAAGGGCTGAAATACGGCATGGTCGGGGTCAATGAAGGCCTCATCACCACGCCGGAAGCGCCGTTCGGCGGCGTCAAGGAATCCGGCCTCGGCAAGGAAGGCGGGCATCAGGGCATCGAGGATTATCTCGACACCAAATATGTCTGCATCGGCGGCCTCGGCCTCTGATAGGCTATCCCTGAGATGGGGAGGCCGATGGCCTGCCCATCTCTCATGGAAAAACCAGCCGAAGTCTTCTGGATCAACTGGCATTTACGGGCATGGCGATGAAGGACGGCGAGGTTTTCGGCACGACGCAGGCTGGCGAGCAGGTGCGTCGCTTCACGATCAGGGGCGGCGGCATCACAGCCAATATCATCGGTCTGGGCGCGATCATCCAGGATTTGCGCCTGACCGGGCACGATGCTCCGCTGGTGCTCGGCTATGACAGTCTGGAAGGCTACGAGACGGATACGGCCTTCTTCGGTGCGGTCGTCGGCCGCTATGCCAACCGCATCCGCGACGGCCGCTTCACCATTGGCGGCAGCCGCTACCAGACCGAGCAAAACTTCCTCGACAAGCATACGCTGCATGGCGGCTCGCAAGGTTACTCCCACCGGCCGTGGACGGTTTCCTTGCATGGCAGAGATTTCGTCACGCTGACGCTGCACGATCCCGACGGCACGATGGGTTTTCCCGGCGCGCTCGACGTCACCTGCACCTACCGGCTGAAGATCCCCGGCACGCTCAGCGTCGAGCTGACCGCCACCTGCGAGGAGCCGACGCTGTGCAATCTCACCCAGCATTCCTATTTCAACCTGGATGATGGCGGCGCAGGCGACATTCTCGACCACAGGATGATGCTGAATGCCGGCGCCTACCTGCCGGTCGATGGCGACATGATCCCCACAGGCGTGGTCAAGCCGGTTGACGGCACGCCATTCGATTTCCGCCAGGCGCGGCCGCTGCGCATGGAAACCGAGGGTGATCAACTGCCCTACGACCAGAATTTCTGCCTTGCTTCGGCACGCGGGCCGCTCAAGCAGGCGGCATGGACGCAAGGCGCCAGTTCCGGTGTCGAGATGGAGGTCTGGACCACCGAGCCCGGCGTCCAGCTCTATACCGGCCAGTATGTGACGCCGCGCACCGGGCTGGAAGCGCGGAACTACAAGGCCTTTTGCGGCTTCTGCCTGGAGCCGCAGATTTGGCCGGACGCGCCGAACCGGCCTTATTTCCCGCAAGCAACGCTGTGGCCGGGCGCGATCTACCACCACGTCACGGAATACAGGTTCCGCCTGCCCTAGTTTTCCGACCTTAGCCTTCGAAAGCCGCCCGCAGCGTCTCGAACGGCGCCAGCGCGCCGCGCACTTGCACCACGGCGGCGGCGACACGATGCGCACGGCGCGCGGCTTCCTGCGGGTCGTGGCCGGCAAGACGAGCCGCAAGATAGCCGCCGTTGAACGAATCGCCGGCGCCGGTCGTATCGGCGGGGGCAACGACATGGATCGCCGGGACTTCGCGTAGTGTTTCTCCTTGGGCAATCAGGGCGGGCTGCTCGCCGTTCTTGACGACGACCTCGCTAACCAGTTGCCCGAGTCGCTTTGCGGTCGCTTGCGGTGTTGCATCGCCAAACAGCATCTGCTCGTCGGGGAAAGTCGGCAATGCGATGTCGGTGGCGGCAAGGGCTTCGACGATCGCTGCCTGTGCATTCTCGCGATTGCGCCAAAGCCGCGGCCGGTAGTTGGGATCGAAGGCGACAAGTGAACCGGCCGAGCGCGCCTTGGCGACGGCCGCCAGCAATACGGCGCGCGCGGCCTCATCCAGAATTGCCAAAGTGATTCCGGAAAAATAGACAAGCGCCTGATTTACCAGGTTTTTCGACAATGCAACCGGGTCTGAGGCGAGCTGCCGCGCGGCGGCGTCGCCGCGCCAGTAGGTGAAGGAACGCTCGGCCCCGGTCAGCGTGATGGCATAGAGGCCAGGCCGTGCGCCCGCTATGATCGGGCTGGAGCCGATGCCGATGCCGTTCTGGCCTAAGAAATCGATCTGGGCTTGCGAGAACGGATCGTCGCCGAAGGCCGAGACATAGGTTGCCGGCCGCTCAGTGCTCAGCGCGTGCAGCGCCCACAGCGTGTTGAACGTGTCGCCGGCAAAGCCCATGCGCCAGTTCGGTCCGGTCTGGCCCGACAGTTCGAGCATGCATTCGCCGATCGAGGCGACGCCGGTTCCCGCCATCTACAATCCTCCAGTGCTTCCCGGTGCTGTAGCTTTTTGCCATCGGCAGCGCCATGCTTGGCAAGCAGGGTTTTTTCCGCCACAGCGTTTTCCCACAGGCTGGCGGGATGCGATCCGTTCGGCAGAGCGTTGTCTGCAGAAGAGGAACCGGTTTGGCATCGATATGGCGTTATCTTCTGGCGGGTCTTGGTCTGGCTGCCTTGCTGGTCGGCATTCTCGCGGTCGTCTTCCTGACGGCGCCGCGTTCGTCGCTGCCAGCCGGCCCGGATGTCGCGCGGACGAAGAAAACCGACAACGGGCTGTACGTGGCGAGTTTCGTGCCGGAACGGGGCGTGGTGCGGCAGGGCGAACTGGAATCCTGGCTGCTGACCCTGAAGACAAAGACAGGGGCTTCGGTGGAGCGCGCCGCGATCGCCATCTCCGGCGGCATGCCGCAACACAATCACGGCCTGCCGACCAGCCCGCAGGTCACCGATTACCTGGGCGAAGGCCGTTACCGCATCGAAGGGCTGAAATTCACCATGAGCGGCTGGTGGCAACTTCGTTTCGCCATCTCATCCGGCGCCGGCTCCGATACCGTACTGTTCAACGTGGTGCTGTGAGCGATCGATGAAGCGCCTTTTCCGCTTTCTGGCGCTGATGGTCGCCGTCGTCCTCGTGGGCTGCGGCAAGCCTGATTTTTCCGACGCAGAAAAGAAGACTATCGCTTCGCTGGCGCTGTCGTCGCTGCCGGCGCTCAAGGCCGACACCACCAATCGTTTTGCCGACGTGCCGGCGGCCGCCGCACTCGGCTCGACGCTGTTCTTCGATCAGGGCATGAGCGGTGACGGGTCGGTATCCTGTTCGACCTGCCACAAGATCGACCGCCAGTTCCAGGACGACCTGCCGCAGGCGGTCGGCGTCGGCCACACCAACCGGCGCACCATGCCGCTGGCCGGCGTGGCGCACGATCCCTGGTTCTTCTGGGATGGCCGTCGCGACAGCCTGTGGGCGCAAGCGTTGACGCCGCTCGAAAATCCGCTGGAGCAGGCGGGAAACCGCGCTGCCTACGCGCATTACATCAAGGCGCGCTTCGGCGAGCGCTATGAGCGCATTTTTGGGCCGCTGCCCGATTTTTCCGGCATGCCGTTGAATGCCAGCCCACTTGGAAACGATGCCGAGAAAGCAGCCTGGAATGCCATGAGCAGCGCGCAGCGCGACGCCATCAACGGTGTCTTCGTCAATATCGGCAAGGCGATTGCCGCCTTCGAACGCTCGATAGCGCCCACGCCCGCGCGCTTCGACCGCTTTGCGCTGGACCTCGCCACCGGTGCCGAGCCGAAGGGCGACGCAGTCTTTTCCAAACAAGAAGTCCTTGGGCTTAAACTGTTCATCGGCAAGGCCAATTGCGTGACCTGTCACAACGGCCCGCGCTTCACCGACAACAGCTTTCACAACACCGGCGTGCCGCCTGTTGCGGGCCTGCCGCCGGATCGCGGCCGCATCGATGCCGTGCACCAAGTCGAGGCCGACCCGTTCAACTGCCTTGGCGCCTATCGGGACGGCGACGTTGCCGCCTGCGGCGAACTGCGCTTCATGGTCAAGAATGCGCCACAACTCATCCGCGCCTACAAGACGCCGTCTCTGCGCGGAGCGGCAACGCGACCGCCCTATATGCATGCCGGGCAGTTTTCGTCGCTCGACGAGGTCGTGGCGCATTATGCGAAGGCCGCGCCCAGCGTCGAAGGGGTATCAGAGGTTCACCCGTTGGAGCTTTCAGACCGAGAACGCGCTGCTCTGGTGGCGTTCTTGAAGACGCTTTCGGAGTGATCTACCGATCCTTCACGGTCTCCATCGCCACAAAGGTCGAGGTCTGGGCGACATGGGGCAGGGCCGAGATGCGCTCGCCGAGGACGCGGCGGTAGGCGGCGATGTCCCTGGTGCGGACTTTCAGCAGATAATCGAAGCTCGATGCCATCATGTGGCACTGTTCGATCTCCGGCACAGCCTGTACGGACCGGTTGAAGGCGTCGAGCGCGGCGGATCTGGTGTCGGACAATTTCACCTGGACGAATGCGACATGGCCTTCGCCCATGCGCTCGCGGTCGACGATCGCCTGGTAGCCTCTGATATAGCCGTCCTTCTCAAGCCGCTTCACCCGCGCCTGCACCGGCGTCTTCGACAGGCCGACCTTTGCGGCCAGTTCTGACATGGAAAGCCGGCCATCGCTTGCAAGTGCGGCCAGGATATTCCGATCTATGCGGTCCAATTGGTCTTCTGTCATCGAAATCGCAGTCCAAATGTCAATTATATGCCGCTATAATAGATCGAGTGACCTGCAATGTCGATTTCTTTGGACCGGCCGAAATTTTGCACTTGTGCTAGCTTGCGCCATTCGGTCCGGTGACCGCCGGCACGATCCCCTTTGCTCGATCCACGGGACCGCCATGCCAGCGCTCGATGCCATCCGCCAGCAGATCCGCGCCAACTACCTGCCCGACGAAGACGAGGCCGTGAAGCGGCTTGCCGAGGCGACGGGGCTCTCCGGGAAAGACCGCAAGGCGATCTCGGCTCGCGCCGCCGATCTGGTGCGCGCGGTGCGCGGCTCGTCGGATCCAAGGCTGATGGAAGTCTTCCTCTCCGCGTACGGTCTCTCCACCAAGGAAGGCGTGGCGCTGATGTGCCTGGCCGAGGCACTGCTGCGCGTGCCCGATACCGAGACGATGGACGACCTCATCGCCGACAAGATCGCGCCGCACGACTGGTCGGCGCATTCGGGCGGTTCGAGTTCCATCTTCGTCAACGCCTCGACCTGGGCGCTGATGCTGACCGGCCGCGTCCTCGACGAAGGCGAGGGCGGCATCGAGGGCACGCTGCGTTCTATGGTGCGGCGGCTGGGCGAGCCGGTCATCCGCAAGGCGGTGGCCGCCGCCATGCGCGAGATGGGCGAGCAGTTCGTGCTCGGCCGCACCATCACTGAAGCCGTCAAGCGCGGCCGGCCGATGACCCAGAAGGGTTATCTCTATTCCTTCGACATGCTGGGCGAGGCGGCCCGCACCGAGGCCGACGCCTTGCGCTATCACAAGGCCTATGCCGACGCGATTTCGTCGCTCGATTCCGGCTCCAACGGTCCTGATATCAGGCAGAACCACGGCATCTCGGTCAAGCTTTCGGCACTGCATCCGCGCTACGAGGTGGCGCAGAAGGAAGAGATGCTGCCTGTGATGGCCGAGCGGCTTTTGTCGCTGGCGCTGGCCGCGCGCCACTCGCGCATGGGTCTCAACATCGATGCCGAGGAGGCCGACCGCCTCGATCTATCGCTCGATGTCATCGAGCGGGTGCTGGCCGAGCCGGAACTTGCCGGCTGGAACGGGTTTGGCGTGGTGGTGCAGGCGTATGGGCCACGCGCGGCCTTCGCCATCGACTGGCTCTATGCGCTGGCCAAAAAATACGACCGCAACATCATGGTTCGGCTGGTCAAGGGCGCCTATTGGGACACCGAGATCAAGCGGGGGCAGACGTTGGGACTCACCGGCTATCCCGTCTTCACCCGCAAGGCCAACACCGACGTCTCCTACATGGCTTGCGCCAAGAAGCTGCTTGGCATGACCGACCGCATCTATCCGCAGTTCGCCACCCACAACGCCCATACCGTCGCCGCCATTCTGTCGATTGCTGACAATCGCGACGCCTTCGAGTTCCAGCGCCTGCACGGCATGGGCGAGGCGCTGCACGAGACGGTGCGACGGTCCGAAGGCACGCGCTGCCGTATCTATGCACCGGTCGGTGCGCATTCCGATCTGCTGGCCTATCTGGTGCGCCGGCTGCTGGAGAACGGCGCCAACTCCTCCTTCGTGCACCAGCTGACCGATGAGGATGTCGAGCCGGAGGACATTGCGCGCGATCCGCTCGAGACGGTCGAAAGCCAGGGTCCGGCAGCCAATCCGGCGATTGCCCGGCCTTCCCAGATTTTTGGAGCCGGGCGTCGCAATTCGAAAGGATTCGACATCACCGACACGGTGACGCTGGCGGCGATCGACAAGGCCAGGGCGGCCTTCGCCGGGCCGGATCGCTGGCATGCCAAGCCGATTACGCGGGCCGCCGGCTATGGCAAGCAGCGTCCGATCGTCAACCCGGCAAAGCCTTCCGAAGTGGTCGGCACGGTCAGCGAAGCAGCTGCCAAGCAAGTCGCGACCGCCGTGCGCTTCGCGGTGGAAGCGCAACCGGCCTGGGCGAAGCGTCCCGTCGCCGAGCGCGCCGCCATCCTCAACCGTGCCGCCGATCTCTATGAGGCGAATGCCGTCGAGTTCTTTGCACTCGCCACGCGCGAGGCCGGCAAATCGCTGGCCGACGGCGTCGCCGAGGTGCGCGAGGCGGTCGACTTCCTGCGCTACTACGCCACCGAGGCGGCCAATGCCGAGGTGGGCACGCAGGCGCGCGGCGCCATCGTCTGCATTTCGCCGTGGAATTTCCCGCTCGCCATCTTCACCGGCCAGATCGCGGCAGCGCTTGTTACCGGCAATTCGGTGATCGCCAAGCCGGCCGAGCAGACGCCGCTGATCGCCTTCCGCGCCGTCGAACTGCTGCGCGAGGCCGGCGTGCCGGAAGACGTCATCCAGTTGCTCCCTGGCGACGGCCCATCGGTCGGCGGGCCGCTCACCGCCGATCCGCGCATCGCTGGCGTCTGCTTCACAGGTTCGACCGAGGTTGCCAAGCTGATCGAGAAGCAGCTGGCCGAGACGGCCGCGCCCGACGCCATGCTGATCGCCGAGACCGGCGGCCTCAACGCCATGATCGTCGATTCCACCGCGCTGCCCGAACAGGCGGTGCGCGATATCCTCGCCTCCGCCTTCCAGAGTGCCGGCCAGCGCTGCTCGGCGCTGCGCGTACTCTACGTGCAGAAGGACGTCGAGAAGAAGATGCTGGAGATGTTGGAGGGCGCCATGGAGGCGCTCAACGTCGGCGATCCCTGGCGGATTTCGACCGATGTCGGCCCGGTTATCGACGACGAGGCGCAAAGCTCGATCCGCGAGTATTGCACGAAGATGGGCCTGCAGGGCAGGCTGATCGCCAAGCTCGAGGCGCCCAGGGAAGGTCGCTTCGTCGCGCCGCATGTCTTCCGGGTCAAGGGTATCGAGGACATGGAGCGCGAGGTGTTCGGGCCGGTGCTGCATGTCGCCAGTTTCGACGCCGACCAGATCGACGCCGTCATCGCCGCCATCAACCGCAAGGGTTATGGCCTGACCTTCGGCCTGCACACCCGCATCGAGGGCCGCGTGCAGCATTTCGTCGATGGCATCCATGCCGGCAACATCTATGTCAACCGCAACCAGATCGGCGCCGTCGTCGGTTCGCAGCCGTTTGGCGGCGAGGGGCTTTCCGGCACCGGGCCGAAGGCCGGCGGTCCGCACTATCTCCGCCGCTTCCGCAAGGGGCCGGAGGCCGGCACCCATGTGCAGGATGGCCACAAGGTCACGGCGACCGAGCTTGCCGACAATCTGCCTGATCCCACACTTGGCGGCTGGTCGACGCGTCCGGACCGGATCGCCATTCTGAGGAAGCATCTGCGCGGCAAGGGTGCTGCGGCCATTGGTGCGGCCGCCGGCATCGATTTCGGCCAGGTCGACCTGCCCGGGCCGACCGGCGAAGCCAACACGCTCTCGCTGTCGCCACGTGGACGGGTGCTGTGCCTTGGTCCCGATGGTGATACGCTGCTGGCGCAGACGATCCAGGCGCTCGCCGCCGGCAACGCCGTGCTGGCCGTTGCACCGGGTGCACCGGCGGCCCTTTCCGCTCTGACCGGCAAGGGCCTCCCACTGGCCGTCATCGACGGGCGGCCTGATCCGGTCGAGGCACGCTCGCTGCGCGTCGATATCGTTGCTTTTTCCGGCACACCAGAGGCCGCGCGCATCGTGCGCAGGGTTATCGCTGATCGTTCAGGCCCGATCGTGCCGCTGGTCAGCGAAGTGTTGAACCCGGCGGCTTATGCACATGAGCGGGCCGTCTGCGTCGACACCACCGCCGCGGGCGGCAATGCGAGCTTGCTGGCCGGAGCCTGACTCCGGCCGGTCGTTAGAGCCATTCACCGTTTCGTGGAACGGTGAATGTCTCTATCTCTTTTGTTTTATGCATGTCGTTGTCCCAAAACCGGGACCACTTTTGGGCGACATGCATTACGCGCCTTCGACGACCGAAAAGCCCTCGAACTGGGGGTGGCCGAGATAGTGGACCTTCGTCGTGCCGACATTTCTGTGGGCGACGCGGAAATTCTCGGACTTGGTCCAGGCGATGAAATCATCGTGGCTCGCCCACACGGTGTGCGATGCAAACAGCGTGTAGCCTTCGGTCTCGTTGAC
This sequence comes from Mesorhizobium sp. ISC11, assembly GCF_037162595.1. Lineage (NCBI taxonomy): Bacteria > Pseudomonadati > Pseudomonadota > Alphaproteobacteria > Hyphomicrobiales > Phyllobacteriaceae > Mesorhizobium > Mesorhizobium sp. ISC11. The sequence goes on from NZ_JAVSPW010000001.1 coordinate 1,091,076, forward strand.
CGGGCCTCGCAGCAGGTGGAATTCGCGGAACCCCTTCATCTCCGCAAGGCTGGAATCGCGGTTCTTCCACACGGCTTCGAAATCGTTCTCCGAGCCGGTCTGCACCTTGAAGCGGTTCATGGCGATGTACATTGGGTTCCTTTCAATGTTGGCGAACTACGATGATTGCGGATGGTTTGAACGGCGCGACAGAGGCCCTCAGAACGGACCGATTGCGCCGGTGAAGACAAGACTGTCGCCGACCTTTGGTGGAATGGGTGGGAAGGGTGCCGCCTTGCGCACGATGCCGAGCACGACCTGATCGAAGTTTGGCGATCCGGAGCTTTGCAGAATGCGCAGCTCGTCAATGCCGCCACGCCTGCCGATAACGAACGTCACAACGGCATTGTTGCGAGCGGTCAATTGCACCGAAGGCGGGACGCCGCGATTGACGCGGCTGAGCTTTCTGATGACGTCGCTGCGGTAGCTGTCTTCCGCTGCACTGCCAGCCTCTTTTTGTTTTTTACCCTTGCTGGCTGCCTGCGCCAGCAGGTCCTGGCCATCCGCCGTGCCGCGCTTTTCATCCGCCGTCTTTGAAGGGGCAGCTGGCGGACTGGGCCTCGCGCTGGGGATCGGCAGCTGTTCTGGAATGGCGACAGGCGTCTCGGTGCTCCTGGGCTGAACGGTCGGCTGCGCCGGCGCTTCGGTCTTGGGAGCCACGCTCTGATCATCGGGGCGAGGGGCGCCGGCCACCAGTATGTCCGGGGTGACCGCCTGCGGTTTGACAGGTTCCGGCAAAGACTTGAGCGGCGGCTTTGCCGCTTCCTCGGCAGGTTGGGAGGCCTCCGTTGGCTGCGACGGCTTGGGCGGTGTTGCCGGCTGTGGTTTGGCCGGTTGCGGGCTGGGCACCAGTGCAACGTTTATTGCCGTCGGGTCCTTGTCCAGCGCGCTGCCGACCACGTTGGTGCCCGACTGATCACTGCCTTCCGGCTGCTCGGCATTCTGGGAACTTGAAATCCCCGAAGGCGAGATCAGAAAAGCCGCCGCCACGGCGGCGTGGAGCGCGCAGGAGACGACGATCGCCGCCGTCCATTTGCGGTTCCAGGCCGACGGCCGCGGCAGCGCGAGCGGCTCGGTTGGCTCTATCGCCAGCTCGGCGCCGGCTTCGGGGAGGGGGCTGATATCCTGCATGTCTCGCCGCGAGACCTGCAGCGACAAGAGCAGAATTGTCAAATCAAGATCGTTCGCTCGCAGCGGCAGTCGGCAGTGGCCGGCATCTGGCCACGCCGCTTTGTTTTGCAGGAATGCGGGATGCAGTCCCACCTCAGACGCCGAAGGCGATACCGGTCTTGGTGTCTGTCTTCAGCTTTCGCATGCAGGCGTTCGGTTCGACGCCGGTACCGGTGCATTCGGTCGCGCTGTTGATCAGCACGCGGCTGACTTTCGAGCACTCGGTGCCGGCCAGATCGAAACGCGTCACCTTGGTCTTGCCGGCCGGCAATTCCTTGAAATCGAGCACGGTCAGCCGGTCGACGACGCCTGCCTCGTTGAACAAGGCGATCTCGAAGGCAGCCTTGGACAGGTCGGCGCCGAGATTGTTGTTGACCACGAACGTCAGGCGGCAACCCTTGTCGGAAGGTTGCGCACCATTGAGTTCCAGGGTGAGCGCGGGGACCGGCGCGGACTCTTGCGCCCACGCCGGAACCATCATCGCAAGCGACATCGCCAGCATCGAGGTCAGCAGACGAAGGGGTGTCGTCAAGCTCGTCATGGCAATCAGCCTCCAAACCGCATCGTTGCCGCCAGCTTCAGCGTTATGCCGGGCTCGTAGGCCGCGAAAACCGGCTGCGGCGGCTGGCCGGCCGTGGTCAGGTTGAGCGGGTTGGCGTATTTGACATCGAACAGATTGTCGGCGCGGAAATCAATCTTCAAATTGTCCGTCGCCTGGTAGCTGGCAAAGGCATTGACCAGCGTGTAGTCCTCGGCGATCGGATTGCCCTTGGGCTTGCCATTGTATTGCACTTCGCCGCCGACGGTCAGCTTGTCCTCGAGGAAGCGCAAGCCGAGCTGCGCGGTGACCTGGGATGATGGGATCGTGGCGAGATCCGCTTCCACACCCTTGTAGGAAATGGTGTGACCATTGGTGATTGAAGCCGAGAGCCCGGCATAGCCCCATCCGGCATCATAGACGCCCTCCAGTTCGAAGCCGTCGATCTTGGCCTTGGCAAAATTCTGGTACTGGAAGCATATCGGGATACCGGGTCCGCTCGGGCAACCGGCTGTCGGGTCAAACCGCGACAGGGTAACGCCATCGATGTAATCTTCGACATCATTGTTGAAATACGCTGCCTTGATGCGCAGCGCATCGCCGGCTTCGAGGATGTCGTTCTGCTTGTAGTTGACGCCGAATTCGGTCGTCTTGCCGGTTTCCGGCCGCAGATTGGGATTGGGCAGGAACGGAAAGCTGACGCCTGCCGGATGGCGACCGCTGATCAGTGTTTCCGACAGGGAGGGTGACCGGTATCCTTCAGCATAGGTGCCGTAGAATTGCAGGCCGGCAAGGCTGGCGCTGTCGAAAGGCGAGACGCCGACGGTGATGCGCGGCGACAACCGGTCCCCCGACGTTTCGTGTGTGTCATCCTTGAGGCTGTAATTGTCGTAACGCACCCCGGCAATGACTTCGAGCCACTGCCAGGTGAGCTTGTCCTGGACATAGGCGCCGGAGACGTTGCGCTTTCCGGAAGGCGTGTAGAAGCTGTCGCCGCCTGCGGTGCCGCCTGTCTTGACATTGTCGCCGGCCCAGTCGCCGCCATATGTCAGCTCGTGCGCGATTCCCGCGGTTTCGAATCTGGATGTGTTCCAGAGGTCGATGCTGGTCGTGCCGATGTCGAATGTCGACGTCGAGCCAGCCGGCAAGACAACGGGAAGGCCGGTGACCGGATCAAAGCGGTTTTGCGGGACAAGGCTGGTCAGATCGAGGTTGGTCTTGTTGTAGGAGGTGTTGATGTGGAGATCGAGCCAGCTCTTGTCCTCATCCGTGATGTTGTAGCGCGCCGTGAAGGTGTTCGACTTCAGGTCGGCGTCATTGACCGGCGCACCGCCGCTGATCTCGTTCCAGCCATCGCTTGAGCCGACCCAGCCGAGCTTCAGTTCGCTGTTGTCGGTCGGGCGTATGCTGGTCTTGAGCAGTCCGCTCAGCACGTCGAAGCCGGTGCCCTTGACGGTGTCGCCGCCGCCATCCTTGTAGTCGTCATAGTCGCGGTAGACGATGTTGCCCAGCACGTCCCAATTCTCGTTAATGCGGTAGGCACCGGATGCACTTGTGGTCCAGCCCTTGCCGTTGCTCTCATAGCGTCCCGTGACGGAACCGGCCCATGTCTCGTCAGGCTTGAGGAAATCCTCGGCATCCTTGGTGTCGAAGAAGACGACGCCGCCGATGGCACCCGAGCCGTAGGTGTTGGCTACAGGACCACGGATAACATCCACGGATTTGACGAGTTCGGGGTCGATGTAGAAGGTCGACTGCGTGCCGTGGTCGGAGCGCTGGAAATTCTGTCGTGCGCCGTCGACGATGACTGCGACGCGACCGAAATCCTGCAGGCCGCGGATGTTGATGCTGGTGCTGACGCGCCTGGCGTCGGCCTGCGCCGCGACACCGGGCACGCCGAGCAGCATCTCATTGGGCGTCGTCGCCATGCGGCGGTCGAGCTGTTCCTGGCCGACATGGCTGGCCGATGCCAGCGATTCGATCGCCGTCTCGCCGGTGCGGCTGATGACGAGGATCTTGTCGAGCAGCGTTGCTCCCGCTGGTGCTGCCTTTTCCTCTTCAGCCTTCTTCGTTTGATCTGTCGGCTGCGCCGCCTGCTGGGCGTTGGCCAGTTGCGCCGATAAGGCAATCGCCGCCACACTTGCCAGCAATGCCGCCGCGCCGTTCGCCGCCGACCGGCCGCGCCATTCCCAAGTCACAAACCCCATGCCCCAACTCCAAAGTCCAGGTTTGATGCTGGCTGGCCCGGGGCTGGCTGGCATTTTTGATCGTCGCCGGCGTCTTAAATGTTGACTCATTTAATCCGGTATTGCACTGACTAGTAAACATGATTATTCAAGTCAAGAAATGAATCGGATTACGCAACGCCTAGCCAGACGCCCGGCACAGGAAAGGGATCCATCCAGATGAACACCCACAATCCCAACGATTTTCGCTATCGCGTCCGCCGTTCCGACGATGCCGCCCCCCGTTTCGACCGGGTTCCGCTGGCGGTACGAACCCTTTCCAGCAACACCCTGTTCCAGGGCGAGCACGAGATAGGCATCGAGCATCACGGTGCACTCTACCGGCTGAAGATCACCCGCCAGGGCAAGCTCATTCTCAACAAGTAAGACAAGGCAACAGGGACCGAGACATGGATCAGCGCGTAAAATCCGCCCCGCATGAAATCCGGCGGGCACGGACAGACAATCCGAAGACGCGCGAGCGTGATCTGGCTGCCCATCTCGGCATTTCGGAAGCCGAACTGGTCGCGGCGCATTGCGGCGACGGCGTCGTCCGCATCGAGCCGCGCGTCAACGATCTTCTGACCGGCCTCGAGGCCGTCGGCGAGGTCATGGCGCTGACCCGCAATGAAAGCGCGGTGCACGAGAAGATCGGCGTCTATGACAAGGTCGTCACCGGCACCCACAATGCCATGGTGCTTGGCGAAAACATCGACTTGCGCATCTTCCCGAAGGTCTGGGCACACGGCTTTGCCGTCGAGAAGCGCGACGGCGACGAAATCCGCCGCAGCCTCCAGTTCTTCGATGCGGCAGGCGAGGCCGTGCACAAGGTGCATCTGCGGCCGGCCTCCAGCCTCTATGCCTATCAGAAGCTGGTCGCCGCGCTCGAATCGTCCAACCAGGAACCGACGGTCGACATCTCGGGGCCACTCCCCGATGACGAGATCCATGGCGACGGAGCGGCCGCCAATCTCGACGATCTGCGTGACCGCTGGAGCCGGCTGACCGACGTGCACCAGTTCTTTGGTATGCTGAAGACGCTGAAACTAAGCCGCCGGCAGGCGGTGCGCCTGGTTGGGCAGGACTATGCCTGGCAGCTCGACAATGAGGCGGTCCGGGCCATGTTTCATCATGCCGCGGAGGGCGAGATGCCGATCATGTGCTTTGTGGGAAACCGCGGCTGCATCCAGATCCATTCCGGTCCGATCAAGTCGATCAAGCCGATGGGACCATGGATCAACGTGCTGGACGAAACCTTCCACCTGCATCTGCGCACCGACCACATCCACGAGGTCTGGGCCGTGCGCAAGCCGACCAAGGACGGTCATGTCACCTCGCTCGAGGTCTATGACGCCGACGGCAAGATGATCATCCAGTTCTTCGGCAAGCGTCATGAAGGCGAAAGCGAGCGAGACGACTGGCGCTTCCTGGCGGAAAACCTGCCGCGCATCCCAAGCCCGACTGCAGCCTGAGAAAAAATGCTATGAGTGTTTTCCCAAGATTGTCGGCTGTGCGCGGATCTATTTTGGGGCCGGTGATCGGTCTCTCCATGGCTGTTATCGCACTGCAACCCGCCAGCGCCGCGGAAGGCACGGCCGTGTTTGCCGATCCTTCAAAGATCGTGGCCATTGGCGGCTCGATCACCGAGATCGTCTATGCTCTCGGCCAGGAAAAGCATCTGGTGGCACGCGATTCCACCAGCCGGTTCCCAAAGGCGGCGCTTGAGCTGCCCGATGTCGGCTATATGCGCGCGCTGTCGCCGGAGGGTGTGCTGTCGGTCGACCCGACCGGCATCCTGGCGCTGCATGGCAGCGGCCCCAAGGAAGCAGTCGATGTCTTGAAGAAGACGAGCGTGCCGTTCATCGAGGTGCCCGAGCACTACAGCCACGAAGGCATTCTCGAGAAGGTCCGCATCGTCGGCAAGGCGCTCGGCGTCGACGTCAAGGCCGAGGTGCTGGCCAAGGAGCTCGATGCCAAGCTCACGGCCGCCGAGAAGCAGACGGCTTCGATCAAGGAGCGCAAGCGCATCCTGTTCGTGCTGTCGATACAGGGTGGCAAGATTCTGGCGGCCGGCAGCGAGACCGCCGCCGACGGCATGGTCAAGCTGGCCGGCGGCGTCAACGCGGTCGAGGGCTTTTCCGGCTACAAGCAGATGTCCGACGAGGCGATCATAACCGCCAGGCCTGACGTGATCCTGATGATGAGCAATGCCGGGCCTCCGGTTTCGGACGACGAACTGTTCGTCAATCCGTCGATCGCCTCCACGCCGGCCGGAACGGCGCACAAGCTGATCCGCATCGACGGCGCCTATCTGCTCGGCTTCGGGCCGCGCACGGCTGATGCCATCCACGACCTCGCTGTCTCGCTTTATGGCGGGCAGGTCACGGACTGAGCAGGCAGATCATGGTCGATCAATCGATCGCCGGCCCGGTGATGGCAAGCGTATCCGAAGGCGACCGGTCGGGCCGCGCCCGCATCGTCATCCTTCTGCTGTGCCTGGGGCTCGCGGCTGCCGTTTTTCTGTCGCTGACATCGGGGGCTTCGGACGCATCGGCCGCCAACGTCATCGGGGGCTGGCTGTTCGGCGCAGTGCCTGACGACGCCGCGTTGAGCGCCCGCGACAGCCTGATCGTCTATGACATCCGCCTGCCGCGCGTCATCCTCGGCATGCTGGTCGGCGCGGCGCTCGCCGTCTCCGGCGCGGTCATGCAGGGGCTGTTCCGCAATCCGCTGGCGGACCCCGGCCTGATCGGCGTCTCGGCCGGCTCCAGCCTCGGCGCGGTTGCCGTCATCGTGCTCGGCGCGACGATATTGGCTCCGGTGACAGTCTTGCTCGGCACGCTTGCCCTGCCGCTGGCGGCCTTCTGTGGCGGGCTCGCCACCACGCTGATGCTCTATCAGGTCGCGACGCGGCGGGGGCAAACCTCGGTTGCCACAATGCTGCTCGCGGGCATCGCGCTGGCGGCGCTCGCCATGGCGCTGACCGGCATCCTTATCTTCATGGCCGACGATCGCCAGTTGCGCGACCTGACCTTCTGGCAACTCGGATCGCTCGGTGGTGCGACCTGGGCGAAGATCGCGTCGGTAGGGCCGATCATCGTCCTGGCGCTGGCGGCGATGCCGTTCCTGGCACGCGGCCTCAACGCGCTGGCGCTTGGCGAGGCGACCGCCGGCCATCTCGGCATTCCGGTGCAGCGGCTGAAATACACGGCCATCGTCGGCGTCTCCGCCGCGGTCGGCGCATCCGTCGCCGTCAGCGGCGGCATCGGCTTCGTCGGCATCGTGGTGCCGCATCTGCTGCGCCTGCTGATTGGTCCGGACAATCGCTATCTGCTGCCGGCGTCGGCGCTGCTCGGCGCCTCGCTGCTGCTTCTGGCCGATGCGGTCGCACGCACCATCGTTGCGCCGGCCGAACTGCCGATAGGCATCGTCACCGCGGTAGCGGGCGCGCCGTTCTTCCTTTGGATCCTGCTGCGCAAGCGCGGTGTGGTTGATTTGTGAGGCTTGATGATCTCGGCAAAGGATGTTTCGGTTGATATCGCCGGCAAGCCTATCGTCAGTGGTGTCGATTTCCACGCGCGGCCCGGCGAGATCGCCGCCATCGTCGGCCCCAATGGTTCGGGCAAGACGACCTTCCTCAAAGCGCTCTCCGGCGAGCTCGCCTATACCGGCCGCGTTGCCCTCAACGGCCGAGATCTCTCGACGATGAAGCCGGCCGAGGCAGCCGTCCATCGCGCGGTGCTGCCGCAGGCGACGACGCTGTCGTTCCCGTTCACCGTGCGGGAAGTGGTCAAGCTTGGTCTTGTCGGCGGCCGTTCGGGCGCCTTGCCGGGCGAGGATGCGCGGCTGCCGGAACGGGCGCTGGCGCGTGTCGATCTCGACGGCTTTGCCGGCCGTTTCTACCAGGAGCTTTCCGGCGGGGAGCAACAGCGCGTTCAGTTGGCGCGCGTGCTGTGCCAGGTCTGGGCGCCGGTGCTCGACGGCAAGCCGCGCTTTCTGTTCCTCGACGAGCCAGTGTCCAGCCTCGACATCAAGCACCAGCTGATCATCATGAACATTGCCCGCGACTTCGCCAGAAGGGGCGGTGGCGTGGTCGCCATCCTGCATGACCTCAATCTGACGGCCATGTATGCGGAGCGGATCTCCGTCATGCATCGCGGCCGGCTGGCCGCCGCCGGATCGCCGCGGGACGTGCTGAGCGATGATCTGATCGAGAAAGTGTTCGACTGCCGGCTCAGGGTCGGCGTGCTGCCGGCGGGCAATATGCCGTTCGTGCTGCCGCAGTCGGCGGTCTATTGATATTCAGGTGAGGCCGGGCCTACGAATGGCGGTTTCCCGCCAATTGTCGAAGTCGGCGCCGCCCCTCATTGCCCTGCCGGGCATTTCTCTCCGTAGAACGGGGAGAAATACGCTAGGCAGCCGGGGCGCGGCGCTCCATCAGCATGTCGATGCCGAGCAGGTTGCGTACATTCGGCCGCGCCGCTACCAGATCGGCGATCGTATAGCGGGCGAGCACTGCGAAAAACGCATTCAGGGCCTCGCGCAGCGCCGAGTTCAGCGCGCAGCTGTCGACGAGCGGGCATTCGGCGGCATCGTTCTCGAAGCATTCGGCCATGGCGAAGCTCTCTTCCGTCACGCGCACGACATCGAACAGGCTGATGGCTTCAGCCGCCCGGCCAAGTTTGACGCCGCCATTCCTGCCACGCACAGTCTGGACGAGGCCGTGCTCGACCAGCGGCTGCAGGATCTTGAACAGGAAAAGCTCCGACACCGAATAGGCGGCCGCGATCTCGGGAATACGGCTCAATCGGTCGTCATTTGCCGCGCAATACATCAAGATGCGCATGGCATAGTTGGTCTGGCGCGTAAGCCGCATATTGTCCTCACAAGGCACTGGGGCGGTGCAACCCACGCCAGATCTGGAAATTTTGCTGATGCGGCTTTGACCCGAAATTCCGGATTCGCCACATTGGCCCAGGCGGAATATGGCCTATACCTTGGAATAATTCCAGACTAGCTTGGCGCGATAGATGAATTTTCTCCTCAACTTTGTGTGCGCAGCCGGGCAAGATGCCGGGCGAACCGGCTGTCGCGGGTATTTCGGCCGTCGGAACACTAGATAGGCTGAGATCGACGAGGAGCGGCTCACCCATGTCACAATCGGCTTCGCCCTTGACGCCGGTCCGTTTCGATGCCGAAGCGGATGCCAAGCTTTCCGCGTTGCGGCGGACGAAATTCCTCGCGGCGGCCGCGCTGGCGCTTTGCGTACTGGTGTTTGCGCTCGCCAAATCGTTCGAGCACATCCATGCGTGGCTCGGCTTCGTCGCTGCCTTTGCCGAGGCGGCGACCATCGGCGGCCTCGCCGACTGGTACGCGGTGGTGGCGCTGTTTCGAAGGCCGCTGGGGCTGCCGATCCCGCACACCGCCATTATCCCCGAGAACCAGAACCGCATCGCCGACAATCTCGGCCGCTTCATCGAGGTCAACTTTCTGGCGCCCGAACCGGTGCGTGAAAAGCTTGCCGAGGTCGATTTTTCGGCGCTGGTCGCCGATTGGCTGGCCGATACGGAGCGCGCCGCCGGCCTGTCGCGCTTCATCGTGCGGCTGGTGCCGCAGACGCTTGCGGCGATAGAGCAATCCGGCCTGCGCGGCTTCGTCACCAGCCGCATGCTCGAACAGATCGAAAAGGTGCCGCTGGCGCCGCTGGCCGCCGAACTGCTCTCGGCGCTTACCGATGATCGCCGCCATCAGAAATTGTTCGACGAATTCACCAAGGTGATCGGGCGGTTCCTCAATGACGAAAAAGCGCTGGCAACGATGCGCGAAAAAATCCGCGAGGAACTGCCGTCGCTGTTCAACCTGTTCCGCGCCGACGCCTATCTCCTGAAGAAGATCGTCGCCTCGGCGGGCTCGCTGCTCGACGAAGTGAGGGCCGATCCCGACCACCCGATGCGCGCCGAATTCGACAGCTTCGCCCAAGGCTTCATCGATAAGCTGAGGACATCGAAACAATACGCCAAACGGGCCGAAAAGCTGAAGCGCGACTTCCTGGCCCGGCCGGAGGTCAAGGGATTGGCCGGCGACATGTGGGCAAGCCTCAGCCAGTTCATCGAGCAGGATGCCTCGGTCATCCGTGCGCACCTCGCCAACATGTTCGTCGAGGTCGGCCGGCATCTTGCCGGCGATGCGCAGATCCGGGCCGACATGAACCAGGGGTTCGTGGTGGCGCTGGCGTCGTTCGTGGAGAGCCAGAAGGCCGGCGTGTCGACATTCATCGCCGACCAGGTCAAACGCTGGGACCTCGCGCAACTGACGCGGCTGATCGAGATGAACATCGGCCGGGACCTGCAGTACATCCGCTTCAACGGCATGATCATCGGCGGCCTCGCCGGTGTCGTGCTCTATGTGGCCGAGCGGCTGTTCCTCGTGAATTGATGCGCGGCCAGACTGGCGCTCATTCCTCCGCGTCCGAATGGACTCACGGCACGCGAGTGTTATTCTCCATCCGAGGGTGCCCGCATCCGCGGCAAAGGGGAGCAAACAAGCATGGCAAAACAACCGGAATCCGATTCCTTCATGGACATGTTCGGCAGGTTCGGCCGCGACCTGAAGGTGCCGAATGTCGATGTCGAGGCGATCCTCGCCCATCATCGCAAGAACCTCGAAGCGCTGGAGAAATCGGCACGAGCCGGTGCCGCCGGCGCCACCTCGCTGTTGTCCCGGCAGCGCGAGATGCTGCAGGATACGCTGCGCGAGGTCACCGATATGGCGCAAAGCTACAGGGCGCCGGGCAATCCGCAGGAACTGATGGCCAAACAGACGGAGTTTGCCAGAAAGTCCTTCGAGGCCGCGTTGAAAAATGCCGGCGAAGTGGCTGAACTGGTCAAGAAATCCGGTGCCGAATCGGTCGACATCCTGCGCACCCGCATCAAGGAGGCGATGGAGGAAATCCGCGCCGGCTACGAGAAGAAGTAGCGGATGTGGCCGGGACCGTTTCATGGCTGCCGGCCGCCCTGAAGCCCGGAAAGCCCGAGTTGGCCTGCGACTGCGCCGGCGGCGTGGCACGATTGCGGCCGAGATCGACGGAACGGATTCGCGTAGAGCGAATTGACAGAGGCCGTCAGTTCGTGGTCCGGAGGCTCTGGAAGCGATCGGGAAACCAGGAATGAACGAAATACGGCCTAAAACGCCGCCTACCTACGAGCAGTTGAGGACGATGGCCGGGCTGGAACTCGGCGTGTCGGAGTGGACGACGGTCGACCAGAACCGCATCGATCAGTTCGCTGAATGCACCGGCGACCATCAATGGATTCATGTCGACCCTGAAAGGGCGCGGCGGCAAAGCCCGTTCCGCACGACGATCGCGCATGGCTATCTGACGCTGTCGATCATCGGCGCGCTGGCGCTCGGCATGGGCATCGTGCCCGAGAATACGCAGGCCGCCTTCAATTATGGCTTCGACAAAGTACGCTTCCTGGCGCCGGTCAGGGTCGGCGCCCGCATCAGACTGCGCATCACGCTGCTGTCCATGGAGGACAGGGGCCCGGGCCAGTATCTGATGAAGGCGGCCAACACGGTCGAGATCGAAGGCGAGGAAAAGCCTGCCTTGACGGCGGAAACGCTGGTCATGCTCTATGAACGCCGCAAGCGGGCAGGTGCCTGAGCCTGTTTGGAAATTCTACTCTCTGAGCGGTGTGCGCGTCACGAAGCCCTGGATTCTGCGCGGCCTGTGGCGCGGGCCGAGAGCAGTGCGAGGAACAGCGCAGCCAGCGCCAGCACCGTCGCCGTCTGAAAGGTGACCTGCATTCCCCGGGCGGCGGCCTCGGAACTCAGAAGACCAATGCCTTCGTGCCCTTCGGCCGATGCGACGGCGAATATGGCGCCCATCAACGAGGCGCCGGTGATGAGCCCGAGATTGCGCGAAAGGTTGAGCAGACCGGAGACGACGCCGCGCTGACCCGCGTCAACGCCGGTCATGACGGCTGCATTGTTCGACGTCTGGAACAGCGCGTAGCCGATGCAGGTGACGGTGATCGCAACGACATAGCCGGCAATGCCGAATCTGGTCACGGCGAGCGACAGCAGGAACGTGCCTGTCGTGAGGCTGAGCAGGCCTGCGACCATCATCCTATGAGCGCCGAAGCGGTCGGTCAGGCGTCCGGCCACCAACGCCGACAAGGTCGAGACGAGCGGGCCGGTCGACAGCACCACACCCACCATTGCAGCATCCAGCCCGAGCCCGCGCGACAGGTAGAACGGAGCCACCACCAGCGTCGCCATCATCACCGTGGCGACGACGAGGCTCATGGCGAGACTGGCACTCAGCTGAAGATCGCGGAAGCTGGCAAGCCGGATCAAGGGGTTTTTCACTCTCGCCTGCGCGGCGAAAAGAAAAACGCCGGTGCCGGCGGCGATCAGCAGGCCGATGTTGAGCGTGCCGAAATTGCCTCTGCCCAGCGTCATCGCCAGCGCATAGGCGGCCAACGTCAGGGCCAGCAGGGCGGTGCCCACGACATCGAACGTGCCTCGGTCGAGCCGCGCGGTTTTATTGCGTGCCGGCAGGGCACGCCAGGCAAGAACGAAGGTGAGCACTCCCAGCGGGACATTGACGAGGAAGATTGCCCGCCAGCCGAAGCCGGTGATCAAAAGGCCGCCGAGCGAGGGGCCAAGTGTCGTGCCGATCGCGGACATGGCGCCGAGCAGGCCCATGGCGCCGCCGATTCTGTCTTTGGTCACGGTTTCGGCGACGAAGGCCAGCGTCAGCGCCATCATCAGCGCTGCGCCAAGTCCCTGCACGGCGCGTGCGGCAATCAGCAGCCAGAGTGTCGGCGCCAGGCCGCAGAGCACCGATGCAGACGTGAACAGCGCGATGCCCCCAAGCAGCAACGGTCGGCGCCCGAACATGTCGGCCAGCCGGCCGGCGCTGACGATCAGTGTGGTGATGGCGAGGAGATAGGCCAGAACAACCCATTGCACGGCCTGGAACGTCGCGCCGAAATTCTGCATCAGCGATGGCAGCCCGACGCTGGCAATGCTGGTTCCCAGCGACGACAGCAGTGTGGCGAGCGACAGGCTTGCCAACGCCCAGCCGGCGGATTGCATCCGTGGTGGCGCCGATGTCAGCGTGTCCGGATTTTGCTCAGCGATTGCCACGGCGATCTCCTTCCATCAGTCCCACAACCGGAACTGCTGGAGATCTAGTTCCTTGGCCAATGTGGCGGAAGGCGCAGCATTTGCATCTTATTCGTGCGTTTGGCGCCATATCATGTCATGATCTGCCGATGACATCACCCGATCTCAACTTACTGTTCGCTCTCGACGTCCTGCTGACCGAAGGCAGCGTGGCGCGCGCCGCCAGCCGCCTACGCCTCAGCCCTTCGGCGATGAGCCGCACGCTGGCGCGACTGCGCCAGGCGACGGGCGATCCGCTGCTGGTTCGCGCCGGTCGAGGCCTTGTGGCGACGCCGCGTGCGGAAGAACTGCGACAGCAGGTAGGCCGTGTCGTCCAGGATGCGGAGGCGATCCTGCGCCCTGCCACCTTGCTCGATCTCCCGAACCTGGACAAGGTCTTCACGCTGCGCACCAATGAGAGCTTCGTCGAAGAGTTCGCACCTCGTCTCGTTGCCCGTATCCAGGCCGATGCGCCCGGCGTGCGGCTGCGCTTTGCACCGAAGTCCGACCGGGACGTCATGTCGCTGCGCGACGCGGCGATCGATCTGGACATAGGCGTCGCTGGCGAGACCGGCCCGGAGGTGCGCATCCAGGCGCTGCTTCGCGACCGCTTCATCGGCGCTGTGCGAACGGGCCATCCCTTGACCGAGGGCGCGGTGACGCCTGAGCGCTATGCCGCAGGCCGACACATCAGCGTTTCACGGCGTGGCCGCGAGAAAGGGCCGATCGACGAGGCTTTGAACCGGCTCGGGCTGCGGCGGACCGTCGTGTGCATGGTTTCCGGTTTCTCGGCAGCCCTTGCCATGGCCCGCACATCAGACCTGATCGCCAGCGTTCCGGAGCGGCATACCGAGGGCGCACGCGCCGGCATGCGCAGTTTTCCCCTGCCGGTTGCCACCGCGGAAGTCACTATCTCCATGCTCTGGCATCCGCGCCTCGATGCCGATCCGGCGCAACGCTGGTTGCGCGACTGTGTGCGGGAGGTGTGTGCGGCGTCGCGCTGACAACGATGAGAAGCCTGAGCCAACCGCCCAGGCTTCTCATCTGTCCAGTCTATTCGGTTTGGCGTTTCTGCAAATGCCTCAGTGCGCTTAGTGTGAGCGTCGCCATGACCGAACAGTAGGCGACCAGCGGCCACGCCGTGTCTCCGCCGAGCAGGACGACGAACAACGTGCCGAGGATGCCGACGACAAGGCTCTGGATGCAGAAGTAGAGTGCGACTGCGGTTCCCGCGACATCGCCAAACGCCTCGAGTGCACCGTTTGCGGTGACTGAGACAGTGAAGACGATACCCACGGCAACGACCCACATCGGCAAGATAAATGTCGCGAAGGACGGCTGTGCGAACAGTTGCCCCACTGCCAATAGCGCCGCGCCGAACAGCAGCATCGCCATGCCCCTGATGGCACTGCCGGCGATGCCCCAGCTTGCAATGAACCTTCTGGCGAAGCGGGTGGTGACGATCATCACCAGCGCCGCGGTGGCGAAGGCTAGACTGAAGCCGAACTGTGAAAAGCCGGCCCGATCCATGAGCACCCGTGGCGCAGTCGAAAAGAACACGAAGAAGGCGCCCATGGCGGCACTGAATGCAAGCGTGTAGGTCCAAAAGGCAAGACTGGAGAGAATGGGTCGAAGCGCCATTCGCCTGGTATCGCCATTCGAGGGGCGGGTTTCGTGCCATTTCGGCCATGCATTGAGGGTAGCTGCCGTGGCCAGGACTCCGAGCGTCAGGAAGATCGCCCGCCAGCCGAAATTGTCGGCAATCAACGCACCGGCAACCGGCCCCAACGCCGGCACGAAAGCCAACATCGAGCTGAACAGGCCGTAAATGACGGCACTTTCGGGTCTTTGCGCATAGACGTCGCGAACCGTTGCGAAGGTTGCAACGAGAATGGCGGACGCACCAATGGCCTGCACGACGCGCAGGACGACGAAGACAGCGGCCAGCGAGGTGCTGGCGAGCAGAAAGGAAGCGCCTGAAAACAAAAGCGCGCCACCGATCAGCACCGGGCGCCTGCCGATCCTGTCGGAAACCGGGCCGAAGACGACTTGGCCGAGCCCAAGACAGATCATGTAGAGGCTCAGCGTCAGCTGGATGACATCAGGCGATGTCTCGAGGATCCCTGGCATCGCCGGGACAATCGGGAGGTAGATGTCCATGGCCAGCGAGGCCAGGATGTCGAAGGGCGCCATCAGCACCATGGCTGCTGGCAGGGAAGTGGTCCATGTCGGGTTTTTTGGAAAAGGCATGATTGAACATCCGCTCAAATGGCTACATTTGGCGGCGATCTGCCGTTCTCAATGAAGATGGGAAATGACGGGCCGCCGCAACAACGAAGTGCTGTTGCGGCCTACTTGTCTGCTGACTTGCTGGTTCCCATAAACGCTATCCCGGAAAATGACGGCGCAGACATTCTCTCGAGTGCGCTCGCGTTTCCCTAGCAGCCGAAGGTTGCCCAGGCAACAGGATCAGCTTGATGCGCGTCAACGCGCCATCGCCGCCTCGAGCACCCTGAAATTCCGCTCGTCCGCGCATTGGGCAACGTTGAAGCGCAGGAAACGGCCAGCCGTTCCGGACAGGCTGAATGCGTTGCCGGGCGCCAGCACGATGTTGTCGGCCAGAGAGCGGCGGGCGACTTCGGCCGCATCGACGCCGTCCGGCAGACTGCACCACAGGAAGAGGCCAGCCGGCTGGTCGATCCACGGCGTGATGCCGATCGCTTTCAGGTGGGCGGCCGTCTCGCCCATGGCGCGCGCAAGCTTCGCGCGCAGCAAATCCATGTGCTTGCGGTAGCTGCCGTCCTTCAGCAACGTCAGCACCAGTTCGGCCGCGAGCCGCCCGCCGCCGAAGGTCGTGGCGATCTTGAGGTCGGTCAGGGGCTCGATCCAGTCGCGCGGTGCGGCGATGAAGCCGCAGCGAACCGATGCCGACAGCGTCTTGGAGAAGCTGCCTATATGGACAACGCGGTTGAGACCATCGAACGCCGCCAGCCTGGGGGCGGGCGCATGTTCGAAATCGGCGAAGATGTCGTCCTCGACGATGGTCAATTGCGATTGATCGGCGAGTTTCAGCAGCCGGTGCGCGGTGACTGGCGACAGCACCGCGCCGGTCGGATTGTGGATGGCGGAATTGGTGATGTAGAGGCGTGGCCGATGCTCGGCCAACGCCTGCGCGAACAGATCGATATCCGGCCCCGACGGCGTGTAGGGAACGCTGACGACCTTGGCCCGGTGAGCGCGCAACAGGGCGTGGAAGTTGAAGTAGCAGGGGTCGTCGACCAGCACGGTGTCGCCGGGCTCGATCAGGAACCGGCACAGGAGGTCGATGGCCTGCGTGCCTGATTCCGTCAGCATGATCTGCTCGGGCGAGGCCTCGATGCCATGCCCGGCCATGCGCCGCGCCAGCAATTGCCGCAGCGGTGGCAGGCCGAGCGGCGTGCCGTAATCGGCCAGTGCGACATCGTCGGCACGCGCCACCGTGCGCAGCGCCCGGCGCAGCCCTGCCTGTGGCATCCATGAAGCGGGCAGCCAGCCACAGCCGGGCTTCAGCATGTCATCGCCGGCCTCCAGGGACTGTCGCGAGATCCAGAGCGGATCGACGGCGCGGTCGAGGCGGGGGCCGATTTCGGCCAGCGACAGCGGCGCCAGCGATCCGGCGGCATAGAAGCCGGAGCCCGGCCGCGAGCGGATCGCGCCTTCGGCGGCGAGCCGCTCATAGGCTTCGACCACGGTGGATTTGGACACTCGCATGGATTTGGCAAAGGCGCGGATCGAAGGCAATTGCGCTCCCGGCGTCAGGCTGCGCGCCGCGATCCGCTGGCGGATCGTCGCCATGACGCCTTCGACCAGCGTACCGCCGCTCTCGCTTCCTGTAGTCTGCTTGTCCATCCGTACTGCTCTGCTGACCATGACAGTTTTGCATAATTGTACCGCATTGTCTCTGGCGATACTACCGGCTCCGCCTGATACGGAGCCGACAAACGGAGCATACGATGGACAAGACCGCGAGTGGCTGGATGAATGGATTCATCGGTGTGTTGATCTTCAGCGGCTCGCTGCCGGCGACGCGGGTGGCGGTCAGGGAATTCGATCCGACATTCCTGACCTCGGCCCGAGCGGCGATTGCCGGACTGCTTGGCCTTGCGCTGCTGCTCCTGTTTCGGCAGAAACGCCCGGAGCGCGGCGATCTGCTGTCGCTGGTGATCGTGGCACTTGGCGTGGTTGTCGGCTTTCCCTTGCTGACCGCGCTGGCGCTCAAGCACGTCACCACGGCCCATTCCATTATCTTCGTCGGCCTGCTGCCGCTGGCCACTGCGATATTCGGGGTGCTGCGCGGCGGCGATCGGCCGCGCCCGGCGTTCTGGTTGTTTTCATGCATCGGCAGCGCGCTGGTCGCGGGCTTTGCGCTGACGCAGGGCGTGACGGCCTCGCCGGTCGGCGACGGTCTGATGCTGGCTGCCATCATCGCCTGCGGCCTCGGCTATGCCGAGGGCGCCGCGCTGTCGCGCAGGCTCGGCGGCTGGCAAGTGATCTGCTGGGCGCTGGTGCTGTCGCTGCCGGTCATGCTGGTGCTGACGCTGATGACCATGCCGCCGTCGTTCGACGGCGTCGGCGTCAGTGCGTGGATGGGGCTTGCCTATGTCTCGCTGTTCAGCATGCTGATCGGCTTCGTGTTCTGGTATCGCGGCCTGGCGCAAGGCGGCATCGCCGCGGTCGGACAGTTGCAGCTGCTGCAGCCATTTTTCGGGCTGGCACTGGCAGCGACGCTGCTGCACGAGCAGGTCAGCCCGCTGATGGTGGTCGTTACGCTTGGCGTCGTGCTTTGCGTCGTAGGCGCCAAGCGATTCGCGAAGCAGGAATTGCCACGACGCGCGATTGCCTGACGACGGTGCCGTCCTCGCCTAAAACTTCGTCACCACCCCAATGCCGATGCCCTCGAAGCCGCCCATCGCCATCAAGGCTGCGGGCGCCTCGTCGAGGCTGATCCTCTTGCCGACGAGCAGTTCCGGCTTGAGCTTGCCGTGGCGGATCATCTCCATCATCGCGGGGTAGCGATAGGCCTGCATGCCGTGGCTGCCGAGGATTTCGAGCTCGAAGGCGATCACCTTGTCCATCGGCACCTGCGGCCGGGCATGCTCGCCCAGCATCAGACCGACCTGCACATGGCGGCCGCGCCGGCGCAGATTGGATATCGAATTGAACGAGGTGGTGGGGTGGCCGAGCGCGTCCATCGACATATGCGCGCCGCCATTGGTGATCTGCTTGACCGCCTTGACCACGTTCGGCGTCGTAGATGCATTGATGGTGGCGACGGCGCCGATCTTTTTGGCGAAATCCAGTTTCTCGTCGGTGAGATCGATGGCGATGACATTGGCGCCCATGGCGCTGGCAATCATAATCGCCGACAGGCCGACGCCGCCGCAGCCATGCACCGCGACCCATTCGCCCGGCTTCACCCGGCCCTGGTCGACAATGGCTCGAAACGAAGTGACGAAGCGGCAGCCGAGGCTGGCGGCGGTGGCGAATTCCATCTCGTCGGGCAGGCGCACAAGATTGGTGTCGGCATGTTCGATGGCGACATATTCGGCAAACGAGCCCCAGCCGGTGAAGCCAGGCTGTGTCTGGTGCTCGCAGACCTGGTGATTGCCCGAATTACACTCGAAGCAGCGGCCGCAGCCGACGGCGAACGGCACTGTGACGCGCTCGCCGGCCTTCCAGCGCGTGACCTGCTTGCCCGCGGCGACGACGATGCCGGCAAGTTCGTGGCCCGGCACGTGCGGCAGCGTGATGCCATCGTCATGACCCATCCAGCCATGCCAGTCGCTGCGGCACAGACCGGTCGCCTCGACCTTGATGACGACGCCATCGGCTGCCGGCTTCGGATCAGGAACGGTCTGGATCCTCGGCGCTTCGCCGAATTTCTCGAAGACGACGGCTCTCATCGATAACTCCAAATAATTTCACGGACCACGCGCATCGAAGCGCGAAGATAGCCGATTCCTTGGCGCGGCGAGTCCGAAATTGATGCCGTCGATCAGGCCTGGGACGCGGGAGCCGTGTCGAGCAGCGGCTGCCAGGCTCGGAACCAGTCGTCGGCCTCGGCGTCCCATGGCCAGATGCCTTCAGTCGTCGGAAAAATCAGCTGCAAGACACGGAAATCCGGGCCGTCGTAGAACCAGAGATCCAGCCGAAATGCTCGGGGTAGTGCTCGATATGAACAGCGCCGAACTGGCAGTCGAAGTCTTTGACGAAGCCCGACGTTCGCTGTCCTGGTTCGAAAACCTCGCCTGAGTGGACCCGTCTCCAATACTCGTTGATGATGGACTGCGAGATTTCAGGCTTCAGACCTATCACGACCAATTCTGGAGCCCCGAAATTGTGCTCGATACCGACTGAATAGGCGAAGGGCGCCAGGTCGCCTTCCTCCAGCACGTACAGGATATGGCAGCCATAGGCCTCGATGTCGGCAAGCGCCTTTACTTCCTCTGGATCGGTGGCTTCTCTATTCGGCATCGATCTGGTTCTGGGGCGCCGCTTTCTGGAAGGCCGGCAGCGCCATGCAGGCGGCGTTGATGCGCGCGATCGTCGGGTAGGGCGTCAGATCGACGCCAAAGCGGGCATTGCTGGCAAGCTGTGCGGCGAGGCAGATGTCAGCCAGACCCGGCGCGTCGCCATGGCAGAATGTTCCGGTCTCCGCCGACAAGGCCAGGATTTTTTCAAGCGGCTGAAAGCCCTCGTTCACCCAGTGGCGGAACCAGTTGGTGATGTCTTCGTCACCCGCGCCGAACAGCGTGCGCAGCGAGGTCAGCACGCGCAGATTGTTCACCGGGTGGATGTCGCAGGCGATCATCTGCGCCAGCATTCTGACCCGTGCCCGACCGGCCGCATCCCTCGGCAGCAGCGGTGGTTCCGGTTTGGTCTCGTCGAGGAACTCGATGATCGCCAGCGATTGCGTCAGCAGCGTGCCGTCGCCGAGGATCAGCGCCGGCACCAGCCCTTGCGGATTGACCGCGAGATAGGCTGGTTCCAGATGCTCGCCATGGCGCAAATGATGCGGGACGTAGTCGTAGCTCAGCCCCTTCATCTCCAGCGCGATCCGCACCCGATACGAGGTGGAGGAGCGGTAGTAGTTGTGCAGGACGAGTTCGCTCATGGCCTCACTTCGGCTGGCCGATGGTCACTTCGATGGTCCCGATGCCGTCGACGCCGCCGGTCATCGTGTCGCCGGGGCCAACCGCGCCGACGCCTGCTGGCGTACCGGTGAAGATCAGGTCGCCGGGCTCGAGCTCCATCGCCTCGCTGCAGATCGACACGATATCCGGTATCGGCCAGATCAGTTCGGCGAGGTCGGCATCCTGCCTGACCTTGCCGTTGACGGCGAGCCAGATGCGGCCCTTCTGTGGGTGGCCGGATTCGTGCGCTTGCACCAACGGGCTGCAAGGGGCGGAGCGGTCGAAGGCCTTCGACCAGTCCCAGGGCCGGGCGGCCTTCTTGGCCTCGTCCTGCAGGTCGCGGCGGGTGAGGTCGATGCCGACACCATAGCCCCAGACATGGTCCAGCGCCTTGTCGCGGGGAATGCGGAAGCCGGCTTTGCCGATCGCGGCCACCAGTTCGATCTCGTGGTGCAGATTGGCCGTCAGCGGCGGGTAGGGGATAGCGGTGCCGGAATCGACCACCGCGTCGGCCGGCTTGGTGAAGAAGAAGGGCGGATCACGCTCGTCATTGCCGAATTCGCGGGCATGCGCCGCGTAGTTGCGGCCGACGCAGTAGATACGGCGCACCGCAAAACGATCGGACGAGCCGGCAACGGCCACCGATGCGGTTGCGGGCAGGGGAAGGACGAATTCTGTCATCAAGGGTCTCTGCTTGGTTGCCGGAACATTCGACCGATTTGGGGGCCTGGACAAGGCGATTTGGTCGAGAAAGTGCCGGCGGCACTTTCCGCCGGAGATGGCGATATACTATTTGGCAATAATCTGGCCATGGTGGAGAGGTTATTCTAATCGCTCACGAACTGAAATGAACCCCATGACCGCAACCCACGATCGCGCCCGGTTCCTGATCATCGACGACCATCCGCTGTTTCGTGAGGCGCTGCACAGCGCCGTGCAGATGGCCTATCCGGAAGTCGACACGGTGGAGGCGCGCTCGATCACCGAGGCGCTCGATCTTCTGGCCGATGCCAAGCCGTTCGACCTCGCGCTTCTCGACCTCTCGATGCCCGACGTGCACGGTTTTGACGGCCTGCTGCAACTCCGGACCCGCTATCCGCGCCTGCCCGTGGTGATCGTCTCTGGTTACGAGGAGCCGAAGATCATTTCCGAAGCGCTGTCCTATGGCGCTGCCGGCTTCATCCCGAAATCGGCGCGCAAGAGCGACCTCGCCGTAGCCATCCGCTCGGTGATGGAAGGCGCGATCTATGTGCCGGAGACCTATGAAGGCCGGCCGCCGGATGCCGACAGCGCCGACCGCGCCGACATGGTGCAACGCCTGTCGACGCTGACGCCGCAGCAACTGCGCGTGCTGCAGATGCTGCGCCAGGGCCTGCTCAACAAGCAGATCGCCTACGAGCTGCAGGTGGGAGAGACCACGGTGAAAGCGCATGTGTCGGAAATCCTGCGCAAGCTCAATGTGTACAGCCGCACGCAAGCGGTGATCGAGGTGTCGAAGCTGGACAATGCGGAGTTGTTTCGCGATCAGGCTGGGTTTTGAGCTTTTACCCTGCCGTTCAAGGGGAGGGTATGAAGCTAAGCCAGCAAATGCGCCAGCAGCGCCCTTAGTTGGGCCGGCTTCAGCGGCTTGCGCATCAGTTCGATGCCGCCGGAGCGGGCGGCTTTGGCGACCGCTTCCGAACTATCGGCGGTGACGATCAGCGCCGGCACGGCGCGGCCGAGATAGTCGCGGACTTCGGCGATGGTCGTGGTGCCGAGATCGCCGCCGTCGAGATGCTGGTCGGCAATGACGATGTCGGGCACCCAGTCGGTGTCGCCAAGCATGTCGAGCGCATCGTCGGTCGAGGTCGCGGCCCGCACCAGGCATTGCCAGCGTTCGAGCAGGAAGGTCATGGCTTGCAGCACTTCGATATCGTTCTCGACCAGCAGCACCTTGGTGCCGAACAGGCCATAGCCGCGCGGCCGTTCCATGTCGGCAACGCTGGCGATGGCATCGGCTGGCGCACCGATGCCGACGGGTACATCGATGTGGAAGATCGTGCCGCGTCCGACCTTCGACGAGAATGTCACGGGATGGCCGAGCGCGCTGGCCATGCGGCGCACGATGGCGAGCCCGAGCCCGAGACCGCCACCGTCCAGTTCGGCATTGGCCGGCGAGGTGCCGCGGTGGAACTCCTCGAACACCGCCTCGCGCTGGTCGTCGGGAATGCCGCAGCCCGTGTCGGCGACGTCGATGCGGATGGTGTCGCCGCGATGCCTGGTGCCGACAAGCACGCCGCCCGAGCGTGTATAGCCCAGCGCGTTGGAGAGAATGTTCTGCAGGATACGGCGCAGCAGCGTGCGGTCGGAGCGGACCACGGCATGGACCGGCCGGAATTTCAGCGACAGGCCTTTCATCTCCGCCACCGGCAGGAAATCCGAGCGGAGCGACGAGAACAGCGCCTCCAGGCTGACGTCGCTTATGTCGGGCTGCACCACGCCGGCATCGAGCTTGGAGATGTCGAGCAGGGTTCGCAGCAGGTCCTCCATCGTCTCCAGCGAGCGCTCGACCTGCCGCACCAGTTTCTTGCCCTCGTCGCTGGTCTGAACTTCGGCGAGCGCCGAAACCGAAAGGTGGGCGGCATTCAGCGGCTGCAGCACGTCGTGACTGGCAGCGGCGAGGAAACGGGTTTTTGACAGGTTCGCCAGTTCGGCGTTTTCCTTGGCGGCACTGAGGTCAATGTTCGACTGCTCCAGCCGCCGCAAGGTCGAGTGAAGTTCCTCGGTACGTGTACGCACCCGGTTTTCCAGCGAGATCGTGGTCTGGAACAGCGAAAAGGCGTTGCCTTGCTGGTCCATCGAGCGCTCGACGCGGCTGACCAGTGCCGCGTTGATCTTCTTCAGCTTTTCAAGATCGTTTATGTCCCTCAGCGGCATCTCGTTGCGCCGTCCTATTCCGCCGCCTGGCGCTCGCCGAAGGCGATGCCGGTGAAAGTCTGGTTCAGATGCATCGACCGGTACTGTTCGCCATAGGTGCCGAAGCCGATGACATTGTTGACCCGGTAGAGTTCCGAGATTTCGCGAAACACCTGCCGATTGCGTGCGTCCAGCCGGCGCAGCACGCAGTCGAAGCCGAGGATCATGTCGATACCGCCAAGCCTCTCCTCGACGTCGCGCAGGGCGGCGCGCGTCGATTCGACCATGTCCTTGGGCTGAGCGATCGACAGCACGAC
Source organism: Mesorhizobium sp. ISC11 (assembly GCF_037162595.1). Classification (NCBI taxonomy): domain Bacteria; kingdom Pseudomonadati; phylum Pseudomonadota; class Alphaproteobacteria; order Hyphomicrobiales; family Phyllobacteriaceae; genus Mesorhizobium; species Mesorhizobium sp. ISC11. Next base: position 1,114,603 of record NZ_JAVSPW010000001.1, read on the forward strand.
GCCATCGTCTATGGCGCAGAAGAACGACAGCGAGCCGTCGGCATGCATCTTCTGGATCGACCGGCAATAATATTGTCCGCCCACCTTCACCACCACGGGATGCGAGGCGAAGCTCAGTGGCGTCAGCATCTGCGCGACGATACCGACGGACGCGGCATATTCCTGCGCCGCATTGGTGGCGTTGAACTCGCGCACGATGCGGTGATCTGGATCGGAAGCCGTCACCACCAGTTTCTCATCGGTGGGAACGAAATTGTCGGTCTTGAAGACATGGAAGGGAATTTCGGTCGATATCAGCACGATGATGGCGCTGTCGGAGGTGACCTTGCCGTTCGAGATCAGGCGCGTCGTCTCGAATTTCAGATCGTCGCCGGCGGAGCCGCCAAGCAGCGGAATGTCATCGAGACCCCAGTGGATGGCTGAACTCACCGCTTCTTCGGCATAGGAGAGCCCGTCGATGAAGCAGAGCGCGAAAGTGCCTTTGGTCCGATCGCAACCGAGGCGTGCGCGCAGCGATCGCCGCAGGGTCTCGACCTCGCCGGTGATCCTGTCCATACCCGACGAGGACAGATTTTCGACCATCACGCTGACGGCGGTAAACGCGGGGGACGGAAGCAGCATGGCCAGCACATGACCATCCTCGAGACCTTGCGGCGTGATCTCGCCGGCAGTCGAGCAGCCGGCGTGGTGGAGCGCCGGCGCGTGGGTCATGAGCGCCTGGGAAAGGGCGCTGGCTTCGACCAGGCTCTGGGAAAAGAACAGCAGGGCAAAGCCCGCGTCGATGGCGGCTGCTTCCAGTGCGATCGCCTTGGCGAACGCCTCCATGTCGGGCTCGTCCGTGGTGAGCGCCGACAGGCCGCATGCATAGCGCGTCTGTGAATTGGCCAGCGATGTTCTCCGCATTTCCTCCGACGCTTTTTTGTGCGCGGCTGTTTTAAATGCTTCTGGCGCGCGGGCGTCGACCGACATTGTTGCCTTCAATCGGCGGTTTGGCAATGGGGCCACCGGCACCGCATGTTTGGGCGCGGCCATGACCGAAAGTACAATGTGCCGCGTTTGCGACGTGCTGTTTTTTGTCCGATGTGCGGTGTACCAATAACGCATGGCCGATGCGCCAACGCCGCGTTGGCAACGTGATGACCAAGGTTGATACCCAGGGAGGGACCATGTCGGACGTTTCGTTGATGGTGAACGGAAAGCGGGTCAGCGGTGCTGCCGAGGACCGAACACTTCTGGTTCACTTCCTGCGGGAAAATCTCGGCCTTACCGGCACGCATGTCGGTTGCGACACCTCGCAATGCGGTGCCTGCGTCGTCCACGTCGACGGCAAGGCGGTCAAATCCTGTACGATGCTCGCGGTGCAGGCCTCCGGCTCGACCGTGTTGACGATCGAGGGCCTGGCAAATGGCGCCGACCTGCATCCGGTGCAGGCCGCCTTCAAGGAACATCACGGGCTGCAGTGCGGCTTCTGCACGCCGGGCATGATCATGACGGCGACCGACATGATCGGCCGCCACCCCGAAGGGCTCGACGAGGCGACGGTGCGTGCCGAGCTCGACGGCAACATCTGCCGCTGCACCGGCTACCACAACATCGTCAAGGCGATCCTCGCCGCATCGACGACGATGAAGGGGTCGAAGGGTAAGGCGAAACAAGCGGCTTGAACGAGGCAGTAGGGCAATAAGGCAGTAGGGCAGTAGGGAATCGGAGCCAATTTTTCCCTACTGCCGTACTGCCCTACTCACCTACTCCCCTACAATCTCGGGAGGAATTTCTGATGGGCATTGAAGGTGTTGGCGCTCGGGTCGCGCGCAAGGAAGACAAACGATTCATCACGGGCGCCGGCCGCTATGTCGACGACATGGTGGTTCCCGGCATGAAGCACGCCGCCTTCGTGCGCAGTCCGCACGCGCATGCGCAGATCAAGAAGATCGATGTGAAGAAGGCCCAAGGCATGCCCGGCGTCATCGGCGTGCTGACCGGCAAGGAACTCAAGGCCGATGGCATCGGCAATCTCATCTGCGGCTGGATGATCCACTCCAAGGACGGCTCGCCGATGAAGATGGGGGCATGGTCGCCACTCGCCTTCGACCGGGTCCGTTATGTCGGTGACGCCGTCGTCATTGTCGTCGCCGAGACCAAGGGGCAAGCGCGTGACGCCGCCGAGGCGGTCGAGATCACCTACAAGGAGTTGAAGGCCGTCGTCGACGCCTCCAAGGCGATGGACAAGGGTGCGCCGCAGATCCACCCCGAAGCGGACAACAATCTGATCTTCGACTGGGACATCGGCAATGCCGACGACACGGAAGCGGCCTTCGGGAAGGCAGCCCATGTGGTCAAGATGGACATCATCAACAACCGGCTGGTGCCTAACGCCATGGAGCCGCGCGCCGCACTTGGCCATTACGACAAGGCCGAGGATCACTACACCTGCTGGACGACCTCGCAGAACCCGCATGTGGCGCGGCTGGTGATGAGCGCCTTCTACAATGTCGCGCCGGAAAACAAGCTGCGCGTGATTGCGCCCGATGTCGGCGGCGGTTTCGGCTCGAAGATCTACATCTATCCCGAAGAGATCGTCTGCCTGTGGGCGTCGAAGAAGACCGGGGTGCCGGTCAAATGGGTGGCTGACCGGACCGAGAGTTTTCTGACCGACGCGCATGGCCGCGACCATCACACCCATGCTGAAATGGCCTTCGACAAGGACCACAGGATCCTCGGCCTGAAGGTCGAAACCCAGGCCAATCTCGGCGCCTATATGTCGCTGTTTTCGTCGGCGACGCCTACCTACCTCTATGCGACGCTGCTGTCGGGCCAGTACAATATCCCGGCCATCCACGCCAATGTGAAGGCGATCTATACCAACACCGCGCCCGTCGATGCGTATCGCGGGGCAGGGCGGCCGGAAGCGACCTTCGTCATGGAGCGCATGATGGAGACGGCGGCCCGCCAGTTCGGCGTCTCGCCGGCCGAGCTGCGGCGCAAGAACTTCGTCACAGCGTTTCCGCATCAGACGCCGGTCATCATGTGCTATGATGCCGGCGACTATGCCGCTTCGCTCGATGCGGCAATGAAGGCGTCGGATTATGCCGGCTTTGCCAAGCGCAAGGCCGCCGCCGCCAAGAAGGGGCTGCTGCGCGGCATTGGCATGAGTTGCTACATCGAAGCCTGCGGCATCGCGCCGTCTGCTGCCGTCGGCTCGCTCGGCGCCGGTGTCGGCCTTTGGGAATCGGCGGAAGTGCGCGTCAACGCGGTCGGCACGATCGAGGTGCTGACTGGCTCGCACAGCCACGGCCAGGGCCATGAGACGACCTTCGCGCAACTGGTCAACGAGCGCTTCGGCGTACCGCTCGATTCGGTCTCGATCGTGCATGGCGATACCGACAAGGTGCAGATGGGCATGGGCACCTATGGCTCGCGCTCGGGTGCAGTCGGCATGTCGGCCATCGTCAAGGCGCTCGACAAGGTCGAGGCCAAGGCCAAGAAGATCGCGGCACACCTGCTCGAGGCCGACGAAGGCGATATCGTCATCGAGAATGGCGCGCTGAAGGTCGCCGGCACCGACAAGAACGTGCCGTGGTTCCAGATGGCGCTGGCCGCCTACACTGCCCACAATCTGCCGGGCGGCATGGAGCCCGGGCTGAAGGAGACGGCGTTCTACGATCCGTCGAATTTCACCTTCCCGGCGGGCTGCTATATCTGCGAGGTCGAGGTCGACCCGGAAACCGGCGTCACCGAGATCGTCCAGTTCGTCGCTGCCGACGATTTCGGCAACATCATCAACCCGATGATCGTCGAGGGTCAGGTGCATGGGGGGCTGGCGCAAGGCATCGGCCAGGCGCTGCTCGAAGGCGCCCATTATGACAATAGCGGCCAGCTTTTGACCGCGAGCTACATGGACTACACCATGCCGCGCGCCGGCGATCTGCCGTCGTTCAAGGTCTCGACCTCGAACACGCCATGCCCGGGCAATCCGTTGGGGATCAAGGGCTGCGGCGAGGCCGGCGCCATCGGCTCGCCGCCGGCGGTGATCAACGCCCTCACCGACGCCATCGGCAGCAACGATCTTGCCATGCCGGCTTCGCCGTCCACCGTCTGGGCCGCGATCCGCGCGACGAAACACTGAAAGCGAATAGCGAATAGGGAGTAGCGAATAGGGAAGAGAAGGCGGTGCGACTGGATAGATCCTATTCGCTATTCGCTACTCCCTATTCGCCCATTCACCCAAGGGAGAATTCCATGTACGCAGTCAACTATCACCGCGCCGCCTCGGTCGCCGATGCTGCCAAGCTGGTCAAGACAGGCGACGCCAAGCTGCTTTCGGGCGGTATGACGCTGATCCCGGCGATGAAGACGCGGCTTGCCGCGCCGTCCGACCTTGTCGACCTGTCGCGGATCGCGGAGCTGCAGGGCGTCAAGGTGTCGGGCAAGACCGTCACCATCGGCGCCGCCACCACGCATCACGCCGTTGCCAATGACGAGAAGCTGAAGAAGGCCTGTCCGGCGATTGCCCATCTGGCGTCACTGATCGGCGATCCGGCGGTGCGCCACAAGGGGACGATCGGCGGCTCGATCGCCAACAACGACCCGGCGGCCGATTATCCGGCGGCGCTGCTGGCGCTGGGCGCCACCATTATCACCAACAAGCGCGAGATCGCTGCCGACAAATTCTTCAAGGGTCTGTTCGAGACCTCGTTGAAGGAAGGCGAGATCGTCACCGCGGTCACCTTCACCGCGCCGGCCAAGGCGGCCTATGAAAAGTTCCGCAATCCGGCATCGCGCTACGCCATCGTCGGCGTGTTCGTTGCCAAGGGCAAGGATGGCGTCAGCGTCGCCGTCACTGGAGCCGGCGATGACGGCGTCTTCCGCTCGAAGGAGATCGAGGCAGCATTGGCCAAGAATTTCGCGGCCTCGGCACTGGAAGGTGTGAAAGTGCCGGCGAAGAATCTGATGACCGACATCCATGCCTCGGCCGATTATCGCGCCAATCTGATCGCGGTGATGGCCAAGCGCGCGGTTGCGGCAGCCAACGCCTGAGAAACTGTTTGGAAACTCTACTCCGGCGGCCATCTGATGGCGTTTTCTGTGCTTCCGGTGCTCACGTACCAAAAGTACGCTCCGCTCCGGTTCTCGAAACCACCACCATATGACTCGCCAGGGCGAGTTTCGATCAGTCGCAGACAAGGAAAGGGGGCCTCCGTGGCCCCTTTTTTGTCGTGCGGCGGCCTGCATCCGTTCAGTTGCTGCTGGCATGGCCGCCGCACTGCTTGAAGCAATTCCGGCCGATACATCGCCCGGACCTGATCCGGCAGCAATCTCGCACTTGCACAAATTCATATTGCACTGCAATATGGACTGGGCGGGAATGCGAGCTGGGTTCGAAATGTACCGTCGTACCCTTCGCATACCTATTGCGAGAGGATCGGCATGACCGACATTTCCGCGACGCATGTCGTTCCGTCCCGATCCGCCGCCGACAGATCAACCAGAACAAGACTGGCCTATCTCGACGGCTGGCGCGGGCTTCGATCGCGCTGGTTCTGATCGGCCATTTCTTTCCGGTTCCGGGAATCAATCTTGGCGTGCTGGGCGTCGAATTCTTCTTCGTGCTCAGCGGCCGGTTGATGGGCGAGATCCTGTTCATCGAACGCTACCCGCTGAAAAAATTCTTCAAACGCCGCTTCTCCCGCATCTATCCGGCTCTTCTGGTCTTCGTAGTCGTCGCGATGATCGCGCTCTCCGGCACGTTCCTCGCCTTCAAATGGAAGGCCGCGCTGACGGCGCTGACATTCACCTACAATTATGCCGGCATTCTCGTGGCTCGGGCAGGGGCGCTCGACCATATCTGGTCGCTCTGCATCGAGGAGCACGCCTACATCATCCTGGCGCTGATCAGCGTCATCGTCTCAAGTCGCTCTCGCGTGGTCGTGCTGCTCCTGGCGCTGGCCTTGCTGGCCATGGCCAATGGCGCGGTTTCGTACTGGGTCTTGGGGATGGACTACGAAACCACTTATTGGCGCACGGATGTGCACATCGCGTCGATCCTGCTGTCGGCTTCGATCTGCCTGCTCAAGGCCGACGGCAGGCTGCCGGCGTTTTTGAGAGGCAAGCATGTGGCCCTGGTGGCGACGGTCTGTGCCGTTGTCCTGTTCCTGGATCGGGTGCCGACGCCGATGCACTATCTCTTCGCGGTGCCGCTGCTGGCTCTGGCCGTCAACGCACTCGATTTCAGCCCACGGTATTTTTCCGGATTGCTGTCGTCCTGGCCGATGGCGACGCTGGGGCTGTGGTCGTACTCGCTCTATTTATGGCAGCAGCCGTTCTACAAATTCGTCTATGAGCAAGGCAGCGCGCCGATACCGATGCTGGCCGCGGTCTTCGCTTGCGCGGCCTGCAGCTACTACCTCATAGAGCGCCCGGCGCGCGAATGGCTCAACCGCAACTGGTGAATGCCGTCGTGCCCGGCCAGATGATCGTGAGTGCAGGTGGAGGGATCGCGCTTCGTAAGCAGACAGTCAATTAATTGTTTCTAATCTAACTTTCGGGAAAGCAATGACCTGCTTTCCGATATGGACCAGTCTCATTAGACATTGGTCGTATGGCAGGCATTCCTTATTGCCTCGCCGGCTTACCCGCCTAGTTTGTTCGCAGGACACATCTGAGAAGATGGTTCGAAGACGCATCTGGGAGGATGGAATGGATACGACCGGGGAAAGGGCGGGCGGCTGGCTCGACCGCTCACGCACCGTCGCCGAGCCTGGCTTCAGCAGGTGGATGGTGCCGCCGGCGGCGCTCTGCATCCACCTTTGCATCGGCCAGGCCTATGCGTTCAGCGTTTTCAACTTGCCGATGTCTAAGCTGATCGGCATCACCGACTCGGCGCCCGACGACTGGAAATTGACCGGCCTCGGCTGGATTTTCTCGATCGCGATCCTGTTCCTGGGCATTGCGGCGGCGTTCGGCGGTGGCTGGCTGGATCGCGTCGGTCCGCGCAAAGCCATGGTCGCTTCTGCCTGCTGTTTCGGCGGCGGCTTCATTGTCTCGGCGCTCGGCGTCTATCTGCACCAGTTGTGGATCATCTATCTCGGCTACGGCGTGCTGGGCGGCATCGGTCTCGGCCTCGGCTATATCTCGCCGGTCAAGACGCTGATCACCTGGTTTCCGGACCGGCCGGGCATGGCAACCGGCATGGCGATCATGGGCTTCGGCGGCGGCGCCTTCATCGCCTCGCCGCTGTCGGTTTATCTGATGAAGCTGTTTTCGACGCCTGAGCACATCGGCGTCGCCGAAACCTTCCTGGTGCTGGGCATCGTCTATTTCGTCTTCATGCTGATCGGCGCCGTTATCGTCAGGGTGCAGCCGGAGGGCTGGAGGCCTGCCGGATGGACGCCGCCGGCGGCACAGAATGCGATGGTGACGACGTCCAATGTCCATCTCGACGATGCGTTGAAGACGCCGCAGTTCTGGCTGCTGTGGGGCGTGCTGTGCCTTAATGTGACGGCAGGGATCGGCGTGCTCGGCCAGGCCTCGGCGATGAGCCAGGAGATGTTTCCGGGACGCATCACGCCTGCCGCTGCCGCCGGCTTCGTCGGCCTGCTGTCGATCTTCAACATGCTCGGCCGCTTCTTCTGGGCCTCGACCAGCGATTATATCGGCCGCAAGACAACTTATGCCATCTTCTTCGCGCTGGGCGTCGTCCTCTATGCGGCGGTGCCGTGGACCGGCCAGACCGGCAGCGTTTTCCTGTTCGTGCTGTTCTACGGGATCATCCTCAGCATGTATGGCGGCGGCTTCGCCACCATTCCCGCTTACCTGCGCGACGTCTTCGGCGTGCGTTACGTCGGCGCCATCCACGGCCGATTGCTGACCGCGTGGTCGGTGGCGGGCGTGCTTGGCCCGGTGCTGGTGAATTATATCCGGCAGTACCAGATCGACAGCGGCGTTGCGAAGGCCGACGCCTACACGGTCACCATGTACATCATGGCCGGCCTGCTGGTTGTCGGCCTCCTGCTCAACCTGATGATGCGGCCCGTCAATGCGCGCTTCCACATGAAGACCGAACCAGCGGTGGCTTAGAGTCAGTTCCATCCCGATAGAATCGGGATGGGCTCTATCTTATTGTTTGAGCATGATCTTTTCCGAAAACCGGAGTCCACTTTTCGGGATCAGCTCTGAGGAGACCGACCATGGCGCAAGACAACGAGAATTCGATCAAACTCACGCTGGCCTGGCTGCTGGTCGGCATCCCGTTGGTCTGGGGGTTCTGGATGACGCTGGTGAGTGCGACAGCCCTGTTCCAGTAGTCCTCGTCTTCGTGCGCGGATCTGCCTGGTCTGTCAGGCGCTGATCTGCCTGACGTAATAGCGCACCGCTTTCTTGCCGCCATGGATGACGGCGTCGCCGGCCTCGACGAAGCCGAGCGCGGCGTGAAAGGCATCCGAGGCGGGGTTCGGCGGGGCGGTGTTGACTTCGCAGGTGACCAGCGTGTGGCCGGCGCGCTCAACATGGCCGAACAGGTCCTGATAGAGCCGGCGGGCGTGGCCGCGGCCGCGTGCGTGCGCCGCCACGACGACCCGGTCGACATAGACGAAGCGCTCATAGCGTTCGCGGAACCACAGGAAATTCGGGCTGTCGTAGCGGGCGTCCTGGTCGAAGGTCATGATGAAGGCTTCGAGATCGCCGATGCGCCTGGTGTAAAATGCTTCGCCAAGCAGGAAGGACAGCCGCTCAGCCTCCAGCCACGACAGTTCGGCGGCATGCTCGTTGTTGAGCGCCAGGATCGCCGCTTCGTCTTGGGCCGATACACGGGCTATCGGGGCAGGGCTCGAGGTCATGCCTTGGCTGCCGCGATCGTTGCCGCTACCAGCGCTGTGTCGGTCAGCGTGTTGCGGTACTCGCGATCGAAATCGGAACCACCCATGCCGACATGGGGATTGCGGTAGTCCATGGCACTCGGCACATCCTTTAGGGCGGCAAAATGCATTTCGGACAGGCCGGTTCTGCTGCGCACTTCGGCAATGTTGTGCACATCCAGTCCGCCGCAGCCGAGGATGACGATGCGGTCGCCGGCCTGCCGCACCAGATCCGCCAACAGCGGCAAGCCTTCGATGGCAGTGTCACGCTGGCCGCTGGTCAGCACGCGTCCGACCTTGCTGCGGATCAGCGATTCGAGCGCCTCGGCCGGCTCGCGCGTCATGTCGAAGGCGCGATGGCAGGTGACGTTCAAGGGGCCGGCGGCCTGCGTCAGTTCGCTCATGCGCGCCTCGTCCATGGTGCCATCGGCGTTCAGGCAGCCAAACACCACGCCGGGCACGCCGAGTTCGCGCAGTGCCGAGACATCTGCCAGCATCGAGGCATATTCGGTCTCACTGTAGAGAAAATCGCCGCCGCGCGGCCGCACCATGACATGAAACGGCACGTTTGCCTGCTCGATGGCGGCGCGGATCGTGCCGAGGCTTGGCGTAATCCCGCCTTCGACGAGGCTGGCGCACAGTTCGACCCGGTCGGCGCCGGCGGCTTGCGCCGCGAGAAGGCCGTCAATGCCTTCGACACAGATTTCGATCAGCGGCAGGCGGAGAGCTTTGGTCAAGGGGCGATCCATTCCATGATTTCCCGGCCAGCCCTACCACCGCGCCGGTTGCTGCGAAAGCGCGAACAGACTTTCGCGCCGGGCACGGACTTCGCGGTTATTGGCGCAATTCCGTGTTCTTGGCGCCTTGCTCGACCTGATCGATCACCAGAAGCTTCACCTCGATATCACCGATATTGGTGGCCTGATGCCACTGGCCGATCATTTCGATGATGAAATCGCCGGCCTTGTAGGTGTTGCTGTCGCCGGTCTCGACATTGGTGACCTTCAGCGTGCCGGCCTGGACATAGGCATAGCGCGGGAAAGGGTGCCTGTGGACCGGCAAGGTCGCGCCCGGCGCGATGTCGTAGGTCGAGACCAGCACCTGCACGTTCTTCTGCGGCAGCGTGATCGGTTGGCCGGACGCGGTCGTCGTGCGCGACGCAAGAGGGGTCACGACGACAGGCGTGCCGCTGCTGTCCAGCGCGTGGGCCGGGTTCGCGGAAAAGGCTGCCGCGAGCAGCAGTCCTGACATCAAAATTTTTCGCATGATTCGCATCCACCCCTGGCGTCAACATCGCGCAGTGGCCACCAGCACGCAAGGCAGCGCCTTGGGCACCTGCCTGCCGGCCAAAAATATTTTTGTCGCCCCTCTTGAAGGAAAAAAACACGATTACCAGATCGTTTTCCGTCGAGGCTTCGGCTCGACATACTGGCGTCGCAGCGACGCTGCGACAGCCTCGTAATCCATGTTGCTTCACGGAGGATATGGCTATGAGAAGCTCTGATTATACCCCTCTTTACCGCACAACGGTCGGCTTCGACCGTCTCTTCGATATGCTCGAAAAAAGCGTACGCTCCGACTGGCCTCCCTACAATATCGAGAAGACCGGCGAGAACGACTATCGCATTACGATGGCTATCGCCGGTTTCGCTCTCGATGAGGTCGAACTCATGCAGAACGGCCCCGAATTGTCTGTCGTCGGCCAAAGGAAACCCGACCAGGAAAATCGGGAGGTCCTTCATCGCGGCTTGGCGACGGGCAACTTCAAGCAGGTGTTCAAACTTGCCGACCACGTAAAGGTCAAGGCGGCCAACCTCGAGAATGGCTTGCTGTCAGTGGACCTGGTCCGCGAAGTGCCCGAGGAACTCAAGCCTCGGCGCATTGAGATAGGGTCCGAAGCCAAAGCGGTTTCGCTCGAGCAACCCGGCAAGAAGCAGTTGATCGACTCGGATGCGGAGCCTCAACGCGAGGTCGCCTGATTCCCTGGACCTAAATCTACGGTCCGCCTCCCGGTTCGGCCGGGAGGCACAGATCGCGGAGAATGGAGATGAGAACCGACACTTACAGTTTTCACCAACCTGAACCGAAAAATCTTGCCGCGGAATCCGCCGGATTGCGGACGCCAGATGATGTGCTGAACGAGGAGACGATGACGATCGGTGCAAAGCGGTCTTTGCTCGCTTTCTGGGCTTCCGACGTTCATGCGGTTCCTGACAATCCCGCGTTGCGGCAATTGGACAACGGCGCCATCGTGGAAGTCAGCGACATACTTCGCGCACTCCGCCTTCTGGACGAAACCGGGCGGGAACCGCGTGTTTCAAAGGAGTCGGGAACCGTCAGCCTGTCTTTCGACCGACGCCGCAAGAAGAGCCGGCTCGGTTGGATGCGGCGCCCCTGGCGAGATGACGATGATGATCCGCCGCCAATCCCGGCCTTTGCGACGGTGCCGCCCGGGCGTGGAGGCGGCGGCATGTTGGCCGAGCCGGAGCATGCAATCGCATGATGACCCAAGCCAGCAACAACCCACGTGCGGAATGGAGGATCACATGAGTTACAGGACGTTCGACCGACCGGTCCTGGTCAAGAATGGCGAGTTCATTCAAGAAATAGGGTGCCTCGACGATGCGTTCGACTTCTTTGAGGAGTGGCCAAGGGAACGGCGAGGTCCGATTTTCGAAACGGCCTTTCGAGCTTGCCAGCGTGCTCACGACGGCCAGGTTCCGCTGACGGTGGCGCGCGATGCCGTCGCCGGCTTCGCAAGATCCGTCAAAATCTTGCAGGACCCGCTTGCCCAATTCCCTTGGATGGACGGCACAAGGTCAGGTCGTGGTGGGGTAACCGCTTAGCCTTGATAAGGGGCGGCGCCATCAGGATGGTCCGGCTGCATGGTCGTCGTTTCCGCATCGCTACAAGGTGAGCTGCCCTGCCAGCTCACCTTTGGCGGGCGGTTGTTGTTCGAGCCGTTAGTACGGTTTTTTGGCGGGCGCGTCCGCGTCGCCATCAGCGGCATGCGACACTCTCGCAGATTATGCCACGGCCCTCAGCGGAGGCTCCGCCATTGTGCCCAGGCCGTCGCATTCCGTGCAGGCACCCGTCTTTCCGGGGCAGCCACCCCGATGGGTTCCCTGCGGGCAGCAGTGCCCGTTTGACGCATACCACTTGGAGCAGTCGAAAATCCTGCCGCTGCCATGACAGCGCAGGCATTCCATATTCGATGAAATCATACCAATTCTTGCCCAACCCAAACGCACTCGCCCCATGCCGCAAGTAACAGGAATCATTGCGCTTTCAAGCACATTGCCCTGACTTAAATTGGGGGGATCGACGGATGGCCGGCATCGATGGCGAACTATCGTTGCGCCGTAATTGCGTTGCTCGTGAAAACCTTGCTCGTCGCAAGCCGGGTTGGGCATTGGTCGGCACCAGCAGGCTGCGCTCCCTTGTCCGGTTCCTTGTCGGCAGTGACAGCGACTGCGTCGCCGGGCTGCGCGTTGGCGGCCTGTGTGGCCGTGGACGCGAAGAGGACCGTCTGAGTGATGAGAGCCGAAACCGCGGCAACCTGGACCAGCACGGCGGCAAGGGCGATCTTCTTGAGCATGCGAGAAAACGCTTTTTGGCGCTCCCGGTTCCCCCATTCAGGTTTTCGGCTTGTTGCGGGAACAAGGGACCGGCAGTGCGGTTAACTCGATTATGCCGAGCAAGATCAAAGAACCACCATCGAAGCCCGAACCGGAGAAGCTACCTGTCCGACGTCGGGACAAAGAAGCCCCGCCAGAGCTTGAACATGTCGACCCGCCACCACGAGATGTGCGAGAGGCACCGGCACCCAACCCGAACGGCGACAAGAGATGAAATCCCGATGAGATCGCCGTGATCGAAACGCACTGCATAGCGGCGCTGGGTCAAATTGAGAATCAACCTGCTGACTGCGGTTAGCCCGCTCCTCACGGTGGCGAGTCAACAGATCCTAGAACGTTGTACAATTGACGGTGTTGCCGAACCGATTGCATGTCGTGCTCCTTGGCCGATTTGCAGCCGCCTGAGCTGCCATCTCGGCGTTAGACTGGGCAATCTCAGCATTGACGGATGCGGATCGTATAGCTGCGGCCTGTCGTGTAGAGCCAGATTCATTCTGGATGCACTGCGCTATTTCGGGCGTGCCTGGCTTGAAACCGTAAGCTTGGCATCGTTTGGAAAAATATTGGACTTGGGTGTTCACCGAGGCAGTCGCGAACCACGCGGGAGAACCGGGCCTGCCGAGATATCTCTCCCCATCTGCGCCGGTACAACCAATGAGAAGTATCAAAGGGAGCAAGATTGCTTTTTTGGACATCATCAGTGTTCTCCTAGAAAGTTGCAACGGGTCGCGTGCGGGGCTGCCCAAAGGCTAAGCGCCAATAGCGCACTCGTCGAGATAATAGCCCGCGACATTGATCTCCCCCAAGATCTCTGAATTATTTTAGCACATTGCCAAGCAGCTAGCGTGTCGCCCGGACTTGGCCGATAGTCGCAGGAACTGGACCGAAAGCAAGGCGCAGGCAGAACCCGCTGCCTCACGATGACGGGCTTTTCCATGCCATTTCTACGATAGGGGTTCCGGCTCCGACCTCAGCCTCCGTTCGCCATATGCGCCATTCGGGAAGAAAGCTCCGTTAGCAAGCGCTTCCGAAGTAGCAGCCTGACCGGTGAGACTTATCGCCCAATCGAATGATTCCCGGGAGGGACTTTCATTATGATCTGGATGTCATCGTTATATACCGCCAGTGTGCCTGGGATTCGGCGTCCCGCGCCGGGTGGCAGTTCGGTCCCCAAAACTGGCTCAAGTACCCAATTGACGCCAAATGACAGGCATCGACGAACCGCGCTAGGGCTAAGCAAATAGGATCCTTGAAAACCAGATTCCTCTGACTTCAGGACCACGATAGCCGGCATATTCCCAAAAATGGTTCGCACCCCATACAATCGCCCGCGTCCTAAATCGTGAACGATCAAGGCGAAGAACGGCAGGGCTACCGCATAATAGATGACAATAACTACCGCGTAGGAGAGTAGGGCCTCAGTGTGAGACTGGGTGCGGCCGCTCAGAAACTGCGTGCGGACATACAGGATGAGAAGCCCCGGGACGAGCAGGGCGAGGCCATTGGCGACCTTGGACAGGTCTTCCATTACCTCGAACCCCATTTTGTCGAATCACTCCAGTTTGCTGGGCGCAGGATTTTCGCGCGCAAAACTTCAGGAGTTCAATGAGCCCATCGTAATTAGTCACAGGGTAGATGTTGCCCCTGGCGTTGCCCCAAGTCAGGAGGGAGTCAGATTAAAGCGATCGGAACTTCGCTAAGCCTTTGAAGAATTTGGCTCCCCGGGCCGGATTCGAACCAGCGACCAACCGGTTAACAGCCGGTTGCTCTACCACTGAGCTACCGGGGAACGGAGGCTCTTATGTGAGTGGCGCAGCCTATAGCTGCCCTTTTCGGCTTTGCAAAGAAGCTTTTCACATTTTTCCGAGGCTTTTTCGCATAGGCCTTTCTCGCAATCGTCGAAGGATGCCCTCATATTAGCCGTCCTGGCAGGGATATGGAACCGAAAGCGCGGCGGCGGCTTTGGTTTGAGCATGCTTGCGAACGATCGAAACGGGTCAATCTTTCGAGACGATGACAGCACAAGACAACCAGATGCCGGCGCGCAAAATCTCCGTTTTCGGGCGCGAGTTCAAAATGCCGCGCTCGCGCGGGCTCAGAATCACGATCGGCATCCTGCTGACCATCGGTGGCATCCTCGGTTTCCTGCCGATCCTCGGCTTCTGGATGGTTCCGCTCGGATTGCTGGTGCTGTCCTATGAATTCGCCATGGTTCGCCGTCACCGGCGTCGCTTTGTCGTCTGGTGGGAACGGCGTCGCCGGCCCGATTGACCGCCGATAGCGCAAGGTGGTGTTTCAGTGGGCGGCCTGCTCTTCCAGTGCCTCACGGATCTGCTTGAGAACAGCCGCGGCCGAGGCAAGCCTTGCCCTGTCACGCGGCGACAGGATGCGTTTCTTCTCCCATCAGGCTATGCTTAACTGTCCGCTAATAAAGCGGTCCGATGATTTGCCGGACGCCGTCCGGACTGACGCGAGGAAACCGTTCGGAATGCAAGGTGGCCGCTTGACGGCATTTTCGCCGCAACCTATTGGAACCGGGTGGAACGCCGGGAGCAATGAGGCCTCGTGGCGGAGTGGTTACGCAGAGGACTGCAAATCCTTGCACCCCGGTTCGATTCCGGGCGAGGCCTCCAATGCCCGGGCCCCCGCGCGGCAGCGCAGGGGCCTGAAGTTCCTGACACAATGGACCGCGGTTCTGGCGCGGCAAGCGGACTGGTTGGGACATGAGCGCTGATTTCTCCGAACTACGCGTCAAGATGGTCGACGGCCAGGTCCGCACCACAGATGTGACCAGCGCGCCGCTACTCGATGCAATGCTTGTCGTCCCAAGAGAGATGTTTGTCGGCGCCGCCCAGCGCGATCTCGCCTATATCGACGAGGACATCCGCATTGCAGCCGGCGCGGACGGTTCGCGCTACCTGATGGAAGCGTCGCCGTTGGCCAAGCTTATCCAGCTGGCCGAGATCAACCCGACCGATTCGGTGCTCGATGTCGGTTGCGGAACGGGCTACGCCTCGGCCATCCTGTCGCGGCTGGCCGGGTCCGTAGTGGCGCTCGAAAACGATTCGGCGCTGGCGGAAACCGCCAGATCGACGCTTTCGTCGCTTGGCTGCGGCAATGTGACCGTCGTCCAGGGCGCGTTGCCGCAGGGGCATGCCGCCAAGGCGCCTTATGATGTTATCTTTATCGGTGGCAGTGTCGCGGAAGTGCCGGCCCCGTTGCTCGACCAGCTTGCCGAAGGCGGCCGACTCGTCGCCGTCGAAGGGCAGGGCAATTCCGGCGTGGCCCGTCTCTTTTTCAAGGCCGGGGGGGTTGTAACCGGAAGACGTGCATTTAATGCGGCAATTAAGCCACTACCGGGGTTTGAACGCATTCGTGCTTTCGAATTCTGAATGATTTGGCCTTGCAGCAGAGGCTTTGTCATGGTCGCTTGCATTTGAACGATCGCTGCTGATGCCAAACTGGGGGCACTTTGGGGGTGAGCAGCAGGGAACACGAACACGCGGCGCCGGCTGATCTATGAGAGAAGCAGGCGCGGCGCGGTTCCCATGGAAAACGAATGAGGGTTTAACCGTGCCGTCTTTACGCAAGTCACTTTTCACCGCCGTCCTCGTTTCGGCGACCATGCTGTCCCCACTGGCCGCTTCAGCCGAAACCATCTCCGGCGCGCTTGCAAAGGCCTACCAGTACAATTCTTCACTGAATTCGGCCCGTGCCGGCGTTCGCGTCACCGATGAGGGTGTCGCCATCGCCAAGTCGGGCTACCGCCCGGTTGTCACCGGCTCGGCGGATATCGATTATTCGAGCAGCCATCTCAACGGCACCAATTCAAGCGTGCGGCTGACCACCGGCAATTTTGGCGTCCAGATCGACCAGACGCTGTTCGACGGCTTTCAGACCAGGAACAATGTTGCTGCCGCCGAAGCACAGGTCCGGGCCTCGGTCGAAAGCCTGCGCAACACCGAAGAGGGCATCCTGTTCAGCGCGGCGCAAGCGTATATGAACGTGATTCGCGACCGGCAGGTCGCTGTGCTGACCGAGCAGAACCTGCAGTTCCTGACCGAGACGGCGCGCGCGGCGCGTTCGCGTTTCGAAGTTGGTGAAGGCACACGCACCGATGTCGCCCAGGCCGACGCCTCACGCGCCGCCGCCGTGGCATCGCTGAGTGCTGCCCGGGCGCAGGCGCTGGCAAGTGCGGCGCTCTATCGCCAGATCGTCGGCGACGAGCCGGGCAAGCTCAAGGGCGCTTCGCCGGTGGCAAAGCTGTTGCCGTCGAGCCTCGCCGCCGCCGTCGGGGTGGCCTCGAACGAGCATCCGGCCATCCTTGCCACGCAGCATCTGGTCGACGCCGCCGCGTTTTCGGTGAAGTCGGCCGAAGGCGCGCTGTTGCCGCAGCTGTCGGCTTCCGCCGGCGTTTCGAGCGCCTATCGCAATACCTCGCCTTTGCCAGGCGTCGGTTCGCAGGATGGCACGACCAATTCGGCCAGTGTCGGGGCAACGCTGACCATCCCGATCTATTCAGGTGGCCGCACCTCGGCGATCGTGCGCCAGAACAAGGAATCACTCAGCCAGGCCCGCATCCAGGTCGACGTCAGCCGCGACCAGGTGCGCCAGGCCGTCACCGCCGCCTGGACCGAGTACACCGCCGCGCAGCAGCAGCTGACGGCCAACAGGCAAGTGATCGAAGCCGCGAAGCTGGCACTGAACGGTGTCATCGAAGAGCGCAATGTCGGCCAGCGCACCACGCTCGACGTCCTCAATGCGCAGGCGACGGTCATCACCGCCCAGATCAACCAGGCCGGTTACGAACACGATGTGGTGGTGGCGAGCTACGCCATCCTGCAGGCGACCGGCCGTCTGTCCGTCGACCGCCTTGGCTTGCAGGTAGCGAAATACAAGCCTGAAGAGCACTACAACGCGGTCAAGGACAAGTGGTACGGACTGCGCACGCCGGACGGCCGCTGAGGCGTTCGGCCTGAACTGGCCGTGTTCCCTGCTTGAGCAGGATCTTTCGCGCTGCGGCTCTCGGGTTCAGATGGCGCTAATCTGTTGAAATCCCACAAGTCCCCAGATTGGGGATTCTCGTGCGGCGATCCGTCGGTTACGCTGTGGCCATGATTCGATCCGGCTCTGCCGGAGCGGAAAACCCAACAGGGGTCACAAGGGCGGCGGATGTGACGATGGCAACGGCAAGCAGCGCACAGCGCGAACCTTCCATGGAAGAGATACTGGCTTCCATCAGGCGGATCATCGAGGACAGCGACGGCGGCCGCAAGCAGCCGGGCGACGCCGATGAGCTGAGCCAGGATCTGGAGCGCGCGTCGAGCGCCTATGCAGCCCCCGACGTGGAAGCATTTCGTGCCGACCTGCATGCCGCCCCCGAGGGCAGGAAGCCTGTCACGCTGGCGGAAGTCCAGTCACAGCTGCCGCCGGCCGAGCCGGTGGTGGCGCGCATGGAAACGCCGGTGCGCCCCGATCCCAGCCCGGCAAGGCCATCGATGACACTCGCCGAGGTCAGCGCCCGCGTTGCAGCGGAGCCAATCACGGCTGAAGCGCCAATATCGCGTCCTGTCGCCGACGCTTCCATCGCCGATTGGCGTCGCGAGATCGCCGCGGTTGGCGAGCAGGCGAGGGCGGCGGTGCCAGACCGGAGCGAAGCCCGCAAGACGGCTGCCCAGCCGTCGATGGAGGCTCCAGGGGATGAACCGACCGCGAAACCGGCTACCGAGCCGTCTCGCCCGGATGCAAGCGTGGTGCGGCCGGTGGCGGCCAGCGACGCGCCGCGTCCGGCGATCGTTTCCGAGCACACCGGCCGTCAGGTCGCGGCTGCCTTTGGCGAGCTTTCCGACGCGTTTGCCAGCCGCAGCAAGAAGACATTCGACGAGATGGCCGAAGAGATGCTGCGGCCGATGCTGCAGGATTGGCTCGATAACAATCTGCCGACACTGGTCGAAAGGCTGGTGCGCGAGGAGATCGAGCGCGTGGCGCGCGGGGCGCAGTAGTTCCCCATACCGATTGCCCAGAGGAAACGGCGCCTTCGTGGCGCCGTTTCTTTTGGCGAAGTCGTTGTCGGCAGGACGACGGATCGCTTTCCGTTGAAATGACCAAGGCCGCGCCTATCTGGTTGTGAGGGTCCGAGACAGCCCTTGCGGTTGACTTGGCCAAAACCTTCCGATTTACACCGGACCAGCAAAACTCCCGACAGCGCGGACCATTTTCCCATGCTTGAAAAGACCTACGACGCCAAAACCGTCGAGCCGAAGATCGCCAAAGTCTGGGAAGAGGCCGACGCGTTTCGCGCCGGTGCCGGGGCCGAGGAGGGGGCGGAGGCCTTCACCATCGTCATCCCGCCGCCGAACGTCACCGGCTCGCTGCATATGGGACACGCGCTCAACAACACGCTGCAGGATATATTGGTGCGCTTCGAGCGCATGCGCGGCAAGAACGTCCTGTGGCAGCCGGGCATGGACCATGCCGGCATTGCCACGCAGATGGTGGTCGAGCGGCAGCTGATGGAAAAGCAGATCCATCGCCGCGACCTGACCCGCGAACAGTTCATCGAGAAAGTGTGGGAGTGGAAGGCCGAATCCGGCGGTGCCATCTTCAACCAGTTGAAGCGGCTCGGCGCCTCGGCCGACTGGTCACGCGAACGCTTCACCATGGACGAAGGCCTGTCCAAGGCGGTGCTCGAAGTGTTCGTCACGCTCTACAAGGAAGGGCTGATCTACAAGGACAAGCGTCTTGTGAACTGGGACCCCAAGCTGCTCACCGCGATCTCCGATCTCGAGGTCGAGCAGCAGGAGGTCAATGGCAATCTCTGGCACTTCCGCTACCCCGTCGAAGGCAAGGTCTTCGACCCGGAAAACCCGAAAACCTTCATCACCGTGGCGACGACGCGCCCGGAGACGATGCTGGGCGATACGGCCGTCGCGGTGCATCCCGACGACGAGCGCTTCCGGCATCTGGTCGGCAAGAACATCGTCCTGCCGATCGTTGGCCGCAGGATTCCCGTGGTGGCGGATGAGTATTCCGATCCGGAAAAAGGTTCGGGCGCGGTCAAGATCACGCCGGCGCACGACTTCAACGATTTCGAGGTCGGCAGGCGCCACAAGCTGCCGGCGATCAATATCCTGACCACGGAGGCGGCGGTAAGCCTCAGGGACAATGAAGATTTTCTCGCCGGCCTCGAGGTGACGCCGGAGCGCCAGGCGGTCTGGGACGAACTCGACGGCCTCGATCGCTTCGTCGCGCGTAAGAAGATCGTCGAGCTGATGGAAGAGGGCGGCTTCCTCGAAAAGGTCGAGCCGCATCGCCACGCGGTGCCGCATGGCGATCGCGGCGGGGTGCCGATCGAGCCATTCCTGACCGAGCAATGGTATGCCAATGCGGCGGAACTGGCCAAACCGGCGATCGCTTCAGTGCGCGAAGGTCGCACGAACTTCGTGCCGAAGAACTGGGAAAAGACCTATTTCGACTGGATGGAGAACATCCAGCCCTGGTGCATCTCGCGCCAGCTCTGGTGGGGTCATCAGATTCCGGCCTGGTACGGGCCCGACGGGCGCGTCTTCGTCGAGAAGACCGAGGAAGAGGCGCTGAGCGCCGCGATCGAATTCTATCTGGCGCTGGAAGGACCGTGGAAGGCCTGGGTCGAGGACAAGCTGGAGAACTTCAAGCCGGGCGAGATCCTGACCCGCGACGAGGACGTGCTGGACACCTGGTTCTCGTCGGCGCTGTGGCCGTTCTCGACGCTGGGTTGGCCCGATGAGACTCCCGAGCTGAAGACCTACTACCAGACCGACGTGCTGGTGACAGGCTTCGACATCATCTTCTTCTGGGTCGCCCGCATGATGATGATGGGCCTGCACTTCATGGACGAGGAGCCGTTCCACACCGTCTATGTCCATGCGCTGGTGCGCGACAAGAACGGCGCCAAGATGTCGAAGTCGAAAGGCAACGTCATCGATCCGCTCGACCTGATCGACGAATACGGCGCCGATGCGCTGCGCTTCACGCTGACGGTGATGGCGGCGCAGGGCCGCGACGTGAAGCTCGATCCGGCGCGCATCGCCGGCTATCGCAATTTCGGCACCAAGCTGTGGAACGCGACGCGTTTTGCCGAGATGAACGAGGTCGCGCGCAATGACGATTTCTGGCTCAACGACGCCAAGCTGGCGGTCAACCGCTGGATCCTCACCGAGCTGACGCGGGCGGCGCGCGAGATCACCGACGGCATCACCTCATACCGCTTCAACGAGGCGGCGGGCGCCGCCTACCGCTTCGTCTGGAACCTGTTCTGCGACTGGTACCTGGAACTGCTGAAGCCGGTGTTCATGGGCACCGACGAGGCGGCCAAAGCCGAAAGCCGAGCCTGCGTCGCCTTCGTGCTCGACGAGATCTACAAGCTGCTGCATCCGATGATGCCGTTCATGACCGAGGAACTGTGGGCGCAGACCGCTGGCGAAGGCAAGCAACGCCCCTCGCTGCTGTGCCATGCCACGTGGCCGTCACCGGACTTCGAAGACGCCGAGGCTGCAGCCGACATCAATTGGCTGGTCGACCTCGTCTCCGGCATCCGCTCCGTGCGTTCGGAGATGAACGTGCCGCCGGCAGCCATCGCACCGCTCGTCGTGGTCGGCGCCAACGATGTGACACGCGAGCGCCTCGTTCGCGAGGAGTCGGCGATCAAGCGGCTGGCGCGGGTCGGCGACATCTCGCTTGCCGATATCGCGCCCAAGGGTTCGGCGCAGATCGTGCTCAACGAGGCGACGATCTGCCTGCCGCTTGGCAGCCTGATCGACCTCGCCGCCGAGGCTGCACGGTTGCAGAAGGAACTGGCCAAGGTGACCGAGGAGATCGCGCGCCTGCACAAGAAACTGTCGAACGAGAGGTTCGTGGCCAGCGCGCCGGCCGAGATCGTCGATGCCGAGCGTGAAAAGCTCGCCGAATACCGCGATGCACAGGACAAGCTGTCGGTCGCGTTGGCCAGGGTTCGCGACGCCGGTTGAGGATAGATTCGCGAGACTTTAGACCCCTCTAAAATGCTGGTTTTCCGCCTCGAAAATCAGCATTCCGTTGCGTTAATATTGACGTAAACGGAAGTTTTAGCCCCATTGTTGCCATAATGTAACAATGGGGCTCCCGGACCCCAAAAAAGGCCTGTTTTCGAGCCTTTTTGGATGGTTCTCCCTGTTTTTTGAGAGCCGCTCAGCTTTCACAGACCATTTTCGGCCTTGCCGCACCCGGTTGCATTTCCTCGAAAATGCGGCTGGCCAGTGTGTACATGTACGCCCGCGAATTCGTTGTTGCACCGTTAACCTGAATTGGTTCTAGCTTGGTGCACTCGAATTCGGGGGAGGACATTTCATGACTATTCTGCGACTGAAGGCGCTGCTGGGGGCGGGCTGCTTTTCGCTGGCTTTGATCGGGACGGCGATGAATCCGGCACATGCCGGCGGCCTGGAGCGTGGCGGCTACGATATCGATCTGCTGTTCGATCCGGCTCCGTTCGCGACCGAAGCGGAAGCGACCTATGTGATGCCGGACCGCAAGTACGAGAATGCGCGCGGTCCAGGCGGAGCCGATCTCGGCTTGGGCACCTCGGCCGACGGAGCCGAGGGCTATTGGGTTCCGCGCGTGGGAATGAAGGTCCAGGTCGTGCAAGGCGTGGATTGTATGGTCGATTATTCGCAGCCCTGGGGCGCGCATACCGCACCTGGCATGTGGAATGGTGCGCTTTCCAATACGGAAACCGATATCAAGAGCAACAACTACG
Organism: Mesorhizobium sp. ISC11; assembly: GCF_037162595.1. Classification (NCBI taxonomy): domain Bacteria; kingdom Pseudomonadati; phylum Pseudomonadota; class Alphaproteobacteria; order Hyphomicrobiales; family Phyllobacteriaceae; genus Mesorhizobium; species Mesorhizobium sp. ISC11. Next base: position 1,136,865 of record NZ_JAVSPW010000001.1, read on the forward strand.
CTGGTACATGCTCTTATAAATTTGATGCGGGCAAGGGCCAACTTCGTTTTATCGGCGGGCTGTTTTACCAAGACATCTCGGGATTCAAAGAAAGCTTGGTAAACGTCCTCCCAGCATTGACAGGCCGTGTCGATCTCGAGGCCAGTGGCTGGGGTTGGCGCGCAGGCGTCGCTTATGAAATCCCCGACATCGCGTTGCGCGCGAGCCTTGTCTACAATTCGAAAGTCAAGCTCGACAATATCTCGGGTGCGCTCGACCTCACCAGTATTGGCAGAGGCGTTACCGATATTTACGGATCAACACAGTACATGCCTGATTCCGTGGAGCTGAAGTTGCAGTCGGGTATCGCTCCCGGCTGGCTTGCCTTCGGTTCGATCAAGTGGGTGAACTGGAGTTTGCTGCAGAGCGTTCCCATCTGCCCGGTGGGGGCTCCGTCCTCACTTTGTTTCACCAACGGCCCGGCAGAGGCAACCTCCCTTGACCTGATGTATCGTGATGGCTGGACCGTATCAGGTGGTATCGGCCACAAGTTCAACGATCAGTGGAGTGGAGCCGGTCAGTTGACTTGGGATCGCGGCACCTCGCATGGCTTCGGCGCGCAGACCGACACCTGGACGCTGGGTGGCGGCGTCGCTTATACGCCGAAGCCCAACATTGAGGTTCGCCTGGCCGGTGCAGTCGGTGTGCTCACCAGTGGTCATTCCGGCATAGTGATTGGCGAGAACGGAAAAATTATTGGTGACGATGCCACCTACGATTTTGGCAACGATCTGGTCACGGCATTTTCCGGCGGTATCAAGATCAAGTTCTAACCTGTTGAGAATTTTACAAAAAGGCCGGGCAATACCCGGCCTTTTTCATTTGGGCGGCTCTTGCCCGTGCGCCATTCATATAGGCCGCGTGCACATAAGCCGCGCTGTTGCCGCCCTCCTGCTATTGTGGCGTTTTGGCAACACTTTCTGAACAACCCCTGCGCTGGAAGCCGGGCTGAGGAAATTGCCCATTTCCCGCCATAAACCCGGCGCACCTCGATCTTGTCTCGGGACACGCGCCAAAAGGCTCGGCGAGGGGGCAGGCCGCTCCGCCCCATTTGCAGGGAAGATGGGGCAAGGAAGAGTATGGACGCCAAAGTCATCTCCAAGGCTAAGCTCCCTAGCCGCTATGTGACCGTCGGTCCGGCGCGTGCGCCGCATCGTTCCTATCTCTATGCCATGGGTTTGTCGGCGGCCGAGATTGCGCAGCCGCTGGTCGGGGTCGCCTCCTGCTGGAACGAGGCGGCGCCCTGCAACATTTCGCTGATGCGCCAGGCGCAGGTGGTCAAGAAGGGCGTCGCGGCCGCCAGCGGCACGCCGCGCGAATTCTGCACCATCACCGTCACCGATGGCATCGCCATGGGTCACCAGGGCATGAAGTCGTCGCTGGTGTCGCGCGAGGTCATCGCCGATTCGGTCGAGCTCACCATGCGCGGCCATTGCTACGACGCGCTGGTTGGGCTCGCCGGCTGCGACAAGTCGCTGCCCGGCATGATGATGGCCATGGTGCGGCTCAACGTGCCGTCGATCTTCATCTATGGCGGTTCGATCCTGCCCGGCAGCTATCGCGGCCGCCAGATCACCGTGCAGGATGTTTTCGAGGCGGTCGGCCAGCACTCAGTCGGCACGATCAGCGATGACGAACTGCTTGAGATCGAGCAGGTCGCGTGTCCCTCGGCCGGTTCCTGCGGCGCCCAGTTCACTGCCAACACCATGGCGACCGTCGCCGAGGCGATCGGCCTGGCACTGCCCTATTCCTGCGGCGCGCCGGCGCCCTATGAAATGCGCGACCGGTTCAATTTCGCCTCGGGCGAAAAGATCATGGAGCTGATCGCCAGAAATATCCGGCCGCGCGACATCGTCACGCTGAAGGCGCTGGAGAATGCGGCGACCGTGGTCTCGGCCACCGGCGGTTCGACCAACGCGGCACTGCATCTGCCGGCGATCGCGCACGAGGCCGGCATCAAGTTCGACCTGTTCGACGTGGCCAAGATCTTCGAGAAGACGCCTTACATCGCCGACCTCAAGCCGGGCGGCAAATATGTCGCCAAGGACATGTTCGAGGCCGGCGGCATTCCGCTGCTGATGAAGACCCTGCTCGACCACGGCTATCTGCATGGCGATTGCATGACGGTGACTGGCCGCACTTTGGCCGAAAACATGCAGCACGTTGTCTGGAATGAGCATCAGGATGTGGTCCGCCCGGCCAACAGACCCATTACCCAAACCGGCGGTGTCGTGGGCTTGAAGGGAAACCTGGCCCCCGAAGGCGCGATCGTGAAGGTCGCCGGCATGGCGGAGTTGAAATTCTCCGGTCCGGCCCGCTGCTTCGATTCGGAAGAGGAATGTTTCGAGGCGGTGACGCATCGTAACTACAGGGAAGGCGAGGTTCTCGTCATTCGCTACGAAGGACCGCGCGGCGGCCCCGGCATGCGCGAAATGTTGTCGACGACGGCAGCACTTTACGGCCAGGGCATGGGCGGCAAGGTGGCGCTGATCACCGACGGGCGCTTCTCGGGCGCGACGCGCGGTTTCTGCATCGGCCATGTCGGCCCCGAAGCAGCCGTGGGTGGCCCGATCGGACTGCTCAGGGATGGTGACGTGATCTCGATCGACGCGGTGAACGGCACGATCGATGTGGCGTTGTCCGATAGCGAACTGGCGGCGAGGGCAAAGACATGGAAGGCGCGCGCGACCGATTATCAGTCGGGCGCGATATGGAAATATGCACAGACGGTAGGGCCGGCGCGCGATGGCGCGGTGACCCATCCGGGCGGTGCGAAAGAAACACACTGTTATGCGGACATCTGAGTTGTTGAGGTCATCTGTCTTTTCGGCACTGGTCGTGGCCGCCACGTTTGGCGCGACCTTTGGCGCCGTCGGCCAGGCCATGGCCTTCGACGACAAGGTGTTCGACGACAAGACCGGGGTGAAGCCGCAATCGAGCCCCTGGGCGGTCTTCCAGTTCGGCTTCTCCGCCTACAAGAATGGCCACAAGGAGCAGGCTGCCGAGGCCTACAAATACGCCGCCGAAAACGGCCAGATCGGCGCCACCTGGAAGCTTGCCCGCATGTATGCCGAGGGCGACGGCGTGGCGCGCGACGACTATGAGGCGTTCAAGTTCTTCTCCGAGATCGTCGACCAGGATGTCGAGCCCGGCTCGCCTGAGGAAAGCTATGTCTCCGATGCGCTGGTGGCGCTTGGCGACTATTTGCGCACGGGCATTCCCGGCAGCCCGGTCACCGAGAACGAGGTGGCGGCCCAGGAATACTACATGCGCGCGGCTGCCAACTACCGTAACCCGAACGCACAGTTCGAGATGGGGCAGATGTTCCTGAAGGGCGAGGGCGGGGTGAAGGCCAGTGTCAAGCAGGCCGGGCGCTGGTTCCAACTCGCCGCCGAGAAAGGCCATGCCGGCGCCCAGGCGACGCTGGGCCATCTGTTGTTCCAGAGCGGCAAGATCGTTCGCGGCCTGGCGATGATGACGGCAGCGCTCGAACGCGCTTCGCCGGCTGACCAGCCCTGGATCCGCGGCATGCAGGAAGAGGCATTTGCCACCGCCGGCGAGGCCGACCGTCGCACCGCCATCTCGCTGGCCGATGATATCCTCACCAAGGGCAACAACGCGGACCAGTAGTTTTGCTGGCGGCTGAACTGCCGATCTCCCCCACGAAGCGGGAGATTGGCTCAGTTCGCGATCGGCTCCGTCGGCACCATGCTGGGCGCCGGCGTCGAGATCGGCGTGACATGGGGGTGTGGCGCCAGCGTGTTTTCCGGGCAGCTATCCCCGATCTTCGTCCACGAGGTGTTGTTGAGCACCATATCGCAGCGGGCCAGATGGCTCTGCTCGGCCACCGTCAGGCAGGCGACCTGACCGATCTGGTAGGATTTTCCATTGGCCAGGCATTCCTGGTCGGCAAATGCCGTACCAGGAACGGCCATGGCAAATGCCAGGCCAATGGGACAAAGATGAAATCGTGTGCTCATGGAACCCCAGCCGCCATGCTGGTCTGCAATGAACGGCGCGAAATGTGGCGATATGAGGGTTCAGCGCAGACGGGCCCGGCGAGGGTTCTCTCAAGCCGGCTGAAGCGCGAGATCGATCGCCACCGGGACATGGTCGGACGGTTTTTCCCAAGCGCGCACATGCTTTTCGATAGAGGCCGATGAGAATCGGTTGGCGGCTTCCGGCGACAAAAGCAGGTGGTCGATACGGATGCCGTTGTTCTTCTGCCAAGCGCCGGCCTGATAGTCCCAGAACGTATAGGTGTCGCGCGCGTCGGTGACCGCGCGCACCGCCTCGGTGAAACCAAGATTGAGCAGCCGACGGAAGGCCTGTCGCGTCTGCGGCTGGAACAGGGCGTCGCCCAGCCAGTTCTCCGGAAACCGCGCGTCGATCGGCTCGGGAATGACGTTGTAGTCGCCGGCGAGCACCAGAGCCTCCTCAAGTCTCAGCCGTTCTTCGGCCCAGCGCTCAAGCCGCGCCATCCAGGACAGCTTGTAAGGAAACTTCTTCTCGTCATCGATCGGATTGCCGTTCGGCAGATAGAGCGAGGCGACACGCAAGGCGCCCTTGTCGGTTGAGAACACGCCTTCGATGAAACGCGCCTGTTCATCGGCATCGTCGCCGGGCAGGCCCCTGATTACCTCGTCGAAGCGCAGCTTCGACAACAGCGCGACGCCGTTGAAACCCTTTTGGCCATGGGTTTCGACATTGTAGCCAAGCGCCTCGATCTCGGCGCGCGGGAACTGCTCGTCGACCGTCTTGATCTCCTGCAGGCAGACGATGTCGGGTGCGCTCTCGGTCAGCCAATGGGTCAGGTTGCCGATGCGGGCGCGGACACCGTTGATGTTCCAGGTGACGATTTTCATGGCGGTCTCGATGCTGTTCAGTTGGGCTCTTGCGGCGGATGGCGTTCGACGAGGCCGATCGTATTGCCAGCCGGGTCCTTTAGGAAGGCCATCCATTCGCTTTCCCCCGCTGGACCGAACTGGCCGTCCGTATCGCGATGGACAAGCGTTGGCGGCGCGGTGAAGGGCACGCCGGCGGCAGCAGCCGAGGCATGGAACTGATCAAGGCCCGATATGTCGAGATAGACGGTTCCGGCCGGTACGCCGTCGGTGAACAGCAGCCTGATTTCTCCGGCCATGATGAAGGCGATGCCCGGCGGATCGAAGCGTGCATGGACGGCCATGCCGAGCACGTCGCGCCAGAAAGCCAGCGTCACGTCGAGGTCACGGCCAGCCGACAGCGCGATCTGACGGACCGCACCGATGGCAGGCATTCTATATGGAGAAACTCGTGCCGCAGCCGCAGGAGGCGACGGCGTTCGGATTGCGGATCTGGAACGACTGGCCCATCAGATCGTCGACGAAATCGATCACAGAGCCGCCCATATAGACCAGCGACAAATCGTCGATCAGCACGGTGGCGCCGTCCTTCTCGATGGCTACGTCGTCGTCGTTGCGCGTATCGACCAGATCGAACTTGTAGGAAAAGCCCGAGCAGCCGCCGCCTTCGACCGAAACGCGCAGCGCCGTCTTGCCGGCTTCGTTCGAGACAATCCTGGCGATCCGCTTGGCGGCGGCCTCGGTCATATCGACTTTCATGGCAGTCTTGGCATCAGCGCCCATGGGCGTCACCTTGCTTTCGGTTTCACATGATAGGTATGAAGCGCGAGGGGCCAAGTCAACCTGGCTAAGTCAAACGCGGCAGCATCAGCCATGACCAGTGAGTTGGGCGACATCGGATTCGGCTATCGGCCACGCGCCGCCTATGCCTGCGATCCGGCAAACTCGCGCGGACGGCTGTTCGACGAGGTGGAGAGCCCGACCCGCACGCCATTCCAGCGGGACCGTGACCGTATCATCCATTCGACGGCCTTCCGGCGGCTGAAGCACAAGACGCAGGTCTTCATCGCCCATGAAGGCGACCACTATCGCACCCGGCTGACCCATTCGATCGAAGTGGCGCAGATAGCGCGCGCCCTGGCACGGGCGCTGCGCGGCGACGAGGATCTGGCCGAGGCGGTGGCGCTGGTGCATGATTTCGGCCACACGCCCTTCGGCCACACCGGCGAGGATGCGCTCAACGAGAAGATGGCCGCCTGGGGCGGCTTCGACCACAACGCGCAATCGCTGCGCATCGTGACAAGGCTGGAGGCGCGCTACGCCGAGTTCGACGGGCTCAACCTGACCTGGGAAACGCTGGAAGGCCTGGTCAAGCACAATGGGCCGCTGACGGATGCCAACGGCAAGGGTCTGAAAGGGCCGGTGCCACAGGCGATCCGTGATTATTCGCAACTGCACGATCTCGAACTCGACCGGTTCGCCGGCATCGAGGCGCAATGCGCGGCGATCGCCGACGATATCGCCTACAACACGCATGACATCGACGACGGGTTGAGGGCAGGGCTCTTGACGCTGGACATGCTGGAGACGGTTTCGCTGCCGGGAACGATCCTGAAAGGCGTGCGCGAACGCTATCCCTCCCTCGATGCCGTGCGCACCGGCCACGAACTGATGCGGCGGCAGATAACGGCCATGGTCGAAGACGTGATCAGGTCGACGACCGCCAATCTCGATCGCATCAGGCCGCCGAGCGCCGATGCAGTGAGGGCAGCTGGCGAGACGATGGTGGTTTTCTCGGCCGAAATGGCTGCCCTGGAGAAGGAACTGAAGGCCTTTCTGTACAAGCACCTCTACCGGCACGCGGAGGTTATGCGGGTGCGCGCGGATGCCGAGCAGATCGTCAAGGATCTGTTCGACGCCTATTTCGCCGATCCGCGCGCCATGCCGGATGGCTGGCGCGAGGGGCTGGATCGGGCCGATGATCGCATCAAGGCGCGCAGCGTCGCCGACTTCCTGGCGGGTATGACCGACACCTACGCGCTCAAGGAACACCGGCGTTTGTTTGACCATACGCCTGAATTGGGCTAGGGCGGGCTCGATTTTGCCGGCCAACGAGCCGGATTCGCTGCAAAGCCGCCAGAGCCAGACCCCAGAGTCACACAAATGAACATCTTCGCCGATTTCACCGCGCGAATCATAAAAGCCGTCGAAGCGCTTGATCTGAAAGACAAAGACGGCATTTCGCCTGACCTGTCGCGCATTGCCGTTGAGCCGCCGCGCGACGCCAGCCATGGCGACCTGGCGACCAATGCGGCAATGGTGCTGGCCAAGCCGACCGGCCAGAACCCGCGCGCGCTGGCCGAAAGACTGGCGCAGGCGCTGCGCGACGACAAGGATGTCGCGGCAACAGAGGTGGCCGGCCCCGGTTTCGTCAATCTCAGGCTGAAGGACGGCTTCTGGCAGACACATCTGACCGCACTGCTCGGCGAGGGCCGCAACTATGGCCGCTCGACGGTTGGCGGCGGCAGGAAGACCAATGTCGAATATGTCTCGGCCAATCCGACCGGACCGATGCATGTCGGCCATTGCCGGGGTGCTGTCGTCGGCGACGCACTTGCCAATCTGATGGCCTTCGCCGGTTACGACGTGACCAAGGAATACGTCATCAACGACGCCGGCTCGCAGATCGACGTGCTCGGCCGTTCCGCATTCCTGCGTTACCGCGAAGCGCTGGGTGACGACATCGGCGAGATTCCGGCCGGGCTTTATCCGGGCGACTACCTGGTGCCTGTCGGCCAGGCGCTGGTCGCGGAATTCGGCCGCTCGCTGCTGCAGATGCCCGATGACGAGGCGCTCGCCATCGTCAAGGATCGCACCATCGATGCGATGATGGCGATGATCCGCGAGGACCTGGCGATGCTCAACGTGCATCACGACGTGTTCTTCTCCGAGCGCACGCTGCACGCCGACAATGCCAGGAAGATCCGCTCCGCGATCAACGATCTGACGCTGAAGGGCCATATCTACAAGGGCAAGCTGCCGCCGCCCAAGGGCGAGAAACCCGACGATTGGGAGGACCGCGAGCAGACGCTGTTCCGCTCGACCGCGGTCGGCGACGACATGGACCGGGCGCTGGTCAAGTCGGACGGCTCATTCACCTATTTCGCCGCCGACGTTGCCTATCTCAAGGACAAGGTCGATCGCGGCTTCGTCGACCTGATCTATGTGCTCGGCGCCGACCATGGCGGCTACGTCAAGCGGCTGGAAGCCCTGGCGCGGGCGATTGCCGGCGAAGAGGTCAAGCTCACCGTGCTGCTGTGCAATCTGGTCAAGCTGTTTCGCGAGGGCGAACCGGTGCGCATGTCGAAGCGGTCGGGCGATTTCGTGACGCTGCGCGAAGTGGTGGAGGAGGTGGGCCGCGACGCGATCCGCTTCATGATGCTCTATCGCAAGAACGATGCGCCGCTGGATTTCGATTTCGCCAAGGTGACCGAGCAGTCCAAGGACAATCCGGTGTTCTATGTCCAGTACGCCTCGGCGCGCTGTCATTCGGTGTTCCGGCAGGCGAGCGAGCAACTGGGCGAAGCCAATTTCGACCGCAACAGCCTGGCGTCGGCCGCGGCATTGCTGACCGACGAGGGCGAGATCGGCCTGATCCGCAAGCTTGCCGAATACCCGCGGCTGATCGAGTCCGCCGCCCTTGCGCTCGAGCCGCATCGGCTGGCATTTTACCTCTATGATCTGGCTTCCAGCTTCCACGGGCACTGGAACCGTGGCACGGATAATCCGGACTTACGTTTTGTTAAGGTTAACGACCGACAATTGACGCATGCCAGACTAGGGCTGGTGCAGGCTGTTTCGGACGTTTTGACGTCCGGCCTGACGTTGATCGGGGCCGCCGCGCCCACTGAAATGCGTTAGGTTTGACTAAATAACCTGTCACCTTTTGCCCACATTGCGCTGGTAAGGGCCAACCCTACGCGACGTCCATGGCGTCCGAATGAGTGCGAGTTCGGGAACAATAATGGCAGACAGAACCCAGCTGAGAGTAGCCGACAACAACGACATCGCTGAGGATGATCCGTTCGCGGAACTGACCAGGATCATGGGATTCGACCCGCGCCAGCCGGTCAGGCCGCAATCGCCCGCCCAGCCGCAGGCCCCAGCCGCCGATCACGGGCTCGAAGAGGGCGATTTCGATATCGATCTCGAGAAAGAAATGATGGGCGAGTTCGGCGCTGACGACAGCGACGCCGCTCCGGTTGTTCAGGCTCATGAGCCGACTTTCGTGCATGAGCCGGCATTCGAAGCGGCTGACGCCAGCGCGATGGACGACGAGCTTTCGGTGTCGCTCGACGACGATTTCGAACTGGACATGGCTGAGATCGACGACCACGTCGCCGGCGCCAGCCATGCGGTCGCCGCTGAAGCCGTGCCGTCCGTCGAGCCCGCTTTCGCGTCCGACATTGGCGATGCCGTCGCCGGTTCGCTCGAGGACGTGTCCCCATTCGAGGACGATCAGTCGATGGCGGACGAGCTTGCCGCCTCGCTCGACCAGGACCTTCGGATCGATGAGGAAGCCGAAGAGGCCCTGTACAGCGTTGCCGATACGCCCGCTTCTGTCGAGCCGGTTGCCTCCGATGACGAATTCGACGATGCGGTGGCAATGTCGCTTGAAGACGAGCTGATGCTCGACGACCATTCGGCGGCGGAACAGTCATTCATGGCCGCAGATCCCCTCGAGCATGCCATGCCGGAGCAGGCGGCGGCGCTTGACGGCCAGGCAATCTCCGACGAGAGCTTTGCTGGCCTCGACGATGCCATGGCCGATGTCGACATGGATTTCGACGTTCGCGCGGATGAGCCGATCGCCTTCGACGAGCCGGAAGCGCATGAAGTGCTTGCCGATGCTGCGGACTCAACAAGCGAGATTTCCAACCCTGAAGGCCTGTCGGACGATGCCTTCGACCTGAACTTTGACGATTCGTTCGCCGAAACGGTCGAAGAGCCGGTCGCCGAAGTTGCTGCCGCTACGGTCCAGCCGGCGGCGCCAGAAGCCAATGTCGCGCCGGCGGTGCACGCCCCGATTGCGGACGAACGGAGCCTGGAAGACGAGTTGAATGCGCTGCTGGGCGCCATGACTTCCCGCACGGCGCCGGTGGCCAGCGAGTCGGTCACGGCTCAGCCCGCTGTCGCTGCCCCGCCGCCTGTTGCCCAGCCTGCCGAGGAACCGGCCGACCTTGTCGGCGACCTCGACTGGGATCTTGACGAAACCACGCCTGAGCAGAATCGACATGTTGGCACGGCCCAAGCGGCCGACGCGGATATTGACGATCTTATGCTTGATGAACTCCAGGATCCGAACTCGGACACCATTGGCGATGTCGATTTCGACGATGATGCGTTGGACGCGGCTTTGGCCCAGGGCCTTGATCCGCGTGACGAAGCCGCTCCCCGGGACAATTCGGCGGATTCTTTCGATTGGCTTGCGGAGCGTTCCCAACCGACAGAGCCGACGCGTTCGTGGAGCCGCGTGACGCCGGTTCCGCAGCAGCCGTCATTCATCACGCAGCCTACGTTTAGCGCTCAGCCGGCCGCTTCGGTGGCATCATCCATGGCCGCAGCGCCGGCAGTCGCCGCCACGACGTCCTATGGTTCGTCCGAGCCGGTCGAAACCTTGGCTCCCGCTGCCCCAGTATCGGCGCCGCAATCGCGCCAGCCGGCGCGTTACGAAGACATGCCCGATGTCGAGACGGTCGATGTGCCCGAGCGTGTCGTGGCGCTGGCGGACGATCTCGATATCCCCGAACTGCACTTCGAGGAAGACCAGCCGGCGTCGCCTGGCTATGACGATCTCGATGCCGAGTTCTCCAGCCTTCTCTCCGAGATGAACGCGGTGGAGGTCGCTGCCGCTCCCACAGGCAACGCGGCCGGCGCATCTTACGATGATGGCTCCTATGCCGCGGGCTTCAAGCCGGGCTATGACAGCCTCAAGCCGGGCTATGACGGGGTCAAGCCGGGCTATGACGGGGTCAAGTCGGGCTATGAGCCGGAAGCGCGAACCTATGCGGCGCGGCCGATGGAAATGTCTGCCCGCGCGGCGCCGCCCACGGGTTATGCCGACGCCTCGGGCTACGACCTCGACAACCTGCCGGGGAGCCAGCCGGCTTCCCAAGCCGATGATTTCACCGTCGATGAACTCGACTACGATCCCGAACTCGACGAGGAGATGGCTGTTCCGGGTCTCGGCGAGCGTGAGGCCGCAAGGCCGTCGCGCGGACGCGGCCTGTTCATCGCCGCGATTGTCGGCGCGGTCGCGGTCGCGGGCGGTCTCGGTGCCTTTGCGCTGTCCTTTGGCGGCAAGGGCGGCAGCGAAGCGCCCGTCATCGTCAAGGCCGACAACGCGCCGATCAAGGTCAAGCCGGAGAATCCGGGCGGCGCCGTGGTGCCCAACCAGGACAACAAGGTCTACGACGCGGTCAGGGGCGCCAAGCCCGCCGAGCCGGTCCAGGAAAAGCTGGTCACCAACACCGAAGAGCCGGTGGACGTGCAGGCGAAGGACCCGGCCCGCGCTATCGATCTTTCGCCGGACCAGAATGCAGCCGGCGCTGGAACCGATGTCGGCAATGCCGCGCCGATGGCCGGCGCTGCTTTGGCCGACAATACGGCGCCAGCTCCCAAGTCCGAGGACCGCATCGCGCAGGTGCTGCAGGATGCAGACAAGGGTACAAATGCCGATGTCGTCGCCATTGCACCGCGCAAGGTGAGGACTATGGTGGTCAAGTCGGACGGTTCGCTGGTGCCGCGTGAAGATCCGGCGGCGCCCGCCGCTCCGCAAGTGGCCGCTACCGAGCCGGTCGATCCGGCGCCGCAGCATGTCGCCCCGGCGGCGCAAGCCGATGCCGACCAGACCGGTACCGTGGCGCCTGCCGCCGCCCAGGCGGACGACGAGCCGGCCCTCAAGCCGGTGGCCAAGCCGAAGGCCGAGGCCAAGGCCCAATCGGCCAACACGCCGGCAAAGGTTCCGCTCGCGCCGCAGCGTCCGTCCGACCAGCCGGTCGATGTCGTCGGCGAGGTCAAGCCCGATCAGGTTGCGTCCATCGATCCGGCATCGACCGCGGCCGGCGGTGGCTCGTGGTCGATGCAGATCGCCTCGCAGCCGACCGTCGAAAGCGCCCAGTCCAGCTATCAGGATCTGCAGCGCCGCTATGGCAGCGTGCTTGCCGGGCGTACCGCCAACATCGTCAAGGCCGAGATCGCCGGCAAAGGCACGTTCTACCGCGTGCGCGTTCCGGCCCAGTCACGCAATGACGCGATCAATTTGTGCACCAGCTACAAGGCAGCCGGCGGCAACTGCTTCGTCTCGCGCTAAAGCCGGAGTCAACCGATTGAAAGCCGGCGCGGTCCACCGCGCCGGCTTTTTTCATGGGGAAAGCAGATCCGGCGTTGCCCTGGATGAATCCCTGGCGATTCCCTTTGATCGCACAAAGCCCTAAACTGCCGACATGACCGAATCAAAATCCATGATCCTCGGCTGCGCCGGGAAATCGCTCACCCGCGAAGAAATCAATTTCTATCGCAATGAATGCCCGTGGGCCTTCATCCTGTTTGCACGCAACATCGGCGAGACTGAACAGATCCGCGATCTGGTCGCCGAGATGCGAGACTGCATAGGGCGTCCGGACGCGCTGGTGTTCATCGATCAGGAAGGCGGCCGTGTGCAGCGCTTGCGGCCGCCGCTGGCGCCGAATTATCCCGCCGGCGGCGCGCTGGGCGCGCTGTGGCGCGACGATCATGATGCCGGCGCCCGCGCGGCCTGGCTGATGGCGCGGCTGCATGCTTTCGACCTGTTACGCTACGGCATCACAGCCGATTGCCTGCCGGTGCTCGACGTGCCGATCGAAGGCGCCAGCGATGTCATCGGCGCGCGTGCCTACGGCAAGGACCCGCGACCCGTGATCGAGCTCGGCCGCGCAGCCGCGGAAGGGCTGATATCGGGCGGCGTGCTGCCGGTCATGAAGCATATTCCGGGCCATGGACGTGCCTTTGCCGACACGCATTTTGAACTGCCAGTGGTCAATGCCTCGCTCAGTGATCTGCAGCGGCATGATTTCGCCCCGTTCAAGGAGCTTAGCCATCTGCCGATGGCGATGACTGCGCATGTCGTCTACAGCGCGATCGACCCTAACAATCCGGCGACCACCTCCGGCAAGGTCATCGACGAGATCATCCGGCGCGAAATCGGCTTCGACGGACTGCTGATGAGCGACGACACATCGATGAAGGCACTTTCTGGGGATTTCCCGACAAAGGCGGCCTCGATCCTTGCGGCGGGCTGCGATCTGGTCCTTCACTGCAACGGCGTTTTCGAGGAGATGGCCGGCATCGCATCGCGCACCACTGGGCTTGAGGGCACGTCGCTGGAGCGCGCCAAGCGGGCGCTGACCTATATAAAGGACCGTGACACGGTCGAAGAAACCGAAATACGCGCCGAATTCGCCACCTACTTCGATGCGGTGGCATAGCAAGGGAAAGTGACAGGCAGTGGCGGAGACATTGGAAAGCAAGGCCGCGAAGGCCGCACCGATGGACCGTCTGTGGGCCGAAAATGACGATTCACGCGTCACCGGCGACCCGTCGCTGGTCGTCGACGTGGCCGGCTTCGAAGGTCCGCTCGATCTTCTGCTGCATCTTGCCCGCACCCAGAAAGTCGATCTGGCGCGTATTTCGATCCTGGCGCTGGTCGAGCAATATCTGACCTTTGTCGAGACGGCGAGGGCGCTCAGGCTGGAGCTTGCCGCCGACTATCTGGTGATGGCGGCATGGCTGGCCTTCCTCAAGTCCAAGCTCCTGATCCCCAAGCAGCCAGGCGACGAGGGCGAAAGCGGCGAGGAACTGGCGGCGGTGCTGCAGTTCCGACTGAAGCGGCTGGAAGCCATGCGCGACGCCTCGGCGCGTCTGGTCAACCGCAACCGGCTCGGCCGCGACGTGTTCGCGCGCGGCATGCCGGAAATGGTCATCATCGAAAAGCGCAACGCCTATTCTGCCTCGCTCTACGATCTCTTGACCGCCTATGCCCAGCAGCGCCAGAAGCAGGCGATCAACAATGTGACCATCGCCAGGCGCGGTGTCTGGTCGCTCAAGGACGCGCGCGACATCCTGACCCGCCTTGTGGGAGCCGTGAGCGACTGGACGACGATGGAAAGTTTTCTGATCGCGTACATGACCAGTCCCGAGGAGCGGCGCACGGCGATCGCGAGCTCGTTCGCTGCCACGCTGGAACTGGTGCGCGAAGGCAAGATGGATGTGCGGCAGGATCAGACGTTCGCGCCGATCTACCTGCGCGGCCGAACGCAGACAATCAAGGCAGTCGAGGTGGCATCATGAGCGAACGCGCCAACGCTTCGGTTGTCCCGTTCAAGATCGGCGATGAACCCGACGAGGGCCCGCTTTCCCAGGATCCGGCCGAGCAGCAGCTACAAAACCCGGCCGAGCGACTGCATCTGGCCGAGGCTGTGCGCATGGCCGAGGCGATCGTGTTCGCCAGCGCCGAACCCGTCAGCGAAAAGCAGCTTGCGGCACGCCTGCCGGACGGCATCAACATCGCCCTGGCCATGGCCGAACTGCAGCAGATCTATGCGCGGCGCGGCGTCAATCTGGTGCGTGTCGGCGATGCCTGGGCGTTCCGCACCGCCGGCGACCTGGCTTTCCTGATGAGCAGGGATACCGTCCAGCAAAGGAAGCTCTCCCGCGCGGCTCTCGAAGTGCTGGCGATCATTGCCTATCACCAGCCGGTGACGCGTGCCGAGATCGAGGACATCCGCGGCGTCGAAACCTCGAAGGGCACGCTCGACACGCTGCTGGAAACGGAATGGGTGCGCATGCGCGGCCGGCGAAAGACACCCGGACGCCCGGTTACCTACGGCACCACGGAGACCTTCCTCGATCATTTCGCGCTGGAAGAGATCCGCGATCTTCCCGGCATGGAGGAACTGAAGGGGGCCGGCCTGCTTTCGGGCCGCATGCCGTCGAATTTCTCCATTCCGCAGCCGCCGGCCGATCCCGATGCATTGACCGACGACGAGGATGCGCTCACCGATATCGATCTCGAGGAACTCGGCCTGCTGACGCCGCGCGTCACGGAAGATTGACTGGCATTGGCGGCCGATCTGTCGAGGATGCGCGGATTCGTAGCGGGGCCGCCGCGTCGAAAATGCGTGACATCCGCCACCCTTTCATAAACTCTGTCGCAGTTGTGTTTGAATCCCAACGCGAAAACGCATAGATCATCGCCAGGGAAAACATTCGAGAGAGATTTGCTATGGGTTCATTTTCGATTTGGCACTGGATGATCGTGCTGGTGATCGTGCTTTTGGTGTTCGGCCGCGGCAAGATTCCCGAGCTGATGGGCGACATGGCCAAGGGCATCAAGAGCTTCAAGAAGGGCATGGCCGACGACGACGTTGCCGAAGACAAGCGCACCGTCGAACATCGTGCCGACGAGACCGTTGCGGCCGCGAAGGAAAAGGCCAGCAAGAGCTGAGCCCAAAGGTTCTAGTCGGAACAGAGTGTCATGTTTGAAGTCGGCTGGACCGAAATGCTGGTCATCGCGATCGTCATGATCGTGGTCGTCGGGCCC
This sequence comes from Mesorhizobium sp. ISC11, assembly GCF_037162595.1. NCBI lineage: Bacteria > Pseudomonadati > Pseudomonadota > Alphaproteobacteria > Hyphomicrobiales > Phyllobacteriaceae > Mesorhizobium > Mesorhizobium sp. ISC11. The sequence continues at coordinate 1,152,387 of NZ_JAVSPW010000001.1, forward strand.
AAGGATTTGCCCAATATGCTGCGCACCTTCGGCCGCACGACGGCGAAGCTGCGCGCCATGGCATCCGATTTCCAGAAACAGTTCAACGAGGCGCTGAAGGAAGCCGAGCTCGACGACGTCAAGAAGTCCGTCGACGAGCTCAGGGGCATGAGCCCGATGGCCGAGATCAGGAAGCAGCTCAATCCGTTCGAACAGGCCGCGGCCGACGTTCGCTCCGGCGTCGACGCGGCGATGAAGCCGAAGCCGGCAGCCGATCCGGCAACGCCAGCCGCTTCGACCCCGCAGGCGGCCGAGCCGCTGAAGAACGGTGCAACGACCATGCCCGGCGTCAACGGACCGGAAGCAGCGCCGGCAGCGCCGATTTTCCCGGCGATGACCGACGAATCGGTGGTGACGTCATCAGTGCCGACGACACCCGTCGTGGCGCCGAAGGCGTCCACGGCGAAGAAGGCAGCCAAGCCTGCACCGTCAAGGGCGACGCCGGCTATAAAGGCTTCGGCAAATGGCGCTAAAGCTCCTGCAAAAACGGTCACCGCTAAGGCCACGCCTGCGCCCAAGGTGCCAGCGAAGCCGGTGACGGCGGCAATGCCTGAAACGCCCAGGGCCAAGACGCCCGCTGCGGCCAAGGTGACCGCGTCCAAGACCGTAGCGACCAAGACGGGGGCGAAAATCGAACCGAAACCTGCTGCGGCCAAGAAGCCGGCGGCCAAGAAGACGGCTGGAGCCGCCAAGTGAGCGTTTCGGACACCGAAAAGGACGAGATCGAGAAATCGTCGGCGCCGCTGATGGAGCATCTGATCGAGCTGCGCCGGCGGCTGATCTGGTCGCTGGGCGGTTTCTTCGTTGCCTTCCTGGTCTGTTTCTTCTTCGCCAAGAAGCTGTTCAACCTTCTGGTCGTCCCGTTCAAATGGGCGACGCAGTGGGCGGGCCTCGATCCGCACAAGGTCGAGCTGATCTACACGGCGCCGCAGGAATTCTTCTTCACGCAGGTCAAGCTCGCCATGTTCGGCGGCATGGTGATCGCCTTTCCGCTGATCGCCACGCAGATCTACAAATTCATCGCGCCCGGCCTCTACAAGAACGAGCGCAACGCCTTCCTGCCGTTCCTGATCGCGTCGCCAATCCTGTTCCTGATGGGTGCGTCGCTGGTCTATTTCTTCTTCACGCCGATGGTGATGTGGTTCTTCCTCGCCATGCAGCAGGCCGGCACCGACGATCAGGTGCAGATTTCGCTGCTGCCAAAGGTGTCGGAATATCTCAGCCTGATCATGACGCTGATCTTCTCCTTCGGCCTGGTGTTCCAACTGCCGGTGGTGACCAGCCTGATGACACGCGTCGGCATGCTGTCGTCCAAGGGGCTGGCCGAGAAGCGCAAATGGGCGATCGTCATCGCCTTCGTCGTCGCGGCGGTGCTGACGCCGCCCGATCCGATGAGCCAGATCGGCCTCGCCATTCCGACCATCCTTCTGTACGAGGTCTCCATCTGGGCTGCCCGGCTGATCGAGCGCGATCAGGAAAAGCAGCGCGTGGCACGCGAGAAGCAGGACGCGGCGGAAGAGGTCGCCGAGAAGAAGCCGGCGGACGCGTCCTCCACCTGAACGGCGCCGCCGCGTCTGGCCAGCCTCGATAGGAATTTTTTCTTGACCTGGTGAGGGCAGCTATGCTATCATTCTCGGTATGGTGCCGACTTGCGCCAGCGACCCGCCGTAGAGGCGGGTTTTTCATTTCAGGCTCTCCTCCGCCCTCAGCCGAAAGCGCGTCAAAGCGTGATCGCATGCTTGCGTTCCCCATGCCCCATCTTGCATCGATCGAGGATGCGGTTTACGCCCTCTGGCTGAAAACGCATCGCACTGAAAGCGATGCGTTTCAGTTTTGTTTGAAGGATGTCGTTGTCCCAAACCGCTGCGCACTTTGGGCGACATGCTACCCCGGAGCGTTCAAACCATGCTTGACATCAAATGGATTCGCGACAACCCGAAGGCCCTTGTCGAGGCGCTGGTGAAGCGCTCGTGGTCGGCTGACGAGGCGCAGTCCACGGTCGGCGGGCTGATCGCCTCGGACGAGGCGCGGCGCGAACACGTTACCGAGCTACAGACCAAGCAGGAGCGCCGCAATGCCGCGTCGAAAGAGATCGGCAACGCCATGCGTTCGGGCGATGCTGCCCTGGCCGAGACGCTGAAAGCCGAAGTCGGCGAGATCAAGGTCTTCATCCAGAACGGCGAGGCGCGCGAACGCGAGCTCGACAAGGCGCTGAACGATGCGCTGGCGGTGCTGCCCAACGTACCGTTCGACGACGTGCCTGTCGGCAAGGACGAGCACGACAATGTCGTCAAGCACATCGTCGGCAAGGTACCGACGCGGCCGAACTGGGTGAAGGAGCACTTCGAGATCGGCGAAGCGCTCGGCATGATGGATTTCGAGCGCGCGGCAAAGCTGTCGGGCTCGCGCTTTACGGTGCTGAAAAACGGACTGGCGCGGATGGAACGCGCTCTCGGCCAGTTCATGCTGGACCTGCATACGACCGAACACGGCTACGAAGAAGTGATCCCGCCGTTGATGGTCAAGGACGATGTTTTGTTCGGCACCAACCAATTGCCGAAGTTCGAGGAAGATCTGTTCTTCACGCCGCACGGGGAGGGCAGGCTTGGCCTGATTCCCACCGCCGAGGTCCCACTCACCAACCTTGTGCGTGAGGAAATCACCGCGCATGAAAAACTGCCGCTGCGCTACACCGCGCTGACACCGTGCTTCCGTTCGGAAGCGGGCTCGGCCGGGCGCGACACGCGCGGCATGCTGCGCCAGCATCAGTTCTACAAGGTCGAGCTGGTGTCGATCACCGATCAGGAATCGTCACTTGCCGAGCATGAGCGGATGACGCAATGCGCCGAGGAAGTGCTGAAGCGGCTCGGCCTGCCGTTCCGCACCATGACGCTGTGCACCGGCGACATGGGTTTTGGCGCACGCAAGACCTATGACATCGAGGTCTGGCTGCCCGGCCAGAACGCCTATCGCGAGATCTCGTCCTGCTCGGTGTGCGGCGATTTCCAGGCACGCCGCATGGACGCCCGCTACAAGGACAGGGACGGCAAGGGCAACCGCTTCGTCCACACGCTCAACGGCTCGGGCACAGCCGTTGGCCGCGCGCTCATCGCCGTCATCGAAAACTACCAGAATGAGGATGGCAGCGTAACCATTCCTGAAGTGCTGCGGCCTTACATGGGCGGTCTGGAAAAGATCGAAGCGAAATAATGCGTATCCTCCTGACCAATGACGACGGCATTCATGCCGAGGGCCTGGCGTCGCTCGAACGCGTCGCACGTACGCTGTCCGACGATGTCTGGGTGGTGGCGCCCGAGCAGGACCAGTCCGGCTATGCGCATTCGCTGTCGATCTCGGAGCCGCTGCGGCTGCGCAAGATTGGCGAGAAGCATTTTGCCGTGCGCGGCACGCCGACCGATTGCGTCATCATGGGCGTCAAGAAGATCCTGCCTGGCGCACCCGACCTGATCCTGTCCGGCATCAATTCGGGCGCCAACATCGCCGACGATGTCACCTATTCCGGCACCGTCGCCGGCGCCATGGAGGGCGCGCTGCTCGGCATTCGCTCGATCGCGCTCAGCCAGGGGTACAGCTATGTCGGCGAAGATCGCGTCGTGCCCTACGAGACGACGGAGGCGCTGGCGCCGGCGCTGCTGAAGAAACTTATCGCGACGCCATTGCCGGACGGCGTGCTGCTCAACGTCAATTTTCCCAACTGCACGCCCGAGGAAGTCGCAGGCACGGTGGTCACCTCGCAGGGCAAGCTCGTGCACTCCCTGTGGGTCGACGAGCGCCGTGACGGGCGCGGCCTGCCTTACTACTGGCTGCGTTTCGGCCGCGAGCCGGTCGAAGGCAAGCAAGGCACCGACCTCTACGCCTTGCGCAACCGGCTGGTGTCGGTGACGCCGCTGCAGCTCGACCTTACCGCCCATGAAATCCGTGACCAACTGAGCAAGGCGCTCGCATGAACCAGGGCCTCCCGATCGACGACCGCGAAGGTTTTGCCGCCTTTCTGCTGCGTCTGCGCGGCCGGGGGACTGTGCCGAAGGCGCTGATCGCGGCCTTCGAGGCGACGCCGCGGCGCGGCTTCCTGGCGGCCCAGTTCCATCAGATCGCCTGGTCGGACCGCATGCTGCCGATCGAATGCGGCGAGGCGATCGAAGGCGCCGACATGCAGGCGGCGGTGATCGCCGCACTCACCATCGAGCAGGGCAACCGCGTGCTCGAGATCGGCACCGGCTCGGGCTACACCTCGGCGGTGATGTCGCGGCTGGCCGCTCGGGTCATCACCACCGATCGCTACAAGACGCTCGCCGAGCAGGCGCGGCAGCGCTTCGAGGCGCTCGGCATCGGCAATGTGATCGTGCGCCACGCCGATGGTTCCGGCGGGCTGCCGAATGAAGGGCCATTTGACCGCATCGTCGCCTGGGCCGCCTTCGACAGCCTGCCGCGTTTCCTGCTCGACCAGTTGTCGAGCGGCGGTATCGTCATCGCTCCGATCGGCCCCGAAGAGGGCGAACAGGTGCTGGCCAAGCTGACCAAGGTCGGCAGCCGCTTCGAGCGCGAAGACATCGGGCTCGTTCGCCTGCAGCCGATCCTGCGCGGTGTCGCCGCTGTTATCTAGCGCGGATGTCGATGTTCGGCCGCGTCGTGCGCCCGTCTTCGACCCCGGCTGGCCTGACCCGAAATCTCCGCACGGCTCGCTGTCTAATATTTTAAGAAAAATTGCGTCGGATTCCATGAGGTTAACCGTCGAGTAACATTAACGCGCTTTAATCATGCCTAGTTTGTACCGGGTATGTGCGGGTTAGTGCGATGCAACTCAGTGTTTTGAAGACAAACGGTCGCAATCTGGCGCGAGGCTGCGCCATTCTGATGGTCGCGGGTGCTGCTGCGGGGTGCAGTTCCCAGGTTTCGCGGTTCAATGGCGTCGACGACGTCTTTACATCCTCGACCAACAATCAGCGCGCCATCATCAACAAGCAGGATGCCGTACAGCAGCCCTATCCGGGCGATGTCGCCGCCGCTCCGATCGATGGCAGCCATACACAATCGGTCAGCCGCTCCAGCCTCGAGCCGGTCTCGACGCGGCCGCTGCCGCCGCCCGTTGCCCAAGCGCAGCAGGCGCCGGCATCGAAGCCGGTGCGCACCGCATTGGCCCCGGCACCGCATGTCGACAGGACCACGACCGGCACCGTCGCTCCGGCGGCGTCGCCTTTCAAGGTTTCGCAACCTGACGAACCCCGCGTGGCTGCTTCCGGCACTCCGCATGCAACCGAGATCGTCGTCAGGGACGGCGAAACGATCGGCGGCCTGGCGCAGCGCTACAAGGTGCCGTCCGACGTGATCATGAAGGTCAACGGGCTGAGCGCGACCAAGGGGCTGAAGACCGGCCAGAAGCTGGTCATCCCGGCCTATGCCTATTCCAGCAAGAGCGAGGCGAAGGTCGCGGATGCCAAGCCGGCGAAAGACGGCAAGCACAACCTGCCGGCCACTGCGCCGGACAAGGTCGCCGTTCTGCCGCAGCAGCCGAAGCCTAAGGAAGGCAAGTCCGCCGCTCAGGTCGACGCGTCGGCCGCAGCAAACCAGCCCAAGGAGCCCAAGCCGCAGGTTGCCAAGACGACCGGCGCTGCTGGGACCTACACGGTCCAGTCGGGCGACACGATGTCTTCGATTGCCAGGAAGACCGGCGTCGGCGTCGTTGCTCTAAAGCAGGCCAACGGGATGAAGGACGGACTGCTCAAGATCGGCCAGACCCTGAAGGTGCCGGCCGGCGGAACCGCGACCGTCGCCGCTGCCAAGCCGGCCAAGGTCGATCCGGTGACGACGGCCACCACGCAGCCCGCGGCAAAGACCACGCCGTCTGAAACGCTGGCGTCCTACACGCCGCCGAAAAAGGATTCGAAGGTCATCCAGCAGGCCGAGGCCGACGATGCCGTCGCGCCAGACGCCACCGGCATCGGCAAGATGCGCTGGCCGGTGCGCGGCCGCGTGATTTCCGGTTTCGGCTCGGGCAAGGACGGCGTAGATATCGCCGTGCCGACGGGCACACCGGTCAAGGCGGCCGAGAACGGTGTCGTCATCTATGCCGGCGATGGCCTCAAGGAATTCGGCAACACGGTGCTGGTGCGTCACGAGAACGGCCTGGTCACCGTCTACGGCCACGCCAGCTCGATCGAGGTGCAGCGCGGCCAGAAGGTCAAGCGCGGCCAGGAGATCGCGCTGTCGGGCATGAGCGGCACGACGGACTCGCCGAAGCTGCACTTCGAAGTGCGCAAGAACTCGGCGCCTGTCGATCCCTCCGGCTATCTCGAATAGTCGGGGCTGTTTCGAATAGAAGAAAAAAAGCAATTTGCGGGCCGTCTGACCTCCAGTCCGGCCCGCCGGCTCAGCCCGTTCCGAAAGGAGCGGGCTTTTTCAGTTCCGGTGCGCCGCGCCAGTCTTCAAGCAAGATGGTCGCGCAGAGTGTCGGCGATCATGACGCCAAGGCTGCTGGCCTTGACGCCGAGAAGCGTCTCCGCGTCGGAGGAATCGACCAGCAAGGGTTTGTCGAAGAGGTAGCTCATCTCGATAAGCTCATGCATGCCCAATGCTTCCATTTCGGAGATGGAATAGGAGCGTGTTCCTGGAATTTCACGGTGAAGCATTGCCGCGGTCGCCCGGATGAGTTCCCGGGATGGGGCGTGTTGCGATGGAACATGGAACGCCCGTCCCCATTCGCCCGTGTAGCGCGAGGCAGCGACCAGTGTCCTGGCCACGTCCTTCGTGAAGGACCAGGCGTGAGTTGCGTCGAGGTCGCCAATGAAAGCCGTCGGTTTCCCCTCGAGTATGGAGGGCAGCGCGACCAGTGAGAAAGAGCTGATCGCGCCATGTCCAAGATAATCGCTGGACCGCACTTCGACGGCCGGCACGTCCGCACGGACGGCCCGCTGCCACATGATCGTCCGCGCGGTTCCTTTCTTCGAAGTCGGATCCAGAGACAGGTCGGAGTGAAGCGGGCTTTCGGCATCTTTGCCATAGCCATAGAGGTTTCCGAGCACCACAAGCTTCGCGCCGACCGCTTCGGCAGCCCGCACGGTGCCGTCGATGATTGGGAAAAAGTCGGTCGGCCAGAGGTGATAGGCGGCCATGGCGCACATGAAGATCGCGTCGGCGTTTCGGCTGATACGCGCCAGTTCCGCGGCATTGGTGGCGTTGGACTGCACGGTCCGGACGTTTTGCAGCGCGTTCGAACCGACACTCCGGCTCGTCAAGACAACATCATGGCCTTCTTCGCCCAGAAGCCGCGCGGTCTCGCGACCAACCGGGCCTGCTCCGACAACAACATAGAAACTCATGGCATAACCTCTCATCCAAGTTTTATGGAGAGGCGTAGGTACATAGCCACGGCATTGAAAATCGCGCGGGAATTGCCAAGTCTTGAACAGGTTTTGCCATGAATCGAGAAAGCATGCTCTCGCAAGTCGCCCCGGCCCGATCCCCGTCCGACGTAACATTGGCCTCCCGGCATGTCGAAGCCGGGGTCCATCGTCTGCTCCGGGCGCCACACCATCGCATCATGGTGCATGCAAGTGCCGCGACGCGCTCCTACTGCCATGAGGTTCGACGATATTTCGTCAGGCGCGCCGGCGATATCGACCTGGTGCCCGCCGGTCAGGAGGGTGGGTTCGAGGCTGAGACCCCGTTCGACACGATCGAGATCGCGTTACAACCGGCCTTGATGGAAAGGGTGGCAGCCGAACTTGGCGGCAAGGCGCGCGCATTGCCGCTCGGCACACGTCACCTGCTTCGTGACCAGCGCATCGAACACCTCGCGCGAGCACTGGAGAGCGATCTCAATGCGAGTTCGCCGAGTGGGTCGTTGTTTGTCGACAGCATCGGCGCCGCGCTCGCTGTGAGGCTGCTTGGCCTCGGTGAACCTGATATCGATCGCGCGAGCCGATTGTCGGATACTCAGCTCAAGCGCGTGCTGGAGCATATCGAGGTTGCGCTGCACGAACCCCTGTCGATCCATCGACTGAGCCGGGTTGCCGGCGCCAGCAGTTCGCACTTGCGGACATGGTTCAAGGCCGCGACGGGCTTCACCCTGCACCGCTACGTGCTACGGCGTCGCGTCGAACGCGCACGCGTCCTGCTGCAGCAAGGCGATCTCAGCACAAGCGAAGTGGCGGAATTGACGGGCTTCGCGCACCAGTCACATCTGGCGCATTGGATGCGGCGTGAGATCGGCCAAACGCCGCGTGATTTGCGGCGGTCGCAGCCGCCCAAATGATCTTGTCATCGGATGGCGTTGGCGACGCTATCCAACGCATCAGTCCTTCAGCGGTTTGCCGAGCCGGCCAGCCAGATCCTGGGTGAACTGCCAGGCGACGCGGCCCGAGCGGCTGCCGCGCGTCGTCGCCCATTCCAATGCTTCGGCGCGCAGCGTGTCGGGATCGATTGTCAGCCCGTGATGGCGGACATAGCCGTCGATCATGTCGAGATACTCGTCCTGCGAACATTTGTGGAAGCCGAGCCACAGCCCGAAGCGGTCGGACAGCGACACCTTTTCCTCGACCGCTTCGGACGGGTTGATCGCGGTCGAGCGTTCATTGTCGATCATGTCGCGGGGCAACAGATGGCGGCGGTTCGAGGTGGCGTAGAAGATGACATTGGCTGGGCGGCCCTCGACGCCGCCTTCGAGCGCTGCCTTGAGCGACTTGTAGGAGGTGTCATCGTGATCGAAGGAGAGGTCGTCGCAAAACAGGATGAAGCGGAAGGGCGCCGCCTTCAGCAGACCCATCAGCTTCGGCAGCGTGTCGATGTCCTCGCGGTGGATCTCGATCAGCTTCAACGGCAGGTCGGACCTGGCCTTGGCGTTGATTTCCGCATGCACGGCCTTGACCAGCGACGATTTGCCCATGCCGCGCGCGCCCCACAACAACACATTGTTGGCCGGGTAGCCGGCAGCGAAGCGTTCGGTGTTGTCGACAAGGATGTCGCGGACACGGTCGACGCCACGGATCAGTCCGATGTCGACGCGGTTAACCCTGTGCACCGGTTCCAGATAGCCCGGATCGGCCTGCCAAACGAAGCAATCGGCCTCGCGGAGGTCGGTTTGGGGCACCGGCGGCGGGGCAAGGCGGCTCACCGCTTCGATCAGCCGGTCGAGTTTCTGGTTCAGGGCCTCAATGCTGCTGTCGGTCATGTCTGTCTTTTGTTTTCGCGTTTTTGATGTCTTGGGGCGTGAAGCTGCCCGATTTCGCCTGATACAAAACCGGTTGCAACCTTTTGTTCGAGCATAATTTTTTGCGGAAACCGGCTCGCGCTTTTTGCGATCCTGCTCTAACACGGCTCAACAGGCCGGAAAAGCAGCCGATTTGGCCGGCCGCGCAGTTGCATTGACAACTTTACCGACTATATTCCGGCCAAATTTCAAGGGGCCGCCAGATTGGCGGCTGTTTTCAAAATTCAGGAGTACCTCGATGTTCGTGACACCGGCATACGCCCAAGGCGTCGGCGCTTCTCCCGACATGTTCATCAGCATTTTGCCGTTTGTCCTGATTTTCGTGATCATGTATTTTCTGATCATCCGGCCGCAGCGCACGCAGCTGAAGAAGCGCGGCGAGATGCTGGCCGCGGTCCGTCGCGGCGACACGGTCGTCACCGGCGGCGGCTTCGTCGGCAAGGTGACCAAGGTGATCGACGACAACGAGCTCGAGGTCGACCTCGGCAATGGCTTGAAGGTGACGGCGCTGCGCTCGACGATCGCCGATGTGCGCGTCAAGGGCGAGCCGGTGGCCAACCAGAACGCCAAGAAATAATCCAATTTTAGGCGGAGCGATCCGCGGACACGCTCTGACGGACGACGCCATATGTTGTATTTCTCGCGCTTCAAGATGATCCTGATCTGGGTGGCCGTGGCCATCACGGTGATCCTCGCCGCGCCCAACCTGTTCTCCGCCAGCACGCTGGCGCAGCTGCCCAACTGGGTGCCGAAGCGGCAGATGACGCTCGGCCTCGACCTGCAGGGTGGTTCGCACATCTTGCTGGAAATGAACCAGAACGATCTGATCAAGGACCGGCTGGAGACGACGCGCGACGAAATCCGCACGCTGCTGCGCGACGCCAAGATTGGCTATACCGGCCTTGCCGGCACCGGGCGGACCCTGCAGGTTCGCATTACCGATCCCGCCCAGATCGATGCCGCCAAGACGGCGCTGAAGACGCTGACCGATCCGGTCGCCGCCGGCCTGTTCACCGGCGGTTCCGTGCAGGAAATGACGCTCGACGATTCCGAGCCCGGCCTGCTCAAGTTCAACGTCACCGATGCCGGCATCAAATACCGCACGTCGACCGCGCTGACGCAGTCGATCGAGGTGGTCGAACGCCGCGTCAACGAACTCGGCACGACCGAACCCATCGTGCAGCGGCAGGGCGACGACCGTATCCTCGTCCAGGTGCCGGGTCTTCAGGACCCGCAAAGGCTGAAGGAAATCCTCGGCCAGACCGCCAAGCTGACCTTCCAGATGGTCGACCAGTCGATGCCGGTGCAGGACGCGCTCAACGGCCGTCCGCCTGCCGGCTCGTCGGTGCTGTATTCGCAGGACGATCCGCCGGTTCCGTATCTGATCGAGAACCGTGTCATCGTCTCGGGCGAAAACCTCGTTGACGCACAGGCGACATACAATTCGCAGAACAACGAGCCGGTGGTGTCGTTCCGCTTCGATTCGAAAGGGGCGGCGCGCTTCGGCCAGGCCACGGCGCAAAATGTCGGCAAGCTGTTCGCCATCATCCTCGACAACCAGGTGATTTCGGCGCCGCAGATCCGCGAGCCGATCCTCGGCGGCACCGGCCAGATCTCCGGCAATTTCACCGCCCAGAGCGCCAACGATCTCGCCGTGCTGCTGCGCGCCGGCGCGCTGCCGGCGACGCTAACCGTCATCGAGGAGCGTACCGTTGGTCCGGGCCTTGGCCAGGATTCGATCCATGCCGGCAAGGTTGCTGGCATCATCGGTTCTATCCTCGTCGTTGCCTTCATGTTCGTCGCCTACGGCTTCCTCGGCTTCCTCGCCAACATCGCGCTGGCGGTGCACGTGGCGATGATCGTCGGCGTGCTTTCGCTGCTTGGCGCGACGCTGACCTTGCCTGGCATCGCCGGTATCGTGCTGACCATCGGCATGGCGGTCGATTCCAACGTGCTGATCTACGAGCGCATCCGCGAGGAGCGGCGCGCCGGCCGCTCGGTCATCCAGGCGATCGATACCGGTTTCACCAAGGCGCTGGCGACCATCGTCGATTCCAACATCACCTCGCTGATCGCCACCGTGGTCCTGTTCTATCTCGGTACCGGTCCGGTGAAGGGCTTTGCCATCACCTATGCCATCGGCATCCTGACGACCGTCTTCACCGCCTTCACCTTCACCCGTCTGCTGGTCTCGATCTGGCTGCGCCGGGCCCGCCCGAAGGAATTGCCTAAGGCGCCGGTGACCTTCGTTCCGCCCGGCACCAAGATCCCCTTCATGGGCATCCGTCGCTGGACGTTCACGCTGTCCAGCGCACTTTCGATCCTGTCGGTGGTGCTGTTCATGACCGTCGGCATCAACTACGGCATCGATTTCAAGGGCGGTTCGCTGATCGAAGTGCAGGCCAAGAGCGGCAATGCCGATCTCGCCGACCTCCGCGCGCGGCTGACCGAACTCAACATCGGCGAAGTCCAGGTGCAGCAGTTCGGTACGCCGAACGACGTGCTGATCCGCGTCGGCACGCAGGATGGTGGCGAAAATGCCGAGCAGACCGTCATCGACAAGGTGCGCGGCGAGCTGCAGGATAATTACGATTTCCGCCGCGTCGAAGTGGTGGGACCGACCGTCTCTGGAGAACTCGCCAAGCAAGGCACGATCGCCATGCTGATCGCGTTGCTCGGCATCCTGATTTATGTCTGGTTCCGCTTCGAATGGCAGTTCGCGGTCGGCGCCATCGTGGCGACGGTGCACGATGTGGTCATGACGCTCGGCTTCTTCGTCATCTCCGGGCTGGAGTTCAACCAGTCGTCACTGGCGGCGATCCTGACGATCATCGGCTATTCGCTGAACGATACGATCGTGGTCTATGACCGTGTCCGAGAGGATCTGCGAAAATACAAGCGCATGCCGCTGCCGCAACTCCTGAACAACGCCATCAACGAGACGCTGTCGAGAACGACGCTGACCTCGGTGACGACGATCCTGGCGCTGCTGGCGCTGGTTCTGTTCGGTGGCGAGGTGATCCGCTCGTTCACCATGGCCATGCTGTTCGGCGTGATCTTCGGCACCTATTCGTCGATCTTCATCGCCGCACCGCTGCTGATCCTGTTCAAGCTGCGGCCGCAGGCTTCAGCCGACGAGGAGAAGCCGGTCAATGGCGGCAAGGCGGTCGCGACCTGACGCGCCCCCCCGAAGAGGTTTAACGGTGACCAGCAAAGGCATCGTCATCCGCGAGGCGCATTTCCCGGGCCGCGCGCCGATCGAAGCCTACGGCAATGGCGGATTCCGCTTTGCCGACATGTCGCATCGCGGTTCGCTGCTCTGTCTGCCATCCGGCATCCATGGCTGGGAGCCGGTGGATTCCTTGGCGCTGACGGTGGCGGATTTTGACAGGCTGCTGTCCGAGGCCGACAAGATCGAGATCCTGCTGGTCGGCATGGGCAGGGATCTTCGGCCGTTGCCCGCTGCATTGCGGGCCGCGCTGAAGGCCGCCGGCATTGCATCCGACCCGATGTCGACGGGTGCCGCGGTGCGGACCTACAATGTCCTTCTGGCGGAAGAGCGCGCCGTGGCTGCCGCGCTCATTGCCGTCGATTGATATGCCTCGAAGCGCTGAAATCGTCATGGACGCGGTGCGTGCCGCCGACCATGATCGCTATCTGACCGCGCTCTACGCGCCGGACGGCAAGCGCTACGCGCTGTTTTCGCTCTACGCCTTCAACGCGGAGATATCAGGTATTCGCGATCGCATCCATGAGGCGCTACCGGGCGAGGTGCGGCTGCAATGGTGGCGCGATGTCATTGCCGCCGGCGGCGAGGCCGGCGCCGGCCATCCCACTGCCGAAGCCGTGAACGCTACGATAGCGACATTCGGCCTGCCGAAGCCGGCCTTCGAGAACATGCTCGATGCGCGCATCTTCGACCTCTACGACGACCCGATGCCGTCGCGCACCGATCTGGAAGGCTATTGCGGCGAGACGGCCGCAGCACTCATCCAGCTTGCGGCGATGGTGCTCGACCCCGGCGAGGCGCCGCGCTTTGCCGAACTGGCGGGCAGGGCAGGCTGCGCACAGGCGATGACCGGCCTGCTGCTGCTGTTGCCGCTGCACCGCCAGCGCGGACAATGTTTTGTCCCGGCCGACATTCTGGCGGCAGCGGGATCGTCGCCGGAAGAATTCGTCACCGGCGACGGCGGACCCGGCGCCAAACGCGCGGTGGCGGCGATGATGGCGCTGGCACGGGAACATCTTTCCGCCTTCGAGCAAGGCGCACCGGCTCTCCCGGTCTCGCTGCGCCCGGCATTCCTGCCACTTGCCCTGTCACGCGCCTATCTCGGCAAGATGGAGAATGGCTCGCCGCTCGAAGGCGTGGCGCGGCTGTCGGCCTTGCGCCGGCATTGGCTGCTGCTGCGTCGTGCGAGCAGGGGCTGGCCTGCTCTTTGACGTAAACGTCAATCATGTTAAGACGTCCCCGCGCCAAACTGTTGCCGAAGACAACAGACCGGCTCGGAGGAGATGAATGAGCTTACCCATATTGGTGGCGATCGTTACCTTCGGCATCGCACTGTCGGTTGCGGCGGTGCATTTCACCGGCGGCAGCAAGACGGCGACGCTCAGTGGCACCGATCAGGCAGTGAGCCGATTCGCCGAGGATTTTCCCGACGAGATCGTGGCGGCGGTCCGCCTGACAGCAGATGCCGGGACCGCGTTCCTGGATATCGGGCGAGGGCGCTTCGGGATCGTTCACAGCGTAGGCGACTGCTTCTTGACCCGCATCGTCACGCCTCAAGATGTCACGATTTTGGACGCTGGAGACGGGAATACGGTCTCGCTGCGGCTCGCCGATTTCACCTGGAAGGGCGGCCGCTTCCGCTTTGCCAGCGCAACGGATGCGCAAGGCTTGCTGAAGGCGCTTGAGCCGCAGAGTTTCGGCGGAGAGGCGGCATGATGGACGACTACAATTTTCCGCAGGTCACTCAACTGGCCATCCCGTTCTTCGTTGTCGCGATCCTGATCGAGCTTTGGTTGGTGCGCACCGGCCGTGCCAAGGGTTCGTTCGAAACGCGCGACACATTGACCAGCCTGATGATGGGTACCGGCAATGTCGTTGCCGGGCTGCTGCTTGGCGTCGTGTCCTACTGGGCGTTGCTGTGGCTCTGGCAGTTCCGCGTCTTCAATCTCGGCCTGTCGATCTGGATCTTTCTGGTGGCCTTCCTGCTCGATGATCTGCGCTACTATTTCTATCACCGCATCGCGCACCGGGTGCGCTGGGTTTGGGCCGAACACGTCAACCACCATTCCAGCCAGCACTACAATCTGTCGACAGCGCTGCGGCAGAGCTGGACGGGCCTGTTCACCTTCATGTTCATGCTGCAGGCGCCGCTGGTGCTGCTCGGCTTCCACCCGGCGGTGATTGCCTTCACCTTCGGCTTCAATTTGGTCTGGCAATTCTGGATCCACACCGAGACCATCGGCAAGATGTGGGGCTGGTTCGAGTTCGTCTTCAACACGCCCTCACACCACCGCGTCCACCACGCCACCAATCCGCGCTATCTCGACGCCAACTATGCCGGCACGCTGATCATCTGGGACCGGATGTTCGGCACGTTCGTCGGGGAACTGGAGGAGGACAGGCCGCGCTACGGCATCGTCAGGAATCTCGGCACCTTCAATCCGCTGAAGGTGGCTTTTCACGAGTGGATCGGCATGTTCCGGGATGCCTTTGCGCCGGGTCTTTCGCTCAGCGATCGCCTGAACTATCTGATCAAGCCGCCCGGCTGGAGCCATGACGGCTCGCGCGAAACCTCGGAGAGTTTGAAGGCGGCCTATGTCAGGCGAAATCCGGGTGAGGCGGGAAAGCCGGGATTGCCGATGGCTGGTGTCGAGCCGGCTGAATAATATCGCCTCAGGATGGTTCGTTCGACCCGCCGTCGCGCATCAGCGTCTCATAGTCGCGACCGCCATAGAAGATGTTGACGATGCGGATGACATCGTTCTCGGTCAGGTGGTGATGACGGCGGAATGCTCGGAATGGGACGGGTCGTAATCCCCGAACGATATCGTCGCGCGAGCGACCGCCACGAGGCGCATTGCCGATACTCTGACAGCGCTCTTCTATCCGATCCACGAAACCGTTGGCGATGTTTTCGCTGCCGCTGCTCTCAAGGATGTAGGCGCCAATTGCTTCAAGATCGGAGATCGCGCTTTCGCTAAGAACGACGGCGGGACGCTGGATCATCGCTCTCCCTCGTCAGTTGCGAAATCCGGCTCTTTACCCGGTCGATCGCCTCATCGAGCGGAACAGCGGGTCTTTTGTCTTCGATCGACGCCTTCACCCGCGCCCTGATGGACGCCATGCGTTCAGCGTGCTCTTCCTCCTCGCGCTGGAAGGCAGGGCGGCGCGGATGACTTCACTGGCCGAACCGAAGGAGCCGTCTTCGACTTTGTCCCGGATCATGGGGTCCAATCAGAACGCGAAGCTGTTTATTCCGCCGCTTCGGCCGTTTCCGGTTGCGCCGGAAGTCCCAGCCAGTGCCGGCAATCGGCGCGTGCGCGCGATGTGATGGCGTGCCGCTTGGCAACGGTCTTGTCCTTGCCGCGCATGCGTTTGCCCTCGGCCTTCGGAGCTTCGACGGGTGGGAACAGGCCGAAATTGACATTCATCGGCTGGAATGAGCGCTTTCCCGGCTCGTCATCGGAGACAATATGACCGCCGGTGATGTGGTTGAGCAGAGCGCCGAAGGCCGTGGTCAGCGGCGGCAGGGACGGAGCAAGGCCGAGCCGCTCCGCTGCGGCGAAGCGGCCGGCGAGCAGGCCGATGGCCGCACTTTCGACATAGCCTTCGCAGCCGGTGATCTGGCCGGCGAAACGCAGGCCGGGCCGCGACTTCAGTTGCAGCGAAGCGTCGAGCAAGGTCGGCGAGTTGATATAGGTGTTGCGGTGCAGGCCGCCGAGACGGGCGAAATCGGCGTTTTCGAGACCCGGTATGGTGCGGAAGATGCGCACCTGCTCGGCATGCTTCAACTTGGTCTGGAAACCGACCATGTTGTAGAGCGTGCCCAGCGCATTGTCCTGCCGCAACTGGACGACGGCATAGGCCTTTACCGTCGGATTGTGGGCATTGGTCAGCCCCATCGGCTTCATAGGCCCGTAGCGTAGCGTCTCGACACCGCGCTCGGCCATGACTTCGATCGGCAGGCAGCCGTCGAAATAGGGCGTGCCTTCCCATTGCTTGAATTCGGTTTTCTGGCCGTCGACCAGCGCTTGCACGAAGGCAAGGTACTGGTCCTTGTCCATCGGACAATTGATGTAGTCCTTGCCGGTGCCGCCTGGCCCGACCTTGTCGTAGCGCGACTGGAACCAGCAGGTATTCATGTCGATCGTGTCGAAATGGATGATCGGCGCAATGGCGTCGAAGAAGGCGAGCGCATCGGCGCCGGTCGCTTCCGCGATCGACTGGGCAAGCCCGGGGGCGGTCAACGGACCCGTGGCAACGATCGCCTGGTCCCAATCCGTCGGCGGCAGACCTGGCACTTCCTCGCGCCGGATGGTGATCAGCGGGTGTGCTTCGAGTTTTTTCGTCACGGCATCGGCGAATCCGTCGCGATCGACGGCCAGCGCGCCGCCGGCCGGAACCTGGTTGGCGTCGCCGGCGCTCATGATCAACGAGCCGGCCAGCCGCATTTCGGCGTGCAACAGGCCGACCGCGTTGTTGTCGGCGTCGTCGGAGCGGAAGGAATTGGAACAGACGAGCTCGGCCAGGCTATCGGTCTTGTGCGCATCGGTGCCACGAACGGGCCGCATTTCATGCAGGATGACGGGCACGCCGGCTTGCGCTGCCTGCCAGGCGGCTTCGGAACCGGCGAGGCCGCCGCCGATGATGTGGATTGGGTTTTTGCTCATGAGCGCCGGAATAATCGCTTGGTGCGGCGATTGCAATTGCCGTGCGCGGTGCGGGGCAAACAGCTGCTGATGGGTGCGCCTCGTGAAAACAACAACACCCGCCGGGGGAGGAGGTCCGGCGGGTGTCGTTTTTCGGGTCGACCTTCGGGAGGAGGTGAAGGCCGGCCATATTCGTCATCGCCGGGGAGGAGGTCGGCTTTGACGAAATTCCTTTCGCCATTTTTAGAAGGGGCGAAACCTCTGGAGCAAAATTCGTCTTGCCCCTGGGAAACAGCGCCCGCCGCGGGAGGAGGTGCGGCGGGCGCCGTTTTTGTGGCCAACCCTCGGGAGGAGGTGAAGGTCGGGCCGATTCGTCATCGCCGGGGAGGAGGTCGGCTTTGACGAAAACTCTTTCGCTGTTTGAAAAGGAGCGAAACCTTTGGGGCAAAATTCGATTTGCCGGGAAACAACGCCCGCCGCGGGAGGAGGTGCGGCGGGCGCCGTTTTGGTGGTCAACCCTTGGGAGGAGGTAAGGGGTGACCGTATTCGTCAAGGTCGGGGAGGAGGTCGACCCTGGCGAAATTCTGTCTAGATCGCCTGGCGGGCGATGATCTTGATTTCGTCGCGGACGATACCGAGATCATGCAGCTGGCGGTTCGAAAGGCGACCCAGCTCGGTAACCGTCTCGCGATAAACGCGCCAGTTACGATAGTTGCGGATCAGGTTCATTGTCGTTCTCTTTTTCAAAACTGGTTCGGACCATTCGCGGTCCGAAGAATTAGACCGCCTTGCGAGCGACGTAAGGAATGTCGCTGCGGCTGATGCCGAGGTCGGTCAGTTCACGGTTGCTCAGGCGGCTCAGCTCGGACACGGTGTCCCTGTAGCGGCGCCAGTTGCGGTAGTTGCGGATCAGGTTCATGGTAGTTCTCGTTTCGTCTTTCTTGCGGATCATTCCGTTTGTGTACGAACTATAAATAGGCGGACCCATATCGATTTAAAAGCGCTATGGCTGCATGGCAGCAATGCAAATTGTGCAATGCAGCATTAACGCGCGTTCACGGACCTGACACAAAGAAACCCGAATCGGAAAATGCCTTAGCGCCAACGGCTTGACCGGATCGGCTGCAAAAAAGACCAAACTTGGGGGGAGAAGCAGCATGGCGAGCTATTCGTCGCGGGTCAGGGCGGATATCGCGCGCTGGCAGCAGGCCGGCATGATCGACGCCGCGACGGCCGATTCGCTGGCGCGCGATGTCGAGGCCAACGAGCGCAAGTCGCTGAGCTTCGGCTCGATCCTGGCTATGATGGCCGCCTTGCTGTTCGGCGCCGCCATCCTGATTTTCGTCGCCGCCAATTGGGACGCGATCCCGAGGCTGGCGCGCGTGGCGGCGCTGTTTGCCGTCATCCTTGGCGGCTATGTCGGCGGCGCGGTGCTGAAGGCCCGCGACCATGCGGCAATCGGGGAAGCGCTGTGGATCGTGGCGGCCGCGGCTTTCGGCGGCTCGATCGCGCTGATCGGCCAGATGTATCATCTCTCGGGCGACGAGGCCTCGGCTCTGGTGACCTGGGGCGCCGGCACGGCGCTGGCGGCGGTTGCGCTGCGATCGAACCCGCTGACGGTGGCTTCGGTCGGCATCGCCGATGCCTGGCTGTTCCTCAAAGGCTTCGACTATTACAGCCGCAGCGATTTTCCGCACGGCTTCGTCATGATGGCGATCGTGCTGTTTGCCGTCTCGTTCTGGACCCGCAGCCAGGCGGCGCGCCACCTGATTATCCTGTCGGTGCTGTTCTATCTCATGCTGCTGGTCACCAACCACGACACGCTGCAGGTGGCGATCCCGCTGGTCGTCGCCTCGGCGCTGCTGTTCGCGGCCTCGGTCTTCGCGCCTGGCCCGGTCGACCGGGTCGTGCAACTCGGCGGCCGCTTGCCCTTGCACGCGCTGCTCGGCTTCCTCACCGGCCTCGCAATGATCCAGTTCGAACTCGCCGACGAGAGCACCTACAACAGCGGTTTTGCCCTCGCTTCGGCGATCGCGCTGGCCGGTGTTGTCGCCGCGATCGTGCTGGCAGGACGGGGGAGCCGTGGGCTACGCTGGCTTGCCTATCTCGGCTTCGCCTTCGAACTCGCCATCATCTATGTCGTGACCCTGCAATCGATGCTCGATACGGCCGGTTTCTTCCTGGCCGCCGCGGTGCTGCTCGGCATCCTCGCGGTCGTCATCATCCGCGTGGAAAAACGCATGAAGGGCCCAGACGCCAAGGGAGCCACGGCATGATCACCGGGAAAAGGCTTGTCATCTCGGCGCTGGTGCTGGCGCTCGTCCAGATAGGCTTCCTGAGCTGGATCATCGCCGGCCGGGCGGCGATCCTGCGCAACGGCAAGGAAGTGCTGCTGAAGATCGAACCCGTCGATCCGCGCGACCTCCTGCGCGGCGACTATATTATCCTGGGCTACGAGATTTCGCGCATACCGGTGAAAATGATCGCCAACATTCCGCCCGACAAATTTTCAAGCGACGATACGTCGATTGTGGTGCGCCTGAAGAAGGGCGCCGACGGCTATTGGCAGCCGACGGCCGCCTGGTTCGGCCAGGCGCCAACGATGGCAACCGCCGACGAGGCCGATATTCTAGGCCACATCGCCGAAGGCTGGGACCTTCGCGGCGAAGAGGCGACCATCGCGCCGGACTATGGCATCGAGCGCTTCTATCTGCCGGAAGGCGAGGGGATGGCGATCCAGAACGACATGCGGGTGCGGCCATTCGGCATCCGTCTTGCGCTTGCCGGCGACGGCACCGCGCAGATCAAGGCGCTGGTCGACGGCGACAAGACGCTGTTCGAGGAACCACTCTACTAGGTCCCTTATTTCCGATGGTGTGAAGCATGCCAGTTAGCCTGTCGACGCGTGACGACATCAACCTCGACACTGTCTTCCGCGTCGCCTGGAAGAAGGACACGGTGGAGATCAGCGAGAAGGCCTTGCAGCGCATCGCCGAATGCCGCGCCTCGTTTCTGAAGCTGATTGAATCCGATCCGCCACCGGTCATCTATGGCGTCACAACCGCCATGGGGGAATTGGCAAGCCGAAAGCTCGAACCTGACGAGCGTGATCGCCATGCGCGCATCAAGGCGTTTGCCGCCGCCACCTCGTTCGGCGATCCCTTGCCGGATCGCGTGGTCAGGGCGATCGTGCTTGCCCGTCTGACAAACTTCATCGAGGGCAACGCCGCCACCACGCCGCGCATCGCGCTTGCCGTGGCCGCGATGCTCGACGGTGGGCCGATGCCTGTCGTGCCGGCCTCCGGCCAGGGCGGCGCCGGTGAGATCCTGGCGCTCTATCCCTTGTTTGCAGAACTTTCGACGCGCTTCGACCTCGAGGTCAAGGAACGCGGCTCGCTCATCAACGGCTCGCCCTGCGCCGCCGCTTTGGTGGCCGACGCAGCGCTCGCGGGGCGCCGCCGCATCCGCATGGCGCAAAAAGTTTTCGCGCTGTCGATCGAAGCGTTTCGCGCGCCGCTCGAGCACTATGACGCGGCGCTCGACACGCTCTGGGGCGATGAGCATGAAACGGCTGCCCTGCAGGGATTGCGGGAGTTTCTGGTTGGCGCCCGCGATGGGCGACGCAACTATCAGGCGCCGGTCAGCTACCGCATCGTGCCGCGCGTCCTCGGCCAGGCGCATCGTGCGCTGGCGACGGCCGAGCGGGCGGCCAATGTGTCGCTGGCCTCGGTATCGGACAATCCCGTCTACATCCCGCCCGACGATGCACATCGGCTCGGCCGCTGCATCTCGACTGGCGGCTATCACAATGCGATGGCAACGCCGGCGCTGGACGATCTGGCGGCGATATGGGCCGACATCTGCCTGCTCTGCGACCGCCACGCCTCGAAGCTTCTGAACGGCAAGGTGTCGCTGCTGCCGGATCTGCTGATGACCGGACGTAACTCAGCCGACAGCGATGGCCATGGCAATGTCGGCTATGTGCCGATGGCGATCACCGGCTATCTCGAGCAGGCCAAGCTGGCCGCACAGCGCACCTTCATTCCGGGCACGGAATCGGCTGGCGCGGGGCAGGATGACGTCGCCACGACGGCGTTCTTCGCATGGACCAAGGAAGCGACCGCCGGCCGCTGCGTCGATGCCGCCATGGCGATGCTGGCAATGATCGCCTCGCAGGCGCTGCACGTCACCGAACGGACGCCGCCGCCGGCACTGCGTTCCTTCGTCGATCAAATCAGAGCTATCGTGCCGCCTGTCGGCGCCGATCGCGTGCTGGGACCGGAGCTTGCCAGGTTGGCGGAATGGTTCACTGAGAAAGTGTTCGAGGCGTAGAGATGCCAACAAAGCGGTAGCCGGTGAATTGGTGCGCCTGAACGGATGAAATTCGAACCTGCCGAGCTTCAGGTGGCCTGCCACCCGAAGCTCGAAGGGTGGTGCGGACGACGGGAATCGAACCCGTACGATCAGAGATCGAGGGATTTTAAGTCCCTTGCGCGATTGCTTGGTTTGTTGCTGGCCAAGGGTTCTGAGCGTCTAGCCCTCCCACATCGTCCCTCGAAGTGTGGGAGTTTCCCACTCAATTCCCACTGGGTTACCGTATGTGGGAAATGCCTTTTTCGCTTTCCAAATAAGTCGGCGCCGCCTAAGTCTGCGGCGTACGCGGGCGTGGTGAAATTGGTATACACACCGGACTTAAAATCCGGAGGCTTCGGCCATGCGGGTTCAAGTCCCGCCGCCCGCACCATGCTTCCCAAAGGATCGAACGCATCACGGAACAGAGGCAATTTAAGCATGGCTAGGCGACCAACGAAAAAACCAGCGAAAAAGATGTCGGCCGGACCGCACAGCTTGGCGCTGCGATTGGATGTCATGGGGGTAACCGCATACATGACCAAAGCTGCAATTGACGAGCTCATCAAAGAGCTAGTCAGGATTAGCAGGTCTGATCCGGAGGAACTCCATGATGTGCATGTTGCGATGCACTTCGGCGGCTGGACGCCCTCAGGCGAATACATCGCGCCGAGTTTCGGCCATCACCATGGGCTTGGATCAATCTTGACTAAACTGCGCAACGAGCAACTGAAGGACGGCATGACGAAGGCGGAAATCGAAAGCGGCATCACGCCAGATGAGGCGTATCGGACTTTCGATATTACCATCATGCATGTGTCTCCCGAGGTAGTTCTGCGCGCGGCCATCGAAAACGAAGCGGCCGAAGAACAGCAGAACTGACGAGCCGCAGGTATGCGCGAGAGAAGTGTTTTAAGTCCCTTGCGTCTACCAATTCCGCCACGTCCGCAGGCCAGCCCTTTTCAGACGCCAGACACAGGCCGTCAAGTCGTGTTGTTGAGCGTTCGCCGAACGTGCAAACAGACCGGGCGGCTTGATGATACTGGCGCGATCACGGAATTATCGGCGCGGCGGGTAGTGGTAGGATGCCTTGTGGTGGATTTGATCCGCCAAGGCCGGCGCCTCTCAGGCCCAACCCATTCCCCCCGCCCACTGGGAGCGTCGGCCACCCTTCCATGAAGAGAGCCCCTCAAGTGGTCGCCTGGGCCGGCAGCGTCGCGATTGTGGGCCTGGTCAGAACTTGTAGCTCAAATTGATCCCGACCGTATTCAGCTTCACGTTCTGATCGCGATCGTTAAAGGGTTCTGCCACCTCGTAGTGCTCGGAGCCGAAATCATAGTAGCGATACTGCGCGCCGACGACGAACTTGTCGGTCAGCGCGTAGTCGACGCCGGCACCCACGGTCCAGCCGACATTCGTGCGCGTGCTGTCGAACGCCGGACCCGCGACTTGCGATGTTTCGATGCCGGCAAAGGCGACGCCGCCAATGCCGTAGACCAGCAGGCGGTCCATGGCGTAACCCGCCTTGGCGTTGACCGACCCGAACCACTTGATGTCGGTGCCGAATGTGCTTCCCAGCGCCGATACCGTCGTGCCGCCGACCGAGGAATAGTTGAGGTCCGCC
Source organism: Mesorhizobium sp. ISC11 (assembly GCF_037162595.1). Taxonomy (NCBI): domain Bacteria; kingdom Pseudomonadati; phylum Pseudomonadota; class Alphaproteobacteria; order Hyphomicrobiales; family Phyllobacteriaceae; genus Mesorhizobium; species Mesorhizobium sp. ISC11. The sequence continues at coordinate 1,175,504 of NZ_JAVSPW010000001.1, forward strand.
TCGGCGCCGAGCACCGCCTGGTCGAATTGCCACAGGCCGGCGACGTGGCCGCCGACAAAACCGCCGTCAATGTCGGGCGCGATGGAAAACGGCGCACCTTCTGTCACCGATACATCGGATTGGCCCCAGCCATAGCCGGCCTGCAGACCAGCGTAATAGCCCGTCCAGTCGAATCCGGGCGCGGTCATCGGCACGTCGACCGCCGGGTCGGCTGCAAAAGCCGGCACGGCCAGAACGGCAAGGAAACCGGCACTAGCGACCATCAATCGACGCATCGAACTCCCCGAAATGACGGTTCAGAAAGATCCTCGTCAGAAGGATAACCGCATTCGCCGCAATCGCAATCCCCCTGTCGCCGTACAGAATCCTCTATTTGGCATCGATGAAGTCCAGCACAGCCCGGCTATATTCATCCGGCGCTTGCAGCATGGCGAAATGACTGGCGTTGGGCAGGATGATCAGCTTCGCACCTGGGATGGCGGAGGCGATATATTCGGTGTGTTCGCGCTTGATCGCCTCATCGTGGTCGCCGGCAACGATCGCCGTCGGCGTGGTTATCTCGGCAAGCTGTTCCTTGCTCCACGCCGGCTCGCTCTCCCACATGTGGCTCATCTGCGCCACGAAGGCGTCATACTGGTCCGGTGTTTTCGACATCTTCTTGTAGTCGCGGCCGGAGCGGTCGATGTAGGCGGCAAAGGTCTTGTTGGTCATCACGCCCGGATCAAGGCCGTCGGTGGTTACGTTGGCGGCTTGCGCGAACAGCCTTGTCAGCCGCTCCGGATGATGCAGTGCGATGTCGATACCGATGATGCCGCCATCGCTCCAGCCGACAAGCGCGGTCTTGTCGATCTTCAGGTGGTCGAGCAGCGCCAGATAGTCCGACGCCATCAAGTCGTAGCCATAGGGCTGCTCGGTGCGGGTGGAGCGGCCGTGGCCACGGCTGTCGGCGACGATCACCTTGTGCGTCTTGGAAAGCGTGGCCACCTGGCTGGCCCAGATGTCGCCGTGGCCGAGGCCGCCATGGATGAGCAGCACCGGATCGCCCGCGCCGAAAACGGCGTAGTACATCTGGATGCCGTTCACCGGCGCGTATCCGCTCTGATCGGGTTTGGGCATGGCCGCTGGTTCCGGCAAGGTCTGCCAACGCTCCTCGGCCACGGCAGAAGTGGTCGACGCTGCGAACAGGATAACGATGGCGAACGCTTTCCAAAAACGGGTCATGTCTTCCCTCATATGGTTCGGTTCGCGGTCAGCATCGCCTTCCAGCCGGATTAGTCAACAAGCTCGCCCTGACGCGGTATGTCGGACCGACGGCTCTGGCGGCGCCCGCCGACATTTGCGAGACTGGCGGCAACCGAGGAATCGCCAATGACGAAAGCAACGCCCGCAAAACCCAGACCGTGGACCGAGATGGCGACACATCTGGTCGATGTCGCCGTGGGGCGCAAACCCGCTGACCTGGTCGTGCGCAACGGCCGCTGGGTGAATGTCCATTCGGGCGAGATCATCGCCGGCACCGACATCGCCATTGCCGGCGGGCGCTTTGCCTATTGCGGGCCCAATGCCAGCCATGCAATCGGCCAGGGCACCAAGGTGGTCGATGCCGGCGGGCGTTATCTGGTGCCCGGCCTCTGCGACGCGCATATGCATGTCGAGAGCGGCATGGTGACGGTGACCGAGTTCTGCCGGGCCGTCATTCCGCACGGCACCACCTCGATGTTCATCGACCCGCACGAGATCGCCAATGTTCTGGGTCTGCCCGGCGTGCGGCTGATGCATGACGAAGCGGTCGCCATGCCCATCAACGTGCATGTCCAGATGCCGTCCTGCGTGCCTTCGGCGCCGGGGCTGGAACATGCCGGCGCCGAGCTGACGGTCGCCGATGTCGCGGAAGCGATGACCTGGGAGAACATTATCGGCCTGGGCGAAGTGATGAATTTCCCCGGCGTCGTCGCCAATGATCCGGTCATGTCGGGCGAGATCGCGGCGACGGTCAAGGCGGGCAAGACGGTCGGCGGCCACTATGCCTCGCGCGATCTCGGCCTGCCGTTCCACGGCTACGTCGCCGGCGGCCCCGAGGACGACCATGAGGGCACGCGCGCCGAGGACGCTATCGCCCGCGTGCGCCAGGGCATGAAGGCGATGCTGCGGCTGGGCTCGGCCTGGTACGACGTCGCCTCGCAGATCAAGGCGGTGACGGAGGGCGGAATCGACCCGCGCAACTTCATCCTGTGCACCGACGACAGCCATTCCGGCACGCTGGTCCAAGAGGGCCATATGGACCGCGTGGTGCGCCACGCCATCCAACAGGGATTGAAGCCGGTGACGGCGATCCAGATGGCGACGCTCAACACCGCCCAGCATTTCAAACTGGAGCGCGAGATCGGCTCGATCGCGCCGGGCCGGCTGGCCGACCTGCTGATCGTCTCGGATCTCGCCGCAATGACCATCGACGAGGTCTATGCACGCGGCGTCAGGGTGGCCAAGGGCGGCAAGCTCGAAATCGACATTCCGGCCTATGATTACCCCCGGACGGCGAAGAACACCGTCAAGCTCGGCAAGAAGTTGAAGGGCGACGACTTCGATATCGCCGCCCCCAAGGGCGCCACGAGGTTCGGGTGCGTGTCATCGGCGTCATCGAGAACCAGGCGCCGACGCGCGCGCTGGAGGCCGATCTGCCGGTCGAGGACGGGCTGGTCGCAATGGACCGCCGCAACGACATCTGCCAGATCGCGCTGGTCGAGCGTCACAGGGGCACGGGCGGCGTCACCAACGCCTTCGTTTCGGGCTTCGGCTATATGGGCGACTGCGCCATGGCGTCCAGCGTGGCGCATGACGCCCACCACATCATCTGCGTCGGCACCAACAAGCAGGACATGGCGCTGGCGGTAAACCGTCTGGGCGCGGTCGGTGGCGGCGTCGTGCTGTTCTCCAAGGGCAAGGAACTGGCGCTGGTCGAAATGCCGATCGCAGGCCTGATGTCGGACGAACGGGCGGAAATCGTCGCGGCCAAGGCCGAGAAGCTCACCGAGGCGATGCGCAAGATGGGCTGTTCGCTGAACAACGCCTACATGCAGCACTCGCTGCTGGCGCTGGTCGTCATTCCGGAGCTCAGGATCTCCGACGTCGGCCTGATCGATGTGACGACATTCCAGAAGGTCGATCTGTTCGTCTAGGATTGTTGATATTCAGGCCATGCCGGCCTGCAAGTAGCGATTTTCTGCGCTTCCGGTGCTCACGTACTTAAGTACGCTCCGCTCCGGTTCTCGAAAACCACCACTTTCGGCTCGGCCTGACCCGAATCTCAACAATCCTAGGGCCAATGCCGCCCGCTGGCTCACCCGCCGGTGGCGATGGTCAGCACCTTGAACGGCGTGGTGATGACGATCTCTGCGACCGAGCCGACGGCCTTGCCGAGGCCCTGGCCGAGATTGTTGAGCTGTGTCGGGTCGGGTTCGTCCGAGGCGAGGCCCGCCGGCGCCCGCAGCCGGTCGCCGAGCAGTTGCACCAGCATCGGGTTGTCGGCGAATTTGGCGTGGTTGAGGCGGTCGCCGCCCTTGGCCTGGGAAAGATCGACCACCGACACGCCATAGCTGGCGAGGTCTGCAGCGTTGCCGTAGTCGCCGACGCGCGGCTTGTCGCCCGAGATCAGGGACGAGAGCTTGAGAGCCCGGTCATCCGCAGAGAGCAGGATGGCGAACGGCTTGTCGGGTTTGCCGTAGCGGATCATCTGCTTCTTGAAGACGTCGACATCGATGTCGGGCGAGGCCAGGATGACATAGCCGAGCTTGCCGCCGAGATCCCGGTCGCCGGTGATGGCAAGCTGGCGCAGCGCCTCCATGGTCACCCAGGTTCCCATCGAATGGGCGATGATGTCGATGCTCTTGACCTTGGTCTTGGCCAGCATCCTGAGCGTCGCCTCGAGGTCGTCGCGCGCTGCGTTGGCGCTTTCCTTGTCGTAGATGTAACCCGTGGTCTTGCCGCTCGAAGCCCATGAGAACAGCACCGGAGTGCCGGGATATTTGGTGTCGTGGGCGATCTGCGTCAGCCGGTAGATGCCGTCGTCAAAACCGTTGTTGAAGCCGTGCACGAAAACCAGCGCACGGTCGCCGCGCATGGAAATGTCGGCGCCGACCGCTTTGGCGAACTGGGGCGCGCCCTCATAGAAAGTGACGTCCTTGGCGGTAAAATCCTTGGCAGGATTGCTGTTTGCCGATCCCTTGGCCCGCTCGATGGCGCCGACCTGATGGCTTTTGGGAACGGTGACGTCGACACGGGCAAAGCTGGTGGTCAGCGAGCGATCGCCGTCGTAAACCTGTCGCGGCTCTTTTGTTGCCCTCTGGCGGGTGGTGGCGACGAAGATTTCATGCGTGGCCGCGATGTCGGATGCGGGCACCGAGACCGTCGTCCTGTTGAGCAGGTCGTGCGTTTTCCCGCCAGCGCAGCCGGTGACAGCGAGCGCCAATGCAACGACGAGGTAGCTCTTCGAACGCACGGTCACACGCAGGCTCCCGCAAAAGGGGACGTCAAACGCGTGACGTCGCTGGCTATTCCGATAAGGCCAGAGACCGGCGCGGTCCAGTTCAAAGTGAATCCATACGCCCGCGATGCCGGGCAGGCACGGCGAAAGCCGCTGGACCGCACCTATTGACCAAGCAGGCTGATGCGGTCGGTGACATCACGGTCGCTGGCAAAGCCGTCATCCTCGCGCAGCCGCTGGCCGATCATCTTCACCAGCGTCGGATTGTCGGCGAATTTCGTATGATTGAAGCTGTCCGATCCCTTGACCTTGGACAGGTCGACGACCGTCACGCCATAGGAGGCAAGATCGGCGGCATCCTTGTAGTCGCCGACACGCGGCCGTGAACCGGCGATCAGGCCGGAGAGCCGCAGCGCACGGTCGTCGTCCGATAACAGCAGGATGAACGGCTTGTCGGGCTTGCCATAGCGCCGCATCTGGCTCTTGAACACGTCGACATCGATGTCGGGCGAGGCCAGCACCACGTCGCCGAGCTTGCCGCCGAGATCGCGATCGCCGGTGATGGCCATCTGGCGCAGCGTTTCCATGGTGACCCAGGTTCCGAGCGAATGTGCAACGATGTCGATGCGCCGCGCGCCGGACTGCTCCAGCATCCTGAGCGTCACTTCCAGTTGGTCGCGGGCAGCGCTGGCGCTTTCCTTGTCATAGACATAGTCGGTGGTCCTGGCGCCGGATGCCCAGGAAAACAGCACTGGCGTGCCGGGATAGCCGGAATCATGGACGATCTGGGTCAGGCGATAGACGGCGGCATCGAAGCCGGTGTTGTAGCCATGCACGAAGACCATGACGCGGCCGCCGCGCGCTGCGATGTCGGCGTTGAGCGCGCTGGAGAATTTCGGCTGCGTGTCGTAGCCGACGACCTCGGAGGCCATGAAATATTTGGCCGGGTCGTCCGACTTGCCGCGCGAGCGGCGCTCGATCTGGCCGGTCTTGTGAAGCCCCGGAACGGTGACGTTGACGCGGGCGTAGTTCAGGGTCGCCGACCGTTCGCCGTCGAAAACCTTGTTGGGATCGTCGGATTTCTTGCGCGTCGTGGCGATGAAGATCGAGTGGTTGCCGGCGATCTCCGTCACCGGCGCGGACACCATGGCGCTGCCAAGCAATTCCTGTGTTTGCTGGCCGGCGCAGCCGGCGACGAACAAGGCCAGGACAATGGTAAAAATCTTCTTCAAAGGCACGCCTGAATTTCCAACTCCGGCCGAAAGGCCTGTCTATCCTCACGATACCTCCCGGACAGGCAGAGTGCGGCAGAACTAAGTCCTGTCGAGTCGAAATGTGATCGGCGCCCCGCTGCGGCCATCGCAGTGTTGCGCGAAAGCCAAAATGGCGGGAAACGGCTGCGTGATGTGCGCAATGAGCGGCGTCGCCGCCGGCCCTCCAATCCCCGCAGAGATAGCGATTTCATACCGCCCGATGCGAGGGGGCATGAGAATGCACCCGCAAGTAGCTGAAAATATTTCGCAAAATCCGCCCGGAAGGACGTAAATGATGGACGATGGCGCTGCGGAGCCGGATATGTGATAGGCGGGCTCGCGCCGCACCTGGTCATGGCGCTCAACAACCGAACGTTCGCGACCCGATTAATGATAGAGATCCGCGGACAGCATGCAACGCAAGGTGATTTTCCCCAGGGGTGGTTTCCGATGAACAGTTTCTCTTCCCGCGTTGCTGCCGCTGCCGCCGCGATCCGCCAGATCTTCCCTGAAACGCCGCTACAGGAAAACGACTATCTGTCGAAAAAGACCGGTGCGCGGGTGCTGTTGAAGCGCGAGGATCTGTCGCCGGTCCGCTCCTACAAGATCCGCGGCGCCTTCAATTTCTTCCGCAAGACGCTCGCTGCGGGCAACGAGGCCGAACTGTTCGTCTGCGCGTCCGCCGGCAACCACGCGCAGGGCTTTGCTTTCGTCTGCCGCCATTTCGGCAGGCGAGGCGTCGTGTTCATGCCGGTGACGACGCCGCAGCAGAAGATCGACAAGACCAGGCTGTTCGGCGGCGATTTCATCGAGATCAGACTGGTCGGCGATTTCTTCGACGATTGCTATCGCGCTGCCCTGGAATTCACCGACAGTTCCGGCGCCCATATGGTGCCGCCTTTCGATCACAAGGACATCATCGAGGGCCAGGCAACCGTCGCCTACGAGATCGCGGACCAGATGCCGGGCGCCCGCATGCCCGATATCGTCATGCTGCCGGTCGGCGGTGGCGGACTTGCCGCGGGCGTCACCCACTATTTCGCCGATCAGGGCAGGGAAGCACGCTTCGTCTTCTGCGAACCGGCAGGCGCGCCGAGCCTGCGCGAGAGCCTCGCGGCGGGGAAACGGCTCAAGCTCGCCAAGGTCGACAATTTCGTCGATGGCGCCGCGGTGGCCGAGATCGGCCGCGAGCCGTTGCGTCATCTCAAGGATTTTCCGGCCGACACGGTGCGGCTGATCCCGGAAAACCGGCTCTGCGCCACCATGATCGAGATGCTCAATGTCGAAGGCGTCGTGCTGGAGCCGGCTGGCGCGCTGGCGATCGATGCGCTCAAGGATTTTTCCAAGAAGGAGATCAGGGGCAAGACGATCGTTGCCGTGGTTTCGGGCGGCAATTTCGATTTCGAGCGGCTGCCGGACGTCAAGGAACGGGCGTTGCGCTTCGAGGGTCTGAAGAAATACTTCATCATCCGTTTTCCGCAGCGGCCGGGCGCGCTGCGCGATTTCCTCGAACTGCTCGGACCCGACGACGACATCGCCCGTTTCGAATATCTGAAGAAATCGGCGCGCAATTTTGGTTCGGTGCTGATCGGCATCGAAACCAGGGACAGTCGCAATTTCGATCTGCTCAAGGCGAAGTTCGAGGCCGAGGGCGTTCAGTATCAGGACATCACCGACAACGAGACACTGGCCGGGTTCATCATATGAGCGATCGAATGGTTGATCCGGGAAAAATCTTCGTCGCGCTGTTTTCCGGCATCAATGTCGGCGGCAACCGCATCGTCAAGATGGCGGAGCTGCGGTCGTTCTTCGAGGGCCTCGGCTTTTCCGACGTCGCCACCTACGTGCAGAGCGGCAATGCCGTGTTCCGGGCGAAGAAAGGCGACGCGGCGGCACTGGCGAACCTGCTCGAAGCAGCCTTCGAGAAGAAATGGGGGTTCCGTTCGCGCATCATGGTGCGCGATCTCTCCTGGTTCGAGAAGCTGGTGCGCGAAAATCCCTATCCGGAAATTGCCGCGGACCACACGAAGCTGCACGCCTATGTGCTGGAACGCGAGCCGACCGCCGATGAGGTGGCGCGGCTGACCGAAAAGTGCACCGGCCCCGAACGCTTCGAGATCAAGGGCGATGTGCTCTACCTCAGCGCACCGAATGGGCTGGGCAAATCGGTGTTTGCCGGGCTGATCCCGCGCACGCTGAAAGTGCCGGGCACCGCGCGCAATTGGCGCTCGGTGCAGGCGCTGCTGGAGATGGCCGCACACGCCGGTGAGAAGTAGTTCGCCGGCTAGGCGGAAGTTGGTTTCCAGTCGAAGGTCAGTTCTTCGCGGAAAGCAAAGCGCTTGATGTGATCGGCGACAACGCTTTCCAGGCGCTCGATCGATCCTGCTTCGTCAGTCGACACCGTGACATGCAGCGCTGCGGCATCGGCAGCCATGACGGTACGGCCCATTGAGAGATCGATGGTGCCATGGGTGGGATCGAACTCGACCGGGAATTTGTGTGCCCAGTGCTTGCACAACTGCTGCAGGTAGCGGCTGGCATGTTCGGTGGCGACGTCGGCATGGCTGGTCGGCATGAATTCTCCTGGGCAAGCGCCCTTTTGCATGGCCGGGCGCCGGCCCAAGCCTGGCGCCTCAGCCAGACAGATAGGCGCCGCCCCTGAAAAACCAAACGGTAGCGGGGCCGTCAGCCTGGCATTGTCCGCTCAAGACAGCGTGATCGGCTACCAGCTTCCGGTGTTCGCCATCGAAGCCCAAGGCTCAGCCTTGGCCTTGGCCGGGCCTTTCTGCAAAAGCTCGATCGAGATGCCGTCCGGCGACTTGACGAAAGCCATGTTGCCGTCGCGCGGCGGCCGGTTGATGGTGACGCCATTGTCCATCAGATGCTGGCAGGTGGCGTAGATGTCGTCGACCTCATAAGCGAGGTGGCCGAAATTGCGCCCGCCCTTGTAGTCTTCGGGATCCCAATTGTAGGTCAGTTCGACCAGCGGTGCCTTTTCATTGATGCCGCTCTCCTCGTCTTCCGGTGCGGCGAGGAAGATCAGCGTGAAGCGGCCCTGCTCGTTTTCGTAGCGGCGCACTTCCTTGAGGCCGAGCTTATTGCAGTAGAAGTCGAGCGAGGCATCGACGTCGGCGACGCGGATCATGGTGTGCAGATAGCGCATGTGATTTCCTCGATAAATTGCGTTGCGGCGCAACATAGGGTCGGCCCTGTCAAAGGGCAATCGTGCGGCGGTGCGCAATGCCGGCAAAGAACAAATCCGGTATTGCCCCAATGAACCGTGAAAAAAGGCACGGCAGGTCTTGCACACACCGGAAGCCGCAGTGTTAATCTGTTGGCAAGAATCAGTTGCGGTGTTCTTGAAAAGAGGGGGCATTCTTATGGGGGAAAAGGCCTCTTTCATGGGGCGGGACGGAACCCTTGGCGACGCCTTGCAGCGTGACGAAGGCGGCGACGCTTCTGATCTGCTCGAAGTAGCCGGCGCTATCAAGTGGTTCGATGTGGCCAAGGGTTATGGTTTCATCCTCCCGGATGACGGCATTTCGGGCGACATCCTCCTTCATGTGACATGTCTTCGAAGAGACGGCTTTCAGACGGCGCTGGAAGGCGCACGCGTGGTCTGCCTCGTCAAGCATGGCGAGCGCGGATTGCAGGCCTTCCGTGTGCTCTCCATGGATGTCACCACCGCGGTCCACCCGGCCGAGATGCAGGAGCAGCGCACCCATGTCGCTGTGACGCCGGAGAGCGGTCTCGAACGCGCCTTGGTGAAATGGTTCAACCGCACCAAGGGGTTTGGTTTTCTCACCCGCGGCGAGGGTACCGAGGACATCTTCGTCCATATGGAGACCTTGCGCCGTTACGGTGTCACCGAGCTTCGGCCCGGACAGGTCGTGCTGGTTCGTTTCGGGCGCGGCGACAAAGGCCTTATGGCCGCCGAAATTCACCCCGATATGGGGACCTTGCCGGTCTCGCACTAGGGCGTTTCCGGCCGAGGATCTCGAATGGCTTACAGGAACTGGCTGACCGCGGGCGCGATGTGCGCGATTGCCTTCATCGCCGCCGCCGGTGGTTACTTCTATTCCGAAAAGCCGACCTCGGCGGACAGCCGGGCGATGATCCTTCCGGCCGATCCGGCGCCATTGGTCGTGGTGACGAAAGGCGGTGACCGCTCTTTCTCCATCGAAGTCGCCGACACCGCCGCGGAGCGCGAGGCTGGCTTGATGTATCGCCAGGACATGGCGGACAACCACGGCATGCTGTTCGTCTTCGAGGTCCAGCAGCAGGTTGGCTTCTGGATGCACAACACCCCGATGCCGCTTGATCTGATTTTTGTCGGCCAGGATGGCAAGATCCGGGCGGTCAAGCACGGCGAGCCGCAATCAGACGCCGTCATTTCGCCTGGTGTACCGGTGCGTTTCGTGCTTGAGCTCAAGGCAGGCACTGCCGCCAGGAGCGGCATCGAGTATGGCGACCTTTTGCGCCATCCGGCTGTGGGCACGGTGTCCGGCCCCGGCATGCCACCAGCCGACAATGGCGATGCGCCAAATGGCGGTGGCGGTTGAGCACACAGGCGGGATCGCAGATGCAGTCTTTCACCCATGACGGCTTCGACCTTGCCTTCCTCGACCGCCAGCCAGCATCGGGGGAGGGCGATCCGGTGCTGATGATCCATGGCTTCGCTTCGAGCCACTATGTCAACTGGGTGTCGCCCGGCTGGTTCAAGACGCTGAACGATGCCGGTTACCGCGCCATCGCCTTTGACAATCGCGGCCACGGCGCGTCGTCCAAGAGCTATGATGAGGCCGACTATACGCCGGTCAAGATGGCCTCCGATGCCACTGCCTTGCTCGACCATCTCGGCATCGAGCGCGCCCACGTCATGGGTTATTCCATGGGCGCGCGCATCGCGGCGTTCATGGCGCTGTCCGATCCGGACAAGGTGGCGACGCTGGTCTTCGGCGGCCTCGGCATCGGCATGATCGACGGTGTCGGCGATTGGGACCCGATTGCCGACGCGCTGCTTGCCGAAGATCCGGCCGCGACCAGCCATCCGCGCGGCCGGTCGTTTCGCGCCTTCGCCGACCAGACCCGCAGCGATCGCCGTGCCTTGGCGGCTTGCATCGCCAAATCGCGCGAATTGCTGAGCGAGCAGGATGTTGCCCGCATCGCCCAGCCGACGCTGGTCGCAGTCGGCACGACCGACGACATAGGCGGCTCGCCCGATGAGCTTGCAGCGTTGATGCCGAACGCCAGGGCCTTCCACATCGAGGGCCGCGATCATATGCTTGCCGTCGGGGACAAGACCTTCAAGCAGCGCGTGCTGGAGTTCTATGCCGAAAATCCGCTCTGAGCGGAGGGCCAGGGCAGCGAGAAGCAGTGCCGTAGTCGGGGACGAGGCTGCTTGGCATCGTGATAGGCGCCTATCCTGATTGTCCTTAGCCGTTTGCAAGGGCCGCGAGCGATCGCGCAATGTTTTCCCGGGCCTGCGGTTCGAAGCGCTGGCGAAACTCTTGCGTGTGGAAGATATGCGGGCGGGCGAGGAAACTCTTCAAGACCGCACTGCGTCCGGCTCGCCACATCGGCTCCTCCACCCAGTGGTACTCGCGCCGCACGGCGCGCTCATAGGCGTCGAAGGCGTCCGGTGCGGCACCCAGGATCGACAGGTCCATATCCAGGAAAAGACTTGCGTCCCGTGTGGCCGTCGCGGCGTCGAACGGCGGCACCTGGTGCGTGGCGGTGGCGACGATCATTGCCGAGATGCGGTTGATACGTGAAGGATCTGCGCGGCCCGCCAGCTTTTTCTCGGCAAGGGCGGCACTTTGCGCCTCATTGTCCTTGGCCTTGCTGTCATAGACGGCATCGTGGAACCAGATCGCCGCTTCGATCGCCTCGGGATCGGCCAGCAACCTTCGATAGTCGCCAGCCAGCGCCAGCATCGCCTCGATATGGGCAAGGTTGTGGTAGTGGCGGCCCTGTGCCCGGTAGAGCCCTGAGAGCTCGCTTTTCAGCGCGTCGTCGATCAAGGGTTCGTTTTCCATGGCTGCTTGAATTCCCGCGAACCAAATCCATTTGACAAAGCACTAAGGAAAATTGAGTTCAATCGTGCTATGATCTGGCTTATATGTGCGGCCGGGCAGCAGGCAAGCACAACAGGCAAGCCAGGCAGGACGCAGGACGAGACGGCGATGAACAGCATCAGCATTTCCCGACACAGCGCATTGAAGCCGGTCGATCCGATCTGGCGTTCGATCCGCGACGAGGCCATGGAGGCTGTCAACCGCGACCCGCTGCTCGCTGCATTTCTCTATTCGACCATCCTCAACCAGGACAGCCTGGAAGAAGCAGTCATTCATCGGCTGGCCGAGCGGCTGGCGCACCAGGACATCGGCTCCGATCTCATCCGCCAGACCTTCAAGTCCATGCTGGCCGACGACAAGGAGTGGCCGACGACGGTGCGTGTCGACATCCAGGCCTATTACGATCGCGATCCGGCTTGCGACCGCTTCATCATGCCGGTGCTCTATTTCAAGGGGTTCCACGCCATCCAGACGCATCGGCTGGCGCATTGGCTGTGGAACCAGGGGCGCAAGGATTTCGCGCTCTATCTGCAGAGCCGCTCGTCCTCGGTCTTCCAGACCGACATCAACCCGGCCGCCCGCATTGGCAAGGGCATCTTCATCGACCACGCAACCGGCCTCGTGGTCGGCGAGACGGCGGTGATCGAGGATGACGTGTCGATCCTGCATGGCGTGACGCTGGGCGGCACCGGCAAGGCCGGCGGCGACCGCCACCCCAAGATCCGCTACGGCGTGCTGATCGGCGCCGGCGCCAAGATACTCGGCAACATCGAAATCGGCCATTGCTCGAAGATAGCGGCCGGCTCGGTGGTGCTGTCGCCTGTGCCGCACAACAAGACGGTTGCCGGCGTGCCGGCCCGCGTCGTCGGCGAGACCGGCTGCGATCAGCCGTCGCGCCAGATGGACCAGCTTTTGCCGTCGCAGACGATGGATCAGGTCGTCAGTTTCGACATCTGATTGTCATATGTCCGCTGCCTGAGGCCGTGGGCAGACATGGGCGATTGTTCTCGCCCAAGGTCTTTTGAGATTCAGGTCAGGCCGAGCCGAAAATGGTGGGTTCCGAGAACCGGAGCGGAGCGTACGTTTGGGTACGTGAGCACAGTTCTACCGCGACGCGGTAGAACGGGGAAGCGCAGGAAACCGCCATTTGCAGGCCGGCCTCACGTGAATATCAACAGACCTTAATCAGGCCGCTTGCCTTTACATCGCCATTGTCGACGTGCCAGAAGCGCGTTCGAACGAGCAAGCCCGATGATCGGAGAAGACTGTTGAAGCCGGACGAAATCAGAAAGCTGGACGCCTATTTCAAGCGCGTCTTCCAAAACCCCAAGCTTGAGGTCAAGGCGCGGCCGCGCAAGGACGATTCGGCCGAGGTCTATGTCGGCGACGAATTCCTCGGCATCGTCTTCAAGGACGAGGACGACGGCGACTACAATTTTTCGATGGCGATTCTCGACATCGATCTGGCCTGAGCCAGCAAATCTTGCGGTCGGCCGGCTCATGCGGCCGGCCAGCCGGTTCCCTTGAAGCGTTCTTAACGTCCCGCCTTCAGAACGCGCCCGGCTTCGGTTGCGATTGCCGCATCGAGCGCCTGCCAATCGCCCAGAAACTCCCTTGGGAAGCGATAGGTGAGGCTGAGTTCGTCGCCGACCTGGATGTCGCGCTCGCAAGGCGCCAGCGATTGGTCGGCACTCGGCCCGCTCAGGCAACGGGCCACGAACGGCTCCTTGCCGGGGCGATTGCCGACAACCAGCACCTCGTTCAGATAGCCTGATTTCTCGTTGAAACCATAAATCATCGTGCCGCCAGGCCCGGCAGTGCCGGGTCGGGTGATCAGCGCGCTGTAGATCGGCGCGAAGCGGCCGCTCATGTCACGCGACATCATCTGCTGTTCGAAGGACAGGAAGACGATGCTTTTGGCTGTCCCCGTATGGTTGAAATCATCTCGCGCGGCCTCGCTGTAGCCGTCCATCTGGGGATAGCGCAGATAGAGGTCGAGCCGCGAGGCGATGCCGTCGCGCCGGGCCTGGGCGAAACGGATGGCATTGGCCGGGACCGTGATGACATTGTTGCCGATCACCACCTGGTGGGCCGTTGCGTCGTCGGTGTATCCGGCCATGGCGATCGAATGGCCGAACCATTTGCCGGCAAGGCTGATCGCCACCGACAACAGGGCGAGCGCCGCGAACCCGTAGAGCACCCGCTTCATCAGCGTGGAATCGACCACGGTGAGTTCGTTGGCGAGCGCTGCCTGCTTCATCTCAGTCCTCGGATCTCGGGCCGCCCGTCCGCCTCCAGTGTCCCCGGGCGGCACACATCGCACGGCATGGCTCTTGCAGCCTGCATGGAACGACTGTGCAATTTCATGGTAAACGGAAAGTTAAGATGGGACCGCTGGAACTCACACTCTTTGCTTTTGCCGTCGGGTTGACGGCCTGCGGGCTGGCCGGATCGGCCATGGAACTGGTGTCGGGCCGCAAGGTCGCCTTCACCGAACCCTATGTGTCGCCGTCACATGTCTTGCGCTCGCTGCTCGCCACGGCCTGTGCGGGACCGTTCATGCTGGTCAACGACGCCATCGATGCCCGGCGTCAGCGCCGCATTTCAACGTTGGCGCTGATGTCCTGCGGCTGCACGGCAATTGCGTGGACCTGGGCGCTGGGCGTCGTCGTGCTTGCCATTGCCTCATGGTCGGTCCGTCTCCTAGGGTCCGAGCTGCCAGCTTGAGACGATTCGGAGACCAGAAATGCCGCTTTATGCGATCGATGGAACAGAGCCCAGCTTCGCCGATGCGGACTCGAACTGGATCGCGCCCGATGCGACGCTGATCGGCGACGTCAGGGTCGGACGCAATGCCGGCTTCTGGTTCGGCGCCGTCATCCGCGGCGACAATGAGCCCATCGTCATCGGTGCCGACACCAACGTGCAGGAACATACGGTCATGCACACCGATCCCGGTTTTCCGCTGACGATCGGCGAAGGCTGCACGATCGGCCACCGCGCCTTGCTGCATGGCTGCACGATCGGCGACAACAGCCTGATCGGCATGGGCGCCATCGTGCTGAACGGCGCGAAAATCGGGAGGAATTGCCTGGTCGGCGCCGGTGCGCTGGTTACCGAGGGCAAGGAATTCCCGGACAATTCGCTGATCGTCGGCTCGCCCGCCAAGGCGATCAGGGTGCTGGACGACGCGGCCGTGGCAAGGTTGCGCGGCTCGGCGGCGCATTATGTCGCCAACGGCAAGCGCTTCAAGGCGGGGTTGAAGAAGGTTTTCGAACGGCCATAGCCAGAAATGGCGGAGCCGGCCCGGGGACGGGGCCGGCTCCTTTCACCCGGTCGTTGGGGACGGGGAGGGTGGGGACTCGACCGGGTTTCTCCTGAAGCGCCTCGCATTCACGCGGCGCGCTTGATCTCTGTTAAATCAGCGGACGCTGGCGACCGCGTCGGAGCGGCCGTCATTGATCGTCACCCAAACGCCGGAATTCTGGTCCGACTGGCGCTTGAGATAGGTGTAGTCGGTGTCCGTCCAGGACAGGACCTTGGTCTCAAGATTGTCGAGGATGAATTCTCCGAGGCTGGTGCGCACGGTCAGCACCGCGTGGCCGTCGCCATTCGGCTGGCGCGCCACCGTCATCAGCAGATTGCCGGCGGGGACGCCCGCATCCATCAACTCGCGGCGCTTTTCCAGCGCGTAATCCTCGCAATCGCCATAGCCATTGGCCGGATAGGCCCAATATTCCTCGACACCGTAGTTTTCCATGTCGGTGCGCGGCTTGATGCGGGTGTTGACCGAATTGTTGATGTTGACGATCGTCGCCCACAGCTTGCGGGTCAGTTCGACCGGCGCACCCCTGCGGGTCCGTTCGCTGCATTCGCCGGGAATGCGCTGGCAGAACTCATAGTGACCAACAGGCTGGGTGGTGCGTCCGCCGGTGTGCATATAGGCCGGTCCCGCGGCATATGCTGATCCCCAAGCGGAAAGCTGCATCGCCATTGCCGCCAGCAACAGCTTGCCCCTCGTTTTCTTCATTGTTGTGGTCTCCCCGTTCGAAGGAGACATTGCCACATGTGGATTTATTTGACGCAAAAGCGCGAAGTAGATATTGAGTAAAAGTCCAATAGAATAAACGTAAAATTTGAATCATTTGAGTATTAATTCGTTTGGATCTGAAGGCTCCCACCTCGGGCGCGGAGCGCTCCCAGAAACAAGCTCCCAGAAACAAAAAACCGGCCGCAAGGGCCGGTTCCTGGAATGTTGCTGTCGGGCCTGCTCAGGCGCGTGGCGTGTTGAATTCGGAATCAAGCGTTTCGGGACGCTGGATCACAGCGAATTCGATGGCGACGCCATCCTCGAAATGACGCACGACCTGCCCGCGCATGGTGCCAAGCATGACCTGGATGCCGATCGCCGGTTTGACGTCGATTTCGACAGCGGCGCCGGAGAGCGAAAGGTCGATGATGCGGCACTGGTACTGGCGGCCGTCGGTGAGCTGCAGCACGCTTGTCGGATTGCGCGGTGCGACGCGCTCGTGGCGGCGATCTTCCGGCAGGTCGAGTTCATGCTTGTTGGCCAGCCAGGTCAATTGCGCGGCCAGCTTGTCCTTCTTGCGATCCGACGCAATGACGGTCATCGCGAAACCGTCCTGCAGGGTGCGTGTGACGACGCCTTCGATGCGGCCGATATGATCGATGTAGGCGATGATTTTTTCGCCGGGCATGCCGATGCGGTCGGTGCGAAACGCGACATTGCCCGGTGACATGTCGACGACCTGGCAGGGATGTTCGGTGCGGTCTTCCAGCATGAAGCGTCCGTAAATTTTAACCCGGACGCGCTGAAAGTTTCGCCTTTCAGCTTGGGACGGCGCATAGTCGACCGCCGCTGACCTCATGACTGCCTACACCCCGTTTGGCATCCCGCGCGCCGATGCGAGGAACTTCATCACAGAAGTACAACAAAGCGGGTTAACAAAGGGGAAAAGCGGGCGCTCCAGCGTTTTCCTTTTTGCTGGCCGTGGTGCCAAAACCGCCGCGCAGTTTTGGGCGACGTGCATCAGGTCTCAAAAAACAGCGGACTATTCCTCGCGCCCGCCATCGAAGACGACGAGATGACGGATGCGACGCACCCGGCCGAGCGCCGAGATCGTCTCGGGTGCCCCAAGTTCATAGGGAACAAGCGAGGGAACATCGATCGCCGGGCGATTGTTCAGAAGCTCCTTCTCCGGATCTATGACGCGGATTGAATCGATCAACGCATCGGTGATCGGATCGGCACCCAGCCAGAAGGGTTTCTCCACGGCGCTGATGACGCCCAGGCAGCGCGGATTTTCGACGCCGCCGTCCAGCGGCAGGGCAAGCAGTTCGAACTTATTGGAGCGCCCGTTGCGGCTGAAGCCCTCATAGCTGATGAGCACGACCGATTTCTGCTCGAACACGCCATGGATCAGGCGCGAGACGAGCCGCTGGTCCTTCTCGCGCCACAGCGATGGAAAGGAAAACCCCTTGAGCTCGCGGCCGTAGCAGGCGCAAAGCCTTGTGCCGGCCAGCCGGAATACGGCCTGTCCGCGCGTGTCACGTTCCAGGATAAAGGTGTCGGCCAGCAGCGACTTGATGTCGGCCGGTTCGACCTCCGAACGCTTCGGGGCGGGGCGTCCATCACGCAGGCGGTTCCAATATTGGAACAGCGTGATCGATCCATTCTGGTTCATGCTATGCTGCTCCGCGCAATCTGTCGTCTGATGTCCCATCGGTGAACAGAAGGGCGCCCTCCGAGGACCTACATGCGTTGCGGAGCAGGAAGCGTGCCAGCGTCGTTAACACTTGTTCACGGGTCGGGGCCGTTAAGGTTAACAAGTGGTTTACGTTGCGTCTGAGCGAGCCCCGTGGCACACAAAAACCACTCCAGAAGCGGTCGTTTCGCGACGATCGGCAGCACTTCAGTCAGAGTTTTAGGGGAGCAGGGGGCTCGACCGGCCGTTCAAGGGAAACCTTGAACGGCTTCTTTTTTGATTCGCGCCAGATGATTCGCGGTTTGCTGTTCGGTCCGCGTTAATCTAGATGCTCGAACCTGGAATCCCGCAGTGAGTGCAATTTCAAATGAGTGAACCGGTAATTCCCTCGGAAGCCGACCCGGTCGAGGGCGCGCCCGAGCCGCGGCGCGAGCCGGTGTTCAACCTGCCGCCCGTCGTGCTGGCGGTGATCGGCATCTGCGTCGTCGTCTATCTGTTGCAGCAATATGTGTTGAGCGAATCCCAGCAGATGACATTGCTGTATGACGGGGCCTTCATCCCCGTTCTCTACACCGGGCAATACGGCTTCGACTGGTTCCTGTTTTCGCGGCCCTTCACCTACGCGTTCATGCATGGCGGCTTTGCCCATATCGCCATCAACATGGTGTGGCTCGCCGCGTTTGGTTCACCATTGGCAAACCGTCTGGGAACGCTGTGGTTCGCGCTGTTCTTTGCCGCAACCGGGCTGGCTTCGGTCGCGCTTTTCTGGGCACTGCATCCTTACGGTGAGGCGCCGCTGGTCGGGGCTTCCGGTGCGATATCAGGCATGATGGGGGCTGCGGCGCGTTTTGGCTTCCGCACCGATCGTTCGGCCGGCAAGGCCGCCTTCGCCGGCCCGGTGCTGCCGATCGCATTCGTGTTGCGCTTGCGCGGTGTCGTGATTTTCCTTGCCATGTGGATGGTCATCAATCTCGCCACCGGCCTGCTCGGTTTTGCCCCGGGGGTAGACGGCCAGATCGCCTGGGAGGCCCATATTGGCGGCTTTGTCGCCGGCTTCTTCGGCCTGCGCTGGTTCGACAGGAGATGGCAGGCGCCCGAATGGGAGACGGCCGACCACCACACTTGAAATGCAACCGATCACGGCGCACGATGTTCACTCTTACGTGAAGGCCGGTCAGGGCAGGAACCGGCAGGCAAAGCAGAGGAGGACGCCATGACGGTTAAGGCAATTCTCGAGAGAAAAGGCCATGACGTGTTGACGCTCGGGCCGAACGAAAAGCTTAGCGAAGCCATCCGTATCCTGGCAGAGCACAAGATCGGGGCGCTGGTCATCACCAATGGCGATCGCAAGATCGTCGGCATCCTATCAGAGCGCGACATCGTCCGGGTTGTCGCCCGCGAAGGTGGAGCCGCGCTCGATATCCCCGTGCGTTCGGCGATGACGCCGAAAGTGAAGATCTGCAACGAAAACCACACCGTCAACGAGGTGATGGAGATCATGACCCGAGGCCGCTTCCGCCATCTACCGGTGGAAAAGGACGGCATGCTCGATGGCATCGTGTCCATTGGCGACGTGGTCAAGCGCCGCATCGAGGATGTCGAGCGCGAGGCCGACGAGATCAGAGCCTACATCGCCACCGCCTGAGCGGTGAGGCGAACCGCCGGCCGGAGAACCGACCGGCGGAGCCGTGGTTACCTGTTGTCGAGTTCGGAGCGGACGAGTGCGAGCCCGCGCCGGGTGATGCGGTAGGGTCCACCGTCAGACGAAGAAACAGCCTTCTTCCGCTTCAGTTTTCGAAACAGCTCGAGATCGACGCCCGGATAATGCCAGCCGTCGCGGGTCAGGCATTTGACGGAGGCGATCCGTTTCTTCTCGTTCTTTTCGATTTCAATGCGTCCGCCCTGCGCGAGCAGGTGCAGGATGCGCTGTTTCCACAGCGCCGCGCGTCCTCTTGGACGCGCAAAGGACGCTGTGGCACTTATGATTTGGCGCATGATCCTTTCCGAAAATCGATACCGATTTCCGGGGTCATGCGCTGCGCGAAATATCCATGTGAGAGTTTTCCGGGAAAACAAAAAATGCCGCCGCCGCGAAGCTTCGCGGCACGGGGTTTCAGGTTTTCTGCCCTGCCTCGCCAAGAGGTCAGGGCCTTACCGGGACTGAGCGTAAGTGGACATCCACTCTCCATTGGAATGGACCTCCTATAGGCGAACGCGGCTGAAAAGGCCAGTCCGCGGCTTTGCGCTTGTGTTTTTTGGGCGCTTGTCTCTTTTGGCGGTTTGCACTAGCGAAGTTGCACACCAAAGTGTGCGAAACGCATTATCCGCAGTTCCAATACGCAGGCCACCATGTCCCTCATCGACACCCGCACGCCCGACGCCAAGCGCCTTGTTTCCGGTGCCACCGGCGACTGGGAGATCATCATCGGCCTCGAGGTCCATGCCCAGATTACATCGGAAGCAAAGCTGTTTTCCGGCGCCTCGACCGCTTTCGGCGCGGCGCCCAACGCCAATGTCAGCCTGGTCGATGCGGCGATGCCCGGCATGCTGCCGGTCATCAACGAGGAATGCGTCAAGCAGGCGATCCGCACCGGCCTTGGGCTGAAAGCGCAGATCAACCACAAGTCGGTCTTCGATCGGAAGAACTACTTCTATCCAGACCTGCCGCAGGGCTACCAGATCTCGCAGTTCAAGCAGCCGATCGTCGGCGAGGGCACGGTGATCGTTTCCGTTGGCCCCGATCGTCAGGGCGAATTCGAGGACATCGAGGTCGGCATCGAGCGGCTGCATCTGGAGCAGGATGCCGGAAAGTCGATGCACGACCAGCATGTGACCATGTCCTATGTCGATCTCAACCGCTCCGGCGTGGCGCTGATGGAGATCGTCTCCAAGCCCGACATGCGCTCGGCCGACGAAGCCAAGGCTTATGTCACCAAGCTGCGTACCATCGTGCGCTATCTCGGCACCTGCGACGGCAACATGGACGAAGGTTCGATGCGCGCCGACGTCAACGTTTCGGTGCGCAAGCCGGGCGGCGAGTTCGGCACGCGCTGCGAGATCAAGAACGTCAACTCGATCCGCTTCATCGGCCAGGCCATCGACTACGAGGCGCGCCGGCAGATCGCCATTCTCGAGGATGGCGGCAAGATCGAGCAGGAGACGCGGCTGTTCGACGCCGCCAAGGGCGAGACGCGTTCGATGCGCTCCAAGGAAGAGGCGCATGATTACCGCTACTTCCCCGATCCGGACCTCTTGCCGCTGGAATTCGACCAGGCCTATGTCGATGCGCTGGCCAAGGAATTGCCGGAACTGCCAGACGACAAGAAGGCGCGCCTGATCGCGTCGCTCGGCCTGTCGGCCTATGACGCCTCGATCCTGGTTTCGGAAAAGCCGATCGCCGACTATTTCGAGAAGGTGGCCGCCGGCCGCGACGGCAAGCTCGCCGCCAACTGGGTCATCAACGATCTGCTCGGGCAATTGAACAAGGCCGGAAAAGACATTGAAAACGCTCCGGTTTCTCCCGAGCAGCTTGGCGCGGTCATCGATCTGATCAAGGACGGCACCATTTCCGGCAAGATCGCCAAGGACCTGTTCGAGATCGTCTGGAATGAGGGCGGCGATCCGCGCCAGCTGGTGGAGAGCCGTGGCATGAAGCAGGTCACCGACACCGGCGCCATCGAGAAGGCCGTAGACGAGGTGATCGCAGCCAACCCCGACAAGGTCGAACAGGCGCGCGCCAAGCCGAGCATGGCCGGTTGGTTCGTTGGCCAGGTGATGAAGGTGACCGGCGGCAAGGCCAATCCACAAGCGGTCAACGACCTCGTCAAGACCAAGCTGGGCATCGAGTAGCGCGGTGTTTGTCCGCACCGCAGGTGAACGTGATCTGACGGCCATCCGGGCGCTGCTGGTCGAAACCTGGCACACGACCTATGACGCGGTCTATGGCCCTGATCGGATCGACCGGGTCATCGAGGATTGGTGTTCGCCGGCGAAATTGAGAGCTAGCCTTGAGCGGCCGAATGCCGAATTCCTGGTCGCCGACGACGGCAAGCGCATCGGCGGCGTCGCCTATGCCGAAAGCGTCGAAGGCGGCACCGTGGTCGACCTGCAACAGCTCCATGTCGCACCCGACCTGCAAGGCCGGGGCATCGGCGGGATGTTGCTCGATGAGGTGATCGAGAATTTTCCGGAAGCCCGCTCTCTACGCATCGAGGTCGTGGAGCAGAACAAGCGTGCGGTCGCCTTCTATCTGGCCAACGGCTTTGCCGAGATTGGCCGGGCCGACAATTATGGGCCGGCGCAGTCCGGTATTGCTGCGTTGATTCTTGAGCGGATGCTGACCGCCTGAGCGCTCGATGATCGCGCGATTGCATCACGTTGTTGCGAGTGGACCCTCGAGCGCACGGCTTTCATTTGACGGCGCAAATATCGAGCGCAAAGCTGTGGCCGCTGACCCCAGCCATGATCGGTGTTTGACCGGTGGCATGCGAGGCAGCTTGGGGAATCGTCATGCCAAGCTTGCCGGAACTGATGCCGACACAGGTGTCGGACGAGACCTTTGGCAGCGTCACCTATCATATAGCGGGCGAGCTGGTGCCGGTGCTTTCGGTCGATGTCACGCGCATGCCGGTCTATTTCGAGCACCACATCCTTTTGTGGAAGAATTCCACCATCACCATCGGCCTGAAATCGCTGAAGGGCGCCCTGAAGCGCATGATGGCCGGCATCCAGATCTTCGTCACCGAGGCGTCGGGGGCGGGCATCATTGCCTTCAGCCGCGATGGGCCGGGCCACATCGTGCCGATCCATCTCAGGCACGGCGAAGAGATCCAGGTGCGCGAGCACCAGTTTCGCGCCGCCACCGGCAATGTCGACTACACCTTCGAACGGGTGCGCGGCCTGGCGACGATGCTGTTCGGCCAGAGCGGCTTTTTCATCGACCGCTTTCGCGGTGATTCCGGCGATGGCATCGTCTGGCTGCACGGCTATGGCAACGTCTTCGAAAAGACGCTCGCCGCCGGCGAAACCATCGACATCGAACCGGGCGGCTGGCTGTTCAAGGATGCCTCGGTCAGGATGGAGACCAAGATCGATCGCCTGTCGAGCGGCTTCTTTGGCGCCAACATGAATTTCATCGTGAACCGATTCACCGGACCGGGCCGTGTCGGCATCCAGTCGATGTATCTGCATATGCCGACCGAGGAATAGTTCGGCGAAGGCCACTGGCGGGCAGCAATGGCGGCCACGATCCGGCCATGCGTCATCGCGGCGTTTGCCGTGCCGGCTCACCACGGATATGCAAGGGCCATGACCAAATTGTTCCGCACTGCGGCGCTGGCGCTGCTCGCCATCATCATTTTCGCGACCTTGTCGCCGATCCAGATGCGGCCGCACCTCGCTGAAGCAAATGTCGAGCGTGCCTTGGCTTATGTCCTGCTGGGCTTCGCCCTGGCGGTCGGCTTCCCCAACCGACTGTATCAAGTGGTGATTTTCGTGGCTGTGATCGCCGGCATGCTGGAACTGCTTCAGCTCATTGATCCCGGTCGCCATGCACGCCTCATCGATGCATTGGTGAAAGCCTTTGCCGGGGTGGTTGGGATCGTCGCGGGACACCTGATCGTCAGGGCCGGCCGGCAAAAGAGCGAGAGCTAGGCGCGGCAGCAATCCGCCGCGGAGGATCGAGCCTTCGCTAGGCAGCGGGAACCCCCACATTGTCGATTAGCCTGGTCTTGCCGAGCCATGCTGCTGCGAGAAGACGCCCTTCGCGGTTTCGACGCCATGGCGCAAGCGTCAGGCTTTCGCGTGCCTCGACATAGTCGACCTTCTGGAAGCCGACGGCGATGAGGGCGCGGCTGGCCTCTTCGGTTGCGTCGCTCTGGTCGGCGCCGCCCGCCAGAGCCACTGCCGTTTTGCGCAATATCACGTTGAGTTGGCGGGCGACCTTCAGTTCGGCCTCATCGAGATAGGCGTTGCGTGACGACATGGCGAGACCATGCGCGTCGCGTATCGTCGGGGCGCCGACGATCTCGACGGGCAGGTCGAGATCGCCGCAGAGCTGTCTCACCACGCAAAGCTGCTGGTAGTCCTTCTCGCCGAAGACCGCAAAGTCGGGCGTTGCCTGCAGGAGGAGCTTTGCCACCACGGTGGCGACGCCGTCGAAAAAGGTCGGCCGAAAGTCCGATTCGAGCCCGGCGGAGGGGCCGCCGACCGAGATTTTCGTGGCGAAGCCGGCGGGATACATCTCGCCAACCGTCGGTGTGAAAGCAAGGTCGGCCTTTGCCGCGCCGAGCCGGTCGAGATCGCGGGCGAGTTGGCGCGGGTACTTGTCGAGGTCTTCGCTCGGCGCGAACTGTGTCGGGTTGACGAAGATCGACACGACGCAGCGCTCGGCTCTTTCGAGCGCGATCCTGACCAGCGAGATGTGCCCGTCGTGCAAAGCGCCCATAGTCGGCACCATGGCGACACGAAGGCCGTCACGGCGCCAGTCATGGATTTGCGTGCGAAGTGCGGCAACGCTGTCGACGACGACGGGTTGGCTCATGCGTCATCCCTGCTGTTTGTCGCCGAAAAGACATGGCCGGGGCCCGGGAAGGTCCGGTTTCGCACTTCTGCTGCATAGCTCTTTGCGGCATGCGAGATCGCGCTGCGCAGGTCGGCGTATTCCTTGACGAATTTCGGCACGCGATCGACGGTCAGCCCGACCATGTCGTCGATGACCAGGATCTGGCCGTCGCAGTCGCCGCTGGCGCCGATGCCGATGGTTGGAATGGCGAGGCGGCGGCTGATATCGGCGGCGACCCTCTCGACCGTGCCTTCGATGACCACCGAGAAAGCCCCGGCGTTCTCGACGGCGAGCGCATCGCGAAGCAATGCCGCAACAGCCTCCTCGGTGCGGCCTTTGATCTTGTAGCCGCCGTCCTTCTCGACCGATTGCGGCTGCAGGCCGATATGCCCCATGACCGGAATGCCGGCGGCGACGATGGCCGCGATCTGGCTAACCATTTCGACGCCGCCTTCGAGCTTCACCGCCTGGCAGCCGGTTTCGTCGACGACCCGCCGCGCCGAGGCGACGGCAAGTTCTGCCGTGACCTCATAGCTGCCAGCCGGCAGGTCGACGACGACGCAGGCACTGGCCGAGCCGCGCATCACGGCTTGCCCATGTGCGATCATCATCTCCAGCGAGGCACCCAGTGTCGTCTTGTGGCCATGGAGGACCATGGCGACACTGTCACCGACCAGAAGCAGATCGACATGGTGATCAAGCAGACGGGCTATGGGATAGGTATAGGCGGTCAGGCAAACGATCGGCGCGCCGCCCTTGCGGTGGCGAATCGCCTCGGCGCTGATGCGCATGTCGGTGGTCGGCAATTCCGTGGCCAATCGTCACCTCCTTTGGCCTCAAGCCGGGCTGGATACAAGCATGGGCGCGCAGAGCTTTAGAAACACCGCAAAGGCTTGGCAAGCGTGCATGCAGCCACCGGCAGGATCACAGGCTTGTGTCGGGTTTCGGGAAAGCCATTTGCGCACACGCCGTGGCAAAACCCTTGCCTTCGGCAAGGCCTGACGCCATAAGCAGGAAACGGGCGCTGCCGGCGCGAGGGTTTTGAAATGAAGACTTTCCTTACGCAGTTTTTCACCTGGTGGAACAGCCAGACGATAGGAACCCGCCTGCACACGTGGCGGTATGGCAAGAAGGTTGGCCAGGACGAGACCGGCAATTTTTACTACGAAGGCGGCATCGATTCGGAAGGCCGCACGCGCCGCTGGGTCATCTACCGCAATTATTCGGAAGCTTCGGCGATACCGCCCGGCTGGCACGGCTGGATGCACCACCGTGTCGACGTCGCGCCGTCCAGCGAGGACTACAAGCCACGCGACTGGCAGAAGCCGCATCAGCCCAATCTGACCGGCAGCCCGGCGGCCTATCGCCCGAAGGGCTCGGTGCTCACCAATCAGCATCGCCCGCAGGTCACCGGCGACTACGATGCCTGGACACCCGGGTCGTAGCGACAGGGTGCAAGCCGGTCCTTTATCGCCACAATTGGTGTTTAGCTGCTTGCTGATCAGAAAACGGCGACTAGCCTTGGCGATCGACAGAATCACCCGGGCGCGAACCACCGGTATCTTTGCATGAGCTTTTCTTACTCAATATCGGCCAGTCTGGCGCTAGCCGCCGGTCTTGCCGTCAGCACCGTGGCCTTCGCCGCTTCGCCTGAGCCCGCGGCACCCGCGCCGGCGCCGCCCGCGGGAGCGGACCGGGTTACCAATGCCGTTGCCGAGTTTGCCGGTATCGACAAGATCACCGGCCGGATCATCACCTTCGATGTCTATATCGACGAGACGGTGCAGTTCGGCGCTTTGCAGGTGACGCCGCGCGTCTGCTATTCGCGGCCGCAGGCGGAGGCGCCGAAGACCGATTCCTTCGTCGAGGTCGACGAGATCACGCTCGACCGCAAGATCCGCCGCATCTTCACCGGCTGGATGTTTGCCGAAAGCCCCGGCCTCAACGCCGTCGAGCATGCCGTCTACGACGTCTGGCTGAAGGCCTGCAAGCAGAAGTCGGATGTGCCGGCGCCCGACGGAGCCAAGGCTGACGCAACCAAAGCGGAGGCTCCCAAGCCCGCCGCAGCCAAACCGGAAGCCGCGACCACTCCGGACGTCACAACGCCTGATGTGACGGAGCCGGACGCTTCGGAACCCGATACTACCGACACCAACTGATCCCCCGGAACCGTCCTGGCCACAATGCGTTGGGCCACGGACGAGCGCACATTCATGCGTAAGGAGGATCTTCCGATGTCAGACAGCAAACGGATCACGGCTAGCAAGGCCGAATTGCTGGAACTCGAAAAGGGGTTCTGGACGGGCGACTCCGCCTACTACGCGGCCAACGCCGACACCGAATGCCTGGTGGCATTTCCGCAGATGGCACAGGCGATGGACAATGCGGATCTGGCCAAGACCGCGGCCAAGCCCAACCGCTGGCGCAACCTGCGAATGGATCTCAAGGGCATTATCGAGCCGGGCAGCGACATCATCATGCTGACTTACGAGGCGCGTGCGACACGGGAAAATGGCGAGGCTTATGCCGCGCTGGTCAGCACCGGCTACGTCCATCGCGCCAACGGCTGGAAGATGATGTTCCATTCGCAGACGCCATTGGAAGCCGCTACCGGGAAGTAGGCTCAATCCTCAGGGATAGAATATTGCCTCGCCCTTCAACGCATCGGCGAGCATCTTCTCATACTTGCCGCGCGGCACGTCGACCGCGCCGAACCGCTTGAGGTGCTCGGTGGTGAACTGCGTATCAAGCAGAGCAAAGCCCCGCGCCTTCAAGCGCTCGACGAGGTAGAAGAGGCAGGTCTTGGAAGCGTCCGTCTCTCTGGCGAACATGCTCTCGCCAAAAAACACCCGGCCGAGCGACACGCCATAGAGGCCGCCGACCAGCCGGTCCTCACGCCACGCTTCGACCGAATGACAATGGCCTATCCGATGCAACTCGATATAGGCTTCGCGGATCGGCGCATTGATCCAGGTCGAGCGCCGCTCCGCGCGCTTTTCGGCGCAGCCGTCGATGGTCGCCTCGAAATCGAAATCGAAACGGATGTCGAAGGGATGTTTCTTGATCGTTTTCCAGAGACTTTTCGGCGTGTGAAAGCCGTCAAGCGGGATGATGCCACGTGTCTCCGGCCGCACCCAGAACACCTCCGGGTCGCCGGCACTTTCTGCCATTGGGAAGACGCCCGAGGCGTAGGCCTTGAGCAGCAGGTCGGTGGGGATGCGATAGCCGGGCGCGTAGGGGCGGGTCATCGCGTCTCCGCGCTACTCTTCCTTGGCCAGGTATTTTTCCAGCCAGTGGATGTCATAATCGCCATTGGCGATGTCGGCATTGCCGACGAGATCGCGAAACAGCGGCAGCGTCGTCTTGATACCGTCGACGACGAACTCGTCCAGGGCGCGGCGCAGGCGCATCATGCACTCGACGCGGTTACGCCCATGTACAATCAGCTTGCCGATCAGGCTATCGTAATAGGGCGGGATCTTGTAGCCGGAATAGACGCCGGAATCGACGCGGATGCCCAGACCACCCGGTGTGTGGAAATGGGTGATCGTACCGGGCGAGGGGGTGAAGGTGCGTGGGTCCTCGGCGTTGATGCGGCATTCGATGGCGTGGCCGTTGAACTTGATGTCCTCCTGCTTCACCGAGAGGCCGCCGCCGGAAGCGACGCGGATCTGCTCATGCACGAGATCGATGCCGGTGATCGCTTCCGTCACCGGATGCTCGACCTGCAGGCGCGTGTTCATCTCGATGAAATAGAACTCGCCATTTTCGTAGAGGAACTCGATCGTGCCGGCGCCGGAATAGCCGAGGTCGGCAATCGCCTTGGCGCAGATGCCGCCGATACGGGCGCGCTCTTCGGCATTGAGGGCCGGCGAGGGCGCCTCTTCCCAGACTTTCTGGTGGCGGCGCTGCAAGGAACAGTCGCGCTCGCCGAAATGCACGCCGCGGCCAAAGCCGTCGCCGAACACCTGCACCTCGATATGGCGCGGCTTTTCCAGGTATTTCTCGATGTAGACCGCATCGTCGCCGAAGGCCGCACCGGCTTCCGTGCTCGCCGTCTGCAAGGCGACCTCAAGGTCGGCCTCTGTAAGCGCTACCTTCATACCGCGCCCGCCACCACCGGCCGATGCCTTGATGATCACGGGATAGCCGATCTCGGCGGCAATGCGCCTGGCTTCCTTTTGGTCGGTGACGGCGCCGTCCGAACCGGGCACGACCGGAATGCCGAGGCGCTTGGCGGTTCGCTTGGCCTCGATCTTGTCGCCCATGATGCGGATATGGTCGCCGGACGGACCGATGAAGGTGATGTTGTGCGCGGCCAGTATGTCGGCGAACTTGGCGTTCTCCGACAGGAAGCCGTAGCCCGGATGCACGGCGTCGGCGCCGGTGATTTCGCAGGCCGCAACGATCTGATGGATGTTGAGATAGCTGTCGCGCGATGGCGGCGGACCGATGCAGACGCTCTCGTCCGCGAGCCGCACATGCATGGCGTCGGCATCGGCGGTCGAATGTACCACCACCGTCTGGATGCCGAGTTCCTTGCAGGCGCGCAGCACCCGGAGGGCGATTTCGCCGCGATTGGCGATGAGGATCTTCTGAAACATCAGGCCCGCTCTACTCGATCACGACGAGCGGCATGCCATATTCGACCGGCTGCGAATCCTCGAAAAGGATCGCGGTCACCGTGCCGGTGCGTGGCGAGGGGATCTGGTTCATCGTCTTCATTGCTTCGATGATCAGCAGCGTCTGGCCTTCCTTGACCTTCTGGCCGACTTCGATGAATGCCTTGGCGTCCGGCGACGGCGCCAAATAGGCCGTGCCGACCATCGGTGAGGTGACCGCATTCTTGGAAAGGTCCGCCACCACAGGCACGGCAACGGCGGCAGCCTGCGCTGCTGCCGGCGCATAGGCCGGTTGCGGCGCCGCGATTGCATGAACGGCCGGCGCCTGCCGCGAGACGCGCACCTTCAGGTCGCCCAGTTCAACCTCGATCTCGGTGAGGTTGGTGTCGTTCAGTATGCCCGCCAGATCGCGGATCAGTTGCTGGTCAACACCGGTCTTCTTTATCGACATTTTCGAGCCTTCTGTTTGTTGGCCGGTCATAGGCGTGCGGCCAGCGCCTGTAGCGCCAGCGTATAGCCGAGCGGCCCAAAGCCACAGATCATGCCGACGGCGACCGGCGCGACCATGGAGACGTGGCGGAATGGTTCCCGCGCATGGATGTTGGAAAGATGAACTTCGGCCACCGGCAATGGTGCGACGGCGCGGATGGCGTCGTGGATGGCAATCGAGGTGTGGCTGTAGGCGCCCGGATTGATGACGATGCCGACGGCCTTGTCGCCGGCTTCCTGAATCCAGTCGACAAGGTCGCCCTCATGGTTCGACTGGCGGAAATCGATCTCGAACCCCAGCGCCGTGCCTGCCTGCTTGCAGTCGTCGGCGATCGCGGCAAGCGTCTTGCCGCCATAGATGCCCGGCTCGCGCTTGCCGAGCGCGTTGAGATTGGGACCGTTCAGGACGAAAACCGTTTTCAAAAAAGCCGACCTTTCCCGGCGCCGTCATCAAGCCGGCGCGCTGGGCCCTCTATAATGGGCATAGCCGCCCGCGGAAAGAGCGCAAGTGCGTTCTTTCACTGTCCACAACAGGCGGAAATGTGCCAGTGAGAGATAGCTGGCGAGCAAGATCAGAGCGCGGCTTTCGCCGCCTCGATCTTTTCAGCCAGCACTTCCTGCCCGAGCGCCCCGAACACCACCTCGTTGCCGACGACATAGGACGGCGTTCCGGTGATCGCCAGCTTGTTGGCAAGATCGTAGGTCTTGGCGAGGGCCTCGTTGATTGTCGGGTCCTTCATCTTCTCGCGCAGCGCCGCTTCGTCGGCGCCGAGCGACAGCGCGACCTTCATGGCCGCCGCCTCGGTGGCGCGTCCCTGACCGCCGAGCAACGCATTGTGGAACTCGCCGTACTTTTCCGGGTGCATCAGGTGGAAGGCCATCGAGACCACGCTCGCCTTCTGCGAATCCGGTCCGAGGATGGGGAATTCCTTGAGCACGAAACGCAGGTCCGGATCGGTCTTGGTCAGCGCCTTCATGTCGTCGATGGCACGTTTGCAGAAGCCGCAATTATAGTCGTAGAACTCGACGATGGTGACCTTGCCGGTCGGATTGCCGACGACGCCGTCGAAGGCGGAGTTGAAGATCTGGTCCTTGGCATCCTTGATCACGCCGAGATGAGCGATGCGCTGCTCCTCCTTCTGCTTGGCCTCAAGCGCATCCTGGACTTCCAGGAGGACTTCCGGGTTTTTCAACAAATAGTCGCGGATGATGCCTTCGACCTCGGTGCGGTCGATCTTGGTATCGGCCGCCGCCGTCTCGACCGGCTGTGCGGTCCCGGCCTTGGCGATCTGCGGGTTTCCGGCAACGAATCCGAAAGCCAGCATGGCCAGAGCGACCGCAACCCCCGTGGTGCCCAGCAGCAGTGCCTTTTTCATCGTTCCTGTTCCTTCTGCCTGTTTTCCGGTCTGGCTATGTCGTGGCGCGGGGCCGGAAGGTTCACTTGATTTTGGTTGATGGCTTGTAGTTTATGATATCCTGGGCGCGAAGCCAGCGCGGCTCGCCGCGTTTCATCTGCTGCTGCGCCCGCATGGCGAAAATCTTCGCATCCTTGTAGTTGCCGGAATAGAAATGGCTTTCAGCGGTGGCAAGTTCAGCGCCAGGTATGTCGCCCAACTCGCCATAGGCCTGCGCCAGATAGCGATATCCGGCTGAATTTTCCTTGTCGCGACCGAGGCCATTGTTGATCTGCACGACGGCTTTTTTGAGGGAGTCGGGCGTGCCGACGGCCATCAGCGCCTGGCCCACGGACACTGGCAGCAGACCGGACCGAGCCGAATCGAGGCTGACCGCCTTGGCATAGGCGTCCGCGGCTTCCTTGGGTTTGTTGGCTTTCATCAGGATGTCGCCGCGCAGTTCCTGGAAGTAGGCATTCTTCGGTTGCGCTTTGATCAGTGCATTGGTCTTGGCGAGGGCGGCGGCGATGTTGCCGAACAGGTAGGTCGACTGGGCGTCGCCGTACTGGGCGGCGAGGGTTCCTTGCATCTTTCGCATCAGCCGGGACGCGGCCGCCTGGCCTTCCATGTAAACGGCGATCTTCACCCGCATCATGTCATGGCGCTGCTGCAGCGCGGGCGGGTCCGGCCTGTCGACATTGGGGTCCTGTTTCACCAGCACTTCGAGATTGGCGATGCGGTCCTGCGGCATCGGATGGCTGATCCGATACGGATCGACCTGGGCGCCCGAAAGCGAAAGTGCGGTCTGGAAGCGGCGGAATGTCTTCAGCATGCCCATGCCGGACTGGCCGGTGGCGTTGAGATAGGTGATCGCCGAGCGGTCGGCCGTCATCTCCTCGGTGCGCTGATAGGCGAGGATGCTGCGCTGTGCCATTTCGCCGCCGCCGGCAGCCACGCCCATGCCGGCGCCGGCGAGACCGCGGCTGCTGGTTGTGGCACCGGCGACAATGGCGCCGGCGCCAAGCAATGTCGCGATGACGGCCATCGTCTTGGCTCGTTCGAGCTGGTCGCGCAGCTTCTGCTGGTGGCCGCCGGCAATATGACCGGCTTCGTGCGCGATGACGCCGATGATCTCGTTGGGCGTTTCAGCCGTCATCAGCGCGCCGGTGTTGATGAACAGCCGACGCCCGGTGACGAAGGCGTTGAAACTCTGGTCGTTGACCAGGACGATGTCGATGCCGTCATTCGCCAGGCCGGCCGCCCTGAAGATCGGCCGCGCGTAATCGCGCACCAGCGCCTCGATCTCGGCGTCGCGCACCACCGGCACGTTCTGGGCGAAGGCGCTGACCGAGCTCGACATTGCAACGGCAAGGCCAAGCGAAAGCGTCGCGAAGACGCGCGCTGCCTGGGCAATCGTCGATCTGGGTCGGCTCAACATGATGTGTCCACTGGTAGACGAGCGGGCGAAAGATGAAAAGTCGGCGCCGGAAACTTCCTCAACTTGTGATCCTCACATCAATCGGGCATTTGTGCGGCACATGCGCCAGTGCCTGGCGCCGTCAGTCATCGGGAATACTGGTTAAATGGTCGTTTCGCTCTCACGCCGTGGCAATGTCGAGCCCTTCCATGCGATGGACATTCTGGCAGAGGCAAACCGGCTGAAGTCCCAGGGCGTGCCGGTTGTTTCGATGGCCGTCGGCCAACCCTCCGATCCCGCACCGGTTCTGGTTCGCGCCGCAGCAGCCAAGGCGCTGCAGGATGGGCGCATCGGCTACACCGACGCGCTCGGACTGGCAGGTTTGCGCAAGGCGATAGCCGGACACTACGCCGATCACTCTGGGCTTGATATCGAGCCCGGCCGGATCGCGGTGACCACCGGATCGTCGGCCGCCTTCAATCTTGCCTTCCTGGCGATGTTCGATCGGGGTGACCGCGTCGCTATCGCGGCACCCGGTTACCCTGCCTACCGCAACATCATGGCCGCACTCGGCATCGAGGTGGTCGAGATCGAGCTCGGCGACGCCGCCTACCTGCATGCCGGCCATTTGGAAGCCGCGCATCGTGAAAAGCCGCTGAAAGGCGTTCTCTTCGCCAGTCCCGCCAATCCAACCGGCGCGGTCATACCAGCCGATGAACTGGCGGCCCTGGTAAGGACGGCACAGGACCTCGGCATCGCCGTCATCTCCGACGAAATCTATCACCGGCTGGCCTATGCCGCCCCCGACACCACGGCACTTGCCTATGGCGGCGATGTGACGGTGATCAATTCCTTCTCCAAATATTACTGCATGACCGGCTGGCGAATCGGCTGGATGGTGCTGCCGCAGGAACTGGTGCGGCCGGTCGAGCGCGTCGCCCAGAGCCTCTACATCTCGCCGCCGGAGCTATCGCAGATTGCCGCGATCGAAGCGTTCAGGGCGACCGAGGAACTGGAGGCGGTAAAAGGCCGCTACGCCTGGAATCGCGAGCTCTTGATGAAACGCCTGCCGGAACTCGGCTTTCCGCTGGCGGCGCCCATGGACGGCGCCTTTTATGCGTTCTGTGACGTCACCAGGCATACCAATGACAGCATGGCCTTCGCGCGAAAGATGCTGGCCGAGGCGCATGTTGCAGCAACGCCCGGCCGCGACTTCGACACTCAGGCTGGGCACCGGACCATGCGTTTCTCCTATGCCGGCAGTCACGACGACATGGTCGAGGCAATGGTGCGCATCGAACGCTGGTTGAGGTAGCACCATGCCGGAACTTGAACAGGCCCCCAAACTTGATCGGGCATTGGCCGAAGTCGCCGCCGAAATGGCCGAGCGCACCGATCGCGGCGACGTCGCTTCCTACATTCCGCAGCTGGGCAAGGTCGATCCGAAGAAGTTCGGCATCGCGGCGGTCACCAATGACGGCCGCGTGCTGATGGCCGGCGATGCCGACCAGGCATTTTCCATCCAGAGCATCTCGAAAGTGTTCACGCTGACACTGGCGCTCGGCAATGTCGGTGACGCGCTTTGGCAGCGGGTAGGCCGCGAACCGTCAGGCAATCCATTCAACTCGATCGTGCAGCTCGAGCATGAGAACGGCATTCCGCGCAACCCGTTCATCAATGCCGGCGCCATTGTCATTTCCGACATCCTGCTTGCCGGCCACCAGCCGCGCGAGGCGATCGGCGAAATCCTGCGCTTCATCCAGTTCCTCGCCGACGACGAAACGATCATCATCGATCGTGAGGTCGCGGCGTCCGAACGGGCCACCGGCTATCGCAACTTCGCGCTTGCCAACTACATGAAATCCTTTGGCAATCTCCACCATGCGCCGGAGCTTGCGCTGGGCGTCTACTTCCACCATTGCGCCATCGCAATGAGTTGCCGGCAACTGGCGCTCGCCGGCCGCTTTCTCGCCAATGGCGGCAAGAACCCGGCGACCGGGCATTCCGTGGTGTCGGCCGAACGGGCACGCCGCATCGGCGCGATGATGCTGACCTGCGGTCACTATGATGGCTCCGGCGATTTCGCCTTCCGCGTCGGCATCCCCGGCAAGAGCGGCGTCGGCGGCGGCATATTGGGCATCGTGCCGGGCGTGGCGTCGCTTGCCGTCTGGTCGCCCGGCCTCAATGCCAACGGCAACTCCAAGCTGGGGTCGATCGCGCTGGAAAAGCTGGCCAGGATGATGAACTGGTCGATCTTCGCGCCGTGATGCATGTCGCCCAAAAGTGCGCAGCGGTTTTGGGACAACGACATGCATAAAAATCAAAGAAGCGTTTTAGCCTTTCGCGATCCGGAATAGCGCCAGATAAGAAAATCCCGCACCGTCTTCGAGACGGCGCGGGATTTTTGTCAACAAACTAGCTCAGGTGGCTGAAAGGCTTAGAAAAAGCCCTTCCGCTGCCACCATCCGCCGCGTTTCGGCTTGTCGTCGGTCTTGTCGTCGGTCTTGTCCTCGGCCTTGGCCGCGGGTTCTTCCGCTACGGTCGAAGACACCACCGGCTCGACCGGCGCATTCACCGCCGCCGGCTTGCGCCGCGACGGGCGGGCCTTCGGTGCCTTCTCGACAGCCGCTGCTTCGTCGGACGCCGTGGCCGGCGTCTCGACCGGTGCTTCCGCCTCGGCAGCCGGCTCTTCGGCGACGATTTCGGCTGCGGCCTTCTTCGGCTTGGCGGCACGGCGTGGCTTCTTCGGCTTCTCCGTGCTCGGCGCGTCGTCATTGGCCGGAGCAAGCACCACCGGCTCTTCGGCCGCTGCGGTAACCACCGGCTCGCTAGCGATCACCTCGGTTGCCGAGACTTCGCCTTCGGACGCGTCGGCTGCTTCGCCAGCACTTGCCTCAGCCTCGCCTTCACCGTCTTCGCGGCGGTTGCGCTTGCCGCCGCGCTTGCCGCGCCGGCGCTTCTTGCCCTGGCCTTCGTCCGAAGCTTCAGCTGTGGCAGGAGTTTCGGAAACACCAACAGGGGCATTGTCGTCCGCTTCCGCGTCGCCATCTCCGGCTGCCGAGTCCGAGTCCGAAAACTCGCCGGCCGGAGCCGAGACGGAAGCACCGTCCGCAGGGGCGCCATGTTCGCGATCGCGATCCTTGCCGCCACGCCGACGCCGACGCTTGCGGCGCTTGCGGTCGCGGCCTTCGCCTTCCTCACCACCGGCAGCGGGCCGCGGCTGCTGTTGCTGCGGCTGCTGGCGTGGCTGTTCTGCCTGGATCGGCGCCTCGTCGTCTTCCTCGATGACGGCAATCTCATCCTCGGGCTCGTCCGGCTCGACATAGGCCGGGAAGCTGCGCGCCTCGACAAAGCCTTCCGGCTTCTCAGCCAACGCGCCGCGGAAGATCGCATAGTGCTGCGAACCCACCGAATCGTCGGCCTCGACGGTGATCGTCAGCCCGAAGCGGCTTTCGAGTTCCACCAGCGTGCCGCGCTTGTGGTTGAGCACGTAGAGTGCTGTCGCCGCCGGCGTCCGCACCGTGATGTGGCTGCGCGAATCCTTGAGCAGGAATTCCTCGATCGCCCGCACCACCATCAGCGCGACCGACGAATCGGAGCGCACATGGCCGGTGCCGCCGCAATGCGGGCAAGGCTTCATGGTCGATTCCAGCACGCTGGCGCGGATGCG
Source organism: Mesorhizobium sp. ISC11 (assembly GCF_037162595.1). Classification (NCBI taxonomy): domain Bacteria; kingdom Pseudomonadati; phylum Pseudomonadota; class Alphaproteobacteria; order Hyphomicrobiales; family Phyllobacteriaceae; genus Mesorhizobium; species Mesorhizobium sp. ISC11. The sequence continues at coordinate 1,211,194 of NZ_JAVSPW010000001.1, forward strand.
CTGGCGTGACATCTCCATCAGGCCGAAATGCGAGATACGGCCGACCTGGATGCGCGCACGATCGTTCTTGAGGTGATCCTTCAGCCGCTTCTCGACGGAGCGGTTGTTGCGGTTCTCCTCCATGTCGATGAAGTCGATGACGATCAGGCCGGCAAGATCGCGCAGCCTGAGCTGACGCGCGACTTCCTCGGCCGCTTCCAGATTGGTGTGGAGCGCGGTGTCCTCGATCGAGTGCTCCTTGGTGGAACGGCCCGAATTCACGTCGATGGCAACCAGCGCTTCGGTCTGGTTGATGATGATGTAGCCGCCGCTCTTCAGCGTCACTTGCGGCTGCAGCATGCGGTCGAGCTGTGCCTCGATGCCGTTGCGCACGAAGATCGGCGTCGTGTCGCGGAACGGCTGAACCACCTTGGCGTGGCTCGGCATCAGCATGCGCATGAAGTCCTTGGCCTCGCGGTAGCCTTCCTCGCCGGAGACAAGAATCTCGTCGATATCCTTGTTGTAGAGGTCGCGCACCGAGCGCTTGATCAGGCTGCCTTCCTCGTAGACCAGGGCAGGGGCCGTGGACTGCAAGGTGAGATTGCGGACATTTTCCCAAAGCCGCATCAGATATTCGTAGTCGCGCTTGATCTCTGCCTTGGTGCGGCTCTCGCCGGCGGTGCGCAGGATGACGCCCATGCCCTGCGGCACTTCGAGATCGGCGACGACCTCCTTGAGCCGCTTGCGGTCGACCGCGCTGGTGATCTTGCGCGAAATGCCGCCGCCACGCGCCGTGTTCGGCATCAGCACCGAATAGCGGCCGGCCAGCGACAGATAGGTGGTCAGCGCCGCGCCCTTGTTGCCGCGCTCTTCCTTGACGACCTGCACCAGGAGGATCTGCCGGCGCTTGATCACTTCCTGGATCTTGTACTGGCGGCGCACCGGCTTGCGGCGGTTGCGCACTTCTTCCAGCGCATCCTCGGCGCCGACCGATTCGACCTCGTGATCGTCCGGATGCGAGGACTGCACTTCTTCCAGCATGCCGCGATCATTGTCGCCGGAGGTCGCTTCGCTGCCTTGTTCGGCCAGCGGGACGGCTTCGGAAATCACATCGGCCTCGACCGAGGCGGCGATCGACGTCGGGCCGCCTTCGCGGATTTCGCCTTCGTCCTGCTCGGCCGAATCCTCACCATGCTCGGACGCATCAGCATGTTCGGACGAATCAGCCGCATGTTCGATGATCTCGGACGTGTGCGAGATGTCCTCGACACCAGCGTCGGCACCTTCTTCTGCCTCGTCGGCAGCGTCGCTCGCCTCGCCGGAATCGGCTGCATCGCGCTTGTGCTCGCCCCGGTCGCGGGGCTTGCCGCCGCGCCTGCGGCCGCGCCGTCCGCGATCGCGGCTCTGGCGATCATCGCCGTCGCCGTCCTCGTTCTCCTCGTCCTCAGCCTCCTGCGCTTCCGCGCGCAGCAGTGCCTGACGATCGGCGACCGGAATCTGGTAGTAATCGGGGTGGATTTCACTGAAGGCGAGAAAACCGTGACGGTTGCCGCCATATTCGACAAAGGCTGCCTGAAGGGAGGGCTCTACGCGCGTTACGCGGGCTAGGTAGATGTTTCCTTTGAGCTGCTTCTTGTCCTGGGATTCAAAGTCGAATTCTTCAATACGGTTACCGCGTATGACGACAACGCGTGTTTCCTCCGGGTGGGAGGCGTCTATCAGCATTTTGTTGGGCATTATTTCGTTTCCCCCCGGCAGCCGTCAGCCGCAGCTTGCGAGGCAAAGCCTGCTGCTGCGTGTCTGGAATGTGGGTGCCGGATATTTGAACGTCCGTCGGCCGCCGCTTGAGCGCCATGGCGGTGCCGCCCGCAGCCATAATGGCGCGGTTTGATGCGGACCTTTCCATGATTGCGCTTGAAGCCATCGTCACCAACAGAACCTTTTGAACCAAAGCCCGGACGAACCGGACCAGCTTGTTTGCTCATACAGAGCCGGCACGGGAACAAACCCGGCCGTTTTCCTCACGCAGGCGATTCCCCCGCCACGGGAGCACGCCTGCGAAATTCGTCGCGATCACCTGAACCCTTTTCGCCTGAAGCGAAAGGAGCCGCCTTTACGTCTGACCCTGTAGCAAGAAGCTGCGGAGGAGGGCGGTTCCAGGATTGCAGTGATCCACCATCGCTTTTATGATTTGGCGGGGTGGAAGGCAACCCCGATTTCCGATGCCGGCAAAAAGCCGTTCCGTAGCGTAAAGCCAGGCTTGCGGCCCTGCATGAAAAGGCTTGGTTAACCTTCTCTGGATACCAATCGTTAATCGAGTTCGCGGCCTAACCGGCATTTCGACGAAACGACCGGGCGCCGGGCGCCAAACCGGGAGCGACTGCAAGAGAGATGGGATTGGCGGACTTCACAGACAAGGGATGTCGTGTCGGCGGCCGGATCCTGGCCGCTTTCTGCCTCTTGCTGCTGCTGGCGGCCTCATCCGTCTTGTCTGCAAATGCCAGTGCCGCCGACGCTCCGCTCGTGGCAAAAGGCTACAAGATGGCCGGCGATGCCACCAAGATGCGCATCGTCATGGATTTCGACCGCGAACCCGATATCAAATGGTTCCTGCTGCGTGGTCCCAACCGTCTTGTCATCGATCTCGCGAATACGAGGTTCGCCGTGGATGCCAAGGATTTGAAGGCGCGGGGCCTGGTCAAGGGCGTGCGCCTGGGCGAACTCGGCGAGGGCGTTTCGCGTCTGATCCTCACCGGCAAGGGACCCTTTGCCGTCGACAAGCTCGACGTGCTCAAAAACGAGGACGGAACCGGCTACCGCATTGCCATCGATATGTCGGCGGCATCCGAACGCGAGTTCGATGCCGCACTTGCCAATCAGGCGCTGACCACCGGATCGACCGTTTCGACCGACAAGGGAGGGCGGGTCGGCACCGGGCCGGTCTCCAATCCGGGTCATCGGTTCACCGTGGTTATCGACCCCGGCCATGGCGGCATCGACGGCGGTGCCGAGGGCCTGAACGGCACCATCGAAAAAAACGTCACGCTGGCCTTCGCCACGGAGCTGCGCGACAAACTCGCGGCCGTCGGCAATTATGATGTGTTCATGACGCGCGACACAGACGAATTCCTGCGTCTGGACGACCGCGTGCGCATTGCCCGTCAGCATGAGGCCGACCTGCTTATTTCGATCCATGCCGACACGATCAGCGTCAAGGGCATTCGCGGCGCCACCGTCTATACCGTCTCCGACAAGGCTTCGGACCCCGAGGCGCAGGCGCTTGCCGACCGTGAGAACCTCTCCGACCAGTTCGCCGGCATGGAAATCAAGAACGACAACAAGGAAGTCACCGACATCCTGATCGACCTGATCCGCCGCGAAACACACAATTTCTCGATGAGTTTCGCCCACACGCTGGTTGGCCAGTTGTCGACCAGCGTCGGTCTTATCAACAATCCGCAGCGCTCCGCGGGTTTCAAGGTGCTCAAGGCACCCGATGTGCCGTCGGTGCTGGTCGAACTCGGTTATCTCTCGAACGCCAAGGACGAGGCGCAGTTGCTCAACGCCGACTGGCGCGGCAAGGCGGCCCAGAGCATAACCAACGCCGTCGCGCTGTTCGCGTCGGCCAAGGCCGGATCGGGAACCGGAGGTTGACATGACCGGCGACGCCTGCAACCAGAGGCGGCGTTGCGCGACGACAACACCCAGTGCTTTTATTTCCGGCCAGCAGCCGTGAAATCAGGCATTGCCGTATTTTGTCCACATGGCGGCGACAAGGGTTTTCGATTACGGATTGGGACCGGCTCGAAAGCTTGCGTGAAAGGCGGCTTCGTTTAGGAAATTCCCGAACCAAGGACTGGAGCGGGTATGATTCGTCTCATTGGCTATTTTTTCGGCATCGGCACGACGCTGGCCCTTCTGGTCGCGGCGGGCGTTGCGATCTACATCGGCCATTTGTCGAAGGATCTGCCCGACTACGAGGTGCTGGCCAAATACGAGCCGCCGGTGACCACCCGCATCCATGCGTCCGACGGCGCGCTGATGGCCGAATATGCGCGCGAACGGCGCCTGTATCTGCCGATCCAGGCCATTCCGGACCGCGTCAAGGCGGCCTTCCTGTCGGCGGAAGACAAGAATTTCTACAATCACCCGGGCATCGATGTGACCGGCCTCGGCCGCGCCATCATCGTCAACCTGCAGAATTTCGGCTCGGGCCGGCGCCAGGTCGGCGCTTCGACGATCACCCAGCAGGTGGCGAAGAACTTCCTGTTGTCCTCGGACCAGACCTACGAGCGCAAGATCAAGGAGATGATCCTCGCCTTCCGCATCGAGCAGGCCTATCCCAAGGATCGCATTCTCGAGCTCTACCTCAACGAAATCTTCTTCGGCTTCGGCGCCTATGGCGTCGCCGGTGCGGCGCTGACCTATTTCGACAAGTCGGTCAACGAACTGTCCGTGGCCGAGGCCGCCTACCTGGCCTCCCTGCCCAAAGGGCCGAACAACTATCACCCTTTCAAGCATGCCGATCGCGCGATCGAGCGCCGCAACTGGGTCATCGATCAGATGGTCGAGAACGGCTATGTCACGCGTGAGGAAGGCAACAAGGCCAAGGCCGAGCCGCTGGGCGTGACGCCGCGGCGCAGCGGCACCTATCTGTTCGCCGGCGAGTACTTCACCGAAGAGGTGCGCCGCCAGATCATCGCCCGCTACGGCGAGAATGCGCTCTACGAAGGCGGCCTCTCCGTCCGCACCACGCTCGATCCGAAGATCCAGCTCATTGCCCGCAAATCGATGCAGAACGGGTTGATGAAATACGACACGCTGCGCGGCTATCGCGGGCCGGTGACATCGATCGATGTCTCGGGCGACTGGGGCGTGCCGCTTGGCGCCGTCAAGGGACTGGAGGATGTTCCCGAATGGTCGCTCGCCGTCGTGCTCGACAGTTCGGCGACCGGCCTGTCGATCGGCCTGCAGCCCGCACGGCAGGCGTCGGGCGAGATCGTCAAGGAGCGCGTCGAAGGCACCATCAGCAAGGAGGACATGGGTTTTGCCATGCGCCATGTGGTCGCCGGCAAGACCGTCAAGGCCAAGTCGCCGGCGGAGGTGCTGAAGCCGGGCGACGTCATCTTCGTGCAGAAAAACGATGGTGCCGAGGGCACCTACAGCCTGCGCCAGGTGCCCGAAGTGGAAGGCGGCCTGATCGCCATGGACCCGCACACCGGCCGCGTGCTGGCCATGGTCGGCGGCTTCTCCTATGCGCAGTCCGAATTCAACCGCGCCACGCAAGCCATGCGCCAGCCGGGCTCCTCGTTCAAGCCGATCGTCTATTCGGCAGCGCTCGACAATGGCTATACGCCGGCCTCGGTCATCATGGACGGGCCGATCACGATCCAGAGCGGCAACACGAGCTGGACGCCGAAGAACTATGACGGCACCGTCGCCGGTCCGGCGACCCTGCGCTCCGGCATCGAGAAGTCGCGCAACCTGATGACGGTGCGGCTTGCCAATGACATGGGTATGAAGCTGGTGGTCGAATATGCCGAGCGCTTCGGTGTCTACGACCATCTGGCACCGTATCTGCCAATGGCGCTGGGTTCCGGCGAAACTACCGTGATGCGCATGGTGTCGGCCTATTCGATCATGGCCAATGGCGGCAAGTCGATCAAACCGTCGCTCATCGACCGCATCCAGGACCGCTACGGCAAGACGGTGTTCAAGCAGGACGAACGTGGCTGCCAGGGTTGCAATGCGCAGGAATGGCAGAACCAGCCGGAGCCGGAGCTGGTCGACAATTCCGAGCAGGTGCTCGACCCGATGACCGCCTACCAGATCACCTCGATGATGGAAGGGGTCGTGCAGCGCGGCACCGGCGCCACCATCGGCGAACTCGGCCGTCACATCGCCGGCAAGACCGGAACGACCAACGATGAAAAGGACGCCTGGTTCATCGGTTACACGCCCAACCTCGTCGTCGGCCTCTACATGGGCTATGACACGCCGCGCGGCCTCGGCCATGGCGCCACCGGTGGCGGCCTCGCAGCCCCGATCTTCAAGGACTTCATGCGAGTGGCGCTGGACGGCACGCCCAATGTCGACTTCAAGGTGCCCGAAGGCATGAACCTGGTCGCCATCAATCGCAAGACCGGCATGCGTGCCGCATCGGGCGATCCCGGCACCATCATCGAAGCCTTCAAGCCGGGCACCGGTCCCGCCGACAGCTATTGGGTGATCGGCATGGGCGCCGATGGTTCCAATGCCACCGGTGGCGCACTGTCGCCGCAAGCCAATCAAGCTATCCAGTCCGGCGGCGGCGGCCTCTACTGACGATTTTCAGGGGCGGATGGGCTGGCCTTGGGCCGGCCCATTTTGCTTTACAGCCGGCGGCGGCGTGCCTATGTATCGCGCCGACCGATTTCAGCAAACAGGACAGAACAGCCAGCCATGCGCGCGGAAACGCAGAATATTGTCGACGAGATCAGGCAGGCGATAACCCTGCTGAGGAGGCATCTTTGACTGGGATCAAGCCATAAAGCGGCTTGAATACCTCAATGTGCGCGCCGAGGACGCCAGCCTCTGGAACGAGCCGCTGGAAGCGCAGAAGCTGATGCGCGAACGCCAGAGCCTCGAAGAAGGCATCGCCTCGGTGAAAGGTCTGACGCAGGCGCTGGAAGACAATATCGGCCTGATCGAACTCGGCGAGGAAGAGCGCGATGAGGGCGTGATCGCCGAGGCGGAAGCCGCGATCCGCTCGATGCAAGGCGAAGCGAAGGCCCGCCAGGTCGAGACGCTGCTGTCGGGTGAAGCAGACTCCAACGACACCTATCTCGAAATCCATGCCGGTGCCGGCGGCACCGAAAGCCAGGACTGGGCCTCGATGCTGCTGCGCATGTACACGCGCTGGGCCGAGCGGCGCCGTTTCAAAGTCGAAGTGCTGGAAATGCATGACGGCGAAGAGGCCGGCATCAAGTCCGCCACGTTGATGATCAAAGGCCACAACGCCTATGGCTGGATGAAGACGGAATCGGGCGTTCATCGCCTGGTGCGTATTTCGCCCTATGACAGCAATGCGCGCCGGCATACGTCCTTCGCCAGCGTCTGGGTCTATCCGGTCATCGACGACACGATCGAGATCGACGTCTCCGAATCCGACGTCCGCATCGATACTTATCGCTCGTCCGGCTCGGGCGGCCAGCACGTCAACACCACCGATTCGGCGGTGCGCATCACGCATCTGGCCACCGGCATCGCCGTCGCCTGCCAGGCCGAACGTTCGCAGCACAAGAACAAGGCCAAGGCCTGGGAGATGCTGCGCTCGCGCCTTTACGAGGAAGAGCTGAAGAAGCGCGAGGCGGTTGCAAACGCCACCGAAGCATCGAAGAGCGATATCGGCTGGGGCCACCAGATCCGCTCCTATGTGCTGCAGCCCTATCAGTTGGTGAAGGATCTCCGCACCGGCGTCGAGAGCACCAGCCCGTCGAGCGTGCTCGATGGCGACCTCGACGATTTCATGGAAGCCTCGTTGTCGCAGCGCATCGAAGGCGGTGCCGGCGAAGCCGTGGCGGACCTGGACTAGGATATGCCCATATTCAGGTGAGGCTGGCCTGGCCTCATCTGAACATACCCCTGCGCACCACAGCAATGGAGGAGAGAGTGCCGAGCAAGCTCACCGGAAAATGCTTTTGCGGCGCGGTTCACTACGAGGTGGCCGACGAATTCCTCTATGCCGCGAATTGCCATTGTTCGGACTGCCGGCGCACCACCGGTTCGGCATTCAAGCCTTTCGCCGGTATCGAGCGTGAAAAGTTTGTCCTCACCGAAGGCGAGGACAAACTCCTGATCTTCGGCGACCAAAGCGGCCACAACGCGCATTGCTGCCGGTGCGGCTCCTTGCTTTATTCGCTCGTGCGCGACGGCGCCTACGTCCATGTCGCCATGGGAACGCTCGTCGACGACCCATCCATTCGTCCAACCGAGCACATCTTCGTCGGTTCGAAGGCGGGCTGGTTCACCATCACCGATGACCTGCCGCAGTATCAAGAGCACGTGATTGCCGGCTCCGACCAGCAATAGGCTGGAACCACAGCGGGCCAATCCCGTTTATTCGACGCCCGTTTGCCGGGAATTGACCTTGGCCTCATCTCGTCGGCGGTAGCGGATGCCTGACGTCTGTAGAACGATGTCGGGAATGCATGTTCTTGCGCCGACCAAGGAATCAGCCCAGCATCCAAGGGCTGGGAGAGAAAAAGCATTTATGGCCGGACGCGGCATATCTGCGACCCGACGATCCGGCCACTGGGAAGATACGTTCCGGGAACGGGCAAGCGAAACGCTTGATGCTCGTTTGAAAGGAACGTTTCCATGTCTGCTGCCACACTCAGATCGGCCAATGCCGTTCAACCGGCTGGCCGACTTTTGTTTTCCCTGTTCGCGATCGGCGCGATGGCAATGCTGACGGCACCTGCCTTCGCGCATGACGCCACGCCCACGGCGGCAAAGCCACAAGGCTGGAGTTATCCGTTCGCATGCTGCGCCAATTATGATTGTCGCACGACCCATACGGGCGAAGTGCTGGAGAAACCCGAGGGCTATGTCATCGCCGGAACGGGTGAGGTCGTTCCAATGACCGACAAGCGTGTCAAGGACAGCCCGGACGGCGAGTTCCATTGGTGCGCGCACCAGGGGGGCCTCGACGCCGGCAGGACAATCTGCCTGTTCGTGCCGCCGCGCTCGTATTGACGATAGGAACGCATTCCGAAGTCCGCCTGAGCGCGTGTGACGGGACGGGCTTGCTGAGACGCGCCTGTCGCGGTAGCGCCGGGTGATGCTTGCTGACAGACAGTTGTCAGGAGCACCTCTTTATGCTGCCTTTGCCGCACAGGGTGGCGGCGACAGGAGGAGTTCGTTGATGACCATCAAGGCAAGCTGTCATTGCAAGGCGACGACGTTCGAGGTTTCGCAAGCACCGCAGACGGTGACGCAATGCACCTGTTCTTTCTGCTCGAAACGCGGCTCGCTCTGGGCCTATTACGTGCCTTCGCAATTCAAGCTCACCAGCCCGATGGAGAACGTCTCTTTCTATCGTTGGGGGTTGAAGACCGTAAAGCACGGTTTTTGCGCCACCTGCGGCTGCGGCACCTTTACCGAAACGCCGGACTGGTCGACAGGCGAGCCGGATTTCGACAATCCCAAGATCAGCGTCAACTCGCGGCTGTTCGATAATTTCGATCTCGACAAGGTCGAAGTGGTTGTCATAGACGGCAAGAACCTCTGGTAGCTTATCCAAACCATTCCGGCACGGCGATGCGGCGCCACCACCGGGTATTGGTCCCTCGGGAAAAGCCGTGAACGGCGCTTTTGCCGTTCCGCTTTTCGCCGCAATTCATGGTACAAGTCGCGGGAAGGGCTGATTTGGCGCCACCGCAAGGCGTGACTTGGAGAGGGACCATCCTATGAAAAAGACTGTGCTCGTCGTCGTGGCGACGGCTGTGCTCGTGAGCGCCTGCACCACCACCGATCCGTATACAGGCGACCAGAAGATTTCCAACACGGCAGCCGGTGCCGGCCTTGGCGCCCTGGCGGGTGCCAGCCTTGGCCTGCTTGCCGGTGGCAACGACCGCCGCAACGCACTGATCGGCGCCGGCATCGGCGCGCTGGCCGGCGGCGCCATCGGCGCCACGATGGACCAGAACGAGGCCGAACTGCGCCGGCAGCTCGAGGGCACCGGTGTCAGCGTCACCCGCAGCGGCGACCAGATCATCCTCAACATGCCGTCCGACATCACTTTCAACTCGGATCAGGATGCGGTGAAGCCCGGCTTCTATCAGGTCCTGAACTCCGTCGCGCTGGTGCTGAAGAAGTTCAAGCAGACCACGGTCGACGTGTTCGGCCACACCGATTCGACCGGTGGCGACCAGCACAATTTCGATTTGTCGCAGCGTCGTGCTTTGGCGGTGGCGAACTATCTGTCCGGTCAGGGCGTGGATCAGCGGCGCTTCGCCGTCACAGGCTTCGGCAAGACACGTCCGGTCGCATCCAATGCCACAGCCGAAGGTCGGGCCCAGAACCGCCGCGTCGAGATCCAGCTGTCGCCGCTCACCTGATCCGTCCGGCAAGCGGATGCGAAACGGCCCTCATGCGGGGCCGTTTTTGTTTGAGCTGACATCGGCGCTCTGGATGGGTACGGTATAGATTTAGTTATTGCTAAAATATAGCTTTCCGGCGGCCATGGAAAGGAATAGCATCATGGCAGTCCAGCGGGGATGAGGCGGTGTAACCGGCCGCGCAATCAGCATTTTTCCGCCTCGGTCTTGCACGGCCAGATCAGAAATCTGGGAGGAATGCATGACAAGAACAGCCAGCCTTGGGCGCTGTGGCGTCCTCGTTTTAACAGGTTTGGTGGGCGCGTGGCTGAACGTTGCTTCGGCTCGGGCCGAGGACGCCAACAAGGCCGACATTGAAGCCTTGAAAAAGTCGCTCGCCAAATATGAGGATTACACCGCTGCCGTCCGCGACCTCTATCTGTCGACGGTCGGCTGCGTCTACTACAGCGGAGAAAAGATAGCGGGCGCGATGGATTACCCGAAGGGCGCCATGGGTATTCACTTCGTCAATGTCCCGAGTGTCGGCCAGAAGCTCGACCCGATGCACCCCAACGTGCTGATCTATGAACCGACCAAGAAGGGTTTGCGGCTGGTGGGCGCGGAATGGCTGGTGCCTCTGACGCCGGACATAAAGGAGCCTCCGAAGCTGTTTGGCCAAACCTTCATGGGGCCGATGGAGGGGCACTACCCTCTCATCCCGAAGGAGTTCGTCCACTATGACCTTCATGCCTGGCTCGGGGACAATCCGAACGGCATGTTCAGTCCGACGAACCCGAACGTGAAATGCTCGAAGGCCGAGTTTCCGATGCTGGAAAAACCGACCAAGATGATGCCTGGGCCGATGTAACGGGCGAACCAGGCTGGAGCTCTACCGAGAAGGCAAGCCGGATGGCTGGCTTGCCTTCGAAGCGGTCGGGATCAGACCTTGGCGACGATCCGCATGAAGGCCGGCATGTCATCGCCGAAGCCAACGGTGGAATCGTTGTCTTCCTGGTGACGTTGGCGGGCAGGGCGGCTGTTGTCTCGCTGCGGCCGGGTATCGCCGCGTTCCGGTGCGCGCTGTTCGTTGCGATCGGACGATTTGCGCTCGGTGTTTTCCGAACGGATCGCTTCCTTGCGCGAGCGCCGTTCGCCGACGTCGGCGGCTGCCGCTGCGACCTCGGCCACCGGCTGGTCCTCGCGGATTGTTTCCGGTGCCGTGTCTTCGCTGCGCTTGGCGTGGCGTTCGCGCGGTTTGCGCTCGCCGCCCTTTTCCCTGCTGCGGTCGTCGTCCTTGCGGCCGGCGCGGCGCGGTGCGCCCTTGCCACGGCGCGGAGCATCGTCCTCGCCGCCTTCGCTGGCAACCACCGTCGACAAGTCGCCATCATGCCATTCGATCTTATTGCCGATCAGCCGCTCGATGGCGTCGATGTATTTGGTGTCCGACTTGGTCGCGATGGTGAAGGATTTTCCGGAGCGTCCGGCGCGGCCGGTACGGCCGATACGGTGGACATAATCCTCGGCATGGATCGGCACGTCATAGTTGAAGACATGGCTGACGTCGGGGATGTCCAAGCCGCGCGCGGCGACGTCGGAAGCGACGAGGTAGCGCAGCTTGCCGTCGCGGAAATTGGCCAGCATCTGCATGCGCGCGCGCTGGTCCATGTCGCCATGCAGCGCACCGGCGTCGAAATCATACTTCAGCAGCGAGCGGAACAGTTCCGACACTTCGATCTTGCGGTTGCAGAAGATGATGGCGTTCTTCAGTTCGGCATCTTCGGCCTTGATCAGGTTGCGCAGCGTCTCGCGCTTGTCCCACGGCTTGGAGCCTGATTTGACCAGCCGTTGGGTGATGTTGGTGGCGGCGGACGCGGCCTTCGAGACCTCGACGCGCACCGGCGCATGCAGGAATTTCTCGGTCAGCTTGGTGATTTCCGGCGGCATCGTCGCCGAGAAGAACAGCGTCTGCCTGGTGAACGGGATCATCTCGCAGATGCGCTCGATGTCGGGAATGAAGCCCATGTCGAGCATGCGGTCGGCTTCGTCGATGACGAGGATCTCGACGCCATTGAGCAACAGCTTGCCGCGCTCGCGGTGATCGAGCAGGCGGCCGGGCGTCGCGATCAGCACGTCGACGCCGCGCTCCAGCTTCTTGTTCTGTTCGTCGAATGAGACACCGCCGATCAGGAGCGCGATGTTGAGCTTGTGGTTCTTGCCATATCGGATGAAATTCTCTTCGACCTGCGCGGCGAGTTCGCGCGTCGGTTCCAGGATCAGCGTGCGCGGCATACGGGCGCGGGCCCGGCCGTTTTCGAGGCGGGTCAGCATCGGCAGCACGAAGGAAGCCGTCTTGCCAGTGCCGGTCTGGGCGATGCCCAAAATATCCTTGCCGAGCAAGGCGTGCGGGATCGCACCAGCCTGGATCGGCGTCGGCTGGGTGTAGCCGGCGTCGGTGACTGCGGAAAGGACCTTCGGCGACAGGCCGAGGTCTGCGAAGGTCAACGCTTCTTGAGCGGTCGTGGTGTCTGAGGACAAGTGTTGTTGTCTTTGGCTGGTTCGGGGAAGCGCAACGGCGTCTAATGGCGTCGCGGCAAGCGCCACGCGCCTGCAAGATCGGTATTGCAATTAGGAGCAAGCCCTCGATTTGTCAACAGAAACGGGCAGCAATGGCACGATTGTGAAGTTGTAACCTTAATCGGGATGCTTAATCGACCTGTCGGTCGCAGCGCCGGCTCAATAGCGGAACTGTTCGGCGAGAATACGCTCGTTCCAGGAATGATTGGGATCGAACAGCAACGTTGCTGTCGCCGTTGGTGATTCTCGCACCGTCACCGAGGTCACCGCCTTGACCTCGGTATGGTCGGCGGCGGCGTTCACCGGCCGCTTTTCCGGCTCGCGGATGTCGAAGCGCACCGTCGCTTTGTTGGAGAGCAGCGCGCCGCGCCAGCGGCGCGGGCGAAACGGGCTGACCGGGGTCAGCGCCAGCAGCGGCGCGTCGAGCGGCAGGATCGGCCCGTGCGCCGAAAGATTGTAGGCGGTGGACCCGGCCGGGGTTGCGATCATGACGCCGTCGCAGTTCAGTTCCTCAAGCCGGACCTGTTCGTCGACGGTGATGCGGATCTTGGCCGTCTGGTACGATTGACGCCACAGCGCCACCTCGTTGATAGCCAGTGCCGAAATCGTTTCGCCTTCCGAGGTCACGGCCAGCATCTCCAGCGGGCGGATGGTTTCGGCGACGGCGGCTTCGAGACGCTCGGTCAGGCCACCGGAACGATACTCGTTCATCAGGAAGCCGATGGTGCCACGGTTCATGCCGTAGACCTTCTTGCCGGTCCCCATCGTGTCGCGCAGGGTCTGCAGCAGGAAGCCGTCACCCCCAAGGGCAACGACGATCTCGGCCTCCTCGACGGAAGACTGGCCATAGCGCGCCGACAGGCTTTCCAGCGCCGTCTTGGCGTCAGCGGTGTCGGACGAGACGAAGGCGATGTGGCTGGCGGCTTTGCTCATGGCTCCCCGATGACGACCGGATGGCAGCGGCAGGGCCGCCGATTTCGGGGTAGCATGGGCGGGGTAGGTCTGCAAAGGGAGCCGCCATCCCGGATGGCAACGCCATTCCGGGATGGCGAGGCGACCGCGGGACGGCGGATGCGGACATGCGTTCGCGTATCATGTCAAAGGCTACGCGAATGTGATGGTTAAGACCGGCCTTAAAGTCTCGTAAAGCCGGATCGGTCATGTTAGCCGGCAGTGGATGGGTGGCGTGGGGGCTAGCCAGTCGAGGCCGACATATTGCCGGTAACACGCCTGATCATTGTCTTTCTGATGCTGGGAAGCTTCGCGCTGCTCTTTGCCGAACTGGTGCGCCAGTCCGAAGAGACGAGCTTCCGACCGCAGCCCACGGCGTCGCGCTGTGGTGACGCAGCCGGAGCGCCATGCCCGCAAAGGGCGCTGTAGCGCTGTAACCTGATCATCCTTTCGGATGACCGGCGGCATTGGCGGCCGCTTCGGTGCGTGACATCGCGCGGCAGTTTCTCTCCTTAAAAGCAGAGGCCGGTCGGCTGCCGCACGTTCCACTCGTGAAAGCTTGCTGTTTGCACTCGCGGCGCTTGGCGGTGTAGATGGGTGCACCGATTGGCGGAAAGGTTTTTGGGTAGCCTCGTATCCGCCGTTGTTGGGAAACAAGCCCTGCGGCTCGTTGACTGGCCGGGTGTCTGGAGCAGGGGGGCCATGTCGCGCAGCGTGTTGATTTCTGGTGGCTGCGGCTTCCTCGGCTCACATCTGGTCGACCGTCTGTTGCGGCGAAGCGATCTGGAAAAGCTGATCGTCGTCGACAATCTTTGGACCGGGACGCGAGACAACGTCGCACATATCGCCGATCCGCGTTTCGATCTGCAGATTGCCGATGCCGAAAGCTTTTCATCCCTTCAACGCTTCGATGAGATCATTCATCTCGCGTCGCCGGCTTCGCCGCTTTGGTACATGCGCGAGCCGGTACGCACGATCAAGGCCAACATCGGCGGCGCGCTCAATCTTCTGACGCTGCTCAAGCCCGGCGGCCGTTTCTGCTTCGCCTCGACCTCGGAAGTCTATGGCGACCCCCTGGTTTCACCCCAACCCGAGAGTTACAGGGGATCGGTGGACTGCACCGGTCCCAGGGCCTCTTATGATGAAAGCAAACGCTGCACCGAGGCATTGCTGTTCGAACAGCAGCGGGTTGTCGGGCTCGACATTCGCGTCGTCAGGATTTTCAACACATATGGGCCGCGAACCCGCATCGACGACGGACGCGCCGTTTCGAACTTTGCCATCCAGGCTCTGACAACCGGGGTGCTGACGGTCTATGGCGACGGGTCCCAATCGCGCAGTTGGGGTTATGTCGACGACATCGTCGAGGGGCTGGAACGTTACTTCTGGCGCGACGGCATCTCGCATCGCGGCCCTCTGAACATCGGCAACGATCACGAGGTTTCCGTCCTGCGCATCGCGGAATTCGTCAGGTCGCTTGTCCCCGGCAGCCGCATCGAGCACCACCCTCCGGCTCCCCAGGATCCGACAAATCGGCGTCCGGACCTGACGTCGGCGAGGCATGTCCTTCCTGGCTGGGAAGCCAGGACGGGCTATCAGGAAGGCATCGGGCGCACCTTCGATTGGTTCCGTCAGCGAATTGCGGCCGGAACCGTTGCGGCCCCAACGGCCTGACGCGCCCGACGTCGCGGCCAAAGCTCTTTCCTGGCTGCCCACTTGGTCACCACCGCATCGGGCGCATCGATCGGCGAGCCATGGCCGTATCCGCATAAAGATATTGACTGCATGTTTAGTCATAGTTACTCCTGAGGTCGCGAATTGAGTTGGACAGCCGGCGCCAGCCGGTGAATGGCCACCGTGAAGAGGGGAATATCTCGACTGCGATGCGGCTTGCCGTTGCCGGTGCGCCGCATGCCGCAAATGCGATGCCGACGGCCGTTCTCGTGCCGTCGATCGGCATTGTCGCGGCCATCTTTTCGTCAGCAGGAAACGGACCTGAGGCCGTAACGCCGCCGGTCCCAACAATGGGAGCATACAGCATGAACTGGAAACTGACCGCGACGGCCATCGGCCTGTCGCTGCTGACTGTCACGGGCGTTGCCCATGCCGAGGGCGAACTCAACATCTACAATTGGGGCAACTACACCAGTCCCGAGCTGATCAAGAAGTTCGAGGAGACCTACAAGGTCAAGGTCACCGTCACCGACTATGATTCCAACGATACCGCCCTGGCCAAGGTCCGGCAGGGCGCCTCCGGCTATGACATCGTCGTGCCCTCGGCGAGCGTCGTGCCGGTCTGGATCAGCGAAGGTCTGCTCTTGGAGACCGATCCCAACAAGATGGAGAACTTCAAGAACGTCGATCCCAGGTGGGTCGATGTTCCATTCGATCCAGGCCGCAAATATACCGTTCCATGGCAGTGGGGCACGACCGGCATTTCGTTGAACAAGTCGGTTTATGCCGGCGACCCCAACACATCGGCGATCTTCCTCGACCCACCCCCCCAACTCGTCGGCAAGATCAATGTCGTACCCGAAATGGGTGACATCATGTTCCTCGCCATCGCTTACGAGGGTGGCAAATATTGCAGCAGCGACATGCAAATGCTGAAGAAAGTGCATGACAAGCTGGTGGAGGCCAAGGCGAAATGGCTTTCGCTCGACTATGCGGCCGTCGATGGCCTGGGCAGGGGCGACATCGCCGCGGGCGTCAACTGGAACGGCATATCGCTGCGCGAGCGGCTTGAGAACGACAAGATCGTCTATGGCTATCCCAAGGAAGGCTATCCGATCTGGATGGACAATGTCGCTGTCCTCAAGGACGCCAAAAACGTCGACAACGCCAAGCTGTTCCAGAATTTCATCATGGATCCGCAGAATGCGGCGCTGATCTCAGCCTTTGCGCGTTATTCGAACGGCATCAAGGGCTCGGAAGCCTTCATGCCCGACGACATGAAGACCGCGCCGGAAGTCAACATTCCCGCCGATTTCGCCGCCAAGGGCCAGTTCATGCAGGCATGCCCGCCCGACGTGCAGGCGCTCTACACGAAGATCTGGACCGATCTGCAGAAATGACCTGACCAGGCTTTCCCGCGCCGCAGCACGCGGCGCGGTCATCTCCGTCCATGCAACGCGATGCGCAGATCGCAGGAGACTTCCCATGACCGATCTCGACCTTTGCTACATGCCGGCCAGCGAGGCGCTGCGGCTGTTCAAGGCAAAGAAGCTTTCGCCCGTCGAACTGATGCAGGCCACCATCCGCCGCGCCGAAGCCACCAAGCCGACGATCAACTGCCTCACCTTCACGCATTTCGACGAGGCGATGGATCTGGCCAGGAAAGCCGAGGCGAAATACGCCAGGGGGGCCCGTACCGGGGCGCTCGAGGGGCTGCCGATCGGCATCAAGGACGAGAGCTACATCAAGGACAAGCGGACCTCGCACGGCTCGCTGCTGTCCCGGGATGCCATCGGTGGCCATACGTCGACGATGAACGAGCGCATCATCAAGGCCGGAGGCATTGTCCATGCCCGCACGGCGACGCCTGAATTCAGCTGCGCCGGCTACACCTGGTCGAAACGCTGGGGCGTGACGCGCAATCCGTGGAACCCGGATTTCACGCCCGGCGGTTCGTCCGGCGGTGCCGCGGCGACGCTGGCGTCCGGCACGTCGTCGATCGCCACCGGCTCGGACATTGCCGGGTCGATCCGAATTCCCGCGTCGGCCTGCGGTCTTGTCGGCTTCAAGCCGCCTTACGGGCGCAATCCGGACGAGCCGCCGTTCAACCTCGATTTCTACTGCCACACCGGACCTTTGGCGCGAAACGTCGGGGATGCGATCCTGCTGCAGAACGTGATGGCCGGACCGAGCCCGCTCGACATCGCCACGCTCCGCCCCAAACTGCGCCTGCCCAGCGACTACAAGCCGATCAAGGGCTGGAAGATTGCTTTCTCGATGGACCTCGGTTCTTTCGAAGTGGACCCCGATGTGCGCAAGAACACGCTTGCCGCCTGCGATGTGTTTCGCTCGCTTGGCGCCACGGTCGAGGAAGTCGATCTGGGCTGGGGCGACGACGTGCTCAAGGCGGGCATGGCCTATCTCGAACATCTGTTCGGCGCCTCGCTGTCGCAACTGCTCAAGGAGCACGGCAAGGACATGACGAGCTATGCCAGGCAGTTCGCCGAGGACGGGCAAAGGTCGAAGGCGACGGACTTTGTCGGAACACTGGAAGTGGCGGCCAGGATGTACCAGACTCTGGGGCCGCTGCTGGAGACCTACGATGTGCTGATATGCCCGACCAACGCGCTTCCCGCCGTGCCGGCGGAGTTCGATCAGACAACGGGCACGGTCGAGATCAACGGCAAGCAGGTGAACCCGTCGCTTGGCTGGGTGATGACGACGCCGTTCAACATGATGAGCCGCTGTCCGGTTCTATCCGTGCCGTCGGGCCGGGCGGCAAGCGGCGTGCCGACAGGCATCCAGATCGTCGGCCGCACCTATTGCGATGCCGATGTCTTCCGGGCGGCCATGGCCTATGAGACGGCCAAGGGGCAGTGGTACACAAACGCCGAAACGCGCCCGTCGCTATAACAGGGCGATGCGGCCCTTGCCGCGATCGTGGTTGATCTGCGGTTTCGGTTGTGGTGAGCCGACGCCGGACACCTCGAATAGACGGATCCGTGGCGGCGGCGTCGGTGATCGCCGGCAGAAGGTCCGAAAGGAGCTGGACGAAGATGGCGCAACAAAAAGCTGCGGCGGCAAAACGCAAAGGCGCAACGGCGAAGAATGGACGTGCCGCAAACGATGCCGCGCCGCCCAAGGACCGTCGGCGCGAACGCGGCGAAGCCAGCGTGCAGCGGATCATCGACGCCACCATCGAGCTCATCGCGGAGGAGGGGCTGGCAAGCGTCACCATGCAGCGCATCGCCGAACATGTCGGCTCGTCCAATGCCCTGGTCGTCTTCCATTTCCGCAGCAAGGAGAACCTGTTTCGCGCCGTCCTGCAGTATCTCAGCGATCGATATGATGAGCTGTGGGTGACGCTGGTGCGAGCGCCCGGCCTGTCGCCGGTTGAGCGGGCCCTGGGCGCGGTCGATTGCGCGCAACGTTTCGCCCGCCAGCACCCGAAATGGGTTTCGGTCTTTGTCGTGTTCTCCAGCGACCGCAAGAGCATGCAGATCTACAATGAGATCGGCCTGCCGAGCGATCTTGCCTACACCGCCGAAGCGCGCGAGCTGCTGATCGAGATTTCGCGCAGCGGCGGTTATACCGGCGTCGACATAGACACCCTATCGGAGAGCCTGAATTATCTGGTCCACGGCGCCTGGTATTGGGATCATCTCAATCCGTCCAGCCGCGACACCAACGTGCTGCGCAAGACCATGCTGCTCCTGCTGCATCAAGCGTTTCCGCGGCATTTCGAATTGATGCGCTAGAGCAATTCCAGGAAAAGTGTGAAACGGTTTTCCGTCCGGAATTGCGCCAAGCAAGGAGTTG
Organism: Mesorhizobium sp. ISC11; assembly: GCF_037162595.1. NCBI lineage: Bacteria > Pseudomonadati > Pseudomonadota > Alphaproteobacteria > Hyphomicrobiales > Phyllobacteriaceae > Mesorhizobium > Mesorhizobium sp. ISC11. The sequence goes on from NZ_JAVSPW010000001.1 coordinate 1,230,270, forward strand.
GAGTGGTTCGCCGTTTTCGTGAAACGGTGAACCGCTCTGACCGCTTTCAGGGCTGCCGCAGATGGCAGCCGGCTCGCCGCTTTTGTTCCAGATACTCGTCGACGAGCTGGCGGTAGCGCACCTTGCCGAAACTCGGGAAATGGCCGCCATGCACGACCGAGACATCGAGGTCGCGCAGGCGCAGCAGTGTCGCCATGTAGTCTGATATGTCCGAGTGGTAGACGTCGTCGATCAGCGGGCCGTCATAGATGATGTCGCCTGATAACAGGATGCCCGTCCTGTTTTCATAGAGCGCGATGCCGCCGGGCGAATGGCCGGGCGTGTGGATCACCTCGAAGGCACGATCGCCGAGATCGACGACGTCCCCATGCTTGAGCAAACGGCCTGCCGGTGCGGGCGGAATACGGTAGCGCGCCGTGTTCCAGCCTTGCGGCTGGCAATCGAACATTTCGTCGGTCGCATAGGTGCCGGCTGCCGTCCACTCGTTACGCGGATCGGCGAGGATCCCGGCCTCGGCGGCGTGCACGCAGCGCTCGGGAAATTCGTGGTGGCAGCCTATATGATCGAAATGCGTGTGGCTGGCGACGCAAATCAGCTTGCGCTCGCTGACCAACGGCACGTGACGCCTGAGGCTGAAATGGCCAAGCCCGGTGTCGAACAGAAGGTCACGATCGCGGCCGCGCACATGCCACATATTGCAGCGGAAGAACGGTTTTATCCAAGGCTCGTGGATCAAGGTCACGCCATCGCTCATGCGGATGGTCTCGTACCAGTCTGGTGCCTCGATGACCGCAAGCGTTGCCATGTTTCAATCCGTCAGAAAGTTCAGTCCGTCAGCAGGATGATCTGGTCGGTATCGCAGGAAATCGCGACCCTGTCGCCCGGCTGGACGGTCGCCGTCGCGGGCAATTTGGCGATGAAGTGGAGCGAAGGGTCCTCGACGGAAACGGCGAGCACCCGCTTGAAGCTGCCCTGGAAGACCACGTCGCTCACCTCGGCCGTGCCAAGCCTGACACCGCCGCGCGCCTCGCCGAGGACAAGATGCTCCGGGCGTATGGCCAGCGCAACGGCAAAGCCGACCGGCAAGGCGCCGGGCAGCGAGACCGGCCCGACCGGCGTCGCGACGGTGCTTGTCCTATCCTTCGCCTCCGTGACCGTGCCGGCGAGGATCGTGCTTTCGCCCATGAAGGTCGCCGAAAAACGCGTCGCCGGCCGTGCGTAGACGCGCTCTGGCGGACCTTCGTCCTCGATGCGCCCGTCATTCATCACCACGCAATGGTCGGCCAGCGCCATCGCCTCTTCCTGGTCGTGCGTGACATGGATAAAGGCGGTGCCGACGCGCTTCTGGATCGCCTTCAATTCATCCTGCATCTGCCGGCGAAGTTTGAGGTCGAGGGCGCCGAGCGGCTCGTCGAGCAAAAGCACCGCCGGCTCGATCACCAGCGCGCGCGCCAGCGCCACGCGCTGCCGTTGGCCGCCGGAGAGCTGATGCGGCTTCTTGTCGAAGGCAGAGGCGAGACCGACCAGCGCCAGCGCCTCGCGCGCCTTTGCGGCGCGTGTCGCGCCGTCGACGCCCTGCATGCGCAGGCCGAAGCCGACATTGCTGCCGACGCTCATATGCGGAAACAGCGCATAGTCCTGGAACACCGTCGTCGTTGGGCGCTTGGCCGGCGGCACCGACGTGCAGTCCTGGCCACGGATGAACACCTTGCCTTCGCTGGGCGTGACGAAGCCGCCCAGAATGGACAAGAGCGTCGTCTTGCCGGAGCCGGACGGCCCGAGCAGGATCGTGTAGCTGCCGGGCTCGATCTGCAGCGAGACATCCTTCAGCACGGTGTGCTGGCCGAAGCGATGCGAGACACTGCTGATGTCGACGAGGGGCGCGCTCATGCCGGCTTTCTCCGAAGCAATGTCAGTTCAAAAAACACCACCAGCACGATGGAGACGGCGAAGACCAGCGAGCCGACCGCATTGGTCTTGGGATTGAGGCCGGAACGCAGCAGGTTCCAGATCTCGACCGGCAGCGTGGTGTCGAAGCGGGTGAGCAGGAAGGAGATCACGAATTCGTCCCAGGAGAAGGTCATCGACAGGAAGAAGCCGGCGAAGATGGCCGGCGCCATGACCGGCACGGTGATCAACAGCAGCACCTTCCATTCCGGCGCGCCGAGGTCGCGCGCGGCGCGCTCGATGTTGATCTGGTGGTCGCCCATCTGGCTGTAGATGATGGCAAAGCACAGCGGCAGATTGATCACGACATGGCCGATGCCGGCGGCAAGCAAGGATTTCGGTACGCCGGCCCAGTTGAACAGCACCAGCAGCCCCATGCCGATGATGAGATAGCTGACCGTCAGCGGCAGGGTGATCAGCCCGCGCAGCAGGCCGGAGCCGGGCAGGACGAAGCGGGCAAAGCCCCAGGCGGAAAGGAAGCCGAGCGTCACGGCGGCGAGCGACGAGATGGACGCGACCAGCAGCGAATTGACCAACGCCGAAGTCAGCCGTGGGTCCGAGAGCACTGCGTCGTACCAGCGCAGCGACGGGCCGGTGAAGGGCGGGATCGGGAACGACGTCGCCTGCAGCGAAAACAGCACCAGCACGATCACGGGCAGGAAGATGAAGCCGTAGACGGCAAGCGCGTAGAGCCAGGAGGCGATGCGGACAATCCTGCGCATCTCAGGCCCGCTCGATCTTCAGCCAGCGGGCGCAGGCGAGATAGGCGATGGTGACCACCGCCATCAGGATGATCGACAGCGCCGAGGCCAGCGGAAAGTCGCCGCGCCGGCCGATCTGCATCATCACCAGCTGCGGCATCAGCAGCTCGTTGTTGCCGCCCAGGATCTGCGGCGTGATGTAGTCGCCGATGCACAGCACGAAAGTGAGGAAGGCGCCGACCATGATGCCGGGCAAGGTCAGCGGCAGCACGACATGCAGGAAGGTTCGCACCGGCCCGGCGCCGAGATCGGCGGCCGCCTTGCGGTAGCTCGGGCTGAGCTGCTTGAGATTGGCGAAGATCGTCAGCGTCAACAACATGACGAAGAAGTGCACGAAGCCGGTGATGGTGGCGAAACGCGTGTTGGCGAGATGCACAGGCTCGCTGATGAGGCCGGAGCCGGTCAGCGCCCGGTTTACGACGCCGTTCTGCGCCAGCACCAGCAGCCAGGAATAGGAGCGCACGACATAGGAGGTCCAGAACGGCAGCACCGCCAGCATCAGCGCCAGCCGCTGCCAGCGCTCCGGCACCTGTTCGGCGAGGATCCAGGCGAAGGGATAGGCGAGCAGCACCGAGACCACGGTGACGATCGCGGTCACCTCAAGCGAGTTCACCATCGCCTGCCAGTAGGAAGGGTTGGTGAAGAACTGGCTGTAGTTGGACAGCGTGAAGCCGCCGCCCTCATGCGCCGTCAGGCTGGAAAACCCCATGGCAATGAACGGCAGCACGAAGAACAGCAGCGTCCAGCCGAGCGCCGGCGTGACCAGCGCCCAGGGCAGAGCAGAGCTCGCCCGGGGCAGAGCAGAGCTCGCCCGGGGCAGGGTACGGCCCGCCCGGGGCAAGGGGTTGTTTCCAGCCGAGCTCATGAGCGCTATTGGCTCATTTCGCCTGCAGCATTTCGGTCCACATGTCCTGCATCTTCTTGTCGAGATCGGCGTTCGGCGCCGGATAGGCCTGGGCACGCGTCAGGAAGCCCGGCTGTTCGTCGAAGCGCAGCACCTTCTTCTGGTCGTCGGTCAGTGCTGCCTTGGTGTTGGCCGGCATGCCCCAGTAGCAGGAGGAGGTGGCAAGCCGCGCCTGGCCCTCCGGGCTCATAATGTACTGGATGAACTTCAGCGCCATGTCCTTGTTCTTGGAATCCTTGAACATGGCCAGCGACTGCGACCACAGAACCGCACCTTCTTTCGGGATGGAGAAGTCCAGCGCCGGGTTTTCCTTGGCCAGGCCCGCCGTCACCCATTCGCCGCCGCCGACCAGTATGTCGACCTCGCCCGTCGCCAGCGCCGTCTGGCTGGCGGTCACTTCGCCGACCAGCTTGGCATTGGCTTTCATCTTCAAGAGCTCGTCCTTGAGGGCGGGCAGGTCGGCTTCGGTGAGATCGGCCGTCTTCTTGCCGATCGCCAGTGCGGCCATGCCGATGACCGGCAGGTAGTAGTCGTAGATGGCGACCTTGCCCTTGTACTTGTCGCCGGTCAGGGCCGCCATCGACTGCATGTCGGCCGGATCGACCTTGGTCTTGTTGTAGCCGATCGTGTTGTAGCCGAACTTTTCGGGGATGCCGTAGCGCTTGCCGCCGACCATGGTGGAGCCGTCCATCTTCACCTGCGCAAACAGGTCGGCCAGCGGCAGCTTGTCTTCCGGCAGCGGCTCGAACAGGCCTTTTTCGACGCCGCGCGGCACGTCGATCGAATCGATCACCATCACGTCCCAGTCGCCCGGCTGCGACTGTTCGACGATGGCAAGGCCAGCGCCGGTGCCCTCGAATTCCTTGACGTTGACCTTGACGCCATTGGCCTCCTCGAAGGGCTGCAGCAGTGCTGGATCGGCATGATCGCACCAGATCAGCGCGTTGAGGTCGGCGGCCTGGACAGCGCTGCCGGCTGCGAGCAACAGCGCCGCGGCCGCGCACGCAGCATGCAGATGGCTCTTCAACATGGAAAGCGAATTCATGGTCTTGGAATGTGCGGACATCGAGTGTTCTCCCTTGCCTTTGTGGCTTCTTGCAAAAAATTGAACCAATTCTAAAATTGAGTCAATTCTGTTTTTGTGGCAAGAGGCTGGAATGAGCGGATTGCGGGCAAGGCAAAAGGCGGACCGGCACAGGCGCATCATCGAAGCGGCGGCGGAACTGTTTCGAGAGGCCGGCTATGAGGGCGCCAAGATAGAGGCGATCGCCACGCAGGCCGAGGTCTCGGTCGGCACCATCTACAACTACTATGAGAACAAGGGCGACATCCTCGGCGCCATCGTCTCGCTGGAGGTCAATGAGGTGCTGAATGCCGGGCAGGGCGTCGTCGCCAGGCCGCCGGCCAATGTCGGCGATGCGCTGGATACGCTGATCGGCATCTACATCGAGCACTCGCTGCACTATCTCAGCAAGGAGATGTGGCGGCAGGCAATGGCGATCTCGACGCAACTGCCCGACAGCCCGTTCGGCCAGGCCTACACCGCGCTCGACCGCGCGCTGACCGAACAGATCCGCGCCCTGATCGCCCGCCTGCAGGCGCTCGGCCTGGTGCGGCAGGACATCGACGGAGCAGCGCTCGGCGAACTGATCTTCAACAACATGAACATGATGTTCATCGAATTCGTGAAGCGCGACGCGGCGAAAATACCGGAGCTGCGCGCGGCGATCCGAAGGCAGAACCGGATTTTGGTGGCGGCGATCGGGGTGTGAAGGAGTCAGGAGCAGACAGGAGAAATCGTCGGTTCGACATAACTTCATTCACACGAGGGCTCGCCTCTTGAGTTGAATCTAAAACCTTGTACAACTTAAAGGGGCATAAAAAGGAGAGGGGTAAATGGGGGCGTTTTCCATCTGGCATTGGGCGATCATGCTGCTGTTGATCGGCGTGCCTGTTTTCTTTGCTGTTCGATCGGCCGCGAAGCCGTCGCAGAATCCTGAGACTCTTGTGGGCTTCGGCGGCTGGCTGATGCTGCTGGCTATCGGTCAGGCATTGTCACCGCTGCGCACACTCGCCGAATTGGGGGCCTCCAGCGATGGCTACAACCAGCTCATGCTGGTGCCGAATGGACCCATGGTGGTCTATGGCGAGGTTGCCCTGCTGCTGGCATTTATGGTGTTTCAGCTTGTGGTGCTCGTTGCCATGCTGAGGCGGAGCCTTCGGTTCAAGCAGTTGTTTCTCATCCAATGGCTCGCAATCCCGGTGGCGGTCATACTGGACGCGATCTGGGTCTCCACCGCGATCGGGGTTTCGGTTCGGAAAGTGGTCACTGGCGAGGCGCTTGCGACGTACATAGTCTCGTTTGTGCTGATAGGGCTCTGGGTCGCCTACGTCTACAAGTCCGTCAGGGTGCGGAACACCTTCACCAGGGTTGGGGCATCCACCCAGGTTGCTGGCGCGTCGTAGAAGAAGGCACAACTTGGAATGTTGGAACTGCGCGCGGCGATCCGCGGGCAGAACCGAATTCTTGTGGCGGCGATTGGGGTGTGACCTCGTGCACCACTATGTCGCCATCGAACCTGGAACGGCCAGATCCTGAGCCGACCGACCTCGACCATCATCCGTGACGGCTGCGACCTTTTGGAAGGTCTTTATTTCGGCCTCATTTATACGTGCTGCCCGCGCTCTCGCCTGGAGATCAACCAGGCGCGCCACGAGCGCTTGCGACGTCTCGACTTCAGGGTTCATCATTTTCATTTGTCCGATTGAGTGGCGATCTGACGAGCGCAACCCGCCGGCATCCCTGCCGGCGGGCCTGGCCGGTTCGAAGTTTCAGTCGTAGACTTTCACAATCTTGCGTGTGCTCGGGTCCACCAAAACCGTTCGGTTGTCGACCACCGTATAGCGGTATTTGACGTTGGGAACCTCGTGGAGTTCGACCGTGTCTGGCAGAGCCGTGCCGACATTCAACTCCACCCCCGGAAGCTTCACAGAAGCCAAGGGTTGCTTCTTCACGTATTCGCGGACGACGGTGTCCTGTTCCGGTGTGATAACCACATCCTGTGCCGCAACCGCGCCGACGCTGGCCAACAGCAAGAGCGCCGCAGCGGCGCTGCTTAGGTGCATCCTCATTTGTTTTTCTCCTCTTGTAACCTGGCGGCAGCACGATCGGCTGGGCGCCAGCCACCCGAACACGTCGCCAGGCCAAACGTTCCTCATACGGGCCTCTGTCTGAATCCGCGCAGGACCAAAGTCTGGTTGGAAAACGCAATGGTCTTACCCGTTGGGAGTAGGCGGAACGGCTTAGGCCTAAAGGTTGTTGTCTCTCCAATTCGGAGAGAAACAGTGGAAAAAAGTGTCGGCCAGGCGCGATGGTTGCTCGCACCGATTTTCGCAACAGCCATCACCTTCTTGGTGATGGGGGTCGTTCTTGGCTGACATGGCGTGGATCGGCGCAGCTACGTCCCTTCCTGCGCTGATAGGACCCGTGAGCTGCTTCGACGGCGGGCGGGTCCTGTATTTCACCGTGCGCCCATGCATGCTCATTCGGCAGGCGTGGGCGCATTTCTAGCACATGTACCTTGGGAGGTTTATTATGGATCGGCGATCCTTCTTGACTGCAATGTTTGGCGTTGCCGGGGCAGCGGCCCTTGCAAGCGCTGTCCGCCCAACTGACGCAATGGCGGGTGTTCCAGGGGCCGGACACGGCATCCTCGATGAACTTGAGACGCCACAAACAGAGACCTTTGAAGAAGACGCACAGGCAGAAGTGCAGCAAGTCTACCATCGGGACTGGCACTACCGTCCCCACCGCCGCCGGCGGGGCTGGAGACGGGTTTGCCGCAGTTATTGGCGGCATGGTCGCCGTCGCGTCCGGTGCTACCGCCGACGTGGTCCTTCGGTCGTCCTTCGATTTTAACTGATTTCCCGCCTCGGCCCGTTCCGGCTCACGCGCCGAGAACGGGCCGGTTTAGATTCTTTTCGGTGAACGATCACAATGACATTGGTCCAGAGATCGAATGAGAGTGGCAGCGCGAACCAACCGGGAAATGGCAACGATGATCGTGCGCCCGGGTTTGTGGCCTCCGTCGCTTTGCCGGACAAAGAAAACATTGCCGACCTTGTCAGGCGAACAGAGCGCATGGCCATCTTGGTGGTTCTTGGACTGAGCGGCTGGTTGATGCTCGTCCCCGCTATTTATCTTGTGCTGACGCACGGGATATGAAGCTTGCGGGACATCCGTGCGCGCCCAGGGTTGGATTGCAATCGCATCGGATCGCGGCTTCCGCAGCCGTTTCGTGTCACCGGCAATGTGGGCGGGACGGGCTGTATTGCTGGCGCGAGGCGCAGGTGCTTGGATCACCGCGGCCTACGTCCGGCATGCTTGGAGCGCTATAATCCAACTAGCCGAACGTAATCGGCTTCTGGCTTGCCGTAGGTGCCGTTTGCGCAGGCCGCAAGTCCGCTGCGGTCCCTGATGTGCACTTCGCCACGTCGAGAATAGATGAAACCACGTCCTTCCAGAACTTGCAGCCCAACGGTAACGCCTGGGCGTCTTGCTCCAAGCATGACGGCGAGAAACTCATGGGTGATCGCAAGGCGCTCGCCGTGGACCCGATCGTCACACATTAGAAGCCAGCGCGCCAACCGCTCTTCAAGGTTTGATTTTGCGTTGATCAGGGCCGTATAGCTGGTCTGGATGTGGAAGTAGTGGACATAGCGCAACAGGAAAAGGCGCAACGTTGGGCTGTTCGCAAGAGCCTCCTTGAAGGGCTCGGTTCCCATCCTGAAAGCGCTGCCGGCCGACTGAACGTAGCATTGATGCGCTGCATAGTCAGCGCCCATCACGAGCGCGGCACCGGTCATTCCCTCAAAGCCGACAAGGCCCACCTCGGCTTCCTTACCTGAAGCCGTCGCGACCACAGAAGCGATGCCGTCCTCCAGGAAGTACACCGTCTCGATCTCCGAATCGGCTTTCTCTAAGGTCATTTTCGGCTCGAGGTCACACGGTTCAAGGTGTGGCTGCAAAAGCCCCAGGTCACCAGGGTCAAGCCTGCGCAACAATTGGTTTCTGTAGGAATCGTTCTCTGGATTGGTCATAGCTCAATCCCGCTTGGGGCAAGAGCTTTCCAATCTCCCTGCCGTCTGCGCCCGTAGACACGTGCAGACGATTTAAAAAATATACGCCCTCTGGCGCGCGATTGACAGTGAAATGCAACCTGATGCACGGCGTCCCCTCAGCCGCCGAATTACAAAACAGGGGTGTACAAAGTTACAGGGTTGGAATCGTACAGAACTCTGCTTCGTACGAATCCGACAATTTGTGATCGCAGCCAACGAGCCGGCATGATGTACATGGTTATCAATGTCGAGGCAGAGCGACGAGAGGGCGACCGACCGACTGGCAAGGCGACGGCTGTGCCCCATAACGGGTCAAAAGTTTGGCATCTAAATTGCTTTCACAGGTATGGGGTGGGCGAGAGCCCGTCGCTTCGCAAATGGAGCGGCGGGTCTACCCTACCAGTGACTGTCGAATGGCCACGGCAGCAGAATGTACCGCCTTTCAGCAGAAACTAACGGAACATCCGTACTCGCCCAAAGTTGGATTGCAGGAAGCATCGCATGCGGGCTTCCGCAGCCCGTTTCGTGTCACCGGCAATGTGGGCGGGGCGGGCTGTTTTGCGTTGGTACGCAATTTATACCGCTGACTACTTGTGGGTAATCCAGTCCAACAAGCCAACGTTAACCTGCTCGCACCCGACATATTCGCGGACCAGGCTTTCAGCCAGGTGGCGCCATTCACACTCGGGAACGCCTGTTTCCCTGACCAGGTTTCGAAACGCCGAGCGGAGAATGTCGGCATCGAAGGCCGAGACGGCAACAGGACCTGGCTCCGGATCTCCCTCCCGGGCCATGTCATCGCGATGACGTTGGCGAAGGCGCTTGAGCAGTTCGCGCGAGGCCTCGATTGCGCGTCGGGAGTGGTCCATATCACGGCGAAATGAGGCAGTTCCGGCCAGGGAATGGTGCCGCGACCGAAAGCTGGTTTCTATAACCGCGCGTGCGACTTCTATATGCGTTTCTGCCATCGCGGCCTCCCTTCCTGCGAAAGGATTTATTTACTCTCTTGTCACGCGTGACCCAAGAAGGATTCAACGTACGGTTTGGTACGAAGGGATGGCGCGCAGATGGGCATGGTCCCGAACGAACGAAGGGCCTGAACGGCAAACTATTTGCGATCCAGGCCCCTAGCCGTCGGGTTCGCGGCGACATTGCGCCCGCGGAATGCCATTCACAAGCTGGACCTTGGTCTTGCCATTCCCGCGGAGGGCGTCAAGGTCGGAGACGCGCTGAACAGTTAGAACTTCATCGCGATGCCGACGCGGAAATCGTGCGTCTGAAGCGTGTGTTCCAGCGTGCATCCGCCGCCACAATATTCAAGCGACTTCTTGCCGAAGAAGGAGAAGTCGTATTCGCCGCGCAAGAACACGTTGTGTGTGAGCGCGACGTCGATGCCTGCTCCAACAATACCACCGACCAAGGTGGCATCCCGCTCAGCGTTTCCACCTGGGTAGAATGTCTTCAGCTTTGCAGCGGTTACACCAGCCGTGACGAACGGCATGTAGGCTCCCATGTCCATGCCAACGCGACCCTTTACGGATCCGAACAAACCTGTGGAGGCGTCAAGGACGCCTGGGCCTGGAATATCGTCGAAGGTGTTCTTCTTGAAGCGGTAGCCAAGCTCGCCTTCGACGCCATAGACAATCTTGCCGGATTGGAGGTTATAGCCTGCAAAGCCGCCGACCGTTGCCGAGCCGACATTATGCGTTGCGCCAGCCTGGGCGCCCGGTCCATAGATCTTGTAGTGTTCCAACGTTCCGGCACCGAACACGCCGGCGTATGGCCCTTGCCAGGTCCATTCAGGGGTATCGACAGGAGCGATCGTCATATCGGCAGCCATGGCCGGAGCCGCGGAAAGCGCAACGAATGAAGCGAGCAAAAAAGCTTTCATGAAATCCCCATCAAAATCGCCAATCGCCTTATATCGATGAGCCTGCAACTTTGTATATAGCTAGGAAGTCACACCCGTAGGCTAAGTTGCTGCGCCTGAATTCGGCGAAATAGGTATCGGGATGGCCGGTGCAAGCAGGCATCCCTCGAAGAGCTCAATACTTCCGCGTCAGGCTTCGATGCGGGCATTATCGAGAAATTCAAGTGCGGAGCGTGGAAGGGTGCCGTTCTGATCTTCAATGAAGCCGCTGCCGCACGGATCAGGCTTGCAGCTGTGTTCGTGAAGAATGCCGATGGGTATACCGGACGGCTCAATCCGCAGCAATCAGGAAGGATGCCGTCGACGCCATAGTTAGGCGGCGGCGCGCAGGGCGGTGACTCGCCCAATGTCCGGGTCCCTTCTCAGCCATCTATCGGTAAAGTCCCGGGTATTTGGCCTTCTCAGCCTGGCAATTTCCCGCTCTCTGGACCGCCATGGCGTAAGCTCTTTCATAGGTGCGAATGGCCTTCCGGAACTTAGGCGGATTAGGCGTCAGGTGTTTTTCTATCCCCTCGTACAAAAGCACAGGGACAGCAATGATAGCTTTTCCATCTTCTGTAGGCATCAGCCGGCACCTTTGCATAACGCCGTTGAGGTTACCTGCCATTTTAGCGGCCAAATTTAACTTGGCATCGGGCATCCCGACCAGGAAGTGGATATTGTCCTGTCCTGCCGAAGCCGCCGAAGACGCGAAGCAAATTGCGGCGGCGAGTGCGACCAAAATGCGGATCAAAGTGACGTCCCCCCAATATTCCCAAATCTGAGCCAGGCTGAATATTTGGCAACCTAGCACCAAGCACACTATCCACAAATATGACACCTTCAAAACGCTCTCGCTCGATGCGCCAATGGGGGGACTGACCTTAGGCGAATCGATTTGCTGGTGGCGCCGGAACCTTACGAGCCGGAGGAGGACGAAGAGGATGATCCGGATACGGTGATGCTCTGGGGCGGATACTCGCGTTGGCAAATGAAAAATTCCAGGTGGATAAGCGGTGGATCGAACCCGAACCTTGTTTTCTAAGCTTTTGAAAATGTTATGGTTTTTGCATTGTGCTGGTGCCCCCGGACGGAATCGAACCGCCGACCTTCGGTTTACAAAACCGCTGCTCTACCAGCTGAGCTACAAGGGCACGGCGCTCCGGTTAGCATATTTGTTGCGCCAGTAAAGACAAAACTCCGTTTTTCCCGGCATGCCGCATGGGCCGTCGGCGAGGGCATCCTGAAAACCGCCGGATTGCTTCCTACATCTAGGGAAGGGTGCAATCGCTTCGAGCAGGGGTGTCGCATGATCAGATTTGTCATCATTCTCCCGATCATCTTCGTGGCCTGGATGCTGCTGGTGAAGATCATCAGCGACGTGAAGAAGGCCAACGTCGACTGGACCGGCGTCACCACCATCATCGGCTTCATCGCGCTGGCGTTCTGGCTGCGCCATGTCACGGGGATGGGGTGAGTGAGGGAATAGGGGAATAGGGGAATAGGGGAATAGGGGAATAGGGGAATAGGGGAATAGGGGAATAGGGGAATAGGGGAATAGGGGAATAGGGGGCGACGGGTCATTGGTGTCCTTGCCGTCGCCGCGCTGGCTTCAGCGGCACCCCACAAAAAATCTCCTCCACCTATCGAACCTTTTGCTGCGCCGCGCCGACTGATGGTCAGAGGCGAATGGGTCGCCTCGATCAAAAGATCCAGGAGATCATCATGTTCAAGCGCACTCTTACCTCGGGCCTCGTCGCCATCTTCGTCGCCACCGGCGCGCTCGCCGGCACTGTCGGCACGTCGTCAGCCCACGGCATGCATGGCCATCATCATCACCACCACAACCACAACCACAACCATCACAAGAAGCACTTCAAGAAGTTCTGGTGGAAGCACTACAACCACCACCACAACCATCACCACAGGCACGGCAGGGTGATCATTTTCCTTTGATGGAGGGACCCAATTCCCCAAGAGGGCGGCTTCGGCCGCCCTTTTTGCGTTCGGCGATCACCTTGTGAAGTCGGGCGGCAAAGCTGCTGATCCCCGCAAGCTACGGCATGCACACATTTCCAAGCAACTGGTCTTTGGCGATAGAGTGCATGGCAGCTTGGCGCATGCATTGCCTATGCGGCGCTGGTCCCGCTCCGTCTCGGCTTCGCCGAGCCAACGCTCGCCCACCAACGCTCCTTTCCTTTCCCTCCGGAGGGGGGAAGGTGGCGCTGCGAAGCAGCGACGGATTGGGGGACCCACCCGGCAATCGGGCCTCGGGCCGATCAGTCACCCCAGTCATAGCAGATATGTGCATGGCATAGCCCCCAGCAAGTGGGGGAGATTGGCCGCATCAACGTCCTCGCCAACCCTTTCCAGTCGCCGTCAGCGTGGACCTCGGTCCATCCGATTTCCCAGCTCCAGAAAAATCAAAAAAGTTCGAACCTTTTTCCTGGCTGTGACGACAGATGATCAAGAGGCGGATGGATCGCCTCGGTCAACGAAGCAAGGAGATCGTCATGTTCAAGAACACACTCGTTTCCGGCCTTATCGCCACCGCCGTCGCCGCCGCCACGCTGGCCGGCACCGTGCAGCCTTCGGCCGCCCACAGCCATCACCACAACCGCGAAATCGGCATCGGCATTGCTGCCGGCGTCGGCGGCTTCGTCCTCGGCAGCCTGCTCGCCCAGCCGCGCACCGTCTATGTCGACGAAGGCGGTGGCTCGTGGCATGTCCGCCGCTGCTACGATCGCTATGCCAGCTACGACGCGGACTCCGATACCTATCTCGGCCACGACGGATACCGCCACTATTGCCGTCTCTGAGGGGAGGACCCGTTCAGCAACAGAGGGGCCCATGCGAGCCCCTCTTCTGTTGTCTGGATGGTAGCGGTGCGTGCTCCATCGGCCGCTTCAGCGCAGAACTGAAGGGATTGGTCCGGCGACAGATCGGACAGTGTACAGAGATTTTCCGAGCGTCTATCCTGGACCGCGAAACGCGGGGAGAGACCCTTGGACGAGCAGGACCCCAGGGAAGACCTGGTCGAAACGGTTTTCCGCAACGGCACCGTCACCACCGTCGGCATCCTGCTGGCGTTTTCGCTGGGCTTCATCACCCATTGGGCCGCCAACCCGATCCCGTGGCAGACCTACCATCTTGTCGCCGTCCTGCCGATCTTGGCCGGCATTGCCTTGCAGATGCGGGCGCTCTCGCTGCTGCTCGACACGAAATGCCTGCAGCGGCGCATCTATGAACGCGCCAACCGCATCTTCATGGCCGGCCTGATATTCACCGCCTGCGGCGTCGGCATGGCCATCCTTCTCGATTTCTTCGATATCGCGACCAGGAGCGCGCTGCCCGGGGCGGGCTGATCAGCCGGCTCGCACGCCGCCGATCATCCTGGTCACCTCGGCTGCCGCATCGCGCACCAGCGGGCCGATCTCGGCCAGCCGCTCCGGCGTCACCCGCACCGTCGGTCCCGACACGGAAACGCCGCCGATCGGCTCGCCGAATTCGTTGAAGATGGCGGCTGCCACGCAACGCATGCCGGGGTGCCGCTCCTCGTCGTCGACCGACCAGCCGCGCTGCTTGATCCGCGCCAGATCGTGGGCAAGCGCCGAAATGTCGGACAGCGTCCTGTCGGTGAAGCGCTGCAGGCCTGCCTTGCGCAGCATGGTTCCGACGCGCTCCGGCTCGAGATGCGCCAGCACCGCCTTGCCGATGCCGGACGCATGGAAGGGGCTGCGCGTGCCCGGCCGGAAGAAGGCGCGGATCGCCTGATGCGTCTCGACCTGGCTGACGAAGACCACGCAATCGTCCTCGGCGACGCCGAGATTGGCGGTCTCGCCGGTTCTCTCCATCAGCTCCTGCATGACGACACGCGCGCGGTCGACCAGCTTGCGGCGGCGCAGGAAGGCCGCGCCCATACGGTAGGTCTCGACGCCGATCGACCACAGCTGGTTTGATGTGTCGAATTCGACCATTCCGTGGTTTTGCAGCGTCGTCAGCATGCGGTAGGCGGTGGAGGCGGCAAGCCCGCTCTGCGCCGATATCTCGCTCAGCGACAGGCCGCTGCCTTCCGCGACAATGGCCAGGATTCTCAGCGCCCGATCGAGCGACTGCACCGAACTGGCCTCCGAGGGCCCATTGAAAGCGCGCGGCCGGCCGCGCTGGCGTTTTTCCGTGGTTTCCATGGCGCCATTCTCGACCGATCTCGCCAAATGCACAATGAAAAAGTTTTTCACTAAAATCGCAGGCCGGATTCCTAGAAAACGGAAAATCCAATAAAATCAGCATATAGCCGTTGTTTTCTCTAAATGAAAAAATATTCTGAAAAAATTGAAAAATAGCCGGCGTGCTGGCATCCTCAGCCAATCCAACAATGACAAACCCGTGGAGGGCTGGAAAATGGCCAGGATGCGCGCTGTCGATGCCGCGGTTCTCGTTCTCGAAAAGGAAGGCATTTCCTGCGCTTTCGGCGTGCCGGGCGCGGCGATCAATCCGTTCTATTCGGCGCTGAAGGCGAGGGGAACGATCCGCCACGTGCTTGCCCGTCACGTCGAGGGCGCCTCGCACATGGCGGAAGGCTTTACCCGGGCCAAGGCAGGCAATATCGGCCTGTGCATCGGCACTTCGGGTCCGGCCGGCACCGACATGATCACCGGGCTCTATTCGGCCGCTGCGGATTCCATTCCGATCCTGTGCATCACCGGCCAGGCGCCGCGGGCGCGGCTGAACAAGGAGGATTTCCAGGCCGTCGACATATCAGCCATTGCCGCGCCGGTCGCCAAATGGGCGGTCACGGTCATGGAGCCCTATCTCGTCCCCATGGCGCTGCAGAAGGCCTTTCACCTGATGCGCTCGTCGCGGCCGGGTCCGGTGCTGATCGACCTGCCGGTCGACGTCCAGCTGGCCGAGATCGAATTCGACATCGATGCCTATGAGCCGTTGACGCCGTTCAAGCCGGCCATGACGCGCGCCCAGGCCGAAAAGGCGTTGACGATGCTCAACGCCGCCGAAAAGCCGCTGATCGTCGCCGGCGGCGGCATCATAAACGCCGATGCGTCGGACCTGCTGATCGAATTCGCGGAAATTTCAGGCGTGCCGGTCATCCCGACCTTGATGGGCTGGGGCGCGATCCCCGACGACCACCGGCTGATGGCCGGCATGTGCGGGCTGCAGACCTCGCACCGCTATGGCAATGCGACGATGCTGGAAGCCGATTTCGTCTTCGGCATCGGCAACCGCTGGGCCAACCGTCACACCGGCTCCGTCGATGTCTATACCAAGGGCAAAAAATTCATCCATGTCGACATCGAGCCGACGCAGATCGGCCGTGTCTTCGCGCCGGATCTCGGCGTCGTTTCGGATGCTGGTGCTGCGCTGAAGATGCTGCTCGACGTCGCCACCGAGTGGAAGACGGCAGGCAGACTGCGCGACTGGTCCGGCTGGGCGAAGGAATGCCAAGCTCGCAAGAAGACGATGAAGCGCAAGACGCATTTCGACCAGGTGCCGCTGAAGCCGCAGCGTGTCTATGAGGAGATGAACAAGGCGTTCGGCCGCGACGTCACCTACGTCACCACGATCGGCCTGTCGCAGATCGCCGGCGCGCAGTTCCTGCATGTCTACAAGCCGCGCAACTGGATCAATTGCGGCCAGGCCGGCCCGCTCGGCTGGACCTTGCCGGCTGCCCTTGGCGTGCGCGCCGCCGATCCCGACCGGACCATCGTGGCGCTGTCGGGCGACTATGATTTCCAGTTCATGATCGAGGAACTGGCGGTCGGCGCCCAGCACAAGCTGCCCTATCTCCATGTCGTGGTGAACAACGCCTATCTCGGCCTGATCCGCCAGGCGCAGCGGGGTTTCTCGATGGACTTTGAGGTCGACCTTGCCTTCGAGAACATCAACCGGGCAGGCGATCCCGAGGCCGGCTACGGCGTCGACCATGTTGCCGTCGCCGAGGCCATGGGCTGCAAGGCGGTCAGGGTGCGCAAGCCGGAAGAGTTCGCCGGTGCCTTCAAGGAGGCGCAGCGGTTGATGAAAGAACACCGGGTTCCGGTTGTCCTCGAATTCATCCTCGAACGCGTCACCAACATCTCGATGGGCACCGAGATCGACAAGATCACCGAATTCGAGGACCTTGCCGAGAGCCACGAAGATGCGCCGACGTCGATCGTCATGCTGGATTAGGCTTGGCGGAGAAAAGGAGAAAAAGAATGCCGCGTTTTTCAGCCAATCTTTCGATGCTCTTTGGCGAGCATGAGTTCCTCGACCGTTTCGATGCCGCCGCCCGCGCGGGGTTCAAGGGTGTCGAATATATCGGCCCCTATGACCATGCGCCCGATGCCGTCGCCGCCCGGCTGAAGAAGAACGGCCTGACCCAGGTGCTGTTCAACCTGCCGGCCGGCGACTGGGGCAAGGGCGAACGCGGCATTGCCGTGCTGCCGGACCGCGTGCCGGAATTCCGCCAGGGCATCGCCAAGGCGATCACCTACGCGCAGGCGCTCGGCTGCCAGCAGGTCAATTGCCTGGCCGGCATCGCGCCCGCCGGCGCCGACCGCAAGGTGCTGGAGGACGTCTTTGCCGAAAACCTCGCCTTCGCGGCGGAAAAGCTGGAGCAGGCCGGCATCAGGCTGCTGATCGAGCCGATCAACACGCGCGATATCCCGGGCTTCTTTCTCAACTATTCCGATCAGGCGCTGGCGCTTATCGACCGTGTCGGGTCGAAGAACCTGTTCCTGCAATACGACATCTATCACATGCAGATCATGGAGGGGGATCTCGCCCGTACCATCGAGGTAAACCTCGACCGCATCGCGCATATCCAGCTTGCGGACAATCCAGGCCGTCACGAGCCGGGGACGGGCGAGATCAATTTTCCCTTCCTGTACGAGCACATCGACCGCATCGGCTATTCGGGGTGGATCGGGGCGGAATACAAGCCGAAGGCCGGGACGGAGGCTGGGCTGGGGTGGTTTCAAGCATTAGCCGGGCAGGGAAGTGCTGCGGCCTAGCCAACGCCGCGCCCCCTCATCCGGCCCTTCGGGCCACCTTCTCCCGAGGGGAGAAGAGACAGGCACCAACGTCGGCTTCTCTTCTCCCCTCGGGGGAAGATGGCCGCGCTAGCGGCCGGATGAGGGGGCGTTTCACACAAGCAACTGGAGAACCAAAATGGAAACCATCGGCTTCATCGGCCTCGGCATCATGGGCGCACCGATGGCGGGGCACCTGTTGGACGCGGGCTACAGGGTCATAGCCAGCGACCATCGATCGAAATTCTCAGCCGATCTCGTCGCCAAGGGCCTAACGTCAGTCACCGGCCATGCTGCCGTGGCGAAGGCCGCCGACATCATCATTCTGATGGTGCCCGACACACCGCAGGTCGCCGATGTGCTGTTTAACGAGAACGGCGTCGCGTCCGGTCTGACCAAAGGCAAGCTGGTCATCGACATGAGCTCGATCTCACCGATCGAGACCAAGATTTTTGCCAGGAAAATCAACGATCTAGGCTGCGACTATCTCGACGCGCCGGTCTCGGGCGGCGAGGTTGGCGCCAAGGCGGCGTCGCTCACCATCATGGTCGGCGGCGAGGAGAAACCCTTCGAGCGCGCCAAGCCCGTGTTCGAGAAGATGGGCAAGAACATCACCCTGGTCGGGCCCAACGGCGTTGGCCAGACCACCAAGGTGGCCAACCAGATCGTCGTTGCGCTGACCATTGAAGCCGTCGCCGAAGCGCTTGTTTTTGCTTCGAAAGCCGGCGCGGATCCGGCCAAGGTCAGGCAGGCGCTGATGGGCGGGCTGGCGGCTTCGCGCATTCTGGAAGTGCATGGCGAGCGTATGGTCAAGCGCACCTTCGCCCCGGGTTTTCGGATCGAACTGCACCAGAAGGATCTGAACCTCGCGCTGGAGGGCGCGAAAGCGCTCGGCGTGTCGCTGCCCAACACGTCGACCACGCAGCAACTGTTCAACGCCTGCGCGGCCAATGGCGGCGCCAAGGAGGATCATTCGGCACTGGTCAGGGCGCTCGAGAGGATGGCCGATTTCGAGGTCGGCAGCGAGGCAGCCGGCACCCGGGGCAAAGCGGCATAGGTCAGGAGAGGGCGGCGCAACGTTCCCAAGCCGCCAACTCCTGGCCCATCGAAGAACGGGTTCCGACGTCTGTCGGGACCCGTTTCTCGTCGAGATGTTTTTTGGCTTAGCCGCGCTTCAAAAATGCCCGTGCCACGTAAAGGCTGATCGCCGCGGCATTCGATACGTTGAGCGAATGGATGGCGCCGGGCATGTCGAGCCGCGCCAGCGTGGTCACCGTCTCGCGGGTCTTCTGGCGCAGGCCTTTGCCTTCGGCGCCCAGCACCAGGGCGATCTTTTCTCCGGCAAAGCTCTTTTCGAGTTCGGCCGGCGCGTCCGAATCAAGTCCGATGGTGCGAAAGCCGGCCTCGTGCAGCTGGCCGAGCGCTTCGGCGAGGTTCTTCACCTCGATCTGGTCGATGTGCTCCAGCGCGCCGGAGGCGGATTTCGCCAGCACGCCCGATTCCTGCGGGCTGTGGCGGGCGGTGGTGATCAGCGCGCCGGCGCCGAAGGCGACCGCCGAGCGCAGGATGGCGCCGACATTGTGCGGGTCGGTGATCTGGTCGAGCACCAGCACCAGCTTCGCGTCACCAAGCGCATCGAGCCGCTTGGCTTTAAGCGGCTCGGCCTCGATCAGCACACCCTGATGCACGGCATCCGACCCTGTGATCTTGTCGATATCCCTGGGTTCGACCAGTTCCGTCTTGAAGGGCAGGGCGGCGAGATCGGCGATTTCGAGGCGCTCGGCCGCATTGCGCGTCACCAGCATCTTCCTGATCTTGCGGCGCGGATTGTCGAGTGCGGCGCGAACCGTGTGCAGGCCGTAGAGCCGCACCAGTCCGTCCGCGGCATTTTCGCCCGGCGGAACCGGCTGTCGAGGCCGGAACGCCGGCGCGCCGCCGCTTTTCTCGTCGCGATAGGCGCGGCGCAGCTTGGCGTAATGGGTGTCTTTGGGGGTGTTGGTTTTATCGCTCATGGCTGGCTTCTATAGCGGTGTCCTCCGGCCAAGGATATGGCCCGCCGTCACAGCCGGCGAACAACATCGAAAAACGCTGGCTGCGCGGTTGACACCCAATGGCCTTGCCGCCATAAGGCGCTGCGCTGGTTTCGGAGAACACATAACTCGGGTCCGGATCGGCGCGAATGCCTCGTTGCATGGCTCCGGCGGCAGACTGGAGAGGTGCCCGAGTGGTTAAAGGGGACGGACTGTAAATCCGTTAGCTTAGCTTACGTTGGTTCGAATCCAACCCTCTCCACCACTGCCGGCCCGGAAGCCCTGAAACGCGACAAGAATCGGACCGAAAAGTGCATGGCGCTTTTCGGATGAATCCGGTACTTCAGGTAAGGCGCGGGTATAGCTCAGTGGTAGAGCAGCAGCCTTCCAAGCTGAATATGCGGGTTCGATTCCCGCTACCCGCTCCAGACACTCATCCCATCACCGGCAAGCCGAAGCACTGCGCACGAAGCGCAGCGCTCCAATTGTCGTGGCTGCGCCGCGTCAGCTGTTGAACGCGGATGCGACCTGGTGCTGCTGCGGCACCTGGCCGTTCGGCGTCAGCTTGTCGACGATGCCGGGCAGGGCGGTGGACAGTTGCTTGAGCAGTTCCTGCTCGTCCAGTCCGGTCCGTTGCGCGATCTCGCGGATGATCTGCGGTCCGATCGCGGCGCCAAGATCGTTGGCGTTGATCGACTGGTTCTGGCCGGTTCCGACCCAGGAGTCCGCGGTGTTGCCGTGACCGGCGTCCCGGAGCTTTTCGAGCAGTCCGCCCAGGCCGCCCAGCAGGCCACCGTCGGCGGATGTGGTTTCCGTCGGGACGGGGGCGGTCGGAGCGGGCGCGGGAGACTGTTCCGGTTCTTCGGCACTTCTGCCGCTCAGCATCTTGCCGACCAGCAATGCGCCGAGTGCGATCATCAGAGGTTTGGTGATGTTGCCGCCGGGAACGGCGTTGTCAAAAAGTCCCATCGTGGATCCTCCATAGCGACCAAGGCCCGACCCCTCCTCAACAATGAAGCATTCGGGCGGAATTTCAAGCTGGCTTGAGGTTTTGACAATCATATGAAAATGTTCGGCTGGCGAGGGGATGGAGAGGAAAAAATGGGTATCATCAGCTGGATCATTCTCGGCGTGGTCGCCGGCTTCATAGGCAGCAAGATCGTCAACAAGACCGGCCAGGGTGTTATAATGGATATCGTGCTGGGCATCGTCGGCGCCATTGTCGGCGGGCTGATCTTCAGTGCCTTCGGCGCATCTGGCGTCACCGGTCTCAACATCTACAGCCTGATCGTTGCCGTCATCGGGGCGGTGGTTGTTCTGTGGGCCTACCATCAGTTCAGCGCAAGGCGGACGCTTTAGGCGCCTGCGGATCGTCTGAGGTTTCGAGTTTCTGAAGGCAAGGCCGGCTTCAGGCCGGTGTGCCCGGCTGTGGCTTGCCTATGGCATCGGGGCGGCGAAAACAAAGATCGGCGTTCCCGCAATGAAACGAGGCTAGGCGACGACGGCCAACCGGCGCTGGCGCTGATCCAGCGACACGATGGTCAGCCCGCTGCCGACGACCAGCAGGATGCCACAGATCGCCAGTGTGTTGGGGAATTGCCCGAACACCAGCAGGCCCGAAATGACCGCCCAGACGGTGAAGCAATAGTAGAACGGCGCCACGGCGCTGGTCGGTCCGACGCGATAGGCCATGAAGATGAAGAAGTGGCCGAAGATCAGGAAAAATCCAGCACCTGCCATCAGCAGCAGGTGATGCGCCCCGGGCATGACCCAGCGTTCGGAAACAAGATGCGCGGCGCCGGCGCCGATCAGCACCACCACGACGGCGGAAATCGCCACGATCATTCCCGGCACCTCGGCCGAGACCCGCCGGCCGGCTAGGTCGCGCGCCGCTGCAAGGGCTGCGTTGCCGAGCGCCAGCAGGGCATAGACCGAAATGCCTTGCATGGTCGGCTGCGCCACCATCAGCGCGCCGACGAAGCCGAGCCCGATCAGCGCCATGCGCCGGCCGCCGATCCGCTCGCCAAACAGGATCGAGGAGCCAACCAGCATCAAGAGCGGCGTGATCTGGCCGAGCGCGGTGGAATCGGCGATCTGCATGTTGGCGAGCGCGACCACATAGCAAAGGATCGCCGCCAGCTCGAGCACGTTCCGGCTCAGGACGCGCTTGTCGAAGATCAGCGGGATCTGCTTGCCGTAGCCCAGCGCGAACAGCAGCGGGAAGCCCCAGAGGGCCGCCGCGGCACCCCGCAGAAACAGCACCTCATAAGACGGCAGGCCCGCCGTCGCGAGCTTCATCATTGTATCGTTGACGAGATACGACCCCGTCGAGACGATCATAAACAGCGGGCCGCGGATAGAGGCAGGGATGAAATGCATCCGGCCACAAGATCAGAGGCGGATGGCGGCGGCAATGGTCCATGGCCTGGCCATGATTCAGACAGGGCCGGGCAAGCAAGCCGGCGCTTTCGCGGCCTCGATCGATCGGCCCGCTACCCCTTCATTTTGCCCGGAGCCTTCCTATATCAGCGCCACATCCCCGCAATCGGATCGATGGTTCGGACTGAGTGAGACGGCACCCGGCCAAAAGACGCTTGTGTTTTTTGGCCTTTGTCGCTAATCGCCCCGCATTCGACTGAACTGAAGGTCTTCGACCGAACTGAAGATCCGGGCCGTCCAAGGAAAGAGACAATGGCAAAAGGTAAATTCGAGCGTAACAAGCCTCACGTGAACATCGGCACGATTGGCCACGTCGACCATGGCAAGACGTCGCTGACGGCGGCGATCACCAAGTATTTTGGCGAATACAAGCGCTACGACCAGATCGACGCTGCCCCTGAAGAAAAGGCGCGCGGCATCACGATCTCGACAGCTCACGTCGAATACGAGACGGCCAACCGCCACTACGCTCACGTCGACTGCCCCGGCCACGCCGACTATGTGAAGAACATGATCACCGGCGCCGCGCAGATGGACGGCGCGATCCTGGTTGTGTCGGCTGCCGACGGCCCGATGCCGCAGACCCGCGAGCACATCCTGCTGGCCCGTCAGGTCGGCGTGCCGTCGATCGTGGTGTTCCTGAACAAGGTCGACCAGGTCGACGACGCCGAGCTGCTCGAACTGGTCGAGCTCGAGGTTCGCGAGCTTCTGACCAAGAACGAATTCCCCGGCGACGACATTCCGATCGTCAAGGGTTCGGCTCTGGCTGCTCTCGAAGACTCGGACAAGAAGATCGGTGAAGACGCGATCCGCGAGCTGATGGCTGCGGTCGATGCCTACATCCCGACGCCGGTCCGTCCGCTCGACAAGCCGTTCCTGATGCCGATCGAGGACGTGTTCTCGATCTCGGGCCGCGGCACGGTCGTGACCGGCCGCGTCGAGCGCGGCGTGGTCAAGGTCGGCGAGGAACTCGAGATCATCGGCATCCGTCCGACGACCAAGACGACCTGCACGGGCGTGGAAATGTTCCGCAAGCTGCTCGATCAGGGCCAGGCTGGCGACAACATCGGCGCGCTGCTGCGCGGCGTTGATCGTGAAG
Organism: Mesorhizobium sp. ISC11; assembly: GCF_037162595.1. Lineage (NCBI taxonomy): Bacteria > Pseudomonadati > Pseudomonadota > Alphaproteobacteria > Hyphomicrobiales > Phyllobacteriaceae > Mesorhizobium > Mesorhizobium sp. ISC11. Next base: position 1,253,505 of record NZ_JAVSPW010000001.1, read on the forward strand.
GTGTCGAGCGCGGCCAGGTTCTGGCCAAGCCGGGCACGGTGAAGCCGCACAAGAAGTTCGTGGCCGAAGCCTACATCCTGACCAAGGACGAAGGTGGCCGTCACACGCCGTTCTTCACCAACTACCGTCCGCAGTTCTACTTCCGCACGACCGACGTGACCGGCATCGTGTCGCTGCCGGAAGGCACCGAGATGGTGATGCCGGGCGACAACATCACGGTCGATGTCGAGCTGATCGTGCCGATCGCCATGGAAGAGAAGCTGCGCTTCGCTATCCGTGAAGGCGGCCGCACCGTCGGTGCCGGCATCGTCGTCACCATCAAGGAATAACCGAGCCCGGCATTCGCCGGATCGACAAGAAAGGGCGGTCTTCGGGCCGCCCTTTTTGTTTGCCGGGCTATCGGCTGCCGCCCCGTCGGCCGAAGCCTGTTGCAAGGCTCTGGACCTCGTCTAGTATAGGTTGCATCAAGGGGCTTTTTCCAAATGGTTCCAAGGCGGTATTTTCATCGTCGGGCATTGTGGCCGCTGGCTCTGACCTGGCTGATTGCGTTGCTTGCCACAGGCCCGGCAGCCTTCGCGGCGGATGCGGCGCCGGATCTTGGGCCGACGATGCGGTTCGGCATTGTCCGCAGCAACGCAGCGGGGTGCGAGCCGATCTGTCCGGAATGGATATCGGCCGAGGGCTCCATAGAAGCCGGAACTCCGGCGCTCTTCAAACGCATGCTGAAGACGCTTGGCGGGCGGAAACTGCCTGTTGTCGTGGATTCTCCCGGCGGCAATGTCGAGGCGGCGCTGACGCTTGGCCGGCTGATCCGCAAGAACAAGCTCGATATCGCCATCGGCAAGACGGTGTTTTCCAGCTGCCATCCCGACGCGAAGGGGTGCCAGGACCGTGACGCCCGCTACTTCGGCGATGTCATCGACTATGGCGCCATGTGCAATTCCGCCTGTCCTCTGATGTTTGCCGGCGGCATCAGGCGAGTGGCCGGCGAATGGGCCTATCTCGGGGTCCATCAGATCACCACGACCTACATCCGCACGAAATTGCAATACCGGACCACCTACCGGATCGTCGGGGGCAAGAAGAAGATCCTCAACACGAAGATCGTCAGCCGCAAGAACGCCGGCAGCTACAAGACCTACGAAATGAGCAAGTCGGTGGAGAAAAAGCTGGCGGCCTACCTGGATCAGATGGGCATCGAACAAAGCATGCTCGAAACGATGAAGGGCACCCCGGCCAGCGAAATCCACCAGATCGCCCTCGATGACATGCTGGCGATGAAGCTGGTCACCAGCACGGACGCCGTGGGCCTGTTGACCGCGGCGAGCCTGTGCGAACCCGGCCGCCTGGCCACGAATTGCCGGGAGGTGCCGGGGAACAAGCCTGATGGCCTGATGGCGACCGCGGCCAGGCCTACTCCGCCAGCGATCGAACCCGAGGCGGCGCGGCGCGATGAAGACATGCGCTTCGTTGTCGTTCGCGGCACCAATCCGCTCTGCAATCCAGACTGCCCGGAATGGATCTCGGCGGAAGGCGCGATCACCCCCCAGACCCCGCAGAAGCTGCGCCAGCTGCTCGCCACGCTCGGCAAACGGCAACTGCCTGTCGTGATCAGCTCGAAGGGAGGCGACCTGTTCAGTGCCCTGGCGGCGGGACGGCTTATCCATGAAAAGAAGCTCGACGTCGCCGTTGGCCGCACCGATTTTGTCGGCTGTGACCCAGGAGCGTGGAATTGCCTGGCCAAGGAGGGCGCCTATGCCGGGCTGAGCATCGATGCGGGCGTGAAGTGCGATTCGGCCTGCGCGTTCATGCTTGCCGGCGGCATCAGGCGGCTTGTCGGTCCCCAGGCGCGACTTAGCCTCTACCCGATGGGGCAAAAGCTGATGGTCAAGGCCTACCTGGAGGAGATGGCGATCAGTTCCGCCCTGTTCGCGGCGATCGAGCGGCGCTCGGTCGAGCGCCGGCTGGAACCCGACATGATGCTGAAGGTTGGCCTGACGACGAGCCTGCAATCGGTCGACGCGCTGACCGGCGCCACCATTTGCGAGGCGGTGCCAAGACCCGAGAATTGCCGGATCCGGCCTTCCGCCAATGCCGAGGCTGACGCGCCGGCCAAATTGTAGTGGGCGACGGAGCCCGAAACTGGCCATCGAGGCAGGTTGAGCCGCTTTCGATTTTTCCGCTATCGTCGCTGCTGGCGGCTTCAGGCAAGCGGAGGATCGAGAATGGGCCAGGATATCCCGACACTCTACGAATGGGCCGGCGGCAGCGAGGCCTTGAACCGGCTCACCCAGACCTTCTATGACAAGGTGGCGCAGGACCCGATCGTCGGGCCGGTGTTCAAGACCATGTCGCCGGATCACCCCGCCCATGTCGCGGCCTTCATCGGCGAGGTTTTCGGCGGACCGAAGACCTACAGCGAGCAGTTCGGCGGCCACCGCAAGATGGTCATGCACCATCTGGGCAAGCATCTGAGCGAAGAGCAGCGCCGCCGCTGGATCAGCCTCCTGGCCGATGCCGCCGACGCGGTCGGCCTGCCTGACGATCCGGAATTCCGTTCGGCCTTCATGGGCTATGTCGAATGGGGATCGCGCCTGGCCAAGATGAACTCCAATCTCGGCGAAACCTGCGATCCGCAGACGGAACCGATGCCGGCCTGGGGCTGGGGTGTGCCGGGCGGCCCCTATCAGCCACCGGGTACAAACTAGCGTCCAGTCGCCATGGAGGTGTTGGGCTGATGCCGGAAGATGTGAAGATCATACGTTGGCGCGAGTGGGACGGACCGGGTCTCGAACATTTGGTGCTGCAGGAGCGGGCAGGGGAGGTCTCGGCCGACTCTGTCGCAGTCTGCTCCGGGCAAACGCCTTTTGCCGTCCGTTACCGCATCGTTTGCGATGTCGGCTGGCACGCCAGGCGTGTCGTTGTCGATATGATCGGTAGCGGCCGCATGCTTGTTCTTTCCGCCGATGGCGATGGTCGCTGGACCAGGGACGGCCTGCCGATGCCGGAGCTCGACGGCATTTTCGATCCCGACCTGACCATCACGCCGTTCACCAACACGCTGCCGATCCGGCGATTGCAACTTTCCGCCGGGCAGAGTGCCGAGATAACCACTGCCTTCATCGACTTCCCCGCCCTCACGGTCGTCGCCAACCCGCAGCGCTACACATGCCTCGAAGAGGGCAGGCGATATCTCTATGAATCGCGCGCCAGCGACTTCAGGCGGGAACTTGAAATCGACCGCAACGCGCTGGTTGTCGACTATCCCGATTTCTGGCGCAGAGGTTAAGGCGTGTTTGCTTGCAAACCGCTCTTTACAGAGCGTGCGGAAGCTTTTAGGAAGCGCCTGCTGCGCCGACATGCGCACGTACGGGCATAGCTCAGTTGGTAGAGCGGCGGTCTCCAAAACCGCAGGTCGTAGGTTCGAGCCCTGCTGCCCGTGCCATTCCCTGAATGGCATTCAACCCAAAGTCTCGCCGTTTCGGAATGGCGTTCAAAACGATATTTCCATGGTCCGGCCTTTGAAAATCGGCGACCCGCTTGCCATATAGGGTCGATTGGGGCATAAGAGCGCCATAGCCGGGACGGAACGACTGGATGGTTCCGAGGCGGTGTTTGGTCATAAAGCGGAGACTTGCCACTTGCGTGGATCAAGAATCGGTTTTATGTAGACGAAACAGACACGCGACGCGTGGAGCTGGGAAACCGGCTTTACGCGTCTGATTTGCATGGGCGAAATGATTGCGCTGATTCGGCGCGAAATTCGCTCAGGCGGCACGTCCCGGCCAGCGGGATCATCCAGGAGACCCGGCCAACGGGTCTTGAAGACAGAGCGGCATATGGCTTCGAAAACCACAAATCCTTTCGTCTTTCTCCAGCAGGTTCGTGCGGAGACCGCCAAGGTGACTTGGCCGTCGCGGCGCGAAACGATGATCTCGACGGTGATGGTTCTGGCCTTCGCAGTGATCGCGATGATCTTTTTCTTCACCGCTGATCAGCTCATGGGCCTCGCGGTCGAACAGATTCTGGGCATCGGACGCTAAGTCCGGCGATTACGGAGAAGTCTTGAAATGACCGCGCGCTGGTACATCGTCCACGCCTATTCGAACTTTGAAAAGAAGGTCGCCGAGGATATCGAGAACAAGGCCAAGCAGAAGGGCCTGTCTGCCGACATCCACCAGATCGTGGTTCCGACCGAGAAGGTCGTCGAAGTTCGCCGCGGCCGCAAGGTCGATGCCGAGCGCAAGTTCTTCCCGGGCTATGTGCTGCTGAAGGCCAATCTGACCGACGCCGTGTTCTCGCTGGTCAAGAACACGCCGAAGGTCACCGGTTTCCTGGGTGACTCCAAGCCGGTGCCGATCACCGAGGCGGAAGCGCAGCGCATCCTGAACCAGGTGCAGGAAGGCGTCGAGCGGCCCAAGCCCTCGGTCACGTTCGAGATCGGCGAAGCGATCCGCGTTTCGGATGGTCCCTTCGCGTCGTTCAACGGTTTCGTCCAGGAAGTGGACGAGGAGCGGGCGCGGCTCAAGGTGGAAGTTTCGATCTTCGGGCGCGCCGTGCCTGTCGATCTGGAATTCGGGCAGGTCGAAAAGGGCTGATCCGAAATCCCTGAAGCCGGTTTGGCGATCAGGGGAGGCGGCGCGGAAGCGCGGCCTGAGAACGGTGGGAGACGAATGCGGCTTTAGCCGGCCGCATGGATCGCACCACCAGACTGCAACCGCCGGCATGACCGGCATAGACAAAGGCAGGAAAAGAGATGGCTAAGAAAATTGCAGGCCAGCTCAAGCTCCAGGTGAAAGCGGGATCGGCTACGCCGTCTCCCCCGATCGGCCCGGCGCTTGGTCAGCGTGGCATCAACATCATGGAGTTCTGCAAGGCGTTCAACGCGCAGACCCAGGAAATGGAAAAGGGATCGCCGGTTCCGGTTGTCATCACCTACTATCAGGACAAGTCCTTCACCTTCGTCATGAAGACGGCGCCGGTGAGCTACTTCCTGAAGAAGGCGGCGAACCTGACCTCTGGTTCCAAGGAGCCGGGCAAGGTCAAGGCCGGTACGGTTTCGCGTGACAAGGTCCGCGAGATTGCCACCGCGAAGATGAAAGACCTGAACGCAAACGACGTCGAAGCGGCCATGCGCATGGTCGAGGGCTCCGCCCGCTCGATGGGTCTGGAAGTGGTGGGCTAAGATCATGGCAAAGATTGCAAAGCGTGTATCGAAGACCCGCGAAGGCATCGATCCCAACAAGGCTTATGCCCTGGGTGATGCGCTGAAGCTGCTCAAGGACCGTTCCTCGGTGAAGTTCGATGAGACCATCGAAGTCGCCATGAACCTCGGCGTCGACCCGCGCCATGCCGACCAGATGGTCCGCGGCGTGGTCAACCTGCCGAACGGCACCGGCCGCTCGGTACGTGTCGCCGTGTTCGCCCGTGGCGACAAGGCCGACGAAGCGCGCGCCGCCGGCGCCGACATCGTTGGTGCCGAGGATCTGGTCGACATCGTCCAGAAGGGCACGATCGATTTCGATCGCTGCATCGCCACGCCGGACATGATGCCGCTGGTCGGCCGTCTGGGCAAGGTGCTCGGCCCGCGCGGCATGATGCCGAACCCGAAGGTCGGAACCGTCACCACCGACGTTGCCGCCGCCGTCAAGGCGTCCAAGGGCGGCGCCGTCGAGTTCCGTGTCGAGAAGGCTGGCATCGTCCATGCCGGTGTCGGCAAGGTCTCGTTCGACGTCAAGGCCCTGGAAGAGAACATCCGCGCCTTCGCCGATGCGGTGACCAAGGCAAAGCCGACTGGCGCCAAGGGCAACTACGTCAAGAAGGTGTCGGTCACCTCGACGATGGGCCCGGGCCTCAAGCTCGACGTCGCGACGCTTAACGCGTCCTGATACGAACATTTGGATCGGCCGCCAAGCGGCTGATCCGCAAGTGAATTCCGGACCTCCGACTTGTCGGCGGCCCGGTACCGGAAGCCGAAAGGTTTCCGGACATCCTGTCCGAGATTGCAGGCGGCCCAGAAGCCTTAATTCGATTTGGGCCTGCATGAGACGGGTGAAGACCGGACAACGGAGCGATTGCTCCAATGAAAGGTTCGAACCGTGTTTGCCTTTTGTCTGCGCATCGCCGGCTTGACTGTCGATGTGGCGAAAGGGGGCAGGATCCTCGAGCGTCGTTCGGGAGATCCGTTACTGGATGGCCCGGCCGACAAAAGGCAACCCGACGCCTGTCCTCGTCAATGGGATGTTCCCGTTAACAGGATTGGGGTCAACTGGAGATAGGCAGTGGACAGAGCGGAAAAACGCGAACTCGTCACGGGCCTGAACGGTGCGTTCTCGAACGCAGGTTCAGTGGTCGTGGCCCACTACGCCGGTATCACCGTCGCGCAAATGAACGACCTTCGGTCGAAAATGCGCGCTGCCGGTGGCACCGTCAAAGTCGCGAAGAACCGTCTCGCCAAAATCGCTCTTCAGGGCACGGACTCCGCATCGATCATCGAGCTGTTCAAGGGACAGACGCTGATTGCTTATTCGGAGGATCCGATTGCGGCGCCGAAGGTCGCGTCCGATTTCGCCAAGGGAAATGACAAGCTCGTCATTCTCGGCGGCGCAATGGGCACCACCTCGCTCAATGCCGACGGTGTGAAGGCACTCGCCACACTTCCGTCGCTCGATGAGCTGCGCGCCAGGCTGGTTGGTATGATCGCCACGCCGGCAACCCGGATCGCCCAGATCGTCAATGCGCCAGCGGCCTCGGTCGCGCGCGTCATTGGCGCTTACGCCCGGAAGGACGAGGCGGCATGAGGCCGTTCCTCGCTATCACAAACACACGTTCGAACCTTATGAAGGAACACAACAATGGCTGATCTCGCAAAGATCGTAGACGACCTTTCGAAGCTGACCGTCCTCGAGGCGGCCGAGCTGTCGAAGCTTCTGGAAGAAAAGTGGGGCGTTTCCGCCGCTGCTCCGGTGGCGGTTGCCGCTGCTGGCGGCGCTGCGGCCGCTGCTGCTCCGGCCGAGGAAAAGACGGAATTCGACGTCGTCCTCACCGACGCAGGCGCTCAGAAGATCAACGTCATCAAGGAAGTCCGCGCCATCACCGGTCTTGGCCTCAAGGAAGCCAAGGATCTGGTTGAAGCGGCTCCGAAGCCGGTCAAGGAAGCCGTTTCCAAGGCCGACGCTGACAAGTTCAAGGCCCAGCTGGAAGCAGCCGGCGCCAAGGTCGAACTGAAGTAAGCGTAAAAGCGGCGGGCGGCCTCGCGCCGTCCGCCACTCCCTTCGCCCGAAGGGAGAGCGCGTAACGCGAGATCTGCGAGAACCTCTTTCCTGAGGGCCGAAAACCGGCCTTCAGGAAACGGGTTTTCTCCCGTTCTAGCCGGCCGCCGACAGGCGCCGGGAAAACAGACAGAGGGTTGCCGCCAAGGTGGCCCAGTATGCAAGGCGAGCCGCGGCGAGGCTCGTCCCGAGTTTAGAGCTAAGGAGCGACGATGGCCCAGACCCAGACTTTCAATGGCCGCAGACGCGTACGCAAGTTCTTCGGAAAGATTCCGGAAGTTGCGGAGATGCCGAACCTGATCGAGGTTCAGAAGGCATCCTATGACCAGTTCCTGATGGTGGCGGAGCCCAAGGGTGGGCGTCCGGACGAGGGGCTGCAGGCCGTTTTCAAGTCGGTCTTCCCGATCTCCGATTTTTCCGGCTCCTCCATGCTGGAGTTCGTGAAGTACGAGTTCGAAGGACCGAAATTCGACGTTGACGAATGCCGTCAGCGCGACCTCACCTATGCCGCGCCGCTCAAGGTGACGCTGCGCCTCATCGTGTTCGATATCGACGAGGACACCGGCGCCAAGTCCATCAAGGACATCAAGGAGCAGGACGTCTACATGGGCGACATGCCGCTCATGACCTTGAACGGCACCTTTATCGTCAACGGCACCGAGCGCGTCATCGTTTCGCAGATGCACCGTTCGCCGGGCGTCTTCTTCGACCATGACAAGGGCAAGTCGCACTCGTCGGGCAAGCTTCTGTTTGCCGCGCGCGTCATCCCGTATCGCGGTTCGTGGCTCGACATCGAGTTCGATTCCAAGGACGTCGTGCACGCCCGCATCGATCGCCGCCGCAAGATTCCGGTGACGTCGCTGCTGATGGCGCTCGGCATGGACGGCGAAGAGATCCTGTCGACCTTCTACAACAAGATCACCTACAAGCGTGCCGGCGACCATTGGCGCATTCCGTTCAACGTCGAGCGTTTCCGCGGCCTCAAGGCTGTCGGCGACCTGGTCGATGCCGATACCGGCGAAGTCGTCGTCGAGGCTGGCAAGAAGATCACCGCACGCCAGGCACGGGCGCTTGGCGAAAAGGGTCTGAAGGCGATCAAGGCGACCGACGAGGACCTGCTCGGCAACTATCTGGCCGAGGACATCGTCAACTACGCCACCGGCGAGATCTTCCTCGAGGCCGGTGACGAGATCGACGAGAAGACGCTGAAGGTGCTGCTCGGCACCGGCGAAGAGGAGATCAAGGTTCTCGACATCGACCACGTCAATGTCGGCGCCTATATCCGCAACACGCTCAACGTCGACAAGAACGAGAGCCGCCAGGACGCGCTGTTCGACATCTATCGTGTCATGCGCCCCGGCGAGCCGCCGACGCTCGAAACCGCCGAAGCCATGTTCAACTCGCTGTTCTTCGATAGCGAGCGTTACGATCTGTCGGCCGTCGGCCGCGTCAAGATGAACATGCGCCTCGAGCTCAAGGCCGAGGACACCGTGCGCGTGCTGCGCAAGGACGACATCCTGGCCGTGGTCAGGACGCTGGTTGAACTGCGCGACGGCAAGGGCGAGATCGACGACATCGACAATCTCGGCAACCGCCGCGTGCGTTCGGTCGGCGAGCTGATGGAAAACCAGTACCGCGTCGGCCTGCTGCGCATGGAGCGCGCGATCAAGGAGCGTATGTCCTCGATCGAGATCGACACGGTGATGCCGCAGGACCTGATCAACGCCAAGCCGGCGGCTGCCGCCGTGCGCGAGTTCTTCGGTTCCTCGCAGCTGTCGCAGTTCATGGACCAGACCAACCCGCTGTCGGAGATCACCCACAAGCGCCGCCTCTCGGCGCTTGGACCGGGCGGTCTGACCCGCGAGCGCGCCGGCTTCGAAGTGCGCGACGTGCACCCGACGCATTACGGCCGCATCTGCCCGATCGAGACGCCGGAAGGCCCGAATATCGGTCTGATCAACTCGCTGGCCACCTTCGCACGCGTCAACAAGTACGGCTTCATCGAGAGCCCGTACCGCAAGATCGTCGACGGCAAGCTGACCAATGACGTCGTCTATCTCTCGGCGATGGAAGAGGCCAAGCACCACGTCGCGCAGGCCAACGCCGAACTCGACAAGAACGGTGGTTTCGTCGACGAATTCGTCATTTGCCGCAGCGCCGGCGAAGTGATGATGGCGCCGCGCGAAAACGTCGATCTGATGGACGTGTCGCCCAAGCAAATGGTGTCGGTGGCCGCGGCCCTGATCCCGTTCCTGGAAAACGACGACGCCAACCGCGCTCTGATGGGTTCGAACATGCAGCGTCAGGCCGTGCCGCTGGTGCGCGCCGAGGCGCCGTTCGTCGGCACCGGCATGGAGCCGATCGTCGCCCGTGACTCGGGCGCCGCCATCGGCGCCCGCCGCGGCGGCATCGTCGACCAGGTGGACGCGACGCGTATCGTTATCCGCGCCACCGAAGATCTCGATCCGGGCAAGTCCGGCGTCGACATCTACCGGTTGATGAAGTTCCAGCGTTCGAACCAGAACACCTGCATCAACCAGCGCCCGCTGGTTCGCATGGGCGACCGGGTCAACAAGGGCGACATCATCGCCGACGGTCCGTCGACCGAGCTCGGTGATCTGGCGCTCGGCCGCAACGTGCTGGTCGCGTTCATGCCGTGGAACGGCTACAACTACGAGGACTCGATCCTCCTGTCCGAACGCATCGTCGCCGACGACGTCTTCACCTCGATCCATATCGAGGAGTTCGAGGTCATGGCGCGCGATACCAAGCTTGGACCGGAGGAAATCACGCGCGATATCCCGAACGTCTCGGAAGAAGCGCTGAAGAACCTCGACGAAGCCGGCATCGTCTACATCGGTGCGGAAGTTCAGCCGGGCGACATCCTGGTCGGCAAGATCACGCCGAAGGGCGAAAGCCCGATGACGCCGGAAGAGAAGCTTTTGCGCGCCATCTTCGGCGAAAAGGCATCCGATGTGCGCGACACCTCGATGCGCATGCCTCCTGGCACTTTCGGCACCGTCGTCGAGGTGCGCGTCTTCAATCGCCACGGTGTGGAGAAGGACGAGCGCGCCATGGCGATCGAGCGCGAGGAGATCGAACGCCTCGCCAAGGACCGCGACGACGAGCAGGCCATTCTGGACCGTAATGTCTACGCGCGTCTTTCCGACGTGCTCGTCGGCAAGGAAGCGATCGCTGGACCGAAGGGCTTCAAGAAGGGCTCGACGCTGTCCAAGGATACGCTCGACGAGTATCCGCGTTCGCAGTGGTGGCAGTTTGCCGTGGAGAACGAAAAGCTCCAGAGCGAGCTGGAAGCGCTGCGTGGCCAGTATGACGATTCCAAGAAGGCGCTTGAACAGCGTTTCATGGACAAGGTCGAGAAGGTCCAGCGCGGCGACGAAATGCCTCCGGGCGTCATGAAGATGGTCAAGGTCTTCGTGGCCGTGAAGCGCAAGATGCAGCCCGGCGACAAGATGGCCGGCCGTCACGGCAACAAGGGTGTCGTGTCGCGGATCGTTCCGGTCGAGGACATGCCTTTCCTCGAGGACGGCACGCATGCCGATATCGTGCTCAACCCGCTGGGTGTGCCGAGCCGCATGAATGTCGGCCAGATCCTGGAAACGCATCTGGGCTGGGCTTGCGCTGGCATGGGCAGGAAGATCGGCGAGCTGATCGACACGTATAAGGCAGCCGGCGACATCAAGCCGCTGCGCAAGACGCTCGAGAGCTTCATCCCGGCCAACGACCGCAACGAGCCGGTTCGCGAATATGACGACGAGAGCATTGTTCGCCTCAGCGAGCAGATGCGCCGCGGCGTCTCGATCGCGACCCCGGTGTTCGACGGCGCGCATGAGGCTGATATCAACATCATGCTGGAGCAGGCGGGCCTGCACACCAGCGGTCAGTCGCAGCTCTATGACGGACGCACGGGCGAGCCGTTCGATCGCAAGGTGACGATGGGCTACATCTACATGCTCAAGCTTCACCATCTCGTGGACGACAAGATCCACGCGCGTTCGATCGGTCCGTACTCGCTCGTCACCCAGCAGCCGCTGGGCGGCAAGGCGCAGTTCGGTGGCCAGCGCTTCGGCGAGATGGAGGTCTGGGCGCTGGAAGCGTACGGCGCCGCCTACACGCTGCAGGAAATGCTGACGGTGAAGTCCGACGACGTCGCCGGCCGTACCAAGGTCTACGAGGCGATCGTGCGTGGCGACGACACCTTCGAGGCCGGCATCCCGGAGAGCTTCAACGTTCTCGTCAAGGAAATGCGGTCTCTCGGCCTCAACGTCGAGCTGGAGAACACCAAGCTCGACGACAACCCTGTCCGGCTGCCCGACGCGGCCGAGTAAGGCAATGGCGCGCCACGGCTGTCCGCGGCGCGCCTCGAGCATGATCCCGAAAAGTGGCTACCGGTTTTCGGACAGGATCATGCTCAACCAGGAAGAATTCGACGGCCAGTGGCCGACAAAGACGGCGGGCGTTTGGCTCGCGACTAGATGCAAGGGATCTTCGAGGATCCCGAAAAGGAGAACGGCATGAACCAAGAGGTCATGAATCTCTTCAATCCGCAGGCGCCTGCGCAGGTGTTCGATTCCATCCGGATATCGCTTGCCAGCCCTGAGAAGATTCTGTCCTGGTCTTTCGGCGAGATCAAGAAGCCGGAGACCATCAACTACCGCACCTTCAAGCCGGAGCGTGACGGTCTGTTCTGCGCGCGCATTTTTGGCCCGATCAAGGACTATGAGTGCCTGTGCGGCAAGTACAAGCGCATGAAGTACAAGGGCGTCATCTGCGAGAAGTGCGGCGTCGAAGTCACGCTGTCGCGCGTTCGCCGCGAGCGCATGGGCCATATCGAGCTGGCGGCACCGGTCGCCCATATCTGGTTCCTGAAGTCGCTGCCGTCGCGCATCGGCACGCTGCTCGACATGACCCTGAAGGACATCGAGCGCGTCCTCTACTTCGAGAACTACATCGTCACCGAACCTGGCCTCACCGCGCTGAAGGAGCACCAGCTGCTCAGCGAGGAAGAGTACATGATCGCCGTCGACGAGTATGGCGAGGATTCGTTCACCGCCATGATCGGCGCCGAGGCCATTCATGACCTCCTGGCCGGCATGGACCTGGAGAAGATCGCCGGCGACCTGCGTTCGGAACTGGCGTCGACCACCTCCGAGCTGAAGCAGAAGAAGTATCTGAAGCGGCTCAAGGTCGTCGAGAACTTCATGGAATCCGGCAATCGTCCGGAATGGATGATCATGAAGGTGGTTCCGGTGATCCCGCCGGACCTGCGTCCGCTCGTCCCGCTGGACGGCGGCCGTTTCGCCACGTCGGATCTGAACGATCTCTATCGCCGCGTCATCAACCGCAACAACCGCCTGAAGCGGCTGATCGAGCTGCGCGCCCCCGGCATCATCGTGCGCAATGAAAAGCGCATGCTGCAGGAAGCCGTCGATGCGCTGTTCGACAACGGCCGCCGCGGCCGCGTCATCACCGGCGCCAACAAGCGCCCGCTGAAGTCGCTGTCCGACATGCTCAAGGGCAAGCAGGGCCGGTTCCGTCAGAACCTGCTCGGCAAGCGCGTCGACTATTCCGGCCGCTCGGTCATCGTGACCGGTCCGGAGCTCAAGCTGCACCAGTGCGGCCTGCCCAAGAAGATGGCGCTCGAACTGTTCAAGCCCTTCATCTACGCCCGTCTCGACGCCAAGGGTTACTCCTCGACCGTCAAGCAGGCGAAGAAGCTGGTCGAAAAGGAGCGTCCGGAAGTCTGGGATATCCTCGACGAGGTCATCCGCGAGCATCCGGTGCTGCTGAACCGTGCGCCGACGCTGCACCGTCTCGGCATCCAGGCGTTCGAGCCGATCCTGATCGAAGGCAAGGCGATCCAGCTGCACCCGCTGGTCTGCACGGCCTTCAACGCCGACTTCGACGGCGACCAGATGGCCGTTCACGTGCCGCTGTCGCTGGAAGCGCAGCTTGAAGCCCGCGTGCTGATGATGTCGACCAACAACATCCTGCACCCGGCTTCCGGCGCGCCGATCATCGTGCCGTCGCAGGACATGGTTCTGGGTCTCTACTATCTCTCGATCGTCAACCAGAACGAGCCGGGCGAGGGCATGGTGTTTGCCGACATGGGCGAACTCCAGCACGCGCTCGAGACCAAGGCGGTGACGCTGCACTCCAAGATCAAGGGTCGTTTCCGCACGGTCGACGCCGAAGGCAAGGTCGTGTCGAAGATCCATGACACCACGCCTGGCCGCATGATCATCGGCGAGCTTCTGCCGAAGAACGTCAACGTGCCTTACGAGACCGCCAACCAGGAGATGACCAAGAAGAACATCTCCAAGATGATCGACACCGTCTACCGCCATTGCGGTCAGAAGGAGACGGTCATTTTCTGCGATCGCATCATGGCGCTCGGCTTCAGCCATGCCTGCCGTGCCGGCATTTCGTTCGGCAAGGACGACATGCTGATCCCGGATGCCAAGATCAAGCTGGTCTCCGACACCGAGGCTTTGGCCAAGGAATACGAGCAGCAGTACAATGACGGTCTGATCACGCAGGGCGAGAAGTACAACAAGGTCGTCGACGCCTGGGCCAAGTGCTCGGAAAAGGTCGCCGACGAGATGATGGCCCGCATCAAGGCGGTCGAGTTCGAGGACAATGGCCGTCAGAAGCCGATGAATTCGATCTACATGATGTCGCACTCCGGTGCGCGTGGCTCGCCCACCCAGATGCGTCAGCTTGCCGGCATGCGCGGCCTTATGGCCAAGCCGTCGGGTGAAATCATCGAGACGCCGATCATCTCGAACTTCAAGGAAGGCCTCACCGTGCTCGAGTACTTCAACTCGACCCACGGCGCCCGCAAGGGTCTGGCCGACACCGCCTTGAAGACGGCGAACTCGGGTTACCTCACCCGTCGTCTAGTCGACGTGGCGCAGGACTGCATCGTCAACTCCGTCGACTGCGGCACCGACAAGGGCCTCACCATGCAGCCGATCGTCGATGCCGGTCAGGTCGTTGCTTCGGTCGGCCAGCGCGTGCTGGGCCGTACGTCGCTCGACGACATCACCCATCCGGTGTCGGGCGAGATCCTGGTCAAGGCCGGAACGCTGATGGACGAGCGTGACGTGGAACAGATCGAAAAGGCCGGCGTCCAGTCGGTCCGCATCCGCTCGGCACTGACTTGCGAAGTCAGGGTTGGCGTCTGCGCGGTCTGCTACGGTCGCGATCTGGCCCGCGGCACCCCGGTCAACCAGGGCGAAGCCGTCGGCGTCATCGCGGCGCAGTCGATCGGCGAGCCGGGCACCCAGCTCACCATGCGTACCTTCCACATGGGCGGTACCGCGCAGGTGGTGGACAGCTCGTTCCTTGAAGCCTCGTATGAGGGCAAGGTCGAGATCCGCAACCGCAACGTGGTGCGCAACTCCGACGGCCAGCAGATGGTCATGGGCCGCAACATGGCGGTGCTGATCCTCGACGAAGCCGGCAAGGAGCGCGCCTCGCACCGTCTCACCTATGGTTCGCGCATCTTCGTGGACGATGGTGACAAGGTGAAGCGCGGCCAGCGTATCGCCGAGTGGGATCCCTACACGCGTCCGGTCCTCACCGAAATCGAGGGCAGGGTGTCGTACGAGGATCTGGTCGACGGCATTTCCGTTCAGGAAACGGCCGACGAGTCGACCGGCATCACCAAGCGTGAGGTCATCGACTGGCGCTCGACGCCACGTGGCAACGACCTGAAGCCGGCGATTGCGATCCAGGACGCCAAGGGCAAGGTCGGCAAGCTGTCCAAGGGCGGCGACGCCCGCTTCCTGCTCTCGGTCGAGGCCATTCTTTCGGTCGAGCCGGGTTCGCAGGTTCGCCCCGGCGACGTTTTGGCGCGTATTCCGATGGAAAGCGCCAAGACCAAGGACATCACCGGCGGTCTGCCGCGTGTTGCCGAGCTGTTCGAGGCACGTCGTCCGAAGGATCACGCCATCATCGCCGAGATCGACGGCACGATCCGCTTCGGCCGCGACTACAAGAACAAGCGTCGCATCATCATCGAGCCGCATGACTCGACGCTTGAGCCGGTCGAATACCTGATCCCGAAGGGCAAGCCGTTCCATCTCCAGGACGGCGATGTCATCGAGAAGGGCGACTACATCCTCGACGGCAACCCGGCGCCGCACGACATCCTGGCGATCAAGGGCGTGGAGGCACTTGCTTCCTACCTCGTCAACGAGATCCAGGAAGTCTACCGTCTGCAGGGCGTGTCGATCAACGACAAGCACATCGAGGTGATCGTTCGCCAGATGCTGCAGAAGGTCGAGATCACGGTGCAGGGCGACTCGACCTACATCCCGGGCGATCATGTCGACGTGATCGAACTGGAAGAGGTCAACGAGCGTCTGGTCGAGGACGGCAAGAAGCCAGCCGAAGGCCTGCCGGTGCTGCTCGGCATCACCAAGGCATCGCTGCAGACGCCGTCCTTCATCTCGGCCGCCTCCTTCCAGGAGACGACGCGAGTGCTGACGGAAGCTGCCGTTGCCGGCAAGACCGACATGCTGCAGGGCTTGAAGGAAAACGTCATCGTCGGCCGGTTGATCCCGGCCGGTACCGGCGGCACGATGAGCCAGATCCGGCGCATCGCCACCTCGCGCGACGAACTGATCATCGACGAGCGCCGCAAGGCCTCGGGTGCGGAAGTCGCCGAGCCGATGCTGGCCGACATGACCACCGCCGCGCAGTAAGCGCGGACGGCAACGATCTCAGGCAATAAGGCCGTCGGGGCAACCCGGCGGCCTATTTCTTTGTGCTATTCGGACACCCTCTCGAAGCGAAGCAGATCGCCCGGCTGACAGTCGAGATAGTCGCAGATGCGCTCCAGCGTGTCGAACCGGATACCCTTGACCTTTCCCTGCTTCAAAAGAGAAAGATTGGCCTCGGTGATGCCGACATATTCGGCCAGGTCCTTTGACTTCACGTTTCGTACGGCGAGGACGACATTGAGCCTGACCCTTATGGGCATGAGCTGATCCTCATCAGATGAATTGCGCGTTTTCTTCGGCGAGTGCCGATGCCTCGGCCATGACCCAGGTGATGACAGCGACGATGCAAGCTGCCAGCAAGGTCAGCATCGTGTCGCTGTCGAGACCGAGCGTCAGCCGGTGCTGGCCGGCAGGCGCGTCCCAGCTGAGCAGAACGGACAATGCCGCCGCCGAAACCGGTTTCAGCAAGGCGGATGCCAGCAGGCCGAGGCCAAAGTATCGCAAATTGCTGATGGCGCCCTGTCCGAAGAAGTTGCCGGACGCGAAAGCGCCGAAGCAGCGCCTTGCGGCCATGAGCGCGAAGACGAGGCAGGCAAGCGGCACGAACGAGATCGCGAACCCGACCAGTCTTCGACCGAGGCCAAGCTCGCTCAGCCATTCCTGTGGGATTTGCGCATCGGCCGCGATCGAACTGGCGGAGACGCTGAGCCAGTAGAACAGCAGACCGATGGTCAGCAATATGGCGAGGACGACAAAACACCTCGCCAGCACTAGGCTGAAAAGTCGGATGCGTCTCAATCTAAGCTGGCGGGCAGGATCGGCGGGGACAGCCGTGATGACAGGTTCAATCATCGCCGTTATCATTCCATAATAATGAATTATTGTTTTACAATAATTTATTTATGCGCAATGATGATTCTTGTCAATTCCTCATCACAGGAGAAACCTATGCCTTCGTTCAAACGCCGGATTGCCGTGGCAGCCATCGCGATTGTCGCCGCGTCCATAACGCCTTTTGCTGCCATCGCCCTCCCGTCGACAGCGACAGGCCGGATATCGGTGGGGCAGGTGATGGAAATGCTCGACAAGGCCGACACGAGCCCGGTCGCCAGGCAAACGCTGGTCGCCTATGTCGCCGGGGTTGGCGAAGCCGCCGGCGTGATCGCCGACACGATCGGCAATGGCGGCCTCGTTTCCTGCAAGAGATCTTTCAGCCTGGATACACGAGCGGTGCGCGCCGCCCTTGAAGCGGGCGCCCCTCGTCAGGGTAACTGGTCTCAGACACCGGCGACGCCACTGATCATTGCCGACATGGTCAAGCGTGCCGGTTGCAGGACCAGGAATTGAGCCTGGCGATCCGCTGGTTCTCAGTCGCGCGACAATCCTGTCGCGCGACTATTCCCAACCTGCGACCCCCGCGCGCGATCAGCGAGTGCGGTTCCAGAGCTCAATCGAAAAACGCCTCGACTACGTTGCGCTTGCCGAGCATGAAGGCGTCAGCGACATGCTGGAGCGGGGCCAGATCGACATCGGAAACGCCGGCGCGCACGATCTCGGCGAAGCGCTTGTAGAGCATCGGATATTCCGCTTCCGGCTCTTCGTGAATGACCTTGCCGTCGATGGCGAGCTTCGAGCCGCCGCCCGACAGCACCATGGCGCCCTTGTCGGTGTCGGCCAGGATGTCCCAGCTTTGCGGGCCTGTCTGCAGCCAGTCGAGGTCCATCGTCACCGGCAGGCCATTCGAGGTGCGGAAGGTGACGCGCGCGGCAACCGGGGAGGCGCGGTTTTCGGGAAAGTCGAGCACCGCCGAGGTGATGAACATGGCCGGCAGGATATAGGTGGCAATCGACAGCGCGTTGATGCCGGGATCGAAGACGCCGAAACCGCCGGGAGCCCAGATCCATTCCTGGTTCGGGTGCCAGCGGCGCACATCCTCTTTCCAGTTGATGGCGGCCGAGCGGATGCGGGCTGAACTTAGAAAAGCACGTGCGGCCTCGACGGCCGGCGCATAGCGCGAGTGCCAGCTGGCAAACAGCGAGACGCCGTTGTGCGCAGCCAATGTCTTGAGGTCTTCGACCTCGCTGACAGTAGCGCCCGGCGGCTTCTCCAGGAAGACATGCTTCTTTGCCGTCAGCGCCGTCCGCGCCGCGTCGTAGCGGAATTGCGGCGGCATGCAGAGCGAGACGGCCTCGAGCTCGGCTACGGCGTCGAGCATGGCTTCGATGGTGGGGAAATTCGGGATGTCATCCACCTTGCCGTGACGGCTGGCGGCCGCGACGAGGCGATAGTCCTGGTCTTTCGCCAGGGCCGGCAGGTGCTGGTCGCGGACGATCTTGCCGACGCCGACGATGCCTATCTTGATGGGCTGGGACACGGCCGCTCCGTCTGTTTGATGATGGTGATGGCTTCTTATCAGAACACTTGCCTCGGGCAAGCCGAAGCCGAGCAGCCAAGCTCAGCCTTCCCTTAGCGGCAGCACATTTGTCGGCTGGGAAGGCCTCGTCGCCGATTCGGTTCGGCAGTCGATTCGAAAGCTGGACCGGGGTCAGATCGGCACGTCGAAGGTAACGATCGACACTTCGCCTTCGAGCGCGCCCTGGAAGGCGGAAATATGCGGCTCTTCGTCGGGGATGCCGTCCATGTCGCCGATCTGGTCGAGCTCGGCCTCGGCGTAACCTTCGGCGGCAAGCGATTCGAGCGCCCGGCGCACCGCCGAATCGTCGTCGGGCGCAACCAGCATGACGTGGACGCCTTCCGGTTTGCCGCCTTTTTTCTTCCACACCCGGCCGGTGATGATGGTGACCGGGCGTTCTTCGTTGTCGTTCACGGGCCGATTCCTCTTGGCAGCGGGTGGGCGGGCGAGGGGGTTTTGACTGCTCATGCGGCCTTTTCGCATGAAGCAAGGCCGCGCAACAGCGCAAACCCATTCACTTTGCCTGAAGGCTTGTCACTTTCTTCCTCGCTCTTGCAAAAATGCGAAAGAAAATTACATGCGGTTTTCGTATGGCTGCCAAGCCTTGGTCGGCGCGCAATATTTGGTGCTCCGGGCTTGACGGTCCGCGGTCTTACGGGTAGAAGCCGCCCAGTCAGAACCGATGTGAGGCTCTCCCTTCCGAAGCGACACGCTTTGGAGTTTGCCTCAAACAGGGTTCGTTTTACGAGCGAAAAGACATTTCCGGCGTGCACGAAGCGGCTTCCGCTTCCTCTGCCTTTTGTTCGGGCAAGACCGCGAGGCGCGGTTTATGGCCCGAATTTGCGTATGGAAATGACGCTTTGAGCGGCCCTGACCGGGCGAGACACGGAATTGAGAGACAAGAGGGTTTAATGCCTACCGTCAACCAGCTGATCCGCAAGCCGCGCATTGCGCCGGTGAAGCGCAACAAGGTCCCGGCCATGCAGCAGAACCCGCAGAAGCGGGGCGTCTGCACGCGCGTCTATACAACGACGCCGAAGAAGCCGAACTCGGCGCTGCGCAAGGTGGCCAAGATCCGCCTGACCAATGGTTTTGAAGTGATCGGGTACATCCCCGGCGAAGGCCACAACCTTCAGGAGCACTCCGTGGTGATGATCCGCGGCGGCCGCGTCAAGGATCTTCCGGGCGTTCGCTACCACATCATCCGCGGCGTGCTCGACACGCAGGGTGTGAAGAACCGCAAGCAGCGCCGTTCGAAGTACGGCGCCAAGCGCCCGAAGTAAGGGGCGTCCGAAATAAGATTTTCCGGCCTTGGCGCTCCTTGAGTGCGTCGGGCTATGAGATTGAGAGACAAAAGCCATGTCGCGTCGTCACAGTGCAGAAAAGCGTGAGATCAATCCGGACCCGAAGTTCGGCGATCTGATCGTCACCAAGTTCATGAACGCCGTCATGTATGACGGTAAGAAGTCGGTCGCCGAGACCATCGTCTACGGCGCGCTCGACCAGGTTCAGTCGAAGACCAAGCAGGAGCCGGTCACCGTCTTCCATCAGGCGCTCGACAATGTCGCGCCGCATGTGGAAGTGCGTTCGCGCCGTGTCGGCGGCGCCACCTACCAGGTTCCGGTCGACGTGCGCCCCGAGCGCCGCCAGGCATTGGCCATTCGCTGGCTGATTGCTGCGGCCCGCAACCGCAACGAGACCACGATGGTCGACCGCCTCTCCGGCGAGCTGATGGACGCGGCCAACAACCGCGGCACCGCTGTCAAGAAGCGTGAAGACACCCACAAGATGGCTGAAGCCAACCGCGCTTTCGCGCACTACCGCTGGTAAAGCGCGAACGAGACTGAGAGGCAGCTACGATGGCCCGCGAATACAAAATCGAAGACTACCGCAATTTCGGTATCATGGCGCATATTGACGCCGGTAAGACGACGACCACCGAGCGCGTCCTCTACTACACGGGCAAGTCGCACAAGATCGGCGAAGTCCACGACGGCGCTGCCACCATGGATTGGATGGAGCAGGAGCAGGAGCGCGGCATCACCATCACGTCCGCCGCGACCACGACCTTCTGGAAGGCTCGTGACGGCAAGATGCACCGCTTCAACATCATCGACACCCCCGGCCACGTCGACTTCACCATCGAAGTCGAGCGTTCGCTGCGCGTGCTCGACGGCGCCATCGCACTGCTCGATGCCAATGCCGGTGTTGAGCCGCAGACCGAGACCGTCTGGCGCCAGGCCGACAAGTATCGCGTTCCGCGCATGATCTTCTGCAACAAGATGGACAAGATCGGCGCCGACTTCTATCGCTCGGTCGAGATGATCGGCTCGCGCCTCGGTGCGCATGCTGTTGTCATGCAGCTGCCGATTGGTGCCGAGACCGAGTTCAAGGGCGTTGTCGACCTCGTCGAGATGAACGCGCTGGTCTGGCGCGACGAGACGCTGGGCGCTGCCTGGGATATCGTCGAGATCCCGGACGACCTCAAGGCTCGTGCCGAAGAATACCGCGAGAAGATGATCGAGGCTGCCGTCGAAATGGACGAGACGGCGCTTGAGAATTACCTCGAAGGCAAGATGCCGTCGAATGACGAGATTCGCGCGCTGATCCGCAAGGGCACCATCGCGGTCAAGTTCTACCCGATGTTCTGTGGCTCGGCCTTCAAGAACAAGGGCGTGCAGCCGCTGCTCGACGCCGTCGTCGAATATCTGCCGTCGCCGGCCGATGTTCCCGCCATCAAGGGCGTCGATGCCAAGACCGACGCCGAGATCGAGCGTCATGCCGACGACAACGAGCCGCTGTCGATGCTCGCCTTCAAGATCATGAACGACCCGTTCGTCGGTTCGCTGACCTTTGCGCGCATCTATTCGGGCAGGCTCACCAAGGGCATCTCGGTCGACAACACCGTGAAGGGCAAGAAAGAGCGCATCGGCCGCATGCTGCAGATGCATGCGAACTCGCGCGCCGACGTCGAAGAGGCATTTGCCGGCGACATCGTTGCTCTTGCCGGTCTCAAGGATACGACCACCGGCGACACGCTGAGCGATCCGCTGCATCCGGTCATTCTCGAGCGCATGGAATTCCCCGATCCGGTCATCCAGATCGCCATCGAGCCGAAGACCAAGAACGACCAGGAAAAGATGGGCCTCGCCCTTCACCGCCTGGCCGCCGAGGATCCGTCCTTCCGCGTCAAGACCGACGAGGAAAGTGGCCAGACCATCATTTCCGGCATGGGCGAACTCCACCTCGACATCATCGTCGACCGCATGCGTCGCGAGTTCAAGGTTGAGGCCAATGTCGGCGCACCGCAGGTGGCCTATCGCGAGACGATCACCCGCAAGCACGAGCAGGACTACACGCACAAGAAGCAGACTGGCGGTACCGGTCAGTTCGCTCGCGTCAAGATCCTCTTCGAGCCGAACCCGGACAGCAGCGAGTTCGAGTTCGATACCAAGATCGTCGGCGGCGCCGTGCCGAAGGAATACATCCCTGGTGTCGAAAAGGGCATCAACAGCGTCATGACCTCGGGTCCGTTCGCGGGCTTCCCGATGATCGGCGTCAAGGCGACCCTCATCGACGGCGCTTACCACGATGTCGACTCCAGCGTTCTGGCCTTCGAAATCGCCGGCCGCGCCTGCTTCCGTGAAGCAGCACCCAAGCTTGGCGTGCAGCTGCTCGAGCCGATCATGAAGGTCGAAGTCGTGACGCCGGAAGACTACGTCGGCAGCGTCATCGGCGATCTGAACGGTCGTCGTGGCCAGATCCAGGGTCAGGAAGCACGTGGTGTCGCCGTGGTCATCAACGCGATGGTGCCGCTCGCCAACATGTTCAAGTATGTCGACAACCTGCGCTCGATGAGCCAGGGCCGTGCGGCCTACACGATGCAGTTCGATCACTACGAGCCGGTTCCGACCGCAGTGGCCCAGGAAGTCCAGAAGAAATACGCGTAAGGGTTCCTTAGCCACCGACGTCGCGTCCCTTGCGCGGTGCCGGATCTGAAGAGCGAATAACAATTTCCCCCAAGCGGGTAGAATAGACGGAGAACGATTATGGCCAAAGGTAAATTCGAGCGTAACAAGCCTCACGTGAACATCGGCACGATTGGCCACGTCGACCATGGCAAGACGTCGCTGACGGCGGCGATCACCAAGTATTTTGGCGAATACAAGCGCTACGACCAGATCGACGCTGCCCCTGAAGAAAAGGCGCGCGGCATCACGATCTCGACGGCTCACGTCGAATACGAGACGGCCAACCGCCACTACGCTCACGTCGACTGCCCCGGCCACGCCGATTATGTGAAGAACATGATCACCGGCGCCGCGCAGATGGACGGCGCGATCCTGGTCGTGTCGGCTGCCGACGGCCCGATGCCGCAGACCCGCGAGCACATCCTGCTGGCCCGTCAGGTCGGCGTGCCGTCGATCGTGGTGTTCCTGAACAAGGTCGACCAGGTCGACGACGCCGAGCTGCTCGAACTGGTCGAGCTCGAGGTTCGCGAGCTTCTGACCAAGAACGAATTCCCCGGCGACGACATTCCGATCGTCAAGGGTTCGGCTCTGGCTGCTCTCGAAGACTCGGACAAGAAGATCGGTGAAGACGCGATCCGCGAGCTGATGGCTGCGGTCGATGCCTACATCCCGACGCCGGTCCGTCCGCTCGACAAGCCGTTCCTGATGCCGATCGAAGACGTGTTCTCGATCTCGGGCCGCGGCACGGTGGTGACCGGCCGCGTCGAGCGCGGCGTGGTCAAGGTCGGCGAGGAACTCGAGATCATCGGCATCCGTCCGACGACCAAGACGACCTGCACGGGCGTGGAAATGTTCCGCAAGCTGCTCGATCAGGGCCAGGCTGGCGACAACATCGGCGCGCTGCTGCGCGGCGTTGATCGTGAAGGTGTCGAGCGCGGCCAGGTTCTGGCCAAGCCGGGCACGGTGAAGCCGCACAAGAAGTTCGTGGCCGAAGCCTACATCCTGACCAAGGACGAAGGTGGCCGTCACACGCCGTTCTTCACCAACTACCGTCCGCAGTTCTACTTCCGCACGACCGACGTGACCGGCATCGTGTCGCTGCCGGAAGGCACCGAGATGGTGATGCCGGGCGACAACATCACGGTCGATGTCGAGCTGATCGTGCCGATCGCCATGGAAGAGAAGCTGCGCTTCGCTATCCGTGAAGGCGGCCGCACCGTCGGTGCCGGCATCGTCGTCACCATCAAAGAGTAATTTGGACTTAAACCGATCTGTCGCGGGCGCGGGAGTTGCCCGCGCCGCGCCAGAACAAGGAAGTGACGCATGAACGGACAGAATATCCGCATCCGCCTTAAGGCGTTTGACCACCGCGTGCTCGACGCCTCGACGAAGGAAATCGTGTCGACGGCCAAGCGTACCGGTGCAAACGTCCGCGGCCCCATTCCGCTGCCGACGCGGATCGAAAAGTTCACGGTCAACCGGTCGCCTCACGTCGACAAGAAGAGCCGCGAGCAGTTCGAGATGCGCACGCACAAGCGTCTGCTCGACATCGTCGATCCGACCCCGCAAACGGTCGATGCTTTGATGAAGCTCGATCTGGCCGCCGGCGTCGACGTCGAGATCAAGCTCTAAGGGAATGAGAGCGCGGTAAGGGGCGGTGCCCCTGGCCCGGAACTCTAAAGGAATTGAACCGATGCGTTCAGGTGTGATTGCAAAGAAGGTGGGAATGACCCGCATCTATAACGATGCCGGGGAACATGTTCCCGTCACCGTTCTCCTGATGGAGAACTGCCAGGTCGTGGCCCAGCGCACGCAAGAGAAGAATGGCTACACCGCCGTTCAGCTCGGCGTTGGCCTTGCCAAGGTGAAGAACACGTCGAAGGCGATGCGCGGCCATTTCGCGACCGCTTCCGTCGAGCCGAAGGCGAAGGTCGCCGAGTTCCGCGTCTCCGCCGACAACATGATCGATGTCGGCGCCGAGATCACCGTCGAGCACTTCGTCGCCGGCCAGAAGGTCGATGTGACGGGCACGACGATCGGCAAGGGCTTTCAGGGCGTCATCAAGCGCCACCACATGGGCGGTGGCCGTGCAACGCACGGTAACTCGGTTTCGCACCGTACGCACGGTTCGACCGGCCAGCGCCAGGACCCGGGCAAGGTGTTCAAGGGCAAGCATATGGCTGGCCACATGGGCGACACCCGCGTCACCACGCAGAATGTCGAGATCGTATCGACCGACGCCGACCGCGGCCTGATCCTGATCCGCGGTGCGGTTCCCGGATCGAAGGGCGCCTGGATCCTGGTCCGCGATGCGGCCAAGGTGGCACTGCCGGCCAATGCGCCGAAGCCTGCCGCGATCCGCGCCGTTGCTGCCGAAAGTGGCGCCAAGAACGAGGCTCCGGCCACAGAGGGAGCGGAATAATGGATCTCAAGATCACAACGCTGGGCGGCAAGGACGCCGGCAAGGTGGAACTCTCCGACGAGATTTTCGGCCTTGATCCGCGCGAAGACATCCTGCAGCGCGTCGTGCGCTGGCAGCTTGCCAAGAAGCAGCAGGGCACGCACAAGACCAAGGGTCGCGCCGAGATCGCGCGCACCGGCGCCAAGATGTACAAGCAGAAGGGTACGGGCCGCGCCCGTCACCATTCGGCACGCGCTCCGCAGTTCCGCGGCGGCGGCAAGGCCCACGGCCCGGTCGTTCGCAGCCACGAGCACGAACTGCCGAAGAAGGTTCGCGCTCTCGGCCTCAAGCATGCTCTCTCGGCCAAGGCCAAGAGCGCGTCGATCATCATCATCGACGAGCTGAAGCTGACCGAGGCCAAGACGAAGGCGCTGATCGCGAATTTCGCGACGCTGGGCCTGACCAATGCTTTGCTGATCGGCGGCGCCGAGCTTGACAAGAACTTCAAGCTGGCGGCGACGAACATCCCCAACATCGACGTGCTGCCCATCCAGGGCATCAACGTCTACGACATTCTGCGCCGCGGCACGCTGGTCCTTTCGAAGGCCGCCGTCGAGGCTCTCGAGGAGCGTTTTAAATGACCGACCTTCGTCATTACGACGTGATCGTCTCGCCGGCGATCACCGAAAAGTCGACCATGGCCTCCGAGCAGAACAAGGTCGTCTTCAACGTCGCCAAGAAGGCGTCGAAGCCGGAAATCAAGGCCGCCGTCGAAGCGCTGTTCGGCGTCAAGGTGATGGCCGTGAACACGCTTGTCCGCAAGGGCAAGATCAAGCGCTTCCGTGGCACGGTTGGCCGCCAGAGCGACGTCAAGAAGGCGGTTGTGACGCTGGCCGATGGCCAGTCGATCGACGTCGCGACGGGTCTCTGAGCAAGGCCGCGAGGACAGAACAATGGCACTGAAAAAATTCAACCCGGTAACGCCCAGCACCCGTCAGCTGGTCATCGTCGACCGCTCGGGCCTCTACAAGGGCAAGCCCGTCAAGGGTCTGACCGAAGGCCTGACCAAGTCGGGCGGCCGCAACAATCACGGTCGCATCACCGCCCGCTTCATCGGCGGTGGTCACAAGCGTTCGTACCGCATCATCGACTTCAAGCGCCGCAAGTTCGACGTCGTCGGCACGGTCGAGCGCATTGAGTACGATCCGAACCGCACCGCCTTCATCGCGCTGATCAAGTATGACGATGGCGAGCTGTCCTACATCATCGCTCCGCAGCGTCTGGCTCCCGGCGACAAGATCGTGTCCGGTGAATCGGTCGACGTGAAGCCGGGCAATGCGATGCCGCTGGCTTCGATGCCGGTCGGCACCATCGTCCACAACATCGAGCTGAAGCCGGGCAAGGGCGCTCAGGTCGCCCGTTCGGCAGGTGGTTACGGTCAGTTGGTCGGTCGTGACCAGGGCATGGCGATCCTGCGCCTCAATTCGGGCGAGCAGCGTGTCGTTCACGGCTCCTGCATGGCCACTGTTGGCGCCGTGTCCAATCCGGACCACGGCAACATCAATGACGGCAAGGCCGGTCGCACGGTCTGGCGTGGCAAGCGCCCGCACAATCGCGGCGTGACCATGAACCCGGTCGACCATCCGCACGGCGGCGGCGAAGGCCGCACATCGGGTGGCCGCCATCCGGTTTCGCCCTGGGGCAAGCCGACCAAGGGCAAGAAGACGCGGTCCAACAAGGCGACCGACAAGTTCATCCTGCGCTCGCGCCATCAGCGCAAGAGCTAAGAAGAGGTAACGCCAAGTGACTCGTTCGATTTGGAAAGGCCCCTTCATTGACGGCTACCTTCTCAAGAAGGTGGACAAGGTTCGTGAAGGTGGTCGCAATGAGGTGATCAAGATGTGGAGCCGTCGCTCCACCATCCTGCCGCAGTTCGTCGGCTTCACCTTCGGTGTCTACAACGGCCAGAAGCATGTTCCCGTCTCGGTGAACGAGGACATGGTCGGTCACAAGTTCGGTGAATTCGCTCCGACCCGGACCTATTACGGTCACGGCGCGGATAAGAAGGCGAAGAGGAAATAATCATGGGCAAGGCCAAAGCTCCGCGCAGGCTTGCTGATAACGAAGCGCGCGCCGTATTGCGCACGATCCGTATCAGCCCGCAGAAGCTGAACCTCGTTGCCGCGCTGATCCGCGGCAAGAAGGTCGCGACAGCGCTTTCCGATCTCGAATTCTCGGCCAAGCGGATTTCCGGCACGGTCAAGAAGACGCTGGAATCGGCAATCGCCAACGCGGAAAACAACCACGACCTGGATGTCGATGCACTGATCGTGGCGGAAGCCTATGTCGGCAAGTCGATCGTCATGAAGCGGTTCCATGCCCGTGGCCGCGGTCGCGCCAGCCGTATCGAGAAGCCGTTCTCGCACCTCACGATCGTCGTTCGTGAAGTCGAAGAAAAAGGGGAGGCCGCATAATGGGCCAGAAAGTCAATCCGATCGGTCTTCGCCTCGGCATCAACCGCACCTGGGATTCGCGCTGGTTCGCGAACACCGGCGAGTACGGCAAGCTGCTGCATGAGGACATCAAGATCCGCAAGTATCTCGAGAAGGAGCTCAAGCAGGCTGCCATCTCGAAGGTCGTGATCGAGCGTCCGCACAAGAAGTGCCGCGTCACCATCCATGCCGCGCGCCCGGGTCTGATCATCGGCAAGAAGGGCGCCGACATCGAGAAGCTTCGCAAGAAGCTGATGGAGATGACGAAGTCCGAGACGCACCTCAACATCGTTGAAGTGCGCAAGCCGGAGATCGACGCGACCCTGGTCGCCCAGTCGATCGCCCAGCAGCTCGAGCGTCGTATCGCGTTCCGCCGCGCCATGAAGCGTGCCGTTCAGTCGGCGATGCGCCTCGGTGCCGAGGGCATCCGCATCAACTGCGCCGGCCGCCTCGGCGGCGCCGAGATCGCGCGCATGGAATGGTATCGCGAAGGCCGCGTGCCGCTGCATACGCTGCGTGCGGACGTCGACTACGGTACGGCCGAAGCGCACACGGCTTATGGCATCTGCGGCGTCAAGGTCTGGGTGTTCAAGGGCGAGATCCTTGAGCATGACCCGATGGCTTCGGAGCGTCGGGCCAGCGAAAGCGATGCAGCGCATGGCGGTGGTGGTGATCGCGAACGCGGTCGTCGTCGCGAAAACGCCTGAGACATTTAGGAATTTGGAGTTAGAACGATGCTGCAGCCAAAGCGCACAAAGTTCCGCAAGCAGTTCAAGGGCCGTATCCATGGTACCGCAAAGGGCGGCACCAACCTGGATTTCGGTGGTTTCGGGCTGAAGGCGCTTGAGCCGAACCGCGTCACCGCACGTGAGATCGAGGCGGCCCGCCGCGCGATCACCCGTGAAATGAAGCGCGCTGGTCGCGTCTGGATCCGTATTTTCCCGGACGTGCCGGTCACTTCGAAGCCGACCGAAGTCCGCATGGGTAAGGGCAAGGGCGCGGTCGATTATTGGGCGGCGCGCGTCAAGCCAGGCCGCATCATGTTCGAGATCGACGGCGTCAATGAAGAAACCGCCCGTGAGGCACTGCGTCTCGGCGCGGCCAAGCTCTCGGTCAAGACGCGCTTCGTGCAGCGCATCGCAGAATAAGGACGGGCTGATCATGAAAGCCGAAGACATCCGGACCAAGACCCAGGACCAGCTGACCGACGACCTGGCCAGCCTGAAGAAGGAGCAGTTCAACCTGCGCTTCCAGAAGGCCACCGGCCAGCTCGAGAAGACCGCGCGCGTGAGACAGGTTCGTAAGGACATTGCGCGTATCAAGACCATCGCTGCGGAAAAGTCCGCGGCTAAGAAGGCTTAAGGACGAAAACCATGCCAAAGCGCATTCTGCAGGGCACCGTCGTCAGCGACAAGAACGAGAAGACGGTTGTCGTCAAGGTCGAACGGCGCTTCACGCATCCCGTGATGAAGAAGACCGTGCGCATGACCAAGAAGTACAAGGCGCACGACGAGAACAACGCCCACAAGGTTGGCGATCAGGTGTTCATCCAGGAATCGAAGCCGATTTCCAAGGACAAGCGCTGGATCGTCGTGTCTTCGGACCAAGCCTGACCTCGGGCGTAAACAACGAATTTTGGACAGACCGGGGAGGGGCTTTGAGCCCATCCCGTTAGAAGAGAAGAAGGCGGCCAGTCATGATTCAGATGCAAACAAACCTCGACGTCGCGGATAATTCCGGCGCCCGTCGTGTCATGTGCATCAAGGTGCTGGGCGGCTCGAAGCGGAAATACGCTTCCGTGGGCGACATCATCGTGGTGTCGATCAAGGAAGCCATTCCGCGCGGCCGCGTGAAGAAGGGCGATGTGATGAAGGCGGTCGTGGTTCGCACGGCCAAGGACATCCGCCGCCCGGACGGCAGCGTGATCCGTTTCGACAAGAACGCGGCCGTTCTCGTCGACAACAAGAAAGAGCCGATCGGCACGCGTATCTTCGGACCGGTTCCGCGCGAACTCCGCGCCAAGAACCACATGAAGATCATCTCGCTCGCGCCTGAAGTGCTGTAAGGAGCCGGACCAATGCAAAAGATTAGAAAAGGCGACAAGGTCGTCGTGCTGGCCGGCAAGGACAAGGGCCGTTCGGGCGAAGTCCTCTCGGTACAGCCGAAGGAAGACACCGCGCTGGTGCGCGGCGTCAACATGATCCGCCGTCACCAGAAGCAGTCCCAGTCCCAAGAGGGCGGGATCATCACCAAGGAAGCGCCGATCCAGCTGTCGAACATCGCGCTGGCCGACCCCAAGGATGGCAAGCCGACCCGCGTCGGCTTCATCTTCCAGAAGGACGGCAAGAAGGTGCGCGTCGCCAAGCGCTCGGGAGAAGTCATCAATGGCTAAGGCTCAAACCACGAAGCCCAAGGCTGAAAGCAAACAGTCCAAGGCTCAGAACACGCCGCGCCTCAAGCAGGTCTACAACGAGACCATCCGCAAGGCGCTGCAGGAACAGTTCGGCTACGACAACGAGATGCAGGTTCCGCGCATCGACAAGATCGTGCTGAACATGGGCGTCGGCGAAGCGACCGCCGATTCGAAGAAGCCTTCGATCGCGGCCGAAGACCTGGCGATGATTGCCGGCCAGAAGGCCGTCGTCACCCGCGCCCGCAACTCGATCGCCGGCTTCAAGGTCCGCGAGAAGATGCCGATCGGCGCCAAGGTCACGTTGCGCAAGGAACGCATGTATGAGTTCCTTGACCGTCTCGTGAACATCGCACTGCCGCGCGTCCGCGACTTTCGCGGACTGAATCCGAAGAGCTTCGATGGCCGTGGCAACTACGCCATGGGCATCAAGGAACACATCGTGTTCCCGGAGATCAACTACGACAAGGTTGATCAGATCTGGGGCATGGACGTCATCGTTTGTACGACTGCGAAGACGGACGACGAAGCCAGGGCATTGCTCAAGGCCTTCAACTTCCCCTTCCGCCAGTAACGGCAGCGAGAAAAGGAAAAATCTGAAATGGCAAAGACCAGCTCAGTCGAGAAGAACAACAGGCGCCGCAAGCTTGCCGACCAGTACGGTCCCAAGCGGGCTGCGCTCAAGGCGATCATCATGGATCAGTCCAAGCCGATGGAAGAGCGTTTCCGCGCTCAGCTCAAGCTTGCCGCCATGCCGCGCAACTCGGCCAAGATCCGCATCCGCAACCGCTGCGAAGTCACCGGCCGTCCGCGCGCCTACTATCGCAAGCTCAAAGTATCGCGCATCGCGCTTCGTGATCTCGGCAATAACGGCCAGATCCCGGGCCTGGTCAAGTCGAGCTGGTAAGGAGGACATAACATGTCATTGAGCGATCCTCTCGGCGATATGCTGACCCGCATCCGCAACGCGTATGGCCGCAAGAAGTCGAGCGTTTCGACGCCGGCTTCGCGTCTGCGCACCCGCGTCCTCGACGTGCTGAAGGCTGAAGGCTATATCCGCGATTACAGCCAGACCGACTTCGACAACGGCAAGTCCGAAATCGAGATCGAGCTGAAGTATTTCGACGGCGCGCCGGTCGTGCGCGAAATCGCCCGCGTTTCGAAGCCAGGCCGCCGCGTCTATGTTTCGGCCAAGTCGATTCCGCAGGTCGCAAACGGCCTCGGCATCGCCATCCTTTCGACACCGAAGGGCGTGATGGCCGACCATGAAGCACGTGAACAGAACGTCGGCGGTGAGATCCTCTGCCAGATCTTCTGATCTGGCAGTTGACCGCAAAGTGGAATCCGGTCTTCGGATCGTTCCCGAAGACAGAGACCTGAAACAAGAGAAGTGACGAGGACAACAAAATGTCTCGTATTGGAAAGAAACCCGTTTCGCTGCCGCAGGGCGTGACCGCGACCGTCAACGGCCAGACCGTGACGGCGAAGGGCCCCAAGGGTGAGCTGAAGTTCGTGGTGAACGACGAAGTGCTGGTCAAGATGGAAGGCAGCGAGATCGCTGTCCAGCCGCGCGACCAGACCAAGACCGCCCGCTCCAAGTGGGGCATGTCGCGCACGCAGATCGTCAACATCCTGCAGGGCGTCAAGGACGGTTTCGAGAAGAAGCTCGAGATCACCGGCGTCGGCTATCGCGCGGCACTTCAGGGCAAGAACCTGCAGCTGGCGCTTGGCTTCAGCCATGACGTCGTCTATGAGACGCCGCAGGGCATCACCATCACCGTGCCGAAGCCGACTGAAATCACTGTGGCCGGCATCGACAAGCAGCAGGTCGGCCAGGTTGCGGCCGAGATCCGCGAGTATCGTGGTCCCGAGCCTTACAAGGGCAAGGGCGTCCGCTACGCCGGCGAGAAGATCGTCCGCAAGGAAGGCAAGAAGAAGTAGTAGGCCTGGCCTCGAGAAGTTGAAGACTTTTCGGAAAGGGCCAAGCCAAGAGTGTAACGCCGCGGGGAGCGGTCGCGGGAGGCGCTTTCGCCTACCGCATATGGCGGCCCCCGTTTTTTGAAGGCAAGGAAGACCATCATGGGTACCAAGGAATCCACGCAGCGCCGCGCGCAGCGCGTCCGTCGTCAGATCAAGAAGGTCGCCGGCGAGCGTCCGCGTCTGTCGGTCCACCGCACGTCGAAGAACATCTATGTGCAGGTCATCGACGACGCCAAGGGCCACACCATCGCCGCCGCTTCGACGCTCGAGAAGGACTTCAAGGGTTCGCTCAAGACCGGCGCCGACACCGCTGCCGCCACCGCGATCGGCAAGCTGATCGCCGAGCGCGCCACCAAGGCCGGCGTCAAGGAAGTCGTCTTCGACCGCGGCGCCTACATCTATCACGGCCGCGTCAAGGCGCTCGCCGAGGCTGCCCGCGAAGGTGGCTTGAGCTTCTAAGCATAGTCCCGAAAAGTTGCAGACTTTTCGGATAAAGATTATGCGAAGGAAATGATTTCGCCCCCGGTGACCGTTTCCCGATTTATTCGGGGCGAGGCACCGGATCTTATCAGCAACCGTGCTTCCGGAAAAAAACAAGGAACAGGATATGGCACAGGAACGTAGGGATGGCGGCCGCGGCCGCGATCGTGAAGAACGCGATGACGGCATGGTGGACAAGCTCGTCCACATCAACCGCGTCGCCAAGGTCGTCAAGGGCGGCCGTCGCTTCGGTTTTGCCGCACTCGTCGTCGTCGGCGACCAGAAGGGCCGCGTCGGCTTTGGTCACGGCAAGGCGCGCGAAGTGCCGGAAGCTATCCGCAAGGCAACTGAATCGGCTAAGCGCGACATGATTTTCGTGCCGCTGCGCTCGGGCCGTACGCTGCATCACGACGTCGAAGGACGCTGGGGTGCTGGACGCGTGCTGCTGCGCGCCGCCAAGCAAGGTACCGGCATCATCGCCGGTGGCCCGATGCGCGCTGTCTTCGAGACGCTCGGCATGCATGACGTGGTCGCCAAGTCGATGGGTTCGTCGAACCCCTACAACATGGTTCGCGCCACCTTCGACGCGCTGAAGAGCCAGATGCATCCCAAGGATGTGGCTGCTGCTCGCGGCATCAAGTATTCGACCCTTCAGGCCCGCCGCGGCACCGCCGTTGCGGCTGAAGAATAGTCGATCTGACCAGGGATTTTGACCATGGCCAAGAAAGCAACCAAGACCATCACCGTTGAGCAGATCGGTTCGCCGATCCGCCGTCCGAAGGAACAGCGCGCGACGCTGGTCGGCCTCGGCCTCAACAAGATGCACAAGCAGCGCACGCTGGAAGATACGCCCTCCGTGCGCGGCATGATCGCTGCCGTCCAGCATCTCGTCCGCGTCGTGGACGAGGGCTGAGCCAGAGCGCAGGAGAAGTCAGATGAAACTCAACGATCTGCGTGACAAGGACGGCGCGACGCACTCCAAGAAGCGTCTCGGCCGTGGTATCGGCTCCGGCTCCGGCAAGACCGGCGGTCGCGGCGTCAAGGGCCAGAAGGCGCGCTCCGGCGTCGCCATCAACGGCTTCGAGGGTGGCCAGATGCCGCTCTACCGGCGCCTGCCGAAGCGTGGCTTCAACAACATCTTCGCCAAGAGCTTCACCGTCGTGTCGCTGGCCCGCATCCAGGTGGCCATCGACGCCAAGAAGCTCGACGCCAAGGCAACCGTGACGGCTGAATCGCTGGTTGCCGCCGGCGTCATCCGCCGCGTCAAGGACGGTGTGCGCATCCTCTCGGATGGCGAGATCAAGGCGAAGCTCGCCTTTGACGTCGCCGGCGCCTCCAAGGCCGCGATCGAGAAGATCGAAAAGGCCGGCGGTTCGGTCAAGCTGCCGCAGGAAAAGGCAGCTGCCGAGTAACGGCAATTTGAAGCGCGATCGGCAGGAGTGGGATCCGTTTTTGCTCACGATTTCGCTTTGATCTGCTCAACGAGGCGGCCGCGTCAACGCGGCCGCTTGCATGTTTAGAGCCCGGAGCTTATCTCGTGAGCTTCGGTGAAACGCGCCGCCTGACCTCAGGGCCATCAAGCGTTACCAAGCGGAGAATCAGGCATGGCTTCGGCTGCTGAACAATTAGCCTCGAATCTGAATTTCTCGGCCTTCGCCAAGGCGGAGGATTTGAAGAAGCGCATCTGGTTCACGATCGGCGCGCTGCTGGTTTATCGCCTCGGCACCTACATCCCGCTTCCCGGTATCAATCCCGACGCCTTCGCCCAGGCCTTCTCTTCGCAGAGCAAGGGCGTGCTCGGCATGTTCAACATGTTCGCCGGCGGCGCCGTGCAGCGCATGGCGATCTTTGCGCTCGGCATCATGCCTTACATCTCCGCCTCCATCATCATGCAGCTGATGACCTCGGTCATCCCGTCATTGGAAGCGCTGAAGAAGGAAGGCGAACAGGGCCGCAAGGTCATCAACCAGTACACGCGCTACGGCACCGTGCTGCTTGCGCTGGTCCAGGCCTATGGCATTTCTGTCGGGCTGGAAGGCGGCAACGGCATCGTCAGTGACCCCGGCATGTTCTTCCGCATCTCGACCGTCGTCACGCTGGTCGGCGGCACCATGTTCCTGATGTGGCTGGGCGAGCAGATCACCGCCCGCGGCATCGGCAACGGTATTTCGCTGATCATCTTCTCCGGCATCGTCGCCGGCCTGCCGCACGCCATCTCCGGCACGCTGGAGCTTGGCCGCACCGGCGCGCTGTCGACCGGCCTGATCCTGGCGATCATCGTGCTGGCTATCGTCGTCATTGCGCTCATCGTGTTCTTCGAGCGCGCCCAGCGCCGTTTGCTGATCCAGTATCCGAAGCGCCAGGTCGGCAACCGGATGTTCCAGGGCGATACCTCGCACCTGCCGCTGAAGCTCAACACGTCGGGCGTCATTCCGCCGATCTTTGCCTCGTCGCTGCTTTTGCTGCCGGCCACCGTCGCCGGCTTCTCGCAGACGACGAACCTGCCGGCGTGGGCAAGCACCGTGCTCGCCTCGCTCGGCCACGGCCAGCCGCTCTACATGCTGTTTTATGCGGCGATGATCGTGTTCTTCGCCTTCTTCTACACCGCGATTGTCTTCAACCCGAAGGACACCGCCGACCAGCTCAAGAAGCATTCGGGCTTCATCCCGGGCTATCGTCCGGGCGAGCGCACCGCCGATTATATCGATTACGTTCTCACCCGCATCACCGTCGTCGGCGCCATCTATCTGGTGCTGGTGTGCCTGCTGCCGGAGTTCCTGATCTCGGCGACTGGCGTACCATTCTACCTTGGTGGCACATCGCTTCTGATCGTGGTCAGTGTCACGCTCGATACGGTTGCGCAGATTCAGGGTCACCTGATCGCGCACCAGTATGAAGGCCTGATCAAGAAGTCGAAGCTGCGCGGGGGGAAGAAAGCCAGATGAGGTTGATATTGCTTGGGCCGCCAGGAGCGGGCAAGGGGACGCAAGCACAAAGACTGGTAGAAAAACACGGCATACCCCAGCTCTCGACGGGCGACATGCTGCGTGCTGCCGTCCAGGCAGGCACCGAGGTTGGCAAGCGCGCCAAGGCGGTGATGGATGCCGGTGAACTGGTGTCCGACGCGATCGTCAACGCGATCGTCGCTGAGCGTATCGATCAGCCCGACTGCGCCAAGGGGTTCATCCTCGACGGCTATCCGCGGACCCTGGTGCAGGCGGATGCGGTCGAGCAGATGCTGTCGGATCGCTCCCAGGGGCTCGACGCCGTCATTGAACTCGTGGTCGACGACAAGGCCCTGGTTGGCCGGATCGTCAAACGCGCCGACGAGGCGCAGGCCGCCGGCCTTCCCGTTCGCAAGGACGACAATCCGACCGTGTTCGAAGAGCGCTTGAGGGAATACTACAAGAAGACGTCGCCGCTGATTGGCTACTACTATGCCAAGGGCAAGCTCCGCAGTGTCGACGGCATGGCCGATATCGACGCCGTGACGGAACAGATCGAAGCGGTGCTCAAGGACGCGGTGCGGGGAAATTAACGATTGCACTTGACGGAGGCGGTTCGCTGCGGTATGGCGGCCCGTCTTCCTATCAGGCATGAGCTTTGCTTGTCCGCAAGGGCAAGGCAGCCGCATTGAACTGGAAACTCCCGCATGGGCCGGCCTCCACCGGACGCGGGGCAACTTAAGACAGCGCCGAGCCTACCTTGTTTTTGAGGATTGGCCGGCCCACATGGAGAAGGGAAGAACATGGCTCGTATAGCCGGCGTCAACATTCCGACCAACAAGCGCGTTGTCATTGCGCTTCAGTACATTCACGGCATTGGCAAGCGGTTCGCCCAGGAGATCGTCGACAAGGTCGGCATCCCGGCCGAGCGCCGCGTCAACCAGCTGACCGACGCGGAAGTGCTGCAGATCCGCGAGACCATCGACCGCGATTACCAGGTTGAAGGCGACCTGCGCCGCGAAGTCTCGATGAACATCAAGCGGCTCATGGACCTCGGCTGCTACCGCGGCCTGCGTCACCGCCGCTCGCTGCCGGTCCGCGGCCAGCGCACGCATACCAATGCGCGCACCCGCAAGGGCCCGGCCAAGTCGATCGCCGGCAAGAAGAAGTAATTTTTTTAGGGGAATAAGGGAGTAGGGGAGTAAGGCAGTAGGGAATGCCCGCCAGTCGGGTCGCATTTTTCCCTACTCCCTTACTGCCCTATTCCCCTACTCCCTTACGAAGGTGGAGCCGCTGGCATTACGGCGGTGTAGAGATCAACTGAAAGGACTATCATGGCCAAGGAAGCCGCTCGTGTTCGCCGTCGCGAACGCAAGAATATCTCGTCGGGCGTTGCCCACGTCAATTCGACCTTCAACAACACGATGATCACCATCACCGATGCACAGGGCAATTCGATTGCCTGGTCGTCGGCCGGTGCCCAGGGCTTCAAGGGTTCGCGCAAGTCGACCCCGTTCGCTGCCCAGATGGCTGCCGAGGATGTTGCCAAGAAGGCCCAGGAACACGGCATGCGCATGCTCGAAGTCGAGGTCTGCGGACCCGGCTCCGGTCGTGAATCGGCACTGCGCGCCCTGCAGGCGGCCGGCTTCACCATCACCTCGATCCGTGATGTGACGCCGATCCCGCACAATGGCTGCCGCCCGCGCAAGAAGCGTCGCGTCTAAGCATTTACCGAACGCCGCGCGAGCGCCCTTGGGCGCTCCTCCGTGGCATTCCAGGTCGCCCGCCACGATTGGATGGTGGCGGGTCAACGGAAGGAAAGCATCATGATCCAGAAAAATTGGCAGGAACTGATCAAGCCGAACAAGATCGAGTTCTCGTCGAAGAAGAAGACGCTGACCACGCTGGTCGCCGAGCCTCTCGAGCGTGGCTTTGGCCTGACGCTGGGCAACGCGCTGCGCCGCGTGCTTCTGTCTTCGCTGCGCGGTGCGGCTGTTACCGCCGTGCAGATCGACGGCGTTCTACATGAATTCTCGTCCATCGCCGGTGTGCGCGAGGACGTGACCGACATCGTCTTGAATATCAAGGAAATCGCCATCCGCATGGAAGGCGATGGTCCCAAGCGCATGGTCGTTCGCAAGCAGGGACCGGGTGCGGTTCTTGCCGGCGACATCCAGACGGTTGGCGACGTCGAGATCCTCAACCCCGACCACGTCATCTGCACGCTGGACGAAGGCGCTGAAATCCGCATGGAATTCACCGTCGACACCGGCAAGGGTTACGTGCCGGCCGACCGCAACCGCGCCGAAGACGCGCCGATCGGCCTCATCCCGGTCGACAGCCTTTATTCGCCGGTCAAGAAGGTCTCCTACAAGGTCGAGAACACCCGCGAGGGCCAGGTTCTCGACTATGACAAGCTGACCATGACGATCGAGACCGACGGTTCGATCACCGGCGAGGACGCAGTGGCTTTCGCCGCCCGCATCCTGCAGGACCAGCTCGGCCTGTTCGTCAACTTCGACGAGCCGCAGAAGGAAGTCGCCGCCGAGGCCGTCACCGAGCTCGCCTTCAACCCGGCGCTGCTCAAGAAGGTCGACGAACTCGAGCTTTCGGTGCGTTCGGCCAACTGCCTGAAGAACGACAACATCGTCTATATCGGCGACCTGATCCAGAAGACCGAGGCCGAGATGCTGCGCACCCCGAACTTCGGCCGCAAGTCGCTGAACGAGATCAAGGAAGTCCTGGCGGCGATGGGCCTGCACCTCGGCATGGAAGTGCCGGACTGGCCGCCGGAAAACATCGAAGACCTCGCTAAGCGTTACGAAGACCAATATTGAGCATGAATTCCAAGGATCGGCGGCGTGGGCCGCTCGATCCGACGGTCATGCGGAAAACCATCAGAGGCCGCGGCCTCTTGAACAACTGAAGAAGGAAAAGAGCCATGCGCCACGGTTTCAAAGGCCGCCGCTTCGCCCGAAGCATTAGCCATCGCAAGTCGATGTTCGCCAACCTCGCCGTGTCGCTGCTCGAGCACGAGCAGATCGTCACAACCTTGCCGAAGGCGAAGGACCTGCGTCCGATCGTCGAGAAGCTGGTGACGCTCGGCAAGCGTGGCGACCTGCACGCCCGCCGCCAGGTCATTGCCCAGATCGGCAATGAAGGCGTCGTCAAGCGTCTGTTCGACACCATCGCGCCGCGCTACGCCAACCGCAATGGCGGCTATCTGCGCATCATGAAGGCGGGCTTCCGTCACGGTGACAACGCCGCCATGGCTGTCATCGAGTTCGTCGATCGCGACGTCTCGGCCAAGGGCGCCGGCGACCGCGCTCGCATCGAGGCCGAAAGCGCTGACGCGGACGCCGCAGCCGCATAAGGCTCGGTTTTCCCAAATGAGTTCAAAGGGGCCTGCGGGCCCCTTTTTGTTTTCTGAAAGCAGCAAACCGCGCCGGAATCCGATTTCCGGGCATGCCCCTGGGGTTTTGGCCCAAAATAGTCGGATTTCAGCGGCTTAGCCTTTCATTTTGCACAATCGTCGGGACAATGCCCCCGAACTTGCCTTGGAGGATTCGCGAATGCGCGCCAGAAGACTGCCCTTTGTTCTGCTTTTCGCCATCATGGCGTTTGCGGCCGCACCGGTGGTCAGGCAGGCATTGGCCGAGGAGACCAAGACCGATCCCGGCCTGTCAGATGTGCTGACCGACCTGCTGCATGGCGTCGAGGGCGAGAACGCGACGTCCGGTCCCGACAAGCGCGTGCCGTTCGGTCGCGAGGAGGTGCAGCTGTCGTTTGCGCCGCTGGTCAAGCAGACGGCGCCGGCGGTGGTCAATGTCTATGCCTCGCAGACCGCCAAGGTGACATCGCCTTTCGACGGCGATCCGTTCTTCGAGGAATTCTTCGGCCGCTCGCAGCCGCGTGCGCAGTCTTCGCTGGGCTCCGGCGTGCTGGTCGATCCGACTGGCGTCGTGGTCACCAATTACCACGTCATCAAGGATGCCGACCGGGTCAAGGTGGCGACCGCTGATGGGCGTGAGTTCGACAGCAAGGTGCTGCTCAAGGACGAGACTCTCGACCTTGCCGTGCTCAAGATCACCTCGGACAAGCCGTTTCCGGTCATTGCCATCGGCGATTCCGACGCGCTCGAGGTCGGCGACCTGCTGCTGGCCATAGGCAACCCCTTCGGCGTCGGCCAGACCACCACCAGCGGTATCGTCTCGGCACTGGCCCGCAGCCATATCGGCGTCTCCGATTCCAGCTTCTTCATCCAGACCGACGCCGCCATCAATCCCGGCAATTCCGGCGGCGCGCTGATCAACATGGGCGGCCAGCTGGTCGGCATCAACACGGCCATCTACAGCCGCAGCGGTGGTTCGATCGGCATCGGCTTCGCCATTCCCTCGAACATGGTTCGCGCCTTTGCCGACGCGGCCAAGGCCGGGCTCGACTTCTTCGAACGGCCCTATATCGGCGCCGAGTTCGAAGCGGTGACGCCGCAGATCGCAGAATCGCTCGGCATGGAGAAGCCGACCGGTGCGCTGGTCTCGTCGGTCGAGGCGACCGGACCGGCCGCCAAGGCAGGGCTCAAGCCTGGCGACGTGGTGCTGCAGCTCAACGGCAAGCCGGTCGAGAGCATCGAAGCGCTGGACTACCGGATGGCGACGCTGTCGATCGGCACCACCGCCAATTTCGCGGTTCTGACCAAGGGCCAGCAGGCGGCGATGGATATCGCGCTGGAGCGTGCTCCGGAAGGCATGAAGGCTGCCGAGGTGACGCTGCATGGCCGCAGCCCCTTTTCGGGCGCCAAGGTCGCGGAGCTGTCGCCCCGGCTCGCGCAGCGGCTTGGCCTGCGCACGGACATCAAGGGCGTCACCGTGGTCGACATCAACCGCGATTCACCGGCCGCCGATTTCGGCTTCCAGCCGGGCGACATCGTGCGCGAGGTGAACGGCACCACCATCGATACCGCAGCGACCCTGGAGCTGGCGGCCAAGACGGATACGCGCTGGTGGCGCTTTACGGTCGAGCGCGGCGGGCAGATACTGCGTCAGGTGTTGCGTTATTAGGGCTGGGTTCCGTGCATTCGGGCTCATGCTCCAACGAAAAAGAAGTGCATGGCCGATCTGTTCAGCGTCGATGAACCGGAAAAGAAGCCGCCTGGGCGGCCGCTGGCCGACAGGTTGCGGCCGAGGAACCTTGGCGAGGTCGTCGGCCAGGAGCATCTGACCGGGCCTGACGGCGCGCTGACCCGGTTGATCGGTTCCGGCTCGCTCGGCTCGATGATTTTCTGGGGGCCGCCCGGCACCGGCAAGACCACCGTGGCGCGGTTGCTCGCCGGTGAAACGAGTCTCGCCTTCGAGCAGATATCGGCTGTCTTTTCCGGCGTCGCCGACCTGAAAAAGGTGTTCGAATCAGCCAAATTGCGCCGTGCCAATGGCCGCCAGACCTTGTTGTTCGTCGACGAGATCCATCGCTTCAACCGTGCGCAGCAGGACAGTTTCCTCCCGGTCATGGAGGACGGGACAGTCGTGCTGGTTGGCGCTACGACCGAAAACCCGTCCTTCGAACTGAATGCCGCTTTGTTGTCACGCGCGCGCGTTCTGGTCTTCCATTCGCTTGGCGAGGAGAGCATCTCCAAGCTGATGGCGCGGGCGGAGGAGACCGAGGGCAGGGCGCTGCCGCTCGACGACGAGGCGCGGGCCATGCTCATCCGCATGAGCGATGGCGACGGCCGCGCCTCTCTTACCCTGGCGGAGGAAGTCTGGCGAGCAGCCAAGCCCGGCGAGGTCTTCGATCCCGAGGGTCTGCAGCGCATCGTCCAGCGCCGCGCGCCGATCTACGACAAGGGCCAGGACGGCCATTACAATCTGATCTCGGCGCTGCACAAATCGGTACGCGGTTCAGATCCTGACGCGGCTCTCTACTATCTCGCACGCATGTTCGATGCCGGCGAGGATCCGCTCTATCTAGGCCGCCGGCTGGTGCGCATGGCCATGGAAGACATCGGCCTTGCCGACCCGCAGGCGCTTGTCGTCGCCAATGCCGCCAAGGATGCCTACGACTATCTCGGCTCGCCCGAAGGCGAACTCGCCTTTGCCGAGGCCACCGTCTATCTCGCCACCGCGCCCAAATCCAACGCCGTCTACAACGCTTTCAAGGCCGCCACGCGGGCCGCCAAGGAACACGGCTCGCTGCTGCCGCCCAAGCACATCCTCAACGCGCCGACCAAGCTGATGAAAGAGGAGGATTACGGCGCGGGCTACCGCTACGACCATGACGAGCCGGATGCCTTTTCGGGGCAGGATTATTTTCCGGAGAAGATGGGTCGCCAGACCTTCTATGATCCGCCCGAGCGCGGCTTCGAGCGCGATATCAGGAAGCGGCTCGATTATTGGGCAAAGCTGCGCAAAGAGCGGGAATAGCCGGGTTGCGTGAGGCTATTGACCAGATCCAGCAGGCAGCCAGCCGGCCGCGGTAGCAGGGCCGTTGTGTGGTAACCCAAAAAACCTTATCAAGGCGCACGACCGGGCGGTGGCCATTGCCTTGATTTGGGCACCTCATTCGCAACAGGATCGCGCTTGGCGCGTGGAAAAATGACAAAAAATCTTCGCAAATCCCTTCGCAAATTCGCCATTGCCATCCCGCTTCTCGCCCTTGGCTTCTATTTCATCCCCATCCTGACGACGATCTTCATCGTCTGCGGCCTGATCGACGTGCTGCGCAACGACCGCAAGGATCTGTCGCTGTTCTCAGGCTATTTTCTCGGCAACGGCCTGTTCACCTGGCTGCTTTCGCCGTTCAACCTGCTGGTCGACCTCCTGTGCTACAGAAATCCTGGCGTGTGGAAGCTGGATCAGTTTCCCGCCGACTATCAGCGCGAGGTCAACGAGGTCCTGGATATCTTCAAGGCGCGCAAGGATGAGATTATCGCCGATATCGATGCCAATTTCGGCGCCGGCCGGCGCGGCATGTATGTCTACCAGTGGTACGGCAAGCACAGGATCGACAACGTCGCCGAGTTCAACAAGGATTTCAAATACATCAAGACCATCGCCGTTTCCGTCTTCAGCAAGCGCGAATCGACGTCCTGGCATTTCGGCCCGCTGCGGCTCAGCTTGCGCATTCTCTACAATCTGATCCCGGTGAAGTCGGAGATTTTCGTCGAGTGCGGCAACGTCAAGAATTACTGGTACGACAATCCGCTGTTCATCTTCGACGACACGCTACTGCATCGCTCGGTCAACGAGTATGACGGCCGCCGCTACTGCGTGTTCATGGACATTATCAGGCCATCCCCGGTTCCCCGCCTCATCGCGGGTATGCTGGCCATCGTCTCGGTGAGCGTCGAGCGCATCAATTCCATGTTCTACAAGAACTGGAAAATGATCGGTTCGACCAAGCCGAAGAATGCCGGGACGACCTGAGCTTTGGAAAATCGGCGCTGCCGGCCCTGCCGGCAGCGTTTGGGTGCTCTGCATGTGAGACTTGGCCAATCCTTGTCGGCCGCTCATGCGCCGGATCCTGGCTGCATTAAACGGTAGTCCGGGCTGGCTTTGATAGTTCTGCCTCTTCTCCTTCTGGCGGCCGCAAGTGACGATGAACAAATCTCTCGGATTTTGGGCAACGACATATGTGTGTACCGCTCTGCTGGGAGTTGCTCTTGCTCTCATCTATGTAGGGCTTGAACAGCCTGTCTATTACTGGGACTTCGCTGCCTATTTCGACACGTTTAGCCGGCAGGGCACGCTCTTGGTTCAGAGCCCTCTCGAGTGGCTCAGCCATTTGAGGACCTCGATCGCCACCGATGACTACAGTGCGGCGATCCTGGTGCCGCTGATGCCGTTTCACATCATTTTTGGCGATTCGAGGTTTTCCTACATCGCCGGAATAGTCGCTGTTTACCTGGTTCCGACCGCTCTTCTCATCGGCAGAACAAGCTATCTGGAGGCGGCGACCGGGACGCCTTCATGCCGAAGCTGGCTCACCGTATGGATTGCGGCCTTTCTCTACACGCCCTTCTGGGCGGCGACGCTTCGTGGGTTGCCGGACATTGCCGGCTGCCTCGCGCTTTGCGCGGCAACCTATTTTCTCTGGAAATCGAGGTTCCTGACCCATGAACCGGTGATCAGCGGAATGCGTGTCGGCGTATGCCTGTGGTTGGCATTCGTGCTGCGCCGCTGGTATGCCTATCCCGTCATCGGGGTCGGAACTTCCGCGGCCTTCTTCTGTTTTCTGCAGGTCGCGAAAGACCGCGACGTCCCGGCACTCCGCAATGCCGCCGTCGGGGGCCTGTGTGTGATCCTCGTGGTTGTCGGAGCCGCGCTGACCTTCCAGCAACCTCTGATCCTCAAGATACTGGGAACCAGCTATGGCGACCTTTACAGCGGATACAAGACAAGCTTCGTTTCACAGGTTGACCAGGCAGGATCGCGGCTCAGCTATGTGAACTGGCTGTTGATCGTATTCGGCCTTTGCATCTCCATCATACGCCAAAATAGATTTTCCCTGTTCTGTGCCGTTGCTTCGGTACTTACCTTCTTCCTCTTCACCCGCATGCAAGACCCGGATCGCCACCATTCGGTGCCAATGTTTCTTTGGCTTTTTCCTGCCTACGCCCAAGCAATCGTCGCGATCGTTTCGATGCCGGCGCTGAGATCGCGATGGTCGACCGCCGCGATAGCCGTTGCCGCCGTGCTGGCGTTTTTCGGTACTTTTTTCCCGATTGGCCGCCAGGTGCTGTCACCGATCAGCTACGTCTTTGCCAGGGAAGCCACGCTCCCGCTGCAACTCGACAATCTTCCAGAATACAGGCGCCTTATCGATGACCTTCTTGGAAAGATGGGACCTGGGGACCGGTTGTCGGCATTTGCATCCAGCGGGATCATGAGCGACTCACTGCTCTATGAAATGGACAAGGACCTTTACCCTCGCATCGAGTGGGCTTGTCAGGTCGATAGTCGCGATCGGTTCAGACCGGCGGCGTTGAAGTCCAAATACGTTGTCGTGACCGATCCGCCCGTTACCCATCTGCAGCCGGGTGCGCAGCTCTGTGTCTCGATACCGGACCAATACATTGTCGAGGGCAAAGGCATCGGCGCTGCATACAGGCGCATCGCGGCGTACCAGCTGTCCGGCGACGTCAAGGGCTACCTCTACGAACAGGTGCGCC
Organism: Mesorhizobium sp. ISC11; assembly: GCF_037162595.1. Taxonomy (NCBI): domain Bacteria; kingdom Pseudomonadati; phylum Pseudomonadota; class Alphaproteobacteria; order Hyphomicrobiales; family Phyllobacteriaceae; genus Mesorhizobium; species Mesorhizobium sp. ISC11. Next base: position 1,297,781 of record NZ_JAVSPW010000001.1, read on the forward strand.
CTATCGGAAAAACGGAGATCGATGACCTCTATAACGAGTTCAGGAAAAAATATCCGGGATGGGCAACGCCTGAGTGGTGACGAGCTCGGCTGGTCCGTGCGGTTGCGCCCACAACGAGGGATTGACCGGGCAGCCCTGCGGGGGCAGTAAACGGTCATGTTCAATCTGTTTCTCGTCTTCCTCGGTGGCGGCATCGGTGCCGGGATTCGTCACCTTACCAACATCGGCGCGCTGCGTTTTGTCGGCCCCAACTATCCCTGGGGCACGATGGCCATCAACGTCATCGGCTCCTTCGCCATGGGGCTGTTCATCGCCTCCATGATGCGCCGTGGCGGATCGAACGAGGTCAGGCTGTTCGTTGCCACCGGCATTCTTGGCGGCTTCACCACCTTCTCAGCCTTTTCGCTCGATTTCGCGACGCTGTGGGAGCGGGGAGCCACGCTGCCTGCGCTGGGTTATGCCCTTGCCAGCGTCATTGGCGCCATTATCGCCCTGTTTCTGGGACTTTGGCTCGCAAGAAGCCTGCCTTAGTGCTATTGCCGCGCCAAGAACAGGCCGAGCTTCGCTCGGGAAACGGATAAGCGACAAAAAACATGGCAGGCGTTGAACAGATCACGGTGGAAGCCGGCGAGGCGGGCATGCGGCTCGACCGCTGGTTCAAGACCCATTTCCCGGGCCTTGGTTTCGGCCATTTGCAGAAGCTTCTGCGCTCCGGCCAGATCCGTGTCGACGGCGGCCGGGTCAAGGCCGACACCCGTGTCGAGCCCGGCCAGATGGTTCGCGTCCCACCGCTCGAGGTTGACAAGAAGGGCGAGAGTGCGCTGACCGGCCACTCGATCCGCAACCAGGGCGATGCCGATGTCCTGTCGAAAATGCTGATCCATGAAGACCCTAAGGTTTTCGTCTTCAACAAGCCGGCGGGCCTTGCGGTGCAGGGCGGCTCGGGCGTCACCCGCAATGTCGACGACATGCTGGAGGCCTGGCGCAACCAGAAGGGCGAGAAGCCCAGACTGGTTCACAGGCTCGACCGCGACACTTCGGGCGTGCTGGTCGTCGCCCGCACCCGACTGGCCGCCATGAAGCTCTCGGAAGCGTTTCGCGCCCGCGAGACCAAGAAGACCTATTGGGCGCTGGTCAAGGGCGTGCCGCCCAAACGCGAGGACAAGATCTCGACCTGGCTGATCAAGGAGCCGACGCCGGACGGTGACCGCGTGCGGGTCGCCGCGCATGGCGAAAAGGGCGCCGACCACGCTGTGTCCTACTACCGCGTCATCGAGCAGGCGGCGCAGACGATGACCTGGCTTGAAATGGAGCCCTATACGGGCCGCACCCACCAGCTTCGCGTCCATGCCGCCTACATCGGCTGCCCGATCCTGGGCGATCCGAAATATTTCGAGGCCGACACCAACTGGGACTTTCCCGGGGGCATTCAAAACCGCCTGCATCTGCACGCCCGCCGCATCATCATTCCGCATCCCGACAAGGGCGTCATCGATGTCACGGCGCCAATGCCACCGCATATGCGCCAGAGCTGGAACCTGATCGGCTTCGACGACGCCAGCGCGGAGGACTGATCGTGAGCGGCGCCACCGACGCGCTCGACCGGCGCGACACGGTCGACCTGGCCGCCGCCGCGATCATGGTCGGGCTGACCTTTTCCTGGGGGCTGAATTACGTCGCCGCCAAGATCTCCTACGCTGGCTATGATCCGGTTTTCCTGTCGATCGCGCGCTCGATCATCGGCGGCATGTGTGTCTTTGCCTGGTGCCGGTGGCGCGGCATCGCGCTTTTCACGCGCGACGGGACCTTGCTCGCCGGCATCGTGGTTGGCGCGCTTTTCGGCATCGAGTTCCTTTGCCTCTATGTCGGCCTGGAGCATACGACCGTTGCCCGCAACACGCTGCTGGTCAACACCATGCCGTTCTGGATGCTGCTCGGCGGCCATTTCCTGCTCGGCGAGCAGATCACGTTGAGAAAATTCCTTGGCCTGCTGCTGGCCTTTGCCGGTCTTGCCGCGGTGTTTTCCGACAAGCTTGGCGGCGGCGGAGACATGCTGTTCGGCGATCTGCTGAGCCTTGGCTCCGGATTCTTCTGGGCTTTGACCAACATCCTCATCAAGCGGTCGAAGCTGGTCGAGGCGAGCGCCGAGAAGCTTCTGCTTTACCAACTCGCCGGGGCAGCGATCGTAGGCGTATTGGTGCTGCCTCTCGCCGGCCCGCCCGTTCGCGACCCGACCGTGCTGCCGACCTTGGCGCTGCTTTTCCAGGCGGTCTACATCGTCGCCTTCACCTATGTGCTGTGGTTCTGGCTGCTGCGGCGCTATCCGGCGTCAGGCTTGTCCAGTTTCACCTTCCTGTCGCCGGTTTTCGGCGTCCTGTGCGGAGCCATGTTCTTGAATGAGCCGCTGACCATGCGCATTTTCCTGGCACTTGGCCTGATTGCCGCCGGCCTGATCATCGTCAACCGGCCGGCGCGCAAGCTGACGCCGGTGTAAGAGAGACCTTCATGCGTGACATCCTCAACGACCTCGAAGCGGGCAAGTATCTCTCCGACCCGGATCCTGTGCGCCGCGCCCAGATCCAGATGAAGACGCCTCTGCCCAAACGCTTCTACAAGGCCGCCTCTGTGGCACCTGTCGACAATGGCTTTGCCGTGCATCTCGACGGCAAGCCGGTGCGGACGCCGGGCAAGGCGCTGCTGGTGCTGCCGACCGAGGCAGCAGCCGCGCTCGTCGCCGACGAGTTCGCCGCCCAAAGCGAGACCATCGATCCGGTGAAGATGCCGGTGATGCGCCTCGTCAACACGGCCATCGATGGCGTCGCCAGCGACCCGCAGGCGGTGCTGGAGGATATCCTGCGCTTTGCCTCATCCGATCTCACCTGCTATCGCGCCGACGCGCCGCAAGGGCTGGTGGAGCGGCAGAACCAGCATTGGGATCCGGTGATCGACTGGGCGAGGACGCTCGGAGCCCGCTTCAATCTGGCCGAGGGCATCATCCATGTCGAACAGCCGCGCGAGACCATCGCCGTGCTGGGCAGCCATCTTGCCCAGCGCGCCGAGCCGCTGCGGCTCGCCGCCATCCATGTGATGACGTCGCTGACCGGTTCGGCGCTGCTGGCGCTGGCTGTCGATTTCGGCGAGATCGACGCTGAGGCTGCCTGGGCCGCTGCTCATGTCGACGAGGACTGGCAGATCGAGCATTGGGGGCAGGATGCGGAGGCCGTTGCCCGCCGCGCGGCTCGCAAGCGCGACATGATGGCTGCCGCCGGCCTGCTGCAAGCGCTCAAGGGCTAGGGGTTTCCCAACTCGCCCGGTTTCATCCCGCAGCGCACCTAATACCAAAGTCATAATCCCAAAGACGCGCTGCCTTTGGCGGGCGCTTTCTGTCATTTTTCCCCGATGGCTGTCGTTGAGTCCGTGCTCGGAGGAGAACGCGGACAGTGTCACGCAGCATTGAGAACGGGTCTCACGGGAGGATAACGCAATGGCAATAGCATCGACCGCCGGCGGAACAAGCCGCGGCATGACGCGGGAAGAGAAGAAAGTCATCTTCGCTTCCTCGCTCGGCACCGTTTTCGAATGGTATGATTTCTATCTCTATGGCTCGCTGGCAGTGTTCATCGGTTCGACCTTTTTCAGCCCAGCCATTCCGGAAGCGACCCGCAACATTTTCGCGCTGTTGGCTTTCGCCGCGGGCTTCCTTGTGCGCCCGTTCGGCGCACTGCTGTTCGGCCGCATCGGTGACCTTGTCGGCCGTAAATATACTTTTCTTGTCACCATGACGATCATGGGCCTGTCGACCTTCCTGGTCGGCTTGCTGCCCGGCTATGCCACTTTGGGCATCGCCGCTCCCGTGATCCTGATCATCCTGCGCATGCTGCAGGGCCTGGCTCTGGGTGGCGAATATGGCGGCGCGGCCACTTACGTCGCCGAACATGCGCCGGACAACCGGCGCGGCTACTACACCTCGTGGATCCAGACCACCGCGACGCTCGGCCTGTTCCTATCGCTGGTTGTGATCCTGATCGTACAGGCTTCATTGAGCAAGGAAAACTATGCTGCCTGGGGCTGGCGTATTCCGTTCATCGTGTCTTTCCTGCTGCTCGGCATCTCGATCTGGATCCGGCTTTCGCTTTCCGAATCCCCGACCTTCCAGCGCATGAAGGATGAGGGCAAGGGCTCCAAGGCGCCGCTGACGGAAGCCTTCGGCCAATGGAAGAACGCCAAGATTGCACTGCTGGCGCTGCTCGGCCTCACAGCCGGTCAGGCCGTGGTCTGGTACAATGGCCAGTTCTACGCGCTGTTCTTCTTGACCAACGTGCTCAAGGTCGACGCGCAGTCGGTCAACATCATGATCGCGGTCGCCCTGGCGGTCGGTTCGATCTTCTTCGTCGTCTTCGGCTGGCTCTCCGACAAGATCGGCCGCAAGCCGATCATCATGGCGGGCCTTGCGCTGGCGATTGTCTGCACCTTCCCGCTGTTCAAGGCACTGACATGGGCTGCCAATCCGGCACTCGCCACGGCGCAGCAGAACACCAGGGCGACGGTGACCGCGGCGCCGGGCGACTGCAAGTTCCAGTTCAATCCGGTTGGCACGGCGAAGTTCACGACATCCTGCGATATCGCGACTTCTTTCCTGACCAAGAACTCGGTTCCCTATGACGTGGTGTCGACGGCTGCCGCCGGCACACCCGCATCTGTCAAAATCGGCAACGAGACGGTCGAGTCCTATGACGCCATCGCCGCCGGTGATCAGGCCAAGACCAAGGAAGCGGCCTTCATCAAGGCCGTCAATATGTCGCTGCAGGACGGCGGCTATCCGCTGAAGCGCGCGGCAGCCAAGGTTGCGGACCAGAAGCTCGATGCGTTTGTTGCCGCCAACCCGGAACTGAAGCTGGACGCCGCTGCCATCCGTGCCGGTGAAAAGGCGACGGTGCCGATCGACCAGGCGGTCAAGGACAAGCTGCTGACCACCGATGAGGCAGCGGGCGCACCCGAAGTCACCGTCTACAACATTCCAGGCGGCGGCGCGTTCGCCATGTTCGCCGATCCTGCAGCAGTGAACTGGCCCATGACGATCGGCATCCTGTTCATCCTGGTGCTGTTCGTGACCATGGTCTACGGGCCGATCGCGGCGATCCTGGTCGAGATGTTCCCGACCCGCATTCGCTACACCGGCATGTCGCTGCCCTATCACATCGGCAATGGCTGGTTCGGTGGACTGCTGCCGGCAACCGTGTTCGCGCTCAGCGCCTACAAAGGCGACATCTACTATGGCCTTTGGTACCCGGTGGTGATCGCGGCTATAACGCTGGTCATCGGCATGATCTTCGTCAAGGATACGCTCGGCACCGACCTGCACGCCAAGGAGTAGGCAGCCCCAGCGTTCAAAAGAAAGCCCGGCGCGAACGATCGCGCCGGGCTTTTTCTTTTCAGGCCAATTCGTTGGCGAGGGCTGCTGCCCTTTGTGTCAGCTCTTGCGGCCCCGGGCCTCTTCCTCGATGGCTGCCTCATGGTACCAGCCGTCGCCGAAATCCGCGCGGGCACCACGCAGCGAGGCAAGCTCTGCCGCAAACTTAGCCTTTCCGCTCAAATTTGAGGCAGAGAGGCGTGCTGCCGCCGGGAACATCAAAATTTTGGCCGACGGTCGTGTGGAAATGACTTCCATTGCCGGGTTCCTTTCTTCCGCCGAACCTTTTCGATTCAACTTGGCCCGAAGATAGGGTCTGCAATCAAGTTAGGCAATATGCCTATGAAAAGATCAGCATTTGCACACTATTTGTGCAAATAAGGACCGTGATGGATCCGGGCGCATTGCTTAGGCGGCTCACCGACTTCCGGTGGATGCCGCGTCAATTTTGTCGCACCCTCCGGACCAAGAATGGCACACGAATTGCATTTTAAGTGTGCGGCAGGCCAGCTGCTGACGGCAGACGCATGTCGACGCCGTTCAGTGTTCGGTGATCAAGCAACGAGAGGCTAGAATGACGAAATACAAGCTCGAGTATATCTGGCTCGATGGATATACCCCGGTCCCCAACCTTCGCGGCAAGACGCAGATCAAGGAATTCGCCGAATTCCCTGAACTCGAGCAGCTGCCGCTGTGGGGCTTCGATGGTTCCTCGACCCAGCAGGCCGAAGGGCACAGCTCCGATTGCGTGCTGAAGCCGGTTGCGGTCTATCCGGATCCCGCCCGCACCAACGGCGTGCTGGTCATGTGCGAAGTCATGATGCCCGATGGTGTCACGCCGCATGCCTCAAACAAGCGCGCCACCATCCTCGATGACGAGGGCGCCTGGTTCGGCTTCGAGCAGGAATATTTCTTCTACAAGGACGGTCGCCCGCTCGGCTTCCCCGAGAGCGGCTATCCCGCACCCCAGGGCCCGTACTACACCGGCGTCGGCTATTCCAATGTCGGCTCCGTCGCGCGTCAGATCGTCGAGGAGCATCTCGACCTCTGCCTCGCCGCCGGCATCAACCACGAAGGCATCAACGCCGAAGTGGCCAAAGGCCAATGGGAATTCCAGATTTTCGGCAAGGGCTCCAAGAAGGCCGCCGACCAGATGTGGATGGCCCGCTACCTCCTGCAGCGCCTGACCGAGAAATACGGCATCGACATCGAATACCACTGCAAGCCGCTCGGAGACACCGACTGGAACGGCTCTGGCATGCACGCCAACTTCTCGACCGCCTATATGCGCGAAGTCGGCGGCAAAGCCTATTTCGAAGCGCTGATGGCGGCTTTCGACAAGAACCTGATGGATCACATCGCCGTCTACGGCCCGGACAACGACAAGCGTTTGACCGGCAAGCACGAGACCGCGCCGTGGAACCGGTTCAGCTATGGCATTGCCGACCGTGGCGCCTCGATCCGCGTGCCGCATTCCTTCATCAAGAGCGACTATAAGGGTTATCTGGAAGACCGCCGTCCGAACTCGCAGGGCGACCCCTACCAGATCGCCTCGCAAATCCTGAAGACGATCGCCTCGGTTCCGGCAAGCGCTCAGGTTTCAGCCGCCGCGTAAGTGTTTCGGACTGTATGACAAGAGGACCCCGGCGTCTCGCGCCGGGGTTCTTTTTTGGCCGTTACCCGGCGGACTGCATTCCCGGTAAAACATACCCAGAAAAAGTCAGGCAGTTCCGGCGGTCGCTAATCGCCCGTGAGTTCCGGCCGCAGCCGTGCGAGTCTGCGGCGATCACTCGCCAGAAAGCCCGGAAAACCGCCTTTTCCAGCCCTTGTCCGGGGCGATGGATCTTCCATAAGCATCTGTTCATACAACGGAATCGGTCATTCGCCACCCGGCTGGTGGCGTTGACAGATCACGCTACGGCATGCGTATTCGCGGGCCTTGGGGTTACGTCACGCAATGCTGTTCGGACGGGCGGGGTTTTCTTGAACGGCGGCATTGGCGTGGGCGCCGGACGAGCGGTCACTGTAGCCTGAGACAGTGCTCCGCTCGCTCCTGGCTCCGACGTTGGCGGCCGAACCGCCTCCCTTGATCATTTACTGAACACCGCCGAGTTGTGATTGAAGCGACGCGCTCAAAAGCCGGCCGCTCCGATGGACCGTAGGTCCAAGAATCCGGGCATCCTATGATCGTCGAAGACGAAAGGCGGATACGGCTGTCCATGCGCGGCTGCCGTGCAGGCGAGGCATGCCGGTCGGCTGGCAATCCTATTGGAGCGCAGCAAAAAGCCCTTGAAAGAGGGACGTCTTTCAAGGGCTTGAGCATTATACCTAATCTTGGACCGAGATTGAATCTCAGACGGAGTAGTACATGTCGTACTCGACCGGATGCGGGGTCATTTCGAAGCGCATCACTTCGGCCATCTTCAGCTCGATGTAGCTGTCGATCTGGTCGTCGTCGAAGACGCCGCCGGCTTTCAGGAAGCCGCGGTCCTTGTCGAGGCTCTGCAGGGCTTCACGCAGCGAGCCGCAGACGGTCGGGATCTTCTTCAGCTCCTTCGGCGGCAGGTCGTAGAGATCCTTGTCCATCGGCTGGCCGGGATGGATCTTGTTCTTGATGCCGTCGAGGCCGGCCATCAGCAGCGCGGAGAAGGCGAGGTAGGGGTTCGCGCCCGGATCGGGGAAGCGGACCTCGACGCGCTTGGCCTTCGGCGACGAGCCGAACGGGATACGGCAGGACGCCGAGCGGTTGCGCGCCGAATAGGCGAGCAGAACCGGCGCTTCGTAACCCGGCACCAGGCGCTTGTAGGAATTGGTCAGCGGGTTGGTGAAGGCGTTGATCGCCTTGGCATGCTTGATGACGCCGCCGATGAAGAACAGGCAGCTTTCCGACAGACCGGCGTATTCATTGCCGGCGAAGGTCGGCTTGCCGTTCTTCCAGATCGACATGTGGACGTGCATGCCCGAGCCGTTGTCGCCGAAGATCGGCTTCGGCATGAAGGTTGCCGTCTTGCCGTAGGCGTTGGCGACCTGGTGGACGACATACTTGTAGATCAGCATCTTGTCGGCGTTGCGCACCAGCGCGTCGAACTTGATGCCGAGTTCGTGCTGAGCCGCCGCCACCTCATGGTGATGCTTTTCGACGCGCACGCCCATCTCGGCGAGCACGGTCAGCATTTCCGAGCGCATGTCCTGCGCGCTGTCGATCGGCGGCACCGGGAAGTAGCCGCCCTTGATGCGCGGACGGTGGCCGAGATTGCCGGTCTCATAATCGGTGTCGTCGTTCGACGGCAATTCCGTGGAGTCGAGCTTGAATCCGGTGTTGTAGGGATCCGCCTTGTACTTCACATCGTCGAACACGAAGAATTCGGCTTCCGGGCCGACAAAGATGGTGTCGCCGATGCCTTCGGCCTTCATGTAGGCCTCGGCCTTCTTGGCCGTACCGCGCGGATCGCGGTTGTAGGATTCACCCGAAACCGGATCGAGGATGTCGCACAGGATGACCATGGTCGACTGCGCGAAAAACGGGTCCATGTGGACCGTTTCCGGATCGGGCATCAGCACCATGTCGGACTCGTTGATGGCCTTCCAGCCGGCAATCGACGAGCCGTCGAACATCACGCCATCGGCGAACATGTCTTCCTCGACCTCGATGACATCCATCGTCACGTGCTGCAGCTTGCCCTTCGGGTCCGTGAAGCGCAGGTCGACGAATTTCACGTCGTTGTCCTTGATCTGCTTCATGATGTCTTTGGCTGTCGTCATGTCATGTATCCCTGTGTGATGACTTTTTTTGATGATGACGTTTTTCGGGAGGATGGCGCGGTCGGTCAGACCGCGTCCATGCCCGTTTCGCCGGTGCGTATACGCACGACTTCCTCGATATTGGAAACGAAGATCTTGCCGTCGCCGATACGACCGGTCTGGGCCGCCTTGCGGATGGCCTCGATCGCACCTTCGACCGCGTCGTCGCCAAGCACGACCTCGATCTTCACCTTGGGCAGGAAATCGACGACATATTCGGCGCCGCGGTAGAGTTCGGTGTGACCCTTCTGACGACCGAAGCCTTTTGCTTCGGTGACGGTGATGCCTTGCAGTCCGGCCTCCTGAAGCGCTTCCTTCACTTCGTCGAGCTTGAATGGCTTGATGATCGCTTCGATCTTTTTCATGTAAAAAGTGGCCTCCACTGCCAAAAAAACGGGTTGTGACCCCCCGCTTGCGCCTCCATCAAGCACGAACTGTGCCAATTCAGCGGATTCTAAGCGGTCTCATAAGATTTCAAAGCCGCGCCGCACCGGGATGCAAATTCGCGTCATTCGCTGCACCGGAAGCGGCATGGACTGCCAGAGCCTACACAGCGCCAGCACCCACGTCCGCACAAAAATCGGGCATATTGCCTATCCCCCAGGCAATTTTCTGCCCGCGATGCTTTCGTGCCAACGTTATGGCTGCAGATCTCGGCAACTCCCCCTTGTTTGCTTAGGATCGAAATCGGACAATGCTTGATCGCATGCGGATCGGCAATCCATGAGCAACGAACTTCTTTCCCCGGCCGAAATGAGCGAGGCCGATCGGCTGACGATTGCCGCCGGCCCAGCCGACGGCATCGGCCTGATGCGGCGCGCTGGTGGAGCGGTCGCGGCCGAGGTTCTCAAGCGCTACCCCTCGGCAAAGCACATCCATGTGCTGTGCGGGCCCGGCAACAATGGCGGCGATGGCTATGTCGTTGCCCGCATCCTGGCCGGCAGCGGCGTCGGCACATCGGTCTGGGCATCCGGCGCGCCGAGGCCGAAAAGCGATGCGGCGCTCGCCGCCGCGGAATGCCCGATCAAGCCCCGGCCGCTGTCTGACTTTGAGGCCAAGCCTGGCTCGATCGTGATCGACGCGCTCTATGGGGCGGGGCTGTCGAAGCCGCTGTCCGGCGACGCCGTGAAAGCCGTCGATACAGTGACAGCCCTGAGCCTGCCCGTGGTCGCGGTCGACCTGCCGTCCGGCGTCTCTGGAAGGAGCGGTGACATATTGGGCAGGGCGTTTCGTGCCGAGGTCACCATCACCTTCGCGCGGAAAAAGCCTGGCCACCTGCTGCTGCCGGGGCGCGGGCAATGCGGTGAGATCGTGCTCGCCGATATCGGCATCGGCGACGGCATCATCGCCCACCTCGCCGTCTCGACCTTCGAGAATGTGCCGGACCTGTGGTTGCAGGAATTTCCCGTGCCGGCGGTGGATGCGCACAAATACAAGCGCGGCCATGTCGGCGTCTTTTCCGGCGGCCCAAGTGCTACGGGCGCGGCGCGGCTGTCGGCGCTGGCCGCCGCCAGAAGCGGGGCAGGGGCGGTCACCGTGCTGTCGCCTGGCAATGCCATGCAGGTGAACGCGATGCACCTGACCTCGATCATGCTGCGCGAGGCGGGCTCGCTCGAGGAGGTGCAGGAATTTCTAATGGCGCGCCATCCCGGAGCGCTGGTGTTCGGACCGGGGCTTGGGCCAAAGCCCAAGGTCGGCGATTTCGCCCTGCAGCTGATCAAAGCTTTGGAGGAGGAAGCACGCGACGAGGCGACCGCGAACCACGCCAGTGCGATGGTTCTTGATGCCGACGCCATCACGTCGCTGGCCCATCAGCCTCAGGCGCTGTTCGAAGCTGCCCGTCAGCCGAATGCGCCTGCCTTGATAGTCACGCCGCATGAGGGCGAATTCGGCCGCCTGTTCCCTGATATCGCCGGGGACAAAACCATGTCGAAATTGGACAAGGCGCGAACGGCCGCCGCGCGGGCCAACGCCGTCATCGTCTACAAGGGCGCCGACACGGTCATAGCAGCGCCCGATGGCAAAGCGGCGATCAACTCCAACGGTGCACCGTGGCTGGCCACAGCCGGGTCAGGCGACGTGCTGTCGGGCATCATTGCCGGTTTGCTGGCGCAAGGCATGCCGCCCTTCGAGGGCACCTGCGCGGCGGTGTGGTTGCATGCTGAGGCCGGCAGCCGGTTCGGACCCGGTCTGATCGCCGAGGATCTGCCGCTGGCGCTGGTGCCGGTGTTGCGCGAACTCTTCGACGCGCGCACGGCTGCTCGATGAGCCGCGCCCTGATTCTTTTGCTCGCCACTCTTTTTGGCGCCTTCATGGCGTCGACGGCGCGTGCCGAAGGCCCTTTGACCGTCGTCGACGATCCGTCGGTGCTCGCCGCACTCGATGCCAAGGGTTTCGGTTTCGCCGATGTTTTGGGAGTCGACGGCGAGGACGGTCTGAAGACGCTCTACGACGAGGCGCCGGCCTATCACGCCATCGTCGACATCGTTGCCTCCGATGTTGCGGCGCTGCGGACCGAGATGAAGGCCGGCGGGCGGCCGCTCTACGAGGTCACCGACGGCAATGTCGGCCGCATCATGGACATGCGCTGGCTGAAGACCGACGCCGCGCGCTTCCGGCTGGTCGGCGTCATCAACCGGCTCGATCGTCGCGACTTCGCGGTGCTGCAAGGCGACAGGAGCTGCGGCGAGGTGCGCTTCATCTACCGCCTGGCCTACAGCTTTCGCAAAAACGGCAAGCTGCTGGCGTCGCGCCTGCCATTCAATTTCAATGCCGTCTACAGCGCCGCCCCCGACGCCGATGGCGGCTGCGTCGGTGTTGCCGGGCGCTGGACGCCCCAGCTTGACGAGAGCGTCGATGCCGGCTGGCTGACCGGCGGGCCGCTGGAGAGAGCTGGGCTCACCTTCAAGCAGCTGGAGCTCAACGCACAGGTGGTGCGCTTCCCCTCCGGCCAGGAAACCGAGTTCGGTGGCCAAGCGGCCTATCTCATGCGGATATTCGGCATCGATGGCGCCGATATCAGCGAAAAACCGCTGGACAACACGCCCGACACCGCACGGCTTTCGCAGGATGCGGCGCTGAAGGCACGGCTCGCCGTCTATGTCGGCGCCAATTTGCCGGCGGTTGACGAAGGCGTCTATGAGATTCCCGACGAGTTCCTGGCCAGAAAGATCATCTCATGGTCGACCTTCGGCAGCGCGCGGCAGGCCAATCATCCGTTTACGCAATTGTTCCAGCCCAAGGAATTCGCACCGCTCGATTATTCCACGCTGAAACTGGTGCGCACGCCGGAAGCGCTGGTCGAGCGGCTGGACAATGGCGCCTGCCAAGGTTGCCATCAGGCCGGCTCTACTGCCGGCTTCCATTTCATCGGCCTTGACGACGAGACGACATCGCCGTTGAACCGCATCGAGGTCGGGATTTCGCCGCATCTTCATGCCGAGATCCCGCGCCGCCAGGCCTGGCTGCGCGCTACAGCTGAGGGCAGGGAGCCGAACCGCTTCCGTCCGCTCTCCTTTGCGCCGCCGGCAGCCTGGACGGACGCCGCGGTCGACTACGCGCCGGCCGAGATGGCCATGCCGTGCCTGATGCCGGAAGATGCCGCGCGGTTCGGCGCGACCTGGCAATGCGGCGGCGGCACCGTCTGCACGCCGCTGGCCACCGCTTCGGGCGTGCACACGAAACTGGCCCAATGCCTGCTGCCCAAAGACAGCGAAAAACTGTTTTCCGGTCATCCCTGCCTGACCGGCTCGATCGCCAGCAATGCGGCGCAGCCTTTCAACGACCGCTACAGCAAATCGGGCCAGTTCGCGGCCTTCGCCTCGGACATTTCCCGTACCGCCTACACCTGCCGACCGCCGAAGATCGGCGTGCCTGGCGGCATCGCCTATCGCGGCTGCGACGACAAGGACCGCTCCTTCGCGGCCTTCAAAGCCGGCAAGCCGATGCCGAACGAGATTTGCGGGCTGGTCGGCGGCAAGAAATTCGACATCTGCGTGGCCACCAACAATTTCGACCAATGCCTTGGCGGCGCCGTCAATCGCGGCAACCGGCCGGCCTGTTCGGCCGATCATTTCTGCCGCGAGGACTATATGTGCCAATCGCTGCCGCCGGACACGCCGGGCATCGGCAAGGTCAGAGGCATCGGCTTCTGCTCGCCGACCTATTTCATCTTCCAGATGCGCATCGACAATCACGCAACGCCATGGGTCAGTCCCGTCCGCGCCACCATGGGGGCGGGGTTCGGCGCGGCGGAAGAGGAGTGAGTTGCCCGACGGTTACCTCGGATAGATGTCCAGCCACGCCTCACAGCGGGATGTTGTCGTGCTTCTTCCAGGGGTTCTGCATGTCCTTGTTGCGCAGCATGCGCAGCGCCCGGGCGATGCGGCGGCGGGTCGAATGCGGCATGATCACCTCATCGACATAGCCGCGCTCCGCGGCGACGAAGGGTGACAGGAAGCGATCCTCGTAAGCCTTTGTATGATCTGCGATCTTTTCGGCGTCACCGATGTCCTTGCGGTAGATGATCTCGACCGCGCCTCTGGCGCCCATCACCGCGATCTGCGCCGTTGGCCAGGCATAATTCATGTCGCCGCGCAGATGTTTTGAGGCCATCACGTCATAGGCGCCGCCATAGGCTTTGCGGGTGATGACGGTGATCTTCGGCACGGTCGCCTCGGCATAGGCGAACAGCAGCTTCGCGCCATGCTTGATCAGGCCGCCATATTCCTGCGCCGTGCCGGGCAGGAAGCCGGGGACATCGACGAAGGTGACGATCGGGATCGAAAAACAGTCGCAGAAGCGCACGAAGCGCGCCGCCTTGCGGCTGGCATCGGAATCGAGCACGCCGGCCAGCACCATCGGCTGGTTGGCGACGAAGCCCACCGTGCGGCCCTCGACGCGTCCAAAGCCGGTGACGATGTTCTTGGCAAAACTCTGCTGGATCTCGAAGAAATCGCCTTCGTCGGCGACCTTCAGGATCAGCTCCTTGATGTCGTAGGGCTTGTTGGCGTTATCGGGAATCAGCCGGTCGAGCGACAAATCATGGTCGGTGACCGACTGGTAGCATTCGATCTCGGGAAGCTCCGATGTGTTGGAAGCCGGCAGCAGGTCGACCAGCCGGCGCATCTGCAGCAGCGCCTCGACGTCATTGTCATAGGCTCCGTCGGCGATCGACGATTTCGTTGTGTGGACGGAGGCGCCGCCGAGACTCTCGGCGGTCACCGTCTCGTTGGTCACGGTCTTCACCACATCCGGCCCGGTGACGAACATGTAGGAGGTGTCGCGCACCATGAAGATGAAATCGGTCATGGCAGGCGAATAGACGTCGCCGCCGGCGCACGGTCCCATGATGACGGAAATCTGCGGGATGACGCCTGAGGCCAGCACGTTGCGCTGAAAGATCTCGGCATAGCCGCCGAGTGCTGCCACGCCTTCCTGGATGCGCGCGCCGCCGGCATCGTAGAGGCCGATGATCGGCGCCCGGTTGCGCAGCGCCATCTCCTGCACCTTGATGACCTTCTCGGCATGCGCTTCCGACAGCGAGCCGCCGAACACGGTGAAATCCTTGGCGAAGAGGTAGACCGGGCGGCCGTTGACGGTGCCCCAGCCGGTGACGACGCCGTCGCCCGCGATCTTGGTCTTTTCCATGCCGAAATCGGTCGAGCGGTGCTCGACATACATGTCGAACTCCTCGAACGAGCCCTCGTCGAGAAACACCTCGATGCGTTCGCGCGCGGTGAGCTTGCCCTTCTTGTGCTGGGCGTCGATGCGCGCTTGGCCGCCGCCCATGCGGGCGATCTCGCGGCGGCGCTCGAGTTCCTTCAGCACGTCCTTCATCGATTACCTCCCAAGCCAGCGGCATTTCGTGGTAATCGTGCCGGCAAGCGAGCGCAAGCGCCGCTTGCTCCGTGGATTTTGCTGCGCTGCAGCATGACGCCCCTTGCATTTGGTGGCGAACTGGGCCATATGCGGCGGCATAGGCGCTTGGGCCGGGACTTATCCGGCCTTCTCGACGAATGAGACTGGTTGCGTCTGTTTTCCCTCTTCCGGTATATCGGCCCTTTTTCCGGTAAATCACAAAGCGGCGAAAAAGCCCCGTGGCATGATGCCTGCGGGCACGACAGCGCAGCCGAGTGGACGAACCCGTCCGCCCGCCTTGTCGTTTCATGAAAATTTGTTCGACGGCAGGTTGCGCCCTGCCGCCATCGATGTTTGCGGCCAGAAGCCGCGTGAAAGAAGATTATTTTGACCAACGAAAACACTTTGCCCGGTAGCAACACTGCGGAACTCACCGGTTTCGCGGCACTGGGTATTACGGGCGCGCTGCTCAAGGCCACCCACAACGCCGGCTTCACCGAGCCGAAGCCTATCCAGGCGCAGGCTATCCCGCCGCAGATGGAAGGCCGTGACATTTTCGGCATCGCCCAGACCGGCTCCGGCAAGACCGCGGCCTTCGCTCTGCCGATCCTGTCGAAGATCATCGCACTCGGCACCAAGCGCCGGCCGAAGACGGCGCGTGCGCTTATCCTGGCGCCGACGCGCGAACTCGCCGTGCAGATCGAGGACACGATCAAGATCCTCGCCAAGGGCGCGCATGTCTCGACCGCGCTCGTGCTTGGCGGCGTCTCGCGCTTCAGCCAGGTGAAGAAGGTTGCGCCCGGCGTCGATATCCTGATCGCAACGCCCGGCCGGTTGACCGACCTGGTGCGTGAGGGCGACCTCATGCTTGCCGACACCAAATGGCTGGTGCTCGACGAGGGCGACCGCATGCTCGACATGGGCTTCATCAACGACGTCAAGCGCATCGCCAAGGCGACCGCGCCCGATCGTCAGACGGTGCTGTTCTCGGCGACCATGCCCAATGAAATCGCCGAACTGGCCAAGGGCCTGCTGAAGAACCCGATCCGCGTCGAAGTCGCGCCGCAAAGCACGGCAGCGGCCGAGATCGTGCAAGGCGTCGTCTTTGCCCGCACCAAGCAGAAGCGCCAGGTGCTGTCGACGATGCTCGCCGATGAGGCGATGAAGTCCGTCATCATCTTCTCGCGCACCAAGCATGGTGCCGACAGGGTGACCAAGGACCTCGAGCGCGATGGCTTCAAGGCCGCCGTCATTCACGGCAACAAGTCGCAGAACGCCCGCCAGAAAGCGCTGAACGATTTCCGCGACGGCTCGGTGCGCATTCTGGTGGCGACCGACATCGCGGCGCGTGGCATCGACGTGCCCGGCATCAGCCATGTCGTGAATTTCGACCTGCCGGATGAAGCCGAGAGCTACGTCCACCGCATCGGCCGTACCGGCCGCAACGGCATGGACGGCATCGCGATCACGCTTTGCGATCCTTCCGAGAACAGCAAGCTGCGCCAGGTCGAGCGCATCATCCGCACCAAGCTGCCGATCGTTGCCGACCATCTCGGCAGCCCCGATCCGCTGCGCAATCCGGCTGAAAAGAACGAGCGTTTCGAGCCGGCCAATGACCGCAACGACCGCAATGGCCGTCGCGACGGCAGGCGGCCCGGTGGCGAGAACAAGGGCAACGGCTTTGGCAAGAAGCGCTTCGGCGACAAGCCGGCCTTCGCCGGCGAGCGCAAGCCGGACGGCGCCAAGCCGGCCTTCAAGGGCAACAACAAGCGCCGCTTCGGCGGTAAGCGTCCGGCTGCGCGGGCCGCGTAAGCCAGACCGCGCTGCAGTCAGTCAAGCTTCGGCTGGCTGATTGCCGAGACGAAACAAGAAAAGGGCGGCCGAAGCGATGCTTCGGTCGCCCTTTTTCGTCGCCTACTTCACCACCGCTTCGATCCAGACGGCGATCCTTTGCGCCAGAAACGCCGTGGTCGATGGCGACAGCGCGTCGCCGGCAATGACGTGATTGTCCGGGTCGCCAGTGTCGTCGACCGGAACCAGTTCATGCGGCGCGCCCCAGCGCCCGGCAATCTCGCGGCTGCGGTCGGCCCGCACCACTTTGTCCGAATCAGAAAAGATGAACAAAGCAGGGACGGTCGCCTTCTCCACCGGCGCGCCATAGGCAAGCTCGGTCAGCGCCTGCATCGGCAAGGTTGCTTCGATCGGATAGCGGGTGGTCCAGAATTTTTCATTCAGCGCGTTGCGCGGCACGAAGCTATGTTCCTTGCCGGCGACCAGCCTGGCGATTTGTTTGCCCCACGGCATGGTCAGGATCCCGGCGCCCGAAGCCTTGACGCCGAAGTTCGGGGAGATGAACGCAATCGCCGCCACCCCGTCCGACGCACCGGGCTGCGTTGCCGCCCAGACCGCCAGCGAGCCGCCGGTCGAAGTCGAGATGACGATCACCTTGTCGCCGATCGCCCGGCCGATGGCGAGCGCCTCCTCATAGTCGTTGATCCAGGCATTGATGCTGCCTTGCGTCATCGCCGCGCCATCCTGCCCATGACCGGTAAGCCGTGTGTAGAAGAGATTGGCGTCAAGCTGTTCCGCCACTTCGTCAGGCAGCGGGCGGACCTCGCCCTTCGATGCGGAAAAGCCGTGGATGTAGACGATCGATAGCGGGGTCCTGGCATGCACCAACGGATCGGCCCAGACGATCTCCTTCTCCAGCCCGTCTCGGATTCCGGGGATGGCGGCTTCCGCCTTTGCCACATAGGCCTGCGGATCGTCGCCGATGAGCGAGGGATCGAAACGGATCGTGGTGTCGACGCGAACGCGCGGGCCGAACACGAAGGCCAGTGCGAGAACGGCAATAAGGCCCAGCACAGCAAGCACGATCCGTCGCCCCATCGCAGACTCCACGCAGCACTTGTCTCAACCATGGCGACGGCGGCCCGAAACGAGGAGCCCGCCAATTTCTCAGGCGTCCTATTCGATCGGCGGCTTGCGGTCGTAATGCAGAGGCCGCGCCTTCCAACTGGTCATCAGGCTGATAAACCCTCTGCACAGCGGCCTCGGCAGCAGGGCGAGCAGTTTCAGCGGCCAGCTTGTCCGGCGCGGGAAATGGACTTCGAAACCGCCCGACTTGATGCCTCGCGCCATGCGGCGCGATGCGCGGCTGACCGGCATCAGTCCCGGCATCGGCAGCATGTTCTTCTCGGTCAGCGGGGTGTCGATGAAGCCTGGGTTGAACACCTGGATACGCACGTTCATCTTGTCGAAATCATACTTCAGCGACTCGGCCAGGATGTTGATGGCCGCCTTGGTGCCGCCATAGGCGGCCGTTGTCGGCCAGCCGAAATAGGACGTCACGGAGCCGACCAGCACGACATGGCCGCGCGCCCGCACACGCATGCGTTCGACCGCAGGCACGAGGCCGTTGATGATGCCGAAATAATTGACCTCGAAGGACCGGCGAAAGTCGTTGACGACAAGATTCTCCCCCGGCGTCGAAATGTAATTCCCAGCATTGAAGATGGCGAGCACGATGGGACCGAGCTCCTTCTCGATGGCAGCGACGGTCCTTGCCATGCGCGGCTCGTCGGTGACGTCGCAGGGAAAGGCCATGACGCTGCCCGGCATCTGCGCGGTCTCGACGACAAGCGTGTCGATCGGATCGTCGTCGAGCGCCGTCACCGCGACGGCATAGCCCTGGGAAGCAAGATCCCTGGCCAGCGCACGGCCGATGCCGCTCGATCCGCCCGTGATCCAGGCGACGCCGTGCTTCGGGTTGGCCCGGTAGAGTGTCATGCTGCGCCCTGTCGACTTGTTGGTGCTTTGCTCTAGCGATGAAGAAATCGAATGAAAAGCTGCTTTTCGACGTCAGCCGGAAAATGAGCTGTGGCGCAAGAGGTCGGTTTCGGGAAGCGCTGACGCAACTACAGTACCGCAAATGCGACTGGACCAGACAAATTCTTGCCTTGAAACTGCAGCTTCGGGTTTCTAGGGTTTCGGCGCACCTACACAAGGAATCCTGAATGCCCCGTTCTGTGATCGACGCAATCGGCAACACGCCTTTGATCCGCCTCAACAAAGCTTCGGAACAAACCGGTTGCGAGATCCTGGGCAAGGCCGAATTCATGAATCCGGGCCAGTCGGTCAAGGATCGCGCCGGCCTGTTCATCATCCGCGACGCCGAGCAGCGTGGGCTGCTGAGGCCCGGCGGCGTCGTCGTCGAGGGAACGGCGGGCAACACTGGCATCGGGCTGACGCTGGTCGCCAAGGCGCTCGGCTATCGCACCGTCATCGTCATTCCCGACACACAGAGCCAGGAGAAGAAGGACACGATCAAGCTGCTCGGTGCCGAACTGATCGAAGTGCCTGCCGTGCCCTATAAGAACCCCAACAATTATGTGAAACTGTCGGGGCGGCTGGCCGAGCAACTGGCGCGGACCGAGCCGAACGGCGCCATCTGGGCCAACCAGTTCGACAATGTTGCCAACCGTGACGGCCATATCCGCACCACAGCGGAGGAAATCTGGAGCCAGACCGGGAGCAAGGTCGATGGCTTTGTCTCGGCGGTCGGTTCCGGCGGCACGCTGGCCGGCGTCGCCTTTGGGCTGAAGGCGAAAAGCAAGGATGTGAAGATCGCGCTGGCCGACCCTCTGGGGGCCGCGCTCTACTCCTTCTACACCAGCGGCGAGCTGAAGTCCGAAGGCAGCTCGATCACCGAAGGCATCGGGCAGGGGCGCATCACCGCCAATCTCGAAGGGTTCACGCCGGACTTTTCCTTCCAGATCCCCGATGAGGATGCGCTGCCGATCGTCTTCGACCTGATCCAGGAAGAGGGGCTTTGCGTCGGTGGCTCGACCGGCATCAACATTGCCGGCGCGATCCGCCTGGCCAGGGAATTGGGTCCCGGCCACACCATCGTGACCATTCTTTGTGACTACGGCACGCGCTATCAGTCAAAACTGTTCAACCCGGAATTCCTGCGCGAGAAGCAACTGCCGGTGCCAGGCTGGATGGAGCTGAAGAGCACAATTTCGGTGCCGTTCGAAAAGGTCGCGTGATGGCAAACAGGACGGATGCCCTGTTTCGCGACGACGCCTATCTGCGGACGGCAGATGCGACAGTCGTTGCCGTCAACGACCGCGGCGGCATCATCCTCGACCGGACGATCTTCTACGCCACTTCGGGCGGCCAACCGGGCGATACCGGTTATCTCGAACGCGCGGACGGCAGCCGCATCGCCATTGCCGCTACCCTCACCGGCGAGACCAAGGACGAGATCATCCATGTGCCGGCGCCTGAGCAAGCAGTGCCACAGGTCGGCGAGACGGTGAGGCTGGCCATCGACTGGGAACGCCGGCATCTCCTGATGCGCATGCATGCGGCTTGCCATTTGCTCACCGTCGTCTGTCCGTTTCCAATCACCGGTGCCGCCGTTTCCGAGGACGACAGCCGTGTCGACTTCGACGCTCCGGATGCCGGCTTCACCAAGGAGGACATCACCGCCGGGCTGATGGAGCTGGTGCGGGCCGATCATCCGATCTTTGTCAGGCTGATCAGTGACGAGGAACTGGCCGCCAATCCCGGCCTGGTGAAATCCAAGAACGTTCGGCCGCCGGCCGGCACCGGCAAGATCCGCCTGGTCTGTATCGGCGACAACGCCTCGGTGGACAGCCAGCCCTGCGGCGGCACCCATGTGAAGAGCACTGGCGAAGTCGGCGAAATCCACATCGGCAAGATCGAGAAGAAGGGCCGTGAAAACCGGCGCTTCCGCATCCGCTTTGGGCCGATGCCGGCAAACTGAACAGACAGTGATCGCCAAAAGGCGAGCAGGAGCACAAAATGGCCGAGGACAGCCCCTTCACCGTCGACGCAGACTGGCTGCAGCAACGTCTCGGCGAGCCGGGCCTGACGATCATCGACGCATCCTGGTATCTCCCGGCGCAGAAGCGCGATGCGCGCGGCGAGTATGATTTGGCCCACATCCCGGGCGCACGATTTCTGGATCAGGATGCGGTTTCGGATCCGGATTCGCCCTTGCCGCATACGCTGCCGTCACCGCAGCATTTTGCCCAGTATGTCGGCGCCATGGGCGTTTCGGCCGATGACACCATCGTCGTCTACGATGGTCCGGGTTTCTTCTCGGCGCCCCGGGCGTGGTGGATGTTCAGGGTGATGGGCGTCTTCCAGACCTATATTCTGGATGGCGGCTTCGATGGCTGGAAAGCCGCCGGCAGACCGGTGACGGCTGAGCCGACGAAGATCGCGCCAAGCGTGTTTCATGCCGATTTCGACTCCGGGCGCGTCGCCAGCCTCGCCGACATGCGCCGGATCGTCGACACCAGGGCAAGCCAGATCGCCGACGCCCGGGGACCGGGCCGCTTTACCGGCGCCGAGCCTGAGCCGCGCGCGGGTATCCGCTCCGGCCATATGCCTGGCGCGCGCAATCTGCCCTATTCGGCGCTGTCGGAAAATGGCGAGCTGCTGTCGAAGGACCGCCTGCGCAAGGCGATCGAGGAGGCCGGCATCGATCTGTCGAAACCTGTCGTCACCTCATGCGGCTCCGGCATTACCGCAGCGGTGGTGACGCTGGCGCTGGAAACACTTGGCCATACCAACAACAGGCTTTACGACGGCTCCTGGACGGAGTGGGGCGGGCTTTCCGACACGCCTGTCGTGACCGGCCCCGTTGTGATCGGCAAGGAATGAAGACGATGGAAAACGGCGCGCTGGAAGATATTGACGTCACGGTGACGTTTCTCGAGATGCATGTGCCGCCGGCCTATTCGCCGCCGGTGCCCTACAACCGTCAGATCGCGCTGCTGAAGACCAAGGACATTCCGCTGCATTTCTACCGCTATCTGATGGACCGGGTGGGGCGCAAATGGCACTGGGTCAATGTGCTGAGGCTGGATGACGACGAGCTTGCCGCCGGCATTCATCGCGAGGATCGCGACATCAGGGTCCTTTATCTCGACGGCGCACCCGCCGGCTTCTTCGATCTCAAGCCGCATCTGCCGGAAGAAGTCGAGCTCGCCTATTTCGGCATGATGGAACATGCGACGGGACAAGGCATCGGCCGCTGGTTCCTGGGTTCCGCGATCGCAGCCGCCTGGTCGCATGGTCCGAAGCGCGTGACGGTGCAGACCTGCACGCTCGATCATCCGGCGGCTCTGCCGCTTTACCAGAAGCTCGGCTTTGCACCGGTGGCGCAAAAGAAGGAAATCGTGCATCCGCTGCCTTTCGCCGAGCGCGCGGCCAGCGTCATGCGGCCCTAGCCGGAAGCTGACACCAGCTCGAATCTGAACCTGTCGTTCATCGGCCCTTCAGGCTGCTTTTGGCATGTTGCCCGCACCATCAATGCGGCCAAGGCCGAAGGAGACGAAGACATGCTGACCCGCCGTACACTTGCCGCCGCGCTGATCGCGGCGATTGCCATGCCAAGCCTGGCCGCAGCCCAGGCGACAACGCCTTCGGCCGCGACGATCGAGCGGAAGCTCGAGGCGGCACCGCGTGTGAAATTGCGGCCGAACGAGCGCGTCACCATCCGGGAATTCAAGCGGCGCCCGGATTTGCGCCGCATGGCCCGCTCGATCGATATCCAGTCGATCAACTTCGCCTTCGGTTCGGCGGCTATTGCCAACTCGCAATACGACAAGATCGAGACTATTGCCGACGCGCTGCGGCGAATCCTGCGCCGCGATCCCGGCGCCCGCGTGCTGATCGAGGGCCATACCGACGCCGTCGGCTCCTTCCAGTCGAACCAGGCCCTGTCCGAACAACGCGCCGCTTCGCTCAAGCGCACATTGGTGCGCGAATTTAGGGTGCCCGGCCATGCACTGGAAACCGTTGGTTACGGTGAGGAGTTTTTGCTGGTGCAGACGCAGAACGAAAACTGGCAGAATCGCCGGGTGACGCTGCGCCGCTTCGACGATTTCATCCGTTGAGTCGCAGCTCCGAATTTTAATTAGCCGGCGCCTTTGACAGGAATCTGATGAGAGCCGATCGCCGAGGGGCGATCGGCTTTTCGACATTTGGCAGGAATCGGGTGGGCGGCGAGGGTTCAAGGACATAATTTCCAATCACGACACCGGAGATTTTTCCATGACCATCCAGTTCAAAGCTTTGCCGACCGAAGCTGTCAGGACGCTGCAGCGTGGTGGCGTCGATGCTTATGGCCAAACGCCCGAGCGAAAGGTCTCAGATGGTGACGGCATGCCTTGCCGGCATTGTTTGAAGAACATAGGAGCCGGCGATGCCTATCTTGTTCTGGCATACAGGCCATTCCCGCAGCTTCAGCCCTATGCCGAAACCGGGCCGATCTTCCTGCATGCCGAGGAATGCGACGGCGCTGCCGAGGGCGAGGCGCTGCCCGAGATTCTCGACAGCCCCGACTACATCGTGCGCGGCTATGGCAGGGATGACCGTATCGTCTATGGCAGCGGCGGCGTGGTCCCGACCGGAGACATCACCGGGCGGGCCAAGACCTTGTTGGAACGCGACGAGATCGCCTACGTCCATGTCCGCTCGGCGCGCAACAATTGCTACCAGTGCCGCATCGAGCGCGCTTGAGGCTGAGATTAGCCGCTGGAAACAGCTGTCGTACTCCCGTCGCATAGTCGCGATAGAAAGCCATTGTCGATCGATTTGCCGACCGCGGATGAACCGGCGGCAAATCTCGTCATCGAGGAAGCGGGGCTTTGGCTCCGCTTTTTTGTTGCCTGCGTTTGGAGCAGACGTATTCCACGCAAGAAAAAAGCCCGCCGGCATGGCCGACGGGCTGCAACTGTTTGGCTGGAGGGCCTTTTAGTTGAACTTGTACTTCGCGCCGAGGCGCACGGTCTGGAAAGACGGGGTGTCCTCGAGAATGCCGCCCGAGCCGAAGTCTTCCTTCTGATACTGCGAATAACGGTATTCCAAACCGACGGTCATATTGCTGGAAACGGCAGTTTCCAGGCCGCCACCGATCGAGAAGCCGCTTGAGCCCCAATCATAGATGTCAGCGCTACCACCACCGGGCGCTTCCGCATGCAGATCGAAGTGCTGCCAGCTGTAACCGCCGAGCACATAGGCCAGCGTTGATTCGTTGACCTTGGCACCGATTCGAGCGAGAGCATCGAAGCCGTAGTCGGCATCGCCCTTGATGGAAACGGGGGCGAGATCGAGCTTGGTCTGGATGCCGGAATAACGGGCATCCAACTGAACGCCAGCGACCCAGCTGCCGAAATCATGATCATAGCCGACGCTCGCCTCGCCGAACACGCCTTCGCCGCCAATGCCGTTGAGCTCGCCGCTAGCACCCAACCCAAGATTGAGGTTTAGATCATGCACCATCGTGCCGGCACCGAGCGCACCACCGGCATAGAAGCCGGTCCAATCGTAAGCCGGGGCGGCAAAGGACGTGCCGCCACCATTTTGCGCGCCGAAGCGATAGTTTGCCGCGATATGGAAGGTGTGGGTGGAAGGCTCGATATCGAGAGAGGCATCGCCAAAATCGAGTACCGACTTGTCACCGTAGTCCGCGTAGCGATATTCGGTCTTCAATGTCCAGTTGCCACGCAGCACGGTTTCCATGCCAACGCCGAGCACATAGCCGCTGCGGTTCTGCGAAAATTCCAAGCCGTCCGCGGCGCCCGATCCGTCAAGTTTGAAATGCTGCCAGGTGTACCCGCCGAGTACATAGCCCAACGTATTCGGATTGAGCAGGTAACCGGCACGCAGGCCAACATCGAAGCCATAAGAGTTTGTCAGATCGACATCGCCGCCTGCAATGCTCAATGAGGGACCAATGTTGCTCAGATTTGCGTCAATGAAACCACCGAGCAGGAAACGCTCCGAAACCATGTAATCGTAGCCTGCCGTCAATTCACCAAAGACGCCATTTCCACCAAGGCCATTGAAGTCTAGGCCAGGTACGCTGAATTTGTGTACGCTGGCGCCAAAGCCGCCGCCGATGCCGACATAAGCACCGCTCCAGTTAAAGCCGGCAGCTTCTTCTACCGGCTGCACGACGTCTGCTGCGTGAGCAGCAGATATCAAAGCCACAGCAGAAACAGCACCAAGAAGAAAAGATTTCGCGGATGTGCGAATGAACATATGCCCGTACCCCATGAGTAAACCCAGAATGTCTCTAGCAGGGAACCGGCCGGCACGGGAATGACAAATATGCAACAATGATGAGCAAAGTGCCGTTGCGTCACATCTTTCGACGCCATGCTTTGCCTGAAAAACAGGCTCGCAAGAAAAAACCCGCCGGCATAGAACCGGCGGGCTGGATTGAAAGGAGCTGTTTTCGCGAAAATCAGGCGGCGAGTACCGCTTTCGGCTCGACCAGTTCGTAGCCGAGCGCCTCGGCAACTGCGCGGTTGGTGATCTTGCCCTTGTGGACATTGAGGCCGTTGCGCAGGTGGTGATCGTCGACCAGCGCCTTCAGGCCCTTGTCGGCGAGCTGCAGGCCGTAGTGAAGCGTCGCGTTGTTGAGCGCGTGGGCCGACGTGACGGGCACGGCACCCGGCATGTTGGCGACGCAATAGTGGATGACGCCGTCGACCTCATAGGTCGGGTCGGCATGGGTGGTCGCGTGCGAGGTCTCGAAGCAGCCGCCCTGGTCGATGGCGACATCGACCAGCACCGAGCCTTTCTTCATGCCCGACAGCATTTCGCGCGAAACCAGTTTTGGCGCCGCGGCACCCGGGATCAGCACTGCGCCGACGACGATGTCGGCTGAAAAACACTCTTCTTCCAGCGCCTCGACAGTCGAGTAACGAGTGTGGACGCGGCCGGCGAAGAGATCGTCGAGCTGGCGCAGGCGCGGGATCGAGCGGTCGATGATGGTGACGTCGGCGCCAAGGCCCGCCGCCATCCTGGCCGCGTGCAGGCCGACGACGCCACCGCCGAGAACGGTGACCTTGCCGGGCAGCACGCCGGGCACGCCGCCGAGCAGCACGCCGCGGCCGCCATTGGCCTTCTGCAGCGCCGTGGCGCCGGCCTGGATCGACAGGCGTCCAGCAACTTCCGACATCGGCGCCAGCAGCGGCAGGCCGCCACGGTCGTCGGTCACGGTCTCGTAGGCGATTGCCGTCACGCCGGACGCAAGCAGGCCCTTGGTCTGCTCCGGATCCGGAGCAAGGTGGAGGTAGGTATACAGGATCTGGCCTTCGCGAAGCTGCGCCCATTCGCTGGGCTGCGGCTCCTTGACCTTGACGATCATGTCCGACCTGGCGAACACCTCGGCGGCCGTCTTGGCAATCGTGGCGCCGGCGGCGCGATAGGCGTTGTCATCGGCGCCGATGCCCGCACCGGCCCCGGTCTCGACCAGCACTTCGTGGCCATGGGCGACATATTCGCGGACCGAGCCGGGGGTGAGGCCGACGCGGTATTCGTGGTTCTTGATTTCCTTGGGGCAGCCGACGCGCATTTTCTTCTCCTGATCCGGCCCTTTTGGGCTCGTTCCCTGTATGGCTGGAGTGAACCACGAATCGTTGCGCAGGTGTTTGCGAATGCGCTTGCGCCCACCGGCCGGTTTCGATAATCGTTGCGCGAAACAGCAAGATATTCGCAGGATTCACGAATAATGCCGCTCGACAGGATCGATATCGCCATTCTCGAAGCTTTGCAGAAGGATGGCAGGATACCCAATGCGGCGCTGGCCGAGAAGGTCGGCCTGTCGCAGTCGGCCTGTTCGCGCCGGCTCGACAATCTGGAGAAATCCGGAACCATTCGCGGCTACCACGCCCGGCTTTCCAATGCGGCACTTGGCCACCAGATGACGGCGATCGTGCACATATCGCTGTCGGGGCAGTTCGAGAAGACGCTGTCGGATTTCGAGGCGGCGATCAAGCGCTGCCCGAACGTGCTGTCCTGTCACCTGATGTCGGGCGAATACGACTACATCCTGCGGATCGCGGCGAAGGATCTCGTCGACTATGAGCGCATCCACAAGGAATGGCTGTCGGCGATGCCGCATGTGACCAAGATCAATTCGTCCTTTGCGCTGCGCGAAATCGTCGACAGGACCGCCATGGGCATGAAGCCGGAAATGGCCTAGGCCTCCGTTACCACCCGATCCATCGGAATGTCGTGCGGCTGCGGGTAGATGGTCGCGATGCGCTGCAGCTCGTAGCCGACGCCGATGACCAGTGGCTTGAACGGCATCGCTGCCAGCGTACGGTCGAAGAAACCGCCGCCATAACCCAGGCGGTAGTTCAGGGGATCGATGCCGACGATCGGCGAGATGACGATGTCCGGCAGCACCGGATCGCCCTCGGCCGGGATCGGGATATTCCAGACACCTTTCTCCAGCCGGTCGCCTGCTTTGTAGGCGCGGAAGATCAGCGGCTGCCCCTTCTCGATGACGATGGGCAGGGCGGTGCGGCCGCCGCGTTCGTTTATGGACGCCATCCAAGGCCGCAAATCCGGCTCGCCGCGAAACGGCCAGTAGAGACTGACCATGCGGCCGGCGATCTCGCCGATTACCGCGTCGAGGCCATCGGCGATGCGTTGCGACATTACCGTTCGCGCGTCGGCCGAAACAGCAAGACGCGCGGCGATCAGGCGTTCGCGCTCAGCCTTGCGCCAGCGTCTCACATCGGTCCAGTCGCTCGAAGGCGCACGGAATTCCGGATCGAGTTCGTGCATGAAACAGGGCGGCGAAGAATACTGCGCCGGAGCATCGTCGTCACGATCGTTGGCCATGCCTCACCTCATCGCGTGTTCGATGACGCTATACCTCGCGATACGATACAACATGTGCATTCACGACATGCAACGACGAGTCTCGGGCACTGGCCATCTGTTGTTGCATTGCACAAAAATACCTACATGCAGGACAGGCAATCTTGCTATCAAGGTGAACGGAATGAACGAAGCCAGGCATCATGTCGTCGTTGTCGGCGCGGGTTTCGGCGGCCTTGAGTTCACCCGTGCGCTTGCCGGCGCTCCCGTGCGCATCACCATGATCGACAAGCGCAACCATCACCTCTTCCAGCCGCTGCTCTACCAGGTGGCGACGACGGCGCTGGCCACCTCCGAGGTTGCCTGGCCGATCCGCCACCTCCTGCGCAAGCGCAAGGATGTGACGACGCTGCTCGCCAATGTCACCGGTGTCGACCGCGCCGGCAAGCGCGTGCTGCTCGACGACGGCAGCGCGGTCGCCTACGACACGCTGCTGCTCGCCACCGGTGCCCGCCACGCCTATTTCGGCCATGACGAATGGGAGCCGTTCGCGCCTGGCCTGAAGACGCTGGAGGACGCCACCACCATTCGGCGGCGAATTCTCCTGGCCTTCGAACAGGCCGAGCGGGAGGCTGATCCCGCCAAGCGCCAGGCGCTGCTGACAATTGCGATCGTCGGTGGCGGGCCGACCGGCGTCGAGCTTGCCGGCACCATCGTCGAGTTGGCGCATGACACGCTGCGCGGCGAGTTCCGCAACATCGACACGCGGCAGACGCGCGTGGTGCTGATCGAGGCCGGCGACCGCATTCTGGCCAATTTCGCACCGAAACTTTCCGACTACGCCAACAAAGCGCTCGAGCGGCTCGGCGTGACGGTCGAGCTCGGGCGGGCCGTCACGCGCTGCGACGCCGAAGGTGTCGTGTTTGGCGATAAGCAACTGGCCGCCCGAACGATCCTGTGGGCAGCCGGCGTTGCCGCTTCGCCAGCCGCTGAATGGCTGGGAGCGAAGGCGGACCGCGCGGGCAGGGTGCTGGTCGAGCCCGATCTAAGTGTGCCTGGCAGCCCGGAGATCTTCGTCATCGGCGACGCCGCTCATGTGCTGCGGCCAGACGGGCGGCCGGTTCCCGGCGTGGCGCCTTCCGCCAAGCAGGAGGGCCGACATGTTGCGGCTACCATCAAGGCCAGGCTCGGCGGCGACACGACCGCGCGTCCTTTCCACTACAGGCATGCCGGCGATCTGGCGACGATCGGCAAACGCGCCGCCGCCATCGATTTCGGCTGGATCAAGCTCACCGGCTGGCTCGCCTGGTGGCTGTGGGGAGTGGCCCACATCTATTTCCTGATCGGCTTTCGCAACCGGCTTGCTGTTTCGCTGAGCTGGCTATGGATCTACGCGACGGGGCAACGCAGCGCGCGGCTGATCACCCAGGGCGACGACGACAAGGGCTGATTTCTTCACCGGCATCGTTCATCCGCACGTCATCTGTTGCTGGTCGACTGACCTTCCGATGCACGCAACTTCTTGAATGGACTTGAGCCGATTTCGGCGCGAAGTTCGCTTCGGGGCAGGGCGTGTCACGTTGTCGATGAGGAGAAAACATGTCGCAACTGCTCCATCCCGTCTCCCGCCGCGATTTCCTCGCTGGCACCGCAGCTACAGGGGCGCTGATCGTGCTTCATCCCTTCTCCGCTCGCGCACAGGCCAACCAGGCGCATCTCCGGATCATGGAGACCACCGACATCCATGTGAACGTGCTGCCTTACGATTATTACGCCGACAAAGCGAACGACACGCTGGGCTTGTCGCGCACGGCCTCCCTGATCGACGCCGTGCGCAAGGAAGCCGTGAATTCGATGCTGATCGACAATGGCGACCTGCTGCAGGGCAACCCGATGGGCGACTACATCGCCTATGAGAAGGGCCTGAAGGACGGCGACCTGCATCCGATCATGAAGGGTATGAACCTGCTCGGCTACGAGTGCTCGACGCTGGGCAACCACGAGTTCAACTATGGCCTGTCGTTCCTGGACAAGGTGCTGGCCGGCGCCAATTTTCCCTTCGTCTGCGCCAATCTGATCCGCGGCACCGAGCTTGCCGCGAACCCGCGCGACGACAAGCTCTATCTCAAGCCCTATGTCATCCTCGACAAGAAGATCAAGGACGGTTCGGGCGCCGAGCAGCCGATCAGGATCGGCATCATCGGCTTCGTGCCGCCGCAGATCATGGTCTGGGATCTCAAGAACCTCGAAGGCAACGTCAAGACGCGCGACATCGTCGAGGCGGCCAAGGCCTGGGTGCCGCAGATGAAGGAGGCGGGCGCCGACATCGTCATTGCGCTGTCGCATTCCGGCATCGACGTGAAGCACGGCGACATGATGGAGAACGCTTCGTTCTTCGTCGCCGGCGTCGACGGCATCGACGCGGTGTTCACCGGGCACCAGCATCTGGTGTTCCCCGGCAAGAAGGATTTCCAATCGCTCGATGGTGTCGACACGCAAAAGGGCACGCTGCAGGGCAAACCCGCCGTCATGGGCGGTTTCTGGGGCTCGCATATGGGGCTGATCGACCTGATGCTGGAACGCGATGGGTCAAAATGGAAGGTCGTTTCCGCCACCTCCGAGGCGCGGCCGATCTTCGAACGCGTCGACAATAAGAACAAACCGACTGTCCCGGACGACAAGCGCATCATCGCGGCCCTTGAGCAGGACCACCAGGCAACGCTGGCCTATGTGCGCCGCCCCGTTGGCAAGACCTCCGCGCCGCTCTATTCCTATTTCGCGCTGGTCGCCGACGATCCGTCGGTGCAGGTCGTCAGTCAGGCGCAGACCTGGTACCTCAGGGATATTCTGAAGAACACGCAATGGAAGGATGTGCCGCTGCTGTCGGCGGCCGCTCCGTTCAAGGCCGGCGGACGCAACGGCGCCGACTACTATACCGACGTGCCCGCCGGCGATATCGCCGTCAAGAACGTCGCCGACCTCTATCTCTATCCCAACACCGTGCGTGCGGTCGAAATCACCGGTGGGCAGGTCAAGGAATGGCTGGAAATGTCGGCCGGGATCTTCAACCGGATCGAGCCAGGGAAGGCCGACCAGGCCCTCATCAACACCGATTTTCCGTCCTACAATTTCGACGTCATCGACGGCGTCACCTATAAAGTAGACCTGTCGCAGCCGCCGAAATACGATGCCAAGGGCGGGCTGGCGAACGCCGGCGCCAATCGCATCGTCGACCTGAGTTTCGATGGAAAACCGATTGATCCCAAACAGAAATTCGTCGTCGCGACCAACAACTACCGGGCCGGTGGCGGCGGCAATTTCCCTGATATCAATGCCTCGAAGATCATTTACGAAGCGCCGGACACCAATCGCGACGTCATCGTCCGCTACATCGTCAGCGAAGGTACAATCAACCCGTCCGCGGACGACAACTGGTCGTTCGCGCCGCTGCCTGGAACCAGCGCCGTGTTCGAAACCGGCGCCAAGGCGAAGGATTTCATTGCGCAGCTGAAATCGCTGAAGATCGAGCCGGCAGGCGAGGGCGAGGCAGGTTTCGCGAAATACCGCATCCTGCTTTGAAGGTGGTTCGGGTCGGCTCGAGTCCCGGCCTTATGGCGTGGATTGAGCCGGCTGGGTGAAACGTTCCTTGATGTCAGGCATGACGAGATCCAGCGCATCGGTGGAAATGCCGCCGGAATAACCGTTCGGCAGCTGCTTGATCAGTTCGGGATCGTCCAGCCCTTGCGAAAAGTCGCCGCCGGTGTACGGGCCGAGCAGATAGACGCGGCTGTCGACGCCTTGCATGCGATCGAGAAACCGGTTCGGCCAACCCCACATCCATTTCGCGATGTTGACGGGAATGAGCAAGGTACCTTTTCGGCAGGCATCTGAAACATAGCCGCTCCAGCCAAGCGCGGCATAGCGCAGAATGCATTGCGTCAGCGACGCGCGGCTCAGCGTATGCATGTCCGGCAGTGCTGCCTTGACTGCGGCAATCGGCTTGTCGCCGCCATAGACCGAGAGATAGAAGCGCTCGTTCGGCGATAGCATGGCAAGCCGTGCGGCCAGCTTTTCGCCTTCGCCCGGATCGTTGCTCTTGACGTTGATGTTGAAGCGGCGGGCCGGGAAGTGCGCCAGAACCTCATCCAGCGACGGCATCATGCCGAGACCCTTGCCGCGAAACGGAAAGGTCTTGCCGCCATCCGCCGTATAGCCATAGCCGACATCGAGGGTCTTCAACTCGGCCATGGAATGGTTGCGTGTTTCTCCCTTGCCTTCCGTGCGGCAATCCAGCGTCCAGTCGTGGAAGACGGCGAAATTGCCGTCTGTCGTCGGGTGAACATCCAGTTCGAGCGCGTCAGCGTCCAGCGCGAAGGCTGCTTCCATCGAGGGGATCGTGTTTTCGAGGTAGGCATGGCGCGGCGGCAACATGCGACTGGCCGTGCACGTCTCACCCGTCATGCCTTCCCGTGCGTAGTCCTGGGGCAAGGCCGCGATGGGCAAGCACTTCCGGCTTGCCGGCGGGGCGGCTCGACAACAGCGAGGTGTTGTTGAGCCAGATGCCCGCCGCGGCGACAACGATGATGCCGAAGAAGATCGTCCGTTTGCGCATCAAGTGATTTCCGATTCGTCCGTCCTGCGCGGCATCCTGCTTTGCGATCGGACTTTTTGACGGCGACCGGGCGGCGATATCGAGATCATCCTCGATATCGCCTGGTCGGCGGCAATGAAATCGAAGAACGTGTCGACTTACGCCTTGTAGACCACCTGGCGCACGTCGATGTAGCTGGCGCGGAATCCGGCCTCGCAATAGTGCAGGTAGAACTCCCAGAGCTTCTTGAAGCGGTCGTCGAAGCCGAGCGGGACGATCTTTTCCCATGACGCCCAGAACCGGTGGCGCCATTCGGCAAGCGTGCGCGCATAGTCATCCGGAAACACGCGCTCGCGCAGATGGGCAAGGCCATGATCCTTGCCCAGTGTCTTCAGGATCGACGGTGTCGGCAGCATGCCACCCGGGAAAACATAGCGCTGGATGAAATCCGGCCTTGCGCGATATGTGTCGTAGGCGGCTTCGTTGATGGTGATGATCTGCAGGCCGGCGGTGCCGCCGGGTCTCAGGCAAGCCTTCATCTTGCCGAAAAACACCGGCCAGTATTTCTCGCCGACCGCCTCGAACATCTCGATCGAGGCGATGCGGTCATAGGTGCCGGTTTCGTCGCGATAGTCCTGCAGCTTGATGTCGACCTTGTCGGCAAGGCCGGCCTTGGCGATGCGAGCCGTTGCAAAATCGTGCTGCTCGCGGCTGATCGTCAGCCCGGTGACGCGGCAGCCGATCTCGCGTGCGGCGAATTCGGCGAAGCCACCCCAGCCACAGCCGATTTCCAGCACATGGTCCTTCGGGCCGATCCCTGTGTCTTTCGCCAGCGCGCGATATTTGGCGGCCTGGGCGCTTTCCAGGTCGTTGGCTCCGGTCGTGTAGAGCGCCGAGGAATAGGTCATGCTCGGATCGAGCCATTGCTTGTAAAAGGCGTTGCCGAGGTCGTAATGCGCCGAGATATTGCGCTTCGAACCGGTGCGGGTGTTCTGGTTGAACCAGTGGCGGATGCGCTGGACGGTGTTGATCAGCCAACTGGTGCCGCCCGCGATACGCTCGCCAATGACCGAATTGACCACGAACAGCTCCAGGAAGCTGGTCACATCAGGGCTTTCCCAATCGCCGTCCATGTAGGATTCGGCTACGCCGATCGTGCCGCCGGAAAAGGCGCGGCCGGGCAAGCGCCAATTCTTCAGCACCAGTTCGGCATCTGGGCCAGGTCCCTTGCCGCCGACGAGGACGGCGCGGCCGTCCGGCAGCCTCACCTTGAGTGAACCGCGCGGCAGGTTCATCGCCGCCGACAGCACCATGCGCGCTTTCGCCGGCAGACCTTTGACGATCTCGGCGAAATTGAACTCATCGAGCCTGACCGCGTCGCTCAATGCTGCGCCAAATAGTTCCTTTTGTGCCATCTCGTGCCCCCTGGATTTCCGCGGTGTCGGGGCAGATTGCCGAGCCACGGTTCTCTTGGATCATTCGCCAGCTTCGAACGCCGTTGCCGGTCCCGGGCGCTGACCGGCTCAGTGACGGGCGGGCTCGAATGAAACACGCGCTCTTTTACCAGAGCTTTAGCGCTTCCCAGTGAATCCCTGCGGCGATCTTCCACGTCATGCGGCGAAACTTCAAGAGGCAGGCCGCAAGCGGGGCTGTGCCACGCGGAATGCTTGCGCCAGCGAGAATCCGCTTTTTTGCACAGCAAAGGCCGAGCGCGCAAAAAAACGCCTATGGTCGCAGAATTGCTCGTGCGATAGATCTAGCCATGCGTTATGTAATCGCCATTGCCGCCATCGCGTTTTTCCTGATCTGGGATGGCATGTACAATCAGGGCCGCTATCTCGACACAACAGTGAGAGAGCTTAGCCATGTTGTGCGATATGTTACCGGCAGAGCTTAACTCCAGTGGCGGCAGCCGCGACATCCTAGTCGATTGACGCCAACGTCCTGCCGTCACAAAAGACCCCAGCATTTTGATCGAGGAGGCGGGGTTGATCCGGCATATCGTTTTCTTCAGCGCACGGCGAAAAGAGGATGTCGAGGCTGTGCGCACCGGCTTGCTGGCGCTCGGCAACATTCCTCATTCCAGCCTGTTCGAGGTCACGCTCAACACCAAGGTGGATCCGCTGTCGGACGAGGTCGACGTGGTCGTCTATGCGGAATTCGCCGATGACGCCGCGCTGGCCGCCTACAAGGCGCACCCGCTCTATGCGCAGACCACCAGCAAGGTCAAACCGATGCGCGAACTGCGCTATTCCGCCGATGTCGTTGCCGGAAGCTGATCGAGGCTTTGTCCCAACTGGTGCCTTTTTCGACGTCCGGTGAACTGGCGGGGGCGAAATGGCCGGGATTGCGATCAAGTCTTGAACCGATTTGCGGAATGATGCACATCGCGGCTGCATGACCCGAACCACCACTGGCACTCATCCGCTCGATCACCTGGTGCTGCCAACGCAGAGCCTTGAGGTGGCGCGAGCCCGGCTCGCCGCGCTTGGCTTCGTCGTGGCCCCGACCGGCACCCATCCCTTCGGAACGGAAAATTGCTGTGTTTTCCTGGCCGACGGCACGTATCTCGAACCGCTGGCGGTCGGCGACGAGCAGGTGGCGGCAAAGGCTATCGCGGACGGCAATGTCTTCGTCACGCGTGATCGCGCCTATCGCGACAGCAACGGCGACGAGGGGTTTTCCGCCTTTGTCCTAGGTACGGGCAATGCCGATGCCGACCATGCACGCTATGTCGATGCCGGCATCTCGGCGGGAGACACGCTGGGTTTTTCGCGCGCTTTCACCGACCCGGCCGGCAAGAGCGACATCGCATCGTTCAAGCTCGCTTTCGCGGCCGGAGCCAAAGCCACGGACGCCTTCCTGTTTGCCTGCGAGCGGGTCAACGCGCCTGATGTCGACCGCGCGGCTTTGCAGGCCCACGCCAACGGCGCGACCGGAATTGTCGAGATCTTGGCGGTCAGCGATGCGCCTGGAAAGCAGCATGAGTTGATTTCTATCACGGTGGATAATCCGGCCGCCGAAAGGCAGGGCGGCATGTTTTCCCTGCCGAATGCAGATTTGAGCATGCTTGACCGCGCGGCTTTCACCGCGCGCTTTGGCCTGCCGGCCGGCGCGCCGACAGATCTACGCTTCGCAGCGGTGGTCTTTTCGGTTCGGAACGCCGATGTGACATCGAGGCTGCTTGCGGCCAATTCCATCCAACACGATATAGCGGGCAATGATATTGTCGTGCAGCCTGCACCCGGACAGGGCGCGGCTTTCATCTTCCGGGAGACCAAATGAACAAGCCCGTCGCGCCCAATTCAGCGGTAATTGTCGGCAATGTCGTCTTCGACAACAAGGCGGCTCTGTCGCTGATCGCCGGCCCGTGCCAGTTCGAGTCGCGTCAGCACGCTTTCGACATGGCCGGCGCGCTGAAGGAACTGACCGGCAGGCTCGGAATAGGCCTCGTCTACAAGACCAGCTACGACAAGGCCAACCGCACCTCGCTGTCGGCGACGCGCGGCGCCGGCATGGACGCGGCACTTCCCGTCTTCGACGAACTGCGCAAGGAATTTTCGCTCCCGGTGCTGACCGATGTCCACACCGAGGAGCAGTGCGCCATCGTGGCGCCGCATGTCGATGTCCTGCAGATTCCGGCTTTCCTGTCGCGCCAGACCGACATGCTGGTCGCCGCGGCGAAAACCGGCAAGGTCATCAACGTGAAGAAGGGACAGTTCCTTGCCCCCTGGGACATGAAGAACGTCGTCGCCAAGATCACCGGATCCGGCAATGCCAATGTGCTGACCACCGAGCGCGGTGCTTCTTTCGGCTACAACACGCTGGTCTCCGACATGCGCGCTTTGCCTGTCATGGCAGAGATCGGCGCGCCGGTGATCTTCGATGCGACCCATTCGGTGCAGCAGCCGGGCGGGCAGGGCGGTTCCTCGGGCGGTGAACGTCGTTTTGTCGAGACGCTGGCGCGCGCGGCCGTCGCTGTCGGCGTTGCCGGCGTCTTCATCGAGACCCATCAGGATCCTGACAACTCGACCTCTTCCGACGGCCCCAACATGCTGCCGTTGAAGGACATGCCCGCTCTACTCGAGCGGCTGATGGCATTCGACCGCATCGCCAAGGGTCTCTAGGCCGGACATATCCTCTGTCGACCGCCGATGCTTGTGGACGGCGCAAGCCGCCTGTACGCTCTACCGGCAAATGAGCGTTTTGGCAGGAGGAAGCCATGTCTGTCGCCCGCGTCACCGAAATCACATCGTCGTCGAAGAAGAGCTTTCAGGACGCCATCGAACAGGGAATTGCGCGCGCATCCAAAACGCTGAAGAACGTCGAGGGCGCCTGGATCCAGGACCAGAAGATCGTCGTCCAGGACGGCAAGATCGTTGCTTATCGCGTCAACATGAAGGTTACCTTCATCCTCGCGGAGTGATCGGTCGACGCCGAAAAAGTCGGGAACCTTCGCCCGCGCCCCTCATTGTCCAATTATGGTTCGAAACCACAATGAGGAGCACAATCATGGCAACCCAGACTGGCCACACCCAAGCCATCGCCGCTTCGCGGGTCATCGGCACATCGATCTACAACACCGAAGGCACAAGCATCGGCAGTATAGAGGATGTGATGCTCGACAAGATGACGAACGGGATCATGTTCGCGGTCATCGGTTTTGGCGGCTTCCTTGGCATCGGCGAGAAATATCACGCCATTCCGTGGGCAAGCCTCGACTATGATGAGGACAAGGGCGGTTATGTCGTACCGTTTTCCAAGGAACAACTCATGGCGGCACCGGCCTATTCGATCAACGAACTGACCGGTGCCGATGGCGAGGCGGCGCGCGACGAATCCTACAATTATTACAAGGTCACGCCTTACTGGCATTAACAACAACGACAAAGCGGCCCCGTCGGGAGAGACGGGGCCGCTTTGGATTCCGGCTTATTCACTGACGTGTAAGGGGGTCATCGCCTTCGGCGGCGACTGCTGATTGTCGCATGACGTCAGGAATGCCGCCGCGATTAGAAACAGACTCACGATACCGCTCAACTGAGACATGGCGAAACTCCTCCTGTTTCGCCCCGCGCGCTGCACCTTAACCGGAAGTCAGCCGACCGTACATGACTTATGATGACGGCGATTTGCGCTTCGTGAATCGTTCGGAGGCCGATGCCGCGGCAATAATTGCCAGCGGGCCGATTGCCTTTTGCAGCACTTTGGCTAAGACGTGCGGCATTCTTCAGATCAATCGAGGACATCGCAAATGACCGCCATCGTCGACATTGTCGGGCGTGAAATCCTGGACAGCCGTGGAAATCCGACCGTCGAGGTCGATGTCATTCTCGAAGACGGCTCGATGGGCCGCGCGGCGGTGCCGTCGGGTGCTTCGACCGGTGCCCACGAGGCCGTCGAACTGCGCGACGGCGGCGCCCGCTATCTCGGCAAAGGCGTGCTCAAAGCCGTCGAGGCGGTGAACGGCGAGCTGTTCGAGGCCATCGGCGGCATGGAAGCCGAAAACCAGATTCATATCGACCAGACCATGATCGAGCTCGACGGCACGCCCAACAAGAGCCGGCTTGGCGCCAACGCCATTCTCGGCGTTTCGCTGGCGGTGGCCAAGGCGGCCGCTGATGCCGCCGGCCTACCGCTCTACCGTTATGTCGGAGGCACCAAGGCGCATCTCCTGCCGGTGCCGATGATGAACATCATCAATGGCGGCGCGCATGCCGACAACCCGATCGATTTCCAGGAATTCATGATCCTGCCGATCGGCGCGCCGACGCTGCGCGAAGGTGTCCGCTGGGGTTCGGAAATCTTCCATACGCTGCGCAAGAAACTGAAGGATGCCGGCCACAACACCAATGTCGGCGACGAGGGCGGCTTTGCCCCGAACCTGAAAAGCGCTCCGGTGGCGCTCGATTTCATCATGGAATCGATCGAGCAGGCCGGCTTCAAGCCGGGCGACGAGATCGCGCTCGGCCTCGATTGCGCCGCGACCGAGTTCTTCAAGGACGGCAACTACGTCTATGAAGGCGAGAAAAAGACGCGCGATCCCAAGGCCCAGGCCAAATACCTGGCCAAGCTTGCCACCGACTATCCGATCATCTCGATCGAGGACGGTCTTGCCGAGGACGATTGGGAAGGCTGGAAGTACCTGACCGACCTGATCGGCAAGAAGACGCAGCTGGTTGGCGACGATTTGTTCGTCACCAACACGGCGCGGCTGCGCGACGGCATCCGCATGGGGGTTGCCAACTCGATCCTGGTTAAGGTCAACCAGATCGGCTCGCTTACGGAAACGCTCGACGCCGTCGAGACCGCGCACAAGGCCGGCTACACCGCCGTGATGTCGCACCGCTCGGGCGAAACCGAGGATTCGACCATTGCCGATCTCGCCGTCGCCACCAATTGCGGACAGATCAAGACCGGCTCGCTGTCGCGCTCGGACCGCATGGCCAAGTACAATCAGCTGATCCGCATCGAGGAAGAGCTCGGCAAGCAGGCAAGCTACGCCGGCAAGTCGGTGGTCAAGGGCTGATCCGGAAACACCGGCTCATCGATACCGGACAAAAGGGCGGGAGCATTCCCGCCCTTTTTCGTTTCGGCGCCCCCAAACAGGTCACCCGTAACCGTCCGTTAAGCACAATCGGGCGAGAAAGATCGTGAGCCGCCTGAGTTCGCGGGCTAGAGCCGGATGATCTCAGGTCTGTTCGACCTGAAATCTGAATCCGACTCTAAATCAAAGAGATAGAGCATGATGTCGTCCGAAAACCGCTTCACACTTTTCGGCATCATGCTCTAGAGGAATCGGGCGATGTGGACGCGTCAGCACAAGCAGAGAAACACCGGCCGGCTGA
Source organism: Mesorhizobium sp. ISC11 (assembly GCF_037162595.1). Classification (NCBI taxonomy): domain Bacteria; kingdom Pseudomonadati; phylum Pseudomonadota; class Alphaproteobacteria; order Hyphomicrobiales; family Phyllobacteriaceae; genus Mesorhizobium; species Mesorhizobium sp. ISC11. Next base: position 1,336,953 of record NZ_JAVSPW010000001.1, read on the forward strand.
TCATTCCCTCGCTTTGCGTGGCGTTCCTGGCCTATTTCGGCTTTCATGCCTATCACGGCGAATTCGGTATCTACTCGAAATATCAGCTGGAAGCCCAGACGGTTGCGCTGCAGGGCCAGCTCGATGCGATCAAGGCGCGCCGCATGGAGCTCGAGCGCCGCGTTCGGCTGATGCATGAAGGCACGCTCGAGAAGGACATGCTCGATGAGCAGGCGCGCAAGGCGCTCAATCTGTCCCAAGCTGACGAAATCACCATTATGTTGCCGGCCTCGGCGAAATAACTGATTTCAAGTTAATCACCAATATTTTCAATGATTTTAATCGCTTAGGCGCATGCCAGCTATGCAAATTCGGCATGGCGCAACGCTTTGACGCGTGTTAGCCTCCCTAAAATCGGTGGGGAGGAGCTGATCTCCCCAGAGCAGATTTCATCCTGCTCTAATGTCCACGAAGAGACGCCAACAGGGAGTGATGCATGGCCACCGCCGCCAGAAAAGCGCCTGCCAAATCCAAATCCGACGGCAAATCGGGGCTTTCGGCCCCTAAACCTGTCGAATTCACCAAGGACGAAGAGCTTGCCGCTTACCGGCACATGCTGCTCATCCGTCGTTTCGAGGAAAAGGCCGGCCAGCTCTACGGCATGGGTTTCATCGGCGGCTTCTGCCACCTCTATATCGGCCAGGAAGCGGTCGTCACCGGCATGAAGATGGCGCTGATCGACGGCGATCAGATGATCACCGCCTATCGCGACCACGGCCACATGCTGGCGATGGAGCTGTCGCCGCGCGGCGTCATGGCCGAGCTGACCGGGCGTCGCGGCGGCCTGTCACGGGGCAAGGGTGGCTCCATGCACATGTTCTCCAAGGAAAAGCACTTTTATGGCGGCCACGGCATCGTCGGCGCGCAGGTGTCGCTCGGCACGGGCTTGGCCTTCGCCAACCGCTACCGCGACAACAACAATGTCTCGCTGACCTATTTCGGCGACGGTGCGGCCAACCAGGGCCAGGTCTATGAAAGCTTCAACATGGCCTCGCTGTGGAAGCTGCCGGTGATCTACATCATCGAGAACAACCGGTATGCCATGGGCACCTCGGTGTCGCGCTCTTCGGCGGAAACCAATTTTTCGCACCGTGGCGCTTCGTTCAAGATTCCCGGCATCCAGGTCGACGGCATGGACGTGCGCGCTGTCAAGGCCGCCGGCGACCAGGCGACCGAATGGTGCCGCGCCGGCAACGGGCCGATCATTCTCGAAATGCAGACCTACCGCTACCGGGGGCACTCGATGTCCGATCCGGCGAAATACCGCTCGAAGGAAGAAGTGCAGAAGATGCGCTCCGACCATGACCCGATCGAACAGGTCAAGGCGCGGCTCATCGAGAAGAAGTGGGCAACCGAGGACGAGCTTAAGACCATCGACAAGGAGGTCCGCGACATCGTCGCTGACGCCGCCGAATTTGCCCAGAACGATGCAGAGCCGGATCCGTCCGAGCTCTGGACCGATATCGTATTGTAACGGGAGGGCAAGGACATGCCGATCGAAATTCTCATGCCCGCTCTCTCGCCGACCATGGAAGAGGGCAATCTTTCCAAGTGGTTGAAGAATGAGGGCGACAAGGTCGTCGCCGGCGACGTCATCGCCGAGATCGAAACCGACAAGGCGACGATGGAAGTCGAGGCCGTCGACGAAGGCACGCTTGGCAAGATCCTGATCGCCGCCGGCACCGAAGGCGTCAAGGTCAACACACCGATTGCCGTTTTGCTGCAGGACGGCGAAAGTGCCGGCGATATCGGCAAGTCCTCGGCTCCCGCCAAGGCGGAAGCACCGGCAAAGGCAGAGGCTCCAGCCGCGGCGGAGGACAAGGCGGAGGCCGCAAAACCGGCTGCCGCACCGGTGGCTGCTGCGCCGAAGACGGAAATCGCCGCCGATCCGGACATTCCGGCCGGCACGGAGATGGTCTCGACCACGGTGCGCGAAGCGCTGCGCGATGCGATGGCCGAGGAAATGCGCCGCGACGGCGATGTCTTCGTCATGGGCGAGGAGGTCGCCGAATACCAGGGCGCCTACAAGATCACGCAAGGGCTGCTGCAGGAATTCGGGCCGCGGCGCGTCGTCGACACGCCGATCACCGAGCATGGCTTTGCCGGCGTCGGCGTCGGCGCGGCGATGGCCGGCCTGAAGCCGATCGTCGAGTTCATGACCTTCAACTTCGCCATGCAGGCGATCGACCAGATCATCAACTCCGCCGCCAAGACGCTCTACATGTCGGGCGGCCAGATGGGTGCGCCGATCGTTTTCCGTGGACCGAACGGCGCTGCCGCACGCGTCGCCGCGCAGCACTCGCAGTGCTACGCCGCCTGGTATAGCCACATTCCGGGCCTGAAAGTGGTGATGCCCTACACCGCCGCCGACGCCAAGGGCTTGCTGAAGGCGGCGATCCGCGATCCCAATCCGATCATCTTCCTCGAGAATGAGATCCTCTATGGCCAGTCCTTCGACGTGCCGAAGCTGGATGATTTCGTGCTGCCGATCGGCAAGGCGCGCATCCACAAGACCGGCAAGGACGTCACCATCGTCTCTTTCGGCATCGGCATGACCTATGCGGTCAAGGCGGAAGCCGAGCTGCGCGGCTTGGGCATCGATGCCGAGATCATCGACTTGCGCACGATCCGGCCGCTCGATCTCGACACCATCATCGCCTCGGTCAAGAAGACCAACCGGCTGATCGTTGTCGAAGAGGGATATCCGCAGAACTCGGTCGGCGACCATATCGCCAACCAGGTGTCGCAGCGCGCCTTCGATTTCCTCGACGCGCCGGTCATCACCATCGCCGGCAAGGATGTGCCGATGCCCTATGCCGCCAACCTCGAGAAACTGGCTTTGCCGAACGTCGGCGAAGTCATCGAGGCGGTCAAAGCCGTCACATATCGCTGAACCGGGCGGGAGGACAAAATGCCAATCAACATCACCATGCCGGCCCTGTCGCCCACGATGGAAGAGGGCAATCTGTCCAAGTGGCTCGTCAAGGAAGGCGACAAGGTTTCGCCGGGCGATGTCATTGCCGAGATCGAGACCGACAAGGCGACGATGGAAGTCGAGGCTGTCGATGAGGGCACGGTCGCAAAGCTCGTCGTTCCCGCCGGCACCGAAGGCGTCAAGGTCAACGCTCTGATCGCCGTGCTCGCTGCCGAAGGTGAGGATGCAGGCGCTGCCGCGAAAAGCGGGGGCGATGCTGCTCCAGCGAAAGCCGAGGCCAAGCAGGACAAGGCGCCAATCTCCCCACCCGTGGGGGAGATGTCGACGAAGTCGACAGAGGGGGGCGCTGTCCCGCCGTCCTCTCAGCGCGAGACGCCCCCCTCTGGCCTGCCGGCCATCTCTCCCACAAAGGGGGAGATCAGCCAGTCGCCGGAAGGACGCACCTTCGCGTCGCCGCTCGCACGTCGCATAGCCAAGGAAGCCGGTGTCGATGTGTCTGCCGTGACCGGCACCGGTCCGCATGGCCGGGTGGTGAGGGCCGATGTCGACGCGGCCATTGCCGGTGGCGGTGCCCAGGCGGCGCCTGCCGCCAAGGCTCCGGCTGGCGTGCCGGCTGCTGCTCCTGCCGCGCCGGTAAAGGCGATGTCGGACGATCAGGTGCTGAAACTGTTCGAACAGGGCTCCTACGACCTCGTCCCGCATGACAATATGCGCAAGACCATTGCGCGCCGCCTGGTCGAGGCCAAGACCACCATTCCGCATTTCTACCTGACGCTCGACTGCGAGCTCGATGCGCTGCTGGCGCTGCGCACGCAGATCAATGCGGCAGCCCCGGTGAAGAAGACCGACAAGGGCGAGGCTCCGGCCTACAAGCTGTCGGTCAACGATATGGTCATCAAGGCGATGGCGATGGCGCTGAAGGCGGTGCCCGATGCCAATGCCTCGTGGACCGAAAGCGCCATGGTCAAGCACAGGCACGCCGATGTCGGCGTTGCCGTGTCGATCCCCGGCGGGCTGATCACACCGATCATCCGCAAAGCCGACGAAAAGACGCTGTCCACCATCTCCAACGAGATGAAGGACCTCGCCAGTCGCGCCCGCAGCCGCAAGCTGAAGCCGGAAGAGTATCAGGGCGGCACCACGGCGGTGTCCAATCTCGGCATGTTCGGCATCAAGGATTTTGCCGCGGTCATCAACCCGCCGCACGCGACCATCCTGGCTGTCGGCGCCGGCGAGGAGCGGGCGGTGGTCAAGAATGGCGAGATCAGAATAGCCACCGTGATGTCGGTGACGCTGTCGACCGACCATCGCGCCGTGGACGGTGCGCTGGGTGCCGAACTGCTGGTCGCCTTCAAGCGGCTGATCGAAAACCCGATGGGCATGCTGGTCTAGGGAAGCGAGGGGGCGGTGCGGATAGTCTTCCCCAGCCCCTTCATTTTCGTCATTTCCGGATTCGCCACCGGACTGGTTGCTCGGAAACGGGCGGTCACAAGCCATGGATGGCGGGTGAAGCGTGGGTTGATCGACGCACAGGTGGGCGCATGAGGACGGTTCTTTGTTACGGCGACTCGCTGACCCGGGGCTACAATGCCGAAGGTGGCCGCCATGCACTGGAAGACCGCTGGCCAAGCGTGCTGCAGACCGGGCTTGGCAGTGGCGTCGAAGTTATCGCCGAAGGCCTCAATGGCCGTACCACCGCCTTCGACGACCACCTGGCCGGTGCTGATCGCAACGGCGCCAGGCTGCTGCCAACGGTGCTGACGACGCATGCGCCGATCGACCTGATTGTCATCATGCTCGGCGCCAACGACATGAAGCCGTGGATCCACGGCAATCCCGTCGCGGCCAAGCAGGGCATCCAGCGGTTGATCGACATCGTGCGCGGTCACGATTATCCGTTCGACTGGCCGGCGCCGCAGATCCTCATCGTTTCGCCGCCTGTCGTCAGTCGCACCGAAAATGCCGAATTCAAGGAAATGTTTGCCGGCGGCGACGACGCCTCGAAGTTTTTGGCACCGCAATATGCCGCGCTCGCCGATGAGGCCGGCTGCGGCTTCTTCGACGCCGGCAGCGTGGCGCAAACCACACCTCTCGACGGTGTTCATCTTGACGCCGAAAATACGCGAAACATCGGCGAGGCGCTAACACCAGTCGTGCGCGTCATGCTGGAATTGTGAAGGAGAAAACCCGTGGCTGAGAACTACGACGTCATCATCATCGGCTCCGGTCCCGGCGGCTATGTCACCGCGGTGCGTTCCGCGCAGCTCGGCTTCAAGACGGCGATCGTCGAGCGCGAGCATCTCGGCGGCATTTGCCTTAACTGGGGCTGCATCCCGACCAAGGCGCTGCTGCGCTCGGCCGAGATCATGCACTATTCGGATCACCTGAAGGATTACGGGCTGAAGCTCGACGGCAAGGTCAGCGTGGACACATCGGCCGTCGTTGACCGCTCGCGCAAGGTGTCGCTGCGGCTCAATGGCGGCGTTGCCTTCCTGATGAAGAAGAACAAGGTCGACGTCATCTGGGGCGAGGCCAAGCTTTCGAAGGCGGGCGAGATCGTCGTGTCCAAGACGGCCAAGAAGCCGATGGAGCCACAGCCGCCGGTGCCGAAAGGCGTCAAGGGCGAGGGCACCTATGCCGCCAAGCACATCATCCTGGCGACCGGCGCCCGGCCACGCGCGCTGCCCGGCATCGAGCCGGACGGAAAGCTGATCTGGACCTATTTCGAGGCCATGGTGCCGAAGGAGATGCCGAAGTCGTTGCTCGTCATGGGATCGGGCGCCATCGGCATCGAATTCGCCTCCTTCTACCGCACAATGGGCGCCGAGGTGACGGTGGTCGAATTGCTGCCGGCGGTGATGCCGGTCGAGGACGCCGAAGTCTCGAAGTTCGCGCAGAAGCAGTTCGAGAAGCAAGGCATGAAGATCATCCTCGAAGCCAAGGTGACCAAGGTCGAGAAGGGCACGAACTCGGTCACGGCGCATGTCGAGATGAAGGACGGCAAGGTCGAGAAGATCACCGCCGACCGGATGATCTCGGCCGTCGGCGTGCAAGGCAACATCGAGGGCCTCGGGCTTGAGGCGCTCGGCGTGAAGACCGAACGCGGCTGCGTCGTCATCGATGGTTACGGCAAGACCAATGTGCCGGGCATCTATGCCATCGGCGATGTCGCCGGCCCGCCGATGCTCGCCCACAAGGCCGAACATGAGGGTGTCGTGTGCATCGAGAAGATCGCTGATTTTCCTGGCGTACATGCCACCGACAAGCTGAAGATTCCGGGCTGCACCTACTGCAATCCGCAGGTCGCCTCGGTTGGCCTGACCGAAGCCAAGGCCAAGGCAGAGGGCTGGGATATCCGGGTCGGGCGCTTCCAGTTCGCCGCCAATGGCAAGGCGATCGCGCTCGGTGAGGATCAGGGCTTCATCAAGACCATCTTCGACAAGAAGACCGGTCAATTGCTCGGCGCCCACATGGTCGGCGCCGAAGTGACCGAACTGATCCAGGGCTTCGTCGTGGCGATGAACCTGGAGACGACCGAGGAAGAGCTGATGCACACCATCTTCCCGCACCCGACGCTGTCGGAGATGATGAAGGAAAGCGTGCTCGACGCCTATGGCCGCGCGCTCAACGCGTGATAGATTGAAAGCGCTGCTACAGATGGAACCCGGCGGCAAGGTACATCGTTTGCTGATGCACTTTCATCCATCACACAAGGAGAAGGCATATGCACCTGAATGGCGTCGGCTGGATAGCAGCCATCATCATCGGCGGCCTGGCAGGCTGGTTCGCCGAAATGTTCATGAAGAGCAACACCGGCATCTTCATGAACATCGTTATGGGCATCGTCGGCGCGATCGTACTGAACGCCATTCTGCAGGCTCTCAATTTTGGCCCGTTCGGCGTCGGCTGGATTGCCTATCTGATCACCGGCTTTATCGGTGCCTGCCTGCTGATCTGGGCGGGACGCCTGGTGCGCCGCTGACATCCCTGAAGAGCTGCCATGCGAAAAAGGCTGTTGCGGCATGCGCCGCAGCGGCCTTTTTCTTTGCGCCGAAAAGTCCTAGATGACGTTATGACAACGAACGCCTGACTGGCGCTCGCCAATGAACCAGGTTTCCCGATGGTCACTGTCCTCGATACGATCGCCAACGCACCGCGCCTGCGGCATCCGGAAAAGGCGCACAAGCCTGATCAGGATGTCCTGCGCAAGCCCGACTGGATACGCGTCAAGGCGCCGATGTCGAAGGGCTATGCCGAAACGCGCGAAATCGTGAAGTCGCACAAGCTGGTGACGGTCTGCGAAGAGGCCGGCTGCCCCAACATCGGCGAGTGCTGGGAAAAGAAGCACGCCACCTTCATGATCATGGGCGAGATCTGCACCCGCGCCTGCGCTTTCTGCAACGTCGCCACGGGCATTCCAACTGCTCTTGACCCGGATGAACCGGCCCGCGTCGCGCATGCGGTCAAGCAGATGGGCCTTACCCATGTCGTCATCACCTCGGTCGACCGCGACGACCTCGCCGATGGCGGTGCGCAGCATTTCGCCGAGGTCATCCGCGCCATCCGGGCGGCGACGCCGCTGACGACGATCGAAATCCTGACGCCCGACTTCCTGCGCAAGGACGGCGCGCTGGAGATCGTCGTGGCGGCCAAACCCGACGTCTTCAACCACAATCTCGAAACCGTTCCGTCGAACTATCTGACGGTTCGTCCGGGCGCCCGCTATTTCCATTCGATCCGGCTGTTGCAGCGGGTCAAGGAGCTTGATCCGTCGATCTTCACCAAGTCCGGCATCATGGTGGGGCTGGGCGAAGAACGGAATGAAATCCTGCAGTTGATGGACGATCTGCGTTCGGCCAATGTCGACTTCATGACCATAGGCCAGTATCTGCAGCCGTCGAAGAAGCACCACCCGGTGATCCGCTTTGTTACGCCGGAGGAGTTCAGATCCTTTGAGACGATCGGCCGGACCAAGGGTTTCCTGCTGGTGGCGTCCAGCCCGCTGACGCGTTCATCGCATCACGCCGGCGACGATTTCGCCAAGCTGCGTGCGGCACGGGAAGCGATTCTCAAGAAATCAGCTTAATCAGCCGGTTTCATGCCAAAATTCGAAGCTACCCGACGCGTATCCCATACACCCGAGCAGATGTTCGCTTTGGTCGCCGATGTTGAATCCTATCCGCAATTCCTGCCGCTTTGCGAAGCGCTGACGGTTCGCTCGCGCAAGGAGCGTGACGGGCGTACCGTTCTCCTTGCCGACATGAGCATCGGCTACAAGGCGATCCGCGAAACCTTCACGACGCAGGTACTGCTGAAGCCCGACGAGAACACCATCGACGTGAAGTACATCGACGGGCCGTTTAAATATTTGAGCAATGTCTGGCGTTTCGAACCCGACGGCGCCGGTTGCGCCGTCCGCTTCTTCATCGACTACGAGTTCAAGAGCCGCATTCTGGGCGCGGTCATGGGAACCATGTTCGATCGTGCCTTCCGCATGTTCGCCGAAGCCTTTGAGAAGCGCGCCGACGTCATCTACGGTACAAAACCGTCTTGAGGCTTGCGCATGCTTTTCTGGATAGCAAGCACCGTTGGACTGGCGATCGCCTATCTCTTCGGTTCAATGCCCACGGGTTATCTGGCGGGGAAGCTGCTCAAGGGCATCGATATCCGGGAGCATGGCTCCAAATCCACCGGGGCAACGAACGTCTTGCGGGTCTTGGGAAAATGGCCGGCGTTGGTGGTGTTGCTGGTGGATGTGCTGAAAGGTGCTGGGGCGATCGTCTTTGCCCGCTGGTTCTATCCCTGGTTCATCACGTTGCCGTTGGTTACGCTATCGACCCCGCTTGACCTGCAAGCCTGGGTGCCTTGGGCTGTTTGCCTGGCCGGAATTGCCGTGTTGTTGGGACATGGCCGTTCGATCTGGTTGAATTTCACAGGTGGCAAATCCGCTGCGACGGGGCTTGGCGTGTTGCTGGCTCTGTCTTGGCCGGTAGGTGTGGGGGCTGCGGCGGCTTTTGGTGCTGTGCTGGCTACGTCTCGGATAGTTTCCCTGAGTTCGATGGTAGCGGCGTTGACCGCGATCGCCCTCATCTGTGGCCTGGAGCAACCGTTGGCCTATCGGTTGTTGGTGATTGCGGGCAGCATCTACGTGGTTATGCGCCATCGTGCCAACATTCAGCGGCTGCTGGCTGGGACAGAGCCACACTTGGGGCAAAGCAGCCCGGAATCGAAAACGTAGCCGCAAATCCGGCTTTCGGGTCCGCCCGCCCAACGTTTTATAATCCTATCCGAGTGCTTGCAGGCCCAGTTCCAGCGCTTGCCGGACCGTTTCGCGACGGATGAAATCGCGGCCTTTGTCTGCAAAGTGTTGGTGCTCGGCGACAATCGGTCGGCCGTCCAGCGCAACCCCGAACCAGACCAGGCCGACCGGTTTTTCCGCCGAACCGCCGCCTGGCCCGGCGATCCCGGTAACCGCCAGGGTGAGCCCGGCGCGCGAACGGGTAAGCGCGCCTGTCGCCATCTCGATCGCAGTCTCGCGCGAAACCGCGCCATGCGCATCGAGCGTGGCGGCGGAAACGCCGAGCATGTCCATCTTGGCTTCGTTGGAATAGGTGATGAAGCCGCGATCGACCACGGCGGACGAGCCGGCGATGTCGGTGAGTGCCGCGATGATCATGCCGCCGGTGCAGCTTTCCGCCGTTGCCAGCATGATGCCGCGTTTCTGGCAGGCTTGCAGCAAGGCATTTGCCAGGTCGCTGTTGGTCATTCCGGCACCTCGCCGGGAAACACCACGCTGGCAGTGGCGATCGCCGCAATGCCTTCCTCGCGCCCGACGAAGCCGAGCTTCTCGTTGGTTGTCGCCTTGATCGAGATGCGATCCGCGGAAATTGCCAGCATCTGCGACAGGGCTGCCGTCATCGCCTCGCGGTGCGGGCCGACGCGCGGCGCTTCGCAGATCAACGTGATATCGGCATTGGCGATGCGGCCGCCGCGCTCGCGCACCAGCCCTGCCGCATGCTCGACGAAGATCCGCGACGCAGCGCCTTTCCACTGCGGGTCGGACGGCGGAAAATGCGTACCGATGTCGCCGGCGCCGCAGGTCGCCAGCAACGCATCGGTCAGAGCATGCAGACCGACATCGGCGTCGGAATGGCCGGACAGTTTCTTGTCGTGTGCAATGGCGACTCCACACAGTGTAACATGGTCGCCGGGCTCGAAAGCATGGACGTCGTAGCCATTGCCGGTCCGGATGTCGGGAAAGCGCACACGTTCGCCGGAAAGCCGCTGGTCCGCCATGGCAATATCCCGTGCCCAGGTGAGTTTGACATTATCCGGCGAGCCCGGAACGATCTTGACCGGAATATGCGCCCATTCGGCGATCGCGGCATCGTCGGTAAAATCCATTTTTCCCAGATGATGGGCTTTCTCGTGCGCGGCAAGGATGGGCCAGAACGGAAAGCCCTGCGGCGTTTGCGCCGCGTGAAGACCGCTGCGCGAAACGGTTTCGCCAACCACGCCGGAGGCCGACTCGCGCTTCAGCGTGTCGGCGACGGGCAAAGCGGGCAATGCGCCCTCGCGCTCGCCGATGGCGGCGATGGTGCGATCTATCAGGTCCGCATCGACAAACGGACGCACGGCATCGTGGATCAGAACCTGCCCCGGCGCGTGGTCTCTAAGGGCAAGCAGGCCGAGCCGGACGGATTCCTGCCTGGTCGCCCCGCCGATAACGGCGCTAACGCGCTCGGCGTTGGTGCCCGCCGCCTGCCGGAACAGTTCATGGTCGTCGGCATGAATGGCGACGACGATCTCGCTGGTCCGCGGGTGGGCCAGAAAAATGTCCAGCGTGCGTGCGATGACGGCAAAGCCGCCAATGTGTTGATATTGCTTCGGTCCGTTGGCCTGTCCGGCGCGCGCACCACGGCCGGCCGCGACGATTACCACCGCGACCTTGCCATCCGCACTCGAAACGTGATTTTCACTTGCGTCAGTCATTGCAGATTGGCTTAGCGCACGATCCCGAAAAGTGTAATCGGTTTTCGGCAAAGATCGTGCGTCAAATATGAATCCCAAAGCGTCCTTTGCGCGTCCCACGGGGCGCGCGGCGCTTTGGCCACACCCAATCCCGAAGGCCAGCATTTTCCCAATTGCGCCTTAATGTGGCGTCATTCCGCGTTGCACATTGCGGCCGATATGGCTAGAGAATGTGCAACGAATGAAGATGCTTGGTTTTTGTGCATGGTTAATTTGACCAAATTGGCCGCGCCGCTTAACGTCGGCGGCGTGAGACTCCGCAATCGCGTGTTCCTCGCGCCGATGTCGGGCATTACGGACGAGCCGTTCCGGCAGCGTGCCCACGCGCATGGAGCGGGCCTGGTCGTGTCCGAAATGGTTGCCAGCGGCGAGCTCGCCAAGGGCAGGGCCGGTTTCAACCTGCGCATACGCCACTCCGGCCTGCCCGTCCATATGGTTCAGCTGGCCGGCCGTGAGGCGATGCACATGGCCGAAGGTGCCAGAATCGCCGCCGGCGAGGGCGCCGACATTATCGACATCAACATGGGATGCCCGGCCAAGAAGGTCACCGGCGGTTATGCCGGCTCGGCATTGATGCTGGATCTCGACCACGCACTGTCGCTGATCGACGCCGTTGTCGGCGCGGTCGAGGTGCCAGTGACGGTCAAGATGCGGCTTGGCTGGAACGAAGGCGCGCTCAACGCGCCGATGCTGGCGCGCCGCGCCGAGCAGGCCGGTGTCAGCATGGTGACCGTGCACGGCCGAACGCGCTGCCAGTTCTATCAGGGCAAGGCCGACTGGCGCGCCATCGCCCGCGTCAAGGAAGCCGTGTCCATCCCGGTCGTCGCCAATGGTGACGTCTCTTCGCCGGCGGAAGCGGCCGACATTCTCGATCAATCGGGTGCCGACGCCGTGATGATCGGCCGTGCCCATTATGGCGCGCCCTGGATCGCAGGTGGCATTGCGGCCGCAGCGACAGGCGAAGCGACGCCAAATATTCCACAGAACCCGACGGCGCTCGCCGATTACATCGTGGCCCATTATGAGGACATGCTGGCGCTCTACGGCGCCGAAAGCGGCCTGCGCCAGGCGCGCAAGCATCTCGGCTGGTATCTTGATCGGCATGCAGGCGGCGTCGCCGACGACAGCCGAAAGGCCGTACTGACCGCATTCGAGCCCGCGCGCGTCATTGCCTTGCTGCGCGATGTGTTTTCGCGCGATCCGCAACCTTTGACCCTGCGGAGTGCCGCATGAACGCCCCCGCCGGCCAAGGCGCTGAAATGGCGGATGCCGCCCAGATCGTGCTCAACACCATCCGCCGCCCGGTGATCATGATCAGCGAGGAAGGCTTCATTACCTTCGCCAACGCCGACGCGGAGGACTTCTTTCGTTCAAGCGCGACCATGCTCGCCCGCAACACGCTGTCAAAACTCATTCCCTTCGGCAGCCCGCTGCTGACGCTGGTCGACCAGGTGCGCGAGCGCCTGGCACCGGTCAACGAGTATCGCGTCGACGTGTCGTCGCCGCGTCTCGGCATCGAGAAGGTCGTCGATCTCTATGTGGCGCCGGTACCGGAATTTCCGGGCTCGGTGGTGGTTATGTTCCAGGAACGGTCGATGGCCGACAAGATCGACCGGCAGATGACGCATCGGGGCGCAGCGCGCTCGGTCACCGGCCTGGCGGCGATGCTTGCCCATGAGATCAAGAACCCCCTCTCCGGCATCCGCGGCGCTGCCCAGTTGCTGGAACTGTCGGCTTCCGACGAAGACCGTGCGCTGACGCGGCTGATCACCGACGAGACCGACCGCATCGTGTCGCTGGTCGATCGCATGGAGGTGTTTTCCGATGAGCGGCCGATCGACCGCTACCCCGTCAACATCCATGTCGTGCTCGACCATGTGAAGGCCATTGCCAAGAACGGTTTTGCCAAGAGAATCAAGATATTGGAGGACTATGATCCTTCGTTGCCTCCGGTGTTTGCCAACCGCGACCAGTTGATCCAGGTGTTCCTCAACCTGGTCAAGAACGCCGCCGAGGCGATCGGCAGTGACCCGCAGGGCGAGATCGTGCTGTCGACCGCCTTCCGGCCAGGCATCCGTGTTTCCGTTCCGGGCACGCAGGACCGCGTGTCGCTGCCGCTGGAGTTTTGCGTGCGTGACAATGGTTCCGGCGTCTCGGAAGATATCCTGCCGATCCTGTTCGACCCGTTCATCACCACCAAGCCGAACGGCTCGGGGCTGGGGCTGGCGCTGGTCGCCAAAATCGTCGGCGAACATGGCGGCATCATCGAATGCGAATCGACGCCGCGCGGGACCACATTCCGCATCCTGATGCCGGCCTGGAAAGAAGCGCCATACGGCGCCGATGAAGACGGTGAAGGAGACCGCAAATGACCGTTCGCGGCAATATTCTCGTCGCCGACGACGATGCGGCGATCCGCACTGTCCTCAACCAGGCGCTTTCGCGCGTCGGCCACGAGGTGCGCGTCACCTCCAATGCTTCGACTTTGTGGCGCTGGGTGGCGGCGGGCGAGGGCGATCTGGTCATCACCGATGTGGTGATGCCGGACGAGAACGCCTTCGACATGCTGCCGCGCATCAAGAAGGCGAGGCCGGAACTGCCGGTCATCGTCATGAGCGCCCAGAACACCTTCATGACGGCGATCCGCGCGTCTGAAACCGGCGCCTATGAGTATCTGCCCAAGCCGTTCGACCTGACCGAACTGCTCAACATCGTCAACCGGGCGCTTTCCGAGCCGCGACGGCCGAAGATCGATGCGCGGCCGGAAGAGCAGCCTGATGCAATGCCGCTGGTCGGCCGTTCGGCCGCCATGCAGGACATCTACCGCATGCTGGCGCGCATGATGCAGACCGACCTGACGGTGATGATCTCGGGCGAATCCGGCACCGGCAAGGAACTGGTGGCGCGCGCACTGCATGAATATGGCCGCCGCCGTGGCGGCCCGTTCGTCGCCATCAACATGGCGGCGATCCCGCGCGACCTGATCGAATCGGAACTGTTCGGTCACGAGAAGGGCGCCTTCACCGGCGCGCAGAACCGCTCGACCGGGCGCTTCGAGCAAGCTGAAGGTGGCACGCTGTTCCTCGATGAAATCGGCGACATGCCGATGGAAGCGCAGACGCGGCTGCTGCGCGTGCTCCAACAGGGCGAATACACGACGGTTGGCGGACGCACGCCGATCAAGACCGACGTGCGCATCGTCGCCGCCACCAACAAGGATCTGCGCACCCTGATCAACCAGGGGCTTTTTCGCGAGGATCTGTTCTATCGCCTCAACGTGGTGCCGCTCCGGCTGCCCGCGCTGCGTGAGCGCTCCGAGGATGTGCCCGACCTTGTCCGCCACTTCTTCAAGCTCGGCGAAATGGAAGGCCTGCAGACCAAGCGCATCTCTTCCGGCGGCATCGAGTTGATGAAGCGCTATCCCTGGCCGGGCAATGTGCGCGAACTGGAAAACCTGGTTCGCAGGCTCGCCGCGCTCTATTCGCAGGACGAGATTTCCGCCGAGATCATCGAGGCCGAGCTCAAGACCGGCGAACGTCCCGTGGTGCCGGGTGGCGGCAATCTCATTCCCGACGATTTGTCGATCGGCCAGGCGGTCGAGCACTTCCTGCAACGCTATTTCGCCTCGTTTGCCGGCGATTTGCCACCTGCCGGGCTTTATCAACGCATCCTGTCCGAGGTCGAGTTTCCACTCGTCCTGGCCTCGATGACGGCAACCCGCGGCAACCAGATCAAGGCCGCGGAACTGCTTGGCTTGAACCGCAACACGCTGCGCAAGAAGATTCGCGAACTCGGCGTCAACGTCTACAAATCGTCGCGGCAGGGCTGAGCCCTGATCTGAGCCCGCGCTCTTTTCAGGGGATCGGCTCGCGAAAGATTTCCGTCTCGGTCACACTTGTTGCATAATCGCCACAATGCGTTGCATACATCCGACGCAATCATGGCACTAGACGGCGACATGGCCCCGCAGGCACCGACAACAAACCAACCGCTTTTCAGCGAACCCGGCGCTCGTGACGGGCGCCGGCTGCTTGCGCTGCCAGGCGTGATCGCGGTCGTCGGCGCGCTGATGACGGCGGCGATCTCGTTCACCATCCTCGTTGGCGCCACGCCGATCACACCGAACGAGTCGACGACGCTGGCGTTGATTGCCCTCAACGCGGCTTTCGTCCTGATTCTTATCGCGCTGGTCGGGCGTGAGGTGCACCGCATCCTGATGGCGCGCCGGCATGGCAAGGCCGCTTCGCGGCTGCATGTGCGCATTGTCGCCATGTTCGCCCTGGTTGCCGCCATTCCGGCCATCATGGTGGCCATCATCGCGTCGATCACGCTCGACATCGGCCTCGACCGCTGGTTCGAGATCCGCACCAAGACGATCGTCAATTCGTCGCTGTCGATCGCCGACGCCTATGTTCAGGAAAATGCCCGCAACCTGCAGGGTACGACACTGTCCATGGCCTATGATCTCGATGCGTCGCGCACACTCTACGGCCTTGATCGTACCGGCTTTCTCGACCTGATGAACAAGGAAGCCGTGGGCCGTTCGCTGGCCCATGCGGCGCTGATCAAACCTGACGGCTCTTTCGTCATGAGCGCCAAGACCGACACGGATTTTGCCATGCCTGAGCCGCCGGAAGGCGCCGTGGCCAGCGCTGCCGACGGCAAACCGGTGCTGATCGAACCGAAAACGCGCAACATCATGGGCGCCATCGTCAAGCTGCGCGAGATCGAAGGGCTCTATCTCTATACCATTCGCCTCGTCGACCCCGAGGTCATCAAGGCGCGGCAGATCGTCAGGTCCAACACCGACGAATATCGGGGGCTGGAAGACAACCGCCGTACCTCGCAGGTGGCGTTCGCGCTGCCCTATCTTTCGCTGACGCTCATCATCATCCTGTCCGCGATCTGGACCGGCATTGCGGTCGCCGACCGTCTGGTGCGGCCCATTCGCCAGCTCATCGGCGCCGCCGACGAAGTGGCGACCGGCAATCTCGACGTCGCGGTTCCGGTCAGGCCTTCGGATGGCGATGTCGCCTCGCTCGGCGATACGTTCAACAAGATGCTTCTCGAACTGAAATCGCAGCGCAACGAGATCCTGTCGGCCAAGGACCTGATCGACGAGAGGCGACGCTTCTCCGAGGCCGTGCTTGCCGGCGTTACTGCCGGCGTCATCGGCGTCGATCCCTACGGCATCGTCACCATCGTCAACCGCTCGGCCGAAGCGATGCTGGCCATATCCGCCAGCGCAGCCCTTGGGCAGAACCTTTCCGCCGTGCTGCCGCATGTCGGCCGCGTCTTCGAAATCGGCCGCAAGTCCGGCAAACCCGTCTATCGCGAGCAGGTGACCTTCTACCGCGCCGGCGCCGAGCGGACCTTCAACGTTCAGATCACCATCGAGGCCGGCGATGACGGCTCGGAGGAAAAGTCCTATGTCGTGACGGTTGACGACATCACCGACCTGGTCCAGGCGCAGCGCTCGTCGGCTTGGGCGGATGTGGCGCGGCGTATCGCCCACGAGATCAAGAACCCGCTGACGCCGATCCAGCTCTCGGCCGAACGCATCAAGCGCCGCTATGGCAAGGTGATTACCGAGGACCGCGAGGTTTTCGACCAGTGCACCGACACCATCATTCGTCAGGTTGAGGATATCGGCCGTATGGTCGACGAATTCTCGGCGTTCGCGCGCATGCCGAAGCCCGAGATGAAGGCCATAGATCTGCGCGAATCGCTGCGCGAGGCCTCGTTCCTGGTCGAGGTCAGCCGCGCCGACATCACTTTCGAGCGGATCTTCGGCAGCGAGCCGCTGAAGGGCACGTTCGACAGCCGGCTGATGGCGCAGGCTTTCGGCAATGTGATCAAGAACGCCGCCGAGGCAATCGACGGATTGGAACAGAAGGATGGTTCGCACGGCATAATCCGGATTCAGGCCGGGCGCCAGAATGGTGTGATTCGAATCGACGTCATCGACAATGGCAAAGGCCTGCCGCGCGAGAATCGCCAACGGCTGCTCGAGCCCTACATGACCACACGCGAGAAGGGCACCGGACTTGGCCTCGCTATCGTCAAGAAGATCGTGGAGGACCATGGTGGCAGGCTGGAACTACACGATGCTCCTGCGGACTTCCACGATGGGCGCGGCGCGATGATCAGCATCATCCTGCCGCCTGCGGCCGCAACGGCTCCGCGCGGCGAAAGCAGGGCGGAAAACGAAAGAGAAACTGAAAAGGTCGGTAATGGCGTCTGATATTCTCATCGTCGATGACGAGGAAGACATCCGTGAACTCGTCGCGGGCATACTGAGCGACGAAGGTCACGAAACCCGCACGGCATTCGATGCCGACAGCGCGCTCGCTGCTATAGCTGATCGCGCGCCGCGGCTGATTTTCCTCGACATCTGGCTGCAGGGCTCGCGTCTCGACGGGCTGGCGCTGCTCGACGAGATCAAGACGATGCATCCGACCTTGCCGGTGGTGATGATTTCCGGCCACGGCAACATCGAAACGGCGGTCTCCGCCATCCGTCGCGGCGCCTATGACTTCATCGAAAAACCGTTCAAGGCCGACAGGCTGATCCTTATTGCCGAACGTGCGCTCGAGACCTCGAAATTGCGGCGCGAGGTTTCCGACCTCAAGCTGCGCAGCGGTGAAACCTTCGATCTGATCGGCATGTCGTCGGCGATGAGCCAGTTGCGTCAGACCATCGAACGCGTCGCGCCGACCAACAGCCGCGTGATGATCATCGGCCCGTCTGGCTCGGGCAAGGAACTGGCCGCGCGCGCCATCCACACGCTGTCGGCGCGCAAGGGCGCGCCTTTCGTGACGCTGAGCGCCGCCAACATCACGCCCGAGCGTATGGAGATCGAACTGTTCGGCACCGAATCGAATGGCGTCGAGCGCAAGGTCGGCGCGCTCGAGGAGGCCCATCGCGGCATCCTCTACATCGACGAGGTGGCCGACATGCCGCGCGAGACGCAGAACAAGATCCTGCGCGTGCTGGTCGAGCAGCAGTTCGAGCGGGTAGGGGGAACCAAGCGGGTCAAGGTCGATGTCCGCATCATCTCCTCCACGTCGCAGAACCTCGAAGCGATGATCGCCGACGGGCGTTTCCGCGAGGATCTTTACCATCGCCTCGCGGTGGTTCCGGTCATCGTGCCGGGATTGGCCGAGCGGCGCGAGGATATTCCCTACCTCGTCGACAATTTCATGAAGCAGATCGCCCGCCAGGCCGGCATCAAGCCGCGCCGCATCGGCGACGACGCGCTGGCCGTGCTGCAGGCGCACAACTGGCCGGGCAACGTTCGCCAGCTGCGCAATAATGTCGAGCGCCTGATGATCCTGGCGCGCGGCGACGACGTCGATGCGCCGATCACCGCTGATCTGTTGCCGGCCGAGATCGGCGATGTCATGCCGCGCACCCCGAATCAATCCGACCAACACATCATGGCGCTGCCGCTCCGCGAAGCGCGTGAGCAGTTCGAGAAGGATTACCTGATCGCCCAGATCAACCGGTTCGGCGGCAACATCTCGAAAACCGCCGAGTTCATCGGCATGGAGCGCTCCGCTCTGCATCGCAAGCTGAAGTCCCTGGGCGTCTAAGCGCGACGTCCGACCAGCCGCGCGTGGTCCAACCATTTGCCGGTTACGCCCGCGGTGGAATCGCATAAGAAAGCCCGAGAATTTCTGAGGGGTCGCCAATGCCGCGCATTGCCTATGTCAACGGGCGCTATGTCACGCACGCCGACGCTGCCGTGCATATCGAGGATCGCGGCTATCAGTTTGCCGACGGTGTCTATGAGGTCTGCGAAGTGGCGCGTGGCTTCATCGTCGACATGCCGCGCCACCTGGCCCGGCTGAACCGTTCGCTGACCGAATTGTCGATCGCCTGGCCGGTCACCTCTCACGTGCTGCCGCTCATTCTGCGTGAGGTGGTCAATCGCAACCACGTCGCCAATGGCCTGGTCTACGTGCAGGTGACGCGCGGCGTGGCCAGCCGCGACTTCGTCTTCCCTTCCGCCGACACCAAGCCTTCGCTGGTGGTAACCGCCAGGAAGGCCGATCCTGCCGCTGGTGCAAAGCGAGCCGAGACAGGCATCGCGGTCATTACCGTGCCGGAGAACCGCTGGGACAGGGTCGACATCAAGACTGTCGGGCTGCTGCCCAATGTCTTGGCCAAGCAGAAGGCAAAGGAAGCCGGTGCGCAGGAAGCCTGGTTCGTCGACACCGAAGGTAACGTCAAGGAAGGCGGCTCGTCCAACGCCTGGATCGTCACCAGGGACGGCGTTCTGGTCACCAGGCCGGCCGAGCATGGCATCCTGCGCGGCATCACCCGCACGACCATGTTCGAAGTGGCGGCCAAGCTTGGCCTGAAGATCGAGGAGCGCGGCTTTTCCGTCGCCGAGGCCAAGGCGGCACGCGAGGCGTTCATCAGCTCCGCAACGACACTCGCCATGCCGGTGGTGGCTATCGACGGCGATACGGTCGCCAATGGGCACCCCGGCTCAATAACACTTTCCTTGCGGCAGGCCTTTTTTGACATTGCGGAAAAAAGTCCAGCCTGATAACCGCACAGGTGGAATGAACATCAATATATCTCGTTCTGCTTGTCGTTACTGACGACAAGACGGTGTTTGCGAGCTTGACATGCGCCCGTTAATTTGGCGCATTGGCTTGCAAACCGAAGGGGATCGGCGAAAGACAAGAACAATGGCGGAACGATCGCAAAACCTTCAGGACCTGTTCCTGAATTCAGTTCGCAAGAGCAAGAACCCGCTCACCATCTTCCTTATCAACGGCGTCAAGCTGACCGGCGTGGTCACTTCGTTCGACAATTTCTGTGTCCTGCTGCGCCGTGACGGTCACTCCCAGCTCGTCTACAAGCACGCCATTTCCACGATCATGCCGAGCCAGCCGGTTCAGATGTTCGATGGCGAGGAAAGCCAGGGCGCCTGATTGGCACGTGAGAAAGACGCGGACGCCACCGTTCGCGGAAAACCAACGCATCATCCCGGGACGGAAGCCAAGGGCCCGACCCGGGCCGTGGTCATTGTGCCCGTCCTTACCCGCCACCAGCGCAACGACGACGAGACCAACCGCCCGCGGCTGATGCGTTCGGCTGATGCGCGTCACGACGAGGCCGTTGGCCTTGCCCGCGCCATCAACCTTGATCTGATTCACACCGCGGTGGTGACCGTCAACGATCCGCGCCCGGCGACGCTGCTCGGCAGCGGCAAGGTCGCCGAGTTCGCGGAAATCGTCAAAGAGGGACATGCGGAAGTGGTCGTCGTCGACCATCCGCTGACCCCTGTGCAGCAACGCAATCTCGAGAAAGAGCTGAACGCCAAGGTGCTGGACCGCACCGGGCTGATCCTCGAGATATTCGGCGAGCGTGCACGCACCAAGGAAGGCACGCTGCAGGTCGAGCTCGCCCATCTCAACTACCAGAAGGGCCGCCTCGTGCGTAGCTGGACCCATTTGGAGCGCCAGCGCGGCGGCGCCGGATTCCTTGGGGGCCCCGGCGAAACACAGATCGAATCCGACCGGCGGCAGTTGCAGGAAAAGATCATCAAGCTGAAGCAGGAGCTGGAAACGGTGCGGCGCACGCGCGACCTGCACCGCGCCAAGCGCAGGAAGGTGCCGTTCCCGGTGGTGGCGATCGTCGGCTACACCAATGCCGGGAAGTCGACGCTGTTCAACCGGCTGACCGGGGCGGATGTGCTGGCACAGGACATGCTGTTCGCCACGCTCGACCCGACGCTGCGCCGCGTGCGCCTGCCACATGGCACGCCGATCATCCTCTCCGACACGGTCGGCTTCATTTCGGACCTGCCGACACATCTGATCGCGGCTTTCCGCGCCACCCTGGAAGAGGTGGTCGAGGCCGACCTCGTGCTTCATCTGCGCGACATTTCCGATCCGGACACGACCGCCCAGGCCGAGGATGTCGAGCGTATCCTTGCAGATCTTGGCGTTGACGCTGGTGATGCCAAGCGGGTGATCGAAGTGTGGAACAAGATCGACCGGCTCGACGAAGGCAACCGGACCCGGCTGCTTGCAGACGGCGCCGATGCCAACAAGGCGCCGCCGATTGCGGTGTCGGCGGTGACCGGCGAGGGCATCGATGCGCTGAAGGCGATCATCGAAACGCGGATGGCGGGCGAACTCGAAGACCTCACCGTGACGATCGAGCCGGCACAGTTCGGCCTTGTCGACTGGCTTTACCGCAATGGCGATGTGGTTTCGCGAAGCGACAATGACGACGGCAGCGCCACCATCTCGCTGAAGGCCACGCAAAGCGCGCGCGAAGAGATCGAAAACAGATTGCGTCGTAAAAACAACGGATAATCCGGAGCAGTTCCAGGAAAAGTGTATAGCGGTTTCCGTCGGGAGTTGCCCGAAAAGAGAGACTACTTCGCGGTCTTTGCTTCCTGCCAGAGCGCTTCCATCTCGGCCAGATCAGCCTTGTCCAGCGTGTTGCCGGCTTTCTCCAAAGCCTGCTCGACATAATGGAAACGTGAGCGGAATTTCTCGTTGGTGCCGCTCAGCGCTGCTTCCGAATCGAGCTTAAGATGGCGACCGAGATTGACGACGGCAAACAGCATGTCGCCGAACTCGTCCTTGATCGAGGCGGTGTCGCCCTTGGCCAGCGCCTCGCGCAATTCGCCGATCTCTTCCTCGATCTTGTCGAGGATGGGTGCTGCCTCGCTCCAGTCGAAGCCGACGCGGGCGGCCTTCTCCTGAAGTTTCAGCGCCCGGGTCAGCGCGGGCAGGGCGACCGGCACGCTGTCCAGAAACCCCTTGCCATTGTCTTCGGGATCGAGACCGCGCGCGAGGCGGGCGCTTCGTTTCTCTGCCTTCTCTTCTGCCTTGATCTTTTCCCACATGCCCTTGGCCATGCCGGCGCTGCGGGCCTTTTCGTCGCCGAAGACATGCGGATGGCGTCGGATCATTTTCGTCGTGATGGCTTGCACCACATCGGGGAAGGCAAACTCGCCGGCCTCCTCGGCCATTTGCGCGTGGTAGACGACCTGCAGCAGCAGATCGCCGAGTTCGTCGCGCAGATCGTCGAGGTCGCCGCGCGCGATGGCATCCGCGACCTCATAGGCCTCTTCGATCGTGTAGGGCGCGATGGTCGAGAAATCCTGTTCGATATCCCAGGGACAGCCGGTCTTCGGCGCCCGCAGCGCCGCCATGATCTCGATCAGGCGCGAAATGTCTTTCGATGGCGTCATAGGGCTGATGCTATCGCGCGGCCGGCCGCGCGGCCAACGCTGTCAGCCGGCGAGAGTGCCTTGTCCACAGGCGAGCCACGTCAGTCGAGCACAGAAACGATCGCCTTGGCGAGCTCGTCCATGCCGTCCTCGGGCAGGCCGGCGACATTGATGCGGCTGTCGCCGACCATGTAGACGCCGTGCTCGGCGCGCAGCCGTTCGACTTGCGCTTCGGTGAGGCCAAGGCGGGAGAACATGCCGCGATGGCTGGCGACGAAATCGAAGCGGTCGGAATTGGATTGCCGGCGCAGGGCTTCGGCGAACTGGACACGGAGTCTCAGCATGCGCAGCCGCATCTCTTCAAGCTCGGCTTCCCAGTCTGCACGCAAGGCGGCGTCCTCCAGCACGATGCGTACGGCTGCTGCCCCGTGGTCCGGCGGCATCGAATACATGGCGCGCGCCGCCGACAGCATCTGGCTCATCGCCACATCTGCCTGTGCGCCGTCCTTGGCCAGGATCATTGCTGCGCCGACGCGGTCGCGGTAGACGGCGAAATTCTTCGAACAGCTCGACGCGACGACCATTTCCGGAACTTTCGCCGCCAGCAGGCGCAAGCCGAGGGCGTCGGCCTCAAGGCCATCGCCAAAGCCCTGATAAGCGATGTCGACGAACGGCAGCAGCGCGCGCTCGACGACCAGATCGGTAACGGCTGCCCACTGTGCCGCATCCAGATTGGCGCCGGTTGGGTTGTGGCAGCAGCCATGCAGCAGCACGACGTCGCCGCTCTTTGCGGTCCGCAGGGCCGCCAGCATGTCGTCGAAGCGAACAGCACCCGACGCGGCGTCGAAATACGGGTATTCACGGATCTGCAGGCCGGCGGCGCGCATCACCGGCATGTGGTTCGGCCAGGTCGGGTCCGACAGCCAGATGGTTGCGTCCGAACGCGTCCGCTTCAGCAATTCCGCCACCAGCCGCAGCGCGCCGGAGCCGCCAGGCGCCTGTGCGGCGCGGATGCGCGTCATGTCGGCGCCCGGACCGAAGGCGAGCTTGGCCATCACCGTGTTGAAGCCGGTATCGCCGGCAAGGCCGAGATAGGTCTTGGTGTCCTGGGCCTGCAGCAGGCGCTTTTCCGCCTCGCGCACGGCGCGCATAACCGGCGTCTTGCCGTCGCGATCCTTGTAGACGCCGACGCCGAGGTCGACTTTGTCGGGACGCGGGTCGGCGCGATAAAGGCCGATCAGGGCGAGGATCTTGTCGGCGGGGGCGGGCTGCAGGGTCTCAAACATCGATAGGGCTCCAATGGCGGCGGAGTGATACGCAAATCGGTCGCGTTTCGCCAGCGGTTTTAGCTAGGTGCTCCAGCCCGAGACGGCTGGGAAGCCTGCCCTGCGCGCTCATGGATAAGGGTTGAGGGGAAACCCATTGATGCGCGTCGGAAATGACCAGCCGGCACGAGCAGAGCGATCACGCCATCCTCTGCGCCGGCATGAGCGCTTCCGTGTGTAATTTCGGCTTTGCCTCGGCCAGCGGTCAGCCCCCGCCGGGCCTGTCTTTCACAGCCTGCCGCAACAGACAGGCGACCGCGCCCAGCACCATCAAGGCCAGCCCGAACCATGTCAGGGCATAGACCAGATGGTTGTTGTGGAACGAAACGACCGTCAGGCCGCCGACCGGCCACCCTCCCGGATTGGGCGTGGCATCGGCATCGATGAAATAAGGAGCGACCTGCCCGACGCCTTGCTTGGCGGCGATCGCCTGTACATCGCGCGAATACCAGCGGTTGGCAGCCGGATCGTTGGTGCGCAGGAAGCCGCCTTTCGGTTCGCTGATGCGCAACAGGCCGTGAATTCCGGTGTGATCGCCCGAGGGCTTGCCTGCGAAGCGGGTTGCCGGATCGCGCTTGTCCGTCGGCACGAAGCCCCTGTTCACCAGAATCGTGAAGCCATCATCCGCTCGGAACGGCGCCATTACCCAGAAGCCACCGCCGAGATCGGTGACCGCCTGGACCAGGGTCTCGCGATCACCGAGAAACCGGCCCGTGACGACGAGGCGGCGATACTCGTCATCCCTGGCGTTGATCGCTGGCCAGGCCGAAGGCGCCGGGGCGGCCACCGGTACTGCCTTGAGACGCTGATCGACACGCTCGATCAGGTCGAGCTTCCAGACGCGGCGCTCCAGCTGCCAGATACCGAGCGCCGAGAACCCTGCGATGCCGATGGCTCCGCAAAGGCAAAGCATCAATAGCGTCCATCTCGAACGCGTAACCCTTTGGCCGTCGCCTGTAGTCGGATGCGGTGTCGTCCGCGCCTGTTCGTCCAAAGCCAGGTCCCGCTCTCAGGGTATCTGACTCATGTCATGGCCGGGCATCATGTTGACGTTCAGATGGTACATGACCCAGAGCGAGCCCGTCAGCGCGATCATCACCAGGATGAGGGTGAAGATCAGCGCCATCATGGTCCAGCCGCTCTCCGACCTGGTGTTCATATGCAGGAAGAACACTATGTGGACGATGATTTGCACGACGGCGAAGGCCATGATGGCAATCGCCGACGCCATCTGATTGCCGAGCGCGTTGGTCATGACCAGCCAGAAGGGAACGGCGGTCAGCACGACGCACAGGCCGAAGCCTGTCAGATAGCCGGCCAGCGAGCCGTGATTGACGCCGTGATGCGCGTGGCTGTGGTTGCTGGTGTCTGTTTGGTGCCCGGCGCTCATCGCAACATTCCCATCAGATAAACGAAGGTGAAGACGCCGATCCAGATGACGTCGAGGAAGTGCCAGAACATGCTCAGGCACATCAGGCGCCGCTGGTTCGCGGCGATCAGCCCATGCCTGGAGACCTGCACCATCAGCACCACCAGCCAGACCAGGCCGAAGGTGACGTGCAGGCCATGTGTTCCGACCAGCGTGAAGAACGACGAAAGAAAGCCGCTGCGCTGCGGCGTCGCCCCCTCGTGGATGAAATGGGCGAATTCGTAGAGTTCGATGCCGAGAAAGGCGAGGCCGAACAGGCCGGTGATCACCAGCCACACCTGCATCGGCCTCACTCGCCCTTTCGCCATCTCCAGCATCGCGAAGCCGTAGGTGATGGAGGACAGGAGCAGCATGGTGGTGTTGAGCGCGACCAGCGGAAGATCGAACAGGTCCTTCGGCGCGGGCCCGGCGGCGTAGTTGCCACCGAGCACGCCGTAAACTGCAAACAGCATCGCAAAGATGAGGCAGTCGCTCATCAGGTAGATCCAGAAGCCGAGCATGGTGCTGCTGCCGCTCTCGGCATGGCCGTGGTCGTCTTCCAGGTGGAAGATCGTGTCGTCGATCACCGTGTCGGCGTGTGCCATGGTGCTCATCCCGCCTGGCTGGTGGCTGCGAGCAGGCGTGTCCGCTCGTCCTCGACGCGGGTGACGTCGCTGGACGGAATGTGGAAGTCCCGGTCGTAATTGAAGGTATGCGCGATGGCGTAGCCGATCAGAGCAACGAAGCTGACGATCGCCAGCCACCAGATGTACCAGATGAGCGCCACGGCAAGCACCACGCTCAACCCAGCCAGAATGACGCCGGCTCCGGTGTTGCGCGGCATGTGGATGTCGTGGAAGCCCGTCAACGGACGCTGGTAACCGCGATTCTTCATGTCCGCCCAGGTGTCGAGATCGTGGACGACCGGCGTAAAGGCGAAATTGTAGGCCGGGGGCGGCGACGAGGTTGCCCATTCGAGTGTACGCCCGTCCCACGGATCACCGGTGTCGTCGCGAAGCTGCTCGCGCCGGCGCACGCTGACGAAGATCTGGATGAGGAAGGACAGGATACCAAGCAGGATCAGGAAGGCGCCAAAAGCGGCGATGATGAACCAGATCTGCAGCGAGGGATCCTCGAAGGTGCGTAGCCGGCGCGTTACGCCCATCAGGCCGAGGATGTACAGCGGCATGAAGGCGAACCAGAAGCCGACCACCCAGAACCAGAAGGACATCTTTCCCCAGAACGGATCGAGCCGGAAGCCGAATGCCTTGGGGAACCAGTAGCTGATGCCGGCAAACAGGCCGAACAGCACGCCGCCGATGATGACGTTGTGGAAATGCGCGACCAGGAACAGGCTGTTGTGGAGCACGAAGTCGGCCGGCGGAACCGCGAGCAGCACGCCGGTCATGCCGCCGACAGTGAAGGTCAGCATGAAGGCGACTGTCCACATCATCGGCAGTTCGAAGCGGATGCGGCCGCGGTACATGGTGAACAGCCAGTTGAATATCTTGGCGCCTGTCGGGATCGAAATGATCATCGTGGTGATGCCGAAGAACGAGTTGACGCTCGCTCCCGACCCCATGGTGAAAAAGTGATGCAGCCAGACGAGATAGGACAGGATGGTGATGACGATGGTTGCGTAGACCATCGAGGTATAGCCAAAGAGCCGCTTGCCGCAGAAGGCCGAGGTCACTTCGGAAAATATGCCGAAGGCCGGCAGGATCAGGATGTAGACCTCGGGGTGGCCCCAGATCCAGATCAGGTTCACGTACATCATCGGATTGCCGCCGAAGTCGTTCGTGAAGAAGTTGGTGCCGACATAGCGGTCGAGAGCCAGCAGGGCCAGCACCGCCGTCAGCACCGGGAAGGCGGCGACGATGAGCACATTTGTGCAGAGCGCGGTCCAGGTGAAGATCGGCATTCTCATCATGGTCATGCCAGGCGCGCGCATCTTGACGATGGTGCAGACCAGGTTCACGCCCGACAGCAGCGTGCCGACGCCCGCCACTTGCAGCGCCCAGATATAATAATCGACACCGACATCGGGACTGTAGCCGATACCCGACAGCGGCGGGTAGGCGAGCCAGCCGGTGCGCGCGAATTCGCCGACGAACAGCGACATCATGACGATGACCGCGCCGCCGACCGTCATCCAGAAGCTGAAATTGTTGAGGAACGGAAACGACACGTCGCGCGCGCCGATCTGCAGCGGGACGACGAAATTCATCAGGCCCGTCACCAGCGGCATCGCCACGAAGAAGATCATGATGACGCCGTGCGCGGTGAAGATCTGGTCATAATGATGCGAATTGAGATAGCCTTCCGAACCGCCGAAGGCCATCGCCTGCTGGAGCCGCATCATGATGGCGTCGCTGAAGCCGCGCAGCAGCATGACGATGCCGAGCACCATGTACATCACACCGATGCGCTTGTGGTCGACGCTGGTGAACCATTCGCGCCACAGATAGCCCCAGAGCTTGAAATAGGTCAGCGCGCCGACGAGGGCGATGCCGCCCAGCGCGACGACTATGAAGGTCGCGACCACGATGGGCTCGTGCAGCGGCAGCGACTCGAGCGTAAGCCGGCCGAAGATCGCCTTGAGAAGAGCAGGATTGTCGAACATGTCTTGCGTGGCGCCTCAGGAGTTGAAGGGCGACCGAAGCGTGCCGGTTGCGGAAGGTGACGGCAGTCGGATCGACAGGGGCAGTGGCCGTTGCAGACCAGCGCCGACTATCGGCGTCGAGGTCATCGGCGTGGCGGATTGATCAGCCTTCGAAGCGGCCAGTGCTTCTTCGGTCGTGCATATGCTGGCGACATAGGATGGGGCAGGGCCGAATATCGTGCCGCGCCGGGCGAACTTGTCATACAGCAGCGGAAGCGTGTTGCGGATGCCGGCCATTCCCAGACCGCCCTTGGCATCGATCTGCGACATCTCGCTCATGCACATCTTGCCGGGCTCGACGCACATATTGAGGATCGCCTTGTAGAGATCGCTATCCACCGCCGCATAGTGGCGCACGGGTTGGTTCTCGCTGGGCTGTTCGAGCTCCAGATAGCCGTTTCGGTCGAGCTTGCCGCCGCTGTCCTTTGCCTTCGCGATCCATGCCTGGAAACCGGCATCGTCGAGGCCGTGGAACGCGAAGCGCATTCCCGAGAAGCCGGCGCCGCTGTAATTGGCAGAGAACCCTTCATAGTCGCCGGACTTGTTGATGACGGCATGCAGCCTGGTTTCCATACCCGGCATCGCATAGATCTGGCCGGCCAGTGCTGGAATGTAGAAGGAGTTCATCACCGATGCGGAGGTGATGCGAAAGCTGATCGGCCGGTCGACCGGCGCAGCCAGTTCGTTGACCACGGCGACGCCGTATTCCGGATAGATGAACAGCCATTTCCAGTCGAGCGCGACGACTTCGACCTCAAGCGGGCGCACGTCCGGCGGCAGCGGCTTGCCGGCCGCTACACGTCCGATCGGACGATAGGGGTCGAGCAGATGGGTGCCCATCCAGGTCACCGCGCCCAGGCAGATGATGATCAGAAGCGGCACAGCCCAAATGACGAGTTCGAGATGGGTCGAGTGGTCCCAATCCGGCTCGTAGCGCGCCTCGCGGTTGGACTGGCGGTATCGCCAGGCAAAGAATATGGTGAGAGCCATCACCGGTATGATGACGATCAGCATCAGTGCCGTGGACACCATCAGCAGGTCGCGCTGCTGCTCGGCGACGTCGCCGGCAGGGTTCAGGACGACCATGCTGCAGGAGCCGAGCGATGCCAGCAGGGGCAGCAGGAAAAGGGTACGAAGACGGCTCAATGTATGACCTGTCGGTTGTTCCCCCCAGTGCTAACCGTACCGCGGCGATGAAGGCATTGGACAATTTGTCCAATGCCGCAATGACGCGGCAGGCGTCATCAAAGCATCTGGCCCGCGCACATGGCAAGCGATCGTATGAGACCGCGGCGGGGCGACGGAGAATGCTGTGAGCCCAACTTCGAAGATCGAAGCCGACGCAAGACGGATCAATGCGCGGCATCATGAGGTGAAGCCCGGCGAAATCGCCGTTGGCGTCATCATCGGCAGGACGTCGGAATTCTTCGACTTCTTCGTCTACGCGATCGCTTCCGTCATCGTTTTCCCCAAGCTCGTATTTCCTTATGCCGACCCGTTGACCGGCACGCTCTACTCCTTCGCCATCTTCGCGCTTGCCTTCATCGCGCGGCCGATCGGGACGGCGATCTTCACCGCGCTCGACCGCGCCTACGGACGCAGCGCCAAGCTCACCATCGCGCTGTTCCTGCTGGGGACCTCGACCGTGTCGATCGCCTTCGTGCCCGGTTACGACCAGATCGGCCCGGCTTCGGCCTGGCTGCTGGCCATGTTCCGGATCGGTCAGGGACTGGCGCTGGGCGGGACATGGGACGGACTTGCCTCGCTGCTGGCGTTGAATGCCCCCGAAAAGCGTCGCGGCTGGTATGCGATGATCCCGCAGCTGGGCGCGCCACTCGGGCTCATCGTCGCCAGTGCCCTGTTTGCATATTTCGTCGGCAACCTGTCGGCTGAAGACTTCTTCAGCTGGGGTTGGCGCTACCCGTTCTTCGTCGCCTTCGCCATCAACGTCGTCGCCCTGTTCGCGCGGCTGCGCATCGTGGTGACGCCGGAATACACCAAACTGTTCGAAGGCCAGGAACTGGAGCCGACTTCCGTCCGCGAGACGTTGCGCGCCGAAGGGCGCACTGTCGTGCTCGGCGCTTTCGCGCCGCTGGCGAGCTTCGCCCTGTTCCACATGGTGACGGTGTTTCCTCTGTCCTGGATATTCCTGTTCACGCGCGAGGGACCGGCACGGTTCCTGGTCATCGAGACGATCGGAGCCTTCTTCGGCCTGGCGGCAATCGCGATCTCGGGCGTCGTTGCCGACCGGGTCGGGCGCTGGCCCTTGCTTGGAGGCTCGGCGGTGGCCATTGCCGTGTTCAGCGGTTTCGCGCCACAGCTGCTCGATGGCGGCTTCGTCGGAGAGTCCGTCTTCATGGTGTTGGGCTTCGTCCTGCTCGGCCTGTCGTTCGGCCAGTCTTCGGGAGCACTCGCCTCGAACTTTTCAAAGAACTACCGCTATACAGGTGCTGCGCTGACCTCGGATCTCGCCTGGCTGTTCGGCGCCGGCTTCGCCCCCATTGTCGCCCTGTTCCTGTCCGCCCATTTCGGGCTGATCTCGTCAGGCGCCTATCTGCTGTCGGGAGCGCTATGCACGCTGCTGGCGCTGCGGCTCAACCAGCGCCTGGATCGGACTCCCGCTTGAGTGACCTGCTTGGCCAGGGCTGGGGACCTCCCGGCCCAATGACGCTGCACGACAAGACCAACAAGCAGAATTTCCTGCTTCTGATCCAACTGCGCTGGATCGCCGTCGGCGGTCAGATCGTGACGATCCTGTTCGTCCGCTACGCGCTTGGCATCGGACTGCCGCTGGTGCCGATGGCAGTGGTGATCCTGCTGCTGATCGCTCTCAACGTCGCCAGCCTGCGCCGGCACAGCAGCCAGGACGCGATCACCAACACCGAGCTGTTTCTTGGACTGCTGCTCGACGTCACCGCGTTGACGGTCCAGCTTTACCTGAGCGGCGGCGCGTCCAATCCCTTCATTTCGCTTTACCTGCTCCAGGTCATCCTGGGCGCGGTACTGCTGGAGACATGGTCGGTCTGGGCGCTTGTCCTCATTGCAAGCACGTGCTTCATCGCGCTGACCACCTTCTACCGTGAGATCAGCCTGCCCGCCGCACACGGTGCCGGGCTGTTCAGCCTGCACATTCAGGGCATGTTCATCTGTTTCGTCCTGGCGGCAACGCTTCTGGTGCTGTTCATCACCAGGGTCCAGAACAACATTCGCACCCGCGACGCTCATCTTGCGGATTTGCGCCAGCAATCGGCGGAGGAGGCTCACATCGTCAGGATGGGCCTGCTCGCCTCTGGCGCCGCGCATGAGCTCGGCACGCCGCTGGCTACGCTTTCCGTCATCCTCAACGACTGGCAGCGCATGCCGGTTCTCGAGGCCGATCCGGATCTGGCGCAGGAAATCCGGGAGATGCAGGGCCAGTTGGACCGTTGTAAGAAGATCGTTTCGGGAATCCTGATGTCGTCGGGCGAATTGCGCGGCGAAGGCACGGTTCGCACCTCCGTCGATGCCTTTCTGGCGGAGCTGGTGGCCGAATGGAAGTCGACACGGCTGCCGCAAGGTTTCGAATACACCAGGCGTTTCGGCGCCAACCAGGAGATCGTCTCCGATCCCGCGCTCAAACAGGTGATGTTCAATGTACTGGACAACGCACTTGAAGCGTCGCCTCTATGGGTCGGTTTGATCGTCAGCCGCCACGCGGACGATCTCATCATCGAAGTTGTCGACGCGGGACCGGGATTTGAAGAAACCATGCTTGCTGAATTCGGCAAGCCCTACACGTCGACCAAGAACCGGCCAGGTAGCGGGCTCGGCCTGTTTCTGGTCGTCAATGTCATCCGCAAGCTGGGGGGTAGCGTCACCGTAAGAAACAGAACCGAAGGGGGAGCTTCGGTTACGTTGCATCTGCCGCTGGCTGCTCTGTCTCCGCGAGGGCACAATGCCGACTAAACGCACGCTGCTGATCGTCGAGGACGACATCGCCTTTGCCAACGCACTGCGCCGGTCTTTCGAACGGCGTGATTACGAAACGCATAGCTGCCGGAGCGTCGACGGCGTGCAGGCGCTGATCGGCACCGTTGCCTTCCAATATGCCGTCGTCGATCTCAAGCTTGCCAGCGGCTCGGGCCTTGAGTGCGTCAGGGCGCTGCACGAACACGATCCTGAAATGCGGATCGTCGTGTTGACCGGCTTTGCCAGCATCGCCACCGCTGTCGAGGCGATCAAGCTCGGCGCCTGCCAGTATCTCGCCAAGCCCGCCAATACAGACGACATTGAAGCGGCTTTCGGCCAGGTCGAGGGCAATGCTTCGGTACCGCTCGCCGAGCGGCCAACCTCGATAAAGAACCTCGAATGGGAGCGCATCCACGAGACGCTGGTGGAAGCCGACTTCAACATTTCCGAGACGGCACGACGGCTCGGCATGCACCGCCGGACACTGGCGCGGAAGCTGGAGAAGAGGCGTGTGAAGTAGGCACGATCCACCGGGCATGGCACATTGTGGCGATGCCGATGATAAGATTGATGCCGGCAACAATCGTTGCATTCGAACGATGTCCTCCAAAGGAAAAAATTGGCAGGGCAGGGATTAAAATCCCCACATGCTCCGTAAACAGGACATGAAGCCGCCAATGCCACGCTTTGACATCATAGGACAGCTCGGTTCGCTGCGCCGCTATGCGCGCTCGCTGACGCGCGACAGCACCGACGCCGAGGACCTTGTCCATGACGCGCTGGTGCGCGCTTATGAGCGGCGCAGCACCTTCCGCTCCGGCGGAAACCTGCGCGCGTGGCTGCTGTCGATCGTCCACAACACCTTCATCGACAGGATGCGGTCCCGCAAGTCCGAGGCGTCGCGCGTCGAACAGGCTGGATACCTGGCCGACGGCAGCACGCCGGCACCACAGGAACATTCGGTGCGCCTGGCGCAGGTGCGCCAGGCTTTTTTCAGCCTGCCGGAAGAACAGCGTTCAGCGCTGCACCTCGTCGCTATCGAAGGCCTCTCCTACCAGCAGGCCGCCGATGCCAGCGGCGTGCCGCTCGGCACGCTGATGTCGCGCATCGGCAGGGCGCGCGCCGCACTGCGCGAGATGGAGGAGCCGGCGAAGGCAAAAAACCACCTTAGGATCGTTGGAGGCCCTTCATGACCGCAACTGTCGATCCCGTGACGGATATCGACCTCGACGCCTATGTCGACGACCAGATCGACGTCACCCGCCGCATCGAGGTGGAGGCATTCTTGTCCGCTCGCCCGGAGGCGGCGGCGCGCGTGATGTCGGATCTCAGAACCCGCGATGAACTGCGCGTGGCGCTTGCCGGCTCCAAAGGCATGGCACGGCCCGCGACCGCCGATGCCGCGCGGCGGCTGGAGAGGGGGCTTGCCCGCGGCCGCATCTTCGGTGTGCTGCAGCGCGCCGCGGTGGTTGCTGTCTTCGTCGCCGCCGGGTGGCTGGCGAACGGTATCATCGGGCCGATGTCGGTGACCAAGGTCGTCGCCTCGCCGCAGCCGCCCGCCTATGTTGACGACGCAGTGCGGGCCCACAGGACCACGCTGGTGCGCGAGAGCATGCCGTCGCAGCCCGAGGCGCCCAATTACAACGCCGGCGAGATTCGCGCCGCGACCGCCATCGTCATGCCGTCGCTGCCCAAGGACTGGAAGGTCCGCGACGTGCAGATCTATCCGTCCCGCTTTGGTCCGAGCGTCGAGATGGCGGTCGAGACGAAAGACATGGGGCTGGTGTCGCTGTTTGCGATCCGGCCTGGAACCTTCGACGTCGTCAAGCCGACGATCGCGCCCTCGGGCGACATCTCATCGGCCTATTTCCAGATCGGCGATGTGGCTTATGCGGTGGTCGGACGAAGCGAGGTCCACGACCTCGACCGCGCCGCAGAGACGCTCGCCAAGACGCTCTACTGATCGATCCACAAAGGAGAACGCAAATGAACACCCCCAATCTGGGATATCGCGTCGGAGCCGGCGCCCAAACCGGAGCCATCTTCGACGAGGGCCTGCGCCAGCATATGCTGCGCGTCTACAACTACATGGGTGTCGGCCTGGTGGTCACCGGCCTCGTCGCCTTCATGATCTCATCGACGCCGGCGCTCTACGTGCCGATCTTCTCCAGCCCGCTGAAATGGGTGGTGATGCTGGCACCGCTCGCCTTCGTCATGCTGTTCTCGTTCAAGATGCAGACCATGTCCGCGGCGAGTGCCCAGGCGATGTTCTGGGCCTTCTGCGCGGTCATGGGCCTCTCGCTCGCCTCCGTGTTCCTGGTGTTCACCGGAACCAGCATCGCGCGCACCTTCTTCATCGCAGCCACCATGTTCGGCGCCACCAGCCTGTACGGCTACACGACAAAGCGCGACCTGACGCAGTTCTCGTCGTTCCTGATCATGGGCCTGATCGGCGTGGTGATCGCCAGCATCGTCAACATCTTCCTCGGCTCGACCGCGCTGCAGTTCGCCATCTCGGTGATCGGCATCGCCGTGTTCATCGGCCTGACCGCCTGGGACACGCAGACGATCAAGGAACAGTATGCCGAGAATTTCGACGCGGAATCGCGCCAGAAACTTGCCGTCTTCGGCGCCTTCTCGCTCTATCTGAACTTCATCAACATCTTCCAGCTGCTGCTGAATTTCACCGGCGAACGCGAATAACGACTATCCGCTGTGGGCAAGAGCGAGGGTTATTGCTCTTGATGCGGAGAGGTGGCCGGAGGGAGATCCTCCGGCCACAATTCGTTCCTGCAGAACCAGGCTGCACCTTGAGTCCCGAAGCGCTTTTGCTAGTCTGCCCACCGCGCCGGCCTTCAACAACGACCCGCGAGGAAATGTGGCACAGGACAGCCAAACGCTTCATGGCGACGGTATCTCGGCGACCATCGTCGCGCAGGGCGCCGAACTGATTTCGCTGCAAGATGCGCACGGATTCGAATTCCTGTGGCAGGCGGGGCCGGAATGGCGGCGTCACTCGCCGGTGCTGTTCCCGATCGTAGGGCGGCTGGCGGGCGATCATCTGCGCCATCGCGGCCGGACCTATCCAATGACGCAGCACGGGTTCGCGCGCGACAAGCCGTTTGCCTGGGCGCGGAAGGGGCCGCGATCCTGCACGCTGGTGCTCACCGACGATGTCGACACCCGGGCGCGCTATCCGTTCGCCTTTCGGCTTGAAGTGACCTACACGCTGGTCCGCCAGCAGCTTGATGTGACTTTCGACATCACCAACACTGGTGATGAGCTCCTGCCGGCATCGATCGGGGCGCACCCGGCATTCAATTGGCCCTTGCAGCCGGATCAGGCCAAGACGGACTACCGGCTGATCTTTGCCGATGATGAGCCGGCGCCGATCCGCCGCCTTAAGGACGGACTGCTGCTGAAAACGCCACAGCCGACGCCTGTCGAAGGCAACATACTCCCGCTCTCCGAGCGGTTGTTCGACGAGGACGCGGTGATCATGGACCAGCCCGCAAGCTCCAGCGTGCGTTATGCCGCCGAGCGTGGCCCGGCTCTGGAAATATCCTGGCAAGGGGTTCGGGAGTTGGGCGTCTGGTCAAAGCCGGGCGGCGCGCCGTTCCTTTGCATCGAACCCTGGCACGGCCTTGCAAGCCCGGTGGATTTCGATGGTGATTTTGTCGACAAACCAGGCCTGATGCTGATCGCGCCGGGTGCAAGTCGCGTGATGAGCTATCAGGTACGGCTGCTGCCAATAGCCAATTGGAGTGCGCTCAGTGAATTCTGAAACGATCGAGATCTACCATCCACGTGGTGTTTCAAATTTGGGCCAATGGGACATTGGTGGTCTCAAGCTCAAAGTCTATGGTCTCGTCGCAGACAACAAAAAGATCGACGAACCCATGGCGACTCTGGCGCAGTCATTCGTGCGACAGGAGGTTCTGCCGCGTGTGGCGGACGAGGGTGACGAGAATGGCATGGGCTTTGTGATCATTCATCCTGGTGAGCTCGGTGTGTCCATCTTAGCTCACTGGTGGATACAGGGTTCGGTGCTTTGTCAGCACATCTATCGGAAGCTGTATTCCGCAACCGAACCGATGGACACGGTTAAGAGACCTGTTATTGCCTGTGTTTGGGAATTGGTTCTGATGAATGCCGAGCAGGAAGCTTGGCGAAAAACGATGATGAAAGGCGAGCCCAATCCATTGGGATACATGGGCGCTTGGGCTGACTTCGAAGCTGCATAGAGGCTGCTCATGATCGACTATTGCGTGGTCGCCCAGATCGTCGGTGCCCAATGAAGCTGTACTTCAGCCGCAATCCCAATCCTCGATTGGCGGTCGCGGTCGCACGCTATCTCGAAACGAAACTGGACTTCGAATTCGCCTCGCCATTCGCTGCCGGGCAAATGGAGAAATTTCGCCGGTTAAATCCCAACCTCTCACTGCCCATCCTTGTGGATGATGAGGGAAAGAGCCTCTGGGAGGCAGACGCCATAGCCTGCAGGCTGTCGCGCCACGCGCATTCGGATTTCTGGCGCACCGGCGATGACGAACCCGAGATGATCCGGTGGCTCAGCTGGGGCAAGGAGCACTTCGCACTCGCTTGCGACACGGTGCATTTCGAACGTGGGACGAAACAGCGGTACGGCATCGGCCCGATCGATCAGAAGCGGGTGGAGGAGGGCCTGAACCAATTCCATACGGCTGCGGCAATACTCGACGCCGTGCTTGCCGAGCGGCAGTGGCTGGTCGGCAATTCGGTTTCCTATGCCGATTTTCGAATGGCGACCTTCCTACCGTTCAACGACGCCGCCAGACTGCCGCTCGACGATTATCCCTCTGTCAGCCGCTGGTACCGTCGACTTGAAGACATCGACGCCTGGCGTGACCCTTTCAAAGGGATGAATGCACCCGAATTGCCGCCGGTGCCGCAAATGGCCGTCGCGGACCAGCGGTGAGAACGCGCGCGAAGAGCAGCGCAGCAGGCCGAACCTACCAAGGCGATGATGTGCGGGGGACCGGATGAACATCTATGTCCTGAGCGTGATCGAAGGACAGGAATGGGTCCTTCCTCGGCAGGCGGACGACTACCAGCTGTTTTCGACGCTCTGCGGCCGGAAGCAGACACAATGGCATCCGCCCAGGATGGAGATCCTGCGCGAACACGACGACGGTACGCTCCGGCAATATTCAGATTTTCCATGGCTTGGCGAGCATGTGCTCATCCTGCGGGCGAGGGCGTCGAAATTGCTTCGGCCAACCCTCGAACCGTACGGTGAATTCCTGCCGCTTCCTGCTGACGAGCCAATATCGCTCTTCAATGTCACCACCGTGATCGATGCGCTGGACGAGGAACGTTCAAAGATCGTTCGCTTTGACGATGGCGGCGTCATGGTGATCGAAAGCCTCGTCCTTCGAGCGGACGCAATCGGCGGTACCGAGATATTCAAGCTGCCCGAGCGTGCCGACGGGGTGCGAATATCCGATATTTATCTGCAGGAGACGATCGTACGCCGGATCGGGGAGCTTGGGCTCAAGGGCATTGCTTTCAACCTGGTCTGGAGCGACGAGCCGGTCGGACGAGGCAGGATCGAATACCCAGGTATCAAAAAGGGCATTTCAGCCGCAAGCTCGCTCACGCGCTTTTGGGCCGCTCTGCGGCGAAGAGCGGGATTTTGACATCAAACCTGCCGGACGACGGTGCCGACCACATTGACGAGAAGGCGCGCGGCGGTCAGCGCTGACAGGCCGTCAATATCGGCCGGAGGATAGAACTCGACAAGG
The DNA here is from genome assembly GCF_037162595.1 of Mesorhizobium sp. ISC11. Taxonomy (NCBI): domain Bacteria; kingdom Pseudomonadati; phylum Pseudomonadota; class Alphaproteobacteria; order Hyphomicrobiales; family Phyllobacteriaceae; genus Mesorhizobium; species Mesorhizobium sp. ISC11. Next base: position 1,374,290 of record NZ_JAVSPW010000001.1, read on the forward strand.
TCGAACCCTGCGATCCTGGCCCGCCTGCCGAGGCCGGCGATCAGGTCGATTACCTGCGTGTAGGTGAGACCGCCGGGTGTACGCGCCGCCACGCCCGGCATGATGCTTGGATCAAGGCTGTCGCAGTCGAGGGTGACGACGACCCGCGCGCCTTCCGGAATATGCCGGAGCGCGGCTTCGACGCCCTGGGCATGAACCTCGCGGGCGGTCACGAAGCGGCTGCCATAGCGCCGGGCTGCTTCGATTTCGGCGATGCGCGCGCTGCCGACGCTGCGCAGACCGACCTGCACCATGCCGGCGACATGCGGCATCTCGCTTGCCCTGCGCATCGGGCTCGAATAGCCGTGGCGTTCGCCATGAACCTCGTCGCGCCAGTCTATATGGGCGTCGACCTGCAGGACCCAGACCGGCCCGTGCTCTGCAAAGCCGGCGAGGAAGGGAATGGTCATGGAACAGTCGCCGCCGATCAGGATCGGCACAGCCGGCAACGTCAGGATCTCGCGCGTTTTTGCCTCGATCCTCGCCCGGTTGCCGGCATTGTCATGCATGGTGGTCAAGATATCGCCGGCGTCGATGCAAGAGGCCGGCTTGCCGTCGAACAGCGGGCCGCCAAGATCGAAATCCCAGTGCTCGACGAATGCGGCATCGTCCTGGCTGGCAGCACGGATGGCGTTGGCGGCCAAGGCATAGCCGCTGCTGTCCTTGCCGGGATAGGTGCTGCCGTGACCGGCCCCGAAGAACACCGCACGAGGCACGCGGCTATCTGCCAGACGGTCGGGAAAGCCGAGAAAGGGAGGCGAGGGGGTCATGCCTTGATGGTCCTGATAGTGGCTTGGCGCACGCCGATCGGCTGCGGTTAGATCAAGCGCCTCGGCTTCAGCTTTGTGTGCCCGATTGGGTAAGCCCAATAAACTCTAAAACGATCGAGATCGAGCACCCACGGGGTGTTTCAAATTTGGGCCAATGGGACATTGGCGGCGGCATGGGCCGATTCCGAGGCGACATAGAGACTTGCGCGCCGGCGATGACGTTGGGCCGGGCTTGGATCGGCAGGCGCGATCCCGAAATTCCAGTACGTGACGAGAATGAACCTTTGGCTGGCCGCCCGGTAGCGGAACCAGGCGGGGTTCACGTTGTTACCACAGCGGGCGACTGCCGGTTGCCGGATTCGGAGTCATCGTTTCATGACCAATGGCCCATTGCCTGAAAACGTTCTGGTCTCGCTTCCCATGATTGACGCAAAGGCGGCGCCGACGCTCAAAAATGCCGAGGCGGAGGTATTTTATACCGAAGCAATCCGCGAGCTTGCCGCCACCGACATTCCCTTTCTGGTCGCCGGGACCTACGCGGTAAGCGCCTATACGGGTGTCACCCGCCAGACCAAGGACCTCGATATCTTCTGCAAGGCAGGCGACTACGCGCGGATCCTCGCCCATTTCAAGCAGCTTGGATATGCCGTCGAAATCGAGGACGACCGGTGGCTCGGCAAGGTGTTCAAGGGCACGCATTTCTTCGACGTCATCTTCGGCTCGGCCAACGGCACGGTGCCTGTTGGCGACCTGTGGCTGGAACACGCCCGCCAAACCGAGCTGTTGGGCAGCAGGGTGCGGATCATCGGCCCGACCGAACTCATCTGGTCCAAATGCTTTATCCAGGACAGAGGGCGACACGACGGCGCCGATATCGCTCATACGATTCTCAAGGCGGGCGATCAGATCGATTGGCACCGGCTGCTTTCTTATCTGGAGGTTCATTGGGAGGTTCTGTTGATGCAGCTTATCAATTTCAGATGGATCTATCCGAGCGAGCGGGATCATATCCCGGCGTGGTTGCTCGATGAATTGCTCGACCGCCTCGCCAAGCAACGGCAATTGCCGTCTCCAAGGATGAAGATCTGCCGTGGGCGGCTGCTTTCGCAAACCGACTACGAGATCGACGTCAAGGAATGGGGCTTCGCCGGCGTCGGTGGTGTGGGAGAATTCCGTGATGGCTGATCCCGTCAAGAGCAGCGCGCCCAAGGACGGCGCACGCGCGCTCAAAGTTGCCGCGGTCGGGGATCTCCATGTGCGGGAAGATGCGCAAAACTCGTATCGAGACCTCTTCGGCGAGATATCGAGCGAAGCGGACATTCTCGTTCTCACGGGAGATCTGACCAATCTCGGGAAGCCTCGTGAAGCGGAGATGCTGGCCGAGGATCTGCGCAACTGCTCGATCCCGGTTGTGGCGGTGCTCGGCAACCATGACTACGAGTCTGGTGCGGTGGAAGACGTCACGAAGATCCTGCGGCAGGCGCATGTTCACCTCCTCGACGGGCAGGCAGTCGAAATCGAGGAGGTCGGTTTTGTCGGCGTGAAGGGATTCATAGGCGGCTTCGGGTCACGCATGCTCGGCTCATTCGGGGAACCGGCGATCAAGACGATGGTCGCGGAAAGCGTGAACGAGGCAATGCGACTTGAAAATGCGATGCGCCAGGTGCGGGCCAAGCGCACGCTCGTGATCCTCCACTACGCGCCGATTGCCGACACCGTCGCGGGAGAACCGCTGGAAATATTTCCGTTTCTGGGCTCTTCACGTCTGGCCGAAACGATCGATCGATTCCAGGTCAGTGCTGTCGTGCATGGTCATGCACATCGCGGTTCTTACGAAGGCCAAACGCCTGGCGGAGCCAAGGTCTACAACGTCGCCATGCATGTGGCCAAGCCTGGCGGCCGCCCCTACGCCTTGCTGGAAATCTGATGCCAACGGCTTGCGCCGTCGATGCCCATTGGCCTGGACTCAGTTGGTGGCGTTGATCGACCTCGCCAACTCTTCCAGCTTGCGGGGATCATTGCCGTGACGGCGCACCAGTTCGCGTGCCTGCCTGGACGGCAAATCGGTCGTGGCGGCCAGCTGTCGCACCTGCTGATCGTCGATGGCGACCTGCGGCAGTGTATGGTCGATATCTCCTGACTTGTCCTTCATCACACTTCTCCTTGGTCGATTTCGACGACAACGGCTCGAAAATCCGACCGGTTCCGAACGATCTGCAACTTTTGCGCCGGCATCCGTGGGCGGACCAACGTGCGCCTGCCTTGAGGGCGCAACGATCTCGATGGCTGGATTCTGCCAGGAACCATGCCACGGCGGACGAGTTGTTCCGACTGAACGGAGATAGCTAGATGCCACAGCCAAGACAGCCAGACCCAAATCGCGATATGCCCGTGCCGCCTCCAACATGGAAGCCGGAGCCGATCGAGGAACCCGAACCGGAAACGCTTCCGGACGAGACTCCGCTGCCCAACCCCGACGAGAATGAAGAGCCTCCCGTCCACGCATGAGACGGGAGTTTCTGCATCGCGGGGCAAGCGCGCAACCTCCCGAGGACTAACGATCTATCTCGCCAAACACGATGTCGAGCGACCCGATGATCGCGGCAACGTCGGCGATCATGTGCCCTCGAGACAGGAAATCCATCGCCTGCAGATGGGCGAAAGATGGCGCACGTATTTTGCACCGGTAAGGGACGTTGCCCCCGTCAGAAACCAGATAAACGCCGAATTCTCCCTTTGGCGCTTCAACCGCGGCGTAGACTTCTCCCGCCGGCACGCGATGCCCCTCGGTATAAAGTTTGAAATGCTGGATGGTCGCTTCCATAGAGCGTTTCATCGTGGCGCGCCGCGGCGGCGTGATCTTCTGGTTCGGAATCGCGACCGGCCCCTGGCCTTCGGGTGACCGCAGTTTTTCCAGGCATTGCTTCATGATCCGCACCGACTGGCGCATCTCCTCCATACGGACGAGATAACGGTCATAGCAGTCTCCGTTCTTGCCGACGGGGATGTCGAAATCCATGTCAGGGTAACATTCGTATGGCTGTGCCTTGCGCAAATCCCATGCCGCGCCCGATCCGCGTACCATCACGCCGGAAAACCCCCAGCGCCAGGCATCATCCAGCCCGATCACACCAACATCGACATTGCGCTGCTTGAAGATGCGGCTGCCGGTGAGCAGATCGTCGAGGTTGTCACAGACTTTGAGGAACGGATCGCAGAAAGCCCAGATGTCGTCGAGAAGCTTCGCAGGCAAATCCTGGTGCACGCCGCCGATTCTGAAGTAATTCGCATGCATGCGAGCGCCGGAGGCGCGCTCGTAAAAGACCATCAGCTTCTCGCGCTCCGCAAATCCCCAAAGCGGCGGCGTCAGGGCGCCGATATCCATGGCCTGGGTCGTGACATTGAGGAGATGCGACAGAAGCCGGCCAATTTCGCAAAAAAGAACACGGACAAGCTGCCCACGCTTTGGAACTGTTATGTCGAGCAGTTTTTCGGCGGCGAGGCAGAACGCATGCTCCTGGTTCATCGGCGCGACGTAGTCGAGCCGATCGAAATAGGGCAGCGCTTGCAAATAGTTCTTGTGCTCTATGAGTTTTTCGGTGCCTCGATGGAGCAAGCCAATATGCGGATCGGCACGCTCGACGATCTCGCCGTCCAGTTCGAGCACCAACCGAAGAACACCATGGGCGGAGGGATGCTGTGGCCCGAAATTGATGGTGAAGTTGCGAACGGCGGCTTCGACCATTGCTGCTCTCCGCGACTGCATTTCGTCGATTCAGTGATGCGTATGGTTCGATGCCTCAAGTCGTCGTCTGAATGATCAGCGTCAGCGTGCCATCGCCATCTATGTTTGCAGCGACAACCTGCGAGGAATTGAGCCCATTCGCTCTCAAAGCCGACGTCGCCTGAGGTGAGGCATCGACGGAGCTTTGCAGGCGAAGCAAATCTTCGGCGCTGGTCTGGTTAATCACGGCATCGGCCTGCGCCTTGATTTCGTCCGGCAAATCCTCGACGGCGACAATGGCGACGCCGGTGAAATTCAAACCGGCAGAGCCTGGATCGGGCGGCGCCAGCTCCGGCTGCGCTTCGCCCTGCGGTGGCGTCACCTGGGGAAGCTGCGGTCCGATAGTTTGGGCGTAGACGGGCTGAATGGTGACCGCCCCGGAAAGCGCGACAGCTATCGTCAACATGCGCATGGTCGCTCCTTGCATTCTTCGAGGGAGATTTTGAAGAAACCCCCATGCTGAGCGATGGTTCCGCAAGGCCGGTCCCACCGGGCGATTTCGCCCCAACTCACCCCAGAGAGACGCCGAAAACCCTGGCCAAGGCGTTCGTCACACGGCTGTCTCCAACCGGTCGGGCAGCTCCGTACGGAATCGTACCATCGATTGATCTGCACCTTGGACAGGATCAAAATGAAGCTGAGGTGACCATGGGAGGGAGCCGCATGAGCATCGCCAGATGGGCAATAAGACCTGTCGGTACCGCCAAGGCGTTTCTGGCAGAAGAGCTTCGAAGTGCGCGATACGGCGACATCGTTTCGGTCAAAGCGGCGATAGAGGCCGCTCGCAGGGACGCGCCTTATTTGCAGGATACAGATGATGAATTGATGGAGACGATCATCGAGCTGGCACGGGAACTGGGTCTGGCCGTCCTTTTTGACTCTCGCGATTGACCGATGAGCCATGGTCGATGCGATTTGGTACGAAATCGACAATTGGCTCATGGTCGAAAATGCGCAATCATTGGGAAATGGGACGACGGCTGGACGACAAACTCGATTGCAAGGCTTGTGGGACCATCCAAATGGACATTCCCGACGACGCCAACGAGTCGACGCCAATTCATTGCAGCAATTGCGGCGCCTTTCTCGGCGAATGGGGTGAATTGCAGGATGATTTCTACCGCCAGGCTCGCGGTACCGAAGCTTTCGACTTGCGCAACGGAACCATTATCAAGAAGTAGCGCGCAACAACGCGCCCCCCGATGACACAGGTAAATCCACAGGGGGGTGGCAGATCTAACCGACGTCGATCACGACCATCAGCCCGCCGCCGCCCTTTTCCTCGACATTGTTGTTCGTCGTGTGATGCGGGATGTGGCAATGGATGAGCCACTTGCCGGGACGCCGTGCCTTCCAGACGACGTCATAGCGCTGTCCTGGCCCGACATTGATCGTATCGGCCAGAAAGCGCGCCGAGGGAGGAAGCGTCTCACCGTCACGAGCGACGACCTCGAAGGGTCCGCCATGGATATGCATGGGATGGACGAAGCCATTATTGGTGCCGATGAAACGCACCTTCAGCGTCTCGCCCACCTTCATGGGGATGGCGTCGGTTGCGGGATAGGCCTTGCCGTTGATGGTGAAGAAGTTCGGCATACCGCCTTCCATCGGCATCGAAGGATAGGTCAGTCCATCGCGCACCAGCCATTCCTGAAGTTCGATCACATAGTCGTGGTCAGCCTGAATCTCGTCGGCGGGATTGGCAGGGTCGATGATCAGCGCCCCATAGAGCCCCAGCGCCTGGGTACGGTCCGGCTTGGCATGCGGATGATAGAAATAGGTCCCGTGCTGGGTCGCGGTGAATTCGTAGGAATAGGATTGCCCAGGCTCGATCGGCGGCTGGGTGATCTCGGCGGGCCCATCCATCCGGTTCGGCAGGATCATGCCGTGCCAATGCACCGTGGTCTCCTCAGGCAGGTCGTTGGTGACGTCGATGCGAACCTTATCGCCCTGGCGAATGTGGATGCGCGGACCGGGGATCTGGCCGTTGTAGGCATAGGCGTCGACCGCGACATTGGGCAGGATCTGCCAGCGGACCACTGAGGGCCTGAGGTCGAACACCTTGACGCCGTTCTCCAGGCGGAATGGCAGTTCCTGGTCGCCTTTGGCGGCAAGGCCATAGGATGCCGTGACGCGATGCGGATCGGTTGCAGCCATGTCACGCATGGCTTCCGCCGGCGTGTCGCGGCCCATGATCATGCCTTCCGGCATGATCGCCCCGCCGACGTCACGTGCCGAAAGCGTCAGGTTCAGCCAGTTCGCCGGTGCGGCCATGCCAATCGCCAGCGCCAGCACCGAGACCATGCCGAGGGCTGCTATCTGCGGCGTCGTGGCGTCCGTCTCCATCTGATGGCCGTTGCGTTTGGATTTGTGGGATGTGTTGGCGTGGCCTTGTCGTCGATCATCGCCGGCGCGGGCATGATGCGTAGCGTGCTGTTGCTGGGCGGTCGGCTCTCGACTGCTCATTTCGGCCGCCTGCGGGCGCTGCGTCATCAACCCGTGCTTCAGTCCGCGGGCGACCAGCCAGACATTGGAGGGATAGGCAAGTGTGAAGCCGGCAATGACGCCGATCGACATCACGCCCCAGAACAAGAGCTCGGTCGGCTCCATCGCGCGCATGTCGCGCCCCATCATCAGGAAGCTCATGACGGGCGCCATGCCGGCCATCATGAAATTCATCGAGATGAACTCGGGCAGGAAGCTCTTGCGCACATTCTCCCAGTAGGTGCCGCCCATCATCGATTTCATGAACAGCGACTGGAAGATGAACAGGCCGAAGGCGAAACCCGCCAGATATTCGACGATGAGGTCGAGCCACATCGGCAGGCCAAGCGTTGCCGTGATGACCGCCGCGAGAATGATGCCGGTTGCATCGCCGGCAACGCAGTGGATGGTCGAACCGACGCCCTGCTTCCATAGCGGCCTGGTGAAGTCTTCATGCTCGCCCGGTCGTGGCTCCTTGTCTGCAAGCACATAAAGCAGCAGCCCCAATGGACCCATATAGAGGGTCACCAGGATGAAACCCCATTTCATCACCAGCGGTTCGGGATTGTTGCGGTATTGATCGAAGCCGACATAGAGCGTCGAGGCGGCGGCAAGAGCGAACCAGACAGCAAGGAAATAGTCGATTGGCTGGATGAACATGGATGCATCCCGTCGCGGATCAGCGGTTTGTCACAAGCAGCCCCCGCCGATGAACGCAGCACGTGTGTTTATGATCCCGCCGGCCCAATCCGGTTGTGTCGAATTCTCCAGCCTGGCGCTCTTGTCGAAGCATTACGGCGCGGTAATTCCCTTGAAGGCGTGGGCGCTTCGCTGCCTCAACAGGAGCTGGCCATGAAACATCAAACACTCGACCAACTGCATGCCGTCGCCAAGATTGAATCGTCGGCTGCATATTCCGCAATGACACGAAATCAGCGCATAGAGCGCTGGGCTGAACTGCTGGAGCGTAATCCCGAGCGATGCCTTGGCGCGTTTGCAGGCACCGAACATCTGCACCCCGAAGCACGTGCAATGATGCGGGGCGAGGGAACCGCAATTTCGGTTGCTTTCGAAGATCCAGTGCTGCGCGCATCGGGTTTGAAAGACGATACCTACGGCGAGGCAAAGCGCTTTTTCGAGCTGAACGACTGGCAGTTGCACGACATCGTCTGCGATTGCCACGTCGGCTCAACCATGAAAGCGCGCTGGGCTGCGACGCGAGTCCGCTCAGCCGTCAGCGGCAGGTTCTTTGCGTGGTTGCGGCAAAGGATAATGCGCTGACCCAGTTGGGGATCGTCGTCGCCCGCTGCGGCTTACGATCCCCTGTCTTGCCGATTGGATGTCTTGCCGATTGGATGTCTTCCGATCGGATATCTTGCGATGCGGATCAACGCTTGTCCTGGTATAGCCGGTCGGTCGCCCGGTCGCTTTCCCTTCGTTCAGCGGGCCCACGCCGGCGGCGTGCGATAACTGCATAGGCCAACAGCACGATCAGCAACAATGGGCCGCCGGCAACGACGACCAACCACATGATATCTCCAAACATGGCGGCATCTCCTTTCCCAGACAACCGGCAAGGAGGAGAACCGTTCCGCGCAGCAGCAGGGTAATGCCACCTCGGTCATCAACTTACGGATTGCGTTCGTAGGTTCCGATGAGTTCTGCCTGCTCGAGCGAGTGTTTCTGCGCCTCCCGCCAGATGCGCTCGACGCCTGCGCTGGCCGGAATGGCAAGGCTCGGCGTGTCGAGCGCGGCCAGCCGGAAATGGTAATGGTGGACGCCATGTCCGACCGGGGGTTCAGGGCCGTCGTAATAGGCGTTGCCAAAATCATTTGTTGCTTGCCTAAGGGCACCGGGACCTGGCTTGCCGCTTTCCGCCTCGGGAAGTTCCCTTGTCTCCGCGGAGATGTTGAATACCGCCCAATGACCAAACGTTCCGCTCGGCGCATCAGGATCCTGAACGACGAGAACGAGGCTTTTGGCGTCGTCCGGTACTCCAGACCATTTCAGCGGCGGCGATACGTTTTTGCCGTCTCGTGTATATCTTTCGGGAATTGGTCCGCCTTCGGCAAAGGCGGCGCTGCTGAGGGCAAGTGGCATGGTTCACTCCTTCCGGGGAAGTTGATCGCAGCGATGCCAACGGCATGCTATTTGTTGGTCCGCATCTTTTGTCTTGGATCGATCCCGCCAGCAGCGGTCGTGTCGTTCTCGACATCGCCTTCGACCGTGTTCTCGCCTTCAAGCTCGAACTCTTCGCCTTCCTTGATCGTTCCCTTGGAAGTCCCGATACCAGGATTGTTCGCCAAGTCGGCATCGCTGGGTTTTTTCCATTTCGGATGTTTGGTTTCGGTCATGAGAAAACTCCTTCGACGGGATTTCAGTTTAAAAATGCAAGCCAGATAACCGTTCCGGTTCCAGGGCTCTGCTTCATCGGCTCGCCGCGCGCGCCGGTTAGAGCCCGAATGGATAGGTGTCGGGAACGCCGGTTCTTGCATGCTCCGGGCCAAGCGGCGTCACTGCCGCGGTTTTGTCGAACCATAGGAACGCGTCGAACTGCTGGGGCAGGGAAGCGTCCGCATAGTGGCTGCCCAGCTCGGTTTCCGGCCGGTAGATTACCCCGATGAATCGCTCCAGCCTGCGTTCCAGCAGCCGCTCACGCAGCGTCTTGTCGCGCCCGAGGTCGAGCAGGAACCGCGACACAAGAGAATCGTGGCAAAGCCGTTCGTAGCTGTCGGCGTGCGACGCGCGAACCTGCTTCACCTCCATTTCGCCATCCCAGTCGCTTGCGGCCGCTACAGTGCCGGAATGCGTGCCCATGCCGATTAGCGCTGCCTCATCGCCGAAACGCTGCCGGCAGAGCTGACCGATGTTCAGTTCGTCCCTGACGACACCCATCTCGGTGAAGCGGGCATCGCCGATATGGGAATTGTGCGCCCACACCACCGCCTTGGAGTTGGGGCCGCCGGCGTCCAACAAATGTTCCAAGGTCTCGAACATGTGGGTGTCGCGCAGGTTCCAGGACTCCGCACCGCCATAGTACATGATCCGGTAGTAGTGTTCGGCGGACGCGATCAGCCGGGCATTCTGACTGGCGTCGAGAAAGTCGGTTCCGTCCTGTTTTGCATAATCGAGTTGTCTGGCGAGCAAGTCCCGGCATTGTTCCAGCACGGCTTTCTCGCATTTTTTATAGCCGGCGGTGAGCACCGCACGGCCGTAGGTAGACGGTTCGTGTTGCCAGGGCGTCAGGCAACCATACCGTTCGCGTGCAATCTTGGCTGCCTGGGGATCGACCCGGTCGAGATAGTCGAGGACCGCGCCTATGGACCCGCTCATATTGTAGATGTCCAGGCCGTAGAACCCTGCTTGCTCCGAAGGTTCTAGCTTCTCGTTGCGACGGCGCATCCAGTCGGAGAAGGCCGCGACATCGGTGTTGCGCCACATCCACGTCGGAAACCGCTGGAATGGCGCACCGGCGCCTGTTCGCGGCCGACGATGGCGAACGTAGCGATCGATCGCCGCCGCATCGGGCCAGTCCGCCTCGACCGCGACGATGGTGAAGCCGTGCCGTTCGATAAGCCTGCGGGTGATCGCCGCGCGCGCCCTGTAGAACTCGGACGTGCCATGGCTTGCCTCGCCAAGCAGAACGACGCGCCGGTCGGCGAACCGATCGAACAATGCGCCGAAGGCCGGATCGTCGAAATCGGGCAGCGGTTCAGCCGCGGCCGCGATCATATCGGGCAGGCTGATCGGATGCGGATGTCGAAGTGGACGACCGACCTTGGTGACGGTGCCGTTTTCCGACCAACCCTGCTCGCCGATGAGAGGGACGAAGCGCACGCCGCCGAAATCCTCCTCGCTGTAGGTTGCGGCACCTGTCCGGGTGACTTTGAGCAGGCGTTGCAAATCGGGGTCGTCGCCGACCGGAATGACGAGCCTGCCGCCGACATCGAGTTGCTCCTGAAGGGCGAGCGGTGCGCCGGGACCGCTGGCTGTCACCACGATGGCATCGAACGGCGCCGCCTGCGGCCAGCCCTTGGTGCCATCGCCTGTCCGGACCTCGATGTTTCGATAGCCGAGTTTTTCAAACCGCCGTTTCGCCGTTTCTGCCAAACCGGGATGACGCTCTATGGTGTAGACCTGTTCGACGATCCGGCTCATCACCGCGGCGGCGTAACCCGAGCCGGTGCCGATTTCGAGCACGTGGTCACCCGGTTTGACGTCCGCCATTTCGATCATGAATGCGACGATGTAGGGTTGCGATATGGTCTGGCCGTCGGCGATCGGCAGCGGCGTGTCTTCATAAGCAAATTCCTCGAAACCGGGTTCTACGAAGGCCTCGCGTGGAACTTCGCGCATCGCCTGCAGAATTTCACGGTCATGGATGCCACGCCGGCCGACGTGGATATTGACCATTCGATCACGGGCACGAGGAAGATCGAGCATTTTTTAGCTCCCTTTGGTGCAACGCTTCGAGGTTGTCCTTCGCGGTAGCTGCCTTGAACCTGGCCTTCGCGATTCCAGTTTCTAACCGCTGGAGGACTTCAAGGTTCCCGCCTATTTGCGGACAGAGCCGCTCGCTCCAGCGGGATAGCGACCGGTCTCTTGGCCGCTCGGGTCGCGACACTGTCCCGGACGGCGGCAGTCGGGGGTTGCTCAAGCGCAAAGATGCCCCAGTTATCACCAGCGAACCGAAAGCTGGAGATGTCGATGAACGACAAGGCTGCCGCGACGCCGCAGGCTATCGGCCACGAACGGATCGACCTCATGGACCGTTACTGGCGCGCCGCGAATTACATCTCGGTCGGCCAGATCTATCTGCTCGACAATCCGCTGTTGCGCGAACCGTTGAAGGCCGAGCACGTCAAGCCTCGGTTGCTTGGCCATTGGGGCACGACGCCGGGCCTGAATTTTCTCTACCTGCATCTGAACCGCGTTATCCGCGAACGCGACCTCGATGTTCTGTTTATCTGCGGCCCGGGCCATGGCGGTCCCGCAATGGTCGCCAACACATGGCTCGAGGGCACCTATAGCGAGATCTATCCCGATATCGGGCAGGGCGAAGACGGCCTCAGGAAACTGTTCCGGCAGTTTTCCTTTCCCGGTGGCGTGCCAAGCCATGCCGCGCCCGAGACGCCAGGCTCCATCCATGAGGGCGGCGAATTGGGATATGCATTGGTTCATGCCTTCGGTGCGGCCTTCGACAATCCGGGTCTGGTGGTTGCCTGCGTCGTTGGTGACGGCGAAGCCGAGACCGGTCCGCTGGCGGCGGCATGGCATTCCAACAAGTTCCTGAACCCAGCGTCGGACGGCGCCGTCCTGCCGATCCTGCATCTAAACGGCTACAAGATCGCCAATCCGACGATCCTCGGCCGCATGGACGATCAGGAATTGCGAGACCTTTTCGCCGGCTATGGCTACGAACCGTTCTTCGTCGAAGGCCACGAGCCGCTTGCCATGCACCGGTCCATGGCCGCGACGCTCGACACGGTGCTCGATCGCATCCGTTCCATTCAGGAGCAGGCACGGGCTCCGGGATGGCATGGTCAACGCCCGAAATGGCCGATGATCGTGCTGCGCAGCCCCAAGGGATGGACCGGGCCGAAGGAGGTCGATGGCGAAAAAGTCGAGGGTTTCTGGCGCTCGCATCAAGTGCCGGTATCGAACGCTCGAGGGAATGAGGAGCACCGCAAGATCCTCGAAAACTGGATGCGAAGCTACGAACCGGGAGAGCTGTTCGACGAAAGCGGGCACCTGTTGCCGGAGCTTGCGGCACTTGCCCCGACAGGGACAAGGCGCATGGGCGCAAGCCCGTACGCAAATGGCGGCCTGCTGAAGCGCGATCTGATGCTTCCAGATTGGAAAAGCCTGGCGCTGGAAGTGCCGCGTCCAGGTGGCGTCATTGCCGAGGCGACGCGGATTTGCGGAAGCTATCTTCGCGAGGTGTTCCGCCTCAATGCCGAGGCGCGAAACTTCCGCCTGATGGGGCCGGACGAGACATCCTCCAACCGCCTCGACGACGTGTTCGAGGTCACCGATCGGATCTGGATGGAGCGCATCGAGCCCTATGACGTCCATCTTTCCCGTGATGGTCGCGTCATGGAAGTGCTGAGCGAGCATCTCTGCCAGGGCTGGCTTGAAGGCTATCTGCTCACCGGCCGCCATGGCCTGTTTTCATGCTATGAGGCCTTCATTCATATCGTCGATTCGATGGTCAACCAGCATGCCAAATGGCTGAAGACCTCCGGCGAGCTCGCTTGGCGCAAGCCGATCGCCTCGCTCAATTACCTTTTGACCTCGCATGTCTGGCGGCAGGATCACAATGGTTTCAGCCATCAGGATCCGGGCTTTGCCGATCTGGTCGCCAACAAGAAGGCCGACACGGTAAGGCTCTATTTCCCGCCGGACGCCAACACCCTGTTGTGGATCACCGATCATTGCCTGAGAACCTATAACCGCATCAATGTCATCACCGCCGGCAAGCAGCCGGGACCGCAATGGCTGTCCATTGAAGAAGCCGGAGCGCATTGCAAAGCTGGAGCGGGCATCTGGGAATGGGCCGGCACGGTTGCTCAGCACGAGGAGCCCGATGTGGTCATGGCCTGCGCCGGCGATGTGCCGACCCTGGAAACACTGGCCGCGACAGACATTCTGCGCTCCGCGATCCCCGACCTGAAAATCCGCGTCGTCAATGTTGTCGACCTGATGACATTGCAGTCGAACACGGAGCATCCGCACGGCCTGCCCGACGGGGACTTCGACGCGTTGTTCACGAAAACACGGCCCGTCATCTTCGCCTATCACGGCTATCCCTATCTCATTCATCGCCTGACATACCGCCGCGCCAACCATGACAACATGCATGTGCATGGCTTCCGCGAGGAGGGCACCACGACGACGCCATTCGACATGGTGGTGCTCAATGAACTCGACCGCTACCATCTCGCGCTCGCCGCCATCGAACGCGTGCCGGGACTGGCCGAAAGGGCCGAAGGGCTTGCCGGCGAACTCCACGGCAGGTTGGCGAAGCACAAGGCCTATGTGCGCGAGCACGGCGAAGACATGCCCGAAATCCAGAAATGGAGCTGGCCCGACAAAGCCGCGACAAAGGGGCGCCAATGATGCGTCGGTCGATCCTGGCGCTGAATGCCGGCTCGTCCAGCATCAAGTTCGCGCTTTACGATCTTGTCTCATCACGGGATATGCAACTCGTTTCACGCGGCACGCTGGACCTGGGCGACAAACCCACACTGCGCGCAAAAGCGGCCGACGGAACGGTGCAGTGCGATCGGCCGCTCACCGCCGACAAGCGGCGTGACGCGGCCATAGGCGAGATGCTGAATTGGGTGCAGGGCGAAATTGGGGAAAGAAACCTGATCTGCGCCGGCCATCGCATCGTGCATGGCGGAAGCGAGTTCATCGAACCTGTCCGTCTGACCCCAGACATCATCGACGCCATCGACAAACTTACGCCGCTTGCTCCGCTGCATCAGCCTCGCAGTCTCGCGCCCGTCCGTGCAATAGCCGCCTTGCAACCGGACCTGCCACAGGTTGGCTGTTTCGACACCGCTTTCCACCAGACGATCGATCCGCTCGTGCGGCGCTTTGCCCTTCCGCGCCAGTATGAAGAGCAAGGCTTGCGCCGCTACGGGTTCCACGGTCTCTCCTATGAATACATCGCCGGGCGGCTCAGCGAGATATCGCCAATTTTCGCGGCGAAACACACGATCGTCGCCCATCTCGGCAATGGGGCAAGTCTTTGCGCCCTGCACGGGGGCAAAAGCATCGATACCACGATGGGTTTTTCGGCCCTGGATGGCCTCGTCATGGGCACGCGGTGCGGCGCCATCGATCCCGGCGTGCTGTTGTATTTCCTGCTGGAAAGAGGCATCGCGGCGGAAGAACTGCAGGCGATGCTCTACGAGAAGTCGGGCCTGCTCGGCGTATCCGGTATTTCCGGCGACATGAGGACGCTCGAAGCGAGCAATGATCCTCGCGCGCAAGAGGCGATGGCGCTTTTCGCCTTTCGCGCCGCGAGAGAGGCCGCGGCGCTTGCAAACACGATGGGTGGCCTTGAATGCCTGGTGTTCACCGCCGGCATCGGCGAACGGTCCGCGACCATCCGCAAGGCCATATGCGAAAAATTGACCTGGCTTGGCGTGGTGCTTGAAGATCGCGCCAACAACACCCACGCCGAGATCCTCAGTCGTCCCGAGAGCAAGGTGGAAGTACGCGTGATTGCGACCGATGAGGAAAGTGTCGTTGCACGTCACAGCCGCATGGTGATGCAAGCCTGAACGCTCGCCTCGGCATCGGAAAATCGGCTGTCGGTTCGGCCCGATGAAAGCCCGGGTATTCCCTGTACGAAAATTACCAAGCAAGCGGTCGGGGGAACCAACTGCCCATAGAAATATTGTGCGAGCAATCCCGGCTAACCCCGAGATCGTCGGCCGATGATCAGGCCGACAGCCTTACTTCAGGCATTGGCTGAGGAATCCATGTTTGCGGACGACGTTGCGGTGAGGCGCCTGAAAATCCTGGTCGAGCAATATGTCGAGACACGCAAGAAACGCCACGATGTGATCTCTACCGCCAAGGCCGGGACCGCAATTCGAGAGGTGATGCCAAGTTGCCCGCTTTCCGGAAAGGCCTTCGATGATCTGATAGCGGCCTGCGCCATCGAGCATGGCCTCGCTGTGCTCTTCGACAATCCGGGGACATCAGGCACTGAAGTCTGAGGCTGGCGCTTCCGATGCCACCATCGCGATGAGCAGGAGTTCAGTCGACATGTCCAGGTACTTTTTCGACCTTCGAGATGAGAGCGGAAGCTTGCAGGAGGATCCCGAGGGCCAGGAATTTTCTGATCTCGCGAGCGCTGAGGAAAACGCGATGGCGTCGGCGAAGGAAATCCTTGCCGAAGAGCTGCTGCATGGCAGGCCGCTGCGTACCGGATTGACCTTCGAGATTTTTGACGAGAACCGCAACCTGGTGCTGCGCTTTCCTTTTGCGCTCGCGGCCGAAAAGGCCGGGGCACCCCCTTAATCCCGAATTGCCTGGCCGATCACCTGCAGGGGCCATACAGGTCGCCTCATGCGGATCCTATCCTTCCGCCTTGAAGTTTCTGGCTTCCTTCTCGACCTTGGGGTTGTCCTTGCCATGCTTTTGCATGAGCTCCTTGGCCTGCTTGGGTGAGACGTCGGTGGTCTCTGCCAAGCGCAATGCCTTCTTGTCCTTGCTTTCGGTCTTCTGCTTCTTGGCCGTCATGGCTCTTGAACTCCCTTGAAGCCTTTTCCGATCGATCTTTGCCGGTGCGAACACCTGAGCATGTCCAGATGAACACTGTCGTTGCCTGGCTTGCTTCGACGACGAGACGTCAACGAGACGATGCCGGTCAGGTTCCGTGCATCGCCTGCTCATGTCCAAACTTGTCACGCCACGCGGCGGTACCGATGGCGGTCGCGGATGAACTCATTGAAGAAGCGGCCTTTTGAGGAAGCTTTGGTGAAAGCGGCATAAGTTGCCGGTGCAACATCCTCATATTCGTAGCGTCTGCCGCTCGGCACAAACCAGACCGACAGGATCCTGGTGGCGGGATCGTATTGCGCATTTCGGATCACGGTCGATGGCATGGTCGCACCCGACAGGTCTGCCCGAATAACCCGTTAGCGATCGTCAGGTTCCGCCGATATCCTGGCGTCACGCACCGCGACTACCGGTCGCGCGGGTTGCCGAACTTCGGGTCGCGCTTCCTTGAATATCGGTCGATGCGTGGCAGGCTGTCATCAAACTCGATCCACGGCAGCCTCAGGTCCCAATAGGCATGGGCTTGCGGCCGAAACCCTTCAGGGTTGTCAAAGAAGCCGATCGTCACATAGAACTCGTCCGGCAGGCCTTCGTCGCTATAGCCTATCGAGCTTCCACAGTCTGGGCAGAACGTGCGGGTGACGCCTGGCGTTTGGGAAAAGGCCTTCGGCGTCCCTCTAAGGAGCTGAAATTGCTTCGGCCGGTAACCAACCCAGATCGTCAGCGGACTTCCGATGGCCCGGCGGCAATCGTCGTCGTGATCGTAGCATATCCAGAAAGGCTCTCCGTCCAGGGCTGCGGCGATCCCTCCGCAGAAGCAGGCTCCGGTTTCGCGCCGCATCGTCTGTCCACCCTGTTGCGCCTAAGAGAGAGCGGCCGAGTGGCCGCTCCCGTTCAAGGTGAAGTCCTTGAAATCATGCATCGTGATGCTCGGGCATGCTCTTGAGCTGATCCTTGGTCCAGTTCGTCACCGCGTGAACGTCGCCGTCTTCATCGCGCATGAATTCCAACTGGCTTGCGGGAACGGCCACCGGCTTGGCGCCAATGCCGAGAAAGCCGCCGACATCGATGACGACCTGACTGGCGGCTCCTGAGCCGTGCACATGGGAAACGCTGCCGACTTTGTTGTCGTCTGCGTCGTAAATCGTGGCGTCTTCGAGAATGTCTGGTGTCAGTTCGGTGCTTGTGAGGCGTACGTGGTTGGTGTGATCCATCTTTCGAGACTCCTGTTGGGTGGAATATTTGAACCTCTCAGCCGAGCAATCGTTCCGAACAATTCCGGGGGCGACGGACGGACGACGCAAGGACGCTAGAAGCCTCAACTCAGCCTCCGTCCGAATTGACTCGCAAAGCTCCGTACGGAAGCGTACAAAAGGAAATCGTCAGCAGCACAGTTGGGGCGCTGACGCTTGGGAGTGACCATCGCTCTTGCCCATCACGAGGCATGGTGTTGCACGGCGAAGGAGCCCGAGCACCCCGGTCTGCCAGTGGGCGCGATGACCGCGCTGGCGCGGGATACAGGCGCCACTGAACAACAGATACGCGAAATCATATCGCTCCTCGGGTTCGATCGCGCCTCTATCCTGCGGGAGGCTCGTTTGCTGGCGAAAGATAGTCAGCCAACAAGGCCTTCGAGTCTTCAGCAGTAACTGTCGGTTTCATACCAACGCGCCCGCCCGTCTAGTGCTGCGCGAGACGAAGTCTATGGTTCGTTACCGTCCGCTCGTTCGACGGGCGCGGCCGGCTAAGAGATCCCAGTGCTCTTGCCCAAGGGAAAAGAGTCTCGTGGATTACCAGACACTGCAAGCCAAGAGCGAATTGCTTCGCCGGATGAGCGCGGACGATTTCGCGCGGCTACGTCCGCATCTGGCGAGTGTTTTTCTTGAGTTGCGCGCGCCGCTGGAGACCGCGGGGCAGAAGATCGAAGCCGTCTATTTTCTGGAAAGCGGGCTGGCCTCGGTAGTGGCGAGGACTTCGCCTGCGACCGAAGCCGAAGTCGGAATCATCGGGTTCGAAGGAATGACCGGTTCGGCCCTGGTCATGGGGGACGACCAGGCCAACTTTGATTGTTACGTCCAGTCGACATGCGAGGCTCTCCGGATAGAGGCTGCCCCCTTCGTCGAAGCCCTGGAGGACAGCCCTACATTGCGGTCGTTCCTGTTGCGCTATGTCCAATATTTCCATGTTCAGACAAGCTATACGGCATCGATCAACGCGCGGCAGAGCCTGGAAGTTCGACTGGCAAGATGGCTTTTGATGTGCAGCGACCGCACTGTCGGCGACAGGCTTATGATAACCCATGAATTTCTGTCCATCATGCTTGGTGTGAGGCGTCCGGGGGTTACCGTCGGCCTCCAGATGATCGAAAGTTATGGTTATATCCGAGCGCGCCGCGGAGAGATTACGATCCGCGATCGAGACGGTCTCATGACGTTGGCGCGAGATTCTTACGGTCCACCCGAAACCCAGTACCGCCGGCTGGTCGGAGATTTGGGCTCGAAGCATCCCGCGAGGCAGGAGCGGCCTCTCGTTTGAGCGCCGGGCCAACGGAGGCTTCTCCGCCACTGAGCCGACAACAGGACATTTCGAGTGGCCGGCGCGATGATGCCGGTGAGACACCGTTGCCTAAACCCGCGCCGGCCACTGCGGCATGTTTTGGGGATGCCGCGTTGCCAATCTAGTTGCCGACAAGCAACTGGCAACGAAGGCTCACGGTTTGGTAAGAACCGTACGTACATGCACGCAACTCCCTCGGTCGCGTTCAACGCATGCTCGCGAAATCCTGAGTTGAATACAGTCCCTCGATAAAGTCCGGATTGGCAGGCCCTGTCCGTCGTTGGGGTGACGTCCGCAGGGTGGGTGCAGATTGGCTGGCCAGGTTCCGATATTGCCAGGCGGGCTGGCCTTCACCATCTTAGCTGGGATGGCGACACCCAAATCGACACTCGACTCCGGCTCATCCGGGCTTCAGCACGATCTCTTTGGTGCTGCCGACGACCTACCGGAAGGTTTCTTCTATCAGCCCGAGTTGATCACGGCGCAAGAAGAAACGGAACTCGCCCGGCATCTGGAAGGCCTGCCGTTCGAGGCGTTCGATTTCCATGGCCATCTGGCAAACCGGCGCGTCGTCGGTTTTGGCCTGCGTTACGACTACGACAGACGCCAGGTCGTCGAGGCGCCGCCGATCCCTGACTTCCTGCTGTCCCTGCGCGACAAGATCGCAGCGTTGGCAGGCCGGCCCGCCAACGCCTTCGCGCAAGTGTTGATCAACGAATACCGACCCGGCGCCGGCATCGGCTGGCATCGAGACAAGCCTCATTTCGAAGACGTTGCGGGTGTTTCGTTGCTGGCGCCTTGCAGCTTCCGGCTCCGGCGGAAGAATGGCACCAAATGGGACCGCCGGACCATCGTCGTCGAACCAAGGTCGGCGTATCTCATGACCGGACCATCGCGCATGGAATGGGAGCACAGCATTCCGGCGGTTGACCTGCACCGCTACTCGATCACCTTGAGGACTCCGCATGAGCATCGCGCGCCGAGCCGTTCTGTGCCATTGCCAGCGCCATCACGAGTTCTTGAACGCAAAACGGTTCCGGGAACCTCCCAACCACAAGTTGGTTTGGAGGACAGGTACAGCTTCAAAGGTGGAGAATGTCCATGGCCCGTGCCCGATCCGTGTTGGTGGCAGCCAGGCGTCCGTTCCATAAAACGCCGATGGCGGTCGCAAACGCATGTTTCGTCGGCACATTGCTGACCGACGTTGCCTATTGGCGAAGCGCTGAAATGATGTGGGCAGATTTTTCCGCCTGGCTGCTCCTTGCCGGCCTGGTTGTAGGCGTGCTCGCGGTCCTTGCAGCACTTGTCGATTTGTCTACCGGCCGACTTGCCCGTCAAGCCGGGCCTGCATGGCCATATCTCCTTGGCAGCCTCGTCGTGCTCGTCATATCGCTCTTCAACGCACTGGTGCACAGCCGTGATGCCTGGACCTCGGTCGTGCCGACGGGGCTCATCCTGTCCGCCGTCGCCGTGATCGTTATCCTCTTGCTGGGACTGCTGGGATGGAGTTCCGGCCACACTCAAGTGGAGGTGGTCGAATGAATGTCTCCGCCAGACATATCCGGCGTATCGCGAGCCTCGGTCTGCTGTTCGGATCGATTTTGGCGCTGCCCGCATGCAGCGATAACGAACCGGATCCCACCGATCAGGTCGGAGCAAACCCGACGCTGCCTGAACCTATTCAGTATCTGGTGCCGCCCATGCATGTCGCGTCGGTCGTCGGTTGGAAACAAGACGAGAAGCCGACCGTCGCCAAGGGTTTGCAAATCCAGGCCTTTGCCAAGGGCTTGAGGCATCCGCGCTCGCTTTACACATTGCCGAATGGTGACGTTCTGGTGGTCGAATCCGTGGCGCCGCCCGGTGCCGCGATCAAGCGGCCGAAAGACCTGATCATGGGCTGGATCGAGTCGATGGCGACCTCGGGCGGCGGCACCGAAGGAAGCAACCGTATCACCCTGCTGCGGGATACGAACGGCGATGGTCTGCCCGATGTCCAGGAGGTCTTCCTCGATCATCTCAATTCGCCCTTTGGCGTGGCCCTGGTCGGCAACGATCTCTACGTCGCCAACACCGACGCCATCGTGCGTTATCCCTACACGTCGGGCGACACCAAGATCACCGCGCCGGGCGCCGTGCTGACGCCATTGCCCGGCGGACCTATCGATCACCACTGGACAAAGTCTCTCGTGGCCAGCCCCGACGGGTCTCGGCTGTATGTCGGCATCGGATCCAACAGCAACATCACCGAGAACGGCATCCAGGCGGAAAAGGACCGGGCCGCCATCTGGGAAGTCGACAGGGCCACTGGCCGCTATCGTATTTTCGCGAGCGGCCTGCGCAATCCCAACGGGCTGAGTTGGGAGCCGCAGAGCGGCGCGCTGTGGGCTGTGATCAACGAGCGCGACGAGCTCGGTCCTAACCTGGTTCCCGACTACATGACCTCGGTCAAGGACGGCGCGTTCTATGGTTGGCCGTACAGCTACTATGGTCAGCATGTCGACCCGCGCGTGATGCCGCAGCGGCCGGACCTCGTCGCCAAGGCGATCCCTCCCGACTATGCCTTGAGTTCCCACGTCGCACCTCTGGGCTTGACGTTCTACACTGGAACCAACCTGCCGGAGCTCTATCGCAACGGCGCCTTTGTTGGCGAGCATGGTAGCTGGAACCGCAAGAGCTTCAACGGCTACAAGGTCGTTTTCGTGCCGTTCAAAGACGGTCATCCAGATGGCAAGCCGCAGGACGTCGTCACCGGTTTCCTCGGCAAGGATAACAAGGCGCACGGGCGGCCCGTCGGCGTTGCCGTCGACAAATCCGGCGCGCTGCTGATCGCCGACGATGTCGGGAACACGGTCTGGCGCGTAACTTCCACGAGCCAGTAGGCACCTGCATAACGCGGATCGCTTCACTATCTCGGTGCGAATTCCACTAGCGCCTTGACGAATTCTGCCGGTGCCTCGATCGGCAGGAATTCGCCGCAGTTGGCGATCATGTGACCTTGCAGGTTCTTTGCGCCAGACATCCTCAGACCTTCGAGGTAATCGTCGATCGATCCAAAATCCGCGTCGCCGCGGATATAAAGGATCGGAACTTCGATGCGCGCCGGGGCATTGGCCTCGGCATCCTGCTTGAACGCGCGATACCAATCAAAGCCGGCCTTAAGTGCCTCCGGCCTCGCATAGGCCTGCGTCAACGTCTCCCGCATTTCATTGGTCAATGCTTCGGGACGGCCGGCGAGCAGATCGAAGAAAAAATCGAAGTAGGCGCGTTGATGGCCCGTCACCAGCAACTCCGGCAACTCAGGCACCGCATGAAACGCAAAGTGCCAGATGCCCGGGTTTGCGACTACCTTCGTCCATGGATGAAGGCCGGGGATAACCGTATTCATCGGCACCGCGCCGACGATGCGACCGCCATGATGGCGAGCAGCAGCGAAGGCAATCATGCCGCCCACATCGAAGCCTGCAACGACGATGGATTTGGCCCCAAGCGCCTCGGCGGCTGAAATCACAATATCGGCAAGAACCTTCTTTTCCGCCGACGGCGGAGTGCCACGCGATTCACCGATCTCCGGAAGATCGAAAGCCAGCGTAAAGTATCGCGTGCCGAGTTCATCGAGCACACCATCATAGATTTTCCGGGAATGGGGCCAGCCGTGCAGAAGGATCAAGGCCGGTCGGCGCGGATCGCCGGCCGTGGATACCGCCAGCTGCATATCGCCTGCTTCGAGGGTCTGGACGAGCATCGTCTATCCATTTTCGGGAACTCAGAAGAAAACGAAGAGCGAACGAATAGGTTGCCCCACCAGTTCAGTCTGCGTCGCTCGCCGCTGT
This sequence comes from Mesorhizobium sp. ISC11, assembly GCF_037162595.1. Lineage (NCBI taxonomy): Bacteria > Pseudomonadati > Pseudomonadota > Alphaproteobacteria > Hyphomicrobiales > Phyllobacteriaceae > Mesorhizobium > Mesorhizobium sp. ISC11. The sequence continues at coordinate 1,397,053 of NZ_JAVSPW010000001.1, forward strand.
CCGTTCTCCAACGTCTGTGCTCAAGGACCCAGCCCGCTTTCTGAGCCGGCTCGACCGTCACCAAGTGGGAGGAGGGGGCCATCCACCGGCCCTGTTGGTCCGCCTGCGGAACAAGCATTTAACCCTGGCGTTAGAATGCCGGGCGATCCCGCAACGGGCGAATGGGCAGTCGCGAAGTCGTCGCGGCGGTTTGCAATTAGGACAATGCAGGGAGATTCACATGCCGCTTACGGCCTTCGCACTCAATTGCTCGCTCAAAGCTTCGAACGACAGGGAAAAATCCTCCACCGATCGGTTGCTCGCCGATGTCCTGGCGGCGTTGATGCAATACGATGTGAAGGGCGAGATCGTGCGTGCGCTCAGCCACGATATCAAGCCCGGCGTGCTCTCCGATATGGGCGAGGGCGACGATTGGCCGAAACTCAGAAAGAAGATACTGGCGGCCGACATCTTCGTGCTCGGGCTTCCGATCTGGCTTGGCCAGCCCTCGAGTGTGGCCAAGCGCGTCCTGGAGCGGATGGATGCCTTTCTCGAGGAGACGGATGACAGAGGGCGAATGCCGGCAGCAGGAAAGGTGGCCCTGGTGGCCATCGTCGGTAATGAGGACGGTGCGCATCACTGCCACGCGGAATGCTTTCAGGCATTGAACGATGTCGGCTTCACCATCCCGGCCAATGGCGGGGTCTACTGGGTTGGCGAGGCGATGGAGGACGTCAACTATGTCGACCTGCCGGCAACTCCGGAAAAAGTCTCGGGTGCGATCGAAATGGCAGCCTCAAACGCCGCCCATCTCGCTGGATTGCTGAAAGACCGGGGCTATTCGGGCGTCTCGGGATGACCTTTGTTCGCCTAAACAACTTTGAGCGGCCAGACCTTGCAGCGTCGATGAGGTCTCAATCGGGAACAGGAAGGCTTGTAGCGAGTTCATATTCTCATCAGCCGGCGACCGCCGCTCCGTCTACACGGCGCGAAGCCGCAAACAGGAGAGCAAGTCATGGGTCTCGGCACAATTCTTATCATCATTCTGATTATCGCATTGCTTGGCGGCTTTAGTGGACTTGGCGGCGGGCCATTCTACGGCACCGGCTATTACGGGGGCGGCGGCCTCGGTCTTCTGCTGCTTATAGTCATAATCCTGGTCGTGCTCGGGCGTCTCTAGCCGAGTCCGCCATGCGGTGGCAGATTGTATCACCTGCCGCTTGCGGTTCTCTTCGGAGTTGCTTTGAATCCATAGCAGTCCGGCAATGACGGTCCGCCCTCTGGAGGGCGGACCACCCGTCGGACATATCAGGTCAAAATCAGCACGATCTTGAACGTATCCGGATCAACGATGACGATCCGACCGTCCGCAAGCACGAAATACTCGTAGCTTTCGTAAGCGGGAACGATCTTGACGATACGAGCCGGCAGCCGATGCAGCCTGACCTTGTGCCGCGGAACTTCGACGCCGACGCTGATGTCAAAATTGACATTGGACACAGGCTCGACCTTCGTCTCCCGGATGATCTGAGTGACTTGGGTTTTCTGCTCCACCGTCACGTTGTTGATGGAACCGGTCGACGTCGTATCCTGTGTCGAGGCCTTGCCCTGGGCCTGCTGGTCGGTGGTGGTGCCGGCCTTGCCCTGAGCCTGCTCGTCGGTCTGCATCTTGGTCTTGCCCTGGGCCTGCTGGTCGGTGGTGGTGCCGGTCTTGCCCTGAGCCTGCTCGTCGGTCTGCATCTTGGTCTTGCCCTGGGCCTGCTGGTCGGTGGTGGTGCCGGCCTTGCCCTGAGCCTGCTCGTCAGTCTTCAGCTTGGCTTTGCCCTGGGCCTGCTGGTCGGTGGTGCTGGCCTTGCCCTGAGCCTGCTCATCGGTCTTCAGCTTGGCCTTGCCCTGGGCCTGCTGGTCGGTGGTGGTGCCGGCCTTGCCCTGAGCCTGCTCGTCGGTCTTCAGCTTGGCTTTGCCCTGGGCCTGCTCGCCCATCTTGGAGCCGTTCTGGCAGTCAGCCTGCCCGGAAGCGCAGTTGGCGTCTGCGCCAGATTGGCTTTCGGTCTGTTGTGTCTGAGCCACCGCCGTTCCACAGCCGAGCCCGATGGCCAGCATGCTGGTAATGAGAACACGTTTCATGGGAAATCTCCCTGGGTAAAGGTTCGTCCCTTCACTGGGTAGAACCAGCACCCAAAAAAAATGTTCCGAGATAGATGCGTGAGTGCTAAAAAACGACCCCGCTTGAGATCATACGATCGCGGGCGGAAGCCGCCGTTAAAGCGACCTTTTCAACCTTGGCGATTGCCCTAGCTGTCTCCGGAGAGGAGACCGACATGGCAATCTATAGTCTGAGAGTGGTCAGCTTCATTTTCGTTGCCCTGGCTTTCGCTCCGGCCGCCGCGCATTTCTTCGCTATGTTCAACAAGATGAAGCTCGACGGGCCAAACTATCTGGCTGCGCAGCGCGCCTATGATGGATGGAGCCTGTTCGGCATCGTGGTGCTGGGAGCATTGCTCTCCACGGCCGCCCTGGCGATCCTGCTCTATCGAGCGAGCGCATCTTTCGGCTTGGTTGTTGTCGCCTTTCTAAGCATCGGCGCCACGCAGTTTGCCTTCTGGACGCTGACCTATCCAATCAATCAGGCGACCCGGAACTGGACTGTCCTCCCTGAAAACTGGGAGCTGCTGCGGCGCCAATGGGAGTATTCGCATGCCATCGCCGCAGGCCTCAACGCCTTGGCGTTGCTGGTGCTTTTCATATCGGCGCTTCGCCCTGCGGTGCGTTGAACGACCACGTCGTCACCAGCACGGCCAGCGGGCAGGAACCACCATGAAGCGGAATCATTGAAACGCCAGATGTTCCAGCGCGGCAGGAAAAATGAAACGGTACTATTTTGATCTTCAAAACGGTGACGGCGCGGTACCCGACGATGACGGGCAGCTGTTCGAATCCCGGGAACAAGCCAGAGCGGAAGCAATTCGTATTTTGCAGGATGTCGCCCAAGACGAAATGCCCGACTGCGATTTCGTCAAGATAACCGTCAAGGTACGCGATGAGATCGGTGCGCAGATGTTTGAGGCGTCGCTTGTTCTGACCTCCGGATGGAGCGTTTGATGTCGCAGTGCTAGCGGCGATACCGCACCGGGATTTGCACGACATTCTCCGATCCAGGCAGATCAAAGGCCATGGCCAGCTGACGTACGGAGGCCATCTCCACGATCAGTTCTTCAATCGAAAGGTCTGGCAGGCCGGTCTTCACCCTCTGCCTCACCCTGGCCGCAAGTTCATGAACCCGCACCGGGACGAAAAGCGGGCTGTCGTCCAGCAGCTTGCTGATTTCGATGACCACATCGGCGTCGATGTCCTTCGGCAATTCCCGCATGAGCGTCACCTCCAATCGAAGCAACAGCCCGCCATGTCGATGCGACGGGCGATCCGGCTTTGAGCGCCGGGCAGTGGGATCGGAGAGGGACGTGCTCGGCGCTGGCCGATAGCCTGATTCATAAAACTGCGAGCATAGGTGTGTCACGAAAAAATATCGGTACGAAATTTACCAAGCCGGTCATCCCATGCAATCCACAAGGGCCTTCCCGAAATCCGGCAGCGGCTGTTGCCGACAGAGGAGGAACAAAAAATATGGCCCGGAATTGAGACTGACGAATTGGAGGATCTACCATGGACAGCAGGGAAGAAAAGATCAAACGACGGGCCCATGAAATCTGGGAACAAGAGGGCCGGCCGGTAGGCCGCGAGCAGGAGCACTGGGATCGGGCCGTGCAGGAGATCGAAGCTGAGGGTTCGGAGACTGAACGTGGCCCGGTTCTGCCTGACCCGACAATTGCGGCCGATTCCAATAGCTCGAAGCGTTGATCGGCAATCCCATGGCGTCTTGAGGACCCCGGTCGGGCAACCAAATTGGCGGAACCTCGTTTGCCGGACATCAACCAGAGGAGGTTTCGATGAAGAGGTTCTTTTCATTCCTGGTCTTGGCCGCTGCCCTTGCGCTCGGCGCCTGCGACAACAACACCGAGCCGATGAAAGCCACCAGCAACAAGAACCCACAGGTTGATCAGGCCGCCAGACCAGGCCCCACGACTGGCGGCGACCAGCCAGCTACGGTGCCTCAGAGCAAATGAACTCCGTCTCACATTGCGACACACCTCTGCTGCGCGTCGCCTATCTCGATGGTGGACCGCAGGACGGCGCCCCGGTTGTCCTGCTGCATGGCTGGCCCGACGACGCGACGACATACGCTCGTATTTCGCCGGTCCTTCATGAAGCTGGCTTCCGGACGTTTTCCCCTTGGTTGCGAGGCTTTGGGCCGACATCGTTCCTGTCGAAAGAAACCATGCGCTCGGGCGAGATTGCCGCGATGGCGCAGGATGTGCTGGATTTTGCAGATGCGCTTGGCATCAGCCGCTTTGCAGTTGTCGGACATGATTGGGGCGCTCGGATATCCTATCTGCTCGCGTCGGTTTTTCCGGACCGCATCAAGTGCTGCGCTGCGCTGTCCCTCGGCTGGCAACCAGGCAAACCAGCAACGCCGACGCCCGAACAGGCGAAAGCATTTTGGTATCAATGGTTCATGGCGACCGCACGGGGCGCCGAGTTCGTACGAAAGAACGGCAAGGAATTCGCCAGGTATCAGTGGGACAGCTGGGGTCCATTAGGCTGGTTCGACGACGCCATTTTCGATGGCGTTGCGAGCTCGTTCGAAAATCCTGACTGGGCGGATGTGACGTTGCATTCCTATCGGGTCCGGTGGGAAGAGGCCGAGCCCGATCCGCGTTATGCCGAACTCGCCCGCCGGCAAGCAACGGTCAAGATCATCACGGTGCCGATCCTGACGCTTCACGGTGGTGACGACCGCGTTGTGTTTGCCCAGTCTTCAGAGGGGCTCGAAGAGCATTTCACCGCGTTCTACAGGCGGGTGGTGCTGGATGGCATCGGACACTTCCCGACGCGTGAGGCTTCTGATCAGGTTTCGCGAATGTTGGCTGCGTTTCTCGATAGCCATGGCAAGCGCTGAAGGAGGGGCGCCATCGACCCCATAGTAAAGACCGGAACCTGACGCATCGCCGCGCATTTCGTCTCCATGCATGACGAACCGAAATGCGGTCTCGCAATCAATCGGCAGCCAGGGAGAATTTGGATGCAAGCTTCAGGCGCAATCTCAAGACACCATGCTGGCCAGTTGGCCATAGAACCGTTTGCGGGCACGGTGACGGTACGATTTTCCGACGCCATAGTCGCTGCCACGGAACGGGCGAAAGTGCTTCAGGAAGAAGGACATGAGCCCGTGTTCTATATTCCTTTCGAAGACATCTATTTTGACCTTTTCGAAAAAACGAACACCACCAGCCGCTCCCCTTTGAAAGGTACCGCGAGCTACTGGCGCGTCCATGCCGTGGGCAGCTCGGCTGACGATTTCATGTGGGCATACGAGACGCCTGAAACCGCGGCGCGGGCCATTGCACGTCATGGTGCATTCGATCCGGAAAAGGCGCGCATCGATGTCGAGCCCGCGGAGGACAGAAGGCATACTCCCCACGTCACGGAGTAGATTGCCCGTTCTCATCGGCGCGAGCTGAAATTCAAGGCTGGTGCTAACCGCGTGGAAACTCTTCATCAAGGATGCGTAGTGCCTCCTCGTATCTGACGGTTGATGCCCCGGCCTGTCGTGCCTGCCAGATATTGTCCGCCAGATCCGCGCGCTTCACCGGCAGCGCCAATGGATTCGATGCCGCTCGTCGCACGAACGCGAAGTAATCCTCGCCGTCCCTGCGCGACATGGCGTCGACGGCCGACGCGATCGTCGGGCCAAAACCGGCCTCTTCCAACCTGGTCCGGTCCCAGCCTTCGCCCTTTTCCAGGACGTCATGGAGATAGGCGACGACCTTCTGATCCTTGGTTTCGACCGCGTCAACGACACGGCGACAGTGCTCGATATAAGGTCGCCCGGTCTTGTCGCGCTGTGCCTGGTGGACCTCTTCGGCAATCTTGGCCGCCCGGTAAAACATGCTCATCAGGCTTCCCCTTCAGACATGGTTTCACCATCGCTCCTCGGTGTCGTGGTGCGGCAGGTCCATTCCGCAGCAAACCCAGCCAAGTCGCTGCCTCGATCCATAATTGTAGCGCGGCTCCAGGCGAGCCGGATCGTCGAACGTTCCGACATGAAGCGCGATCTCTCCCGGCGATGCGTCATAGGCGAGGCTGAGCGGCGATCCGCAGGCGGAGCAAAACCCCCTGCAGGCAATCGGCGAAGACCTGCGATAGGTCGGCGTCGCATCGGTCCAGGTCACGCTTTGGGAAGGCACCCAGGCCAGAACCGCGAACGCACTGCCGGTCGCTCGCCGGCACATATCACAATGGCAGTAATGCACTCTCGGTTCGCTTCCAACGCGGAAGCGGATCGTGCCGCAGAGACATCCTCCGCTCAGTTCCATTTTGGCGCCCCGGTTGACTTGCGGCTCCAACGCCTCTCGCGCGGTCTCATGCGAGCACCTCCATTCATCACAGCGAAAACGCCGGTCATTTGCGTCGGTTCCTGTTGGCTATCTCAGGAACCAGTGCTTGCGCGCGGCGTTGCGTGTCTTTGCTGGCAAAATGAGGAGTCAGGGAATGCTTGGCCGGTCGGAGACGCACTGATGTCGATGCCGGGGCTGGCATACGGTCCCCTGGGCGATCGATGCATGCATGTCTGCGTGGATATGCAGCGGCTGTTTGCCGAGCCGTCTCAATGGGCAACACCCTGGATCACCCGGGTTCTCCCGCAGATCGAGACGCTGGTCGAAAGACGCGCGCCGCAGACGGTCTTTACACGCTTCATGCCAGCCAAGAAGCCGGGGCAGGGCGTCGGCACATGGAAGCGCTATTATGAGCGCTGGGCTTCACAGACGATCGAGACGATCGGGCCTGAAATGACCGAACTGTTGCCGTCTTTAGCCGGCTACTGCCCGCCAGCGGCGATCATCGACAAGCACATCTACTCGCCCTGGTTCGAAGGGCGCCTCAGAGCCTTCCTGGTGGAGCGCGGCATCGATACGCTCGTCATCACCGGTGGCGAAACGGATGTTTGCGTTCTGGCCACGGTGCTCGGAGCCATCGATTTCGGCTATCGCGTGGTTCTCGTCACGGACGCGCTATGCAGTTCTTCCGATGCAACCCACGACGCACTGCTGACCGTTTACCACCAACGTTTCGCGCAGCAGGTCGAGACGGTTGAGATGGAAACGGTTCTCTCGAACTGGACTTGACGTTCGCTAACTCGGCTCGGCGGAAAGTGTCCATGCTTCCTTGCGCGGTTTGGCTGCCTATCTGTTAAGAGAATAACGGACACCAGAACGGGTAGCAGACGTGACGCAACGATCGGGAAGTGCTGATCTTCCACTCCATGGCGGGCGCGTGCCAAAATGGCTCGGCGACCGCATGACGCGTCTTGGCGCCGTGATGTGCGAAGCGATCATTCATCACTATGGTCGAGACGAACTGCTGCGGCGGCTGGCACATCCGTTCTGGTTTCAGTCCTTTGGTGCTGTCATGGGCATGGATTGGCACTCGTCGGGGATCACGACCAGCGTCGTGGGCGCTTTGAAGCGTGGCCTCACGCCGCTTTCCGGCGAGCTCGGCATTCATGTCTGCGGTGGTCGCGGCGCGCATTCGCGAAAAACCCCGCATGAACTCGAAGCCATCGGCCAACGCGTCGGCTTTGACGGAGCGGGCCTGGCCACCGTCAGCCGTCTTGTCGCCAAGGTCGACAGCGCCGCAGTCCAGGACGGTTTCGATCTTTACCTGCATGGTTTCATCGTCGCCGATGACGGTCGCTGGGTCGTGGTGCAGCAAGGCATGAACGGTGACAGCAAGGTGGCGCGCCGCTACCATTGGCTCTCCGAGGGGCTCAAGAGTTTTGTCGACCAGCCGCATGCCGCCATCGAGGGCATCAATCAAGGCGAGATCGTCAACCTGACCGACAGGCGCGCCGACGCGTCGCGCCAAGGGCAACTGAACCTTTTGCAGGAGCTCGGACCCGATCGCATCTTGGGCGAGCTTGCGGCATTGGAGCGTTGCGCGGAGCCGAGGCGCCGGCAGGAACCGGAGCAGCCGCTGCTGCCGCATTTGGTCATGCCGGCCCATCATGACGTTCGCGAAAGCGATGTCGTCATGCATCGTCTTCACGGCAATATCGCCGCCGCCGCGGACCGCGGTCCCACCGATTTCGCCGAGCTCCTTCTGGTCCCCGGCGTCGGCGCGCGCACGGTGCGCGCGCTGGCCCTCGTTGCCGAGGTGGTGCATGGCGCGCCTTGCCGCTTTTCCGATCCCGGCCGCTTCTCGCTAGCGCATGGCGGCAAGGACAGGCACCCGTTCCCTGTGCCGCTTAAGGTCTATGACGAGACGATCGGCGTGCTGAAGTCGGCCGTGCAAAAGGCAAAGCTCGGTCGCGATGAAGAAATCGGCGCCTTGAGGCGGCTCGACGATCAGTCGCGGCAAGTCGAACGATACGCAACCGGCCCCAGCCTGAAGGAAATTGTCGCGGGAGAATTCGACCAGTCGCATCTGCTTGGCGGGCGCAGCGTGTTCGGGTGGGAAGCGGCGCCGGACACAGCACCTGCTGAGCGGAGCAAGAAGGCCTGAGAACGAGCCAGAGCGGCTGGAGATCAATCGTCCAGATCGATGAGCGCGACACCGAGATCCGGGCGCTTGCTGCGGCGCAGATGGCCGGGCGCTTCCACCAGGGTGATTTCGAGCGTTGGCCGAACGATGCCGTCAAGCAGATGTCCACCCCGGGTGGTGCCATCGCTCAATCCCAGCACCGCATGGACGTGCAGGCTGGGCTTATCGTTATCGCCCAGTGCGACATCGCCGATCGCGCTCAGAACCTCGCACTGTTCGTCGATAGGGATTTTGCGGTAGGTCTTCGCGTCCGGATCAAACCAGCCCACGGTGGCTTTTTCGAAAGCCCCTATGGCGGTCAGGGACGCGCTGCCGATCTTCTGGTCGACCGCGAAGGCGGTCAGTGCCGCGAACGCTTCTTCGCCTGGGTCGAGCACCAGGACAAACGTCCTTTGTCCGCCGATCTCATTGACGAGCTGCGATTTCATCCCTGTCCTTCCATCGTTCGGCCCCATTGAGCGCCGCCGTCAGATCAATGGGCGCGGTGTTCCGCATTGCGCTTGCGGGTCGCTGCAGCTTTCTTTGCCGATTCCGATCGGCTTGCGGCAGACCGTGATGCCGATGCCTTGCCGCCGCTTTTGCCGCCTTTGTGCGCCGCCGGATGGCCCATGTGTTTGCCGCGGCCCGAACCGCCTTCCTTCTTGCCACCGCCATCGTCCTTGTTGACGGTTGCCCATGCGCGCCGCTCTGCCTCCTTGTCGGAAACCCCGCGCTTCTCATAACCTTCGGCAATGTGGTCGGCTTTACGCTCCTGCTTGTCAGTGTACTTCGATTTGTCGCCTCGTGGCATGGCCAGCTCCTCCTGTTGAACAAGGGCTGAACGTCGACTCGACGCGGTGGTTCCAACAGAAGTTCGCGAAGCCGAGGCCGCATGGCAGGGCAGCGCCATACACCGCCGCGGCGCGAGCTAACGCTTTTCGGGCCGGGGAGAGCGCAGCAGCAAGGCGAGGGGAACGAGCAGTGCGGTCGCTACCGCGCAATACCGAAAGACATCGATATAGGCGAGCAATGAGGCCTGCCGCGCTATCAACTGTCCTATCCAGCCGAGCGCCTGCTGTTTTGCGTCGATCATCGGCGAGCCTTGAGCCACGAAGTGCTCGGTCGCCTGACGCAGAACCTGCTGGTAGGCCGGTGACGACTGTGCCGTGTGGCCGACGAGGTTTGCCTGATGGATTTGCGCGTTCTGGGCTATCACCGTGTTGGACAGCGACACACCGATGCTTCCGCCGATGTTACGGGCAACGTTGATGAGTGCCGACGCCTGGTTCGTCTGCTGCGGAGCAAGACCGACGTAAGCCGCCGTCGAGATGGGGATGAACAGGAACGGCAAACCGATCATCAGGAAGATGCGCGCGAAGGCAAAGAAGCCGAAACTGACGTCCGGGGTGAGCGATGTCATATGCCAGAGCGCGACAGCGACGACGGACATGCCTGCCATGATCAGGTATTTGGGCTGGACGATGGCGCCGGCAAATCCGGAAACCGGCATAAGCATCAACATTGCGATGCCACCCGGCATCATCGACAGGCCCGACAGGGTCGCCGTATAGTTGAAGGCGGTCTGCTGCAGTTGCGGCATCAACTGGGTGGTGCTGAACAGCACGGCGCCCACTGCCATCATCACCAGGAACGATGTGCCGAACTGGCGGCTGAACAGCAGGCGGACGTCGACGATCGGATCGCGGTGACTGAACTCCCACGGGATCAGCAGCAGGAATGAGACCGCCGAAATCGCCGCGAAGGTCACGATGAAACCTGATGCGAACCAGTCGTTGCGCTGGCCTTCATCGAGAAATATCTCCAGGCAGCCGAGTGCCGTGGCGACCAGGATGAAACCGACCCAGTCTATTCTGAGGCCGCCCTTCAACCGTTCCTGCCGTTCGCGCTCGAGCACATCAGGCTCGACCACCAGCCACTGCACCAAGGCAAGCGACATGATGCCGAACGGGACATTGATGAAGAATATCCAGTGCCAGGAGAAATGGTCGGTCAGCCAACCGCCGATGGTCGGCCCGACTGTCGGTGCGACGATGACGGCAATGCCGTAAAGAGCAAATGCCTGGGAGCGTTTTTCGGGTGGAAAGGTGTCGGCGAGAATGGATTGTTCGCTGGGTGCCATGCCGCCGCCCCCGAGGCCTTGCAGGATCCTGAAGACGATGAGCATTTCCAGATTGGGCGCCAGGCCGCACAGCAGCGACGCTATGGTGAAGATCGCCACGCAAAGCATGTAGTAACGCTTGCGGCCGATGACGCTGGCCAACCAGCCGCTAACCGGGATGATCACGGAATTGGCGACCAGATAGGTGGTGATCACCCAGGTGCTTTCGTCCATCCCGGCCGCGAGGCTGCCGGCGATGTTGCGCAGCGCCACGTTGGCGATCGAGGTGTCGAGCACCAGCATGAAGGTGGCGATCGAGACGACGACGGCGATCAGCCACGGATTGCGCCCGCCGGCGGCGGACCGGCTTTCGCTCCGTTCACCAGCCATTTCGACGGCGCTCATCTCACCTTGACTGTCGGCACCACCGACAGGCCTGGACCCAGCAGCACGCCCGGCGGTCGGTCGAAGACGATCTTCACGGGCACGCGCTGCACCACCTTGACGAAGTTGCCGGTGGCATTCTCGGCCGGCAGCAGGCTGAAGGCGGTGCCACTGCCCGCCTGGATGCTGTCGACGCGGCCGTGGAAGTTCTTTTCGGGATAGGCGTCGTTATCGATGTCGACGGGCTGTCCCGGCCGCATCAGATCAAGCTGGGTCTCCTTGAAATTAGCCTTCACCCAGACCTCGTCGGGAACGAACATCATCAGCACCTGACCAGGCTGGGCGTAGGTGCCCTTGGCGGCCGTGATACTGGTGGCGAGACCGGCGACAGGCGCGGTTATGATGGTGCGCGACAGCATGGTGCGGGCCTGCTCCTGGCTGGCCTCGGCTTGATTGAGCTTTGCTTGCGCGCTCTTGGTCTGTGCCTGCAGAACAGTGACCTGGCTTTTCGCGGCTGCCACGTTTGCTCCGGCGCTGTCGAGGGCGGCCTGGTCCTGGCGCAGGGTAGAAGCGGCCTGTTCCGCCTGCTGTTGAGTGGAGGTTCCCTTGGCCAGCAGCTCACGGTTGCGCTTGTCCTCCGCTTTGGCAAACTCGAGCGAGGCCTGGGCCTGCGCCACCTGCTTCTGTGCCGCATCGATCTTGGCGTTTTGTGCTTCGATCTGTGCACCGACATCGACGATCTCGGCCTGCGCCGAGGCCACACCGGCGTCGGCTTCCGCCAGGCTTGCCTGATAGTCGCTGTCGTCGATGCGCAAGAGCACGTCGCCGGCTTTCACAGACTGGTTGTCGGTGACCGCGACATCGGTGATACGACCCGATATCTCGGCACCGATCGTCACCGTGCGGGCGTCGATGAAAGCATCGTCGGTCGATTCATACTGACGCGCGTCCAGCCACCACAAGACCAGCCCTACGGCAATCAACAGCACTGCGAGCAGGATGGCGATGGATATGTAAGGGTGCCGCCGAGGGAAGCTCAGCAGGCTGGGCTTTGGTTCTCCGGCCTGCTTGTCCTGCTTGTGCTCCTGACCGTCGGCCTGACCGGCGTCTTTCCGGTGTTTTGGCGACGCGTCCGAGGTGGCCCTGCGTGGCGCGGCGTGCGTGTCGCCGGTTTCAGGTTCTTCGGTTTGGGTTTTCGCGTCCACGGGAGAACTCCCAGGAGTTTTGACCGTGGCCAGTCAACGACAACTGGTCGTAAAAGGTTCCTGGCGACCGGGCACGGTTTCGCGCCTGGCGGAATTGGTTCAGCCGATTGCCAATCTGACCGCGATGGCCAGGATCACGATACCGACCAAGCCTGCTATGAAGATAACCCGACGCGTGCGCGTTCGCAGGATGATCTCGCCCTGTCTCGCCTGCTGCGCAGAGAACACAGGTCCATTGTCACCGTCCTTGTCATGCCGACCATCGCTCATGATCGCCTCCTTCCGGCCCTTGGCACACACCGGCTCTTGGCACACAACCATCGCTCGACAGGTGAGGTTCCGGTTACATCGATCCCGCCCGCAGAAAAAAGGATCACAGGCTCGTGAGGAGGGAACTTTGTCCTCCGCGACTGGTTTGGGCCGCTTGAGACCCAGCCAGCCCGGAGCCAGCCATGTCCGATGCCAAGATGTCCAGTGGCCTGAGCAGACGCATGTTCATGACGGCCTCTGTTTCGGCGGCGGCGGCGATGCCGCTTGTGAATTCCCCGACGAGAGCTGCCCAGCCAGCGTCCGAAAAGCCAGCCGAACCGCGCGACTTGTCGGCGGTTTCAATGCGTATCAACAAACAGACCTACAATCTCGCGCTCGACAATCGAACCAGCCTGCTTGACGCTCTGCGCGACCACGTCGGCCTGACCGGCACCAAGAAAGGTTGCGATCACGGTCAGTGCGGCGCCTGCACGGTTCTCATCGATGGAAAGCGGGTACTGTCCTGCTTGAGCTTTGCCGTCATGAACCAGGGGCGGGAGATCACAACGGTGGAAGGCCTGGCCTCGACGGACGGGGAACTGCATCCGGTCCAGCAGGCCTTCGTCGACCACGATGCCTTTCAATGCGGCTATTGCACACCGGGTCAGATCATGTCCGCCATCGGTTGCATCAACGAAGGCCATGCGGGGTCGGAAGATGACATTCGCGAATATATGAGCGGCAATCTGTGTCGCTGTGCGGCCTATCCCAACATCGTTGCGGCGATCGTCCAGGCGCGCGACGAGATCAGGAGGGCCTAGGATGCGCCCCTTCGTTTATGAAAGACCAACCAGCGTCTCCGCTGCAATCGCCATGGCATCCCGTGTCGATGCCGTGCGCGTTCCGCCAACCGGCGCCGACACGCAATTCATCGCCGGCGGCACCAATCTGGCCGACTACATGAAGCTCGGTGTCGCGCGGCCGGACCGACTGCTTGACCTCAACACTCTTGCCGAGCCGGCCTTGCGGCAGATCAGGATAAACGATGACACGATCCGGTTTGGTGCACTGGTCCGCATGGGTGAAGCAGCCGACAACGTTGACGTCCGGCGGCGTTGCCCGGCCCTTGCCGACAGCCTGAAATTCGCCGCCAGCGGTCAGCTTCGCAACATGGCGAGCCTGGGCGGCAATGTGCTGCAACGTACGCGCTGCGAGTATTTTCGAGAGATTTCCTGGCCGTGCAACAAGCGCGAACCCGGCTCCGGCTGCGCTGCGATGGAAGGGTCCAATCGCCAGCACGCCGTGCTGGGTACGAGCAATGCCTGCATCGCCACTTATCACGGCGATTTCGCGCAGGCACTGGTTGCGCTCGATGCCACCGTCGAGATAGAAGGTCCGCGGGGAAGGCGCACGCTTGCATTTGCCAAGCTGCACAAACGGCCGGGCGACACGCCCGACATCGAGACGGATCTCGCCGCCGACGAGCTCATAACCGCCATCGAAGTGCGGCTCGAACGGTGGAGCAGCCGGTCGCGCTATCTGAAGATTCGCGATCGCGAATCCTACGCGTTTGCGTTGGCGTCCGCGGCTGTTGCGCTCGACATGGATGGCGAGACGGTAAGGAGTGCGCGCATTGCGCTTGGCGGTGTGGCGACGGTGCCGTGGCGGGCGCGCGAAGCAGAGGACGCGCTACAGGGCAAAGTGCTTGACGAAGCCGCGGCGCAAGAGGCTGCCGAGGCTGCCTTCGCCGATGCCAGACCGCGCGAGCATAACGCATTCAAGATACCGCTCGGCAAGCGCACGCTGGTGCGGGCGCTGCTCGAAACCCGGGATATGAAGGGCTGAGCCATGAACCAAGCTGCACCCGCCCCCAGGGAAAACCAGGGCGATCCGGTTGTCCGCATTGACGCCCGGCTAAAAGTTACCGGACAGGCCGGCTATCCCGCCGACATCGTCACGGCCAACGTCGCCTACGGTGCCCTTGCCACCAGCAGCATTGCCCGGGGCAAGGTTTCGGGACTTCACACGAAAGACGCCCGGGCCGTACCCGGTGTGCTGGACATCGTCACCTATGACGATATGGACAAGACCGACACGCCGAAATTCGGCAACACCGGCGCAAGTTCGATCGGGCCTTTGCACGACAAGACGGTTTTTCACGACGGTCAGATCATCGCTCTGGTGGTTGCCGAGACCTTCGAGGCGGCGGAGGAAGCCGCAATGTTGATCCGCGCCGACTATGAGGACGAACGGCCCGCCGCCAGCTTTGATTCCAAGGGCGTGAAGATGGAGCCGGCTGCCGGCAAAAACCCTATGTTCAAGGAGGATGCGAAGGCCGGTGATTTCGATGCCGCCTGGGCGGATGCGACGGTAAAGATCGACGAAAAATATTCGACGCCGACCCAGCATCACAATCCGATCGAACTGTTTTCGACCACCGCAATATGGCAAGGCGACCAGTTGACCATACACGAGCCCAGCCAGAACGTTACCGGCTGGAAGGTGGAACTGGCACGCCAGCTGAAGCTCGATCCGGCCAATGTGCGGATCGTCAGTCCCTATATCGGCGGCGCCTTCGGCTCCAAGGGGCCGATGACGGCACGCACCGCTATCGTTGCCGTCGCGGCGCGACGCATTGGCCGCCCGGTTCGCTGCGTCGTCAATCGCATGCAAGCCTTCGGTACGCAGACCTATCGCGCCGAAACGCGGCATCGGATCCGCATGGGCGCCGGCAAGGACGGCCGCATCACGGCGTTCGGACATGAGGCCTGGGAGGTGACGTCACGCCCTGACCCTTATGTCGTCGGCGGCACGTCCGCCACCGCGCGCATGTACAATTACGGCGCCGTTCTGACGCATGTTTCGCTGGTTCATGCCGACCGCAACACGCCTGGCTACATGCGATCGCCGCCGGAGACGCCTTATGTCTACGCGCTGGAAAACGCCATGGACGAAATGGCCGTGGCCCTCGGCATGGATCCTGTCGAGTTTCGTCGCATCAATGAACCGGAGAAGGAGCCCATCGGAGGCAAGCCATTTTCCAGCCGCTCACTCATCAAGTGCTACGACCAGGCGTCGGAGGCCTTTGGCTGGTCGAAGCGCGATCCCAAGGTCGGCTCGATGCGCGACGGCGACTGGCTGGTCGGGATGGGCTGTGCGACGGCGATCTATCCGACTGCCGCCGCGCCCTGCGCGGCCCGGGTTCGTCTCACCGCCGACGGCGAGGTTCGGGTCCAGTGCGGCTCGCATGAAATCGGCACCGGCGTTCGCACCATCGCCGGCCAGATGGCGGCCGAAAGACTGGGCATCGGCATGGACAAGATCAGCGTCGAGATGGGCGACAGTGCCTTGCCGCCGGCTCCCGTGTCGGGCGGATCGATCTCGACCGCCAGTGTCTGCTCGGCGGTCATGAAAGCCTGCGACGCGATACGCGGAAAGCTGTTCGCCGCCGCTGCGGGCAGGGGGGCTCCGCTGGCCGGTTCGGGCAATGCGAAGCTGGACTTGAAGGACGAAGAGGTCGTCACCGAGACCGGCAAATCCGCAAAGCTGGCTGATGTCTTCAAGGCTATGCAAGTCGGCGCCATCGAGGAATATGCCGAGTTTGCGCCGAAGGGTTCTTCGCCTGAAGCCCTCAGCAAACTCTATGCCGGACAGTCGGAATTTCATGGTGGAGAGAACGACGAAGATTCGGTCAAATATGCCTTTGGCGCCGAGTTCGTCGAAGTGCGCATCAACAGCTATACACGCGAAATCCGGGTCCCGCGCATCGTCGGGGCCTTCGCCGCCGGGCGCATCATGAACACGCGCACCGCGCGCAGCCAGCTGATGGGTGGCATGATCTGGGGTATCGGCCAGGCGTTGCACGAGGCGACGGAAATCGATCAGCGACACGCGCGCTACGTCAACCGCGACCTGCAGGACTATCTCGTGCCGGTCAACGCCGACATCAAACAGGTCGACGTTATCCTGGTCCCCGAAATCGACCATCAGGTCAACCCTGCCGGCGTCAAGGGTTTGGGCGAACTCGGCAATGTCGGAACGGCTGCTGCCGTGGCGAGCGCCGTCTATCATGCCACCGGCAAGCGCATTCGCGATCTGCCGATCAGAATAGACGATTTGATAGGCTGACGATCAAGAGTTCTGGACGAAGCATGGAACTCGTAACCCATAAGAAATTCAAAAACGGAAGGTTGATGCCGTGGGGAAAAGGCACGGTCGTCTCCGGAGCAAGGGGATTTGTCTACCTTTGCGGAAATACGGCAACCGCCGAAAATTATGATCCGACCGGAAAGAGAGGAGGGGGATTCACTGGCGATGCGGCGGCACAGTGGCGTGCAATTCTGGCGAACATCAAATCAGATCTGGAAGAACTCGGCAGCGCGCTCGACTATCTCATCCGGCTGACCTTCTTCATCAAGGGGCCATTTCCCGATGGCGGCGTTCTGAGTTCACCCAATTTTCGTCTCGACGTACTGGACGAGTTCTTTGCCGAGCATTGCCCGAAGCACTGCAGCTATAACAACCCGCCGCCTTCGGAGGTGATCGGAGTTGCAGCGCTTGCGCAAGCCGACATCGTCGTTGAAATTGTTGCGGTGGCGGCGTTGCCTGACTGAAGAATTTCGCATGCAGCGCTGGCTTGATTGACTTGGCTCTCGCGTGTCACTCCGGGGCTGTGGCGGGAGCCGTGTAACGGCGGCGCACGGCATCAAGCACCCGCTTGCGGCTCTCCTCCGCCGACAGGGTCTTGTCCTCTTCCGCCTGGGCGGTTTCGCGCGCCAGGTCCTTGTCCCTGATCTGATGTCGAAACCATTTGGAATAGTCGCCGGTGCGCAAATGAAACTCCCAGGTCTTGTCATCTATGCCCTCGGCGATCTGAGCGAAGATCATCAGATTGTGAGCCCTGAGATTCATCGCATTCTCAGGGCCATGGAAATAGAAGCTGCCGGCTTCGTCGAGCTGGCCTTCGGCATATTTCCGGCTGTGCCGCTTGAGTGACTGACGTGGTTCGACCACTTTGACCGTCTTGACTTTTTTGCCTGCCTGCGGCCGCCAGAACAGCACGCGCGCACCTTTCGGGCTGGGGATGACTTTCGGCGGCTCAATGCCGGTTTCACGGCAGAAGACCTTCACGACGTCCTTTGCCTTGGGGCCAAGCGCAATGATGGCTGTCACCAGGCGCAAGGCGTCTGTCGAGATCGCCTCGGGGTGAACGGTGATCAGGATTGTGCCAGGCAATTCCAATGACAGAACCGCCCGCGTATCGTCGCGCCGCTTGGGCAGAAGATGATGCGCTTCATCGATCACGAGCCAGTGCGGTCTCGCGGTGCGCCGGCGGAAACTGCTGAGGCCAGGCAGCAGGTCGGCAAAGAAATCCGGCCTCTCGTCGACCCGCAGGGCCAGTCCATTGACGACTATATTGCTGTCGGCCTTGGCGATCAGATCCAGCACTTGCGCCTTTGTCGGCGCGCTTGAGCCGTCTCCCAGGCGAACGGCGCCTTCGAGGCCATCATAGTCGCCTTCGGGATCGAAGACACAAAACTGAAAGCCGCTTTCGACGAAGCGCTCGGTCAGCGCGGTGGCCAAGGTGGATTTACCGATACCGGAACTCCCGGCAATGAGGATCGTGTCGCTCGGCGACAGGTAGGTATCGTCGCCGCCAGATGATCCAAGAACGATGCCGTCATGGCGCTTCGGCACTATCGCGTGATCACGCTTTATCAGCTTTGCGATCAGTTGCTCCACGCCTTTGCCTCGGGCGCCACGCATGACCAGGTTGGCTGTATCCTTGACCGCCGGAATTGCATTGTCGACGGCGACGCTGCAGCCACAGGCTTGCAGGAACGCATGATCGTTCTCGGCGTCGCCGACGCCGACGACGTTGTGCGGCGAAAGTCGAAGGTCCTGAAGGGCCGCGGCGAGCCCGGTGGCTTTGTTGATGCCGCTCGGCAGGATCATCACCGCGCCCTTGTTGAAGATGATTTCCAGTTCGAGCCCCATCTTCTTGATGACCTCAAGCACGGTCGCTTGATGCGGTTCCCAGGTCGCGACGATCGATCGTCCGACCGAAAGCGGCTTGACGCCCTGCCTCTTCAACCTGGCGACGAATTTGGGCTCGGGCGGCGGGGCGATCACCCGCTCTTCCTCGCTGGCCGGCGTGTAGATCATCGCGCCATTCTCAGCGACGACCTTGTCGAAGAGGCTAAGCTCGGGAAAGACGCCCTTGAGATCGGGCAGTTCACGCCCGGTGACGAGAACCAGCTTGCGGCCGCTTTTCTTGAACCGCTCAAGCGCAGTGAGCGTTTTCTTGGCGACGACCCCATCATGAGCCAGCGTGCCGTCATAGTCAGTCGCCAATGCAATGAAATACATTCCGCCAACCCTTCTCGGTTCCGATTGCTCTGCGACTAGAACGTGTGATCGAGACAAAGGCTCCCCACCGACCGGATCGCAGGTCTTGGAGAAGGGGGAACGGGTCCGCCCTCGGAAATCAGGAACTCCTTCGGTGCCGGCACGTTGACCAGACAAGCCGGGAACCGTCCCGGTCTTTGTTGGCGGCGCAAACCCCGTCGCCGAAATCCACACCAAGCGCAATGAAAGGTAAGGCCATGGGCTTCTTTTCGAAGGACATCAAGACACTCGACGATCTCTTCGTGCACACGCTGCGCGACATCTATTACGCCGAAAAGCAGATCGAGAAAGCGCTGCCGAAGATGATCGACAAGGCAACCGACCCGCAATTGAAAGCCGGATTTGAAAAACACCTCGATCAGACGAGAGGCCATGTCGAGCGCGTCGAACAGGTGTTTGAGTTGCATGGCGTCAAGGCCAAGGAGGTCAACTGTCCGGCAATCGACGGCATTCTCGAGGAGGCCGACGACGTGAGCGGTGACGTCGATGACAAGGAGGTTCTCGACGCGGCGCTGATTGCTTCGGCGCAGGCCGTCGAACACTACGAGATGACGCGCTACGGCACGCTCATCGCCTGGGCCAAGCAGCTTGGCCGCACCGACTGCGCCAATGTGCTGGCCAAGAATCTCAAGGAAGAACAGGCGACAGATCGCAAGCTAACCGAAATGGCGGAAAGCAAGATCAACCTGCAGGCAGCCGAATAAGGCTGCAATCCGGCCGGCTGGTAACTCGGCCGGCCGGATTGCCGGTAGGTTCCATCCCGTCAGCGAGACGGGTCGACGCCCAGTGCCGCTGATTGCTTGCGCAGCGCCTCACCGTCATCCTGCGGCACATGCCGAGCAGACCCTGCGGTTTCCGTGTAGATGCGATACGCTACACAAGCGAACGCCACCATGAAAAGCAGACGGCCCATCCATCCTACTCCTTCGTTGCGGACTTCGTTTCGGCCATCCTCAGTACCCTCCGACGACGGGCAAGATCTCGCCGGTGATGTAGCTCGAGCAATGCGGCGAAGCGAGGAACACATAGGCCGGCGCGAGCTCTTCCGGTTGCGCTGGTCGTTTCATTGGCGTGTCCGCGCCGAATTTCGAGACGTCGTCAGCTTCCTTGTCCGACGGATTGAGCGGCGTCCACACCGGACCCGGTGCTACCGCATTCACCCTTATGCCCCTGCCGATGAGATTGCCCGACAGGGCCCGCGTGAAAGCATGGATGCCGCCCTTGGTCATCGAATAGTCGACCAGCTGTTTTGAACCGTCGATACCGGTTACCGAACCGGTGTTGATGATCGCCGAACCGGGTTTCATGTGCGGCACCGCTTCCTGCGCCATATGAAAATAGCCGTAAAGATTGGTCTTCAACGTCGTGTCGAAATGTTCTTCGGTGAGCTCGCCGAAGTCGCTGGAATGGATCTGGAACGCAGCATTGTTGACCAGCACGTCGATGCGGCCGAATTTTTCAACGGTCTCCATGACCGCCTTGTGGCAGTGGCTGCGTTCGCTGACATCGGCCTTGACCAGGAGGCAGCGTCGTCCCTCCTTTTCCACCGCGGATTTGGTCTCTTCAGCGTCCTTGTCCTCGGCCAGATAGACGATCGCGACGTCGGCGCCCTCGCGGGCGAACAACACCGCCACCGAGCGGCCGATGCCCGAATCGCCGCCCGTGATGAGCGCTACCTTTTGGTTGAGTTTTTTCGATCCGAGATAGTAAGGCGCATCGTACAGAGGCGCCGGTTCTATGGCCCATTCATGTCCCGGTTTGGGCTGATGTTGCTCAGGGAAGGGGGGCTCGGGATATTCGCGGGCGCCAGCCTGCATGGCGCCTTGCAGCTTCCCATCGCCTTTCGATTTGTCCTTGGCATCGATGCCACGTTGGATATGGCGCTGCTTGGCCGCTTCACCGGCTATTTCCGACTTCATCTGCATGATCGTCTCCTTGGCTTGGAGAGAAAACAACGCATGTCGGCCAAAAAGGTTTGCGCAAAAGATCGACTGCAGAGAGGATTCCGACCAGCGGTTGGCAATGCGTGGCGACGACATCGCCAACTGCAACAATTCAGCTGCAATGCAGCCGCACCAGCCACCGCCGCGACGGGATCGAGCACCCGGGGCTTGCCCGCTGCCTACGCCGCCTTGGCGGCGAGCCAAACGTGATGATGTGGACTGGGAAGCTCTTGCGTCAAACTGGCGTGCGCAAAGCAGCGCCATCCGGTCTGCTCCGGGCGGAGCGCCGGAATTCTATCTTGGCGAGAGGCCGTCGAGCAGGAAGTCGAGGCCTCTTCGGAAGGCGCCATCCCAATCGTTGTCCAACAGCAGACGAGAGCGTTCGATTGTCGGGTAGTGTTCGCTGAGATGTGTAAGACGCTGCTGTGCGGCTGCCCTGTCTTCTTCCGAGAAGTCGAAGCTTGCCCGGGTGAGGGTGGCGCCCATCACATAGTTCCAGAGCGACCATATCGCGGCGTTCAGATCCGCGTCCGCAACACCGGCTCTGGACAAGGTCTTGCTCAGCATTTCCAGGCGACCGAGAATGTTCCGGCCGAGCGCCCGGCGCGGCAACAGCGATGCCGACCAAGGATGACGCAACATTCTGGCGCGCCAGTCTTCGAGCATATGAACGACGTCTCCGCGCCAGTCCGGAGACTCACCTGTTTCAGGCGATCCGCGATGTTCGAGCACCGAATCGACTGCTAGATCAAAGACATCCTCCTTGTTGTCGACGTGCCAATATAGACTCATCACACCCGAGCCGAGGCGATCGGCCAGCCGACGCATTGTCAATCCGTCTATGCCCTGGGCGTCCAGCAGTTCCACCGCGGTCGCCACGATACGCTCTCGAGACAGCGGCGGCTCGCTGCTCGCTTGCTGCACGGGCTGGAGCGACACGCTTATCCGTTGATCCCCTTTGCTCCGGGCGCCGCTGCGTTTGGCTATCATCCGTCGTCCTCGCTTTTTCAGAACATCGATTTTGACCGGCAACGCGACAAATGTCGATCTTGAACGATTGACTCGTACGACGTACCATACGATGACTCGTACATCGCACGATTCACGTAGCGATTAGGTTAAAGTTCAATCTGCAGGCGCCAGGGTAGGTTGCTCGCAGGCTGCGGAGCCAAGCGAAAAACCATGTCACGCGCAATCAAGCATCTGCTTATCGGAGGGCTAATCATCATGACCATTGCAGTCCCCACTGCGTCGCCGGCGAACGAGTTCAAGCTGACTATTGTCAATCCACAAGCGCTCTATGACCCGTCGCCGAATGGCTACAGCACCGCCGTAATCGCACCGCTCGGAGCTCGGATCGCCTACATCTCCGGGCAGGGCGGCCAAGACAGCACAGGAACCTTGTCACCGGATTTCGCCGTCCAGGTGAAGCAGGCCTACGCAAATTTGCATGCTGCGCTTGAGGGCATCGGCGCCAGGCCGGATCAGGTGGCGAAGCTCACGGTCTTCGTGGTCGACCACGACATGTCCAAGCTCGAGGTGTTGACCAGGAACGTCAAGGACATGTTCGGCGAGGCGCCGCCGGCGCAGACTCTGGTTCCCGTTCCCAAGCTTGCAATCGATCCCATGCTTTTCGAGGTGGAGGCCACCGTTATTCTGGAATAGTCGCTCCGATTGACCCGATCGTTCGAACAAAGAGTCGAGCGCGCTGCCGACGGCTGCGCGCTCACAATATCGAGCGGATGTTTCCAAGCCTCACGTGTTTCCAGGCTGAAGCCTCCAAGGGAACTGGAAAGTGAAGTCGGGGACCGCCGCATCCATGCCGCTCGCCGTATCCAAAAGTCGCATAAGATAGATTATGGAACTAATGCATGGGCCAAGAACTGTAAATTGCCGCTGATTCTCATAGGCTTGAGCCGATTGTGGCGTATTGCCTTGAGCGGATCGCCAACGCTAGGCTGTCGAAATGAAGATGGCAAACAGCGAGATCGAAGCGGCAATCGAAGTGTTCGTGCATGGCTTCAGCGCTGATAGGAGCCGCACCTTTCCTTACGAGGCCAGCCGG
This sequence comes from Mesorhizobium sp. ISC11, assembly GCF_037162595.1. Classification (NCBI taxonomy): domain Bacteria; kingdom Pseudomonadati; phylum Pseudomonadota; class Alphaproteobacteria; order Hyphomicrobiales; family Phyllobacteriaceae; genus Mesorhizobium; species Mesorhizobium sp. ISC11. Next base: position 1,420,042 of record NZ_JAVSPW010000001.1, read on the forward strand.
GTTGGACCATTGTGGTTGATGCGCGATGCCGAACGCAAGAATCCTCGCGATTACCGCGGCGAAGAATGGGTCGTCCATGACGTCGCCGCTCAAGAGACCGATGCCGTCGTGCGGCAGCATGCACGGCCGGGCTTTGCCATTTCCGTTGTGATCGCGAACGACGATCCGGACGGGCCGACACGAACCGCCTACAAAGCTCTCGGCTACCGGCTGCTGCGGACCGAAGGCTTTTTCGTCCACCGATTGCACCGGATTCCGAACCCGCCATCGATTGCTTCGGTCGAACGCGTGCAGACGGCCGAACGGGCGGCACAGTTGGGAAAGATCATCCGCAGGCAGCCGATCCCAGACGATTTGCTCGGCGACACCGCGCCGTTCCGCCAGTATGTGGCAATCGACGGCGCCGACATCGTTGGGCGCGTTCGCAGCCTGGATGCCGTGGGAGCCACCTGGTGTTCGAGCATGTATGTCGAGCCGTCGCACCGGCGTCGCGGCATTGGTCAGGCTTTGATATCGAAAATGTTGCACGACGATCGCGCGCGCGGGTCAAGGTACTCGGTGCTGGCAGCAACCCATGCCGGGGCGCTGCTTTATCCTCGGATGGGCTACGAGCGGATCGGAACGCTGCTGATATTTGCACCAAGGAGCCGAAAGCCCTCATGAAGCTCTATTCGCATCGTACTGATTCATAAGGGATTTCTATAACCATGCCGTCATAGGCGGGTTCGACATTGGCTGGTGTCTCGGCCATCACCGAGACGTAGTCGAGCGGCACGTGCATATGTGTCAGCACCGCATGTATCGGCGCCAGCCGCTGGATCCATTCAAGCGCTTCGCCAAGTGACAGATGACTTGGATGCGTCCGGTACTGCAGCGCGTCGATGATCAGCACGTCGAGGTCGCCCAGCCGTTCGGCGGTGGGTTCCGGAAAGTCGCTGATGTCGGGGCAATAGGCGAGACCGCCAATGCGGAAACCGAGCGATACGATGTCGCCGTGGATCTGCGGCAGCGGCTCGAGGGTGAGGGTACCCCCCTCTCCTTCAACGACCACCGGCCTGGTGTGGTCGATGAGATGCGGCCTGACGATCGGCGGATAGGAGCTGCCTTGCGGCGTCTCGAAACAGTATCCGAACGCTTCCCGCAGCCGAAGCATCGTCGCCTTGTCGGCATGGACGTCGATGAGCTGGCGCTGATCGAGGACGAAACCGCGCAGATCGTCGATGCCATGGATATGGTCGGCATGCGGGTGGGTATAGACGACCGCATCGACACGTTTAACGCCGGCCAGCAGCATCTGCTGCCGAAAATCCGGCCCCGTGTCGATGACGACAGTCGTTCGGCTGCCGTTCGCCGCGATCCGCTCGACGAGCGCGGCGGCACGGGTGCGCCGGTTCCTGGGGTTGTCGGGGTCGCAATTGCCCCAATCGCCGGTGATGCGCGGCGTACCTGGGGACGAGCCGCAGCCGAGAATGGTGAGGCGCAGCCGGTCAGTCATCGTTCAGGCACTTTGCTCTGCAGGCCGCGGCATCTTGCCGAACAGCCGGAAGAAATTATCCGTGGTCAGATCGGCGATTTCAGCTTCGCTTACCCCGATCGTTTCGGCCAGCACCTTGGCGGTATGGGCGACATAGGCGGGCTCGTTGCGTTTGCCCCTAAACGGCACGGGCGCCAGATAGGGCGCATCGGTTTCGACCAGCAATCGGGCATGCGGGACATCGGCGGCAATGGCACGCAACTCAGCTGAATTCTTGAAGGTCAGGATGCCCGAGAACGACACGTAGCCACCGAGAGCGACGCCCACCTCGGCAAGCCGGCGCCCGGAAGAAAAGCAATGCAGGATGAAGGGGAAGGCGCCCTTCCCTGTTTCGTCCTCGAGAATATCAGCCATGTCGGCATCGGCATCGCGCGAATGGATGACCAGCGGCAGCCCCGTTTCACGGGCGGCGGCGATGTGATTGCGAAAGCCTTGCGCCTGTGCATCGCGTGGCGCCTTGTCGTAAAAATAGTCGAGACCGGCCTCGCCGATGGCCACTACTTTCGGGTGCGCGGATAGCCGCACAAGCTCCTCGACCGTGATATCCAGTTCTTCGGCCGCATTGTGCGGATGAGTGCCGACAGAGCAATAGACTTCGTCGAAAGTTTCAGCGATCTCAAGTACTTGCGGAAAACGCTTCACGCGTGTCGAGATCGTCACCATACGGCCAATTCCGGCGGCTGAAGCGCGGGCGACGATGGCCGCCCGCTCCTCGGCGAAATCTGGAAAATCCAGATGGCAGTGGCTGTCGACGAGCATCAGATGTTCGCGTCCGGCTGTTCGACATAACGCGGAAACACGCCTTCCGGTACGGGCAACGCAGTACCCGGCACCAGCGCATGGTCCGCGTGGACATGCGCGAAATCGCGGCTCTCCGCCGGCACCGCCAGCAGGTCGAGCAGTTTCGCGGCCGAGCCCGGAGTGAAGGGCTGACACAGCACCGCCACGCGGCGCACGACTTCGGCGGTCGTCCACAGCACCGTTTCCATGCGCGCCGGGTTGGTCTTCTTCAGCGCCCATGGTGCCTCGCCGGCGAAGTAGCGATCGGCTTCCGCCACCACGCCGAAGATCGCTGCCAGCGCCAGATGGATGCCCTGCTCGGCGACCGCCTTGCGCGCGGTGTCGAGCGCGGCGGCGGCCTGATCCAGGATCGCTCTGTCTGCATCCGTCAGCTCGCCGCGCTGCGGCACCACGCCGCCGCAGTTCTTGGCGATCATCGACAGCGAGCGCTGCGCCAGGTTGCCGAGGCCGTTGGCAAGATCGGCATTGGTGCGGTTGACGATCGCGTCATGGCTGTAGCTGCCATCGTTACCGAACGGCACCTCGCGCAGGAAGAAGTAGCGCACCTGGTCGAGACCGTAGTGCTCGACCATCGCGAATGGATCGACGACGTTGCCAACAGATTTCGACATCTTCTCGCCGCGGTTGAACAGGAAGCCATGCGCGAAGACGCGCTTTGGCAACTCGATGCCCGCCGACATCAGAAATGCCGGCCAATAGACCGCATGGAAGCGGACAATGTCCTTGCCGATGATGTGCGTGGCCGGCCAATAGTGCCATTGCTCGGCCTTTGTGTCGGGATAGCCGGCGGCGGTGATGTAGTTGGTCAAGGCGTCGACCCAGACATACATCACATGCCTGTCGTCGCCTGGCACCGGCACGCCCCATTTGAAGGTCGTGCGCGAGATCGACAGATCCTTCAGCCCCGACTTGACGAAGCTGAGCACCTCGTTGCGGCGCTCGGTCGGACCGACAAAGTCGGGCTGGCTCTCATAAAGCGCCAGCAATTTGTCCTGATAGGCGGAAAGCCGGAAGAAATAGCTTTCTTCCTCGTTCCATTCGACCGGCGACCCAAGCGGTTCGCGGCGCACGCCGTCGTCGCCGAGCGTCGTCTCGCTCTCGTCGAAATAGGCTTCCTGGCGCACCGAATACCAGCCGCTATAGCGGTCGAGATAGATGTCGCCATTGGCGGCCATCGCTTTCCAGATCGCCTGACAGGATTCGTAGTGGCGCGGTTCGGTCGTGCGAATGTATTGGTCATTCGAGCCGCCCATCGCCTCGGTCATTGCGCGGAAAATCGCCGAATTGCGGTCGGCCAGCGCCAGTGGCGTTATGCCTTCCTTCTCGGCCGTTTGCTGCATCTTCAGGCCATGCTCGTCGGTGCCGGTCAGGAAGAAGACGTCCTTGCCGTCCAGGCGCTGGAAGCGTGCCAGGGCGTCGGTTGCAATGACCGTATAGGCGTGGCCGATATGCGGCTTGCCGTTCGGATAAAAGATCGGGGTGGTGATGTAGAATTTGTCGCGTGACATGAATGAACCGTCATGAATGTCTGAATGGAAAGGCGTGGCGGTGGATATCGTATCGAGGCAGCATTTGCCATCCCGATCCAGGAAACCCAGTCACATTCGCATTGCAGAATTCAGGCGGTCGATCATGATCAAGGCGTGCTGCTTCTTATCGAGATTGTAAGTATCGGTCTCAGATATAGCGTCCAGCGCCTCATGCCAAGTGTCCGACAGCGTTTTGGCTCGTGCGAGATCGCCAGCCAGTGCTGCCTGACTTGCCGCGTCCGACAACAGGTCTAGCGCCCGGCGGTTGAAGATATCGAACTGGATCGCCTGATCGCGGCCGGCCACGGCTTCGGCGAGGCGGAACGCGCCGCCGACATCGCTCTTTCTCCCGGTGACCAGAGCGTCGAGCGTCGAAGCGATCTCCAGCCCGCCATACTGCGTCAAGAGGATCGCGTTGCGGGCGCTGCCCCCTGCCCGCTCGGCCAGTGCCGCGCGCGCCGCCGGATCCTCAGGCGGCGCCGGCTCGGTCGTTTCCAGCACCGTCATCAGGTCGTCGGCGTCGAGCGGGGTCAATCGCACCACCTGACAGCGCGACCGGATCGTCGGCAGCAGGCTGCCCGGCGCGTGGACAATCAGGATGAACAGCGTCCGTGCCGGCGGCTCTTCAAGATTTTTCAGCAAGGCATTGGCGGCATTGGCGTTCATGTCGTCGGCGGGGTCGACGATGACGACCCGGTAGCTGCCGTCATGCGAGGTCAGCGACAGGAAGCGGCTGACCTTGCGGATCTCATCGACGGTGACGACCGTCTTGAAACTCTTGGTCTTGTCGTTCAGCGGCCGGGTCAGGTGCAGCACGGAAGGATGCGCCCCGGTGGCGATCTGGCGAAACAGCGACGACGCCGGATCGGGAGCGGCAAGGCTTTCCGGCGCCTGCGCGAAATCCGGGTGCTTCAGCAGATGATGCGCAAGGTGGAAGGCGAGCGTCGCCTTGCCGATGCCGACTGGCCCGGAAAAGATCAGCGCATGCGGCAGCTTGCCGGCGCGATAGGCGGCGGTGAGCACGCCTGCAGCCTGGCCGTGCCCGACCAGAAGGGGCGTTTCGGAGGGCTCCGGCACGCCGTCGAGCGTGTCATGCTGCTCGGGTGCGATGCGCTCGAAGATCATGCCGGCGTCGCCTGCCTGTCGCGTGCCGGCGTTCTCGCCGCCAGTGCCGCGAACACTGCCGCGGTGACGACGTTCTCAACCGCGTCGGGCTCGGCGGCTGCGTCGACGACGATGCAGCGCTCCGGCTCGGCCTTGGCGATCGCCAGAAACGCCTCGCGGCGGGCCTGGTGGATCGCCAGCGTCTCCTTTTCGAAACGGTCGGCGACTGCCTCGGCGCCGCGCCGCAGCGTTGCGCGCCTCAGGCCTTCCGCTGGGTCGATGTCGAAGATCAGCGTCATGTCCGGCATCATGCCGTTGATGGCGACCTGTTCCAGCGCATCCATGAACGCCGGATCGATGCCGCCGGTGACGCCCTGATAGACGCGTGAGGAATCGAGGAAGCGGTCGCAAAGCACGATGGAGCCACGCTCGACCGCCGGCCGGATCACCTGCTCGACATGATCGGACCGCGCGGCGGCGAAAAGCAGCGCTTCCATCTTCGGTCCGAACGGTTCGGCCGCGCCTGAAAGCAGCACATGCCTGACGGCTTCGGCGCCCGGCGAGCCGCCCGGTTCACGGGTAAGCAGGACATCGTATTTCTTGGCGCGCATCTTCCTGGCCAGCCGCTCGATCTGCGTCGACTTGCCTGCCCCCTCGCCGCCTTCGAAGGTGATGAAAAAACCGCGTGCCAACCGAGAGGCCTTCTTGTCCATGGCTGAATGGGATTGTAGCGCTCTAGATAGTCCGCGTTGGGTCAAACGTCCATGCCGTCAATTTTTTGCCCTTATGCATGCCGTTCCCCAAAACCATGGCTGGTTTTGAGCGACATGCGTTAGCGCAGCCAGCCGATCGCCAGTTCCTTGACGGCATCGAGCGCGCGCTGCGGCAGCGTGCCGACGCCGATCGATTCGGCAGCGAAAAGCGGCGTCTCCTGGCTCAGCGTATCGCCGATCCAGACGCGCAGCGCACCCACCGGCTGCCCCTCCTCCACCGGTGCTGCAACCGGGCCGTCATAGACGATCCTGGCCGTCAGCTTGTCGCGGTTGGTGATCGGCAGGAAGATGTCGATCGGTCCCTTTGCCTTCAGCGTCACCCCGGATTTGGCGCCGCCGAAAACCTGGGCTTCTCCAACCACCTCGTCCCTGGCGAAAATTTCAGTCTTCTCGAAGGAGCGGACACCCCAGTCGAGCAGCTTTCGCGCTTCCTCGGCGCGCTCCTTGTCCGAGGCCAGCCCGCTCATCGCCGCGATCACGCGGGTGCCATTGTGGCTGAGCGAACCGACGATGCCGAAACCGGCTGCCTCGCTCGCCCCGACTGCCAGGCCGTCGGCGCCGATGTCCATCGCCAGCAGCGGATTGCGGTTCCTCTGTGAGATCTTGTTCCAGGTGAAATCCTTTTGGGCATAATAGCGATAGAAATCCGGATAATCGCGCCACAGGTGCAGGGCGAGCTGCGCCAGCTCGCGCACGGTCGTCTGCTGGCCATCCGCCGGCAGGCCGGTCGAATTGACGAAAGTCGACGTCTTGAGGCCGATCTGGCGGGCGCGTTCGGTCATCTGCGCGGCAAAATTGTCTTCGGATCCCGACATGCCTTCGGCGATGACGATGCAGCCGTCATTGGCCGCCTGCACGGTCACGCCCTGAATCAGGTCTTCGAGCCGGATCGACGACTTGAGCTTGGCGAACATCGTCGATGTTCCCGAAGGCGCGCCACCCTTGCGCCAGGCGTTCTCGCTGACCACGAACGTATCGTCGAGCTTTAGGCGGCCGGATTTGATGGCGTTGAAAACCACTTCCATGGTCATCAGCTTGGCCATCGAGGCCGGCGGTATCGGCTTGTCGGCCTCCTTGGAAAACAGCACCGTCCCGGTCTCGGCATCGATCATGAAGGCCTGCGCGGCCTTGGTCTCGAACAGCTGTGCACCGGCCGGAGCCTGGAAAAACAGCAGCAAGCCAAAAACCAGAAGCCCGGCGAGAGGCGGGAGCAAGCGAAATTGCATGATGTTCGACCCGTTGGCCGGCACCGCCGGCAAGCCCGCGAAAAGTATCAGGCTTTTTGCGCGGCGGATCAACCGCGCAGCGGAAATCCCACCAGGCTTGCGCTCAGTTGCGCACAGCCAGTGCATCGGGCGCGCCATGCGACCAGGCAGCCTGCAGCAAATCATCGAGATTGCGGTGGCCATCGGGATAGAGATTGACCGAATACCAATCCTCGCCATCGAGTTCCGAACGCTGGATCTCGATCTTTCCGTATGCGGCAAGCTGAGCGGCAACACGCTTGGCCTCCGCTGCATCCTCGAACGAACCAGCCGCGACGTAGTCAGTGGACGGACCGGCCGTTGGCGGCTGCCGTTTCCATGATTGGAGCACATCGGCCGGCGACATGCCGTCGCCACCCATCGCGGCGAAGGCATTTGAGGCGCGTTCGACCCGCTCGTCGGCATAGGACAGCGAGGCCACGGCAAACGGCGATTGCGGCGGCAGATTGATCTGCGGACGCTCCGGCACGATCGGGCCGAAATCCGGAAGCGCCAGATCGCCATAGGCCGACGACTGCGTCGACATGATCGGCTGGACAGAACCGGAATCGGTCAACTGGCCCGGAAACGGCACGGCAGCAGTGCCGGCAGGCAGGCTTGGCGACGGCCCGTTCATGGCGACCATGACGCCGGTCGGCAGTCCATCCGACGGGTCTGGCGCCCTGTTGCCGGGATGATAGGAGGCCATCAGATACTGGTCGTCATCGCCGTCGAGCGGCGCGCGGCCGACATATTCGACCTTTACCTGAGCGGTGCCGGTGTTGGCATAGTCAAGCATCTGGGCAGCGCGCTCCGATACGTCGATGATGCGGCCTTCGTGATATGGGCCGCGATCGTTGACGCGAACGATGACCGAACTGCCGGTCTTGAGATTGGTGACGCGGGCATAGCTTGGCAGCGGCATGGTCGGGTGCGCCGCCGTCAGATGGGTCATGTCATAGACTTCGCCATTGGCGGTAAGCCGGCCATGGAAGGCGTCGCCATACCAGGAGGCGAGGCCGACCTTGGCGTAACGCTTGTCTTCCTTCGGGTAATACCACTTGCCGCGGACCTGATAGGGTTTGCCAAGCTGATCCCTGCCGCCGCCACGTTGGATGCGCCCGTTCCGGGAGATCACACGCGGGCTTGCCTTCACGCCATATTCGGATTCGGCGAAATATTCCTTGGAGCGGGTCTTCTTGTTGACCATCGCTTTCGGCTCAGGCTGCGACGCGCAGGCAGCCAGCAAGGCGGCCGACACGGCGAACAACGCGACGGTAGCAGCGCGACGAAGACGCGGTGGCGTCACAGCCTGCATTTTCCTGATGTCCCCTTCAGTCTCAACTCAAGGCGTCACGTTCAACCACCAGAGGAGCCAAAACACTCACCCGACAATACCAACGACGCTTAAAACCCCGATCCTTTGTGCGCAGGAATTGCTTATCACGGTATTAACCGATTGTGGCCGCAACCGGGCAAGATTGTGGCGTCTCCACCGTAAGAGCTCTCTGAAAAGTAACGGTTTTCGTGCTTCCACGCGAGAGATGTGATGCCCTCTGCCACAGAAAGCCTGGCTTCGCTCCTGCCCGCCGTGTCTGCCGGTTGACCGGGCTTTGTCGGGCAGCGGACCGACCGCCGGAACAAAGAAATGCGCCGCTAGTTTCATCCGCAGGGCACTCGAACAGAAGGACGAGCATGATGAAAATGACTTCATTGATGGTCGCGATCGCGATGTCGCTTTCTGCCGGGTCTGCGATCGCCGCATGTCCGGACAAGTCAGCTTCGAACACCGGGACCGATGCCGGACAGACCGCCGGTATTTCGAAAGATGGAACCCACGCGCCTTTAGAGACTCCGAAGGCCATGGGCAACGCGAACAAGCCAGCCGCCAAGGATGGCACCACGATGCCATTGGCGGGCGCTGAAGGCGGCGGCGACAAAAACCTTGCAACCTCGCAGCAGGACATCGAGGCGCAGCAGCACGGTGATAAGGCCGCGGCGGCAAAGGCGGACGAAAATTGCAAAGACTGAGGACCGTACAGGCCGGAGCCGATTTGCAGCTTCGGCCTTCCTCACCAGTAGCTGTTCCCTTGGCGAAAGTTAAATTCTGCGGGATACCGCAGCTGTCCCAAGAGGCTGACCCGTAGGGATTCCCTCCGCCCAATTCCGAGGATGGCTTGGTCGGTAGGTCGCGCCCTCGGTTGGGCCTGCACGAAAGCCCTCCAGCGTCAGGCTTTTTGTGTTCGCGCGCAAACCTGTACATCGCCAGTCGGCGGGCTCCTTCTTCATCATGCACCAATGGGATAGCGAGTTCCGGTGCTCGATTCCGACAAACTCAGAGCCTGCCAGGACGGCAGGAACCGACACAGTGGTGGTTGACGCAGCCCTCAATGCCGCTTTACAGGAATGAGGCGTGAACCAGCCGGGAGCGCCTTCGGTGCCAATCCGGTGCCACAGGCCAAACGAGTTGGCCCCGCGCTGCCCAAATGGTTGAAAAACCACGATGGAGGAATGGCCGAGCGGTTTAAGGCACCGGTCTTGAAAACCGGCGTGGGTGCAAGCTCACCGTGGGTTCGAATCCCACTTCCTCCGCCATTCGATCGAGAAGGGCATACAGAGCATACAGAACTGAGTACGCCGATTTCCGCCTCCGTGGACGTAAGGGCGAAGCGTCAAACATCATGTCTGTTTTCTCCTGACCTTGGGCGTCAGCACTGGTAACCCCCCTGCTCATTCGACGTTCTATCCCTTGCATCGACCGCAATCAGAGGTATGCTAACACTTCATTCTGGTTGTATATTTCGCAAGGCTTATGGGATATTCGATCTCTCACGAGCGCCTGTCGGTAGTGATCGGTCGCATATATGAGGCCGCCTACGATCAATCGATTTGGCTTGACGTGGTCCTTCAGTTGCAAGCCATGTTTCATGGCTCCAGAGCCTGTTTCTCGGGCATCGACTGGGCCAATGTCGAGGATAGCTTTTGCGTCTCACCGAGCCGCGACCCCTATTGGGACAGGATTTTCCTTGACCATTTCGCGACCAACGAACTCTTTGCGCCGCGTGTGGCCGCGCCGCTTGGCCGGGTTTTTAGCGACACCCAGTTGATTGGGCGGCACCGTATTGAACGCACCTCCGTGTGGAACGAATGGATGATGCCGCAGGACATGTATGACGGCATGTTCTGCAATCTGCGCGCGTCGGAAAAGAACTACTGGTTTTTCGACGTGCAGCGAGGCCGAGGGCAGCCGGCGTTCGACGCCGATGATCGCGCGATGCTCGCCCTGATCACGCCTCATCTGCAGCGCGCTGCGGGTTTGGGCCGACATTTCGAGGCGCGACCTGTGCTCCAATCGCTGCTCGGCCACCTGCCCTTCGCCGGCTTTGTCGTCGATCCGCGCCTGCGCATCCTTGACATGAATGACGCCGCGCAAAGACTTTTGGTACAGCCGATCACTCTGCTGACGGCGAACGGTGGCCATCTGGCCACCTCCGATTCCACGCAAACCCAAATACTGCAACGTGCGGTCGCACGAGTCTGCCGGGTGGACGAGAGCGAGTTTCCCATTTCGGCTGCCGATTTGATCTTGCGGTCGGAGCGCGGCGACCAACTGGTATTGTCGATTGGATTGTTGCCCGACGGCGAGACGTTCGGCCTGTCGGCTGGACCTTGCGCGGTGGTGCTGGCGCGCGAATCACGTTTGGCCCTGTCGACGAGCTTAGCCGATCAACTGCGAAAAACCTTTGGGCTGACAGGGAAAGAAGCTTCCGTCGCGCTCGCGCTCGCAAGCGGATTGTCCTTGAAGGAAATAGCGATCAGGGAAAACATGGCCTACGGCACCGCACGCGTTCATCTGGACAAGATTTTTCGCAAGACAGATACGCAGAGGCAGAGTCAGCTCATTGCGCTGCTGAATGCATTTCGTCTTCTGCCCTAACAAGCTGCAATAGCACATTAAGGTTCTTCGAGTGCAGGGCGTTGCGACTGTGGCGAGCCAGCGACAGTGCGCCACTCTTTGGCCGGTCTATGGCATTTGATATATATATCGCCCACCCATCATCCGTTATTGCGAATCTGAAGCACTGATTTGCTCGAAGCATTGCTTTGCTTGGGCTGTTCTGATGACGGCAGATTGCATTTATTGGACGATGGGGCAGGCCTATCATGAGACTCTACGGTTTTTCGGCAGACAAAGCCTACCCACTCGTTTCCTTGCGCGCGCAACTCCTCTCGCAGGCCAGCCGGTCAGCACTGAGTTTCGCAATCGGCATGGCCGGTTTCGCCGGCTCGGCTGTTTTCTTTTCCCCGCAGGCGCAGGCGGCATGTACGGTCACTCTGGGAACTGATGTGCAGTGCGGCACCACCTCCACGACCAATACGACCCATCCGACCTCTCCGCCCAGCGACCGGAGCTATTCATTTGCTTCACCGTTTACGGCCCACCTCGCGATCGATGCCGGGGCGACGGTCAGCGGATTTGGCCTCGCGATCGAGAATACCGGCAATGGCGCCGTCATGGTCGTCAACAACGGCACGATCAGTGTCGATGCGGGCAACACGCCAACAGCCGGCGGGACCGCGGCACTCAATATCGATGCCGCCTCCAACCTGATCACGTACACAGGCAGCGGCGCGATCACCAATAACGGCAGTGGCGATGCCTTCGCAATAAAGCAGAATGGCCTGGGCTCGATCGATGTCGATGCCACCGGCGATATCACGGCGGCTGCCGGCTCAGGCATTGTGGTGCGTAACACGGCGGCGAGTGGCTCCATCGATGTCACCACGGGCGCGGTGACGGCGCTGGCTGCTGGCATGTTCGGTATCGACGTCCAGTCGTCTTCGACGGCAGGCAATCTCACGATCGTGGCGAATGGCGACATGAAGGCGGGCAATACCGGTATCTTGGGTCGAGTTTCCTCCACAGGAACTGGCAACATCGATATCACGGCGAACGGCGCCATCGACGCAGGCAACGGCATTATCGCGCAGAACTTGGGCAACGGCTCGACGACGGTGAAGGCGATGGGACCGGTCGCCGCGACAATGGCGTCGGGCCTTGGCGTCTTCGCTCAGGGCCGGGGCGATGTCTCGATAACAACGGGTGCGGTGACCTCGACGGGCGGTCAGGCGGTCTATGCAATAGGGACCGGCACAGGCACAGGCACAATCGATGTGACGACCAACGGCAATGTCTCGGGCACTGGAGGCATCCTCGCAGGTAACTCCGGCACGGGCATGATCAGCGTGATCGCCAATGGTGAGGTGACCGGCACATCCTTTGACGGCATCGTCGCGAACGGTGGTGGCGCGGTGGACGTGCAGGTCGCCGGCACGGTGATGGGCGCGCGTTCCGGCCTAACCTTGATTGGTGGTGGCGGCGGCACGGGCAACATCTCGGTGACCGGCACCGGCGGCTTCGTCGGCGGCAGCGGCGATGCGGCGAACATTCAGAACAATGGTTCGGGCACGGTCACGGTCGATATCTCGGGCGCCAGCAACTCGACGGCGGGCTCAGGCATCGTGGTGGGCGACACAGCAACAGGCGGCAACATCGCCGTCACGACGGGCGCGGTGACGGCGCTGGCTGCCGGCAGGATCGGCATCGACGTTGAGACGCTGTCGGCGACGGCCAATGTGACGATCGTGGCGAATGGCGACGTGAAGGCGGGCAATACCGGTATCTTGGGTCGAGTTTCCTCCACAGGAACTGGCAACATCGGTATCACGGCGAACGGCGCCATCGACGCAGGCAACGGCATTATCGCGCAGAACTTGGGCAACGGCTCGACGACGGTGAAGGCGATGGGACCGGTCACCGCGACAATGGCGTCGGGCCTTGGCGTCTTCGCTCAGGGCCGGGGCGATGTCTCGATAACAACGGGTGCGGTGACCTCGACGGGCGGTCAGGCGGTCTATGCAATAGGGACCGGCACAGGCACAGGCACAATCGATGTGACGACCAACGGCAATGTCTCGGGCACTGGAGGCATCCTCGCAGGTAACTCCGGCACGGGCATGATCAGCGTGATCGCCAATGGTGAGGTGACCGGCACATCCTTTGACGGCATCGTCGCGAACGGTGGTGGCGCGGTGGACGTGCAGGTCGCCGGCACGGTGATGGGCGCGCGTTCCGGCCTGACCTTGATTGGTGGCGGCGGCGGCACGGGTAATCTCTCGGTGACGGGCGCGGGCGGCTTCGTCGGCGGCAGCGACGATGCGGTGAACATTCAGAACAATGGTTCGGGCACGGTCACGGTCGATATATCCGGCGCCAGCAGCTCGACGAGTGGCGGCGGCATCGTGGTGCGCGACACGGCGACGGGCGGCAACATCGGCGTCACGACGGGCGCGGTGACGGCGCTGGCTGCCGGCAGGATCGGCATCGACGTTGAGACGCTGTCGGCGACGGCCAATGTGACGATCGTGGCGAACGGCGACGTGAAGGCGGGCGGCGCCGGTATCTTCGCTGGCCTTTCCTCGGGAAACGGCAACGTCGATGTCACGGCGAACGGCGCGATCGACGCGAGCAGCGGGATTGTCGCAGGGACTGTCGGTACAGGTTCGGTGACCGTGAAGGCGGTTGGTCCGATCACCGCGACGACTGGTCGAGGTATCGACGCTGAAAGCTCGGCCGGCAATGTCGCGGTGATAACGGGTGCTGTGAACGCAACTGCGGCTACGGCGATCTTCGCGCTCCAGGACAATCCGGTGGGCGCTGGCACGATCAATGTGACGACGAATGGCAATGTCTCGGGTACGACAGGTATCCAGGCAACCAATCTTGGCACGGGCGCGATCACGGTGATCGCCAATGGCGCGGTGACCGGAACGTCGGCCGAGGGCATCGTCGCGACGGGCAACGGCGTAGTGGATGTGCAAGTCGCCGGCACGGTGACGGGCGCGACGCGTGGCCTGACTTTGACTGGTGGGACGGGCGCCATCAACGTCGCCTCGTCGGGCGCGATCCGTAGTCTTTCCGGATTGTCCAGCGATGCGGCGATCGAGACCAATGCCGCGACGATGGCGCTCACAAACGCCGGTTCGATCGTCGGTACAGCGCAGTTTGCCGGCGGCGCGACACTGTTCGCCAACGACGGGAACTGGAACGGCGCCGGTGGAACCAGTGATTTCGGCGGTGGCGCCAGCAGGCTGGTCAACGACGGGACCGCCGTCGGTGGAAACTCCGCCGGCGTCGCGGAGACGACGCAATGGACCAATCTGTTTCAGTTCACCAATCAAGGCACCTTGACAATGGCCGACGCTGGCGCCGGCGATGTGATCCGGCAAACCGGCGGCAATGCCGCTTTCGCGACTGGCAGCATCATGGCGATCGATATCAACACGGCCGGCCAGGCCGACAGGTTCAGCACCTCCGGCACCGCGACGATCACTGGCGCGACGCTGACCGTGAACGCCGCGGGCGGCATTGCGGTGCCGGGCACCCGCTATACGGTGTTGACCGCCGATGCCGGGCTGACCGGGCAGTTCGCTGCCTTGACTGGAGTTGTCAACACCGCCTTCCTCAGGCTTGTCGATACCTATGACACCAACAACGCCTATCTCGACATCCTGAAATACCGCAACTTCACCGACGCAGCCTTGACCCGCAATCAGATCGCAACCGCTGGGGGGCTCGAGAGCCTGCCGACATCCGGATCCCTGTACAACGTCATCCTCAACCTCGCGACCGACGTGCAGGCACGTGATGCCTTCGACCAGCTCTCGGGCGAGGTGTATCCCTCGGCGCAGACTTCCCTCATCGAAGATAGCCGTCTTCTGCGCGACGCGGCGACGAACCGCATCCGGGCCGCTTTCGGTATCGTCGGTGCATCGGCCGCTCCGGTCATGGCCTACGCCGATCAGACCTATGGCGGTGCTGCGGGCGCCTATGTCTCGCTCGATCCCAATACGACCGCTGCAGTGGCGTCGGACACCGATCGCTTCGCCCTCTGGAGTCAGGGCTTTGGTTCATGGGGCCATACTGGCAGCGACGGCAATGCTGCCCGCGTTGACCGCTCGACTGGCGGTTTCCTGGCTGGCGGTGACGCCGCCATTTTCGACACCTGGCGATTGGGTATCATGGCGGGATACAGCCGCACCAACCTCGATGTGAAAGACCGCGCCTCGTCGGGCTCGAGCGACAACTATCATCTCGGCCTCTATGGCGGCACCACTTGGGATGTTGGGGGCGGCACGCTCGGCTTGCGCACCGGTACATCCTATACTTGGCACGACATCGCGACGAGCCGCTCCGTCACTTTCCCCGGTTTCAATGACAGCCTCAAGGCAGATTATCGCGCCGGAACGGCGCAGGTGTTCGGCGAACTGGGCTATGGTATCCATGCTGGAAATTTAGGCTTTGAGCCCTTCGCCAATCTCGCCTATGTGAACCTCCGGACTGACGGCTTCACCGAGACAGGCGGCGCGGCGACGCTGACAAGCGCTTCGGCAATCACCGATGCGACCTTCACCACGCTCGGCCTACATGCCTCAGGCGAGTTCACCGTCGGCGAGATGGCGGCGACGGTTCGCGGCACGCTCGGCTGGCGCCATGCCTTCGGCGAGACCGTACCGCTGTCGCGCTTCGCATTCGCCGGCGGCGCATCATTCACCGTCGCGGGCGTGCCGATCGCCAAGGACGGGCTGATACTCGATGTCGGGTTCGACATCGCCATCGCACACAATGCCACGCTCGGCCTCACCTATGGGGGACAATTCGGCAGTCGCGCCGCAGACCAGAGCGTGAAAGCCAATCTCGCGGTCAGGTTCTAGTTGGGGGATGGGCCACACGCCGCAGGACGAGCCCGCATTCGCGTCTCCTCGTCCGCCCGCGTTCCATTCACAATCCGCGTTTGCCGCCGCCACTTGCGCAAAAGGTAGAGCCTTTAGCCTTTGGAAAGGGAGATGTGGTTCCTCTCAGAGGCGCGGACTGCGCGCTGAGGCGAATCGATGGATATCTTTGGCATCAAGGCACTTCTGATCTGCGCCCTGATCTTCATTCCGTTTGAACATCTGTTTGCCGAGCGGCCGCAGAAGATCTTTCGCAAGGGCTTCGCTGTCGATCTGATTTATCTGCTGTTCAACGGCTTCATCATAAAGCTGGCCATCGTCATGATGGCGGCAGGCGCGCTCGGTGCCGCTGCACTCCTGGTCCCGCAAGCGATAACGCATGCCGTCAGCGGCCAGCCCGTCTGGCTGCAGGTTGCCGAAATCATCGTGATCACCGATGTCGGCGTCTACTGGACACATCGGGCCTTTCACAAAATCCCGGCGCTTTGGAAGTTCCATGCCGTTCACCACGGCATTGAAGAACTCGACTGGCTCGGGGCCTTCCACAATCATCCCGTCGACGCCATCGTCACAAAGGCAATATCGCTGACGCCGATCTTTTTCCTCGGCTTCTCGGAAGCGTCGATCGCCGTCTTTTCGACTCTCTACCTTGGACATACGCTGCTTGTGCATTCAAACGTGCGGACTCCGTTCGGCCCCTTGAAGTGGCTGATCGCCAGCCCGCAGTTCCATCGCTGGCACCATGCCAACCAGCGCGAAGCCTATGACAAGAACTTCGCCGGGCAGTTGCCTTTCCTCGACGTGCTGTTCGGCACCTACAATCCCACCGGTGACAAGGTGCCGGAGAAGTACGGCGTCGACGATCCGATCCCTTCCACCTATTTCGGCCAGATCGGCTATCCGCTCCTGCGCCGCAGGAAGCTGCCGAACCGGGCGGTGCCGAACGCCGAAGCCTGACGGCTGGCCCGGCGTTGCGGTATCCACACCGGTCCCCTTTCGAGCCGCAGGACGCCGAACCACCGGAAGGCTTTTCGCCTCGAATCGGCTAAACCTTGCGCCATGAACGAGACCTCACTCTATGCGCCGGTGAAGCGGTTCCTCGAAAGCCTCGACTTTGTCGTCAAAGGCGAGATCGACGGCTGCGATGTTGTTGCGTTGCGCGAGGGGGAGCCGCCGGTTGTCGTCATCTGCGAGTTGAAGCTGCAGTTCAATCTCGAACTGGTGCTGCAAGGTGTCGATCGTGCGGCGGCCTGCGACGAGGTGTGGCTGGCCGCGCGCATGTCGGCTCGCGGCAAGGGACGCGAAAGCGATGCCAGGTTCCGCAATCTCTGCCGCCGGCTTGGCTTCGGCTTGCTTGGCGTGACCGCGACGGACCGGGTCGAGGTGCTTCTCAGCCCGATCGCGCTGGCGCCGCGCAAAAATGCCCGCCGGCGCTCCCGCCTGGTCGATGAGCACCAGCGCCGTCGCGGCGATCCCGTTGCCGGAGGAGGATCGCGCAATCCGATCATGACCGCCTATCGCCAAAGCGCCCTCGCCTGCGCTGCCGCCATGGTGGATGGCCCCAGGCGGCCGCGAGATCTGAAGGCGGTGACGCCGATCGCGCCCAAGATCCTGCAGCACAATGTCTATGGCTGGTTCGCGCGCGTCGACCGCGGCCTGTACGATCTTACCGATGCCGGCCGTGCCTCTTTGGTCCGTTGGCCGCAGGCATCGCACGACGAATCCCGACACGCAATTTTGAACGCAGCAGCCATATGATTGAAGATTCCCGCAGCGTCCGAGGCGGTCCGCTCGGTTGATTTCTCCGACAAAATATGTTGCTTGTCCCGCCCATGAAGAAGCTCTGCATGACCGCCTTGGCGTCAGTGACACTGAGTTTTCCAGCCAGCGCAATGGACAATGCATTGCGCGCCGGACTGATGAAACTCGATCCCCAAACTCGCCTTGAACAGCGTTGCGACGCCGAAGTGCTCGACCGCATCACCCATGACGATCGCAAGTTCAAAGCCGATCGCGTCGTCGCCTACGCCTTTGCCACGCCCGAGATGGGCGCGGATGCCATCAAGAGCCCGGGTGCTGCGTTTCGCAGCAAGGGGCAGTGGTATAGGCTGAAATTCAAGTGCCAGACCGGGCCGGACCATATGGAAGTCTTGCAACTCCGCTACCGGATCGGCGACGAGATTCCGGAAGCCGACTGGGCAAAGTATAATCTCTACGATTGATTTGCGATCGGCCATGGTTTTGCCTGGCTGTCGGCGAGTGCCGCGAGCATTGGATCTGGCTTGACGTAACGATGCTTCGGTGATGGCGCCACGCGTGATCCCTTGACGCCAAGGGACCACCAAGTTAGGGCCTCTGGGTAATCGACGAACACTCGGCAAAATCAGCAAGGGCTTCCGGTCGATGGACATTTTTTTCAGCGCTGCCAGCCTGACCGCCCTGCTCCAGGTCATCGCCATCGACCTCGTGCTGGCCGGCGACAATGCGATCGTCATCGGCCTTGCCGCTGCCGGCCTGCCGGCTGACCAACGCAAGAAGGCGATCCTCATCGGCGTGATTGCGGCAACGGTGCTGCGCATCGGTTTTGCCGCAATTACCGTCAAGCTGCTGGCGATCGTCGGCCTGCTGCTGGCCGGCGGCATCCTGCTGCTGTGGGTCTGCTGGAAAATGTACCGCGAGCTGCGCACGTCACATGCCGATGAGCTGGAAGCGACCGAGGCGCTGTCGAATTCGGACCTCAACAGTGACCAGGCAGTCGCCGGCAAGTCGAAGCGCAAGACCCTTGGCCAGGCTGCCTTGCAGATTGTCGTCGCCGATGTGTCGATGTCGCTCGACAACGTGCTGGCGGTGGCTGGAGCGGCGCGTGATCATTTTCCGGTGCTGGTCATCGGCCTTGTGCTGTCGATCGCGCTCATGGGGCTGGCTGCGACCTTCATTGCCAAGCTGCTGCATCGCCACCGCTGGATCGCCTATGTCGGCCTGCTGATCATACTCTATGTCGCGCTGGATATGGTCTATCGTGGCGCGGTGGAGGTCTGGCCACATGTGAACAACGTGGTCGGCTGAAGCTGGCGGACATCCGCGTCTTCACTCCGTCGAAGCAAGACCGCCGTGCGTTTTGCCGCATCGCGGGCCTGCCCATACCAATGCCGCAATAAGTGTGGTACTGCGCCGGCAATCCTGAAAAGCCCGGAAACCCTCTATGTCCGCTCCCCGCGTGAGTTTTGTCAGTCTTGGATGCCCGAAGGCCCTCGTGGATTCGGAGCGCATCATCACGCGCCTGCGCGCCGAAGGTTACGAAATCGCACGCAAGCATGACGGCGCCGACCTCGTCGTCGTCAACACCTGCGGTTTTCTCGATTCCGCCCGCGACGAGTCGCTCAACGCCATCGGTTCCGCGCTTTCGGAAAACGGCCGAGTGATCGTCACCGGTTGTCTGGGCGCCGAGCCGGACGTCATTCGCGAAAAGCACCCCAATGTGCTGGCGATCACCGGGCCGCAGGCCTATGAGAGCGTGATGGCCGCGGTGCATGAGGCCGCACCGCCGTCGCACGATCCCTATATCGATCTCCTGCCGCCGCAGGGTGTCAAGCTGACGCCGCGTCACTACGCCTATCTCAAGATTTCCGAAGGCTGCAACAACCGCTGCACCTTCTGCATCATTCCCGCACTGCGTGGCGACCTCGTCTCGCGGCCGGCGGCAGATGTGCTGCGTGAGGCTGAGAAACTGGCCAAGGCTGGCGTCAAGGAACTTCTGGTCATCTCGCAGGACACCAGCGCCTACGGCATCGACATCAAGTACCAGACGTCGACGTTCGGCGACCGTGAAGTGCGCGCAAAATTCCTCGATCTTTCGGAGGAACTGGGCAAGCTCGGCATCTGGGTGCGCATGCACTATGTCTACCCCTACCCGCATGTCGCCGACGTCATCCCGCTGATGGCGGAGGGCAAGATCCTCCCCTACCTGGATATCCCGTTCCAGCATGCCTCGCCGCGGGTGCTGAAAAACATGCGCCGGCCCGCGCATGGCGAAAAGACGCTCGAGCGCATTCGCGGCTGGCGCGAGGTCTGTCCGGATCTGGCCATCCGCTCGACCTTCATCGTCGGCTTCCCCGGCGAGACGGATGACGATTTCGAGATGCTGCTCGACTGGCTCGATGAAGCCAAGATCGACCGCGCCGGCTGCTTCAAATACGAGCCGGTCCGCGGCGCCCGCTCCAACGATCTCGGTCTCGAACAGGTCCCGCAGGAAATCAAGGAGGCGCGCTGGCACCGCTTCATGCAGCGTCAGCAGAAGATTTCGGCGACACAGCTGGCCAGAAAAGTCGGCAAGCGCCTCCCGGTGCTGATCGACGAGGCGCATGGCACATCGGCAAAGGGCCGCACCAAATACGACGCGCCCGAGATCGATGGCTCGGTGCACATCCAGTCGCGTCGTCCGCTGCGCCAAGGCGATATCGTCACCGTCAAGATCGACCGTGCCGACGCCTATGACCTCTATGGTTCGGCGGTCTGACGCCTCGTTCCGCGTAAATTTACTACATCTGGCGATAATCTAGGCCTCTTAACCCGCTCAGCTGCGATCCGCTCTATGGTTTGCCGACCGTAGATGCGGGAAATGCGGATGAACACCAGACCTGCGGAACAAAATTACATTGCGACGCTGGACCTGCTCAGGCTGGTCGCGGCGATGGCTGTCGTGTTCTTCCACTATTTCTTTCGCGGCGCGGCTGCCGAGGGCATTCTGGCTGAGGGTTATCCGCTTGCGGCACCGTTCGCCCTCTACGGCTATCTCGGCGTCAATCTGTTCTTCCTGATCAGCGGTTTCGTCATTGCCTGGTCGGCGGAAAACCGCAGTTGGGACCAGTTTGCGGTCGCGCGGTTCGTTCGCCTCTATCCGGGCTTCCTGCTCTGCATGACGATCACCTTCGCGATTGTCTTCCTTGCCGGGTCGCCGCTGCTTTCGGCCTCTTTCGTTCAGTATGCCGCCAATCTGTCGATGTTCGCGCCGGCGTTCGGCCAGCCCTTCATGGACGGCGTCTACTGGTCGATCGTTCTTGAGCTGGTGTTCTACGGCTGGGTGACGCTGGCGCTGCTCACCGGGCTGTTTCAGAGACGCAAGCTGGAGCTGATCTTGATCTGGCTGGCGATCTCGGCCTTGAACGAGTTCTTCATCGGCAGCGGCGCCGCCAGGCTGCTGTTCATCACCGAGTTTGGACCGTTCTTCGCCGCCGGCGTGCTGGTCCACCACCTGCATGCGCATGGCCGTTCACTGCCTGCAATGCTGCTGCTTGCCGCCGCGTTCCTGATCTCCTGCGGCACGCTGTCGGTGACGCAGCACTGGATGCTTGGCCACTACGGCATTGCCGTTTCGTCGGCCAATCTCGTCATCGCCAACGTCGTCATGCACGCGGCCTTGATCGGTGCGGTGCTGCTGCGCGGCCGTATCAGGGCATCGGGGCTCACCCTGGCGCTGGGCGGGCTGACCTATCCGCTCTATTTGCTGCACCAGGACATCGGCTATCTCGTCATCAATGCGGCAACGCCCCTTATCGGCAAATGGTTTGCCGCCTTTGGCTGCGGCGCACTTATGCTTTTCGTTTCGTGGGCAATCTGGCGCGCCTGCGAACGACCCGCACAGCGGTTGCTGAGGATTTGGCTCGGCCGCGCGGTCGATGCTGGCCTGGCACGGTTTCGTCGCGTCTCAGCCGGAGCGCAGCCCGCCGAATGAAAAAGGGCGCCTCGCGGCGCCCTCCTCATTTCGATCTCTTGTGCTGCCTACTGCGGCAGCTTGTCGTCGACACCCTTCACATAAAAATTCATGCCGAGCAGCGTGCCGTCATCGGCGACTTCGCCATCCTTCAGCCACGGCGTGCCGTCCTGCTTGGCGATCGGCCCGGTGAAGGGGTTCCAGCCGCCGGCGATCTTCTTCTCGGTGGCCTCCGCCATCGCCTTCACGTCGTCGGGCATGTTGGTGTAGGGGGCGAGCTTGACCGCGCCGTCCTTGATGCCAAGCCAGACATTGTCCGGCTTCCAGGTGCCGTCGAGGGCTGCCTGGACCCGGCTGATGTAATAGGGACCCCATTCGTCGGTAAGCGAGGTCAGCTGCGCGTTCGGCGCGAACTTGATCATGTCGGAGGACTGGCCGAAGCCGTGCAGCTTGCGCTCCTCGGCCACCTGCAGGGCAGCGGTCGAATCGGTGTGCTGGACGATAATGTCGGCACCCTGGTCGAACAGCGCCTTGGCGGCGTCGGCTTCCTTGCCCGGATCGAACCAGGAATTCACCCAGACGATCTTGGCCTTGAAGTTCGGGTTGATCGACTGCGCGCCGAGCATGAAGGAGTTGATGCCCATCACCACTTCCGGGATCGGGAAGGAAACGATGTAGCCGGCAACGCCTGCCTTCGATTCCTTGGCGGCGATCTGGCCGAGCACATAACGGCCTTCATAGAAACGCGCATTGTAGATGCCGAGATTGTCAGATGTCTTGTAGCCGGTGGCGTGCTCGAACATCACCTTCGGGAATTTCTTGGCGACCTTCACTTCCGGGTCCATGAAGCCGAAGGAGGTGCCGAAAATGATCTTGCAGCCTTCGCGTGCCAGGCGCTCGAAAGCGCGGTCGGCGTCGGGGCCTTCCGAGACGTTTTCAAGATAGGCGGTTTCGACCTTGTCGCCGAGCGCCTTCTCCACTTCGAGACGGCCCTGGTCGTGCTGGTAGGAATAGCCAAAATCGCCGATCGGGCCGGTGTAGACCCAGCAGGCCTTCAGCTTGTCCGCGGCCTCGGCCGTCGCTGCCAGCGACATGGCGGCGGTCGTGGTCATCAGGGCAATAAGCAGTTTTTTCATCGTGTTACCTCTCTGAGTTAGCCTTGGAGCTTCCCGTTTGTTTTTGTTGTCAACGATCCGGAACGAATGGCTGCCCCAAGGAAGCCGGCGTGTTCATCATCGTCAGACGCTTGTTGCGCGAGATTAGAACGAGAACCACGACGGTTGCCAGATAGGGCAGCGAAGAAAGGAACTGTGAGGGCACTGGAATGCCAAAAGCCTGTGCATGAAGCTGGCCGATCCACACCGCGCCGAAGATGTAGGCGCCGGCCAGCACCCGCCATGGCCGCCAGGAGGCGAACACCACCAGCGCCAGCGCGATCCAGCCGCGGCCGGCGCTCATGTTCTCCACCCATTGCGGCGTGTAGACCAGCGAGAGATGGCCGCCGGCGAGACCGGCACAGGCGCCGCCGAAGATGACCGCGAGGTATCGGTAGCGGATGACCTTGATGCCAAGCGCATGCGCCGAGGTGTGGCTGTCGCCGATCGAACGCAGCGTCAGCCCGGTGCGGGTCTTGAACAGGAACCACATGACGGCGGCGGTCAGCGCGATCGAAATGTAGAAGATCGGATCCTGGCCAAACAGCAGCCTGCCGACCACAGGGATTTCCGTCAAGCCGGGAATGTCGAGGTTGGGCAGCCTTTCGCCGGGCTGGCCGACGAAGCTGGTGCCCATCATGCCGGACAGGCCAAGGCCGAGCAGCGTCAGCGACAGGCCGGTCGCCACCTGATTGGTGGCCAGCGACAGCGTCATGACGGCAAACAGCAGCGAGAACACCGCGCCCATGGCAATGGCCGCCAAAAGGCCGATCCAGGGCGATCCGGTGAGATAGGTTGCGCCGAAGCCGCCGACCGCGCCCATGATCATCATGCCTTCGACGCCGAGATTGAGTACGCCGGAGCGCTCGACCACCAGCTCACCGATTGCCGCGATCAGCAGCGGCGTTGCCGCGGTGGCGATGGTCAGAAGGATGTTTACGGTGATGTCCATCAACGGGCTTCCTTCAGCTTCGGTGCGGCTTCGAGTTTGGCCACGCCTTCCGGTTTGGTCAGCGCCAGGCCGACCAGGCGTATGCGGTAGTGGATGAGCGTGTCGCAGCCGAGCACGAAGAACAAAAGCATACCCTGGAACACCCGCGCCACCTTGTCGGAGATGCCGAGCGCGCTCTGCACTGCTTCGCCGCCGAGATAGGTCAGTGCCAGCACCAGTCCGGCGGCAACGATGCCAAGCGGGTTGAGACGGCCGAGGAACGCCACGATGATGGCGGTGAAGCCGTAGCCGGGCGAAATGACGGGCTGCAGCTGGCCGATGGCGCCCGAGACCTCCGAGATCCCGGCAAGTCCCGCCAGCGCGCCCGACAGCAGGAAGGCAAAGAACACCATCCGGTTGAGGCCGAAGCCGGCGAAGCGTCCTGCCCGCGGGCTCGAGCCCAGCACGCGCACCTCGAAACCTTTCAGCATGCGGCTCATCAGGATCCAGACCAGCACCGCGGCGACCAGCGCGAAGACAAAACCCCAGTTTGCCCGTCCGGCATCCGGCATCAGTTCCGGCAACACGGCCGAATCGTTGAACTGGATGGTCTGCGGGAAGCCATGGCCCTGCGGATCGCGCCACGGTCCGCGCACAAGCCAGTCAAGGAAAAGTTGCGCGACATAGACCAGCATCAGGCTGGTCAGGATCTCGTTGGTGCCGAAGCGCGTCTTGAGCAGAGCCGGGATCGCCGCATAGGCCGCACCTCCGACCATGCCGAGCAACAGCATCAACGGCAGCACCAGCGGGCCTTCGAACTGCGGAAACAGTACTGGAAGCATCGAGCCAACGATGCCGCCGAGGATGAACTGGCCTTCGGCGCCGATGTTCCAGATGTTGGCCTTGTAGCAAACCGACAGGCCGACGGCGATCAGGATGAGCGGCGCGGCCTTGATCGCCAGCTCATGCAACTGCCAGATTTGGCTGATCGGCTCGATGAAATAGATGTTGAACGCAGTCAGCGGATTGACGCCGAGCAGCGCGAACATGACGGCCCCGGCAATGATGGTCAGCGCGAAGGCGATGAACGGCGACAGGGCCGAAAACAGCATGGAACGCTGCGGACGTTTGACGAGTTCGAGGCGCATCATGCCGTCTCCAACGTGTGTTCGGCGTGACCGGGTTCGGCGCCACCCATCAGCAAGCCGACCTTCTCGAAGGTCGCCTCGGCGATCGGCATCGGCTTCGACAACTCGCCATTGTGCATGACGGCGATCGCATCCGAGATCTCGAACAGCTCGTCGAGATCCTGGCTGATCACCAGCACCGCCGATCCGCTGCGCGACAACTCGATCAAGGCCTGGCGGATGTGGGCGGCAGCGCCCGCATCGACGCCCCAGGTCGGCTGGTTCACCACCATGACGCTTGGCCGACGGTCGAGTTCGCGGCCGACGATGAATTTCTGCAGATTGCCGCCCGAAAGAGCCGCGGCCTCCGGATCCGGCGCGCTCTTGCGCACGTCCATCGCCTCGATGATGCGTTGGGACGCGGCCTGGATGGCGGCGCTCTTGACCATTCCGCCGGAACCGACGAACGCCTTGCCGTCGGTGGCATGGCGCGACAGCAGCAGGTTTTCGGAAAGCTTCATGCGCGGTGCGGCACCGTGGCCGAGGCGCTCCTCCGGCACGAAGGCAGCGCCCAGCAGGCGCCGTCCGGTGATGGTGAGGCTTCCCGAATCCTTGCCGCGAATGCGCACCGAGGCGGCATCCTGCTGCAGCACTTCGCCCGAAACGGATTCGAAGAACTCGCCCTGACCATTGCCGGCGACGCCGGCGATGCCGATCACCTCCCCGGCGCGGACGTTCAGGTTGATGCCCTTGAGCGGGATCGAGAACGGCGTTGCCGGTTTGCGGCTGAGGTTGCGGATTTCGAGCAGCGGCTGCGCCTTGTCGATGCCCTCGACCGGCGCGCGCACCACGGCCTGCACCTCGTTGCCGACCATCATTCGCGCCAGCGAAGAGGCTGTTTCCTCACGCGGATTGCAATGGCCGACCACCTTGCCGTGGCGCAGCACGGTGGCGCGGTCGCAGATGCGTTTGACCTCTTCGAGCCGGTGCGAGATGTAGAGGATGGATTTGCCTTCCGAGCGCAGGCGCTCCAGCGTCTCGAACAGCTTGTCGGCTTCCTGCGGCGTCAACACCGAGGTCGGTTCGTCCAGGATGATGAGCTGCGGCGTCTGCAGCAGGCAGCGGATGATTTCGATGCGCTGGCGCTCGCCCACCGACAGGTCGCCGACCAGCGATTCAGGGTCGAGCGGCAGGCCATAGCTGAAGGAAAGCGCCCTCGCCTTCGCAGCGATGCTGCTGATCGGTGAGCCGTCGTCCAGCGACAGCGCGATGTTTTCGGCCGCGGTCAGCGCCTCGAACAGCGAAAAATGCTGGAACACCATGCCGATGCCGAGCTTTTTCGCGACGCCCGGGCTGGAAATCCTGACGGCCTGACCGTTCCAGAAGATCTCGCCGGCATTGGGCTCCAGCGAGCCGAAAAGCATCTTGACCAGCGTCGACTTGCCGGCGCCGTTTTCGCCGAGTAAGGCGTGGATCTCACCCCTGGCGATGTCGAGATCGATATGATCGCACGCCGTCAGCGTGCCGAATATCTTGGTGAGGCCACGCACCTCAAGCAGGTTCGTGCCGTCCTGATTTGCACTCACAGTGCCTCCCATCTGGTTAGCCAGACATGTTCTGTGTTCCCGCAGGCATGGTAGGCGCGGCCGGCTCTCATCGGAAAGCGGCACACGTCTTGAAAGAGCTTCAAGAATTTCAGCGGAAATTCAAGGGATAGCAAGGCAGAACGAACTAAGGGATGAGAATGGTCGTCCCTGTGGTCCTGCGGCCCTCGAGGTCGGAATGCGCCTTGCCGGCGTCCTTCAGCGCGTAGCGCTGGTTGATCTTGATCTCGACCGCGCCACTGAGCACGACCTCGAACAGGGCGGCAGCAGAAGCGTCGAGGTCCTCGCGTTTTGCGTTGTAGACGAACAGTGTCGGCCTTGTTGCGAACAACGAGCCCTTCTGTGCCAGCAACGACATGCTGAACGGCGGTATAGGTCCCGAGGACTGGCCAAAGCTGACGAACATGCCAAGCGGCCGCAGGCAGTCGAGCGAAGCCGGAAACGTGTCGTTGCCGACCGAATCGTAGACGACATCGCATTTCTTGCCGCCGGTGATGGCGGCGACGCCGGCGACGAAATCCTGTTCCTTGTAGTTGATGACGTGATCGAAACCATGCGCCCTGGCGAGCTCGATCTTGTCGGACGAGCTGGCGGTGCCGATGACGGTGGCGCCGAGATGTTTTGCCCATTGGCCGAGGATCAGGCCGACGCCGCCTGCCGCGGCATGGAACAGGATCGTGTCGCCGGCTTTCACCTTGAACGTCCGCCGCAGCAGATATTCCGCGGTCATGCCCTTCAGCATCATCGCTGCGGCCTGTTCGTCGCTGATGCCATCCGGAACCTTGACCACGCGGCTGGCATCGATGACGCGTTCTTGCGCGTAAGCCCCCGTCGTCACGGCATAGGCGATGCGATCGCCCGGATTCAGCCAGTCGACGCCATGGCCGACCTCCAGCACCACGCCGGCGGCTTCGCTGCCTGGCACGAGCGGGAAGCCGCCGGGTGGCGGATAGAGACCGGAGCGATGGTAGACATCGATGAAATTAAGGCCGATCGCGGTGTGCCGGACCAGGATCTGCCCGGATCCAGGCTGGCCGGGATCAGCGTCCTCATAGGTCAGAACTTCCGGGCCGCCATTGGCATGAATGCGGATCGCTTTGGACATTGCTAGGCTTCCTGTGGGCTAGGCTTGTGGGGCCAGGCTCCCTGTGGGAGTGGCCGATCAGGCCTTTTTGGCACCGAGATTGGGAAAGAACTGCATGATGCCACCGATGCAGGCAAGATAAAGCCCGGTGATGGTGATGCCGATCTTGGTGAAGGTGCTGACCTGCTCGCCCAGCACGCCGATCTGATCGTAGAAGGCGGCGAGTGCCGCTTGGGCCAGGGCAAGCGCGCCGAAAGCGCACCACAACAGGGTCATCCCAAGGTTGATGCGCCGCAGCCGCACCACCCGCACCGGGTGGATGAAGTTGATCGGCACGAAAGTCAGGACGCCGGCCACCACCACCACCGCGAACGAAACCCATTGTCCGGGCTCGATGACGAACAGGGTGAACACCACCATGTTCCAGACCACCGGGAATCCCTTGAAGAAATTCTCCTTCGTCTTCATGCCGGTGTCGGCATAGTAGATGGCGCTGGAAACGACGATGATCGCCGCCGACAGGAATGACAGGCCCTCGCCCATGAAGCCGCGCTGATAGAGCGCGAAGGCCGGGATCAGCACGTAGGTCACGTAGTCGATGATGTTGTCGAGCAGTTCGCCCGACCATGTCGGCAGGATCTCCTTGACCTCGAGTTTTCTGGCGATCGGCCCATCGATGCCGTCGACGAACAGGGCCAGCCCGAGCCACCAGAACATTGCGGTCCAGCGCTCTTCACTTGCCGCCACGAGCGACAGGAAGGCCAGGAACGACCCCGAGGCGGTCAAAAGGTGGACGGAGAACGCCCTCGCCTGCGGCCAGGTGACCTTCTTCTTCGGGCGCGGAATCCGGTCCGTGATCTTTTTGGCGGCTTTTCGTGCTGCCAAATTCCTGGCCGTTGTGTTCTTGCTCACGGGCCCCGCCAATCCAGCTTGCAGATTTCGGCCGAACGGCCGGCGAAATTCCAATTGCGGCCAAAAGCCCGCATCTTGCTCTTGTCGGACCTGGCCACGATGATCTCGGGCGCGATCCAGTATTCCGAATTGCTGATCACCGTATCCTTGTCACGGTCCTTGCCTTGGATGGGTGTGACCGCTCCGTCGATAATCCTGGGTATCTGGAAGATACGCGTTTTGTCACGCGTCTCATAGGTGATCGGCACCTGCTCGACACCGAGGAATTTGCCGACGAGGATTGAGAGCAGCGATGTGGTTCCACCTGCCTTGCCCGTGAAGATCTTTGTCAGCGCCTTGACCGCATAGACAGAGGCGCGGCTGTCGATGAACAGGCCCGCGGTCCAGTTGCCGCGGCTCATATAGCCTGGGATTTCCATGATCAGCCCAAGATTGAGCCCGGACAGATCGACCTCACCGAAATGGCCGGCATCGATGCGAAACCCGGCCCATGTCTGGCAATAGCCTTCGGTCGGCGGATGATTGCCAAGCGAGAGCACGCAAGGGCAAAAAACCGTGCAATTGCAGGAGAGTACGAGCTCTCCCTTCATCGCCCAGCTCTGGTCTGCCATCGATTTTCCCCCACTCACAGCGAGACTACTAGCAGCGCGGCTGCCCAGACAAGCAGTATCGCACCGGCCAGCCGGGTTGGAACCCTGCTGGCCGTTTGTTTTTCGATCAGGGTGAACAGGCTGATCAACGCCATCCAGAAAACGTTCATGACGCCAACGGCGAACATCACCAGCATCAAGGCCCAGCAGCAGCCCAGACACCACAGACCTTGCGCGACACCGAGCCGAAAGATGTTAAGGGGCCTTGCGCTCCAGCTCGCGAAAAGGATCGAGAACGGGTTCTTGCATTTCTTAAGGCAAGCTTCCTTCAGGCCGCTGAACTGGTAGAGGCCGGCAATCAGCAGAGCGAGCGCACCGGCAATGCCGATGACCGGATCGAGCATCCCGGCTGACGAAGCGAATGCATGGACGGCCAAGGTCAGCGCCGCGAACGCAATTGAAGCGGCGAGCCAGACGCTGAGATAGCCGGCGACCAGCAGCAGCGGGTGAACGACCGGTTCGCCCTTGATGCGTGCCGTGTCAGCGATCTCGCAATAGGTGCGTATCATCGGCGCCGCCGAAGGCAGCATCGTCGCGATCGCCATCAGGAACCACATCGAAACGAGCGCGCCGGCCCGCAAGCCGAGACCTGCGTCCAAAGGCACCGGTGAGAGGCACAGCACAAAGAACCGTTCCAGGAAATAGGGCAGCGGCAGTTGCGGCAGGCTGCGAAGGATCGTGTCGCCAGGGGCGCCGACGCCCGCAATCCCTGTTTCAGCCCCGCGGATTGCCATCGCCGCAAGAGACAGCCATGCAAGCAGGATGCAAGCGCCGACAACGACGTTTACCGTGACCCGGGGATTGCGCGCGATGCCGGCCATGGCGCGGCCGGCGCGGTCGAGATGGCTGAAGTCGTCCTGCTGGCCGGTCATGACATCCGAATGGGCCGAATCGCCGCGTTGATCAAGCGGCATGATCTGACCTATATGCTGATCGAACGGCAGGTCGGGTGGACCGCCTCGCATTGCAAGCCGGAAGCCGATCTTGGAGCATCAGCAAACTGCGCGGATACTGGTTGCCGGCACGGGGCCGGCAGGGCTGATCGCGGCACTGGGTTTTGCCGCCGAAGGTTTCCTGGTGACACTGGTCGGGCCGGAGGCCACCGCCCCCGATGGTCGCACAACGGCCCTGATGAACCCTGCCTTGAAAGTGCTCGACCGGCTCGGCGTGCTCGAAGCCGTCATATCCAAGGCGGCGCCTTTGAAGGTGATGCGCATCGTCGACGCCACCAGCCGGCTGATCCGCAGCCCGGTCGTCACCTTCCGCGCCAGCGAGATCGACGAGGATGAATTCGGGCTGAACCTTCCCAACAGCGTCCTCACCCCGGCACTCGCCAGCGCCGTTGCCGCGCACGCCGGCATCGACTGGCTGAGGTCGATGGTGGCGAACTGGCATCTCGATGCCGAGCATGTTCGTGCCGGCCTCGCCGACGGCAGCTCGGTTGACGCATCGCTGGCGGTCGCCGCTGACGGACGCTTGTCACCGGCGCGCCAGGCGGCCGGCATCTCGACCTCGGCCCGGTCCTACCCGCAGGCAGCTCTCGTCCTCAATTTCGGCCATAGCGGCGACCACGCCTTCACCTCGACGGAATTCCACACCGAGACCGGTCCGTTCACGCAGGTCCCGCTGCCCGGCAATCGCTCCAGCCTGGTCTGGGTGGTCAAGCCCGAGACCGCGACCGAGCTCGCCGCGCTGGACGATGCGACACTTTCTCAGCGGGTCGAACAGCAGATGCAGTCGATGCTGGGCCGGGTGGCTGTCGAGCCGGGCCGGCAGATCTACCCGCTATCGGCGGTGACGCCGCTGCGTTTCGCAAGGGATCGGGTGGCGCTGGTCGGCGAAGCCGCCCATGTGTTTCCGCCGATCGGTGCGCAAGGCCTCAACCTCGGCATCAGAGACGTCGACGATCTAATTGGAATCGCTTGTGAAAATCGATCCGATCCGGGCGCAGCCAAGGCGCTTGCAGCCTACGATTTCAAGCGCCGCCCCGACATTCTGGCGCGCAGCAGCGCGGTCAACCTGCTCAACATGTCGCTGCTTTCCGACATGCTGCCGGCGCAGATGGCCCGCGTTGCCGGGCTCGGCGTGCTCGGAGGCTTCGCGCCGCTTCGGGCTTTTTTCATGCGCGAGGGGCTTCGTCCCGGCAGCGGTTTTGCCGCGCTTGCCGGCGGGTTAGGGAAACAGGTCCGGCGCTAGGATATTGTGCCGGATCAGGTAGAGCAGCCCGGTAACGGTCACGACCGACAGGCAGGTTGTGATCAGCACACTGGCCGACGCTCGCTGTACCCAGACGCCATACTGCTGGGCGATGACGAAGACGTTCGTGGCGGTCGGCAATGCGGCCAGAAGCACCGCCGAGAAGACCCATGTCTCAGAGAAATTGCCGATCCAGCTCAGCACGACATAACAGAGCAACGGGTGCAGGATCAACTTCAGCGCCGCGATCGGAACCATCTCATGCGGGACGCGATTGAGTGGCCTGAGCGCCAGCGTGACGCCCATGGCAAACAGCGCGCAAGGTGCGGCCGCACGGGAAAGATATTCTAGAAATCGCTCCACCGGCACGGGCGGTCGAAAGCCGATATAGGCGGCGCCGACACCCAGGGCGGTTGCGATGATGAACGGGTGCAGCACGATCTTGCGCACCACACCCAGCGCAAGCCGGAGAGGAGTGGTCTTCTCGTCGCCCGACAGCGCCATCATCATGGGCGCGATGGCGAAATGCATGATGTTCTCGAAACAGAAGATCAAGGCGACCGGCACAGCCGCCTCCTCGCCGAAGGCCAGCAATGCCAGGCCCGGTCCCATATAGCCGATATTGCCATAGGCGGCCGCGAGCGCCTTGATTGTCGATTGCGCTATCTCGCCGCGCGAGGTCAGGACCGACCCCATGAACATCAAGGAAAATATCATGAAGGTCGAGACGACCGAGCCGAAGATGAAGCGCCATTCCGTCAGGTCTTCGAACGGCGTCTTGGCAAGCAGTTGGAAGAAAAGTGCCGGCAGCGCGACATAGACGATGAACGTGTTCATCCAGCCGAGCGCCTCCAGCGGCTGCCTGGTGATGCGCGCCACCAGAAACCCGACAAAAATCAAGCCGAAGAACGGAAGAACAAGACCGATGACGTCAGACATTTTTATGCTGGTCCGAAACCCTGGCGCCGGGCTAGCCCGTTGCTTAATAGGGCGTCAAGCGCCTCGGGATTGAATTGATGCGCGGTCTGCGCCAAATAAGCTCAAGGAATTCAGTGGTGAGTACGATGAAAACAGCCAAATTCGCAATCGGACAGGTGGTTCGCCACCGGCTGTTTCCATTCAGGGGCATCATTTTCGATGTCGATCCGCAATTCGCCAACACCGACGAATGGTACGAAGCCATCCCCGCCGACGTGCGGCCGCGCAAGGATCAGCCTTTCTATCATCTGCTCGCCGAGAATTCGGAGACCGAATACATCGCCTACGTCTCCGAGCAGAATCTGCTTGAGGATCAGTCGGGTGAGCCGGTCCGGCATCCGCAGATCAAAGAGATGTTCGACAAGAGGCCGGACGGCGGCTACCAGCCGAAACGGCAGTCCACGCATTAGCCTACTGGAAGACAATCACAAAAAAAGCGGGGCATGAACCCCGCTTTTTTGTTGGCTCGGCGATATCGGCCGATCAGTTGGCGGTCTTCGCCTTGTCCTGCTCTTCCTTGAGCTTCTTGGCGAAATCCTGGTTGTTCTTGGCGACGAAGTCCTGAAGCTTCTTCTGCCTGTCCTCGATGTCCGACTGCTGCAGCGCCGGGCCGTCATAGGCGCCGCTGAAGCCCTGCAGGGCGATCTTGATCGGATTGGGCTGGTTCTGGAAATTGACGGAAGTCAGCGTGATCGCCTGGCCTTTCTTGAATGCCGCGACGAGCTGATCGGTCAGCGGCACTTCGGCCACGCAACGATCCGGGAAGCAGATCACATAGTCGAGCTTCTGCGCCTTGCCGGTGTCGATCTGCAGGCCGATGCCGGGAGGCACCAGACGGCCGGTCGGAACCGTCACCTGGAACACCTTGCGGTTCACCTTGCCCTTGAGCTCGATCAGGCTGACGCCGGTGACCAGCTGGCCATTGCCGGCAGTGGTGATGTTCTGGACGTTGCAGATGTCGACGTCTTCCTGCTTGGTGCAGGCCTTGAACCAGCCTTGCGGAATCTGCTGCTGCTGCTGTGCGGAAGCGGCGGGAAGCCCTGCGCCGAGAAAGCCGACCACGCCAGCGGCCATGACCGACAGGCGGTACGCGTTGCTGTTCAGGCTCGTCATGTCGTGCACTTCCTCTCAAATGATCCCGGGACCGGCTTCTTCGTGCCGTGTGGTCCAGCTACCTGTTGCCGAAATGAGGCAACAGAATGACTTCGGAGGGCGTGTTACACTGCAAGCGAGGCCGAATCCAGCCCGGCGCCTGCGATTCTTGGCCGTGCGATTTGGGCCGTGCGATTTGGGCTGATGTATCTGGCCGGAGCGCGGTGGCGCCATGCTAGGGTGCAGTCCGAATCATCAAGCCGCCCAGTAAGGAGACGGTCATGGGCCGCGTTCTTGTTTGGCTGATCACCGCGATATCGTTTCTCGCCCTTTCGCATCAGCCGGCCGCCTCGGAGCCGAAGCACGCCATCGCCATGCAGGGCGAGCCGGCGCTGCCGCCCGACTATACGCATTTCAACTACGTCAATCCCGACGCGCCGAAGGGTGGCTCGATCACCTATTGCGTCGTCGGCAGCTTCGACAATCTCAACCCTTTCATCCTCAAGAGCCTGCGCACCACGGCGCGCGGCATGATGGATACGATCTTCGGCAATCTGGTCTTCGAGCCGTTGATGCAGCGCAATGCCGACGAGGCTTTCACGCTCTACGGTTTGTTGGCCGACAGCGCCGACATGGATCCGGAGCGCAAGAGCATCGAGTTCCATCTCAATCCGAGGGCCAAATGGTCGGACGGTCAGCCGGTGATGCCGGAGGACGTGCTGTTCAGTTATGATGTCTACACCGACAAAGGCCGCCCGCCTTACAGCGACCGCATGGCCAGGGTCGCCAAGCTCGAAAAGACCGGCGACCACAGCGTGCGCTTCACCTTCAACGACAAGGCCGATCGCGAATTCCCGCTGATCATCGCGCTGACCCCGATCATCCCGAAGCACGCCTTCGACAAGGAGACTTTCGACAGGACGACGCTCAAGCCGGTGATCGGCAGCGGTCCGTATACGATCGCGCAGGTGCAGCCAGGCCAGCGCATCGTCTTCAAGCGCAACCCGGACTATTGGGGCAAGGATGTCCCCGCCAAGCGCGGTTTCGACAATTACGACCAGATCACCATCGAGTATTTCCTCAACGCCAACGCCAAGCTCGAAGCGTTCAAGAAAGGCCTCTGCGCCATCGATGACGACAGCGATCCGGTGAAGCGCGAGCGCGATCTCGATTTTCCGGCCTTCCACAAGGGCGACGTGATCGCCGAAACCTTCGACACCGGCATTCCGCCGGTGGTGACCGGTTTCCTGTTCAACACGCGGTTGCCGAAATTCGCCAACCCGGTCGTGCGGCGCGCGCTCGGCATGCTCTACGACTTCGAATGGGCCAACAAGAACCTGTTCGGCGGCAAATACACGCGCACGATGAGTTACTGGCAGAATTCCGAGCTTTCCGCGCTCGGCCATCCGGCCGACGACAGGGAGAAAGCGCTTCTGGCGCCCTACCCCGGCCGCGTGCCGGCCGATGTCATGGACGGCACATGGCGGCCGCCGGTGACCGACGGATCGGGCCAGGATCGGCGCGTCTTGAAGGCAGCTTTCGATCTTTTGAAAAGTGTCGGCTACCACGTGCAGAATGGAACGATGCTCGATCCCGAAGGCAAACCCTTCGGCTTTGAGATCCTGACCGCTTCGCAGGACGAGGAGCGCCTTGCCGGCATCTATCAGCGCACGCTGGAGAAGATCGGCATCAATCTCACCATTCGCAGCCTCGACGGCGATCAGATCCAGTCGCGCAAGCAGCGCTTCGATTTCGAGGTCTTGGTCGGATCGAGCGGCTTCAACAATTCGTTGTCACCCGGCATCGAGCAGAGCGGGCGCTGGAGTTCGACTGCCGCCCGGACGGAAGGCTCGTTCAATCTCGCCGGCGTCGCCGACCCGGCTGTGGACGCGGCAATCGAGGCGATGCTGCGCGCCCGTTCCAAGGAGGATTATGTTGCCGCCGTTCGCGTTCTCGACCGGCTGCTGATCTCCGGCAACTACATGGTGCCGATGCAGTACAACACGCAGCAATGGATCGCCTACTGGAACTACCTGGAACATCCGCAAAAGACGCCCATATTCGGGTATCAACTGCCAACATGGTGGCGCAAACCCAACTGAGGGATCAGGAGATCGAGATGAGCGAATTGAACGCCATCACCGTCGATGTGGTGTCCGATGTCGTCTGCCCCTGGTGCTTCATCGGCCAGAAGCGGCTCGACAGGGCAATCGCCGCCGTCGGCGATGTCGACGTGCATGTCCGCTGGCGGCCGTTCCAGCTCGATCCGACCATTCCGCCTGAAGGCAAGGACCGGCGCGAATACATGCTGGCAAAATTCGGCAGCGACGAGCGTATCCGCGAGATTCACGACCGCATCGAGCCGCTGGGCGAAGCGGAAGACATTTCCTTTGCCTTCGACGCCATCAAAGTGGCGCCGAATACGCTGGATGCGCACCGGCTGATCCGCTGGGCAGGGGCCGCCGGCGAAGCCATTCAGAACAGGCTTGTACGGCGGCTGTTCCAGCTGAATTTCGAGGAAGGCGCCAACATTGGCGATCATGCCGTGCTGGTCGAGGCGGCGCGCGAGGCCGGCATGGATGCGTCCGTGGTCGCCTCGCTTTTGCCGACCGAGGCCGATGTCGAGGCGGTGCGCACCGAGATCGCCACCGCGTCGCGCATGGGCATTTCTGGCGTGCCGTGCTTCCTGCTCGAGGACAAATACGCCGTCATGGGCGCGCAGGATGCCGATACGCTGGCCGATGCCATTCGCCAGGTGGCGGCCGCCAAGGCGCGCGGCGAACTGGACAAGGCCGGCTGAGGCCGGCCGGCCTCTCCTCTCCGCGACAGCGGCAGACGTTACTTCGCCGTCGCCTTGGCCTTGCTGATGAAAAATCCATGGCCGTTCGTGGCCGTGCAGGTCAGTCCCTTGGTTGACGACTGGCACGAGAACGGCCCGGCGCTCCAGCTGTTGCCGTAGCCAAGCTTATCGACATCGCTGCAGCAGCCCTGCTCGCCTGGGTTCTTGATCAGCGTTGCTGGCCCCTTCGGACCCAGGATAATCGTAAGGTAGCTCGGCTCGACGCGCGAGCAGCTCAGTTCCGGGCCGCCATCCCTCGGCTCATAGGTGCCGGTGCCGCCTTTGGGCGTGTAGATGCAGCCGATGTTGCCGGACGGCGTGTTGAACTCGATCTGGCCCTCGGCGCTGGCCGGAATGCTTTGCTCGCCGGCATGCGCCAAAGGTACAAAGGCAAAGAGGGACAGGATTGCGGCCGCGCGTGCAAGCATTGGGAGCTTCCTTGTTGAAGAACCGGACATGCATGAGTGTCGCCGATGCCGGGCAAGGTTCAATTCCAAGCGGATGAATTGTCAAACGCAGTCGCTTGTCTGACCCGACAAGACGGAACGCGCCGCTCGATCGATTCTCCCGTCAATTCCTGCCCCCGGCAGGGACGACCACGGCAATCCTGGCGTGTCACGAGCCGCAGATTTTCGAGCTCTTTGAGCCGTCCACAGTAAGAAAACCGGTCGCTCGATACGGTTTCGAGTTCACGAAACCGTGTGAAAGCCTTCCCTAGGGGAAGCCGCGCCAACGCCACGCCTCGATATATCAAGCACATGAAATTAAAAGCAATATCCGGATTTTTGTCGACCGTTGTCGCTATATTTCAGCATGTAATCTGTTGCCTCACGGCAACGGCTGTCGGGGCAATCCGGTCGGCCCGGTTTTAAATTAATGGAAAATGATCAATTGGTGTTACCATCCGTAACAAAAGAAAAAAGGTTTGGGCGGGATAGTGATTCGGGTCGGTAGACCATCGCAAGAGTCAGTACCGGAAAAAACACCTCGCGATGCCGCAGGGCGATCGCTTCTGACGCCGGTGTCGTCGATGCGCAGCTTCTGGGGCCTGATGCGGGCCTACTGGGTTTCCGACCGCTGGAAGGAAGCCTGGACGCTGACGCTGGTGATCGCGCTGCTCACGGCGTTGTCCAGCAAGGCCGGTGTCTGGTTCGCTGAAGCCTCGGGCGAACTGGTCAATTCCATCGCCTTCTTCCATGACGCCGCCAACACCACGCCGCTTCGCTCGCTTTTGGTCAATGCCGGCGTCCTCGTGCTGCTGGTCGTACTCAAGGACGCTGGCTTCACCGGCATCCGCAACCTTGTCTCGGCGACGTTGCACCGCAAATGGCGCGGTTGGCTGGACAGCCGCTTCAATGAAGCGCTGCTGGACGGCAATCATACGCATTTCCATGCCCAGCACGCGTCGACCGGCAGCGGCGCACCGGCCCCCGACAACATCGACCAGCGCGTCCAGGAATCCATCAAGGACATGACCGGTGGCGCCATCGGGCTCGCCATGGGCGTGCTTGGCGTTGCCACATCGCTCTATTTCGTCGGGCAGAAGCTGCTCGAAAACTCCGTCGAGGTGAAGGGGCTGGAATTCCTCGGCAGCTATGGCAGCGCCATCCTCGCCTTCCTGGCCGTCGCCACCTACGTGCCGCTGAACACTTGGATCGCGGTCAAGCTCGGCGGCCTGCTCGAGCGCCTCAACGTCAGGATGCAGCAGGCCGAGGGCAGCTATCGCGGCGAGCTGACGACATTCCTGCGCCGCTCCTTCCATGTCGCGGCGTCTCAGGGCGAAGGCGTGCAAAGGACCATGCATGGCCGGCTTTATGTCGACATCGACGGCACCTGGACGCGGCTGAACATCGTTAACACCGTCTACATGTCGTTCGAGCTGATCTACAATTTCATCGGTGCCCGCATTGTCGCCTACGGACCGGGCCTGGTGCCGTTCATCCACAACGGTCTCGACCTCAAGGGCTACATAACCGGCTCCGAACTGGTCAATTCGCTGATCGGCCAGTGTTCGTGGTTCATCCACGTCATGCCCGCCATCGCCACGTTGCGCGCCAACAGCCAGCGTGTCACCGAGCTGGCCAATGCGATCGAGAATGTCCAGCATCCGCAGGAATTCTACAGCCAGACCGGCCGCTCCGACTTCCACTATGCCAGCCAGAACCCGGTTTTCGGCCTGACCATCCAGAAGCTCGAACTGGCGCATCAGGGCGAGGACGCGACGCCCTTTCTCAGCGCCGCCAATCTGCGCTTC
This sequence comes from Mesorhizobium sp. ISC11, assembly GCF_037162595.1. Taxonomy (NCBI): domain Bacteria; kingdom Pseudomonadati; phylum Pseudomonadota; class Alphaproteobacteria; order Hyphomicrobiales; family Phyllobacteriaceae; genus Mesorhizobium; species Mesorhizobium sp. ISC11. Next base: position 1,458,351 of record NZ_JAVSPW010000001.1, read on the forward strand.
CGGCGCGGCGAATGGACTTTCCTGAAAGGCGAGTCCGGTTGCGGCAAGACCTCGCTGATCAAGGCGATCAACGGCCTGTGGCCCTATGGCCGCGGCACCATCGTCTTCCCAGAGGGCGTCAAGAGTTTCTATGCCGCCCAGGAGGTCAAGCTGCAGCCTGTGTCGCTGAAGCAACTGGTCTGCCTGCCCGGCTCCGAGCACGACCATGGCGATGCGCAGGTGGCGTCGGCGCTGCACAAGGCGGGGCTCGGCGACTTCATCGAGCACATGGCCGACGAAAGCCGCGAAGGCAAAAGCTGGGACCAGGTTCTGTCGGGCGGCCAGAAACAGAAGCTGGTGGTGGCTCGCATCGTGCTGCAGCAGCCGGGATTGCTGTTCCTCGACGAGGCGACCGGCGCGCTCGACCCCGATGGCAAGGTCGCCTTCCACCAGGCCATCAAGGACAACTGCCCCGATGTCACGGTGATCTCCGTCATGCACGAGGCGGTGGCGCCGAGATCGATGACGGGCAGCGAATTCTATCACAGCATCGTCGCGATCGCCGACGGCGTCGCCACCAAGAAGCCGCTGGTTCCGACCCTGCCCGCCGAACTCACCACCATTCTCGTGCAGCAAAGGCCGGTCCCAAGGCCGGTCGAAGACAAGTGGCTGCGCTTCTCGCGCCGGCTGAAGCAGAAATAACGGTTATTCCACCCCGGTCTGCCTGGTCGAACGGCGGCCGGTGATCACAGTCTCGCGATCTCGGCCGCTCGTCGGCATTTTCCCTCCTCACCGCGATTGACACGGCAAGGCGCGCTCCTATGTTGCGCCCGCTTGCAGATAGTAAAAATGCGAACCCGCAAGCGGAAAGGTCACCGCGCCATGCCTGGCGACAGTCACAGTCGAACGCAACAGCCGTCCGCCCTGACGTGACCTCACATGGTTCATGTCCTGCCGGACGGCAAGGAGTGAGCCATGAACGAATTTATCACGGTGGCAAGCGACGAGGCCGTCGCGATTGCCCGTATCCTAGCCAACGATCACGTCGCCGACATTGTCGAGGCCCTGAACAGGGAGCCTCGAGAGACCGCGACGGAACTGCTCTGTGAAGTGACGTTCGAACGTCTGGTCGAGATCTTCGATCAGCCGGAACTCGACGGCGCGTCGGAACTCATGGAGGCGCTGCCGCGCGCCAAGGCGGGCAAGCTGCTCACCGCCATGTCGGTCGACCGTGCCGCCGACATTTTGCGCGAGCTCGACGAGCCGGCGCGTTCCGAGCTGCTCGGCGGACTTGCGCCGCCGCTGCGCGCAACGCTGCTCTCCATCCTCGGCTATCCCGAAGGCAGTGCCGCATCGATCATGACGACGGAGTTCGTCAGCGTGCCCTCGGACTGGAGCGTCGGGCAAACGCTCGACTACATCCGCAAGGTGGAGCGGACGCGCGAGACCGTCTATGCGATCTATATCGTCGATCCGCAAACGCACCTGCTTGTGCGCTCGACGGGCCTGCGCCGGCTGATCACCGGTGAGCCGGACGATTCGATCATGACGGTGGCGCCGGATCATCTTCCGGTGACGGTCGGCCCGCTGACCGATCGCGAAACGCTGGCGCAGACGATCTCCAAATACGATCTGCTCGCCGTTCCGGTCGTCGACCATGGCAAGATCCTCGGCATCGTCACCATCGACGACATCATCGACACGATGATCGCGGAGACGACCGAGGACGTGCACCGTTTCGGCGGCATGGAGGCGCTGGACGAGCCGTACATGAAGATGAGCTTCCTCGCCATGATCAGGAAACGCGGCGGCTGGCTGTGCGCGCTGTTCATCTCGGAGATGCTGACGGCTAACGCCATGCAGAGCTATGAGGGCGAGCTGGAGAAGGCGATCGTGCTGACGCTGTTCATCCCGCTGATCATGAGCTCCGGCGGCAATTCCGGCTCGCAGGCGACCTCGCTGGTCATCCGCGCGCTGGCGCTGCGCGAGATCGGCCTTGGCGATTGGTGGCGGGTGGCGCTGCGCGAGCTGCCCACCGGCCTGGTGCTGGGCGCCATGCTCGGTGTGGTCGGCGTCTGCCGCATCGCGCTCTGGCAGTATATGGGCTTCTACGACTATGGCCCGCACTGGCCGCTGATCGCCACCACGGTGGGTGCTGCACTGGTCGGCATCGTCACCTTCGGTTCGCTGTCGGGGTCGATGCTGCCGTTCGCCTTGAAGCGCATCGGCTTCGACCCGGCCAGCGCATCGGCGCCGTTCGTTGCCACGCTGGTCGATGTCACCGGGCTGGTGATCTATTTCTCGGTGGCGCTGGTGATCCTGCGCGGCACGCTTCTGTAGCAACCATCTCCGCCGTGGCATGACCTTGCCGCGGCGGAGTTCCTCAACCAGGATTTGCCGTCAATCGACCCGCTCGCCGTCCTTCACGCGATAGGTCGGCTTGTACATGGTGACCAGTTCTTCCGCCGCTGTCGGATGCACGGCCATCGTACGGTCGAAATCGTCCTTGGTCAGGCCGGCCTTCAGCGGGATGCCGAGAAGCTGCGCCATCTCGCCGGCGGCCGGCCCCAATATGTGGGCGCCAAGCACTTTCTTCGACGCGCCATCGACCACCAGCTTTATCAGCATCTTCTCGTCGCGCCCGGACAGGGTGTGCCGCATCGGCCGGAATGTGGCGCGGTAGATCTCGATGTCGGAAAAGCGTTTGACGGCGTCGTCCTCCGACAGGCCGACAGTGCCGATCTCGGGCTGTGAAAAGACGGCGGTCGCGATCGTCTCGTGATCGGGAGCGGTCGGATTTCCCTTGAAGGCGGTTTCGATGAAGCACATCGCCTCATGGATTGCCACCGGCGTCAACTGCACGCGGTTGGTGACGTCGCCGATTGCCCAGATGTTGTCGACATTGGTGCGGGAATATTGGTCGACGGCGATGGCGCCGGTCTTGGTCATCTCCAGTCCGATGCCTTCCAGGCCCATATTCTCGGTGTTGGGAATGCGGCCGATGGCCAGCATCACCTGGTCGACGGTCAGCACCTCGCCACCGCTGACCAGCGCATCGAGCCGGCCGTCCGGCCGCTTGCGGATCCATTCGGACACGGAATGGCAGAGGATCCTTATCCCCTTCTTTTCCATCGTTTCGTGCAGCATGCGCCGCAGGTCCATGTCGAACCGGCTGAGGATCTCCTTGCCGCGATAGACCAGCGTGGTGTCGACGCCGAGACCGTGAAAAATGTTGGCGAACTCGACGGCGATGTAACCGCCGCCCTCGATCATGATCGCCCTGGGCAATTCCTTGAGGTCGAAAGCCTCGTTGGAAAAGATGCAATGTTCGTGGCCGGGCAGCGCCGGATGCGCCGCCGGGCGGCCGCCGGTGGCAATCAGAATCTGGTCTGCTGTGACGGTGCGATCCTCACCCAGGAGATGCACGACATGCGGATCGACGATCATGGCGCGCGAGTGGAAGGTCTCGCCGCCGGCGCCCTCGACGTTCCTGACGTAGATCGCCTCCAGCCGGCTGATCTCGCGATCCTTGTTGGCGACCAGCGTCTGCCAGTCGAAACTGGCTTCCGGCACCGTCCAGCCATAGCCGGCGGCGTCGGCGAAGTGCTCGGGAAATTGCGAGGCATAGACGTAGAGCTTTTTCGGTACGCAGCCGCGGATGACGCAGGTGCCGCCATAGCGGTATTCCTCGGCGATGCCGACACGCTTGCCGAGTGCCGCGGCGACGCGCGCCGCCCTCACCCCGCCCGAGCCGCCGCCGATGACGAAAAGATCGTAGTCGTAACCGGCCATGACGCGGCTCCCGGGCTTCAGAAATGTGTCAGACAGGTAGGCCGCAAAACGGCAAAAGAAAAGCCCGGACAGGCCGGGCTTTCGCAGTAGGCCGCAAGGCCATTTGAAAATGCGGGTCAGTTGTTGTCCGCGGGGGCCGCGCCGTCGGCGGGCGCTGCGCCATCGGCCGGAGCTGCGGCTCCGTCGGCGGGCGCGGCAGGTGCTGCCTGCGCCTTTGCCTTGGCGGCTGCGGCCAACGTTTCGCCGACCTGCTGGGCGAGATCGCGGCCGAGGCCGTTCTGCCAGATGTCGGCTGCCTTGACCAATTCGCGGGTCACCGTCGGGCCGCTATCGAGCAGCTTCTTGCCCGAATCGGAATTGTAGAAGGCGGCGATGTCGGTCAGTTCCTTTTCGGAGAACACTTTCGCGTAGGCGAGTGCTGCTTCCTTCTCGAGGTCGGCGCGGCGCGAGGCCAGCGCCAGAGCCTTCTCGTTGATCGTCTTGCCGATCAGTTCCTGCATGTCCGGGTTCTTCTGGATCAGCTGCGATTCGAGCGCCGCGGCTGCCTGCGGCAGGATGTTGTCGAACGGGTCGGTCGCGTGGATCGCAGCGACCGCCGCGCGGGCGGCCTTCAGGTGCGCTTCCGTGACATCCTGCGAAAACGCCGGCGACGAGAAGGCGAAAACGGCCGAGGCCGCCAGAAGGACGGAAAGGCTGCGAACCCGGTTATGCAACGTCATGATCGGTAGAACTCCCTGGTTTTCGGGCGGCATGGACGGTTTGGATACCGTCGCCGCCGGCGATGATGGCCGCTGAAGCCAGCCCGATGAAAAGACCATGCTCGACCACGCCCGGAATGGCGTGGAGAGCATTCGAAAGCGCTCTTGTATCCGGAATGCGGCCAAAAGATGCATCGAGGATAAAATGGCCGCCGTCTGTAACAAAAGCCTGCCCGCCCGTCATCCTCAATGTGACCGGTCCGGAAAGACCGAGCTTTTCAGCCGCTGCGGCAACCGCGATTTCAGTGGCGCGCAGGCCGAACGGATTGACTTCGATCGGCAGGGGAAAACGGCCGAGCGTCTCGACCATCTTGGAGCGGTCGGCGATGACGATCATGCGCTGGGACGCCGCGGCGACGATCTTCTCGCGCAGCAGCGCGCCGCCGCCGCCCTTGACCAGGGTCAGTTCCGGGTCGACTTCGTCGGCGCCGTCGACGGTGAGATCCAGCTCTGGCGTTTCCTCCAGCGTCGACAGCGGCACGCCAAGCTCGCGGCAGAGCAACGCGGTGCGCTCCGAAGTCGGTACGCCGATGACGGTCATGCCGGTTGCAACCTTTTCGGCAAGCAGCCGCACGAACTCCTCGGCCGTGGTGCCGGTGCCGATGCCAAGCCGCATGCCGTCGCTTACATGGGCGAGTGCTGCCCGCGCGGCTTCGACCTTCAACTGCCTTGCATCCATGTCGGTTATTGCCCCGGAAATTCGCTGCCGGGCTCGTAGCATTTTTGCCGGTCCGGTCAAAGCCCTGGACGGCGCTTCTCCAGGTGATGCTCAGTATAGGAATTATTTCCTTGACGGGTGAGTGCAGCTATGCTACATTTTTGCCTATGGTGCTGATTTGCGCCAACAACCCGCCGTCGAAGCGGGTTTTTTCATATCGGACGGGCCCGCTGCGAATGCCCGGCCTGATAAGCAGGCCCCGCCTGAACGAGCCGGCCCAGCGCTTGCCTCGACGCGCCGCAGCCGCTATCGCCTGCCCATTGCACACCTGCCCAGGACAGACCATGACCCAACCGATCATCGTGTTCGACCTCGACGGTACGCTGATCGACACAGCGCCGGACCTGCTCGACAGCCTGAACCACAGCCTGGCCGCCAGCGAGATCGCGGCGGTCGACGAAGCCGGCTTCAGGCGTTTTGTCGGTCACGGCGGCCGGGTGATGATCGAGCGGGCGCACGCCGCCCATCAGCGATCGCTTGCCGTCGAGGAGCACGACCGGCTGCTGAAACTTTTCCTCGACCACTACACGCTCAACATCCCCGGCAAGTCGCGCCCCTACCCCGGTGTCGTCGAGGCGATCGCGCGCTTCGAGGAGGCCGGCTATATCCTCGCCATCTGCACCAACAAATACGAAGCCAACTCGCTGGCGCTGATCGAGGCGCTCGGCCTGACCAAACATTTCGCGGCGATCGCCGGCCAGGACACGTTCGCCTTCCGCAAACCCGACCCGCGCCATTTGATCGAGACCATAAAGCTGGCCGGCGGCGACCCTCACCGCGCCCTGATGGTCGGCGATTCGCAAACCGACATCGACACGGCGAAAGCCGCCGGCATTCCGGTGGTGGCGGTCGATTTCGGCTACACCGACCGCCATGTGCGGGAGTTCGAGCCTTCTGCGGTGATTTCGCATTTCGACGCCCTGACGCTCGATCTGGCGCAAAAGCTGATTGCTGCCGCCGGAAACTGACTGGAAGGCGGCCGGAGACAGGGCGCAAAGCACAGCAAAACCGATCCGTGTCAGAACGCCGGACAGCGCCTTGACTTCCCGCACCCGCCTCCCTTATATCGCGGCTCGCTTGGCCTTCGGGCAACGAGCGGGCGATTAGCTCAGCGGGAGAGCACACCCTTCACACGGGTGGGGTCGCAGGTTCAATCCCTGCATCGCCCACCATCGGCCTTCCTGAACGCCGCACCCCAAAATGCCTAGCAACTACACCCCGCCCCTTGCCCGCCAAAATTCTTCTGGGCGAATTCCACGCGCTGCTGTAGCTCGCATATCTCTGGAACGGGCAGACGTCGGAGCCGTTTCGGACCTTCATCTGTTCGCGATCCCAAAACGACACCCTCGATGCGGTCGTCGGCGCAAAAGACCGTATAGCGTTGTTCCGGCTCAGCGCTCGGGCTTGCTCCATGGGCCGGGCTTCATCGAGCGCCACTTGCCCGACAGGTCGCTGACCGCTTCGTCCGTTAGCCAAAGATGCGTAGTCGCAGCAATGGAAGGCGGCGAGATAGTCGCCGCGCATGAACTCCTGTCGATGGGGCCAAACTCTGCCCTACGCCGGTCGAGCCGCGATCAGCGCTTCATCGCGTGCAGGATGGCCTGCATGTGCTCTTCCAGGTCGAGTTCGCCCCGAGCCTCGGCGGTCAACAGGTAATCGGCCTTGGCCCGGCGGTCGCCTCGGCTGATCGCAGGATAGGAGCAGATGGCAAGCAATGCTTCCTGTTCAATCCGGTCTGCCCTCTTGCGATCGTGGCTGCTGCTGCCCGCTTGATGAACAACCCTGTGAAGCCCGACATAGCTGGCTTCATGGGCTCCGATCAGCGCCCGCAATTCGGGTGAGGCCCCTTCCGCTTCGGCAAACGTCGGTTCAACAACCGAGGCCACGGCGGTGAACGCAAGAAGTGTACGGCGTGTGATTTCGGGCATGCCTCATATCCCTGCTGTCTGATCATGCAGGCACACCATAGCACCGGCGCAACGGTTCGAAGAGATGCTCCGGGACGCGACCGCACTGTCTGCTGACAAAATGTACTCGCTCCCGTAGCTCGCCCGCCCAGCAGCCAGTGTGGCCTTAAGTCGCAAGGATTGGCTTGCGAAAGCGGGGTTTCGGCCTTCATTGACGCTGCGATCGACACCATATGGTGATCCACAGCCCTCCAAACGAGAGAAGCTCGCTTGACGCGGTCGCATAGCGGCCGTCAGCCGGCAATGGCTATGAACCAGGAACCTGAAAAACCATGCCTGAAAATGTCAGACCAATTTCGAAAGACGTCCCCCTCATTCAGCTAGGCGTCTATCAGTGCCGCTTCCCGGTAAGCGAAGACCGGTCGGTACCCGGCGGTTATCGTTTTTGTGCCGGGCCGACTTCGGCGGATCGCGTCTATTGCGATCACCACCACAGCATCGTGACCGCCGTCGACCCTCGCCGAACCCGTTCAGGTCTCCACCCCGCTCAACGACGCGCCGCGTAAGTCAAGCGGGCAGCGGCCCCTCGTTCGGGCAGCTGCAAACCGGTGGACTGAATCGGCACGCATTCCACCCGCGGAACAAACCGGTACGCCAGCGAGTTTCTCCCCGACGAAACTTGAGGGAAAGCCATGTCCAGATTTCTGCTGGCGACCAGCGTCGCCGTTCTTTTCGCCGTCGCGCCGGCCTTGGCCGCGGACGACAAGCCGCTGCCGCCGCCCAATGCCAAGAAGCTGTCGGAGATCATCGCCAAGGTCGAGCAGCGCGACGGCTTTCGCTATGTGGACGAGGTCGACTGGGACAGCGGCGCCTACACCGTCACCTATTACACGGCGGACAAGGCGAAGGTCGAAATCACCTACGATCCCGTGACGGCGGAGCCGAAATAGGGACGTTCCGACGCGAATTCGTTCTCGGCTGCGTCACGGGCTCCCGGCGCCAACTTCGGCGAATGCCCTGGCGCGGGCACCTCCCCTTGCGTCAGTCGTGCTTTGATGGCTGACTGTCATTTCCTGGAATAGCTCCGGGCGCCGCATTGGGGGATGGGGATGGGGATGGCGACGGCAAAGCACGTGATGAAGCGCATATTGATGATGTTGGCCGGCTACTTCGTATCGGTGCTGGTCGGCCTGATCGCCGTGGCGGTGATCTATGGCGTGCTCAGTTCCTTGCCCAATGCGCCCAACTATTTCGACGTCATGGGCGTTTCGCCGATCGCGGTGCTGCTGGTGCCGCCGCTCGGCATGTTCGTCTATTTCCTGACGATCGTGGTGACCGCGTTGCAGACGCTGATCTTCGCGCTGATCGCCGAGTTCTTCTCGTTGCGCAATGTCCTGCTGCACATGGTTTTCGGCGCTGGCGCCGCAGTCGGCGGCTTCGCCCTGATCTGGCCGAGCGCACCGGAGGACATGGACCCGGAGCGTTGGGTCGACATCGGCATCATTGCCGCTGCCGGCCTTGTCGCCGGGTTGCTCTATTGGCTGATCGCTGGGCGCGACGCCGGCTTCCGACGGCCACTGTTCGAGCGCTAAATCAACTCGAAGGCGAGCGAACCGCCTCCGTGGCATCCAGGGCCTGCTTCAGCCGCGAGTCGCGGTCGTAGACGTCGCCGAAATATTCGACCTTGCCGGACAGATCGGGCCAGGCGGTGAAATAGGCGACATAGACCGGGATCGTGCGGGTCACGTTCTCGGTCGCGTGGCCGTGCTTCAGCTTCTCGGCGATATAGTCCACGGAGGTGCCAAGCACCGCCGCCGCCATGCCGCGCGGGTCCTGCAGCCGCACGCAGCCATGGCTGAGCGCGCGCATATCGCGCTGGAAGAACGATTTCTGCGGCGTGTCGTGCATGTAGATCGCATGCTTGTTGGGGAACAGGATCTTCAACTCGCCCAGCGCGTTGGCCTCGCTCGGCTGCTGGCGCACGCTGTAGGGGATGTTCGAGCCATAGGCGCCCCAGTTGACCGCCGACGAAGGAATGCGCTTGCCGCGCGAATCCGTCACCTCATAGCCGGACCGGTCGAGATAGCCCGGATCGTTGCGCAATCTCGGCAGCATCTCGTTGACGATGATCGACTGGGGCACGCCCCAATAGGGATGGAAATCGACCTGCTTGATCTGGTCGTAGAAGAAGGAGGTCTGGTTGGTGGTCCGGCCAACGACGACACGCGTCTTGAGCTTTTCCTCGCCATTGTCGATGTAGCTCGCGGTGAAGGCCGGCTGGTTGATGAAGACGCGCGGGCTGCCGAGATCGGAGGGCAGCCAGCGCAGTTCCTCCAGCGCCACTTCCACCTTCAGCAGCTTGTCGGCCTTGGATGTCCCGGCCAGCGACGCGACGGTGCGCGGGCCGATGACGCCGTCGCCCTTCATGCCTGCCTTCTGCTGCACGGCCTTGATGACCGGGACCAGTTCCGGATCATAGACGTCGCTGGTGGCCAGCCTGGACAGGACCTCGCCATAGGCGCCGCCCATCTCGTCATCGAGATTGCGCGCGATCAGGGTCAGCAGCTTCGGCAGTTCGGGGCTGGTTTCGCCCGGCTTCAGCAGCAGTTTGGGGTCGACGACGATTTCGTTTTCCGCACTGGCCTGCAGCGCTTCCAGTTCGACGCGCAGCGCCTGGTATTCCGCATTCTGCGGGTGCCGCGATTCGAGATAGGTGCGCACCTGCTGGGTATGAGCCAGCGTTTTCAGCACGCCTTGCAGATCGAGCGGCTTGGCCGGGAAATCATAATAGCCGGTCATGCGGTTGGGATCGACGCGGCCGTTCTGGGCGTCGTGGGCATAGCGCAGCACACGCGCCGAAAGCGCCATCTCGAAACGGACGAGTTCTTTCAGTTGCGCATTGGCATCGGTCGTCGATGCGCCGGCAGCGGGCACTTCGACCGTATAGTCGGCGGGCGTGAGGCCATAGCTTGAAGCCTCGCCAAGCACCCGCACCGCATCCTGCGCACGGCTGTTGAGGCTGGTTCCGCTTATCCAGATGAAATCCGGATTGGCCGAGTAGTACGCGATCAGCGCCTTGGCGATGTCGGGCTCGGCTAAGAGTTCGTAGTCGCCCAAGCTGGCAACCGCATCACGAAACGCGGCACCCGTAGCCGACGGGACGAAGGCGGCGTCCTGCGGTGTCGCCGGCGCCGGCGTCGCGGCCAATGCCGAGAAGTCGACGCGAACCAGCCGGTCGGCCTTGTAGGTGTAGTAGGACGGGCTGCTGATCTTCACATTGCCGCCGCCGCCACCGGACACTTTCGGCTTTGGCTTGTTCTTCGGTGGCGGGGGCGGAAACTCGCCTTTCGGCGCATGCCTGACGCCGCCGCCGAAAAGCATGTCGAAGAGCCCCTGCGCGCCTGCCTGGGGTACACCGAAAGCCAGCGTCGCCGTGATTGCCATCAGCGGCATCACGGTTGCTTTGTTTCCGAGGAATTTCATGAATCACCCGCTCCGGCCGCAACCGGTTCCCGTTCCGCACGCTCGATCGTCCCGCTCACCGCATGGCGGATGTAAGGCGCGACTATACTGATTCATACCGATTTCGTTAAGCTTTCATAAATTTTGGAAAGCCTGTTGCAGAACGGTTTCACAAGATCGTGACGGCTGGAGCGGAGGGTGGTTCCGCCCCAGCCGGAAATCCCCGCGGGATCAGGCGTTGGCGCCGCCATCGATGGTCAGGGCAGCGCCGGTGACGAAGCGGCCTTCCGGGCCTGCGAGCCAGGCGACCATGCCGGCAATGTCGTCGGCCTTGCCGAAGCGCGGCGTTGCCATCTTCCGGCGCTGATGCTCGGCATGCGGGCCGTCGGCCGGGTTCATGTCGGTGTCGGTCGAACCGGGGTGGACGACATTGGCGGTGATGCCGCGCGGGCCGAGGTCACGCGCCAGCGCCTTGGTCAGGCCGACCAGCGCCGCCTTGCTGGCTGAATAGGCCGTGAGGCTGCCGTCGGTCGCCCGCTCGGCAAGGTTGCTGCCGATCGAGATGATGCTGCCGCCCTCACCCATATGGGCGGCCGCGGCCTTGGAAGCGATGAACGGGGCCCGGAGATTGACCTCCATGGTCTCGTCGAAATCGGCGAGCGACAGCGTGTCGATTGGGGCGGCGCGCCAGATGCCGGCGCTGTTGACCAGGATGTCGAGCCGGCCAAAGGCGGTTACGGCGTCATCGACTGCCTTGTCTAGGGCGACCGCATCGCGGTTGTCGGCCTTGATCGCGATGGCGCGGCCGCCCTTGGCCTCGATCTCGGCGACGACAGCGCGGGCCTGTTCCTCGCCATGCACATAGGTCAGCGCGACGCTGGCGCCATCGGCCGCCAGCCTCCGCGCAATCGCCGCGCCGATGCCGCGACTGCCGCCGGTGACGAGCGCGGCCTTGCCGTTCAATCTGCTGGAAGACATCGAATTCTCCTTTTATGTAATGATCGATACATAAATATCTGTCAGCCTTGCCCGCTGGCGTCAACTGAATTATGTATCGATCAACACAGAAAGAGCGTCATGTCGGAACGAGGCCGTCCCCGCACCTTCGATCGAACCGCGGCCCTGCGTTGCGCGATGCAGGTGTTTTGGGCGCGTGGTTACGAAGGTGCATCGATGAGCGAGCTGACCGCCGCCATGGGCATCAACTCGCCCAGCCTCTACGCTGCCTTCGGCAGCAAGGAGGCGCTGTTCCTGGAGGCGACGGATTTTTACTCGCACACCGAGGGTGCCGACATCTGGCTGGCATTGGACGAGGCTCCGACCGCGCGGCAGGCGATCGAACAATTCCTGTGCCTGACGGCGAAAGCCTATGCGCAGAGCGATCGCCCGCAGGGCTGCCTGATCACGCTGGGCGCACTGCATCAGGATTCGAGCCGCGGCGCCATCTGCGACGATCTGCGCCGCCGTCGTGCCGAAAACCACACCGCCCTGCAAAAACGTCTGGAGCGCGGTATTGCTGAAGGCGAATTGCCGGCGGATTTCGATTCGAATGCCGCTGCGACCTTTTTCGCCACGGTCCAGCACGGCATGTCGATCCAGGCACGCGACGGCGCCTCACACGATGCCCTGCTGGCGACGGTTGCCGGGGCCATGGCTGCCTGGCAGACGTTGGCCGGCGGCAACGCGGCGTGACAAACGCCGGCTGGTGTGCTCGAAATCCGCCAGCAAGGCCGGGAGGGACGAGAGCGTGAAAAAGGGTTATCGCGAGCTGCTGGACGAGGCGAACGCCGTGATCGAGGTGGTTTCGCCGGAGGAAGCGGCCGGGCTGCTCGACGATGAAGACACCATCTTCGTCGATCTGCGCGATCCACGCGAAGTGGAACGCGACGGCCGGATTCCGGGCGCCAAGCATGTCACGCGCGGCATGCTGGAATTCTGGATCGACCCCGAAAGCCCTTACCACAAGCCGTTCTTTGCCTCGGGAAAGAGCTTCGTGTTCTTCTGCGCCGGCGGTTGGCGCTCTGCCCTGGCCACAAAGACGGCGCAGGATATGGGGCTTTCGCCGGTCAAGCACATCCTTGGCGGCTACACTGCCTGGAAGGCCGCCGGACTGCCGGTCGAACCCGGCGAGAAGAAGAAATAATCTCGACCGCCGCTCAATGCAGCAGCAATGGCTCGCGATGCGTCACGAAGCCGACCGCGCGTTCGACCACGCCCTTGTCGGCAAGAATGCGGCGATGGCCAAGCCCGTCGGCCCAGTAGAGCCGCACATGGCCGCCGGCACCGGCATAGCGCCTTGCGTGATCGGCCGAGACTTCGCGGTCGTCCGGCGCGTGGATGACCAGGGTCGGCACCGGTGCCTGGGCGAGCTGGCGGTCGCCGGTGAATTCGTGCAGCGGCCGGCCGGAAAGATGCTCGACCCGGTCCGCCATGGCGGCTTGCGAGCGCGGGCCGACATTCAACATATGACTGAAGTCGGCAAAGATCGCCGGCAGGGAACTTGGCGCCGCGATCAGCACCAGGCGTCCCGCCGCCAGCGGCGGGATGTTCTTGACCGAACCGGCGATGGCATTGGCGGCGACGGCGCCGCCGAAGGAATGGCCAACCGCCGCCACGAACGGGCCGAACCATTCGCCGGCAACCCGCACCGCATCCACCGCATTGACCATGTTCAGGCGCCGGCCCTGCGACTGGCCGTGGCCAGGCAGGTCGAGCGAAACGACCCTGTAGCCGGCGGCGCGATAGCCTTCGATCAAGGCGCGCATATATTCGGTGCGCGAGCGCCAGCCATGGACGACGAGCACCGTGCCGACGGCCGCCCTGCCCGGCTCGGGCCGGAACTCGTGCACCATGACGCAGCCGGTCGCGGTCTTCAGCCGGTGATGACGCGCCTCGGTCATGAACCCCGTCGCACGCTCGACAGCGCGGCGCTCGCCATCGCTGAGCGCCTTGACATTCGGGGTGCGGCAGAACAATTCGAACGCCGCGCGTCCGCTGAGCCGTGGCGCGACACGCTCTGCCGCACCGAACACGCCCCGGATGACCTTCAGCCCGAATGATGCCATAGTGAGAATCCATCCATACGTTCAAGCATGAACATAATAGTTCAAAGATGAACAATAAACAAGAGCTGCCTTGGGACAACCCGCGTTTCCGCAACTGGGTCGCGGTGGCGCGCGCCTGCCATGTGCTGGAGCGCACGCTGGCGGTGAAACTTGCGCCGCTCGATTTGAAGCCGGCGCAGCTCGACGTGCTGATGAACCTCTATCGCCACCCCGGAATGTCGCAGCACGATCTTGCCCGCAAGCTGCTCGTCGGCCGCTCCAACATCACCATGCTGTTGCCGCAGCTGGAAGCGCGTGGCCTGCTGCGCCGCGAAGGCGACGAGAAGGACAAGCGCATCCTGCGGCTCGCGCTCACCGAGGCCGGCGAGGCGCTGCTGATGCAGGCGCTGAAAGTGCATATGGCGCTGATCGAGAAGGCGATGAGCCAGTCGACGCCGGAGCAATGCGACATGATCGGCGAGCAGATGCGCAAGATCTATGATGTGCTGAATGAGGCTTGAGCGCCCTTCAGCCCAACCCTACCACATCGTCTTCTTCGCCCGTTCCGGCCATTCCTTGTCGTAGGTTTCGCCGTCGATGTTCTTGCGGCTGGTGATTTCCAGGATCTGTCCGGGCGTCGGCAGCGACTTCGGCTCGACATGCCTTGCCGGGTTCCAGAGCTCGGAGCGGACGATGGCCCGGGCGCATTGGAAATAGACCGCATCGATGTCGACGACGGTTACCGATCGCGCCGCCTTGCCGTCCACCGCAAATGACGCGCACAGCGCTGTATCCGTTGTGATGTGGGCGCGGCCATTGACGCGCAGCGTCGTGCCGGAGCCCGGCACCAGGAACAGCAGGCCGACGCGTGGGTCGCGAATGATGTTTTTCAGCGAATCGGCGCGGTTGTTGCCGCGTCGGTCCGGCATCATCAGCGTTTTCGGATCATGGATGCGCACGAAGCCGGCGAGATCGCCGCGCGGCGAGCAATCAAGCCCCTCCGGTCCGCTGGTCGCCAGTGCGACAAAGGGCGAGGCTTCGATGAAGGCAGCATATTCGGGAATGATGTGGTCGAGTTCCTTGACCAGCGAGGCCTCGCCTGGAATACCATAGAGTGCCTCGAGCTGCTCGACCGTGGTGATGACGGACATGTTTTCGCCTCCAAACCTTTGCCGGCGCTACCCCAGATCGATGACATCTTCACGACAGCGATGCCCTAGCGGTCCCGGCTCAATCCCTTTTCCGCAAGCTCCGCGAGATAGGCTTCCCAGCGCGCATCCTTCTCGTGGCCGAGCGTATGCAGGTAATTCCAGGTGAAGATGCCGGTGTCGTGGAAATCGTCGAAGGTGATGCGGACGGCGTAGTTGCCGACCGGTTCGATCTTCAGGATCGCCACATTGCGCTTGCCGGGAACCGTCACCCGCTGATCCGGTGAATGGCCCTGCACTTCGGCCGATGGCGAGGCGACGCGCAGCAGTTCCGCCGGCAGTTCGAACGGATGGTGGTCGGGAAAGGTGACGGACAGAAGTTTGCGGTCCTTGGAAACCCTGAGTTCTTTCGGTGCGGTCATGCTGTTCGATCCCGTGTCATCCGCCCTTCCCTACGCCGCTTCGCCAAACGGGAAAAGGTCTGATGAGACCGACCGACATGCGATGTCGGCTGAGAGATGTTACCAAAGATCGAGAGGCGCTATCTTGAACGGCAGGCCGGATCGTATCACATAGCGGTATATAACGAAGCCGTTCACGGCCACGGGAAGCGCTTGAAGCATGGACATGATTGATCCTTTCGGCCGCACGATCAGCTATCTCCGCGTGTCGGTTACCGACCGCTGCGATTTCCGCTGCACCTATTGCATGGCCGAGGACATGGCCTTCCTGCCTAAGAAGGACCTGCTGTCGCTGGAAGAGCTCGACCGGCTGTGCACGGTTTTCATCGAAAAGGGCGTCAGGCGATTGCGGCTGACCGGCGGTGAGCCGCTGGTGCGCAAGAACATCATGCATCTGGTGCGCCAGCTGTCGCGGCATCTCGAAAGCGGCGCGCTGGAAGAACTGACGCTGACCACCAACGGCTCGCAGCTGTCGCGCTTTGCCGCCGAACTCGCCGATTGCGGCGTCAGGCGCATCAACGTCTCGCTCGATACGCTCGATGCCGACAAATTCCACAAGATCACCCGCTGGGGCCATCTCGACAAGGTCATGCAAGGCATCGATGCCGCGCAGGCGGCCGGGCTCAAGGTCAAGCTCAACGCAGTGGCGTTGAAGGATTTCAACGACGCCGAGCTGCCCGAGATGATGCGCTGGGCGCATGGCCGCGGCATGGACCTGACGGTCATCGAAACCATGCCAATGGGCGAGATCGATGCCGACCGCACCGACCAGTATTTGCCGCTGTCGCTGCTGCGCGCGTCGCTCGAACGCCAGTTCACGCTGACCGACATTCCCTTCAAGACCGGCGGCCCGGCGCGCTACGTCCAGGTCGCCGAGACCGGCGGACGGCTCGGCTTCATCACGCCGATGACGCATAATTTCTGTGAGAGCTGCAACCGCGTCCGGCTGACCTGCACCGGCACCCTCTATATGTGTCTCGGCCAGGAAGATGCCGCCGATCTGCGCGCGCCCTTGCGCGCCTCGGAAGGCAACGAGCTGGTCGCCGAAGCAATAGACGAAGCCATCGGCCGCAAGCCCAAGGGCCATGACTTCATCATCGACCGCCGCACCAGCCGCCCATCGGTGTCGCGCCACATGAGCGTCACTGGCGGCTGATCTTTCCGTGAAATTCATGCAATATCGCTTCGGGATCATGACTTCGAGGCGAGCATGCGGCTGCACTCTTCATTCCTGGTCATTGCGACAATGGCAGCAACCAGTGCGGTTGCCGCGCCGTTCACCTATGTGAACGATCGCTTCGGCACTGTCTGCACCTTTCCCGACGACGTCTTCACCGATCGCCAGCCGGAGCCCGACAATGGCGACGGACAGCAATGGCTGAGCGCCGATGGCGCCAGCCTGATCTGCTCGGGCATCCTCAACGTCGACGACGACACGCCGAAAGGCTTTGTCGCGGCGGAGAAGGCGAGCAAGGAGCCGGGCGACAAGATCACCTACAGCAAGGCCGGAAAGGACTGGGCCGTGCTGTCGGGCCTGAGGGATGGAAAGATATTCTACGAGCGACGTCTGTTTGGGAAAGACGGTATCATCCGTACGGTCTGGGTCGACTACCCGCCGGCGCTGAAGTCGAAATACGATCCGCTGGTCGGCGCCATCGCCGGCAGTCTCAAGGGGCCATGACGGTTTCGGACCACACCCCAGAAAAAGTCTTGTTCGCGAACCGCAGCCGGATTTACGGCCAGTCTGTTCCAGCCTAGCCTTCCCCTGGAAGCTGCTCTTCGCTCACAGGGGGATACACCATGCGCAAACTCGTTCTTTCTCTGGCACTGCTTGGCCTCGCGGCCGTGCCCGCGGCGGCGCAGTCGATCGGCGGCACCTATACGGTCGCCGGCACCAACTTCGACGGCTCGGCCTATGGCGGCGAAGCCACCATCACGCTGACCAGCGGGACGACCTGCGCGATCCATTGGGAAACTGGTGGCTCATCTTCCGACGGCATCTGCATGCGCAACGATGATGCCTTCTCCGCCGGCTATGTCATGGGCAAGGACATTGGCCTGGTCGTCTACAAGGTGGCGGCGGACGGTTCGCTGCACGGTCTTTGGACGATCGCCGGCAAGGAAGGCAATGGCACCGAGGTGCTTACGCCGAAGAAGTAAGTTCGCCATCGCAGGCGATATTCAGGGCCACAAACAAGGCTGTGGCCCAGTCCTTTGCTGTTGCTGTTTCATGCCCGACTGTTACAGGCTTGCTGCCTAAAGCGCGTCGCGTTTGAACGGATTCAGCCACGCGCTTCAGGTCTTTGTTCCTTATGCATGTCGTTTCTCCAAACTGAGGTCACTTTTGGGCGATATGTATTAGCACAACCGGTAGCCGTCTTGCCCCTGTCTCCAAATCTTCGCGGCGCGTTGTTCATGATGGTGGCGATGGCCGGCTTCACCCTCAACGACGCCATCACCAAATACTCGTCGCAATCGATGAACATGGCGCAGGTCATGTTGATCCGTGGGGCTTTCGCTTCGCTTTTCGTCGGCCTGCTGGCCTGGCAGCGCGGCGCTCTCGCCCGCCCGGGCTCGATGCTGCAGCCTCTGGTCGCCTTGCGCGTGATCAGCGAGGCCGGCGCAACGGTGAGTTTCCTCGTCGCCCTCGCCCATCTGCCGATCGCCAATGTTTCGGCGGTGCTGCAGGCGCTGCCGCTGGCGGTGACGATGGGAGCGGCACTTGTCTTTGGCGAGACTGTCGGCTGGCGGCGTTGGCTGGCCATCGCCATCGGATTTGCCGGCGTGCTGATCATCGTGCGGCCGGGCTTCGAAGGGTTCAGCGTCTACTCGCTGTCGGCGCTGGCCAGCGTCGCCTGCTGCGCGGTGCGCGATCTCGCCACCAAGCGGATCCCCAAGGCCATTCCGACATTGCTGGTGTCGACCGCGACCGCGCTTGCCATGACCATCGTCGGCGCGGCGCTGTTGCCGGCAATGGGCGGCTGGACGCCGATGACGGGCAACAGCACGGCCCGGCTGGCCCTGGCTGCTGTGCTGGTGATTATCGGCTACCAGTTCATCATCATGGCGATGCGGGCGGGCGACATCTCCTTCATCGCGCCGTTCCGCTACACGGCCCTGATCTGGTCGATCCTGCTTGGCCTGTTCATCTTCGCGGACATTCCCGATCTGCCGATGATCGTCGGCGCCACCATCATCATCGGCTCCGGCCTCTATGCGCTCTACCGCGAGCGGGTCGTCGGCCGGCGCAAGATCGTCGCCGAAAGCACGGGGCCAAGCATGGTTCCGGACGGAATCTAGCCAGATCATTCTTGTGATTTCCGACGGCTGGCGTACAGGCTTCGTGGCATGAAGCGAGACATTGCGGGGATTGTTCTGGCCGGTGGCCAGTCGAGGCGGATGGGCGGCGGCGACAAGAGCCTGTTGCCGCTTGGCGATGGCTGCCTGCTTGACCAGGTCGTGTCGCGCTTCGCCCCGCAAATAGAATCGATGGCGCTCAGCGCCAATGGCGACCCTGCACGATTCCTGCGCTTTGGACTGCCGGTGCTTGCCGACAGCGTGCCCGGCTTTGCCGGTCCGCTCGCCGGAATCCTGACCGGCCTCGAATGGGCCGCGGCCAACAGGTCTTGCAAGGCGATCGTCAGCGCTGCCGGCGACACGCCTTTCCTGCCGTTGGACCTTGTCGAGCGTCTGGCAGGGGCCGCCGATCAAAGCCCCGGTTCTATTGCCGTTGCCCGCTCGGCCGGCAAGCGGCATCCGACCTTCGCGCTTTGGCCGATCGGCTGCCGCGATGCCTTGCGGCACTTTCTGGTCGATGAAGATATCAGGCGGGTTTCGGCTTTCATCGACCGGCACGGTTTTGTCGAGGTGGAGTTCCCGGTTCCGCCATCGGCGGGGATCGACCCTTTCTTCAACATCAATGAACCGGACGATCTTGTGTCTGCCGAGCGTCTGTTGCAGAGCATCAAGCCATGAACAGACGCGTCTTCGGCATCACCGGCTGGAAGAATTCCGGCAAGACGACTTTGACCGAGAGGTTGGTCAGCGAATTGGTCCGGCGCGGCTGGAAGGTGTCGACGGTGAAACATGCCCACCATGACTTCGACATCGACAAACCTGGCGCGGACAGCTTTCGCCACCGGCAGGCCGGCGCCACCGAAGTCGCGATCGTCTCCGGCGTTCGCTGGGCACTGATGCACGAGCTGCGCGGCGAGGATGAGCCGACATTGGAGACTGTCCTGTCGCGGCTTGCCCCTTGCGACCTCGTGCTGGTCGAGGGCTACAAGCGCGAAGCCCACAGCAAGATCGAAACCCGCCGGCTGGATGCGAAGGACCGCACGCCGCTTTCGGCGGAGGATCCCAACATCGTCGCTGTCGCCGCCGATTTTGCCATTGAAGGCGAGCTGCTGCCGGTATTCGATCTCGACGATGCAAAATCGATAGCCGACTTCATCGAGCGCACCACCGGGCTCGTTGCTTGAGCGCTGACGCAACGGCAGAATAGCCTTGCCCATTTTTATGGTTTTGCAGTTGCTTTTTTCTTGGAAAGAGTGGGAGTATCGCGCCAGCGGGCGGTCAAAAGCACCGCCCCACAGAGCCGTTCGGAACGACGGCCGGGACCATAAAGAGAGGACCATCATGCGTATTTCACTGCGTATCGCGCTTGCCGCATCGGCCGCGCTGCTGACGCTCGGCGTCGCCCAGGCCCAGGAAAAGACCCTGAGGATCGGCACCGAAGGCGCCTACCCGCCCTTCAACAACCTTACCGCCGATGGCCAGCTCGTGGGCTTCGATATCGACATCGCCAAGGCGCTTTGTGATGAGATGAAGGTCAAGTGCACCTTCGTCGCCCAGGATTGGGACGGCATCATTCCAGCCCTCCAGGCCGGTAAATTCGACGCCATCGTCGCCTCGATGTCGATCACGCCGGAGCGCAAGGAGAAGGTCGACTTCTCGAACAAATACTACAACACGCCCTCGGCGATCGCCGTGCCGAAGGACAGCACGCTGAAAGGCGTGACCAAGGAAGATCTCGCCGGCAAGACCATCGGCGTCGCCACCACCACCACGCATTTCAACTATGCCTCGAAGACCTACACCGACAGCACCGTGAAGGGCTATCCGAGCAGCCCCGAGGAGCAGGCCGATCTTGCCAATGGTCGTCTCGACGCCATCGAGGACGATATCGTCGTGCTGCAGCAGTTTCTGGACTCGCCTGACGGCGCCTGCTGCAAGATCCTCGGCCAACCTTCGCCGCAGCCGGTCGAGATTTTCGGGCCTGGTGCCGGCATTGCCGTACGCAAGGGCGAAACTGACCTGGTCAACAAGCTCAATTCGGCCATCGCCGCCATTCGCGCCAATGGAAAATACAAGGAAATCAACGACAAGTATTTCAAGTTCGACGTCTACGGCGCAGAGTCCTGATAAGCCAGTTCAAGACGGCGGGGAATTTCCCCGCCGTCTTTCTATTCGTCTTGGGAATGCCGTGGGGATAAGACCGGTCGATGCCAGCCCAGAGCATATGGACACTTCTCAGTTGGGGACCTGAAGGCTGGCTTGACGATATTGCCTATGGCGCACTGATCACCATTGCGTTGGCGCTTGCCACGCTGCCCATCGGATTGACGATCGGCTTTTTCATTGCACTCGCCAAGCAGTCCGAAGAACCGTCGCTGCGCCTTGCCGCCAACATCTACACCACCGTCTTTCGCGGCCTGCCGGAACTGGTGACGCTCTTCCTGTTCTTTTTCGGCATGCCGATCCTGCTGCAGCATCTCGTCAGGTATTTCCGGCCTGACGTCACCATCGACGTCAACAGCTTTGTCGCCGGCATGATCGTGCTTGCACTGATCTTCTCCTCCTATGCCAGTGAGGTTTTCCTTTCCGCCTTCCGCGCCATTCCCAAAGGCCAGTATGAGGGCGGCTACGCCATCGGTCTTTCGAACTGGCTGACCATGCGCAAGGTGATCGTGCCGCAGCTGTTGCGCATCGCGTTCCTGGACTGGAGAACTGCTGGCTCAGCCTGCTCAAGGACACGTCGCTGGTGTCGGTCGTCGGCCTGGCCGAGACGCTGCGCAATGCCAGCATTGCGGCCCGCGTCACCAAGCACGCTTTCCTGTTCTTCGGCGTCGCCTCGCTGGTCTTTCTTGGCCTTGCCGTCCTGTCGTCCTTCGCCACCAACGCGATCCTGCGCTCGCTTGGCCGGCGGGAGGCGCAGCGATGAGCGCCACGGCCACCATGGTCGAACGTCCGCCGCCACGGGCGCGCGGCTGGCCGCGCAGGCGTATCGCCGGTTACGCGCTGGTGGGCCTATGGATTTTGTTCGGTATCGGCATCGTCAGCTATCTCTTCCTTGCCTGGAATCCCGATTTCTTTGCCAAATATGCGCCGGCTTATCTGAGCGGGCTTGGGGTCACGCTGGCGCTGGTTTCCATATCGATGGTACTCGGCGCGATCCTGTCGGTGCCCGTCGCTTACGGGCGCATGTCCAGCAACCGGATCCTGTCCGGCCTCGCCTATTGCTACGTCTATTTCTTCCGCGGCACGCCGCTGCTGGTCCAGACCTATCTGGTCTACTACGGATTGGGTTCGTTCCGCGTCGAACTCCAGTCGGTCGGCCTCTGGGATTTTTTCAAGGACGCGTTCAATTGCGGCGTCTTTGCCTTTGCGCTCAACACGGCCGCCTACCAGGCGGAGATTCTGCGCGGCGCCATAGAGAGCGTGCCAAGAGGGCAATGGGAAGGGGCGGCCTCGCTTGGCCTGCATAAGCTGCAGACGTTGCGCAAGATCATCCTGCCGCAAGCCTTGATCGTCGCCTTGCGGCCCTATGGCAACGAACTGATCCTGATGGTCAAGGCGTCCGCGATCGTCGCCATCATCACGGTCTACGATCTGATGGGCAATGCCAAGCTCGCCTTCGCCAACTCGTTCGACATCCAGGCCTATATCTGGGTCGCCCTCGTCTATCTGGTGATGGTCGAGATATTGCGGCATGGCGTCGAATGGATCGAGCGCCGGATCACCGTTCACCTGAAACGCTGACGATTTTCAATTCGGCTGCACCAGTCGATCAGGCTATACGCGTCTTGACGAATTGAGCGCAGAGCCTAGAGCTTTCGCAGCAAATTCCGTTTCCATTCTGAAGGGCAAGCTCATGGCATCTGTGGCATTTCTCGGTCTTGGCGTGATGGGCTATCCGATGGCCGGACACTTGAAGAACAAGGGCGGCCATGACGTCACCGTCTACAACCGCACCAAGGCCAAGGCCGAGCAATGGGTTGGCCAGCATGGCGGTAGCCTGGCGGCGACCCCTGCGCAGGCCGCCGAGGGCAAGGATTTTGTGTTCTCCTGTGTCGGCAATGACGACGATCTGCGTTCGGTGACGACTGGTCCGGAAGGCGCCTTCAAATCGATGAAGAAGGGTTCGGTCTTCATCGACAATACCACCGCCTCGGCCGAGGTCGCTCGCGAGCTGGCGGCGGCGGCGCTAGCCGGCGGGTTTTCGTTTCTCGATGCGCCGGTCTCGGGCGGCCAGGCCGGCGCCGAGAACGGCGTGCTGACCGTGATGGTCGGCGGCGAGCAGGACGCTTTCGACAAAGCGAAGCCCGTCATCGACGCTTTTGCCCGCATGGTCGGCTTGATGGGGTCGGCCGGTGCCGGCCAGCTCACCAAAATGATCAACCAGATCACCATAGCCGGTCTCGTCCAGGGCTTGGCCGAAGGCATCCATTTCGGCAAGAAGGCCGGGCTCGACATCGAGAAGGTGATCGAGGTGATTTCCAAGGGCGCCGCGGGCTCCTGGCAGATGGAGAACCGCCACAAGACGATGAACGCCGGCAAATATGATTTCGGCTTCGCCGTCGACTGGATGCGCAAGGATCTCGGCATCTGCCTGGCCGAGGCCGACCGCAATGGCGCCAGACTGCCGGTCACCGCACTCGTCGACCAGTTCTACAAGGATGTGCAGGCGATGGGCGGCAAGCGCTGGGACACGTCCTCGCTGCTCGCCCGTCTCGAAAAATAGGTCTCTGCCGTGGCAGAGCTCTCGCCTCAATCCAGTGCCGCGGAAATCGTCGCCCATCTTCGCGCCATCGGATCCGAGCAGAACCGCCTCGGGATGTTGCACTACGGCATCAAGATCGACCGTGCACTTGGCATCTCGCACGGCATGCAGCGGCAGATCGCGCGGACGATCAAACGCAACCACGAGCGCGCCTTCGAGCTATGGGACAGCGGCATCATGGAGGCGCAGTTCATTGCCTCCGTCACGGCTGACCCGAAACGGTTTTCTGCTGAAGATGCAAGGCGATGGGCGGCTAGTTTCGACTCCTGGGACATCGTCGACGGCGTCTCGGATCTCTTTGTCGATACGGACGCCTGGAAAGAACTGATCGCCGAGTTTGCGGCCGACGAGCGGGAGTTCGTTCGGCGCACGGCCTTCGCCATGATGGCCTGGTCTGTCGTCCACCGGAAGCAGGAGCCAGGGGCGACCTTCCTCTCCTTCCTGCCGATCATCGAAACGCACGCGAACGACAGCCGCAATTTCGTGAAGAAAGCCGTGAACTGGGCGCTTCGGTCGATCGGTAAGCGATCGATGAACATGCACGGTGCCGCCCTGGCTGTCGCCGAACGACTGGCGCAGTCGGCAGACAAGACGGCGCGCTGGATCGGCAAGGACGCCGTAAGGGAGCTGACCAATGCCGAGACGCTCGCGCGGATCGCCGCCAGGAAAGGCTGACGGCGCGCGTTCCGCCATGTCAGGATCTCGCCGACATGTGAAGTGGCTGCCGACATGTGATGCGCCTCGAGCGTTGACGTCTTTGGCAGCGGCGTCTTTACTTGAGGCTCAAAGGAAGCGGCCGATGAGCAATCCTCTAAAATCAACCCTGGCGCTCGCTGCCGCTTTGTTTGTGTCCGCTGCCGCCGATGCCTCGGCCGAGACTGCGCACATATTCTGGAAGGATCTGCGTCCGGCTACGCAATCCGCCGCCGAAAACGTCGGGCTGCCGATGATCGCGGCAAAATTGCCCGACCATGGCGAAACGCTGTCCGTCAATCTTCAGGACAAAAGCATTCAGCTAGCCGGCTACGCATTGCCGGTCGATCGCGACGGTGATCTTGTCTACCAGTTCCTGCTGGTACCCTGGACGGGTGCCTGCAGTCACATGCCGACGCCGCCGCCCAACCAGATTGTCTTGGTTACGCCGGCCCGTCCCTACAAGATGTCTGAGGCCTATCAGCCTGTAGCGGTCACCGGCGCGCTGAAGCCGGACATGGAGAAGAGCCAGCTGTTCATCCTCGACGGCGTCAGCATCATCCGGTCTGGCTACAGCGTGCGCAAGGCAGATGTGGTGAGCGTCGAGACCGTGCCGGATACGATCACGCTGCCGGTGAACTCACCCTGGAGTTTCCTCAACAAAAAGAAGAACTAAGCGAGATGACTTTATGTGACGTTCAGCTCAGGCAGCGTTGGCACCCGATTCCTTGTCCAGAACCATGTAGTCGAGCGGGATTTCGGTCGTGTACTTGATCTGCTCCATGGCGAAGGACGACGACACGTCACGAATTTCGATCTTGGCAATCAGCCGCTTGTAGAAGGCGTCATAGGCGGCGATGTCGGGCACCACGACGCGCAGGAGATAATCGACGTCGCCGCTCATGCGGTAGAACTCGACCACCTCGGGAAACTCCTGGATGACTTCCGAGAAACGCCGCAGCCATTCATGGCTATGCGAATTGGTGCGGATCGACACGAAGACGGTGACGCGCACATTGACCTTTTCATGGTCGAGAATGGCAACGCGCCGCTTGATGACGCCCTCTTCCTCGAGCTTCTGGATGCGTCTCCAGCAAGGCGTCGTCGACAGCCCGACTTTCTTGGCGACATCGGCGACCGCGAGTGTCGCGTCCTCCTGCAAGAGGCGGAGAATTTTTCTATCGAGGCGATCCATATCGTGCTCCCAAGGGAATAGAATGCCTATACTCTGCCTTATCCAGGCCTTTCACAAGAAAGAAATTCTGCTGATCGGTCAAAAAGCGAGTGATTTCTTGCTGAAAGGTCAGCCGAGGCGATAGCGGATTTCCGAACGCAGAAAAGGCAGCAAATCCATTTCAAACCACGGATTCTTCTTCAGCCAGCCCGTGTTGCGCCACGAGGGATGCGGCAGCGGCAGCACTTTCGGACCGATGGAATTCTCCCAGATGGAGCGCCAGTCCATGACCGTTTCCGTCAGTGAGGGCCGGCGCGCCGCACCCATGTGCCAGGACTGCGCGTAGATACCGATCGTCAGCACCAGATCGATCCGTGGCATAGAGGCCATCAAAGGTGCGCGCCAGGCCGCCGCGCATTCGCGCCTCGGCGGCAGATCTCCCCCCTTGGCATCCTGGCCGGGAAAGCAGAAGCCCATCGGGACGATTGCGAATTTTTCGATGTCGTAGAATTCGTCGCTCGTCACGCCAAGCCAGCTGCGCAGGCGGTCGCCGGAAGCGTCGGTGAACGGCATGCCCGACAGATGCACCTTGGTGCCGGGCGCCTGGCTGGCGATCAGGATCCGGGCGGTGGATGATGGGCGCAGCACTGGTCGCGGCTCATGCGGCAACGGCTTGCCGGCCGGATTTTCCACGCAGATGCGGCAGGCGCGGACCCTGGCGACGAGGTTTTCGAGTTCGGCAGTCATTCTCAGGCTGATGCGCTCGGCCGGCTGGAAACGGCTTGATGCCAGCGCAACACATTCGCGCACTCATCCGGTACCTTGATGCGTGCCGGCTTCATGAAGTCGACAGCGATCAGGCCGGTGATGTCGGCGATCGAATAGCTGTCACCGGCGATGAACTCCCGGCTGCCCAGTTCGCCGTCCAGCAGCCTGAGGAACGCCACGGCCTTCGGCTTGTTGGCCTCACCCCAATCAGGGACCTGCGGGATTTCCCATTCCTTCATGGCAGGATGGATGTGCCGGAAGGCCTGCGTGACGCAGCTGAGTAAATTGAATTCCATCCGCCTCTGCCACATCTCGACCTGCGCCTTGCCGAGTGCGCCACGCCCGAACAAAGCGGGCTCCGGATGCAGTTCCTCGAAATAGCGGCAGATGGCGACGGATTCGGTGATGACGGTGCCGTCGTCGAGTTCCAGCACCGGCAGACGCTGCAAGGGGTTGCGCGAGCTGACCGCCTGTTGCCTGTGTTCCAACGCGCCCATATCGATGGGCACCTGCGCAACCTCGATGCCTTTCTCGGCCAGGAAAACGCGGACCCGCCTTGGATTGGGCGCCCGGCCACCGTCGAAGAGCTTCATTCCATCCTCCTGTTCGTCCTCGGTTCCAGTTCCAGGATGCGCATCACCAGAAGCGAAAAATCTCGCGCACGGCATCGCCGATCGACGCCAGTGTGCCGTGCTTCTTCTCGACGACTTCGCCGTGATGGCTGTCTCGCCAATTCTGCGGCTGATCGAACGTTCCCGCCCAGATGCCGGCCTTTGCCGCGCGGGCGATGGCTTCCTCGCTCTCGAAGTCGCCATAGGCAACCGCCCAGCTCGCCTCGACCTGCGCGCGGTTGAGATCCTTGCCGCCGGCGGTGCAGTCGCCGAGCAGCCGGCCATAACGATCACGCTGCCAGCCGGTACAAGAGACGGGCTTGCCGGCGATCAGGCGAACGAGCGACTGACGCGCAAGCGTGCCGCAGGAATAGTCCGCGCCGTTCTTGCGGCAGGTCTGCGTATATTCCGGAGCATCGATGCCGCGCATGCGGATACGCTCGGTGCCAAGCGTGATCGAATCGCCGTCGTTGATGATTGCCACGCCTTGCGTCTTGCGTGTCTCCACCCGGTCGAGGCGGGCCGCCAGCAGGATCAGCAGTCCGAGGATGATGACGGCAAGCCCGTAATCCACCAGCCGGCGCCACAGGCTTCTGGGGCGCGCAACGTATCGCCGGCGCGGCCTCGGCGACCATGAACGGCTCATATGGCAAACGGTTGGTTAATCATTCGAACGTAGCTTAACACTTGGAAACCGCTGCTCGCATAAATTGAAGTTTTGATGCCCTTGCAACGCTCGAACACAGCGGACAAGTTCATTGTGGACCGCAGGAAACGCCATCGCAACAGCGATGTCGCGCGCGCGGTGCGCAAGACGCGTGACCGTCTTTCGCAGCAGGCCGGCAATCCCGATTTCGATCGCGAACTGCTGAAGCTGCATGCCCGAGCGATGACAAGCGGCGCCATCGCCATCCCGCTTCTCGTGCTGGCGATTGCCGCGGGTGGCCGGCTGGCCGGAATCGGCAATGAGATCGGGCTTTGGGCGCTGTTCACGCTAACCTGCTACACTATCGTTGCCTTCATGGCGCGGCGCATCGAGCGCACTGAAGCTTCCGAGCTCAACCCTTTGCAAGCACGGCGGGAATTCCTGATCGGCCATTTCCTGTGCGGTCTCGGCTGGGCTTGGTTCGTGTGGCTTGGCTGCAGCGTCTGCGAGGTCGATCCGTTCCACATCGTCAAGGCCGTGGTGCTGTTGTTCGCCATGGCGGCGACCGCGGTGATGACCTCGTCTCTGCGGGGCGCGCTGCTGGCGACCTTTGCCGTTCCCGTGGCGCTCTACGCCTATGCCGGCGCCAAGCTATGGATGCCGGTCGAGGCGATCATGGCCGCGCTGCTGGTCGTGTCGCTGCCGTTTTTCGCCTATGTGGCCCGTCATCTGAACCACTCGTCCTTGATGATGCTGTCGTTCCGCTCCGAAAAGGATGCGCTGATCGCCGAACTGGAGACGGCGAAATCGATGTCGGACGAAGCGCGGCGGCGGGCCGAGGACGCCAATCTGGCGAAATCGCGGTTCCTCGCCTCGATGAGCCACGAATTGCGCACGCCGCTCAACGCCATTCTCGGTTTTTCCGAGGTGATGTCGAACGAGGTGCTGGGACCGATGAGCAATCCCACCTATCGTGACTACGCTCATGACGTGCACGAATCCGGCCAGCATCTGCTCGACCTGATCAACGAGATTCTCGACCTGTCACGCATCGAGGCCGGCCGCTACCAGCTCAATGAAGAACCGGTGATGCTGCTTGGTATCGTCGAGGACTGCTGTCACATGATGGAGTTGAGGGCGCGCAACAAGGATATCCGTGTCGTCCAGGATTTCGAGCACGAGCTGCCTCGGCTGTTCGCCGATGAACGGGCCGTGCGGCAGATCACGCTCAACCTTCTGTCGAACGCGATAAAATTCACCGCCACCGGCGGCGAAATCCGCGTCCGTGTCGGTTGGACGGCGGGCGGCGGACAATACATTTCGATCAAGGACAATGGCCCGGGCATACCGGAAGATGAGATCCCGATCGTGCTTTCCGCCTTCGGCCAGGGCTCCATCGCCATCAAGAGCGCCGAGCAAGGCACCGGGCTTGGCCTGCCGATCGTGCAAGGGCTGCTCGCAATGCATGGCGGCGAGTTCGAACTTCATTCCAAGCTGCGCGAAGGCACCGAGGCGATCGCCATCTTCCCGCTGAGCCGGGTGATGGAGGAATTGCCAGCATTGCCGACCGCGGCGGTGGCGGCTCGACGGCGGTAGGCGTCGCGGCGGACTGTGTCGATGGCCAGCAAGAAGGACGGCACCCCACGATGGCAGAAGGTGACTGGCATGGTCGGTGGCATAGACATCAACTCGGACCGCCTTCGCTTGAGGCTGTTTACAGCCGACGACGCTGAAGACCTCTTTGTCGCCATCACTCCCGCCATCACCCGTTTCATGCAGTGGGAGCCACCTCGATCACTGGCGGCCTTTGCCGAAGTATGGCGATCCTGGCTGGCGCCAATCCAGGACGGATCGGATTTGCACTTTGTTGTGCGTGCCTTGGCGGACGCTCGCTGTCTGGGGCTTGTCGGCCTTCATGCAGCGAAGACCGTGTGTCCCGAACTCGGGATCTGGATCAGAGAGGACGCTCAAGGAAACGGCATTGGCCAAGAGGCAATTGCTGCTGTCGCGGAGTGGGCCTCGGAGGCGCTCGAACCGGACTGCTTCGAATATCCGGTTGCCGAAAGGAACGTGGCCAGCAGAAGAATAGCGGAACGCCTTGGAGGCGTAATAGTCGGCAGCCGCTCCAACCCAAAATACAACGCCGTCGTCTATCGTATTCCCAATCTCCGGCGCTAGCAGGTCAAGACGCTAACCGCGTACCGCCGCAGCCATGCCCGAACTGGTCAGCGCGGCGGCCTTGACCAGACCCGCGGCAAGGGCGGCCCCTGCCCCTTCGCCATGGCTGATGCCCAGATCAAGCAACGGGCGCAGCCCGAGCCGTTGGGCGGCGCGTGCATGCGCGGGTTCCGGCGACAGGCTGGCCAGCAGGCAATGGTCGAGCGCGGCGGGATTGACGCCATGCAGTACCGCTGCGGCTGCCGTTGCCGCCAATCCGTCGAGCAGCACCGGGATATTCTGCATCCGCGCGGCCAGGATGGCGCCGGCGATCGCTGCGAATTCCCGGCCGCCGACCCGGCGCAGCGCCTCGAGCGGGTCGCCGAGATGGCCGTCATGAAAAGCCAGCGCCGCATCGACCACGTCGGCCTTGCGTGCCTGCATCGCCGCATCGGCGCCTGACCCCGGGCCGACCCAATCGGCGCCCCTGCCCCCGAACAACGCCGCAAACAGGGTGGCGGCGACGGTGGAGTTGCCGACGCCGAGATCGCCGAGACACAAAAGGTCGGTGCCGCCGGCGATCGCTTCCATGCCGAAGGCCATGGTGGCGGCACAGCCACGCTCGTCCAGCGCGGCGTCCTCGGTGAGGTCGGCGGTCGGGATGTGCAGGGCAAGATCGAAAACCTTCAGCCCGAGATCGTAGGCAATGCAGATCTGGTTGATCGCGGCACCTCCGGCGGCGCAAAGTTCGACCGCGGCGGCGGTCGCCGCCACCGGCAGTGGCGAAATGCCGTGGCGCGTGACGCCGTGATTGCCGGCAAAGACCGCCATCAGCGGTCTTGTCACCGCGGGCGGAGCCCGCCCGCTCCAGGTGGCCAGCCAGGCGGCGATGTCTTCGATGCGGCCAAGCGAATTGCCTGGTTTGTCGGCCTTGGCAAACAGCGTGCGCACGCGGGTCTCGGCTGCCGTGTCGGCCGCCGGCAGATTGGCCAACAGGTTGCGAAAATCGTCGAAAGGCAGTGCGCTGGTCATCTTGTTATCGATCATTCCCTGGATTTGGTAAGCGGCATAGCCGCCTTGCGGGGTTGGCACAACCTCTGGGATGATGGGCCTGCATTTGCCGCAAAGCCGGCCCCGAAGGGCGCAATCGCGAGGGCTTGCATTGGCTTTGCCGTTGCACCATGTGGAGGTGGAACAAGGGATTGCGGATGGAAGCCCAAGAGAAAGTCATGACGGCCATCGAATCCCCGTGCATCCTGGTCTGTTCGATCGACATGAAAACCGGCTTCTGTTTCGGGTGCGGTCGCACGCGCGAGGAAATCGGCGCCTGGATCGGGATGACGCCGGAAACGCGCCGCAGCGTCATGGCTGAATTGCCGGCCCGGCTGGAAACGGTCGAGCGCCGGCCGCGCCGGGAAACGCGCCGCACCCGCATGGCGCGCGAACGCGACGCGCTGTCGTGAGGTGCGGATGAGCCGGTTGTTCTGGATATTGATGGCCGCGATCGGGGTGGGAGCAGTCCTGCTCATGCTCAACGATTCCGCCGGCAGCACCCTCGGCGTGGAGAACAACGATTTCAGCCGGCTGATCTGGCTCGGCGCCTTTGGCGCCCTTATCGGCGCCGGCCTGCTTCGCTCGGGCCGACCCCTGGGCGCCATGGCCCGCAACTTAGGCGCCTGGGCGGCCATCGCGCTCGCGCTGATCGCCGGCTATCAGTACCGCTATGAGCTGCAGGATGTCGCCAGCCGGGTGACCGCGGGCCTTGTTCCCGGCAGTCCGCTGGCCCTGGGTATCGAAGACGGTCACGCCACCGTAACGCTCGACAAGGCGGACAACGGCCATTTCGAAGCGCGCATCCTGGTCAACGGCAACCCGGTCCGGGCCGTGGTGGATACCGGCGCGACCAGCACCGTGCTGACGTCCGAAGACGCACAAGCCGCCGGATTCAATCCAGCGGCGCTCAACTACACCATACCGGTTTCGACCGCCAACGGCATGGCACGCGCCGCGGCCGTGAAAACCGATCAGATTGCGATCGGCGGCATCACGCGCAGGGATATGTCGGTGATGATCGCCGCACCCGGCATGCTCAGCCAGAGCCTGCTCGGCATGAACTTCATCGGTTCATTGTCGGGTTTTGACGTGCGCGGCGACCGCATGATCCTCAGGGACTGATCCCGGAATCTCAAGCCGCTTCGGCTGCCGCTCCGCCGAGTTCGACGGCCGCGAAAGCCGCCTTCAGCACGTCCGGGCCGGCGCCGGGTTTTGTCGCGTCGGTGGACAGGATCTGCCGGTAGCGGCGCGCGCCGGGCAAGCCATGGAACAGTCCGACCATGTGGCGGGTGACATGTCCAAGCCGCCCACCCAGCTCGATATGACGTGCCGCATAGTCCGCCATCGTATCGATCAGCGCGGCGAAATCGAAGGGCTCGGACTGGACGCCGTAGAAAGCGGCATCGACGCCAGCCAGAATGCCGGGCGTGTGGTAGGCGGCGCGGCCAAGCATGGCGCCGTCGACATGGCCGAGATGCGCCAACGCCTCTTCGATCGTCTGAATGCCGCCATTGATGCCAATGAATTCGTTAGGTTTTCTAGCCTTCAGCCGATAGACCCTGTTGTAGTCGAGCGGCGGGATGTCACGGTTTTCCTTGGGGCTCAGCCCTTCCAGCCACGCCTTGCGTGCATGCACCCACAATGCGTCGGCGCCGGCGTCGAAAACTCCATCCGCCAACGCATCGAGGGCCGGCTCCGGATCCTGCTCGTCGACGCCGATGCGGCATTTGACGGTCACGGGAATTGTCACCGCCGCCTTCATCGCCGCGACACAGCCGGCAACGAGGTCCGGCACCTTCATCAGGCAGGCGCCGAACGTGCCCGACTGGACGCGGTCTGACGGACAGCCGACATTGAGGTTGATCTCGTCATAGCCAAAGGCCTCGCCGATGCGCGCCGCCTCGGCAAGTTTTTCGCGATCCGAGCCGCCGAGCTGCAGCGCGACCGGATGTTCTGACGCATCGAAGCCGAGCAGCCGCTCGCGTGCGCCATGGATGACGGCGTCGGCCACCACCATCTCGGTGTAAAGCAGCGCATGGCTCGACAGCTGGCGGTGGAAGAACCGGCAATGCCGGTCCGTCCAGTCCATCATAGGCGCAACGGAAATCCTATGAGCTTGATTTATCACGCTTTTTCTCGTATTTTCAGGGCCTTAAAACGTGCACACGTTCGCCGTTTGTACGACACGATATCCGTTAGTTTTCGCATTTTGTACTCCTCCCTGTGCACACAGCGTGCACGAAAAAGAGACCACCCATGGCATCCATCAACAAGTTGGCTTCCGGCAAGTGGCGTGTGCAGGTTCGCTGCAAGGGTCACCACCTCAGCACCAGCTTCTCGCTCCGCAAGGACGCCGAGATGTGGGCGCGCCGAATTGAGCGAGAAATCGACCTGGGTCAGAAACCTGCTCCCAAGCACAAGGACGGGATCAAAACGGTCTCCGACCTAATCGACCTGCATATCGCCGATATGGCGGAAGTTGGCAAGGCGGCCGGGCGTTCGAAGGCATTCAGCCTGGACCTGCTACGAGCCAGGCTCGGAAGGCTCAACATCGCGGATCTCAATCGCGAACAGGTCATAAAGTTCGGCAAGGAACGAGCCGAGGAAGGCGCCGGACCTGTCACCGTTGGAATAGACATCGGATACATCCGGACATTGCTGGTGCACGGCGCGGCTGTGCATGGACTGCCTTATTCAGCGGAGCCGGTGGAACTTGGTCGTGTCGCCCTCACCCGCTTGGGTCTCGTTGGCAAGGGTAACGAGCGCGATCGGCGACCGACGCTTGACGAGATAGAGGCCCTGATCCGATACTTCAGAGGAAACAACTTCCAGATTATCCCCGTCGACAAGATCATCCGCTTTGCGATCGCAACCGCCATGCGGCTCGGGGAAATCTGCAACGCTACGTGGGAGGACCTCAACGACCGCAACAACACCCTGCTGATACGAGATCGCAAGGACCCACGCCACAAGAAGGGCAATCACATGCGTATCCCGCTCCTCGACGTGAGTGGTTACGACGCCCGCGCGATCCTCGAAGAGCAGCGTTTTTCCACTGAGGGAAAGGGACGCATCTTCCCCTACAATGGGAAATCGGCCGGAACTGCCTTCCGACGTGCCTGTCATGAACTTGAGATCGAGGATCTGCACTTCCACGACCTGCGTCACGAAGGCACAAGTCGCCTGTTCGAAGCTGGCTTCACCATCGAGCAGGTCGCGATGGTCACCGGGCACAAGGATTGGAAGATGCTACGCCGCTATACCCATTTGAGGCCGGAGCAACTTCATCTGATCGCGGCGAGGCTTCAACAGACATCGCTCGAGTGCCGAGCTGCAACTGGTTGACGAACGCATCGTCGGACCGGCCCCGGCGTCGCTGTCGGCGGGTGCCGCTGCGGCTCTACCGCTGACGGCGCTCACGGCCTGGGAGATGCTGTTCGATCGCTTCGACGTATTGGCGGCTCATCGACGTCGCCGGCAGCTTCTTGCGCAACCTGTGGCTCGGAAGTGGCCGCCATGGTCGAACAGGCCGTCGCCCACGATCGGCGTCAGCAACCCTGGCGCGCAGCCGGCGGGAAGCACTACGAGTTCTTGGAGGTATCACTTGAGGCCGTTGCCGCGTTTCAGTCTGCGTTTGCTAACGGCCGCTATTTCAACAATCACATCCGCAATCACGTCCCCTCGCCGCTCCAAGGCCGCGGCACTCGCTATGCTCCAAAGACATCTCGGCATTGCAACATCGCGGCTCTTGATCGCGAACGGCTCAGATGTCCTTATCGAGCGTAGCGTCCTTCAAGGCCATGAGACAGCGGCCGCTCCGCACCAATTGCCCAGGCCGAAATAATCCCATGGAGAGGATATCCCCGTGACACACGACGACGCCATGCAACTGTGCAAGACCATCGCCCATAACATGGGGCGCCTGTCCGGCATTGCCGAGCAACTTTATCGGCATGCCACCGAGGGCATGGAAACTGACGTAACGGTGCTGCGAAGGAATTCCGTGGAGGTGGTGCGCGACATGACCGGTGCCCTGGACGCGCTTCTCGACTTGGCCGAGGTGTCACCGGAGCCGAGGAAGCCGCATTGATCGACAAGAGACTTTGCCTTCTCAGCGCTACTTTTTGATGATGTTGCCATGGTTCAGGTCGAAAGCTTGCGCATCGCCGGCTTGCCTGTGGAAGTCGTCCTGCAGTTCCCCCCAGTCGCCGAGGTAGCGGCCGCAGTTGCTGCAATGGATGGGCGTATTGTCAGTGGCGTTATCGGGGATGTCCAACTGGACTGTCCCGCACGCCTTACAGTCGAGCTTATGGTCGAGCCTCTTGGGGTCCATTGGGCCAAGCCTCCTGTCAGCTCGCTTTAGCGCCCGTAACGCCAAGGGTCTAGTAAATTCACGGAGGACGCTACGGCAAGTGAACCGGCTATTGCGCGAGGCGCTCCGGCTGGACGCTCAGCGTGACGATCAAGCCCTGTTTTGACCAATCGTAGTCGATCGAACCACGCAGGTGTCCTGTGACGCTGCGCTCAACCAGCCTGCTGCCGTAGCCGGGCGCAGCCGAAGGTGTCTCGACGAGCGGGCCCCCACTTTCTGTCCAAACGATGGTCACCTTTTCGTCCTGCGCCGAGCAGGAAACATCCAGCGTCCCCGTCTCGGCCGACAGGGCACCATATTTGAGAGAATTGGTGGCAAGTTCATGGATGATAAGCGCAAGGATGGTTGCCGAGGATTCACCGACGCTCATCCGCGGCACCGACACCCGGATGCGCCCGCTAAATGCCCCCAGGTCGTCATATGGGGCCAGTAGGACCGTGAGCAGGTCGCCTAGCAGCGCTGAGGCGGCCTTGGTCTGGCCGGGCACCGGCCGTACCAGATCATGGGCGCGCCCCAAGGCCGTCAGCCGCTGGGTGAGCTCGCGCGCCATGTCGTTGGTCGTCGTCGTGGAACGGGACGTGATGGCCGTAAGACCGGAGGCGATGGTGAGCAGGTTCTTGACGCGGTGGCTCATCTCGCCGGCGAGAAGCTCACGGCCCTCCTCGGCCTGCTTACGGCCGGTCACATCAATGAAAATGCCGAACATCAGCCGCTGGACCATTCCTTCGTCGTCGCCCTGGCCCCGGGCGGAGATCCACTTGAGCTCGTCGCCGATCATGATCCTGAAATCAATCTCATAGGGGCCGACGATCGACCGGGTGGCGTTGAAGGCGGCACGCACCCGATCGCGGTCGGCCGGATGGATGTGTGCGGACAGGTCCTCGAACTTGACGTCTTTGGTGCGCGGAATGCCCCACAGGTCATAAGCCCGGTCATCCATCGCCAGCGCATCGGTGTCGACATTCCACGACCAGAGGGTCACGCCTGCGGCCTCGACAGCCCGGATGAGGTTCTTGGGTTCCCAAAGAAGCGGCTTTAGATGTTCAGCGGTGGTTGTCATTGCAACTCGCAAGAATCTCGGAAGAGCAGGACGGGTTCGATGGTTGAAACACGGTCCTTACTTACCGCAGGTCAATGAAGGTCGATGAAAAAGTCGCAGATCAGGTCCGCTACTTTGACCGCTTCGAAATCCGTCATATGCGCGGCTGTTTCCACCGCCGTCCGTTCCAGGTCGTCCTGATCGACGGCCAAAAGATCGAGGATCCGGGCGAACCTGATCTTGAGTTCCCGGTCCTTTTCGAAGTCGTTGATGGTGACCTGCAGGATGCTCTCTGTGGCGTTGATCAGGCGGGTCTGGATGCTGTCAGACGACGCCGCGAGGGTGCGTATCGCCGCGAAAAAATGCTCTCGCGCGTTGGCTTTGGTTTCGTCCATGTGAATACCTTCTTCGCTTTCAGGGCACGCCTTGGACGGGTGGCGTGAGAAGCGATTGATGAGCGCAGGAAATAGGATCGTGTTCTGCGACGCACTCACTTGGCGGCGCATGCACGGTCTCGGACCTCCCGGATGGGGAGGCAAGCGGTCCGTAGCACAGTTTTGTGCAATTACCCACCTGCGTTTGGGGGTGCACGTAACTAGACCTCCCGGCTTCGTGAGGTTTAGCCCTCCCCAAAGTCGAGGTCCATTACGCGGGGTGCGCAGGGCCCTTTTCCACAACCGGAGGTCGGTAAGTATCGCTGGAACGAATTGCGCGGCGCGCCGTTGCGTCTGCAGCTTGAAGCCAGGGAACGGGGATAATCCATGGGCGAAGACGAAGACGACGCCCGCAGGGCGGAGCGTGATCGGCTGGCAATCAGTCTGGCCAAGGAAACCGGAATCTCCGAGGCCCAGGCACGTGACCTCATCAACATGCTTGGGACTGACCGCAATTCGCTGCTGCGCGAAGCACGCCTGATATATGGCCAGCGCCTGCGCTAGACGCCCGCGCGAGATCAGTCGACCGTCGAATCGATAACCCCATAATCCACGGATTTTGCGGAGCGGTCTCTGCCGTGGCCAGAAGCATTTTGACCAAGTCGAAGCAACTCCCGCACCGCGTCGGAACGGCTCGACATTCTTCTATCG
This sequence comes from Mesorhizobium sp. ISC11, assembly GCF_037162595.1. Classification (NCBI taxonomy): domain Bacteria; kingdom Pseudomonadati; phylum Pseudomonadota; class Alphaproteobacteria; order Hyphomicrobiales; family Phyllobacteriaceae; genus Mesorhizobium; species Mesorhizobium sp. ISC11. The sequence goes on from NZ_JAVSPW010000001.1 coordinate 1,495,280, forward strand.
AAGCGCCACGCGTCGATAACCGCGAGTTCTTCGGAATTCAGCATGATGTGGAGACGATAAGTCCGCTTTGGAATTGTCATCCGCTCTCCCGGTGCCGTTTTAGCGATCTCATTCGGTGACCTCTGCCCTCTTCGGCGCGGCAGCGGATCGGCTGCCCCGCCTGGGGCAGCCGCATGAATGAGTATGCGGAAACTTAGGCACAGGCGAGGTCGACGTTGGCCATTGCGCCCACTCCACCTGGCGCCCGCGGACGCGGCGCGGCTGATGCCGGGCACGGAGGCGGGTCGTTATCGTCATCGGGACCGAAGAATCGGTCGCGCCGTCGCCAAGGCGCGCCACGACGTGAAGAGAACCGCCACGGCAGGACGCGGGCCGAAAATCCTTCCCCCGTTGCGGGCGTCTCATCCAAAGCCTTCAAAGCGCTCAGAATGCGCTCGACAGGAATAAGCATCCCATTGTCCAGCCGGCGTAGCGTCGGCTGATTTTCCACCGCATATGCATCGGATGCCCATGAGGCGAGCAGAGCCCGCTTCTCAGCACGGCTGAGACGTGGATGGCGGATGACCTGCTCAGGATCGTTGAGCGGGTACAAAACCGCTTCCATTTGTGGGAAGCGTTGTAAAGTATTCATCGAAATCTGGTTCTGGGTGTTCATCTCCGTTCCCCGCAATCTAGGCCTCCCGGCCGAAACCGGGAGGCGGACCGCAGTTTGATGATGTTACGATGATCAGGCGGCTTTGCGCGCGCGTTCCGTGTCCTGCGAGATCTGCTTGCTGACCTTAGTGTCGCCGGTTCCGATGCTAATGCGGCGCGGCTTCAGCTCCTCCGGAATCTCTCGGACGATGTCGATGGCGAGCAGACCATTCTCAAGGGTTGCCCCCCTGATCTTCATGTGGTCGGCCAGTCTGAACGTCTGCCTGAAGCTGCGGTAGGCGATCCCCTGGTGGAGCAACTGACGTCCGCTCTGGTCATCGGCCTTTTGGCCCACGACAACCAGCTCCGGGCCATGCTGGGTAAGTTCAACCTCGTCCGGGCTGAACCCCGCAATCGCCATGGCGATGCGATAGTCGTTCTCGCCGACCTTCTCGATGTTGTAGGGCGGCCAGTCGGTCCGGGTGCCGCTGTCGAGCATGTCAAACAGACGGTCGAAACCAACGGTGGTGCGATACAGAGAGTCAAAGGTTCTCATAGCCACATTCTCCTTGAAGCAACATGGGTACAAGGGGCGGCCGCACCATGCGGCGCCGCCAATCTTGCCGAGCCGTACGGCCTCGACGGCAAATGAGTTAGGGGCGGCTCAAAATGGGTTCAAGAGTCCGCTGAAAATTTTTGGGAGGCATTGTAAGCTCTCACACATGGCACCGCCAAGGAGATAAAACGCCGCTTCTTCGAGTGATTGAATACGGCCGTAGATGCCTTTGAATTGCTTCCAATTTCCGGCTTCAGGCGATAGATCCTCTCATAGCCGAGCGGCGGGATGTCACGGTTTTCCTTGGGCGCTTCCTGAGAAATTCCTATCAACCCATCGCAGGTGGCTCCGTGGAAAAGGCAGCGATGATCGCTTCGCGCGACACATTTAGTACGTTGGAAAAGGTCCTGCCCTTCTGCCAAATCGCAACGTAGTGATAGAGCGCCGACGGCTCCACTGGCTTTATTCCCAGGTGAAACGCCGCGTATTCACGCGCAATGATCTCATTGGTTATCGAAATACCAAGGCCAGCCGAAACGTATCCGGCTTCGTGACCGTTGCAATCGAACTCCACCAGTATGTCCGGCTCAACGCCGGCGAAGCGCAACGCATTGAAGTTCATTTGGTGGGCGGCGAATTGGGGATCGATATCGACGATCGTTTCGCCTGCCAGGTCGTCAGCCTCGATACAGGTCAGTGCTGAAAAACGGTGGTCGGGATGAAAGATGCATACGTTTCGTGCCGACCCAAGCGGCGCCCAGTCAAACAGACTTGGATCCAGGGGCAACCTCGAGATTCCGAGTTCCGCACGCCCTGCCAGGATGTGCTCGCCGATCTGCTCGTAGCTCCCCGAAATCGACCGGACGTTCGAAGCGGTCTTTGCGTGGATAATCGCCACGGCCTTGGGCAAGGTCACGAAACCGAAAACAGAAGGCGCGGCAATCGCGATCCGCTGCTTTTCCTCGTTCTTCATCGCGAAGATCGACGCTTCCAGCCGATCCAGGGACGTCAGGGCAAGTTCCACGTTTCGCAGGAGTTCCCAGGCTTCCTGCAAGGGGACGATGCGGTTGGCCGATCTCTTGAAGAGTGTAATGCCGAGCGTGGCCTCGAGTTGCTTCACATGTTGACTGACGGCCGGCTGGCTTATTCCGAGCGCAACCGCTGCTCGCCTTGTCGAACCGGCGCGCAAAATTTCTCGGAACACCTTCAACTGACGGAGCTTGAGGTCGCTCTGCAGCAACTCCATCCCGTGCGCTCCTTTTCCTGATACGCCCCCGGGAGGCGGATAACGCCGACCTTCGGGCAACGAGCCGTCTCAGTATATAACGGCACGTTATAGATAAAAGAATAAAAATTATAGATTGAGTGTTTAATTTCAAGCATTAGAATTGGGCATCATTTCAAATTAACCCCGAATTACGAATATAACAATTCGCAACCTTGGGTTATACGACTTGGTATGCGTTAAAAGGGTCGTCATACGTCGCGGTATTGCGAGTCGAGGAAAGTGCCCCATGGGTGGTTTTACTACTCAGTTTGTTGTCGCACTCACCGTGACCATAAGTCTGGCTCTTGTCAGCGGCTGCCTGGGCACGGCATTCGGGCTGTTTCTGGCCATTTCGAAGGGCACGGCACAGCCGCGCCTCAACAGCGTCGTGACCGCCTACACGACGGTTGTCCGTGGCGTACCAGAACTTCTCATTATCCTGCTCATCTACTTCGGCGGAACCACGCTCGCCAGCAAGATCGCCGGCCGGTACGTGGAAGTGAACGCGTTCACCGCAGGGGTTATCGCGCTCTCGGTCGTCTTCAGCGGTTATGCGACCGAAGTGTTTCGCGGCGCGATTGCTGCAGTGCCAGCGGGTCAAACCGAAGCGGCAAAGTCGCTTGGGCTGAACGCCTGGCAGCGCTGGATGTTCGTCATCGGACCGCAGATGCTGCGGCTGGCGCTGCCTGCCTATGGCAATCTCTGGATTTCGCTCTTCAAGGACACTGCGCTCGTCTCGATCGTTGGCCTGACCGACATCATGCGCGTCGCCTATCTGGGAGCCGGATCGTTGCGCGCACCATTGACCTTCTATCTTGCGGCCGCCGCTCTCTACCTCTCACTGACCACCGTCACGCTGCTGTCGATCCAGCTGGCTGAGCGACGCTACCCGGCCCTCGGCCGGTAGGAGGCAGCGACCATGAACCTCGGCTTGATGTTTGACGCAATGGTTGTCCTGCCTTCGGGTGTTGGTCTCACATTGACCCTCACGGTCCTGTCGCTGACGGCCGGATTTCTTCTGTCCGTGCCGCTGGCCTTCATCCGCGCGTTCGGACGTCCCGGCCTCTCGCTCGCGGTGCTCGCATACACCTATGTCATTCGCGGCACCCCGATGCTTGTTCAGCTCTTCCTGCTCTACTACGGCCTCGCTCAGATCGAGGCGGTGCGAGCCAGCATCTTCTGGGTGGTCTTGCGCGACCCTTTCTGGTGCGCCCTCCTTACATTTTCGCTGAACAGCGCGGCACACACCACCGAGATCCTGTGCCGCGGTCTCCAGTCCGTGCCTAAGGGTGTCACCGAGGCGGCCACGTCTCTCGGCTTGAAACGCCTCCAGATCGCTCGCCTGGTCACCTTCCCGATCGCTTTCAGGATATCGCTCCCGGCCTACGGCAACGAGGTCGTGGGAATGATCAAGGGCTCGTCGCTGGCAAGCACGGTAACGCTGCTCGAGATCACCGGCATGGCGAGACAGATGGTGTCGACCACGTTCGCACCCTACGAGATCTTCATCGTCGCCGGAGCGATCTATCTATCGCTGACGTCGATTGCCGTAAAAGCGATCCAGTTGCTGGAGCGATGGCTTTCGACCGACGGCAATCGAGTGCATCGACGCAAAGCCCGATTGCGTCCGCCCTTGCCTGACCCCGAGATCACGACGCCCCTGCCCTGACCGCGGGCTTTTCGGCTCCCCTATCCATCCAAACCAACGAAGAGGTGCATCATGCGCATACCCCTAGCTATTGCTGTTTCTATCGCATCCCTGATTTCGGCATTCCCGGCCGGCGCGCGAAGCGAGCGCGTCATTTCGATCGCCTCCGAAGGTGCTTCGCCGCCCTGGGACAGCACCGACGCGAACGGTCAACTCTACGGTTACGATATCGATGTTGGACAGGAGCTGTGTCGTCGCGTCGAGATCAAATGTACTTTTGTCCCGCAGGATTGGGACGGGATCATCCCGGCACTGCTTGTCGGCAAGTTCGACGTCATCATGTCTGGCATGGCGATCACGGAAAAGCGCAAGCAGAAGATCGCGTTCTCCATTCCCTACGCCGCCGGCTTCAACCAGTTCGTTGTGCGTAAGGACCTGGGTCTCGATCCTGGCGACATCAAGCAGAAGGTCAACCTCTCGACCATCGGGGACAAGGAGAAGGCGACCATTGAACGCCTCAGATCGACACTCGCCGGCAAGGCGATCGGGGCCCTGCGCTCGTCAAATTCGGAAGCGGTCGTGAAGGAAATGCTGGGCGATGTCGTGACGATCCGCAGTTATGACAGCCAGGACAACATGAAGCTCGATCTTGCCGCGGGTCGCATCGACGGCGGCCTCGCCGATTATTTCACCTGGCGGGATTTTCTGGAGACGCCTGCCGGCTCGGATGTGGTGTTTTTCGGGCCGGAACTGAAGGGCGGGCTCTGGGGGCCGGGCGTCGGCGCCGGCATGCGCAAGGACGATGCCGAGTTGCTCACCAAGTTCAACGCGGCAATCGACGCCGCCACCAAGGATGGGACGATCAAGGCGCTGAGCCTGAAATGGTTCAAGAGCGATATCTCGCCGGCCATCTCGCAATAAGCGGCAGCCGACTTCGACATTGACGTGGCGCTGGCCCGAACGCCGGCGCCCTCCCCTCCTTCAAGGCGAGTTCCATGAAAGACCAGTTCTGCGCGGTCGTTACCGGCCAATCCCTGATCAGGCACGACATCCGTGACGTCAAAGACGAGCGCTTCATCGCGGTTACGGACTTCCTGCGCCAAGGCGACGTCGTCTTCACCAACTTCGAGTCGACGATCCTCGGCAAGCACGGCGGGTGGCCGACCAAGGGCAAATACTTCGGATATTCCAGGGCTGAAGTGCTCGACGCGTTGCAGGCCATTGGTTTCAACGCGCTTGCGCTGGCAAACAACCATGCCTTCGATCTTGGAGGTGGCGGTATCCTCTCGACACTGGAGGAGGTGGAAGCCCGGGGTTTCCTGCATGCCGGCATCGGAGCCGACGAGACGGAGGCCAGAAAACCGGGCCGCCGCCGGCTGGGCGCGCGCGAGGTCGCGCTTCTTGCGATGGATGCAGGCCCCGGCCCTACCAACATGTATGCCGAAGACCGCACGGCCTTCCGGCCGCCTCGGCCCGGCGTCAATCGCCTGAACACCGTTCGCAAGATGGGGGTGCCAGACGGACATTTCAGCAGACTGGCAAGGCTGGGCGCTCATTTGCAAAGCTCCCCCTTTGAACTGGCCAACTATGCGCAACCGGAAGACCCGGTAGAGGTGTCGGCCGACACTGAGATCAATTTCTACGGGACCGTGTTCACGCAAGCTGCCGATTTCGGCCGTCTGATCGAAGTCGATCAGCAGAGCGCAGCCATCCATCTGTGCGCCATCCGGCATGCCGCGGCCCAAGGCGATTTCGTAATAGCCTATCTGCACCACCATCATTGGGAACCAGGTTGGCAGGACGTGCCGCGCTGGGTGCAGACCTTTGCCCGGATGTGCATCGACGCCGGCGCGAACCTGTTCGTCAGCCACGGCGCTCCTGTGCTGCAGGCCGTGGAAATCTACAATGGCTCGCCGATCTTCTACGGCCTCGGAAACTTCCTCTTCCACGTGCACCCCGACGAAACCGAATGGGATCCACCAGAAGTCTGGCAAAGCATTGTCGCTGCATGCCGCTATGATGCCGGCGGAAACCTAGCGGGGATAGACCTTCTGCCCGTAGCGATCGGCGCGGCCCCTCAGTCCCTCGGATCAGCAACGGGCAGATCGTCCGCCGGGAGCTTGTCGATGACGGTGAGGCGTGTCGGAAAGGTCGTGCCATGCTTGGCGTAGGCCGAGCCGTCGATGGCGGCGGAGAAGACGACGCGCCCACGTTCCTGCAGGCGCGTGAAGGCGGCGGTCCAGGCCGGATGGTTGGGCGCGAAGTTCGCACCGGTGATCGTCACCAGCCGCCCGCCAGGCGCAAGGCGCGCCAGCGCCGAGGCGATGTGCCGCCAGGCCGCGTCGGCCATGCGGCCCTCGACATTGGTCATGGCCGAAAAGGGCGGGTTCATCAGCACCACGCTCGGCACGGCGCCGGGATCGAGATGGTCGTCGATCTGGGCGGCGTCGAAGCGGCTGGCGAAGACGGCCGGAAGGAGAGAAGTGCCGCGCGATCCTGAAAAGCACCCGGCACTCGTCCGAATCCGGGCCACGATGGTGGAAGGATCGACGCTTTGGGTGTGCGGTGTGACGCCGCGCGAGTCAGGCCGCCGCCCGCCCTTCGACCACATCGGCGCCGACCTCGTCGGCGGTGATGTCTTCAAGACGCGCATTGCGGTATCCGGTCTTGGCCGTCCAGAGTTCGGCCGCATCGCGGCTCTCGGCGAGGTGCAGCAACTCGTCGTGGTCGGCGATCTGATGCAGGACCCGGACCATGCCGACCGCGGGCCGCTCGACGATCTCGAAGCTGAGCGCGCTATCGAGCGAGTGGATGCACATAGTGGTCACGAGCATGATGCCGCCGGAGGAAAAATTCCCTTCGTTGAGCGTAATTGAGGCAGGAGCGCTGTAGGTCGGATGGTCGCGCGGGGGTGACTTGCGGACCAGCCGGCCGAGACCGTTGCGGCGCTCCCAGTCCGCGAGCTTGCGGGTGAAGCGCGCTGGCGGCTTCGGCGCACCGTCCGAATAGCGGATGAGCGAACCGAGCGGGGCGTTGTCGTAGATTATGTGGGCTGACATGGACATATCTCCTGAAACGAAAATGGCCCGGCTGGGAGCCGGGCCGTGAGGTGAAGGGGAACGTCGCGACCGGAGCCGCGCTGTCGATAGGTGCTATTCGGCTGCGACCGCGTGAGCGGTGACCTCATCGGCTGCCACCGAGTCGTCTTCATCATCGCCGCCGAGGAATTCGGGCAAGTCACCCTCCTCGCCCACGTCCGGCTGCATGGCCGGTGCGTCCTGAGTGGTCAGACGGAGTGGTTCAGGCAGCCAGCCACTATCGGCCAGGAGGCGTTCGGCCTCCTTGGCCATGTCACCCTTCTTGAGATGATCGATGAGCTGGGCCGCCTGCTCGCCAGCGCCCTCACGCACGGCTTCGAGGATCCGGGACTTGGTGACCCGGCCGAGATAGTTTGCGACCGTTGGGCGCCAACCCGCAGCCACCATGTCGAGCCCCGTGGCAAGAGAAAGCCGATCGGCCTCGCGCAGCCGCTGATCCAGCCCGTGCTGGGAGACGCCGCTGCCATAGGGGTTGGGCCGTTCGAACAGGGCGTTGATGCCATAGCTGACGCAGTGCGCTAGCAGCGCCTGCCGACTGGCTTCATCGAGACTGTCAAGCCAGACCCACAGAGTCTGGTCGTCACTAAGCGGGATGTCGCCCTTCCATGCCGCATGGCGCTCATCGACCGCCTTGGCCGCCGGGCTGTCTTTGAGGTCGGCGTCCTGCGCAGGCAGGTGGATATGCCGGACAAACGCCTCGACGCAGCCGGTCGCGGAACGCTGATCGAATGTGTCGAGGACGAGCCGATGCAAGAGTGCTGTGATGGCCACATGCTGGTTCTCGGCCACGGCATTGCGCAGCGCCAAGGTGCGATGAGCGGTGAGTTCGGTCACCAGGCGCTCGGGCAGTGGCTTAATGGTGTCGCCCTCATCCTCCTCGGGCTCGGAAGCCTGAGTACCGATGGTGATGGTTGCGCGGCGAGCCGAAAGTTCGTCGCTGCTATCCTCGCTCCCGGTGGTGCCGCCGGACTCGGCGGAGTCGCCGCCGACCGTCTGTATGGCTTCATCCTCGGGGCGCACATGGCCCCGATCAATGACGAGATCGCCATTATGATCGATGCTGATGAACACGCCGGCGCGAGCGATCTCGGTCGCATCGTAGTTCATCGGCCGGCTCTCGAAGGCCTCGAGCGCGGACTCGATCTCGCCGAGGCGCTGATCGACATCGTCGGGGAGTTCGTCGGCTTCGCAATACTCGGCTTCCAGCCGATCGTATTCCTTGCGCAGCGCTTCACGTTGTGCCCACTCCGCTTCGGTCAGATCGGTGGGCGTGCCGGCGAGCGCCCTCAGGCCGTGATTGTGGCCATAGGGCAGATCGATATCGACCACGATCCACTTCCAGCCTTCGGCGGCGATCTCATCTGCGACCGATTTCAGCTTGTCGCGAACCAGGCGGTCGAGCAGCACAGGGTCCTGCAGCCAGCCGCCATTGTCGGCCTCGAACAGGTCACGCAGCACTATCCCGCCGGCTGCGACATAGGCCTCTACACCGACGAACAGCGCTCGACGATCGCTTGCCCGAACCGTGGTTTCGGTCAGCATGCGCCGGATTTGATGCGGCTCCTTCGACCACGAATGTTCGAGCGCCTCCCAGACCTGTTCCTGACGGGCGTGATCGTCGGCCACGGTGAAGGCCATGAGCTGATCGAGCTTCATCCCGTCCTGCCCGTAGATATCGTGCAGCTTGGGCGAGACCTTCGCGAGCCGCAGGCGTTGCTGGACAAAGGTCGCGGACACGAAGAAGCGTGCCGCAATCTCCTCGTGGCTCGCGCCCTGATCGTGCAGGGTCTGGAAGGCACGGAACATGTCGAGAGGATGGAGACCCTCACGCTGGAAGTTCTCGGCCAGCGAATCCTCCTCGATCGGCACCTCGCTATCGGCGTTGGTGACGACGCAAGGCACAGGCTCGGTTTTGACCATGCGCTTCCGCTTGATCAGCAGCTCAAGGGCGCGATAGCGGCGGCCACCAGCCGGCACCTCAAACATGCCGGTCTCGTTGCCCTCACCATCCAACACTGGCCGGACGTTGAGACTCTGGAGCAGGCCGCGCCGTCCAATCGAGGCGGCGAGGTCCTCGATCGTTTCCCCGCGCTTGATGCGCCGGACGTTGGACTGGCTCAGCATCAGCTTGTTGAACGGGATGTCGCGCGAAGCGTTGAGGGTGATCTTCTGCTTGACGGTAGCCATCTTGATTATCTCCGCGACGGGCGGCCGAGACTCTCTCGACCTCCAAACCCGTCACAAAGACCGGCACAGCCCTCTCACTCTACGGACCGCGCCGCACACGGAAGATCCGAGGCACGTGAGGAGGATCACGCCGCCCTCCTGTCGATATCGGTCTCATCGACCTCGCCTGGGCCCGTCCTGGATGTCCCGTCAGGTTGCGGCAGGAAGGAGAGCAGCCAGTCAGCCGCCCTGCTGGCCTGGGAGGCGGCACGCACGATGGCGCGGTTGTCTTCGCGAAGAACCTGAAGCCAGGAGGCCAGGTAGTCGGCGTGGCGCACGGTCGGCACGATGCCAAGCGAGGCGCAGCAAAAGGCTGCGTTCATCTCGGCGACCAGTTCCTCGAAAGCATATTTCTTGGTGCCCAAGGCGCCGCTGAGGTCACGGCCGACGCGGGAGGCATGGCCGGTAGCATGCCCGAGCTCGTGCAGGGCGGTGCGGTGCCAGTCGATGGTCTCGAAATAGGCCTGCGGCGGCGGCACCCGAACATAGTCATGCGCCGGAGCATAATAGGCGCGATCGCCACCGATGCGGAAATCGATCCCGGTTGCCTTGATCAGCGCGTCGACGGCCGGCTCGATCAGTCCAGGCTCTGGTGCAGGCGGAGCCACGGCCAGATCGTCAGGCAGATTTTCACATTGCGCCACGTTGAACACGATGAAGCGCTTCAGGAAAGGTATGGCATGTGCCGCCTCGCCGGTTTCCCGCGCGCGATTCTTCTCGTCGTCAGGGATGAAGCGATCGGCATAGACGAGAGTGGTCCCGTGTTCGCCCTTGCGGACATGGCCGCCCAGCGATAGCGCCTGGCGAAAGGTTAGCCAGCTCTGGACGGGAAAGCCATGCTCGATGACCGCACCCCACAGGATTAGCACATTGATCCCGGAATAGGCGCGGCCGGTCGCGGCGTTGGCCGGCATAGCGAGAGGAGCTTTCGTCGCCGTTGTGCCCCAAGGCTGCACCCAGGGAAAGCGCCCACCCTCCAGCTCGGCGATGATCTTGTTGGTGATATCGTCATAGAGGCTTGCCCGGTCGGCGCCGGCGCGAGCGTAATGTCTGGACATCGCGGTTCTCCGCGACGGGCGCCGGAGGCCCTCCTCCAGCTCTCAACCCGTCTCGGCAACCGGTCCGTACTCTCACTCTAGACGGCTTTGCGAGGGCCTCCCGCAAAGGGAGGACGCTCTCGAATTTGGGCACAGGCGGTCCGCGCCAAATCGGCAAATGTCGGCGACCCCCTGGTATGGTTATTGTTCCCGGACTGCGTGTCGGATGCGGTCGGTAAGCGTTTGTTCGACGTCGAAATAGCCCTCCCAGGCTTCGGGCAACTGAGCCCGCGCGGCGGCGGCGAAAACATCGAAACCGTTGGCGCTTTCGCAGGTGGGCAACTCCTCCCAACTGACGGGCACCGCGCACGACGCCCCCGCGCGTGCCCGAGTCGACCAGGGACAGATTGCAGTGGAGCCCTGGCCGTTGCGCAGGTAATCGAGAAACATTCGGCCCTTGCGCTTCGCCTTGCTCATGTTGGCGACGAAGCGTGACGGATCTGTACGGGCCAATAGTTCGGCGAAGTCTTGGCAGAAGCTCTTGACCTCGTCCCAGTCTGCCTCCGGGACGAGCGGCACGACCACATGAACGCCCTTGCCGCCGGACAGCAACGGCCACGACTGCAGTCCAAGCGCTTCCAGAATGCCCCGAATGTCGAGGGCTGCCTGCTTGACGGCAGTGAAGCCCAAGTCCTCGTCGGGGTCGATGTCGAAGATCATGCGGTGCGGCAGATCCGGCTGCTGGCGCAGGCTTCCCCAGATGTGGAATTCGAGCACGTTCATCTGGACGCCTGCGATCAGCCCAGCTAGGTCATCGACCCACAAGATGCGGCTTTCCTTACCGGACATCTTCGCCAACTGGCCGTCATGGATGGCCTTGGGCATGCCTGGCAGTCTGTGCTTCTGAAAAAAGGTCTGTTGTAGGTCGCCGTCGGTATCGCGCACCAGCGACAGCGGCCGATCCAGTATGTGCGGCAGCATCTTCTCGGCGACCACGGCGTAGTAGGCGGCGAGCGTGGCCTTGGTCACCTTGGTCCCGGGATACATAACCTTGTTCGGATGCGTCAGCTGGACGCCGACAGCAGCGGCGATCTCCTTGCCGATTCCCGGATCGAGATTGGCGGAGCCAAGAGTTGCCGGCGTCTGCGGCATTTCCATCACGACCTGGTCGGCTGGCTTGTCTTCGCGCATGCCCTCAAAGCTTGGATGTCGCAAGCTGCCGTCCGGTGTCACTTCGGCATAGGTGACTTCGGCGACAAGCTCGGGCCTCACCCACCGAGCACGGCGGGCAATGTCCCTCGGAACAGAAGCGAAAGCCGGTTTCTCAATATGGCGCTTCTCGAGCTTCGCCAGGATGTCCTTGCGCATCGCCGCGGAGAACCCCGTGCCGACACGGCCGCGATAGATGAGTTTGCCATTGTCGTAAGTGCCGAGGATAAGCGAGGCCATGCCATGTCCTGTGTCACTCGGGCGATAGCCGCCGACAACGAATTCCTGTCGCTTCGTGCACTTGATCTTGAGCCAACTCCTGGTGCGATCGCCGACGTAGGAGCTGTCGGCGCGTTTGGCGATGATACCTTCGTGGCCGCCCTCGCACATGGCGTCGAACACCCTTTTGCCCTGGTCGACGATGTGGCTGGAGAATTGCAGGCAGTCCTCTGGCAGGCGAGTGCCCAGCAGGGACTCCAGCCGCTCCTTGCGCGCGAGGAGCGGCTGGTTCGACAGATCTTGGCCATCCAATTCAAGCAGGTCGAAGGCGTAGAATTTGAGCGGCAGACCCGCGGCAATGCCGGTTTTCAGCATGGAGAAGTTCGTGCGGCCCTGGCTGTCGATGGAGACGATTTCACCATCGATCAGTACCGAGCCCTTGGTCAGTCTCTGAAGTGGCGGCAGGATCACCTTGAACTGCCGGGTCCAGTCGTGGCCATTGCGGGTATAGACGACGACATTCGAGCCGGAGATGGCGGCCTGGGCACGATAGCCGTCGAACTTCATCTCGAAGAGCCAATCCCCGCCCACCGGTATGTGGTCTGTCAATGTGCAGAGCTGGAATGGCCGAAACCCCGGCAGCGGATATGCAGGAACAGATTCTGAGTCTCTGCGCCGTGTGCGCCTTTTGCCGATGCTTAGGGTGCCATCTACAGGCGACATGCGGAACTGAGATACATGGTTCGATTCAACACCCTGCTTGGGATTCAGTTCCATGCTCAACCATCCACGCGCCGGCGACCGTCGGCGCTCTAAGGAAGAACGGCGTATAAGCCGCAGTCCTGCGCGCGTCGGCAACAGCGGACATTGTCGCGCGCAGGACGGAGGAAATTCGCCCCCGCTGCGGGCGGTGAACGGGACAGCCGTAGGAGCGTCAGCATAGCGCCGGCCGCAGGACGGGACGCGGGACCGACTGTCCCCGTCCGCGGCGGTCCGCATGGTTTGCATTCAGGATGGAAGCGGCCGGCATCGTTCGCGCGCATTTCCTCGTCTCGACGGTCTCGCCGCTAATTGGCACGATAGGATCGGCCGATACGGGGCGAGTTTGCCTGAAAGAATTGGTCAGGTCTTGCCTTCGGCTCTGCTCAATTACGTGGGAGCTTGTGAATTTCGAGCCGGACAGGCCCGCCTCTGTTACAGCTCGTGCAGAAAAGCGCTCGCTCGACCGAACTGAACAGAGCGTCCTTTCCATAGCGCTTGATGAGCCCGGCAGGCTTTACCGTTGCATGGTGCGAACAGGATCTGCACCATGCCCGCAACACATGCCATTCGCGAAGATCGCCGAGCGCCACATCGAGGCCGGCATGGACACTGCCATCAATGATGGTCTGCGGCGGGATCTTTGTAGTGGATCAGCAACATGCCTGGCCGGCGCCGGATAGCGGCTTGCCAGGCTGCCTGACTCACCGCTGAATCGGGAGAACGCGAAATGGTTTCCGCCAAAGCCTGCTCTTCGCGATCCCAGACCTCGATCCGAAAATTGTCTTCCGCTGTCTTTGCCATAGCTTCGCCGGCCAGCGCGATTGACGCCGAGCCTTGGTCCCCTTGCTGCTCCAGATCACGCTGAAATAAGGAACATATTCCTCTCCCGTCAAGAGCATACTCGACGCGTCGTTCTCTTTTTGTTTACATGGCGAAGATAAGCCATAGGAGGGCTACCGAGGTCGGCTATAAGATTCATTCCTGCAAGTCGCGACTCCAACGGCTGGAACGCTGTATTTCCGCCTTGTGATCAACCAGTGCGGAGCAACCGCACCGCCGCCGGCGGGGTTGGAGAGGGGTTTGCCGTAGTTGCTGGCGCCATGGTCGACGTCGCGTCCGCTGCTATCGCCGACGTGGTCCTTCGGTCGTCTTGCGATTTTAGCTAGTTACCGTTTGTCCCTGGCCCGTTCCGGCTCAAGCGCCGAGAGCAGGCCATTAATTTGGTGGGAAAAGGCAATGACATTGGCCAGGAACATCGGCATCACCACCACCGTCCAAGCCGATACTAGGTACATTAGCGTGTACTCACACTCTGCTTTGGGTTAGATTGCAGGTCAATTTGTATGGTCGAGACGAGCAGCCTCAGGGAGGATGCAATGGTTAAGCCCGGACGCAAATGGATGCTATGGGGTTCGTGTGCCCTTTGGCTTCTGGCCCTGCCCGCGCAAGCGAGCAGATTGGGTGATCTAGTCAAGAATGGCGACTTGCCAGCGGTCACTGCCGCCTTGGACAAGGGCCTCGATGTCAACGAAATCGACGGCGTGACGGCACTTTACATCGCCTCAGAAGCCGGGAATGTCGAGTTGGCAGCGCTGCTGATCAGGCATGGGGCAGACGTCAACCTACCTGTCAGCTGGCAGCGAACGCCGCTCTACGCCGCCAACAAGGGCGGCCATGCTGACATCGTCAAGCTGCTGCTAGACAACGGGGCCGACCCAAATCGGGTGACGAAAGCGCAGACGCCGCTGCACGTTGCTGCCGAAAATGGCTGCCTCCCATGCGTCGTCCATCTTGTAGAAGTCGGAGCAGATGTTAACGCGCTGACATCGAATGGAAGTCCCCCGCTACATCTGGCCAAGGTCGCAGGGCACGAGGACGTCGCAGCCTATTTGCGCAGTCATGGCGCCGCAAAACCGGCCATCGCGCCGATTTCACCACGGCTTGCCTCAGCAAACGCTCAATCGGGCAAAGTAATATACGACAGCACCTGCGTGGCCTGTCATCTTTCGCCGGGCGTCAGGGTACCCAAAAAGGTCAGTCTGTGGAGCATCGTTGGGCGCCAGAAGGGTTCACAAGCGGATGTCCAGTATTCATCTGCTATGAAGGACGCTGGTGGTAATTGGAGCTTTGAGGAACTCAATCTCTTCATCTCGAATCCCGCGCTCGCGTTGCCCGGCACGGAGATGTCTTTCCCGGGATTGAAGGACGAGAACAAGCGGGCCGACCTCATTGCCTACCTTCGGACTTTGAGTGATGCACCGCTGCCGCTTCCTTGAGCGCTGTTGTTGGTGGGTAACTTTGGTGCCGAATTGACCTGCAGCGAGCACGCCGAGGCAAGATTTCTATCTCACGGCTTCGTTTCTCGCACCAGCGTATCCCCCTCAGCCAGCTCATCCCGAACCCCGACCAGCCGCGCAAGCATTTCGACCCGGTGAAGCTTCGCGAGCTGGCGGAATCGATCCGCGAGCGCGGCCTTATCCAGACCATCACGGTTCGCCCGGTCGACGGCAAATTCATGATCGTTGGTGGTGAGCGCCGCTGGCGCGCTCACCAGATGATCGAGGCGGCCGACATTCTCTGCGAGGTTCGTCAAGATCGACGACAATGAAATGGCGCTGCAGGCGATCGTGGAAAACTTCGCCCGCGGCGACACGGTGATCATGGACCGTGTCAAAGTCGGCTTCTCCGTTCCGATCGACCCCGATGATTTCTCATGATCTCTGATCAAGGGCGCTGTTTGGCTTAAGAAGATTTGTGCTTTGCTGACGGCGCCGAACCGGTCTGGAGACCCTTCTCTCATTGGTGTAGTCAAGGACTGGATAGCCGAAAGCCGTTGACTATCTGACGCGAACCGCTAGCCGCCCGTTGTCGGCGGCTCCGTGATGGAACTGAACGTTCGCGTGCGATTTTGCACGAGGCATCTCACAACTTGCCGATTTCCTTAGGTATCTGCCCCGTCACGCCGCTGCAATTCTTCCAAAAGCCGGCAGCGGCTGATTCTCTTCGATACGCTACGGTCCGCTCTGGCCCTTTCTGCGGGGCGCCGAGTTCTATGCGTTTTTTTACCCTTTCCTTGGAACACTCGGCCTACTGTGACGAGATATGGAGAGGTGCGATCCAGACCATTCCGGAACGACAGCAAGAGGCCGGCCGACCGCTTGGCCTGTCCAAAACCCGATCATGATTTCCGTCCTCTCCCGCTGCTCCGGAAGGGGACCGCATTGGCGTCGCACGGTCTTCGAACTATGGGTGCAGCCAACCTCACGCGCTCAGACGTTTCGGGTTAGCGAGCCTCTGTTTGCCGCGGCGCTTGGATATTTCCTGCTGGCGGTGGGATCACGACTGGCTTCGGGTTTCCAAGAGACGGCTCGCTCAGCGATATTGATCGGGACCGAGCAGTGTCGGTTGAGGTAGCGGCCTTTCCGAAGCCACATCATGGCCTCCGCCGCGGCCTCAGCGCCACGGCTAGGATGCCACCTAGAAGTAGCCGAGGATGGATTTGACCTCGAGATATTCCAGCATGCCCTCAAGACCATATTCTCGTCCGTTTCCGGACTGCTTGAAACCGCCAAACGGGGCATGCGGATCCCAGGCCGGGTAGTTGAGATGAATCTGACCGGACCGAATGCGCGACGCGACGTCCCTGACGACCTCCAAGTCCTCGCCTTGCACATGGGCCCCCAAGCCGTACACCGTGTCGTTGGCGATGGTGACGGCCTCTTCGACTGTGTCATAGGGGATAATGCAGAGGACCGGCCCAAAAACTTCTTCCTGGGCAACGCGCATATGGGTGCGCACGTCCGAAAAGATCGTCGGCTTCACGTAGAGGCCGACGTTCAGATCGTGTGCACGACCCGGTCCGCCGATGATGAGCCTGGCGCCTTCCGAAATGCCCACGTCGATCATGGTTTGTATTCGGTCGAATTGGGTACGATTGGCGATCGCACCGTGAGTGGTGGCTTCCGAAAGAGGATCGCCGACGACGATCTGGGCCGCGACCCTCTTGGCGATTGCCTCGATCTCGGACAGCCGCTCGCGTGGCACGATCATGCGCGTCGGAGCGCTGCATGACTGGCCGAGATTGCGAAAGGCGGCGGCTATGCCCAGGGAAACGGCGCGGTCGAGATCGGCGTCCGGCAGGATCACGTTCGGGGACTTGCCACCGAGTTCCTGGGCGACACGCTTGATGGTCGGCGCTGCCGCCTGGGCCACCGCAATGCCCGCGCGGGTGGACCCGGTAATGGAGATCATATCGACATTCGGATGGGATGCCAGACTAGCACCCACGCATGCGCCATCCCCTTGCACCAGATTGAACACTCCGGCAGGGAAGCCGGCTTCCTCGATCGCCTCGGCGAACAGCAGAGCGTTCAGGGGAGAAAGCTCGCTCGGCTTCAACACGACCGTGCAGCCTGCCGCGAGCGCCGGCGAAACCTTGGCGGTGATCTGGTAAAGCGGCCAGTTCCACGGCGTAATCAGTGCGCAGACACCGATCGGTTCGTGGGTGATGGCGGTTTGCCCCCGCTGCTTGACGAAGGGAAAGGCTGTCAGCACATCACGCGCAGCCTTAACATGCGCGATCGCCAGCGGCACCTGAGCGCTGCGCGCATAGCCGATCGCCGCGCCCATTTCGAGGGTAAGGCATTGAGCCATCAGTTCGCCCCGCGCCTCGAGCATCACCTGCAGGCGATCGAGCAGACCGGCACGATATTCCGGCGTGGTCCGGCTCCAGGCGGCGAATGCATGGCGGGCCGCAGCAACGGCCACATCCACGTCAAGGCTGTTTCCGAGCGGAAACCGAGCCACAACCTCTTCGGTGGAGGGGTTCACCACGACGCCCTTGGCGGTGCCGCTCGGCTCGACCCATTGACCGTCGATGAAAAACTTGTCCAGGTGGCCGTTGCGCGACAGATGTTCGAGGGGTGTCATCACGCGACAAGACCCTTCATGCGGTCATAGCCACCCAGAACCGGCAGGAACCAGAGGCGCCCGAAATAGCCGGGGATCGCCTGCCAGTTGAAATCCTTCCAGGGGTTCAAGTCAGGGCGCCCATCCATGACATCAGTCGTGGTGCTGCCCATCAGCGTCGACATATCCAGCCCGTAAGAGGTAGACTTCATTTTCTTGACCACCAATGCTGATTTGAGTGGGCGGCATCCAAGGCATAGTTGCGCGCCTACCAGCCGCGCATCCGCTCCCAACGCGCTTCAATCCCGGGGCTGTCCCCGTTAACGACACTGTAGAAATCATGCTGCGCGGCCATCGCACACGCATGGTTGGGCAGGATCCGGACCCGAGACCCGAGCGGCAGTTCGGGCATGGATCTCCCAGAACCGGCACGCATTGCAAGAATACCGTGTTCCTGGCTGGCCTGGGCCACGATCACATCTTCCAGAACCCGCCCCTTCTCGTCGCAGACCACACCGTAACCCTGGTCGATCTGCTGGTTTGCGGTTCCTCTGTCGCGCGAAAGTGCCATCCACCCGGCATCAACCAGCACCCATCCCTTTTCCGGCTTGGAGCCGATCACAGTGGCCAATACGGAAATCGCGATATCGTCGCGGTCGCAGACGCCAACCCCGTGCTGAACGAGATCGAAGAACATGTAGACCCCAGCGCGCAATTCCGTGACACCCTCGAGATCCTGGGCGAAATGCGCGGTTGGCGTCGAGCCGACGCTGACGATCGGACAGGCATGGCCATGGGCGCGTAAGATTTCAGCAGCGCGCACGGTGGCCGAACGCTCGTTCTCCGCTGCCCTGACCAGCGCATCGGGCGTGTTCAAGCCATAGGTTTCGCCTGCATGAGCGAGAGCCCCGACGAGCTTGGCACCGGCAGCGACGACCCTGCTGGCCACGTCGGGCAATCTCGGGTCGTCCGGCTTCAATCCGCCGCGATGGTCATCGCAGTCCAATTCTATGAAGACCGATGGCGTCATGCCGGTGACTTGGCGCGCGTCGGCCAAGACATCGGCCTGCTCCACAGTATCGAGCAACAGCTTCACATCAGCGCCGGTACGGCGACAAAGCTCCATGGCGCGCCTGGCCGAAGCCGGCGAGATGCCAACCGCATAGGTGATGTCGTGAAAGCCGTGGTCCGCGAAATATTCCGCCTCGGCGATGGTCGAGACCGTGATCGGACCGGGCTCGCGAGGGAACGCGTATCGGGCGACGTCGATGCTTTTGGCCGTCTTCATATGCGGGCGCAGCACCACGCCAAGCTCCTTGGCGCGCTCAGCCAGCCGTTGAATATTGCGCTCGAGCCGTCCGCGATCCAAAAGCAGCGATGGGGTAATCAAGGCGTCGATCGTCTCAGTCGTCTCGCTCGCTGCCAGGTTTGCCGCCATCTTGTTCATCATCTCGTTTCCTAGGTGAACGACTGGTTTGCCAGCGCGTACATATGGGCTGAGCCCTCGGAGACAGGCCGCTGCCCCTTGACCATGGCGGTCGCCGAGCTGACCTGCTGGAGGCCGAGGCTCTCGAGCCAATCGCCCAAACCATCTTCGGCATAGATATCGATGCGAACGAATTGATCATGAAGCTTGGAAAGCTGCGCCAAGATCAAAAGCCGCGCATCCTGGTCACTCTCCGCCGCACAGGGGCCGATGACATAGCCACGGCCGAACCTCCTGCTGATGGCGTAGCCGGCAATCCGCCCGTCGCGTTCGACTACGACGACCTTGCCCACATCGGCGAGTGCCGCGACCATCGATGGTCGCGGCATGCCCGTGGCCCGTTCATCCAATGCCTGGATAGCGGCGAGGTCGGAGATCGTCGCCTGACGCACACCGTCACCGCCCTCCCGCGTCACCGCAGTGGTCAGCAGGCCTTGGTGCTGGAGCACCGTGCCCCAGGCAGTGAAGCCGCGACGCTTGTAAAGCGCGAGCCCTTCTTCGGTGGACGTGAGCAGCACGTTGCGACCCTGCGCCGCCTCAAGCAATCCATCAAACAGCCGCGAACCGTTGCCCCCGCCTTGCGCAGGGCCAGTGACGATGATCATGCCGAGGGCGGCAAAAGCCTTGCCGTAAATCCACGACATGGCGGTGCCAATCACCTGCCCTGCCTGCTCGAGAACCAGCCCCCTGCCGACAGTGGCGGCGAATTCCCAATCCTCAAGGCGATAGGGCCATCCCATCTCCTGCGACAGCTTCAGCGCGCCCGGCAAATGACGGGTTTCCAATTTCATCAGCTCCATCGGGTTGCTGACGGTGTCTGTGTCATGCTCAATGGCCATAAGTGTAACGCTGTCATTTTATCCAGAATTGAAGTCGCACCTTAGAGTCGCGTCTGGCGGACAGATTTCGATGCTGTTTTGCCCTTTCAATTCAGCGGGATTGTTCGTTTTAAGCAGTTCCTCGGCATCTCAAATTGCGCAAATCAGGCGAGGACTATCTAGCACCTGGAATCGCTAGCTCGTGGTTGCCCCGCGATCGGCCGACATCCGCACCGTTCGCAATGGGTGTGATCACGCTCTGCAATGACATAGCCGCAATGCTTCCCAGCGATGGAAGCCTGATGCTCATGAGGTTTTGGATGATCTACATCAGCGAAGAAGAGTCAGCCGCCCTTGTCACGCATGAACTTGCCTTCGAGGCGGCGCGGGAGGCTCTCGTGGCAGCAGCATCGAGGCAGAGCTGGGTCTTTCCTGCTGTGATCGGGCGCACAAAGGAGGCGAGCAATACCTTCTCTATCAAATCCGGGTCATCGAACGACCTGACCGGAGTGAAAATCGGCTCCTTCTGGTCGGGCAACCCCGCACGTGGCCTTCCCCGCCACAACTCCACCATCGTGCTGCTCGATCACAATACAGGACGGCTCCGCGCCGTAATCGAGGCCGGAAAGGTGAACGCCTACAGGACGGCCGCAGCCGACGCGGTTGCAGCTGATCTTCTTGCGCGCAAGCAGGCCAAGGTTCTGGCGATATTCGGCGCCGGCAACCAGGCGGGCTTCGAAGTGAAGGCGCTGGCACGCATTCGCGCAATCGAAAGCGTGTTCGTGGTGGCCCCGCCTTCGCTGCGGCGCGACGCTTTTGTCGATCAGATAGGCGAATGGGGCCTGCAGGCGCGTGCTGCCTTGCCCGAAGAAGCCGTGCGTGCGGCCGACATCGTGGTCACGGCGACACCCTCACGCGAACCGCTATTCGATGCCGCTTGGGTGGGACCCGGAACCCATATCGTCAGCATGGGGTCGGATGCTCCAGGCAAGCGCGAATTGCCGAGCGAACTATTTCCCAACGCACATCTGTTTTGTGATCTGCTTTCCCAGTCCGTTCAGATCGGCGAGTTCCAACACGTGCGCGACGAGATCGACGCCGGCGTGCTTGCAGTAACACCAATCGGCGACGTCATTGCCAAGCGTGTGTCCGGGCGCCTCTCCGATACCGAAATCACTGTCTTCGACAGCTCCGGTATCTCCCTCCAGGACCTCTACATGGCTGACGTGCTGATCCGCGCCAAGACGCCCGACCGCTGATCAGCTTCGCACCGAGAAGTCCCCGCCTCGATGGTGCGGCTGCACTGGAACAAAGAGCCATACGACAGAGCTCCGCGGCCCCGTACGAGCGCAACCACACACGGCAGCCCTGAGTGGGAAATCCTCAGGAATCGGAAACGCGTGGCCCCGGAAGTTCATGCCGTAGATCGCGCCTCTCGAGACTAGTCCCGACCGCCGCCTACCAGTCCATCACCACCTTGCCCGAACTGCCACTGCGCATCGCATCAAACCCCGTCTGAAAATCATCGATCCCAATGCGGTGCGTGATCAGGCCGCTGACATCCAGCGGGCCTTGCACCAGCGCGATCATCTTGTACCAGGTCTCGAACATCTCGCGGCCATAGATGCCCTTGAGATGCAGCATCTTGAAGATGACCTTGTTCCAGTCGATCTCGAATCCGGTCGGGGCGATGCCCAGAATGGCGATCTTGCCGCCGTTGTTCATGGTGTCGATCATGTCGCGGAAGGCGGGGGCTGCGCCCGACATTTCGAGGCCGACATCAAAACCCTCGGTCATGCCGAGTGCCGGCATGACATCGCGCAGCTTTTCCTTGGACGCGTCGACGACATGCTGGACGCCGAGCTTTTTCGCAAGCGCCAGCCGCACCGGATTGATGTCGGTGATGACCACTTTTCGCGCGCCGACGCATTGGGCGACGAGCGCGCCCATGATGCCGATCGGCCCGGCGCCGGTGACCAGCACGTCCTCGCCGACCAGATCGAAGGAGAGTGCCGTGTGCACGGCATTGCCCAACGGATCGAAGATGGCGGCGATCTCGTCCGGCACATCATCGGGGATCGGCACGACATTGTGCTGTGGGATAGCCAGATACTCACCGAAGGCGCCCGGACGATTGACGCCGACGCCGAGCGTGTTGCGGCACAGATGCCCTCGCCCGGCGCGACAGTTGCGGCAATGACCGCAGACGATGTGGCCCTCGCCCGACACGCGCTGGCCGACCTTGTATTCGGTGACCGCTGCGCCGAAATCGGCGACCGTGCCGACGAATTCATGGCCGGTCACCATCGGCACTGGCACCGTCTTTTGCGCCCACTGGTCCCAATTGTAGATATGCACGTCGGTGCCGCAGATCGCCGTCTTCTTGATCTTGATCAGCACGTCGTTAGGGCCGATCTCCGGCACCGGCACCTCTTTCATCCAGATGCCTGGCTCGGCGCGAGTTTTGACGAGTGCGCGCATCATGTTGGACATCAGCCAATCACTCCGAGTTCGCGGCCGACCTCACCGAACGCTGCAATTGCCCGGTCGATATCGGCTGTCGAATGGGCGGCGGACATCTGCGTCCTGATCCGCGCTTGACCTTTCGGCACCACCGGGAAGGAAAAGCCGATCACATAGATGCCGCGCTCAAGCAGCATGTCGGCCATCTGCGAAGCCAGCGCAGCATCGCCGATCATCACCGGAATGATCGGGTGGTCTGCTCCGGCCAATGTGAAGCCGAGCTTTTCCATCCCGGAGCGGAAGCGCTGCGCGTTCTCGTAGAGACGTTCACGCAGCCCGTCGCCCCTCTCGATGATGTCGAACACCTTGAGGGACGCTGCCGCGATCGCTGGCATCAGTGTGTTGGAGAAGAGGTAAGGCCGTGAGCGCTGGCGCAGCCAGTCAACCACCGGCCTGCTCGCCACCGTATAGCCACCCGAGGCACCCCCCAGCGCCTTGCCTAGCGTACCCGTGATGATGTCCACCTTGCCCTCGACGCCGCAATATTCCGGCGTGCCACGACCATGCTCACCGACGAAGCCGACAGCGTGGCTGTCGTCCACCATCACCATTGCATCATATTTTTCCGCGAGGTCGCAGACGCCTGCCAAATTCGCGATGATGCCGTCCATCGAGAAGACGCCGTCAGTGGCGATGAGCTTGAAGCGGCTGCCTTCAGCCTTTTTCAGTTCTTCCTCGAGGCTCTCCATGTTTTTGTTGGTGTAGCGGAAGCGTTTCGCTTTGGAGAGCCGCACGCCGTCGATGATCGAGGCATGGTTGAGCGCGTCGGAGATGATCGCATCCTCTTCCGAAAGCAGCGTCTCGAACAGGCCGCCATTGGCGTCGAAGCAGGAACCATAGAGGATCGTGTCTTCCATGCCGAGGAAGCTCGATATCTTTGCCTCGAGCTGCTTGTGTTCCTCTTGTGTGCCGCAGATGAATCGCACCGACGCCATGCCATAGCCGTATCGGTCGAGCGCGGCCTTCGCCGCCTCACGCAGCTCTTCGCTGTCGGCGAGGCCGAGATAGTTGTTGGCACAGAAATTGAGCAGCTTGCGGCCGCCAACCTCGATCTCGGACGACTGGGACGAGGTGATGACGCGCTCGCGTTTGTACAGGCCCTCCGTCTCGATCTGCGAAAGCAGCTCGCGAACGTGGTCGTTGAGAGACGGTGCCATCCTGCCTTCGCTTCCACTGATGATCTTCGCAGCCTTGCTCATACGATTTCTCCCCTGTGCACGCATAACATACGCTCGAAGTAGCTTGGATCGTGCGCTTTGAGGATTGCAGCCTCCCGAGGCTGGTACAGATCCCACAGACGCGATAGCCAAAAGCGAAATGCTCCAGCGCGTTGCATCGCGGGAAGCAATATGCGTTCGGCTGGTGTAAGCGCTCGAACGGACCCATAAGCGCCTAAGAAAGCGGCTGCTCGCTCACTGTCTTGGCGGCCGGTGCAGTCATCGACACACCAGTCGTTGAGGCACACAGCAATATCGAAAAGGAAGGCGTCGCATCCGGCGAAGTAGAAATCAAAGACGCCGGTCAGATGACTGCCGGCAAACAACACATTGTCACGAAAGAGATCGGCGTGCACCGGCCCCCTGGGGAGTTGTTCGTAGGTGGGAGACACAGCAATTTGGTTCTGAAAGGTCAGCTCGCTGGTGAGCCGCGACCGTTGTCCATCGGACACGTATTGGCCGACCACCGGCACCACCTCGTTCCACCACTCGAGACCTCGCGGATTGACCTGGTGTCGTGGGTAATCGGTCCCGGCCACGTGTATTCGCGCCAGGATCTCCCCGATAGAGCGACAATGTGACACTGTCGGTGCTGTCACGCTTTCGCCAGGAAGCCTGTTGACGACCACAGCAGGCCGGCCTTTCAGCGAGTGAAGGATTTCGGCACTCGCGTTGGCAACCGGATTCGGGACCGGCATTCGCCGCGCCGCAAGGTGTTTTATGAGATGAAGGTAGAAAGGCAATTGTTCGAATGTGAGGCGCTCAAACAAGGTGAGCACATACTCTCCGGTTTCGGTATCTACGAAGTAGTTCGTGTTCTCAATTCCGGTCGTAATGCCCCGAACAGAACGCGGCCAGCCCAGACCCAGCGCCCCAAAGAGCGCTGCGACTTCGTCGACTGATAGCTCCGTATATACAGCCATGGCGGAAATAGCGGTCTCCGATTGTTCAAACAGTTCTTCAGCGGGCCGCAGCCTGCAAAATTTCGGCGACGTGGGTCTTTACGGTCTGTGTATCGGCGGGAAGGACCTTAAATCGTCTCGGCAAGTCTTCTATTCCATCGAACCGTTTTGGACGACTTGGCTCGTGGCCCAAAGCCTCCCTGATGGTCTCCGCGAATTTGACCGGCAGGGCCGTCTCGAGCACGATCATCGGCATCTCCGGAACGGAGTGCCTGCGTGCGACCGTGATGCCGTCAGCTGTGTGTGGGTCGACCAGCGTGTTGAAGCGGCGCCAAGTGTCACGGATCGTTTCCAACCGGTCGGCGTGCGTGCTCTTGCCGCTGCAGAAGCCAAAACGAGCGGCCACCTGCGCGAAGGCGGAATCGCCACTGAGATCGAACGATCCTCGTCGCCTGAGTTGGTCGTCGAACATTGATTTCGTCCGGCCCGCATCGCGACCGAGCAGTTCAAAGACGAAACGCTCGAGATTGGAGGCCTTGGAAATGTCCATCGATGGGCTTGATGTTTCATACGTGTCCGCGCGGCCCCGCAAGCGATACACGCCGGTGCGGAAAAACTCATCGAGCACATCGTTCTCGTTGGTTGCAACGACGAGACGGGATATGGGAAGCCCCATCATGCGCGCAACGTGACCAGCGCAGATGTTTCCGAAGTTCCCCGAAGGAACGGTGAAGTCGACCTCGGATGTGTTCCCCGCGGTGACCTGGAAGTAGGCGGAGAAGTAGTAGACGACCTGAGCCACCAGCCTGGCCCAGTTGATCGAATTGACGGCGCCTATCCGGTGGCGCCTCTTGAAGTCAACATCGCCGGACACGGCTTTCACGATGTCCTGGCAATCGTCAAAGACCCCTTCGATGGCGATGTTATGGATATTCTCGTCCTGCAGGCTGAACATCTGAGCTTGCTGAAAGGTGCTCATGCGTCCGTGCGGCGACATCATGAAGACCCGCACCCCCTTCTTGCCGCGCATGGCATATTCCGCCGCGCTGCCCGTGTCGCCACTGGTCGCCCCGAGGATGTTCAGTTCCTCACCCCGCCGCGCCAGTTCATACTCTAGGAGATTGCCAAGCAACTGCATCGCCATGTCCTTGAACGCCAGCGTGGGGCCGTTGGACAGTTCCGCCACGTGGAGACACGTTTCAAGCGCGCGCACCGGCACGATCCTGGTCGTCCCGAAAACCTCGGGCGTATAGGTCTTCGCGCAGATGGTCTTAAGATCGGCGGGCGGAATATCGTCGATGTAGAGCGACAGGATCTCGAAGGCGAGGTCCGGATAGGACAGCCTCCGCCACCGATCCAGCATGGCGTCATCCACGAGCGGGTACGTCTCGGGCACATAGAGCCCGCCATCCGGCGCCAGACCTTCAAGCAGTATCTCGCAAAACTTCCTGCGTTGGGGGTGGCCTCGCGTCGAGATGTAGTGCATGTGATGCTCCTCCTTGTCGGCGCGCTCGTTCAGCCGGGGCCGCAGCGCTGCATGGTCAATGGGCCGCCCAGCTTCAGCCGTCAGCGTCTGGCCTGCCACCATGCGATCTTGTCCTGCAGGCCATAGCGGCGATTGTTGGTGGGCGTCAGGCCTGACTTCCGGCTGATCTTCAGATAGCGGCGATGTCCAGCTTCGAGCCGTCGACCAGACGCGACAGGCGGAGCGGTGTAGGATCGACGCAAGGCGTGTCGTTTACGACAAGCTGTGCGGCCAGATAACCAAGCCCCGGGCCCAAACCGAAGCCGTGGCCCGAGCAGCCCGCCGCGAGGACGAGGCCTTTTACCCCGTCCACCTGCGACACCACGGGCACTGCGTCCGGCGTGCAATCGACGAAGCCGCCCCAGGCACTATCGATCTCTATATCGCCGAGTTGGGGGAAGGTCTTCCGGACACTCTCCACCACTTGGCTTACCAGCCATTTTAAGGGTGGAGGGTCCAGCACCCGATTCTGTTCGAAGATCCGATCGTCGTTGGTCAGCAGCGCCGGCATTGAATCCGGCCCCGAAAGGAACGATTGGCCGATGCCGAGCCTGACGTTCTTTAGGCGACGCAAGAATTGCGGCATGAATTCCCGGCTATACCGGATAGCCTGGGGCGTGATTTCGAGGTTCGCCTTGCCACTGATCGCAAGCGTATAGCTGCCGTCCAGTCGGCGCGTGATCGTGCAGTAGGGTGTGGAGATCGCCTCGCCTATGTTGATTGTGGGGGTGGAACGCAGCGCGGTCTGCCGGATGCTCGCTTGGGGGAAACTGATCCCGAGCGGCCTAAGGAAGCGCGAGGACCAGGCGCCAGCGGCGCACAGCACCGCGCTGGTTCTGATGTAGCCCTTCTCCGTGTGCACGCCCGCAATCTTGCCATTGGCCAAGTCGAGCGCCCGCGCGGCGCATTCTTGGTGGATGGTGGCGCCCAGAGCTCTGGCCCCCTCGGCGATAGCCGGTGCGGCAAGCGCAGGTTCGGCCTTGCCATCCCGGCCCGAATAGGTCCCGCCGACCCATTTGTCGCGCGCTTCGGGGACGCGCTCGGCCACCTCCGCCCGGCTCAGCATGCGGGTGTCGACCTCGTACTCCCTGGCGACCTCGCGCCACCTTTCCCAACCGGCGAGCACAGCCTCGTCGTGAGTCGCAGAGACCAGACCGCAGCGTCGAAATCCAAGATCGCGATTGATATCCCGCGTCAGCTCGTCCCATAGTCGCATGGAGATCACCGAGAGCGCCAGTTCGCGCCGATCGCGGTTCTGCTGGCGGCACCAACCCCAGTTTCGGCTCGATTGTTCACAGGCGACGTGGCCCTTCTCGAGCAGAGCCACAGAGAGGCCACGCTTCGCCAGGAAATAGGCGGCCGTAGAGCCGAGGATGCCGCCGCCGACGATGACGACGTCGACTACGGCCGGGAGACGCTCATCGCTGTGAATACGTTCGACTCGGGGCGACATGTTCCAACCAACCTCGGCTGCCAAGAATGCGGAAGCAAAGTTCCGATCAGCCCTTCATCGCATCGTGCGCTCGAAAGAATGTGCCGAAATGATCTAGGACTTCGCCAGATGTGCGGGTTTTTGATCCCTTGGTCGATACGAACTGCTCAAGCCCGACCGAGTTCCAGTTCGGCGCAGGGCGGCGTATGGAAAGTAACCGATCGGATCGCTCCTGAACTTCTTCTCGCCGGCCGGTCGCCTTCGACATTGTCCAAGCGGCTGACGCAGTGACGTTGCAGGCAGCGGTGCAATGACGAGGTCTCAGATGCGAGATCGTCGGCTGCAACGCATAGAGGCAGTCACCCAGCGGCAGTAGCGTATAGCGTCGAAAAGCGACGATGACGGCCTCTTCCTCGACCGTGAGCACGTCGACCGAACCTCCGTCGGCCCAGTCGGTAGATCGAGAACACAGATCCGACTCTGCAACTTCGCGACGGTCTTCTGGTTGATCCCATAGCGCTTCGCCAGCGCCCCTCAAGCTCCGCGGTGCCTCCATCTGGGCCGCAGCGACGAATGGTCAAAAGGCCGTCACCGTCGGCGATCAGCGGCTGGCGCGCCAGAAGGCGATACGGTCCTGCAACCGATAGCCCTGGATAATCGCCGGCATGAACCACGGATTGCCGCGATAGAGCGGGATGGCGGAAGGCGGTCGAAAGTCGAACGCCGTGCGCGACTGCTCGCCATGCCCCATCAGCTTGTGGGCCGCACGCATACCGATCCACGGCGCCCAGACCACGCCCGAGCCGCAGAAGCCGGTGGCATAGACCATACCATCCTTCTCGAAGACGCGGGGCAGCATGTCGCGGTTCATCGCTACGTTGCCAAACCAGCAATGCGAAAGGCGCACGTTCTCCAACTCCGGGAAGAGGTTCACCAGGCCCTTGCGCAGGAGAAGTTTCGGGGCAATCGGATCGCCGACACGAGAACTGTCGCGCCCCCCCAGCAGAATGCGTTTTCCGTCAGGCGAGGGACGATAATAGAAACCGAGTTGCCGGCTCTCGGTGATCGTCATCAGCTTCGGCATCAGTCGTGCCATGACATCGGGCGCTAATTCCTCGGTCACGATGATCCGGCTGCGGACCGGAACCAGCCGGCGGCGCAAGAAGGGTGCGGCGCCGTCGGTATAACCGTTGGTACAGACCAGAACCTGCCGCGCATCCACCGTCCCAGCGGAAGTCACCACGCGAAAGCCCGAACCATTCCTCTCGATCGACTTGACCGCCGTGTGCGAATGAACCGTCAATCCGGATGCGAGCGCCACCCGCAGGAGTTCAGCGTGGAACTTTGCGGGGTGCAGCCCGCCAATGTCCGTCCGAACGGTTCCGCCGCGGTAGAAATCGGTGCCGATATAGTTCCGCTGCTCGGCATGCGGAACGGCGTAAGACTCGATCCCCAGTTTCTTCGCCAGCCTCTCGGCGCCGCGCGCCATCTTCTCATACTGTTCATAGCCGAAAGCGCCTTTGAACTGGCCGACCAGGCGGAAGTCGCAGTCGAGCCCTTCGGTCTTGATGAAGTCGTAGAGGAATTCGCGCGCGATCTTGCCCTCGGCCTCGATCGCCATGGCCTTCTCTTCACCGAAACGCCTGCTGATTGTGGCAGCATCCGGCCGGATGCTCCCGCTCGTAATCCCGCCATTGCGCGTGGAAGCACCCTCACCCGGATGCATCGCATCGAAAGCGGCAACCGAGCGCCCCTCGCGCGCCAGCGCAAGCCCGGCCGAAAGCCCGGCATAGCCGGCGCCGACAATCACCGCGTCGAGCTTCTTTGCCAGCGGCTGCCGCGGCAGCGGCATGACGGGCGCCGCTTCCCACCAGTAGGGCGTGTTCTTTTCGGCGATTTCGGGCTCTTGCACGTGACTGACTTCTCTTGGTGTTCCGGGGTTTAGGAATGTATCGCTCGCGGCACTTCAAATATGGTCATCTCGCACGTCCAGCGCGTCACGCAGTCCGTCGCCGATGAAATTGAAACTGGTCACCGCGATGGTGATGGCAGCTCCGGGAATGATTGCCAGCCATGGTGCGCTGCCCAGATATTGCTGGGCGCCATTGAGCATGTTGCCCCAGCTCGGTAGTGGCGGCTGGATCCCGTAGCCGAGGAAGCTGATATAGGCCTCCATGAGAATGGCGCGCGCAACCGTCAAGGTCGAAGCAACGATAATTGGACCGATGGCGTTGGGAAGGATCTCCCGAAACATGATATGTGTGCCGCTCAGCCCCAGCATTCGCCCGGCCTGGACGAATTCGCGCTCGCGAAGAGAGCGGACCTCGGCCTCCACAATTCGGGCTACTTCCATCCAGCTGGTCGCAGCGATGACGACGGTAATCATTATCGGGCTGGGTTTCAGGGCTGCGGCAAGGGCCAGCACAAGGAAGATAGACGGGAAGGCCAGAAAGCCATCTACCATGCGCATCAGCGAGGCTCCTATCCAGCCGCCGCGGTATCCAGCAATTACCCCGACGAGCGTGCCTACTAGCGTCGACAACAGCATGGCGAAGAAGCCCACCAGCAACGAGATTCGTCCCGCCATCAAGAGCCTTGCCGCCAGGTCGCGGCCGAGCGGATCAGTGCCCAGAAAGTGGTGGCCCGTAAGCGGAGGAGCAAAGCGGGCCCGCAGATCGATATACAGTGAGTCATAAGGCAGGAGATGGGGGCCGACGACGCAAGCGAGACACAGAAAGACGATCATCGCCAAGCCGAGCAGCGCCAGGCGATGCCGCATGAAACGAAGCGCCGCGCGGTTGTTTGTCCAGCGGCTTGGAGCTGCATTTGTATTTGCCGTGAGGGCGGTCATATCGGCTGTCTCCTGTCGGGAAAATTGCGCGCTCAAGCCAGACGAATGCGCGGGTCGACAATAGCGACGACAATGTCGGCGATCAGGTTTCCAAGCAGAACGAGGATAGCCGAGAACATCAGCAGCCCCATAACAACCGGATAGTCGCTGTAACCAAGGCTATCGAGGAACAAACGTCCCATTCCTGGCCAGGTAAAGACAGTTTCGGTCACCAGCGCACCGGTCAGGACGCTGGGAAGCTGCATCCCCGCCAGGGTAATCATCGGCAAAAGGGCGTTGCCGACGACATGCTTCATCAAAATCCGGCGTTCACTCAACCCCTTGGCCCGAGCCGTCTTGACGAAGTCCTGGCTGATGGCGTCGAGAGTAGCCGTCCGCATGTAGCGGCTCCAGATAGCGACATGGACCAGCGACAGCACGATACTTGGCAGGATCAAATGATGGAGATAGCCCAGGATCGAACTATCGCCGATCTCGGACATATTGCCCGCGGGCAGCCAGCCTAACTTCAAGGTAAAAATGTAGATGCCGACGAGGCCGAACCAGAAGGTAGGTACCGACAATGCAACCATGGCACCGACAGTTGCGAGATAGTCGAATAACGAGTAGCGGCGCGTGGCGCCCCGAATTCCAATCCAGGCGCCAAGAGAGATCGCAATCGCGGTTGAGGATCCCATCAGCAGCAGCGTCGCCAAGAGATGGCTGCCAATGATCTGCAATACCGGCGCTCCGTCGCGGAAGGAGTGACCCCAGTCGCCCTGCACCAGCCGCCAAGCCCAGTCCAGATATTGGATCCATATGGGTCGATCGAGGCCCAGCAGCCCCTTGAGGCGCTCGATATCCTGCTGGGTCATTCCGGGATCGAGTCCGAATTGCGCCAGCGGGCCGCCAGGAAGGAGGTTCAGAATCCCGAAGCCGATGATCGAAACGATCACAAGCAGTATCAGGCTCTGCGAAAGGCGATTGAGCAGGAAGCCGCGCATTCGAGTCCTCCGTTGTGGGTTGGCGACTTAGTCTGTTGCCGCCGCCGCAGTGCAATCCGGCGGCGGCAATAGGATGGATCAGGCCTTCCAGCGCCAATCTGCGGCATGCCACGACGCGGTGCGCGTGTTGGCATTGGGCTTGAAACCGTCCAACCCTGCCTTGCGTCCGAGCACGTTTGTGATCGCTAACAGCGGCAGGAAGGGCAGATCATGGCGCACCACTTCCTGTACGTGATTATAGATCCCGCGCCGCTCTTCCTGATCGAAGCTGCGAGCACCCTTTTCAAGCAGGGCATCGACTTCGGGGTTGGAATATTGTCCGGTGTTCGAACCGTGTCCGCCTTGAGCGGCGATTGCCTTCGTATGGAGGCGGTTTGTGGCGTCGGGGTCCGCGGCAATCAGATAGGTGACGCCCACCATGGCGGTATCGAACTGCGACTTCAGCCAGAATTCGCCCCACATGACCGCAGCCGGCAAGTTCGAGATCGTCATCTCGACGCCGATCTCGGCAAACGTCTGCTGCAAGAACTGCTGCGTCTGCTCGCGCAGGTTGTTGCCTGATGTTGTCGAATTCGCAAAGGACAGTCGCACTCCATCCTTGGCGCGGATTCCATCTGGGCCTGGCGCCCAGCCGGCCTCATCCAGAATCTGGCGCGCGCGGTCCAGATTGAATTCCTGCGCGGGCAGGTTCGGATTGTAGTAATAGGACTCCTTCGGCATGAACGTCTCGGTGGGAGTGCCCACGCCGTAGTAAATCGTGTCGACGATCGCTTTCCTGTCCATGGCGGCGTAGAGCGCCTGGCGCACTGCCAGATCCTTGAACTGCGGGCGCCCCAGATTGAGGTATATCGACTCCACGGATGCGCCGGTCTCCAGTGTCACCACGCGGTCTGGCAATGCGCGGGCTTCAGCATAATGGTCGGCCGTAATGTACGATTGATCGACCAGGTCGACGTCACCGCTCTTGAACTGCGTATAGAGCACCGTCATATCGGGAATGTATTTGAAGATGAGCTGCTCGATATACGGACCCTCGCCGGTATACTCCGGGTTGGCGACGAGCTCGATATGGTCGCCCGCTACCCGCTGGCTCCACTTGAACGCGCCGGTGCCGATCGGCGCCTGGTTGAAAGCCGCTGTATTAGGATCGACATC
Source organism: Mesorhizobium sp. ISC11 (assembly GCF_037162595.1). Classification (NCBI taxonomy): domain Bacteria; kingdom Pseudomonadati; phylum Pseudomonadota; class Alphaproteobacteria; order Hyphomicrobiales; family Phyllobacteriaceae; genus Mesorhizobium; species Mesorhizobium sp. ISC11. The sequence continues at coordinate 1,527,735 of NZ_JAVSPW010000001.1, forward strand.
TTTCCCCAGAATGTGCTTGGGCACCATGAAGGTTTCGGCCAGGAACGACAGATAGGGCGCAAAAGCCTCCTTCATCCGCCAAGTGATCTCGGTGGGCGAAACCACCGTGATGTCCTGAACGAGCGAATGGCCGCTTGTACGCCAGGCGCGAAACTTCGGGTTCGTGATGAGCTCCAGGGTGAATTTCACGTCCTCGGCCGTGAAGGGCTCACCGTCGTGCCAGCGGACATTGTCACGCAACTGGATGCGCCAGTTGAGGCCGTCCTCCGAAATGCCGCCGTTTTTCTGGCTTGGCACCTCGGCTGCGAGATTCGGCTGGAGGACGCCTTCAGCATCCATCCTGACCAACGCATCGAAAACCGAGAAATGGACCGCGTCATCGACTTCGATATGCGCCATCAACGGATTGAAGACCGTTGGCTCTTGTGAAAGACCGACGACGACGCGACCGGCCGGACCCGCGGCAGGGGTCTTGGCGAAAGCCGACTTGCCCAGCAGATTGGGCGCGATCAAGCCTGCAGCTCCACCTAGCGCCATCAGTCGCAGCGCCTGGCGCCTCGAATAGTTGGATGTAGTCGTTGAATTTTTGGTCATCGTAGTTCCTCTCTTGTTATTTTTCATGCGTTTGCTGCAATTGGACGGGCATTGCCCGGCCTCTCTCCTGGAATTGCCGCCACGAGTTGGCGCGTGTAGGCCGCTTGCGGGTTCAGGAATATCTGCGAGGGCGGTCCGCGCTCGACGATCCGGCCTTTCTGCATCACAGCGATTTCGTCGCAGATCTGGCTGGCGACACGCAAATCGTGCGTGATGAAGACCATCGACACGCCGGTCTCTCGCTGGATCTGGTCCAGAAGCTGCAGGATCTGCGCCTGGATCGACACGTCGAGCGCGGAGACCGCCTCGTCAGCAATCAACAGCTTCGGCTTGAACATCAAAGCCCGAGCGATCCCGATTCGCTGGCGTTGCCCACCAGAAAACTCGTGCGGATAGCGGTCGAAGGCGCCGGCATCGAGACCGACATGGGCCAGAAGCGTACGCGCTTCTTCGCGCGCCTGGGCAAAAGGCGTCCCGTGTGCCACCGGGCCTACCGTGATGATGTGGCCGACCGTTGAGCGTGGGTTCAGGGACGCAAAGGGATCCTGAAAGATCATCTGGATCCGTGGTCTGAGCGGGCGGAACTTCGCTTCGGAAAGCTTGGCTATATCGGACCCCTCGAACAAAATCTCGCCGCCGTCGCTGTCCAGCAATTTGATGAGAAGCCGGCCCAGCGAGGATTTTCCTGAACCGCTCTCGCCTACGACCCCAAGCGTTCGGCCTGGCGCCAGTTCGAACGAAACCTCGTTCACCGCTTTCACTATCCGCTGGGCGCCAAACAGCGCGCCGCCGCCACGATAGGTTTTAACCAGACCCTCGACCTTCAGGATCGGCTGCTTGCTGTCGGACTCCGCACGAGAGCGATCTTCACCGGTCAGATGCGGTACGGCCGCGATCAGGCGTTGGGTATAAGGATGCTTGGGCGACTTCAGCACCTGCTCGGCGCTGCCCTGTTCGACGATGTGCCCCTTTTCCATCACCACGACGCTGTCGGCGATCTCCGCCACCACGCCGAAATCGTGGGTGATAAACATTACGCTCATCCCCTTGCGGCGCTGAATGTCGCGGATCAGCTCCAGGATCTGTGCCTGGGTGGTCACGTCGAGCGCAGTGGTTGGCTCATCGGCGATCAGCACCGTCGGCTCGAGCGCCAGGGCCATGGCAATCATGACGCGCTGCCGCTGCCCGCCCGAAAGCCGGAAAGGGTACTGGTGATACATGAGTTCGGGATCTGGGAGGCCCACTTCGGTGAGCAACTCGATGGCGCGGTCGCGGCAGGTTTTTGGCGTACCGTATCCATGCGCGGCCATGACCTCGTCAATCTGTGCGCCCACGGTCATCAAGGGATTGAGCGCCGAGAGCGGATCCTGGAAGATCATCGACACGACCCGCCCACGCAGGTTGCGCAGCTTGTCGGGCGACATGCCGATGATGTTCATCCCCTCCAACTGTATTGAACCCGATGAGACGCGGATCACCTTGGGCAGGAGCCCCATGATCGCGTTCGCCGTGACCGACTTGCCTGATCCGGACTCGCCTATGATGCAGAGGATCTGGCCGCGTTTCAGATCGAAGGAAATGTTCTCGACCGCATAGGTTCGTTCCATGCCTTTCGGCAAATTCACCGTGAGGTCGCGCACCGAAAGCGCCACATCGTGAGCGGCTACAGCCTGGATGCTTGCGACCATCTGGATCACCTCCCATTCCATCGAAGCGGATCCACCCTGTTGCCGACCGCAACATCGCCCCTTGAGCAGCAACGCGTCACCGTAGCAGCCGTAGCCTTGCCATTTAGGCGCTTCGCGCTCTGAGGCTGCGAGAGACGGATTCTACTCATCCTGGCGGCTCCCTTATGTAGTCCGATCCCCGTACCGGACATTGTTCCCTTTTCCTGGAGAACGCTCCAAACGGGCAACTCTGCCTGTCGGAGGTCCTCTGGAGCTTGCCTGCCGTAAGGAAGGGTGCCCCGTTCTTGCAGCCAGTTTGACTGTTCTTTTTCCGCAGAGTCTTCGAAATTTGGCACTCCGGCGGCAGGAACTTCTGAAAAGAACGCCCCAGTTGGCATTTCACTCTGTTTGGCCTGATGATGATAGCGCAAGCCCCTCAATCTGCGCGGCATGGCCGAGAGTCTAATGTCCAAGGCGAGCACGGCATTTTGGGCGGCCTATCAAAGACTCGACTGAGAAGAGCTTCCGCGAGGCATTGCCCCAGGAAATTTGAAGGATCCGCCGCGGCGGAAGTTTCCTCATTTGAAGTAGACTGCCGCCCGCCCAGGCATTGACAGTGCGTAGGTAATAACCGGCGTCCGGTGCACGAAGCTCATAGGATGCATACAAAAGCAGTGTGGAACCAAGCACGGCAAAGAGGGCCGCTTATCGAGGTCTCTACCCTGCCCATCAGTGCTGCTTTTTCGACGCCGGGGTCGGGCCCGCTCAACTGGGCGAAGCTCCCAGAGCGCTCCTTTCAAAGGCGATTTGGTCCCAGGCGGCTGAACTGCGCATGAAGCCACTCTGCGAGTTCAAACTCCATACCTTCCAGTTCACTCGAGCCCAACCATATCAACCCATATTGACTGCCGTCAGGGTCAAAGCCAGCAGGGGCCGCCAGGCTTCCTCGTTCCACGTCGTCAATCGCAAGTACGAGCGGACTGAGGGCTACGCCAAGGCCTGCAGACGCAGCCTCGACGATCAGCGCGTGATTGTCGAAGTACCGGATTTCTGTGGGTCGACGCGCCGACGGATGGGTCTTCAGCCATTGCGCCCAGGCGTCAGGTCGGGTCTTCGACCCGAGAGCGAGATAGTCGCCATGTTCGAACTCTGCCACAAGTTCCGGCCTCATGACAGGCCCAACCTTTTCGGAAAAAAGGGGCCGGACGTTCCACGTCTCAGGCACAGCGAAGTCCAGCCGTCGAATAGCGAGATCGACCTGTTTCTTACGAAAGTCCACCAGCCCTCCACCTACCGAGAGGTGGAGGGCCATGTTCGGATGCGCCACTTGAAGCGCCCCCAGCCGCGGAATGAGCCAACGCATGGCAATTGAAGGCTCGCAGGAGAGCACCAGGGCACTCTTCCCGGCATTGGCAGCACGCAGGCTTTGAACTGTGGCGGCCAACTCACCGAAGAACCTGCCGAGGGTGAGGTTGAGTGTCTCGCCGGCAGGGGTGAGCCGCAGCCCTCGCCCATTCTTCTCAAACAACCTGACCCCGTTGTCATTGGCGAGTTTGGTGATACGGCGACTGACGGCGCCGTGCGTGAGCGCAAGCGAGTCTGCTGCAAGCCGGACCGAGCCCAGCCGCGCTGTTGCTTCGAACGCTCTCAGGTCGTCGAGCGAGGGTATGTCTGAGCGATCCATCAGTGATAATCTATCACCGATTTCGTCAGAAACTATCGCTATTCATCCTTAGTGAGGTTTTGTTAGTTGATGCATGCGCACCAATCATCAACCCAGTATAGCGGTCCTCGCCGATGACCTCACCAGCGCGGCAGATGGTGCAGCACCTTTCGTCGCCCGTGGCTTGACTGCGTGACGCGCGCCGTCGCGCGGATACGGGGAGCCACCCAATGAAGAACATTCTCCCACTTGCTCTCACGATGGGCGACGCCTCCGGCATTGGGCCGGAGATCGTGGCGAAGGTGCTTGCGAAGGGCGGCGAACGCGTCGTCGTGTTCGGTAGCTATGTTGTCATGCAAGACACCGTGCGGCGGCTCGGGCTGAACGTCGAGGTGCGACGCATCAACGCTGCCAATGCGGTCCAATTCGAGCCGCGCCGAATTGAAGTCATCGAAACCTCGCGGATTACCGAGCCTCCTCCAATCGGCCGTATCAGCACGATCTCCGGGCAGGCGGCCTTCGACGCCATCGTTGCGGCGATAGCCGCAGCGAAGTCCGGAGATGTGAGCGGCATCGTCACGGCGCCGATCAATAAAGAGGCGATGGCCAGCGCGGGAATCCGCTACCCCGGCCATACCGAAATTCTGGCCGACTACGGCGGCGCCAAGCGCGTGGCGATGATGCTTGCCAACGATGACATCCGCACGGTGCTCGTCACCATCCACACGTCGCTGAGCAAGGCGATCGAACAGGGCGATTTCGACGCTCAGCTATCCGCCATCCGGCTTGCCCATGAGGGTGGAAAAGCTCTCGGCTTCGCGACCCCGCGTGTCGCCGTAGCGGGTCTCAATCCGCACGCAGGTGAAGGTGGCCTCTTCGGGGACGAGGAAATCCGGATCATACGACCGGCAATCGACGCGGCCCGAGCCGAGGGCATCGATGCCACTGGCCCTTATCCTGGCGACACTGTCTTCATGCAAGCTCGTCAAGGTCGATTCGATGTTGTGGTGGCACAATACCACGATCAGGGTCTGATCCCTGTGAAGTATCTCGGGTTGGAAAAAGGCGTGAACATCACGTTTGGCCTGCCGTTCGTCCGCACCAGCCCAGATCACGGCACGGCGTTCGACATCGCGGGCCGTGGAATTGCAGACCACGCCAGCTTGGAAACAGCACTTGCCTACGCCAAGCGCCTCGTGGCGGCACAAACCAAGACGAACTAGAGAAAGGAACCACACCAATGGGGTTACGCTTCATCTTCATGCTCACGCGCAACGACCGAACGGTTTCGGACGCGGCCCAGCAACTTCAAACCGCGCTCAGCCTCGGCGTGCGGCACATCGGGTTCAAGGATATCGGCTTGCCGATCGAGCAGCTGAAAGACCTCAATGCGGCCATCAGGACGGGCGGTGCAACCTCCTACCTGGAAGTCGTGTCACTGGACCGCGAAAGCGAAATTGCTTCGGCAAAGGCAGCTGCCGAAATCGGCGTCGATGTTCTTCTTGGTGGCACGCGGGTAGACGACGTGCTGCCTATCATCAAGGACACCGGCATCCAGTACTTCCCGTTTCCGGGTCGGATCGCCGGTCATCCGAGCGTGCTTGAAGGCGCCATCGACGAAATTGTCGAAAGTGCCAAAGCGATTGCAGGGCACGATGGAGTGCATGGCCTGGACCTGCTGGCATACCGATCGGCGGAGAACGTCCCCGAGTTGATGAAGGCCGTCTGCGCTGCAGTCGCCAAGCCTGTCTATGTTGCGGGTTCGATCGACACCCCAGAACGAATTGCAGTCGTCCAAGGCGCCGGCGCAGCTGGGTTTACGATTGGGACCGCAGCTTTGGATGGCAGATACCCGGCCAATGGGAATGACCTACCAAGCCAACTCACCGCAATCATTCGCGATGTGGCTGCCCTGAACAAGCACCTTTCGCCAATTCACAAGAAGAATTTGTCAATTGAGTTTGCCGGGCTGCGCGCGCCTTGGAAGCCTAAAGTCGAGGGGCGTGTCAACGCCATGCAAATCAAGGTCGCCATGTTCAATGACGCCTCCAGTTGGTCATTTCGACAGCACGACGATCAGCTGTTCTTCGTTCACCGGGGACGGCTGCTCATGCAATTTCGTGACCGTGAAGAAATTATCGAACCCGGAGAGTTCATCGTCGTCCCATATGGCGTTGAGCACAGTGCGGTGGCCTTGGGCGAGGAAGGATGTGAAGTGTTGGTGGCAACGTCAACCGCCCTACCCTGCTACCCACCCCCGGTAACTGATCTCGCTCATTCTGATCGATCCCAGTTGACTGCTTAGCAGGACGGTACCGACTGCTAGGTTTTCAGACGCGCAGGAGCAATCATGACCGTGGCTATTGTGCTGCATCGCGCCGACGGCGCACCCGTTGCAACCCCTTTCCGCAGGACAGCGTCCGGCTCGGATGATCCCTTTGTGGGCATCGCGAAATCGCCTGGGAAGGGCCGGACTCGATATCGTGGGCCGAACCAGCTTTGTTGGCGAGCTCGAAGTCGCAAGCTTCCCCCACATCGAAACCATCGTCGTGGTGGAAGGAGAGCTGATCCTGACGGTGGTCGGCGCGGCCCCGCTGGTGCTCGGTCCGCAAGCGGGTGCTGTCATCGGATGCGGCACCACGCTTCGCATCCAGACTGAATCAGGCGTGCGGTTTTCGTTCTGCGCGGCCGCTTGCGACAAACCGACGAAGCCCGGCCTTGTCCAGTTGCGCGCCGACGCCGACTTCAAGCCGTCTGCTTCGCTACCGGCCGAGGCTTTGCTTGGCCCGGCCCCGCAATGCCGCAGCGACAACGTCTTCTCCAGCGACGGCGCGGATTACCGTGCGGGCACGTGGGATTCGACCCCATACCACCGGGTTGTTCGCCCGCATCGCCACAACGAGTTCATGCATCTGCTAGCCGCGAGTGTACGATTCGCCGCGCCCGATGGCAGCGTGCTGTCGGCGGGCACCGAGATGCGCTTTTCGTGCCCCAGGGCGCATCGATCGGATGGGAAAGTAAAAATCGCGTGGTGAAGTTTTTCGTCGTCCAAGCCGTCCAGGCCTGACGTAGAGCGAGATCCATCATGTCCCCTGGCAAGGTCGCTGAGTTTTAGGCCGCATCCGCAATCGACGCTCCTCCACACGAGATGGCTTTAGGCTTCAGCTACCTTCCCTCTGAGAGGTGGGCGCCAGCGAGCTTTTCACGCAACAATTGCATGTCCTTAGGGCCGCTAACGGCAGGATATTCCGTCCAGGCACACAACTCCGCAGCCTGTCTATTCTCGGCGCGGGCTAGAATGCTTCAAAGTTACCGGAGTTCCGCAGATGCCCGCGCCGCTCATGCACATCGAGTGCAGCCCTTCCCTCCCCCGCGAGGCAGACGTCGTCGTCATCGGCGCCGGCGTGGTGGGCGTGTTCACGGCGTATTATCTCGCGCGCCGCGGCGTCAGCGTCGCCCTGGTAGAGAAAGGACGCGTGGCCGCCGAGCAGTCAAGCCGAAACTGGGGCTGGTGCCGCCAGCAGAACCGAGATGCGCGCGAGTTGCCTATGGCAACCAAGAGCCTCGATCTCTGGGAGAAGGTGGCACAGGAGACTGGCGGGGATACTGGATTTCGCCGCTGCGGGCTTCTGTATCTCTCACAGGACGAAAATGAGCTGGCGGGCTGGGCAAGGTGGCGCGATTTTGCGAAAACGGTCGGAGTCACCACGCACGTGCTGAGCGCAGAGGAAGCCACCGAGAAGGGCAAGACGACCGGACGCAAATGGAAGGGCGGGGTTTTCTCACCGACTGACGGAACGGCGGATCCCTCCACGGCAGTGCCGGTTGCCGCGCGTGGCATCATGGCGGCGGGCGGTACCTTGCATCAGCATTGCGCAGCGCGTGGACTGGAGTTGAGCGCCGGCAAGGTCAGCGGGGTCGTGACGGAAGCGGGAACCATCCGTACGAAGATCGCGGTCATGGCCGGAGGCGCATGGGCTTCTTCCTTCTGCAACCAGCTTGGCATGCGCTTCCCGCAAGCTGCCGTGCGTCAGTCCATTCTAGCCGTAGCGCCAGGCGCAATCGGCCTGCCCGATGCCCTGCATACCACGAGCGTCTCGCTGACGCGGCGCAGCAACGGTGGATACGCGCTGGCGATCAGCGGACGAGCTCGCGTCGACCCAACGCCGCAGCAGTTCAGGTTCAGCCGCGAGTTTCTACCGATGTTCGCCCGCCGCTGGCGCAATCTCGCCCCGGGGGCCTTCGAGGGCTGGCGTCAAGGACATGAAAGCCTGCGCAAATGGGGCCTTGACGACATTACGCCGATGGAACGGAACCGGATTCTCGACCCGAAGCCCGACATGGGACAAATTCAGCTGACATATCGAAGAGCCTGCGAATTGATCCCCGAACTCCAACGCGTGGCGATCTCCGATGTCTGGGCGGGTTATATCGACAGTACACCCGACGGCATTCCCGCGATCGGCGAAGTGGAGGGGATTCCGGGCTTTATCCTGGCGGCGGGATTCAGTGGTCACGGGTTCGGGATTGGCCCCGGCGCGGGGCATATGATCGCCGACATCATCACAGGCAGCGAGCCTGTTGTCGATCCGCGTCCTTATAGGCCCGAACGCCTGAAGACCGCTGCATGGGGCAAGGTCGCTGAATTCTGAGAAGATGGCTTGCCAACGTACTGTCGATCGCACACGAGATTGATGCCGCGACTGCTCAAACAGGGAAGTAACGATGCGCGAATACGAGATTGCCGCCATTCCTGCCGACGGGATCGGCCCAGAGGTGATCGCCGCCGGTCTCCAGGCGCTTGAGGCGCTGCAGCAGCGCTGCGGCGACTTCAAGCTACGCGTCCAGCACTTCGACTGGGGATCGGACTACTACAGGGCCAATGGCCGGATGATGCCTGAAGATGGAGTGGCGCAACTGAAGCGCTTCGATGCCATCTTCTTCGGTGCTGTCGGCGCTCCCGATGTGCCCGACGACATCACGCTCTGGGGTCTCCGGCTGCCGATCTGCCAAGGCTTTGATCAATACGCGAACGTGCGGCCGACCAGGATTTTGCCCGGCATCGTTTCGCCGCTGGCGGGCGTTGGGCCCGGCGATCTGGATTGGGTGATCGTGAGGGAGAATTCGGAGGGCGAGTATTCCGGCCACGGCGGCCGCGCCCACCGCGGTCTCCCCGAGGAGGTCGGAACCGAAGTCGCGATCTTCACGCGCGTCGGCGTCGCCCGCATCATGCGCTATGCATTCCGGCTGGCGGGGTCACGGCCGCGAAAGCTCCTGACTGTTGTCACGAAATCCAACGCGCAGCGTCACGGCATGGTAATGTGGGATGAAATCGCAGCCGAGGTGGCGCAAGAGTTCCCTGACGTCGCGTGGGACAAGATGCTGGTTGATGCTATGACGGTGCGCATGACACTCAAACCTCGCAGCCTCGACACGATCGTCGCCACCAATCTTCACGCCGACATTTTGTCGGACCTTGCAGGCGCGCTGGCGGGCAGTCTCGGCGTTGCACCAACCGCCAACATTGATCCCGAGCGGCGCTATCCCTCGATGTTCGAGCCAATTCACGGCTCGGCTTTCGACATTGCCGGCAAGGGTATCGCCAACCCCGTCGCCACGTTCTGGACCGCTGCCCAGATGCTCGAACATCTGGGCGAAAGCGCAGCCTCCGTCCGGTTGATGAGCTCTGTGGAAACAGTGACGAGTGAAGGCGTGCTGACGCCGGACGTTGGTGGGACAGCGACCACGCAGGACGTGACGGACGCCGTCTGCCGGACGATCCGCGGTTCGAACGTGTGACAGGTTTGCGATGAAACTCGACAAGATCGACATCAAGATCTTATCCCAACTGCAAAAGAACGGGCGGGTCACCAACGTCGAGCTTGCCGACCTGGTCAACCTTTCGCCGAGCCCTTGCCTGATGCGGGTGAAGAAGCTTCAGGCGGAAGGCTTCATTACCGGCTATTCCGCCCAGATCGACGTGTCCAAGCTCGGACAGACTCTAACGATCTTCACCGAGGTTACGCTCAAGCACCATCAACAAAACGACTTCGCGAGATTTCTCACCGCCATTCAGAAAGTTGATTCCGTCATCGAATGCCATCTGATTTCGGGCGGATACGATTACCTTGTGAAGTTCGTGACGGCGGGCATCAGCGAGTATCAGACTATCATGGAGCGCATGCTCGAATTGGATATCGGGATCGACAAATATTTCAGCTTCGTCGTGTTGAAGTCACCGATCGTGAAATCCCACTTGCCTCTCGACGTCATTTTCGACAGATAAAAAGGCCACCCCTGCAGTCTGGGACTGGCAAGCGGGCGCCATCGTTCGCTTCCGCTGCCCGTGTGCTACGGCGGAAGTCCGCCTAACTGCAACTTTCTTGGCACTTGACGGAATGCGGCAAGACCTGAGGATTTCCTTCAGGCCCCGCTCGCATGGATCGGGTGGCTTCACCCATGAAGACGATCATCCCTTCATCGCTTCCCGCACATCCTTGTCTTCGAGGGTTTGATCCAGCGTCATCCTGGTGCGTTCGAGGATTCCATCGATGTCGTCGTCCGTGCAGCAGAGCGGTGGCGCGAAGCCGAGTATGCCGCTGTTGAAGGCGCGAATGACAAGGCCGTTCCCCCACGCCCGGTCGAAGATGCGGCGCCCCGGATCGGCCGCCGCCGGCAGCGGTGTTTTGCGCTCCTTGTCCGTGACCAGCTCGATCGCAGCCAGCATGCCGCGACCGCGAATATCGCCAACCAGCGGGTGGTCTGCGAGCGAGCGGAGGCCCCTCATCAGTCGCTTCCCGGCCTTCCGACCGTTCTCGAGCAAGCCCTCTTCATAGAGACGCAGGCATTCCAGCCCGACCGCTGCGCTCACCGGATGGGCTGAGTAGGTATAGCCGTGGCCGACAGCCGCTTTGCCGGCTCCGTCCGCGATCGTATTGTAGACATGGTCGGTCATGAAGACGGCGCCCATCGGCACGTAGCCCGACGTCAGTCCTTTCGCTGTGGTCATCAGATCCGGCACGACCTCGTCCTCCTCACAGGCGAAAAGGGGACCGGTGCGGCCAAAAGCGGTGATGACCTCGTCGGCAACGAACAAGATGTCGTGTTCCTTGCATAGGGCATGCAGGGCCTTTAGCCAGCCAGCCGGCGGAACCAGGACACCGCCCGAACCCTGGATAGGTTCAGCGTAGAAGGCCGCGATGCGATCCGCGCCGAGCTCAGCGATTTTGGCCCGCAGCGCCGCGACCGATGCATCGATAATCGCCTGCGGGTTGGAACCGACCGGATTGCGATAGGCGTAGTGCGAGGGAATCTTGTGCTGCCAGTCATAAGGAACGCCGAAGCCCGCATGGAAAGCCGGCAGCGCGGTCAGACCTGCGCCAACCGTAGAGGATCCATGGTAGCCATGCCCGACCGAGATAAATTGGTCTTTTCGCGGCGTCCCCTTGGCGTGATAAAAATAGCGAATGAAACGGATGGTGCTGTCTATCGCGTCGGACCCGCCCAGCGTGAAATAGACATGGTTCAGATCGCCAGGCGCCAATTCGGCAAGCCGGGCGGCAAGACGAATGGCCGGCTCAGACCCCAGCCCGAAATATCCCGTCGCATAAGGAAGCTCTCTTAGCTGCTTGGCCGCTGCCTCGACGACGCTTTCCTGCCCGTATCCGATGTTTACACACCAGAGACCCGCGAACCCGTCCAGCAAGGTTTTCCCGCTTGCCTCGGTCACTGTAGCGCCCTTGGCGGATTTGAGCACGCGCACACCCGTCTCTTCGTGGCTCCGATAGCATGAAAACGGGTGAACCAGGTGCGCACGGTCGAGTTCGATCAGGGAGTTTGCAAGCATTTCTTCCTCCGGTTCAGCCTAGCGCCTGACTAACGAGCGCATAAGTTTGGTGTGACCTGATTTCGACTTTCGGCTCGTCTGCGATTCGTCGCATCGTTACGCCACCGCCGACGTGGGCCAGGCCGCGACGGATGAGCCACTCGCCGAGAGCCGTGGATTCGTTGGTGTCGATGCGGACAAACTCGCCCGCACTGTCGGCCAGCAGGAAGTCGATCAGGCATCTCGCTTCGTGCAGCGTCCTCGCCACCACCGGCCCAATGACCAGCCCTCGACCAAAACGACGAATTGCGGCAAACGCCTGGACATCGCCTGCATCGCGAATGACGGCGAACTTCGCCCGCTCGCACAACGAGTTCATGAGTGCCGACCGGTCGTGACCAAACGCGGCGCAATCCAGAGCGACAAGGCGCGCGTGGTCGCCGTCCTCGCCCCATGACACATGTGCCGGTGCATCTGCAGACGGCGCCATGCCCTGGTGCTGCACGATCTTGCCGGTCACGACAAATCCCAGCTTCTCGTAGAGTGGGAGCCCTTCCTGCGTAGCCACCAAATAGCAAGTGCGCTCGCCTGCCTTGGTAAGCGCCTCCTCCATCAGCTTGCGCCCGAGCCCGCGACCGCGCATTGCGGCATCGACGATGACCATGTTGACGCTGGCGGCATCGTCGCCATAGGGCGTCATCAGAATCGTCCCCACCACGCGTCCTTCCTCCTGGACAACGAGACCTTGGCTGAGCGACTGCATCAGCTCCCAGTCTTCACGACGGTGCGGCCATCCAACATGACGTGACAATTCGACAGCATCGTTCAAATGCTCGGTTGTCATCGTTTTGAACGTGACTCGCCCTGGGGTCATGGGTCGTTTCCCGGCCTGAATTCTTCAATGCAAAGTTAGGCTGCGGCCGACAGCAGTTCCTCCCGACGCGTACCGGTGAGCTAGGTGTTTTGACTTTCCTTTGCCGCCGGCGCCGCATCTTATGCCGACGAGCCGGCGGGCGAGGGAAGCGCCTGGCAAGCTCGGAACCACGTCGTGCGCAACTCTCTGCCAAAGCCCTGCCACGATACAAAACAATCTGCTTCAAGCGGCAGAGAATGCGGCGACTAGTCCTTTTCGCTGCTCGTTATGATCCTTGTCGTTAAAGGCACGCGGTGCCGCCAGGATTGGAAGGATAGACGCCAATGACCCGTTTCAGACCGAAATACATCACCTTCGATTGCTACGGTACGCTGACCAACTTCGACATGGCCGGCGCGGCAAGACGAGTTTACGGTGCGGAACTCTCCCCAGCCGTAATGACGCAGTTCATCAAGGATTTCTCGGCCTATCGCCTCGATGAGGTTCTTGGCGCTTGGAAGCCCTATAGCGAGGTCGTGCACAATTCCGTGGAGCGCGCCTGCAAGCGCAACAATGTGACGTTCCGGCCTGAGGATGCCCAGCGCATTTATTCGGAAATACCGACATGGGGTCCGCACCCGGATGTCCCGGCGGGACTGGCCAAGGTCGCCAAGGAAATCCCACTGGTGATCCTGTCGAATTCCATGAAGAGCCTGATCATGTCGAACGTTGAGAAGCTCGGCGTACCCTTCCACATGGTCATCACGGCCGAGGAGACCGGCACCTACAAGCCGCATATGAAGGGCTTCGAGTACATGTTCGACAAGCTCGGCTGCGGCCCGGAAGACATTACGCATGTGTCGTCCTCATTCCGCTACGATCTCATGACCGCCTATGATCTTGGCATCAAGAGCAAGGTCTGGGTGAATCGCGGCCACGAACCCGCGAACCCATACTACGAGTACAGTGAAATCAAGGATATCGGCGGGCTGGCCGGCGCCGTCGGGCTGGAGCCCGTTCGCGAATTCGCCTGAGCGTCTGTTGCTGGTGCAGTCGCGCCAGGGTGAGGCACTCCCACCACGTTAATGATCACTGGTCGCAATACAGAGAAAGGGGCGGTTTTCACCGCCCCTTTCTTGTTGTTCCACGCTTTGGAAGGTGTTTCCACCTGCTTGCAACAGAACTAGTTAAGCCCGCCAACATGAAGCGTCTTGACCTCGAGATATTCCTCGATGCCGAGCTGCGATCCTTCGCGCCCCACCCCTGACTGCTTGACACCGCCGAAAGGCGCTACTTCGGTCGAGATCATGCCCGTGTTGAGCCCAACCATACCGAACTCCAGGGCCTCGGCAACACGCCATGACCGCTTGAGATTTTCGGTGTAGAAGTAGGCGGCAAGGCCGAAGGGCGTACCGTTCGCGATCGCAATGGCCTCGTCCTCCGTTTCGAAGCGAAAAAGCGGCGCCACCGGGCCGAACGTCTCTTCCGATGCCAGCAGCATCTCGGTAGTAGCCTCTCCCAGCACGATGGGCCGTGCATATTGCTTGCCGTCCGGCACCGTCTCGCTCTGGGCGATGATCCGCGCGCCTTTCGCCTGTGCATCCGCGATGTGACGCTCGATCTTGTCGATGGCGGCCGCATTGATCATCGGGCCAATCTCCGTTCCGTCGTCGGTCCCCGCGCCAACCTTCATTCGGTTGACGCGCTGGCTCAGCTTTTCTGCGAAAGCATCGTAAACGCCCGCCTGCACGAGAATCCGGTTCGCACAGACGCAGGTTTGACCGCCATTGCGGAACTTGGATGCGATCACCCCCTCGACTGCATTGCCCAGATCGGCGTCATCAAAGACGATAAAGGGCGCGTTGCCGCCGAGCTCGAGGCTGAGCCGCTTGATGCTATCGGCCGCGCCACGCATGAGCAGCGCTCCGACGCGGGTCGAGCCGGTGAACGAGATCTTGCGCACCGTCTCGTTGGCCATCAGTTCGTTGCCGATTTCAATGGGCATGCCGGTCACAATGTTGATCACGCCGGCAGGAATACCCGCCCGTTCCGCCAGTACGCCGAGCGCCAGCGCCGAAAATGGCGTGAATTCCGACGGCTTGATGACAACCGTGCAACCCGCGGCCAGCGCCGGCGCCACCTTGCGCGTAATCATCGCGTTAGGGAAATTCCATGGCGTGATGATTGCGCAGACGCCAACGGCCTCCTTCAGCACCAGAATGCGGCGATCGGGCGTGGGAGACGGAATGGTCGAGCCACCGATCCGGCGTGCTTCTTCGGCGAACCATTTCACGAAGGAGGCGCCATAGCGGATTTCACCGCGTGCTTCTGCCAGAGGCTTGCCCTGTTCCAGCGTCAGCAGCAACGCCAGGTCCTCTTCATTTTCCAGTATCAGGCTGTGCCAGCGCTCCAGAAGCGCTCCGCGTTCGGCATGGGTCCTGGCCTTCCAGTCCTTGAACGCCGCCTGCGCTGCATCTATTGCAGCCCTTGTCTCATCCCGGCCCATGTCGGGCACGGTTCCAAGCACTTCCAGACTGGCCGGATCGATCACATCGACAGTCGCGTTGCTGTGCGCATGCTGCCAGACGTCGCCAATGAGGCCACGCTGGCGAAACAGGTCCGCACCCTTCAGGAAACCAATCTTCGTTATTGCGTTCATGGTTCTTTTCCTCTGCTCTTTCAGCTTAATCCTGCCAGCACGGCCTGCGTGATTGCTTCAGTCGTGTCCTTGCCTGCAATCGTGCCTATCCCGCGTGCGGTTGCGGACTCGATCGCCGACATCACTTCGGCCGCGGCCTGCCCCTCGCCCAGATGACCGAGCATCATCGCACCGGACCAGATCGCGGCGATCGGATTGGCGATGCCGAGATGCGCGATGTCAGGCGCCGAACCGTGGACCGGCTCGAACATCGAAGGCGCGCTGCGATCGGGATTGATATTGGCGGAGGCGGCGTAACCCAGCCCGCCCTGAATGGCCGCTCCAATATCCGTGAGGATGTCGCCAAAAAGATTCGAGGCGACGATCACGTCGAGGCTTTCAGGCGCCAGGACCATGCGGGCGGCAATGGCGTCGACGTGGTAGTGCGAGACCTCCACATCGGCATAGTCTTTCGCCACCTCACGCGTGACCTCATCCCAAAAAACCATGGAATGTTTCTGCGCGTTGGATTTGGTGACGGATGCGAGCTTCTTGCGGCGCGTCCGCGCCTGTTCGAAACCGAAACGGAGGATTCTTTCGACACCCTCACGTGTGAAGATTGCCGTCTCGATCGCGACCTCATTGGCCGTTCCGGAATGAATGCGCCCACCAGCGCCGCAGTATTCGC
The DNA here is from genome assembly GCF_037162595.1 of Mesorhizobium sp. ISC11. Taxonomy (NCBI): domain Bacteria; kingdom Pseudomonadati; phylum Pseudomonadota; class Alphaproteobacteria; order Hyphomicrobiales; family Phyllobacteriaceae; genus Mesorhizobium; species Mesorhizobium sp. ISC11. The sequence goes on from NZ_JAVSPW010000001.1 coordinate 1,543,663, forward strand.
CTTCCGTGTTCTCCCGGATGCACAGTATATCGAAACCATCACGGCGAAGAGGTCCCTGAACGCCTGGCAACAGCCTGTGCGGCCGTATGTTGGCATACTGCGTGAACCCTTTGCGGATCGGCAGGAGCAGTCCGTGAAGCGATACGGAGTCGGCCACCTTTGCTGGCCATCCCACAGCGCCGAGGTAGATTGCATCGAACTTCCGCAGCATCTCGACGCCGTCAGGGGGCATCATCGCACCGGTTTCCAGATAGTAGGCGCACGACCATGGGAACCTTGTATCCTCAAGGGCGAAGCCGCCTCGCTTTGCTGCAGCCTGCAGCACCTCCCATCCAGCCTCGGTCACCTCCTTGCCGATGCCGTCGCCTGGGATGTGCCCTATCGTGTAAGCCTTCATTGATATCCTCCTGGAGACCGATGGGTACCGAAAGTCGCAGCTTGCTCAACACGGCAGCGACATGCGGCGTCTCGCACCTGGTTTTGGAACAGTAGTCGACAGCGCGCCGTATTTTCCGCCGAGGATGAGCCGCCCGACGGCGTCGAATCGCGTCGGGCGGGACTTGGAGAGTGGATTGTTCTGGAACCGGCGCGCGCGCTATTCGGCCAGACCTTGAGCGTTGAGCTCAGTCATAGACGCTGACGTAGATCTTGCGCACGGTTTCGATCGTGCGCCAGACGCCGACAAAGCCGGGCTTCATCACAAAACTGTCGCCGCTGCGGTAAGTCTTGGTCTCACCGCCCGTCTCCTCGATCTCGACGAGGCCCGAAACGATGTGGCAGAACTCGCAGGTCGTGCCCTTGATAGAATGCGTCTCGCCAGGCGTCGCCTCCCAGACGCCGGTCAGAACCTTCTCGCCTTTCGAAGCATCCTGCGCCCAAGTCTTGAAGGATGGATTGCCGGAGATGAGCCGCTCTGGAGCCGGCAATGCCTGCTTCGGCGCGAAGGCTGGATCTGTGTCGATCGTGATCAGAAGTGACATTTTATGTTTTCCTGGTTAGTAGCCGCGTGTCCGATCGACGAGGCCGATCAGTTCTTCTCCGGCGCGGTGGCGCCGGATGTTGTCCACGACGGATTGCGCCGCGGAATCTGCTTGCGTTACGGAAGCGATGTGCGGCGTGATCGCCACCTTCGGGTGCCGCCAGAGCGGATGGCCGTCCGGCAGTGGCTCGGGATCGGTGACATCGAGCATTGCGGCGGTGAGGTGCCCGCTATCGAGAGCCTGGACAAGGGCGGTTTGGTCTAGCTGCGGCCCGCGGCCGACATGCAACAATCTCGCCCCAGCCGGCAGGAGGGAAAAGAGTTCCGCATCGAGGATGCCACGCGTTTCTTTCGTCAGCGGCAGCAGGCAGACGAGAATATCCGTGCGCGCGAGGAAACCGGCAAGCTGGTCCGCGCCATAAAAGCAGGTCACCCCTTCGATCTCCTTCCTGCTTCGGCTCCAGGCGGCAAGGGGAAAGCGAAACGGCAGCAATCGCTCGATAGCTGCCTGCGCCAGCATGCCGAGGCCAAGAAACCCAACCCGGCGTTCGGTCGCTTGCGGAGCGGCAAGACCCCGCCACGCTTGGCGCTTCTGCTGTTCACGATACGCCACCATATCCCGGTGGAGGCTCAGCACGCCAAGAACGACATATTCCTGCATCATGCGAATGATGCCGTCCTCGACCATGCGCACCAGCTTCACCTGCCGAGGCAGGCTTTCACGGTTGAACTGGTCGACGCCGGCGCCGAGCGAAAACAGCAATTCGAGATTGCGATAGCGCGCGAGATCATCTGGCGCCGTCCAGGTCAGGAGGTAGCGCACCTCCTCCGGGTCGAAACATTCGCTGCTGTGGAACAATTCGACGTCCGGTAGTTCGCGTGCGAAAGCCTTGCGGAAGACCGCTGCGCGCACCGGGTCGGAATTGAAAAGAAAAGCCATGAACCGCCCTTTCCTGCTATCCGGCAAGGCGCGTGGCGAGACGCTCGATCATGCTCTGGCAGGCAGCAAGTTCGCCGGTCTCGATATATTCATTGGCACGGTGAGCCCGGATGATGTCGCCGGGGCCGCAGATGATCGCGTCGATGCCGGCCTGCTGATAAAGGCCAGCTTCCGTTCCGTAGCTCACCGCAGACAGGGGCTGACGCCCCGTCAACTCGGCCAGAAGGGCCGCCAAACCACTCTCCTGCGGGAGCGAAAGCCCCGGATACGCACTCAGCTCATGCCAAGCCACTTCAAAGCCGCTGTCGCGTAGAGCCGTCAGTTGGGTCTTTACCGGCTCGAGCAGGGATCTCGGCGAAACACCTGGCACGGCACGGACCTCGATATCGGCGGTGCAGCGATCGGGGATGATGTTGACGGATTGGCCGCCGGCGATGACACCAACCTGCAATGACGAGTATGGAGGCGCGAAATCCGTGTCGAATGGCCCGATCGCAAGGGTCTGGCCATAGGCCACGATCTGCGTGACGAGACCAGCCATTGCATGCACGGCATTCAGTCCCAGCTCGGGCCGTGAAGAATGGCCGGACCGTCCGATCACTTCGAGCCGCACGGCCGCCTTGCCTTTGTGTGCCCGCACGGCTTCCATCCGGCTCGGCTCACCGATAATCGCGCCAAGCGGCTTCTCGCACAGGCTTGGCAGCGCGGCGATGAGATGCGGCACGCCACGGGCACCTGCCTCCTCGTCATAGGAGAATGCGAGATGAATTGGCCGTGGCAAGTTCATCGCCGCGAGCCGCGGCACCGCGGCCAGCACGCAGGCGAGAAACCCCTTCATGTCGGAGGTGCCCCGACCGTGAAGCCTGGCGCCGTCTTGGCGCAGGACAAACGGATCCGAGTGCCATTCCAGTTCACCGGCCGGCACGACATCCATGTGGCCCGACAAGATGTAGCCGCGGGCATGCCGAGCTCCGATTGTGACAAACAGGTTGGACCGGTCGCCTTCCGGGCCGCGAAGGACCGTCACCTCAGCTCCGGCCGCCTCGCAATATTCACGCACCCAATCGACGATCGCGCCATTGGGCGCGCCCACGACCGAGGGGAACGCGATCAGCCTCGCAAGAATTTCTTCGACATTCACAGGGCGCCGCTCCACTCGCAGTTCGCTGGATGCAACAAGTGTGGCAGCAGGCGAGAGCATTCCGTGCCGAATGAAGGTATGCTTTGGCCGAAGATTTCGAATATTGGCCCGGAACCAGCGAAACCTGCTGGCTTTCGGGTGCAATCATGGGGCAAAAGACGGCTGCGGCACGTCAGCGAGGACGGGTCGCGACCGTGGGACTTGGAAAAAGGGAGCAGGTCGACTGAAATGCAGAGATCAGTGCGCCTGAAGTCTTTCGAACTGGTCGCGCGGGACATCGACGAAGTCGATGTCAATCTGCTCCACGCGCTCTCGATCTCGGTTCGCTGGCCGCATCGGCCGAAGGACTGGGACACTCTGCGCCGCGCGGGCCGCGGCATCGTTGCCGTAGACGGCATCGGGCGCGTTTTCGGCAGCGCGATGTGGTTTCCGCAAGGGGACGATTTCGCCACCATCGGCGTAGTGATCACAACGCCCCGCACACAAGCGCAAGGCGGCGGTCGATGGCTCATGGACCAGGTGCTCGAGCAGTGTGGCGATCGCAATTTGGCGCTCAACGCCACCCATGCCGCCTATCCCCTCTATGTCTCACTCGGTTTCACGACCGAAGGAATCGTATTCATGCACCAAGGAGAGATTCCGCCTGCACTCCCTGCCCTGCCAGCCTTGGACGGGGAATTGCAGGCGCTGCCGAGCGACAGGCTGAAGGAGATCATGGGGCTCGACAGACGAGCGTTTGGGACAGACCGCGCCAGCCTGCTCGCATTGCTTTCAGCGAATGCCTCTATTTGCACTTTGAGCCGTGGCGGCGAGATCGTCGGCTATTCCATGTGTCGCGAATTCGGACGTGGCTACGTGATCGGCCCGATGATCGCGCGCAGCGATCTGGACGCGGTCCATCTTACAGCCATCCATCTGAGAAATCTTGCAGGACGCTTCGTCCGAGTCGATACGCGGGAGAAAGAAGGCATGTTTGCCGCGTTTCTCGACCAGTGCGGCCTTGGCATTGCCGAGACCGTTACGACCATGTCCAAAGGGCGCCGATTCCTGAACCGGGAAGAAAACGGGCCGTGGGTTTATGGATTGGCTGGCCACGCATTGAGTTGACTGCGGCACCACAATGCGACCGAAAGGCGCCAACCGCGTGGCCGTGCGCGCAGGCGAGCGAGTGTAGGAGACCAGCGCCCGCCGAATAGGCGGCGTTCTGGTCGCTGGCGTTAAAGACGCAATTGGCCACCGGATTGGGCGGAGGAGAGATAGCCGAGTTCATCGAACACGACGAAGTCGAGCCGGGTCAGTTGATCGGCAATTTTGCCTTGGCGGCCGTCGCGGGTCTCGGATGACGACATTGAAGAAGCGGCCGCGAGCGTTAGGAAGGTGGCTAATGCCGCCTAACGCTCGCTTAGGAACGCCAACCATCCCGGCCGAAGTGACCGGAACTACGGAGCTTCGCTAGCAGGATGCTGGCTGTTCCGCGGTGATCAACCTTTGCTTGCTCACTCAGCGGAAACGCATTCCAGTCAGCCAATTCTGCCACCAAAGTAGCGGTGTCCCCGTTACCGATGCGCATCTAAGTTGTCCGTTCATCCCATCACGATTATAGCTGTGCCGACTACGCCATGGCAGCTATCTACTGAACGTAGGTATCGCCGTCGACGCGAAAATCGAACAGAACCGACCCATCGGTTTTTTCCGCGGCGTCAGCCACACGATCATAGAACGGTCGATTGAGGCCCTCGATGTTGCCGAGTGACTGTTCAAACAAGGCCGATCTACATGCTCCGCCACCATAGCTGTGAGAGTGCGCGCCGGCTGGCCCAATGGGCAAGCCGCCACGGCTGATTATCCACACCAGCCATCCCTGGTCCTTTTCATAAGCGACAAGACGACCGTTAACAGAGGGGGGTCTGTCAGGCCGAAATCCCGATAGCGATCACGCCCGGATCCAATGCGGTGTTGCAAAAGGCAGCAAGCAGGCCCCCTCCCCTCCGGATCGAAGCCGTCTAGGGGCTCCGTGACAACATCAGGCATCCTTGGGAAGCACCTGAAGGACCCGTGCGATGAAAATATGGAACTCGGCCATGTAGTTGAGCAAGAATTCCTGCGTGGATTCGACTGTGACTTCGCCGCCGTCCGTGATCAGGCCCGGCGTGAACTGAATGTAGGCTTCCGGAGCGTTCATCTGCGGGGAGTTGCAGAAGCTAAGCACGCTTCGCAGGCTTTGCTGGGCCACGGCGGTCCCTATGGTTCCGGGCGAGGTCCCAATGACAGCTGAGGGCTTGCGGGCGAACGAGTTCTTGCCATAAGGGCGGCTGGCCCAGTCGATTGCGTTCTTCAACCCACCTGGGATCGAGCGGTTATACTCGGGCGTTATGAAAAGGACTGCCTCCACCGCGGCGATAGAGTCTTTGAAAGCGCGCGCGACAGGTGGAAAGTCAGCATCGTAGTCGTAGCTGTAGAGCGGCAAATCCTTGAAGGAAATCTCCGACATTTCAAGCTCTGGTGGAGCAAGCTGCACTAGTGCTTTTGCCAGCTTGCGATTGATCGATGCCGTGGCGAGGCTACCAATCAGATAGCCGACTTTGTGCGTGGTCATCAGGCACTCCCATATTGCCGCCCCCAAACAGTATCTGCTCAGTCAAAGTCGGACACCAGCACATTTAGGCAAGCGGCTGGATTCACTGCTGCAGGTTCACGACGCGATGAAGCGAACATCGGAAGAGCGGGTACCTGCGCTGTTGGTTCGTAGCGACAGGTTGCGGACTTTAGGTGACGTCAACGGAATGTGCCACACCGCAGCTCACAGTCTCATTTGAGCTGCCGACCACCAAGCGGCTGAGTGGATCCGCACAACGAAATCAATGATATCCGACATCTGTACGGACCTTGCCGCGAAACACCCAATAAGACCAGCCAGTGTACATCAGGATCACCGGCAGCAACACAAGCGTGCCAACAAGCAGGAAGGCTTGTGTGCGCTCGGACGAAGCCGATTCCCAAAGCGTGAAATGATAAGGAACAATCATCGGAAAGAGGCTGATCGCGATACCGACGTAAGAGAGCATGAAAAGGCCGATGGCGCCGATGAAGGGCTTTATCTCACTTGCGCTGTCCAGCACCCGCCACGTGAAGAATGCCACCGCCGCGGTCGCTACGGGCACCGGGGCCAAATATAGAACATTGGGCCAGGCAAACCAGCGCGAGGCGATGGCCTCGCTCATGAATGGGGTCCAGATGCTGACCAAGCCGATACCGATGAGGACGCCAACAAGGCACACGCGGCCGTGCCGACGCGCTGTTTCCTGTACCGCTCCGTTTGTCTTTAAGATCAGCCAGCCGGCGCCCAAAAGCCCATAGCCGAACAGAAGGGCAAAGCCGGTCAAAAGCGAGAACGGCGTCAGAAAGTCGAAAGACCCTCCGGAGAACTGCCTGCCAGTGACCTCGAAACCCTGAATGAAGGCGCCGAGCACGACCCCTTGAGCAAAGGTGGCCACGGCCGAGCCATAGCAGAAACCGTGGTCCCAGAAGGTCTTGTGCTCGGCATCGCGGAAGCGGAACTCGAACGCCACGCCACGGAACACCAGCGCCAGCAGCATGACGAGGATGGGAAAATACACCGCGGGAATGATGATGGCGAAGGCAAGCGGAAACGCCGCAAGAAGCCCCAGGCCGCCCAGCACCAGCCAGGTCTCGTTGCCGTCCCAGATCGGAGCGATCGAATTCATGATCGTGTTGCGGGACGCCGTGTCGGGCGCGAAGCCGTAAAGCATGCCGACGCCAAGGTCGAAGCCGTCCAGAAGCACGTAGAAGAACACCGCCATGCCGAGGATCAGCGTCCATATCGGTACGAAATCGAGAACCTGGCTCATCGCACTTCCCCCTCTCGAAGTTCGACCGCTCCGGCTCGGACCGGCGCCTCTGGCCTGCCCCCTTCGATCTCAGCGCCCTCATCGGCGACGATGGATGGGCCTTTGCGCACGATGCGCAGCATCAGGAAGAGGCCCGCAGGATAGATGATGAGATAGACGGCGATGTAGCCAAGCAGCGAGATCACAACATCGGACCTCGTCAGCGACGGTGTCACCGATTCCGCCGTACGCAGAAGGCCGTAGACCGTCCAGGGCTGGCGTCCGACCTCGGTGGTGATCCAACCTGCGATAACTGCCACGAAGCCGATGGGCGCCGCGATCTGAGTGAGCGTGAGAAAAGCCCGCGAAGTGTCCAGCCGGCCGCGCCAGCGAAGCCATCCGCCAAAGAGGACGAGGCCGAGCATCAGCAGGCCGCAGCCGACCATGATGCGGAAGGCGAAGAATGGGATCGCGACGGGCGGACGCTGATCGGCCGGAAAGTCCTTAAGGCCCTTGATCTCGCCGTCAAGCTGGTGGGTTAGGATGAGGCTCCCAAGCCATGGAAGGTCGATGGCAAATCGGTTGCGCTCGCCCTTGTCGTCGGGAATAGCGAACAGGGTCAGTGGCACCTGCCGCGCGGTTTCCCAACGCGCTTCGATTGCAGCCAGCTTTGCCGGCTGGTGCTCAAGCGTGTTCAGACCATGTTGGTCGCCGATGAAAATCTGGAGTGGGACCAGCACTGTAAGCAGCCAGAGCGTCATCGACAGCATCGTTCGCCCTTCCGCGGCCGACCTCCCCCGACGCATCAGATAGGCGCCGACGCCCATGACGACGAAGCCGGTCGTGACGAAGAAGGCGACGACGGTGTGCGCCAACCGGTAGGGAAAGGAAGGATTGAAGACCACCTTGAACCAGTCGGTCGGGAAGAACCGGCCGTCGATGATCTCGTAGCCAGCCGGCGTCTGCATCCAGCTATTTGCCGACAGGATCCAGAAGGAAGAAAGCAAAGTTCCCAGTGCCACCATCAGTGCCGCGACAAAATGCGCCCAGCGTGGCACCAACTGCCGTCCGAACAGAAGGACGCCAAGGAAGGCCGCCTCCAGGAAGAACGCCGTCAGGCCCTCATAGGCGAAAAGCGGTGAAAGGACATTGGCGGTCGCGTCGGAAAAGCGGCTCCAGTTCGTGCCGAACTGGAAAGGCATGACAACGCCTGTGACGACGCCCATGCCGAAAGCAATCGAGAATATTTTGATCCAGAACGTCGAGATGCGGAGATAGATGTCCCTTCCGGTGAAGAAATTGAGGCCTTCCAGCATCGCGATGAACGCGGCCAATCCTACAGTAATAGCCGGCAGCAGGATGTGCCAGCCGATCACCCAGGCAAATTGCAGTCGCGACAGGAATACAGGATCAAAATCCATTACTCGTCTCTCCCGATGCCAAGCTGGTGAGAATCACTTCATATGCCGCAGCAGCCGCCACAGAGATCACGCCTCGATTCAAAGCCGTGATCAAGCTATAGAAATTGGCGTCGGTGTCGATACAAGGATTGGAAACCGCTCTTCTGTCTGGCCGTCAACCTCGAACCAGACCACCAAATATACCCTGGTAAGCCTTTCGACGGAGACAGCCAAAGGAGTTGTCCAGCGGCTGCTGCGTCGAAATGTGACAGTCGGGGCGCCTCCCGTTCGCGACTGCAAAGAATTGATCGCAAGGCCGACTGTCGAAGCCGGCAACTTGGAGCGGATTTGCTGGGATTCAGTCCTGCAACTGCACTATGCGAGATATGGCCGAAGTTCCGTCCAGCCTTGCGGAAACCGTTCCTTAGCCTGTACGTCGGTGAGCGAGATGATGATCGGCTGACCCGGCGGCCCCTGTTCACCGAGGCTGTACAGGCAAGGCTGCGACCGACCCCCGGTGCACGACCCGGTTGCTTAGTGACCCGGCAACTGTGCTGCTAATACGGGCATGGTGCTGATTTGCGCCCGCGACCCGCCGCCAAGGTGGGTTTTTCATTTCGGCGCCATACTCACACACCCTGGTTTCACGCAAGGGTGATGCCGGTTGATGAAACTTCCCCCGAGGAAGCGCGTTGCGTGGGTTCAGCCAATCCGAGGCCCGTCCCATGTATTGGTCTTCCAAGCCACTGTCTGTCGCCACCGCCATAAGCGGCGACATCCGAAACCTTATGAACACTCGGCAAGCTTTTGACCTGCTCAACGGTCATTGGCGCAGTGAAAGAAGCGACAAGCACCGATCTGTGAAACCGGCGTGCCGACAGGCCTTGAACGGCAGTGTTCCCGCCGACGTCGCAAGAAATGCGTTCATCGACGCAGCGCGGGAAGCGCACATGTTGGTCGATTGTGCGAACCAATAGACAATGCCGGGATGGACCATTTCCCGCCACTAGCGAGGTCACAATGAACGCAACAACCCGATTGCACGAACTCGGCCAGAGCCTTTGGTTGGACAACATCACCCGCGATCTGTTGAGCAGTGGCACCCTTCAGCGCTATTGCACCGAATTTTCGGTGACCGGATTGACATCGAACCCCACAATTTTCGATGAAGCCATTCGTAACAGTGCCGCTTACGACGAGGCCCTACGTCGAAAAGCCAGAGAAGGCAAAGCGGGCGAGCAGCTATTCTTCGAATTGGCGCTGGAAGATTTGAAGCAAGCCGCAGCACTTTTTGGTCCGGTCCACGAAGCGACGGGCGGCATCGATGGCTGGGTTTCCCTGGAAGTGTCGCCTTTGTTGGCTAACGATGCCGGCGCCACTGTCGAAGCCGCCAAGCGGTTGCATGGGCAGGCGGAGTCTTCCAACCTGTTCATCAAGATTCCCGGCACGCCCGCAGGTGTCGAGGCCATAGAGGAATCGATCTTCGCCGGCGTCCCCGTGAATGTCACCCTGCTGTTTTCGTGCGAGCAGTATGAGGCGGCGGCCGACGCGTATTGCCGAGGCATTCAGCGACGGATTGACGCCGGGCTCGACCCGAAGATCGCCTCTGTCGCCTCGATCTTCGTCAGCCGCTGGGACAAGGCGGTGATGGACAAGGTTCCCGGTGCACTGCGGAACCGTCTCGGTATCGCCATATCCGGGCAAGTCTATAAAGCCTACCGGGAGCGGCTTGCCTCTACCGGATGGCGCACGCTGGCCGATGCGGGCGCACTTTCCCAGCGTCTGCTATGGGCGAGCACCGGCACCAAGGATCCGCAGCTTCCGCAATCCTATTATATCGAAGCGCTCGCCGCGCCTGCTACCATCAACACCATTCCAGAGAAGACACTCCATGCGTTTTCGAAAGAGGGTGTGTTGCGCGGCATCATGCGGGAGGATGGCGGCGACAGCGAAACCGTGCTTGGCGATTTCGCAAAAGCCGGCGTCGACATTCAGGCGCTTGCCGCGCAGCTCCAGTTGGAAGGCGCGCAATCCTTCACCAAATCATGGGCCGATCTGATGGCGGTGATTGCCTTGAAGAGCGAGCAGTTACATCGCCACGGTTCGGCCGGCAGATGATGAGCGCGCTTCTTGCGGCCAGGACATTGCCGCTCACGGAGCTTTCAGCATGGCAGGCGTTGCTGGCGCATTGTCAGGAAGTGCGCCCTTTGCATCTGCGACAGCTCTTCGCGGATGATCCCCGACGTGGCACGCAGTTCACCGTCGACGCCTGCGGACTTTATCTCGACTATTCGAAAAACCGCATCACGCCTGAGACGGTCCAGCTTCTCATTGAACTTGCCGAGGCCTCCGGGTTGCGTGAGCGCATCGAAGCGATGTTCAGCGGTCAGAAGATCAATGTGACCGAGCAGCGTGCTGTGCTTCACACGGCGCTGCGCGCGCCAATTGGCGAGCGAATTTTAGTTGACGGTATCGACGTCGTGCCGGAAGTGCACGCGGTGCTCGGCAAGATGGCTGATTTCACGAACAAGATCCACAGCGGCGCATGGCGCGGCCATTCAGGCCTGCCGATCCGCAACGTCATCAATATCGGCATCGGCGGCTCTGACCTCGGGCCGGTCATGGCCTATGAAGCGCTGCGCCACTACAGCCGGCGCGACATGATTTTCCGCTTCATCTCGAACATCGACGGTACCGATTTCGCGGAAGCGACGCGAGATCTGAATCCTGAAGAAACGCTGTTCATCATCTGCTCCAAGACGTTCAAAACGTTGGAAACGCTGACCAACGCCCATACGGCCCGTCAATGGGTGCTGCGCAAGCTGGGCGACGAGCGGGCGGTGGCCCGGCATTTCGTCGCCGTCACGACCAATACCGAAGGGGTCGCCAAATTCGGCATCGACACCGAACAGATGTTCGGCATGTGGGATTGGGACGGCGGCCGCTATTCAATGGATTCGGCGATAGGCCTATCCACCATGCTCGCCGTCGGGGCGGAAAATTTCCAGGCGATGCTGTCGGGCTTCCATGACATGGACCAGCATTTTCGCACTGCACGGTTCGATCAGAACCTGCCGGCTCTAATGGGTCTGCTCGCGGTCTGGTACAACAATTTCTTCGAAGCGCAGACGGTCGCGGTGCTTCCCTACGAGCAATATCTGAAGCGTTTTCCCGCCTATCTCCAGCAACTGACGATGGAGAGCAATGGCAAGCACGTCACGCTTGGCGGCACGAAAGTCGACTACCAAACAGGGCCGATCTATTGGGGCGAACCTGGCACCAACGGGCAGCACTCTTTCTACCAACTCATTCATCAAGGCACCAAGCTCGTTCCGTGCGACTTCATCGGGTTTTGCCAGGCATTGAATCCGCTGGGACGCCACCACGATCTCCTGATGGCAAATCTCTTCGCACAGACCGAGGCGCTGGCTTTCGGCATAACGGAAGGGGAAGTCCGAGCGGAAGGGACGCCGGATTGGCTGGTTCCGCACCGCACCTTCGAAGGCAACCGCCCTACCAATACGTTGCTTGCCGAGCGCCTGACGCCAAAGATACTAGGCAGCCTGGTGGCGCTCTACGAGCACAGCGTCTTCACGCAAGGCGTCATCTGGAGCATCGACTCGTTTGACCAATGGGGCGTTGAGCTGGGCAAGGCGCTGGCCGAGAAAACAATCCCTGAACTGGAAGTTTCCGCGACCCCAAATCTTCAACATGAACAGCTCGACCAATGCTTTGATCGAGCGCTATCGCCGGATCAAGAAGCACTGAATCGACAGCCGGACCGCAAGACTCCGATCGGAAAAAATATGGTACAGGCGCAACTCGACCAGCTTTGCATCAACACGCTGCGGATGCTTTCCATCGACGCGGTCCAGAAGGCAAATTCCGGCCATCCCGGAACGCCGCTGGATGCCGCGCCAGTCGCCTACTGCCTGTGGCAACACTTCCTGCGCTATGATGCAGCCGATCCCGACTGGCCGAACCGCGACCGTTTCGTGCTGTCGGCCGGTCAGGCCTGCGCTCTGCTCTACAGCCTGCTTCATGTGTGCGGCGTCAAGGCAAAAGGGCCGGCCTATCCATCGAGCGACCGGCTGGCCGTGACGTTGGACGATCTCAAGTCGTTCCGCCAGGCAGGCAGCCATTGCACTGGACATCCCGAATTTGGCTGGACCTCGGGCGTGGAAACGACCACGGGGCCACTCGGACAAGGTGCCGCCACAAGCGTCGGCATGGCAATTGCTGAACGGTGGCTGGCGGCCACCTACAATCGACCCGATTATGATCTGTTCTCGCACACTGTCTATGCGCTGTGCAGCGACGGCGACATGATGGAGGGGCTCAGCAACGAGGCGGCATCGCTGGCTGGACACCTCAAATTGTCGAACCTCTGCTGGATTTATGACGACAATCACATCACCATCGAGGGGCCGACTGGCCTTACCTTCACCGAAGACGTGGCAACCCGCTTCCTTGCGTACGGATGGCATGTCGAGCGGGTAAGCGATGCAAACGATCTGGTGTTGCTGGGCAAGGCGTATCAGATGTTCATCGATACGCATGACCGCCCCACGCTGATCATCGTTCAAAGTCATATCGGTTATGGCGCGCCGCACAAGCATGACACCAGCAAAGCGCATGGCGAGCCCCTGGGCGCCGAAGAAGTTCGGCTGACGAAGGAATTCTACGGCTGGGATCCGGACGCCGATTTCAAGGTTCCGGACGGGGTCGTGGCGCATTTCCGCTCACATATGGGCAAGCGTGGGGACGCCGCTCATGCCGCCTGGCGAAAATTGTTCGCTGCCTATCGCAAACAATATCCTGACCTGGCCGAACAGATCGATCAGATGCAGCGACGTGAAGTTGCTCCCGGGTGGGACGCCACGTTGCCCGCCTTCTCAGCCGACGCGAAAGGCCTCGCGACACGTGAATCGTCCGGCCAGGTGTTGAACGCTATTGCGGAACATTTGCCATGGCTGCTGGGTGGCGCGGCAGACCTGTCGCCGTCAACCAAGACGAACCTCGAATTCGATTTCGCCGGCAACTTTCAGGCGCCCGAGGGTGACCAGGCCGTCAGCTACCGCGGGCGGAATTTCCACTTTGGCCTGCGCGAACATGCCATGTGCGCCATCGGCAACGGCATGAGCCTGTCGAAGCTGCGGCCGTTCGTCTCCAGCTTCCTGATCTTCACCGACTATTGCCGCGCGGCGCTGCGGCTGAGCTCGATGATGGAACTCCCGCTCATCTCCATCTGGACCCACGATTCCATCAGTCTCGGCGAGGACGGGCCAACCCACCAGCCCATCGAGCAGCTTGCCTCGTTCCGCGCCATGCCCGGCATGATCGTGCTGCGCCCGGCGGATGCGAATGAGGTCATGGAGGCATGGAAGGTCATCATTCATCTCAAGGACAGGCCCGTCTGCCTCGTACTGACGCGACAGCGGGTGCCGACGCTCGATCGCTCGACCTACGCAAACGCAGGCGGCGTGGCACGGGGCGCTTATGTACTGGCCGATGCTCCCGACGCCCGACCCGACGTCCTGCTGCTGGCGACCGGCAGCGAAGTCGCGCTGTGCGTGACGGGCTATGAACAGTTGAAGGCCGAGGGCATCAAGGCACGCGTCGTCAGCATGCCGTCATGGGAATTGTTTGAAAGCCAACCAAAGGAGTATCGCGACACCGTCCTGCCGCCAACGATAACCGCCCGCGTGGCAGTGGAGGAAGCATCCGGTTTCGGATGGGAACGGTATACCGGCTTCGACGGCGCCATCCTGGCTCTGCATAGCTTCGGCCTGTCCGCTCCATCAAAGGTCGTCGCAAAACACTTCGGATTCGAGCCCGCACACGTCGTTGCGGCTGCCAAGGCGCAAATTGCGGGCATTCAAGCTCCAGGCAGTGCGGCTTTCACCAAATGAGGCAATCAGCACGATCATGAACATCAGTCCATTGGCCGGAAAGCCGCCCCCGCCCGACCTGCTGGTCAATGTCCCCAGGCTTGTCACGGCCTACTATAGCCAAGCGCCGGACCTTGCCGACCCGTTGCAGCGCGTGGCATTCGGGACGTCCGGGCACCGCGGGTCTGCAGTCGAAAGAACGTTCAACGAAGCACATGTTCTGGCAATCAGCCAAGCCATCTGTCTGTACCGCAAGCTACGGGGCATCGACGGCCCGATCTTCATCGGCATCGATACACATGCGCTGTCGGAACCGGCGTTTGCGAGCGCACTGGAAGTGCTGGCCGCGAACGGGGCGGAGGTGATGATGGCGGCCGGTGGCGAGTATACGCCCACCCCTGCCGTCTCTCACGCAATCCTCATCTACAACAAAGGCCGCAAGACCGGGCTTGCCGATGGCATCGTCATCACGCCGTCGCACAACCCACCCGGCGACGGAGGTTTCAAGTACAACCCGCCCAATGGCGGGCCGGCGGATACCGATGTCACCGGCTGGATCGAACAACAGGCCAATGAGCTGCTTGGCAACGGCCTGAAAGGCGTGCGGCGGATGCCGTTCGAGAAGGCCCTCCATGCGCCTACAGTCCATGCCCACGATTTCCTGAACGCTTACGTGAACGATCTCGGCAATGGCATCGACATGGACGCCATTCGGGGAGCGCATGTTCGCATGGGCGTCGACCCGCTCGGCGGCGCGGGAGTCCACTACTGGCCCGCCATAGCCGACCGCTATAAACTCGACCTGACCATCGTCAATCGCCACGTCGATCCCACTTTTCGTTTCATGACGGTTGATTGGGATGGCCAGATCCGCATGGACCCGTCTTCAGCTTATGCCATGCAAGGTCTTATCAGCCTGAAGGATCAATTCGACATCGCTTTCGCATGCGACACCGATCACGACCGGCACGGCATCGTCACGCGCAGTGCCGGGCTGCTGCCGGCCAATCCTTACTTGTCGGTGGCGATTGATTACCTGTTCCAGCATCGCCCTGAATGGCGCAAGGACACCGCTGTTGGAAAAACGGTGGTGAGCAGCCAGATGATTGATCGCGTCAGCGCCAGGCTGAAGCGCAGACTGTATGAAGTGCCGGTCGGGTTCAAATGGTTCGCCGAGGGCCTTCAGGACGGCTCGATGGGCTTTTGCGGCGAGGAAAGCGCTGGTGCGACGTTCATGCGCCGCAATGGCGCCGTCTGGACGACCGACAAGGATGGCATCGTGCCGGCGTTGCTGTCGGCCGAGATCATGGCAAGGATGGGTCGCGATCCCGGCGAGGTCTATCGCGACCTGACGAAGGCATTGGGCGAACCGGTCGCCGACCGGCTCCAGGCAACGGCAACCCCAGCACAAAAAGAGAAACTGTCGAAGCTCTCGCCGCATGAGATCACGTCGAAGATCTTGGCTGGCGAACCGATCCGGTCGGTGCTCAGCCGGGCACCGGGCAACAATGCCGAAATCGGCGGCGTCAAGGTGGCCACGGAAAACGGTTGGTTCGCCGCGCGCCCGTCAGGTACCGAGGATATCTACAAGATCTACGCTGAGAGTTTTCGCGGACAGGACCACCTGCGCGCCATCCTGGCCGAGGCGCAGACGACCGTCGACCATGCGCTCGGGGCAACCGAAGGAAGCTGAACCGGCTGCACGGCTTGTGATGACCCATGCTTACGTCCCGAGGAGATGCTCCCCGGGGTAAACGATCGTTCCATCATCGCGCACGACAGCGCCTGGCGTCAGGCTGGCCTCCTCGACATGACCGACCCCAAGGATGTGCATGACCCGTTCGCCTTCTCCGAGCAGGTAGTCGGAAATGATGCGGCGGTGGCAGCGCCACCAGACGGCTTCCGCGCACATGATTGCGCAGCGATGCCGGCTGCCGAGCTCTCGCAGTTGCGCCAAGCCTTTGGCGAACGGCTCGGTCAGCGCATAGTCCGCGTAGTTGCGAAAACCACGTACGCGCCAATAGCTATTGGGGGAAGGTTCCGCCCCCCGCGCCTTGCCCCGCAAGCCGCCAAGCGCAGCGACATGCTTATAGCCGATCTGCCACGGCGCCAACGCTCCCGGAAGGCTGTCTTCGTTAAACTGCGGATTGGTGCGCGAGCGCGGCATCGACCTCACATCGACAACGAAATCGACACGAGACTCCCTAAGCAGTTCGGCGAACTCGACGATCGTACGCGTGGAATGGCCTATGGTGAAGAAGCTGTTCGTTTCGATTCCAATCTGACGGCGCACGGCGACCTTGGCCACCTCGACGCGGATTGTAGCCTGTTTATCGCGCAGATCAAAAAAGACCCCTGCATCGGGAAGCGATCGCTGGAACCGAATTCGCGTGCAAAGGTTGAGTGGTGGATCATCGCCATTCGATTGCGCCATCCAGGTGCAGAATGGCGTCTCGCGCGAGAATCCCTGTCACCCTTGGTCGAGCCACATGGCTCGAGTCAGCGTTACGTGAGCTGGAATTCGGAAGCCAGGGGGGGCAGCGGCACGATCGTTCGTGTGCACAGACTGACGCCGATGACCGGCGTGCCGAACGCAACCCAGCGTAGTGCACAGGTGCCGGAGACGGAGGACTGCCGCCGCTGGCAGCAGGGACTCGTCATTTCGTCCGTGCGGCATCGCGATTCCGCCGCCGATGTATGTCGGCCCGCGGCGCTCCCGCCGCAGCAGGGCAGCCAACACGGCTTCCCGGCTTGCCCGCCCCTTTCGGCGAGCAGACCCGAGAGGCCAGAGCGCCTCGCGCTTCGTAGCGGGATGGATAGAGGATGATGTCCGGGCGACCTCCCCAAGCGCCCACGTTCCCCGCTCCGCCGAAGTGGCGGCGTTTCGGGCGGGATCGATCAGGGTCGGCGGGACCGGCATCGCATTGGCCGGTCTCACTGCAGCACCTGGGCCCGGCTTGCTCGTCCGCCGGGCCTCGTCCCCGACGCGCAGTGATCCGCAATCGCGGCAGGAGTGACGGTCGACGAGATGCACCAGGGGCAGCGGACTGCGGCGCGGGGCAAGAGGCTATTGCAGGAGAGGCACACCTGCCTCGTTCGGACGGTTCTCATGACACGCTCCATCGATGCGGCGCTCGGCGCCAAACCGCTTTGCCTGGAATGCTCCGGAGCAGGTTAGGTGCGGGATTCAGGGTCAAAGAGTTTGCTCCGGGAAAGGACGCGACCTTCCCGGCAAGCCTCGAAATCCTGATGAACGTCTCCATGCACATGCTGTCCTGCCTACTTCATGCCGACTTCAACTGCGGGAATGCGCCACCGATGCCCCTCAGAGCATCGCGAACGCGGTCACCATCAGGACGAGAAGACCTACGGCTATGATGGTCTTTGTGATCGTGTCCATGTCAGGCCCTCCGGGGAATATAGGATTCCGCCACGATTACCGGGCTCTCGCCCAGGTAGTCCGCCATTGGGAGAGGTTTGGCTCCTTCTGGACTGAAAAGACCCTCAACCACCCGCGGGATGTGGTTGCGCGAAATGCCAATGTCCTCGAGTTGCCTGTTGTCCAGTCGCGAGAGTTCGTTGATCGCGCGGCTCCGCTGCCATTGGCGGATGGCACGAAGGAACAGCTGCCGCACTGTGGTTCTGGACTTGCGTTCGGACCCGCGTTCTGATGCCGATGGATAAGTGCGGTCGATTTTGGACATGTTGGTCTCTCCGCCGAAGTAGCCCGCGGCCGCACATGGCGGAACCTCATGCGAGCTTGGTCATGGACATGCCGACAAGCCGGCCGCTGAACGACCGGATACGATGTCGGACTGGGTGGGATTTGTTCCCGAGACGGCGGGCGGGCGCGCCCTTGCCGCTCGGGCTAGGAACGCGTCAGGAGGAACGCCGAAACGACCAGAAACTTCTTGTGACGACCTGCGATTACCATGCATCGTAGATGGGGCTCCTACACGGAAATTCAATCGAAGCGCGCCGCGTGCGGCCTTTGGACGCGAAACGGCCGGTATCGGCCAGCCATCTTGGACTTCTGCATCCGACGTTCCCATAATGAGGTCATGAACACACCTCCTCCAAGCTCCCTAACGTTCCGAAAGCGGCGCAAAACGCGCCGGTAACCCTGGCCGCGCGGGGAGTATCCGCCTGGCCAGGGGATCCTGCAGCTTCATCGTTTTCGCACGAAGCGCGCTGCCGGCCGTCGACCGGGGGCCGCACAGTGCTTGCCAGCAAGGAGACAAGGAATGGCAAAGAGGAAGGGCAACCGCGAAACCCGCAAACCGAAGCAGGACAAGGAGGTCAAGGGTCAGGCGGCGACTTCGGTGTCGGCGATCGGTGCGGGCCCAAATTTGGCCGGTCGTCGCCGCTGACGCTCGTAATGACTGCGGCGGCATCACTTATCCGGTGCCGCCGCAGCGTGTTCGACGCATGTCCGCAAGCCTGCCTCACCTCTGACCTCGAAGGGATGCCCGTCTTCCCTGCGGTCCTGTCACGGAAACGTGCTGCCCGGGCAATGAGCATCAGGTGACCGTGACGAAGGCGGCGACCAGCAGTTCGCGGGCTCCGACGCGGGAACCGAGCGCCGACAAGAAGACGATTGAGCAAGCGCGGTCGCGCCCGTTCCCCAGCCGAGGCCAAGTGTAGGTAGGTGGATTCGCTAGCAAAAGCTGCCGAATCGCAGTGTTGCGATGGCTCCGGCAAGGGTAAGCACCACTCCGATCAGAAGCAGGGGGGTCGGCAGGCAGCCCACGGCGGCAGGTCGGCGGCTTGGAGCATTCGATCACCTCCCCGCGCATGAGGACTTGGCGAGCGCTTGCTCGACATGGATCCTAGGACGCCCTTCGAAATACACCTCGCTTCCAGTGCGGGTGCCGGCAGTGAGCGCAAGGAGCATCGCGCAGACCTACATCGCGCCGAGGCAGAGCACCCGGTCCTGCGTGCGCGGGCCCGGACCACTCGGTAGACGTAGCAGCCGATGGCGAAACGAGCATGAGCTGCTAGTCCATGATGGCCGCAAAGGATAGCGGCCGTCATTCGAAGATCTCCCTCAGCAGCGCCTCGAAGCGGTTCTTGATAAAGGCGACCCATTTACGGCTCTGAGCGCTAGTCAAAGACCATGCCGTCGGTGCCAGTGTGCTTCGGCGTGATCAGGCGGGACCGATCGACACTGTCCTTCCGCTACAGCCAGATATCGCCAGTCCTTCGATTGGACTGTCGCTTCTTTCGTGCTTGCTTCGTTGATGCTGGCGTATCAGAAGGGGTCGGCATGGCCTTGAACGTTACCCTCCCATACGCGAGACCGCTTCATCTGGTTCACTTTCCATGTCAACGGAAAGACGTCGCGCCGGCCCAATCCACGCCAGATAGTCTCGATCCGGGTTTCCTTCCATCGTGAGATCGCCAGCATAGTAGGCCTCGTTCAGTGCGCCAACTCTCGAACCGACAACCATATACGCTGCAATTGCCGCGGCGCGCGAGCGAGCGCAGAATGCCAACCTGAGTGGCGCCGAATCTGTCGCCGCCCGCAAAGACAAAGCGGTCTTTGCCTGCGTAACCTCCTTGGGCACGACGCCCCCCCGAATTGTTGGGATCGCGACGCCTGCCGCGATCCCACGCTCCAGCTATGGCGCCACCGTGATGCGGCCCTTCATGTTGGGGTGGAAGCGGCAGAAATAGTTGACCGCTCCCGCGGCCTTCAATCTCAGGCTTCCGGACTTCTTCGGCGGGATCATCACATCCCAGCCACCCTTCACGGTGGCTGTGTGGGCAAACACGTCCTTGTTTACCCACTCGATCGTGTCGCCAACCTTCGCCTCGACGGTCACTGGCGAGAACACCAGCTTGTCGATGGTGACCTGGATGGTTTCGGCCTTCACCGGCGCGGCGACGATTGTTAGCGCCAGTGCAATCCACAGTTGCCGTTTCGGCATCATCAGCGCTGTTCTCATTTCAGCATGCCGGCGACATGTTCGGCATGTTGTTCATGGCCTTGGAATATCTTCAGGCCGGTCTCCAGCAGATCCTTGAGCTCGGCGTTGCTCGCAGAGGGAATCAGGAGCGTTTGGAGAGCGTCGTCGACCTGCTTGTGATAGGCTACCTCGTTGTCGACATAGGCCTTGTCGAAGGTCGCTCCCTTGAGCTTGGCGAGCTTGGCCCGCTCCTCCGCGGCGGCTTTGGTCAGCGCCTTGCTGGTGGCGTTGTCTTCCGGCGTCACCTTGAGTTTCTTGACCAGGTCGAGCGCTTGGACATTCACCGCCTCATGGTCGCGGACCATGTCCTTGGCGAAGGCGAGCACCTCCTTGTTCTTCGACTTCTTGAGCGCTTGCTTGGCCGCCTCGACATCGATCACGCCGGCTGTATAGGCGATGTGGGCGATCTGCGGGTCGGTTGGTTTGTCGGCGGCTTGCGCAAGCGGGGCAGTGCCAAGCAGCAGCAAGGCGGCCAGAGCGGCGGTGTGACGAATAAGCATGACATCTCCTTCGCCCGGATGCGGGGATCGCCTCGGGCTTCGTTTCCGGTTGACGCATCATTGGATGCAGCGCGGCGGCAAACGTTCCCGCGAAAATCCGCCAAATCAGAAAATGGGTCAGCCTTCCAGGCCGAGCCGCTTCATCACGGCAGTGGTCAACCGTTCGCAGCGCCGGCCAGCGAAGGGGAAGGCGTCGAGCAGCACCGGCCCGATCTGGTCATCCAGCGCCTTGCGCAGCAGGGCGCGAGCGCGATGCAGGCGGGTCTTGACGGTTTCGGGCCGCACGCCGAGTAGTTCTGAAGTCTCTTCAATGCTCAGGCCCTCGATCACCCGCGCCACGAACACCATCCTGTAGAGATCTGGAAGGCTGTCGGTCGCCCGTTCGACAAGGGCCAGGATTTGCCGTTGCGCCATTGTCCGCTCCGGATCATCGCTGGGGTTGAGGGGAAACTGGATAATCTCGGCCTGCGGGTTCTCGGGCATCGCCACCGATCGCCGTCTTTTACGCAACCGGCCGAGCGCTTCGTTGATGACGATGCGCGACAGCCACGTGCCGAGCGAGGCATCGCCGCGAAAACTGCCGAGATGGGCAAAGGCCCTGACATAGGCCTCCTGGACGATGTCCTCGGCCTCGCTGTCATTGCGCACCACGCCGCGCGCGATGCGGTAAAGCCGCTGGTTATGCGTCTTGATGATGGTGCGAAAGGCAGCGCCGTCGCGCGCCAGGGCTCGCTGCGTCAATTCCAGGTCGCCAGAGGCAGCGATGATTTCGGTCGCGTCTCGCCGAACGTACGACATGAGCAGTCTCCTTGCCCTTCAATAGATTGGTCTCGACAACAAGGTTCCTGAAAATTCGTCACACCGGAATCGACGACAGGAATTCGCGCCTCAGATCGATGTTCGTCTCGAAAACGCCGAGCATGCGTTTGGTGACCATGCGGGTGCCGTGCGCGTGGACGCCGCGCGATGTCATGCAGCCATGCTCGGCCACAAGCACGACGGCCACTCCACCCGGCTGCAGGGCATCCTCGATCGCGCAAGCGATATCATCCGTGAGCCGCTCCTGTATCTGCAAGCGGCGAGCGCAAGCCTCGACGACCCTTGCCAATTTGGAGATGCCCACCACGCGGTTGAGGGGCATGTAGGCGATGTACGCCTTGCCGTGGATTGCGGCCATGTGGTGCTCGCAGAAAGAATGAAACGCTATGTCGTGCAGTTCGACCGCCTGGTTATAGCCGCCGATTTCATCGAACGTCCGTTCGAGCAGTCTCACAGGATCTTGCCGATAGCCGGCAAACCACTCTTCATAGGCACGAACGACACGCGCAGGAGTATCGATAAGACCGGGTCGGGCCGGATCGTCGCCGGCCCAAGAGATCAGCGTCCTGACCGCGGCCTCAGCATCGAAGCGCGTCGGCCGGACGCGGCCGACTGCTCTGGGTTGGCCGTCTCCCACTGAATTTCCTTCGGCGGAGGCCGACACGCCATCTTCGGTGTCGTTCAGAATTTGCGAATGCAGGTCCATCGGTCTCTCCAGTTCCACGCTCGAAACCATTGGATGCGGCTGGCGAGGATTGGTTCCCGACTGGCACGACACCCAGGAGGAAGGTTCCCATCCGTGGCGAACCACGGGAACTTTTCGAACAGCGCTGCATCCAATTTCATGTCTGGCGCATGGTCGACGTACGCCGTCAGGATCGTGAAGGAGAACCAAGATGGCATCGAAACAGCCCGCGGAAACCGACCCTGACCTCGCTGTTGGTGTGTTCATCGTGGCAATCGCGATAATGCCGATGCCGCCGGTCAGCTGGTGGTCCTGGTACGCGTCGGCGACCATTTGCTGGCGGTCGACGGCACATGCACCCACTGCAAAGTCCCGCTGGCGTGCGGAGTATTCATTTGCACCAGGGCCTATATCGGTCTTCAGATCGGCGAAGGGCTCCAGCCTGCGCAACGTTCCGGCTGTGGTCACAGGGCGGCCCCTATCCGGGTCAGGACGCGATCCGCGGCCGCCCGGTGGCTGTCGCGACGACGATGGCTTCGACGAAACTGCGCTCGCCCTCGATTGTGGCAACCCTTATGTCCCGTGAGATCTCGATCCGAGCCTGATCGGTCCCGGCGCGCTCGGCGAGACCTGCCGCCAGAGCGCGAATGTGGGCTTCGGCGGCGGCCATTGCTTCGTCCTCGGTGTCAAAATCGTCCAGCCGCAGGCCGGAATTGAGACGGAAAAGCCCGATCTCCGGCTGGCTGACGCGGGCTTCCGCTGACATCCGTACCTGCCCGACGACGGCACCCAACGCATTTGCAACGTCGGCGTGTTCGGCGATCTTGCACGCATTGCCGATGATCGGCGGCAGCCCCGCGTAGTGAAGCGATGCCGAAGCGCCGAGGCCGATCACCGGCCGGTCGAGTGCGATCGACAGCTGCGCCATGCCGCCTCGTCGGCCAACGGCACGCTGAACCAGCGGATTGGCAACAGAGACGCCGCCATCCAGCCCGTCCTCGGCAAAGACTGTTTCAAGAATGGCTTCTGCAGAACGCCGGGTGACGGCGATGAGGACCATCTCGGAAAATGCTTCCGCTCCTTTGGCGACACGATGCCCTTGGCCGTCGCGCTTGCGTGCGAACAATTCGGCGCCCAGTCGAGCCGCGACAGGATCCCAATTCCCTTGCCGGCCGAGCACATGGGCCGCATCGGATGGCGTGAAGCCCGCAATATGCACCAGACCACGCGCGACCAGGCGATTGAGTGTTGCGACCTGCGATGTCGATACGAGCAGCCGATCGAGCGCGGCGGGAATTGCCGAAATGTGGGCATAGAGCCGCGCCTCGGTAACGGTCAGGCCCGCAGCCAGACGCTCGGGGACACCTGTGCACAACGCGAAGCGGCCGTCCAGCCGGCTGGTGTTGGGGCTGAGCAATTGCCGCTTGAGGCCATTATGGATGGCATCGCCGTGCTTCACCGCGGCGAGCGCCAGTGGCACGAGTCGACGGGGGCCGAGCACGATCGTCGAAGTCAGCGACCGCTCATGGAGCGAGACTTCCGAATCTCCCCCGAGGCCAAAGGTGCGCATGGCGACGGCTTCCACCATGGTTCGCATTCCGCCGACGGTAGCGCCTTCCGGGTCGAGCCGCAGGCGACCGCCGTCCAGAACGGCGATGTCGGTGGTGGTGCCGCCGATGTCGGACACCACTGCGTCATCGATTCCGGTCATGTACCGGGCTCCCACCAGGCTTGCCGCTGGTCCTGACAGGATCGTCTCGATCGGCCGGGCGCGGGCGAATTCAGCGGTGACAAGCGCGCCGTCGCCGCGCACGACCATGAGCGGAGCGACGATCCCGCGTCTTTTCAGAAAGCCCTCGGTGGCGTCGACAAGGCGATCGATCATCGAGATCAACCGGGCGTTGAGAAGCGTGGTCAGCGCCCGACGCGGGCCGCCGAGTTTCGATGACAGTTCATGCGAACAGGTCACCGGAAGCCCGGTACGCTCGCGAATGACGTCACGTACCGCGACCTCATGTTCGGGATTGCGAACCGCAAAATAGGAGGCCACGGCGATGCCTGAGACCGTGTCGACGAGAGACGGCAGCGCAGCCATGAGAGCGTCCAGCACCAGCTGACGCGGATCGCCATGGACGTCATGTCCGCCCGGACAAAAGATCACGGGATCGGAGCCGAGAGCCTTTGACAATCCGTTCCGGTCAAGATCGGCTTCGGCGAAACCGATCATCACCAGCGCGACCCGTCCGCCCTGCCCTTCGACGAGGGCGTTGGTTGCGAGCGTGGTCGACATGGAGACGAGCTTGATCGCGCCGGGTTTGATGGCAGCCTCGGATAAAACAGCGTCGACGGCACCGGCGATGCCCTCGGCAAGATCGTGCCGTGTGGTCAGCGATTTGGCCTTGGCCACGATGCCTGTAGATTCTGACCACAGCACGGCATCGGTATACGTGCCGCCGGTGTCGACGCCCAGATACAGGGGCGACGGCTGGTGGGTATATGCGTTCATCTTGATCAGTCGCCTGGCCCGGCTTCGGGTGAAAAATATTTCGCGAGCTTGTTTGCTTCACCGTCGAACGCCTTGGCGTCGGCGGGTGGATCACGCTTGACCGCAATATTGGGCCACGCAGACGCATACTCGGCGTTCAGCGCGAGCCAATCGTCGAGACCAGGCACGGTATCGGGAAAAATGGCTTTCGCCGGGCATTCTGGCTCGCAGACGCCGCAGTCGATGCATTCATCGGGATGGATGACGAGCATGTTCTCGCCTTCATAGAAACAGTCCACGGGACAGACTTCCACGCAGTCCATGTATTTGCATCTGATGCAATTGTCGGTGACCACGAACGTCATGAGGCGTTTCTCAGCCATGGCCGGTCAGGGCGACAGAACAATAACAGCTTCAGACTTTCGGCGACATGGGCGGCCTTCAGCCAACACAGTCCCGCAGTCTCCCTGTCCAGCAATTCGTCGCAACTTTCGCCAAACAAGGCGAGGCACCGGCCGAGCAGACCGATCTCCAACCCACCCATGTGCTTGCGGACCGCGACGAGACTTCCCTTGTAGAATCCGCTGGTCAGGATTACCGAGGACCAAAATTCGTACATCTTCGCCAGATGCGTTTCGCAATCACCGGCAACGACGCGCTCGAAAATCGGCCTGAGATCCGCGTCGGCGCGGATCTTGTCGTAGAAGGAGTCGACGAGTTGTCGAATCTGCTCGTCGGAAATCGGGGCTGTCTGTGTCAAGGGCATGCTCTGGTCCAGCGCTTATCCGGCCCTTCAGACCACACCGTAGGTCATATCGAGGGGAATGCGGTGATCATCGATAGCCCGCACGCCAGCGGTGTTTTCAGCCAGGATGAGCGTGGCTTTGCGCTCCTGCTCGGACAGGTAAGCTCCCGAGAACGTAACTACGCCGTTGGTCACGGTCACGTCCGACCTTCCGGTCGAGGGCCATGATTCGGATCGCAAGGCTTCAATAATCTCCAGCCTGATGCTGCTGTCGTCCTGCGACACCGGAGCGCGCCAACGTTTCCTGGCGACGACCAGCGCCCGCACCAGATCGGCACGACTGACGACCCCCACAATCTGTCCGTCGCGCAGCACCGGAACACGCTTGATCCGATTGTGTTCAAGCAGGGTTGCGATCTCGACGACTGGCGTGCTCTCGACCACAGTCGCAACGTCCTTTGTCATGACGTCGGTCACATGCTCGGAATGAGACTTGACATAGCCTTCCGCAAGGGCGGCGTTATTGGCGAAAAGCCGAAGCCACCAGGAACGATGTTGCGGGGCTGTACCGATCTCTGCCCGGCGGATCAGGTCTCCTTCACTGACGATGCCCAGCAGCGCACCTCGATCAATCACCGGCACGGCGCTGATCCCGTACGACAGGAGAATATCGCCGACCTCATCCACCGTACTGTCAGGCCCTACCGCAATAACAGGTGACGTCATGACGTCCTTGGCGGTCAGCATTTCGTTCTCCTTGACCTGTCTGCGGGCGGCAGAACCGGCGGCAAGGTCGTTCCAGAGACTTGCCCGTTGCCAGCATGGAGGTGGATCGCGCGATAGAACTCCCTCGCATGGAAAGCATAGGCTTCCAGATTGGTCGGATCGCCAGCGAACAGCCCCATATCCTCGGCTTTCCGGAAGAACCAGTGAGCGGGCAAACCGGGTTCGAGCGCCTTCACGGCAACAGCCGCAAGCAATGGCAGGCCTTCGTCCGCATCGTCGTCCATCAGTTGTTCGAGCACATCCCGAATCACCCCTGTTGCGTCTGAACCGACTATGCTCTCGGCCAGTCTCGCATAGGTGATCGGCAGCCGGGTCTGTGCTTGCAGGAGCAGTTCCTCTCGGAGCCGTCTTTTGAGAGCACTGCCATCTACGAGAGCAATTGGAATGCGGCCATCTACATCGAGGCTGGCAGATACCATTTGCCCTACTACATGAGCCTGGATGTCCCTGCCGGAAAGTATTCTGCCGAAATCGTGTTCAAGCCTGTCCATTATTGTCATCGCCGAGCCCAAGGTGCCCCTCGCGCGACAACGCCAAGAACTCCCGTGGCGTTTAGACCTGCTGGCTGGCACCGAATGTGTCAATTTCGTTACGCGCGAGCTTCACTCGTCCTCATCTACAAGACAAACGAAATTTATTGCCGCTTTAGCACAATTATTTTGCATCAGAATTCGATTGCAGCGCGTGGCACAGCCCTTCCCTTTTCGGAATCGATATGCATCTCTGATGGGCCGAAGCCATCGCGCCCTCGATTGTCCCGGCTCTTAGCAAGCGGTGATTTCGGCCCCGAAAGCGGTAACAGGAGATTATGATGATCACTGGTGCTCAATGCCGTGCCGGTCGCGCGCTGGTCGAATGGACCCGTGACAAGCTCTCAAGCAATTCAGGTGTGGATGCGTTGGTCATCGAGGAATTCGAGCGCCGGATCAACCTTCCCGACCAGGATATCTGCGACACGCTGCAAACCGCGCTTGAAAACGCCGGCGCCGTTTTCATCGCGGAAAACGGCGGCGGTGTCGGCGTTCGCCTGAAACTCAACCGCTCGGAAGTCAGACGAATTGGCGTCCTGGAAAATGAAGGCGGCATCGTCGGAACGGACGCCGTTCCATAGGTCTTCTGAGCCGATGGTTCCACGTTCAGTCCGCTGCTGGGCAGTTCAGATCCCGCTTGGCTGCGCAGGCGCGAGGAAGGAAGCCCTTCATGACGGTTATCTGGGACGATCTCACCGAGGACGAGCAAACGGCGCTCAAACGAATGAACCGCGGACCCTACCCTTCTTTATCGAAAGCCTTGGCCGAACGCCTTGTCTTCCTCGGACTGGCGGAAGAAAGACGGGGCGGGACCGGGATAAACAGGGCCGGACGAGAACTGGTGATAGCCACCTTGCTTGGCGCCCGCCACGACTAGGCGTGCGTCAAACGGATTGGATAGCAACTGACGGCAGGGGCCGCTGACGGCATGCCGGAAGCAGCCGAACGCCACCTTTTTTGAGAGTCCGCACCGAGCGCTCCCATCCACATGGCGCTCGGATCCTTGATCGATGTCAGCGACCTCGCAAACTGCTTCTGCCTCCAACTGATTGGTCATCGCGCGGCGCGGACAGGTGTTCTGGGAACCCGCCAATCAATGCCTTGCCCAATGTCACCGGAGAACCATAATGGGCGGAGCCAGGCAGTGGTTGTCTCCGAAGACTTTGGGCTCCAATAGATGACAGACGACACAGCGCTGATACTGATGATCGTCCTGCCTTTCGTAGGCAGCCTTGCCGCTCTCATGCTCCCGACAAAGGCTCGCAACGCCGCAGCTGTCCTCGCCGCCGCCGCGTCGTTTACCTGTCTGGGTTTGGCGGTCATGTTTTATCCCTCGGTACTCGGTCGAGGTGTGGTGCGTAGCGATATCGAATGGCTTCCGACGCTTGGCCTTGATTTCACTTTGCGAATGGATGGATTTGCCTGGCTGTTCGCCATGCTCATAAGCGGCATCGGCTTCCTCGTCGTCATTTATGCGCGCTACTACATGGCCCCGGAAGACCCGGTTCCGCGGTTCTTTTCGTTCTTTCTCGCGTTCATGGGATCGATGCTCGGGGTCGTCATTTCCGGAAACTTGATCCTGCTGGTCGTATTCTGGGAACTGACCAGCATCTTTTCCTTCCTGCTGATTGGCTATTGGCACCACAACGCCAGTGCCCGCGACGGCGCCCGCATGGCGCTGACGATTACCGGCATCGGCGGCATCGGTCTGTTGGCCGGCTTCCTGCTGATTGGCCATGCCGTTGGCAGCTACGACCTCGATCGTGTTTTGGCGTCGGGCGACCTTATCCGCTCCCACGATCTCTATGTGCCCATCCTGGTTCTTGTGCTGCTCGGGGGGTTCACCAAGAGCGCGCAGTTTCCGTTTCACTTCTGGCTGCCCAACGCCATGGCCGCACCGACCCCGGTCTCGGCCTACCTGCACTCAGCGACCATGGTGAAGGCCGGCGTGTTCCTGTTGGCGCGCCTGTGGCCGGTGCTTGCGGGGACATACGAATGGTTTTGGATCGTCGGCTTCGCCGGCATGATGTCTTTCGTTTTGGGAGCTTATTTTGCGATCTTCCAGCGGGACATTAAGGGTTTGCTCGCCTACTCGACCATCAGCCATCTCGGTCTGATTACACTTCTGCTCAGCCTCGGTAGCCCGCTGGGTGCCGTCGCTGCCATCTTCCACATGATGAACCACGCCACGTTCAAAGCCTCGTTGTTCATGGCCGCCGGTATCATCGACCATGAGACCGGAACGCGCGACATGCAGCGGCTGGGCGGGCTTTTCCGTGTCATGCCCTACACCGCGACGCTCGCCATGGTGGCAAGCGCGGCCATGGCTGGCGTCCCCCTCCTCAACGGATTTCTCTCCAAGGAAATGTTCTTCGCCGAGGCGATCGAAACGCACGCCGATTCCATTCTCGATACCGCCGCGCCCTATGCTGCCGTCCTGGGCAGCGCTTTCGCTGTTGCCTACTCGGCACGGTTCATCCACAGCGTGTTTTTCCGACCGCTGCCGGCTGAGCTGCCTCGCGAACCTCACGAACCGCCGTTTTTCATGCGGTTTCCGATCCAACTTCTTGTGCTTGCCTGCCTCCTGGTTGGGACCGTTCCCGGCCTGACCATCGGTCCGTTCCTCCACACCGCCGTCACCTCCGTCCTGGGACCCGCGACGCCACAGTACAGTCTGGCTATCTGGCACGGGTTCACAATTCCTCTGTTCATGAGCGTGTTGGCGCTTGCCGGTGGCGCAATCCTTTATCTGCTGCTGAAGGACTATCTGGCGCGCTGCGAGGACGGCCCTCCCTACTTCCGCCGTCTCAGGGGCCAGCGCGTCTTCGAGCGCGTGTTGGTGGTGGTTTCGTGGAGAGGTGCCCGCTTCCTGGAAAGGTTTCTCGGAACGCGTCGGCTCCAGCCGCAACTTCGCTTGCTGGTCGTCGTGGCCTTCATCGCCGCCGCTTGGCCGCTCTACAGGCTAGGTTTCGATCCTGGTCGACTGACAGTCCAAGGCGTCGACGTCACCTTCGCCGGCATCTGGGCAGTCGGCGTCGTGTGCGCCCTTGGCGCCGCGTGGCAAGCCAAGTTCCACCGGCTGTTCGCCCTTGTCCTGCTCGGCGGAGCCGGACTTGTCACCTGCACCACCTTCGTCTGGTTTTCGGCGCCGGACCTCGCGCTCACTCAACTGCTCGTGGAGGTGGTGACCACGGTTCTCATCCTTCTGGGATTGCGCTGGTTGCCCAAGCGATCGGCAGACGTCGCCCCCGGCCTGGCCACGACTGGCGCAAGACTACGTCGCTACCGCGATCTGGCCATTGCGGTGGTGTGCGGGACCGGCATGACCATTATCGCCTATGCGGTTATGACACGGACCCCGCCCGTCACTATCGCCGACTTCTTCCTGAAAAAGGCCTATTCGGAAGGAGGCGGCAAGAACGTCGTCAACGTCATCCTGGTGGACTTCCGGGGTTTCGACACGTTCGGCGAGATCACGGTTCTCGGCATCGTCGCGTTGACGGTGTTCGCCCTGCTTCGCCGGTTCCGGCCGGCGCCCGACAATGTCGAATCCCCTGAACAGCAACGCGTCCAGAGGGCATTCGACGAAGCCAGGCCCGACCGTGAGGCGGGCGATACGGTGAGCGACTATTTGCTGATCCCGGCGGTGATCATGCAATGGCTGTTCCCGGTCATCATCGTGTTCGCCGCCTATCTGTTCATGCGCGGCCACGATCTCCCCGGCGGCGGCTTTGTCGCCGGAATCGCATTGGCCGCCGCCTTCATCTTGCAATATCTGGCGGCGGGCACACGCTGGGTTGAAGACAGGTTGCGGGTCCTGCCGGTGAACTGGATCGGCTTCGGCCTTCTCCTGGCGGCCCTCGTCGGGGCGGCCTCCTGGCTGTTCGGATACCCTTTCCTGACCTCGTATTCCCGTTATGTCGAATTGCCACTGATCGGTTCGGTGCCGGCGGCTACCGCGACCCTTTTCGATCTCGGCGTCTTTTGCCTCGTTCTCGGTGCGACCGTGCTGATGCTGATCGCTCTCGCCCACCAGTCCATCCGCCGACTGCGCGCATACCGGATCGTGGCGCAAAGCAACGAGGAAATCGCGTAGTGGAGCTTATCCTTGCCATCGGGATCGGCGTACTGACAGGGTCCGGCGTTTGGCTGTTACTTCGGCCGCGGACCTTTCAGGTCATCATCGGCCTGTCGCTCATCGGCTATGGGGTTAATCTGTTCATCTTCTCGATGGGCAGACTCAGGGTGAATACGCCGCCCGTTCTCGAATCCGGCGCGGTGGTCAACCCAGCGGACTACGCCGACCCCATCCCGCAGGCGCTTGTTTTGACCGCCATCGTCATCGGCTTCGCGACAACGGCCCTGTTCCTCGTGGTGCTGCTCGTATCGCGTGGCCTGACGGGCAGCGACCATGTCGACGGCAGGGAGCCCAATTGATGGAAACGGCAGGTCATCTCATGATCATGCCGATCGTCCTGCCGCTCGCGGCAGGGGCCGTGCTGCTGCTGCTGGACGAGCGTCGCCATGTCGTCAAGGCAGTGATCAGCATCGTCTCGGCGCTTGCGCTGGTGGTCATCGCCATAGCTCTGCTTCGCTCGGTCGACAATGCCTTTGCTTCGTCAGCAACCACCGGCGTCTATCTGCTCGGCAATTGGCCGGCGCCGTTCGGCATCGTGCTCGTGCTCGACAGGTTGTCCGCCCTGATGCTGGTTCTGACCAGCGTACTGGCGCTCGCTTCCCTGGCCTTCTCGCTGGCGCGCTGGCACAAGGCAGGGCCGCATTTCCACACGCTCTTCCAGTTTCTGCTCATGGGGCTGAACGGGGCGTTCCTCACCGGCGACCTGTTCAACCTGTTCGTCTTCTTCGAGGTGCTTCTGGCTGCATCCTATGGTCTCGTTCTGCATGGCTCGGGGCCGCTCCGCGTCAAGGCGGGCCTGCACTACATTGCAGTCAATCTCGCTGCTTCGTCGCTGTTTCTGATCGGGGTCAGCCTGATCTACGGCGTGACCGGCACACTGAACATGGCAGATCTTGCGCAGCGAATCCCGGCGGTGCCGGCGGCGGATCGAATGCTGCTCGAAGCAGGCGCCGCCGTCCTCGGCGTCGCCTTCCTGGTCAAGGCGGGGATGTGGCCGCTGAGCTTCTGGCTGCCCGGCGCTTATTCGGCGGCAGCGGCCCCGGTCGCCGCGATCTTCGTGATCATGACCAAGGTCGGCTTCTATATCCTGCTGAGGCTTTCCCTGTTGCTGTTTGGCGTGGACGCCGGCGCCACAGCGGGCTTTGGCGACTCGTGGCTGCTGTTCGGCGGCATGGCCACCATCGCCTTCGGCGCTATCGGCGTGTTGGCGTCGCAGGCAGTGGGCCGGCTCGCCGGCTTCAGCATCCTGGTCTCATCCGGCACACTGCTGGCCGCGATCGGGATGGCCGATGCGAGAGTCACTGCCGGAGCCCTCTTCTACATGGTCAGTTCAACACTGACGATCGGCGCGTTCTTTCTCTTGATCGAACTCGTCGAGCGGGTGCAGGACCCAGCCGCGCATGTTCTATCGGTGACCATGGAAGCCTATCGCGACGACATGGAGGAGCCGGTGCCAGAGCAGGAGGAAGTCGGCGTTGCCATCCCCGGCACGCTGGCCGTTCTCGGCATCTGTTTCGCGGCATGCGGCCTCTTGCTCGCGGGCCTGCCACCGCTTTCGGGATTTGTCGGAAAGTTCGCGCTGCTGACCGCGATGGTGCGCCCCGATCCTGTGGCGGGTGGCGGCCTAATCGCGGGCTCGACATGGATCCTGGTCGCGTTGCTGATCCTGTCCGGCCTCTGCGCCCTGATCGCCACGATGCGCGCTGGCATCCAGATTTTCTGGGCGCCGATCGAAGGCACCGTACCTCGCGTGCTGCTCCTGGAGATCGCGCCAGTAGCCTTCCTCCTGACGCTCTGCCTGTTGATGACGGTCCAGGGTGGACCGATGATGCGCTACATGGATGCGACCGCCCAATCGCTGCATTCGCCAGCGGACTACTTGCGAGATGTTCTGTCCACCCAGCCGATACCAGGGCCCAACGCGCCGAGGGACAAATGAGCGCCCTTCTGCCTTATCCGCTGCTGACAGCTTCGCTGCTCGCGATGTGGATACTGCTCAATGGGCTGTCCATCAGCCAGGTGTTTCTCGGCGGCGTCATCGCTCTCGCAGCGTCCTTGGCCATGGCAGCGCTTCAGCCCGCTAAACCAAAAATACGACGCTGGGACCTGATCCCGCAATTGGTCCTGGTCGTCCTGGCGGACATTGTTCGCTCCAACATCGCCGTGGCGGGGATCATCCTGCAAGGCGGGCGGCATACGCGAACATCCGGCTTCGTGATGATCCCGCTCGACCTGCGCGACCGGACTGGGTTGGCCGTACTCGCTTGCATCATCACCAGCACGCCCGGCACCGCCTGGGTCGAATATCATGCCGGCAGCGGCAGGCTTCGGATCCATGTTCTCGACTTGACCGACCAGCAGGCGTGGATCGAGCTGATCAAGCAGCGTTATGAACGGCGGTTGATGGAGATTTTCGAATGAGCGGCGTCATAATCGCATGGTCCGTTACCATCGCTCAATTGCTTCTGGTCGCCGCCATGGCATGCGCTCTGCTGCGCCTCGTTCGGGGGCCGCGCGCGCAGGACCGGATCCTGAGCTTCGATGCGCTCTATGTAGGCGCCATGCTTCTCCTGCTGACCTTCGGCATCCGTGCCGGCAGCACGGTCTATTTCGAGGCTGCCCTGGTGATCGCGCTGCTTGGCTTTGTCTCGACCGTGGCGCTGGCGAAATTCCTTATGCGCGGCGAGGTAATAGAATGACCCCTCTCGCCGACCTGCCGGTCTGGGCTGCTCTGCTCACGGGGTTCTTCCTGATCGTGGGGTCGACGCTGACTCTGCTCGGGTCGGTGGGGCTCCTGAGGTTCAGAAGCTTTTACGAACGAATCCATGCGCCGACGCTGGGGACCACCTGGGGCACGGGCGGTGTTCTGATCGCCTCGATCATCTTTCATTCCGTGCTTCAGTCGAAACCTGTCCTGCACGAGATACTGATCGCACTGTTCGTGACTGTCACGACACCCGTCTCGCTTATCCTGCTGGCGCGCGCGGCGCTTTACCGGGACCGCAGCGAGGGCAACGATGGCGTCCCGCCATTCGAGACGGCCGCGCAATCCCAAGACGAACAACCACGACCACCTGGCGCTTAGGCCTCGATCAACTTCGGATCGGCGGCACCGCGAAAACATCCACGTCGACCGATCGCAGAATGCTTTCCGTCACGCTTCCCAGAAGGACCTTGATGATGCCCGAACGACCATAGGTTCCGATGACCAGAAGGTCGGGCGCCACCTCCTTGATCGCCTCCATGATTGCTTCGACGGGGCCTGCTTCCTTGATACGCAGCGACCAGTTGTCGACGCCAAAGTCGTTCGCTTCCAGAAACGCGACCAGTTCCCTGCCCGCCTGCAAACGTTCTGCCGCCACGTAGCGCGCGATATCGTCCTTGCCTATTCCAGCATTGGACATTTTTCCCTTGGCGAACGCATCGTAACCATGGACCAGCGAAAGACTGGCGTCGCCTATGAGCCCACTTTCCCTCGCCGTCCTGATTGCGCGCGCGGACGGCTCGGACATGTCCACGGCGGCCATCACCTTTTTGTAGGAATGTTCCACCTCGGCATTCACCATGAGCACCGGACGTGGTCCCGTTCGGATCACGCGTTCGATGGTCGTTCCGACAAAGATATCGCGGAGCAACTGCTTGCGGTGCGCGCCCATGACAATGAGATCCGCCGAGCTCGCTGCGGCCGCTTTCAGGATGCCGTCGAACGGGTCGCCGGCGACAACCGTGGACCTGCAGCGGAGCCCCTGCAGTTCGGGGATCGAGGCCATTTGTTCTTCAAGATATCGCTGTGCTTCGCGTCTTTCGAGCTCGAGTATATCTGCGGGCTGGTCGTCGTCGACGACATGGACAAGCGTGAGTTCGGCGCTGACGTCCCGCGCCACAAGGCCAGCTCGCCGCAATGCACGTAGCGAACGGGTGGAAAAATCTGTCGCGGCAAGGATTTTCATGGCAGCTCCTTGTTCCTCGTCCCTGAAATCATAACCGCCGGTCGTTGGGCGTACTTTGGCTAGTAATCTGGTTGACGATGCTATCGCGTATTCGAAGTGGCATCCTAGGCGGCGGCTCTACTGTGCTGCAAGGCCGCCGGAAATGCTTGATCGGCTTCTCTTGCCGCAGGCCTGGCTCCCGCGCGGCTTGACTTCGCAGATTGCTTCCCCAACTATAGGGTATGAGCACCGTCGCCAAAATCCGTCGCGATTTTCTTTTCCGGGTTTGCCCCATAGCGGGATCGTAACCCCCGGCTCGGCTGCCATGCGCGCCCCGAGCCGAGGGGTGAACATGTAAAAATTGAACATGTAACATTGGCGCAGGGTTGCATCAGTCCCTGCGGCATCGGCGCATTCAGCAACAAATTTCCGTCGCACTGACAACCGCTGACGATCCCTTGCCGGGCTCGGACGCGAGGCAGAAACATGAGTACTCAAATGCAAGACATCACGAAAAGCCGGCGCAAGCCGAACATCCGCATTTCGAAGTCGGACCACGCGCGTCTGTCGGCGCTCGCGAACACCGTTGCCGCCCGAAATCCGGAGGCGGCAGATGAGCTGTTCGCCGAACTCGAGCGCGCCCGCATCGTCGCTGATGGCTGGGTCTCCGCCGGCACCGTCCGGATGGGTTCGACCGTGACTTTCAAGCCCGATACCGGCGATCGGAAAACGGTGACGCTGGTTTTCCCTGGCGATGCGGACATCTCCGAAGGCAAGGTCTCAATCCTCACGCCGATTGGCACGGCCCTGGTCGGCCTCTCGGCTGGGCAGTCGATCATGTGGACCGCCCGAGACGGGCGTCGGCATGAACTGCTGGTGCTTGATGTGAGCCAGCCCGCTCCGGCAGGCGATGTGGCCGATCGGCGCGCGCCAGCGTCTTCGACAATCGCTGCGGGCGTCTAGACATGGGCGTTGGCATCCGTCTCCTCAATCACGCGGGCAGCCTCATCGCGGGAGTGTGACCCCTGCGCCGGCCTATCCTGGCCCGGCACAGGGGTAGCTTTCCAAACCCGATCAATTGCCTGACGCCGGACCCCTTGCACAGGGCCGGCTGGAGACGTGCCATGCCCACTATCGATAGCTGCCAACTGACCACCAAGGACTACACCATTCTTGAGGTGATGCAGGAGCGCCGACCTGCCCTCGGCGATGCCTTGTCGGCGATCCTTCAACGGAAGATTTCGAGCGCAGTTGTGATGTTTCGGGAAGACATCCCGGCAAACGTCGTGACGCTCAGCAGCCGCGTGGCTTATCGGGTAAACGACGGCCCTGCCGAAACCCGCATCGTCGCCCATGACCACATGCGCGGTCTGGTTGGCATGCTGTTGCCTATCACCAATCCGCGCGGTCTGGCGCTGCTCGGTCTGGCCGAGGGTCAGTCCATTTCCATTCCGACCTCGGACGCCAGCCTTGAAACGCTGACCGTACATGAAGTGGTTTATCAGCCAGAAGCCGCAAGGCGCGAGAGGCTGAAGCTGGCGGGCGTTGCCGAGCCGGGTTCGTGGCGACCGGACGGACCGGTTCTGCGCGTCGTCCATCGTTCCGATGAACCGCACGACGAAGCTCAGAGCAAAGTCGCGGCGGCATTCGATGCCGGGTTCGACGACCCGGGTCCATCGGCCGCCTGAGAACTCGACTGTCCCGAAGGCTGTGAAGGCGGGTGGACAAGCGTCCCGTCGGGCCTTGCCCTGTATCAATTGAGGCCAACAAAGTAGGGTCTGATTATGGATGATTACAACAACCAGAAGGGCGCCAAGCCTGAAGATGTGCGAGCCGCGTTGAGAGGCTGGGCATTCTTCGCCGTTCTAATGACCGGAATCTTTGGCCTGGCCTACGCTTTGATCGAAATGTAGATGAACCGGCGAAGCCGACCAGCTTGCCGTTGCAGTCTTTGCGATCAAACGCGAACCATGGCTTCGCGCCGGGAGCGACGCTCAATTCACAACTTGCTTCAGGCCGCGCAGCGCCTCCTGTACGTCGGCTCGCGCCTCGCTTGCTTCCGAATAGACGGCATAGGCCGGATAGGTGAATTCCGGCGCGCCTTCTACTACCTCCAGTTGCCCGGCCTCGATATGGGGAGCTGCTGCGCCCCTGCGGAAATAACCCATTCCGCCGGCGCGCAAGATGTAGCTCAGCCCCAGCGGTCCCAGGCCGACCATCAATCCCGGCTCGCCGAAGGCAGAGGAACTGGCACCATGCTGGGCCGCAAACAGCGGCCCCCAGTCGACATAGACATAGTCCTTGGAGCCGCCGGGTTCCCCGTCTCGGTCCATGGTCCGGACCAGAACGAGTTGCTCCTCAACGAGAAGCTCCACCCTGAATCCCGGCAACAACCTCGGCGCATAGAGCACCGCAATGTCAAGAACACCGGTCCTGAGTTGCTCGATCAGTTGGTCCGGTACGCCGACCTGGGCTTGGATGGCGATTTCCGGCCTGGCGTTCTTCATCCAGACCAGCCAGTCGAGCAGCAGCGGGTTCCACAAGCTGAGCTCTCCGCCAAGGGCGACGACGCTTGTCCGTCCCGATGGGATGGCGAGTTGGTGGCGGGCGCGCTCCCAGATTTGCACGAATGACTGGGCGAACCGCTCGAACTCCCGGCCCGCCGGCGTCAATTGCGCGCCGTTGCGGTTACGGATGAAGAGCTGACGTCCGAGCTCCTCCTCCAGCGTGCGAATGCGTGCGCTTACGGTGGTCTGCGTGACATGAAGGCGATCCGCAGCCTTCAGGAAGCTGCCCGAATGGACGATTTCCAAAAACGTGCGAGCGCGGTCGATGTCCATTGGGGCTTCTCGGTTCAGTGCAATAATCTTGCACCAATACAGCATTTAATTCCGTTTGCCTTCCTGTTTTACACAGCGCAACCTTGATGAGGCCGAGCGGTTTCCGCTGCGACGGTTAATGGAGCGCGCAATGCCAGATCAGGAGGATGGTCCCTTGGAAACGCAAGAGTACGCCTCTCCGCCGTGCTACATGCACGAACTTGTTCCGGGATATGGCGCGGATTCGATCGCGCAGGACACTTGGTCGGATGTCTGTCGGTGGCGCAAGGCGGAACGCAAGCGCCTGATCGACGAGCGTCTAGCCGTAGACCCCGAGGAACGCCTCGCGAAGTCTTTGCGCATCGCTTCCGCTCTCGATCTGGCTGTCGGCCGGGTGAGCGGCCGCATCGTTAGTGGCTATTGGCCTTTTCGAGGGGAACCGGACCTTCGCAACTGGGCGATCCGGGTGATCGAGCGCGGCGGGCGGATCGCGCTGCCGGTCGTCATCAAAAAAGGCTGGCCGCTCGAGTTTCGTATTTGGGGACCGGGAGACCCACTGGAACGCGGAATGTGGAATATTCTTGTCCCGTCACACGGGCCTTCGGTCCAGCCGGATGTGGTCATCGCGCCCGTAGTCGGTTTCGACCAGGCGAATTATCGCCTGGGCTATGGCGGCGGCTTCTTCGACCGGACCCTGGCCGCCGCGCCGAAGCGGCCTCTCGTCGTGGGCGTCGGTTACGCCTGCAGCAAAACCCAGACCATCTATCCGCAGCCACATGACATTCCGATGGATGTGATCGTCACGGATGAATGAATGAGCGCAGGCGAGGCTAATCCTTTGTGACGGCGGATCGCAGATGCCGTCCATTGTTGAGGCCGTCTTGCCAGCCAGCAGTGAAAGCAGGAAGCACGTCATGTCCAATCCCGCCACAACCTTGGATGATCACAAGCCCCGGTTTCTCGTCAGGTGGCTGTTTTCGACCAACCACAAGGATATCGGGACGCTTTACCTGCTGTTCTCGATCATGGCAGGCGTCTTCGGTACCGCGCTTTCCGTGTTGATCCGCATGGAGTTGCAGGAACCGGGCCTGCAGATATTTGGCGATCCGGGTGTCTACAACGTCGTCGTCAGTTCCCATGGGCTGGTCATGATCTTTTTCGTCCTCATGCCGGCGCTGATCGGTGGCTTCGGTAACTGGATGGTGCCGATCATGATCGGCGCGCCCGACATGGCCTTTCCGCGCTTGAACAATATCTCGTTCTGGCTTCTGGTGATGTCGTTTATCCTCTTCATCACCTCAATGTTCGTTCCGGGAGCACCCGGCACGCTCGGTCACGGCGGCGGCTGGACGCTCTATCCGCCCTATTCGACGGACGGCCAGCCGGGTCCCGCCGTCGACCTGGTCATCCTGTCGATCCACCTTTCGGGCGCCTCCTCTATTCTCGGCGCGATCAACTTCATCACCACCATCTTCAACATGCGCGCACCGGGCATGACGATGCACAAGATGCCTCTGTTCGCCTGGTCGATGCTGGTCACCGCGTTCATGCTTCTCATGTCGCTGCCGGTGCTCGCCGGTGCCGTCACCATGCTTTTGACTGATCGCAATTTCGGGACGACTTTCTTCGCACCGTCCAGCGGCGGTGATCCGATCCTATACCAGCATCTGTTCTGGTTCTTCGGTCATCCCGAAGTCTACATCATGATCCTGCCTGGTTTCGGCATCATCAGCCATGTCATCTCGACCTTCGCCAAGAAGCCGATCTTCGGCTACATCGGGATGGCCTATGCGATGGTGGCAATCGGTGCGATCGGCTTTGTTGTCTGGGCACACCATATGTATACCACGGGCCTGTCCCTGGACACCCAGCGCTACTTCGCCTTCGCCTCGATGGTCATCGCCGTTCCAACTGGGGTGAAAGTGTTTTCGTGGCTGGCTACCATGTGGGGAGGATCAATCGAGTTCAAGACCCCCATGCTCTGGGCTCTCGGCTTCGTCCTGCTCTTCACCATCGGTGGTGTCACTGGCATCATGGTTGCCAACCCCGGTATCGACCGCGTCTATCACGACACTTACTTTGTGATCGCCCACTTCCACTATGTGCTGTCATTGGGCGCGGTCTTCGCCATCTTCGCCGGCTTCTACTACTGGTTCCCGAAGATGACTGGTTACATGTACAACGAAACGCTCGGCAAGTTGCATTTCTGGCTGATGTTCGTCGGCGTCAACCTCGTCTTCTTCCCGCAGCATTTTCTCGGCATGGCTGGCATGCCTCGACGTTATGCCGACTACCCCGACGCTTTCGCCGGCTGGAATTTCGTGTCGTCGATCGGTTCCTACATTTCTACGGCCGGACTTATCGTCTTCTTCATCGCGGTCGCGGAGGCCTTCGCCCGCAAGCGTCAAGCTGGCGCCAATCCATGGGGCGAAGGTGCGACCACGCTCGAATGGCTGCTGCCGTCGCCGCCGCCATTCCATCAATGGGAACGGCTGCCGCGCATTGTCTAAAAGTCACCTCCGGTTCTGAACCGGCGCCCGCTTCGACATTTTGTCGGGAGAACTTCATGAACGAGACCACAGACCCAAACAACCAGATACTGCTCATGGCGATCATCGCGTTTTATTGGGCGTTTCTAGGCAGTTGGAGCAAACGTCAGTCACGTCCGGGCGATGACAAGGCAAAACCGGACGATGCGCCGACTGAGCGTCTAGCCGGAAGTAACGAAATCACGTCTTCCGGCGACACGCCCTTGGAGGTTATCCGAAAGAGCGATCCGAGTTTTGACCCTGCCACGTTTCTGGCCGGCGCCAAGGCGGCTTATGAAGTTGTCCTGTTGGCCTATGCAAGTGCGGACATCCAGACATTGAAGCGCCTTGTCGGACCGGAAGTGCTCGACATCTTCGAACGGGCGATTGCCGGGCGCCGGGATCGGGCGGAGATGCTGCAACTCACCTTTATAGGCACGAACGACGCAAAGGTCGTCGACGCTCTTGAGGAGAATGGTACCGCTGAGATTGCCGTTCGCTTCGTTTCCGACGTGGTCAGCGTTACACGCTCGGCCAACAACGACATCGTTTCAGGAGATCCCCAGCAGATCATTGAAGTGATCGATACGTGGACGTTTGCCTGTGACATCCAGTCAAGGAAGCGAAATTGGATGCTGATCGCCACAGACGGCGGCTAGCTGCTTGCGTCATTCCGGTGACCGCTGAAGGGCGACGCTTGGACGCTTGTGTGTGGCTTTCATCGCGTGCGCCGTGATTAACCTAAGAGACCGGCGGTGATGACGTTTGAAACGCATCTGCGCTGCAGGTGCGGTGGAGACATGTTGATGGCTTCCCGGCTAGGTCGGGTCTTCGGTTTGTCGCCCGCGCCTTCGTTGTAAAACGACACTTATGATTTCAACGCAATTTTCTTGCAGCTGTCTTAGTTTCGGCGGCAACGCCATGAGACTCTTTGCTGGCCTCGCTGGAACATTGCGACGAGCCCGGTATCGTGGCGAGATAGCCATCGTATTGCCCGTCGCTGTCTTTTTTGATGGCGGCCGAAATTGGGCTGGAAACGCACTGCAGAGTTACACGCTGCTTCCACGTTTCCAAATTCGGGATCGCTCACACAGGTGACAATCGGCGCCAGCCAGTCTCCTGCCTGAGTAGCGCCGGACTGGGGTTCTTCACATCTCAGTCAAGACCCAGGCCACACCAAAGATGCATCAGAAAGGCAAAAAAGCCATCCCTTAGTGCATGGCGGACATCTCGAAAGCCCGGTCCATCGACCGCACTTTCGTACAAAATTGATCGGCAACCCGTCAACGGGTTGTCACCCTCGTCCAATCCGGGATCGGTACCGCGATGTGAAGGACGATATCAAGCATCCTCATGTGCAAGACGGTGGGAAACCTAAAAAAGCATCGCCATTCAAGACAGAGTGCAATCCAGCCATGGCAGGGGCCACCACGGCTTCATCTGCGTTGGCAGACTGAACGGCGTAAGCGGGATATGAGAACTGCGGCGTTTCGGGCACGAGGTGAAGCCGTCCGGCCTCGATATGAGGCTGTACCGCGCTCATCCTGAAATAGCCGGATCCACCAACCGAAAGAATATAGCTGAGCGCAAGCGGGCCGAGATCCATAAAAAGGTCCGGCGCGACGTCAGGGAAATTCATGCCATGATGAAACGTAAAATCTGGCCCCCAGTCTATGTGCGCGTAGTCTATGCTGCCCGCCAGGCGTGCTTCCAGATCGGTTGTCACGAGCACGAGTTTTTCTTCCAGGAGCAGATCGATCTTCAGGCCGGGCCGATGCTGGGGCGCATACATGATTGCCACGTCGACGAGCCCGGATGCGACTTGGTCGATTAGGTCC
The DNA here is from genome assembly GCF_037162595.1 of Mesorhizobium sp. ISC11. NCBI lineage: Bacteria > Pseudomonadati > Pseudomonadota > Alphaproteobacteria > Hyphomicrobiales > Phyllobacteriaceae > Mesorhizobium > Mesorhizobium sp. ISC11. Next base: position 1,585,633 of record NZ_JAVSPW010000001.1, read on the forward strand.
TGCGGCACATCGACGTGCACATGAAGCGCGATATCCGGAAGGGATTGACGCATCCATCGAACCCAGTCGAGCAGAAGGGGCTCGGCGATGCTGATTTCGCTACCAACAGTCAGAACAGCACGACTGCCGGGTGGAACAGCAACCTGATGAAGGGTGCGCTGCCACAACTGAACGAACATCGGAGCGTGGCGCAGGAACTGCTCTCCGGCGGGAGTGAGCGAAGCGCCGCCTTTGTGGCGGACGAAAAGTTGGCGACCTAGTTGTTGCTCAAGGCTGCGAATTCGCGCGCTCACGGTTGTCTGGGCGACATTCAACCGTTCGGAGGCCCGGATGAAGCTTCCGCTGGAAACAATCTCAAGAAAAGAACGAGCAAGCTCGACGTCCATGAAAAAACATAACATAAAAACTGCATTTAAATGACAGTGAAATTGCGCTCTGAAGTGCCCCCATTTTATCGCGGCCATTCGATCAAGCCGTATCGAGTCCAATAGCAACAACGATTCGGATCTATCATAAAATCTGTATTCATTTGCCGATTAAATTCGTTTGCTACGCGGCATACGCCAGCAATACGCTCCGAGAAATCCACCAAGCTTAGCGCTGGATGCTGCGCAGCGCCGGTTGGAGCGGAGCGCAAGGCTCTCTCCACCTACCCATCGTTTTGCCTGCAGCGTCACAGGAGGAATCATGTCGAGGGAAGAAAAGGGCAAAGGCGATGTGGGGCGGCGTGATTTTCTGAAGCTGTTCGGCGCGGCTGGAGCTGCCGGAGCGGCGGCGAGCACCCTGCCGCTTGGGGCATCCGCTTCGGCGGACGAAGTCATGGCTGCGACCGCTGACACAAGACATCATCACGTTGCCGTCGCCACCGAACCTCAGGCTGGAGGCATTGGCTACGAATTCTTCAACATCGATGAGTCCGCTTTCATCGAGGCGGCTGTCGATACGCTCATTCCAAGCGACTCAACAGGCCCTGGCGCCAAGGAACTCGGCGTCGCGATCTATATCGACCGGCAGATGGCCGGCGGATACGGCAAGGGCGACCGCCTGTATCTGGAAGGGCCATTTGGCGAGGGTACGCCCGAGCAGGGCTATCAATTGCCGATGACGCCATCGGAACTGATCCGTGCTGGGATCGCCGACGTCAGCGCTTACGTACAGAAAAACCACAAGAGCACCTTCGACGGCCTTTCGGCAAAGGATCGTGCCGCGGTGATGACCGAACTCGACGGCAAGAAGGTCGAGCTTCCGACGGTGCCGACCGCGACCTTCTTCGGGCTTCTGCTCCAACTCACGGTCGAGGGCTATCTGGCCGACCCGATGTATGGCGGAAACAAGGACAGGGCGGCCTGGAAGATGATCGGTTTCCCAGGCGCCGACGCCATGTATATGGACAAGATCGAACCATTTCGGAACAAGCTCTATACGGCTGAACCGAAGGGCATCCAGGATCTCGTTTAATCGGCGAAAGAACAAGGAGACTATAACATGGCCACCAAATTGAACGCGATTGATGTCCTGATTGTCGGCCTGGGCTGGACGGGCGGCATCATTGCCAAGGAACTTGCTTCGACCAAGCTGAAAATCGTCGCCCTTGAGCGGGGAGGCCCGCGTGACACCAATCCGGACTTCATCGACCCACAGATCCATGACGAACTGCGCTACGCCGCCCGCCACGATCTCATGCAGAACGTCCGGCGGGAAACCATCACGTTCCGCAACAGTGAATCGCAAACGGCGCTGCCGATGCGGCAACTCGGCTCGTTCCTGCCTGGCCAGGGCGTTGGCGGCGCCGGCGTGCACTGGAACGGTGTCACCTGGCGCTGGCTCGAATGGGACCATCAGGCGCGCACCCGGACGGTCGACAAATACGGCGACAAGATCATCCCTTCGGATATGCACCTGCAGGACTGGCCGATCACCTATGACGATCTCGAGCCCTATTACGACAGGTTCGAAAAGACCTGCGGCACCTCCGGCAAGGCCGGCAACATCAACGGCCGAAAGATCGATGGTGGCAACATCTTCGAAGGATCGCGAAAGGAGGAATACCCCAACCCGCCGATGATCGCCGCGCAGAGCATGGTGATGTTCGAGAAGGCGGCCCGTAATCTCGGGTATCACCCGTTCCCCAATCCGTCGTCAAACGCGTCGCGCGATTACGTCAATCCCGATGGCGTGGCCTTCGGCCAATGTCACTATTGCGGCTTCTGCGAGCGTTTCGGCTGCGAGGCCAATGCTAAGGCTAGCCCGCATTTCACCGTCATTCCGCTGGCGCTGAAGAACCCGAATTTCGAGCTGCGCACCAACTCGATCGTGCTGAAGGTCAATCTCGACTCGACCCGCAAGAAAGCGGTCAGCGTCACCTATCTCGACGCACGCGGGCGGGAGTTCGAACAGCCTGCCGACCTCATCATCCTGTCAGCCTATGCGCTCGGCAATGTCAACCTGCTGCTGCAATCGGGCATCGGCGTGCCTTATGACCCGGCCACGGGCAAGGGCGTGGTCGGCCGCAACTATGCTTATCAGTGCGGTGGCGGGGCTACCGCCTTCCTCGACAAGGAAACCATCCTCAATCGCTTCATGGGCGCCGGCGCGCTCGGCACCTGCATGGATGATTTCAACGGCGACAACTACGATTTCGTGAAGGCCGGCTATATCGGCGGCGGCGGCATCAGCTGCAGCAACTCGGGCGCCCGGCCGATCCAGTCGCATCCAACACCCCACGGCACGCCGCGTTGGGGCTCCGACTGGAAAAAGGCAGTGGTCGACAATTATGACCACGCGGCCAGTGTCGGAAACCAGGGCGCGGTGATGGCCTACCGGCAGAACTATCTCAGCCTCGACCCGACCTACACCGATGTGTTCGGGCGTCCATTGATGAGGATGACGTTCGACTTCCAGGACAACGAGGTCAAGCAGATGAACGGCCAGGCCGACATCTGCGTGAAGATCGCCAAGGAGATGGGTGCGACTAAGGTTGATCGGAGCATCCCTCCCGTGCCCTATTCGATCGTGCCTTATCAAAGCACGCACAACACGGGCGGGGCAGTGTTTGGAGCCGACCCGAGCACCAGCGTCCTGAACAAATACCTTCAGGTCTGGGATGTCCCGAACGTGTTCGTGACCGGCGCTTGCGTGTTTCCCCAGAACGCCGGGAAGAACCCGACCGGACCCGTAGGCGCTCTTGCCTACTGGGCGGTGGACGCGATCAAGAACCAGTATTTGAAGAATCCCGGCGCACTGGTTCCCTCCTGAGGCAACGCCTGCCGGATCCGCGGTTCGGATCCGGCAGGCAGGGTTTGAACCCCATATCGCCAGGGCCGGGTCGGCCGGGACCAGCCCGCAACAAACGCGTTGAAAGAAGCAAACATGAAATCGACTTTGCTTGGATTGACAACCGCAATTCTCACTACAGTCGGATCGGCCCATGCGCTGGAGGCATCCCCCGGCAACGCCGAAGCCGGCGCAGCCGTCTTCAAGAGGTGCATGGCCTGCCACTCGGTCGGCCCAGACGCAAAGAACGGAGTAGGTCCGGTTTTGAATGGCATCGTCGGCCGAGCGGCCGGCGTGTATCCGGGCTACAATTATTCCGCGGCGAACAAGAATTCCGGTCTGACCTGGGATGAACCGACCCTGACGATCTATCTGCACGCGCCGCGCAAACTGGTCCCCGGCACAAAGATGACATTTGCCGGTCTCAGCAAGGACCAGGACATCGCCGACGTGATCGCCTACCTGAAACAGTTCAACGCCCAAGGACAGAAGTCGATCCTTGAGTGAGGGGCAACCGTCCGGATCGCAAAGCACGACCTTTATGAAGTTCCTGCTGCACAAGGGCCTGGGATATTCCTCGATCCATCGGATCGGTGACTACCTGCGCAGCCATGGAGCGGGTCGTCACTGGATCGAGCGATATCGCGGCGACGTCTTTCTGGTCGTATTGGACGAAGTCGACGAGGCGATCCTTGGAAAGGAATTCTCCGAACTTCTTGATGCGGTCAACGAGACGGAGGGAGACGGGACACGAGGTCGATGAGTGAAAAAATCTTCAATGACAGAGTAAAATTGAAACGGGCATATGAGAGTCCCGCTGCCGACGACGGCAAGCGAGTGTTGGTTGACCGGCTTTGGCCGCGCGGGGTCAGGAAGACCGAAGCCGCCATCGACTGTTGGATGAAGCAACTCGCGCCAAGCACCGAGCTTCGGCAATGGTTCGGACACGATCCAGCCCGTTGGGAGGAATTCCGCCGGCGATATGCGGCGGAAATCCATGAGCATCGCGATGAACTGGAACAGCTGCGCGACCTGATACGGCAGGGCACCGTTACACTCGTCTACTCGGCTCATGACGAGGCCCACAACGACGCCGTTGTCCTTAGAGAGATTTTGCTGAGACACCGATAGTGACGGGGCGCTCCTCCATTGCCATTGGGCGTGCGATCGCGGCCACGACAACAAACTCTCCGGGAACCAAAGCAGAAAACACCCATCCAATGATCGATGGGCGTTCACCTTAGAGGAGAAGACGATGAAATTCTTCGTCGATACCGCCGATATATCCGAAATTCGTGAGCTTGCCGCCGCTGGCGTTCTCGACGGGGTGACCACAAACCCGTCGCTTGTAGCAAAGACCGGACGACCCATCAGGGATGTGATCAAGGAGATTTGCCAGACGATCGAGGGTCCGGTTTCAGCGGAAGTCACCGCGACCAATTTCGACGGCATGGTCGCCGAAGGAGAGCGTTTGGCCGGCATTGCCGCCAATGTAGCCGTCAAGGTGCCATCGACCTGGGATGGGTTCAGGGCTTGCCGGGCGCTTAGTCAACTCGGCCAGAAGGTCAATGTCACCCTGTGCTTTTCAGCCAACCAGGCATTGCTCGCCGCCAAGGCAGGCGCGACCTTCATTTCGCCGTTTGTCGGCAGGCTTGATGACCTTGGGCTCGACGGCATGGAGGTGATCCGGGAAATCCGCAAGATCTACGACAACGACAAATCCTTCACGACGGAGATCCTGGCGTCTTCAATTCGCACCCCTCTCCATGTCAAACAGGCGGCGATCGCCGGCGCCGATATCGCGACCGTACCACCTGCGGTGCTCAGAAACCTCGCCAAACACCCACTCACCGACAAGGGCCTGGCGTCCTTTCTCGCCGACTGGGGTAAGACGGGGCAAGTAATCCTGTAATTCCCTGCCCGGGATCACGCGAGAGCAATCATAAATAATGCACACAACTGTCGATTAAATTCGTTTGCATGATAGCAGAGATGGCGAGAAACTACGGACAACAGACGTCCAATCGGCATCGAGTCCATGGCTGCACGTTTAGCACAAGCGGTGCCGAGAGCCTGAAGACGCACAATCAGGTGAAGGTATTCAGAGGCTGGCGGGCCTGAGTTCCCGCTTCTCGTCGGTATAGGCGATTTCAACACCTGATCGCCAAAGGAGAAGAAAATGCCTGAAGGCCATAACAAACCGAACGGGCCGGATCTGGTCCAGGGGATCGCGTTGTCCGATCTTCCCGATGGCGCAAAGCTTGTCGGCCATTGCGGCGATGAGCAGGTGCTGCTTGTGCGCCGCGGGGCGGAGGTCTTCGCCGTCGGGGCGACCTGCACGCATTACGGCGGGCCGCTCGTCGAGGGTCTTGTGGTGGAGGATACCGTCCGGTGTCCTTGGCATCATGCGTGCTTCGATTTGCGCACAGGCGAGGCTTTGCGCGCCCCCGCCTTCAATCCACTCGCCTGCTGGTCGGTGGAACAACGCGATGATCGGATATTCGTCGGCGAGAAAATCAAACGGATGGTTCCGAAACCGCGTTCTGGAGGCTCCAGCCAAGTCCCCGAGAAGATCGTCATTGTCGGCGGAGGCGCCGCGGGTTTCGCAGCGGCCGACATGCTGCGGCGCGAGCAGTTCCAGGGCAGCATCGTGATGATTAGCGAGGACCAATCGGCGCCCGTCGACCGGCCGAACCTCTCCAAAGACTACCTCGCGGGAAAATCGCCGGAGGACTGGATTCCGCTCCGCGGGGAGAAATTCTATTCAAAAAACAACATCGACCTGCGTCTCGACACGAAGGCCGTTGATATCGACCTGCGTTCCCTCGAGGTCGTCCTCGCTGATGAAAGAAGGGTTCCTTACCACAGGCTGCTGCTTGCGACCGGCGCCGAACCCGTCCGCCTGACCATCCCCGGCGCCGACTTGCCGCACGTTCACACGCTGCGCTCGTTCGCAGACTGCAAGGCGATCATCGAGCATGCCGCGACTGCCCGTCGCGCGGTCGTGCTTGGCGCCAGTTTCATTGGCCTGGAAGTTGCCGCGGCTCTGCGCGCGCGCGCGATCGAAGTTCATGTCGTGGCGCCGGAAAAACGACCCATGGAGCGCGTCCTCGGCCCGCAAATGGGCGACTTCATCCGCGCCCTGCATGAAGAGCATGGCGTCGTATTCCATCTCGAGAATACAGCGAGCAGCATCGACGCCAAGAAGGTAAATCTCAGCAGTGGCGGCTCATTGGCGGCAGATCTCGTCGTCGTCGGCATCGGCGTGCGGCCGCGGATCAGACTTGCCGAAACGGCGGGGCTGGTCGTTGATCACGGCGTTGTTGTGGACGCCTTTCTGGAAACGAGCGAGCCAGGGGTATTCGCGGCCGGCGATATTGCGCGATGGCGCGATCCCCACAGCGGTGAGAAAATTCGGGTCGAGCATTGGGTGGTTGCAGAGAGGCAGGGACGAACCGCGGCCCTCAACATGCTCGGCCAACGCGACAAATTCAACGGCGTGCCGTTCTTCTGGAGTCAGCATTACGATGTTCCCATCAACTATGTCGGTCATGCGGAGCGATGGGACGAGATCGCGGTCGATGGGAATATCGCCTCCAGGGATTGCCTGCTGCGCTTCAAGCGCGAAGGACGCACGCTGGCTGTCGCTTCGATCTTCCGCGACATCGAAAGTCTGGAGGCCGAGGTGGAAATGGAGCACCAGATGGCGACCTAGCAGAGCGCTCTCGGGCACCGCAGTTCGAAGAAGAGCGCAATCAGAAATGGCTGAGCGGAATGCCGTCATGATCGAAAGGAGTTCGAATTATGTCCACAGTGCAACAGGAACTTAGCACCACTAACGGTATGAGCACGGTCGCGCCCGCGCAACATTATTCAACGTTCGTCAAAATCATCAAGACGGTCGGCAAGGAAGCGTCCAACATGACGCCGACCTCGGTTGAAATCTTCTCGAACGGCAGCCAGTGGTACTGTCAGGTCCGTCGCGGTAACAAAACGACCAAGCCGATGGGCCCCTATTCCAAACTACAGGCTGAGCGAATCCAGGATGCCCGGCGAATGCTGATCGCAAAAAGAGGCACAGCTAATCTCGTGTTTGAGTAGGGCGAGGAGCTTTGACGGGCGGCGCCAGGCGACGAGCTGCTTCGTTGCGATGATCGGTGCGACGACGGCTCCCAGCGCAGGACGCCTTTCTAACGCCTGATACCAGTTGTCGCGGCGCATTTTCGCGGCACGTCGCCGTTCGTCCTTGGCCGAGGCTCATTACCCAATCCCGGAAGGAAGTCCAATGGCCTACAAGTCAATCGTTCTCAATCTCGACATCGATGGTATGGTTGCTCCTGTCATCAAGCTCGGTGTCGATCTGGCTCGGCGGTTCGATGCGCGTCTGATCGGCCTTTCGGCTGCCGATGTTCCCCCACCCATCGTAATGGAAGGAGGCGTCGCATTCGACGGTGAGAACATGCTGCGCCAGCGGAAGAACATCGAGCGGCGACTCGAGGATCTCCGCGCGGAATTCGAAGGTCTTGCTGGCGCGACGGTTGAGACGGAATGGCGCGGGACGGTGGGCAATCCGACCCGCTTGCTGATCGACTCGGCGCGTGTGGCCGATCTCATTGTCACAGCGTCGCCCGAAGGTGCCTCTTCTGGCAACATTCATCGTTCCACCGACCTGGGCAATCTAATCCTTCAGGCAGGACGACCTGTATTTGTCGCCTCCACCAACCAGGAAAATATCCGGATCAACAAGGTTCTTGTCGGGTGGAAGGACACCCGTGAAGCTAGGCGTGCGGTTGCTGATGCCATGCCGTTTCTGCAAATGGCCAAGGAGGTTCGTATAACCACGATCGACGATGACGCGACCGATGAAACCTCGAATAGCCTGGACGATGTTGTCGCCTTCCTTTCTTTTCACGGCGTAAAGGCGAAGGCGGAAGTGTTTCCGGAGAAATCCGATGGCGGAACGATCGCCGATGTGGCCGACGCAATGCGTGCGGATCTGGTCATATCCGGCGCCTACGGTCATAGCAGGTTCAGGGAGTGGATCTTCGGCGGGGCTACCCGCTCGCTGCTTGAAAATGATCGGCTGAACCGGGTGATGTCGAATTGATCACGTTGCTCGAACGATCGATACGCTCGGTCAAGCTGAATAACGTGACAAGGACTTTGCCCGCTGTAGGATTTTCGTCGTGCCGTCCCCCGAGCCAGTTGCATGTCCACGGTGTCGGCCTGAGTAAGGAGGCCCTTCATGAACTCCGATACACCTGATACTGACCGTCCGGACTTCGGCAAAGGCATCCCTCTGAGCCAACTCGCAGATGGCGCCATGCTCTCCGGCTATGTCGGCAACGAGCCTGTCTTGCTGGCACGTCGGGGCGAGGAAATATTCGCCGTTGGATCGGTCTGTACACACTACGGCGCACCTTTGGCCGATGGCTCCTCGTGGAGGATAATGTGCGTTGCCCTTTGGCATCACGCCTGTTTGAGTCTGCGCAAGGGGGGAAGCGGTCCGCGCCCCTGCCCTATCATCAATCCCCTGCTATGATGTCGAGCAAACTGACGCGTACATAAGGGTTCGGGTGCGGCGCCAGCCTAGGCGATGGGCAAGAACGGGTGACTGCCAAGCCTCAGCCAAATGCGCCAAAATTGACCCTACCCAGGCGGAGCACCGAGAAATGACGGAACACAAGAAGGCACCACGACGCCGACCCGCGACCGTCTCGATGACGAAAACATTTGAAGTCGGGGATCGGGTGAGTTGGAACTCGGAGGCAGGTCGCGTCCACGGAACGATCATTCGGATTCATACCCAAGATATAGACTATAAAGGCCACACGCATCACGCGAGCCCGCAGTCTCCTCAATACGAGATCAAGAGCAGCAAGACCGACCACCTGGCCCTGCACCGCGGCCAGGTGCTGACCCGGTTAAGCGACTGACGGGAGCAACGCGTGGACGGGTCTCCCTGAACACGGACAGAACTTTCGGACGATCCGGTGCCGAGTCCACCGCACGCTTATCATGCCGCCGGCTCGTGAGGAGCAGCCGCGCTGCCCAGGACAGCAGAAACCCGGGTGCGCAGGTGAGGCACCAATTCGTTCTCGAACCACGGGTTGCGACGCAGCCAGGCTGTACTGCGCCACGAGGGGTGGGGCAGCGGGATGACTGCCGGACCATAGGTGCGCCACGCGGCAACGGTCGCGGTCATCGACCTCCCCGAGGCGTGTTGCAGCGCCCACCGTTGAGCGTAACCGCCGACCAGGAGCGTCAGTTCCACTCTAGGCAAGCACGCCAGAAGCGACCGTCGCCAGAGCGCGGCACACCGGGACGGTGGCGGGTGGTCGCCCCCTTTGGGATTGGTCCCAGGAAAGCAGAACGCCATCGGAGCCACGCCAATTCGCGAATCCCCATAGAAGACACTGCGATCCAGCCCAAGCCACGCGCGCAAGCGGTCACCTGAGGCGTCGTCGAACGGCAATCCGCACTCATGCACCCGTCGTCCTGGGGCTTGGCCACAGATCAAGAGCCGGGTCTCGGAAGTGACCTGCACCACCGGGCGCGGTTCATGGCTGAATTCCCCAGCACAGGCGCGACAGGCACGAACGCTCGAAAGCAACGCGTCAAGTTGCGGCGCTTCCGACCTAGCGCGTGTTTCGGGGCTCCCCAGGCCGGGCCTAGTTGCAGCAACCTCTACCAAATCGTTCTAAACCTGTTGGTGTCTTACCCTACGATCAGTTTAACGACTGACCATTGAATGTGGGAACCAGGGTAAGATGAGACCAGCCGCCACTGGCGCAGCGCGACCGTTCGCCGCGGTGAGGCAAAGCCCCGACACCAGATTGGGCTGCGTCGACTTGTTTGGTCGACATGTCCCGCCTAGCTGTGGCCGCGTCAACCTCGCCGAACAACGGGTTCCGAAGCCAGATCTGGACGGCATCTATCCGACAAATGATTTCGATTGACCTTTTAACGCAGTTTTCATGTTATGATCGCCATGGACATCGAGCTCGCTCGCACTTTTATCGAAATCGTTTCGACAGGGAGTTTCATTCGGGCCTCTGAGCGCTTGAACGTCGCCCAGACGACCGTAAGCGCACGAATCCGTAACCTCGAGCAGCAACTGGGTCGCCAGCTTTTCGTCCGCCACAAGGGCGGCGCTTCGCTCACTCCCGCCGGCGAGCAGTTCCTGCGCCACGCCCCGATGTTCGTCCAGTTGTGGCAACGCACCCTTCACCAGGTTGCCGTGCCCTCGGGACGCCGAGCTGTTCTGACGGTCGGCAGCGAAGTCAGCCTTGCCCAACCCCTTCTGCTCGACTGGGTCCGATGGATGCGTCAATCCCTTCCGGATATCGCGCTTCGTGTGCACGTCGATGTGCCGCAGGACTTGATCAAACAAGTCGCATCCGGGCTCGTCGACGTGGCGATCATGTACGCGCCCCAGCATCGACCCGGCCTGAAAATCGATCTGCTTCTGGAAGAAAAACTCGTGTTTGCGACCACCAATTCCGAAGCGCGCCTCCTGGACGGGTCTGATTATGTCTATATGGATTGGGGTCCGGACTTTGGACATCACCACGGGATGAGTTTCCCAACTGCTGCGCCCGATCTTACTTTCGATCTCGGTCCGCTCGCATTGAACTATGTTCTTGCGGCGGGCGGCTCGGGATATTTCAGGATGAGCTCTGTGCAGCCTCACGTAGTGGCCGGCCGGCTGCACCTTGTGCCCGAAATGCCGCAGTTCTCCTATCCGGTTTACGCGGTGCAATCCGCAAATGCGGATGAGAGCGTAATAGGTCCTGCCCTGACAGGATTGCATTCCGTTGCAAGCGCCGACAAATAATAGGAGCTCTTTTTCGGCGTCTAAGTGTCCGCTTGGATTGACGGGAACAGGAGATCCACTGTTGTCCCAATCCCTGGTTCACTCCTTATCCGGATCCGACCATTAACCGCCTGCGCCAATGCCTGTACTTGCAACATCCCTATCCCGGTGCCCTTCTCACCCTTTGTGGTGAAGAAAGGATCGAACACCTTCCGCAAAACTTCCGGAGCCATGCCGCAACCATGGTCTTTGACGCGAACGCGTGCGTAGGTACCCGGCCCGGGTGGGTCAGGTGTCATGGTCGTCTGCACGAATCGCTCAGTGATGACGTGAACCTCCCCGCCACCTGGCATCGCATCTCGCGCGTTTATGACGAGATTAAGCACTGCAGCGTCGAACAGCGCTGGGTCGATCAAGCAGTCCGGGACGTCGGAACCAAGCTCCAGCTTGACGCGGACATCGGGACCGGCGCCATACCTTAAGAGGGGCGCGAAAGACTTGAGGAACTCATTCAAATTGCCAGCATGGGCATCGAGTTCCTGATGCTTTGCGAAGGCGAGTAGCTGTGACGTTAGCTCGATCCCTCGATCGATCCCTTCCCGCGCTGCGGCAATGTAGGCACGCACGCTTTCGGGTGCGTCAGCTCTCCGCTCCGCGAGCCCGAGCCCGGATTGGATTACTGCCAGGAGATTTCTGAAATCATGGGCAATACCGCCTGTCATTTCGCCCAGCGCAGCAAGCCGGTGCGTCGCACGTTCGCGTTGCTCGACTGCAGTTCGGAGATAGAGAGTCGTGTCCGGCATCGGAGTGCGCGCGTCGCGTTCGGCCCGAGATGGTCGTTGAGTTTCACACGGAAACACACAGCCTGTCATAGAAGTCGCCCCTAAAGGTCACTGACGACACCCGAGCAACCCGCGCTCCCATCAATATCGTCGTATTCTGTCTCATTTGTTGCTGAGGGCCGTACCTTTCATGAGCATGATCTAAGCACGCCGGACGACCCTTTTCGTCATAATGTCTTCGACAGTCGGGAATGCCTTGAGGGTCTCCTCCGGTAGGTCGCCATTTGCTCCGACCATTTCAGACCAGCCGTGTACCTCTGGTTCGCCGACGATGATGCGGCCGACCATCCCGGCATGCTCATGCGGGACACAATAATAATCGTACACCCCCTGCTCGGTGAAGGTAACCGAAAAGCTTTCCTTGGGCAGGAGGTAGTCGGAATCCCATGGTTTTGCCGCCTTGGGCATGCGAAGCGGTCGCTCGAAGTTTGCCGGGTGGTAGGCTGTGGTTGTGTGCGAATTGCCAGGATTGAGATTGGTCCAGCGGACCGTCTGACCCGGTTTGATCAGAATGCCAATCGGATCGAACCAGACTTGTGAACCGTCGCCGCGCCCTCGCATCTTGATTTCGACCACCTCGCCGGCCCATACCGACAGAGAAGGCAGGGAAAGGGCGGCGGCGAGACCGCCGCCCGCGCCCAATATCTCACGGCGCGTGAGTGTCATTTGGCGACCCGCGCCTCGTCTGCGGCTGGGACATGCCACAGCACAATGTGGACATGCGGCTCTTCGACGCCTGGATGACCGGCATTGTAGTAGACCTCGACATGGTCGACATTGCCGCCGGGCGCGGCGAGGTTGTCAAAGCGTTTGTCCGGATTGAGATCTTTGATCGGCAGCATATAGATGGTGCTGACAATTTTGCCGTCGTGATCATAGGCAAGGAACGGACCGGCCGGCAGTGTCGCCGGATCGACAAAAAGTTGACCCATGCCAGGTAGGAAGTCGGGCAGCTTCACAAGCTTGCTGACCTGTTGGTAAGGCGCTGCTGGCGGGGATTTGGTGACCTCAGACGCCGCCATGGCGCAAAGCGAGCTGGCCATTGTCACGACAAGTGCGAGGGCGAGCTTCTTCATAGGTTATCTCCTTGTTGAATTCAAAAGTCACGATGCCGACAATTTAGGAGACCGGTACACGAAATCGTTGTTTAGCTTGTTGATACCGCCTGTCGCGCCCTGCCAGTAAGTAGGAGGCCCCTATTTTCGTCAAACGAAATTAGCTGGCATTTCAGTGCAGTAATTCTGCTTGCGCCGCCCGCACTGTTTGCTTGATTTCCGGAAATCCTTCACTACCTGTGAATTGCCATGGATATCTTCAGCCTCCATTTCCGGCGAGAGCCAATCCACCTCAAAATGGGCTCTTAACCCGGACGCGAGAAGGCACTGCCTTCGCGGCCGGGACAGCCAGGATTCCACTTCATCCGAAAGTGAACAGAGCCCTGCTTAAGCAGTGCGACTGATCACTGCGCGTTTGGAACGACACGAAGATTGACGCTCATGATCTCCCCCATCCTGTCAGAAGAAGACATCTCGCTTGACCTTGTGACAAAGGGAAAGCAATCAGCCTTGTCAAAAATCGCGATTAGGATTGCGCGAAGAACTGGGATTGACCAGCAGGTGGTTCTGCGTGGTCTTTTCGACCGCGAGCATCTCGGCTCGACCGGCATCGGCCGTGGCGTCGCGATCCCGCACGCTCTACTCAGCACAATCTATTCGCCTGTCGCGTCTTTGACACGCTTGGCCCAGCCCATTGATTTCGAGGGCCCAGACGACGATCGTGTAGATCTCATTTACACCGTGCTCTGGCCGCGTTCTGCCACTTCCGCCTTTCTCCCTGCCCTTTCGCAAATGTGCCGGCTGTTTCGGGCATCTCAGGTTCGGGAACATCTCCGGCAGGCACGGTCATCTGATGAGGTGTTGGCGATCCTCGAAACTGAATCGCATCAGGAATTCCCTCCCAATTTGCATACTTCCCGTGTCGGACCTTACACCGCAATGTCTAGGCAGTTCGGCAACGCCTAGGTCCCCAGGCCACGTTGGGGCGGACCTTGGGAGGTTTCGCAAAGATAGATTTACAATCTATGTTTATGGCGATCATCATGGGCGAGCCAAGGCTTGAACCCGCTTGGATGGGACAGAGGAAGCCAGGAGCAAACAGATGAGCCAGAATGATCAGAGCAGGAGGACGATCGTCGTCGACGGCGTCCCATTGCCAGAGTTGCTTGATGAGACAACGATCCGCGAGGTGGTCCACGGTTTTTACGGCGAAATTCGACATGATGACCTTCTCGGCCCCATTTTCCACGATCGGATCGAGCCAGACAGTTGGCCACAGCATCTAGCGAAGATGTGTGACTTCTGGTCTGCGACGTTGCTTCGGACGTCCCGATACGAGGGGCGGCCACTGCCGCCACACCTGGCCATAGCCGGCCTCGGCGAGACGCATTTCCGTCGCTGGTTAAAGTTGTTTCGCAAGACGGTGCACCGCATTTGCCCGCCCGAGGTGGCAGCGCTTTTTATGGACCGCGCGCTTCGGATCGCGCACAGTTTCCGTTTAGCAATTGCCTTCAACCGCGGTGAGACCACGATTGGCATCGCACCTATTGTCGAGAAGGACCTTTGATGCAGACTGGTTGGTAGGGATTCTCGCGCCAACAGCAGGAGAGATGCATGCGGCTGACTGCCTTCTCAGACTACGCGTTGCGAATGCTGATGTACGCCGCCTCCGCCGGTGACCGGCTGATCACGATTGAGGAAGCTGCGCGCGCCTTCAACATATCGAAGACGCATCTGAACAAGGTCGCCAATACCCTCACCCGCAACGGCTATCTGAAAGCCATCCGTGGCCGTTCCGGCGGCCTTGTTCTCGGACGGCGGCCCGAGATGATCCGGATCGGCGACGTCGTGCGGTTGACGGAGCCGGATTTCGCACTGGTTGAATGTTTCGCGACTGATGGAAACCAATGTGTACTAACTGCCTCTTGCAAGCTTTCAGGGATGTTTGGTGAAGCGATTGCCTCGTTCCAGAGCACCCTGGACCGCTATACGCTGGCCGACATCATGCTGGCGCCGAAGGACTTCCTTGGCAGCCCGAAAAGACCCGCTGGCAACGGTGCGGCGCACAACGTCTCATGATTATTTCGTTACGTGCCCGTTTTGCTCCGATGGAGACGCCCATGCCTGAACCAAAGATGAAGGAAAAGCCGTTACCGAGAGAGATCGATTCCGGTATCGACCCCGACAACAGCCTGCTGCCAATGCTTCTTGGCGGGCTTGTGTTGATAGTCCTCGGCGCGATTGTCGTCATGATGTTTGTCTAGTTGGCGACGCATGACGCTGTGTTAGAACATCGTTCAGCAGCATTCGTGCAGTCAAGCGCCCGCGTGACGCCAATGTAGGGCGCGGGCACTCTCGTGATGTCGCCGCTGGGGACATGTTGTCGCAGAACAGAGTCCACTTGAGCCTGGTGTCCGCCGAAGACAATCGCGTATTAGGCGACAATATGGCGCCAGGTTTGCCACGGCGGTACGTGGCCGGACTGTGTACGCCATCGGTGTCGGTGTCTAAGTACAATCAGGTCCGAGACTCCTCAGTTCGATGAAGTGAGTTCGTGAGTTAAAAAAGGCCGGACTGATAAGCCCGGCCAGGTTTGAAGATAAATACCTCCTGAGGGGAACGCGTCGACGGATGGGGAGAAACGCTCGACGCAACACCTATGTGGGACGCGTAGCTTATCTTACAACGACAGGGTGATGGGCCACAATCGCTGCTCCGTCGAGCCAGGGACGCAAAGCTCGCCTTCATTTGTCGAGCAGGTGGATACCCGCGCACCACCTAGAAGAACTTTGGAATAAATGGCACTAGTTGATCTTTTTTTGAGCCCTATAAACTGCGCAAGAGATCAACATAAAAACTGCAGATATTTAATCATAAAATTCATTTGCTTCACGAAGGACTTGAGCTTTAGCCTGACCTCGATCGTTGTGAGGCGATCGCAAATCAGTTAGGAGAAAACGATCGTGAGCATCAAAATACTTTGCATGGGAGCGGCGGCTCTCACAATTGTAGCTGGCGTAGCATTTGCGGGTGCGCTTGACGAACCGGCAAAAATGGCGCCCTTTCACACCGACTCCACCATGAAGACCTTGAAATCGCAAGCCGACTTCAGGAGCGCGTGGATGGCGATGAACGACGAGGACCGAGCCGGGATGATGAAGGAGTGTGGCGACGAAGCCATAGCCAAAAATCACGACAATTTCTGCAAGATGACCAAGCAACTTGGCGGCGCCAACTGAATGGGGCTTTTTGCGAATCAAAATGGCAGGCACAATTACCTGCCATTTTACGACGGACGCGGCTCCGCCGACCCCAGGGGGGCATTTTAGGACGGTCCCGCCTGGCATACCTCCCGAAGGCTGAAAGTAGCGGACGCGACCGATATTCAGACAGCCCGGCTTTCGCGGGACGGTGATGCGTGATGATGAAACTCCGTGTTGTGACGTGCGTTGTGAGCTGTGCGCGTCAGAGGCTTTCCCATGTATGAAGCGTGGTTTTCCAAACCTGTAGCCGTTGCCACCGGCATCAGCGGCGACATCCGAAACCTTACCAACGCTCGTGAGGCTTTTGACTTGCTCAACGACAAGTGGCGCAACGAAGGAAGCGCCAAGCATCGATCTGCACTACGAGCATGCCAGCAGGCGTTGAATGGCAACGTTCCGGCTGACATCGCCAGAGACGCTTTTATTGAAGCAGCGCGGGAAGCGCGCATGTTGGTCGGGTGAGTTGCGGTGACAAGAGCTTGCCCCGCGGTTCAGCGCCCATGAACGCGTCGACCTGCTTACATACTCAGAATGAAAAACGGAAAGCCGGCGGTGAACTTCTGTGCTTCGGCTGGCGCTCGGAAAACTGAAGCAAGCAAGCCGGCACCGTTCCGTTAGAATGCATCTCGCGTCGCCTTCAGCCCAAACAAACCTATGAGGAGGACGCCGAGTGAGTATCTTCGGAATAAGCGTGGACTGAGTCTGGGCGGCAACGGCGCTTTCCGATCTATCGATCTTCGCAAAGGCCTGCAACGTGGGTTGGCGCCTTCCGGACTCCGGCAATGCGGCGGCGGTAGAGCAAATGGCATTCGTCAAGTCAGCCATCGACCAAGCTACGTCAGCGGGCAGTTTCCAACATCATTCGGCAGCTTCGACCGATCTCGATGCCGGCACGATCCGCGCGGCACAATATTTGAACTCGGGGATCTTGCCGTAAGGATCGAGCATAGGATTGGTAAGCATGTTGGCCGGGCTCTCGTTAAAGCAGAACGGCATGAACACCATGCCATCGGCGACCTCTCGATCGGCCCGCAGAATGGCTTCGACGACGCCGCGCCGCGTTTCTACGTTTATCACGTCTCCCTGCGCAAGGCCGCGGCGCCTGATCTCGTAGGGATTCATCGCAGCAATGCCGTAGGGCTCGATCGCGTTGAGCACCCCGGCGCGGCGTGTCATGGCGCCCGTGTGCCAGTGCTCCAGCAAGCGCCCGGTGGTTAGCACCAGAGGATATTCGTCGTCGGGCACCTCGTCGGGGGGCAGGAGGTCGGCGGGCACGATGCGCCCGCGGCCATCCGCGGTCGGGAACCCGGTGGTGAAGACGATCTCGTTGCCAGGAACATCAGGACCATCGGCAGGATAGACGACGGACTCCTCGCGTTCGATGCGCTCCCAGGAAATATGCTTCAGCGACGGCATTACTTGCGCCATTTCGCCGAAGACATCCGAAACGTGTTTGTAGTTCCAGTCCAGCCCCATGCGTCTGGCAAGCTCGATGATGAGATCGAGATCCTGCCGCGCCTCGCCGGGCAGGTTGACGGCGGGTCGGCCGATCTGCACCTGCCTGTTTGTGTTGGTGTAGGTGCCGAGTTTCTCCGCATGCGCGGAGGCCGGGAGCACCACGTCGGCGTGCCATGCGGTTTCGGTCAGGAAGATGTCCTGAACTACCAGATGCTCAAGCTTGGCGAGTGCGGCGCGCGCATGGCTCTGGTCGGGATCGGACATGGCCGGGTTCTCGCCCATAATGTACATGCCCCGGATCTCGCCGTCATGGATCGCGTCGACGATCTCGACGACGGTCAAGCCGCGTTTGGGGTCGAGCGCCTGGCCCCAGAAATTCTCGTACTGGCCGCGGATATCGGCATTCTCCACCGATTTGTAGTCGGGGAAATACATCGGGATGAGGCCCGCGTCCGAGGCGCCCTGGACGTTGTTCTGGCCGCGCAGCGGATGGAGCCCTGTGCCGGCGCGCCCGACATGGCCGGTGATCAGCGCCAGCGCGATCAGGCAGCGCGAATTGTCCGTTCCGTGGGTGTGCTGCGAAATGCCCATGCCCCAAAAGATCATCGAACGCTCCGCCTTGGCATAGGTGCGCGCCACATCGCGCAGCACACCGGCCTCGATGCCGCAGACGGGAGCCATCGCCTCGGGCGAGAAATCCTTCACCTTTGCCTTCAATGCCTCGAAGCCGGAGACGTTGGCCTGGATGTACTGCTGGTCATAGAGCCTCTCGTCGATGATGACGTGCAGCAGCGCGTTCAGCATCGCCACGTCGCTGCCTGGCTTGAAGCGGAGGCTGTAGGTCGCGTGGCGCATCAGTTCCTGGCCGCGCGGGTCTATCACGATCAGCTTGGTGCCGCGCTTTGCCGCTTGCTTGAAATAAGTCGCCGCCACCGGATGATTTGTCGCCGGCCGCGCGCCGATGATGATCACGCATTCGGCCTTCATGGCATCCATGAAAGGCGCCGAGACCGCGCCAGAGCCAACGCCCTCCATCAGAGCGGCCACCGATGAGGCATGGCAGAGCCGGGTGCAATGGTCGACATTGTTGGTCCCGAATGCCTGCCGAACGAATTTCTGGAAGAGATAGGCCTCCTCGTTCGAGCCCTTGGCGGAGCCGAAGCCGGCCAGTGCGTTGCCGCCATGGTCGTCGCGAATGCGCTTCAGCCCGCTGGCAGCGCGCTCCAGCGCTTCTTCCCAGGTGGCCTCGCGGAACACGGTGAGCGGGTCGACATCGCGCAGATCGATGTCGCCGGCTTTCGGCGCATCGTCGCGGCGGATCAGCGGCTTCGTCAGCCGTTCGGGCGACATCACATAGTCGAAGCCAAAGCGGCCCTTGACGCAGAGCCGGTTCTCGTTCGCCGGACCATTGCGGCCGTCGACCTGGACGATTTTATTGTCCTTGACGGCGACGCGCGTCTGGCAGCCGACGCCGCAAAACGGGCAGACCGTGTCGACAAGCTTGTCGAACGCTTGGACGACACGGGTCTTGCCGGTTTCGTCCATCAGCGATTTCTCGTAGAGCGCACCAGTCGGACAAGCCTGGACGCATTCGCCGCAGGTGACGCAGGTCGACAGGCCCATGGGGTCGTGCATATCGAAGACAGGAACCGAGTGATTTCCGCGCTCGGCCATGCCGATCACGTCGTTGACCTGCACCTCGCGGCAGGCGCGCACGCAAGCGCCGCAGGTGATGCAGGCGTCGAGATTGACGGCAATGGCCGGATTGGTGATGTCGAATTCTGGCGCTAGCCCCTCCTCGGTGAACTTGGAACGGTATCGGCTGCCCGAAATTCCCATCGAACCGGCCCATTGCCAGAACGCAGACAGGTTGTCTGGACCGTCGCTCGCCGATCGCATGTTGCTTGCGAGGAGCTCGAATACCATCTCGCGTGATTTGCGGGCGCGTTCGGTATCGGTTTTCACGACCATGCCGGCAGAAGGCTGGCGAACGCAGGAGGCAGCCAGCACGCGCTCGCCTTCGATGTCGACCATGCAGGCGCGGCAATTGCCGTCGGGACGATAACCCGGCATGTCGACATGGCACAGATGCGGAATTTTTGTACCCTGGCGCTTGGCGACATCCCAGATAGTCTCGCCAGGGGTGGCGCTTACGGTTTGCCCATCGAGGGTGAATACCGTGCTAACAGCCATCAGAGGTCACTCCGGAAATGCGTCAGCAAATGATTGACCGGATTGGGCGCTGCCTGGCCCAGGCCGCAGATCGACGAATCGCGCATGACCATTTCGAGGTCGCGAATCTTGTCTTCCGGCATCAGACCCTGCTCCTGCAAGAGAGCCACCATTTTTTCAGTCCCGTCGCGACAAGGCGTACACTTCCCGCAGCTCTCATGCTTGAAGAATTTCATGAGATTGAGCGTGACCTGCTTTATATTGTCGGCCCGCGAGAACACGACGATAGCATGGGAGCCGACGAAGGCGCCCTGCTTGGCCAGATCACCGCCGAAATCGAGCGGAATGTCGCCCAGTGTCGCTGGCAGGATACCGCCTGAGGCGCCGCCCGGCAAATAGGCCTTGAACTCATGACCGTCCGCCATGCCGCCGCAATAGTCGTTGATCAATTCGCGTACCGTTACGCCGGCCGGCGCCAGCTTGACGCCGGGATTTTTCACGCGGCCGGAAACGGACCATGAGCGGATGCCGGGGTGGCCGGGCTTGCCCTGCGTAGCGAACCATTGCGCGCCCTTTTCGACGATGTCGCGGATCCACCAGAGCGTCTCGACATTGTGGTTGAGCGTCGGTCGTCCGAACAGGCCGACCTCGGCGATGTAGGGGGGGCGGTGGCGCGGCATGCCGCGCTTGCCCTCGATGCTTTCCAGCATCGCACTCTCCTCGCCGCAGATATACGCACCAGCGCCGCGGCGGAGTTCGATGAACCCCGGCTTGACGATGCCGGTAGCTTCGAGTGCGGCGATCTCCTGACGAAGAATGGCGAGCACCGCAGGGTATTCGTCACGCATGTAAAGATAGATCCGTTCCGCCTCGACCGCGTGCGCTGCAATCAATGCACCCTCAAAGGCACGGTGCGGATCTTGCTCGAGATAGATGCGGTCCTTGAAGGTGCCGGGCTCGCCCTCGTCGCCATTGATCGACATCAGGCGCGGGCCCGGATAGGAGCGCACGATCTGCCACTTCTTGCCGGCAGGGAAACCAGCACCGCCCAGGCCCCTCAAGCCCGCATCGCCCAGGGTGGCGATGAGCTGGTCTGTGTTCAGCGTCCCAATCCGTACCTGCTGCAAAAGCTGGTAGCCTCCTGCCTGGCGATACGCCTCCAGTCCCACATAATCGGGTATGCTTACATCGGTCTCCGCTGCCGCGGCCATGCGCAGCAGGGCCTCGGCAGTTGCCTGGTCGACCTCGCGATTACCGATACGTGCGGCCGGCGCGCCAGCGCAGCGGCCCATGCAGGGCGCGCGCATGACCCTGATCGCCGGATCGGCGCCCGCTTGCAATTCGGCCAGGAGCGTCTCGGCGCCTGCCAGCATGCAACTCACTGAATCGCACACACGGATTGTCAGCGGCGCCGGCGGCATCTCGCCTTCCTTCACGACGTCGAAATGGTCGTAGAACGTCGCCACCTCGTAGACCTCTGCCTGCGACAAACGCATATCTTGTGCCAGCGCCCGCAAATGCCGCGCTGACAGGCAGCCATATCGGTCCTGGATAAGGTGGAGGAATTCGATCAGCAAGTCGCGCCCTCGCTGGCGCGCGCCAAGCAGCGCCTGGACCTCGGCGAGCGCGGCGTCATCCAGCGGCCTGCCCTTTGGTCCGCGATCACGCCGCCGCTGTTCCTGCATCGTCATGTGCTCGCCTCCCGCGTGCCCCTTACCTCGTAACGATATCCGGCGGACCATGATGTCGACTATGAGGCACGATATGTTCCCTGCACGACCAAGGCTGGGCGTTGCCAGGTCATATCGTGGAACCGCGGGAGATGTGGTGCAACCCTTCAGATCGTCGCAGCTTGCGCTTTTTCGATCACGAACACGATCCGATCGTCGTCGCGTTCCGTCGATTCAAGGCGTTCTCCCATTTCAGTGAGAAGATTTGGTATGTCGATGACCGCCAGTGGGTCCGTGCAGTGAACCTCGAGCCGATCGCCTGGCCTCAAGGCTTTCAGCGCCTTACGCGTCTTCAGTGCGGGCAAGGGGCATTTAAGCCCGGTCAGATCCAGCTTCGTCGTGGTCATCATGGCCAGCATGATGCCCGACGGGGCGTGGCATCGTCAATTGGAGCGTTGGGGTCTTGGCTCCTGCTTCTGGCGCGGCCGGACTGCTGTCACAGAAGACTGGAATAGGCGAGGAAGTTGACCGTGTGGCCCGGCTCGACATGGACTATCTCCTCACCCAGTTCGACGAGACCGTCCGTGGCGACCAGAGATGAAAGCAGTCCGGCGCCTTCTCGGGGGAACTTCGTCGCCTCGTAGGAACCATCCGCGGTCGCGTGCACGTTTGCTCGTACATACTCGCGCCGTCCCTGCTTCTTGCTGTAAGAAAAGCCGGCCCGCACAGCGATCGGGATCGGCGGTTGCTGCCGCGCCCCGACGAGCGCGAGGATCGCAGGGCGGGCAATATGGGCGAAGGTGACGAAGCTTGCCACCGGATTGCCAGGAAGTCCGATCAGCGGGATTCCATCGATCACGCCCATGGCGACGGGCCGGCCCGGCTTGATCGCGACGCGCCAGAACACCAAGGTTCCGGCGCTCTCGACAGCGGCCTTCACGCAGTCGGCCTCGCCCGTCGACACACCGCCCGAAGTCAGGATCAGGTCATGGCTCGATGCCGCTTCGCGCAGCTTTTCGGCAATCAGGCGGCTGTCATCCATAAGGATACCGAGATCGGTGACGTCGCAGCAGAGCCGAGCGAGCATTGCCGTAAGCATGAAGCGGTTCGAGTCGAAAAGCTGCGCTGGTCCGCGCAGGTCTCCAGGCGCAACGATTTCGTCCCCGGTCGAGAACACTGCGACACGTATCCTGCGCTTGACCTGGAGTTCGATGAATCCCAATGCGGCGGCCAGCGCGACATCTTGCGGCCGCAGCCGGTGGCCGGCTGGGAGGACGCCTTCACCCAGTGCGACATCCTCACCCATAGGACGGACATTGGCACCCGTTTTCAAGCCGGGCGGGAGAATGACCCGGCCAGATCCGTCCACGCTCACATCTTCCTGCATGAACACTGTATCGGCCCCCTTGGGCATTGGAGCGCCAGTGAAAATGCGCACCGTTTGGCCGGGCAGCACAGGTTCATCCGGCGCCATGCCGGCCTGAACCCTCCCGGCAACGGCGAACGCCGTTTTGACGGTTTGCGGCAGGTCGGCCCCTCGCACGGCATACCCATCGACCGCGGAATTTGTGAAGGGTGGCAGCGGCAGCGGTGCGACCATCTCCCTCGCCAGGAAGCGCCCATCCGCCAGCACGAGCGAGACCGCCTCGACCTCCTGCACAGCACTCAGTTTCGAGGCGATGAGCGCGGCGGTCTCGTCGATGGGCCGCATCGGTCCGCCGAAAGCGAAGCAGTCATCCGAGATTTGCGCCATTTATGTTCCAATTGCACGAGGGTGCCGCCTTGGCAGCAATCGCATCAATCCGAGCTTTTTTTAATTAGCTTCGGTTGAACACCTGTAAGATACATCAGGCCAGAGCAGTGGCGAGCCAGAATACGACGTCAGGAGACTGCCATGCATTTGATGAGACGCCAACCCGAACACGCCATCATCACACCCGACCCGCAAGACCGACGGCTGACCGAGTTGGTCGCGGGCGTCGACCATACAGGCGCGACGGTGGAGGTCCGCGTACCGATAGAACGTGCCCTGACGCTCTATCTCAACGCGCAGGAGATCGTCACCATGATGACGGTCAACGATTACCCTGAATATCTTGCGCTTGGCTATCTGCTGAACCAGAACATGCTTCTGCCTGACGACGTGGTGACGGATGTCGAGTATGACGAAGACCTGCAGGTCGTGGTCGTTCGCACCGAGCGCAACACCGACTACGAGCAGAAGCTCAGAAAGCGGACGCAGACCTCGGGTTGCGCCCAAGGCACTGCGTTCGGCGACGTGTTGGAGGCGATCGAGGACATCACACTTCCGCCCGCTGAGCTTCGCACCTCCTGGCTCTACGAGCTGACGCGCAAGATCAACACCACGCCGTCGCTCTATCTGGAAGCAGGCGCGATTCATGGCTGCGTCCTTTGCAGGGAGGGCACGCCAATCTGCTATATGGAGGACGTCGGGCGCCATAACGCCGTCGACAAGATCGCTGGCTGGATGTACCGCCACACCGTCGATCCGGCAGACAAGATCATCTACACGACCGGGCGGCTGACCTCCGAGATGACGATCAAGACGGTGCGGATGGGCATTCCGATATTGATCTCGCGCTCCGGCTTCACAGCCTGGGGCGTGGCGCTGGCCCGCCAGGTGGGGCTGACGCTGGTCGGCCGGGCGCGCGGCAAGCGCTTCACCGTGCTTTCGGGCCAGGAGCGGATCGTCTTCGACCAGGACCTCGCTTCGGTCGGTGAGGAAGCGCCGCGCCACCGCCGCAAGGGTGCCGAGCATGACGACTGAGGGAACCGTAACGCTGGGCGTGGTGCTCGCCGGCGGTCTGGGTCGGCGCATGGGCGGCGGAGACAAGCCGACGCGTGTGATCGGCGGACGAACGATGCTTGAGCATGTCATCGAACGGCTAGCGCCGCAATGCGACGGGCTCGTTCTTAACGCCAATGGCGACCCCGCTCGCTTCGCCCGCTTTGGCCTGCCCGTTGCCGCCGACACGATCGAGAGCTATCCGGGACCTCTCGCCGGCATACTCGCCGCACTCGATTGGACGGCGGGGAACAGGCCGGGTGTAGAATGGGTGGTCAGCGCTGCCGGCGATTGTCCCTTCCTGCCGAGCGACCTCGTTGCACGCCTCCAGCAGGCGCGCATCACAGAGAAAGCAGACTTGGCGGTGGCGACATCCGGCGGCCAGGCGCATCCGGTCATCGGGCTCTGGAAAGTCGCGCTGCGGGATGAATTGCGGCATGCGTTGACCAACGAGGGCCTCCGCAAGATTGACCGGTGGACCGCTCGCCAGCGCCTTGCCACCGTATCCTGGCCCGTCGAGCCGGTGGACCCGTTCTTCAACGCCAACACGGTCGAGGATCTTGCCGAAGCTGAGCGCCTGGCCGCGTTGCTTTCTGCTAACCCGGCCGGCTGAACCCAGCGCGCTCCAGGCCCAGAAGGACCTCGTCGGTCCGGAGAGCCTCGAGGAATGCATGCACCGAAGGCCGTTCCTTTCGCGCAGAGATCAGTGCGAAGTCGTAGTGCTCTTCGGTCAGCGCGATAAAACCGAGCCCCGCCGCACGCGCGACGGGCGCGATGGTGACACCCCAGTCGGCGCGCTCTTGCGCCACCGCTGCGGCGACGGCATTGTGCGAGCGCGGCTGATTCCAGTAGCCGTCCGGGCGCTCCACGCCGAGGAGCTGGTCGATCAGGATGCGCGTTCCCGAGCCTTGGTTGCGGTTGACCATCATGCAATCGGGGTCGGCGAGCGCCGCACGGACCGCCTCCTCCGCGCCGAGGCCCTCGAAACGCTCGTCCCCTTGGCGGAATACCAAACCTTGCATGCGCCGCCAGCCTGGCACGAGTTCGAGACCGTCACCGAGGAAAGGCGCGTTGTAAATCCGCTTCTTCGGGTCGAAGAGATGGATGGGGGCGAGATCGCACTCGCCGCGCTTGGCCGCTGCAAGACCGCCCAGGCTTCCCACAGGCAGCGAGCGCACCGAAATCCCGCGGCGCGAAAGTTCGCCAACGACCAGATCGAGGCCGACGCAATGACTGCCGATGACGACGAGGTCGGGGATGCGGACCCGCGGCGTGAACAGCGTCACCGCCACGTCGGCACCGGCAGGCACGTGATCGGCGAGTGCCTCGATGCGGATGAAGCCGTCCGCCTGGGTAAAGGATGTTATCGCTCCCGAGCCCTTGCCGGTCGGATAGGCCGTCAATCCTCCCTGCCCTTGCACAAGGGAAACCATGGCGAATTCGGTCCGCCCGAGTTCGGAAGGAATCCGCAACGGAAGGCTTGCGGTGACCTGAGTATCGACGCGCGGCGGCAGCCCCGCCATGCGCCGCAGGGCGGGTACCACCATGTCATGGAAGGTGAACATGGCCGAGGTCGGAAATCCCGGCAGGATGATGACCGGCTTGCCCTCGCACACAGCCAGGCAAAGTGGCTTTCCGGGCTTCAGTGCCACGCCGTGGGCGATGATGCCGGGCTTGCCCAGTCGGCCGATAATGCGATGCGTGACATCCCCTGCCCCTTTGGACGTGCCGCCCGACAGGATCAGCACGTCGTGGGCGGCGAGCGCCTCGCGCATAGCCTTCTCAAGTCTCGCCTCGTCGTCGGGAAAGGCGCCGAGAAAATGCGCCTCGCCGCCATTTTCAGTGACAGCCGCAGCGATGATCGGGCCGTTGGCATCATAGATGCCGGCCGGTCGCAGCGGCTCGCCCGGCTGAACGAGTTCATCGCCCGTGGAGAGCACGGCCACGCGTGGCCTGCGAGCCACTGTCAGCTGTGCGATTCCGCAGGCAGCGAGCATGCCGATCTCGCGCGAGCCGATTTCGGTTCCGGCACGCAGCAAGACTTCTCCTCGCGCCATGTCCGATCCCGCGTTGGAGACAAACTGGCCGGGCGAGATGCTGCGGCCCACCTCAATGGCACTCAACCCGGCGGGATGGGTGTGCTCCACCATGACGATCGCGTCCGCGCCGCGGGGCAGCGGTCCGCCGGTGGCGATGGACGTGGCGGTTCCGGTCAGAACGGGCAACTGCGGAACCGTGCCGCAGGCAATCGCTTCCGCATTGAGCGCAAGCCGAACGGGACGCGGTTCAGAGGCGACGGCGAGGTCGGCTGCACGCACCGCGAAGCCGTCGACATTTGAGCGGTCGAACGGCGGCACGTCGACCGGCGCTGCGACGTCCTCGGCAAGAACCAGCCCCAGCGCGTTGGCCAGCGTCCGCTTCTCGGTCGGTAGTGGGCGGGGAAACAGCTCGGCCTCGAAGCGCGCCAGTGCAGCTTCGCGCGATAGTATGGTCAGGAACTGCTCCTGGCCGCTGTTCTGCTGGGCCGATGTTGGAGAATGCGTCATGGCGGAACACCGATCAAAAGTTGCGGAGCGGAACGGCGGCGACAGGCGTGCCGGCGGCATACCCCTCGCTATCGTCAGGAACTGCAAGCCAGGCGTCGGCAAGACGCATGGCGTCCAGCGAAAAGTCGCCAACAGCGAGCGGTGTCCACACATCCCGCTCCTTTGCGAGCAGAACGATCTCGCAAAGCCCGACCGCGGATGAAATTTTCCGCGAGAGTGGCAAGATAATGCCGGACCGTTCAGATCTGCCCGACAGGCGGTCCAAGACTGGCTGGACGAGTGCAAGGAACCCCGCGAAAGCCTGTTGCGGCGATCCGGCCAATGCGACGATCGGTGTCTTGCCGAGCCGCCCTATCGCCGTTGTCCCCCCGGGCCGCAGAGCAATGCCATGCGCGAGCAGAACCCGGCGCCGCGCGAGAGCCTCGGCGGTCACATCGGCGCAGCCATCGCCAGTACCGCCGATCAGGAGCAGCAAATCGCAGGACTCGCCATCAAGAGCGGCAGCGATCGCTGTCGCGTCACGCTCGACGGCCTCTATTTCGGCAATCGAAGCTCCAGAGGCACCCAGGCTCTCGACCACGAGCCGCAGGGAGAATGTCTCGTGGCTCTCGGCAGAGACGTCGATCGCACGCACGCACGGAATCCGTACGGCAAGTTGGCTCAATCCCACTTTGCGAGCGACCAGCAGGTCAGCGACGCCGATTGTCTTTCCTTCAAATGTTGGCGGGCGGGTCGCCGCCATGTCCTCGCCCATCCGGCGCACACCCTGGCCAGGCGCGGCTTCAGATGCCGCCTGGATCACCGGTCCATCGCAATCGATAAGACCGGCCTGCAGCACACAGTCACGATTTCCAGGCATGGCATCGCCCGTCTCCACCCAGAGGGGCGGGGTCGGCAATGCTACTGGCGAATAGGCCGACGCTCCCACGAGATCAAAGGCGCGACACGCCCAGCCGTCGATGGCAGCGATATCGCGCGCAGGCTGCGCCGGCACGACAGCCGGCATCCCGGCAGCCACGCGCCCAAGAGCCTCATCGAGCGGAACCAGGCAGGTGGCGACGGGCATCACACCGTCGAGCAGCCCTGCGAGCGCCTTGTCAAGGGTGGTGAGCGCGCCTGTCGGAGAAAGTGTTCTCGTCATGGCCCGATAGTGAAGCAGACCCGAGCCGGTTTGCAACAAGCTTCAGGAACGCTCGTGCTGCGCGTTTGGGAAGAAGAGCTGCTGGCCGTCGATTTTGTACTCGCTGATCGCCTTCTGCCCCTCCGCAGAGATCAGCCAATTGATGAAGCGCTGGCCGGCCTCCGCTTTGACACTTGGATGCTTCCGCGGATTCACCAGCATGACGCCATACTGGTTGAACAGCCGCTTGTCACCCTCGACGGCAATGCCCAACTCGCCCCGATTCTTGAATGACAGCCAGGTGCCACGATCGGAAAGCGTATAAGCGTTCATGGCGGCCGCGGCGTTGAGCGCCGCTCCCATGCCCTGGCCGATCTCCTTGTACCAGGTGCCCTTGGCCGCCTCGATGTCGATGCCGGCCGTTTTCCACAGACTCAATTCGGCCGAGTGGGTGCCAGACCTGTCGCCGCGCGATACGAAGGCCGCTTTCTTGGCTTCGATGGAGATCAGCGCGGCTGCGATATCCTTGGTCCCGCTGACGCCTGCTGGGTCGCTCTTGGGCCCCACGAGGACGAAGTCGTTGTACATCACGTCGAAGCGCTTCACCCCGAACCCTTCCTCGATGAACTTCTCCTCCTGCGCCTTGGCATGGACAAAGACCACATCGGCATCGCCGCGCCGACCGGTGTCGAGCGCCTGACCGGTGCCCTGAGCGACAACCTTCACGCCGATGCCGGTCTTCTTCTCGAACAGCGGCAGGATGTGGTCAAACAGCCCAGAATCCTGCGTCGAGGTCGTTGACGCCACAACTATCGACTGCTCCTGGGCAGGCGCGCCGCTCGCGAGCATCAGAAGCACCACAAGCGCACAGAACATTCGGCGGGTCAGCATCTCAATCTCCGTCCGGTTGATTAAAGCACGAGTTCGCCGCGCACGAAGGCAGCCGCTTGCCGAGTCGCGGGACGATCCAGAAAATCGCCGGCAACGGCATGCTCGCAAACACGCCCCCGGACAAGAAAGACGACGTCTCCAGCGATCCTGCGTACTTGGCCGAGATGGTGCGAGGCCATGATGATCTTCGTGCCCGATTGGGCAGCCGTGATGATGATCTGCTCAACAAAACGCGTCGCCGCCGGATCGAGGCTGGCTGTCGGCTCGTCGAGCAGCAGGATCTCGGGCTGGCGCGCCAGTGCGCGAGCGAGCGCCAGCCGCTGCTGCTCCCCGCCTGACAAATGCCGTGCCGGACGTGCCGCCAGATCGAGAAGACCCACGCGGTCGAGCAGTTCCTCCGTGCGCGCCGCGCGAAGCCGACGCGGACAGCCGGCCGTAGCCAGGCCGTAGGCGACATTCGCGGCCACCGAGCGCCGCAGCATCACAGGCTTCTGGAACAGGATCGCACGCCGCGTCTTCGGGGAGAGGGTCCGACCGCCCCAAGTCAGGGTTCCGGCCGAAGGTACAGTAAGCCCCATGCAAAGCCGCAACAGGGAGGTCTTGCCCGACCCGTTTGGGCCGACGATCACCGTCGGCGCATGTGGCCCGATCGTCAGGTTCACCCGCTGGAGTATGGTCGTCGCGCCAGCGATAAGCGACACGTCATCGAAGACAAGTGGAAGATCGCTCTGAGCGGCCCGCATCCCCTAGCCCGCCCGTTGCTCGGACCACACCCGCACGCCCCAGGCGGCCGCGTTGATCAGCAGGATAAGAAAAATCAGAATCAGGCCGAGTCCGATGGCGAGCGGCAGATTTCCCTTTGAAGTTTCAAGTGCGATTGCCGTCGTCATGGTACGGGTGAAGCCATCGATGTTGCCGCCGACGATCATGACGGTGCCAACCTCGGCCGCCGCCCTGCCGAAGCCCGCGAGCAGAGCAGTGACGAGGCTGAAGCGGCCGTCCCACAAAAGCGTCGCGACCAGGCCCACCGGCCCGACCTCCATCGCGTTCAGTTCCTCGCGATATTCGCGCCACAGATCCTCGACCGTCTGGCGGGTCAGAGCGGCGATGATGGGCAACACTAGCAGCGCCTGCGCGCAGACCATGGCGGCGGGCGTGAACAAAAGACCGAACTCGCCCAGCGGCCCGGATCGCGATAGCAGCAGATAGACGGTCAGCCCGACCACCACCGGCGGCAGGCCCATGAAACCGTTCAGCACCACGACGATCGCCGAACGACCTGGAAAGCGCGAGAGCGCGATAATTGCGCCAAGCGGCAGGCCGGCGACCATGGCAATCGCGACAGCCGAAAGGCTGACCGCGAGCGACAGGCGCACGATGGCAAATAGCGTGGCGTCACCGCTCGCGATCAGTTGCCATGCGCCCAGCCCTTCCGACATTGCTCCTCGCAATCCTGTCCAGCGCCAATGTCCTGCAACTCCTCCGCCAGAGTCAAATTCTTGAACCGGCACAGAAATATGCATATCAATGCAGGATGGAATTGCTGACGACATCTGAAGCCGCCGACTATCTGCGCATTGGCGAACGCAAGCTTTACGAACTGATTGCGCAGCAGCGCCTCCCCTGCAGCAAGGTGGCCGGCAAATGGCTGTTTCCCCGACATGAACTCGACCATTGGGTCATGTCGGGACTGGTCCGGCCCGGAGGAATGATTCAATCCGACCCGCCGCCGATCGTCGGTGGCAGCCAGGATGATCTGCTCGAATGGAGCCTGCGTCAGTCGGGCTCCGGCCTGGCCTTTCTGACAGAAGGCACGGAAGCCGGCGTGACACGCCTGCTGCGCGGCGAGGTGTCTGTCGCCGCGATCCATTTCCACAGCGACGACCCGGACCCGAATGTCGCCGCGATTGCGACGAGGCCGCGGCTGTACGATGCGGTGCTGGTCGGATTCGCCCGCCGCGAGCAGGGCCTGCTGCTGGCGCCAGGCAATCCGAAATCGCTCAACAAGTTGACCGACGTACTTGCGACCGGCGCGCGCATTGCGGTCCGTCAACGCGGCGCAGGCGCGGACATGCTGCTCGCTTTGTTGCTGACGGATGCCGGCGCGAGCCACGGCGAGGTCAACCGACTGGAGCCCCCCTGCCTTACCGGTCCCGAGCTTGCAGCCGCCGTGCGCACCGGACGGGCCGATTGCGGAATCGCCACCCGCGCCGCCGCCTGCGCCGCCGGCCTCGATTTCGTGTCACTGGCCTGGGAAAGCTTCGACCTGCTGATGCGGCAGCGGACCTACTTTCAGCAACCGATCCAGGCGTTGCTGCGTTTGCTGCAGCAAGACACCTTCGCCAGCCGCGCCGCCGAGCTTGCCGGGTATGATCCATCGCCGGCCGGGCGGATCAGGTTCGCGAAGTAGCAGCCGAACCCGACCTCGGTCGCTGCTCACCCCAGATCGATCTCGCCCTCCACGACATGGTGCAGGCCTGCTGGCTCAGACGTGACGAGGGCCCTCACGGTCAGTCGGCCCTGTCCTTTCAGGCCCTTCTCCGCCACGGCTTTCTCGATTGCCTGCTGCGAAGTCACGCCGACCTGCTTGAGGAACTTGCGCATGGAGACGTTGAAGGGATCGGTTTCCATATTCTGGGTCATATGATTGCCTCGAACGGTTTGAACAATATGGCCGATCCAGCAAGCTTGATGCCCGCAACGGCGGCGCTGCGCCAAGGGAGCACGGAACGGCCTGGTGCGCAATGAAGACGACGCTCGCAATGTGTCTGATGGCAAGTGCTCCGTTCCTCTTCGGGGTCGCCGCGCTGGGTGCCGATCTCCGCGGTCACGGCGGACCAGTGCGGGCGATTGCCGTGACGGCCGATGGGCAAACTGCGATCACCGGTGGTTTCGACGCCAAGGCGATCATCTGGTCGATCAAGACCGGCGAAGCACGGGAGGTGCTGCTGTTTCACGATGGGCAGGTCGATGCGGTCGCAGCCCTGCCGCAAGGCCGCTTCGCCAGCGCGGGGGCGGACGGCCGCATTGCGGTCTGGGAGGCCGGACGAAGCACGCCGGTCGCCGTCCTGCAAGGCCATTCAGCGCCGGTCGTGTCGCTCGCAGTGTCGCCCGACGGCTCCACCCTCGCTTCGGCTTCCTGGGATGGCAGTGTGCGGGTGTGGCCGCTTTCCGGCGGGGAGCCGCGCGTCCTCGAAGGCCACAGGGGAAACGTCAACGCGGTTGCATACCTCTCCGACGGGACGCTCGCAAGTGCCGGCTACGACGCGGCAGTCATGCTTTGGCCGGCCGAAGGCGGAGCTCCGGTCAGGGTTGCAATGCCTGCACCCCTCAGCGCACTGGTGGCGACGAGGAGCGATCGCGTGTTCGTCGGGGGCGCGGACGGCAAGCTGAGTGAACTGAACCGCGGCGGGACAATCCTGGCCGAAGTTGCAGCTTCGTCAAGTCCGATCACCGCGCTCGCCGTCACGGCGAATGAACGGTACATCGCCGCCTCGTCGATCAAAGGTGAAATTGTGCTGCTCGACGTCAAAAGCCTGCAGCCCGTTCGCACATTTGGCACCGCGGGCGTGCCGGTTTGGGCTCTCGCCTTCTCGCCTGACGGAAAGACGCTTTTGAGCGGCGGCGGGGATCAAATGGTGGGAGAATGGAACGTCGAGGCCGGGCAACGGCTCGGAACCAAGATCGAGGGTTCGGCCGATCCGATGGCCGAATATGCCGGCAATCCGGACGCGGAGGTGTTCCGCGCCTGCGTCGCATGCCACACGCTCGATCCCCACGAGGGCGATCGCGCCGGCCCCACGCTTCACGGCATCTTCGGCCGCAGGATCGCATCCGTGCCTGGCTACCGATACTCGCCCGCTTTCAGGGAGATGGACATCGTCTGGACGCCCGAAACGGTATCGAAGCTGTTCGAGCTTGGCCCGAGCAGATACACGCCGGGCACCAAGATGCCCGAGCAGACCATTCGCGACCCCGAGCATCGGGCGGCGCTGATACGATTCCTACAGGCCGAGACCCGCAGCAACTGAGTTTAGACCCGTTTGGTTTCCGAGTTCCGGTCCCGGAGATAATCCTCTGTCGTTCGCGGGGCCGGCCGGCCAGGACCGGCATAGGGATCGAGGTCTTCGCTCATGGCGGCATCGACGCGGCAATTGTCGCACATCCGCACCAGTTCCAGCCGCCGCGCGTTTTCGCCCGAGAACATCCAGTGCCTGCCTTCCAGCTTGGCGACGATCCGCTCAATCGTACTGCGGGTCCCGAACGGGTTGCCGCAGCGGATACACTCGTAGGGCTGTTCTTCCTTGACGACCCGACGTGGCGCGCTCCATGCCGGGAAATCAATCCGCGGGGCGAGACGGATCACCTTCTCCGGACAAGTCGCAGCGCAGAGCCCGCATTGGACGCAGGCGCTTTCGGAAAAGTACAATGCAGGCTGTTGCTCGCTGTCGGAGAGCGCACCCGTTGGGCACGCCGACACGCAGGAGAGGCAGAGCGTGCAGCCCTCGACATTGATATCGAGCCCGCCGAAGGGCGCTGCCGCTGGGAGCACTACGCGCTCGACTGGCGTCGGCGCGGCGCGATGCAGTTCGATCATGCTGTTTCGCAACAGGCTGCGCTTGTCCCCCAGGGGCAGGAAGGTCGCCGGCGTCGGCGTGCTGGAGCCCGGTTGCACACGGTCGAGCGCCAACCTCAGCATGTCCGGATCGTCGGTTTCGATCAGGCCGCAGAGTTCCGACCCGTAGCCGAGCGATCGCGCGAGCAGATTGGCGATGGTGACGTTGCGGGCCAAGCCGGCGAGCTCGTGCTTGGGCTTCGCGGAGGCGAGCGCCATCACCGCCGCCGCGCCCCATGCCACCGGCGCTATCCACGCCTCTATTCCCAATTGCGTTATCTCGTTCACGGCGACTGGCAGTACATTCGCAGGCAGGCCTGGGCCGAACCGCGCGAGCGCGTCAATGAGCGGCTCGCCGTGATAGCCGTCATGGAACAGAACGACCGGATCCCTGCCACCCGCCTCTCGATATGTGACCAGGAGCGAACGCAGCCGCCGAAGCAGGGTTTGCGCATCCGGAACGGCATATGCGGCTGCACCGGTCGGACAGGCGGCCGCGCAATTGCCGCAACCGGCGCAGATTTCTGCGTCGACGATCACGTGGTCGCCGGCCGAGGCAATCGCACCGGTAGGGCACAGATCCAGGCAACGCGTGCAACCGATGATGCGGGAGCGTGAATGAGCGCACAGATCGGCGGAAAAATCGATGTAGCGCGGCTTGTCAAATTCGCCGACGAGGCCAGCAGCCTTGGCGATCACGGCCGTTACCGCGGCCCGGTCGGCGGAATCCGCTTTGAGGTAGCCCGCGCGCAGGTCGTGAGCCGGAAATAGCGGAACGCCGCCGGAGAGGTCGATCACGATGTCTGCTTTAGAGATTGCGCCGTCACGAGCCGCACCGAAGCGCAGGCGGTCGCGCGAAGAGGGAACTGGCAAGGCGAAATCATCAACGATCAGCTCGAAGGCGCCCAGATGGCCTTGTGCATTGCGGATCCTGCCCCGCACGACGGGGAAATCCCACACGCGGTTGGGTGTAACCTCCGCGGGTCGCGTCAGCAGGACGGTCACGTCCAGATCCCCGGCAAGCTGGCAGGCGACCTCCATTGCCGCCTGGTCGCGGCCATAAACCAGCACCACGCCATTGCTTCGAAGCGTGACGAGGGCGGGCGGCGAGGTCGGCTCGGCCACCATCGCGACGAGTGCCGCCGCCTTCGGCCCGGCGGATGCGGCCTCTGCCGACCAGCCTGCCGCCTCGCGGATGTTCACGAAATCGAGGTCACCCGCAAAGCCGATTTCCTCAGCGACTTCGCGGAAAAGCGGCGCCTGCTGTGTGCAGGCTATGGTGATGGCTCCCCCCTCGCTCAATCTGTTGCGGATACGCTCGATTTCGGCGCCGCACAGCTGATCGCCCGATTGCACCTGAGCGTCTTTGCATCCGCGGCGCACGCTGTCGCCAAAACCAGGCATGCTGCGCTCGCAGGAGCAGATGAAGACCGTGCGCGGTTTGTCCAGGCTCATTGCGCCTCCCCGCTACGCGACACCGCCCGCTGCGGTAGCGCCTTTACTGTAGAGACAGTATATACATTATTGGAGAATTAGGCCGCCGTCATCAAAAATGGATCGGCATCATGCCCCAGCGTGCTTCGGTCACCGACCGCGCCCTCGATCTGCCCCCGCTCTACAGCCTCACTGTCTTGAGAGAAGCCGGCGATGCCTTCGAGCACGCCCGCGCCATTGCCGGCGAGCAGGGTGCAGGGACGCTGGTCTGGGTACGGCGCTATGATCTGGCCGAGTTCGCGGTCGTCCTGGAGCCTGAACAATCGTTGGCGCAGGCCCGCCTTGCCATCTATGCCGGAATGAACGCTCTGGCCGACGCGCTTGCAGCGCGTGCACCGCCTGAAATGCCGGTCACCTTCGACTGGCCGGACGCGATCCGCATCGACGGCGCTCTCGTTGGCGGCGGACGCCTGGGCTGGCCTGAGGGAGCTCGCGACGAGGAGACGCCGGCCTGGCTCGTCTTTTCTGCCATGATCCGCATCGCGGCCGTGCGCGCTTACGAACCTGGCGAGCGGCCGCTACTCGGCGCGCTTGACGAATTGGGCTTCGAAGCCCCCGATCCTGGTGAGATCATCGCCAGCTTCTCCCGTCACCTGATGAACGCGTTCCACGAATGGGGCGAAACCGGCTTCGCATCGCTCGCCAGCCAATGGCTGCACCGCTCCTCACACCGAGGCCAGGACGTTCGGATCGCTGACAATGGCGACCTGCTGCTTCCGGGGAAGCCTTGCCCGGGAGCCTCCGAAAGGCGGAGTTTGGTGGAAGCTCTTGGCTCACCTTCGTGGCTCGATCCCGCTACGGGTGTGCCATGGCTCTAAAGCTACTGCGCACGATCCGCCTAGATCCGTCGGATGGCTTCGTCTATTCCCACGCCGCGGAACCCGGCGAGTGGGCCGTCACGGGGACTTTCCGGTTCTTCGCCGCCGATGTCGAAAGCCTCTCCGGCAAGGAACGACAAGCCTTCCGCGCCGGCTTCATGGGTGTTGAGAGCTTCGGCTGGTCCACCCTCGTCATCGTGACGGAGGCCACCGCGGAAGAAGTCGCGGCTGCGACCGAAAGACTGGCCGAGCAGCTTGTCGCCCGTTGCGGAGCGCCCGGGATGGCGGTCGCGCGCGCGGCGGCCGAGGAGGAAATCGCCTTCGCGCAGTCCCTGTGCAGTCATCCGCCGAACACCCTTGTTGCGCTGCACCGCGCTGGCGAGGAGGCGGGCATCCGTGAATCGTTCCGCGCCCTGCACCGGAAGGTGAGCCGCCTTGATCCGGCGGCCGCATTCCGCCTCATCGAGGTCGAGGGAGAAGAGGGGGCGATGGAAGAAGTCGACATTGTGGTGCTGGCGGGTAGGCACAAATGATGGATTTCTGGATTTCTTCGGGCCACCATCTGCTCGATCGCGACAAGGCAGGCCGGTTGATGGTGACTGATCCGTTCCTCAAAGTTTATTTGGCTCGCCCTGAGCTTCTGCCGCCGGAAGATGCGTGCGCGGCGGAGTTGCGGCTGCATCACGAGTTGCTGATGCACGATCCGCGCCGGCCGGTCGGGAACGAGGAGATCGCCGCGATCGACGACCCGGATGCTCGGGAAAACTGGGAGTTCATGATTGCCTTTCGCAATCGCCTTTTGGCAGCGCCGTCCCTCGAAGCCTGCTATCTCGAACTCGCGCGCGGCTCGGCTGCCGACATTCCGCCCCTGTTCATGAACCAGCTTGCGCAGCTGGTGCTGCGCAATGCGCTTGACGGGGACGACGATCCCTTCGTGCTGCGTGCGGCCGAGCTGTTTTACCGTGCCCAGCGGGTGACCCTCCATGAAGGAGCGCTGCTGCTCGCCGACGCGGAAACCATTGAAGTCCACGAGCAGAACCGTCACGCCTCCCCTCTCCTGAACATGCTCGGAGGGCCTGCCGTCACCGAGTTGCAGATCCTCGAGGAGAAGAATGCCGGCAGCTATTTCGGCAGGAGCGATGCCTTTGACATGGTGCTTGGCCTCGGCGACGTCGACAGTCCGGCGCGGCGCGGCCTTGCCGCCGCGATCGAGGCCTGGATACGCCATCTGCTGGCCATTGAGGTGAGGGTTGAGCCGGTGGAGCGGACCGAGGACGACGATTGGGCATGGTTCGTCGGTCTGGACGCGGAGGCGACGCGTATCGGCAATGCGCTGTGGACAGGCAAGGACCTTGACCCTGAGGCGGCAAAGCGCATTATAGCTTTGTTTCGGCTCGACTTCTCCGAATTCGACGAAGTTAGGCCGGAAGTGGGTGCGCGGCCGATCTGGTTGATCATGGCGATGACATCCGACCGCATGGTTCGCATGAAGCCGCAGAACCTAATCGCCGGCCTGCCGCTTCGAGCCGCCACACCCGCAAGTTAGGCATTGTGGACAGTCAGGATTCCGAATTGGTTCGGGAAACAACTCAAGTCGGTGTTGTCGTCGAGCGACGGACTCTGCAGAACCCGTGGGTCGATCATGCCTGGATGCCCGTTGCGGTGCTCGTCGGCGTTCCGGTAGCCGCAGCTTGGACGGCGCTCGATGAAACCGCAACAGTAACCCGCTATTATGCGGGAGCGGCGGACATCGAGTTCTTCGGAGCGGACACGACGATGTACCGGGAGAACTTACGTTCTCAGCAGCCGAGCCTGTGGGTATCGCTCCGGCACACGAATGCGCCTCCCGGGGTCCTGCTGCAATTGGTAACCGCCGATCCCTCGGACGCCGAGTCGCTGACGGAGTCCGGCACCGACATCATCGAGGCGGTGCCGATGCCGTCCGAGATCCAGCAGCAGCTTGCCGCCTTCGTCGAAGCCCACCATGTCGAGCGGCCGTTCGTCAAGCGCAAGCGCGATCGGGCAAACCTTGATGCGGGGCGCAATTGGCCTTCCGGAACTGGAGACAAGGAATGAGCGGCGGCAATGATAACATCTTCGCCCGCTGGTCGCGCCGGAAGCTGTCTGTGCGCTCGGCCGGACTTCAAGCAACGGACGACGAGAAGCTGGTACCTGACGCTGCGGCGGTGGATGCCGGCGCTGCCCGCCGAGCCACGGCTCAGGATGCGGGATCGACGCAAGACGAACCAGACGGACCCGCCGAGCCCCTCCCCCGCGTCGAGGACCTGACGCCTGAAAGCGACATTACGGCCTTCTTGAGAAAAGGCGTCCCTGCGGCGCTGAGGAGCGCCGCGACGCGCAGGATGTGGTCTCTCGATCCGGCAATTCGCGATTATGTCGGTCCCTCCGAATACGCCTGGGACTTCAACCAGGCGGGTTCGATGGCAGGGTTCGGCCCGCTGGACGCGAAGGAAGCAGTCGTCAGCTTTCTATCAAGGATGGCTTTACCCATCGAAGCGAATGAGCGGGAAACAGCCGCAATTCCCCGGCGTTGGCCCGCCCGGGCGCCCGGCGAAGCGCACGCCCAATGGCCGGAGAATACGCCGCCAGTTGGCGAAGCTGATACCGATGCGCCAGAAGCCCAGACCGTCGAGCCTACCGAGGTGAGGTCGCCAGTTGACGGAGCAGGTGAGATAGAGGCGGCGGACGCGGGCCCTGTCTCTCCGCCCTCGCGAAGTACCGAGGTCCTCTCCCGGCCGCGCCACGGCAGAGCGATCCCGCGCTGACGCCGGGACCTGCTGCACCCGTAGCGCAGAGCCACGATAGCTCACCCAATCAGGGGCCCACGATCAAGGTCACACGACCAACACCGACTTGCTACTAGACCAGCCGCACGAATTCGTCAGACTGCTGTTGCAATCGTTCGGGGTGGGGCTACAATCGATGACCTAATCTCGGAAGCACGGTCAAGGTCACACGATGAACCCGGACTTGCCCCTGGACCAGGCGTATGGATCGTCGGATGGAGCGGATGCTTCAATCATCGATTTCGATGGCGCTGATCTTGACGATATCGATCAAGCCCGCGCCGACGAATATGCCCTCTTCGCGTTGCTATTGCTCAAGCCACCCGATAGCGGCTTCCTGACCCGGCTTGCCCGCCTGCAAGACAGCAGCGACACGCCGCTCGGTCGCGCTCACGCTGCCTTGGGCCGGGCAGCGGCCTGCACCTGCGCGGATGATATCAATCGCGAATATTTCGAACTTTTCATCGGCGTGGGACGCGGAGAGCTTCTCCCCTACGCTTCCTACTATCTCACGGGCTTTCTCAACGAACGGCCACTCGCCCGCCTGCGCCAGGACATGATGCGCCTGGGCATGGAGCGAGCCGCCGGCCACTGCGACCCGGAGGATCATCTCGGAACGCTCTGCGAGATCATGAGCGGCTTTGCCAGCAATCATTTCGAGGTGGCGGCCGGCGAAGAGCAGGCTTTCTTCGAACGGCACCTCGCGCCATGGGCCGGACGTTTCTTTGGCGATCTGGAAAGCGCAAAAACGGCGAAATTCTACCGATCGGTCGGCGTGGCCGGTCGAACCTTTATCGACATCGAAACTGAAGCCTTTGCCATGGAGACGCGGCGAAGCGCATAGGAAATGCAAGCGGGCCGGATGCCCTGACAGATGGAGGTTGCAATGCAGGAGGAGCGATCGACGGGACTGAGCCGGCGCAGCTTCCTCCGGGCGTTCGGCGGCGCCTCCACCACCGCCGTTGCGGCGGCACTGGCTCCGAGCGAAGCGCAAGCCTATGACCCCGGTGAAGACGAGATGCGGGCCCGCTACCGGGAAACCGATCACATCAAGGCCTATTACCGCGTGAACCGCTACCCTGAAAAGAAGTGAGGCCGCCATGCTGACGAAGCGCAAAAGCGGACAGGCAAGCCGCACAAGACTGCAAAGCCTCCTTGCTGGCACGGATTCGGCTCCATTCGACCGACGGACATTCCTCCGCCGCTCCGGCCTCGCAGTTGGCGGAATAGCCACGCTCGGCTCGTTTCAGTTCGGCACGGTAAGCAAAGCCGCGGCGATCAGCCCGCCGCAGCCGGGAGTGCCGACCGAGTTGAAGAAAAGTGTCTGCACACATTGCGCTGTCGGCTGCACGGTCACCGCGGAAGTCCAGAACGGCGTGTGGACCGGACAGGAGCCATCGTGGGACAGCCCCATCAATCGAGGCTCGCATTGCGCCAAGGGCGCAAGCGTGCGCGAGCTGGTACATAGCGACCGCCGCCTGAAATACCCCGTGAGGCTTTCCGGCGGCAAGTGGGAGCGCATCTCCTGGGATGACGCCATCAATGGGATCGGCGACAAGCTTCTCGACATTCGTGAGAAGTCCGGACCGGAATCGGCCTACTGGATGGGATCGGCGAAGTTCTCCAATGAGGGGACTTACCTCTTCCGCAAGCTTGCGGCCCTGTGGGGAACCAATAACCAGGACCACCAGGCGAGGATCTGCCATTCGACGACGGTTTCGGGCGTGGCCAATACCTGGGGCTACGGCGCGATGACCAATTCCTTCAACGACATCCGCAA
This sequence comes from Mesorhizobium sp. ISC11, assembly GCF_037162595.1. Taxonomy (NCBI): domain Bacteria; kingdom Pseudomonadati; phylum Pseudomonadota; class Alphaproteobacteria; order Hyphomicrobiales; family Phyllobacteriaceae; genus Mesorhizobium; species Mesorhizobium sp. ISC11. Next base: position 1,626,059 of record NZ_JAVSPW010000001.1, read on the forward strand.
TTCCAAGACGCTCATAGTGCTGGGCGGGAACCCTGCCGAAGCACATCCAGTCGCCATGCAGCATCTGCTCGAAGGCAAGGAACTCAACAAGTCCAACTTCATCGTGATGGATCCGCGGTTCACCCGTACGGCCGCGCATGCCACCGAGTTTGCTCGCATTCGGTCTGGCACCGACATCGCGGTGCTGTGGGGCTTGCTCTGGCACATTTTCGAGAATGGTTGGGAGGACAAGGAATTCATAGCCCAGCGCGTTTACGGGATGGACGAAGTCCGCAAGGAGGTGGGGAAATATCCGCCCGACGAGGTCGAGCGCATCACTGGTGTGCCTGGCGAGCAGATGAAGCGCATCGCCGAGATGTTCGCCACGCAAAAGCCATCGACGATAATCTGGTGCATGGGGCAGACCCACCACACGACCGGAACAGCCAACGTCCGCGCCAGCTGCATCTTGTGCCTCGCCACGGGCAATGTTGGCAAGCCGGGCACCGGCGCCAACATCTTCCGTGGACATGACAACGTGCAGGGCGCGACCGACATTGGATTGGATGTGGTGACCCTGCCCTTTTACTATGGCCTGACGGAGGGCGCCTGGAAGCATTGGTCGCGAGTCTGGCAAATTCCATACGACGACCTTCTGCGCCGGTTCGACTCCAAGGAGGCGATGGAGACACCCGGTATCCCGCTGACCCGATGGTTCGATGGGGTCGTGCTCCCCAAGGAGGACATTCAGCAGCGTGACAGACTGCGGGCGATGTTCGTCCAGGGCCACGCCAGCAACAGCATCACACGCATACCGGAATCAATGAAGGGCCTGGCCGGCCTCGAACTGCTCGTCGTTGCCGATCCGCACCCGACGACCTGGGCATCGCTGGCAGTTCAGGCCGGGCGCAAGGACAACGTCTATCTGCTGCCGGTCTGTACGCAATTCGAGACTTCCGGCTCGCGCGTCGCCTCCAACCGATCTCTGCAGTGGGGAGAGCAGATCGTTAAGCCGAGCTTCGAGCAGAAGGACGACTATCAGGTCATCTACCTGCTCGCGAAGAAGCTCGGCCTTGCCGACTGGATGTTCAAGAACATCGCGGTCGAGGGTGACCGGCCGCAACCGGAGGACGTACTGCGTGAGATGAACCGCGGAAGCTGGTCGACCGGCTACTGCGGTCAATCGCCGGAGCGCCTCAAGGCGCATATGAAAAACCAGCACAAGTTTGATCTTGTGACGCTACGCGCGCCGAAGGACGATCCGGAGGTCGGCGGCGACTATTACGGCCTGCCCTGGCCATGCTGGGGCAAGCCGGAAATACGCCATCCTGGCACGGCCAACCTTTACAGCACCGGCCTGCATGTAATGGATGGCGGCAGTCCCTTCCGGGCCCGTTTCGGTGTGGAGCGTAACGGCGAGACGCTTCTTGCCGAAGGCTCCTACACGCAAGGCTCGGAACTGACCGACGGCTATCCGGAATTCACGATGGCGGTGCTGCAAAAGCTCGGCTGGGACAAGGACTTGAGTGCGGAGGAACTCAAAGTCGTCCAGACGATCGGCGATGATATGGGTGACATCGGCAAGGTCTCGTGGTCGACCGACCTGTCGGGCGGCATCCAGCGCGTCGTGCTCAGCCACGGCTGTCACCCCTACGGAAACGGAAAGGCCAGGGCTGTCGCCTGGAACCTGCCCGACCCGGTGCCGATCCATCGCGAGCCGATCTATACCCCCAGGGTGGACCTAGTCGCAAAATATCCGACCTATCCTGACGCCAAGCAGTTCCGTTTGCCGAATATCGGCTTCAGCGTTCAGAAGGCGGCGGTGGACAAGGGCGTCGCGAAATCGTTCCCGATCATCCTGACGACCGGTCGCCTGGTCGAATATGAAGGCGGCGGCGAGGAAACCCGCTCAAACCGGTGGTTGGCCGAGTTGCAGCAGGAGATGTTCGTCGAAATCAATCCCGCGGACGCAGCCGCCCGCGGCATTGGCGACGGCGTCTGGGTGTGGGTGACCGGCGCGGAGAACGATTCCAAAGCGCGGGTGAAGGCTTTGGTGACCGAGCGTGTCGGCAAGGGAGTAGCGTTCATGCCTTTCCACTTCGGCGGCTGGTTCCAGGGTGAGACCCTGCGGGCCAACTACCCCGAAGGCGCCGATCCCTATGTGCTCGGTGAAAGCGCAAACAGCATCACCACCTACGGCTATGACCCGGTAACGGGCATGCAGGAGCCGAAAGTCACGTTGTGCCAGATCGCGATGGCGTAACAGGGAGGTGCGGAAAATGGCCAGGATGAAGTTCCTCTGCGACGCCGACCGCTGCATTGAGTGCAACGCTTGCGTCACCGCCTGCAAGAACGAGCACGATGTGCCTTGGGGCATTAACCGCCGCCGCGTCGTCACGATCCATGACGGCAAGCCCGGCGAGCGCTCCGTCTCGATGGCCTGCATGCATTGCACCGACGCCCCGTGCGCGGCGGTGTGCCCCGTCGCATGCTTCTATACGACTGCCGACGCGGTGGTGCTGCACTCTAAGGATTTGTGCATCGGCTGCGGCTATTGCTTCTACGCCTGTCCGTTCGGCGCGCCGCAATACCCGCGCGTCGGCAATTTCGGATCGCGCGGCAAGATGGACAAGTGCACGTTCTGCGCGGCCGGTCCGGAGCCGGACTCGACCGAGGCCGAATATGCAAAATATGGCGCCAATCGGCTGGCCGAAGGCAAGCTGCCGCTTTGCGCCGAGATGTGCTCGACCAAGTCGCTGCTGGCCGGCGACGGCGAGATCATCGCTGCGATCTACAAGGAACGCGTGACGCAGCGCGGCTACGGCTCCGGTGCGTGGGGGTGGCAGACGGCCTATCGGGAGACAATTGAGGTGTAGTTCATCGCGGTGCCGATTGGTTCGCGCAGACAAACAAGCTCAGGAGGACCGAGCAAATGCGTATCTCGAGCCTTGGTCGACTGATTTCCCCGGCGGCCGCCGCACTCATACTGGCTCTCGGCCTGCTTGTTGTTCCGGCCAGGGCGCAGGACGCCGGTTCAGGAAACAACCCGACCGCCCAGGCTGTCAGCGAGCGGCAACTTCTCGATGAACTCAACAAGATCCGGGGCCGCGTCACCATACCGGACGGCAAGGCCGCCACGCTGCAGCAGCCGCAGGGCCGCGACTATCAGGGCTTCCATGAGCGCGCGCTGCCCTGGATCGGCGGCATTGCCATCCTCGGCATGCTGGTCGTGCTGGCGCTGTTCTATTTCGTCAGAGGCCGCATCCGCGTCGCGGCGGGTGAATCAGGCGTCAGGATCCTGCGCTTCAACGCCATCGAACGGCTTGCCCATTGGACGACTGCCACAGCGTTCATCATCCTGGCCGTTACCGGCTTGAATCTCGTATTCGGCAAACGCCTGCTGATGCCGCTGATCGGACCGGACGCGTTCTCGGCATGGTCGTTTTGGGCGAAATACGCGCATGACTTCGTCGCCTGGGCATTCATGCTGGGCGTACTTGTTATGCTGGTCGCCTGGGTCTGGGACAACCTGCCCGACCGCTACGATGCCAACTGGCTGAAGGTCGGCGGCGGATTCTTCGACAAGTCGAACCGGACGCACCCGCCGGCGGCACGCTTCAACACAGGACAGAAGCTTATCTTCTGGGCGGTCCTGCTGGGCGGAATTGCCTTGTCGGTGTCCGGCATCTACATGCTGTTCCCATTCTCCTTCGCCGATATCAACGGCATGCAGACGGCCCAGTATGTTCATGCGGTCGTAGGCGTCCTCCTGATCGCCGTCATCATCGCCCACATCTATATCGGCACGCTCGGCATGGAAGGCGCCTACGAAGCCATGGTGTCCGGCACAGTGGATCTGAATTGGGCCAAGGAGCACCACAGCGCCTGGGTTGCCAAGCAGCAGGCGAAGACGGGCGATGCTACGCCGGAGACTTCCGCTGAGCCGGCCGAATAGCGTTTCTATCGCTGGTCGACTGCAGCCCAATCGCTCAGGAGGTAGTTGGTCATGATTTGCCGGCGGAGCCGCCGGCGGGATCGCCCGACCAGTTCTGCCCGACGAGATTGTGGCCCGGATCGCCCACCCGGGCACTGTCGGTGCTGAAGACCTGCCAGGAAGGCACCTGCTGTGCGCGCAAAACATAGCCGGCACCAAAGGCAACTAAGACGGTAACGACAATTCCCGTCAAAATCATACGCATCCCGCCTGCTCCTTCCATTCTCGAGACGGGCCGCCAGCCACCGTTCTTGCTCTCGCTATTTCGGCGTGGCCGCCTGCGGCGCTAGACGCTGGGCACCGGCAGCCCCTGTGGGCTCGGCCGGCACAACCGCCTTCTGCTGATATTGCATATCGAGTGCTGCCAATGCAATCAGCGGCGGTGGCATGGCAACGCCGGCAACTCTCATGGCGCGGGCCGTTTTCTGGCACTGGGCGATATCGTTCGCATCGGCGAGTTGCTCTGCCGCTTCGACAGTCAGCACGGATTCCTTGGGCGTGCTGGTCACGTCTGCGGGGGGCAGCGGCGCTGCCCTGCTTTCTTTCTGCGGGGCATTGTGCGCCGATCCGCTGGCTGCGTTGTCCTTGCCTGGCTGGGGAGCGTCGGTTGCCACGCCGTCCTGTCCGGTGATTTTTTGCGCAGAGCCCGTACCACCCTCCGACTTCGCTGGGTCGCCCGATCCGGTCGTGCCCTGCTTAGCTGAAGCCGCATCCGGCTTCTTTGCCGCGCCGGTGGGTGGGGGCGTCTCAGCTGGAGGCGCTTTCATGAAGGCGAGGATCTCGTGACAGAGGTTGACCGGGCCGCCTTGCCCCGACGCAACCACCTGACCGGCAGGCGCCTCAGCGGTCGGTGCGGCTGGCTGAGGCGTCGCGGTCTGTGCCTGGGAGGCCGAAACCGAGAGTGTAAGCATTCCCGCGAGGGCAATTCTTCTCATCGCTAGCTCCTTCCCCTTCGTGTCAGACGGTGCCGCCGGATGCAGTCGGGGCACCACCGTCGCACGCGTGCCAATCCAGACGAAATGTCCAACGCCGCCTTGCGTTCCATTGCTGCCTTCAACTATCAGGTTCCCGCATCGTCAACCCCCGTTATGAGGGCTCGGGCACGGATCGCCGCATTACCGGCGCACCCGGGTCGGCTTATGTCGCCGAGCCGGTCTGCTTCAGCCGCACAAGAACAGCACAACGACTTTCGCCCTGACGTACTTGAGGCATCACCGTGCCGGCTGCACATGTTTTCGCCCGAATGACGCCGATCCGTGGAGCAGCACTCGGTTGCGGCCGGATTGTTTGGCAAGGTAGAGTGCCGCATCCGCGTGACTCTGTAACTGCTCTGGTGAGATGGCCTCGTCAGTCGTCTGAACTGCAACTCCAATGCTGAGTGTGACGCTAGGCGACATGCGGGATGCAGGGTTGGGAAAAGCCGCGGCCTCAACGCTCTGACGAATTCGCTCGGCCACCGCGACGGCCTCTTCCTCGTCCACCCCGGGCAGCAACACCAGGAACTCTTCGCCGCCGTAGCGGGCCACCTGATCGCGGCCGCGCCTCACGTTTTCCTGGATCATTCTGGCGACCTCGACCAGACAGCGATCGCCCTGGGCATGGCCGAGGTGGTCGTTCAGCTTCTTGTCGTCGATGTCGCACATCAGCATGGCGGCACCGCCGTGGCATTTCCGGCCACCGTCCCATAGACGGTCAAGCGTTTCCGTCATCCAGCGCCGGTTGGCTATGCCAGTGAGCGGATCAGTCCTCGCCAAAAGTTTCAGCCGATCATTCGCTTCCGCCAGTTCGGCGACCCTGCGCCGGTCGCGAAGCTCAAACAGGAAGGTCTTCTGAGCGAGAATTGTCATGCTGCGCCGCGCGGCGACCGTTGCGAAGATGCCGCTGGTGAAAACAACGTCGCAGCCACGGCGCTGCCAAATTCGATGCCCGGGTTGTGTAGTTGAAAAACGAGATAGAGACCGAGCGCCAAGGCGGCAATAGTCACCGTCCAGGCCAGCGGAACCCCGAAGATGATGATGGCTGTGATGGCCACGAACAGCATGATGTTCAAGTGCCGTTCGTAGAACTCGCCACCAGCGCTTACGCCGACTAACGCAACCGACAACAAAATGAGGAAGAAGCCCGCGATCAGCGAAGCCCCTTGTAGCCACGGCGCCCGCGGCTTTCGCCAGATAAGAACGACGGCCACAGCGACGGGCGGAATGATGGCGCCAGGCAGGAGCATGGATAGCGCAGTTGCCCTTGGGAGCATCACCATGTTGAGCGCGAGTGTCAGCACGTCCAACAAAGCCACCCAGACCATCCAGGCTCGGATGATCTTTGTCTGCGACCAGACACGCGCTCGAAACAGGCGGTAGATCTCGCCCGTCAGCCGGATATCGCGCGTGCGGCTCGCCAGTAGTCGGTCGACTTCTGCAGTTATGGCCAGGACTATCCTGCACGTCTAGGTGCATCCGTTCAGTCAAATATCGGCCCTTACAACTGGTTTCTCCTGAATGTTCCGCCCGAGCCATCCGCTCCTCGGGATGGACAAGAATGCCAAGCTATCCTGAAGATTTGATTTCCAGAGGTACCGACTTGCGAATTCCGCTGTGATCCCTGCAAGCGTTTACGGCTCCATCATGGCTCGCGGCCTGCTGCCAAGCCGCGCCCACTGACGAGACCGTGCCCGCGATCAGTGTCTCTTCGAGCAAAGGCGTACGGAGCGCATGAGAATGTCTTGGACTGCCCCTCCACTATCAAGTCGGGGTCGAAATCCAAAAGCCACCGTCTGCTGGCGGCTCAAGGCACTTGCCTAACTCCTAGCTATCTTTCCGATCGTGATAGCCACAATCTCACGAATTCTCTGGCGGGATGACACTGTCGATGAAGGTCGTGGGATTGTCCACGGGCTGGACCTAGACGCCAAGATGGTGTTGCAGCAGCCCCGCCTGGATCTTGAGTTCGGCGGCCGGGCCTTCGTGGGCGATATGGCCATTGTTGATGATATAAACGCGGCTCGCGAGCGCCAGCGTCGCTGCGATGTTCTGTTCCACCAGCACAATTGTCTGCCCTGCCTGGACCAGCTCGCGGCAGGCGCGCACCAAGTCGTACACAATGACTGGAGCAAGTCCTTCGAAGGGTTCATCAAGCAGGAGGATCTTTGGGTTGCGCACCAATGCACGCGCTATAGCCAGCATCTGCTGTTCGCCACCTGACAAATCCGTACCACGGCTGGCGCGTCGTTCCTTCAGCCGGGGGAACATCGTGTAAATGCGTTCCAGCGGCCACCGGTCATCCGCAGTCAACCCGGCCAGAATGATGTTTTCCTCGACGCTCAGGCTGCCGAAGATGCGTCGATTCTCGTGCACGAGTTGCATGCCTTCCCGAGCGATGCTGTGCGCCTTCCTGCCAACCAGTTCGACCCCGTCTAGTTCAACCGAGCCGGTCCGCGGCGTCACGACCCCCATCAGGCTCTTCAGCGTCGTCGACTTGCCAGCGCCGTTGCGGCCCAGGAGCGCCACGACCTCATTCTTCTCGACCCTCAATGTGACGTCGAACAGAATGTGACTGTCACCATAATAGCTGTTTAATGCTCTCACATCGAGCAGGCTCATGCCACCTCTCCATGTACACCGCCAAGGTAGGCTTCCTGCACCTTTGCGTTGGCCTTGATCTCACTGGGCGTGCCTTCGGCCAGCACCCTGCCCTCCTGCAGGACGGTGATTTTCTCGACCAGCTCGAAGAGCGAATCCATATCGTGGTCGATGATGATCATCGTGCGTGCACGCGCGATTGACTTGAGCAGCGCCACGGTCTCGACGCGCTCGCGCGGGCTCATGCCGGCAAGCGGTTCGTCAAGCAGGAGCAGGCTCGGCGACGTCGCCAGTGCAAGACCGATTTCCAGCCGCCGCTTCTCGCCATAAGCCAGTTCCGAAACTGGCCGATCGAGCCGCGCCGTAAGGTTCACCAGCGCCGCCGTTCGCTCGACCTGCTCGCTGAGACCGGGAACGCTGTGGATACTCTTGAACAGATCAAGCCGGAACTTTCCACGCGCCTCGCCCAGCGCGGCAATCATCAGGTTCCGCCGCACCGTCAAGCGGTCGAATAGCTGGTTGATCTGGTAGCTCTTGGTGAGCCCGAGCTGGCACACCTCGGATACGCCCATGCCCGTAATATCGCGGCCGGCCAGTATGATGCGGCCGGAGGTTGGCGCGATCTCGCAGGTGAGCATCTTGAAGAACGTCGTCTTGCCCGCGCCGTTGGGTCCAATGATGCCCCGTATCTCCCCATGATCGACGCTGAGGTCGATGTCGCTGTTGGCTGTGATACCGCCATAGCGTTTGGTTAGGCCCTGCACCTGCAGGATCGGTCCGGATGCTGGCGCAGCACCACGCCGGCGCGCCGGCATCGGTTCGACGGCGGTCACGACGTGCGGCGCACTCTCGACCGCGGTATTGGACGATTCGATGCGCTTGCGGCCACCGGTCAACCCATAGAGATCGACGATCGCACCGACGATGCCGCGCCGCAGGAAGCAGACCAGCAGCACGAAAACGATGCCGAGCACCAACTTCCATGTGGCGCCGAGATGCAATGTGTTCTGGAAAAAGTCGCTGAGATAGAGCCACACCGTCGCGCCCACCAGCGGCCCGAACAGTGTGCCGGCACCGCCGATCGCCGTCTGCATCACGACCTGGCCGGACGTGTCGAACATGAAAGCGTCCGGCGGCATGAAGCCCTGCATCACGCCCAACAGGCCGCCGGCAAAGCCGGCATAGATCGCGGCAACCACGAAGGCCGTGAGCTTGTAGCCGTGTATGTCGTGGCCCAGCGCCGCGGCGCGGAGCGGATTGTCGCGGATCGCCGAAAGGATCGCGCCAACGGGCGAGCGTACGATGCGCAGTGCGACGGCAATGCCGATGAAATAGCAGAACGCCAGGAAGGTATACATCGTCCAGTCGGTGTTGAATTCAAGCACCGTGAAGCCGAGGTTGACGACCGGGGTTGGCACGCCAGGCAAGCCGTTCTCGCCGCCCGTGAATGCCGAGAGCGGATTGAACTCGACAAAGAAGAAGACTTCGGCGATCGCCACCGTGATCATGGCGAAATAGATACCGGTGCGTCGCAGGGCTATCAACCCGATCACGTAGCCGACGACACCCGACACGACGGCGCCCAGGACAATGGCAGCCATGACATAAGAGAAGCCGGTTTCAGTCAGGAGATAGGCGGCGAACATCCCGCCAGTACCGTAGAAGGCCGACTGGCCGAAGGACAGCAATCCCGTGTAGCCGAACAGGATGTCGAAGCCGATCCCGAACAGTCCCCAGATCAGGATACGATTGATCGTGCTGGGCGAGAACCCGAGATGGGGCAGAACGAAAGGCGCCAGGACGAGCGCCAGCGCCGTCAGAAGCTCGACGAGGAAGGGATGTTTGATGTTCATGGCCGACCGCGTCTACTCACGCCCTGCCGTGCCGAGCAGCCCGTGCGGTCGAAGCACCAACACCAGCGTCATCGCCACGAACAGCATGACATACGAATAACCAGGATTGAACATCGAGGTGATGCTGATGATTTCGCCGGCGATGAGGCCGCCAAGGATGGCGCCGGTAAAGGAACCGACACCGCCGATTACCACGACCACAAAGGTCTGGACCAGTATGGCTTCCCCGACATCGGGCGCGATCGACACCACGGGTGCGTTGACAATACCGGCGAAGCCAGCTGCCATGGCTCCGATGCCGAAGACGAGCATGAAGATCTTGTAGACATCGATTCCAAGCGAGTCGACCATTACCGAATCCTCGATGCCTGCTCGCACGATCATCCCGATGCGGGTGCGATAGAGCACGACATAGAGCATCAGCAGCGCCAGGGCGACGATGCCGAGGAGCGCCAATCGGTAGGTGGGATAGACCATGAAGCCGAGATGGGTAATGCCGACTAGCGAGGCGGGCGGCGGCACCGTGTGCGAGAGGCTGCCGAAGAAAAAGCGGACCGTCTCGACGAAAACGATGCCGAGCCCGAATGTGACGAGAAGCTGGTCCTCGAGCGGCCGCGTGTAGAAATGGCGAACGATCAGCCGCTCGATCAACACCCCCACGATCATCACGAACAGCGATCCGGCCGCCACCGCGGCGAGGAATGAACCTGTGTAGGTGTAGGCGAGCCAGCCGGCATAGCCACCGAGCATGAACATCGCGCCGTGGGCAAGGTTCAGGACGCCGAGCGTCCCGTAGATGATGGTCAGCCCGGAGGAGATCAGCGCCAGAAGCGCGCCGAGTACGAGCCCATTGAAGCACTGCGAAATGAAATTTGCCCAGTTGATCACTCTGCGCCCACCTTGGTCATGAATAATATGCCCTGCCCGCGCGCCAGCAAGGGTTTGGCAGACAAGTCGCGAACAATCGACATCCCACCGAGCGCCGGGAGACGAACCGTCTGCGTCCGGGCAGAGCCAGTCCCGATGCGAGCGCCCTCTCCAGCCGTGGCGAAGCGGAGAAGGCGCTGCGGGCATCAGGTGTAGCTGCCCAGGTTGCAGCCGAACTCGTCGGGCTTCTGCATCAGCGGCGCGCCATCGACGACCTCCACCACATTCCAGTAGTCGTCGTCGCTCTTCATGTCCTTGGGATCCTTACCCTGAACGAGTACGACGGGTCGCACGCACTGATGGTCTTCCGGCCGATAGTGAACGTCGCCGACGAGTGAAGGGATGGTCTCGCCCTTCTCGTATTGCTTGATGACGTCCGGCGGATAGAAGCTACCGGCCTGCGACACCATGCGCGCCCAATGAGCGAAGCTGACATAGGCGTTTTCGGCGCCCCATTCCGGCCGATAGCCGAACTTTTGCTGGAATGCGTCCACGAACTGCTTGGCGAGCGGATACTTGTCCTGCAGGGTCCACCAGAAATCGGTAGCGGCAAAAACCCCGGCTGTCAGTTCGGGGCCTACTTCCTTGGCAAGGAAGGGGATCTGGTAGGGGATCACCATCTTCATGCTCGGAGTCAGGCCGAACTGCTTGGCCTGCTGGATTGACAGCACCGCGTCGCGGCCCCAGTTGACGTTGACGATGAATTCGGCGCCCGAATTGGCGATATTGGTCAGATACTGGCTGAAATCCTGGGTGCCCAACGGCGAGACCTGGTCCGTCACCATCTCCCATCCGCCCTGAGAGGTCAGGTAGTCGTTCACCGACTTGGTCACGGTGTGGCCGTAAGTGTAGTCCGGCGTCATGAATGCCGCCTTCTTTCCCTTGCCGTAGGTCTTCACAAGAATCGGGCCGATCGCGTTGGCTGCGGTCTGGCCGTAGAAATTCTGGCGGAAGCCGTAGCGAACGCAGTCCTTGCCTGTTGTGTCGTTTGAGCCGGAGATGCCCGCGACGTAGAGGATCTTCTCGCGCTGCGCGAATTTGTTGAGCGCAACCGCGACCGCCGATGAAGTCGAGCCGGTCATCAGGATGATGTTGTTTTGGTGGATGAAATTCTGCTCGAGCTCGACGGCCTGGTTCGGCTTAGCCGCGCTGTCGGCGGACAACAACTCGACCTTCTTGCCGAGCAACCCCTTGTCGACCTTCGGCGCCAACGCCTTCATCAACTCGTGGCCGTTGTTGATGTGGTCGACCGCGAGCTGCCAGCCCTTAAGTTCGTCAGCACCTTGCACGGCATAGGCACCGGTAAGGGGCACGGCGGCTCCGATGTAGACGGTGTCGCCCGCCGACCCGGCCGGCCAGGTGCCTATCGCGGGCTTGTCGTCGGCCGCAAAAGCCGCAAAGCTGGATAAGGGCAGAACGGCGCTGCCGAGAAGACCTGCGCCCGCGTGCAGCATGCTACGGCGGGATATATGGGAAGTATTTTGATCGTCGAGTGGCATGAGCTGTTCCTCCTTAGCGTGGAGCCGTCGGACGACTCTCATTGTTGTTCCGGAAACCGGTTTTTTTCAGCGAGACGCTGAAAATGGCCTATTTGCATGGGCATTCGCAGTGGCGTAGGCCTGCCAGTCAATACAACTTTCGTTTGATGATTCTGTTCATTGATCTGGATTAATAAGCATAGGAAAGTTTCATTGAAGGTCATGAACATGTGGAGCATGGCATGCCGCTGACCGGCCATCCGATCGTGACCCGACTGACACGTGCAATGAAGCTGGAATCGTTAGACATCAAACGTCTGGAGGCAATCTTCGAGCGCGATCTTACCATTCGGAAACGGGAGGAACTCGTCGTTCACGGCTCCGAGTTCCGAAACCTGTGCTTTGTTAAAGACGGCTACGCGATCCGTTACAGGTTGCTGCGCAGCGGCAGGCGGCAAATCCTGAAGCTTATCCTGCCGGGTGATGTCATTGGATTCCCGGTCAGCTTTTTCGATCGATCGACTTGTGCGGTCGTTGCCGTGAGCGAGCTGACCTACGCCGTGTGCTCGTTCGACGCTTACGTTCGTCTCTGCTACGAGCAGCCCCAATTCGGTCTGGTGTTAAGTTGGCTCGCCGCCCAGGAGGCAGCGACTTATGCGGAACACATTGTCAATCTGGGTCGGCGCACTCCGATTGAAAGGCTGGCGCACCTTTTGCTAGAGATCCACGCGCGTCTCCTGGAGGTGGAACGCGCTGACGAAGAAAGTTTCGACTTGCCATTTTCGCAGGAAGTCATGGCGGACGCGCTCGGGCTGAGCGTGCCCCATCTCAATCGCGTCATTCAGCAATTGCGCGCCGAACAGCTTATCACCAGCAACGCGCGCTTTATCGAGCTGACCGATCTTGCGGGCCTTCAAAGATTGGCTCAGTACCAGCCCATGACCCTAATCCCCGTCCCGGGGCCGAAACAGCTGGAGTGATCACACAGCCCTATTGCGAGCGGGCATCGAATGCGTTGTCGATTTGGCCTTTATGTCTGTTATCAAGAGCAACTTTATCAATGCTGACTGCCAGCTGCAGTTGCGTCATCCCATCCTTGCTGAGCATGATCGAACGACTTCACCGAGTGGCGAATGACGTTTCTCCGGGGCGAGGAACTTGGCCGTCAGATTGCAACGATGGGTTAGCAGAGCCGCGTTTGGCAGCAGCTTCCCAGCGATGGTCTCGCTGATCAGCGGCATGGCCGAACCGCCGGCGCCGGGCGTGGTGAACTCGTGCAGCTCGACGAAGGCGAAATTGGAGGTGCGGTCGGTGGCGACGAACATGTTCAGCTTGCCCCGCTCGGTGCGCACCTCCGCGACGTCGATATGGAAGTAGCCGATCGAATAGCTCTTGAACTTCTTCTTTGCCGGCTTGCCGCCGGCGCAGCCGCCGCAAACAGCGGCTCGGACCCTCACCACCGCAGCTTCGCTTCGAAGTTGAACCCGGTGCCAAGGTCACTTGAGGACAAAAAAGTCGCACCGGCTTGGAATAGCTTCGCCATCGTCTCAGTATACGGCACATGAATGCGAGCTTCGACGTCACTCCGCATCTGGAGGATCTGTGGCGGTATGGTCGAGTGCTTACGCACAACGACGCAGACGCCGACGACTTGGTGCAGGAGTCGCTTGTCCGCGCTCTTTCCTTGGCTCGCAGTTACGATTCTTCGCGTCCTCTCATGCCCTGGCTGATCACAATCGTGCGAAATACCTTTCTAACCAGTGCGGTGCGTGCGGACGCAGAGAGGCGGCGGATTGCCGCCTTTGCGGAGCAGTCTGACCCACTGTTACTGCCATCGCAGGAGCACAGCACCGAACTCTCCAATGTCAGAAAGGCGCTGAGAGAGTTGCCTACGGAGCAAGCCGAAGTTCTCCATTTGGTCGGCGTCCTCGGCTTCACCTATTCTGACGCCGCAACAGTACTCGGCGTACCGCAGGGAACTGTTATGTCCCGCCTGAGCCGCGCACGAGTTGCCCTGAAGAACAACATGGAAAAACTACGCGATTGCGCGCCTTCCCAGTTAAAAGTTGTAGGAGGCCGTGATGTGGCCAAGTGACCGTATTTCCGAGGACGAGATCAATCGCTTCCTTGACGGCGAACTGACCCAGCCTCAGAGATCCGACCTCCAGGCACGGCTTGCCCTGGAGCCGGAACTGGCGGCGGAAGTTTTTGCCCAGGCACAGCGCATGGAAGCATTGCGCGTCGCTCAACCGCAGCGGCTTTTCCCGCCCCGAGTTAGCGTGGACAAGGCCAAGCAACTGGAAAGTGCGTTTCGACGGCTAAGAATATTCAGTGCGCTCAAACTGCAAACGGCAGCCGCCTTGCTCATTCTGGCGGGTTGGTCGGCCAACTCACTGACACTGCCTCTCCGCCAGGGAGGGCAAACCACCGATGAGAATTTCATTCTTGCCGCGCGTGATGCCTTGCGAGTCGCCCAGCTGAATGCCGGTCCCGAAAGGGGCAGTGAGCCAAAGCAGGACAAGATCGAGCGACTGGTCGGCGCCATGAACATCAGCATGCCCGCTCTTCCAGCGACATGGAGGGTGAAAGATGTTCAGGTGCAGCCCTGGAACGGGCGGCAGAGCCTTGTCGTGACGGCTGACACACCGAGCGTTGGCCAGATCACACTGGTTGCGGTCGCGATGAGCGGCGAAGACGCCGTACCGCCTACTCCCGCTACGGATGGGCGCGTGCCGACCATATACTGGCAATCGGGCGGCACGGCCTACGCCCTGATGGGCCCTGCCGCGCCCGACCGACTTGAAAAAGAGGCTAAGGAAATCGAGGTGGCCACCCGGAGGAGCGTCGCTGCCAAAATACGGGGCTGAGGACCATTGGGCTATCATTAGTCAAAGGAAAGTGAGACTGCATGTCTGCCGAACAAATCCAGAAACATTTCATACGGTTTCTTGGTTCGGATGTCGGTGTATCGTTCAGTAATCCGTTAGATCCCCGCGAAGTCATTCTGTATCGGCCTGACAAATTGTCCGAGACATTTGTGACGTGGGCGTTCGAGGAACTGAAAAAGACCACGCCGGACGTCGCAAGAAAGATTGACCGACTGCTTGTATCATATGAAACCCGACATGGCCGCACTCGTCGCGGGATAAACATCTCCTCAACCAGCAATGTGCCTCAGCAGCGAAATCCTGAGTTATCGCGAGTTGAGGCTTCGGGGCGGGCGGCATGATAAGGCTTCCGCCGCCGACCCTAGGAGCCCTGCGGTATTACCCGTCGACGTGCCCGATTTGCGAAGAAACCGCGCTCGCGGCCGACATTATCTTGCGAACGGTAGAATTCCAGTGCGCCCGCTGCGGCGGATACGAAATCACCGCCGCCGCGCGCTCGGCAATGCGAGCTATGTCCCCGGAGCGCCGCATGCTGTGGCTTTCGCAGGCCCGGCTACAAATGTCCGGCGCTCAAAGAATAGCTCTCATACTCTGTGCGAGTGCAGATTTGATCGGCCGTGAATAATTGCGGTTTTGCGAAACCCCATCGAGTTCGGATGCAGGCGCCCATGAAGGAACGCGCCAACATCACCGTTTGGGGGAGCACAAGAGTGATGCTGTTTGAGCAAGTCCGCCCGCGGGCGTTTCCTGGCGGCCCGGCATTTTCGGCGGAGTTGGTGCCGGACCGATCCACTATGTTGTTTTCGATGTAATCCATCTCAAGACGACTGAGCGGCAGGCGCGGAGTTTCTGGAAGTTGATGAAAGGAACGTTCACTTGACTGATGTGTCTTCCGGGGGCGAGGCCCAAAATGCACGGCTCGCTGATCTACGGGCAGCGACAATGCTACGCGAGACCGCCCAAGTGTCGTTCGATGCGGCGACCGAATCCGCTCTGTCGGCAATAGCCGCCGAGATGAACATGAGTCGACCTGAGCTCATTCGGATGGCATTGGTTGACTGGCTGGAATCTCACAAAAACTCTCGAGCGGCTGCGAACGATTAGCTGCGCCGCGAACGCGCCCGATGCGTCCGCCCAGAATACCAGGCGAAGCTGCCACATCCACCGCGGACCTCACATCGCGCGAACGACGGACCATTCGGGATATTATAATCTCGTGAGTCACGGGAAGGCTGCCTCTGTTGGGAAAGAGGCACTCCCAGCCGCCTGTTTAACGGGACACCGTCCCCGGCGGCCTGGGCAGCGAATCATCATTCTCGTGCCGACTGACCTCTCCTTGCCATAGCGGCGACTTCCACTAACTTTTCAATATGGCCATCGGAACGGTGTTGATTTCCGGCGGCGGAATCGCCGGCCCCGCCCTTGCCTTCTGGCTGGCAGCCGGTGGATTCCGACCAACACTAATCGAACGAGCGCCCCATTTGCGCACGGGAGGTTACGTCATCGATTTTTGGGGCCTTGGTTATGGCATCGCCGAGCGAATGGGGCTCGAGGAGGAGATCAATCGCGTAGGCTACCATGTACGCGAAGTGCGCTTTGTAAACGATCGTGGAAAGCGCGTCACAGGTTTTGGCACGGACGTTTTTACTGAGCTGACAGCGGGCCGCTTTGTGACACTCGGACGCAGCGATCTCTCTAGGCTGCTTTTCGACAAGATAAAGGATACGACCGAAGTCATATTCGATGATGAGATCCTCGGCATTCAAGAGCATCCAGCCGGTGTGCGCGTTAACTTCAAGCGTGGAGGCGAGCGCGCGTTCGATCTGGTGATCGGCGCTGACGGTCTGCATTCCGGCGTTCGCCGTCTGGCCTTCGGGCCACAGCAGCAGTTCGAAAAGAGACTCGGTTACGCTGTCGCTGCCTTCGAGTGCGCTGGCTACCGTCCACGCGACGAAGACGTGTATTTGATGTACGGCCAGCCAGGAAGAATGCTCGGGCGTTTCACGCTGCGTGATAACCGAACGCTCTTCTTGTTCGTCTTTGCGGCGGGCAACGACCCAGTGCCAGCGACGCTGGAAATGCAGAAGGCAGTGCTGCGAAAAATTTACGGCGGTGGGGGATGGGAATGCCCGCGTATTTTGAATGCGCTGGATGGGATCGACGATCTCTATTTCGACAGCGTCAGCCAGATCAGGATGAACAGTTGGTCGCAAGGCCGCATTGCTCTAACGGGCGATGCCGCGTTTTGCGTGTCCTTGTTGGCCGGACAAGGTTCAGCCCTGGCCATGATTTCGGCCTATATCTTGGCGGGTGAACTTTTCAGGGCCGAGGGACGATATCAGGAGGCATTCCGCACGTACGAAACTCTCTTGCGGGATTACATTCATACGAAGCAGCGCGGCGCCGAGCGATTTGCCACAGCCTTTGCACCAAGGACGCAATTGGGCCTGTTTGTGCGCAACTTGGTGATAAGCACATTTGCAATCCCCGGTGTCGCACGATTGGCCATCGGGCGAGAAATTGCCGACGCTCTGCAGCTACCTGATTATCGCTGGCCATCGCCGACGAATTGACGACAGCGGTGGCGCGCGCCAGCCTCCCGCGCCAACCTTCCGAAAAATAGTCGCCATGCCGGAATAGTTTCCCGCCACGCTCGGTATATGCCGCATGAGAGTGAACTTCGACGTGGCGCATCAAGCAGCGGACCATCGTCCAATGCCGGGAGCGGCAGCGCCATCTTGGGAGCGCAGCGCGAGTGCTGATGATCACGACAACGTCAGTGCTCGCGGTCGGGAGGAGCGCGCTCTCATTGGCCCAGCGGTTGTCCCCCTGTCCATGGCCGCTGGGCCGGTCCGCCGATGAAAAGCACAAACATTCCAGGCGTGATTGGCGCAGCGGAGACACGGCCCCGCTGACCACGGATGCAGCAGACGGCACACGAGACGAGTATGCGGAAGCTAGAAGACTATGAGGAGATCGCGCTCATCGGTTACCCGTACGACGGAGACTACATAGCCATGTTGGACGGCAAAGGCGATCGTGCTCGACTGCTCGGCGGCGAATTGTGCGGCCTTTATGGCGCAACACTGACCGACCAGGCGGCGGCTTTGCCACGGTACTATCCGCGGGCGTCCCATCTCGTTATCGCCACCGTCAAGGGGACCGGCTTGTTGCGATCCGGGACTACTGAAGGGCAAATGTTGGACTTCCGCACGAAGGCAAAGTCCAACACCCGACTGAGGCAGTTCGATCAAGCCGCAGCACGGCCGGCTTGATGGTGGTCAGAACTTCCAAAGATCCCCCTTGAGAAGCCCATCTTCAAACATCAGTGATATGGAAACCACCTTGACCACGTTTGCTGGTATGAAATCTGGAAGGATATGATGACCATCAAAGCAGTTGTGGCAAGCATTGCATCCTTGCTACTTTCTATCACTTGGGTGCAAGCTGGCCCCAGACTTCTCTCTCAGCACGGTGCATGGGGCGTCTATTCTTATCGTTCAGACACAACATGGTGCTATGTCCTGAGTGTCCCTGTTTCCGAACTTCCTGCGGATGTCGATCATGGCGAGAATTTTGTCATGATCTCGCGAGCGCCGAAGGATGACCAGCCCGAAGCCGTCATGGGGTATCGGCTTAAGCCGGGGTCGGACATCGATGTGGTGATCGCAGACGAGCACTTCTCAATGTTTACCCAAGACAACAAGGCTTGGTTGGCGAGCGCCGAAGAGGATCGATCGATGGTCAATGCCATGCGGGCAGCCAGCAAAATGAAGCTGTTGGCCACGTCCTGGAGAGGTACACAAACCCAGTACGCCTATTCGCTGATGGGGCTCACCGCCGCCTTGAAAGCGAGCAAGATTTGCAAATCAGCTCGTTGAGCGAAGTCCGGCGACGCACGGTAGTCGCTCCAAAGCCGCTCAATCGACTTGGAGAAAACCACCCAGGCGCGTGAAACCTTGGATGAAGAAGATGAGAGAGTTCTTCAATACCGCTATCGTTATCCTGCTGATAGTGATTGCTGTCGTCCTGCTCTTCCTGGCACCAAGAGGCTTTCAGCTCGGTCCGCCCGATCCGCTTATTAGCTCACGGGCTTCTGGTTTGATGCGAGGGGTCGACTCCATTGTGCAGACCCCTTTAACAAAAACTATGGTGTGAGGTGGTCCGGCCGCGCCGCATGCAATCCTTTTTCGAAACCGAACGCGGCGCCCAGGTTTTTAAAGCGTGGGCGCTCATTCGATCTGCTCTCACGGTTGGCTTGGTAGCCGCTTCTGCACCGACGACAGGATTGCGAGCCGAGACCACTAGCGTTCCTATACCCCGCTTCGTCTCGTTGAAAGGTTCACCCGCGAACCTGCGGATCGGCCCTGGTGTCGATTACAGCATTGAATGGGTCTACATGCGCCCGGGCATTCCCCTTGAGATTTACCAGCAATTTGGCAAATGGCGGCGGGTACGGGATTGGAGCGGGGCCAGCGGATGGATCTATGCTCCGCTTCTGTCTGGACGCAGAACGGCCGTGATCGCTCCTTGGAGCAAAGGTAACGTTGCTCTACGCAAAAAGGCTAAATTCGATGGCCCGGTTATCTCCTGGCTGGAACCTGCCGTTGAAGTCAAACTCAGGGGATGCGATGGTCAATGGTGCAGCGTCGCGCTGAGTTCGATGTCAGGCTTCATCAAACAGTTCGACTTGTGGGGGGCTTATCCCGGCGAAGTGTTCTGAATGACGAGGCCGGAAAATCGTTGACGGACGTTCATTCACTTTTCGGCTGATCTATGTCCTCCCTCCGGTGTAAGCGTCATCAGGTGCCCACTGTGATCCAGACACCCCACGTCCTCACACTTGCTCGAAGCTGTCAGTTCGATGCATCACGCGCATCCATCGTATAGGCGTATGGGCGGCTACGACAGGAGTTCAGCCTGCGGATGGGCCATCTGCCCGTCTTCGCGCGCAATGGATGCGTGCGACTCGATGCTGGCTCTTTTGGCGCAGAGATCGTTGCAACTAGCGAGCGGAACCTTGCCACTTATCGCGGTGCACTCCGACAGGCACATGATGCCATGATGGGCACTTCTGCATGCGCCAGAGCCTGATCCAACTGCTGTCGGACGTCGCTGATTTCTACCGCGTCACCCCGTCGGCTAAGGCATTCAAGCAGGCCGTGAAGGCTCCAGACGTTGCGTGGGTGTTGGCAAGGCCGCGGCAACGTCGCATCAAGCCCAAGGTCAGCGCGATAGACAGCCTCAGCTTCGCCATATCGTTCGGCATCCATCAGCAATGCGCCAAGCGCGTGTCGCGTCGGCTGCATCCAACCCCATGGCTCGTCATAAAGTAAATTGTCGTCGAGATCGACCGCATGCCGCAGGAAATCCAGACCTTCATGGACGCGGCCGGATTTGTAGTGCAACTCCCCCAGCATCATCGCTTCGGCAACCTTCAGGATATCGGCGCAGGGGTTGTTGAACAGCATGCGCTCGGGTTGCACTGCATCGCGCGCTGCCGCGAAAAGGCTAGCGCTTTCCTCGGCTTGGGGAATTCACCGAGGTTGGACAGAGCCACTGTCCGGGCATAATGCAACAGGACGGCGCTGTAGGAGTAAAGCTCCGCATCCTCGGGGAAGGCCTCTTCCAGGATACAGGACCAGCGTCCAAAGCGGATAAGTACGTGCAACTTCATCGGCGCAAAGGCTTCAAACATCTCTGGCATGTAACGCACCACCGGCTCTGGCAGGTTTTCCACCAATGCCCTCGCAGCTTCGAAGGCGTCCGACGGGCGACCAAGAAACATGGCCCCGTAGATTTGAAAGTGAAGGTTGTGGATCCGGTAGACCGTGTAAAAGTTCTTGCCGCCTGCATGAGCGAAATATGAACGATCCACCTGAGCCGCCTGCCGGTTGCGCATCACGACTTTGTGGTAATCGCCGCAAAGCACGTCGATATGCGTCGCCATATGCACAAGATGCCCAGAGTCTGGCACGAGGCGCACCAACCGATCTGCATGCGGCAAGGCTTTTTCCGGCGTCGACGACATCTCCATCAGATGAATGTAGAAATGCAACAACCCCGGATGTCCCCAGGCTGCTGGCTGGGTCGTGAAGGCGCGGTCCAGAGCCGCGTGCGCTTCCTCCGTCGAGGTGCCAGCCGCAGGCTGCCCGGTACGAGTATCCCACAGCGCCCAAGGTGTGCGGTTGATCAGTGCCTCGACAAAGATCGCGGTCACATCTAGATCGTGAGGGAAACTCTCGTATACTGTGCGCATCGCTGCAGCGAAATCGTCATTCCAAGGGCCATAATCCGTAATCTCAGGGTCAGTAGGGAACCGCATGTCAGCGCATCAAGCAGTGCGCGCTCGACTTCGATTGCAGGCAGATGGCACGCCTCTGCCAACAATACATGCGCCCGCGTCAAAGCGACAATACGCTCTTCAGGCCCGAAGGAGGTCCATAGCTTGTTGTAGTTTGGACCTAGACAGTGGGCAATTCCCCACCGCGCCATGACGTTTGTAGGCGCCACTTCGAGCACACGCTCGTAACAGGCAATGGCCTCTTCGTGGTTAAATCCGTATTGCCAGATCAGCCCCCGGTCGAACCACATCTGCGCCTCGGAAGGCGTGTTGTCCAGCCGGCGGGAGAAGGTGCCTAGATCGAAATACGTCATGGTATCCAACTCCATGGCTGACGGCGACTACCGGCCCAGACTACATCAAACCCGGGAAGGAAGGGAGTTCGACAGAAGGCTGACCGCTTGATCTCACCGTGCCATCTTCCTCAACAGCCGCGATATCGTTCGCCTTTCCCAGCCCCGACCCCGATTTCGTACCGGGCCGAAAACGATGTCCCCTCGACGGACGACGTCAGCGAATTCTTGACCTGTTCATTCGGTGGCTCCGAGAATCGGAAACGAGATGAAGCTGAGTGCGGCGGGGCCGGAAGCGGAAGGTCCTCTTCCGTAAGGGGAAAGGGAACGAGGCTTTCACTGAGAAGGATCGATTACATGCCGCAATCCAGCTCCGCGAGCCGCGCCATCTGATTGCCCGCGGCGTCGAAGTTTTCGCTCATCAACCACCGACTTATTGTGGCCCGACGACGGGGCCACTCTTCTTTCAAGATGGAAAACCAAGCCACGTCACGCTGCCACCCGTCAACGATTGCCGCGCGTCGCCATGTTCCTTCGTAGGTAAATCCTAGATTCTTGGCAGCCTTGAACGATTTCTGATTTTGCGACTGACATCTCCAGACAAGACGTTGATAACCCAACTCATCCATCGCATGACACATCAGCAGAAAAATAGCTTCCCGCGCCGCGCGTGTCCCCTGCAACGACGGGGAGAACCAGATACTGCCGATTTCGATGCTGCTATCCTTTTGTTCCACGTCGCAAATTGAAAGCCATCCCTGCGGCGCTTGCCCTTTTGGCTCCACTATCCAAAATGGTTGATGCGTACGAGCGCTGACCTCCTTAAGAAACATTTGAAGGCTTTTGATTTCTGCAAATGGTCCGTATCGCAGATAGGTAAAACTCTCAGGGGCCGCAACGACAGCCGGCCAGAGAGCGTCAGCGTCATTCGCGCTCAAAGGCAGCAAATCGACATAGTTACCGACACGCCGTTCCTTTATCGGAAAGGGCCAGCTTTGTTGGGAAATACGAGTGCCGAGCGATGACGTCATACAGAAAGACGAACTGTCTCATCCAACGCTCGTGTGAGAATACACAGCCGTGGAATGAGCTTTGTCCTCAGGCCACTGACCGCAAGATCGTGGTCCGAGCTTCCCGGCCTTCCGGCGTTGGCATCCCAGCATAATTATGCGGCTGGCCCTGTTTAAGATGAAGTTCGACCGCCACTCCTGCCGCAGATGCCTTGGCGGCCATGTCGACGCAATCGGGATAGAACAGATCGAGCGTCCCGGAAAAGATGATTATCGGCGCCAGCCCACGGAAATCACCATTCAATGGACTGACATAAGGATGGGCGATATCAAAGTCCCCCGCAAAGAGGCGCCCGACTTCGCGTACGCCAGGTATATCATTGACAGGATCCCGCGCAGCAATCGGCACCTGCTCCGGCCGGCTGACGGAAAAATCCCCGCCAGGCGAGATCAACACAAGTCGGCTCGGTTGTGTGTGTCCACGATCTCGCAGCCACTGGGCCGCTGCCAATCCCAACGCGGCTCCGGCCGAATTGCCGACCACTGTCACCTTCACCGCCCCCGCATCTTGCAGGATTTTACGCAACAGTTCGCCCATGGCCGGCACTACCTCTTCTGCGGTGTTATGGGGTGCCAATGGATAAATAGGAACGATACAGCGTACCTCGGCAGTTCGGGTGAAGTAGCCGACAATGCGCCAGTGGGCGCGAACGATCTCATTGATATAGCCGCCGCCGTGCAGGAAGACCACGATGTTGCAACCTTCACAATGTGCGGCGGGCGCTGTGTGATAGATTGGCCATCCAGCCACGTCCTTTCTCGTCACCTCGACGCCGCGCCCCAGTCCTGTTGGCCCGAAGAGAACCGGCCGCAATGCTAATCGGCGCACGCGGTGTTGCACGGCACCAGCGGATGC
Source organism: Mesorhizobium sp. ISC11 (assembly GCF_037162595.1). NCBI lineage: Bacteria > Pseudomonadati > Pseudomonadota > Alphaproteobacteria > Hyphomicrobiales > Phyllobacteriaceae > Mesorhizobium > Mesorhizobium sp. ISC11. The sequence continues at coordinate 1,649,315 of NZ_JAVSPW010000001.1, forward strand.
CATCCGCTTCTTGACACGAAACAACCTCAGCAACCCAACGAGGATGCGGCTCTGCAAGCTTGTACAGTCTGTGCCCGAAGTAAGCCGTTGCAGCGTTCTTTCATTGCCGCGAACCAAGGGTGCCATTTTTAAACTCGCTTTCGAATATATTTCGTTCGCTGGCGCGTGCCGACGAGCCAGAGTCCAAGATTATGCGAACCCGTTCAATTCAGGTTTAGCGACCATCAAAGCGATGATGAGCGCAAAAGCGCTATGACGGCTAATCGTCCAGCCATAGCACGGCTGTCGGCGGCCAATGCCTTGACGTCCACTGCCGAGCCACGATGCCCCACTTGGCCTCGCATCGCCCATGGACGAACGAATGTGTGCTCAACGGCCATTAGAGCGCCGATAAGCGCGATGGACGCCACCAACCACGGCGTCAACAGGGACCAGCCGCCAAGAACCACAAGGACGATACCGGCGAGGACGCCAGCGCCGGTCAGAGGTCCCGCCAAGCGACTGGCCAAGAAGGCCATTCTTGCCGGTCTTCGGTAGCCTCGTCTTGCCGCAAGGAGCAGAAACTCTGCCGCCATGAACAGGAGCAAAGCGGTGCACATGGCATAGAGATGAATTCCCAAAACAGCTCCATAAAGCATTTATTCGTCCGCTCGTTCACAAGAATGGTGGACATAATGCGAGCGATGGCTCACAATTGTCTACTCGCATTAGGACGAGAGAAACATGGCGCCTAAGCCGCTTATGAATCCAAGGAAGGGCGCGTCTCAGGAGAGGTCCCGCGCGACGGTCGATGCGCTTGTAGAAGCAACTGCTCGCATATTGGTCAGAGAAGGCTTTGACAAAGCCAGCACCAACCGTATTGCCGTTGAAGCGGGCGTGAGCGTTGGCTCGCTTTACCAATACTATCCTGGCAAAGAGGCGCTCGTCGCCGCCGTCATCGATCGCCACAATCAAGAAATCATGCAGGTTGTCAGGAGGGCGTTCGCGGAGATCGCGTCACAGCCGGTTGAAAAAGCTGTGCGCCGGCTTGTCGCAGTTGCGATCGAGGCGCATAGCATCGACCCCAAGCTGCACCGTGTCCTTGCCGAGCAGATACCCCGCACGGGACGCCTCGAAAATGTGGAAACCTTCAATCGTGAAGCCCACGCCATGTTCAAGGCCTATCTCGAAAGTCACAGAGATGAGTTACGCGCGGCAGATCTGGCACTTGCCGCTTTTGTATGTGTGACCTCGATCGAGGCGCTAGCCCATAATGCCGTCTTGCATAGCGATGGGAAGCTTTCTGACAAAACCATCGGAACGCTCACCGACGAGGCCACTCGTCTCGTGGTCGGATATCTGCAATAGTCGCAGCCACTGCGCCGCGACGGCAACGGCGTCGAGACTTGGACGAAGCATCCTCAAAGCCTGGTCTCAGCCACTCCGTGAACATGAACCGAGACAAGGTGATCATTTCTGCTTCCCTGTAAGGCCGGTTTGAGAGCCTGCGAAATTGTCGGATTGAAGTGGTCGATGCTGCTCGATCGATCAGGACGGGCGAATGGTCAACTACTCGGGCATTGCGTAGCCAGCATATGATCCGGAGGGGGAAATAGACCGGGTGAATATAGCAAGGCGGTCGGCGCGCTGGACAAGTTCACCGTTCGGGAGTGATCGCGATCTGTGGCGGTCGTGCCACAGAACCTTGATCAGAACGCCGCAACGGCCGTAGAAGACGAACAGATGACCGTGCGGATCACGCTTTAACGTCTGCTGCACCACCAGCGCCAGGCCGGGAAGCCTTCTGCTGGGCAAACGTGCGCCGGCACTTCTACGAACTCGCCGCAGCCGGCCCAGCGCCGAATCGCGAGCGAGGCGCTCAGGCGCATCCCAGAACTCTATCGCGTCGAAGACGAACTCCACGGCCAGCCGGGGTTGGACGTCGTGCCGGCGCGCCAGGAAAGGTGCCGCCCGATTGTCGTTGCGCGAGAAGCTCGGAGCCCTCTTCACTCGACTCCCTTGGGAATGACGGAACTCGAAAGGCTGAAGCGGGACCTCGGATCGCTCACCTTCTCAGCCCAATACCGGCGCCCCCCCGCTCCGACCGATTGCAACCTCGTCAAGCGTTCGTGGTTTCCATAGTACGATCCAGGGCAGCTCAACCGTCGTTCAATGACGATCGTGCAAAACTGGGATACGGCCCTCAAAGGCGATATAAGTTGCGACTACTCCGTTGGGACGATCTGGGCGAAGGACGACAACACTACTACTTGCTCGATGTCGTTCGTACTTGCGCCGCCTACCCGCAACTGGTCCAGACGGTGAAAAGATCGATCGACGATCACGATCCGGATATCGTCCTGATTGAGGACGTCGGATCAGGGACGAGCTTGATAGCCTACCTCGACTATCAAGGTCTTTCGACCACGCCCGTCAAAGCTCGGATGGGCAAGGAGAGCCGTCTATCCCGTGTCTCGGCTATGATGGAGAAACGTTCACCTGCCGAAGGAGGCACATTGGGAGGACGATTTCCTGCTGGAAGTCTTAGCGTTCCCGGTCGCAAGCATGACGATCGGCTCGACTCCATGTCCCGAGCTCTGATTTTGGATGAAGGACGACAAGCCCGTTGAACGGTCGCGCACCAAATGAAGGTCTGGAATCGGCCGCAAGCGGACAATCTGTTTCCGGTTCCTGTCTTTGGATCAACGGGGCTTTAAAACGTGCACCGCGCGCGCCAGCTTTCCCTTCTGACCAATTGCCGGTTCTGCCCTGCACTCTTGAGCGCGCGTGAGGCGGATCTATGGAAGCTATCGGCGCAGGCCACCTCGACGTCTGCTTTGGTCAAGCCAACCTCGCGCAGATGGAAGTTTCATAGGTGACCAAGCGAGCGCTCTATGTTGCCGCGGGTGCCACTCATGGACAAGGGAAAGCAGGCGTCCGAGCGGACGATCAAGAAAAGTGCCCGGCACGGGCTGTGCGGTCTGGCCTAGTGTCGCTTGCATCGTGTTATGCTTGGTCATGGTACCTTCGTTGGTCGGGATTGCTCGAATGACGATCACCATGACGCTAGAAGACGCGGAGGCGCCAAGGCAGCTTCGGAAGCGTTCCGCTTCAGATTGTGAACTGGCCCTAGTCCTCCGCAAGGCCTAACTTGCGGCAATGGAGCGCTCAGCGCTGACGCGACGGCCTTACGGACTGGTCTGCCCGATCTCGCGCGCGTGTGAGTTCCTGGAGCCGCGCTGGACGATCCAGATCCTGACCGAGCTCTGGAACGGCTCGACCCGTTTCAATGATATTCGCAAGGGGGTAGGCAACATCTCCTCCGCCCTCTTGTCGAGGCGGCTCAAGGAGATGGAAGCGTTGGGCCTGGTCGAGCGCGTCGAGGACGAGGCTGCCCGCACCGTCGCCTATTCCGCACCGAGAAGTCGATCAAACTCGAGCCGGCGATGAACGCGCTGGCGAAATGGGCATAATGAAACATCCAGGCGGAGATCGCGCTCGCCGACATGGATGTATCGATCCTCATGTGGGCCGTGCGGCGAAAGATCGACCTCGCTGAACTGCCGCGGCGGCGCGCCGTGATCCGCTTCCATTTCCGTGACGATCCCCCACCGAAGTGTCCCCATTACTGGTTTGTGGTAGAGCCAGGCGAGGACTTACCCGAGCAATGCTCGCTCGACCCCCGCCGGGACGTCGACCTTTACGTCGAGACTGGCATTGTTTCGCTGGGGGCCATCCTGGAGGGCCGCTCCAACATCGAGCGCGAGAAAGAAAGGGGCGGCCTTTTCCTAAGCGGCGACCCCGGTCTTGCCTGCAGCATGGACCGTTGGCTGCGAACCTCGGTCTGGGCGGCGCTCGAGGGAATCGTCCCGCTTTCTTAAAAACCATAATGAGGGTGCGGCCACACGCATGGAGGGTCGCTCGTGCCCGTGCAACGCCTAGTACAGAGAATAGGGGAGGAAAGACATGTCAGCTAAAATTCTGCAAAAAACTACAAGCTCAACGGGTCCAGCACCAAGTATGAGCAAGAAAACGTGCCTTATGCTCAACCAATCGCGGACCAACCTGGCCTGGCTTGGATTGTCTGGATTATAAACGAGGCGCAAAGCGAAGCCGGCGGGATCTACCTGTTCGACGATGAGCAGTGCAAGCCTTCGTGGACGGGCCAATTATTGCGGAGATGAAAGGTGACCCGACGTTGAGCATCAAGGCCTTTGACGTAATCGCGGAACTCACGACCATCACACGTCAACGTAGTATTCTCGGAGGTAGGATGGCGCATGTAACAGTTGAGATAACGGGACGAACGCCTCCCGCTATCGCGCGTATGTAAAGTCAGCCCAGGCCAAACGGGAGTAGTAGCAGGAGCGCTGCCAGAGGCCCGACGATCCCAGCACGCCGCGCGCAGTAGCGCAGAAGCGCACGGAAGAGCGGCGGATCGAGTTCCACATCGGGGTGATGTGGCGACATCGGGCTTTGATGACCCCATGCCAAAAACATGGGGTCACGTCGATCTCAGACAGTTTGATACGGCTTTCCGCCAGTCAGTGAATATCGATACGTCGCGTCACCTGACCGTTACTTTCCCAGTAGGTATGCTTCTTGGCGATGATGGGGTCGTCCATTGCGGGTTGGACCTGCCCTCCAGTACTAACCGCACGCGAGGTGACTGTGTGCTCCCCGGCGGAGGGCTTGGGCCAGTCGACGGACCATATCTTCCAAGCGAAGTCCGCCTTGTCGGTTTCGTCGATGGCCGCCGGCATCCATGGCCCGTCATCGATCTTCACCTCGACCCGGTCGATCGGCGCGCCCCAGGCCGCCCCGACGATCCGGTGGTCACTGCCGATATGAGTGACCCGGGCCGGTGCAGACTTCAAGCGCGCCCGCCCGACAGAGGTTTCCACCCATACCGTCTCTCCGTTGTGCTCCTCCTCGCGCAGTGTGACATAATCGCGTCCCATAAACCGGTTCTCGAAGCGTTGGTCGCTCACGTCCATTCGTTTGAGCCATTTCACGTTCGCGATCCCGTACCAGCCCGGCGCTATCAGCCGCAGCGGGAAGCCGTTATCAGGAGGTAAGGGAGTTCCGTTCATCTCGTAGCAGAGGATGTTTTTGGGATCCATGGCGTCGGTGAGCGACATGCTGCGCGCAAAGTTCTGCGTGAACTTGATGTCGTCGGCTCGCTTTATTTCTCCTTCATCGGTGCCCCAGAAGACAACCTCGATACCACTGTCGAGGACTCCGACCTCCTTGAGGATCGGGGCGAGCGGCGTACCCGCCCAGCGAGCATTGCCAATCCCACCATTGAAAAACGGTAGGCCAGTATTGCCCGAACATTCGACCGTGAACGTGACTTCCTGGCGCGGTCGAGCCCTGATGTCGGCGAGCGTCAGGGCTGTTGGCTTTTTGACGGAACCGCCGATTTCGAGCTTCCACGTAGTTTCGTCGATGACCGGCCGGTTGAAATGCGCGATTGAAAAGAACTTGTCGTTGGGCGTCACCCAGGAATCGAGATCCTCCCACACCAGCTGATTTTTGATGACTTCCGGTACCGGGTTCGGCGGCAGCTGATCGAGCCATTTGATGACTTCCTCGCCGGCCCGGGTTGGAAAGGCATAGGCAATCCGCGATTGAAAGGACGTCAGTGCTACAAGGGCTGCTCCGCCTTGAATGATGAATTCACGTCTGGGAAGGTAATGCATGATGACTTCTCCTCCAGTGAAAAGCTCAGTTCTCCTTCAGGGGTAAGTGCAGTAGCGACCGGGATCGCGCAAAGCAGAGGCCGGCCGCGGCGGGCAATATGAGAGCGCGTGAAACAAGCGCCGTAGTTAAAGCGGCGTTTCCCGCTCTCAAATAGCCAGCTCGTCAGGTCCGAGCCGGCTGTCTTCAATCATATGCCCTATCTGTCCTCGTGGCGAGGGCAAGGGCTCGCATCTTTTCGCTCCAGGCTTGATTTCTGCGTCGTGCTCCAAAGTCGAATGCCGCCTACAATTGGTGAGTGGATCTTGTGGGCGGCATGGACCTATTCAGCACCGGGGTCGGCTTTTCAGGAACGATAGAACGACTGCCTACGGCAGAGATGAGGCGCAGAGCAGAATATGGGCATCGCGCCGCGACGGTTGAGATTCAATCGCGGCTCAGCGCTCGCCGGAGAGCACCGAAGCGAATGCGATATTGCGCTGGCGTCACCCCGACCTGGCGGCGGAAGAGACGCCCGAAAAAACTCGCATCCTCATAGCCGACTTCATTCGCCACCGCTTCGACAGGGAGCTCGCCCGTCTCCAGCAGAGCTGCTTGGCCTGCTCGAGCCTGAGCGCATGGATGGAGTCGATCGCCTTCATGTCCGTGGCCCTGGCGAAGCGGCGCACGAAGGAGCGCTCGGACAGGCCTGACAACTTGGTCATGGCTGCGACGGGCGACGGCGTCCGGTAGTTGAGTTCCGCCCATCTCTGGCACCGGTTGATCACCGCGTCGCTGGTCTGGCGAAAGCGCATCAGCGCCGCGAAGGGCTGCTGGCCCATATCGTGCCACTGCAGCATGTAGACCTTGGCGACCTCCATCGCCTCCTTGAGGCCGACAAAGCGCGCGATCAGATAGAGGGCGAGATCCTCCCAGCTCGAGCCGCCCCCGGCCATGACGATGCGGTGGGCCTCGCCGGTCAGCACGAGTGACTGGCCCGGCTTCACCTTAACGCCGGGATAGTTGTTCGTGAGCGTCTCGACATAGCCCCAGTGAATGGTGGCATCGCGATTGTCGAGTAGCCCGGCCTCGCCGAGCAGCACCGCGCCCGAACAAGCGCTGGCCAGCATGGCGCCGTCGTCATGCGCTCGCTTCAGCCATGCGGCTTCGGCGTCATACTGCCCGGCGACGCTTTCTCCCGGATTGACGAAGAAATCTGGGATACAGACGATGTCGGGTGGCGGGCAATCGGCAAGGCTGTGATCTGGGCGCATCCAGATGCCGTTTGCAGCGCGAAACGGGCTGCCGTCCCCAGCAACCACATAGGGCCGCATGCGCGGCGTGCCCGCCGCACCGCTGGTTATGAACAGGAAATCCCTGCCGGGCGAGGAAAACAGGTCGAACATGCCGTAGATCGTGGAGGCGGTAGCCTCCGGAACATCGCCCTTGCAATGGCATGACGTCACGTTGGGGCATACCCCTGACGTGCAGCTATTGACGGTTGCTAATTAACTTCTCTATCGCTCCGTGGTAGCGCGCCGTTGCGTGCCAGAAGCTCATGTGCTCAGGCCAGACTGCTTTGCTACCTAGATGAATCACCAGTTTCGCGCGCTGGAAAAAACAGTCGGGCGAAAAGCTCCTCGCTACCGAACCCACCCGACTTCGAGACGATGACAGTGCCATTCCAAGCGCCCGAGATTAATCGGCTGACCGCCACACCGGGCTCGTAGAGCCCTTCGCACAGCATTTGGGAGGCCCCGCAGATGCTCGCCAGCAGCCGCAAGGTCCACCCGCCTGTTACCAGCGCTGAACGTGGCGCCGGCAATCTGGCCACGAGTTGCTTGAGCGATTGCTCTATTGCCAGCCGCGCTTGGGCTTCCGCAGCAGCGTGGGACGGCGCGACCAACAGAAATGGGGAGGCGGGATGTACGGAAATGGATCCGTCCATCACGACGGTCTCCAGCCCGCGGACCGCCGCGACCTGGCGCAAAGCAACCGGATGGTTCGTGCCACAGATGGCGAGATCGAGTGCCGGTGGCCGGAGGCTGGAAGCCGACCTTCCCGCGAGCACAGAAGCCAATCCGCCTGAGCCCACATAAAGGTCCTCGGCATCCCCTCCGAAGGCAGCGACGGTCGCCGCAAGCTCGGCATCGCTTGAAGCGTTGGCGACAAGAAATCCATCCTGCTTCCAGGCGTCGCCGATCATCGCTGCAGGAACCCCATAGCTCGATAGTGCACCGACTAGCGCTGGACCGACAGGGGTTATCCCGTGGGACGAGCTTACCTGTTGCCGGCCATCGACCGTGGCTCGGCCCATGGCGGGGAATGCGGGAGCAAAAAGAGCACGTCTGAACCGTCCGGCGCGGAAAGCCGCTATCGCCTCGGCCACAGGGTGGCCACGCATGACGCTGTCGATTTTCTTGAATGAGAAGGTCCGTGCGTCAGGTTTGTGACTGACAAAAACGCCTGTGACCCGTTCGTACGCCGCTGCTTCCCCCAAGTCTCGGCTATCGAGGTCGATAGCATCGTAGCCGGTAAGCGACGGTGGCACATCGAACCAAACCTTCACCGGTCTTTCGGGCGTCGCGAAGTAACCGGCGGTATCGAGCGCGCCGGTGATGTCGTCGGCGACGATCAGAACATCGGACTTAGGCGATTTACGCGCGTTAGAATTTTGGCTCACGCGGCCTCTCTCCGGTCAAAAGCAGTGCGTAGTCGATGGCCTCTATGAGGCTGGTCTCTCGGGCGATGCCGCGGCCGGCTATGTCGAAGGCGGTACCGTGGTCGACAGAGGTCCGCACGATCGGTAGGCCGAGCGTGATGTTGACTCCGCTCAGGCCAAGCCATTCACCGGTCTGCGGGTCGATCTGGAAGCCAAGCAGCTTCACCGGAATATGGCCTTGGTCGTGATACATGGCCACGACCGCGTCATAGGCACCGCCGCGCATTTTCACGAAGACAGTGTCGCCGGGGACGGGGCCATGGACGTCGTGGCCGCGTGCCCTGTAGTCGGCGATGATCGGCTGGGTGATGCGGATGTCGTGGGTTCCGAAAATGCCGCCTTCGCCAGCGTGCGGATTGAGCGCCGCAATCGCGACGCGGGGGGCCGCTATCCCCACATGCCCCAAGGCTTCGATCGTAAGATCGAGAACCCGGCGCATGCGTGGCTCCGTCGCCCTCTCCGGCACATCTTCCAGCGGGATGTGGGTCGTGACGTGGCTGACGCGGAAAGAACCGTGCGCGAGCATCATTGCGCTGTCTCGCGCACCGGTCAGCGCCGCCAGCAACTCGGTGTGACCGGGGAACCGATGACCGGCAAGATGCAGCGATTCCTTGTTGAGCGGCGCGGTGACGATTGCCGAAGCCTCGCCGGCCATCGTACGCCGCACACCCTCGGCCACGGCTTCGTAGGCCTGCCTGCCTGCTTCCGCAGACACCTGCCCGATCGCGACGGCCGAACCCTCGATCGGCCAGATACCGAGCGGCTCATCCGCTGTCGTGAGGGCGCGCAAAGGCAAGACCAGCGACCGGGCTGTCTCGTCAAGCGCCGCCAGCGATCCTACCAACCGGAGCCGAAACACACCGGTCTCGAGCTGTGGCGCGAAATGCCGGGCGGCCTTGAGCGCGATCTCGGGTCCGACACCGGCCGGATCGCCGACGGTAATGGCTATAGTTGCGGTCATTCAGCTCTCCACAAGCGCTGTGCGGACGTTCAAGACAGAATCACGCGAGGGGCCGCCCGCCGTCGACTGGAATGATAACGCCTGTCGCGAAGCGAAGGTGGGTCGCGACCGCCAGAACTGCCTCGGCAACATCGTCGGGGGTGCCCAATCGCCCGAGCGGAGTCCGGTTAACCTGTTCATCTCGCCAGGACTCGTCGCGGCCCTTGATAAAATCGGTGTCGACGACGCCCGGCGACACCGACACGACCCTGATTTTCGGTGCCAGGGCGCGCGCCAGCGACTTGGTTAGGTTGTCGACAGCTGCCTTGGAGGCGCAGTAGGCGATGTTGCTGCCCATGGCCGTTACGCCCGCAATCGACGAGATGTTGACGATGACGCCGCTGGCGGCGCGGTCGAGCAGCGGTCGCATTGCCCGCGTAGCGGCGATGACACCGCGCACGTTGACGCTGAGGATGCGGTCGATCAATGCGTCGTCCAGACCATCGAGGTCCGAATGCTGCACGAACCGGGTTATGCCGGCGCAATTGACCAGGATATCCAGCCGGCCGAACCTCTTCTCGATCTGGCCGGCCAGTCGCGCAAGGCAGTCGCTCTCGGTTACGCTCGCCTTGGCGACGAGGTGGTCACGGGGCGCAAGCGAGGAGACCAGTGCCTCCGCCGCCTGGCGCGAATGGTTGTAGCCGACGACGACCGACGCCCCTTCGTGTGCGAGCCTCGATACAATCTGCCCGCCGATACCACCGGTCGCACCGGTCACCAGGGCGACCTTGTCTTGCAGCATTGCCGCCATGGCCCCCTCCCTGTCAGACGCTGGTGCGTCGCTTGTGGGCGACGAGAGCCATGAGCTTGCGGTCGCGCCAGGCGCTGCGCTCACCGAGGCGGGAGGCCGGCAGCTTTTCGCGGCGCGCGGCCTCGGCTTTGCTGACGAGCGCTTCGGACCAAGGCGCCGGATCGCGCCTTTCCAGCGCGATCGCGTGGTAGAGCGGCCCCAGACGCCGTGCATAATCGGCAATCCCACCTGGCGCGTTGAGGTCTATCGTCTCGAACGGCCCCATGAAGGACCAGCGGTAGCCAAGCCCGTGCGACACGGTCAGATCGATGTCGGCGGCACTTGCGACGCCTTCCTCAAGCAATGCCCAGGCTTCGTTGAGCAACGCGCCCTGAAGCCTGTTCAGCACAAAGCCTTCGACCTCCTTGCGCACGACGATGGCCGCCTGACCCACGGCTTCCATTTGTGCCCGAAGCCATGGAACGATGTTTGCGTCCGTCCATGGCGCCGGAACCAATTCGACCAACGGGACCAGATGTGGCGGATTTACCGGATGCACCACGAGGAAGTGTGCGCGGTTTGCACATGGTGCCGTAAACGCCGAGGCAGGTATACCTGAGCTTGAACTGCCAACGACGGCGTCGGGCCGCATGACCCGATCGATTTCGAGGCAGACGGCCTCCTTGACATCGCGCCGTTCGAGCACCGACTCCTGGATATAGTCGGCATCGGCGACCGCCTCCTCCAGGGTGTCGACAACGCTCAACCGCCGGATGACTGGATCGATTGCGTCGATCAGCCCAGCTTCTTTCATGTCGGCAAGACTGGCGCGGATCCTGTCAATCACCTTCGCGCGGATGTCGTCGCTACCATCGTAGATGGTCACCTGATGTCCCGCCCGGGCGAAAACGATCGCCCAGCCGCGGCCGACGAGCCCTGCCCCGATAATGGCGACCTTGCGGATTGCGTCCACTACTGCACCCACGATTTCTCGCCGTCCGCCAGGCAGATTTCAGTGATGCGCAGGCCATCCTTGGTGATGCGCGACGGGAAACGGTCCTTCAGCCGCTCTTCGTGGATGGGAATGACGCGCCGCGCCTCGTAATTCACCTGCTTCATCATCTCCTCGGTGGCCAGCACGAGATTTGTCTGGCTGCCGACCGCTAACCCCACCGGAACGTAGAGCGTCTCGATATCGACGGCAGCTCCCGAGCCCTCGATATTGTCGAAGACATAGACCAGATCGCCTGCCAGTACCCAGGTATCTTCCTTGCCGTTGCGTATGGTGACCCACATCGAACCGTAGGTGTGGCTATCGAAGGCGGGATTGAGATCGACATTCGGGAGCACGTCCTGCTTTGCCCCATCAATCGTCACCAGCCGCTTCTGGCGGGCAAGATCGACACCGCGCACGATATCGCCAGGGTCGACGGCGACGTTCATCCAGCGCATGCGGTCCGGCAGCGACATCGCCCAGACCCATTTCGCGATTTCCCGCTCCTGGATGTAGAAAGTCGCTTTAGGGAAGTCCTCGACATTGCCGAAATGGTCGAAGTGGGCGTGCGTGACGAAGACCGTGTCGACGTCTATCGGCGACAGGCCGATCTCGCCGAGGACGGCCTCGGGCGAGTGCCAGTTTTCGACGCCGAACTTGTCGCCGAGATGCTTGCCGTAGTCCTTGTTATTGTAGCCAACATCGACCATGGCGACGTGGCCGTTCCCCTTAATCAGCGCATAGCAGTAGGGAAGCTTGACGTGACCCTGATTGTGGGCGCCGTAGAGCACGCCGCTCTTGTGGTAGTTTGTGACGTAGCTGTACTCAAGCACCCAGATCGAATACTGACCCATCGTTTCCTCCCTGTTTTCGCCAGCGCTGTGCACAACTGCAGCAGGCATGATTGAAATCGATCGGCGTCATGCCGGCTCGAGGCTCCGACGCCGCCTGCAGCCAGGCATAGGCGTGCTTGATTCTCTCCGCTGCGCGGTCGAGATGCTGCTGCCAGTCGCGCCGCAGCCGAGCCAGGCCGAATTCGTCAAGCACTTCGCCGAGCGTCGCGTGCGCAGACTCCAAGCGCACGCGATGGGCCTCCAGACCGCGCGGCGACTGCAAGGCGCCCAGTCGCCGCTTGACCTCGGCCCATTGTTCACAGGCCGCCGGGATATCCGGCAGGTCGAGCACATCGCGGCGACCGCCAGCTTCGGCCAGAACCAGCAAGCCCGCGACCTGCCCGATCAGTCGGCGCAGACCGTCATAGATGGGACGGGTGGCAACGACATAGCGGACGACAGCCTCGTCGGTCGCCCCATCCTTATCGATGAGCGGCTGGGATTCCCCACTTTCAGCGGACGACGGCTGCGGCGCTGCAACCAGCTCGCAGTCATAGCGGTGAACGGAGAGCGCGCGTTCGAAGAATCGCTTCGCGGATGGATCAGTCATGGTCCCTCCTGCGTGTCGTCGCCCGCTCGATCACGGGGCCGGGCGCAATCATCTGCACGACCGGCTCCCGGCCAGCATTCGTGCCCAATTCCTTGGCCAGCGAGACCGTCGCCTCCAGCATCTTTTCGATGGGCTGCTTGACGGTCGTCAGACCGTGCGAGGGCCAGTGCGCCATTTCGATATCGTCGAAGCCGACGATCGAGATGTCGTCCGGCACGCTAAGCCCCAGTTCCCGCACACCGTCGAGGAAGCCGATGGCGAGAATGTCGTTGGCGCAGAACACGCCGTCGGGCATCTTTTCGAGATCATGCAGCTTGTGGGCGGCCTGATAGCCAGCGTGATAGCTGAATTGCCCCGCATCGATGACGGCAGGCTCTGCAAGGCCGCGCTCGACCGCGCGTTCGCTAAAGCCGCGGTGACGGGCGACATTGGTCGAGGCATCCGCCAGTGCGGCGATGTAGGCCAGGCGCCGGTGGCCCGTATCGGCCAGATAGTCGGCAATGCGGCGACCGCCAAGTATGTTATCGCAGGAGATGCCGAAAGCGTGGTCGTCGGCCGACAGTCGGTTGAAGAAAATCACCGGCGTGCCGGCCTTGCGGCACTCCTGCGCGGCTTCCGAAGACAAGGTCGCCGCGAGGATGATGGCGAGGTCGGGCTGGTAGTTGAGGAGAAGGCGCAGTGCCTGGTCGACCTCGCCAGACTGGTCGGCAGCGACCAGCATCACATTCATGTCGATGGCGCGCAGTTCGGTGGTGAGCCGGGTCAGCACTTCCGGATAGAACGGGTTCGTGATGTCGGCGACGACCACGCCGACGATGCGCGTCTTCTTGGTGATGAGGCTGCGAGCGAAGGGATTCGGCGAATAGCCGATCTCCCGCGCCCGGTTCAGCACCACGTCCCGCGTTTCCTTGGCGATCACGGCGTCGGCGTGAAAGGCCCTGGACACGGTCGCGACAGACATGCCGAGGTCGCGCGCCAGATCCTTTACGGTCAGGCGTGGCTTGCTGCTTTTGTTACGGGCGATGACCGACATGAAAACTCCGTTGGCGCGCAGCCTTAGGCCTCGTTGCGACCTCCGTAGCGGCGAACCCGGATGTTGGCCTGCTCGGCATGTCCGTAGAATCCTTCCAGGACGCACAGGCGCGAACAGTACTCGCCGATCATAGCGCTCGCTTCGTCGGTCAGGACGCGCTGATAGGTGCAGGTCTTGATGAACTTGCCAACCCACAAACCGCCGGTGTAGCGGGCCGCCTTCTTGGTCGGCAGCGTATGATTGGTGCCGATGACCTTGTCGCCATAGGCAACGTTGGTGCGTGGACCCAGGAACAGTGCGCCGTAATTGCGCATGTTGTCGAGAAAGTAGTCCGGATCGCGCGTCATCACCTGCACGTGCTCGGAGGCGATCCGGTCGGCTTCCACAACCATTTCCTCGTAGGAATCGCATACGATCACCTCGCCGTAGTCGGCCCATGCCCTGGCAGCGATTTCGGCCGTCGGCAGGATTTTCAACTGACGTTCGATCTCCGCCATGGTGTCGCGCGCCAGCTTTAGCGAATTGGTCAGAAGCACCGCCGGGCTTGTGGGACCATGTTCGGCCTGGCCAAGCAGGTCGGTCGCGCAAATCTCCCCGTCGACGCTGTCGTCAGCGATCACCAGCGTCTCGGTCGGGCCGGCGAACAGATCGATGCCGATGCGGCCGTAGAGCTGGCGCTTGGCTTCAGCAACGAAGGCGTTGCCGGGACCGACAAGCATGTCGACGCGTCCGATGGTCTCGGTTCCGAGCGCCATGGCGCCGACGGCCTGGATACCGCCCAAAACGTAGATCTCGTCGGCGCCGCCCAAGTGCATGGCAGCGACGATGGCCGGGTGTGGCCCGCCCTGGAACGGTGGCGCGCATGCGACGATCTTCTTCACGCCGGCGACCTTCGCTGTGACCACGCTCATATGCGCGGAAGCGACCATTGGATATTTGCCGCCCGGCACGTAGCAGCCAACCGTCTCAACGGGGATGTTCTTGTGGCCAAGGACGACACCTGGCAGCGTTTCCACCTCGAGGTCCTGCAGGCAGGCGCGCTGCTTTTCCGCGAAATTGCGGACCTGCACCTGGGCGAAGCGGATGTCCTCAAGATCTCTTGCCGAGACTTCGGACATGGCCTGCTCTATATCGCTGTCGCTCAGCCGGAAGCTCGGCGGCGACCATTTGTCGAAACGCTCCGACAGTTCCCGGACGGCGTCGTCGCCGCGTTTTTCGATATCGGCGAGGACCGTTTCGACGGTCGTTCGCACGGCCGCGTCGCCCTGGGCAACAGCCTCGGGATCCCTGCCCCGCTTCAGAAAGGTCGGCATGTTCTCATCCTTGTCTTGAGTCGGATGGACGGCACGACGCCGTCCATCTATCGCATTGCTGATCGTCAACGCTTCACTGTCGCCTCGATCTTGGTCAGCTTGTATTCGTCGGCCGCAGCCTTGCAGGACGAGCAGTTGATGCCGGGCGCGTCGGGCGCCTTCTTTACATCCGCCGGCAGCGGCTGGATGGTCGCTCCCGGTGTTGGCTTGCCCTCCAACGCCGACTGCAGCGACAGTTCCGGCAGCAGCTCGGGATTGAAGACCTCGGTGACGAAGGACGACGGCACCTTGTCTGACGGAAAGACGTTGCAGCCGTCGGCGAAGGTGTCGCCCTTGCAGGGCTTGACCTGATCGGCCGGCACCCACGGCAGCGGGTACTCGACGTTCATCGGCTTCAGGTCGCGCTTCTTGGTGAGGATCTCCATCATCAGCTTGAAGGCGTAGCCGGAGGTGGCAGGCGGCGAGCCGGCCGAGACGCCCTTGAGCCCCATGCCCTGCATCTTCGGATCGGCCAGGCCGAGGCGGAAGCCGTCAGAGTTCTCGCCGGTCATCGGCACGAGCTTGTTGCCCTTGTCAAGCTGCGCCTGGATCGCGCCGTATTCGCCAGCCTGGGCCCAGATGCCGTCGACGTCCGGATGTGCGGCGAGCGCCTTGGCCGTCTCCTGCTGCGTGGTGCGGTCATCCCAGTAGGAATAGTATTCGGCGACCACCTTGATGCCGGGATACTGGCTGAAGATGTGCATTGCGCCGTCGGTGTGGCGTTTGTCGACCGAGTTGCCCGGAACGCCGCGGCTGAGGAAGATATTGCCCTTGCCACCAAGGATATTGACCAGCGCCTGGGCGGTGTTCTCGCCAAAGCCGGCGGTGATGTAGCTGACGTTGTAGGCGCAGGGCTCGGTTACCGTGGCGTCGTACATGAAGAACAGCACGCCTTTCTGGCAGCCGCGATGTATGGTGCGGTTCAACGCCGTCGACGAGATCGGGAAGCTGATGATGCCGTCGGCGCCATCCTGGATCATGCTTTCATAGGCCGAGATCTGCGCCTGCGGATCGGTGCCGGAAATCACCTCCTTCAGTTCCACCGTCTTGTCGTAGGGCGGCGTCTGCGCCAGCGCCTTGACAATGTTCGCGGCCTCCGACTGCCACGAGTTGCCGCTATAGCTCAGCGACAGATAAACCTTGAGCTTCTTGTCCTGCGCGTCGGCCTGGTCGACGACCGTCCCGACGCTCACAGCTGTGGCAAGCGTCAGCGACGCGGCCAGACCTAGTGTTTTTAATAGCTTCATTTGCATCAACCTCCCTTTGGAATTTGGCCCTTGCGTGCCGGGCCAGAGCTTGTGAGAACGTTCTCACAATCGAAAGAAACATTGCAAGCAGGGGCATGGTCATTTCCTGCGCGTCAGCATCCGATTGCCGATGTGGGTCAGGAACTCGCCCCGCAGCACCAGCAGCGCGCCAACGATGATCCCGCCCTCGATGACGGTGCGCCATCCCTCGCTGAGTCCAATGGCGGAGATCATCGTGCCGAGCGTGGTTAGAAGGATTGCGCCGCCGACCGTGCCGATGAAGGTCCCGCTGCCGCCGAGAATCGAGGAGCCGCCGATCACGACGGCGGCGATCGAGGGCAGCATATAGCTGTCGCCCATTCTGAGTGTCGCGCCGTTCGAATAGCCGACGAGCATCATGCCGACGAAACCGGCGCAGGCGGCACTCATTGCATAGGGCACGAGTTCGAGCCGGTTGACGTTGACGCCAGCGATGAGCGCGGCGTCCCTGTTGGTGCCGAGCGCACGGAGCCGGCGTCCGAGCGCTGTGAAATTCTGCAGGAGCCAGCCGAACAGGATAAAGGCGAGTGTGAAGTAGATGATCACCGGCACGCCGAGGAACCACTCCTTCATCAGCCACAGCAGCGCCGATGGCGAGCCGCCGCGCGGCGTGCCGCTGGTATAGCCAAGCGCCACCGAAGCGACGAAGATCGACGTCGCCATCGTCATAATGAATGGCGGCACCTTCAGCCAGACGATGCCGATGCCGCTCACCGCGCCGACGAGCGCGCAGATGACCAGAATGGCCGGCAGCATGTACCAGATGCCGGCGTTGCCCGTGCCGATCCAGGTCGTCGTCAGGACGCCGCCGAGCGTGATGAGGGCAGGGATCGACAGATCCAGTCCGCCGACCAGGATGACAAGCCCTTGCCCGAAGGAAAGGATGATCAGGAAGGACGCAAGGATCAGCACCGTGAGCACCTGGCTCCAGGAGCCGAGCGCCGGGCTGATGAAGCGCGAGCACAACACGAGCACGATGCTCAGCCCGAACACGACAAGCGTGTTCACCGTTTCCCGGTCGAGTTTCTGCCTGCCGCGCTGGTCGGAAGAGGCATCGAAAGGCATCGCTACGTCCTTATGCGCGTTCACTGGACTTCGTCCTTCTTGAGCAGACGCGCCACCGCGTTGCCGAAAACGATCGCAAGCACCAGTACCAAGCCTTGGAAGACACCGGTGTAGAAAGACGAGACCCCGCCCGAGAACAGCACTTTCTGCAAAAGCATGAGCGTGCCGGCACCGAGGATCGATCCGACGAGGCTGCCGCGGCCACCGCTGAGCGGGGTGCCGCCGAGCGCCACAGCGGCAAAGGTAAGCATCAGGAATGGCGTGCCCGCCGTCGGATTGCCGGTCGCGGTCTGAGCGCTCAGCATGAAGCCGGCGACACCGTAGAGCATGCCCGCACCGATGAAGGCGGTGATGCGGACGCCTGAGACAGCCACGCCGGAGAAGCGGGCCGACTGTTCGTCGGCGCCAATCGCATAAAGGCCGATGCCGGTGTTGGTTCGCCGGAAGGCCAGCCACAGCAAGACGACGGCAACCAGGAACAGGCCGGCAGTCGGAACGGCGCCGAAAAGCGTGTCGGTCAGGGTGTAGCTGACGAAGTCGGCGATCATGCCGCCGGGCGCGTCGAGAATGACGAGCGCCAGTCCCTGGCAAATGATCATCGTGCCGAGTGTCGCCGCGATGGTCTGGAGTCCGATCCTGGCAACCAGAATGCCGTTGATCAAGCCGACGAAGGCTCCGATCGCGCAGCACATCAGCAGGCTGACCAAAGCTCCACCGGGGCCATCGAGCGGATAGACGGCCATCAGCACGTTGGTCAGCGAGACGACGCCGGCGACGGACAAGTCAAAGCCGCGGCTGATGACGACCAGCGTCTCGCCCGCAGCCGCTAGTGCCAGCGGCGTCGAATTGTTGACGAGGTCGGTGAACGTATAGACCGACAGCGCATCGGGCTGCCAGAACGCATAGAGCGCGTAGAGCAGAATGTAGATCAGTGCGACGATGCCGGTGCCGCTGACGACGGCGCGCCGGAAAACCGAGCGGCGCGGCGCGGGACTTGCCGAGATCGCGCTCATGCGGCCACCCCCTTCATCGTGCCCCGGGCATGGCCGATCAGCGCGCCGACAATGGCCTGCTCGTCGATAGCCTCGCCCTGGTATTCGGCGAAGATGCGGCCGCCATAGAGCACAATGCAACGATGCGCGAGGTGGACCAGTTCCGGCAGTTCGGACGAATAAAACAGCACCGAACCACCATCGGCGGTGAACTTGCGGATCGCCTCGTAGATCGACTGTTTGGTTCCGACATCGACCCCGCGCGTCGGATCGAAGAGCAGCAAAGTGCGCGCGCCGGTCATGATGACGCGCGCCAGAAGGGCCTTTTGCTGGTTGCCGCCGGAAAGCTCCTCGATCTTGAAATGCAGGTAGCGCTCCTGCAGGTCGACCGCCTTGGCTGTTTCTTGCGCGGCGCGGCGCTCGACGGCCGGCCAGACGATGCCGCCCTGCGCGATGCGGGAGATGATCGGCAGCACCATGTTGCTGGCGGTGGTAAGGCCGGCGAGGATGCCCTCCGACTTGCGATCCTCAGGCAGGTAGGCAAGGCCGTTACCACACTGGAGCGCGGCGCTCGGGCTGCCGATCTGTGCGCCCACGCCGTCGATTTCGATGCTTCCGCCCTTCGCCTTGCCAAGACCGATCAGCGTCCTGAACAGGTCGCGCTGGCCCTGCCCTTCGAGCGCGGCAATGCCGACGATCTCGCCGCGCCTGACATTGAACGATACATCGTTCAGGATGCCGCCCGAGAGGCTCTTGATGCCGAGCGCGATGGGCGCGCCGTCACCGGCTGCCGGCAACGCGTTGATCGTTTGACGCGCGCTGCGGCCCACCATCATCTCGAAGATGTTGTCATCCGAGGCGCCCGAAAGCTCGACGGTGCCGATGCTGCGGCCGTTGCGCAGGATGGTGGCGCGTGAGCACAAAGTACGCACTTCGCCGAGGCGATGGGAAATGTAGAGGATGGCGGTCTGCAGAGTCTTTTGCCGGCGCACGAGATCGAACAGCCATTCGACGTCGGCCAGCGCTGCCGTCGGCTCGTCCAGGATCAGCAGTTTCGACGCATGGCTGAAGGCACGGACGATTTCGAGCCGCTGACGATCCGACAATGAGAGCACACCGACCGACGCGTCCGGATCGAAATGCGCGAGACCGTAGTCCTGCAGGGTCTTGCCGGCGCAGGCCATGGCCGCGCTGTGTGAAGCGAGGCCGAGCATGCCTCTGGGCATTTTCGGCAGCATCAGGTTCTGCGCGATGCTGAGATTGGGCAGCAGGCTGAGTTCCTGGAAAGCCGTAGCCACGCCCTGCGCCCGTGCATCGACGATGCCGTGCGGCGTATAGGGCTTGCCGAAAACCGACATCGACCCGCTGTCGAGCTTCACCACGCCGCTGAGAATCTTCACCAAGGTCGACTTGCCGGCGCCGTTCTCGCCCAGCAGCGCATGGACTTCTCCCGGACGCAGGTCGATGGAAACGGAATCGAGCGCGACGGTAGGCCCGTAGGACTTCGCAATGCTGGCGATGCGGACGGCTAGCCGCGTCTCGTCGGTGCTCATGCCTCCTCCCAAGGTTAGGCCGCAAGCGGTGAGAACGTTCTCTGAGAACGTTCTCACCGTTCCACAGAGCGATATTCGTTGTCAACCGGGATTTGACGCCGCGTCTCCGCTATTGACGTATAGCTGAAGCAGGCCTACTGGTACACATACCGGACCACAAGACCTGTTAGGGTGCAAGGACGGATGGATCTACGAGCAATCCTAACCGACGACAACGGCGCGCTGAGCGGGGTGCCGAAGCGGTCGATGAAGGACTTCGTCGTCCAGAAGATCGCCACATTCATTGCGACTGGTGTGCTTGACGTGGGCGATCCACTTCCAAGCGAGCGTGAGCTTGCGGCCGCTTTGTCCGTCAGCCGAGAGACGGTGCGCGGTGCGATCCTGATCCTTTCGACGAAGGGCATCCTTTCCGTTACGCAGGGGACTCGGACCGTAGTCGCCTCTACAGAAGTCGGGGAACTCGCAGTTCAATCGGCTCGCTATCGCGATATCTCCGGATACAGTCTCGACGATGTCCATGAGGCTCGGCTGCTGATTGAAGAGCAGGTGGCGCGGGCCGCCGCTGACCGGGTCGAAGCGGCGACGCTGGAGACTCTGGCCAGATCGATCGAAGCGCAGGAGGCGGCAATCGATGATCCTGTCCGCTTCCTCATTTGCGATCGCGAGTTTCACACGACCATCTATCGAGCTGGCGGCAATGGCGCTTTGGCGGATATTGCCTCGGATCTCTATTCCTACCTTCTCGACCATCGACGGCGCGCGGTTGCTCAGCCAACGAGCATCGCGACGAGCATAGCCGATCACCGCGCCATTTTTGCGGGGCTCGAGGCGCGCGATCCTGACGCGGCGGCAAGAGCGTTCGCTGTCCATGAAACACGCATCTACACCACGACCAGGCAGCTTCTGACGAAGTCCGCCCGGAAGCGATGAGGACGGTATTGCCGAACGACCATGCAGCACAACAGGGAGGATTTACAATGCTGACCAGACGCCTTTTTGCCACCGCAGCCCTAGCGGGCATTGTCACGCTCACCGGCATTGCCGGCTCGATGACCACCGCTTTCGCCCAGTCCAAAGAGTTGGTTTATTTGACCCCAGGCCTTGACCTTGCCTTCTGGCGATACCTCTCCAAGGGCATCGAGAATGTCGCGACGAAGGGTGGATATACCTATCAGGCTCTGGATTCCGGCAACAACGCCCAGACGCAGCTTAAAAATGCCAAGGACGCGATCGCTCGCGGCGTGGCTGGCATAATTATTTCTCCAACCGACAGCTCAACCGCGCCGGCCGTGCTCGATCTCGCCAAGCAAGCAAATATCCCCGTGGTCATCGCCGACATCGGTACCGACAGCGGTGACTATGTGTCCTTCATCATCTCTGACAATTATCAGGGCGCAAACGGCGTCGGCAAAGCGCTGGCCGAGGCGATGAAAGCCGCAGGCAAGCAAGATGGCAGCGTGGGAATCGTCGGCATCAGCCAGGCCCGTCTCAACGGTCAGGCGCGGACGAAGGGCTTCAAGGACGCGATGACAGCGGCTGGCATCACCAAGGAAGCCGGGCTGCAGCAGATGCAGACCTACACCGCTGACGAAACCTTCAAGTTCACGCAGGATATGACAACCGCGCATCCGGACATGAAGGGGCTGTTCGTTCAGACCGACGGCCCGACGCTCGGCGCCTTGCAGGCGATCAAGGCGGCACGCCTCACCGGTGACGTACTGGTTGCCGGTTTCGACGGGGTGCCGGAATTCGTACCACTGCTCCAGTCGGGCGAACTGGTGGTTTCTGGCATGCAGCAGCCGTATCTGATGGGCCAAGAATCGGGGCGCGCGATGGTCGACCATCTCGGCGGCAAAACTCCAGAAAAGAAGATCCTCGTACCGATCAAGATCGTGACCAGCAAGAACATCGAACAGGAGCTTCCAACCATCAAGGAAACGGTCTTCGCCAACGAGATGTAATCGAGAGTTTAGCCGACTTATACTGTTCGGGGGACGCGCCCTCGCCGCACAGTTCAATCATGTTCTCTGGGAGTGTACCCGCGGATGGTAGAGAGCAGTAAGGCTAGCGAGCCACTTCTCGTGGCTCGTGGCATCACCCGCCTGTTTGGGACCGCCTACGCGCTCAGCAACGCATCGATAGCGCTCTGCCGGCACGAGATCTGTGGATTGATTGGCGCAAACGGTGCGGGCAAGTCGACGCTGTCGCGGATCGTTTGCGGCCACTTGCGGCCTTCGTCGGGCGAGATATTGTTTAAGGGCGCTCCTTTGATTGCGGGCTCCGCGCGTGATGCGCTGCGCTCCGGCATAGCGCTCGTCGCACAGGAAACCAGCCTGGCGCCCGACATGAGCGTGCTGGAGAACATCTTCTTGCCCAGCTATGCGATGCCCGGACGCCTGTCTTTCAGCCAATTGCGGCACAAGGCGCAGGCCCTCCTGTCGGAACTCGGTCACGACCACATGCTGCCACTCGACATCGAGGTGCGGCGGCTCTCGGCGGCGCAACGGCAACTCGTCGAAATAGCGAAGGCGCTGGCCTTAAACGCCGATCTCGTCATCTTCGACGAGCCGACCGCCTCGCTGTCGCCGATCGAGGTTGACCGGCTGTTCGACATCATGACGCGGCTGAAAAATAGTGGCAAGGCACTCGCTTTCGTCTCCCATCGGCTTGAGGAAGTGTTCGCAATCACCGATCGCGTCACGATCCTGCGCGAGGGCAAGACCGTGGCGGAAGGCCTGCCGACGGCCGGTCTCACCCAGGCTGACGTCATCCGCCACATGGTGGGACGCGACATCGGCAATGTGTATCGCAAGGCATCATCGCCTGCGGCCTCGAACGAGCAGCCGGTGGCTCTCGAGGTGACCGGGCTCAGCGCTTCGCCGATGGTGCGTAACGTCTCGTTCATGGTGCGCAAGGGCGAAATTCTCGGCCTCGGCGGCCTTGTCGGAGCTGGGCGCACGGAGAGCGCCGAAGCGATATTCGGGCTACGCCATCGCAACGGGGGGCGCATCCTCGTCGGCGGCAAGGAGATTCCTCCCAATAGCCCCATCGCGGCAATTCGCGCTGGCCTAGGCATGGTCGCCGAGGACCGGCGCGCCCAGAATATCGTGCCTGATATGACGGTCGGCGAGAACCTTTTCCTCGCCCAGATGGGCAAGCACAGGGGATTTGGCCGCGGCCACTCAGCGCGTCGAAAACAAGCCCGCGAGCTTATTTTCCGTCTCGGCCTTCCCACCGACCGGATGGAAGCAAACCTCCTGCACTTCTCCGGCGGCATGCAACAGAAGGTCATCATCGCGCGCTGGCTGCTGATCGAGCCCGAAGTGCTCATTCTGGATGAACCAACGAAGGGCGTCGATATCGGGACACGCCAGGCGATCTACGAGCTGCTGCGCGAAGTCGCCGAAAAGGGGATTGCCGTGGTGGTGATCTCCTCGGACTTTGGGGAGCTCCTGGGAGTTTGCGAGCGGGTCGTCGTGGTGAGTGACGGCTATACCATCGCCGACCTGCCGGCTTCGCTCCTGAGCGAAGAGAGCCTGACATTGCTCGCTGCGCCGCGAAGTTCAGCAGAGCGCAATGCTGCATTCCTGCGGGATCTTGTCGCCAGCTACGGCGGCACGGCATTCTGGGGACTGATCGACGACGACCGGTTCGTCTGCCTCGCCATCGCCGACAGTGCACGTAGTACACCAATGGGACTCGCGGCCGGCCATGTCTACCTGGCGCACCAGACGGCGATCCCCCTCGCTCTTGAAGGGCGCCAGCCCGGCATCGTGACTGAGAACGACGGCCGGTCTACTGTGCTTGCGCCACTCTCCAACCGCAGGGGCCACGATCTAGGCTGGATCGGCCTCACCCTACCGCCGGGATCCAAGCTGCCGAAAGCTGAGACGCTGTCGGCCCGCATGGCCGGGTTGTTCGATACACCTCAAAACGAAGAGATCGACGCATGAATGCGCCCTCCCGATCCTTTGCCATGCCTAGATTCACCAGCACCCTTGAGTTCCGAATGCTCGGCCTTGCCGTGGTGCTTGCGGTGATCCTGTCGTTCATCTCGCCCTACTTCTTCACCGAACGTAACGTGTTCAACATCCTCGACCAGTCGGTGGTGCTGGGCATTGTTGCCGTCGGCATGACCCTGGTGATTCTCACCGGAGGCATCGACCTTTCCGTCGGTTCGGTTGCCGGCCTGACCGGCATTGTTCTCGCCCTGCTTCTGAAGGAATTTCCCATTCCCTTAGCGATAGCGCTCGCCGTCGGCTGCGGCGCACTGATCGGGCTTTTCTCCGGCGTTCTCATCGCGGTGTTCGGCTTGGCGCCCTTCGTGGTGACGCTCGGCGTCATGGCGATGGGGCGCAGTCTTGCCTACATCGTGTCGGGGCAGCGCTCGATTTCGGGACTGCCGATGGGGCTGCAGAACATCGTCTACACGACCCTGCTCGGCATCCCCACCAACGTCATCTTCCTCATCGCGCTCTACGTCGCCACCTGGGCGTGGCTGACATATTCGAAGGGCGGGCGCACGATCTACGCTGTCGGCTCGAATCTCGAAGCCGCCCGGGCCGCCGGCCTCAACACCCTCTTCTACTCGATCTTCCCCTATGTAGCCTGCGGGGCCCTTTCGGCGACAGCGATGACCTTTTCGCTGGCACAGATCATGTCGGCCGACCCGATCGGCGGAAACCAGCTTGAACTCGACGCCATAGCGGCCGTGGTCATCGGTGGCGCGAGCCTCTACGGTGGACGAGGCACCATATTCGGCACGCTGATGGGGGTTCTGATCATGGTGATGATTCGCAATGGACTGAACTTGCTCGGCGTCTCGCCGTTCTGGCAGGGGACTGCTATCGGCGCCATCATCATCCTCGCCCTGCTGGCCGAGCGCCTCATCACCTGGAAATCGCGCCGCGTCTGAGATCGGGAGCACGCCGATGACACATTCCGATCCCTCCCGCACGGTCCGGCTTTACGGTACCGAGGAGCCCCCGGCAGAGGAGCGCGTGCTGAATGCCGGTCCGCTCAGCGTACTTTTTGACGGCGCCAACCTACGCGACGTCCGTATGCATGGCGAAGAGGCGATCCGCGCAATCTCCTTCGTCGTGCGCGACAAGGACTGGGCGACGCTGATTCCGAAAATTGCGGATCTGATCGTCCAGCAAGATGGCGATCGATTTTGGATCAGCTACCGCGCAGGAGTAGCCGGCAATGGCGAGACCTTTGGCTACGAAGTCGTCATCGAAGGGTCCGCAGCCGGCGTGCTGACCTATTCGGCTCGCGGGAAGACGCCGACCGGGCTTCTGACGAATCGAACCGGGTTTGTCGTCCTGCATCCTATTGAGGGCGTGAGCGGCGCGCCGGCCACGATCACGCATACAAGCGGCGAAAGGGTCGAGACACGCTTTCCCGTAGAGATCGATCCTGTACAGCCGATGATGGATCTTCGTGAAATAGCGCACCGTACTCCCGGCGGGCTGGAGGTCACCTGCCTGATGGAGGGCGACGCCTTCGAGATGGAAGACCAGCGGAACTGGACCGACGCCTCCTACAAAACCTATGTTCGTCCCCTCGCCTTGCCCTGGCCATACAGGATCGAGCCAGGCGAGGTCGTCCAACAGAAGATCACCCTGACCGTCAAGGGCTTTCCGAGGGCTCCGTCGCGTTGGGCTGGGGGCGCAGCCGTCCTGACGCTTGGCGAGGCGGAGGGCACGATGCCCCCTCTCGGCATTGGGCTCCAGCCCGAGGATGCTTCGGCTGCATTGCGGCATGTCGAGACGCTGCACCAGCTCGGCGTCGCCCATGTTATCTGCCATCACGATCCACGGCGCGGCCATGATGCCGAATCGCTGGCGAGGCATGTGGAGGTCGCCGCCGCATTAGGCGCGCAACCTTGGCTCGAAGCCGTCGTCGAGCACGTCAACGATGCCGGAGCCGCGGCGGAAATCGACTTCCTCGGCAAGCTTGTCGCGAAACTCGATCGTCGTTTCGCGACAGTTTTGGTGTCGCCGGCGCCCGACCTCAAATGCACGCTGCCCGGCAGCGTCTGGCCGGCTGCGCCTGCCCCGGCGAAACTCTATGCCGCCACGCGCACCGCCTTCCCTGGGTCCCGCATCGGCGGCGGGATGTTCAGCTTCTTCACTGAGCTCAACCGTAAACGTCCCCCGACCGAGACGATAGACCTCGTGACATTTACGACGGCAGCGATCTTCCATGCTGGTGACGACCGATCCTTGATGGAGACGCTCGAATGTTTACCGCATATCGTCAGGACCGTGCCAGCCATCGCCAGGGGGCTGCCGTATTCCGTTGGGCCGTCCGCGATCGGGTTGCGTGACAATCCCTATGGCGAAGCGCCCGTCGCCAATCCCACGAACATCCGGCAGGCGGTCAATTTCAATGATCCGCGCCAGAGGGGCATCATGGGCGCAGCCTGGAATCTCGGCTATTTCGCTGCCTTCGCGGAAGGCGGCGCGGAGGCCGTCGCGCTCGGCGGCGCGGTCGGCCCGTTCGGCGTTCTCTCCGTGCCGACGCCGTTTCCGCAGTCCTGGTTCGAGGGCAAGGGCGAACTGTATCCTGTTTGGCACATCGTGCGAGGCCTGGCGAAACTCAAAGGCCGTCCGATCCGTCCGCTGCGATCGTCCGCCGCCGGGGCGGTGCGAGGGATCGCGGCGGTTACGGAAAAAGGCACCGAGCTATGGCTCTGCAATCCCTCGCCCAACACGCTGGAAGTCCGCCTCCCCGAAGGCTTCACGACCGCTGCAATTCTTGATGCCTCATCTTTCGTTGCGGCATCCCGTCAACCGGATCTGCTCGACCGCCTGACGCCTGTCGAAGCACAGACGCTGTCGCTCGAAAGCTACGCGGTGGTGCGTGCCTTCAGGCCAGTATGATGCAGCATCCCGAGACAGGCCCTGAAGAGAACGGAGCATCCATGCATATACTCATCATTGGCGCTGGTGGAATGATCGGCCGCAAACTCGCGGCGGAGCTTTCCCGGACCGGGTCGCTCGGGGATAAGAAGATCGAGCGGATGACGTTGGCAGACTTGACGAAGCCCCCAGTGCCAACCGGTGCCTTATATTCCATCGAAGCCATTGCCGCTGATATTGCCGTCTCCGGTGCAGCCGAGGAGCTAGCCGCGCGCCGCGCCGATGTGATTTTCCATCTCGCAGCCATCGTGTCCGGCGAAGCGGAACGCGATTTCGAGAAGGGGTACCTGATCAATGTGGACGGCACGCGTGCTCTTTTCGAGGCGATCCGACTGGAAGGGGCGCGTAAGAAGTATCTCCCCCGGCTGGTGTTCACCTCGTCGGTCGCAGTATATGGCGCGCCTTTACCAGACCCTATTCCCGACGATTACATTCTTGCCCCGCTAACCAGCTACGGCACCCAGAAGGCGATATCCGAGCTGTTGCTCGCAGACTATTCGCGACGCGGCTTCCTTGACGGAATTGGGATACGGCTGCCTACGATCGTTATTCGGCCTGGCGCTCCCAACGCGGCGGCCTCGGGATTCTTCTCCGGAATCCTGCGCGAGCCACTCGCCGGCCAACGCTCCGTCCTGCCGGTGGAGGAGACGGTCAAGCATTGGCTGGCTAGTCCGCGCACGGCGGTAGCTCTCCTCATCCATGCCGCGATGCTCGATACGTCCGCGCTGGGCGCCCGGCGCACGCTGAACATGCCTGGGGTCGCGGCCACAGTCTCCGACCAAATTGCCGCGCTCCGCCGCGTGGCAGGCGCCGAAGCCGAGGCTTTGATAGACCGCAAGCCGGACGAGGCGATTAAGGCCATCATTGCGGGTTGGCCAAAATCCTTCTCGCCCACGCTAGCCAACAATCTGGGCTTCGTGGCCGAAAGCACGGTGGATGAACTGATAGCGGTTTACCTGGCGGATGACGCCCCGAAGGCCATCCCTTAACCGCCAAGGCAGAGTCACTAGCGTTTCCATGGAAGTTGAAAGTGAGAGATCTGATGCTTCTCGGCTGCATAGGCGATGATTTCACCGGGTCGTCCGACTTGGCCAACACGCTCGCCAAGGGGGGTATGCGCACCGTCCAGTACAATGGCGTTCCCAAAATCGACTCCGACCGCTCGGTTGACGCGGGCGTCGTTGCCCTGAAGACCAGAACGATACCCGCCAGCGAGGCGGTGAAGCAGTCGCTTGCGGCGCTAGAGTGGCTTAGACGCCAGGGCTGCCGCCAGTATCTGTTCAAGTACTGCTCGACATTCGATTCGACCCCCGAAGGCAATATCGGGCCGGTGCTAGACGCTCTTGGCGACGCCGTGGGGGCGGCACGCGCGATCGTCTGTCCGGCGTTTCCCGCGACTGGCCGGTCGATCTACCAGGGGCATCTTTTCGTTAACGATCGTCTGTTGAGCGAATCCGGCATGGAGAAACATCCGCTTACGCCAATGACAGATCCCGATCTGAGACGTTGGCTTGCACGACAGACCGGGCGCGGGATCGGCCATGTCCCCTACGACGTCGTGGCGGGAGGAAGCATCCCGATCAGGGATGCTCTAGAGGCTGCTGCTGCGAGCGGCTCTCGCTACATCGTCGTCGACGCCATTTTGGACAAGGACCTTATCGCCATTGGCGAGGCTGCCGAATCGGATGTCCTGCTCAGCGGCGGTTCGGGCATTGCCCTTGGACTTCCGACCAACTTTCGTCGGGCCGGGCTGATTGGCAGGGCGGCCATGGATTGGATGGGAAAACAGGGGCCGGCAGCCGTGCTTTGCGGCTCGTGCTCTGCCATGAGCCGACGCCAGATCGCCGAGCACCGGAAAAGCCATCCAACGCGCGTCGTGGAGGTGGACGCTGTCATGGACCGCGCGGCCAATCCTGTCGAATATGCCGAATGGGTTATCGGCCAGCAGCAGCATGGCTTGCCGCTCGTGTTTTCGTCGGCTGAGCCCGAAGCCGTCGCAGCCGCGCAGAAGCACCACGGGAAGGAGCGCGTCGCAACGGCGGTCGAAGGTTTTTTCGGCGAATTGGCGCGCCAGCTTCTGGCGCATGGCGTCCGCCGGCTGGTCACGGCGGGCGGCGAGACATCGGGGGCCGTCGTATCGGCGCTCGAGATTTCGTCGTTCGAGATCGGACCGGAGATCGACCCCGGCGTTCCAGCGTTGAAGGCCGGTGGGCTGGAAATGGTGCTCGCACTGAAGTCGGGCAATTTCGGCGCGGCTGACTTCTTCAAAAAGGCAGCCGGCGTCCTTGCTGGAGACGTTGTCCGATGAACGATGAAACAAGGCTCAGGGAGCAAATTTGCAGCGTTGCCGCGTCCATGTTCACGCGCGGCCTTACTGCCGGAAGCTCGGGGAACATCTCCGCTCGCCTCGGCGACGGTCGGCTTCTCGTCTCGCCGACGGGATCGTCCTTTGGCACGCTCGATCCCGCCCGCCTATCGTTGTTTGACGCGGAGGGGCGGTTCGTGGACGGCGACAAGCCGACGAAGGAAATGCCGCTGCATTCGGCGTTCTACGAGACGCGCGGTGCGCGCGCTGGAGCGGTCGTCCATCTTCATTCAACCCATTCGGTCGCGGTTTCGCTTCTGCCCGGCATCGATCCGGACAGCGTCTTCAAGCCATTGACGGCCTATTCGGTCATGCGGCTGGGCAAGGTGAAACTGCTGCCCTACATCCGGCCTGGCGATCCGTCGATGGGAGACGCCGTGCGCGGACTCGCTGGAAAACGGTCGGCAGTGTTGCTGGCCCACCACGGCCCCGTGGTGGCCGGCAAGGATCTCGAAGCCGCCGCCTACGCGATGGAAGAGCTTGAGGAAACGGCCAAACTCACGCTTCTCACCCGCGGCTTGCGGCCTAAAATCCTCGCAGCGCCGCAAATTCGTGAGTTGGTGGAATATTTTGACGTGGAGTGGGACGACTGATGCAGCTTTCGGCCAATCTGGGATTTCTTTTTCGTGACCTCGCGCTTCCAGACGCGATCCGTGCGGCAAAACGGCTCGGTTTTGCCGCCGTTGAGATGCATTGGCCATACGACACCGATGCATCGGTGATCGCGCAGACGCTCATCGAAACTGGCCTTCCGCTTCTTGGCATCAACACGGCCAGAGGCGACGTTGGAGCGGGTGACAATGGCCTCGCTGCGCTGCCGGGTCGGGAAACGGAAGCTCGCGCGGCGATTGACCAGGCGGTTCAATGGGCAGCAGCCACGCGCTGTCGCAACATCCATGTGATGGCAGGCAAGGCAACCGGTGACGAGGCCTTCGCGACCTTCGAAGGCAACTTGCGGTACGCATCGAAGAGCGCCGCGCAGCACAACATCGGGGTGCTGATCGAGCCGTTGAACCCGCGCGATGCGCCAGGCTATTTTCTTTCCGACCTCCCCACCGCACTGCGTGTGATCGATGCGACACAAGGCGCCGTAAAGGTCATGTTCGACTGCTACCACATGCAGATCATTCAGGGTGACTTGCTCAACTCGGTGAGGCGATTTGCCGACAGGATCGGCCATATCCAATTTGCCGCCGTGCCGGATCGTGGCGAGCCCGATCACGGCGAGGTGGACTATGGCTGGCTCCTGCGTGCAATCGCTGACGCCGGCTATGATGGCGCATTCGGCGCCGAATATCGCCCTGCTACCGATTCCTTTGCTTGGATGGAGTTGTTCGAGGATTAAGAGCGTGTGGGAGTGGACTGGGCCGGACACTCATTTTGGCCCGCGAACTTCCGCCAACTGACTGAACGGATGAAAGACGCCCCTATTGCGACGGCCTTTCTATCGGCGGTAGGAGGTTAACCAAAGCTTGGCGAGAAAGGGCCAACAACACACTCGCTCGATCAGCAGCGTTAGCCAAACGACTCAATCCATGCAATCCAGCGACGGCTCCCTTCGTGGCGGATCGACGTATCGATGACGAACGAACCCTTGTTCTGCGTGATCCTGGAGGGAGCCGTGCGCCTGTCTTTGGAAGGGCGGCCAACGATCGAGCTAAAGGAGAACGACTTTTTCCTCGTCCCGGCGGCACGCGACTTTACAATGTCGAGCCTTGATGGCGGCCCAAGGAGCCAGTCGGTGCATACGATCGTGGAGGACGAGACGGGGCACGGCGATCCGGCAGGCCAACGAACTTACGCATGCTAGCTGGCCGCTTCGCCTTCGGCTCGCCGGATGCCGGGCTGCTACTGTCGCTTCTGCCGGAGCTCATCCACGTCCGCTGGCTGAAGAGGATCGCTACGTTGGTACAGCTCGTCAGGAATGAAGCTCAGGACGAGAGGCCTGCCCGCGAGATGGTCCTCGGGCGCCTGCTTGCTGTACGGCTCATCGAGGCGCAGCGGGCGGCGGCGGACAACGCCGCCCCGCCGGGAGCCTTCTCCGTGGATTGGCTGACGCCCTAGCTAGGGAGCGCAATACACTGCATTCACGGCGACCCGCGCCATGAATGGACGGTGGAGCGACTGGCGAAGGAGGCCTCCATGTCGCGCTCGGTGTTCTTCGACAGGTTCCGCAGGGAGGTCGGCGTCCAGCCGATGGAGTACCTGCTATGTGGCGGATGGCCCTCGCCAGGGACATGCTGCGGCGCGGGGATGGCGGCGTGAAGGAGGTTGCTGAAACCGTCGGCTATGGCTCCGCCAGTTCCTTCCAGTGTTGCATTCACCCGGTTACCGCCAATACAGTTCGCACGCCAAAG
This sequence comes from Mesorhizobium sp. ISC11, assembly GCF_037162595.1. Taxonomy (NCBI): domain Bacteria; kingdom Pseudomonadati; phylum Pseudomonadota; class Alphaproteobacteria; order Hyphomicrobiales; family Phyllobacteriaceae; genus Mesorhizobium; species Mesorhizobium sp. ISC11. The sequence goes on from NZ_JAVSPW010000001.1 coordinate 1,680,791, forward strand.
GGTCTCACGGTAGGCTAGAGCTGTGAAGACCACTCCTTGGAATTCCCCTAGCCGACTTCTCGTTCGTTCATTTTTCCATGACGGACCACCGATTCCTGACCGACCAGGCCCCGCAATTGGCATCTTGCACCGGTGAGGCACCGAATAGCCGCTTGTATTCACGGCTGAATTGGGAGGCGCTGCCATAACCGACCGAAGGCCACACCGGCTGCGTCCAGCGGCGCCTGCAACAGTTGCCGGCGCGCGCCGGATTGCCAACGTACAGTGTGCTGTCTCTTCAGATCGCGCGCGGGCCGCATGTCCGCGTCGCCCGACTATACGAAAAGACGGAGCGGAATTTTCGCGCCCGTCGCCCTCGCCACAGCCTCCATCTTGCCGAATCCGTCCACCATTAGTGGGAAAGTTCGTTCTTATAGAAAACCCCACCCTTCATGATCGCCTGGAAGGATTTGCCTTCGTCGCCGAGCAGCGAGATGTCCTTCAGTGGATCGCCGTCTATCACAATCATGTCAGCATAGGCCCCTGCGGCGATGGTGCCGATCTTGCCAGCCATCAAGCACAGTTCGGCCGCGTTGATGGTGGTCGATCGGATGACCTCGATGGGCGGCAGCGCCTCGGCGCGGATATTGAATTCCAGGTTCTGGTGTGGATGTAGAAAGCCTAGATGATCCGAACCATGGCAAATCTTTACACCGGCGTCGTGCATGATCTCCAGCGATTCCGGGCCACGATCACGCACCCACTGCAGGCGCTCAACGGCGGCAGCGTCGAGTCCGAGCCTTTCAGCCTCGATGATTTGTCCCTCGTATGCGCTGATTGTCGGCGTTGAATAAGCGCCCTTCTCGGCCATGATCGCCGCCGTTGCGGGAGTGATCAGCGTACAGTGCTCGATCGACTTGATCCCGCAGGCCAGCGCCCGCGCGATTGACTCGTCCGAATGTGCGTGCACGCAAACGTATGTCTGGGCGTTCTCCGCTTCTTCCTGGAAGGCGCGAAGCTCATCCATCGAATAGGCATTCCATGAGCGTGGCATCCGCAGCTGCGCCGCGCCGCCGCCGGCCATCACCTTGATGAACTGAGCGCCTTTGCGTATCTCCTCGCGCGTCGCGCGGCGACACTCATCAACGCCGTCGACGATCTTCGACACGTTGCCGAGTTGATTGTTGAAGGTTTCAGCCGAGATCAGGTCGCCGCGCTCGCGCGGATCGGTATGGCCGCCGGACTGGACAAAAGCCTTGCCGCACATGGTCAACCTGGGTCCGTCGATCAGACCGCTTTCAAGCGCGTATTTGAAGCCCAGCGTCGCCCCACCGACGTCGCGGACTGTCGTGAAGCCGCGCAACAGCATGCCCTTGACGATCTTGGCCGCGTGCAGCGCCACCAGTTCGTTGGGCATACGTGAGCTGGCGGACGGATCTTCAGCGGCCGAATAAACGTGGACGTGGCAATCGATTAAGCCGGGCATCAGCGTCTTGCCCTTCAGGTCGATCATGATCGCGTTGACGTCCTTAATCGGCTTGTCGGAAACTTCGTCAATCATGCCTTCCGACACCCGTACATGACGGTCATACTCCCCGTCGTCCGAGGAACCATCAAGCACGCGCGCGTTCTCGAAGACATATGAAGGCATGGGAATCTCCTCTTCAATCATTCCTGTTAGTAGGTCGCACGTCCGCCCGACAGGTCGAAGACCGCTCCGGTGGTGAAGGAATTCTCCTGCGTGGCCAGCCAGCAGATCATGGACGCTGCCTCCTCCAGTTCGAGCATGCGCCCGCGTGGGATCTTGCCAAGGATATAGGCTATATGTTCGGGCGCCTGGGCCATCGCGCCCGGTGTCTTGGCGACGGCCGGCGTCACGCAGTTGACGGCGACGTTGCGATCGGCCAACTCCTTACCAAGCGACTTGGTTAGCGCGATCACGCCGGCTTTCATTGACGAATAGGCGACCGCATTGGGATTGCCTTCCTTGCCGGCGACAGAGCTGATGTTGACGATGCGTCCGTAACCCTTCTCCATCATGTGGGGCACGATCGTTCGGCAGCAGTGGAAGGTGCCATTGAGTCCGACCTGAACCACCTCTGCGAAGGCTTCCGGCGGATACTCCCAAGTTGGCATATTAGGGCCAACCAAGGCGGCGTTATTAACTAGGATGTCGACCTTGCCGTAGCGCTCGACAGTTGCCTTTGTCGCAGCCTCAACTGAGGCGAGCACGCCGATATCGGCTGTCAGGCACTGGACGCGGTCTGAGGCTCCGACCTTCTCGGCGCAGACACCGAGCACCATCTCGTCGCGGTCCCAGATGGAGACACTCGCACCTGATTCGAGCATACGCTTGACGACGGCAAACCCGATTCCTTGAGCGCCTCCCGTGATGACTGCGGTTCGGCCTGCGAGATCATATTCATTCATGTATAGACGGTTCCTGACTTTCCGCTGGCGCCCCGGCTACGCCGGACGTGAGCAATTTCATTTTGTGTTTTCTGCCAAACCGGAATACGACCTTATTGGAGACATGATGGGCAGCGCGAAGACTTGATTGGGAACGGGTGCGTCGTGATCCGCGATGACCCCGGCGCAGCTGAACATTCGCGATTGTCGATCCCTTCCTTGGCACCAGGATCGTGGACAGTGGTCGGCCAATCCAGCATGGAGCTTTGCGACGAATGCGTTTTGACCTGTTGTCATTGGAATTGTTCGTCGCAGTCTGTGAGGAGCAAAGCATTGCCAAGGCCGCTGACCGCGAGCACATAGCTGCATCTGCAATCAGCAAGCGCATTTCCGATCTCGAGGCCCGGCTCAAGACACCGCTGTTCTTGCGTGGTTCCAAGGGGTTGGAACTCACCGCAGCCGCCAATTCCCTGCTGTACCACGCCCGCGTGGTCATGCGCGACCTGCGCCAGATGGAATCCGAGCTGTCCAATCATGCCAGCGGCGTGCGTGGCCACGTCCGCGTCTATGCCAGTGTTTCCACCATCATCCAACACCTGCCGCGTGACCTGCGCGAGTTCCTCGCCCTACACGACGCCGTGCGCATTGACCTGCAGGAAGGAACAAGCCAGGAGGCGCTCGAGGCGGTGGCGGAGAACGCCGCCGATATCGGCGTCTTCGGCGGCGTTGTGCCGCGCCAAGGCTTGAAGATCATCCCGTACCGTGTCGACCGCATTGTCGCACTCGTTCACAAGGACCACCCGCTGGCGGACCGCACGATCGTCAAGTTTGCTGAGTTCACCGATTTCGATCTAATCGGGCCGATGAAGGGATCCTTCCTCGACTCGCTTGTGCTACGCGCTGCTTCCGACCTCGCCCGCTCGTTGCGGATGCCAGTCCGCGTGAACGGTTTCGAGACCGTATTCAGCATGGTTGAAGCCGGACTGGGGATCGGCCTGGTCCCGGAGAAATGCGCCGAGCGCTATGTGACCAGCGGCAACACCGTCGCCATCGTCCTTGACGAACCCTGGGCCGAGCGCCAGTGGAACCTTTGCGTGCAGGCAAGCCAGACCATGCCGCCGCCCGTGCGGCTGCTGCTCAACCATCTCACCAACAGCGAAACCCGATAAGGCCGCTTGATTTCGCCGGCCGTCCTCGTCGGCGCGGTCCGCCCGCGACCGCCGGGGCGCGTTCGCCTATGGCGATGGGCTGTTTCCGAAGGACGACTTCGAGGATGCACGCGACACTCCTATAAGACACCCGAAAGGGCGCGCGCCGTGGTGGTTTGCGCTCCTGTGAAATCCATCTGGAGGAATAGGACGTGAAAATCGCGGTACTTCCCGGCGACGGCATCGGCAAGGAGGTGACCGCTGAGGCGGTCAAAGTGTTGCGCTCACTTGCCGGCGCTGGACTCGCCTTCGAGATGACCGAAGCCATCATCGGCGACGAAGGCATTCAGACCGTCGGCGATGCGTTGCCGGCGAAAACGCTTGAACTCTGCCGTGCGGTTGACGCTATCCTGCTTGGCGGTACCGGTGTGCCCGCCGACGAGCACCGCCCACCATCCGAAGGCGCTGGAAACGGGTTGTTGCGGCTTCGCCGGGCGCTGTCGCTCTATGCCAATTTTCGTCCGGTCCTGCTCTATCCCGAATTGCTCGACGCCTCGACGCTGAAGCCGGAGGTGGTCGAAGGCGTCGATATGCTGATCCTGCGGGAGTTGAATGGTGACCTGTATTTCGGCGAGCCCCGCGGCATCTCTGTCAACGCGGCCGGGGAGCGCGAAGGCATCAACACAATGCGCTACACCGAGAGCGAGATAGACCGTATCGCCCATGTAGGCTTCAAGGCGGCGCAAAAACGCGGCAGGAAGCTGTGCTCTGTCGACAAGTCGAACGTGCTGGAGACAATGATGTTGTGGCGCGAGGTGGTGACCCGCGTCGGCAAGGACTATACGGATGTGGAACTGACCCATCTCTATGTCGATGCAGCCTCCATGGCGCTGATCCGCAATCCCAGGCAGTTTGACGTCATCGTCACCGGAAATGTCTTCGGTGACATCCTCTCCGATGCCGCGGCGATGCTTGCCGGTTCAATCGGCATGCTGCCGTCGGCCTCGTTGGGTGTCGGAAACAAGGGGCTCTACGAACCTGTCCACGGCACCGCACCCGACATTGCGGGCCGCAATATTGCCAATCCGCTGGCAGCGATTTTGTCGGTAGCGCTGATGCTGCGCTATTCTTTCTCGCTGGAAAATGAGGCCGCGCGGGTCGAGGCTGCGGTCCGTTCGGTGCTTGCCGCCGGCTACCGAACCGCCGACATTATGCGGCCCGGCTGTCGCAGGGTCTCCACCAGCGAGATGGGTGACGCCGTTGTAGCGGTTCTCGTCGCCGGATCCAGCAGGCAGGCCGTCTGCTGATCGGTCCGATGCGTCGCAAGTTCCTAGAAAGGAGAGTCCGTCTCCCGCGTGGGCGTCTTCAATCCAGGTCTGACGCTCGACTGAAATCCCAGTGGGCGCAAAAGGAGTACGACACGCGATGAAATTGCTGCGCTATGGCGAGCCGGGTGAGGAAAAGCCTGGCATTCTCGACCGAGAGGGCCTCATTCGTAACCTGTCTGGCCATGTCTGCGATATTGCCGGCGGGACGCTGTGTCCCATTGGTCTCGACGCGCTCCGTGCGATCGATATCGCCAGTCTCCCGGTCGTCGACGGTAATCCACGCATCGGCCCTTGCGTCGCCGGGACCGGAAAATTCATCTGCATCGGGCTGAATTATTCTGACCATGCCGAGGAAACCGGCGCCACGGTGCCGTCCGAGCCGATTATCTTCATGAAGGCAACTTCGGCGATCACCGGCCCATACGACCGGGTCGAGATCCCACGCGGTTCCGAAAAGACCGACTGGGAGGTCGAACTCGGCGTCGTTATCGGCAAGACCGCGAAATATGTCTCGGAGGACGAGGCGATGGACCATGTCGCTGGCTATTGTGTCGTCAACGACTTATCCGAGCGCTCCTTCCAGGCCGAACGACAAGGTCAGTGGACCAAGGGCAAGTCGGCCGACACCTTCGGCCCGCTCGGCCCCTGGCTGGTCACCGCGGACGAGGTGTGCGATCCACAGGCGCTGAAGATGCATCTTGAGGTCAATGGCAAAGCCTTCCAGAACGGCTCGACAGCGACCATGGTCTACGGCGTGAGGCACTTGGTATCCTATCTGTCGCAGTTCATGAGCCTGCGCCCCGGCGATATCATTTCCACTGGCACTCCGCCCGGCGTCGGCCTCGGTCAGAAGCCGAATATTTTTCTCAAGGCTGGCGATGTCATTACCTTGGGCATCGAGGGTCTTGGCGAACAGCGCCAGGAATGCATTCGGGCGTAGCGATCGGATGCTCCATGACCGTCGACCCGACGCCTTTGACGTGGGTGGCAGCGATTCAAATCCTCGAAGCTCGACGATTTCCGGTCGCCATCCCGATTAGGGGCCTTCCTATCGCCCATCAATGTTGGCATCTGACATTTCTAGACTCGCCGGAGCAGGCATGCACTTCAATTTTTCCGACCTCAAGCCCATTGAGCGATACAAGCTCCTGTCCTCCACCATCACGCCCCGCCCAATAGCCTGGGTTTCCACCATCAGCGAAGCCGGTCAACGCAACGCCGCGCCGTTCTCCTTCTTCAATGTTTTCGGCGAGGATCCGCCGGTTGTCGGATTCTCGATCAACGACCGCAGTCCCGGCGACCGGAAGGACACAGGCCGTAACATCCGCGCCACCGGCGAGTTCGTCGTCAACCTAGTCGACGAGGATCAGCTGAAGGCGATGAACGTCACGGCCACTGAATACGGCCCGGCCGTCGACGAGTTCACCGTCTCCGGCCTGAGCTCGCAGGCCTCGCTTTCGATCGGCGCGCCGCGCATCGCAGAAAGTCCGGTGTCCTTCGAGTGCAAGCTGATGCAAATCGTCGAGCTGGGGTCAAACCGTTCGCTTATCCTCGGCCATGTGCAAGTCATGCATATCCGCAACGACCTGCTCATCAATCCGGAACGCTTCCATGTCGATACGGCGAAGATGCGCGTCGTCGGGCGGATGCAGGGTAACAACTACATTGTCTGCGACGACATTTTTGAGATGGCACGCCTTCAGCCATAAGCCTGATTGCGGGAATAGAAGCGGCGCTTCCTTCACGGTGTTCGGTGCTCGTCGAGCGGGTGTCAGGCCGCGGAGCGAGAGCGACCCTATGGAGTTTTGGCGTATAACCGAGGCAAGTCGTTCGAGCCATGGATGACCCTAGCTGTGTCCCGATAGCGTTGCTTTCTGTAGCGGTTGTGGCTCAAACAGCAGCGAACACGATCGCTGCTAGCGGCGTAGAGAACGGTGCATCCGCGACTGCGTGGTCTCAAAGCGCAGCCGACAATAACGCCATTTGGCCCTTTCATGTCAGTCGGTGACAGCCCCGATACTGAGCCATGGCGTCGCTTGCGCCGACGCTTTCTCATGATCTTTGATCGCCGGCAGTTCCGCCAGAGTGTCGTCGATGAAATCATTGCCCTTCAGCAGTCGCTCCCGGTCTGAATCGACAATCAAGAACGGCACTGTGCCAAGCCGCAGGTGGCTGAGCTCGCGCCTTTCCAGGTCCACCGTGAAGCGCGCTTCCTGCGGATTCGCCGCCGCGCGCAGGCACTCTGCTAGCACGTCCTCACTGACGGTCGCAGGAATGATGCCGTTGTTGATGCAGTTCGCCTTGAAAATATCGGCGAACATGGAGGAGATCAGGCAGCGTATGCCAAATGATTTCAGTGCCCAGGGCGCGTGCTCGCGCGACGAACCGGAGCCGAAATTACGCCCCGCGATGATGATCGTCGCCTCGTCATAGGGCTGCTTGTTGAGGATAAAGTCCGGATCTGGTGTGCCGTCTGGTCTGTAGCGCAGGCTATGAAACAGGAACGGTGCCATCGCGTTGCGATCCGGCTTGCGCAGGAACTGCTGGGGATAGATCAGGTCTGTGTTGATGTCGGACATCGGAAAGGGCGCGGCGATGCCGCTGTGTCCGGAGATCGGTTCCATATTCGCCTCAGATCAGTTCGCGCACGTCTGTCAAATGGCCGGTGATCGCCGCTGCCGCGGCCATGGCGGGGCTCATCAGATGCGTACGCGCACCGCGCCCCTGTCGCCCTTCGAAATTCCGGTTCGATGTCGATGCGCATCGTTCGCCAGGTTTCAGCCGCTCGCCATTCATCGCCAGGCACATCGAGCAGCCAGGCTCACGCCAGTCGAATCCGGCCTCGATGAAGATCTGGTCGAGTCCCTCCTGCTCAGCCTGGTCCTTGACCGGCCCCGAACCAGGCACAATCCAGGCAGTCGTACCGTCGGCGACCTTGCGCCCCCGCACCACTACGGCCGCGGCCCGCAAGTCCTCGATGCGGCCATTGGTGCACGAGCCGATGAAGACGTGATCAACGTGGATGTCGGTCAGCGCCTGTCCGGGCTGCAGGCCCATGTAGTCGAGTGCGCCTTGGATACTGGTGCGCTCGCTCTCGTTGTCGCAGGACGAAGGGTTTGGCACCCTGCCTACGATCGGCAGCGATTGGCCGGGATTGGTGCCCCAGGTGACGAAGGGCACTACGTCGGATCCGGCGATTTCGACATCCGCGTCGAAGAACGCATCCGGATCTGACTTCAGCGAGCGCCACGAATCCACTGCCCGGCCCCACATTTCGTCCTTCGGCGAGTATTTGCGTCCTTCCAGATAGGCGATGGTCTTCTCGTCGGGCGCCACCATGCCGGCGCGCGCGCCGCCCTCGATCGACATGTTGCACAGCGTCATGCGCTGTTCCATGGTCAGCGCCCGAACCGCCTCTCCCTGGTATTCGATGACGTGGCCGGTACCACCTGCCACGCCAATCCTATGCAGAATCGAAAGGATTAGGTCTTTCGCCGTTGCGCCGGAGGGCAGTTCGCCCTTCACGTTGACACGCATCGACTTGGACTTGCGCTGCACGATGGTCTGCGTCGCCAGCACGTGCTCGACCTCGGAGATACCGATGCCAAAGGCGAGTGCCCCGAATGCGCCATGGGTGGAGGTGTGGCTGTCGCCGCACACCACCAGAGCGCCGGGCAGCACAAAGCCGAGTTCAGGCCCGATCACGTGGACGATACCCTGCCGGCGGTTGCCGACCGAATAGACGTCGATACCGGCCTGCCCGCAGTAGGCCTCAATGTCCTGGACCATCTTGCGTGCGTCCTCGTCCTCATAGGCGATCCCGTTGACGCGGGGCGTCGTGGGAACGACGTGGTCGGCCACGCCGATCGTCAGATCGGGACGGTGCACCTTGCGCCCGCGCGCACTTAGCCCCGAAAATGCGTAAGTCGCGACACCTTCATGAACCAGATGTCGGTCGACAAAGAGAATGGCCCTGTTGTCGCCCAGCGGCTTGACGACATGGGCATCCCAGATTTTTTCATACAGCGTCTTCGCCATGGTGACCTCTTCGCGGCGCCGCCTGATTGCATCTGCCGAGGACACTCGCTGAACGGCGCATGCGACTGGACACCAGGCGCTCGTCATCGGCGAAATCCTCAGAGGTATCAGGCCGCCTGCAATCTAGGAGTTAGCCCACACGCCTTGAAGGCTCATTTCGACATGGCTCCGTCGCGAACGACGATGCGGATCACGCCCTGGTCCAGTTTGCCCGCCGCATCTTCAAAATCAGCGGAGCGGCTGGACAGTTCTGCCTCCCAGCCCTGTCAGGTGTTGGTCGGCATTCCCAAGCCGACGCCAAAAACGGTCGGTCATGAAGGCTCCGATCCCGGCACGCCTTCCTACACGCAACGAGAAGTACGGAGAATTGTCAGACACCAAGATAGTCGAGTAGACTTTGTTCCTCCGCAGCCATGTGGAGATTCGTCAATTCCTTTACGATCTTCCCGTTCTCGATCATGTAGTATCTGTCCGTAACCTCAGCCGCAAACTGAAGATTCTGTTCGACCAATAGAATTGTCAGACCGGTCGACTTGATATCATTAATGATCGCGCCGATTGCATCGACAACTACAGGAGCCAAGCCCTCGGTTGGCTCATCAAGCAGGAGGAACGACGCTCCCATATAGAGCGGACGCGCGATCGCCAGCATCTGCTTCTCTCCGCCAGACAGAGACGCTGCTTTTTGCAGGCGCCGCGCCTTGAGAATGGGGAAATGCTGGTAGATCCGTTCAAGTGGCCATCCTGTGGTTTTGTTCGGCCGACCGATGGTCAGATTTTCATGGACGTTCAATGTCGAAAATATGCCGCGGTCCTCAGGGGCAAAGCCCACTCCCATCCTGCAAATGCGCTCGGGCGAAAGGTCGATGATTTCCGAGCTGCCAAAACGGATGCTGCCCGTCCGGCGCGGTATGTCACCAATGATGGATTTAAGCAGCGTGGTCTTGCCGGCGCCGTTGCGCCCCACCAGCGTCACGACCTCGCCTGCGTCGACTGACAGGCCAACACTCTGCAATATATGGCTTTCACCATAATAGGCATCGAGATTTCTTATCTCCAACATACTCAATGGCGTTTTCCCAGATAGGCTTCGATTACGCGAGGGTCCGTTCGTACGTCGTCATAGCGCCCGCGAGCGAGCAGAGCACCCTGCTGCATGACGATGATTTCGTCGGCGACATCGGCGATGACTCCAAGATTGTGCTCCACAACGATGATCGTGCGCTCGCGGGACAATTGGGCGATTAGGTCAGTTGTGCGTGACACGTCCGCACTCGTCATCCCTGCGGTCGGTTCGTCGAGAAGAAGGATCGCCGGGTGCGCCGCCAAGGAGATCGCGAGTTCCAAGGCCCGTTTGCGGCCATAGGAAAGATCACTGGCCGGCCGCTCGCGCAAAGATGGCGGAATGCCGACTTGATCCAGCAAAGCGTTGGCTTCAGGTCTGTGGTTTTCGTGCCAGCCTGACTTCGCCAGCACTTTGGCGCCCCCATCCGCTCGCCGTTGCACCGACAGGACAACATTGTCCATGACCGCCAGATTGGGAAAAATGCTGGTGATTTGAAAACTTCGCACGATCCCGCGCCGGGCAAACTGTTCGGTGCGCAGCGAAGTCATGTCTTCACCATTAAACAGCAGACGACCACGCTTGGGCCGATAAAAACCACTCAAGACATTGAACAGAGTGGTCTTGCCGGCGCCGTTCGGTCCGATGATCCCGTAAACCGGCTTTTTCTCGAACTTCAAGCTAATGTTGTTGATGGCCGTGAAACCGCCAAAGCTCATTGTGACCGATTGCAGTTCAAGGAGCGGCACGTCTGTCGAACCCGCCCCGTAGACGGAGTTACTAGCGCCAGGATCAGGCATCGGCCACCTCTCCGGTTGTTGCAATCTGGTTCGGGTTTGCAGCGAAAAGCTCACCCTTTGCCGGCATATCGGGCGACGTGGCGCGATCGACCGAATGATGCACGATCTCGCCGAGTATTCCGCGTCGGAACAACAGCACGACGGCCACGAACAGAAGGCCGAGGAACAGGCTGCCATTGTCCGTGATTGACGACAACGTATTGCGCATGAGCAAAACGATGCTACTGCCTAAAAATGGGCCGAAGATGGTACCGGCGCCGCCAAGCAGCGTCATCATGATAGGCTCTCCAGAAGCGCGCCATGAGACCATTTCAAGGGTAACAAACTGATGGTTAAGGGCATAGAGAGCGCCGCCGATCGAGCACACCACTGCCGAAAATACATACGCCTTCACACGCAAGCCGTAGACGCTGTAGCCAAGACTCATCATGCGCTGCTCGTTCTCGCGGGCGCCGAGAAGCGCAAGGCCATACGGCGACTTTAGAAGTCGAATTGTCGTGATAATCACCAAGGCAGCGGCAGCGAGGCAAACATAATAGAAGATCCGGTCGTCCTTGAGGTCCAAGCCCAGGAGCGTTGGTCGAACCAATCCGTGCAACCCGTCCTCACCGCCCGTGTAGTCGGGAAACTGATTGACGACGAAATAGACGATCGACGCGAATGCAAAGGTGATCATGGAGAAATAGATCCCTTTCTTTCTTGCGACGATGAAGCCAAAAAGAAGACTTACAATGGTGCTCAGGGCGACGCCGGCGAGCAGCGAAAGGAACATCGGAGCCCCGAACTTAACCATCAGGATCCCGGTGACGTAGGCCGACATGCCCCAATAGGCGGCCTGGCCGAACGAGAGGAGTCCGCCGATCGCGAACAACAGATCGAAACCAACCGCAAACAGCCCCCAAAGGATAATGTCAGTCGCAAGGACTGGATAGACCAGCCACGGAAGCAAAAGCGCTGCCGCCAGCGCAATGAGAGCGGTGGGTCGGCTCAAGAACACCCGCCGCGCACGCTCGGTCATCGGTGTATAATGCAGCGCGAAATGCGAAATATCGATGCCTTGGAAAATCCCGCCCGGGCGTATTAGGAGCACGACAAGCATCAAAATGTATATGACTGCGGAGGCCGCCGGCGCATAGAAGATGGCCGCGATAGCCGAGACGAGGCCTGACGCAAAGCCCATGATTGCCGATCCGGCGATCGAGCCCATGCCGCCGGCGACGACCACGGCGAAGACGAAATTGATCATTTCCTCTCCCATAAACGGCGACACGTTGCGCATCGGTGCGGAAAGCGCCCCCGCGAGCCCAGCCAGAGCGGAGGCGAAAAAGAACGTGCCGGACACGAGAAGGGGCACATTGCCGCCGAAACATTTAAGCAGATCGGGCCGCTCCGATGCCGCCCGGATCAGCGCTCCCAGGCGCGTGCGCTCAAGCGCCAAATATGTGCCCAGACATAGAAATACCGATACCACAACGACGAAGAGGCGATATTTCGGGTATGAGGCGAAGCCGAGGCTGACGGCACCCTTGAGAAGGTCAGGCACCAGGTATGGCGCCGACGTAACGCCGTAAAAAATTCGAACAACGTCTTCGATGATCAGCGAGAGGCCGAAGGTCAAAATCAGGATGTAGGCGAGATCCAAGCCATAAAGTCGGCGGATGAGCAGCCGCTCAATAATCACACCAAGCAGTCCGACCAGAACGGCGGAAATGAGAAAGCCCAGCCAAAGCGAAACACCGAGATGCGATCCCAGAATCACCGCGATGATTGCGCCCAGCATGAACATCGCGCCATGCATGAAATTAACCACGCGCATCATGCCGAAGATGATGCTCATGCCGAGACTCATCAACGCCAGGACACCTCCCGTGACAAGTCCGTTGAAGAGCAAAATTGCATAGTAAGACATTGGCCGGCCTCGGTTGCGTTGCGGATGAACCCCTCTCGCCGTCGGCGATCAGCCGGCGGCGGTAGGCATGCTTCTTCCGCTACCAATCGTGCTTGCAGGTGCTTTCTGCTTCCGGGTAGTACGCCTCATCCCCTGGAACCGACCCGACGATGTTGAAAAAGTCGCTGTCGTTCTTGACCTCCGATGCGGGTTTGACCTGGCCAATAAAGGTACGCTTCACCACAAGATGGTCGCGCTTGCGCATGAGCGCGTCCTTGGTGAACATGTCGCTGAAACGCCGACCTTCTAGGGCTTCCGTTACCTTGTCGGGATCGTCCGTCCCGATTTCTTGGACGGCCTTCAGTACTTGATAGACGGCAGAATAGTTGCCCGCGTGTATGTCACCAGGGTAGAAGCTGAGCTTCTCGCGGAAACGCTTTGTGAATTTCCGGGTTTCGTCGTCGAGATCCCAATACCAGATCAGCGCGGCGTTTACGCCGGCCCACGTGTCCGGCCCGAGAGCCTTCACATCAGATAGATTCAACTGTCCGGGAACAATCTTTATTCCGGCATCCATCAAGCCGAATTCACGGGCCTGCTTAACCGCGTTGCGCAGATCCTGTCCGGATTCAAGGATTCCGATTGCCTCGGCGCCAGCCGCCTGCGCTTTGAGAAGATAGCTTGAGAAATCGTCGTTCGGGAACGGCACCATATCCACCCCAACGACCTCACCACCGTTTTGATTAACGGCACTCGAGAAAGAAGCCAGCAACGACTTTCCGAAGGCAAAGTCGGCTGTGATAAAATACCATTTTTTGGTGCCGTCCTGGGTCATTTTCTTGACCGGCGCGGACATGGCTGAGGTATCGTATCCATAGTGCCAAGTGTATTTGCCGCAAGCTTCATTCGTAAGCGCCATGGTTCCCGGGCTAACAAAGGTCGTCAGAATGTGCCTTTCGTTAGCGAGCTTGGCTATGGCAATGGCTGCGGCGGAGCTCGACACGTCGGTAATGAGGTTCACGCCCTGAGAGTCTATGATCTCGCGCGCCTTATTGACCGAGAGTGCAGGATCCAGCTTGTTGTCGACGACGATGACATTGATCGGTACCCCGTTGACCTTTCCACCGAAGTCATCAACGGCCATCTTGGCGAATTCAACGTCACCGGGACCTGATGTTTCTGAATAAACCGAAGAAAGATCGGTCAACATCAGGATATTGAACTGTTTGGCTTTCATCTGAGCATACGCCGGGACGGTACCGGCAAAAGCGATAGCCGCCAGCAGGCCAGCGGCTGCCAATGATTTTATCCGCATTTCAACTCCTCCTCCTCGAAAACAGGCATCCCTAGCCGTGAGCCACTTCAGTGACCGCATCTTATTGTCATTCGGTTTTTAGCGGCAACGAAAGCAATGGGAGAAGTCTCATATGGGCAGGACGTCATCGCGTTTGGAGATGCACCACATCGCGCCAATCGCATCGCCATGGAAACTCCAGAACATCCGCGGGCCAACCTCAAATGATTTTCGCGTGCGCCAAGGTTTTACCGCGTTTCACTGATCGCGGCGCCCCTCTGGTGACCGAGCAACACTAGTAGGCGGAACATTCCTGTATATTCGCCACGCTTCATCCTATGGGCGCTGCCGAGCACCAACGCCCTCAATTCAGTATCTTCTTCCTCACCTCGAAAGGGCCCAGCACCGAACCTGTCCCGAGCGGCAGGTGAGAGGACGGTCTTAGTGTCCGCTTTGAAATCTCGGCGCTTGAGTTTGCTCAGCAGTGGCGCGACGGCAAACGGACGCGGGCACCCCGAACGTCCGCGATGGAACGACCAATATCGTTGACAAAAGAGGGTGCGGAACATGGCGTCGGCGGCAAGTTTGTTGCCGGCGGCTTTCATTCGCATGATTTATCACTTGGCGGGCACGCATTGCCGGATTGCGCCGTAACACTAAGTCGAAGTTGCCGCGAAGCTGATCAGTCGGCGCGGGACCTTCGGCCGCTGATCACAGTCTCTGTTGCGTTCCATCCACTCGTTGAGAAGCAGGGTTGGAGGAGCCAGCATAGCAACCATTTCTACGACCCAGCCAAAACGCCAAGCCTATCCAGAGCAGGCGCGAGCCCTTTTAGCGACACGGACAGCACCACGTCCTTCTGGTCGGTGCTTCTGACCTAGATCTTTAGCACGGTACCCGCCCGCAGTGCGGTAACCGTTGCTTCATCGAGAGTGAGCGGCACGATGCAGCCGGCCGCCTCGACAACGAGTACGGAAATGGGCTGCGGCATAAAACTATTGGACCATCGAGCTATTCATCAACCACAACGTGCTGAACGAAGATACGATTCAGGCGTCCAAACCATTTCATTTGCGTTTGAAGTTTTTTCCGATCCCGCTATTTTGCAGTAAGGGGTTATGAGACGGAAAATCGTGGACGTTCTGAAACGCAACAATGTCCGGCTCCACGGCACGGGGCCGAAAAGTATGGTGTTCGCGCACGGCTTTGGCTGTGATCAGAACATGTGGCGTTTCGTCGAGCCAGCATTCCGCCGCCAGTTTCGGACCGTGCTCTTCGACCATGTCGGCGCTGGAAGGTCCGATCTTGCCGCTTATGACAGCGCCAAGTACGCGGCCCTGGACGGTTACGCGGATGACCTTATCGAAATCGGGAATGCCGTAGAGCTTTCGGGAGCAGTGTTTGTCGGGCATTCTGTCAGCGCGATGATCGGAGTTCTCGCATCTGTAAAGGTGCCCGAAATGTTCGACAGTCTGGTTCTGGTCGGTCCGTCTCCTCGATATATTGACGATGCCGGCTATGTCGGGGGCTTTTCAGAGGCGGATGTCGAGGGTCTGCTTTCATCGCTTGCTGACAACCACATGGGCTGGTCGGCTGCGATGGCGCCAGCGATCATGGGCAACGCGGATCGCCCGGACCTTGCCGACGAGTTGACCAACAGTTTTTGTCGGACTGATCCCGACATAGCCCGCGAATTCGCACGGGCCACATTCACCTCTGACAACAGGTCCGACCTGCCGAAAGTCACCGCGCGGACGCTAGTCCTCCAGTGCTCGGACGACATCATTGCAGGCGATCATGTCGGTGAATACGTGCGTGCTCACATAGCTGGAAGCAAACTGATTCACCTGGACGCCGTCGGTCACTGCCCCAACCTCAGCGCCCCGCAGGAAGTTGTGGCGGCGATACGGGCTTTCGTCTGAGTTCGCGATGGGGGCGGACGACAAATATCTCGATCTTTTCGAGAACGCGCCGTGTGGCTACCTCGTCATAGGCGCAGATGGCCGCATCCAGGACGCGAACGGCACTTTCCAAAGATGGACTGGGTTCTCGAAGGAGGCAGTCTGCGGCAAACGCTTCCGTGAAATTCTCAATGTCGCAGGCAGGATGTTCTACGAGACACATTTCGCTCCATTGTTGAGGATGCAAGGATTTTTCGAAGAGGTCGCGTTGGATATCGTGAAGGCGGATGGCGACATCCTGCCGGTTCTAGCCAACTCATTGGAACAGCGCACGCCCGCCGGAGACGTGATCGAAACACGGGTGACATTGTTTCGCGCAACACAGCGGCGGCGCTATGAGCGCGAGTTGGGCGAGGCTAAACGTCAGCTGGAACAAGGATTGCATTCTGCGCAACAAACAGCGGAGTTGCGCGAGCAGTTCATCGCGGTGCTTGGCCACGATCTGCGAAATCCACTAGCGTCGATATCCGCTGGGGTACATATGCTCGCCCGTAACACCGATCCGAGTGACGAAAAAGTTGCCAAAGTCCTGCGCCTGATGCTGGCGAGCATAGCGCGCATGAGCGGCTTGATCGACAACGTCCTGGATTTCGCAAGGGGCAGGTTGGGAGGCGGCTTGGGATTGACGAGGGATCGAGGCAAGCCGATCCAGCCTACATTGCAGCAAGTGCTTGACGAGATTAGATCAAGTTACCCGGAGCGTCAGATCGACGTATTGTGGAATCTCGATGGTGACATGATCGAAGTTGACCATGTGAGGCTTGCGCAGCTGTTTTCCAACCTGATGGGAAACGCGATTGCCCATGGAGACCCTGAAACTCTGATCCAGGTGACCGGTAAGTTCAGTGAAGGCTTTTTCGATCTCTCGGTCGCGAATGGCGGCAAGCCTATTCCGCAAGCGGCATTGCAGCGCCTCTTTCAACCATTCTATCGAGGAGATGCAAAAGGTCGCCAACAAGGCTTGGGATTGGGGCTCTACATCGCGTCAGAAATAGCCCGTGCCCATGGTGGAACCTTGGACGTGGTGTCGGATATGGAGCAAACGCGATTTAGTTTCCGTATGCCCATAAGTTGATGACGCAAGCCAATTTGACTGCGAGCAGCTCCGCTTGGCGCCGAGACGCCAGCCATGCGTGACGACCTGCTCCCACGCATGTGCAGTGAATGCCAAAGCCGCAATGTCGATCTGATCTACACGCCCGACCCGTCGAAGCATTCCGGCATGGGGCAAGCTAACGCCTGTGCGAAGGCGAAGGACGGGCGCGAGGGCCAATCCGGCCTTGTCAGTACCGGCAAACCCGAACGCGTTCCAGCACCCGGTGGTGATGGTGCCAGTGCCTAACCCACTTCACGCGGCAATGGTGACGATGCCGGTAATAGTAGCGATGCGGGTAGCGGGCCACGTAGGCAGGATAGCGGGGGCCGTAATAGCGGCCGCCATAGTCGTAAAACGGACCTCCGCCGTAGAAGGGGCCACCGCGGTAAAACGGGCCGCCGCCGAACGGACCGAAGCCCCCGAACGGACCAAAAAAGCCGATGCCAGAACCGAAGTGTGCATCCGCAGGCACAACCGTGGCTGCGGCGCAGGCGATGGCAATCACCGAAGCAAGGAACAGTTTTCTCATAGCAACCTCCCTGAGGTCCCTTCACCCGAGAAACTCCCGCAGGAGCCGTACGTTCCCGATTGCTAAAATTCTCTGCGCGCCGTCACCCAACCAGACGTTTTTGCCGATTCCGCCGTATAAGGCCGCATCATACCTTCGACTTCCGCCATCCTGCCCACCATGCTTCCATTGAGAGCAGAACCAGCGCTCGCCTTTGGCCAGTTGACGACCGTTTCGGTGTAATGTCGCTGCCCTGGCATGTGGTAGATTCGCTCGCCTGTCACGCTAATGTTGCCCTTGATGGCGCAGCCGCTCGGCGCGCTAATGCCGCCGCCCTGACGATGCACTGTGGGGAGAGGATGCTGTACGGACTGCGGTATAAGGTAGCTTGCCCCGGCAACGCCGCAAAGCAAGACAGGGATTAGCGCCCGCTGCTCTAACAGCGAACGCCTACGTCGCCTTATAGGCTTGGAAGCCTTCTGCCCCTGTATGCCCACGCCCGGTGGGAGAATGCGACCCCTAAGGCTTGGAGTCCAGATGGGGCGGGCTCACCGGTCCTGTGGTGTTCCGCCGGATGAACGGGACTTCCTTCCCGGTCACTTCCCGCACGGCTTTGGACAGCGCCTCATGCAGGACGCGCGTCAGCCGGTAGTGCTTGCAATATATAACGGCTTGACGATGCTCAAGTGCAGCGCTTCCGCTGCTGTCACAAAGCGTTCAATTTCAGTCTGCGAATTTCTGCGAACCTTTTGACCTGGCCATTTTCCATCCGAATCTCTCGGTGTGCCATACGATCTTGGCCGTCGATCTTCGTCGGCTTGTGGATTATCAGGCTTCGGCAGGTGTTCGGGGTGGGCCTCGAGAAGCGTGATCTTGATCTGCGGTCTGCAGCGGTTCCAGTCAACCCGGGCGAGACCGTGGCCCTTGTCGGCCCGACCGGATCGGGCAAATCCAGCTCGATGGCGCTGGTGCACCGCTTCTATCCAACTTCAACCTCATAGGATCGACACCGCCGCCGTAAGCGGACATTGCCGCAGCTGCACTCGGCCTTCACAAGCATGTGTGCGGGATCGTGCGCCATCAGAACAAAAAAGGAACATACTCCTTGCGCGTCAAGACGCTTGTGGAATCTTTTCCCCCATGAGCGATGGACCATCCCGGCTTGCCGAAGGCATGACAGCGGCCCCGCGCGATCGACGAAGCGTCGACAATCATACGTGCGAGCACCCCGGCTGCGGCAAAGATGGAGGCTTCGGCTTCGCCAGGATGCGTCAGCCTTCGCACTGATTTTGCATGGAGCACCGTGGCGAAGGAGAGCTAGCACACTAAAAAGGCTCGCGGTCCCATTGGCGAGTCGCAGAGCTTCCCCGTGCCCCAACCCCACAGCAGCAAAGCGATTTCAGTCCCAGCCAATATGACCCATCGCGGGACGGCATAGCGCCAAGAATCACCTATCGCGTGAGCGGCGGACCTGTTTCCGAATAGGCGGGCCTCGCCGGCAACTTTGCCTTACTTAACGTAAGAACAGCCAGGGTCTTTAGCTGAACAGCGGGCGCGCCCATGCGAGGGATTACTCAACATTGTTTGCCCTGCTGACTTTACGCATGAGCTGCTTATCCACCCAGTCCTGAATTGGTCGGTCGGAGTTGCGACTACGCCAAGCAACCGGCGCAGTCGGATTTGAACCTACATGGAGTGCCAAATCTGTGAGCGACGGGAATGTCTTCTTGACCCCGTCGATTGTGACGGTAACCGGAATTAAAACCCCGCTCGGCATTGCCTTACCCCTCGCGCTGCTAACCAAATCCCGCCTCCGAGGTAAGCCGAGATGGCCCTCCTAGAGGTGGCGGCTGCCCCACCGGAATCAGCCCGCTGGGGCTGTTGATCAGCCCATTTAGGGACTGGCAAAAGGGGCTGTTCGGTGGTGACCCTGGATCACATGTGCAACTTGACGCCGTACTTTGGCTGGCACATCGGCCGAACAGATGAGGGCGTACGATCGATAGGAGTCGATCCGCCATATCAAGGCGTGAGAAGGCGATAGGTTCTGTCGGGA
The DNA here is from genome assembly GCF_037162595.1 of Mesorhizobium sp. ISC11. Taxonomy (NCBI): domain Bacteria; kingdom Pseudomonadati; phylum Pseudomonadota; class Alphaproteobacteria; order Hyphomicrobiales; family Phyllobacteriaceae; genus Mesorhizobium; species Mesorhizobium sp. ISC11. The sequence goes on from NZ_JAVSPW010000001.1 coordinate 1,700,359, forward strand.
AATAGGTCTCACCAGCGCGTTTCCCCCGGCCGCCATCATACGCCGGCGATGCACCTTGCGCGTGCTGACGCCCGCCTGTGGCCAGCAGGAAGCGCGCATTCGCCCTTGCCCGGAAGAGATCGACCTCGGCCGGCTTCTGCGCTTCCCGCGCCAGCCCGTAGACCTCGGGCAGCGGTTGCCGGTCGGCCGGCTTCGCCTTCATGGTCCACTTCTCGCTGCGGAAGCTCCAATGAGCGATGCCGTCGAGTTCGCTGCCGTCGAACCAAGCGCTCGAGTTCAGTTTCGGTAAATGCAACACCCGAGCCATCCACCAGATTTTCTCGATGTCGTGTTCGCCGGCACCCTTCGCCCATGGCGCCAGCCCTTGCCTGGTCGCTCCGTCAGATCGCGTCGCGCATGGTGGTCTCCGTTTGTCTCACTTCAGGACGGAAGTGCTGGCACCCGTCTTGCACCGAAGGCGGTTTCCGGCTGATCCCGGGCAGCTCGTCGGGCTTGAGGCAGTAGTTGGGGGGGCCTCGCCCGGCGAGTTCACCAATGCGGTTTGTCAATGTTGAAGGGTCGCCCGCAACCATCGCTGGGCCTTGCGCACGATCCCCTGCGCTCATTCGTCGTCTTCCCAACTGTGAGTTTTTTCCACGGAGTTCATGGATGGCGCGCACAATGCAATGGAAATCTACATACCTCGGTGCATCGATCATTATTTTAGTGATCACTAAAATCCTCGATGATTTGAACGCCAGAGTTTAACGCAGCCCGTGCGATTTCAGGGCGACGTTTCTTCTGCGTGGGGTTGGATATGCGTGCCCGGATGTTAGTTAGGAACTCGAAGGCTACAGAAGCCTTCGAGTTGCGCGTGAAAATCTCGTCTTTGGAAGAGGAGCAGAGGCGAAGAGTGGCGAGCTCGGCCGGTATGTTAAAGCTGGCGCAAGTCGGCCAAGAATTAAAGTGGCTCCGGTTTCGCCTGGCCATCCTGGAAGACTGTGTGGCGGCGCTTTCAACCAAACACTAATTTACGTGCCCGTACTGGATTAGCCGGGACCATCATCGGCCGCCTTCAGATGAGACACCACCGTCCGACGGGTAGGCTCGGCAGTGTTTGGTTTTTCTTCGGTTCTCTTCGTCCCAAACTGGTAGAAAAGCGCGAATGAGAATACGAGATATCCCACCTGGAAAATGATCAAGATCAGCAATGTCCATGCAAGCGACTTCCAGAACGAGCCGGTTGCTAGAAGAATCCAGATCGCCGCCACGGTCGAAGTGGCGAACATCCCGATTAGGAATCGCGGAAAAAACATTTATGCTCAATGCCGCCCCATAACTGGACCGACCGGGTCTCTCGCGTCTACTCTCTAGAAGCATTTAACGTTTCACTAAATTAGTAATTGCGCAAGTCATCCTGGGAGGTGACCCCAGCGAGCCCTCTGGTCACCCACTTCGGAATGTAGGATTATTATCCTCGTTGCAGCGATCCCCTCAAAACGGAGTTCGCCAAATGCCTAGGTCAAAAGGTTCGCAGAAGCTATCGCAGGCTGAAATTGAGCGCCTTGTGGCGGCAGCGGAAGCGCTGCACTTGAGCATCATCAAGCCCTTCATATCCCCGCATTGCGAGTGGCGTTGCCCCCAGTTTTTATCCAGTTTGAGTTCGTTTCCGGCGTGGGTTGTGCCCTGCTGGGCGAGTGAAGCGACGGGCGCTGGCGCGGAGCCTTTGGCATAGCGCAGCGCGAGCGACCGCCGCGGATTGAAGGTGCTGGCGAACTCGGCCGGTGTCTGCCAGGCGATTTGGGAGTGCGGCCGGGCGGTGCTGTAGTCGGCGGGCACAGGGCGATGGCTACGCGCGCCTGAGCCAGCGAGGTAAACAGTGTCTCGTTGAGCAGTTCATCGCGCAGTCGGCCGTTGAAGCTCTCGATGAAGCCGTTCTGCATCGACTTCCCGGGCGCAGTGTAATGCCATTCGACGCGGTTCTGATCCGCCCAAGAGAGGATGGCGTTCGAGGTGAACTCGCTGCCATTGTCGCTGACGATCATCCTCAGCCGGCCGCGCTCGGTGATGAGCCGGTCCAATTCGCGGGCGACCCGCATGCCGGAGAGAGACGTATCAACGATCAGTGCCAGGCACGACTCGAACCCCCATAAATGCTTGGATCAAGGTTGCACCACAGCGGATCCAGACACCCCGACCTCCTCCAGAAGGGCCCGCATCTCGTCGGGAGCCGCAAGACAGAAAATTCGAAAAGCTTCTAGGAAACCCAAGCAGACTGAACGGCGCTGCGGACAATGAGGTTTACGAATACACCGGCGAACATTCGCATTGGGGCGGTCAATATCGTCGGCAGAAGAGCGTCCGAAAGGGCTATCGGCGGCTCCCTCGTAGGAACAAAAAAGAAGAGAAGCAGAACTTTCTTGTGCGTTTTTTGCACACAAGGTTCCGTAACCAGCTGATTATATCCAGGTATCCGGCCAGTCTCATCATTCGGTCGCCGTTTTTAGCCGCTGCACCAGATTCCACCTTTCGATGGAAGGGCGCAGAAGGACGACTTCGTCGCTTGGATCGGTCAGAGCTGATGGGATTAAGATCGGAAAAGCTTCACGGCTGTTTGGCGTCTTTAAAATCGCAGTCTCCGCACTTTCATCCACTGCCCACCAGCGTTAGGCCGAACAAGATGAGCAGCCAAAGTGCTGCAGCAGCGACCGCGAGTTGCGGAAGCACTGCCCCCCGGGACAAATGCATGAATGAGATCCCGATAATCACTGCCTTCGCCGCGGCGATCGCAAGATTGACGGTTGAGTTGAAGCCGCCGAGATCGATGAAGGAGGAGCCGACAGTGAGCGCCAGGAGCACCAGAAGGCCGGCATAGGCCGAGGCGAGTTTGCGGGTTTCGGTCACGACGGAGCTCAGCGGTTGGTCAGGTAGAGGACGGGGAAGAGAAACACCCAGACGATATCGACAAAATGCCAGTAGAGGCCGACCGCCTGCACGCGCCGGGCTCGGCTCGAGGCCTCGGTTCGCCACCACAGCGCCAGCGTGCCGCAGACCACTACAATTCCGCAGAACAGATGCAGGCCATGCAGTGCCGTCATCGCGAAATAGAGGCTGAAGAAAAAGGCAGCATGCACCGGGTCGGCGCCCCGATAGATGAAGGGCCCGCCCAGCACCGGCGCAATCCCCTCATGGAACTCCATCGCGTATTCGGTGCCCTTGATGATCAGGAAGACGACGCCCAGCGCCGCTGTCGCGGCCAGCGACCAGCCGGCTGCCCGCCAGCGCGAACCGGAGGTGAAGAAGTGCGCCAGCGCCATGGCGAAGCTGGAGGTAATCAGCACCGCTGTGTTTATCGTTCCCAGCATCAGTGACAAGTGCCTGGAGGCTTCGGCGAAGGCGGCGCCGTAGCTCAGCCGGGCGACGAAGAAGATCAGGAAAATGGCGCCGAACAGCATCGCCTCGGAGCCGATGAAGACCCACATACCGAAGGCATCGGCGGCCCGCTCGCGCTCGCCCGACTTGAAGGCGACGCTTTCGGTCGAGGCGCTCATAAGACCACCCCGGCTGCCGGATCGGTGCGCTTTTCTCCAAGCCCTTTCATCGGGTAGTCGTAGGCCGGTCTGGTCACCACCGGCATTTCGGCGAAATTGTGCGGCGGCGGCGGCGAGCTTGTCTGCCATTCGAGCCCGGTGGCGCCCCACGGATTGTCCGGGGCGCGCCGGCCTCGGAATAGCGACCAGGTCAGGTAGAAGAGCGGCATCAGATAACCGATCGCGAGCACCACGGCGCCCGCTGAAGACAGAACATGCCAGAACTGGAACTCCGGCGGATAAGTGTGGTAGCGCCGGGGCATGCCCAGAAACCCCAGCACATATTGCGGGAAGAAAGTGAGGTTGAAGCCGACGAAACTAACGGCGGCCGCAATGCGACCGGCCGTCTCGGAATACATGCGGCCCGTCATCTTCGGCCACCAGAAATGCATGCCGCCCATGAAGGCCATCACCATGCCGCCGACCATGATATAGTGAAAATGGGCAATTACGAAGTAGGTGTCGTGGAGGTGCACGTCGACCGCCAGCGAGGCGACGAACAGCCCGGCCAGCCCTCCGAAGGTGAACAGCGCAATGAAGAACAGCGCAAACAGCATCGGCGTCTCGAAACTGATCTCGCCCTTGCGCAGGGTAAGGCCCCAGTTGAACACCTTGATCGCCGAAGGAATGGCCACGATGAAGGAAAGGAAGGAAAAGATCACCCCGGCGTAGGCCGACTGGCCGGAGACGAACATGTGGTGGCCCCAGACCAGGAAGCCGAAAATGGCGATCGCCATGCTGCACAGTGCCACCGCCTTGTAGCCGAATAGCGGTCGGCGGGCAAAGCAGGGGATGACTTCCGACACAACCCCCATGCCAGGCAGGATCATAATATAGACCGCAGGGTGCGAGTAGAACCAAAAGAGATGCTGGAACAGCAGCGGGTCGCCACCGAGGTCGGGATCGAAGATCCCGAGGCCGAAGACGCGCTCCAGCACGATCAGGATCAGCGAGGCGGCCAGCACCGGAGTTGCCAGCACCATCACCAGGGCGGTGGCGTAGAGCGTCCACACGAAAATGGGCAGCCTGAACCAGGTCAGGCCCGGGGCGCGCAATTTGTGCACGGTCACGATAAAGTTGATGCCGGTCATGATCGAGGAGAAGCCGACGATCAAGACGCCAAAGGCGGCGGTCGAGACGTAGCTGTCGGAATAGATGCTGGAGAGCGGCGTATAGAAGGTCCAGCCGGTGTCGACGCCGCCGGCAAGCACCGCAAACATCGCGAACAGGCTGCCGAAGATGAAGACGTACCAGCTCGCCAGGTTGAGCCGCGGAAAGGCGAGGTCGCGCGCACCGATCATCAGCGGCAGCAGGAAGTTGCCAAGCGTGGCGGGGATGGACGGCACCAGGAAGAACCAAACCATGATGATGCCGTGAAGCGAGAACAGCCGGTTATAGACGTCGTCGGAGACGAGGTCGCCTGCGGGCGAGGCGAGTTCGATGCGCATCAGCACGGCGAAGGCGCCGCCGAGAAAGAAGAAGCCGGTGATCGCCACTAGATAGAGCCAGGCCACGCGCTTGTGGTCTGTGGTGAGAAGCCAGGCGGCCGGTCCGGCGCCCTCCTCCAGATAGCTTTGGGCCTGCATCGCTTCGCTCGTCATTGCACCGCCTCCGGCTGCGCCGCGCCTTGGGCCGCAGGCCCCGCCGCACCTGCTCCGCCTTTAGGCGACAGCGATTTCAGGTAGGCGACCAGCATCTGCAGCTCGGCCTCGTCTACCAGCCCCTCGAAACTGGGCATCACCGGCTGATACCCGGCAGCGACCTCCTTCATGGGATTGAGGATGGAATCGCGCAGGTAGCGCTCGTCGGCGACCACCGTCTGTCGGTCGGAGAGCGCCACTGGCCGCCCGAAGACGCCGGCAAGATCGGGCGCGCGCACCTTGCTGGAGTTTCCGTGGCAGCCGGAGCAGCCGAGCGCGCGGAACAGCTTTTCGCCGCCCTGCGCAAGCGACTCGCTCTCGCCCTGGGCGGAGAGCCACGCCGCATATTGCTCGGGCGCCATCACGTCGACCCAGCCGCCCATTTCCGAGTGTTGGGTGCCGCAATATTCGGCGCAGAAGAGATGATAGCGGCCGGGCCTAGTGGCGGTGAACCAGACATGGGTGGCGCGACCGGGCACCGCGTCCTGCTTGACCCGGAAGGCCGGCACGAAGAAGGAATGGATGACGTCCTGCGAGGCAAGCGACACCACCACCGGCTTGCCGACCGGCACATGCAACTCGTTAATCTCGCGCTGGCCGCCGGGATGGCGAAAAGTCCACATCCACTGCTTGCCCAGTCCGGCGATCTGTATGGCGTCGGGTGGCGGGTGGCCGCCGCGCACATAGAGCGCCGCCCCCCAGCCGAAAAAGGCGAACGATATGAGCAGGCTGGCCGTGGTCCAGGTGATCTCCAGCGGCAGGGTGCGCATACGCTCGCCGGTGCGATCGGCGCTGGAGCCGGCGCGGTATTTGACCGCGTAGCCAACGACCAGGCAGGTCAGGAGCAGGCCGAGCGCCAGGCTGAAGGCGAGCAGCGCATAAAACAGCGCGTCAACCTGCGGCGCCGCCGAGGAGGCTTCCTGCGGAACGAAGGGCACGTTGAAGCTCATGCCCGCCTCCGCCAGGAAAGAGCTAGTACGGCGGTGGCGAGCGCCAGCACCGTGGCGACGGCGCCGAGCTTTAGCGCCGCCCAGATCGCCGGCGTATACTGGCCTTTCGAAGTGTCGAAGCCGGCGCATAGCAGGAAGACGTGATCGGCGACGGACCCAAGCTTGCCGGCCGACGCCTCGACCAGCGCCAGCCTCAAGTCGCGCGGCTCGAAGCTCAATGCCGGCAGCACCTGCGCGATTTGTCCGCCGGGAGTGAGCGCCAGAACCGCGATCGGATGGACGAATTGGTCGATGCGCGGGCGCGTGTCGAACGAAATGCCGGCCTGCGCCGCCAGGGCCGCGGCGGCGCCGTCGGGACTGGTGAGGAAGCGCCAGGCAGAGAGGCCCTTCGCGTCGGTAGCGTCAGCGACCCCGGCGCGAGCGGCGGCAGCGTCTTCCTGCGTCTCGGTCACGTCGATGGAGACGAACAAAGCGCGGTAGTTACTGGGGTCGAGACCGGTCTTGTTGAGATCGGAAGCGACCGCCTGCTGGGTAAGTCCGCACAGGTTCGGGCATCTGTCGTAGCCGAAGATGAGCAGCGCCGGCCGGCCGGCGAGGATGTCGCCCAGCGTGGCCGTCGCCCCGGACTGGTCGCGGAAGGGTTTGTCCAGGCTGAGCTGCGCGCCGATCTTCGGATCAAAGGCGGGGCGTTCGACTGCTTGGGCGGCCGTGAGGACTGCAAAAAAGAGCGCAAGGGCCGCAGTCAGGCGCTTTCCCACCCCTAGCTCCTCCCTCTTGTGTGGACAAGTTAGGGGTGGGTGTGCACCTTCCGCAAAAGAGCAGGCACCAATTTCGCATGATAGCCATCGGAGGAGCAACCACCGCATCATGGCTGCGCTCCACCATGCGGCAATGCAATCCCTGACGGCGACACCCCGTCGTGCGGTTGCATTGGCTGGACTTGCTTCGCCTCGCCCTGCCCCGCTTGGCCTTGGCACCGCGCCGCCTGCGGCGCGCGGGGCACGTTTTCGCCGAGAAAAGCGCATTCCCCAACCCGAGCAGGCAGTTGCCGCGACCAGTCCGGCAGGCCGTTCCTGGCCACCAGTTCCATCGCATCTCCGATGGGAATGCGGGCGATGCCGGCGGCGCGGTCGACCCAGCCGAGCTTGGCCAGTTCCTTGTCCTCGCGATCACGGAAGGCGGCGAGGTCGATCGCCGGGAAGCGTTGCATGGCCGGCGTCGCCTCATTGCCCTGCCAGGCCGCGCCGGGCAGAGGCCAATAAGCATTGGTATCGAAGATCAGCCTGAGCACGACCACGGTGAGGACCAGGAATAGCACCAGCCCGCCACCGAACAGCAGCAGCGCGCGCGATGACACGTCCCGCGTTTCGGGATAACGAGGTTCGTCAGCCATTGGCGAACCTCCCGCGCGCCAGCCGCTCGCGCCAGGCGGCGATGCGCTCCGGCTCCCGAAGCGCGAACACGAAGAGCGCCGTCCACAGCCCGCCGGCACCGGCGAGCGCCGCCAGATCCGGCCAGCTCAGACCAAAGCCGGCGAAGGCCGGCCTGACGCGCCACAGCAAATCGGCAAAATGTCCGGCCAGTGTGATGGCGGCCAGCCAGACGATGCCGGCATGGCTGCGCTTCAGGTCGCGGCTGAGGAAGCCCGCGAAAGGCAGCACGAACTGCAAGGCAATCAGCCACAGCACGAATTGCCAGCCGTTCCGAGCGCGCACCATGTACCAGTGGATTTCGACGGGCAAGTCGCCGCCCCAGATGATCAGCCACTGCATGAAGGCGAGGTAGGCCCAGGTCAGCATCAGGCCGAACAGCATATTGGCGACGTCTTCGCTCAGCTCCACGCGCTCCGCGCCACCGGGCATGGTCTCGATCGAACGTCGCGCGGCTAGCACCAGCACGGCCACCGCATAGGCCCCGATCGTCTCGGCTGAGGCTTCCAGCATTCCGTAGATGGTCGAATAGAAGTTAGGCTCGAGCGACAGCATCCAGTCTGTGGAAAAGACGCTAACGGCAAAGCCGTGAACCACCAGCCCGGCGGCGCAGCCCATGCTTCTCGCCCGGCGCTGCTGGGCAGTCTTGACGGGAACGGTCGCGGTCGGGCCCAGCAGGAACCAGGCCAGCACGAACCAGACGATGACGCACACTGCAAAGCGGACGAGGAAGAAGGGCACATTCAGATAGGCGAGCTTGTGGCGCGCCGTCTCGGTTAGAGCGGCAGGATCGGCAGCCCAGGGGAAGACGAAGTCGGGTCGGACCAGCACGGGAAGAAGTAGTACGAGCGCCAGCGGCAGGGTCGCGACCATGGCTCTCAGCGGCGGTAGTGCGGCATCGCCCCAGCGGCCGCCGGTCAGGCCGTGGATCATCATGATCGTCATGGCGCCGAGCGACAGGCCGAGCAGGAAAAGGGCCATCGTGACCCATCCACAAATCGTCGCTTGCGCGCCAAGAAGCAGCCCGAGTATACACAGCAGCAGCCCGACGGCAGCTACGGCAAGCATCCAGCGGAAAGGCCGGTCGATCCTGTCGAGGCCGATCTTCATTGCGTCGCCTCCGCGTTGAGTTTGGTGCGGAGCGGCTCTGGCAAATCGGCCGCGGCGGCGCGACGGGAAAGCTGCAACGCGCGGATGTAGGCGACGATCGCCCAGCGGTCGGCCGGGGGAACGCACGCGGCATAGGAATACATGGCGCCGTAGCCGTTGGTGATGACATCGTAGAAATGACGGTCGGGCGCGCGGCGCAGCGCCTCCTGATGATAGGTCGGCGGGGCCGGAAAGCCGCGCTGAACGATCATGCCGTGGCCGTCGCCGGTGCGGCCGTGACAGGGCGAACAGAAGATATCGAAGCGCTCTCGACCACGGTTCAGCAGCGCCATGGTGACCGGTTGCGGGATGGCATCCGGCACCGGTGCAAGCTCGGCGTTGCGCGCCACCGTGCCCGACACCGGCATGCGCGCCGAGGCGCCGTCGGCGAACTGGCTGCTCGCCTCCAGCGGCTCGTAATGCGGCTGGTCGGCCATCTGCTGCTGGCACCCGGCAAGCGCCGGCGCGGCCGCGAGCGCGAGGGCGAACGCCGGCCTCACGCCTCCACCTCCTCGACCGTTTCGGCGCCCAGTCTGGTCAATTGCCCCTTGACGACGGCTTTGCGGAATCTCGGGTCGGCCGCCTCGACCAGCAGGTAGAACTTGCCGCCCTGCGCATAGGTGAAGCTCCGCGCATTGAAGACAGGGTGGTAATATTGCGGCAGCCGGTTGGCGGCGAGCACACCGATGAAGCCGGCCGTCGCCGCACCGAGAATGCCGGCCTCGAAGGCGATGACGACGAAGGGCGGCCAGGAATGCAGCGGCCGTCCGCCGACATTGACCGGGTAGTCGATCTCTACCGAATACAGGATCAGTCCGTAAGCAAACAGCGCGGCGAGGATGCCGCCGGCCAGCACCACCCAGGGCAGGCGCGTTTTCCTCATGCCGAGTACCTCCTCGGCCAGCCCCTTCACCGCATAGGGCGAGAAGGCATCCATGCGGCTGTAGCCGCGATCGCGCATGTCGTGGGCAGCAGCCGTCAGGGCGTCGGCATCGGCGAAGGTAGCGATGACGCCGTAGAGGCTCATTGCCCCCTGCCCTCCTGCGCCAATTCCTCGACCTCGAAGATGGTGATCGCTGGCAGGATGCGGACGAACAAGAAAACCAGCGCGAAGAAGGTTCCGATAGAGCCGAACAATATGCCGAAATCCAGCCAGGTCAGCGACTGCTCGCCCCAGGAGGACGGCAGGAAATCGCGGCTCGGGCCGCTGACGACGATGACGTAGCGTTCGATCCACATGCCGAGATTGATGATGAGCGCTATCGCGAACAGCGCCGGCATATTGAGCCGCACGCGGCGGAACCAGAGAAGTTGCAACACGCCGCAATTGCAGGCGAGCATCACCCAGAAGAACGGTGCGTAGGGGCCGAAGGCGCGCTCGGCCATCATGGTTCGCTCGTAAGCCTCGCCAGAGTACCAGGCGAAAAAGGCCTCCGTAACATAGCCGTACAACACGACCATGCCGGACGCGAGCATCAGTCTGCCGGCATTGTCCATGTGCCTCGGCGTAATCAGGTCCTGGACCGAAAAGGCCCAGCGCAGCGGGATCGCGATGGTGAGCACCATGGCGAAGCCGGAATAGAGCGCGCCGGCTACGAAATAGGGCGGGAAGATCGTCGAATGGTAACCGGGCAGAATGGCGAAGGTGAAGTCGAGCGACACGATCGAATGCACCGACACCACCAGCGGCGTCGCCAGCGCCGCCATCAAATAGTAAACCTGCTCGTAGCGCGCCCAATGGAAGGCAGAACCGCGCCAGCCCATTGCCAGAAGTCCATAGAAGATCTGCGCGCTGCGCGATTTCGCCCGGTCGCGCAGCACAGCAAGGTCGGGCAGCAGGCCCATATACCAGAACAGCAGCGACACGGTGGCGTAGGTGGCGATCGCCGCGAAATCCCAAACCAGGGGGCTGCGCCATTGCGGCCAGTGCATATGCGTGTTGGGCAGCGGCAAGAGCCAGTAGAAGAACCACGGCCGGCCGAGATGCAGGATGGGGTAGAGTCCGGCCATCGCCACGGCGAACAGCGTCATCGCCTCGGCAAAGCGGTTGATCGAGGCGCGCCAGGGCTGGCGAAGCAGGAGGAGCACCGCCGAGATCAGTGTGCCAGCATGGCCGATTCCGATCCACCAGACGAAGTTGGAGATCATCGTGCCCCAGGCGACTGGGATGCTGAGCCCAATGCCGCCGATGCCGACTACGATCAAGTAAGTGACCGAATAGAAGAAGACCAGCACCAGCAAGAAGCACAGGAAAAATGCCGCCCAGAAATAGCGCGGCAAGCGGCCACCGAGCACGATGGAGGCGATGCGGCCGCTGATTTCGGGAAAATCGTGCCGGCCGGCCAGCACCGGCGGGCGCCGCGGCCTTTTTTCCGAGCGGGCGGGAGTGGCCGCTTCAGCCATTGCCCGGCTCCGCTTTGGAGGCGCCGGCGAGGCGGGGATTCGGATTGCTGATCCGGCCCAGATACGTGGTGCGCGGACGCGTGTTCAGGTCTTCCAGAAGCCCGTAGCTCTGCGGCGCCGCCTTCTCCCGCGAAACTTCGGAGTCGGTGAGATTGCGGTCGCCGAAGATGATTGCTCTCGTCGGGCAGGACTGCTGGCAGGCGGTCACCACCTCACCGTCCCGTATCGGGCGGTTCTCGATCTGCGCGTGGATGCGCTTTTCGCTGATGCGCTGTACACAGTAGGTGCATTTTTCCATGACGCCGCGCGAGCGCACACTAACGTCGGGATTGCGCGCCGCCTGCTCGGGGCCGGCCTCCCCCTTGTCGAACTCGCGATAGTCAAGGAAATTGAAGCGGCGCACCTTGTAAGGGCAATTCTGCGAGCAATAACGCGTGCCGATGCAGCGGTTGTAGACCTGCGCGTTCAGCCCATCATGGGTGTGCACGGTGGCATTGACTGGACAGACGATCTCGCACGGCGCCTTCTCGCAATGCATGCAGGGCACCGGCTGGAAATAGGTATCCGGCGCCTCCGGCTCCCCTGCATAGTAGCGGTCGATGCGCAGCCAGTGCATTTCGTGGCCACGAGCGACCTCGTCCGGCCCGACCGTGGCTATGTTGTTCTCGGCTTGGCAGGCTGCGACGCAAGCCATGCAGCCGACGCAGGCCGAAAGGTCGATCGACATGGCCCAGGCTTCTTGATGGTAAGTCCAGTCCGGATAAATGGACTCGGCCGGCGCCGGCGGCACGCCGTCGCGCACGAAATCCGGATTCTTCGCGAATTCCGCCAGCGAAGCGTGACGCACGATCGCCCTGCCCTCCATCGCATTGTGATGTTGGGTGGTGACGATGCGCTGCGTCTGATCGCGGGGCGAAAGCGCGACGCCGTCAGCGAACCAGGGCGCGTCTACGGTCCTGAGCTGGAAAGCATCATAGCCGATGGCGAGAGGCGCCACCGCACCGGGCGCCTTGCGGCCGAAGCCGAAGGAGAGCGTCACCGTGTCGTCCGGATGGCCGGGCACGATCCAGGCCGGCGCATCGAGGCTGAGGCCGTTGCGGGCGAGGTTCACCGTCCGACCGTTCTCAAGCTTCAGGCGCGCGGCGGTCGCCGGCGAGACCAGCGCCGCATTGCCCCACACGATCTTCGTCAGCGGGCGCGGCAGTTCCTGCAGCATGGCCGAATTGGCGTAGCGGCCGTCGCGTAGGAAGGGATCGGCCGTGAACCTTATTTCCACCTCCTTGGCAGGCTCGGCGCGCGGCCGCAGGCCGGCGAGGTCGGCCGGCGGCTGGACCGCGGCGGGAACGGCGGCGGTGCCTGGGACAACGCCGTCGCGCAAAGCCTTGCGCCAGCCGGCATCGTCCAAGCTTTGCGCCCAATTTCGGCGCACCAGCATCAGCGCGTCGGCATCGAACGTGCCGGCAAGCGCCGCCAGGATTTCGTGCACGGTCCTCCCACCAAACAGCGGTAGGATCAGCGGCTGCACGATCGAGGCGGTGCCGTCGAAGGCGCGCAGGTCGCTCCAGCTTTCAAGATCGTGTGCGGCCGGCACATGCCATTGCGCCAGGAACGCCGTCTCGTCGCGGTAGAGGCCAAAATGGACAAGCAGTTTCAGAGACCCGAACGTCTTCTTCGCATCGAGGCCGGCAGGCGCGGTATGTACCGGGTTCGCGCCAAGCGCGACGACCGTGTCGATTGCAGCGTGCGAGATCGCCTGGCCGAGATCGGATAGGTCGCCATCGACAGGGACCGCATGCGGCGGTTCGATGAGATCAATCGTGTTGCCGAAGGCGCCGAGCCGGCCGTTGATGGCCAGCGCCACCGCGTGGACGAAGGCGGTCTGCTGCGATCCGGGCACGACCAAGGCGTTGCGGCCGCCGGCCTTGAGATCGTCGATAACGGCGGCAATCCACTGCCGGTCGGCTGCGCCGGCAGCACCCTCACCTCCCAGCACGGCATTCAGCGCGGCCGCGATTGCCTCCACCTCGCTTGGCCTTGCCGCCCGGCGGTGGTCGGCGGCCGCGCCGGTAATGGTCGGCGTCGACTCCACCGCATAGAGCCGGTTCATCGCGTCGCCCGGCTCGCGCACACGCCTTCGCGCCGCGAACTGCTTCGAATAGGCGAGCGCACCCGGCCCTTCACCGAGGAAATCCGCGTCCAGCGAGCAGATCACCTGGGTGCGGTCGAAGCGGTAGAGTGGCGTCAATGCCCGGCCGAACAGCTTCGTCGCGGCCTCCTCGTCGGCGGTCGCGGCAAGCGGATCGTGGCGATAGATGCGAAGTTCCGGATATTGCTTGCGAAGCGCGTCGAGTTGCGCCTTCATCGTCGACGAAGTGCCGGTCTCGACGAGCAGCGCCGCGCCTTTCCCACCCGAAGCCGTCCAGTCGGAGGTGAGCTTGGCCATATCCGCCAGGAAATCGCTGTAGGACGCCGGCTCGCCATTCTTCAGCGGGGTACGCGAGCGGTCGGGATCGAACAGGGCCAGCACTTGAGCCTGCATAACGGCATCCGTGGCGCCGAGCGAGGCGGGGTGATCGGGGTTGCCTTCCACCTTGGTCGGCCGGCCTTCGTGGCTCTCGACGACGGCGCCGATGCCGTAGCCGCCGCTGCAAAGCGTCGTCGCATAGTAAAGCGGCCGGCCGGGAATGACGTTCTCCGGCTGGCGCACATACGGCACGATGTCCTCGGCCCGGCCGCAGGCGGTCAAGCCGGCCAGCGAGAGCGAGGCGCCAGCGAGCTTCAAAAACGTGCGACGGTCGAGATTATGCGGCAGACGCTCGGCGATCGAAGGGAACTCGGCTTCGATGAAGCGGCGGAAATCCGGCGTACCGGCCATTTCGTCCAAGTTGCGCCAGAGATCGCCGGCGCCCGACGGACGGCGCGAACCGGCGGACCGGGCGGGTGGGTCCCTGTCAGCGGTGGCAGACATAGCAGTCGGTCATGGTCTCGGGATGGACGTCAAGCAGCTTGACGAGCGACTGTCGGATTTTCGCGATATCCTCCGGCGGGTTCCAGTGCATCAGGAAGGCGTCCTGCGGCGGCCGCAGATTGGGCTCGGGATCGCGGTGGCAGCCGAGGCACCATTCCATGCTCAGCGGCTCGGCCCGCGCCATCAGCGGCATGTCGTCGACCGCGCCGTGGCAGGTCTCGCAGGCGACGCCCTTGTTCACATGGATGGAATGATTGAAGTAGACGAAGTCCGGAACCGAATTGACCCTCTGCCAATGCAGCGGCTGGCTCCTGGCAAGGCTGGTGCGTATCGGCGCCAGCATGGCGGCATTGGTGTAGAGCTGCGAATGACAGGTCATGCAGATTTCGGTCGCCGGCAGCCCGGCTGAATTGGACGTCTCAACGCCGTTATGGCAATAGCGGCAATCGATGCCGAGCTGGCCGACATGGTGCTTGTGGCTGAAAGGGACCGGCTGTGCCGCTGCCTCGCCGACGCCGGTCAAAAAGCTCGAGCGCAGCAGCGCCGTGCCGGCGGTCGCAACCAGAAGCATGGTGCACACCCCGCCCCACAGCACGAACCGGGTGATGCCATTGGCGCTCCTTGCAAAGATTTGCGGCATCCCCTCGCCCAGAATGATTTGAACTTGGACCGACGTGATGGCGCCCAACTGAGAGGCCCCGCGGAAGTTCCGGAGCCGGTAGATTGCTCACGGGAAGGTGATCAAAATAACTCGTAACCGACATTTCGCGCGAAGCGATCGCCGGTTAAGGCGTTTGGAATCCGTCACGGTTCGTTACCAGCTGGAAGAAAGATATGGCTGTTGTAGCGCACGGGTTGCTGCCGGGCGATCTGCCTCGCAAGCCTCACGAACCGCCGTTTTCATGCGGTTTCCGATCCAACTTCTTGTCCTCGCCTGCCTCCTGGTTGGGACCGTACCCGGCCTGACCATTGGCCCGTTCCTCCACACCGCCGTCACCTCCGTCCTAGGACCCGCGATGCCACAGTAAGTCTGGCTATCTGGCACGGGTTCACAATTCCTCTGTTCATGAGCGTGTTGGCCCTTGCCGGTGGCGCAATCCTCTATCTGCTGCTGAAGAACTATCTGGCGCGGTGCGAGGACGGCCCGCCCTACTTCAGCTGTCTCAGCGCGTCTTCGAGCGTGTGCTGGTGGTGGTCTCATGGAGAGGTGCCCGCTTCATCGTAAGCGTCGCCATGGACCAGGATCATGACCATCGCCCTTCTATCAGCAGGAACAGCTCGCGCGCCCGCTCGCCGGGCGATGGCACGTCAGCTTCGGCGAGCAGGGTCGCCAAGTGCTTCTCCATCAGCGCCTTGTGCTGACGCGCCATCGAACGCGCGGGATGCCCCGAGAGATGGGCAAGCTCGATTGCCAGCCGCGTAATCCCGACCCCGCCTAAGGTGGCTTGGACGACCATGTGGCCAGTCCACCGAAGAGCTTGTCGACCAGTTGCTCAGCACCTCCTGACAGGTCGATGCCGTCCTTGCTGTGGTAGTAGAGGGTCTTCTTGGTGACGCCAGCGGTGCTTGCGGTCTCGTCCATGCCGACGCGAAAGAATCCCCGGCGGCGAAAGGGCTTGAAAGCCACCTGCAATATCGCTGGCCTGGTCTGGTCGGAGGATCGGCGCACGGAGCTAACGCCGATGAATGTATACTCGATAATGAGTTCATATCCGTGCGGTCTCGACATTCAATGGACCAGCGATTGTCTAATATTCGTTGGGAGCCGAGAATGGACAGGCTGATCACCGCAGTGCCCGATCTCCAACAATTCACGGAAGCCACAACCCTGGGCGACCGGACCAAGGCTTCACCGGCGCCTGCGCTCCTGACCTGCATGAGGACCTCTGTCAGGTGACCCGCCGCCGCGTTCCGCGAGCCTTTTTCGACTGTGTCGAGGCCGGCGCCTATTCCGGACAGACGCTGCGCGCCAACAGCGCCCGATCTGGAGCGCCTGACGTTTCGCCAGCGTTTGCTGGTCGACGTCTCGCGACGGGACACTGGAACAACTATCCTCGGCTAAAAGGCATCGCTACCAATAGCATCGGCACCGATCGGCATTGGCGGGATGCAGTGGGAGATTCTCGCTTGCCGCGCCGCACAGGCTGCCGGTGTCCCCTACACGCTCGGAACGATGGCGATCTGCTCGATCGAGTACGTTGCAGAGGCCGTCGATAAGCCGTTCTGGTTCCAGCTCTATGTGATGAAGGACCGCGGCTTCGTGCGTTCGCTCGTCGAGCGCGCAGCGGCTGCCCGCTGCAGCGCGTTGGTGCTCACGGTCGACCTGCCGGTGCTGGGACAGCGCCACGCCGACATCAAGAACGGGCTCTCGGTTCCGCCGTCTCTGACCGTGCGCAATCTTCTCGATATAGCGACCAAACCCGGTTGGGCCTGGCGAATGCTCACCGCCAAGCGCTAAACGTTCGGCAATCTCGCCGGCCATGTGAAAGGCGAGCAAGGCGTCAAGGAACTGGGGGACTGGGTATCGCATCAATTCGATTTCACGCTCAACTGGCAAAACGCGAGTGGATCGGGAGCATCTGGCCCGGCAAGCTCATCCTCAAGGGCATTCTCGACGTGGACGATTCACGTACTGGCAGCAAGGCCGGTGGGACCGCGATCGTGGTGTCCAATCATGGCGGCCGGCAGTTGGATGGCGCGCCCTCAACGATCTCGAAGCTGCCGAAAATCGTTGAAGCGGTAGGCTCCGAAACGGAAGTGCTGTTCGACGGCGGCGTGCGGTCCGGCCAGGCGTCTGGGGCCGGCGGAGAGTCCGGTGGCGACCGCCATCGAGATCCCTCGCAAGGAACCGTCCGTCACCATGGCGCTGACCGGCACACGACGTATCGATGAAGTCGACGAGCGGGTGCTGGATTAGCGAAGCTTGGCCGGATGGCGGCCGTCGCGGTGGTATCTGCCGCCGCCCCTCACGTCGCGACGACTGCCACTGTGTGGCACCGAGGAGAAGGGCGGCCCCGGCCAGCCGAAGGATTGCACACAATTTCGGGCCTACGCCCTGTGCGGCTGCTTGCCGCCCATGCCGTGGGGCGACTCGGCTGCCTCGGCACAACGTTTCTGGCAGGCGACGTCATAAAGCGGTCGAGAGCGGCGCGGAATTCTTCGTCGCGTCTGCGCCTCGTACCAGTTTCTCCGCTAGGGATGGATGAGGTCGGCCGCGCGCTCGCCAATCATAATTGCCGTCGCGTTGGTGTTGCCGGCGATATGACGCGGGAAGATCGAGGCATCCGCGACCCAGAGCCCTTCGGTGCCCCGTACGCGAAGCTGCGGGTCGACGACTGCGCTTTCGTCTGGTCCCATCCGGCAAGTGCCCACCGGATGCAGGAACGGCACCGTGGCCTTGCGCGCATAGGCTTCGTCCGCCGCAGGCCCCGCGCCTTCAGCCGGCACGTCGATGAGTTCGCGCACATGGCTGCCGAACGGGGGCGTCGAGGCTAGCTTCCGTATCCAATCCAAGCCGCGCAGCACACAGGCAATATCGTGTGGATGGTCGAGCAAGCGCGGATAGATTGCCACCGACTGTCGCGGGTCGCTGGAACGAAGCTCGAGGTAGCCGGTGCTTTTGGGATAGTTGACGTTGGCCAGGATGGTAACAAGGTTGCGCGTCGGCACGTGCAAACGGCCGTTGTCGTTGAAATATCCGAAGGGGAAGAGATGAAACTGGAGGTCCGGCATTTCCCTGTCCGGCGTGGATTTCAGGAAGGCGAGCACCTGGGCGGTGGGCACGCTCAACACGCCGTTTCGCGAAAGGATCCATTCGGCGAACGCTTTTGCCCGTCCGATCGGCGATGCAAAGGCATTCCCCGTCTTGACGTCCATCTCCGCACGGACATAGAGGCCCGGATGTTCCATCAGGTTGCGGCCGACCTCGGGCCTTGCTACCCGCACGCCAATCCCATGGCGGACCAGTTGGTCCGGATCGCCGATGCCCGAGAGCATCAGTATCTGCGGCGAGTTGATGGATCCGGCTGACAAGACTACGCCGCGCCGTGCCTTGGCTTGCATCTTCTGGCTGCCGCGCAGGATGTCGACGCCGATAGCCCGATTGCCTTCCAGCACGATGCGCTCAACCAACGCATCGTCCATGAATGTGAGCTTGGCGTCACCGAGGCGAGGCACGATGAACGCGTCGAATGCCGAATGACGAATGCCGCCTCTGGTGGAGCCCTGATTCCAAGCGACACCCTCGTGGGACCTTCCGTTAAGGTCGGCGTTCAGGGGCACGCCAGCATTCACGAAGCTGTCGATGAATTTGGCCGATAAGGGGTGCTTCCATCGCAGGGCTGATACACGTAACGGTCCCATGCCACCGCGATAGGCGTTATCCTTATCGTTATCGGCAGTCTCCATCTTGCGGAAATATGGCAGAACCGAACTCCAGCCCCACCCCTTGTTTCCCAACGCCTCCCAAGCGTCGTAGTCGGCAGCGGCGCCGCGAATGAAGATCATGCCGTTGATGGCCGAAGATCCGCCGGGCACGCGCCCTCGCGGCCACGATTCCCGCAGGCCGTTGCGGCTGGGATCCGGCTCAGTCACATAGTTCCAGTCGTAGCGGTTGTTACCGATCGTATACATGAGCGCAGCCGGTATGCGCGTAAGATGTAACTTCTCGCGCTTGCCCGCTTCAAGGAGAAGGACGCTCGCGCCCTTTTCGACAAGCCTTGCTGTAAGCGGTGAACCCGCACTGCCCGAACCTACGACGATATAGTCGAATTCCATGATACGCTTGCCTCATCGGGATTGCGGGGCACCGCGCCGGGGTTAGGGGGCCCGGCGCGGTCTGGGACTGCGCCGCTGTTACGGGCCGCTCAGATCGAGCGCGGGCATCAGCCTTGGGGCCGACAAGCCGGCCTCGACGAGATGGCACGCGGCATAATCCTCGTCGCGTCGTTTCAGCAGCGCCGGATCCTCCGTTGCGCAGCGGTCAAATGCGAACGGGCAGCGCGTGCGGAAGGTGCAGCCGGAAGGGATGTCGATGGGGTCCGGCGGCTCGCCTTCCAGGAGATAGGTCGCCGCGTCGTAGGGCTTGTGCTCGATCGCCGGAACCGCACTGAGCAGTGCCCGCGTGTAGGGATGGCCGGAATCGAAGAAAGTCGCCTCATTGCCGGCGAGTTCGGCGATGCGACCGAGATACATGACGGCCACGCGATTGCAGACGCGGCGCACCATGCTCAGATCGTGCGAGATATAGATGTAGGTCATGCCGTGGCGGGCCTGCAGGCGCTCGAAAAGGTCGAGCAGCTTGCCCTGTTCCACTTGGTCGAGTGCCGACAGCGTCTCGTCGAGGATCAGCAGTTCCGGGTCCAGCACCATGGCGCGGGCGATGTTGACGCGTTGCCGCTGGCCCGCACTGAGCCCTACCGGCAGTTTGTCCGTCAACTCGGGGCGCAACCCCACCTCGTTCATCGTGTAGGCGACCTTCTCGCCGATCTCCTTGGCGCTCATTCCGCCATGGATGCGCAGCGGTTCGGCGATCGTCCGGCCAATGGCCAAATGTGGCGGGATGGCGTTGTAGGGATCCTGCAGCAGGAGCTGGAACCGACGGCGCAGATCAAGCAGCTTCTTTCGGCCGAGATGCGCGATGTCCTGGCCCTTGAACAGGATCTGGCCGCGATTGGGTGCTTCGAGGCGGCTGAGTAGACGCGAAAGCGTCGACTTCCCGCAACCGGATTCGCCCACGATGCCGAGATTATCGCCTTTGTAGACATCGAAGGAGACGCCCCGGACGGCCTGGACGACCCGATACGCAAACAGCCTCTCACGGTCCTTGGTTGCGTAGGAACGGTAGACGTCGCGGACCGAAAGGATGATCTCGCGTGTGTCGTCCTTGGCCAAGGCCGGCGCGGCGGTGACCCGCTCAGCGTCCCAGATGCGCGGCACGCTCTTGATGAGGTTGCGCGTATAGTTGTGCTGGGGGTCGTCGATCAGTTTACGGGTCTCCTGGCACTCGACCACGCGGCCATCGGCGAGCACAAGGACGTTGTCTGCGATCTCGTTAACGACACCGAGCGCCGAGGAGACGAAGATGACCGCCGTGCGGAAATCGCGCTGGAGATCCCTCAGCAGGCGAAGAATCTGGGCGGCGACGGTCACGTCGAGCGGCTGCGTGATGTTGTCGGCGACGAGCAGGTCAGGGTTGGTGACCAGGGCATCGACGATCAGCACGCGCTGCATCATCCCGCCACTGAACTGGAAAGGAAATTCTTGGAAGCGCTGCGCTGGCGAAGGAATGCGGACCGCGTCGAGGACACGAAGCACGCGCGCCTTTGCTTCCGCCGTCGAAATGCCTGGCTCGACGGCGCGCAGCTTCTCGATGATCTGTTGTCCGACCGGGATGGTCGGATCGAGCGCGCTGCCGGGGTCGGAGCCAATATAGGCCACCTTGCGCCCTCGCAGTCTCTGCATCTCGGCGGGCGCGAGATCGAACAGGTTGCGGCCATGGTAGGCAATCGTCCCACCGGTCACGACCAGCGGCGGACTTATCCAGTTGACGAGTGCGCGCGACAGGACTGTCTTACCCGAGCCGCTTTCACCGATGATGCCGAGGACCTCGTCCTGGGAAACCGAGAGGTTGACGTCCCGAAGAACAGCGCGCCTTGCGCCGCCTTGCAGCGCTAGATCGACCGACAGGCCTGAAACCTCTATAATGCTGGCACTCTCCCCGCTCATACGACACCTTGGAGTAGCTTGTTGCGGGAGCGTTCAAGGGCACCCCCCATGAGGTTGATGCTGCACAGCGATATCGCCAGCAGCAGGCCGGGAATGGTGGTGATCCACCACGCATTTAGGAGATACTTGGTGCCGTCGGCGATGATCGTCCCGAATGTAGGCGTGGGCGGTTGGATGCCGATGCCGATAAAGCCGAGGATGGCTTCGAAGATCATCATTCGTGCGACGTCGAGCACGGCGACGAACGCGATCGGCGGCAGGATGTTAGGCGCGATATGCACCAGCAATATGCGCAGGTCCGATGCGCCCAGGATTTTGGCCGCACGCACATATTCCTTGCGCCGTTCCGACATGGTGACGCTGCGCGCCACGCGGGCGTAGCCGGGCCATCCCGCGAGGATGAAGACGAGGATGACAGTCAGCGGCGTCGGCCGCGTTACGCCGAGGATGGTGATGGCCAGGATGATCACCGGAATCGACATTTGGGCATCGGTGATGCGCATTAGGATCAGATTGGTCCAGCCACCGACATAGCCGGCCAGCATCCCGACGGCCGAACCGAGCACGAACATGCCCACCACGCTCGTAATACCGATCATCAGCGCGTTCCGCAGGCCGATCAGCGAACGCGCGAGCAGGTCGCGGCCGAGCTGATCGGTGCCGATCACGTGAGGCCAGACCGAGCCTTCGGCAGGCCAGGGGGGCGAGAACTTCAGGCCGACATTGAACTTCGTCGCGGAAAGTCCGAGCAGGCCCGGCGCGGCGACCGAGAGCAGGATCACGGCGATGAAAATTACCGCCCCGACCCGGAACTCCGGCGTCTTGAAAGCCTGAAGGAAGATATTAGCGCCGAGGCTTCGGGCTTTTTGGGGAACGCTGACGTCCTCTTCGACGATGGTGTGTTCGGACATCAGTACTGGAGCCTTCTGTCGATCGTGGTCGAAGCGAAATCGACGAGGATGTTCACACCGACGAGCCCGGCGCAGGCGAAGATCGCGATCGCCTGGATGATCGGGAAATCGCGCTGGAACACCGCATTGATCATGAGCAGGCCTATCCCCGGATAGTTGAAGAGGTATTCGACGACGAACAGCGAGCCGAGGATCAGTCCGACCGCCTGGATGCCCAACACGTTCAGAAGGGGTATCCCGGAGTTACGCAGAACATGCGCCGAGATCATGCGCCGTCGCGTCAACCCGCGGATTTGGCCAACATAGACATAGGGCTCGAGGAGGTTGGAGGAGACCGAAACCGAGAGCGACCGGACGATGATCGGGATCAGTTCCACCGCCAGGACCAAGGCCGGCAGGATGGCATAGGTCCAGTTCTCGTAGCCGATTGCAGGCAGCCAGCCCGTCTTGGCCGACAACAGATAAATGAACACCAGTCCGAGCCATACATTGGGCAGCGAGACGAGGACCGAACTCAGGTAGAGCGCGAATCGGTCGGGCGCCCTGCCCGCGTTAAGGCCCGCCCAGATGCCGAGCGGAACCGCGATCGACAGTGAGATCAGGAAGGCAAGGCCCGCAAGCAGCAGGCTGTAGGGCAAAGTCGCGCCGATCAGCTCGATGACCGGCGCCCGGTTGCTGGCATCGAAGGTTGATTCGCCGCGTGAGCCTCCAGTGCTGCCGCCCTGGGCGCTGCGCACGAAGGATCGGCCGAAATCGCCGCGAACGACCTGCGCCATATACCGCCCGAACTGGACGATTATCGGATCACGCAGGCCGAGCTCCTTGGCCGTCTGCTCCGCCACGGACTGCGAAACCATCGGGCCGAGCATCAGCCGCACTGGGTCGCCGGGCACCACCCGTAGCAGGGTGAAGATCAACAGGGCGATGCCCGCCACGATAATCACGCCTTGCGCGAGACGGCGAACGAAGAAGTCTATGGCGAAAAGCATTTCGGCAGGCTCACAAAGGAGCAGCGCCGCCGCATGGCGACGCTGCTGGCCAAGGGTTAGACGAGATCCGCCTTCGATAGGTCGATCGGCCCGTAGGGCAGATAGACCGCGCCTTCGAGGTTCTTGGCGGCGCCGTGGAAGGTGAGCGCAGAAAACAAGGAGAAGCTCGGGACTTTTTTGGCCATCGTCGGGAAGGTCTCCTCGGTGAGGATCTTCAGCCGCTGTTCCGGATTGGGCGCGTTGCGCTCCTTGTCCAGGACCGCGTCGATCTCGGGATCGTTGATGCCTGAAATCAGCGCCGCGCTGGAATGCCAGTTGGGCCGCAGGACGAGGTCCGGCTCAGGCGATGGCGTCATCCAGCCGACGTCGCACATATGGCCCTGGCCTTGGCCGTCGGCGCGGCGATAGATCGCCACTTCCCAGGCCGCCGGCTCGAGGACCGTCAACTGGACATTGAAGCCCTGCTCCTGGAGCATCGCGGCGATCAATTCGCCATACTCCTTGGTCTTGGGATAGAAGCCGATCGATGTGATATATTCGAGCTGCGGCAGCCCCGCCCCGTTCGGGAAGCCAGCTTCGGCAAGCAGACGCTGCGCTTCCTCGGGATTGTAGTCTGGATATCCCTTGATGTCGGTAAAGCCGAACTTCATCGGGGAGACGTAACAGCTTGACTCGAGCGCCGCTTCACCCATCAGTTCGAGAATCTGCTTGCGGTCAATCGAGTGGCATGCCGCCAGGCGGATGCGCGGATCGTCGAAGGGCGCCTTGTTGCAGCGAAAATGCAGATATTTGTTCTCGGTCGTGAGACCCTTGCGAGTGGTGACCTTCGGATTTCCTGCGAGAGATGCGTACTGTTCCGGCTCGAGACGTTCGGCGATGTGGTACTGGCCGTTCAGGAGGCCGAGAACCCGCGTGTTGGCATCCGGAACATAGGCATAGACGACCTCATCGATCTTCGGACGCCCGCCGAAGAAGTCGTCATATGCGTGAAGAATATTTTTGTCGCCGTTGGTCTCGACATACTTGAAGGCGTTCGTGCCGTTCGGACGCTTTTGCAGAATCTTCGGATCAGCAACATCCTTCGCAGAGAGGATCGGGATGACGCTTGAAATGAACCACCAAGCCGATGCCGGATAGCCGTGCTTCTCGGTGTGCAGTCGCACCGTAAGGCGATCGACGATTTCTACATCGACCTTTCCGGGGCAAAAGGAAGCGGCCGGGCGGGCCGGGTCGCAGGAGTATTCGAGCGTCGCCTTGACGTCCTCGGCGCTGAATTCCTTTCCGTCGTGAAATTTCACGCCGTCGCGCAGCTTGAATTCGAACGTGTTGGTGTCGATCAGCTTCCAGCTTTCCGCCAGCGCGGGTTCGAGCAGGTCCGCCTCGCCGTCCCGCATCGGGGCACGCGTCAACGCATTGAAGACAAACTTTTCGAAATTGCCCTGACCGAGGGTCGTGTGGGAGGTCGGATCCCAATTACCTGTGACGGGTCCCATGGACGCGAGCACGAGTGACTTCTTGCCCTGCGCATTGGCCGGCACGGCGACCTTGCCGAGCACGCCGGCCACGCCAAGCGCTCCCGCGCCAACCATAATGTCTCTACGCGTAATCATTGATCCTGTTCCCCTTTTTGACCTTCAGTTGTGCTGCAAACGGACGGTTTGTTTCGATGGCCGGTCGATGCCGCCCCAATCAGACGTACTCAATGGTTTGCCGCGCGGTATGGCGCGCGTCGCCCCAATGCTGGACGAACCCTTGACCGCCCAGAACCCTGAACGGCTGAGGACGCGAGATCCGCGTCTGACCGATTTTGCCAGTCTCTCAAATTACACAAATCGGTCAAAACGACCAATATCGGCACATCAGACTTGGGTCAAGGCCCCGATCGGCTCTGCTGTGAAAAATCAGATTTCTTTGCAAACGCCTGAAACGGAAAGGTTGCTGACGCATCTGCTGATTTGACGGATTTAAGTGGGATTTGACTGGTTTGCCGATGTGGCCTAGCTTGACGCGAGAATTTTTGCGTCCCTGGACGCAAACGGCTTTGTCGTAGTTGTCCGGCGCGGCCGGAATTAACTAAGGTCGGCAATGACTCAAATGGTTACAGGCAGATTCGGTCCATGAGATTTTCGGGGTTTCGGCAGGAAAAGATTCTCGAAATACTGCGCACGAATGAGCGCGCGAGCGTCAATCTGCTCGCCGATCGCCTCGAAGTCAGTCCGGAATCCATCCGACGCGATCTGCGATTACTCGAAATGAATGGCTTTGCCCGGCGCGTCTATGGGGGCGCGGTACTCACGCCGGCCGATAGCGACAAGCCGTTCGGCGAGCGCAACCGGGTCAATGCGCCGGAAAAGAACCTGATTGCCGAAAAGGCCGCCAGCCTGGTCCAGAACGGCATGAAGATCTTCGTCAGTTCGGGCACCACTACCCTGGCCTGCGTGAAGCACCTTCACAAGCATCAGGACCTGACGATTTTCACGAACTCCATCGCGATCGCGGCGCATTTCTTCTCCCACGGCTGGGGCACCAGCGTGCGCGTGCTGGGTGGTCCAATGGTGCCGGAATATCAGGCAACGTTCGGGCATTCCACCATCATGGCGCTGAACGGACACCGGTTCGATCTCGCTTTGATGGGCGCTAGCGCCGTCCACGTCGACCACGGCTTCATGGGCTTCGGCGAGGACGAGGTCGCCCTTCACGACGAGGCAAGGCGTCAGGCCGGCACCACCGTCATGGTGGCCGACCCATCGAAGTTCGGGCGCTTCGGCTCGGTTCGCGCCTTCGGGCTCGGCGACGCCCACCATGTCATCACAACTAAAGGCGTCGGCGAAGAATTCGTCCAGCGCTTCGCCGAACTGGGCGTCGACCTCATCCGCGTTTGAGAGCGCCTCGGCGCCGATAGGACAAGTCGGCACTTTACTCAGGCCCGCATAGATATAGCATTGCGTTTCCTGCTAGCGCGCCTCCCCCGCTCCCTTTCGTGGACCGGCCGTCGCCGGCGGGTTGTGCTTACTTGGATTACATGGGTTCCGCTGCCTTCATGGAAATTGCTCTGTCGCGAAAGGGTTTGGCTCGCCGCATCGGCCCGATGGACGTTCATCGCCTCCGGGCGGCAACGCAAGAACTCCGCTCCCATGTAGCGGATGACCTCACGGTGCCCGACGACTTCTGTCTGGCAATGCCCGACCAACCCGCCTCCTCTGGTGCCGGACCGCAGCTGTGCGGATCGGCACAGGAGATGGAGCCTGGCATCCTCGTCCCGTCGCATCGCGGCGTGGACAGCACCCGCCTGCTTCTCTCGGTCGATGGCCAACATCCGTCGCTCCTGCTCAAAACCATCCAGCCCGACCAGCGCCGCTTCATCGATGCGGCCGCATCCTTCGATGCGCAACGCAAGGCGGCCTGCCTCAACTGCGCGCCCGAAGTCCTTGCCATCGATGCGCGGCGCGCGACCTGCATTATGGAATATCGCAACGGCTGGGCGACCGCCCGTGTCAGCGACCTGAAAAATTTGGACGTCCTCAATGACGTGATCGGCGTCAAACGCAAGATCCACGGTGGACCGCGCTTCACGATCCCGGTGTCGCCGTTCGACAGGATCCGCGCGCTGAAGCAGGAATGCGACCGGGCCGTGGCTCAGGCTCCGGCCGACCTTCCGGTCCTGTTCGAGCAAGTTTTGCGCTTTGAGCGCATGATCGCCGCGTCGGGGGTCGACAGTGTGCCCTCCCATGCCGACGGCATGGCCTCGAACATCCTCATCGCGCCGGATGGTCGGATCGAACTCGTGGATTTTGACGGCGCCGGCAACGTCGACCCTTATTTTGAGATCGGGATCCTGATCAACGAAGTTTTCGAAGACGAGAAGGATTTCCTCCCGGCCCTCGAAATGTTCGAAGGCACGCCCAGGCCGGGAAGTCTCCGTCGCGCGCGTCTCTACGCGATCGCCGACGATCTCGCATGGGGTCTCTGGGGTCTCGTAATGGACGCCACCTCGCAACGCAAAGATGTCGAGTTCTACCGATACGGGTTCTGGCGCTTCATCCGCTGCCGCGCCGCGCTCGGAAGCGTCGATTTCGGCTCGTATGCGAGAATGGTCTGAGAACCCTGTCATGGAACGGAAGTGCGGGGAAGGCCATTCATCCTCCGAGCGACAATTGGAGACAATGCTCTCCATGGTCCCGGC
The DNA here is from genome assembly GCF_037162595.1 of Mesorhizobium sp. ISC11. Taxonomy (NCBI): domain Bacteria; kingdom Pseudomonadati; phylum Pseudomonadota; class Alphaproteobacteria; order Hyphomicrobiales; family Phyllobacteriaceae; genus Mesorhizobium; species Mesorhizobium sp. ISC11. Next base: position 1,727,277 of record NZ_JAVSPW010000001.1, read on the forward strand.
ATGGCAGGGCAAGGATATCTATTACCGGCCGATCTTCGGCGGCTTCAGCAATTCCAATTGGCACATCAGGATCGGAGGTGAACGGCAGACCTTCTTCCTGAAGATGCCCGGCCCCGGAACCGAGAAGTTCATCGATCGCAGCGCTTCGCTCGAGGCAGGCAGGCGCGCGCACCTGCTTGGCATCGGGCCCCGCACCTACGATGATCTCAGTGACCGCGGCGTCGAAATCTGCGACTTCGTCGAGCGGTCGCGCCCCTGCACGACGCGCGACTTCCACTCCGCGGAGATCAGGACGCGCACCATCAAGCTGTTCCGCACCTTCAACGATTCCGCCCCGCTCGGCTTGACCAAGACCCTTTTCGACATGATCGAAGAGCATATCATCCAGTTGCGTGAGCTTGGCGGCGTGTTCTCGCACGATTTTCCTGCCATCCATGCGCAGTACCTATCGGCGCGGGCCGCGCTGGAAGCGTCGGGCTTGGATATCGTCCCCTGCTACAACGACCCGGCGCCTGCCAACTTCCTGCTGACGGAGGACGGCAGAATCGTCATCGTTGACCTCGAATACGCGTCGAACAACGACCGATGCTGCGATCTCGCCACCTGGTGCGGGGAAATGGTCCTGAGCGATGCAATGCAAGATGAGGCGATCGAATGTTATTTCGGTCGTGTCGAGGCCAGCATCAGGGCGCGCATGCTTGTCTACCAGATGCTGGGCGACCTGAAATGGTCGCTGTGGTGCATGATCCAGAACATAACCTCGAGCATCGACTTCGACTTCTACAAATATGGCGCCTGGAAGCAGATGCGCCTGCGCTCGACCCTTCGGAACCCGTATTGGGACCGCGCCCTCATGTCTCTGTAGGGGCTGCCACCTCCTGACTCGAGGCTCGGGCGTCTCGCGATGAGCCCTAATTTCGGAGCCAATTGCCCGCGCAGCTACTTGCACCGTTTCGCCTGTCTCTCGATCCGGTCCGGCTACTGAGACCATCAATGCGTAGGCTGTGCCGTCGGACTGCCAGAAGACGGTCGGCACACCGCCCGTGGCCGTGGTTGGTGCCTGCGCTTCCCATCCATTGGAGCGACGAGTATGGTCCGGCCGACGCTTGGTATCGGTCACGACCAGGCTTTCCTTTCCTTCCAAAGCTGGACTTGGACGCCCACCCAACTGACGGGAGCGCCGGCATGCCGATATTCACAGCTCCGACCCCCCTAAACCAGCGCGCTCGCGGTTTTCGCCAGACAAGCAGGACGACCATAGCGGGCTCGCTGATCGCTGATCGTATGGATCGAAGCAAAGCAGCGTAGGTCCGCGCGGCTAAGACGGGTGAAATGATCGCGCCGGGCACGAGCATGGAAGCGCGATCGACCTTGGAAACAGCAACATGTTGAACGCCAGCGTCGACACGTCCAACAACGTGCCCCGGATCATCCAGGCACCGATGATCTTCTCCGTTTGCGATCTATAGGCGTTTGGAACTGTTGTAGATTTTTCTTTGAGGCGGATGTCGCGCGTGCGACGCGCCAGAAGTCGGTCAACTTCAGCAGTTACAGCAGGGTCATCCTGCTCGTCGAGGTGCACTCGGTGCGACAAAAATATCGGCCTCTAGAACCGCTTCTCCTAACGGTTCCGTCCGATCATCCGATCGTCGGGTAAGGCATGGATGCCGGAGCTATCCTGAAGATTTGATTTCTAACAGGTACCGATTGCCCATTGAGTTGGACGCCCTGCTTGGGCCGAAGGTCCTCGATAGGATGCCTTCCCCTAGGCTCGTCGAAGCTCTGACGGCGTAATGCCTTTGTACTGACGATATACACGGCTGAAATGGCCGGCATTTGGAAACCCGCACCTATAGGCGATATCTCCAATTTGGAGATCGCTCGTTTCCAAAAGCGTTCCTGCATAGTGCAGACGTATCGCGAGATATGCCACCATCGGGCTGGTTTGCACTTCCGTGGCAAATAAACGCTCAAGCTGGCGACGCGAAATCCCAAGCTTAGCTGCCAAGCTTTCTACAGTAATTTTCTCCTGCAGGTTGCTCTCCATCAGAAGTAAGGCTCGCCTTAAATGGCGACTCCTGGCCTTGGAGAAAAGCTCGCCGTTTGGCTGAACGTCCCGGCCTGTTCTGATTCTATCGAGAATCAGTATTTTTGCAGCCTTCTCAGCAGCTCTATTGTCCACGTGCTTCGACACAAAGTGGCTTGCAAGATCGGCTGCTCCGGCGCCCCCAGCGCAGGTGGCGCGGTTTCCGTCGATCGAGAACAAGGTGTCCGCGTGCGCCCGAACATGCGGGAAAGTGTTCCGAAAATCTTTGATGTGAAACCAGCTCACGCAGGCTCGATAGTTGTCGAGCAGACCATAGTGCGCCAGTACGAAGCTCCCGGTGCATAAAGCCGTCAGAGGCATATCACGCTGTGCGGCCCGTCGGAGAAAGGCCTCCTTTTCGCCGCTGAGGTACTGCGTGCCGCTAAGCAATCCCCCCACAACGACGATATTGTCGTATTCCTGCGGATCGGTGATTTGCCTAGTGGGCAGTAACTCAACGCCGCAACTCGAGCGGATTGGAAGACCCTTCTCTCCAATAATCTGCCAGTCGAACTTCCCACGCCGGCTGCGGTCGTCATCATCGCCGGCGAGGCGCAGTGTGTCGAGGAACAGCGACAGTGGGGAAAGCGTAAAGTTTCGGGCGAGCAGGAAGCCAAAACGCAATACCAATCCTCCTATTCCCCAGGAAGGATGTGGCCGGCGTCGGCGCGCCACGACACCCAGATCGTAGCGCCGGGCATTAAATTCAGTTGCTCCAACTCGTCATGGCTCTTTTGTGCCTTGAGTTCGATGCCATCGACCCCTTCGAGATGGATGACGGCGGTGGCACCGACAAACTCCTCGCCAACCACTGAGGCGCGCATCGCGTTGCTGGTAGCCGGCTGGCGGTTGTTCAACTGCACGCGGTCACCCGACACGACGAACGTCGCCTTGTCACCCTTAGCCAATGCCTTTGCCGGGTTCGGCGCGACGTCAAACTCGCCAGATGGCGTGGCGATCCTGACGGCATCGCTGGTGACCCCGGAGACCTTGCCGGCAAAGACGTTCGATGAGCCCAGGAATTCCGCGACGAACCGTGTGCGCGGAGCCCGGTAGATTTCCTGCGGATTGCCGATCTGTTCGATACGACCACGGCTCATGATGACGACCCGGTCGGCCATCGAAAAAGCCTCGGACTGGCTGTGTGTCACATACACAAAGGTAATGCCTAGTTCCTTCTGCAGGTTCGACAGCACGGTCTGCATGCGAACCTTGAGATGGGCGTCGAGCGCCGATAGCGGCTCGTCAAGCAGCAGGATCCCCGGTTCCGTCACCAGCGAACGGGCTAGCGCCACGCGCTGGCGCTGCCCCCCGGAAAGGTGCGCAACGTTGCGTTGGGCGAATTCTGTGATTTGCATTCGCTCCAGCCATTTGTCGACGCGCCGGGTGCGCTCCGCCTTGTCGACGCCGCGCATTCGCAGACTGAACTCGACGTTCTCGCGCACGGTCAGGAAGGGGAACAGCGCCAGACTCTGCCACACCATTGGCGTGTCGCGACGCCAGGTCGGCAAATCGTTGATGCGTTTGCCAGCCAAGCGGATTTCGCCCTCGGTCGGCGCCTCGAGTCCGGCCAACATCCTGAGCGTCGTCGTCTTGCCGCAGCCACTCGACCCCATGATGGCCAAGAACTCGCCCTTGCGGATATCGAGATCCATGCGTTCGACGGCGACGAAGGCGCCGAACCTTTTGACCACGCCGTCAAAGACGACGAGAGCTTCTTCGGTCATGTCTGGGTCTCCGCTTTGCCGCCACCGATCTGGGCGACGTTGCGTTTCATGAGGAGGAGTTGAGCGAGGACCACCAGGGTCATCGAAGCCAGGAAGACGAAGGTGCCGATGACGTTGATGCGCGGGCTGACCTGGCCCTGCAGGAAGCCGAGAACCTTGACCGGCAGCGTTTCGTGCAGCCCGGATACAAACCAGGCGACGGCAAATTCGTCGAATGACACTGCCATGGTAATGAAGAGTGCGGCGAAGATCGCTGGCCGGCAGAAAGGGACGATCACATGCCGCATGGCCATCCATTCGGAGGCGCCGAGGTTCCACGCCGCCGCTTCCAGCGAGGGATCCATCTGCGACAGGCGCAGGCGGCATATTGCCATGGCGAAGGGAGCGCACATCACGACATGGGCAATGATGACGGAGTGGATTTCACCCGACAGACTGACGTTCGACAGGAACGCCAGCATGGCGAGGCCAAGGATGACCACAGGTATGGTTGGCGGCAGAAGCGCCAGCGCCACATAAAGCGGCTTGCCCAAGAATTTGTAGCGGAAATCGGTATAGGCGGCGCCAAACCCGATCGCAGTTGCCAAGACCGAGACGGTGGCGCCGACGATCAAGGTGTTGCGCAGGCCCTCCCAGACCAGCGGGTCGGCGTAGACAGCCTCGTACCAAATGGTTGAGAAGCCACCAAGCGGCAGCGACGGGAAGCGGTCGACATTGAGCGAAAAGACGAAGCTTGCCGCGATTGGCGCGAAGATGAAGGCGAATGACATGACGATGTAGAGTTTCAGCGCCCAGTCGACCAGCCGGCTGCGGTTCAAGTCATTCATCGTCCGCGCTCTCGGTAGGCGAAGCTCACGGCCGCGAACGCCACCGCAAGCAGCGTCGCAATCATGGTCAGGGCGATGACGGCAGCGCGCGGCCATTGCTGGCCAGACTTGGTCGTATCGGTGATCAGGATCGAGAGCGTTGGCGGATCGCCGCCGCCAAGATAAAGCGGGCTGACGAAATCACCGAAGGTGAGAATGAAGCAGAACAGCGCCGCGATCACCAGCCCGACCCTTGCCGCCGGCACGACGATCTCGAACACGGTGCGCAGCCGCCCGCAGCGCAGATTGTGGGCGGCCTCGATCAGCGTTCTGTCGACAAAGACGAGGCTGAACAATTGCAGAAGCACAACCAACGGGAAGCTCAAGGTCAGGTAACCGATCATGGTGCCGAACGTCGTATTCAGCATCCCGAATGGGCCGACGCCGACATGGGTGAGCAGTGCGTTGATGATGCCATTGTCGGACAGGAATATCTGCCAGGAATAGACGCGCACCAGATAAGAGGTGAAGAATGGTATGACCATCAAGAACACGGCCCAGCGCCGAGCCGTTTCGGACAGCTTGAAGGCGATGCCGTAGGCGCAAGGGAATGCCAGTGCGCTGGTGATAACCGCGGCGGTGGCGGATAGCCATAGCGTGCGGAAATACGCGTTCCAGAAGACGCCACGGCCAAGCATCCTTAGCCAGTTGTCCGGATTGAAATCCGGTTCCATACGGAAGTTTTTAACCGTCCAGAAGCTGAGAGCGATCAGAAAGACAAGCGGCGCCAGGAAGAACAGCACCTGCCAGACCAGCATCGGCAGCGAAAATGTCAGGCCGTAAAGTGTAATCGACTTTCGCATTGGCACAGGCCCCGCCCGATTGAACACGGCTCCTCCGTCCGCACGGTGCACGGCGAGGCCTCAAAGGGTGCCGGGCGAGCCTTCGAGCCTCGCCCGGCAGTTTCTGATCGTTACGATCCCTTGTATTCGGACCAGAAGTCGTTCCAGTCTTCAAGGCTCTGCTGAACTGGCAACTGGCGGTATGTGATACGCCCATCGCGGATCATGTCCATGACATTACTCTGGTTGAGCACCATGCCCTGGCGCTTGGCCTCCGCCGGCGTTTCGGTGGCCAAAAGCTCCCAGCCCTTCTTGTTCGGGATGAGGCACGGATAGGCTACCATGTTGGCAGACTTCACCTGGCCCTTGGCCGAGGTGATGTACTGGATCCATTTCTTCGCCAGATCGGCCTTCTGCGAGCCTTTGCCGATCGAGAAGGATTCGGTGAACTGCAGGCCGCCCTCTTCCGGAATGACGGTCCGCACCTTCGCCCCGCCCTTTTCCAGCGCCCCGGTGATCCAGTCGCCGATGCCCGCCATGGCCAGCATCTGTCCGTTCTGAAGCGACGAGAAGGTGCCGCCGTAGTCGAAGAAGCCGCCGATCTGGGGGCGCAGCGATTTCGTTTTATCCTGAACCGCGCTCCACGCCGCGGCGTCAATATCGTACGGCGAGGCGTTGCCCGTGAGCAGGCTGATCTGACCGAGATTGGGCAGGTGCCAATCGAAATGCCCGACCTTGCCCTTCAGCTTCTCGGTCCAAAAGACATTGTAGGTGGAGGCCTCCTTCTCGGTGATCGCTTCGGTGTTGTAGGCCACGCCAAGGAAGCCGAAACGGGTGATGACGGAATAGAGGTCGTCGCCCTGCCAGTGCCCTGGAAAATGCTGGAATTCGGGGAAGAATTCGTCGAACGGGTAGTCGGCGGGATCGAGTTTCTCGATATAGCCGGCCGCGTTGAGCTGCTGCACGTACTCGGCATCCGACAGGATGACATCGAATGTTCCGGGAGGCGATTGGGCGATCAGCCCGAGCATGTTGTCGCCGCCGGTGTAGTATTTGGGCTTGAACTTGACGTTGTTGGCGGCCTCGAACTCGGCGACGACGTCTGGCTCGGCGTGGCCATACCAAGCGAGCATATTGAGTTCGACCGGTTCGGCAAACGCCAACCGGCTGAGGAACGGCATTGCCAAAGCGCCACCACCCAGGATGCTGGCTCCTTTTAGAAGATCGCGGCGCGTGCGCACGCCGGACAAGCTTTTTTTGATTGTCATGGTTGTTCCCCTTGGCTTGTTGTCCAGCAAGGGTAGAAAGGGTTCAGCTATTTGGAAAATTAATTCTTATAATAAATGCATTTGCATCACTTATTGACGGTCCAACTCGATCGGCCGCCGGACCGGGTCGCCGGAGACGCCGGCTTCATCTAGACGCGCGACGATATGATTGACTAGCCTGATACCGGCATCGGACAAGCGCGGGTGCTTATAGAACAGTCCGACACGGATTTCAGCGAGCGCTGGAAACCCGTCCGTTTCGTCAAGAACGCGCATGCCAGGCAGCATCGTGTAGCGAGTGAGCGCGCTGACGCCAAGCCCATTCACCACGGCGTTCTGCAACCCCGCGATGCCGGAGCCCGTGTAGGCCACCCGCCACCGGATTTCTGCAGCATCGAGAGACTGGATCATGCGGGCGCGATAGGCACAACCTTCCGGGTGCGCCGCCAAATGCACCCCAGTTCCCAAATCGAAGCGCGCCCCTTCAGCAGCAGCCCAGATCGGCCGCTCGATCCACGAACGTGACAGGTACTGCGAACGCTCGTTGTTGACCATCGCGACAGCCAGATCGAGTTCGTCGGCGCGCAACCGATCGAGAATGTCGGCGCTCCAGCCGCAATGGATTTCAAGTGAGATCCCCGGATGCTGGCTGGTGTATTCGGTGATGACGCCCTGCAGGAAGGCCACCGCATAGTCATTCGGCAGGCCGATGCGCAACACGCCTGCTATCTTCGACCGGTTGAAATAGGAAGCGGCTTGATCGTTGAGCCGCAGCATCTCGCGAGCATAGCTCAGCAGCATCTCCCCCTCACTGGTCAGGAGCAGTGTGCGTCCCACCTGTTTGATGAGGGGGGCGCCGACCAGTTCCTCAAGCCGGCGGATCTGCAGAGAGATGGCCGGCTGGGTACGTCCAAGCGCGTCACCCGCCTTGGTATAGGCGCCAAGATCGATTACCGACACGAAGGTCCGCAGGAGGTCGGTCTGGAAGTTGATTATGTTGCGCATGGATTTATATTTCTCATACGTGGATCACGAATATAAATTTTCCATATCACGCTTGTCCCCACTAATCATCAGTCTGGATGGCCGAAATTGGGAGGATTGTATGTCGGATGCCACTGTTTTTGCGGCCGAACTGCCTTGGCCCGATTATGACAAAACGGTTCGCGGCGGCTCGGTGCCCATCCTCCTGCCGGTCGGCTCGATGGAGCAGCATGGCCATCACATGCCCATGCATGTCGACGTGCTGTTGCCCGTCGAATTCTCCCGACGCGTCGCCGGGAAAATCGGCGCACTGGTCGCGCCGCCCTTCACTTATGGCTACAAGTCGCATCAGAAGTCTGGCGGCGGCAATCACCTGCCGGGCACGACCAGCCTGGATGGTGCGACGCTGGTCGCAGCACTCCGCGACGTCATCAAGGAGTTCGCCCGCCACGGCGTACGCAAAATCTGTTTGATGAACGGTCATTTCGAGAACTCGTGGTTCATCGTCGAGGGCATCGATCTGGCCCTGCGCGAACTCGGCTGGGGGGGCATTGGCGATATGAAGATCGTCGTGCTGTCCTATTGGGATTTCGTCGATAAGGCGACCATCGCACGCCTTTATCCAGACGGGTTCGCCGGCTGGGACCTCGAGCATGGCGGCGTGCTTGAAACATCGCTGATGCTGGCGCTCTACCCGAACTTCGTTCATCTTGAGCGCGCCGTTGATCATAAACCGGCGAGCTTCCCGCCTTATGATGTCTACCCGCCCAAGCCTGAATGGACACCGCCGAGCGGCACACTGTCATCACCCAAGGAGGCGTCGAAGGCGAAGGGCGACATCCTGCTCGATGTTTGTGTAAGCGGCATCGTCAAGGCGCTGGAGGTCGAATTTCCGCGCTGAGGCGCCGTCGTGCGCACATTATGTGGAATGTACCGACAGAATTTCTGCCTTCCGACTTGTACATGGAGGCTGGAGGCCGGATGCGTTTGCGAGCGGCTGCCAGATGGTTGTGGCAGATGATCGTCGGCTATCCACAGCGCGGTGTTACAATTGAAATATGACGAAATGCCTGTCAGGTTTGCCGGCCAGGCGAAAACAGCTGCGCTTGGTGAAAGCACGGATGGCGATGGTCCGTGTCGACGTCAGTAGAAGCGACCGATACGTCGCAGACATGGCGGTTGGCACGGACTCCATTTCCGTGCCTCTGTCCCTGTCAAAAAGCGAAGGTGCGCGCATATTTTGCGGCCGAAGAGAGCGCGCAGCCTATCGCAAACGCAGGAGATCGCTCTGAATCTTGCCGAAACGCGTACAGATGTATGGGCGGACAGGCACCATGCCGGTCGGGCACAGCGGCTAGAAGCGCCTGTCCCAACATGAGCCGATCATTGAGAACGACAAGGTGATTACTCAGAGATCATCGATGCTATTGGTTGGACGCGCGACACTTCTTCATGGACTGCACATCACTCGCGTCTCGCGCAGTTTTCTTAATCCCTGTTCCAGACTGAGGCACCACCAGACGAGTTGCGCCATGAAGGTACCAGGTAAGCCAGTCCGCCCGCTCCATCAGTACGGAAATGGCCAATTAGGCGGTGCCTGCGATATCTCCTCGCCGATATATTCAGGTGCACTCAAGCCAGAATCACTGCGCGTCACAAGGGTGTCTGACGTGAACACGCTTATCAGATAGATGGCAGATTCGTGGACGAGACCGTAAACGGGTGACGCTGAGTATGGGTCGGGCCGATTTGACCGGCCCGACACCCCACGATGCCACTCGTGCGGGATATAAAACACTTGGTCAGCCGCCGACGATGTTGTGCTCCGGGCCGAAAGGAAAGCCGGTGATGTTTTCCGCTCCGCTCTCCTTCACGAACAGGATGTCGTGTTCGCGATAGCCGCCGGCACCTGGCATGCCTTCCGGCAGCATCACCATCGGTTCCATCGAGACGACCATGCCGGGTTGCAGCACCGTATCTATATCCTCCCGCAATTCGACTCCGGCTTCGCGGCCATAATAATGGCAGAGCACACCGAAGGAATGACCGTAGCCGAAGGAGCGATACTTCAGCAGATCCCATCCCCGGTACATATCGTTGAGCTCGATCGCGATGTCCTTGCAGCGTGCGCCGGGCTTGATCAGTTCGAGTCCTCGGCGGTGGACGGCGACGTTCTTCTGCCAGATATCGAGACTGGCGTCGTCGACATGATCGCAAAACAGCGTGCGTTCGAGCGCCGTGTAATAGCCGAAGATCATCGGGAACGTGTTGAGCGACAGGATGTCGCCGGACTGCACGAGACGGTTGGTGACGGGATTATGGGCGCCGTCGGTGTTGATCCCCGACTGAAACCAGGTCCAGGTGTCCATCAACTCGACATAAGGATGGGATTTCGCGATCTCACGGATCATGGCGCTGGTTGTCGCGATTGCCACCTCGTGCTCAGGCACGCCGGCCTTCACGGCAGCCACGCAGGCAGCACCGCCGACGTCGCAGACCCGTGCCCCCTCCCGGATCAGCTTTTGCTCTTCCAGCGACTTGATGGAGCGCATCCACATCGACGGCTGAGCAACATCGACGAATTCGACGCCTGGCAGTGCCTCCTCAAGTTGACGGCGGAAGTCGAGGTTGACGTGGTCGAACTCGATACCGATGCGCTTGGCGCCCGCAGTGAGTTGGCGCACTGCACGATAGAAATTGTCGCGGCGCCAGTCGGTGTAGGTGATGTTATCCCCAAAGCTGCGGCGGTATGGTTGCCCGCCGTCGATACCGGCAGAAATCGTGGTTGCCTTGTGGTGGTCGATTACCATGCCGTATTTGCGGCCGAAGTAGCAGTAGAGCCAGCCGGAATAATAGTTGATGCAATGGTATGATGTGAACAGCGTCGCATCTACATTGTGCTCGACCATCCAGAGGCGAATATCGTCCTGGCGCCGTTTCATTTCAGCTTCAGAGAACGGAGAATACTCCTTCTCGCCATTATGCCATGCCGTCACGTGTAACATGTCTTCAGTCATCGTGCTTTTTCCCTGCGAGGTTGATGCAGGAAGCTACGATCAAGAGGGCGTATCACGAAAATTTATTCACCTGATGGCTGCATTTTGAAAAATTATGGGATCACCAACCGCCTCAGGTATCCCTCATATTCCACGTCTCATTTCTTGAGCGAGAGCCGACACCTTACAGTCCGCACCAAACCTGAAAGCTCATTTTGAGATGATGAACGTCTACGTCGTCGGGCGAGCCATGCCACGTTCACTGGCGCTCCTCCAAAAGACTCGGGGCATCCCCTCGCCCAGAATGATTTGAGCTTGGACCGACGTAGTGGTCGCCCAACTGAGAGGCGGAAGTTCCGGAGCCGGTAGATTGCTCACGGGAAGGTGATCAAGATACATCGTATTCCGATATTTTGCGCGAAACGATCGCCGATTTCGGGCGTTCGGAGACCATCACGGTTCTTTACGAGTTGGAAGAAAGACATGACTGTTGCCCATCATCACGCCAAAGCAGAAACCCGCAAAAGTCGGCGCGGCGTTTGGCTATCTCCGGATCCAGTCGGCAGCATGGTGGTGCTATGGCGATTAACGATCCTATAGGCGATCGGACAACACTTTGTAGCGGCCCTCGCCGACAATGTCGGCGCGGATAACATTCTCGACCTGAACTTATCGCAACCGCCATAAGCGCGGTGGCGAGATCGGCCCGAATGACACTAAGCAGGCACGTCATGTGGAGTTCAAGCGTGAATCGCGGAATAGCAATTACCCTGGTCGTCGTTGTCGTGGGAATCGCAGCATTTGTCGTCCTCCGGGGTGGTAGATCCACGGCTGGAGGTTCGGGTGGAGAAACGCCACACGCACTCGATCGTCGGCCCTAGCGTGGAATTCGTCGAACCGTCGCTAGGGCCTTCATCAGGTCGCGTTTCGATGCGGAAACGACAAACTCACACTTGATCAGGAGAGTGCGCGATGTATCGGCTCATGCTGTCAGCAATCATCGTTATCGTAGGAGCTGTCCTCGTCGTCGGGGGCCTCTGGTTGGCGGTCTTGGGCGGTAGCTGGTTCTATTTGGTGCTGGGTGCGATGCTCACCGCATCCGGGATTCTGATGGGGCGTCACAACCCAACTGGGGTGGGGCTCTACGCCTTGGCGACACTGGTCACACTCTGCTGGGCGTTGTGGGAAGTCGGCTTCAACTGGTGGGCCTTGGCGCCTCGGGGCGGGCTGTTGCTGGTCATAGGGGTTTTGGTGCTCCTGCCAGCCATCATAAACAAGCTCAACCGTTCTGAACGGGTGGCGACAGGTTCCGATCGTGCTCGCCCAGGTTTCGATTTCAACAATGCCGCTTTGACGGCGGTGATCGTGTTGGCGGCTGCTGCAGGCATCTATTCAATGTTTCAGGATCCGGAGGAGGTGACGGGGACTTTCGATCAGGAGCGCATGGCGGCGGTGGCGTCTTCAGACGACGGTACCCCGCCCGGACAATGGGTCGCCTATGGACGTAACTCGATGGGCCAGCGCTATTCGCCCCTAGCCCAGATCACGCCCCAAAACATCGGCAAACTGCAGGTGGCGTGGACATTCAAGACGGGGCAAATCCGCGGGCCTAATGACCCGCAGGAAACGACCTATGAGGTCACTCCGCTCATGGTGAACGACACGGTATACATCTGCACCCCCTTCAGCACTGTCATAGCGCTCGACCCAGTTACTGGCAAAGAGAAATGGCGGTTTGATCCCAAGCTAAAAGAGCCACCTCAGGCCACTACTCAACACATGACCTGCCGAGGCGTCGCGTACGAGGAGGTCACGCCGGCGGACCTGCCCCCGAACGTTTCACTCGCGCCGGAGGTTGCCGGGGCGCCCGCACAGGCTGGCGCCGATCTCCAGCAGAGCGTCGATGAAATCACAACGCAGGCCGCCGGGGTGCCGCAAAATGTGGTGACTGGACAGGCACAGCCTGGGGCTCCCAACCCGGTCGTCAATCGCGACCAGCCGCCAGCCAGCGTGAGCATCACCCGCGAATGCATGAAGCGGCTTTTCGTCCCCACATCGGATGGCAGGCTCATCTCGATCAGCGCCGAGACCGGCAAGATCTGTCCGGGGTTTGGCGGCGCTGACGGGACCGTCAATCTGTGGGCCAACATGCCCAACGTGACGCCGGGTTCTTTCTATTCGACGTCGCCTCCCGTCATCACTCACGATCTGGTCGTCGTTGCCGGAGCGGTCAATGACAACGTGGCGACCACTTCTCCATCTGGAGTGATCAGAGCCTTCAACGCCTATACGGGCGCCCTTGTCTGGAATTTCGACAGCAAGAATCCAGGTGCCACCGCTCCTATTCCCAATGGTCAGACCTATTCCAACAATGCTCCGAATTCATGGAGTGTCGCCAGCTACGACCCGAAGCTCGGATTGATTTATTTTCCGATGGGCAACGAGTCCCCGGACCAATTTGGCGCCAAGCGCGGACCCGAAACCGAGCGGTTTTCGTCTTCGATCCTGGCGCTGCATGCGGACACGGGTAAGGTGGCCTGGGTCTTCCAGACCGTCCATCATGACCTTTGGGACTACGACGTGCCGGCTCAGCCGAGCCTGGTCGATCTCACCGTGGGCGGACAGGACGTCCCGGCTCTGGTTGCGCCGACCAAGCAGGGCGAAATATTTGTTCTGAACCGCCTCACCGGAAAACCCCTTCTGCCCGTCCAGGAAGAGCCCGCCCCGCAAGGCGCTGTCGACGGAGATCACACCTCGCCAACCCAGCCCCACTCGGCGGTATCATTCCGGCCTAAGCCGTTGACCGGAGCGGACATGTGGGGCGCCACAATAGTAGATCAGCTCTACTGCCGCATCCGCTTTCGTCAGCTGCGGTATGATGGGGTATTTACGCCGCCATCCACGCAGGGCAGCATCGTATATCCAGGAAATTTCGGTGTCTTCAATTGGGGCGCGATCGCGGTTGATCCGCAACGAGATATTGCCTTTGCCATGCCGGTCTATCTGGCGTTCACGTCCCAGCTTCTACCCAGGCCGGACAACACAGCTCGTGTGGTGAGCAAGAAGAATGCGCCTGTGTTCAATGAAAATTTTGGCGCCCCCTACGCGGCCAAGATGGGCCCATTCTACTCGTTTCTAGATCTGCCATGCCAGCAGCCCCCTTGGGGATATGTCGCTGGGGTGGATCTGCGGACAGGCAAGACCGTATACCGCCATGTCAACGGCACGGTCCGGGACCTGTCGCCCATACCGCTCCCGTTCGAGATGGGAGTGCCAGGGATTGGTGGACCGATCATCACCGGGGGCGGTGTCGCGTTCCTGAGCGGGACGATGGACAACTACGTTCGCGGCTACGATCTTCGCACAGGACGCGAGATTTGGCGCCAGCGGCTGCCGGCGGGTGGGCAAGCAACACCGTCCACCTACCAGGCTACTGACGGTCGGCAGTATCTTGTCGTTGTAGCCGGAGGTCATGGGTCTACTGGCACCAAAGCAGGAGATTCGGTAATCGCCTACGCGCTGCCTCGCTAGAGCTTGGCTCAATGAGGCTAAACAGTGCGTTTTCAGAGCTAATCGGGCGAGCCGTATGCATATCAGTTACGGTGGGCGTCGAACCTCGTCGGCAGCACGGTTGCCCAAACCGCCGATCGACGCTCTCGATCCGATTGCGCGGTGTATCAGATTGAGTTTAAGCAGGCCACCGCCCACGTGAGGACAAAGGTTTTGAGAGGATCCGATGTCTCGCACGAGAGAGCGGGATGTTATGAGCCGGTCAGGGAGCTTTCCCCCGTTCGCAGTCGTGCAACGGAGGTGCATGACGCGTTGATCGGAAAGCGCCGAGGCGACATGACGGACGAGAGTGGTTTCGCGCGCTGTGCAATCTATGATCCGCTCCCGCCATAAGAGGATTGCATGGCCTAATCTGTTATCCGGGCTGGGTTCGGCCGCACTGGCACGCACACTTTGATTTTGGCGCTTGAGATGCTCGGTTCGGGCGGTGCCATCGCATGGAGGACGTCAACTCTAACCCCGAGCACCGCGACCTGATGCGCGCCGCCGAGCGCGGCGATTCGGTGGACTGGGGCGTCGTCTACGCCGGTTAGAAGGCGGCAGTCGACTGGCCGACGGCCTATTTCTGGCGCGAACTCGCCGAGTATTCCCCGACGCCAAGCTCATCCTCACCGTCGCCGAGGATTGGTCGGGGCCTCAACTAGGCTAGCGTGCGATCCAGGCGACCAGATGTTCCTCACGCTTTGAGGTCATTGGAAGCCAGCGGCTGGCTGTTGCGCGTGGCGCTGGCATTCCATCGCCCGAAACCGGACAGGTCGAGAACCGCCTAAGAGCGACCGCGCCGACATCGCGCGACGGAAACGCCGGCCAAGCGACCGAGGAGATCGTCGTCGTGGACGGCGGCGCAGCGGCTGAAACGCTGCGGCGAGATCAGTACCGGGGCAGTATAAGATCAGCGATGGCCAATCTCGATCCGTTGATCGGCCGAATCTCTCCACGGACGGCCTCCCCAAGCACGGACATCATGCGTTGGTGGCCCTCGGAAGGGGCCATGTTCGGGAAGTCCGACCGGCCCGATCCTTGAGAACGAAGCCGAATGGCTGACCTCCCAGCCAAAGACCGGTTTCAAGCCGTTCGCGTTCGTCGGTCTCGGATGGCGGGGAGTGTGGGCTCCCCATTTGCGAGATTTTACGCAACCAACTTGGTTTGCCAGCATTAATCTGGAAAGCACCGGAGGTGCCCCATGCTGCATTACAGTGTGCCTCGGGAGTTTGAGATTGGCGACGAGGTCGCGTTGACCTCTACCGTCATCACGGTTCTCCCTAGCGGACGCGCCAGAGTAAGCATTCCGTCCTACGACCCTCCTTATTCGGTGGATGCACCACCTAAAGCCCGAGCTGGGGATAAACTTGTTCTTGTTGGAGACATCATCCGCATCGATCGCGAAGCCAATAAGCTGACGGTGCGGATTGACTGCGGCGGGGTGATAACCATCGACAAGTCGGCCATCGCTAGGGTAAGAAAGCACCGTCAGGGTTCGCGGCCTGACGAGGAAAGAACATCATTGTGATCGCGGCTTGCGAACCAATTTGACGCTCCACCGTATGAGAGTGGTCGGGAACGGCGATCGCGCAACCGGATGAACGGTCGCGTTTCGGCCTTTCGAAGAAATGCCGGCTATCCTCGTCACGTTCACGGTGCGCTGTCTGCTTGTCGGGCTATTCTTGCCGTTGAGCGCGCTCGACAAAGTGCTGAATTTCGACCAGGCGATTGGCCAGGCCTCGCAGGCGATCCCTGGTCGCGCATTCGCGACGGTGATGATCGCGGGCGGATTCTGTATCGAAGTCTTCATGTCCCTGGCGATCCTGGGCGGCGTTGCCGACCCGCCTCGCGGCCCTGATCCTGGCGGGCTATTGCCTCGTGACGGCGCTGCTTTGGAAACAGTTCTGGCGCCGGCCGGATTTCCGCCTGAAAGGCAGGAGCGAGGCCCGGGACGTGTTCTGGGATTTCCTCAAGAACCTCGCTCTTGCCGGCGGCTTTTGTCGCCAGAAGTTCGTCGTCCGGCGCTTGCTGTTTGGGCTCATGCTGCATTGGAGCACCTGTACATCCTCTGGCGTCGCCAGTCCTGCGAGTCGTGTTCGAGACTTTCATGAAGTGCTGTTGAAGGCGGTGCGAGACGTGACAGGGGCGGAAGTTCCGTTCATCCGGTGGAACACCACGGGTCCGGTGAATTAGGCCCGGCTTATGGATTCAACGACGCAAACGTCGCATTCTTCCGTTTGGGAGTGAGGGGCGTGGGCAAAGTCCAGCGGCGTCATGAAGGGGCAGACCAGGCTAACCGCTGGCGCAAAAGTGCCACCAAGCGGAGGCGCGGCTTTTGGCGGCTGGAGTATCTATTCGCATTGATCTTGGTGCCAGTGGCCGTGGTGCTATCGCAGAACCCTGGCATCATCGGCGCGGCTCCTAGCCTAATGCAACTGCCCGAAGCGGCTGACGCGGCTCCTAGCACGTCGCTCTTTTCCATTGGATGCAACATCAAGGGAAATGTCAGCATCGACACTGGGGAACGTATCTATCACGTCCCCGGCCAGAAATATTATTCACAGACGATCATCAGGCCGGAATACGGAGAGCGGTGGTTTTGCTCTGAAGCGGAAGCCCGCGCCGCAGGCTGGCGGAAATCTAGACGGTAGCCATTCCCCTACGGCTGGGTAGCCGCCTTCTTCGTCGCCAGAAGCGGGAGGCGCCTTGTCGGTGCAGGTTTCACGGGCTCTTTCGCTTCAACCTTGTTTTGCCTGGCACGGTATTGAAGCATCTCGGCAATAACCGCTCTTGCGATGCGCTTGAAGTCATCGGACTTCTCGGAGTCCTCAACCAGCTTCTTGAAATCCGCGATAACTCCCGCCTCGTTCAAAATGTGCCGTGGGAAGATTAAGGCCTTTTTCGCCTTTGCCATTTTCGCGACCTCTCCTTTTGGGAAAAGAGAGCGTATCAGGACTTGCTAATGAAACGCAAACGGCCCGCCTTTGGGGAGGGCGAGCCGTGTATGAAGTTCTATCGCCGCAATCCTATTCACATTTGAAGGATCCGCCTGAAAAGGTATTGCAAAGTTTGTCGCAACATTCGTCATCGCTCGAGCACTTTGCGCCAACGGGCTTGCAAAGAAGTTCTGATTTGGTGGCTTTCGACATGTTGTCTCCGGATTGCGGTAGGCTTTTCTTGCAAGCGCATCCGACCAAAGAGAGACCGATAACGAGCGCGCATAAGACATATTTGATTATATGCACGTTTATCCCCTCCTCCATTATAATCCCACTTAAAATAGCAGTGCGACGACTTAATACAAACAAAGAACGATGAATAGGTGGGCCGCACCCCAACTCATCCGTCTCCAAATGCGGGCCTGCCAACTAGTTTCAGGTCAGGAGTGCCTACCCCGTCAGCCGGGTCTGTCAAATATTGATCACCAACGGGACCGTCATCATGACCAATCCTTGCAAACACGAAAGATCGCCGAACTAGCGTCGCCTGCGGAGGCATTTGCTTCGGTCGAGGTCGCCGTCTCTTCGCTGATACCAGGAACATCGATGGTCTTGCAATGGCGCGGCAAGCCGGCCGTCGTGCGCCACCGCACCAGGCAGGAAATTGAAGGCGCCGGAGAACATGGCGATCCCGGTGTTCCATTTCATTTCCGATACCAAGATTCGTATCGACTGAGAGAAGGGACAGTTCAATGAGCGAGGGACATTCCACCTACAAGCCCCAGACCGGTATCGGCCGCTGGTTCGACACGCGCCTGCCACTGCCACGGCTGGAGCATACTTCGTTCGAAATAGGCCACCTCGTCTCGAATTCCCTTGCACAGCGGAGCCGGTCCATAGATGCGGTGCATGATCGGCGCCAACTTGCGCGCCAAGGCGACGACGGCGTGCTTGTGACCTCGTTTAGTCGCCAGCCGCATGCCCCAGGTCCGCAGCCCGCAACGCTAATTACATCGACAGCGTTAACTGTTCATCCATTTGGATGTTGACGCTTACTCTTCATTGGCGTTAAGAATATGTTAATATAAGCGCCTTCTAAAAAATGGTCCTGACCGGCAGGCCGGGAAAGGGCGTCATGGAGACTAAAGGAAACGCAGCGCGGCTGCCAGATTCGTCGCCGGCTACATGTTGTGGTCAAGCCTTACACTCGGACGACATGTTGATGTCTGGCTGATCGCGGCACTGTGGCCTTGCTGCGACTGGACGCCAAAATTCGCATGTCGATCGTACTGTTCAGGTGGAGAAAGACTAATCTGTCAATGCGGCAGTGAACAGATGTGGAGGGCATCTGTCTCGTGTACGAGTAAAAGGGGTGGGGTTAAATGGCTTCTTGTCAAAGCACGGATGCCAACGGAGCCAAAACATCATTTCCAAATACAACGCCGACCGGAGGCGATGTATGTAGTTTTGCCGAAAATGCGACCATCCTCATTTCTACACCACTGACCGTTATTGCTCTCGATGTGTTGAGCAACGATTTAGCCGGAATCGCACTTTGCTCCATCGACAATGAGTTTTCCCCCTCAACCGATATGAACTCCGCGTCTGCCGATTGCCAAGATCCATCCGACATCCGGTATCCGGCGGACTCGCGATCGTTGGCGCTTGGCGTCTGTACGAATGTCATTGGTCCGAATGCGAACTCATCTGGTCCTGGTGCTCAGCCCAGGATCAAGCCGTTTGTGGGCGAAGGCGAACTTGCCCGAATAGGTTTGCAATTTTTGAGCGACAATCTGGTAAGCGGCGCGACGGCGCCGGCAATTCCCATGAGTGACAACAACAACAACAAGGGCGATAGGGGCGGGGCATGGCAACTACCATTGGCACAAGCAGCAACGACAATCTGGTCGGCGGCAGCGGCGACGACGTGCTGTCAGGAGGGGCGGGAGACGATCGCCTGAACGGCGGTTCAGGCGCCGATACGCTCGATGGCGGCAGCGGATTCGATACGGTTCTGGGCGGATCGGGAGCGGACACGCTTATCTATCGAGCTTGGGAAAACCAGTACAAGATTGGAACCCAGATTTACGGCACAGGTACAATCGCCGGACAAACAGCCTTTTCCGGTTACGACATCTACGACGGCGGTAACGGCAATGCTGCGAAAGGCACCGCCGAGATTGATACGCTCGTTATCTACCTGAGCAATGCTCAACTGGCCGACTCGTTATTTATGACGGCGTTTGACGCTGAAATTGCCAAGTTTCGCACCTTCATCGCAGCAAATTCGAACGCCAATACTGGCCAGGCAGGTCAAGCAGAATTCACATTCACTACGATCAACCTCAAGGTCTCCGCGATTGAGCAGGTGCGCTACGGAGCGGACCCAACCTCTCCCGTCGGCGTCAACGATACCAATGGAGCTGATCTCGTGCGAGAGGCTGGCGTTGGCCCGGGGAATACACCGTTTCCCGGCGATCCCATGGCGTCAGGTAATGTGCTGGCTAACGACACGGATTCCGACGACGGTCAGGCATCGCTGGTCGTGTCGGCGTTCCGGACAGGTACTGAATCCGGATCTGGAAGTGCCGGCACGGTCGGATCTGCATTAGTGGGCACTTATGGCTCACTGACCTTGAATGCGAACGGAACCTATACCTACACGCTCAACAACAGCGATGTGGACACCAACTCGCTCGCGGACGGGGTGACAGTCACTGAGGTGTTTACATACACCGTCCGTGACCCTCACGGGCTCACGGATACCGCGCAGTTGACCGTCACCATCACCGGGACCAACGACATCGTCTCGATCACCAGCGGCGCACAGGTTGGCGCGGTCGTCGAAGATGCCGACACGACGCCTTCGCCGACCGACTCGCTCAACGCCGCCGGCACGATTGCGTTCAACGACGTCGATCTCAGTGACGGCCATACCGCTTCGTTTGTTTCGACCGCCGGCGAAACTGCGCTCGGCACCTTCTCGCTCGACGCTGTCAGTGAAGCCGCAAACGCCGCCAGCGGTTCGGTCCAGTGGCACTACGCCCTCAACAACGGGGCTTCACAGTACCTTGCTGCCGGCCAGAGCGTGGTCGAGCATTATACCGTTACGGTCAACGACGGCCACGGCTCGACGGCAACGCAGGTCGTTTCCATCACCATCACCGGCACCAACGACATCGTCTCGATCACCAGCGGCGCACAGGTTGGCGCGGTCGTCGAAGATGCCGACACGACGCCTTCGCCGACCGACTCGCTCAACGCCGCCGGCACGATTGCGTTCAACGACGTCGATCTCAGTGACGGCCATACCGCTTCGTTTGTTTCGACCGCCGGCGAAACTGCGCTCGGCACCTTCTCGCTCGACGCTGTCAGTGAAGCCGCAAACGCCGCCAGCGGTTCGGTCCAGTGGCACTACGCCCTCAACAACGGGGCTTCACAGTACCTTGCTGCCGGCCAGAGCGTGGTCGAGCATTATACCGTAACGGTCAACGACGGCCACGGCTCGACGGCAACGCAGGTCGTTTCCATCACCATCACCGGCACCAACGATGCACCGGTCGTGGCGGCGACGGACGTCACCGGCGCGGTCACCGAGCAGGTCACCCCGCTCGGCAACCTCACCGACACCGGCACCATTGCCTTCACCGACGTCGACCTCACCGACGCCCACACCATCAGCCCAACGATCACGGCCTCGGCCGGCGCGCTCGGCGCCCTCACCGCCAGCGTCACCTCCGACACCACCGGCTCCGGCCTGGGTGGCGTGATCACCTGGAACTACAGCGTCGCCGATAGCGACGTGGAGTACCTCGCCAAGGACCAGACCAAGGTCGAGACCTTCACCATCACCCTCGACGATGGCAACGGCGGCACCGTGGATCGCACGGTTTCGGTGACCATCACCGGCACCAACGATGCACCGGTCGTGGCGGCGACGGACGTCACCGGCGCGGTCACCGAGCAGGTCACCCCGCTCGGCAACCTCACCGACACCGGCACCATTGCCTTCACCGACGTCGACCTCACCGACGCCCACACCATCAGCCCAACGATCACGGCCTCGGCCGGCGCGCTCGGCGCCCTCACCGCCAGCGTCACCTCCGACACCACCGGCTCCGGCCTGGGTGGCGTGATCACCTGGAACTACAGCGTCGCCGATAGCGACGTGGAGTACCTCGCCAAGGACCAGACCAAGGTCGAGACCTTCACCATCACCCTCGACGATGGCAACGGCGGCACCGTGGATCGCACGGTTTCGGTGACCATCACCGGCACCAACGATGCACCGGTCGTGGCGGCGACGGACGTCACCGGCGCGGTCACCGAGCAGGTCACCCCGCTCGGCAACCTCACCGACACCGGCACCATTGCCTTCACCGACGTCGACCTCACCGACGCCCACACCATCAGCCCAACGATCACGGCCTCGGCCGGCGCGCTCGGCGCCCTCACCGCCAGCGTCACCTCCGACACCACCGGCTCCGGCCTGGGTGGCGTGATCACCTGGAACTACAGCGTCGCCGATAGCGACGTGGAGTACCTCGCCAAGGACCAGACCAAGGTCGAGACCTTCACCATCACCCTCGACGATGGCAACGGCGGCACCGTGGATCGCACGGTTTCGGTGACCATCACCGGCACCAACGATGCACCGGTCGTGGCGGCGACGGACGTCACCGGCGCGGTCACCGAGCAGGTCACCCCGCTCGGCAACCTCACCGACACCGGCACCATTGCCTTCACCGACGTCGACCTCACCGACGCCCACACCATCAGCCCAACGATCACGGCCTCGGCCGGCGCGCTCGGCGCCCTCACCGCCAGCGTCACCTCCGACACCACCGGCTCCGGCCTGGGTGGCGTGATCACCTGGAACTACAGCGTCGCCGATAGCGACGTGGAGTACCTCGCCAAGGACCAGACCAAGGTCGAGACCTTCACCATCACCCTCGACGATGGCAACGGCGGCACCGTGGATCGCACGGTTTCGGTGACCATCACCGGCACCAACGATGCACCGGTCGTGGCGGCGACGGACGTCACCGGCGCGGTCACCGAGCAGGTCACCCCGCTCGGCAACCTCACCGACACCGGCACCATTGCCTTCACCGACGTCGACCTCACCGACGCCCACACCATCAGCCCAACGATCACGGCCTCGGCCGGCGCGCTCGGCGCCCTCACCGCCAGCGTCACCTCCGACACCACCGGCTCCGGCCTGGGTGGCGTGATCACCTGGAACTACAGCGTCGCCGATAGCGACGTGGAGTACCTCGCCAAGGACCAGACCAAGGTCGAGACCTTCACCATCACCCTCGACGATGGCAACGGCGGCACCGTGGATCGCACGGTTTCGGTGACCATCACCGGCACCAACGATGCACCGGTCGTGGCGGCGACGGACGTCACCGGCGCGGTCACCGAGCAGGTCACCCCGCTCGGCAACCTCACCGACACCGGCACCATTGCCTTCACCGACGTCGACCTCACCGACGCCCACACCATCAGCCCAACGATCACGGCCTCGGCCGGCGCGCTCGGCGCCCTCACCGCCAGCGTCACCTCCGACACCACCGGCTCCGGCCTGGGTGGCGTGATCACCTGGAACTACAGCGTCGCCGATAGCGACGTGGAGTACCTCGCCAAGGACCAGACCAAGGTCGAGACCTTCACCATCACCCTCGACGATGGCAACGGCGGCACCGTGGATCGCACGGTTTCGGTGACCATCACCGGCACCAA
Source organism: Mesorhizobium sp. ISC11 (assembly GCF_037162595.1). Classification (NCBI taxonomy): domain Bacteria; kingdom Pseudomonadati; phylum Pseudomonadota; class Alphaproteobacteria; order Hyphomicrobiales; family Phyllobacteriaceae; genus Mesorhizobium; species Mesorhizobium sp. ISC11. Next base: position 1,750,222 of record NZ_JAVSPW010000001.1, read on the forward strand.
CGATGCACCGGTCGTGGCGGCGACGGACGTCACCGGCGCGGTCACCGAGCAGGTCACCCCGCTCGGCAACCTCACCGACACCGGCACCATTGCCTTCACCGACGTCGACCTCACCGACGCCCACACCATCAGCCCAACGATCACGGCCTCGGCCGGCGCGCTCGGCGCCCTCACCGCCAGCGTCACCTCCGACACCACCGGCTCCGGCCTGGGTGGCGTGATCACCTGGAACTACAGCGTCGCCGATAGCGACGTGGAGTACCTCGCCAAGGACCAGACCAAGGTCGAGACCTTCACCATCACCCTCGACGATGGCAACGGCGGCACCGTGGATCGCACGGTTTCGGTGACCATCACCGGCACCAACGATGCACCGGTCGTGGCGGCGACGGACGTCACCGGCGCGGTCACCGAGCAGGTCACCCCGCTCGGCAACCTCACCGACACCGGCACCATTGCCTTCACCGACGTCGACCTCACCGACGCCCACACCATCAGCCCAACGATCACGGCCTCGGCCGGCGCGCTCGGCGCCCTCACCGCCAGCGTCACCTCCGACACCACCGGCTCCGGCCTGGGTGGCGTGATCACCTGGAACTACAGCGTCGCCGATAGCGACGTGGAGTACCTCGCCAAGGACCAGACCAAGGTCGAGACCTTCACCATCACCCTCGACGATGGCAACGGCGGCACCGTGGATCGCACGGTTTCGGTGACCATCACCGGCACCAACGATGCACCGGTCGTGGCGGCGACGGACGTCACCGGCGCGGTCACCGAGCAGGTCACCCCGCTCGGCAACCTCACCGACACCGGCACCATTGCCTTCACCGACGTCGACCTCACCGACGCCCACACCATCAGCCCAACGATCACGGCCTCGGCCGGCGCGCTCGGCGCCCTCACCGCCAGCGTCACCTCCGACACCACCGGCTCCGGCCTGGGTGGCGTGATCACCTGGAACTACAGCGTCGCCGATAGCGACGTGGAGTACCTCGCCAAGGACCAGACCAAGGTCGAGACCTTCACCATCACCCTCGACGATGGCAACGGCGGCACCGTGGATCGCACGGTTTCGGTGACCATCACCGGCACCAACGATGCACCGGTCGTGGCGGCGACGGACGTCACCGGCGCGGTCACCGAGCAGGTCACCCCGCTCGGCAACCTCACCGACACCGGCACCATTGCCTTCACCGACGTCGACCTCACCGACGCCCACACCATCAGCCCAACGATCACGGCCTCGGCCGGCGCGCTCGGCGCCCTCACCGCCAGCGTCACCTCCGACACCACCGGCTCCGGCCTGGGTGGCGTGATCACCTGGAACTACAGCGTCGCCGATAGCGACGTGGAGTACCTCGCCAAGGACCAGACCAAGGTCGAGACCTTCACCATCACCCTCGACGATGGCAACGGCGGCACCGTGGATCGCACGGTTTCGGTGACCATCACCGGCACCAACGATGCACCGGTCGTGGCGGCGACGGACGTCACCGGCGCGGTCACCGAGCAGGTCACCCCGCTCGGCAACCTCACCGACACCGGCACCATTGCCTTCACCGACGTCGACCTCACCGACGCCCACACCATCAGCCCAACGATCACGGCCTCGGCCGGCGCGCTCGGCGCCCTCACCGCCAGCGTCACCTCCGACACCACCGGCTCCGGCCTGGGTGGCGTGATCACCTGGAACTACAGCGTCGCCGATAGCGACGTGGAGTACCTCGCCAAGGACCAGACCAAGGTCGAGACCTTCACCATCACCCTCGACGATGGCAACGGCGGCACCGTGGATCGCACGGTTTCGGTGACCATCACCGGCACCAACGATGCACCGGTCGTGGCGGCGACGGACGTCACCGGCGCGGTCACCGAGCAGGTCACCCCGCTCGGCAACCTCACCGACACCGGCACCATTGCCTTCACCGACGTCGACCTCACCGACGCCCACACCATCAGCCCAACGATCACGGCCTCGGCCGGCGCGCTCGGCGCCCTCACCGCCAGCGTCACCTCCGACACCACCGGCTCCGGCCTGGGTGGCGTGATCACCTGGAACTACAGCGTCGCCGATAGCGACGTGGAGTACCTCGCCAAGGACCAGACCAAGGTCGAGACCTTCACCATCACCCTCGACGATGGCAACGGCGGCACCGTGGATCGCACGGTTTCGGTGACCATCACCGGCACCAACGATGCACCGGTCGTGGCGGCGACGGACGTCACCGGCGCGGTCACCGAGCAGGTCACCCCGCTCGGCAACCTCACCGACACCGGCACCATTGCCTTCACCGACGTCGACCTCACCGACGCCCACACCATCAGCCCAACGATCACGGCCTCGGCCGGCGCGCTCGGCGCCCTCACCGCCAGCGTCACCTCCGACACCACCGGCTCCGGCCTGGGTGGCGTGATCACCTGGAACTACAGCGTCGCCGATAGCGACGTGGAGTACCTCGCCAAGGACCAGACCAAGGTCGAGACCTTCACCATCACCCTCGACGATGGCAACGGCGGCACCGTGGATCGCACGGTTTCGGTGACCATCACCGGCACCAACGATGCACCGGTCGTGGCGGCGACGGACGTCACCGGCGCGGTCACCGAGCAGGTCACCCCGCTCGGCAACCTCACCGACACCGGCACCATTGCCTTCACCGACGTCGACCTCACCGACGCCCACACCATCAGCCCAACGATCACGGCCTCGGCCGGCGCGCTCGGCGCCCTCACCGCCAGCGTCACCTCCGACACCACCGGCTCCGGCCTGGGTGGCGTGATCACCTGGAACTACAGCGTCGCCGATAGCGACGTGGAGTACCTCGCCAAGGACCAGACCAAGGTCGAGACCTTCACCATCACCCTCGACGATGGCAACGGCGGCACCGTGGATCGCACGGTTTCGGTGACCATCACCGGCACCAACGATGCACCGGTCGTGGCGGCGACGGACGTCACCGGCGCGGTCACCGAGCAGGTCACCCCGCTCGGCAACCTCACCGACACCGGCACCATTGCCTTCACCGACGTCGACCTCACCGACGCCCACACCATCAGCCCAACGATCACGGCCTCGGCCGGCGCGCTCGGCGCCCTCACCGCCAGCGTCACCTCCGACACCACCGGCTCCGGCCTGGGTGGCGTGATCACCTGGAACTACAGCGTCGCCGATAGCGACGTGGAGTACCTCGCCAAGGACCAGACCAAGGTCGAGACCTTCACCATCACCCTCGACGATGGCAACGGCGGCACCGTGGATCGCACGGTTTCGGTGACCATCACCGGCACCAACGATGCACCGGTCGTGGCGGCGACGGACGTCACCGGCGCGGTCACCGAGCAGGTCACCCCGCTCGGCAACCTCACCGACACCGGCACCATTGCCTTCACCGACGTCGACCTCACCGACGCCCACACCATCAGCCCAACGATCACGGCCTCGGCCGGCGCGCTCGGCGCCCTCACCGCCAGCGTCACCTCCGACACCACCGGCTCCGGCCTGGGTGGCGTGATCACCTGGAACTACAGCGTCGCCGATAGCGACGTGGAGTACCTCGCCAAGGACCAGACCAAGGTCGAGACCTTCACCATCACCCTCGACGATGGCAACGGCGGCACCGTGGATCGCACGGTTTCGGTGACCATCACCGGCACCAACGATGCACCGGTCGTGGCGGCGACGGACGTCACCGGCGCGGTCACCGAGCAGGTCACCCCGCTCGGCAACCTCACCGACACCGGCACCATTGCCTTCACCGACGTCGACCTCACCGACGCCCACACCATCAGCCCAACGATCACGGCCTCGGCCGGCGCGCTCGGCGCCCTCACCGCCAGCGTCACCTCCGACACCACCGGCTCCGGCCTGGGTGGCGTGATCACCTGGAACTACAGCGTCGCCGATAGCGACGTGGAGTACCTCGCCAAGGACCAGACCAAGGTCGAGACCTTCACCATCACCCTCGACGATGGCAACGGCGGCACCGTGGATCGCACGGTTTCGGTGACCATCACCGGCACCAACGATGCACCGGTCGTGGCGGCGACGGACGTCACCGGCGCGGTCACCGAGCAGGTCACCCCGCTCGGCAACCTCACCGACACCGGCACCATTGCCTTCACCGACGTCGACCTCACCGACGCCCACACCATCAGCCCAACGATCACGGCCTCGGCCGGCGCGCTCGGCGCCCTCACCGCCAGCGTCACCTCCGACACCACCGGCTCCGGCCTGGGTGGCGTGATCACCTGGAACTACAGCGTCGCCGATAGCGACGTGGAGTACCTCGCCAAGGACCAGACCAAGGTCGAGACCTTCACCATCACCCTCGACGATGGCAACGGCGGCACCGTGGATCGCACGGTTTCGGTGACCATCACCGGCACCAACGATGCACCGGTCGTGGCGGCGACGGACGTCACCGGCGCGGTCACCGAGCAGGTCACCCCGCTCGGCAACCTCACCGACACCGGCACCATTGCCTTCACCGACGTCGACCTCACCGACGCCCACACCATCAGCCCAACGATCACGGCCTCGGCCGGCGCGCTCGGCGCCCTCACCGCCAGCGTCACCTCCGACACCACCGGCTCCGGCCTGGGTGGCGTGATCACCTGGAACTACAGCGTCGCCGATAGCGACGTGGAGTACCTCGCCAAGGACCAGACCAAGGTCGAGACCTTCACCATCACCCTCGACGATGGCAACGGCGGCACCGTGGATCGCACGGTTTCGGTGACCATCACCGGCACCAACGATGCACCGGTCGTGGCGGCGACGGACGTCACCGGCGCGGTCACCGAGCAGGTCACCCCGCTCGGCAACCTCACCGACACCGGCACCATTGCCTTCACCGACGTCGACCTCACCGACGCCCACACCATCAGCCCAACGATCACGGCCTCGGCCGGCGCGCTCGGCGCCCTCACCGCCAGCGTCACCTCCGACACCACCGGCTCCGGCCTGGGTGGCGTGATCACCTGGAACTACAGCGTCGCCGATAGCGACGTGGAGTACCTCGCCAAGGACCAGACCAAGGTCGAGACCTTCACCATCACCCTCGACGATGGCAACGGCGGCACCGTGGATCGCACGGTTTCGGTGACCATCACCGGCACCAACGATGCACCGGTCGTGGCGGCGACGGACGTCACCGGCGCGGTCACCGAGCAGGTCACCCCGCTCGGCAACCTCACCGACACCGGCACCATTGCCTTCACCGACGTCGACCTCACCGACGCCCACACCATCAGCCCAACGATCACGGCCTCGGCCGGCGCGCTCGGCGCCCTCACCGCCAGCGTCACCTCCGACACCACCGGCTCCGGCCTGGGTGGCGTGATCACCTGGAACTACAGCGTCGCCGATAGCGACGTGGAGTACCTCGCCAAGGACCAGACCAAGGTCGAGACCTTCACCATCACCCTCGACGATGGCAACGGCGGCACCGTGGATCGCACGGTTTCGGTGACCATCACCGGCACCAACGATGCACCGGTCGTGGCGGCGACGGACGTCACCGGCGCGGTCACCGAGCAGGTCACCCCGCTCGGCAACCTCACCGACACCGGCACCATTGCCTTCACCGACGTCGACCTCACCGACGCCCACACCATCAGCCCAACGATCACGGCCTCGGCCGGCGCGCTCGGCGCCCTCACCGCCAGCGTCACCTCCGACACCACCGGCTCCGGCCTGGGTGGCGTGATCACCTGGAACTACAGCGTCGCCGATAGCGACGTGGAGTACCTCGCCAAGGACCAGACCAAGGTCGAGACCTTCACCATCACCCTCGACGATGGCAACGGCGGCACCGTGGATCGCACGGTTTCGGTGACCATCACCGGCACCAACGATGCACCGGTCGTGGCGGCGACGGACGTCACCGGCGCGGTCACCGAGCAGGTCACCCCGCTCGGCAACCTCACCGACACCGGCACCATTGCCTTCACCGACGTCGACCTCACCGACGCCCACACCATCAGCCCAACGATCACGGCCTCGGCCGGCGCGCTCGGCGCCCTCACCGCCAGCGTCACCTCCGACACCACCGGCTCCGGCCTGGGTGGCGTGATCACCTGGAACTACAGCGTCGCCGATAGCGACGTGGAGTACCTCGCCAAGGACCAGACCAAGGTCGAGACCTTCACCATCACCCTCGACGATGGCAACGGCGGCACCGTGGATCGCACGGTTTCGGTGACCATCACCGGCACCAACGATGCACCGGTCGTGGCGGCGACGGACGTCACCGGCGCGGTCACCGAGCAGGTCACCCCGCTCGGCAACCTCACCGACACCGGCACCATTGCCTTCACCGACGTCGACCTCACCGACGCCCACACCATCAGCCCAACGATCACGGCCTCGGCCGGCGCGCTCGGCGCCCTCACCGCCAGCGTCACCTCCGACACCACCGGCTCCGGCCTGGGTGGCGTGATCACCTGGAACTACAGCGTCGCCGATAGCGACGTGGAGTACCTCGCCAAGGACCAGACCAAGGTCGAGACCTTCACCATCACCCTCGACGATGGCAACGGCGGCACCGTGGATCGCACGGTTTCGGTGACCATCACCGGCACCAACGATGCACCGGTCGTGGCGGCGACGGACGTCACCGGCGCGGTCACCGAGCAGGTCACCCCGCTCGGCAACCTCACCGACACCGGCACCATTGCCTTCACCGACGTCGACCTCACCGACGCCCACACCATCAGCCCAACGATCACGGCCTCGGCCGGCGCGCTCGGCGCCCTCACCGCCAGCGTCACCTCCGACACCACCGGCTCCGGCCTGGGTGGCGTGATCACCTGGAACTACAGCGTCGCCGATAGCGACGTGGAGTACCTCGCCAAGGACCAGACCAAGGTCGAGACCTTCACCATCACCCTCGACGATGGCAACGGCGGCACCGTGGATCGCACGGTTTCGGTGACCATCACCGGCACCAACGATGCACCGGTCGTGGCGGCGACGGACGTCACCGGCGCGGTCACCGAGCAGGTCACCCCGCTCGGCAACCTCACCGACACCGGCACCATTGCCTTCACCGACGTCGACCTCACCGACGCCCACACCATCAGCCCAACGATCACGGCCTCGGCCGGCGCGCTCGGCGCCCTCACCGCCAGCGTCACCTCCGACACCACCGGCTCCGGCCTGGGTGGCGTGATCACCTGGAACTACAGCGTCGCCGATAGCGACGTGGAGTACCTCGCCAAGGACCAGACCAAGGTCGAGACCTTCACCATCACCCTCGACGATGGCAACGGCGGCACCGTGGATCGCACGGTTTCGGTGACCATCACCGGCACCAACGATGCACCGGTCGTGGCGGCGACGGACGTCACCGGCGCGGTCACCGAGCAGGTCACCCCGCTCGGCAACCTCACCGACACCGGCACCATTGCCTTCACCGACGTCGACCTCACCGACGCCCACACCATCAGCCCAACGATCACGGCCTCGGCCGGCGCGCTCGGCGCCCTCACCGCCAGCGTCACCTCCGACACCACCGGCTCCGGCCTGGGTGGCGTGATCACCTGGAACTACAGCGTCGCCGATAGCGACGTGGAGTACCTCGCCAAGGACCAGACCAAGGTCGAGACCTTCACCATCACCCTCGACGATGGCAACGGCGGCACCGTGGATCGCACGGTTTCGGTGACCATCACCGGCACCAACGATGCACCGGTCGTGGCGGCGACGGACGTCACCGGCGCGGTCACCGAGCAGGTCACCCCGCTCGGCAACCTCACCGACACCGGCACCATTGCCTTCACCGACGTCGACCTCACCGACGCCCACACCATCAGCCCAACGATCACGGCCTCGGCCGGCGCGCTCGGCGCCCTCACCGCCAGCGTCACCTCCGACACCACCGGCTCCGGCCTGGGTGGCGTGATCACCTGGAACTACAGCGTCGCCGATAGCGACGTGGAGTACCTCGCCAAGGACCAGACCAAGGTCGAGACCTTCACCATCACCCTCGACGATGGCAACGGCGGCACCGTGGATCGCACGGTTTCGGTGACCATCACCGGCACCAACGATGCACCGGTCGTGGCGGCGACGGACGTCACCGGCGCGGTCACCGAGCAGGTCACCCCGCTCGGCAACCTCACCGACACCGGCACCATTGCCTTCACCGACGTCGACCTCACCGACGCCCACACCATCAGCCCAACGATCACGGCCTCGGCCGGCGCGCTCGGCGCCCTCACCGCCAGCGTCACCTCCGACACCACCGGCTCCGGCCTGGGTGGCGTGATCACCTGGAACTACAGCGTCGCCGATAGCGACGTGGAGTACCTCGCCAAGGACCAGACCAAGGTCGAGACCTTCACCATCACCCTCGACGATGGCAACGGCGGCACCGTGGATCGCACGGTTTCGGTGACCATCACCGGCACCAACGATGCACCGGTCGTGGCGGCGACGGACGTCACCGGCGCGGTCACCGAGCAGGTCACCCCGCTCGGCAACCTCACCGACACCGGCACCATTGCCTTCACCGACGTCGACCTCACCGACGCCCACACCATCAGCCCAACGATCACGGCCTCGGCCGGCGCGCTCGGCGCCCTCACCGCCAGCGTCACCTCCGACACCACCGGCTCCGGCCTGGGTGGCGTGATCACCTGGAACTACAGCGTCGCCGATAGCGACGTGGAGTACCTCGCCAAGGACCAGACCAAGGTCGAGACCTTCACCATCACCCTCGACGATGGCAACGGCGGCACCGTGGATCGCACGGTTTCGGTGACCATCACCGGCACCAACGATGCACCGGTCGTGGCGGCGACGGACGTCACCGGCGCGGTCACCGAGCAGGTCACCCCGCTCGGCAACCTCACCGACACCGGCACCATTGCCTTCACCGACGTCGACCTCACCGACGCCCACACCATCAGCCCAACGATCACGGCCTCGGCCGGCGCGCTCGGCGCCCTCACCGCCAGCGTCACCTCCGACACCACCGGCTCCGGCCTGGGTGGCGTGATCACCTGGAACTACAGCGTCGCCGATAGCGACGTGGAGTACCTCGCCAAGGACCAGACCAAGGTCGAGACCTTCACCATCACCCTCGACGATGGCAACGGCGGCACCGTGGATCGCACGGTTTCGGTGACCATCACCGGCACCAACGATGCACCGGTCGTGGCGGCGACGGACGTCACCGGCGCGGTCACCGAGCAGGTCACCCCGCTCGGCAACCTCACCGACACCGGCACCATTGCCTTCACCGACGTCGACCTCACCGACGCCCACACCATCAGCCCAACGATCACGGCCTCGGCCGGCGCGCTCGGCGCCCTCACCGCCAGCGTCACCTCCGACACCACCGGCTCCGGCCTGGGTGGCGTGATCACCTGGAACTACAGCGTCGCCGATAGCGACGTGGAGTACCTCGCCAAGGACCAGACCAAGGTCGAGACCTTCACCATCACCCTCGACGATGGCAACGGCGGCACCGTGGATCGCACGGTTTCGGTGACCATCACCGGCACCAACGATGCACCGGTCGTGGCGGCGACGGACGTCACCGGCGCGGTCACCGAGCAGGTCACCCCGCTCGGCAACCTCACCGACACCGGCACCATTGCCTTCACCGACGTCGACCTCACCGACGCCCACACCATCAGCCCAACGATCACGGCCTCGGCCGGCGCGCTCGGCGCCCTCACCGCCAGCGTCACCTCCGACACCACCGGCTCCGGCCTGGGTGGCGTGATCACCTGGAACTACAGCGTCGCCGATAGCGACGTGGAGTACCTCGCCAAGGACCAGACCAAGGTCGAGACCTTCACCATCACCCTCGACGATGGCAACGGCGGCACCGTGGATCGCACGGTTTCGGTGACCATCACCGGCACCAACGATGCACCGGTCGTGGCGGCGACGGACGTCACCGGCGCGGTCACCGAGCAGGTCACCCCGCTCGGCAACCTCACCGACACCGGCACCATTGCCTTCACCGACGTCGACCTCACCGACGCCCACACCATCAGCCCAACGATCACGGCCTCGGCCGGCGCGCTCGGCGCCCTCACCGCCAGCGTCACCTCCGACACCACCGGCTCCGGCCTGGGTGGCGTGATCACCTGGAACTACAGCGTCGCCGATAGCGACGTGGAGTACCTCGCCAAGGACCAGACCAAGGTCGAGACCTTCACCATCACCCTCGACGATGGCAACGGCGGCACCGTGGATCGCACGGTTTCGGTGACCATCACCGGCACCAACGATGCACCGGTCGTGGCGGCGACGGACGTCACCGGCGCGGTCACCGAGCAGGTCACCCCGCTCGGCAACCTCACCGACACCGGCACCATTGCCTTCACCGACGTCGACCTCACCGACGCCCACACCATCAGCCCAACGATCACGGCCTCGGCCGGCGCGCTCGGCGCCCTCACCGCCAGCGTCACCTCCGACACCACCGGCTCCGGCCTGGGTGGCGTGATCACCTGGAACTACAGCGTCGCCGATAGCGACGTGGAGTACCTCGCCAAGGACCAGACCAAGGTCGAGACCTTCACCATCACCCTCGACGATGGCAACGGCGGCACCGTGGATCGCACGGTTTCGGTGACCATCACCGGCACCAACGATGCACCGGTCGTGGCGGCGACGGACGTCACCGGCGCGGTCACCGAGCAGGTCACCCCGCTCGGCAACCTCACCGACACCGGCACCATTGCCTTCACCGACGTCGACCTCACCGACGCCCACACCATCAGCCCAACGATCACGGCCTCGGCCGGCGCGCTCGGCGCCCTCACCGCCAGCGTCACCTCCGACACCACCGGCTCCGGCCTGGGTGGCGTGATCACCTGGAACTACAGCGTCGCCGATAGCGACGTGGAGTACCTCGCCAAGGACCAGACCAAGGTCGAGACCTTCACCATCACCCTCGACGATGGCAACGGCGGCACCGTGGATCGCACGGTTTCGGTGACCATCACCGGCACCAACGATGCACCGGTCGTGGCGGCGACGGACGTCACCGGCGCGGTCACCGAGCAGGTCACCCCGCTCGGCAACCTCACCGACACCGGCACCATTGCCTTCACCGACGTCGACCTCACCGACGCCCACACCATCAGCCCAACGATCACGGCCTCGGCCGGCGCGCTCGGCGCCCTCACCGCCAGCGTCACCTCCGACACCACCGGCTCCGGCCTGGGTGGCGTGATCACCTGGAACTACAGCGTCGCCGATAGCGACGTGGAGTACCTCGCCAAGGACCAGACCAAGGTCGAGACCTTCACCATCACCCTCGACGATGGCAACGGCGGCACCGTGGATCGCACGGTTTCGGTGACCATCACCGGCACCAACGATGCACCGGTCGTGGCGGCGACGGACGTCACCGGCGCGGTCACCGAGCAGGTCACCCCGCTCGGCAACCTCACCGACACCGGCACCATTGCCTTCACCGACGTCGACCTCACCGACGCCCACACCATCAGCCCAACGATCACGGCCTCGGCCGGCGCGCTCGGCGCCCTCACCGCCAGCGTCACCTCCGACACCACCGGCTCCGGCCTGGGTGGCGTGATCACCTGGAACTACAGCGTCGCCGATAGCGACGTGGAGTACCTCGCCAAGGACCAGACCAAGGTCGAGACCTTCACCATCACCCTCGACGATGGCAACGGCGGCACCGTGGATCGCACGGTTTCGGTGACCATCACCGGCACCAACGATGCACCGGTCATTGATCTGAACGGCGCGGGCGCCGGCAATGACGCGACGGCTTCGTTCACGGAGCAGACGCCGCTGGTGATCGCACCTTTGGCAACAGTAACCGACGTCGACTCGGCCAACCTGACGTCCCTGACGGCGACGCTGACGGCGCGGCCCGATGGGAACGCGGTCGAATCCCTGTCGCTCAACGCCAGCGCCACGGCGGCCGCCGCCGGACTGACGGTGCTCTACACCGCAAGCACCGGCATTCTGTCGATCACAGGCTCGGCCGCGAAGGCGGCCTACCAGACGATCCTCGACGGCATCGTCTACAACAACACCAGCGACACGCCGACGACAGCGGCGCGGACCGTCAACGTGGTTGCGAGCGACGGCACAGACAGCAGTGCCTCGCATAGTGTCACGATCAGCGTCACGCCGGTCAACGACGCGCCGGTCATTGATCTGAACGGCGCGGGCGCCGGCAATGACGCGACGGCTTCGTTCACGGAGCAGACGCCGTTGGTGATCGCACCTTTGGCGACGGTGACCAATGCCGACTCGGCGAACCTGACGTCACTGACGGCGACGTTAACGGCGCGGCCCGATGGCAATGGGGTCGAATCCCTGTCGCTGAACGCCAGCGCCACGGCGGCCGCAAGCGGGCTGACGGTGCTCTACACGGCAAGCACCGGCATTCTGTCGATCACAGGCTCGGCTTCACAGGCCACCTACCAGACGATCCTCGACGGCATCGTCTACAACAACACCAGCGACACGCCGACAACAGCGGCGCGGACCGTCAACGTGGTTGCGAGCGACGGCACAGACAGCAGTGCCTCGCATAGTGTCACGATCAGCGTCACGCCGGTCAACGACGCGCCGATCGCGGCCGACGACGCCGGCTCAGCCACTGAGGCGGGCGGCATCGCTAACGGCACTGCGGGCAGCAATGCGACCGGCAACGTCATCACCACCGGACCGGGTGCCGACAGCGACGCCGACAACGCCACCGCCTCGCTGGTGGTCTCGGCGATCCGCACCGGCACCGAGGCCGGCTCGGGAACCAGCGGCACGGTCGGCACCGGGCTGGCTGGCCAGTATGGCACGCTGACGCTCAACACCGACGGCAGCTACAGCTATGCAGTCAACAACAGCAATGCCACCGTCCAGGCGCTCAATGTCGGTGGCACGTTGACCGACACCTTCACCTACACGGTCAAGGATCCGGGCAACCTCACCGATACTGCGCAGCTCACCGTCATCATCAACGGTGCCAATGATGCTCCTGTGGCGGTAGCGGATTCGGCAACCACGACCCAGAACGTACCAGTTCAGATTTCCGTGCTGGCCAACGATACCGAGGTGGACAACACTAATGCTCAACTGAGCGTGACGCAGATCAATGGCTCGGCTGTCACAGTGGGCGTGGCGGTTAATGTCGCTAATGGAACGGCTACACTAAACGCTGACAAAACTATTACCTACACGCCTAATACGGGTTTTTCTGGAAGCACATTCCAGGCATTTACCTATACAGTTAGCGATGGGCAGGCGACCTCGAGTGCGGCAGTCAATCTGACGGTCACCGCGGCACCACCGCCCACGTCCTCCGATTGGCCATTAATCGTCACTAAGAGCGCCGCCGTCAGCTGGTCAATCGCCCAGCTGCTCGCCAACGATTCAGATGTTACCAACGATCTAAACTCGATAACTTCGGCCAGGGTACAGGATTCAAGCGGAGCATTTATCAGTACGGCAACCATTGCCGGGGGTAATATTTCATTTACGGCACCTGGATCGGCAGCAAATGACTTCCTCTCCGTTACCCTTAATGATGGGCGAGTGTTGGTCTGGAAGCTGATCGTCGATAACTCATCGAACAGCTCAGACCTTCAAACCGACGGCGCTTACACAACATATCGAGCTCCGGGAACTCCCGGCACGTATATTGCCTCATATCTTGATATATCTAATAACGGCAACAAAGATTTAGGGGGCGCTATCGTTAGTGGATCGCTTGGCGGTTACGATGTCCTAGTCGGGAGGAATGGGGACGATATCTTGGTTGGAAGGAGCAGCGGCGATACACTGATGGGCGGTGGTGGCACAGACACGATCGTTGGTGATCAGAGCGACATCCTGCTCGATGGCGGTGCAAACAGTGATACGCTTCAGGTCGGCGCCAATTTCACCAGCACCAGCGACGCACAAATTGTTAACATAGAAGCAGTGACGCTGACGGCATCCGGTTTGACTCTTGATCTGACGAATCAGAGCGAAGCGCTTGCTATTGCCGGCTCGTCGGGCATCGACATAATCAAAGGCGGCTCAGGTGCAGACAGCATCACCGGTGGCACTGGTGCTGATACAATGACCGGCAATGGCGGCATTGACACTTTCATAATTAACACCGGCCACTCCACGGTGACGATTGCCGGCGCCGGAAATAGCGGCACAATATCCGGGTACGACGTCATCACTGACTTCAACACGACCGCAGGCGGCGACATTCTCGATCTGCCAATTGTCGGGGCATCAGCAACTTCCGGAAACGTCAATGGAGCCGGCGATTCAACCCTGACGATCGGGGGTGATACTGTCCAATCCCACAATGTTACGAACGGGATTGCCACTTTCTTTGGTACAGACACTTTCACCGCTCCGCTGACCGTCACGTCAACTGGCAGTCTTGCCGCTGTCGTTCAATATCTCTTAGGAAATGACATTGGCAACGCAGGTTCTACCGTTGCATTCACGACATCAGGCGCTATCGGCAATCATACCTTTGTCTACCAACAGACTGCTACCACTAATGGCAACGCCGGCGGATACACGCTGGTCGAACTCGCTAATGTGACGTTGACCAACGTCAGCGGCGCGCATGTGGCGCCTGCAGGCGCTGCAGGCGAAGCTATCAACCTTGGCCTGACAAATCCGGCGGATCATGTCGGCTCGATCAGCGTATCCATCAGCGGAGTTCCCGTCGGATGGACAGTCAGCCAGGGCATCGACAACGGCGATGGCACGTGGTCAGTGCAAACAAACGACGTCACCGCGCTCGCCGTGACCTCGCCAGGAGACTACGCTGGCGCACTTTCGCTGCACATGTCGCAAACCTGGATCGATTCCACCGGCGGCACCGGGCTCGCCATGATCACCGACAATGTCGAAGCTTACGCGCCGGGTTCGCCGATCTTTGCCTGGTCCGGCGACGACGTTCTGACAGGTTCCAGCGGGAACGACCTGTTTGTCTTCTCGCAGCCCATCGGAAACGACACCGTGCATAGCTTCGACGCGGACAAGATCGACCTGATCGGCTATTCCGGCTTCGCGAGTTTCGCTGACGTCCAGGCGCACCTGGCCGACGACGCCAACGGCAACGCGGTGATCACGCTTGGCGACGGGCAGTCGATCATGCTGGATGGCGTGCACTCAGCCGCGCTGACTGGTAGCAATTTTGTCTTCGACCAGACGCCGGTGGTCAACAATGCCGGAACCATGACGATCGGTGATGGCGCATTGCTGCCGCTGAGCGGCACGATCAACAATACCGGCCTTATCTCGCTCGACTCGAACGGTAGCGATACGCTGCTGCAGCTCATCCAGCACGGCATAACGCTGCAGGGCGGCGGACAGATCATCCTGTCCGACAGTGACGCGAACGTGATTTCGGGCACGGCCGCCGATGTCACTCTGACCAATATCGACAACACCATCTCCGGCGCCGGTCAACTCGGCGGCGGCCTGCTGGGTCTGGACAATCAGTGCACAATCATCGCCACCGGCACCCACGCGCTGGTTATAAACACCGGCGGCAGCACCGTCTCCAATTCCGGAACACTGGAGGCAACGGGGTCGGGTGGCCTGACGATCAACGGTGCCGTCGCCAATTCCGGACTGATCTGGGCCAATGGGGGTGATATCGCGATAGACGGCCAGGTTACCGGAGACGGCGATGCCATCATTGGAAACATGTCGCAGCTGGAGTTTCACGCCGCCACTTCCTCGGACGTCATTTTCGCGGCGGATGCTGCCGGCACATTGCGGCTGGACGATTCGTTCGATTTCAGCGGCAGCATCGCCGGCATGACGAGTGATGACAAGATCGATTTCGGTGACATCCTGTTCAACACCGGAACATCCGCTATCTATCAGGCAAACCAGGACGGAAGTGGGGGAACGCTGCTGGTTTCGGACGGCACTCATGACGCCACGCTCCACCTGCTCGGCGCTTACGAAACGGGCACCTTTACGCTCGCTGACGATGGCACCGGCCGGACCGCGGTCGCGTATAATCCAGCGGACGACTTCCACTTCGTGTGACGTGAAGCCGCGCGCTCCAATAAGGAGCGGGCGCCGGATTGATCCGGCGCCCGCTTCATA
Organism: Mesorhizobium sp. ISC11; assembly: GCF_037162595.1. Classification (NCBI taxonomy): domain Bacteria; kingdom Pseudomonadati; phylum Pseudomonadota; class Alphaproteobacteria; order Hyphomicrobiales; family Phyllobacteriaceae; genus Mesorhizobium; species Mesorhizobium sp. ISC11. The sequence goes on from NZ_JAVSPW010000001.1 coordinate 1,766,303, forward strand.
TCTGATACTTGCGATATCAAGGAGGGAGGGCGAGCTATCTCTCCCTAAAGGCGCGCTGGAACGAATCCACCAGGGGTTTGGTCAGGTAGGCCAAAAACGTCCGTTCGCCGGTTGAAATGAACGTTTCGACCGGCATGCCCGGATAGATCTGCTCGGGCTTGACCTGCGGTGGCAGCTTGTCGGCCATTTTAAGCCGGACGGTGAAGTAGGGCAGTCCCGTGCTGGGTGTTATCAGCCGGTCCGCCGAAATGTAGAACACCTTTCCGGGCACTTTCGGCGTCGTGCGCGCATTCAGCGCCGTGAACATCATGTTTGCGTCCTGCCCGATCCGGATGGAATCGATATCCTCGGGCTTTATCCTGGCCTCGACGATGAGCTCGTTCGTGGTCGGCAGGAGCTCCATCGCCATCTCTCCCGCTCTGATGACGCTGCCCTGAGAATTGTAGAGCGATCGAACGATGATGCCATCCACCGGCGCCCGGATGGTCGTCCGGTCCAGGACCGATCGAGCAGCGTTGATTTGTTCCTCGAGGTCGGCGACCTGTGCCCGAGCTTTGTTCATGTCGGTCACGGCGTCCTCGACCCGGCTGGTCGTAAGCCGCTCGATCTGTTGACGCGCTTCCACGGTCTGGGTAGCCGAGGTGGCGATCTGCGCCTCCAGAGATCCCGCCTGGCCTACCAGGTCGGCGGTGCTGCGTAGAAGATCGGTATATTCCGAACGATTTGTCAGTCCTCTCTCCAACAGGCGCTTTTTGCGTTCCGTTTCCGTATTGACGATCGCGAGCTGGTTTTCTGCAGCTTTCTTCTGCGCTCTCAGGCCGGCAACGGCTTCCTGAAGGGCTGCCACCCGTTGCATCAAAATCGCCTGTTCCGCGGTATACCGCGCCAATCGCGCCTGAAATTCCTTTGTCTGCTGTGCAAAGACGTCGCTGAATTCAGCCGCGCCCGAATAGGCTCCCAGGTCACCGGGCAGGACAATTTTCACCAGACCGTCCCGTTCTGCTTCGAGCCGCGCGATTTCAGCCTTTTGTGCAACCCACTGCTTGAGAACGCGGTTGAGCTGGGACTGCGCCACCGTCGGATCGAGCACGATCAGGGCCTGGCCTCTTGAGACCCTGTCGCCTTCCCGGACCTTGATGCTTGTGACGACGCCTCCTTCGAGATGCTGGATCATGACGTTCTGCCCAGCTGCTGCGACCACGCCCGGCGCGATCGTCGCTCCCCCAATCGGTGCAGTGGTTGCCCAGAACCCGAAGCCGAGCACGAAAACGGCCACGCTTGCATATCCCGCCAGCGTGATCCGATCTGTGCGTGTATCGATGTTGCGCTGCCAGCGATACGTCTTGCCGACCGCCTGCATGGTTTGGCTAGGAACCGTCATTGGCGACCTTTATCTCCACGCGACCTGGTGACGGGAAAGGCACCACTCCTTCATTGTCATGCGACTGAGCGGCCGCCGCCGCCGCCGCTTGACCACGTCGCTCGGCAAGCTGGTCGAGCACGTCCTTGGTCAAACCGTAGATCTCGACCTGGCCATTGCGCAGCATGAGTATGCGATCGCATTTGGAAGCGAGCGAGGGCCGATGGGTGATGACGAGCACGGTCGTTTTTCGTGACCGCGCCTGGATGATCGCCCGCTCGAGCGCGGCTTCGCCGTCGGAATCGAGATTTGCATTGGGCTCGTCGAGAACCAACAGCTTGGGATCGCCGTAGAAGGCGCGCGCAAGCCCAATGCGCTGACGCTCGCCACCCGACAAGCGAACGCCGGTCGGGCCGATCACTGTCGAATATCCATCCCTCTGGCCCAGGATGAGCTCATGCACCTGCGCCTCCTGGGCTGCTTGAACCAATTTCTCATCGGGCGCGTCCGGCTCGAAACGCGCAATGTTCTGGCCGATGGTTCCCGGGAAGAGTTCCACGTCCTGCGGAAGATAGCCGATATGACGGCCGAGCTCCTCCGGATCCCAGCTTCGCATATCGCCGCCATCGATGCGGATCACCCCAGAACGGGGCTCAATGGCACCGACTATGAGGCGCGCCAGAGTCGATTTTCCAGCCTGACTTGGCCCGACGATCGCGACTGTTTCGCCAGCGGGGACTTCAAAGGTCACCCGCTTTATGAGCGGTAGCGCGCCATCGGCCGAACCTGGAAGATGATAAACTACCTGATCAGCGCCCAAAGACCCTTCGGGCGTCGGCAATGCAATATTTTCCTTTGGAACGAACTTCGATCGGCCAGCCGAAAGCCTCTTCCATGCAAGATTGGCATCGATAATCTGCCGCCAGCTCCCAATGATTTGATCAAGAGGCTGCAGAGCGCGCGCCGAAATCATCGAGGACGCAAATATCATACCGGCGGTCATCTCGTTGTGAAGAACCAGATAAGCGCCGACGCCCAATATCGCGATTTGCAGTACCGATCGCGTGGTGCGGGACACACCGCCATAAAATGCGTTGACGCGGGCGAGCCCGTCCGAAGCGTGCAGAGAGCCGGAAAAACGGGTCCCCCAGAACTCTATTGCATTGGACACCATGCCGAGCGCGCGAACCGTTTCGAAGTTTCGGGCGAAGGCCTGCGCCGAATTCATTGAGGCGCTAAGATTTTCCGCCGCCTCCTTGCCAGGTCGCGAACTCGCGACCTGGTTCAGCACGGCGAGGGCGACCATAAGAGCCGCCCCGATGACCGTTACCAGAAAAAGCAACGGATGAATGAAATACAGGAGGCCCACGAAGATTGGCCCGAAAGGAAGGTCGAAGAGAAAGAAAATCGTTCGTGAAGCGATGAAACCTCGCAGGGTGGCCAGGTCTCGCAAGGCTTGGACATCGCCGAGCCCAGCGCGGGGACCGCTCATTGCGGCGAGAAAAGACGATGCACCCAAAGAGACATCGAGCCGCGCCGCGAGTCGGCTTGCATATACACCCCGCACGACTTCGAGCACTCCGAACAGCAAAAGCGACGAGAGGGCAAGCAAGGTCAGGTAGGTGAGAGTATCCAGATTGGCAGCGGGCAAAACCCGATCATATACCTGCAGCATGTAGAGGGGCAGAATTAACACCAGGGTGTTCATCACCGCGGAGAATAGGCCCATTTCGACCACGCTTCTCGATAGAACCTTTCGGTTTGTAGAACTGGACATGCCCAAAATTGCCCCCAGCGAAATGCACACACATTAGGCAATCGTTATATATCATTCGACGTTGTCACGCTATCGGCCGCGATTCTTTTGAGAGCCATAGTAAAGAGGGCGGACGCCGACTGAGGCGCTATGCCAGCAAAAATCGATGCATTTGAGGTATGCTCGCCGGCCGCTGCGCGCACGCATAAATCAGGCTCGCGATCAACTGGCTCGACAAACCTAATGTCCTTACCCTTCCGGCGCTGGTTGCGGTGGCCACACCTCTTTACCGGCCTTGATCCACCTTGTCCCATGGTGTGTTTCGATCTTTGTAACGCGCTCGCAACTCGGTGGAGCGAACGATCGTTGTCAAGCCAATCGGACGGCCTACGTTGATCGCCTCTTTCTGCAAGGTCGCTGCGGAACCAAAGATGGAAATGCTGGAAGCTCGTTTTTTCTGGCCAGATCGTCAAGCAACCTGATGATAGCCTTGGCTTCTTCGGACTTGTAGGAATAGTACCGCCAGGAGCCTTCGGCGCGGCACTCGAGAACTCCATGTTCGACGAGCTCTCTTAGATGTAGCGAAATGGAGTGCTTGGTACAGCCCACTGGGGAGAGCAGATCTGACACCGTTCTTTCGCCATCCATCAAATGAATGAGTATCAGCAGGCGCTTGTCGTTAGCGAGGGCAGCAAGCAACCGCGCCGCGACCGCCACCTGTTCGCGGAAGGAAGGGCGCTTGGTCGGACGCCGCCGCGGAGCAGGGTTCGCCCCGATTTCCACAAGACCTTGTTTAACATATGCAGTCATGCACTTTGCCTCGGACCCAGCTAAGCAGAAGCAGTACGACGCTTCTCTGGTCAAGCATATGCTAAACGAGTCCGCTCTCCAGCATGATGCGAGCCCTTGCCCTTCATGTGGTTGGTGAGGATGGCAATGCGCTTGGGTGGTGAGGTCGAGTTCATCTTGGCGGTAGCCTTCTTCCGACTCGGACACCCGATCATGAGCGGACGCCTCCATCAAGGCTGTCCCACGGCCTAGCCGGACTTGCCAATCTCTTTCATCAGCACGGGTAATTCGGTTGGCGGAGTAAGACAGAACATTCGAAAAGCTTCCACGGATATTGCAGAGAACGCCTGCGGTGGAAAGGTTAATATCGTGGGCGAAAAGAGCTTCAAATAAAGCTGTGGGCGGCTACGTCGCGGGAACGAAAAAAGAAGAGAAGCAGAACTTTCATGTGCGATTTTTGCACACGGTCTCCCGCAACTGTCTGATCTTACTTATCTATCTGCCCCATCCATCATAGGTGCTATGGCTATCCTAAACCTTTGATAATCTTTCATGTTTCGTAACTTCGACAGGTTGGATCGCGTCGTACGGACTCTATCACGCGCCATGATAGGCCCAAGCCGCAAATTCGGCGGATGACTGGCCGGCGCGACGGCGTGGGGCGTCGAATACCTCAATCGCAGGGTAGCGTATAGGTCGACCTGGCCGGAATTGCCAACGCGTCATCTGCTTTCGATGCCTGGGCGGAGGACGGAACCCTCTAGCTTCGTATGACGGTGTCTGCGCCAACGATGTGGCTAGGAACTGGGAAGGCCAGCCCTCGACAGCATCTCAAGGAACCGGGAATGATGATGATCCTTTACATAGCGCGGCACAAAGCCAGGGCAGACATTGCTCAGATTGAGATGCGGAAGTTGTGACAGGCAATGGTGGATGGCCCGGGACGCTTCTTCGTTGTTTCCGGTGGCCGATGCGGTCGCGGCCCAATAAAGGGCGCCGCGAACGAAGCCAGGCTTTGTCCTGACCACTTTGCGGGCGGCTTCGAGCGCCCGCTGGTTGTCTCCGCCAGCGAAGAGCGCCACAACCAGGCCGTGGTGGCGCCAGAAGTCGATGACATCGTGCGTTCCGAGCCGGATTGCTTCGTTGGCCTCACGCACCGCTTCGTCGACCTGTCCGCGCAACGCAAAGAGCATCGAAATATCGCCGTGGCCAGTCGGGTAGCTTGGGTTGAGGCTGATCGCGTGGCGGCATTCGGCGATCGCCTCGTCGATGCGACCGCAACTTTCGAGAGCGAACGACAGAATACATCGGGCAATTTCATCGTCCGGTACCGCCCGTACTGCGGCTTCCGCAAGCTCGACCGCACGCTCGATCACCCCACGCTCCCGAGGCAGCGCACCAAACGCCACGCCCATGGATATTACGATCGAGAGCGTCCGCTTTGCACGGGCATTGTCGGGACCTATCGAGAAGGCCCTCTCGGCAAGCTCTATCCCGACCAAAAGTGAGTCCCGAGTCATCTCAAAATATTTCATGAGGGCTTCGTTCACCAGCCTGCGCACTTCAGGGATCCCTGGCGGGCTTTTGTCTCGAACCTTCCAGTTGGTCAGTTGAAGTTCGAGGATCACGGCAAGAACAACAGATTGTGCGATCCTGTCCTGGAATTCGAGCGCGTTCTCGGAGTGGCCGTCGAACTTCTGGGCCCAGACATGGTGGCCGCCGGCGGCATCGACGAGCTGGACATTCACCCTCAACCCATTGCCGGATCTCTGGACGCTGCCGCTGAGCATATATCGCGCCCGGAGTATCCCTGGTGTCTTGGCTTCTTCGCCTGGGCCGCTCTTCTCGGGCGGAAGCGCGGCGAGCACGACATAGTCGGCCACTTCGGAGAGGGCTGTCGTGATGTCCTGGACAAGTCCCTTTGCGAAGAAGTCGTCGCCTTGCTTTCCGGTCAGATTGACGAAGTCGGCAACGCTGATGGACGGACGCCCAAGGCGCTGGCTGGACGGAACACCATTTGTCGACTGCACATTTGAAGCGTCGTCGGCGGCGAGCAACAGAGATTGCCAAAGCGCCCGCGTTTCAGGGCCGGCTTCGACGCCGAACTCCTTCTTCAGCATGCTTCTGCAAGCTTCGTATGTCCTGATTGCCCTGTCGCGTTGGCCACATGCGAGCAGCAATTCCATCTTGAGCCGATAGGATTCTTCCCGTGTCGGTTCCATGGTCAGAATACGATCGGCCAGGATCAGCCCGGCATCGGGGTCGACGAGACGGGCCAGTTTTTCGAAGGACTCAAGCGCGCGGCCGAGCAGCCTGTCGCGTTCCGATGTGATCCAGTCATCGAACGCATTGCTTCCCAGATAAAGCCCGTCGAGGAAGGGCCCGGTGTAGTTCGCCAAGGCCTTCGCCAGCTCCTGGGCGGAACGGGCCGAGAGACCCGTTTCGAACTTCTCCGCGTCGACTTGAACCAGCTCTGGCCTCAGGGCGATCAACTCACCGCTGGAATGGATGAGATCCACCCCCTCTCGCGCCAGATCCTGGCGCAGGACACTGAGGGCCTGCCGAAGGCTGTTGCGCGAATGTTCAGCGTCGCTGTCGCCCCATAGGAGGTCAGCCAGCCTCTCCCGCGTCGCCGCCATGCCCGGACACCGGGCCAGATAGGCGATGATTGCCGGCCCTCGTTTCCCGGTCAGCCGAAGCGGGCCGGCCGTTTCATTTTCAATCCGGAAACCGCCGAAGAGTGAGATTCTATTTGCAGCGCCGCTGTCCTCACTTTGCATTTGCTATCCCAGCCTGACGAAATCCTAACTCAAAACTAACGCTTCGCAACAGTCGGCCTTCGCGCTCAAGCGCTGCCGTAACGGCAGGCTGTTTAGGCTTTGCTAAATTAAGGCGACCAAGTCAACGAAAGGCTTGGTTCGAGGGGGGCGCGTGTCCAGGACAAGAGCCAATTTGCTGCTGCTGTTTGCAGCCGCTTTGTGGGGCTTCGGCAATGTCTCGCAAAAGATGGTGCTTGTGCATCTCGACGCGCTGAGTGCTGTGGGTCTGCGATGCCTGATCGGCGGGCTGCTTGTGCTGCCCTTTGTCTTCATGGAGAAGCGGCTTCCGCTCGGGCCGGACTATTTTTCCAGCTTGGCCAAGGTGGGCGCGCTGTTTGCCATCTCCATCACGCTCCAGCAGCTTTGCTATCTCGGGGCCTCCGTCACCAATGCGAGCTTCCTGGTAAGCACGGCAACGGTAATGACACCGCTGGCCGCCTGGTTTCTCGTAGGCGAACGTCCGACAGCGAGTCTCACAATCGCCGCCGGATTGACCCTTGTTGGAGCCCTGCTGTTGTCGGATGGGATAGCCGGGTTCAGCAGTGGCGATCTTACCGCTGTCCTCTCGGCTGCCTGCTATGCGCTCTGGGCAGTCGAGCTGGGCCGGCACATGCAGGTGCATGCGCGGCCGTTCACCGCTGCCGCGACACAGTTCTTCGGCGCCGCAGCCTTCGCCCTGCCGCTCGGTGCAATGCAAGGCAATCTGTCGCTGGCCGCCGCATTCGCAGCAGGCCCGGAACTGGCGATCCTCGGCGTGTTCTCCACTGCGATTGCCTTCGGCATACAGACGGTTGCCCTCCGCTTTACGCCGGCCAGCCACGCCGCCGTGATCGTCAGCGCAGAAAGCGTTTTCGGGGCGCTGGGCGCGGCAATCTTTCTCGGCGAGCGGAGCTCGTCCGCGAGCGTCTTGGGTGCCGGCATTATCCTGGGTGCGATCCTGTCCGTTGCAATGTCGAACCGAGCGCCGCAGGCACGCACGTCCTTGCGAACCGCTTCGGTTCAACCCTTCGACGCGGCCCCTGCCTTTGCAGCTGCCGCCGCAAATTGGGCGGGCGACCGTCATCCCAACAATTCAGGTCCAGTGGAGGAATGTGATGGCCCTTGCCGGTGATGCGAAACGTATTCCAGACCCGGCCGGACTTGTCGCGGGGGCGCAGTGATGGATGCGCGGACAATCCTTCTTCCGGTCGCACATTTGGTATCGGCGCTTCGCGCCCGCATGAAAGGACCGGGTGGCTACTACAACAGCGGCAATGCGCTCGGCCTCATTGTCGGTCTGGCGATCCAGATTGCCACCGCGCCGGTCGGCCTGCATGAGGGAAGCAGCGTCACCATGGCGCTGATCGAATATTTCGCTGGCAGCCATGGCACTGTTGCGCTGACCTTGACCACCCTGGTCTTCTGGGGCGGCGAGGCCTATCACCGGGCCTGGGCAAGACCGGATGCTCCCGATCCCGCCCTCAACCGTCTGGGCGACTTCCTGTCGGGCCTGGGTGCGATCGGGCTCGGCATTGCCCTGTTGCTGCTCGGCGATCCATTGCTTGCGGCGACCTCCGGCCTGCTGCATGCGCTGGGCAAATTCGGCAGCACCTTTCACAGGCCCGGCACGCCAATTTCGATCTGGCCGGCGCTTGGCCCGATCCGTTCCGCAGTGCGGTGCTCGCCAGCCGGTTGCCGGCAATGCTGGCGACGACAGTGGCCCTCGCCCGCGCTTTGCCTGAGGTCTGGTGGAGCGGCTCTTTCGCGGCCCTCGCCATGCCACTGACCTTGCTCGGCTGTTATCTCTTGTGGACCAAGGCCGATCTGCTGCTCTTCGGCGTGGGCACCAAGGCGATCCGCCAGATTTCCACATGTTGAGCTCGCTTTTTGAAACGACCGGATGTCGAGATGGAGAATGATATGTTTGGCAGTGTGTATCATCAGGACGCCGGCCCCCCACCCTTTCGCGAACGGGTGCGGATGACAGGCTGGGGCAGTCTCCTGACGCTGGCCGGTTCAATCTCGAGAATGACAGGAATACTTGCAGCTTCGCTGTTTTGGGGGGTCTCTGCCCATGCCGCGAACGTTGACGTCGCCATCGTGTTCGCGGTCGACTTTTCGTCATCCATCGATCCGAAGATCGCCGATATGCAACGCGAGGGACATGCCACGGCACTCACCTCGCCAGAGATCATCGCCGCCATCAGCCGGAATTATGTTGGTTGCATCGGCGTTGCCTATTTTGAGTGGTCGAGCCCCGGACACGCGCGCGTCGTGCTGCCGTGGACAAGCATCTGCGGACTGGAAGATGCCAAAGCAGCGGCTGCGGTGATCAGCAGGAAAGGCGATACCGGCTTCATCCGCAGAGGGCGTGGCGGAACATCCGTCTCCTCGGCTATCGACATCGGCAGTCTCCTGCTCGACCAGTTCCCGGGAAAGGCCGCAAAGAAAGTCATCGATATCTCCTCCAATGGCGAGAACAACGACGGGCTTCCCGTCCAGCCGAGCAGGTCGAACGCCATAGCCAAGGGATATACGATCAATGCCATCGCCATCCCGGCGGAGGATGAGAATCCCGACCAACCTCTGGCATCCTATTTTGCCAAATCGGTCATTGGCGGTTCCCAGGCCTTCGTCATGACGCCGAAGGGGCCAGACGACTACACCATGGCGCTTCGCCGCAAGCTCGTGACTGAAGTAAGCATGAACGACGACCGTCCGCTGTGAAAGTGTGCCATGTAGGACAAACTTTCGAGGCCTTACCGTCAGGACAACAGCCTATCGCCGCAATGCGTGCACGCTTGCCTTGCCTTCGCCGCCTACCGGCAAAGCCATGTCATCGTCGAGAAGGCGCGTGATGCGGGCAAAGCCGGTGAACGCTTTCCTTGCTTCCTCGGCCGACATCTGGCCCGACAAGGCGGCCGAGCAACAGTTCAGCGCGCACTGATAAACCGGACCGCGCCGTCCCGCCGGCCATTTCCGCAAGAACATCATGGCTTCGGCAACACTATCGATTTCTTCCGCGGGGTGCCCTTGCCCGCGCGAAATCCGCACGGGCGAAAAGAAATGCAATTGATCCATCGTTTCCTCCCGGTCGACCGCAATGCGCTCGATCGAACCCCACCAAACGCGCCAACAGCCGGTTGGTTCCAGCCAAAAAATGGAATCTTTTAGAAATCTGTCAGGCGAAGGCGATCAGCTGTGCGGTGGTGAGTGTCGCCTACATCGTCGGAAAGTGGCAGGCGACTTTGCGACCGGGTCGGTATTCCCGCAACTGCGGCCGCTCCGAACGGCAGCGCTCCGCCGCGATCGGGCATCGGGGATGGAAACGGCAGCCGGTTGGAGGGTTCAGAGGGCTCGGTACGTCGCCGGTGAGGATGATGCGCTTGCGCGTCCCGCTGGGCGTCGTCTCCACGATAGGAACCGCCGAGATCAGCGCCTGGCTATAAGGATGGGCTGGTGCTGCAAACACTTCTTCCGCCGGCCCTTCTTCGACGATCGAGCCGAGATACATGACCGCTATGCGGGTTGAAACCTGACGTACCACCGACAGGTCGTGGGCGATGAAGATGTAAGTGAGATTGAGCTTCTCCTGCAGATCGGCAAGCAGGTTGACGATTTGCGCCTGCACCGACACGTCGAGCGCGGAGACGGGTTCGTCCAGGACCACGAGGTCCGGGTTCAATGCAATAGCCCGCGCGATGCCGACGCGCTGGCGTTGCCCGCCGGAAAATTCGTGCGGAAACCGCATGACGTGATCCGGCAGCAGGCCGACAAGGTCGAACAGTTCCGCCACGCGTCTGGTGATCTCGCTCGACGAGAGCCTGCCATGGATGCGCAGCGGCTCGGCCACCAGGTCGCCGACGCGCCGGCGCGGATTGAGCGATGCCGACGGATCCTGGAAAACCATTTGCAAGCGGCGCCGGAGCGGCCTGAGTTCGGACAGCGACTTCGAGGTGATATCGTTGCCTTCGAACAGAAGCTCGCCGTCCGATACGTCGTAGAGCCTCACTAGGCAGCGCGCCAGCGTGGACTTGCCGCATCCGGATTCGCCGACAAGGCCGACCGTCTCGCCGCGCCACACGGTCAGGGAAACATTGTCGACCGCATGAACGGTTCGCTTGCCTTCGGCGGAAAAACGGCTGCCGATCGAAAAGCGCTTGCCCAGCGAATGCGTCTCGATAATGGGGCGATTCTTGTCGGTCATCGATCCGCTCATGCCTGTGCCACCCTGAAGCACGCCGCGGCATGAGTGCCGCTCCCGAGGTCGGGTTTGCCGGCCTCGCAGGGCTCATAGTGAACCGGGCACCGCGGACCGAACGCACAGCCCTGCGGCAATCGCAGCAATGACGGCGGCGAACCGGGAATGGCCGGCAGGCGGCGTGGTTTTTCGCCGGTCAGCGGCGGGATCGAACCGAGCAGAGCGCGCGTATAGGGGTGTCGCGGATCGGAAAACAGCTCCGCGCGACTGCCGCGCTCCACCACGCGGCCGGCATACATGACCATGACCCGGTCGGCGAGTTCGGAGACCACGCCCATGTCATGCGTGATGAAGACCACCGCCGACTTGTGCGTCGCGCGCAGCTTGCGCACCAGATCGAGAATGCCGGCCTGTACGGTGACGTCGAGCGCCGTGGTCGGTTCGTCAGCCACCAGCAACGCCGGATTGCAGGACAAAGCCATTGCGATCACCGCCCGTTGACGCATGCCGCCGGACAGTTGGTGCGGGTAGCGCGACATCGCCTCGTGCGGGTTCGGAAAATTCACCTCGGCCAGCAATTCCTCCACGCGCTCCATCGCCTTGGACTTGCTGATGTTGCGATGCGCGCGGATCTGTTCGGCGATCTGCCAGCCGATCGTGTAGACAGGTGTCAACGCGGTCATCGGATCCTGGAAGATCATCGCGATCTCGTTGCCGCGCAGCCGCCTCAGTTCGCGCGCGGGCAGTCCCACCAGTTCGCGGCCCTTGTAACGGATCGAGCCTTCGATGGTGGCGTTGGGGTCGGTGATCAGACCCATGACGGCCAGCAGCGACACGGTCTTGCCGGAACCGGACTCACCGACGACGCCGAGGATCTCGCTCTCCTCGAGGTCGAAGGAAACGCCATCGATGGCCCGCACCAGGCCATCATTTGTGCGGAAGGATACTTTGAGGTCGCGCACCGACAGTATCATGATGTCCTCAGGCGCGGATCGAGAAGGATGTAGACGAAATCGACGACCGCATTGGCAACAACCACGAACATCGAAGCGTACATCACCGTTGCCATGATCATCGGCAGATCGAGATTCTGCAGCGCGTCATAAGTGAGCTTGCCGATGCCGTGCAGCCCGAACACCACCTCCGTCAGCAGGGCCGAGCCTCCGACCAGCGCACCGAAATCCAGGCCGAACAAGGTGACGAAGGCGATGAGCGACGTGCGCAAGGCATGGCGCAGCAGGATGCGGGTCTCCGACAGGCCCTTGGCCCGGGCCGTACGGATATAGTCCTCCTGCAGGGATTCGATGATCGCCGCGCGCAGCACGCGCCCATAAATGCCGATGTAGAGAATGGACAGCGTGATCCACGGAATGACCAGGGTCAGGAACCAGCCCTTTGGATCGTCGGAGAAGTTCTTGTAGCCGAGCGGCGGCACCCAGGAGAACGCCCAGCTGTCGTGGTAGCGGCTCTGGGTGATCAGGTTCATCACCTCGCCCAGCCAGTACACCGGCATCGAAATACCGAGCAGCCCTAGCGCCATCAGCAGCTTATCCAGCCAGCTGCCGCGCGTGGCGGCGGCGGCGATGCCGATGATGATGGAGACGACCACCCACAGGATCGCCGCTCCGAACACCAGCGAGAGCGTGACCGGGATCGAATCCATGACCGCCGGCACCACCTTCCAGCCACGATTGACGAAGGAGGTCAGATCGCCGGTGACGAAGATCTTCTCCATCATCGTCACATATTGCACGTAGAGCGGCCGGTCGAAGCCGAAGCTGTGGCGTACCGCCTCCAGCACTTCGGGCGATGCATTGCGGCCGGCGATGCGCGCCGCCGGATCGGAGCCCGGCGTTGCGAAGAAAATCAGGAAGACGATGACCGAGATGCCGAACATCACGAACAGCATCTGGCCGAACCGGCGCAGGATTGCGTAGATCATCAGTCGCGCCCCAGCCGAACCTTGGAGCGCGGGTCGAGCGCGTCGCGCAGACCGTCGCCGAAGACATTGAGCGCCATTACGGAAACCGCGATCGCCAGGCCCGGCACCAGCGCCACCAGTGGCCTGGTGTAGAGCAGCGCCTGTCCGTCCTGGATAATGGTGCCCCAGCTCGCGGCCGGCGGCTGCACGCCGATCGAAAGGAAGGAAAGGGCTGATTCCGTGAGCATGTTCAGCGCCATCATCAGCGGCACGAAGACGATCAGCGTCGTGGTGACGTTGGGCAGGATGTCGCGCCACAGGATGCGCCATCCCGGCACGCCCAGATTGATCGCGGCGAGCACGAATTCGCTTTTGCGCAGTGCCAGAACCTGCCCGCGTATCGGACGAGCCACATAGGGCACGTAGACGATACCGATGATGATGACAGGCAGCCACAGACTGCCGGACTCGATCTGGATCGGTCCTATCGTGATGCCATGCGCGATGGTGACGATGGAGAGCGAAATCGCCAGCAGATAAATGGGGAACGCCCACAGTATGTCGAGGAAGCGCGACAGCACCGTGTCGGTGACGCCGCCGAAATAGCCGGCGATCAATCCCGCCGCCGTGCCCAGGATCAGGGTGAAGATGGTTGCTGCTCCGGAGATCAGCAACGAGCTCAGCCCGCCATAGAGCATCCTGGCCATGACATCGCGCCCCTGGCTGTCGGCGCCGAGGAAGTAATTGCCCAGCCGCCAGGTCGGGCCGAGCGGTGTGTAGCCAAGCCCGAGCCCCTCAGTCGATTGTTCCATCACCGGAACGTCGGCGCCGTCGATCTGGATGACGGCGTCGAGCGTCGAGGCGAATGGGTCCACGCCGGCCCATTTCGCATAAAGAGGCGCACTGAGGCAGGCAAGGACGATGAGGAGGAACACGGCCAGCGACGCCATGGCAGCCCTGTCCCTTGCCAGCTTCGCAAACGCGACGGCCCAGGGCCCTCGCGTTTTGCGCGGCGCGGCGACAGCTACGTTCGACACGGACGTGCCCCTCCGCGGTTCGTTACTGCACCCAGGCCATTACTGTACCCAGGATTGGGTGATCATCCAGTTGAACTGCCGGTTGAACTTGAAATTGCCAAGACGTTTGCTGACGAAGTCGAGCCGCTTCGGCGTGAAGAGGCCGACCGCAGGTGCCTTGTCGGTGACTTGCCTGTCGATTTCAGCCCACATTTTATCGGCGGCTTTCTGATCGGTGACGCCGAGGTCCAATGCCTTTTGCATCTTGGCGTCGATTTCCTTGTCGCAGAAGCCGGCGATGTTGATCGAGGCGTCCGAACCTTCGCGGAAAGAGGCGCAGCTGAACAGGATGTTCAGGAAGTCCGAAGCCGCCGGATAGTCCTTGTACCACTGGGTGACGGACATCTGCACCTTGTTGTTGGTGTTCTGGATGTAGGTGAACTGGATGTTCGACGAGATCGGCTTGACGTCGGCGACATAGCCGATGCTGGTCAGCACGCTCTGCAGATAGACGCCGATGGAGCGCGAAATGGCGGTGTCCTCGACGATGATCGTCACCTTCTGGCCCTTGGTGCCGGAGTCCTCGACGAGCTGCTTTGCCTTGTCGAGGTCGGGGGCCGACCATTTGGCGCCCGGATTCTTGGTGAAGGGGCAATAGTCTTCATGGCCGGGGAAGTCCGGAGGCAGGACCTGGCAGACCGGCGAAGCCAGCACCTTGCCGCCGAACAGCTTGACCAGCGTGTTGCGATCGATCGCATAGGCAACGGCCTGGCGGGCTTTTTCATTGTCGAAGGGTGCGAGACGGTTGTTCAGCGGCGCGTACCACCAAGCCGAAAGCGGCGAGATGTGCAGCTGGTCCATGGACTTGCTGCCCAGTTCGCCCAGGCGATCGCTCGGCAGAGCGTCGAACATCCAGTCCGCTTCGCCGTTCTGGATCGCGGTGACGGCTGCCTCTTCGGACAGGCCGAAATCATATTGGACGACATCCGGATAGCCGTCCGGCTGGGCTTCTTCGCTCCACTGCTTGAAATTGGGGTTGCGGGAAACCGTCATGCCCTTGTTCGGGTCGAAGGCGGAGATCATGTACGCGCCGGTGCTGGGAATGGGCTTGGAACCCATGTCTTCAGCGGGCGTGTCCGCCGGCAGGACCACGGCATGCGGCAAGGCAAGCTTGTAGAGCAGCTCGGCATCCGGCTTGGTGATGTTGATGGTGATGGTGCCGGCCGCTTCGTCGCCGACAACGCCGCCTTCCAGCGTGCAGCTCTTGGTGTCGGCCAGGCATTTGTCCGCACCGACGATGCCGGCATAGAACGTGCCGGAGGTGGGTCCGGAAACCTTGAAGATGCGCTGGAAAGAAGCGACGACGTCCTTCACGCCAAGATCCTGGCCGCTGGAGAACTTGATGCCCTTGCGCAGCTTGAAGGTGAAGGTCTTGCCGTCATTGCTGACCTGCGGCAGGGCCTCGGCCAGATCGGGGACGATGGTGAAGCCGTCCATGCCCTCGGCCTTGCGGAAGGCCACCAGGCCGTCATAGATCGGCTGGTACATCTGCCAGCCCTGGTCCGTGTAATTGATGTGCGGATCGAGCGTTCCGGCCGCGGAGCGGGCCAGCAGGCGGACGGTGCCGCCTCGGTGCTCCTTGAGATATTCGGCCTGTGCCGGGGCCAGCCATGTACCGGCCAGCAATGCCGCGGCTGTTGCCGCCAGAAGCAGTTTCTTCATGTCTTGATTCCCCTTTTTTCAGTTATCGTTGTGGTCCAGGAAGTCTCCCACCACCCGCATGCACGCATCTTGCTCTTCGACATGCGGCATGTGGCTGGAATGCTCGAATATCTCCCAGCGAGACCCCTTGATGCCGTCCTTGTAGGGCTGCACGGTCGCGGGCGTGGCCTCGTCGTGACGTCCGGAGATGATCAGTGTGGAAACATCGATGGCCGGCAGGCGCTCGACGATGCTCCAGTTCTTCAGCGTTCCGATGACATGGAACTCGTTTGGCCCATTCATCAGATTATAGACGGTCGGATTGCGCACGACCTGGGCGAAACTTTCCGTGACTTCGGGCGGGAAAGGCACGACCCGGCAGACATGCCGCTCGTAGAACACCATCGTCGCAGCCTGGTACGCCGCATCGTCCGTCGTGCCGGCCTGTTCGTGCCGGGTCAGGGTCTCCTGCACATCCGCGGGCAGATCCGCACGCAACCGGTTGGCCTCTTCGACCCACAGTTTCATGGACGCCGGTGAGTTGGCGATGGTCAGCGACTTCAGGCCCTTCGGCCGCGTCACGGCATATTCGGCGCCCAGCATACCGCCCCAGCTCTGGCCGAGGACGTGGAAGCCCGCCCGAATGCCGAGATGATCAACCAGGTTTTCAAGCTCGTCGATGAACAGCCCAGGTGTCCAGAAATCGGCGCCTTTCTCAGGCAGCAAGGTGGAATTGCCGCAGCCCAACTGGTCGTAGTGGATGACGGCGCGATCCCTTCGCGCAAGAAGCTTGTAGGCATCGACATAATTGTGGGCGACGCCCGGGCCGCCATGCAGGATCACCACAGGCGCCTTTTCGCCGCCGAGTTCGCCACTGACCCGATACCAGGTCTCGTAGGCGCCGAAAGCGGCCCGTCCTTCCATGCCGATGATCTCAGATGACATCCCAATTCCCAGTGCGATTGAAGGTACTTTTATCGTCCGCGGCGGCAGGCGCCTAACTCATGTTACGGGTGACCTGCACCCACTCTTCCAGCATCTGCACGCCAAATGCCGTGGCACCTTGCCTACCGAGCGGCCGATCGGTGTCGGTCAGTTCCTTGCTGGCGATGTCGAGATGCACCCAGGGGCGATCTTCCGTGAAATGGCGCAGGAAGGCTGCGGCATAGGGAGCATCGCCATCTTCCATATCCTTGGCATGATGCCGCAGGTCCGCGAACGGCGATTGCAGGCCCTCGTCGTAGGCCCGATCGAGCGGCAGCCGCCAGAACCGCTCGCCGACCGTTTCTCCGGCCGCGATCATCTGTGACGCGATGGCATCGTCGGTGCTGAACAGGCCGGCGAATATCGACCCCAACCCACGCGTCACCGAATAGGTCAGCGTTGCCAGATCGACGATCACTAAAGGGTTGAAGCGCGTGGCTGCATAGTGGAGGCAGTCGGCCAGAAGCAGGCGTCCCTCCGCATCCGTGTCGAACACTTCCACTGTCTGTCCGGACGCCGTCGTGATGATGTCGCGCGGTTTGAGCGCCGTGCCGGATGGCATGTTCTCCGCAATGCCGAGAACACCGACAACGTGTACCGGGCTGCCTTGCCGGGCGAGTGCGATCAGCAGGCCGACCACAGCGGCCGCTCCGCCCATGTCGGCTTTCATGTCGAACATCTGCGCTCCGCCCTTGATGCAGAGGCCGCCCGAATCGAAGCAGACGCCCTTGCCGACGAAAGCGAGTGGTTGGGCGGGAGCACCCTTGCCCCGGTAGCGCAGGACAGCGACCCGCGGCGGGCGCGCCGAGCCCGATCCGACAGCAAGAAGCGCGTTCATGCCGAGCTCCTTCAGTTGCGCGGCATCAAGCATTTCGATGTCGATGCCGGCTTCACGCAGGGGCTCAAGATGATCGTGGAAATTGTCGGGATGGAGGTGGTTCGGCGGCAGGTTGACCAAGGTGCGTGCATATTCGACGCCGTCGGCGATGGCATTGATCCGCGCCAGCGCCGCTGTCAGATCCGGGCCGCGAGCCCCTACCAGTTTCACCCGCAAGGTTCTATCCGCTCCCGCCCCTTGCCGCCGGTTGCGCATGTCGAAACGATAGCGGCGCAGCCGCATGCCAAGCGCGACACGCGCCAGGATTTCGGCGCCGGGCAGGTCAACGCCGGCGATCGGGTCCAGGACCAGGGTGGCCGCGCATTCCCCCTTGCCCTCGAGATGCGCGGCAAGCAGACCGCCGGCGCGCGCCAGTGACAGGGTGGTTACGGCTTCAGCTTTGCCCAGGGCTAGAATGACCACGCGCTTGGTCGATACGGACTGCGGGGCGATAAGATCGATGCAGGTGCCGGATTCGGCCAAGGCGGCCGGGTCGGAGCAGGCGCGCGAGAGAATCCCGCCCATCTCGGCATCCAGGGTGGACGCCCGCGGGCCGAAGCCTGTTTGGGCAGTTTGCAAGATCACGACGACGGAGGCGGCGGAAATCTCGTCCGCGGTCTCGAAAACCGGCGCTGGCGATTGAGGCATAGGCTGGCGCTCTCTCCGATTGCGGCAATACCAGCCGGGTAGCGAGCAACGCTTCGCTCACCCCGGTGGAGACTGGTCAAGCCGGTCTCCGCCGTTCGTGGTATAATGCCGGTCCCCAAATAGTCGCTTTCTTGAGACGACTTAATTGCTCTTGTCTTCTGGGTATCTCCTAACAGGGCAGGCGATCAAACGCGAATTCTGCCCATGTCGATTGACAAAAACTCAACTGACAATTCATGATCGGCCAATGGCCCTTCCCTCACTCAATGGCATGCGCGCTTTCGAGGCCGCCGCTCGCCTTGGCAGCGTCAAGGACGCGGCGGAAGAACTGCATCTGACACCCTCGGCTGTCAGCCGGCACATCCGCGCGCTTGAACGAAATCTTGGCCAAGACCTGTTCGAACGCGGTTTTCGCCAGATAACGCCAACCATAAGGGGCTCCTACTATGCGCGCAGCCTCTCGGAGGCGTTCGAAGCGATCTGGCGCGCCACCGATGACGTCAGCCTCTCCGAGGGGTCGCGCCACGGCAAGATCCAACGTGTCCGGGTCTTGTGCGTGCCCACCGTTCTGAACCTTTGGCTGGCGGACCGGTTGCCGAACTTTCGCCGGTTGCATCCGTCGGTGGATCTGGAGATCTCCACTTCAGGCAAGCGCGCCAACTTCGATTTGGCCATTGTCGACGAATTCGTCTACAAGGCCGGCCCGGCTCTGACGCTGCTGATCCCGCTGCTTTTGACGCCGGTCTGTGCGCCTTCGCTTCTGGAGGGGCCTGTGCCGCTGCGATCGCCGGCCGATCTGGTCAATCATCATCTGATCCATGAATGCGAAACCATGAGATGGAAGCGTTGGCTGGAGCAGGAAGGCGTTCTGGAAACGACGCCAAAATCCAGCACAACACTGGATGATTGCACCTTGATCATGCGCGAAGCGATCAATGGCGCCGGAATAGCGCTTGCGGACACGATGATGGCGCAAGATTTTCTGCAGCAAGGCAAGCTGGTCGCGCCGTTCCGTGCCCGCCACACCTATCCGGCCGGCATTTACCTGCATCAGCGTCGCAGCATCGGCAACAAGCCAGGCACCGGTCTGTTTCAGGATTGGCTGCTCGCCGAAGTCGCGGACCACAAGCAGGTGATGGCAATCGCTTAGATGCCCCCAACCGAAAATGTCGGGAGCCACCGCTTCAGATTGGAATCCCCGCGTCGAACCTCGACTCATCCGTGGTCCAGCGATGACCCACCATCGCCTTGCATCGATAATCGCAGTTCTCATTGAATATCTTTAAGGCCAAAGCCGGCAAATAGGTTGCTTGTCGGTTCCCCTGCGGCAGGCTTAACCTGCACGCGGCCAACGCGTGAGGGCGCGTGCTGCAAAAGGGGAACATTGCCATGACGATACAGGGTGCTTCACCTGATCTGTACAACGAGGATCTGGCTCCGGCCAAAGTTCGAAACTGGGGACCATTCTCGATCTTCAACGTCTGGACGTCGGACGTCCACAGCCTTTGGGGCTACTATCTTGCCGCCAGTCTGTTCCTGTTCTGCGGCGGCTTCGTCAATTTCATCATCGCCATAGGCATCGGCTCGCTGATCATCTACGCGCTGATGAACATGGTCGGCTATGCCGGCGTGAAGACGGGCGTGCCCTACCCCGTGCTTGCCCGCGCCTCTTTCGGCATCTGGGGCGCCAACATACCGGCGCTGGTGCGCGCCGTCGTCGCCTGCTTCTGGTACGGCGCGCAGACTGCCGCCGCCTCGGGCGCGATCGTGGCGCTGCTGATCCGCACGCAATGGTTCGCCGATTTCAACGCCAGCACGCACTTCCTCGGTCATACCGGCCTGGAGGTGATCTGCTTCGTGGTCATCTGGGGGCTGCAATTGCTGATCATCCAGAACGGCATGGAAACGGTCCGCCGCTTCCAGGATTGGGCCGGCCCCGCGGTGTGGGTGATGATGCTGATCCTGGCGATCTATCTCTGTGTCAAATCCGGGAGATTTGCCTTCACCAGCGACATCCCGATGGACGTGCTGCTGGACAAGACGAAGGATGCGGGCGTGCCCGGCACGCCTGGCTCCTGGACCTCGCTGTTTGCGGTGGCCGCGATCTGGGTCACCTATTTCTCGGCGCTCTATCTCAATTTCTGCGATTTCGCCCGTTACGCGCCTGACAAGGCATCGCTGCGCAAGGGCAACATCTGGGGCCTGCCGATCAACCTGATCCTGTTTTCTCTGGTGGCCGGCGTCACCACCATTGCCGCCTTTGACGTCTATGGCGAGGTGCTGCTGCATCCCGACCAGATCTCGGCGAAATTCGACAGCTGGTTCCTGGCGGCGCTTGCTGCCCTGACCTTTGCAGTTGCGACGCTTGGCATCAACGTGGTGGCGAACTTCGTCTCGCCGGCCTTCGACTTCTCCAATGTCTTTCCCAGGCAGATCGACTTCAAGAAGGGCGGCTATATCGCGGCCGTGATCGCCCTGCTGCTCTATCCCTTCGCGCCATGGGAAGGCAGTGCGGCTTCCTTCGTCAACATCATCGGCGCGACGATGGGGCCGATCTTCGGGGTGATGATGGTCGACTACTACCTGATCCGGAAGGGTGAGGTCGACGTCGAGGCGCTTTATCGCGAAGATGGCGAATTCCGCTTCCAGGGCGGCTGGCACGTCAACGCCTTCATCGCCGCCGGCATCGGCGCCATCTTCTCGTCGATCCTGCCCAACTTCACCAACTGGCTGCCGTCCTGGTGGGGTGTCTATGGCTGGTTCTTCGGCGTGGCGATCGCCGGCATCATCTACTACGTGCTGCGCACCGCCGCTTTGGGCGCCGGCGCCAGGACCGCGAAGGCCTGACAAGGTGAATTTTGGGGCGGCGAGAGCCGCCCCAAAACCTACCCGAGCATCTCGGCCAATCTGCGCACCGTGTTCCAGTTGCGCGACGTGCCCGTGCCCATGCGCTTGTGATTCATCGCCGCAAGCAGCCGCGAGCTTGGCCTCTCGCGCGAAAAGACGACCCAGATGTCGCCGCCGACCGAAGTCACTTTTTCATCCTCGCCGGCATAGGCCTGGAGCCCCGTCACGGCCTCCACGGGCGCAGGCTTGCGCATCACCCGTACGGCTACCTGATCGCCTGCTTTGGCCGAATCGGCCGGGAACGGATTGCCGGCGGCAAGCTTCAGCCAGTCCTCGGCACCACGCACGATGATGTCGACATGGCGGCCGAAGGTTTTTTCGAAGGCTGCCTCCAGCCGCTGTTCAAGGTCGGCAACATCAGTTGCCGGCGCCTCGAAGACCAGATTTCCGGTCGCCACCAGGGTGCGCGGGTTCTTCAGCCCGAGATCTTCCGCCATGGCCTTGAGATCGGCCATGACGACCCGGCGGCCCTCGCCCAGGATGATGCTGTAAAGCAGCGCGACATAGGTCTGCATGGCCGACCGGCCTACACCAGCCGGCTCTGCTCCACCGCTGCCTCGATGAAACTGGCGAACAGCGGATGCGGGTCGAGCGGTCGGCTTTTCAGTTCCGGATGATACTGCACGCCGATGAACCAGGGATGGTCGGGATACTCGACTGTTTCCGGCAGCACGCCGTCGGGCGACATGCCGGCGAACACCAGGCCGCAATCCTCAAGCCGCTCCTTGTAGTCGACATTGACCTCGTAGCGGTGGCGATGGCGCTCGGAAATCTGCGTGTCGCCATAGATTTCGGCGATCTTGGAACCCTTGGCGAGCTCGGCCTGATAGGCGCCGAGCCGCATCGTGCCGCCGAGATCGCCGGTTTCGCGGCGCTTCTCCAGCATGTTGCCTTTCAGCCATTCGGTCATCAGGCCGACGACCGGTTCCTCGGTCGGACCAAACTCGGTCGAAGACGCATGCTCGACGCCGGCCAGCGACCGCGCCGCCTCGATGCAGGCCATCTGCATGCCGAAGCAGATGCCGAAATACGGCACTTTTCGCTCACGCGCGAACTTCGCCGCCAGGATTTTGCCTTCCGAGCCGCGCTCCCCAAAGCCGCCGGGAACCAGGATGCCATGCACCTTTTCCAGCCACGGCGTCGGATCCTCCTTTTCGAAGATCTCCGATTCGATCCAGTCGAGCTTGACCTTGACGTGATTGGCCAGGCCGCCATGCGACAGCGCCTCGATCAGCGATTTGTAGGCGTCCTTGAGGCCGGTATATTTGCCGACAACGGCGATGGTCACCTCGCCTTCCGGATTGTGGATGCGGTTGGACACCGCCTGCCACGGCTCCATACGCGGCTTCGGCGCCGGATCGATGCCGAAGGCGGCCAGGACTTCCGAATCGAGCCCTTCCTTGTGATAGGCCATCGGCACGTCGTAGATATGCGGCACGTCGAGCGCCTGGATCACGGCACTTTCGCGCACATTGCAGAACAGCGACAGTTTTCTGCGCTCTTCCTTGGGGATAGCGCGGTCGGCGCGGACCAGCAGGATGTCGGGCGCGATGCCGATGCCGCGCAGTTCCTTGACCGAATGCTGAGTCGGCTTGGTCTTCAGCTCACCGGCCGTCGGGATATAGGGCATCAGCGTCAGATGCACGTAGACGGCATTGTTGCGCGGCAAGTCGTTGCCGAGCTGGCGTATAGCCTCCAGGAACGGCATCGCCTCGATGTCGCCGACCGTGCCGCCGATCTCGCACAGCACGAAATCATAGTCGTCATTGCCGTTGAGGACGAAATTCTTGATCTCGTCGGTGACGTGGGGGATGACCTGCACGGTGGCGCCGAGATAGTCGCCGCGCCGCTCGCGCTCGATGATGTTCTTGTAGATGCGGCCGGTGGTGATGTTGTCCTGCTGGTTGGCGGAGCGGCCTGTGAAGCGCTCGTAATGGCCAAGATCAAGATCGGTTTCCGCACCATCGTCGGTGACGAAAACCTCGCCATGCTGGTACGGCGACATCGTCCCCGGATCGACATTGAGATAGGGATCGAGTTTTTTGATGCGTGCGCGATAGCCTCGCGCCTGCAGGAGAGCCCCAAGGGCCGCTGCGGCAATGCCTTTTCCAAGTGAGGAAACCACGCCGCCTGTGATGAATACATATCGCGCCATGGGAGTCATCGCTTAACGCGGCCGGATTGATTCCGCCAGAGAAAAAACCACCGCGAAGGTTTTTTCCCAAGAAGGCGCTCGGATCGTGAACAGGGCAAAACAAAAGGGCCGGCTGAGCCGGCCCTTTCGGCAGGATGACGAAAACGTCAGATGATGACGACCTTGGTGCCAACCCTGACGCGGCTGTAGAGGTCCATGACGTGCTCGTTGATCATGCGGAAGCAGCCATTAGAGGCGCTGGTTCCGATCGACTGCGGCGCGATGGTGCCGTGGATGCGCAGATGCGTGTCCTTCTTGCCGTCATAGAGATAGATGGCGCGGGCGCCGAGCGGATTCTGGCCACCGCCAGGCATGCCGTCCTTATACTGGCCGTAATGCTTCGGCTCGCGCTTCTGCATGTCCAGCGTCGGGATCCAGCGCGGCCATTCCTGCTTGTCGCCGACCGCGACCGTGCCCTTGAACTGCAGGCCCTCGCGACCGACCGCAATGGCGTAGCGCCGCGCGGTGGAAGATGATTCGACGAGGTAAAGGCGCCGCGCGCTGGTGTCGATGACGATGGTGCCGGCATCGTAACCAGTGAATTCCACGTCCTGCGGCACGAATTCCGGCTTCACCTTGAACTGCTTCTTGGCCTCCCTCTTGGCGAGAGCCTGATCGAGAGCCCGCGTCTCGGGAAGATAGCTTATCGAGGAGCCGGACGACGTCCCGCCGAAAAGGCCGGCGAACAGGCCGCCGCCGCTCGGCTTCTTCTGGCCGATGACTTCGCTGCGCAGTTCGCCATTGTTGCCGGTCAGGGCGACGTTCATGGCCTCCGCCGGAAGCGGCTCGGCCGACTGGATCGGCGCTATCGGTTCGATAGGCTCGATGATCTTGGCAGCCTGCTTCCTGGCCGGCTTGGCATCGGCCACCTCGGTTGCCGGCGCGCTCTTGCCCTTCTTGGCAAGGAACGCCTGCCGTTCCGCGTCGGCCTTGGCCTTTGCCGCCTCGCGCATTGCCAGCTTCCTGGCTTCGAGCGCCTTGGCTTTGGCGGCTTCCTTGTCGGCAACGATCTTGGCCTCGATCTTCTTGATCTGGGCGAGGTCGTCGGGCGTCGGGTTTTTCTTCTTCTTGAGAAGCTTCAATTGCGACGCATCACTCTTGACGGCGACGTTGATGGCAGAAGTTGTTTCAGCCGAAGGCTGTGCGGCCATATTGGCCGGAACGCCTGCGAAAGCGGGGGAACTCACGCCGAGTGCGGCGCAAAGTCCCAGGAAAATGAAGCTGCGAAGCTGCATGGCGAAGATCCGATCGTTCTATGCTTGTTGCCACGGCGTCGCCCAGCGCCCCCCAAGGGCGCCGGAAATGCCGCGTGCAATCTATAGTCGAATAAGCGCGGCCGCCTCAAGCGTGGGGCCATGCCTCACCCCGTCGAATCTTCGTGATCTCGCTGCATTTGCCGCGACTGTGTTCAAACGACCACAGATCGCGGTTCAGGCACCGAGGACTACTGGTTTGGAACCTGCGGGGTCGCCGGTGCGGCGGGAGCCGTGCCGTTGGTCGCCGGCGGCGTCGAGCCGGCGGCAGGCGCAGTGGCCGGGGCAGTCGCAGGAGCCGAAGCATCGTTGCCGGAAGGCGGCGTCGGCGTGGTGGTGCCCGCGGGCGCCGGAGTTGTGGTTCCAGGCAACTGGTTGAGCACGCCTTTGCCGGCGCCGTCCGAGGTCGCCGGCACGCGGTCCAGGATATCGATCGGCTTTTCGCCGTAGCGGGCGACGATCGACAGGGTCAAGGAGGTGGCGAAGAAGGCAGCCGCCAGGATCGCCGTCGCACGCGTCAGCGCATTGGCCGCACCACGCGCGGTCATGAAGCCGGACCCGCCACCGATGCCGAGGCCACCGCCTTCGGAACGCTGCAGCAGCACCACGCCGACAAGGGCGAGCACGACCATGAGATGGATGACGATCAGTACGGTTTCCATAGTTTATCCTGGCAAGGCCTTGCCCGGCCGCGGACACGACCGGTGAATTGGAGGCGGCTCAATACAATGCTTTGACGGCATTTCCAAGCCCGTGGCCGGAATATGGGAAGCAACCCGTCCTTTGCAACGATTTCGTGCACCGGAAGCCCTGTCCGGCGGGGAAATGTCTTCAAGCAATATTGCGATAGGCCTCGGCGATGCCGAGAAAGTCCGCCGCTTTCAGGCTGGCGCCGCCAACCAGCGCGCCGTCGACATTCCTGACGCCGAGCAGTTCGACCGCGTTGGAGGGCTTGACCGAGCCGCCATAGAGAATGCGCACCTTCGCCGCGACGCCGCCGAGCTTTTCCGACAGCTTTTCGCGGATATGTGCGTGTGCCGCAGCGACGTCGGCCGCCGTCGGCGTCAGGCCGGTGCCGATCGCCCATACCGGCTCATAGGCAATGATGGTGTTGGACGGGGTGGCGCTTGGCGGGACCGAGCCCTCGACCTGCCGCGACAGCACGTCCAGCATGGCGCCCGCTTCACGCTGCTCATGCGTTTCGCCGACGCAAATGATGGCAACAAGCCCGGCACGCCATGCGGCGGATGCCTTGGCCTGGACAGTGGCGTCATCCTCGCCGCGTTGCTCGCGGCATTCGGAATGGCCGACGATGACATGGCTCGCACCGGCATCCCTGAGCATTTCCGCCGAGATGCAGCCGGTGTAGGCTCCGCTCTCCTTGGTGTGGCAATCTTCGCCGCCGGCATGCACCGGCGTGTGCGACAGGATCTCGGCGGCGTGGGCAAGTAGGGTTGCGGGAACGCAAACCAGCGCTTCGGTCTCCGCGTCAAGCCCACTCATGAAGCCGTTGCCGATCATCCTGAGCTCGTTGAGGGAGGCGCTGGTGCCGTTCATTTTCCAGTTGCCGGCGACGAGCGGGCGAATTCCTGGCGTCATGGGTTTGCTTCTCCGGATGATATCGGGGCTCTGGCCCTCACTACCAAAATCAGGCCACAAAGCAATCGACAGTGGGCCGGAAGGGCGCTATTGCGCTTGTTTCAGACTCGGCGCATGCGAAAATGCGCATAAATCGGAAGTAAAAATGCTTGGTATATTGAGAAGCGCGGCAGGCACCTGGGTCGCGAAGGGGCTGTTGGTGCTGCTGGTGCTCAGCTTTTTGGTCTGGGGCGTTTCCGGACGGCTGATGGGCGGTTTGGCCGGCCATGATTCGGTGATAACCGCTGGCGGCACCAAAGTGTCGATCAACGAATACCGTCTCGCCTATGATCGCCAGCTCGCCGTCATGTCGCAGCAGTTCGGCCAACGTCTCAGCCACGAACAGGCAAAGGCGCTCGGTGTCGATAACCAGGTGCTGGCGCAGCTCGTCTCGGGTGCCGTTCTCGATGAACAGGCCCGCAAGCTGGGCCTCGGACTTTCCAAGGACCGGCTGGCCGAGCTGACACGCGAAGACCCGGCCTTCAAAGGCCCGGGCGGCCAGTTCGATCGCAGAACGTTCGAATATATGCTGCAGCAGATTGGCATGCGACCCGAGGACTATTTGAAGAACCGTGCTCAGGTGGCGGTGCGCCAGCAGATTGTCGAGGCGGTCTCGGACGGCCTCAAGGCTCCGGACACTTTCTTCAAGGCAGTTGCGCTCTATCGCGGCGAAGACCGCACCATCGACTATTTGACGCTGCCCAAGGCACTGGTGGAGCCGATAGCGGCGCCATCCGATAGCGTGCTTTCGGCCTATTTCGAAGCCAACAAGAAGACATATGCGGCACCCGAATACCGCAAATTCTCCTATGTCCGCCTCGAGCCGGTCGACATCATGGATCCGACCGCCGTCACCGACCAACAGGTCAGCGACGACTACAACAAGAACAAGGCGCGTTACACCACGCCGGAATTGCGCACCATCGAGCAGCTCGTGTTCAAGACGCCGGATGCGGCCAAGGCCGCGCTCGATTCGCTCAAGGCAGGCGCCACTTTCGACAAGCTGGTCACGGCGGAAGGCAAGACCCCGGCCGACACGTTGCTCGGCACGCTTGCCAAGGACAAGATCGCCGACAAGGCGGTCGCCGACGCCGCCTTCGCGCTTAACGCCAATGAAGTCAGCCAGGTCGTGCAGGGCGCCTTCGGTCCGGTGCTGCTGCGTGTCACCGAGATCAAGCCCGAAGTGGTGAAGCCGCTGGCCGAGGTGTCCGACCAGATCCGCAAGGATCTGGCGCTGGGCGAGGCAAGCCGCATCCTTCTGGACGTGCGCGACAATTACGATGACACCCGCGCCGCCGGCAGTTCGCTGGCCGACGCCGCGGCCAAGCTGAAGCTGAAGGTCGTCACCATCGATGCCATCGATCGCAGTGGACTGCGGCCAGATGCAAGCATCGTCAAGGACCTGCCGCAATCGCCGGAGCTGATCAAAGCCGTCTTCGACGCCGAACCCAACACGGAAAACGATGCCTTGACCACAGCCGACAACGGCTTCGTCTTCTATGAGGTGGCGTCCATCACGCCGGCTCGCGACCGCACGCTGGATGAGGTTCGTCAGAAAGTCGTGGCCGACTGGACGGCGGCGGAAACAAGCAAGCGGCTCGCCGCCAAGGCTGACGAGCTGGAAAAGCGGCTCAAGGCCGGCGCAACGCTCGATGTCATTGCCAGCGAACTGAAGCTGGAAAAGCAGACCAAGCGCGGTGTCAAGCGCGAGGCTGACGACGTCGATTTCGGCAAGGAAGGTGCCGCAGCGATGTTCGGAGTCGGCGAAGGCGGTACCGGCCTGATCCCCTCGCCTACCGGCGACGGGCAGATCCTGTACAAGGTCGCCGAAGTGTTCGAGCCCGCCGGGGCCGATGCCAGCTCGGTGCCGGATGACGCACAGAAATCCTTCACCTCCGGCATGTCGGACGACCTGCTCGACCAATTGGTGGCGCAGTTGCAGACGCAGTACGACGTTCGCGTCGACCAGGCCGCCGTCGCCCAAGCCTCGACAAGATGAGCGCGCTGAAAACCCATATCGCCAAGATCGCGACCGGTAGCGCGCTTTCCTTCGAGGAAGCGCGCGAGGCCTTCGACATCATCATGTCGGGTGATGCGACCCCCGGCCAGATCGGCGGTTTCCTGATGGCGCTGCGCGTGCGCGGCGAGACGGTGAGCGAGATTTCCGGCGCCGTCGCCACCATGCGGGCCAAGATGCTGCAAGTCGACGCGCCGGACGGCGCCATCGATATCGTCGGCACCGGCGGGGACAATTCCCACAGCGTCAATATTTCCACGGGATCGGCCTTTGTCATCGCCGGCAGTGGTGTGCCGGTTGCCAAGCACGGCAATCGTGGCCTGTCCTCGCTGACAGGAGCCGCCGACGTGCTGGTTGCGCTCGGCGTCAAGATCGACATCTCGCCCGAATTCATCGGCCGCTGCATCCACGAGGCTGGCATTGGTTTCATGTTCGCGCCCGCGCACCATCCAGCGATGAAACATGTTGGTCCGACCCGCGTCGAACTCGGCACCCGCACCATCTTCAACCTGCTCGGGCCGCTCTCCAATCCAGCTGGCGTCAAGCGGCAGCTGGTCGGTGTGTTCCTGCCGGAATGGATCCTGCCGGTTGCCGAGACGCTGAAGGCACTGGGTGCAGAGCATGCCTGGGTTGCTCATGGCGACGGCTATGACGAGATCACCACCACCGGCGAGACGCAGGTCGCCGAACTGATCGGCGGCGAGATCCGCAGCTTCACCCTGACGCCTGAAGCGGTCGGGTTGCCGCGCCACAGCAGGGACGAACTGCGTGGCGGCGATGCGGACTACAATGCCAAAGCCTTGCGCGATATGTTGGGCGGCGCTGCCGGCGCCTATCGCGACACCGTGCTGATGAATGCCGGCGCCGGCCTGGTGGTGGCGGGCAAGGCGACGACGCTTGCCGACGGCATCGCGCTCGCCGCGCAAGCCATCGACAGCGGCCGGGCCCTGCAAGTGCTCGACAGGCTGGTCGAGATTTCGAACGGGTAAAACGTGTCTGACATTCTTCGCAAGATCGAGGCCTACAAGCGCGACGAGATCGCGGCGGCAAAGGCACGTGTGCCGCTGGCCGAAATCAAGGCGCGAGCCAAGGACGCGGACGCACCGCGCGGCTTTCTTGCCGCGCTCGAAGCGAAGCGCAAATCCGGCGCCTTTGCGCTGATCGCCGAGATCAAGAAGGCAAGCCCGTCCAAGGGGCTGATCCGCGCCGATTTCGATCCGCCGGCGCTGGCGCAGGCCTATGCCGAGGGTGGTGCTGCCTGTCTTTCGGTGCTGACCGACGCACCGTCCTTCCAGGGCGCGCCGGAATTTCTCACCCGGGCGCGAGCCGCCGTCGCACTGCCGGCGCTGCGCAAGGATTTCCTGTTCGATCCCTATCAGGTCTACGAAGGCCGCGCCTGGGGCGCGGATGCCATCCTGATCATCATGGCCAGCGTCGACGACGCCCTGGCGAGCGAGCTTGAGGCAACGGCATTCGAACTCGGCATGGATGCGCTGATCGAGGTGCATGATGAGGCCGAGACGCTGCGCGCGCTAAAACTGTCGTCGCGGCTGATCGGCATCAACAACCGCAATCTGCGCACATTCGAGACCAGCCTTAAAACGTCGGAGCGGCTGGCACCCATGGTGCCGGGCGGCCGCCTGCTGGTCAGCGAAAGCGGTATTTTCACCCATGACGACTGCCTCAGGCTGCAAAAGAGCGACATCGGCACTTTTCTTGTCGGCGAGAGCCTGATGCGGCAACAGGACGTCACCACCGCGACGCGCCTGCTTCTGACAGGCAAGGCTTTGGCCGAGGCTATCTGACGATGGTATCAGGCCTGACCCATCTCGGCGCGCAGGGCGAGGCCAACATGGTCGATGTCGGCGACAAGGAAGAAACAACGCGCACGGCGATCGCCGAAGGCTTTGTCGCGATGCAGCCCGAGACGCTGAAGATGATCCTCGCCGGCAACGCCAAGAAGGGTGACGTGCTCGGCACCGCGCGCATTGCCGGCATCATGGCGGCGAAGAAGACGCATGAGCTGATCCCGCTCTGCCATCCGCTGCTGCTGACCAAGGTTTCCGTCGACATCGAGCCGGACCACGCTTTACCTGGCCTGAAGGTCACCGCACTAGCCCGCGTCACCGGCAAGACGGGCGTCGAGATGGAAGCGCTGACGGCCGCTTCGGTAGCCTGCCTGACCATCTACGACATGGCCAAAGCAGTAGACCGCGCCATGGTCATCACCGGCATCTGCCTGGTCGAAAAGACCGGTGGCAAGTCGGGTGACTACAAGGCGAGCTCCTGATGGCGCTGGTTCCTATCGCGGAGGCGCTTGAGCGCCTGCTCGATGGTGCGGCACCTCTAGCCGGCGAAAGCGTTCCTCTGTTCGAGGCGGTGGATCGTGTTCTGGCGGAACCGGTCGTGGCACTCCGTACCCAGCCACCTTTCAACGCTTCCGCCATGGATGGCTATGCCGCTCGAGCCGCCGACGTGGCGTCGGTACCATCGAAACTATCGGTAATCGGCATGGCGCCTGCCGGGCGCGGCTTTGACGGCACGGTCGGCCAGCGACAAGCGGTGCGTATCTTCACCGGCGCTCCGCTGCCCGAAGGCGCCGACACCATCGTCATCCAGGAGAATGTCCACGACCTCGGCGGCGGCGAAATCGAAGTGACCGAGCCGACGGCGCAATGGCGCAATATCCGCCGCATCGGGCTCGATTTTTCAACAGGCGATGTGCTGCTCGAAAGAGGCCGTTTGCTCGACCCGGCGGCACTGTCGCTGGCAGCATCGGCCAACCATCCCCAGGTCAAGGTGGTAAGACGACCGCTGGTCGCCATCATCGCCACCGGCGATGAATTGCTGCCGCCGGGCAGTGATCTCGGCCCGGATCAGATCATCTCGTCCAATGCCTATGGCGTCGCTGCCGCCGCACACTCGGTCGGCGCCCGCGCGCTCGATCTCGGCATTGCCGCCGATCGCAAGGAGGCCATCGCCGAACTGGTGCAAAAAGCGGTCGCGGCCGGTGCGGATGTCATCGTGACGCTTGGTGGCGCCTCGGTCGGCGATCACGACCTGATCCACGATGTGCTGACCGGCGAAGGCATGACGCTCGGCTTCTGGAAGATCGCCATGCGCCCCGGCAAGCCGCTGATGTTCGGCCGCCTCGGCGATATCAGGTGCATCGGCCTGCCCGGCAACCCGGTGGCAAGCCTGGTCTGCTCGCAACTGTTCATGAAGCCGCTGCTGGCGCGGCTCGGTGGCCGCAACCATCGCCAGGACATTCGCCCAGCGCGACTGGGTACCGCAATGCCGGCCAATGATTTGCGCCAGGACTATGTTCGAGCCGTGGTCAGGGAAGATGACGGCGCGCTGGTGGCGACGCCGTTCGGCATTCAGGATTCCTCGATGCTGAGAATGCTGGCCGACGCCAACGGGCTGATCGTGCGGGCGCCGTTTGCCCCTGCAGCAGCCGCGGGCGAGGCTTGCAGCGTTTTGATGCTGCGCTGAGGAATTCCAGGCAAGCCGTTCATAACAGACGAGAAAGTGATCTCGGCTCTAGCTGGAGATCAAGCTCTGCGTCAGCGGATGCGCCGGATCGGTAAGGCCGTCGACAATGTCGTAGTGATGCCGGTCGGGCTCGACCACGGTGCTGGTGGTGGCGCCAAGGCCGGTCCAGATGTTGGCAAGCAACGCATTCTGGCGCAGGAACTCGGCGCGCTCACCGCCGCCGGCCCAGCAGGTGATGCGGGCGCCATCCATCGGGCGCAGCAGGGCTGGGCTTTCAGCCAGCGCCTCCTCTTCGTCGATTGCCAGGTCCTTGTTCATGCCGGTGCGCATGAGCGGACGCAAATCGTGTAGACCTGAAATCGAAACGACATGGCGTATGCGCCGCGCCACATCCGGCGCCAAAGGCGTGGTTGTCGTCACCATCCGGGTGGCGAGATGGCCGCCGGCCGAATGTCCGGTCAGCATCAGCGGTCCGTCAACCATTGCCGCTGCCTTGCCAATCGCCGCCCCGACCTCCCGGACGATGCTTGCGATGCGTATGTCCGGGCACAGCGTGTAGGAGGGCATCGCAACGGCGAAGCCGCTGCCGACCGCGCCATTGGCGAGATGCGACCACAAGCTCTTGTCGGTCTCCAGCCAGTAACCGCCATGGATAATCACCACCAGTCCTTTGGGCGCGGCCTTGGGAAGGAAAAGATCGAGCCCATTGCGCGGCCCGTCGCCATAGGCGATGTCGAGCCGTGCCCGGCTCTCTGCCGAGAGCGCATCACGGAATGCTGCCGCTGGCTCGGCCCAGGCGGCTGGCCAACGGTCGCTGCCGGCAATGTTCGCGCCGTTGGCATAGGCATCATCCCAATCGACGATGTGACGTTCGAACATCTGCGCCCTCCCCCAAAACGGCATCGCTGTTGCGCTAGCAATGGCCAGCGCCACGCCATGCGTCAATGCTCAGGGCAAAAACATTTTAGGCTTGAAACAAATTTCGACTGGTGCGATCCTGCCCGTACGAACAGCCGACAATGGGAGGTCTGCTGTGCTGCCCTCACCTGCAGATGTTCACCCTTTCGGGCGCGCATCTCCGAGCAGGCGTGATGGGCAGCACGAAGCCTCCTCAGAGCAGGACCTTAGGATCCACCACATCCAGCCAAGGCGCATTGCGCACTGGCCAGGCAGCAGACGGGAGAGCGGCGACATGCTTGGGCCTTCAGCGCATATCGACACGTTCACGCGCGATCACCTGCCGCCGCCGGAGCAATGGCCCGATATACTGCTCGACGGCTTCGACTATCCCGAACGCCTCAACGCCGGTGTCGAACTTACCGACCGGCTGGTCGAGAAGGGCCTCGGCGACCGCACAGCCCTGATCGGCAATGGCCGCCGCCGCACCTACAAGGAACTGTCGGACTGGACGAACAGGCTCGCCCACGCGCTGGTCGAGAATTATGGCGTCGAGCCCGGCAACCGGGTGCTGATCCGCTCGGCCAACAACCCCGCCATGGTCGCCTGCTGGCTGGCTGCCACCAAGGTCGGCGCCGTGGTCGTCAACACCATGCCTATGCTGCGCGCCGGCGAACTGGCCAAGATCGTCGACAAGGCGGAAATCACCGTCGCGCTCTGCGACACCAGGCTGATGGACGAGATGACCGCCTGCGCCAAGGACAGCACCTTCCTCAAACAGGTCATAGGCTTCGACGGCACCGCCAACCATGATGCCGAGCTCGATCGTGCCGCTCTCGACAAGCCGGTGACATTCACCGCCGTCAACACCGGCCGCGACGATGTCGCGCTGCTCGGCTTCACCTCGGGCACGACAGGCGTGCCGAAGGCGACGATGCATTTCCACCGCGACCTCCTGATCATCGCCGACGCCTATGCCCGCGAAATCCTGGAGGTGACGCCGGACGACATCTTCGTCGGCTCGCCGCCGCTGGCCTTCACCTTCGGCCTTGGCGGGCTCGCTATCTTTCCCCTGCGCTTCGGTGCGGCGGCGACGCTGCTGGAGCAGGCGACGCCACCCAACATGATCCACATCATCGAGACCTACAAAGCGACGATCTCCTTCACCGCACCGACTGCCTACCGCGCCATGCTGAAGGCCATGGATGAAGGTGCCGATTTGTCTTCGCTGCGGGTTGCCGTTTCAGCCGGCGAAACCTTGCCCGCTCCGGTTTTCGAAGAGTGGACGCAAAAGACCGGCAAGCCGATCCTCGACGGCATCGGCGCCACCGAAATGCTGCACATCTTCATCTCCAACCGCTTTGGCGACATGAAGCCCGCGTCGACCGGCAAGCCGGTCGGCGGCTACGAGGCGCGCATCGTCGACGACGAGATGCGCGAAGTACCGCGCGGCGCGACCGGCAGGCTGGCGGTGCGCGGCCCGACCGGCTGCCGCTACATGGCCGATATCAGGCAGAAGGACTACGTGCGCGACGGCTGGAACATCACCGGCGACACCTTCACGCAGGACGAGGACGGCTTCTTCCATTTCGCCGCGCGCTCCGACGATATGATCGTCAGCGCCGGCTACAACATTGCCGGCCCCGAGGTCGAGGCCGCACTTCTGTCACATCCCGACGTCGCCGAATGCGCTGTCATCGGTGCCGAGGACGCCGAGCGCGGCCAGATCGTCGAGGCGCATGTCGTGCTGGTGCAGGGCGTGGCGCCTGACGCATTGACCACCAAGCGCCTGCAGGACCATGTCAAGGCGACGATCGCACCCTACAAATACCCGCGATCGGTGAAATTCATTGCTGCTTTGCCCAAGACCCAGACCGGCAAGATCCAGCGCTTCCGGCTGCGCACGGAGAAAGTCAATTGAGCGAGCCCTACGATCCGGCGTCCGAAGGCGCACAGATGTCGTTCAACGAGCGCATGTCGTACAGCGACTATCTGCACCTGGAGAAAGTGCTGGAGGCGCAGACGCCGCTGTCGTCGGCGCATGACGAGATGTTGTTCATCATCCAGCACCAGACCTCGGAACTGTGGATGAAGCTCGCTTTGCACGAGATTGGCGCCGCGATCCGCTCGATCCGCGCCGACCGGCTCGAGCCGAGCTTCAAGATGCTGTCGCGAGTCGCGCGCATCTTCGAGCAGCTGAACAATGCCTGGGATGTGCTGCGGACGATGACGCCCAGCGAATATACCGAGTTTCGCGACGCGCTCGGCCAGTCCTCGGGTTTTCAGTCCTGGCAGTATCGCGCCATCGAGTTCATGGCCGGCAACCGCAACCTGGCCATGCTCGGCCCTCACAAGCATCGGCCTGACCTTAGCGGAAAGCTGGAAGCCATCCTGGCCGAGCCATCGCTCTACGACGAAGCGTTGCTGCTTTTGGCGCGCAACGGATTCGACATCGGTGCCGATGCCAGGCGCACGGACTGGCGTGAGACGCGAACCGAGAATGAAGAGGTCCTGGTCGCCTGGCAGACTATCTACCGCGATCCGCAGCGCTACTGGATGTTCTACGAACTGGCCGAGAAGCTGGTCGACTTCGAGGATTATTTCCGCCGCTGGCGCTTCAACCACGTGACCACGGTGGAGCGCATCATCGGTCTGAAGCGCGGCACCGGCGGCACGTCGGGTGCTTCGTATCTGAAGAAAATGCTCGAGGTCGTGCTGTTTCCGGAGCTGTGGACGGTCCGCACCCGGCTCTGACATCATCGAAATGAGAACAGGCTCACCGAAGGGACGCTCTGTGGCGGAAACCCTTCGCGAACAACCGGGGACTGACCATGAGTGGAATTCCTGATCTCGCCGCAGTCGAAGCGATGGATGCCACGGATCCGCTGCGGGCCATGCGCGACCGTTTCATTCTGCCGGAGGGGGTGATCTATCTCGACGGCAATTCACTGGGGGCAGCATCTCATGCCGTTTTCGGCGAGCTGCAGCAGGCGGCGACGCAGGAATGGGCCCAAGATCTTATCCGAGCCTGGAACACGGCCGGATGGTTCGAGATGCCGATCGAACTCGGCGACCAACTCGGACGCCTGATAGGAGCCGCGGCCGGCCAGACCGTTGTCTGCGACACGACATCGACCAACATCTACAAGGTGCTGCACGCAGCGATGGAGATGCGGCCCGGCCGGTCAGCCATCGTCGCCGAAGGTGACAGTTTCCCCACCGACCTGTACATCGCCGAAGGCGTGGCCTCGACCCGGGATGGCGTCCTGCTGCGCCTCGCGGGTGTCGACGCGCCGACCATCGAAGAGCTGATCGACGAAAACGTCGCGGTGGTGCTGGTCAACCACGTCAATTACAAATCGGGTGAACTGCGCGACATGGCGGCGCTGACGCGCAGGGCTCATACGGCCGGAGCGTTGATCGTCTGGGATCTCTGCCACACCGCCGGCGCCCTGCCCGTCGAGCTCGATCAGGCAAATGCCGATTTCGCTGTCGGCTGCACGTACAAGTACCTCAACGGCGGTCCGGGCGCGCCGGCCTTCATCTATGCCGCGCAGCGCCACCACGGCGATATCAGCCAGCCGCTCAGCGGCTGGTGGGGCCATGCGCGGCCCTTTGCCTTCGAACGGGGTTATGTTGCCGGCACCGGCATCCGCCGTTTTCTGTGCGGTACGCAACCGGTCCTGTCGATGCGGGCGCTCAAAGGCGCGCTTGCCATCTGGAGCGACGTCGACATGGCGGCATTGCGAAAGAAGAGCGTCGCGCAGACAGAACTGTTCATCCAGCTCGTCGAAGCCAAGTGCGGCGCCTACGGTCTCACGCTGGAGACTACCCGCGACGCGACCAGGCGCGGCAGCCAGGTGTCGTTCCTTCACGACCATGGCTATCAAATCATGCGGGCGCTGATCGAGCGCGGGGTGATCGGTGACTTCCGCGCACCGTCGACCATCCGTTTCGGCTTCACGCCGCTCTATGTCAGCTACAAGGATGTGTGGCTGGCGGTTGAGGTTCTGGAAGACATTCTGCGCACGGGTGCATGGAAGGACCAGCGTTTCGCCGTCAAGGAAGCCGTTACCTGACGCACCGATCCCGGCGATCCGCCGTCGCTGCCCTCACTGCCTGGCAAATGACGGAGAGCTGAATTTCCAGCCAAAATGCCCAACTGACGTTGGCGTTTTGGCTCCGTTTCGTTCACGGCCAACGAACGTCCCGAAGGTTGCAATCGCCCCTTGTCGAGGTCGATCGACAGATAATGCCAAGCTTTGGTAGGGGATAAGCCACAGGTCATTAACCATAACAATTTCAATGTGAGCAGGCGCATTGCCGAAGGTGGCGCCCGTCGATCGTAACCCGCTGGCAAGCGCCAAATAATTTCAGCAGCCTTAACAAATTCATTAAACTTTAAACGGTTGCAGAACACAACTGGAACAGATAGTGTTTGTTCTGGGTTTGTTTTTCGATTCTGGTTTCAGGGAACCTGGGGGCCGCCATGCTGACACGCAAGCAACATGAACTGCTGATGTTCATCCATGAACGCCTGAAGGAGAGCGGCATTCCGCCATCCTTCGACGAGATGAAGGAGGCGCTCGACCTTGCCTCCAAATCCGGGATTCATCGGCTGATCACGGCCCTTGAGGAGCGCGGCTTTATCCGCCGGCTGCCCAATCGGGCCCGCGCGCTGGAAGTGCTGCGGCTGCCGGACTCCATCGCGCCAGGCCTCAATGCGGCAAAGAAGTTTTCGCCAAGCGTCATCCAGGGCAGTCTTGGTCAGGGTGGTGCTCTTGGCCGGCAGATCAAGCCGGCGCCTTCGCGGATGCCTTCGCCCGGCAATGACGACGATGCGGTCTCTGCCGTTTCGATCCCGGTCATGGGTCGCATCGCCGCCGGCGTGCCGATCGATGCCATCCAACATCAGACGCATTCGATTTCGGTGCCGCCGGACATGATCATGGGCGGCGCGCACTATGCACTGGAGGTCAAGGGCGATTCGATGATCGAGGCCGGCATCTTCGACGGCGACACCGTTATCATCCGTAACGCCGACACGGCCAGCCCCGGCGAGATCATCGTGGCGCTGGTCGATGAAGAGGAAGCGACGCTGAAGCGGTTCCGCCGCAAGGGCGCCTCGATTGCCCTCGAAGCCGCCAATCCAGCCTATGAGACACGGATTTTCGGGCCGGACAGGGTCAAGGTGCAAGGCAAGCTCGTCGGCCTGATCCGTCGCTACTGAGACGGCTGTGGGTTGACCACTGGCTTCTCGGGTTTCTTGAAGGGTGCCAGCCCCCTCGCCTCGCGAGAGTATTTGCGTTGCGTGTGCCAGGGCCGATATGGGCTGTCCACCGCGAAGCTGATCGTCGCCGGCGTGGTCGCCGATTGGCGATCGAAGAAGACCGCGGCACTGCCTTTGCGAGCCAGTTGCCGCTTGGTGATGACGAGAACCAGTTGGTTATGACAGGCGTCATAGGCGGTGGCGTCGTTGACGACGATCAGCTCGGCGAAGCCGCAGGCTTTCCAGGTGTCCTTGCGGTCCTCGACATAGGCAATGATCGCACCGGACATGTGCCTGGCCACGCAAACGCCTGAGGAGCAATAGAACGGCGATCCCGGCGGTAGCTCAACGGCATCCGCGACGTCGAATTGCCCATCCCTGTTGTCGAACACTTCCGGAACGACGATGGTTTCCGATGTCAGCGCGCGTTTCCAGTTGTCGACGGTGAATTCGTTCGGCCGTTGCCGGCTAACGGCAAGCTCACCGCCACCGATCGGCAACGCCACCAGCCGGGCGTCTTCCGAGATCAGCACATCGGGCGTGCGCGTATCCGAGACGGTCAGCAAGCCTGCCAACGCGAATGGCAGAGCCGCGAGCCGCAGCCATGTCGTCGCCATCGTCGCGATGACCAGGGCAATGGCCACCAGCAGGACCGACTGTTGCGAAATCAGCCCGACCCCATCGACAGGCGAACGCTCGGAGATCCAGCCCGATATGGCGATCATCATCGTCAGGCCCTTGCCCATCAGGTAGAGAGCTGGCCAATCCAATCCGAAAGGCATCAGCAGCGCGCTGGCGACGGCCAGGAACATGACGACGGTGACGATCGGCATAACCGCGAGATTGGCGAACAGGCTGAGCGGCGACACACGCTGAAAATGCCAGATGGCAAACAGCGTCGTGGCGCTGCCGGCGATGATCGAGGTCATGGCCAGACCAATTGCCGCCAGCAGGAATTTTCGTGTCAGGAACCCGGGCAAGGATCGCTTCGGCGGCGGCGGTCTTGCTTTTCCCGCGCGGTGATCCGCCCAGCCGGCATAAGCGCCGACCAGAGCCGCGGTCGCGGCGAACGACATCTGAAAACTCGGGCCGACCACCTCATGCGGCGACACCACGATGACGGCGATCGCCGAGATCGCCAGATTGCGCATGGTGAGTGCTGCTCGATCGAACAGAACTGCAATCAGCATCACTGCCAGCATGATGAAGCTGCGCTCGGCGGCGACGACGATACCTGAGATGACGAGGTAGGCTGCGATCGAGAACAGTGCGGC
Source organism: Mesorhizobium sp. ISC11 (assembly GCF_037162595.1). Classification (NCBI taxonomy): domain Bacteria; kingdom Pseudomonadati; phylum Pseudomonadota; class Alphaproteobacteria; order Hyphomicrobiales; family Phyllobacteriaceae; genus Mesorhizobium; species Mesorhizobium sp. ISC11. Next base: position 1,805,298 of record NZ_JAVSPW010000001.1, read on the forward strand.
GGCAGCGGCATACTTCTTGACCGGGCGACGCGCGGAAAGATCGGGAAACAAGGCGAAGGCGCCGCGCAGCAACCCCATGATGGTGCCGGCGACCAGAGCCATATGCAGCCCCGAAATGGAGATGATGTGGTAGATGCCGGTACGTCGCATCGCCTCATTGATGTCGTCGGGAATGCCGGCGCGCACGCCGACGATCAGCGCCGCGGCGATCTCGCCTTCGGCGCCGCCGACGCTCGCCCTGATATGGTCGGCGATGCCTTCACGGGCATTTTCCACGCTGGAGGAAATTCGGGCCGACAGCGGCATGTCGCCATCATCGCTGACGACAAGCTTTGGATTGCCGAGAAAGAATCCGCTGCCACCAATGCCGGCAAAATAGCTGTCGAAGGAGAAATCATAGCTGTCCGGTCGCACCGGCCCGGTCGGCGGCAAAAGCTTGGCATATCCAGTGATGAGAGAGCCTGCGGTCACGTCAGCCGGGATCTTGCGTGCCGAAAGCCGCACCCGTTCCGGCGCATAGCGCAGTTTCGGTCTTGCGGTCGATGTTACGTCGATGGTCAGCCGGATACGGCCAGTTTCCATCCGGTCGAGCGAGACGACGCGGCCGGTCACCTGCGTCGAGATTTCCGAGCCCAACATTTGTGTGCCCGCACGCCACGTCTCGACCTTGGCAGCAAGCAGTCCTAGGGCGCACAAAAGTGCCGCCATGAAACACAGATGGGTCTTTGGCCATGAGCGCGAGACCAGCGCACAGATCCCCGTCAGGATGACAACCGCGACAGGTCTCGCAAAGTCGGGTTCAGCCGTCAGCGAAAAATAGCCGATCGCTCCGATCGCAAGGCAGACCGGCACCAGCAGGAAGGCCACGCCCCGGTCGAGTTCCAGGCTCGCCGCCATGTTCACGCTGTGGCGCAGGCGAGGCAGTGATATCAGGCCGATCTGCCGGCGCACGCGCACGATCCTGCCGGTTCCGGCAACCGGAACAGAGGCGGCGACACCCGTTTGCAAGGGCAGCTTGCCGGAATCCGGCACGAGGGGCGACGGCGGCGGCAATGAGGCTGGCAGAGGCGCAAACAGGGACCGTTCGCTGACGCCAATGGCAGCGTCCTCGCCCTGATCCGAGCCCCAGCCTCGTCCAGCCATCGGGTCTGCCCCTTGCGCCCTCGACACCCTATGCTACATGAACGCGCAAAGCGCGAAAGTCCGCGCGACCGCACCCCGCTTCAGATGGTTTCCGAGAGTTCCATGTCCGACAAGGTCGTCACCCGTTTTGCCCCCTCGCCCACCGGCTATTTGCACATAGGCGGCGCGCGCACGGCGCTGTTCAACTGGCTGTATGCAAAGCACACCGGTGGCACGATGCTGCTGCGCATCGAGGACACCGATCGCGAACGCTCCAATGAAGCCGCGACGGCTGCCATCCTCGACGGGCTTTCCTGGCTTGGCCTGAGCTGGGACGGCGAGCCGGTGTCGCAGTTCGAGCGTGCGCCCCGCCACCGCGAGGTGGCCGAGGAGCTCGTGCGCATCGGCAAGGCCTATTATTGCTACGCCACGCCAGCCGAACTGGAGGCCATGCGCGAGGCCGCCAGAGCCAAAGGGCTGCCACCCCGCTACGATGGCCGCTGGCGCGACCGCGACCCCTCAGAGGCACCCGCAGGCGCCAAGGGCGCCATCCGCATCAAGGCGCCGACCGAAGGCGAGACCGTCGTCCATGACCGGGTCCAGGGCGACGTGCGCTTTCCCAACAAGGATCTCGACGATTTCATCATCCTGCGTTCTGACGGCAATCCCACTTACATGCATGCCGTCGTCGTCGATGATCATGATATGGGCGTCACCCATATCATTCGCGGCGATGATCATCTGACCAACGCCGCTCGCCAGACCGTGATCTACAACGCCATGGGCTGGAACGTGCCGTCCATGTCGCATATCCCGCTGATCCACGGCGCCGATGGCGCCAAGCTATCGAAGCGGCACGGCGCGCTTGGCGTCGAGGCTTATCGCGCCATGGGCTACCTGCCGGAGGCGCTGCTCAACTACCTGGCGCGTCTCGGCTGGAGCCATGGCGACGACGAGATCATGTCGATCAAGGACATGATTTCCTGGTTCGACATCGGCGATGTCAACAAGGGCGCGGCGCGCTTCGACTTCGCCAAGCTGGAGGCAATCAACGGCGCACATATGCGCCGCATGAGCGATGCCGAACTGTTCGACATCTTCATCGCCACCCTCCCCTACCTCGAAGGTGGCCCGGCGATCGCCGCACGCCTGAACGACAGCACCAAGGCGCAGTTGCTGGCAGCGCTTCCGGGCCTGAAGGAGCGCGCCAAGACGCTGGTGGAGCTCGTCGACGGCGCGGCCTTCCTGTTTGCCACGCGACCGCTGCCGATCGACGACAAGGCGGCCCTTCTGCTCACCGATGACGCCCGCAAGATCCTGCGCAGTGCTCACGAAGCTTTGAACGGGCTTGCGGATGACTGGACAGCCGCCTCGGCGGAGGCGGCGATCCGCGAGGTGGCGGCGGCCGGCAGCCACAAGCTCGGCGCGGTGGCCCAGCCTTTGCGCGCCGCTTTGACCGGCAAAAGCACCTCGCCGGGCGTGTTCGATGTGCTCGCCGTGCTCGGCCGCGAGGAAAGCCTGGCGCGCATCTCAGATCAAATCGATTAGGAGCAAACTGGCCCAAGAAGATTGGCATTGAAAGGCGGGTTTCGCAGTGCAACATTAGGCCTTGGCCCAATCTGGCACGCACCTCCTGAAATGCGGTGGCGAATACGCGCATTGCGGTGATTTTCGACGTGTCGCTCTGCGAAATTTGCCTTTGCCGGCATGAGGAAACAAGAAGGAGTTTGCAATGACCGAAGCTGCGAAAAAACTGGATTTGGGCAAGACCCAAGAGGCCACCGCAACGCTTGAATTCGCCGGCAAGACCCATGAATTCAAGGTGCGAAGCGGTTCGGTCGGGCCTGATGTGATCGACATCGCCTCGCTCTACTCAACCACCGGCGCTTTCACCTACGATCCCGGCTTCACCTCGACGGCAAGCTGCGAGTCCGAAATCACCTTCATCGACGGCGACGCCGGCATCCTGTTGCACCGCGGCTATCCGATCGACCAGTTGGCCGAACATGGCGACTTCCTCGAGGTCTGCTATCTCCTGCTCTACGGTGAATTGCCGACCAAGGCGCAGAAGGACGATTTCGATTACCGCGTGACGCGCCACACCATGGTGCATGAGCAGATGTCGCGCTTTTTCACCGGCTTCCGCCGCGACGCGCATCCGATGGCGGTGATGTGCGGCGTGGTCGGCGCGCTGTCGGCCTTCTATCACGACTCCACCGACATTTCCGACCCCTACCAGCGCATGGTTGCCTCCATGCGGCTGATCGCCAAGATGCCGACGATCGCGGCGATGGCCTACAAATACCACATCGGCCAGCCCTTCATTTACCCGAAGAACGAGCTGAACTTTGCCGCCAACTTCCTGCATATGTGCTTTGCCGTGCCTTGCGAGGAATACAAGATCAACCCGGTGCTGGCGCGCGCCATGGAACGCATCTTCATCCTGCACGCCGACCACGAGCAGAATGCCTCGACCTCGACCGTTCGCCTCGCCGGCTCGTCGGGCGCCAACCCGTTTGCGTGCATCGCCGCCGGCATAGCCTGCCTGTGGGGACCCGCGCATGGCGGCGCCAATGAAGCGGCGCTCAACATGCTTGGCGAGATCGGCCATGTCGATCACATCCCCGAATTCATCGCCCGCGCCAAGGACAAGGACGACCCGTTCCGCTTGATGGGCTTCGGCCACCGCGTCTACAAGAACTACGATCCGCGCGCCAAGATCATGCAGAAGACGGCACATGAGGTTCTGGGCGAGCTCGGCATCAAGGACGATCCGCTGCTCGACATCGCCATGGAGCTGGAAAAGATCGCGCTGACCGATTCCTATTTCATCGAGAAGAAGCTCTACCCGAATGTCGACTTCTATTCCGGCATTACGCTGAAGGCGCTGGGCTTCCCCACCACCATGTTCACCGTGCTGTTCGCGGTCGCCCGCACCGTCGGCTGGATCGCCCAGTGGAAAGAGATGATCGAGGATCCGCGCCAGAAGATCGGCCGCCCGCGCCAGCTCTATACCGGTGCACCGGAGCGGGATTACGTGCCGATCGCAAAGCGGTGAATCAGGAAATAGTGAGTAGTGAGTAGCGAAGTCGACCATTTCTACTGACTACTGACTACTCACTCTCTTGACGTACCGCATCACCACCTGCGCGGCGATCTCGCCGGACGGTCTACCGGTAGCCATGCGCCGCCTGATCTCTGCAAATCCATCCTTCTGCCAGGCACGCATGCCGCTGTCGGCGAACAGTGCCTCCAATTGCCGGGCAAGATTGTTCGGCTTGATATAGCCGTCGTAGAATTCGGGAATAAGCGCTCGATCCGATATGAGATTGGGCAGCAGCGCCGACCAGACGGAAACGAGGTACGGCGCCAAGATGCGCGCGACCGGGTCGAGCCTGTAGCAGGAAATCATCGGCACGCCGGCCAGCGCCAGTTCCAGCGATACCGTCCCGGACGCGATCAGCGCCGCATCGGCCTTGCCGAAAGCCTGCCATTTGCGCTGGGGATAGACGATGATCTCAGGCTTTTCATCCCAGCGGTTGACAGAAGATTTGACGAGGTCGGCGACATGCGGGACGGTCGGCAGCAGCAGCCGCAGGCGGTGGCCGCGCGCGCGCAGGATTGACACCGTCTCGCCGAACGGGTCGAGCAGCCGCCGTACCTCGCCACGCCGCGAACCGGGCAGGACGAGCAGGGTTTTGACACGATCAGGAGAAAGGTCGCGTGGCAGCTCCTGCGCCTTGGCTGCAGCAAGCAAGCCCGCATCGTGCGTCAGGCGATGCCCAACATAGGTGCCCGGTGGCCCGCCGAGCCGCTCCAACTCCTTAACCTCGAAAGGCAGGATGCAGAGGATGTGGTCGACATAGGGCTTCATCGCGACCGCCCTGCCCGGCCGCCACGCCCACACGCTCGGGCAGACATAGTGGATGATCGGAATCGACGGGTTGGCCGCACGCACCTTTTTGGCGACGCGCAACGAAAAGTCCGGACTGTCGATGGTGACGAGGCAATCCGGCTTTTCGTCGGCAACGGTCTTGGCCAGTTGGCTGATCCGCCGCATCAGGCGCGGAAGGTCGCGCAGGACGGCACTGAACCCCATGAGGGCGATCTCACCGGCATCGAATGGCGAGACCAGTCCCAGCGTCTGCAGATGACGGCCTCCGAGGCCGACGAGTTGCACCTCGCGTCCCGCAGCCTGCCTGAGCGAGCGCACTATATCGGCGCCAAGCAGGTCGCCGGACTCCTCGCCGGCAACAATCGCGATCTTCAATGCCCTGTCAGCCATTGTGCCGCTCCGTCGTGGCAGGCAGGCCAATGACGAACAGGCCGAGTGCGTTGGCGCGCGCGATGGTTTCAGGACCTTCGAGAACCAGCGAACGTCCCGCCTCGACGGCAATCCCGGCAAGCTCGGCTGCATGCGCTGCTTCGACCGTCTGCAGGCCGATGGACGGAAGATCCGCTCGCAGTTCCTGGCCAGGCTTGGCGCACTTGACCAGGACGCCGCGGGTCTTGCCCGCAATACGGCCGTGGCCGCGTAAAAGCTTTGCCCGCTCAAGCAATCCGGCTGTTCCTTCGATGCCTTCCAGCGCAATGGTCCGGCCACCGATGGCGATCGCGGCCTGGCCGATGTCCAGCGCCCCGATGGCCTTTGCTGCGTCAAGGCCTGCCTCGATGTCACGCCAGTCCGACTTTTGTGGCGCGGCGTTGGTCAGGACGCCTTCGGCGGCGACAAGGCTCGGCACGATTTCATGCGCTCCCACAACCTTTATTCCACGGGCTTCGAGGCCCCTCGCCAAGACCTTCAGCAGGCCATCGTCGCCACGCGCGAGCGCCATGACGACCAGCGGAATTACCGCGAGCAGGCTGAGACTGGGGCGCAGCGCAAGCAATCGCGGTCGGCGCTTGATCTCGCCTGCAAGCACCAGATGGGTGATCCGGTGCCGCCGTAGCAATGGGACCAGCGAACCTATACCTTCCAGAGCGAGGCTTTCATGATCGTATCGGGAGAGCTCCGCGATGCGGTCGACCTCGCCTTCCATCAGGATGACGAAGGGCGGATAGCCTTGTTCAGCCGAACCGGCCGCGACTTCGACCGGCAGACTGCCGCCGCCGGCAATGATGCCGACCCTGGAGCCCGGCGGAAGATCAAGACGCGCTGCCGCTGTATCAGTCTTCGTCATCGACATCGTCGCCATCGCCGCCCTTGAGCGACGGCACAGCATAGTGCCGCTTGCCGCGACTGGTGATGAAATCGATGATCTTCATGGCGGTCGGCGACGACGCGAACTCCGCCTTGGCGAACTCGATGTTCTCGCCAACGGTGCGGGAACGATCGAAGATCATCCTGTAAGCCTTGCGCAGCACAAGGATTTCGGACCTTGGCAGGCCGGAGCGCTTGAGGCCGATGATGTTGAGGCCGCGTAGGCTGGCGCGGTTGCCGACCGCTATGGCGAAGGGGATGACATCGCCGACGATCGCGGAGCAGCCGCCCAGAAAGGCGTTGTCGCCGATGCGGACAAACTGATGCACTGCGGTCAGGCCGCCGATATAGACGTTGTTACCGACCTCGCAGTGGCCGCCCAGCGTTGCGCCATTGGCGAACGTCGCATTGTTGCCGACGACGCAATCATGGGCGATATGGGCGTAGGCGAGGAAATTGCCGTTGTCGCCGACCGTCGTCTCACCGCGGCTGGAATCGGTGCCGAGATGCATCGTCACGCCTTCGCGGATCGTGCAGTTCCTGCCGATGACCAGGGTGGTTCGGCCGCCCTTGTGCTTTGTGTTCTGCGGCGGCGCGCCCAATGTCGCCATCGGGTAGACCTTGGTCGAGGCGCCGATCGACGTCGCGCCCATCACCGAGACATGACTGACCAGTTCGACGTCGTCGCCGATCACCACATCGGCGCCGACATGGCAGAACGGCCCGATGCGCACACCTTGGCCGATTTTGGCGCCTTCCTCGACAATGGAAGAAGCATGGATGGATGTCTTGATTTTCATAAGCACTCGATCGTCAGTCGCTGGTGACCATCATGGCTGAAATCTCGGCCTCGGCCGCCTTGGCGCCGTCGACCATGGCTTCACAAGCGAATTTGAGCAGGTTGCCGCGTTTCTTGATTTTCTTGACATAGATCTTCAACTGGTCGCCGGGAACGACCGGTTTGCGGAATTTGGCGTTGTCGATGGTCAGGAAATAGACCAGCGACGGCTTTTCGGTACCCAGGCTGCGGATACAGATGGCGCCGGCCGTCTGCGCCATCGCCTCAACGATGAGCACACCCGGCATGACCGGCTGCTCAGGGAAATGGCCCTGAAAATGCGGCTCGTTTATGGTCACGTTCTTGATGCCGATGGCGGATTCGTCACCATCGATGTCGACGATACGATCGATCATCAGGAACGGATAGCGGTGCGGCAGGAGCTTCATCAGCCCCATGATGTCGACCGCTTCCAGCGTCGTCGACGCGATCATGTCAGCCATTGCCTCCCTCGCCCTGTTTGCGGGTCCTGGCGAGCTTGCGCAGCATGGCTATCTCCCGCATGGCTTCCGCCATCGGCTGTGCAGGATAGCCGCCCCAGATCTCGCCTGCAGGGACATTGCTCATAAATCCACTTCTGGCGGCAAGCTTGGCCCCTGTCCCTATCGTCAGGTGATCCGCAAGCCCCACGCCGCCGCCCATGGTGACATTGTCACCCACGACCACAGAACCCGAAATACCCGAAAGCCCGGCTATTATGCAATTGCGGCCGATGCGGACGTTATGGGCGATCTGCACGAGATTGTCGATCTTGGTGCCTTGGCCGATGATCGTATCGGACATGGCGCCGCGATCGACGGTGGTGTTGGAGCCGATCTCGACGTCGTCCTGGATAACGACACGACCGATCTGCGGCACGCGTTCGGGACCCTTGGCCCCGCCGACGAACCCAAAACCATCCTGGCCTATCCTGGCGCCGCCATGAATGATGACGCGATTGCCGATCAAGGCATACTGGATGCTGGCGCCCGGACCGACATAGCCGTCGCGGCCGATCTGGCAGGATTGTCCGATGACCGCATTCGGGGCGATGACAGTACCGCTGCCGATCGAAGCGCCTGGCCCGATAACCGCGCCGGCCTCGATGACGGCACCGGCTTCGACATGCGCGGTCGCATCGACATGAGCGTGCGGCGAGACGCCGGTTTCACTGGTCATCGGCCCTGGTGTCGCCGCCCTCGGAAACAGCAGACGCCCGATCAGCGCAAAGGCCTGTTGCGGGCGCGGATGAATGAGAACGGCAACGCTTGCCGGCGCCTTGCCGGCAAATTCCGCCGGGCACAGGACCGCGGCAGCCCGCAGCGACGGCATCAGCGCGGAATTACGCTTGCCGTCGACAAAGACGAGCGCATTCTCGCCGCCCTCGCTGGCCGGCGCGAGTGCTTCGATCGAAATATTGGAGTGGCCGGAATCGACAAGCACCGAGCCGGTCAGATTCGCGACTTCGCCCGCCGTATACCGGCGTGATGGCGCGAAGAACACCGGATCGGTCATTCCAGAAGCTATATCCAGCTAGGTCGGAACATTTCTCCCGGACCCTGAGGACCCGGGAGCATCGTTGGCCGCCGATCAGAAGCGGGTCGATATGCCGAAGTTGAATTCCTGCACGTCGTCAGACGCTTCCTTCTTGACCGGGATCGCGTAGTCGATACGGATCGGACCGAACGGCGACGCCCACATCAAGCCAACACCGACCGAAGCGCGCAGCTTCATGCCCACAGTCGACTGGTCGACCAAGTCGTTGGCAACCTTGCTGCCGTAGAGCGTGGCCGCATCCGCGAAGACCGCGCCACGCAGGCCGAAGCTCTCTGGAACGACCGGAAGCGGGAACTGGGCTTCCGCCGAGGCGTTAAAATAGGTCGTGCCGCCCAGATGGTCGCCAGCGCCGTCGTTGTCGACCGGACCGATGCCGCCGTAGGCGAAGCCGCGGATCATGCGGTCGCTGCTCTGGAAGTGATCGAACACGCGCAGATCGCCGTCGCCGCCGTAGCCTTCGACATGACCGGCGCCGCCCGAAATAAGTCCGACCAGATCATACTGCTCCGACAGCGTCTGGTAGATGCTGCCTCGCCCCGTGACCTTCACGAACTTTGCATCGCCACCGAGACCCGCAACTTCCACCGTCGTGGTGGCGTAGATACCCTCGTGCGGGTTCTTCATGTCGTCGATGGTGTTGTAGACCAATCCCAGGCTAACCGAAGACTTGATCCATGGGCTCTGCTCTATGCCATCCAGGATAGCGTCGGAAACATTGCACTTAAGGGGATCATAAATGCCACCGGTCACGCAATCATCATCCAGCTTATATTTCTCTTGCGAGATGTTGTAAGCTAGCTGCGTCGTGATGCTGTCGGTGATCGGCAGGCCGAAACGCACGGTCGCACCCGTGGTGTCACTGTCGTAATGATCGTAGTTCCGGGTTTGCTTGAAGATGTCGAAACCGGCGGCGATGCGCCGTCCGAGGAAATAAGGCTCGGTGAAGGACAGGCTGTAGTCGCGCGAATTCTTGCCGCCGCCCGCAGACACCTTGATGAACTGGCCGCGGCCGAGGAAGTTGCGCTCGGTCACCGATCCTTCGACCGACGGACCGGCCGTGTCGCCACCGGTCGAATAACCAGCACCCACCGAGAACTCGCCGGTCGACTTCTCAACCACGTCGACCACCAGAACGACCTGGTCGGGCTGCGAACCCGGCACAGTCGAGATGTCGACTTTCTCAAAGTAATTCAAGTTTTCCAGGCGCTTTTTCGCGCGCTGGATGAGCACCTGGTTGAAGGCGTCGCCTTCGCTGACGTCGAACTCGCGGCGAATGACATAGTCGCGCGTGCGATCGTTGCCGCGGATCTCGATGCGCTCGATATAGGCCTTGGTGCCCTGGTCGATCGTATAGACCACCGAAATGGTGTGGTTCTCGAAATTGCGGTCGCCGCGCGGCGTGACCTGCGCGAAGGCATAGCCGGAACCGGCCACCTTCTCGGTCAGCGCGATGATGGAATCCTCGACGTTCTTGGCGTTGTAGACGTCACCCTTGTGGGTCTCGATCACCGATTCCAGCGACTTGCCGTCGACTTCAGGGATCGTGCTCTCGACGCTGACATCGCCGAACGTGTAGCGGTCGCCTTCCTGGACGGTGATGGTGACCGTGTACTTGTTTGTCGCGCTGTCAAGCTCGCCGACAGCGGACACGACCTGGAAGTCGGCATAGCCGTGATTGTAGTAGAAGCGGCGCAGCAGCTCCTGGTCCGCGCGCAGCTTGTCGTCGTCGTAGACGTCGTCGCGCAGGATGAAGGAAACCCAGGACGAACGCTTGGTGTTGATGATATCCGACAGGCGGCGGCTGGAATAGGCGCTGTTGCCGACGAAATTGATCGCCGCGATCTGCGTGCGATCGCCTTCGGCAATGTTGAAGACCACATTCACGCGATTGTCGCCAAGCTGCATGACCTGCGTGGTCACGGTCACGTCGTCGCGACCAATGCGCTTGTAGGCAGCCTTGACCGACTCCACGTCGGCATCGAGCGTCGCCTGCGAGAACGTTCCGCGCGGCTTCAGCTGCACCGCCGCCGCGAGCGCATTGTCCTTGAGTTTCTTGTTGTTCTGGAACAGCACCTGGTTGACAACCTGATACTCGGCAACCTTGACCACCAGCGTCGAGCCGACCTGGTTGATCTGCACGTCCGAAAACAGGCCGGTGCCAAACAGTGCCTTGACCGCACCGTCGATATCGGAACTGGAGAAAGCCTTGCCAGGCTTGATGGTGATGTAATTGCGGATGGTCTCAGCGTCGATACGCTGGTTGCCGCTTACTTCGACTCTGCTGACGACAGCGGCTTCAGCCGCCGATGTGGCAACGAACTGCACTGCGAGCGCGCCTGGCACGACCATGGCCGCGGACAGGGTCACCGCGGACGCGGCGCTTAGAAACTTGGATGCTGCCTTCATCGGGCTTAATAACCTTTTCTCGTAGTCCCCACGGCGAGAAAACCGGACGTGCGGTAATTTCCCCTACCGTATTAACCGGATTTTCCCTACACGCAAGGCTTCTGGTTAATTTGTATTTACTTAACCCTGCGGCGTGGCTTTCGCGTCACTCATATCCCCTTGCATGGTAAACGGCGTCTCAACATCGTCCATGCAGAAGCCAAATTTCTTCATGATTTCAGCACCCAAACAGATCGTTCCAAAAAACGAACCCCATGAAGCACAGCACCAGAAGCAACCCGGCCCGATAGGCCATTTCCATCATCCGTTCCGACACCGGACGGCGAATGACAGCCTCCACCCCGTAGAACAAGAGGTGACCGCCGTCGAGGGGGGGAATCGGCAAAAGGTTCAGAATTCCGATGCCAACGGATAGCAGTGCAACCAGCTGCACGAGCCATTCGAATCCCAGTTTCGCAGCCCTGCCCGCCATGTCGGCGATCTTCACCGGGCCGCCCAGCTGACATTTGTCTTCGCGCCCGACAACAAAGCGCTGCAGGAACTGGCCGGTGCGCTGGATGACGTGACCGGTTTCCTCGACCGCTGCCGCGACAGCTCCAACAGGCGTGTAGGTGATGAGCCGTGGCTGGCCGAGTTCCTTGTTGTTGACGACACCGATTACAGCGACCTTGACCTTGTTGCCGAGCGCGTCTTCCTGTTCCATCAGCCGCGGTGCCGCGGTCACAGTGACCTCCCGGCCGTCGCGCAGCATGACGAAAGTGATTGCGTCGTCCGCACGGCCCGAGACCAGGCGTTGAACGTCGCCAAAGGTTTCGACCTTGTTGCCGTCGACGCTGACGAATCGGTCGCCGGGAAGGATGCCGGCCTTCGCCGCCGGGCTGTCGGCGGTCACCTCGGCCACCATCGGCTCGGCGACATAGCGGCCATAGGCGGTGAACAGCACGGAAAAGACGACGATCGTCAGCAGGAAATTGAACAGCGGTCCGGCCACCACCGTTGCCGCGCGCTTCCAGATCGGCTGCGTGTGGAAGGCGACCTTGCGCTCTTCCGCGGTCAGCGTTTCAATTTCTTCCGACGTCGGCTGGCTCGATGTGGCGTTCATGTCGCCGACGAATTTGACATAGCCGCCAAGCGGTATCGCACACAGTTTCCAGCGCGTGCCGTGGCTGTCGTTGAAGCCGAAGAGTTCCGGGCCGAAGCCGATCGAGAAGGCCCTGACGCCGATGCCGCACCAGCGCCCGACAAGGTAATGGCCCATTTCGTGGACGAACACGACCACGGTCAGCACGAAGAGGAATGGCACCAGCGTGCCGAGGACAAAGCCTTGTGTGCTGAAAAGCGCGTGAAGAATCTCGTTCAAGACAAACCCTCAAATTCTTCCACGGCGCAGACTGCGCCGTGACTGTGACACCAATCCGGGCGAATCCAAGGCGCATCGCGCAAAGGACCTGAAATGACACCACTCAAACGGGAAACAGACCCTGCGCCGGATGATCGGCGTTCGCCGAAATCCAGCCGATGACGTATAGGGCGAATGCGGCTGCGACAAGCCCATCGACACGATCCATGACGCCGCCATGGCCCGGGATGAGCGCGCCTGAGTCCTTGCGGCCATGGCGGCGCTTGACCCAGGATTCAAACAGGTCGCCTGCCTGCGAGACAATCGACAGCACGAGCGCCACCAGGCCGAGCAATGCCAGATTGCCGACACCGGCAGCTACGGCGAGGACCAGCCCGGCGACGACGCCGCCGAGCGCACCGCCGAGCGCGCCGCTGCGCGTCTTGCCGGGCGAGATAGAGGGCGCCAGTTTCGGCCCCCCAACGGCACGGCCAACGAAATAGGCAAGGATATCGGTGGCCCAGACGACCGCAAACAGGAACAGGATGGCAATGAGGCCCGAACGATCGCCATCGCGCAGCAAGGCGAGCGACAGGCCTGAAACCGCGGCATAGGCGAGGCCGCTCGCATCCCATTGTCCGGTCTTGCGAAGCGAGGCGGCTATCGCCGTTGCGGCAACAATGGCCGCCACAAGCGGTAGCAGCCAGGAGGCGGCCAGGCCGCCGATCAAGGCGCCAACGAAGACGACCAGCAATGCTTCCGGCAGGAAGCCCAGGCCCGTGACCCCGGTCGGGCGCGACATGCGGGTCCATTCATAGAAGATCGCCGCCGATATCACGGCGCACAGCAGCCGGAACGGCAGACCGCCGATCCAGGTCAGACCGAGAGTGATGATGGCGAGCACGATCGCCGAAACGACACGCAGCTGGAGATTGCTCATCCCGCGGCCGGTCGCGAAGCGACGTCCTGGCCTCCAAGTCCGCCGAAACGGCGTTCGCGGCCAGCAAACTCACGCAAAGCCTCGGCAAGGTGCTCGCGGCTGAAGTCGGGCCAGTAGCAAGGCAGGAAGACGAGCTCGCTATAGGCGGCCTGCCACAGGAGGAAATTCGACAGCCGAAGCTCGCCGCTGGTGCGAATGACCAGTTCCGGGTCGGGAATGCCTTGCGTATCAAGCGCAACGGCAAAGCTTTCGGCTGATATCGCCTCGGCGTCGAGTTCGCCACGCGCCACGGCCAAAGCGAGCTTTTGCGCCGTGCGAACGATCTCGTCGCGTCCGCCATAGTTGAAGGCGATCACCAGCGTCAGAGATTCATTTGCGGCCGTCAGCGTTTCGGCCTCGTCGAGCAGTCCCCTGATATCGGGCTGCAGCCCTGCCCGGTCGCCGATGATTCTAACCCGCACACCGCTCTGGTGCAGTTCGGCGAGGTCACGGCGGATGAACATTTTCAGAAGGCCCATCAGGTCGCTGACCTCGGATTTCGGCCGCGACCAGTTCTCCGACGAGAAAGCGTAGACGGTCAGGTAGGAGATGCCGAGCCCGGGTGCTGCGCGCACCGTCTTGCGCAGCGCCTCGACGCCGGCACGATGGCCCGCAAGACGAGGCAAGCCGCGCGCCTTGGCCCAGCGTCCGTTTCCGTCCATGATGATCGCGACATGCGCGGGCGTTGCCATGTTCTCGCTTTCGGGTCAGCCGGAGGCCAAGACCCTAAACCTGCATGATTTCAGCTTCCTTATCGGAAAGCAGGTGGTCGATGGTGCTGATCGTCTCGTCGGTAAGTTTCTGAACCTGGTCCGAGCGCTTGCGCTGATCGTCCTCGCTGATGTCGCCGTCCTTCTCCGCCTTCTTCAGGAAGTCCATGCCGTCGCGGCGCACATGGCGCGCGGCGACCCGGGCGTTCTCGGCGTAGGTGTGCGAGATCTTGACCAGTTCCTTGCGCCGCTGTTCGTTGAGTTCGGGAAGCGGAATCCTGAGGTTGGTGCCGTCCACGATCGGGTTGAAACCCAGATTGGATTCGCGGATCGCGCGGTCGACCGCGCCGACCATCGACTTGTCCCATACCGATACCGAGATCATGCGCGGCTCCGGCACCGAGACGTTGGCGACCTGGTTGATCGGCATGGTGGTGCCATAGGCCTGCACCTGGATCGCATCGAGCAGATTGCTGGAGGCGCGACCGGTCCGCAGCGAAGCCAGATCATGCTTGAACGCGGCGATGGCCCCATCCATGCGCCGCTTGAGATCGTCGTACTCACCACTCATCTTTATCTCCTCGACCCGTCTAATGCGGGCTCACTGCTTCGGGGCCGTCTTCGAATCGGACCTTCGAAAACCGGTTTCCCTTCGGGCCAGGCCGCCGATCAATCGTCCGCGACGACCGTGCAGCGGCCGCCGCCCCTCAGAATATCGCCGAAACCACCTTTTTCGTGGATCGAATAGACGATTATCGGAATGTTGTTTTCGCGCGCAAGTGCAATCGCTGCAGTATCCATGATGGAAAGGCCGCGATTTATGACTTCGCCATGGCTGATGCGCTCGAAACGCGTCGCATTCGGGTCCTTCTTCGGGTCCGCCGAGTAGACGCCGTCGACCTGAGTACCCTTGAACAGTGCGTCGGCGCCAATTTCAGCCGCGCGGAGGGCGGCGGCCGAATCAGTGGTGAAGAACGGATTGCCGGTGCCGCCGGCGAAGATCACCACCTTGCCCTGGTTCATGTAGGCAGTCGCCTGGCGCTGCGAAAAGCTCTCGCAAAGTTCGGGCATGGCGATCGCCGAAAGCACCACGGCGTCGACGCCGATCTTGTTCAACGACGTGCGCAGCGCCAGCGAGTTGATCACCGTGGCAAGCATGCCCATGTGGTCGCCGGTGACACGGTCGCCGCCCTTGGAGGCAACCGCCACGCCGCGAAAGATGTTGCCGCCGCCGATGACGACGCCGACCTCGATGCCCAATGCACGCGCCTCGGCGATGTCGCCGGCGATGCGATCCACCACTGAAACGTCGATGCCGAAATGCTGCTCGCCCATCAATGCTTCGCCCGACGCTTTCAACAAGACACGTCGGTAGAGGGGCTTCACCGTCATCTGGGCCTCTTCATTTGCATGTGGCGCGTTCCGGTGGCTACCCTCGCGCAGGCGCCGCCTCGAAACAATGGCGTTCCGATACACGAAGGGCGCCGCGATGTCACGCGGCGCCCAAACGGCAAATTCGCCGGTTTCCTGTCCCATCAATCAATTGGTGGACACGCTGGCCGACTCTCCTTCGATAAGCACCGGTGACACGTAGTTGGAGGGCTTGTCGCCGGTTGTCGCGCCGCCGGTGACGCGCGCCTGTATCTGCGCGCCGAAATAGGAATAGGGAAACGGCGCTGGAGTTCTGCTGACCCTCTCCAGCCGGTCGCGATGCGCTTTCGGAATCTCGAAATCCAGCGCGCCAAGATTGTCCTGCATTTGGCTGAGCGTCGTCGCACCGAGAATGACGGTCGCGATCCCCGGCTGCGTCGCTACCCAGTTGAGCGCGACCTGAGGCATGCTGCGGCCGATCTCGGATGCGACCTTCTCGAGTTCGGCCACGATAGCCCAGTTGCGTTGCGTGAGCTTTTGGAACCCCGGATGCGTCGAGTTGCGAAATCCGTCGAGCCGGCCCGCGGTTCCGGCCTGAGCCGGCCGATACTTGCCGCTCAGCAGTCCGCTGGCCAGCGGGCTCCACACCATGATGCCGGCGCCATGGCGCGTGCCGAATGGCACGAACTCATTCTCGATCGCGCGTTCGGCCAATGAATATTCGAGCTGTAGCGCCGAAACCGGCTCATATCCGCGCAATTCGGCGATCGCCTGTGCGCGGCCCGCATACCAGGCGGGCACATCCGAAAGACCGACATGGCGCACCTTGCCCATCCGAACCAGGTCATCCAGCGTGCGCATGACCTCCTCGGCCGGGGTCAGCCTGTCCCAGACATGCATGAGATAGAGATCGATATAGTCGGTCCCCAACCGTTTCAGCGAAGCATCGACGGCCCGCATGATGTTCTTGCGGCCATTGCCGCCGGCATTCGGATTGCCGGGCTGCATGTTCATGGTGAACTTGCTGGCGATCACCGCCATGTCGCGCAAGCCGCGCTCGGCGATGAATTCGCCAAGCCAGGCTTCGGCCGTGCCGTCTGTGTAGAGATCCGCCGTGTCGAAGAAATTGCCGCCCGCCTCGACATAGGCGTCGAACATCGCCCGCGCCGTATCCCTGTCGGCTCCCCAGCCCCATTCCGTGCCGAAAGTCATCGTGCCCAGCGCCAGCCGGCTGACCCTGAGGCCGCTGTTGCCAAGAGTGTAGTAGGTCATGGTCATAATCGTCTTCCAATGCTTGGTGATAGATGCCCGAGCGTCACTGGCCCGGAGTGGTCTTGACCCAGGGATTGCCGCGCTCGTGTGTCATGCGGAACGCAAAGCCATCGACCTTCCAGCCATCCGCAAAACGCGTCAGGTGATGCTCATAGGTGCCCCAGACCTCCCAAAGCGGGTCGCCATTGCCTTCCATCCGGTTCCAGGCATAGCCGTTCGACAGGACAGTCGCCGTGTCCCCTTCGAGAACGACCTGGTGATTGGTGCGCAGATGCAGGCTTGTCTTGCTGCCCTTGAGGTTGGCCGCCCAGGCGCCAATCAGGTCGTCGGAAGCGATGTTGGCCGCCGGCTGTCCGGAAAGGCTGCTGAAATCGGCAGTGGCCCGATCCGCGAAATAGCTGCGTGCAAGCTTCCAGTTCTGGGCGTCGACGGCCCGGTCGATGGCATCGGCGATGCGAATGACCGCGCGTTCGTCTGCGAGGGCCCGCCAGTCTGATGGCTCCGCCCCGCCGGCGTCCATCGGCGCCAACGCCATGCCTGCCGCGAAAGTTACGCGCTTCAACGCATTCATGTTCTTTCTCCTCGATGCCATCAGCCCATCGCCGACGTACGGCCGGCAATGTGGACCGCTCGGCCGACATTGATAAGATTGCATGGTAGGCATGGACCATGCGATATCGTGCATGAATGTACCGGGACCTGCTCACCCACCTGCCTGTGATCGTCGCCGTGGCTCGACGCGGCGGCTTCGCGCTTGCCGCCGCCGAACTCGGCATGAGCCCTTCGGCAGTCAGCCATGCGGTGCGCATTGTCGAAGAGCGGATCGGCCAGCCTTTGTTCGCACGGACGACGCGCAGCGTTTCGCTCACCGAGGCCGGCAAGGCGCTGGTGGAAACGGCGGCTCCGGCCCTCCAGGATATTGCCGAGCGGATGGACCGTATCCGCAGCGTCAAAGGCAGACCGTCTGGCCTGCTCAGGATCAACGCCTCCAACATCGCCATACCATTGGCGGTGACGCCGGTGGTGGCGGCGATGGCCGAACGCTATCCGGAGGTTACGGTGGAGGTCTTCGCTGACCAGGGTCTGGTTGATATCGTCGGCGAAGGCTTCGATGCCGGCATCCGGCTTGGCGAGATGATCGCCCAGGACATGGTCGCGGTCCGGCTGACGCCGCCGTTCTCCGTCGTCATCGTCGCCTCGCCCGCTTATATCGGACGGCACGGCCGTCCCAGCAGCGTTGCCGATTTGGCGAATCACAATTGTATTGGCTACCGGCTCGTCCGCTCCGGTGCGCTCTATCGCTGGGATCTGATCGAGGATGGCAAGGACGTCGCCATGGAGACGCGGGGCAGCGTTGTCGTGACGGACTCGCTCGCAGCAATCGATCTTGCGCTTGCAGGCGTCGGGCTTGCCTATGTCTTCGAGCCGCTGGCGCGCGCCGATCTTGCCGCGGGCCGCCTGGTCCAGGTGCTGCCGCAGACGGCGATCGAAGAACCGGGGCTATTCCTCTATTTCCCGCGCCGGGCGTCAATGGCGCCGAAGCTCAGGGCCTTTATCGACACCGCACAAGAAATCGGCCGGGCATCCTTGCGGACACCCGGCCGAGTTGCCTGAGCTGAGAAGCCCCTTCAGGGGCTATTTGTAAGGATTATTTCTTCACCGCAGCCGCGACTTCCGCCGCGAAATCGGTCTCTTCCTTTTCAATGCCTTCGCCGAGCGCAAAGCGCAGATAGGCGGAGATCTTGGCCGGAGCGCCGATTTCCTTCTCGGCATCCTTCAGTGCCTGCTCGACAGTGATGTCGGGATTGAGCACGAAGGCCTGCTTCAGGAGCACGACTTCCTCATAGAACTTGCGTAGGCGGCCTTCGACCATCTTTTCGATGATCGCTTCCGGCTTGCCGGACTGGCGCGCCTGATCGGCGAAGATCGCCTTCTCGCGCTCGACCGCAGCCGGATCGATCTGCTCGGCCGTCAGCGCCAGCGGGTTGGTGGCGGCGACATGCATGGCAACCTGGCGGCCAAAGGCATTGGCGGCATGCTCATTGCCCGTGGTCTCGATCGCGACCAGAACGCCGAGCTTGCCAAGACCATCGGCAACTGCGTTGTGGACGTAGGTGGCGACAGCACCGTGCGGGACGGTGAGCTTGGCCGAGCGGCGGAAGCCCATGTTTTCGCCGATGGTGCCGACAGCGTCCTTGATGGTGTCGGCAACCGACTTGTCGGAACCTGGATACTTTGCGGCGGCCACAGCCTCCGTCGTGCCGTAGGCCAGCGCAACCTTGGCAACATTGGCGACGATTTCCTGAAACGCGGCGTTGCGGGCAACGAAGTCGGTCTCGGAATTGACTTCCACGACGGCAGCCTCGCGCACGCCGTTGTCGACGCCGATCAGGCCCTCAGCCGCGGTGCGGCCAGCCTTCTTGTCAGCCTTGGAGATACCCTTCTTGCGCAGCCAGTCGACGGCCTCTTCCATGTTGCCGTTGGTCTCGGTCAACGCCGCCTTGCAATCCATCATGCCCGCGCCGGTCAAGTCGCGGAGTTCTTTGACCTGTGCAGCCGAAATGCTCATTGTCGCCTCTTTGTTTTAAATGCACCGACGCACCATCGGTATTCGATGGTGCGTCTGTTTAGCGTGCCAGAATATGAGAAAGATGAAGGCCGCAACCGGCCTCGATTATCAAGCTTCCGGAGCGTCTGCAGCCGGGGCCGGAGCCGGGTCGAGCGCGGGTTCGACGGGAGCTTCGATCGAAGCGCCGATGTCGACGCCGAGCGCGCCCTGCTGACGGGCGATGCCGTCGATCGCAGCCTTGGCGATCAGATCGCAATAGAGCTGGATGGCGCGGGCCGCGTCGTCATTGCCGGGGATCGGGAAGTCGATCTTGTCCGGATCGCAGTTCGAATCGATGATGGCGACGACCGGGATGCCGAGGCGCTTGGCCTCGAGAATGGCGATCGCTTCCTTGTTGGTGTCGATCACGAACATCAGGTCGGGCGTCGAGCCCATGTCCTTGATGCCGCCCAGCGCCTTGTCGAGCTTCTCGCGCTCGCGGTCGAGGTTCAGGCGTTCCTTCTTGGTCAACCCTTGCGCCTCGCCGGCCAGCATCTCGTCGAGCTTGCGCAGGCGCTGGATCGAATTCGAGATCGTCTTCCAGTTGGTCAGCATGCCGCCGAGCCAACGCGAGTTGACGTAGTACTGAGCCGAACGCTGTGCCGCATCGGCGACGATGTCGGACGCCTGGCGCTTGGTGCCGACGAACAGCACGCGGCCGCCCTTGGCGACGGTGTCGGAAACCTGCTTCAGCGCCTGGTGCAGCAAAGGCACCGTCTGCGAGAGGTCGATGATGTGGATGTTGTTGCGGGCGCCATAGATGTAGGGCGCCATTTTCGGGTTCCAGCGATGGGTCTGGTGGCCGAAGTGAATGCCAGCTTCCAAAAGCTGGCGCATGCTGAAATCAGGCAGTGCCATTCAAAGTTCCTTTCCGGTTAGCCTCCACGGACACAGGCATTTTTGGACTTTGTCCTCGAACGCCACCGGAGGTTTCAGCCGGATTTCTCCCGGGCAGACACCAAAGTCCGTGTGTGGAATGAGCGCGCATATAGAGGGGATGCGCGATAAACGCAAGCGCCGTGGGACCTGTGTGCGGCGTGCGACGATCCGCGCGCTGCCGTCAGCGCTTTATCTTGCCGTTCGGCACCCGCACCCGCCGGAAGACCGCGACGATCTCCTCGCGGCTGCATTCGATGGCGCCGAGCCGCACCGCACGGTCACGCTCGAAGCCGGTTATGTCATAATGCGGCGCCGATGTCTTGGGCGGCCCCTGGTAGGATGAGCGCTTGACGCCAAGATGCGCGGCAAAGCGATGCAACTCGTCGGTGTCGTCGGCCAACAGATGGCACCAGCGATGGCCGGCCCAGTTCCAGATCGCTGCGTCGACATAGGCTGCCATAAAGCTTGCTGTCTGCCTTCCATCCGTCACGACAGTCGGCCACATGGCCCGGCTGATGTCAGTGACGATAGAATGGATTCGGATAGAAAATGAAGCCGCCATTGGCTGCAAGCTCGGCGACGATGTTGGTGACTGTATCCTGCATGCGACGGTGCAGATCGGCAACCGCATCGTCGATCGAGCCCGTATGCTCATGCAAGCCCAGTGCCTCCGGCACCCGGATGTGGGCGCAACGCGGCCCGGCCGGCTGCGGAACGAATCGGTTCATCGTGTCGCGCAGCCCGCCCCGACAATAGTCGTTGCGGATCCGCTTCAGATGTTCGGCGATCTCCTCCTGGCTAATGCGCGGATTGGCGCAGGCCCAGGGTCCGACGCGTTGCAGCCTCTGAACCCTATCGACGAGCGCGCGGACCTGCCTTTGCCGTTCGGCATCGCCAGTGTTTTCGCGCTGCCAGCGGCGCGCCCGCCGCAGAATCTCGGTGATGTCGGTGACATCAATGTCGGCTGAGATGCTTTTGCCGAGCTGGCGGCTGAGCTCGGTGACCAAAACCCTCTGACGCTGGGCATAGGAAGCGCCTTGGTCGAACGGCATGCCGGTGGCAGCTTCATCGCGGGCCAGCAGTGTCGAATAGACATGGTGAATGCGCTGCGGCAGCGTGTCGGTCGCCTGGCGTTCTATTTTGAGGTTTTTCTCGACATAGGCGCATTCCTTCGCCAGTGCCGCTTCGACGTTGCCGGTGAAGGCAAGCTTCCAGACGACGGGCGCGATCCAGACCTTGAAATTGGAATCCGTGGCCCGACCGCGCTTGAGGGCTTCCAGTCCCATCTCGACGGCACCCGGCAGCAAAGACGCAACGACATTGGCATGCCAGCCGACGCCGCCTTCGGGATGCAGCAGCACGCCATGGCCTTTCAGGGCCCAGGCGATCGAGTGTTCCTTCGCTGCCCCGCTGTTGCCGGGAATCTGGGCGATCAGATTGTTGGCAAGCCAGAACTTCTGCATCAGCCGGCCAAGGCCGTTGACGACACCATTGGTCGCCCATGAGGCCGTGAGCGGGCTGACCTGCGACACGATTTCCTTGTCGATCATCCAGTCGGTGAAGAACTCGGGATGATTGGGTGTGATGAAGGTCGCCTTCCCTGCCCCGCAACTGGCCTTCAGCCGCTCAAGATCGGCGTCGGGAAAGTCGATATGGCGGACATTTGAGACGCCGCGCAGACCGGCCAGGCGATTGAACGGCAACAGATCCCGAAACCCGGGAATGCCGCGCAGCATGACGATCCGGTTGACGGATGTCATGGCCCTGATCAGTGCCGGGTTGGGCCGCGGCGCGACGAACGTATCGATCCTGCTCAAGCTGATCCCCCTCGCGCCTGGACGCTGGAAGAGGTTGAGAGACGATTGCGGCACGTTCAAGTCGTTCGTTACGACCACGCCGTGCCGTGGCAAATCAGCTGCCTAGACAGGCACTATTTGGCGGGACAAGGTTTTGTCTGGTCGAACAGCGACAGGTTGACCAGCTTGCCGGTCATCGAGAAGTCGCCATAGTCCATGACGAGATCGCGGGTGATGCCGTTCTCATGCAGCTTGAAGCTGATACGGTATTCCGGAACCTCTTCGCCGGTCTTGTTGGTGTCGTCGAAATAGGCGATGTCGACCGGCCAGTATTTGTCGGTGGCGAGCTTTGCCAGTGCCGAAGCTTCCGGGTCGGCCTTGTCGGCATCGGTTTTCTTGCCGACAACGACGGTGGTGGTCATCACCTTGTTGGCGTCTTCGGAACCGTCGAACAGGTTGGTTTCGTAAAAATTCTCGCCTTTTTCGGCCTTGCCGATCAATTCGACCAAATGCTGGGTCGGGAATTGGGTTGTCGCGAGCTCGACGCTGTTCTTTTCAGGCTTGTCGATGTCGACCTTCAGGCCCTTGGTTTCTTTCGTGGCGATGCCCTTGACCTCCTTGTCGAGATTCTGGTCGACGAAGGATTTTGTCACGAACGAAAAGGTCTTGCCCTCGGCATCCTCGAAAGTGGTCGTCTGCTGGTCCGTCAACCTGGTGTTGTCGGCGGTGACGATCTGGGTGACGAAACGGAATTTCACCGTATAGCCTTCGCAGGCCGAGCCGTTGAACTCATAGACCATGCGGCCGGATATGCCTGTGATGCCGGACTGATCGGAAGCCTTTTTTAGGGTAAGATCGTAAACGGCGCGGTGGGCTTGCAGCGCCGGCGCTGCGAAGACAGGGCCTATCGAGAAGATGCCCGACAACAGGACGGCATGGAATGCGAGGCGCGTTGCGCGCATGAGGTACTCCGATCGTCGCGACTGATGGCAGGCCGCAGGGAAAGATGGTCCAGCTTAAAAAAAGTCGTGGCGGAAGCGAGGCAAAAATAGCAATTTCGGCCCGGCCGGCGCGGCGTCACCAAGCAATAGGGAAATACCATGAGTGAAACAATCGAAAAGCGGCTAAGCGATCTGGGCGTGACGCTTCCCGTCGCCGCCGCGCCCGCCGCCAACTACGTGCCCTATTGCAGGACCGGCAATTTGCTGTTCACTGCCGGGCAATTGCCGCTTAAGGACGGCAAGCTGCAGGCGAGCGGGCTGTTGGGCCGCGATCTCGATACCGCAGGCGGCAAGGATGCGGCAAAATACTGCGCGATCAACATCCTGGCGCAGGCCAAGGCAGCACTCGGCGACCTCGAGAAGATCAGCCGCCTGGTGAAGATCACCGTTTTCGTCGCCTCGACACCCGAGTTCGTCGAGCAGCATCTGGTTGCCAACGGCGCCTCCGATTTCCTGGTCGCCGCCCTTGGCGAGCGCGGCAAGCATGCACGCTCCGCCGTCGGCACGGCCTGCCTGCCGCTTAATGCCGCAGTGGAAATCGAAGCCATCTTCGAAGTCGCATGAGCCAGGGTACAGATATGACCGACCTATCCTGGCTGACCGCCCGGCCCGTTGCCCACCGCGGCTTCCACGACATGAACAAGACGCGCTGGGAAAACACGCTGTCGGCCTTTGCCGCAGCCGCCGAACGCGGCTACGCCATCGAATGCGACGTGCACCTGTCGTCCGACCGCGTTCCCGTCATCATCCATGACGGCGATCTCAAGCGCCTGACCGGCCAGGATGGTTTCGTCTGGCAGCGTACCGCAGCTGAACTCGCGGCGCTCAGGGTCGGTGGCACGGCGGACCATGTGCCGACGCTGCAGGAAGCGCTCGACCTGGTCGATGGCCGCGTGCCACTGGTCGTCGAGCTGAAAGGCACGCCCGGCTATGACGAAGGCCTGGTGGCAAGCGTCGGCAAGATGCTCAAGCGCTACAAGGGCAAGGCGGCGATCATGTCGTTCGACCATTGGCTGGTCCGCGATTTTCCGAAGGACGCGCCGGGTATCCCAGGGGGTCTCACCGCCTACGGCAAGGACGTCGGGTTGATCGAGGCGCATTTCGCCATGCTGGCGCATGAGATCGCCTTCACCTCCTACGCCGCCGGCGACCTGCCAAACCCATTTGTCAGCTTCGTGCGTGAAAGGCTGAAAATGCCTGTTATCACCTGGACGGTGCATGACCAGCCGGCGGTCGACCTGACCTTCAGATATGCCGACCAGATGACGTTCGAAGGGTTCGAACCCGATCTGGTCAAAGTCGCCTGAGTGTCTGAAACGTGACTTGCACCAGGCCGGACGGAGCTTAAATAAGCCTCATGGATCAGGGCGACGAGGGTGACGGACAAACGGCCAATGCGGACTATTCGATCCGCGTCGCCGCCGGCATCGGCGCATTCACCTGTGATGAATGGAATGGCTTTGCGGGAACTGCGCGCGGCGATTTAGAAACCAGCTACAATCCTTTGGTTTCATTCGCCTTTCTAGGCGCGCTTGAAGATTCTGGATGCGCCGTGCGGCGTACCGGCTGGCAGGGCCACCACCTCCGGCTGGAGGATGGGCAAGGCAGATTGCTGGGCGCGGTGCCCTGTTATCTCAAATCGCACAGCCAGGGCGAATATGTGTTCGACCATGGCTGGTCGGATGCGTTCGAACGCGCCGGTGGCCGTTACTATCCCAAACTGCAAAGTGCCGTGCCGTTCTCCCCGGTCACCGGCCCTCGCCTGCTGGTCACCAGGGGCGAGGACAGTGCCAAGGTGAAGGCCGGTCTCGCGGCGGGCCTAAAGGCGGTGACGCAAAAGCTCGGTGTCTCTTCCGCACATGTCACCTTCGCGCAAGAGAGCGATGTGGAGGTGCTGGAAGCAGCCGGTTTCCTGCACCGCACGGACCAGCAATTCCATTTCTTCAACGAAGGCTTTTCAACCTATGACGACTTCCTCGCCACCCTTGCCTCGCGCAAGCGAAAGGCGATGAAAAAGGAAAGGCGCGAAGCGCTTGCCCCAGGCATTTCAATCGACCGGCTGACCGGCAAGGACCTCACGGAGAAAGCCTGGGACGATTTCTTCGCCTTCTACATGGACACCGGCAGTCGCAAATGGGGCCGGCCCTATCTCAATCGTCAATTCTTCTCGATGATCGGCGAGCGCATGGCCGATGACATCCTGCTGGTGATGGCCAGGCGCAACGGGCGCTATATCGCCGGCGCGATCAATTTCATCGGTTCGGATGCACTTTATGGCCGCAACTGGGGCTGCATCGAGGACCATCCCTTCCTGCATTTCGAGGTCTGCTATCACCAGGCGATCGACTTCGCCATCGAGCGCAAGCTGAAGGTGGTCGAGGCGGGAGCGCAGGGCGAGCACAAGCTGGCGCGCGGCTACCGGCCGGTGACCATGCATTCCGCCCACTACATTGCGCACCCAGGCCTGCGCAACGCCGTCGCCGACTATCTTCGGCGCGAACGGCAGGAGGTGGAGCGGATGAGCGAATATCTGGAAGAGCATACCCCGTTCCGCAAGGATCTGGAGGAGTAGCCCCGGCTGGCCGGCTGGGAGGGTCGACGATTATCTTGCCGAATTTCGACGCCTTCGCTACACGAAGGCACAATCCGGAGCGTTCGCCATGACCGAGGCCGCCTACGATACCGACAACATTTTCGCCAAGATCCTGCGCGGCGAAATTCCCTCGCACCGTGTCTACGAGGATGATGCGGTCATCGCCTTCATGGATGTGATGCCGCAGGGGCCCGGCCATACGCTGGTGGTGCCGAAAGCGCCATCGCGCAACCTTCTCGATGCCGATCCGTCAATTTTCGGCCATCTCTTGAGCGCCGTTCAGAAAGTGGCGCTGGCGGTGAAAAAGGCCTTCGGCGCCGATGGCGTCACCGTCATGCAGTTCAATGAGCCGGCCTCGGGGCAGACCGTCTATCATCTGCATGTGCATGTCATTCCGCGCTTCGACGGCATCCCGCTGAAGCCGCACACGGGCGAGATGGAGAAGCCGGAGATTCTGGTCGGGAACGCCGAAAAGATACGGACTGCACTCAAAAATTGAGAGCGGGAGGTCCGCCAATGATGTGGTGGACCGGGTCGAGAATATCGGACTGACAAGCGCCGTTCAGTCCAGAAGCCGATTCTAATGCCCGGCCGTGCCCAGTGCCGACTCAACCGTTTGCAACTCTAATCGTCTGATTAGGAAATATCGAACCATCTCACGGTAAAATGCTAACGCGTGGCGAGCTGTGGGGCTTCAAAACCATGGAACATTCGGTTGCGGCATCGGCCCCACTGGCGGGGGCAATTGTCGAGCGTGCTTTTCTTGGCATCTTGGCGGATGCCTTTTGGCGACACCGGCTGCTGCACGCTATGGCTGCCGCTGCGCTGCTTCTGGCAAGCGCAGTCGGGTGGCACACTGGAAACATGCCGGATTTCGGCGTTCTGGAGGAATACGCTGAGTATCTTTTCATCGCCTTCTGGATTTGCGGCTCAGCCTTTGCACTTGGGACGCTTCTCCATCTTGCGCTGGTCCAGCGGGATACCGAACCGCTGCACACCTTCCTCAAGTCACTGGGTAGATTCTTTGGCGACGCCGAACGCATTGCCAACAGCCTGAATGGCCTGGGTGCGGGTCTTGCCTTCATATCCGCGATCGGTGTGTTGAAGGGAGCCATTGCAATCCTCTCTCCGTTTGCATGGGACAAGGCATTGGCTCAGGCCGACCGCATCCTGCATTTCGGTCGAGCCCCGCACGAATGGTTGCGGTTTATCGTCCAGTCGCCGCTTGCATTGAAGATCATCAACATCGCTTACAATTTCTGGTTCGTCGTGCTCATTACCGCGGTTTTCACCGTGTGCATCGCACGCAAGGATACGAAGCTGCGTCATCAGTTCCTGATGAGCTTCATGACGGTGTGGACGCTGGGTGGCTTCTTCCTCGCGATGGGCCTGTCGTCGGCTGGCCCTTGCTTTTACGAGCGATTGGGGTTCGGCAACGACTTTCACGCCCTCATGCAAGCACTCGCCACCGCCGATCGCATCTATCCAATCTGGGCGCTCAACACGCAGGATATGCTGTGGGGTGGCTACACCGGCGCAACTACCGGCAGCGTCGGTATATCCGCCTTCCCATCCCTGCACGTTGCGATGGCGGTGCTGTTCGCTCTCTATGCAACGCGGCGGTCTCGGCTGGCCGGTGTTGTGATGTGGTTATTCGCGGGCGTCATTATGGTCGGATCCGTCGTGCTTGGCTGGCACTATGCCGTGGATGGCTATGCGGGCGCATCCCTGATGGTCGCGATCTGGAAGGCGTGCGGATATTTGCTGACCCGTTTCGAGTCGGACAGCGCGGCCGCTGAGAGCTCCACCATGCAATCGCCGGCCCTTTGCGGGATGTAAATTCGCCGATCTGGACGAACTCGCCTGCGGCGGCATGCCGGTCAAAACGCCTAAAGGGCGGCGCTGGATGGGTTGGACAATTTCCGAAACGCTGTTCGATACGATCCTTGCCGAAGCTGCTCTGCGAGCGTGTCCGCGCATTGCCCAGGGCTCAGGAGCGACGTGTCGACTTCCAGATCGTACACGCCGGGCCGGTGCACCTCTTCCTGCCACAGGCGCGCCATCGGGCCGCAATCCCATCCCGGGTCGATAGCGCGGCGGCATGGCCTGCTCGCAAACGTCGACACCGAGATTGATCCAGACGCTATCGAAGCACTCCTGAACAGCCTTAGCGATGCTTGTTTTCCGATCGCGGCGCACCGTTCAGGATGATGATCTGGCCGATTATGCCTACCCTCGCTCCAATAAAAAGCCCCGTCTCCGGGGCTTTTTTGACTTTCGTAAGCTCAGTTCTTTCGGGGCAGTTGTGGCACCAGGCTGCGCTTGCCGCCGTCCTTGCCCTTGGCTTCGGGCTTCTGCGCCACCAGCTTCTTGGCCGCCGGCTTTTTCACCACGGCCTTTCTGGACTTCGGCGTTTCTTCCGGCTCTTCCTTCTTCGGCTTCACCGGCGCCTCGTCGGCCAGCGATTCGAGCTTCAGGCCGGTCTCGCCGGTTTCCTTCTTCTCGACGGTGACGCGCACCGTGCCGCCCTTCTTGAGCTTGCCGAACAGCACCTCGTCGGCCAATGGCTTCTTGATGTGCTCCTGGATCACACGACCGAGCGGCCGCGCGCCCATGCGCTCATCATAGCCCTTGTCGGCGAGCCAGGCGATCGCGTCCGCCGACAGGTCGAAGGTGACGCCACGCTCGGAAAGCTGGGCCTCGAGCTGCATGACGAACTTCTGCACCACCTGATGGATGACCGGCACCGGCAGCGAGCCGAACGGGATGATCGCATCGAGACGGTTGCGGAACTCCGGCGTGAACAGTCGGTTGATCGCCTCGACATCGTCGCCTTCGCGCTTGGTCGAGCCGAAGCCGATCGCCGCACGCTGCGCATCCGACGCGCCCGCATTGGTGGTCATGATCAGGATCACATTGCGGAAGTCGATCTGCTTGCCGTTGTGGTCGGTCAGCTTGCCATGATCCATAACCTGCAACAGGATGTTGAACAGGTCCGGATGCGCCTTCTCGACCTCGTCCAGCAACAGCACGCAATGCGGATGCTGGTCGACGCCGTCCGTCAGAAGACCGCCCTGGTCGAAGCCGACATAGCCGGGAGGAGCACCGATCAGCCGCGACACGGTGTGGCGCTCCATATATTCCGACATGTCGAAGCGGATCAGCTCCACGCCGAGCGACGCGGCCAACTGCTTGGCGACTTCGGTCTTGCCGACGCCGGTCGGGCCGGAGAACAGGTAGGAGCCGATCGGCTTCTCCGGTTCGCGCAGGCCGGCACGCGCCAGCTTGATCGCCGAGGTCAGTGCGGTGATCGCAGTGTCCTGGCCATAGACGACTCGCTTTAGCTCGATATCGAGACCCTGCAGCACCTTCTCGTCGTCGGCCGAAACCGTCTTCGGCGGGATGCGGGCCATGGTGGCGATCGTCGCCTCGATCTCCTTGATGCCGATAGTCTTCTTGCGCTTGGCTTCCGGCACCAGCATCTGCGAGGCGCCGGTCTCGTCGATCACGTCGATCGCCTTGTCCGGCAGCTTGCGGTCGTTGATGTAGCGTGCCGACAATTCCACCGAGGCCTTGATCGCCTCGTTGGTGAACTTCACCTTGTGGAACTCCTCATAATAGGGCTTGAGGCCCTTCATGATCTCGATCGCGTCCTCGATGGTCGGCTCGTTGACGTCGATCTTCTGGAAGCGCCGCACCAAGGCACGGTCCTTCTCGAAGAACTGGCGGAATTCCTTGTAGGTGGTCGAGCCGATGCAGCGGATCGCACCCGACGACAGCGCCGGCTTCAACAGGTTGGACGCATCCATGGCGCCGCCTGAAGTCGCCCCTGCCCCGATCACCGTGTGAATCTCGTCGATGAACAGCACGGCGCCAGGATAATCCTCGAGCTCCTTGACGACCTGCTTCAGACGTTCCTCGAAATCACCGCGATAACGCGTGCCGGCGAGCAGCGTGCCCATGTCGAGCGCGAAGATGGTGGCATTGTGCAGCACTTCGGGAACGTCGCCCTCGACGATGCGCTTGGCCAGGCCCTCGGCGATCGCCGTCTTGCCGACGCCGGGGTCACCGACATAGAGCGGGTTGTTCTTGGAGCGGCGGCACAGCACCTGGATGGTGCGGTTGATCTCGGACTCGCGGCCGATCAGCGGGTCGATCTTGCCGGCCTTGGCCTTGTTGTTGAGATTGACGCAATAGGCCGTCAGCGCGTCCTGCTGCTGCTTCTTCTTGCCGCCTTCCTCTTGCGGCTCGGCGCCGTTCTGGCCGCCCTGCTCGTCATCGGCGCCGCGCGGCGAGCGTGTCTCCGACGCGCCCGGACGCTTGGCAATGCCGTGCGAGATGTAGTTGACCGCATCGTAGCGGGTCATCTGCTGTTCCTGCAGGAAATAGGCGGCATGGCTCTCGCGCTCGGCGAAGATGGCGACGAGCACGTTGGCGCCCGAAACCTCCTCGCGGCCAGAAGACTGCACATGGATCACCGCGCGCTGGATGACGCGCTGGAAACCGGCCGTCGGCTTGGAGTCCTCGTCGTAGCCGGTGACGAGGTTGTCCAGCTCGGTGTCGATATAGGTGAGAACCGTATGCTTGAGCTCATCGAGATCGACATTGCAGGCGCGCATGACGGCGGCCGCCTCGGTGTCGTCGATGAGCGCGAGCAGCAGATGTTCTAGGGTTGCATATTCATGGTGCCGCTCATTGGCGAGCGTCAGCGCCTGGTGAAGCGCCTTTTCCAGGCCTTGGGAGAAAGCCGGCATGTTACCTCACTTCTTCTCCATCACGCATTGCAGCGGATGCTGATTCTGTCGGGCGAAATCCATGACCTGGGACACTTTGGTCTCGGCCACCTCGAATGTATAGACCCCGCACTCGCCCACTCCATGATTGTGAACATGAAGCATGATGCGTGTGGCGGCTTCGCGATCCTTCTGGAAAAAACGCTCCAGCACGTGAACCACGAACTCCATCGGAGTGTAGTCGTCGTTGAGGATGAGGACCCGATAAAGGCTGGGCTTCTTGGTCTTGGTTTTGGTGCGCGTGATGACGGCCGTCCCACGGCCGGCCCCATTGCCGTTACCGTCGCCGTCTTGCATTCGCACCACGCGTCTCGTGGCAGTCAAACCGATCGTCACGTATTCCTGCCTCTTTCGATTCCCCATGCGAGTTCGACATGTAGGTGTTCGATGTACGATTTTAAGCCCTTCTGGTTAGCTGACAATATGGCTAGGTCACCAAACTTGGACGATTTTCGCAATCGTGAAGGGGCGCGAGGCTCTGGAACGGAAATTGACACGAAAAAGCCCGGCCACGTTTCCACGGCCGGGCTTTTTCTCAGGGTCAAAAGGCTGAATCTGGGTCACGTCAGGCGAAATCAGTTCGCCCGGGCGAAATTACTTTGCCTTGGCAACGATCGATTCGAATGGCTTGTAGGCTTCCTTGGCGAGTTCGGCATAGAGATCGCCAATCTTGGTGGCCTCGGCGACGAAAGCCTCATAGGACTGCTTGGCATAGTCCGACTGGATCTCGATGGCCTTTTCCAGCGACTTGGCTGAAAACAGCTTCTCCACAGTGGCGCTGCCGGTTTCAAAACTCTTCTTGGTGTATTCACCAGCCTCGGTGGCAATCGCCTGTGCGCCCTTGGAGAGCGACGCGAAGCTCTTCAATCCGGTGTCGGCGAACTCTTTGCCGTATTTGCTGAAGTCCTCATAGGTCTGGGTCATTTCACGATTCCCTTGACGGTTGAGGCGTCCTTCTTCGGGGCGCCCTTGTGCAATGCAAGATAATATATTGTGCGCCGCACAAAAGTCAAGATTTCGCGGGCTTGCGGACCCGCCTGCGCAGCCAATGGCTAAAAATCGAATAAAGAGAGCTTCAAGCACGAAGAAAATGGTGAACGCGGCGGTTACCATAAACGGATTGGTAACGCTGCGCCGGTAGCTTGGCCGGAAGCGAGGCAGGACCCTTTGCCGCCTCCAACGCAACGAAGAAATCCAAGGGAAGTACCAGTGCGTAAGGCGTTGTTGGGCATCGTTTCCAAATCCACCTCCCCTCTCAAAACGATGATGATCATCGCCTTGGCGATGACATTCGTTTTTGGAGACGTTGCCTCGTCGCTGGCGGCCAAGCAGGCGGCCATCGTCGTGGATGCCAAGACTGGCAAGGTGCTTTACTCCGCAGATGCCAACGGCAGGCGCTATCCAGCTTCGCTGACCAAGATGATGACGCTGTACCTGACCTTCGAAGCGATGGCGAAGGGCAAGATCAGCAGGAATACGCCAGTGGTGTTTTCCGCCAAGGCCTCAGCCGAGGCGCCGACGAAACTTGGCGTGAAGCCGGGCGGTTCGGTCACGGTCGAGACCGCGATCCTGTCGATCGTCACCAAGTCGGCGAATGACTCGGCCACCGCGCTCGGCGAAATGCTCGGCGGCAATGAGACCACTTTTGCCCGCATGATGACCGCCAAGGCGCGTGCGCTGGGCATGAACGGCACCGTGTTCCGCAACGCCAATGGCCTGCCAGACCCTGGCCAGTTCACCACCGCGCGCGATATGGCGACGCTCGGCATCGCGCTGCGCGAGCATTTTCCGCAATATTACGGCTATTTCTCGCAGCGCTCCTTCCTCTACGGGCGTCAGCGCATCAACGGTCACAATCGCCTGCTCGGACGCATCAAGGGTGTCGACGGCATCAAGACGGGCTACACCCGCGCCTCCGGCTTCAACCTCGTCTCGTCGGTTTCCGACGGCAATCGCCGCATCGTCGGCGTGGTCATGGGCGGCAGTTCCGGCCGCAGCCGCGACAATCAGATGGCCAGCTTGATCAACACCTATCTGCCGAGGGCATCGACTCGCGGCGGTGGCGATCTGGTGGCCAAGGCCGGCGGCAACAACCCGGTCACCGCCCTCGCCCAGGTTCTCCTGCCCAAGCATGACGCTCCGACGCCCGATGACAAGCCTGTTGTGGCGCAGGACGACGCCACCGTCGCCGAGGACGCCACGGTCGCGGAAGACGATACCCCGCAGGCCGAAGAAGCAGCCCCCGTCGTCAAGACCAGAAAGGTCAAGACCGTCATCGTTTCAGCCCCCCAGGTCGCGACGGCCCAGGTCGTCGCTGCCTATGCCGAGCCAACGCCAGCGGCCGTCGACCCGGTCAACACGGCGTCGGTGCCGTCGGGCTGGGCCATTCAGGTCGCCTCGTCGCCAAAGCAGTCCGAGGCACAGGCCTTCCTCGACAAGACCACCAAGCAGGCGCCCAAGGTGCTGGCCGACGCCTCCGGCTTCACCGTCGCCTTCGACAAGGACGGCGTCACCTACTACCGCGCCCGCTTCGGCGGCTTCGGTTCGAAGACCGCCGCCTGGAAGGCCTGCACCGCTTTGAAGAAGAAGAACATCGAGTGCTACGCCGTCCAGCAGTAGGACGGCGTGGAAATCATCTCCCGGAAAAATTCTGCGTCGAAGGAGACTAGTTGTGATTGGAGAGCAAGACGTCCTTGGCTTCGTTAATCCGCGCCGCCAGGAAAGACGTGCCGCCGACATCGGGGTGCAGGCGCTGCATCAGGCGGCGGTGCGCCTTGCGGACATCCGCCGCGGCGGCCCCCGCTTCAAGACCAAGGACCTTGTAGGCCTCCTCCTTAGTCATGGCGCCCGGACCTGGCGCAACACCCAGCCCTTCGCCACCGTTCGTCTCAGTGTTTTTGCGCCAGACGGGAAATCTGCCGTCAAGATACGTCTCTAGCAACTGCCGGCTCTCCGGATCACCGGAGAGTTCGCGGTAGAGATGCTGCAATTCCATCAGCCCCATCGCGCCAAGCATCTTGCCTTCGTGGCGGCCAGCCAGGACCAGTCCTTCGAGGCCGCCGGTATCGTGATCGAGCTCCATTTCCAATGCCGCTGTGCGCACCGTCGAGCGTTTGCCCGGCGCAAGCCCCGCCGGCTGGCGTTTCATTCGCATGGAACCATACCAGGCAATTGCCGCGGTGAGGATCATGCCGCCGACGCCTTCACGGCCGACCACCAGCACGGCGACGCCGACAACTGCCAGAAGAGCCGGCCCGAGCGTTCGCAGCGTGCCCGCCAGTTTCGCTGGCTCGGCACGCAGAAAAATCGTCACCGCGCCGAGCAGCAGCAAAAGCAACGCTACAAAAGCGATGATTGCGCCCATTATTTTCCGCCACCCCGCAGATGCTCGATCATCAGCCGGTCTTCCGGCCTGCCTCTGGCTTCGAGCGCCTTCAACCCGCCGGTCGCGAACACGGCGACAGCCGAAAGCAGTCCGGCCAGGGTCGCGGCAGCCCGCCGATCAAACCGGAACCAGGCCCCCTTTGACAGCCGCGCAACCTCTTTGAACGCCTTTTCCGCGCTGGAATCATGGCCTTCCTGAAAGACGAAGACAGGAACGCCATGAAGGCCGAGGCTGCCGGCCTTTTCGGCCAGATCGTCGATATCCTCTTCCATCGCATCGCCGATATAGACCAGCGCATTGACCTTAGCGGTTGCCGTCTGTTTCAACGCATGCGCCAGCACCTTGCCGATCTGGGTATGACCGCTGCGGCACTCGATCCGCGTCATCAGCTGCTTCAAGGCATTGGTGTCGCTCACGAAAGCGGACGAACGGCACTCGCCAAGACCGCGAAAATAAACCAGTTGCACGCTGAGGGTTCCTGCCTTGCCGACGGCGTCGAACATCTGGCCCTGCAGCGTGCAGGCCAGATCCCATGTCGGCTGGCGGCTCATCGTCGCGTCGAGAGCAAGGATCAGCCTGCCCGAACCGGTCGCCGATGCGGCAAGTGTCCTCGCCTGGCGAATGAAGGTGTCGATCTCGCCGGCGTTGGATTGGGGCTTGATCGGCGCAGGATTGGTCCTCGCTGGCACAGGTTGCTTCTTATCGCTCATAAAAAACAAGATGTGGCGTTGCCACATCGCTTGCAAGCCCCACATCGGGTGGCACAAAGGGCCAGACGGTGATGCCACCTGGGGTCAGAGCAGGCCGAGGTCGGCAAGCTCGCGCCTGAGTTTCGGCGGCATCTCGATCAGTCCGACCTTGCCCTTGCCCAGATCGAGCGGCGCGTCGGCCGGCTTCAGATAGCGCCAGCCCTGAAAGGCCCGGCGCGGCTGCCAGTCGGTTCGAACAACCTCGGGGTCGAGAATCAGGTGGCAGCGGCCGATGCCTTCACTATCGGTGAACGGCCGGATCTCGGTGATCAGTTGGCGGCACTGCACATTTCCTTTGATCACCCAATAGAGCGAACCGCCATCGGTGACCTCGGCGCCGCGCGTCGGCATCATGCGCGTGGTGTGATATTGCTCGACCGGCTCACCGGCGCGCCGCCGCTCGTCGAGGCGGAAGGCGATCCACTCCTCGAGATCTTCGACGCTGTCGCAGCCGACACAGAGTTTTATGAGATTGAGAGACATCGCTTAAGGTTAGTCCCGCATGCGGACGCGTCAACGACCGGATCGACTTCTCCACAGTGGCAGTTTAGGCCAGCCTTCAGCATTCCACGACGTTGACGGCGAGCCCACCCAGGCTGGTTTCCTTGTACTTCTCGTTCATGTCGAGGCCGGTCTGGCGCATGGTCTCGATCGCTGCATCGAGAGGTACGAAATGGGTGCCGTCGCCCTTGATGGCCAGTGACGCTGCCGTCACCGCCTTGACCGCGCCCAGCGCATTGCGCTCGATGCACGGCACCTGCACCAGCCCGCCAACCGGATCGCAGGTCATGCCGAGATGGTGTTCGAGCGCGATCTCGGCGGCATTCTCGACCTGCTCGGGCGTACCGCCCATGACGGCGCACAGGCCGGCCGCCGCCATTGCCGATGCCGACCCAACCTCGCCCTGACAGCCGACCTCGGCGCCGGAGATCGAAGCATTGGTCTTGATGATGCCGCCGACGGCAGCAGCCGTCAGCAGGAAATCACGAATGCTCGGCTGGTCCGCCTCGGGATGGAAATGCAGCCAGTAGCGCAGCACCGCCGGCAGCGTGCCGGCCGCACCGTTGGTCGGCGCTGTGACGACCCGGCCGCCAGCGGCGTTTTCCTCGTTCACCGCCATGGCGTAGATCGACAGCCAGTCATTGGCGAGCAAGGGATTGGGCTTGTTCTGCTGCCATTGCTCCTGCAGCTTGTCATGCAGCATGCGGGCACGGCGGCGCACCTTCAACCCGCCCGGCATGATGCCGTCCTGCGACAGGCCACGGTCGATACAGCCTTTCATGGCGCTCCAGATGCCGTCGAGGCCGGCGTCGAGCGCCTCGCGCGTCATCTGCGTCTCCTCGTTGACGCGTTTCATGTCGGCGATGGAAAGGCCGCTTTTGCCGGCCATGGCCAGCATCTCGACCGCATTCTTGAACGGATAAGGCACTTTCTTGCCTTCCGTCGTCACCGATCCCTTGGCCTTCATCCGCTGCAGTTCCTCTTCGGAAACCACGAAGCCGCCGCCGATCGAATAATAGATGCGCTTGAGCAGCAGGCGGCCGCCGGAATCATAGGCGTAGAACGCCATGCCGTTGGCGTGGCCGGTGAGCGGCGTCTTGCGGTCCAGCACCAGATCGGTGGCCGGATCGAAGCGATAGGTGGGATGGCCGGGCGGCGAAATACGCTTTTCGGCGGCGATGCGGCTGGCAATGCCATCGGCCTGGTCGGGATCGACCGTCTGCGGCGTCAGACCGGCAAGGCCGAGCATGACGGCGCGGTCACTGCCGTGGCCGATGCCGGTATAGGCGAGTGACCCGTGCAGGCTGGCGCCAAGGCGGTCGACCTTCACACCCGCCGGGCGCGGCCAGTCATTTCCCGCGACCTCGTCGAGAAACCGCGCCGCGGCGGTCATCGGTCCCATCGTGTGCGAACTCGAGGGTCCTATGCCGATCTTGAACAGGTCGAAAACCGAAAGGAACACGCGGCGTTGTCTCCTGGAGTCAGGTCGAGGACTACATATAGGAATTCCCACGATGTTTCCGCTCTTTTGGAAATCGCGGCGCTGCACCCGCCGACCTTGTTTGCTCCGGCAGCGACATTGGCACGATCGCTGTATGCGGACATCGAAGCGATCGCGCTGAATGTGATAAATTCAGGCCATGGGCGATTCCCTCGATCTTTCGACAGCCGATCTCGCGGCGCTGGCCTTCTTCCTCGTCGCGTGGCTGCTGCACACGTTTGCCTCCGACGGCAAGCTTGTCAGCCGGGTGTCGCTGACGACGGCGATGAATGCACAGCGGCAAGCCTGGATGCGGACCATGGCCGAGCGCGAGATCCGCATCGTCGACACCGCCATCATGAGCGGGCTGCAGCAAGGCACCGCCTTTTTCGCCTCCAGCTCGCTGATCGCGATCGGCGGCTGCTTTGCCCTGCTCGGCGCGTCCGACCGGGTTCTTGAAGTGCTCAGCGACCTGCCTCTGGGTGGCGCGCCGTCGCGCGCGGCCTTCCAGATAAAGGTGTTTGGGCTGGTGCTGATCCTGGCGTTTTCGTTCTTCAAATTCGGCTGGGCGTACCGGCTGTTCAATTATTGCACGATCCTGATCGGCGCCGTGCCAATCCCGCATGGCGAAGCCTCGCGCAATCCGGTCACCGAAACGGCGGTGTGGCGTGCGGCGCAAATGAACATGCTGGCCGGAAAGCACTTCAACTCCGGCCTGCGCGGCGTGTTCTTCTCGATCGGTTATCTCGGCTGGTTCGTCGACCCCATGGTGTTCGTGTTGTCGACGCTGTTGCTGCTGGCGGTGCTGGTGCGGCGCCAGTTCTTCTCGGCGGCCAGGCAGGCGGTGATCGGTCAGCCACCCGGAAAAGGCTGATCGATCCGGCCTGACAGCCAGTAGGCAAAAAGCCCGATCCATTCCCGGATGGCCATGGTGGTGGCCTGCAGCGAATCGGCTGGATTGTCGCGGAACAGGCCGACGCCTTCCCGTCCCGAGGTGCGATAGTCGACCGGCCATGGAACGGTTGCAAAGCCGGCCTTGTCGAACAGCGCCTTGGCGCGCGGCATATGGAAGGCCGAGGTCACCAGCAGCCAGGTCTCGCCGGGCTTCGGCGTTACCAACTCCTTGGTGAAGACCGCGTTCTCATAGGTGTTGCGGGACTTGTTCTCCAGGATCATACGGTCGGCGGCCACGCCAAGCGCGGTGAGCAGGCGCGGCGCGGTTGCGGCATCGCCCTCGCCATCGAGAAACAACGCGCCGGTGCCGCCGGAGACGACCACCTTGGCGGTGGGAAAGCGCCGGGCGAGAATCGCGGTCTCGACCATCCGATCGCCGCTGCTGTTCAGCTCATAGCCGCCGCGCGCCAGATTGATGGCGCCCTCGAAGCCGCCGCCGAGCACGACGATGCCGTCGACCTTTTCCGGCAGCGGCGGGCGTTGAAAGCGCTCTTCCAACGGATTGAGCATCATGGCGCCGAGCGACGTCCATGCTGACAGTGCAAGGATCAAAAATGCCAGCACGCTGCCGGCGGCCGCTAACCGTCGGCGCCCGATCGTGACCGCGAGCAGTCCCGCTAGCAGCAGGAAGATCGCCAGGTTGAGCGGCTGGATGAAGAACCAGAAGATCTTGGAAAGGTAGAAGAACATTGGCTGCCTATCGTCGGCTCGAATTCTCACGACCGATGAAGTGCTCGACGGCACTTGTCACAGCCTCGGCCTCGGGCCGGCTCAACTCCCTGCCGAAAACAAGGACGCCGTTGGTGTTGGTCAACCTGATGACTTCCGATAGCCCCGCTTCATCCGTTGGATAGGTATGGTCGAGGATTTCGGCCTCAAGGTGCCCTTTCAAAGGCAATGAGGAACGATTTCGCACAAAACCCCTGACGTCGCGCACGGCTGCCACGTCGATTAGCCGCAGGGTTTCCTTGCCGAACACCAGCCACATGAAATCCTTGCCGAGGAAGTAGGTGAAGAGGGCAATGATCGCAGTGAACGACAGCAGTCCGAGAGTGCCGCTGGCGACGTTTGCGGGCGACGTGTCGGTCAATCCCATGTAGCCGGTGTAGGCAACGATCGCGGCCCCAACCAGGACGAAGCCCATCCTGAAATCCGAGATGCGCGGTGGGTTGGTTATCAGCAGTTCGTCTTCCGTCTCGACGATGGAAATGCGAGACGGGGGCGGCATCTCTACCACCACTTCTCCGGCTGGAATGTGCCGGCGGCTTGCTCGATGACGGCGGCGGTCTGGAACAGGGTTTCCTCGTCAAACGGCCGGCCGATCAACTGAAGCCCGAGCGGCAAACCCTTGGCGTCGAGCCCGGCGGGCACAGCGATGCCCGGCAGGCCGGCCATGTTCACCGTGACGGTGAAGATGTCGTTCAGGTACATCTTGACCGGATCGGCAGCCATGTCCTCGTCGGCGATGCCGAAGGCGGCGGATGGCGTTGCCGGGGTCAGGATGACATCGACGCCGGCGGCGAAGACAGTCTCGAAATCCCGCTTGATCAGATTGCGCACCTTCTGCGCCTGCAGATAGTAGGCGTCGTAATAGCCGGCCGACAGCACATAGGTGCCGATCATGATACGGCGCTTGACCTCACGGCCGAAACCGGCGGCACGGGTCTTCTCATACATGTCGACGATATCCTTGCCCGGCACGCGCAAGCCGTAGCGGACGCCATCGTAGCGGGCGAGATTGGACGAAGCCTCGGCGGGCGCCACGATGTAATAGGCGGGCAGCGCGTATTTCGTATGCGGCAGGGAAATATCGACGATCTCGGCGCCGGCGTCCTTCAGCCAGGCAATGCCCTTCTGCCACAGCGCTTCGATCTCTTCGGGCATGCCCTCGACGCGGTACTCCCTGGGAATGCCGACCTTCATGCCCTTGATCGGCTTGCCGATCGCGGCCTCATAGTCCGGTACCGGCATGTCGACCGACGTCGTGTCCTTCGGATCGACGGAGGCCATCGACTTCAGCAGGATCGCGGCATCGCGCACGTCACGAGCGATCGGGCCGGCCTGGTCGAGCGACGAGGCGAAGGCGACGATGCCCCAGCGCGAGCAGCGGCCATAGGTCGGCTTGATGCCGACCGTGCCGGTGAAGGCGGCCGGCTGGCGGATCGAGCCGCCAGTATCCGTCGCGGTCGCGCCGGCACACAGGAAGGCCGACACTGCGGTTGCCGAACCGCCGGAAGAACCGCCCGGCACCAGCTGCGCATTGTCCAGGCTGCGCGCGGTCCTGGTGCCGCCGGCCGAGACGAAGCCGCCATCACCCTGATGCGTCGTCGGCATCACCACCGTGTCTAGGCGCGAGCGCCGCCACGGATTGATGACCGGGCCATAGTAGGACGTCTCGTTGGACGAGCCCATGGCGAACTCGTCCATGTTGAGTTTACCGAGCATGACGGCGCCGTCGGCCCACAGATTTGACGTAACGGTCGATTCGTAGCGCGGCTTGAACCCGTCCAGCACATGACTGCAGGCCTGCGTATGGACGCCTTCGGTGCCGAACAGGTCCTTGATTCCGAGCGGGATGCCTTCCAGCGCACCGCCCTCGCCCTTGACCAGCCTTGCGTCGGACGCCTTGGCCATGTCGCGCGCCTTGTCGCCTGTCACCGCGACATAGGCATTGAGCGCGGGATTGGCGCGATCGATGGCCGAGAGATAGGCCTCGGTGATCTCGGTCGCGGTGATTTCCTTGCCGTGCAGCTTGGCGCGGGCCTGTGAAATCGTCAGCTGGGTCAGGTCGCTCATCAAAGGCTCTTTTCGTAAAACACCGACCACTCGGAATCGGGATAATCCAGCACCGGGCCGCAACGCGAAAACCCGGCGCGTTCGTAGACGGTCCACGCCG
Source organism: Mesorhizobium sp. ISC11 (assembly GCF_037162595.1). Classification (NCBI taxonomy): domain Bacteria; kingdom Pseudomonadati; phylum Pseudomonadota; class Alphaproteobacteria; order Hyphomicrobiales; family Phyllobacteriaceae; genus Mesorhizobium; species Mesorhizobium sp. ISC11. Next base: position 1,845,706 of record NZ_JAVSPW010000001.1, read on the forward strand.
CGGGGTGACGGTCGCCCGTCTCCAGCACCAGGCGCTTCAGCCCCTCGTTGCGCGCCAGCGCCTCGACCTGCTCGACGATTTTCGCGCCGATCTTCTGCCCGCGATGCGAGGGCCGCGTGTACATGCGCTTGACCTCGCCGACAGCGCCGTCATGGCGTTTCAGCGCACCGCAGCCAATGGCCATGCCGTTGTCGCGGGCGATGAAGACAGTCGTGTCCTCACCAGCCATCTGCTCGACCGTCAGATGGTAGCAATGCTCCGGCGGCGTCAGTTCGAGCAAGGTCTGGTTGAGTTCCTCGACCAGGCCGCGCACGTCGTCCTGCAGTGGCGTTTCAATGGCGATGTCGATTGCCATCGGCCGGTTTACTCCACGACCTTCGGCACGAGGAAGAAATTCTCTTCGGTCGCCGGCGCGTTGGCGACGATGTCAGCTGCCTTGCCGCCGTCAGTAACAACGTCCTGACGCTTCTTCATGTCCATCGGCGTCACCGAGGTCATCGGTTCGATGCCGGAAACATCGACCTCATTCAGCTGTTCGACGAAGCCCAGAATGGCGTTCAGCTCGCCGGTCATCCGTTCGGCATCTTCCTCGCTCACTGCAATGCGGGCGAGATGCGCGACGCGCTTCACTGTCTGAAGATCTACGGACATGTTTTTGCCTCGGGGAAAACCAGTTCGGGCTATAGCGGCGCCGCGCGCGCTGCGCAACATGCATCGTGCGAGAGACCAGGCTGCGGCGGCGGCCTAGTCTTCGGCCATCGATCCACGCACAGGATGATGTCTACGGCAGGGCAACGCCCTCGCACAAATAGTAGCTGCCGCTGTTGCCGCTTGCTTCGCTTTCGTCGTTGACGGGCCGGACCGACACGAGATCGATCTGCTTCTCATTCATTTGCGTCACCGAGAGGACATCCGGGAAGACATAGCCCGGTTCCTGGCAGAGGGCCGTCACCGCCCAGCTCGGCGAAGCGGTCGCCTTGCTGACCTGCAGAAACTCGCAATTGTATTCCACGCTCTGCAGGCCGTGCGCCGAAAGCACGATGTTGCCGGCGTCGATCAGCGTTTGCAGCGTGTCCTTTTTGGCCTGCGTGCAAAGCTCTTCGGACTGAAGGTAGACGCCTTCGATGAAGTCATCCGCGGCGAGCGCGGGCGACGCCGCGACAAACATGGAAACGCAAAGAGATCGCCCCAATACCATGGATTTATTCCACTTTAGCTGTTTCTAGATCGTAATCGTCTCACCGATTTTCGGCAACGCCACCCTTACACCGGATCCTTCCAGGCCGGCCTCGAACTTATCGGCGGTCGGGTCGATCATCGGAAACGTGCCGAAGTGGCAGGGAACCACGGTGTCGAATTTGAAGAAGCGCCGGCAGGCAAGTGCCGCCACCGCGCCGCCCATGGTGAAGCGGTCGCCGATCGGCACCAGGCCTATCTTCGGCTCATGCAACTCGTTGATTAGCGCCATGTCGGAGAAGATGTCGGTGTCGCCCATGTGATAGAGCGTTTTGTCTTCCGGGAAATGCAGGACGAGGCCGCCCGGATTGCCGAGATAGGTGTTCTGGCCGCCCTCGCCCGGGAACGAGGATGAGTGCAGCGCCTGGACAAAAGTGGTGGTGAAGCTGCCGCAATCGACGGTGCCGCCGATGTTGCCGGGATTGATCTTCTTGTCGCTGACGCCCTTGCCGACCAGATACATGCAGATCTCGAAATTGGCGACGAGCTGGGCGCCGGTTTTGCCGAGCACCTCCACCGCGCCGCTGATGTGGTCGCTGTGGCCATGCGTCAGCAGCACATGCGTGACACCCTCAGCCGGGCCCTCCCAGCCACCCGTCCATGACGGATTGCCTATCAGATAGGGGTCGATGAGGATCTTGACATCAGCGGTATCGATCCGAAAGGCCGAGTGGCCGTACCAGGTCAGTTTCATGAATGCATTCCTCGATTTTTGACTTGCCAAAGGATAGAACGCCAGTGGCCCCGAGATCAAAGGGTTACTTGTCCGCCACGCGTTTGACAAAACACCTGGTGGTGAAAGGCGAAGGACGGCCGGTGGGCATTATCACGATCGAAGAATTGCCGGCGCGGTTAGCCGGCGGTAAGACGCTGGCGGGGCTTGACCTCGGCGACAAGACGATCGGCGTCGCGGTCTCGGACCAGAGGTTTTCCTTCGCCCATCCGCGTCCGGTCATCATGCGAAGGAAATTTTCGCTCGATGCGGCGGTGCTGCTCGCCTTGCTGCAGAAGGAGAATGCCGGCGCCGTGGTGATTGGGCTGCCGATCAACATGGACGGCTCGGAAGGTCCGCGTGCGCAGAAATCGCGCGCCTTCGTCCGTAACATGGCACAAATGAGCGACCTGCCCTTCGTGCTCTGGGACGAAAGGCTATCGACGGTCGCGGCCGAAAGGACGCTGATCGAGATGGATTTCTCGCGCCGCAAGCGCGCCGGCAAGATCGATTCGGCGGCAGCCGCGTTTATTCTGCAGGGAGTTTTGGACCGGCTTCAGTCGCTCCACGCATCCGCTCGAACGGAACCGGACCCGCCCAGCGCTGTCTGACCCAGCCGGCGATTTCGCGGCGACGGCGGAATGCCCAAAGCGCCATCAGCAGCAACCCGTCGAAGACGCACGTCTTCGCCACCATGCCGGGGATGATCGCCGGATCGATGCCGAGCATCTGACCGTAGAGCTGGAAGAAGACGTCGTGCATCTGGCGGCTGAGCATCGCGTAGCCGAAATTGATGTCATTGGCCGACAGATAGAACCAGCCCCAGAAAATCGCCATCGGCGCCGCCCAGAATCCGAAGATGTAGCGCATCAGCGGCCTCCCCTGGGATTGGAGCCGGTTTTGGACACCGTTCGGCCTGATATGAGTGAAAGCAGCGAATTGTGGGCTGCGGCTTTTGCCATGCCGTGCGCGACGGCATGGATCTCGCCTTCGCCCGAAGCCGCTGCCGCAACCACGGACCGCCGTTCGGCAAGCATGGCGACATAGGATGCCAGAAGTGCTGCCAGCTGCACGGCAACAGCCATGAACAGCCCGTTTATGCCTTGCGCAGCACCCCCGATGACGATCAGCGACAACACGCCGGACGCGCAGATGAAGGCGATGCGGGCAACGCTGTCGGCGTCCGGGCTGGTCGCGTCGTTGACCAGGGCTTCGACAAAGGCCCAGAAAAACAGAACCGCGACGACCAGCAATGCGGTGGCAAGCGGCGCCACGACAACGAAATTGTCGAGGTTGACGAAGCGGGTACCCTCGATTGTGGCACCGATCACGCCGAGCGCCGCCGCCACACCACGGTTTCCGTCGATGCAGATGAGCGCAAGCAGGGCGAAAACAATCGTCCAGTGCAAGGTCAGAAAAGAGGTCAGTACCTGTCGCATCGGTGTTCCTGCTTCGCAAAGCAGGAGACGGCCAATCTGAACCATTGCCTGCTTGCGCCGGGACAGTGGGCCTTGCCGCTCGCCATCGCAACGGAAACCATTTGTTAAGGTTAACGGAAATTAGCCATATGCGAGAGGATACGGACCAACGCCTCAAAACTGTGGATGGCGCCGGTTTTTGCGATGCTCGCGGCTCAGTTCACTGGCGGATAGAGCGTGTCGATGATCATGCGTGCATCGTGGCGCGAATCGATCATGCCATAGGTGTTGCGCCATTGGCCGGCCAATCGCGTCTCGACGAAAGCGTCGGCGATCCGCCCTGCCCCCAGACGGCGCAATTCTGCCGCCGCAGCCGACAGAGCCAGCTGCTCGGTGAGCAGCCGAGCCGAACCTTCGTCGGTTGAAGCGACCTGCATCGCCGCCTTCAGCACGCCGATCGTGCCGCGTCCGCCGGCGCCGAGATCGCGGTCGATGCCGGCCAGTACATCCTCGAACAGGCCGGGCGCACGGCCAAGCACGCGCAGCACGTCGAGCGCCATGACATTGCCCGAGCCCTCCCAGATCGCGTTGACCGGGGCCTCGCGATAATAGCGGGCGAGCGGCGCCTCCTCGACATAGCCATTGCCGCCGAGGCACTCCATCGCCTCATAGAGCAAAGGCGGCGCGATCTTGCAGACCCAGTATTTGACGACCGGCGTCATGGCGCGGGCAAACGCCGCTTCACCGCGGTCGCTGGCCGCCTCGTCGAAGGACCGCGCCAGCCGGAACGACAGTGCGGTGGCGGCGGCGACATCGAGTGCCATGTCCGCCAGCACGCGCTGCATCAACGGCTGCTCGATCAGGGTCGAACCGAACACCTGACGATGGCGGGCATGATGAACGGCCTCGGCGAGGCCCGCGCGCATGATCGCCGACGAGGCGATGGCACAATCGAGCCGGGTGAGCGTCACCATGTCCATGATCGTCTTCACACCGGCACCGGGTTCGCCGACCATCTCGCCGATGGCATTGACGAATTCGACTTCGGAGGATGCGTTGGAACGGTTGCCGAGCTTGTCCTTCAGCCGCTGGAAGCGGAAGCCGTTGCCCGAGCCGTCACCGAGAACGCGCGGTACGAGGAAGCACGACAGCCCCTCCGGCGCCTGCGCCAGCACCAGGAAGGCATCCGACATCGGCGCCGACATGAACCATTTGTGCCCGGTCAGACGATAAAAACCGCTGCCGGCGCGTTCCGCCCTCGTCACATTGGCGCGCACATCGGTGCCGCCCTGTTTCTCGGTCATGCCCATGCCGAGCGTCAGCCCGGTTTTCTCGACCGGCGGCTTTTGGCTCTGGTCATATTTGCGCGTCGTCACGCGCGGCGCCCATTCACGAAACAGTTTCGGGCTTGCCATCAAGGCCGCCAGCGAAGCATTGGTCATGGTGATGGGGCACAGATGCCCGGTCTCGAGCTCCGCCGTCAGATAAAACCGGGCGGCACGGACCTGATGGCGGCGGCCGATCTCGGTGTCGCCGTTTTCCCACACCGAGGAATGCAGCCCATTGGCCACGGAGCGGCGCATCAAGGCGTGATAGGCGGGATGGAACTCGACCACGTCGATGCGCCGTCCTTGGCGATCATGCGTCCTCAGCTTCGGCGTCTCGACATTGGCGAGGCGCGCCAGTTCCTGCGCCTCCTGCGTCAGCACGAAACGGCCGAGACCGTCGAGTTCCCGGCGCACCGGATCGGAAAAACGCTCCGCGAGCTGGATCAGCAACGGATCGCCCCGCCAGGCGTTGCCGCCCGTCAGCGGCGGCGGCTGGTTCGTCACGTCGTCGGTCACGCCCAATCCTTCTATCGTCAGAAAGCCACGAATCCGAGGCTGTCGGCTAGATATAGCCAAGCCATGCAGCGCGCGCGATGAAAATACCGGCCGATACAATCGGCCATCTACACGAAAAAAATGAGGAGAACGGCTCCAATGCAAAGCTGGCGCTTGCAGCCGCAAAGTCTCCACCCTATAGCAGCCCCTTGAGATGACCGACGCTTCGTCCCCCTATCCTCATCGCCATCTTCTGGGCATCCGCGACCTTTCCCCTGCCGACATCGAGCTGTTGCTCGACAGGGCGGACCGGGCGGTCGCGATCTCGCGGCAGTCCGAGAAGAAAACCTCGACGCTGCGCGGCCGCACACAGATCAACCTGTTCTATGAAGCCTCGACGCGCACGCAGTCGTCGTTCGAACTGGCCGGAAAGCGGCTTGGCGCCGATGTCATGAACATGTCGGTGGCAAGCTCTTCGGTGAAGAAGGGCGAAACGCTCATCGACACGGCGATGACGCTGAATGCCATGCGGCCCGACATATTGATCATCCGCCACCAGTCGGCCGGTGCGGCCGCGCTTCTGGCACAGAAGGTCGGCTGCTCCGTCGTCAATGCCGGCGACGGCGCGCATGAGCACCCGACACAGGCGCTGCTCGACGCGCTGACCATCCGCCGCGCCAAAGGCCCGCTGTCGAAGCTGATCGTGGCGATCTGCGGCGACATCCTGCATTCGCGCGTGGCGCGCTCCAACATCATGCTGCTCAACGCGCTCGGCGCGCAGGTGCGCGTCGTTGCGCCGTCGACGCTGCTGCCCACTGGCATCGAGAAGATGGGCGTCATCGTCACCCGTTCGATGGCCGAAGGCCTCAAGGACGCCGATGTGGTGATGATGCTGCGCCTGCAGCGCGAGCGCATGGAAGGCGCCTTCGTGCCTTCGGTGCGCGAGTATTTCCGCTATTTCGGCCTCGATGCGGAAAAACTGAAGGCGGCCAAAGACGACGCGTTGGTGATGCACCCCGGACCGATGAACCGTGGCGTCGAGATCGCTTCGGAAATCGCCGACGGCCCGCAAAGCGTCATCCAGGAACAGGTCGAAATGGGCGTTGCTGTGCGCATGGCGGTCATGGAAGCGCTGCTCGATCCCCGTCGCAACCAAGAGGGCCGCGGCGCATGAGCATAACGGTCTTTGAGCGCGCCCGCATCGTCGACCCCTCGCGCGGCATGGACGAAGTCGGCGCCGTCATCGTCGATGGCCGCAAGATCGTTGCCGCCGGCAAGGTAGCGCTCAACCAGGGCGCGCCCGAGGGCGCCACCATTATCGACTGCGCCGGCAAGGCGATCATTCCAGGCCTGGTCGATGGCCGCGTCTTCATCGGCGAACCGGGCGGCGAGCATCGCGAAACCATTGCGTCGGCGAGTGTCGCGGCGGCGGCTGGCGGCGTCACCTCCATCGTCATGATGCCCGATACCGACCCGGTGATCGACAATGTGGCGCTTGTCGAGTTCGTGCTGCGCACCGCCAAAGACACGGCTATCGTCAACGTCTTTCCGGCTGCGGCGATCACCAAGGGCCTCGACGGGCGCGAGATGACCGAGTTCGGCCTGCTGCGCGAAGCCGGCGCGGTCGCCTTCACCGATGGCCGCCACACCATATCGAGTGCGCTGGTGATGCGCCGCGCGCTGACCTATGCGCGCGACTTCGGCGCCACCATCGTGCATGAGACGCAGGATGCGGACCTCGGTTCATCCGGCGTGATGAATGAAGGCCTCTACGCCAGCTGGCTCGGCCTTTCCGGCATTCCGCGCGAGGCCGAATCCATCCCGCTGGAACGCGACCTTGCGCTGGCGCGGCTGACGCGCGGTTCGTACCATGCGGCGAAGATCTCGACGGCGATGGCGGCAAACGCTGTGACGCGTGCCAAGGCCGACGGGGCGACGGTGACGTCGGGCGTGGCGATCCACAATCTGTCGCTCAATGAAAACGATGTCGGCGAATACCGCACCTTCTTTCGCCTGACGCCGCCATTGCGTGCCGAGGAAGACCGGCTGGCGATGATCGAGGCGGTCAGGGACGGTACGATCGACATCATCGTCTCCTCGCACGATCCGCAGGATGTCGACACCAAGCGCCTGCCCTTCGCCGATGCGGCGGCCGGCGCCATCGGGTTGGAGACGCTGCTGGGCGCGGCCTTGCGGCTCTACCACAATGGCGACGTGCCGTTGCTGAGGCTGATCGAGACCCTGTCCACGGCCCCGGCAAAACTGTTCGGACTGCCCGGTGGCACGCTGAAGCCCGGCGCTGTCGCCGATCTTGCGCTTGTCGACCTCGACGAACCCTGGATCGTCAGCGAAAGCGGCATTCGTTCGCGCTCAAAAAACACCTGTTTCGAAGGTGCGCGCCTGCAAGGCAAGGTCTTGCAAACGCTGGTTGCGGGCCGCACAGTGTTCTCCGTCTGAGCCGGACAACCCGCGCACCGCGCCTGATCCGGCCAAACTGGGGGAAATGCGGGGGAAACAATGACTTACAGCCTCATCCCAGCGCTTGTGTTCGGCTATCTCCTGGGCTCGATTCCGTTCGGGCTTCTGCTCACCCGCGCGGCCGGCCTTGGCGATGTGCGCCAGATCGGCTCGGGCAACATCGGCGCCACCAATGTTCTGCGCACCGGCAACAAGGGCCTAGCCGCGGCGACGCTGTTGCTCGACGTGCTGAAGGGCACGGCCGCCGTGCTGATTGCTGGCTATTTCGCGCCTGACCTGGCGATCTGGGCCGGTCTCGGCGCCTTTCTCGGTCATCTCTTCCCGGTATGGCTGGGCTTCAAGGGCGGCAAGGGCGTCGCCACCTATCTCGGCGTGCTGATCGGCCTTGCCTGGCAGGTAGCGCTGATCTTCGCCGTCGTCTGGCTGGTGATGGCATTCCTCTTCCGTTATTCCTCGCTTGCGGCGCTGACGGCGGCGGTCATCGTGCCGATCGCCCTCTATGTCCTGAGCACGCCGCAAATTGCCGGATTGTTCGTGGTGATGAGCGTCATCGTTTTCATCAAGCACCGGGAAAACATTTCGCGCCTGCTTGCCGGCACCGAGGGCAAGATCGGAGCCAAGGGATGAGCGAGCCGACCGCCGGGCCGCGCCTCAGCGACCGGCAGCGGCTGAGCTGGCTACGACTGATCCGCACCCAGAATGTCGGCCCTGCCTCCTTTCGCGACCTGATCAACCGCTTCGGCTCAGCCGAAGCGGCGCTTGAAATGCTGCCGGAACTGATGATTTCGGGCGGCGCCATCCGGATCGCCCGCATCCCGTCCGTTGCCGAGGCCGAGGCCGAACTGGAAACAGCTGGAAAGGCCGGCGCCCGCTTTGTCGGCATCGGTGAAGCAGACTACCCACCCCTCTTGCGCAACATGGATCATCCGCCGCCCCTGCTGGCGGTAAAGGGCAACGCAGCTGTTTTCCGGCTGCCGGGTGTCGCCATAGTCGGGGCACGCAACGCGTCGCTGGCCGGCATCAAGATGGCGCGCATGCTGGCAGCCGACCTCGGCCGCGACGGCTACGCAATCGTCTCCGGCCTAGCGCGCGGCATCGACACAGCGGCGCATCAGGGCAGTCTTGCGACCGGCACGATCGGCGTGCTGGCCGGCGGCCTCGACCAGCCTTATCCGCCTGAAAATGCAGGCCTGTGCGAAGAGATTGCCGAGCGTGGCGCCATCATTTCGGAGATGCCGTTCGGCTGGCAGCCGCGCGCTCAGGATTTTCCGCGCCGCAACCGCCTTGTCGCGGGTGCGGTCCTTGGGCTGGTGGTGGTCGAGGCAGCGCAACGCTCTGGGTCCCTGATCAGCGCCAGGCTTGCCGGCGAAATGGGCCGACTGGTCTTCGCTGTACCGGGCTCACCGCTCGATCCACGCGCCGCCGGCGCCAATGGCCTGCTCAAGGATGGCGCCACCCTGGTCACCGAGGCATCGGATATTTCCAGGGCAATCGCGCCGCTGACCGGCATGCGGGCGCCCGACGTGCCGCCGTTCGAAGAGCCGCCCGACTTCTTGGCCGCACCACCGCCCGGCGAAAGCGATCGCGCCCGAGTCATCGAGGCGCTCGGCCCGACGCCCGTCTCGGTCGACGAGATCATCCGCCACACTGGCCTGCACCCGGCCCAAGTGTTCATGGTGCTGCTGGAACTCGACCTCGCCGGCCGGCTAGAACGCCATGCGGGAGGACATGTTTCGCTGGTGTTTGGGGATTCTTCTGTCTGACCGACACCTCCGGTGTGAAGCTGTTCGCTTCCCAGCAAGAAGATTCGCCCACGTCATCCGGGGGCAGAAAAAACGCACCAACCAGATTTACAACTGACATGTTAGTGAGATATCACTGCCTTCGAACTTCTTTTCGGAGACCCCCGGTGACATCACGTTTTGGCCTTTCGGCCGCCCTCGCCACGCCTTTCGATGCCTCCGGGCAGATCGCCACCGCCCTCATGGTCGCCCAGGCCAAGCGTTGCCTGGCGGAGGGGTGCACCAGTGTTACGCTTTTTGGCACCACCGGCGAAGGCGCATCGGTTGGCACCGGGGAGCGGCGGTCGGTGACCGAAGCCATGCTGGCTGCCGGCATCCTGCCGCATCAGCTTGTTACCGGCGTGCTGGTCGATGCGGCCGAAGACGCCGCTGAGCAGGCCCGGCATGCCTTGCAGCGCGGCGCCCGCAACATTCTGCTGGCGCCGCCGAGCTACTTCAAGAATGTCGGCGACGATGGTCTTTTCGGCTGGTTTTCCACTGTCTTTGCCGTGCTCGGTCCCCTCGCCCGTGGCGTTCTGCTCTACAACATCCCGTCGGTCACCATGGTGCAGCTCTCGCTTGACCTGATCGGCCGATTGCGTACGGCTTTTCCGGATGTCATTGCGGGGGTCAAGGATTCCGGCGGGGACTGGGACTATAGCGAGGCGCTGCTCGGCGCCCATGGCGATCTGGTGATCTTGATCGGTGACGAGCGGCATCTGGCACGAGCCGTGCGAATTGGCGCTCAAGGCGCAATCTCCGGCATGGCCAATTTCGTTACCAGCGAAATCCGCGCCATGGCCGAGGACGGGCGCGACGACACACGCGTCGAGCGTTTCGTGCTCGAATTGCTCAAACACCCGGTAACGCCGGCGGTGAAGGTCATGGTGGCGCGCAAGACCAGCGACGACCGCTGGCTGGCGGTCCGTCCGCCGCTGGAGCCGATCGGTTCGCAGGGGCGACAACAGCTGGCTGACGCCTATGATGGGCTGTTTGCCAGGGAATCAGCCTGACCGGCGAAGGGATATGCGCTGAAATGGAAGACGGCAGCGAACCGACCACGCTTAGGGAAAAAGCCTATGCCAGCTTCACGCGGCATTTGCTGGCCCGCGACCTGCTGCCGGGCCAGTTCGTATCGCAGCGCGAACTGGTCGCCTTCACCGGTCTGCCGCTCGGCGCCATTCGCGAAATCGTGCCGCGTCTCGAGGCCGAAGGGCTTCTGACGACGATCCCGCAGCGCGGCATGCAGATCGCCCATATCGACATCAGCCTGATCCGCGAGGCTTTTCAGTTCCGCCTGTTCATGGAGCGCGAAGCGGTGGCGCTGTTCACCGCCAGCGCTTCCGATGACGAACTTGCCCGCCTGCGGCGCGAACACGAGGAGATGCTGGCTCAAGCCCTTTCGCAGGCGCCGACGCCGGAAATGGAAGCCAGGGCGCAGAGCATTGACTGGGCGATGCACGACACTTTCATCGATGCGCTGGGCAACGAGATCATCGCCAAGGCCTATCTGGTCAACTCGGTGAAGATCCGGCTGATCCATCAGGAGCGCTTCCGCATCGACGGGCGCGTCGTGCCGGTCATGCGTGAGCACCTTGCGGTCATCGAAGCCATGGAAAGCCGCGACCCGCAGAAGGCGGTCGAGGCGATCAGCCTGCACATCGACAAGGCGCGCCGGCTGGCGCTGCAAATCTGAGGAAGCATGAGCCGCGTCGCGGTCGCGACGCATTCGACAACGACAGCAACCGGGAGGAAGAAATGTCGTCCAATCTGTTCAACCCAACCAGGAGGCAACTCCTCCAGGGAACCGCGGCACTTGCCGCCGCCGGCCTTGTGGGTGTTCGCCCAGGCTTTGCCGCGGCCGTCGACTGGAAGCGCTTTGCCGGCACGACGCTCGACGTCAATCTGGTGAAAAGCCCGCGCAGCGACACCCTGATAAAATATCTCGCCGAGTTCGAGGAGTTGACCGGGATCAAGGTCAATGCCGAGGCAACGCCTGAGCAGCAGCAGCGCCAGAAGACGGTGATCGAATTGAGCTCCGGCAAGCCGAGCTTCGACGTCGTGCATCTGAGCTACCATGTGCAGAAGCGGCAGTTCGAAAAAGGCGGCTGGCTTGCCGACATATCAGGCTATCTCGCCGACCCCACCCTTACCGATCCGGGTCTGGTCGAAAACGATTTCGCCGACGCCGGCATGCTGTTCGCCAAGGACGGTCAGGGCGTGCTGCGCTCGCTGCCCTTCTCGGTCGACTACTGGATCGTTTACTGGAACAAGGAGTTGTTCGAGGCCAAGGGCCTCAAATATCCCGAAACCTTCGAGCAGCTGGTGGCCGCGGCCGAGGCGCTGACCGACCCGTCGACCAATACTTACGGTTTCGTCGCCCGCGGCATCAAGAACGCCAACACGCCGGTGTGGACATCGCTCATGCTCGGCTACGACATGACGCCACTCGACGCTCAGGGCAAGCTGCGCACGACGTCGCCCGAGGCGATCGAGGCCGCCGGCCTCTACCAGCGGCTGATGACCAAATCCGCGCCTCCAGGCGTCACTGGCTTCAACTGGGCCGAAGCGCAGTCCGCCTTCCTGCAAGGCAAGATCGGCATGTGGTTCGATGGCGTCGGCTTTGCCCCGCCGATGGAAAATCCGGAAAAATCGCGGGTGGTCGGCAAGGTCGGCTATGGCGTCATGCCCAAGGGTCCCAAGGCGCACGCGGCTGGCACCTTCGGCGACGGTATCGGCGTGACGGCCACCAGCGAGAAGAAGGAGGCCGCCTATCTGTTCTGCCAGTGGGCAGTGTCGCCGGTCATGGGCGCGCGCCTGCTGCAGGCAGGCGCCGGCGTACCGTTCCGCAAATCGGTGCTCGAAGATCCAAAGGTGCGCGAAGGTGTCACCATGCCGGCAAGCTGGCTCGATGCGGTGGTCGGCTCCGGCAATGTCAGCCGGCTGTCGCTGCCGGTCATCATCCCCGTCACAGAGTTCCGCGACATCTACGGCGTGGCGCTGACCAATTTGATCGCCGGCGCCGATCCCGCCGAGGAGTTGAAGAAGGCTACCGACCAATTCCAGCCGGTCCTCGACAGGAGCGAGCAAGGCTGATGTCCGCCACCACCCCAGAACGCACCGGGGTGACGACGCAAGCCATCGAAGGGAGCCAGACGATCCGGCTGGCTCCCAACTACTGGCCTTTCGTCGTTCCGGCGCTCGTCGTCGTCGGCGCCGTGATCGTCTTTCCCTGGGCCTTCACGCTGTGGATGAGCGTCAACCGCTGGACGCTCGGCCAGTCGCGAAGCTTTGCCGGGATGGAGAATTATCTGCGGCTGGCGTACGACCAACGCTTCTGGGAATCGCTTCTCCATACGTTGAGCTACACCTTCCTTTCGGTTGCCGCGCCGATGTTGCTCGGCACCATCGCCGCCCTGATCTTCGACGCCAGGTTTCCGCTGCGTGGCCTGCTGCGCGGCGTCTTCGTGATGCCTATGATGGCAACGCCCGTCGCCGTGGCGCTGGTCTGGACGATGATGTTCCACCCCCAGCTCGGCGTCCTCAACTATCTTCTGTCGCTGGTCGGCATTCCGGCGCAGGAATGGATCTTCAACGCCAACACGGTCATCCCGTCGCTGGTTGCGGTCGAGACCTGGCAGTGGACGCCGCTGGTGATGCTGATCGTGCTCGGCGGCCTGGCGTCCGTGCCGCGCGAGCCGTTCGAAAGCGCCGAAATCGACGGCGCCAATGCCTGGCAGCAATTCCGCTATCTCACCTTGCCGATGATCGCGCCGTTCCTGATGATCGCGGTGATCATCCGCACCATCGACGCACTGAAGAGTTTCGACATCATCTACGCGATGACCCAGGGCGGGCCGGGCACGGCCTCGGAGACCATCAACATCTATCTCTACAACACCGCCTTCTCCTACTACGACATCGGCTATGGCTCGGCCATGGCCGTGGTGTTCTTCATCGTCATCGTCGCCCTGTCCTTCATCCTCCTGATGTTGCGCCAGCGCTCGCAGTGGATCGGCGTGGAGGGCAAATAGATGAGTTCACGACTGCTCAACCGGATCGGGCTGTTCTTCGCGGCCCTGGTCTTCGTCTCGCCGGCGATCCTGTTCTTCCTCTGGATGATCTCGCTGTCGCTGAAATTCGAGATCGACAACGGCGCCTATCCGCCGATCCTGATCCCCGAACATCTCGCCTGGTCGAACTATGCAAAAGTGTTCGAGGAGAACAATTTCCTGCTCTATCTCTGGAATTCGGTTCTGGTGACCGGCACGGCGACGCTTTTGGCGCTGCTGATCGGCGTGCCGGCCGGCTATGGCATCGCGCGGCTCAAGGCCGAGCGATCGGCGGTGGTCATCATGATCGCCCGCATGACGCCGGGGCTTTCCTATCTCATCCCGCTGTTCCTGCTGTTCCAATGGGTCGGCATTCTCGGCACGCTGTGGCCGCAGATCATCATCCATCTGGTGGTGACCGTGCCGATCGTCGTCTGGGTGATGATCGGCTATTTCGAGACCACCCCGATGGAACTGGAAGAGGCCGCCAACATCGACGGCGCCAGTTCCTGGCAGGTGTTCCGGCTGGTCGCCTTGCCCATCGCCAAGCCGGGCATAGTGGTCGCTTTTATCCTGTCCGTCATCTTCTCATGGAACAATTTCGTCTTCGGCGTGGTGCTCGCCAGCCGTGAGACGCGCACGCTGCCGGTCGCCGTCTACAACATGCTCTCCTACGAGCAAGTGAGCTGGGGGCCGCTCGCCGCCGCGGCCCTGGTGGTGACACTGCCGGTACTGGTCCTGACCATGTTCGCACAAAGGCAGATCGTCGCCGGACTGACCGCGGGCGCCGTCAAGGGCGGCTGAAGGCACGCTACGGCATCGCACTCTTTTTCGAGGAAAACCCAATGGCATCGGTCACAATCAACAACGTGCAAAAGGCTTTCGGAACGGCCAGGATTATCCACGATGTCAGCGTCGATATCGCTGACGGCGAGTTCGTCATCCTGGTCGGCCCGTCGGGCTGCGGGAAGTCGACGCTGCTGCGCATGATTGCCGGACTTGAAACGATCTCGGGCGGCAGGATCGCCATTGGCGATCGCACCGTCAACAATCTGCGGGCGCGCGACCGCAACATCGCCATGGTGTTCCAGAACTACGCGCTCTATCCGCACATGACGGTGGCCGACAATATGGGCTTTGCCCTCAAGATCAAGAAAGCCGATCCGGCCGACACCGCAAGCCGCGTCGGCAGGGCCGCCAGCATCCTGGGCCTCGACAAGCTGCTCGACCGCTATCCGCGCCAGCTCTCCGGCGGCCAGCGCCAGCGCGTCGCCATGGGCCGCGCCATCGTGCGCGACCCGCAAGTCTTCCTGTTCGACGAGCCGCTCAGCAATCTCGACGCCAAATTGCGCGTCCAGATGCGCGGCGAGATCAAGGCGTTGCACCAGCGGCTGGGCACCACCACCATTTACGTCACGCATGATCAGATCGAGGCCATGACCATGGCCGACAAGATCGTCGTGCTGCATGACGGCCTTGTCGAGCAGGTTGGTGCGCCGCTCGACCTTTATGACCGTCCGGCCAATCTGTTCGTTGCCGGCTTCATTGGCTCGCCGGCCATGAACTTCATTGCCGGCCGCGTCGAGGAAGACGTTTTCCGCAGCGCCGGCGGGCTGACCCTACCGCTGCCGGAAGGCATCAACCTGGCAAAAATTCCCGTGGGTGAACTCATCTACGGCATCCGTCCTGAACATATCCGAGCAACGATTTCCCAGGGTATTGCCGGCACGATCGTGCTTCTGGAAGCCACGGGTTCGGAAATCTTCGCCAAGGTCGACTGCGCCGGCGAGGAAATCTCCTGCCTGTTCCGGGAGCGGCTTGCGCTGAAGCAAGGCGCGCAGATGCGCATCGAGATCGACCGCACCTGTGCTCATCTGTTCGACGCCAAGACCGGTCGGCGATTCTAGCGCAAAGGTCTGATATCCCCGCGCAAAGGTCTCAAGCCACGGTTCGCTCTTGCCACTCGCATCGCTTGGCAGCAATCTCGGATCAAAGAGCCGCTCATCGGGTGGATGTCGGCGTCCCGGGGTTTTGCCATGACACGCGATCAGATGCTCGCCCACCTTCGATCCGCCGACGCGGTCGCGCGCGAGGCGGCGGCACATGGGCATCATCCCTTTGGTTGCGTTCTGGTCGGGCCGGATGACCGCGTGCTGATGCGGCAGGGCAATCTCGACACGGTGCGCCATGCCGAGACGGAGCTCGCCCGGCGCGCCGCGGCTGCCTACGCGCCGGAGTTCCTGTGGCAATGCACGCTGGTCTCAACCTTCGAGCCGTGCGCGATGTGCGCCGGCACGATGTATTGGGCCAATATCGGGCGGCTGGTTTACGGGGTCGAGGAGACCGAGCTCCTGGCGCTCACCGGGGATCACGCGGAGAATCCGACGATGAGCCTCTCTTCGCGCACCGTCCTCGACTCCGGCCAGAAAAAGATCGAGGTCTTTGGCCCCTTCCCCGAAATCGCCGATGAGATGCTCGCACCGCACCGCGATTTCTGGAAGCGCTGACGGCTTCGTCCCGGTTGGTAAGGTCGATCAATGGCAGCAGTGACTGTCGGATCGCGGTGGGAGTCGCCGCCGCCGTTCAACAAAATCAAAGACTTGTAGAATCAACGATCCGAAGTGGGACGATCTTGTCATGCGTTGCCCGTGGCGAGATCCTTGAGAAGGGCGTGCAGGCCGTGAAAACTCGGACAGTCGCTGCTTTCTCAAAGACTCAAAGGCCCTAAGTGGCTGATATTTAACGCTAAAACCATGGTGAGCGCGATGGGATTCGAACCCATGACCTACTGATTAAAAGTGCCAAAATCGCGAACAAGGCAGGACAATCGCGAACGCACTGGTATACATAAAGCCGTTCAAAACCAACTGTTTGCATGTAATCGGCCGTTCGGTTATGTTCGGGTGAGTTTGGGTTCTGTGGAACCCTGTCGGAACCCCGGCGTAATTTTCTGTTTTTTCATCAGTAGGTCTGAGCATGCCTCGCAAGAATCTTACGGCCCGGTTTGTCGAGTCGATCAAGGTCGACATCCGTACAGACTTCTTTGACGACGTCGTGCGTGGCCTCGTCCTCCGCGTCTCCCCTACAGGTGTGAAGGCCTGGACCGTCGTTTTCACTCGCGAGAGCGACCACGCGAAGCAACGTGTGACGCTGGGCAAGTTCCCTGCCATCAGTTTGGAGAAGGCGCGTGCCAAGGCGTTGGCGACCGTTACAGCTGTTGCGGAAGGCAAGGACCCATCCGCCGACAAGCGGGCCCGCCGTGAGGCCATGACGGTTGAAGATTTAGGCGACCTCTACATCAAAAAGTACGCGAAGTTGCAAAAGAAGACGTGGGCCGAAGACGAGCGGCTGTTGAAGCGCGAAGTCTACCCGACGATAGGCAGCATGAAGGCCGTTGCCGTGAAGCGCCGCGACATTCTCGACATCATCGAAGCGAAGGCCGATGCGGGGCACGTCGCACAGTCGACGAATATCCTCGCCGTCGTTCGGAAAATGTTCAACTGGGCTGTTGATGGCGTTTACCTTGAGACCTCCCCCGCGACCGGTATCAAGCCGCGGGGAAAGGCTGTGAAGCGTGATCGTGTTCTGTCTGACGAGGAGGTTCGCGACATTTGGAACGCCCTCCCCGGCGCCGCTGTTGCCAAACAGACGGCCGACATTCTCAGGCTCCTATTCCTGACCGGACAGCGAAGCGGTGAGGTGTCTGGCATGCAGCGATGCGAGGTCGACTTAGCGTCTGCCACTTGGACCATCCCCGGCGCCAGAACCAAGAACGGCCTTACTCACGTCGTTCCTCTCTCCCCGGCCGCGCTTGCGATAGTGTCGGCGGCCACGGACAGCGCCGACGAGGACGACCCGGCCGCCCCGCTCTTCACAAAAATAGGTGAACCGATCGAAAGCAATGCCATCGCTCAGGCGGTGCGAAAGAAGCTTCAGGTGGTGAAGCCATGGACACCCCATGACATCCGCCGAACCGTCGCAACCGGCATGGCTGGCTTGGGTGTGCAGCCTTATATCATTGAGGCGGTGCTAAACCACATTTCAGGCTTTCGGGCTGGCGTAGCCGGGGTCTACAACCGCGCCACCTACGAACCCGAGAAGCGCCGCGCGCTGTTGATGTGGGCGGATCACCTTGATTCGGTCGTGACCAAAAAACCGGCCGTTGTTCTGCCGATCACGCAGGCTGTACGCGTATAACCGAAAAAAATTGCGACAAGGCGAAAGTGCCTGCAATCATTGAAGCGTCGACCGATCTGCGGTCGCGGCTTGCCTGTTCATAGAATATTTCGTTGTTTACAGCGCGATTTTTGAGCGTATTTGACCAGTCCGACCAACAACAACAATGGCGGACGAAGAATGCAAATCATAGCAATTAAGGAAGTTTGCAAGCGTGTCGGGATATCCCGCACGACTGTTTGGCAGTTGACGAAAGACGGCAAGTTCCCGCGGCTCGTCAAGATCACTCCAAAGCGGAAGGGCTACGTCGCCGAAGAAATCGATGCCTGGATCAAAGCTCGCATTGATGAGCGTGACGCTGAGGCGGTGTCATGACCGGCGCCGACGAGCTCACCCGCTTGGAGCAACAAGCGTTGAACGCGCGTCTGCGGCTGGAGAACCTTCTGCGGCAGCGTGAAGCCGCACAGGAGGGCTGCGGCCTGGTGCCTAAGCCTGCCGAGATCGACCGAGCCCGCGAGATGGCGGAGACGGCAGAACGGCTTCGCAGAGCCCACGAGCGCACGGTGTCTGCCACTCATGCTCGGTGACCATATGGCCGTGGCCAAGCAGCCTTGGCGGTGGCGAGTGCTGCTGCGCAAGGCTGATCTCCCCGCCAGTGCCTACAAGGTTGGTCTTGCGCTCGTAGACAAGTTTTTGAACAGCGACGACGGCCGATGTTTTCCAAGCGCGACGACGCTCGCTGATGAATGCAGCATTCTTGTCCGGACCGTCTATGACGGCATTGCCGCTCTCAAAGAGGTCGGGCTCTTGGAGACCACAAGGCGATTTGACGGCTCGTTGGACTTCCGTTTTTTGCTACCCCCTTTAACGAAAAAACGTGAAAGCCAATCACGGAAATCCGTGAGTGCCTCTTACGAAAATCCGTTACTTAACTTGACTAAGGAACTTGCCAACCCAACTAGACCAGGCCGTAGCGCCGGCTCGGGTGCGCCTTCGGCGGACCTACGGTCTGCCCCTGCGGGGCCCCTCGCTAGTGATGGGCCTTCAGATGATCTGTTCGAAGAGAGCAAGAGGGGGTGCGCATGACCGGCCACACCGACCTTCCACTTTTTGCCTGGCAACCGAGGTGTACGATGATCGCATTTCCGACAGAACGGCGTGTCGGCAAGATTCGAGACGTCGCGCAAAAATGGCTTGCTCAGCGGACTCCAAGGCTTGCAGACCGGTATGAAAAGCAGATCGATGCCGATTTGCAGAAGCATTTCGATTTGCTCGGGATCCTTCCCGACGATCGAAAGCGCCTGACTTCAGAGTTTTGGAATGCGGTGCGCTCGGAGATTGCCAGGCAGCGGCCAAGCTCGAGGCCGGGAGGCAGCGCGGCCTAAAATTTCTTTTGGCGGCTAACCCTTTGGCTGCGTTATGGTTTCGATAGGCACTAAATATAGTGTTAACAGAAATCTTTTCATCTAGGGGTGGTGTATGTGACCATTGCGAGTCAGTATCGCTGAGAAAGATCGATTTGAATCACCAGCCGAATCAACCCGTCCTGCCTCACCGGGCAGCGGCGGGTTTTCATTTTCGGAACAGGCGGGCGAATGAAGGACCGCGCTCAGTACGAGGCCAAGCGCCGGGCTTCGCAGCCGTGGCGAGCGTGGTATCGAACCAAGGAATGGTTTGTAATTCGAGCTCGCCAGTTGAGGCGGGAGCCGCATTGCGCGTTTTGCGCTCGGGCTGGTGTGAGGACGCCCGCCACTGTTTGCGATCACGTTCAGCGTCATCGAGGCGATCGGTTTCGGTTCTTCGGCGGGCCGTTCCAGTCGCTTTGCAAGGTGTGCCACGACAGCGCCAAGCAGTCAGAGGAGCGCAACGGCTATTCCAGCGACGTCGGCGCCGATGGCCTGCCGCTGGACGCTAGACACCCGTTCAACGCTACGTGACGATCCGGAAGGCGTTTCGGTGATCCTCGCTCATGGCGAGGTTCTTGGGCGGATAGAGGCCTTTCGACCGCAGAGAGACGACGTGCATCCGGTGGCGCGCGGCGCGCGCGTCGTCGTACAGGATCTCCTCATCCGGACAAGCGTCGATCCAGCCAATGAAGGTCTTGGCTGCATCACGCCCATGCGCGGCCGCGAGGCCGATGGCAACTTGACCCGCTATCTGGTTGATCTGGTCTCGATCCATCTTGCCGCCGCTCGCAACGCATTGGTCGGACGATAGCCGGCGCAGCTGGACGAACGCCTTACGAATGGCGATCGCCGCCTCTGTCTCGCGGAAGTCCATCCCGTCGGCTCGGCACTGGCGGCGGAACTTGAGCGCAGCGTCTTCGGCGTTCTCTGGGATCAGGCCGATCACCACCACGATGGCAATCACTGCGAGCACGATCATCGGGCCATATTCAAGCATCGGAGTTGGTCCCCTGGTTCAGGTAACTCGGAGCAGAGTACGTCCCGAACCGTGGTCTCGTCAACTAATAACATGTTGAAAATACACGAGAAATCATCGTCGGCGGCGCCGTCGTTCCGCTCGCCCAAGGGCGGGGGCGGGTCAAAAGTCGCCAGCTTTTTCGCCGCTTAGACCGGCGTGCCTCTCGCGCGCAGAGTTAGTTTTGCCATCGATAGTTCTTTTCACCTCATTGGAGCGCCACTCCAGAGGCCTCTTCGATCAGGCCGCCAACGGAAGTCACCTCCCCGGCGCTCCATGCCCACACGCGGGCTTTGGTGGGGTCAAGGTCGGCGCGATCGAGAGCGGGCGGTCACGGTGCCGTGATCGTCCGCCATAACATCAGTGTGAGGTTTCGGCATGGGGCTGCGCGGACCGGGCGCGGCTCGCCAGCGCCTTGCTAAGGAACAGGCCGCAGAAACCAAGCGGCGCTTACCTTGGAAAAAGAAGGGGCTCTCCCGCTCGAAGCGGATGATCGCTTTCCTTCAGTGGCTCCCTGTCACCAAGGGCATTCGCCGCGGCAAGAAAATGCGGTTGTTGCCGTCACAGCGGGAGTTCATCGAAAACGTCTTTGCGACGGACGGAGCCGGCAAGCGCAAGATATCGCTCGCGATTCTCAGTCAGCCGAAGGGCAACGGCAAAACAGGCCTGATCGCCGGCATCTGCCTAGCAGCGCTGCTTGGACCCGAGTCCGAAGAGCGTGGCGCCGTGTTTTCGGCGTCGATCGACCGCGGCAAGGCTGGACTCATCTTCGACGAGATGAAGGCGACAATCCTTCGCGTCCCCGAATTCGCCGCCCGGGTGAACATCCAAGACTTTCACAAGAAAATCACGGTTTTGGCAGGTGACGGCCTCGATTCAGTTTACGAGGCCCTATCTGCGGACGCCCGCCGCTCACAAGGGTTGGCGCCATCGTTGTGGGCCTATGACGAGCTCGGGGAAGCGCCAGACGGCGCATTGCTCTCCGTCCTGATGGAGAGCGAAGGCAAGCGTGACGAGACGCTTGGAATCGTCCTTTCGACCCAGAACGAAACCGATGATCACCCACTATCCCGCTTGATCGATGACGCACTGACCGGCGCGGAGCCTTCCACCTACCTCCAACTTCACGCCGCGGCTGATGACGCGGATCCGTTCAGTGATGAGACACTGAAGGCCTGCAATCCTGCCTACGGCCATTTCCTCGACCTCAAGGCGCTTCAGAAGTCCCGCGACCGCGCCCGGCGTATGCCGGCGTTCGAAAGCTCGTATCGACGTCTGCGGCTCAATCAGCGCGCCGACGCCAATCCGGAAAGCCGGATCATAACGATAGGTGTCTGGAAACAGAACGCCGGCCCGGTCGATCGGGCAGCGTTGAAGGGTCGCGCCTGTTTCGGCGGGCTCGACTTGAGCGGCAAGAATGATCTCACCGCCCTGGTGCTGGTCTTCCCGTCTGACGATCCGGATCCGACATTCGATGTTTTGCCGCTCTTCTGGACGCCTGAGGGCCAACTCGAGGCGCGCCGCCCCGCCGAACAGGAGCGATTTCGCCGATGGATCGGCGAAGGTCACATGCTCGCTACTCCTGGCCCGACGATCCGCTACAGCTTCGTCGCTGCCGAATTGGCAAAACTCGCCAAGGAATTCGACATCAAATCGATCGGCTTCGACACCTACCGGTGCGACGATTTGAAAGTCGACCTGGCTGACATCGCCTGTGAACTGCCATTGGAGCCTTTCCGGCAGGGCTTCGTCAGCATGGGGCCGGCCTTAGAGCGCTTCGCAGAGCTCGCCCTATCCGGGAAGCTACTACACGGCGGGCACCCTGTCCTGACCGCCGCTGTAGCCGGGGCAATCACTGTTAGTGACGCCGCCGGCAATTTGAAAATCGACAAAGAGAAATCCAACGGCCGCGGACCAGTTCGCGTGGACGGCGCCGTGGCGCTCGCCATGGCGTTGCAAGTCGCCAATCGCTTCGAACCTCCGCCAGTCAAGCCTTCGCTGAAGGGCTTCCTGAACAACCCCGTCATGGTGGTCTAATGAATTTCAAATCTTGGATTGGCCGGACTTTCGGCCTCACCGATACGGCGCCGTGGTCCTACTTCTACGGCGGCGCCAGCGCTGCGGGAAAGGCCGTCACCGACACCACAGCGATGCAACTCGCAACTGTGTGGTCGTGTGTTCGCCTCAACTCTGAGGCCGCCTCCTGCCTGCCGCTGCAGGTCTTTGAAAAGGACGGTCGCGGCGGCCGCAATGCCGTCGATCACCCCTTGGCGGAGATCATCGGCGAGAGCCCTAATGCCGACCAGACCGCCTTTGAATTTTGGGGCGCAATGGTCGCCTGGCTGATGGTGCGGGGCAATGCCTACGCCGAGATCGTCAAGCTTGGTGATCGTGTCATCGCGCTGAATCTGCTTCCGGCCGACCAGGTCAATGTGACCCGAGAGACTGGCGAGCTTCGCTACAAGTTCACCGATCGCGGCAAGCCAGTCGATCTCCCAGCTGAATCAGTCCTCCACATTCGAGGCTTTGGATTCGGCGGTGATCTTGGCCTTTCACCAATCAGGTTCGGCGTTCAGACATTCGGCAGCGCCATCGCTGCGGACGAAGCCGCCGGTAAGATCTTTGGAAATGGAATGATGCCGTCGGGCATCCTCACCACTGAAGCCGAAATCGTAGGGGAACAACGTCCGCAACTTGAAGCGATCATGGCGAAGTACGCCGGCTCGACCAATGCCGGGAAGATTATGATCTTGGAAGCGGGGTTGAAGTTCGAACAGCTCAGCCTGAATCCCGAAGACATGCAGATGCTGGAGACTCGGCGCTTCAATGTGGAGGAAATCTGCAGATGGTTCGGCGTGCCGCCCGTTGTGATCGGCCATGCTGCGCAAGGCGTAACCGCCTGGGGAACGGGCATCGAGCAACTGCTTTTGCAGTGGCTGACAACCGGACTTAACCCGGTACTTACGCGCATCGAAAAGCGCATCTCCAAACAACTGATCGGGCCTGGCGAACGCCGGCGTATTTACCCGGAGTTCAACCGAGAGGCCCTGTTGCAGGCTGACAGCGTGGCTAAGGCGTCGTTCCTGTCGACCATGGTCCAGAACGCGCTCATGAGCCGCAACGAAGCCCGAGCGAAACTCAATCTGCCGCACGCCGGCGCCGTCGCCGATGCTCTGACCGCGCAAACCAATCTGGCACCACTGGACCGTCTTGGCGGCGACAACACCGCCGCGGCGAAGGCCGCTTTCCGGTCGTGGCTTGGCATCGAGGAAAACAAGAATGTCGATTAAGATTCGCGACTTCGACCTGTCCATTAAAGCCGTCAAAGATGACGGCTTTTTTTCTGGCTACGGTTCCGTGTTCGGCGTGGTCGACGTCCAAAATGAAATCGTGGCTCCGGGTGCATTTGTGGACAGCCTGGCCAGCCGGAAGGCGACGGGCCGCAAGATCCCTGTTCTATGGCAGCATCAGTCCAATCGCCCGCTTGGCGTTTACGAGACGGTGCAGGAAGACAGCAAGGGCCTGTACGTCGAAGGCAAATTGCTGACGAAAGATGTCGCGTTGGCGCGCGAAGCCCATGCCCTAATGAAGGCCGGAGCCGTATCCGGACTCAGCATCGGCTATTGGACCCGCGAAGCCTCCTACGATGAAAAGACCGGCATCCGCACTCTGACAAAATTGGACCTCGAGGAAATCAGCATCGTCACGATGCCGGCCAACGAGGAAGCCCGGATCGATGCCATCAAGATGAAGCTCGCTCATGGCGGGCTCCCCACACTTCCCGAATTCGAGAGGCTTCTGCGAGAGGCAGGATTCTCACGTTCACAGTCCGCGGTGATCGCCAATCGCGGCCTGAAGCATTTGCTGAGCGAGTCAGCGGACCCGGCGAATGCAATGGCCGCCAGTGACCTTGTGAAGGCGCTTTCCGGCTTCAATCTTCCCAAAATCTGAGGAAATCAACATGACAATTCATTCCCGCGAATTCAGGCGGAAGGCCGCCGGCGATCGCCTTGACGACCAGAACGAGTTCAAAAGCGTGATGGAAGCGCTCAAGGCGCGCGACACTGAAATCCAGACCTTCGCCACCAAGGCGAGCGAGGAAATCAAGACTCACGGCAAGGTGCTGGACGAAACCAAGTCGGCGCTCACCAAGCTTTCGACCGATGGCGCCAGCCTTCAGGATCGTCTCCTCCAGGTCGAACAGAAACTGTCCCGTCGCAGCTTCGGCGACACTCCCGCAAAGTCGATCGGCGAACAACTGACCGAGACCGACGACTTCAAGGCGCTGCAGAGCAAGGGACGCGGCACCGCGCGGCTGAACCTCAAGGCGGCGACGATCACCTCTGCGACGACTGATGCCGCTGGCTCCGCCGGCGATCTCATCCGGCCTGAGCGTGCGCCTGGCATCATCACGCCAGCCGTCCGCGAACTGACGATCCGGGATCTTCTCCTGCCGGGTCGCACGTCTTCGAACGCTATCGAGTTTATGCAGGAAACCGGCTTCACCAACAACGCTGCGCCGGTAGCGGAAGGGGCAACCAAGCCTCAGTCGGATCTGAAGTTCGAGCTCGTCACGACCAACGTTCGCACCATCGCGCATTGGTTCGCAGCCTCGAAGCAGGTTCTTTCTGACGTCCCGATGCTGATGTCCTACATCAACGGCCGGGCGACGTTCGGCCTGAAGTACGTGGAGGAGAACCAGCTTCTCGCCGGCGACGGCACTGGGCAGAACCTTCACGGCATCATTCCCCAGGCGACGGACTTCAGCCAGTCGACGCTCAGCAACGGGACCACTGACACGCGGATAGACACGATCCGCCGCGCCAGCCTTCAAGTCCGCAGTGCGGAATATCGTCCGACTTTCGCTGTCCTCAATCCCAACGACTGGGCAGCGATCGAACTGACGAAAGACCAAGACGGCCGCTATATCTGGGTGCAAGTCCAGTTGGGCGGCACGATGCAGCTTTGGCGCCTTGCGGTTGTCGAAACGACAGCCATCTCTGCGGGCGAATTCCTGGTCGGTGCGACCATGGGCGCCCAGGTGTTCGATCGCGAAGACGCCGCGGTGGAGGTCTCCACCGATCACGACGATTTCTTTGTCCGGAATCTCGTCGCTATCCGCGCCGAAGAGCGGCTCGCCCTTGCGGTGAACCGCCCGGAGTCGTTCGTGCACGGCTACTTCGATTTGGGCGCCTCGCCCCCGCTCAACGCCTAATTGGCGCATCATTTGACCTCAAGGGCGGCTTCAGGGCCGCCCTTTCCACTTTGCGAGAGTCGACCATGAACCTTGTGCTGGAAACCCCGCCTGAATCGCTTGCGGACACGCTGTTCCAGCCTGTTTGCAATCATCTGCGCATCGAACCGGCTAACCCGGTGCCAGTCGATGCCGCCTACATCAAGGCTTGCATCGGCGCTGCAGTCTCGCGCCTGGACGGCAATCAAGGACGCCTTGGGCGCTGCCTACTTACTCAAGAGTGGACGTTGTATCTTGATTGCTTTCCATCATGCATCGAGCTCCCTCTTCCGCCATTGCAGGAGATCATTCACCTCAAATATCTCGATACCGACGGCACGCTGCAAACGCTCGATCCCTCTGCATATCGGGTCTCTGGCGCCGGTTCCTGGCGGCCTGAAATAACGCCGGCCTATGGCGAGACGTGGCCCGATAGCCGGTATATTGCGGACGCTCTGCAGGTTCGATTCCGCGCCGGCTACGGCGAAGATGAAGACAGCATTCCGCCGCCAATCTTGCAAGCAATCAACGTCATGGCCGCCCACTACTATGTCGAGCGCCAGCCGGTGACGTTCACCACGCCGCACGAGATTCCGCTCCTGGCCTGCGATCTGATCGCGCCGTTCAAGATTTACCGGTGAAGCATGCGCATCGGCAACATGAACCGACGTCTGGTCATACTTCGGCGGGTTGAGACCGGCACTGATACGCTGAACGCGCCCGTGTTTGAGTGGCAAACGCTGCGCACCATTTGGGCGGAGAAGATCAACAAAAAGGAAAGTGAGCAGTTCGCGCCTGATCTGCATCAGCGCTATGCGGTGCGCCTGGTCATCTTCCGCACTCGTTATTTCGCCGACATTTCCGAAGTCGACCGCCTCGAATGCGAGGGGGTGACTTACGACATCAAAGGGTTGCGCGAGCTCGGCTTCCGCGAGGGAACTGAGATCACGGCGGAATCGCAGTCCTAATCACCCATGGCGCAGGACATGCTCGCCATTACGCTCGGCTTTCGGGCGCAGAAGAAGCTTGCAAAACACCCGATTTTCGGGGCCGACAAACGAAAGCACATCGTCCGCCAAATGATGGACGTCTTGGCGGACTGGCGGCTCAGCCCCTTCGAGCTCGAGGGCGCCTGCCGTGCCGGACTTCGTTCTGCATTGTGCCTTGATGGCCATTCATGGCAGCGGGCAGACGACGAAGCCGCGTCGATCATCGAAACATGTTTGAGAGGTCACCAGCGTCCGACCTGGCTGCAGGGTCAGCCGGAGGGCGCCGACCGGGAGAATTGTCTCGGCTGTGGCCAATTGCTCGACACGTCAGACCGGCAGATGCGACGCGTGTCATGGTGTTCCGACCTCTGCCGGTTGGCAACAAAAATCAGGCAGGAACAAGCGGACGATTACCGCGGCAAGGAAGTCTCACAGCGGGCCTTCTACCTCGCCCAAAAACAGCAGATGCGGAAGCGCAATTGCGAGTTTTGCAGCACGTCGTTTCGGCCTTCGGTAGAGGAATCCCGGTTCTGCTCGTCGTCGTGCGCACGACATGCTCGGGGTGACATCCTTGAGCAAAAGGAGTGCGCGACGTGCAGGAAAGAATTCCGACCGTCTAGCCGCTCAAAGGCCGGTCTCTATTGCTCACCGGTGTGCGCATCGACGGGCAGAACAACGAAGCCGGCGCGGCCGTGCGCCCATTGCCAGCACGTGTTCAAGCCGCACCGACATTCACAGCTTTGGTGCTCGCCAACGTGCAGGGCAGCAGGGATGAAAGCGACCCTGGCGCCGCGCATTTGCGATCATTGTCACGAGACGTTCCAGCCTGCCAGAACGAAAGCCAAGTTCTGTTCCGCCAAGTGCCGGAATCGAGCGGCTTACGAGCGCTCCCAAGCCACATGAGCCGCAGCCGCTGCCTTCGGGCGGCGGCTTTTTCGTCTCTCCGAAAGGCTCATCCCGAGGATCGATCTAGTCGTTGCCGTTTTCCCAGCCCTCGATCATCTTTTTCGCACGAGCGAGGCACATTTGCTCACCCTCTTCGATTGTCGCTTCTGCGACCTCGGTTCTGCAGCGCGTGCTCCCTGGCGCCCACATAAGCGCATGCCAACCAGAGGTCTGTTGCGTCTGAATTCTCCAGCCATTGTGCTGATATTTAGGCATTGCAGCCCTTTCCAAACTAATGATCGCGCATCAGATCACTACCAAATGACCGCGCACAGGGAGACTACTCCAAGTCTTATAAACAAATCTTCCGGCTTCGTTCCCCTTCGACAGCGGCATTGGCCGGCTAGGAAAATTTGCCGCATTCAAAGCGTTCCGCTATAGACTTCCAACGAGTCGTCCACAAGTTAAACACCAGAGTTCGCTATCGTCCGTTGACGAATCGCAGTAGCGTCTTCGCCCGAGGCGAAGCTAGCAAACGCTGGGGAACGTGTTGCTGCAACGTATGGCAAATAAAAAACGAGACAGCGCCGATCTGAATTCTGGTCGCAGATCACCATATGTGCGACCGATTTCTGTCGAAACCATTCCGCTTCAGCGACTTTTGGCTTACACTGGGCGGCCATTTCCTGAGACACAGATCAATCTCTTCCGCGAGCAAGATGACGCGGACCTTGAGGTTTACTACTCCGGCGATCTTTCGCTTCTGCTTCGTAAATGCGTTTCCGTAATCGGGGCGAGAGATGTTTCGCCCGATGGCCAAGCCCGGGCGAAACGTGTCGCAAAGGAACTAAGTGATTTCGGCATCGTCGTAACGAGCGGGTTGGCCAAAGGCGTCGATATCGCAGCGCATCGAGGCGCCATTGATGCCGGCGGCAAGACCATTGCTGTGATTGGAACTCCAATCGAAAAAGCATATCCGATCGAGCACGCGGAAACGCAGATGGAAATCTATACGGATCACCTGCTCATTTCCCAGTTTCGGCCAGGGCAACGCACTTTCCCTTCCGACTTTCCAAAGAGGAACCGCCTGATGGCGGCGCTGACCGACGCAAGTGTAATAGTTGAGGCGTCAGACACTTCGGGAACGTTGCATCAGGCGGTCGAATGCACGAAGCTTGGCCGGTGGCTCTTTATCGCCAATTCCGTCGTTGAGGATCCTCGACTGAGTTGGCCCAAGAAATTTTTGGAGTATGAAAACTGCGTTCCGCTTAAAAATATTTCGGATATTACAACCAGATTGCTGTAATGGCGAGCCGGTTGGGCGGATTGAGACATTATGAAGGTTCATTTTCGGGCGCAGTATCTGACTAGTTCTGTCGGTCAGATGCGTCGGGAAGATTACAATGCAACGTTGTTGGTCCATGCGGTAAAGGGCAAACCCATCGGTTCCAGCCAGTATGCGCATGTGAGAATCGGCGGATCGTCGGTTATGATCACGGACGCCAGCAAAGATAGGGCTATGGACTGGTTTGGCGAATGGGCCGCCCCGTTCGTTAAAGCGCAGGGATGGGCGCCGAAAGTATTGGTTCCAATTCCAAATAGATCGGCGGTGGCAGGAAATTCCGCCGTCCCGAGGACCGCGTTGATCGCCCACGCCGTCCGCCGTGCCACCGGCGGAGCCGTTGTCGTCGCAGATGTGTTGCGATGGAAGAGGCAACTACCGAAAAGCACGGACATGGCCTCCCGCAGACCAGAGGTGTTACTGCCTGATTTGATCCTGACCGGCAAGGTCCCGGTCGGGACAGTAGTCCTCATCGATGATGTGTTCACATCCGGCGGTCATGCCATCGCCAGCACGTGGCGACTCGCCGACCAGCTTAAAACGCCTAGTTGCGTGATCTCGTGCGGCCGGACTCTGCATATCCAGTTGGACGATCCATTCAAGGTGCCGGACGAAGAACTCGTCATCCCGAAGCGGCCATGATGCGGCAAGCAGTTGAATGCAACGGCGCTTGCCGACGCTACCGACGAGCTAGGCTGGCTTCTTTTGGCGCAACGCCTCCGTGCCCTTCGGCCGGCGGTATTTCCCCACCAGTTCGACCGTTACGGCATCGACCGTGACGCGTCCGAGCACCTGCACAGTCACACGGTCCAGATCCTCGTCTACAAAGACGACATCGCCCTCAAATCTCATCCTGTCGCCAGGCTTCGCCTTTGGGTCGATGATCGAATAGGGATTGTTGGCCGTGAGGATGTGCAGGGTCACGCGATCCTCGATACGCTTGCCCACAGTGGCGGTGATCACCACCTTGTCGCCTATGTTGATTTCCCGCGCCATGCTGAAGATTCTGGCGCGGTCCGTCGCTTAGTCAAGGGGTTGCTAATGTAGGCTTGTCGAATGCCGCCATGTCGCGCGAAAGGCCGACCAGCGGTGTATGCATATCATGGATCGTGTCGCACAGACGATAGAAGTAGTCCGACTCCTCGTAATCCGGAAGGGTTCCGTCCATGACGTGAACCGCAATGGGTCTTAGGGACTCCCTATACTCATCCTTTTCGAAGTCGTTATCCTTTAGCGAGATGAACTGGAAGTTCGTCTCTGTCGAAGCGTCAAAAAAATGAGCGGGCCTGGCGCATCGTCTCGGAATGCACCGATTGGTGCAGCAAGATCAGAAAGTCCGAGGCCATCTTCAGCAATTGCTTGTTGATGTGTTTGGGGCCTCTGTCTTCCCTCGTAAGAAGGCCGATATTCTCGGCTATTTCTGCAAGGTAGCTGAAGAAGTGCGGGTATACCTTTGCAGCTCGCCGCCGGACAAGACGCTCAGGTTCTTTGACATGCGCCATCTGCTCAGCGTGCCGTCGCCTCTGCTCCTGGTCCGATCGGTTCATTGCGTTGACCGTGATGAACGCGGCGGCGACAGCCATGAAGCCTGTGATCAGAGTTTGATAAGTTACCAGCTTATCCGCCGAGTGCCCGTTATCCATCCAGGCCATTCCGGCCAGAAAGCCTAATGTCGCCGCGACCACCGCGATGAACCAGACGTCGCTGCGTTCCATGGATGCCCCTCCGGCTGCCTTCCTAGCTTGACCAGGCTTATTATTAAGCACTTCCGTCAGTGGCGCCCTCTTCGTCAAGGGTGTACGGCACGGGCAGATAGGCGTTGGCGATGAGCCAATCGCCTATGATGGTCCTAATGAGATCCGTCTTGGATAATCCCATCTCAACGGCCAGCCCGGTTAGCGATTCATCGACCTTTGGGTCTAGATCAATGCCTCCCACGTTCCTGAGCATCAGAGCGGCCCGACGTAGCTTTTATCTGAAGGTCCGCACGGGAGACGTCCGCAATCGTATCAGCGGCGTTCTCCAGGTCCACTGCAACGCTGATGCGGCCCATGTAACTTCCCCTAGTGCCGAACGCCGGCCTTCGTGATTTCCCGGAGATAGATGTCAGTCTGATGGCGTATTGCCTCCGAAAGAGATAACGCAAGATCGGGGTCGTCTGGATAGTTTGCCAATGCCCAGGTTGCGGTAAGCTGGGCAATGGCCACTTTCTGACTCACATCGGAAAGGCCACGCATCTGCTTGGCCATCTTGTCGACCGCCCTGTTAATCGCTGGACGCTCACGCTTTACCAAGGCGTAAAGCTCGGGCTGTTCGGACTCGGTAGCGATGATCGGTTTCATGGCTGTGTCTCCATTTTGCCAACAGTGAACAAAATAGGAACATCAGAGTCAAGAGGGCCTTGACCTCAGAGGAATATGTTCCTCATTTAGGTCCATGGCGCACGCTGGGCAAGGCGACCCGGCACAACATGCTTGTGAAAGCCGAGTGTAGCTGCGGCAACGTCCGCTACTGCCGATCAGCCGACCTGATGATGGTCTATGGCGGCGGTGTCGATCCGATGTCGCTCAAATTCGACTGCAGTCGATGCAAGCCGCAGATCAAAATCACACTGCTGGAGGTGCATCCCGAGCATCTGCCGAAACGGCTGATGATCCACAAGCCGATGAAGCTGGATGGCAAAATCGTTTGGCACACAGAGAGGTTTCGCGGATGATTGGCGGCCGCACTTACGCAGCGCGTTCAATCAGTCCTCCCACTTCTCATCCAGATTGATACCCTTGATATCACCAGCGTTATAGAAAGCCTGGATGTGTAGATGGAGGTTCACCCGGGCCGCGACATTCTTTTGTGGTGTATTTATGCCGAGTGCAGGATTGATAGCTGTCTGTCGGATCATGAATTCCCCCCAGATGCCGAGTCCGTCGACCTCCTTCCATTGCTCACTGTTCATGATCTCGTGGGCAGCATCGTCAAAGCCCCATTCTTCCGGTTTGTTGCGCGCCGAAAGCCATCCGTTGCGGATAGCAAGGTCGATGCGCGGCTTCGGCCGGCTGGCTATCCCTTTTTCCCTTGGCCTGGTGCTCCCCCAATCCCCGTAGGCGATCCGTTGCCGGTTTGTGACCTGGATCAGTTCGGCCAAAAACTCTCTGTTGTCGAACGTCGCGAAGTCGACACCTTCGACTTCGGCGAAACCTTTCGGGATCGTGGTGTAGGAAATTACGAATGGGATCTGGGCATCAATTTCGTTCAGTTGCGTAGTAATCAAGTTCGCGATTCGGAGCCGAGTCGGCTGGGTGTCCACAATCCAGCCCGCATCTACGATGATGGCGTAATCCGCCGAACCCACTGCATTGATCGCCGCGATCGCATCTTGAAGGTTTGGGGGAAAGCGGTTTAGTTCGATTCTGAGAGCGAAGGAGCGCCCCATCTCTTGAAACGCCGTGATCTGGTTTGTGATCTGAGCTTGGGATAGGCCAGCGATTTGTAGGCAAGGGCTCGCGTTCGGTATGGTGTCGATGAAACCGACCCAGTTCGAATATGCGTTGGCAGGGTCTTGCAAATCCAGCCACTGCTGTTGGGCGAGAAGTTCGACGTTTGTGACTTGGTAATCCTTGTCGATATCCAGGAAGAACGACCTGTCCGGGAACGCGTTTTGAACCCGGTCAATGGCGCGCATCAATTCCGTCGCATTTGGCCATGGAGCAAGCAGGAAGACCGGCTGGAGCCGATCTTTCGATGCAGCCGGCAACCTCTGCAAACCGTTCATTTCACTTGCCCTGACGGCAAGGGTCGGAACGTAGTTGAGTTGCGATACGTCTACTGCCATGGCTGCCCCAACCCATTCGTCTGCTTTTAGGCGGCCATCCGAATTTCCATTGCCGCCTTCGACACCCCAAAGTGCTCAGCGAGCAGGTCAACCATTGCCTCGCTGATTTGATCGCCGTACTTCGAATATTCCTGGCGGAGCGCCTCCTCAGGCATGACGATCTGTGCGGCAAGCCTGTTTGCCTCGAATTCAATCTGCTCTGAGGCACCTGACCTATACAAAACGTTGTCAGTCAATGTTCCGCCGAGCCGGTCGATGGTATCGCGGTGGATCAGGAAATGAGCCAATTCATGCGCCAGAGTGAAGCGCTGACGCTGGCGACTCTCATGCCGATTTATTTTGATCTCATAACCGGCAGGTGTCTTCGAAATCTGCCCAGAGATGTTGAGAGGTAGCGACGATATCTTTACATCCACACCTAGGGCGGCTGCGAGCGCTCCGAGCTTTACCGGAACCTCGTTCAGATATCTTTCCACAACCTCACGATCCTCCGTTCGGAGTTTTTGCCATTCTTTCGATGACGTGGCCATGGTTGTATCCTTTCGTTTATTCCGGGCCCGACTGACTACCGTCGTCGTCTTTTGCCCCACCAGAATATAGGGCGCGCTCCATTGCTCGGCTAAGTCGGCCATCATTTTCCATGCGGCCAAGTTCCCGCTCCAGCATATCGGGCAGCTCCTGCTTTACGCGACTTTCTGCATTCGACACCGATTCCGAACGAATGACCTGGAAGCCGAAGACGGCCGCGACAGCCACGATGAGCCCAACGCCGCCCAGAACGATAGTTGCGACGGTAAGATTTATGACCGCCAAGTCGGAATAGCTGAGATCGAGCGCCTTTTGAGCTGAGGTGCCTCCAAAAAGATGGAGGTTGACGTTCAAAAACATAACCAGCGCTGCGCCGACCAGAAGCGCGATCGTAATCTTGACGAACTCATAGAGGAACTTCACTGCCCCACCCCTCGGCCGTGATCAATCAATATAGAGTCGGCAACTTTTACCTCGTAATGCCGGCCTTCGGATAGGCCCCCCGTGCAATCAGACAGCGGGAGGCTCTTTCATCTGAATATAGTCAGGCTTCAGAAGCCATGCACCTCTTTTGAAATCCGCTGGTCCTAATGACAGAGTTCCAAGCTTGGGCCGCATGTTTTCTGCGCTGAGCGAGTACCGCAGCACAAAAGTGGCGCTCTCAATCGAAACTCCACTCGCCTTGAACATCGGCAAATCGTAAGTGAACTCCATTCCAAGATATTCGAAAATTTGCGTTTCACTAGGGTTCACTACGAACCCTTCTGGAGCGATGTAGCGTTGATCTTGGCCGAATGCTTGAAACTTTGTCAGGGGTTGCCTATGGGAAGCCCCATTCTTGGTCTTCACTCCCGAGAGTTCGATCACCATTAGCGAGATGTGCTTTGCCGTCGCCAACCCGGCGTTTCTAATCGCAAGCCTGATCGACGCATGGACTGTCGTTCCCGAGGACATTCCGCTCGCAAAATCACTAACAAGCTCCAGGTCAGGAGAACCATTTCGACGAAAAGCGTCCTCGATGTCGAAGTGCTCCATGGCATAGCTGCCCGAAGCCGACCGTTTGAAATACTGCTTCGTGATGTTGCACATGTGCGGACGACGTTCCGATCGCGGAACGTCTATCACCAAGTAGCCTCCCGTCTGATCATTGACGGAGGCAAAGCCGTCGACTCGAATCCCGTCGTTCTTTGGTTGAAGCAGGTCTCCAACCGCGGAGCTGACCGCACTGAGGGCTGCCTTCCAATTGGGTATAGGATCAAGCTCCTGCGCGGCGTCGACACCGTCGAGGTTTGCTCTGCAATCCACGCCAATCACGACGATCCCTCCAGCTGAGTTGCTGAAGGCTGACAGCGCCTTTGATATCGATCGCCGTCCGTCTTTGGTCAGTTTTCCCTCATTTGTGAAAAGTGCACCTGGCTTTCCGATTGCCGAGCCCTTGAAGTCGAGCTGCAACGTTTCTTGCGCTTCCTGCAGGATCGATTCCTGCAATAGCGCCTCCCCTCCAGCAATTGCCTCATCGAACGTCATCTTGCCAGAACCCCTTCGGAACCCCGCGGCGCGCCCGGCGCTGCATCGTAAGTAGGTCTATCTTACATCATATTGATTTTATTTATATTTTTGGTGAGCGCGTCGGGGTTCGAACCCGAGACCTACTGATTAAAAGTCAGTTGCTCTACCGGCTGAGCTACGCGCTCCCGCGGGCGAAAGGCGGCCCTCGAAATTGCGCGGAACATAGGGAGAGTGCCTCGACCGGTCAACCGGAAAAAGAGGTCTCGCAACACGGGCGGCTTCGCCCTGTCGCGGCACTTGTCCCACGTGCTGTCGGGGGAGAACGGCCAAGGAACGCTGCCATTTATGCCTGAGGGTGGCATCCAGTCTGGGGAACAATTGTATGCGCCGCTCGTTTTTCGGGCACAGGGACGTCCGCCAAACCATCGAGGAGAAGACCAATGAACAGAATCACAACGAGCCTGCTGGCGACCGCTCTCTCCGCCACATTCGTTGCGGCGGAGGCGGTGTCGGTTAATGCCCAACCGAACTATGTGCCGCAGTCCCAAGTCGCGGTGCCGGATGTACAGACAGTCCAGTACCGGGAGTGGCGCAAGGACCGCTACAATCGCAATTTTTCGCGTGACCGCAGTTTTTCGCGTGACCGCAATCGCGGCGCGTATTGGAACGGCCATCGGGGCTATCGTGAATATCGACCCGGCTACCGTCGTCACGGCGATTATTGGTTCCCGCTTGCGGCCTTCGCTGCCGGCGCGCTGATTACCGGGGCAATCATCAACAACGAAAACAACCGCGTCTACGGGGGCAACGCCCACGTCCAGTGGTGCTACGACCACTATCGCAGCTACCGTGCTTCGGACAACACGTTCCAGCCGAATTACGGCCCTCGCAGGGAGTGCCGCTCGCCTTACTGATCCGAAGTGTGAGTACCGAGTAAAAATGGCCTGCGCCGGCAACAGCGCGGGCCATTTTTCGACGTGCCCAGGCGCGAGAGTGCTGGTCAGTTCGCCCAGCTGATACTTTTGAAAATCAAATAGAGCGCTCCACCCTCACCACGCGGTGAGCGATACGCACCGAGAGCATGGCAAATTCGAACCATTGTTCCCGTCAATTCCCAACCCAGCGCTTCCAGGTCATTGCCGGCGTTGGGCACATAGGCCTGGGCCAACTCATCTATGCTGTTCTTCTCGCCGAAGGAGCGAACCAGCTTGGCGTCGCTGAGAAGCTCGCTGGGCAAATTCGAATTTGCCCAAGCCCACAGCCAATTGCTGGCCTTGGCGCTCGTGGAGCCTGCAATCTGGATCTCAGTGACGATCTTGACGCCTCCTTCATCCGAGAACAGAAGCTTTCCGGCCGTGAGGTCATAGTCATAGCGTGACCAACTGCCGAGGCGAAAATCTCTATGCAAGCGGTCATTCTTGGCATGCAGTTGCTCAACGGCCGTCGCGCCAAGCAGGATACCAGTCTGGCTTCATTCTCCCCTCACCCTGATGGCTGCTCACTACACGCTCAGCGTCCGGCGCACAGCATCGCGCCAACCAGCAAGTTTGGCTGCGCGCGCGGAGCCATCCATGGCCGGCTGGAACCTCCGCTCCAGCGCCCAGCTCTTCGCGAATTTCTTGGCATCCGGCCACACGCCTGCCTTCGACCCGGCGAGCCACGCGGCACCCAGCGCCGTCGTCTCCAGGATGGTCGGACGGTCGACCGGCGCGTCGAGGATGTCGGCCAGCCTCTGCATGGTCCAGTCCGACGCAACCATGCCGCCGTCGACCCGCAGCACGGTCTTGGCCGAAGCTCCCTTCCAGTCCTTTCGCATGGCGTCGAGCAGGTCGCGCGTCTGGTAGGCGACGGATTCGAGTGCCGCGCGGGCAAACTCGGCCGGACCGGAATTGCGCGTCAGCCCGAAAATGGCGCCGCGTGCCTCGGCGTCCCAATGCGGCGCGCCGAGCCCGACGAAGGCCGGCACCAGGTAGACGTTTTGCGTTAGATCAGCCTCGGCAGCCAGCTTGCCGCTTTGCTCGGCCTTGCCGATCACCTTGATGCCGTCGCGCAGCCATTGGACCGCGGCGCCGGCAATGAAGATCGAGCCCTCCAGCGCATAAGTGGTCTTGCCGTTCAGCCTGTAGGCAATAGTGGTCAAGAGGCGGTTCTTCGAACGCACAAGGTCGCTGCCGGTGTTGAGCAGCGCAAAGCAGCCCGTGCCGTAGGTGGATTTCATCATGCCCGGCTCGAAACAGGCCTGGCCGATGGTCGCCGCATGCTGGTCGCCGGCAACACCGAGGATTCTTATTTCGGCGCCGAAGAGATTTTTCTCCGTGATTCCATAGTCATCGGCGCAGTCTTTTACCTCGGGTAGCATTTTTGCCGGGATGTTCAGTATCGACAGCAGTTCGTCGTCCCAGGCATTCTCAGCGATGTTGTAAACCAGCGTGCGCGAGGCGTTGGTGGCGTCCGTGGCGTGGACTTTGCCGCCGGTCAGCCGCCAGATCAGAAAGCTGTCGATGGTGCCGGCGAGCAACTCGCCCTTCTCGGCACGACGCCGCGCCCCTTTTAGCTTGTCCAGCATCCAGGCGATCTTGGTACCGGAAAAATACGGATCAAGCAGCAGGCCGGTTTTTTTGGTGAACTTTTTCTCCAGTCCCTGCTTCTTCAGTTTCTGGCACAGCGGCGTGGTGCGCCGGTCCTGCCAGACAATGGCATTGTGGATCGGCTTGCCGGTCGCCTTGTCCCAGATGACGATGGTCTCGCGCTGATTGGTGATGCCGAGCGCGGCCACCTCGGAAGCAGCCCGGCCGGCATTCTTCAGCGCCGCCTTCACGGTCGTCACCACGCTCGCCCAGATGTCTTCGGGATCGTGCTCGACCCAGCCGGAGGCCGGATAGTGCTGGGTGAATTCCTTCTGCCAGCTGCCGGCAACCTTCATATCGCCGTCGAACAGGATCGCCCGGGTCGAAGTCGTGCCCTGGTCGATGGCAAGGATGTATCCGGTCATTCTGCTTCCCCGCTTAATGCATGTCGCCCAAAAATGACCTCGGTTTTGGGAGAACGACATGCACAAAAACAAAGACCTAAAGCGCGTTGCATGAATCCGTCTCAACGCGACGCGCTTTAGTCTTTTACACAAACAGGGGAGACGGCAAGATGCCGCCTCCCCCTATTCTCATGATGCTGGCGCGAGCGCCGACACCAAGGCTACTTCTGCCAGCTCTTCACCAGTTCGTCGTAGTTGATGGTGATCGGCTTTTCCTTCTCGTTCTCGATCTTCAACTGAGGAGCGAGATTGCCCTTCTTGACCGCGTCGGCGTTCCAGTAGGCGAGGTCATGCTCTTCGGCCATCTTCGGGCCGATATCGCCCTGAACGCCCGACTTCTCGATGCGGCTCATGACCTTTTCCTGTTCGCCGCAGAGCGAGTCCATCGCTTCCTGCGCGGTCTTGGCGCCCGACGACGCATCGCCGATCGCCTGCCACCAGAGCTGTGCCAGCTTTGGATAATCAGGCACGTTGGTGCCGGTCGGCGACCACTGGACGCGGGCCGGCGAACGGTAGAACTCGATCAGGCCGCCGAGCTTCGGAGCCCGCTCGGTGAAGCTCTTGTCGTGGATCGTGCTCTCGCGGATGAAGGTCAGGCCGACATGGCTTTTCTTCACGTCGACAGTCTTCGAGGTGACGAACTGCGCGTAGAGCCAGGCGGCCTTGGCGCGGTCGGTCGGGGTCGACTTCATCAGCGTCCAGGAGCCGACATCCTGATAGCCGAGCTTCATGCCATCCTTCCAGTAGACACCATGCGGCGACGGCGCCATGCGCCACTTGGGCGTACCGTCGTCGTTCAGCACCGCCTTGGCG
The DNA here is from genome assembly GCF_037162595.1 of Mesorhizobium sp. ISC11. Lineage (NCBI taxonomy): Bacteria > Pseudomonadati > Pseudomonadota > Alphaproteobacteria > Hyphomicrobiales > Phyllobacteriaceae > Mesorhizobium > Mesorhizobium sp. ISC11. Next base: position 1,883,962 of record NZ_JAVSPW010000001.1, read on the forward strand.
CCGGCATCGACCATCGAAGCGGTGAAGGCGGTGTACCAGAAGATCTGCTGGGCAACCGCGCCCTGCGCCGGAACCGGGCCGGATTCGGAGAAGGTCATGCCCTGGGCTTCCGCCGGAGCGTAGGCCTTCAGCCAGTCGAGGTATTTCTGGATCGAGTAGACGGCGGCCGGGCCATTGGTGTCGCCGCCGCGCGCCGTGCAGGAGCCGACCGGACGCGAATTCTCGTCGACCTTGATGCCCCACTCATCAACCGGCAGACCGTTCGGCAGGCCCTTGTCGCCATTGCCGGCCATCGACAGCCAGGCGTCGGTGAACCGCCAGCCGAGCGACGGGTCCTTCTTGCCGTAGTCCATGTGGCCATAGACCTTCTTGCCGTCGATCTCGCGGCCGGTGAAGAACTCGGCGATGTCCTCATAGGCAGACCAGTTGACGGGAACGCCAAGGTCGTAGCCGTACTTGGCCTTGAAGTCCGCCTTGTTCTTCTCGTCGTTGAACCAGTCGTAACGGAACCAGTAGAGGTTCGCGAACTGCTGGTCGGGAAGCTGATAGAGCTTCTTGTCCGGAGCGGTCGTGAACGAGGTGCCGATAAAATCCTTCAGGTCGAGGTTCGGGTTGGTGACATCCTTGCCCTCGCCCGCCATCCAGTCGGTCAAATTGCGCACCTGCTGGTAGCGCCAGTGGGTGCCGATCAGGTCGGAATCGTTGACCCAGCCGTCATAAAGGTTCTGGCCCGTCTGCATCTGGGTCTGGATCTTCTCGACGACGTCGCCTTCCTGGATGACGTCATGCGTGATCTTGATGCCGGTGATGGCGGTAAAGGCCGGCGCCAGCACCTGCGATTCATACTGGTGCGTGGCGATGGTTTCCGAAACGACCTTGATGTCCATGCCGGCGAAAGGCTTCGCGGCATCGATGAACCACTGCATTTCGGCTTCCTGGCCAGCGCGGTCGAGCGTCGAGAGCGGGCCGATTTCCTTGTCCAGGAAAGCCTTTGCCTCGTCCATCCCGGCATAGGCATTGCCCACGCCCAGCAACAGGACAAGGGCCGTCGTTGATGTTAAAAATTGCCTTCGCATGTGTTTCCTCCACAGTTTTAAGGTTCAAGTGCGATCTGGAGCGGCCGCCGGCACGCGGTCGCTCCAACAGTTTCCCCCTCTATACGTAGCGGAACACGCCAATGGCGTAGACCACGGAGAGAGCGAGAGCCCACCACAGGTTGGATCCGACAAGACCCAACCAAGCGAGATGGATAAAGGCGCTGCCAAGCAGCGACAGGAAAAGACGGTCGCCGCGCGTTGTCTCGAAGCGCAGCACGCCGACGCGCGGATTGCCGCCCGGCGAAGCGTATTCCCAAGCCGCCATGCCGCACAGCAGCAGAAGGATGGTCCCGAAAAAGGCCGCCGTCGGCCACGTCCACGCCATCCAGGTGAGGTCGAAATTCATCGTCAAACCCTCCCCAGGGCGAAGCCCTTGGCGATATAATTGCGCACAAACCAGATGACGAGCGCGCCGGGGATCAACGTCAGCACGCCGGCGGCGGCGAGCAGGCCCCAGTCCATGCCAGCGGCCGAAACCGTGCGGGTCATGGTGGCGGCGATCGGCTTGGCGTCGGTGGTGGTCAGCGTACGGGCGATAAGCAGTTCCACCCACGAGAACATGAAGCAGAAGAAGCAGGCCACGCCGATGCCGCTGGCGATCAGGGGCATGAAGATTCTGACGAAGAAGCGCGGGAACGAATAGCCGTCGATATAGGCGGTTTCGTCGATTTCCTTCGGCACACCCGACATGAAGCCTTCGAGGATCCACACCGCCAGCGGCACGTTGAACAGGCAGTGCGCCAGCGCCACCGCAATGTGCGTGTCGATCAGGCCGAAGGCCGAATAGAGCTGGAAGAACGGCAGCGCGAACACCGCCGGCGGCGCCATGCGGTTGGTCAGCAGCCAAAAGAACAGGTGCTTGTCGCCGAGGAAGCGGTAGCGCGAGAAGGCGTAGGCTGCCGGCAGCGCGGCAGCCACCGAAATCACCATATTCATCACCACATAGGTGATCGAGTTGATGTAGCCCGAGTACCAGGAGGCGTCGGTGAAGATGGTGACGTAGTTGGCGAGCGTCGGCTGGTGCGGATAGAGCGTCAGCGAGGAGACGATCTCGGCATTGGTCTTGAAGCTCATGTTGATGAGCCAGTAGATCGGCAGCAAAAGCACGACGATGTAGACCGTCGGCACGATCCACCACCAGCGCGATTCCTCGCCGCGTTTGCGCATCAGCCGGGCGACCTGATCCTGCGACAGTGTGCTCGCCAGTTTGCCCGCTGCTGTGGTCTCGCTCACTCTATCGGCTCTTTCGTTGGCGCCGGTCATCTCAGCGCTCCGCGTCGTAGTTGGTCATCACGGTGTAGAAGACCCATGACAGCAGAAGGACGATGAGGAAGTAGACCAGCGACATGGCTGCGGCCGGACCGAGGTCGAACTGGCCGAGCGCGGTCTTGACGAGGTCGATCGACAGGAATGTCGTCGAGTTGCCGGGACCGCCTCCCGTCACCACGAAGGGTTCGGTATAGATCATGAATGAGTCCATGAAGCGAAGCAGCACGGCAATCAGCAGCACCCTGTTCATCTTCGGCAGCTGGATGTAGCGGAACACCGCCCAGCGCGAGGCGCCATCGATCTTGGCCGCCTGATAGAAGGCATCCGGAATGGAGACCAGGCCGGCATAGCAGAGCAGCACGACGAGGCTGGTCCAGTGCCAGACATCCATGATGATGACGGTGACCCAGGCATCGAACGGATCCTGCACATAGTTGTAGTCGATGCCGAGCGCGTTGACGTAGTAGCCGAGCAGACCGATGTCGTTGCGGCCGAAGACCTGCCAGATGGTGCCGACGACGTTCCACGGAATCAGCAGCGGCAGCGCCATCAGGACCAGGCAGACCGGCACGCCCCAGCCCTTTTTCGGCATGTTGAGCGCGATGAAGATGCCGAGCGGCACTTCGATCGCCAGGATGATGAAGGAGAAGATCAGGTTGCGGACCATCGCTTCCCAGAAGCGGCTGGAAGACAGCAGTTCCTCGAACCACTCGGTGCCGGCCCAGAAGAAGACGTTGTTGCCGAACGTGTCCTGCACCGAATAGTTGACGACGGTCATCAGCGGGATGACGGCCGAGAACGCCACCAGCACCAGCACCGGCAGCACCAGGAACCAGGCCTTGTTGTTCCAGGTCTTTTCCATCTATGCCCCCATCTCGACGCGCCAGGAATCGGCATAGATGTTGATGCCGGCCGGCTCGAACCGCACCTTCGGATCGGCCGGCACGGTCTCGTCCTCGCCGATGACGGCCGCAATCTCGCGGCCTTCGAGCTTGGCGCGGACCACCTTGTGGCGGCCGAGATCCTCGACCTTGCTGACCTGCACGGCCATGCCGTCGCGGCCAAGCCGGACATATTCGGGACGGATGCCGAGTTCGATGGCGCCGCTGCCCGCTTTTGGCGCGCCCGGCAGTTCGATGCGCTGCGAGCCGAGCGTCGCCGTCTTGCCGTCGATGGCCACCGGCATGACGTTCATGCCGGGCGAGCCGATGAAATAACCGACAAAGGTATGGCGTGGCCGTTCGAACAGTTCGGCTGGCGTGCCGATCTGGACGATGCCGCCGTCATACATGACCACAACCTGGTCGGCGAAGGTCAGCGCCTCGGTTTGGTCGTGGGTCACATAGACCATGGTATAGCCGAAGCGGCGGTGCAGCTGCTTCAGCTGCGAGCGCAGCACCCATTTCATATGCGGGTCGATGACGGTCAGCGGCTCGTCGAACAGGATGGCGTTGACGTCGGAGCGCACCAGCCCGCGGCCGAGCGAGATCTTCTGCTTCTGGTCGGCGGTCAGCCCCCTCGCCTTCTTCTTCGCCCAGGACGCCAGGTCGATCATCTCCAGCGTCTCGCGCACCTTGCGGTCGACATCGGCTTCCGGCACGCCGCGATTGCGCAGCGGGAAGGCCAGATTGTCGTAGACGGTCATGGTGTCGTAGATGACCGGGAACTGGAACACCTGCGCGATATTGCGCTCCTGCGTCGACAAATTGGTCACGTCCTTGCCGTTGAACAGCAACTGACCGTGCGACGGGTGCAGCAATCCCGAAATGATGTTGAGCAGCGTGGTCTTGCCGCAGCCCGATGGCCCGAGCAGCGCATAGGCGCCGCCGTCCTCGAAGGTGTGGTGCACTTCCCTGAGCGCGAAATCGGCATCCTTCCGAGGGTTCGGCAGATAGGAATGCCTGACATGGTTGACGTCTATGCGTGCCATATCTTTCCCCTCAAGCCGCCAGCTTCGGCGCGGCCACGGCACGGCCGTGCTCGTCGAAGACCATGATGTGGCGCGGATCAATGAACACCTCGATCTCGGCGTCGGGTTCGAAGTCGCGGATGCCGTGGCTCAGCATCACCCAGCGTGCATCCGCGAAATCGAGATGGATGAAGCTTTCCGAGCCAGTGATTTCGGTGATCGTCACCTTGGCGCGCACCGGCACAGCGGTGGCATTGGGCCGATCGAGCGACAGGTGATGCGGCTGAAAACCGACCGTGTACATGGCATCGGCAATGCCGGCGAGATCGGCGGGCACCGGCAGTTTGACCCCACCTTCGAGCAGGAAATCCCCCCCTTTCTTGGCCAGCACGATGGTGTTGAGCGGCGGGTCGGCGAAAGTCTTGGCCGTCACCAGATCGACCGGTTTGCGGAACACGTCGATGGTCGGTCCGAACTGGGTGATGCGCCCTTCGGAAAGCGTCGCCGTGTTGCCGCCGAGCAGCAGCGCTTCGTGCGGCTCGGTCGTGGCGTAGACGAAGATGGTGCCGGCGGCGGCGAAGATCCTGGGCAATTCGGCGCGCAGTTCCTCGCGCAATTTGTAGTCGAGATTGGCGAGCGGTTCGTCGAGCAGCACCAGGCTGGCGTTCTTGACGATGGCGCGCGCCAGTGCGGTGCGCTGCTGCTGGCCACCGGACAGGCTCAGCGGCGTGCGGTCGAGATAGGGCGTCAGCTTGAGAAGTGCTGCGGCATGGCGCACTTCCTTGTCGATCTTCGCCTGATCGGTTCCCGCCACCCTGAGCGGCGAGGCGATGTTCTCGTAGACGGTCATCGCCGGATAGTTGATGAACTGCTGGTAGACCATGGCGATCTTGCGCTTCTGCACCGGCACGCCGGTGACATTCTGGCCGTCGAACCAGATCGAACCGGAGGTTGGCACGTCGAGGCCGGCCATCAGCCGCATCAGGCTGGTCTTGCCCGAAAGCGTCGGTCCGAGCAGGACATTGAGCGAGCCGTGCTGGAGCGTCAGCGACACATCGCTTATATGCGCGACAGCACCGACCGTCTTGGTGACGTTTCTCAGTTCCAGCATGACGCCTCCTCCCAGGCCTTCCGCATCAGCTCAAACCCCTCTTCATTCGGCAGCCGCGACATGGCGCCGGCTTATGCCGTGCATGAATTCATCGAGAGCCGCCACCTGCTCGCGGCTGAGATGCAGACCGCGCTTGGTACGGCGCCACAATACATCTTCCGATGTGACGGCCCATTCGTTTTGAACGAGATAGCGCACCTCGGCCTCGTAGAGATCGGCGCCGAAGTTGCGGCCGAGATCGACGTTCGATTTGGCCAGCCCCAGCAGCATCCTTGCGCGGGTGCCATAGAGCCGGGTCAGCCGGCGAGCCAGGCGCGCGTCGAGGAACGGATAGGCAGTCTTCAGTTTCGCCACTTCGGCATCGAAACCGGTGGCCGGGAAATCGCCGCCCGGCAACGGCGCGTTTGCCGTCCACGGCTTGCCGCGTTTACCCAGAAAACCCTCGATCTTTTCCAGCATCGATTCCGACAGCCGGCGATAGGTGGTGATCTTGCCGCCGAAGGCGTTGACGATCGGGGCGGCACCCTCGCCGCCATCGGCCTTGAGCACATAGTCGCGCGTCGCTTCCTGCGCCTTGGAGGCTCCGTCATCATAGAGCGGACGGACGGCGGAATAGGTCCAGACGATGTCCGAGCGCTTGACGGCTTCAGCGAAATATTCGCTTGCTGCGGCGCAGAGATAGTCGATCTCGGTGTCGCTGATCCTCACGTCATGCGGATCACCGGGATAATCCTGGTCCGTGGTGCCGATCAGGGTGAACTCTTCCTCGTAGGGAATGGCGAAGATGATTCGACCATCCCTGTTCTGGAAGAAATAGGCGCGCGGATCGTCGAACTTCCTGGCGATGACGATGTGGCTGCCCTGCACGAGGCGGACATTGTGCACATCGTTGAGGCCGACGACGCCGGAAAGCACATGATCGACCCAGGGGCCGGCGGCATTGACCAGCAGGCGCGCCTTGATCTCCTCGGTCTCGCCGGTCTGCAGATCCTCGACCTGGACCGTCCACAAGCCGTTTTCGCGGCGCGCGCCGGTCACTTTCGTGCGGGTGCGGACCGTTGCGCCGCGGTCGGCCGCATCACGTGCATTCAGCGCCACCAGCCGCGCATCATTGACCCAGCCATCCGAATATTCGAAGGCCTTCTTGAATAGCGGCTTCAAAGGCTTGCCGGCCGGATCCCTGGCCATGTCCAGCGTCCGGGTCGCCGGCAGCAATTTGCGCCCGCCAATGTGGTCGTAGAGGAAGAGACCGAGCCTGATCAGCCAGGCCGGGCGCAGGCCCTTGGCATAGGGCAGCACGAAGCGCATCGGCCAGATGATGTGCGGCGCGTTCTTCCACAGAACCTCGCGCTCCATCAGCGCTTCGCGCACCAGGCGGAATTCGTAGAATTCGAGGTAGCGCAGGCCGCCATGGATCAATTTGGTCGAGCCCGAGGAAGTCCCGCTGGCGAGGTCGTTCATCTCGGCGAGAAAGACGGAAAAGCCACGCCCGACGGCGTCGCGGGCTATACCGCAGCCATTGATGCCGCCGCCTATGACGAAAATGTCACGGATCGGAGATGCGTCCACAAATTCCTCCAGCGATTTCGCATTGCACCATTTTTGGGCTTTTACGAAACCGTGTCGGAATTATTTCGAAATGATAACGAATGTCAAACGAAATATCACGGGCGCGTGATATCAGCTGAAAACCGCCTAGGCGAGCGACGTCTCGATCAGCTGAACCTCGGCCTCCTGGCAGATCTTGCGCACCGAGGGGATATCGCAGCGGTCGGTGATGAAGGTGTTGACCTGCGACAGATGGCCGATGCGCACCGGTGCGGTTCGCTCGAATTTGGTCTGGTCGGAAACCAGGATGACATGCCTTGCATTGGCGATGATCGCCTGCGCCACCTTGACCTCGCGAAAATCGAAGTCGAGCAAGGCCCCGTCATGGTCGATGGCGGATGCGCCGATCACCGCGTAATCGACCTTGAACTGCCTGATGAAATCGACCGCCGCCTCGCCGACCACACCGCCATCGGAACCGCGCACGACACCACCGGCGATCACCACTTCGATCGACGGATATATCCGCATCCTATTGGCAACATTGATGTTATTGGTGATGACCATGAGACCGTTGTGATCGAGCAACGCCTTGCTGACCGACTCGGTCGTGGTGCCGATGTTGATGAACAGCGAGGCGTTGTCGGGGATCAGCCTGGCTGCCGCACGGCCGATCGCCTCCTTCTCGTCGGCGGCAATCTTGCGTCTCGCCTCATACTCCATGTTCTCGATGCCGGAGGGGTACAGCGCGCCGCCATGGATGCGCGAGAGCAGCCGCTGATCGCACAAATCGTTGAGGTCCTTGCGGATGGTCTGCGGCGTCACATTGAAGTGGTTGGCCAGATCATCGACCAGCACGCGGCCGTGATCCTTGGCCATCTGGATAATCTCGGCATGGCGCGGCGACAGATACATGGGCAACCTCCCGTTTTCGTTTTTCTTGTCTATAGTCGAAAACGAAACCGATGAAAAGGCATAAGCCGGCTAACGAAATCAGCGACCCAGGCCACGTGCGATTTCAGTAATCACCACAAAAGCCGTTTCGACATCGGCGGCGGTCGCCTCGAACTGTCCGACCTGGAACCGGATTGCGATCAGTCCATCAACCTTCGTCTGCGTCAGGTAGATGCGGCCATCGTCGTTGATCGCATTGACAAGGCGCAGATTGTGCTCGTCCCCGTCGGTTGCGGTCTTGTGCCGGAACGAGAACAACGACAGCATCGGTTCGCTGACGATCTGGAAATCCGGCTCCCTTGCCAGCCGCGCCGCCAGCCCTTCGCTCCACGCGACATGATTGCGGATCATCGTGCGCAGGCGTTCCAGGCCATGGGCGCGCAGCAGGAACCATAATTTCAACGCGCGAAATCGCCTGCCGAGCGGTACCGACCATTCGGAATAGTTGATGATGCCGTCATGACCGTGCGTCTTCAGATAATCCGGCTTGATGGCCAGCGTCCTGACATGGCTTTCAGGGTCGCGCAGGAACTGGATCGAGCAGTCGAACTGAGCGCCCAGCCATTTGTGCGGATTGAAAACGATCGAATCGGCGCCTTCGACGCCTGTCCAGAAATGCCGATATTCCGGACAGATCATCGCCGATCCCGCCCAGGCGGCATCGACATGGAGATAAAGCCCATGCCGCCGTGCCACCTCGGCAACCGCAGCAATGTCGTCGGTGCCGCCAGTGCTGGTGCCGCCGACGCAAGCGATGATGCCCGCCGGCAGCATGCCGGCTTCCCGGTCGGCGACGATTGCCGCCTCGAGCGCGGCCGTGTCCATGGCGCGAAAGCGGCCGCTGACGGGAATGCGCACGAGATTGTCCTCGCCGATGCCGGACACCCAGATCGCCCGGTCGATCGACGTGTGCACCTGGTCGGAGGAGTAGATGCGCAGCCGCGCCTGCCCTGCCAGGCCCTGTTTGTTGCCTTGCCAGTCGAGTGCCCGTTCGCGCATGGTCAGCACCGCGGCCAACGTCGCCGATGAGGCTGAATCCTGGATTACGCCCGAGAAGCCTTCCGGCAGACCGAGCGCCTGGCGCATCCAGTCGACGGTGCGCGTTTCGAGTTCGGTCGCCGCCGGCGACGTCTGCCACAGCATGCATTGCGCGGCCATCGCCGAAACAAGATATTCCGCCACCACCGAAACCGGCGCCGCATTGGCCGGGAAATAGGCGAAGAAGCGCGGATGCTGCCAATGCGTCATTCCCGGCAGGATCTTCTCTTCGAAATCGGCGAAGATCCGGTCCATCGGTTCGGCGTCTTCGGGCGGCGAAACCTCGATGCTTCTAGAAATGGCGCCGGGTTCTACCAGTGGCCGCACGGGGCGGTCGCGCAGATTGTTGCGATAGTCAGCGCCCCAGTCGGCGGCCCGCCGCGACCATTGCCGGAAATCATCATTGTTCATCCTGTCCTCCCGACATGATCCATCGCTACCATCCGTCGCGGTTGGTCTCTTATTAATTAACGCGTGAAATATATGCAACCAGCAAGAGATGCCGCACGCCTCAGCCCGGGAAATCCGGCAGGCTGGCAAAAGCCGTCTTCAGCGCATTCGACCAGCCATCGGAGATCGTGCGGTAATACTGGTCGTCCTGGCCGATCCGCTTCTTCAATCCGACCTTGAAAGCGTCCTTCTCCAGGAAGAGCAGGTCGAGCGGCAAGCCGACAGACAGGTTCGACTTCAACGTCGAATCGAACGACACCAAAAGCAGCTTCACCGTCTCGGCGAGGCTCATCGTCTTTTCGTAGGCGCGGATGATGATCGGCTTGCCGTATTTGGTCTCGCCTATCTGGAAGAACGGCGTGTCATCGGTCGATTCGATGAAATTGCCTTCGGGATAGATCATGAACAGGCGCGGCTCGCTGCCCTTGATCTGACCGCCGAGGATGAAGGACGCATTGAAATAGGAATCCGCCTTCTCGCCAGCGGGTGACGAATTGGCGATGACCTCCTTGACCGTGTCGCCAACAATGCGGACCGTTTGGTACATCGACGGCGTTTCGAGCAGTGTGGAATGTCTTTCGGAGATTGCCTTGGTGCGCTCGTCGAGCAGGCTGACCACGGCCTGCGTCGTCGCCAGATTGCCCGCCGACATCAAAACGATGACGCGTTCGCCCGGCTCTTCCCAGACATGCATCTTGCGAAAGGTGGAGATGGAATCCATGCCTGCATTGGTGCGCGTGTCGGACATGAACACGAGCCCGCGATCGATCTTCAGGCCAACGCAATAGGTCATGGAATCTCTTCTAGAGCAATTCCAGGAAAAGTGTGAAGCGGTTTTCCGTCCGGAATTGCGTTAAAACAAAGGGATAGAGCGGTTCGGGGTTCCTTGAAACCATGGATCGCTCGGCAGCAATCTTGCGGAGGATTACTGCTCCACCGTAACGGTGACCGCAAGCTGTTCTTCCGCCTGTCCCAGCCGAATTCCCGACACCGGCGTCGCGTCGCGGTAATCGCGGCCCGTCGCCACCTTTACATAACGCTCGTCGGGCGAGATGCCATTGGCGGCATCGAAGGCAACCCAGCCGAGTCCAGAAACATGCGCTTCGGCCCAGGCATGGCTTGCGGCCTGCTCGACCGTCGCATCCAGCATCAGATAGCCGCTGACATAGCGGGCCGGAAAGCCCATGGCGCGGGCGGCGGCGGCAAAGATATGGGTATGATCCTGGCAGACCCCGGTCTTGAGCGCCAAGGCTTCCTCCGCCGGCGTCGTCGCATTGGTGGTGCCGGGCGTGTAGACAACGCGCTCCCCGATGACAGCCATTAGCCGGTGCAGCCTTTCGATGTCGCTGCCCTTGCCAACCGATGCGGCGAGTTCGCGGATACCGCTGCCGATCGTCGTCAATGGCGTCTCATGGCTGTACAGCCAGAGCGGCGTAAAGCCCTGGTGTGGCCCCGAGACACCCGCGGTGTCGCGCGTCACCACTTCGCCCGAGGCCTCCACCGTGATGAAGTCGCGCTCGCCCTCGACGCTCAACAGCCTTGTGTCGTTGCCGAAATGGTCGACAAAGCGGACCTCTTCGCGCGCGCCTTCGATCGCCAGAGCCCAGGACAGAACGGTCTGCGTCGACCCGCTGACCGGAAGCAGCCGCAGCCGCTGCAACAGATAGTGCACCGGCGTATCGTAACGGTACTCAGTTCGGTGGGTAATCTTCAGCCGCATGCTTCTATTCCGTTTGTGAGCGCGATCTCCGGACAAACGGCTTCCGTTTGTCTAAGAAAACCGGCTCCACCTTTCGGGACCATGCTCAATTGAACCGATAATCTTGTGCGATTTCGTCGCCCAGCTTGGTGTTGTCGCGAATGAAATTGGCCAGGAATTCATGCAGCCCGGTATCGAAGATATCCTTGATCGACCCGGCTCTCAGCATTGTCTGCGTCTTCTCGGCCGTTGCGTGGCAGGCATGGCGCTCGCCGTAATCGTCGCCGAGGAATTTCAGATGCTCCGACAGGAAGCGATAGCAGAACATCAGCGAACGCGGCATGCGGACATTGAGGATCAGATAGTCGGCAATGTTGGTCGGCTTGTAATCAGCATCGTAGACCCAGCGATAGGAGCGATGCGCCGAGACCGAACGCAGGATCGATTCCCACTGATAATTGTCGAGCGTCGAGCCAACCCAGGAGATCGACGGCAGCAGCACATAATATTTCACGTCGAGGATGCGCGCCGTGTTGTCGGCGCGCTCGACGTAAGTGCCGAGTTGCGAGAAGTCGAAGATCTCGTTGCGCAGCATGGTGCCGTAGAACGAGCCGCGGATCAGCGCCGTCTCGCGCTTGATGGCGTCGAGCACGCTTGGCAGGTCGCGCTCGTCGATCGGCTTGGCCAGCATCCGCTTCAGCGCCATCCAGGCTTCGTTGATGCTTTCCCAGGTCTCGCGCGTCAGCGCGGTGCGCACCATGCGGGCATTGTTGCGGGCTGTCTCGATGGACGACATCGCGCTCGATGGGTTCGACGTGTCGCGCAACAGGAAGTCGGCGACATTGGCGGCGGTATAGTCGGAATATTTCTGGCTGAAGGTGACGTCGGAACCAGCGCTGAGCAGCACCGAATTCCACTCTTCCGAGGCGCTTTGGGTGCGGGTCAGCGCCATGCGCAGGCCGGCATCGACCAAGCGCGCCATGTTTTCCGCCCGCTCGATATAGCGGTTCATCCAATAGAGCCCGTTTGCGGTGCGGCCTAAAAGCATGAAGTGGCCCTTCGGGCTAGTGAGTAGCGAATAGTGAGCAGTGAATATTAAGCAATTGAATCTCAATGAAATATGGCATTTCCTGTCCCTCTATTTCCGCTACTGACTACTGACTATTCCCTACTCACTCGTCTCAATCATCCAACACCCAAGTATCTTTCGTCCCGCCGCCCTGCGACGAGTTCACAACCAGCGAACCTTCCTTCAACGCGACGCGTGTGAGGCCCCCAGGCACGATCTGGATGCGGTCGGAGACCAGCACATAGGGCCTGAGATCGACGTGGCGCGGCGCCAGCCCTTTTTCCGTCAGGATCGGGCATGTCGACAGCGCCAGCGTCGGCTGGGCAATATAATTCGATGGCTTGGCCGCCAACTTCTTGGCGAAGGTCTCGCATTCCTTCTTGGTTGCCGCAGGCCCGACCAGCATGCCGTAGCCGCCGGAACCGTGCACTTCCTTGATCACCAGCTCGTCGATGTGTTCGAGCACGTATTTCAGGCTGTCGGGCTCCGAGCAGCGCCAGGTCGGAATGTTGCCCAGGATTGCCTTGCGACCGGTGTAGAACTCGATGATCTCGGGCATGTAGGAATAGATCGCCTTGTCGTCGGCTATGCCGGTGCCCGGCGCATTGGCGATGGTGATGTTGCCGGCGCGATAGACATCCATGATGCCGGGTATGCCAAGTGCGGAATCCGGACGGAACGTCAACGGGTCCAGGAAAGAATCATCGACGCGGCGGTAGAGCACATCGATCTGCTTGTAGCCTTCCGTCGTGCGCATCGCGACATGGCCGTCGACCACGCGCAGGTCCTGGCCTTCGACCAACTGCACGCCCATCTGGTCGGCAAGGAAGGCGTGTTCGAAATAGGCGGAGTTGAAGCTGCCGGGCGTCAGCACCGCAATGGTCGGCGCACCTTTGGTGCTTTGCGGCCGCACCGCCGCCAGCGACTGGCGCAGAAGCTGCGGGTAGTTTTCCACCGGCCGCACCTTGATCTTCTGGAACAGCTCGGGGAACAGCTGCATCATCGTCTCGCGGTTCTCCAGCATGTAGGAGACGCCGGACGGCGTGCGCGCATTGTCCTCCAGCACGTAGAACTCGTCCTCCGAGATGCGGACGATGTCGACGCCGATGATGTGGGTATAGACGCCGGCCGGCGGCCTGACCCCGATCATCTCCGGCAGGAATGCCTCATTCCTGGCGATCAATTCCCTGGGGACGCGCCCTGCCCGCAGGATTTCCTGGCGATGATAGATGTCGTCGAGGAAGGCGTTCAGCGCCTGCACGCGCTGCTCGATGCCCTGCGTGAGGCGCCGCCATTCATTGCCTGAAATGATGCGGGGAACGATGTCGAACGGGATCAGCCGCTCGGAGGCTTCTTGCTCACCATAGACGGCGAAGGTGATGCCGGTCTTGCGGAAGACGCGCTCAGCGTCCTGCATCTTCTCGGTCAGCCTAGCTGGATCCTGCTCCTTCAGCCAGCGATCATACGCCGAATACGGTCTTCTCAATCCGGAGACTTCCGGAAGCATTTCATCGAACGCTGCCAATCGCATACTCCCCTGTGACGCCATTTCACTGGCGTCGCCGGAGAAAATCAAGCGCAATCGGTGATTTGGGAGATACGGGCGATCAGTATGTTGCGCCTGCCTAAAATTGAGGCAGCTGAAATATGACCTTGATCAGCCTTTGCCTCGTGCCCGGGCAAATGCGTTTACCGGCTAGAAAGCACGGAACGTGACGACGGTGAACGTGTCCTTGATGCCGGGGAGAATCTGCACCTTTTCGTTGACGAAATGGCCGACGTCTTCCTCGTCGTCGACATAGAATTTGGCGAGCAGATCGTAGTTGCCGGCGGTGGAGTAGATTTCCGAGGCGATCTCGGCATCGGCAAGCGCGCTGGCAACCTCATAGGATTTGCCGAGCTCGCATTTGATCTGCACGAAAAACGCCTTCATGGCTTCGTCCCGCTAAACGTCCAAGTCCAGCGGCCCTTCTGGCAGACTGGAGGCGGGCTTTCAAGCGCTGGAATCCGTACTCTGCCGGCCCAGGCCTGGGCTGCGACCTGCCGCAGCTCTCCGCCAGCATGCAACCTGCCGCCGAGCGCCACCGATTATTCGCGATCGCTGAAACCGCGATGCGCTGCCAAGCGTATGTTATGATGCGTCTTCGGACAGCACCATTTCAAGGGAAGATGTTTCGCGGGACAACGGAGACAGGCCATGCGCCGCGCCTTTTTCGCATTCGCAGTCGTTCCATTCCTCTGGGTGTCGTCGGCATTGGCCGGCGATGCCGAGATCAAGGCAGGCCAGTCCGTCATCGACGGTCAGCTAAAGGCCCTCATCGCCAATGACGGCGCCACCGCCTACAGCTTCGCCGCCCCGAATGTGAAGCGGATCTTCCCGACCGTCGATGCCTTCATGAACATGGTGACCAACGGCTATCCGCCGGTGCGCAAGCCGCAGACTTATTCCTTCGGCAAGGTCGAGGAGACCGGTCCGGGTTCGATCGTCCAGCAGGTGCTGATCGTCGGCCCCGATGGCAAGGATTACGAGGCGGTCTATACGCTGCAGCAGCAGCCCGACGGCACGTTCCAGATCACCGGCTGCAGCCTGCGCGCCTCGAATTCGCTCAGCACTTGAGGCCTTACAGCAACGGGATATCGCCCCTCGCCCAGCCCTCGGTGATTTCGGCGCCGCGCGCCTCGAAGGTGCCAGCCTCGATCGCAGCGCGGATGTCCTGCATCAGTTTCTGGTAGTAGGACAGGTTGTTCCACGTCAAAAGCATGGCGCCGAGCGCTTCCTGCGAGCGCACCAGATGATGCAGATAGGCGCGTGAGTAGTCCCGGGCGGCCGGGCAGTCGCTTTCCTCGTCGAGCGGCCGCGGATCGTCAGCATGGCGGGCGTTGCGCAGATTGACCTTGCCGCGCCTTGTATAAGCAAGGCCGTGGCGGCCGGCCCGTGTCGGCATCACGCAGTCGAACATGTCGATGCCGCGCGCCACCGATTTCAGGATATCGTCAGGCGTGCCGACGCCCATCAGATAGCGCGGCTTGTTATCAGGCAGCTCCGGACAGGTGATGTCGAGCATCTCGAGCATCACCGCTTGCGGTTCGCCGACGGCCAGGCCGCCGACCGCATAGCCCTTCAACTCCATCGCGCTCAGCGCCTGCGCCGAACGCACCCGCAGCGCTGCGTTGTCGCCGCCTTGCACGATGCCGAACATCGCCTTGCCCGGCTGGTCGCCGAACGCCGTCTTGCAGCGCTCGGCCCAGCGCAGCGACAGCTCCATGGCGCGCTCGATCTCCTTCATTTCGGCCGGCAGCGCCGTGCATTCGTCGAGCTGCATCTGGATATCGGAATCGAGCAGCCCCTGAATCTCGATGGACCGCTCCGGCGACATCTCGTAGGCGGCGCCATCGATATGCGAGCGGAAGGTGACGCCCTTTTCGGTCAGCTTTCTCAGCTTCGACAGCGACATTACCTGGAAACCGCCACTGTCGGTCAGGATCGGATGCGGCCAGCGGGCGAATTCATGCAAGCCGCCGAGCCGCGCCACACGCTCGGCGCCTGGCCGCAGCATCAGATGGTAGGTGTTGCCAAGGATGATGTCGGCGCCGACGCCGCGCACCTGGTCCATATACATCGTCTTGACGGTACCGCCGGTGCCGACCGGCATGAAGGCCGGCGTGCGGATTTCGCCGCGCGGCATGTCGATCACGCCGCGCCGCGCCTTGCCGTCGATTGCCAAAACCTTGAAGCTGAACTGCTTAGCCATTGAATTCCTTGTCGTGGACCGGGGCGTCCGGCGCCTGCTTGTCGAGCGACTGGCGGTAGTGGATGCAGCCGCGCATGAATTTTGGCCAGGGCGGCACGGCGATCGATGGTTCGGTTTTTTCCGGCAGCAGGTCCCACAGATCGGGGTGATGCCAGCACAATTCATGGCCGGTGGAATCGCGGTGCTGGCGAATGCCGGCGCGCAGTTTTTTCACTTCCGCGATCAGCGCATCGCGGTCAAAGGCTTGCAGATCATCGTCCATCGCTCGTCTCCGCTCGGAAAAGCAGGCTTGCGTCTCCATAGGAGTAGAACCTGTAACGGTTCGCGATCGCATGCGCATAGGCCGCGCGCATCGTGTCGAGGCCGCTGAAGGCCGAAACCAGCATGAACAGCGTCGAGCGCGGCAGATGGAAATTGGTCATCAGCATGTCGGCGGTGCGAAAACGGTAGCCGGGCGTGATGAAGATATCGGTCGGGCCGGACCACGCAGCCAGAGTACCGTCCTCACGCGCCGCACTCTCCAGCAGACGCAGCGAGGTCGTGCCGACAGCAACGATGCGCCCGCCCCTTGCTCTTGCGGCATTCAGGGCGTCCGCAGTGGCTTCGCTGACCGACCCGGTCTCGGCATGCATCTTGTGGTCGGCGGTGTCGTCCGCCTTGACCGGCAGGAACGTACCGGCGCCGACATGCAAGGTGACGAAGCGGCGTTCGACGCCTTTGGCGTCAAGCGCTGCAAAAAGCTCCGGCGTGAAATGCAGGCCCGCTGTCGGAGCCGCGACGGCGCCCTCCTCGCTTGCATAGATGGTCTGGTAATCGGCCCGGTCGCGTTCGTCATCGTCGCGTTTCGAGGCGATATAGGGTGGCAGCGGAATATGGCCTACCGCGTGCAGCGCCTCGTCGAGGAACGGCCCCGACAGGTCGAAGCCAAGCAGCGCCTCGCCGCCCTCGCCTTTCTCGATCACCGTGGCGTCGAGCTGGCCGAGGAAACAGGAATTGCCGTCATGGCCGAAATGGATGCGGTCGCCGGCGGCAATGCGCTTGCCCGGCCGCATGAAGGCCAGCCAGCGGTCCGGCGCCATGCGCATATGCAGCGTGGCTTCGACCTGCGCCGTCGCCTCGCCCCGCCGCCTTATGCCTTTGAGCTGCGCCGGAATGACCTTGGTGTCGTTGAACACCAGCACGTCGCCGGCACTGAGCAAGGACGGCAGGTCGCCAACCGTCCGGTCCTCGAGCTCTTCGCCGGGCTTGACCAGAAGCATCTTGGCGCTGTCACGCGGCTGCGCCGGGCGGAGCGCGATGCGCTCCTCCGGCAGCTCGAAGTCAAAGAGATCGACGCGCATCAGTAGAGCCGGACGAGCAGCGCTCCGGCCAAGAGCAGCACCGCGCCGGCAACGCGTCCCAGCGAGATTTCACGCACCGCGACGCCGGGGAAGCCGACGCGGTCGATGAGCATGCCGGCCAGCAACTGGCCGGCGACCAGAAACGCCATCAGCGCGGCAGCACCTATGCGTGGCGTCAGGATCGTCGACAGCGTGACATAGAAACCGCCGAGCATGCCGCCGGCCACGAACAGCCAGGGCGCCGGCGCTTTCCAGTCGAGCGAGATGCCTTGCAGCTTCACCACCGTAACGGAGATAATGCCGAGCACGATCGCGCCCGACAAGAACGAAAACGCAGCCGCCGCGACCGGGAGACCCAGGCCGCGCGCCAGCTGCGAATTGATCGGCGCCTGAATGGCAATGAAGGCGCCGGACAGGATGCCGAGAAGCGACCAGACGACGCCCATCATTGTCGTTTGCCCTTACTTGACGTCGGCCGCGACCTTCAGCGACACGATCTTGTCGGGATCCTGCACCGGCTCGCCGCGCTTGATCTTGTCGACATTGTCCATGCCTTCGATGACCTGGCCCCAGACCGTGTACTGGCGGTTGAGGAAGGCGGCGTCGTCGAAGCAGATGAAGAACTGCGAATTGGCCGAGTTCGGGTTCTGCGAACGGGCCATCGAGCAGGTGCCGCGGCCATGGTTGGCGTTGGAAAATTCGGCCTTCAGGTCCGGCTTCTCAGAGCCGCCCATGCCCGCACGGGACGGCGCGAAGGAAGGCTTGCTCGAATTGCCGAACTTGACGTCGCCGGTCTGGGCCATGAAGCCTTCGATGACGCGGTGGAAGACCACGCCGTCATAGGCGCCTTCCCTAGCCAGTTCCTTGATGCGGGAGACGTGGCCCGGCGCCAAGTCGGGGAAAAGTTCGATGACGACCGTGCCCTTGGTCGTTTCCATGATGAGCGCGTTCTCGCGGTCCTTGATTTCGGCCATGTCAGATATCCTTTTGAGAAAACAGAGTTATTTGACAATTTTACTTGTCTGCGGCGATGCGCACCTTGATCATCCGGTCGGGGTCGGAGACCGTGCCGTTGTCCGCCTGGTCGCCCTTCTTGACGTGATCCACCAGTTCCATGCCGCTGACGACATTGCCGACGATGGTGTACTGGCCGTCGAGCGGCGGTGCCGGAGCGAACATGATGAAGAACTGCGAATTGGCCGAATTGGGGTCCTGCGAGCGGGCCATGCCGACCACGCCGCGCTTGTAATGTTCGGTCTGCGAGAATTCGGCCGGCAGGTCGGGCAGGTCGGAACCGCCGGTGCCGACGGCCTCGGCGCTGAAACCCTTTTTCATATTGCCGAACTTGACGTCGCCGGTCTGCGCCATGAAGCCGTCTATGACGCGGTGGAAGGCGACGTTGTCATAGGCGCCTTGGCGCACCAGCTTCTTGATCTGCTCGACATGCTTTGGCGCCAGATCGGGCCGAAGCGCAATGGTGACGTCTCCGTCCTTCAGCGTGATGACCATGGTGTTTTCCGGGTCGGCGGCGAAGGCCGAGACCGATGCGGTCACAAGGCCGGCAAGCACAACGAGGAACGAGGCGAGCTTTTTCAGCTGCATATCTATCTCCGGAATCTTATTTCGCGAATTTGGCGGTGAGCGCACCGGCAACCGCCGCCGGCACGAAGGGGCGGATGTTGCCTCCCATAGAGGCAATCTGGCGGACAAGTGTGGCGGTAATGGTGCGCACGGACGGGCTGGCGGGCAGAAAAACCGTCTGCAACTCAGGTGCCATAGTCTCGTTCATGCCGGCCATCTGCATCTCATAGTCGAGGTCGGTGCCGTCGCGCAGGCCGCGGATCATGATCGAGGCGCCGTGCTTCCTGGCGGCGTCGATGACCAGCCCGTCGAAAGCGACGACCTTGATACGGGCACCATCGCTGCCGAATTCCGCCTTCGCCGCGGTCTCGATCAGCTTCACCCGCTCCTCGAAGGAAAACAGCGGCTGCTTGCCCGGATGGATGCCGATCGCCGCATAGACGATGTCGGCCACGGCCAGCGAAGCCTTCAGCACATCGAGATGGCCGTTGGTCAGCGGGTCGAAGGAGCCGGCATAGAGGGCGATGCGTTCGGTCATGGCAGGTGCTTCTAATGCATGATCCCAAAAAGTGGAAACCGGTTTTTGCGGACAAACGGTTTTTCGTTTGTCCTAGAGATCATGCTCAAATGAAAGCTAGAGCCTGTTCCATCTTCCGTCCACCAAGATGGAAGAGGCTCTAGCGAGCCTCTCTCGCAAAGGCAAATCCGATCGGCGCGCCGGCCGTGAACCTTTTCCGGCACATGAACGACAGATGAACACGCTGATCACGAAGCCTTCACGCAGCGTTCACTAGGTTGCACCTTAATTAGATGAAACCAAAATCCCATCTATCCGTTGTTAGGCGCAGGAGAACACGCACATGCTGATCTACATGCTCGCCACCGCAATGACCGTCGCCATGCTGATCGCCACCGTATTTGGGCTGCATCAGGAGGCACAACGCATCCGCGTCAAGGCAAACACCAAGCGCTTCGAAGGCTTCGGCCCGCGTAAGCCATATCGCCACTACTGATAAAGCCTGAACTTGCTGCCGCGCCGGCCAGCTGGCCGGCGTTGCCATGTCAAAACCTGGTGCCGGACTTAGTCCGCCCCCTCCGGACCGGCGTCAGACGCCGCAGCGGCATCGGCACCGCCCTCGACGGTTTCTTCGCTTTCTTCGTCCGCTTGCGGTTCAGAGATCCGCTCGACCGAAACCACCTTTTCGCCTTCAGCCGTGTTGAAGATGGTCACGCCCTTGGTGGCGCGGCTGGCGAAACGAATGCCGTTGACCGGCACCCGGATGACGGTGCCGCCGTCCGACACCAGCATGATCTGGTCGTCATTGCCGACCGGGAAGGTCGCCACCAGCCTGCCAATCTCGGCCGCCTTCGACACGTCGGTGGCGCGGATGCCCTTGCCGCCGCGTCCGGTCAGCCGGAAATCATAGGACGACGAACGCTTGCCGTAGCCGAATTCGGTCACCGTCAGCACGTACTGTTCGTGCGCCTTGAGTTCTTCGTATCGGCTGTCGGAAAGCTCTGTCTCCTCGCCGATCTCCTCATTGGTCAGCGCGATCTCTTCCTCTTCTCCGGCCGTTTCCGTGGCAAGCCGCCGCTCCGCCGCCGCGCGCTTCAGGTAAGCGGCGCGTTCCGCCGGCGAAGCATCGACATGCTCGATCACCGACATCGAGATGATGCGGTCGGTCTCGGCCATGGTTATGCCGCGCACACCGACCGAATTGCGGCTCTGGAAGACGCGCACGTCGCCGACGGAGAAGCGTATGCACTGGCCGGAACTGGCGGTCAGCAGCACGTCGTCCTTGTCGGTGCAGGTTTCGACGCCGAGGATCTCGTCGCCTTCTTCCTCCAGCTTCATGGCGATCTTGCCGTTGCGGTTGACCTGGACGAAGTCGGATAGATCGTTGCGGCGCACGGTGCCGCGCGTGGTGGCGAACATGACGTAGAGTTCGCCCCAGCTGGCCTCGTCCTCGGGCAGCGGCATGATGGTGGTGATGCGCTCGCCCTGCTCCAGCGGCAGCATGTTGATCAGCGCCTTGCCGCGTGACTGCGGATTGCCGATCGGCAGCCGCCAGACCTTTTCCTTGTAGACGATGCCGCGCGAGGAGAAGAACAGCACCGGCGTATGGGTGTTGGCGACGAACAGCCGGGTGACGAAATCCTCTTCCTTGGTCGACATGCCGGAGCGGCCTTTGCCGCCGCGGCGCTGTGCCCGGTAGAGCGACAGCGGCACGCGCTTGATGTAGCCGGAATGGCTCACCGTCACGACCATGTCTTCGCGCTGGATCAGATCCTCGTCTTCCATGTCCGAACCGCCGTCGGTAAGCTCGGTGCGGCGCGGCGTGCCGAACTCGTCGCGCACGGCGGCAAGCTCGTCCTTGACGATCTGCTGGACGCGTGCGCGGGAAGACAAAATGTCCAGATAATCGATGATCTCGGCGCCGATCGTGTTCAACTCGTCGGCGATCTCGTCGCGGCCGAGCGCGGTCAGGCGCTGCAGGCGCAGCTCGAGGATGGCGCGCGCCTGCTCCTCGGACAGATTGTAGGTACCGTCCTCGTTGATCCGGTGGCGTGGGTCATCGATCAGGAGGATCAGAGATTCCACGTCGCCAGAGGGCCAGCGCCGCTCCATCAACTGCTCACGCGCCGTCTGCGGATCCGGCGCGGTGCGGATCAGCTTGATGACTTCGTCGATGTTGGCGACTGCGATAGCGAGACCGACCAGCACATGGGCGCGATCGCGCGCCTTGCGCAGCAGGAACTTCGTCCGCCTTGTGATCACCTCCTCGCGGAAGGCGACGAAAGCCTTCAGCATATCGGTCAGGTTCATCACTTCCGGCTTGCCGCCATTCAGCGCCACCATATTGGCGCCGAAAGAGGTCTGCAGCGGCGTGAAGCGGTAGAGCTGATTGAGGATGACGTCGGCAACGGCGTCGCGCTTCAGCTCGATGACGACCCGGTAGCCCTGGCGGTCGCTCTCGTCGCGGATATCGGAAATGCCCTCGATGCGCTTGTCGCGCACCAGCTCAGCCATCTTCTCGATCATCGACGACTTGTTCACCTGGTAGGGAACTTCGGTGATGATGATGGACTCGCGGTCGTTGCCGCGCTGTTCGATGTTGACGCGCCCGCGCATGACGATGGAGCCGCGGCCGGTCGAATAGGCGCTGTAGATGCCCGAACGGCCAAGCACGATGCCACCGGTCGGAAAATCAGGGCCAGGAATGATCTCCATCAGCGCCGGCAGGTCGATCGCCGGATTGTCGATGATGGCGATGGCGCCATTGCAGACTTCACCGAGATTGTGCGGCGGGATGTTGGTCGCCATGCCGACGGCGATGCCGCCCGAGCCATTGACCAGAAGGTTGGGAAAACGTGCCGGCAGAACCTTCGGTTCGCTGCCGGAAGCATCATACGTGTCCTGGAAATCGACCGTATCCTTGTCGATATCCTCCAGGAGCTCGTGCGCGACCTTGGTCAGCCGCGCTTCCGTGTAGCGCATCGCCGCAGGCGGATCGCCGTCGATGGAGCCGAAATTGCCCTGCCCGTCGATCAACGGAACGCGCAACGACCAGTCCTGCGCCATGCGCACCAAGGCGTCATAGATGGAAGCATCGCCATGCGGATGGTATTTACCCATCACGTCGGCGACAGGACGCGCCGACTTCACATATTTGCGGTTCCAATGGTAGCCGCTCTCATGGGCGGCGAAGAGAATGCGGCGATGCACCGGCTTCAGGCCGTCGCGCACGTCCGGCAGCGCACGGCTGACGATCACGCTCATGGCGTAATCGAGATAGGAGCGCTGCATCTCCTCGACGATGGATATCGGCTCGATGCCGGTGGGGCCGCCGTCGGCGCCGCGCGGTGTCTTCTGGTCGGTCAAATCGGATCACAATCTAATCAGGAATCACTTGGTGCTTATATAGGAAGCAAGCCCGAAACTCCAACCTTCACGGCACTTTTCCAGTGTCATTTTTGATGGTAATTTCAAATGGATACCGATGATTGCGACGATATGGCCAAGGCGGTTTTCGCCGCCTTGACGCAAAAGCCTGCGCGTCTGCCTTTGCGGTGCACCGGGCCGATTCACCAAGCAGAAACGACCTATGCGCCACGGCGGCTGCGATACTGGCTTGGCGTCTGCCCCATGATCCGCCGAAAACGACGATTGAAGGTCGACAGATCGCTGAAGCCAGCGCCGAAAGCGATCGCGGAAACCGTATCGTCCGACATGCGTAGCCGCACCGCGGCCCTGTGCAATCGCGTCTTGAGCAGGAATTGGTAGGGGGTCATGCCCGCCACCTGCCGGAAGATGCGCAGGAAATGATACGGACTGGTCGCCGTCCCATCGGCAAGCGCTGAAAGGGAAACCGGCCCGTCTGCATCGAGTTCGATGCGCCGCACAGCTTCGGCAACCCGTTTTTGATCGCGGCGGCTCGGCGCGCGCCTGACATGCGTAGCGCCGGAGGCTGTAGCTACGGCAGCACCGGCCATGCGCAGGGAAAGTTCCTCGAAGGCGTCGATGTCGGCCATCTCGCGAGCGGTTTCCGCCTCGGCCAGGAGTGGCGCCAGGACCGGCAAAGGCGGCAGGCGCGCCGCCTCGAAAGCCAGCTTCCTGGCGCCCGGCACGCCAGCCGCGATCCGCTCCATGTAGGACGGCCTGAAATGGAACGAGAGGCAACGATCGCCGCCGCCATGCTCGTGCCCGCATTCGTAACATGTGCCGGGATTGCCGAGCAGGAGCGCGCCGGGCGCCAGCATCGCCGTTCCTTGTTGGGCGCGGTAGCGGAACGTGCCGCTGGTGACTGCAGCCACACAGAAATCCTGATGCGCCTCCTCGAACGGCCGGCCGGCGCCGGCCGTGCAGATCACATCCGTCACATGCCAACCGGCTCCGGATGCGAGACTATGCGTGGTCGTCGTCATGGTCGAAATATAGCAATTTTTCCCAAGCCCAGAACCCCGTAACCGCCTATTCCCTCCCAATCTCCTGACAAGAAGAGGCCACAACCATGTTCGATCAATCTTCGTTTGCCGATGCCCTGCATAGCCCCGGACCGATCGAAGGCCTTGCCGAAAAACTGAGCCTTTACGGCCGCTTCGTCGGCGCCTGGACTTTCGACGCCTCGCGCCACCTCGAGGACGGAACGGTGCTGACAGGGCGCGGCGAGGTGCATTTCGGCTGGGTGCTGGAAGGCCGGGCGATCCAGGACGTCTGGATCCTGCCCGCGCGGGACACTGGTTCCCAGCCTTCGCTCGGCAAATGGACTTTTTATGGCACGACGCTGCGCGTCTATGATCCCGGCGCGGATGCCTGGCACATCTTCTGGAGCGACCCGCGCAACCAGTATTTCAGCCGCCAGCTCGGCCGCGCCGAGGGCGACACGATCGTGCAAGTGGGCACCGACGGCACCGGCAGCTCAGTACGCTGGGGCTTTTCACGCATCACCGAAAACGCCTTCCGATGGCTGGGCGAGCGCTCGCACGACAATGGCGCGACATGGCGGCTGGAGGTCGAGTTCCTGGCGCGCCGAGCGGTTTGATCGCCGAAGAATGCAGCAGCCCGGAATAAAAGCGTCGCGACCCTTTGCGCCCTCCGCTGTCCCGCCGGCATCAACCACTTTCTCACGAACAGTTCCCACCGAACGGGCTTTGCTCTACCAATTATCCTGGTACGGGCACGGCCCGGCGGGAGGGTCAGAGATGCCGAGTTTCGACAGCCTGTTCAACGCGTTCGTCACCATTCTCGTGACCATCGATCCGCCCGGCCTGGCGCCGCTGTTCCTCGCCGTGACGCGCGGCATGAACCGCGAGGAGCGCCAGCAGGTTTCCGTCCGCGCCTCGATCATCGGTTTCCTGGTGATGGCGCTGTTTGCGGTTGCAGGCGCCTCGATCCTGTCGGTGTTCGGCATCACGCTGCCGGCTTTCCGCGTCGCCGGCGGTTTCCTGCTGTTCTTCATCGCCTTCGAAATGGTGTTCGAGCGCCGGCAGGACCGCAAGGAGAAGATCGGCGACGTCGCCATCACCAAGGACATGATCCACAACATCGCCGCCTTCCCGCTGGCAATCCCGCTGATCGCGGGTCCCGGCGCCATTTCGGCAACTGTGCTGCTCTCAGGTTCCTTTCAAGGCTTCGCGGCGCAGGCGGCGCTGGTCGGCATCATCTTCGTCTGCCTTGCCATCACCTATCTGGTGTTCGTGCTGTCGGAACGCATAGACCGCATCCTCGGCCAGACCGGCCGCTCGATCCTGACCCGCCTGCTCGGCGTCATCCTGGCAGCACTGGCCGTGCAATTCGTCGCCGACGGCATCAAGGCGCTGATAGCGGGCTGACAGGCTGACGCGGCGAGAATCTCGAAGCCGGCTCTATCTCGCCGTCGTGTCGACGACCTCGAAATCGTGGGTAATCGTGGCGGTCTTGGCAAGCATCGCGGAGGCCGAGCAATATTTTTCGATCGAAAGGTCGATCGCGCGTTTCACCTTGTCGCTGGAGAGTTGCCTGCCCTTGACGACGAAATGCATATGAATGCGGGTGAACACTCTGGGTTCGGTTTCCGCCCGGTCGGCCTCGAGCTCGACGACGCAGTCCTCGACCGCCTCGCGCCCCTTTTCGAGGATGTGCACGACATCATAGGCCGAACAGCCGCCGGTGCCGATCAGCACCAGCTCCATCGGGCTCGGTCCCGGCGTCCTGCCTTCCGGTCCGGGCGCGGTTCCCAGCACCAGTTTGTGGCCGCTACCGGACTCGCCGACGAAAGTGCGTTCCTCGACCCATTTTACGCGTGCTTTCATCGAACTCGTCCTTCGCCATATTTCGTTGATCGCCATGTCAGCGTTCAGTTCGACAATGCAAAACCCCGAAAGTCCATGAGGGACTCTCGGGGCGCAATGTTTGACTTAAGCCAAAAATAACATCTGCTGTTGCGATCAGAACGGGATTTCGTCGTCCAGTTCGCGCGACGAACCGCCACCGCCGCCGCTCTTGGCACCGCCACCACCGCGATTGAAGCCTTCGCTCGGGCTGGACTGGCCGAAATCGGAACCACGGCTGCTGCCGCCACCGGCATAGCCGCCGACTTGGCCGCCTTCACCCTGCCCGCGCGCGTCGAGCATCTGCAGCTCACCGCGGAATTTCTGCAGCACGACTTCCGTCGTGTACTTGTCGGCGCCGGTCTGGTCCTGCCATTTGCGCGTCTGCAACTGGCCCTCGACATAGACCTTCATGCCCTTCTTCAAATACTGCTCCGCCACCTTGGCGATGCCCTCATTGAAGATGACGACGTTGTGCCATTCGGTCTTTTCCTTGCGCTCGCCGGAATTCTTGTCACGCCAGCTTTCCGACGTCGCAATGCGAATGTTGACGACCGGCTCGCCCGAGTTGAGGCGACGGATTTCGGGATCCGCGCCGAGGTTGCCGACCAAAATGACCTTGTTGACGCTACCCGCCATGATATTTCTCCGCGCTCATCCGAAACAAATTTTTTTGTCGCAGCACCTTACAGGCTGCAGGCGTCAGCCGCTTGCCGTGGCTGCCTTTACCCACAAGGTTTTTGTTCCCTGTTCGTTCTATGGTGCAGATCACGTTCTGTCAATGTTTGTCAGCAAGATGTAGTGTCCCGGCCGGAAATTTCCATGAAATCGGATCTGACCGGGGGCGATCAAATGAAGTCTGTCGCACATGAGGACCAGCAGCGCGAGCAATGGCGAGCAGGTGTGGAAACACGCATGCATGTGTCGGCCAGCAATGGTGCATCGCAACTTTGCATATTCGAGCAATGGGTCGAGCCCACGGTCGGCGCCCCAACGCATTGGCATCCCGTGGAGGAAGTGCTGACCGTTATCGCCGGTAGGGCTGAGATGTGGATCGACGATGAGCATACAGTCGTGACATCGGGCCAGTCTCTCGTTGTCCCCGCGAACAGGAAACACGGGTTCAAGAACGCCGGCACTGGAACGCTTCACATCCACGCCGTCCTTGCGTCGCCGATTTTCGAGGCGACGTTCGATGGGCCTGCCGGAATGGTGAGACGCTGGCTTCCGACAATCTCGTAAAACAGTGCTTGCCAAATCAATAAGTATTAACTTATGCTTTTGACATGATCGAAGCAGAGATTTTTCGTGCACTGGCCGACCCGACGCGCCGCGCCGTCTTTGAGCGGCTGGCCGCAGGCGAGATGAGCGTGTCGGAATTGCGCACCGGTATGACGGTGTCGCAGCCCGCGGTGTCGCAGCATCTGGCGGTGCTGCGTGGCGCAGGCCTGGTGGTCGAGCGGCGAGCCGGCCGCAACGCCTATTACCGCGCCGATCCGCAGGGGCTAGCTCCCTTGCTCTCCTGGATCGAACGCTACCGGACTTTCTGGCCGGAACGCATCGAAAGGCTGAAGGCGGTTTTGAAGGACATGGATCAATGAAGAAGGCGGGATCAACGACCAACGAGGGCCAAATCGACGCCGCGGATGCGCTCGAGTTCGAGTACGACCTTGCCGAGCCGCCGGAAAAGGTCTGGCGGGCCCTGACCGTACCGGAATTGCTGGCCGCCTGGATGATGCCGAACGACATCAGCCTCGAGATCGGCAACCGTTTTGCCTTCGCCGGGACGGGCGCGCCGATCGAATGCGAAATCCTCGACGCCGAACCCGAGAAGTTGCTGCGCTATTCCTGGCGGGAGCAGCCGGGCGACGCAGCCAGGCAGGATCCGCTCGACAGTACCGTCACCTTCACACTTGCCCGAACCGTTTCCGGCGGCACGCATCTGCGTGTCGTCCATGACGGCTTTGCCCGCAAGGCCATGCCTGCCATCGCCATGGCAGGCGCCGGCTGCCGTCTTTCGCTCGGTTTGCGCGCAAT
Organism: Mesorhizobium sp. ISC11; assembly: GCF_037162595.1. NCBI lineage: Bacteria > Pseudomonadati > Pseudomonadota > Alphaproteobacteria > Hyphomicrobiales > Phyllobacteriaceae > Mesorhizobium > Mesorhizobium sp. ISC11. Next base: position 1,911,626 of record NZ_JAVSPW010000001.1, read on the forward strand.
TGGAAAGCCCATCGCCGCGAACGCACCGCGCCTTCTGCGCGCGGCATAATAGAAAATCGGAGAAGAAAAATGAGCGGTGTTGCCAGTCTGGTGCCGATGGTCATCGAGCAATCGAGCCGCGGCGAACGCGCCTTCGACATCTTTTCGCGGCTGCTGCGCGAGCGCATCATCTTCATCAACGGCGAGATCAACGACGACATCTCGGCGCTGGTCTGCGCGCAGCTTTTGTCGCTGGAATCGGACAATCCGGACAAGGAGATCTCGCTCTACATCAACTCGCCGGGCGGCGTGGTGACCAGTGGTTTCGCCATCTACGACACGATGCAATATATCAGCTGTCCGGTGTCGACCGTATGCATGGGCTTTGCCGCTTCGATGGGCTCGTTCCTGCTGATGGCAGGCACACCGGGGCGCCGGATTTCCCTGCCGAACGCCACCATCCTGCTGCATCAGCCGCTGGGCGGGTTCCAGGGCCAGGCCTCCGACATCCAGCGACATGCCGAGCGCATCGGCAGGACGAAACGGCACATGACCGAGCTCTACGCGCAGCATTGCGGCCGTACCTATGAAGAGGTCGAGCGCACGCTGGACCGCGACCACTTCATGACCGCCCGCGAGGCGCAGGCATGGGGCATCGTCGACCATGTTTTCGACACGCGCAAAAAGGCGGCGTAAGCCAGGGCCGGAGCGGAGTCCGGCCGGCTGCCGAAGATTTGACGATGCCGGTCTGGTTCCATCGGCGGCGCGCCACTATAGTCCTGGGATGACCGACACTCATCCTTCCAGACCACTGCGTCCCGTCATCGCCGTCATGGTGCTCGCTGTTGCCAGCCTCGTGAGCGGCGCGGCTCTTGCAGAGGACAGTTCGCCGTCGACGCAAAAAAGCGCCCTGCCCGGCGTGACCGGCGACTACCGCATCGCCAAGCCGGCTCCCGAGCCGGACGATGCGCTGCCGGCCGGCGAGAACGGCACATTCAAGATCGGCGATACGGATGTCAGGATTTCCGGCAGCATCACCGTCGATGTCGGCGCCGGCTCGATCGGGCCGCCGCGTCACTGAGTGCGCGCGGAAATGAGCGTTCCCCACATAAAACGGCCCCGCCGTGCCTTGGGCAAACGGACGGGGCCTTCTGGATCTCAAATCCAACTTTGCCGGGAGTGTACTGCCGGCGTTTGATTTCGGATGCACCGCGGCGTTCGGCCGACGATCCGACTAGCAGTCTCTGATTTTTAGGGGATATGGCAGGTCACGGTTTGCCGGGTGGCGCAGACGCTAAACCCTGGCACTTATGCCTGCCGCGGCTCCAGTGACAACTGGAACCCTAGGGGACGATCCGGTGGCGTCATAGCTCCGCTCCTCTGTCCGTTGCGATTGTTGTCAATTCGAAGCACAAATCGCAAATGCCTGCGGCGTCTCACAGGCCGCCTTTGGGCGGCGAGGCCATCGAAAGACGGCCGGCTTCGTTGACTTCCGGAGACTGCGCTCCTGGGTTGCCCGCGTCAACTATCAATAGCCGGTTACCGAAAAACGTGATCGTCGGGAGGTTACGTACAAGTCAGTTTTGCACAGCTTTGTCAGGAGCGTGTTCGGCCTTTGTTCTTTCCGCTTGCCCGTTCACGCGAAAGACGCTTAAACGCTTTTGTCGGGAATTGTGGCGTCTCTCGACGTGGCGGCAAAACTACCTACATAGGGGATGGCCGGGAAAACCCGCCATTCCAGGAAATTCCAGATTCTGAGGCGGCGACCGGCTATGGCCGACCATAAATATCTTTCCATTCGCGGGGCGCGCGAACACAATCTGAAGAATGTCGATCTCGACCTGCCGCGTGACAGCCTGATCGTCATGACCGGCCTGTCGGGGTCCGGCAAGTCATCGCTTGCCTTCGACACGATCTATGCCGAGGGCCAGCGCCGCTACGTCGAAAGCCTGTCGGCCTACGCGCGGCAATTCCTCGAAATGATGCAGAAGCCTGACGTCGACCAGATCGACGGCCTGTCGCCTGCCATTTCCATCGAGCAGAAGACCACATCGAAGAACCCGCGTTCGACGGTCGGCACCGTCACCGAGATCTACGACTATATGCGCCTGCTTTTTGCGCGCGTCGGCATCCCCTATTCGCCGGCCACCGGCCTGCCGATCGAGAGCCAGACGGTTTCGCAGATGGTCGACCGCGTGCTGGCGATCGAGGAAGGCACGCGCCTGTTCATCCTGGCGCCGATGGTGCGCGGCCGCAAAGGCGAGTACCGCAAGGAATTGCTGGAACTGCAGAAGAAGGGCTTTCAGCGCGTCAAGGTCGACGGCGTCTTCTATGAGATCGCCGACGTGCCGGCGCTGGACAAGAAGTACAAGCATGACCTCGATGTCGTCGTCGACCGCATCGTCGTGCGCGGCGATCTCGCGACTCGGCTTGCCGATTCCATCGAAACGGCGCTGAAGCTGGCCGATGGGCTGGCGGTCGCCGAATTCGCCGACAAGCCGCTCGATTCCAGCCAGACCGGCGAGGATTCGGTCAACAAGTCGAAGAACGAGACGCATGAGCGCATCCTGTTCTCGGAAAAGTTCGCTTGCCCGGTCTCCGGCTTCACCATTCCGGAAATCGAACCGCGGCTGTTTTCGTTCAACAATCCGTTCGGCGCCTGCCCGACCTGCGACGGTCTCGGCAGCCAGCGCGCCATCGACGGCAATCTGATCGTGCCGGATGAAAACATCTCGCTGCGCGACGGCGCCGTCAGCCCGTGGGCGAAGTCGACCTCGCCCTATTACGCGCAGACGCTGGAGGCATTGGGCAAGGCCTATGGCTTCAAGCTCGGCGACAAGTTCAAGGATCTAACCGAAGAGGCCAAGGAAGCCATCCTGCGCGGCACCGGCGAGCGCGAGATCACCTTCCAGTATGATGACGGCCTGCGCTCCTACAAGACGACGAAGACTTTCGAAGGCGTCATCCCCAATCTCGAGCGGCGCTGGAAAGAGACCGAATCCGCCTGGATGCGCGAGGAGATCGAGCGCTTCATGTCGGCCACACCCTGCCCGGTCTGCAAGGGCTATCGGCTGAAGCCCGAGTCGCTGGCGGTGAAGATCGCCGGCAGGCACATCGGCGAAGTCACCGAGCTTTCCATCCGCAAGGCCGACCAGTGGTTCACCGACCTGCCCGCGTCGCTCAACGACAAGCAGAACGAAATCGCGGTGCGTGTGCTCAAGGAAATCCGTGAACGGCTGCGCTTCCTCAACGATGTCGGGCTCGACTATCTGACGTTGTCGCGCAATTCCGGCACGCTGTCGGGCGGCGAGAGCCAGCGCATCCGGCTGGCATCGCAGATCGGCTCCGGCCTGACCGGCGTGCTCTATGTGCTGGACGAGCCGTCGATCGGCCTGCACCAGCGCGACAATGCGCGCCTGCTCGATACGCTGAAGCACCTGCGCGACATCGGCAACACGGTGATCGTCGTCGAGCATGACGAGGACGCCATCCTGCATGCCGACTATGTCGTCGACATGGGCCCGGCCGCCGGCATCCATGGCGGCGAGATCATCGCCCAGGGCACGCCGCAGCAGGTCATGGCCAATCCCAATTCGATCACCGGCAAATATCTGTCGGGCGCGCTCGAAGTGGCGACGCCCGGCGTGCGGCGTGAAGCGAAGAAGAACCGCCGCATAAAGATCGTCGGCGCGCGCGGCAACAATCTGAAGAACGTCACCGCCGAAATCCCGCTCGGCACCTTCACCGCCGTCACTGGCGTGTCCGGCGGCGGCAAGTCGACCTTCCTGATCGAGACGCTGTTCAAGGCCGCCTCGAGACGCATCATGGGCTCGCGCGAACATCCGGCCGACCACGACCGCATCGAGGGCCTCGAATTCCTCGACAAAGTCATCGACATCGACCAGTCGCCGATCGGCCGCACACCGCGTTCAAACCCGGCCACCTATACCGGCGCCTTCACGCCGATCCGCGACTGGTTCGCTGGCCTGCCGGAGGCCAAGGCGCGCGGCTATCAGCCGGGACGCTTCTCGTTCAACGTCAAGGGCGGCCGCTGCGAGGCCTGCCAGGGCGACGGCGTCATCAAGATCGAGATGCACTTCCTGCCCGACGTCTACGTCACCTGCGACGTCTGTCACGGCAAGCGTTATAACCGCGAGACGCTCGATGTCCTGTTCAAGGGCAAGTCGATCGCCGACGTGCTCGACATGACGGTCGAGGAAGGCGTCGATTTCTTCGCCGCCGTGCCCGGCGTGCGCGACAAGCTCGACACGCTGAAGCAGGTCGGCCTCGGCTACATCCATATCGGCCAGCAGGCGACAACGCTGTCCGGCGGCGAGGCGCAGCGCATCAAGCTCGCCAAGGAACTGTCGCGCAAGGCGACCGGCAAGACGCTCTACATCCTGGATGAGCCGACCACTGGCCTGCATTTCCACGACGTTGCCAAACTGCTGGAAGTGCTGCACGAACTGGTAGACCAGGGCAACACGGTGGTGGTCATCGAGCACAATCTCGAAGTGATAAAAACCGCGGACTGGGTGCTCGACCTCGGCCCCGAAGGCGGCGACGGCGGCGGCGAACTGGTCGCCTCCGGCACGCCGGAAGCCATCGTGCGCGAAAAACGCAGCTACACCGGCCAGTTCCTCAAGGAGCTTCTGGAGCGACGTCCCGGAGGCAAACGCGAAGCGGCGGAGTGATCGACCGGTTGGCGCCTGGAGAGCTCTGGAGAGCTTTTGAATGACAATCAGAAGAGCGCTTGCCGGTGATCTCCAAACCGTCGTCTCGCTGACGGAAGCGGCCTATGCACCTTACATCGCGCTGTTCGGCGCGCCGCCGATCCCGGTCACCGAGGACTATGCGCCGCGCATCGCGCGCGGCGAGGTCTGGTTGCTGGAAAGTGGCGGCGAGCTTGCCGGGCTGATCGCGCTGGAGCGACATGACGACCACGCGATGATCTTCTCCGTCGCGGTCTCCCCCGACTTTCAAGGCAAGGGCTTCGGCATTGCGCTGCTGAAACACGCGGATGAGCAGACCCATCTCTGGGGTCTGCCAGAAGTGCGGCTCTACACCAACGCCAGGATGGAGCGGAACATTGCGCTCTATCTTGCCTATGGTTTCCACGAAACGGGTCGCCGGCCCAATCCCTACCGGCCAGGATGGGTGCTCGTCGACATGATCAAAACCGTCGATGAGATTACCGCGGCCTGATCTTTTTCTGCATTGGGAGGATGACAATGAGCACATCGGGAACAATCCGCGCCGGCATGGGCGGCTGGACCTTCGAACCCTGGGATACGTCCTTCTATCCCGACAAGCTTTCCAAGGCCAAGCAGTTGAACTACGCCACTCGCCAGGTGCCGAGCATCGAGGTCAACGGCACCTACTATTCCAGCTTCAAGGAGCCGACCTTCGTCAAATGGGCCAGCGAAGCGCCGGACGGCTTTGTCTATTCGCTGAAGGGCAACCGCTTCGTTACCAACCGGCGCGTGCTGGGCGAGGCCGGCGAATCGATGATGCGCTTTCTTGGCTCCGGCGTGGCGGCGCTCGGCGAAAAGCTCGGGCCGATCCTGTGGCAGTTCGCGCCGACCAAGAAATTCGATCCGGACGATTTCGAAGCCTTCCTGAAGCTGCTACCGGAAAAGCAGGACGGCGTTGCGCTGCGCCATGCGCTCGAAGTCCGCAACGACAGTTTTGTCGTGCCGGAATTCGCAGCACTTGCCCGAAAATACAAGGCCGCGATCGTCTACGCCGACCATGCCAAATATCCTGATATCGCCGACATCACCGCCGATTTCGTCTACGCCCGACTGCAGACCGGCAGCGATGACAATCCCGACTGCTATACGCCGAAAGGCCTCGATGAATGGGCCGCGCGGGTAAAGACCTGGGCGCAAGGCAAGCAGCCGGCCGACCTGCGGCGCGCCGACCCAGCCACCGATGCGCCGGTCAAGCCGCGCGACGTGTTCGTTTACTTCATCACCGAGGGCAAGGTGCGCGCGCCGTTCGGCGCCATGGCACTGATGAAGCGAGTGGACCAGGGTCAACCGGTTCCCTGACGCAGCGGAATCATGGCATCTTCGCCACCGTCGTAACCTTATCGATACCTCCTTGCTGCATGAATTCAGCCAGACCAGTCGCAGATCTGGGCCGCCACGGGCAAGGACGAGGGGCATGTCGCTCGACTACACTTCACTTCTCCTGGCTGTCGGTTTTTCCGCGGCCTGCCTGAGCCTGACATTGTTCGGCATGTGGCTGACCGCTCGCTCGGAGAAATTCCTGCTGACATGGGCGATCAGCCTGGTGTTCGTGGTCGGCGATATTTTTGTCTATGACGCCTATATCGACATGCCCGGGCGCCTGCTGGGCATCGCCACGCTGGCTTTCCTCCTGCTCGGTTTCTCGACAATGCTAGGCGCGGCCTACCAGTTCAGAACCGGCGGCTCGCCAGTGCCCCGAACTGTACTTGGCAGCGCCATTTCGCTGGCCGTGACGTTGCCTCCCATGGCCCTAGGTTATGATGGGCTGGGCTTCATGTTCGAAAATGCCTTCGCCGCCTTGCTTCTGTTCGCAACGGCGGTCGAATACTGGAAGGGCCGCGACGAAGCCCCTGCCCTGACGATCGGTATCACCGCGCTCTATTCTGCCACGGCCGCATCCTTCGCTCTCTGCGCCATGGTTTTAGCCTTGGATGGAAAGCTGATCCTTGGACATGCGCCAAGCAACTGGGCCGAGGAACTGAGCCTCATCATCGTCATCGCCAGCATGACCGGGATTGGAGCGCTTTCCCTGGCCCTGAATCAGGGACGCTTGGCCCGGCATCACCGCCACAATGCCCTGACCGACCCGCTGACCGGCCTGCTCAACCGCCGCGCCCTGTTCGACCTGCACGGCGATGCGCCGGTCGGCGCCTTCACGGCGGTGGTCGTCTTCGATCTCGACAACTTCAAGGCCATCAACGACGAATTCGGCCACGCCGCCGGTGATGAAGTGCTGAGGGTGTTTGCACGGGAACTCGCCAGCAATCGCCGCCCGGCCGACGTCGCCGCGCGCATGGGCGGCGAGGAGTTCGCGCTGGTGCTGAAGCGGACCTTGCCCGAAACGGTGGAGGCCACCGCCGAGGCCATACGGGCAGCTTTCGCCGCGCACCGCATCGAAACCGAGACAGGCTCGCTGATATGCACCGTCAGTGCCGGATTTGCTTTCGGCACCAAGGAAGGCCTCGGCTTCGACAAGGTGCTCAACGCCGCCGACAAGGCGCTCTACGACGCCAAGCGCGGAGGCCGTAACCGCGTCACCGCGTCTCCGTTCAGGCGCGCAAGCTAATCGCGCAACACCGGCCTCTGATCGTGGGGAGACGAATGCGGCTCCTAGGCCGCCATGACAATCTCATTGAAGGTATCGAGATCGACATAGAAGACCTTGGTGATCTCCTCGATCAGATCGTCGTAGTCGCAGCCCTGTGATCTCAAGATATTGATGGCAGCGATGATGTCGACGCGTTCGGTAAGCCGCCGCTTCTGGTAATCCTCGACGTAACGTTCCATGGCTGTCCCTTAGCCTGTGTGCCCAAACGCGTTTGAACGACAGAGATCGCAGGAGGGAAGCTAGGCAGCCTTGCTTGCGTGAAACTTGCCCGGCATTGGCCGTGGTCCTCGATCTGCGATAACCAGACTGATACGGAAGCGGCCGACTCACAAAGCCATGGAAAAGACTAGCACGCGATATTGAGCGTGCCAGAGACGCAGGTGATCGGATGGAGAAATATTGGACTTGGCAAGAACTTCGGATCGCCAACTGAAGTTCACCGCCAATGCTAGACGGTAAGGAACTTCCGCACATCAGCCCGGTCTAAATCTTCAGCCGGGCCGGTATGGACGATCACGCCCCGGTCCATGATGTTGACCTCGTCGGCGAGCTCGCGGCAGAAATCGAGATATTGTTCGACCAAAAGCACGGCGATGCCCGCCTGGTCGCGTAGATAGCGGATGGCGCGGCCGATGTCCTTAATGATCGACGGCTGTATGCCCTCGGTCGGTTCATCGAGCACGAGCAGTTTCGGCCGCATCACCAGCGCCCGCCCGATGGCGAGCTGTTGCTGCTGGCCGCCGGAAAGATCGCCGCCGCGACGGCCGAGCATCTGCTTCAGCACAGGGAACAATTCGAAGACATGCGCCGGAATGTTGCGGTCGGCTCGCCTCAGCGGCGCAAAGCCTGATTCCAGGTTCTCCCGCACGGTGAGCAGCGGAAAGACCTCCCTGCCCTGCGGTACGAATGCGATGCCCGACCGGGCGCGGTCATACGCCGCGCTCCGGTCGAGCGCCTTCCCCTCGAAGGCAACGCTTCCGCTCGTCAGCCGGTGGTGGCCGACGATCGATCTCATCAAACTGGTCTTACCGACGCCGTTGCGGCCGAGCACGCAGGTGATCTTGCCGGCGCCCGCCTTCAGCGACACGCCGCGCAGCGCCTGGGCGGCGCCGTAGTGCAGCGTGGCATTGGAAACTTCGAGCATGTCAGCGCTTTCTCCAGAATTTGAGAAACGACAGATCGAAGTGATGGAATTGAACCCGCCAGACCACGCTCATCTCCCCAGATAGACTTCGACGACACGCTCGTCGGCCGACACGAAATCGAGTGTGCCTTCCGAGAGCACCGAGCCTTCATGCAGGCAGGTGACCTTGACGCCGAGCTCGCGCACGAAATGCATGTCGTGCTCGACGACGATGACCGAATGGTCGCGGGCGATATCCTTGAGCAGCCGCGCGGTTTCCTCGGTCTCGGCATCGGTCATGCCGGCGACCGGCTCGTCAACCAGAAGCAGTTTCGGGTCCTGCGCCAAGAGCATGCCGATCTCCAGCCACTGCTTTTGCCCATGGCTGAGATTGGCCGCCAGTTCGTCACGCTTGTCGCCAAGCCGGATGATGCCGAGGATGTCATCGATCTGCCGCGTCTCGGCGGCCGAGCGGCGGTGAAACAGCGCCGGGAAGATCGAGCGAGGACCCTTCAGCGCCAGCATCAGGTTTTCCTCGATCGTGTGGCTTTCGAAGACGGTCGGCTTCTGGAATTTACGGCCAATGCCCATCATGGCGATCTCGGCCTCGTCGTGCTTGGTGAGATCGACTTGGCCGTCGAAGAACACCTCGCCCTCGTCGGGCCGCGTCTTGCCGGTGACGATGTCCATCATCGTCGTCTTGCCGGCGCCGTTGGGGCCGATGATGGCGCGCATCTCGCCCTTGTCGAGCACCAGCGACAGATTGTTGATGGCGCGAAAGCCGTCGAAGGAGACCGAGACGCCGTCGAGATAAAGGATCGTGTTCGACTTTGACATGGTCGCTCACTCCGCCGGCTGTGGTTCGGGGTTGCTGGCGGACCAGTCACCTGGCTTTCTTGCTTCACTGCGAACGATTTTCGCCGGCGGCGAGACATCGGCATCGGTGCCGGCTTCCTCGGCAATCGAAGCAGCTCGCAACGCCTTGGCGTTGCCGCGCCAGGAATCCCACATGCCGATGATGCCCTTGGGCAGCAAAAGCGTGACGGCGACGAACAGCCCACCCAGTGCAAACAGCCAGAACTCCGGCAGTACGCCGGTGAACCAGGATTTTCCGGCATTGACCAGCAACGCACCGATGATCGGCCCGACAATGGTGCCGCGCCCGCCGACAGCCGCCCAGACGACGACTTCAATCGAATTGGCCGGCTCGAATTCACCCGGATTGATGATGCCGACCTGCGGCACGTAGAGCGCACCGGCTATGCCGGCCATGACGGCCGAGACGGTGAAGGCGAACAGTTTCACGTTCTCCGCCCGCCAGCCGAGAAAGCGCGTGCGGCTCTCGGCATCGCGTACCGCCATCAAGAGCTTGCCGTATTTTGAGCCGACGATCGCCCAGGTGACGAAGACGGCAAGTGCCAGCATCACCGCGCTGGCGGCAAACAGCGCCGAGCGCGTCGCGTCGGCCTGCACGTTGAAGCCCAGAATATCCTTGAAATCGGTCAGGCCGTTGTTGCCGCCGAACCCCATATCGTTGCGGAAAAAGGCAAGCAGCAGCGCATACGTCATCGCCTGGGTAATGATGGAGAGATAAACGCCGGTGACGCGGCTGCGGAAGGCGAACCAGCCGAAGACGAAAGCCAGCAGGCCAGGCACCGCGAGCACCATAAGGCCGGCGAACCAGAAATGGTCGAAGCCATACCAGAACCATGGCAGTTCCTTGTAGTTCAGGAACACCATGAAGTCGGGCAAGACGGGATTGCCATAGACGCCGCGCGAGCCGATCTGGCGCATCAGATACATGCCCATTGCATAGCCGCCGAGCGCGAAGAAGGCGCCGTGACCGAGCGAAAGAATGCCGCAATAGCCCCAGACCAGGTCGAGCGCCAAGGCAAGCAGCGCGTAGCAGAGATATTTGCCGGTCAGCGCGACGATGTAGGATGGGATGTAGAAGGCGCTGGTAGGAGACACCGCAAGGTTGAGCAACGGCACGATGACGGCCACCGCCAGCAGGATGGAGATCGTAATGGCGATGCGGCGGTCCGCGCCGGCGGCAAAGAAGCGTCCCGTGATCATGCTTCCACCGCCCTGCCCTTGAGCGCGAACAGGCCGCGCGGGCGATTCTGGATGAACAGGATGATCAGCACCAGCACGACGATCTTGCCGAGCACCGCGCCCGCATAAGGCTCGAGGAACTTGTTGACGATGCCGAGCGAGAAGGCGCCGACCAGCGTGCCCCACAGATTGCCGACGCCGCCGAAGACAACGACCATGAAGCTGTCGATGATGTACCCGCGGCCGAGATTGGGCGAGACGTTGTCGATCTGGCTCAGCGCGACGCCGGCAATGCCGGCAATGCCGGAGCCGAGCGCGAAGGTCAGCGCGTCGACCCACGGCGTCCTGATGCCCATCGAGGCAGCCATGCGCCGGTTGGCGGTGACGGCGCGCATCTGCAGGCCCCAGGGCGTGCGCTTCATCACGTAGAGCAGGATGCCGAAGACAGCGAGCGCGAAAACCAGGATCCACAGGCGGTTCCAGGTGATCGCCAACTGTCCGACATTGAACGAGCCCGACATCCAGGATGGGTTGCCGACCTCCTGGTTGGTCGGCCCGAAGATTGAGCGCACGGCCTGTTGCAGGATCAGCGAGACGCCCCATGTCGCCAGCAGCGTTTCAAGCGGCCGGCCATAGAGGAAGCGGATGACACCGCGCTCGATGATCAGGCCAACCAGGGCCGCGACGAGAAACGCGAGCGGCAGTGCGATGACCAGCGACCAGTCGAACAGGTCCGGGAAGGATGTACGGATCACCTGCTGGACGACGAAGGTCGTGTAGGCGCCGAGCATGACCATCTCGCCATGCGCCATGTTGATGACGCCCATGACGCCGAACGTGATGGCGAGGCCGATTGCCGCCAGCAGCAGCACCGAGCCCAGCGAGATGCCGTACCAGACGTTCTGCCCGGCGTCCCAGAAGGCCAGCGTCGAATTGATGTTGGCGATCGCGGCTGTCGCCGCTTGCCTAACCGCGTCGGTGGAATTCGCCACGACCGAAGTGAGCAGCGAAACAGCATCGCGATCGCCCCGTGCCCCGATAAGCGCGATGGCGGCGAGCTTGTCGGCTTCGGGCCGATCCGAGACAAGAACTGACGCGGCACGGGCCTGTTCGAGCAGAGCCTTGACGCTGGCCACGGCCTCACCGGCGATCGCCGTATCGAGGGGGGCGATATTTGCGGCGTCAGGTGTCTTGAACATGGTGTCGGCGGCGGCGATGCGGACAGCCGGATCCTTGGCGCCGAGCGTCAGCGTGCCCAACGCATCGCGGATGACGCGACGCAGCGTGTTGTTGACCTTGATCTTGGTGATGCCGTCCTTGGCCGCCTCACCCGATGCCTCCCCGCTCAACGGGTCGGAAAGCTGGACGCTCTCGCCCGCTTCCTTGCCGACAAACACCAGGGAATCGGCCTTGCGGACATAGAGGTTGCCGTCGGCAAGTGCCGCAAGCGGCCGCTCCACCGCCGGGTCGCCGGCGGCTGCCAGTTCGTGGACGACGGCTCCGATCTCGGAAAAGCCCTTGGCCGTGGCGAATTTGGCGATCATGCCGCGCAGATCGGTTTCGCCAGCGCCCGATGACGACAGTGTCGCCAGCAGGAACAACAGCATCAAACCCGTGCGGATTAAGGTCATCGGTTTCTGGTAACCCCTGAAGGTTGAAGTGGGCGTCCGGACGGCGGAGGAAGCCGTCCGGACGCGCGCGGTCTGACTGGGTCAGCCCTGGGAGGGATCAGTTCGTGCCCTTGCCGCCGCACTTGCCGGTGGCAACATTAAAGTTGCCGCAGGACAGAGGCGCGCGCCAATCCGAGATCAGGTCCTTGGAATCAGGCAGATAGTCGGACCATTCGTCGCCCATCACCAGGCCCGGCGTGCGCGACACGGTCTCGAACTGGCCGTCGGCCTGGATTTCGCCGATCAGCACCGGCTTGGTGATGTGGTGGTTCGGCATCATCGTCGAATAGCCGCCGGTCAGGTTCGGCACCGACACGCCGATCATGGCGTCGATGACCTTGTCCGGATCGGTGGTGCCGGCCTTCTCGACCGCCTTCACCCACATGTTGAAGCCGATATAATGGGCCTCCATCGGGTCGTTGGTGGTGCGCTTGTCGTTCTTGATGAACTTGTGCCAGTCGGCGATGAACTTCTTGTTCTCGGGCGTATCGATGCTCTCGAAATAGTTCCAGGCGGCGAGATGGCCGACCAGCGGCGCGGTGTCGAGACCTGCAAGCTCTTCCTCGCCGACCGAGAAGGCCATGACCGGAATGTCCTCGGCCTTGATGCCCTGGTTGCCGAGTTCCTTGTAGAACGGCACGTTGGCGTCGCCGTTGACGGTGGAGACGACGGCGGTCTTCTTGCCGGCCGAACCGAACTTCTTGATCGCCGAAACCTCGGTCTGCCAGTCGGAGAAGCCGAACGGCGTGTAATTGACCATGATGTCTTCAGCCGCCACGCCCTTGGCCTTCAGATAGGCCTCGAGGATCTTGTTGGTGGTGCGCGGATAGACGTAGTCGGTGCCTTCCAGCACCCAGCGCTTAACCGAACCGCCGTCCTCGCTCATCAGATAGTCGACCGCCGGGATCGCCTGCTGGTTCGGCGCCGCACCCGTGTAGAACACGTTGCGCTCGCTCTCCTCGCCCTCATACTGGACCGGATAGAACAGGATGTTGTCGAGTTCGGAGAACACCGGCAGCACCGATTTGCGCGACACCGAGGTCCAGCAGCCGAACACCGCCGCAACCTTGTCCTTGGAGATCAGTTCGCGCGCCTTTTCGGCAAACAGCGGCCAGTTGGAAGCCGGATCGACGACCACCGCCTCGAGCTTCTTGCCGAGCAGGCCGCCCTTGGCGTTCTGCTCGTCGATGAGCATCAGCATGGCGTCCTTCAGTGTCGTCTCCGAAATCGCCATGGTCCCCGAGAGCGAATGGAGAATGCCGACCTTGATCGTGTCGTCGGCGGCCTTGGCCGGAGCCGACATCAACAGGCCGGCGGCGACCGCACCAGCCGAAAACATTTTTGTTATTGTCGAGAAATTACCCCTCATATTACGGACTCCCAAGCTAGTTGATTGCACCGCAACACTACAATGCAACCCCCATGCCAACCGCTCCAGCGATCCCGAAGGGTACAAATAGTTCATAGATATCAGCGCCTTGGAACATAGGGCTTCCAAAACAAAGAGAGCCGGCCAGAAATCGATTGAGGGAAATTTGCGCAGCTTACACAGTTTTTGCCTAATTTTCGCTCATTCTCTGAGGCTGCCTAGATTTTGATCTCAATAGCGGCGCCTTGGGCGACCGATGTTGCGGCGCGGTGCAAAAATAGGGCAAGCTCGCTCTTCAAACGAGCGACGTCATGATTTCAAGGATTTCACGCTTTTTCATCGGCATACTGCTTCTGGCCGCAGCAACCGGAGCCGCGCGAGCCGATTTCAGCGATGGCAAGATGCCCGACGGCACCTATCATTGCGAAGTGTACCTGCTTGGCATGTTCCTCAGCCTCGGCGACATCACCATCAAGGGGAACGTCTACAGCGGCCCTGTCTACACCAGCCTCGGCGTCTTCGGCCCCGCTCAGCAAGGGTACAACTACCAAATGGATGCGAACGGCGTGATTTCCTGGCTGGGACCACTGGGCGGCTACACCGCCGGCGGCAACTCGCTGTCGCTGACCCAGGCGACGCTGGACGGCGAAACCGTGCCCTCCTTCGACATCATCATGAAGCAACCCGACGGCGCCTTCACCGCATCGACCTGCACCAAGCAATAAGGCGGCAAGAAAAAGGCGCGGAACCTTGCGGGTTCCGCGCCAGCAGTCCGTCGGGAGGATGTGACTAGATCGTCTTTGCCGACATCTGCGCGGCGATGTAGTCGGCCTGGCGGATCGCCAGCGACACGATCGTCAGGGTCGGGTTTTCAGCGGCCCCGGTAGTGAACTGGCTGCCGTCCGACACGAACAGGTTCTTGATGTCGTGCGCCTGGCCGTGCTTGTTGACGACCCCGTCTTCCGCTTTCTCGCTCATCCGGTTGGTGCCGAGATTGTGAGTCGACGGATAGGGTGGCGTCGGGAAGGTGCGGGTGGCGCCGACCGCATCGTAAAGTGCCGTAGCCTGTTTGTGGGCGTGGTTACGCATCGCCGTGTCGTTCGGATGGTCGTCGAAATGCACGTCGGCGATCGGCATGCCGTGCGCGTCCTTCTCGTCTGCATGCAGCGTGATGCGGTTCTCCGCGCGCGGCATGTCCTCACCGACGATCCACAGGCCGGCCATGTGGTCGTAGTGATCGAGTGCGGTGGTGAACGAGCGCCCCCAGGCGCCCGGATCGAGGAATGCGGCCATGAACGGCAGGCCGAGCGACAGCGTCTCGAACTCGTAGCCGCCCACGAACCCACGCGACGGATCATGCCGCGCCTCGTCGCGGATGATGCCGGCCATGGTGGTGCCGCGATACATATGCACCGGCCTGTCGAAGATGGCATAGACCGAGCCGGTGGTGTGGCGCATGTAGTTCTTGCCGACCTGGCCCGACGAGTTGGCAAGCCCATCGGGGAATTTTCCCGACGCCGAATTGAGCAGCAGCCTTGGGCTCTCGATCGAGTTGCCGGCAACCGCGACGATGCGCGCCTTCTGCTCCTGCAGCTTGCCGTCCTTGTCGGCGTAGACGACGCCGGTCACCTTTCCGCTGGCGTCGTGGTTGATCTTGATCGCCATGGCATTCGGCCTGACTTCGAGATGGCCTGTCGCCTCGCCCTTGGGGATCTCGGTGTAGAGCGTCGACCATTTGGCGCCCCATTTACAGCCTTGGAAGCAGAAGCCGGTTTGCTGGCAGGAATTACGATCGTCGCGATCGACCGAGTTGATGGCCATGTTGCCGGTGTGGCATTCCTTGTAGCCGAGCTTGTCGGCGCCGGCCTTCAACACCTTGAAATTGTTGTTGCCCGGCAGCCGCGGCCAGTCATTGGTGCCGGTGACGCCCATCTTGGCCTCGGCCTTGGCGTAGTAGGGCTCCATCTCGGCCAGCGTGATCGGCCAATCGAGCAGGTTGGCGCCTTCCAGTTTGCCATAGGTCGAGAGCGTCTTGAACTCGTGCTCCTGGAAGCGCAGCGAGGCTCCCGCCCAATGCGTGGTCGAACCGCCGACCGACTTGACGATCCAGGCCGGCAGGTTCGGAAAATCCTTTGCCACGCGCCAGTCGCCGGACGTGGTGCGCTTGTCGGTCCAGGCGAGCTGGGCGAACGAACCCCACTCGTCATTGACGAAATCCTCGTATTCGTGGCGCGCGCCGGCTTCCAGGATGACGACGTCGACACCCTTCTGGGCAAGTTCGTTGCCGAGCGTGCCGCCGCCGGCGCCCGAACCGATGATGACGACCACGCCGTCGTTGTTCAGATCAAATGAAGCTGCCATGGTTTCCTCCCATGATTTCTGTTTGCGGGTTCAGGAACGACGGGGCTCAGAGCCACTCGATGTCGTCGAAACCGCGCGCGATGTAGCCGCCCTTGGAATAGGACTCGCCCTCGTAGCCGAAGATCGGCCACACCTCTTTCTGGTTGTAGAGGCCGACCACAAGGCCGCCTCTGATGGCCTGGAAAAACGGCGTCGCCTCGATCTGCTTCAGCACGCCGACGCGCTGGTCCTCCCAGCCGAGGCCGCGATAGCCGCCGCCACCGGATTTCTTGTCGAGGTCGGCGATGCCATCCTCGAGCATCGCCTTGTAGGCGGCGTCCTTGCCGGCCTGCTCGTCATGACCTTTCACGGCAATGGCGTAGTATTTGTCCGGCACCTGATCGTGCGGATAGATGTCACGCGCCATCTGGATCAGCGTCGCCATGGTTTCGGGCTTGAGTGCCGATGTCTCGAGCCCCCAGGCATGTTCAGGACTGATGACGGCGCTACCGGAGATGACGAGCAGCGCGCCGATGCCGCCGCGTTTGAGAAGCTCGCGACGTGAAAACCCGGGCTTCGCGTCATAGATCGTGACCATTTTATTCCTCCCTGCTTGCTATGTGCACTGTTGAGAGTGCGTTTGCTGGCGCCGCACCTGCCGGCGCGACTGCTATCTCTCCTATTGGAAGCGACCTCCGCGCTGCAGAACCTCGATCTTGTAGCCGTCGGGGTCCTCGATGAAGAAAAAGCGGGCGATCAGCGATCCGTCGCGGTTGAACTCGACGATCTTCTTCGGATTCAGGCCAAGCGCACCGAGACGGTCATGTTCGCTGTCGAGGTCGGCGACGGAGACAGCGAAGTGACCGTAGCCGTCGCCGAGCCCGTAAGCTTCCTGCCGATCCTTGTTCACGGTCAGTTCGAGCTCGAACCCTGCCTCGGCATTGCTGAGGTAAAGGAGCGTGAATGTCTCGAAATCCAGCCTGTCGGCGACATTGAGCCCGAAGGCGTTTCTGTAGAAATCGACCGATCGGGCCTCCTCGAGAACCCGGATCATACTGTGGATCGCCTTGGCCAAATTAGTCTCCGCGCTGGTGTGGAGGCGATTATGCGCGGCACGGATAAAAGGTGGTGGCAGCCGGTTACCACGCCCGCAGCCGCGAACGGGACGAAAGTCCGATTGCCGGACCGGCAATTTTGCCCGAGAATACGTGTGGGGACAGGTCAAGCAGTATCAAACTGCACGCCCGTCCACCCAAGACCAACAATCATGGGAGGTTTGTCGGATGTGCAGGGTGTTTGCGGGCCAGGACCCCGAAGGCTATCGCCAGATCAACCGCTCGATTCGCATCGACGGTCACTCGACCAGCATCCAGCTCGAAGCGACGTTCTGGGCGTTGCTTGACGAGATCGCCGAAAACCAGAACCTGACGACGCCGAAATTCATCTCCAAGCTCTATGACGAAGCCATAGAGATCAACGGCGCCATCCCGAACTTTGCGTCGATGCTGCGCACCACCTGCGCGCTCTATCTGCGCGGCCATCGGCCGGGGATGGATGAGCAGATGGTGCCGAAGCGGCAGGCCGCTTAGCGCATTGCGCTCAGCTTAGTTCTTGCGCGAGCCCTATGAGAAGCCCTCCGGGCCCTCGAATGTAGCAGAGCCGATACACGTCTCTATACTGGACAACTTCGCCTTCGAGCCGCGCACCGCGATTGCGGAGCTTTTCAAGCGTCCCGTCAATGTCGTCCACGGCGAACATGACGCGGAGGTAGCCGAGGGCGTTAACCGGGGCGTTGCGGTGATCCGAGACGGCAGGCGGCGTGAGGAAGCGGGACAGTTCGAGCCGGCTGTGGCCGTCCGGCGTCCGCATCATGGCAATCTCGACGCGTTGATCGCCCAGTCCAGTGACACGTCCGGCCCATTCTCCTTCGATCGTGGCCCGCCCTTCGAGCTCAAGGCCGAGCTCGCCAAAGAAACCAATCGTCTCTTCGAGGTCATCGACGACGATTCCTATGTTGTCCATCCGTTTGAGCGCCATGTGTTCAGTCTACAAGGCGTCGTCCAGGTCGTAAACTCATTAGGCTGCTTGCCAGCTGAGCAGGTATGATCAAGGGGTCCGGAACGCCTCGTGATACGTCGCGGTGGCGCCCTGGTGTCGACCACTACCTCGAACGCCAGCCGGTCTGTGGCTGTCCCTGATTCATGCCTGATGGCACGATGCTGTTTCTATCGGTCCAGTATCCGGCCGCGTATGCCAGGACGCTCTGCAAGAGGCGACGCTGCAGCCCAAGTTCCGGGCGAAAACCGGCTTCCAACAGCACAAGCAGACCTGGTCGACAGTAGACAAAACCCTCGCTAACGATTTTGTGATGTGGTTGACGAGGTCATTTTCATCTCGCAGTCTATCGGCATTCGATCTGCGGATTAACCTAACTATCGTTGTCATGAATACTTGGGCATCACTTCCCAAGCGCGCTCTATTATTTTTGAGATTCCTAATATGAACCGTCGCAACCCTGTCCGAATGAATCGGCGTCTTTTCCTGTCCTCGGTCGCAATGTTTACGGCAACCGCGACGTCGGCCGGTTTTGCGCGATCGTTCTCGGGCACTTTGCCCTGGACGCCAATGACATCCGATCCACCGACGCAGGTCGTGGCAGGCGGCTGGCACTTTTTCTCGGCCCAGGAAGCAGCCCTAGTCGAGGCGATCGTCGACCGCATCATTCCGGCCGACGAGCTCAGCATGGGCGGCAAGGAAGCCGGTTGCGCCGTCTATATCGACAGGCAGTTGATGGGGGCGTTCGGTGCGTCGAGCCGGCTTTACACGCAAGGCCCGTTTCTGCCTGGACTGCCCACCCAGGGCTATCAGGGCGAGGCCAATCCGGCGCAGCGTTACCGCACCGGGCTTGCCGCCATCGACGCTTTCCTGAAACAGCGGGACGGCAAGACATTCGTCGAGCTCGCACCGGCCGAACAGGATGCCTTCCTGACGGCTATGGAGGCCGGGAAGGTCGACCTGCCCAATGGCGTCAAGGGGCCGGGTTTCTTCGGGCTTCTGCTGCAGAACACCATGGAGGGGTTCTTTGCCGACCCCGTCTATGGCGGCAACAAGGACATGGTCTCGTGGCGCATGCTTGGTTTTCCAGGCGCCCGCTACGACTACCGCGACCATGTCAGCAAACACAATCAGCCATATCCGCAGCCGCCTGTCTCGATCATCGGGCGCCCCGAATGGCTCGGCAAAGGCGCCTGATCATGACCAAGATACTGCCTCGCAAAGACGTCGTGATCGTCGGCCTCGGCTGGACGGGATCCATTCTGGCCCACGAATTGACCGATCAGGGCCTGGACGTGGTGGCTATAGAACGCGGCCCCTGGCGCGATACGGCAACCGATTTCAACATCGGCTACGCGCAGGATGAGTTGCGCTACAGCATCCGGCGCGACCTCTTCCTGCAGCCCGCCGTGGAAACCATGACGGTGCGCAACGACCCGTCGCAGAAGGCGCTGCCGATGCGCGATTTCGGCTCCTTCCTCCCCGGCAACGGCGTCGGCGGCGCCGGCGTCCACTGGAACGGCCACACCTGGCGGTTCTGGGATTCAGACTTTCAGATAAAGACCAATCTGACGAAGAAATATGGTGCATCGAGAATCGCCGATCTCCAGGTCGAGGACTGGGGCGTGACCGGCGCGGAGATGGAGCCCTATTACGACCAGTTCGAGTATCTGGCAGGCATCTCGGGCAAGGCCGGCAATATCAAGGGGCAATTGCAGGAAGGCGGCAATCCGTTCGAGGATCCAAGGTCGCGGGATTATCCGAACCCGCCGATGCAGATGACCTACGCGCCAACCCTGTTCGCCGAGGTCGGCCGGTCGATCGGCCTGCATCCCTTCCCGACCCCATCCGCCAACATGTCGCGGGCCTATGTCAACCCGCTCGGCATCGCCATGGGTCAATGCACCTATTGCGGATTCTGCGAACGCTTCGGCTGTGCCAACTATTCGAAGTCGAGCGCCCAGACCACCGTCCTTCCGGTGCTGATGAAGAAGTCCAATTTCGAAGTCCGCACCGACAGCGAGGTACTGCATGTCGATCTGGCTCCCGGAGGCAAGTCGGCGCGCGGCGTGACCTACGTCGATACCTCAGGCGAGGAGTACTTCCAGCCGGCCGATCTGGTGCTGCTGTGCGCCTACGGCCTGCACAATGCCCGGCTGATGATGCTGTCCGGCATCGGCAAGATCTACGACCCCGGCAGCGGCGAAGGAACGGTTGGGCGCAATTACTGCTACCAGACAAACGCCGGCGTGCAGGTGTTCTTCGACGACAAGAACTTCAACCCGTTCATCGCCGCAGGCGCGCTCGGCCAGACGATCGACGATTACAATGGTGACGCGTTCGACCACGGCGCGCTGGACTTCGTCGGCGGTGCGGGCATCAACTGCATTCCCACCAACGGGCGCCCGATCGGAACCAGGCCGACCTTGCCCGGCACGCCGAAATGGGGCAGCGCCTGGAAGAAGGCAACGGTCGAGGGCTACAAGAGCACGCTTGGCTACTCGTCCCAGGGAAGCAGCTACGCGACGCGCAACAACTACCTCGACCTCGACCCGACCTACAAGGACCGTTTCGGGCGGCCGCTGATGCGCATGACGTTCGATTTTCCCGACAACGACATCCGCATGTCGAACTATGTCTGCGACCGGATGGAGGAAATCGCCAAGGCGCTCGGCGGAAAGCAGTACGCCGTCAGCCGCCGCAAGAAAGGCTGGGACAGCGTCCCCTACCAGAGCACCCACAATACGGGCGGCGCCATCATGGGAACGGACCCGAAGAAGAGCGCGGTCAACACCTTCCTCCAGAGCTGGGACGTCCCCAATGTCTTTGTCATCGGTGCGTCGGCCTTCCCGCAGAATGCCGGCAAGAATCCGACAGGAACGGTCGGCGCGCTCGCTTTCCGCGCCGCCGATGCCATCCGCAATCAATATCTGCGCAATCCCGGTGCACCCCTGGTGCAGGCATGAACAAGCTCGTTCTCACGCTCGCCATCGGTGCTGCGGCCCTCACTGGCGGCCCGGCATGGAGTGCCGATCAGGCGGACCAGATCATACGTGGACAGTATCAGGCGGTGCTCGGCGACTGTGCAGGCTGTCATACGCGGGCCGAGGGCAAACCGCTGGCCGGCGGCCTGCCGCTCGAAACGCCGTTCGGCGCGCTTGTGCCGCCCAACATAACGCCTGACCGCGAGACGGGCATCGGCAGTTGGTCGGAAGCCGACTTCCGCAGCATGATGAAGTCAGGCATCGGCCACAATGGTGTGCGGCTCTACCCCGCAATGCCCTACCCCGCCTATACCAGGATGAACGATCGGGACATTTCCGACTTGTGGGCCTATCTGACGACGGTTCAACCGGTATCGAACAAGGTCGAAGCCAATCAGCTGCCGTTCCCGTTGAACATCCGGCTGGCGATGCTGGGCTGGAATGCCCTCAACTTCACCGAAGCAAGCTTTCAGCCGGATCCCTCCAAGTCGGCGGAGTGGAATCGCGGCGCTTATATCGTCCAGGGAGCGGGCCATTGCGGCACCTGCCACTCGCCCAAATCTTTCCTTGGCGCCGATAAGGACAGCGAGTTCCTGCAAGGTGCCTCCCTGCAGGGCTGGTTTGCCCCCGACATCACCAACAATGCGCAATCGGGCCTGGGCAAATGGTCGGAAGAGGATCTGGTGAAATACCTCAAGACCGGCGTCAATGCGCATTCGATTGCCTCCGGTCCGATGGCGGAGGCCATCGAGAACTCCACGTCGAAAATGACCGATCCCGATCTCAAGGCGGTTGCAGTCTACCTCAAGAGCCTGGGCTCGGATGTCGACAGCGCCCAACCGGCAAAGCCTGACGCAACACGGATGACCGCGGGCGAGGCAATCTATCGCGACAATTGCTCGGCCTGCCATGGTGGAGATGGTGCCGGGTCAGGCGCGCTTTTCCCTTCCCTTGCCGGCAATTCGATCGTCGCGCAGGGCAGTTCCGAAACACTGGCACGGCTCGTCCTTGCCGGCAGCCAGGCCGTGCACACGGCCGATGCACCGACGACGCCCGCCATGCCTTCCATGGCCTGGCGCCTGAAAGACCAGGAGGTCGCCGACGTCTTGACCTATGTGCGCGCCAGTTGGGGCAACGCGGCTCCTGCAGTCTCGTCCGGCGATGTCGCTGCCGTACGCAAGGGATTGACCCGGTAGACCCGTACTCTAGCTCTCTGCTGCGACGGCCAGCGCCAGACGGCTCATGTCGGTGAAAAGCGCCTGGCGCTCGGAATAGTCGGTCTGTTCGCCGGTCTCGATGTTGTCCACCACAACACACATCGACAGCGCACGTGCTCCGAAATGCTCCGATATGCCATAGAGCGCGCTGGTTTCCATATCCACGGCCAGGGCTCCTTGCGCCCGTGCATCGGCAAAACGGGCACGCCCATCCGGGTGATAGAAGATGTCGCTGCAGACCGTCAGGCCGACATGATGGTCGATGCCAAATTCTACCGCCTTGGCCCGTGACGATGCGAGGAGCGCCGGGTCCGGGCCAGCCGGTCCATAAAGGCCGAAAACCTGGCCGCTCTGGGCGCTTTCCGCCTGTGCCGATTGCGAGATGACAAGGCTGCGCAGCTTTGCCTTTGCGGTCAGGCTGCCGCAGGTGCCGGTACGGATCAGCGTCCGGGCGCCATAATGGTCCAGCAGTTCATGCGCATAGATCAGAAACGATGAAACGCCGATGCCCGTCGCCTGAATGCTGATGGACTTGCCACGAAACAAGCCGGTGAAGCCAAGCGTGCCGCGTCGGCGATTGATGCAGCGCGGCGCTTCCAGGAACGTTTGCGCCATCCATTCGGCGCGCTGCGGGTCGCCCGGCAACAACACCGTGTCGGCATAGTCGTCCTTGTCCGCTTCGTTGTGCGGCGTCACCGGTTGCTCCCCTAAGCCTTCCTGCCGTTCACCCCTCAATCATGGCGTTGTCACGGCGTTGCGCAAGGAGGAACATGGGGAAGGCTCTAGGACTCCAGCACGTCCTTGACGATCGTGGCCAGTTGCTTGAGCGAAAACGGCTTGGGCAGGAAGCCGAAATGCGCATCTGCCGGCAGGTTTCTGGCGAATGCGTCCTCGGCATAGCCGGACACGAAGACGAACTTGATGTCGGGCTGGCGCTTGCGCAATTCGCCGAGCAGCGTCGGCCCGTCCATTTCCGGCATCACCACGTCGGAAACGACGATATCGACCTTGCCGCCCAGCGCCTCGAACACTTCCAGCGCCTCGACGCCCGACGATGCCTCGTGCACGGTGTAGCCGCGCGAGGTCAGCGCCCGCATGCCGCCCATGCGCACGGCATCCTCGTCCTCGACGAGCAGCACCGTGGCCGAGCCCGACAGATCCTTGGCCGGATCGGCGACCTTTGCCGGCGCCGCCGGCGCATCGCCGGGCTCGCCTGCTTTTTTCGCTTCGGCGATGTGACGCGGCAGGAAAATGCGGAAAGTCGAGCCTTTGCCGACTTCGGAATCGCAGAAGATGAAGCCGCCGGTCTGCTTGATGATGCCGTAGACCATCGACAGGCCAAGGCCGGTGCCTTTGCCGACTTCCTTGGTGGTGAAAAAGGGCTCGAATATCTTCTTCAGCACGTCGGGCGCGATGCCGCTGCCGGTGTCCTCGACTTCGACCACGACATAGTCCGCCGGGGCGAGTTCGCGGTAGGAAAAGGCCTTGCACTCCTCGGCGGTTACATTGCGGGTGCGCACGGTCAGATCGCCGCCCGCCGGCATAGCATCGCGCGCGTTGACCGCAAGGTTCACCACCACCTGTTCGAACTGCCCGATATCGACCTTGACCGGCCACAGGTCGCGGCCATGGTCGACCTTCAGCTTGATGTCGTTGCCGACAAGGCGGGCCAGCAGCATCCTGAGATCGGCGAGCACGTCGGTCAGGTTGAGCACTTCCGGCCGCAATGTCTGCTTGCGCGAGAAGGCCAGAAGCTGCCGCACCAGCGAAGCCGCTCGGTTGGCATTCTGCTTGATGTTCATGATGTCTGGGAAGGACGGGTCCGACGGGCGGTGATTGGTCAACAAAAGGTCGGACGCCATGATGATGGCGGTCAGCACATTGTTGAAATCATGCGCGATGCCGCCGGCAAGCTGGCCGACTGCCTGCATCTTCTGGCTTTGCGCCATCTGCCCTTCGAGCGCTTTCTGCTCCGTTGTCTCGACGGCGTAGACGATGGCCGACTCCTCGGCGCCCTCGCCGCCGGTGCCGTCGGCGACGGCGTTGACGTAGAAGCGGATGTGCCGTTCGTCGTTGCCGGGCAGAAGCGTGTCGATCGGCTCGATGTCGGCCTGCCGCTGCTGCGCTTTCTCGAAGGCAGCCGCGAAGGCCGGCCGGTCGCGTTCGTGGATTACCGTGTCGAGCCGCACGCGACGGTCGACGGCGTCGCGATCGACGACAGACGAAAACAACGACAAAAACGGCGCATTGGTGCGCAGGATGCGTCCGTTGTGGTCGACGCCGGCGATTGCCATCGGTGTCGAGTTGAAGAAGCGGGTGAAGCGCACTTCCGAAGCCCGCAAATCGGCAGAGGCATCCTCGCCTTGCGTGCGGTTGAGCACGATCGTGCGTGTCGGCCCGTTGAGGCCTTCGCGGCTGGCCGAAACGCGGTGCATGAAGCGCACCGGCAGCGCTTCGCCCGTCATGGTCGTCAAATCGAGATCGATTACCGCGTTGCGTGTGGTGCCGGGGTCGGCCTTGACCGAGCGGACCAGCGCCATGCCGTCGCCGGCCACGATCTCCGACAGAGACACGGCGCCGGGCGTGAAGCTGGTGAGGTCGATGCCCAGCCATTCGGCGAGCGTGGCGTTTATGTAGGTGACGCGGCCCTCCTGGTCGGCCGAAAAGAAGCCGGCCGGCGCGTGGTCGAGGTGATCGATCGCCTTCTGCAGATCGAGGAAGAAGCGCTCCTGCTCGGCCCGCTCCTGCGAGATATCGGCAAGCTGCCAGGCCAGCATCGGCAGCCGCTGGCCCGGAACGCTGAAGGCGCGGGCGCGCGCGCGGTACCAGCGGGCGCCCGGCTCGGCACCGGGCCGAATGGACTGTGCGAGCCTAAACTCGCCGTCGCCCGGCTGGCCGTCGCGAAGGCCGGACGCCAGGCGATAGATCGTCACCGAGGCTTCGGGGACATCCGAGAGCAATCCCTCGACGGTCTTCAGATCGGCAGCGGACGATGCTCCGGTCATATCCGCATAGGCGCGGTTGGCGTAGACGACGCGGCCCTTGGTGTCGGTGACGAGAAGCCCCTGCGACATCGAATCGACGAAGGATTTCGACAGTTCGTCGCCTGTCGAGCGTGGCGTGACCTGCACGAAGCCGATTGCCGTCGCGAACAGGAAGCCGACGCCGATCATCGCCAGCACGCCGAGCATGCCGAGCAGGAAAGGATCGCCGAGGCGCTCGCGGAAAAGACCGAAGACGATCGCGGCCCCCGTCAGAACGACGATGAAAATGATAAGCCGGGTAACCGCGCCCGGTCGCGTATTCTGGTCGACGATCGGTACCGGATAGAAATCGCCGCGCGCTTCCTTGGCCATGTGCCCCCTGCTCGTGAATTCCGGTGTTCCGACACCCGCCCCGTACCGGGTTGAATCACATTCTCCTAGTCCGGAAAAGGCCTGGGCGGCAAATGTCGGATAAAAATGATGTCTTCCGGCCTTCGGAGTTTTTCAAGCTGTTCAACAGCGTGAAACGCAACTTGCGGTGGCCCGCTGCAACGGTCTAGTGTCTTATCACTTCCAAGGGGCGATCAGGGGAAACCAATGCAATGGCTCGATAGCGTGGCAGGTCCCGGTTATGCCGCAGCATTGTTGTGGACGTTTGCAGCGCTCGTCCTGCTGGTCATCGTTCTCGTCATCGTCAAGCTGGTGCGCAACCTGACATTCGGAACGTTCGTCGCCGGCGGCCGGAACCGCAAGACGCGACTGGCCGTCATGGATGCCACCGCCGTCGACAGCCATCGCAGGTTGGTGCTGATACGCCGCGACGACATCGAACATCTGCTTCTGATCGGCGGTCCGACCGACGTCGTCGTCGAGCGCGATATCCGGCTTTCGGCGCCGCGCCGGCCGGCATTGACTGGAGATGGCGGCTTGCAGCCGGTTCCGGCCGCCGCTCCGACAAGGCCGCGTCCGCCGCAACCCGCTCCGCCGCCGCTGAGACAGGCACCCGCTCCACAGCCGGTGAATACGACGCCGCCCGCCCGCCCCCGTCCGACAGCGCCGCCGGCACCTGCACCGAAGCCGGCAACGCAAAGCTACCAGCCGACCAATGTCACGCCGTTGCCCGCCTACGGCTCCGCCAACGCCAACACCGCCCGGCACGCCCCGCCACCACCGCAGCCGGTGCAGGACAGCATCGACGACACGCTGATGAGAGAACTTGAAGTATCGCTGGACCAGCCCCGTTCGGGCGGCCAGGTGGGCAAGCCGGCGGCGCCGCAGTCGCTCGACGACGAGATGACCAAGCTTCTCGGTGAACTCTCCAGCCAGAAGAAATGAGCGACCGCCGGGTCGCTATCCCCGCGAAACACCGTCGCCGGTCGGCTGCCGAACCACCTCGTCCGAAGCGCCGAGGGTTTTCGATCTTCGCGCGCCCTGAGCGGTGGATGCCGCACCAATGAAAATGGCCGGAAAACCGGCCATTTTCAGAATCGAGTTCGTTCGAGACAGCCGGCCGTGAGCCTCAGTCGTCGCGATAGACTTTTTCGCGGCGCTCATGCCGCTCCTGCGCTTCGATCGACAATGTCGCGATCGGACGTGCATCGAGCCGCTTCAGCGCGATCGGCTCGCCGGTTTCTTCGCAATAGCCGTAGGTGCCTTCGTCGATGCGTTGCAGGGCGGAATCGATCTTTGCAATGAGCTTGCGCTGACGGTCGCGGGCCCTGAGTTCGATGGCACGGTCGGTTTCCGAAGAGGCGCGATCGGCCAGATCGGGATGGTTGGCGTTTTCTTGCTGCAGGATTTCAAGTGTTTCGCGCGCTTCGCGCAATATGTCATTCTTCCAGGTGACGAGCTTTGAGCGGAAGTAGGATTTCTGCCGCTCGTTCATGAACGGCTCGTCTTCGGAGGGTACGTAATCGGCGGTAACGATGTCGTTCATTCGACTCACCCAAACTGCCCCAAATTTGGCGCCTATATATTCGTCGTCCGACGCCTGCACAAGCGCAATCGGCCGCTGTTTCACGCAATTGTTAAAGTACCCGGGCACGCGTCTTTGCAGCCGCGTACGGTCGCTTTGGTACAAACTCCGCCGCGACACTTTGGATCCGGTGACGCATATTTTCCCTGATCGCGGTGCCCCCAGGGCCGATATGCAAGCGCCTTTTGCAGTAGCCAGCGTTGCCTGATTCGCCGTGTTTGAAGAGCACGGGCCATTGTGCGCGACGCCGTTCTCGTGGCTAATTCCGGAAGGCTTCGGCATTCGGAGGTTGGGTGAGCAGGCTTTATCTATTGCGACATGCCAAGGCAGGCTGGGCATTGCCCGGCATGCGCGATTTCGACCGTCCGCTCGATGCGTCCGGCCGCGCCGATGCCGAAATGATGGGCGCCGCCATGCGCTCCCGCCTCTATGTTCCGGACCGGACGCTGTGCTCCAACGCCAAACGCGCCAAAGAGACGCTGGAAGGCCTGGCCGGCCAGACCGACACCGGCCGGGTCCTGTTCTTCGACGGGCTCTACAGCGCCGACGCGGCCGGTTACCTCAACCTTATCAGGGACAATGGCGGATCGGGCTCATTGCTGGTCATTGGCCACAACCCGATGATGGAAGACCTTGCCATGGCAGTTTCGGGCGACGGCGACGAGACTGCGCGGGCCACGCTGAACCATGGGTTCCCGACCGCGGGCCTGGCGGTCGTCCGCTTCGACGGCGATCTTGCCAGCGCCGCCCAAGGCACCGGCTATCTCGAAGCGTTCCTGACGCCGGCCGATCTCTGAAGCCATTTCAAAGCTTTGTTGCAGCGCCTATATCGGACGGACCGAAGTTCGAGAGAGCATATTTTGGCATCATCGCTGACCACCTTCACCGACGAGGCGAGGATTGCCCTCGACACGCTATCGGGCCGCGCCACCGGGCTTTTTTCCCCATCGCTGCGCCTCGGCGTGACCGGATTGTCCCGCGCCGGCAAAACGGTGTTCATATCGGCCCTTGTCCACAATTTGATCCATGGCGGGCGCCTGCCGCTGTTCGAGGCGCAGAAATCGGGGCGCATCGCGCGCGCCTTCCTCGAGCAGCAGCCGGACGACGCGGTGCCGCGTTTCCAGTACGAGGACCACATCGCAGCCTTGGTCAACGACCGCGTCTGGCCCGATTCGACGCGCGCCATTTCGGAGCTGCGGCTGACCATCGAATATGAATCGGCTTCCGGCTGGAGCCGCATGTTTTCCTCGGGCAGATTGTCCGTCGATATCGTCGACTATCCCGGCGAATGGCTGCTCGATCTGCCGCTGCTCGGCAAATCCTTCGCCGATTTTTCCCACGAAGCCTTTGAGATGGCCGTTCTGCCGGTGCGCGAGGACTTGTCGCAAGCCTGGCGGGCACTATCGGCCGGGATCGACCCGAACGCCGATGCCGACGAGATGACGGCGCGCCGCCTGGCCGAGAGTTTCGCCGCCTATCTGAAGGCCTGCAAGCTCGACGAGCGGGCGCTTTCGACCTTGCCGCCCGGCCGCTTCCTGATGCCGGGCGATCTCGAAGGCTCGCCGGCCCTGACCTTCGCGCCACTGGCCGCGATCGGCGACAACCGTCCGCGCGCAGGCTCGCTGCACGCCATGATGGACAGGCGCTATGAGGCCTACAAGACGCATGTCGTCAAACCCTTTTTCCGGGAACACATCACCCGCCTCGACCGCCAGATCGTGCTGATCGACGCTATGCAGGCGCTGAACGCCGGCCCGGGCGCCATGGCCGACCTGGAACGCGCGGTGACCGAGATCCTCAGCTGTTTTCGCCCCGGCCGGGGCAGCTTCCTCACCGATCTGTTCTCGCGGCGCATCGACCGCATCCTGGTTGCCGCGACCAAAGCCGACCATCTGCATCACGAAAGCCATGACCGGCTGCAGGCGATCGTGCGGCGGCTTGCCGACCGCGCCGTGGCACGGGCGAATTTCACCGGCGCCGATGTCGATGTGGTCGCCATGGCGGCGGTGCGCGCGACGCGCGAAGGCACCGTCAGGCAAGGCCGGGAGACGCTTCCCGTCATCATCGGCACGCCGATAGCCGGTGAGAAGATCAACGGCGAAACCTTCGATGGAAAAACTGAAACAGCCATATTTCCCGGTGACTTACCGGAGAATATTGACGCGGTGTTCGATGTTTCGGGAGCCGATCACAGGCAGGACTCCGCGGACCCGGCAATCCGCTTCGTCCGTTTCCGTCCCCCAAAGCTCGAACGCACGGCCGAAGGCGTCACGCTGTCGCTGCCGCATATCAGGCTCGACCGTGCCTTGCAGTTCCTGATCGGAGATCATCTGGCATGACCGCGCCCCGCAAGCCGGCAGCATTCCGCATCGAGCCGGAAGCCACATCGAGACAAGCGGCCCCTGAGCCGCGCAACATCCAGGCCGACACCCAGCGCAAACCCCGCGCGATGAAAACCCATGTCGCGATGGTCATTCCGGCGGAAGTCGATGTCTTCGACGAGCCCGACATCATTGCCGCGGAGCCGCCACCAGCCGTCGCCCCCAGGAAACGCTCGCTGCTCGGCAACATCTTCTTCGGCGCCTTCGGCGTGCTGGTTTCGCTGGCGGTCGGCCTGTGGACCGACCAGCTCATACGCGACCTCTTTGCGCGCGCTGAGTGGCTGGGCTGGCTGGCGGCCGGCATGGCCGCCATCGCCGTGCTGGCGCTTGTGGTGATCCTGATTCGCGAATTCCTGGCGATCGCCCGCCTCGCCGAGGTCGAAAAGCTGCAGAAGCGGGCGCTCGATGCGATCGCCCGCGACGATCCCAAGGCGGCACGATCGGTCGTCGACGAACTGTCGGCCTTTGTCTCGGCCAAACCCGAGACCGCGGCCGGCCGGCGCGCGCTGGCCGAATTGCGCGGCGAAATCATCGACGGCGGCAATCTCGTGCGTCTGGCGGAGGCTGAAATTCTCGGACCACTCGATGCCAGGGCGAAAGTGATGATTCTCGAAGCCGCCAAACGCGTTTCGCTGGTGACGGCGGTCAGTCCACGCGCACTGGTCGATGTTGCCTATGTCGTGTTCGAGGCCGGGCGGCTCATTCGCCGCCTGTCGGAACTCTATGGCGGACGGCCGGGAACGCTGGGTTTCTTCCGCCTGGCGCGCAGCGTTCTGGCGCATCTGGCGGTCACCGGTTCGATCGCGGTCGGCGACAGTTTCGTCCAGCAGATCGTTGGCCACGGCCTGGCCGCGCGCCTTTCGGCCAAGCTTGGCGAGGGCGTCGTCAACGGCATGATGACAGCGCGCATCGGCATCGCCGCGATGGAGACGGCTCGACCCCTGCCCTTCAGCGCCGCCAAACGTCCCGGATTGGGCGACTTCCTCTCGGCGCTGACATCGTTCGCAACCAGGAAAGACGATGCAACGACCCCCTCCGGCAAGTGAGCCGGGCTGGAGTGTCCGGGCATTCGGAATCGTTACCGGACTGCTCTGCGGCGGCCCCGCGGTGACGAAGCATTAACCAATCTTGTTCATGGTCAGGCCGGTTCCAAACAGCATCTTTGTTGCCGGGTGTCGTCGATGAAAAGCGTAATTCTATCCAGCGTCCTGCCCCTGGCAACGGTGATTACGACAGTCGTCGGCATTGCCGGAGTGGCCTCTGCGGCGGAGCCGGACAAGCAGTTCTTCCAGTCTGCTGAAGGCAAGTGGATCGGTCCCGGCGAAATCGTCGCCGGCAAGTACAAGGGCACCAAGTTCAACTGCAGCTTCACCGGCTCGACGCCCGACGGCAAGGTCGGCATGTCGCTCGACGGCGGCTGCCGGGTCGGTATGTTCACCCAGCCAATGTCGGCCAAGATCGAGCGCAAGGGCCGCGAGGGCTACAAGGGCAGCTTCATGGGTGGCGCGACCGGTTCCGGCCTCGACATCATCGGCGGCAACGTCGTCGATCCCCGCAAGGTGGTCTTCACCATCAACCGCAACCAGCTGCGCGGCGTCATGCAGGCTCGCATCCCTGACGATAATTCGATGACGGTGACTATTGCCGTGCGCGTCAACGACCAATTGGTGCCGGTGATCGGCATGAGCCTGAAGCGCGTCGACGCAGTCGAAGTCGGCTCCATCGCGCCGAACTGAAAAACCCAAGGAAAAAGGCGGCGGCCCAACGGTCACCGCCCTCTCACTTGAGCCCATCGAATCAGAGCTTAGGCCTTGATCTCAAATCAGGGTGTCAGCCCTTGATCGCGGCCGTCACTTCGTCATAGGCCTTGCAGGCGTCGGCCAATGTCGTGGTGCCCTGATACTTGGTTGTCACCGCCTGGACCTTGGCGGTCAGATCAGCCGCCTTGGCCGGGTCCTTGGTGATCGCCTCCTGAAGTGCTGCAGCCATGTCCTGCGCCTTCTTGGTTGCGATCTCCGCCGTGCACTCAGGCGCCTTCGAGCAAGCCGAACCGGCAAGCACCGCCAGGCCGACGGCAACAAACAAAAACTTCTTCATGTCAGTCATCTCCTCAAAAAGGGCGCGACTTGATCGTCGATCACCCTCCAATGGCCGAAGCCGAGCGTCCTTAGCCTTCGATTGCGGCAAGATGCAACGTGTTCCCGGCCTCAACTTGTGTATCGCGCCTGCAACATCGCTGGCGGCAGGATTTGAGGCTACTGTGTCGGCGGCTGCAAAGTTCAGCTGCGAGGCTGCAGCAGCGCCAAGACGGCGGTCGATGCGGCAAGGATAGCAGTCAGAGTCAAAGGCCCAGTCGCGCCATAGGTGTCCACGACATAGCCGCCGACAACCGCGCCGATGGTGATGGCAATTTGGAAAGAGGTGACCATCAGGCTGCCCGCTGCCTCCAGCGCATCAGGCGCCGCGCGCGACATATTGGTCGGCAGCACCACCGGCGCCATGCCAAAGGCGAAACCCCACAGCGTAACGAAGCCGAAGGCAACGCCGATATGCGAGCCCCAAAGCACCAAAGTAAGTGCCGCAACCGCCATCAACGCCGCGGTGACTGCGAGGGCCATGTGGATGTTGGTGTCGGCCATGCGGCCGCCGGCAACATTACCGATCACGGCAGCGACGCCAAACCCGAGCAGAGCCAAGGCAATCGGTCCGGTTGTAAGGAGTGTCACCTGTTCGAGGAAGGGACGCACATAGACCGAGCCGGCAAAATGCCCCGTCATCAGCAAAAGGATAGCCAGCATGCCGAGTTGGATGCCGCGCCGCCGGGTCAGCCGAAATACATCTGCAAGGCTGTTGCTTGCCGTTGCGGGCAAGGTCGGCAGGCTGAGAAACTGCAGCAGCATGGCAAGCGCGGCCAGCCCCGCCGTCATGGCCATGGCACTGCGCCACCCTATCCAGTCACTGATCAACGCGCCCATCGACGGTGCGGCAATGGTTGCGAGCGAGACGCCCAGGGTGACGATCGCCATGCCCCGACCTGTCGCGCTGGCGCCAACCAGCCTAGCCACAACGGCGACCGAAAGTGCCCAGAAAGCACTGAGAGCGATTCCCAGCCCGGCCCGGCCCAACAGCAACAGCCAGAAATCGGTCGCCAGCGCCGCCAGGACATTGGAACCGACCGCAAGAGCACTGAGACCAACCAGCACCGCCTTGCGGTTCAAGCGGCCGATGAGAACATTGCTCAACATGGCCGTCACGGCGCCGACGGAAGCGGTGGCGGTGACGACCTGTCCGGCCGTCCCCTCGCTGATGCCGAGATCGCGTGCCATTGGCGTCAGCAGACCTGCGGGCAGGAATTCGGCCGACACCAAGGCAAAGCTGGTGGCCGCCAATGAAATGACCGCGAACCAGGTGGCTGCGCTCCACGCGGCTGGTGCATCGGCATCAAGGCCAGTCGCGGCGTCTTCAAGCTGTAATGTTGTGTCAGTCACGGAAAGATCTCCAAAGTTTGGAGGTCTTAAATAGGCGAGTCCGCTCGGATGATATGTATCTTAGAATCCGAAATTCATATCCATTCGTCCGGGAATTGTGCGACGCACAACGCCCGGCGAGACATTGGTGATGCGCTTGAACGCGCGCGCGAAGGATGCCTCCGAATCATAGCCCAAACGGGTAGCGACTTCGGCAACCGACAAGCCGTTTTGGCCCAGCAATTCGCGGGCAAGCTGCATGCGCAGGCGGGCGAGATAGTGTGCGGCACCCTCCCCCAATACCGCACTGAAACGCTCGGCGAAAATCGAACGCGATTGGCCTGCCACGCCGGCCAGGCTTCCCAGCGTCCAGTTGTGGCCGGGGTCGCGGTGCATGGCCGCCAAAGCGCGGCCTATATGGGGGTCGCGGATGGCTGCGAGCCAACCGGTGGTCGAGGCTCCGTTGCAATTGACCCAGCAGCGTATGAGCCGGGCCGTCAGCAAGTCGGCCATACGCGACAGAATCGTGGCGCTGCCCATCTGCGGCTGCGAGGCCTCCACCGTCATGGCCGCCAGCAAAGGACCGACGACCGGGTCATTGCCGGCCACGTCGCAACCCTTGATGACAGGCGGCATCAACGTGATCAATGGGTTGAGCGCATAGGAGTCCAAGGCCATGGAGCCGCAGAAAAGGGTGCTCGTCGCGCCCGTTCCTTGCCGTACCACTTCGCAGACGTTGCCCCCCAACTTGATTACCTGGCAACCTTCGAGCGAGCCCCCTGCAACGTCCGGCGCGCTCGCCAGCCGATGGGCGATGCCTTGCGGCAGCAGCACCAGATCGCCATCGCGCAGCTCCTGCCAACCTTGCGATTCAGTATGAATCCAGCATGGGCCCTGGCCGACAAAGTGAAACCGAAGCAGCTGTTGTTGCGGAAAGTCTATGCTCCATGGGTGCCGGAGTTCGCAGCGGCCATAGTTGACACCACTCAAGCGAAAGTCTTGCAGAACTTCGCTGAGCGCATCCATCGGGATATGTGGCGGCGAGGACGGCCGGGACGAATGGTCAAACATATACGCAATATAGATGCCGAACGTCCGGCAGGCAAGCGGGGACCGTTGTTCCACCAGGTCAATCGCTGCAACGGCACCCTACCCTTTCCGGCAGATTTCTCGCCTTGCCTCCCGCTCCAACTGCATGCAAGGAGTGCTGCAAGACACAGGGACAAGAGGCATGGCGGCGGAAGCATCGGGCAGTGATCTGGTTCAGGTGGTGGCGCTGCTTGCTGCCGGTGTCGTCGCCGTTCCCATCTTCAAGCGCATGGGCCTCGGCTCGATCCTCGGCTATCTGGCTGCCGGCGTGGTGATCGGCCCGTTCGGCCTCGGCGTCTTTTCCGAATCGGAAGCCATTCTTCATGTCGCCGAACTCGGCGTGGTGATGTTCCTGTTCATCATCGGGCTGGAAATGCAGCCATCGCGGCTCTGGGGCCTGCGCCGCGAGATCTTTGGCCTCGGTGCGTTGCAGGTCGGCGTCTGCGCGCTCCTGCTGACCGGGGTCGGCATGGCTGGAGGTTTTCCAATCGCGCAATCCTTCGTCGCCGGCGCCGGCTTCGTGCTGACCTCGACAGCGATCGTCATGCAGCTTCTCGAGGAACGCGGCGAAATCGCCGCGCCGAAAGGCCAGCGCATCGTATCGGTCCTGCTGCTCGAGGATCTTGCCATCGTGCCGCTGCTGGCCCTGATCGCGTTTCTGGCGCCCGGCGGTGCCGACACCAGCCTATCGGAGCGGCTGACCGAGGTCGGCATCGGCCTCGCCGCGATCGTCGGCCTGGTTGTGGCCGGCCGTTATCTGCTCAATCCGTTCTTCCGCATCCTGGCGGATGCCCGTGCCCGCGAGGTGATGACGGCGGCGGCACTTCTGGTCGTTCTCGGATCCGCGCTCGCCATGCAGCTCAGCGGCCTGTCGATGGCGATGGGCGCCTTCCTGGCCGGTGTGCTTTTGTCCGAATCGACCTTCCGCCATCAGCTTGAAGCCGATATCGAACCGTTCCGCGGCATCCTGCTCGGTCTGTTCTTTCTCGCGGTGGGCATGTCGCTCGACCTGCATGTGGTCGCGGCGAACTGGCGGCTGATTGCCATCTATGTCGTCGCCTACATGGTGATGAAGGCATTCGGCATCTACATCGTCGCCCGCATCCTGAAAACCAGCCACCGCGAGGCGCTTGAGCGCGCGGTCTTCATGGCGCAAGGCGGTGAGTTCGCCTTTGTCCTTTATTCGGCGGCCGCGGCGGTCGGCATCATCGACGGCAACGCCAATGCGACGCTGACGGCGATCGTCATCATCTCCATGGTGCTGACGCCGCTGGCCATCATCGCCTTGCGCTATCTGACGCCGCGCGACGAGCAGTCGCTCGACGGCGTCGACGTCGCCGATGGCCTGACCGGCAGCGTGCTGATCATCGGCTTCGGCCGCTTCGGCCAGATCGCCAGCCAGCCGCTGTTGCTGCGCGGCATCGACGTCTCGATCATCGACAATGACGTCGAAATGATCCAGGCGGCGGCCGATTTCGGCTTCAAGGTCTACTATGGCGACGGCACGCGGCTGGACATCCTGCATGCCGCCGGTGCCGGCCGGGCGCGCGCCGTGCTGATCTGCGTCGACAAGGCCGATGTGGCTGTTCGCATCGCCCAGCTGATCAAGGCCGAATTCCCACTGCTCACCGTGCTGGCCCGCGCATTCGACCGTGGAACGGCGCTGCAGCTCATACGTGCCGGCGTCGACTACCAACTTCGCGAAACCTTCGAATCCGCACTTGTTTTCGGCGGCTCGGCCCTGGAATCTCTGGGCGTCGATCCCGAAGACGTGGCTGAAACGATCGAAGATGTCAGGCGCCGCGACACCGACCGCTTCGAAACCCAGCTCGCCGAAGGCATTCGCGCCGGACAGCGCTTCCTGAGAGGCAATATCGGCACGCCGATTCCGACACCGCTCTCGACCCCGCGCCGGCTTGGTCAGGCACTCAACGAAGAGACCGCGGGTGTGCTGCACAAGTCCGAACCCGCCGACGGAGCAAGGAATTAGGTATGAAATTGGACAGCAGAGCCCTGTCGGTCACCAAATTCTGGCGCGATGCCGGCGAGGATGCCTGGTTCGAGAAGAACGAAGCATTCGATGCCGAGTTCCGCGACCGCTTTCTCGACCTGCACTACGCCGCCGCGCGGCGTGAATGCGACGACTGGCTGGAACATACCGAAGGCGCGCTGGCGCTGATGATCCTGCTCGACCAGTTTCCGCGGAACTGCTTTCGCGGCACCGGCCATATGTACGCGACCGATCCGCTCGCCAGATATTTCGCAGAGAAGGCGATCGCGGCTGGTCATGACCTGGCACTCGAGGAAGAACTCCGCGTTTTCCTCTACCTGCCTTATGAGCATTCGGAGCTACTGGCCGACCAGGATATTTCGGTCGAGCTGACGCAGGCCAGGGCCGAGCCCTATCTGAAGTATGCTGTCGAACATCGTGATATCATTGAGCAATTCGGCCGTTTTCCGCATCGAAACAAGATGCTTGGCCGCGAAACCACCTCGCAGGAGCAGACGTTCCTGGATGGTGGCGGCTTCTCGGGTTAGAGGCCTCGCTGCGCCGTTTGCAGGCCGGTGTCACCTAGGCCAGCCACCAATCCCGGCCGGACGACAATCGCTCGATGCCTGAGGTATCGACGGCGACCAGGCGATCGGTGATGCTGCGACCGCTGACAACCAGGCCGGGCGCGATCTCGGCCAGCGGCGCCAGCACGAAGGCGCGCTCCAGCATGCGCGGATGCGGCACCTCCAGCCCGGTCTCGTGGATGACGCGGTCGCCGAACACCAGAATGTCGATGTCGATCAGCCGCGGCCCCCACCGCTCCTCGCGCACCCGCTTCAGCTTGCGCTCCGCATCGAGGCAGAGGTCGAGCAGGGCACGCGGTGCAAGCACGGTGGAAATTTCGGCGGCCGCATTGAGAAAATCCGGTTGATCGAGCTTGCCCCAGGGCGGTGTGCGATAAAGCGAGGAGACGCCGGTGACACGCGTATCCGCGTCGGCATCCAGCATGCGCAGCGCCGCGCTCATGGATTTCGCCGGATCGCCAAGATTGCCGCCAAGGCTGAGATAAACGGTACTATTCGGGCCAGACAACGGTCACCTCGACATAATCGAGCACGCCGGGCACTGGTGCGTTCGGCTTGCGCACCGTGATCTCGGCTTTCTTTATCTGCGGAAAACGCGCCGTCAGCGCACGGGCCACTTCGAGCGCCAGCGACTCGATCAGAAAACGGCGCTGCCCGGTGATGATCTTTTCAATGACGCTGAATGCAACGCCGTAGTGGACTGTATCCTCGATCGAATCTTCGGCAAGCGCCCGGCCTGGATCAACGGTCAGAACGGCATCGACATAGAAGCGCTGGCCGAGCCGTTCCTCCTCGTCCAGCACGCCGTGCCGGGCAAAGAAAGCGCAGTTCTTCATGCGGATGACATACATCGATCAGTTTCTCGCCCGGTCGGTTTGACGCGCCAGCATAGCATCGGCGAGCGCCAATGCGTCCACGTTGAATGCGACATCGTGGACGCGAAACAGATCGGCGCCCTGGAGCCTCAAAATGACGCTGGTCGCCGCTGTTCCGACCCCTCTGTCGGCGGCATCACGGCCGGTGACCGTGCCGATGAAGCGTTTTCGCGACGTGCCGGCCATCAGCGGCAGGCCGAGTGCATGCAATTCCGAAAAGCGTGCCATCAGGTCGAGATTCTCCTCCGCCGTCTCCTTGGCGAATCCGAAACCGGGATCGAGCACGATGTGATCATCGGCGATGCCGTTCTGGCGGGCGATTTCCAGCGACCTTCGCAGGAATGCCAACTGATCGGCAATCGCGTCCGGCAGCTTCTGGCGATCCCGCCCGGTATGCATGATGACAAGCCCGGCACCGGTATCGGCGGCGACACGAGCAATATCGGGCTCGCGCTGCAAACCCCAGACATCGTTGACGATATGCGCGCCGGCGGCGACCGCCAGCCGCGCCGTGTCGGCGCGATAGGTATCGACCGAAATCAGCACCTCGTTCACGCCCGCCAGCGCTTCGATCACCGGCAGGATGCGGGCCTGTTCCTGGCTGGCCGATACCGCGGCAGCACCTGGGCGCGTCGATTCTCCCCCGACATCGACAACCAGTGCCCCTTCCCCGATCATGCGGCGCGCCTGGGCCAGCGCCTTTTCAGGGGCGTCGAACTGGCCGCCGTCGGAAAAGCTGTCGGGCGTGACATTGAGGATGCCGACGACCACGGCCTTGCCGCCAAGGTCGAGATGGCGTCCATGCGCCAACTGCCATCGCCTGGCCGTCATTGCTCATCGACCATGGAGTTCATCAATCATGTGTGATCCCTGGCGGATCAATTTCATTGCGCCGGCAACGGCCGTAAAGCAAGGTGGTCGAAGAGGCAACATGATGAAACGATCCATGCTTGGCATGAAAAAACAGTCCTTGGGCGTGAAACAATCCTTGGCTTGCGCGCTGCTGCTCGCCATAACGCCGCACCCGGCGGCGGCGGCCAATCTCGTCAAGACGTACAGCTATTTCGCCATTGGCGGCAGCACGCTCGATGACATCGAGGCACAACTCTCCAAACGCGGGCCGGAGGTGAAAAGCACCGGCACGCGGCACCCGGGCGCCACGCAAATGGCGTTCACCACCCGCATCAGCTATGCGCAGACACCGAGTTCCTGCCGGATTGCCGACGCGGTGGTGACCGTCAAGGTGAAGGTGATCCTTCCCGAGTGGCGCCGGCCGCGCAAGGCCGATGCCGATGTCAGGCTGTTCTGGGATACGCTGTCGGCCGACATCAAGCGCCATGAGGAGCGCCATGTCGAAATCGCCAAGAACCATGGCGGCGAACTCGAAGAGGCCTTGAAAGCCACCTACCCGCAAAAGAACTGCGACGCCGCCAAGGCCAAGGCGGCCGCGATCACCGCGGCTGTTCTGGCCAGGCACGACCGCGCCCAGCTTCAGTTCGACCGCGTCGAAAGCGTCAATTTCGAAAGCCGCATCTTGCGGCTGCTGCGCTACCGCATGGAGCGCATCGGCAACGGACGACTGCCGCCGGCCTGAACACACCCGAACTGAAAGCCAAATTCACCGAAGCGTAGTGCCAGATTCCAAAAACTTTCGAGCCGCCGTCGAAACCGGCCTATATGGGACGACATATCAGGCTCGCCAGACGAGCTTAAAACACCAATCCGATCCAAACGGTCATGAAGCCGGAGCGGCTGAACAGCGCCGGTCAAATCGCAAGCTTATGGATGAACGATCATGGACCAGGCTGTCGATGAGAAAACGATGGCGGAAACCGGCACGCCGATAACAGAGCGCGAAAAGAACGCCATCATCGGCGGCGTGCTGTTGTCGATGCTGTTGGCGGCACTCGATCAGACCATTGTCGCGCCGGCCATGCCGACCATCGGGCATGCGCTCGGAAACGCACACTATCTGCCATGGATCGTCACCGGTTATCTCCTGACCGCTACAGCCGTGGCCCCGCTCTACGGCAAGATTTCCGATGTCTACGGCCGCCGGCCGACCGTCTATGCCGCGATCCTGATCTTTTTGGCGGGATCGGTGGTCAGTGCGATGGCTCCCAACATGTTTGTGCTGGTTGTCGGGCGGGCGATCCAGGGCGCCGGTGGCGGCGGCTTGTTCGCTTTGACGCAGACCGTCGTCGGCGATCTCGTGCCGCCGCGCGAGCGGGCACGCTATGCCGCCTGGTTCTCCGGCACATGGGCTGTCGCCAGCATTGCCGGTCCGTTGCTCGGCGGCACTTTCGCAGAGCACCTGCACTGGTCACTGATCTTCTGGATCAACATTCCGCTTGGTTTTCTTGCGATGGCGATCATCAACAAGCCGCTCAAGAAACTGCCCATTGCCGCAAAGCGCCATCGCATCGACGGCCTGGGCGCGCTGCTTCTGATAATTGCCACGGCGCTGCTGCTGCTCGCCTTGAACTGGGGCGGCAGCGCCTATCCCTGGACTTCGCTTGAAGTCATCGGCGTTCTCTGCGGTTCGGCGATTTTCTGGAGCGCTTTTGCCTTGCGGCTCATGCGCGCCGCCGAGCCGCTCATCTCACTCGAAGTGCTTGGCAATCCAATCGTTCTGGCGGGCACGCTTTCGATGTTCCTGCTTCAGGCCGCAAGCGTCGGCATGGCTGTGTACCTGCCCGTCTATCTTCAGGCGGTGCTCGGCTTGTCGGCAGCGGAGTCGGGCATCGCGATGCTTGGGCTTCTGCTGGGGACCGTCGGCGGCGCGGCATTCAGCGGGCGTATGATCCCGCATTTCACCCACTACAAGCGCATTGCGATGGTGGGCGTCGTCTTCAGCATGCTGTGCCTCTGCCTGCTGGCCGTCGTCGCAGGATATGCAACGCTGCTGGAGGTCGAGGTCTTGACGATTTGCATCGGGTTTGGAACCGGAACGACGTTTCCGGTCACCACCGTGTCGGTCCAGAACGCCGTCGATCGCGTGCATCTCGGCGTCGCGACGGGCGTGCTGACATTCCTGCGTTCGCTTGGCAGTGCGCTTGGGGTCGCCATGCTCGGCGCGGTCGCTCTGGGCTACGGCTTGCCGCTTGCCGGTGAAGGCGTGCGGATCGCTGGCCATAGCGCGACGGTCGAGCCGTTCGTGATGATCTTTGCCGTCGCCGCCGCTACATTGCTGCTGGGGCTGATCACGCTG
This sequence comes from Mesorhizobium sp. ISC11, assembly GCF_037162595.1. Lineage (NCBI taxonomy): Bacteria > Pseudomonadati > Pseudomonadota > Alphaproteobacteria > Hyphomicrobiales > Phyllobacteriaceae > Mesorhizobium > Mesorhizobium sp. ISC11. The sequence goes on from NZ_JAVSPW010000001.1 coordinate 1,952,339, forward strand.
ACGCTGATGCCCGAAAAGGAGCTTCGCGGCTACGCCGACAATGCGGCGCCGATGCTGGCCGAGTAAAGTTCAGCCGGAGACGCCGAGCTTCTTCTGCAGGCTGGTCGATGAGGTCGTGTACTGGAAAACGATGCGCTCGCCGGGGCTGATGATGCGCTTGGCGGCCTGCGCCATCAGCGCCACTTCGTGGAAACCCGACAGGATCAGCTTCAGCTTGCCCGGATACCAGTTGATGTCGCCGACCGCGAAGATGCCGGGCACCGATGTCTGGAATTTTTCGGTATCGACCGGAATGAGGTTCTCGTGAAGGTTGAGACCCCACTCCGCGATCGGTCCGAGCTTCATGGTCAGGCCGAAGAACGGCAGCATGCGCGTGCAAGGCACCTCGACATCGCCGTCAGGTCCCTTGATGGTGGCCGATGACAGCTGGCCGTCGGCACCGGTCAATCCGGTCACCTGCCCGACCTGGAACTCCAGCTGCTTCATCTCCTGCATGGCATACATCTTGTTGACGCTGTCGGGAGCGGCGCGGAACTCAGGCCGCCGGTGCACCAGCGTCACGCTCTTTGCCACCGGCTGCAGGTTCAGCGTCCAGTCGAGCGCCGAGTCGCCGCCGCCGACAATGACGAGGTCGTGGCCGCGAAAATCCTCCATCCGGCGCACCGAATAGAAGACGCTCTTGCCTTCATAGGGCTCTATGCCGGGGATCGGCGGACGCTTGGGCTGGAAGGAGCCGCCGCCGGCGGCAATCACCACCACCTTGGCCTCGAACACCTCGTTTTCGTCGGTGGTGACGCGAAAACTGCCGTCCTCCAGTTTTTCCAGGCTGGAAACCATTCGGTTGTAGCTGAAATCGGGCTTGAACGGCGCGATCTGCTCGAGCAATTTGTCGACCAGCCCCTGCGCCGAGATCGAAGGCCAGCCTGGAATGTCGTAGATCGGCTTTTCCGGATAGAGTTCGGCGCATTGGCCGCCCGGCCGATCGAGAATGTCGATCAGGTGGCACTTCATGTCGAACAGGCCGAGCTCGAACACGGCAAACAGGCCGACCGGCCCTGCCCCGACAATAAGCACGTCTGTCCTGGTGATGTCGGTCATGCCTGTGCCTCGCTGCGCATGACCCCGAAAATCGGATCGATTTTCGGAAAGGATCACGCGCAAATAAAAGTGCTACAGCGTCCTTTGCGCGTCCAAGAGGACGCGCGGCGCTGTGGTGAAACAGCAGGACACTGCATGACCATCGCCCCGCTGCCAAGCCACAGCGGGAAAAATCAGTTGGCAAAAAGGTTGCGCTTATCCCTGGCGGGCAGGCACCCGCACGACCAAGCCGTCAAGCGCATCGCGGACCTTGATCTGGCATGACAGGCGCGAATTGGGCTGGACGTCGTAGGCGAAGTCCAGCATGTCCTCTTCCATCGCTTCCGGCTCGCCGACTTCAGACGTCCAGGCTTCGTCGACATAGACGTGACAGGTGGCACAGGCGCAGGCACCGCCGCATTCGGCTTCGATCCCGGGCACGGCGTTGCGGATCGCGTTCTCCATGACCGTAGAGCCGTTCTCGGCGTCCATGTCGAAATGCGTGCCGTCATGGGCAATGAAAGTCAGCTTGGTCATTTGTCACCTGAAGGGAGTTGCAGCCGAGATAATCACTCCGGCTGACAAGTCAACTGCCGCATGAAAGCGCCGCCCGATGACGTTTTTCCGCAAATCGGATTCGGCGCGGATTCAGCGGTTGATGGCGGCGATGAAATCGCGCACTTCGTCGATCAGCGTACCAAGCCGCTTGAGCGTCTGGCCGTCTTCCGGCCGGTGCTCGATCTCGGTGGCGCAATCGGCGATGGCAAAGGCGCCCACGCCCCGTGCCGAACCCTTTAATCCATGGGCGAGCAGAAGCCGGTCCTTGATATCGGCGTCGACTATTCTGTCGCGCACGGACAGCGCCTGCTGTACAAATAGCGCCAGAACCTCTTGCTCAAGGCTGCGGTCACCCATCGTCTGGCGGGCAAGGTGTGCCAAATCGACCGGCCGTGACCGTCTTGGTCCGGATACATCTCCCCCGGGCATTGAGAAGGCGATGCCGCTTTCGCCACGCATGAACTCGAACTCCGTTTCTTCGACTCGCCCAAAAACCTAGGCGAATCCAATGGACAACGGGTTAATGAATGGCCCGGAAAAATGTTGCCAAAGCGGCGTCCAAATCACAGTTCCGTTAACCTTATATTTAAAGTTTTACGTATCCCGCGGAATGCATGTTTTCTTTACCCCCCTGTGTCATTACGATACGAGGGGTCCATTTTCAGCCTCCTGCGCGGGGCAAGACAAACAGAATTATAAGCCCGCGGCAGCTAGTACAGGGTAGCGAAGGCATGGCAAAGAAACCGACGACGAGAACTCTCGACAGCGAAGTGGCCAGGGAACTGGAAAAGGCACTCGATCTCGACCTCAGCAATGAGATCGGCAGCGGCGACCTCGATATCGCGGCTTCGATGGAGGATCTTGAAGCGCAGATATCCCAGGCGGCCGACGAGCTGGCGCGCGAGGGACGCAATCATAAGCCGGAACAGAACCCGGAGCCGGTGGTCAACCAAAACCAGGCCGCGAAACCCGCGCCCAAGGCCAAACCTGCCGAATTGCGCCCCGTGGAACCGCGCAATGGCGCCCAGCCCGCAGGTTTCGCGCCGGCCAATGACGATCGCCAGAAGGATTACAAGACGCTCCTGCACAGCCTCAACAGGCGTGCCTCGAACACCATTTACTGGGTCGTCGCCTTCGTTTCGCTCGCCTGGTTCGCCGGTGCCGGTGGTTTGGCCAATCTGCTTTTCGGACCGAGCATTTGGAGAATCCGCACGCTCGACCAGTTCCTCGCCCGTCCGGAACTGATCGGCCTCGCCGTCGCGGCCATCGTGCCTGTCATCCTGTTCTGGGCCTTCGCCGCCATGATTCGCCGCGCCCAGGAAATGCGCATCGCCGCACAGTCGATGACCGAAGTGGCCTTCCGCCTGACCGAGCCGGAAAACCTTGCCCAGGATCGCGTCATGATGATCGGCCAGGCCGTTCGTCGCGAGGTCGCGGCGATGGGCGAAGGCATCGAACGCACGCTTGCCCGCGCCGTCGAACTGGAAACGCTTGTCCACAGCGAAGTCAACCAGATCGAACGCTCCTATTCCGAGAATGAATCCCGCATCCGTTCGCTGGTCGACGGCCTCGGCAGCGAGCGCGAAGCCGTCGTCACCCATGCCGAGCGCGTCCGCGCCTCGATTACCGGCGCGCATGAGACGCTGAAGGACGAGATCGGCGCGGCTTCCGACATCATTCGCGACTCGATCCTCAATGCATCGACCAAATTGTCGATGACGATCACCAATTCCGGCGACACGCTGATCGACCGCATCAACGAAAGCTCGATGTCGATCTTCGATTCCGTCGAAGGCCGGCTCGATTCGATCACCGACCGTCTGTCGACCTCGGGCGAGGCCTTCGCCAGCCTTCTCGACACCCGCATTGCCAAGCTGACGGACACCACGGACGGACTGACGCGGTCGTTGACCGATCTGCTCGACGATCGCACCACCGGCATGGTGTCGCTGCTTGGCGGCGCCGCGCGCACCCTCAATTCCGAATTCGAGGCCAGCCTCAACGGCATCGAGCGGACGCTCGCCGAACGCGGCCAGGCGCTGATCAGCGAGTTCCAGACCCGCGCCGAGGCGCTCGACACCGGAACGCAGAAGCTCAATGCGGCACTCGAGGCCCGCGCCCGCCAGATCAATGAAACGCTGGTCGAGCGCGCCCGCGAAATCGCGCACACCTTCGCCGAGAGCAAGGACACGCTGTCGGCGATGATCGATCAGGGCAAGACCCAGATCGGCGCCGACATGGCCGACATCGTCACTTCGACCTCCTCTATGCTCGAAGCCCGCGCCAGCGACTTCGCCGGACGCATGGAAGCCGCCCGTCACGTCGTGTCGCGTTCGTTCGACAGTGACATCCAGCGGCTCGCCGACGCCCGCGTCGGCATCGAGGAAGCTGTTGAGAACCACAGCAGGAAACTGTCCGAAAGCCGCGAGCGCATGGCCGCGGCCATGGAGGCCGACCTGGCGAAGTTCGCCGAGGGCCGCGCCGGCATCGATGCGGCAGTAACCAACCAGGTGCAGAAGCTGGCCGAAGGCCGCAGCCTGATCTCGCGCGCTCTCGAAGAGGATCTGCGCAAGGTCAATGAATCGCGGGCGGCCATCGATGCATCGCTCGGCAGCCATCTCGAAAGGCTGGAAGAAGGTCGCAACAGGCTCTCTATTGCCTTGAATGAAGACTCCGGGAAGCTGGTGCAAGCTCGTACGATCATTGATGAAATGGTCGCCGGACATGTCGGAAAACTCGCCGAGGGCCGCAACATTCTGTCGCGCGCTTTGGAAGCCGATCTCGGAAAACTGTCCGACAGCCGCGCCGACATCGACGGTCTGGTCGCCGGTCAGGTGGAAAAAATCGCCGAAGGCCGCGCCGTGCTCGCCAAGGCGTTGGAAAACGACATCGTCGGCATCAAGAGCCTCATCGAAACCCATTCCGCCAAACTGGCGGAAGACCGCACGCAGCTTTCCCATTCGCTCGACAATGATCTGTCCGGCATACGCGGCCTGATCGAAAGCCATTCGGGACGGTTGGCCGAGGACCGCAGCCTGCTGTCGCAGACCCTTGAAGCCGACCTTGCCAAGCTGGCCGAAAGCCGTTCGAGCATCGACGGTCTGGTCGCCGGTCAGGTCGAGAAGCTGGCGGAAGGCCGCGACATTCTCAAGCGCGCGCTGGAATCCGACCTGAACACGATCAAGGGCGTTATCTCAAGCCAGTCGGAAAAGCTGGCCGAGGATCGCGGTCAGCTTTCCCGGGTCCTGGAAGCCGACCTGCAGAATGTGAACAGCGTCATCGCCGATCACATGAACAAGCTTGTCCAAGACCGCTCCGCCCTGTCCAGGGCCCTTGAGGACGACCTCGCCAAGCTGGCCGACAGCCGCTCCAGCATCGACGGGCTGGTTGCGGGTCAGGTCGAGAAGTTGTCCGAGGGCCGAGATATTCTGCGGCGCGCTCTGGAATCCGACCTCAACGCGATCAAGGGGACCATTGCCGACCAGTCGCAGAAACTGGTCGATGACCGGGCACAGTTCGCCCGGGCACTCGAGGCTGACCTCGAAAGCGTCAATGGCTTGGTCAACAGCCATTCCGAAAGGCTCGTCCAGGATCGTTCGACGCTGTCGAAAGCGCTTGAAGCCGACCTCGAAAACGTCGGTGGCCTCGTTAACAGCCACGCGGAAAGGCTTGTCCAGGAGCGCTCGACCCTGTCCAAGGCGCTCGAGGACGATCTTGCCAAACTGGCCGAGAGCCGCTCAAGCATCGACGGTCTGGTCGCCGGCCAGGTCGAGAAACTCGCCGAAGGTCGCGATGTTCTCAAGCGCGCGCTGGAAGCCGATCTCGCCAAGCTGGCCGAAAGCCGCTCCAGCATCGACGGTCTGGTTGCCGGCCAGGTCGAGAAGCTGGCCGAGGGCCGCGACATTCTCAAACGCGCCCTCGAAGCCGACCTGCAGAAGCTGACCGAAAGCCGCAGCGACATCGACGACGTCATCGCCGGACATGTCGGCAAGCTGTCCGAAGGCCGCAATATGTTGACCCGCGCGCTGGAAGACGATCTCGGCAAGCTCGCCGAGACCCGCAAGGACGTTGACCGCTCGCTGTCGGGCCATATCGACCAGATCGCTGCCAGAAGCACCGGCATTTCCGACGCGATCGCTGCCGATGTCGAGAAGATCGAGCAGGCGTTCAGTCGCCAGACCGGCATCATCGAGGAGCGCGCCGGCACCATGGAACGTGCGCTCTCGACAGGCGTCGACAACGTCCGCGCCGTGCTCGAGAAGAGCGCCGTGTTTGTCGCCGGCGCCCTGCGCGAAAAGGTGCTGGAAGTCACCAGCACCCTGCACGAGCAGGCCGGTGCCGCGTTCAGCGACGCCGACCGGAAGATCGCCGAGCGCGCCGAGCAGACCTCCGCCGCCCTGCTGGCGCGGGCCGAAGACATCGCCCGCACCTTCGAGGAGGCCGACCGTCGCCTGCACGCCCGTGCAGAAGATACGTCGAACGCCTTGCTTGCCCGCGCGGACGACACGTCCAGCTCGCTGCTGGCCCGTGCCCATGAAACCGCCGATCAGCTGGCCGCTCGCGCAAATCAGATCGCCGGCACCTTCGAAGCGGCAGACCAGAAGCTTGCCGCCCGCGCCCAGGAAACCGCAGATCAGCTGACCGCCCGGGCTCAGGACACCGCCGACCATCTGGCAGCTCGTGCAAGCGAAATTGCAGGCACGTTCGATGCCGCCGACCAGAAGCTGGTCGCCCGCGCCATCGAAACGGCCCAGTCGCTGGCCGCGCGCGCCGGCGACATCCTGCGCAACTTCGAAGGCGCCGACCAGCGGCTCGGCATGCGGATCGGCGAATCGGCCGAAGCGCTTGCCGCACGCGCATCGGACCTTGGCCGCATCTTCGATGCCGCCGACCAGCAGCTCGTCTCGCGCATCGCCGAGGGTTCGGAAGCGCTGTCGAGCCGCGCCTCGGAAATCGGCCGTATCTTCGACGACGCGGATCAGCGTCTGGTGTCGCGCATCGCCAGCAGCACCACCACGATCGGCGAGCATGCCGAGACGATCGTCGGCGCCTTTGCCGATACCGAGCAACGGGTTGCCGAACGCGCAAGGCGGACCGGCCAGGAAATGGCCGTGCATGCCCGCGAAATCGAGCAGGCGCTTGCCGGCGCCGACGAGCGTCTCGCCTCGAGCGCGGCGGCCGCGGCAGCCCGTGTCGAAGAGCAGGTCTCGGGCGTCGAGAACCGCCTCGCCTTTACGGCCGAGACGATGGGCCAGAAGCTCAACGAGCAGGTGTCGAACGCCGAGGCGCAACTCGTCTCGCGCGCCAATGTGATCGCCGAGACCTTCACCGCGGTTGGCCAGCATATCGGCCAGAGCACCAACGATGCCGCCAAGACGATCGGCGCCAACACCCGCGAACTCAACACCATGCTCGCGGCGCGTTCGGCCGAAATGTCGAAGATCCTCGACGAAACCGCACGGCCTTTGGTCGAGCGCTTCGCCCAGGGCGGCTCGGACCTGCAAAAGAGCATGGAAGAGGTCACCGAACGCGCCACCGAGAAGCTGCGCAGCGAGAATGCCGCACTTGTCGACGCGCTCGCCAACCGCACCGCCGAAACCTTGTCGGCGGTCGAGGGCGCCCGCTCGTCGCTGTCCGACAGCGTCGCCGACCTCATCGGCCGGATGACCAAGTCCAGCTCGCAGCTCGGTCAGCTGATCGAGCAGGCCGCGGTCAATCTCGGCCAGGTCGATGAACGCCTGAGCGGCAGCACGCAAAGCTTCGCCGCCACCACCGAGAAGGCCGCGCAGACCTTTGCCAGCTCGGCACGTCTGGTTGATTCGAACACGACTAGGCTGACGGAACTGTCGTCGTCCACCTTGCGCGAGGTCGCGTCGATTGCCACCAAGTTCGACGAGCACAGCCGCCTGCTCTCCAGTGCTTCGGACCTGTTGAGCTCGGCCCAGAGCAACCTCGAGCACACGCTCGAACGGCAGTCGTCGCTCGAAGACCTCGCCGTCGGCCTGGTCAAGAAGTCGGAAGATCTCGAAAGGGTCATGCGCTCGTTCGAAAATCTCGTCGGCCAGACGCTGCAGAACGCCGAAGGCAAGACGATGGAGTCGGCCGACAAGATCCGCAACGCCATCACCGCGTCGTCGACTCGGCAACCAAGCGCTTTGCCGATGCGACCGAGGAGATGCGGCGCACAGCGGGTTCGATCAAGAGCGAGCTCGACCTGACCCGCGCCGAGCTCAAGAAGGGCGTCATCGAAATGCCGGAAGAGGCCAAGGAATCGACTTCGGCCATCCGCCGCGCCGTTTCCGAGCAGATCAACGCCCTGAAGGAGCTTTCGGACATCGTGGCCAAGTCCGGCCGCGGCGGTGAAGGGTCCGAACCACGCAACCTGCGTCCGGCGCCGCAAGCGCCGGCCGCACGCGCTGCCGAGCCGCCGCGCCGAGCACCGGCACCGCAGCCGGACCTGCGCACGCCTCAGGCGCCCTTGGGCGGCCCTGCATTGCGCGGCACGCTCGACCTTGACCGTCCGACCGAGGCGGCACCGCGTCCGCGCGGCGATGCCAACGCCCGCACGCCTCAGGGCGGCTGGGTGCGCGATCTGCTGACCGCGGCATCGAACGATGAGGACCTCAGGTCGGCAGCTCCCCCAGCGGCTGCGGAAGCGCCCCGCGCTACGCCTGCCCAGCGCTCGCCCCTGCATGTCGTCGAATCGCTGAACTCGCTCTCCGTCGATATCGCGCGGGCCATCGACCACGATGCTTCGATCGAGCTGTGGAACCGTTACCGGCGCGGCGAGCGTGACGTGTTCACAAGGCGGCTCTACACGCTGAAGGGTCAGCAGACGTTCGACGAGATCCGTCGCAAGTATCAGGCCGAGGCCGAGTTCCGCGCCGCCGTCGACCGCTACTGCGACGATTTCGAGAAGCTGCTCAAGGATGTCTCGCGCAACGACCGCGACAACATCATGGCGCAGACCTACCTGACGTCGGACACCGGCAAGGTCTACACCATGCTGGCGCATGCGAGCGGCCGCCTGCACTAAGACGGGAATTGAACAGGCGGGCCATGGTCCGCCTGTGCCAGCTCTAACGTCCGGCACGCGTTGAACCTGCCCGCAACAGGTCTTGCGAGACTATCGATGCCTTCGGAATCCGCCCTAAGTCGATCTCCCGACGGCGCTATAATTCATCCACAGTACCGCTACCCTAACGCTCGCAGGGTGTGATCGTGAAGACGGCAATCATTTTCGACTGCGAGTTTCTTTGCCTGGAGGGCTCGCAACGCAGATTCTGGTGCGCGGCCCACGATCCCGACCCGGTGATCGCACAGATCGGCGCCGTCAGGCTTGGACTTGAAGGCGACTTCCCCCTGCTCGGAACACACAAGGCCTATATCAGACCGGTCGACCGGTTTGGTCAGAGATACGCCCTGGACCCATTCTTCACCAAACTGACCGGCATCACCGAGGAAGATTTGGAGACAAAAGGGGTGGCACTAGGGGATGCCCTCGCCGACATCGATCGTTTTTCCGAAGGGGCGCGATTCTGGTCCTGGGGCAAGGACGAATTGAACATGATCGCCATCAGCTGCTATGTCGCGGGCATTCAGCCTTCGATCCCGGCCACCCGGTTTGACAACGCCGTCAAGCTGCTGATCGCAGCCGGAATGCCGATCGAGGATCTGGCGAGAACGCGAGCAACAAGCTTGCGGATTACTACGGCGTCAAGCACCCGCCATTGCAGGGGCACGATGCGCTCGATGACGCGCTGTCCGTGACCTACACCCTGCAGCACCTGATGAAGACCGGAAAGCTCCGGCCGGAGATCTTCGACCACTTGTAGGTAGAGAAGCCTGGTGGGATGAAGCCTGGTGGGATTCCGGCGCGCGTCGCGCTCAGATCACCGAATCCGTCCAGCGCACGATCTGCCCGGCGGCGTCGCCGAACGCCTTGTCGAGTGCGCTGACATAAGCAGGATTGCCGCTGCCCGAGACGGGTGCGGCTGCGGTGAAGCTCTTGGAAGCACGGACCTCGCCGTTGCGATCGTTCAGGATCCGCACGAACAGATCGACCTCGGCATGTTCGCCGCCGTCGACCCGAACCTCGAATGAGCGGATCTCGACGATCACCTGATAGTCGATCGCCAGGCCCTCGCCCGGCTTGCCGACGCCGGCAAAGCTGCCCGAGCGCTGGAAGGTCTCGGCCAGCCGCGCCTGCACGATCAGCGGCAGCCGGTCGGCCCATTGCGCGCCCTTGAGATACTGGATCGAACGATCCGACGGTTTGATGACGATGTTCTGGCTGTCCAGCGCCTTGAGCGCCGACGGCTGCGCGATCAGGATCTGGCGGCGGCTGTGGCCATGCGCGTCGACCGACGGCGCCGACAGCTCGAACGTATCGAGCGGCGCGGGCTTGCCGCCCAACGCCGCACAGCCGGCCAGCGTCAAGGCAAGCAGTGCCGCAGCCGATGTCAACCCGCCCGTTTTCACCCACACAGACTTCACGCGCGATCCCCGTTGTCCCCGGATCGTAAGATCGACCCGCTTTCGCGGCTCATGTTTCTGGGGCGCGCCGACGCCGAAGTCAACGGCGCGCCCTGCCATCGAATTGCCGAACCTCGCCGTCGCCACCCGACAGGATGCGCTGCGGATTGCGGCTGAGATCGGTTACCGCCTCCTCGATGCGGCTGATCGAACGGCGGCTGTCCTGCACCAGCGCTTCGACGTTCGAAAGCCCCTGGCCCGAGAATCGCGCCAGATTGTCGGTGATGACGCCAAGGCGCGAATTCAGCGTGTCGGCAACCTGCTTGAACGACTTCAGCGTCGCCCTCGCATCCGCCATCACGCCGTCGGCCTGCCCCGACCCGAGCAAGGTATCGACCTTGGCTAGAATGCCATCGACCCGCACCGAGGCATCGTTGAGCCGTTGCGCGAGCTGCTTTGCGTCCTTGATCGTCTGGTCGATGTCGTCGGCCCGGTTGGCGAACTTGTGGGTCACCTCCGCGATGTCGGCGGCGGCCTTGTCGGCGCTCTCGCTGGCCTTTTGGATGTTGGCGAGCGCCGAGCGCACTTGTGCGGGATCGATACCGTCGAGCACGTTGTCGACCTTGGCCAGCGTGCCTTGCGTCCGTTTGGCGAAGTCGTTGACCGACCCCACGGCTGTATCGACGTTCTTGATCACGCCGTCGAGCTGCTTCGACGTCTGCTTGAGGTTACCGGTTACTGCGTCGACATTGGCGACGATGCTCTTGATCTTGTCCTTGTCGACCGCGTTGAGAAGGCCTTCGGCCGCCTTCAGCGTGCCGTCGAGTTTGCCGGAAACGCCTTTCAGCTCATCGGCCAGCGTGCTGGCCGCGGACAGGAACTTGTCGATGCCGTCCGAATTCTTGGCCAGCGCATCGGAGAAGGTCTGGACGTTCTGGACGGTCTGCGTCAGCGGCCCGCGAACGTCCTTAGTGAAGCCTTCGAGCTCGGTCAGCACCTTGTCGGCGCGGGTGAAGATATTCTGCGCCGTCTGCAAGAGGTTGGTCACCGCCGACGGGTTGGCGACGATCTCGGCGACCTTGCCTTCCTTTTCCGCTTGGTCGAGGAGCTTTACCTCCTTGGGATCGGCGCCCTTGAGCTCGATGTTGGCCTGCCCGGTCAGGCCGGCAAGCCCGATATCGGCTTGCGTCGATTTGGTGATCGGCGTCATGCGGTCGATCTCGGTATCGGCGATGGCAACCGTCGGATTGTCGACATCAATATAGACGCGCTTGACGTCGCCGACCTTGACGCCGTTGAACAGCACGAAACTTCCGCGGCCGAGCCCGGAGGCCGAGCCCGGAATGCGCACGCGCAGCAACGTCGTCTCGCCCTTGTCGCCGATCGCCGCCGTCCAGTAGACGAAGGCAAACGCCGCCAGGATCGCGGCCAGCGTGAAGATGCCGACAATGACGTAGTTGGCTCTGGTTTCCATTGTCCCACTTATGGCTATGCGCGCGCCGCAAGATCAAGTTGCCGGGCGCGTTTTCCGCGGAAATAGGATTTTACCCACGGTTCCTCGCTCTTCAGCATGTCGTCGATGGTGCCCTCGACCAGCACTTTCTTCTTGCCGAGCACGGCCACCCGGTCGCAAGCGGTGAACAGCGTGTCGAGATCATGCGTGACCATGTAGACGGTCAGATCCATCGTATCGCGCAGCTTGACCACCAGCTCGTCGAACTCCGCCGCGCTGATCGGATCGAGACCCGATGTCGGCTCGTCGAGGAAAACGATGTCGGGATCGAGCGCCAGCGCCCGCGCCAGCGCGGCGCGCTTGATCATGCCGCCGGACAGTTCGGATGGGAATTTTTGCGCCGCGTCGGGCGGCAGCCCGACCAGCTCGATCTTGAGCATCGCCAGTTCGTCCATCAGCTTTCGCGGCAGGTCGAGATATTCGCGCATCGGCACCTGGACGTTTTCCAGCACCGTCAGCGCCGAGAACAGGGCGCCGTGCTGGAACAGCACGCCAAGCCGCATGTCGATGCGCAGACGCTCGGCATCATCAGCTTTCTCGATATCGACGTCGAACAGCTTGATGGTGCCCGACTGCTTGCGTGTCAGGCCGAGAATGGTGCGCAGCAGAACGGATTTGCCAGCACCCGAGGCGCCGACAAATCCAAGGATTTCGCCGCGCCTTATGTCGAGCGACAGTCTGTCGAGGATAAGCTTGTCGGCAAAGGAAACGCTGATGTCGTGCGCGGAAAGCACGATATCGCCCTCGCCCGCGTCATCCGCCAATGCACCCGCCCTTTTCCTGTTTCGCAGCTTCATCTCAGAACTCGATCGCTGCGTAGAACATGGCAAAAAGCCCGTCGAGGATGATGACGACGAAGATCGACTTCACCACAGAGGCGGTGACGTGCTGGCCGAGCGATTCGGCGCTGCCGCCGACCTTCATGCCTTCGACCGAGGCAATCGTGCCGATGATCATGGCCATGAACGGCGCCTTGATCAGGCCGGCAAAGATGGTGCTGAGATCGATGGCGACACGCAGCCGGTCGATGAAGGCGGCGGGTGGAATGTCGGAATAGAGCCAGGCAGCCAGGATGCCGCCGCCGAGTGCGGCGAAATTGGCGATGATGGTCAGGCACGGCAAGGCGATGACCAGCGCCACGAGGCGCGGAAAGACCAGGACGCCGATCGGGTTAAGTCCGATGACCTTCAGCGCGTCGACCTCCTCGCGCATCTTCATCGAGCCGATCTCGGCGGTGATCGCGCTGCCGGAGCGGCCGGCGATCATGATCGCCGTCATCAGCACGCCGAGTTCGCGCAGGATCAGCACGCCGACGAGGTCGACGACGAAGATATCGGCGCCGAAATAGCTGAGCTGATAGGCGCCCTGCTGGGCAACGATGGCGCCGACGATCGCCGACATCAGCACCACCACCGGAATGGCGCCGACGCCCATACGGTCGATCTGGTTGAAAATCGCCGCCGGGTTGACGGCATGGCCACGGCCGAGCTTCATCTGCGCGCCACGGATGGTGGCGCCGAGGATGTTCATCGAGGCCAGAAAATCGTCGCGCATCTCGTAGACCCGGCGGCCAACCGCCTCCAGCGCGCGAATGACGATGTTGGGCGGTCGCACCGGGCCGGATTCGGGTTCGCGCCGCACGGCCTCGCCGACAGCTTCGAGCAGGATCGAAGCGATCTCGCTCTGGCCTTGCATCTGGATTTCGACACCCTTCTTCTCGAAGGCGCTGACCAGCCGGTCGATCAGCCAGGCGCCGGCAGTGTCCATCTTCTCGATCTTGGAAACATCGAGCGCCAAGATTTTGAAGCCGCTTCGCTTTTCGATCTTGCGCATGTCGGCGTCGACGAGTGCAACGGTCCGTGTCGTCCAGATTCCGGAGAAAGCGCAGCCAAGAACGCCGTCCTCCTCGCCGATCGCCACGCGCGGTTCGTGGTCAGCCTCCCCTGCGGTCGTGCCGCTTGCGTCGCGCTTGCCGATGGTCAACATGGCGTCCTGTTTAGCCTGACGGGTCTGACCTGTCGATTTGCCGACAACGCTTGTCGCACAGCAGGAGCAGAAAAATATGGCGCGTGTCATTTCGGTCGAGGCCGAGCGTTTTCCCATCGCCGGAACCTTCACCATTTCGCGCGGTTCCAAGACCGAAGCCGAAGTGATCTCCTGCACGATCAGCGACGGCGGCCATTTCGGCCGCGGCGAATGCGTCCCCTACAAGCGCTATGGCGAGACGATTGAGGGCGTGCGCGAGGCGATCGACGCCATGCGCGGCCGGATCGCCGATGGCATCAGCCGCAGCGCCTTGCTCGATGCCATGCCGGCCGGAGCCGCCCGCAACGCCATAGACTGCGCCCTATGGGATCTGGAGGCGAAGCTCAGCGGAACATCGGTGGCGGTTGCGATAGGCGCTGTTCCCTTGCAGGCGCTCGAAACCGCCTACACGCTGTCGCTGGGCGAGCCGGAGGCGATGGCGGCGCAGGCCCGCGCCAATGCGGCGCGGCCGCTGCTCAAGGTCAAGATCGGCGGCGACAACGACATTGCCCGCATCCGGGCGGTCAGGCAGGCAGCGCCAGACAGCCGCATCATCCTCGACGCCAATGAGGGCTGGAGCGACGACAACATCGTTGCGAACCTCGCCTTTGCCGCCGAACAAGGCATCGCGCTGATCGAACAGCCGCTGCCGGCCGGTCATGACGAGATCCTGCGCCATATCGCCCATGCGGTGCCGATCTGCGCCGATGAAAGCGTGCACGAGGCTAAGAATCTCGAAGCGCTTGTCGGTCTCTACGATGCCGTCAACATCAAGCTCGACAAGTCGGGCGGGCTGACTGCGGCACTGGTGCTGCGCGATCGCGCCCGCGAACTCGGTTTCGGCGTGATGGTCGGCTGCATGGTCGGCACCTCATTGGCGATGGCGCCAGCGGTGCTGCTTGCCCAGCATGCCGATTTCGTCGACCTCGACGGTCCGCTGCTGCTTGCCCGCGACCGGGTACCGGGCCTTGTCTACCAGGGATCGCTGGTGTCACCGCCCGATACGGCGCTCTGGGGCTGAGCGCGCAGCAAGGCCGATCAGCGCCAGTCCGATCAACGCAATCGGGATCATGGCAAAGAAGCCGTCGACACCGAGACGGTCGTAGAGCGGGCCGGACGCCAGCGTCACCACCGCCATGAAGAAGCCGTTGGAGAAATAGGCGATGCCTTGCGCGGCACCTGTCCGCTCCTCGGAGATCGTTTCGCCGATCATCTTCTGCAGCCCGATCAGCCCCAGCGCCACCGAGACCGAGTGCAGCGACTGGACAGCGAAGAAGCCGGGAATGCCGAGGCCGAGCGGCCAGACCAGCGGAAAGGCGATCCAGCGCACGATGGAGCCGATTCCGGCCATCACCATGACCGACACGACGGAGAACCGGTCGAAAAAGCGGGTGAACATCATGAACATGCAGACTTCCGACACCACGCCCCAAGCCCATAAGAGACCGACTACCGAATCACCGAGGCCGATCGACTTCCAGTAGATGGAGACGAAACCGTAGAGGAATGCGTGGCTGGCGGTGATGACGCCGACGCCCATGGAGAAATACAGGAAATACGGGTTGAGAAGCTTCGGCGCTGAATGCTGGATGTCGGTGGCCGACAGCGGCGAGGCGCGCCGCGGACGGCCAAGGCGCGGCGCCAGCAGGCCAGCGGCAAGGGCGGCGGCAAACGCCACCAGAATGATAACCGGAACGGCTTGTGAACCGGTTACCGACAGAATGAAGCCGCCGGCGATATTGGCGAACAAATAGGAAATCGAGCCCCATTTGCGCATGCTTGTGTAGTTCGAACCGAAGCGGCGGACACCCGAAAGAGCCAGCGAATCGGCGATCGGCGAATGCGGCGTCCAGACGATGGTCAGCGCCAGCGAGACCGCCAGCACCATCGCATAGGTGGGTGTCAGGAAATAACCTGCCGACAAAAGCAGCGACGCAGCCATCAGCGCGACATAGACGTCGGCGCGGTCCCTGGCACGGTCGGCCAGCGCGGTCAGCAGCGGCGTCGTCACCACGCGCAGGAACATCGGCGCCGCCAGAATGATCGCGATCTGCTCGGCATGAAAACCCTTGGCCTGCAACCACAGCGGAAAATACGGCAAGTGCGTTCCGAGCGGCACGAAAAGCGTCGCGAAGATCAGGCTCATGCGCAGTTCGAAATGGCGCGGCTTGACGAGTTGTTCGGGCGAGAGCTGCGGCAGGGACATGAATCGATCCAATCGCGCTGTATTCGGCCGGAGGGCAACGCGTATCGATCCCTTAACATGGACGAAAACCGGACGAAACCGGTTGGACTAATTGATTGATTCCGAAGTCCGAAAGGACTTCGGACTAGGCCGCCTGCCCTACCCGGTCCTCGATGAGCAGCGGGATAAAGGGCTCGTCCGGCGCCTCGGGCAGCACCTGCGCCCAGGTCAGGATTTCCATGCGGCCGTCAAAATGCTCGACCACAGCCGTACAACTTTCCACCCAGTCGCCGGTGTTGATGTACTGGACATCGCCAAAATTTTCGATGACGGCATGATGGATGTGGCCGCAGATGACGCCATCGACATGCGAACGGCGCGCCTCGTCGGCAAGCATGGTCTGGAACGAGCCGATGAAGTTCACCGCCTTCTTGACGTTGTGCTTGGCCCAGGACGAAAACGACCAATAAGGCAGGCCGAGCAGTTGGCGCAGCCGCGTCACCACGCGGTTGACCAGCATGGCCGCGTCATAGGCGTGGTCACCGAGATAGGCGAGCCAGCGCGCATTGTGGACCACGGTGTCGAACTGGTCGCCATGGATGACGAGCAGCCGCTTGCCGTCGGCGGTCTCGTGGATGGCGCGATCGGCAACGACGATGCCACCGAAATGCACGCCCTGGAACTGGCGGGCGAACTCGTCATGGTTGCCGGCGATGTAGGTGATGTTGGCGCCCTTGCGCGCCTTGCGCAGCAGTTTCTGCACGACGTCGTTGTGGCTTTGCGGCCAATGCCAGCTCCGCCGCAGCCGCCAGCCATCAACGATGTCACCCACCAGATAGATGATATCGGCATCGTGATATCGAAGGAAATCGATCAGGAACTCGGCCTTGGCCGCCTTCGAGCCCAGATGGACGTCGGAAATGAACATGCTGCGGAAAGTGCGGGGCTCTTGGCCGGACATCGCGATTTCACCCTTGCTTTCGCGCAGGCTATGCCCCGATTCATGCAACAACCGTATGACGGTTGCGATTGGTCCAGCCGAAGGACTAGCTTGCCGGCCAAATCACAGGAGAAATCGTCATGGATCTTGGTATCCGCGGAAAGAAGGCCATCGTCTGCGCTTCGAGCAAGGGACTTGGGCGCGGTTGCGCCATGGCGCTGGCGGAAGCCGGCTGCGACGTCGTCGTCAACGGACGCAATGCGGAGCTGGTGGCGAAAACCGCCGCTGAGTTGCGCGAGCGCTATGGCGTCACGGTGACGGAAGTCGTCGGCGACGTCTCGAAGCCGGAGGTGCAGAAGGCGCTGCTCGTGGCTTGCCCCGAGCCGGACATCCTGGTCAACAACAATGGCGGACCGCCGCTTCGCGACTTCCGCACGCTTGATCGCGAAAAGATCCTCGAAGGCGTTACCCAGAACATGGTGACTCCGATCGAGCTCGTGCAGGCCGTGCTGGACGGCATGGCGGCGCGCGGCTTCGGCCGCATCGTCAACATCACCTCGCTGTCGGTCTATGTGCCCATTCCCGGCCTCGACCTGTCGTCCGGCGCGCGTGCCGGCCTGACCTCGTTCCTTGCCGGCGTGGCCAGAACGGTTGTCGACCGCAACGTCACCATCAACAGCCTTCTGCCGGGCAAGCTCGACACCGACCGGCTGCGCGGCCCGCATGAGGCCGGCACAGTCGAAAGCCCTCAGGCCGCAGCCGCGCGCAAGACCCGCATCAGCGCCGATGTTCCGGCCAAGCGGCTCGGCACGCCGGAGGAATTCGGCCAGATCTGCGCCTTCCTGTGCTCGGTCCATGCCGGCTATCTGACCGGGCAGAACATACCGGTCGATGGTGGTCTTTACGTCAGCGCCTTTTGATCAACTTATCCGTGAAACGGTCGGAGCCGTCCGTCAGAAAATCGTCATAAGTATTTGATTATTCAAGGTTTTCTACGCACCGCCGGGTATTGCCGCCGGCGCGTCAATTAGCGTCGCGAAAAGCCACGGCTGCATGCTAAAAGGGAATCTCCAGCCAGATTTCGAGGGAGTGGCCGCATGGAAGGCGAGAGCAAAAAGACGGCACGTTCGGACCTCGACGAAGCCGCCCTCTACTTCCACAAGCACCCAAGGCCGGGAAAGCTCGAGATACAGGCGACCAAGCCGCTCGGCAATCAGCGCGACCTCGCGCTCGCCTATTCCCCCGGCGTCGCCGCCCCCTGCCTGGAAATCCGCGACGATCCGGCGACCGCCGCCGACTACACCGCACGCGCCAATCTGGTCGGTGTCGTCACAAACGGATCGGCCGTGCTCGGCCTCGGCAATATCGGCCCGCTGGCCTCCAAACCGGTCATGGAAGGCAAGGCCGTCCTGTTCAAGAAGTTCGCCGGCATCGATGTCTTCGACATAGAGATCGACGCGCCCGCTATCGAGCGCATGGTCGAGACGATCTCGGCGCTCGAGCCGACTTTCGGCGGCATCAATCTCGAGGACATCAAGGCGCCGGAATGCTTCGAGGTCGAGGAACAGCTGAAGGCCCGCATGGGCATACCGGTGTTCCACGACGACCAGCACGGCACAGCCATCATCGTCGCTGCCGCCGTGCTCAACGGGCTGGAGTTCGCCGGCAAGACCATATCGGACATCAAGATCGTCACCTCCGGCGCCGGGGCTGCCGCCCTTGCCTGCCTCAACTTGCTGGTCTCGCTCGGCGCCAAGGTCGAAAACATCTGGGTCACCGACCGTTTCGGCGTCGCCTACAAGGGCCGCACCGATGAGATGGATCGCTGGAAAGACCCCTATGTGAAGGACACCGAGGCGCGCACGCTGGCCGACGTCATTTCGGGCGCCGACGTCTTCCTCGGCCTGTCGGCGGCAGGCGTACTGAAGCCGGAACTGCTCCAGCACATGGCGCCGAAGCCGCTGATCCTGGCGCTGGCCAACCCCAATCCGGAGATCATGCCGGAAATAGCGCGTGCAGCGCGTCCGGATGCGATGATCTGCACCGGCCGGTCCGATTTTCCCAATCAGGTCAATAACGTACTGTGTTTTCCTTACATTTTTCGCG
This sequence comes from Mesorhizobium sp. ISC11, assembly GCF_037162595.1. Classification (NCBI taxonomy): domain Bacteria; kingdom Pseudomonadati; phylum Pseudomonadota; class Alphaproteobacteria; order Hyphomicrobiales; family Phyllobacteriaceae; genus Mesorhizobium; species Mesorhizobium sp. ISC11. The sequence continues at coordinate 1,971,218 of NZ_JAVSPW010000001.1, forward strand.
GTGCGCTCGACTGCGGCGCCAGCGCCATCAATGAGGAGATGAAGATGGCGGCGGTGCGGGCAATCGCAGCGCTCGCACGCGAGGAACCTTCGGACGTCGCGGCCCGCGCCTATTCCGGCGAGACGCCGATCTTCGGCCCTGAATTCCTGATCCCTTCGCCCTTCGATCCGCGGCTGATCCTGCGCATAGCGCCCGCGGTCGCCAAGGCAGCCTGCGACACCGGCGTCGCGACGCGGCCGATCACCGACTTTGCCGCCTATATCGACAAGCTGAACCGCTTCGTCTTCCGCTCCGGCCTGGTGATGAAGCCGGTGTTCTCGTCCGCCAAGGCATCGAGCGCCAAGCGCGTCATCTATGCCGACGGCGAGGATGAGCGCGTGCTGCGGGCTGCCCAGGTGGTGCTCGAGGAAGGCATCGCCGAGCCGATCCTGATCGGCCGCCCGCACGTCATCGAAGTGCGCCTGAAGCGCTACGGCCTGCGCATCAAGCCCGGGGTCGATTTCGGCCTCATCAACCCGGAAGACGATCCGCGCTACCGCCACTATGTCGACCTTTTGATCGAACTCGCCGGCCGGCGTGGCGTGACGACGGAAGCCGCGCGCACCATGGTGCGCACCGACAACACGGTGATCGCAGCACTTGCGCTGAAACGCGGCGATGCCGACGCCATGGTCTGCGGCCTCGAAGGTCGATTCGAGCGGCATCTGCGCAACGTCACCTTGATCATCGGCCCCCGCGCCGGCATCAAGGACCACGACCTGTCGACGCTTTCCATGCTGATCTCGCAGCGCGGCATCATCTTTCTGACCGACACCCACGTCTCCGTCGACCCGACGGCGGAAGAAATCGCCGAGATGACGGTGCTGGCGGCGGAAGAAATCCAGCGCTTCGGCATCGAGCCGAAGGCAGCACTCTTGTCGCATTCCGATTTCGGCTCGCGCGATTCGCCCAGCGCCCTGAAGATGCGGCAAGCAGCGGCGATCCTGGCGCGCATCGCGCCTGACCTTGAATGCGATGGCGAGATGCATGCGGACACTGCTCTGTCGGAGCACCTGCGCCAGCGCGTCTATCCCCATTCGAGACTGAAGGGCGAAGCCAATTTGCTGGTGTTCCCCAACCTCGATTCGGCAAACATCACGCTGACGGCGCTCAGAACCATGACGGATGCGCTACATGTCGGGCCGATCCTGCTCGGCACCGACATGCCGGCGCATATATTGACGCCGTCTGTCACCTCGCGCGGCGTCGTCAACATGACGGCGCTTGCCGTGGTCGAAGCCGCCCACAAGGCACAAGCGGTCGTCAATCTGGGCTGAACACGGATTTCGCGGTAAACTGCAGTTAACCGCGAACACGGTAGCCTTGCGGGGCTAACAGTCGGATTTGGAAGGCGGAGTTTGGGCGGATGGCAACCGGAGGGTGGAAGCAGGCGCATGCTGCCGTGCTGCTTGGCCTGCTGTTGTCCGCAACCTGGGGAGTAGCCAAGCCACAGGCTGCTTCGCGGGTCTGCCGCCAGTTGGAAGCCGATCTTGCCGCGTCCTCGCGCGGCGGCGGTGGCGGTCCGGCGCTAGTCCGGAAATACGATTCCGCGATTGCCAGGCAGCATGAGCAGATTTCGAAGGCTCGCAGCCAGGCGAGCCAGGCCGGGTGCGGTTTTTCGCTGTTTGGCCGCAACCTCAATCAATGCGCCGGGCTCAACGCCACCATCGACCGCATGAATGCCAATCTCGACGCCTTGCAAAACAAGCGCGAGCGGCTGGCTGGCGGTGGCTCTCGCCGCGATCGCGGACGCATCCTGGCGGCGCTCGACGCCAATGGCTGCCGTGACGACACCGTTGCGCCTCGGCGTGCGCCTTTGCAGGAAGCGAACCGCGACGGCGGCAGCGCAAACCTGTTCGATCAGCTCTTCGGCGGCAACAGCAAGCAGCTCGATATGCTTGATGAACCCAACCAGCCCGACGATCCCAGCGAGGAGCGCAATGTCCGCCGTGTGCTCAACCAGCCCGGCGTGCCGGATTTTCCGAGCGTCGGTGGCGAATTCCACACGTCCTGTGTGCGCACCTGCGACGGCTACTTTTTCCCTATGTCGAACTCGGCCTCGGCAGGCGATTTCGAACGCGACCAGAAGAATTGCGAATCGAGCTGCCCCGGAACCGAGATGCAGGTTTTCTATTCGCGCGGCATGGACGACGATTCGGCGTCGATGACGTCATCTGTCACCGGCCGGCCTTACAGCGAATTGCCGACCGCCTATCTCTACAAGCGGCCCGGCATGTCGCGGCCGCCGGCTTGCGGCTGCAACGCCGCTGCGCAGGGTTTCCAGATCATTGCCGGCAATCCGCCGAATCCGGTGCAATCGCAGCCAGAGACAGACGCGTCATCATTCATTCCAGTCCCGGTTGCAAAACCTGATCCGGGCGCCGATCCCGAAACGCTGGCCAATCTGGAAGGTGGGCTCGACCGCGAGGCGATCAAGCGGCTTTCCGCCAGGCCGGTGACGTCGCCCGTGTCCGCGCTGCCGCCGGAACAGCGCAAGGTCAGGGTCGTCGGGCCAACGTTCCTTCCCGACCCATCAGCGGCAATAGATCTGCAAGCTCCGGCCCCGAAGGCAGTCCGGTAAGGGCTGTCCTGAGCGGCATGAACAACGCCTTGCCCTTGCGGCCGGTCGCTTCCCTGATCTTGCCCGTCCAGTCCTTCCAGATCGTCGCGGTCCAGGGTTCCTCCGGCAGCAGGTCGAATGCCTGTCGAAGAAAGTCGCGGTCGTCATCGGAAAATTCCGGCTTCTCCTGCGGTCCTTCGCGCAGGATGCGCCACCAGTTGACCGCATCGGCCAGCCTGTCGAGATTGCCGCGCACCGCCAGCCAGAACGGTTCGGCCTGCTCGCCGGAGACGCCGAGCACGATCAGACGGTCTTGTGCCTCGCTGAACGGCATGTGGTGCAGCAGCGACCGGTTGAGCACGAACAGCTCGTCCGGATCGAACTTGGCCGCGGATTTCGATGTCGCCGCCGGATCGAAGCGTTCGGCGAGTTCGCCCATCGTCGGCATCGCTGCGACATTCTCCGAAGTGCCTACCAGGACGGCCAATGATGCGACGGCCATCGGCTCGATGCCGTCCTCGCGCAGGCTTTCGATGGAGAGCGCGCCGGTGCGCTTCGACAAGCCCTCGCCCGATGCGGTGGTCAGGAGATTGTGGTGGCCGAACACTGGCGGCGTGGCAGCCAGTGCCTGGAACAGGGCGATCTGCACGCCGGTGTTGGTGACATGGTCGTCGCCGCGGATGACATGGCTGACGCCCATCTCGATGTCGTCGACCACGGAAGGCAGCGTATAGAGATAGGTGCCGTCCTCGCGCACCAGGACCGGGTCGGAAAGCGAGGCCAGATCGACGGTTTCCTCACCGCGCACCAAGTCGTTCCAGTGGATTTCAGTGCGTTCCGGCTGTTGTGGATCGTCTGAGAAATTGGGCAGGAGAAAACGCCAGTGCGGCCGGCGGCCATCGGTCTGGTATTCGGCGATCTGTTCGTGCGTAAGGGTCAACGCCTCGCGGCCATAGACGGGCGGCAGACCGCGCGTGCGGCGCACCTTGCGCCTGAGATCCAGCTCCTCCGGCGTTTCGTAGCAGGCATAGAGAACGCCTGCCGCCTTCAGCCTCTCGACCGCCGCGTCATAGACTTCGAAGCGCCGCGACTGGTACTCGGTGGCGTCGGGAAAAATGCCCAACCAATGCAGGTCGTATAGGATGGCGTCGGAAAACTCCTGCTTCGAGCGCGCAATGTCGGTGTCGTCGAAGCGCTGGATGAAGCGACCCTTGTTGTTCACGGCGAACAGCCAGTTGAACAGAGCCGTGCGCGCATTGCCGATATGGATGCGGCCGGTCGGCGAAGGGGCGAAACGAACGGTAACTGTCATGAGCGGGGCGTACCGGATGCTTTTACGATTGACAAGACGCGCCCCCGCGCTGCCCGGCAGACATAGAACATGGCGGCTGGAATGAAAAGACCGGGCGTTGGACGCCTCAGGAGGCACCCAGTCCGCAGGCGGCCTTTGTAACCGAGCGCTGCCAGCCGCTGGGGCCGACCACCGGTTGAAGGCGATCAGCGGCCGAAATCATCGGAACTGAGGCGGGTCCAGCGGTCGCCCACCAATCCACCGATAAAGATGTCGCCGGAGCGGACCGCTTCCGTGACCTCGGCGATCCGCGAGCGGACCATCGTTCCCCCGGCATAGCGGAAGAAGACATTCTTGTAGCCAAAGAGTTGAGATATGAATCTGGTCTGCGTCTGCCCGGTGATGCCCACGCAGTCCATCTCCCATGCGGCGGCGACAAGCGCATCCAGCGTCGCGCCCCAATGCGATCCGAATGCCTGGATTTGCAACAGGTTCGCCATGTCGCCGGCTTGACCATAGAAGGCATAACAACCGAGCATTTTGCCCGTTTCGTCGTAGATCCCACCGAAATGAAGGGGGCCGTCGGCCCGCTTCTCGGCCGCCAGCGCAAGCAGCCGTGGCAACTCCCCATCCTTCCAACTCGGCCGAAGAGCGTAACCAGACAGGAGGGTCGGCAGTTCCTCGGCAAATTGCACGGCATTGATCGGCTCACGGTGGGTGCGATGCGACGATGAATGCTGGACGGGGGGCTCGAACCTTCTTTTCGCAAGAGCATCGAATGCTCGCGCAAAGGGGTCGAGTACAAGGTGAGGCAGGCCGGGCCATTTACGGTGCAGTGCGGCGGCGGCCATTCCCGCCGGCCGGAAAACATATGTCCATCCCAGACAATGCACCGGCAGGAGTTGATACTTCATCGGGCGCGCGAAAGCCAAGGATGTCCGGTTGGCCGAATCGGTCAGCTGCAGATCGAATTCGCCTTGATGCAATGCCCGCAGCAATTGCGGTCCGGCCGAGCCGTCATCGGTGCCGGGGTCGGCCATGAGCGGCCCGATGATCGCCGCATTCAATGGCGCTCCATTGAGCTCGTAGCGGGCTTTCAAAACGCCGAGGAACCCACCCAGGCGACCCTGCCGGTTGATCTGGACAAGAGCGTTGCTTTCACCGGACTGGCCGGCAGGGTCGAGATAAATCTCTCTCATATACGCGGCCGTTTCGGCGATAGCGCGATCGAGGAGGTGACGGCGCCGCCGGCGAAACTTCGTCAGGAAGAGTGCGGCGACGCGCTCGAGATCTTCGGCAGCAAGCGGCCGAACCGAGCCATGCTGAGATTCCAGCACTGACGGCGCAGCCAACTTTTCCTCGGCATTCGCAGAAAGATGCATCGTGAAGAACGTCCGTGGGTTGCCTCCATCGGATATATATCAACCAATGGTAGAAACAACGTATCTCGGTCAATATGATGAACAGAGGTCCCAAGACTTACTATCCGGACAGGACTTCACAGGCAAATCAAGTCGGCCAGCATCACGGCGCTGATCGACGGGTCGACTGCCTCCCTGCGATCGCATCTCCTGCTCCAGCCCGCTGGGCTGACCGTGCCTGACAGAGGCGGCCTCCGGCCGAAGCTGGAGGCCGCCTCAGGTCAGCTGACAAGTCCCTTGGTCAGTTCGAGCGCCTGGCGTTCGAACAGACGACGGTAGATGCCGCCTTTCAGCCGGATCAGTTCGTCATGCGAGCCTTCCTCGACGATGTTGCCGCGATCGAAGACCAGTAGCCTGTCGAGCGCCCGCACTGTCGAAAGCCGGTGCGCGATGACCAGCGTGGTGCGGCCGACCATCAGCCGCTCCATCGCCTGCTGGATCAGCACCTCCGATTCCGAATCGAGGCTCGATGTCGCCTCGTCGAGGATCAGGATGCGCGCATCGGCAAGGAAGGCGCGCGCGATCGCCACGCGCTGACGCTCGCCACCCGACAGTTTCACACCGCGTTCGCCGACCAGTGTACCGTAGCCCTTTGGCAGGTTGGTGATGAAGTCATGCGCACTCGCCAGCTTCGCGGCATGCTCGATCTCCTCCTGCGACGCACTCGGCCTGGCATAGGCGATGTTTTCGGCCAGGGACCGGTGGAACAGGATCGGCTCCTGCTGAACGATGGCGATCTGCCCGCGCAGCGAGGCTTGCGCCACCTGCGAGATGTCCTGACCGTCGACCAGGATTTTCCCCGCGTTCACGTCATAGAGCCGCTGGATAAGCTTGACGAAGGTCGTCTTGCCCGACCCCGAATGGCCGACCAGCCCGACGCGCTCACCCGGCGCGATATCGACCGAAAAGTCGCGGTAAAGCGCGGATCGGTGATGGCCATAGTGAAAGGTGACGTTGTCGAAGCTGATCCGTCCTTCGGTGATCCGGATCGGCTTGGCACCTGGCCGGTCCTCGATGCCGAGCGGTTCGGACTGGAAATCGACCAGCTCTTCCATATCGTTGATGGAGCGCTGCAGGTTGCGGATATGCGTGCCGATATCCCTGAGATAGCCCTGCAGCACGAAGAGCGAGGTCAGCACGAACGCAACGTCGCCGGCGCTCGCCTGCCCCCAGGACCACAGCATCAGCGCCAGGCCGATCACCGCAGCGCGCATGACCAGCAGCAGCACTCCTTGCGTGGTGCCGTTGATGGTGCCGCGCACCCAGGTGCGCCGTGTACGCGCACGCCATTTGGCGACGACCTTGGCCAGGCGGCGTTCTTCGCGCTCCTCGGCGCCAAAGCCCTTGACCACGGCGTTGCAGCTGACCGCGTCGGCCAGCGAGCCGCCGAGGCGGGTATCCCAGGTGTTGGCGAGCCTTGCCGCCGGCGCGACATAGCCAAGTGACAGCAGCGCCGTCACCGTGATGAACAGCACCGAACCGGCAGCAACGACCGCACCCATCAACGGCCAGAACCAGCCGAGCAGCAACGTCGACCCGACCAGCATGACGATCGACGGCAGCAGTGCGATGAGGATGGTGTCGTTGAGCAGGTCGAGCGCCCACATGCCGCGCGTCACCTTGCGCACGGTCGAGCCGGCAAAGCTGTTGGCATGCCAGTCGGTGGAAAAGCGCTGAACGCGATGGAAAGCATCGGCGGCGATGTCGGCCATCATCTTCAAGGTCAGCTCGACGATGCCCATGAACGCCAGGTTGCGCAACACGACGCCGGCCAGCGCCAGCGCCATCAACATCGAGAACGCCGTCAGCGCGGCATTCCAGGCAATCGCGTCGGCGCCGGCGCTGCTGGCGACGGCGTCGACCAGCCGGCCGGAATAGAGCGGCGTCAGCACATCGGCCAGCGTCGACAGCAGGAAGCTGGCCATGATGAGCGAGAGCCGCCACGGCTGGCGCCGCCAATGGGTAAGCGTGAAGCCGAGAACGCTGCGAAAGGCGCTCGCGCGCAAATCGATCTTAAAACGAGCCATGATGTCATTCGGGCACAAACGAGCCCGATCCCAGTAGGTCGAAAATTGAAGAAGCCGCGCAAGGGGCCAATGAGTGCCCGGAAAGCGGAGTGGCATATTTGGCGTCTCGCCCATAATCGGGCGGCGACCGGCATCGGCAAAGCCTGTGCTCGATTCGGCATCGGCACGAAGGGCAAACCTTCGCGGAGCGCCGGATGAGACCTAGGCTTCGCGGCCTCGCATTACCATGTGAAATACTGCCATTCGGACCTCCCGCAAGACAATTGCGGAGCGGTTCTTATAGAGACGCTCCGATGCACCGCCAAGACGGGCTGACGCCAAAAGCGTATCTGGTCCAACCACTGCGATTATTTTGCAACAATGGCGGGCAAGCCGCGCCTCATTCAGGAACGCGATCCAAGCGCATGTAGCGGCCATCGGTCGATGGCTTGAACCCGAGCTTTTCATACATGCCATGGGCATCGCTGGTCGACAGGCTCCAATGGAAAACGGTCCTGACCTCCGGATGATCGATCAGGGCCTGGACGAGCCGGCTTCCTATGCCCTGCCCGCGATTCTCCGGCCAGATGATGAGATCGGCGAGATAGGCGAATACGGTGCGGTCGGTGATCGCCCGGCCGAAGCCGACTTGCCTGCCATCGACATAGGCGCCGACGCAAAGCGAATTGGCAAAGGCGCGGCGATGGACTTCGTCAGTGCGTCCGGCGCCCCAATAGCTTGCCATCAACAGGTCCGATGTCGCACGGAAATCGATCCGTGACATGTCGAAGCTGATCTCACAATCGGGCATGGTTGTCTCCGGCCGCGCCGCGTGCGCTTTCGGTACCTAGCTGCGATCCCTGAAACGATTGGTGATGGGGTAGCGGCGGTCGCGGCCAAAATTCTTTTTCGTGATCTTCACGCCTGGCGCCGCCTGCCGTCGCTTGTATTCTGCGATGTAGAGCAGGTGCTCGATGCGCGTCACCGTCGCCCGGTCATGGCCGCGCGCGACGATGTCGTCGACACCCATCTCATTCTCGACCAGGCATTCGAGGATATCGTCCAGCACCGGATAGGGCGGCAGCGAATCCTGATCGGTCTGGTTCTCGCGCAATTCCGCCGACGGTGCCTTGTCGATGATGTTTTTCGGGATCACCTCGCCCGAGGGGCCCAGCGCACCCGGCGGCACGTGGCTGTTGCGCCAGCGCGACAGCGCGTAGACCTGCATCTTGTAGAGGTCCTTGATCGGATTGAAGCCGCCATTCATGTCGCCATAGAGCGTGGCATAACCGACCGACATCTCGCTCTTGTTGCCGGTGGTGACGACCATCGAGCCGAACTTGTTGGAGATCGCCATCAGGATGGTGCCGCGTGCGCGGCTCTGCAAATTCTCCTCGGTGATACCTTCCTTGGTGCCTTCGAACATCTGCGTCAGCGCGTGCAGGAAGCCCTCCACGGGTTCGAAGATCGGCACGATGTCATAGCGGCAGCCGAGAGCGCGGGCGCAATCCTCGGCATCTTTGAGCGAATCCTTCGAGGTATACCGGTAGGGCATCATCACCGCGCGCAGCCGTTCCTCGCCGAGCGCATCGACGGCCAGCGCCGCGCAGATCGCCGAATCGATGCCGCCGGACAGACCAAGCACGACGTTCTTGAAGCCGTTCTTGTTGACGTAGTCGCGCAGGCCCAGCATGCAGGCGCGATAGTCGGCCTCCTCCCGGTCCGGGATTTTCGACATCGGCCCTTCCGAGCAGACCCAGTGATCGCCTTGTCTCTTCCAGGTGGTGACGTCGACCGCTTCCTCGAACTGGCTCATCTGGAAGGCAAGTGTCTTGTCGGCGCCAATGGCAAACGAAGCGCCGTCGAAGATCAGCTCGTCCTGGCCGCCAAGCTGGTTGGCATAGATCATCGGCAGCCCACATTCGATGACCTGGCGGATGACGACCTGGTGGCGGACATCGATCTTGGCGCGATAATAGGGCGAGCCGTTCGGCACCAGCAGGATTTCCGCCCCGCTTTCGGCCAGCGTCTCGCAGATATCGACATCGCCCCAGATGTCCTCGCAGATCGGAATTCCGATGCGCACGCCGCGGAAATTGACCGGCCCCTGGATCTCGGGTCCGGCCTGGAAGACGCGCTTCTCGTCGAACTCGCCGTAGTTCGGCAGATCGAGCTTGTAGCGTTCGGCGATGATCTTGCCGCCGTCGGCGAAGATGATCGAATTGTGCGTGCCGCTCTTGCGCTTCAACGGCGTGCCGATGATGACGCCGGGACCGCCATCCGCGGTGTCGGCGGCAAAGTCCTGTGCCGCCTTTTCGCAGGCTTTCAAAAAGGCCGGCTTCAGCACCAGATCCTCCGGCGGGTAGCCGGCGAGGAAAAGCTCGGTATAGAGCACGAGATCGGCGCCCTGACGTGCGGCATCCGCCCTCGCCTCGCGGGCTTTGGCGAGATTGCCTGATATGTCGCCGACAGTCGGATTGAGCTGGGCGACGGCGATGCGCAGGATGTCGAGCTTCTTGGTCATGCCTGCTGACTTAGCGCGGCAAAATTGCTCGGGCAATGGCGTTCGTTTGGACCAATTCGGAGCAAATGACGAATGTCATTCGTGTCCGGACCGATCGATTCGATCGTGTTGACCGATCGACGAATGCCGATCGTGGCAAGCGACCACGTTTCAGTCGTCGCCCATATATTCGCGCAGCGCTTGCGGCGAATGGTTCTCGCCGATCGACATCGCCAGGATGCGTGAAATATGGCGGCGCGGCAGATGCGTCTCCGCTGCCCATTGATTGATTTGCCTCTGGATCTTGTCCAAATCCTTCTTCGAAGTCGGGCTTTCGGCGATGTCGAGGCCGGCGTCGCGCAACGCCGCGGCCATATCGCCCGAGATGACGAACGCATCCCAACCCAGCCAGCGCAGGAAATACTGGCCCGTGTTGCCGCCCAGCCGGCTGCCATGCTTGCCGAGCCAGGCCATCAGCCCGACCTGGTCATCATCGGGCCATTCCGCAAGGAATTTGCCGAAACCGCCATATTCCTTCGACACACGCTCGACAAAGGCAGCATTGTCGCGAACGGATTTGATCTTCTGCGGGTTGCGTATGATGCGCTGGTCGGCCGTCAGATCGTGCCAGAAATCATCGGGCTGGAACAACAGCCGCTTCGGCTCGAAGCGCAGAAACGCCTCCTCGAAGCCAGGCCATTTCTGCTCGATGACGCGCCAGACGAAACCGGCGGCGAAGACGCGCTCAGCCATAATGGAGAGAATGCGGTCATCGGGGATGTCAGCCACGGCGGCATTGTCAGGCGCCGGACCAAGCAGCGACGTCAGTTCCTCTTCGCCGCCCTTACGTTTTGCGGCGCGAGCGCGAATTTTCTTGAAATCGGCCATTGGTCCCTCGGCAACTGGAATCAATCTAACACTTCCCGTGTGAGCCGGCAGCCTCTACCTCTTACGGCAAGCCTAAGACCCTGGAGATGGCCATGAACAAGACGATCGACGATCTGGCGAACCGCTGGCTCAAGCGGCGGCCGGACGGCCTCAGCCAGCTCGAAAGCCGGGTGCTGCAATCGACGCTCGAACGCACCACCATCTCGCGCGACACCAACAAGGCCGTTGCCTTCCACCAGACCTTCGGCGACCGGCTTGCCGATACGATCGCCCGCATCGGCGGGTCATGGTCCTTCATCCTGACCTTCATCGCCTTTCTGGTCCTATGGACGGCGGGCAATGTCTGGCTCCTGTCGCGTGACGCCTTCGATCCCTACCCGTTCATCTTCCTCAATCTCGTTTTGTCGATGGTAGCCGCCTTGCAGGCGCCGGTGATCATGATGGCGCAGAACCGCCAGACCGAACGCGACCGCATCGACGCCGCCCACGATTACGAGGTCAACCTGAAAGCCGAGATCGAGATCATGGCGCTGCATGAAAAGCTGGATGAACTGCGCCACGGCCAGATTCTCGGCATGCGCGACGAGATCGTGCAACTGACCGAGATGATCAAGCGGATCGACGAAAGGCTGTCTTCGCAGCAGTCGGCTTCATGACCGACGCGATCCACCATTTCATCGAACAATACGGGCTGCTCGCGGTCTTTGTCGGTTGCGTCGCGGAGGGCGAAAGTGCTGCCATTCTCGGCGGCTTCTTCGCCCACCAGCAGGTCTTCGTGCTGTGGCACGCCGTCCTTGCGGCCGGCCTCGGCGCCTTTGTCGGCGACACTTTCTTCTTCATCCTCGGACGAAGCTTTGCCGACCATCCCTATGTCGTCAGATTGCGCAAGCGGCCCGGCTTTCGCCGCGCCTTTCGCCTGCTCAACACCCATCCCGACATTTTCGTGCTGTCGAACCGCTATATCTACGGCATGCGTCTCGTCGGCGGCATTGCAGCCGGACTCTCCAATATCACAGCGCCGCGCTTCGTCATCCTCAACGCGCTTTCATCGGCGGTCTGGGCGGTGCTGTTCGGTACGATCGGTTATGTCTTTGGACTTGGCGCAGAGCACTTCATCGGCCAGGCGCTGATGCATCACGAACGGTTGCTGATCGGGCTTGGCATCGGCCTGACCGTGGCCGTTGTGGCATGGCTCGTCGCCCGTCACATCGCCAGGAGGGAACGCGCCAGGGAAGGCTGATCGTCAATCCACGCCGAGCGCCTGATCCCCCCGATCGAGGATAAGCGGGACGATCAGGTCTTCCTCGTCGGCAAGATGTCTTGTCAGCATGGCGATCAGCCGGCTGTTTTCGTCGGCATAGGCGTCGGCTGCAAAGCGCTGTCTGTCTTCGCTCTCCTGCAGCGTCTTGATGAAGGCATTGGCCGCCTCGGCATTGCGCTCCAGCCCTTCATGGATGGTGTGGTGGTCGGCATCGAGAATCTCGAAGCCGCGCTTCAAACGGGGCTCGGCCTTGGCGAAGACCGGGAAATATTGATAATCCTCGACATTGTGGTGACCGTCGAGATGCCCAAGAAAATGATTGAGGCGCGGCGCGAACCAGCGCGCGAAATCAGGCGCCGTCAGCCGTCCCTCACGGAAGTCGTCAATGCCGTTGGCCAGCATGCCGCCGAGTTCGCGGAACATGTCGTGCCGCTGCAGCCACATATTGGCGATGCCGTGGACGTTGGCATGGTCCTGCCAGTTTTCACGCGGGTATTTTTCGACGAGCCAGCGCAGATCGTCTGGCAGGCCCACGCGTTCGAGAAGCAGAAAATTGGCGGCCCCGGCCATGACAGTCTCCTTTGGTGACTGGCATATAGGCATCGAAAGGCTAGATCGGTAGCCCAGTGATCCGCTCGATGATGGCGATGCCCCAGACACCGGCGACGATGAGCACCGAAATCAGCACCGCCAGCGAACCGCAATCCTTGGCCAACTGGATGTCGACATTGAACTCGCGGCTGAAAGCGTCGCATGCCGCCTCGATGCCGGTGTTCAGCACCTCGACCATGATCAAGAGCAGCACCGCGCCGACCAGCAAGGCATAACCGCGCCACGAGATCGAAACGAACCAGCCGAGCGGCAGTGCCAGCGCCAGCAGCATCAGCTCCTGCTGGAAAGCCTTCTCGCTGGCGGCCAGCTTGCGAAACGCCCGCACCGAATTGAAATAAGCGTCGATCAGCCGCTGCATGCCAAACCCCTTTGCGAATCACCGGCACGGGATAATGCAATGGCTGGCCAGATCAATGGAATAAGGTGACTTGTCCAAGATTCATTCAGCAACCGGTATGGACGGTGTCGACTTTTCAAACTGCGGCAGCCCGTCGTCGATCGAATAATAGTCGCCCTTGTCACCAACGAAGATATGGCATTCCCCCTCAAGACCTGTCGGCTTGTCGAACGATCCCGCCATGACTGAAACGTAGTCCTGGTCTCGCGGCTTCCAGAACAGCACCGACCCGCATGCCTTGCAGAACCCACGCCTGGCGAAGGTAGAGGCTTCGTACCAGGTGATACTTTCCACGCCTTCGATCACGATGTCGACATTGGCAACATTGGTCGCGGCATAGAAATGTCCGCTCTGCTTGCGGCATTGCGAGCAATGACAATAGACGACGCCACGCAACGCTCCGTTCGTTCTGAAGCGGACGGCTCCACACAGACACGACCCCTGGTGACCACCACTCACGTCGATCCTCCTTGAAAGAAAAGTGCCTGGCATCGCCTTCAGGATTCCAGCTTTGCGGCGCACGCACGCAAGCAAATGCGACATGTACTGGCGTGGAGAATCCGAAATTCGGTTTCATTTTGAAACGTGCGATGCGCGAATCGCGAATTCAGGCCGCTGCACCGGCGTTGTTTCCAACTGTTGGACGCGCGAACCAGAGCTTTTACAGCCCGCAGACAGAGAAACCCGCGGAACCTTCGCCAGTTAAGAGAACTTTAGCGACAGCGCATTTATGGTCACCCTGCAAGTGAAGGCCGTGGGTGGGGACGCATCCCTTCGCAAGTTGTTCCGAAGCGTCGGTCGCATTCCCCAGGGTTCGGCGACAAAAGGGGATCCGCGAATTCCGCGGATCATCCGGGGGAAGAACCAGAATGCAGCCGGCAGCTGTCCCGACCGAACGCACCGACATCGCAGCCACTGTTGTCGCGACAATGCGCCAGTTGGGCGTGCTCGGCCTGCCGCGCAATTACGAGATCTTCTATGAGGCCCTGAGCGGCACCAATCGCGAACTCAGCCTGGCCGTCGTTTCGCTGAGCAGCCGGCCGACACAGGATGAACTGGATCAGATCGGGCGCACTTTCTTTGCCCACAACCATGGCCCTGGCATCGTCGAGCATGCCCGAGACGTCATTGCCAGGGAGCTCGAGGAGGTTGCTTCACTGCTGCGGAGCGAGCGCAGCCATATCGAGAAATACGGCAGGATCCTCGATGAGACATCGAGCGGCCTCAACGGCCGCAGCCTCCTCTCCCAGGATCTTTTGCACAAGATCGCCAACGCCATGGCGGTCGCCACCAATTCGACGATCGATCACGGCCGGCAGGTGGCCTCGACGCTCAGCGACAAGACGGCCGAACTCGAGACCGTCAAATCGAAGCTCGAGGAATACAAACGGTTGGCCGACACCGATCCCTTGACCCACATCTGGAATCGCCGCGCCTTCGACAAGGAAATCACCAGGATCTACAACAGCAACAGGGGTATCCTGTTCAACGCCCTGGTCCTTGCCGACATCGACCGCTTCAAGGACATCAACGACCGCTTCGGCCACCCGGTCGGCGACAAGATCATCCAGAGCATCGCCGATATCTTCCAGACCAGCATTCGCGGCGACATGTTCGTTGCTCGCACCGGCGGCGAGGAGTTCGCGCTGATCGTCGAGGGCGCCAGCGAGGACGCCACCTATGACGTTGCAGAGCGTATTCGTGCCCTGATCGAGCAGACGCCGTTCACCAGCAGCCAGACGGGCACGAATTACGGCACCGTCACCGTCTCGATGGGTATCTGCATGGCGTCCGAAGCCGAAGGACCCGAAGATCTCTACACCAAGGCCGACCGGGCGCTCTATCGCTCGAAGGTCAGCGGCCGCAACCGCGTCACCAGGCACTCGACGATGGCTGGCCGAGCCGGCAAGAGCTGGCTGCTCTACAAGAAGGACTGAGTCTCCCGTTTGCAGATTGTTTTGCGTCCGTCCCTTTCCATATGAATTTTTGTGGCCTATATTTTCCACAGAAACAGGAAGGCGTCGCAATGCAATCTCAAACCGCTGCCAAGACAGCCGAGAATGCAGTCCTGACCAAGGCAACGGTGCGCGCGGCCGATCTGCTGGACATCACCGCCAGAATGCTGGCCTCGGTGATCGGAGTTTCGGAGGCCACGGTTTCGCGCATGCGCAGGAACGAATTCGTGCTCGAGCGCGGCACCAAGCCATTCGAGCTTGCCGTGTTGTTCGTCAGGCTGTTCCGCTCGCTCGACGCCATTGTCGGCGGCGACGCGGTCGTCGCCCGGGCATGGCTGAAGAACGCCAACACGGCGTTCGACGCTGCTCCGCTTGAAAAGATCCTCACCATCACCGGGCTCGTCGATGTCATTGCCTATCTGGACTCCCGACGCGCTCTCGTCTGAGACCGTCGGCATCGACAGCAAGTACTGGCGCATGGTCGAAGCGCAGCACCATGTCTCGACGCTGAAAATCGTCGACACGCTCGACGAACAGGCGATGCTGGAAGACCTGATCGAGGAAACTAAGCCGCAGATCCCAATTGAATGCCGCCATCTCCACTATCTCCTGGCGACGCCCTTCCGCTACGGCTCGGTCTATCCGCACGGTTCGCGCTTCCGCCGTGCCGGCAGGACCAAGGGCGTCTACTATGCGGCCGAGACCATGATGACCGCGGTGGCCGAAATGGCCTTCTACCGGCTGCTGTTCTTTGCCGAGTCGCCCAAAACACCCTGGCCAAGCGACGCCGCCGAATACACGGCCTTTGCGGCCGCGATCAAATGCGCCAAGGTGATCGATCTCACCCGGCCGCCGCTCGATCGTGACGCAACGGCATGGACGCATCCGACCGACTATGCCGCTTGCCAGGCCATTGCCGATACTGCCCGCGAGGCCGGGCTGGAGGCGATCCGCTACCGCTCGGCGCGCGATCCCAAGGGCGCCAACATTGCGCTGCTGACCTGCCGCGGCTTTGCCAAGGCAAAGCCGCTGGAGCCGCGGACCTGGCGCATCCGGCTTGGGGCGTTCGGCGTGCAGGCGATCTGCGAGTTTCCGGAAAAGCGCATCGAGTTTTCAAGGACGGCGTTTGCTGACCCCAGACTCGCCGGCCTGCGCTGGGAACGCGGGCACTGAACCAACCAAAAGAAAAGCGCCGGATTTCTCCAGCGCTTTTTCCGTCAGCCGTTCAGGCCGAAATCGAGCTTAACCGTTCGCAACCTGCTTGTGCTGCACCGGGTGGCTCTTTTTGAGCAGGTCTGACACCAGGAACGCCAGTTCGATCGCCTGGTCGGCGTTGAGGCGCGGGTCGCAATGGGTGTGGTAGCGGTCCTGCAACTCCTCGGCGGTGATGGCGCGCGCGCCACCGGTGCATTCGGTGACGTTCTTGCCGGTCATCTCGACATGAATGCCGCCCGGATGTGTGCCTTCGGCGCGGTGCACTTCGAAGAAGGTCTGAACCTCCTTCAGGATGCGGTCGAACGGCCGCGTCTTGTAGCCGGCGGCCTCGATCGTGTTGCCGTGCATCGGGTCCGACGACCACACCACGGAGCGGCCTTCCTTCTGCACCGCCCGAACCAGCTTCGGCAGATGGTCGGCGACCTTGTCGGAGCCGAAACGTGCAATCAGCGTCAGCCGGCCGGGTTCATTTTCGGGGTTGAGCAAGTCGATCAGCTCCAGCAAGCCGTCCGGCGTCAGCGACGGACCGCATTTCAGCCCCAGCGGGTTCTTGATCCCGCGGCAATATTCGACATGCGCATGGTCGGGCTGGCGGGTGCGGTCGCCGATCCAGATCATATGGCCCGAGGTAGCGTACCAGTCGCCGGAGGTCGAATCGACACGCGTCAGCGCCTCCTCGTAGCCGAGCAGCAGCGCCTCATGGCTGGTATAGAAATCGGTCTCGCGCAGCGCATAGTTGGTTTCCGAAGTGATGCCGACGGCCTTCATGAAGTCCATCGTCTCGGTGATGCGGTTGGCGAGCGACTCGTATTTCTCGCCCTGCGGGCTGTCGGACACGAAGCCGAGCATCCAGCGATGCACGTTCTCCAGGCTGGCATAGCCGCCCTGTGCGAAAGCGCGCAGGAGGTTCAGCGTCGCCGCCGACTGGCGGTACGCCATTTCCTGGCGAGCGGGATCCGGAATGCGCGACTTCGGGTCGAATTCGATGCCGTTGATGATGTCGCCGCGATAGCTGGGCAGCGTCACCTCGCCCTTGGTCTCGTTGTCGGACGAGCGCGGCTTGGCGAACTGGCCGGCAACGCGGCCGACCTTCACCACCGGCTGCGCGCCGGCGAAGGTCAGCACCACCGACATCTGCAGGAAGACGCGGAAAAAGTCGCGGATGTTGTCTGCGCCATGCTCGGCGAAGCTCTCGGCGCAATCGCCACCCTGAAGGAGGAATGCGTCACCGGCAGCGACCGAAGCGAGCTGCTTCTTGAGCTTGCGCGCCTCACCGGCAAAAACCAGCGGCGGAAAGGTTGCGAGCTGGGCTTCCGTGTTCTTCAGCGCGGCGAGGTCCGGATAAGCAGGAACCTGCTTGATCGGCTTTGCTCTCCACGAATTCGGCGACCATTTCGTCATCGCTGCACCCAACGCTCTTTCCAGCGGCCTATACTCCGCCATTCCCGCCCCAATTGGGGATCGCGGCTCCATACACGAAGCCGATTTCCTATTCTAGACCGGAATTTCAGCGCTGGCGAATGGTCCGAGGCTAGCTACGCCGCCTTCTCCACCAGCCGTGCCAACTGCGTCATGACGACCGCCGAGCCCGCCAGCCTCTTCTCGGCTGTCGGCCAGTCGCGCACGAAGACGACACTGTGGTCCGGCCGGATCTTGGCCAACGATCCCTGTTCGCCAATGAACTTGACCAGCCCGACCGGGTTGGAGAATTCGCGCTTGCGGAAATGGATGACGACGCCCTTCGGCCCGGCGTCGAGTTTTTCGACATTGGCCTTGCGGCAGAGCGCCTTGATGAAGACGATCTTCAACAGATGCTTCACCTCCTCCGGCAGCGGGCCGAAGCGGTCGATCAGCTCGGCGCCGAAAGCGTCGATTTCCTCGGTGTTTTCGAGATCGCCGAGACGGCGATAAAGCGCCAGCCGGAGCTGCAGGTCCGGAACATAGCTTTCCGGGATCATCACCGCCGTGCCGACGGCAATCTGCGGCGACCAGCCGCCATCCTGCACCTCGCCCGAATCCTTCACCTCGGCGACGGCTTCTTCCAGCATCTGCTGGTAGAGTTCGAAGCCGACCTCCTTGATGTGTCCGGACTGCTCCTCGCCGAGAAGATTGCCGGCGCCTCTGATATCGAGGTCGTGGCTGGCCAGTTGGAAGCCGGCGCCCAGAGTGTCGAGCGATTGCAGCACCTTGAGCCTCCGCTCGGCGGTGTCGGTCAGCTTGCGGTTGGCCGGCAGCGTGAACAGCGCGTAGGCCCGCACCTTCGAACGGCCGACGCGGCCGCGCAATTGGTAGAGCTGCGACAGGCCGAACATGTCGGCGTGATGAATAATCAGCGTGTTGGCAGTCGGGATGTCGAGGCCGGATTCGACGATGGTGGTCGACAACAGCACGTCGTACTGGCCGTCATAAAAGGCATTCATGATGTCGTCGAGTTCGCCCGGCGGCATCTGGCCATGAGCCACCGCCACCTTCAACTCCGGCACGGATTCCTTCAGGAAATCATGTATTTCCGAGAGATCGCTGATGCGCGGCACCACATAGAAGGAATGGCCACCGCGATAGCGTTCGCGCAGCAGCGTCTCGCGGATCACCAGCGGATCGAAGGGCGATATGAAGGTGCGCACCGCCATGCGATCGACCGGCGGCGTGGCGATCAGCGACAGCTCGCGCACCCCGGTCAACGCCAGTTGCAGCGTTCGCGGGATCGGCGTCGCCGACAGCGTCAGCACGTGCACGTCGGTCTTCAGGTCCTTCAGCCGTTCCTTGTGCTTGACGCCAAAATGCTGCTCTTCGTCGATGATCAGCAGACCAAGGTTCTTGAACGAGATCGCGGAACCGAGCAGCGCGTGCGTGCCGATGACGATGTCGACCTGGCCTTCGGCGATGCCTTTCTTGGTCTCGGCCAGTTCCTTGGCGCCGACCAGCCGCGACGCCTGGGCGACGCGGATCGGCAGGCCGGAAAACCGCTGCGAAAACGTCTTGAAATGCTGGCGTGACAGCAATGTCGTCGGCACCACCACCGCCACCTGAAAACCTTCCATTGCCGCGATGAAGGCGGCACGCAGCGCCACTTCGGTCTTGCCGAAACCGACATCGCCGCAAATCAGCCGGTCCATCGGCTTGCCGGCAGCAAGATCGTCGCGCACCGAATCGATGGCCGTCTGTTGGTCGTCGGTCTCTTCATAGGGAAAGCGGGCGGCGAACTCGCCATAGAGGCCTTCTGCCGGCACCAGTGGCGGCGCCGAGCGCATCTGCCGCTCGGCGGCGATGCGGATCAACTGACCGGCCATGTCGAGCAGGCGCTTCCTCAGCCGCGCTTTGCGCGACTGCCAGGCGCCGCCGCCAAGCTTGTCCAGCGTCGCCTCGGCCGTGTCAGAACCGTAGCGCGACAGGAGTTCGATGTTTTCCACCGGCAGGAACAGCCGGTCGTCGCCGGCATAATGGATTTCCAGGCAGTCATGCGGTGCGCCGACCGCTTCGATGGTGCGCAGGCCGATGAAACGGCCAATGCCGTGGTCGGCATGGACGACAATGTCGCCGGCCGACAGCGCCGAGGCCTCGGCAATGAAATCCGAGGGACGCTTCTTGCGTTTCGAGCGCCGGATCAGCCGGTCGCCCAAAATGTCCTGTTCGGCGACGACGACCAGTTTTTCGGTCTCGAAGCCGGATTCGAGCGGCAGCACGGCCAGGGCCGCCTGCCCCGGCTCGAGCTTTTCGGCTTCCGCCAGCGTCACGACCTGCTTGAGGTTGCCGAGATGGTGTTCGGCGAGGATCTGGCCAAGCCGGTCGAGCGAGCCTTCGGTCCAGCCGGCGATGACGACGCGGCGGCGCGCCGCGCGCTCATCGGCGATGTGTTTGACGACGACATCGAACACGTTGGCGTTCGGATCGGCGCGCTCCTCGACGAAGCTGCGGCCGTGGCGCGAACCGGCGTGATAGACCTTCTTGGCGCCAATGTCGGGCGCGTCGAATGGCGTAAAGTCGATCGCTTCGCGCGGCCCGAGCGAGGTGATCAGGTTTTCCGGGGAGAGATAGAGCAGGTCCGGCGCGACTGGCTTATAGGGCACCGCATCCTTCAGCGCGCCGTCGGCCTGCTTCCTGCGCGCCTCGTAGTGATCGAGGATCAGCGTGTGGCGCTCGGCCAGCGCCTCATGCGCCAGATGGTCGAAGATGACAGGCGTGTCAGGCAGATAGTCGAACACCGTCTCCAGCCGTTCGTAGAAGAACGGCAGCCAGTGCTCCATGCCAGCGAAGCGACGCCCTTCGCTGACCGCCGCATAGAGCCCGTCGTCGCGCTGCGGTGCGCCGAAGGCTTCGATATAGGAGCGGCGGAAGCGGCTGATGGTTTCCGGCGTCAGCGCCACCTCGCTCATCGCTTGCAGCGCCATCGACTTGCGTTGACCGGTGGTGCGCTGCGTGGCGGCGTCGAACACACGGATCGATTCCAGCGTGTCGCCGAAGAAATCGAGCCTGAGCGCCTCGGTCCAGCCGGGAGCGAACAGGTCGAGAATGCCGCCGCGCACCGCGAACTCGCCGATGCCGCGCACTGTCGGCACACGCTCGAAACCGGACGTTTCCAGCCGCGAGACCAGTGCGTTCATGTCGACCTGGTTGCCGGGCCTGGCATGAAAAGTCTGCGCCTCGACCAACTCGGACGGCGGAATGCGCTGCAGCAGCGCATTGGCGGTGGTGAGGATGACGGCGCGGTGCGGCTTCTTCGCCAGAGCGATCATGGCGGTCAGCGCATCGAGGCGCTTGGCGGCCGCATCGGAGCCGGGCGAGACGCGGTCGTAGGGCAAGCAATCCCAGGCCGGCAGTTCCAGCACCGGCAGGCCGGGGGCCGCGAAGGACAATGCCTCGATGATCGCCGGCAGGCGCTGACCGTCGCGCGCGACGAACAGAACCGGCTTGTCGGGCGCGATCTCGAGCGCCGCCTGCACCAGCGCAAAGGCTTCGTAGCCGTCGGCGACGCCATCGACGATGAACTGACCGGCGCGGCCTTTCGGCAGACCGATGGTGGGAATGAGGCTCATGAAATCACGGTCTTGTTTTATCGCAATTCCGAACGGAAAACCGCTTCGTTACTTTTCCTGGAATTGCTTGTGTTCAGAATGTCAGAGAGCGGCGGAAAGCCAGGATCTTTCGCAGGACGGCACAATCGATATCGGCCGGAACCGGGCGTTCGCCGGTGACCATAGGCAGGAATTCGGTATCGGGAATGTCGAGGAGCCTCTCATATTGGTCGATTTCCTCGTTGGTCAAGACGCCGATCTCAGCGTCGGCGAAAGTGCCGAGGATCAGGTCCATCTCGCGCATGCCGCGATGCCAGGAGCGAAACAGAAGCTTGCGGCGGCGCACGTCCAGCCCCTCGCTTGATCTCGTCGTTCCGGTCATCGTACCGCATCCTTGCTTGCTGCGGCGCATATAGCGTGGATAGAAGGGGCTGTCAGCCTTGCGCTGCCGCCGTCGCAACATAAGCTGACATCATGCGCCCGACCATCCTCGATCCCTTGTTTGTCCCGATCACGTCGCTTGCAGGCGTCGGACCGAAAGTCGGCGCGCTGATCGAGAAGGTTGTTCCGGCCGATCTCGGCGACCGCGCGGCGCGTGCCGGCGATCTTCTGTTCGTGCTGCCGCACACCGTCATCGACCGGCGCAGTCGGCCTGGTATCGCGGGATCCGCGGAAGGCCAGATCGTCACGCTCGATGTGCGCATCGACCGCCACCAGCCGCCACCGCGTGGCAACAGGTCGGTGCCCTACCGGGTCTTCGCCCATGACGATACCGGGGAGATCGCGCTGACCTTCTTCCATGCTCACGCCTCCTATCTCGAAAAGGCGATGCCCGAGGGCGAGCATGTCGTGGTCTCGGGCCGCATGGAATGGTTCAACGGCCGCCCGAGCATGGTCCACCCCGACCATATTGCGCTGGCCAGCGAGGCGGAAAACCTGCCGCTGGTCGAGCCGGTCTATCCCCTGACAGCCGGGCTCTCGGGCAAGGTGCTGCGCCGGGCGATCGGCCAGGCGCTGACGCGCGTGCCTGAATTTCCCGAATGGCAGGACGGCGCCTTCATGCGGCGGCACACCTTTGCGGCCTTTGGCGATGCGCTTGCCCGCATCCACAATCCGGCCGACCCGATTGACGTCTCCATCGATGGTGCCGCCTGGCGGCGGCTCGCCTATGACGAGTTGCTGGCGGGCCAGGTCTCGCTGGCGCTGGTGCGAGCGAAAGTCCGCAGGCTGTCCGGGCGACCCCTGGTCGGCGACGGCCGCATCGTCGAAAAACTGCGGGCCGCGCTGCCCTATTCGCTGACATCAAGCCAGGAGTTTGCGCTGGCCGAAATCAATGCCGACCTCGTCGACCCAGAGCGCATGCTGCGGCTTCTGCAGGGCGATGTCGGTTCCGGCAAGACCGTCGTCGCGCTGCTGGCCATGGCGCGTGCCGTCGAGGCCGGCGGCCAGGCAGCCTTGATGGCACCGACCGAAATCCTGGCGCGCCAGCATCTGGCGACCATCACGCCGCTTGCCGCCAAGGTAGGGCTTCGCATCGCCATCCTCACCGGTCGCGAGAAGGGCCGCGAACGCACGGATACGCTGGCCGGCCTGGCAAGCGGCGAGATCGACATCGTCGTCGGCACCCACGCGCTGTTCCAGGAGACCGTCACCTTCAAAGACCTCGTCTTCGCCGTCATCGACGAGCAGCATCGTTTCGGCGTCCATCAGCGGCTTGCCATCACCGCCAAGGGCGACGCGCCAGACATGCTGGTGATGACGGCCACTCCTATCCCGCGCACCCTGGTGCTGACCGCTTTCGGTGACATGGACGTGTCGAAACTGACGGAAAAACCGGCCGGCCGCCAGCCGATCCGTACCGTTACGCTGCCGCTCGAGCGGCTCGACGAACTGGTCGACCGCATGGTGGACGCCGTCGCCGGCGGCCAGAAGATCTACTGGATCTGTCCGCTGGTCGAGGAATCCGAAGAGATCAAACTGATGTCGGCCGAAGACCGCTTCGCCTCGCTGAAACCATTGTTCGGCGATCGCATCGGTCTCGTTCACGGCCGCATGAAGGGTGCCGAGAAGGACGAGGCGATGCGCGCCTTCAAGCAGGGCGAGACACGCATCCTGATCGCCACCACCGTCATCGAGGTCGGCGTCGACGTGCCGGACGCCACCGTCATGGTCATCGAGCATGCAGAGCGCTTCGGCCTTGCCCAACTGCACCAGCTTCGCGGCCGGGTCGGACGCGGTGACAAGCCTTCCTCATGCGTGCTGCTCTACAAGGACCCGCTCGGCGAGACCGCAAAACGCCGGCTGTCGGTGATGCGCGAGACCGAGGATGGGTTCCTGATCGCCGAGGAGGACCTGAAGCTGCGCGGCGAAGGCGAATTGCTGGGCACCCGCCAGTCGGGCACGCCGGGCTTCCAGGTGGCTCGCATCGAGGCGCATGCCGACCTTCTGGAGGCCGCCCGCGACGATGCCAGGCTGATCCTGTCACGCGATCCGGAGCTGCAATCGCAGCGTGGTGAGGCGTTGCGCCTGCTGCTTTACTTGTTCGGTCGCGACGAAGCCGTGCGGCTTCTGCGCGCCGGCTGAGCCAGGGCGGCAACCGAAGGGTTGGCGAGCATCCCTTCGATCGGCTCGCCATTCACGACAACCATTTGCTTTACTTCGGGCGCCACCAGACCGGCGGAGACGATCAGCTTGGCGCCATCCTCGATCGTCATGTCGAGCAGCACGATGTCCGACTTCGGCACATACATCAGGAAGCCCGTGGTCGGGTTTGGCGTGCACGGCATGAATACGGCAATCAGCGGATCGCCTTCCTGGTCGAGCTTCTGGTTGATCTCGGTTTCCTTTTCACTGGCGACGAACACCAGCGACCACACGCCCTTGCGCGGATATTCGACCAGCCCGACCTGGCGGAACATGTCACCCTTGTTCGACAGCACGGTCTCGAAAATCTGTTTCAGCGAGCCGTAGATGCCGCGCACCAGCGGCATGCGGCCAAGCAGGCGCTCGCCGAAATTGACGATGGCGCGGCCGACGATGTTTGCCGTCAGGAAACCGATCAGCGTGATCAGGATAAGCGCCACGATCAGTCCGAACCCCGGCACCGGAAACGACAGGTAGGTGTCAGGGCTGTAGCGGGCCGGAATATAAGGCTTCACCCAGGAATCGACCCAGCCGATGAACGACCAGGCAATGTAGGCGGTGATCGCCAAGGGCGCGCAGACGATGAAGCCCGTGAGGAAATAGTTCCTCAGCCGGGTCATGCCGGAGGTCTTGGGAGCATCGGACATGGTTCACCGGAGCGCGGGTTGCAGCGCAACATTAGTGAACCGGACGAAGCTTTGGAACTGCGAAGTTTTTAAAGAGCCGATTATGCCGCTACTTCCAACGGCTCAATCTTCTCGAGCTCCGGCGCCAGCTTTCTGGCTTCGGTTTCAAGCTCATAGGCCTGTTGAAAATTCATCCAGAATTCGGGCGTGGTGTTGAAAAATCTGGCGAGGCGAAGAGCGATATCGGGAGTCAGGCCGATCTCTTCCTTGGCAATGCGTTCGATACGGGTGCGCGGAAGGTTGAGCTTTTTCGCCAGCGCGCCTGCACTCATGCCGAGCGGGACGAGATATTCTTCACGCAGGAATTCTCCAGGATGAACTGGACGTGCGAACTTCGATGCCATTCGGCTCAACCTCCGGTCTGGAAGGGCAAAACCTATTCCACCGTCACCGATTTCGCCAGATTGCGTGGCTGGTCGACGTCGGTGCCCATGAACACGGCGGTGAAATAGGCCAGCATCTGTATCGGCAGCGCATAGATGATCGGCGAGATGATTTCCGGCACGTCCGGCAGCACGATCGTCTCCATCGTCTTCACGCTCACCTGCGCCGCGCCCTTGCTGTCGGTGATCAGGATGATCTTGCCGCCGCGCGCCGCCACCTCCTGCATGTTGGAAACGGTTTTCTCGAAGATCCGGTCATGCGGCGCGATGACGATGACCGGCATGTTCTCGTCGATCAGCGCGATCGGCCCATGCTTCAGTTCGCCGGCTGCATAGCCTTCGGCGTGGATGTAGGAGATTTCCTTGAGTTTCAGCGCGCCTTCCATGGCCAGCGGGAAGTTGGTGTCGCGGCCGAGATAGAGCACGTCCTTGTAGCGCGAGAGTTCGCGCGCGATCCGCTCGATCTGCTCTTCAAGCTTGAGCACCTGGTTGGCGTAGCGCGGCGCCTCCGAAAGCGCGCGCACCAGGGTTTTCTCCTGTTCCTTCGAAATCATACCGCGCGCCACGCCGGCGCGCACCGCAAGCGCGGCCAGCACGGAAAGCTGGCAGGTGAAGGCCTTGGTCGAGGCGACGCCGATCTCGGGTCCGGCAAGCGTCGGCAGCACGACGTCGGATTCGCGCGCCATGGTCGATTCGCGCACATTGACGATCGCGCCGATCTTCATGCCGGCTTTGCGGCAATAACGCAGCGAGGCCAGCGTGTCGGCGGTCTCGCCCGATTGCGAGATGAAAAACGCCGCATCGTTCTTCGACAGCGGCATTTCGCGGTAACGGAATTCGGAGGCGACATCGATGTCGACGGGCAGGCGCGCGTAGCGTTCGAACCAGTACTTGCCGATCAGGCCGGCCAGATACGCCGTGCCGCAGGCCGAGATCGCCAGCCGACCAATTTTGGCGAAGTCGAACGGCAGGTCGAGCGGCTTCGACACTCCGGAGACGAAATCCACGTAATGCGCCAGCGTGTGCGAGATCACCTCGGGCTGCTCATGGATTTCCTTTTCCATGAAATGGCGCCGGTTGCCCTTGTCGACCATGAAGCTGGTCGACAGCGACTGCTGGCGTTTGCGCTCTACCTTTGTGCCGCCGATATCGAAGATCTCCACGCCGTCGCGGCGTACCACCGCCCAGTCGCCATCTTCCAGATAGGTGATCGAATTGGTGAACGGGGCGAGCGCGATGGCGTCGGAGCCCAGGAACATCTCGCCATCGCCATGGCCGACGGCCAAAGGCGGACCGTTGCGGGCGCCGACGATCAAATCCTCGTCGCCTTTGAACATGATCGCCAGCGCAAAGGCGCCTTCCAGCCGCTTCAGCGCCTGGTGCGCGGCTTCGACCGGATTCAGCCCCTTGGCGAGTTCGCGGGCCACCAGATGCGCCACGACCTCGGTGTCGGTCTGCGACGAAAAAGAATAGCCGTCGCGGACCAGTTCGTCGCGCAGTTCGGCGAAATTCTCGATGATGCCGTTGTGGACGATGGCGACGCCGTCGGAAAAATGCGGATGCGCATTGGTCTCGTTGGGCACGCCATGCGTCGCCCAGCGCGTGTGGCCGATGCCGATCGTGCCATCGAGCGGCTCGTCCTTGAGCCGGCGCTCCAGGTTGATCAACTTGCCTTCGGCACGGCGGCGGGCGAGTTCACCACGCTCGATGGTCGCGACGCCGGCCGAATCATAGCCACGGTACTCCAACCGCTTCAGCGCATCGACGATGAGCGGCGCAACCTGCGAGTGGCCGACGATTCCAACGATACCGCACATGCAGAAAGCCCCCGATTCCCCGGAAAACCAGCGCTATTTAGGGATGGCCGGCCTGCCGTGGAAAGTCACATTGCATTTCGTCCCGTATAACGGAACGCTCATTCTGTCGATGCACCATGACAGGCCGCTCTTGCAATCCGGTTACTGCAATCGTTCGGTTTGCGGGCTGGTCTTACTTTTTCGCCGCCGCCGCCGAAGCAAAGCGCTCGCGCAACTCCTTGCCCTTGCCTGGAATGGTCTTCTGGCGGGCGCGGCCGAAGGCCAGCGCGTCGTCGGGCACGCTTTCGGTGATCACGCTGCCTGAGGCGATGTAGCCGCCCTTGCCGATGGTGACAGGCGCCACCAGCGACGAATTGGAGCCGACAAAAGCGCCCTCGCCGATGTCGGTGAAGAATTTCGAATAGCCGTCATAATTGCAGGTAATGGTGCCGGCGCCGATATTGGCCCCAGCACCGACACGGGCGTCACCGATATAGGTCAAATGGTTGACCTTGGCGCCCTCTTCGATAACCGCCTGCTTGACCTCGCAGAAATTGCCGACCTTGGCCTTGTTCCTGAGATCGGCGCCCGGCCGCAGCCGCGCGTACGGCCCGACATCGCAATTGGACGCAATGGTGGCGCCCTCGATATGGCTGAACGCATGGATCTTGGCGCCCGTGGCAATCTTCACGCCCGGACCGAACCAGACATGGGGCTCGACGATCGTGTCAGTGCCGATCTCGGTATCGTGCGAGAAATACACCGTCTCCGGCGCGATCAGCGTCACGCCCGACAGCATCGTCTCATGCCGCCGGCGCGCCTGCCAGATAGCTTCGGCTTGCGCCAGTTCGGCGCGGTTGTTGATGCCGAGCGCGCTTTCGAAACTGGCTTCGGTGGCCACGACATCGAGGCCTCGCGCACTGGCGATCTCGACAATGTCGGTGAGATAATACTCGCCCTTGGCATTTTTGTTGCCGACCCGATCGAGCAGCGCCAGCGCCTGGGCGCCGGCCACCGCCATCATGCCGGCATTGCAGAAGGTTATTTTCCTCTCCCCCTCGGAGCAGTCCTTCTCCTCGCGGATGGCAATCAGCTTGCCGTCCTTTTCGATCAACCGGCCATAACCAGTCGGACTGGGCGGACGGAATCCGATCACGACGACGGCAGCGCCTTCAGCCAGTTTCAGCCGCGCCACGGTCAGCGCATCTGCGTCGATCAGCGGCGTGTCCCCAAACATCACGAGAATATCGTCATAACCCTTTGATATCGCATCGCGTGCGGCAAGCACGGCATGCGCGGTGCCAAGGCGCTTTTCCTGCACGAAAGTCTCGGCCTTGGGCGCGAACTTTGCCGCGGCCTTGCGCATCTCGTCGGCGCCATGGCCGATCACCAGCGCCTGGCTGCCGGCACCCGCCTCTTCCGCTGCCTTCACCACATGGGCGACCATCGGCAGCCCGGCAATCTGGTGCAGCACCTTCGGCAGTACGCTCTTCATGCGCGTGCCTTCGCCGGCGGCGAGGATGACGGACAGGCAGGATCTCTGGCTCATGGATGGGCAACCATATGAAAGGGTTGGGAATCAAGACAGGATAGCAGTGGGCCCATGCTTCACCAATGCGGTTAAATTCCGGTGAGATGGCGGAGCAGCTGACTCTTAATCAGCGGGTCTTAGGACAGAATTCGGCAGTCAGCACCCCTACAACAGGCCGTGTTTCCTGAATTCCGCCTGCTCGTCACCCGATATCCAGCCAAACACCTTCAGCTTGCCATCGCGCTTTTCGACGAGATAGTTGATCGCAAAGTCGATGGTCACGAGACTCCCATCCTTGCGTTCATAGTCACCGGACCAGTTTACCTCAGCCACGCAATGGTCCTGATCGATTGGCATCACCGAGACATCGACGCAGGTCATTCTCTTGCTGCCGAGGGCACGATAGGCCTCAAAACCCTTTGTCATAATGGCCTTCAACTGCTCGCCATTCTCGCCAACCATGACCGCCGCCGGCGTCACCGAGACAAAACCCGCCGAATACATGTCCGCGACGTCGTTGAGATCGACGGTGTCGGCGATCGCGTCATTGTAGATTTTCTCATAGGCCTTGAAGAATTTTCGCACATCCGCCTTGGCTACCATTCTCGCCTCCCGGCTCGAAAAAGTGTTGGTCAACGGCACTGCAAATGCGGGCTGGTGTGCATCGTTCCCGTGCGGGGGGAGACTACCCCAGCCGCCCCAGCACTGGAAAATTCTCCAGCAGCCAATACGACACGGTCTGCACGCCACCAGTCAGAAAAAACACGCCGGCGATCACCAGCAGCGCGCCGATGGCCTTTTCGACGCGGCCGAGATGGACGCGGAATTTGCCGAGGAAGCGCATGAAGGCGCCGGAAAACAGCGCTGCGATCAGGAACGGGATGCCCAGCCCCAGCGAATAGGCGGCGAGCAGCAGCGCGCCCTCGCCCACCGTTTCACGGCCGCCGGCCAGCGTCAGGATCGGTCCCAGAACCGGGCCGATGCACGGCGTCCAGCCGAAGGCGAAAGCCAGCCCCATGACATAGGCCGCGATTGCACTTGCCGGCTTCCCTTGCGACTGGAAGCGTGCCTCGCGTGACAGCAGCGGAATGCGCAGGATGCCGAGGAAATTCAGGCCCATCAGGATGATCAGCACGCCTGCGCCCATGGCCAGCGGCTCCTGCCAGACGCGCAGCAGCCGGCCGATGGTCGAGGCGCCGGCGCCGAGCGCGACAAAGACGGTCGAGAAGCCGAGCACGAAGGCGATCGAAGAATAGATCAGCGCGCCGCGTGCGCCTTCACGCGCTGTCGCACCCGCATTGCCACGGAAATCGTCGACCGAGACGCCGGCCATATAACAGAGATAAGGCGGCACCAGCGGCAGCACGCAAGGCGACAGGAACGAAATCGCCCCAGCCCCGACCGCGCTGACATAGCCGATGTCCAATGCCATTTCCAATAACTCCAATGTCGTGACGCCGATATAGCGACGCGCAGCCTTGTCCACCAATCACCATTGTGTTGGCAAGATCATCCATTGCCCGACGCACTTGCCAGGAAGAAACGACAGCCCGCAGGCGTTGATGCTGTGAGGCCGCGATTTCCCGCGCGTCTCCAGATATCAGTCAGGAGATTTCCATGAAAACCATAACCGCAGGACTGGCAGCGCTTCTGCTCAGCACCGCCGCATCCTTCGCTGCCGACGCGTGGAAGGAAGCCGAGGTCAATGGCGCCAAGATCTACACCGACGCCAATGGCATGACGCTTTACACCTATGACAAGGACGAGAAGGGCAAGAGCAACTGCTACGACAAATGCGCCACCAACTGGCCGCCGCTGAAAGCCGAAGCCGGCGCCAAGGCGGATGACGAGTGGAGCGTCGTCGACCGCACCGACGGCACCAAGATGTGGGCCTATGACGGCAAGCCGGTCTACACCTTCATAAAGGACAAGAAGCCCGGCGATGTGACCGGCGACGGCGTCGGGGAAGTCTGGCATATCGTCAAGGCCGACTAAGCACGCCAGTCCCGCTGCTGGCGGGACAAGGGCTGGTCGCCGGGCATCTCCATGCCATCCGGCGGCCGGCATCGAACAGCCCGTTATAATGTCGCCCGTCCTGGTTTGGGCAGCATTTCAACGACTCGGCGGAAAAATGAATCGGGTCGTTTCCGCTGACTCAGACCCACCATCTGCCTTTCCCAAATTCTGTGATTTTCTCCATACACTCTAAGAGTGTATTGCTGCGGACCGGCCCGCAATTTGGGCGCTTCCCCTTGACCGGATGCAAAAGCGCGGCCATGTGAGCGACAAATAGAACGAGATTTCGTCGCGCGCAGCGGAATTCTTCTGCCGCACCACAGCTGATATGAGACCTCATGGACGTCGTCGTCGTCGAATCGCCGGCCAAGGCGAAGACAATCAACAAATACCTCGGCAAGAACTACAAGGTTCTGGCCTCGTTCGGCCATATCAGGGACTTGCCGGCCAAGGATGGCTCGGTGCGTCCGGATGAGGATTTCGCCATGTCCTGGGCGGTCGACACCGCCTCCGGCAAGCGCCTCGCCGACATCGCCAAGGCGGTCAAGGACGCCGACGGCCTGATCCTCGCCACCGATCCGGATCGCGAAGGCGAAGCGATTTCCTGGCATGTGCTGGAAGTTCTGAAGCAGAAGCGCGCGCTGAAGGACAAGCCGGTCAGCCGCGTCGTCTTCAACGCCATCACCAAATCGTCGGTGCTGGAAGCGATGGCCAATCCGCGCCAGATCGATGCGCCGCTGGTTGATGCCTATCTCGCCCGCCGGGCGCTGGATTATCTCGTCGGCTTCACGCTGTCGCCGGTGCTGTGGCGCAAACTGCCGGGCGCCCGTTCGGCCGGACGCGTCCAGTCGGTTGCGCTGCGTCTCGTCTGCGACCGCGAATCCGAGATCGAGCGCTTCATCCGCGAGGAATACTGGCAGATCGCTGCACTGCTGGGCACGCCGCGCAACGAGAATTTCGAAGCGCGGCTGACCGCCTTCGATCGCAAGAAGTTGCAAAAGCTCGACATTTCAAACAAGGCGCAGGCCGACGACATCAAGTCGATGCTCGAAGGCGCAACCTTCAAGGCGGTGTCGGTGGAAGCCAAGCCGACCAAGCGCAATCCCGGCCCGCCCTTCACCACCTCGACGCTGCAGCAGGCCGCCTCGTCGGGTCTCGGCTTCTCGGCCAGCCGCACCATGCAGGTGGCGCAACGCCTCTATGAAGGCATGGAGATCGGCGGCGAGACCACCGGTCTGATCACCTATATGCGAACCGACGGCGTGCAGATGGCACCCGAGGCGATCGACGCCGCACGCGATGCCATTGCCAAGGAATTCGGTCCGAAATACCTGCCGGAAAAGCCGCGCCAATATACGGCCAAAGCCAAGAACGCCCAGGAAGCGCACGAAGCGATCCGCCCGACGGATTTCATGCGCACCCCGGCATCGGTCAGGCAATATCTCGATTCCGACCAGATGCGGCTTTATGAGCTGATCTGGAAGCGCGCCATCGCCAGCCAGATGCAGCCGGCCGAAATCGAGCGCACCACCGCCGAGATCGAGGCGGTCAATGGATCGCGCACCGCGGAGCTGCGTGCCATCGGTTCGGTCGTTCGGTTCGACGGTTTCATCGCCGCATACACCGACCAGAAGGACGACGATGCGGAAGACGAGGAAAATCGTCGCCTGCCCGAGATCCGTGCCGGCGAGCAGCTTGCCCGCCAGGCGATCAACGCCACCCAGCACACCACCGAGCCGCCGCCGCGTTACTCCGAAGCGTCGCTGATCAAGAAGCTGGAAGAGCTCGGCATCGGTCGGCCTTCTACCTATACGGCGATCCTGAAGACGCTCGAGGACCGCGACTATGTCACCATCGACAAGCGCCGGCTGGTGCCGCAGGCCAAGGGCCGGCTGCTGTCGGCTTTCCTCGAAAGCTTCTTCAAGCGCTATGTCGAGTACGACTTCACCGCGTCCCTCGAGGAAAAGCTCGACGAGATTTCCGACGGCAAGCTCGCCTGGAAGGACGTGCTGCGCGATTTCTGGAAGGATTTTTCCGGCGCCGTCGCCGACATCAAGGAACTGCGCGTCACCGACGTGCTGGATGCGCTCAATGAAGAGCTGGCGCCGCTGGTGTTCCCCGCGCGCGAGGACGGTTCGAACCCACGCATCTGTCCGAAATGCGGCACCGGCAATCTGTCGCTGAAGCTCGGCAAGTTCGGCGCCTTCGTCGGCTGCTCCAACTATCCCGAATGCTCCTTCACCCGCCAGCTCGGCGATGCCGCCAACCCCAATGGTGAGAATGGCGGCGGCGAAGACGGCACCAAGGTTATCGGCAAGGATCCCTATACGTCAGAGGAAATCACGCTGCGCAGCGGCCGCTTCGGCCCCTATCTGCAACGCGGCGACGGCAAGGAAGCCAAGCGCTCCAGCCTGCCCAAGGGCTGGACGGCAGAGTCGATCGACCACGAAAAGGCGCTGGCGCTGCTGTCGCTGCCGCGCGATGTCGGCCAGCATCCGGAAACGGCCAAGATGATCTCGGCCGGGCTCGGCCGTTACGGCCCGTTCGTGCTGCATGACGGCACCTATGCCAATCTCGAAAGCATCGAGGACGTGTTCTCGATCGGCCTCAACCGCGCCGTGTCGGTGATCGCCGAGAAGCAGCTGAAGGGCAAGGGTGGCCGCAATGGCGGCACGGCCGCTGCGCTCAAGGAGCTCGGCGACCACCCCGATGGCGGCGGCAAGATCGTCGTGCGCGACGGCAAATACGGGCCTTACGTGAATTTCGGCAAGGTCAATGCTACGCTGCCCAAGGGCAAGGATCCCCAGTCGGTGACGATGGAGGATGCGCTGGCGCTGATTGCCGAGAAGGAAGCCAAGGGCGGCGGCGGCAAAAAGCCGTTCCGCAAGGCGGCCGCGGCCAAAGCTCCGGCAACCAAGAAAGTTGCCGCCAAGAAGCCGGCTGCGAAGAAGCCGGCCGCGAAGAAAAAAGGGTAGGACAGCGTGGCGCGCAAGATCACCGGCAGAACCCACGGCGATCCGCGCACCGCCGACACCAGGGCCAAGGTCAAGGACGACTATCGGCCGTCGCGTGACGAAATCCTGCGCTACATTGCCGAAAATCCCGATCGCGCCGGCAAGCGCGACATCGCGAAGGCGTTCGCGCTGCGCGGCGACGACCGCATCTGGCTGAAGGACATTTTGCGCGACCTGCAGGACGAAGGCGTCCTCACCAAGGAGCGCAAGGGGTTGGCCCGCGTCGGCGCCCTGCCCCATGTCACGGTCCTCGATATTTTCGACCGCGATGCCGATGGCGTGCTCTTGGCGCGCCCAACCGAACACACAGCCAATGGGCCGCCGCCCATCGTTTCCATCCGCCTGTCGCGCAGTGGCAGTGGACCGGCGCCCGGCATTGGCGACCGCGTGCTGGCCAAGACCTTTCCCGCCGACGACACGAACGTCGCCCTGGGCGGCCCCGCCTACACCGGGCGGGTGGTGAAGATTTTCGAAAAACGTACCGATGCCGTGCTCGGTATCTTTCGCATCCTGCAGGACGGCACCTTCCGCATCGAACCGGTGGAACGGCGCCAGCCCGAACTGATCGTCGACAAGGAATTCCAGAACGGCGCCAAGAATGGCGACCTGGTCGAGGTCGAGCCGGCGCGAGCCTCCCGTTTCGGCTTGCCGAGAGCCAAGGTGCTCAACGTGCTGGGCTCTCTGACCAGCGAAAAGGCGGTCTCTATGATCGCCATCCATGCGCACGACATTCCGCATATCTTCCCGGCCGACGTCATCGCAGAATCCGAAGCGGTCAAGCCGGCGACGCTGGATCACCGCGAGGATTGGCGCGACCTGCCGCTGATCACCATCGATCCGGCCGACGCCAAGGACCATGACGACGCCGTCTTCGCCACGCCGGATCTCGACGAGAAGAACCCCGGCGGCGTGGTTGCCACCGTGGCGATCGCCGACGTCGCCGCCTATGTGCGCTATGGCACTGCACTCGACCGCGAAGCGCTGAAGCGCGGCAACTCGGTCTATTTCCCGGATCGTGTCGTGCCGATGCTGCCCGAGCGCATCTCCAACGATCTCTGCTCGCTGCGCGAGGGCCAGGACCGGCCGGCATTGGCAGTGCGCATGATCTTTTCGGCCGAGGGCCGCAAGCTCAGGCACACCTTCCATCGCGTCATGATGAAGTCGGCGGCAAAGCTCGCCTACCAACAGGCTCAGGCGGCGATCGACGGTGCGCCGGACGACAAGACAGGCCCGATCCTCGAAACCGTGCTGAAGCCACTGTGGGACGCCTATGCGATCCTGAAGCGCGGCCGCGATGGCCGCCAGCCGCTCGAACTCGATCTGCCGGAGCGCAAGATCGTACTCAAGCCGGACGGCACCGTCGACCGCGTCATCGTGCCGGAGCGGCTCGATGCCCACAAGCTCATCGAAGAATTCATGATCCAGGCCAATGTCGCCGCGGCCGAGACGCTGGAGGCGAAGAAGCAGGAGTTGGTCTATCGCGTCCACGACGCGCCGTCGCTCGCCAAGCAGGAATCGCTGCGCGAGTTCCTGCAGACATTGGGCCTGTCACTGGCGCGCGGCGCGCAGATGCAGCCAAGCCAGTTCAACGGCATTTTGGAGCGCGTGCGCGGCGCCGACAATGAAGGCCTTGTCAACGAAGTGGTGCTGCGCTCGCAGAGCCAGGCCGAATACTCGCCAAAGAACATCGGCCATTTCGGTCTCAACCTCCGCCGCTACGCCCATTTCACCTCGCCGATCCGCCGCTATGCCGATTTGATCGTCCATCGCGGACTTATTGCCGCACTCGGACTGGGTCCGGGTGGGCTGACGCAGGACGAAGCGGCACGGCTCGAAGATGTCGCGGTGCTGATCTCCGGCACGGAACGCCGCGCAATGGCGGCCGAGCGGGACACGGTCGACCGTCTGATCGCCGCCTATCTCGCCGAACGCGTCGATGACCGGTTCGATGCCCGCATCTCCGGCGTCACCAAATCAGGACTATTTGTCCAATTGCCGCAGTATGGCGCGGATGGTTTCATCCCGGTGTCAACTCTGGGCGGCGATTACTATATATACGATGAAACGGCTCGCTCCCTGTTCGGAGAACGCTCTGGCAAAGGCTACCAACTCGCGGACCGCGTCGAGGTTCGGCTTATCGAGGTGGCGCCGATGGCCGGCGCGATGCGCTTCGAGATGTTGACCGACCCAAAGCCTCTGCCGGGCTCCAAGCGGTCGTTTCACAAGGCCAAGGGCCGCGCCCGCGCGTCGCAATCGCGACCGGGTTCGCGCGGCAGGAGACGATGATGACAACAGCCATGGAAGAACAGGTTTTCGGCGGAGAACATCACTCGGGCCGGGCCGCACGCCCGCTGTGGACGGCGATGAAGCGCGGCCTGCTCGGCCGCTGCCCGCATTGCGGCGAAGGCAAGCTGTTTCGCGCTTTCACCAAGACCGTCGACACATGCAGCGTCTGCGGTGAGGAATTGCATCACCACCGGGCCGACGACCTCCCGGCCTACCTCGTCATCGTCATCGTCGGCCACATCGTGCTGGGCGCCTTCATGGGCGTTGAGGCGACGTCGACTTTGTCCATATGGCAGCACATCGCCATCTGGGTGCCGCTGACCATCCTTTTGTCGGTTGCGCTGCTGCAGCCGGTCAAGGGTGCCGTCATCGGGCTGCAATGGGCCTTCTATATGCACGGCTTCGGCGGCGAGCACGACGTGATCGAGCCGCATCCCGGATCCTAGGCCGCAGCCAAGAATGCTGCCTGGCGCAACATACCGACCGTGAAAGGCCACTTTCGCTTGCCAGAAGTTTCCGCTAGGTCCTGCGCATGGACGGTATGACCAAGGCGGAAGTCGACAGGATCGAGCGGAGCATGATCGCTCATAGCGACCGGCCAATTCGCCCGCGCGACGCGGCAACCCTCATCCTGCTCGACCGCAAGGACGACGACGTACTGGTTCTGATGGGTCGCCGCCATGCCGGCCACGCCTTCATGCCGGGCAAGTTCGTCTTTCCCGGCGGCCGCACCGATCCGGCCGATAGCCGCATACCGGTCGTCG
The DNA here is from genome assembly GCF_037162595.1 of Mesorhizobium sp. ISC11. Lineage (NCBI taxonomy): Bacteria > Pseudomonadati > Pseudomonadota > Alphaproteobacteria > Hyphomicrobiales > Phyllobacteriaceae > Mesorhizobium > Mesorhizobium sp. ISC11. The sequence continues at coordinate 2,007,497 of NZ_JAVSPW010000001.1, forward strand.
CCGCCCTGCACCCGGAGCAGGAAGCCAAGCTGATCGCCGGGCCGGGGCGCACAAGCGCCGCACGAGCCCGCGCCATCGCCCTGTCGGCCATCCGAGAGACCTATGAGGAAGCCGGGCTGCTGATCGGCCGCAAGGGTGCTTTCGCAACCCCCAGATCCGACTGGCAAGGCTTTGCCGAACACGGCGTGCAACCCTCTCTCGACATGCTGCGCTTTGTCGCGCGCGCCATCACGCCGCCCAACCGGGTGCGCCGCTTCGACACCCGTTTCTTCAGCGCGTGGCGTGACGACGTCGCGGTCGAGCTGCCCGGTGGCGGTCCGACCAACGAACTGGAAGAGCTGGTCTGGCTGCCGCTTGCCAAGGCCAGGGAAGCCGACATACCCGACATCACCCGAATGATCCTGGACGAGTTGGAAAAGCGCCTCGCCCATGATCCGCTGTTGCGTCCAGGCGGTCCCGTGCCCTTCTACCGGCTGGTCCGCAGCCGCTTCATCCGCGAACTTCTCTAGAGCAATTCCAAGAAAAGTGTGACGCGGTTTTCCGTCCGAATTGCGTAAGATCAAACAGACAGAGTATTCAGCATCCATGACGGTCGATACCCAACCAAAGGGCGACGAGCGCGTACACTGGCTGCCGATGGTGGCGGCGATCTCGTCGATCAGCGTCGTCGGCATCGCCATCGGCCTCGGCATGCCGCTGCTCAGCGTCATCCTCGAAACACGCGGCCACTCGGCTTCGATGATCGGCCTCAACACCGCCGTCGCCGGCCTCGCCTCGATCGCCGGTGCGCCGCTGGCGACCCCGCTCGCCATGCGCTTCGGCGTTGCCTGGACCATGATCGCCATGATCGCCGCCGGCGCGCTGGCCTTTGTCGGCTTCCATTTCGCACCCGATTTCTGGATGTGGTTTCCACTGCGCATCGTGCTGCACATTGCGCTGACGGTGCTGTTCATCCTGTCTGAATTCTGGATCAGCACCTCGGCGCCGCCGCACCGGCGCGGCCTTGTCCTTGGCATCTACGCCACTGTCCTGTCGCTCGGCTTTGCCGCCGGACCGTGGCTGTTCGCTCATCTCGGCAGTTCCGGCTTCAGGCCGTTCGGCGTCATCATCGCGTTGGTGACGCTGGCGGCCATACCCGTGCTGGCAGCACGCAACGAGAGCCCGTCGATCGCCTCGGATGGCGAAACCAGCAATTTCCTGCGCTACATCTGGCTGGTGCCGTCGGCGACCGCTGCCGTGCTGGTGTTCGGCGCGGTGGAAACCGGCGGCTTTGCGCTGTTCCCGATCTACGGCAGCCGAATCGGCTATTCCGAGGCCGATGCGGCCCTTCTGCTGACCATGATCGGCCTCGGCAATGTGTTGTTGCAGATCCCGATCGGCATGATCAGCGACCGCGTCAGCGATCGCCGCTACCTGCTGATTGCCTGCGCGACGGTCGGTCTTATCGGCACCGTGTTCATGCCCTTCTTCGCCCAGAATTGGCATTTGATGGCCGCGCTTCTGTTCGTCTGGGGCGGCGTCGTCGCCGCCATGTACACGATCGGCCTTGCCCATCTCGGCTCGCAGCTTTCCGGCCATGAACTGGCGTCGGCCAATGCCGCCTTCGTGCTGTGCTACGGCGTCGGCATGGTGCTCGGCCCGCAGGCGATCGGCATCGGCATGGATGCGTTCGGCCCGTCCGGCTTCGGCTGGTCGCTCGGCCTGTTCTTCGCCGCCTATATCGCTTTGGTCGCCGTCAGGTTGGTTCGCAAGATCCTGCTGTAGCGCGACTGCGGCCTGCCATGCATTTGGCACGGCACGGTGACAGGCTGCTGACAGAACCGTGTCAGGAGCACAGGGCTAAAAAGGTGTCCCAAAACACTTGAGGACACTTCCATGATCGACAGCGGCTTTGAAACCACATCGCTACGAATGACACTGCTTCTGCTCGTGACCTTCCAGGCTCCGGCCGCCGACGTCGACCGCATCATGGATGCCGTGGTGGCGATCGCGCCGCTGGCCATGGGCAAATATGACCGCAATGCCTATCAGTCGGCGCACGGCATCGAACGCTACAGGCCGCTTGACGGTGCGGCCGCCGGCGCCGAAACCGAATTGCGGCGGCGCCCCGGCACGGTCGAGGTTTCCTTCGAACTGCCGGACGACCAGGCGCTGGCCGCCCGCGTCGTCGAGGCGATTTTCCAGGCGCACTCCTACCAGGAACCGGTGATCCGCATTCAGCCGATTCTCGCCAGCCGTTCCAAGGGGCTGGACGACCGCGCCAATCCGAATCGCTGGTGGAACACGACCGGAGACTGGAAGAAGGTTGCGGCATCGGCGACGGAAACCGCATGATTTCCGCTCCCGAGCCGGCTCTGGCGGGTCGCACAAGGCCTACCGGGCTTGACTTTCCGGGCGCGTTCTTTATGTGTCGCGCCAAGTTTCCCGCGTCCGGGTGTTTCCCCGTGCTCCAGCGGCCAAAACCCCACGAACAAACGGACTGATATCATGGCCAAAGCCGCAAACATCAAGATCAAGCTTCTGTCGACCGCCGACACCGGTTTCTTCTACGTGACCAGCAAGAACAGCCGCACCAAGACCGACAAGCTGTCGTTCCGCAAGTACGACCCGGTCGCCAAGAAGCACGTCGAGTTCAAGGAAACCAAGATCAAGTAATCCGGGTTTCCCGCCGCAATGCCGAAACGCCGCCCAATGGGCGGCGTTTTTCGTTTGTAACAGTTGATTTCGTTGCATCCGAGCAGAGACTCCAGCCAAAGGATTGACCCTTAGCCATGGTTGCGGCACCCTTGGCCGTGGGTTGGGTGTCACGAATAAGGCGCCTATGGATGTCGAAGAAGTTGAAAGCTGCAATCATTGCAGCCCTTGTCGCTCTGGCTGCTGGCTTTGCCGTCAGCAACGGGCTGATAAGCCAGCAGACGGCCGATGAGATCAAGGCCAGGACTGACCAGGTTCTGACTGAGGAAGAGGCCGCACCGCCGGCACCTCAGCCTGACAGCCCCGCCACGCCTTCCACGGAACCCGCACCGCAGGCTCCGACACCTCCCGCCGCGGCACCCCCGCAAGGATCACAACAGGGTCAATGAAGAAGCCTCGCCAGGATGGGCTCCTCTCGTGCGATCGCGCCATCTGAGTGTATCGTTTTAATACAATCGCCAATTGGTAGACTTGCACCACGGATAGGTAGTTAGTTTCAGCGTCAGGCAAAAAGGGGGGAAATGCCTCGCACTGGGAGAAAACGATGTCCGTACAAAAAGGCGACTTTCGAACCAACAGAGCCGACTACGTGATTGCCGCGATGCATGGCGGAGTGACCGCCGAAGACAGCGTTCGAGACGAGAACCTGGCAAGGAGAAAGAAGTCCCTGTGGCTGAAGGAGCGGCGATCGGCCAAATCGGCTGAAAACCCGTTGGACAGCTCGCCGCTGTCCAAAAGAAGCCCTCGCGGTTAGCGGTCTACAATCGCCTTCCGCGATCACACCATATCCGCACACAACCCACTCGCCCATATTGCAGGTGCCACCGTCGGTGTTGACTAACTCCGACGGTGGCCTAGTTCGCGGCGAAATGACCTCCGTTCTTTTGAGAAGACGGCGGGACTAAGGTCTTGCGCCCTAGACGCAAAGGTCCGAGCGATCCTGTTAGGTTCCGGAAATGTCTCTTGGACGTTCCGCTATTTTATCCAATTGAAATGTAGCGTTACCGTGTATGTCCCGCCCGATAGCGGCGCCTGATCCGGCTGCCCGCATCCGACCCGGCTGCGTCCCCTCAGCCGATGCGCTCGCCGCTTTTCGCATCGAACAGATGCAGCTGGCCCGGTTCGGCCGCCAACCGCACCACGTCGCCGGACTTGACGCCGGCACGGCCCATGGCAAAGACGCACAGCTGCTGGCTGGCTAGCTTGACGTAGAACTGCGTCGAAAGGCCGAGCGGCTCGACCACACCCACCTCGCCCTTCAACGCACCGTCGTCCGCCAGCTTGATATGCTCGGGCCGCAAACCGACGGTGATGGCGTCACCGTGGGTCAGTGGCAAGTCTTCCGGCAGCCGCAGCGCCTGGCCGTCGGCCAGTACGGCCTCCAACGTAGCGCCCTTACGAACCGTCGCCGGCAGAAAATTCATGCCGGGTGAACCAATGAAACCCGCAACGAACATGTTGGCCGGCCGGTCGTAGAGATCGAGCGGCGCGCCGACCTGCTGGATCAGCCCGTCATGCATGACGACGATCCGGTCGGCCATGGTCATCGCCTCGATCTGGTCGTGCGTGACATAGACCGATGTCGTCTTCAGTTGCTGGTGCAGCGCCTTGATCTCGGCGCGCATATGGACGCGCAGCTTGGCGTCGAGGTTCGACAGCGGCTCGTCGAACAGGAAGACCTTGGGGTCGCGCACGATCGCCCGGCCCATGGCGACGCGCTGGCGCTGGCCGCCGGACAATTGCCGCGGCAGGCGCTGCAGGAAGGTGTCGAGCCCGAGCCGCTTGGCGGCGCCGTCCACCCTGGAGTCGATCGTCGCCTTCTCCGCCTTCTTCAGGAGCAGGCTGAAGCCCATGTTCTTCGACACGTCCATATGCGGATAAAGCGCGTAGGACTGGAACACCATGGCGATGTCGCGGTCCTTGGGTGCTACGTCATTGACCAGCCGCTCGCCAATGCGGATCTCGCCGCCGGAAGCCTCCTCCAGCCCGGCGATCATGCGCAAAAGCGTGGACTTGCCGCAGCCCGACGGCCCAACCAGGACGACGAACTCGCCATCGGCGATTTCAAGGTCGACCGCGTGCAGGACGCGGACGGCGCCATAGTCCTTGCGGACCTTCTCGAGCGTAACAGAGGCCATCGATCTATCCTTTGACGGCGCCGGCGGTCAGGCCGGTGACGAGATAGCGTTGCAGGAAGGCGAAGAAGATGCAGACCGGGATCAACGCCAGGATGGATGCCGCCATCATTTGTCCCCAGTCGACGGCGAACTTGCCGATGAAGGTGAGCAAGCCGACGGCGAAGGTCTTCTGGTCGTCGCTGGAAATCAGCATCAGCGCGAACAGAAGCTCGCTCCAGGCGGCGGTGAAGACGAAGCCGAGCGTCGCGCCCATGCCCGGCAGCGTCAGCGGCACGATCACCTTGCGCATCGCCTGCGCACGCGTGCAGCCGTCGATCATCGCCGCTTCCTCCAGATCCTTGGGGATGCCGTCGAAAAAGGACTGCATGAGGAAGGTGGCAAAAGCCGTGTTGAAGGCGGTGTAGATGATGATCAGCCCGGTCAGGCTGTTGATCAGTCCGAGCTGACCCATCACGCGGTAGATCGGCGGAATGACCATCACCAGCGGAAAGGTCTGGGTCAAAAGCAACATCAGCGCCAGTGCTGCCTTGCCGCGAAAGGTGAAGCGCGACATGGCATAGCCGGCAAGCGTGGCGATGATTGTCACCAGTGCCGCCGTCGATACCGAGACGATGACGCTGTTGAGGAAATAGCGCGGGAAATCGGTGGCCTCGAGCACGGTGACGAAGTTCTGCAGCGTCATGTGCGACGGCCAGAAGGTGATGCCTTCGGAATAAAGCAGCCGCTCCGGCGTGACCGAGATCTTCAGCGTCCAGTAGATCGGGAACAAGGCAAAGAGCACGTAAGCCGCGATTGCCGCGTAGAGGCCGATGCCGCCGAAGAAGCGCTGCGAGGCTGTGCGTCCTGCGATCATCAGACGTGCCTCACCAGAGTGCGGCGGATACCGATCAGCGCAATCGCATAGGCAATGAGCAGGACCAATAGCAGCACGGCCACCGCCGAGGCATAGCCTTTGTCCAGCGATTTGAAGGCGCTGACATAGATGTAGACCGGCACCGTGTTGGTCGAGCCGGCCGGTCCGCCTTCGGTCATGACGAAGATCAGGTCGGCGAAGGTGGCGATCCAGATGGTGCGCAACATCACGGTGATGGCGATGGTCGGCGCCAGGAACGGCAGCGTCACCTTGGTGAAGCGCTGCCAGGGCGAGGCTCCATCGATGGCCGCAGCCTCATGCAGTTCCGACGGGATCGACTTCAGCGCCGCCAAGAGCGTGATGGCGAAGAAAGGAATGCCGAACCAGATATTGGCGACGATCGGCCCCCACATGGCGGTTGACGGATCGGACAGCACATTGGTCGGCTCGGCCTTCAGACCCGATGCAAACAGCCAGTGCGGCAGCGGGCCGATGATCGGATTGAACAGCCAGGCCCAGGTCAGGCCCGACAGGAAGGACGGCACCGCCCAGGGCAGGAACACCAGGGCTTGTACAGCCTTGCGGCCGCGAAACGGCTTGTCGAGCAGAAGCGCCAGGCCAAGGCCGAGGAAGAACTGGAAGAAAAGGCTGGCGACCGTCCACCACAACGTGTTGACCAGCGCCTGGCCCAGCACCTGATCCGACAGCATCGCCTGATACTGGCCGAGCCCGACATATTCGGACTTGAAGGCGGAGAACTTGCGGAAGGAGTAGCTGATGCCGATGACCAGCGGCACCAGAAGCACCACGACCAGCAGGATGATCGCCGGGCTGAGATAGAGCCATGGCTCGATAGCGGCATGGGATAGCCGCTTGCGACGCGGCTTGCCGACGGATCGTATTTCGGACACGGCGTAGGTCATTGGCTCGGGGGCGCTCCTGGAACGGCGTCGGGGCTGATGACAAGCGTCCTTCTCCCCGTTTCACGCGGAGAAGATGCCGGTCCACCCTCCGCAGCTGCTGCGGAAGACGGGCAGGCAGATGAGGGGCAGCGCGAACCTATCGAGGCATAGCGCCGCCCCTCATCCGTCACTTCGTGACACCTTCTCCCCGCAAACGGGGAGAAGGGAAGAAAAACTACTTCTTGTTCTTCGCCAGCCAGTCCTGCTGTTCCTTGGTCAGGAAGGCAGCCCACTGGTCGGCGACGTCCTTGGCCGTCTTCTGGCCAAGCAGCACTTCCTGAAAATTCTTGATCGCCACCTGGTCGACGAAATTGCCGAGGTTCTCCAGATGCGTCGGCGGGGTGACCATTTCATATTTGGAGCTGTCGCTGAGCTCCGTGAACCAGCCCTTGAACTGCTCGGTCTTGAAATGGGGATCCTGGTCGGCACCGTTGTGGATCGGGACGACGCCGACTTCCTTGGCCCATTCCAGATTGTCCTTCGGCGACAAAAGGGTCGCCATCAGCTTCCAGGCGTCGTCCTTGTGCTGCGAGTTGGCGAACATGGCCCAACCGGCATAGCCGAGCGTCGGATAGGATTTGCCGCTCGGCCCGACCGGCAATGGCGCCACCGCGAAATCGTCGGCGCTCATCTTGTCGGCGATGCCGAGCAGCGCGTCCGGATCCTGGTTGAGCATGGCGCAGGTGCCGGAATAGAAGCCGGTGACCGTTTCGTTGAAACCCCAGCTCACCGCATCCTTCGGCGCCAGTCCGTCCTTGTACATGTCGGCCAGCATCTGCAGGCCCTTGACCGAGCCCTCCTCGTTGATCGTCGAAGTGCCGTCCTCGTTGAAGTAACCGCCCTTGCCGGCGGCGATGTTCATGAACATGTGCATGCCATTGAAGGCGCCCGGCCCGCCGCGCAGGCAGTAGCCGTACTTGCCCGGGAGCGCGGAAATCTTCTTGGAATCGGCGACGAAATCTTCAAGCGTCGCCGGCGGGCCATCGAGGCCGGCCTCCTTGAACAGTTTCTTGTTCCAGAACAGCGCGTTCACATAGTAGCCGTAGGGGATCATGAACTGGGTGTTGTTGACGGTCGAGCCGAACTGTTTCGCGCGGTCGCCAAGCGTCTTGGCGTCATCCCATTTGGCCATATACGGGCCGAGATCCTCGAGCTGGGCATTGTTGGCATAGAGGCCCATCCAGCGCTCCGGCATCTCGACCACGTCGGGCGTATCGCCGGCCTGCACCATGGTCAGGAATTTCTCGAACGCCTGCCCCCAGGGCAGCGAGATCAGCTCGACCTTGATGCCTGGATTGGCCGTTTCGAACTCGGCGATCTGCTTCTTCAGGAATTCGGTGCGTGGCGGGCTGGTGATGACTTCGACCATTTTCAGGGTCGAATCGGCCACAGCATTTCCGGCGGAAATCGCCAGTCCCGCAACGGTGGCAAGCATGACGGTCAGTTTTTTCATGTTCAAGACTCCCATTTTGAACCCGCTTGTTATTTTCTGGCTTTTTCGAAGGCTTGGGCGACATCCGCCCACAGGTCTTCGACACTCTCCAATCCGACATTGAAGCGGATGGTTCGGGGGCTGACGCCGAAGCGCGCCATCGAATTCAGGCCCGGCGTCTGCTCCAGCGACGCCTTGGCCGGCACGACCAGGCTTTCATGCCCGCCCCAACTGACGCCGATGCGGAAATATTTCAGCGCGTCGACGAAGACGGGGATGTCAATCTCGTCCGTAACCTCGAAGGAGAACAGCCCGGCATAGCCGGCCAGCGTCGCCTTGCCCGGGTGGTTCGAATAGACGGGATGGTTGACCCGCTCGACAGCGGCATGCGCCTTCAGCCGTTCGGCGATGGTCAGGCCGCTCTTCATGTGGTGCGGCAGGCGCAGCGGCAGCGTGCGGAGGCCGCGCAGCAAAAGCCACGCCTCGAACGGTGACAGCTTGCCGCCGAGATAGGAATAGGTCTGCTCGTTGATGTGCTTGATGTGGGCAGCCGAACCCGCCACTACGCCCGCGACCGTATCGCTGTGGCCGCCAAGGTATTTCGAGGCCGAATGCAGCACCAGGTCGACGCCATGCGTGATCGGCTTCTGGAACACCGGCGTCGCCCAGGAATTGTCGATCGTGGTGACGATGCCCTGTTCCTTGGCCAACCGTGTCAGATGCGCGATGTCCTGCAGCTCGAACATCATCGAGGTCGGGCTTTCCAGATAAAGCAGCTTGGCGCCGGGAAGTGCCGCCGCGACCGCATCCGGGTCGGAGCCGTCGACATAGTCGACCTTGATGTTGAGGCGCGGCAATAGCCGCTCGAACAAACGGTAGGCATCGCCATAGCAATTGCGCACCGCCACGATGCGCTCGCCCGCACCGACGAACGCAAGCACTGTGGCGCTGATCGCCGCCATGCCACTGGAAAAGCCGCGCGCGGCTTCTGCGCCCTCGAGCGCTGCCACGCGCGCCTCGAACTCCATCACCGTGGGATTGTCGCCGCGCGAGTAGATCGGCTGCCTTCGTTTGCCGGCAAAGGTATCGGCCATCTCGGCATAGTTGGCGAAGGTGAACAGCGAGGTCTGATAGATCGGCGGCACCACCGCACCGCCGGGGAACGGTTCGTCATGCGCCAAAAGCGTCGCCGCTTCGGTGAGATAGTCGTAATCGAAACCTGATGGATGCTCGTTCATGTCTGGCTCGAGAGTTTGAGTTTGGCCGCGCCGCGCTTGAGGTCGTCCTCGACGGTGGCGATCAGCTTGAGCGCCTCGGCGCGAGCGCCCTGCGGATCGCGGGCAGCAATGCGTTCGTAGATGGTCCGGTGGTAGGGAAAGCTGGCGTGGCCGAAGTCACGCACGCCGAGCGGATGCTCCCAGAAGCGGTGAAACAGCTCATGCATGGCGGCGATGATCTGCTCGAACAGCGGATTGCCCGAGACCCGGTAGATCGCCTGGTGGAACTCCCAATCCTCTTCCGACGACATGCCCTCGCGCGTGCGGAACGCCTGTTCCATGATGTCGAGCTTGCGTGCGATCTCGGCAATATCGGCTTGGCTGGCGCGTTCGGCGCAAAGGGCTGCTGCCTCCGCCTCCAGCGCGCGGCGGATCTCCAGCGTCTGCATCAGGCTGGTGAAATCATTGCCGCCGGCCAGTGTCAGCGGCATGTGCAGCATATCAGGCGAAACAGCCGCCTTGAGATAGGTGCCGCTGCCTTGCCGGCGTTCGACGAGGCCGAGCCCTTCCCAGCGTGTCAGAGCCTCGCGCACGGTGTTGCGGCTGACCTTCAGCCGCTCGGCGAGAATGCGTTCGGTTGGGAGTCTGTCGCCCAGCTGCAGGGCTTCGGCGCGAACAAATCCCACCAACGCCTTCAACACGGCGTCGTCGCGCGCCATGATTTGAATGGGTGGCAGGCTGTTCTGGTCCACATTTCCTCCGAGTGGTCCAATGGTCCAACCAATTCTGCACAGTTGAAAACTCCTGTCAACCAACTGTCAGGAGCACTGTCGGAGGAAGCGACGCAATATTCTCAAGGCGGTCGCGCGATCGCTTCGATCGCGTCTGCTAACCTGCGGCAGCAGGCGGCCCGAACCAGGTGGTCAGCGCGTCCACAAGGCCCCGTTGGGTTCCCGCCCCGGCCCAAGCCACATAACCATCGGGCCGGATCAAGACCGCGTCGGGCGCAACGACACTCCCGAGAGCCGGCAGGTCCCAGATACCGGCGTAACCGGCGTCGATTTGCCGAACCCGTTCTGCCCAGGGCGCGATGTCCAGGCTGCCGGGCTCACCGAGGTTGAGCAGCACGGGCCGCGCGTCGTGCAGCAATGTGAAGACCCGCAACGGTCCGCCGGCGGTGGTCAGATCGAGATCGGGCATTCGCCGCCCAAGCAGCGGGTGCCCCTCGCCGAGGTCGTAGTGGACACACAGGCCGGACATCTCGGCTGCGATCTTTTTGCGGGGTTCATCCATGCCGAGCAACTCGGCAACGGTGTCGGCCAAGGCCTTGCTGCGGTCATCCGTGCGGCGAAGCGCGACCTGCGCCATCGTGTTACGCAACACGCGGGCGGCAACCGGATGGCGCTCGGCATGATAGCTGTCGAGAAGGCTTTCCGGCGATATCCCCTTGATGACCTGGGCAAGCTTCCATCCAAGGTTCACCGCATCCTGCACGCCGATGTTGAGGCCCTGTCCACCCATCGGCGGATGGACGTGGGCGGCATCGCCGGCCAGGAGCACGCGTCTGTCGCGATATGCGGCAGCCTGGCGCGTCATGTCGGTGAAGCGGGAGAGCCAGGTCGGGCTGTGGACCCCGAAATCGGCGCCATAGATGGCAGCCAGCGCCTCGCTGAGCTCGCGTAGCGTCGGTTCGCCGCGCGCCTCCAGACGGGGCTCCGTCAGCACGACGCCAACCTTCTTGCCGTCCTCGATCTTACCCAGGGCATGAATTCCGGAGGCGTTGCTGCGGAAGCCCCATGGCGGTTCTTCCGACATTTCGACCTCGGCAATCATCCAGCTCATCGTCGGATCCCATCCGGCAAACTCGATACCGGCCGCCTTGCGAATGGTGCTGCGGCCTCCGTCGCAGCCGACCAGATATGCGGCCCTCAGGCGGTGACCGGTGGACAGTTCGACGTTGACGCCGCTGTCGTCCTGGATAAACCCCGCAACCTCGTGTTCACGATAGATCGGCACCTTCAACTCGCCGACCCAGTCGGCCAGGATGCGCTCGATGTGGTTCTGCCGCAACGCCAACAGGTAATTGTGCCGGGTTGGGAAATCGCTGATGTCCAGGCGGATCATGTGAAAACCTACGGCCGGGCTCACTTGGCCCTGCGAGAGGAACCGATCGGCAATTCCGCGCTGGTCGAGCACCTCGATGGTGCGTGCATGGAGGCCGCCTGCGCGCAGGCCGGCAAGTTTCTGATCCGGCCGCCTTTCGACAATGGCAACGTCGACGCCTGCTAACGCCAGTTCGCCCGCCAGCATCAATCCCGTCGGACCACCCCCGGCGATCACCACCGCATGATCTGAAACCATTATCATCACTCCCGTTTTCCGCACCTTGGTTCGGGTCGGTTTTACGGGAGGAGCCGGGTCTTGCCGCAAGCCCCTTGTGCGCCATATGTATGAAATGGAAGGGAACGGTATTGTTCCCCCTGTTGGTTGCCGCGGAACAAGCGCTCGGGGCAGTTTCCCGTAACGATATCCAGATTTTCAGGCGCAAAAACCCAGAGTCTTCCGTGCTTTGGCACGGAGCTCTGATGTTCATTGGAAAGAAGGGGGCCGGTCGGCGTTTGGCAGCGGTACGAGGAGGCCACTATGTGCCAGCGCCGGCCGGCCGACCCCACGGACCCAGGAGATGCGGCGGACCTGAGCATCATGGGGTATTCCCAGGGACCGGAGCCGGCGGTCTATCCTCGTGCCGGCTTCGTCTTGGCCTGCACAGTCGCGCAAGAGCTTATGAAAATCAACAGTTTCTTAACCAAGGCTCGCGAATCGCTTGGATTAAGGTAAACGGGTAACCCTGTCGGGTTGACTGGATAATCGGGGCTGGATCACTACGCCGCCTTGGCGACGACCCGATTGCGGCCGCCGCTTTTGGCTTCGTAGAGCGCGAGATCGGCACGCTTCATGAGCGCCGCCACCGTGTCCACGCCCTTCAGCACCGACGATACACCGACGCTGACCGTGACTTCGATCGCCTTGCCGTCCTGGCCGATGGCGAAAGCCGCCTGGGCGATTTCGGCGCGAATGCGCTCGGCCACCTTCTCGGCCACCGCGCCCTCGGTATCCGGCATCACCACGACGAATTCCTCGCCGCCAAAGCGGCAGGCAAGGTCGATACCCCTGACATTCTTGCGCAGCCGCCGTGCGAATTCCCGCAGCACCTCGTCGCCGCCATCATGACCGTGCGCGTCGTTGATCGCCTTGAAGCGATCGAGGTCGGTGATCATCACCGACAGCGGCCGGCGCCGTGCCACGGCGCGATCGAACAGCGTCTGCAGATGGCTGTCCAGATAGCGGCGATTGTGCAGCCCGGTCAGACCGTCGGTCACCGCCATTTCGATTGTCTGGGTGACGCTGGCCCGTAGCTGGTCGTTGTAGCGCTTACGGCGCACCTGCGTGCGCAGCCGTGCCGTCAGTTCCTGCTGGTCGATCGGCCGCATGAGATAGTCGTTGATGCCAAGTTCCAGGCCGCGAATGATACGTTCCTCCTCGCCCTCCTCCGCCAGCAGGATAATCGGCACGAAGCGGGTGCGATCGAGCGAGCGCAACTGCGAACAGAGCCTCAGCGGATCGAAATCGGCGAACGCGGTCGAGATCATCACGCATTCATAGGATGTCTCGGCGGCCTGGAAGAAACCGGCATGCGGATCATGTGTGACGTCGAGGTCGGCCCGGTCGCGCAGCATCTTCTGGATGCGCTCGACGGATGTTTTGCGCTCGTCGATCAAAAGCACTTTCGGCGTCGTGTCCTCGGATGCGAAATTGCGGCTGAGCAACTCCTCGATGCCGATATTGCGCGTCGTCGAGGCGCGCAGCCGCAACTCGTCGGTCAGCGACTTCAGCCGAACCAGGCTCTTGACGCGCGTCATCAGCTGCAGGTCGTTGACCGGCTTGGTCAGGAAGTCGTCGGCGCCAGCCTCAAGCCCGCGGACGCGGTCGGAAACCTGGTCCAGTGCGGTGATCATCACCACCGGAATGTGCGATGTCGCCGGATCGCTCTTCAGCCGCCGACAGACCTCGAAGCCGTCCATATCAGGCATCATCACATCGAGCAGCACGACATCGACCTTGCCGTTCTCGCAGGTCTCGATCGCATCCGGCCCGTTGGTGGCGGTCAACACTTCGAAATATTCGGCCAGCAGCCGCACTTCCAGCAGCCGCACATTGGCAGGGATATCGTCGACGACGAGGATCCGCGCAGTCATTTCATAACGCTCCGACTCGGCTGAAGGGGCACATCACGCATCGCCCAGATAGGATTTGATGGTTTCGATGAAACGCGGCACCGAAATCGGCTTCGAGATGTAAGCCTCGCAGCCACCCTGGCGGATACGTTCCTCGTCGCCTTTCATGGCGAAGGCGGTCACGGCAATGACGGGGATGACGTGCAGTTCGTCGTCCTCCTTCAGCCATTTGGTCACTTCAAGCCCCGACACCTCAGGCAACTGGATATCCATCAAGATGAGATCCGGCCGGTGCTGGCGTGCCAGATCGAGCGCTTCCAGACCGTTGCGGGTGCGCACGGTCTCGTAACCGCTTGCCTCGATGAGGTCCCGAAAGAGCTTCATGTTGAGCTCATTGTCCTCGACGATCATAACCTTCTTCGGCATCGATATCCCGTCCCGGCCGCCCTTCCGCTTCGAAGGCGACCGTCATGCGCCCATGTCTGAACGCACCAAACCCTGCTTCACTTTACGGCAATATGATTGACGAAACGGAAATCCGCGGCTGGAAAACAGCGCGAATTCTACCTCGTCGCCTGCGCGTCCAAAGGGCGCGCCACGCTCTAATGGCTTGCCGCAAGCAACTCTTGCCATTACTGCGGGAGAGACTCATTCCACACACCGAAGGTAGTGATGGCAAACGCAGCGTCAATGCGCGAAGAAGCGGAATCGATTGCCGTGAAGGCCCTGGGCTTTGTCGCCTCCGATCCGGAGCTTTTGCCGCGCTTTCTGGCTATCACCGGCATAGAGGTCCATTCGATCCGCAAAGCCGCCAGTGAGCCAGGTTTCCTGGCTGGTGTCCTGCAATTCATCCTCGCCCACGAGCCGACGCTGATGCGCTTTGCCGAGGAAACCGGCACCCCGCCGGCTGCTGTCGGCAAGGCCCTGCGGTCGCTGCCGCTGGGCGATGACAACCACGAGCATTCCATATGAGCGATGATCCAGAAACAGCGCGCCAGATCGAAGAACTGGCACCCGACAACCGGCCGTTGCTGGTGCTCGATGTCGACGATGTCGTGCTCGAATTCATCCGCCCGTTTCCGAATTTCCTCAAGACGCGTGGCTATGGCCTGACGCTGGCCTCGTTCCGGCTGACCGGCAACATCGCAGAGACGGCCAGCGGCCGCCTGATCGAACAGCCCGAAGTCACGGCACTGCTGGGCGATTTCTTTGACACGCAAGCCGATTGGCAAAACATTACGGACGGCGCGGCAGAGGCCCTGGCAGGGCTTGGCGACCGCGCGGAAATCATCTTGCTGACGGCCATGCCGCACAAACACCGTGCCGTGCGTCGTGTCCATCTCGACGCGCTTGGACTGAGCTACCCGCTTCTGACCACTGAAATGGCCAAAGGACCGGCAGTGGCCAAGCTTCGCGGCAAGGCCGGCCGACCGGTGGTCTTCGTCGACGATCAGCCGCACAATCTGGCGTCGGTGCGGGAATCGGTCGCCGACGCCGAACTGTTCCACCTGATGGCCGACAATTCGCTGCGCGCATTCCTGCCCCCGGTGACGGACGATGTGGTCGTCGTCCAGGACTGGCACGAAGCCGCGCCGAAGATCGCAAGCGCGCTGGGGCTCTAAACTCCAGCCTTCAGGGGTTCAGTTTCGCACCTGCGCCGCCGCTGTCGTCCCCGCTGTCATCGTCGCCGTCACCATCGTCCACGCTGTCGTCCACGGCCGGATCGGCAGGCTTCAGCATGACGCCATTGACGGTGACCGAACCGTCGGCCTTGGCGTTGACGATCCATTCCAGCCGGCCATCGGGCAGCGTCTTGCCAAAGCCCTTCGCCATGAGAGCGACTGGCACGTATTGGGCCACCTCCGGTTCCGACTTTGCCGCTTCCTGCAGGCCTTCGACAAGCTTGTCGAAGCCGGCGACATCGACGGTCACGCTACCTTCGGGCTTTTCGCCTGGGAATGTCGTCTCGCCTTCCAGGGCGATCTCCGTATCCTTGTTCTTCACGGTGCTGTGGCCAAGCACGACCTTCGGCGTCTTGGCCATGAAGTCGGCCTTAAGCTGCTCGCCGAATTCGGCAGACAGCGGCGGATTCTTATTGAGATCAAAGGCTTCGATCGCCTTCTTCGCCATGCTGTCGAGATCGATATTGGCGCCGCCAAAGTTCAAATCGACATCGGTGGGCAACAACCCCACGCTCCAGCTCGGGAGAAGCTGGGTCGGCACGGTCAGTCCCGATGCCTTGATGCCGTAGGTGATCGTGCCATTTTGGGCGACGCCGTCGGAGCCGAACACGGTGCTGAGCTGGGTGGCGCCGAAATTGCCGACCGGGCTTTCCACCGCGAAATCCTTGAAACCATAGGTCCCGTCGATACGCTGCCAAAGCGGTAAGGCGGCGAACAAAAGCGATTTGAGCTGCGCCTGGTTAGCCTTCAGCGTCGCCTCGTCCTCGTTGGCCACAGCAAATGCCAGGAGATCGAGCAATGGCTTGGTCCGCACGCCCTTGCCGCTGGCTTCGACCGATAGTTCCGGCGACCTGACGGTGACCGGGAATTTCAGCCCGCTCTCGGGGTCATCGAAATTGATCGCTTCGACAAAACTCGACACCTTCTGCGAGGTTGTGAAATCGACGCCCCCGGTCGCCGACTTGGTCGCGGCAACGGTCGCGATGCCAGCGCCGGCGCTGGCCTCCATGTGCTGCTTGGCATCCTTCGACGTCATCGTCATGCCGGCCATCGAACTGGTGCCGCTGGTGAAGGCCGCCAGATTTGGATCGTAGACGCCCGAGCCCTTTCCGTCCTTGATCGAAAACTGAGTGCTTTGCAGGCCTTCGGGTCCGTTGAACTCGAAGGAGGCGCTCTGGGAGAAATCCATCGAGACATCCCAGGATCCGTCGCTGCGCGGCTTGACCATCAGGGCGTAGGGCGCGAAGTCGAACTTCAGCAGTTTCTGGTCCGGAAATGATGCGGCAAGTGCCTTGAAATCGAACAGGATCTTGTAGGCACCACCTTCCAGCGAAACCTTCAAAATGCCTTTGTCGATGGCCTGCTTGCCGACATAGCGGGACAAGTCGTCGGACAATTGCTTCGCACCCTGACTGTCGACGGTCTGACTGAGAGCAGGGGCACTCAACGCAAGAAGGAACACGAATGGCAAGGCACGGTTCACGCGAATTCTCCGTTTGACCGAGAAGAAAGGCTTTGTCCGTCTGGTATGAAATTACCGCTGCAACCGCAAGGTGAGATCGACAACGGCACCCGGGCAGGCAATCTCGATCAAAGCACCAGCCGCATCAGCGGCCGACCGGCCTTGCGTTCCAACAGCCTCTCGAAACCAGCCTTCTCGAAGACCCGCGACGAGCCGACGAACAGGCCGATCGAACGCGAATCGCGAGACAGATCTATCGGACAAGCCTCGAGCAGCCGGGCTCCATTCTGGCGGGCGAAATCGATGCCGCCTTCGACGAGGCGATGCGTGATGCCCCTGCCGCGCGCCTTGCCGCGGATGAAGAAGCAGGAGATCGCCCAGACGGCCGGATCCGTGGCGTCGGCAGGATCGACCGGTGCCGACCCCCTGCCCTGGTTGTTCCACTCGGGCACGTCGGCGCGCGGTCCGATCTGCATCCAGCCAACCGCCTGACCGTCCTCGAATGCCAGCAGGCCCGGCGGCGGGCCGGCCTCGATGCGTGCCTTAATGTGGTCCTTGTTGCGTTCCCGGCTGCTCTCGCGGCGCATCGCCGGCGCCAGCCGGAAATGCGTGCACCAGCAACCGTAGCAGGCACCTTGCTTGCCGAAGAGGTCCTCGAATTCAGCCCAAAGCTCGGGCGCAAGCGGCGCTATGGTCGTGCTCATGCGTTCTCCCCAGGCCAGCCTTGTCGCTGGCCTTGCACTGTCGTACCATTGCTTCTGTTCTCTTTATGTTCGCAGCGATGGCGGCCTCTGTCAACAATCCCGATCACGGTTTTTGCCGCGACTGCCTGATGCTTCAGCGCAGCCAGACGCGCCGCTGCGAGCGCTGCGGCAGCCCCCGGCTTGCGCGTCATCCCGAGCTTTACCGGCTGCATCTGGCCCATATCGATTGCGACGCCTTCTATGCGGCAATCGAAAAGCGCGACAATCCGGCGCTCAAGGACAAGCCGCTGATCATCGGCGGCGGCAAGCGCGGCGTGGTCTCCACCGCATGCTACATCGCCCGCATCCAGGGCGTGCGCTCGGCCATGCCGATGTTCAAGGCGCTCGAAGCCTGCCCGGAGGCGGTGGTCATCAGCCCCAACATGGAAAAATACGTCCGCGTCGGCCGCGAGGTGCGCGCCATGATGCAGGCGCTGACGCCGCTGGTCGAGCCGCTGTCGATCGACGAGGCGTTTCTCGACCTCGCCGGCACCGAACGGCTGCACGGCCTGCCACCCGCTGTGGTGCTGGCGCGCTTTGCGCTGGCGGTCGAGAAGGAGATCGGCATCACCGTTTCGGCCGGCCTGTCCTACTGCAAGTTCCTCGCCAAGATAGCGTCGGACTTCCGTAAACCGCGCGGCTTCTCGGTCATCGGCGAAGCCGAGGCGGTCGGCTTTCTGGCGGCGCAGCCGGTGACCATGATCTGGGGTGTCGGCAAGGCGTTCAACGCAACGCTGGAGCGTGACGGCATCCGCACCATCGGCCAGCTGCAGCAGATGGATCGCGGCGACCTCATGCGCCGCTATGGCACGATGGGCGACCGGCTCTACCACCTTTCGCGCGGCGAGGACGTCCGCCGCGTCGATCCCGATCAGGACGCCAAGAGCGTATCGGCCGAAACCACCTTCGACACCGACATCGCGTCGCTGGAGGAACTGATCGCGGTTCTCAGGGGTCTTTCGGAAAAGGTTTCGGCACGGCTGAAAAAGTCAGGCATTGCCGGGCGCACCGTGGTGCTGAAACTGAAGAGCCAGGATTTCAAGCTGCGCACGCGCAATCGCCAGCTCGGCGACCCGACCCGGCTCGCCGACCGCATCTTTCAGACTGGGGTGGAGCTTCTGCGCAAGGAAACCGACGGCACGAAGTATCGGCTGCTCGGCATCGGCGTCAGCGACCTCTCGGACGACGACAAGGCCGACCCGCCCGATCTGGTCGACATCCAGTCGCGCAAGCGCGCCATGGCCGAAGGCGCCATCGATGCCTTGCGCGACAAGTTCGGCCGCAAGGCGGTGGAAACCGGCTACACATTCGGCAAGGGCCGCGATGCCCATCCGCCGGAGCCGCTCGAGGACTAGGTGCGCTGCAAGTCTATCCTGCTCGTCACCACGCTCTTGCCGGTTTTCGGGTCGGTGTCGATGACGGTCAGCCGCATGCCGTTCTCGCCGCGTTTCTCGACCTTCATCTGCGCCCTTCGGTCGCCATTGACCTCCTTGGCCCAGCGAATGCCCAGGTTGATCGCATTGCCCGAACGGCTGCCGTTGAGTTGCGCCGGTCCCGTGCGAGAGCCGACATAGGTGCCGCTGTATTTGGCACCTGTAACTTTCAGATTGGCGCTGATGGCCCGCGACACCACAATGAGACCGCGGCAATTTCCATCCAGCGATAGCGTGGTTGAGGTCGCATTCGACTTGAAGCTGCACGATACGGTGACGTTCGGAGCATCCGTGGTTACCTGGACAGTGCCCTTGCCGGCGAAATTGCCCTTGAACGACTGGAGAAATTGGGTCTCGTCGGCATGTGCTGCGCCTGCCGCAACCAATAGACCGCCGGTAAGCGCGAATTGCGCGAAGGATCTCATCGAAGCTCTCCTTGTCGTTTTCGAAAAAAGGCGGGGCGGTCCACGAGCACGGCTGACCATCGGGACTCAACGCCACCTACCGTTTCAGGTTCCGCCCGCCACATGACTGTTTTACAACATCGAGCCAGTCGCGACTGGCCCAGAAGAATGCCTTGGCTAGCGGTTGCAGCAGAGGTGCTGGCCTGCGACATAGCGCGAATGGCACCCACCCCCTCGATCCCCAAGGCCGCGTTCTGGATGGCGCTGTCTATCGCCTCGTTCCTTGGCATGACGGTCGCCGGCCGGGCCACGACAGCGGAGCTCAACGTCTTCCAAGTGCTGGAGTTGCGCTCCGTGATCGGCTTCTTCATCCTGCTGCCGCTGGTGATGATGAGTGGCGGCTTTCAAGCCATGCGCACGCAGCGCCCGGTTGCCCATATCGCCCGCAACGTCATCCATTACACGGGCCAGGCGGCATGGCTCTACGCCCTCACCTTGATTCCGCTGGCCGTGTTGATCTCGATCGAATTCACCACTCCGATCTGGACAGCTATCCTGGCGGTGATCTTTCTGGGCGAAAGGCTGAACCGGCCCAAGTTGGCAGCGATCGCGCTGGGGCTGATCGGCGTGGTGATCATCGTGCGCCCCGGTGTCGGCTCGGTCGATCCTGGACATCTCGTCGTGCTGGGCGCCGCGGCCTGCTTCGGCATCTCGGTGGTCACCGTCAAGTCGCTGACCCGGACGGACAGCGTCGTACGCATCATCTGCTGGATGCTGATTGTCCAGTCGGTGGTCGGTCTCATCCCGGCGCTCTATACGTGGCGCAACCCGCCACTGGAGCTATGGCCATGGATCGTGCTGATCGCCTTCACCGGCATGTCGTCGCATTTCTGCATGGCCCGCGCGCTTGGCTATGCCGACGCGACCATCGTCTCGCCGATGGATTTTCTACGCGTGCCGCTATCGGCACTGATCGGCTGGCTGCTCTATAGCGAGCAGATCGACGCCTTCACCGCCGGCGGCGCGCTGCTGATCCTGATGGGCAATCTGCTCAATCTGCAGCGCAGGCAGATAAAGCCGGCCGAAGTGGCGGCGTCGTAGTCCCGCCGGCCGTCAGTTCCCTTCGTCGGGTATGTTGAGAAGATGGCCGCAGGCCTTGCAATGCACGGCGTCCGGCTCGTGCCGCCGCAAGCCGCACTGCGGACAGGGAAACAACACCTTGGCTGGCCGGAAGATCGCCTGAGCCAGTCTGACAAACAGCGATATGCCGATGATCATGGTGACGATTGCCGTCAGCTTGCCGGCCATGCCCGGCAGCACGATGTCGCCGAAGCCGGTCGTCGTCACCGTGGCGACAGTGAAATAAAGCGCGTCGATATAGTTTTCCAGGCCGGCGCCAGTGCGAAAGAAGAACGTGTAGACGAAGCCGGTGATGACGAACAGGAAGGTCAAAAGGTTGATGACCGCGTGGCTGGCCTCTCGCCACGGCCGCAGTCCTCGCATCTCGAAATGCCGCCAGAGCGAACCGCTGCGCGACAGGGACCACAGCCGCAGGATGCGCAGGAAGGCGAGATTGGCGAACGCCGTTGGCATCAGCAGCGTCAAGAGGATGAAGACATCGACCCACGAGGTCGGCTGCTTCATCAGCCGCAGCATGTTCTTGGAGGCAAGCAGGCGGGCAGCGAGGTCCGCGGCAACCAGCGCGGCCGCCGAATAGTCGAGCCAGAGGAAGGACGGCTTGTCCTGGAGAACCGGCGTCGCGATGAAGAAGGCGATGATGGCGAGGTCGATGACGACGGCCACCAGTTGGAACCGGAAAGCGGCCGGCGTGCGCCCATGATAAAGCCTGCGCAGCCGGTCACGCAGCCGCGCCAAGGCCGAAACCGCCTGCGACCCATTCCTCTGCGCCGGCTTCATGCTGACTGCGCCGGCGTTGGCGGCAGCGACCGCCCGGCTGATTGCCGCGCGCCGAAACGAGCGGGGGTCACACCAATTCCACTTCGACCACGCCCGGCACCGCGCGCATCGCCGAGGCGATCTGCGGCGAGATACGGTAGCGGTTCGGCAGCTCTATCTCGATTTCACCCTCGCCTTCTTCCTTGATCAGCACGAAACTGACCTGGCCTTCGCCCCTGACGGTCAGTTGGCCGGCCAGCGTGTTGATCGGCGTGGCGTTGCGCACGAAGATACGCAGCGCCTTCTGGATGCGACTTGCCTCATCCTCCAGCGACTGCACCGAGTTGATGCGCAGATTGACGCCTTCCGGCCTGTCCTCGGCCGCAACGGTGATGACGACGGAGCGGCCGGCCTCGAGCAGGTCGCGATACTGTGCCAGTCCTTCCGAAAACAGCACGGCTTCGTACTGGCCTGACGTATCCGAAAAGGCGATGACGCCCATCTTGTTGCCGGTGCGCGTCTTGCGTTCCTGCTTGGATGTCACCGTGCCGGCCAGGCGTCCGGCGGCGGCACCGCGTTTGACGGCCGCCGAGAACTCGGCCCACGTTTGCACCCGCATCTTCTGCAGGGCCGCCTTGTACTCGTCGAGCGGGTGGGCCGAGAGGTAAAAGCCGACCACCTGGAATTCACGGTGCAGCCGGTCGGCGGCGAGCCACGGCTCTGTCGCCGGCAGATTGAGTGCCTGCGACTGGGCGCCGAGCGAGGCGCCGAAGATGTCGTGCTGTCCGGAAACCGCGTTCTGCTGCGCCAGCGACGCCAGCCCCATCATGCGCTCCACGCCCGCCATCATCGACGCGCGGTCGTGGCCGAAGCAGTCGAGCGCGCCGGCCATGATCAGGCTTTCGAAGACGCGCTTGCCGACGATCTTGGGATCGACCCGCTCGCAGAAATCGGCGAGGTTCTTGAACGGCTTTTCGCCACGCTGGGCAACGATGTGCTCGACCGCCGCGTCGCCGACGCCCTTGAGCGCTGCCAGCGAATAGTAGATGCGGTTCTCGCCGACCTCGAAGGGGCGAAAGCTCGATGTCACCGACGGCGCGAGAACCTCGATGCCGAGGCGCAGCGCGTCCTGGCGGAAATCGGCGAGCTTGTCGGTGTTGCCCATGTCGAGCGTCATCGACGCCGCCAGGAACTCGACCGGATAATGCGCCTTGAGATAGGCGGTCTGGTATGAAACCACCGCATAGGCGGCGGCGTGCGATTTGTTGAAACCATAGTCGGCGAACTTGGCCAGCAGGTCGAAAATGAAGTCGGCTTGCGGCTTGCCGACGCCACGCTCGACCGCGCCGGAGACGAAGCGCTCGCGCTGCTTGTCCATCTCGGCGCGAATCTTCTTGCCCATGGCGCGGCGCAGCAGATCGGCTTCGCCGAGCGAGTAGCCCGACAGCTCCTGCGCGATCTGCATCACCTGTTCCTGGTAGACGATGACGCCTTGCGTCTCCTTCACCAGATGGTCGATCTTGGGATGGATCGAGGCCATCTCCTCCTCGCCATGCTTGCGGGCGTTATAAGTCGGGATGTTTTCCATCGGGCCGGGTCGATACAGTGCGACCAGCGCGATGATGTCCTCGATGCAGTCGGGCCGCATGCCGATCAGCGCCTTGCGCATGCCGGCACTTTCCACCTGGAACACGCCGACCACTTCGCCGCGCGACAGCATGGCGTAGGTCTCGGGATCGTCGAGCGGGATGGTTGCCAGGTCGATCTCGATGCCGCGCCGGCGGATCAGCTTCACCGCCGTCTCCAGCACGGTCAGCGTCTTCAGGCCGAGGAAATCGAACTTCACCAACCCGGCCTGCTCGACATATTTCATGTTGAACTGGGTGACGGGCATGTCCGAGCGCGGATCGCGGTACATCGGCACCAGCTCCGAGAGCGGCCGGTCGCCGATGACGATGCCGGCGGCGTGCGTCGAGGCATGGCGGTAGAGGCCTTCCAGCTTCTGCGCCATGTCGAGCAGCGTCTGGACGATCGGCTCCCTCTCGGCCTCTTCGGCAAAGCGCGGCTCGTTGGCGATGGCGTCGGCGAGCTTGACGGGATTGGCCGGGTTCTGCGGCACCATCTTGGAGAGCTTGTCGACCTGGCCATAGGGCATTTGCAGGACGCGGCCGACGTCGCGCAGCACGGCGCGCGCCTGCAGCGTACCGAAGGTGATGATCTGGCCGACCTGGTCGCGGCCGTATTTCTGCTGGACGTAGCGGATGACCTCCTCGCGCCGATCCTGACAGAAGTCGATGTCGAAGTCGGGCATCGACACGCGGTCGGGATTGAGAAAGCGCTCGAACAGCAGCGAGAAGCGCAGCGGATCAATGTCGGTGATGGTGGTCGAATAGGCGACCAGCGAGCCTGCGCCCGAACCGCGGCCAGGCCCGACCGGAATGCCTTGCGCCTTGGCCCATTTGATGAAGTCGGCAACGATCAGGAAGTAGCCGGGAAACTTCATCTTGGTGATAATGCCAAGCTCGAAGTTCAACCGCTCGCGGTATTGCTCGACCGTATAGCCCGCGGTCGGGCCATGCATGGCAAGGCGCGCGTCGAGCCCCTCATGGGCCTGGCGGGCCAGTTCGTCGGCTTCCGCCTGCACGGCGGCGTCATTGTCGGCGACATCGCCGCCGGTGAAGCGCGGCAGGATCGGATTGCGGTTCTTCGGGTAATAGGAGCAGCGCAGCGCGATCTCGACAGTGTTGTCGATCGCCTCCGGCAGGTCGGCAAAGAGCCTTGCCATATCGGCCTGGCTGCGCAGGAAATTGTCGGGCGACAGCCGGCGACGGTTGTCGGCGGCGACGACCGATCCCTCGGCAATGGCAATCAGCGCGTCATGTGCGTCATAGTCGTCGCGAGAGGAAAAGAACGCCTCGTTGGTGGCGACCAGCGGCAGTTCATGGGCATAGGCCAGATCGATCGAGGATTTTTCGATCAGGCGATCGTAGCCGGAAACCCGGTCAAGCTCGACATAGAGCCGGTCGCCGAACATCTCCTTGAGAGTCAAAAGCCGGGCTTCGGCCAGATCGCGGCGATCTTCCTTGAGCGCGGTGCCGATCGGTCCGCGCGGTCCGCCGCTGAGGCAGATCAACCCGTCACAATAGCCTTCCATCATTTCGGTGGTCAGGTGCACGGCTTCGCCCGGCGGCGTTTCGAGGTAGACGCGGCTGACCAGCCTGACCAGATTGGAATAGCCCGCCTCGGTCGCGGCAAGCAGGACGACCGGCCGCATATCGGGACCTTGCCGTCGGCGGTCGCGCTGGCCATCGCTGTTTTCGCCGGAAAAGGCGAGCGCCGTCTGGCAGCCGATGATCGGCTGGATGCCGTCCTTCACCGCCTTCTGCGCGAATTCGAGCGCGCCGAACAGGTTGTTGGTGTCGGTGACGGCGATGGCCGGGGCTTCGTCCTTGACCGCATGAGCCACCACCTTGCCGATCTGCAAGGCGCCTTCCAGCAGCGAATAGGCCGAATGCACGCGCAAATGGACGAAGGGCCGCGCCGGGGCCTCCGGCCGCGCCGCAGCAATCGCCGCTTCTCGCTTCAAGGGATCGCGGGGGAGTTTTTCGTCGGCCATGGTGCTGCGTGAAGGTCCTTGAGTCGATGGAGATGTATTGTCCGGGACCGCGCGATGCCAGTCCAGTACAAACCACTGCTGATCACAGGCTGCCTGTCCGGCTAGCCCTAAGCAAACTCCATGATCACGGCGTCGACAGCCAGGCTGTCGCCCGGCTTGGCGTTGAGTTTGGAGACGACAAGGTCGCGTTCGGCGCGCAGCACGTTTTCCATCTTCATCGCTTCGACCACCGCCAATGTCTCGCCTGCCTTGACCTCCTGGCCTTCGGCAACGGCAATCGACACGACAAGGCCGGGCATCGGGCAAAGCAGCAGCTTCGACGTGTCCGGCGCTACCTTTTCGGGCATCAGCCTTTCCAGTTCGGCGGTGCGCGGCAGCATGGCGCGCGCGGTCACCGACATGCCTTTCCAGGCGATGCGAAAGCCATTGGCGACCGGCCTGACCTGAGCCGTAACCTTGCGCTTGCCGACCGTACCGCGCCAGACCAGATCGCCCGGCCGCCAGTCGGATGCAACGGTCAGCGCCTTGCCGCCCGCGATCGACAGATCGACTTCCATCGGAATGGAAATCATGCCCTCGATGATGGACGCCGACAGATAGTCATCATCGATCTTCACGACCCAGTCGCGCTTCAGCGCTCCCGAATGCGGCGCCAGGCGCCCGCCCAGCCGATCAAGCCGATCACGTCGCAGCAGTTCCACTGCGGTCGCGATCGACGCCAGCACCGCTTTCTCGTCGTCGTTCGACACGACCGGCGCGAAACCGTCGGGATATTCCTCCGATATGAAAGCGGTCGATATCCGCCCTTCCCGCCAACGCTGATGCTGCATCAAGGCAGCCAGGAACGGAATGTTGTGCTCGATTCCGTCGACGACGAAGCTGTCGAGCGCTTCCGACATGGCATCGATGGCTTCCAGACGCGTCGGCGCCCAGGTGCACAGCTTGGCCAGCATCGGATCGTAGAACATCGAGATTTCGGAGCCTTCGGTGACGCCGGTGTCGTTGCGGATGACGACATCGCCGAATTGTCCTTCCTCCGGCGGCCGGTAGCGCGTCAGCCGGCCGATCGAAGGCAGGAAATTGCGGTAAGGGTCTTCGGCATAGAGCCGGCTTTCCACCGCCCAGCCGTTCAGCTCGATGTCGCTTTGCTTCAGGCCAAGCTTTTCGCCGGCGGCGACGCGGATCATCTGCTCGACCAGATCGATGCCGGTGATGAGCTCCGTCACCGGGTGCTCGACCTGCAATCGTGTATTCATTTCAAGGAAATAGAAGTTCTTGTCATTGTCGACGATGAATTCGACCGTGCCGGCGCTCTGGTAGTCGACGGCCTTGGCCAGCGCCACGGACTGCTCGCCCATGGCCTTGCGTGTCGCTGCGTCCAGGAATGGCGACGGCGCCTCTTCGGCGACCTTCTGGTTGCGTCGCTGGATCGAGCATTCGCGCTCGCCGAGATAGAGCGCGTTGCCATGCGCGTCGGCCAGCACCTGGATTTCGATGTGGCGCGGATCGACGACGAATTTCTCGATGAAGAGACGATCGTCGCCGAACGAACTCTTGGCTTCCGAGCGCGCGCGGTCGAAGCCATCGCGCACTTCGGCTTCGCTCCAGGCGATGCGCATGCCCTTGCCGCCGCCGCCGGCCGAAGCCTTGATCATCACGGGATAACCGATTTCGCCGGCGATCTTTTCGGCATGATCGGCATTCTCGATGACGCCGAGCCAGCCGGGCACGGTGGAAACCTTGGCGGCGTTGGCGAACTTCTTCGATTCGATCTTGTCGCCCATCGCCTTGATCGCCTTGGGCTTCGGGCCGATGAAAATGATGCCTTCCGCTTCCAGCGCCTCACAGAAGGCCGCCCGCTCGGACAGGAATCCGTAGCGGGGTGCACGGCCTGGGCTCCCGTCTCCTTGCACGCGGCGATGATCTTTTCAGGGACGAGATAGCTCAGCGCGGCTGGCGAAGGCCCGATATGCACCGCCTCGTCGGCCATCTCGACATGCACGGCGTCGCGATCGGCATCGGAATAGACCGCGACCGTGGCAATGCCCATCTTGCGTGCCGTCTTGATGACGCGGCAGGCAATTTCGCCGCGATTGGCGATCAGGATCTTGGTGAACATGCGAAATGTCATCCCTCGGGTCGGCCGTTCCTTTTATGGCCTGTGCTTGCAGGGTCAAGCCGACCATGCAATTCACTGCCTTTCAATCGACTTGCGATTCCAATTCATCGCTGTGGCCCAGTCGGGGAGCCAGCTGCCAGTTGATCGTGTCGGCAAAACCTGAAACCTTGGAAAAAATTCGTATTGGAGGACGCCTGATGAAAACCCGCGCCGCTGTCGCTGTTGCCGCCGGAAAGCCGCTGGAGATCATGGAGGTCGACCTCGAGGGCCCGCGCGAGGGCGAAGTGCTGGTCGAGATCAAGGCGACAGGCATTTGCCACACCGACGAATTCACACTGTCGGGCGCCGATCCGGAAGGTCTGTTTCCGGCCATCCTCGGCCATGAAGGCGCCGGCGTCGTCGTCGATGTCGGCAAGGGTGTCACCTCGCTCAAGAAGGGCGACCACGTCATCCCGCTCTATACGCCCGAATGCCGCCAGTGCCCGTCCTGCCTGTCGAGAAAGACGAACCTCTGCACGGCGATCCGCGCCACGCAGGGCCAGGGCCTCATGCCCGATGGTTCATCGCGCTTCTCGATCGGCAAGGACAAGATCTTTCACTATATGGGCTGCTCGACCTTCTCCAACTTCACCGTGCTGCCCGAGATCGCACTGGCCAAGGTCAACCCCGACGCGCCCTTCGACAAGATCTGCTACATCGGCTGCGGCGTCACCACCGGCATCGGTGCCGTGATCAACACCGCCAAGGTCGAGATCGGCGCCACCGCGGTCGTCTTCGGCCTCGGCGGCATCGGCCTCAATGTCATCCAGGGCCTGAAACTTGCCGGCGCCGACATGATCATCGGCGTCGATTTGAACAACGACAAGAAGGAGTGGGGCGAGCGCTTCGGCATGACGCATTTCGTCAATCCGAAGGAGATCGACGGCGATGTCGTGCCCTACCTCGTCAACATGACCAAGCGTGGCGCCGACCAGATCGGCGGCGCCGACTACACATTCGACTGCACCGGCAGCACCAAGGTCATGCGTCAGGCGCTCGAAGCCTCGCATCGCGGCTGGGGCAAGTCGGTGGTCATCGGCGTTGCCGGCGCCGGCCAGGAGATCTCGACCAGGCCGTTCCAGCTGGTCACCGGCCGCACCTGGATGGGCACCGCCTTCGGCGGCGCGCGCGGCCGCACCGATGTGCCGAAGATCGTCGACTGGTACATGGACGGCAAGATCCAGATCGACCCGATGATCACCCACACGCTCAAGCTCGAGGACATCAACAAGGGTTTCGATCTCATGCATGAGGGCAAATCGATCAGAAGCGTCGTGGTTTACTGAGGAAGATCACAGGCCGCGGTCCAACCGGCGCGCGGCCTCCGTGGTTCACAATGGGAGGAGAAAAGAAACATGAGCGAACTCCCCGCCATTCTCGTCGATGCAGATGCCTGCCCGGTCAAGGCCGAGGTCGAAAAAGTGGCCGACCGGCATGGCGTCCTTGTCACCTACGTCTCCAATGGCGGCCTGCGGCCGTCGCGCGATCCGATGGTCCGCAATGTCGTGGTCTCCAAGGGCGCTGATGCCGCCGACGACTGGATCGTCGACAATGCACGCACCAACGACATTGTGATCACCGCCGACATTCCGCTGGCCGCCCGCGCGGTAGCGCTTGGCGCCCATGTGCTTGGGCCAACCGGACGTCCCTTCACGCCGGAAACGATCGGCATGGCGGTGGCGATGCGCGACCTGAAGCAGCATCTGCGCGAGACCGGCGAAAGCAAGGGCTACAATGCCAGCTTCGCGCCGCAAGACCGGTCGCGGTTTCTGGGCGAACTCGATCGCATCTTGCGGCGTGCCATGAAATCGGCCACACCGGATTAGCGCTATCCAGGGCTGGAACCACCATGGCCGCCGAAGCTCCGATAGACAAACCCATGCAGCGCCACATGCTGTTTGCTGTGTCTGCCTGCTTCGGCGTCTTTGCGCTTCTGGTGGCGTTGCTGCTGCACGCTCCGCTTGCCTATTCGATCGGCGCCAACGCGTTCTTTGCCGCCTATGTCATTCTCGTCGTCGCCCAGATGCCGAAGTTCACCGGCAGGTATCTGAGCAAGAATGCGCGCGCCACCGACCAGCCGGTGCTGGTCATCTTCGCCGTGACGCTTGTCGTCGTCGGCGTTGCCGTTGTCGCATTGTTCCTGCTGATCAATCAGAAGGACAGAAGCCATCCCATCGAGCTCTTGTTCGCGCTGCTGTCGATCCCGCTCGGCTGGTTCACCATCCATGCCATGGCAGCGCTCCATTATGCCCATGTCTACTGGATGGATGGCGATGCGATGGATGCCGAGACCAGGAAGAAAATCCCGGTCGGCGGACTGCTGTTTCCGGGCGACAAACGGCCGGAGGGTTGGGACTTCCTCTATTTCTCGACGGTGATCGGCATGACGGCGCAGACCGCCGACACCAACATCTCGACGACGCATATGCGTCGTGTCGTGCTTGTCCACTCGATCCTGTCGTTTTTCTTCAACACGGTCATCGTCGCCGCTGCCGTCAATCTCGCCGTCAGCCTGGGCGGTCCGTAATAAATCCGTGATCGGATGAAACATCGGTTTGGATCGCGACGTATCAGGAGGACAATGAGCGCGCAGGCCATGCCGCGAGGCCGGGAGACGAAACACGATGGAATCCGTTGCCAGAAGCCAATCCGCCGCCGATCCAGGCGCTTCGGCGTCGAACGACAAAACGCTGATTTACCGGCAGTCGCGCTGGACGCGGCTGACGCATTGGCTGTGGGCCATCTCGCTGTTCTTCATGCTGCTCTCAGGCCTGCAGATCTTCAATGCCCGTCCGCAGCTCTATATCGGCAAGCAATCGGGCTTCGATTACAACAACACCATCTTCGCCATCGGCGCCGAGAACTCCGATGCGGGTCCGCGCGGCTACACGGAGATCTTCGGCAAGCGCTTCGACACCACTGGGGTACTCGGCTGGTCGGGTCCGGCCGGCCAGGAGACGTCCCGCGCCTTCCCGTCCTGGGCGACCATCCCGTCCTACTATGATCTCGGCACCGCGCGCGTCATCCATTTCTTCTTTGCCTGGATACTCACCACGACGTTGATCGTCTGGCTGGTCGCCAGCATCGTCAACGGTCACATCCGCCGCGATCTCGCCCCACGCCTCGACGATTTGAAGCGGTTGCCGCAAGACATCGTCGACCACGCCAAGCTCAAATTCCACCACACGCGCGAATACAACACGTTGCAGAAGATGGCCTATGGCGGGGTTCTGTTCGTGCTGCTGCCGCTGATGATCATCACCGGTCTGGCGATGTCGCCAAGCATGAACTCGGTGCTGCCTTTCCTCAACGATCTGCTCGGTGGCCGGCAGACGGCACGCACCATCCATTTCACCGTCATGGTGCTGCTGGTCGCCTTCTTCGTCGTCCATATCCTGATGATCCTGGCCGCCGGCCCGATCAACGAGCTGCGCTCGATCATCACCGGCTGGTACCGCACCGATCCTCCCGCACAGGACGACAATACAGCCGAGAGGAGTGCCTGACATGGCGAAGTTTGAGATCAGCCGCCGCAAATTCCTGACCGCTGCCGGCCTTGGCGCTTCCGGTATCGTGCTGTCGGGCTGCGACGCCTTTGACAGCCAGCTAAGCGTCGGCAGCGGCCTGCGCAGTTTCCTCGAAAACGCCAATGGCCTGACCTACCGCGCACAGCGCCTGCTGGCCGGACGCGACGCGCTGGCGCCGGAATTCACCGAGGCCGATATCCGCCAGCCGCAGCGGCCGAACGGCGTCACCGCTCCCGATGACGACGTCTACAAGGGCCTGCTCGCCAACAATTTCGCCGACTGGCGTCTGGAAGTGACGGGTCTCGTCGAAAAGCCGCTGTCGCTCAGCCGCGAGCAGCTCCAGAACATGCCAAGCCGCACCCAGATCACCCGCCATGACTGCGTCGAAGGCTGGAGCTGCATAGCCAAATGGACCGGCACGCCGCTGTCGCTGGTGCTGGACCAGGCGGTGGTCAAACCGCAGGCGCGCTATGTCATGTTCCATTGCCTCGACACGATCGACCGCAGCCTGTCGGGCGACATCAAATATTACGGCACCATCGACCTCATCGATGCCCGTCACCCGCAGACGATCCTCGCCTACGGCCTGAACGGCAAGCCGCTGCCGGTCGAGAACGGCGCGCCGCTGCGGGTTCGCGTCGAGCGCCAGCTCGGCTACAAGATGCCGAAATATCTCTACAAGATCGAACTGGTCGACGGCTTTGCCGATGTCGGCGGTGGCAGGGGCGGCTATTGGGAAGACAATGGCTATGACTGGTACGGCGGGATCTGAGCTGCACACCGCAAATCCGGCGCTGAAGATGCTAGCCTAGCGAGCGGCGAAACAGCTCGCCTTTTCCGGCAATCTGCTCGCCAATGCCGCCAAGCCGCAGCATATGCCAGGCAAGTGCATGGTTGCTGGAGGTGACCGGTTTCCCCAACTCCTTCTCGACCTCCTCGATGATGCGGGCAACGCGCATGCTGGTGCAGGAAACGAACACCGCATCACAGTCGCTCGACGCACCGATTTCCAAGATGGCCTGCTTGACCGATGCCGGCGTGATGCGTGCAACGACATTGTCGTCCGCCTCGTTGAAGGAGCCCATGACCGGAATATCCATCCCCCGCGCCATCAACGATGCCCGCAGCGAATGATTGATTTTCGCCAAGTAAGGGGTGAGCAGCGCGATCCTCGAGACCCCCAGGGCCTTCAGCGCGGCGCGTGCCGCGGTCACCGGATTGGTCACCTGCACACCAGGCAGCACCTCGTGAACGCGCTCGGCAACCTTATCCTCGCCGATGACCAGCGCTCCCGACGTGCAGGCAAAGCCGATCACATCGAACTTGACGTCGGGCAAGAGTCCCACCGTTGCCGGGATTACCGCCGACATTTTCATCAGGTTTTCCGGTGTGATCTCGACATCGCTGTAGAGCCGCGCCTCGTACAGCGCGATGTCGCGCGCGGGCAGCGCATAGCGGAATTCATCCTCGATGGTCTGGTCGGTCCGCAGCACGAGCAGGCCGAGTTTGGCGCGCGTGCCGATACCGTCATCGGTCGTGAAGGGAATGTGTTCCTTGTCGAGGACAAGCGTGTCGTCGGCGCGCGTAACCGGGGCGTCCATGGTGCAGTGCCCTTCCTGATGTCCTCAATCAGAATTGTCGACAATAGAAACGGCGATATTGCCGAAACTGTCAAGGGCTCTGTGCAGATCCTGGGAACCGGTAAACGCCTCAATTTTGCGCTTGCGCGGATCGCTTGTCCGTCGCCGACCCATCCACCGTTGACAGGGATCGGCGTCTTCCTATTGAATTGTCGACAATAGGAACACAGCCCTTCGGGACAGCAATGCGCGTATTGATCTTGGGCGGCGGCGTGGTCGGGATCACCACCGCCTATCAGTTGCAAAAGGACGGCCACGCGGTCACTGTTCTCGAGCAGGCACCGCAGGTGGCCGAGGGCGCGAGCTGGGCAAATGCAGGCATGATCGCGCCCGGTCACTCCTTCGTCTGGTCATCGCCAGCCGCGCCAAAAATCCTGCTGAAGTCGCTGTTCCTGAAAGACCAGGCGCTTCGCTTCAAACTTTCCGCCGACCCGCATCTCTACAGCTGGTCGCTGCGCTTCCTCAGGGAATGCACGGCCGCCAAAGCGCGTCGCAATACCCTCCTCAAACATCGGCTTGCGGTCCATTCCCAATCGGTCCTGCAGGCGGTCGTCAGGGAGGAAGCGATCCAGTACGACAGGACCTCGGCCGGCATCCTTTACTTCCACCGCAGCCGTCAGGCGCTCGACAAGGGCGTCGCCAACATGCGCCTGCTGGAGGCCGACGGCCAGGAGATCCGCATTGTCGACGCACAGGAAATCATTGACCGCGAGCCGGCGCTGGCTTCGTCGCGCGGCAGCATTGCCGGCGGCATAATGTGTCCAACCGATGAAACCGGCGACGCCGCCAAGTTCACGCGCGCGCTGGCGGCCATCGTCGAAACGAGGGGCGGCAAGATCGGGACAAGCACGAGGATCGTCGGGATCGAACGCAGGAATGACGCGATCATCCGGGTCGTCACCGACAAGGGAGAATTTCTGGCCGACGCCTACGTTCTGTGTCTCGGCGCCGAAAGCCCGATCCTCGCCCGCAAGATCGGCCTTGGTCTGCCGATCTATCCGGTCAAAGGATATTCCCTGACCATTCCCATCGTCGACCCGGCGCTGGCTCCAAAACTCCCCGTCATCGATGAGCACAATCTCGTTGCCATCACGCCGATGGGCGATCGCATCCGCGTCACCGCCACCGCGGAATTCGCGGGCTATGATCGCAGCCACAAGCCTTCGGATTTCGCCTTCATGAAGCGCGTCACGCAGGACCTGTTCCCGCGCGGTATCGCCTATGATCGCGCCGAAATGCGGGCCTGCCTGAGACCTATGACGCCCGACAATCTGCCGATCCTCGGCCTGCGCAACATCAAGAACCTTTGGCTGAACACCGGCCACGGCCATATCGGCTGGACGATGGCGCATGGATCGGCCCGCATCGTCGCCGAACTGATCGCCGGCCGGGCTGCGCCGATCGCCCTCGACGGTATCCTTCCCACACAGGCGCGGTTCGCCGAACCAAGCGCCGCAAAGGCTTGACCGACGCCATGCTCCGACCCACCAGGCACAGCAACCAGGACGACGATGCGGCGTTGGCATCCAAGCCGATCAAGACCGGCCCGCGCGTCTATGAAGAGATCCGTCGCATGGCGATGGACTATCGCTTCAAGCCGAACGAGCGCATCAACGAAGTGGCGCTTGCCGCGAGGCTGAATGTCAGCCGCAGCCCGATCAGGGAGGCCCTCCAGCGGCTGGTCACGGAGGAACTCATCACCTTCCAGACCAATCGCGGCTTCTTTTGCCGCGGCTTCGATGTCGACGAGGTCGTCAATCTTTCCGACGTGCGGGCGGTGCTTGAGGAGCGCTCCGTCAGGCTGGCGATCCAGCGCGCGACCAACGAAGAGCTCGCCGCGCTCGTCGACTGGTGGACGCTCACCATGGCGCGCGCCGACTCGTTTTCCAGCGCCGAGCTGACCGCCAGGGACGAGGAGTTTCACATCCGCATCGCCAGTCTGTCAGGCAATCCCGAACTGGCGCGCATGCTCGAAGGCATCAACACGCGCATCCATTTCGTTCGCAAGATCGAAGTGGAGATGCACCGGCGACTGTCGACGACCTACACCGAACACAGCGAAATCGCCCGAGCCATGGTAGCCCGCGATGCCGACACGGCCGCAAGGCTCATGCATGACCACATCGACATCAGTGTCGCCGATGCCATGTCGACCGTCCGGGAAGGCCTGGCCCGGATATACGTCGACGTCGATCAGATCTGACCAGCATCCCGGATCCGATTAAGCAATCCCTGGCCGGTCAGGCAACCTTGTCGAGCAGCGGCCTGAGCGCCGGGTGAATTTCCGGCGAGGCGTGCTTGATCAGGGTCAGCAGCGCGCGTTCGTTCTCGTAAAGTGGCCTGTCGACGCCGATATGTTCGATCAGCCAGCCGGCTTCGCCGGCATCGATCGTCTCGGCACGGCGGGCCAGGGCCTCGGCCGCCCTGTTCTTGGCTTCCCATTCGGCTTCGATGTCGCCAGGAGATCGGTAGGCCTCCATGATGCCGGCAAGCCCGCCGGAGATCATGCGGCTGAAGAAGCCGCCGATTTCCGGATCGGCATGTTCGAGGAAGGCGTCATGGCGCAGCGCCACGTCGCGCGTCGGTGCTTCGTAGCCGGCCGAGCACATGACGAAATTGGCGATCGCCTTGACGAACAGCTCGTTCCAGGACGGATCGTTTTGTCCTTGAGCAGTCCGCTCGTTGATCTTGAGCAGCACCTCGGCCTCGGCGCGCGTGATGGCGATGTTGCCGTCGCCGCCATGGGCATGGAGTATCCGGCGCAAAAGCTCGACCTCCGCCTGCGCGACGAGGCCCGGAGCCAGCGCGCCGCCGAGCATCAGCGGCCCCTTGCCGTCAATGACGGCATGCGCCACCTGCTCCAGCGCATACACACAAAGCTGGGCCGGCGACGATTTCGCCTGTTCCAGCACATGCACCAGCAATTCGAGTTCGGTCCGGCTGTCGACCATGCCGTCGCGCGAGATCGTGCGGATCAGCCAGTCGGCATTGTCCTGCGAGATATAGCCCGATGGCTTTTCCTGGTGGACGATATAGTCGGTGACCGCCTCAATGAAGAAGGGCGGCCATTCCTGGCATTTGTCCTTCGCCGTGGCATCGAGCGCGAACAGCGCCTCGGCCTCGCCACGCGTCACGACGCCGTCGCCGAACACTTCATGGCGCAACATCGCCACGTCCTCCGCGGCGATGCGGCTTTTCGAGGTCAGCCCGGCCACCGGCGCGCTCATGATCAATTCGCCCATTTGTCGTCCCCGTCCGCCGTCGCCAAGCGCCGGCCCGATAGCGTCATACAAGCCAACATATCAGCAGTGTCTTGAAAAACCGGCAAACGGCGTGGTTAGTGAAGACTTGTCGCCAACGCATGTCGCCTGACAGCGTGCCGCGGTTTGAAGAACGACATGCACGCGCTTTAGATGTTGCTGACAGGTGACAAGCCGTCGCGCGCAAGCTATGGATGGCGCGTCGAGGACTCAGGGTCTTGAGTCCTACCTGTTTGCGGGAGAGAACAGCGAGAGCTGTCGCCGAAGGGGAAATCGCCCGAAATCTCTCAGGCAAAAGAACCGTAGACGGGAAAGACACTCTGGAAAGTCGGGGCTTGCCCCCGCGCCGAAGGTGTAAGCGCCGCTGACAGAGTTCCGGCTGCGCGAGTCTCTCAGGCTTCAGACAGAGGGGCACGGACTGGTCGCCATTCGCGACCGATTGCGTGCGACTCTGGAGACGACATGACGGGCGACGACACAAAACACCTTCCCCTTGAAGATATCCATATGGCCGCCGGTGCGCGCTTCGGCGCCTTTGCCGGCTGGTCGATGCCGCTGACCTATCCGGCCGGCGTCATGAAGGAACACCTTCACACCCGCGAGCAGGCCGGCCTGTTCGACATCTCGCACATGAAGCTGTTCGAGGTCAGCGGACCGGAAGCGGCGGCACTGCTCAACCGTGCTTGCCCACTGGATGCCGGCGCGCTCGAAATCTCGCAATCCAAACTGTCCTTTTCCCTCAACGAAGCAGGCGGCATCCTCGACGACCTGATCGTCACCAGGCTTGGCGATGCCAGGTTCATGGTGGTCGCCAATGCCGGCAACGCCGTAGCCGACGAAAAGCATTTGCGTGCACTTGCCGCGGATTTCGACGCCAGGATCGAGCCGCTCGACCGCGTCTTCCTGGCCATCCAGGGTCCTGAAGCCTGGGCCGCCCTTTCCCGCGCCGGCATCGAGACCGGCTCGCTGCTGTTCATGCATGGGGTCGAACCGCGCAAGAACTGGTTCATGAGCCGGTCGGGCTATACCGGCGAGGACGGGTTCGAGATCGGCTTGCCGGAGGCCGATGCACGCGACCTCGTCGCGAAGCTGCTCGGAGACGAGCGCGTGCTGTGGATCGGCCTGGCTGCGCGCGACAGCCTGCGCCTGGAGGCCGGTCTCTGCCTGCATGGCCAGGACATCACACCGGAAACCGACCCGGCCAGCGCCGCCTTGATGTGGGCAATTCCAAA
This sequence comes from Mesorhizobium sp. ISC11, assembly GCF_037162595.1. Classification (NCBI taxonomy): domain Bacteria; kingdom Pseudomonadati; phylum Pseudomonadota; class Alphaproteobacteria; order Hyphomicrobiales; family Phyllobacteriaceae; genus Mesorhizobium; species Mesorhizobium sp. ISC11. Next base: position 2,044,081 of record NZ_JAVSPW010000001.1, read on the forward strand.
GGACATCCGCGCTTCCGGCACTTTCATCGGCGCCGATGCGCTCCGCGCCGCGGTGGAACGAGGACCCGCGCAAAAGCGCGTCGGTTTGAAGCCGGAAGGCCGCCAGCCGGTGCGTGGCGGTGCCGCGCTCTTCGACGCCGACGGCAATCCGGCCGGCCATGTCACATCGGGCGGCTTCGGCCCCTCGGCCGGCCATCCGGTCGCCATGGGCTATGTCTCGACACCTCTGGCAAAGCCCGGAATTCGGGTTTTCGCCGATGTGCGCGGCACGAAAATCCCAGTCGATATCAGCTCCCTGCCCTTCACACCGCATCGCTACCGAAAAGGATGATCTCAATGGCAACGACCTATTTCACATCAGATCACGAGTGGCTCCGCGTCGAGGGCGGCATCGCCACGGTCGGCATCACTGATTACGCGCAGGAGCAGCTCGGCGACCTCGTCTTCGTCGAACTGCCGGAGACGGGAAAGAAATTGACCAAGGGCGACACCGCCGTCGTGGTCGAATCCGTCAAGGCGGCATCCGATGTCTATGCACCAGTCGACGGCGAGATCACCGAGGCCAACGGCACGCTGTCGTCGGATCCGTCACTGGTCAATTCGGCCGCAACAGGGGCCGGCTGGCTGTGGAAGATGAAGCTTGCCAACGAAAGCCAGCTCGCCGGTCTCATGGATGAGGCCGCCTACAAAGCCCATATCGGTTGATATCAGGACTTATTGAGATGACCGCAGCACCCTACCCCTTCTCGGCCCGCCATATCGGTCCCGGCCTCAACGATACCAGAGCCATGCTGGCCGCCATCGGCGTGCCCTCGATCCAGACGCTGATCAGCCAGTCCGTCCCGAAGTCGATCCGGCTCGATCGGCCGCTTGCCCTGCCGGCACCAGCGAGCGAGGCGGAAGCGCTGGCTGAGCTTTCGGCTGTCATGGCCGGGAATACGGTGCTGAAGAGCTTCATCGGCGCCGGTTATCACGGCGTCCATGTGCCGCCGGTTATCCAGCGCAATCTGTTCGAGAACCCGGCCTGGTATACGGCCTACACGCCCTATCAGGCCGAGATCAGCCAGGGCCGGCTGGAAATGCTGTTCAACTTCCAGACCCTGGTCGCCGAACTGACCGGCCTGCCGGTGGCATCGGCGTCGCTGCTGGATGAAGCAACCGCCGTGGCCGAGGCGGTCGGCATTGCACTGCACCATCACCGCGACAAGCGCACCAAAGTAGCACTTGCCGGCACGCCGCACCCGCAGACGCTGGACGTGGTGCGCACCCGCGCCGAGCCGCTCGGCATCGAGATCGATGGCGAGACGATCGACGACAACACCGCCGCCCTGCTTGTCTCCTGGCCGGATACTTTTGGTGTCTATGGCGACCACAAGGCAGCGATCGACAAGGCACACGCGACCGGCGCCCTCGTCGTCTTCATCGCCGACCCGCTCGGCCTGACGCTGACCGACGCGCCGGCCAAGCTTGGCGCCGACATCGCCGTCGGCCCGATGCAGCGCTTTGGCGTGCCGATGGGCTTTGGCGGCCCGCACGCGGCCTATTGCGCCGTCTCCGACAGGCTGACGCGGCTGATGCCTGGCCGCCTGGTCGGCCAGTCCACCGACAGCAAGGGCCGGCCCGGATACCGGCTTGCCTTGCAGACGCGTGAGCAGCATATCCGCCGCGACAAGGCGACCTCCAACATCTGCACCGCGCAGGCGCTGCTCGCCAATATGGCGACCGCCTATGCCATCTGGCACGGCCCCGCCGGGCTGCAGGCGATTGCCGGGCGCATCCACACGCTGGCCAATCGTCTTGCCGCCGGGCTCAAAGCAGCAAACATCTCCGTGCTCGGTTCAAGCCGCTTCGACACGGTGACGGCCGAGGTGAAGGGCAAGGCAGCTTCGATCGCCGCCGCCGCTGAAAAGGGCGGCAGATTGCTGCGTGCCGTGGATGCCGACCACATCGGCATCGCCTTCGACGAAACCTCCACCGAGGCCGATCTCGACGCAATCGCGGCCCTGTTCGGCGCCAAGGCTGGCGCCTCCGCCGACAGCACGGTGCCCGGCAAGCCGCGCGGCAAGGAGTTCCTGACCCAGCCTGTTTTCCACGAAAACAAGTCGGAAACCGAGATGATGCGCTTCCTGCGCCGGCTGGCCGACAAGGACCTGGCGCTCGACCGCGCCATGATCCCGCTGGGATCCTGCACCATGAAGCTCAACGCCGCCGCCGAGATGATGCCGGTGAGCTGGCCGAGCATTGCCAATCTGCACCCTTTCGCCCCGGCCGCGCACTCGGCAGGCTACCGTGCCATGATCGGTGAGCTGGCGGGCTGGCTGTCGGAGATCACCGGCTTCGACGCCGTCACGTTGCAGCCCAATGCCGGCAGCCAGGGCGAATATGCCGGACTGCTCGCCATCCGCGGCTATCACCGCTCTCGCGGCGACAACCACCGCACCGTCTGCCTGATCCCCTCCTCGGCGCATGGCACCAATCCCGCGAGCGCGGCGATGGCCGGCATGAACGTCGTCGTCGTGCGCTGCACCGAAGACGGCAACATCGACATGGACGACATGAAGGCCAAGGCGACTGAGCATGCGCAAAATCTCGCAGCGCTGATGTTCACCTATCCCTCGACGCATGGCGTGTTCGAGGAAGGCGCACGCGATCTCTGCGCGCTGATCCATGAGCATGGCGGCCAGGTCTATTTCGACGGTGCCAACCTCAACGCGCTGGTCGGGCTTGCCCGTCCCGGCGACATCGGCGCCGATGTCTGCCACATGAACCTGCACAAGACCTTCTGCATTCCGCATGGCGGCGGCGGACCCGGCATCGGGCCGATCGGCGTCAAGGCGCATTTGAAGCCGTATTTGCCCGGCCATGTCACCGAAGGCTCGGCGCACGCCGTCTCCGCCGCCCCCTTCGGCAGCGCCTCGATCCTGCCGATCACCTGGATGTATATCCGCATGATGGGCGCCTCGGGCCTGAAGCAGGCGACCGAAACAGCGATCCTTTCCGCCAACTACATCGCAACGCGGCTCGGTGCGCATTTCCCGGTGCTCTACAAGGGCAGGCAGGGACGCGTCGCGCATGAATGCATCCTCGACACCCGTGTGCTCAAGGAGAGTGCAGGCATCAGTGTCGACGATGTCGCCAAGCGGCTGATCGATTATGGTTTTCACGCGCCGACCATGTCGTTCCCGGTCGCCGGCACGCTGATGGTGGAGCCGACCGAGTCCGAGCCCAAGCGGGAAATCGACCGCTTCTGCGAGGCCATGATCGCCATATCGGCAGAGGCAGCAAAAGTCGCCAGGGGCGAATGGCCTTTGGCCGACAATCCGCTGGTCAACGCGCCGCACACCGCCGCCGAGGCGCTGGCCGGCCAGTGGAACCATCCCTACTCGCGCCTGGAAGCGGCCTATCCGGCCGGCGACGCCGACACGGCAGCCAAGTACTGGCCTCCGGTGTCACGCATCGACAATGTCGCCGGCGATCGCAACCTGGTCTGCTCGTGCCCGCCGCTGTCCGACTATCTGGGGGCCGCGGAGTAATTTACGCTGAGCGCAAGGCCGGCTTGATCGGCTCGGCCTTGCCCATCCTCTTGCGGCTGATGACGCAATTTCGTCCGGCGCGTTTGGCGGCATAGAGCGCCGCGTCTGCCTCGGTGAGCACGTTGTCGAGGCTGCTGCCGCTTGCCTCGCCAAAGCCGATGCCGCCGCTGACCGTGCTGCGCAATTTGCCGAGCTGGGTGGGGACGATTTCGGCGCCGAAAGCCACGCCGATCTTGCTGGCGAGATCGTAGGCCTTTTCGTCCGTCATCCGCGACATGACGACTGCGAACTCCTCGCCGCCAAGGCGAAAAGCGTCGACGCCGGGCCGGGCATATTTCTTGATGACGGCGGCAAAACGGCACAAGACCTGATCCCCAACCGGGTGACCGTAGACATCGTTCGTCCGCTTGAAGTGGTCTAGGTCGAACATGACGATGGACATGAATGGACCGAAACTCCGCTCGCCGTAAAGCGACGTCAATGCCCGGCGGTTCAGCAACCCTGTCAGCGGGTCGGTCATGGTCTCGGCCTTGAGCTCGATCTGCGCCTGCAGATGATGGAGGGAGAGCGTCAATGCTCCGAGCCCGGTCATGCAGGCCACCGCCACGACGGAATTCAATCGTTCGGCCCAATTGTCGGGCGCAACCGCGAGCGTCCATTGCCCCTTGGTCAGCAGAACCACGCCGCAAAACGCAAACGACATCGCGCAGGTGCCGCTCAGAAACGAAACCACCAGAAGGATGCGGCGATCCTGACTGCCGTTGATCCAGAACATGGCGCCGATCGCCGACAGCAGCGCCGTCACCGTGGTGTAGGTGATGATGAAACCAACGCCGTCAAAGCCCATAAAGGTCACGATGGCACAAATGGCCATGGCAGCAAGCGCCGGTGCAACGGCGCGCCTGTAGCCGGGCACGCCGAGATATTGCATGGCCGACAAGCAGAGGATCAGGAACCCCAGGCTGAGCAGCGCAAGCACGATCTGGCAAAGCAGCGGATCGGGATCCTTGGTGTACCGCCAGAACAGGATCACATGCGCGACGAGCACCAGAATTCCGCACGCCACCGTCAGCACGAAACCTGCCTTGGGTGCGGTGAACCAGATCGCAAACATGGTGACGCTGAGGCATATGCCCGACAGCGCGGCTGCGAGCAGGAGCGAACTGAAGTCCAGCATATCGGGCAAGGGCCTCTCGAGCGTCGGCGGTTGCGCTGCATTCTAGGTCAGCGGCTGCCCCCAGATACGGGTTTTCAGGCGATCCATCGATGCAACCTGCAGATAGGGTTTACAAAGCGTCGATGGCACGTGTCCCGAAACCGGACCATTGGACGCGAGATCAACCCTTGTTCAGGAGAGCGAGGTTGGCGTTGACGACGGTGGGATCGGCCATGCCGGCCTTCGCTTCGAGCAGCAGCGCCTTGGCCTTCTTGCGATTGCCGCGCAGCAGTTGCGAATAACCCATATTGTTGACGATCTGCGGCCTGCGACCGGCGACTTTCAGAAGCTGGCCGTAGGCACGGTCGGCGAAGTCGAAGCGGCCGAGTTCATCATAGGAAGCGGCGAGCCCCATCCAGGCCTCCGCATTGTCGGCCTTCAACTCGACGGCCTTGCGGAAGTGCTTTTCGGCGAGGCCGTAATTGGCGTCGCGAAACTGCGCCTTGCCTTGCGCCAGATCGGAGGTTTCGGTGTCTTTAGCCGCCGGTTGGATGGCGGTGGTCTTGGTGGTGTCGACGCCACTCGTCGAACAGCCAGACATCATCAAGACGGCCGCCATCGTGGCCATTGCCGGGAAATTATTGTGACGCATGCCCCTGCCTCATCGCCCGATTTGCCGGGTCGTTCTTCAGGAAACACAATATATCAGCGGCGATTAAACTTCGGTGCCGAAACGCCGCCAAAATTCGGCTTCGGGCACACCAGCCATTAACCACCAGGCCGCGGTGCTTCAGTCGCAGCCAGCGGCGTCCTCACGGCTCCAGGGCTTTGAGCCCCGCAGGAGCCGTATACCGGCTGCCGTCATAGCGCAGCCGGTAGGTTTGGCTCACGGACTTGCCGGGATGGGACTGGCACTCGCCATCCTTGTCGGGCAACGGATTGTCGGTATCCATTCGCTCGACCACCGTTATGTCGTGGTAGCCATGATGTTTGGCCGGGCTCATCGCCAGGCTAACCCGACTGGTATGGAAGGATCCGGCGCAATTGGTATCACCCTCGCCGCCATTGCCGGCCACGACCAGGCCATCGAGCACCATCCTCAGGGAATCGCCATCGACGGCATAGAGCCGCAGGTCGGTTTCACTGAACGGATTAGGCAGCGAATTGTTTGCCATTTCGATGCGCAGGCCAAAGGCAGTAACATCGGGCGCCAGCGCATAGCGGCCGGTATCAAGTTCCACCTGGCGGATGGCGATGGCATCATCATTCATCAGCCCGGGCTGGAGCAGGCGCTGGCGCACCTGCCGGCTCTTCCTGTCGACAATCAAAAGCTCGATATCGCCGGCATGCGCGTAGTCGCTGGGTTGGGACCCGTCCATCAGCGGCACTGCGACCAACAGCAGGTCGTCATGGGCGGGCCAGATCTTGCAAACCAGCCCTGGCGGATCGCCATACGCGAATGTCAGGGCAATGCTGGTGTGGGGTTCGAGCGTGAACGAGGTGCCGTCGGCGCTCTTTCGAGCTTTGGGATAGGCCTGCTGCACCAAGGCGGCGGCATCGCCGCAATCGCCGGCCACGGCCCAGGCGGGCGACAGGCTGGCCGCGGCAAGGCCAAGGAAGAGGGTGCGCAGCAGCATGGACTTTCTCACCTGCAAAGCCGGGTTCGGTCAGAACAATGGTTTGTCAGCCCCTTGCTAGGGCTTTTGTGGAGCGCTCGCTAGTGCGCCGTCATTTTGACGATGACTGGAATGGCCGCGATCATCAGCACCACCGGCAGGATGCACACAACCACGGGCACCGACATCTTGGCAGGCAGAGCGTGCGCCTTTTCCTCGGCCAACGACATACGCTTATGGCGCATGTCGTCGGAGAAGACGCGCAGCGCCCCCGACAGGCTGGTGCCGAGTTCCTTGGACTGCTGCAGCAGCGTGGCGAAGGAACGCACCTCGTCCAGGCTGAGGCGATCGGCGAGCGCCTTCAGCGCATCGTCGAGGCTGCGCCCGGCCCTCAGCTCCAGCGACACCAACTGCAGGTTCTGGCTGAGCGCGGGATAAGTCTTGGCGAGTTCCTTGGAGACGCGCTCTATGCCTGCCTCCATGCTCATGCCGGCATCCGAGCAGACAATCATCAGGTCCATGAAATCGGGAAAGCCGTTGCGGTACTCACGCCTGCGTTCCCGCACTTTCTGGCTCAGCACCAGGCCGGGCAGGAAATAACCGGCCGCGCCCGACAGGATGACGAATGTCCAGCGGCTGGCCATCGTTGCGTCCGGACTGGCCATCCAGCGGTTGAGCACAAACACACCGATTGCCGTGCCGATCATCGCGGTGAACCGGATCAGGAAGAACGTACCGACAGCGCGCGGCTCCATGTAGCCCGCCTGGATAAGCTTCATGCGCAGCCGCGCGACATTTTCCGGATCGCTCCTGGCGTAGAATTCCTGCGCCCGCTTCACCGCCTTCTCGCGCACGATGCCGGTATTCTTCTTTTGCACCGGCTCCGGTTTGGCGGCCACGGGACCGTTGTCGACCCTGAGCCGGCGCATGACCTCGTTGCGATCGCCCTTCGCCATGACAACAGGCCAGGCAACAGCGGCAGCACCCACCGCCAGCAGCAGGATGGCCACCGGCATCAATGAGGTCGGCGCAAGCGAGGCGAGGAATTCGATGAAGCCCTGCATGTCAGAACTTGAAATTCGACATCTTGAACATCATCAAATTGCCCAGCATCAGCCAGGTGATCGACGCGCCAAGCAGATACCAGGTCTTCGGCTCGCCCCAGACGTCGCTGTAGAAGCCCGGCATCAGTGCCATGATGGCGGCAAACAGCAACGCCGGCACGGCCGTCAGAATGTAGGCCGACATCCGGCCTTCTGTCGCAATGGCGCGCACCTTGCGGCGCAGCTTGCCGCGCTCGCGAATCGTCGTCGCCAGGCCGTCGAGGATCTCGCGCAGATTGCCGCCCGAACTGGTCTGGATCGAGACGGCGGTGACGAACAACGGCAGATCCTCCTGGCCGACCCGGTCGAACAGCGAGTTCAACGCCGAAACCAGATCGGATCCGTAGGTCACTTCGTCGGCGATGACGCCGAACTCGCTGCCGATCGGGTCGGGCATCTCGCGCGCCACCATGGCGATCGCCACCGGCACCGGATGGCCGGCCTTCAGGCCACGCGTGATCAGTTCCAGCGCCTCCGGCAACTGCATGCCGAACCGCTTCAGCCGGCGCTTGCGCTTGAAACGCAGCGCCAGCACCGGCAACAGCGGCATGAGCACCACGAACAGGACGAACCCCATCAGCGGCGGCAAGCCGTACCAGATGGCGACCAAGGCCATCGCCATCGCCACGCCGCAGGTGATCATGAGGAATTTCGACAGCGGCATGATCATGCCCGACTGGGTTCGCAGAGCGCGAAACCGGTCCGCCGAAAACAGCGGCGTGCCCGCGTCAAGGCCGCGCTCCTTGCGCAGTTGGACGAGCACCTGCTCCTGGCTGATCTTGTTTTCCTGCAGCTTCATGCGCCGGTTGATGGCGGTGCGCTTGTCGCTGCGGCCGGCATAAAGCAGGTAACAGGCCTCGGCGATCAGGATGCCGGTCAGCGCGGCCGCGGCATAGACGACATAGATCGCGCTCATTCCATCGAACACTTGGCTACTCCTGCGGCCGGCCGGGTTCGAAATATCGTCCGGGAAACTCGATGCCCATGGCGCGCAGGTCCTCGAGGAAGCGCGGCCGGATGCCGGTCGCCTCGTAGTGGCCCAGAATCTTGCCGTCGGCCTCCATGCCGGTGCGCACGAAGCGGAAGATCTCCTGCATCTGGATGACATCGCCTTCCATGCCGGTCACCTCGGCGACACTGGTCACCTTGCGCTTGCCGTCGGACAGGCGCGTCAGTTGGACGATCAGGTCGAGCGCGCTGGCGATCTGGCTGCGGATCGACTGCACCGTCATCGGCATGCCGGTCATGCCAAGCATCTGCTCGAGCCGCGAAATGGCGTCGCGCGGCGTGTTGGCATGGATGGTCGCCATCGACCCTTCGTGGCCGGTGTTCATTGCCTGCAGCATGTCGAAAGCCTCCTCGCCGCGGCACTCGCCGAGGATGACGCGGTCGGGGCGCATGCGCAGTGCGTTCTTGACTAGGTCGCGCTGCTTCAGCTCGCCATGGCCTTCGATGTTGGCCGGCCGCGTTTCCATGCGCGCGACATGCGGCTGCTGCAGCTGGAGCTCGGCCGCGTCCTCGATGGTGATCAGCCGCTCGTCTTCCGGAATGAAGGCCGACAGTGCATTGAGCATGGTCGTCTTGCCGGTGCCGGTGCCGCCCGAAATGATCGTCGTCTTGCGGGCATGCACGGCCGCCGCCAGCACTTCGGCCATGTTCTGGGTGATGGCGCCGAATTCGACCAGTTTATGCAGGCCGAGCTTGTTCTTGGAGAATTTGCGGATCGACACCAGCGGGCCGTCGACCGCAACCGGGCGGATGGCCGCGTTGAAGCGCGAGCCGTCCAGCATGCGGGCATCGACCATCGGCTGCGATTCGTCGACGCGGCGACCGACCGCGGCGACGATCTTGTTGACGATGCGCAGGAGATGCGCCTCGTCCTTGAACGGAATGTGGACCGGCTGCAGCTTGCCCTTCTTTTCGACAAAGCAGTTCATGTGGCCGTTGATCAGGATATCGTTGATGTCGGGGTCCTTGAGCAGCGGCTCGAGCGGACCGAGGCCGACCATCTCGTCGACGATGTCGTCGACCAGCGCATCAAGCTCGACGGTGTTGATCGCCATCCGCTCCTGCTTGGTCTTTTCCGAAACGAAGTCATGCACTTGCCGGCGCATCTCATCCTTCGGCAAACGCTCCAGCGCGACAAGATTGATCTCTTCGAGCAGCAGCCGGTGGATACGCACGCGCGCATCGAGCACCTTGTTGGCATTCTTCGCCAGCGCTGCTTCCGGCTTTGCCGGCAAAGCCTTTCGGCTGGTTGGTATGACGACGGCATGATGGGCGACCGGCGTCGTCTCATGCGCGCGCTGCGGACGCGCATCGCGGTTCTGCAGGGTGGAGAAGCGGCTGGTCATCCGGCTTTCCTCTTCAGCAATCCACGGCCCATGCCAAACAGCGAGCGCGATTTCGCCCGGGTCGGGACCGCTTCTTCCGGCAGGATGATCTTCTTCAGATCGTTGACGACATTGGCGTTGGGATCGATCTCGTGCAGCGGTACGCCGCGATCGACTGCTTCGCGCACCAGCCGGTAGTTGTTGGCGATGCCGCCGACGAAATGCTCGCCAAGGATTTCCTGGACGTCCGCCTGCTTGATGCCGTTATCGAACATCTTCTGTTCGAAACGGTTGACGATGACGTTCGGCTTCACTTCCTTGCCGGCCGTCTCGTAGACCGCCTGGATCAGCCGCTGGGTGTGGCGCAGGCACGGCACCGTCATTTCCGCGACGATGTAGAGCTTGTTGGAACCGAGCAACACGGTCTCCGTCCATGGAAACCAGGTGCGGGGCATGTCGATGACGACATTGTCGAAATAGGCCGAAACGAGATCCAGCATGCGCACCACGACATCGGTCTTGAACGAGCGCATCTCGGCTGGATGCGCCGGCGCCGCCAGCACGCAAAGCCCGCTGGCATGCTTGGACAGCATCACGTCGAGCAGTTGGCGGTCGAGACGCTCGGGCTGGTTCTCGATCTCGGTGATGTCGAAACGCGGTTCGAGGTCGAGATATTCGGCACAGGCGCCCTGCTGGAAGTTGAGATCGACGACGCAGGTCGAGGCTCCGCGCGTCACCGAGTGATGCAGCTGGAAGGCGGTCTGCAGCGCCAGCGTCGTGGTGCCGACGCCGCCCGCCGCAGGCATGAAGGTATAGATTTGCGACTCGGTGTTTTCCTCGCGCCCGGGCCCTTGCAGCGCCCGTACCACGGAGCGCACCAGATCGGCCGTGGTGATCGGCTTGACCAGGAAATCCGCGACCTTGAGCTGCACGAGAATACGCACCGCGGCCGCGTTGAACTCCTGGGTGACGACGACGACCGGAACCTTGTCCTCCAGCCGACGCATGATGCGCTGCAGCGACTCGACCTCCTCCAGCCTTGCCGCATCCATGTCGACGATGATGGCGCCGAAGTCGGCTTCCTGGATCTCGCCGCGCAACTCGGTAACGTTCTTCTCCACCGTCGAGAGCTGTATGATCTCGGAGGCGGAAAATGCGGTGCGCGTGTCCTGCGCAAACGTCCTGTCGGTCGATACGAGCAGGATCTTCCTGGTCTTGATGCCGTTTGCCATTCTGTCAGCCTGTCAGGTCGCCCGTTGACCAGTTGCCCGTTGAATCAGTTGCCTGTGGTCGACTGCGACGCCTTGGCACCGGCCGCCTGATCGGGTGTGACAGCCGCGGCACTGCCTCGTTGGGCCGGCACCAGGAGCCTGGTGTTCTGGACCCCGTATTTCCAGGGATCGACCATCTGCATGACGGTGTTGGCGGCCTGCGCATTGCCGGCGCCGGCCGTTGGCCCTTCGCTGCGCACATAGTCGTCGCTGGTGCAGCCAGCGGCAAAGCCGGCCAGCAGCAAGGCGACGCTCGATCCAAAGACCAGACGCATGGCTTCAATCCTTCGGCAGGTCGAGGAAATGCCCAGCCGAAGCGGCCGCTGCAGGTTGAGTGACGCGGCCGTCTGCCAACGCCACGGTGCGACCGGCATCGGAATCCTTCACTTCCTCGGTGTTGTTGAGAAAATAGTCGGCATTGCTGGCCGGCTGCGTGCCATCTGTCGGCTCGACGAGCTTCTTCGACGGATCGACCGGCTTGACCAGATAGGGCGTTACGATGATGACGAGGTCGGTCTCGCGCCGCTGATAGGATTTCGACGAGAACAGCGCCCCAAGCACCGGCATCTTGCCGAGGCCCGGAATGCGCGACGTGGTGATGTCGTTTTGCGACTGCAGCAGTCCAGCGATCATGAAGCTCTGGCCGTTCTTCAGGTCGACCGACGTCCTGGCACGGCGCACGATGAAGCCAGGAACCGAGATCGTCCCGATATTGTAGGAGGCCGACGCGTCGATCGAGGAGACTTCCGGCGCGATATCAAGGCTGACCAGCCCGTCTTTCAGAACCGTAGGCGTGAAATCCAGGCTGACGCCGTATTTCTTGTAGCTGACCGAGATCTTGCCGTTGTCCTCCGAGACCGGGATCGGGAACTCGCCGCCGGCGAGGAAGCTCGCCGTCTGGCCGGACCGGGCGATCAGGTTCGGCTCGGCCAGTCGCCGCGCCAAGCCGCGCTCTTCCAGCGCCTTGATGGCGATATCGATCGATACGCCGTTCGATAGGAGACGACCGATGATCTCGCCAGTACCGGCCGTCGGCACTGTGCCCGGATCGATCGAGACGTCGCGGCCGCCAAGGCCATAGGCGAAATTGGCGGCGTATTTGGCACCCAGATCCTGGCCCGCCTGGCGGTTGATCTCGACAAAGCGGACGTTGAGCTGGACCTGCTGCGAAGATGAGATGTTGACTGAGTTGATCACCTCCTCGGCACCGGAAAAGCGCGTCGCGATCTTGTTTGCCTTTTCGGCGGCGACGGCATCGTCGGCCTCGCCCGACAGCACCACACGGCCATTGGCCGATCCGACCTTGATCCTGGCATCCGGCACGCTGGCGCGAATGGTGCTGGCCAGTTGGTCGGTGTCGAGCGTCACCTCGATGTCGACGGTGCCGACAAGCTGCTTTTTCTCATCGAACAGCGCAATCCCGGTGGTGCCGAGATTGTTGCCGAGCACATAGAAGGATTTGTCGGTCAGCGGATTGACGTTGGCGATCTCCGGATCGCCGATGACGATCTGGTAGAAGGCAGCACTGGTGATGATCGTCTTCGGCTTGCCCTTGGCAACCTTGATTGACGCATTCTTGGTCGACGACACGTAGACGACGTCGTTGTCAGCTCTCGCCGCCGAGGCGCCCAAGGCCAGCATCGCCGCAGCGGCCAACGAAGACGCGACAGCCACGGCGCGCAAAACGCGCAACCGCGTCATGACCCGATATATGAACAGCCCGAACATTGTCCCGTCCCTCACCCAGTCCCCACTGGTTTATTTCTGGTCCCGCGAAGGAACCTGGTATTCCTCGGCCTTCGTGCCGCGCGTTACGATGACCGTCTTGAACTTCGGTTTCTCCGGCTCCTTGGTGACGGCGTCGAACACCGAGCCGGCCGCGGCCTGCACATTCGAGGCGACCGATCCGCCGAAGGAGGAGATGGTGGTGACGCCGCTCTTGCCGTCAGCGCCTTCGCTGGCGGACCGAAGCGACAGCGAGAGCGTGCCGACGGTGCGGGCCAGCGCTACTTTCTGCGCGCCGTCCGTCGTCACCTCGATTGTCACCGAATTGGAAATCTGCGGCGTTGTCTGCCGCTCGTCGGCGCCCTGCCCGACGCTCAGCACCTTGGCATCGGCGACAACGATCTCGGAGGTGATGGTGGAACCGGCAGCGCCTTGCGCATTCTTGGCCACTTCCTGAATTTCGCCGGCATCGCGTGTCAGCACGACATCAACCCGGTCGCCCGGCGTGACGAAGCCGCCAACCCCGGCGATCTCGTCGGTACGGATGGTCACCGCCCGCATTCCGGGCGTCATCATGTTGGAGAGCGTCGCGCGGCCATTCGGGCCGGACAGCTTGGTCAGCAGCACCGGTTCGTTGACCTCGATCGGCGACAGCACCACGCGGCTGCCGTCGGCGAGCAACCCATTGATGGTGGTGAAGGCGCCCTGCGGCACGGACTCTTGCGACCACGGGATTTCGCTGAGCTGCGCGCGGTCGAGCTCCATGCCGTAGCGCAACGGGGCATTCGCCACCACGATGGTCTTGAATTCGACCTTCGGCACGACAGGTGCCGGAATCGACGACGTCTTCTCTTCGGAATCGGCCTTGGCCTGGCTTTTGACCCAGAAATCCGCGGCAAAGATCGAGATCGCGCCGAAAACGGCGGCGATGCCGATCATCGATATGGCCTTGCCCCTCACGCCTAAACCCCTGATATCAGCAGTTTCTTATTTAGTTGGGCTCACGTTAGGCGGCATTGTTAAAGAATCAGGAATCCCGGGCGTTGGTATCGGATCTATTTCCGCCGGCTTGGTTATCGAATGGTTTTGGGGTAAGAGGGCCCAGATCCCCGAACGGAACAGGAACCTCGGTCGCTTGGCGCTGAAAAGCGTGGCAGTATCGCGAGGTGATTCGCAGCACCGGAACCTATGGCAGGCATGGACGACAGCAACGATCTCTTCGGCAATATGGACAAGCAGCCGCAGCCGGTGCGTACCGCTGCGCGCCCGGCGGATCCACTGGTGGTGCAAGCCACCAAGCGTCCTGCCTCGACCAAGGACGGCAGCGAGGGCTATAGCGCCGCCGACATCGAGGTGCTGGAAGGGCTGGAGCCGGTGCGCCGCCGGCCAGGCATGTATATCGGCGGCACCGACGACAAGGCGATGCACCATCTGTTCGCCGAGGTCATCGACAATTCGATGGACGAAGCGGTTGCCGGCCACGCCACCTTCATCGATGTCGAGCTTTCGGCTGACGGCTATCTCGCCGTGACGGACAATGGCCGCGGCATCCCGATCGATCCGCACCCGAAGTTCAAGAAGCCGGCGCTTGAAGTGATCATGACGACGCTGCATTCGGGCGGCAAGTTCGACTCCAAGGTTTACGAGACATCAGGCGGCCTGCATGGCGTCGGCGTGTCCGTGGTCAACGCGCTGTCGGACCATCTCGAGGTCGAGGTCGCGCGGGGACGGCAACTCTATCGGCAAAAATTCTCGCGCGGCGTTCCCGTGACCGGCCTGGAACAGTTGGGCGAGGTCCACAACCGGCGCGGCACAAAGATCCGCTTCCACCCCGACGAGCAGATTTTCGGCAAGGGCGCGGCGTTCGAACCGGCGCGGCTCTACCGTATGACGCGCTCGAAAGCCTATCTGTTCGGCGGCGTCGAAATCCGCTGGACCTGCGATCCGTCGCTGATCAAGGAAAAAGACCAGACGCCGGCCAAGGCGGAATTCCATTTTCCCGGCGGCCTGAAGGACTATCTCAAGGCATCGCTCGGCGACGACTTCCAGGTGACGCGCGAGATTTTCGCCGGCAAGAGCGAGAAACAGGGCGGCCACGGCTCGCTCGAATGGGCGGTGACCTGGTTCGGCGGCGACGGCTTCATCAATTCCTACTGCAACACCATCCCGACCGGCGAAGGCGGCACCCACGAGGCCGGCTTCCGCAACGTTCTGACGCGAGGCCTGCGCGCCTATGCCGACCTCGTCGGCAACAAGCGCGCCTCGATCGTCACCTCGGAAGACGTCATGATCTCGGCAGCGGGCATGCTGTCGGTGTTCATCCGCGAGCCGGAATTCGTCGGCCAGACCAAGGACAGGCTGGCGACGATCGAGGCAATTCGAATTGTCGAGACCGCGATCCGCGATCCGTTCGACCATTGGCTGGCCGACAATCCGCAGGAAGCCTCGAAGCTGCTCGAATGGGTGATCGCACGCGCCGACGAGCGGGTGCGCCGGCGCCAGGAAAAAGAGGTGTCGCGCAAGAGCGCGGTGCGCAAGCTGCGGCTGCCGGGCAAGCTCGCCGACTGCACGCAGAATGCCGCGGCCGGTGCAGAACTGTTCATCGTCGAAGGCGACTCGGCCGGCGGCTCGGCCAAGCAGGCGCGCGACCGCGCCAGCCAGGCCGTGCTGCCATTGCGCGGCAAAATCCTCAACGTCGCCAGCGCCGGCAACGATAAGCTGGCGGCCAACCAACAGATTTCGGACCTGATCCAGGCGCTCGGCTGCGGTACGCGTTCGAAGTACCGCGATGAGGATCTGCGCTACGACCGCGTGATCATCATGACCGACGCCGATGTCGACGGCGCCCATATCGCCTCGCTGCTGATCACCTTCTTCTATCAGGAGATGCCGGCGCTGGTGCGTGGCGGCCATCTCTATCTCGCCGTGCCGCCGCTTTACTCGATCAGGCAAGGCGGCAAGGTCGCCTATGCCCGAGACGACGCCCACAAGGACGAGCTCCTGCGCACCGAATTCACCGGGCGCGGCAAGGTGGAACTGGGCCGCTTCAAGGGTCTGGGCGAGATGATGGCCGCCCAGCTCAAGGAAACCACCATGGATCCGAGGAAGCGAACGCTGCTCAGGATCGATGTAATCGACGCCGAGACGGCGACCAAGGACGCCGTCGATGCGTTGATGGGCACGAAGCCGGAGGCCCGCTTCCGGTTCATCCAGGAACGCGCCGAATTCGCCGAGACGGAAGTGCTGGATATCTAGCCGCCAGCCGGTCCATAACAAGGCTCCAGTTGCGGAGACGAGCATGTGACCAGGACGCGGCTGAAAGGCTATTTCGAGACGAGTTTAGCCGGGTTGACGCAGCCGACGCGCTCCGACTGGATCTTTGCCTTGCGCACCGTTTCAGCCGGCTTGATCGCGCTGCTGGCAGCCTATGCGCTGAAGCTCGACCATCCGCAATGGGCCATGATGACGGTGTTCATCGTCGCCCAGCCGGTTGCCGGCATGGTGCTGGCGAAGGGCTTCTACCGGCTGCTCGGCACGCTGGTCGGCGGCATCGCCGCGATCGGCATCACCACCGTTTTCGGCACCAACCCCTGGGTGCTGGTGACTGTGCTTGCCATCTGGCTCGGCATCTGCACCTTCGTCTCGTCGCTGCTGCGCAATCCGGAAGCCTATGGCGCTGCGCTTGCCGGCTACACCGCAATGATCATAGGCCTGCCCGCTTTCGGACAGCCGCATCTCGTCGTCGACCTCGCTGTCGCGCGCTGTGCCGAGATCGTGCTCGGCATCGTCTGCGCCGGCCTGACCAGCCGGCTGATCCTGCCAAAACTGGCCAGCGACGCCATCGTCTCGCGCCTGAAACGCTGCATCCTCGATCTTGCCACCTATGCCGGCGGTGCGTTCTCCGGCGGCGACCCGGCAACGCTGTCCGCGCTGCACCGAAAGCTGGTCACGGATACCCAGACGCTCGGCGAGATGCGCGCCTATGCCAGGCTCGAGGCGCCGAGCTTCGCGCCGCGCGCGCATCCGGTCCGGCGCACGATCGGACAACTGCTCTCGGCGCTGTCGGCGGCACGTGCGTTGCATTCGCATGCCGCTCCGAAGAATGCGGCGCTCATTCCGGTGCGTTCGGAGTTGCAGGCCCTTGTCGGTGAAATGGCCGCGAAGCCCGGCGCGCTGGACGACACCACGCCTTGGGTGGCGCGGCTCGACACCATCTCGGCCAAGGCCCGGCAAATGCCCGATGCCTCGACCGACCAAGGCGACGACAGGGTCGGCACGATCACCCGCCTGACCATTGCCGCCGATTTCGCCGATGCGCTCAAGCAGGTGCTGCGCGGCCTCGATGCCCTGCGTGCGCCTGCCACGCGCCCGGCCAGGGGCAGCAGGCAGCCTGCGCTGGTGGTGCATCGCGATTACGCCGGCGCATCGCGCAACGCGGTGCGCGCTGCCCTTGCGACGCTGCTGGTCGCGGCCTTCTGGTTGACGACGAAATGGTCGGAAGCCGCCGGCACGGTCATTCTCGTTGCCGTCGTGTCGAGCCTGTTTGCTGCTCGCCCCGACCCAGTGCAGGTCGCCTGGGGTTTCTTCAAGGGAACGCTTCTGGCGCTGCCGTTTGCCTTTCTCGTCGGCCAGATCGCATTGCCTGCCCTGCCCGGCTTCGGCTGGTTCATGCTGTTTGTCGTGCCGATCCTGGTGCCGACGGCGCTGGCCATGGCCAATCCACGTTATGTCGGCGTGGCGACGGCTTTCGCCATCAACTTTCTCGCCTTCCTCAGTCCACACCAGGCGATGACCTACGATCCCGGACCCTTCTTCGCCGGTTCGGCGTCGATCCTGGTCGGCATCCTGCTGGCGATCGGTGTCTTCATCGTCGTGCTGCCGGCCGATCCTTGGCTCGCGGCCAACCGCATCGTGCGCGCCATGCGTGAGGATCTGGCGCGGCTTTGCCTGCATGAGCGGGTGCCGAGGCGGTCGGCCTTCGAGAGCCTCGCCTACGACCGCATCAACCAATTGATGCCGCTGGTGCAGAATGCCGGTCAGAAAGGCGATGCGGTTCTGGGCGGCGGCGTCGCCGCCGTCACCGTCGGCCTGGAGGTCCTTCGGCTGCGCGATGCGAGCCAAAGCCATGCCATCCCATCCGAGACCGCGCTTTCGATCGCCAACTTCCTGAGAGGGCTGGCGCGCGAACTGCTCTTCCGCGCCCCCGGCGATCCGCAGACATCCACCGTCACCGTCGCCCGGCAATATGCGGCTGGTATTGCCCAGCGAAACGGTACCGGGGAATTGCTGCAGATCGCGGCATCGCTGCGCATCATCGCCGCCGCGATGGAGGATTTTCCGGATTTTTTTGCCAGGGATAGGGGCTAGGCCGCGGCGATCGCCAGCGCGTGGCCGCGTGCGTTTTCGCGCAGCGCGTCGAGATGGATCGACTTGACCAAGGCGGCGAGATTACCCTCGGCGGATTGACCGCCCACTTCCTTGAGCATCAGCCAGCTTACCTCCTGCACACCGGCGACGCGCTTGCCGTTGGCGACCTCGCGCCAGATCTTCAGCGCACGCAGGATGATGGCGTGCGTGGCGCCGGCGAGCCCGGCGCTGCGGAACAATGCCTGCAAGGCCACGTCGTGCCCGCCGGCCAGCAGCGCCCTCACACGTTGTTCGGACTGCTGGCTGAGCGCAACCAGTGCCGAGCCGAAGAAATCGACCTTGCCATGCGCGATGGTGCGGATGAGGAAGCTCGCGGTGAGGTCGCCACGCAGCCTGAGATGCTCGATCAGGGCCGCATGTTCTTCCGTGCGCGTGCCTTCGATCAGCGTCACCGAAGCCTTGACGCAGGCGTCGCGCATGACGCGGTCGGCTCGCGCCGCGCCCATCATCGCCATCACCAGTGGCGACGTTTTCAGCATTTCGCCAAGCTTGACGAGCAGCATATGCCGGCAGTCGGCCGGCAGCCTGACATCCGATATCAGCGCCTCGCGCACCAGCGGCAGGTGCCCATGCCGTTCGGCCATGCGGCGGAAGCTGAGCGAGGCGATGTCGGCGCCGCTGTTGGCGAGCAGCACGGCGCAGGCGTCCGCCTCGCCGATCTCGGCGATGGCCGCTGACAGCGCCATCGAGACGAGCGGCCGGTCTGCGATCAGTTTTTGCGTCGCCTTCGGACTCGAAGCCACGCGGTTGATCAGGTCGGCGTCGGTGAGCAGCGGCGAGCGCGCCAGCACCACGCCGGCGACTTCCGGCTGGTCGGAGGCCAGCACGCTGATGATCTGCATTGGCGCGTGTTGGCTCATCGACAGCGCCTCGGCCATCGCCAGCCGCACCTTTGACGAGGCATCGTCGAGCAACAGTGTCAGCGCCGCCTCTGCGGCGCAGCGGTCCTCGAAGGGCAATTCGGAATTGATGTAGGCTCGGGCCAGAGCGCTCGCCGCCGCGGCGCGCTCCGACACCTTGGCCGTGTAGATCCACTTCAGGAAATGCGAAACAACAACCATGCCCGCCTGCTTACGCCCCTTGCCGGAAGGTTCCGACCCCACTGACGACCGTAGGCAGAATTGGTTTACGAACCGTTCACCATGTTCATTAACTGGCTTGCGAGGCTGATTTGCAGCGCCTATCAACCGTCAAGCACCTGAGGAGAAAGAAATGGCCGGACTTTATCTCGAAGAGTTCGTCGTCGGCCATGTCTTCCAGCACACGCTGCGCAAGACCGTTACCGAAAGCGACAACATGCTGTTTTCGGTGATGACGCTGAACCCGCAGCCGCTGCACATCGACTTCGATTTCGCCGCCAGGAGCGAATGGGGCAAGCCGCTGGTCAATTCGCTGTTCACGCTCGGGCTGATGATCGGCATTTCGGTCAATGACATCACCGTCGGCACCACGGTGGCCAATCTCGGCATGAAGGAAACCGTGTTTCCACATCCGGTCTTCCATGGCGATACCGTTCGCGTCGAGACGACAGTCATTTCGGTGCGCGAGTCCAGGTCGAAGCCCGATCGCGGCATCGTCGAATTCGAGCATCGCGCCTACAACCAGCATGGCGATCTCGTCGCCAAATGCACCAGGCAAGCGATGATGCTGAAGAAGGCGGCCTGATCATGCGCTCGCTGCTGTTCGTCCCCGGTGATTCCGAGAGGAAGCTGGAAAGGGGTTTTGGTGCCGGCGCCGACGTGGTCATCGTCGACCTCGAGGATTCCGTGGCGCCGCACAACAAGGCGCTGGCGCGCGGCGTAGCGGCGCGCTTCATCCTGGAACGCAGGGCACAAACGACTTCCGCCATCTATGTCAGGGTCAATGACCTCGCGACCGGGCTGACGGATGACGATCTGGCGGCGCTGGTTCCGGCGAAACCCGACGGCATCATGCTGCCCAAGTCGAACGGCGGCCAGGATGTGCAGCACCTGTCGGCAAAACTCAGGGTGCGCGAGGCCGAAAAAGGCCTGGCCGACGGCGCGATCAAGATCCTGCCGATCATCACCGAAACGCCGGCAGGCGTGCTGGCGGCGGCAACCTATGCCGGGACCAGCGCGCGGCTTGCCGGGCTCACCTGGGGCGCGGAAGACCTGTCGGCGGCGCTCGGCGCGCGCAGCGCCCGCGACGAGCATGGCCGCTACACGGACGTGTTCCGTCACGCTCGCACCATGACCATACTCGCCGCCGGTGCGGCGGAGGTCGCGGCGATCGACACCGTCTTCCCGAATTTTCGCGACATGGCGGCCTTCGCCGCGGAGTGCGCCGAGGCCGAACGCGATGGCTTCACCGGCAAGATGGCGATCCACCCCGATCAGGTGCCGGTCATCAACGCAGCCTTCACGCCGTCGGCCGAGGCGGTGAGACAATCGGCGGCAATCGTTGCTGCGTTCGCGGCAGCGGGAAGCCCCGGCGTCGTCGCTATCGACGGCAAGATGTTCGACCGCCCGCACCTGCGGCTGGCCGAGCGGCTTCTGGCGCGGGCAAAGGCGGCAGGTGTTTCCGCCTGAGCGCCTGCTACCAAACCAATGGAATCAGGCGGTAACGGACCCGGGCCACATAGTCGTCATAGCCGCGCAGACCGGCGCGAAGCGTTTTCTCTTCGATGAAGGTGCGGATGGCCAAGAGAACGACGAGCACGAGCACCGACGCCAGCCCCCACCAGGAACCAAGCAGAAGTGCCGTGCCGGCGAAGAAGAGGATGGCGCCGGCATACATCGGATGGCGAACGTAGCTGTAAGGCCCGGTGGAGATCACACGTTGTCCGCGTTCGTCCTGGATCTTGACCACGGGCGCCGCAAAACTGTTCTCCAGCATCGTCAGATAGCAGATCCAGATTCCGAGCAGCAGGACCAGTGCGCCGACCACCTGCACCCAGACGGGAACCGCCGACCAGCCGAAACGAACGTCGAATCCCATGAATATCTGAGAACCAAAGATGGCGAGCAGAAGTATGGACAGCAGCACCTTGTCGGCCGCGTCCTGATTCTTCTGGATGGGAGAGCTCAGCCGCTCATTCATCAGACCGGGATCGCGCCTCGCCAGCGCCACGCCCAAGGTGAGACTGAGGCCCACCATCCCCACCAGATAGACCCAGGCCCCCGGCCAATGCAGCGTGCCGGCCGACAGGAAGAGCAAGGCGCCCATAGCGACGAACCAGACGAATGTCTGAAGAACCAATTTCGCGATCATGATCGACCTGCCTTGATATCCGCTGATGATTGATATTTTAGACCATTGGTCTACCATACAGACCACTGGTCTATAGTTCAAGCGAACCTTCGACCCGAGGCTCCGAACTCCAGCTTAACAAAAGGCTTGCAGCAGTCGGTTGTGTTGGCCGCTTTTGCCGGGCAGCCTCCGTGATAGGAATTTTTTCTTGACTCGGTGATCTCAGCTATGGTACATTTTTGCCCATGGTGCTGATTTGCGCCAGTGACCCGCCGCACAGGCGGGTTTTTCGTTTGATGCTCCGTCAGCCAACGCGCAGGCGGAGGCTCCGAAGGGACCCGTTAACCCGAAATTCGTTGCCCTGGCTGCCGACGTCGGGACTGGACGGGAGCAGCCATCACGTGCAGAAAGTTCGTCATGCCCCGTGTCATCAAGCATCCAGAACTCAGGCGAGAAGAACTTCTGGATCATGCCCAGACCCTGTTCCTGACCCAGGGCTATGACAAAGCGAGCCTCAATGACGTGATTGCGTCCGCCGGCATCTCGAAGGGTGCTTTCTATCATTACTTCCCCTCCAAGGAGGCTCTCCTGGAGGCATTGGCCGATCGCTTTGCAAGACAGGCACTGGCTGGGGTCCAGGACATACTCCACGATCCCGGCCTCGACCCGCTTGGCCGCCTGAATGGCCTGCTCAGCCAGTCGCGGCGGGCCAAGATCGAAACCGTGCCGGAAGCTTGGGCTCTTTTCGAGACGATGTTCCGGCCTGAGAATCTGGTGCTTTTCCACCGTATCAATCTGGCCGCCAGCGCGTCGTTTTCACCGCTGCTGGTCAAGGTCATCAGGCAAGGAATCGAAGACGGCACTTTCAGGACCTTCGATCCGGAAGGTGTCGCCGACATCGTCATGCAATTCGGCATGGCCACGCGTGATGTCGTGGCCAAGGCCATTGCCGGCGGCAGCGACGCCGACATGGAGGCCGCGATCGAAGTCCTGGAGAAACGCGTCAGGCTCTACGAGATCGCCCTCGACCGCATACTGGGCCTGCCCGATGGAAGCATTCGGATCGGCGAGCCCGGCTATGTGCGCACCGTCATGACCGCCAGGCGGCGAACGAGTGCCGGCAAGGCGCGGTAACTGGCCGAGCCTTGGTATCTAGTCCTTGTCCCAGCGTGGCCGGCGCATCGAAAACACCTCGTCGACGCTGGCATAGTCCATATAGCCGAGACGAGCGACATTGCCGGCCTTGGTGATGTCGAACAGGCCGTCCGTCAGGAAGGCGTCGTCGATATGCACGCCGACCACTTCACCGGCGACGATGACGGCACTTGTCGGCGACCCGTCCAGGGCCTTTGGCCGAAAAACTTCAGTCACCCGGCATTCGAGCGCGGCCGGCGCTGCCGCCACGCGCGGCGGGGCGACCAGCCGCGACGGCGCCATGGCAAGATCGGCATAGACGAACTCATTGACGCCGCGCGGAGCATTGACTGACGTGCGGTTCATCTTCTCCGCGAGATCGCGGCTGACCAGATTGGCGACGAACTCGCCGGTTTCCTGGGCGAAGGAGGCGCTGTCCTTCTCGCCTTCGGAGGAGAACCAGACGATGAAAGGCCGCGTCGAAACGGCATTGAAGAAGGAATATGGCGCGAGGTTGATCTCACCAGCCCTGTTCAGTGTCGAAATCCAGCCGATCGGACGCGGCGCCACGATCGCCTTCGAAGGGTCGTGCGGCAGGCCGTGGCCCTTTGAAGGCTCGTAGAACATTCAGCCGACCCACGGCCCCGAATAGTCACTGTACAGCTTTGCCGGATCGGGCCGGGGCCGCTCCGGCGCCGGGCCGGCATAGGAGCCGATATGGATGAAGCCGATGACCCGCTCCTGCGGCGCCAGCCCCAGCAGTGCCCTGCCCTCCGGCACATCCGAATACCAGTTGCTGATCATGTTGGTGCCAAAGCCCAGCGCGTTGGCTGATATCATCAGGTTCATCGCCGCCATGCCGCCCGACAGGAACATTTCCCATTGCGGGATTTTTGGATTCTCCCTGGGGACAGATACGACGCCGATCACCAGCGGTGCGCGCGAGAACCGCGCCAGTTCCTGATTGCGGCGGCCCTCCGTCAATGGGCCCTCCCGCTGCTCGGCAAGTGCTGCCAGTTGCCTGCCGATCTCGACGCGGGCGTCGCCACGGTAGAGGATGAAGCGCCAGGGCTCCAACCGGCCATGATCGGGCACCCGGGAGGCAGCAGTGATCATTGTCGCGATCTCCGCATCGCTCGGCGCCGGCTCCTTCAGATCTGGAATCGGTGCGGAGTTTCGGGTCAGCAGGAAGTCGATAATCGGCGACGCCATGGGCGCAAGTCTCCTGGACATTCTGTTTTGAGCTGAAGCGCACCATCGGGGATTCGGGCGGCTCGGGCATTGGCGCGGGATACGCCGGACGGAAGAGTCGTATCGGTCGGACTCTTAAGCCTTGAAATTGCCACCGCCATGGGCTTCAACGCAAGGCATGTTTGAGGGGACTGTCCGTCTTTTCCTGATCTGGCTCGGCGCCCTGCTGTTCATGGCGCCGGTTTCGTTCGCCATGGCGCAGAATGTCGACGGTGTCAGCGACCTGAAGCTTCCGGGAATTTCGAGCTACGCGACGCCGAAAGGCGAGACGTCACTGGCGCTGAGCGGCGGCGGTGCCATCACACTCTCTGCCCAGTTGACCGACAAGGGTTCCGACATCACGCGCGGCATCGTCTGGCGGGTCTTCAAGCCGGAAGCCGTCAACGGCAAATTGCCGATGGTCGCCTCCTCGCATGGCGGCACCGCCGTCTTTCAACTCGAACCCGGCAGCTATCTGGTTCACGCCTCCTACGGCCGGGCCGGCGCCACCAAACGCATCACTGTCGGCAAGGACGCCAAGCGCGAAAGCCTCGTGCTCGATGCCGGCGGCCTCAAGCTCGACGCCGTGCTGTCCGGCGGCGTGCGCATTCCACCGAAGAAGCTGCGCTTTTCGATCTACGAGGGCACTGCCGAGGCCAATGGCGACCGCGCGCTGATCATTCCCGATGTCGAGCCCAACAGCGTCGTGCGGCTCAACGCCGGCATCTACCATGTCGTCTCGACCTATGGCGCGGTCAATGCGGTCATTCGCTCCGACATCCGCGTCGAGGCCGGCAAGCTGACCGAAGCCACCGTCGAGCATCACGCCGCCGAGATCACGATGAAGTTGGTGCGCGAAACCGGTGGCGAGGCGATCGCCGACACGTCCTGGTCACTGCTCAACGAGTCCGGCGATCCGATCAAGGAAACCGTCGGCGCTTTCGCCTCGATGGTGCTGGCCGAGGGCGACTACACCATCATCGCCAAGAACCGCGACCGCATCTACCAGAAGGATTTTACGGTCGTGGCCGGGCAGAACCAGGAAATCGAGGTTCTGGCCACCGAGGCCGCGGCGATGGACCCTGAAGAAGGCGCGGATTAACCTTCGTTTTAAGGATCAAGCCGCCAGCTCGGTCCGCGCCGGCAGGAACGGGATCCGGCGGCGTGGCAAAGCTGGCGCCAGGTCGAACACGCCGCGATAGAGGCGGTCGAGCAAGGCCTTGCGGTCGCGCAACGGCTCCAGTTCGCTCCAGCTCAGCACATCGCCGACGCGCACGTCGATCGCCTTGCCCGACAGCCGCGCGAATTCGTGGATGAGCAGCGATGTGCGCAGCGTCAGCGAGGCCTTGCCGACGAACTTGGCCACCCGGCCGTCGCGCTCGGCCATGTTCATCGGCCCGCTGACAAGATGGAACAGCCTGCCGTTCTGCCCGGAAAAATGCATCGGGATGACCGACGCCCTGGCGTCCTGGACGAGGCGGGCCGGAAACATCTTCCACGGCAGATCGCGCGCCCGGCCAAAACCCTTTGGCGCGGTGGCGACACCGCCGGCCGGAAATACCACGATGGTGACGCCCTCTTTCAACAGTCGCACCGCTTCATGGCGCACGGCCATGTTGTTCTTCAGCGCATCCTTGGTCTCCGAAAAGTCGATCGGCAGCGAATAAGGCTCCATCTCGCGGATCTTGAGCAGATCCTTGTGGATCATCACCCGGAACGGACGGCCGAGCTGCTCGGCCAGCGACAGCACGGCGATACCGTCACCGATGCCGAACGGATGATTGGCGACGATCACCAGCGGCGTGTCCGGCAATTGCGCGGGCGGCCACTGATCAGCGGTCCGCACCCGCACGTCGATCAGGTCGAGCATGCGGCTGAACACGCGTTCGCCGGTCGGCACGATCTGGCGGCGCCAGAAATCATAGAGTGCTGTGTAGCGGTCGCGGCCCGACAAGCCTTCGACCGAATGTATGAACCAGCGCGTCAGCGCCGGCTGGCGCGGATTGGCATAGGAAAGCTCGGGAAAGGGTCGTTCGCGCAATTTCAACTTGAGCATAGGGGCTCGTTACAAGGTCGGCGTGACAGGGATATGAAAATGGCGGTGGATCGCTCCACCGCCATTGGTCGAAATTATGCCAATCAGGCCGCGCGTTTGCGCCGGCGGTCGGGTGTAACAGCTTCCTCGGTCAGTCGCGCGATCGCCTGGTCAAGGCCAAGCGATTCCTGGTCGCGCGAGCCCAGTCGGCGCATGTTGACCGTCTGCTCTTCCGCTTCGCGCTTGCCGCAGACGAGGATGACCGGAACCTTGGCCAGGCTGTGCTCGCGGACCTTGTAGTTGATCTTCTCGTTGCGCAGATCCGCTTCCGCCAACAGCCCAGCGGCCTTGAGCTTTGCCACCACCTCGGTCGCATAGTCGTCGGCATCCGACGTGATCGTCGCCACCACCACCTGCAGCGGCGCGAACCACAGCGGGAAATGGCCGGAATAGTTCTCGATCAGGATGCCGAGGAAGCGCTCCATCGAGCCGCAGATGGCGCGGTGAACCATGACAGGCTGCTTCTTCTCGGAATCCGAGCCGATGTAGAAGGCGCCAAACCGCTCCGGCAGGTTGAAATCGACCTGCGTCGTGCCGCACTGCCATTCGCGGCCGATGGCATCCTTCAGCACATATTCGAATTTCGGCCCGTAGAAGGCGCCCTCACCCGGATTGATCGAGGTCTTGATGCGATTGCCGGACCGTGTCCTGATCGTCTCCAGCACGCCGCCCATGATCGCCTCGGCGTGATCCCACGCCTCGTCGGTACCGACGCGTTTGTCCGGCCGCGTCGAGAGCTTGACGCTGATTTCGTCGAAACCGAAATCAGCATAGGTCGACAGGATCAGATCGTTGATGCGCAGGCATTCCGCCGCCAATTGCTCCTCGGTGCAGAAGATGTGCGCATCGTCTTGCGTAAAACCGCGCACGCGCATCAGCCCGTGCAGCGCGCCGGATGGTTCGTAACGGTGGACGTTGCCGAATTCCGCAAGTTTGACAGGCAGATCGCGATAAGACTTCAACCCATGCTTGAAAATCTGCACATGGCCCGGGCAGTTCATCGGCTTCAGAGCGAAAACCCGGTCGTCATCGGTATCGTCGCCGGCCACCGTCACCTTGAACATGGCGTCGCGATACCATCCCCAATGGCCTGACGTCTCCCACAGGCTCTTGTCGAGAACCTGCGGCGCGTTGACCTCCTGATAGCCCTGCTCGTCGAGGCGGCGGCGCATGTAGTTGACCAGGTTCTGGAACATCTTCCAGCCCTTGGCGTGCCAAAAGACGACGCCAGGCCCCTCTTCCTGGAAATGGAACAGGTCCATCTCGCGGCCGATCTTCCTGTGGTCGCGCTTCTCGGCCTCCTCCAGCATCGTCTGATAGGCTTCGAGCTGCGCCTGATCAGCCCAGGCCGTGCCGTAGATGCGGGTCAGCATCGGATTGTTCGAATCGCCGCGCCAATAGGCGCCGGCCACCTTCATCAGTTTGAAGGCGTTGCCGATCTGCCCCGTCGAGGCCATGTGCGGGCCACGGCAAAGGTCGAACCAGTCGCCCTGCGCGTAGATCTTGAGATCCTGATCCTCGGGAATGGCGTCGATCAGCTCCAGCTTGTAGCGCTCGCCCTTGTCGGCAAACACTTTCTTCGCCTTGTCGCGCGACCAGACTTCCTTGGTGAACGGCTTGTTGCGCGAAATGATCTCGCGCATCTTCTTCTCGATCACGGGAAAATCGTCAGGCGTGAACGGCTCGTTGCGGGCGAAGTCGTAGTAAAACCCGTTCTCGATCACCGGCCCGATGGTCACCTGCGTTCCCGGCCACAATTCCTGCACGGCTTCCGCCAACACATGTGCGGCGTCGTGACGGATCAGTTCGAGTGCGCGCGGGTCGTCGCGGGTGACGATCTCGACCTTGCCGGATTTGCCTAGCGGATCGCTGAGATCGCGGACGGTGCCGTCGATCGCATAGGCGACCGCCTTCTTGGCCAGCGATTTTGAGATCGATTCGGCGAGGCCCGCACCGGTCATCGCCGCGTCGTATTCGCGGACGGAGCCATCGGGAAATGTCAGGGAAACGGAATTCAGCATGTATATCTCCTATCCAGTCCCGCAAACGAGCGCGGGTGGTTGAAATGCATGTCGCCCAAAAGTGTGTGGACGGTTTTGGGGTTACGACATGCAAAGAGTAGGCCGTATGCGTCCGGCAGCGGCTGTCTTTTATGGACAGATTCCGCCGCCGTAAAGCCCGGCTCAAATGTCAGACTTCATTTGATGAGCAGCGGCAGGTCCTTCAGGAACGCGGCCCGGGTCTTGAGGCCTTTGGGCATATCGGTCCGATCGGTGTCGACGACAAGGCGCGCAAAGACGATCTGGCGGCCATCCTTGTTCGCCCAGCCGACGAACCACCCAAGCGAGCGCTTATCCTGAACCTTGTCGGCATCGTTGCGCAGCCTGGTGCTTCCGGTCTTGCCCTGCACCGTCCAGCCTCCGGCCTGGAAGGTCGGGATGATGGCTGATGTCATGTCGTAGGCCCTGGCCGAGACAGGCAGCTTGCGGGCCAGCAGCTTGCGCAGGAAATCGACCTGCTCGACCGGCGTGATCTTGAGCGAGGAGTTTATCCAGGATTGGGTCAAACCATCATTCTTGCCGGGATTGCCGGAAACATCGGCATTGCCGTAGCCGAATTTGGAGACATAGCCAGCCAATTTTTCCGGCCCGAGCCGACTGGTGATTTCACGGGAGAACCAGACGATCGAATCCCGTTCCCAGATCACCGGATCGACGGTCTTCTGGTCCCGCTTCACCGCCTTGAACTCCGGCTTGTAGTCCCACGCCGGCGTATGCTCGTCGCTCAGGATCCCGCTGTCATAGCCGATCAGCGACAGCGGCACCTTGAACGTCGAGGCCGGGCTGAACCGCTGGTCGCACACTCCGTTCTGGTAAAGCGTCTTGCCGCTCGCCGCATCGGCGATCACCGTGCACTGCAAATCCCCCAGCGGCGCCGATTGCGCGCGCAGCGGAAATCCCAGCAGCCAGGCGAGCAGGAACAGGATCCCGGCAAAGATGAAGGGAAGACGGTCGAAATTGCGCATTTTCTGCTCGCTCCAGAAGGGGGTTCGCGAGCGGCTTAGCGGGGTCTCTTGTCTCGATTTTGTCTCAAATGCGCAGTCTTTGTGCAGGCTGTTGTTAACCCTACCGGATCGTAAACCTGCTCTCCCCCCGGCCATCATTCCTGCGCTTTGTCGCGCTTGCTGCCGATCCGCCAGTACCGCCAGGGCATGAACCAGAGATAGCGATCCGCAAGCGCCTCCGGCACGAGGTCTATGCCATGCGTGCCGAATGGCCCGCAGCGCAGCACGCGGAAGAATCCCATCCAGCCGCCGGCCCACAGACCATGGCGGGCGATCGCCTCATGCGCATATTCCGAACAGGTCGGCAGATGCCGGCAGGAATTGCCGACAAAGCCCGACAGCGTCAGCTGGTAGAGGCGCACGAGCGACGTGCCGAGGAGACGGCCTGGCGTCTTGCGCCAGGGGCCGGGCCAGTTGCGGCCGCGTTTTTGCGACCCGTCTATATGCGCATGCCCATGCTGGTCGCGCACCACAGTCTCCGTATCGCGTTTCCCAGGCGATAGATGTGGACTTCCGCCGGAGAACGCAATCCCCGCTCCTTGCGCGCCCCGCCATCACGGACGGGAACGGCGAAACGGCTGCCTGTCAGCCGACGGCGCCCAGCGGCCACGACTGGCCGGCCCCTCGCGGCGCTTTGAATGCTGCTTTTCGTCACGCCATTGAAACGTCACGATCCGCATGACATCGCAAAAAATGCTCAGCAACTGGATCATGGTCGGTCTCCTTTGACATGGATTAGACCGCCGCTGGCCTTCGCCTTCAAACGAGTATAATTTCCACTTCGGATAATCCTGGGTTATGCGAAATGAAGCGTGGGCGCCTGCCGCTGACGGCATTGAGGAGCTTCGAGGCGGCGGGCCGGCATCTGAGCTTCAGCCGGGCCGCCGAGGAGCTTTTCGTCTCGCAGGCGGCGATCAGCCGGCAGATCCGCGAGCTCGAAATCTTCCTGCATCGACCCTTGTTCGAACGTCACCATCGACGAGTCGAACTGACCGACACCGGCCGGCGTCTGCTGGATCAGCTTGTCAGAAGTTTCGACGCCATCGATACCTTGCTTGGCGATCTGGTGGCGACACCGGCGCAGTCCGTGGTCCGTGTCAGTGTCGAGCCGTCGCTTGCCTCCGTGTGGCTGGTGCCCCGGCTCAACCGCTTTCGCCAATTGCGGCCCGACATCGACGTCTCTCTCGAGGTCGATCCAAGGCTGATCGAGTTCCGCAGCGATCAGCCGGAGCTTGCCTTGCGCTTCAGCGCGCATGCCGACTCGTGGCCGCGCAGCCAGGCCGAGCGGCTTGCCTCGACGGTCGATTCGCCGGTCCTGTCGCCGGCGCTGCTTGCTTCTGGCCCTGCCCTCAGGAAGCCAATCGATCTTGGCCGCTACACGCTTTTGCACGAGGAGAATCGCCAGGGCTGGGTGCGCTGGTTCGAAGCGGCCGGCGTGCCCGCCGACGCCGTGCCCGCGCGCGGGCCGATGCTGGCGGATGCGTCGCTTTCAAAGCAGGCCGCCTTGCTCGGACATGGCGTGGCATTGGGCGATCTGTTGCAGATCGGCGGGGAAATCGCATCCGGCGCGCTGGTCAAGCCGTTCGACATCGACGTCGCATCCGGCGCCTATTGGCTGGTGGCCAGAAACCTGCACGACCTCTCGGAGCCGGCCGCCGCGTTCGCCGACTGGCTCAGAAGTGAATTTGCCGAAAGCAGGCGGGCGCTGGAAGCGCAGGTTTAAACCCTTCTGGCCCGGTTCCTGTCCAGCCAAATGCCAAGCAGTGGCAGCAAAGATTTGGGCGCCTGCGCGAAGCCTGCGCACCGTGGACGGCCAAATCCCAAGGTCAGGCCGCTTCTTCGGCGCGCTTCTTCTCGATCTGGCCGATCGCGTCGACCACGGCATCGAAAGTCAGCATGGTCGAAGCGTGCCGCGCCTTGTAGTCGCGCACCGGCTCCAAATATCTGAGATCCGCAAAGCGGCCGTCCGGCGGGGCGCCATTTTCCTTGAGCATCTTCAGCATGGAGTCGCGCACCGCGCGCAATTCCTCGGCACTCGCGCCGACGACATGCTGCGCCATGATCGATGACGACGCCTGGCCGAGCGCGCAGGCCTTCACGTCATGGGCAAAGTCCGTGACGACGCCGTCCTGCATCTTGAGGTCGACGGTGACGGTCGAACCGCATAGCTTGGAGTGCGCCTTGGCGGTCGCGTCAGGATGATCGAGACGGCCGATGCGGGCGATGTTTCCGGCAAAACCGAGAATTTTCGCGTTGTAGACGTCGTTTATCATAATTTTCCAATCCGTCGCCGCCAAGCGAACAGCGATTGCCGCTGTCGTGTCTTCCTTTCGCTCGCTATGACCTTATATAATGCTGGCAGTCCGGTATCGACAAGAACGACGAAAGCCAATGTCCTTGCCGGGAAGTTCACGCCGCTTACGGGGCTGGAAACGGGGCGAGTTTCCGACACCGAAAGGTCGTGGTCCGTTCAACTCGTTCCTCCGCCGAGAGGGACTACGGGAGACGCCTTTATGGATGCCGTCATCAAGAAGCTCATGCCACAGTCAGCCTATATGGAAAAGCCGGTCACCGACCGGCCAAGCGAAGCCGAAGTCGAAGCCGCCGTGCGCACACTTTTGCGCTGGACCGGCGACAATCCGGACCGCGAAGGGTTGGTCGACACGCCGAAGCGGGTGGCAAAGGCCTTTCGCGAAATGTTCGGTGGTTACGACATGTGCCCGGCCGACGAGCTCGGCCGCACCTTCGAGGAGGTCGCCGGCTACGATGACCTGGTCATCGTCAAGGACATAACATTCCATTCGCATTGCGAGCACCACATGGTGCCGATCATCGGCAAGGCGCATGTCGGGTATCTTCCGGACGGCAAGGTCGTCGGCCTGTCCAAGATCGCGCGTGTCGTCGATATCTTCGCCCACCGCCTGCAAACCCAGGAGGCGCTGACGGCGCAGATCGCCGGCGTCATCCAGGACGTGCTCAATCCGCGCGGCGTCGCCGTCATGATCGAGGCCGAGCACATGTGCATGGCCATGCGCGGCATCCGCAAGCAGGGATCAACCACGCTGACCTCGACCTTCACCGGCGTTTTCAAGGACACGCCCGAAGAGCAGGTCCGTTTCGTCACCATGGTGCGCGGCGGCGGGGTCTGATCGGCCCTCGCCGGCCATCAAAATAAGGACCGGCGATGTCGGCACTGGAATTTCCAAAAGCTCCGTCGGACAAGAAGGCTCTCGAGGAAGGCGCGGTGTTTTCGCCGCGCTTCGATGCAGCCGGGCTGGTCACGGTCGTCGTGACAGACGCCGCGGACGGCATGCTGTTGATGGTTGCGCATATGAACGCGCAAGCACTGGCGCTGACGCTTGAGACCGGCATCGCCCACTACTGGTCGCGCTCGCGCAGCGCGCTTTGGAAAAAGGGCGAAACATCAGGCAATTTTCAGCATGTCGTCGAGATGCTCACGGATTGTGACCAGGATGCCATATGGTTGCGCGTCAAAGTGTTGGGCCACGACGCAACCTGTCACACTGGCCGGCGTTCATGCTTTTATCGGACGGTGGGGCTGGTCGACGGCAAAGGGACGCTTGCCATCGACGGCAGCAAGCCGCTGTTCGATGCGGAAAACACGTATCGGAAACCAACAGCTTGAACCTTCTGCCTGACACCGACGACACAGATTCATCATTTCGATACGCCCCGCTCGTATAGTAGCCGTGGGACAAGGGAGATTATGATGCTCGAGTGGGCGTCATTGCGTAACAGACCAGATGTCAGGGAGGCCAACGGCCTGTCCTCGTCAGGCGGCGCGTCCGAAACGAACTCCCAAAAGAAAACAGGCATTTCGCTCGCCTTGGGTGGCGGGTGCGCCCGCGGCTGGGCGCATATCGGCGTGCTGCGCGCGCTGGATGAAGCCGGCATCGAAGTATCGATGATCGCCGGCACCTCGATCGGCGCGCTGGTCGGCGGCTGCTATCTCGCCGGCAAACTGGACGAGCTCGAAGAATTCGCCCGCAGCCTGACCAAGCGCCGCATTTTCGGCCTGCTCGATCTCAATTTACGCGGCAGCGGCCTGTTCGGCGGCATGAAACTCGATGCAAGGCTGCGCGAGCACATGGCCGGCATTCGTTTCGAGGACCTTGCCAAGCCGTTCGTCGCGGTCACTTCCGAAATCCGCACGGGCCACGAAATCTGGCTGTCGAGCGGCTCATTGATCACCGCCATGCGCGCCTCTTATGCGCTTCCCGGCGTGTTCGAGCCGGTGAATTGCAACGGCCGCGTGCTGGTCGACGGCGCTCTGGTCAACCCCGTACCGGTTTCGGTCTGCCGCGCCTACGAGCAGCCGCTCGTCGTGGCGGTCAACCTTCACTATGACCTGTTCGGCCGTGCCGCCGTCATCAAGCACAGCGCAGGCGAACTGGTCGTCGAAAAGGACGCGCCGAGGGCCGGACATGGCGATCCCGAACACCAGTCGCATCAGACCCGGCTCGGCATCACCGGCGTCATGGTCGAGGCCTTCAACATCATCCAGGACCGCATTTCGCGCGCCAGGCTTGCCGGCGACCCGCCCGACATGTCGCTGCAGCCGAAGCTCAGCCATATCGGCCTGACCGAGTTCCACCGCGCCGACGAGGCGATCAATCTCGGCTATCAGGCGACGATGGCGCAGATCGGCGAACTGACCCGGCTGCAGACAGTTCTCGCCTGATCAAAACCTACGCACGAGCCGCATCGGTGATACGAAACTGAACGGTGCGGTTGCCGTTCCAGTAATTCCCTGAGAGCGAACCGGCGACGTGGATTGTCTTGCCCCGGTTCTTGAACAGGAATTCGCCAAGCGCGGTATCGACGGCGCGAAAGGCGATCGCCTGGATCCGGCCGCCGCTTTCCGATTGCAGCTCGACGCGGATGTGATTGGTGCCGACCGGCCGCGCATCGGCCAACCGGTGGCGCGGCAACGCGAAAACAGGGGCCACGTGCCCGGCACCGAAAGGTCCGGCTTGTTCCAGCGCGTCGAGCAGGCTGAGTGTCGCGCCTTCAGCGGCAAGCGCACCGTCTATGGCCAGGCTTTCCTCGCCCTGCAGGCGAAACACGTCGGCTGCCGCCCGCTCTTCGAAAAACGCCCTGAGCTCACCAAGCCTCGCCCGCTCGACGGTGATGCCCGCCGCCATGCCATGCCCGCCACCCTTGACGATCAGACCGGCAATGGCCGCCTCGCGCACCAGCCGGCCGAGGTCGAAACCCGAGACCGAGCGGCCCGAGCCGGTGCCGATGCCGTTGGCGTTGAAGGCGATGGCGAATGCCGGCCGGCGGGCATGATCCTTCAGCCGTGAGGCGAGCAAACCGACGATGCCCGGATGCCAGCTGTTGCTGGCGGTGACGACGATCGCCGGGCCATTGCCGCCGGCGAGCTCCGCATCGGCCTCGGCGCGCGCCGCCGCCAGCATCTCCTGCTCCATCAGCTGCCGTTCCTGGTTGAGCCGGTCGAGCGTCTCGGCAATGGTGCGCGCCTCGACCGGGTCGTCGGTCGCAAGCAACCGGCTGCCAAGTGCGGCATCGCCGATGCGTCCGCCGGCATTGATGCGCGGGCCGATCAGATAGGCCAGATGGAAAGTGCTGATCGGCTCGCCGATGCGCGACACCCGTGCCAGTGCCGCGAGCCCTTCGTTCTTCTGCTGGCGCGCCATCTGCAGCCCCTTGACCACGAAGGCACGGTTGACGCCGGTCAGCGGCACCACATCACAAACGGTGGCCAATGCCACGATATCGAGCAGCGAAAGCAGGTCCGGCGGCGTAGCATCGGCCATGCGGCTACGCAGGATCCTGGCCGTCTGCACAAGGGCGAGGAAGACCACGCCGGCGGCACAGAGATGGCCCTGCCCGGAAAGGTCGTCGTCGCGATTGGGATTGACGACAGCGATTGCCGCCGGCAAGGCACCGCCGACCTGGTGGTGGTCGAGCACCACGACATCGGCCCCGGCCTCATTGGCGGCATCGATGGAGGCGGCGCTGTTGGTGCCGCAATCGACGGTGACGATCAGTGTCGCGCCACGCGAAACAAGTTCGCGCATGGCGTCGGGGTTGGGGCCATAGCCCTCGAAAATACGATCCGGGATGTAGATTTCCGACGGCACCGAGAAATGCGTGAGGAACCGCTTCAGCAAGGCCGACGAGGCGGCGCCGTCGACATCATAGTCGCCGAAGATCGCCACCTTTTCCCTGGCCATCACCGCGGCGGCGATCCGGGCCGCCGCCCTGTCCATGTCGGTCAGCGATGCCGGATCCGGCAGAAGATCGCGGATCGTCGGATCGAGAAACCGCTCGGTCTGCTCGGCGGTGACGCCGCGGCCGGCAAGCACCCGTGCTACGATATCGGGTACCCCGTAGCCTTGCGCGATGGCGAGCGCGATCATGTCCTGCCGCTCGGTCAGCCGGTGCTCCCAGGAAACCCCTGATACCGACTGCCTGACATCGAGGAAGAGGCGCTTTTCGCCGGTCATACGCTTTGCCAACTCATCGTTGGCCGCACGATAGTGCATGTCGCCCAAAAGTGCGCAGCGGTTTTGGGGCGACGACCTGCATTGGCAACGATTTAAATCGTGTCACGTTCATGCGACGCTCTATAGGCCAAAGGCAGGCAAAGCCAAGCGATTCACGGTGTGCGCCGTCCGGGAAGTGTCAAGAAAACTGCGCTTTCCGCTTTTCAGCCTGGCGCCGAAGCCATTCGTCGGCCGCATCGCCCATCGTCTTTTCCACACCGTCCTTGAGCCAGGCCATGAAAGGCCGGTCGAAGCTGAATGCGTAGCTGCATTCCCGGATGAGAAAGCGACGCACATTCTGGGTGTTGCGATAAGACTGCGTGATGGCGGTGGCGCGCGAGATCGGATCCGCGTGCCAGTCGAACGGTTTCATCGTCAAATCCTTGCAGCCAATATCGGGTGCGCCCGAATGGCTAACAATTGCAAGGTGGCTTCGCAAGCAAGCGTCAGAACTTATCCAGGTCCTGATGGCGTGCCTTGATCTCGCGCACCGTCCGCGACGACGAGCGCAGCACGATGGTGTGGGTGGTGATGTAATTGTGGCCGAACTTGACGCCAGCCAGCATGTTGCCGTCGGTGACACCGGTGGCCGCAAACAGCACATCGCCGCGCGCCATGTCCTCCGTCCGATAGACCCGTTTCGGATTGGAAATACCCATCTTTGCCGCGCGAGCAACCTTTTCCGGTGTGTCGAGGATCAGCCTGCCCTGCATCTGGCCGCCGGTGCAGCGCAGCGCGGCGGCGGCCAGCACGCCCTCGGGTGCTCCGCCAGTGCCGAGATAGATATCGATGCCGGTTTCTTCCGGATCCGTGGTGTGGATGACGCCGGCGACATCGCCGTCGCCGATCAGCCGGATCGCGGCACCCGTGGCGCGCACGGCATCGATCAGCTTGGCATGACGTGGCCGGTCGAGGATACAGGTGGTGATGTCCGAAATAGCCACGCCCTTGGCGCGGGCGAGGCTGGCGATGTTTTCGGCCGGTGAGGCATCGATATCGATGACGCCGTCCGCATAGCCCGGACCGATGGCGATCT
This sequence comes from Mesorhizobium sp. ISC11, assembly GCF_037162595.1. Lineage (NCBI taxonomy): Bacteria > Pseudomonadati > Pseudomonadota > Alphaproteobacteria > Hyphomicrobiales > Phyllobacteriaceae > Mesorhizobium > Mesorhizobium sp. ISC11. The sequence continues at coordinate 2,080,547 of NZ_JAVSPW010000001.1, forward strand.
TGTCCATGTAGACATCGGGCGCAAACAGCAGGCTGCCCTTTTCGGCGATGGCGATGACGGCGAGCGCATTGGGCAGGTTCTTGGCGCAGATCGTCGTGCCTTCGAGCGGATCGAGCGCGATATCGACCGCCGGACCTTTGCCGGAGCCGACTTCTTCGCCGATATAGAGCATCGGCGCTTCATCGCGCTCGCCCTCGCCGATCACCACCGTGCCCCTGATGGAAAGCCGGTTGAGTTCCTGGCGCATGGCATCCACGGCGACCTGGTCGGCCGCCTTTTCGTCGCCGCGCCCACGCAGCCTGGCGGCCGCGACGGCGGCCCGTTCGGTGACGCGCACCAGTTCCATGGTGAGTATCCGGTCAAGGCCGGCGACGATGTTCTGGGCCACATTCATCTGGTAATTTCCTCGTTGGCAATGCGGCCTCCCGCCGGAGGCGGGCCTGTTTTGTCAAACGAGCATGACAACGGCAAGACCTGCCACGAATATTATCGAATATCCAACAATATCAATCGATTAAACTACGTCTTGAAACACGACCGGCCCGATCGCCACGCGCCGGGCCAGTCTTAAAACGGTGAGAATGGCGGCCTTCGCGGCCTAAAAAACCGCGAGGTATTTGAGCAGCGAAATGATGCCGATGATGATGACGATGACCTGAACTATCTGTCTCATCCGGCCATCGAGCGGCAGGCGTTGAACCAGATAGAGAACGAGGATGATGACGAGGAATGTGATCAGGATGCCGATCAACGCTGATGAAGCCATGGTGTCCTCCTTAAAAGTGATTTGCTGAAAACAATAGAAAAGGCCGGAAGCCCGGCCCTATTGCGCTACGGTCAATACCAGCGGCGGGAGGTATCGTTCGTCGATTGAGCAATGGCGAAGCCGGCCAGAAAGCCGAGCAGGCCGATCACGCCGACCAAAGCTGTCGTCGTACCAGGATTCTCGCGCGCGACTTCCGAAACAGCCTGGGCCTGGCTGCGCAGTTGTTGCGCCGTACGCGAAGCGCGGTTCGCCGCGGTGTCGTACAACTCGGACGCCTGTTCGCTGGCGTCATCGAGCATCTCCGCGCCTCGCGCCGAGATGCTCTTGTTGATCTTGGTGATCTCCCTGCGCAGTTCGGCAATCTGCTTTTCCAGCGTCTTCTGGATGTCGTCGATATCGGGGGTGTCGGATTTGTTGGTGTCAGCCATGAAGCGGTTCCTCTGGTTGGTGACCAAGAGAACGGCGTCGACGCGAATTCGTTCCGGTCTGTGGCGGCTGCCTGCCTCCAGACCGGACCTCAATGCCTGCGGAATTTCCCGCGCGACTGTCGGACAGAGCTACCCTGCCCGTTCGATGCGGATGACCTGCGGTTTGTCGGTCAGATGTCCGTCCTTGGTGATGCCGTCTACCGCCTTGCGCACGGCGGCCTCCGTCGTCTCGTGGGTGACAAGGATCACTGTCTTCTGTGCCGCCGCCTCGCCGTTGACTGCGTGCTGGACGATCGATTCCAGCGAGATGTCATTGTCGGCCATGCGCTTGGCGATTGCCGCGAACACGCCGATGCGGTCGTGCACGGTCAGCCGGATGAAATAACCGCCGGCATGGCTGCGCATCTGCGCCTTCTTGTAGGGTTTCAGCTCCTTGGCCGGCCGGCCGAAGACCGGACCATGCTGGAAGCCTGGCCGGCTCTTGGCGATGTCGGCGATGTCGCCGATGACGGCCGATGCGGTGGCGTTGCCGCCCGCACCGGGGCCGGACAGCAGCAGCTCGCCCAGAATGTCGGTCTCGATCGCCACCGCATTGGTGACGCCATGCACCTGCGCGATGACCGATGCGGTCGGCACCATGGTAGGATGCACGCGCTGCTCGATGCCGCTCTCGGTGCGCTGGGCGACACCCAGCAGCTTGATCCGGTAGCCAAGATCGGCGGCCGCGCGGATGTCGGCCTGGGTGATGTTGGAAATGCCTTCCATGTAGATGTCGTTGGCGGCGATCCTGGTGCCAAAGGCAAGGCTGGTCAGGATCGACAGCTTGTGCGCCGTGTCGTGGCCCTCGATGTCGAAGGTCGGATCAGCCTCGGCATAGCCCAGCCGCTGCGCGTCCTTCAGGCAAGCATCGAACGAGATGCCCTCGGCCTCCATGCGGGTCAGGATGTAGTTACAGGTGCCGTTGAGGATGCCGAACACGCGGGTGACCGAATTGCCGGCCATCGCCTCACGCATCGTCTTGATGACGGGGATGCCGCCCGCCACCGCCGCCTCGTAATTGAGAAGCACGCCCTTCTTCTCGGCGATCTCGGCCAGCGCCACGCCATGCTTGGCCAGCAGCGCCTTGTTGGCGGTGACGACGTGACGGCCGGCTTCGAGTGCCGTCTTCACCGATGAGCGCGCCGGGCCCTCGTCGCCGCCGATCAGTTCGACGAACACGTCGATTTCTGCGGTCTGGGCCATCTTGACCGGATCGTCGAACCACTTTGCAGAGCTCAAATCGACGCCCCGATCGCGCTTGTGGTCGCGCGCCGAGACGGCGGTGACGATCACGTCACGGCCGCACTGGCGGGTCAGTTCCACCGCTTTGTCGCGCAGCACGCGCGCCACCGATGCACCGACCGTGCCGAGGCCGGCAATTCCAACACGCAATGCTTCAGCCATGTCCGGCGACGTCCCTCAAAGTCAGATCGAATTTGCGTGCGGCAAGCTTACCGGTGAGCGGAGAGCGGCACGACATTGTTGGGCTGCTTGGCGCTGGTCGACAGGAAGCGCTTGATGTTGCGCGCCGCCTGCCGGATCCTGTGCTCGTTCTCGACCAGAGCAACGCGCACGAATTCGTCGCCATGCTCGCCGAAGCCGACACCGGGCGCCACGGCCACGTCGGCATGTTCGATGAGCAGCTTGGAGAATTCGAGCGAGCCGAGATGCTTGAACGGCTCCGGGATCGGCGCCCAGGCGAACATCGATGCCGCCGGTGCCGGAATGGTCCAGCCGGCGCGGCCGAAGGCGTCGACCATCACGTCGCGGCGCTTGTGGTAGATGTCGCGCACCTCGGCGATGTCGGCGCCGTCGCCGTTGAGCGCGTGTGCCGCCGCCACCTGGATCGGCGTGAAGGCGCCGTAATCGAGGTAGGACTTCACCCGCGTCAGCGCCGAGATCAGCCGCTCGTTGCCGACGGCAAAGCCCATGCGCCAACCGGGCATGGAGAAGGTCTTCGACATGGAGGTGAATTCGACGCAAACGTCGATCGCGCCAGGCACCTGCAGCACCGAAGGCGGCGGATTGCCGTCGAAATAGATCTCCGAATAGGCAAGGTCGGACAGGATGATGATGTCGTTCTTCTTGGCGAAGGCGACCACATCCTTGTAGAAATCGAGCGAGGCGACCAGCGCTGTCGGGTTCGACGGATAGTTGAGGATCAGCGCCAGCGGCTTCGGGATCGAATGCTTGACACCGCGCTCGAGCGCCGGGATGAAACCGTCGTCCGGCTCCACCTGCAGCGAGCGGATGACGCCGCCCGACATGATAAAGCCGAAGGCATGGATCGGATAGGTCGGGTTCGGGCACAGGATCACGTCGCCGGGCGCGGTGATCGCCTGCGCCATGTTGGCAAAGCCTTCCTTCGAGCCAAGCGTGGCCACCACTTGCGTGTCGGGGTTGAGCTTCACGCCGAAGCGCCTGCCATAGTAGGCGGCCTGGGCGCGGCGCAGGCCCGGAATGCCGCGCGACGAGGAATAGCGATGCGTGCGCGGGTCGCGCACGACCTCGCACAATTTGTCGACGATAGCCTTGGGCGTCGGCAGGTCCGGATTGCCCATGCCGAGGTCGATGATGTCGGCGCCACGCGATCGGGCGCTGGCCTTGAGCCGGTTGACCTGCTCGAACACGTAAGGCGGAAGCCGGCGAACCTTGTGAAATTCTTCCATGGCAGTTCCAGACAGCGAAGGGGTGTTGGGCGCGCGCTATATACTTATTTGCAGGTAGGGTCGAGGGCGGGGTCGCATTTGGCTTCGATCTGCTTCAGCGTTTCGTCGCCATGCTTCTTGGCCAGATCCGTCAGCGCAGCCTGGTTGGCGACCTTGGGGCCGCCGCCCTTTGCCGCCTGCGCATTCTCATCCGCCTTCAATTGCGCGAGCTTGGCGTTCTTCTCGGCTTCGGTGAACTGCGGCGCCGCCACTTGCGGCTTGATGTTCAGGTTCGGGAAGGTGCCGGTGTCCTTCGGTCCCGCACCCACAGCGACAGGCGTCGGGCCATTCGTGTTGGTGCTCGAGCACCCGGCAATGCCGATGAGGACGATCGCCGCGCCGATGCGGCAAAAACGTCCGGCACCGAAAAAAACAGTCTCGCCAATATTAATCGTCATATTGTTTCCTTGGCAGCCGAGGTAGAGCGAGATTGGCCCGGTCGGATGTCCCATGTTAATATGTCAAGAAAAGGCCTCGGGAGGAACCCCGCCAACCATGTCCAAAACACCCGATTCGGGCAAAGCGGAAGATGACCAGCCTTCGACCGTCGAGCAATATCTGGTGAAGGACCCGGAACGCTTCGCCCTGAACATGGCGCGCATGATCGAGCAGGCCGGCAAGGCCGCTTCCGCCTGGGCCGAGCCGCGCGAAAAAGGCGACGTGCGCGACCATGTGGCCGAGCCCGTCGTCGATATGGTGAAGACCTTTTCCAAGCTCAGCGAATACTGGCTTGCCGATCCGCAGCGCGCGCTGGAAGCGCAGACGCGGCTGTTCTCCGGCTATATGACAGTCTGGGCCAACGCCATTCAGCGCACCAGCAACGCCGCGCAAGACACCGAAGACGCGGTCAAGCCGGAGCGCGGCGACAAGCGCTTCCTCGACCCGGAATGGGGCCGCAACGCCTTCTTCGATTTCCTCAAGCAGGCCTATCTCGTCACCTCGCGCTGGGCGGCCGATCTGGTCGAGCACGCCGAAGGTCTTGACGAGCACACCCGCCACAAGGCCGGCTTTTACGTCAAGCAGGTGTCCAACGCCATCTCGCCGTCGAATTTCATCCTGACCAATCCGGAACTGTTCCGCGAAACCGTCGCCTCGAACGGCGAAAACCTGGTGCGCGGCATGAAGATGCTGGCCGAGGACATCGCCGCCGGCAAGGGCGACCTGAAGCTGCGGCAGGCCGACTACTCGCCCTTCGAGATCGGCAGGAACATCGCCACCACTCCCGGCAAGGTGGTCGGCCGCAGCGACGTCGCCGAAATCATCCAGTACGAACCGGCGACCGAGACGGTGCTCAAGCGGCCCCTGCTGATCTGCCCGCCATGGATCAATAAATTCTACATCCTCGATCTGAACCCGCAGAAATCCTTCATTCGCTGGGCGGTTGAACAGGGCCACACCGTGTTCGTCATCTCCTGGGTCAATCCGGACGAGCGCCACGGCACCAAGAGCTGGGAAGCCTATATCCGCGAGGGTCTGCAATACGGCCTCGACACGGTCGAGAAGGCCACCGGCGAACGCGACGTCAACGGGATCGGCTATTGCGTCGGCGGCACGCTCCTGGCGGCGGCACTGGCGCTGATGGCGCAAGAGGGCGACGACCGCATCAAGTCGGCGACCTTCTTCACCACGCAGGTCGACTTCACCTATGCCGGCGACCTGAAGGTGTTCGTCGACGAAGAACAGGTCGCGGCAGTGGAAAAGTCGATGAGCGAAAAGGGCTATCTCGACGGCACCAAGATGGCGACCGCCTTCAACATGCTGCGCTCAGGCGACCTGATCTGGCCCTATGTCGTCAACAACTACATGCGCGGCAAGGATCCCCTGCCCTTCGACCTGCTCTACTGGAATGCCGATTCCACCCGCATGGCCGCAGCCAACCACTCTTTCTACCTGCGCAACTGCTATCTCGAGAACAACCTTTCGCAAGGCACGATGGAACTGGCGGGCCGCACGGTCTCGCTCGGCGACATCACGATCCCGGTCTACAACCTTGCCTCCAAGGAAGATCACATCGCGCCGGCGCTTTCGGTGTTCCTCGGCTCCAAATATTTCGGCGGCACGGTCGAGTATGTGATGGCGGGGTCGGGCCATATCGCCGGGGTCGTCAATCCGCCGGCATCCAACAAATACCAGTATTGGACCGGGGGTACGCCGACGGGCGACTTCAGCCAGTGGATAGCCAATGCCACCGACCATCCAGGATCCTGGTGGCCGCACTGGCAAGGCTGGATAGAGGCCAAGGACAACACCCGTGTGCCTGCCCGCAAACCGGGCAAGCATATGAAAACCTTGGGTGATGCTCCGGGCACCTATGTGAAGGTCCGTGTGTAACGGACTGTAATGTGTGGTGAGTTGACGGGCCGCCAAAAGCGGGCGAAATGGTGTCGTCAACCATCAAGCGGCCGTAATTCGGCAATCACTGCAAAAATACTTCCAGGCTTGCGGATTTGACACAGGTCTCGTTTCCGGATCGGAGACAAAGGTCACCTTGGCAGCGACGCATGCATGCCGCGCCAAGATATACCGACCGGACATCGAGGGGGAATTTGACTTTGAAATCAGCAGGATGGAGCCTCGCAAAGGGAGAACGCCGCGCCATTGTGGCAGCGCTCTGCTCCTTGCTTCTGGCCTCCTGCACTTCGGCTGGCGACCCGGCAATGTCGGTCGGAATGCCCGGCTACAATGCCACCGCATCGGACGTAAGCGCGGCCTCCAGCGGCAAGGCGATCGCCGCCTCCGATTCGTCTGATGTCACGACGGAGCAGACGACCGTGATGACGGCAAGCGACACGGCGCTGCCTGAAAAGGTCGCCTATGTGCCTGTGTCCAAACCGGGAGCTGCCTTTCCGCTGACCATGCCGGCGGGCGCCGAAACCATCGTTGGAAACACGCCGCAGTCGCTGACGCAGCAGGCACAGACCGCGCAGCAGACCGATGCGGTCGCCCAGCAGATCGCCGCGGCCGACGGCGACGTGGCGGCGCCGAAGCCCGCTGCCGCTCCGGCCATGAACAACCCGGTCTATGTGACGGCTGGCGAGATGCCGCAGGCCGAAGCACCAAAGAAGAAAGGCTTCCTCGCCTCGATGTTTGGCGCAACGCCAGCCTCGGCGACACCAGCCCCCCTCATCAGCAACGCCCGGACGGGCGAGCAGCCCCCGGCGCAGGCAAAAGCGACGCCAGCAGCGGCAAAGCCGATCATCACGCTTGCCTCGGCCAATTCCACGGCCAAGCCGGTACAGCTGGCTTCGCTCGGTGGCGATAGCGGTCACATCACCGGCAGCGATGCCCTGCCCGGCGTGCGCCAGACGGCCCTGTTCGAGATCAAGCGCAAGTCGGGCCTCGATGACGAAAGCGACGTCGACCTCAACGAGGATGAGGGGCCAGTGGGCGGCTCCTATCAGGTTGCGTCCGCCGCCGGCATGGCCCGGCTGGCGCCCAACGGGCTGCTCAAGCAGAACGAAAGCGTCGATGTGGCCTGCCTGAAGCCGTCGCTGGTGCGCGTGCTGAAGACGATCGAAGGCCACTACGGCCGCAAGATGACGGTGACGTCAGGCTATCGCGACCCGGCCCGCAACCGGCGCGCCAACGGCGCCAAGAATTCGCTGCACATGTATTGCGCCGCCGCCGACATCCAGGTTCCCGGCGTTTCGAAATGGGAACTAGCGAGCTACATCAGAAGCATGCCCGGTCGCGGCGGTGTCGGCACATACTGCCACACAGAATCGGTTCACGTCGACGTCGGTCCCGAGCGCGACTGGAACTGGCGCTGCCGCCGGCGCAGCGGCGGTGACGGCTAGCAGCGCTATTTGACGGCCTACGCCTGTCAGCCGCCAAGGCCGTTCCGGCAATATCGTTCCAGCCTCCTGAACATTCGAGATAGGCCGAAGCGTCCCCAACTTCGTCATCCTCGGGTCTTCGCGACGGAGCGCTCCTTGCTCCGCCCGTGGATGACGAAACGATGGGTGTCGCCGCTAATCGTCAAGCCTGCCAACCCTCGGCAAACCGTTGATTTGGCAGGCCTGGAAAAAAGTTGTCCAAGGTGGCACCTGACGGGTTGCCGGTTGCGCACAACGCCAGTATAAGCCGCTTCGTCTGAGCGCGCCCATCGTCTAGCGGTTAGGACACCGCCCTTTCACGGCGGTAACAGGGGTTCGATTCCCCTTGGGCGTACCAGATATTTCAAGCACTTAGCTAAAATGAACTCGGCTCTGTCCAATTTTTGGCCAATATCCGAACGAATCGCAAACCTGGGATGAAAGAGAATGCCGCTCGTGAGGACCAGCACTCAGGATCGAAACGGGACCGAGCTGAGTTCCGGGTTTCTGCCTCAGGGCTATGACACTGAGGAGGCGGCCAAGGTGCACATCTCCGAGATGCAAGAAATGTTTGACCTCTCCGGCTTTGACGGGCGCAGTGCGCGTTGGTGGGCACGGGATGCGAGCGCACAGTACGAAATCACCTATTGGTGGATCGAATACCCGTCCTAATAAAAGGCCCGCCACCGTGAGGCAGCGGGCCAACTGGGTGCGGGAGGTTTCGGGACAAACTGTCCCTAAACCCAAGTCGCCAACTTGGCGACTTGATCGGCCCCTCTTGATCAGCCTCGCAGCACGGTCACAAAGCCGGTCTGATGGTCGATCAGAATTTGCCACTTCCCGCCGTGGATTATAGCCATCGCATTTGCGATCGAAGCCGCTGCCTGCCGGATCAGCGCTGCTGACTCAACCATAGACGACATGCTGGACGCCATTCGCAACTGTGCCAGTGGCTCGGCTTTCATAGCGACACCAGCACGTCTTGGGACGCCAGATCGTCGCCCCACATGACGGTTTCGCCGTAGACGTCTGGACAGGGTTCAGGGTCGCCGCCTTCCTCGTCGTCAGCATTGTCGAGCTCTGGATCCAGCACGTCGCCGGGAGGTAGGTTCGGGGCGGTGCTGGACAGGAATGATTGCCCGCCGCGATGCCCCCAGCCTAGGGACGGCTCGTCGTCGGCTGTTTCCTCCAGATCGCAATCAACTTCCATGAGATCCAGTGCCGTTATTAGGCTCATGGCGCGGTCCAGGAGATCGTTCAGACGCGCCTCGACCGACTGGCGCCATGTGCGAGGGTCGACACCTTGCGGGCAGCCGTAGGGCTTCAGAATGGGCGTGTGGGCGTTCATGATGCACCGCCTTCCAAGAGCCTTGCAAGTCCCGTCCGCTCATAGCGAACATCACCGGGCTTGTCGGCCTCGACATGGGAAAGGATGATGACCATCCCGTCCGCGATGTTGTCGATGTCCATGATCCGAAGCGGTGCATCGGGCCACTTCTCCCAGAAGGCCGCCTTGATTTCCTCGATTGCGGCGGTGATCCGTTCGTCCGGTGTAGGCGACGTTGACGCCAAGTTGGCGGCAACGTTCGGGGGAAGCACGGACAGCGCTCCCAGGCCAGCCGCAGTTGCCCCTGTGCCCAGCAGCAGGCGCCGCCGGTCGATCGTTGTTGCCTTCGAGTTCATTTGATAGTCCCCACGGTTGGAACCGGCTTTCTACGGCCGGCGGAAACTCTCCCTGTTCTATGAGAGTTTCCATCATCGGCGACGGGCCGAAGCCGGGGGGTAGAAACCAGCCGTGAGACTGGCGCGACGCTTTTAAGCCCGAAGGCTCTGGACAGAACGGCGCCCCCCGGCCATAAAGGTCGGGTTTGGAGCCGCGCCGCCAAGCGCGTCCATTGTTTGCAAAATTTGCAAACATTCATCCGAGAGACTTTCCCGCCAAGGAAAGTTGTGTCCCCGCCAAGGGACCGTTCGGAGATATCACGGTCCGGGTTTCTACGCCCACGGACGATAAGCCGCTGATTTGCCGATTTCGTCAAGCCGCTCCCTTCGGGGGAGCCCGCTTGCGCGCGCGCCTGGTTTGCGCAATTGTTGGCTCGGGCAAATAAACAGGGGGAGATTACTATGCCTCACATAGAGCGCATCGAGAAACGCAAGCGCGGTTTCTTCGGCATGATTTTCTGGTGGATGTTCCTGGCCTTCAACGCGCTGATGGGCCTGTGGATATTCTACGCCATCAAAATATCGAGCGAGCACTTCCAAGCCACGGCCGATGCTGCGTCACAGGCCGGCACTGCCATCGGCGGGACACTGGCGGTCGGCATGCTGCTTTGGCTTTGGCTCTTCGGCGACATCATTCTCGGGTTGCTGGTCGCCCTCTCGCGCGGGAAGAAAGTCACGATCGAGCGGACCGTCGGCTGATGAGCGAAGACGACGACGACAAGGAAATTGTGCTTCAAGGCAACGGATTCTCTATAGTCAAGCTCAAGCAGCCTGGCACCATGGTGCCTTACCCGGCGCGCTCGATACCGGTGGAAGGCCGGTTGAATTACGGTTGGCTGGACCTTCGAGGAAGGCCGGACCTTGTCGACCAAGTTCCGGAAGCGCGGGAGATTCCGGCATTGGCGAAGCTGCTAAGGGTGCTCGCTACGTCTCCCACATTGATGTCCAGTGCGTGCGAACACGGGGTGTTTTATCGCGAAGGCCTCGATCCGCCTTGGCAAGGTGGATCCTTCGTCGTTATCGAATTCCTAGAGGAAGAAGACAACACCAACAGCGACAGGTTCGTTGATCTCGCCAAGTCTGTCTTAGGCGGCATCAAGCCGACAGAGGCACACCACATTGGCTTTGACATGATCGTCGAACCGTTAAAGACTTTTTTCGGCCGTGCTGACTGTTTTGCGCTCATGATCAGGTCGCTAGGATTAGGGTCGACCGAAAAGGAAGCTGTGGCGGCAATGGAACATGCAATCAATGCTGTCGCCGAATCGCTCCAGCGTAATCGACCTGAAGCGAAAAAGATTATCTGAACGGAGGATCCCGTCAGCGCACCACTCAGGCCGGCGGCTGTCCAATCACCGTTATGCGCCCCGTGCGTCTCCTGGCGCTTCGCTTACCACTTCTGATCGCGATTATCCCCAGTGTTCGATGCCGACGAGATCGGAACTGTCGGACCAGCACGACACGTTGAGCTTGGCAAAGTGCAGCACCCTGGCCGCCCACCATACCTTGTCGATGGGGATCTCGCCCGCGCCTTCCTGCCATGGCGTCCAACCCTTGCCGGGACGCTCGACTAGCTCGGCATCGCGCATTAGTCTGCCGCTGATGCCAGTTTCCGCTGCTTGGCGACATTCATTTGATGACCTCGGCGCTGATTGCATCCTAGGCACGCGGCAGCGAGGTTAGATCGCTTGTTCGATCCGCGGTGCATCTTAGGTGTTTTGTGTTCCAAGGTGGCTACCTTCCGCCCGGTCTCTGTGAACGGTTGTCGGCAGTAGCAGCATTTCCCGCCTTGGATCTCCACCAGTTCGCTGCGCACCTTCGCTGCATTCTTCATGGGGGTTGATTTCCTCCTTTTTCTTTTGACAGGATCACAGCCCGCACAGAAGGTCAATTGGCCCTAGACCGGCCACCAGGCCAGCGCCAGCACCACGCCAGCGGAGATTGTGAAGGCGAAGATGGGCATCATCATGCGGCGCCACCCGGCTCGGAGTCGTCGTCTTTCCCGCCCGGCAGCACCGTCAATTGCGTTGGCTTCCTGTCCAGAAACATAACCATTGCCTCGGCGTTCCTAAGCCCTTCCACCCAAGGCCGGATTTTCTCCAGCACGTCTGGCATGATCTGTTGCTCACCATCGCCGCGCTCGATTGCGTCGGTAAATGCGCAGGAAATGAAGCCGCGAAAATGGGCAATTGCCGCCTGCGCTGGCGAGCACTCGCGAACTTCGAGCATGGGCGAGGTGACGAGACGCGAGAACTCTTTGGAGACGTGCTCGCGCCAGGCTTCGTTTTCGCCTTCGAACGGACCTAGGTTTGCATTTGGCCAAGTCATTTCGTGCCCCTCAACGGTTTGCGACCGGTCGAGAGTAGCCCAGCTTTGACCGCAACGTTCTGCAGTTTTCTGATGACGTGGCCTTCGCCGATCAGATCGACGACATCTTGAGGGCCGAGACCGAAATCGAGCCGCACAGTTGTGAGGCCCGACGATCCTGCGATGCCGGCCGGCGCCAGCTTCATCTTGGCTAAACCGCCATCGGCGAAACGCGGGATCTGCATCGAACGATTGAGGTTGTCAGCAAACCCGCCGATGCTGAAACCGCGGAAGCTGTCCATCGCAGGCAGGAAGCCGTTGTTCAGCCTATGGAAGAAATCTACCCCGAGCTGCCGCACCACTTTCGCCTGGATAACGAATTCGCCTGCGCTCAGTCGGGCCAGAATGGAATCGGACCGCGGGCCACCAGGACCGCGAACAGAGCCGCCAGCAGCGAACCCTTTCCTTGAGGATGATCCGCCGCCGCCCGAGTCTCCGCCGCCGAACCCGGCAAGTTGCTTCGCGTAGTCGATCGCCGATTTGATCTTTGAGATGATAGAATCGACCAGCGATGACACACGCCCCAGCACCCTTTGGGCTATGCCGACAATCCCGTCGAAGATTGCCGAGATGCGAGCCGTGATGGCTTGGAAGACCGCCACAATGCGCTCGACGATCGCTTGAGCGATTGTGCCCAGGCGTTCGGACAAACTGCCCCACGCCGCCACGATGGCCTCGACGATGGCGTTGAAGGCATCCACTGCCATCTGCTGACCTGACTGGAAGGCGCCGACGATCTGAGACCATAGATCGGTTGCACCTTGCGCGATCGCGCCCCAAGCGGCTGTGGCGCCGTCCGTGACGTATTGCCACCCGGCAGCCGAACCGGCTTTTACCTGCTCCCAAAACACGGCAATTGCTATTCCTGCCGCAACTACTGCTGCGGTGATTGCCAGCGGGATACCGCCCACCACACCGGCCAGGAAGCCGACGCCGGCAATAACGGCGCTTATGGTTGAGGCGAGCAAGGTAAAGGCGCCGACGAGCGACAAGACGGCAGCGCCGAGCGCGAGCTCGCCGCCTGTGATGTCGGTTCCGAAAACCTTGTTGATCTGCTCGGCAACGAACTGCGCGCCCTCCCGGAGCAGCTTGAATGCCGGCAGGACGAGCCCGTTGAAGACGCCGGCGACATCGTTGCCAAACTGGACGATGGCAGCGGACCATTCCTTGATCCACGGGTTCTTGATGTTCTGGCTGTTGCCGCTCAAGAGGTGCAGCAGATCGCCGACCACACTGAGCACGTTTCGATTGATCGTCTGGCCGAACTCGACCAGCAAGTCGCGGTTGTTGGCGATGATGTCGGCGAAACCGTTGGCGAGCGCCGTCAGACCAGGCGCGAAGACCAGGCCGAGTTGCAGCCGGGCGCCGGCAGCGGCCTTGCTCACCGAATCGAGACTGTCGCCCAGATCGTCGCCGATCGCCGCCTGTGCATCGGTCAGGGTGACCCCGAGTTTCTTTGCCTGCTCGCCGAGCTCGAATAGCCCGGCTTTGCCCTCGTTGAGGAACGGCAGCAACTCGGCGCCGGCCTTGCCGAAAAGTTCGATCGCAAGCGCTGATTTAAGGGCGGAGTCCGGCATGCGGGCGAAGGCATCGGCGACGTCCAGAAGGATCGCTTCGTTGCTTCGCAGCTTGCCGTTGGCGTCGCGGACCTTGACGCCAAGTCGTGTGAACACGTTGCCGGCATCAGCGACCTGTTTGGCAGCATCCTTGGTCTTTTCGCCGAAACGCGTAACCGACACGCCACTGGCGTCGAGCGTGTCGCCGGCCTTGTCGGTTCCTTTGGCCGCCTCGGCGATCGCCTTGTTCAACCGGCCCATGCCCGAGACGAACTGCTCGTTGGAAACGTTGGCCATCTCGGCGGCGAATTGGAGCTTGGTGAAAGCCTCGACCTGCAAGCCTGTCGTTTGGGCTGCCTTGCCAGCTTTGTCGGCAACCTCGCCACTGGACTTGGCCAGGCCGAACATGGCAGCGCCAGCGCCGGCAGCGGCTGCCGTCAGACCAGCGCCGAGCAAGGCGATGTTCTTGCCGATGGTGGCAAGGTCGGTTCTCACCTTTGAGAGCGACGCCGTGAACCTGTCGAAGTTCGCCTTGTTGGCGGCCGCCTGAATCTCTTTGAACGCCTTCTCGCCAGCGGCGCCAAGCGACTTGAGTTGCTTCTCAATGTCTTTGCCGCCGTCGAGCGCGATGCGTTGCGTGATCGTCTTTTTGCCGGCCATCTTCTACATCCCCCCGCGCTTGTTGGCTTTATCGACCGCGCTCTTCCAGATGTCGTCATTGTTGCGCCGAGCGTAGATTTCAGAACTGTTCGGCATCTGGCCTTTTGCCTTGGCGACACGGCCGAGTTTCAACGCGGTCGCATAGGCGGCGGGCGATTCGGCTTTCAGCGTGCCCATCAGCGATGCAACGTCCGGTTCCTTCTCGCGGCCGAGACAGAACTGGCGAAGGAAGGACGTCACTGCCTCGTCGGTCGCTGCTTTGCGGGCCGTCGTGTAGCGCGCCTGGACAGCCTCAAAAGCGGCCGTGTTACGCACGGAACCGGCGAGCGCAACCAGTTGAGATGGCGCTTTGGAATAGACAGACCAATCGAACGCTGCGTGGCTGGGGAATTTGGCCCGACCGTCCACCACCTTGTCAGCGAACCGCTTGGCCACTGCCTCGTCGGCCGTGAACCACGTTTCGGCAGCCATCCACTTCTTGATTTCCGCGATCGGTTGCCGGGTCCGGTCGGCGTAAACTCGGACGATCGATTCGTTGATCGTTTTTAGTGCTTCGATCATCTCGGCATGGTCGGACGCCGTGCCGATGGTCATTGCACTTGCCTCATGGATCATAAAGAACGCGCCTGGCCTGATGATGATTTCCCGCCCGCCCATCGCGACGACGGACGCCGCCGACGCTGCGATGCCTTCAATCCACACAGTGACCTTTCCGCGATGCGCGGCCAGAATGTTGAAGATTGCGGCGCCATCGGTGACAGACCCGCCAGCCGAATTGATGCGAACTGTCACGTCCGCCGTTGGGCCGACCTTGAGCAGCGCGTCGCGGACGTTGAGGGGCGTAAAGCCGTCGAGGCCCTCTGCGATGCCTTCGCCAACGGTGCCGTAAAGCCAGAGTTCGTTGCCGATTAAGACGTTCATGGGTTTCCCCCGTGATTGATGGCGACAAGGCGCCGTTCGGTTTCGTTGATTGCTTCGACGGGCACGCCGGCCAGGCTTTGACGCGCAAGGATGGGGACAGCCTCGATCATCGGGCGCTTACCCGATCGTGTGCCAAGCTGGCCTCCCAGGCCCAAGTCTCGCCACCGGGCAGGCCTTCGCCTGGTTCGTCCGATGTCCAAAGGGTTTCGAATTCGGTTTCGGCAGTGCCGCCGACCGCTTCGAAAAACGCCTGCACTTCTGGCGATGCCCAGGTTAATTCTGGGATTGGCGTCAGCGGTTCTCTGAAATCGAAAACCCGGCCAGCGTTGAAGTCGTGATGCACGGCAACGGCAAGCGTGTCGACGAGATCACGCACGGTGATGACGGCACGCGCCTGGTTGAGTTCGTCGGCCCCGAGCAGGGCCATGGCCTTGCGGACCAGATCCGGCCACGCCGTCCGCATGACACACAGACACGCCATGACAGCCGGATCATAACCGTTGCTCTGCCTGGCTTTCCATTCCGATGCCTTGCGCAAGGTGCGATCAGGTCGCCCGCCGTGGCCGGTTACGATGTTGGAGTTCCGGCGCCGTGCAGAATCGGCCGCAGTGCGATCGATCAGCCGGCGACCGTCTGCCAGTTCCACAACCGGGATGGTGCCTTTCTGCACGCCCCGAGAAACCGTTGATGCGTGGACGCCTATCGCGTCGGCATACGCTGCAAATGTCATAAGTGCAGTCATGGCGGGCACCTCGATCTTACTTCGGCAATGCGCGGGAATGCGGGTTGCTCAACGGCGAGAGGGCCTTGCAATTGGCCATGCACAAGTTTTGGACACCTGTGTCTAGACATGCCGTGCGCTCAGCCGCCCCGCATACGTGGTACGGTTGGCCAAGGACCCGCCTTGCCAGCTTTGGGATCGGTGCAGGCAGGCCAGCCCGGAATGCCAGCCTGCCTGCGACGCACGCTGCGGAAAGGAGTTGACCCGCAACCGCGCCATTCATGAACGGCAGAGACCGGGCAGCGCCAGCCGTCCGGTCGAATAGCTTCAAGGAATCATCCATGCTCTGGATCATTGGGGCAGCGCGCTATCATGGGCGAGCACCGCTGCCGGGTTGGCGTCGGGCCGGCGCTGGACTTCGAAGCCAGCCTGCTCGGCGTTGCGAATGAGGCTTTCCTCAACCAGTTCGAGGTCGAGCATCTCGGCGTCGATCGCCTCGATCTTGGCCGCGCGCTCCTCGTTGGTGAGGCCGGGGCGGCTGGCCTGACTGGCCCGAATCTTGGCGTCCATCTCCTTTGCCCAGGCGTCAGCGCCGAGAGCTAGTGCCAGTCGTGCAGCGTTGTCGGTGTTCATGCCGAAGTCTTGCCTGACACCAGGAGCCGCCAAGAAGGCACCGACATAGTAGCTGTCCAGCGGCTGGCGCAGATAGAGCCGATGCTGTTCGAGGCGTTCGAGCGCCATATCGAGCGACGAGTGCGCTTCCTCGATTGCCTGACGTTCCTTGGCCAACTTAGCGATGCGGTCTCGCACGCCCTGGAGGCCGTCGGCGAGTTCGTTGGTGGCCTTGCGCGTGGCGCCAAGAGCGGCCTTGATCTTGTTGGTGATCGACGACATCAGATCAGCCTTTTCTCTTGCGCCCACCGGCGGACATTGCTGGCGAGGTTGCCGGCCGCGTTGTATCGCTCATGGGCGATCTCATTCGTGGTCCTGGCGAATTCCAATTGCTTCTCGGCCGCGGCGAGGGTGGCCCGAGCCGCCATGATCTGATCGGTGAAGTCGAGGCCAGGGCGATTGCGTGCCTGATCCTCAAGTCGGGTGATGTCGGCCAGCGCGGCAAGGCGCGCCTGGTTGGCTTCATTCTGCGCTTCGGTCCCATCGCGGGCAGCGCCGAGGTATCGGCCCTTGATGCGGTCCAGGAAGTTCAGGCGGCTTGGATCGAGCTTGTGCATGTCAGTTCGCCAGATGCCGGACAGCGACGATGGCGTCGGTCAACGTGGCCTTGCTGTTGAGCAGATCGACCATTTGGGTGAGAGGAGCATTGGCCAGGACACAGACTTCGACGATGGCGAGGACGTCAGCCTCAGCCTTGGCGAGACCAGCGGCATATCCCTGCGTAGGGTCGTACGACGCTTCAATCTGTCCCTCGACCTCATCGAGATCGATTGCCAGGCGGCGCAGCTCCTTGCGATTGACGGGATCGGATGCGGCGACGTTCCAGGCTGCGGCGAGAGCGTTCCGCTTTACCCTGAGTTCGGCGATGGTGGCCATGTGGCGTCCCTTTTTTCTGTTTTTCACTGTCAGGAAGGTGCGCTTGGCGAGTGGACATCCAAAGCATCGATGTCCACTTTTCTTCAGTCGCTTTCGAGGATCCGTTTCATCTGCTTGGCCGAACCGGGCATGGAATGCTCGCCCCTCAGAAGGCGCCAGAACGTCGCCTCGGGCTCCTGTGTCGGTGCCGACAGTGAGCGCGATTCCTGCGGCCAGCGTCGGGTTTCGTATTGCCGATATGCCCGCAGCATCGCCCTGGCTACGGCGCCGGGCCTGAGGTCGCGCCAGCGCTCGTGCTTCTGCCACAAGGCGCAGATGAGCCGGTTGCGTTCGGCCAGGGCGCTGGAGTGGACGAGCGAGGCGCCACCGCGTGCGCTTAGTCGACTGGAGGAGGCATACAGCCTCGCCATCTCGGCACCGACCATCTGGCAATCGGGATCATTGTCAGCTCGTAGGAGGGCGATGGCCTTTTCGATCGGCACCAACTCGGAAGGAAGGGCGCCGACGTTCGATCCTGGTCGGCCCTTTTTTTCAGAGCGATGCTCTAAAATCTCTCTTTCGGTTTTTCGTATGGTCTTAATCTCGGTCTCGGTCTCGGTCTCCGTATATCGATAGTCATCCGATACCGTATCCATGGGCTATCCCCTCATGATGCGGGTGTTCAGCAATCGGCTGCCCGAATTGGCTGGGGATGGTCTCTCGCTGGCCCGATCTGCCTCGCCAGCCTCATAGGCAGCTTGCCCGAGTTCGGTGGCCGCGAAATCGGCGTTCACCTTCTCGCGGAGCATCTCGCTTTCGATTTTGTCGATCTGGCCCTGGATTGCCTTGGCGTACTTCCAAGAGCCCTTGGAGTTGTGCTTGAACCATCGTTCGATGTAGATCTCGTCGGTTTCTGCATCGGTGATGATCAGCCCGGCTTGCCCTTCAAGGTCGCCCAAGGTCGTGAGATATTTTGCCAAGGGCCAGTTCGGCCCTAGGTCTGCACAGGCATAGCCAGGCTTGATCTGCGAGCAGCCGCAGCTTGTTTGATGCGGGCCTGTCAAAAGATAGACGAACAGCGCGCGGCCGCTGTCATCGAGGTCTAGGAAGCGCTTGGAACTATGAAGCACTGGCGCAACCATCGTGAAGTTGCGGGTGTTGCTCATCCGGTTGCCTCGCACCGCATGCGCTTATGCTCCCGGCGATGGTGGAGCCGGCAAAGCCAATCCACATCGAGCGGCCTGTCGTAGTCGCTATGGTGGGCCTCAGCCACAAGGTCGCCGCACTGAGAGCAAGGCATCTGAATGATGAGCCCGCGATTCAGCGCAGACCGCAGGCACTGGTGCGCCCAAACCTCTTTCGGATGAGCGTTTTTCCATTTGGTCTGTGCCGAAACCGGCCTAGCCAAATGAACCGATTTCTGGTTAAGTGCGTTTTGCGTATCTGCTTCTGAAAGTGCCCGGTTGTTGTCGCTGGCAGGCGATGGCGCCGGGCTTCGTTTTTCATGAGGCATTGTCGCCTCCTTTGATCTTCCGCAGCAGCGCAACGGCTTCGTCCTGGCTCAACTGGAACCGTTGGCGAAGCAGTTCTGTTGGCCAGCCCCCACTGGCGTAGGTCAGAAACCAGGCAGCCCGGTCGATTAGGTCGCGGGTGATGATCTCGGTCATGATGCGCGCGCCCAACGAAGCGCCTGGGCACGGCGGATTGCTTCAACAGCCTGCAACGGTTCTAAGCCAAAACGGCTGCGGATCTCCGGTATGATGGGGCTGGGTCGGTCCTTGGCATTTGCCAGCCATTCGGCGGCGGTCTGCACTTCGGCGTCGGGATTGAGGTCGGTCATCTATGCGGCCTCCGGCTTAGCCGTGCCGGCTTCGCAGGCTTTCCGCCAGTCGGCCGCCGCTTCCTTCGAGATCAAGACGCGCGAACCCACCTTCATGGTGCGCGGCGCATGCCCGTCATTCAGAAGGTTGTAGAACGTCGCGCGGCTGATCCTGTGAGCTGCGCAAAACTCTGGAATGTTGTAGGCTTCGAATATGTGGTCCACTTGAGTGCTCCTGTGTTGCTACAGGCCCAAGGTGGACGCGACATTGCACCGTCGCTAATTGTCGATGGTGGTAGTTAGTTCATTTTAATTCCGACAATTCTTGGCGGGCGCGTCGGCAGGTGTCCCGCGACGCCTTGAACTGCTCCGCCATGGCCTCTTCGGTCATGGTCTCCAGGATATGGCGATCGAAATTCAACATCTCCGTCTTGACGCTCATCAGCTTTTTGGGCTTAGGACCCCGCTTTCGTGGGGTCGGCAGTATTCTCGCCAAGTTGGCGACGAGTTGCGGCGACGAGTTTTCAGAATTGGCAAGGCGAAGTTTTTCGAGGATGGGATCGTCGGCTGGTACAGCGGCAACGAAGGCGCAGCGCAGCGCACGGAAATCGAGTCCGTCACCTTTGGCCGTCGCATTCTTCATATCCAAGGTCAGGAACGGCCAATAGCGGCCAGGGATGACCTCCTCGCCGGCCTCTATGTTTCGGCGTCCAACAGCAAACCATTTGCCGCGTGCAGCCCAATCCAACATGAGCCGAAGCGTTTCAGCATCCGCTGCCTCGATGAGGGCCCTCGTTGGCGCTACAGTCGCCTCATAGACGGGTAAGTCCTCGGGTTGCATCCCAGATGCCTCCCAAACGCGGGCCTCTTGCAGCAAGATGGCTTGCCATTTCTTTTGCAATGTCGTGACAGCCACGTACCTGCCATCCACCCCTGCCAAAGCCTCCCGCTCAATTGCCCGAAATATCTCTCGCGGCGATTTCCAGAAAGTCGCCATGGCTCACGCGTCCTTCTGCATGGAAAGGACGTTGCTTTTCGGGACGGTGCCGAACCGCGGCGCCCCTGCCCTCACCGCGTCAGCGACGTAGGACGGCGACAGATGCCCATAGTGCTTCTCGACCATCCGCGTGTCAGTGTGGCCTAGGTTCTTGGCAACGACCATGAGCGGCATGCCGTTCATTACGGACAGGCTGGCCCATGTGTGCCGCAGCCCGTGGAAGCCGATTGCCGGAGTGATCTTGGCGTTCTTGCATGCTTCATTCATCGGCCGGAACTGGTGAGACTTCTCCCACGTCCCACCGGCTGGCGCTGTCAGCAGCAACTGATCGCGCCGCTTGCCGGCTGCTAGTTGCCCGAACAGTTCGCTGCCCTCGTCGGTCAGCACCACATGCCGGGCTTTTCCGGATTTGCTTTCTCGAATGGTCAGGGTGCCGACATCGGCGTTGAAGTCCTCGACCCGGACCCGTGCGAGCTCGCTATAGCGGGCGCCAGTCTGCAGGGCTGCCTGGACAAGATCCCGGAAGCTGCCGCTGGAAGCATTCACCAGCCGTTGCGCATCGGCAATCGTCAGATAGCGGACGCGGGCGCTCTCGACATCTTCAAACGGCTCGACCCGGCGCCATTCCTTGTCCGAAGCCGCCTTGCCTTCTCGCCATGCATAGTTCAGCGCTGCCTTCAGGATTGTCAGGACGCGGTTCGCTGTCGCGCGGCGCTGCCGGATCGATTCCGCATCGGTCCCGAGTTCCTGAAACTTCTGCTCCGCATCCTTTTTGCTGCGGAGACGCGGTGCGGTTGCGGCAACCTTGCTGTGCCATTTCCGAATCTGGGCAGCTGTGAGTTTGGAAACATCCGTGCCGCCCAACTCGGGCAGGATCAGCGCCTCGGCCCGATACCGGGCATCCTTGGACGACTTCCGGTTGCCATCCATCCAGAGCAGGTAATCGGCTATGGCCTCTTTGACGGTGTAGGCGCCGGCAACCTCGCCGCTGTCCCCTGACAGGCGCTTGTGAAGCTCCCTTGCCTTGTCCTGGGCCTGCCAGAACGAAAGCACGCCCTTGCCGTCGGCGTCCGCTCTGTCGTCGGCGCTGGCGATCGTCTCGACGCGGTAGTCCTGATCGCCGACATACATGCGCACGACCCACCGGGCGGCTTCCTTGCCCTTCCGGTAGCCGACATGAAGGCCAGGCCCGATGCTCTTGTAGTAGGGCTTGCCGCGCGCCTTCAGTTTCGCCCGAGCTTCCTTGCTGTCGAGCGTCGCGTCACGAACTCTCTTTGCCATGCCCCTGCCCCTGCCGTGTCCAACACTTTGTCCAATATACCGGCGTGGACGACGTTGGACAAGCACAAACGCAACTGTACAGAAAACCTTATGCCGCAAGGGGTGCAGTAAATATGGCTGGACGGCGCTGGACGGCTTAGAAGCCCTTTCACGGCGGTAACAGGGGTTCGATTCCCCTTGGGCGTACCAGAAAAATTTGCGTTTGGCGCAAACCTCCCTCCCAATGTCGGCAATTTCGCTTGGCTCTCTGCTGCTCTCTTCAACTGACGCGCAGTCTTCCGCGATCACACCATAGGCCAACGCGGCCACACGGGTCATAATCCTGCTACAAAGTGGTCGATTCCTAAGGGATGTAGCCGCTCCAAGAGCCCGCCGCAGGTCGCCCCCGTGGCGGGCTTTTTATTGCACGGTCGAGTTGGGCTTTCACGGCATTGCGACAACGGGGCGAAGCCCCGAGTGGCAAGTCCGTATTTATTTGCCTGGTTTGCGTGCGGGAGCCTACATGAGAACGGGTCGCGCGCCGCTCAAGACGACCCTCTTCAGCGCTTCAACCGGCATCCGACAGTGCAAAGTCAAAAGCCTGTTATGATCCACGGATTGGAGTCGTATCCGAGACGCGGCTCTGCCTTTGCGCCGCTGTCTTCCAATTTGGCGGTTCCGGTGAAACCGCAGTCCAGATTTGCAACGGGCTTCTTGGTCGACGGTTTCGTGGAACACAAGGCGGCAGCGTCACTGACCGCCGCCTTCTTTTCCTTGGCAACAGCGACACCGGTCGCAGCGAAAACAACAGCCGCGCACAATACAGCCACTCTCATTGGAACCCCCACATTGCACCCGACAGATGGTCGAACATGACGTAACGTAATCTTAATATTAGCAATAACGAATATATTAGCTAGCCCCGTGCCATAAAAAGCAGGCCGAGTGCCAAGCTTGCGCCACGACCGCCAAACCGGTGCCATCTGGACACCAGCCGGCATGAGTCGCATTCTGCTCGTGGGGAGAAGGGCATGGATAAACTAAACATAGGAGCTGATCAGGCCAAACGCTGGCGCGACCGCGCCCTGCGCGGCCGACGGAGGCGTCTGTCGCACAACATCGTGTCGTGGGCGCTGATCCTGATAGCTATAGCCATTCTCGGTGGGCTGATCACGCTCAAGGCGTACAAGTAAGCAGAGCCCCAGCGCGCGAGGCTATCAGGCCACAGCCTAGCCGCTGCCAAGCAGCGGCACGGTAACGGTTGTCGCGTAGTTGATCGGGAAGGAACTGAAGTAGGGGAAGTCGATGACGAAGGCATAGGCGGCGGTCAGATGCGCCATGCGGAAGCCACCGCTCACCGGGTCGATGGCGATCGTGACGTTCACGTCCTTGAACCCCAAGGCCTGCAATTTCTGCGTGGCGATCGATTGAATGTCGGCTTGGGTCAGCGTGTTCTTAAGCTGCAGCGAGCGCGCTGACGTCTCCAGCGTATAGCGAACACTGGAGACCGAGTGCATCGACCAGCCAAAGGCGAATATTCCGAACAGCAGCATGACAAGGAAGGGGGCGATCAGCGCGAACTCCAGCCCGGCCCCGCCCGATCGATCCCGCCGCAACGCGCTTACCCTAGCGGACACGGATCATCTCCTGGTGACCTATGACGGTGGGAGCGGCAAAGGCGCCGAAGGCAATTGGCGGCACCCAGGTGCCCGATGCCTGTATCTGGACATAGATCGACGGCACCTTCGGCCCACTGCACATGGTGGAAGCGTCGACCACGGTCGTCCCGCACATACGGATGTGGCTTAGCGTGACCTGGCCGTCTTCCGGCCGATTTTCCCAGCTCGCAATGGCAAGGGCCTGGGTCGCCGCATCATCGGTCGATCCGCTCATGACCAGGTTCGCGGCCGTCTTCACACCGGCGCGCATCGACAGTGAACTCGTTATGTAGGACCAGCCGTCCAGAATACCAAGCAGCACCAGGCACAGAATGGGCAGCACCATCGCGAACTCGACTGCCGCAACGCCCGAATCATCGCCGAGGATCGGCATCGACCGGCGCCCCACGGAGCTACTCGGACAGTGCCACGGACCGCGCGGCTGGAATGTTGGGCACTCCGAGGCTCGAGCAATCCTGATTGATGGTTGAATTACCGGACCATTGAATCGTATTTGCGACGACCCTGGTGCAGCCGCCATTGCCCGAGAAGTTGCCAAGATAGCTCACTTGCTGCTTGGGGAAATAGATGGCCCCGGTCAAAAGCGAGTCCGCTGTGCCGTTGAATGTGCTGGATGCACTCATGCCGGTCCTGTCGCCGTAGAACAGAACGCCTGAGTAGGTGCCCGAAGTCGCCGCGCTGAGCTTCACGGACGCATTGCCATTCATGCTGACGGTCGAACTGCCCGACATGAAGATGGTCACCCCGGCGCCGGTGATGGCCGCGTTGGCGTTTATCTTGAGATTGCCCTGGACGACATAAACGCCGGGCGAAAGCGTGACGTTGCCCTTCAGGTTCATGCCGCTGCAATAGGTGCCTGGACCGAGCGTCGCCTTGTTGTCGTTCAGGCAGGGGGTCGCGGCCACCGGGGCCGGCAGGTCGACAAAGGGATCGCCGGCGGGCAGTGCCTGGGTGATCGGGGCCGCGCAGACGGTGGTGACGGGATTGCTGAGAGAGACACCGCCCGCCGATATCAGGCAATCGGCCTGCAGACCGGCCGCGCCCTGAAGCTTGATGGCGTCGGAGGCGATGGAATTGGACATGACCGAGCAGCCGGTGAGCTTAACGCTGGTGCTGCCGGAAAACAGCACCGCCTGCGACGCGGACGGATCGAGCGCGAGCATGCAAGCACTCGAGGCATCGGTAATAACGGCCACCGCCCTCGCCTGTTCGGGAACCTTTTCCTGTGTGAAGATCAGGGTGAACATCCGGTCGAGCTTCTGGCCGACGATCACCTCGACCGCTTTTTTCGCCGTATTCGGTCCGGACGCGGGCGGCGTATTGACGACGATCGTGCCCGAGCCCAGCCCGTTCGACGCCGCGGACTGGGTCGCAGCCGCGACGATCGTCGGCTTGTCGGAACCCGAAATCTGTTCGAGCGCTCCGGCATAGGCGGCTGCATCGGCCGTCGCCTGCAATCTCAGGCTGTTGTAGTACCAATAGGAGGTCTCGACGCCGAAGCCCGCAGCGCCGACAACGACCGGCAAGGTGAGGGCAAAAATGGTGGCGACATTTGCGCCCGTGCTCCGGCGCATGGCGTCCATTACAAGCCGAACACGGGTGAAGCTATTCAAGGCCATGGCTTAGATTAGAAAGCACGCATAAATGAACGAATGGCTAAAAAGTTCGGTGCATTTTTGAGCAGTGGTCCATTGGCTTCAAAAAAGAAGTGCTTCGCTGGCTGATCAACGCGCGAGCGCACTTCCTGGCAAGCGAGAAGGGCTAGGGCCAGCGGGAGGCGGCGAGAGAGAGCATCGATGTCCTAGAGCATCCGCCTGCGATAGGCAGCCATGGGTTCGCACCCGATCAGCGAACTTGCCGTCGAAGGCAGCAAACACCGATGTGTTGCTGCTCGCACTGTTGGAGAATGCAGTGGGAAGCCAAAGCTGTGCAGGATTTTCTTCAAGCGGAAAGAATCGGCATCGGCTCCGCAACCACCCCGGCCGACATCTCTCTTTGCACGGCCTGGAAAAACCTGCGCACTTCGTCGCCGGCTGCCGTTCTGTCCCTGCCCGATCCGACGACGAGATCGAGCAACTCCGACGCCTTGGCCCTCCAGAACGAGGTGGCGGGCTCGCCATGCAGATTGCCGAGCTTGGCGGCAACCTCTCTGACCAAGAATACCTGACGGTCGATCGGGAATGCACGGATTTTTTCTGGGGACATCTTCCGAACCATGAGACTGACGCAACGAATCAACCATTGCCAACAAGCAATGGCGTAGCCGGGAAGGTGGAAACGGAAGCTTAACGGCGCTGACGTGGGTGCGGGGACGCAACGATACGCTCGCGACATCGCCTGTGCGTCAAACGCGCTTCATTGGTTGCAGTGGGGGGCAGGCGAAACGGCGGCGGCCCTCAGGCCTGGAGCGCCCTCGCCTCACCGCCGCGCTTGCGCGGCGTCATCATGTCCCTGGCCATCAGTCCGCTGGCCCGGCAAAACGCCATGAACGCCCGGCAAGCATCCTCGGTCTTGACCACGTCTACCGTGGCCCCAAAGCAGGCGTTGAAGGCTTTCTGGTAGATCGGGCCCTGACGGCGCGCAGGCCAGTCCTGGAGAAAATCGAGCGCCTGTTCGACCCCGTAGATCTCCTCGACCGGCAGGCCGGGCGCGGGCGCTATGCGCACCGGCACCTCGAATTGCAGTCTGTCCATTTCCTGTCTCCCGAACTGGCGCCACCGCAGCAACGCCGTTCGTCGTCAAAAGTTGCTTTGACCGGCTTTTGGCCCAGAAATGTGTCGTCACTTGGGTCGCTGAACCGCCCATGCAAGGCGAATATCTCGAACTGTGCGGGTGCATCGGGCAGTTCTTCCTTGAACCTTTTGCCCTCAAGTGCCAAATCTGGGGAGATCTTCACGTCGGCTCTCCTGCAGGGCCCTACCCGCTACACGGACAAAATGGTCACCTATCTCGACGCTGCCACGGCCCCGCTCAGAAATACCGGCCAGATCCGCCTCTATGGCGAGGACGGCTTTGCCGGCATGCGCAAGGCATGCGATCTCACCGCGCGCTGCCTCGATGAGCTGGTGCCGATGGTCCAGCCCGGCGTCACCACCGAAGCAATAGACCGCTTCGTCTTCGAATTCGGCATGGACCACGGCGCGCTGCCGGCGACGCTCAACTATCGCGGCTACACGAAATCATCCTGCACCTCGATCAACCATGTCGTCTGCCATGGCATTCCCGACAACAAGCCGCTCAAGGATGGCGACATCGTCAACATCGACGTCACCTACATCCTCGACGGCTGGCACGGCGATTCTTCGCGCATGTATCCGGTCGGCACGATCAAGCGCGCCGCCGAGCGGCTGCTCGAAGTCACGCATGAATGCCTGATGCGCGGCATTGCGGCGGTCAGGCCGGGCGCCCGCACCGGCGCCATCGGCGCCGCCATCCAGACCTTTGCCGAAGGCGAGCGCTGCTCGGTGGTGCGCGACTTCTGCGGCCACGGCGTCGGCCAGTTGTTCCATGACGCGCCGAACATCCTGCATTACGGCAGCGCCAATGAAGGCGTCGAGATGCGGCCAGGCATGATCTTCACCATCGAGCCGATGATCAATCTGGGCCGGCCGCACGTGAAGGTTCTGTCGGACGGCTGGACCGCGGTGACGCGCGACCGCTCGCTGTCGGCGCAGTACGAGCACACGATCGGCGTGACCGACACAGGGTGCGAGATTTTCACGCTGTCGCCCAAAAAGCTCGATCGCCCCGGCCTGCCGGCTTAGAGCGCACCTTACCCGGCGGGAGGCCGTCTATGCCGACTGCACATCCGCGGCATTCGGCAGGTCGATGGTAACGACCAGTCCGCTGGGCTGGTTGTCCTCCAATTCGATCCTACCGCCGTGCCCCTGGACGATGTCGGCAACGATCGAGAGGCCCAGACCGAAGCCATGCTTCGACGCAATGCCGCGCGACGCATCTTCCTTGAAGAATGGTTCGAAAACACGGGCACGTGCCGTCATCGGAATACCCGGCCCGTCGTCCCCTACCGTGATGCGCGCCGCCGTGCCGGTCGCTGTCAAGGCGACAGTGACATTGCCAGCGAATTTGACCCCGTTGTCGCAAAGATTGGCGATCGCACGCGCCAATGCATTGGGCTTGCACCAGCCCAGAAGCCGGTCCGGCCCGGAATATGAGACAGGAAATCCGACATCAGAGAATTCGGCGCAGACGGTTTGCAGAACGCTGGCAATATCGGCGCGCTGCAGCTTCTCCGTCGAAACATCGTTGCGCAGGTAGGTAAGGGTCTCATCGATCAAGATTTCGATGTGCTGGACATCGGACAGGATTGCGGTTCGGATTGGGCCATCATCCATGCGCTCGGCGCGAAGCCGCAGCCGCGTCAAAGGCGTGCGCAGATCATGACTGACGCTGCGCAACATGCGCGTGCGGTTTTCGATCATCGTGCGGATACGCGTCCTCATCCTGTTCAGGGCGCGCGCCAACCCCACCATTTCAATGGAGCCGTGTTCGACGAAGAGCTGGTCGCCATTCTCGATCTCGGCCGAACCGACTGCCGCCGAGATGCGCTTCAACGGATCAGTCACGGCCCAAACCGCAAACAGCCAGATCAGCACGGGCAAGGCAACGAAAGCCATGAACCTATAGAACGAGGCACGGACGAGGCCCGATGTCAGCCAGGAATCGGGCATGCCGAAATGGGCCAGGACGTCCTGCTGGTCGAGGTCGATGACAAACGCGTATCGGCCGCCGACCCTTATCCAGCGTCCCTCAACCGTCCCCCTGTCGATACGCAAAAGCCATTCGACACTTCGCCATTGCAGATAGGATTGGGCAATGCCGGTTATCCGGTCCTTGGGCAATATCTCGAAATCAAAGCCGGCCCGCTTTGCTGTCGCCAGAATTGCGCCACGCGCCTGCGCCGGCGTTTCTTGCAACAAGGCAGCAACAACGGCCGCACGCCTGGCGTTATCTTCCGCGGCGGGAAGATCGGCGTTCTCTATGAAACTCTCGACGACCGAACCGACGAACATGATCACGATCACCGCGATGAAAATGATTGCCACAAACTGCCCACGCACGGACTGTGGCAAGAAACGGCGGATGAAATCCCTCATGCTTCCTCCACCGTCGCGGTGAAGATGTAGCCACCCAACCGAACGGTCCTCAAAAGCACCGGATCGCGCGCATCCTTTTCGATCTTCCTGCGGATTCGACTGATATGGACATCGACGCTACGCTCGATCGGCCCCGCGAGCCCGGCATGGGTTACGCCCAGAAGTTCCTCGCGCGAGAGAACCCGGCCTGCGTTGCGGCAAAACGCAAGCAACAGGTCGAATTCATGCGTCGTGGTCGTCACCCGCGCATTGTTGGGGTCATGCAATTGCCGGCGTATGGGATCAAGGCGCCAGCCGTTGAAACGAAGCACCTTCGACCAGTCCCGCTCGTCGGGATCATAGGCTGTACGGCGCAGCAGCGCCCGTATCCTGGCCGTCAGTTCACGCGCGCTGAACGGTTTCGTCACATAGTCGTCCGCGCCGATTTCCAGCCCGAAGATGCGGTCGATTTCCTCGCCGAGCGCGGTCAGCATCAGGATCGGAATGTTGGTTGCGGCACGAAGGCGGCGGCAGATGTTGAGACCGTTTTCGCCCGGCAACATGACATCGAGCACGATGAGATCGAATTTCTGGGTGCGAAGCGCGGCATTCATCTGGACGCCGCTCTCGGCAATTTCCACGGTCATGCCGTTGTCGGTGAGCGTGTCGCCCAGCATGCGCGCGATCTCCAGATCGTCTTCGACAATGAGGATGCGCGAACCTTGCCTTGCCGACCTGGATTCGGCGCTCAAATCGCTTTGGTGCCGTTGCTGTGCCATTCCGGAGCTTGTCCAGCTTGCATTTGGTGCCCTGGGTAGGCGTCAGAACCGATATCCGACGAGAAGCATCCCTGAAGGCTGGATCTTTTCGACGACGACGGGGCTGTCGGCAGCGTCACCCAAGAGAACGCCGACCCCCGCTTCGCCGCGCACCATCCAGTTCTCGTCGAGCATATATGTGGCGGAAATCGAAAAATCGGCGCGCTTCAAACCGGCGCCGGCATCATAGCGCGCCAGCCCCGAGCGAGCCGATTGCTCGGGCGTGACGCCAAAATAGGCCTGCATGTAGTTTTCGTCGGCGAACACGGCGGACGCGCTGGCGCCGATCATCAACGATTGAGACAGAGGCCGGGTCACCTCGATCCCCACCCTGCCCTCCAGGCCATCGCTGCCGCCGATGGTCTTGTCCAGCTGCGCGAATATTTCGGCCGGACCGAACTTCGCCGCTGCCTTCACGCCGACCGTCGCGCCCATGTCGACATCCCCCAAGCCGCGCAGATGGTCGGAGTCGTCTTCCTTGCGGCCCATCTCATAGCCAAGCCGCGCGCTGAAGGCGAACGGTCCTTGTTCATAAACGGCAATGTTGGCACCAGTCGGATCGATCGTCACCGTGTCGAGGAATGTCGCCGTGACGAAAGGCACCGGCATGATCTTGAATTCATTGCTGCCCTCGTATTTGGGGACGATGATGGCGCCGCCGCCGAGCACGACGTGCCAGTCGGACAGTTTCTGTTCGAAGCGCCCGAAACGGGAAGGCTCGGGCGGCAGGGTAAAATCATCGGAATTCACCGCAATGGCATCTGCCGCCAGCGCGCCGTCCGAATGGGCTGAAAGCAGGATTGCCATGACCGCAAGAGATGCCCGGCCGGCAAATAGTCCAGAGTCAATTTTGGCGAACATGCGTGCTCCAGTATAGCGAGGCAAAGAGCCTCCGGTGGCGTCACCATGTCAGGTGAAAGTGGCCGCATGCGTTAAGTGATGTTAAGTTTTGTTGCGCAATCGTGGTTTCATCTTGCCGTATAGGGAGGCCCTAGGCTGACAGTGGGCTGCCACGATCTGCCGTGGATCGTCTCGCGATCGGAGAACGGAACTGTTTCAATCCAGGCCAGAACAGCTCTAATGTCTGTGCCGGAGCAATGTGGGCGGGGTATGGGGAACACAAGCGACGATGACGAGCGGAGTTTCTTCTCCGAAGCGCCGATGCGGCCTGCTGCGAAAGCCAAGGCGACGCTCGACGAAAAGCCGCATTACCTCGGCCATCGCGACCGCTTGCGCGAGCGCTTTGCCCTGGCGGGTCCGGATGCCCTGCCCGATTACGAACTTCTGGAACTTCTGCTCTTTCGCCTGATCCCTCGTGCCGACACCAAACCGGCGGCCAAGGCGCTGCTGGCACGCTTCGGCACGCTGGCCGAAGTGCTTGGCGCCCCGGTGGGCCTGCTGCAGGAGGTCAAGGGCATCGGCCCTGCGGTGGCACTCGACCTGAAAATCGTCGCCGCAACGGCGCAGCGCATGGCACGCAGCGAGGTCCACGGCCGCGAGATTCTCTCGTCCTGGCAGCAGCTCCTCGACTATTGCCGCTCAGCAATGGCCTTCGAGGCGCGCGAGCAGTTCCGCATCCTGTTCCTCGACAAGAAGAACACGCTGATCGCCGACGAGGTGCAGCAGACGGGTACTGTCGACCACACGCCTGTCTACCCGCGAGAAGTGATCAAGCGGGCGCTCGAACTCTCGGCGACTGCCATTATCCTGGTCCACAATCACCCGTCAGGCGACCCGACGCCATCGCGCGCCGACATCGAGATGACGAAGGAGATCATCGACGCGGGCAAGCGGCTGGGCATCGCGGTGCACGACCACATCATCATCGGGCGGAAGGGATATGCCAGCATGAAGGGCCTGCTGCTGATCTGAGATGGCAGGGCCGGCGCCAACGCCGGCCGACCCCGACCACGCGATCCCAGAGATCGGGGCGGGCGAAGCCGGCTAGAACAAGCGACTGGCGGAATCAGGAGAGTATGATCATGGCGAAGACAAAAGTCCTTCTTGTCGGCGAAAGCTGGGTGAGTTCGGCGACCCACTACAAGGGGTTCGACCAGTTCGGCAGCGTCACCTTCCATCTCGGGGCAACGCCCCTGGTCGACGCCTTGAAGGACAGCGAATTCGATCTCGACTACATGCCCGCTCATGAGGCCGTCGAGAAGCTGCCTTTCACCATGGAAGGGCTGTCGCAATACAGGACGATCATCCTGTCCGACATCGGCGCAAACTCGCTGCTGCTTCATCCCGATGTCTGGCTGCACGGCAAGACAGTGCCGAACCGGCTCAAGCTCCTGCGCGACTGGACGCTGGCCGGCGGCGGCCTGATCATGATCGGCGGTTACTTCAGCTTCCAAGGCATTGACGGCAAGGCGCGCTGGCATCGCACGGCGGTCGAGGAGGCGCTGCCGGTGACCTGCCTTCCCAATGATGACCGGCTCGAAATTCCGGAGGGCTTTCGTCCCGAGATCACCGGTTCCAGAGACCATCCGCTTTTTGCCGGCATTGAGGGCGAATGGCCGCTGCTGCTCGGTGCCAACGAGGTCGTCGCCCGCGATCGCGACGATGTCGAGGTTCTGGCGCGGCTGCCGCAGGACCAGGGCGGCCATCCCCTGCTGGTCACCGGGCGTCACGGCGAAGGGCGCACGCTGGTCTGGACGTCGGACATCGGACCGCACTGGCTGCCGAACAGTTTTGTCGAATGGCCCGGCTATGCGCGGCTTTGGACCAACGTGCTCCGCTGGGTCAGCAACGCCGTTTGATGATGTCGCCCCAAAGTGCGTTTTTGAGGCAACGACATGTATGAGAACAAAGGTTTGAAGCCGATCAGCATCACCGGGAACGGCGAGCTCGGCCGTTGCCGCCTTCGCCTCACGGTCGTTCACGGCGGATCGGTGTTGCAGTTTCCGGCAACCTGGCTGACCGCTTCGCCGAACCCGGCGAGGTCGAAATCGGCCTCGCCGCGCCCCGCCAGCAGCCCGAACCGCCACGAAAGCTGGAGCCGGTTCGCGGCGACAAGGCGCCTGATGCCATCGGCGCCATCGCGCACCAGCATCCGGCCGCGCGGCCCGACCGACCAGCTTTCGTCGAACTTGCTCTCCTGATCGACCGTAATCGACATGGTGATCTTGCGGCTGGCCGAAACAGCGTCGTTCAGTTGCAGCCATTCAGTCCAATGCGGCTCGCCGTTTGCCCGGCAGGCAATCGTCAGGATCGGGCTGTAGCTCAAGGCACCGCCGCCGGTGATCAGCTTGTTGGTGGCGTAGAGCGAGGCCGTCACGAGGCCGTCTTCACTCGTGCCGAAGCGCCAGTTGTCAGGCACCGTGCCGGCCTGGGCAATGCCGCAGACCGAGATAAGGATCAGCGCGATTGCCGAAGCGTGTCCCAATTCGACGAACAGTCTCAACACGCCCTCCAACAACCAAGCGGCTTGCAATAGAAGCGCAGATAATGATCAAAGCTTGGTCGCCACAGGCCGTCGCTCGCGAAGCATGGCGGCTGTTGCAGTTTGGCAACGAAAAAGGCCGCCTCAAGGGCGGCCTTCCTGTTTCAGCAGAGCGCTGGTGTTATTCGGCGGCCTTCTTCTTCGGCGCGGCCTTCTTCTTGGGCTCTTCCGCGTCGTCGGCCGTCTTGGCGTCGGCCTTCTTGGCGGCGGCTTTCTTCGCCGGCTTCGCCTTGACGGCGGTCTCGTCCTCTTCGTCATCGGCCATCAGCTCTTCCTTGCTGACCTTGACGTCGCTGACCGAAATCTGACCGAGCAGATGGTCGACCACCTTTTCCTCGAACATCGGCGCCCGCAGCGTGTTCAACGCTTCCGGGTTGTTGCGGTAGAACTCGAAGACTTCCTGCTGCTGGTTTCCTGGATAGCGCCGCACCTGCTCGAACAGGCCGCGCTGCAGCTCTTCGTCCGATACGGTCACGCCGGCCTTCTCGCCGATTTCAGCCAGCACCAGGCCGAGGCGCACGCGGCGCTCGGCAAGCCGCAGATACTCGGCGCGCGCCTCTTCTTCCGTCGTCTCTTCGTCGGCGAAGGTGCGTCCGGCTGCTTCCAGATCACGATTGACCTGCGCCCAGATGTTGTTGAACTCGGCGTCGACGAGCTTCGACGGCGCCTCGAACGAATAAGCCGCATCGAGCTGGTCGAGCAGCTGGCGCTTGACCTTCTGGCGCGTCATGGCGCCGAACTGGTTCTCGATCTGGCCGCGCACGACGTCGCGCAGGCGCTCCAGCGACTCCAGGCCGAGGTTCTTGGCGGTCTCGTCGTTGATTTCCAGCGCGCCGGGCTGGGACACTTCCTTGACGGTGACATCGAAGGTCGCTTCCTTGCCGGCCAGATGCGCCGCCTGGTAGTTTTCCGGGAAAGTCACGGTGACCTGCTTTTCGTCGCCGGCCTTGGCGCCGACAAGCTGATCCTCGAAGCCGGGGATGAATTCCTTCGAGCCTAGCACCAGCGGCTGATCGGTGCCGGCGCCGCCATTGAAGGCCTCGCCGTCGATCTTGCCGACATAGTCGATGGTGACACGGTCGCCATTGGCGGCCTTGCCGGTCTTCGGCTCGTAGCTGCGCGCCGATTCGGCAACGCGCTGGACCTGCTCGTCGATCTCGGCATCAGGCACGTCGAACACCTGGCGCGTCACCTTGATGTCGGAAAAGTCCTTGATCTCGATCGCCGGGATGATCTCGTAGTTGAGGCGGAATTCGAAGTCGGCGCCGCCGGCCAGGATCTTCTCGGCTTCCTTCTCGTCCTCGGTCATGATGACTTCGGGCTGCATGGCAGCCTTTTCACCACGCCCGGTAATGATCGAACGGGTCGAATCGTTGAGGATTTCGTTGACCACTTCGGCCATGAACGACTTGCCGTAGACCTTGCGCAGGTGCTGCACCGGCACCTTGCCAGGACGGAAGCCGTTGATGCGGACCTTGTTGCGGGCATCCGAAAGCCGCGCCATCAGCTTGGCTTCCATGTCACCGGCCGGCACGGTGATCTTGATCTCTCGCTTGAGACCGGAGTTGAGCGTTTCGGTGACCTGCATCGTAAAACCTTTGTTTTCACCAATGAGACTGCCACGGCCTCTGCCGTTCACAGCCTGCCGGTATATTCTTGCCGGGAATGGCTTTTGGTACGGAACCTGGCGATTTGACCGAAAACCCGGCTCAAACTCTCCCAAACTGCGTTCCAAAATGTGAATAAGTTCTTGTTTTTCCTACTTCTTATCACATTCTGCAGAAGCGGATCGTCGCGTCCCGTCACATTTGACACGCCTTTTGTCACAGGCGAGGCCAATTTTCAACAGTCTTCGCATCCCAGCCAATAACCAGCATTCGGGCCTGCCCCACATCTTGTCGCTGGGCCACATCTTGTCTCTGACATTGACAGAATGATGGCCACATGGGATTGCCGGTCCATGCGGATGTGGCGGAACTGGTAGACGCCCTGGATTTAGGTTCCAGTGCCGAAAGGCGTGGGGGTTCGAGTCCCTTCATCCGCACCACCCTTCGCCCTTCGAGCTTCGGGTGGCGGGCCACCCGAAAGCCCTGGCAAGGAGGACCGGCGCCGTTCAGGCAGGCATCGGATTGAGCTTCAGATGCTGGATCAGGATGATGGTCTTGGCGTCGACGATACGGCCATCGGCGATGCCGGCCAGCGCCTCGTCGAGCGGCATTTCCAGAACCTCGATGTCCTCGCCCTCTTCTTGCGCGCCGCCGCCGGCCGAGATGCGGTCGGCGGGTGAATAGCGGCCGATGAAAAACCAGAGCCGTTCGGTGACGCTGCCGGGGCTCATATAGGGCGAAAACAGCCGCTCGATATCCTTCAAGCGATAACCCAGCTCTTCCTCGGCTTCCTTGCGGATGGCGGTCTCCGGATCGTTTTCGTC
This sequence comes from Mesorhizobium sp. ISC11, assembly GCF_037162595.1. Lineage (NCBI taxonomy): Bacteria > Pseudomonadati > Pseudomonadota > Alphaproteobacteria > Hyphomicrobiales > Phyllobacteriaceae > Mesorhizobium > Mesorhizobium sp. ISC11. The sequence continues at coordinate 2,115,319 of NZ_JAVSPW010000001.1, forward strand.
CAACAGGCCGGCACAGGCCTCGATCAGCGGCTCGCGGTGGCCGGTGACGTAAGCGGGATAGCGGAACTGGCGCACCAGAAGCACGGTCGAACGCAAGGGGTCGTAAGGCAGGATCACCGCACCATCGCCGCGATCATAGGTCTGGCGGATTTGCGTCTCCCACTGACCGTCGCGCCGGCGGTAGTCGAGGACGGTCTTCTTCAGGATGGCCCAGTCGTCGGAGAGGATTTCCTCCGAACGGACGCGAATACGATCTTCCATCCCGGTCTCCATGCTAAAGCGCGTCGCGCTTCATGCTCCTGTTTATGCCTGTCGTTCTCCCAAAACCGGAGCCACTTTTGGGAGACATGCCTGGCCGAGGCGTAGCCGCGAACCGGCATTTCGGCAATCCCGCCCGTGATTGGTCCAGAAGCCCTTTCACCGCCTCGTGTCTGGCGCAGGCGCCATCGGTCGCCTAAATAGCTGCGAACCCTCCCGGAGTTTCTCATGACAGCGTCGCTTTTCCAGTCGATCACTCTCGACGGCCTCACCTTCCCCAACCGCATCGCCGTCGCGCCGATGTGCCAGTATTCCGCCGAGGACGGCTCGGCCAGCGACTGGCATCTCCATCACTGGATGAACCTCGCAATGTCCGGCGCCGGCATGGTCACGGTCGAGATGACCGATGTCGAGCGGCGCGGGCGTATCACCCATGGCTGCCTCGGCCTTTACTCCGAAGACAATGAAGCGGCCGCCCGCCGCGCGCTGGACGCTGCACGACGCGTCGCCGCACCCGGCACGAAATTCGGCTCCCAACTCGCCCATGCCGGCCGCAAGGCTTCGAACCGCAAGCCGTGGGAGGGCGGCGGGCCACTGAAGCCAAACGAGGATCCCTGGCAGACCGTGTCCGCCTCGGCCATCCCCTACGACACCGGCTGGAACGTGCCGCACGCTCTGGAGGACGAGGAGATCCTACAGCTGATCGAGCGCTTCGCCGAGGCGGCAAGGCGAGCCGAACGCGCCGGCTTCGATTTCCTCGAACTGCACGCCGCGCATGGCTATTTGATCTTCCAGTTCCTGTCGCCCTTGTCCAACCAGCGCACGGACCGCTGGGGTGGCGCGCTGGAAAACCGCATGCGTTTTGCCGTCGAAATCACCAAGGCGGTGCGCAAGGCGGTGCCAAAGCTGATGCTCGGCGCAAGGCTGTCCGTGAAGGATTGGGTCGACGGCGGCTTCGACGTGGCGGACGCGATCGAAGTGGCCAAAGCGCTGAAGCACGAGGGCGTTGCCTATCTCTGCTGTTCGAGCGGCGGCAATTCGCCGTTGCAGAAATTGCCCACCGGCCCCGGCTATCAGGTGCATCTGGCGGAGGCGGTGCGCAAGGGCGCTGATATTCCGACCCGCGCCGTCGGCCTGATCGACGACCCCAAGCAGGCCGAAGCGATCGTCACCGAGGGCCGCGCCGACATGGTGGCGCTGGCGCGGGCCTTCCTGGCTGATCCGCGCTGGGGGTGGCGTGCGGCGGCGACATTCAGCGAGACAATCCACCCGGCGCCACAACTTGCCCGTTCGGTGACCACGATGCAGCATTGGATGAAGGCGGCGGGCTGAACAGTTCGCGCTCCCGACACGGCGCTGTAGAGCCTTCAAACAGCCTCTGAGACGTTTGGGCGCAGGCTGACGGCCATGGTTGCAACCAAATTGGCTGCTTTGCGTTGCGGCCATGATGGACAACAAACCTTTTGAAGTGCCGGTCGTCGTCGAACTTGGCCACGTCGGCAAATATCGCCACATCCGCAGCGCCCAGGAGGCCGCGGAGTGCCTGATGACGGTGTGGCCGCTCAATCGCGGCCCGCGCCATCGTGATGCCCTCGACACTTGCCTCAAAGTGCTGGAAGGTTATCGTTCGACAGCAGATGCGCGCCGGGCGCTGATTGAAGCCGCCAAGGAATCGGAAGTGCTGGTGCCCGACGACAGACTGCCCGACGACCGACTGCATTGAGCAGACGGACCTTTCAACCGGAGGTTTTTCATGGCGAAGCTGACTTACAAGATCGTCGAACATGACGGCGGCTGGGCCTACAAGGTCGGAGCGACCTTTTCCGAGACGTTTCCGACGCATCAGGACGCGTTGCGCGCCGCCGAAATCGCCTCGGCCGAGCAGCAGGTCGCCGGAGCGACGGACGGCATCCAGTATGAGGACGCCGAGGGAAAATGGCATGAGGAACTGGCCGACGGCCGCGACCGGCCGCAGACAGAAGTCTCGGATTGATTCGGTATCGCGGTTGACGTGGAGCGGTTCGACGGAGCGCCGACCGCAGCGCCGTCCGGAGAGAGGACGCGCCAGCGGCCAGCGGCTGTCCTTGCGGACTAGCCCTCGAACATGGATTTCCAGAAAATCGGCGTGCGCTTTTCGGAAATCACGTTCTGGCTATTTGCCGCAATACTGATCGTTGACGTTTTGCCCTGCGTTAGCGTCCGGGCCTGGTGTGTTGTGAGCACATGGGCCAATAGCGCCGGTGTTGCCTTGGGTGTTCAACCCGGAGCCGTCACTGATGCTTCCCGTGGTGTAGGGGTCGACAGTTGTCTGGTCGTTGTTACCGAACAGCCACCAGTCATGATTGTTTGAGTACCTGTCGTCCAGTGACTGGGCCATCGCCGATGTGGCGAGACCAATCGTCAGGACGGATGCTGCGAGAAGTTTTGTAACCATTGAATCACTCCGTATCTTAGCCGCCTTGGTGCGACACTCATAAAACCCGGTAGTCAGCCGAATGGTTCCTTGAAATTGTCGTGAAGCTGAGGTGAGGCCCCGATCAGCCCGGCCGGCGATGCGCTCGATGGATGCGGCGGTTCGCTCCGCGGCCACGAATTCCGGCAAGTGCCCCTTGCCATTGGGCCCCTCGATGCGGCCGAGATCTTGCTCGACCGCCACGTTATCGCAGAACATGGTGGGGAAATGCGTTGGACTCAACCGAGCCATCCACCTCCGGCGGTCATGTAGTCGGGCAGGGAAGCCGGCGCCGCGGAGATGACATTGCGGCCACCGCCGCGCCGCGCTATCTCAGACCACTCGCCTTCCCTGGCCACTCGCTTGCCGGAGCTTCCCATGCCTGAAATCGTGACCGCCGCCATGCTCGTCATCGGCGATGAGATTCTGTCCGGCCGCACCAAGGACAAGAACATCGGCCATCTCGCCGACATCATGACGGCGATCGGCATCGACCTGAAGGAAGTGCGCATCGTCCCGGACGAGGAAGACGAGATCATCGCGGCGGTGAACGCCGTGCGCGCGCGCTACACTTATGTGTTCACCACCGGCGGCATCGGGCCGACGCATGACGACATCACGGCCGATTCCATCTCCAAGGCCTTTGGCGTGCCTTGCGAATACGATGCCCGGGCCTATGCGATGCTGGAAGCAAGCTATGCCGCGCGCGGCATCGAATATACCGAGGCCCGCAAGCGCATGGCACGGATGCCGCGCGGCGCCGATCTCATCGACAATCCGGTGTCGGTCGCGCCTGGCTTCCGAATCGGCAACGTCCACGTCATGGCTGGCGTGCCGTCGATTTTCCAGGCCATGCTAGACAATGTCGTGCCGACGCTGAAGGCCGGCACGAAGATGCTGTCGGCGACCGTGCCCTGCCCGTTCGGCGAAGGCCTCATCGGGGGGCCGCTGGGTGATATCCAGAAAGCGCATCCCGATACGATCATCGGCTCCTATCCGAAATATGGCGATGGCAAGTTCTGGACCGAACTGGTCGTGCGTGCCCGCAGCCAGGAGGCGCTGGACGCTGCCCGCGCCGATGTCGAGGCGATGGTCGCCGGCTTCGCCAGCAATCCCGGCTGATCTGGTCCAGACCGGAACAAAGCACGACGCTGCAACGTTTCCCCGGCACGAGTTCGCCAGCTCGTGAACTGAGGGATTGTCATGCGATTCAAAACCATCGTCGCCATTCTGCAGAACGAGCAGGACGCCGAGCGCGTGCTCGACTGCGCCATTCCGCTCGCCAACCGGTTCCAGAGCCATCTGGTCGGCATCCACGCCGAAACGCTTCCCGTGCCCTACACCTCTGCCACAGGCTTTCCCGACACCGAATTCCTGCAGGTTTCGGCAGACATGAACCGGGAACGGGCCGAGAAATTGAGGACGCTGTTTCTCAGGCATATCGAGGATTCCGGTCTTTCCTTCGAGTGGCGAAGCCTGGAGAGCTTTTCGGGTGACAGCGCGCTGACCGGGATTTCGAGCGTGCGGGCCGCCGACCTGATCATAGCAGCGCAGCGCGAAACGGGCGGCGATTCCAGCGCGGACGTAGACACGCTGGTCTACGATGCCGGCCGGCCGGTATTGGTGGTGCCGCACGAGGGTCCGCTGATCACCACCTTCAAACGCGTCTTGCTCGCCTGGAACGGCAGCAAGGAAGCGGCGCGCGCCGCCTTCGACGCGCTGCCCTTCATCATCGAAGCCGAGAAGACCGACATATTGGTTATCGACCCTCCTGAAACGCTCGACGACAGCCCGGAGGCCGCCGGCGCCGAAATCGCGGCGGCGCTGTCGCGCCACGGCGCCACCGTCAGCGTCTCGGTGCAGCAGTCGGGCGGCAGTTCGGTCGATGACATCATCCAGACCAGGATCGCGGAGACCGGCGCCGATCTGCTGGTGCTCGGCGCCTACAGCCATTCATGGCTGCGCCAGCTTCTGTTCGGCGGCGTGACGCGCAGCGTTCTGCGCACCGCGCCGGTGGCAGCCTTCCTGTCGCGGTAAGCCCACGGCGATCGCTGGCCCTTGCCTTGCCAAGGCCCCTGCTCTTGCCAAGATGGGGGCTTTCCAGCTAATTCCGCGCGCATTCCCCTGTTTTCTTGCGCGCGATCCCCGCGTGCTGTGGAGTGCGCGACATGTCCCTTCCCGAAAAAGCCTTTCCGGTCTCCTGGGACCAGTTCCATCGCGACGCTCGCGCACTCGCCTGGCGGCTTGCCGGCGCCAACAAAGGGCAATGGAAAGCGATCGTCTGCATCACGCGAGGCGGGTTGGTGCCGGCGGCGATCATCTCGCGTGAACTTGGCATCCGCGTCATCGAAACCGTCTGCGTCGCCTCCTATCACGATTATACCAGCCAGGGGCAGCTGCAGGTCCTCAAGGAGATCACCCCTGCCCTGCTCGCCGAAGACGGCGCCGGCGTGCTGATCATCGACGACCTGACCGACACCGGCAAGACGGCGGGCATCGTGCGCGCGATGATGCCCAGGGCGCATTTCGCCACCGTCTATGCCAAGCCGAAAGGCAGGCCGCTGGTCGATACTTTCGTCACCGAAGTCAGCCAGGACACCTGGATCTATTTCCCGTGGGATATGGGCTTCACCTACCAGAAGCCGATCGCCGACGACCACGCCGGCTGATTCACAACTACCCTGTTACAGACCAGCAGCTTGCACCGGGGATGGATTTGCTTTCGCAAACACGTCCGGCAGAGCCGGATATTTCGCGAAATCGACGTCTATTGGCGGAAATTGGCCAGGCGAATGAAATTTTTTACTTTTATTGCCGACAATTAGCCGTAAGATTCGTGAGACGGCAAACGATTCCGGAGGCTGGGGCTAGCTTCTTCGATGTTGACGAGGCCAACGACACACAATCATCTGGCCGAAAGGGTCCGACGGCTCTTCGGCACCGCGCCGTGCCGCCTGCAGGTTGCCGCCCTGCCCTGGCGCGACACGGGAGACGGCGTCGAAATCATGCTGATCACCAGCCGCGATACCGGCCGTTGGGTTTTGCCCAAGGGTTGGCCAGAGGCCAGGGAGCCGCTCTGCGAGGCCGCCGCGCGCGAAGCCGGCGAGGAGGCCGGGCTACGCGGCCGTGTCTCTCATCTTGAAGCCGGCCGTTACTTCTACGCCAAGGCGCTGGCTTCCGGCGAAGAAGTGCCGTGCGAGGTCCTGGTGTTTCCGCTGCATGTCGACAAAGTCGCGGACCGCTGGAAGGAAAAACGCTCACGCACCCGCAAATGGGTCCGCGCAAGCGAGGCGGTGCGCATGGTCAACGAACCCGACCTTTGCCAGATCATCGCCTATTTCTGCGCCGACCCGCACAGCTTCTCCTGACGGGCGGCCACACCGCGCTCTTTGCAAAACGGGACTGGCTTGCAAAGGCTGGACACGCGTTGCCGCGCATCGACATGAATGCTTTGCTAAGGAATCAAAGGTAGGATTCGGCAGCTCTGGTATTTTTTGATCGATGGCGAATCCCGCAAATCCAATTCCAAACGAGTCCGACGAGCCTGAGCGCGAGCATCGTCCGCGCGTGCTCAAGGGCGGGTCGATCATCACCGGAATTTCGAATTCGGAAGTCGGCTGCACGCTGCGCAATCAACACGAAGGCGGAGCCGAACTGAAGATACCGCTGGAAGCCCGGGTTCCCGATCGCTTCCTTCTCTATGTGCCGCTCGACGGCATTGCCTATCGGTGTGAGGTCCGCTGGCGTCGCAATGACCGTATCGGGGTGCAGTTCACCGGCACCGAGCCAAAACCCAGGCTGCACTACGGCTGATCCATTCAGGCACGACGCTTTGGATCGTTGCCGCGTCCGGATTGCCTGGTGACGGCAAAATTGCGATCGCCGCACCGCATTCTATCCCCGTTATCCACATATGTGACACACAAGATGTTGGGGTCACAAAAGCTACGCAAACGAATCCTTGACGGCGCAAAACGAGTCGCCTTTTATAGGCCATGCGCTCCTGTTGAGAGTGCGACCGGAAAGTTCTGAGCCCGGTCTTTTTCCCGGATTATGTGCGTTTTGCTCGCATTTTCGCCTGGTTACGAGGCCGGCGGAAGCGTTGGAATTGTGGGGCGGTTGGGGTCGATAGGGACAATTGTCGGGCTTGAATAAATTGTCTGTTAATACTATATTTAGTGTTTGCAGGTAGGTTCGACGCTAGATAGTGTGAATTTCCCTCGACCGAGGGAATCGGAAAAAAATCAGTTTTGAGGGACCCGTGGGTTCGTCGGCACGTTGGACAGGCACTTCGCAAGGAGTTTGACCAGCAGGGCCGGCGGAGGCTGCGAAATGGAGAGCCGGCCGTTTTCGAACGCCGGCAGACGGCGGACATGCGCGTTTCGCATCGGGGGCAGAAATCCCTGGGGAAAAGCGCTACATATAGACAAAAGGGACCGGACCAATGCGCATCGAGCGTCGTTTCACCAAGCCAGGACAGTCCGCCTATGCGGAGATCGAATTCCGCAAGGCGCTTTCGGAGATCAAGAATCCGGATGGCTCGGTGGTGTTCCGCTTGGACAATATCGACGTGCCGGCGCAGTTCTCCCAGGTCGCAGCCGATATCCTGGCACAGAAATATTTCCGCAAGGCCGGTGTTCCGGCACGCCTGAAGAAGATCGAAGAGAACGACGTCCCCTCCTTCCTGTGGCGCTCCGTCGCCGATGAGGCGGAACTCGCCAAGCTGCCGGAAGCCGAGCGCTACGGTTCCGAGATCGACGCCCGCCAGGTCTTCGACCGCCTTGCCGGCACCTGGACCTATTGGGGCTGGAAGGGCGGCTACTTCAAGGCGTCGGAAGAAGACGCACGCGCCTTCCGTGACGAGCTTGCCTACATGCTGGCCACCCAGCGCGTGGCGCCGAACTCGCCGCAATGGTTCAACACCGGCCTGCACTGGGCCTATGGCATCGACGGCCCGAGCCAGGGCCACTTCTATGTCGACCCGTTCACCGGCAAGCTGACCAAGTCGAAATCCTCCTACGAGCATCCGCAGCCGCATGCCTGCTTCATCCAGGGCGTACAGGACGACCTCGTCAACGAGGGTGGCATCATGGATCTGTGGGTGCGTGAAGCGCGCCTGTTCAAATACGGCTCCGGTACCGGCTCCAACTTCTCGCTGCTGCGCGGCGAAGGCGAAAAACTGTCCGGTGGCGGCCGCTCGTCGGGCCTGATGAGCTTCCTCAAGATCGGCGACCGCGCGGCGGGCGCCATCAAGTCGGGCGGCACGACGCGCCGCGCCGCCAAAATGGTCATTGTCGACGCCGACCATCCCGATATCGAGGAATTCATCGACTGGAAGGTCAATGAAGAGCAGAAGGTCGCCTCGCTGGTGACCGGCTCCAAGATCGTCAAGAAGCATCTCGAAGCGATCATGAAGGCCTGCGTCAACTGCGAAGGCAATGGCGACGACTGCTTCGATCCGTCGATCAACTCCGCGCTGAAGCGCGAGATCAAGGCGGCCAAGAAGTCGGCCGTGCCGGAGAACTACATCTACCGCGTCATCCAGTTCGCCAAGCAGGGCTATAGCTCGATGTCGTTCAAGACCTACGACACAGACTGGGATTCGGACGCCTACCTCACGGTCTCGGGCCAGAATTCCAACAATTCGGTGTCGCTGAAGGACAATTTCCTGCGCGCCGTCGAGGACGATGCCGACTGGCACCTGACCGCCCGCAAGGACGGCAAGGTGCTGAAGACGCTGAAGGCCAGGGATCTCTGGGAAAAGATCGGTTACGCCGCCTGGGCGTCGGCCGATCCGGGCCTGCATTTCAACACGACGATGAACGACTGGCACACCTGCGCTTCCGCCGGTGCGATCCGGGCGTCCAACCCGTGCTCCGAATACATGTTCCTCGACGACACGGCCTGCAATCTCGCCTCGATCAATCTGCTGCCCTACCGCAACGCCGACGGCGCGATCGACATCGCAGCCTACGAGCACACGGTGCGGCTGTGGACCATCGTTCTCGAAATCTCCGTCATGATGGCGCAGTTCCCGTCGAAGGAGATCGCCAAGCAGTCCTACGAATACCGCACGCTCGGCCTCGGTTATGCCAATATCGGCGGCCTGCTGATGACGTCGGGCATTCCCTACGACTCCGATGAAGGCCGCGCGATCTGCGCCGCACTCACCGCGATCATGACCGGCATGGCCTATGCCACCTCGGCCGAGATGGCCGGCGAACTCGGTGCCTTCGCCGACTACGACCGCAATGCCCAGAACATGCTGCGCGTCATGCGCAACCATCGCCGTGCCGCCTATGGCGAGAAGCAGGGCTACGAGAAGCTCGCCGTCAACCCGGTGCCGCTCGTCGCTTCCGACCTGAAGCAGCAGGACCTTGCAACCCACGCCAAGGCCGCCTGGGACCGCGCCATCGAACTCGGCGAGGAGCATGGCTACCGCAACGCGCAGGCGACCGTCATCGCGCCGACCGGCACGATCGGCCTGGTCATGGATTGCGACACCACCGGCATCGAGCCCGACTTCGCGCTGGTGAAGTTCAAGAAGCTGGCCGGCGGCGGCTATTTCAAGATCATCAACCGCGCCGTGCCGGAAGCGCTGCGCACGCTCGGCTATTCCGAAGCCCAGATCGCCGAGATGGAGGCCTATGCGGTCGGCCACGGCAACCTCAACCAGGCGCCGGCCATCAACCCCGGCGCGCTCAAGGCCAAGGGTTTCACCGACGAGAAGATCGCGGCGCTCAACGCAGCCTTGAAGTCGGCCTTCGACATCAAGTTCGTCTTCAACCAGTGGACGCTCGGCGCCGACTGGGTGAAGGAGACGTTCGGCTTCACCGACGAGCAGCTCAACGACTTCTCGTTCGAGATGCTGCCGGCGCTCGGCTTCTCCCGCAAGGACATCGAGGCCGCCAACATCCATGTCTGCGGTGCGATGACGCTGGAAGGCGCGCCGTTCCTCAAGGCCGAACACCTCGCCGTGTTCGATTGCGCCAGCCCGTGCGGCAAGATCGGCAAGCGCTCGCTGTCTATCAACAGCCACATCCAGATGATGGCGGCGGCACAGCCCTTCATTTCCGGCGCGATCTCCAAGACCATCAACATGCCCAACGATGCGACGGTGGAAGACGCCAAGGGCGCCTACATGCTGTCGTGGAAGCTGGCGCTGAAGGCCAACGCGCTCTACCGCGACGGCTCGAAACTGTCGCAGCCGCTCAATTCCTCGCTGCTCGCCGACGGCGAGGACGACGAGGATGAAGCCGTCGAGCAGCTGCTCGCCGCACCTGCGGCAGCACGTGCCGCACAGATCACCGAGCGGATCGTCGAGCGCATCATCGAGCGCGTGTCGCGCGAGCAGGAAAAGCTGCCCGGCCGCCGCAAGGGTTACACGCAGAAAGCCAAGATCGGTGGCAACACCATCTTCCTGCGCACCGGCGAATATGACGATGGCCGTCTCGGCGAGATCTTCATCGACATGAACAAGGAAGGCGCGACTTTGCGTGGCCTTCTCAACAACTTCGCCATCGCCATTTCGTTGGGCCTGCAATATGGCGTGCCGCTCGACGAATATGTGCACGCCTTCACCTTCACCAAGTTCGAGCCGGCCGGCATGGTGCAGGGCAATGACGCCATCAAGAGCGCGACGTCGATCCTCGACTACGTGTTCCGCGAGCTGGCGATCTCCTACCTCGGCCGCAACGATCTCGCCCATGTCGACCAGTCGGACTTTTCCAACACCGCACTTGGCCGTGGCATCAGCGAAGGCAAGACCGATGCGGTCTCCAAGGGCCTGACCCGTGGCGCCTCGCCGGTGAAGCTGGTGTCGCGCGTCAGCGGCAACGATCCGAAAGGCTTTGCGGCCCCATCGGGCGCCCCTGCCCGCTCGGCACCGACCGCCTTCTCCGGCTCCAACGTGCTGGCGCTGAAACCCGCCAGCGACGAAGCGGTCGCCTACAAGCGCGACTATGAGGAGCGGGCAAAGGAATTGGCCGAGGACATCGCCTTCGAGGAAGCGGCGGGTGCTGCCTCCGACGCCACGGCAGGATTGTTCACCGACGCGGCGGCCGTCGAGGCGGCCGAAGCAAAAAAAATTGCCAACGACCGCCGCGCCAAATCGCTGCTCCAGGGCTACACCGGCAATTCCTGCTCCGAGTGCCAGAATTTTACCATGGTGCGGAATGGGACCTGCGAGAAGTGCGACACGTGCGGTTCGACGAGCGGGTGCAGCTGAGATCTAGTGCCACCTCGGCTTACAGTTCGCGAGATCATTCGCCTGCTGGAGGCCGATGGCTGGTATCTGGTTGCAACCAAGGGCAGCCATCGCCAATATAAGCATGAATTCAAAGCCGGCCGCGTCACCGTGGCTGGCAAGCCGTCTGAAGAGGTTGCGCCAGGAACACTGAACAGCATCCTCAAGCAGTCAGGTTTGAAGGAGTGATGACATGCGTTACGCGGTGGTGATTGAAAAAGCAGGAAATAATTTTTCTGCCTATGTGCCGGACCTACCCGGCTGCATCGCGACAGGTGCCACTGTGCCTGAAGTGGAAACCGAGATTCGCGATGCAATACGCTTTCACATCGAAGGTTTGCGAGCCGATGGGCTGGATGTGCCCAAGGGTGTCAGCCTCGCGGAATACGTAGAGGCATAGAGGCAGGCCTCCACTCGATCCGGATCAGGCTCTGGTCGGGGCGTCTAACTCGCCGGCAACACCCTTAGCGTCTGCTTGTCAAACAACGGCTCGTCCTGGCCGATGCGGACGAACAGCAGCTTCCGACCCTCGCCCAAGGGTACTTCGAAATACTGGATGCCGCTGGATGCCGTCAGGCATTTCGCCCCAGCCGCCGCAGGGTGGGTCGGGAACCTCATCGGGGCTGGCCAGTGCTTTCAGTATTTTCGCAATCCAGGGATGTGTAGCGTTTGACGGCGGCAAGCGCGGCGCTCTCGGTGTAAGGCGTCGCAATAACTTGTTTGCATCTGGCCATGCCTTCGGCCTGCCCAGATCAAAGCCTCTCAGCATGCCATCTCAGATGGTCGTCCATGAAACTGGAGATGAAAAGATACGAGTGATCGTATCCATCCTGCATCCGCAGCTTTAGCGGAATACCTGCTTTGGCGCAGGCCGCTTCAAGCAGCCAAGGCCTCAGCCCGTCGTCAAGAAATCCGTCCGACGTTCCCTGATCCACCAAAAATTCGGGGAAACGGTATCCGTCGTCGATGAGCGACGTCGCGTCGCAGCTTCGCCACGAAGCCTCATCCTTGCCGAGATACTTCTCAAAGGCCGGTCTTGACCAGCCGGCGGTGCTTGGCTGGGCGATCGGGGCGAACGCCGAGCAGCTCTTGAAACGTTGCGGATTCTTCAAGGCAATCGTCAGCGCGCCATGCCCGCCCATCGAATGGCCAAAGATTGCCTGGCGCGCCATATCGGCTGGAAATTCAGCCGCGATGAGAGCTGGCAACTCCTCGGCGACATAGGAATACATACGATAGTTCTTCGCAAAAGGCTCTTGCGTCGCATCGAGATAGAAGCCGGCGCCGGAGCCGAACTGCCAGTTGTCTTTTTCATCCGGAATGTCGGCCCCGCGCGGGCTGGTGTCGGGACAAACGACGATCAGGCCAAGCTCGGCGGCCATGCGCCTGTACTCGCCCTTGTCCATTACATTGGCGTGGGTACACGTCAGGCCTGAGAGATACCACACAACGGGACAAGGCGCCTCCCGCGCCTGCGGAGGTATGAAAACGGCAAAAGTCATGTCGCAACGGCAACTCGTCGACAAATGGGAATAGACGCCCTGCACGCCGCCATGGGCTTTCGCTTGAGAGATGATTTTCATGTGTTCTCCACGTTGCAGGTCGAATGACGGTCGGCCCCACCACTACCCCAGCGGCAAGCACTTGCGTCCTGCCATCGTATGGTTCCTGTGTCGACGGATCTCAGCGCGGAAAAAGAACCTCGCCCATTCCGAGCACTGCGTTATCCCCGCCATATTTGCGCGGTGCGCTCCCCAGAAGCGGCCGTTTCAAAATGCCCTCGGCGATCAGATAACGATCGATGATGGCGGCGAAGACGCTTTCGGGTGCGCCGCATTCGACGAAGCTCGGCGACATGCGTGCCGGCGCGCGATCGAGAAGGATCGAACCGCGACGCATCAGATAGCCGGGCATCTCACCGGTGCCACCGGCCACCACCAGGGTGCCGGCGATCATACGGCTGCCTGCATGGTCGCCGGAGCCTTTCAGCACCGCGATCAGGCCGCGCCGCATGCGGTCCGCGGCGAAGGCGCCCGCTTTGCCCCTGACGATCAAAACACCGCCGTTCATGCCGGCCAGTTCCCCGACGAGTGGCGCACCGAGGTGGTCGCCGGCATTGCCCGTTATCTCAAGCCTGCCGCCGCGCATGCCGGAGCCGGCGTGTGGACCCGCATTGCCTTCGATCGTGAGCTTGCCACCGCGCATAGCGCGCCCGGCCTGGGCGCCGGCATTGCCAACGAGGCGAACCGACCCACCCCGCATGCCTTGCGCCACAAGGTCGAGGCGCGTGCTTCCGCCCTCGAACACGATGTTTGTCGGATCGCTGCCGGCGACGCGAAAAATGTCGCCCACCTTCGAGCCGTGCTTCGTCATGCCGATCTGGATTCTTTCAACGTCGCGCCTGTCGATCCCGGCCAGCCGCTCCGGCGTCAGCGGCGACAGGTCAAGGCGCTCCGCCGGCTCGGCAACCAGGGTGAAGGTCAGCGCCTTCATGGCAGCATATCCTTCAGCGAGTAGATGAATTTTCCGAGCTTGCCGCCGTAATTGCCGGCGCTGATCCGAACCGCGCCTCTTTTCGGGCCGAGCTCTATGACAGCCTTAATGCCGGCCTTCATCGCGGCGGCAACTGCATCATTGGTCTCACCATCGATGACGATTTCCAGGACGGCGTTGATGTCGGGACCGAGTTCACTCGCGACGACGCCGCGCAGTGTCGGCGCGTAGGCTTCGTTGGCCGAGGCGATCATGCCTTTGTATTTGCCACCAATCTTGGAACCCGAACGGGCAATGCCGCCCGGAAACGGCACGATGGCGCCAGGCACCATGCCGATCGCACCGACGGCGGCCTCGGCAGCGGCCAAAGCGTTGGCGCTGCTTTGCGCCATGACAAAGAAATTGCCGCCACCGACAGCTTCCTTCGTCAGTCCGGTCGTTGCTTCGCACAGGAACTCGCCATCCATGACGGGAATACGCCAGAAATGCCTGTCGCCGATCTTCTTGGAGATTTGCCAGCCGTCGCCGAAATAACGCAGTGCCGAACCGAGCTTGAGCTCGGCGCTGCCCTGCAGCCCGGCAAAGCAGGCGGAACCCGGCGAGGTCAAAACGCACTGGCCGACACGATTGAGCAGTTGTTTCTGCAATTCGTCCGTTCCCATCGCGAAAATCATGACGCGGCAGCCCGGCCGGCCATCCGGTGTGGCCGATGGCGGCAGGTCGAGATCGATTGCCGCTTCGCAGCCGCAACCGATCACCGAGGTGGCGAAGCCGGTCATTGTGATCGCCGCCTGGCGAGCCCATTTCCGGCTCGGCGCGGTGATGACGATGGCGGTTGCGCGCATGCCGAAGGCTTCCGCGAAGGTATCGTCGATCGTTACGCCATTGATGCTCATGTTCGGCATGGCACCTCGCCGAATGGCTGTTCGCGCGCAATCGCGGAATCCGGGAAATTAAACCAGTCCAGCGACAGGCCGTAGCGCTGCTGGTGATAGTCCTCGAGCCGTCGCACCATTGCCTTGTCGACAGGCGGCTTGAGCCTCAATGCCTTGCCCCAGCGGTAATGGATGATTTCCCCGTCTTGCACGACGAGATCGCCATCCTTGAAAACATACGCCGCCTCTCCGAGCATTTTGGCGATACTGCGGTCCCTGCGATAGACAGCGACGTCGGCTGTTGCGCCGGCGCCGAGATGGCCTCGATCCGTCAAGCCGAGCAGCTTGGCCGGCGCCGCGCGCGTCATGATGGCGATTTCCTCGAACGTGTATTCGCGGTCGATTGCGGCCAGGGTAGAGAGCGCCAGGGCGGATCGGGAAAGTCCGGCGGCCATTTCGGTGCGCGCTTCCCGGCTCATCAGCAGTTCGAACAGCGCCGGATAGGCGGTAAAAGGTGCACCGTTGGGATGATCGGTGGTGAAGAACACACGCCAGGGATCGTCGATCAGGAGAAAAAGCTCGAGCCCGATCGCCCACTGCATCGTGCCGTAGAAGTCCTTGCCATAGCTGTAAGGCACGATGCCGCCGCCATTGCCGTCACCGTCATGAATGACGGTCTTTTTCGGATGCGCGCTGCCGCGCGCCGAAAACTGCCGCATGACGTCGGAGGAGACCGTGACCGTCTGGCCGAACATCACCTGGCCGATATCGATGGTGACTTCCGGCGTCGCGTTGACCAGTTCGGCAAGCCGTGCGGCGGCAGAGGAAAACCCGCGTTTTCCTTCCGTGCCATAGCCATAGAACTGGAGGTGGGCGAGATGCAGCGGCAGTCCATCCGTCGCTGCAATCGTCGCAGCCGCCGTATCCGCCGATCCGGGGCTGCCCAGATTGTTGCAATGGACATGCAAGGGATGCGGCAAGCCAAGATTGTCGACGGCGGCCTGCAGCGTCTTGACGATCTTGCGCGAACTGACGCCATAGGAAGGCACGACATCATCCAGCGAGAAGGTGCGGACGTTCTCCTTGAAGGCGGCCGCCGCACCGGCGTTGATCACCTTGACCCCAAGCGCTCGCGTCGAAGCGACCGTCCAGGCGACATAGTCCTCGATCATCGTCCGGGGGGCGTCGTCGCGGATCATCGACAACAGGAAATCGTCATTGCCGAGAATGGCAAGGGTCGCTTTGTCGATGATCGGGATGTCGGCCAGTTCGAGATGCGTGTGCAGCGCCGCTCCCGGCGACATCGCCGGCTCGACGACCGTCGTAAAGCCCATCTTTGCGTAGAGGCAGCCGGTCTGGAACGTCGACCAGCCGGCATTGGCGAGCGGCGTCATTGCTGGCCGCAGCTGATGGGCGGCATGCTGTTCGGGCAAGAGCAGCCGCGCGGTGTTCACATTGCCGCCACCGATGTGGGAGTGGATGTCGATGGCGCCAGCCATCACGATGCAGCCGCTGGCTTCGACGGTCCGGTCGGCCGCCCCTCCCGCCGGCGCCGGAACGATCTTGTCGTCCTTGATCCAGAGGTCGCCTTTGCCGAGACGGCCGTTGACGGGATCGATGATGTCGCCGTCGGCGATTTTCGTCAGCATGGCAGTGGCTCGAGGAAAGCGTGGGTAGCGATCAGGCGGATGATCGTCGCGGCGGAGGGCAATTGCGAGGCCGCTTGCGCATCGATCGACCTGAGCGAGCCCGTGCGGCTGGAGTAGACAACCGCATCGTGATCGACTCCAGCCTCGCCGATGGCCATGGTGACTGCGGCGCCGGCAACCGGCTTTTCCGTTTTCGTCAGCACAATCAGCGCCATGCGTGCCCTTTTTTTCTGTAGTTGGGCCGTTGCGGCGGAGATCCGCAGGTGCAGGTCAGCTTCGCCGGCAGCGATCATGCGCTCCACATCGCAGCGCCAGGGATCGAATTCAGGGAGGCCGCGCGCAAAGCCGGTGCGCAGCGGAAAACCTGTCATCCAGGCCGAGGCGAGCGCGCTTCCCCACCCGTTTTCGCTCGCCGGCAGATAAAGGCCGGATGCGCGCGATTTGCGATTGAGATCGGCGATCAGTCCTTGCAGCATCTCCAATGCCAAGCCTTCGGCGGCGTGGCCTGAAAACAGGAACACGGGAAAATGCGCGGCCGCCAGAGCTTTGGCAAAATCATTGAAATTCGACACCGGTTGCGATGTACGCCGCCCTTTGTACTGTGCCCTCAGTGCCGCCAGCGTGGCGGTGAGGCTAGCTTGGCCACAGGAAAGTTGCGTTGCCTTGCGTCCGCCGCTCAGCGGCGGCACAGACATCCCGTTTGGGCCTACCACGAAGAACGCGCGCTGGTTGCCGGTCGAGAGGTCGGGAACCGTCCCGGCAAGTTCGCCAACAAGACCATGATGGATCCGCGGGAGCTCGCCCACGATCACCACGACATCGGCACGCCGGCGCGTCTCTCCGGGGGCGACGGTCATTGCCCCCTTGTCGGTAAAAAGCGCGGTCTCTCGGGCAAGTGCCGCACCATCGGCATGGTCGTATGCCGCGCCAGCCCGCTCAGCCAGCGCGATCGCCGCCCTCGTGCCATCTATATCCGTATCAAAGCTGAAAACCGGGCACCGACTTGACGACACTAGCGACGCGGCATGCGCAGCCGCGTGCTCAATCAGCGCTTCCCGGTTGCCGATCCAAGCAACCGCCATTCGCTAAACTACTTTCTGGTGCCGGCTCGATCCTAGACGAAACTGGATTGGCCGTGAACCCCACCCTGCAGCGGATCAGCGAATGTTTTCATACGCGTCAACAAATTCCGACCCTGCTTAGTCATATTTGACGTAAGCGAAGCGTTGATCGGTCAGTGGAGTGCCCTCCAGTGCCCCGCCTTCCTTGGCCGGCTGCCACTGGACAACATCCTCGATCTTTTTCGCCAACTCGAAATCCTTGTCGGTAATGCCTTTCGCCGCGTGATTCGTCAGGCGCACCTCGACCCAGGCATAGGAGGCGGTGATATCAGGATGGTGCCACGCCGCCTCGGCGAGATGACCAACCGTGTTGATGACCATGAGCGTCGATTTCCAGCTGTGGGTCTTGTATTTGCGCCGGATCCAGCCGTTTTCATAACGCCATTTCGGCAGCTCCTTCTCAAGCCGGTCGGCGATCTCGGCTTCCGAATAGACCTTTTCCTTGACTGTCTCGTTCATCTCGACCTCCGCGAATTGCTCGGTCTGTCACACGCCGGAGCCGGCAAACACGTATGCGTTCTCTTTGGCTTGCCCCATCGACGAAAACAGTTATCATGGTACCGGGCACCTAAACTTCCATGATGCATCCATGATGCACCCATCGGGGGGCAGATGTCGAATTCTGTTACCATACGAGTGCCCGCTCGCCTGCACCTTGGCTTCCTTGATCTCAATGGCGATGCCGGACGGCGGTTCGGTAGCGTCGGGCTTCCATTGAGCGAACCCGAAACCATCGTCACCCTGTCGCGGTCCAGCGAGACCATCGTCGAAGGCTCCGAGAGCACCCGCGCCAGCGAGCATCTGTCGACGCTCTGCAAGCATCTCGGCATTCGCGGCCAGCACCATCTGGTGGTAGAGCAGTCGATCCCCAGTCATGCGGGTCTGGGCTCCGGCACGCAGATCGCCCTTGCCGTCGCCTCGGCGTTGCGCACGCTCCACAATCTGCCTCTGGACATCGCCGGCGACGCTAACCTGCTCGAGCGGGGCGGCCGATCCGGCATCGGCATCGCAAGTTTCGAAGACGGCGGCGTCATAGTCGACGCCGGCAAGAACGACCGCGGCGGAACGCCTCCGGTCGTCGCGCGGCTGCCGTTTCCGGAAGAGTGGCGCGTCCTCCTCATCCTCGACCATTCCGGGCATGGACTGCATGGAGCAGCCGAGGTTGCGGCGTTTCGCTCGCTGCCGCCATTCCCAACGGCAGGCAGTGGGGAGATCTGCCGGTGGGTGCTGATGGGCATAATGCCGGCTTTGGTCGAGCGGGACCTTCCGGCATTCGGCGCCGCCGTCACCGCGATACAGATGCTGATCGGCAGCCATTTCGCCCCGGCCCAGGGCGGCGTGTTCACCTCGAAGCGGGTCGAGATGGTGGCCCACTGTCTCAATGAAGCAGGCGCCGTCGGCATCGGCCAGAGTTCCTGGGGGCCGACAGGCTTTGCCTTCGCGCCATCGCAGGACGCCGCACTCAAGTTCGTCGACGCGGTTCGGAAGACGACAGTTGAGGGCGGCCTTGAGGTCAAGATCGTCAAGGGCAGGAACTCCGGCGCGAAGATCAGTTCAACCAGGCTGGATCTCGTCGGCAGCTGACGCTTCAGTTTCAGGCAGAAAGGCAAGAAATGGCCCGCAAACACATCCTGCACATGCTGACACCGTTGAAGCAGATGAGCCCCTTCGACGTGAACATGGCGCTCGACGCAGGTTTCGACGCCGCCGTCCCCTATGTCGATGTGGGCCTGGCCGAAGTGACAGGACTGGTCCAGGACGCGATCTTTTCACGCCCGCCGGATGCGGGTGTCGACACCGGCATCTTCATCGCCGGGAAGGATGCCTCGTTGGCGCTCGACATGTTCGACGCCGCGAAGAAGGCGATGGTGCCGCCTTTCCAGGTTTCGGTATTTGCCGATCCAGCCGGCTCGTTCACCACAGCCGCGGCGATGGTGGCCAAGGTCGAAAAGGCGCTGGAGAAGAAATTCCAGCGTGCGCTCAGGGATACGAGGGTGGCTGTTTTCGGCGCCACCGGAGTCGTCGGCTTCTGCACCGCCGTCATCGCGGCAGGGGAAGGTGCCCGGGTCACACTTGTCGGCCATGACGGCATCGAACGGGTCAAGCAGATCGCGGCCGAGATCGAAAGCAGGTTCCACCTCACCGTCGATGCGGCTGACGGATCGAGCGACGCCCGCAAGACAAAGCTGGTCGAAGCCAACGAAATTATCCTGGCTTGCGCCAAAGCTGGCGTCCAGGTGGTCTCCAAAGCCCAATTGAAAGGCAATGACCTGCTTATTGCGGCCGACGTCAATGCCGTTCCCCCGGCCGGCATCGAAGGATTGGCCGTCAATGCCAATGGTGATCCACTCGATGCGGCAAAAGCTGTCGGCATTGGTCCGCTTGCCATCGGCAATGTCAAATATAAGGTCGAATTCGGTCTCTTCAAAAGAATGATCGAATCCGAAAAGACGATCACGCTCGGTTTTCAGGAAGCGTTTTCCCTTGCACGCGAGATTGCCAAGTAACGCCGGATCTCTTTTGATCGCGGCAATTTCAGGCCGGGCGCTGGCCGCCGCCGCGCGTCGCGCCGGCTATCGTCCGCTGGTCGCCGATTTCTTTTGCGATACGGACACCGTCGCGCTCGCAGAACGCGCGACAATGCTGCCAGGCGACCTGCAAGGAGGCATCGACGGCGAGCGCATCATCGACACGCTTCGGCGATTGGCTGGCGACGACCTGCCGGCCGCCATTGTCCTGGGCTCAGGGTTTGAGCGGATGCCTGAGACCGTGGACAAAATCGCGCGACACTTTCGGCTCGCCGGCAATGGCGGCGCCGCGATCCGCAGGATCAAGGATCCGCAGTTGCTGGCCGATGATTGTGCCGAACTCGGCATCCCGCATCCGCAACTGCGATGGGACCAGCCGCCTGACCCGGAGAACTGGGTGGTCAAGACCGCGGGCGGCGCCGGCGGCGGACACGTCAGACGAGCAGCCGGAGAAAGCCCGACCGCCGGCCGCTACTTCCAGCGCTTCGTTGCCGGTCGCAGCATCTCGGCCCTGTTCGTCGGCAATGGTCAAACCGCGCACCTCGTGGGTTTCAGCCAACAATGGACGTCTCCCGCCCCCACAGCGCCCTATCGCTACGGCGGCGCCGTACGGTTGAGACGCTTCGATCGCAGACAGGCGGCGGTCATCGGCGGCTGGGTCTCAAGTCTGACGCGGCGCGCCGGCCTGGTTGGATTGTGCAGCGCCGATCTGATCCGTGGACCGGATGGCTACACGTTCATCGAGATCAATCCGAGGCCGGGCGCCACCCTCGACATTTTCGACGATGTTGACGCGCCATTGATCGAAGCGCATCTGCGCGCCGCGACGGGTCAGGTCTTCCGCTTGCCGCGCTTCGTCGATTCGATGGCGTCGATGGTGACCTACGCCGCGACGCCAATCACTCACTTTCCGTCGATTGCCTGGCCTGAATGGACAGCGGACCAACAGTCGGCTGGCACCCGTCTGATTGCCGGCGACCCTGTCTGCACGGTCTTCGCGCGCGGTCCGAGCGCCCAATCGACCAAGCGGCTCATCAAGGGACAAGCCAGCCAATTGCAACTCCAATGGGAAGGAGACCGGACATGAAAGACGGTTCGGCATTCCTGAACGACAATGCACAGCGCATCGTTGACGGCATGATCGGCGACGCCGAACGCCTGCGTATCGTCGTTTCCAGGGGACCATTGGGCGAGCGCCTGATCGATGCCGGCGCCAAGACCGTCGGCAGCGTCGAGGCCGGGATGCGCATGGCTGAGGCTGCGATGGGCGGTCTCGGCAGCGTTTCGGTGTTCATGGATCGCGCGTCACAGCAATGGCCGTTCACCGTCGAAGCGCGATCTTCGCAGCCGGTGCTGGCCTGCCTGGGCAGCCAGTATGCGGGCTGGAACCTGTCTGGCCAGGACTATTTTGCGATGGGATCTGGGCCTGCGCGGGCCCTCGCCCGGGTCGAACCGCTGTTCGAAACACTTTCCTATCACGACATCGCATCTTCCGCGGTGCTTATCCTTGAGACGGCCGAACCGCCTCCCCGCGCGACCGTTGAGAAAGTGAGCAAGGCAACTGGACTGGCGACGGAAAAGCTCACCTTCCTCTATGCGCCGACACAAAGCCTTGCCGGCGGCGTGCAGATCGTGGCGCGCGCGCTCGAGGTTGCCCTCCACAAGATCAACGATCTCAAATTCCCGCTGGAAAACGTTGTCGACGGCATCGGAACGGCGCCGATCCCCGCCCCCCATCCGGATTTCCTGACCGCTATGGGCCGAACCAACGATGCCATCATCTATGGCGGCAGCGTCCAGCTCTTCGTCAAAGGATCGGCGAAGGAGGCTGGCAAACTCGCGGAAAAACTTCCCAGCAGCGCCTCACGGGACTACGGCCAACCCTTCGCCGAGATATTCACGCGGTTCAAGGGCGATTTCTATGCCATCGACCCGTTGCTGTTCAGCCCGGCTGAAGTGATCGTGACAGCGATCGAAACCGGCGATACTTTTCGCGCCGGTCGGCGTGATCTGAAGATGCTCGAACGGAGTCTCGGCTAGGGCATGGCGGTGCAAAGGGATTCGTCTGTCATTCGCCCGCCCGGCGACTGCCTTTCGTGCAGCCCTGCCGCGGACGCGGCCATGAGGGCGTGGAATCGCTCGCGCCGCCGACATTCCCGCACCCGAGAGGCCACATGATCCCTCGCATCCTGATCGTCAGCGACAAAGTGGACACCGGCTCCAACGGCCTGGCGGCAGGACTTGGTCGGGGGGGCGCCGCCGTTACAGCCGTGCCGCTGGCGGCGATCGCATTCGATACCAGCAGCCCGAGCGGACTTGCGATCCCCGGCTTCGGCGGCACGCTGCCCGACGCCGTGCTCGTCCGTTCGATCGCCGCCGGATCGTTCGAAGCGGTTACCCGGCGCCTCGGGGTGCTGCACGCGTTAAGCAGACTGTCGGTTCCCGTATGGAATTCCGCGCAGGCGATCGAGCGCTGCGTCGACAAGTCGATGACGACATTCCTCCTGAAAAATGCCGGCCTGCCTACGCCACGCACCTTTGCCGTAGAAGGACTTGCCGTCGCCGAGGAGGTCGCGGCGCAAGAGCTTCCGCGGGGATCGCTGGTGCTGAAACCATTGTTCGGGGCGCAAGGCCGCGGCATAAAGCTGATCCGCACGTTCTCGGACCTGCCGGCCGCAGAAGAGGTGAACAGCGTCTACTACCTTCAGCAATATGTGTCGCGTGCCGGTCCGCCTTTCCGGGATTTCCGCGTGTTTGTCTGCGCCGGAGAGACCGTGGCGATGATGAGCCGCATCAGCGACGACTGGATCACGAACGTCAACCGGGGTGGCGTGCCGGAACAGGTTTCCGAACATGGCAAGGCGGAACTGGCATCGCTGGCCGTCGCTGCGTCAGCCGCGGTCGGCGCGGATTTTGCCGGCGTGGACATCGTGCGGGCTGACGACGGCAATCTGTTCATACTCGAAGTGAACAGCATGCCCGCATGGTCGGGATTGCAGTCGGTGGTCGCCGTGAACATCGCCGAAGCAATCGCCGATGCCTTGCTGAAACTTCTGGCCGACCGCGCCGAGGCGGCCGCCGCACCGCGGCCCTACCGTTTTGCCGCGCCTGCGAATTCGTGAGGGCGGGCAAGTTGGCGCTTTCGCGTGAACGCCTCCGGGCCAGCTATAAGAATGCCTGCAGGATGGAGATCGAAGCCCTAAAGCCGGGCAACGTCCATCTGTTCGCCGACGGACACGGCATGTCCGCCGCCCAGTTCATGACAAGTGCGGAGGTTTCCTCCGGGCCGCTGACCGATCCACGTCTGCCGGTCGGGCAGCGGATGCTGGAGGCGGTGCGCGCGACACGACTGGCGGTCGCAACCAATACCAATCTCGGAATCATCCTTCTGGCAGGGCCTCTGATATGCGCCGCCGAAATGGGCGGTGACAGACTGCGCGACAATCTCGATTCGCTGCTTCGGGCTTTGAGCGTGCAGGATACCAAGGCGGTATTCGAGGCGATCGTCACGGCCGCGCCAGGCGGCCTCGGAGAAGCCGCCAACGATGTGCGGCAGGAGCCGAAGGTCCATTTGCTGGACGCGATGAGGGAGGCTGCCGATCGCGACATGATCGCTCGCCAGTACAGCAACTGTTTCGGCGACGTGTTCGGGGTCGGGCTCGCCGCGCTGGATGGAGCGTTGGCACGTGAAGAAGACGGCATGTGGCCGACGGTGTTCGTCTACATGGCGTTTCTCGCCGGCTTCCCCGACAGCCATGTGATCCGCAAGCACGGCGTTCACGTCGCAAATCAGGCGCGGCAGGAAGCCGTTGCCGTTCAGGCGGCGCTCCATGCCGAGGGCGACGAACCGTCGCGCATTCGTCTGCTCATGGAGTTCGACCGCCGGCTGAAGGCCGACAACATCAACCCCGGCACCTCGGCCGACCTCACCGTGGCTACTCTTTTAGTCCACACCCTCGCCCTCACCTTGCATAATCGCGGCGTTGGTGCTTGACTTCCAAAAGCGGAAGCTGTGCTTCCGCGGCTATCTAGCCAACCGGTCCGGGCAAATCCGGACGCTGCCAACAAGGATAGCTGTCCATCGAGCGCCTGCTCGGTTGCAGCGTCCGTGGACATCATAATTGTGTCTTGGAGGAAATTGGCATGGCAAAAATCTCAAAGGTTATGGTCGGTGAATCACTGGTGGGAGACGGCAACGAAGTCGCGCATGTCGACCTGCTCATCGGCCCGCGGGGGAGCGCGGTCGAAACGGCATTTTGCAACGCGCTTACCAACAACAAGGACGGCTTTACTTCGCTTTTGGCGGTGATCGCGCCCAATCTTCAATGCAAACCCAACACCGTGATGTTCAACAAGGTCACGATCAAGGGTGCCAAACAGGCGGTCCAGATGTTCGGCCCGGCGCAGCACGCCGTGGCAAAGGCCGTGCAGGACAGCGTTGCGGACGGGACCATTCCTGCCAACGAAGCAGACGACGTGTTCATCTGCGTCGGGGTCTTCATCCATTGGGACGCGGCGGACGACGCCAAGATCCAGAAATACAATTACGAGGCGACAAAGGAAGCCATCCAGCGCGCCGTTGCAGGAACCCCGACCGCCGCCGAAGCAACGGCCCAGCGCGACAAGGTCAAGCATCCGTTCGCAGCCTAGACAAGAGACAGCCCCGCACAGGAAAAACCCTCTTCTGAGACGGATGGTCTGTTGCGCCGGCTGAAAAAGGTTCTGGGCTTTTGAAACGTCAGCTCCCGAAGGGCGCACGCCCTTCGGGAGCTGACGAGCAACGATGATCAGGCGCCGAGTGACGCGAGGCGGCCGGGCGTGAGCGTAGCGTTGTGCAATGAGGTTGCGACCAGTGCCGCGGCGACGCCCATGGCGGACAAGGCCCTGATGTCGTTCTCGTCGCGGACACCGCCGGCCGCAATGACAGCGCGATTTCCGGCCTTGGCCTTGACCTCCTGCAACCGCCCGAAGTCGGGACCGGCGGCCGCACCGACCTTGGCCAGCGTCATGACAATCACCTTTTGCGGCCAAAGCTCGGGCTCATCGAGAAGAGAACGCGGCCCGCAAAAACTATCGCCGACGAAATCAAGGGACAGGATGAGATCGGGATGATCGCGAAAACGCCGCAGCAACATGTCGTCTCGCTGCGATTCAGAGCCCAGAACAGGAGACAGCGAGCGTTCGGCAAGCGCCGCCAAAAGTGTCTTTTCGTCGGCCACGCCGGCATCGACCCAAAGTTCCGGCGGCTCCGCCATCGTCCTCAGCCGGGCGAGTGCGTCGCTGTTTGGCGCTCCGCCTTCGATAGCGTCCAGATCTGCGATGTAGAAGGTGGAAAAAGGATAAAGCCCACGCAGTCCTTCAGCGACCGCGACCACATCAGGGCTTCGGCTGAGCGGCGTAACGATCGGCCTGTAGCGATCGCGTTTTCCCTGCTGGGCGCGAACCACCACGCCGCCTTTCAGGTCGAGAACCGGAATGATACGCAACGCTTTTTTCACCGACCAATTGCCACCGTCATGAAAGCTTGAAGCGTGGAAAAAAGAAAGGGCATCATTGCCGGTTTCGACATTGGCGGCGCGCATCTGAAGGTGACCCGCGCACAAGACGGTCGCATCGTCGAGGCGGCAACGATCGCAACGCCGCTCTGGCAAGGGCTGGACAAGCTGGCTTCAGCCCTCGACGAAACGGCTCCGATCTACGCGGGTGCGGATCTCAACGCATTCACCATGACGGGCGAACTGTCGGACATCTTTCCGTCCCGCGATGCCGGCGTGGCGGCTCTGCTGGGTCAGATTTCCACCCATTTCCCCGCAGACAAAAAGCTGGTCTATGCCGGACCATCCGGTTTCGTCGGAGTCGAGCGGGCAGCGCAGCTGACCGCCGATGTGGCTTCCGCCAATTGGCACGCGACAGCCTTGTTGGTGGCAAAACTCGCCGGCGATGCCCTGTTCGTCGACATGGGCTCCACCACCACCGATATTATCGCCATCAAGAACAGCGCCGTGGCCAATGACGGCTACACCGATGCCGGACGGCTTCTAACCGGCGAATTGGTCTATACCGGCTTTACCAGGACATTCCTGTTCGGCGTAGCCTCGTCGGCTCCCGTCCATGGCAGGCTAACGCCGCTGATGAACGAATATTTCGCCTCGATCGCCGACGCTCACCGCATCCTGGGCGTGCTCGACGAGGACGACGACAGGCACCCTCCCGCCGACGGCAAGGAAAAGACCGTGGACGGCTCGATCGCGCGGCTGGCGCGCATGGTGGGGCGCGACGCCACCGACCTCACCCCGCCGGAATGGGGTGAAGTCGCGCGCTGGTTCAGCGAGCAGCAACTGCGCAAAGTGCACGATGCAGCCGCGCTGGTTGCCGGAACCCTGTCTCGGGATGTCCCGATCGTCGGCGCCGGAAGCGGTCGCTGGCAGATCAGGCGGCTGGCCGAACGCATGGAACGCAGTTACGTCGATTTCGCCGACATCATCCCCGCCGATGACACTGTTCGCGGGCAAGCGAGCAGCGCGGCACCCGCGTCCGCGGTAGCGCTTTTGGCGGCATATCCTTCGTAAGCAGGTTGCGGCGCTCGCGCCTATGCTCGCGGGTCCTCGCTACCCGAACCTTTGGCGGTCAAGTGATCGCTGATACGCTGCATCAGCCAGCCCCAGGCTTCCTTTTCGCCCTCGCCTGCGGTCTTTTCGATGGCAATTGAAAGGTAGGCAATTTCCGCCTCGATCTTGTCGCGCGGCAGCATGCCGAGCCGGCTGACCAGGATGGCCAGCTCAAGCACCGCCGCCTTGGCTCGGTTGAGGCCGGTGAACGGCGCGAGCGTTTCCTCCCGCACCACGCGGCAGAAATGGCGGGGGCGCACACCATTGTCATCGACCGCCCGGACTTCGAGGCCCGAATACGCCAGCGCCGCCTCGAGCCTCGGCACCGGAAACCCGTCAACCGGAACGGTTGGCCAATGCTTGCGGCCTGTCAGGCAGCCGGCAAAGACACGCACGTCGTCAGTATAATTGGCGATGGCGAACGGCACTTCGGCGAGATTGTCGAGCGTGACCGACGGCCGGAACGGCGCGATAACCCAACCGTCATTCTCGGCAATGATGCCAATCGGCGCGATGTGGACGTTGCCTGCCTTATTGACCGTCGTGATGATCGATTCGCGAATGTAGGGCATGGTCCTAGCGCTCTTTCCTTGCGCGGAGCGTCTTGCCCGGCTCGGCAAGACGGGTACGGTCGGTTTCGGGTGCCGGCGCGGCAACGCCCCATGCGAGCGGCTCGTCCTGCACATAACGCTTGCCGAGCCGCCACGCGATCTCCGCCTTCATCAGTTCCGCGCCGAGGTAAAAAGCGTGTGCGCCGTCGGCGTTGACGTCCAGCCCGGCAAAAAGTTCGAACGCATCCGTGGCAACCGCATGCCCTTTGCTATTGAAAACATGGATGCCGTCCTCCGCTACCGCGATCCGGAAGTTGGCATCGCGCACCTGGGCCGCCAATGCCTCGATATCGTCGGTTGAGGCTGTGAAAGGCTTGCGATCGTGGACCTGCAACAGGCCTGGGTGATAGCCGCGCGGCAACGCGCCGTCCGTGCAAGCAGCCAACATGACGCGGCGGGCGATATCGTGCTCCTCGATCGTCCGCACCGTGTGTGGGCTGACATGCACCGCCAGCACGTTCCGGATCCGGAGTTCCGAGCAGAGCCCCGCTAGCACGGCTGTAACGCCGGAACTGTCGGCGTCGGTCAATTCGGTGAGATTGCCGGTGCCCATCAGCAATTCGATGTCCGGCCAACGGCGCCGCGCCTCGATGAAGCGCCCGAGTGAAACGGCGAAGCCGAAATGGATCGGGTCGAGCACGGGATCGGCAATGAAGGCGACGCCGGCCTTTTGTGCCGCGGTAATCGCCCGGCCGAGCGAATCCAGATCGCCGGGGATGGAGGGTATCAACACTGCCGTAGCCCGATGGTCGAAGATCAACGGCAGCGTGTTCTCATCGAGGCTGAGAAGATAGTCCGCGCCGGCGTGCGCACCGATCGACAGTTCGTCTGCGCTGGCCGAATCGACGCTGACCACAAACCCCTGTGCCTTGAGTGCCCGCACTGCCTCAGCCAGCAACGGAAACGGCGTCTCCGGCAGGCAGCCCAGATCGATGACATCCGCGCCGGCCGCAGCCAGCATCGAGGCCCTCGCCATCAGGGCCTCGACCGACAGCATCGGCGCATCGACGATCTCGGCGAAGATGCGCATATCGTGACGCGTCAGATCGGGCGGTTTGCCCGCCCGGCCAAGGAAGGCCGGAAGGTCGGCGATCTCGTCGGGGCCGCGCACAAAGGGCACGCCGAAATGCTCCGACAGGTGTTCGATGTTTCCCCGATAGCGTCCGGGCAGGATGACGCGGTCGACGTCTCCTGTCAGAGTGAGCCGACGCTTCACGATGTCCTCGCTCATCAGCGCGGCGACCTTGACGCCGACGTCGACGATTTCCCACGCGAATTCGGTTCTGCCCAGCCCGGTCAGCAGCCGTTCCAGCCGCGCCTTGGCCAGATGGCCGGTAAGAAAAACCAGCCGCTCAGCCATCGCTTGCGAGTTCGGCCTGGCGCCGTGTGAGCGAGGCTTCGAGATCAGCGAGCGACTCGACCACCAGGGTCCGCTCGAAACTCTTCAACTGTTTGGTATTTTCCAGGTCGATCCTGCGCGGATAGACCTTGACCAGTCCGTGCGGTGCCTGGGTTTCGAGTTCCGGCGCAGTGTCGCAAGCAAAGACGATGGCTGGCACACGGCACTTTCCCGCTTGAGCAAAGACATTGGTAGCGAGCGTGTCGGAAATGCCATGCACGCATTTGGCGACCGTGTTGGAAGTGGCCGGCGCCACCACGACCGTGTGATAGACACCGTGGTAGAATTCGCCGACCGGGATCGCGCTTGCGGTCTTGTCGTGCAGCACGCGCGTCGTCTCCGGGAAATCAAGTTTAAGCTTGTACATGCGCAGGACTTCGTTGGCGGCCTTAGACACGAAGACATCGCAATGTTCGAGCTGGCGAACAAGTGCGAAGCTCTCCGTAAAAAAATGCCCGGAACCCGTCAAAACCCACGCCCAGCGCGGCACATGCAGCTTCACCATCGGCTATCCCGCCTTCTTTGCCGACGACCCTGTTGAAGCCACTATCCGGATGCCGGGCAGCTTGCCCGACGCGAGCATCGCGCCGGCCCCGGCAGCATCCTTCGGACCGGCGAGATGGAAATCGATGCCGTCGGGCAGCATGGCGGCAAAGCCTGGGTCGACAATGCCTCGGGCCCTCAGGCTGTCAGCGGTATCGCTGTCGAAGAATGCACCGGTCTGCTTGACAAGCAACAGCGCGTTTGCGCCAAGCTTGCCGGCAAGCCAGGCGGACAGAGAATCGGAGGTAATGTCCCAGGAGGCCGGAACATCCAGCGCCGCCAGTGCCAGTGACGACGGCAGCCACACCGGAATCTTCCCCGCCTCCAACACTCGCCCGATCTCGTCCAGCGACCGTGCCGGCGCCAGCCTTTCGTCCCGGTCGAGGATGACATGGCCGAACTGCTCCATGGCCAGGATCGCCATGGCATGAGCGGCGGTGTCGGAAAACTCCATGCTCGTCTGCGTCTCGCGCACATGATCGGCAAAGAGCCCGCCGCCGGGCACGATGACGATCGGCAGCCTGGAACCCGCCAGCGCTGCGATCCAGCTCTTCATCTCCGCCGCATGGGCCGTGCTGCCGCCAAGCTTGACGATGGCCCGTCGAAGCATTTCGGGGCGCTCCTGGCGCGGCCGGAAAACAACGCTTCGGTCTTTTCGGCCAGCAATGCCGGAGGCAGCACCGCGTCCCGCCGATTGGCGCTTGCGTTCGATCTCAACGCCGACGCCGCCAGGGCCGAGCTCGAGCTTTTCGACCCTAACCGTGACGCGCACGACACGCTGGTTCTCCAGCACGTGCGCTGCCACCTGCTCGGCCAAAGCCTCGCTGAGCTGGATATGGCCCCGCGCGACGATGGTGCGAATGCCGTCCATGATGATGTCGTAGGAGAACACATGGCGCATGTCCTCGGGATGGTCGGTGATTTGCAGCACGTCGGCGATCACATCAAAGCGCACTTTTTGAGTATGGCCATGCTCGAAGCTGTAGGCACCGATCTGGACCGGCAGAACAAAATCCCGCACAAAAATCCTGTCCGTGCCCAGTGTCGGGTCGGTGTCCGGCGAATAGCCTCTCGCTGCCAACAGGCGATAGTCGATACTCGATTGATCGCCGGTCCCGGATTCCGCTGGGATCAACTCGCGAATCCGCGAGACCGCCTCGGCGCTGATCGAACTCGTGCGACCGGAATGGCCACACAGCGCCCCCCGAAAGCCGAGAAAATCGGGAGCGAAAGGCAATAGGCGCGGAATGTCCGGAGCTTCCAGCGATCCACTCAGGCCGACCATCAGACCGAGCGATTTCGTTCGATCGACGAATCCCGGAATACGCTCCGGCGGCAGATGATCGAGCAGCCGGCCCTTCCCCTTTTGCGCGGTATCAACCATCACGCCGTGGAAGCGATGCCTGGCGAACATCGGCAGAAGCTCGAAGTCCGGCGCCAGATCGGCAAACAGCACGGCAATCAGCTTCGTTCGTGCGGCGAGCGGTTCAAGCGCCTGTGCGCAGGCAGAGATATTTGCCGAAGGAAAAAATCCGATCTTCACATAGTCGACGCCGGTCGCCGCGATCTCTTCGGCCTTTATGCGGATCGTTTCGGGTTCCATCGGCAGGTCGCCGCAGACAGCGCTGACCGGAGCCCGACCCGCGATGAAAGAGATCGTTCGGAGCATGGTTTCCATGGACACCGCGCCCAGGGCTCCCGCCTTCGGGTCCTTCAGGTCGACGATATCGACACCTCCAGAAAGAGCGATCTCCGCCTCTTCGATGCCGGTGACGCTTGCCAGCATTCTGGTCATTTGAACAGTTTCTCCAGTTTGGAGGACAAGACGCTTTTATAGAGGCGGTCGATCCCCCTGCGCCACGTCTCGCCGGTGTTGCCATGCGAATCGACGCTGGCGACCTTCCGCACCGTTCTGGCAGGCGCGAAAAGTCGTCCTATAGGGTTTGATAAATTTTGCGGGTCGGCTAAGTTGATCATGGGCACCTTGACTTGGCGCGGGTCCGGCAACCGTCGAACCTCTGCGCAAGAATGGGTAATTACTATCGATGACGAGCGCGGTGCCAGGCACTCTCGCTGCCTTTTTGTGCTTTTTTTCCCTGACCGTCAACGTTTCCGACGCGACAGGCCAGGAAACGGTGGCGAAGCCGGAAAAAAAGATAACTGAAATCAAGATAGGCTATTTGCGGGCCTACGCACCGCAATTGACGCTTTCCATGCTCGACCTGCCGCCACGTGACGAAGGTGTCGCCGGTGCCGAGGTAGCGATCGGCGACAACAACACGACGGGAAAGTTCACCGACCAGAAATTCAGCCTCGACGTGACCGAGGTCAAGCCCGACGGCGACGCGGTTCAGGCATTCGAAGGCATGATCGCCAAGGGCGACCGCTATGTGGTCGCCGATCTTTCAGCCAAACAATTGCTGTCGATCGCCGACATCGCCCGCGACAAAGGCGTGCTGATCTTCAACGTCGGCGCCACCGACGACAGCCTTCGCGAGGAGGACTGCCGCATCAACGTTTTCCATATCGCGCCGACGCGCAGCATGCTGGCCGACGCGCTGGCGCAGTATCTCATGGTGAAGAAGTGGCCGAATTGGGTGCTGCTCTATGGATCGCATGAGCAGGACCATCTCTACGCCGATGCGCTGCGCCGCGCGGCAACCCGCTTCGGCGGCCAGATCGTCGCCGAGAAGGAATTCAAGGATACCGGCACAGCCAGGCGCACCGACACCGGCGCCACGCAGATACAGCAGCAGATTTCCGTGTTCACGCAAGACCTCCCGGAGCACGACGTGGTGCTTGTCGCCGACGAAAGCGAGGTTTTCGGCACCTACGTGCCCTACCGCACCTGGACGCCGCGGCTGGTCGCCGGCACGGCCGGTCTGGTTGCATCGTCATGGCATCCCGCCAGCGAACAATGGGGCGGCATCCAGATGCAGAGCCGCTTCCTGAAGACGACGAGCCGGCGGATGCTCTCCAAAGACATGTCGGCCTGGACCGCGGTGCGTGCGGTCGGCGAGGCCACCACGCGCACCAAGGGCGACGATGCGAAAAAGATCAGCGACTATATACGCTCTGACGATTTTTCGGTTGCTGCTTTCAAGGGGCAGAAGCTGACCTTCCGCAAATGGAACCTCCAGCTTCGCCAGCCGATCTTGCTTGGCGATACCAAGTCGGTCGTCTCGACATCGCCACAGGAGGGCTATCTTCACCAGGTCTCCGAACTCGACACTCTCGGTGTCGATCAGCCGGAAACGAAATGCGCTCTCAAGTAGAGTCAATCGGGAGGAATTTGCGTGCAGAAACGAGCTTGCGCATTCGCCATTCTCGCGGCCGGCTTCACGGCCAGCCCGGCATCGGCCTATACGGCTTACGTGTCCAACGAGAAGGACAACACGATGACCGTCGTCGACACGGCGACGATGCAGGTGGTGAAGACCGTCGAAGTCGGCCAGAGACCTCGCGGCATCACCATCTCGCATGACGGCAAATTCGTCTATCTATGCGCCAGCGATGACGACACGATCCAAATCATCGACACCGCGACACTTGAAATCGTCGGTACGCTGCCATCCGGCCCCGATCCCGAATTGTTCGTCCTCTCGCCCGACGGCAAGACGCTTTATGTCGCCAATGAGGACGACAATCTCGTCACCGCCATCGACGTCGAAAGCAAGCAGGTCCTGGCCGAGATACCAGTCGGCGTGGAGCCGGAAGGCATGGGTGTCAGCCCCGACGGCAAGACCATGGTCAACACCTCGGAAACCACCAGCATGGCGCATTTCATCGACACCGGCACGCATGAGGTGACCGACAATGTGCTGGTCGACACGCGTCCTCGCTTCGCCGAATTCAAGCCCGACGGCTCGCAGGTCTGGGTCAGCGCCGAGGTCGGCGGCACCGTCAGCGTCATCGACAACGCCAAACGCGAAGTGGTGAAGAAGATCCAGTTCGCGATTCAGGGACTGCGGGCCGAAACCATCCAGCCGGTAGGCATCGCCATCAGCGCCGATGGCAAGAAAGCCTATGTCGCGCTCGGCCCGGCGAACCATGTCGCGGTGATCAATACCGACACTTATGAGGTGGAAAAATACATCCTCGTCGGCCAGCGCGTCTGGCATCTGGCCTTCACGCCCGACCAGAAAACGTTGATCACCACGAATGGCAATTCCAACGATATCACCTTCATCGACACGGCCACCGACGAGCCGGTCCAATCGCTCACTGTGGGCCAGCAGCCCTGGGGTGTGGTCATTTCGCCCAAATAGCAGAC
Organism: Mesorhizobium sp. ISC11; assembly: GCF_037162595.1. Lineage (NCBI taxonomy): Bacteria > Pseudomonadati > Pseudomonadota > Alphaproteobacteria > Hyphomicrobiales > Phyllobacteriaceae > Mesorhizobium > Mesorhizobium sp. ISC11. The sequence continues at coordinate 2,148,374 of NZ_JAVSPW010000001.1, forward strand.
ATTGATCATCGGGAGGCTCAAGACATGAAACTTTGCCGTAGGTTTTTCTTCGCCGCGCTCGCCGGATTTGTCCTTGCTCCGATCGTAGCAAACGCCGACGATGCGACGTCAAAACCGTCGCGTGCCAGCAAGAACCTGCCGGAATTGATTATCGGTTCGGCCGATTCCACCTATGCGGTCAATCAGAAGGACTTCGAGCTGATCGCCGGCCAGGGCTATCGCTGGAAGATCACCTCCAAGGGCGGTTTCGAGTACAAGTTCGTGACCGACCTCTTCCGCAATGTCTGGATGGACCAGATCGTCATCAACGATTTGGAAGTGCATATGGACGGCGGACCGGCCTGGCTGGAATTCGACGACGCGGGAACGATCCAGGTGCAGTTCCATACTGTTCGCCCGGGCGAATATACCTGGTCGGTTCCCGACCTTGCCGACAAGGGACTGAAGGGCAAGATTACGATCAAGTAAGACAAAAGGCGATCAGGGGCGCCAATAGGCCAACGCGTCCTGAAGGAGCGACCCGGCATGCAGCATATGAGGACAAGCGGACCGGGAGACGAGGTGGCGGCGCTCGATGTCCGAGCCGTCAGCCATTCCTACGGCCAGAAGCGGGCGCTCAACGACGTCTCCTTCTCGATCGCGCCGGCGACTTTCACCGTTCTGCTCGGCCTCAACGGGGCCGGCAAGACGACGCTGTTCTCACTGATAAGCCACCTCTACGACACGCGTCACGGATCGATCCGCATCTTCAGCCATGACATTCGCCGCGCGTCCGGCGAAGCACTCAGACGGGTCGGCATCGTGTTCCAGGCACGCACGCTCGATCTCGACCTCAGCGTCTACCAGAATCTCTCCTACCATGCCTCGCTGCATGGCATTGGCGGACGCGAAGCTCGCCAGCGCATTGCCGCGCTGCTGGAAACGGTCGACATGCAGGGCCGCCAGCATGACAAGGCACGCAGCCTCTCCGGCGGTCAGATGCGGCGCATCGAAATCGCCAGGGCGCTGCTGCACCGACCTTCCCTGCTCCTGCTTGACGAGGCGACCGTCGGCCTGGATATCGAATCTCGTGCGGGCATCCTCGCCACCATCCGCAAGCTCGTCCAAGCAGAGGGCATCGGCGTGCTCTGGGCCACGCATCTGATCGACGAAGTCGAAGACGCCGACCATGTCGTCATACTGCGGCGGGGTGACCTGGTCGCCAGCGGCAAGGTGTCGGATGTGATCCGTGCGAACGGCGGAAGTTCGATTCGCGAAACCTTTTCGAAGCTCAGCCGCGTCGATGCGGCGGGCATGACGGAGACGTTGCCATGAGCGCTCCTGCGATGCCCGGAAAGGTCGCCGGCATCATGCCGTTGCGGTCTGAGCCATTCGGCCTGCGCCACTATCTCATTTGCCTGAAAGGCGTCGTCCTGCGCGAGTGCCTGCGCTTCCTGCACCAGCGCGAACGCTTCATTTCCTCGCTGGTCCGGCCGCTCGTCTGGCTGTTCATCTTCGCGGCCGGCTTTCGCCAGGTGCTTGGCGTGTCGATCATCCCGCCCTACAAGACCTATGTGCTCTACGAGGTCTATATCACGCCGGGCCTTTGCGGCATGATCCTGCTGTTTTCCGGCATGCAGTCTTCGCTGTCGATGGTCTACGACCGCGAGATGGGCAACATGCGCATCCTGCTGGTCAGCCCGTTTCCGCGCTGGTTCCTGCTGGTGTCGAAGATGCTGGCCGGTGTGGCCGTATCGATCGTGCAGGTCTACGCGTTCCTGATCGTTGCCTGGTTGTGGGGCGTCAAAGCGCCGCCACTCGGCTATCTCTATGTTCTGCCGGCACTGTTCCTGTCGGGCATGATGCTTTGCGCGCTCGGCATGCTCTTGTCTTCGCTGATCAAGCAGCTTGAAAACTTCGCCGGCATCATGAACTTCGTCATCTTTCCCGGCTATTTCGCGTCTCCGGCGCTGTATCCCTTGTGGCGCATCCAGGAGGCGAGCCCCCTGCTCTACAAGATCTGCCTCTGCAACCCGTTCACCTATGCCGTCGAACTGATCCGTTTTGCCTTCTACGGGCAGATCGAATGGCTGTCGCTGGGCGTCGTCGCCGGCTGCACGCTGCTGTTCCTGGGCGGCGCCATCATCGCATACGACCCTTCGCGCGGTTTGGTGATCCGCAAACAGGACATGGGAGGAAACGCCTGATGGCGCGAATGAGACTTGTTCACACTCTGGTTCTGGTCACCACGCTTGCGTCGATGGGGGGCGCCGGCGCGGCAAACACCGATCCCGACTGGCCCTGCATGCAGCGTAAGGTGCCACAGCTCTCGCTTGGCCAGATCTGGAATGGGCCGGAGCTTCCGGCGACCGCGAAGGATTGGGCGAAGGATCCAGGCGTGTCGGCGCTTGTCGATGCTGTGGCGGCCCGGCGGACGCCGATTGCACAAGCCCAGAAAGAGATCAAGGATTTCGCGACTTCCCTACCGCCCGAGCAGGTCGCAACCAAAATGACGATGCTGGTGCAGGGAATGTTCGATCACATGGACGCCGAGCGTTCGCACGTGATCTCCGGCATCTCCCGCTATGCCCACAAACAGCTGGAAATGGCGGCACAGTTGCGCAAGGAAGCATCCGAAGTGGACGCGCTGCGCGCCAAGGCCGATGCGGATCCGGACGAAGTAGAACGGCGAACCGATCAACTGAATTTCGCGACGCGAATTTTCAACGAACGCGTCCAGTCGCTGACTTATGTCTGCGATGTGCCGACGATAATCGAGCAGCGGCTTTACCAGTTGTCGAAGACTGTCTCGGAAACGCTCATCGTGAAGAAATAGACCTTGGCCGCCTGTCTCACGACTCTCTGCCAGGCAGCACACGCCAGCGCTGCACGAAATAACCGGGATGCGTCTCGATCCACCTTGCCACCAGCGGCTGCGCCTGCATGAAGGCAGTCCCGGGATTCATCGCCAGACCGTCTACCATTTCCTCGCGTTGTTCGCAGGTCCGCGGTCCATCCGTCAGGCAGACCATCATAACGAGTGTGTAAAGCATTACCCCTTTTCCCCATCGAATTCCCGAACCCATACCCGGGAGAGTTCCGAACAGTCTGCAGGGGTTGCACATACAGATCGCTTACGGTGTGAAAGGACGTGGCCCCCGCTCTTTCGCACTGCAACATAACATATCGCTTATATAATACCAACGAGCGCGGGCGTTCTCCACCGGACTTTCATCCGTTGCGCTCGTGCAGTGTCATCCAGCCTTGTCTGGATACAGCTTTCCGAAAAGGGGCAGGTACATTGCGCCCTTGCGCATCAGGAAATCGTTGAATGTGGCCATCGCCGGCGAGATTGCGTGATCGGTTCGCATCACCGAGAACCATTGTCGGCGGATCGGCATGCCGACAACGTCGAGGATGACAAGCCGGCCTGCCTCGGTTTCCGCAGCGATGGTGTGAGCAGAGATGAAGGCGATGCCCAGACCAGCCATCACCGCCTGCTTGATCGTTTCGTTCGAGGCCATCTCGACACCGAGGTCGTCGATGCGCCCAGGCACGTCGCTCAGGAATATTTCCAACGAGATACGGGTTCCGGAGCCGGGCTCGCGAATAAGGAAATGCTCCTCGGCAATCCGCTCCTTGGAGATATCGCGCGCCGCCACCAAGGGATGGTCGGGCGGCGCGATGATGACCAGCGGGTGATCACCGAAGACCGAAGCACGCACCGGAACCTCTTTCGCCGGACGCCCCATCAGCGCGATATCGATGTCGTGGTTCCTGAGGTTGTCGATCGTCTGGGCACGATTGCCGATGGCAAGCCGCATGTCGATGTCGGGATGGTCCTTCATGAACGCAGCCATCAGCCGCGGCGCGAAATATTTGGCTGTGGAAACGACGCCGAGCCTCAAGCTGCCGGTGCGTACGCCCTTGATGGCATCCATCTTGTCTTCGAGCAAACCGAGATGCTCCTCGATAACCTGCGCTGTCTCGACGAAAGCCAGACCTGCGGCAGTGGGACGCATGCCGTCCGACGTTCGGTCGAACAGAGCCAGCTGGAATTCTTCCTCCACTTGTCGCAGTTGGATTGTCAGCGCTGGAGGAGACAGGCCTAACATCTTGGCTGCGCTGACAATTTTGCCGCACTTGATGATTGCCTGGACGGTCTTGAAATGCTTGAGCGTGAGATTTCTCATGTCGCATACTAAATTGTTTTTACTGACTAGGTAAAGTTATTGAATTTTACTTATCGTGCGACGTTTGTTTCCATTCCTCCAGTCCAGCCGCTCCGAGGAGATGCGGCGGGAGGGGAGGTTACGATGCCAGCGGCAACGCTCGACGCTTTTCTGAACTCCTATCTCGGCCAGCCAGACGAATTCCGCTCGGCCGTTGTGACGACCGTTCGTCAGTTGACACAGGCCGCCATCAAGGTCCGCAACACCATCAACCAAGGGGTGCTCGGCGCCGCCTTTGCCGAGACCCGTGGCGCCAATGCCGACGGCGACGTCCAGAAGGATCTCGACGTCTTCTCCGACGACATCTTCCTCGACGCCATGCGCCGTGCGCCGGTGGCGCTTTACGCCTCCGAGGAGCTGGAGCAGCCAGTCCTGCTCGACAGGCAAGCGCCACTCGCCATTGCGATCGACCCGCTCGACGGCTCTTCCAACATCGACACCAACGTGTCGATCGGAACGATCTTCTCGCTCCTGACCGCAACTGGCGCGCCGGACGCTGATCCGGCCGCCTCTTTCTTGCAGGCGGGCGTGAACCAGCTAGGCGCCGGTTTCTTCATCTATGGGCCGCAGTTGGCACTCGTCCTGTCGCTCGGCAGCGGCACGCATGTCTTCGTCTTCTCGACAAGGCTCGGCACCTTCGTCCAGGCCTATGAAAGCCGGATCATTCCGCAACGCACTCAGGAGTTCGCCATCAACGCCGCCAACTACCGGCACTGGGACGAGGCTGTGCGGCTCTATGTCGACGACTGCCTGGAGGGCACCGAGGGACCGCGCGAGAAGGATTTCAACATGCGCTGGATCGCCTCTCTGGTCGCCGACTGTTACCGCATATTGATGCGCGGCGGCGTTTTTCTCTACCCCGGCGATCGGCGCAAGGGCTATGGTCAGGGACGGCTGCGCCTCGTCTACGAGGCCAACCCGATCGCCTATCTCATAGAGCAGGCTGGCGGTGCCGCCACCGACGCGATCACCCGCATCCTAGAAATCGAGCCGGAGAGCCTGCATCAGCGCGTGCCGATGATCTTCGGGTCGGCGCGGGAAGTCGCGCGCATCACGCGCTACCACACAGAGCCGAGCAACATCGGTGAGCGTGCGCCGCTGTTCAGCCGCCGCGGCCTGTTCAGAGCCTGAGCAGCACCATGTCAGCCAAGCACCCCATCATCACCATCACCGGGTCGTCGGGCGCCGGCACGACCTCGGTCAAGCGCATCTTCGAGCTGATTTTCCGGCGCGAGAACATCGAGGCCGCTTTCATCGAAGGCGACGCATTTCACCGCTACGACCGCGCGGCGATGAAGGCAAAGGTGGCCGAGGAGGAAAAGGCCGGCAACCCGAACTTCACCCATTTCAATGCCGCGGCCAACGAACTCGGAATTCTCGAAGAGGTGTTCGCGGAATATGGCCGCCGCGGAACCGGCAAGACCCGCACCTACATTCATGATGAGGAAGAGGAAAAGCAGCACGGCACGCCACCGGGAACCTTTACCGAATGGCGCGAATTCGCTCCCAGCGACCTGCTCTTCTACGAGGGGCTGCACGGCTGTGTCGTCACCGACACGATCAATCTGGCCAAGCATGCGGATCTCAAGATCGGCGTCGTGCCGGTCATCAATCTCGAATGGATCCAGAAGATCCATCGCGACCGTTCGACACGCGGCTATTCCACCGAGGCGGTGATGGACGTGATCCTGCGCCGGATGCCCGACTATGTCCGCTACATTGTCCCGCAATTCTCGCAGACCGCCATCAACTTCCAGCGCGTGCCGATCGTCGATACGTCCAACCCGTTCATCGCGCGCTGGATTCCGACACCCGACGAATCGATGCTGGTTATCCGCTTCGCCAATCCGCGCGGCATCGATTTTCCGTATCTGCTGTCGATGATCCACGACTCGTTCATGTCGCGGCCAAATTCCATCGTGGTGCCAGGCAACAAGCTCGATCTTGCCATGCAGCTGATCCTGACGCCGCTCATCCTGCAATTGGTTGAACGCAAGAGCCGTGTGTCGTGAGGAGGATGCAATGACCAGCCAAACAGCACTGAAGCCCGTCACCACAACCGCTCCCGTCTCGGAGCGCGACATGGCGAACGCCATTCGCGCGCTGGCGATGGACAGCGTCCAAAAGGCGAATTCGGGTCATCCTGGCATGCCGATGGGCATGGCCGATGTCGCAACGGTGCTGTTCAACCGCTTCATCAATATCGATCCGTCGAGACCGGACTGGCCCGACCGTGACCGTTTCGTGCTTTCAGCCGGCCACGGCTCGATGCTGCAATACGCGCTGCATCATCTGCTCGGCTACGAAGACATGCAGGTCGAGGAATTGCAGCGATTTCGGCAGCTGGGCAGCCGCACCGCCGGACATCCGGAATACGGCCATGCGCTTGGCGTGGAGACCACCACCGGACCGCTTGGACAGGGCATTTCCACGGCGGTCGGCATGGCGCTGGCGGAACGCATGCTTGCCGCCCGCTACGGTGCCGATCTGGTCGATCATCATACCTATGTGATTGCGGGCGACGGCTGCCTTCAGGAGGGAATCAGTCACGAGGCGATAGACCTCGCTGGTCACCTGAAGCTTTCCCGCCTGATCGTCTTCTGGGACGACAATGCGATTTCCATTGACGGGCCGACCTCCCTCTCCACGTCGATGGACCAGCCGGCGCGCTTCAAGGCCGCCGGCTGGGATGTCCAAAGTGTCGCCGGGCACGACATGGCAGCAGTCGCCGCGGCAATCGAGGCGGCGCGGCGGTCGGATCGGCCATCGCTGATTGCCTGCCGCACAGTGATCGGCATGGGTGCCCCCAATCTCGGCGGTTCGGAAAAGACGCACGGCGCACCGCTGGGTGAAGCAGAGATCGCCGCGACACGCGAAAACATCGGCTGGGCCCACGCGCCGTTCGAGGTGCCGGATGATATCCTTTTCGCCTGGCGCGAGATTGCCGGTCGCGGCGAAGCGATGCGGCGCGCCTGGGAGCAGCGGCTTGCCGCCTCGCCGCGACGCGAGGCTTTTGAAAACGCCGTCGCCGCCGAACTGGCCGACACGGTCTTCGACGCGCTCGAAGCCTTTCGTCGCGAACATGTCGAGAAGGCAACCAAGGTGGCGACGCGAAAAGCCTCCGAAATGGCGCTGGAGGCCATCAACGGCGCAACGGAATTGACCGTCGGCGGCTCGGCCGATCTGACGCACTCGAATCTGACGATCACCAAGGGCATGAACCGCATTGCGCCGAGTGACTATGCCGGCCGCTACATTCACTACGGCATTCGTGAGCACGGCATGGCGGCCGCCATGAACGGCATCGCGCTGCATGGAGGTTTCGTGCCCTATGGCGGTACGTTCCTGTGCTTCGCCGATTATGCGCGCGGCGCGATGCGGCTCTCGGCGCTCATGGGCCAGCGCGTCATCTATGTGATGACACACGATTCCATCGGCCTCGGCGAGGACGGCCCGACGCACCAGCCGGTCGAGCACCTTGCGATGCTGCGTGCGACGCCTAATCTCAACGTCTTCCGTCCGGCGGATGTCATCGAAACGGCGGAGTGCTGGGAACTCGCGCTGAAGAGCAAGGATCGGCCGAGCGTCCTGGTGCTGTCGCGCCAGAACCTGCCGATGCTGCGTCGGTCGCACAGTGACGAGAACCGCTCCCGCCAAGGTGCCTACGTCCTGCGCGAACCAGCCGAGCACCGTGCCGTCACCCTGATCGCCACCGGCTCGGAGGTCGAGATCGCGGTTGCTGCCGCCGAAAGGCTGGAGACCGAGCATGGTGTCGCCGCCGCCGTCGTGTCGATGCCGTGCTGGGAGCTTTTCGAGGAGCAGGAAAGCGCCACCCGCAAGGCCGTCCTCGGCTCGGCGCCGCGCGTCGCGGTCGAAGCGGCAGCCCGGCTGGGCTGGGACCGCTGGATCGGCGAGACCGGCGCTTTCGTCGGCATGACCGGCTTCGGCGCCAGCGCCCCTGCCCCCGACCTCTACCGGCATTTCAACATAACGTCCGAAGCGGTTGCTGCAGCGGCGCTGAAGCTCATCATCTAGGAGGATTCACAATGGCTCGCATCACCCTTCGCCAGCTTCTCGACCATGCCGCCGAGCACGGCTACGGCGTACCGGCATTCAACATCAACAACATGGAACAGGGCCTCGCCATCATGGAAGCGGCCAAGGCCTGCGACGCGCCTGTCATCATCCAGGCTTCGCGTGGCGCCCGGTCCTATGCCAACGACATCATGCTGGCCAAGATGATGGAGGCGCTGACCGAAATCCACCCAACCATCCCGCTATGCATCCATCAAGACCACGGCAACAGCGAGGCCACCTGCCTTTCCGCGATCCGCCACGGCTTCACCTCGGTGATGATGGACGGATCCTTGATGGCGGACGCCAAGACGCCGGCAAGCTACGACTACAACGTCGCCATAACCGAACGCGTCGCACGTATGGCGCATTGGGTCGGCGCTTCCGTCGAAGGCGAACTGGGCGTGCTTGGCTCGCTGGAAACCGGCCAAGGCGAGGCCGAGGATGGCCACGGCGCCGAAGGCGCGCTCTCCCACGACCAACTCTTGACCGATCCCGATCAGGCGGTCGACTTCGTGACCGCAACCCAGGTCGACGCGCTGGCGATTGCCTGCGGCACCTCGCACGGTGCCTACAAATTCACCCGCAAGCCGGACGGCGACATCCTGGCCATGCAGGTGATCGAGGCGATCCACGAGAAGCTGCCCAACACGCATCTGGTCATGCACGGCTCTTCCTCTGTGCCGCAGGAGTTGCAGGACATCATCAACAGATACGGCGGCGAGATGCCCCAGACTTTTGGCGTCCCGGTCGAGGAGATCGAGCGCGGCATCCGCTACGGCGTGCGCAAGGTCAATATCGACACCGATTGCCGCATGGCCATGGCCGGGCAGTTCCGCCGCGTCGCGACGGAAGACCCGCGCGAGTTCGATCCCCGCAAATTCCTGAAGCCCGCCATGGATGCCTTGCGCGACCTTTGCCGGGACCGCTTCGAGCGTTTCGGTACGGCGTCCAACGCCTCGAAGATCAAGGTCATCGCCATGGACGAGATGGCGAAACGTTACGCCGCGGGAAAACTCGACCCCCAAATCGCAACCGCGAAAGCCGCCTGAGCAACAAACAGGAGACCTGTCATGAACAAGATCGACATACTGCCAGCGGGGACGCTCAAGGAAGGCAAGGAGCGCTACAAGTCAGGGGTCATCCCCTACAAGAAGATGGGCTACTGGGAGCCTGACTACAGGCCCAAGGAAACCGATCTGATCGCCATGTTCCGGATCACGCCGCAACCCGGTGTCGACCACGAGGAGGCGGCAGCCGCCATCGCCGGTGAATCCTCCACCGCGACGTGGACCGTGGTGTGGACCGACCGGCTGACAGCTTGCGAGCTCTATCGCGCCAAGGCGTTCAGATCCGAGCCGGTGCCGAACACCGGTCCCGGAACCAAGACCGAGCAACAGTACTTCGCCTACATCGCCTACGACCTCGACCTGTTCGAGCCGGGCTCGATCGCCAACCTGACCGCATCGATCATCGGCAATGTGTTCGGCTTCAAGGCAGTCAAGGCTTTGCGGCTGGAAGACATGCGTATCCCGGTGGCGTATCTCAAAACCTTCCAGGGGCCGGCGACCGGCATCGTGGTGGAGCGTGAGCGGCTCGACAAGTTCGGCCGGCCGCTGCTCGGCGCGACGACGAAGCCGAAGCTTGGCCTGTCGGGACGCAATTACGGGCGCGTCGTTTATGAAGCGCTGAAGGGCGGCCTCGACTTCGTCAAGGACGACGAGAACATCAACTCGCAGCCCTTCATGCATTGGCGCGACCGCTTCCTCTACTGCATGGAGGCCGTGAACAAGGCGTCGGCCGCCACCGGCGAGGTCAAAGGCCATTATCTCAACGTCACCGCCGGCACGATGGAGGAGATGTACGAGCGCGCCGAATTCGCCAAGCAACTTGGCTCCTGCATTGTGATGATCGATCTGGTCATCGGCTACACGGCGATCCAGTCGATGGCCAAGTGGGCACGCCGCAACGACATGATCCTGCACCTGCACCGTGCCGGCAACTCGACCTATTCGCGCCAGAAGAACCACGGCATGAATTTCCGCGTCATCTGCAAATGGATGCGCATGGCCGGCGTCGACCACATCCATGCCGGCACGGTGGTCGGCAAGCTGGAAGGCGACCCGCTCATGATCAAGGGATTTTATGACACGCTGCGCGAGGAGCGCACGCCTCAGAACCTCGAAACCGGGCTGTTCTTCGATCAGGAATGGGCCTCGCTCAACAAGGTGATGCCCGTTGCCTCGGGCGGCATCCATGCCGGCCAGATGCACCAGTTGATCCACTATCTCGGCGAGGACGTCATCCTGCAGTTCGGCGGCGGCACGATCGGCCATCCGGACGGTATCCAGGCAGGCGCGACGGCCAATCGCGTCGCCTTGGAAGCGATGATCCTGGCCCGCAACGAGGGGCGCGATTATTTGCGCGAAGGGACCAAGATCCTCGAACAGGCGGCCAGATGGTGCACGCCGCTGAAGGCTGCCCTGGAGACCTGGAAGGACGTCACCTTCAACTACGAATCGACCGACACGGCCGACTTCGTGCCAACCGCAACGCCCAGCTTCTAGACGAAAGGAACCGTCGTCATGATGACCAATCCGGGAAACAAGGTCACACAGGGGCAGTTCTCGTTCCTGCCCGACCTGACCGACGAGCAGATTTCGGCGCAGATCAAATACGCGCTGAAGAACCATTGGGCGGTCAGCGTCGAGTACACGGACGATCCGCATCCGCGAAACACCTATTGGGAAATGTACGGCAACCCCATGTTCGACTTGAAAGATCCGGCGGGCATACTGCTCGAGGTCAATGCTTGCCGGAAAGCCTGTCCGAACATGTATGTGCGGGTAACCGCCTTCGATTCGACCAAGGGCTGGGAAGCGCCGCGCATGTCGTTCATTGTTAACCGGCCGCCCAGCGAACCCGGGTTCCGGCTGCTGCGCCAGGAGCGCGACGGCCGCAGCCAGGGTTATTCGGTCGTGCCTTATGCGACCGACAGGCCCGAGGGCGAGCGGAGCTAGCCGAACCATGCTGAACGCGATGACAAAGGACGCTGCCGCACAGGACGCGACGGTTGATCTGCAGGCCGAGTTCGAGGCGTCCAACATCGACGAGGTGATGGACAAGCTCGACCGAGAACTCGTTGGCCTGAAGCCGGTCAAGACCCGCATCCGCGAGATCGCCGCCCTCCTCCTGGTCGACCGGCTTCGCCGCAGGTTCGGACTGACATCGGGTGCGCCGACGCTGCACATGAATTTCACGGGAAATCCCGGCACCGGAAAGACCACGGTGGCGCTGAGGATGGCCGAAATCCTGCATCGTCTGGGTTATGTCCGCGAAGGCCACATGGTCGCCGTGACTCGCGACGATCTCGTCGGCCAGTATGTGGGCCACACCGCGCCCAAGACCCGCGAGGTGATCAAGCGTGCCATGGGCGGCGTGCTTTTCATCGACGAGGCCTACTATCTCTACAAGCCAGAGAACGAACGCGACTACGGCCAGGAATCGATCGAAATCCTGCTGCAGTGCATGGAGAACAACCGTGACGATCTGGTTGTGATCCTTGCCGGCTACAAGAACAAGATGGACCGCTTCTTCGACAGCAATCCCGGCATGCGTTCGCGCATCGCCCACCACCTCGATTTCCCCGACTATGGCGTCAGCGAACTGAAATCGATCGCCGAGATTATGCTCGCGGAGCAGAATTATCGCCTCAGCGAGGCGGCGTCCCAGGCGCTCGAAGAGTATCTTCCGATCCGCATGAGGCTGCCGCATTTCTCCAACGCGCGTTCGGTTCGCAATGGGCTCGACCGGGCGCGGCTGCGGCAGGCTAACCGGCTTTTCGCATCGCGCAGCCGGGTGTTGACCAAGGCCGATCTTATCACCATCGAGGAATCCGACATTCGCGGCAGCCGCGTGTTCGCGGAAGGGAAACTGGAAGGCGAACCGGAGACGAAGATGCGCTGACAGGACGAAGCGGCCGGCGCAGCGACCAACACCGCAGACAGAATTGGAGACGACGACCATGGTCACCGGGACAATCATCGCACCCTCCGTGCTTTCCGCGGACTTCTCGCGGCTCGGCGACGAGGTCGAAGCTGTCGTGCGGGCGGGTGCCGACTGGATCCATCTCGACGTGATGGACGGCCACTTCGTGCCCAACATCACCTTCGGTCCGCCGGTGATCAAGGCGATCCGCGACCGAACGGACAAAATCTTCGACTGCCATCTGATGATCGCGCCGGCCGACCCCTATCTGGCCGCCTTCGCCGACGCCGGTTGCGACGTGATCACGGTGCATGCAGAGGCCGGGCCGCATCTCGATCGTTCCCTGCAGGCGATCAAAAATCTCGGCAAGAAGGCCGGCGTATCGCTGAATCCTTCGACGCCGGAGAGCGTCATCGAATATGTGCTCGACAGGCTCGATCTGGTGCTTCTGATGACGGTCAATCCAGGCTTCGGCGGCCAGGCCTTCATTTCCGCGGTCATCGAGAAGATCCGGCGAATCAAGGCATTGGTTGGCCACCGCCCGATTGACATCGAAATCGATGGCGGCGTCACGGCCGAAACCGCCCCGCTGGTCGCCGCGGCCGGCGCTAATGTGCTGGTCGCCGGGTCGGCCGTGTTCAAGGGAGGCGCCGAGGCGGCCTACCGCGCCAACATTGGAACCATCCGACAGGCGGCCGACGGCGCGATCCGGAAAGCCGCGTAAACCATTTCATCGGAGGCAAGCATGGCGGCCGTTCCCCCTGTCTGCGATTTCGGCTGGCGCGCGATCGATGCCGTTTTGCCCGGCGTCGACGGCAGGTCGCATTCGATCCTCAGCCAGGCCGGCCCGAACGGCCTGGTCGTGGCCTTCATCTGCAATCACTGCCCTTATGTGAAGGCGGTGATTTCACGTATCGTGCGCGATGCCAACGACCTCAAGGCCGAAGGTATCGGCTTTGTCGCAATCAACTCGAACGATGCCGACACCTACCCCGAGGATTCCTTTGACCAAATGAAGCTCTTCGCCACGACAAACGGCTTCAGCTTCCCTTACCTGCACGACCAGCGCCAAACTGTAGCGCGCGATTACGTGGCGGTGTGCACTCCCGATTTCTTCGGGTTCAACAGCGAGTTGGGATTGCAATATCGCGGTCGGCTGGACGCCTCGCGACGAGAAGCCGGAGCGCCCGGGCTGAGACGCGATCTGTTCGAGGCGATGAAGCAGGTTGCCCGAACCGGCGACGGGCCACTGGACCAGGTCGCCTCGATCGGCTGCTCGATCAAGTGGAAGGATGACGCATGAACGTCGGCGCAGATAGGCCGCTTCGATCGCCGAAGGCGATCCTGTTCGACCTCGACGGCACGCTGGTCGACTCGGCACCGGACATAGCGGCCGCCGTCAACGAATTGCTGGCCAGCCGCGATCTGCCGCCGCTGCGCCTGGACCGGGTCAAAGCCATGATCGGCGGCGGTGTCAGGAAACTGATCGAGCGAGCCTTCGCGGCATCGGGAGCGCCACTGCTCGGCAACGCTCTCGATGAGGCAAACCGCGTCATGGCGCCTATCTACCGCCGGCACCTGACCGGCCTGACAAGGCTGATGCCTGGCGTCAGGGAGGCCCTCACCCACTTTCATTTGGGCGGAGTAAGCATGGGGGTGGCAACCAACAAACCGCAGTTGGCGACCCGCGAAATCCTGCTTCATTTCGGATTGACGGAATATTTCGGTGCGATCGTCGGCGGAGACGCGGTGACATACCTGAAACCGGCGCCCGATGCCCTGCTGCTGGCGTTGGCACAGCTAGGCGTCGACCCGGGTGACGCGCTGCTGGTCGGAGACAGTGGCGCTGACCTGGGCGCCGCACGCGCCGCCGGCATGCCCGTCATTCTGCTGCGTGGCGGCTACAGCCACATTCCGGTGGAAGAGCTTGGCGCCGATCTTGTTTGCGACAGCCTTTTCGATCTGCCTTCGGCAATGCAGGGGCTGCAAGCCGATGCGTGATCGAGGCGAACGCCGGCCGAACGCAAGTTCGAACGGCCGGCGGCGCGCTATTTAGAGAATTGCTTCAGATAGGCGATGACATTGGCGATGTCTTCGTCCTGTTTGAGGCCGACAAACGCCATCTTTGTTCCTTTGACCATGGCCTTGGGATCGTGAAGGTAAGTCTTCAGCGTGGGTTCATCCCATTTGACGCCGGACTTGCCTGCCGCGACCATCGCCTGAGAATAGCTGAACCCCGGGTGCGTGCCGGCTGTTCGGCCGATGACGCCGTTCAACGACGGGCCGACCTTGTTCTTGTCCTGGTCGGCGACATGGCAGACCTTGCATTTGGCGAAGACCTTCTCACCCGCCGCCGCGTCCTGTGCCTGGGATTGGCTCGCGATGAAGGGCACAACGGACATGACTGCGAAAAATGCGATTGCGCGCATGGTATTTCCTCATTGATCGTCTGGGTGCCCTGGACGATTTGCGCATGCCGATCCTTTGATCCGTCGGCATGCGCCTTACGCGGTGGCGTGGAAATTCCGCTTCTCCCGTGGAGCCGCGCCGCGTCACCTGGAAGCTAATCGGCATGTTGTGAAAGTCAATCGTACAAAGGTTTAGAGGCCTGGGTGCTCAAGGATCCTGTCCATTCGTCTTTGTTGACGGCTATTGGGCGAGCGCGTAGCTTGACCTCATTCCGGTTTCTCCATTGGCACCTTGAGAAATCCGGCAAGTGGCGGTTTTGTCCTGGCTCCTGGTTGGGCTGGACTCGCCGAGATGGGCGTTTGGGAACGCGCAAGAGGTGCTGAATGGACATGGTCGATCTCATATTGACGGTTTGCCTCAGCGCTAATCCGAGCAATTGCCGAGACGAACATCTCTATTTCGAGAGCCGCGGCACCCTGTTCCAATGCATGTTCCTTGCCCCCAGCGAAATCGCGAAATGGTCTCAAGAACACCCGACCCTCAAGGTCATGCGCTGGAAATGCGCATTTCCGAGCAAGGAACGAGCCATCTGATTTGGCAGCGCGGAACCCTGGGGAGGAGGTGTCATGATGGTTTCACGGCGCATGACGTTGCGTCTGGCGGTTCTCGGGACAGCCGCTGTTCTTGCTACCAGGCCAGCCGTTGCGGCAGCCAGGATTCGCCTCGGTGTGCTGAAGTTTGGAACCGTGAGTTGGGAACTCGATACGCTACGGCAGCACAAGTTCGATGCCGCGAACGGGATCGATCTGGAGATCATCGGCTTCGCCGGCGAGGATGCAACCAACGTCGCGATGCAGGCTGGCGCGATCGACATGATCGTCTCCGACTGGCTGTGGGTCTCGCGCCAGCGCTCCGAAGGCGGCGACCTCACATTGTTCCCCTATTCCACCGCCGTGGGCGCGATCATGGTGAAGGAGGGTTCACCGATCCGGACGGTCGCCGATCTCAAGGACAAGAAGATCGGCGTCGCCGGCGGCCCGCTCGACAAGAGTTGGCTGCTGATACAAGCGCTGACCAGACGCGATCTCGGCGTCGACCTGTCGGCAACCAGCGACATCGTCTTTGGCGCGCCGCCGCTGATTTCGGAAAAGGCGATACAGGGCGAACTCGATGCAGTGCTGAATTTCTGGCATTTTTGCGCCCGTCTCGAGGCCAATGGCTTCCGTCGATTGATCGGCGTGAATGACGCGGCAAAGACGCTTGGGGCTCTGGGACCCGTGTCGGCGCTCGGTTACGTCTTCCATGACCAATGGGCGAACGAGAACCCCGATGCCGTCAGGGGGTTCGTGAGGGCGTCCGCGCAAGCCAAGGACTTGCTGGCCAGATCCGATGACGAATGGCTGCGCCTGGCGCCGATCATTCGCGCGGAAGGCAAGGAACTGGAAAAACTGCGCGATCGCTATCGTCAGGGCATTCCGAGACGGTCGGTCACCGAGGAAGCGGCTGACGCCGGCAGGCTATACCATGTGCTGGCGGCGATCGGCGGCGCGAAGCTGGTCGGCAGCGCGCCGGAGATGGCGCCCGGCACGTTCTGGCAGGAACCCTAGAAATGACCGCATCGGAAACCGACGGCACGCGTGATGCCCCGCCGAGCATGTCCGGCCGACGCAGCCTGGCGACGGCACTGGCGCCCGCGCTGACGGTAGCGGTTTCCCTGCTCGGGCTTTGCCTGCTGTGGAACCTTGCGGCAGGCGTCTGGCCAAGCCGTGCCTTTCCAGGACCTGGGCAGGTCTGGCAGGTGCTTCTCAGGGAGGCTGCGAGCGGCGACCTCTTTTACCATCTCGGCGTGACCCTCGGCCGGGTCGCCGCAGCATATATCGTCGCAATGATCATCGGATCCGTCATCGGCGTTTTGCTCGGCAGCTATCGTCGCGTCGACCGTTTTTTCAACCCGTGGGTGATCCTGTTCCTCAACATCCCGGCGCTGGTGGTCATCGTCCTCGGCTACATCTGGTTCGGCCTCAACGAGGCGGCGGCGATCGGCGCGGTGGCGGTGAACAAGATCCCGAATGTCGTGGTGACGATGCGTGAAGGCGCCAGGACGCTTGATCCAAGTTATGCCGAGATGGCCACCGTCTATCGCTTCGGCCGCCTTGATCGCATCCGCCATATCCTGCTGCCGCAATTGCAGCCCTATCTTGCCGCCGCGTCGCGATCCGGCATCGCCCTCATCTGGAAGATCGTCCTGGTCGTCGAACTGCTCGGCCGCTCGAACGGTGTCGGCTTCCAGATCCATCTCTATTTCCAGCTTTTCGATGTCGCCGCCATTCTTGCCTACACGCTGGCTTTCGTGGCGGTGATGCTTGTCATTGAACTTCTCCTGGTGCAGCCCGTTGAACGACATGCAACCCGTTGGCGCCGTCGTCCCGCTTAAGGTCGACATCGCCGAAAAGACCTTCAGGTCCGCGCGAGGCGTCTCGATCACGGCGCTTCAGGATCTTTCCTTCGAGGTCCGGCAAGGCGAATTCGCCTGCTTGCTTGGACCGTCGGGCTGCGGCAAGACCACGACGCTGCGTATCCTGCTTGGCTTGGACAAAGACTTTTCCGGCTCCTTCCAGTTGCCGCAAGGAGGTTCGAACCGCATCGCCGCCGTATTCCAGGAACCGACCCTGCTGCCGTGGCGAACGGTGGAGCAGAATGTCAGGCTGGCGTTGCCGAAAAGCTTGAGGGCGAAAGATCTCGACGGGCTGTTCGACACGCTCGGCCTCGCGGCCATGCGCTCGCTCTATCCTGCCGAACTGTCGCTCGGCCTTGCGCGCCGGGCAGCACTTGCCAGGGCTTTCGCCACGGAGCCGGCGGTGCTTTTCCTGGACGAACCCTTTGTCTCGCTCGACGAACAGACCGCCGAGCGGCTTCGGCATCTGCTTTTGACCGTGTGGTCGGCACGGCCCACGACCGCCTTGATGGTGACGCACAATCTACGCGAAGCACTGATGCTCTCGGACCGCATCATCGTGCTCGCGCCGCGGCCAACCCATGTGCTCGGCGTGTTCGACGTACGGTTGCCACGGCAACATCGCAATTCGCAGGTGATGAGCGACCTTCTGCGGTCGTTCCATCATAGATTTCCGGACGTCACCTGATCGCCTGCAGGTGAAATGCATATCGGAGGCCTTCATGTCGATCGATCGGCTAAGACGCAGGCTTGTGAGTGGCTTCGCCTGTACCGCCGCCAGCGCCGCCTTGCTGCCGTGCTGCCTCGGACGAGCCGCGGCTGGCAACCTGGGATTCTCGCTCAGGCAGATCGCCGACGGCGTCTTCGCCTTCCAGGGCGCGGATGAATTGATGACCGCCGCCAACGACGGTGCGATCTGCAATCTGGGCGCCGTCGTCGGTACCGATGCGGTTGCCGTCATCGACAGCGGTGGCAGCCTGATCGAGGCGCACGCCTTTCTCGCCGCGATCGGAAAGGTAACCGCAAAGCCGGTTCGCTTCCTGGTCAACACCCACATGCACCCCGACCACATCTTCGGCAATGCGGCATTCCGGGAGATCGGCGCGACCATCGTCGGTCACCGCAATCTGCCGCGCGCCCTCGATGCGCGTGGCGCGTTCTATCTGCACAACTATCGCGAACAGCTTGGCGAGGCGCTGATGGAGGGGGTCGAGATCGTGTCGCCGACGAGGCTGGTCGACGATCACCTGCAACTCGACCTCGGCGGGCGCACGATCGAACTGCGGGCATG
Source organism: Mesorhizobium sp. ISC11 (assembly GCF_037162595.1). Taxonomy (NCBI): domain Bacteria; kingdom Pseudomonadati; phylum Pseudomonadota; class Alphaproteobacteria; order Hyphomicrobiales; family Phyllobacteriaceae; genus Mesorhizobium; species Mesorhizobium sp. ISC11. The sequence goes on from NZ_JAVSPW010000001.1 coordinate 2,166,801, forward strand.
GAAGGCGGCGCACACCGACAACGACCTGACCGTATTCGATACCGCGACCAGAACGCTCTTTGCCGGCGATCTCGTGTTCATGGGCTCCTTGCCGACGCTCGACGGATCACTGCTTGGATGGCTCCGCCAGATGGATGCACTCACCGCGATCGACGCCGCGCGCGTCGTTCCAGGTCATGGTCCTGTAACGGCCGACTGGCCACAGGCACTGGCGGGGGAGCGACGCTATTTCGAGGTTCTGGCGCGCGATATCCGCAAGGCGATCGCCGACGGAACGCCGCTGCGCGAAGCAGTCAAAACCGCAGGCGGAAGCGAACGGGACAGTTGGCACCTGTTCGACGATTACAACGAGCGCAACGCAACGGCCGCATTTGCCGAACTCGAATGGGAATAGACGACGCCGACATGCGCCAGGCGGCCGCAAAGCACGGCGATTTGCCAAGGCGTCGCCAAAGGCTTATCCTCAATGCCAGCCTGGGCACCACCTCTCTTGCATTGGTGGAGGCATCGAAATGCAAAATCAAGCTTACTCGAGCCGGCAGCTCGCCTTGCCGCTCGCATCCGTTTTCGCCGCGATCATCTTGACCATCGGCACGTTGCTCGGCTCCTCGGGAGCCGCCAACGCACAGCAAACAACCGCGTCCTCGGATAGAATCTGGCATGACTTGAAGGGCGACGTGTTCGGCGATCGGGCAATTCTGGTCGATACCGGCGTCGTCAGGATCGAAGCACCAAAGCGGGCGCAGGATGCCGCCATCGTGCCCGTCGACATCTATCTCGATCCAGCCAAGGCGCCAGACGGCATCAAATCCGTTACCTTGATCATCGACGCGAACCCTGCACCGGTGGCGGCAACGTTCCAGCTCGGCAAGGATGCCGGCGTGACGCATCTGTCGACGCGCGTGCGCGTCAACGACTATTCCTATCTGCGTGCCATCGCTGAGACGCAGGGTGGTCAACTCCATATGGTACAGACCTTCGTCAAGGCGTCAGGTGGCTGCTCCGCCCCTGCGGTCAAGAACCAGGACGAAGCCAACGCGACAATGGGTCAGATGAAGCTGCGCCAGTTCCCGCCCAAAGAGACGATGACCAAGACCGAGGAACTGCAGTTGATGATCCGGCACCCTAACAATTCGGGGCTGCAGCGGGATCCGCTGACCCAATATTTCATACCGGCGCATTTTGTCCAGAAACTGTCGATCTCCCAAGCCGGCCGGCCGATCCTCTCCATGGAAGGTGGAATATCGATTTCGGAAGACCCCAACTTCCGATTCGATTTCACCGTGCACGGCAATGGCGAAATCCAGGTTGAAGCGATCGATACGGACGGCAAAACATTTCGCAATCAGTGGCCGCTCGAGACAGCGGGACTCTGAAGTCTCGATATCTTGCGCTGGACTGCCGGGTGCTTGCCACTTGATCCCGAAAATGGAGCTCGTTCGGGAAGATCACGCCCAGGCAGAGGACGGAGCTCCATCCGGTTTCCGGATGGAGCAGGCTCTAAAAGCAGCGCACGTCGGCTTCCGACTGCGCACGCTTCAATTCGGTACGGGCTGCCTTCGCCGGTGCGCTTTCGCGAAACAGCGCCGCGCTTTCGCCTGTGGTCAAAGACATGCTCTTGAAAGTCTCGGCTCTCTCATAGTGGTCGTAGGGAAGGATCGAGGCGATGACGTCGATCGAGCAGGAACAGCTTTCCAGCGCCTGACGTGTCTGGCCGTTCGTCTGCATGCAGCCGAGCACGTAGTCGGCGATCGTTGCTGTCGGGTAATCACCCGCGGCGCCCGCGGGGTTTGCGAAGGCCAGCGGCGCGGCAAGGAGCAGCGGCAAAGTCGAAAATCCAACATATCTGATCACGGGAAAACCTCCGGTTAGCCTAGGCGCGATGCGCCCAGTCGGGATCACCGTGGCAGTTGGCAACGTGCAGCAGAGTCAGTCAAGCGCCTATGGCTTCCGTATGCGACCAAAGGAGGAATGCGGGGCTTGTCGACCGTGGTTCCGCATGGCGGCTCCGTGGCCTGCTCCACGCCCCGACTCCAACGATCATCTCATGCTTGGCCCACTATCGATTCCCAATGGAGCACGCGCATGACCATGCCGAGACATCGAAGCGAATACCTCCAAGTAAAATCAACGCTTAGGCGAAATGTAAAAATCAAAAAATAACTAAATTTTATGTGCCCAATCGTTATTTCGCGATCATAAATACTTTACCTAACAAATACCGTCCTGCTTATTTTCTTATATTGCACCGCATCATTTACGATATTGCGGTGCAAAAACACCAGCAGGCTTTTTTGCTTGCCTAGCCTTTTACGATGACATAGCCTCACCCTGTTTCCGGCTTCAAGGGCGTCACCGTCATTAGGGAGCGGCGACAGTCTTTCGTAGGCCAAGGTGAGGTGGGCAGTAACGGTGCCCTCTGCACATCTGGCTTAGGTCGTGACACGCTGCCGGAAATATTTCCCCCCCGTGAATCGCTTGGGCAAGCCCTTGTGGGCTCAGCAAATGATTCATCACGATGAACCTCGGGAGGAATTCGGATGCGTGTACTTACGAAAGCTACCTATATTCTAACCACTGCGGCGTTTCTGTCGCTCGGCGCGGCCTATACGGCGTCGGCTAACGAGGACCTTGCAAAGCTGGCTTCGGATTCGAAGAACTGGGCAATGCAGACGGGTGACTACGCCAACACCCGCTATTCCAAACTCAACCAGATTACTGCGGACAATGTGAAGAACCTGCAGGTCAAGTGGACCTTTTCCACCGGCGTGCTACGAGGCCACGAGGGTGGACCGCTTATCATCGGCGATGTGATGTATGTCCACACGCCTTTCCCGAACAATGTCTTTGCGCTCGATCTCAAGAATGACGGGAAGATCCTTTGGAAGTACGAACCCAAGCAGGATCCCAACGTCATTCCGATCATGTGTTGCGATACGGTCAACCGTGGCGTTGCCTATGGTGACGGCAAGATCATTCTCAATCAGGCCGACACCACGGTCGTCGCCCTCGACGCGAAGACTGGCAAGGTCGTCTGGTCGGTCAAGAACGGCGACCAGACCGATGGCGGCAAAGGCGAATCCGGTACGGCTGCCCCCGTCGTCGTCAAGGACAAGGTGCTCATCGGCGTCTCCGGCGCCGAATTCGGCGTTCGCGGCTGGCTGGCCGCCTACAATCTGAAAGATGGCAAACTCGCCTGGAAAGCCTATTCGGAAGGTCCGGACGCAGACACCCTGATCGATCCCGAGAAGACCACGCAACTCGGCAAGCCGGTTGGCAAGGATTCCGGCACGAACACCTGGGAAGGCGAGCAGTGGAAGACCGGCGGCGGCACGACATGGGGATGGTATTCCTATGATCCCAAGCTGAACCTGGTCTACTATGGCACCGGCAATCCCTCGACGTGGAACCCGGTCCAACGCCCCGGCGACAATCGCTGGTCGATGACGATCATGGCCCGCGATGCGGATACTGGTGTTGCCAAATGGCTCTACCAGATGACCCCGCATGACGAATGGGACTATGACGGCATCAACGAGATGATCCTCGTCGATGGCATGGAGGTCAACGGCGCCAAGCACGACGTGCTGGTGCATTTCGATCGCAATGGTTTTGCCTACACCATGGATCGCGCCACCGGCGATCTTCTCGTCGCCAAGAAATACGATCCGGCCGTGAACTGGGCGACCGAAGTCGTCATGGACCCCAAGAGCGAACAGTATGGTCGCCCGCAGGTCGTGGCGAAATATTCGACCCAGCAGAACGGCGAAGACACCAACTCGACGGGCATCTGCCCGGCGGCGCTTGGAACGAAGGACCAGCAGCCGGCGGCCTATTCGCCGAAGACCGGGCTGTTCTATGTCCCGACCAACCATGTCTGCATGGACTATGAGCCTTACAAGGTGAGCTACACCGCCGGTCAGCCTTATGTTGGCGCCACCGTGTCGATGTATCCCGCACCTGGCGGCGACGGCAACATGGGCAACTTCATTGCCTGGGATGCGGCCAAGGGCGAGATCGTCTGGTCGAAGCCCGAGCAGTTCTCGGTGTGGTCGGGCGCGTTGGCGACAGATGGCGACGTCGTCTTCTACGGTACACTCGAAGGCTACATCAAGGCGGTCGATAAGGACGGCAAGGAACTCTACAAGTTCAAGACCCCGTCCGGCATCATCGGCAACATCACGACCTACGAGCAGGGCGGCAAGCAGTATATCGCCGTTCTGTCGGGCGTCGGTGGATGGGCTGGTATCGGCCTGGCAGGCGGCCTGCTTTCGCCTGACAACGCCGCTGCCTGGCATGGCGCCGTCGATCAGGGCCGCGCGCAAGGCGACCAAGCCGCTGTCGTTGGTACAGCTGGCCTGGGTGCCGTCGGCGGCTACGCGGCACTTGCCGACTACACGACGCTGGGCGGTCAGCTCACCGTCTTCGGTCTCCCGGATTGATGCGCTGGGAACCTTGAGCATGCCTCAGGTCTTGTGAGACCAAAGGCTTGAAGAACGAGAGCCCGGACATCCGGAAGCCATGGCCGGGCTCTCGATTCGGTTACGCACCCAAAAACACCGATCAATGCCGGTCGCGACAGCAAAACCGTGTCTATTGGCAAATGAAGGAAGCGTTTGAATGTCCGTTCGCATTGTAATTTCGGCTTTCGTCCTGGCTCTGCTGCCTCTGGCAAGCTCGAGCCTCGCCCGGGCCGACGACAGCATGGAAAAAGCCAAGGCGGTAAAGGAAGAAGGCGGCAAGTATTTGGATGCGGATGGAAATCCGACCTACAAGATCGAAAACGGAACCGTCGATTGGTACACGTTCAGCGGCTACCGCCGGTATCATTCCGATTGCCATGTCTGCCACGGACAGGACGCGACAGGTTCGAGCTATGCGCCGGCTTTGGTCAACAGCCTGAAAACCATGGATTACGCCACATTCCTCTCGATCGTCGCCGAAGGCCGCAAGAATGTCGGCGGCGGCAAGGAAAACGTCATGCCTGCCTTTGGCGACAACAAGAACGTCTATTGCTACCTGGACGATCTCTACGTCTATCTGCGCGCGCGCGCGGATGGCGCGGCGCCCCGCGGAAGGCCGCCCAAGCACGAAGACAAGGCCCAGGCGGCGAAGGATGCCGAAGCATCCTGCATGGGTGGATGACATGATCGGCCGCGATGCATTGAAGCTGCGCGTCGTTCTGCCGATCCTCGGCACACTCGCCTTGCTGCCGTCGAACGCGCATGCGCAAAGCGCCGGCCTTGGCGCGGCGGGAGAACTGGTCGACCCTGACATTCTGCGCGTCTGCGCCGATCCTTCGAATATGCCCTTCACCGACAAGAGCGGCGAAGGCTTCGAAAACAAGCTGGCCGAACTGGTTGCCGCGAAAACCGGGCGCAAGTCCGTCTCCTACACCTGGTTTCCCACGATCACCGGCTTCGTGCGCAATACGTTGGGGGCCAACCGATGCGACATCATCATGGGCTATGCCCAAGGCGATGAGCTGGTGCAGAACACCAACGCCTACTATCGCTCCGCCTATGTGCTGGTGCATCCGAAAAGCCACGATATGGAAGGCGTGGAAACGATCGAGGATCCCAGACTCACAGGCAAAACGATCGGCGTCGTTGAAAGCACGCCGCCAACCGCCAACATGGCCGCCAACAAGCTTCTGCGGACCGCCAAGATCTATCCGCTTGCGGTGGATACGCGCGTCACCCCATCAATGGGGGAGGTCATGATCAAGGACATGCTGGCACACAAGATCGATGCGGCGGTGCTGTGGGGACCGATGGCAGGTTACTACGCCAAGGAACTCGGAGCTGATGTGACGATCGTTCCACTGGTGAAGGAAAAAACCGGCTCGCGCATGTCTTACCGCATCACCATGGGCGTACGTCCGTCGGACCAGGAATGGAAGCGGACGCTCAACCGGGTGATCAGGGAAAACCAGGCGGAGATCACCAGGATCCTGCTGAGCTACAACGTGCCGCTGATCGACGAACACGACAACCTGATTAGCCAATGAATGGAAGGGAGACTATTTTCGTGCTGGTCGCCGCGAGCCTTCTGGGTCTGGCCGAGCCGACATGGGCTGGCGACATCGCCGAACCCAGCGGTTTCCGGATGGACGACTATCGGGCGCCGGTACCGCGGACGCTGCAAGGCGCGAGGGTGGTGACGACGGTGGAAGCGGAAGCGCTGTGGCGAACGAAAAAGGCGATCTTCTTCGACGTGATGCCGGACACGCCCAAACCGGCCAATTTGCCGGCAGGGACGATATGGAGAGACAAGGTCAGAAAGGACATTCCAGGCAGCATATGGCTGGCCAATGTGGGATACGGCGCTATTTCGCAGGAGACCGCCAGCTATTTTCGCCAAGGCCTCGCGGCCAAGGCCGGGACGGACAAGTCGCGCACGGTTCTGTTCTACTGCATGACGAATTGCTGGATGTCGTGGAATGCGGCGAAACGGGCCGTCCAGTGGGGCTACAGTTCAGTGATCTGGTATCCGCTCGGCGCCGATGGATGGGAAGATGCAAACCTTCCACTGGAGGAGAAGAAACCCTACGCAACGAACAATTGAAATAAGGACTGCAATTATTCTCGATAGTTTGTTTTCAATTTTTCAAAACCTATTGTTTCATTTGTCCATTTTGAAACTTGATGGACGAGCCATTGCGTCGGTGCCCTGCAATGGTTGGCTAACGACAGGATCGGTCCCTTCGGGCTGGTATAAGAGGAGAAATGTCATGAAGAAGAACTGGAAAAAACCGACCATGTGTCAGGTTGCCGCTGGCTTCGAAATTTCACGGTATCTGCCTGCTGAAATTACTCCCAAGAAGTAGGCCGCAGAGGTGCGCGTCCCTGGCGACAGGGGCGCGCATCCCCTCCCCGCATGGGATTTTCGTGAAAGATTTTGACGCACGCAAAGCGCGCGGAGTGTTGTTTGTGACTGCAAATTGCCTGCAGGTCAGAGAAGCCGGCGCGCGGGCATTTTCATGCATTTGAGGATCATCGGATCGGCGGCGGGCGGCGGCTTTCCGCAATGGAACTGCAACTACCGTCTCAGTCGTGCGGCTCGCAACGGCATGGCAAGCGTGCATCCACGAACCCAGTCAAGTGTCGCCGCCTCGGCGGACGGGTTGGGCTGGGTTCTTTTCAATGCCTCGCCCGACATTCGCCAGCAAATCGCTGCAACACCTGAATTGCAACCTGCGGGCGATGCGCCGCTGCGCTCGACACCTATTCGCGCTGTGGTGCTGACCAATGCCGACGTCGATCATATCGCCGGACTGCTCAGCCTGCGCGAGCGGCAGCCTTTCGCCATCTATGCAACGGCGCAGGTTCTGGCGACGCTGGAGGCGAATTCGATTTTCAACGTTCTCGATCCAGCGCTTGTGCCGCGGCGCATCCTGCCGCCGGCGAAAGAGTTGGCCATCTGCGACGCAGAAGGCCGCGATACCGGCGTAATGATCGAGCCCTTTGCCGTGCCCGGGAAGATAGCACTCTATCTGGAGGATAGAGACCATCCGGATGCCAATTTCAGCTCCGACGCAGGTGACACGATCGGAGTCCGAATTGCCGGCATCGGCAGCCGCGGCTCCGTCTTCTATATCCCAGGCTGCGCGCGCATCGATGCGCGGCTACGCGCGCGTCTCACCGATGCCGCCTGTCTTTTGTTCGACGGCACGGTCTACACCGACGACGAGATGATCGTCGCCGGCGTCGGTCAGAAAACCGGCGCGCGCATGGGGCATCTGGCGATCTCGGGAGAATTGGGTTCGATTGCAGGCTTGGCCAATGTGAAGGTCGGCCGTCGCGTCTTCGTCCACATCAACAACACCAACCCCATCCTTGACGAGAGTTCCGCCGAACACGCGGCGGTCAAGGCGGCAGGCTGGGAAATCGCAAACGACGGTATGGAGATGGAATTTTGAGCGACTTCCGCGATGCAGCCAAAGGCGGACTCTCCACGAGCGCTCTCGAAGCCGTGCTGAGGCAGGTTGGCGCCGAGCGCTATCACAATCGCCATCCCTTTCACCACAGGATGACCAGCGGCGCGTTGTCGAAGGCCGAGATGAAGGCCTGGGCGCTGAACCGCTATTGCTATCAGGCGGTCATCCCACGCAAGGATGCCATGATACTCGTACATGCCGAGGATCCAGCGTTTCGTGCCGCGTGGCGCAAGCGGATCGAGGATCATGACGGCGAGGACGGCTGGAGCGGCGGCATCGCGCGCTGGCTGCATCTGGCAACTTCGCTCGGCCTGGACGCCGAGGCCGTGAAGAGCGAAAGGCTGGCACTGCCGGCGACACGCTTCGCGGTGGGCGCTTACCTTTCCTTTTGCACAAACCGGACGCTGTTCGAGGCGGTCGCGTCCTCGCTGACCGAGATGTTCTCGCCACTCATCATCGGCGAGCGGGTGCCGGCAATGCTGGCCAAATACGACTACATCACCGAGGATACGCTGGCCTATTTCAAGCAACGGCCCGAACAGGCCTCGCGTGACGCCGACTTCGCCCTTGACTACGTGCTCAGCCACGCCGATACGGCGGAGCGCCAGCAGCAGGCAATCGATGCACTGGTGTTCAAATGCGATATACTCTGGGCCATGCTTGACGCGCTTCAACACGCCTATGGCGAGCGGGGAAACATACCGCCCGGCGCCTTCCAGCCCGAGGCAGCCCTATGACGGCGCTGCGCGAAAGAGCTGTGGTGTCGTTGCGATCGGTACCTTCGCTGCCGAAGCACGTGCGCATACAATACGATCCCTTGCGGCAGGCATTCGCCGTGCTTTCACCGGAAAAGATATTCTGGCCGAACGATGTCAGTCTCGACATATTGCGACGCTGCGATGGACGGTCCACGGTCGGCGACATCATTGCCGGCCTTGCCGCCGATTATGAGGCCGAACAGGAGGCCGTGGCGACCGACGTCATCGCCTTCCTGCAGGAATGGTCGGACAAGCTGCTGGTGAGGCTATGAGCACGCCCCTCCTCCCTCCAATCGGCATGCTGGCGGAACTGACGCATCGCTGCCCGCTGCAATGCCCTTATTGCTCCAATCCGCTCGAACTGCTCAAGGCCAATCGCGAACTCGACACAGAGACCTGGCTCGCCCTGTTCTCGGAGGCCGCCGATCTCGGAGTGCTCCAGGTGCATCTGTCCGGTGGCGAGCCGACACTGCGCCGCGACCTCGAGCAATTGATCGCCGGGCTTGCGGGGCGCGGCGTCTACACCAATCTGATTACCGCGGGCGTTGGCATCGTCGAGGGCCGTGTCGAGGCATTTGCCGAAGCCGGTCTAGACCATCTGCAACTGAGCTTTCAGGGCGCGCGGCCGGCGACCACGGATCGCATCGGCAACCACAAGGGCGCCCACGAAAAGAAGCTGGAGACGGCACGCCGCGCGCGCGCGGCCGGTCTGCCTCTTACCATCAACGCGCCGATCCATCGCCATAACATCGAGGAGGTGCCGGAACTCATCGATCTCGCCCTTTCGTTGGGCGCGGAGAGGCTCGAGATCGCCAATGTGCAATATGCCGGCTGGGCGTTGACCAATCGCGATCAACTGATGCCGGAGCGTGAAGCGGTCGATAGGCAGGCGGAGATCGTCGCGGAGGCACAGGAGCGGTTGGCCGGCATCATCAACATCGATTTTGTGACGCCGGACTATTTCGCGATCTATCCCAAGCCGTGCATGGGCGGCTGGGCGCGGGACGCCTTCATGGTGACGCCTGACGGCACCGTACTGCCCTGCCATGCCGCACAGACGATCCCGTCGCTCAGCTTCGAGCGTTTCGAACCACGCAGGCTGTCCTCGATCTGGGCCGATTCGCCGGCGTTCAATGCTTTTCGCGGTACGGACTGGATGCAGGAGCCATGCCGCGGCTGTGAGCGGCGCGAGATCGACTGGGGCGGCTGCCGCTGCCAGGCGATGGCGATCGCCGGCGATGCCGCTGCAACGGACCCGGCTTGCGCGAAATCGCCGATCCATGCTCGCATGGCAATGCTGATCGACGAAGCCAAGCGCATTGCCACAGTTCCTTCGAGAGAAGAAGCATTCGTCTACCGGCGGATCGGTGCGGTGACCGAATCCGCCTGACCTGGCGAGAAAGCGCTTCTCACCCCCTCGGCAAGACGCGTAGCGTCTGCTCGTCAAACAATGGCTCGTCCTGGCCGATGCGCACAAAAAGCAGGCTGTACCCCTCACCCGCGGGCACCTCGAAATACTGCATGCCGTCAGGCATTTCACCCCAGTCGCCGCAGGGCGGTTCGGGAATCTCGTCGGAGCTGGCAAGTGCTTTCAGCTCTTTCGCATAGGCGGCGTCGGGGCTGAATGTGTAGCGTTTGACGCCGGCGGGTACCGTGCCCTCGGTGTAAGGCGCCAGCACACAGCGGGCGCTGACGGCCTTGTCGGTCTTTTCCAGGAACAGGCGCTGCAACGCAGCCTCGGCGGTTTCGCCAGGCTTGATGTCAAAGACCTCGACAAGAGGGTCAGCCGCGCCGCCGTCGCTGTATTTGATGGCGAGCGCTTTGCCGGCGAATTCGAAATGGATCTGGCGGAAGCCGAAATCGCAGCGCTGCGTCCAGGCGGCCAGCCCGACAGTTTTGTCAGACAATTTTTCCCAGGCGCATTTGTCGATGGGCGGGCGCGACGGCGCCGGCTCGTCCGCCATGGCTGGTATCGTCGCGGATGCAAGCAGGGCACTGGCCCAGATGGTCGATCGCACGCTATTCATCGCTGCATCCTGTTAAAATGAAGGCGTCCCAGGCCGAACCGCCTGGATTGGCATTGGCGAAATCGGCTCCTTCGGTGAAAGCCACGCCGAAACCGGGCAAGAGCAGCCCTCTCGGCGCCGGTGTCGCTTCGCGCGAATTCAACTGCTCGGCGCCGCCGCCGGTCAAGGCATAGACCTGGCCCTCCCATAGCCTGCACAATCCGCTACCGTCCTGCAGGCCGCCTTCCCGGTCGTCGTCGGTGCAGGCGTGGCGAATGGTGCCGAGCGGGAAGGAATTCTTGCCGTTGGTCCAGGTGATGTCGGCGGGCAGGCTCGTGCCGGTGTTGGGCACGGCCAGCGAAAACACTTCGGCCGTCAGCGCCGCCGGCTGGTTGGCGAGCGGGCGGAATTGCACGACGGCACCCGAGCGCGGCTCCTGATAGGTGGCGTGACTCAGGAGGCATTCTTTTGCCAAGGCCGCCTGCATCGGGCCGAGCAGGCCCAGGAGGAAAAAGGCCAGTATGCGGGTGATCATCCGATGTCTCTGGGAAAGCGTTGAGTCGGCCCGCACAGTCGCATCATTCACGCAAAAGCATAGCAAAATCCGGAACGGCGGCGTTTGTCCGATCCTGGACAAAACTTGTCCACGCAAAATCCCACCAGCCTGTATGGTCGAGCGCACTGATCGAAGGAGTGGTGATGCGGCGTTTGGTGATGACGACGGCAATATCCGCATTCGCCGGTGGCTCCGCGCTGGCGGCGCCGCCTTATGTTGGGACATGGTCTACCGACAGGCTGAACTGCCACGCGGCTCCCGACATCCAACGCGAGACTGTGTTCACAGTGGACCAGGCGTCGCTGTCGTTCCCCGATCTCGGCTGCGAGCAGGCGACATTTCGCAAAAGCTCGACCGGCTGGGTGGTGCATGCCAGCCAATGCTACGGTTCCGACCCGTCGATCGAGGAGCCGTTCGCGCGTGTCATCCATATCGTCAGGCATGGGGCCACGCTGCGGTTCACCTGGCCTGGCTTCAACAGCGGACCGCTCGTCCGCTGTTGAAGGCGTCCGGCGCCTCAGACCAGGCCGACCAGAAAGGCGGCGCCACCGAGAAAGCCTGCCGAGCAGATCCATAACAGCCAGAGCCCCCGTACCCGGCATTCCAGCACCGCCGAGCCGGGGTTGGCGCGGTCATAGTGGACGTCGACCTTGCTGCCTTCGACATACTGCCGTGCCTGGCCGCCGACGAGGCCGGGCAACGAAGCCGTCACGGTTCCGCCGAAGGTCACACGATCGGCGCTGTAGCGCTGGCCGGCGACGTCATAGGAGTAGACGATGCGGGATTTGAAGACGGTGCGCCAGCGACCATAGCCAGAATGGTTTCGGAGCGCCTGCAGGCCCGAGGCATCGATGCGGCCGGCAGTGACCGGCCATTTTGCCGCCTGCTCGGCCATCGATTTCTGGACGAAGCCCATGCGCAAGGCAAACAGGCCCATGAACAGCAGCAGCGCCGCCGCGCCGAGGTTTTGCGGCTTGGGCAAATGCGGCCTGATCGCCTCCAGGACGCCGCCGACGGAAAACACCAGCACCAGCGCGCCGACCACCAGCCCGGCCGAGAGCTGGATCATGAACTTGAAGGCGCCTTCGGGCATGGTGCGCTCGATCACGGCTTTGCTCGGATCGGCCGGATTGTAGAAGACAGTCACCTCCGCGCCGCGGGGAAACTGGGCAAGGGTTTCGGTGACTTCGAAATTCCCCAAATTCTCCTTCACGCTGTAGCGCGAGGTTTGAAATTTCTTGCCGCCGACCTTGTATTCGAAGGTGATCGCCGGAAAATTGCGCATTTCGGTCGTATCAGTGCTGTCCGAACCAACGCCCGAGCTTCTGACCTCGCGTGCCTCGACGCGCGACGAGATGATCTTTCCCGGCGTCGGCAGCCAGCGGCTGAGTGCCTTCACCTCTCGCCATTTCATGAAGGTGATGAACGACAGCGCGCCCGCGACCACGCAGGCAAAGCCGACAAGCATGATCTTGAGTTCCAACTCGTCTCCCCCCAGGAGTGCAGGAACCCGCACATAGACAGCATGGCGGCGGCAATGTCTTGTATTTTCGCAAATCTGAAAAGGCTGAGCAGCGCAAACGGCAACAGCCCACGCCGCGTTATGCAGGCTTCACGGCCAGGAACGTGTTCCATTCTTCGCTATTGCGGCCGACGTTGAAATCGTCCCTGATGAGGACCAGCCCGGCGCCTTCGAGACGGGCGGCGAAGTCGTCCCTGCGCCAGTAGACCATGTGATATTCGCCTGATGTCTCGCCATCGCCATTGCGCATCGAGACGAGGAAGGCGCCGCCCGGGCGCAGCGACCCGGCTATCTTGGCAAGCACCTGGTCGGTCTGGTCGCGAGGCACGTGGATCAGGACGCATCGGGCAAGGACCGCGTCGTAGGGGCCGCCGAGATCATCGGTGATGAGATCGAGCAACTCGCCATGCTTACCACGCGCGGCCTGCAGCTCGAGAAACCGCTTGGTGGCGTCGGTGCGCCGAACCTTGACGCCCAAATTTTCCAGAAAATCCGCATCGTATCCGGCTCCGGACCCGACTTCCAAAATCCGGCCACCTGTGCCGGCGATTGCCACCAGGCGCTTGAGCGATGCCTGCTCCCTCTCGTTGGGAACATGGCGCACGATGGCATCATATTGTTCCGCATAATCCTCGTAAGCGCTGATCGTTTGACGGCTCTGTGCCAGAGCCTCCGATGACACACCCATCTTTTCCTCCCATGCGTCCTTGTTGGTCAAAGAGCCAGACACTTTCCTCAGCGAATGCTGCCGGCGGAAGCGTGTCCATCGAGCAGTCCGATATCGCGCTTGAAATGGTCCGACAGCGCACGCTGGTCAAGCAGGCCGCGTGAGCGGGTCCTGAAGGGAGCGGCGAAGAGGTCGAGGATCGGCGGACACCCGAGAAAGCGAACGACGCCAAGCCTGATAGCTTGTCTCAGTTGGCGTCGGCTACCGTCTGCCGGCCGCCGGCCCAGGCGCGCCATTGCCGTTCGTCGCCATGGAAGACATTGAGGTCTATACGGCCAGTGACGCCGTGCGACAGGCCGGAGCCGGAATACTGCCAGAACAGCCATTTGCGGCCGGGATAGACCTTTGACGGATGCTGGGCGACCGCACGCAGCCAAAACGGATAGTCGAGGAATTCGCCCCTGAGATTGTCGCGGTAGAAATCGGGCGCGGTGTAGATGATGGGCCGCTGGCCGTAATAGCGCTCCAGCTTGTCCATGAACACCTGCATCTTTTCCAGCACCTTTTCGCGCGACGGCCGCCGCTTGCAGCTGGACTCGCCGTTCCACTCGACGTCGATCACCGGCGGCAGCGCGCCTTCGACCCTGGGCACGTTGCGGATGAACCAGTCCGCCTGCTCGCCCGCCGTGCGGCACCAGTAGAAGAAATGGTAGGCGCCGCGCTTCAAGCCGGCGGCGTCGGCGTTGCGCCAGTTTTTCATGAACATCGGATCGAGGTGGTCGCCACCGTCGGTCGCCTTGATGTAGGCGAAGTTGGCGCCCTGCGCCCGCAGCTTGTCCCAGTTGACGTTGCCTTGCCAACGCGAGACGTCGACGCCGTGCACTGCAAGGCGGCGAGGCGAACCCTTGCCGAAATTGATCGGCTTGGCGTCGCGAAAACCGTAACGGGTGAGCGGCCCGGCAAGCATGGCCGGTGCCGCGCGGGTCAATAGCTTGGGCGGCGACACCAAGGCTGCCGGCTCGACCGGCAGCCCGCCGATATCAGGCACTTGGGGATCAGGCGCATCAGGTGCGGCAAACACCCCCGTCTCTTCCTCCTCCGCCAAGCCGAACGGGCGCGTTTTTTCCCCCGGACCGTTGTCAGACATGGGAGCCAGTCCGGCCCTTGCCGCCCTGTTGCCCCTTGCCGCCGGAGCAGCGGCGATCGGTGCCGGCGGCCGGATCACGGAACTGGTGGTCTCGTTGGAGGGTTTCTGCAAATCCAGCGCATCGACGCCGGCCGTTGGCGAGCAGCCGGCAAGGCATAGCGATGCTATCAAAAAACTGACGACGCCCGGAATCCGCATCTGGACCTGTACTCAAAACACAACAGACCGAGGGCGAAACGACAGCCGACGGACAAACCGGATCAGTTATGAATGAGAAATTACCAATAAAGTTTGAATCAAGTTTTTTTCGCCATACCGCATGCGGGTAAGCGCGGTGGAAACCGGCTCAGGATTTCCTGAAGACGCCGATCATCGGCCCGAGATTCCAGTAGTCGTCTTTGCGGCCGATGGCAGGCGCAAACAGGCTGGATATCGTGCCGTCGAGGAACAGCGCGTTATCGCAACCGAGCGCGTCGCGGAAAAGCCGGGCGAAGGCATGGAAGGTCACCGTGCCATTCGAAATCGCAAAGACCGCGACGCCATCCTTTCGCACCCCGACACCGTCGCGGGTTTTCCGCGAAGTGCCGTCGGCCTGGAATTTCGGATGCAGCTTGCCGTCGATCACCAGCATCGGCCCCGATTGCGTCGCATAGTCGACGGTCGGGCGCCTCTTCACGAAGTCCCTGGTGGCGCGGACCGCGGCCCTGCCGTCGCGTATGTAGAAAATGCCGTTTGGCTGCAGGGAAAAGTTGCCGCTTCCCGAACCCGTTTTCACCGACGCCATCTCCTGGCCGCGCTCGACATAGAGACCGACCGGCGCGAGGTTCGGGTGATACATGCCGGCATTGATGCCGAACAGCATCGTGCGCCCGATCGCCTGTTGCGCGGCATGCAGATTGTGCAGCGACTGAAACGGCTTGCCCGCCGCATCCTTCCAGAACAGCTCGAGCTGATATCGTTTCGGATCGACCTCGCAAACGAGATAGCTGGTCGCCTCGAAGGTGAAGTCCCGGCATGGCGGCAGCGAGACAACCCACTGGCCGAACGACGCGCCAAGCGCCGCCACCGACGGCAGCGCCCCCTTGGCCATCGCCAGCAACAGTGGCACCGATTGCAGGAGGGTCAAAAAATCCATGCGCGTACCGGAATCGAAGTTCGAGGTCCGGTAGGGATATAGCCCGTTTCAAGCGATACTGTGGAACTGCCTTAGACGAGCCATCCCATGGCGACGCTCGACAACAAGACGATGCCGAGCAGGCCGCGATAGATGACGAACGGCCAAGCCGAGAAACGCTCCAGCACGCGCATCAGCCCCCATATGGCGAAGAAGGCGGAGATCGACGCGACGACCAGCCCGACAGCAAGCACCGACCAGCCATGGGCGTCGAGATGGACCTTGTGCAGTTCCCAGAGTTCCTTGAGGCCGGCGAGCGCGATGGCAGGCAGCCCGAGCAGGAATGAGAAGCGCGCCGCTTCGGCCCGCTTGAAGCCGAGCCCCAGTGCCGCTGTCAGGGTCGAGCCCGAGCGCGAGACGCCGGGGACAAGCGCGCCGATCTGGGCGATACCGACGAGCAGCGCATCGGTCAGCGACGCATCGCCCATGCTGCGCCGGTGACGGGCAAAGATCTCGGCCAGCGCCAGCAGGATAGCCATGGCGATGCAGGCCCAGCCGATCACCGTCAGGCTACGCAGCGGCGAATTGCAGGCGTTGAGCAGGCCCGACAGCGCAACGCCGGCAATGACGATGGGGATCGTCGCCAGCACGATCCAGAGCGCCAGCTTGAAATGCCGGTCGGCGAAATCGCGTCGCGCCAGAGCGTCGAGCGATCCAAACAGGATATCCCTGACGTCGCTCCAGAAATAGCTGACCACCGCGGCAAGGGCCGCAAGCTGCATGGCGGCGGAGAAGGCGGAGCCAGGATCCTGCCAGCCGAGCACGGCCGGCACGATGCGCATATGGGCAGTCGAGGAAATTGGCAGCAGTTCCGTGATGCCTTGCACCACGCCGAGGAACGCCACCTTGGCGAACCCCAGGCCGACGAAGCCCGTGTCGAGGCCTTGGGTGCAGATATCGGCCAAAATCGAATTCCGTGCATGAGAGATCGGAGTTGCGTGGACCAACCATCGGTCAATCCCGGGCAAGCCTTATCGTCATGGGCCGGATAATCAATTTACGGATTTGTAAGCTGGCACGCCGAGGTGCACGCCGTTCGAAAACCGGCCCACCTTGGGGCCGGCTTGAGGTACACAGGGAAAATCGCAAAGCGACTACGGGCAGAGCCAGAGTTTCTGGCATGTCCTGGCGATCACATGCGCCGGCGGCACTTCGGGCTCATCGGTCGAAGGCCGGCGAGCCCGTTCGAGCAGCATGCGCACCTGTTCGGGACGCACACGATCGCGCTCCATCACAAGCAGGACCATCGGATCGCTCAAAAGCTCGTCCAGGGTGCTGATGCTGTCGTTCATCCGTCGTCTCCTCGAATGCCGTACCCGCGCCCCTTAAATAGGACGACAAAGATGGCTCGCCAATGACGCTTTGCCGGCTATCTCGTGTCGATTTGGATTAAATTTTGGCCATGCTTGCGCTCTTCCCTTCCCCTGGCGCTGCGCGTCGATCCACCTTCTTCCACAACAAGGGGAGAAGGGAAAAATTAGCCTGGCGGAGGGGCGCCTTCGTATTTCGGCAGGCCGTCATCAAGCACAGCCAAGGCTGCTTCGAGGCCGTGAAAATATGCATTTGCGGCTTGAAAACCGTGGGATCGTCGAGCGAACCGGTGGTGATGCCGATAATGCCTGCGGAATCACGTCGGGAGAACAGCGTTGTGCCGCAGCTCGGGCAAAAGCCGCGCTTGAGATCCGGTGAAGAGCCTATAGTCGCCAGCGGCCCATCGATCGTCACGTCCTCGATGCGAAACAGCACGCGTGCGTTGAAGGCGGCGCCGATCGCCTTCTGGCAAAGCCGGCAGTGGCAGACGCGTTCGTTGATGGGAGCCGCGTCCGCGCGGTAGCGCACCGCCTTGCACAGGCATCCGCCCTCATATCTTGCCATTGTCTGGATCCACTGGTGGGAGAGAATAGGCGCGCAACGTATCGGCGGGGCCGATTGGGTCAATTGAAAAGCTTTGATGCAATGTCATCGCTTGTGCTGATGCGAGTTGGGATGAAGCCATGACGCCGAAAGCCGTCATGGAGCCACGGAATGCCGGCTGCCCGCCAACAGCCGGCGGTTTTGGCGTTCACTCCATTTCGCCGACGACCTCGTCCCAGGTCTTGACCTTGGTCTGGCCGTTTAGGAACGGCAGCGCGGCGGCCGTCAGCTCCGGGGCGAAGAAGACATCGTAGTGGGTGCGGTTGGGCAGGATCGCCAGGCGGTTCTGCGACAGGTTCTCGCGCATCCAGCCGGCGTCCTTCAGTCCGCCGCCGAGCATCTGATAGAACTTGATCTCGTGTTCGGGCTTGTACATATCGCTGTCGCCATAGACCAGCATGACAGGCATCTTCAGCTTGGCGACGTCGGCCGAGTAATCGCGGTTCTGACGCATGAAGCCGCCCAGCGCATCGAGGAGCTTCGGGAACTCCTCCGGATGCGGCGCCACCGCGACGTAGGATTTGTACATCGGCGTGTCCTTCATGAACTCAGCCGCGGCTGCGCTCACCTGTGCCTGCTGCGGACGCATCTCGTCATAGAAGCCGTCCGTGGCGTAGCCGGTCGATACCAGGACGAGGCGGCGCACCGCTTCGGGATGCTGGACGGCCATGCGGAAGGCGACGCCGCCGCCTAGCGAATAGCCCATGACATCGACCTGGCTGTAACCGAGCGCCTTGACGATGGCGGCCATGTCGTCGCCCATCGCCTCCACGGTGAATGGTCGGTCACCCAGCGCGGTGCGGCCGTGACCCTGCAGGTCGACGCCGATGACGGTGCGGTTTTCGGCAAGTTTCGGCAGGATCGGCGCGAACATATCCGTGGTGCCAAGACCACCATGCAGCAGAAGCAGCGGCTCGCCCTTGCCATAGATCGCATAGTAGTAGTTCAGGCCGTTGATCGTCAGAAGGCCGGACTTTTCCGGCTTCGGCAGTGCATTCGTTTCAGTCGTCATGGCAGGTTTTGTCTCCTCTGCATTGGTGATGCCCGGGCAGGCAAGCAGTGCTGCGGCCGAAGCAAAAATGGCGAAAAACAGGGTTTTGAACATATCGATCTCCTCTCCTGTCGATATCAAGGCGTTATGCGGATCAAAGCGTTTTGGCGAGTTCTTCGAGCTGGTCGGCGCACTGTCCCCAGCCCTCGTGGAACCCCATCTTCTCATGCTGTTCGCGGTCGGCGACGCTCCAGTGCCTGACCCGAGCGATGTAGCGGGTCTTGCCGTTGCCCTCGTCCTCGAAGGTCAGCGCGACGGTCATGAACGGCTTTTCCGAAGGCTGCCAAGCCTCAGTGTAGGCGTCGGTGAGGACGATCTTCCTGCCGGCAACGACTTCGAGGAAGACACCTGGGTTGGGGAACTCGTTGCCGTCCGGGCTGGCCATGACGACAAGGCTCGAGCCACCGGCGCGCACATCCATCTCCGCGCGCGGCGTCGTCCACGGTTTTGGCGAGAACCAGCGCGTGATCAGTTTCGGATCGGTCCAGCAGCGATAGACGTTCTCGCGCGGCGCATCGATGATGCGGGCGAGAACCAGTTCGCGGTCGTTGGTGGGGGCGATGTCGAGCTTGGTGGTCATGATGGCGTCCTGCGTTTGATCTGGCTTCCGTCCCAAGGACGAGCCGATGAACCGCAAGCCGACATCGGCCAGCGAAAATTTTGCGACACCGTTTCGATTGACCCGAGGCGTCACTCACCTTCGTCATCCACGGGCGGAGCAGGAACGCAGCTCCGTCGCGGAGACCCGAGGATCACGAAGTGATCGATGGGCCAAAGCCTCAGTGGCGCTTGGCTTGCACCAGATAGGCCTCGATCTCGGTCTCGCCGAGCCACTTTGCCGCTTCCAGCCGGTGCAGGCCTTCGACGAGGATGTGGCGCTTGCCGTCATGGCGGACCTGGATCGGCGTCTTCATGCCGTTTTCCAGAATGTCCTCGGCGAGATGGCGGACGGTCTCGGGATGCAGCGTCTTCTTGCGCGCCGTCGGCACGTAGATCTCGTCGACCTTGACCTTTTGCACTCTGAGCATGCCGACCCCCGTGGCGGAAACGCCGCCACCCCTGAGATAGTCCGTTTGATGGAGGCGGCCAAGGGTGCGGCTAACGAATACGAAGTCCGAAGGCCATTCTCGGTTCGAAGATGCCAGGGACAGCAGATCGTTTGCCTGTCGTCGCGCGTTTCGATATTGCGTCTGCGCGATCGTCGAAGGCCACGGAGCAAATCCCCATGAGCAAATCTCTCGTCACCTTTGTCGGCGTCGCTCATCCCTGGATGTGCGACGTGATGGGGCACGTGAATGTGCGTCACTACGCGGCGATGTTCGATGATGCCAGCTTCCAGCTTCTCGGCCATATCGCCGGACAGGACGACAACCAGGCGTCGCAGATCGGATGGGCCGACGTGCGCACCGAAATCGACTATCGGCATGAAACGAAAGCCGGTGCGCTCATCACCATCCGCTCGCATGTCGTGAAGATCGGCCGCACCTCCATCACCTTCGAACAGGTGATGTTGGGCTCGCTCGACGGCATTGTCCGCGCATCGAGCCGGACGACAAGCGTGCGCTTCGACCTTGCCGCGCGCGCCTCGGTCGCTCTGGACGAGCCGATGCGCGACCGCTCTTCGGCCTTCCTGATCGAATAAGCCTGTCTCCGCCCGTCAGCCTATGTAGATGCGGTCCTCGAGGGGCGTGTCGGCAATCAGCGTCTGCAGCCCTGACAGCAGCGCCTTCTCGGCGCGGTTCATCACCTTGTCCGGATTGACCAGCAGGAAGATGTCGATGGCCGGCGGCGCGTCATAGGGCGGCAGCCGCCACAGCATTCCATCCGCCACATCCCGCCGCGCGACGTGCAGCGGCAGCGGCCCAATGCCCAACCCGGCGACGATCATGCGCCGCACCTCTTCCAGGCTCGAGGACACGCCGACGACATCGGCGTTGAGCCGGGCCTCGCTGCGCAACAGCGCGACCGGCCGCAACGCATCCGAGATATGGTCGGTCTGGAACGATACCGAGGGCTCGCCCCGGAGATCGGTCAGCGTCAGCCCGGTTTGCCCGTAAAGCCTGTGCTGCGGCCCACAGAAGAAGCCGAAGAACTCGCGGTAGACCATCGCATATTCCAGCGCCGGATCGCGCTGGCTGACCAGGCAGATGCCGAAGGAAGCACGCCGCTCCCTCACCTGCTTGGCGACTTCGGTGCTTGCTGCGACTGAAATGGTGATGCTGGCGTGCGGGTAGTTGCTGTGGAACTCGGACAGCGCCTGATCAAAGAGCGGCGAGACGACATGGCTTGCCGTCGCGATCATCACATGGCCGGTAACATCGTCGCTGATGCCGCGCATCAGCAGCGGCAACTGCGATATGGTGCCGAACACCTCGACGCTCTGCTCGTAGAGAAGCCGCCCGACCTCGGTCAGTTCGAAGCGCGTCGCGTCGCGCTCGACCAGACGCCGGCCCACCCGGTCCTCCAGCCGCCGCAGAGCATTGCTGACGCTGGGTTGCTTGAGGTTCAGTCGCTCCGCAGCTCGCGTGATGCCCTTCACCTCCGCGATGACGACGAATGTCCTCAGAAGGTTCCAGTCGAGATCCCAGACCAGCCGTTCGGGGCGTGGAAGTGCCATTCCTGATATCTATGCTCTCTATTCCCATTATCTATTTGCGCAATGATACCGCAAAGGCAATCATTGATGACAGGAAAGCGTCTGCACGCCTCCCAAGAACAAACCTTGCGCGCCATCCAGAGGAGAGGAAATCAGATGAACAGAGTGTTTTCCGGCATCGCCGTTGCGGCCCTGCTGCTTGCGTCGACCTTCACTGCCGTTTCGGCCAGGGCCGACGACCTCGAAAAGATCAAGGCGGCGGGCGAGCTGAAGATTTCCATGAGCGGTCAGTATCCGCCCTTCAACTTCGTCAACGACCAGAATGAAGTCGTTGGTTTCGACGCCGATATCGGCAAGGCCATCGCCGAGCGCATCGGTGTCAAGGGCACCATCATCACCACGGCCTGGGACGGCATCATTGCCGGCCTGCTCGCCAACAAATACGACACCGTCGTTGGCTCGATGACGATCACGCCTGAGCGTGAGAAGGTGGTCGATTTCGTCGGGCCTTACTACCACGCCGGCCGCGCCGTTTTCGTCAGCGAGCAGTCGAAAGTGCAGAGCCTCGACGACCTCAAGGGCAAGACCATTGGCGTGACGCTGGGCGAGACGCATGAGAAATGGGCGCGCGAAAAGGGCGGCTGGGATATCCGTACCTACAAGGGCCTGCCGGAACTGCTGCTGGAACTGAGGGCCGGCCGCGTCGACGCGATAGTCGTCGACAACATTCCGGTCATGGTTGCCGTCAAGGAGACGGGCGAGAAGGTCCGCAAGCTCAACACGCCCGATATCGAAGGCGGCGCTGTTGCCATCGGCATCGCCATCCGCAAGGACAATCCGGAGCTCAAGGCTGCGATGCAGAAGGCGCTGGACGACATGCTGGCGGACGGCAGCTACGAAAAGATCTCGATGAAGTGGGTCGGCAGCGACATCCGCTGATCTCTCCTGGCTTCAGGCGACCAAAGCCGCCTGAAGCCGAGCGTTACTCCTGCTGGACCCTTTCATGGATTTCTCCTTGATGCAGCGCGTCTTCCCGTTCTTCGTGGAGGCCGCCTTGGTGACGATCGAGATCACGGTGTTGGCCCTGATCCTGGGCCTCGCGGCTGCTTCATTGGCCGCGGCCGCCAAGATGTCGAAATCGGCAATCCTGCGGACCATCGGCACGGTCTATGTCAGCCTGTTTCGCGGCACGCCGTGCCTGATCCAGCTCTTCGTGCTCTATTTCGGCGGCCCGCAGATCGGCATCAATCTGGAGCCGTTCGCCGCCGGCGTTATCGGCCTCGGTCTCAACATCGGCGCCTATATGGCGGAATCGATCCGTGGAGCGCTGGTCGCGGTCGACAGGGGCCAGACGGAGGCCGCCCGCACAATAGGCTTCAGCCGTTTCCAGACCTTGCGCAAGGTCGTGCTGCCGCAGGCCGCACGGCTGATGATCCGGCCGCTCGGGGTCAATACGGTTGCTTTGTTGAAGGGATCAGCACTTGTGTCGACCATTTCAGTCGTCGAACTGACCTACACCGCCCAGCGCTTCATCGGCTCCACCTACAAGCCGTTCGAGATATTCGGCGTTGCAGCCCTGCTCTACATGATCATGGTCTACGCGGTTGCGCGGGTCGTCGACCTGCTCGACAAACGCTTCGCCATCGTCTGACCGGAGAGCACGATGCAAGGTTTGGATTTCACCGTCGTCGCGCCCTACTGGGACCTTCTGTTGATTGGTGCCTGGTGGACGGCGGTGCTGACGGTCTCGGCGGGCGCACTCAGCTTCGTCGGCGGCATCCTGTTCGCGGTCATCGTGCTCTACGCTCCGAAGATCGTTGCCTATCCCGTGCGCGCGCTCATGTGGGTGTTCATGGGCACGCCGCTGCTGTTGCAGCTGTTCCTGATCTATTTCGGCCTGGTGCAGATCGGCATCGACATTCCCGCCCTTGCCGCCGGCATTGTTGGGCTCGGCCTGCACTTTGCCGTCTACAATGCCGACATCATCCGCGCCGGCATCGTCGCCGTCGATGTCGGCCAGACGGAGGGTGCGCGCAGCATCGGCTTCGGCAAGTGGCAGACGCTGCGCCATGTCGTGATACCGCAAGCCATCCGCAACACGGCACCACCGATCGGCGGCAATCTGATCGCGCTGTTGAAGGAATCCTCGATCGTCTCGGTCATCGGCATCGCCGAGTTGGTCCATTCGGCCCAGCTGGCGATCAGCGAAACGTTCCGCCCGTTCGAGTTCTACATCACCGCAGCGGCGCTTTATTACATTCTCAATCTTGTGCTCGAGGCGGCTTTGCGTCGGTTTGAAAGACATGTGGAGGTTTCCCGATGAGCCCGCAGCGGCCAATGGTCGAGGTTCGCGGCGCGCGCAAATCGTTTGGCGCCGTCGAGGTCCTCAAAGGCATAGGCCTGTCGGTCGATCGCGGGCAGATCGTCGCCATCATCGGCCCGAGTGGCTCCGGCAAGAGCACGCTGCTGCGCTCCATCAACCATTTGGAATCCCTGGACTCCGGTGAAGTCTGGCTCGACGGCGTGCAGGTCAACCAGAAGCTGCACGGCCATGCCTTCGAGCGGCACATCAACAAGGTGCGCCAGCAGATGGGCATGGTGTTTCAGCACTTCAATCTGTTCCCGCATCTGACCGTGATCGAGAACATTTCCATGGGACCGATCATCCTAAAAGGCATGACCAAAAGTGACGCGCATGCGCTGGCGCATAGCCTTTTGTCCAAGGTCGGGCTCGCCGACAAGATCGACGCCTACCCCTCGCGGCTTTCGGGCGGCCAGAAGCAGCGTGTGGCCATTGCCCGTGCGCTGGCGATGCAGCCCAAGGTGATGCTGTTCGACGAAGCCACCTCGGCGCTCGATCCGGAACTGGTCGACGAGGTCAATGCGGTGATGAAACAGCTTGCCGCCGAACACATGACCATGCTCATCGTAACGCATGAGATGCGCTTTGCCGGCGAAGTGGCCGACAGGGTGCTGTTCATGGATGGCGGCGTGATCGTCGAGGAAGGCCCGCCCGGCGACATGTTCCGCGCGCCGCAGAAGGACCGCACGCGCAGCTTCCTCAAGAAATATCTTTCCGCCTGAGGATGACCATGAACAGCCCAAACACGGAATTCCCCGATTTCGGACTGACGCCGGAGCAGCGCCGCCACGCGGTGCGTGGCCATTACTACGAATGGCCTGGCATGGATGGCGAGCGCGGCGAGATCTGGTGCTACAGCGACCGGTTTTCCTATCGCGCCGGCGAAACGGTGGCTTTGCATGTCAGTTCGACAGCTGCGACGTTCGGCATCACAATCACCCGAGATGGCGGCAGCGAAAACAAAGTATTCGAGAAATCGGGCATCGCGGCACGCTGGCAGGACACACCCGACCAGTGTTCGGCTGAAGGCTGCGGTTGGGAAGCCTCGTTTGAATTCCGTGTAGAGAACGACTGGCCGTCCGGCGCCTATCGGGTCACGCTGACCGCCGACGGGCTCGACGGCAAGCCGATCCAATGCCACCATATTTTCATCGTCTGCCCGCAGCCGGGCCGCAAACCTGGCCGCGTGCTCCAGGTGGCGGCGACAGGCACATGGCTGGCCTACAACACCTGGGGCGGCTCCAACCACTATCAGGGCATCACCGGGCCGGATCGCAACCAGTATTCGCCCATCGTCTCGACGCAGCGCCCCTGGTGCCGTGGCTTCGTCGTGCTGCCCAAGGATGCGCCGCGTGTGCCGCTGGAGGTCGCTGTGCCGCCGAAGACTGTGCCGCGCTATCCGCACATGGAGTGGGCGCTCGCCACCGGCCATTCGAAGAAATACGCTTCGTCCGGCTGGGCCAGCTACGACAGCCATTTTTTCCGCTTCGCCGAGCGGGCCGGCTATCAAGTCGATCTCGCCAGCCAGCATGATCTGCATTTTTCGCCGGAAATTCTCGACGGCTATGACTGCGCCGTGTTCGTCGGCCATGACGAATACTGGACCTGGGAAATGCGCGATGCCGTCGACGCCTATGTGACCCGCGGCGGCCATGCGGCGCGCTTTGCCGGCAATTTCATGTGGCAGACGCGGTTCGAAGACGAGGGCCGCCGGCAGGTCTGCTACAAATATCGCTCGCGTGCCGAAGATCCGGCCTATCTCCCAGACGGCGACGTCACCCGTGCCACCAATTCCTGGGAGGCGCCGGAAATTGGCCGGCCGGGTTCGGCGACCTTCGGGCTCAACGCGACGCGCGGTGTCTATGCCGGCTGGGGCGGCTGTGCACCGCGCGGCGTGCGTGGTTTCCCGGTCTACCGGCCCGAGCATTGGGCCTTCGCCGGCACCGGCATCTACTATGGCGACCTGCTGGGCGCCGACAGCCATGTCTATGGCTATGAGGTCGACGGGCTCGACTTCGAGATACGCGGCGGCCTGCCCTACCCGACTGCGACCAGCGGCGCGCCAGATGGCCTGCAGGTTCTCGCCGTCGGCATGGCCTCCCAGGTCGAGGAAAGCGCCGATATCCCGATCGAGGACCAGTTCCTCACCGACGAAGACGGCCGCTTCACCGCCGAAACGCTGTTTGGCGAGGCGAGCGACGCCAATCTGGAAAAGGTCAAACGCGGCAACGGCATGATCGTCAATTTCCCGCGCGGCAAGGGCGAGGTGTTCCATGCCGGAAGCTGCGAATGGGTCGCCGGCCTGCTAAGACAGGACCCGATGGTCGAACGCGTCACGAAAAATGTCCTCGATCGTTACCTCGGAAAGTCCTGACATGTCGAAAGTCCAATCCGCCGTTCAAGAAACCGAAGCCCGGCGAGACTCGCATCTGTTCTATCTGTCCAGCCTGCGCCGGCCGCTGATCGACCGCGCCGAAGGCATCTACATGTGGACGCAGGACGGCCGCCGCTTCATCGATGGCTCGAGCGGCCCGATGGTGGCCAATATCGGCCATTCCAATCGCAATGTGCTCGACGCCATGAAGCGGCAGATGGACCGCGCCACCTTCGCCTATCGGCTGCATTTCGAGAACGAGCCGGCGGAGGAGTTGGCGCGGGAGTTGGCCGGCAAGCTGCCGGAGGGCATGGACCGCATCTTCTTCGTCTCCGGTGGCTCGGAGGCGACGGAATCCTGCATCAAGCTGGCGCGGCAATGGGCGGTCGCCACCGGCCAGGCCAGCCGCTGGAAGGTGATCACGCGTTTCCCCTCCTATCATGGCGGCACGTTGGGTTCGCTCTCGATCACCGGCGACGATGCGCTGGCCGAAACGTTCGAGCCGATGATGCGGGTGATGCCAACCGTGCCGGCGCCGAATGCCTGGCGCGACCGCGACAATCTCTCGATTGAGCAGCGCGGCATCCGCTATGCCGACATGCTGGAGGAGAAGATTCTTGCGGAAGCCCCGGACAGCGTGGTTGCCTTCATCATGGAGCCGATCGGCGGCGCTGCGACCTCAGCCCTGGTTGCGCCCGACAGCTACTATCCGCGCATCCGCGAGATCTGCGATCGCTACGGCATCCTGCTCATCCATGACGAAGTGATGAGCGGTGCCGGCCGCACCGGCAAATTCCTCGGCGGCGATCACTGGAACTGCAAGCCAGACATCGTCGCCTTGTCGAAGGGGCTGGGCTCCGGATATGCGCCGCTTGGCGCACTCGCCGCACCGATGCGGCTGGTGCAGCCGTTGCTCGCCTCCGGCGGCTTCCAGCACGGCCACACCTATGCCGGCAATCCGCTGGCCTGTGCCGCCGGCCTGGCTGTGCTCGGCGAAATGGACCGGCTCGACCTGATCGCCAATGCGGCAGCCATGGGCGATGTGCTGATGGACGGGCTTAAAGGCCTGGCGAAGCGGTTTCCGTTCCTTGCCGACGTGCGTGGCAAGGGCCTGCTCACCGGCGCCCAGATGGTCGCCGATCCGGAGACCCTAAAACCGATCGACCAGAACAAGAAAGCCACGCAGCGGCTGCTCGACCTCGCCTATGAGCGCGGGCTGATCATCTATGGCCGCAGGGTCAAAGGCGGCGTCGACGGCGACAATTTCATGGTCGCGCCGCCGATGATCGTCACGCGCGAAGAGGTCGGCGAGATCATCGCCATCATCGGCGACTCGCTGGAGGTTCTGGCCTCCGAACTCGACCTGCCGGTCGAAGGGTAAAAGCATGGCCTCGCGAAAAGTCATCATCACCTGCGCCGTCACCGGCTCGGTGCACACGCCGTCCATGTCGCCCTATCTGCCGGTGACGCCGGACCAGATCGCCGCAGACGCGATCGCGGCGGCGGAAGCCGGCGCCTCGATCCTGCATCTGCACGCCCGCGACCCCAGGGATGGCCGCCCGACCGCCGATCCGGACGTCTACATGCAGTTCCTGCCGCGCATCAAGCAGGCGACCGATGCGGTCATCAACATCACCACCGGCGGCTCGTCGCTGATGACGCTGGACCAGCGGCTGGCAGCCCCTTTGCGGGCCGAACCCGAAATGTGCTCGCTCAACATGGGTTCGATGAATTTCGCGCTGTTCCCGATGCTCGACAAGCCGAGGGAATGGCAGCACGAATGGGAACCCAAGCTGCTGGAAGCCACCCGCGACACGATCTTCAAGAACACCTTCGCCGATATGGAAGCGGTGCTGGAAAGACTGGGAAAGGGCAGCGGCACGCGCTTCGAATTCGAATGCTATGATGTCGGCCATCTCTATTCGCTGGCGCATTTTCGCGATCGGGGGTTGGTGTCGGGACCGCTGTTCATCCAATTCGTCCTTGGCATATTGGGCGGCATCGGCGCCGACCCGGACAATCTCGTCCACATGAAGCGGATCGCCGACAAATTGTTCGGCGACAGCTACCAGTTCTCGGTGCTCGCCGCCGGCCGCCAGCAGATGCCGCTGATCTCAATTGCAGCAGCCATGGGCGGCAATGTCCGTGTCGGGCTGGAGGACAGTCTCTATGACGGCCGCCAGCTGGCGAAATCCAATGCCGATCAGGTGCGCCGTATCCGTGGCATTCTCGACGGGCTGTCGCTGGAGGTTGCAACGCCCACCGAAGCGCGCGACATGCTGGCGCTCAAGGGCGGCGACCGGGTGGCGTTTTGAGATGCTGATCTGAGATGAACCTGAAATGATTGCCTCGCCCAAAATCCGCCTCCGCCCCGGCCGAGTGGAAGACGTCGAAACCATCCACGCCGCGATCCTGAAACTCGGCACGCATATTGGTGCGCCGGAGGAGATCATTTCGACAGCAGATGATTTGCGCACCTACGGCTTTGGTGAAAAGCCCGCTTTCTCCACCCTGATCGCCGAAGTGGGCGGCGAGTTTGCCGGCCTTTGCCTGCATTTCCCGATCTTTTCGACATGGATGGGGCGGCCTGGCGTCTATGTGCAGGACCTCTATGTCGAGGATCGTTTTCGCGGCCGCAAGATCGGCGAGCGGCTGCTGCGGCGTGTTGCGGCGCAGTGCCGGAAGGAAGGCGGCGTCTATCTCCGGCTGTCCGTCGACACCGACAATGAAGGGGCCAAGGCCTTCTACGAGAGGCTGGGCATCGCCTGGTCGAGCTACGAACGGACCCAAAAAATCATCGGCGAGGCCTTCTTTGCTTTCGCCGACGCGCCGGAAAACGGGGATCAGGAATGAAAGCCTTCTATGCCGAGGAACAGAAGCGCCACGACCCCAGGGCCTTTCTTTCGAGCGGCGCGGCACAGCCCAATCCGGAAAAGCCGGAGCGCATCGAGAGATTGTTAGTCGGCGCACTATCTGCGGGTTGCACGATCGAGCGACCTCGGGATCATGGGCTCGGCCCGGCCGCGGCGGTGCACACGCCGGAATATCTGGATTTCCTCGAGCATATCTACGCGCGCTGGCAGCGCATCGAGGGCGCTTCGGCCGAAGTGATCCCGAACATCCATCCGATCGCGCGCAATGGCTCCTATCCGGCCTCGGCGGTCGGCCAGGCCGGCTATCACATGGCCGACACGGCTTGCCCGATCTCGGGCGAAACATGGCAGAGCGCGCTGTGGAGCGCCTGGAGCGCGGTCGAAGCCGCCGAGGCGGTGATATCAGGCGCGCCGGCCGCCTACGCGCTGTGCCGCCCGCCCGGCCACCATGCCTTTGCCGATGTCGCCGGCGGCTTCTGTTTCATCAACAATTCGGCCGTCGCGGCGCAGGTTCTGCGCAAACAGGCCGCACGGGTGGCGATCCTCGATGTCGACCTGCATCACGGCAACGGCACGCAAGGCATCTTCTATGCACGGCCGGATGTGCTGACCGTCTCGCTGCACGCCGATCCGGTGCGCTTCTATCCGTTCTTCTGGGGTCATGCCGACGAGCGCGGCGAAGGGCCCGGCCTCGGCTATAATTTCAACCTGCCGCTGCCGCGCAAATCCGCGGACGCGGCGTTTCTCGAAGCGCTCGAGGCGGCCTTCCAGCGCATCCGTGCCTTTTCGCCGGACGCGCTGGTCGTGGCGCTCGGCCTCGACGCGTTCGAGGGCGATCCGTTCGGCGGACTTTCGGTGACGACGCCTGGCTTCTCGCGCATCGGCGAGGCTATCGCAAAGCTCGACCTGCCGACGGTCATCGTCCAGGAGGGCGGCTACCTCTGCGACGAACTCGGCGACAATCTCACGGCGTTCCTCACTGGTTTCGGCGGCAAGATGCGGTGAATGCTCAAGCCAGCGTCAGGAGCGCTGCTGCCTGAGCATGGCGATGACCCGATGCACACTTTCCAGCGTTTCGTCGATTTCGGCTGCCGTGTTGTAGTGAGCAATGCCGATGCGCACGACGCCATGCTCGGCCGGAATGCCGAGCTGGTGGACGATCTCCCAGGCGTAGTTGTGACCGGACCACAGGAAGATGTTTTCGGCGTTCATCAGCCGTACGATCGTTTCGGGCACGATGCCATCGACGGTGAAGGAAACCGTCGGCACGCGATCGCCGAGCCGCTTCGGGTCAGTGATGCCGTGGACGGTCAAGCCCTCGATATCGGACAGGCCGTCGATCAGTTGTTGCGCCAACGGGTTTTCGTACGCGATCGAAGCCGCGAACGCCTTGGCGATCTTCTGCCTTCTTGAACCGCCGTCGCCCGCCGCCGCGCCAAGGTCGGCAAAGTAGTCGACCGCGGCGGTGAGGCCGGCCATCAGCTCGATCTGCGGCGTGCCGAGTTCGAACCGCTCCGGCAGACCGTTGGAAGAGCAGCGGCATTTGTAGGGCTCCAGCGTCTCGATGACATCACGCCGGCCCCACAATATGCCCATATGCGGGCCGAAGAATTTGTAGGCCGAGCAGATCAGGAAATCGCAGCCGAGCTCCTGCACGTCGATCAGGCCATGCGGCGCGAATTGGACGGCATCGACATAGACCAGCGCACCGGCATTCCTGGCTATCGCAGTCAGCGCCTTCACCCGGTTGATCGAACCGGTCAAATTGCTGGCGTAGTTCAACGCGACCAGCCGTGTCTTCTCCGAAAGCAAGCCAGCCAGCGTCGCCTCCTCGACCTGCCAGCTGGTTTCGTCGAACGGCAGCCAGCGCACGACGAGGCCGTGATCCTCGGCCAGTTGCAGCCAGGGCGAGATGTTGCCCTCATGGTCCATGCGGGTGAGGGTGATCTCGTCGCCGGGCTGCATCGTGCGGCCGAGCGTGCGCGAGATGTGGTAGGTCAGCGTCGTCATGTTGGCGCCGATGATGATTTCCTCAGGACTTGCGGCGCCGAGGAAATCGGCCATGGCCTCATGTGCCTCATCGACGACGGCCTGCGCGGCAATCGTCGTTTCGAAGTAGCCGCCAAGGTTCGCATTGGTGGTCAAGAGACAGCGCGATACCGCATCCGCCACTGCCTGTGGCACCTGCGTGCCGGCAGGGTTGTCGAGATAGATGCGGCGGCGGCCCTTGTCGGTCAGAGAGAGAGCGGGAAATTTTCCCCGGATAGCCTCGATCGGAAAATTCATTGCCGCCCTTCTCCCATTGTAATCGTTGGATATTCGGCCAGCAATCCCCGTTCAAGGACAGGGATTGCCGACCCGCTGGTGGATCGCATCCACCGCCTTCTGCATTTCGTCGGTCCAGACGACGTCGACGGAAGACAGCGCCATATCGAGCTGCGCAACGGTCGTCGCGCCGACGATGTTCGAGGTCACGAACGGCCGGCTCGAGACAAAGGCGTTGGCAAACAGTGCCGGCTCCAGGCCAAAGGAGCGCGCCAGCTCGTTGTATTCGAGTTGTGCCTCGGCGGCACCTGGCGTCTCGTAGCGCTGGCCGCGATTGAACAGCTGCGTGCGCGAGCCCTGAGGCCGCGCGCCGTGGTCGTACTTGCCGGTGAGATAGCCCTGCGCCAGCGGCGAATAGGGCAGCAGCGACACCTGCTCGCGCTCGCAGACCTCGGCGAGATTCACCTCGAAGGTGCGGTTGACGAGATTATAGGCGTTCTGGATCGACGCGACGCGCGGGCCGATACCCTGGTCGGCTTCGGCAAGGAACCGCATCACGCCCCAGGAACTCTCGTTCGACAGGCCGAAATGCCGGATCTTTCCTGCCTTCACCAATTCGTCAAACACGGCAAGCGTCTCGGCGATCGGCGTTTCGCCGGCCGGTGCGCCGACGGAATCGGCGCGTGGCGACACGGCGCCGACGCGCGTCGGGTTGGCGCCCCAGGGGATATCCCGCTCCGGCCAGTGGATCTGATAGAGGTCGATGTAGTCGGTGCCGAGCTTGGCTAGCGACTTGTCGATGGCGTCAAAGATATCGGCGCGCACCAGTTGCGACGGCCTGTCGCCGCGAAACCAGCTGTTGGCCGTGCGGCCGACGACCTTCGAGGCCAAGATCACCTTGTCGCGGTTGCCCTTGGCTTTCATCCAGTTGCCGATGATCTTTTCGGTCCGTCCCTGCGTCTCCGCCTTGGGCGGGATCGGATAGAGCTCGGCGGTGTCGATGAAATTGACGCCGCGCGAGAAAGCCAGGTCCATCTGGGCGTGGCCTTCGGCCTCGGTGTTCTGCTGGCCCCAGGTCATGGAGCCCAGGCAGATCTGGGTAACAAGAAGATCGGTCCGACCGAGACGGCGTTTGTGCATGGATTCGGCTCCGGAGGAAGGCTGGCGCGACTGCGCGGAGGAGCCGCATCTATAGGCAAAGCAGAGCCGCTCTCCAAGCCTCGCCAGGCCGACTTTTGCGTGAACCAGCCGGGTTAGCGGCG
The DNA here is from genome assembly GCF_037162595.1 of Mesorhizobium sp. ISC11. Taxonomy (NCBI): domain Bacteria; kingdom Pseudomonadati; phylum Pseudomonadota; class Alphaproteobacteria; order Hyphomicrobiales; family Phyllobacteriaceae; genus Mesorhizobium; species Mesorhizobium sp. ISC11. The sequence continues at coordinate 2,199,267 of NZ_JAVSPW010000001.1, forward strand.
AGCACCGGCCAGTGCACGACGCTTGGCCTCGTCGATCAGCATGTTGGCCACTTGCATGCGGATCATGGCGCGCTGGCGCAAATGCGGGGCGACGCGGTCGGGATGGTTGGCAAAGGCAAAGCTGCGGCGCATACGGCCGAAATCGGCGACCTGCTTGGGCTGATTGAGGCCGAGTTCGACGGCGATGGCTTCGGGATCGATCGGCGGCAGTTTTTCCTCGGGCTTTGGCTCTTCGCCGGCGAGAACCAGCTTGGCATGATCGAGCAAAGCGGCGAATTCGGTCGCCAGATCCGCGCCCGCCTCGCGATATTCGGCAGCGGAAACCTTGATGCGACCGGAATGGAGCTCATCGGCCACCGAAAGATAGTCGAACGGGATGGATGGACGAGCGCCGGCCTCTACGTCCTCGCCATTCTTGTCGGGGGCGATGAAGAGGTCGTCGAGCAACGAAGCGAAATCCCGCTTGGCGCCAGTAGCGATGTCAGCCTCCCCCTCGCCCGACCATTCGGGTATCGAAGCATAGAACCGGCTCGTTAAAAATGCATGGCACCGATCTCAATGAATTTAGCCGTCGCCTCGTGGCAGCCATGCAGCCAGCATTCGAGGCTACGATGCGCGTCAGCAAAAGTTTCACCCGGTTGCGGAAAATGGCGAAAAAATTCGCCAAGACATGGCAGGTATGCAAATGCTGCACTGCACAATTGTCACGATTCACCTATATTGGCAGCCGTGGAGGACCAATTTGGGGCTTGAATCATGGGTTTCTTCACTGAAATGTTCGCCCGGCCTCGGCCGCAGGAACATCTGAGATACCGCTCGGCGCTCGCGCTGCTTCATTCGATGAGCAATGCCGACCGCGCCGACATCGGGATCAAGCCGGCCGACTTCCCCCGCATCGCCCGCGAAATGTCCGTTCGCTAGCTGCATCCGGTGTTCAGGATGTCCCGGATCGGTCCGGGACACCTCCAAAAAACTCAATTCCTTAGCGCGATCCCAGGAACGTCGCCTTGCCCAACGGTACGCCATTGTGGCGAAGGATGTCGTAAGCCGTGGTGAGATGAAAATAGAAGTTGGGCATGGCCACATGCAGCAGATACTGCAGGCCGGGCATCGAGCTTTCGCGTCCACCAAGCTTCAGCTCGATGATCTTGTCATCGGAGCCGTCGAATTCGGCAGCCGAAAATGTCGCGAGAAGGTCGAGCGTCTTCGTGATGCGAGCCTGGACATCGGCAAAACTCGCCTCATTGTCCTCGTATTTCGGCACTTCGCGGCCGGCGAGCCGTGACGGCGCGCCCTTGGCATGATCGGTGGCGATCTGCACCTGCCTGGTCAAGGCGAACATGTCCGGCGCCAGCCGCGCCGTCAGAAAAACCTGCGGGTCTATCTTGCGGTCCAGCGCATTCTGTTCGGCGGTCGCAAGCACATTGGAAAGCGCTTTCAGCCTGGCCGAAAACACCGGCACGGATGCCTCATACATCGATATCGTCACGTCAAATCTCCTGCCCGGCCCAGCGCCGGCGGACGCGACGTAGCGCCTTCGTGCAGGATTTTTCAAGGCCGCCGACGCCGCGTCACCACGTTGCCGCAATCGCCGTCGTAGAATCCTCTTATCGAGCGGAGGTTCCCGATGAGATGCGCCCTTTTCGCAGCGACTGCCTTTCTCTCCCTTGCCCCGATCGGTCAAACGACCTTGGCAGCCGAAGATGCCCGCGAAACGCCCTATGTCGACGACCGGTCGAGCGCCGATGCTGTTGTGCGTTCGCTCTACAGCGCCATCAGCCGGCACGAATTCGCTCGCGCCTGGGGGTATTTCGGCGATACAAAACCGGCAAAGGATTTCGACAGTTTCGTCAAGGGCTATGACGGCACCGACAAGGTCGAGGTCTTGACCGGGGCGGTTTCCGACGAAGGTGCGGCCGGCAGCATTTTCTACAACGTGCCCGTCGCCATCCGCGCCACCGACAAGAGCGGCGGCGAAAAGGTTTTTGCCGGCTGCTACACGCTGCGCCAGGTGAATGCCCAGATCCAGGCGGAGCCACCGTTCGATCCGATCCACATCGAGAAGGGGGCACTGAAACCCTCCACCGCCGATTTCGAGGAGGCGCTGCCGCCAAGCTGCGGCGACGGGCCGCCGCCACCGAAGAAGGACACCGCACTGGAGCAGGCAAAGAAGGCGTTTCTGGCAACCTATGGCGGCCAGTGCGACAAACAGTTCCTGGCCGACGAGCCGACGGTCTTTTCAATCAAATACAAGGACAAGGATGCGCAGCCCGGCGACCCCGACAAGGAGACGCGGCTGTTCCATTTTTCCTGCTCGGCCGCCGCCTACAATGAAAGCTCGGTCTATTATATGACCGACGAGACATCGGCCGTGCAGCAATTGCAATTCGCCGAACCCAAGATGGACATCCGCTACGAGAACAATGACAGCAACGGCAAATTGCTGGGCATGAGCATCGTCGGTTTCCAGACGTCCGGCTGGGCGGTCAATTCCGACTACGACGAGGCCACCCAGACGATCACCACGTTCAACAAGTGGCGCGGGGTCGGCGATGCTTCCGACGCCGGCACGTATCTGTTCCGCAACGGCAATTTCTCGCTGGTCCAGTACGACGTCGATGCATCATATGACGGCGAGCAAAATCCCGAGACTGTCGTCGACTACAACACTGCGCCTTGAGCGTCACACGGGCTTGCAGGCAGCCTGTCAGGGCGACTTCGACAGCATCCAGTTGAGCGTGCCGCGCCAGTCGGTCATGCGGATCGGGGTGCCATGGGTGCCGGTCTCGAAACGAACGAAACGGGTCGGGTAAGTCTTCGATTTGGCCAGGATCGAGCGAAAGAATGCCTCCTGATTTGCCACTGGGAAGACCACGTCGTGACTGCCCTGGCCGAAAAAGACCGGCACACGGCGCTTGAATGCTGGGCTGGTGAAAAAGCTCTCATCCCATAGCGAGCCGAGCAGCAGCAGGCCGTTGATGCGGCCGCCCATGTCCTTGCGCGCGGCAAGCTTCCAGCACAGCGCACCACCCATCGATCCGCAGGCAACGAAGATCTTCGCGCCTGGCGACCGGTCGGCATAGTGACCGATCAGCGCTGCCACCTGCGCTGCTCCCTTGTCGCCGAAATCGGTAAAATCCGGGCTAAGGTAGAGGCCGCCATTGCCGGCCATCAGGTTCTTGAGCCGGTTGAAATTGCCGCCGAAGGTGAAGTCGTCGACGCCTTGCTTGCGGCTGCCGCCCTGCCCGTGCAGGTAAAGCACGATGATGCCGGCGCCCTCGGTCTTGCCGACGGCGACATGCCTGATATCGCCGGCGTCGGTTTTCAGCAACAGATCCTGCTGCACCTTGCGCACGCTGGCGTCGGTATATTGGGCGTTCACCCGCCGCTCGGGCACCTGGTCACGCTGGTTGATGTCGCGCATCTCGCGGTAGTCGATGACCGTGTAGGCGCCGTTGCTGTCGGACGACAGCGTGGGCGGATAGGCGAAGAGATCGTCCTTGAAGGGTTTTAGGGACAGCGTCTGACTTTGCGCAGCCGACGACAGCAACGCGGTCGTGACTGCAAAGGCACAGAAAATTTGGCGGCGAAAAGACATACCCAACGCATGCGTAATTCGGCTTGGGTTTGTCAATCCTGCAGCACGCCGCCGGCGCCTTCCAGCGCCTCGCGCGTGTCGACATCGACAGACGCCGCCGCGCCGATCTCGACATCGATGACATCGAGCCCTTCGGTCTCGACCAGATGGCGTGCGCCGGTGTCGCCCTCCAGATGGGCGATCGCCGGAAACAGCGAACGCGGCAACAGCACCGGATTGCCGCGCTTGCCGTCATGCGAAGCGCGGACCACCGCATTGCCGCCGCCCTTGCGGAACGCATCGATCAATCTGTCGAGATCGTCGGACGTGATATCGGGCATGTCGCCGAGCGCGATCATCACACCGGCGGAGTCCTCCGGCAGATAGGCAATGCCGGCCTTCAGCGACGTGGACAAGCCGTCGGTAAAATCAGGATTGTCGGCGAAGGTCACGTCGAGGCCCGCCAGCGCAGCGCGCACCCGCTCGCGCTGGTGGCCGGTGACGACGACAGTTCTGGACGCCTTCGAGCCAAGCGCCCGCTCGGCGGTGCGGCGCACCAGCGGCTTGCCGTCGAACAGCGCCAACAGCTTGTTGGGTCCACCCATGCGGCTCGACCGGCCGGCCGCCAGCAGCACGATGCCGACCTTCAGTTGAGATTTGGCCGGCAGCGGTTCGCGGGGCTGCGGCCGTGTGGGGATTTCCATCAACAGCCCGCCGACCCCCATGCCGGCAATATCCCTGGCGGTCACGTCGAGACCGGCGATCAATCGGTCCAGCACCCAATCGAACCCGTTCTCCTTGGGACTGCGGGCGCAGCCGGGCGCGCCGATGACGTGCTTGCCGCCGAGCGTACCGAGCACCAGCAGATTGCCGGGATCGACCGGCATACCCGCGCGGACGACGGTACCGCCCGCTTTCTCGATCGCCGCGGGAATGACATCGGCGAAATCGCTCATCGCCGAGGCGCCGAAGATCACCACCATGTCATTGTCGCGCACCAGGGAAGCCGTGGCCTCCGCCACCGGCGCGATCTCATGCGCCGTGCGGCGCTCGGCCGTCAGCCTGCCGCCGGTGCGCGCCAGCCGTGCTTCGGTGACCCGCAGCGTCTTGTCGAGCACGGAAGGCTTGATGCCCGGCAGAACCGTCTGGATGACGCCGACACGCACGGGTCGGTAGGCATTGACGGCAAAGATCTCGCCTGCGGCGCAGATTTCTGTCGCAGCGTCGACCAGCGCTGAACCGACCGCGAAGGGAATGATCTTCACCGTCGCGACCATCTGGCCTTTCTCGACCGGCGCATGCTGCGCCAGCGTGGCGATGGTGATGGCGGGATCGATGGCATTGATGGCGTCGATGGCAGCGGCATCGACCGTGAAGATGCCCGGCGCCTTGGCGTGGAGGTTGACCCGCCCGGTCGCGGCAGGCTTGGCTTCGATGCCGCGAAAGGCCATGCTCCCGGCAATCGTTTGCGCGGCCGCATCCTCGCCGAGGTCGTCCTCAGCCAGAACAGCCGCAACGACCTCGGAAACACCGGCAGTCCGTAGCAGCGCCACATCTTCGGCGCTCAGCCTATGCGCCTTGCGGAAGCGGCGTTCACCAGCGGTGGTGGAGTGTGCCAGCACCGCGCCTTCCGCCGTCTCGATCGGGATCGGTCCGAATTTCACGCCGCCGCACCTTTTGCGTCCAGCCCGCGCGAGCGGAAGGCATGGATCGCCTGGGCCAACACCGCAACAGCAATCTCTCCCGGGCTGGCAGCACCAATATCGAGCCCGATCGGCGCATGGATACGGGCGATCTGGTCGGCGCTCGCGCCCAGCGCCAGCAAACGTTCGACACGCTTGGCATGCGTCTTCCTGCTGCCGAGCGCGCCGACATAGAAGCAGTTGGCGTCTAGTGCTGCCTTCAGGGCGAAATCATCGACCTTCGGATCATGGGTGACGGCGGCAAGTGCGGTGTAGCTGTCGAGCGGCTGACGCTTCAGCACATCCTCCGGCCATTCGGCATGAAGCGCCACATCGGGAAAGCGGTCCGGCGTGGCGAAAGCTGTGCGGGGGTCGATGATCTCCACGGGATAGCCGGCGATCTTCGCCATCGGCGCCAGCGCCTGGCTGATATGAACAGCGCCAATCACGACCAGACGCGGCTGCGGCAGATGCGCGTTGAGAAAGAAAGTCCGCCCCTCGGCTTCGACCGAACCGGAGTTGCCTGTGCGGAACGCCCTGGCGATCGCGGTTCCGAGATCGCCGGCGACGTGATCGCCCTCGCGCACGATCCGGTCGCGGCCGTCACCGAGATCGGTGACAAGGATCGCCGCACGGCGGGCGCGTCGTTCGGCGTTCAAAGTTTTTAAGGCGTAGGGATCCATCAGGAAATCTCTTGTCCGAGCATCATCTTGTCCAAAAACCGGGTCCCACTTTTTGGGATCATGCTCTAGCCCAGTCTTTCCACGTACACCTTGATGCGGCCGCCACAGGACAAGCCCACTTGCCATGCGGTTTCATCGGCAACACCGAACTCCAGCATCCTGGCCTTGCCGCTGTCGATGACGTCGATGGCCTCGCTGACCACAGCGCCTTCGACGCAGCCGCCCGAGACGGAGCCGTGGAAATTGCCGTCTGCGTCGATGACCAGATGGCTGCCTACAGGTCGGGGCGCCGAACCCCAGGTCTCGACCACTGTCGCGATGGCCACGTCCTTGCCGTCCTTCATCCAGCCCTCCGCAATGATCAGCGGGTCGCGGGCCTCATCCAGATAAATGCTGTTTTCCATGACCGTTTCTCCAGAAGTCTGTTTTTCTCGGGATCTGTTTTCCGGATGGGAAGGATATGGTTATGCGGCGCGCCTCGCGCCAGCTTCCAGCCATCGGCGCGGATCGACGGATTGTGCCGACTTCTTGTCCAATGACGCGCAGAGATCGGCGAGCGCATCGAGATTGTGCACCGAGCGGAACTCGTCGACATGCGGCAGCATCGCCTTGACGCCACGGGCGCGCGCCTGGAAGCCGTCGAAGCGCAGCAACGGGTTCAGCCAGATCAGCCGCCGGCAGGATTTGTGCAGGCGCTCCATCTCCTCCGACAGGCCGGCGACATCGTCGCGCTCCAGCCCATCTGTGATCAGAAGCACGACCGCCCCCTGCCCCAGCACGCGACGCGACCATATCAGGTTGAACTCGGCCAGCGTGTCGCCGATGCGGGTGCCACCCGACCAGTCCATGACCGCCGCCGAACAGTCGGCAAGGGCTGCATCCGGGTCGCGATGACGCATCTGCCGCGTCAGATTGGTCAGCCGGGTACCGAAGACGAAGGTGTGCACGCGACGCCTTTTTTCCGTCAGCGCATGCAGGAAATGCAGGAAAATCCGCGTGTACTGGCTCATCGAGCCGGAAATGTCGGCCAACACGACCAGCGGCGGATGAACCTCGCGGGCTGAGCGGAATTTCGGCAGGATCAGTTCGCCGCCGGTGCGCGCGGCCGAACGCATCATGGCGCGCGGATCGATGCGGCGGCCATGCGCATCGGCCTTGAAGCGCCGCGTCCGCACCATGTCGAAAGGCAACCGCAACTGCGCGATCGCCTTCTTGGCGTCGGCCATCTCGGCGGCGTTCATCTGGGCAAAATCCTTGGCCCGCAGCACCTCGTTGCCGGAAAAGGTGAAGCGGGCGTCGACCTCGATCTCGGGAATTTCCTGTGGCGGCTGGTTCTTCTGGTGTCCCTCGAACATCGCCTGGCTGACTCGGTTTTCAGCGGCGCGTGGCTTCTGCTTTTCCCTGGTGTCGGGCGCCACCGGCGAAAACATCGCCAGCATCTTTTCGATCAGTTCGCGCGACTTCCAGAACAGCCGGAAGGCCTCGTCGAAAATGGCGTGATCCTCATGCCGCGACACCAGCACGGCGTGCAGCGTCCAGTAGAAATCGTCGCGCGAACCGATGCCCGCGGCGAGCACCGCCTCGATGGCGTCCTTGACCGAGGCCGGCCCGACCCGCATGCCCGCCTTGCGCAAGGTGCGGGCAAAATAGACGATGTTGTCGGCGATCCGCCCGTGCGGCATGGCCTCTTTTGGCTCGGGGCGCGGCATCGCCTACTCCGCCGCCGAAAGCTCGGCCTTCACCTCGTTGAGGATGCGCCGGCCTTCGCCCTGCTCGATGCGGGCAATGTCGTCCTGGTATTTCAACAGCACACCGATCGTATCGGAGACGGTTTCCGGATCGAGCGCCACCTTGTCGAGCTCGGTCAGCGCGCCGGCCCAGTCGATGGTTTCGGCGACACCCGGCACCTTGAACAGCTCGATCTGGCGCAGCTTCTGGATGAAGGAGACAACTTCGGCCGAAAGGCGCTGGTTGGCCTGCGGCACCTTGCGGCGCACGATCTCCAACTCGCGCTCGGCATTGGGATAGTCGACCCAGTGATAGAGGCAGCGCCGCTTCAGCGCGTCGTGGATCTCACGGGTGCGGTTGGTGGTGATGATGACGATCGGCGGCTCTTCCGCCTTGATGGTGCCGAGCTCGGGCACCGTCACCTGGAAGTCGGACAGGATTTCGAGCAGGAAGGCCTCGAACGCCTCGTCGGTGCGGTCGAGCTCATCGATCAGGAAAACCGGGGCAGCCCCCGCCTTGCCGGTCAGCGCATCGAGCACCGGGCGGCGGATCAGGTATTTTTCGGAGAAGACGTTGCGCTCCATGGCGGAGCGCTCGACCTTGCCGGCCGCCTCCTCCATGCGGATCTCGATCATCTGCGCGGCGTAGTTCCACTCGTAGACGGCGGACGAGACGTCAAGGCCTTCATAGCATTGCAGGCGGATCAGCCGGCGGCCGAGCGCCTGTGCCAACACCTTGGCGATCTCGGTCTTGCCGACACCGGCCTCGCCCTCAAGGAAAAGCGGCCGCTTCATACGCAACGACAGGAACAGTACGGTCGCCAGCGACCGGTCCGCCACATAGTCCGCACCGGTCAGGAGATCGAGCGTCTCGTCGATCGTCCGTGGCGCGGCGCGCGGTTTCAGCTCGGTCATTCTTTCTCCGTGAACGCCGCCGCTCCGCTTTCCAGTACGTGGTAGCCGCGGGCGTGATAGATCAGCGGCCGCAAATTATCGCCCATCCGCAGGCCTGTCACCTTGCCAAAAAGCACACGATGGGTGGCCAGGTCCTTGGTATCGATCAATTCGCAGTCGAACACGGCGAGCGCACCCTTCAGCGTCGGCGCGCCGGTGGAGATCACGTCCCATTCGCCGAGCGCGAAGCGCTCCTCGACCGGCAAGCCGGTGATTCCGGAAAAGCCGACTGACAGCGGCTCCTGGTGGGAAGCCAGGGTGTTCAAGGCAAACCTGCCGTTTTTCACGAACGGTTCGTTCTTGGGATTTTCGCGATTGAGACAGACCAGAATGGTCGGCGGGGTGTCCGAAACCGAGCAGGCCGCGATCACCGTCGCGCCGCGCTTGCCGGCCGGCCCGTCGGTGGTGACCACATGGACGTGGCCGGCAAAGTGGCTCATCGCGTCGCGATAGGCCTGCGGCCCAATGTCGTTCTTCTTCAGCACCGTATTTTTTCCATTGTCAGGATCCTATCGACATATATGGCCAGACATAGCCCGCCACAAGCGAAGTGCCTGAGCCATATCCCGAAATTCGCGTGTTGCACCAAGGCCGGGCAGCCTTTAGGTCTTGGCGGCAACAGTGCCGGGAGCGTAGGACCGGCCCGGAGGATCCCATCGCTCGAATGCGACCCAGGACAAGAACAATAGCGGCGCTGTTCTGGCTGTTCCTGGCCAGTGGTGCGGATGCCCGGACGCTGCTGGTCGGCGTCTCGGCGCCCCTGTCGGGACCATCGGCCATTCTCGGCAAGCAGATCGAGGCCGGTACCGGTATGGCCGCCGAAGCGGACGGCATCGAACTCAAGACCGTGGATGACGCCTGCACCGCCGATGGCGGCGCTGCCGCGGCCAGGGAATTCGCAGCCGTCAAGGTCAATATCGTGGTCGGCTTTCTCTGCACCGAGGCGATCGAGGCGGCGATGCCGATCCTGAAGGACGCCAACATTCCGGTCATCACCATTGGCGTGCGAACCGAAAGCCTGACCGACCGCCGCGCCAAGACCGGCTGGCCGGTCTATCGCCTCGGACCACGCGGCGACGATGAGCGCAATGCGGTCGCGTCAGCCCTCACCCGCCTGTGGCAAAACGAATTGTTCGCCATTATCGACGACGGCACCATCTACGGCCGTGAAATCGCCGAGACGTTGCGGGCAGCGGCCGAACAGGCAGCGCTGAAACCTGTGTTCGTCGACACGTTCCGGCCCCAGCTCGACAATCAGATCGGCATGATCGGTCGGCTGAAGAAGGCCGGCGCGACGCATGTCTTTGCCGGCGGCGATGGCGACGACATCGCCATCATGGGCCGCGATGCCGCACAGCTTCAGGCGGGCATCGTCTTTGCCGGCGGCGAGAATCTGCGCACGCCGCCCGGCGACGTGCCCTATTCCTTGGGCACACTGATGATCGCACCGCCGGAATGGGCCGATGTCGCCGATCCAAAAGTGCTGGCGGCCTTTGCCGCGCAGAAGGTCGTGCCCGACGGCTATACGCTGCCGGCCTTTGCGGCGGTCGAAATCGCCAAGGCAGCGTCGGGCTTGTCAGAAAGCTCGGGCAAACCACTGACCGAAGCTCTGACCGGACAGGATTTCACCACGGCGATCGGGCCGATCCGGTTTGATGCGAAAGGCGATCTCAGCCGGAGCCCCTACCGCGTCTTCCGCTTCGATGGCACGCGCTTTGCGCCCTTGGAAAGCAACTGATGTTTCGCATCGGCCCACGCAACCTGATCACCGACGTTGCCGGCCTGCGCGTCGGCAATGCGTCCGACGCCAGGCTGAAATCCGGGGTAACGACCGTGCTTTGCGATGCGTCCACAGTGGCCGGCGTTCAGATCCTGGGCGGTGCGCCGGGCACCCGCGAGACCGACCTGCTCGAACCGCACAATTCCGTCGATGTGGTGCACGCCGTGGTGCTTTCGGGCGGCTCGGCTTTCGGCCTCGACGCAGCTTCCGGCGTGCAGGCGGCGTTGCGTGAACACGGCATCGGCCTCGAGGTCGGCGGTTTTCGCGTTCCGATCGTGCCGTCGGCGATCCTGTTCGACCTGCGCAATGGCGGCGACAAGGATTGGGGCCGTTATCCGCCCTACCGCGAGCTTGGCTATGAAGCCGCGCAAACCGCCACCGCCGATTTCCAACTCGGCAGCATCGGCGCCGGCACCGGCGCGCTCACTTCGGGGCTGAAAGGCGGCCTCGGCTCCGCCTCGACGCTGCTCGACAATGGCGTCACCATCGGCGCGCTGGCCGCCGTCAATCCGACCGGTTCGGTGACCACAGGCCGAACCCGCCATTTCTGGGCGGCACCGTTCGAAATCGGCGACGAATTCGGTGGGCTTGGCTATCCCTCGCCGATGCCTGACGAGGCGAAACGGATTCTTTTGAAGTACCGCGACAAACATTTTGGCCGGCAGACGGAGACCGGCGGCAACACCACCATCGCCGTCATTGCCACCGATGCGGTGCTCACAAAGGCTGCCGCCAAGCGCCTGGCGATGTCGGCGCATGATGGATTCGTGCGCGCCATCTGGCCGACGCACACGCCGGCCGATGGCGACCTTGTGTTCGCGCTGGCGACCGGCACGAGCGGTATCGAACTCTCCGCCGATGCAGCAATCGATCTCTACGCCGCCGCCGGCGCCACCATGGCGCGCGCCATCAGCCGAGGCGTCTATGCCGCGACGCCTGCCGAAAACGATCTGTTTCCGGTCTGGTCGTCACGCATGAAGTGAAGCGATCAATCAGACCGGATCGGACTTTTCTTCCTCGAACGTCACCGCGACATCAGAATTCGCCGACAGCCAGACCTTCTTGCCGTCGACTTCGGCAATCAGGCTCAGGGGAATGTAGTGGTGATGGCCCTTGTGGGCGCCCTCGCCGCTATCGGCCTTGGTCAGCTTGATGCGCTGGCCATCGACCTTGTCGACAGTGCCGACATGCACGCCATCGGCGCCGACGACTTCCATATGCTCACGAATTTTGCTGGTGTCGGTCATGGTGGTTCTCCATTGGGACTGCCGACAATAACAAATGACGGGCCGATTGGATGCATCGGCTTTCGCACCGCACGACGTTTTGATTCCGTCGTGCTAGGGGATTGAAACGATCACGGGGGTGAAGACCGATGCGAATGCTCTTTCTGTTTGCCGTTGGCCTGCTTGCACAGCTTGCGACCTCGATCGCGGCTCATGCCGGCGATGTCGCTGAACTTGAGATCCTCGGCTTCACCAAGGACGGCAGCGTCTTCGCTTTCGAGGAATATGGCGTGCAGGATGGATCGGGCTTTCCCTATGCCAACCGCTACTACATCGACACCAGCACCGACAGCTTTCTGAAGGGCACGCCGATCCGGGTCCGGCTTGAGGACGAGAATGCCAAACTGGATGCGGTGCGCCTTCAGGCCCGGCAAAAAGGCGAAGCCATTGTCAGCCAGGCCGAGTTGGACGCCAACCGGGGCATCACCGCAGGTTTCAACCCGGTGACCGAGCTTTCGGCGGATCCGCACCGGATGGCGGTCAATCCGCGCCCGATCTTCACTCCGGTCGACCCACCGCTCGAGTTCCGGCTCGACGAGTTCGGCATGAACAACGCCGATGGCTGCGAGAGCCAGGGCGAAATCAACAGCTTCCGGCTGCTGCGCATCGAGGCGCAGGATGGCGGCACGACCAAGCTGCTGCACGAGGACAAGGCGATACCGAAAAGCCGGGGTTGCCCGAACGGCTATCGCATCGGCGCCGTGCAGACCTTTTCCATGGACAGCCTCAGCGCCTATGCCGTGCTGATCGCGGTGCGCCAATACGGCTTTGAAGGCCCGGACTTTCGCTGGATCGCGGTGACCGGCCGCCTGTGACACCCCCTGCTCAACCCGCCGCGCGCGATCGTGCACTGAACCGCCTTCGCCGCGCGATACCGACGCCGCGCACAGCGCTTATCGGCGCCTTGTTGTGGGCCGTGACAATGGGCGCCAGCGCGCTCCTCACCTTGTCTTTGGGCGACTGGGAGACGCCGGCGAAAATCCTCATTGTCACCATGCTGTTTGCGGCGGGAGCTGCGCTGGCCTTCCCCATCGGCCTGTTTGCGGCGCGGCTGGTCTCGCAGGGAAGACGCTGGGAAGTCGCTTTCGCCGCCGCCTTCGTGTGCCTAGCAGCGGCAACGATCGGCCTGACCGGCGGGCTGTTTGCCCTGCAGTACCGCTCCTACTACGCCGAGTGGCATGCGCCTGCTTTCACCCGCACCTGGGTCCTCCAGTTCGTCTTCACGACGTTGATTGCGCTCTATCAATTCGTGGTGCTGGGCATCCGGCTCTATTTTCCAGTTGGTTTCATCGCTCTGTTTACCGCGGGCGTCTGGTTTGCGCGCCAGCGGCGTTGAGCATTTTGCTCGCCTCTGTTAGGACGCGGGCAAACTTCTCGATATGTCAGGACTGACCGATGATCCCTCGCTATTCCCGGCCGGAAATGGTCGCCATCTGGTCGCCAGAAACCCGGTTCCGCATCTGGTTCGAGATCGAAGCCTATGCCTGCGACGCACTGGCCGAACTCGGCGTCATCCCCAGGGAAGCGGCAAAAACCATCTGGGAAAAGGGCAGTGCCGCAAAATTCGACGTCGAGGCGATCGACGAGATCGAACGCGTCACCAAGCATGACGTCATCGCCTTCCTGACCCATCTTGCCGAATTCGTCGGGCCGGACGCCCGCTTCATCCACCAGGGCATGACCTCGTCCGACGTTCTCGACACCTGCTTCGCCGTACAGCTGACCCGCGCCAGCGACATCCTGCTCGCCGACATCGACGGTCTGCTTGCAGCGCTCAAGCGCCGCGCCTTCGAGCACAAGAACACCGTCACCATTGGCCGCAGCCACGGCATCCATGCCGAGCCGACGACCTTCGGCGTCAAGCTGGCGCAGGCCTATGCCGAGTTCTCGCGCTGCCGCGAGCGGTTGGTGCACGCGCGAGAGGATATCGCCACCTGTGCGATCTCCGGGGCGGTCGGCACCTTCGCCAACATCGACCCCTATGTCGAGGAACATGTGGCGGCGAAGCTCGGCCTGAAGCCCGAGCCGGTGTCGACGCAGGTGATCCCGCGCGACCGCCACGCGATGTTCTTTGCCACGCTCGGCGTCATCGCCTCGTCGGTCGAGCGGCTGTCGATCGAGATAAGGCATTTGCAGCGCACCGAAGTGCTCGAAGCGGAAGAGTATTTTTCGCCGGGCCAAAAGGGCTCCTCGGCCATGCCGCACAAGCGCAACCCGGTGCTGACCGAAAACCTCACCGGCCTTGCCCGCATGGTTCGCTCCATGGCGATGCCGGCGATGGAGAATGTGGCGCTCTGGCATGAGCGCGACATTTCCCACTCCTCGGTCGAGCGCATGATCGGCCCTGACGCCACCGTGACGCTCGATTTCGCACTGTCACGGCTGACCGGCGTCATCGACAAGCTGCTCGTCTATCCCGACAACATGCTGAAGAACATGAACAAGTTCCGCGGCCTCGTGCATTCGCAGCGTGTCATGCTGGCGCTGACGCAGGCTGGGTTGTCTCGCGAAGACTCCTACCGTCTGGTCCAGCGCAACGCCATGAGGGTGTGGGAGCAAGGCGCTGATTTTCTTGAAGAATTACTGGCCGACAAGGAAGTGACCGCTGCCCTGCCCGAGGCCGAAATCCGCGAGAAATTCGACCTGGGCTATCACACCAAGCATGTCGACACGATCTTCAAGCGGGTGTTTGGCAAAGCCTGAGGCAAAGCGCTATACCGTCGCTGGCGTCAAGCTGAGCACCCCCTCATCCGACCTCGCTTCGCGAGGCCACCTTCTTCCACAAGGGGAAAAGGAAAGGCTGCGGCAACCTTGCCGCCAAGCATCAGCGATCGAGATTTGCAGAGCCGCGAGCGGCAGGCTCCACCTTCTCCCCTGTGGGAGAAGGTGGATCGGCGCGCAACGCCGCGACGGTTGAGGGGTGCTCCAGCTTGGCGGAGCCCTCAAATCAAGCCTTGCCGGGAACAGTCCTGATCACCGTGCCCCAGGGATCTTCGCGGGTCACCGGGCTGGTCACATTGTCCGAACGCATCTCGACCCAGGCCAGACCCGACCGGCTGGGATCGCGGCGGCCGGCGCCCGAACTCTGCCAGGCGTTGGCGCCGATGTGGTGGTGATAGCCGCCTGACGACAGGAACACCGCCTGGCCGCCATATTTGGCCACCGTGTCGAAGCCGAATTCCTGGTTCCACCAGGCTTCGGCGTCTTCCGGCCTGCCGACGCGCAGGTGGACATGGCCGACGACGCTGTTTTCCGGCGCGCCCTGCCAGCCGGCGTCACCCGCAGGCACTTCGGCAACGACGGACGGAATGTTCATCCGCTCGGTCGCCATCGCCACCTTGTCGCCATTCCACTTCCAGTCCTGCGGACGGCGGTCGGCATAGATCTCGATGCCGTTGCCTTCGGGATCGGTCAGGTACAGTGCTTCGCTGACCAGATGGTCGGAAGCGCCCTCGATGGCGATCTTGTTTGATATGGCGTGGTTGATCCAGCGGCCGAGATCGGCACGGCTGGGCAACAGGAAGGCAGTATGGAACAGGCCTGCGCTGCGAGGATCATCCGGCTTGGCCGAAGGATCGGCCTCGATGACCAGCAACGGACGGTTGGCGGCGCCCAGCGTGATCGCCCCATCGGCGCGGCTCAGTTCCTGCAGACCGACGATGCTGCGATAATATGCGGCAAGGCTTTCCGCGTCGCGCGCCTTCAGCCCGACGCGGGCAACGCTGACCGGGGTGGTGGCGGCAAAAGGCAACTCGCTCATCAAATGCTCCGTTCGACCGGCCTGCGATGAAGCTCCCAAAGCGAGAAACCCCACTCCGCCGATCATTGTACGTCGTGTCAGTTCCAAAGTCAGGGTTCCCGCGCACGGCTGTTTCTTTTCCTGACCACAGATCGTCCATCCGCATCGTTCACACAAGACGCGAAGAAGCGAACATGGTGTTCACTATTGTGATCAAACGTGGCGTTTCTGCCGGTTGCACGAAGCGATGCCGCTCGCTATCTCAGCGCCATGAAGGTCAGAGACGCAGATATTCTCATCGTGCCGGGCTACACCAATTCCGGCCCCGACCATTGGCAGAGCCGCTGGCAGTCGAAGCTGTCGACGGCGCGCCGCGTCGAACAGGCGGAGTGGTCGAAGCCGGTGCGCGAGGACTGGACGGCGAGCGTCGCCAAGGCGGTCAACGAGGCCGAGCGGCCGGTCGTCCTGGTCGCGCACTCACTTGGCGTCGCCACCGCGGTGCAAGCCATTCCGCAATTCCGCAAGCCGGTCGCCGGGGCCTTCTTCGTGGCGCCGCCCGATGTCGCTAACCCCGAGATCAGGCCCAGGCACCTGATGACCTTCGGCCCCTACCCGCGTGAGCCGCTGCCCTTTCCCTCGATCGTGATTGCCAGCCGCAACGATCCGTTCTGCGCCTTCGATGTCGCCGAAGACATTGCCGGTGCCTGGGGCTCGCTGTTCATCGATGCCGGCGAAACCGGTCATCTCAACGCGGATTCGGGCTTCGGACCGTGGCCCGAAGGCTCGATGACCTTCGCCAAGTTCCTGACGGACCTGTAATATATACGGTCAAAGCCTGAACACGAAGCTGCTCGGCAGGCCATCCGGCTTGCGTGAACAATAATTTAATGCAGATCGCGATAATCTCTCCAGCAACGGCGAACTCTGTTCGCCGAACGATTATATTCGCGCGTACTAAATAGCAATTATTCAAAGAAAGCCCATACTTGGCCAAGGATGCTTCACTCGAATTGTTAAGAGGTGTCGCCGCGCTCGTAGTTCTGAATGGGCATTGTTTGGGTGCTTTTGCGCCATTGATGGAAGGCGAGGGAGACTTGGCCGGGCAATCGCTCAAAACAAGCCTGGCTTTCGTCGTGTTCAATGGCGGCTCCGCAGTCTACCTGTTTTTCGTCCTGTCTTCCTACGTGCTCGTGAAGCGTTATTTTCAGACCAGCAAGGCACAAGATCTGCGGTTGGGTGCGATCAAGCGCCTGCCACGCCTGGCCGGCCCGGTACTCGTTACGACGCTGGCATCCTGCATCATCTTCAAGCTCGACCTGTATTTCATCAAGGATGCGGCCGCTGTCACCCAATCCGACTGGCTGAGAAGTTTCGGCAATGCTTCAAAGGTGCTATCGCCGGAGACTGCGAGTTTCGCCGACGCGTTTCTGCAAGGGGCGTGGCGGACGTTCATCTACGGCGACAACTATTATGACAGCAGTCTGTGGACCATGACGGTCGAGTTCTGGGGGAGCATGCTGGCCTTCGCCCTCGCCCCGATCGTCTTTTTCCTTCAAGGCCGCTGGACGTTATCGTTCTGGGTCTGCATAGCAGCAGTCGTGTTCCTGGCGCTGCAAGTCAGTTACTTTCTTTGTGCCTTTCCGGCCAGCCTCTTGCTCTATCCGCTTCTCGCCATGGATTTTCGCCCGAATCGGTGGGTGAGAGGCGCCATGGTGATGGTTTCCCTGGCGCTGCTGGGTTATGCGGGGAGTGCCGTGGGCATATATCGCCCGTTCGCCGTGCTTGACGTGGCTTCCGATGTGGGCCTGCGGCAAGCCTGCGTGGCCATCCCGGCAAGCGTCATGTTGGTCTACGCGGTGCTGAGTGTGGATGAGCCTCTATCATGGCTCTCGGGTAAGGTGGCACGTTTTCTGGGCGACCTGTCCTTCCCACTCTACCTCGTGCATGTACCCGTTATCTGCTCATTGGGGTCATGGGTTTTGTTGACAAGCGGTTCCACCGCACTCGGCGCCGCCGCCGCCATACTGGGTTCGATCCTCGCGGCGTTGCCGCTCATGACCTTCAACAACTGGTGGGTCCAGATGGTCGGCGCCCTGTTCAACAGGTTCAGGCGCGGCGGACCTATCGCCGCGGCGCCTGCGGCGTCGAGCGCCTAACCGCCCGGCGCTGTGACGGCAGTGCGTCCGGTTCGGGTTCAGGATCCGATCGAATCCTTGATGCCCTTGAGCAGGGTCTTTGCGCCCAGTGAAATCAGCGCATGCTCCGAGCCCATGGCCAGCAGGCGATAGCCCATCGACACGACACGGCCGGCAATTGCCGGCTCGACAACGTAGATCGCCGCATGTTTGCCGGCCTTGCGGGTGCGCTCGGCCACCGACGCCACCGTCTCCATCATGCTTTCCAGCGTCGAATTGACCGTGGCGCCATTGCTCCAGGCGATCGAGAAATCCGACGGGCCCAGGAAGATGCCGTCGATGCCGGGCGTATCGAGGATGCCATCGAGCGCATCGAGGGCTGCACGCGTCTCGACCATGGCGAAGGCCATGGTGCGCTGGTTGGTGTCGCGCAGCCAGTCGGCCTGGTCGCCTTGGCCGTGGCGGGGAAAAGCGTAGGTCGGGCCCCAGGAGCGCTCGCCGACCGGCGGGTATTTCATGGCGGCGGCGAACAGTTTTGCGTCGGCAACCGAGTTCACCATCGGCGCGATGACCGCCTCGGCGCCGAAATCGAGCGCGCGGCTTGCCATGTCGAAACGGCCAACGGGAATTCGCACCAGCGCCGGCTTGCCGGTAGCGAGCACCGGCACCAGGCCACGCAGCACGCTGTCTTCGTGATGGCCGCCATGCTGCATGTCGAGCGTGACGGCATCGAAACCCTGCTTGGCGACGATCTCGACCGTCAAGGCATCCGGCACACCGGACCATGCGGTGAACAACGTTTCATCGGCCGCGAGGCGGGACTTCAGGGACATGAACTCTTTCCTTGTTAGCGACCGCAGTTTCAGCCGGAAACGGCGGCAAAGGCAAAGAAAAACCGCCCGGATAGGCCGGGCGGTCGATTGGTCCAGCGTATGGCCGCGGGATCAGCGCATGGTCCGGATCAGGTGTTCTTGATCTGCTCGATCGCCTGCGCCATCAGTTCGTCCATGGTGCGGCGGATCTGGTGGTCCGACTGCTCGACGCCGGCCGCGTCGAAATCCCCGCGGATCTTGCGGAACACGTCGTGGTCGCCGGCCTCCTCGATGTCGGAGATAACCACTTCCTTGGCATAGGCGTCGGCATCGGCGCCAGACTTTCCGAGCTTTTCGGCGGCCCACAGGCCGAGCGCCTTGTTGCGGCGCGCCGAGGCCTTGAACCGAAGCTCCTCGTCGAATGCGAATTTACGCTCAAAGCCCTCTTCACGGTCTTTCATGCTGCTCATGGCGTCCCTCCGGGTCAAATTCGATTCGTTGGCGGTGAATATGTGCGTTGTCAAAGCACAAACCAAAAGGTCGCGGGCCGGTCAATATGCTTCATCGCATGCTGCGCTGCGGCATTTCAGTCCCGAAAGCGGTTGATTGGAAGGATTTGCCGATTGAGCAAACGATGTGATTGGGATAGACCCGGCATTGAACCCTACCGTAGCCGCACTATTTCAGGCAGACGGACAGGAAATGGTCTGATACCGCCTGTCCGGAACCCCAGAGAAAAATCAGATGAAAAATCGCCGCCGCATTTATGAAGGCAAGGCCAAGATACTCTATGAGGGACCCGAACCGGGCACGCTTATCCAGTTCTTCAAGGATGATGCAACCGCGTTCAACAAGAAGAAGCACGAGGTCATCGACGGCAAGGGCGTCCTCAACAACCGCATTTCCGAGTATATTTTCAACCACTTGAACCGCATGGGCATTCCGACCCATTTCATCCGCCGTCTGAACATGCGCGAGCAGCTGATCAAGGAAGTCGAGATCATTCCGCTCGAAGTGGTGGTGCGCAATGTCGCCGCCGGCTCGCTGTCCAAGCGGCTCGGCATCGAGGAAGGCACCGTTCTGCCGCGCTCGATCATCGAATTCTATTACAAGGCCGACGCGCTCGACGACCCGATGGTGTCGGAAGAGCACATCACCGCGTTCGGCTGGGCGAGCCCGCAGGAAATCGACGACGTGATGGCGCTGGCCATCCGCGTCAACGACTTCCTCTCCGGTCTGTTCATGGGCGTCGGCATCCAACTCGTCGACTTCAAGATCGAATGCGGCCGCCTGTTCGAAGGCGACATGATGCGCATCGTCGTCGCCGACGAGATCTCGCCGGACTCCTGCCGCCTGTGGGACGTGGCGACGCAGGACAAGCTCGACAAGGACCGTTTCCGCCGCGACATGGGCGGCCTCGTCGAGGCCTACCAGGAAGTTGCCCGCCGCCTCGGCATCATGAACGAGAACGAGCCGCCGCGCCCGACCGGCCCGGTGCTCGTCGCCTCGACCGACGGCCTCAAAGGCAAGCCGCACTGATCGCGGTTTGCGACCGATAGTCAGAACAGGAGCATGTCCAGCGTGATCAAGGCCCGCATTACCGTCACCCTCAAGAACGGCGTGCTCGACCCGCAGGGCAAGGCGATCGAACACGCATTGTCCGGCCTGGGCTTCGGCGGCGTCGGCACGGTGCGGCAGGGCAAGGTGTTCGATGTCGAGCTGGCGGAAAGCGACAAGGCCAAGGCCGAAGCCGACCTCAAGGCCATGTGCGACAAGCTGCTGGCGAATACGGTGATCGAGAATTATAGTGTGACGCTTACCTAAGGCTGTGCCGGAGGCACGGATGCCTGAAGTCACGAATGAACTGATGTACGAGCTTCTCGAGATTGTAGCGATCAGGCTTGCAGGCGTTGAGCACGCAAACGGACGTCAACAATATCTACGCGATAGCAGGCCGTATCGATCAACATCTTGAACGGATTGAGCAGCGCCTCGAGTTGCGCGAACTCGCCGAAGCACAAAGGCCTTACGAACCGAAATGAAATCAGCCGTCGTCCTCCTGCCTGGCCTCAATCGCGACCGCGACATGATCGCGGCGCTGACCAAGATTTCGGGAACACCGCCGGTCACCGTCTGGCAAACCGACACCGAAATCCCCGATGTCGATCTGATCGCCATTCCGGGCGGTTTTTCCTTCGGCGACTATCTGCGCTGTGGCGCGATCGCCGCGCGCATGCCGGTCATGCGGGCAGTGGCCGAAAAAGCGGCCGCGGGCGTGACGGTCATCGGCGTCTGCAACGGTTTCCAGATCCTGGTCGAGGCCGGCTTGTTGCCGGGTGCCTTGATGCGCAACACCTCGCTGAAATTCGTCTGCCGGCAGGTGAAGCTCGAGATCACCAATGCCAACACCATGTTCACCCGCCGCTATCAGCCGGGCCAGATCATCCGCTCGCCGGTCGCGCATCATGACGGCAATTATTTCGCCGACGCCGACACGCTTGCCCGTCTCGAAGGCGAAGGCCAGGTGGCGTTCCGCTATGCAGAGGGCACCAACCCCAACGGCTCGATCAACGACATTGCCGGCATCGTCAACAGCCAAGGCAATGTGCTCGGGCTGATGCCGCATCCGGAAAACCTGATCGAAGCAGCTCATGGCGGTACCGACGGCCGCGGACTGTTCGAGAGCGCCCTCGGCATCGCTGCCTGACGATATCGAAGCGAACAGCTTGAAAACAGCCGGACATTCCTGTCTCTTTGGAGCAAGTCTGGTTCATTGGGGAGAGAGACGGTCATGAAACTCTATTCGCGGCCGTTGTCGCCCTACTCGTCGATCGTGCGGGCATTGGCCTACATCAAAGACGTACCACTCAAGATCATCGCGCCGCCGCCCGGTTTTCCCATCCCGGAAGAGTTTCGCGCCATCTCGCCGATGAACCGGATTCCGGTGCTGATCACCGGCTCGGGCGAGACGATCGTCGAATCGGTGGTCATCGCCGAATATCTCGAGGAACGGTTTCCGGAACCGGCGCTGCTGCCGCCCGATTCCAAGGACCGTGCGCTGGTGCGCATGTTCGCCCGCATCACCGATCTCGATGTGCTGACCCCGTTGATGAAGCTTTTCGAGCTTCATTCCGTGCCGAAGCGCAACAATGCCGAGATCGACGCTCAGTTCGCCCGCCTGCATCATGGACTGGCGGCAATCGAGGCCCGTATGGCGCAAGGGCCCTTCGCACTCGGCGACGACATCAGCTTCGCCGATGCCTGGCTGACGCCGACGCGGTTCATCTTCAACAATTTCCGCGCCATGACAGGACGCCACGACCTGCTCGACGCCTATCCCAAATTCGACGCCTACCAGCAGATCGCCTCGCAACACCCGGCATTGTCGCGTGTGTGGGGCGAGATGACCGACGGCTTGAAAATCTTCCTGTCCGAGCTTGAGATGGGTGCCGCTTGATCAAGTCGAGGACGATCGCGCTGGTCGCCGCGGCGGGCTTTGTGCTGGCATCCTGCCAGTCGACGCCAAAGAGCACGCCTGTTCCCTCGGGCAAAAGTGCTGCGCTGCTGGCCATGGAACAAGTGGCGATCGCCGCCCACAAATGCTGGATCGCCAGCAAGGACCCGGCCTTCAAACCGTACCAGATGGCCAATGAGCTGAATTCGTTCAGCGGCACGCCGCGTTTCCTGCTGGTTCCGGCCAAGCACTATGGCGGCAAACCTTTGCTGGTCGTGCAGGCGCAAGGCAATTCTAGCCGTGTCGACGTCTTCGGACCGCTGATGAACGATCCGCTCGGCGCCCGCATCGGCTCCGACATTGCGCGCTGGCAGGCCGGCAATCCGGCCTGCGCCGCGACGGCCTAGCCCATGGGCCGGTTCCTGCAGATTGTGGGGCTGGTCATCGGTCTGGCCGGGCTCATCCTGCAGTTCTGCATCAGCATTCCTGCATCGATGGAAGCAGGCCGCAGCCTGCTTGGCTCCGTCATTTTCGTCTTCAGCTTCTTCACCATCCTGACCAACATCGGCGCGGTGCTGGTGTACACGTCGCTGCTGTCACCCACCTTCTATGCCTGGCTGCCGGCCTTTGCAGGGGCGCGGATGCGCACCGGCGTTGCGGTTTCGATCGCACTGGTCTTCATCATCTACGCAACGGTTCTGGCACGACTCTGGCAGCCGCAGGGACTGTTCCTGCTCTGCGATGTTCTCCTGCACTACGTCACGCCGGTGCTGTTCGTGCTGTGGTGGCTGATATCGGGCGCCGACGGCCGGACACGCTGGAGCGACATTTCGTGGTGGGTGATCTATCCCATCGCTTATCTGGTCTATGCGCTGGTGCGGGCGCCGCTTGCCGGCGAGGTGCCCTACCCTTTCCTGAACATCGCCAAGAACGGCGCGACCAGCGTCGTCATCTCAACTGCAGCCATCACCGGACTTTTCCTCGTGCTGTGCGTGGTCGCCGTCCTTACGGACCATGCCGTTGCACGCACAAGGGCGTCGAGGGTCCGTTAGAACTGTGCGGACCTTCTGTCCGGATTTCCCGGGACCATCATCTTTCCCAAACCGGTTCCCACTTTTGGGATCACGGTCAGTCCCAGAACGGCCTGATGCCCTCGCGGTGGGCGTCGCAGCGCGTGACGCCGATATCCTTGAGCTGGTCGTCGGTCATCTCCAGCAGAGCCAACCGGCTGCGGCGGCGATCCAGCAGGTTGTCGATCCATCTTGCCAGCGACCTCAGCACGCGCACAAGGCGGCTGACAAAGCCGCGCTGAGCCGACGGGCGTGTCGATTGGGCCGATAATGCAGCGCTCGAATGACGTATTGTCGCGATTGTATTCATTTTCTTTCTGCCAAAGTCCTAAATTGTACCCTTTTGGCACGCGATTGATATGTATTGACTCATCTATCGGTGCAATATAGAAAATTGTCACCATGACAAATTGGCTTCCAGATCTCACTGCCGGCTCCGGCCCGCTGTATCAGCGGCTGGCGGATTCCATCGAGACGGACATCGATCGGGGCGTGATCGATGCCGGCGCAAAGTTGCCGCCGCAGCGCGACCTCGCCTACGACATCGGCACCACCGTCGGCACTGTCGGCCGGGCCTATCAATTGCTGCGCGAGCGTGGGCTGGTGAGCGGCGAGGTCGGGCGTGGAACCTATGTACTCGGCCAGCGCGCGAAGCCGGATTTTCCGGCTCCGGACGTCGGCGGCGAAGGCACGCGCTATATCGATGCGCCTAAAGGCAAGCTGCGTTTCGACAGCACCGCAGCACCTGATATCGGCCAGGGCGACATTGTCGCCGGTGTCCTGTCGCGCACGGCGCAGGACCATCCGCATGAGATTTCGAGCTACACCAGGGATTTCCCCGAACGATGGTACGAAGCCGGCGCCCGCTGGTTGGCGCGCAATTCCTTTCGCCCGGATGCCGACACCATCGTTCCCACGCTCGGTACCCATGCGGCGGTGATGGCGGCGATCGCGGCGCTCACCATGCCTGGCGACTATGTTGCCTTCGAGCACCTCACCTACTCGCAGGTTTCCCGCAGTGCCGGCTTGATCGGCAGGCGCACCGCGTTGGTGGCATCGGACGATGAAGGCATCGATCCGCAGGATTTCGAGCGCGTCTGCGCGCAAAAGCATCCCAAAATGATCTTCCTGATGCCGACGGCGCAGAATCCGACGCTGGCCACCTTGTCGGCGGCGCGCCGCGAAGCGATCGCCCATGTCGCACGCGAATACAATGTCGTCCTCATCGAGGACGACCTCTATGGCAATCTGACCGATGATCCGACGCCGTTGCTGGCCGAATATGCTCCTGAGAGGACCATTGTCGCGGGCGGCCTGTCGAAGTCGGTCGCAGCCGGTGTGCGCGGCGGCTGGCTTTCCTGCCCGCCCGCCTACCGCCACCGCATCCGCGTCGCCCACAAGATGATGACCGGCGGCATGCCCTTCCTGCTGGCGGAGGTGAATACAAGGCTGGTGCTGTCCGGTCAGGCGGATGAGATACGAAAGCGCAGCATCGCCGAAATCAGCGCCCGCATCGCCATCGTACGCGAGACTTTGGCCGGCTTCGCCTTCAAGTCGCATGACAGGGTGCCCTTTGTCTGGCTGACCCTGCCCGACCCCTGGCTTTCCGGCACCTTCAAGAACGCTTGCCTGGAGCACGGCGTGCTGATCGACGACGAGGACGAATTCAAGGCCGGCCGTTCCGAGCAGGTTTTCCATGGCGTCCGCTTCGGCGTTTCGCAGCCGAGACAGCGCGGGGATATCGCTGAAGGCGTTGCGGTGATCCGGCGACTTCTCGATGAAGGCCGCGCCGGCTACGACAGCTTCTCCTGACACTGCGTGGCTTTGTCCGGTTTTCCGTCGTTTTTCGTCAATCCATGGGTGTATCGGCCGCAAGGCTTGCGATAAGACGGGACTCAAAATCCCAACGTCCCGGATAAAAATCGCCGCCCATGACCATTTCCAATTCCGTGCCGATCACCCCCGAGCTCATTGCCTCACACGGGCTCAAGCCCGACGAGTACCAGCGCATTCTCGACCTCGTCGGGCGCGAGCCGAGCTTCACCGAACTCGGCATCTTCTCGGCGATGTGGAATGAGCACTGCTCCTACAAATCCTCGAAGAAATGGCTGCGCACGCTGCCGACCACCGGACCTCAGGTCATCCAGGGGCCGGGCGAGAATGCTGGCGTGGTCGACATCGGCGATGGCGACTGCGTCGTCTTCAAGATGGAGAGTCACAACCACCCATCCTACATCGAGCCCTACCAGGGTGCGGCGACCGGCGTCGGCGGCATATTGCGCGACGTCTTCACCATGGGCGCGCGGCCGATCGCGGCGATGAATGCGCTGCGTTTTGGTGCGCCCGACCATCCCAAGACCAGGCACCTCGTTTCAGGCGTGGTTTCCGGCGTCGGCGGCTATGGCAACGCGTTCGGCGTGCCGACGGTCGGCGGCGAGGTCAATTTCGATGCCCGCTACAATGGCAACATCCTGGTCAACGCCTTTGCAGCGGGCCTTGCCAAGACCGATGCGATCTTCCTGTCCGAAGCCAAGGGAGTCGGCCTGCCGGTCGTCTATCTCGGCGCCAAGACCGGCCGCGACGGCGTCGGCGGCGCCACCATGGCTTCGGCCGAATTCGACGATAAGATCGATGAGAAGCGTCCGACAGTGCAGGTCGGCGATCCCTTCACCGAAAAGTGCCTGCTGGAAGCCAGCCTCGAACTGATGGCCTCGGGCGCCGTCATCGCCATCCAGGACATGGGTGCGGCCGGCCTCACCTGCTCGGCGGTCGAAATGGGCGCCAAGGGCGACCTCGGCATCGAGCTCGATCTCGACAAGGTGCCGGTGCGCGAAGAGCGCATGAGCGCCTACGAAATGATGCTTTCGGAAAGCCAGGAGCGCATGCTGATGGTGCTGCGCCCGGAAAAGGAAAAGGAAGCCGAGGCGATCTTCCACAAATGGGGGCTCGACTTCGCCATCGTCGGCAAGACCACCGACGATCTGCGCTTCCGCGTGCTGCACCAGGGCGACGAGGTTGCCAACCTGCCGATCAAGGATCTTGGCGACAAGGCTCCGGAATATGACCGGCCGTGGACCGAACCGAAGAAGCCGGCGCCGCTGGCCGCCAATGATGTTCCGCAAGCCGATGTTGCAGACGCGCTGCTGAAGCTGCTCGGCGGTCCCGACCTGTCTTCGCGCCGCTGGGTCTGGGAGCAGTATGACACGCTGATCCAGGGCAATTCGCTGCAGCTTCCAGGCGGCGATGCCGGCGTGGTGCGGGTCGAAGGCCATGCGACCAAGGCGCTCGCCTTCTCGTCCGACGTGACGCCGCGCTATTGCGAGGCTGACCCTTACGAGGGCGGCAAGCAGGCGGTGGCCGAATGCTGGCGCAACTTGACCGCCACCGGCGCTCTGCCGCTGGCCGCAACCGACAACCTCAATTTCGGCAACCCGGAACGGCCCGAGATCATGGGCCAGCTGGTCGGTGCTGTGAAAGGCATAGGCGACGCCTGTCGTGCGCTCGAATTCCCGATCGTCTCCGGCAATGTCTCGCTCTACAATGAGACCAACGGCCAGGGCATCCTGCCAACCCCGACCATCGGCGGCGTCGGCCTGATCGCCGATTGGTCGAAGATGGTGCGGGCCGGCTTTGCGGCCGAGGGCCAAATGATCCTGCTGGTCGGCGCGCCGGCGTCCTGGGGAACGCATCTCGGGCAATCGGTCTATTTCAGGGACATACACGGCCGCACGGATGGACCGCCGCCGCCGGTCGACCTCGAGCATGAAAAGCGCGTCGGCGACCATGTGCGCGCGCTCATCGCCTCCGGCATCGTCACGGCGGCGCACGACGTTTCCGATGGCGGTGTCGCCGTGGCACTTGCCGAAATGGCGATGGCGTCCGGCATCGGCGCCACCGTCCCCGGGCTTGTCGGCACCGACCCGATCCCGGTCTGGTTCGGCGAGGATCAGGGCCGTTATCTGCTGACGCTGTCGATCGATCCGCATGGTGACGAATGGGACGCCATTCGCAAGCAGCAGGGCGAGCTTGGCATCTTCGCGCCGTGGATCGGCTCCACAGGCGGCAGCGCGCTGAAGCTTGGCGACGCCAGGGCAATCCCGGTCAGCGAACTCTCCTCGGCTCACGAAGGCTGGTTCCCGCGCTTCATGGATCAGGCTAGTTGACCACACTGGCTGCCCGGGCGCTGCTTGCAGTCGTTTTCTGGCCGTCGCTGTTCTTCTTCTGGTTCCTGGGACCGTTCGTCTTTTTCCTGCTGTCGACAACCTCGAGCGAGGTTTGTATGCGGCTGGAAACACGTGCGGAGTTCCTTGCCGCGGCGAACGGCGCCGTCCCGATGCTGGCGCTGCAGAACCTCCTCTACGCGGTCCCGATCATCTGCCTGGTGCTCTGGGGCCGCCTTTTCCCGGATCCGGCACGGGCAAGGCACATCGTCACCTGCGTCAAGCTTTTCGCCGGCACGGTGGTCGTGGGCGCGTTGTGGGAGTACGGCTCGTCGCTCATCTGCGACGGCCATGGCCAAGGGTTCTTCTCGCCGGCTTGGCAAATGACGAGCTATCTCCCCATTGTCAGCCTGCTGCTCAACGCGCCGCTCTATGTGCTTGCCTTCAGCCTTGGCCGCGCTTTCTCGACACGCGAGGACGTTGCCGAGGATGAAGCAAGCCCACCGGCCTAGTCTTTCTCTGAAGCCATGTGGCCGTTGGCGGGACAGAACGGCTTCAATCCGGACCGGAAAGGCTTTAGGCTCACCCGACTCTCATCTTATGGCCGGCTACCGGCCGCTCGAAACAGGATTTTGCCATGGCAATGGATGCCCACGACATCGAAAAACTGATCAAGGACGGCATTCCGGACGCCAAGGTGACGATTCGCGATCTCGCCGGCGACGGCGACCACTATGCGGCCGAGGTGGTGGCCGAGAGCTTTCGCGGCAAGAGCCGCGTCCAGCAGCACCAGATGGTCTATGACGCGCTGAAGGGCAATATGGGCGGCGTGTTGCACGCACTGGCGCTGCAGACCAGCGTTCCCGACTGACCTTAGCGCTTGGCCCAACACGGCTCATCCTTTGCGCCATTTCAGCCACGGCGCGGCTAACGTCTTGTTTCGAGCAATCGTTGGGTTTATTTGAAGGGTATGTTTCGAGCCTGACTCCCACAGGCGGGAAAGGATATTCCATGAGCGGCATCAACGACTACATCGACAATGAAGTGAAGGGCAACGACGTCGTCCTTTTCATGAAGGGCACACCTGGTTTCCCGCAATGCGGATTTTCCGGCCAGGTCGTCCAGATCCTCGACTATATCGGCGCCGACTACAAAGGCGTGAATGTCCTGGACTCGGCTGAACTGCGCCAGGGCATCAAGGAATACTCCAACTGGCCGACGATCCCTCAGCTCTACGTCAAGGGAGAATTCGTCGGCGGTTGCGACATCGTGCGCGAGATGTTCCAGGCGGGCGAGCTACAGACGTTCCTCGTCGAGAAGGGCGTCAGCGTCAAAGGCGCCGCCTGATTTCTGTTTTGTGCATGCCCGAAATCGACGTTGATTTTCGGGCATCGAGCACCAGGCACCGGGGCAACCCCACCTCGGCAATTTTCATGTCCTGACCCCAGGACCAGGACGAGCCAATGCGCCGGCCCGCCGGCGCATTTTCGTTTGAAAGATCGGACTTGCCGTGGACCAGCCAAAACCAGCGCCGCAATCGGCAAGCAAACTGCCCATTCCGCGCTGGGAGTTCATCGCTCTGTGCGCGGCACTGATGGCGCTGAACTCGTTGGCCATCGATATCATGCTGCCGGCTCTGCAGCAGATCGGCGCCTCGCTCGGCGTCGAAAATGAAAACCACCGGCAGTATGTCATAACGGCCTACATTCTGGGCTTCGGCGGCGGACAGCTGTTCTTCGGGCCGATCTCGGATCGCTTCGGACGTCGCGCACCACTGGTCGCCGGGCTGGTGATTTATGTCGCCGCGGCTGCGGCCGCCGCCGTTGCACCAAGCTTTGAAACACTTCTGCTGTGCCGGGCCGTGCAAGGCATCGGTGCAGCCGCCACTCGTGTCATCGCGGTCTCGATCGTGCGCGATACGTTCGACGGCCGGCGCATGGCCGAGGTGATGTCGCTGATCTTCATGGTGTTCATGGCGATACCGGTCATTGCTCCCGGCATCGGCCAATTTATCATGCTGTTTGCGACCTGGCATTGGATCTTCGTCACCATGGCCGTCGGTGCGCTGCTCGTCTCGGCCTGGTCGCTGCTGCGCCTTCCTGAAACGCTGCATCCCGAACATCGCCGGCCGCTGACGCTCAACTCCATTGTCGGCGGGTTTCGTATCGTTCTCACCAACCGCATTGCGATCTGCTATGCCTTCGCCAGCACCTTCATTTTCGGCGCCATGTTCGGCTTCATCGCTTCGGCGCAGCAGATCTATGTCGACATTTTCAAAGTCGGCGAGATGTTCCCGGTCATCTTTGCTGGGGTTGCGGGCGTGCTCGCCTTCTCCAACTTTCTGAACTCGCGCCTTGTCGGCCGCATCGGCATGCGCCGCCTGTCGCAGAGTGCGTTGCTGCTGTTCCTGGTCATCAGCCTTGCCTGGCTGGTGATTTCGCTGGAGATGAAGATGCCGCTCTGGCTGTTCATCACCTTCTTTGCCTGCGCCATGCTTCCATTCGGTGCGCTCGGCGCGAACTTCAACGCGCTGGCCATGGAGCCGCTCGGCCAACTGGCCGGCACGGCTTCGTCGATCCTCGGTTTCATGCAGACGTTTCTCGGCGGCATTCTCGGCACGCTGATCGGCCAGGCCTTCAACGGCACGGTGACGCCGCTGGCCGCCGGCTTCTGCAGCGTCTCGGTCGCCGCGCTGCTGATGATCTTCATCGCCGAGCGCGGCAAGATGTTCCAGCCACAGAACCCGCCCGTTTCAGGGCACATCACCGACTTGCATTAGGACGCACCTTCAAGGGCTGCCGTGAACCGAGGGGCAAGCATGCGCCCCGCAATTGCTTCGCCCATGCTGTCCGAAAAGTGCAATGGCAGAGCGTCATCGAGTGCCCTGAGGATGGATGCCACGAAGGCCCGGCTGCGCTGGGCATCGGTTCCCAGATCGGAATATGTGGCGCGAGGTTTGCCGATCAGCGTGCCGTTGCGGCGAAGCGAGAACCGCAGCGTGAGGGACATGCCCGCGGTTCCGGGTGGCGGCTTCCAGCAGGCATAGATCGCGTCCGACATCTCCTTTATCGTGTCGACGGGATCGGTACTGCGACAGCTGCGCTCTTGCGACCTTGCTTCCAGGGAACTGGCGAACAGACCGGCGGCAAGAGCCACCGCGACAAATGCAAACCGAGGTTTCATTCGAGAGCCTCCGGATTTGCGCGAGATTGTACTGCTTTCGGCTAACGCAGCAATCGATCCTACTGCGCCCAGAGCTCGCGGCGCAATTCGTGCCAGCTTTCCTTGTCTGGCGCGACAAGCAGGCCGCCGCCGAGATGCGAGGGCAGATAGGCGCTGCCGTCGAAGCGCGCCGCATGGCCGCCGGCCTCGGCATGGATCAGCACGCCGGCCAGGTGGTCCCACGGCATCAGCTTGTTGTAGACGACGAAGTGGGCATGGCCGCTCGCCAGCAGGCGATATTCGTGCGCGGCGCAGCGATAGGCGAACTGCGACAGGATCTTGGTCTGGTTGCGCGCCAGCCGTGTCCGTTCCGGCTCGGCCATATATTGCCAGGAGACAGAGCCGGTCATCTCCGAGATCGGCGCGGGTACCGCTACATGCACCTTCTCGATGCTGCCATGCGCATGCCGGATATGGCTGCCGGCACCCCTGGCGCCAATCAGCCAGTCCTTGCCGACGGGATCGTGGATGATGCCGGCGACGGTCTCGCCCTTGACCACGACCGCCAGCATGACGCCGAACAGCGGCACGCCGGAGGCGAAATTGAAAGTACCGTCGACCGGGTCGATGACGAAGGCCAGATCGGCATAGCCCAACCCGTTTAAAAGCGCTGGATTGTCGGAACAGGCCTCCTCGCCGACGACCATCGCTGAGGGATACCGCTCGCGCAGCCGCGCGGTGATCAGCCGCTCGGCATTGACGTCGGCTTCGGTCACCAGGTCGGCGGCCGACGTCTTCTGCCTGACATCGCCATCGCCCAACCGGCGAAAGCGCGGCATGATCTCGGCAAGTGCCGCCTCGGCCAGAATGCCGGCCAGCCAGCCGATCGCGGTGTCGTCAAATGTCATCGGCTTGCCTTGTGGTGAGGGTCTCGTTGAGGGCAGCGAAATCGAACAGCTTTCTGTCGAGCAGATGCGATGGCCTGCTGTTCGACAGCGCGCGCAGCATCGTATCCTTGCGGCCCGGCATGCGCTTTTCCAGGTCCTCGAGCATCGCCTTCATGGCGTTGCGCTGAAGACCTTCCTGGCTGCCGCAGAGATCGCAGGGAATGATCGGGAATCGCATGGCGGCAGCGAATTTTTCCAGATCGACCTCGGCGCAATAGCTCAATGGCCGCAGCACCATGACGTCGCCTTCGTCATTGAGCAGTTTTGGCGGCATGGCGGCGAGACGCCCGCCATGGAAGAGGTTCATGAAGAAGGTCTCGAGAATGTCCTCGCGATGATGGCCGAGCACCAGCGCCGAGCACCCCTCCTCGCGTGCAATGCGGTAGAGATGGCCGCGCCTGAGACGCGAGCAGAGCGAGCAATAGGTGCTGCCCGCCGGCAGCTTGTCGGTGACGACGGAATAGGTGTCCTGATATTCGATCCGGTGCGCAATGCCGTGGCTGTCGAGATAGTCCGGCAGGATATGTTTGGGGAAATTCGGTTGGCCCTGGTCGAGATTGCAGGCCAGAAGATCGACCGGCAAGAGCCCGCGCCATTTGAGGTCGAGCAGCACCGCGAGCAGGCCGTAGGAATCCTTGCCGCCCGACAGCGCTACGAGCCAGCGCTGGCCGGGCTTGACCATCGAGAAATCCTCGATCGCCTGCCGGGTCAGCCGCAGCAGCCGCTTGCGCAGTTTGTTGAACTCGACCGGGGACGGCACGTCGGCGAACAGCGGATGGAAACCGCCTTCGCTGTCGGCGACCGGTTCGAGCGTTTCAATGTCTGGAAGCATGTTCATGGCATGTCGCTTTCAATGGCCCAGAGCGCCGGATTAGCGGACATGACCGACAAAGAAAAGGCCGCCTCGACGGGCGGCCTTCGCAGGATGTCGCAGAACGCGCTCGTTTAGCGCGAATAGAATTCGACGACCAGGTTCGGTTCCATCTGCACGGCGAACGGAACGTCCGCCAGGCCGGGGATGCGCGAGAAGGTCGCGACCATCTTGTTGTGATCGGCTTCGATGTAGTCCGGCACGTCGCGCTCGGCGAGACCGACCGCTTCCAGAACGATGACCAGCTGCTTGGACTTTTCGCGGATTTCGACGACATCGCCCGGCTTGCAGCGGTACGAGCCGATGTTGACGCGCTTGCCGTTGACGTTGACGTGACCGTGGTTGACGAACTGACGGGCGGCGAAAATGGTCGGCACGAACTTGGCGCGGTAGACGACCGCGTCGAGACGCGACTCGAGCAGGCCGATCAGGTTCTCCGAGGTGTCGCCCTTGCGGCGGTCAGCCTCTTCATAAACCTTGCGGAACTGCTTTTCCGAAACGTCGCCATAGTGCCCCTTCAGCTTCTGCTTGGCGCGCAGCTGCAGGCCGAAATCGGAAAGCTTGCCCTTGCGGCGCTGGCCATGCTGGCCGGGGCCGTATTCACGCTTGTTGACCGGGGACTTCGGGCGGCCCCAGATGTTTTCGCCGAGACGGCGGTCGATCTTGTACTTCGCGGATTCGCGCTTGCTCATCGCATTCCCTTTTCAAAACAACACACCCGGAACCTCATGGTCCGGGTGAAGGAAACGCGCCCTCCTCTGGCCTCCGTTTTCGAGACCTGACAGGGTTTTCCCACGCAACGCGGCGGAAAACCCACGGGACACGTCAGTTCAAACAAGATAGTAGAATTGGATTTCCACGCATCTTGCGCACATAAAGAAAACCACCGGGCATTGCGGCCCGGTGTTGGCGCGCTGATTAAACGGAGATTTAACCGGTGTCAAGCTTGTGGCTGGCGTAGGCCATGGCGACGATATAGCGTCTCTGGGTTGAGTACAGTGCCGGATGTGGCGGGAGGTTGCGCCAGCGGCATCAGGAAGGGACCGGAGCAGAGGAGCTACATTCGCATGAAGAAATTCTTCCTTACCCTGACAGGAGCCGCTGTGTTGGCGGGATCCATGGCGGTCATGACACCGGAGCCGGCTGAGGCCAGGCATTGGCAAGGGCACCGGCACCACCAGGCTTGCCGCATCGTGATCAAGAAGAAAATTATCTGGCGGCACGGCCACAAGAAGGTCATCCGCTACAAGATCAAGCAGTGCAGAGGGCGCTGGTAGGCTGCAATCCGGTCTCAGGCGGCCGACATCACTTCAAAGCCCCGGTTTGGCCGCGGGCGTTTGATTCCGGCTCGTGTTCTTCGGCGTTTCCCTTGAACGGCGGACCGCACTCTAGCCTTTCGACTTCTTCTCCGGCAGGCCCTTGCGCTTCGTCTCGGCGAATTCCTCGAGCTGCTTTTCGCTCATCGATTCGTACATTCCCTTGGAAGCGCCCTGGAGTTCGCTCTTCTTGGTCTCGCCGCGCTTGGCCGACAGAGCCGCGCCGGCGGCTTTCTGCTGGGCTTTCGAGGTGGCTGGCATGGCTCTTTCTCCCGTTGGCATCAGGAGAAAAACGCAACGACTGCCGTGATGTTCCGCTTCGCAATCACGACATCGCCAACCCGAACCCCTGCATCAGGCGGCGGGTGGGGAAATCGGCTCTTTTCGATGTGAAGACGGCAAGGTCGGGCCCTTCAGGCAACATCTCGCCACGACCGCTCGGATCGATGTCGGCGAGAAGCGACAGCGCCCGGCGCGCGATCGCTTCGGCGGGGTCGAGCCAGTCGACCGGCCAAGGCGCCGTCTTGCGCATACGATTGGCCAGAAAGGGGTAGTGTGTGCAGGCGAGCACGACGATATCCGTACGCAGCGCATCACGTTCGACGAAGCATGGCGTGATCTCGGCGCGCACGGCCTCCTCATCGACGAAGCCCTCACGCATGTAGATCTCGGCCAGTCCCGCCAGCCTGTCGCTGCCGACCAGGCGGACATGGCATTTCTGCGCCCATTTGCTGATCAGGTCGCGCGTGTACTGGCGCTTGACGGTGCCAGGCGTCGCCAGCACCGAAACCAGCCCTGAGCGCGTGCGTTCCGCCGCCGGCTTGATCGCAGGCACCATGCCGACAAAAGGATGCTCGGGAAATCTGTCGCGCAGCGCGTCGATCACCAACGTCGAGGCGGTGTTGCAGGCGATGACCG
This sequence comes from Mesorhizobium sp. ISC11, assembly GCF_037162595.1. NCBI lineage: Bacteria > Pseudomonadati > Pseudomonadota > Alphaproteobacteria > Hyphomicrobiales > Phyllobacteriaceae > Mesorhizobium > Mesorhizobium sp. ISC11. The sequence continues at coordinate 2,233,540 of NZ_JAVSPW010000001.1, forward strand.
AAATGGCCGGCGCAAACCGCTCAAGCAGTTTGCCGAACAATTCAAGGATATGCACCCTCAGCGCCGGCTCTTCCCAGGCGCCATAGGGAAACGCAGCGTCGTCGGCGACATAGATGAAGCGGCGGTCGGGCATCAGCACGCGCGCCTCGCGCAGTACGGTGAGCCCGCCGATGCCCGAATCGAACATCAGGATCGGCCGCTCAGTCATTGTCGGTTCCTTTTCCGCCAAGCGGCGGTATGTCATCGTCCTTGCCGGCGCCGGCAAGGCGCGCCGCTTCCGCCTTGCGGGCCCGCGCGGCGGCCGCGGGCAAGCGTCGTGGATCATCGCCAGGGGACCCGTCGCCGCGCGGCATCGCCGGCGAAAACCTGTCGAGCGACGAGATGATGCCGCGCAGCACCTTCAGCTCCGGTTCGGCAAAACCGGCGCGCGTCAGCACCGCACGCAGATTGTCGATCATTTTCGGCTTCTTCGGTGCCGGCCGGAAATAGCCGCGCGCTTCCAGTGCGCCTTCGAGATAGGCGAACAGGCCGTGCAATTCCTCCTTGCTTGCCGGCTTCATGTCCGGGCCGGAAAAATTGGTCTTGGTCTCGTCTTCCAGGCCGGACTTCATCCATTCGTAGGACATCAGAAGCGCGGCCTGGGCGATGTTGAGCGACGAGAAATCGGGATCGACCGGGAACGTGACGATCTCGTCGGCAAGGCCGACCTCGTCATTGTAGAGGCCGAAGCGCTCGCGGCCGAACAGGATGCCGGTGCGCTGGCCCATTGCGTGACGGGTCCGAAGCATCCTGCCCGCCTCCACCGGCCCGCGCACGGATTTGAAGCCGTCGCGCTGCCTGGCCGTGGTGGCGAAGACGAAGTTCAGGTCGGCGAGCGCCGAGGCCAGATCGTCAAAGACGGTGACGGCGTCGATGACATGATCGGCGCGGCTCGCCGCCGCGCGTGCCTTCTCGCTCGGCCAACCGTCACGCGGATTGACGAGGCGCAGCTCCGACAGACCGAAATTGGCCATGGCGCGCGCGACCATGCCGATGTTCTCGCCAAGCTGAGGCTCGACGAGGATGATCGCCGGGCCGGCGGTCATGAGGCCACGCTGAAAGTCCGTTCCTGCCATATGTTCCAGATGATTGCGCTACGAAGTTCCCGCGTCCTGCCATATCGATACGGCTTTTTGAAGAGCGGTCGACCGGCAAACCGAGAAATAACCCTATGTACCCCTGCCGCTCCGTTGGCTTACACAGCGGACCTAGGATTACGTGAATGAGCAGGTGGTCGCACGCTATGGATGCGTTGACCGCAGGCTAGAAGATAGGACCGCTTGTGCGCCGACGGACGAATTGCTGAGCCGTACGGACAAAAATGGTGGGACTCTACTTCCTACCGTACTGCGCACAGTCACCCAAAATCTCTGCAATATGTGGCGGCTCGTGTTGAAGTGACCAACAGCGGCAGCGGCATTCTTGTCGACGGCACCGGCAACACCGTTGCCATGAACATGACACTGACCAACAGCCTGGTCAGCGGCAATACCGGCAACGGTGTTGCGATCAAATCCATCGCCGCGGCATCGCCGGTGCGCGCGACAATTGTAGGCACCACGATCAGCGCCAATGCCGGCGTCGGCGTCAACGCAAACGGTGCTGCCGCCAGCGGCAACGGCAGCGCCATCGCCTTTCTCGGCGGATCGGTGGTATTCGGCAATGTCACCGGAGCCAGCAACACTGGTAGCGGCGCCGTCCAGTCGTTCAAGAACAACATGATTTCCGGCAACCTAACCGACGGCACGCCGATCACGGCATTCCCCGGCCCCGGCGGTACACCGTTGCAATAAGCGCCTGCCGCCTCGGCGGCAGCATGAAACAAAGGCGATGCCGGCAGCTTCCCAAGAGGCGTGCAGGCATCGCCTTTTTTGTTCCCGCTTACTACGGCAATGGCCCGCGTCTTTCGCCTTGCCCCAGTTTGCACCGTCCGGATCGCTTTGCTATAGGCGAGGTCCTATTCTGGCGGGGCCGGCCCGCAATCAATCAACTTTCGAACGAGGCATTCTTTCCATGGCGAAGATCAAGGTGGCGAACCCGGTCGTCGAACTCGACGGCGACGAGATGACCCGCATCATCTGGCAGTTCATCAAGGACAAGCTGATCCACCCTTATCTCGACCTCAAGCTCGAATATTACGACCTCGGCATCGAGCATCGCGATGCCACCAACGACCAGGTGACGATCGATTCGGCCAACGCCATCAAGAAATACGGCGTCGGCGTGAAATGCGCGACGATCACGCCCGACGAGCAGCGCGTCGAGGAGTTCAAGCTGAAGAAGATGTGGAAGTCGCCGAACGGCACTATCCGCAACATCCTTGGCGGCACGATCTTCCGCGAGCCGATCATCATGAAGAACGTGCCGCGCCTGGTGCCCGGCTGGACCAAGCCGATCATCGTCGGCCGTCACGCTTTCGGTGACCAGTACCGCGCCACCGATTTCCGCTTTCCCGGCAAGGGCAAGCTGACGATCAAGTTCGTCGGCGAGGACGGCAAGGTGATCGAGCACGACGTGTATGATGCGCCCGGCGCCGGTGTCGCTATGGCCATGTACAATCTGGACGAGTCCATCCGCGAGTTTGCCCGCGCCTCGCTGAACTATGGCCTGCTGCGCAATTATCCGGTCTATCTGTCGACCAAGAACACCATCCTCAAGGCCTATGACGGCCGCTTCAAGGACATCTTCCAGGAAGTCTACGAGGCTGAATTCGAGGCCGAGTTCAAGGCGAAGAAGCTGTGGTACGAACACCGCCTGATCGACGACATGGTTGCCTCCGCCCTGAAATGGTCGGGCGGCTATGTCTGGGCCTGCAAGAACTATGACGGCGACGTCCAGTCCGACACGGTGGCCCAGGGTTTTGGCTCGCTCGGCCTGATGACCTCGGTGCTGATGACGCCGGACGGCAAGACGGTGGAAGCCGAAGCCGCGCACGGCACCGTTACCCGCCACTATCGCCAGCACCAGAAGGGCGAGGAAACCTCGACCAATTCGATCGCCTCGATCTTCGCCTGGACGCGGGGGCTCGCCCACCGCGCCAAGCTCGACGACAATGCCGAGCTGAAGCGCTTTGCCGACACGCTGGAAAAGGTCTGTATCCAGACGGTCGAGTCCGGCTTCATGACCAAGGACCTGTCGCTGCTGATCGGCCCCGACCAGCCCTGGCTGTCGACCACCGGTTTCCTCGACAAGATCGACGAGAATTTGCAGAAAGCGATGGCGTAGGCATGTCGTCCAAAGGCTTCGCTCGATATTGATCTCGTGCGCGACAGCACTGAGTTAACGACAAAGACTTGAGGCGTGTCGAAGTGCAAATCTGTCTTCCGTGGATGAGCTGGATTTGCGAAAATAGGTAGATGTAAATGGCTATGTGGTTCGATCAGCAAGAACGGCTAAAGAGTACCAAGGGCAAAGAGCTCTTGGACTCCATGCCGAAGTTTGAGGTGCAAGCTGCCAATGTCGCTCCCGCTCCGGCGGAGCTTGGAGGCAAGATCACGCTCGTCATCGAAGATGGCAAGCCCGTTGTGAAGATAAAAGAATAGAGCGTCGCCCGCATCGATCATAGCGTCAACACCACATCGTCGAGCAAGCCCATCGTCTACGGGGCGGACTATAGCGTCTATGTGCGCATCGTCCGCCTCGTGCTTGAGGAAAAAGGCATCGACTACGAGCTTGTGCCAGTCGATGTCTTTGCCGCCGACGGGATTCCCGCCTGGTATTTCGAACATCATCCGTTCGGCCGCATCCCGGCCTTCGAGCATGACGGATTCCGGCTGTTCGAGACGAGCGCGATTGCCAGATATGTTGACGAGGCGTTCGACGGGCCAGCGCTGCAAGCGACGGAGCCTCGTGGCCGCGCAACCATGAACCAGATCATCGGCATGCTCGATGCCTATGCCTACAGATCGATGGTCTGGGATGTCGCCGTCGAGCGGCTGGAGAAGGCTCAGCCGGATGAGGCGTTGATCGCCGGCGGCCTTGCTCAGGCGAGCAAAGCGCTTCGGACGCTGTCCGCGCTGAAAGCGCCGGGACCGTGGCTGCTGGGCGACCAGCTGACGCTGGCCGACCTGCATGCCGCACCGATCATCGGTTATTTCGTCAAGGTCGCCGAGGGGCGAAATCTGCTGGCCGAGTTCCCTGATATCCGGGACTGGTATGCGCGCATTGCGGCTCGGCCGAGCTTCGTGCGGACTGAAAAAATCGGCTGATAAGTGACGTCCGCTGTCCCTCCAACCGTTGCTTTAAATTCAGTCCACTCGCCTACGCCGCTTCGAGTGCCGCCCTTACCGCAGCAATCGCATCATCGGCCTTGGAAGCGTCGGGGCCGCCGGCCTGGGCCATGTCGGGCCGTCCGCCGCCGCCCTGCCCGCCGAGTGCTGCGGAGGCCACACGGACAAGGTCGACGGCGCTGAAGCGGCCGACGAGGTCGTCGGTGACGGCGACGACGACGCTGGCCTTGTTGTCCTCACCGGAGCCGACGAAGACGACGACGCCGGAGCCGAGCGACGTCTTGCCGGCATCGGCCAGCGGCTTCAGGTCCTTCGGTGAGACACCTGAGACCGTCTTGCCGAGGAAGCCGACACCGGCCACCGTCTCATTGGCGGCTGGAGCATCGGCAGACGATCCGCCGCCCAATGCCAGCTTCTTGCGCGCTTCGGTCAGTTCCTTTTCGAGCTTCTTGCGCTCTTCGAGCAGCGTCTCGACGCGCGCCGGTACATCGGCCGGCGAAATCTTCAACACGGCTGCCGTCGCCTTCAAACGCCTGTCCTGCTCGTCGAGATGTTTGCGCGCGGCTTCGCCCGTCAATGCCTCGATGCGGCGCACGCCGGCGGCGACCGCGCTGTCCGATACGACACGCACGAGGCCGATATCGCCGGTCGCGCGGACATGGGTGCCACCGCAGAGCTCGACCGAATAGGGCCGGTTCGCCTTGGCGCCGTGCAGGCCGGTGCCCATCGACACGACGCGCACTTCGTCGCCGTACTTTTCGCCAAACAGCGCCATGGCGCCCTCGGCGATGGCATCGTCGACCGACATCAGGCGCGTGGTCACCGGGCCGTTCTGGACGACGATCTCGTTGGCCATGCGCTCGACCTCTTCGAGGTCTTCGGCCGAAATCGGCTTGTTGTGCGAGATGTCAAAGCGCAGGCGCTCGGGCGCGACCAGCGAGCCCTTCTGCGCGACATGGCTGCCCAGCACTTCGCGCAGCGCCTCATGGATCAGATGCGTCGCGGAATGGTTGGCGCGCAGCCTCGAGCGCCTTGCATGATCGACCTTCAGCTCGACAGCCGCGCCCGTCTTGACGGTGCCGCTGGCCACCTTGCCGATATGCACGAACAGCCCGTCGGCCTTCTTCTGCGTATCCGAAACCTCGATCGAGAACCCCTCGCCGGAGATGACGCCGGTGTCGCCCATCTGGCCGCCGGACTCGGCATAGAACGGCGTCTGGTTGACGACGATCGCCACCGCGTCGCCCTTGCCGGCGCCGTCGACAGCCTTGCCGTCCCGGACAAGCGCCTGGATGATGCCTTCCGCAGCTTCAGTCTCATAGCCGAGGAACTCGGTGGCGCCCGCCTTCTCGCGCACCGAGAACCAGATGGTCTCGGTGGCGGCGTCGCCGGACCCGGCCCAATGCTTGCGCGCCTCGGCCTTCTGCTGCTCCATCGCGTTGGTGAAGCCGGCAAGATCGACCGAGATGCTGCGCTGGCGCAGTGCGTCCTGCGTCAGGTCGAGCGGGAAGCCATAGGTGTCGTAGAGCTTGAAGGCCGTCTCGCCATCCAGCATGTCGCCGGCATGCAGCGTTTCGGTCGCCTCGGAAAGCAGGCCGAGGCCGCGCACCAGCGTCTTGCGAAACCTGGTCTCCTCGAGCTTCAGCGTCTCGGTGATCAATTGTTCGCCGCGCAGCAGCTCCGGATAGGCCTGGCCCATTTCGCGCACCAGCGCCGGCACCAGCTTCCACATCAGCGGTTCGTTGGCACCGAGCAGCTGTGCATGGCGCATGGCGCGGCGCATGATGCGGCGCAGGACGTAGCCCCTGCCTTCGTTCGAGGGCAGCACGCCATCGGCGACCAGGAAGGAGGACGAGCGCAGATGATCGGCAATGACCCGGTAGGAGGCGACCGTCTCCTTGTCGGGACCATGCCCGATCGCGGACGAGGCCGCGTCGATCAGGTGACGGAACAGATCGGTCTCGAAGACGCTTTCCACCCCTTGCAGGATGGACGCCATGCGCTCCAGGCCCATGCCGGTGTCGATCGAGGGGCGCGGCAGGTCGATGCGCTCCTCCTTCGTCACCTGTTCATACTGCATGAACACCAGGTTCCAGAATTCCAGGAAACGGTCGCCATCCTCCTCCGGGCTGCCGGGAGGGCCGCCCCAGATGTGCTCGCCGCGGTCGATGAAGATCTCCGAGCACGGCCCGCAAGGTCCGGTGTCGCCCATCGCCCAGAAATTGTCCGAGGTCGCGATGCGAATGATGCGGTCGTCGGAAAAACCGGCGATCTTCTTCCAGAAGCCGGCCGCCTCGTCATCCGTGTGATAGACGGTGACCAGCAGCTTGTCCTTGCTCAGCCCGAATTCCCTGGTGATCAGGTTCCAGGCAAGCTCGATGGCGCGCTCCTTGAAATAGTCGCCGAAGGAGAAGTTGCCGAGCATCTCGAAGAAGGTCAGATGACGCGCGGTGTAGCCGACATTGTCGAGATCGTTGTGCTTGCCGCCGGCGCGAACGCTCTTCTGGGCGGTCGAGGCGCGCGAATAGGGCCGCTTCTCCAGGCCGGTGAAGACGTTCTTGAACTGTACCATGCCGGCGTTGGTGAACATCAGCGTCGGGTCGTTGCGCGGCACCAGCGGACTCGACGCGACGATCTCGTGACCCTCCTTGCGGAAGTAGTCGAGAAATGTCGACCGGATTTCGTTCACGCCACTCATGAATGCTGCCTTTTCGGAAGGGCCGCCGGCAAACCGGCGGAAATGGGTTCTGCGTTTTAGAAGATTAGGACTTGGCCTTTTAGCCGCCGCGCTTCACCCTGTCCAGAAACACGGAATTGGTCCAATCCACGGCCTTTGCCGGCCGTTCGAACCGGCCTGTTTTCGCCGCCGAAACGCAAAACCGCCGGCACTGGGCCGGCGGTTTCAAAACGCATTAACGCGGAACTCGATTACTTAAGCCCGAGATAATAGAATGCGATTATGGCCGAACTCCGGCCGACCTCGCGAGTTGTCACATCGCGCCGGATTCCTCCTCGAACCCGTCGTCGCCACCTTCGGAGCCGCCATTCTCAAGGAACTTTTCGGCGATCAGCCCGGCATTCTGTCGGAGCGCCAGCTCGATCTCGCGTGCGGTGTCGGGATTGTCGCGCAGGAACAGTTTGGCATTCTCGCGGCCTTGGCCGAGACGCTGCGAATTGTAGGAGAACCAGGCGCCCGACTTCTCGACCACGCCGGCCTTGACGCCGAGATCGACCAGTTCGCCGGTCTTGGACACGCCTTCACCATACATGATGTCGAACTCGACCACCTTGAAGGGCGGCGCCAGCTTGTTCTTGACCACCTTGACGCGGGTCTGGTTGCCGACGACTTCGTCGCGGTCCTTGACCGAGCCGATGCGGCGGATGTCGAGGCGCACCGATGCGTAGAATTTCAGCGCGTTGCCGCCGGTCGTCGTCTCGGGCGAACCGAACATGACGCCGATCTTCATGCGGATCTGGTTGATGAAGATGACCATGGTGTTGGAGCGCGAGATCGAGGCGGTCAGCTTGCGCAGCGCCTGGCTCATCAGGCGGGCCTGCAGGCCGGGCAGCGAATCGCCCATCTCGCCTTCGATTTCGGCGCGTGGCGTGAGCGCCGCGACCGAATCGACCACCAGCACGTCGATGGCGCCGGAGCGCACCAGCGTGTCGCAGATTTCCAGCGCCTGCTCACCAGTGTCGGGCTGCGAAATCAGCAGGTTTTCGAGGTCGACGCCAAGCTTGCGGGCATAGACCGGATCAAGCGCGTGCTCGGCATCGACGAAAGCGCAGATGCCGCCCTTCTTCTGGGCTTCGGCCACGGTGTGCAGGGCCAGCGTCGTCTTGCCCGAGCTTTCCGGCCCGTAGATCTCGATGATGCGGCCGCGCGGCAGGCCACCGACGCCAAGCGCGATGTCGAGGCCAAGCGAGCCGGTCGGCACCGTTTCGATCTCGACGACCTGCTCGTTGGCGCCGAGCCGCATGATCGAGCCCTTGCCGAAAGCCCGCTCGATCTGCGACAGCGCCGCATCCAGAGCCTTTGATTTGTCCACTGCCTTGTCCTCTACCAGCCGCAAAGAATTCTGAGCCATGATACATCACCCCTTGGTCGTCAATGAAGGCCGGACAATCCGTAATCCCTGCCTATTTGTACCTTTTTTGTTCTCATTTGGCAAGAGGGACCAAATAACTGAAAAACAAGCAATATCCGGATTTGTTCTTTTTTTGTCCAAGGATTCGATCAGGAATGCACCGCACGTTGGGCCAGACGGCTCGGTTGTTTCGACCTGCCGAATCGCCGCCTTGCATGCGAAGCTCGGTCGCACAGCCTAGCGCTTGTGCGGCTGGAATAACAAAGGTCATATCGCCGGCATGCTGAAATCCGCGAAAATACTGGCCGTAGGCGGCGCCCATATCGACCGGCGCGGCCAGGTGTCCGGAGCCTACGTGCCCGCCGCCTCCAATCCGGGCACAATGCGCGAGGATGTCGGCGGCGGCGTCTTCAACGCCTTGCGCAGTGCCGTGCGGCGCGGCGTCTCCGCGTCGCTGATGTCGGTTCGCGGCGGCGATGCCGCTGCCGACACCGTTTCGCGAGCCATTGCCGGGGCAGGCATTACCGACCTGTCGGCGGTCTTCCTCGACCGCACGACGCCGAGCTACACGGCGCTGATCGACAGCGAGGGCGAACTGATCGTCGGCTTTGCCGACATGGCGCTCTACGACCTGGCGTTTCCCAAGCAGATCAGGCGCTCCAAGGTGCGGGAGGTGATCGCCGCCGCAGATGCCGTCTTCTGCGATGCCAATCTGCCGACGACGGCGCTGGAACGGCTGGTCGCGCTCGCCGCGGGCAAGCCGGTTTTCGCGATTGCCATTTCGCCGGCCAAGGTGGTGCGGTTGCTACCGGTGCTGAAGGAGCTTTCGCTGGTCTTCATGAACCGGCGCGAGGCCATGGCGCTGGCCGGCGTCGCCGCGAATGCCACGGAGCGCGAGGTCGTCGACGGGTTGCGATGCAGCGGCCTCGTCAGCGGCGTGGTGACGGCAGGCGGCGGGCCCATGCTGGGCTTCGATGAAGCCGGCGCCTTCTCTATCCTGCCGCCGCCACCAAGAAAGGTCGCCGACGTCACCGGCGCCGGCGATGCGCTGGCGGGCGCAACGGTCGCTGCCTTGCTGCGCGGACTGCCGCTGCGGGCAGCTCTGCGCGAAGGCATTGCCGGGGCGACGCTTGCCATCGAAAGCGCCGCCGCCGTTCCGGAGTTCACCGCGGCGAGCTTCGCGGAAGCGTTGGCTCTTGTGCCGGATGCCAGGGAAGTGGCATGAGACCGGCGAATTCATAGTGCCGCGATGTTGCCGAGCGTCCGACGGACGCGCCGCATTCCGGATAGGAGACCTTCATGACCCCTGAGACCGCCCGCCCCTTCATCGACATCCACGCGCCGGTGGCGCAGGCCCTGGCCGACGGCCGGCCGGTGGTGGCGCTGGAAAGCACCATCATCACCCATGGCATGCCCTACCCCGACAATGGCGCCATGGCGGCCGATGTCGAAAAGATCATCAGCGATGGCGGCGCCGTGCCGGCGACGATCGCCGTGGTTGGCGGCCGCATCAAGATCGGGCTTTCGGACGGCGAGCGCGAATCGCTGGCGATGACGGGCGACGCGATGAAGCTGTCGCGCGCCGATCTCGGTTTTGCCGTGGCGCAAGGGCGCACCGGTGGCACCACGGTCGCCGCCACCATGATCGCGGCGCATATGGTCGGCATAAAAGTGTTCGCCACCGGCGGTATCGGCGGTGTGCACAAGGGCGCCGAAAAGAGCTTTGACATTTCCGCCGATCTCGACGAGCTGGCGCGCACCCCGGTGATTGTCGTCTCGGCCGGCGCCAAGGCCATCCTCGACATCGAAAAGACGCTGGAAGTGCTGGAGACGCGCGGCGTGCCGGTGATCGGCCATGGCTGCGAGACGATGCCGGCCTTCTGGTCCAGGCAATCGCCGTTCCGCGCGCCACTGACCTTGCACGAGCCGGAAGAGATCGCGCATTTCTACCAGACGAGGGCGGCACTAGGACTCGCCGGCGGCATGCTGATTGCCAATCCTGTGCCGGAAAACCAGGAAATCCCGGCTGAAGAGATGGCGGGCTATATCGACGCCGCGCAGAAGGCCGCCGAGGCACAACATGTCACCGGCAAGGCGGTGACGCCGTTTCTGCTGGGAAAGATCCTCGAACTGACCGGCGGCAGGAGCCTGAAGACCAACATCGCGCTGGTGGAAAACAATGCAAGGTTGGCGGCAAGGATTGCGAAGGTGTTGTAGGGCACGGCCTCCAAGGTCGTCGGGACAGAGGGGGGTGCTGTCCCTCCGCTGTGCCAAGGTTGGCATTCACTTCCCCGCCCTTCGCCCCGCCTCATAGGCCCGGCGTGCCCAGGCCGTCATCTCGTCGGGATCATCGAAAGCGCTGTCGGGAACGCTCCAGTAGGGCATGGCGACCAGCTTGCCGTGGCGCGAGCCGGTATAGGTCCATTGCGTGCAGCCGGCGGCCTCGAACTCGGGGGCGCTTTGCTCGTCGGCTTTCAACAGCAATTCGCCGCGCAGCACGATGGCGACGATGACGCCGTCGAAATAGATGCCCTTGCCGCCGAACAGTTTGCGGATGCTGACAGGGCCGAGACCCTCGAACAGTTCGGCGATGCGTTCATTGTCCATGCCGCGATCATGTCACCGGCATCTGGCCTTGTCATCGCCGCAACCAAAATCATGCTGACAGGTTGAGAGAGGTATCGGAGTTTTCCCGCCATGCCGCTTCTGCTGAAAGGGTCCTGTCGCTGCAATGCCGTGCGTTTCGAGGTGGAAAGCCACACGCCGGCGCCATTCATGCTGTGCTACTGTTCGATCTGCCGCAAGCAGCAGGGCGGCGGCGGGTTTGCCATCAATCTCGGTGCCGACAACGAGACACTGAACATCAGGGGCAAGCGCAGCCTCGGCGTCTTTCGGGCGGAGATCGAGGACGACGAGCATCCGCATTGCGAAATCTCAACCGGCGAGCGCAATTTCTGCAAGAAATGCGGCTCAGCCCTTTGGCTCTACGATCCGACATGGCCGGAACTGGTGCACCCCTTCGCCTCAGCGATCGACAGCGATTTACCCATTCCGCCGAGCCGAGTGCACCTGATGCTGAAATACAAAGCGAACTGGGTGGAGCCGGTGGTTGGCAAGCGCGACAAGGTCTTCGACGTCTATCCCGAGGAATCGATCGCCGATTGGCACAAGCGGACGGGCATGTGGGTGGAGTGAGTTTCTTCGCCCCGTTTACGGGGAGGTGAGGAGTGATCCGCAGCGAACGAAAAGCCAATTGCTTGGATTTTCTAACGACGTACGCCGGCAGGCTGAGCGGAGCTAACTCTGGAGAGGCTGGCGCTGCCCCTCATCCGTCACTTCGTGACACTTTCTCCGGGGGCGAAGGAAAAAATCAGGCCGAAGCGCGTGCCTCTGCCAGTGCCTTCAGGTCGGCCGGCTTCAGTTCGACGGATTCGCCGCAGCCGCAGGCCGAGCTCTGGTTCGGGTTGTGGAAGGTGAAGCCGGTGCGCAGCGTCGTCTGCTCGAAATCCATCTCGGTGCCGAACAGGAATAGCGCAGCCTCGGGCGCGACATAGACATGAGCGCCGTCGCGCTCGATATGGTCGTCCTTGGTGTTGGGCTCGGTCACCAGATCGACCGTATATTCCATGCCGGCGCAGCCGCCCTTCTTGATGCCGAGGCGGATGCCATGCGCGTTGTCGCGGGTGGCGACGATCTCGCGCACCCGGTCGGCGGCCTTTTCGGTCATGGTGATGACGGCGAAGCGTCCCATTCTTTTTCCTTCCATTCCATGCAGGTTCAAGGCCTGCCGAATGATTCCTCACCTAAAATGGTGAAGTTTTATCCCTGGCGCAAGTGTGCCAGGCTTGACGCTAGTACCAGCCCACCGCCACCTGCGCCTCTTCCGACATGCGGTCGGCAGACCAGGGCGGGTCGAAGGTCATGTTGACCTCGACGCCGGACACGCCTTCGACGGCGCCGACGGCATTTTCGACCCAGCCGGGCATTTCGCCGGCGACAGGGCAGCCGGGAGCGGTCAGCGTCATGTCGATCTTGACCGAGCGATTGTCCTCGATGTCGATCTTGTAGATGAGGCCGAGCTCGTAGATATCGGCCGGGATTTCCGGATCGTAGACGGTCTTCAGCGCCGATACGATGTCGTCGGTCAACCGCGCCAGTTCGTCGGCTGGGATGGCCGATCCCGAAACCAGCGCATTGGGCGCGGTTTCCGGAGTGGTCTCGGCAGCGATGCTTGCATCATCCATGGTCGTCACCCAAAAAAATCGTCATCCGAAGAATTTGCGCGCTTTTTCAAGCGCCTCGGCCAAAGCGTCGACTTCGGCCCTGGTATTATACATGCCGAACGATGCCCTGCATGTGGAGGTTACGCCAAAACGTTTCAACAGCGGCTGGGCGCAATGGGTGCCCGCGCGGACAGCAACGCCCTGCCTGTCTATCACCATCGACACGTCGTGCGCATGAATGCCTTGCAGTTCGAACGAGATGATGGCTCCCTTGCCGGGCGCATCGCCGAAGATGCGCAGCGAATTGATGGCGCGTAGCCGCTCATGCGCATAAGTCTTGAGGTCTTCCTCATGCGCGGCGATGCGCTCGCGGCCGATCGTTTCCATATAGTCGAGCGCGGCACCCAGTCCGATCGCCTGCACGATCGGCGGCGTGCCGGCTTCGAAACGATGCGGCGGCTCGTTGTAGGTGACGATGTCTTCCGTCACCTCCTCGATCATCTCGCCACCGCCCATGAAGGGGCGCATGCCCTGGAGAATGTCCTTCTTGCCGTAGAGCACGCCGATGCCCGAAGGGCCATAAACCTTGTGCCCGGTGAAGACGAAGAAGTCGCAGTCGAGATCCTGCACATCGATCGGCATATGCACGGCGCTCTGGCTGCCGTCGACGAGGACGGGAATTCCACGCGCATGCGCGATGCGCACGATTTCCTTGATCGGCGTCACCGTGCCCAGCGCATTCGACATCTGCGTGACGGCGACCAGTTTGGTGCGGTCGGTCAGCCGTTTTTCGAATTCCTCGATGTGGAAGACGCCGAGATCGTCGACCGGCACCCAGACCAGCTTGGCGCCCTGCCGCTCGCGGATAAAATGCCAGGGAACGATGTTGGAGTGGTGCTCCATGATCGACAGCACGATCTCGTCGCCCTCGCCGATGTTGGGCATGCCATAGCCATAGGCCACGGTGTTGATGGCCGAGGTCGTGTTCGAGGTGAAGATGATGTTGTCGGTGCTTGGCGCGTTGAGGAAACGGCGTACCGTTTCGCGCGCCTTTTCGTAGGCGTCGGTCGCGGCGTTGGACAGGAAATGCAGGCCGCGATGGACGTTGGCGTATTCCTGGCTGTAGGCGTACTGGATAGCGTCGAGCACCACCTGCGGCTTCTGTGCCGAGGCGCCATTGTCGAGATAGACCAGCTTCTTGCCATAGACTTCCCGCGACAGGATCGGGAAATCGCGGCGGATCGCTTCGACGTCGTAGAAATCTCCGATCTTGCCCGGTGCGTTCATCAGGTCACCCGTGTGCCAGGAACCAGCCGTCGAGCCGCGCTTCCAGCGCTTCGACGATCGCCTCGTCGTCCAGTTCCTCGATCACCTCGGCGACGAAGGCCTTCACGAGCAGCCCCCGCGCGCTTTTCTCGTCGACGCCGCGCGCCATCAGGTAGAACAGATGATCGTGGTCGATCTCGGTGACCGTCGCGCCATGGCCGCAAATCACGTCGTCGGCGAAGATTTCAAGCTCCGGCTTGGTCGAGAACTCGCCGTCGTCCGACAGCAACAGCGTGTTGCATGCCATCTTGGCGTTGGTCTTCTGCGCATATTGATGGACGTTGATGCGACCCTGAAACACGCCGCGCGCCTTGCCCGTCACCACGTTGCGGATGATCTCCGTCGAGGTCGTGTGCGGCACGGCGTGGTCGAGAACCATGGTCACGTCGGTGTGGGTGTCGCCGGCCAAAAGGTTGATGCCGCGCAGCTTGAAATCGGCGCCTTCGCCAGTCGTCCTGACCATGATCTCCTGGCGCACCAGTCTGCCGCCGGCGTTCATGACGAACAGCGTCAGCTTGGCATTTTTGCCGATATGGGCCTTGAACTGCGCCAGATGCGTCGCCGTTTCCGGCTGTTCCTGGACGATCAGCCACGTCACCTCGGCGCCTTCGCCGAGCACGAGCTGGCTGACCGAGCTGCCCAGGGCAGCGCCGTCACCCGTCTGCCGTTCGACGATGACGGCCTTGGCGCCGGCGCCGACGCGCACTGGCAGGCGCACATGGGTCTGGCCGCCGGCCTGCAGGTTCTGCAGCTCGACCGGCTTTTCGAGTTCCACGCCATCGGCGATGTCGACAAAATATCCGTCGGCGACGAAAGCCGTGTTCAGCGCGCCGATGGCGTCGTCGCTGCCATAGGGATCGAGCCCAGCTGCTGCGCTGCCGTCGACCAGCTTTTCCGACAGGCGCTGGAAAGAGACGCCTTCAAGAACCGGCACTTTGGGGTCGGACTTGCCGTTCAGGATCGACACCACAGTGGAACCGTCAACGATCGGCGCAATGGCCTTGGCCATGGCGGCAGGGTCGAAGTCCGGCACGGTATTCAGCAACCGGCGGAGGTCGGTGTAATGCCAGGATTCGACACGCCGCGTCGGCAGGCCGTGCTTGATCGTCTCGATGGCGTCGTCGCGCTTCAGCATCACCGCGCCGTCACCCGGCAGCAGCGACAGCCGGTCGCCGAACGCGTCGATCAACGCTGTTTCGGCCGGTGTCCGCTGGGGCTGTGTGTGCATGTTCATCGGTATTACCTCTGGCATCTCACGCGGCTTCGCCGATCACGCCGGCGTAGCCGTTGGCTTCCAGGTCAAGCGCCAGCGACTTGTCGCCCGACTTGATAACCTGGCCCTTGTAGAGCACGTGCACGGTGTCGGGCACGATGTGCTCAAGCAGGCGCTGGTAGTGGGTGATGACCAGGAACGCCCGGTCCGGCGCGCGCAGCGCGTTGACGCCGTCGGAAACGATCTTCAGCGCATCGATGTCGAGGCCGGAATCGGTCTCGTCGAGCACGCACAATTTCGGCTCCAGCAATTTCATCTGCAGGATCTCCGCCCGCTTCTTCTCGCCGCCGGAAAAGCCGACATTAAGCGGCCGCTTCAGCATCGCCATCTCCATGCTGAGCGAGGCGGCGGCTTCCTTCACGCGCTTCAAAAATTCCGGGATCTTCAGCGGCTCCTCGCCGCGCGCCTTGCGCTGCTCGTTCATCGCCACTTTCAGGAATTCCATGGTGGCGACGCCCGGTATCTCCATCGGATACTGGAAGGCGAGGAAGATGCCTGACGTGGCGCGCTCGGCCGGATCCATTTCGAGGATCGACTGGCCGTTGTAGAGGATGTCGCCCTCGGTCACCTCATAGTCCTCGCGACCGGCGAGGATGTAGGACAGCGTCGATTTGCCCGAGCCGTTCGGCCCCATGATCGCGGCAACCTCGCCGGCTTTCACCGTCAGGTTCAGACCGCGGATGATTTCGGTGCCGTCATCGACGATGCGGGCGTGCAGGTTTCTGATTTCAAGCATTTTTTCGTTTCCTGAATATCTGTCCGGTCAGCCGACCGAGCCCTCAAGCGAGATACCGATCAGCTTCTGCGCCTCGACAGCGAATTCCATCGGCAGTTGCTGGATGACGTCCTTGACGAAGCCGTTGACGATCAGCGCGATCGCCTCCTCTTCAGGGATACCGCGCTGCATGACGTAGAACTTCTGGTCCTCGGAAATCTTCGACGTCGTCGCTTCGTGCTCGAACTGCGCCGTCGAATTCTTGGCTTCCATGTAGGGCACGGTGTGCGCGCCGCACTGGTCGCCGATCAGCAGGGAATCGCAGTTGGTGAAGTTGCGGGCGTTGGTCGCCTTGCGGTGCGCCGAGACCTGGCCGCGATAGGTGTTCTGCGAGAAGCCGGCGGCGATGCCCTTGGAGATGATGCGGCTCGACGTGTTCTTGCCGAGGTGGATCATCTTGGTGCCGCTGTCGACCTGCTGATAACCGTTCGAGACAGCGATCGAATAGAACTCGCCCGAGGAATCGTCGCCGCGCAGGATGCAGCTCGGATATTTCCAGGTGATCGCCGAGCCGGTCTCGACCTGCGTCCACGAGATCTTCGAGCGATCGCCACGGCAGTCGCCGCGCTTGGTGACGAAATTGTAGATGCCACCCTTGCCCTCGGCGTCGCCGGGATACCAGTTCTGCACCGTCGAATATTTGATCTCGGCATCGTCGAGCGCCACCAGTTCGACGACGGCGGCATGCAGCTGGTTCTCATCGCGCTGCGGCGCCGTGCAGCCTTCGAGATAGGAGACGTAAGCCCCCTCCTCGGCGATGATCAGCGTGCGCTCGAACTGGCCGGTGTTCTTCTCGTTCATGCGGAAATAGGTCGACAGCTCCATCGGGCAGCGCACGCCCTTGGGCACGAAGACGAACGAGCCGTCGGTGAACACGGCCGAATTCAGCGTGGCGTAATAATTATCGGAGGTCGGCACAACCGAGCCGAGATACTTCTTCACCAGTTCGGGATGCTCGCGGATGGCTTCCGAGATCGAGCAGAAGATGACGCCGGCCTGCGCCAGCTCCTTCTTGAAGGTGGTGACGACGGAAACGGAATCGAACACGGCGTCGACGGCGACGCGGCCCGATTTGTAGACATTGTCGCTGACTTCCTCGAGTTCCGAGGCGTCGGTCTTCTGCACGCCGGCGAGGATTTCCTGCTCGCGCAGCGGAATACCGAGCTTCTCGTAGACCTTCAAGAGTTCGGGATCGACATCGCTGAGCGAGGTCGGGCCGGGCGTGCTCTTGGGCGCCGCGTAGAAGTAGATGTCCTGGAAATCGATCTTGGGATAGTGGACGCGCGCCCAGGTCGGCTCGTCAAGCGTCAGCCAACGGCGATAGGCTTCCAGACGCCATTCCAGCATCCAGGACGGTTCATCCTTCTTGGCCGAAATGAAACGGATAATGTCTTCGCTGAGGCCTTTGGGGGCCTTATCCATCGCGATTTCGGTCTGGAATCCATATTTGTATTGGTCGACGTCGATCTTTCGGACCCGATCGATCGTGTCCTGCACAGCAGGCATATGCGTTCTCCATCCACGCCGGGGTCAAGGCCCGACAGTTTTCAAACTATGGCACCGCCAAAACGAACCCCAAAAAGGCGCTTGCGGCAGCGTAAGTTTCATATAGTGCGCTTCGACCGGAAATTCACCCGGCCAGCATGAAACGCACGGCTCTACCAGGCCGAATGGCCCAAATCATTTTCGTCAAGCATCGGATTTTCCCGAAAACCGCTACGCGCTTTTCGGTCCGATGCCCCAACCGCTCACGCGGCTTTTTCTCTATCCGCCCGACGCGCGGCGATTCCCGTCAGCGCAACGCGAAACAACTCGATGTCTTCCGCGCCCGTCGCCGGACCGATCGACACGCGCAAGGCGCCAAGGCTGTCACCGTATCCCATGGCTTTCAGCACATGGCTCGGTCCGACCTTGCCCGACGAACAGGCAGAGCCGGCCGACAGCGCTACACCGGCCAGGTCGAAGGCGATCTGCGCGGTTTCGGCTTTGACGCCCGCAATAGCGAAGAATGCCGTATTGGCAAGCCTTGGCGCACCGGTTCCGAAGATTTCCGCGTCCGGCACCAGCGTTTTCACGATGGCCTCGATCTCGTCGCGGCGCCGGCGCACCGCATCTATGGCCGGCAATCCGGCCAGGGCCTCGCGGGCGGCCGCGCCAAAACCGGCAATGGCAGCGAGGTTTTCAGTCCCGCCGCGATGGCCCTTTTCCTGACCGCCGCCATTGATCAACGGCTTCGGCATCATCAGATCCGAAGCCGCGACGATGGCGCCGACGCCCTTGGGACCACCGATCTTGTGCGAGGACAGAATCAGATAATCGGCGTAACCCGCTGATAGATCGATCGAAACACGCCCGGCAGCCTGCACGGCGTCGACCATGAGGATGCCGCCCGCCGCCTTGACGATCCCGGCGATGCGATCGATCGGCTGGATGACGCCGGTCTCGTTGTTGGCGGCGTGGATGGCAACCAGCGGCAGGCCTTCGCTCTTGTCATGACCACCGAGCGCTGCCGCCAAAGCGTCGAGATCGGCGATACCGTTGGCGTCGACGCCGATCCGGTTTACCTGCACTGCCGGGAAATGTCCGCCGTTCAACAGGCAGGGATGATCGGCCTCCGACACGTAAAGCCGGCTCATGCGCACCGTGCCGCGCCCCATCTGCCAGTCGGGTGACAGCAGTGTCGAGGCTGCTTCCGTGGCACCGGAGGTGAACACGACGTGCTCGGGCTTGGCGTTGACGAGCGCCGCCACGTCACGCCTTGCGGTCTCGATCAGACGGCGGGCCGCCCGCCCCTCGGCGTGAACCGATGACGGATTGGCGGCGACATCGAGCGCCGCGACCATAGCTTCGCGGGCCGCGGCAAGCAGCGGCGCACTGGCATTGTAGTCGAGATAGGCGCGTTTTGCGGCCATTTTCGTCCGTCAAGTCCCGTCAGAAGCCATTCCGCCGTCGTATGGCGTTATTTCCTTGAAATTCCAAGGCGAGCCGTCCTATTTACGCGGCTTGCGGCGCGGGTGGCCGGGCTCGATGTCTTGCCACTCAGTTTTGAACAATTCTAAACTAGCTTCTAAGAAGACGCTCGCCCTGCGTCAAGGCCAGAGGAAACGTTCCAGGCACCGCGCATTCGTATACCCAAGTGGAGTATTTTATGCCTGAGGTCATTTTCACCGGTCCTGCCGGCCGCCTGGAGGGTCGCTATCAGCCTTCCAAGGAAAAGAGCGCGCCGATTGCCATCGTCCTGCACCCGCATCCGCAATTCGGCGGCACGATGAACAACAAGATCGTCTACGACCTCTTCTACATGTTCCAGAAGCGGGATTTCACCACGCTGCGCTTCAATTTCCGCGGCATCGGCCGCAGCCAGGGCGAGTTCGACCACGGCACCGGCGAGTTGTCGGATGCCGCCGCGGCGCTGGATTGGGTGCAGTCGCTGCATCCGGATTCCAAGAGCTGCTGGGTCGCCGGCTACTCCTTCGGCTCCTGGATCGGCATGCAGCTCCTGATGCGCCGGCCGGAGATCGAAGGTTTCATCTCGATCGCGCCGCAGCCCAACACCTATGATTTCTCGTTCCTGGCGCCCTGCCCGTCATCGGGCCTGATCATCCATGGCGATGCCGACAAGGTGGCGCCACCGAAGGATGTGCAGGGCCTGGTCGACAAGCTGCACACGCAGAAGGGCATCACCATCACCCAAAAGACGTTGCCCGGCGCCAACCATTTCTTCTCCAACGATGCCGACCTGCTGCTCGAGGAATGCGCCGACTATCTCGACCGCCGGCTGGCCGGCGAATTGTCGGATCCGCGGCCGAAGCGGCTGAGATAAGCAAAGAAAGCAGGGACGGCGATGTACGAACCTCCTCATTTCAGGGAAACGCGGCCGGAAATCCTGCACGGGCTGATCCGGACGCATCCGCTGGGCCTGTTGATTTCCAGCGGACCCGATGGGCCGGTCGCCAATGCCATCCCGTTCCTGCTCGACGCGGAAATCGGGCCGAACGGCAGGCTGCGCGCCCATCTGGCGCGGGCCAACCCGCAATGGCGCCTGTTGGCCGACAATCCGGCGTCACCCGTACTGATCGTCTTCCAGAGCAGCGATGCCTATGTGACGCCGTCCTGGTACGAGACTAAGCGCGAGACCGGCAAGGTGGTGCCGACCTGGAATTATGCCATCGTGCAGGTTCGCGGCACCGTCAAGGTGATGGATGATCAGGACTGGCTGGCGCAGCAGATCGCCGATCTGACCGTCTCCCAGGAAGGCGCCCGCGCCGCGCCCTGGGCGGTGACCGATGCGCCGGAGCCCTTCATCCAGTCGCAGATCAAGGGCATTATCGGGCTGGAAATCGAGATCAGCGAAATCCACGGCAAGTGGAAGGTCAGCCAGAACCGGCCGGTCGCCGATCGCGTCGGCGTTGCACAGGGGCTCGAAAGCGAAGACCACCAATCGCCCGGCATGGCCGACCTGGTCAGATCCTATGGCGGACTGGACGGCAACTGAACTTCGAATGCTCAGGCAGCCTTCCTTGTCGGTCCGATCAGCCGAAACGTTCTCTTGCGGACCGGCAGTCCCGACGGCGTCGGCCGGAAGATGAAGCCGAGCCGGGCAAAGATCAGCCCGCAGGCAAGCGCGAAACCGCAGCCAAGGCCGAAGCCGGCGACGGTGTCGCTGGGATAGTGCGCGCCAACGAAGATACGGGTCGAGGCGATGCAGGCGGTGATCGCCAGGGCGATGTACCAGCGCCGCGGAAACAACAGCAAAGCGACCCCGAACACCGCGCCCATTGTCGTACCATGGCCGGACGGAAAGCCGGCGAAGCGCGCATCGAAAGCGAAGGGGTGCAGGGTCAGCACGCCAAAGTCCTCGTAATAGAGCGGGCGAGCCCGGCCAATGGCATATTTCAGCACATTGACGGCGATCCCCGACAGGCCGGTGGCGCACAGCACCAGAAAAGCCAGGCAGGTCCAGTTGTAGAGGAGCATCAGCGAGCGCCGCGACAGGCTTCGCCAATCCGTCAGGTTCGCGGCGACAAGCAGAAGCACTGAGGGAATGATATACCAGCCTCCCAGGCCGAACTGGGTGAAAAAGTCGGCAGTTCGGGCAAATCCCGCCGACCACTTGCCGTGAAGCATTCCGGCCGGAGTGTCGAGACGAACAAACGCCGCCGCCGTCAGCAAGACCCAGACCAGCACCCAGACCGACCACAAAATATTCGGGTATCTGGCCGGCCGGGTGGCAAGGCGGCTTTTGGCGATCTGCATCGTATCGCGAAAGTTGTCGAGCGACCGGCGCCCTATGCCAAGGAGCAGGCTCGAAACGGGCGGGCGTGATTTCACCAGCATAGGAAATTCGACCCCATTGTTGCCGTCATGGGCATCGGCGAGCCGTCACTGGCTTACACGATAGAGGCCGAGCGACAGTTTGTCTCCCGACGAATAGTTCAGGCCGTCGACCTCGGCAACGCGGCTCGCCGACTTGCCTTGCGCCTCCAACAGGCCATTCAGCTTCTGCTCGTCGCCGATTTGTGCCAGCGCCAGCGCGCAGGCCGGATCGCCGAGCAGATGCTTGGCGACGCCATCGACATCGGTCAGGACGGTCTTGGTGCCGACCAGGAACACCAGGCTCGGCTCGTGATATTCCGCTGAGGCGAGCACCGTGGTGTCGCAAGGCCTGTTGGCCTGGACTGCCGCCTCGATCGCCGGGCTCAGCCAGATCGGCTTCAGCGAAGGCGCGATGACGCCGAACAACAGCCCATAGGTGATGCCGGCGCAAACCGCGATGGCGCCGATGCGGGAGAGCGGCACTTGCAGCTGTCGCGAAAAAGCGAAATACCCTGCCGCCAGCGCCGCCGCGGCGGCCGGGATGCTCCACCAGGAAAAGGAGCCGGTGAGATAGATCGGCGCTCCGACGCAGACCGCCGCCAGGCCAAGGCTGACCACGGCAAGACCGAATGCGGTCGACCACCACAACCAGTCCTGCCAGCGCCTGAGCGGCGCATTCGCCTCCTGCGGCGACAATGTCAGCAGCCAGCCGATCAGCAGCGCCATGCCGGGATAGGCCGGCAGGACATAGTGCGGCAGCTTGGTCGGGATCAGCTCGAACACCAGCCAGAACGGAATGTACCAGGCGAGGCAGAAACGCAGCCGGGGATCGTCGCGCAGACGGTTGAGGGCCTGCAGCCCGGCGCCGACCGCGATCAGGCCGAACGGCCACATGAACAAGGAATAGGTCAGCATGTAGAAACCGGGCGGCAGGCCGTGCGATTCCTCGCCCGAGGCCACCTTGGCCATCATGTCCTTGCCGACGGCATCGTTGAGAAAGGCGCCGCCGCTCTTCCAGGTGATGAGGGCGACCCAGGGCAACACGATGAGCACCACCAGAGCGACACCGCGCACCAGCTTCAGCTTCAGGAGCCAGCGCCAGTCGCGCTCGAAGGCAAACAGGGCGGCGACCGTGAGCAACGACAACAGCGGAGCCACCGGCCCCTTGATAAGAATTCCAAGGCCTTGAGCGGCCCAGAAAATCCACGGCAGATGGGCGGCTACCGGTTCGTTGCGGCGCGCTGCCAGATAGATCTGGGCGAGCGCGCCTTGCGCCGCCACGCAGCAGGCCAGCAGCATGGCGTCGGTCTTGGCGTCACGGCCCTCGAAGGCGGTGGCGAAGATCGCCGCCATCATCAGGCCGGCGGCGAGACCGGCATTGGCCCCGAACAGCTTGGTGCCCGTCCAGGCGATGCCTACGACGGCCAAGGCAATGCCAAGCATGGAGACGAGGCGGTAGACCCAGATCGGCGCCGCCGCCCCCTCGCCGCTCAGCGCCACGGCCGCCGATTGCAGCCAGTAGATGCCGATCGGCTTCTTGTAGCGCGAGGCATCCTGAAAACGGATGTCGACATAGTCGGAGGTTTCGACCATCTGCTTGGTGGCCTGGACAAAACGGGATTCGTCGCGGTCGATGGGTGGAAGGCTCGCCAGTCCGCTGAACGTCATCAGCATGCTGAACAGAAAGAGAAAAAGATAGTTCCTGTTCATCGCGGAGCTTTCCGGATCTGATCTGCGGGATGGCCCCGTCGCGGCGCCTCAGGCCCTGCCCTGCGCGGCGCCTCAATACGCCAGCCCAAACGACGAAGCAAGGATTCGCAAACGCCCTCCGCGCGGGCTGCAGAACCGGAAAGCACTTTTGCTGATGCTGGACCTTTGTCTGGCGCGCGATCAAGCGCAAAACCGGAAACCACTTTTGCTGATCGCTGGACCTTTGTCCGGCGCGCGATCAGTCGCAAAACCGGAAACCACTTTTGCTGATCGCGCTTGGATGCTAAACGCCCGCGTTCATGCACGCCTGAGCCACAGCGGCCGGACGCTTTCGGGAATAGAAAAAATGCCTGCCTTCAAATCGGATTTCCTGCGCACGATGAGCGAGCGCGGTTTCATCCACCAGACTTCGGATGATGCCGGTCTCGACAATATCTTCGCCAAGGAGACTGTGACCGCCTATATCGGCTTCGACGCGACCGCCAAGAGCCTGCACGCCGGCTCGCTGATCCAGATCATGATGCTGCACTGGCTGCAGCAGACCGGTCATCGGCCGATCGCGCTGATGGGCGGCGGCACGTCGATGATCGGCGACCCGTCGTTCAAGGATGAGGCGCGCAAGCTTTTGACCCCGCAGGACATCGAAGACAATCTTGCCGGCATCCGCCGCAACTTCATGCCCTACCTCAAATTCGGCAGCGGTCCCAACGACGCCATCATGGTCAACAACGCCGATTGGCTGATGGAGATCAACTACGTCAATTTCCTGCGCGATGTCGGTCGTCACTTTTCGGTCAACCGCATGCTGGCCTTCGATTCCGTCAAGCTGCGGCTCG
This sequence comes from Mesorhizobium sp. ISC11, assembly GCF_037162595.1. NCBI lineage: Bacteria > Pseudomonadati > Pseudomonadota > Alphaproteobacteria > Hyphomicrobiales > Phyllobacteriaceae > Mesorhizobium > Mesorhizobium sp. ISC11. The sequence goes on from NZ_JAVSPW010000001.1 coordinate 2,257,355, forward strand.
ATCGCGAGCAGTCGCTGTCGTTCCTCGAATTCAACTACATGATCCTGCAGGCCTATGATTTCGTCGAGCTCTACAAGCGTCTCGGCTGCCGCCTGCAGATGGGCGGCTCCGACCAGTGGGGCAACATCATCAACGGCATCGATCTCGGCCGCCGCATGGAGGACGCGCAGCTCTATGCACTGACCACGCCGCTGCTCACCACCTCGTCGGGCGCCAAGATGGGCAAGTCGGCTTCGGGCGCGGTCTGGCTCGACGCGGAGATGCTGAGCCCCTACGAATTCTGGCAGTACTGGCGCAACACCGAGGATGCCGACGTCGCCCGCTTCCTGAAGCTCTACACGACGCTGCCGCTGGACGAGGTGGCGCGGCTCGAGCGGCTCGGCGGATCCGAGATCAATGAGGCCAAGAAGATCCTCGCCACCGAGATCACCGCCCTGCTGCACGGCCGCGCGGCCGCCGAGCAAGCCAGCGATACGGCGCGCAAGACGTTCGAGGAAGGCGCGCTCGCGGAGTCGCTGCCGACCGTCGAGGTCGACAGGACAGCGCTCGAAACCGGCGTCGGCATCCTGTCGCTGCTGGTCACCGCCGGACTGGCGGCGTCGAACGGCGAAGCGCGGCGGCATGTGCAGGGCGGCGCCGTGCGCCTGAACGACGAGCCGGTGAGCGACGAGCGCCGGCTGGTGACCCCTCAGGATTTGAGTCCGGAAAACGTCGTAAAGCTTTCCTTGGGAAAGAAAAAACACATTCTGATACGGCCGATTTGAACTCGGTCACCGATACTCAAAAATCGACCTGAATATTCCGGGCGCGATCACCGACAGCGGATTGATGTCCAGCAACGGCTTGTTGGCGTTGCCCTTGAGCCGGTAGGTGACGCCGATCAGGCCACGGTCGCGGCCATTGCCGAGCAGCGCGCCAACGATGGGCAATTCGCCGAAGATGCGATTGAGGCCATAGACCGGCATGAACGTGCCGGTCATGTCCATGTTGTTGTTCTGGTCGTAGAGCGTCCCCTGGAACGTGGTGCCGATGCGCGGTCCGCGCAGCACGCCATTGGCCAGTTTCAGATAGCCGCTGCCCTTGTCGATCTCGGCGTAGCCGCGTTCGAACTTCACCCGTGACGTGTCCAGCTTGCCCTTGACCGCCTGATTGAGGCTGCGGTTGTCGCCGGCCGGCGTGGTCGAGACGATGGAGGCGAGTTTCGGTTCGTTGACGACGAAAAAATTGCTGGTGTCGACCTTGCCCTTGAGCGATCCGTCGCTCGGCCCGGCCAGTGCGAGCGTGATCACGCCGCCTTCCATATGTTCGTAGATGTTGAGGAACCTCAGGATGGCGCCGGCGTCCGCGGACTGCATGTTGAGCGTGCGCCGGCCGGCGCCGGTCGTGTTGCTGATCGATATGGCCGCACCTGAACTGGCCGTGGCGCTGACCTTCAGCCCGTTCACCCGCGAGCCGGCCGCGCTGTAATCGAGCTTCAGATTGGACAATTGCTCGTCGTGGAAACCGGTCAGCCGGTCGACATCGGCGCTGACGGAAATGGCGTCGGAACCGGTGGTTTTGGTAGCCGTGTCGACGTCGGAGGTGAACTGCTTGATGAGCGAGCGGGCATCGAGCGCATTGCCCGATATGTCGACCGCATAGCCCTTGCCGGACCGCTTCACCGACACGGCAACGTCGTCGCCTCTGTTCAAGGTGACCTTGCTGAACCGCGCCGACGACAAGGCGCCATTGACCAGCACGATGCTGCCGTCGACGGAGAACGTCTTTCCGTCGAGATTGAAATCGGACAGCGTCGTGGTGTCGCCGGACTTGGTCATGACGAAGGTGACGTTGGCGGGCACCCCCGCCCCCTTGCTCCAGCCCGCCCAGGGAATGTCCAGCCTGGCGTTGGTCAGATCGGCCGAGACGTTCTGGTCGCCGCTGCCGTTCTTGTCGATCGCCACCTTCACCGTTCCGGCAAGCAGCGGCTTCAGGCCGGGCATGGCGGCGGCGCGGATCTTGTCGTCGAGCACCAGGGCCACCTTGCGGCTGCGCGCCGGCCCCTCATCCCTGAGCGGCTCGATCAGATCGAGTTCGGCCGGAATGCCGTTCAGCAACGCCTTGGCGGCGATCACCGCCTTCTCGGGGTCGACCGTGATCGAACCGTCGGCATCTGTAACGACCTGTCCTTCGAAGGGCTTGGCCAGGGACATGCCGGTGTAGTCGAGCGACACCAGCCAATCGAGCTTCGAGGAGTCGACGCCGGACTGCAGCGGAATATCCGCCTTGACGTGACCGGTGACGCTGCCCGACAGGTCCTCCGGCAGAATGCCGACATGGCGCATGGCGTTGATCGGCTCGTAGGATGCGAGTTCGGCAACGGCGGATGCGTCGCCGTCGACATCGATGTCGAGCGCGCCGACGACCGGCGGGCGGTTCGCCGCCTTGACCGTCAGCGTGCCGTTGCTGGCCGCCACGGTGCGGCCGCTGGGCATGTAGACGGTGCCCGAGGACAGCGAGATATCGACATCGTTGCCGTGGAAACCGACGACGCCGACCGCGTCGCGTATCGGCGGGATCCGGCCGGCGGTGTCGAATCGCGATCCCTCGATCTGGAAGCGGCCGAACACCTCATCGGCCGAAAGCGGCACGCCGTTGCCGAGCCGGCCCGGCACCACCTGGAACTGAAGGTTGGCGTCGACGACACGGCCGCCGAACAGATTGGCCAGCACCCAGAGCCGGGCATTGCGCGCCGAAAACCACGGCCATAGCTGCTTGACGTGAGAGACCTGCATGTCGTGGATGTTGAACGCCAGATTGATCCCCGGCACTTTGCCGTCGACGAACGCCACGGCGGCGGTGCCAAGCACCTCGCCGGAGCCGGCGGACCGAAGCGCGATCTGCTCTGCGACCAGTTTGTGGCTCACCGTGTTGTAGACACCGGCGATCCGGGCGAGGAAGGTGAGCGCCGGCTCGGGCGACTCCGAAGGCGCAAGCGACGATCCGTCGCTGGTCAGGTCGTAGCGATAGGAGGGCTCTTCACCCACCGCTCCGCTTGCCGGCTTCGGCCCGATCGAACCGGCGAAATCGAATGTCGAGCGGCCGGTCTTCAGCAGCAATCTGTCGACCTGGACCTTGTTGCTGCCAGCAACCAGCGTCGCATTGATATCGACGTCCGCCGCCAGCAATCCTCGCGTGCCGAGATCGAGGACAGAGCCCGTCGATGACAAAGCGGCCGTCAGCCGCGATGCGTTCACGCCGAACCCTTCCGATCCCGTCAGCTTCAACGCGACGGGTCCCAACTTGCCGGCAGCGGCCGCGCCGGTGTCGGCCAGATCGACGCTCGCATCCAGCGCCGTGACCCGGTGCGCCGCGATATCACGGGTGGCGGTAGCGGCAACCGTAAGCGTCCTGCCGTCGATGTCTGCCTTCGAGGAAAACTGCATGCCGCCCGGTCCCGACTGCACGACGGTGGCGTCGGTGATCTTGACGAGCTTGATCGCTCCGGTTTCGGGCAGCACGAATTCGACATTGCGAAGATCGATGCGACGCAGCGAATCCTCCCGTACGGCATCGAGTGCGTGGTTGATGTTTCCGAACACCGCGGCGGACAGCTTCTCCGGATCGATGAGGCCGTCCGCATTGCGCAGGCCGGCGGTCCAGTCGCCGCCTGACGGCATCGCCGCCACGACGATGCGGGCATCCGAGATCCTGGCGCTGGTCAGCCGCACATCTCCCCACAGCAGCGGGAACAGACGCACGCCGAAGCGCACCCGGCCGGCATCGGCCATCGGCTTGCCGTCTGATGTCTTCAAGCTGACGTCGCTGACCTGAAGCGCGATGAAACTCGAACCGTCGAGCGTGATGCGGGCAGGCCCGACCGCGACATTGACATCGACGCCCGCCAGTTTCTCAAGCGCCGTTTCCGCCTCGGCGCGAAGCCGGTCGGCTCCGATGCCGGAGGCGCCAACCAGATAAACGAGCACGGCGGCCAGCAGCACGAAAGCGACCAGACCGGCGAACAGTCGCGACAGGATGCGAAAACCGCGTCCGATCGACGCCTGACCAAGCGGCGGCACACGGCAGGCGGACGGAAAGGTCCCCAGGTCGGTGATCTCATCACGCCTGAACCGGATCTTCTCGTGCTGCGGTCGCTCCTGATCCACGCAATTTTCCGTTGTACGAACTCGATCGTGGACGAATCCCCGTCCGACACTATATCGGTGTGGCTTCGCGCGTAACCTCAAACAAGGGCATCGGTATGGCTGACCTCGACGTAGGCGATCTTGCGCCGCAATTTGACCTGCCGCGGGACGGCGGCGGATCGGTCAGCCTTGCCGCATCGTCCGGCAAGCCCATCGTGCTCTATTTCTATCCTCAGGACGACACAACAAGCTGCACGCAGGAGGCGATCAGCTTCTCGCAGTTGAAGCCGGAGTTCGAGAAGGCCGGCGCCGTGGTGATCGGCCTGTCGCCCGACCCCGTCAAGAAGCACGACAAGTTCAAGTCGAAATACAATCTCACCATCGACCTCGCCGCCGACGAGGAGCGCAAGGTGATCGAGGCCTACCATCTGTGGGTCGAGAAATCGATGTATGGCCGCAAGTATATGGGCGTCGAGCGCGCGACGTTCCTGATCGGCCGCGACGGGCGGATCGCCAGGATTTGGCGCAAGGTCCGCGTCAAGGGCCATGCCGAAGAGGTGCTCGAGGCCGTTCGAGCGCTTTGAGGTTTGCCGGCGAGGTTGGCCCAGGTTCCCTTGCAACCTTACGCACGCCTGGCGGGCAATCGCTGTGAGCAAGCTATCGCTGCAAGCCTTTGTTAACCCTAATAATGTGTAATCAAGCTGTCGTGGTGTCGTAAACGAAAGCTTGGTCCCGTGAACGCAACCGGTCAGTCCGCAGTCTTCGGCAAGCGTAAGGAGCCCCATACGGTCATCATCGCCCGGGGCAACGAGATCAGGCATTTTACGATCCGACCGTGGCTGGCGGCCTTTATCGGCTCGGCGCTGGCCGCCATTGCCGTCGGCTACCTCATGGCCACCTCCTATCTCGTGCTGCGCGACGATTTGATCGGCGCCACAACGGCGCGTCAGGCGCGCATGCAGCAAGCCTATGAAGATCGCATTTCGGCGCTTCGCGCCCAGGTCGACCGCATCACCAGCCGGCAGTTGCTCGACCAGCAGCTGATGGAAACCAAGGTCAGCGAACTGCTTGAACGCCAGAGCCAGCTGAGCCAGCGTCATGGCCGCCTTGGTCCGCTGCTCGAACGCGCCGAGAGCGAAGTCGGCGCAGCGCCGGCCGAAGATCCGGCAGCGGCTGCGAAGCCGGACAAACGCGCCGAAGTGACCGGCAGCATCAAGGAGCCCGCGCGGAATTATGCGGTCGCCAGCCTGAGCGCCGATCTCGGCGCCGGCGACACAAGGCCGTTCTCGCTGTGGTCAACCCGCTCCGATCCGCTGCCCAATGATTCAGCCGCCGATCGTGCCGACAAGCTCTTCGTCTCGATCAACCAGTCGTTGAAATCCATCGAGAGCGATCAACTGACCCGCATCAGCACGCTTGCCGACAATGCCTATAAGAGCGCCGATGCCATCACCCAGGCGCTCGAGGCGGCCGGACTGCCCGTCGACAGCGACTTCGGCAAGGGCGACAGCGACGTCGGCGGACCGCTGATCCCGCTCGACAGTTCGATGATGTTCGACAGCAAGGTCAAGGAATTGGACGAAGCGCTTGACGCGCTCGACCATCTCAAGAAAGAAGCGCGCCAGCTGCCGCTGACCAACCCCGCGCCGGGCCACTCCGTCACCAGCCCGTTCGGCGTGCGCACCGACCCGATCCTCGGCACCGCGGCACTGCATTCCGGCATGGATTTCAGGGCGCCGATCGGCATGGCCGCAAAAGTCACGGCGCCCGGCACCGTCACCAAGGCCGGCTGGAACGGCGGCTATGGCCGCATGGTTGAAGTCGACCATGGCAATGGTTTTGCGACACGTTACGGGCATCTCAGCGAGATCGACGTGACCGTCGGCGAGAAACTGGACGCCGGCGCCGTCATCGGCAAGACCGGCAGCAGCGGCCGCTCGACCGGCCCGCATCTGCACTACGAAGTCCGCCACAATGGCGAAGCGATCGATCCCTTGCGCTTCCTCACGGTCGGCAAGAAGGTCGCCCAGTATCTGTAAGCGATCCCAGGCTCCTGCCCCATGCGCCGATGACCATCATGATGGCTGACTAAGGCGCTCCCGTAGACAGAAACGCCGTCGCTGCCGCAACCAGGGTGGTCGCGCCGACCTTCAACGCGGCCTCGTCGACACGAAACCGCGCGTGATGGAGCGGAAAGACCGATCCGATCTCCTCGTTCCGGATTCCCAGCCGAAAATAGACCGAAGGACGTTTCTCGCTGTAGTAGCCAAAGTCGTCCGCGATCGTCCATCCGGGCGTGTTGAGGACGTTGTCGGCACCGATGCAGGCCTTGGCGCTGGCGGCAATCAGCTCTGTCATCTCGACATCGTTGACGACGCCGGGTTCGCCCTTGTGGATGTCGACCTCGACACGCGCGCCGTGGCTCGTCGCCATACCCTCGGCTATCGTACGAACGCGGTGCCAGGCCCGCTCGCGGGTTGCATCGCTGCCGCTGCGGATGGTGCCTTTCAACGTGACCCTGCCGGCTGTGACATTGTAGGCGTTGCCGCCATTGATGGCCGTCACGGAAATCACCAGCGGATCGTACGGGTCGATCTCGCGCGAAACGATCTTCTGCAATTCGCTCACCAGGGAGCAAGCCACGGCCAACGCATCGACACCTTCATGCGGTTTTGCCGCGTGCGCGGCCGAGCCGATGACGGCCACATCGAACGTGTCACAGGCCAGAGTGTAGGGACCGGAGCCGACGGCGATCTTGCCGCTCGGTGTGTACGGATCGACGTGGACGCAGATGGCGGCGTCGATGTCGTCGAGAAGCCCCTCTTCCACCACCCGCTTGCCGCCCGACGGTTCGTCCTCCTCCGCCGGCTGGAAGATCAGGCGAACGGTACCGCCAAAACTGTCCCGCGACTGGTGAAGATGCGCGGCCACCGCGAAAGCCATCGATGCATGGGCGTCGTGACCGCAGGCATGCATCACGCCTGGATTCGTCGATGCATAATCGACACCGGACTCCTCCTCGATCGGCAAGGCATCGATGTCGGCGCGAATGGCGATCTTTCGATTTGACGGCCTGCCGGCGCCGACAATATCGACGGCAAGGCCAAAGCCGGCGACGTCGCGAATGTCGCCGATTCCCTGATCCACCAGCATCTGCCTGAGGTAACGCTGCGTGCCGGCCTCCTGGTTCGAAAGCTCGGGATTGCGGTGCAGATGGCGACGGACCTCGATCATCCGGTCGAGAATTCCGGCGTCGATATCGGTCGTCACGGTTTTCGCAACACCACCCGCCATGGCCGAACCCTCAGGATTTGACATGGATCTCTCGCGGGAACTTCGTCAGGGTCTCGTGGCCGGTTTCGGTGACCAGGATGGTCTCGCTGACCTCGATGCCCCAGCCGTCCATCCACATGCCAAGGATGGAATGAACGACGTTGCCCGGTTCAAGCACCGTCTTGTCGCCCGGCCTGAGGCTGATCGTGTGTTCGCCCCAATCCGGCGGATAGGCGACGCCGATGGAGTAGCCGATGCGCGATTCCTTCTTCAGTCCATAACGCTGGATGACCTTGCGCCAGGCAGCTTCGACCGCTTCGGCAGTCGTTCCCGGCCTGACCGCGTTGAGCACCGCGTCCATGCCCTCGATCACCGCTTTGGCGGTATCCGAGACATTTGTCGGCGTCTTGCCAAGCTGCATGGTCCTGGCGAGGCCGGCGGCATAGCGGCGGCAAACGCCGGCAAGTTCCAGCGCAATCGTCTCGTTTTCTCCGAACCGCCTGTCGCTCCACATGATGTGCGGCGCCGAGGCATTCTCGCCACCGAGGATTGTCGGCGGAAGCGCTGTGATGTCGCCGGCAAAATCCGGGCTGCCCGCGATCTGCGCCGCCTGGATGGCGGCGATGGCGTCGCATTCGCGAACGCCCGGCGCGATCACCTCGAAGGCTCGCGTGACGGCAGCTTCGGCGAGCGTCGATGCCTTGCGCAAATAGGCGATCTCCGGCGCCGATTTGACCGCCCGGATCCAGTTCACCAGCAGGTCGGCATCGTGCCATTTTGCATTGGGAAGTCCGGCGACAAGCCGGGCGTGCGCCTTGGGGGAGAAATAATAGGCTTCGAGTTCGATGCCGATACGGCGACTCCCCCAGCTCTTGGCGACAATCCAGTTCGCAATCCAGTCCATGGGATGGCGATCGCCTCGCTGGACATGGTCTTCCGGAAAGCCGACCACGTTTTCCGGTTTCATCCAGGCTGTCAGAAGACCGCCGGCCGCATCCATGGCGCGCCCGATCCAGACCGGCTCGACCTCCTCGATTGGAACCAGCACCATTTGCGGCGTGTAGAACGACCAGCCGTCATAACCGGTGATGTAATGCTGGTTGGCAACGTCGTTGACGACAAGAAGCTCGAGACCGCGCTTGGCCATCTCGGTGCGGATCTTGCGAAGCCGCTGTCGGTACTCGTCGCGGGCAAACGGCAATTCGATCATCTTTGCTCCATGCTTTGTCATCAACGGTCGCGGGTTCGCTCACCATTGAAGAGGTTTCGCCATGGCGGCAATCGGCCAGGGCGGCATGTGGGCAGGTCCTGAACCGGGTACGTCCATACCCGGCCTTCCCAAGATTTGTGTTTCACTATCATTTATTTTTGAATTCCATTTGACTGAATAAATAAGCGGTGCCAAGCTATCCTCTCCTAAGGGGCGCAAGGCATGGCACTGCGGGGGACCAATCAGGAGTTCGGGCGGCCATACAACCGGCGCATCGTGCTTGAGTCCATCCGCCTGCACGGGCCGATCGCGCGCGGCGAGATCGCCCGGCGCGTCGGCCTCACCGTCCAGACGGTATCGACCATCGTTCGCGAACTGGAAGATCAGGACTACATCCTGTCGCTGCGCGAAGAGCCGAGGGGGCGCGGCCTGCCGCCGGCGACGCTCCGGATCAACCCCGAGGGCGGCTATGCCGTGGGTATCCACATCACTCCGCTTGGTATCAGCGCCGCCTTAATCAATCTGAGCGGCGACGTGATCGAGAGCATCTACCGCGAAGCGCCGAACGCGACGCCGGACCGCGCCTTCGAGTTGATCGGGGCGATGGTGGTGGAATTGACCAGACTGCGGGCTGGCGGACGGGTGCTGGGCGTCGGCATGGCCCTGCCCGGCCCCTTCGACGTGGAGTCCATGAGTTTCGTGGGGCCGACCACCATGACCGGCTGGAAGGATGTGGCGCTGCGCGAACGGCTGGCGGCCTCCACCGGATTGCCGGCCTTCTTTGAAACCGATATGGCCGCGGCCGCCATGGGCGAGCGCCTCTATGGCCTCGGCGCCCAGTTTTCCGAATACTACTATCTCTATTTCGGCGTCGGCCTTGGCGGCGTCATGGTTCATGACGGCAGCGCCTTGCGCGGCGCCTGGGGAAATGCCGGCGAGATCGGACACATTCCCGTCATTCCCGGCGGCGAAGCCTGCCCTTGCGGCAACAGCGGCTGCCTCGAAAGATATTTGTCGCTCGAGGCGCTCCGGCGCTGGAACGGCAGCGAGGCCGAATGGGTGGCCGAAGTCGCACCGATCTTTCACAACGCCGTCGCCGTCATCGAGAACCTGTTCGACCCGGAGACGGTCATCCTCGGCGGGCTGGCATCCACCGACCTGCTCGAAATGCTGGCTGGTTCGGCCGCAGGCCTGCACAACTCCGTCTCGGCCCGCAAGGACCGCACGACGCCCAGGGTCGTGGTCGCGCGCGGCGGACAGCATTCCGTGCTGCGGGGCGCCGCCGCCCTGGCGGTTTCCGGGGTTCTGTCACCTCGCTTCGGGCAGATGTTCGCGGCCGAACGCGAACGCGAGCGCGACCTTCTCAAAGGCAGGGAGATTGCGGCATGAGTGAACCCCTGCTGGTGCTCGACAACGTCACCAAGAACTATGGCGCGATCGAAGCGCTCAAGGGGATCAGCTTCTCGATCGGCAAGGGCGAGGTCGTGGCGCTGCTGGGCGACAACGGCGCCGGCAAATCGACACTGGTGAAGATCATATCAGGCGGACTGGAGCCGACATCGGGCCGCATGCTGTTCGAGGGCAAGGAATTCCTCGCCAAATCACCGGCCGAGGCCAAGGCGGCCGGCATCGAGACCGTCTACCAGGATCTCTCGCTGTGCACCAATGTCGACGTGGTCGCCAATTTCTTCATGGGCCGCGAGATCACCCGCAAGTTTCTCGGCATTCCCGTGCTCGACGAGCGCGCCATGGAAGCCGTCGTCGGAAAGGCGCTGGCCAATGCCGGCACCCGCATTCCCTCGCTGCGCGCCAATGTCGAGCATCTTTCGGGCGGCCAGCGGCAAGCCATCGAACTCAACCGCTTCGTGCACTGGGGCGGCAAGCTGGTGCTGCTCGACGAACCATTCGCCGCCCTCGGTGTCGAACAGACGCGGCGCGGTCTCGACATGATCCGCCAGGTGGCCAACCAGGGCATCGGCGTCGTCATCATCACCCATATCATGCAGCAGGCTTTTCAGGTCGCCGACCGGATCGTGGTGATCCGCCAGGGCGTCGTGGCCGGCGATGTCGCACGCAATAAAACAAGTCCCGACGCGGTGATCAACATGATCACCGGTGAGACGCTTGCCGGTGCCGGACCGACAGGCTGAGGGACAAAAGAGGGGTCCGGCTTAAGAGGAGCGAACGACATGAAGCGAATACTTCTTGCTGTCTTCGGTATCCTTGCACTGGCCTTTGCCACGCTCACGCCGGCATTCGCCCAGTCCAAGGGTATCGTCTACTATATGGTGCCGACCCTGCTGGACGAGTTCCAGACCGGCTCGGTGAGCGCGCTGGAACTGTTCCTGAAGCAGACCGGCTACGAGATGAAGACGCTGAACGCCGACAACAAGACCGACGCCCAGCAATCGCAGATGAACGACGTCATCGCGCTGAAGCCGGCGGCCATCATCCTGGCTGCAGTCGACTTCAATGCGCTGAAACCGTCCATCGAAGCCGCGCGCGCCGCCGGCATCCCGGTGGTCGAGTTCGACCGCCAGATCACCTCGACCCCGTCCGACTTCACCTCTGTCGCCGGAACGGTCGAGATCGGCTACGTCGCCGCGGATCAGGCCGAGAAGCTGCTGAAAGCCAAGAACGGCTCGGTGAAGGGCAAGGTTCTGCAGGTGCTCGGCGACCCCGGCGATCCCTACACGCTCGACATCCAGAAGGGTTTTGAGGAGAAGATGAAGGCATTTCCGGACGTCAAGATCATCTCGCTTCCGGCCATGCAATGGGAAGCCAGCAATGCCGGCACAATCGTTGCCGACCAGATGCTGGCCAACCCCGACATCGACCTGATCTTCAGCCATGCCGCGCACCTATCGGTCGCCGCCGTCGCCTCGCTCGAGGCGGCCGGCAAGAAGCCGGGCGACGTCATGCTGATGAGCTCGAACGGCGCTCCGGTCGGCCTCGACCTGATCCGCAAGGGCTGGCTCAACGCCGAAATCGAGCAGCCGCTTTACGCGCAGGCCGCGGCTGTCGCCATGTTCATGGACAAGATCGTCAAGAAGCAGGAAATCAAGCCCGGCGAATACGACGTGCTCGGCCTGAAATCGACCGTGACCAAGGAAGCCTGGGGTCCGAACATCAAGATCCCCGGTGCCGCGATCACCAAGGAAAACGTCGATAATCCGGCCTTCTGGGGCAACCAGAAGCCGCCGACGGACACCGTCAAGTCGGTCGAATAGTCATCTGAAAGCGCTCCGGGCCGTAGCGGCCCGGAGCCTGCCTTTTCACAACGCCGCGTCCGAAAGGATGCCGTGGCGAATTTGAATCCGCGCCTGAACCCGACGAAATCGAGTTGATTTCGCGGGGGCGCCAACCGGATCAGCCCATGAACCCGCGCACACGCAAAGCCCTGGAGTTCGTACTCGACAACCTCGTCTGGTTCATGCTGCTGTTCGTGCTGGTGGTCTTCTCCATCTTCGTCCCGAACTACTTTCAGCTCGGCATCTTCGCCAACATCATCGAGGCTTCGAGCGTGCTCGGCGTCATGTCGATCGGCCTGGCGCTGGTGATCATCGCCGGTCACATGGATCTGTCGGTCGAATCCGTCGCAGCGCTCAGCGCCATGGCGGTCGGCATCCTGTTTTGCTCGTCGGGCATCGGCATGGGCGTGCAGCTGCATCCCGAGTGGCTGATGGTTCCGGTTTCGCTGCTGCTGGCGCTGGCAGTCGGGGGTCTCATCGGCGCCTTCAACGGCTATCTGGTGGTCAAGGTGAAGATGAGCGCCTTCATCATCACGCTGGCGTCCTACATCTGGGTGCGCGGCCTCGTGTTGGTCGTGTCGGGCGGCCGCTCGGCGCAGGACCTGGCGCCGGCCATCCGCTGGTTCGGCATCCAGCGCCTTGTCGGCCTGCCGCTCACCGCCTGGATCGCGGTTGGCTGTTTCGTGGTCTTTTCGCTGATCATGGCCAAGACGCCGTTCGGCCGGCATCTGGTGATGATCGGCGGCAACGAGACGGCGACCTTCCGCGCCGGCATCCGGGTGAACCGCAATCTCATCATCGCCTTCGTGCTCGCCGGCGCCATCGCCGGCCTCGCTGGCTGGCTGCTGGCGATCCGCACGTCGGGCGCCACCGCCAATCTCGGCGTCGGCTTGCTGTTCAACGCCTTCGCCGCGGTCGTCATCGGCGGCGTCAGCCTCAAAGGCGGCGTCGGCACCCTCCCCGGCGTCTATGCCGGCGTGCTTTTGCTCTCGGCCATCAACACGGCGATCAATTTGATGGGCCTGCCGGCCAATTTCACCCAGGTGATTCATGGCCTGCTGGTGCTGGCCGCGGTGCTGCTCGACGCCTTCAAGCAAACCATTCGCCAAAGACTCGCATGACAGGACGGCTCGCATGACAGGACGGCTAAAAGACAAGGTGGCGCTCATCGTCGGCGCCGCCCGCGGCATCGGCAAGGGCATTGCGCTCCGCTTTGCCGAAGAGGGAGCGCGGCTGGTGCTCGCCGACACCGAAGTCGAAGCCGGGCAAGCGACCGCTGGCGAGTTGGGCGTCCCCTTCATCCGCATCGACATCTCGCAAATGAGCGACGCCGAGGCCGCCGTGGCGCTGGCGCTGAAGCAGCATGGCCGTCTCGACATCATCGTGCAGAATGCCGGCATCTATCCCTGGCAGCTGATCGAGAACACCAGCGCCGACGACTGGGACCGCGTCATGGCGGTCAATCTGCGCGGCACCTTCAATGCCAGCCGCGCGGCCCTGGTGCCGATGAAGGCGCAACGCTTCGGCCGCATGCTCTACACCTCCTCCATCACCGGTCCGCATGTCACCAGCCCGGGCCATGGCCACTATTCGGCCAGCAAGGCCGGCATCAACGGCTTCATCCGCGCCGCGGCACTGGAATTCTCCGGCTACGGCATCACCGTCAACGGCGTCGAGCCCGGCAACATCCTGACCGAAGCGATCGAGCTGCATCGCGGCGAGGCGTTCATCAAGAACATGGAGGATTCCATCCCGCTTGGCCGCCTCGGCAGCCCGCGCGACGTCGCCAATGCCTTCCTGTTCCTCGCCTCGGACGATGCCAGTTACATCACCGGCACGACCATCGTCGTCGATGGTGGGCAGTTGCTGCCCGAAGGCAGCGATTTCCGGCTCGTTCCGCCATGATCATCGATTTCGGCGATGGCTTCTTCCTGCGCCAGGCGACCGAGGCCGACCATCCAGCACTTGCCATGATCTGCCTCAAGACCGGTGATGCCGGCCAGGATGCAACCGGTCGCGAAGACGCTCCGGATCTGTTGGGCCAGATCTACACCATCCCCTACCAGGTGCTGGAGCCCGACCTCGCTTTCATCGTCGATGGGCCAACGGGCGCCGCGGGCTATCTGCTGGGTGCAAAAGACACAAAGGCTTTCAATGCAGGCCTGGCAGCAAGGTGGTATCCGCGCCTTCGCGCGCAGGTGACCGATCCCGGACCCGACCGCACGCGCTGGAGCGGCAGCGACTGGGCTCGCCACCAGATCCATCATCGCGACTTCACCATTCCGCCGGCCCTGGCTGCCTACCCTTCGCACGGTCATATCGACCTTTTGTCGCAAGCGCGTGGCAAAGGCATCGGCCGGCGGGCGATGGCTTTTCTCGAGCAAAGGCTCGCCGCGCTCGGTTCACGCGGGCTTTGCCTCGAAGTGATGCCGGACAATCACAACGCGCTGCGCTTCTACAGGGCCATCGGGTTCGCGGTGTTGCGGGAGCCGGGATTGCCGGACCACAGCATCTATGTCGCCAAACGGCTGACAACCGCACCGGGAGTTATATGAATGGTGGGCGATGACGGGCTCGAACCGCCGACATCTTCGGTGTAAACGAAGCGCTCTACCAACTGAGCTAATCGCCCGCTCCGGGCCGGACCTTTAAGCGGTCAGGGTCCGCTTCGCAAGGCCAAATGAGCGCAGGACGCCCTGGTTGGATGCCGGTTCTGCCAACAAAACGCCGGCTGTCAAAAAACCTTCTCCTGTTTGCTGTTATGATGGTTTGGTGCGCTTGACACCCGGTGGCGAACCCCTTATCCAGCGCCCCAACGACGAACACGGCTGACACGTGTTCGCCATGCGCGGGTGTAGCTCAGTTGGTTAGAGTGCCGGCCTGTCACGCCGGAGGTCGCGGGTTCGAGCCCCGTCACTCGCGCCATTTCTCTCAAGGGTATCAAGCCCTTGGCTTTGGAGAAATGTCGACATTGATTGTCAAAAATGTTGTCTTGCAAGAGACCTGAGGTCACTCAGGTCCGTTCGGCTCGTGCAGACGTCTTGCCGCGCAAGATCATCCTCTCGCCAGCAGCGCCTCGACCTCCTGCAGCGTCGGCATGGATGGCGCAGTCCCTGGCCGGGTCACCGAGATTCCGGCGACGGCGCAAGCGAAGCGCACCGCCTGCAGCGGTTCCACGCCCCTCGAAAGTGCTGCCGCAAGCCCGCCATTGAAAGCATCGCCTGCCCCCGTGGTTTCGACCACCGGGCCGGCGCTGACGGCTGGAACATGGTCGGAGCGATTTTTCGAGTGCAAAAGCGCACCCTTGTCGCCGAGCGTGACGATGACCGTGCCGACGCCCTTTTCGAGCAGCCTGTCCGCAGCGGCTCGCGCCTCGTCGACCGAGGACACCTTCATCCCGGTCAGTTCCTCCGTCTCGGTCTCGTTGGGTGTGAAGTAGTCGCAGAGCGTGTAGATGCGGTCGGGAAGTTTTGCCGCAGGGGCTGGGTTGAGGATCGTCGTCACCCCTGCCCCACGCGCGATCTCCAGCGCGCGCATAGCTGCTTCGATCGGCTGTTCGAGCTGCGTGACAAAGACGCCGGCATTGCTGATCAATGCGGCATTGGCTTCGATATCGGCTGGAGAGATCAGCATGGCAGCACCGGGGCTGACGATGATGGCGTTGTTGCCGGTCGTCTCCTCGACGAAGATGTAGGCCGCGCCGGTGTAGCTTTCCGGCGTATCGATGACGGCATCCTTGACGCCCGCCTGCGCCCAGGTCTGCCTGGCCATGTCGGCGAAGGGATCGACGCCGAGGCGGGTGAGGAAGGTGACGTCGGCGCCGAGCTTGCCGGCGGCCACCGCCTGGTTCGAGCCCTTGCCGCCGGGTCCCAGCGTGAAGGATGTGCCGAGGATCGTTTCGCCCATGCGCGGCTGCCGCTGCGCCCTGTAGGCGGTGTCGGCGACGAACACACCCAATATGACGACCGGCTTGCCCGAAGCCATGCCGCTACTCCGCATCCGGCGGCACGACGCCCTTGCGGAAGGCGAAGCAGCCATAGAAGCGGCGTTCGCCGGTCTGGATGACACAATAGGCTTGTTTGGCGCGCTCGTAGAAGGCGTAGCGCTCGACCGCGATCATCGGCCACGACTTGCCCTCGGCCTTATCGACTTCCTTCTGCACTTCCTTCTGCACTTCAGGAATCTCGTCCGGCTTGCCGACGATTTCCATGCGCGCGGCCGAATCGTCGACGAACGTGTCGAGCGGGTAGAGCGACAGCACCGCCTTGACCACTTGCGCGGCCGAGGCATCGATGCGCAGCACGCGGCCGAGCGCCGTCTGGCGCGCCACCGAATCGGACGGAAAATTGGTGTCGGCGATGATCAGATCATCGCCATGCCCCATTGCCCGCAATGCCTGCAGCACGTCGGCATTGAGCAGCG
Source organism: Mesorhizobium sp. ISC11 (assembly GCF_037162595.1). NCBI lineage: Bacteria > Pseudomonadati > Pseudomonadota > Alphaproteobacteria > Hyphomicrobiales > Phyllobacteriaceae > Mesorhizobium > Mesorhizobium sp. ISC11. The sequence goes on from NZ_JAVSPW010000001.1 coordinate 2,273,635, forward strand.
GGTTGATGCCTTTGAGCATGGTATTCCTCGTGCGTTGGGATCAGAGACGCTTGCCGGTCTCTGCGTCGAAAAGATGGATCTGGTCGAGCCTTGGCTTCAGCTTCAGTGTATCGCCCGGCTTGAAATCGTGGCGCTCGCGAAACAGCGCCACCATCTCGCCTTCGCCGAAGCGCAGGAACACCAGCGTTTCCGAGCCGGTCGGCTCGACCACCGAAATCTTCGCCGGCACGCCGTCGGGATGGATCTCGAGGTGCTCCGGTCGCACGCCATAGACGACCGCTTGCCCGTCCTGTGCGGCGTTGCCCGATCCGATCGGGAACAGCGTGCCTGCGATGTCGACCCCTGGCTTGTCGCCCTTGCGCATGGTGCCCTTGAGCAGGTTCATCGAAGGCGAACCGATGAAGCCGGCGACAAACAGGTTGGCCGGGCGGTCGAACAGTTCCAGCGGCGCGCCGACCTGCTCGATGCGGCCGTCGCGCATGACGACGATCTTGTCGGCCATGGTCATGGCTTCGATCTGGTCGTGGGTGACGTAGATGGTGGTGGTCTTCAGCCTCTGGTGCAGTTCCTTGATCTCGGTGCGCATCTGCACGCGCAGCTTGGCGTCGAGATTGGACAGCGGCTCGTCGAACAGGAACACCTGGGGATTGCGCACGATGGCGCGGCCCATGGCCACGCGCTGGCGCTGCCCGCCGGAAAGCTGGCGGGGATAGCGCTTCAGATAGGGGTTGAGGTCGAGGATGTCGGCGGCGCGCTTGACCCGCTCGGCGACCACGGCCGGATCGGTTTTCCTGAGCTTGAGCGCGAAGGCCATGTTCTGCTCGACCGTCTTGTGCGGATAGAGCGCATAGTTCTGGAACACCATGGCGATGTCGCGCTTGGCCGGCGGCAGATGATTGACGACGCGGTCGCCGATGGCGATCGTGCCGGCGGAGACGGTCTCCAGCCCGGCCACCATCCTGAGCAGCGTGGACTTGCCGCAACCCGAGGGGCCAACCAGCACCACGAACTGTCCGTCTGCGATGTCGACGCTGACTTCGTGCAGAACCTTGACCGTTCCAAAGGCCTTGGCCACCTTGCTGATCGCGACTTGCGCCATGTCTCCCCCATCGGCTCCATTAGCCGTAGGCGCAGAAGCTAACCAACGCGACCTGCCAGGGCAAGTCGGTCCCTTATAGATAAAAACCCGCTCTCGTTGACACGGCGTTGGGTTGTGAGAATAGTGGCAGGCGCTGGTCAAAATGTCGGTGCCCGATCCGCAATCGGAACTTCAATCGACGCAGGGTGGGGTCCTGCCTAATTCGTTTCCGAAACGGGAGCATCGTTGGCGCTCCGGCGTCCGACAGTTGGCCGATTTATTCACACTGATGTTCTGGGAGGAATAGGCGATGAGAACGGGTCTTTACGACAAACTGGTTCGAGCCGGCGCCACAAGGCGCGACATATTGAAGGGTGCGGCAAGCATGGCCGCGATCGCAGCCGCATCCGGCGCCGGACTTGGCGCCTTGACGCGCCCGGCCTCCGCGGCAAGCGAATTGCGCACAAAAATCCTGCAGATCCCCGGCGTCGGCAAAGGCCAGCCGACGGACGCCGATTTCCAGAAGGTCGGTGAACTCTGCCTCGAAGCCACCAAGGCCAATGTCAAGGAAGGCGAATTCGCCGGCGTCGAGCTGACCTTCATGGGTCTCAACAACCAGAACCTGCACAATGTGCTGTTCCGCGGCTTCCTGAAGCCATGGGAGACCTATACCGGCGCCAAGATCAACTGGATCGACCTGGCGCAGGCCGACTACAACGCCCGCCTGCAGCAGTCGATCGCGACCGGGACCGTCGACTTCGACATCATCGAAATGGGCGCGCCGTTCGAAGGCGATGTCTGCGGCAAGGGCCTGACGTCGGAAATGCCCGACTGGGTCAAGACCCAGATCGATTTCGACGATCTGGTCAGCTATCTGAAGCCGCCGGTCGGCACCTGGGACGGCAAGCAATACCGCGTGACCGTCGACGGCGACGCGCACAACTTCAACTACCGAACCGACGTGTTCGCCGATGCCGACCTCGCCAAGGCCTGGAAGGACGGCGGCGGCGAAGGTGAATGGGGCGTGCCGAAGACCTGGCAGCAGGTTCAGGCGGTGACCAAGTTCCTGAAGGGCAAGAAGCTCAAGGACCAGGACGTCTATGGCTATCTCGACGCGCCGAAGCCCTGGGGCGGCTTCGGCTTCTATTTCCTTGGCAGCCGCGCCACCGCCTATGCCAAGCACCCCGACGACAAGGCCTGGCTGTTCGACGCCGACACGATGAAGCCGCGCGTCAACAATCCGGCCTGGGTGCGCGCCATCCAGGACGTCATCGACGCGCTGCCCTCCGAACCCGCCGACCAGATCAACGCCGATCCGAACACGACCGCCTTCCAGCAGTTCCTGGCTGGCACCGGCTCGATGGTCACCTGGTGGGGCGACGTCGGCTCCAACGTCAAGACCAACGACTCTTCCGTCGTCGGCGACGTCACCGGCTTCTCGATCCTGCCGGGCTCGGACGATGTCTACAATGCGAAGACCGGCGCCTGGGACAAGCTCGCCAGCGGCCCGAACTATGCGCCCAACTGCGCCTATCTCGGTTGGGGCGTCTATGTCATGGCCCGCGTCGATGCCGACGAAAAGAAGAAGAAGGCGGCATGGTCCGCTGCAGCCCATCTCGGTGGCAAGGACCTGTCGATCTGGACGGCGATGTATCCGTCGGGCTTCCAGCCTTACCGCAACTCGCATTTCGACATTCCCGAATGGGTGGCGGCCGGCTACGACGAGGCCTTCATCACCTCCTACCTCAAATCGGAATCCGACAGCTACAACCATCCGAACGCGGCGATCGAGCCACGCATCCCCGGCATCTTCCAGTACTACAGCGCCGCCGAGGACATCCTGGCCAACACTTTCGCGGGCAAGATGAAGGCGCAGGAAGGCGCCGACGCCATCGCGGCGGCATGGGAGAAGCTGACCGACCAGATCGGCCGCGACAACCAGATCAAGCTCTACAAAGCTTCGCTCGGCATGTAGGCTGGCCTATGAACCGTGGTCCGGCGGCAACGCCGGACCACTTTAGACAGGCTCCGGCTCCTCGAGAGCCTTCAAACGGGCGAGATTTGTGGCTGACCAGACATCGACCGCGAACCCGTGGCCGGCAGATGCCGGCACTTCCGATCTGATCTCTCCAGGCCGTAAACGCCTTGGCTGGGCGCTGATGGCCGCTGCGACGCTTGGCCTGCTGGCGACGATCGTGCTGGAGATCCTCTACAAGGGCAGCCCCGATACGATCGGCTTCGAGACCTGGCGCCCCGTCGTCTATGCCTATGTTCTGTGGGGCGTGGCGATCGGTGTCGGCCAGGTGCTGACGCGCGGCGAAGACGGCCAGCGTGCCCTGTTCCTGCTGCCGGCGCTGCTGTTCACCATCGCCATGGTGATCTTCCCGACGCTGTTCGGTTTCTACATCGCGCTCACCGACTGGAACCTCAGTTCCTTCAGCGGCCGCCGGTTCAACGGGCTCGACAATTTCTGGCAGATGCTGGGCGATCCCTACTACCGCAACGCGCTGTTCAACATGGTGCTCTACGTGCTGGCGGTGGCGGTCGAATATGTCATTGCCTTCGGCTTGGCGCTGCTCCTCAATGCCCAGATCCGGGCGCGAAAATTCTTCCGCGTCGTCTTCCTGATGCCGCTGATGCTGTCGCCGGTCGCGGTGTCGTGGATGATCGGCAAATCGCTGATGGAATACAGGTTCGGACCGGCCGCAACGCTGGCGCGCCATCTCGGTTGGGAAAATCCCGCCTTCTTCTCCGATCCGATCATCGCGCGCATATCGATCATGATACTGGATGCCTGGACCTTCATTCCGTTCATGATGATCATGCTGCTGGCCGGGCTGCAGGCGATGTCGCGCGAGGTGCTCGAAGCCGCACGCGTCGACGGCGCCAATGCGTGGCAGACCTTCTGGCAGGTCACCTTCCCGCTGATGCTGCCGGTGTCGGTGACGGCGGTGGTCCTGCGCATCATCTTCAAGCTGAAGCTTGCCGACATCATCATCACCGTGACGTCCGGCGGCCCCGGCGGCGCCACCGATTCCGTGTCGAGCTTCATCTACCGCGAATACCGCGACCGCTCGAATGTCGGCTACGGAACCATGCTGGCGATGGCCTATCTGGTGATCATCGTCGTGTTCGTCACGTGGTTGTTGAAATTTGCCAACCGTTTTGTCCGCAATGTCAATTAAAGCAAGATGGGGGTGAATTGAGCCCGATGAGCGTTCAGACCACCGAATATGTCGCCTCGGAGATCCGCTCGCCGGCGAGCTTCCTCGCCAGCCGCGTCTTCATCTATGGCGCGCTGGCCTTCTGGGCGTTCATCTGCCTGTTCCCGATCTATTGGACGATCACGACCTCGTTCAAGACCGCAGTCGACGTCACGCAAGGCCATCTCATCCCCTTCGTCGACTTCCAGCCGGACTGGAAGGGCTGGCGTTCGCTCGGCCTGTCGCCGGACTCGATCTTCCAGACCTCGACCGTGCGCGAGGAGTTCCTCAAGCGCTTCATGAATTCGGTGATCACCTCGGTCGGCGCGTCGAGCCTCGCCATCATCATCGGCAGCCTCGCCGCCTACGGGCTCACCCGCTATCGCTACCATTTCGCCTGGTTCAAGAACGAGGACATCTCGTTCTTCTTCCTGTCGCAGCTGATCCTGCCGCCGGTGGTGCTGGCGCTGCCCTTCCTGGTGCTCTACCGCGAGGTCGGCCTGCTCGACACGCGCATCGGGCTGATCCTGCTCTACACGCTGATGGTGCTGCCGATCGTCATCTGGATCATGCGCGACCAGTTCAATTCGATTCCCGTCGAACTTGAGGAAGCAGCCCTGGTCGACGGGCTGTCTATCTGGGGCGCGTTCTTCCGCATCGTCATGCCGATCGCGCTGCCGGGCATGGTCGCCGCCTTCATCCTGGCGATGGTGCTGTGCTGGAACGAGTATTTCTTCGCCGCCCTTTTGACCTCGACCGACGCCAAGACAATTCCCGTCATGGTGGCGAGCCAGACCGGCTCGCAAGGCATCAACTGGTGGTCGATGGCGGCACTAGCGACGGCGGCCATCGCGCCGCTCGCCGTCATTGGCATCGCGTTGGAGCGCTATCTGATCATGGGCATGACCGCGGGCGCGGTGAAGTAGCATGGCGCCCTCTTACCTTCTCCCCCTTGTGGGAGAAGGTAAGCCGCGCGCTAGCCCTTTAGGATCGCCCTGAGATGATCCATGATCATGGCGACGCCCTTCTGCCCAAGCTCGGCCGAAGCATCCTTGGCGCTCGCCGTGTACCAGCCGGTATTGTCGGCGAAGTGATTGGCATCGACAGCCTCCGGGCATAGCGCCAGCATCAGCGAGGTCTCGCCGATGCCGGCATGGTCGAACGGGTACTTGCCGTTCATGTCAGCCGACATCAGCGGATGCACCTGCACCCAGTTGAAGAAATTTTCACCCGCCGCGTGTCCTGAATAATAGTCCGCCATCGCCTGCGACCCCCACCAGCCCTCGCCGCGCCCCTTTTCGAGGAAGCGGAAGATCGCCTGGCGGCCGGCGGCCTTGAACGCCAGATCGGTCGGCATGCCGGCGACAAAGTTCTCGGTCTGGTGGTGGATAATGGCGTGGATGTTGCGGAAGCCGATGCGCAGCAGGCTGTAGAACAGTTCCTCGCCGAACGGCGCCAGCGCATTGCCGCCGACCTGCACCGAGCCGCTGCCTTCCGGCGGCGCCACCGCATAGCTTGCCGCACCGTAGTAGAAGGGCGGCAGGATGACGACGTCCTTCTCCTTTTCGAACAGCTCCAGCGTCTTGATGACGGCCAGCGTGTCCATGCCGACGGCCATGTGCTCGCCATGGTATTCCAGCACGCCGAGCGGCAGAGCGACCGGCCAATTCTCGGCGATCGCCCTGCGGATCTGGTGTGGCAGCATCAGTTCATAGCGCATGATCTATTCCATGTTGGTGTGGCGGGCGCGCATGGCTTCGGGCGACACGCCGGTCAATTCCCTAAGCTTCAGCACCATCACCTCAAACAGCAGGAACAGCGCGCCTTCGAACACCGAGCCCATCGGCAGGACCGATGTTTTTTGCGCCCCCTGATCGTTGGCCATGGTCTGCGCGGGAATGAGCAGCGTGAAGTCGGCAAGCCTTGCCGCGCTGCCTTCGGCCTGGGCGGTCAGCAGGAGATTGGTTGCACCTGCTTGGCGCGCGACCTGCATCAGGGTCAGCACGGTCGAGGTTTCTCCCGGCCCGGAACTGACCAGGAAGACATCGCCCTGCCCCAGCGGCGGCGTGTTCATGTCGCCGACCACGGAAACCGGCAGGCCCAAATGGTAGAGCCGCATGGCAAAACCCTTGACCTGCAAGGCCTCGCGGCCGCAGCCATAGACGACGATCTGTCGCGCGCCGGCCAGCATTTTGCAGGCGGCGTCGATCCGGCTTTCGTCGATGCGTGCCAGCACGCCACCCATCTCCTCAAGTGCGGTCTCGAACAGGCTTTTGCTCTTGTCGCTCACCGCAAACCCGCCATTGAAAAATCACCCTGGTATTTGCCGCTCTTGCTGCCACGAACAGCTTGATTTCGTTATGCTAGCAACCGTGAAAATGCGTGTCCAACGCGCAGCTATGCTTTTGCCTGATCACAGGCGTGATAGTGTCATGTCAGACAAATCAAGCGAGGCAAACGGCAGGATATGAAGACACGGCATTTCGACCGCATCGGCAATGGCGGCATCAGTTTCACCGAGCTCGGCTTCGGCGCGGCGCCGCTCGGCAATCTCTACCGTGCCGTCTCCGACGAGGACGCCAACGCCACGCTGGAGGCCGCCTGGGCGACCGGCTGCCGCTACTACGACACCGCGCCGCTCTATGGGCTCGGCCTCTCGGAAACGCGGCTCAACCCGTTCCTGCGCGGCAAGAAGCGCGCTGACTATGTGCTGTCGAGCAAGGTCGGCCGCATCATGCGTGCCTGCCCGCCCGAAGAGCGCACCGGCATCGGCAAGTTCTTCGACACGCCATCACGCCGCGAGGTGTACGACTACAGCTATGACGGTGTTATGCGCTCGTTCGAAGCCTCGCTTGAGCGCCTCGGCGTCGACCGGATCGACATCCTCTTCGTGCACGATGTCGACATCTTCACGCATGGCAGCAAGGAAGCCTCCGACCGGCGCATCGAGGAGTTCATGCGCTCGGGCTATTACGGCCTGCTGTCGCTGCGCGACCAGGGCGTGATCAAGGCGTTCGGCGGCGGCATCAATGAGTGGCAGGTCGCGCAGACGCTGGCTGAGCGCGGCGACTTCGACCTGTTCCTGCTGGCGGGGCGCAATACGCTCTTGGAACAGGAGGCGCTGACGTCCTTCCTGCCGCTCTGCCAGGCACGCGGCATCGGCATCGTTCTCGGCGGACCCTACAACTCCGGCATCCTCGCAACAGGGCCGAAGCCCGGAGCCTACTACAACTACTCCGAAGCGCCGAAGGACATACTCGACCGGGTCGCCGGGATCGAGAACGTCTGCAAGCGTCATGGTGTCAGGCTGATCGAGGCCGCCCTGCAATTCCCGCTGCTGCATCCTTCAGTCGTTTCGGTGATCCCCGGTGGCCAACGGCCGAGCGAGGTCGAGAGCAATCGCTCGCTGCTCGATGCGAAACTGCCCGCAGCACTTTGGGCGGATCTCAAGGAGGAAGGTCTTATGCGCACTGATGCGCCGACCGCATAAGCCGGCCGCGTCGCGTCAGCGTCGGGCACCAAAATGAAAAGCCGGGCAAGCCCGGCTTTTCTGGTCGCATGAACCAACGTAGGCACCAAAATGAAAAGCCGGGCAAGCCCGGCTTTTCTGAGGTCTCTGAAAAGAAAAAACGCTTAGTTGACTGCGTCCTTGAGGCCTTTGCCGGCCGAGAACTTCGGCACGGTACGCGCCGGGATCTTCACTTCTGCGCCGGTCTGAGGATTGCGGCCGGTCGAGGCGGCACGCTTTGACACGGTGAAATTGCCAAAGCCGACAAGCCGGACATCGCCGCCCTTCTTCAGTTCGCCGGTGATCACGGAAAATACCGCATCGACCGCCGACTGCGCGTCACCCTTCGAAATGCTCGCGGCGTCGGCGACAGCGGACACCAGTTCGTTCTTGTTCATAAAAATTCCCTTCCATGAGAACACCGGAACTATCGACTCATCCGGCAGGAAACGGACTTTAGAAAGAAGCGCTCCCGCAACCAAGTCGAAAAGGCAGGAAAAAAGCGGAAAAAGCCCGGAATTCCGGGGTTTTTCACATGAAAAAGCCGGGCGTCAGGCCCGGCTCTCCGTTTGTGCGCTGCAACCTCGACGAAAACCAACACATGGCCCCGAAAACCGTAGCCGGTTTGCGGCAAGGGCCATGCGCAAGTCTGGGCGTTAGAGCGTCCTTTGTGCGTCCAGATGGACGCCCGGCGCTCTAATGCGCCAGGGACTTTCCAGCGTCGTCGGCACTGTCTGTCGCAGCCGGCGGATTGACCGGCTCGACCCATTCGATCGGCTCCGGCATACGCACCAGCGCGTGGCGCAACACCTCGCCGACACGTGAGACCGGAATGATCTCCATGCCGTTCTTCACATTGTCCGGAATCTCCGCCAGATCCTTGGCATTGTCTTCCGGGATCAGCACCTTCTTGATGCCGCCGCGCAGTGCGGCGAGCAGCTTCTCCTTGAGCCCGCCGATCGGCAGGATGCGGCCGCGAAGCGTTATCTCGCCGGTCATCGCCACATCCGCCCGGACCGGAATACCCGTCAGTACCGATACAATGGCTGTCGCCATGGCAGCACCTGCAGACGGGCCGTCCTTCGGCGTGGCGCCTTCCGGCAAGTGCACGTGGATGTCGCGCTTGTCGAACAGCGGCGGCTCGATGCCGAAATCGACGGCGCGCGAGCGGACATAGGAGGCCGCCGCCGAAATCGATTCCTTCATCACGTCGCGCAAATTGCCGGTCACCGTCATGCGGCCCTTGCCGGGCATCATGACGCCTTCGACCGTCAGCAGCTCGCCGCCGACTTCCGTCCAGGCGAGTCCGGTAACGACACCGACCTGATCGTCAGCCTCGACCTGACCGAAGCGGAAGCGTTCAACACCGAGGTAATCGGCGAGGTTCGCCGCCGTGATGTTCACCGTCTTCTTCTTCGTCTTCAGGATCTCGGTCACCGCCTTGCGCCCGAGCTTCATCAGCTCGCGCTCCAGGCTTCTGACGCCCGCTTCACGGGTGTAGGTCTGGACGATGGCGCGGATCGCGTCCTCACCGACGGAAAACTCCTTCGGCTGCAGCGCGTGATCGCGGATCACCTTAGGCATCAGGTGCCGCTTGGCGATCTCGATCTTCTCGTCCTCGGTGTAGCCGGCGATACGGATGATCTCCATGCGGTCCATCAAGGGCGCCGGGATGTTCAGCGTGTTCGCCGTCGTCACGAACATGACGCTCGACAGATCGTATTCGACCTCGAGGTAGTGGTCCATGAACGTCGAGTTCTGTTCCGGATCGAGGACCTCGAGCAACGCCGATGACGGATCGCCACGGAAGTCCTGGCCCATCTTGTCGATCTCGTCGAGCAGGAAGAGCGGGTTGGACTTCTTGGCCTTCTTCATCGACTGGATGACCTTGCCGGGCATCGAGCCGATATAGGTGCGCCGGTGGCCACGGATCTCGGCCTCGTCACGCACGCCGCCCAGCGCCATGCGGATGAACTCGCGTCCAGTCGCCTTGGCGATCGACTTGCCGAGCGAGGTCTTGCCGACACCGGGAGGGCCGACGAGGCACAGGATCGGCCCCTTCAGCTTCTTCTGGCGGCTTTGCACGGCGAGATACTCGACGATGCGCTCCTTGACCTTGTCGAGGCCGAAATGGTCGGTATCGAGCACGTTCTGCGCGAAAGCCAGGTCCTGCTTGACCTTGGAGTTCTTGCCCCACGGGATAGACAGGATCCAGTCGAGATAGTTGCGCACGACGGTCGATTCAGCCGACATCGGCGACATCGTCCGGAGCTTCTTCAACTCGGCTTCCGCCTTTTCGCGGGCCTCCTTGGAGAGCTTGGTCTTCTTGATGCGCGCCTCGATCTCGGCGGCCTCGTCGCGGCCGTCCTCGCCTTCGCCGAGTTCCTTCTGGATCGCCTTCATCTGCTCGTTCAGGTAGTACTCGCGCTGCGTCTTCTCCATCTGGCGCTTGACACGCGAGCGGATGCGCTTCTCCACCTGCAGGACGGAGATTTCGGCTTCCATGAAGCCCATCGCCTTTTCCAGCCGCTCCTTGACCGAGAGCGTGGCCAGCATCTCCTGCTTCTCGGGGATCTTGATGGCGAGATGCGAGGCAACCGTGTCGGCGAGCTTGGAGTAGTCGTCGATCTGGCTGGCAGCACCCACCACTTCGGGCGAGATCTTCTTGTTCAGCTTGACGTAATTTTCGAAGTCGGTGACGACCGAACGCGCCAGCGCCTCAACCTCGACCTCTTCCTCTTCCGGCTCGACCAGCGCCGCGGCGCGGGCCTCGTGGAAATCGGGACGGTCGGTGAACGAGACGATTTTCGCACGCGAAGCGCCTTCGACCAGAACCTTGACGGTGCCGTCGGGCAGCTTAAGCAATTGCAGCACATTGGCGAGCGTGCCGATGTCGAAAATGGCATCGGGCTCGGGATCGTCATCGGCGGCATTCATCTGGGTGGCAAGCAGGATCTGCTTTTCCTGACCCATCACCTCTTCCAGCGCCTTGATCGACTTCTCACGCCCGACGAAGAGCGGAACGATCATGTGCGGGAACACCACGATGTCGCGCAGTGGGAGAACTGCGAAGACGCCGTCGCTGGGTGCCTTGGATACTTTGGCCATTGTCCAACCTTTCATGTCGCGGCCGCTAATTGAGCCAACCGCGAATCTTATATTAACGACCGGGGATCGTTCCGCCTACCACCGTTTGTGACGGGAGTTTTACAGCACAGAAATCGGGCACCTCGGCCTTCTCCAGTTAGTTGGATGCACGACCCCCAAAGATCAAGGGGCGTGTCCAAATCCGCACTCCCAACCCGTCCGCGAGTGACACATTTGCGACGCCAGCCCGTACGCCGCGCAAAACCGCTGTGCGACAGCAAAACGGCGCCTTGCGGCGCCGTTTCAGAATTTCGCTGCGGGCTCATGTCAGGCGCTGACATTGCCCTTCTTTTCCTTCTGCTCGGAGTAGATGTAGAGCGGCCGGGCACTGCCGGTCACCACCTCCTCCGAAATCACCACTTCGCGCACGCCTTCGAGTGCGGGAAGCTCGAACATCGTGTCGAGCAGGATCGCCTCCATGATCGAACGCAGGCCGCGCGCGCCGGTCTTGCGCTCAATGGCGCGCTTGGCGATCGCCGAAAGAGCGTTCTCATGGAAGGTCAGGTCGACATTTTCCATCTCGAACAGCCGCTGATACTGCTTGACCAGCGCGTTCTTCGGCTCGGTCAGGATCTGGATCAGCGCCGGTTCGTCGAGGTCTTCCAGCGTCGCCAAGACCGGCAGACGGCCGACAAACTCAGGGATAAGACCGAACTTCAACAGGTCCTCGGGCTCGACCAGGCGGAAAACATCGCCAGTGCGGCGATCCTCCGGCGAAGCGACGACCGCGCCGAAGCCGATCGACGTCTTGCGGCCGCGATCCGAGATGATCTTGTCCAGCCCGGCGAAGGCGCCGCCGCAGATGAACAGGATGTTGGCTGTATCGACCTGCAGGAATTCCTGCTGCGGGTGCTTCCTGCCGCCCTGTGGCGGCACGGAGGCGACGGTGCCTTCCATGATCTTCAAGAGCGCCTGCTGCACGCCCTCGCCCGACACGTCGCGGGTGATCGAGGGATTGTCCGACTTGCGCGAAATCTTGTCGATTTCGTCGATGTAGACGATGCCGCGCTGGGCGCGCTCGACATTGTAGTCGGCCGACTGCAACAGCTTCAGGATGATGTTTTCGACGTCCTCGCCGACATAGCCGGCTTCGGTCAGCGTCGTCGCGTCAGCCATGGTGAACGGCACGTCGATGATGCGGGCCAGCGTCTGCGCGAGCAGCGTCTTGCCGCAACCGGTCGGGCCGATCAAAAGGATGTTGGACTTCGCCAGTTCGACATCGTTGTTCTTGCCGGCATGCGCGAGGCGCTTGTAGTGATTGTGGACCGCCACCGACAGCACGCGCTTGGCGTAGGGCTGACCGATGACATAGTCGTCGAGAACCTTGAGGATCTCCTGCGGTGTCGGCACGCCTTCGCGCGACTTCACCATCGAGGTCTTGTTCTCTTCACGGATGATGTCCATGCAGAGTTCGACGCACTCGTCGCAGATGAAGACCGTCGGACCGGCGATCAGCTTGCGCACTTCGTGCTGGCTTTTGCCGCAAAACGAGCAGTAAAGCGTGTTCTTGGAATCGCCGCTGTTGTTGCCGACCTTGCTCATTTTCATGTCCTTTCATGGCCGCCCGCCGATGGTCTGGCTGAAAGGGCGCATACTCTATCTATCGCGGGAATCCGCCGCCGCCAGTGTGTCCCGGCTCCCGCAACGCATTCCGTACGAAACACAAATCAGAAAACGTGGCAATGATTCGCGACAACCCCGCATAAAGCTAAGCCGCCGAAACTCAACATAGCCTTAACGTAGGCAATCCTGTCCCCCGAGGGAACAGCCAATTGTGGCCGAAATGCCGCAAGACGCGCCAAAAGCGCGTGATGGTGCCATCCAACTGCCAACTTGCCTTTATGCCAGCGCCCCTTCGGCCGCCTCGCGCGACGAAATGACCTTGTCGATGAGGCCGAAATCCTTGGCTTCGTCGGCGGTCATGAAATGGTCGCGGTCGAGCGTTTTCTCGATCTCTTCGTAGCTCTTGCCGGTGTGCTTGACGTAGACCTCGTTGAGGCGACGTTTCAGCTTGATGATATCAAGGGCATGGCGCTCGATGTCGGACGCCTGGCCCTGAAAGCCGCCGGAAGGCTGGTGAACCATGATGCGGGCGTTCGGCGTGGCAAAGCGCATGTCCTTGTGACCGGCAGTCAGGAGCAGCGAACCCATCGAAGCCGCCTGGCCGATGCAGAGCGTCGACACGGCCGGCTTGATGAACTGCATGGTGTCGTAGATCGCCATGCCCGAGGTGACGACGCCGCCCGGCGAATTGATGTAAAGGTTGATTTCCTTCTTCGGATTCTCAGCTTCGAGGAACAAAAGCTGCGCGCAGACCAGCGTCGCCATGCCGTCCTCGACCGGACCGGTGATGAAAATGATGCGCTCCTTGAGGAGGCGCGAGAAAATGTCGTAGGCCCGCTCGCCGCGATTGGTCTGTTCGACCACCATCGGAACGAGGTTCATGTAGGTTTCGACGGGGTTCTTCATCAGGTATCTCTTATCTCGCGGTGGGATTCCGGCGCCGGGAATGCCGGCAGATCGGGCAGAATCGGTTCTGGATCGTTATTCCGTAAATAGGATGCCGGCTCGTCCTTGTGCAAGGCCGACCCCTCCTAGCCATCTGGGTAAGTCGAATCAAGCTTTCTGACCAAGGATTCGCGGCGGCGGATGCTTCCGCGGGTCCGGAGCCGCATCGCCGGCCCCGCAACGTAGCAGTTTCTTAACCGCGTCACTTAACGAAATGCGCCGAAACCGCTTTTTTCCGAGACGGCTTCCTCTACAATTCAACGTTGAACTTATGCATAGAGTTCAACAGGGGGAGTGTCATGCCCGGGAAAACCGCATGCTTCACCATTGCCGGGCTGACCGTGCTCGGCACGATTTCGCAGACGGCGGCCGGCGGCCGCGCCGTCGAATGTTATGAGCCGGTCCGCAGTCCGGCCGTCTACGACACGGTCTATGAAGACGTGATGATCAGTCCGCCCGGTCAGCAGGTCGACTATATCGCCCCTATCTTTGGCACGCGCGAGCGCGTCGTGATGACCGTTCCGGCGCAAGTGACCTACCAGATCGTACCGGCCGTCACCCGCACCGTCTACCGTACGGTCCGGGTCGATGGCGGCGGCTATTCCTGGGAATGGCGCGTCATCCATGGCCGCAAGGTGCTGTGCAAGGTATGGCACAAGGCGCGCTACGAACGTGTCGCAGAGACCGTCGTGATCCGGCCAGAACGCACGCGGCGCGTCGTCATCCCGGCGCAATACGACAGGATTGCCGAAGAGGTGCTGGTGCGGCCGGAACAAAGGCGCGTCATCGATGTCCCCGCCTCCTACCAGACCGTCGCGCGGCGCGTCTTGGTCCGCGAAGGTTCATCGGGCTGGCGGCGGGTGCATATTCCCAGGCATTGCCAGGATTAGCGCGCATGGCGTACCCTGCGTCGCAGCGGATCTCCGTTGGGCTGAGGGCATGTGCGACCTGGAAATTTCCAATCAGGAATTGTCAGACCTTGCCGAAGAAGCCTTGGCGCTTGCCAAAGGCTATTGGGCCTCCCTCGAGGAACGTCGGACGTATCCCACGACCAGCGGCAAACAGACGACGGAACTCTTCTCGCGGCCTTGGCAGGAGAGCGGTCGTGGTCGGGAAGTCTTGCAGGATTTCAAGTCGATAGCGGAGCATGTGCGGCCTTCAACCGGCAGGTTCTTCGGTTATGTCGTCGGCTCCGGCGAACCGATCGGCGCGCTGGGGGAATTGCTGGCTGCGGTGCTCAATCAGAATGTGACGTCGTGGCGCTCGGCACCGGCTGCGACATCGATCGAACGCGCCGTCGTCGAATGGTTGGCGGAGGCTGTCGGTTGCCCCGGATTTACAGGCAGCCTGTGCGGCGGCGGCTCGACGGCGAACCTCATGGCCCTGGCGATGGCGCGGGAAGCGAAGCTGCCAGCCAACGAAACAGGCGTGCGACCGTGCGTGATCTATGCTTCCGAGCAAGTGCACATGTCCATTCCCAAGGCCGTCGCGCTGTTGGGGATCGGTAGAAAAAATCTCCGTTTGATCCCTGTCGACGACAAATTCAGGATGCGGACGGATGCCCTCCAGGCAGCTATTGCCGCCGACCGCGGCATCGGCAACATGCCCATCGCCATCGTGGCCACGGCCGGCACCATCATCTCCGGTGTGATCGATCCCCTTCCCGAAATCGCAGACATTGCCCGCAAGGAAGCGTTGTGGATGCATGTCGATGGGGCCTATGGGGGACTGGCGGCGCTGGCCGTCCCGGAAAAGTTCCAGGGACTGTCTTTGGCGGATTCGCTGTCGCTCGATGCGCACAAATGGCTCTATCAGCCACTCGATTGCGGCTGCCTGCTCAATCGTCACCCAGACATTGCGCGCACGACTTTCTCGCACAGCGACGACTACGTCAGGATATTGAGCGAAGACCCAACGGAAGCATTTGCATTCTTTGAAGAGTCGATCGAACTGTCTCGGCGCTTCCGTGCGCTGAAGCTCTGGATGTCGCTGCAGTATCACGGGCGCCGTGCCTATCGCGAAGCCATCGCGCGCGATCTCTACCATGCCCAGATGCTGGCACAGGCAATCGCTTCACAGCCGGAGCTTGAGCAGCTTGCGCCGGTATCGCTAAGCGCGGTCTGTTTCCGTTACCGCTCTAAGGACAATGAAGCGATCCTGCGCCGCGTGATCGCGCGCGGCCGCGTGTATCTGTCGAATGCAACGATCAACGGTCAGTTCGCGCTGCGGGCGTGTTTCGTCAATCACAGGACGACCTTGGATGACGTGCGGGCGATTGTGTCCGAAGTCATTGCCGCCGCAGACGAACTCAATCATTGAACCGCTGCGGATTTGGCCTCGTGTTTCAGGCGACCTCCGCCCGTAGCCATGCCTTCAGACCGGCGATATCCCCATCGCCGACAGCAGCGGCAACGCGCCTGCCGACCGCAGCGCCGAACTTGTAGCCGTGGCCGGAGCATGCCGAGACAACAAGGCATTTGCCCTTTTCATGCGCCATGAATTTTTCGTCTGATGTGAAAGTGTAGGCGCAGGTGACGACTTCGGTCACCTGATACTCTTCGATGCGGGCGATCGGAGGCGAAAACAAGTTGCGGATCGCCTCGCCCTCGCCCGCCACCGGCTCACGGTTCCAGTCGGCGTCGCTGGTCGGCACCCTATGCAGCCCGGACCCGAATTTCATGCCGGCGCCGCCGGAAGGCGGGATCACATAGCCGTCGACCGAGCCGCCGATATCGAGGACGACCGGTGAAGCCTGCCAGGCAGCTTCGAGGTCGGCCGGCGGTTCGACATAGGCGAGTGCGGTTCGATAGGTCTTCAGCTCGCCGTCCAGTTCCGGAAACAGTTTTAGCACCCAGGCGCCGGCGGCGACGACGATGCGGTCGGCCTGCATCGTCGAGCCGCTTTCGAGCACGATGCGGCCGGCTTCGGCGTCGACCTCGACGACCTTGCTGTTTTCGTAGACATTGGCGCCGTTGGCGCGCAGCCACTTTGCCAGGCCGGACGCGATCTTGCGGCAATGCAGGGCGCCGCCTTCGGTCGAGAAATAGGCGTAGCGAAACGACCCGGCTTCCAGAAACGGCCAGCGTTTCACGGCTGCATCGGGCTCCAGCAGTTCGAACGGAAAATTGCCTTCTTCCAGGCCCTCGCGATATTCCTCGGCCTCGTCGCCAGGCTCGCGCGAAATGCAGACAAATCCTCTGGGATCGAGGTGGCTTTCGCCGAGATCGGCCCACATCTCGTCCCAGGCCCGGTAGGCTTCGGTGATCAGCCGGCCGTAGCCGGTCCCCGCGCGGTAAGCGCGGCGGATGATGCGATGATGGTCGCCCGAGGCGGCCAACGGGTTTGGGATCGGCCCCTGCTCGACGATCGAAACGCTGTGACCCGCCTTGACCAGCGACCACGCCGTCGAGAGACCGGCAATACCCGCGCCGACAACGATCACATTCATCAGATCAGACTTTCCGCAGCCTTGTCGGCTGGCTCAACGCATTGGGTTGCGGGCGCCAACATACGGTCTGGAACCGGACTGGCAAGCCGCGCTATTGGTCTGGCATGAGCAAATTGACGCCACCCGGCCTGGTCTTTGATCCAGCCACGCGACACCTGCGGCTCGATCCGCACGAGCCTGCCTTTTTTCAGAACCCGTACGAGGCCTATGCATTTCTGCACGGCGCATCGAATGCCTTCTTCTGGGAAGAATTCGGCTTCTGGTGCTTTGGCGGCTTCGACGACGTCAACCGGCTGCTGCGCGACCGCCGTTTCGGCCGCCAGAATCCGGCCGGCATTCCAGACAGTCGCGGTATCGGACAGGACCGTAGCCATCTCAGGGCTTTCGACGGCATCGAAGCCAATTCGATGCTGGAATTGGAGCCACCCGTGCACACGCGGCTGAGAACACTGGTGAACCGTGCCTTCGTCTCACGTCAGGTCGAACGGCTGCGGCCGCGTGTCGAGGCTTTGGCCAACGAGCTGATCGACCGTTTCGAACCAGGCAAGACGGTCGACCTGTTGCCTGCCTTCGCGGCGCCCTTGCCGATCACCATCATTGCCGAAATGCTCGGTGTGCCGGTCGACATGGGGCCGCAACTGCTCGACTGGTCGCACCAGATGGTTGCCATGTACATGCATGGCCGCACGCGCGCGATCGAAGAGACGGCCAACCGCGCCGCGGGCGAATTTGCCGATTTCCTGCGTTTCCATGTCACCGAGCGACGCAAGAACCCTGGCGACGACCTGCTGTCGCTGCTGATCTCGGCGCAGGAGGACGGCAAAAAGCTGTCGGAGGACGAGATGGTGTCCTCGGCGATCCTGCTGCTCAATGCCGGTCATGAAGCGACAGTGCATCAGACCGGCAACGCTGTCCGTTCGATCCTTATGCAAGGCGGCGATGTCAGCCGCTTCTTCGGCTCACCCGAAGCGACCGCGGCAACGGTCGAGGAATGCCTGCGCTTCGACGCGCCGCTGCACATGTTCACGCGCTATGCCTATCAGGAGACCGAAGTCGCACCTGGCATTGTCGTGCAGCCGGGCCAGACGATCGGGCTGCTGCTCGGCATGGCCAATCATGACCCGCGCGCCTTCGCCGAACCGCAAGCTTTCCGGCCCGATCGTCCGGACCAGAAGAACGTGTCATTCGGCGCCGGCATCCATTTCTGCATCGGCGCGCCGCTGGCCAGGCTAGAATTGCAGGTGTCGCTGAAAACCCTGTTCGAACGGCACCCGAAGCTGCATCTTGCCGAAAGGCCAAGCTTCCGCGACACTTACCACTTCCATGGGCTGGAAAGGCTCGCCGTCGGCTTTTGACGAAGCGCGGATTTGGGCGCCGGCCTATTCCAGCCATAGCGCCAGCAGCAACCACAAGGTCGGCTCACCGGACCGCCCACGATGCCCTTCCACGACAAGGCACCGGAAGCTGCTCAGCCAGTTCCAGCGAAATAGTCATACGCAGGCAGCACAAGTTTGGGGGAGAGCCTGAAGGCCGTTGCTGGCAGCCCCTGTCGATCCATGCCAAATCGCAAGATCGGTCGAGCGCGATATATCCGGAAAGGCCTAACTGGTGTCGTCACGGAGAAAGAGACGTTGAAGGCCGCACTTGAAAACTACCAAGCCCGAATGCAGCGGGTGCTAGACCATATAGACCAGCATCTGGATGACGATCTGGGGCTGGAGGCGTTGAGCGGTGTCGCGGCGTTCTCGAAATATCATTTCCACCGGCAGTTCACGTCCACCTTCGGGGTGTCCGTGCATCGCTATGTCCAGCTCGCCCGCATGAAGCGTGCTTCGTACAGACTTGCCGAAAGTGACGCCCAAAGCGTCACCGACATAGCCATGGATGCCGGTTACGACGCGCCGGATGCCTTCGCCCGCGCCTTTCGGCAACGGTTCGGACAATCGCCGTCGTCGTTCCGGAAGTCTCCCGACTGGGGGTCGTGGCTCATGGCCTTCGGGCCCCTCGAAAAAGCAAGGAACACGCTTATGCAGATAATCTTTGAACACGACGACGTGACGATCCGCGATGTGCCCCCGACGCCGGTGGCGATCATGGAGCACCGCGGAGACCGGGCGACGCTCCAGGACACCATCCAGCGGTTCATCGCCTGGCGTAAGGCGGCGGGCTTGTCGCCCGAGACAAGCCCGACCTTCAACGTCTTCCGTTCCGAAAGGGAGCCCGCGGTCCCGGCTGACTACAGCATGGACATTTGTGCCGGGACAGACCGGCCGATCGAGGCGAATGACGGGCAGATGAAGGCTGGCGTGATCCCCGGCGGGCGCTGCGCGGTGCTGCGCTACCCTGGCAATACCAACAATCTCGAACCCGCAGCACTTTATCTTTATCGTGAATGGCTTCCGGCCAGCGGCGAGGAAGCACGCGACTTTCCGATCTATTGTCAACGACATCTGTCCCACTTCCCGGAGGGCCCGCTACGCGAAGTGGTCGTTGAACTCTTTCTGCCTCTGAAATAGCTCGGCAGGACAGCGGTTTGTCCCCCCGATCGCGAGCATCATGGCGACGCGAGATCAAAGCTTGATCACATACTCCTTGCGAGTCGCTTCAAGCACTTCCCAGCTGCCCTTGAAGCCGGGCTTCAGCACAAAGCTGTCGCCGGTCTTGACGGTGCGCGCTTGCCCACCGTCCTCCGCGATCACCGAAACGCCGGACAGGATGTGGCAGAACTCCCACTCGTCATAGACGATGCGCCATTTGCCCGGGGTCGATTCCCATATGCCGGCATAGAGGCCGCCGTCGCGCTCCTCGACATTCCAGGTGCGGAATTTGGGATCGCCCGAGATCAGCCGGTCGGGCGCCGGTGCACCCTGTTCGGCGTCGACAGCGTCGACGCCGATGGAAAGAAAGTTTGACTCGCTCATGATCGGTCAGACCTTGGCTAGAGCCTGTTCGAGGTCGGCGACGATGTCGTTGACGTCCTCGATGCCGATCGAAAGCCGCACCGTGTCCGGTCCTGCGCCGGCCTTGACCTTCTGCTCGTCGGAAAGCTGGCGGTGCGTGGTCGAGGCCGGGTGGATGACCAGCGACTTGGTGTCGCCGACATTGGCGAGGTGCGAGAACAGTTCGAGCGCCTCGACGAATTTCACGCCGGCGTCATAGCCCCCCTTGAGAGCGAAGGTGAACACGGCGCCGGCGCCAAGCGGTGAGTACTTCTTCTGCAGCGCGTTGTTCTTGTCTGAGGGCAGGCCGGGGTAGTTCACCGAGGCTACCTTGGGATGGTTGGACAGCCAGGCAGCGACGGTGACGGCGTTGTCGCAGTGGCGCTGCATGCGCAGCGGCAAGGTTTCCAGGCCGGTCAGGATGAGGAAGGCGTTGAACGGCGAGATCGCCGGGCCGAGATCGCGCAGGCCGAGCACGCGCGCGGCAATGGCGAAGGCGAAATTGCCGAAGGTTTCGTGCAGGACGAGGCCGCCATATTCGGGGCGCGGTTCCGACAGCATCGGGTATTTGCCCGACTTCGACCAGTCGAAGGTGCCGCCGTCGACGATGGCGCCGCCGATCGAATTGCCGTGACCGCCGATGAATTTGGTCAGCGAATGGACGACGATGTCGGCGCCATGCTCGATCGGCCGGATGAGGTAGGGCGAGGCCAGTGTGTTGTCGACGATCAGCGGCAGGCCGTGCTTGCGCGCGATGTCGCCGATCTTCTCGATGTCGACGAAGGTGCCGCCCGGATTGGCGAGGCTCTCGATGAAGATCGCCTTGGTCCTGTCGTCGATCTGGCTTTCGAAGGTCGAGATATCGTTGGTGTCGGCCCAGCGCACCTCCCAGCCATAATTCTTGAAGGCATGGCCGAATTGGTTGATCGAACCGCCGTAAAGCTTGTTGGCGGCAACGAAATTGTCGCCCGGCTGCATCAGATTGTGGAACACGATCACCTGCGCCGCATGGCCGGAGGCGACCGCGAGTGCCGCCGTGCCGCCTTCAAGGGCCGCCATGCGCTCTTCCAGCACCGCCTGGGTCGGGTTCATGATGCGGGTGTAGATGTTGCCGAAGGCCTTCAGCCCGAACAGCGACGCGGCATGGTCTGCATCGTCGAAGACGAAGGAGGTCGTCTGGTAGATCGGCGTGGCGCGCGCGCCGGTCGCCGGATCGGGCTTGGCACCGGCGTGGACGGCGAGCGTGTTGAAACCTGGCGTGCGGGTCACTGAAAACCTCCCTTTTGAAACTCTTGAAATCGCCGGGCATTCTTGGCGAAGCATGAGCGCGAATGCAAAGAAGAAAATACCCTTCGGCTAGCGATCTGCGGCCGAGGCCCGAGAAAATGCGCTGGCCTAAGGAATAATTTTGCGCCTAAGGCGCATCGCGCGTCAGGCCTTGCTTTTGGTGCACGTCGTTATCCCAAAACCGCTGCGCACTTTTGAGCGACGTGCACTACTTCTGCCGCACGCCAAAACTCTGGAATCCCGACCGCATCAGCGGCTTCTTCGACGACAGCACGCCGGAATTGACGCCGGTCCAACCGATCTCGCCGGACAGCTTGCCATATTCGATCTTGGGGCAGCGGTTCATCACCACCTTGATGCCGGCGGCCTCGGCGCGCGCGGCTGCTTCGTCATGGCGCACGCCAAGCTGCATCCAGATCACTTTCGGCAAGGGATCGAGCCGCAACGCCTCGTCGACGATGCCGGGCACCGCCGCCGGCGCGCGAAAGATGTCGACCATGTCGATCGGCTCCGGAATATCGGCGAGCCTCGCATAGGTCATCCGGCCGAGGATCTCCTTGCCGGCCTGGCCAGGATTGATCGGAAACACCGAAAATCCCTTGGCCAGCAGATATTTCAGCACGAAATAGCTTGGCCGCACATCATTGGCGGACGCGCCGACCATGGCGATGGTCTTCACCGAATTGAGGATGCCGGCAATGTAAGTGTTGTCGTAGCTATCGTGGTTCATGCGGCTTCCTACGGTAGTGGTATCGGTAAAGTTCACGGCTGAACCCAAGCGAGGCATAGAGAGCGCGGGCCGGTGTGTTGTCGGCCACCACCTGCAAGCATGCGGCGTGAGCCCCTGCCCGCCGCGCCCAGCCGATGAGGCCGCCGACGGTCTTGCGGCCCAGGCCTTGCTGCCTGAAACGGCCATCGGTTTCAACCGATTCCACCACAAGCAGGCCATTGCGGATGACACCATAGGCCAGGGCGGCAATTTGGCTGTCGCGTTCATAGGACACAAACGCCCGGTCGCCGACGATCAGCCCGGTCATCTCGCGAAAGATGCGGCGCTCGGCGTCGTCAAAGGCTCCCATGCGGAACCGCGCCGCGAGCCAGTCCTCGCCCGGCACCTTCAAAACGGTGACCTGCTCATCGCGAAATTCAGCCAGGTCGCCGATCCCGGCATGGAGATGGATCGTGCCGCCTTCCGGCTGGTAGCCGCGATGGTCGAGAGCGGCTTCGAGCTCGCCGGCGATGCCGGGAACCCGAAACAAGGGCGTCTGGCCGTGGCCGATGTAGAAGGACTCGGCGGCGTCGATGACTGCATCAGGCGCGCCACGCTCGCCGCGCAAGGGATTGGCCGAATTGGTACGCCGGATCCGTCCGCCCGATCGCCGCAGAAGCCAGCCATCAACCAACGTCTCGGTCGCCGCCGGCCAGCCTTCGCGGCACGCCTGCTCGACGCGCCAGTTGAGGTCATCATCGCCGGCGCTCACGCGTCATCCTCCCGCAGCGCTTCCTCCATAAAGGCCTGCGGATCGGTGCAGAAGTCGCGCATCATGCGAAAATGATCGGTATCGCTGAAATCCGTGGGATCGAGCCCGAACCGGCTGATGCGGAACAGCCGCGCGCCAGGACAAGCCATCAGCAGCGGCGAATGCGTCGCCATGATCACTTGCGCGGTGCCCGACTGGTCCATGCGCCGCAGCATCTTGAGCAGCTCGATCTGTCGCGTCGGCGACAGTGCGCTTTCGGGTTCGTCGAGGATGTAGATGCCTTGCCTGCGGCAGCGCTCCTCGAAAAAACGGATAAAGCCCTCGCCATGCGACCAGGACAGGAAGTCCGGCGGCGGGGGCCTGAAAGGGTCTTCCAGTGCCGCCTGATCGAGATATCGGGCCACGGAGTAGAAGGATTCGGCGCGAAAAAACCAGCCGGCGGTGACTTTCGGCAGCCAGTGACCGCGGAATGCGTTGGCCAGCGCGGCACCACTCTTGTCGATGGCGCTGGAATGGTCGACCGGCCTATATCCCTTGCCGCCACCGGCTTCGTCATAGCCGGCCAGGGCACCGATCGCCTCGAGCAGCGTCGATTTGCCGGTGCCGTTCTCGCCGACGATGATGGTGATCGGCGTGGTGAATTCGAGTTCGAAGTCGTGGCCGCGAAACAGCGGCAGGTTCCATGGATATTTTTCCCAATCCTCGACCCGCACGGCATCGAGCAGGATGCGCTTCAGATAGGGAGCCTTGAGCCGCGTCAGCTGCTTGCGATGGGCCATCAGCCAGGTAGCGAAATCGTGCCGTCTTCCGCGATCGGAAAGGCCGGATTGTGCGCCACTTCCCAGACATGCCCGTCGGCGTCGGCGAAGTAGCCGTACCAGCCGCCCCAGAAGGCGCGGCCGGCCGGCTTGACGATGCGGCCGCCGGCTTTTTCCGCCCTGGCGAGCACGTCGTCGACTTCGGCGTCGGAGCGGGTGTTGTAGGCGAGGTAGACCGCCGATGGCGCCGCGGCGAAGGCAATGCCGGAATCCTCTTCTGCGCTGGCACGTGGGAACAGACCAAGAATGACGCCGCCCATCTGGAAGAAGGCGACACCGTCGGTGATACCGGCATGCCGCTTCAAGCCCATAGCCTCGTAGAAGCGCACCGCGCGGTCCAGATCATCGGTGGCGATGGTAACGATAGAGATTCGCGGCTCCATGGTGCTGCTCCTATTCGTCCGTCCATTCCGGCTTGCGCTTGCCGATGAAGGCGCCGATGCCTTCCTCGGCGTCGCGTGCGAGCATGTTTTCGACCATGATCCGGCCGGTATAGGTGTAAGCATCCGCCAGCCCCATTTCGGCCTGCGCGTAAAACGCCTCCTTGCCCGTCTTGACCACCAAAGATGATTTGGAAGCAATGGTTTGCGCGTATTTGGTGACGATCTGATTCAGGTATTCGCGCGGCACGACGCGGTTGACCAGGCCGAATTCCTTGGCGGTTGCCGCATCGATGGTCTCGCCGGTCAACAGCATCTCCATCGCATGCTTGCGCGAGACGTTGCGCGACAGCGCCACCATCGGCGTCGAGCAGAACAGGCCGATGTTGACACCCGGCGTACAGAAGGTCGCCTCATGCGAAGCGATCGCCAGGTCGCAGCTGGCGACCAGTTGCAGCCCGGCGGCGGTGGCCAGGCCGTCAACCTCGGCGATGACAGGCACTGGATGACGCACGATCGCCTGCATCAGCGTCGCACAAGCGGCAAACGTCTCTGCGAAAAAGGCCTTGCCATGATCGGCGTCAGTGCGGCGCGCGGTCATTTCCTTGAGATCGTGGCCGGCGCAGAACACCTTGCCGGCAGCCGACAAGACGATGACGCGAACGGCCTTGTCGGCCCTGGCGCGCTCGAGTTCGGCCGTCAGCGCCGCCATCACCGCCAGCGACAGCGCGTTGGCAGGCGGATTGGCGAGTGTGAGGCGCAGCACGCCCTTGTCCAGTTGTGCAACCACCGGACCCTCAACGGCGGCAGGCTTGATGGCAAGGATTTCGGCCATGGATAAGGTTCTCCGCGATTCCGCTGGGGCTGCCAGACTATCTAATACCGGATCAGGTTTCGTCCAACACCGATCGCTTGCGCCAGGGGACGAAGGTTGTCAGAAATGCCGCGCTGCGCTCATACAGGCCTGGCGCAAAGCGAGAGACCAAGACATGCCCGCCCAGACCAACCTCAAGCCCGTGCTGACCGCGCAACAAGTCAATGCGCTGATGGAAACCGTCTATCCGCAGCTCAATGAGCAGTTCAAATATTTCGAGGCGATCGACGTGTTCCCGGGCGGCTGCACCGTGCGGCTCAACGCCGGCGAACGGCATTTGCGTCCCGGCGGCACGGTGTCCGGCCCCTCGCTGTTCACGCTGGCCGACATTGGCGGCTACGTCTGCGTGCTCAGCCATGCCGGGCCGGATGCGCTTTCGGTCACCGTCAACCTCGACATCAATTTCGTGCGCAAGGCCGAGGCAGGACCGATCGACGGCCATTGCCGCATCCTGAAGCTGGGAAAGAGCCTGATGGTGTTCGACATCGACATCGTTGCCGGCCCAGACGGACACACGGTGGCGCATGCCACCGGCACCTATTCGATCCCGCCGAAGCGGAATGGTGATGGGGTAAAATAATACCTTTTGTTCAAGTTATTGTTTTTGCTACATTTTACCTGATATCTACCTTTTCGTTCGCCTTGACGCGGTCACCACCCTCGCCTATAAGCCTCCACGAAGCAGCGGCCCGCAAAGGCCGCGGTTTTGTTATTGGCGGCGGGCAAGCGCCTTTCGCCAATCCAAGCAACAAGAAACGCCTTCTCTTATGAAGGTCAGAACCGAGAGCAGAAAACATGACAACCTTTTCGCAGAAGCCTGCGGATGTGGTGAAGAAGTGGATCCTGATCGACGCCGAAGGTCTCGTCGTCGGTCGTCTGGCCACTGTCATCGCCAATCATCTCCGCGGCAAGCACAAGCCGACCTTCACCCCGCACGTCGACGACGGCGACAACGTCATCGTCATCAATGCCGACAAGGTGGTGTTCACCGGCAAGAAATTCACCGACAAGGTCTATTACTGGCACACCGGCCACCCAGGCGGCATCAAGGAGCGCACCGCGCGCCAGCTGCTCGAGGGTCGTTTCCCCGAGCGTGTCGTCGAGAAGGCCGTTGAGCGCATGGTCCCGCGTGGCCCGCTCGGCCGTCGCCAGATGAAGAACCTGCGCGTCTATGCAGGCGCCGAGCATCCGCATGTCGCCCAGCAGCCCGTCGTGCTCGACGTGGCCAAGCTGAACGCCAAGAACAAGAAGGTCGCATAAGATGGCTGAGCTTTCCTCGCTCGCAGAACTGGGCGCCGCCACCGGCAACACCAATACCCAGCCGGCGGCCCCCGTCCACGTCCAGAAGCTCGACAAGTCGGGCCGCGCCTATGCCACCGGCAAGCGCAAGAACGCCATTGCGCGCGTCTGGGTGAAGCCGGGTTCCGGCAAGATCATCGTCAACGACAAGGAATTCGCGACCTATTTCGCGCGTCCGGTCCTGCAGATGATCCTCAACCAGCCGATCATCGCCTCCAACCGCGCCGGCCAGTACGACATCGTCGCGACAGTCGTCGGCGGCGGTCTCTCCGGCCAGGCTGGCGCCGTGCGTCACGGCATCTCCAAGGCACTGACCTACTACGAGCCGACGCTGCGCGCCGTGCTCAAGAAGGGCGGCTTCCTGACCCGCGACAGCCGCGTCGTCGAGCGCAAGAAGTACGGCAAGGCCAAGGCCCGTCGTAGCTTCCAGTTTTCCAAGCGCTAAGCACTTCGCAGCTTCAGACAATCGAAAAGGCCGCCTCCGGGCGGCCTTTTTGTTTGCGGCTCGGCAGTCACCCCACCCACGCCTACGGCGCGACCTTCCCATCGAGGGGAGGTAGAAGAGCGCGGCGCCTACCTCCCCTCAATGGGGAGGTCGGCGCGGAGCGCCGGGTGGGGGTGACGGCGCCGGAAAACAGGTCAGGCCTTGCCGCCCTTGATATAGTCGATGAACGCCCGCAGCGGGGCCGGAACCAGGCGCCGGCCGGGATAATAGAGAAACGGTCCGGGAAAACTCTGCCACCACGGTTCGAGCACGGGCTCAAGAGCGCCGCTGTCGAAGTAAGGGCGCAGCCAGCCCTCGAACAGGCCGATGATGCCGGTGCCGGCAATAGCCGCGTCGACGGCAAGATCCGTCGCCCCGCCGATCCGCACGATCAAGGGGCCTGTCGGATCGACCCGCACCACCTCGCCGTCTCGCTCGAATTCCCACGGCAGCATCGCACCGCTGGCAAAGCGCCCACGCACGCAGGAGTGGCCAAGCAGGTTGCTCGGGTGTTGCGGGCGCCCATGGCGAGCAAGATAGGCAGGGCTGGCGGCGGTGGCGAAACGCTGCACGCGCGGTCCGATCGGCACCGCGATCATGTCCTGCTCCAGCCGCTCGTCATAGCGGATGCCGGCGTCACAGCCGGCCGCCAGCACGTCGACGAAGTTCTCGTCGGCGATCACCTCCAGCCGGATACCGGGATAGGCGGCGAGGAAACCAGGGACGATGTCGGGCAATATCAGCCGCGCAGCACTGACCGGCACGTTGAGACGCAACGAGCCCGCCGGCCTGTCGCGAAAACCGTTCACCACGTCCAGCGCCGCCTCCACCTCCGACAGCGCCGGGCCGAGCCGCTCCAGCAGGCTGAGGCCCGCCTCGGTTGGGACAACGCTGCGCGTCGTGCGGTTGAACAGCCTGACACCGAGCTGCACTTCCAGGCGACGCACCGCCTCACTCAGGCCGGAGGCGCTGCCGCCGCTCGCACGCGCGCCGTCGCGAAAGCCGCCGGCGCGGGCCACCGCCACGAAAGCATTCAGGTCGCTGAGGTCCATCATTGTTCGCCATTCCGCACGGCCTGTGTGGATTGTACCGGATTATCACGAGGTTGGGCAGCGCCTATCTCTGCCTCCTCAAGGAGATCAATCATGTCCAACATCCAACAATCCGGCACCTTCGCCCCCGCCACCTTCAAGCTTGGCAGCCGCACCGTGAAGCGGCTCGGCTACGGTGCCATGCAACTCGCGGGACCCGGCGTGTTCGGGCCGCCCAAGGATCATGACGCGGCATTGGCCGTGCTGCGCGAGGCGATTGCGCAAGGCGTCGACCATATCGACACCAGCGACTTCTACGGTCCGCACGTCACCAACCGGCTGATCCGCGAGGCGCTGGCGCCCTACCCCCAAGATCTCGTCATCGTCACCAAGATCGGTGCCCGGCGCGGCGCGGATGGATCGTGGCTGCCGGCCTTTTCCGCGGAAGCGCTGACCCAGGCGGTGCACGACAATCTCAGCAATCTCGGGCTCGAGGTGCTCGACGTCGTCAACCTACGCATCATGTTCGATACCCATGGCCCCGCCGAAGGATCGATCGAAGCGCCGCTTACCGTGCTGGCCGAGCTCCAACAACAGGGTCTGGTCAGGCACATCGGGCTGAGCAACGTGACGCCGGCGCAGATCGCGCAAGGACGGGGGATCGCCGAGATCGTCTGCGTGCAGAACCAGTACAATCTGGCGCATCGCGGCGACGATGCCCTGATCGACGATCTTGCCCGCGATGGCATCGCCTATGTGCCGTTCTTCCCGCTCGGCGGCTTCAACCCGCTGCAATCCTCCACCCTGTCGGAAATCGCGGCGCGCCTCGGCGCCACGCCAATGCAGGTCGCGCTCGCCTGGCTGCTGCGCCGCGCGCCCAACATCCTGCTGATCCCCGGCACATCGTCGGTCGGGCATCTCGGGGAGAACCTCGCTGCGGCTGAACTGGAATTGCCACAGCATGCGCTCAGCGAACTGGACGGCGTGGCGCTAGCGGCTTGAAGCTAACCAATCTCCCCCCTCGTGAGGGAGATTGGCAGCGTCAGCCGCCGCTTAATTGATGCTCGCCGTATTCGCCGGCTCAACCGGCCGCGCCTCGTCGGCATGAGGCACGCGAAAACCATTCGCGGCCAGCCAGTCGATTGCCGCCTTCGGCTCGTCGGTCTGGATGATGGTGGCGCCGCGATCGGCCCAGAAACCCCAGCTTTCGCGCGGCAGG
Organism: Mesorhizobium sp. ISC11; assembly: GCF_037162595.1. Taxonomy (NCBI): domain Bacteria; kingdom Pseudomonadati; phylum Pseudomonadota; class Alphaproteobacteria; order Hyphomicrobiales; family Phyllobacteriaceae; genus Mesorhizobium; species Mesorhizobium sp. ISC11. The sequence continues at coordinate 2,302,339 of NZ_JAVSPW010000001.1, forward strand.
CTGGCCTGCACCGCCAGTTCGTCGCCGCGGCCGCCGGCGAGGAAGCCGCCCGGTTTGTTGGCGATGGCGTAGGTGTCGGCCCAGATGTGCCAGTTGCCCCTCACAGCGGCCGCGCGCATGCGCGTGCTGAACAGCGGCCCGCCCGTCTCGGTCAGCGTCTCGGCGCCTGCCCGCCAGTTGATCAACTCGATCGCGCGCGGCGAGAAGGCGCGGTCGACCGTCCCGGCGAAACCGGCGTCATGCACCGCGTCATCGGCGATGATCGGCATGAACTGGAAGCCGCCGCCAATGGTCTCCATGGCAGCCTTGACCGTGGAAATCCGTTGTGAATTCCACAGGTTCTCCTTGACGATGACCTGTTCGGCCATGCCGAGACCGCGAGCGACCGCAATCATGCCCGGGAGGGCGCCGACGTCGAGCTTGTTGTCGAGGTTGATGAGGATGCGGTTTCTGGTCGCCATCAGCATCTCGCGCAGCGTCGAGACTGTTTCACCTGTCGCCGCACCGGTGCCCTCGACCACCAGCCGGCATGTCTTCAGTTCGGCCAGCGTGTACATGACCACCTCGCCCTTGCAGGTCGTGGTGCGGTCGAGCCAGCTGTCATGCATGACGACGAACTCGCCGTCCTTCGAGCGCCTGATGTCGACCTCGACGATTTCGGCGCCCATGGCGATCGAGCCCTCCACGGCGGCAATCGAATTTTCCGCGTAGAGCGTCTTGCCGGCCTGCATGCTGCCGGCGCGATGCGCAGCCACCATGACGTGATCGCGCCATTGGTTGGCATGCTCGAAGCGGTCGAGGATCTGTCTGGCGCGGGTCTCGCCGGCCAAGGCCTGGCCAGAGGCGGCTGCCACGGCCGTGTAAAGCAGAAAACTCAGCCAGATGGTCCGCATCGAGAATCGCTCCTTGCCGGATCGACACCCGGATAGGCGACGCCCGTGACATCTGGGTGAACGAAGCCGGCTAGCGGAATACTCGCAGCAGGTGCGTCAGATGCGTTTCGAGAGCCTGCGGAACCACGCCATGGCCGGCATCTCGACAAAACGCCAGGTGATCCAGGAGGCGGCAATGGTAGCGGCGAGCATGACGACGATCGCCACCGCCCCCGTCCAGCCGGCACCGAAGCCGGTGGCAGGCTGGCCGCGCAGCATGAAGTCGCCGATCAGGCCAAGGCCGAGCTTGCGCTCGACGAGCCCCGCGACGTTGATCAGGCGCGCCTGGACGAAGATGTGGACCATGTAGATCGAATAGGACAGCGCGCCGAGCGTCAGCATGAACGGGGCTCTGAGCAAGGCGCTGATCCAGCCACCCTCATGGGCGAACAGAAACAGCGCCAGCGCGAACACCAGGGGTGCCGCGATGCCGAAGTCATTGTCGCCCGCCAGCGAAACGAAAAGCACGATGACGGCCACCATGACGATTTCGGCAAGGGTCCAGTCCATCCGCGGGCCGCCCCTGGCGAGAGCCTGTCGCGCCCCTGCAATGGAATCATGCTGAAACCAGGCCAGCAAGGCGCCGAGCGAGAAGCCGTACAGGCAACGGATGAAGCCGAAATCGAAGGACACATCCATATGATGGGTCGAGAAGCCGAGCAGGAACAGCGGCGCGGTGACGGCGGCCGCGACGAACCATATCCAGGCGCGCACGCCGGCGACGAAGACCACGCCGGCAAACAGGAGATAGGCGAAGAACTCGGCCGAAATGCTCCAGCTCGGCGCATTCCAGGTCAATTGATCCTCGAAGCCGACACCCTGCAGCAGAAGGAGATTGGCAAGCAGGCTGTTGAGGTCGAAGCCGCCGGTGAAGGGGGCAGCCCCCGTGCCGTGCAATTGCGGCAGCATCAGCCGCAGCAGCTCGAAACCGGCGAAGGCGGCAAGCATGAGCAGATGCAGCGGGTAGATGCGGCCGAAACGGACCAGGGCGAAACGCGCGACCTGTCCCGGTTGGTTGAGCCGATCGCCGTAGCTGCTGGCGATGACGAAGCCGGAAAGGACGAAGAAGAAATCGACGAACAGGTAGGACGAACCGATGAAGGCGCTTTGCGAAATCGTCGAACCGGTAGGAAAGTGAAACAGCGCCACCAGAAGCGCGCAGATGCCGCGCCACGAATCGAGGACCAGGAAGCGTTCGCCGGCGACCGTGCCGGTGTGGGTCGACGCCGCGGCACGGGTGGGGTTGAGAAACGCGGTCTGCGTCATGATGATACAATCCTGTCTTGCCGTGGCACTCGGGCAGCGCCATTCCGTCTCGCCAAGCTATGACTGGCATCTTCCGTGCCGGTTCTGTAGTTGTTGCAACCCGATGAAAAACGAGGATCCGTAATGGCGAACCACACCATCGACAACGCCTTCACCGCCCGTTCCAAAACGGGCGCCGCGTTCGAGCCGACCTATTCCGGCGCGCTGTCGTTCATGCGGCGCAAATACACCAAGGACGTGAAGGGCGCGGATGCGGTGGTGTGGGGTATTCCCTTCGATGCCGCCGTCACCAACCGGCCTGGCGCCCGCTTCGGGCCGCAGGCGATCCGCCGTGCCTCGGCGATCCTCGACAACGACCCGCAATATCCCTTTTCACGCGATCTGTTCGAGCATCTGGCGGTCGTCGACTATGGCGATTGCCTGCTCGATTCGGGCAACCATCAGAAGACGCCCGGCACGATCGAGCGCGAAGCGGCGAAGATCCTCAAATCAGGCGCCTTCCTGTTGACGCTCGGCGGCGATCATTTCGTCACCTGGCCACTGCTCAAGGCGCATGCCGCCATCCATGGTCCGCTCGCTTTGGTGCAGTTCGACGCCCACCAGGACACCTGGCCGGACGACGGCAAGCGCATCGACCACGGCTCCTTCGTCGGTCGCGCCGTCAAGGAAGGCATCATCGATCCCGACCGGTCGATCCAGATCGGCATCCGCACCCATGCGCCCGACACGTTCGGCATCAAGATCCTCCATGGCCATGAAATCGAGGAGATGCGGGCGTCCGACATTGCCTACGCCATTGTCGACCGCACCGGCGGCAAGAAGACCTATCTCACCTTCGACATCGACTGCCTCGATCCGGCCTATGCGCCCGGCACAGGCACGCCGGTTGCCGGCGGCCCGTCCTCGGCCAAGATCCTGTCGACTCTGCGCCAGCTCAACCAGATCGATATTGTCGGCGCCGATGTCGTAGAGGTTGCGCCGGCCTATGATCACGCCGATATAACGGCAATCGCCGGCTCGATGGTGGCCATGCAATATCTCGGTCTGCTTGCTGAACGGAAAGCCCGGCTTGAAGAGCTGAACAACGGCAATCACAATGGTGCCGCAGTGATTCAAGGCCAGGGCATATAGTCTTGAAAACTCAGGGAATTTGAACAACCCATGAAACCGAAAATCTTCATCGACGGCGAACACGGCACCACCGGCCTGCAGATCAGGGCGCTGCTTGCCGAGCGCGGTGATCTGGAGATCATTTCTATCCCCACCGAGCGTCGCAAGGAAACGGCGGCACGTGCCGAGTTCCTCAATGCCGCCGATGTCGCTATCCTGTGCCTGCCCGACGACGCGGCGAAGGAAAGCGTCTCGCTGATCGCCAACGACACCACCAGGGTCATCGATGCGTCGACCGCGCATCGCGTGGCGGAGGGCTGGGCGTATGGTTTCGCCGAGATGGACAAGGACCAGGCAAAGGCGATTGCCTCGGCAAAGCGCGTCGCCAACCCAGGCTGCTGGCCGCAGGGACCGATCGCGACGCTGCGGCCGCTGGTCACAGCAGGCCTGCTGCCGGCCGATTTTCCGATCACCGTCAACGGCATTTCGGGCTATTCCGGCGGCGGACGGCCGATGATCGAGGACTACGTCGCCAAGGGCGAGGACGCCTCGGAATTCCTGCCTTACGGCCTCACCCTGCAGCACAAGCACGTGCCGGAATTGAGGGCCTATGCAAGGCTGTCGCATGATCCGATCATGCAGCCGGCGGTCGGCAATTTCGCGCAAGGCATGATCACCGTGGTGCCATTGCAACTCGGCGGCCTCGACCATGTGCCGACCGGTGCGGAGCTGCATGCGGCGATTGCCGACCATTTCGCCGCCATCAAGGGCGGTGTGGTCGAGGTGGCGCCCTATGCGCATTCGGAGCGCATGCCGGAGATCGATCCGGAGATCTACAACGGCACCAACCGGATGAAGGTCTATGTCTTCGCCAACGACAAACGGGCGCAGGCCCTGCTGCTGGCGGTCTACGACAATCTCGGCAAGGGCGCCTCGGGTGCCGCCGTCCAGAACATGGATCTGATGCTCGGCCTCTGATGGACACGCCAGCCTTTCCGGCGCGCTGGAAAGTCAGCGCGCCCGAACTCATTGCCGAGACCTTTTCGAGCCGCATCTGGAAGGTTTTGCGCGAAGACGGATCGCCGGCGATCGTCAAGGCGCTGAAGCCTTTCGACGACGTCGCCGACGAGTTGCGCGGAGAGCACTATCTCGCCTGGCGGCGCGGCGAAGGCGCGGTGCGTCTGCTCGGCCGCGACAGCCACAGCATGCTGCTCGAATATGCCGGTGAAACCCTGCTGCAGCAGGTTCTCGACGAACAGGGCGACTTTGCCGCGACCGCAATCGCGGCGGAGGTGATGGCAAAACTGTTTTCACGGGGGAAAGCCCCCTACCCGTCCGAGCTTCAGCCGCTCCGGGAACGCTTCGCCAGCCTGTTCGACAAGGCGAATACCGATCGCGACGCCGGCCTTGACAGCCTCTATGTCGAGGCAGCCGTCATCGCCGAGCGGCTGCTGGCCGATCCGCACGACATCAGGCCCCTGCATGGCGATCTGCATCACGAAAACATCCTGCACGGGCCGCGCGGCTGGCTGGCGATCGATCCGAAGGGCGTGCTCGGCGATCCCGGCTTCGACGCGGCGAACATGTTCTACAACCCGCTCGACCGGGACGATCTCTGCCTCGATCCGGAGCGGATCGCTGATATGGCCGAGATCTTTGCCAGAACACTGAGCCAGACACCGACCGCTATCCTCGATCATGCCATTGCCTATGGATGCCTGTCGGCGTCCTGGCATCACGAGGACGACAATGCGGTCGAGGAGAATCGCGAATTGTCGATCGTCAAGGCGATCCGGGCGGTGCGGGCAGGCTTCTGATCCGACCCAGTAGATCGGCTCGGGATCAGCCCCTGAGCGCTATCCCCGTCGGCAAGGGATAGGCGCCCTTGGTGCCACGCCAATGGGCTGCGGCAAAGCCCAGCACGATCAGCGCAAACCCCTGATGGGTTAGCGCCATATGCAGCGGCACATGCATCAGCAGCGTGCCGATGCCGATCGAGGCCTGCGCCAGCACCAGTAGAAACAGCAGCGTCGCGCGGCGCGCATGCGTCGAGCCTGGCAGCCGCCGGCGCATGGCGATCATGTGCCACAAGGCCACGACGAATACCGTGTAAGCGCCAAGCCGATGCACGAACTGCACCGTCTTCGGGCTCTCGAAGAAGTTGCGCCATGCCGGCTCGAGGATCAGCAGATCGCCAGGAATGATCTTGCCGTCCATCAGCGGCCAGGTGTTGTAGCTCAAACCCGCGTCAAGCCCGGCGACCAGGCCGCCGAGATAGATCTGGATCAGCGCCAGCAGCACGATGAAGCCGGCCAGCCTCTGCGTCGACCTATCGGCGGCAGGCTCGGAATGCGGCGCCAACCCGCGCGCGACCACCATGGTGGCGGTGAAGATCAGCGCGGCAAGCGTCAGGTGCGTCGCCAGCCGGTACTGGCTGACGGAGACCCGGTCGACCAGGCCAGAGGCCACCATCCACCAGCCGATGGCGCCTTGCAAGCCGCCGAGCAGCAGAATGCCCACGAGTTTCGGACCCAGGCCGCGCTCGATGCGGCGCGTTGCCCAGAAGAACAGCAGCGGCAAGGCGAAGACCAGGCCGACGCTGCGCGCCAGGATGCGATGCGCCCATTCCCACCAGAAGATCGATTTGAACGCTTCGATGCTCATGCCCTTGTTGAGCTCGGCATATTGCGGGATCTGCTGATAGAGCTGGAATTCCTCCTGCCATTCGGCATCGTTGAGCGGCGGGATCACGCCATGGATCGGCTTCCACTGCGTAATCGACAGGCCGGAATCGGTGAGCCTGGTGGCGCCGCCGACCAGCACCAGCGCAAACAGCACCAGAAGCACCACATAGAGCCAGGCGCGCAGCAGCGCCCGGTTATGCAGGTCGCGGTCGCGGGCGACGTATGGCGCGGCAGCTGATATGGCAGCCATGATCTTGTCCCGGCAGGTTGATTTGGCGGATTGGTGGACCATCGCACCCGTGCTGGCAAGACCATCCGGCGCGGCACGCCGTCGCGCCGCGTCTCACCGGTTGCGCAGTCTCGCCTCAAGGCCTATGCGAGGCCGTTACCCCTTGAGCCTGCCAGGCCGCCTGTGCAAATTCCGGCATGCTCGATCAGGAGACCAACAATGCCCCTGCGCCTGAAAAAGCTGATCGGAATGTTTCTGCTGGTGGCGCTGGTCATCATCTATGCGCTGGTCGCATCGATCTTCGCGGTCGCCCGGCTGTCGGAGTCGGGTCCGTGGGTGCATTTCCTGTTCTTCCTGCTCAGCGGCCTGCTCTGGGTGCTGCCGGCAATGGGCATCATCAAATGGCTGATGCTGGAGCCGAGCGCCAAGCGCTAGGCGAAACCGCCAGCGTCAGATGGTGACGACCATCTTGCCGGCATTGGCGAGCGGCGTCGTCACGCCCGACAGCATGGTGCGAATATGGGCGAGGCTCTGATAGCGGCCGTTGACGGAAATCCGCGGCAAAGCATGCAGGAACCCGGCATGTTCGGCGCGCAGCACGCCGTGGCGCGTCGTCACGGCAGAGGTGTAGCCTGCGTCACGGGCAAAGCCGACTTCGCGACAGCCTACGGCACTCGCATAGCCATAGGGGTAAGCGAAATGGCGGGGCTCTTCGGCCAGTTCGGCCAGCAACATGGCGCGCACGGCGCCGATCTCGTGCCGGGCATCGGCTTCGGAGAGCCGCTTCAGATTGCTGTGGTTGATCGTATGGGCGCCGATCGTCACCAGCGGATGCGCGGCGATGCGGCGGATTTCGTCCCAGTTCATCAGTGTCCGCAGGCGCGGACCGTCGGCGTCGATGCCATTTGCGCGAGCCAGATCGCGCAACACCGCCTGCAGGTCCTCCTCGCGGATTTCGGAGGTGAGATAGGCGTGCAGGCGTGCATTGGCCTGCAGCTTCTTCGCGGGGGTCGAGCAATCGATCGACAGCGGACCATTCGGCCGCGTCAGCGTCAAGGTATCGCGCGCGTTGACGATGTCCTCGACAACGTCCCACCACAGGTCGGCTGTGCCGTTGATCAGCCCGGGCGCGACATAGATGGTGATCGGCGCGCCGTGCTTCTCCAGCACCGGCAGCGCCTCGACCATATTGTCGCGATAGGCATCGTCGGCGGTGATCGTGGCAAACTGACCGCCTTTGCCGCCCGCCTTGATGCACTCCACCGCCTCGTCCATGGAGACGAAGGCATAGCCATGCGCCTTCATGTCGGCGATCATGGCGTCAAGGAAGCCGGGCGCGATATTCAGATGCCGGTTGACGCTGTCCGGCTTTTCCGGCGTCGCGGTAACACGGTGCAGCATCAGGATGGCGCCAATGCCGCCGATGAACGGCTTGGCCAGCGGTGCAAGGCCGGTATAGCGGGCGACGTTCAGCGCCAGTTTCCGGATTGCCTCCCCGCCGTCGATCATTCATTCACCTTTTGCGCCTAGGCTGATCCAAGCACGGAATGCGCCTATGCGAACCCCCAAATCGCGACCTATACGCCCTAAGGATTGAGGTATGGTTGACGCAACTGCGTCATTTGACGGCAATCGGCTTGCGGCGACCGAGGCATCGTCGCGCGCCTTGCCACGGTACCGTGCCGGCCTGTCGATCTCGGTGGCGTCCACGGACGGACTGGCGGCCTATGCCGAGTTCTGCCGCTCGGCTCTGTTTGGTCCGGCGCAGAGTGCTGCCTGGATCCTGAACTGGGCGGCCGAGACACGACCGGACCTGCTCGTCGCGACGCTGAGTGCCGAGGGCAAACCGGTTTTTTCGCTGGCGCTGGAGGTTGCCTCGAAGGGGCCGTTCCGGATCGCCCGCTTCATGGGTGGGCGCCACGCCAACGGCAACTTCGTCGCCGCGGACCCGAACTGGCTGGCCAAGGTGGATATGCCGGCCCTCCGATCGGTGCTGGCGGCCATCGCCGAGGCACGCCCGGACATCGATCTGGTCGCGCTCGAGCGGTTGCTGCCCGATCTCGAGGGCGTCGCCAATCCGCTCGCATCGCTTGACCATTTTTCCAGCCCCAATCTGTCGCTGGCCGTCGATCTCGCCGGCGGCTTCGATGCGCTGCTTTCTCGCGCCAGTGGCAAACGCAAACGCAAGAAGCACCGGTCGCAGATCCGGAAATTCGAGACCGTCGGCAGCCACCGGCGCATCGAGGCCCGCACCCCGGACGAGATCGACAGGCTGCTCGACGCCTTCTTCGAGATGAAGGAACTCCGCTTCCGCAAGATGGGCATCGCCAACGTCTTCGGCGACGCGCAGGTGCGCGGCTTCTTCCGCGCGCTGTTTTCGCAAGCACTTAGCGAGGACAAGCCTTCCTTCGTGCTGCACGGGCTCGAGGTTGCCGGCAAGCTGCGCGCCATTACCGGTTCAAGCCGCTCGGGCAAACGCCTGATCTGCGAATTCGGAGCGATCGCCGAGGACGATCTCGGGCACGCCAGCCCCGGCGACTTCCTGTTCTTCGATAACATCCAGGAAGCCTGCGAGACCGGTTTCGAGGTCTATGACTTTTCGGTAGGAGATGAGCCTTACAAGCGGCTGTGGTGCGATATCGAAACGCGGCATTTCGAAGTGCTGGTCCCCTTGACCGTGAAGGGCCGCATGCTGGCGCTGACGCTTCGGCAAGGCGCGCGGCTGAAAGCCTTCGTCAAGAACAGCCCGACGATCTGGAAGCTGACCAAGGTGCTGCGCCGCAAAGCCGCCGGCCAGGCGGCGCCCTCGGGAGAAGATAGCTAACGCAATGACGCCGATCATCCGCACACTGTCCCTGCAGGAACTGGCGCTTCTCGTCGACTGGGCGGCCGCGGAAGGCTGGAACCCAGGTCTTGAAGACCCGGCGATGCTCCAGGCGGCGGACCCCGAAGGCTTCATCGGCGCCTTTGTCGGCGACGACATGGTCGCGGCAATTTCGGCCGTGGCCTATGGCAGCGAATTCGGCTTCATCGGCCTCTACATCTCCCGGCCTGACATGCGCGGCATGGGCTACGGCAAGACGGTGTGGGACGCCGGCATGACAAGGCTTGCAGGCCGGACCGTCGGCCTCGACGGCGTCGCCGAGCAGCAGGCCAATTACCGGCGCAAGGGCTTCGCGCCGGCCTACGAGACCATCCGCTTCACCGGGCGCAAGGCAGGCCCGGCGGCCAGGGCCGATGGGTTGCGGATGATTACAACGCAACTCCTGTCCGATATCGTCGCCTATGACGCCCATTGCTTTCCGGCGCCCCGAGACGCCTTCCTGAAGCGATGGCTTCAAGAACCGCATCATGGGTTGGCGGCAATCGGTTCGCGCGGCGTCACCGGCTTTGGCGTGGTGCGCCGGTGCCGATCCGGCTTCAAGATCGGCCCGCTGTTTGCCGACGACATGGAAATCGCTTTGCAACTCCTGGAGGGACTGGCCGGTGCCTGTGAGGGCGGCGAGCTGCATATCGACGTCCCCGCCGATAACACCGGTTTCATAACTGCGCTCAATGCGGCCGGCTTTGCGCCGACCTTCACCACCACGCGCATGTACAAGGGGCCTGCCCCGGAACTGGACCTGCAAAGGGTGTTCGGCGTAACGACCCTGGAACTGGGCTAGATCGGGCGAACCGCTGAACGGCTCCGCCAGGCGATCCGCGGCTCTCTCAGGCGGCGGCAGTGCGCCGTCCCGGCACCGGATTGCCGGGCGGTTCGTGGCCGAGCGGCGTCACCAGCGTCAGGTCGGGATAGCCGTTCTCGATCAGTTTGACGGCAGCCTGCGTCACCTCGTCGTCGGCCTCCAGCATGGAGAGAAAAACCTCGGTGGCGTCGCCGGTCAGACGGCCGATGCCCTGCGCGTCGGCTGGTCCGCATTCGACCACGACCAGATCATAAGCCGTTGTCAGCGACTGCATAATGATCGGCAGCCGGTCGGCAGCGCGCATGGCGCGGACCGGATCGGCGGTTCCGACCGGAATGACGTGACAGTCCGAGTAGAGATCGGCATGGATGACGTCACTGAACTGCGCTTCCGAAGCGAGCAGGTTGGTGATGCCGGGAAAAAGTCCGCTGTCCAGCATCGGCCGCGAGGCGGCCCCCGACGCGGTGAGGTCCAGCAACAGCACGCGCAGCCCGGCGTCGGCGACTTCGCGCGCCACCAGGATCGCCGATGCAGCCGCCTCGTCGCCTTCCGGCGAGACGAATATGGCGCGCGCCGCACCGCTTGAGATCAGCTTTTCGGCAGCCCTTTCGATGTCGATCTCGCCCAGGGTGGAGCGCGCCGGTTCGGGCTCGACAACCGTCTGCTCTGTCGCCGCCGTAGCGGGCATTGCGACCACATCCGGCGCCTCGGCCATGGCCTGCATCGCAGCGGCATAAGGCTCCGCATCGGCTTCATGCGCAGGTTCAGGCAGTTCCTGGTGAATGAAGGGTTCCTGGAAGACGGCAGGCTCGGGGCGGACAAATGGCTTGGCGGCCGGCGTCTGCGCCACAGGGGGCATCGCCACCTCATCGATCCGTTCGAAACGGGAACCGCTCGCCGGCCGCATCGCGCGGCCTGAGAACAGCTCCCGCAGAAGCGTCACGATGGCCATGATCAGCAGCGATGCGGCGAAAGCCGCGCCGACGATCGGCCCCACCTTCGGGAAATAGGCCTCGGAGGGAACCGACGCCTTCGAGGCGATCCGGGCGTCGACCGGCAGATAGTTGCGGTCCTGGCGCGAAGCGGCTTCGCGGTAGTTGGTCAGGTAGAGTTCGAGTTGCTGCCGCTTGGCGGTCGCGTCGCGCTGCAGTGCGTCGAGGTCGACCTGTTGTTCGCCGGCCTGCGCCGAAGCGGCTTTCAATGTGTTGACGTCGGCGACGAGCTGGTTCTCGCGGGCCTTTGCCGTCTCGGCCTGCATCAACAGGCCTTTCATGATCTTCTGGGCCTCGCTGCGGATCTGCGCGTCGAGATCGGACAGTTGCGATTTCAGCGCGCGAATGCGCGGATGATTTCCAAGCAGCGTCGTCGACAGATCGGCGATGTTGGAGCGCAATTCGACCTGTCGCTCACGCAAGCGCTGGATCAGGTCCGACGACAGAACCTCCGGCACTGCGTCCAGCGAACCGCCATTCTGCAGCGCCCTGCGCACACCGTCGGCGGTCGCTTCGGCCGCAGCGCGGTTGGCGCGCACTTTCGACAGTTCGCTCGACAGTTCCGAAAGCTGCTGGGTGGCCAGCACCGAATTGTTGCCACCCATCAGAAGATCGGACTGGGCGCGATAGGCGGCGACCTTCGCCTCCGCATCCTTGACCTGCCGCTGCAGGTCGGCGATCTCGGGCGCCAGGAAGTCTGCCGCGGCGCTGTTCGATTCGAGCTTGGCCGCCCCTTGCCCCGCTATATAGGCGGCAGCGATGGCGTCCGGTATGGCGGCCGCGAGCTTGGGATCTTCCGATGAGAACTCGATGGCAATGATGCGGGTCTTCTCGACGCCGTAGACGTTGAGCTTCTCGTGCATTTTCTTGAGCACGCGCTCTTCCGTCGGAATTTCCATCGGGTCGCTTTTCAGGCCGACCAGAACCAGAGCGCGGCTCAGCGCCGACATGTCGAGCGCTTCATTGAACTCGGGCAGTTTTTCCAGCCCAAGCGTTTGCGAGACCTGCTTGAGGATTTCGTTGGAGGAAATGATCTGGACCTGGGTGGCGACGCCCTGCTCGTCGAGAATAGGCTTGTCGGTGTCGTTGTTATTGCTGGCCGGCCGCGTGTAGATGGATTCGCGCGGCGCGATCTCCACCTGCGTCTCGGCCTTGTAGTGCCGGGTTGCCAGCGAGGCGAAAGCAAAGGCCAGCCCGGTCGCCAACAGGACGACGAGGCCTATACGCAGCCAATTCCTCGCCAGGCTGGCGAAGAGCTGCCTGAGATCGACATCGACATCTGCGGCCGCGGACTGAACGGACATGCATCCCTACTCCGATACTGGGTCAGCACGCACCGTAAACAACTATGGTAACTCAGCCGTTAAGATCGCGGTAAGTTTCCGTTAGGGTTTACTGGCGGGCGACAAACAAAACCGCCAGAAATCGCAAAAACTCTTGCCGATGCGCCACGTGTCGGCCGCTCCCTTTACCGGCCATTAACCCTAACAGGATGATAACGGGCCTCGATCCCTGATGTTTGCTGCGACGCCGCAGCGGCCCAGTCGAAGGTACTTGTCCGGTCATGAAAAGCACTGCTTCCCTGTTTCGCGCGCTGCTTGCCGTATCGATGCTGGCTGGCTGTTCCAGCTACCGGCCGACGCCGGCCGCCTTCCATGAGGTGCTCGATCAGCCCTACCGTCTTGGCGCCGGCGATCGCGTCCGCGTCACCGTGTTCGAGCAGGACGGGCTGACCAACACCTACAGCGTCGATCAATCCGGCTATCTCTCCTTCCCGCTTGTCGGCGCCATACCGGCGCGCGGCCACACCGCGCAGCAGATGGAAAAGGAGATCGCCGACAAATTGCGGCAAGGCTATCTGCGCGATCCCGACGTTTCGGTCGAGATCGACCGCTACCGGCCGATCTTCGTCATGGGCGAAGTGGGTGCCGCCGGCCAATACTCTTACGTCCCCGGCCTGACGGTGCAGAAGGCAATCGCCATTGCCGGCGGCTTCACGCCGCGCGCCAACCAGGAAAGCGTCGACATCACCCGCGACATCAACGGCAAGGTGATGACCGGCCGCGTGGTCACCTCCGACCCGCTGCTGCCGGGCGATACGGTCTACGTCCGCGAACGCCTGTTCTGACAGATACCAAGTGGCGGACAGGCTCAGGATCGTCCATTGCTTTCGCTCACCCGTCGGAGGAATTTTCCGGCATGTGCGCGACCTGACCGAGGCGCAGGTCGCCGCCGGGCATTCCGTCGGCATCGTCTGCGATTCGACGACGGGCGGCGCGTTCGAGGAACATCTGTTCGAGCAGATGAAGAACATGCTGGCGCTCGGCATTCATCGCACGCCGATGCAGCGCCACGTCGGTCCCGGCGACCTTGCCTCGGCCTGGCGCACGTACAGGATCATCAAGGAATTGCGGCCGGACGTACTGCACGGACACGGCGCCAAGGGTGGCGCCTATGCCCGTCTGTTCGGCTCGTTGTTGCGGGTATCAAGGTCTCGCGTAGCCCGCCTTTATTCGCCGCATGGCGGCTCCCTCCACTATGACGAGAACACGACCACCGGAAAGCTGTTCTTCGCGCTCGAGCGCTTCATGGCTCGCTTCACCGACTATCTGCTGTTTGTCTCGGACTATGAGCGGCGGACCTATCGCCACAAGGTCGGTGAGCCGCCCATTCCCAACACCTTGGTCTATAACGGCCTGCGCGCCACAGAATTCGAGCCGGTGATCACCGCCCCGGACGCAGCCGACCTGCTTTATATCGGCATGATGCGCGACCTGAAGGGGCCGGACATCTTCATCGACGCATTGGCGCTCGCCGGCCCACGGTTCGGCCGCGCGCTGACCGCGGTGATGGTCGGCGACGGCGACGACCTACCGCGTTACCACGGGCAAGTGAAACGCCTCGGGCTCGAGCGCCATGTCCGCTTCCTGCCGCCGATGCCGGCCAGGGAGGCCTTTGCCCTTGCCGCGCTTATCATCGTTCCCTCGCGCGCCGAAGCCATGCCCTATATCGTCCTGGAAACGCTTGCCGCAGGAAAGCCGATGATTGCAACCGCGGTCGGCGGCATTCCGGAGATATTCGACACCGGTTCCCCTGCCCTGATCCGACCTGACCCGATCGAGCTCGCCGAAAGGATGAGCCAGGCGCTGGCCGACCCGGCCGCCTATCGCGACCTGATGCCGGATGGGGCCGACCTCAAGGCACGCTTCGGCGCCGATGTGATGGCCGCCGACATCGAGAACGCCTATTTCGCCGCGCTCGACAGGTAGGCGCAGGACCAAGCCGTTCCAAAGCCGTATGTTGTTTCAAGGGTTTCTTAGCTCTCTTTTGCTATGACCGGGGGGAAGCTTGCGGAAAGCCCTCATGAACGAGATCGACCCCGCGCGCCGCTTTTCAGCAGAGGCGGTGCGTAAATTCGACGGCCCGGCCGATGGCGACACGCCAAGCGGCATGAACGATGTCGCGCGCCAGGTCGCCTCGCAGTACCGGCGCGATACGATGTCGCCGATCATGGTCAGCGGCGTCCTGCGCATGGTCGAATTCGGCTTGCTGTTCCTGTCCGGGCTCGCCGTCTATTTCCATTATGTCGGGTTCTTCAATTATCTCGCCTGGCAGTATCCGGTAACGATCGCCGCCGCGTCGTTCCTTGCCGTGGTGCTGCTCGACGTCACCGACTGCTACCAGATCGTCGCCCTGATGCGGCCGATCGCCAATTTCGGCCGCGTGCTGCTGGTCTGGGCCGGCACTTTCGCCCTCATGGCGCTGACGGCGTTCGTCATGAAGATGTCGGAAAACTATTCGCGTCTTTTGTTGGGCAGCTGGTTCGTCATCGGCTTCGTTCTCATCTTCGGCCTCAGGCTGGTAATGTCGAAGCTGATCCGGGCCTGGGCGCGCGATGGCCGCATGGAGCGGCGCGCCGTCATCGTCGGCGGCGGCAAGGCGGCGGAAATCCTGATCCGCTCGGTCGAAAAGCAGCCCTACAACGATATCCGCATCTGCGGCATCTTCGACGATCGCGGCGATAAGCGCTCGCCGCCCATCGTCGCCGGCTACCCCAAGCTCGGCACCATTTCGGAACTGATTGAATTCGCCCGCATAGCCCGCATCGACATGCTGATCGTGTCGCTGCCGCTGACCGCCGAATCCCGCGTTCTGCAGTTGCTGAAGAAGCTGTGGGTGCTGCCGGTCGACATCCGGCTTTCGGCGCATTCCAACGCGCTGCAGTTTCGCCCGCGTGCCTATTCCTACATCGGCGCGGTGCCGATGCTCGACATCTTCGACAAGCCGATCAACGACTGGGATTCGGTGGCCAAACGCGCCTTCGATATCGTCTTCAGCCTGATCGGCATCGTCGTGTTCTCGCCGGTCATGCTGGCGACCGCCATCGCCATCAAGCTCGACAGCAAGGGTCCGGTGCTGTTCCATCAGAAGCGGCACGGCTTCAACAACGAGATCATCGAGGTCTACAAGTTCCGTTCGATGTATACCGACAAGGCCGACCCGACCGCCAAGCAGACGGTAACCAAGAACGATCCTCGCGTCACCCGCGTAGGCCGCTTCATCCGCAAGACCTCGATCGACGAGCTGCCGCAGTTCTTCAATTCGCTTCTGGGTTCGCTGTCGCTGGTCGGCCCGCGTCCGCACGCCATCGCCGCGCAGTCGCATAACCTGCTCTACAACGAGGTCGTCGACGGCTATTTCGCCCGTCACAAGGTCAAGCCCGGCGTCACCGGCTGGGCGCAGATCAATGGCTGGCGCGGCGAGATGGACACCAATGAGAAGATCCGCATGCGCACGGAGTATGATCTCTACTACATCGAGAACTGGTCGCTGCTGTTCGATTTGCGGATCCTGTTCCTGACGCCGCTCCGGCTGCTCAATACGGAAAACGCCTATTGAGCGCGATCAGCCATGATCTGCCGCAGGCCGTGGTCAACGCCAAGCTGATCGCGCTGATTTCCTCGGGCGCGGTCTTCATCGGCATTCTGCTGTCCGGCTTCGTCATCAGCGAGCCGGCGCCCTATGAGCTCTACATGGCCGGGCTGATCGCCATCTGGGCGCTTTTCGGCTTGCGGATTTCCCGCGCGGCAACGCCGCTGCTGGTGCTGCTGGTGACGATGAACATCGGCGGCATGATCTCCATGACGCAGATGGCGGACCTCGCCAACACGCCGCTCTATCTCGCCGTGTCGCTGTTTCTCGCCTTCAGCGCGGTGTTCTTCGCATCGATCACAGCCGTACAGCCGAGCCTCTACCGATTGATCTTCATTGCCTATGTGGCTTCGGCCGTGGCCACCTCGCTGCTTGGCATTGCAGGCTACTTCCATGCCTTTCCGGGCGCCGAGATGTTCACCAAATACGACCGTGCCGCCGGCGCCTTCCAGGATCCGAACGTGTTTGGACCGTTCCTGGTGCTGCCCGGCATCTATCTGCTCTATTTGCTCCTGACCGGACCGGTGACGCGCATGCCGCTGCTGGCGGTGCCGCTGCTGATCATCACCGCCGGCATCTTCTTCTCCTTCTCGCGCGGCGCCTGGGGCATGTTCGCCGTCTCGGCCGTCCTGCTCACCGGCTGCCTGTTCCTGCAGAGCGCCAGCGGCAAGTTCCGGCTGCGCGTGGTGGTGATGACGATGGCCGCACTGGCATTGCTCGTCGTCGCCATGATCGTCATCCTGCAGCTGCCCGGCGTGTCGGAGATGTTTTCCAACCGTGCCCATCTCGAACAGAGCTACGACACCGCCCGTCTCGGCCGCTTCGCCCGCTATGGCATCGGCTTCCAGATGGCGATGGAGCATCCGTTCGGCATCGGCCCGCTGGTCTTCGGCACGATCTTCGGTGAAGACACCCACGACATCTGGCTGAAGATGCTGATGGATTATGGCTGGCTCGGCTTCGTGTCGTTCCTCGCGCTCGTCTTGTGGACGATAGCAGCCGGCTTCCGCATCCTGCTGCGCGACCGGCCGTGGCAGCCCTATCTCCTGTGCGCCTATGTCGCCTTCATCGGCAATATCGGGCTCGGCACCTTCATCGACATCGACCACTGGCGCCATGTCTACCTGCTGCTCGGCCTGATCTGGGGCGCCATCGCACTGGAATACAGGCACCAACGGCTGTTGCGGCCTGCCTTGCAGGGCTCGCCGGCACCGGCATAAAAGTCGCGGGAGTGAGAGGGCTTCACGTTGGCCTTCGGTGGAGATCCGGCCCGCTCTACATCACGACGAAGACAGCTTCGAGAGCTTCCCGAATACGAAGTTTCTGATGGATTTCCTGACTAGGCGCTCTACATGCGCTTTACTCGGCTTCATTTGCGTTTTGAAGCGTCAGGCCAGTGTAGATCGAGTGCTCGACGGACGGTTGGTCCATGGCAAAAATATGCGGTTGTGGCAAAAACATCACATAATTTCATTTCGCTCCCGGCTATTGTTGTTCCCGAGGGAATTACTTGGGTTGGGAGAAATACGTGAATAGATTCTTAGCAGTTCTCGCGGTTGCCGCCCTGTCGGCAAGCACCGCGTCAGCAGCAGACATGTTGGCCCCGGTTGCGGGGTCGGCCTATGACTGGAGCGGCCTCTATGTCGGCGGCCATCTCGGCGTTGCCAATGGTGACATCACGGCAACGGATATGACCGAGCCAAACGGTGGGTTCTTCACCGACCTCGTTCCGGCGGGAACAGAAGGATTTGACTTCAACAAAGCCGGCGTAGCCGGCGGTATCCATGCAGGCGCGCAATGGCAGTGGGGACAGTTCATTCTGGGCGGCGAAGCGACCTGGACGGCAACGGGCATCCGCAAGACCATCACCAGCCCCTATTTCCCGGACAGCGACACCGAGACCGCCAAAATCTCGAATTATGCCACGGTCGTCGGCCGCGTCGGCTACGCCTTCGATCGCGTGCTGATCTATGCCAAGGCTGGTTATGCCGGCGGCAAGGTGGATTTCCGCGCCCGAGACAACGACGCCCTGGTAACCTACGAAAAGAATGAGTGGCAGAACGGTTATGCGCTCGGCGCTGGCATCGACTATGCCCTTACGAACAACCTCTCGCTTGGCGTGGACTACACCCACGTTGACCTCGGCCATAAGACGAGCACGGGCGACAACGTGTTCGATGATGGCACTCTCGGCGACAATCCCGAGACCTATCGCACAGAGGCAAAGGTCGATGCCGTGATGGCCCGGCTAACCTACAAGTTTGGAATGGGTCAGTAGTGCATCGACATCATTTTCGCGGATCAGATCTAGCGTCAGGGGAGCTCGTCAGCGCTCCCCTTTCCTCGTAGCCTACATATTCCTTCGAACATTCTGGCGATTGAACGAAGTCTTGAACTTCTTTGGGCAATTGCAGCCTAGAGCGGTGCAGGCTATGCCCTTCCAGGGCAAGACAAAGCACGTAGTGTGTCCGCCCTCGGTGACCGGAACCTAAGCAGCACTTGCGGTATGATTTGTCGGTGTGACTTTCGGTCACCAAAGGCACACCGGGACACCGTCTGTTCCCATTTCACCAATTTCAGCGAATTCGCCTCTTGCTTCTGAACCCTTGAGAATATAGGGCTTTCCGCGGTCCGGAGTGTAGCGCAGCCCGGTAGCGCACTTGACTGGGGGTCAAGGGGTCGTCGGTTCGAATCCGGCCACTCCGACCATTTTAGAAGCAGGACTTGCCCCCAAAAGTCCGCCTTTCCAGATGCCCGGTCAGTCTGGCCAAATCTCGGATCGGGACAAAATCCCGGAATGTATTCTCAATCGCCTTGCTCGAACTTCGGTTGGGCCCCCTACCCCTGGCACACATCCACCCACTCAGCCCCAATCAGCTCAACCATCCTCTGCGGGCTGATCCGCACCGCCGCATTGGTGGACCCGGCGGCGGGCACCACCTCGTCGAATTCGCGCAGCGATACGTCGCAATAGACCGGCAGCGGCGCCGGCAGGCCGAACGGGCAGACGCCGCCGACCGGGTGGCTCGTCGCTTCGACAACTTCCGCCGCGTCGAGCATGCGCGGCTTGCCGCCGAACTGGTCCTTGAACTTGCGGTTGTCCAGCCTGGCGATGCCGCTGGTCACCACCAGCATGGTGCGCTCGCCGACGCGCAGGCAGATCGTCTTGGCGATCTGCGCCGGCAGCACGCCATGCGCCTCGGCCGCCAGGGTCACCGTCGCCGAGCTCGCCTCCGTGACGATGACGTCGATATCAGGCGCGTGGGTGGCGAAGAAGGCACGAACGGAGTCCAGGCTCATGTCGAAAAACCCATGGTTCAAAAACTTGAAGGACGGCGGATTGCTGTCCAGCAGCCGGGGCCGCCGCGCATATAAGCACGCGCGGCATACAAATCGGCAAGCGCCAGGCTGAAGCAGACGCTGCGGCAGGTACAAAGAAACCCGCCAAGAGGGCCTTGGCGGGTTCTCTGGAATGCCTGGTGCGGGTCTACGCCAGCGATCGACCTTGCGCCGCCGGCGGCGCAGCCGGGGTGATCAGAGCTTCCTGGGGAAGGTGAAGCGCGGACACAATACGACGCAGCTTCGACGGATCGGTCACTCTGCCGCTTTCGATATCCCCAATCTCGTCCACCGCCAGGCCGCATGTCAGGGAAAGCTCTTCCACGCTGTAACCGCGGGTCTCCCGCATCGCTCTGAGGGTGTTGTAATCTGGCCCGCTCCCGTTGGTTGCCGGTTCGGAGTGGGGTTCGCTTTTCGCATTATGGGGCATTGGCAACTCCATGACTGAAAGAGTTTGATCAAATGAGGAGTGTTGCCTGAGACGGTCGGGAAGATGCCCTCTCACTGGTGATTTGCCAAGGGCCAAAATGGCCGTCACGGGATCGTGAACCGGGTGCCTGGCGCGCCCTCTGGCGCACACGTCGCGATCAAGTTGTTTTGAAGGCCTGATTGGCCTTTTGCCGGCAGTCTCGCCGCGGCCTTTCGTTATCTCCGGGTCGCTGGCGTGAAACCATCCGGTTCCAGCCAGTTCGTTCCCGGAAGGATTATTTGCAATGAACTTGAAGACAGTCATGGTCGTGCTCGGCACGATTTCCAGCCTTTCCGTCGCCGGCGCGGGCGCCGCCCAAGCCGCAGGCGCGCTTCGTGTGCGCGGCACGGTGGTCAGTTTTAAGCCCACGCTGCTCACCGTGAAAACCTGCGAGGGCGATACCGACGCGATCAAGCTCAAGGCCGGGTGGAAGATCTCGGGCGTCGCCAACGCCTCGGCAAAGGACATCAAGCAGGGCGATTTCCTCGGCATTGCCTCCGTTTCGAAAGCGGATGGCGGCAGCGGCGCCCTGGAGGTGGTGGTCTTTCCGGCCGCGCTGAAAGGCACCGGCGAGGGTGACCGCCCCTGGGACCTGCAGCCAAACAGCCGGATGACCAACGGCACCGTCGCCGACGTTACCGATATAAGCGGGCGATCCGTCACGCTGACCTATGACAATGGCCAGACCAAGAAGATTTCGATTCCCGACACCACCCCTGTCGTCACCTTCGCGCCGGCGACGCCGACCGACCTCAAGCCGGGTGCGACGGTCTTTGTCACCGCTGAGCGGGGCAGTGACGGCGCACTCAGCGCCAGCCGCGTCGTGGTCGGAACCAACGGCGTCGTGCCGCCGATGTAGTCGGACAGGCGGCCAATGGCCGCCTCTCGATCTTGCCGTGCATGGTGGCGGGAGGCTGGATTGGGCAGAAACAGTCCAGAAACAAAATTCTACAATCGGGAAATACTGACGAAAAAATTCAGGCGCGTAATTCCATTCGCGGCGGCCGGGCTATCGCCCCGATCCATATGCGCCCGCGAAACAAAAGGAAACGATCCATGAAGAAGTCCCTCCTCTCGGCCCTCGGGCTTGCAGTTGCATTGGCTTTCACGGTGCCCGTCATCGGTGCGACGAGTGCGGATGCGGCCCCGATGGCAAAGCACCATCGTCACCACCATCATCATCGCCACCATGTCCGCCATCACCATCATCACCGCCACCACCACCATGTGATCGGAAACAAGGCCTAAGCACCGCAGACTGCCACCGAGAAGACCGGCCTTGGCTTCCTGTCCAAGGCCGGTCGTCCCTTGGCATTGCGGCGCGTTAGCTCGACACGATTTGGGCGCACCAAGTTCGTCGAATGACGGCGCCAGCTATCTCCAACATCAGAAGCACCGCCTCAGCGCCGGCTGAACAGCAGACTGGCGACAAGACCGAGCACCACAAGGCCGACAGCGGCGGCAGCCGCCGGATGGTCGCGGGCCGACCTCTCGATCACCCTGCCCTGTTTGCGCAGTGCCGGCATGGCGTCGCGCAGACGCCCCGCAAGATCGGAATAGGTGTCGAAGGCTGCATCGCGACCGTCCTCGTAGTAGGCGCCGCCTCGCCTTGCCACAGCCCTCTTCAAGCTGGCCAGTTCTTTGGTGAGAGCCGCGACCTGCCTGTCGAGATCGATGTCCGAGAGGGTCGAAAATGATGCCATGATGTGTTTCCTTCACTTGCAGAAGGAAACGTAACGCCTCACCGGAAGACGGGTTCCGGTTTCGAACTATCACGTCGGGCTGCGGTCAGCGCACCTGATCAAGCAGGCGCTTGCATTCCAGGAGGTCGAACAGCGCCTCCTGCAGCAAGGCCCTGTTGTCGCGCGAGAGTTTCGATGCATCCGGCTGCACCGGACCGTCCTCGTCGCTCTTGCCCAGGCCGAAAAAGCGACGGCTGGGTTTGACGCGCGGCTGGCCGACCAGTTCGTCGTCCATGCTGCGCGGCTGGGCCGCCGGCGTCAGCGGCACCTGGTCAGCCTGCCTTCGCTGCGAGATCGCCTCGACGGCGGCCATGTCGCCATTGCCGATGGCAACCAGGAAATGGTTGCCGTTCTCGCGCAACAGCTTCTGCACGCCCTTGATGGTGTAGCCCTGGTCGTAGAGCATGTGACGGATGCCCTTGATCAGCTCGACATCCTGCGGCCGGTAGTAACGACGGCCGCCGCCGCGCTTCATCGGCTTGATCTGGTTGAAACGCGTTTCCCAGAAGCGCAGCACATGCTGCGGCAAATCGAGATCTTCGGCGACCTCGCTGATGGTACGAAAGGCGTCGGGGCTCTTGTCCATGGGCGAATCCTCACGCTGGACGATGATCCGGCCTAGCTGCCGAATCGGGGCTTATTTCAGCGGTTTATGAAGCAATATTCAAGCCCGGCGTCATGGCGGCGGCGGTTTTCAACCGCGCTGTAGGATTACTTGCCGCTTTTGGCCTTGCCGCTCTGATGGGAGCGCAAGATACGGCTCTTCAGCACGTTGGACGACTTGAAGGTCATCACCCGACGCGGCAGGATCGGCACTTCCTCGCCGGTCTTGGGATTGCGGCCGATACGCTCGTTCTTGCAGCGGACGTGGAATGTCGCGAAGGACGACAGCTTCACCGTTTCGCCGCGCACGATGGCTTCGCAGATTTCATCCAGCACCGCTTCGACGAGTTCGGCCGATTCAGTGCGCGACAGGCCGACCTTCCGGTAAACTGCCTCGGCAAGGTCGGCGCGCGTAAGTGTCTTTCCCCCCATGCGACCGTCCCATCAGCTCAAAACATAAAATTCGGCACAACAACGGCAGAGCCTAAGTAATTGATCCGTCAAGGTCAAGGACCGAAACTGGACCGTTCGGCACTTACCAGCGAACCAGGACAGCGCCCCAGGTGAAGCCGCCACCCATCGCTTCCAGGAGGACGAGATCGCCCTTCTTGATGCGGCCGTCGGCAACGGCCACCGACAGCGCCAACGGCACGGAAGCAGCCGAGGTGTTACCGTGCAAATCGACCGTAACCACCACCTTTTGCTCAGCTATCCCGAGCTTCTTGGCGGAAGCGTCAATAATTCGTTTATTGGCCTGGTGCGGCACGAACCAGTCGAGATCCTCGGCTGAGATACCGGCTTGCGCGAACGTCGCCTCGATGACGTCGGTGATCATGCCGACCGCGTGCTTGAAGACTTCGCGGCCCTCCATCCGGAGATGGCCGACCGTACCCGTCGTCGACGGCCCGCCATCGACAAAAAGCTTGTCCTTGTGCGTGCCGTCGGAGCGCAGGCTGGCCGCCAGAACGCCATGGTCGGCGATCGTGCCCGCGCCCTCGCCCGCTTCCAGGATCATGGCACCGGCGCCGTCGCCGAACAGCACACAGGTCGAGCGATCGCTCCAGTCGAGAATGCGCGAGAATGTTTCGGACCCGATCACCAGGACACGCTTGGCCAAGCCGCCGCGGATGTAGAGATCGGCGGTGGTCACGGCATAGACGAAACCCGAACAGACCGCCTGCATGTCGAAGGCAAAGCCGTGATGCATACCGAGCCGGTTCTGGATCTCGACGGCGGTGGCCGGAAACGTGTTGTTGGGCGTCGAGGTCGCCAGCACGATCAGATCGATGTCGGCGGGCGTGAGACCCGCATTGGCAAGTGCGGCACGTGCCGCCGCTTCCCCCAGCGAAGCCGTCGTCTCGTCATCGCCCGCGATATGGCGCTGGCGAATGCCGGTGCGCTGGGCGATCCACTCGTCGGAGGTCTCGACCATGCCTTCGAAATCGGCATTCTTCATGATTCGGCGGGGCAGCGCGGCGCCCGTGCCGCGCACGACTGATCTGATCAAAGTTCTTTCCTATTCCTTTGCGTCGGTGACGACGTCGGATTTCCTAGATGACAGGGCGCGCGGGTTGCGCGCATGAAACAGGTCCAGATCGGCCTCGATACGGTCGAGGAGGTTGTTGCGGACCATGTCATAGCCGAGTTCGATCGCGGCGGCGAACCCGTCAGAATCAGCACCGCCATGGCTTTTGACGACGATCCCGCTCAGCCCCAGGAAAACGCCGCCATTGGAGCGGCCGACATCCATCTTTTCGCGCAAGCGGTTGAAGGCGCCCTTAGCGAAGACGTAGCCGATCCTGGCCATCAGGGTGCGGCTCATCGCGGCGCGCAGATAACCCGCTATCTGGCGCGCCGTGCCTTCCGCGGTCTTCAGAGCGATGTTGCCGGCGAAGCCCTCGGTCACCACAACGTCGACCGTGCCCTTGCCGATATCGTCGCCCTCGACGAAACCGTGATAGTTCATCGAGGCCATGTTGGCTTCGCGCAGCATGCGCCCCGCCTCCTTGACCTCTTCCTGGCCTTTGATCTCCTCGACGCCGACATTGAGCAGGCCGACGCTGGGCCGGGCTATGCCGAAGACCGAGCGCGCCATGCCGGTGCCGAGAATGGCAAAATCGATGAGCTGTTGCGCATCGGCCCCAATGGTCGCGCCGACATCCAGCACCACGCTTTCGCCGCGCAATGTCGGCCAAAGGGCTGCGATCGCCGGGCGATCGATGGTGGCCATGGTGCGCAGGCAGAATTTCGACATCGCCATCAGCGCACCGGTGTTGCCCGCGGAAATGCAGGCGTCGGCCGTGCCGGCCTTGACCGCTTCGACGGCCTTCCACATCGATGACTTCCAGCGGCCGTGGCGCAGCGCCTGGCTCGGCTTGTCGTCCATCCTGACCGCAATTTCGCAATGGAAGAATTCGCTGATCTCGGCAAGCTTGGGAAATTTGGCGAGCTCCGGGCGCACGACCTCCTCACGCCCGAAGATGACGAAGCGGATGTCGGGACGACGGGTCGCGACCGTCATGAGCGCTGGAATGACCACGGCTGGTCCGTGATCGCCGCCCATGGCATCGATGGAAATCCTGATCACGCGGTATTTGTCTCACGGTTAGGCGGCAGGTCGTTTAGCGACCGCGAAGGTTCGGCGAAAATAACGGTTTTGGGCTGCCACACAACCGACTTTTCCGTCGCGGGCGAGCTTTTCAGGATTTTCCCAGCAAGGATCGCAGTTTTTGCTGAAATTCATTCTCCGCCGGTTCGGTCTCGCTGCCGGCGTTGAGCGACGCGCCCTGCTTACGCGGATAGGGGTCGATGGCGAGCCCGAAATACTGTTCGGCGAGTGCCCCGACATCGATCGTGTCACCGGAAAATGTCTCTGGACTGTCAGGGCCTTCCGCGTCGAGCAGGATCTCGCCGCCACCATCGAAACCCTGCCGTCCAAGCTTGGAATCCTCGGGCAGCAGCAGCGCTTCGACCGGTTCGTCGATA
Source organism: Mesorhizobium sp. ISC11 (assembly GCF_037162595.1). NCBI lineage: Bacteria > Pseudomonadati > Pseudomonadota > Alphaproteobacteria > Hyphomicrobiales > Phyllobacteriaceae > Mesorhizobium > Mesorhizobium sp. ISC11. Next base: position 2,327,308 of record NZ_JAVSPW010000001.1, read on the forward strand.
TGCGCTTCGACAGGCTCGAGCGTGACGATGCAGGCCTGGGTGATGTCGGCTTCGACACGACCGCTTATCTTCACGCCATTGCGCTTCCACGACGCGACCAGAAGCTCGGCGCGATAGGATTCGACCGAAATCAACCCGTGCTCCTCGGCCAGTGCCGCACGCTGTGCGGCATCGGCTTCGATAACCAGCGGCAGGCCCTTTTGCGGCAGGCGCGTGATGTTTGCACGGAAGGAGACCGGGCTTTGCGGGTCCACATGCTTCATTGTTCAACCTCCTTGGCGGCGGGAAAGGTCAGCGTGCCGGAGACAATCGATTCGGATGTCTGCGCGGCCAGATGATTGCGCGCGTCGGTAACATAGTTGGCCAGCAGCGATGCCTCCAGCCAGGCGCCCGCGTCGGGCCGGACATTGCGGGCAAGAGCCGCGGTCAGCGCTTCATGGTCGTTTCTTTCCAGGGCATCGTCATAGGCAGCGGTTCGGCCATAAAACATCTTTGCCAGCTTTTTCATGCGTTTGGGCACGCCAACGTCGCCAATGCCCAATTCCCGCAACGAATGGTCGACGTCGAGGAAGAACTCGTCGATCAGCACCTGGGCGACCTCTTGCGCCGCACCGCTCTCACCGCGCAACCTGTGCTGGAACAGGAACATGTGCAGCGACAGCATCTCGAAACGGCCAAGCGGCGTGTCTGGTACATTCCAGTGGGAATAAAACACCGTCTGCCGCGCCGCCGCCACGATTTGTGCGTAAAGCGCCTCGGTGATAGCGCGGTTGGCGTAGCGTTCGCGGCCAAAAAAGCGCTGGAACATTGGGGATGGTCTCCTGGGGACCGTTTGTTGAAGTGGGCTTGTTGCATCGGCAAGCAAGCTGGTTTACCGGTTTCGCGGCCCAGCGCAAGTTGCGGCCAGCTAATGGAGTTGTTGTTGCGCGCGCTGAATTTCAAGTCGACCTTCTCGTCCAGGCCCGCCGGCGCGATCTCGCTGCTGATGATCGTTTCGGCATTATCGGCCTGCCACACCTCCAAGATGATCGGCGACCTCAGCCCGAGTGAGACGCTGACGCAAGGTTACGTCATAGACCAGCAGGCAATCGACCTGGTGCCGGTCGGTTCGAGCCGCGAGCAGGTGCTTCTGGCGCTCGGCACGCCGTCGACGACCGCGACCTTCGACAACGAGGCCTTCTATTACATTTCGCAGACGCGCAAGCGCTACGTCGCCTTCGACAAGCCACGGCTCATTGATCAGCATGTGCTGGCGGTCTATTTCGGCGCCGATGGCCGCGTCACCCAGATCGCCAATTACGGGATGAAGGACGGCAAGATGTTCGACTTCATCTCACGCACCACACCGACCGGCGGCAAGGACCAGAACTTCCTCAGCCAGATCATCAACGGTGCCAGCAAGCTGGCACCCAGCATTCCGGGCGGCGGCGCCTAATTCCTTTCGGCTTCCATTCCGGGAGCCTCATCATCTCAGGCGACCAAAAACCCGCGGGAGCGATCCTGCGGGTTTTTGTTGTGGCCTCGATCAGGGCAAGATCCCCGTATGTTTGCCGGCGATGCTTAAGCCGTCGAAACCCAAGCCGGTAGATGAGATACCGGCGCATTTACCGCATGCAAGAGATCGGCTTGTTGACGCGTCGACATGGCATTGCTCAACAAAAAACCCGCGGGATCGCTCCCGCGGGTTGTTTCGGGCTGAAGCCTAGATCAGCCGTGCGCGAGCACGGCCAGCAGCAGGAGCGCGACGATGTTGGTGATCTTGATCGCCGGGTTGACGGCGGGGCCAGCGGTGTCCTTGTAGGGATCGCCGACCGTGTCACCGGTCACCGAAGCCTTGTGCGCCTCGGAACCCTTGAGATGCTTGACGCCGTCCTTGTCGACAAAGCCGTCTTCGAAGGACTTCTTGGCGTTGTCCCAGGCGCCGCCGCCAGAGGTCATCGAGATGGCGACGAACAGGCCGTTGACGATGACGCCGAGCAGCGAGGCACCCAGCGCTGCAAAGGCGGACGCCTTCGAGCCCGAGATCAGCAGCACGCCGAAATAGACGACGAGCGGCGCCAGCACCGGCAGCAGCGACGGGATGATCATTTCCCTGATTGCCGCCTTGGTCAGAAGGTCGACCGCGCGGGCGTAGTTCGGCTTCGAGGTGCCGGCCATGATGCCCGGATCCTCGCGGAACTGCTTGCGCACCTCCTCGACGATGGCGCCCGCCGCACGGCCGACGGCCGTCATGGCGATGCCGCCGAACAGATACGGGATCAGCCCGCCGAAGATCAGGCCGGCGACGACGTATGGGTTGGAGAGATCGAAGGAGATCTCGCCCATGCCCTGGAAGTAGGGATATTTGTCGCCATTGGCGGCGAAGAACTTCAGGTCGTTCGAGTACGCGGCAAACAGCACCAATGCGCCGAGACCAGCGGAGCCGATGGCGTAGCCCTTGGTCACCGCCTTGGTGGTGTTGCCGACCGCGTCGAGCGCGTCGGTGGAGTGGCGCACTTCCTTGGGCAGGCCGGCCATTTCGGCGATGCCGCCGGCATTGTCGGTGACCGGGCCGAAGGCATCGAGCGCAACGATCATGCCGGCAAGGCCGAGCATCGTCGTGACCGCGATCGCCGTACCGAAGAGGCCGGCAAGCTGATAGGTCGAGATGATGCCGCCGACGATGACGATCGCCGGCAGCGCCGTCGATTCCAGCGAGACCGCGAGGCCCTGGATGACGTTGGTGCCGTGACCGGTGACCGACGCCTGGGCGATGGAATTGACCGGGCGCTTGTTGGTGCCGGTGTAGTATTCGGTGATGACCACGATGAGACCGGTCACCACGAGGCCGATCAGGCCGCAGATGAACAGGTTCTTGCCGGTGATGACCATGCCGGCGACCGTGCCGACCTCACCCCAGCCGAGCGTCACCTGGGTGGCGACGCCGAGGCCGACGATGGACAGCAGGCCAGTGACGATCAGGCCCTTGTAGAGTGCGCCCATGATCGAGCCGTTGGAACCGAGCTTGACGAAGAAGGTGCCGACGATCGAGGTCAGGATGCAGGCGCCGCAGATGGCGAGCGGATAAAGCATGGCCGCACCCAACACGGCGGTGCCGCCAAAGAAGATGGCAGCCAGAACCATGGTGGCGACGACAGTCACCGCATAGGTTTCGAACAGGTCAGCGGCCATGCCGGCGCAGTCGCCGACATTGTCGCCGACATTGTCGGCGATCGTGGCCGGGTTGCGCGGATCGTCTTCGGGAATACCGGCTTCGACCTTGCCGACGAGATCGCCACCGACGTCGGCGCCTTTGGTGAAGATGCCGCCGCCGAGACGGGCGAAGATCGAGATCAGCGATGCGCCGAAGCCGAGCGAGACCAGCGAGTCGATGACGACCCGGTCATTGGGCTGGAGGCCCATGAAGTGGGTCAGGATGAGGTAGTAGATCGACACGCCGAGCAAGGCGAGGCCAGCAACCAGCATGCCGGTGATGGCGCCCGATTTGAACGCGATGTCGAGGCCGGCAGCGAGGCTGTTCGATGCGGCCTGCGCCGTGCGAACGTTGGCGCGAACGGAGACATGCATGCCGATGAAGCCGGCGGCGCCTGAAAGCACCGCTCCGATCAGGAAGCCGATCGCGGCGGTGATGGACAGCAACCACCAGGCGAGCACGAGGACGACGACGCCAACGATGGCGATGGTGGTGTACTGACGCGCCAGATAGGCTTGTGCGCCCTCGCGGATAGCCGCGGAGATTTCCTGCATGCGTGCATTGCCCTGATCGGCCGCAAGGACCGAACGTGTCGCCCAGATGGCGTAAAGGATTGAAAGCAGGCCGCAGGCGATGACGGCGGAAATAATTGTCATTGCCGGATTTTCCTCGATTGATGGCCCAAAAGAACCCCTCCCTGGGCCGTTGAGACAAAGACCGGATTCCGAGCACGGAATCCGCCTCTTCGCAGCGGTGTATGCGAAACAGGGCTGCGAACGTCAAGATATTGTTCGGTTTTTGCCCGGCTTTCGCCCAAATGGTTGGGGACCAGGCGGCGGCTGCCGTCAGCACCCGGGGATTAGATCGATTGAAATTAGCCCTGACGCAGGACGCGGCTACTCTGCCTCCCGGCCCATCCGGCGCGCCGTGTAGCGCTCTATGGCCGACAGGCCGTCATAGATCAGCACGGCAAGGGCTGCCACGATCAGGCCGCCCTGCAGGATGAAGGCGAGATTGTTGGACAACAACCCGGCGATGATCACTTCGCCCAGCGTTTTGGCTGCCACGGTCGAACCGATGGTCGCCGTGGCAAGGCTGATCACCACCGACAGCCTGATGCCGCCGAGAATGATCGGGGCGCTGAGCGGCAGTTCGACCTTGGTGAGCCTTTGCCAACCGGTCATGCCGGCGCCGCGCGCCGCCTCGACGACATTGGCAGGTAGCGTCGTCAGGCCGGTCAGCGCGTTCTCGAAGATCGGCAGCAGGCCATAGAGAAACAGCGCGATCAGTGTCGGTTTCTCGCCGAAGCCGACGGCCGGCACGGCGAGTGCCAGCACCGCCACGGGCGGAAAGGTCTGGCCGATGTTGACCAGGCTGCGCGATAGCGGCAGGAATTCGGCGCCGGCGGGCCTGGTGACCAGGATGGCAAGCGCCACCGCAACGATGGTTGCTGCCACGGTGGCGATCAGAACCGTGCGCAAATGCAGCAATGTCAGCGTCAGCAGGCTGCCCTGGTTGTAGATCACCGGCGCATTGTTTTCGGTCAGCGGCTTCAGCAGCGGCACGAACCAGCCGGGATTGGTGACGAAGGCAACGAGCAGCATCACCAGGGCAAGTCTGAGCAGCGATGGAAGCCAGGCCTTCATGCCGGCCTCGCCGCGCGCTTCACCAGCCCGTCGACGGTGACGCGGCCAAGCGGCTTGCCATCGGCGCCTTTGACCGGCAGCGCCGGCCGGCCCGTCCACAACAATTCGGCCAGCGCGTCACGCTGGCTGGCGTCGCCGGGGATCGCCTCGCCTTCCGCGGAGCCCTTCTCCACGGCATCGCGGACCCGACCGAGCGACAGCAACCGGAACGGCCTTTCGCTGGCGCCGACCAGGGTCTCGACGAAGGCGCTTGCCGGCTTTGCCAGGATCTCGGCGGGCTTGGCGTATTGCACCAGCTTGCCGGCATCCATGACCGCGATCTTGTCGCCCATATGCACGGCCTCTTCCATGTCGTGGGTGACCAGGATGATGGTGGTGCCGAAGCGCTTCTGGATCGCCAGCAGATCTTCCTGCGCCTTGTTGCGGATGATCGGGTCGAGGGCGCCGAACGGTTCGTCCATCAACAGCACGTTGGGCTCGGCGGCGAGCGCGCGGGCAACGCCGACGCGCTGTTGCTGGCCGCCGGACAGTTCGTGCGGGTAGCGCGGCCCGAAGGCTTCGGGGTCAAGCTGATAGAGCGTCATCAGTTCGTCGACCCGGGCCTTGATGCGGTCCTTGTCCCAACCGAGCAGCACCGGCACGGTGGCAATGTTCTGCGCCACCGTGCGATGCGGGAACAGGCCGTGGCCCTGGATGGCGTAGCCGATGCTGCGGCGCAGCTCATAGCCGGGCAGCGAACGATTGTCGGCGCCGTCGAGCTTGATGATGCCCGAGGTCGGTTCGACCAGCCGGTTGATCATGCGCAGCAGCGTCGTCTTGCCGGAACCGGACGTGCCGACAATGACGGCTATGGTGCGCGGCTCGATGACCATCGACACGTCATCGACCACGGTCGTCGCGTCATAGCGCTTGGTAATGCCTTCGATCTCGATCATGCCGTTTCAACCCTGCGCCTGGTGGCGGTCATTTCGATCACCGCATCGAGGATGATGGCGGCGGCAAAGGCGAGCGCGACCGTTGGCACCGCGCCGAGCAGCACAAGGTCCATCGCCGTCTGGCCCACACCCTGGAAGACGAATACGCCGAAACCGCCGCCGCCGATCAGCGCGGCAATGGTGGCGAGGCCGATGTTCTGCACCAAGACGATGCGGATGCCGGTGAGGATGACGGGAAAAGCCAGCGGAAACTCGACGCCGAACAGGCGCTGCCTGTCGGTCATGCCCATGCCGCGTGCGGCGTCGTTGGCGGTGCGCGGCACGCCAGCGAGACCGACCACGGTGTTGGCCACCACCGGCAGCAGCGAATAAAGGAACAGCGCGACGAAGGCGGGGGCTGTGCCGATGCCGCGAATGCCGAGCGCGGCAGCCCCCGGCACATGCGTGGCCACCCAGCCGAGCGGCGCGATCAGCAGGCCGAACAGCGCGATCGAGGGAATGGTCTGGATGATGTTGAGCACGTTGAGAACCCCGGCGCGCAGACTTTCGACACGATGGCAGAGAATACCGAGCGGCAGGCCGACGACCACTGCCGCAAGCAGCGACCCTAGCGCCAGCGTTACATGCTTGGAGCCCTCCGCCCAGAAACTGTCGGCGCGGTTGAAATATTCCTTCAGGATCGACAGATTGTCCCAGCTTCCCGAAATCAACAGCAGCCCGATCGCCAAAGCCGAGACCGCAAGCACGCCAACTCGTGCCAATGGCGACAGGTTCAGCCGTGTCAGCACATCGGCAAGCAAAAGCGTGAAGGCAAAGATCAGAATCCAGAAACCGGAGGCTGGCGAAACTCTCGCAAAGGTGTTGCCCTCCGGCGTGAGGAATGTTCCGGCGACGCCGATCAGCAGCGCGAGCGCGGCAAGCGCCACCACGCTGGCGGCAAGGCGCAGCGCAAGCAGTGTCTTGAACAGCGCGATGAGTGCTGCGGCGACGACGATGACGAGCAGCAGCGTCCCGGTGGTTGCCGGCAGCGCCTCGAGAATCGAGCGCGCCTGGCCGGGGACGATGCGGTTGGCACGGAACGTGGCAAAGGGCGCGGCAAAAGCCGCGTAGGCTGATATAGCGGCGATGACCACGCCGAGCTTGTCGAAGCGGATGTTCACGCCCTCCCCAGTCAGTCGATCCGGCGCGCACGAAAGCGGCGCGCCGGAATCGTCCTACTTCAGGAAGCCGTTCTTCTTCAAAAAGTCCTCGGCGACGCCCTTGACCGGCTCGCCGCCGACCTGCACGCGACCATTCAGCTCCTGCAGCGTGACGAGGTCGAGCTTGGCGAAGACCGGCTTCAGCAGCGTCTCGATCTCGGGATGTTGCTTCAGCACCGCTTCGCGGATGATCGGCGCCGGCTGGTAGACCGGCTGCACGCCCTTGTCGTCGTCGAGCACGACGAGCCCGGACGGTGCGATGCCGCCATCGGTGCCGTAGACCATGGCCGCATTGGCGCCGTTGGTCTGGTTGGCGGCCGCGGCGATGGTTGCCGCGGTGTCGCCGCCTGAGAGAGTGATCAGTTGGTCCGGCTTCAGCGTGAAGCCATAGGTGGTCTGGAAGGCCGGCAGTGCAGCCGCCGAATTGACGAACTCGGCGGAAGCCGCCAGCACCACCTGACCGCCGCCCGCGACATATTTGCCGAAGTCGGTGAGCGTGGCGAGCTTGTTGGTCTCGGCGACTTCCTTGCGCAGCGCGATCGCCCAGGTGTTGTTTGCGGGCGACGGCGACAGCCAGACGATCTTGTTGGCGTCGTAGTCGAGCTTCTTGGCCGTTTCATAGGCCTTGGCGGCATCCTTCCAGACCGGGTCGTCGGCCTTCTCGAAGAAGAAGGCGGCGTTGCCGGTGTATTCGGGATAGATGTCGATCTCGCCGGCGGTGATCGCCTTGCGCACCACCGGCGTGCCGCCGAGCTGGATGCGGTCCGATGTCTTGATGTTGTTGGCGTTGAGGACGAGCTGGATGATGTTGCCGAGCACGCCGCCCTCGGTGTCGATTTTCGAAGAGACAACCACCTGGGCATTGGCGGAAGCCACCGTGATGCCGAGCGCCAATGCCGCGCCGGCCAGAAACTTGACTGAAAACATTGTGAAAACCCCTAGCTATGAACCGAAACGCGATGACCGCATATGAGCATGGCTTCAACGGCCAGTCGGGGCACACGGTTTCATAACAAGGGGGATCAGCGCAATATTTTTGTTCGGAAGGCCGATTTTGAGGCGACGCTGGCGATCTGCTGCCATCTGGCGGATAATGCCATAGAGTGCGGGTGGCAAACACGGAGAGCGTGTCATGGCCATACACAAAGTCGGCTACCTCATCGGAAGTCTTGCCCGGGAATCCATCAACCGCAAGCTCGCGAAGGCGCTCGTTCAACTGGCTCCTCCGGAACTTGAAATGACGGAAATCGCCTTCAGGGATCTGCCTCTTTACAGCTACGATTATGATGCGAATTTCCCGCCGGTCGCCCGGGATTTCAAAAAGGCGATCGCGTCCGTTCAGGCCGTCCTGTTCGTTACCCCGGAGTACAACCGCTCGATCCCTGGCGGATTAAAGAACGCGATCGACTGGGCGAGCCGCCCCTATGGAAAGAATTCATTCGCGCGCAAACCGTCCGCCGTCATCGGAACATCGCCGGGCGCCATCGCAACCGCTGTCGCCCAACAAAGCCTGCGCAGCGTTCTGAGCTTCTGCAACTCACCCCAGATGAATGCGCCGGAAGCCTATATCCAGTTCACGCCGGGACTGATAACGGACGACGGCGAAGTGACGGTCGAATCCACCGAGGACTTCCTGCGCAACTACATGGCTGAGTTCCATATGTTCATAGCGCGGGTGCTTCAGGTGTTGCCGCCGGACGCATAGGTTTGGCGTCAAGCCGGGCGCGCGCTCGTCAGCTTCAGCGCGCCCAGCGCCACGAAGCACAGGACGGTGACCGGAAAGACTATCCAGTTCAGCATCTCCCAGCCCCAGGCGTTGTAGACCATGCCCGACATCAGTGAGGCGCAGGCGACGGAGCCGAACAGGACGAAGTCGTGGAAGCCTTGCACCTTGCCCTTTTCCGACGGCCGGTAGGTGGAGGCCACCATTGCGGTCGCGCCAATGAAGCCGAAGTTCCAACCAAGGCCCAGCAGGATCAGCGACGTCCAGAACTGCCACAGCGCCAGGCCCGACAGAGCGACAATGGCGCAGCCGATGAGCAGGATCAGGCCGGTGGTCACAATGCGTTCGGCGCCGAAGCGATGGATCAGCGAGCCGGTGAAGAAGCTTGGCGCAAACATCGCCATGACGTGCCAGGAGATGCCGAGCGTCGCGTCGGTCTCCGACAGTCCGCAGCCGACCATGGCCAGCGGTGCGCCCGTCATGACGAAGCTCATCAGCGCGTAGCTGCCGACCGCACAGAAAAGCGCGGCGACGAAACGCGGCTGCGTGACGATTTCAGCCAGTGGTCTGGCGTCGCTGTCGGCGATCTCCACCTTGCCGGATGCTTTCGCCGGCAGCCGCAGGAATGACAGGATGATGGCGCCGACGGCGGCCAGCGGCAGGATGGACACGAACGAACCGGCAAACATGACCGGCGCCAGCGATTCGCGGGTGAAGATGACAATCTGCGGCCCGAGGATAGCGGTGACGATGCCGCCGGCCAGCACGAAGGAGATGGCGCGCGCCTTGAATTCCGGCGGTGCGTTGTCAGCGGCGGCGAAGCGGAACTGCTGGACGAAGGCGCCGCCGACACCGATCGTGAGCAAGCCAAAGGCAAACAGCCAGAAGCTCCCTTGAAAAAGCGCAAGCGTGGCGATCAGGCCGCCAAGCGCCGTGACGATCGTCCCGGTCATGAAGCCGCCGCGCTGGCCCATTCTGCGGATGATGGCCGCTGCAGGCAGCGCGCCGAGCGCCACGCCGATGTTGAAGCCGGTGATCGGCGCTGTCGCCAATGATTTGTCGGGGCCAAGCAGATATTGCCCGGCCAGCGCGCCCACGGAGATGGCGATGGGGGCCGCCGAGCCGATGATCGCCTGCGATGCGGCCAGGATCAGCGCGGTGCGGCGCGCCTCGCTGCCTGCCTCGACGGCGATTGCCGTCATGATGCGTCCTTGCCGCGCCCCTCGCCACGCACCCGGCGTGACACACGGTCGAGCACGGCATTGACCAGCTTCGGCTCGTCTTCCTCGTAGAAGGCCTTGGCGATGTCGACATATTCGGAGACTATGACGGCGACCGGGACATCCTCGCGCTTCATCAATTCGTAGACGCCGGCGCGCAGGATGGCGCGCAGCGTCGAATCGAGCCGCGACAGCGGCCAGTCCTCGGTCAGCGCCTGGCGGATGATCGGATCGATGGTCTTCTGGTTCTCGACGACACCCGCCAGGATAGCGCGAAACCATTGCGCATCGGCCTCGCGATAGAGCGCGCCGTCGACTTCCTTGCCAAGGCGAAACGCCTCGTACTCGGCGGTGATCTCGAAGACACCGCTGCCGGCGACATCCATCTGATAGAGCGCCTGCACGGCGGCCAGACGGGCAGCGCCGCGCTTGTTGGCGTGGCGCATCGCGGGCTGCCCGGGCGAAGCGGGTTCGCTCACGATCGCGCCCCCAATTGTTCCTTGAGGGCAATCATGGTCAGCGCCGCACGCGCGGCAAAGCCGCCCTTGTCGCCTTCCGAGCGCTTGGCGCGAGTCCAGGCCTGGGCGTCATTCTCGGTGGTGAGGATGCCGTTGCCGATGCAGACCGAGTCCTGCACGCTCAAATCCATGAGCGCGCGGCTGGATTCATTGGCGACAATGTCGAAATGGTAAGTGTCGCCGCGGACGACGGTGCCGAGCGCGACAAAGCCATCATAATGTGTGCCGCCTTCCGTCGCGCCGTCCAGTGCAAAGGTGATCACCGCGGGGATCTCCAGCGAACCTGGAACGGTGACGACGTCGTAAGTCGCGCCCGCTTCATCGAGCGCGCTTGTCGCGCCGTCGAGCAGCGCATCGGCAAGGTCGTCGTGAAAGCGCGCTTCGACAATGAGCAGATGCGCCTTCGCCTTCGGACGAATGAAGGCTTTGCCGTGTTGGGATGTACCAGCCATAAAAGTCTCCGGGGAGTTGCCGGTGACTTAGGCCGAAGCCGGGTTCATCGCAAGCGGAAGATTGCTGGATGGACTCCTGTCCTATCGATCCTCTCGCGTATGCCACAGGCGCAACACAGAAATTGTCGTGTTCTGTATCTCGTAACGAATTTCGTAGCTGCCTACCAAAATGCGACGCACTTCTCGTGGTTCGAACTCTTCCAGTCTCTCACCGATGCGCGGATATTCGACCAACCGTGCCGGCGCGGCAATAAGCGACTGCACGGCACGTGCGGCCGCCGGGCCATTTGCTAGCACGAGAAAATCATGTAGCCGGACCAAGTCGGACAAAGCCTTGTTGGTCCATTTCAACTCCATCAACGAGGCACCGGCAGTGGCTTGTCGGTACCAAGACTCTCAGCCCACGCCTGCACGGCCTGGTGATCGATGACCCGTCCTGCGTCGACATCGGCCATTGCTTCAAGCGTGAGCCGTCGGCGCTCCTCCTCCAAATCCACCCACGCGGAAAGAGCTTGTTTGACGATCCAGCCGCGTGGGCGCTCAAGGCGGGCAGCCAGTTGATCTACCTTTTCAGCCAGCGGCAGCGGAACGTGAGCGGTGATTACTTTTGTATCCATCAGAGCCTCACAATCAGATCTAATCATAGCGATTAAAACTGATTAAGTCGAGGCCAGCAGCACTTAAAGCCCCTCTTTCGTCGCCTCGACCAGCCGCGCCGCATAACGCGCCATGGTGTCGATCTCGAGATTGACGCGGTCGCCGACCTTGCGCTCGCCCCAGGTGGTCACGGTCAGCGAGTGGTGGATCAAAAGCACGTCGAAGCGCGCGCCTTCGACCTTGTTGACGGTGAGCGAGGTGCCGTCGAGCGCGACCGATCCCTTGGGCGCAATGAACTTCGCCAGGTCGCGCGGCGCCTCCAGCGTGAAGCGCACGGCATCGCCCTCATCCTTGCGCTCGATGATCTCGGCCATGCCGTCGACATGGCCCGAAACGATGTGGCCGCCGAGTTCGTCGCCGATCTTCAGCGCCCGCTCCAGATTGACTTTGGTGCCGGATTTCCAGCCCGAGGCCGTGGTCAGCCGCAAGGCTTCCTCCCATGCTTCAACCTCGAACCAGCGTGCATTCGAAACGCTGTCGGGCAAGGCCGTGACCGTCAGGCAGACGCCGCCGCAGGAGATCGAGGCGCCGATGGCGATGGTCTGCGGGTCATAGGCTGTGTCGATGCGCAGCCCCACCCCTTCCCTGAGCGGCTTGACGGACGCGACAGTGCCGACATCGGTGACAATTCCGGTAAACATCGGTGTTGATCCCTAAAGGTCTCTTATCCACTCGGCGTAGCTGTCTTCGCCAAAGCGCATCTCGCGCAATTTGCGAAATCCTGCCGGGATATGGTCGGCGTCGATCGGCGATGCAATGCCGTCGTCGCCGATTGCGTCCGGTCCCTGGAACAGCACGATGCGGTCGACCAGCCCGTCGGCCAGGAAAGCGCTCGCCACCCTGGCGCCGCCCTCGACCAGCACGCTGGCCATGCCGAGCGCGGCCAGATCCTCGAGTAGTTCCGGCAAGGCTACGCCGCCCTCGTGCGTCTCGGTGCCGATGAAGCGCACGCCGGCGCGTTCGAGTGCTGCCCGCCGCAGCGGATCGGCCTCCAGGCAGGCGGCGATATAGAGCGGTACCCGGTCGACGCCCGAAACCAGCTTCGAGGCCTCCGGCAACCTGAGCTGGCGGTCGAGCACGATGCGGGCAGGCGAACGGTTCTCAAGCCCCGGCAAACGCACCGTCAGGGCCGGATCATCCTCAAGGGCGGTGCCGATACCAACCAGTATGGCGTCCGCCTCAGCCCGCATCAGATACACTTCTCGGCGCGCGATATCGCCGGTGATCGACACCTGCCCGTCACCTTCCCTGCCGATCTTGCCGTCGCTGGAAAGTGCAAGCTTGAGAATCACTTCCGGGCGTTTTCTCAACGATCGAATCAAATAGCCGGCCATCTGCTCGGCAGCTTCCGCCGCCAGCACTTTCTCGACCACCTCGACACCGGCCGCGCGCAGGATCGCATAACCCTTGCCGGACACGCGCGAATCGGGATCGCTGGCGGCACCGACGACCCGCGCAACGCCCGCATTGACCAGCGCATTGGCGCAAGGTGGCGTGCGGCCGTGGTGGGCGCAAGGTTCCAGCGTGACGTAGGCGGTGGCGCCGCGCGCGATGTCGCCGGCCTCGGCCAGGGCCTCGGTCTCGGCATGCGGACGGCCGCCGACAGCGGTGACGCCGGTGCCGACGATCATCGGACCATTGCCGTCATCGCGTACGATCAGCGTCCCGACAGACGGGTTGGTCGCGGTGCGCCCGGCATTTTTTCGCGACAGTCTGAGTGCCGCCGCCATGAAGCGGCGATCAAGGGCGGCCTGTTCGCTTGCAGTCATGCTCAGCTGGCTTCCTCTTCACCCTTGATTTCGTCGCCCTTGAGCTCGCCCAGCAATTCATGGAAATCCTTGGCCTCGCGAAAATTGCGGTAGACCGAGGCGAAACGGACATAGGCGACATCGTCGAGCGACTTCAGCGCTTCCATGACCAGGCGGCCGACTTCTCCCGAAGCAACCTCCGTCTCGCCGGAACTTTCGAGCTGGCGCACGATGCCTGTCACCGCGCGGTCGATGCGTTCGGGATCGACATTGCGCTTGCGCACGGCGATCTCCACCGAGCGCAACAGCTTGTCGCGGTCGAAGGGCACTTTGCGGCCCGATTTCTTGACCACGACGAGGTCGCGCAACTGCACGCGTTCGAAGGTGGTGAAACGGCCGCCGCAATCGGGGCAGACGCGCCGCCTGCGGATCGCCGCGCCATCCTCGGCGGGGCGCGAATCCTTCACCTGCGTATCTTCCGACTGGCAATAGGGACAGCGCATGGAGAAGCCTTTGGTTGGCGAATCTGGTGAAGCGAAAGGCTTAGAGGTTTTTGCAGCGATGGCAAAGTGTCGCCAACAGCTCCCTCGCCCTTCAGAGATAGCGAGGCGCAAGCAGGATTGCCAGCCTCGCCAGCAGCCGCACAGCGTACCGGTGTCTTCAGGGAGCAACGTCGGCGGTCGGAAACCCGCACGATGCGCCGAGACTACGATAGGCCTTGGTGAAGCCGTCCATGGATATGCTTCCAACCGGCGCATCGCCGAAGGAGACGTCAAGCACCGATGCCCGGCGCATGGCGCGCAGGAGCGCCAGGCTGGTCTTGGACTGGTTGTCGACGGTCCAGCTGAGCCGGCCGTTGACGGCGCCATCGGAATGGAGCTTGGCAGTGACGCGGCCCTTGTCGTCGCCGAAAGTGGCGGCAACCGACTTGCCGGCCAGCAAGGCCTTGTTGTCGACGGCGATCGTTACGGACGGGTAGGCATCCGGCGGCAGTGCATCGCCGTTCGTGATGATGAGCGTCAGAACGCCGCTCTCGCCGCCAGCGCCGATAAAGGCGGTCGAGGCCGCGCAGGTCTTGCGCAGATCCTCACCGGTGTCGACCTCGTCGATCAGGGTCGACCATCTGCCAAAGGTTTCGAGCTTGGGTGCCGTCTGGGCGGGCGCCGCGGGCGCGGCTTGAGCAGGGGCGGTTTGCGCCAAGGCGTTGCCGGGAAAGGCCCGGCGATCAAAGCAGCCAGAGCGCCAACGGCGCCAAGGTCGGCGAAACGAAATTGTCGCATCATCAAGGCTCCTGCCGGTCGCCCCGGCCTGCTGGAACGACGCTCGTCGTTGCAGCAGGCGGCAAAACTTCCTATCGCGTCAGCCGAGATAGGGATAGAGCGGGAAGCGATCGGTCAGCGCCACGACCTTGGCCTTGACCGCTGCTTCGACGGCGGCATTGCCCTCGTCGGAATTGGCGACCTTGAGACCATCCAGCACTTCGGCGATCAGCTTGCCGATCTCCCGGAATTCGGCCTGGCCGAAGCCGCGCGTGGTGCCGGCCGGGGTGCCGAGACGCACGCCCGAGGTGACAAAAGGCTTTTCCGGGTCGAACGGAATACCGTTCTTGTTGCACGTGATGTTGGCGCGGCCCAGCGCCGCCTCGGCGCGCTTGCCGGTGGCGTTCTTCGGACGCAAATCGACCAGCATCAGATGGTTGTCTGTGCCGCCGGAGACGATGTCGAGACCGGTTTCCTTGAGGCTGGAGGCGAGCGCCTTGGCGTTGGCGGCGACGCTCTCGGCATAGACCTTGAAGCTTGGCTTCAGCGCTTCGCCGAAGGCAACCGCCTTGGCGGCGATGACATGCATAAGCGGGCCGCCCTGCAGGCCGGGGAACACCGCCGAATTCATCTTCTTGGCGATGTCCTCGTCATTGCACAGGATCATGCCGCCGCGCGGGCCGCGCAGCGACTTGTGCGTCGTGGTCGTCACGACATGGGCATGCGGCAGCGGCGACGGATGCACGCCGCCGGCGACCAGCCCGGCGATGTGCGCCATGTCGACCATCAGATAGGCGCCGACCGCGTCGGCGATCTCGCGAAAACGCTTCCAGTCCCAGACGCGGGAATAGGCGGTGCCGCCGGCCAGGATCAGCTTCGGCTTGGTTTCATGCGCGGTCTTCTCGATGGCATCCATGTCGAGCAGATGGTCGTCCTGGCGCACGCCATAGGAGACGACCTTGAACCATTTACCGCTCATGTTGACCGGCGAACCGTGGGTCAGATGGCCGCCGGAATTGAGGTCGAGGCCCATGAACGTGTCGCCCGGCTGCAAGAGCGCCAGGAAGACGGCCTGGTTCATCTGGCTGCCGGAATTCGGCTGGACATTGGCGAAGTTGCAGCCGAACAGCTTCTTGGCGCGCTCGATGGCCAGTTCCTCGGCCACGTCGACAAACTGGCAGCCGCCGTAGTAGCGCTTGCCCGGATAGCCCTCGGCATATTTGTTGGTCATGATCGAGCCCTGCGCCTCAAGCACCGCGCGGGAAACAATGTTTTCCGAGGCGATCAGCTCGATCTCGTGGCGCTGGCGGCCGAGTTCGTTGCGGATGGCGCCGAAAATCTCCGGATCGGCGTCGGCCAGCGTGGTTTCGAAGAAGGATTCGAATTTGTTCGACACTGCCGCTGCTGTTGCCATAGCCTGAAATCCTCGGGGTTCGGGGGCAATTTTGTTTATGCATGTCGTTGCCCAAACCGCTGTACACTTTTGGGCAACCTGCACGCGGCGCCATTAACACAGTTGTTTTCGCCCCGCCACGTTTGCCACGCGAAATTTGCTGGCCGGATTGCGCCAGCCAGGCCCGCGCGTCGTTATTTCCTCGCCTTCCGGCCCCTCAGCAATGCCTCGGTGAGCGTGATCTCGGTAAACAGCGCCTGCGACGTATGGTCGTTGATCTCGCCGCTGCGAAACATGGCGCGCACGGCTTCGCGCTCGGCTTCGATGCCCGCAAATCTCAATTCGAGCTCCAGCCTTCCGGCTTCACGCGCCTCGGCGCGGGCCTCATCGGCTTCGTCCGAGGCGGCGATGCGGCGCCGGTACCCGGCGACGATGCTGTCGGCGGCGGCAAGCCTGGCGCCGGGCACCTCGCCTCCCTCATCATCTGCGGCTCCGGCGATGCTCTCGATGCGCGCGATTGCCGCCTTGGCGGCGCCGACACGCGCCAGCCGCTCCTCGGCGGCGCCGGCATCCTCACCCGGCTCGACCAGCCCCCTGGCGATCGTCGGCAGAGCGAGACTGGCGAAGACCAGCGAACAGATGATGACGCCGGCGGCCAGGAAAATGACCAGATCGCGCGCCGGGAACGGCGAACCGTCCGGCATGGCGAGCGGCAGCGACAATATGCCGGCCAGCGTGATGGCGCCGCGCACGCCGGCCACCGAACCGGCGAGCCGCACGCGCAACCCGAACGGTTCCACCTTGCGCTTGCCCAGACGTGCGGCGATGCCGGCTGCGAGATCGCCGACCCATATCCACAGGAAGCGCAACGCGATCAGGCACAGCGTCAGTGCCACGACGGTCGCGATCGGCTGGATGATCGGGTGCAGGCTCATGAGTTCCGGCGGCACATGGCGGATGATGTCGGGAAGCTGCAGGCCGAGCACGATGAAGAGAGCACCGTTGAAAACGAAGGAAAGCGTCGTCCACAGCGACATCGTCTGCATGCGGGCCGAGACGCCGAGGAAGCGAAACACGCCGGAGCCGCCGGTGAGCAGGCCGGCGGTAACAGCCGCCAGAATACCGGACGCTCCGACATGCTCGGCGCCGAGATAGGCGATGAAGGGCAGCAGAACCATCACCAGCACCTGCGCTTCGGCCGGCACGCCGCCGATCCGGTTGAGCAATTGCAGCAGCTTGGCGGCAACGAACAGCGCCGCGACGCCGATCAGGATGCCGATCGCCACGGCATAGAGAAAACTGAACGAAGCCGCGGCAAGGGAAAAGCTGCCGGTCAGCACTGCTGCGACGGCGAAGCGGAACATGACGAGGCCTGAAGCGTCGTTGAGCAGCGACTCGCCTTCGAGAATGTGCATCAGCCGCGCCGGGACGACATTCCTGTCGACGATCGAGGACACGGCCACCGCGTCGGTCGGCGACAGCACCGCGGCAAGCGCAAAAGCGACCACCAGAGGGATGCTCGGCACTAGCCAATGCAAGGCGTAGCCGAAGCCGACGATGGTGAAGAAGACCAGCCCTATGGCCAGATCCAGGATCGGTCCGCGCAGCGCCATCAGTTCACGCTTCGGTGCGCCATAGGCGTCGCCGAACAGCAGCGGCGGAATGAACACCAGCAGGAACAGTTCCGGATTGATCTCGACATGGATGCCGCGCACCGGCCAGGCGAGCGCGGCACCGATCGCAATCTGCAGCACCGGCAACGGCACCCGCACCAGACAAACCAGCGCGCCGGAAAGCGCCACGAAGACGAGCACGACCAGAATGAAGACAGCGACTTCCATGGTCCGGTTCCAGGCTTCCCGCCGACCATGCGCAAAGCCGGCCGATCCGTCCAGCCGCCCTCCCGTGAAAAACGACGCGGCACCCAATCAATGAAAAAGGCCGCCCTGAGAGGCGGCCTTTTTAGATAGAATTCAAACGCTTACAGCGCGGACGTGATCTGCAGCTCGTTGTTGCCATCAAGCGCGTAGACGTCGTCGCGGAACTGCACCACGCCCGGACCGGTCGACCAGGCCGAGAGATAGAGGAAGTGGACCGGCACCGGATTGGTGACCTGGATCGGCGTGTTTTCACCGGTCTTGATCGCCGCCTCGAAATGCTGGCGGTCCCAGCCGGGCGTGTCGCGCAGGATCCAGGTGACGAGGTCGCGCACATTCTGCACGCGCACGCAGCCCGAGGAATCGAAACGCAACATCTTGCCGAACAGGCTCTGCTGCGGCGTGTCGTGCATGTAGACGCCGTCAGGGCTCGGGAAATTGATCTTCACCGAAGCCATGGCGTTTTCCGAGCCGGGATCCTGGCGGAACCGGTACTTGGCGGCGTCGTCGGTCGACCAGTCGACATTCATCGGATCGACTTCGCTGCCATCGGGCGCGAACAGGCGGATGTGGCTGTTCTTGAGATAATCGGGATTTTTCCGCATCAGCGGAATGATGTCCTTGCGCACGATCGAGACCGGCGCGTTCCAGTATGGATTGACGATGATCTCGGTGATCTTGGAATTGACGATCGGCGTCTGGCGATCGATCTTGCCGACGATCGCGGTGTGGCGAAGCACGACGCGGTCGTTCTCGACCGCTTCGACCTGGGCTGCCGGAATGTCGACCAGCACGTAGCGGCTGCCCAGCGTGCCGGCCTTCTCGCGCAGCCGCTGCAGATTGGTCTGCAACTGGCCAAGCCGGATCTGCGCCGAAACGTTCATCGCCGCATAGGTGTATTTGCCCATCGAGCCATCAGCCGGCAGGCCGTGACGCAGTTGGAAGCGCTTGACTGCCGAGTCGACATAGGAATCGAAAGCCGTCGAAATGCCGGCGCTCTGCGACAGGTCGCCCGCGACCATCAGGCGCTTGCGCAATGGCACCACATCGGGATCATCGACGCCAAGCTGCAGCTTCTTGGTCGCGGGAACATCGACCCAGCCACCCTGCCCGACAATGTTCTGGTACTGCGCGACCGCCTGTTCCGTGAAGGCAACGGTCTGCGGGCTGAAGATCGGCAGCGTCGAGGCCACCTTGCCACCCTCGCTGGCGCGGGCGTCGAACTGGTCGTCCCAATTGCCGCGCGCCGAGGATTTCAGGATATCACCGATCACATCCTGCGCATTGGCGCCGCCAGCGACCACCGCGGCTGCGAGCGCGGAGGCTCCGGACAGGAAAAAACGACGGCTGGTTTTCATGGACGTTCCAGACATTGGTAGCAGTTCGATCACTTGCTGCGTTGATCACCGGGCGATCTCGCCCGCACTCTAAAATTGGCAATCTTAACAATTAGCCAACCATGGTCCGTATCAGCTTGGTGTGACAATGCACAGGCGCGATACGGGCTGCGGGTGAACGCATGGTCTTCACCACAGCATCACTGCCACTCTCGGTTCCATTGGAATATGGCGGCAACGTGGCCTAGCGGCCAAATCCGACCGGCCAGTATTCCGAAAAGAACGGACCGTGCTTTTTGGGTATCGATCGGTGATCGGCCGCCCAGTATAACGACCAGCCAAATCAAAGAAAGGCCGATGCCTCTCGGCACCGGCCCTGACTGAAGGTCGATATTTCGGCCGCGCTTCTGTGGCGCGGGCCGGATCCGATGCGGCGGATGTCTTACATCCGGTAAGCGATGGTGTCGTTCCAGAAGCGGTCGAGCCGCTGCAGAGCGCGGTTCATCTGCTTGAACTCGTCGGTGTTGATGCCGCCGACCTGTTCGATCGAGCCGACATGACGCTCATAGAGGCCGGCGACGACCTCCGCCACCTCATTGCCCTTGGGCGTCAGAGAGACACGGACCGAACGGCGGTCGATGCGCGAGCGCTGATGGTTGATGAAGCCGAGATCGACCAGCTTCTTCAGATTGTATGAGACGTTCGAGCCGAGATAGTAGCCACGCGAGCGCAGCTCGCCCGCGGTCAGTTCGGAATTGCCGATGTTGAACAGCAGCAGTGCCTGGATGGCATTGATGTCGGAACGGCCGTTGCGGTCGAATTCGTCCTTGATCACATCAAGCAGGCGGCGGTGCAGCCGCTCAACAAGCTGCAGCGATTCCATGTACAGGGAACGGATAGCCTCACGGCGATCGTCGGATACGTTGGCGGTCTTCGCCGCCGGACGCGAATTGATCATTGTCTTTGCCTCTCGTTTGTCGCCCTGGTGATTTTTTGTTTTTCACCTTGATCGCGACACTATCGAATACTCATAAAATTCGACTTAAACGCTAGGGCTAACAAGAGCTTACCGGTAAGAGGTTTCGGAAGAGGCTTAACGAACGGTCACCCGAGCAAGAATAATTAACCTAAAGATTTCGGCAACGATTGCAGGGCTCATTCGAGGCGACAGCCGGGCCGCCAATGGGTTCAACGGCTTAGTGGCGGACCGGGCGCTTCTGCAGGTAGATGACGACACGAAAGACGATATAGAGCACCGCCACCGCCGCATGCGAGACGACAATCAGCAAGCGGTGGCCGAACAACTCGGGAAAGCCGGCGTACATGACCGTCTCGGTCACCGCGCAAATGAACCATATCACCGGGCCCCAGGACGCCAGCATCCACAGGCCGGCAGCGGCAAAGGGAAAGAACACGGCGAGCACCACCGCCGCGACCTGCCAGTGCACGGGCATCAGGTCGAAACGCCACAGTGTGCCCGGATAAAAGCCGATCAGCTTGATCCAGTAGAGAATGCCGAACAGCAGGCAGTAGCCCGATATGACGCGCTGGAACCAGGCGAAGATCACCTCCACCCCGGAGGGCTGCAGAACGATGCGCCTTGAGGTCACCTCGCTCATATCAGGAGTTCCCGTTCGCCGAGCGGAGCGAAATAGGCATCGACATCCGCTTCGCTGACCGCAGCGAGGCTTGCCGGCCGCCATTGCGGCTTCGAGCCCTTGTCGATGATGGCAGCGCGGATGCCTTCGTAGAAATCATGGCCGGCGAGCATCCGGTTGAGGATGCGGAACTCCATCTTCATGCAGGCTTCCATGGACAGCGTCAGTCCGGCGCTGATCTGCCGCCAGGCGACGCGCAGGCTGGTCGGCGAGCGGGTGCGGATCGTCGCCAGCGTCTTTGCCGCGAACTCATCGGCGGCGGCCGCACGCTCGAGGCTGTCGATGACGCGGTTCAGGGACGGTTGCGAAAAATGACGGACAATCGCCTCCAGCGTCGGCCTGTCGGTTTCTCGCCTTGCCTGCACGAAGAAGCCGCGCAGCACCGATTCCGGATCGCCGGTCAACGCCAGCCGGTCGAGGAAGCCAGCCTGGTCCTCGGCCTTGATGGTATGGGTGGCCAGCCCAGACCACAGCGCATCGCCATATCGAATGCGATTGCCGGTCAGCGCCAGATACATGCCGAAGGAGCCGCCGAGATCGGGCAGCAGGTGGCTGGCGCCAACATCCGGAAAGAAGCCGATGCCGACTTCCGGCATGGCAAACTGGGCATTCTCGGTCATCACCCGGTGCGAGCCGTGGAAGGAGATGCCGACGCCGCCACCCATGACGATACCGTCGATCAGGGCGACATAGGGCTTCTTGTAGCTGTTGATGCGGGCGTTGAGCCGGTATTCGTCGGCGAAGAACTCGACCGGCGGTTTTCCCGCCCGGCCTGTCTCATAGACATGCAGGATATCGCCGCCGGCCGAAAAGGCCCTGCCCTCTGCCTTGACGACGATGACGTCGATGCCCTGGTCGGCCTCCCAGGCGGAAAGAGCGGCATCGAGCGCCCCGATCATGCGGTGCGTCAAGGCATTGAGCGCCTGCGGCCGCGTCAAGGTGACGACGCCGGCCCGGCCCAGATGTTCGAAGCGGATCTCGTCGCCTCCGCCAAAATCCATCGTGAAAGAATCCCTCTCCCGGCCGCCGGGACTGAAGTGCTAAAGCGTGGCGCATGGGTGCGTCAATGGCGAGGACACCGGTGCAAGCTCTGGCCCGGACCAGGAGCCAGTGCTAAAAATGGAGCTGCAATACGGAAAACTGGGTAGAGTTCATTGCAGCGTACCTGGTGGGTCTTCGAACGGGACGATTGTTTATGACTCGATTTTCGCACCTTGCGCCGGTGGCAATCGGGCTGAGCCTCTGCTTGGCTGTCCACCCGGTCATGGCGGGGACTTTGGAAGACCTCTACAGCTCGCAGACCATCGTCAACGGCAAGTACGAGAAGAACCGCCAGTCCGGCTTCAAGCGCTGCCTCGACGCGGTTCTGGTGCGGGTTTCCGGCGATCAGCGCCTGCCGGCGAAACCTGAAATGACGGCATTGCGCGACAAAGCCGGCACCTTCGTCGCCAGTTTCCACTATCGCGACCGCATGGAAGGCATTCCCAACCATGACGACCAGGGCACGTACGATCGGCCTCATAATCTCTACTGCCAGTACAAGCCTGCTGACGTCGACCCGGTGCTGGCTTCGCTCGGCAGCAGGCCGTGGCTGACCGAGCGGCCACGGCTGGTGGTGTTTTTGGCGACCGAGCGCGGAACAACGCATTACGCGCTCGATGCCGAGGACGACCGTGGCATGCTGATGCGCGAATCGTTCGGCAATGCCGCCGTACCGCTGGCCATGCAGGTGACTTTTCCTACGGTGGCGCAGCTGTCGCAGGCCGGATTGGACGATCAGGCGCTTCGCAATGCCGAGATGACGAAGCTCGACACCCTTGCGGAGAAGGCCGGCGCCGACCAGGCGCTTTACGGCAGTCTCGTCTGGAGCGACAAGGAACTGGGCTGGATCGCCGACTGGCGGCTGGCCGTGGCCGGCAAGACCTACGTCTGGCAGGTGCGCGGTGTCGGCTTCGACGAGGCTTTCCGTGTCGCCATCAGGGGCGCGGCACAGATTCTGTCAGGCAATGGGCAACCCGAATAGGCCTCGACCCGGTCGCTGGCACAATCGTGCCGCATTGGTCAGCGGCGGGAGCTCGTGGTAAAAGCCTGCCCGAACGAGAGTACTGGCGATGAACAAATTCACCCCCGCAAAGCCCGCCGGCGCGCGCGGCGTCGACGAAATCACCGGCAGCCGCCGTCTGCGCCGCATGCGCAAGGCCGACTGGTCGCGCCGTCTGGTGCAAGAGAACCGGCTCACGGTCGACGATTTGATCTGGCCGATCTTCGTCGTCGAGGGCAAGGGTATCCGCGAGCCTATCGCCGCCATGCCCGGCGTCTTCCGCCTGTCGATCGATCTCGCCGTCAAGGAGGCAGAGCGCGCGGCAAAACTCGGCATTCCGGCACTCGCCACCTTCCCCAATGTGGACATCTCGCTGCGCGACCAGACCGGCTCGCACATCCTCGATCCCGACAATGTGATCAACCGCGCCACCCGTGCGATCAAGGATGCGGTACCGCAGATCGGCATCATCACCGACGCAGCGCTCGACCCATTCACCAGCCACGGCCATGACGGCATCCTGCGCGACGGCATCATCGTCAACGACGAGACAGTGGAACAGGTGACCGCCGCCGCAGTCATCCAGGCGGCCGCCGGCGCCGACATCATCGCACCGTCCGACATGATGGACGGCCGCATCGGCGCCATCCGCGACGCGCTCGATGCCAATGGTTTTCAGGACGTGGCGATCATGTCCTATGCGACCAAATTCGCCTCGGCCTTCTACGGACCCTATCGCGAGGCGGTGGGCACCGCCGGTCTGCTCAAGGGCGACAAGAAGACCTATTACATCGACCATGCCAATTCGGACGAGGCGGTGAGAGAGGCCGAACAGGACATCGCCGAGGGCGCCGACATGCTGATGGTCAAGCCCGGCCTGCCCTATCTCGACATCATCCGGCGGCTGAAGGACGAGTTCCAGATGCCGACCTTCGCCTACCAGGTGTCAGGCGAATATTCGATGATCAAGGCGGCAGGCGCCAATGGCTGGATCGACGGCGAGAAGGCAATGCTGGAATCGCTGCTCGCCTTCAAGCGCGCCGGCTGCGACGGCATCCTGACCTATTTCGCACCCGAAGTGGCGGAGATGCTGAAGGGGTAATTTCTCTTCGCGACGACGGCCGGTCGCGGCGAGCAATGTCGGCCAATCCGCTTCGACATCCATACCAATTTCCGGCTCTTGGCCGGGGAATCCATAGCGAGGGCCACTTGACCGTTGCGTGGGCTTCGTTTGAGCTTGAAAATACCGCTTGCAATTCACAATCGGTTTGTTACAAAAAACTGCTTGCAAAACACAATCGGTTATCGAGGAGGCTCGCATGTCCAAACTTCGCGTCAACGCTTTCACCCTATCGCTCGACGGCTATGGCGCCGGTCCCGATCAGGATCTGCAAAATCCGCTCGGCGTCGGTGGGGAATCCTTGCACAAGTGGTTTGTCGACACCCACACCTTCCGCGAGATGGTGCTCGGACAAGATGGCGGCACCACCGACGTCAACGAGGCGTTCGCGGCGCGCAGCTTCGAAAATGTCGGCGCCTGGATCCTCGGCCGCAACATGTTCGGACCGATCCGCGGCGAATGGCCTGACGACAGCTGGAAAGGCTGGTGGGGCGACAACCCGCCCTATCATGTGCCGGTTTTCGTGCTGACCCATCACAAGCGGGAACCGATCACGATGGAGGGCGGCACCACTTTCCACTTCGTCGTCGACGGCATCCATTCAGCTCTTGAACAGGCCAAGGCTGCCGCTGGCGGCAAGGATGTGCGGGTCGGCGGCGGCGTCGCCACCATACGGCAATATCTGCAGGAAAAACTGATCGACGAGATGCATCTGGCGATCGCGCCGGTGCTGCTGGGCACGGGCGAGAACCTTTTTGCCGGCCTGGACATGCTCAAGCTCGGCTATATCTGCAGCGAGCAGGTGGCGACCCCGCTCGCAACGCACGTCACCATCAAGCGGGCGTAAGGTGGAGAGCCAATCTCCCCCTCGTGGGGGAGATCGCAGCTTCGTCTGCCTCAATACTTCTCCGGTACGTAGAGCTCGCGCGGCAGCACCTGGCGTTCGTATTCGGGGTTGAAGACGCGCTCCGGCAAAGTGATCTCCTCGTGCGGCACTTCCTCATAAGGCAGCTGCTTGAGCAGATGGTCGATGCAGTTCAGCCGCGCGCGTTTCTTGTCGTTGCCCTCGACGATGAACCAGGGCGCTTCCGGGATGTTGGTGCGGGCGAAGGTCTCTTCCTTGGCCTTGGTGTACTGCTCCCAGCGCACGCGCGACTGCAGGTCCATCGGCGACAGTTTCCACTGTTTCATCGGATCGTGGATGCGCATCAGGAAGCGCATCTGCTGTTCCTCGTCGGTGATCGAGAACCAGTATTTGACCACGGTGATGCCCGAGCGGACCAGCATGCGCTCGAATTCCGGCACGTCGTGGAAGAATTCTTCGACCTGATCGGGCTGGGCAAAGCCCATCACCCGCTCGACGCCCGAGCGGTTGTACCATGAGCGGTCGAACAGCACGATCTCGCCGCCGGCCGGCAGATGCGGGACATAGCGCTGGAAATACCATTGCGACTTTTCGCGCTCCGTCGGCGCCGGCAGTGCGACGACACGGCAGATGCGCGGGTTGAGGCGCTGGGTGATGCGTTTGATGACACCGCCCTTGCCGGCCGAATCGCGTCCCTCGAAGATCACCACCAGCTTCTTCTTGTGGTGGGCGACCCAGGACTGCAGCTTGATCAATTCGGACTGCAGGGTGATCAGGTCGCGAAAATACTGCATGCGATCGATCGAAGGCGGATGCGAGTTCTTGTAGATCTTGGCGATCTCCATCGACAGCGCCGGCTCCGACATTTCGAGCTCATAGTCTTCGTCAAGCGTGTCGGCGAGCTCGGCTTCAAGCCAATCCCTGGCCGGAGAATTCTGTTTTAGCTCGGTCATTATCGGCTGCTCCACTTGCAAGCTCTGTCGATCCACGTCCGGCGCCCCAAACTCCCGGCCTACAGCCCGGGAACGGCAACACCTGAGCCGACTTCCATATAGGCCTGCAATGACGGTTTTATTGCAGCGCGAGCATGGTCACCACCGCTGTTGATCCAGCCAGGCATGATCGATCCGCCGCGCTGGCATGGAGACACGTCGCCCAAATTGTCCTACAAATAGCGGCCACTTTCGGGCGCCCTCCCCAGCCCTTTCCCAATGCAATCGCGAGGACCGACATGGAATACCGCACCCTCGGCCGTTCCGGCCTGAAAGTTTCGACACTGACCATGGGGACCATGACGTTCGGCGGCGCCGGAGCTTTTTCGGCGGTCGGCAAGACCGATCTCGACGAAGCGCGCCGGATGATCGATCTCTGTATCGACGCCGGCATCAATGTCATCGACACCGCCAATGTCTATTCGAACGGCATTTCCGAAGAAATCATCGGCGAAGCGCTCGGCGGCAAGCGCAAGGGCGACGTGCTGATCGCCTCTAAGGCACGGATGCGGATCGGCAAAGGTCCAAACGATGAAGGCCTGTCGCGCCATCACCTGATCCGGGAATGCGAGAAGAGCCTGAAGCGGCTCAAGACCGACGTCATCGACATCTATTTCTTGCACGAATGGGATGGCGTGACGCCGCTGGAGGAAACCATCGGCGCGCTCGACACGCTGGTTGCCCAGGGCAAGATCCGCTATGTCGGCTGCTCCAACTATTCCGGCTGGCAGGTGATGAAGGCGCTCGGCATCAGCGACAGCCGTCATCAGCCGCGCTTCATCACGCAGCAGATCCACTACACGCTGGAAGCGCGCGAAGCGGAGTACGAACTGCTGCCGATTTCCGTCGACCAGGGGCTGGGCGTTCTGGTCTGGAGCCCGCTTGCCGGCGGATTGCTGTCCGGCAAATACCGCCGTGACAGCCCCACCGCCCGCCAACTCGCGGGCTGGTCGGAACCACCGATCCGCGACGAGGACCGGCTGTGGCGGATCGTCGATGTGCTTGTGGAGATCGGCGCGCAGCGCGGCGTGTCGGCAGCGCAGGTGGCGCTGGCCTGGCTGCTTGGCCGGCCGTCCATCAGTTCCCTGGTGATCGGCGGCAGGACGGAAACGCAGTTCCTGGACAACATCGCGGCGGCAAGCCTGGTGCTTTCCGACGAGGAGCGCGCGCGCCTCGACGCGGTCAGCCGGCCGCCCCTGCTCTATCCCTACTGGCACCAGCAACTGACGGCAAAGGACCGCTTTGGTGCCGCCGATCTGGTGATTGACCGAAGCGGCATCTGATCGGCAAATCGACGGCGATAGGTATCGCCGCCGCAATGATGGGCGTGGCCCCATCATTGCGGCGCGCATCTTGCAAGCCTGGCCATCATCGACGCACTATCGCTTCAGCTGTTGTGTTTGACGGCTAATGCTCCTAGGCAGGACCAGAGCCGCGAGGCAGTGAAAAAGGAGCCGATATGGCGCGACCACCAAACTACGATCAGGAACGCAAGGAACGCGACCGCCAGAAGGCGGCCAAGAAGGCCGAGAAGCTGGCAGCCAAGGTTGCAGCGAGGGAACGTTCGAAGCCCGAAGACGAGACTGAAGCCGAAACCGAAACGGCAAAGTGACGGCAAAAGGCCCGCAGATGCGGGCCGTGCCTCAATCCGGATTGCCGCCTCGGATGTCGCCTTGTGTCAGGCCGGCGCCTTGTCGCTGACAAAGACGTCCACTTCGCGCGCCGCCGCAATGAAGGCGCGCCTGGCGTTCATCGCCGGCTTGTCGCCGGCGAGTGCGTCATGGCAGGCCTGCAGGGCCGCGCGATGCTTGGGGCTGCGCTTGCCGGGCCAGCTGTTGAGGAGGTAGTCGGAAGCCTCACGCGCCGTGCGCAAGAGCTGAGTGCTTCCCGCCGCGACTGACTTCACAGTCACAGGTGTTTCAAATCGGTTGTTTTCCATCGCCGCTCCTTACGCCATCGGCGTCTGCGAAGCGAGGGCGAAAGTGCGCACACGTCCAGACGCCGCTTTGCGCCCCTTCATCCGCCTTAAGCAGCAACGACGGCAAAGCCTCTGGCGCGAAGACCGCGCCGATCGTTGGCGAGCGACGTCACCAGCCGGTCGCGGCTGCCGACGATGTGGACCGAGAGCAGGCGCGCGGCTTCATCGGCGTCGCCACGGCGTGCCGCCGCCAGTATGGCGCGATGTTCGGCCCAGGCGCGGCTGAGGGCCGCTTCGTCGCGAACCTCCAGCCAGCGCGCCCGTGACAGGCGCGTCATGGCATCGCGGACCGCCCGGAACAGGAATTCATTGCCTGACAGACGCGCCAGTTCGATGTGAAAATCCATGCCGACGCGATGCCATTCCTCGCGCGGCGTGTCGTTGTCGCAGGATTCGAGCATCGCCTCGATGACATCGATGGCGCTCCGGTCCGCCAGGCTGCATGTCAGGCGAACTGCCGCAACCTCGACCGCCTCCCTGTAGACGGCGATCTGCTCGAGTTCAGCCAGATTGATCGGCGACACCGTCCAGCCGCGCCCGTCCCTGCCGACCAGCCCCTCGGTCTCGAGCCGCAGAAGTGCTGCCCTGACCGGGGTTCGCGATGCACCGAAACGGCTCTCGATCCAGCGCTCGGTCAGCTTTTCGCCGGGACCGATCTCGAGGCCCAGGATCATCTGCCGAAGCTGTTTTTCGACGCTGTGCATCTGCGACATTGTCGTTTCCACCTTTTGGCCGTTTGCGATCGTCTTGCCGATCACGTTCGACAGGCTGCATTGACAGCGGCCAAGCTTGCGTCCATGACGTGCACCATCTTGGTATCCCAAATTGGTATCCGCAGCAAGCATCGATAAAAGAGTTGCTGGGACAGGACACACGACATGCAGCAGAGCACGCCCCCGGCGACCGACAGCACCTACAACATCCACTGGCGGCGCAATCTGTTCGTGTGCTTCGCCGGTTCGTTTTCGACGCTTGTCGCCATGACGCTGCTTCTGCCGTTCCTGCCGCTCT
Source organism: Mesorhizobium sp. ISC11 (assembly GCF_037162595.1). Lineage (NCBI taxonomy): Bacteria > Pseudomonadati > Pseudomonadota > Alphaproteobacteria > Hyphomicrobiales > Phyllobacteriaceae > Mesorhizobium > Mesorhizobium sp. ISC11. The sequence continues at coordinate 2,356,130 of NZ_JAVSPW010000001.1, forward strand.
ATATCGAGCAGCTGGGTGCCGAGGGTCACGCCGCGATCGTGCAATGGTCGGGGATTGCCTATGGCGCGACGTTCTTCGCGGCGGCGCTGGTGGCGCCGCTCTGGGGACGTCTCGGCGACCGCTATGGCCGCAAGGTGATGCTGGTTCGCGCCAGCTTCGGCATGGCCATATGCATGTCGCTGACCGGCATGGTGCAGACGGTCTGGCAGCTGGTGCTGCTGCGGCTGCTCATCGGCTTTGCCGGCGGCTACTCCTCGGGATCGACCATCCTCGTCGCCATGCAGACACCCAAGGAGCGTTCCGGCTGGGCGCTGGGCCTGCTGTCGGCCGGCATCACGGGCGGGGCTCTGGTCGGCCCGCTGGTTGGCGGTGCCCTGCCGCCGCTGATCGGCATCCGCGCCACCTTTCTCCTCTCCGGCGGCGTCATCTTCCTGGCATTCCTGGCGACCACGTTTCTGATCAAGGAGAATCCCCGGCCGAAAACAGCAGACGCCGGAGCGACGCAGAAGCGGAAAGGCGGCTGGTCACAAATCCCCGACAAACGGCCTGTTGTCGCCATGCTGGCGACCGGCATGCTGTTGAGCTTCGCCACCATGTCGATCGAGCCGATCATCACCGTCTATGTGCAGCAGCTCATCGAGGACCAGAGCCGCGTCACGCTGATATCAGGCGTCGTCATGTCGGCGGCGGCCCTTGGCGCCATCCTGTCGGCCTCGCGCCTCGGCAAGCTCGCCGACCGCGTCGGCCACTGGAACGTCATCATCGGCGCGCTTGCCGTCTCGGCGCTGCTGCTGATCCCGCAGGCCTTCGTCACACAGAGCTGGCAACTCATCGGCCTGCGCTTCCTGATGGGTCTGGCGCTGGGCGGGCTGTTGCCCTGCATCACCAGCGTGATCCGCCACAATGTTCCCGATGGGGTCGGCGGCAATGTGCTCGGGCTGTCGATCTCCGCCCAATATGTCGGGCAAGTCGCCGGTCCCTTGCTGGGCGGCTTTGCCGGTGGTCATTTCGGCATGCGCTCGGTGTTTCTGGGCACGTCCATCTTGATGGCCGGCGGCGCGGTGTATAACTGGCTGGCACAGTCACGCCGCGAGCAGGACATGGTTGCCAACCCCGGCAAGCCCTGACGGGGTTGGGCGTCACAGGGCCCCAAACATGAGCACAGCCGAACGACCTTCCGACAACAGCAGCCGTATCCTCGTCCTGGCCGGGGGCTTCTGCGGTGCTGCCGGCGTGGCGCTGTCGGCCGCGGCAGCGCATCTCGGCGGCGCCTTCGTTGGCACCGCCGCATCGTTCCTGCTGATGCATGCGCCGGTCTTCCTTGCCGCCGGATTGCTTGGCGCGAACCGGATCCTGCGCATCGGCAGCCTGATCCTGCTGGTTGGGCTTCTGCTGTTCTGCGGCGATCTGCTGGCCCGCGATTTCATCGGGTCGCGGCTATTCCCGCTGTCGGCGCCGATCGGCGGCACGCTGCTCATTGCCGGCTGGCTGGCGATCGCTGCCTCGGCGCTGGTGCGCGCACGCTCCTGAACGCCTCTGGGCGCCTTGCCCGATAAACAGACCCCCGCCCATTTGCCGGGCCGTTAGTCCTGCCTGGACTCGGGCTGGATGAGCAATTCGCGATTGCGCCGCCGCAGCCTTGCCAACCGACGCCGCTCCGGCCGTTCGGAAGCCGGCGCGATGCCCCAATAGTTGCGATAAATGTCTTCAAATAGATAGCTCACGGGATGCATGATGTGCGCTCCTTTCAGCACTTGAATCGATCCAATCGAGAGGTGCGAAAAACCGACCCCGATCAGCTCCGCTTGCGCTCCACAAGGAACCGCAACTCGCGGACCCATGGGCTGGTTTTGCCGCGGCGCTTCTGCGTCGCGGTGTTCGACGAGATGCTCCAGTCGTTGCGGTAAATGTCTTCGAACAGAAAATTGATGGGATGCATGACACAACTCCCTACTTGATGTTGAATCGATCCAATTCTGCCAGCAGACGTTTCCTTGGATCGATTCAAACATAGGCCCTGTCGAAGCCTCGATCAAGCCAAAATTTGAACCGATCCAACGAAAGTGTTAAATGGGAAGAATTCAGGAGACGAAGATGGCGCCACTTATCTCTGCAAAGACAAGACCGGTCCGGCTGGCGGACATTGCCAAGGCAGCCGGCGTGTCGCACGGCACCGCGTCCAACGTCTTCGCCCGTCCGGAGATCGTGCGCGAGGAGGTCCGTGAACGGGTCAAGGCGGCAGCCGAGGCCATGGGATATGGCGGACCGGATCCCAAGGGCCGGCTGCTGCGCGCCGGCAAGGTCAATGCCATCGGTGTCGCGACCGCGGAACCCCTCTCCTATTTCTTCGACGATCCCTTTGCCCGGGTGATGATGGCCAGCATCTCGCAGGCTTGTGACGCGACCGGTGCGGGGATTTCGCTGGTCTCCGCCGTCAATGGCGAGCAGCTCGCGTGGAACATCCAGAGTGCGCTGGTCGATGGCTTCATCGTTTTCTGTGTCGATGGCGGCTCAAAGCTGGTCCAACTGGCACGTGAACGCAAGCTTCCCTTTGTGGCGCTGGACCTCGATTCGGACGACGACGATGCGGTCGCGGCGATCGGCGTCGACAACATCGCCGGTGCCGGCCTGGCGGCCCGCCACCTGACCGAACTCGGACATCGCCGCTTTGCCGTGCTTACCCTGCCCTGTGCCGACGCAGGCTTCGGCCCTACCACAAGGGAGCAGGTGGAAATGGCCCTCTATTCCGCTACGCGGGACCGCTTGCGTGGCTATCTCGCGGAACTCTCCCGCGTCGACATCGACGTCTCGCGTGTGCCGATCTACGAAACCGTCAATGACGAGAAGAGCGTGTGGGCCGGCCTCGACCATATTTTCGCCGGTGCCGAGGCGCCGACAGCCATCCTGGCGATGTCGGACAGGATGGCGCTCCATGCGCTGGACTGGCTGCGGCAGCACGACATTGCGGTACCGGGCGATGTTTCTGTCGTCGGCTTCGACGGTGTTCCGGAAGGGGCGGTTTCCAAGCCGCCGCTGACCACGATCGTCCAGCCGATCGCCGAGATGGGCCGCCTTGCCGTCAAGGCGATCCTTGAAAATGATGGTTCGTTCAGCCGGCAATCGCTGCCGGTCGAACTCGTGGTGCGGGCCTCATCCGGCCCCTCGCCCGCCTGAGCTCAACGGCCCATTCTTGTCGCCATGCCCGGCATCGCGAAGGATGCAGCATGGACGGGCGGTGCGGCGCTGTGAGCCGGCCTGCTTTTGGCGGACCAGCCAAGGCCCGATAGCCATTCGAGATAATAGGCGAGCGCGAACTGCATGACGATGCCGGCCGATATCAACAGGCTGTCATAGGCAAATCCGCCCGGATTGATCAGCTTCAGTACCTGCGCCGCCATTGCAAGCACCGTGCCGGCAATGAAAACCGGCAGCGATCGTTTGCCCAATATGGCAAGCGGATGATCGCGCCCGGTGCGAAACAGATTCGAGATCGCCGGGAATGCCACGATCAGGTAGCTCACTGCGAGTATATGCAGGAGCCTCGGCAGCGACAGGAACGTCTTGTCGAAACCGGTCAGCACCGGAGGCAGGCCAAACCAGGAGATATGCCCCCAAAGCGGGCTGTGCACCCAGACCAGGGCCACAACGGTGTAGGCCAAGGCCGCCCCAACCAGCCAGCGATTGACCGGGATGGTGCCGCCGCGACGCACATGCAGCGTGCCCGCCAGGCCGATGTTGAAAAGGAACTGCCACGACAGCGGGTTGAGAAACCAGAAGCCGGGCTCGGGGTAGTTGGGCGGAGCAATCTGATAAATCCCCGCGACCAGCCACAGGGCGCCGGATGCCACCAGTGCCAGGACCGGCCGATAGCTGACAATGAGCAGGAACAGCGGCGCCAGCAAGAGCAGCACCGCATAGACGGGCAGGATGTTGTTGTAGCCGAGCTGGTGGCCGAGCGTCACGATGCCGATCAGCACCTGCGGCGTATTCTTGATCAACGGCTCGATGTTGATCATCGTCAAAAGCTCCGGCCGCCTGGCAAACACCGCCGCAGCGCAGAAAATGGCCATCACCACCATGGTGGTGACGATGTGGGTGGCATAAAGCACACCGGCGCGGCGCAACATCTTCAAAGTTGCCAGCAGCCGGTTTCCAGGCTGGAATTTCTTGCCGTAGGCGAGCGCGACCGAGATTCCCGAGATCAGCACGAAGACCTCCGCCGCATCCGAAAAGCCGAAATTCTTGTATGTCAGATACTCGAAGGCGGTACCTGGCACATGGTCGACATAGATGGTCAACAAGGCGAGAGCACGGATCACATCGATGCGCGTGTCGCGCTCAGTGCGGTCCGGGACACGCGCCTCGCGGTCTGGGACACGCGCATCGCGGTCCGGGGAAATCTGGGTGGTCATCGACAAAAAGGCCTCAAAGCTGGTTGTTCATACCGGCAATGCGACCCCCGGCGCACCGCTTCGATTCCTCCCGAAGGATGTTATCGGCGGAGAAACGGACTGTAATGCGCCCGGTTCAATCAACTTTCGCGGAGCTTGAAAATATTGCGTTTTGAAGCCGGCAAATTGAGCGAAACGTCATATAATCAAGAGGATGGTCGATGATCGACGAGACCTCACAAGATGGTGCGTTGCGGCGTGATCTCGCCTTCCACTACCGGCTTTACGGCGCGGCGGATTCAACGGGCGACTGCTTCTTCCTGCTGCATGGGTCGGGTGTCGACGAGACGACATTGGTGCCGCTGGCGCGAGAGATCGCACCGCGTGCCACGCTCATCGCGGTGCGTGGCCGCGTTGTCCAGGAGGATGGTTTCCGCTGGTTCGCGCGGATCACGCCGACGCGCTTCGAACAGGCGAGCATCCGCACCGAAACCGAGGCCTTTGCGGGCTTCGTCGCTGACGCGGCCACACGCCATCATCTCGACCTCTCGCGCACAATTTTCCTCGGCTATTCGAACGGCGCCAATCTGGTTTCGAGCCTGATGCTGCTGCATCGGGCCTTGTCGAACGCGCCGCGCTGCTGCGACCGATGCCGGTGCTCGATGATGTGCCGGCGACGGATCTGTCAAAGGTGCGGGTGCTGATGATCGCCGGCGCCGCCGACCTCACCTATGCGCCTTTCGCCCCTGCTCTGGTGACATTGCTCAGTCGGCATGGCGCCGAGATCGACGCCAGGATTGTCTCATCAGGTCATGAATTCGGCAGCGCCGACGCGGCAATCGTCAGGCAATGGGTGGCGGGACCGGCGGCGGTGGCGCAGGCAGGCTGACAGGCTCGCCGCCACGACCAGCCGGCCTACCCTCTTCCCATCCGGTTCCAGGCATCCAGCCCGGCGATCTTGTAGGCTTCGGCGAGCGTTGGATAGTTGAAGGTGTTGTTGACGAAGAAGTCGACGGTGCCGCCGAGATTGATCACCGCCTGGCCGATGTGGATGAGCTCGGTGGCGCCCTCGCCGATGATGTGCGCGCCGAGCAGACGGCGCGTTTCGATCGAAAACAGCAGCTTCAGGAAGCCGGTGTTGACACCCATGATGTGGCCGCGCGAGGTCTCGCGAAAACGCGCCACGCCGACCTCGTAGGCCGCACCGCTCTCACGCACCTGTTCTTCGGACTGGCCGACCGTCGAGATTTCCGGCACCGCATAGATGCCATAGGGGAAGGTTTCCGGCGGCGGCGGCAAGGGCACTCCAAAGGCATGGCAGGCGGCCACCCTGCCCTGCTCCATCGAAGTCGAGGCCAGGCTCGGAAAGCCGATGACGTCGCCGGCGGCATAGATGTTGGGCACGCTGGTCTGGAAGGATTGCGGATCGACCTTGATGCGCCCTCTGGAGTCGGCGTCGATGCCGACGACATCCAGGCCCAGGCTGCCGACATTGCCGGTGCGGCCGGCGGCGTAGAGCACAACCTCGGAACGGATGGTGCGGCCATCGGCCAGTTCCACTTCGGCGGCGTCCGGCTTGGAGCGGATCTCCTTCACCGCGCTGCCCAGCCGGATGGTCATGCCGCGATCGCGCATCTGGTGGATGAAATCGTCGACGATCTCGCGGTCGACGAAATCGAGGATGGAGTTGCGCGGCTCGACCAAGGTTACCGGCACGTCGAGCGCGGAAAAGATCGTCGCATATTCGACGCCGATGACGCCGGCGCCGATCACGGTCAGCGTGCGCGGCAAGCGATCAAGCTCCAGCATCTCGTCACTGTCGAAGACGCGGGTCTTGTCGAAAGGCACGTCGCGCGGGCGGTGCGGCCTGGTGCCGACCGCGATCAGCGCGTTGGCAAAACCGACCTCGCTGTAATCGCCGGCATCTGATGTCAGGCTGACCTTGTTGGGACCAAGGAATTTCACCGCGGCGCGAGCGCTCTTGACCGTGTTGCGCATGAACTGGTGCTGCAGCACCTCGACCTCATGGTCGAGCGTCTTGTGCAGGCGCTCGACCAGATCGCCGACCGAAATATCCTGCTTGACCCGGTAGCCGCGCCCGTAGAAGCCGCGCTCGCGCCAGCCCGAAAGATTGAGCACCGTTTCGCGCAGCGTTTTCGATGGGATGGTCCCGGTATGCACCGAGACACCGCCCAGACGCCGGCCGCGGTCGACCACCAGCACGGACTTGCCGAGCTTGGCCGACTGCACCGCGGCACGGCGGCCGGAAGGGCCGCTGCCGATGACCAGCATGTCGTAGTCCATATTGCCCCGTCCCCTGTGCGCTCTGCTGCGCCGCAACAAGCTAATGCTATCCGCGCCGCAAATTCAACCAGTTCACATCGGGCCCGACGCCATCGAAGCTGGAGCACCGCTGGAAGCGCGATCTTGATTCCGCCACAGGCCTTCACCATTTCATGGCTGAGCGGTCCGCACCCTATGCCGTGGCCCTGTTACGAGGAAATGACATGAACGCGCGCGTTCTCGACGGCGAAATCATCACCAGCAGGCTCGACGATGTCAGGGCCTATGACGGCGTGCGCACGAAGCGCATCTTCGCCTTCATGATCGACTATGTCATCGTCGCGCTGCTCACCATCCCGTTTGCCATTCTGGTGTTCTTCCTCGGGCTCTTGACCCTCGGGCTTGGCTGGATGCTGTTCGGCATCCTGTTGCCGACTGTGGCCATCCTCTACATCTGGAACACGCTGGGCAGCACCGATCAGGCCACCACGGGCATGAAGATGATGGGCATCCGGCTCGACCGGCTCGACGGCAGGCCGATCGACGGCCTCACTGCGGTTGTCCATTCGGTGCTGTTCTGGGCCGGCAATGTCATCCTGTCGCCGCTTGTCCTGCTGGTAACGCTGTTTTCCGACCGCAAACGCACCTTGCACGATCTTTTACTTGGCACGGTCGTCAGCCGCACCGACCGCTGAAACGGCCCTCTGAAGAGCAGTCGCTACCGATTGAGCACAAATGTGAAGGCGTCGAGTCGACCGCGCCCACATAATCCTGTTGAATTTTTCGCCATCCGCGCCAAAGGTAGAGCGATTCGAAGGAGTGTTTCCAAGGCTCGATGACGCAGCATCCGACCCAGTCGCCGCAGTTCTTCCTGACCGCGCCGTCGCCGTGCCCCTATCTCGACGGCCAGTTCGAGCGCAAGGTGTTCACGCACCTGGTTGGCGACAAGGCGGCGGAGATGAACGACCTGTTGACGCAAGGCGGCTTCCGGCGCTCGCAGAACATCGCCTACAGGCCGGCCTGCGAGACCTGCCGCGCCTGCGTTTCGGTACGCATCCTCGCCCAGGAATTCGTCGCCAGCCGCAACATGAAGCGCGTGCTGCAGCACAATTCCGATCTCGTCGGCTACATGCACAATGCCGAGCCCTCGACCGAACAATATTCCCTGTTCCGCAGCTATCTCGACGCCCGCCACCGCCGTGGCGGCATGTCCGACATGACGGTGCTCGACTATGCGATGATGGTCGAGGACACCCATGTCGACACCAAGGTGATCGAATATCGGCGGCGCGGACCTGACACCTTCATCACCGGCAAGGGACAGGGCGAGCTGATCGCGGTGGCGCTCACCGACAAGATGGCCGACGGCCTGTCGATGGTCTACTCCTACTTCAATCCCGATTTCGAGGAGCGGTCGCTCGGCACGTTCATGATCCTCGACCACATCGCCCGCGCCAGGGCGATGGGCCTGCCCCATGTCTATCTCGGCTACTGGGTCAACGGCTCGCGCAAGATGAATTATAAGATGCGCTTCATGCCGCAGGAGCATCTCGGCCCCAAGGGCTGGGAGCGCTACACCAACGAAGCGGTTTCACGCTGAGCTTTTCCAAGGTCCGCTTTAAACTGTTTCAAGGCAGGGGATGCTGGTCTTTCAGCCGGTTGGCTGGAGAGAGTGCGCCATTGCACCGGCCGGCCGCCAGCCTGCATTTCATTGCGAAAGTTCCTGCATGTCCTCTCATCACGATCACCAGAAAGGTCTTTTGATAACCGCCATCGGCGGGCTCACGCTGACTGTCGACATACCGTTGATCCGCCTCGCCGACGGTGGCGCATGGACGATCATGCTGCTGCGCACCGGCACAACTTTCGTCGCGGCCATGGTCATCTGGTCGGTCTGGCGGGCACTCAGCCGAAACGCCCCGCCGCTGATCCCCGGCTGGTCCGGCCTGATCGTGGCGATATGCTACGGGCTGACCGGGATCACCTTCGTCACCGCCGTCTACCACACCTCGACCGCCGACCTGGTGTTCATCCTGGCCTTCAACACCGTCTTTGCGGGGTTGCTGTCCTGGATATTCCTGCGCGAGAGGCCGCGGCTGGTGACCATCGCGGCGATGGCGATCATGATCCTCGGCGTGCTGGTCATCGTCGGCGGCTCGGTCGGCACCGGCAAGCTGTTCGGCGATTTCATGGCGCTGTGCTCGGCCTTCTTCATCGCGGTGGCCATCACCATCTCGCGCGCCAGCGGCAAGGACATGGGATTCACCTCGCTCGTCGGCGTCCTTCTGCCGCTCGCGCTGGCGGTCTTCATGGTGTCAGGCGAAGGCTTTCATGTGAACGCGCCATGGTGGATCGTCTTCAACGGCGCCATCATCATGCCGATCTCGTTCTTCTGCCTTGCCGCCGGGCCGAAATACATTTCAGGACCGGAAGTGGCGATGTTCTACCTGCTCGAAACGGTGCTGGCGCCGGTCTGGGTGTGGATGATCTTTGCCGAGGCACCGACCCGCAACAGCCTGATCGGCGGCGGGATCCTGATCGTCACGCTCGTCGCACACTCGCTCTGGCAGCTGCATGAAGGGCGTAAGCGCCGGGTCGACTTCGCGGTGCATCACCCGGTCTAGCGACAATTCGGCTTACGGCGCAAAGCCGGTCGTTATCAGGCGCTGGCTTTCTTCGCCGCATTGGATTCCGGCAGGACCTCGATCTGCGGACCGGACTCGATTTCGGCCGCCGAATCGGCGGCCGTCTCGTCGGCCATTTCCACCTCGCGCAGCCATTCGCGCCAGATAGCCACCAGCAGGGCCATCAGCACCGGGCCGATGAACAGGCCGAGAAACCCCATGGTCTTGACGCCGCCGATCAGACCGAAAAAAGTCGGCAGGAAGGGCAGTTTTATCGGGCCACCGACGAGCTTGGGGCGCAATGTCTTGTCGACGATGAACAGTTCGACCGCCCCCCAGAGGAACAGCGCCAGCCCGGCCATCGGCGAGCCGCTGGCGGCGAGGTAGATCGAGACCAGCGTGAAGGACAGCGGTGCGCCGCCGGGGATCAGCGCCATGACGCCGGTCAGGGCGCCAAGCGTGACCGGCGACGGCACGCCGGCCAGCCAGTAGGCGATGCCCAGCACCAGCCCTTCGCCGATGGCGATAACGGTCATGCCGGTCACGGTCGAGGAGATCGTCGCCGGCACGACGCGCGAAATCCGCTCCCATCTGGTCGGCAGGATGCGCTCGCCGAGACGGTCGACCTGGCCGGCAAAGTGCTCGCCGTCGCGATAGGCGAAGAACAGCGCGATCATCATGAACAGCAGCGTCAACAGCAGGCCGAAAGCACTGCCGCCTGCGGCCAGCACGCCACGATAGATGCTGCCGATATTAGCGCCGCTGACCAGCTGGATCAGCTCACCAATGCCGCCGGGATGGCCGAAATTGGTGGTCCACTGTTCGTTCAGCCACTCGCCCACGACAGGCATGGTGGCGATCCAGTGTGGCGTCACCGCGCCGTGGCGGTTGGTCTCGATCGCCCAGGCGACCCATTCGCGGACCTCGTTGATCGCATAGGTGCCGGCGAGCGCGATCGGGATCACCAGGAAGGCGAGGATGAACAGGATGGCGAAGGTCGCGGCGATGGTGCGGTTGCCGCCGACCGCGACAAGCAGGCGGCGGTAGAGCGGCCAGCTGGCGAAAGCGATGACGAGCGCCGCCAGCACCGGAAACAGGAAGCCGTGGAAGAAATAGACGCCGGCGGCAACGATCAGCACCAGCAGCCAGCGTGCCGCCGACAGCGGCGGGATGACGGCTGCCCTGAGCGGCGTCGACAGGCCGAAGAGGCGCTGCTGCCGTTCCGGTTTCTGGATTCTTGCTTCCTTCAAACGCCTGGCTCTCCCAAACACCCCTCCTGTCTATGCACTGATATAGTGCAGCAATCGTGACGATAGTCCAAATGAGATGGTGAAGCTGCCAATCTCCACCCTCGTGGGGGAGATGCCCGGCAGGACAGAGGGGGGTGTGAAGGATCGCGGCCTTGGATTTGGACCGTGAGCCGCAAACCAATCGAGTATCTGTGAACTCGACCGTCGGCGGGACAGCGCCCCCCTCTCCCTGCCGGGCATCTCCCCACGAGGGGGGAGATCGGCAGCTTCACTCGCTACCCAAATTTCCCCGTCCTCGGGAATCCCTTCGGCACCATGCGTCCGGCCGAGGCACGGGCGCCGATCCATTCAGCCAGTTCCTCGCGCGACCTTGTGAAGGTGCGGTCGGCTGAATCCTGCCAGGAGAGGCCGCTCTCAAGCGTGAACGGCTTGAGGTCGAGAAGGCCGCCATCCTTGTATTTCTGCAGGCGCACGCCCTTGCCGCGGCCCATCTCCGGAATCTCTGCGAGCGCGAACACCAGCATTTTGCGATTCTCGCCGACGATGGCGAGATGGTCGCCGGTGACCGGGATGCAGCGCTTGGCTTCGTCCGGCGCCTTGACGTTCATCACCTGCTTGCCCTTGCGGGTGTTGGCAACGACTTCCTCCTCCGGCACGATAAAACCGTTGGCGTCGTGCGAGGCCAGCAGCAGCTTGCGCTTCGGATCGTGAACGAAGGCGGTGACGATGTCCTGGTCATTGTCCATATCGACGATGATGCGGATCGGCTCGCCATGGCCGCGCCCGCCAGGCAGCCGGTCGGCGCCGATGGTGTAGAACTTGCCCCCGGTGGTGAAGACCAGCACCTTGTCAGTGGTCTGCGCATGGAAGGCGAGCTTGAGGCTGTCGCCCTCTTTGAAGGTCAGCGTCGAGAGATCGGCCAGATGCCCCTTCATCGCCCGCAGCCAGCCCTTTTCCGAGACGACGACGGTGACCGGCTCGCGCTCGATCATGGCATGGGCGATGTCGGTCAGATCATGCTCGGGCGCGTCGGCGAACTGGGTGCGGCGCTTGCCGAGCTCGGTCTCCGGACCGAACTTGTCGCGGATGTTGGTGACTTCCCACTTGATCGTCGCCCACTGCTTCTCGTTTGAAGCAAGCAGTGCCTCGATCTGCTTTTTCTCCGCGCTCAGGCCGTCGAATTCCTTGCGGATCTCGAATTCTTCAAGCTTGCGCAGAGCGCGCAGCCGCATGTTGAGGATGGCTTCGGCCTGGGTGTCGGTGAGCGACCAGCGGGCCATCATGACCTGCTTTGGCTCATCCTCCTCGCGGATGATCCTGATCACCTCGTCGATGTTGAGGTAGGCGATCAGGTAGCCGGCAAGTATCTCCAACCGTCTTTCGATTTCGCCGAGGCGATGTTTCGAGCGGCGGACCAAAACCTCGCGGCGGTGCTCGAGCCACTCCTGCAGCACGCCCTTCAGCGACAGCACGTTGGGCACCTTGCCGCGCGACAGCACATTCATGTTGAGCGGGAAGCGGCTTTCGAGCTCGGTCAGCTTGAACAGCGATTCCATCAGGATGCCGGGGTCGACCGAACGGCTCTTCGGCACCAGCACGACGCGGACGTCCTCGGCGCTTTCGTCCCTGATGTCCTCGAGCAGCGGCAGCTTGCGCGCCATCAGCAGCTCGGCGATCTTCTCGATCAGCCGCGCCTTCTGAACGCCGTACGGGATTTCGGTGACGACGATGCTCCAGGTGCCCCTGCCCTGGTCCTCCTGGAACCACTTCGAGCGCACGCGAAAGCCACCGCGACCGGTTTCGTAGGCTTCGAGGATCGAGGCGCGGCTGTCGACGATGATGCCGCCGGTCGGGAAATCCGGCCCCTGGACAAAGTCCATCAGCTTCGCCACCGGCGCGTCCCGGTTTTCGATCAGGTGAAGTGCGGCATCGCAAAGCTCGGCGGCGTTGTGGGGCGGGATCGATGTCGCCATGCCCACCGCAATGCCGGACGAGCCGTTGGCCAGCAGGTTCGGAAAGGCGCCGGGCAAAACCACCGGCTCCTCGTCTTCTTCATTGTAGGTCGGCCGATAATCGACGGCATCCTCGGTGATGCCGGACAAAAGTTCGGTCGCCACATCGGTCATGCGCGCTTCGGTGTAGCGCATGGCGGCGGCGTTATCGCCATCGATGTTGCCGAAATTGCCCTGGCCGTCGACCAGGGGATAGCGCATCGAGAAATCCTGCGCCAACCGCACCAGCGCGTCATAGATCGACTGGTCGCCATGCGGGTGGAACTTGCCCATCACCTCGCCGACGATGCGGGCGCATTTGGCAAAGCCCTGATCGGGGTTGAGCCGCAGCAGGCGCATGGCGTGCATGATGCGGCGATGGACCGGCTTCAGTCCGTCGCGCACGTCGGGCAGCGCCCGGTGCATGATGGTCGACAGCGCATAGGCCAGATAGCGCTCTTCCAGCGCCTTCTTCAGATCGACCGGCTCGATGTGATCGCCACCGCCATTTTCAGGCGGCAAAAGCCTTTTTCCCATGGGCTCGGACTAGCCGAGTGGGTGATTCGCGGCAAGAGCCCGACGGAGATACCGGCCTTTCTGCAACATGAAACCATACCCCAGCGGATGTCGGCCAACATCAGCCTGTTACATGCGGGCTCTATCGCCAAGCGCGACGATATCCGGCTATCGGCTCTTCATGACAAATTCACCGGTTTGCGCAAAGACGGTGGGATCGGGTTTGCCTTTCACCGCGATTTTTGACCAATGTGCCGGGACACGCCTTTTTCCGGTCCAGTTCGTCACGGAATGGTGATGGCGCAAATAATTGAAAAAACAATTTCAGGACACTCTCAGGGACCTTGCGATGACAATCAAACGCTCAATTCTCAAGAAACTGGCTTTTTCGACCTTCTTGCTCACGCTGCCGCTGAATGCGGCCCTCGCACAGGATACGGCAGTGGCCGACCGGCTGAAGGCAGCGCTTGTCGCACAAGGTGTCGACATCACCTGGACCGGGGTGACCGGCGACAACACCAGCATGGTGCTGCAGGGCGTTGCCATCAAACCGGCGGCGGAGAAGGAAGCGCTTCCCATCGGCGACGTCAAACTCGAAGGCGTGACCGAGGCAAATGGCGGCTATGACATCGCCACCGTATCAACGGCTGCCTTCACACACAGCAAGGACGGCGTCACCCTCGACCTCAGCCCCTTCGTCATCCACGACATGACAGTTCCGGCCGACGGCGCCACCGGCCCGCTGGGCTCGCTGATGATGTACAAGTCCGCCGAACTCTCGAACATGACCGTCAAGGTCGCCGACAAGACCGCCTTCTCGATGGACGGGCTTGCCATCGAAATCACGCCGCCGGCGGACGGCAAGGCGATGGAATTCACCGCCACCACGGAAAAATTCAATGCCGACCTGACGCTGGTGGACGATCCCAAGTCCAAGGAAGTCATCAACGCGCTCGGCTACCAGAACATCGCGGGCAATCTCGAAATGGCCGGCACTTGGCAGCCCACGGACGGCAAGATGGCACTGTCGAAATACGACATCTCGGTCGAGAATGCCGGCACGCTCGGCATGACCTTCAATCTCGGCGGCTACACGCTGGACTTCATCAAGTCGCTGCAGGAAATGCAGAAGAAGATGGCGGCACAGCCGGAAGGCGCCGACAATTCGGCGCAAGGCATGGCCATGCTCGGCCTGTTGCAGCAGCTTTCGTTCAACAGCGCCTCGATCCGCTTCGACGACGATTCGCTGACCAACAAGGTTCTGGACTATGTCGGCAAGCAGCAGGGCATGTCCGGCAAGGACATCGCCAACCAGGCCAAGGCGATCGTGCCGTTCGGCATGGCGCAGCTCAACAATCCGGAACTGACTGCGCAGGTTACGGCCGCGGTCAGCAAATTCCTCGACGATCCGAAGAGCCTCGAAATCTCGGCCGAGCCGCCGGCATCCGTGCCGTTCGCGCTGATCATGGCGGGCGCCATGTCCAACCCGCTCGATCTGCCCAAGACGCTCGGTGTCACCGTCAAGGCCAACGAAGACTGATCGAAGCGATCTCGCTATGCGAAAAGCCCGGCAGCGATGCCGGGCTTTTTCTTGGGATTAGCGAATTGAAAGAATCGGTTCGGGCGGTTCTTTAAAGCATCGCCCGAAGCGCGATCAGGCGTCCTTCCTGGGCACGGCAACGCGCAGCGCCAGGTCGCGAAGCTGCTGCGGGCTCGCTTCCGAGGGTGCATTCATCAACAGATCATAGGCCTGCTGGTTCATCGGGAACATGGTGATCTCGCGCAGGTTCTTGGCGCCCACCAGCAGCATGACGACGCGGTCGACGCCGGCAGCCATGCCGCCATGCGGCGGCGCGCCATACTGGAAGGCGCGGTAGAGGCCACCAAAGCGCTCCTCGACCGTGGCACGGTCGAGGCCGACCGTCTCGAACGCCTTGACCATGGTTTCGGGCAGATGGTTGCGGATACCGCCTGAGGCGATCTCGAAGCCATTGCAGACCATGTCGTACTGGAACGCCTTGATGCCGAGCAGATCCTCGCCGTTCAGCGCATCGATGCCACCTTGCGGCATCGAGAACGGGTTGTGGGCGAAGTCGATTTTCTTCTCTTCCTCGTTCCATTCGAAGAACGGGAAGTCGACGATCCAGCACAGTTCGAAGCGCTCGCGATCGACGAGGTTCAACTCCTCGCCGGCGCGGGTGCGCGCGGCACCGGCAAACGAGACGAACTTCTTCGGATCGCCGGCGACGAAAAACGCGGCGTCGCCGTCGGCAAGGCCGAGCTGAAGGCGGATCGCCTCGGTGCGCTCCTCGCCGATGTTCTTGGCGAGCGGACCGGCGCCTTCGAGCTTGTCGCCCTCCTTGCGCCAGAAGATATAGCCCAGCCCCGGCTGGCCCTCGCCCTGCGCCCAGGAATTCATACGGTCGCAGAAGGCGCGGCTGCCGCCGGTCTTGGCGGGAATGCCCCACACTTCGGCCTTCGGGTCGTTGGCCAGGATGTTGGCGAACACCTTGAAGCCGGAATCGCGAAAATGATCGGAGACGGCCTGCATCTCGATCGGGTTGCGCAGGTCCGGCTTGTCGGAGCCGTATTTGCGCATGGCCACATCATAGGGAATGCGCTGGAAGTTCTGCGTCACCGGTTTGCCGTTGGCGAAGGTCTCGAAGACCCCGCGCATGACAGGTTCCATGGTCGACAGCACGTCGTCCTGCTCGACGAAGCTCATTTCAAGGTCGAGCTGGTAGAATTCGCCCGGCAGACGATCGGCACGCGGGTCCTCGTCGCGGAAGCAGGGCGCGATCTGGAAATAGCGGTCGAAGCCCGACACCATGATCAGCTGCTTGTACTGCTGCGGCGCCTGCGGCAGCGCGTAGAAGGTGCCGGGATGGATGCGCGACGGCACCAGGAAGTCGCGCGCGCCCTCGGGCGAAGACGCGGTCAGGATCGGCGTCGAGAATTCGGTAAAGCCGACCTCGCCCATGCGCTTGCGCATTTCCGCGATGATTTTGGTACGCGCAATGATGTTCTTGTGCAGCGTCTCGCGGCGCAGATCGAGGAAGCGGTACTTCAGCCTTATATCCTCGGGATAGTCGGGCTCGCCGAACACCGGCAGCGGCAGTTCCTTGGCCGCCGACAGCACCTCGATCTCGCGGGCGAAGATCTCGATCTCGCCGGTCGGCAGATTGGCATTGGTCGTCTCGGGCAAACGCGCCTTGACCTCGCCGTCGACACGGATGACCCACTCGCCACGCACGGTCTCGGCGACCTTGAAGGCCGGCGAATCCGGATCGGCGACGATCTGGGTCAGGCCGTAATTGTCGCGCAGGTCGATGAAGAGCAGGCCGCCATGATCGCGCACGCGATGCACCCAGCCGGACAGACGAACGGTCGAGCCAACGTCGCTCTTCCTCAACTGGGCACAGGTATGGCTGCGGTAACGGTGCATTGTCATTGATAAAGTCCGGGGTGCTGGGTTGCAGGCCAAGCATCAAGCCCGGCCTCAAAATTTGCGCGAAAAGCGCATGGGAGGCCGGATTTGTCAAGGCAAGCGGCTTCGACAGGACATCCGTTGTAAACTTGGGCGGCACAATGGATAGCGATATCCTCTACCGCTACGTTTACGGCAAATGAGATCAGGATATGCAAAACCAGAAGCTCTTTCTGACACCTCAAGAGCGCAGCCGCATCGTCAACCTGCTTGACGCGGCTCGCATAGACGATTGGGCGCGGTTCAAAGCCCTCTCCGACGGTGACTTTCCGAACGACGAATCGATGCGGGAGCAGTTCGACGGATCGCGGCTCATAATCGACTACGATCGTATCGACCCGGAACAGCAATTCGCTGTTGGCGTAGATCCCGACGGTTTCCGGCTCATCACCGGTCAGTTGCCTCCGCGCGACGATCAACGGCAACAGGTGATCATGACGATCTATAGCAAGAACCTAAACGACGGCCCGTTCATAAGCGTTTGGACCTTCCACGAAGAGTTGGACATATCCTCGCTGTAGTTTGCCGGGAATTGCTGCTGGCGTTGGCCAGGGCGATGGTCCAAGAAGGGATCACCGACACGTGATCGCCTCTTCATGTCCTCCATCCGCCCGATGATCCCGCTTCTTCTCGCCGCAGGCATACTGCTCGGCGGCAATGGGCTGCAGAGCACGCTGATCGCGCTGCGCGGCGCGCAGGAAGGGTTTTCGGCTTCCGACATCGGCCTGATGGGCACCTTCTACTTCGCCGGCTTCCTGCTCGGCTGCCTTGCCATCACCCGCATCATGAAGGCGGTCGGCCATATCAGGGCATTTTCGGCGCTGGCGGCAATCGCCTCGGTCGGTACTTTGCTCCTGGTGCTGGTCATCGATCCGGTGATGTGGTGCGCGGTGCGCCTAGCGGGGGGTTTTTGCTTCGCCGGGCTGTTCACCATCGTCGAAAGCTGGCTGAATTCCGGCGTCAGCAATCACGACCGGGCACGCGTGCTGGCGATCTACCGGATGGTCGACATCGGTTCGGTGACATCAGCCCAGTTCCTGATCCCGATCTTCGGCGCCGGCGGTTTCGCTATCTTCGCCATCATGTCGATGATGATCACCCTATCGCTGGTGCCGGTGTCGCTCGGCGACCGCTCCAACCCGACACCACCCGAAGAGGTCAAGCTCGACCTGGCGCGCGTCTGGCGGATTTCGCCGCTGGGCTGCTTCGGCTGCATCGCGGTCGGCGTCACCAACAGCGCCTTTCGCACCTTGTCCCCGGTCTATGCCGAGCAGATCGGCATGTCGGTCGCCGATGTCGTCACCTTCGTCAGCGTCGGCATTTTCGGCGGCGCCATCATCCAGTATCCGCTGGGTTACCTTTCCGACCGCTGGGACCGGCGCCGGGTGCTGTTGATCACAACCTGCTGCGCGATGCTTTCGGCACTGGCGCTGGTGTTCATTGCCGGCAGCAATCCGGCGCTCAACTTCATTTTCATCTTCATCTTCGGCTGTTTCGCCATGCCGCTCTATTCGCTGTCGGCGGCGCATTCCAACGATCGTGCCGACACGGGCGAGTTCGTGCTGATCAATGCAGCGCTGATGCTGTTCTATTCCTTCGGCGCGATTGGCGGTCCGTTCGCCGCCTCGACGGCAATGCAGTATTTCGGACCGGGCGCCCTGTTTGTATTCAGCGCAGTGGTCTACGCGATCTTCATCGCCGTCATCCTTTACCGCATGCAGGCCCGGTCCGGCGTGCCGGCGGGCAGGCGCGGCCGCTTCATTGCGCTCCTGCGCACTTCAACGGTTTTCGCACGGCTGGCCAAAAGAAACAGCGATTCCGATGGGCCGGCGGAGCCGTGACCACGGTGCCAAAGCTTGACGAAAGCCCCGGCGGCTGAAATCTAGGAAGACCTTACTCCTGCCAAAAGCGATTTGATGCACGTCATCACCACCCAGAAAGAACTCGAGACCGTTCTCGCCGCTTTCGAAAAGTCGGATTTCGTCACTGTCGACACCGAATTCATTCGAGAAACGACGTTTTGGCCGATCCTGTGCCTGATCCAGATGGCCGCTCCCGGCGTGACGGCACTGATCGATCCGCTGGCTCCCGATATCGACCTGAAGCCGTTCTTCAGGCTGATGGCCAACGAGGCGGTGGTCAAAGTCTTCCACGCCGCGCGGCAGGACATCGAAATCATCGTCCATCTCGGCGATCTGGTTCCGCATCCAGTGTTCGACACGCAAGTGGCGGCGATGGTCTGCGGCTTCGGCGACAGCGTTTCCTACGATCAGCTCGTGCAACGCATCACCGGGGCCCGGCTCGACAAGTCGTCGCGCTTCACCGACTGGCGCCACCGGCCGCTTTCCGACAAGCAGCTTGACTATGCGCTGGCTGACGTCACCCATCTGATCGAGGTCTATCAGCACCTCAGCGCCGAACTGGCGCGCGAAAACCGCGCCCATTGGCTCAACGAGGAAATGGAGGTGCTGACCTCGCGCGAGACCTATGATCCGCACCCCGAGGACGCCTGGAAACGGCTGAAGATGCGGCTGCGCAAGCCGCAGGAACTGGCGATCGTGCAGGGCGTTGCGGCGTGGCGCGAGCGCGAGGCGCGCGAACGCGACGTGCCGCGCGGCCGCGTACTCAAGGACGATGCGATCTACGAGGTGGCGCAACAGGCGCCGCGCGACGCGGCAGCCCTTGGCAAGCTGCGCACTACCCCAAAAGGCTGGGAGCGCTCTTCGACGGCAACGGCGTTGCTTGGAGCGGTCAACACCGCCCTTGCCCTGCCCAAGGAGCAGATGCCAAAGCTGCCGAAGAGTTTCCAGCCGCCCGAGGGCTCGAGCGCCGCGGCGGAACTGTTGAAGGTGCTGCTGCGGATCGTCGCCGAAAAGGAAGGCGTCGCCTCCAAGGTGCTGGCCTCCAGCGACGACATCGACCGTATCGCCGCCGAGGGCGAGGACGCCGACGTACCGGCCCTGCAGGGCTGGCGGCGCGCGGTTTTCGGCGAGGCCGCGCTCAAGCTGGTGCGCGGCGAGATCGGCATCAAGTTCGACAAGCGCAAGATTGCGGTGTTCGACCTGTAGACGTCCCTCGCGGATTTTCCTTCTCCCCTTGCGGGAGAAGGAAAAGGTGCCCTGCTCAAACCATGCCGAGCAGGTGCAGCGCGAACCAGATCCATCCCAGCAGGAGAATCCCCGCACTGACGAAGAACGAGCGGCTGCGCAGCAGCAGATTGTTGCTGGTCAGGTGAACCCAGGCGTGGAAATAGCGCGATGCGACGAAAATCCACATCAGCGCCAGGGTCAGATAGTTGACGCCGTTGGTCAGGTGCAGCGTCAGGCACAGCACATAGAACAGCACCGGCAGCTCGAACTGGTTGGTGAGATTGGCGGCAACGGTGACGCCGGAGGCCGGCTCGGTCGAACGCACCTTGAACTGAGCTGGCTTCGCCTCGCCTGACCTGATTGCGCCGTATCTGCGGCGACCCAGGATGCAGTAGACGATGTAGATCAGCAGCACATGCGCCAGAACAGGCCAGAAGATCGTGGTCTGGTTCACGAAGTTTCCCCTACCCGGCTGAGCTTTGCGCGCGGCATCAGGCCAGGCGTTTCTGGCCTGCCAGCCAGAAGGCGGCAATGACGATCACCGGGACGGCGAAAAGCGCGAATTTGGTGACGGTGAGCGCCGAAGCCAAAGACAGCGAGTCCGGATTCGCCGACAGGAAATCGGACAGAAGCCGCGCTACCGCGATGTTCTGGGCGTAGTCGGCAAGCGTGTAGGGCAGCACCAGGACCAGCGCGAAGATCGACTGCAGCTGCACCGGCTGCACGCGGAAAGCCTTCAATCGCCGGCCGGTGGCCAGGATCAGGCTGACCAGTGTCACTGACAGCAGCGCCGGGAACAACAGATCGAAGGTCAGATAGTGCCAGACGAGAATGATCTCGCCGCCGCGCCGGCCGAGTGCCGTCAGCCAGGCCATGCCTTCGTCCGGAGTGAAACCGAAAATACGCATGTCGAGTGATGGCAAGCCGCCGCTCAACTGGCGGAAGTAGAGGAATTCCATAGCCGTCATGGCGATGAAAACGACCGCCGACAGGAAACAGAGTGCGCCTGCGTGGCGCGGCAGCCGCAGGATCGTTGCCGTCAGGCTCCGCCCGAGCCCGTACTGGTCAGGCTCCGCCGGGATAGTTCGGGCTTTCGCGGGTAATCGTGACGTCATGGGCGTGGCTTTCACGAAGTCCGGCATTGGATATGCGCACAAAAGTGGCGCGCTCGCGGAAATCGGCAAGATCGCGGCCACCAACATAACCCATAGCGGCTTTCAAGCCGCCCGCAAGCTGGTGCAGCACGCCAGACACAGGTCCTTTGTAGGGAACCTGCCCTTCGATGCCTTCCGGGACCAGTTTCAGCGTGTCGCGCACCTCGGCCTGGAAGTAGCGATCGGCGGAGCCGCGGGCCATGGCGCCGACCGAGCCCATGCCGCGATAGGCCTTGAAGGAGCGGCCCTGGTGCAGATAGACCTCGCCCGGGCTTTCGTCGGTTCCGGCCAGCAGCGAGCCGATCATGGCCGCACTGGCGCCTGCGGCGAGCGCCTTGGCCAGATCGCCGGAATATTTGATGCCGCCATCGGCGATCACCGAGACGCCGGATTTGTGCGCCGTCTCGACCGCCGACATGATGGCTGAGAGCTGCGGCACGCCGACGCCGGCAACGATGCGGGTGGTGCAGATGGAACCCGGGCCGATGCCGACCTTGACGGCGTCGGCGCCGGCGTCGATCAGCGCCTGCGTGCCCGCGGCGGTGGCGACATTGCCAGCCAGGATGCGGACGGAGTTGGATAGTTTTTTCGCCCGCGTGACGGCGTCGAGCACGCGCTGCGAGTGGCCATGCGCGGTGTCGATCACCAGAAGGTCGACGCCGGCATCGATGAGGCGTTCGGCGCGCTCGAAACCGTCATCGCCGACGCTGGTGGCGGCGGCGGCGCGCAGGCGGCCCTGTGCGTCCTTGGTGGCGTGCGGATTGAGCTGCGACTTCTCGATATCCTTGACGGTGATCAGTCCGACGCAATTGCCTTGCCTGTCGACGACGACCAACTTTTCGATCCTGTGCTGGTGCAGGAGGCGCTTGGCCTCGTCCTGGTCGACGTTCTCCTTGACCGTGATCAGGTTGTCACGGGTCATCAGTTCATGGACCTTCTGCGCCGGATCGGACGCAAAGCGCACGTCGCGATTGGTCAGGATGCCGATCAGCCGGCCGATCTTGTGGCCGCCGCTGCCGCCGTTCTCGACCACCGGAATGCCCGAGATCGAATAGCTGCGCATCAGGCCCAGCGCGTCGGCGAGCGTCGCGTCGGGGCCGATGGTGACGGGATTGACCACCATGCCGGATTCGAATTTCTTGACCTGCCGCACCTGCTCGGCCTGTTCGGCCGGCGAGAAATTGCGGTGGATGACGCCAATGCCGCCGGCCTGGGCCATGGCTATGGCAAGCCGCGCCTCGGTGACGGTGTCCATCGCCGCCGACAGGATCGGCACATTCAGGTCGATGTCGCCGGCGATGCGGGTGCGGACATCGGTTTCGCCAGGCATGACCTCGGAATGACCCGGCTGCAGCAGCACGTCGTCAAAGGTCAGCGCCAATGCGCCGGTGGACGTTTCGATGATTTTTGCCATGGCCAGTCCCTTGAACATAAAAACGGTGGGGGAATACAAAAAAGCGCTGGACCGGAATGGACAGCGCCGACTCGTTTCTTCCCTTTCAGGATTGGCGCTGGCTGGTACCACGTCCAAGCACCGATGAAAAGCGGATGATTTCACGCTCCCGGAAAGGTGACTTTCCGGCGAAGGGATGCCAGCTGTGGTTGCCGGTCGCACAAAAGTGACAGCAAATTAATGCGACATCCCGGCGAAGGCATGATAACCGCCCGCCTCAAGGCCGACATGCAACCGGCAACGCAACATTCAAGTCTGGACGCGTTCCTTGAACCGCACCATTCCGCTCATCCTGGCGGTCGCCCTTTTCATGGAAAACATGGATTCGACCGTCATTGCGACATCGCTGCCGGCGATCGCCATCGACATCCACACCAGCCCGATCGCGCTCAAGCTGGCGCTGACCGCCTATCTGGTCTCGCTGGCGATCTTCATTCCGATCAGCGGCTGGATGGCCGATCGTTTCGGCGCCAAGAACATCTTTCGCGCCGCGATCGCTGTCTTCATCGTCGGCTCGATCGCCTGTGCGCTGTCCGGTTCGCTGCCGGCTTTCGTGGTCTCGCGCTTCCTGCAAGGCATTGGCGGCGCCATGATGACACCGGTCGGGCGGCTGGTGCTGGTGCGCGCGACACCGAAGAGCGAACTGGTCGCGGCGATGTCCTGGCTGACCGTGCCTGCACTGGTCGGGCCGTTGGTCGGCCCGCCGGTCGGCGGCTTCATCACCACCTACTTCACCTGGCACTGGATCTTCCTGATCAATGTGCCGATCGGCCTGATCGGCATCTGGCTGGCGACGCGTTTCCTGCCGGAGACCGAATCGATGGAGACGCCGCCGCTCGACTTCCTCGGCTTCGTGCTAAGCGGGCTGGCGGCATCCGGCGTGGTTTTCGGCCTGTCGGTAGTGAGCCTGCCCTATTTGCCGCCGGCCACCGGCCTTATCACCGTAGCGGTCGGCCTGCTGTCGGGCGCGCTGTATCTGCTGCACGCGCGGCGCGCCAAAAATCCCTTGCTGGCGCTCGAATTGTTCCGCAACCAGGTGTTCCGCTCCTCGGTGCTTGGCGGCGGACTGTTCCGCATCGGCATTGGTGCCGTGCCGTTCCTGCTGCCGCTGATGTTCCAGATCGGTTTTGGGCTGACGCCGTTCCAGTCCGGCATGATCACCTTCGTCTCGGCGATCGGCGCCATCGGGATGAAGTTTGTCACCGCGCTGATCTTCCGCGTCGCCGGCTTCCGCCGCGTCCTGGTTGTCGGTTCTCTGGTCGCCGCCGCCTCGATCGCCATCAACGGCCTGTTCACACCCGACACACCCTATCTCTTGATGCTGGCCATGCTGCTCGTCGGCGGCTTCATCCGCTCGATGTTCTTCACCGGCGTCAATGCGCTCGCCTATGCCGAGGTTTCGGCTGAAGACACCAGCAAGGCGACACCGATCACGGCGGTGTTCCAGCAGTTGTCGGTCGCGCTCGGCGTGGCGCTGGCCGGCGGAATCCTGGAAGTGTCCACAAGCCTGCACGACCGGTCACTGACGCTGGCGGATTTCCACACCGCGTTTTTCGTCGTCGCGGCGATTTCGGCCGCCGCGTCGCTGTCGTTCATGCGGCTGGCGCCCGATGCCGGCAACGCCATCTCCGGCCACGGCCGCCTGACCACACCCAAGACGCTGGAAACGAGCACGGCGGGGAAGTAGTTTCCTCTTGCCTTCTCCCCTGTGGGAGAAGGTGGATCGGCGCGAAAGCGCCGAGACGGATGAGGGGTGTTCCAGCGGAGTGAAACGTTGGCGCTCCCTGGAGCTCATCCGTCGCCTTCGGCGACACCTTCTCCCAGGGGAGAAGGAAGATCTCGCCCTTTGAAATCCTTGGCCAAGAGATAAAGCTCGACCGATTCATCCCGCGACGCCGGCGGCTTGACGTGATGGACCGAGCGGAAGTTCTTCTTGAGCATGGAGAGCAGTTCGTTTTCGGCGCCGCCCTGGAAGGTCTTGGCGAGGAAATGCCCGCCCGGTTTCAGGACGGAGAGCGCGAAATCGGCCGCCACTTCGCACAGATGCATGGTGCGGATATGGTCGGTCCGCTTGTGGCCGGTGGTCGGTGCCGCCATGTCGGACAGCACGATATCGGGATCCCCACCCAGCGCCTCGGCCAGCTTCTGCGGCGCCTGCGGATCGAGGAAATCCATCAGCAGCACCGGTGCGCCGGGCACGGCGTCCATTTCGAGATAATCGATGCCGATGACATGCGGCTTGTCGGCCGTCGATTTCGTCCGCGCGGCGGCGACCTGGCACCAGCCGCCGGGGGCGGCACCGAGGTCGATCACCTTCATGCCGGGTTTCAACAGATGATGCTTGTCGTCGATCTCGATCAGCTTATAGGCCGCGCGTGAGCGATAGCCGTCGGCCTTGGAGCGCTGGACATAGGGATCGTTGATGTGGCGCTGCAGCCAACGGCGCGACGATTCCTTCAGCCCGCTCTTCTTCTTGATCCGCGTCTTCAGCACGCGAATGCTGGCGGATCCTGGTTTTTCCGGTTTCTTGGTCATTGCCTGATTTCTGGTCCGGGTTTTCTCGCTCGTCGAGTTGTGTTCATTTTTCGACGTCTGCGCGTTTCGTGAACGGCTTCCCCCACTCCGTCTCGGCTTCGCCGAGCCACCTCTCCCCCCTCCGGAGGGAGAGGAAGGGAGCCAGCCTGCATAAGTTCACGCCTTTCCTCTCCCCCGTCGATCGGGGAGAGGTGTCGAGCGAAGCTCGACGGAGTGGGGGTCGACTGTTCACGCTTTGCCACGCCCATCGTTGCGCCAGACGCCGTCATCGGCCATCAGTTCGCTCAAAATACCTTCGCGCAGGCCACGATCGGCGACTCGCAGCCGCTCCGACGGCCATACCGCGCGGATCGCTTCGAGGATAGCACAGCCGGCCAGCACCAGATCGGCGCGATCGGCACCGATGCAAGGATTGGCGCAGCGCTGCTGGAAATCCCAGCCAACCAGTCTTTCGACCATGCGATCGACGCTGTCGCGGTCCATCCACAGCCCATCGACACGGCGGCGATCGTAGCGCTCGAGCTCAAGGTGGACACCGGCGAGCGTCGTCACCGTTCCCGACGTGCCCAGCAGATGGAAATTCGGGCTGGCCTTGAGATGGCTCAGCCGGTCGCGGCCGTCGAAGCTGGCCAGCCGGCCGGCGACATCATCGACCATGGCGGCGAAGATCTCGCGCGTCACTGTGCGGCCGCCGAAGCGCTCCGCCAGCGAGACGACGCCGACCGGCAAAGACGTCCACGACACGATGTGATTGGCGAGCCTTGGCGAACGGCGGCCGGCGAGATCGATCAGCGCGATTTCCGACGAACCGCCGCCGATGTCGAACAGCACGACACCTTGCGTATCGCGCTCGACCAGCGAGCCGCAGCCGGAAACCGCCAGCCGCGCTTCGGTCTGGCGGTCGATGATCTCAAGCTTCAAGCCGGCCTCGCGTTCGACGCGGTCGATGAACTCGACGCCGTTTTCGGCCGTACGGCAGGCCTCGGTGGCAATCAGCCGGGCTTTTCTGATCTTGCGGTTGCGCAATTTGTCGCCGCAGATTTTCAGCGCCTCGACCGCGCGGTCCATCGCCGGCTGGCCGAGCCGGCCATTGGCGGTGAGCCCCTCGCCCAGCCGGACGATGCGAGAAAAGGCGTCGATGACGCGGAACTGGCCATGCCGTGTCGGCACGGCGACCAACAGCCGGCAATTGTTGGTGCCAAGGTCAAGCGCCGCAAACACCGGAAGCTCCTGGACCGGCGGCCGACGGGCGCTCTGTTCCGGCCGTGGCACTACAGCGGCGGGCGAGGCCACCGATTCCGACGGTCTGTGGGCCTCCGCCGCCGGGACACCGGTCTTGCCCGGCGCCGGCGATCGATTCTCCGTGGGACGCGCTTCGTCGCGCGCAAAAACCTTGCGCCCGCGCCTTCGCTTGCGCCGCTTCTTGGGCTTGCCTTTGTGGGGTGCGTCGCCCGCCTGCCCGTCTGCGGAGCGGAGCTCCGTCGGGCGGCGTTGCTGCCAGCTTGCGTTCCCCGGGTCAGCCGACCGCCGGGAAGCGCTGGACACGCCCACCTCCGGCGCGCCGGCGCCGGTGTCGTGGTCTTCCACTATCGTTCCTTCCGGCGCCGCGCGAACCTATGATGGACGCAGCAGGCGCTTCAGTGTTTTAAGTTGCCGCCAGACTAACAGCGCCGCGCCCGATCACCAAGAGCCGCATGCCGAATTTTGCCGGCAGGCCGCTGACCGCCGTTCCAGCGCGGCCGCTCACTGCGGCAAATCTTGCCGGCCGGCGCTGCGACAAGGGTTCGCGGTTGAATAGCCGGCTTCGATGAGGCATTTCTGAAATGAGCGGAAGAATCCGGCAAAACCGGCCTCCCACCAGCCACGAAAAGGAAGCGGACCCGCAACGCATGGCAGTCAGGCAATGAACTGGAGACGCTATTTCTGGCCGGTCGTCGGCATCGCCGCGGTGATCTTCTCGCTGCTGCTGCTCTGGCACGAATTGCGCGGCGTTTCGCTCGACGATGTGTGGGACGGTATCACGGCCATTCCGACCCGCGGCTGGGTTCTTGCCGCGCTGAGTTCGATCATCGCCTATGCCTCGCTCGCCGGTTACGACCACATCGCGCTCCTGCACATCGGCAAGCGCGTGTCGTGGCTGTTCGTCACGCTGTGCTCCTTCACCACCTATGCGCTGTCGCACAACATCGGCGGTTCGGTGTTCTCGGGCGCCGTCATCCGCTACCGCGCCTACGGTACGAGGGGCCTGACCGGACAGGATGTCGGCGTGCTGGTGGCGGTTTGCTGGATCACCTTCGTGCTGTCGACGATTTTTGCCTCGGGCCTGGTTCTGGTGTTCGAGCCTGAGATACTCGACCGGTTTTCCGGCATCGCCCATCATGGCCTGTCGGAAGCGGCCGGCATCGCGATGCTGCTGCTCGTCGCCGCCTATGTCTTCGGCAGCTGGCTGCATCTGCGCCCGCTGAAGGTCGCCAGTTTTCAGCTCCACTATCCGGCGCTGCCGATCGTCGCGCGGCAGTTGCTGATCGGCCCGATCGAACTGCTGGCCGCCGCCGCGATCATCTTCTTTGCCCTGCCCGCAGCCCACAATCCCGGCTACTTCGTCATACTGGGCGTCTTCCTCGTCTCCTTCTCGATCGCGCAGATCTCGCATGCGCCGGGCGGGCTCGGCGTGTTCGAGGTGGTGTTTCTCGCTGGCCTGTCGGACATGGATCCGGTCGGCGTGCTGGCGGCGCTGCTGGTGTTCCGGCTGTTCTACCTGATCATCCCGCTGATTCTGGGCCTGGGCGTGGTGCTGTTCTTCGAACGTTCGCAGTTCAGCCGGACGGAGGGTTGAGACGCGGGATTGGACTGGGAGCTGCGCGCCGGCATCTGAAGTGGGCGTCTGAAATCACGTGACGAAACGTGCCATTGAACCACAGAGCAGGCTTGACTATTTTCCGCTGGCGGCTACAAGGCAGCGCTCACAGCGGCTTGCCCGCTCGGCCCGCACGGTTCATGACCGCGCCTGCTGGGGAATAGGTTAACGGTAGACCCACGGACTCTGACTCCGTTAGTCCTGGTTCGAATCCAGGTTCCCCAGCCAGAACCTTGTTTTTTCATTGGCGCGAATTTGCCTATCCCCGCACAAACGGGCGCGCGATGTCGGAAGACAACCAGTTCCTCTTTCGTAGACTTGTGCCGGAACACCTTGAAAGCCGGATGGGCTGCAAGGAGATCTACTGCAACTTTTAGAACCTGGGTGATAAGAGCGGCCCAGCAGCGCAGCGACGCGTTTTTGGCTGCCACATAAAGATTGGCAGGGGAGGCTCGGGCGGGCGGTCGACGGCGGGACACTTGGATATCTTCAGAACCATGAGGGAATCCCGAGGCTCGCCTCCGGCCATACGACAACACTGCGAAACCGATAGATTTTAGAACCCATGTGTCCGCCCATGCTTCCCATACAGTTGTGCTGTTGCAAATCGACCAATAACCCTGCACGGTGCCACTCAAAGCGTTGAGGATCAATTTATGCCTGATTTTGAAGAAGATGTGGACGAAATTCTCACGGAACAAGAAACGGTTCCAACAACTGCGAGTTCGCTTCCCAAATCCGACAACGAGATTGAGAAAGCGTATGCAGACATTTCCTTTCGCGTCGTATACCAATCGAACAACTTTTTTCTTCCACAAATTAGTCAATTAATAAACGGACGCGAGGTAATCAATCTACGCCCGGAATATCAGCGTAGACTGCGCTGGTCTCGCCAGAAAAAATCCCTTCTGATCGAATCTCTGCTACTAAATATTCCTATACCACCGATATACCTTTTCGAGAGTGATCTAGCCCGCTACGAAGTTATGGATGGACAGCAACGATTGAATGCAATCCACGAGTTTATTGAGAATGATTTCTCACTCAACGGTTTGGAAAAACTAGGTTTCTTGAACGGTCGCAGATACAAACAGCTTCCACCGCTAGTCCGGCGCGGGTTGGACCGCTCAAGCGTCAGTGCAATTGTACTTCTTCAAGAAACTAGATCGGATACCGACGATCCGTACCTTGTTCGACGATACGTTTTTGAGCGGCTGAATACTGGCGGAGAAAAGCTTAACCCTCAGGAACTAAGAAATAGTATTTACCGTAGTGATTTTAATAATCTCATCGTTAAAATGGCGAGAAACGACAACTTTTGCACGATATTTGGTATTCCTAAATATACAGAAACAGACGAAAACGAATATTATGAGAACCCAGATCGGCAGAACAACTCACTTTACAGCAAGATGGCCGACTGTCAGATCGTCCTGCGCTTTTTTACCCTTCTAGATGAGAAATATATCATCGGATCAATGAGATCGATGCTGGATAATTGCATGAAGCGCAATATGGCTGCTTCGACTCAGGAGTTGCAGGCACACCGGTCGCTTTTCGAACGGACTATCGAGGCATCCGCCAAAATATTTGGCAATGAAGCATTTCTGCTTCCACCTGATGAAAAGGGTATCCGAAGAATTTCTATCGCGCTTTTTGACGCGTTCACAGTCGCCATCGCTAGGCGTGAGCAGCGTATTCAAACATTCATCGATAAGAAGCAGCAGGTTCACGATGCAATTAATCAGTCGCTTGCACAAAACCTGGAGTTACTTACGGGAAAAGCTAATACCGCGGAGTCCGTCAGAGAGCGCATCAAGCATGTCGGCGGCCTCCTCGATGCAATCCCCGCCTAGCGCCGAATCGTTGGTGCCCGATATATCGTCAGGTCGCCTTGAAGCCATTGTATCCGACTTTCGGAAAGCCATCGATACTCTCCGGTCGGTTCTTGATTTTACTGAGACGAGCAGACCGTCCGGCAGTCTTCGCGTGGTGATATTCAATAATACGATTGTCGGCCTCACAGCTTGGATTGAGGAGTCGATACGGCTGATTTCCCAAGAATACCTGTCATTACTGGAGGAGAACATAGGTGATTTTAGGAAACTTCGGGCGAATATCCAGCAGTCTAACATCGATAGCGCGATATACATAATAAAGAATGCACGCAAATCCAATGATCACAACCTAGCTTCTCAATGCTCTAAGAATCTTTCTAATTGCCTTGACGGGTCGGCAGGATATTACCTTCACAAGGTGAATATTACATACAACCAAGGAAATTTTCGGTCCCAGCAATTCACCGACGCGTCCAAGTCTATAGGACTGGAGAAGATATGGGAAAAATTGGCAAACTCCCACCTTGTTGAACAATTCACAGGTGCGTCAAAGATTGAGACGCGCGTGACTGTATTAATTGCAAAATGGAACGAGATATTCGACGAAAGAGACCTCGTGGTTCATCGAGTGTCTCAAGCGAGCGGCTGGGGCCCGGAACGGATTCGGCAGGCGATTGACCTGAGCTACCTAGTGGTCTCGCGACTAGCGGAATGCCTAGCAGCGGACTGCAATAGCTTTGTCTTCGAATTGGCGAAAAACTCCGATCAGAGACTGCTACGAGCCTCCAGCGCTAGCGCAGACGAAACGTGACAACCCCACAAAAGGCACACCCACACTGCCAATGAAAGTTCCGATAGGCAATTGAAAATATTCATTTTCTTGGTTCGCAAGTCTGAATCAATCCAGGTTCCCCAGCCAGAATATTACCGCGCACCGCCTGTGATGTTCATCCCATGAACTCATTCGTCGAGCTTGCCGCCGCCTTGCGTATCAGTCGCACCTCGCGCATCACTTTTGGGCTGATTGTGGCAGGCGAGATTCCCTGAGCAAAAAAGATTGTTGGCCGCCGGTACGCGCTACTGGCTAAGCTCCGTGAAGGTTCCTCCACGAGGCCGCGTCATGCTCACTGACAGCCAGTACATTCTCGAACGCATCAGCCAAGGCTGCGTGACGCTCTCCGACGACGAGTTCGTCATCGACAGACTGGTCAAGTATTTCGGCAACGGCAGGATCCGCTGGCATGTCGAATTCCGTGGGCATCGCATCGAGCTGACGACAGGCCAGCTTAAGAAGCAGCCGACTTTCCGCAGGAAGATACTCGAACAGGCCGGGGTGCTGCCGCCCCAGCGTGCCGGAACCGACTACAGGCGATGGGCACTCGACCTGAGAAGGAATGCCGTCGAGCTTCCGTGGCGGGATAAGCCGGTGGATGTCGGCTTCGCCATCGACAGGCTCACCAGCCACGGCGACGGGCGCTGGACGGTCGAATACCAGGGCAAGGCCATCAAATTCACGACGACCAAACTCCGCAGGCAGGTGAGTTTCCGCAAACGCATGCTGGCCAAGGCCAAGGTGCTGCCGCCCGAGTTGGCCCCGGCTGCCTATCGCAAGTGGATGGACTGGCTCATTCAAAACGCCACCGAGGCTGCTCCGCAGGCCGGCGATGCTTTGGTGACCGAGAAAAGCTGGCTTGACGACCTGCCTGAGCTAGCCGGCTGGCAAGACGAAACGGTGCCCGAAGAGACCAGCTAAGAACGGCGATAGTCTCCAAATGCAAGCAGCGATGGCACTCGTTGCGTTTGCCATGCCTGCCAGTTTCGGCACACATTGATGGCGACGGAGTCTGACCAGAGCTGGCTCGCTGGCAATCAGAATTGAAATGAGACCACATGGACCGCTTCGACCTCGGTACCTACCGCCGCTCCATCTCCACTCGCTCCACAGAAACCCAGCGTTGGTTCGATATCGGCCTCAACTGGTGCTACGGCTTCAACCATGAGGAAGGCATCAAGTGTTTTGAGAAGGCGCTCGAAACAGATCCGGACTGTCGATGGTCCATTGGGGCATCGCCTATGCCGCCGGGCCTTTCTACAATCTGACCTGGAAGGAGCATGGCGAGGCCGAAGCCGACAGCGCGACCAAGCGCTGCTTCGAGCATGTCCAGCTGGCGCGGGCCAATGCGGCTGCCGCCAGTAAGATCGAGAAGCGGCTGATCGAGGCGCTGGCCGCCCGCTTTCAGAAGCCACACCGGGTGAGCCCGGACGAATTCGAACGGTGGGATGACGCCTATGCCGCCGCGATGCGGCTTGTGTACAGGGACTTTCCCGACGACCATGATGTGATGGCACTGCTGGTCGAAGCGCTGATGATGCGCACGGTGCGGCGGCTGTGGAACCTCAAGACCGGCGCGCCGGCGCCGAATTCCGATGTCGTCGAGGCGCTCGACGTCTGCGAGCGGTCGATCCGGCTTGCCGATGAGGCCGGCGCAGCACAACATCCGGCGATCGTCCACCTGCACATCCATCTCCTGGAAATGTCCACCATGCCGGAGCGCGGCATCCGGTCGGCGGATCTGCTCGGCGAGATGTGCCCCGATGCCGGGCACATGAACCACATGCCGGGGCACATCTATGTGCTGTGCGGCGAGTATGAGAAAGCCAAACGCGCCAGCGAAAAGGCGGTGCGCGCCAACGACCTCTATCTGGCCTATGCCGATGAGCCGACCTACTATTTGCTCGGCTGCTGCCACGATCTGCATCTGATGATGTTCACCTGCATGTTCCTGGGCCAGTACCAGCCTGCACTGTGGGCAGCCGACAGGGTGCGCAGCTTGGTCGGGCGCAACGTGGTCGCCATCCCCGGCCGGCCCAAGCTCACGCAGACGGTGGAAGGCTACCATGCGATGAAATCGCATGTGCAGGTGCGCTTCGGCCGCTGGCAGGAGATCATCGACGAACCGGCGACCGCGGAGCCGCGCCTCTATGTACTGACGGCGGCCATGCAGCACTACGCCAAGGGTGTCGCCCATGCGACTCTCAGGCAATTTGCTGAAGCCGAGCGCGAGCGCGAAGCGTTCCATCGGCATCTGAAAGGCATTGCGCCCGAGCGGCGCTTCCTCAGCAACCCGACGCAGGCTTCGCTGGCTGTCGGTGCCGCCCTGCTCGACGGCGAGTTGGCGTACCACCAGGGCCGGTATGAGGAGGCGTATGGCCATTTGCGGCAGGCGGTCGAGCTTGACGACAATCTGTCCTACACCGAGCCGTGGGCCTGGATGCACCCGCCGCGCCATGCGCTGGCGGCGCTGCTTCTCGACCAGGGTCACGCGCAGGAAGCAGAACAGGTCTATCGCGACGATCTGGGCCTGAGCGGCACGGTGCAGCGCTGTGCCCAGCATCCGAACAATGTCTGGGCATTGCACGGGCTTGTGGAATGCCTGAAACGGCGCGGCGAGACCGATGAATTGCCGACATTGCAGACAAGCCTTGCAGCGGCGCTGGCCAAGGCGGACGTACCGATCACCTCGTCCTGCCTGTGCAGGACGAGCGCGCAGCAAGGCTGCTGTCACTGACGCGAAGTCTGCCTGTCGCCACTGTTGCGGCCGATCGGCTAGAGCAATTCCAGGAAAAGTGTGAAACGGTTTTCCGTCCGGAATTGCGTCAAAACAAGGAGTTAGAGCGGGTCGCCGTTTCCGTGAAACGGTGAACTGCTTTAGCCAAACAAATTGTCGACCAGATCGTCGTTGGCGGTGGAAACCTCGCCGCCCGGGTATGTCACCTGCCGATCAGCCAAGGCTCCATGCTGCGTCGTCCCACGCCTTCGATCAGCACGGAGCAGTCTATCTCATCGTGAAGTTGGGCGTTTGGGTCAGACGAAAGCCAGGAAGCATAGGAGCGAAGCTGCTTGAGCCTGGCTGTTTTCTCAAGCCGTGCCTGGCGCTCATCCTCGGCTGGTTGAGCCGGTCCTTTGTTCTTCTGGGCAGGAAATTGCATCCTGGCTCTCCTCGGTCACCGAGCCTGTGGAGACGGACTCAATCGGGCGTTGGCCCGTTGTCGCTCCGGTCTCTGCGGTTCTGAAGCCAACACATGCGCTGACGGGAGTCGCCATTCATCTTGATGATGGCGGACCCTTATCAACAATGCACCCGCGCCACCGCCGGGTGCTCCTGGTCCGGGTTCACTGCGCGCACGGCACTCGGCAGTCGGACGCAACTGCAGGAAATGGAACCAGATCGGCCGTGCGACGTCATAGAAGCAGGTGCCCATACGGGAGTGTGACCTCCATGATCAGGCTCGTTCTTGCCGCGGTCGCCATGCTCGTCATCGCATGCGATGCAACGGCGGCGGCAAAACTGGACGCGGCCGCCGTCAACAACGCCCAATTTGACGGCAGCGAAGCGAAAGGCGTCAGTGCGACCGTGCTGAAGGCGCAAATCCTCCTGGATCGTGCACGCTTCTCGCCAGGCCTGATCGATGGCCGCCAGGCAGAGAACTTCACCCGGGCAGTCAGTGCGTTCCAAGCGGCCAACGGATTGCCTGCCGACGGCAAGCTCACCCGCGAGACATGGGACAAGCTGGTCGCGACCTCCTCGCGCCCCGCGATTGAGACCTACGATTTGACACGCAAGGATGTGCATGGGCCGTTCACCAGGCGAATTCCGGCACGCATGGAGAGGATGGCCCGCCTGCCCAGGCTGGCTTACCACAATGCCCTGGAAAAGATGGCGGAGCGCTTCCACATCAGCGAGCAACTGCTTGAACGGCTCAATCCCGGCATCGGCTTCAGGAGGGCGGGGCAAAAGCTGCTCGTGCCAGCTGTCACCCGAGGTGATCCGCCGCAAGACATCGCGAGCGTCGAGGTCGACAAGAGCGCTCGCCAGGTTCGGGTGCTTGACCCTTCGGGCAAAGTGCTTGCGACGTACCCCGCCTCGATCGGAAGCCAGGAGAAGCCCGCGCCGAGTGGCCAGGCGGAGGTCAAACGCGTGGTGCACCACCCAACCTATCATTACGATCCCGAGTTTGCCTTCAAGGGGGTGAAGACCAAGCGCCCCTTCACGATCGCTGCCGGGCCAAACAATCCGGTGGGATCGGTCTGGATCGACTTGTCCATCGATAGCTACGGCATTCACGGGACGCCGGACCCAGGCAAGATCGGAAAGACCTTCTCGCATGGTTGCATCAGGCTGACCAACTGGGATGCCGAAGACCTCGCCTCTGAAGTGCAAAAAGGCACAAAGGTCGTCTTCAAGGACGAAGCGGCAGGATCGGTCGAACAAGGATCGCAGTAGGTAGGCGCTACGGCCTACCCACTTTCGACCGTGCGACTAGTCACACGGTCGTGTGACTGGCGTCGCCGAGGGCGTGGAGCGGCCCCTTACCCCAGCCACTTCTCGTAGTCGGACACCAGCAGATGGATCGGGGCAACGTCTTCGTCGATGTTGGAAAAACGCCCGATCGGTTCGCGAAACACATTGTCGGTGAGATCGTCATTGACGGTCGAGACCTCACCGATCAGCACGTCCTTGCTCTCGGCCCAGAAGGCATGCCAGACGCCGGGCAGCAGCGTGACGCTCTGGCCCGGGTCGAGCTTCAGGAGCCCGCCCGCAGGCAGCCTGTGGATGGTTCCGTCGACCGGCACCGAAACCTCGGCCTTGGGATCGATGCCGCCGTCGCGGTCGTGCATGAACAGTTCCAGCACCAGCTTGCCGCCGCCACGGTTGATGATGTCCTCGGCCTTGATGTTGTGGCGATGCATCGGCGATAGCTGATCCTTGCGCGAGATCATGATCTTCTCGGCATAGAGCATGCCCATGCCCTTCTTCATGTCCTCGTAGCGGCCATTGCGAACGGTGAACAGGAACAGGCCGAGTTCCCTGAATTTCTCTTGCCCGTAATCGGTGATGTCCCAGCCGAGCCGCGAGGTGAACACCGCCGACGAGTCGACCTGGCGCGCCTTCGCCTCCTGCGGCGACCAATAGGCGAAGGGCGGCATGATGTAGCCGAACGAGCGGATGAAAGCGTCGGCTTCGCGGATGATGTCGTTGATGGCGGAGCGCTTCATGATCATGATCCCTTCGTATCGATTTGTCTGGCAAATCGCATAGCCGAACGTCGATGCGGTGTCGATCCATCTCGCCGCCCTGCCCGGTCTTGCGCTTAGGCGCATGAACCACAGCTCCGCTTCGCTGGCCGCGTGACATCGCGGATTTTCAGGGCCATAAAACCCGCGGATTCCTCATGGGGTGAAAGATGATGCCGACCGTCCACGACCTCGATACGCCGTCGATTCTCATCGACGCCGCGCGCGCCGAAGCCAATATTGCCCGCGCCCAGGCGCATGCCGACAAGAATGGGCTGAAGCTCAGGCCGCACATCAAGACGCACAAATTGCCCTATTGGGCGAAGAAGCAGGTGGCGGCCGGCGCCGTCGGCATCACCTGCCAGAAGATCGGCGAGGCCGAGGTGATGGCCGATGCCGGGCTGGCCGATATTTTTCTTCCCTACAACATCCTTGGGCGCGCCAAGCTGGAGCGGCTTCTGGCGCTGCACGGGCGCGTCACCCTGTCGGTGACAGCGGACAGCATGGAGACGCTCGAAGGGCTGGCAACCACCTTCACCGATGCCGGTCATCGTCTACCGGTGCTGGTCGAATGCGACACCGGCATGGGACGCTGCGGCGTGCAGTCGGCCGATGAAGCGGTTGCGCTGGCAAGACAGATCGACAGAGCCGGTGGCCTCGCCTTCGGAGGACTGATGACCTACCCGGCCGCCGGGAAGGCAACGGAGGCCGAAGCCTGGCTCGCCGACGCCAAGCAGGCGCTGGCCGCATCGGGCCTCGCCTGCGAACGCATCTCCAGCGGCGGCACGCCGGATATGTGGCGCTCCAGCGATACATCTGTTGTCACGGAGTATCGTCCAGGCACCTACATCTATCTCGACCGCTATCAGGTCGCCAAAGGCGTCGGCACGCTCGACGATTGCGCGCTGACGGTGCTGTCGACGGTGGTCAGCCATCCCACCGCGACGCGCGCTATCCTCGATGCCGGCAGCAAGGCGCTGTCCAGCGACACGCTGGGTCTCGCCGATTTCGGCGAGTTGCCCGGCGTGCCGGGAGCGCGGGTGACGGGCCTGAGCGAGGAGCACGGCACCGTCACGCTTTCGGGTGACGGCAAATTGCGCATCGGCGAGCGCGTGCGTGTCGTGCCCGACCATTGCTGCGTCGTCACCAACCTGTTCAACGAGGTCAATCTGATCGACGGCGACAAAGTGCTGGAAACGCTGCCGGTGGCGGCGCGCGGAAGGATAGGGTGAGACCGACGCGCCCGAACTGAACGCCAGATACACTCAGCGTTGAAGAACTGGACCCAGCGCGGCTTTCAATGGATCGAGGGCGTCGCCATACAGTTTCCAGCGCTCGACCGATGATGAATAGATCGGCTGGCGCACCTGCCAGCGGCTCGGCGTCCGCACCGTGCGCTCGGTTTCATGGAAACGGAGGCAGGCATCATCCCATTCGATCCCGAGGAACCCGATCAATCCACGGGCGCGGTTTTCGAAATCGGACACCGTTTCTTCATAGGGCATGTCGAGGATATCAAGTGGAATGACCTTGGCCCAATGGCGCATCAAGCGATCATACTGCCGGTAATACTGCCCGAGCTTGGTCAGATCGGCATTGTAGCCATGTGCTTCGGAAAAATTATGCATGAAGCAGGACGTGCAATTGTCCATCGGGTCGCGCCGGCAATGGATGATGCGGGCATTTGGCAAGATGAGGCTGATGAAGGCCAGCATCTCAAAATTATGCGGCATCTTGTCGACGACCAGCCGCGCCTTGCTGTTGCGCTTGCTGAGATCGTCAAGATATTTCGAGCCAAGCTCTTTCGCCTTGGCCGGAGTGAGTGCCGCCATGGCCTTGGTGAAGACAGAAGGATCGAGTTTGTCGAACCCGAGTTCACCGGCCAACGAGCGAATGGTCGACAGTTCGCCCGCGCCATAGATATCGCGATGACTGGCGCATATCTGCTCGGTCAGCGTTGTTCCCGACCGCGGCATGCCGACGATGAAGACCGGGCGTCTCGACGGATTTCCCATTTTCGGCCGCGCCGCGAAGAAGTCGGCATCGAAAGTGCCGATGAAGCTGTCGTAAAGCTGGGTGTGCCGGTCAATGTCGAAATCATTGCCGGAAATTGCCTTGGCCTGCGCGAAATGGCGGATGGCCAGGCGATACTCGCGCTGATCGTTGAGGATCTTGCCGGCGGCGTGGTGCAGCACCACCCGCTCGCGATCGGTTGTCATGGGCAATTCCAGGCGAGCCCGTATTAAAGGCAACGCTGGATCGTCCTTGACCGCCCGGCGCGCCAGCGCCATTCCGGCCAGCGCCTCGACATGGCTCGGGTCGATGGCAAGCGCGCGGCCAAAACATTCGACCGCCTCGGTCTGCCGGCCTATGTCGGTGAGCAGATCGCCCATACCGGCAAGGGCTGTCAGCGATTGGCTGTCTACCGCCAGCGCCCGGCGATAGAAACCTTCGGCGATGTCACCCTCGAGCTGGCTACGGTAGGACCGGCCGAGATTGCACAAAGCTTCGATGAGCCGGCCGTCAAGCGCGATCGCTTTCTTTAGATGTTTACGGGCGCGCTCGATGTCGCGGGTGACATTGTAGGCGTTGCCGAGATTGTTGCGGAAGATGGCATTGTCCGGTTCGAGCTTGACCGCCTTTTCCATATAGGCAATGGCGGCGTCATAATGCTCGGCCTCGATGGCCAGAGTGCCCATCAGGTTCAGCGCCATGGCATTTTTGGGCTGCGTGCGAAGCACCGTCTGGTAGCAAAACTCGGCCTCGCGAAAACGCTTGCGCCGTTGCAGGTCGATGCCGCGCTGCAATGTCTTTTCCGCCGGTTCACCGGCGGTCGGAAGAGAGGCTGGGATCATTGCCGGCAGACCCAAGGGCTGCCGGCGTGGCAAGAGCGGCATCCGTCAAATCCCGGTCGCGGCGTGCGACAGCCTGATCAAATCAGAATTTGAGGGTAACGCCCAGTTGGAGATTGTGGGAATACAGCTTGGCATTCTCGTATGTGCCGCCGCCATCATTGTCATCCAGATCCACGCTTGTCACCGCCTTGAACCGGTAACCGAAGTCGAGGTCGACATTCTGCGTTACGGCGTAGGTAATGCCGGCGCCCACCTGGCCGGCAAAGCCCCAGCCGCCCGGCCCATAGCCATAGTCGTTACCGTCGAAATTCGTGTCTGCAGTAACGTAGGCGGCACCGAGGCCGCCGCCGACATAGAGCTTGGCATCGCCAAAGTGCGCGACGTCGGCCCAGACATTGGCGAGAAGGTAAGTAGCCGACAAGTTGCCGGAAGCCGGATAGTTATTCGGGCCGCCGTAATTGTACTCGCTTGCCTTGTAGCGTGCGTAGGACAGTTCGCCTTCGACACGGAACACATCGTTGATGCGTCGGCCGACAGCGCCGCCGATCACGAACCCGGTCTTAAGATCAACCGAATACTGGTCGCCATAGAAGTCGGTCTTCACATTGTTGGGGAAACTGGCTCCGCCAAACAGGGTGACATACCAGAGATCCTCCGCCCTCGGGGTGTCGACGATAGCATCGGCGGCGTGCGCCGAACTCCAGCCAAGTCCCAATGCGAATATCGATACCCCAGTCAGTAAACGCAATTTCATCGTTGATTCCCCGCCGAATAACAGTGACTGGCACTTGGCTCGGTTCAGGGGAAGATGTCAATGGACGGTCTAGTCGAGGCGACCTTTTGGGACATCTCGTTGCTGTACAGCAACACAGCAGCATTGTTTAGGCGAAAGCAGGAATAAGATTGCTGTTGGTTGCAATTCGAATGGCGAGAGGGGAAACCTAGTCCTGTCTTTCCGCCTGCCGAGCCGCGACCCTGCGCATGGCGATAATCCTGCGACGGCGGATTTCGGTGCGCATCGCCATCAGGTGCAGCGCGAAGAACAGCACGGTGAAGCCGAGCGCCATGACCAGCAGCGGCCACAGCAGGCTGGGGTCGATGGTGGAGCCGCCCATGCGGAACACCGAGGCCGGCTGATGCAGCGTGTTCCACCAGTCGACCGAGAACTTGATGATCGGGATGTTGATGAAGCCGACCAGCGTGATGATGGCGGCGGCCCAGGCGGCGCGGCTGGCATCGTCGAGCGCACGGGTCAGCGCGATGATGCCGAGATACATCAGGAACAGCACGAAGACCGAGGTCAGCCGCGCATCCCAGACCCACCAGGTGCCCCACATCGGCTTACCCCAGATCGAACCGGTGATCAGCGCCAGCGCGGTGAAGACCGCACCGATGGGGGCGGCTGATTTCAGCGCGACATCGGCCAGCGGATGCCGCCAGACGAGCGTGCCGAGTGCGGAAACCGCCATCAGCGTGTAGCACATCATGGCCAGCCAGGCGAAAGGCACGTGGATGTACATGATGCGAACGGTGATGCCTTGCTGGAAATCCTCAGGCGCGGCGAAGCTCATATAGAGCCCGACGGCGAGGATCAGTGCGGCGATCGTGGCCAGCCATGGCACGACCTTGTCCGCCAGCCCGACGAAGCGCGTCGGGTTGGCGAGATCCATCCAGCTTGTCAGGCGTGAAGTCGTGTCGCTCATGCGGTTCTACATAAACCGCCGCGGCGTTCGGGGCAATCGAGCGGTGGTGTCGCAGGGCTGCAGCGCTTTGCCTTCTCCCCTGTGGGAGAAAGCAGAGACGTGCCTGATCAGGCGGCCGCTTCCTGCTGTTGCAGCACGGTGCGGCTGAGGCGGCGGACCTCCTCGTCGTTGAGCAGGCCGCCAGCGCGCAGCAGGCTGGCAAAGCGGCCATTGCGCAGCGACAGCTCGGTGAAGCCGCCCATCTCGACCACCCTGCCCTTGTCCATGAACACGACCAGATCGGCGTCGCGAACGGTGGTCAGGCGGTGGGCGATGATGAAGGTGGTGCGGTCGCGGCGCAGTTCGTCGATCGCTTCCTTGACGCGGTCCTCGGTCTCGACGTCGAGCGCGCTGGTCGCCTCATCGAGCACCAGGATCGGTGCGTCCTTCAGCACGGCACGGGCAATGGCGATGCGCTGACGTTCGCCGCCCGACAGCTGGCCGCCACGTTCGCCAACCACCGTGTCGTAGCCATTGCTCTTGGACAGGATGAAGTCCTGTGCGGCAGCCGCATTGGCGGCGGCATGGATCTCGTCATTGCTTGCATCGGCGCGGCCGACACGGATGTTGTCCTCGATCGAGCGGTTGAGCAGGCCGGCATCCTGGAACACCGTGGCGATCGAATGGCGCACCGACTTGCGGGTCACGGTGCGGGTGTCGATGCCGTCGATCAGGATACGGCCATGGGACGGCGAGAAGACACGCTGCAGCAGGTTGATGAGCGTGGTCTTGCCGGCACCCGTCGGGCCCACTATGGCGACGGTCTGGCCCGCCTGCACCTCGAAGGACACGTCGTCGATGCCTTGGCCGGAATTGGCGAATTCAAAGCCGACATTCTCGAAGCGCACATGGCCGGTGACGTTGGAAAGATCGCGCAAGCCGTCCGGCTCGGCGGAATCAGCCGCGGAGTCCTCGAGATGGTAGAAATCCTCGAGCTTGGCACGGGCCTCGGAAATCTGGTTGGCGAAAGCCGACATCTGGTCGAGGCGAGCGATCAGCATCGTGGCAAAACCGGTGAAGGCAATGACGTCGCCGACACCCAACTGACCATGAGTCACGAGATAGGAGCCGATCGACAACACGATCAGCATCGAGATTGCCGATGACAGACGGTGCAAGGCATTGGCCAGCGCCCACCAGTCGAGCACAGGGTTCTGCGCGTCGAGCAGGTTCTTGACGTAGCGGCGCAGCGTATCGGCCTCGTGGCCGAGGCGATTGTAGCTCTGCAGCACCGCAACGTTGCTGACCGAGTCGGTCACATGCGCGAACACCTTGTGGTAGTGGCGCTCGACCGCGGCCTGGCCCGCCTTGGTGCGGCGCATGACCATCCGGCCGATGCCGACATAGAGCAGCCCGAGGCCAAGCAGCACCAGCGACATGCGCAGGTCCATGCTGATCGCGGTCGGGACCAGCAGCACGAGGGCGACAGCCGTGGACAGATGCTGGCGCATGAATTCGAGCCAAAGGCTGAACAGGGTTTCGACGGCGCGCAGCATCGTGTGCAGCGCATTGGAGGTGCCGTGCTGATGGTGCCAGGCGAGCGGCATGGTGATCACGCGCTCGAACGACTCGCAAAGCACTTCGCTGCGCCGAGCATGGGCGAAACGGTCAGCGCCGCGCGCCACCATGACGAAGGCAACGATGTTGAAGGCGCCGAGACCGGCCCACATGACCAGCGTGGTGAAGACAGAGCCACGCTCGGAGATGGCGCCGATGACGCGACCGAACATAATCGGCTCGAGAAGCGCTACGATGGCGAGAGCCACGTTGGCCGAACAGATCAACGCAACGCGTTTCCTGTCCGCGGCCAGATAACCGAGAGCTCGCCAGTAGATTTGCAGAAGGGTCACCCCAGTTACTCCGCCACGCTGTTTATTGTGCACTGCATCATTTTATTCGTACCGGTTGATACGTCGCAAAACAATGGCCGTGTACCCCTTCAGTTCCCTTAGAGCGAACAAAAGATGGCGACGTTCCGAAATCTGCCGTGATCACCTAACGGTTTGAGAAGACAGGTAAAATGTCAGGCATGCGGCGAAATCATGGCAGTTGGCACGTGCTGCCATAATTTTAATCAGCAACAATGTCGGGCGGATGACTGAGGCCGAAATCGCCTTTCGCGAAGTATAAAGCAAAACAAAGCTGCAGGATGCCCTTCCAGGCGAAGGGTGGCCAAAGCCTCATCGCTCGCGGCTACTCCTATGGGGCGCCTCAAACCTTTGATTTCATAGACTTCTCGGCGGGATGCCCGTCAACGGCAGACGGCAACGCCAGGCGGGATGGGGCCTCTCATCCCGCCTGGCGTGACAAAAGTCGCGGTCGGGGCCTCAGCCCCGAGCGCATGCTTTTTGGGCAACAGGCCTCAGGCCGGAATCCTGACGACAACCTCGGCAACTTCGCCGTCCTTCAGCTCGACTGCCGAAGCCTTGGTCTTTGCCCCATTCACCTCCAGCGACACGGCCTTGGCCTTATTGTCGCGGATGACACGAACCTTGAGTTCCGCCCCCAGCATTTTGAGATTTGCCGAGTACCCATCCCAGTGGCTTGGCAGCTTCGGCTTGAACTGGACACGCTTGCCGCGCCGTTCGATGCCCAGAATGCCTTCGACCGCAGCCCTGTAGAGCCAGCCGGCAGAGCCGGTGTACCAGGTCCAGCCGCCACGGCCGCCCTTGCCGTTGCCGGCATTGTCGTCCCCGGCATAGATGTCGGCCGCCACGACATAGGGCTCGACTCGATAGTGCTCGGCCGTGGCCTCGTCGGTCGCGTGGTTGACGGGATTCAGCATCGAGAAACAACGATAAGCCTCGTCGACCTGCCCCATCTCGGCAAGCGCGATGACGAACCATGTGGCGGCGTGGGTGTACTGGCCGCCATTCTCGCGCACGCCAGGCGGATAGCTCTTGATGTAACCGGGGTCCTTTTCCGTCTTCGAGAATGGCGGCGTGAACAGCTTGACGATCTTCAGCTTGTCGTCGACGAGCAGCTTCGTTGCTTGCTCCATGGCGGTGGTCGACCGTGCCGGGTCGCCCTCTCCCGAAAGCACGCTCCAGGACTGGGCGATCGAGTCGATCTTGCACTCCTGCGAGTTGCGAGACCCCAAAGGCGTGCCGTCGTCGAAACTGCCGCGCCGGTACCATTCGCCGTCCCATGCGGTGCTCTCAAGCGCCCGCTTCAGAACATCGGCATGCTTTGCCCAGGCCTGTGCTCGCTTGGCATCACCCTCGGTCTTGGCGACGGGCGCGAAATCGCCCAGCGTCTTCAGCAGGAACCAGCCGAGCCAGACGCTCTCGCCCTTGCCGTGCTCGCCGACGCGGTTCATGCCGTCGTTCCAGTCGCCGCCGAGGATCAGCGGCAGGCCCGCGGGGCTGCTGCGCTTGATGGCGAGATCGAGCGCACGCGCGCAATGGTCGTAGAGCGTCGCTGTCTTCTTCGAGATTTCCGGGGTGAAGAAGGCATCGTGCTCGCCCTCGCCCAGCGGCTGTCCATCGATGAAGGCCAATTGCTCCTTGAGGATGGAGGCATCGCCAGTGACCAGCAAATAGCGCGCCGTAGCGTGGGCAAGCCAGACCACGTCGTCGGAGATCAACGTGCGTACGCCAGCACCCGTGCGCGGCAGCCACCAGTGCTGCACGTCGCCTTCGGGGAACTGCCGCC
Organism: Mesorhizobium sp. ISC11; assembly: GCF_037162595.1. Classification (NCBI taxonomy): domain Bacteria; kingdom Pseudomonadati; phylum Pseudomonadota; class Alphaproteobacteria; order Hyphomicrobiales; family Phyllobacteriaceae; genus Mesorhizobium; species Mesorhizobium sp. ISC11. The sequence goes on from NZ_JAVSPW010000001.1 coordinate 2,399,925, forward strand.
GCGCCGCGTTGAGGATCTGGTCGCGCGCCAGCTGCGGGTCATGTGCCAGCAGCGCCAGCGTATCCTGCAACTGGTCGCGGAAGCCGAAGGCGCCGCTGGCCTGATAGAAGGCCGAGCGGGCGCGGATGCGGCAGGCCAGGCTTTGATAGGGAAGCCAGTGGTTGACCATGGCGTCGAGCGCCTTGTCGGGCGTCTCGACCTGGATGGTGTCGAGGAAGCCGCGCCATTCGCGCTCATTGTCGGCCAATCGCTGGTCGAAGTCCTTGGCCCGATGCTCCTGCACCAGCGCGCTCGCCTCCTCGACCGACTCGGCGTCGCCGAGCAGCCAGAGCAGCGTCACGTCGCCGCCTGCCGGGATCTCGACGTCGCGGGCAATCGCCGCGCACGGATCGTCGCCGGCCTCGACACGGCCAGACAGCGCCGCACCGCTCAGCACCGCCTGCGGTAGCTCGCTGGAGCCATGCCGGCCCAGGAACTCCGATCGGTCTGTCGTCACCGAATGGACGCCGCCGTCGGCCGCCAGGAACGCAACCCGCTCGCCGAAATCCAGCCCGTAGGGGTTTTGTGCGAGCAGCGCCCCACTGGCGGCATCCCGCGACGGGACGATGGTTGCCGCAGTGCGCGACCGATGCCCGCCGAGCACCCATTCGGCATAGGCATAGACACGCAGCCGCGCCGGCACCGAGCCGGAATTCTGGATGCGCAGCCGCGAGATTTTCAGGGAATCGACCGGATCGACGACATGGGTAAGGTCCATCGACAACGGTCCGCGCTTCGAGCGGAAGGTCGAGAAACCCTGGCCGTGCCAGGCCTCGTAGGTCATCGAGGGATCGCGCACCATGGCGGCGAGCGGCGAGAATGCCTTGCCGCTGGCCTGATCGTAGATATAGAGGCCCTCGCCCGGGCGGTTCGAGACCGGATCATTCGACCACGGCGTCAATTGGTAGTCGCGGCTGTTTCGGCTCCAGGTGAAGGCTGCGCCCTCGGCGGAGGTGTGGAACCCGAACGAGGCGTTGGAGACGACGTTGATCCACGGCTGCGGCGTCGTGCGCCGCCCGGCCAGGCGCACGACATAGTGCCGTCCGTCGCCGTCGAAACCGCCAAAGCCGTTCCATTGGCTGAGTCCGCTGCCATCGGCGCTGACATTGGCCACCGCCTGCGAGGCAGGAGTATGCGTCGTGGGTGTCGGCGACGGCAATTCACGCGGAATCGGCAACGTTGCCAGAGCATCCCGCGCCTGCAGGGCCGCCGCCTCGGCGCGCTCGATCTGGTCGAAGATGGTGCCGTTGCGCGTGTGCAGGACGACGCGGGCGACGGCGAGCAGCGTCTTGTAGGTGGTCTCGTCCATAAGATCGCGGCGCACCGCGAAAATGTGCTGGCGCGGCCCGAGCTCCTTGCCGCGCAGACGGCTGTTTTCGCACAGCGTCTCGACCGCCCGCTGCAGGTCCTGGACATAGGAGGACGCCTGCTCGTTGACGACGACGAAGTCGATCATCATGCCGCGGGTGCGCATATATTCCTGGAACCGCAGCGCCTGAGCGACGATTTCGAGATCGGCGACATCGCCGATCCTGACCAGGAAGATCGGGAAATCGCCGGAAATGCTTGTCGGCCACAGGCTCGACTGCTTGCCCAGCCCCGAGGCGATGGATTCGGCGGGAAGACGCAGGAACGGATCCGGATAGATCAGATAGCGCGCCAGCTTCTGCACATTGGCGGCATCGGTCAGGCTGAGGCCCATGTGGCGGGTCTGCACCTGGCTGCGCGTCCAGGCAAGCATGGCCTGGCGGGCAAAGCTCTCCGGATGGTCGAGGCGGGCGATGGCTTCGTCCAGTTCGGCACGGCCGGCGCCGACAACCGTCCAGAAGGTCAGCGATATCTTCTTGTTGGCCGGCACGCGCACCTGGCGGCGCAGCGAGGCGACGGGATCGAGCGTAAAGCCTGAGTGGCCGCCCAGCCTGGCGCCCGGGTCGAAAGCGGCTGCGTCGACGATGGTGCGGCCACGGCCGATGAAGGCGCGCCTGTCGGTCTCGGCCTCGGCGTCGCGCGCCGATCCGGACGGATCGGTGACGAAATGCACCATGGCGATATCGGGCTCGCTGGTCTCGCGCTTGCGCCGCGTGGCGAAGATCGCCGCGTTGTTCGCAGAGATTTCGGTTTCCACGAACATCTTCGAGAAGGCCGGATGCGCGTTGTCGGACGCCTCCAGGCCGAGCACCAGTTCGGCAAAGGACGTCACTTCGATGTGACGGTCGGACGGACCGTCATTGTAGAGCGTGACCCGACGGCCCTCGCCATTGCCTTCCGAGATGACGATGCATTCGACCTCGGAGCGCAACGTGCCCACCGATTTGACGAAGCTCGCCTTGTCGTCGGAGAACAAGGTCTGCGCCTTTTCCTCGGCGGCTCGCTTCGGTTCGGCTGTAGCCGACCACCAGTCGCCGGTGCCGGCGTCACGCAGGAAGATGTAGGAGCCGAGCCGGTCCTCGGTCGGATCCGGCTGCCAGCGGGTGACGGAGAGATCGCCCCAGCGGCTGTAGCCCGAGCCGGTCGCGCTGACCATCACCGAATAGCGGCCGTTCGACATGACGTTGGTCGACCGCAGCGACTGCAGCGGATTGAGCACGATGCGGGTGTCGGGGCTGTCGACTTCGGTCTCGTCCTTGGAGCGTTCGTCGGCCTCGGTCCTGACGGTCGCGGTCGGGATGTCGCGCGGCGCCCTCTCCTGCAGCAAGAGTTCGGCCGATTCGATGACCGGATCGCTGTGGAAGCGGTCGCGCATGCGACCTTCGAAGATGGCGTCGGCAACCGCCGCGATCGACATGCCCGAATGGTGGGCCATATAATTCTGGACGACGACATGGTCCGTGCCTTCCGGCACGCGTTGCGGCGTGAAGTCGACGGCATCGTAGTAGCCGTGGCGGCCGAGCGCCCCGATCTCCCGCAATCGGGCGAGATTCAGCACGGCTTCACGCGGATTGAACTGGGCCGCCAGTATGGTGGCGTAAGGCGCGATCACCGTGTTCTGGCCAAGACCGCGCTTCAGCCCGAGGCCTGGAACGCCGAAATTGGTATATTGGTAGGTCAGTTCGCGGTCGCGGGCATTGTAGGCGGCCTCCGAAATGCCCCACGGCACGTTCTTCTGGCGGCCATACTGGATCTGGCGTTTGATGATCAGCTTGCTGGTCTGGTTGAGGATCGAGCCCTGCGGCTCCTTCATCACCAGCGGCGGCATCAGATATTCGAACATCGAGCCGGACCAGGACATCAGCGCGCCCTGGAAACCGATTTCGACGATCGGCCGGCCAAGCCTGAACCAGTGCTCGGTCGGCAGATCGCCCTTGGCGATGGCGAACAGGCTGGTCAGCCGCGCTTCGGAAGCCAGAAGGTCGTAGCAGCTTTCGTCGAGCTGGTGTTCCTCGACCCGGTAGCCGATCGACAGCAGCTTGCGCTCCGGCCGCATCAGGAAGGAGAAATCCATCTCGAAGGCATAGCGGCGGGTGCGCTCGCGTAAGGTGAGCAGCTTGGCACGCAGCGCCTCGACGGCATTGTCGTCGCTGTGCGCGTCATGGACGTGCGCTTCGCAGGTGGCTTCCAGCCTTGCCGCCCAGTCGACGATGACGTCGCTTTGGGGCGACACCGCCTCGGTATGGATGGCGGTGGCCAATTTGCGGATTTCGCCTGCCAGCACGGCCAGGTTGATGGTGCGGATCGACGCCATTTCGGGCTGCGCCTTGATGGTGTCGACAGCGCGCCGCATGCCGTCGAGACGGTCGGCGAGGCGCTGGCGCAGCGGGCGCAACTGACGGCGGTCGTCGGGCAGATCATCGAGGCTTTCGCTGAGGATGGTGACCGTGTCGAGAATGCCTTCGAAATCGCCCTGGAGGTGCACGGAGGGCGCCTCCGCCCATTCGGCGCAGGCCGCCGCCACCGCCACCAGATGGCCGGCGAGGTTGCCGCTGTCGACAGCCGAGATGTAGAGCGGATAAAGCGGCTTCAGCGTCGTGGTGTCGTACCAGTTGAAGAGGTGACCGCGCTCACGCGGCATGCCCTCGATCGTGGCCATGGTGGCGTCGATGCGGGTGATGGCGTCGGACAGGCTGATCCAGCCGAAGTCGCGGGCGGAAACGACGGACAGCAGGTAGACGCCGATATTGGTGGGCGAAGTACGAGGCGCCACCACCGGTGCCGGGCTTTCCTGGAAATTGTCGGGCGGCAGATGGTGATGCTCTGCCGTCACGAAGCTTTCGAAATAATGCCATGTGCGCCGCGCCACCGTGCGCAACGTATGGATATCGGCCTGCGATATGCGCAAGCGATCCTCGGTTTCAGCCGAACGGCTGATCCAGCTGGCGATGGCGGGCGAGCCAATCCAGAACAGCGCGAAGAAGAAGGCAACGAAGGCGCCGGTCGAATCGGCCAGCACCGGAATGGCAAGGCCGACGAAGCCGATGATCACGGCGCCATACATCATGCCGTAATACGACCCGACATCGTTGTCGCCCGCCTTGTGCGCCTGCGAGGCGGTGCGCCATTCCAAAAGGTTCTGGCGGCTGACGAACAACCGATAGAGCGTGCGCACGATGGCATCGCCCATCATCCAGGCGTTGTGCGCCATCAGGACGATCTTCAGCGCCACCATGGCGGTGCCGAAGGCGACGTCGCGTGCCAGGGCCGAGAAATGGCCGCGTGGCGTCTGGTCGCCGCTCTTGGGCAGGATGGCGTTGACGATGTCGAATGTCGGCGCCATGAACAGGCTGAGGATCAGCAGGGCCTGCCATTGCGCGGCCTGTGTGAAGGGCAGCAGCGTCCAGCCGGCAATCGCCGCCATCACCCAGAAGATCGGCGTCAGCGAGCGGCGCAGATTGTCGATCATCTTCCAGCGCGACAGCGCAGGCACGCCGGAGCGCGGATCGAGCATGAAGCCGAGCAACTGCCAGTCGCCGCGCGCCCAGCGATGGTGGCGCGAGGCGTCGACCGAGTAGCGGGTCGGATAGTCCTCGACCAGTTCGACATCGGTGACCAGCGCCGATCTCGCCAGCGCGCCCTCCAGCAGATCATGGCTGAGGATGGTGTTTTCCTCGATGCGGCCCTGCAGGGCGGCCTCGAAGGCGTCGACGTGATAGAGGCCCTTGCCGGTGAAGGACCCGTCGCCGAAGACGTCCTGATAGAGATCGGACACGGCAAAGACATAAGGGTCGAGGCCGCGATTGGCCGAAAACACCCGCTGGAAGAACGACGCATCGTCGCCTGATGTCAGCGACGCGGTGATGCGCGGCTGCAGGATCGCGTAGCCGGCGGTGACGACGCGCTTGCTGGCATCGAAATGCGGCCGGTTGAGCGGGTGGCAGAGCTTGCCTACGAGGGTGGCGACCGCGTCACGGGTGGTGCGCGTGTCGGCATCGAGCGTCATCACGTGGACGACGTTCTCCGGCAGCGGCACGTCGAGCGGCAGGAACGTGGTGTCGCTGTCGCCGCGCAGCAGAAGGTCGAGTTCATGCAGCTTGCCGCGCTTGCGCTCCCAGCCCATCCACGACCCTTGCGCCGCATTGAACAGCCGGCGCCGGTGTAGGACGTAGAAACGCGGCGCGCCTTCGGAGGGATAGCGTGCGTTGAGACGAGCGATCTCGGCACGCGCGAATTCGAGGATTTCGGTGTCGGCAGCATCGATCTCGGTCTTCGAGTCCGGCCAGTCCGACAGCAGCGCGAAGTGAATTTCTTCGGCCGTGTTGGCGAGATGATGCACCTCGATATTGCGGATGTTTTCCTCGACATCGTCGCGCGAGCCGATCAGCGACGGAACCACCACCAGCGTGCGCGCCTCGGGCGGCACGCCGTGCCGGTAATCGTAGCCGACGAGGCGCGTCGGTTTCAGGAACAGCGAAACGACCGTGTTGAAGAAGGCGAGCGCGCCCTCGCTGGCCGGCACGGCAAAAAGCGCCAGCATCAGGACGATCGAGGGCACCGACAGGCCGAGATTGGCGAGTGCGTTGCCGGAGAGGACGAGAAGCAGCGCCGTCAGCGCAAACACGGGTACGACGATGCCGAGCCAGCCGGTCTTGCGGAAGGCACGCTTGACTGTCTGGCTGATGGTGGGTCGATAGCCGATCGCCTTCTCCAGCTCGAGCCGGCGTGGGCCGACGAGAAAGAAGCCGACATCGGTGTGGGCGGACCCGGTTAAAACGACGTCGCCGTCGCCATCGCTGGCGGCGTGGCCGGCCAGCTCGATGGCCTTCTCGGCGACGCGATATTCCGAAAGGTTCGAGCGGCGCGCCAATTCCTCGATCGCGGTCCGGTACTGGTCGCGCGAGAAGAAGTCGAGCGCGGCGAAATCGGTGCGCTCGCGCAGCACGGTGTCGATGCGGCTGACGCCTTCGAACCACACGGTCCAATCGACGTCGTTGATGAGGCGCAGGCCACGAATGATGTTGCCCGTCGTCACATTGCCGCTGGACAACGTGTGATGTTCGGAAATGATGATTTCCTCGGCATCGGAGCCGGTCTTTTCGAGCTCGCCTTCCAGCCATTCCAGAGCCTTGCCGGCATTCTGCGAGCCATCGCGCAGGCGATAGAGCAGCTGGGTGGCGAAGGTGGTGTCCTGTGCGTGTGCGCTGAAATTGGACAGGATCGACTGCCGGTCGGCGCTGTCGTCGGTGGCCAGGACCTTGTCTGCCACATCGTTGGCGATCTGACGCATCTGACGGGTTCGATTGACCCTGACCGCCAGCCGGCGCAGATTTTCGATCAGCACGAAGCGCAACAGCGAAGGCAGCGCCCAGAGTTCGCCGATCTTCAGCGGCTCGACCGACTGAAAACCCTGGACGATGGACTTGAACATCGTCGCCGAAACGGAACTGTCCGAATGTGCGACATAGGTCCAGGCCAGCGCCAGCGCGCGCGGCACGCTGCCGCCGTCAGGCAGTTTCAAGGTCGGCAGCTGGCGATAGAAGCGGCGCGGCAGGTCGCGCTTGACCTGGAAAATGGTCTCTTCGACCAGGTAATTGTTGTCGAGCAGCCATTGTGCCGCCGGCGTGATCGTCTCGCCCCTCGCCTGCGCCGCATTGGTCGACCGGTAGACTTCCAAAATCTTCTTGGCGCTGTCGCGGATACGGGCCTGAAAATCGAAGGGCGTCAGCCCGAACAGATCTGTGAGGTCGCCTTTCGCCAGGCTTTCACCGAGCAGCCGAAGGCGCTCTTCGGGCAGGTAATTGGAGCGGATCGGCTCTTCGGTGATGGCCGGGAAGCTCGCGCTTGTCTTCTCGATTTGGGCAGGATTCGTCTGAATATTCATTGAAAATTCCGTAAGCGGGCACTGAGCGGCGTCACCGCCACGGCAATGGCCCTAAAACCGGTTCAAATGCAATTGGTTGCATAAACCCCACTTGCCGAAAGTTTGTTTCCGCACCACGACAGGGCGTCGTCTCTCAGCAAAACTCAAAGACAAGCACCCCACTTCCCGCCAGCCAGATCGGCGGAGAGGATTCAGGCTTTTTCGTGATGCCGCCAGCAGCTTACGCTATATTTCGCCGGTACCGCGATCATGTTTGGAAACAAGCGTTAATCGTTGCCGGCGATGGCGCGGATCCGGATCACGTACAGCGTTGCCTCATGGGCGGGTTGGACAAGCAGGCCGGTGCTGACCGGCCCGGACAGCAGCGTGTCAAGCGGCCCGAGGCGAACCGGTTCAGCGGCGGGCACACTGATGTCGCCGTCCAAGCACAGGATGAGCGTTGTGCCGGCTTCAGTCCGGATTTCCACGGGGGCCGAAATCACCAGGCGTTCGACCGAATGCGTCATCCGGCTTCGGCGGGTCATGACATTGAGATCTGTGATCGGTCCGCCGATCAGCGCGGCCGAGGTCTGCACGTCGGCCGGGAAAGAAAACAGGGCGGTCGTCCTGTTTATAGATCTCGGCGGGTAGCCGGCAATCTCGAGGACGATGCCCTCGCCTTCGAGCACGGCAAGGGTGCGATCGATGCCGGCGAATTGCGAGAACGGACCGCTCGATTCGACACGGGCCATCGACACGCGCCAGTCGAAATCGTTTAGCCCGGCACCGGGCGGCGAGACGGCGATTTCCGTCGTCACGCCGCCGCCGTTCTTCCACGGCATCGACCGGTATTCGGCTGCCCGCAGGATGCGCATACCTAGCCCTCCGCTATGGTTACGGGCGTTCGAAACTCGAAAAGCCGATTCCGCGGCTTTTCGCCTGCCTGCGGCCGGACGTTTCTCACCCGAGAATGCCGGGCAGGTTGAGCTGGTGCTCCTTGGCGCATTCGACGGCGATTTCGTAGCCGGCATCGGCGTGGCGCATGACACCGGTCGCCGGGTCGTTCCACAACACCCGCTCCAGGCGCCTGGCGGCTTCGCGCGTGCCGTCGGCGACGATGACCATGCCGGCGTGCTGCGAGAAACCCATGCCGACGCCGCCGCCATGGTGCAGCGACACCCAGGTGGCGCCCGACGCCGTGTTGAGCAGCGCGTTGAGCAGCGGCCAGTCGGATACCGCGTCCGATCCGTCCTTCATCGATTCCGTTTCGCGGTTCGGCGAGGCGACCGAGCCGGAATCGAGGTGATCGCGACCGATGACGACAGGCGCCTTCAGCTCACCCTTGGCCACCATTTCATTGAAGGCGAGGCCGAGCCTGTGGCGGTCGCCAAGGCCGACCCAGCAGATGCGCGCCGGCAGACCCTGGAAGGCGATGCGCTCGCGCGCCATGTCCAACCAGTTGTGCAGGTGGGTGTTGCCGGGCGTCAGTTCGCGCACCTTGGCGTCGGTCTTGTAGATATCTTCCGGATCGCCCGACAGAGCCGCCCATCGGAAGGGACCTATGCCGCGGCAGAACAGCGGACGGATATAGGCCGGCACGAAGCCGGGGAAGGCAAAGGCGTTCTCGAACCCCTCCTCCTTGGCCACCTGGCGGATGTTGTTGCCATAGTCGAGCGTCGGCACGCCGGCGTTCCAGAACGCCACCATCGCCTCGACATGTTCGCGCATGGAAGCGCGGGCCGCCTTCTCGACCGCCTTGGGGTCGCTGACGCGCTTCTCGCGCCACTCGGCCATCGTCCAGCCCTTCGGCAGATAGCCATTGATGGGATCATGCGCCGAGGTCTGGTCGGTGACCATATCGGGGCGAATGCCACGCCTGAACATCTCCGGGACGATCTCGGCCGTATTGCCAAGCAGTCCGACCGACTTCGCCTCGCCGGCCTTGGTCCAGCGTTCGATCTTTTCCAGCGCCTCGTCGAGCGTCTCGGCGCGCTCGTCGACGTAGCGGGTGCGCAGGCGAAAATCGATCGAGTCCGGGTTACATTCGATGGCGAGACAGCAGGCGCCGGCCATGACGGCGGCGAGCGGCTGGGCGCCACCCATGCCGCCGAGGCCGCCGGTCAGGATCCATTTTCCCTTGAGATTGCCGCCATAGTGCTGGCGACCGGCCTCGACGAAGGTCTCGTAGGTGCCTTGCACGATGCCTTGCGTGCCGATGTAGATCCACGAGCCGGCCGTCATCTGGCCGTACATCATCAGGCCCTTCTTATCGAGCTCGTTGAACTTTTCCCAATTCGCCCAGTGCGGCACCAAATTGGAGTTGGCGATCAGCACACGCGGGGCGTCCGGATGGGTGCGGAAGACGCCGACCGGCTTGCCCGACTGGACCAGCAAAGTCTCGTCATCGGCCAGCGTCCTCAAGGAGGCGACGATGCGGTCGAAATCGTTCCAGGTGCGCGCCGCCCGGCCGATGCCGCCATAGACGACCAGTTCGTTGGGATTTTCAGCAACATCCGGGTCGAGATTGTTCATCAGCATGCGCAGCGGCGCTTCCGTCAGCCAGGAGCGCGCGCTGATTTCGGTGCCGCGCGGGCTGCGGACTTCGCGGATGTTGTGGCGAGGATTGTTCATGGCGTCACTCCATAAGAGGATCTGATGTCAGACGCGCGCCCAGGATGTCGCGGTCTCGAGGATTTTCCGCAGGGTGGCGCGGATCGGTGCTGCGAACTCGGCGTCATAGGGCACCGGCCAATTGTCCGGCGTGCCCTTGCCATCGGGCTCGCGCATATAGATGCGGTTGGAGAGTTCCATCTGCAGTGCGTGCACGCCTTGTTGCGGCTGGCCGAAATGGCGTGTGATCCAGCCGCCCTTGAAGCGGCCGTTGATGACAAAGGTTTCACCGGTTTCGGCCATGATCTGGCCGACCATCGCCTGCAGCGTCGGATCGGCGCTCCTGCCGTCATTGGTGCCGAGATTGAAAACCGGCAGCGTGCCTTCAAACAGGCGCGGCAGCACTGAACGGATCGAGTGGCAGTCATAGAGCACGATCTTTTCGTGTAGCCCGCGCAACCGGCCGATCTCGGCCTGCAAGGCGGCATGGTACGGCACGAAGAATTCCTCGCGACGCTCGTCGATCTCCGACGGCCCCGGTTCTTCGCCCTCGCGATAGAGCGGATCGCCATCGAAGGTCTCGGTCGGGCAAAGGCCCGTCGTCGCCTGGCCGGGGTAAAGCGAGGCGCCGGAGGGATCGCGGTTGACGTCGATGACGGTGCGGGAGATCGCGGTGTGCACCACCGTCGCCCCGAGGCCGGCGGCAAAGTCATAGAGATTATCGATCCACCAATCGCAGTCGCGGCGGCCGAGCCAGGGTGAGACCAGCCGATTCTCAAGGCCGGCGAGGTCGATGCCGGTGTGTGGTATCGACACCAGCAACGGGGCTGTGCCGGGCGTGACCGTCAGCCAGGGCGCGCTTGCCATCACACCGCTCCGGAAATCGACGGCAGAGCCACACCGCCGGCGGCCTCGATGGCCGCACCGCTGCGCACCATGGCGATGGCTTTTTCCATATCGGGGTGGAAATGGCGGTCATTGTCGAGATGCGGCACTTCGGCCCGCACCAGCCTGCGCACCGCCTCCAGGGCGTCGCTCGAGGCCAGCGGCGCGTGGAAATCGCAGCCTTGGGCCGCGGCCAGCAGTTCGATGCCGATCACCGCGGTGGCGTTCTCGACCATGCCGATCAGCCGGCGCGCGCCGTGCGCGGCCATCGAAACATGGTCCTCCTGGTTGGCCGAGGTGGGGATCGAATCGACTGATGCCGGATAGGCTTTCTGCTTGTTTTCGGAAACGAGCGCCGCCGCCGTCACCTGCGGGATCATGAAGCCGGAGTTCAGGCCGGGCTTGGGCGTCAGGAAGGCCGGCATGCCGGAAAGTGCCGGATCGACAAGCATGGCGATGCGGCGCTCCGACAGCGAGCCGATCTCGCAGACGGCGAGCGCGATCATGTCGGCGGCGAAGGCCACCGGCTCGGCGTGGAAATTGCCGCCGGAAAGCGCGGTGTCATCCTCGGCGAAGATCAGCGGATTGTCGGTGACGCCGTTGGCTTCGGTGCCCAGCGTGTCGGCCGCCTGGCGCAGCACGGTGAGTGCAGCGCCCATCACCTGCGGCTGGCAGCGGAGGCAATAGGGATCCTGCACGCGTTCGTCGCCAACCCGGTGCGATTCACGGATGGCGCTGCCGGCCATCAGATTGCGCAGGGCGTCGGCCGTCTCGACCTGCCCGGGATGCTTTCTCAGCACATGGATGCGCGGATCGAAGGGGGCGTCGGAGCCTTTTGCCGCGTCGGTCGACAGGGCACCGGCGACCAGCGCCGATTGGTAGAGCACTTCGGCCTCGAACAAGGCGGCCAGCGCATAGGCGGTCGAAAACTGGGTGCCGTTGAGCAGCGCCAGGCCCTCCTTGGCGCCCAGTGTCACCGGTTCCAGGCCATGCGAGACGAAGGCGACCTTGGCCGGGAAACGGCCATGTGGGGTAAAACATTCGCCGACGCCGATCATCACCGCCGTCATGTGCGATAGCGGGGCAAGGTCGCCGGAGGCGCCGACCGAACCTTGCGCCGGCACCACCGGGATGACGTCGTTGGCCAGCATCGCTTCCAGCAACTCGATGGTTTGCGGCCGCACACCCGACGCGCCCTGCGCCAGGCTGGCGAGCTTCAGCGCCATCATCAGCCGGCAAACGGCAACCGGCATCGGCTCGCCGACGCCGGCGGCGTGCGACAGGACGATGTTGCGCTGCAAGGTCTCGAGATCCTCGGCCGGGATGCGGACGCTGGCCAGTTTGCCGAAGCCGGTGTTGATGCCATAGACCGGCTCGCCCTTGGCAACTATCCTAGCGACGGCCTCGGCGCTCGCCTTGATTTTCGGCCGGCAGGCATCGTCCAGCTTGGGCACGGCGCCACGATAGATGGCGCGCCAGTCGGCCAGCGTCGCATTGCCGGGCTTCAGGGTCAGTTCGGTCATTGTCCTCTCCAGATGCGGGCATGCAGCGGGTTGAAGCCCATGCGATAGACGAGTTCGGCGGGGCGCTCGATGTTCCAGATCGCCAGGTCGGCGGATTTTCCGGCTTCCAGCGTGCCGGTTTCTCCCAGCAAACCAAGCGCGCGGGCCGCCTCCCGGGTGACGCCGGCAATGCATTCATCGACGGTCAGGCCGAACAGGGTCGCGGCCATGTTCATGGTCAGAAGCAGTGAGGTCAGCGGCGAAGTGCCGGGATTGTTGTCGGTGGCTACAGCCATCCTGACGCCGTGCTGGCGAAACAGGCCGATCGGCGGCTTCTTGGTTTCGCGAATGAAATAGTAGGCGCCGGGCAGGATCGTCGCCACGGTTCCGGCCTTGGCCATTGCCGCTGCACCTGCCTCATCGGTGTATTCGAGATGGTCGGCCGACAGCGCACCGTAACGGGCGGCGAGTTCGGCGCCATGCAAATTGGACAGTTGGTCGGCATGAAGCTTGACCGGCAGGCCGGCCGCCTTTGCAGCATCGAAGACGCGCGCCATCTGTTCCGGCGAAAAGGCGATGCCCTCGCAGAAACCGTCGACGGCATCGGCCAGCCCCTCGGCGGCAACCGCCGGGAGAATTTCCCTGGCGACCAGATCGATAAAGGCGTCCTTGTCACCCTTGGCTTCCGGCGGCAGCGCGTGGGCGCCGAGGAAGGTCGTGCGGATCGTCACCGGCCGCTGGTTGCCCAGCCGCCGTGCGGCACGCAGCGACTTCTTCTCGTTTTCGAGGTCCAGGCCGTAGCCTGATTTTACCTCCACGGTCGTTACGCCCTCGGCGATCAGCGCATCGAGGCGTGGCAGTGATTGGGTGACCAGTTCGCTCTCGCTGGCGGCGCGCAGCGACTTGACCGAGGAGACTATGCCGCCACCAGCCCGGGCGACCTCTTCATAAGTGGCGCCGGCCAGCCGCATCTCGAATTCGTTGGCGCGGTTGCCGGCATGGACCAGATGGGTGTGGCAGTCGATCAGGCCGGGTGTGATCCAGCGGCCCTCGCAATCAACCGTCTCGGCGCCCTGGGCAAGTGTCGGGGGCAGCTCCGACTCGGGGCCGGCATAAACAATGCGGCCGTCACGCGCAGCGACCGCGCCATGTTCGACGACGCCAAGTCCGGCAGACCCGTCGGCCATTGTCGTCAGCCGCGCATTGCGCCACAGACGAAGATCCCCAGCCCGGCTTTTGCTCTTTGCAGCCATCATCTTTTCCGTTTCAATCGATGACGATTATGTATATACATATTGAAACGCACTGCAAGTGCCTTCATCGCATGAGACACAGAGAACCGGAGAGAAAAGTGGCAGCGATCTTTGCGGAACAGGCGCTCCTTCCCGATGGCTGGCGCGAAAATGTGCGGCTTACCCTGGCCGAGGGACGCATCACAGCCGTTCAGCCTGGCGCTGCTGCGGCAGCCGGCGACGAACGTCACGCGATCCTGTTGCCCGGCATGCCCAATTTGCACAGCCACGCCTTCCAGCGCGGCATGGCCGGCCTTGCCGAACTTCGCGGCCCCTCCGCCGACAGTTTCTGGAGCTGGCGCGAGGTGATGTACCGTTTCGCCCTGTCGATGACGCCCGATCAGGTCGAGGCGGTTGCCGCACAACTCTATGTCGAGATGCTGGAGGCCGGGTTTTCGCGTGTCGGCGAATTTCACTATCTGCATCACGACCGCGACGGAAAACCCTACGCCAACCTCGCCGAGATGGCCGAGCGCATTGCGGCCGCGGCCGGCGAGGCAGGCATCGGCCTGACGCTTTTGCCGGTGTTTTATGCGCACTCGTCTTTCGGCGGTGCCGCACCAAACGAAGGCCAGCGCCGATTCATCAACGATGTGGGCAGGTTTTCCCGGCTTGTTGAGAAATGCCGCGAATCGGTTCGCGCGTTGGATCAGGCTGTTGTCGGCGTCGCTCCGCACAGCCTTCGCGCCGCGACACCGGAAGAACTGATTGACGTGACTGCCCTAGCGCCGGACGGGCCGATCCACATCCACATTGCCGAGCAGGTGAAAGAAGTCGAGGATTGCCTTGCCTGGTCGGGCGCGCGGCCGGTCGAATTTCTGCTGGCCAATGCCAAAGTCGACAAGCGCTGGTGCCTGATCCACGCCACCCACATGACCGATGCTGAAACCGTTGCCATGGCCAAAAGCGGTGCCATCGCCGGCCTGTGCCCGATCACCGAGGCCAATCTCGGTGACGGCACTTTTGCCGCGCCGCTGTTCAGGGAACATGGCGGCCGCTATGGCGTCGGCTCCGATTCCAATGTGCTCATCGGCCTGCCCGACGAGTTGCGCCAGCTCGAATATTCGCAGCGCCTCGCCCACCGCGCCCGCAATGTGCTGGCGGTCGCCGGCGGCTCGACCGGCCGCGCACTGTTCGACGCCGCGCTCGACGGTGGCTGCGTCGCGCTTGGCGCCGGTGCTTCCGCGATCGCCGCCGGCGCATCCGCCGATCTTGTCTCGCTCGATCCCCAAAATCCCTCGCTGGCCGGCAAGAGTGGCGACGCGATCCTCGACGCCTGGATCTTCGCCAATGGCAGCAAGGTCGACTGCGTCTGGGTGCATGGCCGCAAACAGGTCAGCGGCGGCAGGCATGTGAAGCGAGAGGCCATCGCTGAGCGTTTTCGCAACGTGATGACGGCGCTTTCGGCATGAGCATGGCCGGCACTGTGGAGGCGGAAGGCGGCGGCTCGCTGCACCAGCGCATCCTCTCCTACATCAGCGAGAAAATCCTGTCCGGCGCCTGGGCGCCCGGTCATCGCATCCCGTTCGAGCATGAGTTGAGCGTGCAATACAATTGCTCGCGCATGACGGTGAACAAGGCGCTGTCGCAGCTTGCCAAGGCCGGACTGATCGAGCGCCGCCGCCGCTCAGGCAGCTTTGTGCGCCGGCCGCAGTCGCAGGCCGCGGTGCTGGAAATCCACGATATCCGCATCGAGGTCGAAGCGCTCGGCCTGCCCTATCGCTACGAGCGCGTCGCCCGACACAAAAGGCGCAGCAGCGCCGGGGATCGCGCGCTGCTGGAACTCGGCGTGGCCGGACCGGTGCTGGCGCTGGAGTGCGGTCATTTCGCCGGCGAGCGGCCGTTCGCGCATGAACAGCGGCTGATCAATCTCACCGCCGTGCCCGAGGCAGCGGACGAGGAATTCGTGGCCACCGCACCAGGACCATGGCTGATTGGCCGCGTGCCGTGGAGCGAAGCCGAGCACCGGATTCGTGCTGTCGCCGCCGACAGGCATATCGCGGCTGCACTCGATATAGAAACCGGTGCGCCCTGCCTGGTGGTCGAGCGACGGACGTGGAGCGCCGAGCACCCGGTCACCCATGTGCGCTTCACCTACGCGGCCGAGAGCCACACGCTGGTGGCGAGGTTCAGGCCGCAGGGGTGAGGCTGACCTCCCCCCACGTGGGGGGAGATTGGCAGCTTCAACGCCTCAAATCGCAGCGGTAATAATAATCTCGACCAGATATTCCGGGGCGGCGAGCTTTGCTTCGCCGGTGGCGCGGGCTGGCGTGTTGCCCTGCGGCACCCACTTGTCCCACTCAGCGTTCATCTCGGCAAAGGTGCTCATGTCGGCCAGCCAGATGATCGCCTGCAGGATCTTGGTCTTGTCGGAGCCAGCCTTGGCCAGCAATTCGTCGACAGCCGCCAGGATGTCCCTGGTCTGCGAAGCGACATTGCCGGTTGGCTGGCCGACCTGACCAGCCAGATAGACGGTATTGCCATGGATGACGATCTGGCTCATGCGCGGGCCGACATCGATGCGACGAATGCTCATTGGATGGTTCCTTCCTGTGGCGGTTGCGCTTCTTTAGAGTCGCGACCGGCTTGGGGCAAGGTCGCCAGGTCGAATCCCCTTGGGCCAACGGCATATGATACGCACACACGGCAAGTTGACCCTGCGGCCGCAATTCCGCCGGATTGGCTTGTTGACTAATGTAATAACATCACATATCCAATCGGCCGCTGCCAGCAGCCGGATTTCGCCGCCTACGGATCGCAGAATGACAAATACCTGCCTGACATTCCGCGACCTGACGCTTGGCTACGGCAGCCATCCGGCGATCCATCATCTCGACGGCACCATCCGCAAGGGCTCGTTGACCGCTGTGGTCGGCGCCAACGGCTCCGGCAAATCGACGCTGATGAAAGGCATTGTCGGCGTCCTGAAGCCAATGGCCGGCGAGGTTATCCGCGCGCTCGGTGTACGTGCCGCCTATCTGCCGCAGCAATCGGAGCTCGACCGCTCCTTTCCGGCACGGGTGGTGGATCTGGTTTCGCTCGGCCTGTGGCCACGGCGCGGCCTGCTTGGCCGCTACACCAAGGAAGATCGCGATGACGTCAGCAAGGCGCTGATGGCGGTCGGCCTCGGCGGCTTCGAGAAGCGGCCGATCGACACGCTGTCGGGCGGCCAGTTGCAGCGCACGCTATTTGCGCGTGTGCTGCTGCAGGACGCCGACCTCATCCTGCTCGACGAGCCGTTCAACGCGGTGGATGCCAAGACGGTCGGCGACCTGATCGCGCTGATCAAGCACTGGCATGGCGAGGAACGCACCATCATGGTCGTCGTCCACGATCTGGATCTGGTGCGGCAGAATTTCCCCGAAACGCTGCTTCTGGCCCGCCAGCCGATCGCCTGGGGCGAAACCCGGGAAACGCTGAAGCCTGAAAACCTGTTGCGCGCCCGCCGTTTTCACGAGGCCTGGGAAGAAAATGCACCCTGGTGCGAGCCGGGCGAGGACGCTCATGGTCACGATCACCATGGCCACGATCACGATCACCAACATGGCGTCGGACCGAAGGCTGCCTGATGGACACATTTTACGGCCTTGTCATCGCGCCCTTCGCCGATTTCGCCTTCATGCAGCGGGCGTTGATCGGTTCGCTGATGCTGTCGCTCGGCGCCTGCCCGATCGGCGTCTTCCTTATGCTGCGGCGCATGAGCCTGTCGGGCGACGCCATGGCGCATGCCATCCTGCCCGGTGCGGCCGCCGGCTTCCTGTTTTATGGGCTGGAGATCCTGCCGATGACCATCGGCGGCCTGATCGCCGGCGTCATCGTCGCGCTCGGCGCCGGCGCCGTCTCGCGCTTCACCATCCAGCGCGAAGACGCCTCGATGGCGGCTTTCTACCTTATTTCGCTCGCCATCGGCGTGCTGATGGTGTCGATCCGCGGTTCCAGCGTCGATCTCATGCATGTGCTGTTCGGCACCGTGTTGGCGCTCAATGACGAGGCCCTGACGCTGATCGGCGGCATCGTCGCGGTGACGCTGGTCAGCCTCGCCATCTTCTGGCGGGCGCTGGTCGCCGAATGCCTCGACCCGCTGTTCCTGCGCTCGGTCAGCCGGCTCGGCAGCCCGGTGCATTTCATCTTCCTCGGCCTTGTCGTACTCAACCTCGTCGGCGGCTTCCAGGCGCTCGGCACGCTTCTATCGGTTGGGCTGATGATGCTGCCGGCCGCGGCCGCCCGCTTCTGGACGGTTCGCGTCGAGCCGATGTGCGTGCTGGCCGTACTGATCGGCTTCGCATCCTGCGTCGCCGGGCTGCTTTTGTCCTATCACGCCTCGCTGCCATCCGGCCCGGCCATCATCCTGTCGGCCGGCGTCGTCTATTTCGCCTCGATCCTGTTTGGCACGCGCGGCATCCTGCGCGCACGCATCATCCATCACCGTCACAGAACGGCCTGATCCCCGCCCCTAGAAGGAGACCCCTCTATGCTGAAATCCATCCATGCCGCCCTGGCGATGAGCGTTATAACATTAACCGCCTTTGGCGCATCGTCGGCCTTCGCGGCACCGCTGAAAGTGGTCGCCAGCTTCACCGTCATTGCCGATTTCGCCAAAAATGTCGGCGGCGACCGCATCGATGTCACCACCATCGTCGGGCCGGATGGCGATGCCCATGTCTACGAGCCGAGCCCGGCCGATGCGGTGGCCATGGCCAAGGCCGACATCGTGCTGGTCAACGGCCTGCATTTCGAAGGCTTTCTGCAGCGGCTGGTCGATGCCAGTGCCACCAAGGCCTCGATCATCACCTTGACCAAGGGCGTGACGCCGATCGATTTCAAGCCTGAATTCGCCGATGCCGACGCGGCCGAAGCTGCCGGCACCGGCGGCGGCAAGACGGTCACCGATCCCCACGCATTCCAGTCGATTGCCAACGCCAGGATCTATGTGAAGAACATCGCCGAGGCTTTCTGCGCGGCCGATTCGGAAGGCTGCGTCAGCTATCAGACCAATGCCGCCGCCTACACCAAGAAGCTTGATGCGGTCGAAGGTGAAGTGAAAGCGGCAATTGCCTCGATCCCGGAGAGCAAGCGCGTCGTCATCACCTCGCACGACGCCTTCGGCTATTTCGAACATGCATACGGCCTGACCTTCCTCGCCCCGCAAGGGGTGTCGACCGACTCCGAACCATCCGCCGCAGACGTTGCCAAGCTGGTCAATCAGGTGAAGCAGGACAAGGCGGCTGCGATCTTCGTCGAGAACATCACCAACCCGCGCCTGATCGAGCAGATCGCCAGCGAAACCGGCATCAAAGTCGGCGGCACGCTCTATTCGGACGCGCTGTCGCAGCCCGACGGCCCGGCCGCGACCTATATCGACATGATGCACAACAACATCCGCCAGATCAAAGGCGCTATTCTCGGCAGCTGAGTTTGAAGGATTGCCCAGCCGGGCCGCATCGGCCCGGTTGGATTTTCTGGCACGCAATGTCTATTTGGCAGAGAAATCCTTCGGCACGGATTGCCGCCCATGTCGGGGAGTGGCAAGACTGCCACCTGACCAGTTTGCGAGGATGCTGCCATGGAATACCGCGAAATCAGCGAGGACTATTCGGTTTCGGGCCAGATCCAGCCCGAAGACGTCGCCGCCATCAAGAAAGCCGGCTTCAAGAGCGTCATCTGCAACCGGCCCGATGACGAACAGCCGGGCCAGCCTTCTGCCGACACCGTCGGGGCAGCGGTCGAAGCCGCAGGCCTCGCCTTCCGCTACATTCCGGTGATCAGCGGCCAGATCACGGCCGAGAATGTCGAGGATCAGGCCGAAGCGCTCGAGGAACTCGACGGCCCGGTCTTCGCCTATTGCCGTTCCGGCGCCCGCTGCACCAATCTCTATGGACTGATCCAGCAGTCGAAGGGTTGAACGGCCCTTCCGTCATTAGGCTGGCGATCCTTCACACCCCCTCTGGCCTGCCGACGTATCAATGATATCCGCTCAGATTAAATCGGCAGCGCGCCGGTTTCCTTCAGCGTCTCCAGCACGATCGCCGTCTTCACGTGCTGCACGGATTCGTGCGGCAGTAGCACGCCGTTGACGAATTCCGACAATGATTTGAGATCCGGCGTCACCACTTTCAGGATGTAGTCCATCTCGCCGGTCAGCGCGTGCGCTTCCTGCACTTCGGGCAGCCGCGCCACCAGTTCGCCGAAGCGCCTTGCATTGTCGCGATTGTGGGTGGCGAGCGTGACCGAAATGACGTTGACCAGGGAAAAACCGAGCTTGTCGCGGTCGAGAACGGCGCGATAGCCCCTGATGAAGCCGTCCTCCTCCAGCCGCTGACGGCGGCGCGAGCATTGCGACGCCGACAGGTTCACCCGCTCCGAAAGATCGTTGTTGGTCAGCCGCGCATCACCCTGCAACAGTGCCATTATCTTGCGGTCGAACTGGTCAATGCGCGCCTCATCCATGGCTTTCCCTTACATCATGCACGCTTCACGCATGACATCATCATTTCAAGCGTTTGAATGCAAGCACCGTGCGCCTCCTCCGCGTTATCATCGTGTCAAATCGCCTTTTCAGGCCAGGCCAGCTTTCGGAGGAATATTATGGGTCCCTTCCCGCACGACGCCCCGCCCGCCAGGATCAGCAAGGACAACCCGGCCGGCACCGATGGGTTCGAGTTCGTCGAATTCGCGCATCCGGAGCCGCAAAAGCTGGCTGAGCTGTTCACCCGCATGGGCTATATCGCGGTGGCCAAGCACCGCACGAAGGACATCACCGTCTGGCGCCAGGGCGACATCAACTATGTCGTCAATGCCGAACCCGGCTCGCATGCGATGAAGTTCGTCGACAAGCACGGCCCTTGCGCCGCCTCGATGGCCTGGCGGGTGGTCGACGCCAAACACGCCTTCGATCATGCCGTTGCCAAGGGTGCCACACCTTACGAAGGTGCCGACAAGGCGCTGGACGTGCCGGCGATCGTGGGCATTGGCGGCTCGCTGCTCTATTTCATCGAGACCTACGGCAAGAAGGGCTCGGCCTATGACGCCGAGTTTGAGTGGCTGGGTGCGCGCGACCCGCGGCCGGAAGGCGTCGGCTTCTACTATCTCGATCACCTGACCCACAATGTCTATCGCGGCCAGATGGACAAATGGTGGGATTTCTACCGCAACCTGTTCGGCTTCAAGCAGATCCATTTCTTCGACATCGACGGCAAGATCACCGGCCTGGTCAGCCGCGCCATCACCTCGCCCTGCGGCAAGATCCGCATTCCGCTCAACGAGTCCAAGGACGAGACCAGCCAGATCGCCGAGTACCTGAAGAAGTACAATGGCGAAGGCATCCAGCACATCGCCGTCGGCACCGACGAAATCTACGAGGCCACCGACAGACTGGCCGAGAACGGGCTGAAGTTCATGCCCGGCCCGCCTGAAACCTACTACGACATGTCGTATGACCGCGTGAACGGCCATGACGAACCGATCGAGCGGATGAAGAAGCACGGCATCCTGATCGACGGCGAAGGCGTCGTCGACGGCGGCATGACCAAGATCCTGCTGCAGATTTTTTCGAAAACCGTGATCGGGCCGATCTTCTTCGAGTTCATCCAGAGGAAGGGCGACGAAGGTTTTGGCGAAGGCAATTTCCGCGCGCTGTTCGAATCGATCGAGCAGGACCAGATCAAGCGTGGCGTGATCAAGGTTCAGGCGGCGGAATAGCCATCGAACTCACTTGCGGCCCGGCCAATTATGACCTAAATTCTGGTCATAAGAGGTCGTCTATGAATATCCCCATGGCAAAAGCGAAGGCTCAGCTTTCCGAATTGGTGAAACGTGCCCAGGCTGGCGAAGAGATCCATCTGACCAGACATGGAGAGGTTGTCGCAACCTTGAGCGCTCCCGTTCGGGCTGGTGGGAGCAAAGGCTTGCTTGGCGCCCTGAAAGGCCAGATTTGGATATCGGATGATTTTGATGAACTCGGTCCCGAATGGGACGAGTATATTAAATGAGCCGCAGATATCTGGTCGATACCCATATTCTGCTTTGGGTACTCAACGCCGATTCACGTCTTTCGGATCATCATCGCGATATCTTTCTCACAGGCAAGGATGTGATCGTCAGCGCCGTCTCGGTGGCCGAGATCGCCATCAAGAAATCGCTCGGCAAAGTGACGCTCACAGGCGACATCGTGGACATCCTGCGATCGAACGGGATTCCGATTCTCGGCGTAAACGAACTACACGCGGCGAGACTTGAACATCTGCCGCTTCACCACCGCGATCCCTTCGACCGCCTGCTTATTGCGCAGACCCAAATTGAAGGCCTGACGTTGGTCTCCGCGGATCGGCAATTTTCAGCCTATGACGTCGTATTGGCCTGATCGCCCAAGCCCAGCCGCTTGACCTCTTTCGCCGGGCTGAAGGGACAATACCGCGCGGTAGAGTCGGTCGTTCGACCAGAGATTGTTGCCGGCCATGCTGCGCGGGTAGTCGGGCAGGCTCATCACGTCATCCGGTTGACCGCGACAGATACAAGCCCGCCCACATAACGACAAATCCAGCAAGAACGATCAGCAGCAACCAGTTCATACGCCGACGTATGCTCTGCGTTTCCGCGTCCCGCGCGACGTCCATGTTGGTGATGGTGTGGAACATCATCGCCTTGCGCGGAAAGCCGCTGAGGTTGGTCAGGTCGGGCGATCGCGCCTCGATGCGATAGCTCAGCCGGATCGCCTGGATGAAGACCGCCAGTATGGCGAGTGCCCAGACACCGGCCAGCAGATAGCCCCCCGTCATGCCCTCACCTCTCGTATTTTTCGACCTTCTGCTCGATGGCGCCGAAGATCGAATGCCCGGTTTTGTCCTTCATCTCGATGCGCACCGTGTCGCCGAAGCGCAGGAACGGCGTTTTGGCTTCGCCCGACACAATGGTTTCGATCATGCGCAGTTCGGCGATGCAGGAATAGCCGGCGCCGCCGGCCGAGACAGGCTTGCCCGGCCCGCCGTCTAGCTTGTTGGAGACGGTGCCGGAACCGATGATCGTGCCGGCGGCCAATGGCCGTGTCCTTGCTGCATGAACGATCAGCGCAGGAAAGTCGAAGGTCATGTCGATACCGGCATTGGCGCGGCCGAACGGCTTGCCGTTGAGATCGGCAAGCAGCGGCAGGCTGACCTTGCCGCCGTCCCAGGCATCACCCAGTTCGTCCGGCGTCACAGCGACCGGCGAAAACGCCGAGGACGGCTTTGATTGGAAAAAACCGAAACCTTTCTCCAGTTCCGGTCCGGTGAGCGCGCGCAACGTAACGTCGTTGACCAGCATGACCAGTCGGATCGCTGCCTTTGCTTCTTCGAGGCTTGCACCCATCGGCACATCGTCGACGATGACAGCGACCTCGCCCTCCATGTCGATGCCGAAGGCTTCGTCAGCCGTGCGGATCGGATCACGTGGCGGAATGAAAGAATCCGAGCCGCCCTGGTAGATCAGCGGGTCGGTCCAGAAGCTCGCCGGCATCTCGGCGCCGCGCGCTTTGCGCACCAGCTCGACATGGTTCACGTAAGCCGAGCCATCGGCCCATTGATAGGCACGCGGCAGCGGCGAATGGGCGTCATGTTCGTGGAAGCGCTCCGCCGGCATCGCATTGTTCTCAAGCGATTCCGCTATTGTCGCGAGATGCGGGGCGATGCGCCGCCAGTCGTCGAGCGCCGCCTGCAGCGTGCGAACCAGGAACGAGGCGTCGGTGAAGCGTGTCAGGTCGCGCGAGACGACGACGAGTTTCCCGTCGCGCGTCCCGTCCTTCAATGTGGCAAGCTTCATGCGGTTTCCTCTCCTGCTGCAGCTTTGGCGCTGCTTAAGCCCACAACAAGACCGTCGCGGGCGATCGTCAAGTCGCCGTTCCAAGTTTTCCTGACGGCGGCAGTCCAGTCGGCCTCGCCTATCAAAGAATCGTCGGCCGGAATGAGGTGGTTGAGCACCAATCTCTTCACGCCGGCATCGCTTGCGATGCTGCCGGCCTCTTCGGCAAAGCTGTGGCTGGCGAGCAGATGCTCTCTGAGCCGCGCACCATTGCCGGTCCTGGCCACCAGTCGCTCGATGCCTTCTTCCAGCATGGCTTCGTGGACGAGGATGTCGGCGCCTCGGGCAAAATCGGCGAGCGGCGGATAAAAGGCCGTGTCGCCGGAGAACACCACGCTTTTGGCGCCATGCTCGAAGCGAAGCGCAAAACAATCGGTCACCGGCGGATGCTCGACGCGCAGCGCCGAAACCGTCAAGCCGCCCTGCGCGACCACCTGGCCTTCGCCGAATTCGCTGATCGACACCAGATCGCGAATATCCGGCCGGCCTTCGTCAACGATGCGGATCTCGATGTCGAACTCCATCGCCTGGCAAAAGCGCCGCCAGTAATGACCGGTGCCGGGCGGGCCGAACACGCCGACGGGCGTCGCGAGGCCCGCCGTCCAGGCGGTGTGGATCAGCGGCCCCAGTTCCAGCACATGGTCGGAGTGCAGATGCGTGATGAAGATCAGGTCGAGCGACTTCAGGCTGATGCCGGCATCGACCAAACCACGCGTCACGCCAAGGCCGCAGTCGACGACGATGCTGCGGCCGCCGATCTGCAGCAGCGACGAACTCGGCCATGGACCACCCGGCCGCAATGCCGGGCCACCCTTCGAGCCCAAAAGCACCAGCCGATCCGGCATTGGCTCGGTGATCAAGACCAGTCGCCCTCGGGCGTGCCGTTGAAACGCTTCTTCAGGTCGGCCCAGCAGTCGATGTAGTTGTCCTGCCGGGTTTCGAGCTCGGCGCCGTAGCGGGTCAGCATCTGCGGAAATCGGGTCTCGAACATGAAGGCCATGGTGTTGTCGAGCTTGACCGGTTTCAGCTCCGCGCGCGAGGCCTTTTCGAAGCCAGGCGCATCCGGCCCATGGGCCAGCATCAGATTGTGCAGGCTGATGCCGCCGGGCACGAAACCTTCTTCCTTGGCGTCGTACTGGCCGTGGATCAGTCCCATGAACTCGCTCATGATGTTGCGGTGGTACCAGGGCGGCCGGAAGGTATCTTCGGCCACCAGCCAGCGCGGCGGAAAGATGACGAAGTCGATGTTGGCCGTGCCCTCCTCGCCGCTCGGCGCGGTCAGCACCGTGAAGATCGACGGGTCGGGATGGTCGAACAGCAGCGCTCCGACCGGTGAAAAGGTCGCCAGATCATATTTGTAGGGCGCGTAGTTGCCGTGCCAGGCAACGACATCCAGCGGCGAATGGCCGATCTCGGTGACATGGAAATTGCCGCACCATTTCACGATCAGCCGGCACGGCGTTTCCTTCTCCTCGAACCAGGCGTAAGGCGTCTTGAAATCGCGTGGGTTGGCCAGGCAATTGGCGCCGATCGGGCCGCGATCGGGCAGCGTCAACTTGGCGCCGTAGTTCTCGCAGACGTAGCCGCGCACTTCGGCGTCGACCAGCTCGACCTTGAAGACCAGACCACGTGGCAGCACGGCGATCTCGCCGGGCCGCAGCTTAATGACGCCCATCTCGGTGACGAAGCGCAATGCGCCGACCTGCGGCACGACCAGCAACTCGCCGTCGGCATTGAAAAAATGATCGTCCGCCATCGAGGTGTTGGCGACATAGACATGCGCCGCCATGCCAGTCTGCCCGAGCACGTCGCCAGCGGTTGTGATGCTGCGCATACCGGCGATGAAATCGGTCGGCTCCTTCGGCATCGGCACCGGGTTCCAGCGATACTGGCCGAGCGCCAGTTCATGATCGCCGACATTGGGCGCACTCTTCCACAAGGGATAGCTCGCCGCCTTGAAGCGGCCGGTGTGCTTGACGCTCGGCCGGATGCGGTAGAGCCAGGACCGCTCATTGGTGCCGCGCGGCGCGGTGAAGGGCGAGCCTGAAAGCTGCTCGGCATAGAGGCCGTAGGCCGGCCGCTGCGGCGAATTCCGGCCCTGCGGCAACGAGCCGGGCAGCGTCTCGGTCTCAAAATCGTTGCCGAAACCCGGCATGTAGGAAAAGGCCATTGCTTCCTCCCGGAATGGATCTCAATTGACCAAACTGGTTTCATTTGTAACCATCGAAAATGTAACCATCAATGGCGGCTTTGAAAAATGGCGATCAGGAGCGAAGCGTCCGACGCGGCTGAAATTCTCAATCTGGAAAACTTCCTGCCCTACCGGCTCTACCGGCTTGCCGACGCCGTCAGCCGCGAATTTTCGAGGATATACAAGGACAGCCATGGCCTGACGCGGCCGGAATGGCGCACCCTTTCGGGGCTGGGGCAGCATGGAACGATGACTGCGACCGAACTCGGCGAGCAATCGGCTATGCACAAGACCAAGGTTTCACGCGCCGTGGCTGAACTCGAACGGCGGCGTTGGCTTGTGCGTACGCCAGATGAGAATGATCGCCGGGTCGAGCATCTGTCGCTGACCGGAACGGGGCTTGCCGCCTATCGCGAGATGGTGCCGCTGGCGAAGGCGTTCGAACGGGATTTGCTGGCAAGGCTCAGCGCTGAAGAGCGCACGGCGATCACCAGCGGACTGGCTGCATTGGAGACCAGTCTGGTCCCGAGCAAGAGTTAGTCCAAGATCAAGCCAATCACTCTGAACGACGGAGTTCGAGCGAGACTGCGTGGAAACTCCCGAAGCATAGCATTGCTTTCGATTTAATCGTGATTTGCGTTGTCAGGCCGCGTATAATGCCCATCATACCGACAGGAGGATACGATGAGCATTCGCACATTAAGTGTCCTGGTGACGCTGCTTGTAGGCACCTGCACATTTGCGCAGGCGCAGCAGACAAAGCCGATGTCGATCGAAGTGTTCCCTTTCGAATTGGAGGACAAGAGCGCCGGGGCGGGAATAATTCCCCCGGATGAATATGACAGGCGCTATCTGTCGGAATCAGCACAAGTTGCTAAGGACATGCTCTCCCAGTCTGGGCGTTTTACAGTAATTGATGTGCCGGCGAGGGATACACAGGCTGCGGCGCCGCACGGATTGCGCAACTGCGCTGGTTGTGAAGGCCCGATTGCCAAGGAGCACGGCGCGTCGCTTGCCTTGCTTGGCGTCGTAACGCGCGTCAACCGAACAGAACATACTATGTTCATTCGCATCCTTGACGCCGAAACCGGGAAACATGTTTCGGAGGGGTTTACCGATCTTCGCATGGGTGCGAACTACGCGTGGCCCCGCTCCGTGAAATGGCTGATGAAAAACAGAATTCTGCGTTAGGGCGGCATCTACCAATCCATCACCACCTTGCCGGAACTGCCGCTGCGCATTGCATCGAAGCCGGCTTGGAAATCGTCGATGCCGATGCGGTGCGTGATAAGCCCGGAAACATCCAGCGGCCCCTGCACCAGCGCGATCATCTTGTACCAGGTCTCGAACATCTCGCGGCCATAGATGCCCTTGAGATGCAGCATCTTGAAGATGACCTTGTTCCAGTCGATCTCGAATCCGGTCGGGGCGATGCCCAGAATGGCGATCTTGCCGCCGTTGTTCATGGTGTCGATCATGTCGCGGAAGGCGGGGGCTGCGCCCGACATTTCGAGGCCGACATCAAAACCCTCGGTCATGCCGAGTGCCGGCATGACATCGCGCAGCTTTTCCTTGGACGCGTCGACGACATGCTGGACGCCGAGCTTTTTCGCCAGCGCCAGCCGCACCGGATTGATGTCGGTGATGACGACTTTTCGCGCGCCGACGCATTGGGCGACGAGCGCGCCCATGATGCCGATCGGCCCGGCGCCGGTGACCAGCACGTCCTCGCCGACCAGATCGAAGGAGAGTGCCGTGTGCACGGCATTGCCCAACGGATCGAAGATGGCGGCGATCTCGTCCGGCACATCATCGGGGATCGGCACGACGTTGTGCTGCGGGATAGCCAGATACTCACCGAAGGCGCCCGGACGATTGACGCCGACGCCGAGCGTGTTGCGGCACAGATGCCCTCGCCCGGCGCGACAGTTGCGGCAATGACCGCAGACGATGTGGCCCTCGCCCGACACGCGCTGGCCGACCTTGTATTCGGTGACCGCTGCGCCGAAATCGGCAACGGTGCCGACGAATTCATGGCCCGTCACCATCGGCACCGGCACCGTCTTCTGCGCCCACTGGTCCCAATTGTAGATGTGCACGTCGGTGCCGCAGATCGCCGTCTTCTTGATCTTGATCAGCACGTCGTTAGGGCCGATTTCCGGCACCGGCACCTCTTCCATCCAGATGCCTGGTTCGGCCTTGGCCTTCACCAGCGCTTTCATCATGTTCGACATGCTTTTGTCCCTTGAAGCTCTTGTTCCGGAATCGCTTTTCGATTCCGGCTTGTCAGGAAATGACGCCGAGTTCGCGCCCGACGGCGGCGAACGCTTCCACCGCGCGGTCGATATCGGCGCTGGAATGCGCCGCCGACATCTGCGTGCGGATGCGCGCCTGCCCCTTTGGCACCACCGGGAAGGAGAAGCCGATGACGTAGATGCCGCGCTTCAGCATGCGCGCGGCCATCTCCTGCGCCAGGCTGGCATCGCCCAGCATCACCGGGATGATCGGATGATCCGCTCCGGCCAGCGTGAAGCCGAGCTTGCCCATTTGCGACCGGAACCGCGCAGCGTTGTCGTAGAGTTTGTCGCGCAGCCCATCGCCGTCCTTGATCAGCTCGAACACCTTGATCGAAGCGCCGGCGATCGCCGGCATCAGCGTGTTGGAAAAGAGATACGGCCGTGAGCGCTGGCGCAACCAGTCGACCACCTGGCTTTTGCCCGAGGTGTAACCACCGGAGGCCCCACCAAGTGCCTTGCCGAGCGTCCCGGTGATGATGTCGACCCTGCCCTCGACGCCGCAATGCTCGGCCGAACCGCGGCCGTTCTGACCGACGAAGCCGACGGCATGGCTGTCGTCGACCATCACCATGGCGTCATACTTCTCGGCGAGGTCGCAGACACCCCTGAGATTGGCGATGATGCCATCCATCGAAAACACGCCGTCGGTGGCGATCAACCGGAAGCGGCAGTCCCGGGCTTCCTTCAGGCGCGCCTCGAGATCGGCCATGTCGTTGTTGGCGTAGCGGAAACGTTTGGCCTTCGACAGCCGCACACCATCGATGATCGAGGCATGATTCAAGGCATCCGAAATAATGGCGTCTTCCTCGCCCAGCAGCGTCTCGAACAGGCCGCCATTGGCATCGAAGCAGGAGCCGTAAAGGATGGTGTCTTCCATGCCGAGGAAGGAGGAAATCGTCGATTCGAGCTGCTTGTGCTCTTCCTGCGTGCCGCAGATGAAGCGCACCGATGCCATGCCGTAGCCATAGCGGTCGAGCGCCTGCTTGGCAGCATTGCGCAAATCGGCGCTATCGGCGAGGCCGAGATAGTTGTTGGCACAGAAATTCAACACCTTGTCGCCGCCGACCTCGATCTCGGCCGACTGCGTCGAAGTGATCACCCGCTCCGACTTGTAGAGGCCTGCCGATTTGAGCCCCGCGAGCTCGCTGTCGATGTGGGAGAGGAATGCTGCGGTCATGACCTAGCCTCGTTTGATGTGGGCCGACTGTCGTCTCGTCCGCGCGAAAAATCCATCGCAAAAACGACCGGATCGGTGGCAAGCAGCACGATGCGGCCCCGATGTCGATCATCACGCGGCCGAGGAACGACACCACGACAAAGGTTCTGGCCGATGTCCGCTCAAATGCCGGTACGGTGCTAAACGAGCCGATAACCATTCCGCGATCTTTCCACGGCCGCCCCTTGCCGGACAGCCGTCGATTTCCGGTCCTGTTAACGTTTGCAGTTCAATGGTGCTCATACAAGAATCCCTAGGCAAGAATCCTTAGGCGAGAGGGCCGCCCCCGAAAATGTCGCAGCAGCCGGTGCAAACCGTTTCAGGCAAGCTCATACTGCTGATCAAGGCTGGCTATTGGCTAGCCCTGCTGATCATTGCGGCCATGGTGATCGCCTCCTTCATCCTGCTGCAGCAGATGATGGCCACCCAACAGCACAATCACACCTTGCTCGACATCGTCAGCACACAAAAGACGCTGTCGCAGCGCATCGTCTTCCTTGCCAGTGCAACGGGTGCCGGTTCACGCGACAAGCAACCGGCGCTGGTCAGCGCGCTCAAGCAGGCAACGGCGGAGTTCGAGACCAACTACGACCTGCTGCTCCATCAGACAGGAGCCGATCCGCAATCGCCGGCCAAGCTCGACCCGAAGTCGATCGAAAGCGTCCTCTTCGCCAAGCCCTTCCACCTCGACTATTTCTCGGTCGGGCTGATCGCCAATGGCGACCGCCTGATCTCTGCCTATGAATCGCAATTCAGCGGCAATGGCGGTTACAAGGGCGGCGGCGAACGCGTCAATCTCGACGCCTCAGTCGCCAATGCGACCTTGTCGGGTTATGCCGCGCTCGGCCAGCGCATCACTGCCGACGCCGACGACCGCTCCGAGAGGCTGCTCGCTCTCCATCGCACGCTGTTCTACGCCACAATCGGCGTCATCATACTGGTGGCGCTCTTCATCTTCAGGCCGATGTCGAACGCCATCCTGCGCAAGACGCATGAACTGATCGACGCGCGCAATTCCATGGCCTTCATCGCGGTTCATGACGGCCTCACCGGCCTGCACAACCGCACGTTCCTGACCGATCATTTCGACACGCTGATCAAGGGCACGCACCGGCGTCGCGAACGCCTTGCCGTCGTCCAGCTCGATCTCGACCGATTCAAGCAGATCAACGATACGCTCGGCCACGCCGCCGGCGACTATGTGCTGGTCGTCACGGCACAGCGCATGCGCGATTCCTGCCGGGCGTCGGATCTGTGCGTGCGCCTGGGCGGCGACGAGTTCGTCATGATCCTCGGCGGCGCCGGCGGCACCGAAGACATCAACATGCTGGCGCGGCGCATCCTGGCGCACATCAACGAGCCGATCGTCTTCCAGGGCACGACCATTCTCCCAGGCGCCAGCGCCGGCATCGCGGTCTATCCGATCGACGCCGACAATGCTGGGGATTTGCTGGTCCATGCCGACCTGGCGCTTTATTCCGCCAAGAAGCTTGGCGGTGGCAACTTCTCCTTCTTCTCCGAGGAACTGCGCCGCGAACTCGATTATCGCAAGCAGCTCGAGCACGACATCAAGGTCGCCATCGCGGAGCGGGCGTTCCAGGTCTATTTCCAGCCGCAGGTCTCGCTGACCAACGGCACGATCAGCGGCATCGAGGCGCTGGTGCGCTGGAACCATGCGGAGCGCGGCATGATCCCGCCCGGCGAATTCATCCCGGTCGCCGAGAAATGCGGCTTCATGCCCGAGATCGGCCGCATCGTCATCACCAAGGCGATCAACGAGGCGGCCAAATGGAATCGCGCCGGCATTGCCTTCGGACGGCTTGCCGTCAATGTTTCCGGCACCGAGCTGCGCGAGCACGATTTCGATGCGTTCTTGTTCGAGACGCTGGAAAAGGCTGGGCTGCCGCCGCAAAAACTGTCGCTGGAGATCGTCGAATCCGTCATCCTCGACGACGAAAAGACAGGCATCGCCGCCAAGCTGCGCCACATCAGGGCAGCCGGCGTCCATCTCGAACTCGATGATTTCGGCACCGGCTATGCTTCGCTCAGCCATGTCAACCCGAACGAGATCGACCGGCTGAAGATCGATCGCCGCTTCGTTCAGAACATCCATGAGAATGGCGACAACTCGAAGATCGTGCGCGCCATCACCGAGCTGGCGCGTGGCCTCGGCATCTCGATCGTCGCGGAGGGTGCCGAAACCGAGGCCGAGCTCGATTCGCTGATGGCGATCGGCTGCGACCAGGTGCAGGGCTACTCCATCGCCTTCCCGATGCCGCACGACAAGGCGCTGGAATGGCTGACCGCTCGCATGCCGAAGAAGGCCAAGCTGACGGTGCTGCAAGGAAGCCTGGCATAGGTACGGCCGGGCTGCCTTGACAACCGCGTGTGAAGATGGCCGCCTTGTCGTGATCGCAACAGGGATATCGGGGCTGATGACACCGTTTCGGTTTGCCCTTGCGGCACTGCTGATCTTTGCGGCCCCCGCCCAGGGCGCCGATCGCACCATCTATCTTACCTTCGACGATGGGCCGCTGAACGGCACAAGCAACATCCTCGACGTGCTGGAGGCCGAGCAGGTTCCTGCAACCCTATTCATGGTCGGCATGCATGCACAGGCGAGCGCTGCCAACAGAGCGCTCGTCCAGCGCGCCAAGCAGCTTCCTCTGGTGACGCTCGGCAACCACAGCTACAGCCATGCCTACAATCACTACCGGCATTTCTACGGCGACACCGAGGGTGTCGTCGCCGACATGGTACGGGCAAACGCGGTGCTCGGCTTGAAGCCCGTGGTGCATGCAAGGCTGCCGGGGCGCGACGTGTTCAGGCTGCCCTCCATGTCGAAGAACGACACTTCGCTTGGCCTCGCCCAGGAGGGGCATGAAGAGCCCGACTACGAATTTGTCGCGGCCTCAGGCTTCTATCTCTACGGCTGGGACCATGAATGGGTGCACAAGGACAACGGCGAGCCGGTGCAGAGCGTCGACCATCTGGTCAGCGAGATCGATCATCTGTTCGGCTATGGCCGCTTCGTCAAGCCCGGCAAGCTGATCTTGCTGATGCATGACGAGATGTTTCAGGACGGCTTCGACGGCAAGACGAAACTGACCAATTTGATCGCCGCGCTGAAGCTGCGCCGTTACGCCTTTGGGGCAATCCAGGGCTACGACGACTGAACCGGTGAGGACGGCAAGTTCTTCAGCGGATGTGCATCGGTACCCGATGCTGTCGCATGGCCGGCAAGGCGTCAAAGCACCTCGATCGATTCCCCGCGCAGCTTGTGCCGACGCAATTTGATGTATGTGCGCAAATTAGGCGTCATCTGAAAGCCCACCAGCTTCGTCTCCTGGAGGGGAGCAGCCCACGCCATCGTCTCGTAGCGGGCGCCGTAACCTTCGATGGTGGCGGCAAGATTTTCGCGGCCCAGATTCCTGGCCAGAGTGGCGCAGGCAGCAACCCTCGAACGAATCGACTGGCCGTATTTGGGCGCAAACGCCAGTCCGCCGTCCGCCAGGTCATCGACCTCATGGGCAAGCGCCAGGAACAGAATGTCCTCGTCGCCGGTCGGCACACCTTTGTCCACAATGCGCTCGGGATCTCCCGTGTCGAATTTCAGTCCGACCACGCGAGCGACAAGACCCTCGACGCGAGGACCAATTTTTTGCTCCAGCCACTTGCGGTGAGCATCGGTTCGCCTGCTGGATTTGCCGTCCGGATACTGGCCTCCGTCATAGGCGGCGTGAAACATAGCAGCGAGGACAAGATCGACGCTTTTGTCGAAATGCGCGACCGACGACGCAGCTCCCACCGCATGGCAGATGAAAGGCCGTCCCGTCTTGCGATAACGGCCGTTGAACATCGCGCAACACACACGATACGCCTTCTGCACCCGGGCGATATCGGCAAGCGGATATCCAGCCTCGTATAGCTGGATGTAAAGCGCCGTGTTGGTCTGGCGCGGAACGAACAGATCTTCTTTGGTCAACTTGTCCCCCCGAACGTTGTTAGGTTTTCCGGCGACTTCTCGCTGCCGAAGCCAGCGGCTTCGGTATTCTTGCACAGATTTTGCAGAAGAGTTGAGCCTGACCTCTCCCCACCAGGATCAGCCGGACAATGGAACGTTACAAATGTGATGAGGGAAGTCCAGTCCAAGGAAATTCTTGGTCCGTCGGGTTCTATCCCCCGACATTGCCCCGCAACACAGCCAGCACCTGCGCGAACTCCGCCAGACGCTCGTCGGTCAATCCCACTCGCAGCCGCTTGTCGAAGACGAGCGCGGCCTTTCGCAGTGTCTCGAACATCGCTTCTCCGGCCTCGGTCAATTCGACCAGATGAACCCGGCGGTTGACGGGGTCGCGGCGGCGCATCAGCAGGCCCTGCGCCTCCATGGCGTTGAGATGATGGGTCAGCGTCGCGCCCTGGATACCGATCATGCCGGCAAGCTCGCGCTGGTTGGCAAGGTTGCTCGACTTGACCGATAGCAGCGTGAGCCAGATCGGCAATGTACCTCCAGCCTCGACCAGGGCAGCATCGAAGGCCTGGGCAACCAGCTTGGCGGTTCGTCCGAGATTCATGCCGACTGGCGGGCGGTCAAAGGGTGTCATTGCAGGACCCTAGACGGTGTCATGCACGGATGGAACTGGGATGACTTATATATTGACATCTAACCATTCGATATCTAATTATCTAGAGATGGCAGGCTAAAGAGGAAATCCGGTCATGCAGTATGTCTACATCGTCGTTATCGGTCTTCATGTCATGGCAGGCGTATTCTGGGCGGGCACGACCATCGCGGTCGGCCGTGACCCGGACATCCGGGCGGAACGGTTCTTCCGGCCGCAAATGGGCGCTGCCGGCCTGGTTTTCCTGACCGGCATACTGCTCTGGTATTTCTTTCACGAGGGTGTTTTCGGCTCGATGGAGAAGGTGCTGGCGCTGGGCATCGTGGCGGCCCTGATCGCCGCCGGCGTGCAAGGCGCGCTGGTGGGCTCAGCCAGCAGGCAGCTTGCCGGTGCCGATGCGGCAACGGAAAGGCAGTTGCGCGCGAAGATGACAAGAGGCGAGCGCATTGCCGGGGGCTGTTGGTGCTGACAGTGCTGTGCATGGCCACCGCCAGAATGTTTTGAACGCCGCCACGCGGCACACCCTCACAGAATCGTGCGTTGTCTGGCGACGAGCCAATGACGTGCGGGCGCGCGGCCAGACCGAAGTACATGGGCTCTCGTACGCAGGTCCGGCCGCGCGCCACCGATCCTCGCAACGCCCAATTTCAGATCCGCAAGCCGAACCTGATGCCGTCGTAGATGGCGGCATGGATGTTGCGCGAGGCGACCGCGTCGCCGATGCGGAACAGTACAAAGCCGCCTTCTGGATTGCGCTTGGGGAAGATGTCGCCGCCGCTCACCAGCCGTTCGTAGTCGACCGCACCGCCGTTCTTCGACAGCGGCTTCAGCGAGAGATAGAGATCATCGAGCGGCAACGTACCGTGCTCGACCACCACCTGGTCGACCCTGCGCTCGCCGCGCCAGCCATCGGCGAAATCCGATGCCAGTTCGGCGACCAGTTGGTTGCCCTCGCGGCGCACCGAACGCAGCCGCGTGTTGATGGTGATGATGACGCCCTTTTCCTGAAAGGCGCGCATGTACGGCACATGGTTCATGCCGCCCATTTCCGGGGCAAAGAAACGTTCGGGCGAGACAAGTTCGAGTTTCGAGCCGGCATTGGCGATCAGTTCGGCGGCGCCCATGCCCTGATGGCCGCCATTGTCGTCATAGAGCAGTACATTTTCGGCCGGCTTGACGCTGCCGGCCATGATGTCCCAGCTTGAGGTGACAAGATTGTCGCCGGCCGTCAGCGGCGGGTTCTGCGGCAGGCCGCCGGTGGCGACCACCACCACGTCGGGTGACAGCGCCAGAACATCGTCCTTCTCCGCCCAGGTGTCGTAGCGGATCTCGACGCCGAGCCGGGCGAGTTCAGCCAGCCGCCAGTCGATGATACCGATCAGCTCCTTGCGGCGCGGATTCTGCGTCGCCAGTCGAATTTGGCCGCCGGCCTGGCTCGATGCTTCAAGCACCGTCACCTTGTGGCCGCGCTCGGCTGCGACCCGCGCAACCTCCAGCCCGCCGGCGCCGGCTCCGATGACCACGATTTTCTGCTTCGGTCCTTCGGTCTTGACGATGATATGCGGGATTTCGGCCTCGCGGCCAGTCGCGGCATTGTGGACGCAAAGCGCTTCGCCGCCCTCATAAATGCGGTCGAGACAATAGGTGGCGCCCACGCACGGGCGGATCTCATGCTCGCGGCCCTCCATCACCTTTTTGATGATGTGCGGATCGGCGATATGGGCGCGGGTCATGCCGACCATGTCGAGCTTGCCGGTGGCAATGGCGTGGCGTGCGGTGGCCACGTCGGATATGCGCGCCGCGTGGAAGGTCGGGAATTTCGTCGCCGCCCTCACCTCTCCGGCGAAATCGAGATGCGGCGACGAGCGCATGCCGGCCACCGGTATGACCTTGGTCAGCGCCGCATCGCTTTCGATCGAGCCGCGGATGATGTTGAGGAAATCGACCTTGCCGGAATTGGCCAGCCGCCTGGCGATCTCGATGCCCTCCTGTTTGGACAGGCCTTTTTCGAAATCTTCGTCAGCGACCATGCGGATGCCGACGACGAATTTCTCGCCGACCGACGCACACACGGCATCAAGCACCATGTTGGTGAAGCGCAGGCGGTTGTCGAGCGAGCCGCCGAATTCGTCGTCGCGATGGTTGGTGGCCGGCGACCAGAAGCCGTCCATCAGATGGCCGTAGGATTCGAACTCGATGCCGTCCAGGCCGGCGGCCTGACAGCGCTGGGCGGCCGAAGCATAGTCGGCGACGATGCGCTCGATGTCCCAGTCCTCGATGGTTTTCGGGAATGCGCGATGCGCCGGCTCACGCACCGGCGAGGCCGAGAGTACCGGCAGCCAGTCGGCCTTGTTCCAGCCGGTACGGCGGCCGAGATGGGTGATCTGGATCATCACCTTGCAGTCGTGCTCGTGGCAGGCATCGGCGAGCTCGGCCAGCCACGGCACGATCCTGTCGTCATAGACATGCAGATTGCCGAAAGCGGCCGGGCTGTCGCGCGAGACGATCGCCGAGCCGGCGGTCATGGTCAGCGCCATGCCTCCCCTAGCCTTCTCGGCATGGTAGAGCCGGTATCGCTGTTTCGGCATGCCGTCCTCGGAATAGGCCGGCTCATGGCTGGTCGACATGACCCGGTTCTTCAGCGTCAGATGTTTGAGCTGGTAGGGCTGGAGAAGCGGATCGTTGGAGGTCATCGTCTTCCTGCGGTTTCAAATTGTGCTAATGAGCGGCAAAATTCGTTTTCAAGCATGTCGTCCCGCACGCACTCCGGGCGCATGCGACAAGGATTGGGCCCATGATCGACACCAAAACTCTCACCCAGCTCGGTGCGCACGTCGAGACGCCACAAAGCCCCGAAGCAGCGGTCCTGGAGACCGTACCGTTTTCGCGCGGCGACGGGCCGCCGGCGATCGTGCGCTTCACCTGCCCGGAATTCACCTCGCTGTGCCCGGTCACCGGCCAACCGGACTTCGCCCATATCGTCATCGACTACGCACCCGATGCGGCTCTGGTGGAATCGAAGTCGCTCAAGCTGTTCATGACCTCGTTTCGCAACCATGGCGCCTTCCATGAAGACTGCACCGTCATGATCGGCCGCCGCATCGTGGCGGCAACCAAGCCGCTGTGGTTGCGCATAGGCGGCTATTGGTATCCACGCGGCGGCATTCCGATCGATGTGTTCTGGCAAACCGGCGCTCCGCCGGAAGGCGCCTGGCTCCCCGACACCGGGGTGGCGCCCTATCGCGGGCGGGGTTGAGCTCGCCCATCATTCGCACTGATATTGGCTGAGTGCCCATTCGCCGGTCACCGACAACAGGTCCGTGATCTTCCAGTCGCCATCGACCTTCTTGAATTTCCATTCCAGCCGGTGCGGGTTGCCCGATATGACGAAGGCGACGATGACCTTGGCCTGGTCACCGTTGATCGCCTCGAGCGTCTTCAGGCTCTTGTCTATCTCGGCCTTGTCGTAATCGGCATTGTCGAGCGCCATGTTGGGGTCGAGGCACTCGCCCTGCCCGGATTTGCGCAAGGCGTCGCTCTTGTCGAGCACGGTTTTGGCCGGATCGATGAAATGGCTTCGCTCGGCCGGATCGATCTCCAGCCCGACCTGACCGTAAAACGGCCGCACCACGGCGGTCGGCGAGCCCGGCTGGATCGGTGCGGCGGGCGCGGCTTCGGCCGGCGACCATCCAACCGGCGGCGTGGCCGGTTCTGCCGCTCCGCCCGGCGCATTTGCGGGCGGTGCAGCGCTGTCGCTCGGCTGGGTGTCGGCCGGGGCGTTTGCCGGCGGCGCACCCAACAAGCCTTGCGCGGCGGCGCCGCTCAGAGCCGCCAGCAGGCACACACCCGACAGTGCCACGAACCGGCGGTGGGCCATCGCTTCACTCCGGCGTCTGGCCGGCCATGCATTCCAGCGCGCTGAGCGTCCAGTCGCTGGTTTTGGAAGCGATGTCCGATATCTTCCACTTGCCGTCGATCTTCTTGAGCGACCAGAGCATTTCACGTTTGGAATCATCGCCTTCCGGAAACAGGCTGAAGGATGCCGTGACCTGTGCGTTGTCGCCATCCTGCTTCTCAGACAGTTTCAGCGTTTTCGAGACGGTTTTCTGATCGAAATCCTGAGCGTCGAGACCAGGATCGAAATCGATGCAGGCGACCTGGTCCGGGTTCTTTTTCGTTGCCTGGTCGTTCAGCTCGAACAGTTTCGTCACCGGTTCGGTGAACCGGTCCCGATATTGTTCGTCGGCCTCGAACTTGACCGCCGGGGCATAGAAGAACTTCACCGCGTCGGACGCCGGTCCGGCGACGGCTCCGGCCGGCAGGGCTATCGAAAGGGCGGCAACGATCACTGTCAGTCGCATGCAGAATCTCCGGCTTTTGACGGCTTGAGCCTATCAACACCACGTATCCTGCATATCGGCTTTTTTGCGGCTCATGAAGTCCTGCAGCACCTTGTTTCAGCCGTCCAGCCAGACGTTCTGAAGGTCCATCTCGAATGTCTGGTGGACACCATAGTTCTTCACCTTCTTGCTCATGTGGCTGTAGAGCTTCTGCCAGAAGGGCTGAATAATGACGCCCGAATCCTGCAGGATCTGCTCGACATCCTTCATGACCTCGCGTCGTTTCTCCACGTCGATGAGCGAAAGCGCCTGCTTGAGCTTGGCATCGAAATCGGGGTTGGAATATGCCGATTCATTCCAGGCCTCGCCGGTGCGATAGCCGAGCGCCAGCACCTGCACGCCAAGCGGGCGCATGTACCAGATCGTCATCGAATAGGGATATTTCGTCCAGTCGTTCCAGAAGGTCGAACCCGGCAGCACCGTGCGCTTCACCTTGATCCCGGCATCGCGCAACTGGCCGGCAATGGCGTCGCCGGTATTCTTCTGCCAATCGTCCTCGATGGTGATCAGCTCATGCTCGAAGTCGGCCTGTCCGGCTTCCGCCATCAGCTTCTTGGCGCCGGCGGCGTCGCGTGTCTTCTTGGGCAGCGCATAGTATTCCGGATGGATCGGGGCGACGTGGTGGTTTTCACCAGGGGTGCCTCGCCCGGCATAACCGAGTTCGAGGACCGCATTGTTGTCGACGGCCATTTGCAGGGCGTTGCGCACCCGCTTGTCGTCATAGGGCTTGTGGGTGATGTTGGTGCGGGCAACCAGCGTCGTCGCCGTCGCCACCTCCGATTTCACCAGATCCATCTTGTCGAGAATGTCGATGAAGTCGGCCGGCGACTCGAAATTGAGGTCGATCTCACCGGATTCGAACGCGTTCACGGTGGCATTGAAATCGGTGCCGTAGTCGACGAACTCGACGCTGTCGAGCGGCGCCTCACCACCCCACCATTTGCCATTCTCACGACGCTTGACGACCGCCTTCTGGCCGACATCGTAGGAGACCAGTTCGAACGGGCCCGTGCCGATCGGCTTCTTGATCGGATCGGCACCATCGGCATCGAAGCTGCGATGGACGACGAGCGCCGGATAGTCGGTGAAATTCGGGATCAGCGAAATGTCTGGTTCGCTTAGCTTCAGCTTGACAGTATTGTCGTCGACCTTGGTGATCGCGCCATCCCTGGCCTTGCCGGTCTTTGCGTCGATCAGCGCGCCGACCCGGGCGGCCATGGAATTGCCGGCGACATTCTTCTCGCACCAGCGGGTCAGATTGTGAGCGACGTCATCGGCGTTGAAGGCATCGCCATTGTTCCACGTAATGCCCTTGCGCACATGCAGCACGTATTCGGTGGCGTCGTCGTTGATATCCCAGCTTTCGAGTAGGACCGGCTCGAAGGTGAATTGCCTGGTATAGCGGACAAGCGGCTCCAGCCAGCAGCGCGAAATGTTCGCCAGTTCCACCCAGTCGTAAGTGCGCGGATCCTTCTGTCCCTTCACCGACATCGAGACGCGCAGCGTTCCGCCTTTCTTCGGCTCTTCGGCCAAGGCCCGATCCGGCACGGCAAGGCCGATCATGCCATAGGCAAGAGCCGTCGATGCGCCGAAGGCGCTTGCCAGCGCCAGGAACTCGCGCCGGTCGACACGGCCCGCGCGTGCTTCGACCGCCATTGCCTCGATAGCGCTCGGCACGCGATCGCCACTGCTTCTGAAGAATGCCATTTTTTCCTCCCGTCTGGTTCCCTTTGATCTTGGTTCTTCGCCTCAACTGACGCTGTCCGGCAGCCTCTCCTCGCGCCGCGCGATGAAATCCATCAGGCCATCGGCGATGCCTTCGTCGAGTTTCGGCTCCTCGTAATCCGCCAGCATGTTGCGCGCCTTCTCGCGGCCGCGCGTGTCGTGGTCCTTCGCCCCTTCTGCCTTCCACTGTTCGAACGAATTGAAGTCCATGATCGAGGGCATGAAGAAGGCGGATTCGAAATGTTCGAGCGTGTGCTGGGTACCGAGGAAATGGCCCTGCGGTCCCACCTCGCGGATTGCCGCCATGGCTTCCTTGAAATCGTCGAACGGCAGGCCGCCGGCATATTTGTACCAGCCGATGAGCTGTTCGCAGTCGGTGGCGAATTTCGAATAGCCGCAGGTCAGGCCGGCCTCGAGCCATCCGGCGGAGTGCCAGATGTAGTTGGCGCCGGCGAGGATGGCGGCGTGCATCAGCATGTTCGCCTCGTAACCAGCCTGGGCGTCGTTGAGCTTCGACCCGACATGGAAGCCGGAGGTGCGCCACGGCAGCCGGTATTTCCGCGCCAGCGCTCCCATCAGATACATCATCTGCGCCGCCTCGGGCGTGCCGCCCATCGGAGCACCGGTCTTCATGTCCACCGTGACCATGAACTGTCCGTAGATCTGCGGCGACCCTGGGCGCAGCAGCTGCGTAAAGGCGACGCCCGCCAGCGCTTCCGCATTGACCTGTGCCACAGCGCCCACGGCGGACGCCGAAGTCGAGGCGCCGCACAGTGCAAAGGGTGCGAGGATCAGCGGCTGGTTGCTTCGCGCATAGACCTTCATCGCGTCCAGCATGGTGGCGTCCCACACCAGCGGCGAATTGCAGTTGGTGATCGACACCAGGACCGGATTGTCGCGGACGTAATCCTCTCCGAACACGATGCCTGCCATCGCCATCGTGTCTTCCGCCCGCTCCTTGGACGTGACGATGCCCATGAACGGCTTGTCGGAATGCTTAAGCGCGGAATGGATGATGTGGAGGTGACGCTTCGGTACCGCGATTTCCATCGGCTCGCAAATGACCGAACTCGATGAATGCAGCGCCGGCGCCATGTAGGCGAGTTTGTGGAAATTGTTGAGGTCGGCGAGCGTGCCGTAACGCCTGTTGTTGTCGAGATCGCGAACATAGGGCGCGCCATACATCGGCACGAAGATGGTGTTGTTGCCGCCCACCCGCACCGTGCGCTGCGGATTCCTCGCATTGAGCGTGAACTCCGACGGGACCTTCGACACCAGTTCCATCAGCAGGGCCCGGTCGATCCGCACACGGGTTTCCGAGACATCCGCGCCCGCCGCCTCCACAGTGCGATAGCCTCGTCGTCGCGGAACTCGCATCCCACCTCTTCGAGGATCAAGAGCGACTCCTCGTGGATCAGCTCGACCGCCTCATCCGGGACCATCTGGTAGACGGGGATCTGGCGGACCAGCGTCGGGAACGACGTTACGGGAGCTCCGCGCAGGGCCTTGCGCCCCAGGCGGCCGCCACTGCGGCGGTTGGCATGTTCGGTCACTTCGGGGGCCGGTGCATTCATGGCAACTCCATTCCACTCATGAAGGAGCCTAGCGCGACAAAATGGTGATGTGACGCTGGAAAATCCTGATCTCTTGTATAAGCTCAGCTTATGCGAAGCTTGCGCCACCTTCTGCCTTCGGCCGGCAGCCTGATCGTCTTCGAGGCGGCCGGGCGGCTGTCGAGCTTCACCGCCGCCGGGCGCGAGCTGGGCATGACGCAGGCCGCCGTCTCCTATGCCGTGCGCGGACTGGAAGAACAGCTCGGCGCCAAGCTGTTCCAGCGCCGCCACCGCCAGGTGCTCCTGACTGAGGCCGGCGAGCGCTTCCATGCCGACGTCTCGCTCGGCCTTTCGCACATCCGCAAATCGGCGGAGGATCTGCGCCTGCAGGCGACCGGCGGTCATGTCACGCTGGCCGCCTCGACCGCGTTCGGTTCGTTCTGGATGATGCCGCGCCTGCAGCAGTTCCGTGACGAGCTGCCGGGCATCGACCTGCGTATCCAGACCGCCGACCGCGACCTCGACATCATCGCGGAAGGCATCCCGCTCGGCGTGCGCGGCGGCGCGCCGCGGGACTGGCCGGACTATCATTCGTTGCCGCTGGCTGACGAGGAGATATTTCCCGTCGCCGGCACCAGCTATGCGGCAAAGTTCGGCCTGCCCAGATCCGCTGCCGAACTGGCCACGCACCGCCTCATCCATCTGGAGGAGCCGTATCGCGAGGCGGCCAGTTGGGACGAATGGTTCCAGTCTGCGGGCGCCAATCTCAGCGATACCGCGCGCGGCCTGCGCATCAACGACTACGGCCTGGTGATTCAGGGTGTCATGGAAGGCCAAGGCATCGCGCTCGGCTGGCGGCACCTCGCCGAGCGGCTGCTGGCGTCGGGCCTGCTGGTGCCGGTGACGGATCATGTGCTGAAGACCGGCAAGGCCTTCTATGTCGTCTGGCCGAAGAACCGGGAGCTCAGCGACAACGCCCGCAAGGTGCGCGACTGGCTGGCGGCGCAGGCATAAGTCGTTTTCCACTGATCCACCGCTGGCGCAATTCTGCCCCTCCCGCGCGACGCGAATCCGCCTATAGTGCCGCCATGCCCATCCGCCAGCTTTCCGAAACGATGATCAACCAGATCGCCGCCGGCGAAGTCATCGAGCGTCCGGCGAGCGTGGTCAAGGAACTGGTCGAGAATGCGCTCGATGCCGGTGCTTCGCGCGTCGAGATCGTCACATCGGGCGGCGGGCTGAACCTGATCCGCGTCACCGATGACGGCTCCGGCATTCCCGAACGGGAGCTGGCGCTGGCGATCGCACGTCACTGCACCTCCAAGCTCACCGAGGATATCAACGACATTCGCTCGCTGGGCTTCCGCGGCGAAGCGCTGCCGTCGATCGGCTCGGTGTCGCGACTTTCGATCCGTTCGCGCACGGCAGCAAGCGAGAGCGCCGCCGAGATCGGCATCGAGGGTGGCCGCGTCCTGCCTGTCAGGCCGGCGGCGGCCAATCGCGGCACCACGGTCGAGGTGCGCGACCTGTTCTTCGCAACGCCGGCCCGATTGAAGTTCATGAAGGGCGAGCGCGCCGAAAGCTCGGCCACCAGCGATGTGGTCAAGCGCATCGCCATCGCCTTCCCCGCCGTGCGCTTCACGCTGGCCGGCTCGGACCGCTCGACACTGGAATTGCCGGCGGCGGATGACAGCGCGGAAGGCAGCCTGCGTCGTGTCGCCCAGGTGATGGGCGCCGACTTTCCCGACAATTCGATTGCCCTCGACGCGATGCGCGATGGCGTGCATCTGACCGGCCACGTGTCGATCCCGTCCTTCACCCGCGCCAACGCGCTGCAGCAATATGCCTACGTCAACGGCCGCCCGGTGCGCGACAAGCTGATCGCCGGCGCCATACGCGGCGCCTATGCCGACGTCCTGCCGCGCGACCGCCATGCGGTGACGGTGCTGTTCCTGACGCTCGATCCGGCCATCGTCGACGTCAATGTCCATCCAGCCAAGGCCGATGTGCGCTTCCGCGATCCCGGCCTTGTGCGCGGATTGATCGTCGGGGCCATCCGACAGGCACTGGCCGATGCCGGCGTCCGCGCCGCCACCACGGGTGCCGCCGGCATGATGGCGGCGTTCCGGCCAGGGGCCGCATCCTACGGCCACGGCGGACCGGCAAACGGCCACCGCAGCTACGACGCGGCCTACCGCGCGTCGGGTCCGTCCGGCTTCGATCCTGCCCGATCGCCGCAGCGGCCGCTCGATATGGGTTTCGATGGTGCGGGCTTCGAGCAGCGCGGCTTGCGAGAAAGCGAGCAAGCGGCTTTCGATGCCGGTCCGCTTGCCAGCGCCGATGCACGCGCAGGGCAGGATGAAGCGGCCGAGACGTTGCTCGGCGCGGTGCTGGGCGCGGCGCGCGCCCAGGTGCATGAGAACTACATCGTCGCCCAGACCAGGGATTCGCTCATCATCGTCGACCAGCATGCGGCGCATGAACGGCTGGTCTACGAGGCGCTGAAGAATGCGCTGCATTCGCGCCCGGTGCCCTCGCAGATGCTGCTTCTGCCCGAAATCATCGACCTGCCGGAGGAGGATGCGGAGCGGCTTGCGCTGCATTCGGAAACGCTGGCCCGCTTCGGTCTCGGCATCGAGCGCTTTGGCCCCGGCGCTGTCGCGGTGCGCGAGACGCCGTCGATGCTGGGCGAGGCCAATGTCCAGCAATTGGTGCGCGACCTCGCCGACGAGATCGCCGACAACGACACGGTCGACACGCTGAAGGAGCGGCTGGACAAGATAGCCGCGACCATGGCGTGCCACGGCTCTGTGCGCTCCGGCCGCTTGCTCAAGGCCGAGGAGATGAACGCGCTGCTGCGGCAGATGGAGGCGACGCCCGGCTCCGGCACCTGCAACCACGGCCGCCCCACTTATATCGAACTCAAGCTGGCGGATATCGAACGGCTTTTCGGACGGCGATAGCTGCGGACGGATTGCGGGCCTATCGCTTCGCCGCTCGAGGTCGGCAGGTCAGGAGGCCGGCCGACAATGTGGTCACCCGCGATTTTCGCCCAGCGGCCTGAGTAGCGCGATCGCAGCCGCCGCCAGCAGGAGGATCGCACCGGTGATTTCAGCCCAGCCGACCGCCTCGCCGAAGAGCCAGGCTCCTGCCGCCAAAGCGGTCAGCAAATAGCGTGCAGCCGCCAGCAGGCGCGGAGGCGCGTCATTGAGACCGAGCTTGATCGCGGCCCAGGTCAGCCCCCAGATCAGCGATATCACCGCGAAGAAGAAGAGGTTGCGAACCACCGATCGGCGCTCAGCGCAGTCCCCGACGATCGACAAGTATCCGATGGATTTCGATCCGCTCCGGCAGCTCGATCAGGAACTCGGCATCTCGGTCCAGATGATGGACTTTGGTCGGTTCGCCTTTGGTAAAGGCGGTCATCGCTTGCATGTCGGCCCAATACGAGATGGTTGTGAACCACGTCTCGGCATCACGGTCCTCGCGCAGCAATTGGACGCCAAGCGCCGTCTTCTCGAGGGGCGGA
This sequence comes from Mesorhizobium sp. ISC11, assembly GCF_037162595.1. NCBI lineage: Bacteria > Pseudomonadati > Pseudomonadota > Alphaproteobacteria > Hyphomicrobiales > Phyllobacteriaceae > Mesorhizobium > Mesorhizobium sp. ISC11. Next base: position 2,444,848 of record NZ_JAVSPW010000001.1, read on the forward strand.
ATACCCTCGGCACGCAGGTATGGCTCATAGGCGTCGGCGATGTCGCGGCGGGTGCGACCGCGCCAGATGCGCGCGATGGTCGGTTTGGTCGGCATGAGGTTCTCCTTCAGTCAGGCGGACAGCAAACTGGGCATAGCGGACGCCGGCTGTGATCAGCCGTGAACACGAGCCAGGAAATCGCGGACCAGCGCCAGCGCGTCGTCGAAATGTGTCTCGAGCAGCCAATGACCCGCCCCTTCGATCAGATGCAGTTCCGCATCGGGCAGATCGCGATGATAGGCCCTTGCCGACGCCGCGGGCATATAGCCATCCTCTGGCCCCCAAACGATCAACGTGGGCGGATGGTGTTCACGCAAATAAGCCTGGTAGCGCGGAAACCAGGTGAGATTGGCTTCCAGCTTCTCCATCAGACCGACGGCGATCTGCCGACGAACCGGCGTGTTCATCAGTGGCCAGTGAAGGCTCCAGAGATCGGGCGGCACGCGCATGGCGACGTCGTCAGCCACTTCCCCGATGAACTCGGCCCGGAACCCGTCCTCACTTACCGCGGCCTCGAGCGGACGGTGCTTGCCGGGCGTCTTGTCGGTCCACCAGGCCTTGATCGTGGCGTATTTGGGTCCAAGCACGTCCTCGTAGATGTCGCCGTTCTGGATGATCAGGGCGCTGATCCGCTCCGGGTGCGAGATCGCATGCCGGAGTCCTATCTGCGAGCCATAATCGTGCAGCCATAAGGCGTAGCGTTGGAGACCGAATTTATCGGCAAGCTTGGAAAGCACGTCGCAATAGGCGTCGAAATCATAGCCGAAGGTGGCCGGATCGGGTGTGCCGCTGTATCCGAAGCCAGGCCAGTCGAATGCAATCGTCCGCCAGCGGTCGGCGAGCGCCGGCATCAGTCGGCGGAATTGGAACGAAGAGCAGGGATAGCCGTGCGGCAAGAGCAAGACAGGTGCTTCTAACGGCCCTGCCTCGCGATAAAAAATGGATAGATCATCCAGTTGCATGCGTCGGTGCGTCGTTGCACCCGGCATTCGGACCTCCGTCGAACAAACCTCGGCTAAACGCGTTTGATCGAGGGATCGTTCCGAATGGGGGAAGCGGACGGTCGGCAATATTCATCTCTTCAAATTCACCACGATGACACCGCCCAGCGCCAGCGCGCCGCCGATTATGCCGAGCAGAGTGGGAACTTCGCCCAGCCAGAAGAAGCCGATCAGCGCGGACATCGGCGAGACCAGATAGAGGAAGTTGGAGGCACGTGCCGCCGGCAGACGCGACAGCGCGGTCGCCCAGGCGGCATAGGCGATGAGGCTGGGCACGATGCCGAGAAAGATGACGGCGCCGAGGCCTGCTGTGTCGGCGACCGCCGCCTGCGAAAAGGCCGACGGTAGGAAGGGCGCCAGGCATAGTGCGCCGAGCACCATGTTCGAAGCCGCAATGGTCAATGGATGATGGCGGGCAAACAGCGGCTTCTGGACGATGGTGTTGACGGCCGAGCACAAGGCCGAACCAAGCACCAACAGAGCACCGGTGTTGAACGACAGGCCATGCCCGTCGACCATGGCGATGATGCCTATGCCGGCGAAGGAAATCACCGTACCGATCCAGGCCACGCCTGAGAAGCGCTCGCCCAGCAATGCCATCGCCATGATGGCGGTGAAGATCGGGCTGACATTGATGATGAAGCCGGCGGCACCGGCCGAGACGGTCAGTTCGCCGAAATTGAGCATGACGGTGTAGAGCGCGACGAAGATGGCGCCGCCAAAGACCAGGCGCCACACTTCGTCGAGCCTTGGCAGCGCCGGGCGCTTGACGGCCAGGAAGATCGCCGCCGGCACAGCGGCGATGGCAAAGCGCAACGCACCCAGTTCCAGTGGGCCGAAGGCGGCGAGACCGGCTCGGATAGCGGGAAAGGCGGAGGCCCAACCAACCACCGTCAGCGCCACCGCGATGGCTGCCGTGGTGTCCATTCGCTGTGTCGAATTCAACGTGCCCGTTATCTCGCTCATCTCACCGCCCTCGTATTTCTTCGGTCCTGAAAGGCAGAAAACGCCTTTTCACCCCGGTTGACAAACGACGAAATCGAGGATCACCTGTGACTATGGATCACAGCTCGGACACAATGGTGCCGCTCGAAACGCTGCGCGCCTTCGATGCGGCGGCGCGGACAGGCAGCTTTTCAGCGGCCGCCGAAAAGCTCAATATCACCCATGGCGCCGTCAGCCGGCAGATCGCCAAGCTCGAGGACTGGCTGGGATTGAAAGTCTTCGACCGTGGTGCGCGCGGCGTCTCGCTGACGATCGAAGGCAACAGGCTGCATCTGCGCACGGCGGAAGCCTTTGCGCTGATATCGACCCATTCCGACCGCTGGGTCGAGCCGCGTGGCACGGCGGTGGTGCGGCTGACCTCGATCCCCTCCGTCAGCGGGCTGTGGCTGATGCCGCGCATGGCGGCTCTGGAGAACAATCCCTCGAAGCTGCGCATCGTGCTCGATGTCGACATCCGCCAGGCCGACCTTGCCGATGAAGGCATCGACCTCTCGATCCGCTGTGGACGCGGCGGCATTCCGGGCCGCATCTCGGTGCAGCTTTTCGAGGAACATGTCTTTCCCGTCGCGTCACCCGATCTTGCCCGCGAGATCGGCCGCGGCGACCCTGCCCGGCTGCTCAAATATCCGCTGATCAACGATTCCGACGCGTCGGCCTGGCGCGCCTGGTTTGCCGCGCAAGGCATGGATTACCGCCCGCGCCCGCAGGACCGCCGCTTCGAGGACTACAATCTGGTGCTCGACGCCGCCGCCTATGGGCTCGGCATCGCGCTGGCCCGCCCGCCGCTGACCGGACATCAATTACAATCGGGCCGCATCACTCCCGTCGATGAGCGCACAGCCCTCAACCCGGTATCCTACTGGCTCGACCGGCCGATGGGGCGGCCGCGTGCCGCCGCCGCCGACCTCGCCCGCCGCATCGCAGCAGAGGCCGGGCTGGCCCAGGAAAAGATCGAGGCGTTTATCGAAGCCGAGCGATAGGCCTTCCGGACCTATATGGAAAACCGGCCGATTCGAAGCTCAACGAAGCAACAACAAAACGAACCCAAGGATCACCGCTCCCAGCAAACCGGCCATTATCGAAACAAAGCCAATTTTCACCAGCAACTGCTCAGGGTTCGGCACCGCACCATGGGATTGATTGGCCGGCCTGTGCCTGCCCGCCGGCGTACCCAGGGCGGCAGCGTTGCGCGGGACTGGAGCCTGCGGCGGGATAAGCGACAGCAATGACAGCCCCGCAACCTTGGCGGAGGCATTGTCATTGGCGGTTGTCGAAGGCGGCAAGAAGGCTCGCAGCGTTTCGGCTTCGGGTTTTGCCTTTCTCGCCACGACTGTTGCCAACGCCGCCTCTTCGCCCGTCTCAAGCTGGGCAAGATAGGCATCGACGATGCCAGCGGATGCGATCTGCTGCGATTTGACGGCCATCGGCGCCGCCGGCAAAATCAACAGCGCCGGCGCTGTCTGCTGCGCGAGCAGAGACGGCGCCGGCGGTTGGACCAGCGCCTTGACCAGTGCCGTCATCACGGGATCAGCCTGCCCCGAGGGCACGGCTTGCGGCGTCATCACTTCCCTAAGCAGGGCGGGAAGACGAGTGGAGGAAACGTCCATTGCGGCCCACCAACAACATTTTTCCGCTTCACAATAAGCGTTCAGCATTGTCTCAGGCTTGTCTCATGCTTGACCTCGCCGGGAATTTATGGCGATGAAATCCTCATGAACCCTGGCGTCCCCGCATGATGAACCGTTTCGAAGGCCCCGGCGGCAAGGAAGCCCGCATCCGCTACCTGGATGGCGACTTCCAGGTTACCAGCCCCGGCGCGTTCGTGCGCTGCGCGGTGACAGGCGAAAGCATTCCGCTCGACGAGTTGAAGTACTGGAGCGTCGCAAGGCAAGAGCCCTATATCAGCGCCACCGCCTCGCTGCGCCGTGAAATCGAGATGCATCCGGAGCTGCGTAAGCGCAGTTAACCCTTCAGCTTGCGCTGGCGCCAGGCATCGAGCGTCTCGTCGATGATGCGCTCGGGAACGTGATCGAGTTCGAAGACCGTGTCGATCTCCAGCACCTCGAGCCGGTCGAGAAAGTCCTGTGAGGCGCCGTGGCGCAGCCGGGCGGCGTCCTTGGCGGTGGTGATGAGCACCAGCCCCTCAGTGCGTGCGGTCGCCGCCAGCTCGGCAAGTTCGTCCTCCGCATAGAAATGATGGTCCGGAAACGGCCGCGTCAATGCCAGTTCGCCGCCGGCCTCGCGCACCGTGTCGAAGAATTTCTCGGGATGGCCGATACCGGCGAAGGCGAGGAACCGCTTGCCGGCAAGCCCTGCCTTGCCGCTTGGCTCTGTATGGGCCTCGAAGATCGCCCGGCCGGCGCGTGCCGCCTGGCGGACCACGCTGTCGGCGGCAGTGCCCTCGCCCATTTTCAACAACCCGCTGGTGAAAACCAGCTGGTCGACGATTTTGGCCCTGAGCGGCCCCCCCGGAATGACGCGGCCGTTGCCGATCCCGTAGCGCGCATCGACCACGACCAGCGCATAGTCGATGTGGATGCGGGCGCTCTGGAAGCCATCGTCCATGATCAGGAAATCGCAGCCATTCCGTTCCAGCAGCAGCCGGGCGCCGGCGGCGCGGTTCGGCGTCACCGCCACCGGCGCGTGTTCGGCGAGCAGCAGCGGTTCGTCGCCGACATGCCGGGCGCTGTCGTGGTCGATATCGACCACGTGCGGCTCGGCGAAGGAGCCGCCATGGCCGCGCGACAGGAAGCCTGGTTTCAGATGCATGCGCTTGGCCTGCTTGGCGAGCGCGATGGCCACCGGTGTCTTGCCGGTGCCGCCAACCGTGAAATTGCCGATGCACAGAACAGGCGCTTCGATCTTCTCACGCTTGGCCCGCCGCATGCCGCGGCCGGCGGCAGCCGCATAGATGGCCGACAGCGGCGACAGTGCCAGGACCCGCCAGTCCGGCTCTTCCCACCAGAATGGTGGTGCTTCGGAGGCCACGCTAGCGCCCGTTCGCGCCCTTCAGGCGCGACTTGACGACCAGCGGCTGGATGTAGGGCTCAAGCGATTTCAGCGTACGCGCCAGCGCACCGCGCATCTCGTCGACGGTCGCAATGCCTGCCGCCATCATCTCGTGGCGCGCCACTTCGTTGGTCAGGAGGAAATTGACGGCGCCGGCCAGCATGTCGCGATCGCGCACCAGCTTGGCGCCGCCGCTGTCGAGGAGACGCTGGTAGGCCTCGCGAAAATTCTGCACATTGCGCCCGGCGAGAACCGCCGTGTCGAGCATGGCCGGCTCCAGCGGGTTCTGGCCACCCTCGGAGGTCAGCGAGCGGCCGACGAAGGCGATTTCCGTCAGCCGGAGATAGAGCCCCATCTCGCCGATCGTGTCGCCAAGCAATATGTCGGTGTCGGCCGTGATCCTGTCGCCCTTGCTGCGCCGCGCGACCTTCAGGCCCATGCCGGAAATCTGCGCCGCAAGCGCCTCGGCGCGATCGGGATGACGCGGAACGACGATCGTCAGAAGACCATGGTGGCGCTTGTGCAGCGTCGCGTGGACTTCAGCCGCGACCACTTCCTCGCCGTCATGGGTCGAGATCGCCGCCCAGGTCGGGCGCGTGCCTATCTGCCGCCGCAGTGTCGCCAGCGCCCGTTCGTCGACCGGCGGCGGCGACGTGTCCACCTTGAGGTTGCCCGACACCGTCACCGGCCGCGCGCCGAGCGCGAGAAACCGCTCGCCATCGACATCCGACTGGGCCACGACGTGAGCCAGGTTCTCGAACAGCGCCTCGGCGATGTTGGCGCGTTTCTTCCACGATTTGAACGAGCGGTCGGACAGCCTGCCATTGACCAGCACCTGCGGCACGCGTCGCGCGCCAAGCTCGAGGATGGTCATCGGCCAGATCTCGGATTCGGCGATGATTGCCAGATCCGGCTGCCAGTGATCGAGGAACCGGCTGACCGCCGGCTTGAGGTCGAGTGGTACATATTGATGGATGATGCGGTCACCGAGCCGCTCGTCGGCGACCTGCGCCGAGGTGACCGTGCCGGTCGTCAGCACGATGTTGACGCCGTAGTCGAGGATGCTTTCGACCAGCGGCACGACGGCTATGGTCTCGCCGACGCTCGCGGCATGGATCCAGATCACCGGCCCGTCGGGGCGCGCGCGGCCGGCGACGCCATAGCGCTCGCGGCGGCGGTAGCGGTCTTCCTTGCCGCGCGAGGTGCGCCAGGCAACGTAGGGCCCGACCAGCGGATAGGCTGCCGCACCCGCGAATCGGTAAGCCGACAGCATGGCCCGTGCCCAGCGGCCGCTCATCGCGGAGCATCCACGAGACGGTAAGCCTCGGCGGTCGCGGCATTGAGCGCTGTCGTCACTTCCTGGCGCTTGCGCTCCATTTCGGCGTCATCGGCGCCGGCCGCCACGAAGATCGGCTGGCCGATGACGATCGACGAACGGCCGAACGGCAGGTTGATGGTGGTCTTGTCCCAGCTCTTCTCCAGCACCTTGCGGCGGCTGGTGGTGATGGCGACGGGCACAAGCGGCCGGCCCGAGAGGCGAGCCAGGAGAACGATACCAAGTCCTGCGTCTCGCGGCGTGCCGTGCGGAATATCTGCGATCATGGCGACGTTCTTGCCGACGGCGAGCGACTTTTTCAGGGCGATAAGCGCTTTTGCCCCACCCTTGTCGAGGTGCCTGGCATTTTCCCGCCCGCCCGAGCCGCGCACCGCCTCGATGCCGAATTTTTCCAGCATCAAGGCGTTGAGCTCGGCATCGGCGCTGCGCGAAACCATGGCGACCAGCGGCTTGCGCTTGGGATAATAGGCAGGCGTCAGCAGATGCTGGCCGTGCCACAAGGCGATGATGCCAGGCTCGAACTCGGTATAGGCACCGCCCGAAAACCGTGCCGATCCCTCGACGACGCGATTGGTGAGGCGCACGAAGCGGACGAACTGGGCGAACAGGCTGGCGATGGCGTTCTTGACGAATCGCGACTGCGCAAGCGGTTGGCGAATCTTGCGCCAGAAGGCCTTGGTCGTGCGGCTGCGTCCCCTGCCCGTGGGCGCGGCATCGCTTGCTGGCCCTTTCGCCAGGTCATGCTCCATCGAAGTCAACCGGCAGCCTTGTTGTCGGGGTCCAGCAGCCGGTGCAGATGAACGACGAAGTAACGCATGTGAGCGTTGTCCACGCTGGCTTGCGCCTTGGCTTTCCACGCCGTGTGCGCGGATTGATAGTCGGGATAGATGCCGACGATGTCGAGCCCGTCGAGATCGCGGAATTCGGTGCCGCCAAGCTTCTTCAGTTCGCCACCGAACACCAGATGCAAAAGCTGTTTCTTTCCGTCTTCCGCGGCCATGTCGGTCCTTCACATATCGTGAGTTTGTCACAGGTCTAGACCAAAGCCGCCGACTTTGGAACCTTTAGGGCGAGATGAATTCATCTCGCCGGGGAAAACGCTTTCACGTGTCCAGACCGGCGATGACGCCGGCGAGCACGGCCAGCAATTCACCGCTGCCGGCAGCAAGGGCGCCGTGACGAGTCACCTCGCCGGCATAAAGTGGAGCGCGGCCATGCTGGTCGAGCAGCTGGCCGCCGGCCTCGCGCAGGATGAGGTCGGCCGCCGCAATGTCCCAGTCATGCGCGTTCGGCTTGACGAAAGTGGCGTCCAGCGCGCCATTGGCGATCATGGCCAGCCGATAGGCGAGCGAAGGGCTGTAAGGCGCCCGCTTCAGCCGCGCCTGCCATTCGGCAGGCATCAGGTCGGTCAACTGCTTCAGCCCGGAAATCTCCGCCGTTTCCGCCAGCTTGCGAACCGCAATGCGCTTGCCGTTGCGGAAAGCACCCTGGCCGGGCAGCGCCCAATAGGTCTCCTCCATCGCCGGGCATTCCAGCACGCCGGCCAGCGTGCGGCCATGCTCGACGACGGCGACGCTGACGCACCAGGTGCGCTGGCCTTCCAGGAAACCGCGCGTGCCGTCGATCGGGTCGACGACGAAGGTGCGGCGTGCCGAAAGCCGGACCGGATCGTCAACTGTCTCTTCCGACAGCCAGCCATAATCCGGCCGCGCCGCCAGCAATGTTTCGCGCAGATAGGCGTCGGCCGCGTGGTCGGCCTCGCTGACCGGCGATGTGCCGCCCTTCATCCAGACTTGCGGGCTGTTGCCGAAGTAGCGCATGGCGATCACCCCCGCCTCGCGGGCGGCATCGCGCAGCAGCGGCAAGTCTTCGGTGGCTCCGGCAGTGGTCAGGTCATGCTCCGGCAAGGGTCATGCCTTCGATCAGGAGCGTCGGCGCCGCGGTGCCGAAATTGCGGTCGAGGTCATCGGCCGGCACCATGTTGAGGAACATCGTCTTCAGGTTCGAGGCGATGGTGACCTCGGCGACGGGATAGGCCAGTTCGCCATTCTCGATCCAGAAACCGGAAGCGCCGCGGCTGTATTCGCCGGTGACCATGTCGACGCCCTGGCCGAACACCTCGGTGACGTAGAAGCCGGTCTTGAGCGATTTGATCAGCTCTTCCGGCGACCGCTCGCCGGGTTCGATGGCGAGATTGGTGGAGGATGGCGTAACGGAGGAGCCGCTGCGTGCGCCGCGGCCGTTGGTGACGAGGCCCAGCTCCCTTGCAGCCGAGGTCGACAGGAACCAGTGGTTGAGCACGCCCTTCTCGACCATCAACAGCTTTTCGCCCTCGACGCCTTCGCCGTCGAACGGACGCGAGGCCTGGCCACGTCGCCGGAGCGGCTCGTCGGTGACGGTGATGGCGGAGGCGGCCACCTGCTTGCCCATCATGTCGCGCAGGAACGAGGTCTTGCGCGCGACCGAGGCGCCGTTGATGGCGCCGGCGAGATGGCCGGCGATGCCGCGCGCGACGCGTGGGTCGAACACCACGTCGACCGGCCCGGTCGCCGCCTTGCGCGCGCCGATGCGGCGCACGGCGCGCTCGCCGGCCTTGCGGCCGATGTCCTCGGGCGCATCGAGATCTGCAAAATGCTGGCGCGAGGAGAATTCATAGTCGCGCTCCATGCCGGTGCCCTCGCCGGCGATAACGCTGGCCGAGCGCGAAAAACGCGAGCCGACATAGTGGCCGAGGAAGCCGTGCGAGGTGGCCAGCACCAGGCCGCCCAGCCCGGCACCGGCGCTGGCGCCGGCCGAATTGGTCACGCCCTTGACGGCAAGCGCTGCCGCTTCCGCCGCCAATGCGGCTTCCTTCAACTGGTCTGCCGACACTTCGGTGGCGTCGAACAGGTCGAGATCGCGCGTCTGTTTGGCGAGCAATGCCGGATCGGCCAGCCCTTGATAGGGATCCTGCGGCGACACTTTCGCCATCGCCACGGCGCGCTCGGCCAGCGTTTTCGGGTCGGACGCCGCTGTCGCCGAGACACTCGCCACGCGGCCGCCGACGAAAACGCGCAGCGCCACATCCTCGCTTTCGGAAGCTTCGGTAGCCTCGACCTTGCCGAGACGCACCGACACACCGGTCGAGCGGCCGCGCACGGCCACCGCGTCGGCGGCATCGGCGCCGGCCTTTTTGGCAGCCTCGACCAGGGCCGCGACGCGGTCGGTCAATTTTGCTGCGTCTGATATGTCGGTCATGCCTGAAATCCTGCTGGTGCGGCCGGTGTGCGGCCGTTGCCCACCCATCTATTGTTCCGGTCCGGCTTGTGCAATGGCATAGGCTTCAATCAAAATGCAGGGCGGACGGTTCAAACCGCGAACCCTGTGACGCAAAATCGGTTCGCAGCCTGCACGGAGCATTTCGATGACGCCTTTCCATCTCGCCTTCCCGGTCCGTGATCTCGATGAAACCCGCGTTTTCTATGGCGAGGTGCTGGGCTGCGCGATCGGCCGCTCGTCAGCGACCTGGGTCGACTTCGACCTCTACGGTCACCAGATGTCGGCGCATCTGCGGCCGCAGGCCGCACAGGCCCCCAGCGACGGCAAGGTCGACGGCATTGTCGTGCCGATCCCGCATTTCGGCGCGGTGCTCTTGATGGACGACTGGCAGCGCCTGGCGACACGGCTGGAGGCGCGCGACGACATCGACTGGCTGGAACGGCCGATGGTCCGCTTCAAGGGCGAGCCCGGCGAACAGGCAACGCTGTTCATCCGCGACCCCTCGGGCAATGCCTTGGAATTCAAGGGCTTTCGCTCGCTGGAGCAGGTTTTCGCGCACTAGCTCAGATCGAGGGCATCCATCGATCAACGGCCGAAACGGCCCGCCGCGAAAGGTGCGAGCCGAGCCGGATCGCCGCGTCCGCCGATCAAGTCGGCGACCAGCCGCGCAGTGATCGGAGCCAGCGTCAAGCCGAGATGGCCGTGCCCGAAAGCATGAATTACGCGGGAGCTGCCGCGCGAAGCGCCGATGACCGGCCTGGAATCCGGCAGGGACGGCCGGAAGCCGAGCCATTGCGAGGCAGGCGAGCCGAGCCTGGGAAAAATTTGCCTGGCGCCACGGTCAAGCAGCGCCAGCCGGCGCGGATTTGGCGGCGCGACCAGGCCGCCGAGTTCGACGGTGCCGGCGACCCGCAAGCGGCCAGCCATCGGCGTCAGGTAGAAACCAAGATCGACGGGACAGACAGGTCGGTTGAGCAGCGGCGCGTCGGTCTGGAATTCCAGATGATAGCCGCGCTCGGTCTCGAGCGGAATCCTGTCGCCGGCCTGCGCGGCCAGTGCGCGCGACCGTGCACCGGCGGCGATCACCACCGTGCCAGCCTTGATGCGAACGCCGGGTCCGCTGAGCTGGACACCGTCAGCCTCGATCTGCAGCCCGGTGATCTCTGCCTGCTTCACCGATGCACCACGGGCACTCACCGCGCCCAGCAACCGCCGCATCACCATTGCCGGATCGGTGACATTGATCGAGTCGGGAAAATACACGCCATGCGCTGCTGTCGCCGGCAGGCCCGGCTCAAGCGCCGCCACCTCTTCGGGAGTCAGCACCTCTTGGTGGATGCCAAACCCAGCGCGCATTGCCCGGCCGCCGGCGCCAGCGGCAAAATCGCTCAAGCGGCGATAGAGGTAAAGACAGCCATTGCGGCGCAGCTGGTCCTCCAGCCCGGCTTCCCCGGCCATGTCTTCCCAGGCCGGGAGGGCGTCGGCCAGCAGTCCGGCGAGCGCCAGTGCATTGGCCCGGGTGGCCGCCGGCAGCGATTGCCGCATGAACCGAACGAGCCATGGCGCCAGCTGCAGCAGCGCCGGCCAGCGCAGCGAAAACGGGCTGTCGGGATCAAGCAGCAGCTTTGGCAATGCCCGCAGCACCGCAGGAGTGCCGACCGGCATGCAGGCATATTCGGCGATCGTTCCGGCATTGCCGAACGACGCGCCTGAGCCCGGCTCGTTCGGATCGATGAGCAGGACTTCGCGGCCGTCCGCGACAAGGCGAAGTGCCGTCGCCAGCCCGACAACTCCGGCGCCGACAATGGCGATTTCGACCGTTTCAGAAGCAGCCACTGTAGATCTTCCCGATTGACCTTGAAATCCAGTACCGATCATGTGGTCTCTTGGTTCGGGGTCACGGTCCAGTCTTGATCCCTGGAATCGAATAGGCCAGATCTTTCCGCCCTCAGGCGACAGGCGTCCAGATCACGTCCTCGATTTTTTGCGCGCCGGTCGCCAGCATCGCCAGCCGGTCGAAGCCGAGCGCGATGCCGCTGGCCGGCGGCATGATGGCAAGGGCTGAGAGAAAATCCTCGTCCAGCGGATAGCGCTCGCCATAGATGCGCTGCTTCTCGTCCATCTCGATAACAAAGCGCCGGCGCTGCTCGTCGGCGTCGGTCAGTTCGCCAAAGCCGTTGGCGAGTTCGACGCCGCAGCAATAGAGCTCGAAACGCTCGGCGACGCGCGGGTCGCGCTGGCTCGGCCGCGCCAGTGCCGCCTCGGCGACGGGATATTCGCACAGGATGGTCGCGCGGCCCTGCCCGAGAAATGGCTCGACCTTTTCCACCATCACCCGGCTGAACAGATCGGCCCAGCTGTCGTCGGGCGCGGTGCGCAGGCCGACATGGGTCAAGGCGGCGTGCAGCGCGTCGCGGTCGGTGCTGCCGTCGGCGGCGACCGTGGCCAGCAGGTCGATGCCGGCATGGTGGGCGAAAGCGTCCGCCACCGTCAGTCTTTCCGGCTCGGCAAAGGGATCGCAGTCGCGGCCCCGGAAAGAGAAAAGAGTCGCCCCTGTCCTTGTCGCGGCCAGCGCCAGAAAGGCCGCACAATCCAGCATCAGGCTCTCATAGGCCTCGCCCACCCTGTACCATTCGAGCATGGTGAATTCGGGATGATGCAAGGGGCCGCGCTCGCGGTTGCGATAGACCGGACCGAAGCTGAAAATCCTGGTTTCACCGGCGGCGATCAACTTCTTGCAGGCGAATTCCGGCGAGGTGTGGAGATAGAGTGGCGCCCTTGCACCGTCCGGCCCGACCGCTTCCGTGGCGAAAGCCGCCAGATGCGCCTCATTGCCGGGCGAGACCTGCAGCGCCGCCGTTTGCACCTCGACGAAATCATGGGTGGCGAACCAGTCGCGCAGGCCGGCGGCGATGCCATTGCGCAGCATCAGCCGCGGGCGGCGGTCGGCGTGAACGTCAGGCGTCCACCAGGGCGAAGCTTCGGTCATGCGGCTCGGAACATGGTGGAAGGGGGCTGGCGGCGGCGGCCAAGATGCGGTAGGCCCCCATCCAGCGCCGCACTAGCCGGCAAACGCCAGTCAACTCTTCTTGCAGGATTTAAAACCGTGGTGAAAGTCATCGCCAGTTCGCTCCGCAAAGGCAATGTCGTCGACAAGGACGGCAAGCTTTATGTGATCCTCTTTGCCGAAAACATCCACCCAGGCAAGGGCACGCCGGTAACGCAGCTCGACATGCGCCGCATCGGCGACGGGGTGAAGGTTTCGGAACGCTACCGCACCACCGAGCAGGTCGAGCGCGCCTATGTCGAAGAGCGCGAGCACACCTTCCTCTATCGCGACGGCGAAGGCTTTCATTTCATGAACCCGGAGACCTACGACCAGGTGGCGGTGTCGGAAGCCGTGGTCGGCGACATGGCGCCTTACCTGCTGGAAGGCATGGCCGTGCAGGTGTCGCAGTTCAACGGCATTGCCATTTCCCTGGTGCTGCCGCAGCGCGCCACCTTCGAAGTGGTGGAAACCGAGCCGACGACCAAGGGCCAGACGGCCTCGTCGTCCTACAAGCCGGCCGTGCTATCCAACGGCGTGCGCACCCTGGTGCCCCCCCACATCGCGCCGGGCACCCGCGTGGTGGTGATGACGGCTGATGGGGCTTATGTGGAGCGGGCGAAGGACTGAAGACGAGCGGTGGGGTTACGGGTTTACCGGCCAGCCCTGCGTTTCACCAGGGCTCACCCTTGTCCTCTTCCGCTGTCTCCCCTTGAACGCGGCGCCTCCGCCCGCACAGTGATATTTTTCACGAAGCATGTCGCAAACACCCTGCGCGGTCCGTCCTTTGAGCGAAGAAGGAGAACGCCATGCGAAAACTTATCGTCACCGAATTCATCAGCGTCGATGGCATTGCCGAGGTCGAGAAGCTGCCAAGCGTGACTTGGAACGACGAGATGAACAGGTTCAAGGAGGACGAGCTTGCCGACAGCGGCGCCATGCTTTTGGGGCGCACGACCTATGAGATATTTGCCGGCTCCTGGCCGACGGAAACCGGAGATTTTGCCGAACGGTTCAACGCGCTGCCGAAATATGTCGCGTCGAACAGCCTGAAGGCGCTCGACTGGAAGCCTGCCGAATTGCTGAAGGGGCCGCTGCCCGAAGCGGTCAGGATCCTGAAGCAAGGCAGCGGCGGCAACATCTATGTGCATGGCAGCCTCAGCGTCGCGCAGGAATTGCTGCGCCATGGCCTGGTCGACCGCGTCAGGCTGCTCAGTTATCCCGGCACCGTCGGCCAGGGCAAGCCGCTGTTCCCAGGCGGCGAACCGGTGTCGCTCGAACTGATTTCTGCGATGCCGTTCAGCAACGGCGTTGTGGCGCTGGAGTATGCGCCGGTGGCGGCGAAGTCGTAAATCGGTTGGAGCCTTTCAGATCGAATGGGGAAGATGCATCCTCACCCGACCTGCTTGCCCCGTCTCCCCTTGATGGCGGCGCTATTCCTCGCCTCCACCGCCTTCTCCACCTGCCGCTTCAGTTCGTCCTTGATATCCACCGTCTCGTTCATCAGCGCGTCGATCTTCAGGAAATCGAGGACGCGGTATCTCGACACTGCCGGGCGGACCAGGATGTCGGGGCGGCATTGCTTCAGCTTGTTGGCGATGATCGACTGCATCATCAATTGCGTGGCGCCGAACATCAGGTCGACGGAGGTCGGCTGTTTGCGGTCGGCCTCTTCCGGTGCGCCGACGACGTCGACGCCGATGATGATGTCGGCGTCGTTCTCGATCAGGTCGAACGGCACGGGGTTGTAGATGCCGCCGTCGATCAGCAGCCTGCCGTCGCGCATCACCGGACGGAACACGGCAGGGATGGCCGCTGACGCCGCCAGCGCGGAGTGCAGGTCGCCGTCTTCGAAGACGGCCAGCTTGTGACCGAAATAGTCGGTCGCCGTCACCTTCAGCGGGATCTTCAGCTCGGCAAAGGTTTCGGGGATGGCCTCGGGCAGAAAGGCTTTCAGGATGCGTTCGACATTGAACTGGCTGACGCGGATGCCGTTCTGCATGGCTTCGGCTATCGTGCCCGGCCGCGCCCGCCACATGCGGCTGGCCACCTCGGCGCGGCGGCCGAGGATCGAGCGGGCGTAGTCGTGGATGTCCTTGCCGGTCATGCCCGATGCCATGCCGGCGCCCATGATGGCGCCGATCGACGAGCCGGCAATCGCCACCGGCTTGATGCCGAGCTCGTCCAGCGCCTCGATGACATGGATATGCGCCAGCCCGCGCGCGCCGCCGCCGCCGAAGGCGATGCCGAAAGTGGGGCTCATCCCTTGCCGGCTCCGGCCAGTTTCGGGCCGATGACCATGATGGTCGGCTCGGTGGTCAGCAGCTTTTTCGCCGCGGCCTTGACCTGTTCGAGCGTCACCGCGTTGATGTAGCCGGCGCGGCGCTGCATGTAGTCGATGCCGAGATCGTCGAGCTGCAACTCGACCAATGTCGAGGCAATGGCGCTGGACGAGTCCAGATTGTTGATGGCGTAGGCGCCGATCATGTATTTCTTGGTCGCCGCCAGTTCCGCTTCGGTCGGGCCTTGCTCGGCCAATTGCTTGACCACATCGCGGACGATGCCCAGCGTCTCGGCCGCACGGTCGGACCGGGTGCCGGTGCTGACGATCAGCGCGTTAGCGTGGTCCTGGTTGATGAGCGAGGAGTTGACACTGTAGGCCAGTCCGCGCTTTTCGCGCACTTCCTGGAACAGGCGCGAGGTGAAGGTGCCGCCGCCGAGGATCTCGTTCATCAGCACGGCGGGGAAGAAATCCGCCGCCTTGCGCTTCACGCCTGGAAAGGCGAGCTGCAGGGAGGTCTGCGGCAGGTCGTAGTCGACCTCGATATGCTGCGCCAGCTTCGGGTCGATATCGGCCACAGGCCTCAGCGCCTGGTTCTGCGGCAGGTCGCCGAACACCATGTCGAGCTTCTTCTTCAGCGTCTCCGCGTCGATGGCGCCGACCACGGCGACATGCAGGCCGCCGCGCGCGAACACCGCTTTGTGCAGGGCTTTCAGATCATCGGACGTGATGGCGGCGATGCTTTCCTTGGTGCCCTGATCGGAGCGGGAATAGGGATGGTCGCCATAGAGGGCGCGCGCCCATTTGTTCTGCGCCACCGTGTCCGGGTCGTTTTCGCCGGCGATGATGCCGGACAGGATCTGGGAACGGATGCGGTCGATCGGCAACTGGTCGAAGCGCGGCTCGTTGACCGCCAGCCGCAGCAGGTCGAAGGCCTGGTCGCGCTGCTCGGCCAGCATGCGCATCGAGCCGTAGATGCCGTCGCGGCTCTCGTCGAAGCTCATCTCGGCGCCGGCATCGTCGAGCTTGATCTGGAAGTCTTCACTATCGAGCGGGCCGGCGCCTTCGTCGAACAGGCCGGTCATTAGATTGGCCAGTCCTTCCTTGCCGACAGGATCCTGCGTCGAGCCGCCGCCAAAGACGAAGCGGATGGCGACGACCGGCACGGAATAGTCCTCGACCAGCCAGGCGGTGATGCCCTTTGGCGAGGTGACGGACTGGATGTCCATGGCCCGCGCGGTGAGTGCCGGCAGGATGAGGAAGAGGATGGAGAGGAAAAGGGTGGTGAGTGCGGCGAGCGCCCTTCCTTCTCCCCTTGTGGGAGAAGGTGGATCGGCGCGCAGCGCCGAGACGGTTGAGGGGTGGGTGACGGAGCGCCGTCGGCGCCAAGCTGGAACACCCCTCATCCGACCTCGCTTCGCTCGGCCACCTTCTCCCACAAGGGGAGAAGGGAGAGAGCGGCGGTGCTGGTTCGTCATCATCAATTCCCCGCCTGTTGCTGCGGCAAGAGATAGCCGGTCGTCGACCGGGCGAGCACCAGATAGCGCGCGGCGACCGCCTTGACCTCGTCTGCGGTGACCTTGCGGATGCGGTCCGTCCATTGCTGGACGTCCTGCACATTGCCGCCGGTGGCCAGCGTCGAACCGTAGATGTTGGCCATGGAATCCTGCTTGTCGCGGGCAAAGATCATCGACCTGACATAGCGGTCCTTGGCCTTTTCCAGTTCCGATGGCGTCACGCCATCCCGGACGATGCGCACCACCTCCGCATCGACCGCCGTTTCGACGTCGGAAATCCTGGCATCGCCGCGCGGCGCGCCGTAGACGGTGAAGTTGGTGTCGTCGAGCATGGTGCCCTGGAAAAAGGCGCCGGCGCTGGATGCGATACCTTGCTGGACGACGAGCGCCTGGTACAGCCGGCTGCGATTGCCGCCGCCGAGGATCTCCGCCAAGAGGTCGAGCGCTTCCGCCTCGCCCGGCTTTCCCGAATGATAGGACGGCACCACCCATTGCGTGGAAAAGCTCGGCACGCTGACGCGCGCGTCGGAGAGCGTGACCGTGCGCTTGGTGTTCTGCTCCGGCTCGACCGGGCGGATGCGGGGCGGCAGATCGGGGCCGCGCGCCACCTTGCCATAGGTCTTTTCGGCCAGCGCCCGCACCGTGTCCGGTTCGACATCGCCGGCGACGATCAGCACGGCGTTATTGGGCCGGTAGTATTTGTCGTA
Organism: Mesorhizobium sp. ISC11; assembly: GCF_037162595.1. Taxonomy (NCBI): domain Bacteria; kingdom Pseudomonadati; phylum Pseudomonadota; class Alphaproteobacteria; order Hyphomicrobiales; family Phyllobacteriaceae; genus Mesorhizobium; species Mesorhizobium sp. ISC11. The sequence goes on from NZ_JAVSPW010000001.1 coordinate 2,462,047, forward strand.
GAAGGCGGTGGCGTCGACGCGGTTCAGCTGCTGCATCTCCTGCATCCAGCCGATGACCGGAATGCGATAGGGCTGGTTCTGCCACAGCGTCGCATCGACCTCCTCGTCCAGCACAGCCTCGGGGCTGTTGTCGATACGCGAGCGGCGCTCCTCGAGGATGACGTCGCGCTCGGTCTTGATGACATCGTCGGTGAGGATGAGGTTGCGCATGCGGTCAGCCTCGAAGCTCATCATCAGCTCGAGCGCCGACGGCGCCACCGTCTCGTGGAAAGCGGTGTAGTCATAGGAGGTGAAGGCGTTGTTGGATCCGCCGATATCGGAGACGGCGCGGTCGAACTCGCCGGCCGCATGGTTGGTCGTTGCCTTGAACATCAGATGTTCGAAGAAATGCGCGATGCCGGATTTGCCGGGCGGCTCGTCGGCGCTGCCGATCTTGTACCAGACCATGTGGGTGACGATCGGCGCACGGTGGTCGGGAATGACGACCACCTCCATGCCGTTGTCGAGCAGGAAATCCGTGACCTTGAACTCGGCCGGAACCGTGTTGGGCAAGACGGGGCTCTCGGCCAGCACTGGGCTGGTCGTGACAAAAGCCAAGGAGGTCGCCAACAGCGTTCCCCGCAGCCATTCAATCCTGGATGTCATCAACGGCTCCGGTTCTGTCGACAGACGATAGGCAAGGTGCTGGCGACAAGCAAAGTGATTTGTTGATCATGTTGCCGGCAAAGGCGGCGGCAAAGAGGCCGGCCCATGGATGCCCGGCCAAGGATACGAGGCGTATCAGGCCGCCTCGATGAAGCGGATGACGGTCTCGCCATAGTTGCGTTCGTCCAGCACCGAAAAGCCGGGGCCTGGCTCGAAGGACGCCACCGCGGCCTCTTCGACCACGCACAGCGCGCCGGGGCGAAGCCAGCCGCCGGCTTTGGCCGACTGCAAGGCGCGCTCGCCAAGGCCCTTGCCATAGGGCGGGTCGGCGAAGACAAGGCCGAACGGCGCCAGCGTGCCGGCCTCGCCGAGGCCGGTGGCATCGCGGCGGAAGATCTTGGTGCGGCCGGTGAGCCCGAAGGCCTCGACATTGTCGCGGATCAGGCCACGGCCTTCCGCCGATTCCTCGATGAAGACACCGTAGGAGGCACCGCGCGACAGCGCTTCGAGTCCCAGCGCGCCGGTGCCGGCGAACAGGTCGAGCACGCGTGCCCCGTCCAATTGCTCGGCAAAGCGATGCGCCAGCACGTTGAAGACCGCCTCGCGGGTACGATCGGTCGTCGGACGGATGGCGCTCGAGCGCGGCGTCGCCAACGGACGCCCGCGAAACTCACCGCCGACGATTCTCATCTCGCTTTGGGGCCTCGGGGACCGTTGCGCGGACGCTCACCGCCGCCAGCCCCGCCCGGACGTTCGCCGCGCGGCTTGCCGAACGGCTTTGCACCGGCCGGTTTGCCATAGGTCGGTTTGAACGAGGCCTTGCGCGCCTTGGCGTCAGCCGCCTTGGCGGCGTCAGCTTCGGCCCTGCCCTTGCCGATCGGTCGCGCGCCTGGCGCCATCCAGACATTGGCCTTGCGCTGGCCGGGCGGCTCGATCGGCCGCTGCTCGCGCTCGGACTTTTTGCCACCGCCCGGCTTGCCACCAAAAGCACCACGCGGCTTGTCGCCGAAGCCACCGCGCGGTTTGTCGCCGAAATTGCCGCGCGGCTTGTCGCCAAAGCTGCGTTCGGGACGCGGGGCGCGTTCGCCAAAACTCTTCTCAGCGTTTCTGTCGGGGCTTGTCGACAGTTTGCCCAGAGCCTCATCGCGGCTGCCTTCGCGGCGCTTGCGATTCTTGATCAACCCGCCCTCGCCGATCGGGCGGCGCTCGCCATCGCGGGTGAATTTCGGCCGTTCCGGCTCCGGCTCGCGAACTTCGGTGCGCCGCACCGGCTTGTTGGAAAACGGCTTGGTGACATCGGCGTCGAAATTGGCGCCGGATTCCTCGACCAGGCGCTCGCCAAGCTGGTCGCGCAACACCCTGCCCTTGATTTCCAGCACATGGCCCTCGGCGAGGTCATCGAGTTGGAACGGCCCGTAGGAGATACGGATCAGCCGCGTCACGTCGAGGCCGAGCGAACCCAGGATGTTCCTGACTTCGCGGTTCTTGCCCTCGCGCAGGCCGATCGTCAGCCAGGCATTGGTGCCTTGCTCGCGATCGAGCGTCGCTTCGATGGCGCCGTAAAAGACGCCGTCGACGGCGATGCCTTCGCGCAGGCCGGCAAGCGCGCTTTCCTCGACCTTGCCGTGGACGCGCACGCGGTAGCGGCGCAGCCAGCCGGTGGCCGGCAGTTCGAGCACGCGCGACAGGCCGCCATCATTGGTGAGCAGCAGCAGGCCTTCGGTGTTGATGTCGAGCCGGCCGATGGTCATCAGCCGCGGCAATTCAGCCGGCAGCACGTCGAAGACGGTCTTGCGGCCCTCGGGATCGCGGTTGGTGGTGACGACGCCGGCCGGCTTGTGGAACAGGAACAGCCTTGTGCGCTCGATCGGCGGGATTTCCATACCGTCGAGATGGATGATGTCATCAGGCATCACGTTGAAGGCCGGTGAAGTCAGGGCGCGGCCATTGACCTTGACGCGGCCGGCGGCGATCAGTTCCTCGGCATCGCGGCGCGAGGCGAGGCCGGCGCGGGCCAGCCGCTTGGCGATGCGCTCGCCTGCCTCTTCCGCAGCCTCGGCGGGACGCGGGCGTGGCTTGAAGCTGCCGCCTGACGCGCCTTGCGGCCGATCGTTGAAATCCCGCTTCGGGCGATCGCCGAAGTCACGCTTGGGGCGGTCGGCGAAGTCACGCCTTGGGCGATCGCCGGCGTCACGGGGGGCGCGGTCACCGAAATCGCGCTTGGGACGGTCGAAGCGCTTTTCGCCGCCCGCTGCCGCCCCAGCCGGCCGGTCGCCCCGCGGTGCGTAGGGTTTGCGCGGCCCTTCGCGCTTCTCGTAGGGCTTGCGCTCGCCTTCGGCGGCCACCGGGCGGTCGCCGCGCGGTGCGTAGGGCTTGCGTGGCCCCTCGCGCTTTTCATAGGGCTTGCGCTCGCCTTCGGCGGCCACCGGGCGGTCGCCGCGCGGTGCGTAGGGCTTGCGTGGGCCCTCGCGCTTTTCATACGGTTTGCGCTCGCCTTCGGCGGCCATTGGACGATCGCCGCGCGGTGCATAAGGTTTGCGCGGCCCCTCGCGTTTCTCAAAAGGCTTGCCTTCGGGACGCGGGCCTTTGCTGAAAGGCTTGTCGCCGCCCTTGAAATCGCGCTTCGGCCGCTCGCCATCGGCAGCCATCGGCCGGTCGCCACGCGGTGCGTAAGGTTTCTTGGCGCCAAAGGACGGTTTGCCGCCCTTGCCCGCGGCGCCATCGCGGCTGCGCGGTCCCGCGGCTTTCGGCCCACTCTTGGCCGGACCCTTCCTGGGTCGGAATTTCTTGTCGTTGTCGTCCATGTGGCCTTTATCCGTTTGCGCTGCTACAGCGTGGCGCATCCTTAGGGGCGCGCAACGAACGCTGTAGCACTTTTGATGTGGCGCATGATCATTTTCGAAAACCGAGTCCCGATTTTCGAGGTCATGCGCTCCATAACAGGATCACCGTCAGGTGGCGAGGAGATAATCGGAGTGGAAATCGCGTGAAGCGGCCCGATTTCATGGCGCTGGCGCTGAAGGAGGCCGAAGCTGCCGCCTTGCGAGGCGAAGTGCCGGTCGGCGCCGTCATCGCCAATGGCGCTGGTGTTGTCGCCAGCGCCGGCAACCGCACACGCGAACTTGCCGACCCGACCGCGCATGCCGAGATGCTGGTCATCCGCGAAGCCTGCCGCAAACTGTCGGCCGAGCGACTGACCGGGCACGATCTCTATGTGACGCTGGAGCCTTGCGCCATGTGCGCCGGCGCCATTTCCTTCGCCCGGCTGCGCCGGCTCTATTTCGGCGCCGCCGACGACAAGGGCGGTGCGGTGGTCAACGGCGTGCGCTTCTTCGCCTCGCCGACCTGCCACCACGCGCCCGACATCTATCCGGGCATGGGCGAGACCGAAGCAGGCCTGCTGCTCAAAGAATTTTTTCGGGAGCGGCGCGGCTGAAGCGGGCGCTACGCCCGGCGACACAATTCGGTGTTCTTACAGCCAATCGAACCAGCCGCTGCCCTTCTTGCCTTCCGCCTCTTTCTTGAGACGGCGTTCCTTCTTGTACTCGTCCTCGCCAAGCTCGTTCTGCGGCGCGGTGCCGGCCGCGACACGATACTGCACTGGAGGCTCGCTCAGATATTTGCGGGTGTTCGGATCGCCCTGCTTGCTGTCGGCGAGGCGACGCTGGATCTCGGCGGCACGGCCCTTGTCGGAATCGGCCGGTGTCCATGCCGGCGGGTGGCTCGAGCCTGACTCCGCCATCGCCCTTTTCACCGAGGCCGGATCGGTTTGCACGTCGTCGACGATCTCCGACTGATAGGCCGGGTCGTTCTGATGGGCGGTGGCATCGGCGCGCAAGCGGGCGCGGCGCTGCTCGGGCGATTCGGGCCATTCGGCGCTCGCCGTCTCGATGCTGTCCTGCGGGGCCGGCAGCGCTTCCTTCTGGCCGGGCGCCGGCTTTACAAGCGTCGGACGCGGCTTGTAGTCGATCTGTTCCTTGCGCTTCGGCGCAAATGAAAAGGCGCCTGAAATATCGCCGGCCAGCTGTTCGCCGGCGGTCTTGTCGGTGCCGTAGGTCGGAGAGCCCATGCAGCCGGACAAAGCGAGGCCCGACGCGACAAGCGGCGCCAGCAGCGCCAGGCGCGCATTATATCTCTCGGTCATGCCAAAAAGTCCCACTCTAGACAGCCTCTCGATTGCCACCAGCCTCGTGGCCGGTCCCCATCGTCCAAGCACTTGCGACGGAAATCCGGCGACAATTTGTCTTCCGGAGTTTCGCGTGTTTACCTCAACCACTCGTTAAGGGCAACGCGCGGGCGGTTTTCACCCGCCCGGCGTGGCATTTGTGCACCGATCAAGCTGGCCGGCCTGTCAAAGCCGGCCAAGCGCCTTCAATTCATGCAGCACCGCCGCATCCCTGGCCGAAACATCCGGGTATTCCGGATCCTGGCCGATATCGGCGGTGTAGCGCCATGAGCGTGCGCATTTTAACAGGCCGCGATCCTCGGCCTTCTCGACCACCACGGCGACACCCCTGACGTCGTCGATCGCGAAGGCACCAGCCGGTGCCTCGCCATGCGCGATAACCAGATCGCTGGTGATCGCCATCTCGGCCATGTCGACATCTGAAATCGCCGCTTCGAGCGCTGCATCGTTGATGGTGACGACCGGCACCGCTTCCAGCGACGATCCGATCACCTTCTGGGCGCGCGCGATCTCCAGCGCGCCGGTAACGACGCGCCGCACCTGCCGCACCTGGCGCCACTTTTCCGCCAACGCCTCGTTCTTCCAGTCCGCCGGGATTTGCGGGAACTGGTCGAGATGCACCGAGACCGCGTCGGGATGACGATCGAGCCAGGCCTCCTCCATGGTGAAGGGCAGCATCGGCGCCAGCCATTTCACCAGGCAATCGAAGAGATGGCGCACCACCTGCACCGAAGCCTTGCGCTTCAGGCTCGACGGCGCGTCGCAGTAGAGCGCGTCCTTGCGGATGTCGAAATAGAACGCCGACAGCTCGACCACCATGAAATCGAGCAGCATGCGGGTGATGCGCTTGAATTCGAAGGCGTCGTAGCCCGAGCGCACGACCTCATCGAGCTCGGCCAGCCGGTGCAGCATCAGCCGCTCCAGCTCCGGCATCTTCTCCAGCGGCACCTCTTCGCCATCGTCATGGGCGAGCGTGCCGAGCATCCAGCGGATGGTGTTGCGCAGCTTGCGGTAGGCATCGATGTTGGTCTGCAGCACGTTCTTGCCGAGCCGCTGGTCCTCCCAGTAGTCGGTCGTCACCACCCACAGACGCAGGATATCGGCGCCCGACTGCTTGATGACGTCCTGCGGCACCACGGTGTTGCCGAGCGACTTCGACATCTTGCGGCCATCCTCGTCCATGGTGAAACCATGGGTGACGACAGTATCGTAAGGCGCCCTGCCCCTGGTGCCGCAGCTTTCCAGCAGCGAGGAATGGAACCAGCCGCGATGCTGGTCGGAGCCTTCGAGATAGACGTCGGCCGGCCATTTCAGGTCAGGGCGATCCTCCAGCGTGAAGGCATGCGTCGAGCCCGAATCGAACCAGACGTCGAGGATGTCCATCACCTGCTTCCATTTGGAGGCATCGTGATTGCCAAGGAAACGCTCCTTGGCGCCAGCGGCGAACCAGGCGTCGGCGCCCTCCTTCTCGAAGGCGTCCATGATGCGCTGGTTGACCGCTTCGTCCTTCAGCACATTGCCGTCGACATCGGCGAAGACGGCGATCGGCACGCCCCAGGCGCGCTGGCGCGACAGCACCCAGTCCGGGCGCTCCTCGATCATGGCGCGGATGCGGTTCTGGCCTGCGGCGGGCACGAAACGGGTGTCGTCGATGGCCTTGAGCGCCCGGCTGCGCAGCGTCGAGCCGTCGCCGAGGTCCTTGTCCATATAGACGAACCATTGCGGCGTGTTGCGGAAGATGATCGGTTTTTTGGACCGCCACGAATGCGGATAGCTGTGCTTCAGCCGGCCACGCGCGAACAGCGCGTTGCGCTTGATCAGCTCGTCGATGACGGCCTGGTTGGCGTTGCCCTTCTTGCCGTTGTCGTCGATGACGCGCGCCGGTCCACCCTCGCGGTCCGGTCCGAAACCCGGCGCGTCCTTGGTGAAGAAGCCGCCATCGTCGACGGTGAACGGGATGGCGGGATCGATGCCGCGTGCGCGCAGATCCACCGCCGCGTCCATCCAGGCGTCAAAGTCCTCGCGGCCGTGTCCGGGCGCGGTGTGGACGAAGCCGGTGCCGGCATCGTCGGTGACATGGTCGCCGGCGAGCATCGGAACGGCAAATTCGTAGCCGCCGCAAAAACCCTTGAGCGGATGTGAAAGCGTAAGGCTTCCAAGCTCTTGCGCCGAAACGCTGCGGAGACGATTCAAGGTGACCTTGGCCTTGGCCGAGGAGTCTTCGGCCAGTGCGTCGGCAAAGATCAGCTTTTCGCCCGGCTGCGGGCCGAATGCGTTCTCGGCCGCCGTAACCTCGTAGAGGCCGTAGTTTATGCGCGGCGAATAGTTGACGGCGCGGTTGCCTGGGATCGTCCACGGCGTCGTCGTCCAGATGACGACGTGGGCCTGCAGCAGATCGAGGGCGCCCTCCGTCAGCTTGGTCTGGCCATCGTCGATGGGGCGGACAAGGCTGGCGACCGGAAACTTCACCCAGATCGTGTCGCTCTCATAGTCGTGGTACTCGATCTCGGCCTCGGCCAGCGCCGTGCGCTCGACCACGCTCCACATCACCGGCTTGGAGCCGCGATAGAGCTGGCCCGACATGGCGAACTTCAACAGCTCGCCGGCGATGCGCGACTCGGCATGGAAAGCCATCGTCGTATAGGGGTTCTTGAAGTCGCCGATGACGCCGAGGCGCTGGAACTCGGCCCCCTGCACCGTGATCCAACCCGCGGCGAATTCGCGGCATTCCTTGCGGAACTCGTTGACCGGCACCTCGTCCTTGTTCTTGCCCTTGGCGCGGTACTGCTCCTCGATCTTCCATTCGATCGGCAGGCCGTGACAGTCCCAGCCGGGCACATAGTTCGAGTCGTAACCGCGCATCTGGAACGAGCGGGTGATGACGTCCTTGAGGATCTTGTTCAGTGCATGGCCGATATGGATGTTGCCATTGGCGTAGGGCGGGCCGTCATGCAGCACGTATTTCGTGCGGCCGGCAGCGCTCTCGCGCAGCTTGCGGTAGAGATCCATGTCCTGCCAGCGCTTGACCAGCAGCGGCTCCTTCTCCGGCAAGCCGGCGCGCATCGGGAAGTCCGTCTGCGGCAAATAAAGCGTCTTGGAATAGTCGATCGTTTCAGTTGTATCGGTCATTGGTCTGCCATGTGCATTGCCCGGCGGCAAAAGAGCTCGGGCGTGAACTATCATGTTATGAAAAAAGCGCGAGGGGCGCGCAGAAACTCCCGGCGGCTCCGGCGGCGCTCAGGCCACCCGGAACACCGGGCCTGTAATTCGTATCGCGATCGCGAAAAGGCGCGAAAAGCTGGTCATGGCTGGGCTTTTAGCCGAAGCCACGGCAGGAATAAAGCGTCTCTCGTTCGATTCACCTACATCGTGAAATCGAAGCGGTAGGTGGTCGACACGCCGACCGTGAACTGGTTGCGGTCGCCACGCTCCTTGACCAGGCTGGAATCGGCCGCCGGTCCCATCAGGCGCGAATATTCGCCAAACAGGCTGGCGGTCATCGGCTCGGTCACCTTCCAGGTTATGGCGCCGCCAAGGCCGGTCGATTTCAGCCCGCCACCGGGATGGTATTCGCTCAGGCCGGAGGCCACCGCTTCCTGCGCGTTGACGCCATAATAGGCGTCGAAATAGTTGCCCGAGGCGAAGGAAACACGCGGTCCTCCCGAAATCCTGACGGTCGGCGTCACGTCGTAAAAGGCATCGGCGGCGATGTCGGCGACAAAGCCGTTGTGGGCGCGAATGCCGTGGCGCAGCTCGGCGCGGGCGCGCAGCCAGTCCGTCGGATAGAATTCGAAGAAGCCGCCGACTTCGCCGCCCCAGCGCACCGGATCGAGGCCCTTCAGTTCATCGGCGTTGTCGTCGTCGCGGGAAAACAGGAACTTGCCGGTCAGGCCGGCGCGGACACCGCCATCGTCGACCAGCGCCAACGAGATGTTGTCGTTGCGCGAGACAAAGCGTGCCGCCGGTCCGGCCTTGCCCAATGAGATGATGGGTTGGGCGCTCAGCATGTATTTCCTGCCGCCCTCGAAATTGGGCGCGACCAGGCCGGTGGCGCCAACGGTCAGATACCAGTCGCCGGACAGCCAGCTGCCCTCGCCCGCATTGGCGGCGCCCGCCCCGCCCAGCACCGCAGCGGCCAACACCAGAGAGATTCTTCCGACCGGACTCATGGCCACTCCACTAACACGATACACACGATTACCGATGACAGCTTTGACGGCCGTTTGGTAAAATTTGATTTAAACCCGAGACATACGCTCGCGCTTTGCCGCGATCCCCCTGCCGGTCGTCGACTGGACGTTGGCCCGCGCCCGGATTACCTTCCATCCGCAGTATTCCGCAGCCCTCGATGGAGACCGCGACAATGACCCTGCATGGCGAGGCCCTGAAAATCGCGATCGAACAGACACGGACAAAATGGGGATGGTTTGTCGCGCTCGGTGTGCTGCTGCTCATCTTCGGCGGCATTGCCTTCGCCAACCTGTTCGTCGCCACGGTGGCTTCCGTATACGTCGTGGGATGGCTGATGCTGATGGCGGGCATCATCGAGATCGTGCACGCGTTCGGCGTCAAGACCTGGAGCCGCTTCTTCTACTGGCTGCTCAGCGGACTGCTGTACGCCGTTGCCGGCTTCTTCGCTTTCGGCAATCCGCTGCTTGCCTCGGCGGTGCTGACATTCCTGCTGGCGATTACGCTGGTCGCGTCAGGGGTGCTCAGGGCCTGGGTCGGCTACAGCCATCGGCCGGAACGCGGCTGGGGCTGGATCGTCGCTGCCGGTGTCATCACCGCGCTTGCGGGCCTGATCATCGCCATGGGCTGGCCGGTCAACAGCCTGTGGGTGCTCGGTCTGTTCCTGGCGATCGATCTGATCTTCCAGGGCTGGACCTTCATCGCCGTCGGCCTGGCACTGAAGAAGTAGCTTAAAATGCCATCTCAGCGTCGAGGTCGGAGAGCGGCCTGACGCCGGCAAGCAGCGCGCGTGCCTCGGCTTCATCGCGCTTCATCTGCGCGACCAGCGCGTCGAGCCCTTCGAACTTCACCTCGGGGCGCAGGAAACCGAAGAAGGAAACCTGGCAGACCTCGCCATAGAGGTCGCCGGAGAAATCGAAGACGAAGGTTTCCAGCAGCGGCGCGCCATTGTCGTCGACGGTCGGGCGGCGGCCGAAGCTGGCGACGCCGTCGTGAAGCGTGCCGTCGGCGCGGCGGAAGCGGACGGCATAGATGCCCTCCTTGAGTGCGGCTTCAGCCGACAGCCTCATATTCGCGGTTGGAAAGCCAAGGGTGCGGCCAAGCTGCTGTCCGCCGACCACCTCGCTTTCGACGGTGAACCGGTAGCCGAGCAGACTGGCGGCTTCAGCCACCTCGCCCTCGCCCAGCAATCCGCGGATGCGGCTGGACGACACCACCTCGGCGCCCTCGTCCCGGAACGCGTCGACGAGCGTGACGCCGAAGCCGTGACGCTCGCCGGCCGCCATCAGGTAGGCCGGGCCGCCCTGACGATCCTTGCCGAAATGGAAGTCGAACCCGGTTACGGCGTGAGTAATGCCGAGGTTCGTTTCCAGCACATCCGTCACGAACGCTTCCGCCGACAGCGAGGCGAAGTCGCGCGTGAACGGCTGCTCGACGAGCGCGGCAAAGCCCAGCAGCGACAGCAGCCGCGCCTTCATCGGCGGCGGCGTCAGCACGAACAACGGGATATCAGGCCTGAAGATCTTGCGCGGATGCGGTTCGAATGTCAGCACCAGGGCCGGCACGCCGCGCCGTCCTGCCTCGGCCGAGGCTCGCTCGAGCACCGCCTGATGGCCGCGATGGACGCCATCGAAATTGCCGATCGCCACGACGCCGCCGCGCAGGTCGGCGGGAAGCGGCGCGGTTGCCAGGATGCGCTGGAAGGCAGCCATCGTCACCTACCGAAGTCTGGGAATGACGGCCACCGGACCATAGCCATGCTTTTCCAGGAAGGCCGCCAATCTTGCCGGATCCGGTTGCAGGGCATCGCCATAGTCGCGGGCATGGATACCGCCGGAGACATAAAGAACATCGAAGCCATTGTCGGCGGCGCCCTTCACATCGGTCATCATGCCGTCGCCGATGGCCAGCACCTGGCCGCGCTCGACCGGCTGGCCAAGAATCTCGGCAACCTCCTTCATCGCGAGATTGTAGATCGGCGCGTAAGGTTTTCCAGCGATCAATGTGCGGCCGCCGAGCTGGGCATAGTCACGCGCCAGCGCGCCGGCACACCAGATGATGCGTTCGCCACGTTCGACCACGATGTCGGGATTTGCGCAGATGAAAGGCAGGTTCCTGGCGCGCAGCCGCCGCAGGAGCTCCGTGTAATCCTCGGGCTTCTCGATCTCGTCGTCGAACAGGCCGGTACAGACGACGCCGGACGCCTCGAACTCCTCGACAAGCTCGACGTCGAGACCTTCATAGAGGGTGAAGTCGCGGTCGGCGCCGATATGGAAAATCTTGCGCGGCCCTTCGGCGATCAGATCCCGGGTCACGTCGCCTGAGGTAACCACCCGGTCGTAGGCTGACGGTGGAACACCGATCGCGTTCATCTGCGCCACTACATCGGCACTTCTGCGCGGCGAATTGGTGATCAGGACGACGGGGATTTTCGCCGCTCGAGCCCTTGCCAATGCGGAGGCCGCCACAGGGAAATGCGTTTCGCCATTATGGACCACGCCCCAGACGTCGCACAGGATTGCCGAATAGGCCTTCGACACGTCTTCGAGCGAGCCGATGATTTCAGGCGAATCCGCCATGCCGTTTCCTTCAGTCATGATCGTTGCGACCGCCACGACAGACGGTTCGCCGCAGCCGGTTCGGATTAGCCGAACCATTCCGGCCTGTCACCAGCTTTCGCCAGGCACGATTGGTTAGCGGTTGGTGAAGCGCTGCCCCGGCAATAGAGCGATTTGCCAAACCCGGCCTTCAGCGTTTTGTGGAAAGCTGGCGTCGATCGAGAATCCGCCGGCGGGGGCCGCTCCAAGACATGCATGGACTTTGGCGTCAGTTCTGCCGCGACCAACGCGGCAACTATGCTCTCATGACGGTCGTCGCGATGGTTCCGCTGATGGGCGCCCTGGCAATGGCCGTCGACTTCACCGAGATGAGCCGCGAAAAACAGGCGGTTTCGAACGCGCTCGATGCCGCAAACTTCGCCACGGCGCGCCGGCTGACGGAGGGTGCCACCGACGACCAGTTGCGGGCCTATGCGCTCGACTTCTTCAATGCCAACCTCAACAAGATCAATCCCGCCAATACGACGCTCACCGTCACCTTGCCAAGCAACACCACCGGCGGTGGCTTGCTCAAGATGACCGCGCGGCTTGACTATAAGCCCTATTTCTATCCGGTCTTCGGCCAGCTCGTCGGCAAATCCGAAACCGACGCCAACCAGAGGATCAGCTTCAACATCACCTCGGAAGTGCGGCTGAAGAACACTCTTGAAGTCGCCCTGGTACTCGACAATTCCGGGTCGATGACCAAGACCGGAACGGGCTCGGGGCAAACGCGCATCGACCTTCTCAAGACCGCGGCAAAACAGCTGGTCGACACGCTGGCCCAGCAGGCGGCGATGATCAAGCAGGTCGACAGGCCGGTGCAGTTCGGCCTCGTGCCGTTTGCCGCCTCAGTCAATGTCGGGCCCGGCAACGGCAATGCGCCCTGGATGGATACCGAAGGCCTGTCGCCGGTATCGAACGAGAATTTCGACTGGTCGACGCTGAACGCAGCCGACAAATACGCCCAGCAGACCAACGGCATCTGGTACAAGCGCGGCACCGGATGGGGAACCGACGAAGGCCAGATGCTGACCCGGTTTTCGCTTTATCGCGACATGAAGGTCGTCACCAACCATGAGCGTGTCGTCAACAGCAAGCGCGTGGTGTGCGACGAATACAACCCGAACAACACCTGCAAACGCGACCACGACGAATACGACTACATCGACACCTATGGCCCGTTCGCCAGTTGGCAGGGCTGCGTCGAGGCCAGGCCTTATCCCTACAATGTCAACGACGCGGCGCCTTCCGGCGGCTCGGCGAACACCGGCATAGGGGTCGGCGATCCGGCGACGATGTTTGTGCCGATGTTCGCCCCGGACGAACCCGGCAACCATTGGAGGCTCACCCAGGATCCCGACGAGGCCGCGCCGACGACCTATGGCGCCATCAACAGCTGGTGGAATGACGACCCGACGAGCAGCACCGGCCAATCCCGGCTGCGCAACATGTCCAAATATTTCCAACCGAGGCCGATCAATGCGCCGGCGCTGGCCGCCGGCAACGGGCCGAACTACAGCTGCTCCACCAACCCGATCACGCCGCTGACCGATGTCAGCGTTACCACTGGGCTTACCGCGATCAAGGCCGCGATCGACCTGATGAAGCCCGATGGCGGCACCAATGTTCCCGAAGGCATGGCCTGGGGTTGGCGGGTGGTTTCGAGCGGCGAGCCGTTCACGCAAGGCCGCCCGGAAACCGAGAGAGGCAACGACAAGGTCGTCATCGTGCTGACCGACGGCGCCAATACCTACTACACGCCGTCCTCGCTCAGCCATTCCGACCCCGCCGATTCGAAATCGACCTATGCGTCCTTCGGCTATCTCAACCCAGGCTACAACGGCACTTCGGTGGGCCGCCTGTTCATGGGCACATCGAGCGCCATTGGCCAGTTCGACTATTCGAACGGCAACTACACCAACGCGCTCAACGAGCAGATGGCGACGCTTTGCAACAACGCCAAGGCAGCCAATATCATGGTGATGACGGTGGCGCTCGACCTGTCGACGACCAAAACCGCCGATCAGCAGGCGATCGAGGCGCTGAAATCCTGCTCGTCGAACTCGCGCTTCCGCAAGGATCCAACGGACGCGAGCAAGCCGGCAAAACTGTTCTGGAATGCCACCGGCGCCAGCTTGTCGAACGATTTCAAGGAAATCGGCAACGAATTGTCGAACCTGCGCATCGTCGGCTGATCCTCAGGCTTCGGGGGCTGGCTGGAACAACGGCTGGCGCCGCCATGCACTTGCGCGCGCCTCCCGGGACAGGCACATCTTGGCCGCCTGCCGGATCGCGCGTCCATTCGCGGCGCGCTGGGGAAGAACAGATGCCCGAAACAGCCAATCATCTCGCCTTCGCGCTGGTCTGCCTCGGCATGGTGCTGACGCCTGGCCCCAACATGATCTATTTGATCTCGCGTTCCCTGTCGCAGGGGCCGAAGGCGGGGCTCATCTCGCTTGGCGGCGTGGCGCTCGGCTTTGTCTTCTATGTACTGGCGGCGGCATTCGGCATCACCGCGCTGCTGCTCGCAGTGCCCTACGCCTATGATGCGCTGCGCTTTGCCGGCGTGCTCTATCTCCTGTGGCTGGCCTGGCAGGCGGTGAAGCCGGGCGGACGCTCGCCATTCGAAGTGCGCGAATTGCCGAGGGACCGGCCGCGCAAGCTTTTCGCCATGGGCCTGATGACCAATCTGCTCAATCCGAAGGTGGCCGTGCTCTATCTGTCGCTGTTGCCGCAGTTCATCAGCCCCGGCAAGGGTCACGTCCTGTCGCAGCTCCTGGTGCTCGGCGCGACACAGATCTCGATCAGCCTCAGCGTCAATGCCGTCATCGCGGTAACGGCCGGTTCAATCGCCACCTTTCTCGCCGGACGGCCCTTGTGGCTGGTCATCCAGCGCTGGATGATGGGAACCGTGCTGGCGGCTCTTGCGCTGAAGATGGCGACAGACGCGCAGCGCTGAGAGTGCAAACCGGCGGTCGCCGCTGTCAGCCGCCGAAGACTTCTTTCAGGAATGCATGAGAGGCAAGGATGGATTGCTCGGCAGCATTGTACTGACCATAGGCCTCGATGCCGGTCTTCAATCCTGCGGAGTCAAATCCGTGACGAGCACCCGGGTAGACGTCAAGCTGCACAGAGCTTCCCTTGCCGCTGCGCTGCGTCATCATCTCCTGGCAATTTTTGGCGGGGGTCCGATCGTCCAGCTCGCCGATCAGGATCAAGGTCGGGACCGCCATGTCGCCATTCGTTGCCGAACAATCCGGATAGTAGGCGATCGCAGCCTTGAATTTGCGCTCCATAAGCCGCTCGTCTCCACCAGACTGCAAGGCCTCGAGCGTTGCGTTCCCGCCAGCGGAGAACCCCATCAACGCAATGCGCCGCGGGTCGACAAAACTGTATTTTGATAGGTATTCCAGAGCGCCGTAGGCGTCATATACGCGATCAACAGGGTGGAGGCCATCACAGGTCTCCTTAATGCCGCGGGTGCTGAAGCTATCGACGACGAGGACGACGTAACCCCAGGAAGACAGTCGCTCGGACCAGGTTTTCCTTACACTTCGGGGCAAACCTGAACATCCGTGCAGAACCACGACAGCCGGGAACGGCCCCTCACCCGGCGGACGCGTTAAATACCCCTGCAGCGGCGTGCCGGGAACGGCCCTCGGGACGTTGCCGCCCGCTTGCGCAATGCGCTTCTGAAATGGCGTTGGCTCCGAAGCCGCGCTTTCAAACTGCACCGGCTGGTCAGCGCGCGCTGGCGCGGCATGCAGATAGCTACCGATACAAAGGCAGGTCAGACAGACGACCTTGTTGGGCAGTCTCGGCAAGGTGAAGGCCATGGGTGCCTGCTTCGTTACATCGGCCGTCTTATCTGCTGTGCCCGCTCCGGCTCGACCACCTTGCGGTAGAGATGCCAGGTGGCATGGCCGAGCACCGGCATGACGACGGCGAGCCCGGCAAACAGCGGGATCGAACCGATCACCAGAAGCACGGCGACCAGCAAGCCCCACAGCGCCATTTGCAGCGGGTTGGCCATCACCGCCCGGGCCGAGGTCTCGATGGCTGAGACGGCGCCGACGTCGCGGTCGAGCAGCAGCGGGAAGGCAACCACAGTGGTGGCCAGCACGATTACGGCAAAGACAAAGCCCGCGGCATTACCGGCAAGGATCAGCGTCCAGCCCTTACTGGTGGTCAGCACGTCGCGGATGAAGCCGCCGATCGAGGCCGGCGGCTGGTCTCCGAACAGGCCAGTGTAGATCGATTGCGCGGTGTAGAGCCACAACAGGAACAGCGCCACCAGCATGACGCCGATGACGGCGATCGACGGGATCGCGGACGAGCGCCGGACATCAAACGCGTGCCGCCAGGAGGTGTTCATGCCGAGCTCGCGCCGGCGGCTGATCTCGTAAAGACCGAGCGCCGCAAACGGCCCGACCAGCGCGAAACCCGACATCAGGGGATAGATGAGCTGGATGGCATTGGCGCCGGACGTCCACTGCGTCAGGATCAGGCCGACGATGGGATAGATCAGGCATAGGAACACGTAGTGCGATGGTTTTGCCCAGAAATCCTCGAACCCGAGACGCAACGCATCCCAAAGGTCCGACGTGGCGATGCGGCGCACCGCCGGCTGCACATGCATTCCACGTGCGTCCGCCATGACATGAAAACCGGCCATAACCTTCCTCCCGTGTGTCGGGGCGGTCACCGCCTGGATGGCCGCCAGAGCTGCCACTTCAAGATCGAGAAGCATGATAGCAGAGTTGGCGGCGATTGTCGCCGGGTCAATGGCCTGGGGAGCAACTCCTCGTTGTGTTCAACTCTCCGTATGGCCTCTCATATGGCGTACCTTGGCAGACCTTCGTTTTGGCCAATCATTGTGCTGCATTTTAGCATTTACGCATTTTAGCATTTACTTAAATTACTCGTAGGGATCCCTGGCGTATCACCTGAGCTTTACGAGTTTCGGCGAGGGACTATGTTCGCATTGAAAGCCTTCTGGTCTTCGGAGCGCGGCAACTTTGCCATAACGACCGCCTTCGCTATGCTGCCAATAATGATTGGTTTGGCCGGCGCCGTCGATCTGATCGGCACGAGCCATGACGCCTCGCAACTCCAGAACTCGCTGGACGCGGCTGGGCTCGCCATCGGCACGAAGTTCTCTCCCGATATGGCGGCTGGCGATGTCCAGCAGCTTGGGCTGCAGTTCTTCGCCGCCAATATGAGCGCGGCCGACCAGCAGGAATATTTGGGCAGCGTCTCCGCTTTCGCGGCAACGGCAAGCGGCAGTCCAAGCGCCTACTTTATCTCGCTGTCGTCCAGCATAAGCCGCCCAAGCTTCATCAGCGCCTCGGCCCCCTGGCAGGCCTACCGCTCGGCCTCGGTCAAGATAAAACCTGGCGCACAGGCCTGCGTGCTGGCGCTCGATCCGCATGCGTCCGCCGCCGTGAACCTGCAGGGCTCGACCAACGTCTCGATGGACAATTGCGTGATCGCGGCGAACTCGGACGCGTCGGATTCCGTCAACAGGGGTGGTTCCGCACTGGTTTCGGCCGGCTGTGTCTCAACCGTCGGCGGCACCAGCGGGCTGTTGCCACCCAGCGCCAGTCTCGCCTGCGGAACGCCGCACGAACATAGGTACGCGTCTTTTGATCCATTGGCCGACGTCGTTCCTCCCCCTTACACATTGTGTTTGCCTGTCCCGAACGGCAAAACCTACACGCTGTCGCCCGGCACTTATTGCGACAAGACATTATCGGGGAACATCACGCTTAATCCGGGCGTCTACATCATGCGCGGCACCACCATAAAGCCAGGGGGAAACGGCAGCCTGACTGGCCAGGGCGTGACCATTTTCCTCATGGAAAGCGCTCAGATCTACATAAATGCCAATGAGAAGGTGAACCTTTCCCCGCCCACCAGCGGCCCTTATGCTGGCATCACCATTTTCCAGCATCCCGGCAATACGTCTGCCCTGACATTGAATGGTGGCGCAAATTCCGTGCTCAGCGGTTTCATCTACGCGCCGGACGCGCCCATTTCCTACGCCGGCAATTCTGATATGAGCGCCCAGGGCGACTGTCTCAGGCTTGTCGGCAATACGATACAGATGACCGGGAACTCGTCCGTCAAGTCCGACTGCGCGGCGGCGCTTGGAAATCGCACAATGTATGCCGATCGGATGATCACTCTGGTGAAATGAGAGACAACCTGACGTCCGGCGGCGCCAGCGGTAGCGTTGAGAAAAATGGCGGTAACGCACGGCCGGATCGGTTTCGATGCGAGGCGCAATCCGGCCAGCCTGGGATAGGCAGCGCCGTCGATCGCCTGGTGAAATTCCGCCCAGCATGCCACGCCGATCGCCGTTGTACCGGCCAGCGTCAGTCTGTCGCCCCCTCTTCGATTTTCGCCGCCCTGCCCGGCAAAAGCCATGATCACTATTATCTCAGAGGCATGACCATAGCGAAAATCGAAACCCACCCGATCCCGAAGCTGAACAGGCGCATGGTGCTGACCGGCCTCGCAGCCCTGGCGGGGCTCGCCGCCTGCAGCACCGTTTCACTGCCAACCGGCGAAGGCGCCGGGGTCTCCTCCTCCGCCACCAGCACGCTGGGCAGCATCCGCGCCTCGGCCGGGCTCGCGCCGCTGGTCCCCGACCGGCAGCTCGAACAGGCCGCCCTGCAGCAGGCAGGCTACATGGCGCAGCGCCGCCGCATGAGCCACACCACCGGCTGGGGCAAGGATTTCGCCTCGCGCGTCAGGGACAATCGAATTTCCGGTGCCGCGGCGGAGAACATCGCCGAGGGTCGTTTCGACCTCGAGAAGCTGTTCGACATCTGGGTGCATTCACCAGGCCATCGCCGCAACATGCTCGACCCGCGCTTCACACGCTTCGGCCTTGCCTATGTGCGCGACGGCAGCGACAGCAAGCTCCGTTACTGGAGCCTCGTGCTCGGAAAATAGGAAAACGTGCCGGTTCGGTGCGCCACCCCCAAGACGATTTGATGGAAAGCTAGTCCATATGCGCCGCCGGCGCGCCGCCGGCTGGCGCCTGCTTCGGCTTGCGCAGCAGGAAAACAAACGGGATGGCAAGCAGCGTCATCACCATGAGTATTTTGAAGTCGTTGACGTAGGAGATCATCATGGCCTGGAGATTGACCATGCGATCGACCTGCGAGAGCGCCGTTGGGTCGCCGCCTGCGGCAGCCGGCGAGACAGCCCACAGATTGGGGTTGAACGGATTGATGAAGGCCGAAAGCTCGGCATGGTTGATCTGCGTGTTGCGCACCATCAACACCGTCACGACCGACACGCCGATCGACGAGCCAAGATTGCGCACCAGGCTGAACAGAGCCGTGGCATCGGTGCGGAAGCGCACGTCGAGCGTGGCGAAGGCGACGGTCGACAGCGGCACGAACACCATCCCCATGCCCAGGCCCTGGATGACGCCGGAGCTGATGATCAGCCAATTGTCCATCTGCGGGGTGAAGCTGGACATGGTGTAGAGCGACTGCGCGGTCAGCAGGAAGCCGATGACGACGAGGATCCTGGCGTCAATCCTGCTCATGAGCCGCCCGACGACGAGCATCGAAATCATGGTGCCGACGCCGCGTGGCCCCATGACGATGCCGATGGTGACGGTCGGATAGCCGAAGATGGTCGACAGCATCGGCGGCAGCAGCGACATGCTCGCCAGGATGAGCACACCCATGACGAAGATGAACGCCAGCCCGGTCACGAAATTGCGGTCGAGGAAGATCTTGGGATCGATGAAGGGGTGCTCGGCCGTCATGGTGTGAATGATGAACACCCAGAAGCCGGTGAGCGAAAGACCAAGTTCGATCCAGATCTCGACCGAGGAAAACCAGTCGACCTCGCCGCCGCGGTCGAGCAGCAGCTGAAGCGCGCCGACGCCGAGCGATATCATGGCGAAGCCGAAGAAATCGAAGCCGCGCACGCGCCGCGCGATAGCCGGCAAATAAGCGGCCATACCGAGAAAGGCGACGATGCCGACCGGCAGATTGATGAAGAACACCCAACGCCAGTTGAAATTCTCGGTCAGCCAGCCACCGAGTGTCGGGCCCAGAATCGGACCCAGCATGATGCCGGCGCCCCAGATGGCCATCGCCTGGCCATGGCGTTCCCTGGGATTGATGTCGAGCAGGAAGGTCTGCGACAGAGGCACGATCGTGGCGCCGAACACGCCTTGCATCAGCCGGAAGAACACCATGGTCTCCAGGCTCCAGGCGATGCCGCACAGCATCGAAAACACGGTGAAGCCGACCACCGCCGTCAGGAACAGTTCCTTGCGGCCGAAGCGATCGGCCAGCCAGCCGGTGACCGGCGTCATGATGGCGGCGGCAACGATGTAGGAGGTCAGCACCCAGTTGATGTTGTCAGGCGAGGCGCCGAGATCGCCGGTCATGGTCGGCAGCGCGACGTTGGCGATCGTCGTGTCGAGCGCCTGCATGATCGTCGCCAACATGAGCGCGACCGTGATCAGGCCGCGATGCGGCACTTCTTTGAAGGGTTCGGGCGTGCTCATGGCGTGGAACTTCCAGCAGGTAACAAAAACGTGTACAAGGGGTTTCCGGGCGGCAACGCCTTCCGTTGAGAGACCCTCGTCGCGGTGGGACGCGATTGTCGATGTGGGGGTTACATCGACTGAAAGTCTCTGATGAGCGGATGCCTGCCGCCCGGAAACATGAGGACCGACGGGTCCGCGTCGGAGATTTCAGACTTCGGCCAGGCCGCTATGCGGCGTGCCCAAACGCTGATCCTTCCAGCTCCTCCCATCAGACCAATCCTGCTATTCACCTCCGCCGCTGGTCCTGCGGCATTCTGTTGACGTTACTGCGCGGCCTCGCCGGCCGTGGCGTGACCGAAGATCGAAGGCAGGCCACGCGCCACGCCGGTGTCGACGGTAACGGTGGCGCTCATGCCGGTGCGCAACGCCATCTTGGCGTCCGCATCGGTCAGTTCGAGACGAACCGGGATGCGCTGTGTGACCTTGACCCAGTTGCCGGTGGCATTCTGGGCCGGCAGCAGCGAGAATTCGGCTCCCGTGCCGGCGCCGATCGCCTTGACCGTCGCCTCGAAGGTGCGCCCCGGATAGGTGTCGACCACGATCTCGGCCTTCTGGCCGGGCTTCATGTGGGTGAGCTGCGTTTCCTTGAAATTGGCATCGATCCAAGTGTCGCCGGTCTCGACCAGCGAAAACAGCGGCGTGCCGGAACCGACATACTGGCCGACCTTGAACGACGAGGCCTGGCTGACGATGCCGTCAGCCGGCGCCTTGACCGTGGTCTGCGCCAGGTCGTAGGCGGCCTTGTCGCGCGCGGCGAGCGCGGCCATCACGGTCGGATGCTTGTCGGTTTCGATGTCGGGATTGCCGCCAAGGGCTGCCTTGGCGCTGATGATGCCTTGCTCGGCAACGGCGAGCTGCTGCTTGGCCTTGTCGAGATCGTTCTTGGCTTCGTCCAGCGACGATTTGGCGTTGATGCCCTTCTGGGCAAGATCGGCGGCGCGGTCGAACTGCGACTGGGCGAAGGCGACCTGGCTGGCATCGGACTTCTGCTGAGCCATCGACTGGCCATAGGCGGCGCGCAACTGCTCGACATTGAGACGCGCGCCCGCCACCGCCGCGTCGGCCTGCGCCAACGCGATCCGGTAGGGCTCGGGGTCGATGGCAAACAGCTCGTCACCCTGCTTGACCAGCTGGTTATCGAAGATGTCGACCTTGACGATGCGGCCGGCCGTGTCGGAAGCGATCGACACCTTGGCCTGCTGCAGATTGGCGTTCTCGGTCTCCTGATAACGGCCGCCGGTAACCCAGACATAGCCGCCGCCAACAGCCAATGCCGCAGGCAGCGCGACCATGAGCAGGAAGCGGCCCAGCCGGCGCTTTTTCTTCACCGGCGCCGGAGCCGGCTGCACCGGGGGAGCAACGGTTGCCGGGGCCGCGGCCGGCTGCGCCGGCGCTTCCATTTCCAGTTCGGTCACTTTCTCGTCTATCTTGGCTACCGCGTTCATGCTGCTGCGCCCTCTGTGTTCTTCACTTTTTCAATGGACGGCGTCTCGTCGTCGGTCAGGTTGCGGACCATCGCCTCAAGTCCCTCGACGAGGACGCGACGGGCTTCCGGTTTCACGCCGACCAGCGATTCCTCATAGACTTCTCCGGCAATGCTCTTGATCACGGCGTAGGCATCGCTTGCCTTGGGCGTCAGGAAGATCATGCGGACGCGACGATCGGTGGCGTCGGGACGACGCTCGATCCAGCCGCCCTCCTCCATGCGATCGACCAGGCGCGAAACGCTGATCGGCTCGATTTCGAGAAGTTCGGCCAGCCGCGCCTGCGCGACACCGTCTTCCTTGGCAACGCGGACCAAAAGCCGCCATTGCGCCGAAGAAAGCCCCAAGCCACTGGCCCTCGCCTCGAAGCGCTTGCGCATCAAGCGCTGCACGTCGTGGATCAAGAAGCCCAATCTGTCGATGCCATCGGAAACCATGAGCGGGATATATAATAAGCGTGCTCACTATTCAAGGTGCCGCAGTGCACACAAAGCCGACAAATGTGCATGACAGCTTTGCCGGGCCAATCATGGTTATCGATTTGCGAACGCATGATGGCCGCGCCGCCTCTCCGCTGGTCGCGTCTGGCATATTGATGTACAGCCGCTGAACAGGATCGGGGGATCAACGCAATGCCGACGCTTTACGCTCTCAAGCCGGCCTTCCAGGGTCGACTGCGGCCGCTGGTCAATCGGCTGGCGGCCATCGGGGTCACCGCAAACAGCATAACCATCCTGGCGGCCGCGATGTCGATAGTCGCCGGCGCGGCCATTGCGATCCGGCATGAATGGCGCTGGCTGCTGTTGCTTATCCCCGTGGTGATGTTCGTGCGCATGGCGCTGAATGCCGTGGACGGCATGCTGGCGCGCGAGCATGGCCAAGCCTCGACGCTCGGCATGTATCTGAACGAGTTGTGCGACGTCGTTTCGGACCTCGCGCTGATCTTGCCTTTTGCCGTCTTTCCGGAATTTGGCGCATGGGGCGTCGTCGCCTTCGCAATATCGGCGGTGCTGACCGAGTTTGCCGGCGTGCTCGGCATCGCCGCCAAGATCGGCCGCAACTATGCCGGGCCGTTCGGCAAGAGCGACAGGGCGCTGGCGCTTGGCGTCGTCGCCGTGCTGTGCGCCCCAGGGCTGTGGCCGGCATCGATCGCGCCATTTGTGTTTCCGGCCATGGCAACGCTTTCGCTGCTGACCGCCATAAACCGGATACGCGCCGGGCTTATTGGCAGCGCCAGCTGAGCATCGAGGCTCGCCATGCCGCCAGTGGGCCGCCAGAGGGAAAGACCATGATGCACGAACCGGTCGCCGCCGCGGCCACGGAAAGCCTTGCGCGGCAAGCGCAGGAGCGGGTCTTCCGCAGCCATGACGGGACGGAGATCTTCTACCGATTCTGGCCGGCGGCTTCGGCCGATGCCAAAGGCGCGGTGGTGCTCTTCCATCGCGGCCACGAGCATGGCGGCCGCATGGCCCATCTCGTCGATGAATTGCAGATGCCGGGCCACGCCTTCTATGCCTGGGATGCCCGCGGCAATGGCCGTTCGTCCGGCGAGCGCGGCTATGCCCCGTCCTTCTCGGCGCTGGTGCGCGACATCGACTGCTTCATGCGCGAGATCGCTGAAAGGGATGGCTTCGCCACGCGCGATATCGCGCTGATCGCGCAGTCCTTCGGCGCCGTTCTGGCCGCCGCCTGGGTGCATGACTATGCGCCGAAGCTGCGCGCCATGGTGCTGGCCTCACCGGCCTTCTCGGTAAAACTCTACGTGCCCTTCGCCAAGGAGGGCATAGCGCTCTGGCAGAAGATCAAGGGCCGCTTCTTCGTCAATTCCTACGTCAAGGCGAAATTCCTGACCCATGATCCCGTGCGCATCGCCTCTTTCGAGAGCGATCCACTGATCACGCGGCCGATCGCTTCCAACATCCTGGTCGAACTCTACCAGCACGCAGCCCGCATCGTCACTGACGCCCGCGCCATCACCGCGCCGACGCAGCTTCTGCTTTCGGGCAGCGATTGGGTCGTGCGCCACGGCCCGCAGCACGAGTTCTTCGTCAATCTCGGCAGCCGCATCAAGGAACGTCATGTGCTGCCGGGCTTCTTCCACGACACGCTGGGCGAACGCGACCGGGCGCAGGCCCTCGACCTGATCCGGCCGTTTCTGGCCAGGCAGTTCGCGGCACCGGATGCGCCGGTCGACCTGAAGCAAGCGGACATCGCCGGCTACACACGCGACGAGGCCGACCGGCTTGCTTCACCGCTCGCTTTGATGTCGCCAAAGGGCCTCTATTGGGCATTCAGCCGCGCCTCCATCCGCATGGGCGCCTGGGTCTCCCAAGGCATGAAGACCGGCATTGCCACCGGCTTCGATTCCGGCTCGACGCTGGATTATGTCTACGAAAACGACGCGCGCGGCCTTACGCCCCTTGGCCGCGTCGTCGACCGTGTCTTCCTGGAAGCCATCGGCTGGCGCGGCATCCGCCAGCGCAAGCTGCATCTCGAAGAACTGATCGGCTCTTGCCTGGCAACGCTCAAGACCACTGGCCGGCCAGTGCATATTCTCGACATCGCCGCCGGCCACGGCCGCTATGTTCTCGATGCCATCGTGAAGAGCCCCGACCAGCCGGCGAGCGTGCGTCTGCAGGATTATTCCGACCTCAACGTGCAGCTTGGCCGCAAGCTGATTACGGAGCGGCAATTGCCGGCTGACGTCACGTTCCAGCGCGCCGACGCTTTCGATGCCGACATGCTCGCCAACGCCGATCCGGCGCCGGACCTCGCCATCGTTTCCGGCCTCTACGAGCTATTCTCGGACAATGCGATGATCGCCCGCTCGCTCGGTGGATTGGCCAGCGCCATGCAGCCGGGCAGCCTGTTGCTCTACACCAACCAGCCTTGGCACCCGCAGCTCGAGATGATCGCCCGCAGCCTGACCTCGCATCGCGGCGGCGAGGCCTGGGTGATGCGCCGGCGCACGCAAGGCGAAATGGACCAGCTCGTCGAAGCCGCCGGTTTCGAAAAGCTCGACCAGCGCATCGACCAATGGGGCATCTTCACCGTCTCGCTCGCGCGGCGCCGCTGAGCAGCATGGTGTCATCGCCTGCATCCGTGGCGCGTGCCGAACCCTATAGCCGGGTGGTCGTCAGGGCAGCCCTGTGGCTGGCCTTCCTGGCGCCGTTCTTCTATCTCAGCTACGGCTTCGCCAACTGGCTGGCGTCGCGGCGCGACGATGTCGGCAGTATCGTGTTCTCGTGGGAGCACGGCATCCCGTTCGTCGCCTGGACCATCGTGCCCTATTGGTCGATCAACCTGTTCTACGGCCTGTCGCTGCTGCTCAACAACGACAGGCAAGGGGTCGACCGTCTGGCCGGACGCTATCTCACCGCGCAAATCGTCGCCGTTATCAGCTTCATTCTGTTCCCGCTGACCGCGACGTTCGTGCGGCCGGCGACGACCGGCCTGCCGGGCTTCCTGTTTGCCGTGCTCGGCGGTTTCGACAAGCCGTTCAACCAGGCGCCCTCGCTGCATATCGCCCTTTTGGCGATCATCTGGGATCATTGGCGCCACCGGCTCGGCGGGTTGCTCCTGCCGCTCTGGCATGGCTGGAGCTTCCTCATCGGCGCCTCGGTGCTGACGACCTGGCAGCATCACTTCATCGACATCCCGACCGGCGCGCTGCTCGGGTTCTTTGCGCTGTGGCTGTTTCCGCGTAGCGGCGCATTGCCGTTTGCAGGCTTCCGGCTGACCAACGATGCGAAAGCGCGGCGGCTGGCGCGGTTCTACGCGCTGGGCGCCGTCCTCGCGCTGGCCGGTGCCGCGCTCGGTGCCTTCCTTTGCGCTGTCGCGCTCTTCCTGCTTTGGCCGGCGCTGGCGCTGGCCATCGTCGCCTTCGCCTATGCTGGCGCAGGCGAAAAGGTGTTCCAGAAATCCGCCGATGGCACCATGACGCTTGCAAGCCGTGTCCTGCTCTTGCCTTATCGCCTCGGCGCCAGGGCAAACATATGGGCCTGGACGCGCAATCTTGCCCCCCAGGTGGCGATTGCCGAAGGTGTCTTTCTCGGGCGCTTTCCCACGGCAAGCGAGGCCAACAGCTTCGGCACGGTCATCGACCTCGCCGCCGAACTCGAAAAGCCGGCGACAACCGATTGCCGCTGGATCAGCTTTCCGATGATCGACCTGTTGCCGCCGCCACTGGCGATACGGGAACAGGCAGCCGGCGCGCTGGAGAATGCACGCCGCGACGGCACCGTCCTGGTGTGCTGCGCGCTCGGCTTCCAGCGCAGCGCCGGCGTCGTCGCCGAATGGCTGGTGGCGACCGGCAGGGCCGGGACGCCAGCGCTCGCCCGCGAGATGCTCGCGGCCGCCGGCCGGCCGATTCATCTTGCAGAGGCTACGGGGCGGGCGGCGTCATGACAGGCAATACCTATCAGGACCGCACCGACCGCTTCGCCGGCATGCTGATGCGACAGGCCGCGTGGCCGGCCGCAATCGTGCTGGCCGCAAATGTCCTTGCGCCTCTAGCCGCATCGGCGCGCGGTGCCTTCGAGACCTTGCCCGCGGCCATCGCTTTGTCGATCGCCGCCGCGAGCGCGGTTGCGGTGCTGGCGCTGTCGGCATTGCTGGCATTCGACGCGCTGCTGTTCCGACTGATGGCGAGCCATGACGACGAAGCTTCCGGCGGTGCCGCGGTAGATGACATGTTGGCGCGCATGCGCCTGAAACCGGCTCCGTTCGCGACACGCTTGCTCGATGACCGCATGGCCGGCACAAGCCGCTTGCTGTTCAAGCAGCGCGCTGCCCTGGCTCTGTTTGCCGCAGCGCTTCTGGCGGCAGGGTTTTGGGCGCCGCGATGAACAAGCTTTCGCTCAAGACCTTCACCTTGCTGCAGACGGTAACCTCCGTCGGCCTGTCGGCTCTGGCCCGGATGGTGACCGGGGTGCGGCCGATCTGGAACGGCAGCCTGCCCTCCGAGCGGCAGCGCATCTATTTCGCCAATCACACCAGCCATGGCGACTTCATCCTTTTGTCGGCCTGTCTCAGCGAAAGGGAGCGCGCGATCACCCATGCTGTTGCCGCAGGCGAATATTGGGGGAAGTCGCGGCTGCGCCGCTTCATCGCGCAGGACATGTTGTCGTCCGTGCTCATCAACCGGCAATGGACGAGACCTGAGGAAAACCCCATCGAGATCATGCTGTCGGTTCTCGACCAAGGGCACTCGCTTATCCTGTTTCCCGAGGGCACACGCAACATGACAGACGAGCCGCTGCTGGCGTTCCGCTCCGGGCTCTACAATCTGTCGACGGCGCGGCCTGAGGTCGAGCTGATCCCGTGCTGGATCGAGAACATGTCGCGCGTGCTGCCCAAGGGCCAGTTCCTGCCGGTGCCGCTGCTGTGCCGCGTCGTTTTCGGCGCGCCTGTCGCGGTTGGCCCGGGCGAAGAACGCCGCGCCTTTCTCGAGCGCGCCCACGCCGCGCTTCTGGCGCTCAACCCGCGTCCCGAGCGAGACGATTGATGCGCCACGAGATCTCCATCCTGATCATCGGCCTGCTGGCGGTTTTGACCACCGCCAGCATCGTCGCCACCATCCTTTCGGCGCGAGCGCCGAAGCCGCTGAGCTCGACGCTTGTCAATCTCACGCAGCGCATCAACGCCTGGTGGGTGATGGTGGCGCTGATGACGGTCGCCTTCTTCTTCGGCCGTTACGGGATGACCATCCTGTTTGCGCTGATTTCCTTCGCCGCGCTGCGCGAATTCGTGACGCTGACGCATACGCGCCGCAGCGACCATTGGGTGCTGCTCGGCATGTTCGGCATCATCATCCCGTTTCAGTACTGGCTGGTGTGGACCGCCTGGTACGGGCTCTTCGTCATCTTCATTCCGGTCTACTGCTTCCTCTTGATGCCGGCCATCACGGCGCTGCATGGCGACACCGAACGCTTCCTCGAGCGGATCGCCGCGCAGCAATGGGCGGTGATGATCTCGGTCTATTGCGTCAGCCACGTCCCCGCCCTGCTGACACTCGACGTGCCAGGCTTCGAAGGCCGCACCTTGCTGCTGATCGCCTTCCTGATCATCGTCGTGCAAGGCAGCGACGTGCTGCAGTACATCTTCGGCAAGCTGTTTGGTAAACACCGGTTTTCGCCGAACGTCTCGCCGTCGAAAACCTGGGAAGGGCTGATCGGCGGATTGGTGTCGGCGAGCCTGCTCGGCGCGCTGTTGTCGTTCGTGACGCCCTTCTCGCCGCTGCAGGCGGCAGGCGTGGCCTTCGTCGCCTGCTCGATGGGATTCCTAGGCGGGCTGGTCGCCTCGGCCATCAAGCGCGACCAGGGCGTCAAGGACTGGGGCCATCTGATCGAAGGCCATGGCGGCATGATGGACCGCACCGACAGCCTGGTCTTCGCCGCCCCGGTGTTCTTCCACATCGTGCGCTATTTCTGGACCGTGTGATCCGGCGACCGGTTGCCAAACGCGCTCAAAGCCGGTTGCGGATCAGCATGGTGACGACGAAGAACGCACCGACCGAGCTGGTGATGATGCCGATCGGCAGTTCCTGCGGCGGCAGCAGCGTTCGGGCCAGAAGATCGCTGGCCAGCAAAAGCACCGCGCCGAAGACGGCGCAGCTGGCAACCAGGCGCAGATGCAAGGGGCCTGCCAGCGGCCGCGACAGATGCGGGATCATCAGCCCGACGAAGCCGATGACCCCGGCGACAGAGACCAGGATCGCCGTCGAGAAGGCGGCGACGAGAAACGTTATTCGGCGCATGCGCGCCACTGGCACGCCAAGGCTTTCGGCGGCGTTTTCGCCGGCCAAGAAGGCATCGAGCCGGCGGTGGTTCCACAGCGCGTAAGCCAGAATGGTGCCCGCACCCAGCGCGCCCAACCAGATATTGTCCCAGCGCGCCAGGCCAAGGCCGCCCATCGTCCAGAACAACACGGAGTGGGCGGCGCGCTGGTCGCCGGCAAAGACCAGGTAGTTGGTCAAGGCGGTGAACATGAAGGACACGGCAAGGCCGGCGAGGATCAGCCGCTCCGGCCCTTGGCCCCTCACCCGCGCGACCAGCAGCAGGACGACGCCGGCGGCCAATATGCCGCCGGTGAAGGCCGCGACCGGCAACGTCCAGATGCCAAAGCTGTCGCCGAAGACGGTGATGACGGAAACAGCACCGGCGGCGGCGCCCGACGACAGGCCGAACAGGAACGGATCGGCGAGATCGTTGCGGGTCACTGTCTGCAGCAGCGCGCCGACGACGCCGAGGCCCGCGCCGACGCAGATGGCCAGGATCGTGCGCGGCAGCCGCAGATCGACGACGATCTTGCCGACCGGCCCGGACACGTCGTGCCCGCCTAAGCCGATTGCGCGGCCAAGCGCTGCTACAACGTCGGCCAGCGGGATCAGCGTCGAGCCATAGGCGATCGACAGCAGAGCGAGAGCGGCGATCGCCGCCGCTCCCGCCAGCATGGCCAACGCAAATGCCGGATGGCGCAAGCTCAAAATGCTTCCGGGTGCATGGCCTTGGCGATCTTGTCGATCGCTTCGATGTTGGCGGGTCCAGGCGTCAGCTCGGCGTAGCGGAGGGCAACGAAGCGCTCGTTCTTGACCGCGTCGGTCTCCTTCATGGCCGGATGCGCCTTCAGGAAGTCGAGCAGCTTCTTGTAGCCGCCACCGTCCTGGTAATCGAGCAGGATGAGGAATTGCGGATTGCGCGACGCCACCGTTTCCCAATCCGTGTTGCCCCAGCTGGTGTCCATGTCAGCCATGATGTTGTCGCCGCCGGCGGCAGTGATCATGGCGCTGGGGATGGCGAACTTGCCTGCGGTGAACGGCTTGTCCTCGCCGGAATCGTAGAGGAACACCCGCGTGCCCTTGGCGCTGCCGACCTTGGCGGTGATGTCGGCGAGCTGCGCCTTCCAGCCAGAGACAAGCTTTTCCGCCTCTGTCTCCTTGCCGAAGATCTTGCCCAGCTTTTCGACGTCGCCATAGAGCAGGTCCATCGAGGCGGCGGGGCGGCTCTTGTCGAGATGGACGCAGCTTTCCGTCAGCACCAGCGTCTTGATGCCGTGCGGGGCAAGCGTGTCGGGCGTCACCTCGCCACCCGGCTTCATGCCGTAGTACCAGCCGGCGA
Source organism: Mesorhizobium sp. ISC11 (assembly GCF_037162595.1). Taxonomy (NCBI): domain Bacteria; kingdom Pseudomonadati; phylum Pseudomonadota; class Alphaproteobacteria; order Hyphomicrobiales; family Phyllobacteriaceae; genus Mesorhizobium; species Mesorhizobium sp. ISC11. Next base: position 2,491,851 of record NZ_JAVSPW010000001.1, read on the forward strand.
AGAAGAAATCCGGCTCCACGGCCACGAGGTTTTCGAGCGTCGGATATTTCGGCGCCAGCTCCGGGATCGAACCCTGCTCTGCCTTGAATTCGGAACCGACCTTGTACCATCCGGTGATGCCCGTCAGGCCGACGATTGACGGCTGCAATTTCAGCGCGAAAGCCATCTCGGCCATGTTCAGATCATGGATGACAGCGCGCTTCGGCGGCGCGTCGAAGGTCAGCGGCTTGCCGCAGCTGTCGACGGTTACCGGGAAGGCGAAGGCGGTCGAGGTCAGCAGCGAGACGGCAAGCGAAAAAGCGAGGCGTTTCACGGGTATGCTCCTTGTGGGTGGGATCGGGTCGACTATGGAACGGCTTCAATCACGACGGCGGCGCGGCACGGTTCGGAACCTCGAACACCGTCAACTCTCGATCCTCGGTCGGATGGCGCAGGCGCAGCACATCGATGCCGAAAATCTCGCGGATCAGCTGTTGGGCCAGCGCTTCGCGCGGTGCGGCGAGCGCTTGCAGGCGGGCATGATTCATCACCGCAACCCTGGTGGCGAAGGGTGCTACCAGCGCCAGATCGTGCAGCACCGCGATCACCGTCATCTCGAAGCCTGCCACGAGATCGAGCAGTTCGCCGCGGGCGCGCGGGTCCAGATGGTTGGTCGGTTCGTCGAGGAACAGGATTTTGGGCTGCTGGGCGATGGCGCGCGCCAGTTGGGCGCGCTGGCGCTCGCCGCCCGACAGCGAGCCGACGGTGCGGCCAAGCAGCGGCAGCAGGCCGGTCCGGCGCAGCGCCTCGACGGCGATATCGCGTTCCTCGCGCCTGCGCCGCAGCCCGGCGTGCGGGACCCGGCCAAGCTCGACATAATCGATCACCGCCAGCCGCGGATCGGGCTGGTCGGTCTGGCCGACAACGGCGATATGCAACGCCCGCTCGGCGGCCGAAATCCTGTCCAGCCCGCGTCCGCCAAGCTTCACCTCGCCGGAACTTGGCCGCAGCATGCCCGACAGCATGCGCAGCAGCGTCGTCTTGCCGGCGCCGTTGGGACCGATGATGGCAAGGCGATCGCCAGCGGCCACCGAGAAGCTGACCGCCTGGACCAGATTCCGCCCATTCGCCATGGCACAGAGGTCATGGGCTTCGAGAAGCACTGCGCTCATCGGCTGCTGCCCGCCGGATTGCGGGGACGGCAAAGCGTGCGCATGGTGATGCGATGATCGATGGAGCCGTCCAACTTTCCGTCACTTTCCAAAACTGGCGACGGAAGGAAGCTGGCGAACCGGCCGACAAGACCGGGACTCGCGTTTCCTCCCGGCACACCCCGTCCGGTCAACTCAGTGATGGCAGGTCTCCTGGCTCGCGGGTCGTTGCGCCATCCTGCCTTCCCAGCCTTGCCGGCCAGTGGCATTCACGGATTTTGCTCGCCGCTTACAGTTGCGGGGGCAGCCACGGCCTCGACCTGAACAGGCCTCACCGTGTTCCCTTTTCACCCCTCGCCTTTCGGCTCGGGGACCATCACCACTTCAGCGTAGATTTCCACCAAACGCTTCGCAATGGATTTCTCGGACGAAGTGGTGGGCCAGCTAAGGGAAACAGGCATTGCACGCTCGCTTTATGTAATAACATAACATTCTTAGGAGATGACGCGGCCCGCTGTCAAGCGAAAGCCCATGGGATCGGCGCAGATTGCACGGAATGCGCAATTTCGATCAAACTGGCCGCGCCAGGAAACGCCAAGATGATCCGGCCAATGCGAAAAGGAGCCCCATGAACCCGACCGAGAAAGCGCTGTGGTTCGTCGAGAGCCATCTGCCGGAGGCGATCTCGCTTGACGATGTCGCGCAAAGCAGCGGCGTGTCGCGTTTTCATGTGACGCGCGCCTTCGGCGCCGCAACCGGCCGCTCGGTGATGGGTTACATGCGCTCACGCCGGCTGACCGAGGCGGCGCGCAAGCTGGCCGGCGGAGCGCCCGACATCCTCGCCGTCGCGCTCGACGCCGGCTACAACTCGCATGAGGCGTTCACCCGTGCCTTCCGCGATCAGTTCGGCACCACGCCGGAACTGGTGCGCGCGCAAGGCTCGACCAACAACCTCGACCTCGTGGAGCCGATCCTGATGGACCAGTCCTTCCTCACCAATCTCGAACCACCGCGCTTCGAGACCAGCCGGCCGTTCCTGATCGCCGGCCTCGGCGAACGCTACAGCTGTGAAACCAGCGCCGGGATTCCGATGCAGTGGCAGCGTTTTGCACCCTATATCGGCAACATCCCCGGCGAGATCTCAGGCGTTTTCTACGGCGTGTGCCTTAACGGCGACGACGCGGGCAATTTCGACTATGTCGTCGGCGTCGAAGTGTCCGGCTTTGCGGATCTGCCGAAGGACTTCTATCGGGTGCGGGTGCCGGCGCAGAAATATGCGGTGTTCTCGCACCGCGAGCACATCTCATCCATCCGCCGGACGATCAACACGATCTGGAACAGTTGGCTGCCCGACTCCGGTCACGAAATCGCGGATGCACCGGAATTCGAGCGCTATGGACCGGAGTTCGATGCCCACAGCGGCAATGGCGGGCTGGAGATCTGGGTACCGGTGAAGGCGTAGCTCGATCACGCCATCGGCAGCGCCGGCCAGCGATCGATGACCTTTCCGCCGGAAAACACGGCGATCGACCCGAATTGCTGCAGCACGGCCTCGCTCTGCGTCGGCCTTAGAAACGCGTAGTCGCCTGGCCTTGCGGTCGCATCGGCGGGCAAGCCCATGAATTGCTGGTTGGAGGACAGGCCGAGCAGGCCGTTCGTCTTCATGCCTTGGGGGAAGACCGGCTCGGCCATCCACTTGCCGCCATAGAGATAGCAGCCCTTGCGCGGAAACCGGCCGAGCGCCTGCAGCAGGCGGGTAACGGCCGGCGGGCCAGGCAGCATCGGCTCGACCACTTTCAGGATCGGCGTAGCGATGAAAGCCGCCGGCTGGAAGCCGTCGAGGCCTGGCGTATCGAAGTCGCTGGGCAGCACGAAGGCCGAGCCCATCGACACTTCATTGGCCGCGCCGCCACGATGAAGCAGCGCGGTCTTGCTGCCGCCGATGTTGAGGATGCGGCGCTGGTCGGCACCGAGACAGGCGACGAACGCCGCAGCCTGCGCCGACGCCTCCGCCAATGCCTTTGCCGGTCCGCCGAAAAGGCCGGGAATGAGCGGCGCATGCGCCTCGTAGGCCATGACGCCTTCGCAATGCAGCCGGACCGGCAACGCGCTCAGCGCCTTCGACAAGGCCGCGGGATCAGCAAAGCCGCCGCGATGCAGCCCGACATCGATCTCGAAAGCGATGCGCAGGCCGATGCCGAGTTCGTCAGCGAGAGCACCGTATTCCGCCAGTCTCTCCTCGCTGTCGATCAGCCAGCAGACACGCGACCAGTCGGCATCACCCTTCACCAGCGCAGCCCTTGCCGCACCGATCGGCATCGGCTTGCCGTAGAGCAGATCGGCATCCGGAAACGCCTTCAGCACCGCCTTGCTGATCGGCGGGTGGAAGGTCATGAAGCGCTCATGGCGAAGCGCCTTGCCTATATGCGCAAGCAGCGGCAGGCAGGCGAGCGATTTGTCGACCAGCCGCACGGCCAGGCCGGGATCCAGCCTCCTTTTTACCAGGGCAATGTTTCCGTCCAGCCGATCGCGGTCGAGCAGCAGGCAGGGCTGGAAGATGCCGGCTTCCTTCAGCGCATCCGAGAGGGTGGAAAAATAGGTGCTCATCATTCGATGCCGAACAGGCCGGCCATGTAGGGCGACACGAAGCGGTTTTCCGGATCGATGTCGCGGCGCGCCGCCATGGCATCGTCCCAGCGCGGGTAGAGCTTTTTCAGCTCCGCCGCTTTCAGGCTGTGCATCTTGCCCCAATGCGGCCGGCCGCCATATCTGCGGAAGATCGGCTCTGCCGCCCGCATGAACGGCAAAGGATCGTTCGCGGCGTCATGGTGGATGGCGATGGAGCAGGTCAGCCTGTTGTAGAATGGCGAAAGCCAGAACTGGTCCGGCGTGACCGAGCGCACCTCCATCGGGAAATAGACCTCGGGAAAGCGCTTCTCGGTCAGCTCGATGATCTCGGCCAGCGCCTTCGGCCCTTCCTCGAACGGCAAATGATATTCCATCTCGTTGAACTTGGTCTGCCGGTCGCTGGCATAGACGTTGAGCCAGTCCTGCACGTAGTCCTCGGCGGGAAATTTGGCGGCCGCCGATCGGATCAGGCGGCCACGCAGCGATGGCAGCCAGGCAAGTGAAGTGCGCAGCCTGCGCAGTGTCCTCAAACCCGCCTCGTCCTCTTCCGGCGGCCGCGTGGTGGGTGCGGCATCGCTGAAATCGCTGGCGATGAACTGCGCATAGCCGGAAAACGGAATGTAGTAGAATTCGGCCGAGCGATGCGCGGCCATCATCGCCTCGAAATCGCGCAGCATCTCGGTGATCGGCAGCACATATTTGCGGCGGCGCAACCGGTAGGTCGCGATGTTGTTCAGCGTCACTTCGGTGAGCACGCCGAAAGCGCCGAGCGCAACACCGATGGCGTGGATCATGTCCCGATCCCCTGCCCGCTTGAAGTCGCGGACCTTGCCAAGTCCGTCGACGATCTGCACCGTCTCCAGCTGCGTGTGATAGGCGCCGAGCGTCGGTCCCGAGCCGTGCGTGGCTGTGCCCAGCGCGCCGCCGATCGCCTGGCGGTCGATATCGCCCATGTTGGGCAGGCCCTGGCCAATGCCTTGCAGGATGTGCATGAGCGGGCCGAGCCGGGTCCCTGCCCGCACCCGCGCCTGATGTTTTTGCGCGTCGTGCGAGACCAGCCCTTCCAGTCTCTCCAGGGACAGGATCGTGCCCTGCGATTTCACCAGCGGTGTGAAGGAATGACCGGCGCCGGCAACGCGCACCGGGCCAGGCGCGGTCCGGACGAGATCACCGAGTTCACCGGCATCGCCGGGGCTGGCGATCAGCTTGGGCTCGGCACTTACGAAGCCCGACCAGTTGCTCCAAGTGTTCGACATGGCGCTCCCCGCTCAGGCAACCGCACGACGGCGACGTGACACAAGGACGAAGAGACCGAGCAGCGCCACGCTTGCCACCGCGCTGGCGGCGGCGAATTCCGGCACCGGCCGGAAATCCTTGCCATCGATGAGCAGCGACGCCGCAATCGGCCCGATCGCCAGGCCGAACAGTTGGGCTGCCGGCACCAGCAGCACAGCGGTGCGCGTCTCGTCGGCGGTGATCGCCAGACGGATCTGGTAGGGCACGATGAACAGCAGGATAAAGCCCATGGCCAGGGCAGCGACCCAGAACGTCGTCAGGCCGGGGCTGCTGGCAAGAACCAGGGAACTGACAAGCGCCACGACGCCGATCGCCGCGATGGCAAGGCGATAATCGATGCGCGCCTCGAACGCGGTCGCCGTCATCGCCCCCAGGACCTGCACCGCGAGGCTGGCCGAGACGATCAGGCCGACGGTGCGGCCATCGATGCCGTATTGCGCGCCTAGCGGCTCCAGGAAAGCCCAGACCGCGCCGAAGAACATGAAGTAGCAGAAGACCGACAGCAGCGCGGTCATCGAGGGAACCGTCAGCACATTGGCCAGATTCTCTTCCTTGGGCAGGTCGGCATAGTCACCGGGCACGGTGAAAGCGACCGCCAGCGACACGACGCAGACGACGGCAAGAACGATGAAGCCACCCGCCGACCCTGCGGCCGGGATGACATAGAGCGCCAGCAACAGGGCGAGCGCGCATTGCGCCAGCGTCTGCATGGTGACGAAATAGCCGCCGATGCGCTCGGCACGCCGCGAGCGGGCGATCAGTTCGGTGGCGATGGCGACCAGACCGCCCTCGGCGAGCCCGGCAAGGGCGCGGGCCGCAATCAGCATGTTGGCGCTCGCGGCATAGGCCGTCCACACATTGGCCAGCGCCAGCAGCAGCAGAAGGACGGCACTTTTCCAGCGCATATTGTGGGCCGAAAGCAGCATCGCCACGACGGCCGAACCGATGGCAATGGCGATCATCTCGGCGGTGGCAACCAGCGCCAGTTCGTCGCCGCTGACATGGCCTTCGGTGTAGAGAGCTCCGAGCAGCACCGGCTGCAGGCCGAGGATGAGCAGGCCGACCGAACCGATCCACAGGGCCGAGGCGAGCTGCCAGCTGGTCGGATTGCCGACCAGCCAGTCGCCACTGCCTGCGTGGCCGATATCTGTCGAAGCCAAAGGCGCCTCCCCAACGTCCTTGCCGCGAGGCAAAAAAGCTGACAACCTGTCAGTATTTCAGAAACTGATACTTGATCATATTTCTTGTCAACCGGAATCTAAAAACCGTGCGAAAGATCGGTGCATGACGGAATTGAAGAGAATGGCGACCGAGCCGAGGCGCAAGCCCAAGCAGGAACGCAGCCGCGAGCGCATCGACGCGATCCTGTCGACGACCATGCGGCTGATCGGGGAAAAGGGTATCGACGCCGTCACTATGAAGGAGGTCGGCATGCTGGCGGGCGGGCCAATCGCCACCGTCTACCACTACTTTCCCAACAAATCGGCGATCCTGGCGATGCTCTATGAGCGGTTTTCAGAGGTCAGCCGGGCACGGCTGACGACGATCATCGCCGAAATCCACGAGGCGAAAGATGTCATCGTGGCCGCTGACCGGCTGCTCGATGATTATCTCAGCCGTGTCGCCGGCGATCCGGCCATCCAGGATCTGCAGAACGCCATCCAGGCCGACAAGGCGCTCAAGAACCTCGACCTCGCCGAAACGCGGCACCAAGCCAAAATGTTCTGCGACCATGTCATCGCCTTGCTGGAGCCCGAGAGGCGCGAGCAGTTCGAACGCATGGTTCTGCTGATCTTCCAGCTCGCCGGCGGCGTGGTGCGCCTGGCGCTTGCCGAGGGCGAAGCGGAAAGCCGCCGGACCATCGAGGATTACCGGTCTATCATTCACACGCAGCTGCGGCTGTTCCTCTAGAGCCGCGCCTATTTCGCCCGATGGACGAGGCCTTCGAAGCCGTGTGTCAGATCCGAAGCGCCGGCCGCGAACATCTTGACGAGATTTTGCGGACGGCCGGGAGTCTTGTTCGCATCGAGGAGGATGGCCCTGCCCTCATGCATGACGAAATCGAATTTTCCATAGTCGAAGCCGAGTTCACGCCGGCGCTCACGCAGTTCGTCGGGCACCGGGACGGGCTCGCGCCGGATCGTCTCCGATGCCTTGACCAGGCCGTTCGGGGAGACGTAGCGGGTGCAGCGCTCTCGCTCTCCGCAAAACACCCAGAAACGAACAGCAAAACCGTCGGGTTCTCTCTCCGGAATGAACTTTTCCACGACGAGATCGTCGCAATCAAAGACGCCGTCTGGAACGTCGCCGAGAGATCTGTGGATCTCATAGGGGTGCAAGATTGGCAAATGCGGAAACGGCGGCTGTTTGCCCGCGCGCTCGGATCGCCGGTTGAGGAGCGTCTCCGGGATTCCCCGATTGTTGAGATTGCTTTTGACGATCACCTGACCTTGCCAGCTGTCGGTTTTGTCGATCAATGCACCACTGATCCGCCGTTTGGATATGTCGGCGGCGCCGATGTTGAGGCAGAATGCAAAACTCCGGGCATAGTCGACATAGTCCGTGGGCGTCACCGTGGCATCGACATGCAATACCGCCATATCGGCGCTGACCGGCTTCGACAGGCCTTGCTGAACCCGAACCGAATGGCCGCGCCTTTTCAATTCCGCAAGAATGTCGAACAGCATGTATGGGCTGCTCCTGCGCAGCAGAATATCGCGCCTGCCCAGGAACCTGTCATGCTCATGCGTTATCACGGCGATACGCGCCACTATCCACCTCCTGGACTGTCTGTAGATGCCTTGAAATGTCTTGGCTTGTCCAACGACCTCTATTAAGCCCCGGTGATATCCAAAATCCAGGCGTGCAGGGGGCCAATGGAATTGCATGACAAATCATTGGGACGATTACCACCGCCATTGGAAACTTCTGGAAGCGCCGCTCCGGCCGACAGCGGAAACCGTCGCTATATTCGATCGCGAACTTGATCTCGGAAATGCCGATGTCCTTCTCTTGGGGGTTACCCCGGAATTGGCAGTTCTGGGCAAGTCGATGTTGGCGGTCGACCAGTCGGCGGCCATGATTTCCGGCGTATGGGCTGGCGACGACGGCTCGCGACGGGCAATCGCCGGCAACTGGCTTAACCTGCCCGTGGACCGCGCAAGCATCGACGCCGTCATCGGCGACGGATGCCTGTCGGCGGTCGCTTCCCAGGCGGCGCGCAGTTCGTTGTTTGGCGAGGTCGCCAGGGTGCTGAAGCCTGGCAGGCGCGCAGCGATCCGCGTCTTCGCACGACCGGAAACGGCGGACGATCTGTGCGGCATCGAAGCTCTGGTTCTGGCCGGCGGGATCGAGAATTTCCACGCGCTCAAATGGCGGATTGCGATGGCGTGTACGACCGACGACCGCGATTTTACCATCAAGGTGGCAACGATCCGCGATGCATTCGGCAGACTGTTTCCGGACCGCGAAGCTCTTGCCGCGCGAACAGGATGGAGCATGAGCTCGATCAACACGATCGACGTCTATGCAGGCTCGGACATAAGCTACAGCTTCGCGACGCTGGCCACGCTGACCAACGAGGCAGCCAACTGGTTCGGCGACGTGCGCGTCGTGCCGAGCGGAAGCTATCCGCTGGCGGAACGGTGCCCGCTTCTGGTGCTCGGTTCGGCCAGGCACCGGTAAGTTCATCATCATGCGCCAAGAGGCGCTCCGAGCGCCTTGACTCCGGCGCGCCGCCAGCCTATTTCAGCGCCACGTTAGCACTCGCCTTTGGTGAGTGCTAACCACATGTCCGGCGCCGCCGGATGGAGGAACTGTTTCTCACCGTTCTCATCGAGGAAGAAAAAATGGCAAAGTCGAAGTTCCGCCCGCTTCATGACCGCGTGGTCGTTCGCCGGGTCGAATCCGAATCCAAGACCGCTGGCGGGATCATCATCCCCGACACGGCAAAGGAAAAGCCGCAGGAAGGCGAGATCATCGCTGTCGGCTCCGGCGCTCGTGACGAAGCTGGCAAGCTGGTCCCGCTGGACGTCAAGGCCGGCGACCGCATCCTGTTCGGCAAGTGGTCGGGCACCGAAGTCAAGCTCAATGGCGAAGACCTTCTGATCATGAAGGAATCCGACATCATGGGCATCATCGGCTGATATCAGGCCTTTCCGTCAACTGAATTCCCGGGCTCGATCAAAGCCCCTGCCAGGAGCTAAAAATGGCTGCCAAAGACGTAAAATTCTCCCGTGATGCCCGCGAGCGCATGCTGCGCGGCGTCAACATCCTCGCCGACGCGGTGAAGGTCACGCTCGGCCCCAAGGGCCGCAACGTCGTCATCGACAAGTCGTTCGGCGCCCCGCGCATCACCAAGGACGGCGTCACCGTCGCCAAGGAAATCGAGCTTGAAGACAAGTTCGAGAACATGGGCGCGCAGATGGTCCGCGAAGTTGCTTCGAAGACCAACGACATCGCCGGCGACGGCACCACGACCGCGACCGTTCTGGCGCAGTCGATCGTCCAGGAAGGCCACAAGGCCGTTGCCGCCGGCATGAACCCGATGGACCTGAAGCGCGGCATCGATCTGGCCGTGACCGAAGTCGTCTCGGCGCTCGGCAAGGCTGCCAAGAAGATCAAGACCTCCGAGGAAGTTGCCCAGGTCGGCACGATCTCGGCCAATGGCGACGAGTCGGTCGGCAAGATGATCGCGGAAGCGATGCAGAAGGTCGGCAACGAAGGCGTCATCACGGTTGAAGAAGCCAAGACCGCCGAGACCGAACTCGAAGTCGTCGAAGGCATGCAGTTCGACCGCGGCTATCTCTCGCCCTACTTCGTCACCAACGCCGACAAGATGGTTGCCGAGCTCGAGGACGTCTACATCCTCCTGCACGAGAAGAAGCTGTCCAACCTCCAGGCCATGCTGCCGGTTCTCGAAGCCGTCGTGCAGACCTCGAAGCCGCTGCTCATCATCTCGGAAGACGTCGAAGGCGAGGCTCTGGCCACGCTGGTCGTCAACAAGCTGCGTGGCGGCCTGAAGATCGCTGCCGTCAAGGCGCCGGGCTTCGGTGATCGCCGCAAGGCCATGCTGGAAGACATCGCCATCCTCACCGGTGGCCAGGTCATCTCGGAAGACCTCGGCATCAAGCTCGAGAACGTCGGCCTCAACATGCTCGGCCGCGCCAAGAAGGTGTCGATCTCCAAGGAGAACACCACCATCGTCGACGGCGCCGGCAAGAAGGCCGAGATCCAGGGCCGCGTTGCCCAGATCAAGCAGCAGATCGAAGAGACCACTTCGGACTACGACAAGGAGAAGCTGCAGGAACGTCTGGCGAAGCTCGCCGGCGGCGTTGCGGTGATCCGCGTCGGCGGTGCGACGGAAGTCGAAGTCAAGGAAAAGAAGGACCGCGTCGATGACGCCCTCAACGCGACCCGCGCGGCCGTGGAAGAAGGCATCGTTGCTGGTGGTGGCGTCGCGCTGCTGCGCGCTTCGGCCAACATCAAGGCCACCGGCGTCAACGCCGACCAGGCCGCCGGCATCAACATCGTTCGTCGTGCGCTGCAGGCTCCGGCCCGCCAGATCGCGGCCAACGCCGGTGCGGAAGCATCGATCGTTGCCGGCAAGATCCTTGAGAACAAGGGCGCGACCTTCGGCTACAACGCCCAGACCGGCGACTATGGCGACATGATCGCCATGGGTATCGTCGATCCGGTCAAGGTCGTTCGCACCGCTCTCCAGGACGCGGCCTCGGTCGCCGGCCTGCTGGTCACCACCGAAGCCATGATCGCGGAGGCTCCGAAGAAGGAGTCGGCTGGCGGCGGCATGCCTGGCGGCATGGGCGGCGGCGGCATGGGCGGCATGGGCGGCATGGATTTCTAATCCAGCCAACCTGGCTAAGCTTACGGAAAGGGCGGCAGCGATGCCGCCCTTTTTCGTTCTTTTAGGACGCGTCAGAACGGGTGTTGGCTGTCGTCTACAGGTCGCGTTACAATTCCACATCCGCGTAAGGGATATACCGACAGGAACCGTTCGCTTTGTTGAAGCAGGCGGGCCTCCTGAACCAAAAGTGAGAAGCTTGCGTTACATTGCCTTCATCCACAAAGACCCGGACAGCATCTACGGTGTGAGCTTCCCCGACATGCCTGGCTGCATCTCGGCCGGAGTTACGATCGACGAAGCCGTACGCAACGGCGTAGAGGCGCTGTCGGGCCATGTCCGGATGCTGGAAGGGGATGGCGATCCAGTTCCGCCGCCGCGCGACTTCGATGCCATCATGAGCGATCCCGAACTGGCGGAGGATCGCGACGGCGCCATGACGACTGTCATTCCGTTGATCCGTGATCGCGGATCAACGACGCGGATCAACGTATCTTCCGATCTGGGCCTGCTCGAAGCTATCGATGCGACGGCGCGTGAACGTGGACAGACACGCTCGGCCTTCCTTGCTTCAGCTGCTCGCAAAGACATTGTGGATTAGCTGCGCAAAAAGCCCACTGCCTTCGGCTGCATGGCTGGAATACGCTGGGTCTTTGCCGCGTTGACCACATCAGGCGCGGTCGCAACGTTAGGTCCCCGGTGAGGATATCCCGACCGCGGAAATCGCCGCGTCGCGATTGCGGCCTGCTCCATCAAGCACCGCGGCTTCGATCAACGCCGCCACCTCATCGGCCACGGCCTGTACCGGGGCGCGGTCGCTTGTGGCGCGGGCGATCACCATCAGCCCTTCCAGTGACGATTCGACCAGCAGTGCCAATGCATGCGCGCGGCGCGCGGGCACCCCTGCCCTGACGAAGGCGTCCCGCAGCAGGCCTATCCACTGTTCGAAGGCCGAGCGGCACAACTCCGCCAGTTCCGGCACGTCGGTGGGCGAGTCCAGCACGACAGGCGCGATCGGACAGCCGAGTGAAAACTGGTTGTCTTCCAGCATGCGCCCCACCGACTGGTAGATATGATGGACGGCTACCGCCGGATCCTTTTCGGCGGCCAGCGCTTCGCCCAGCCTCTCCGTCACGTCGGCAACGCTGGCGCGCGTCACCTCGATGACCAATTGGTCCTTGCCGCCGGGAAAATGAAAATACAGCGAGCCCCGCGGTGCGCCGCTGGCGCTCAATATGTCGTTGAGCGAGGTGCCGTGATAGCCGCGCTGCCTGAGCAGCAGCCCAGTCGTCTCGAGTATGCGGGTGCGGGTGTCGTTGGCCATGTCAACCTCTGTCAGGAGAGATCATTATAGGCCTTGCGCAAAATATGACAATCGGTCTACATAATATGTAGATCAGTCTATATATTTGAGGTTCGAAATGCGCAGCTATCGCCTTGAAGGGACCGGCGGAATCGAAAGCCTGGTGCTGCGGGACGAGGCGCGACCGGAGCCGGGAGCGCACGAGATCGTGGTGCGCATTCGCGCCACCTCGCTCAACCGGCGCGACACGATGATCCTCAACGGCGCCTATCCGCTGACGCCGCGCCAGGGCGTCGTGCCGCTGAGCGACGGGGCTGGTGAGATTGTAGCCGTCGGCGCTGCCGTCACCCGCTTTGCCGTCGGCGACCGTGTCACCGGCAGCTATTTCGCGCGCTGGATCGACGGCCGCATCCATGCCGGGCTCGTCGACCAGCTCGGCTGCACGCTGGACGGCATGCTGGCGGAATATGCGGTTCTCGACGAACAATGGGCGGTGCGGCTGCCCGATCATCTCGACTGGCAAGAGGCCGCAACGCTGACCTGCGCCGGCCTGACCGCCTGGAATGCGGTGACGGGCGCCGGAATTCCGAAGCCCGGCCAATGGGTTCTGGTCATCGGCTCGGGCGGCGTCTCCCTCTTTGCATTGCAGTTCGGCAAGCTGCTCGGCTGCCATGTCGCCGCCGTCACCTCGCGCGGCGAGAAAGCCGACAGGCTGCGGGCGCTGGGCGCCGACCTGGTGATTTCGACATCGGATATGCCGCAATGGGGCGCGGCCGTCCGCGACCAGACCGGCGGCATCGATCTCGTCGTCGAGACCGGTGGCCCGGCGACCTTCACGCAGTCGCTGATCGCCAGCACGCTTTACGGGCACATCGTGCTCTTGACGCTGCAGGATGCGAAAGGCGGATCGATCCAGCTGCCGGCGGCACTCTACCAGCGCAGCCTCGCCACCATCAGCCGCCTGTTCGTCGGCAGCCGGACCAATCTCGAAGCCATGCTGCGCGCCGTCTCGCAGCACCGCCTGCGGCCCGTCATCGACAAGGTCTTCGCCTTTACCGAGGCCGGCGATGCCTATCGCTATTTCCAGCAGGGCGACGTCTTCGGGAAGGTGATCATCGACGGCGCCTGACCCATCGAGTCCTCAAACCCAAGGGAGAACGACCATGACAATTCGTGAAGCCTCGGCCAAATGGCAAGGGACGTTGAAGGAAGGTTCGGGCCGGTTGCGGCTCGGCAGCGGCGTCTTCGAAGGCGCCTATTCCTTCCCGTCGCGTTTCGAGAACGGGCCGGGCACCAACCCGGAAGAACTGATCGCCGCGGCGCATGCAGGCTGCTTCTCGATGGCGCTGAGCGCCATACTGGGCAACGCCAATTATGTCCCGACAAGCATCAGCACCGTCGCCAAGGTGCATCTTGGCGCAACCGCTGCCGGTCCGACGATCACCCGCATCGAACTCGAAACCGAGGCAGAGGTCGCGGGACTTGCCGAAGATGAATTCGAGCGCCTTACACAGTCCGCCAAGGCGGGCTGCCTCGTCTCGCGGGCCCTTGGCGGCGTGTCTCAGATCACCCTCAAGGCAACGCTCGTCGAAGCCACCAAAGGTCAATGAAGCCAGGAGAAAGAAGATGACACAGGAGATTGTCATGGACGCAAACGCGTACGATCTGTCCCAGAAGACCGCCGAGATCATGCGGCGCTACAACGACGTATTCCAACGCCATGATCCTTCGGCACTCGCCGAGCTGGTGGCCGAGGATTGCGTGATCGAGAACACCGTGCCGGCGCCGGACGGCGCTCGCCATGCCGGCAAGGAAGCGTGCGTCGGGCTTTGGACGGCGATCGCGACCCAGGCCGGCACGCGCTTCGATATCGAGGAAACCTTCGTTGCCGGTGACCGGGCAACGATCCGCTGGCGCTATTTCATGACCGACGGCAATTCGCTGCGCGGCGTCAACCTCATGCGTGTGGCCGATGGGCGGATCGTCGAAGCGATGGGCTATGTGAAGGGGTAGCGCGCCCCGAGCAATGCCCCGAAAGCGCATAACCGCTTTTCGCCCGGAATAGCGCAACAAAGGAGAGCGGATCAGCGAGACTGAACCGCTCCCCGCTACCGATCGGCCAGCGCCAGCTTTGCGCCGAGCATGACGAAGGCGCCGGCGAAGGTCCGGCGCATCCAGGTCAACACCATTGGCCGCGAGACGACATGGCTGCGGATCGAGGCTGCGAAGATGCCGTAGCCGACGAAAACCACGAACGTCAAAAGCATGAAGACGGAACTCAGTTCCAGCATTTTCGACAGCGCATTGGGCTCGGTGGTGCTGACGAACTGCGGCAGGAAGGCGAAGAAGAAGATCGACAGTTTCGGATTGAGCACGTTGACGAGGATACCGGTGGCAATCACCTTGCCGGCCGAGCGCGGCGTCACATCCTGCTCGACGCTGAGGCCGCCCTTTTCCTTCAGCGTGTTCCAGGCCATGTAGAGCAGGTAGGCGACGCCGAGATATTTCAGCGTCTCGAAGGCGAGCGCACTGGTGTGCAGCAGCGCCGCCAGGCCAGTGATGGCGGCGGCCATGTGCGGGATGATGCCGAGCGTGCAGCCGAAGGCGGCGATGACGCTGGCCCGCGCACCGCGCGAGAGGCCGGCGCTCAGCGTGTAGAGAACGCCGGTGCCGGGCGAAGCCACGACAATCAGGGACGTCAACAGAAATTCGATGCTCACGATGGTTCCTCCGCCACCCTACCAAGCCAGGAAGGTACCGGGCTGCGGGTCGGCGCACAAGCGGAGGCGACGGGAGATTGGCTACACCGGTAATCCGAGCGCCTGGCGTGCCATCAGACACTCCTCGTCGCCGGGCATGCAGGCGCGACAGACGTCCGGCCGCACGTCGTAGATGCCGCAAGCGGTCGACTTGCCGATCTCGCCGGACAGCGCCGAGCAGCGCACGCCCTCGCAACGCATGCCTGACAGGTCGGATGCGACATATTTTTCCGGGATACGGTCGAGCTGTGCGTCATCCTCGGTGGAAAAGCGCGGCCACTCGGCCGAATAGGAACAGCAGGCACCGCAGCTTTGGCAATCGAAGGTGCCCTGTTGCGACGACAAAACGCTTGCGGCGGCCACCAGGGCGGACAGCCCTGGCGCGGCGGGGTTGTGATCGGCGTCTTGCGGCAAGGCGCTATTTCTTCTTGGCCGTCTTGCCCTTCGGCGAATCCGCCGGCGACTTGAACAGGTCGGTCGCGGCCTCGGTGGCGTCGCCGGCTTTCGGCGCGGCAACCGGCTTCGCCGGTTTTGCCGCAGCACCCGAGGCTGCCGGCTGATCCTTGGAGGAGAATTTTATGGCCATGTCAGTCCTCGTCGGCGAAGCGCGATGATGGGGCGCGCGGATTGCGCAGGCGGCCGATCAGCGCCGAAACGGCCGTGATGTTCATTTCCTCGGGCGACCAGTTTTTCACCGCCTCGATGTGATGGGCTGCCAGCTCGCGATGCGTGCTGCCGCTGTAGGCGGCGTCCTGATACGTCACCCGCTCATGGGTCTTGGCGTCTTCGCGGACATACTCGATCAGGTAGTTCGGGCATTCGGCGCGGCCGCGCACGCCGACGCGAACCTGGGCATCACCGTGGGCACGCTTGCAGCGCTCGAGCTTTTCCAGCACACGCCGGACGAATTCGACCGGCTTGTCGAGGCCTTCGACCATATCGGCAATGGTTGCGTCGGCGGCGATCGGTGTTGGCGGTACGCGTTTGGTGGCCATCAGCGTCGTCCGGCCCGCTTCGGCAAAGCGGCTAGCGCGGCGGCGGCGGCCATCTCGTCGGCCTCCTTCTCCAGGCGCAATTCGCGCAGACGCGCGGTCTTGGCTTCGCGTGCCTCACTGACGGCGTCGCGCTCGGAATTGATGCGGTTGAGCGACATCGACTGGGTTTGCGTCTTGCTGAACAGGGACACGGCCTGATCGACGGTTGTCTTTGAACTGGTGGTCAAATCTTTCTCCTGTCAGGAGCCTGTGCCGATGGAGCGAGACCGGGTCTTCGGTCAGGATCACGCACAAAGCAATACGCGCGGCGAATTCAAATTGCTGGAGCGTCCCTTAGCACGTCCAGGCCGGCGCGCAGCGCACTTTCGGCGGCAAGGCGCGGAAAATGAAAAAGGCCAGGCACCGCCTGACCTTCCATGAGAGCGTCGCGCAACCAGATGACATCCAAAAGGATGCACCGCACGGGAACGCCCTGCTTATGCACATGATATGCCGTGGAAACTCAGGTCTCCGCGGCCATGCGCCCGAATTCGCCACTCACCGGTGCCAGTACATCCGTGGTCACCGGGAGAGCAGAATTCGTTTTTCAGGCCGCCTTCAACTGGTCGGCGGACATCTTGCCCGACTTGTTGTCGCGGACCATCTCGTAGCCGAGCTTCTGGCCCTCGACGATGTCACGCATGCCGGCGCGCTCTACGGCCGAGATGTGGACAAAAACGTCGGCCGAGCCGTCGTCAGGCTGAATAAAACCAAAACCTTTGGTGGCGTTGAACCATTTAACTGTGCCGGTGCTCATGACGAACCCTTTCCATGGCAAATATTCGTTCGACGCCATGCGGATGCACAACGTCGTTTGTCCCGATTTTTGATGTGGGAAGTTCGTCAAAGGCGCGCTCGAAAGCGCGGATAACAAAAGTCAGTCAAACAAATATCGACGATTTGCTTGTAGGCTTCTTTTGGCGCGCTGTCAAATTTGCATAAAGCCACAGATGCGGATTTCTCCCAAAACGCCAGGCCAAACCAGCTGGCATGACGGCAAACCGGGCGCCAAACAGCGCGCTTGCGCCAAGTTGAAAAAATTTTCTGGCATCCAGGAACCATCCGCGCAAAGGCGCATTTATGCCTTGTCGTCAGCAGTTCGTGAGAGCAATCGAAAGAACGGTTGATGGCAAAGACGCCCCCCGCACGATAAAAGGTGCGAGGGGCGTTTTCGTTGGATCCGGCTATTCGTCCGGGCCGGGTTCCGGCCACCTCTCCTTGGCCGCCTCGGCATACCAGTGCCGCATCGCCGGCGTTGCCAGCACGGCGTCGAGATAGGCGCGCGTATCCGGCGCCAGCGTGCCGCCATAGGTGTCGAAACGGGTGACGACAGGCGCATACATGGCGTCGGCCGCGGTGAAATGGCCAAACAGGAACGGGCCGCCCCTGCCGTATTTTTCCCGGCACTCGCGCCACAGCGCCTCGATACGGGCGCGTTGCGCCTCGCCCTCGGCGTCGAGCGGCTTGTGGCCCTTCGGCCGGCGCAAATTCATCGGCCAGCCATAGCGGACCTCGCGAAAGCCGGAATGCATCTCGCTCGCGGCCGAACGCGCCAGCGCGCGGGCGTCGATATCGGCCGGCCAGAGCTTTTTCTCGGGAAACAGGTCGGCGAGATATTCAAGGATAGCAAGGGTTTCCCAGACGATCTTGCCATTGTGATTCAGCACCGGCACCTGACCGGTCGGCGACACTTTCGCCAGATTGGCAAAGGTTTCAGGTGTGCGCAGCCGCACGAAACCTTCCTCGAACGGGATCTCCAGATGCCTCATCGCCAGCCATGGCCGCAACGACCATGAGGAGAAACACTTGTTGCCGATGTAGAGCGTGAATTCAGCCATTTTTCTCCCCGCATGCACGGCCATCCAAATTCCATGGTCGACGCGTGTTCGCAGCCTAGCCCACCAGCCTTGCCCCAGGGCGGCGGCCGCGCGACCTGATCTGCCGTCCGGGCGACGCCTGGAACCTAACCGACGCCGGCTCGTTAGCTACCGCAAATGAATTCCTCCGAATTCAGAACCCCAGGAGATGCGCAAAAAATGGTGAACAAGGATCAGGTTGCGGGCGTGGCCAAGCAGGTCAAGGGCTCGGTCAAGGAAGCCGCGGGCAAGGCAACCGGCAACAGGCAGACCCAGGCCGAAGGCACGGGAGACCGGACCGCCGGTAAGGCGCAGAAGGCCTATGGCGACGTCAAGGACAAGGTCAAGAAGGCGCTCTGATCCGACATCGGCAAACGCGCTTTATCGAGGGAAAGGCGGTCGCGAAGGCCGCCTTTTTCAGGTGCTCCAACCCTTGCTGAAAGCATTGGTGAAGGCGACCTCGCCGTGATCGCCGGTCGCCTCGCCCAGCACCACGTCCATGCCGTCGCTGGTCACCCTGGCCAGCGCGAAACCGCCCATATAGGCAGCCTTCGGCTTGAACAGGTCGATCCCGTCCCTGCGATAGATCAGCGGCGTTTCGTGCTGGTGGCCATGGAAAATGCCGACGATATTGTAGCCCTTCAGCGCCGCCAGCAACGCCTGCCGGTCGGCCTCGCTCCACCAATGCGGCGCACCACTGCCGTCATCATCGAAGTGCCGCTTGGCGGCATCCCAACGTTCCACCGAGAAGGTGTCCCAGCCATAATGCTGGAACAGGATGACCGGACGGCCGTCCGCCGCATAGGTCGCCAGATCCTGCTTCAGCCATGGCAGGCTGCTCTCGGCGCCGTGGCCGGTATCGCCGGCGAAACGATGCGTCTGGATCAGATGCAGGCCGCCCCAGTCCCAGGAGTAGCAGTCGGTGTCGACATCATAGTCGGTGGCCGGCACCGGCGGCTTGAAGAACACGCCGGCGCGATGGTTGACCTCGACATAGTCGCGCAGTTCGCGCCGATACCAGTCGACATGGTGCGGCGGGCCGTTCTGGTCGAGATCATGGTTGCCGAGCCCGATATAAACCGGCATGTGCACGCGATCGGGACCGACGCCCTGGCTGTAGCGTTGGCTGAACTGGAGCAGTTGGGTGCCCTCGCTCGGCTGCGTGATCTGGCCGCCGCCATCGTCGGTGATGTCGCCGCCGACGACAAGGCCGAGCGGCGTGCCTATCCTGCCGGCCGAACGCAGGCCGGTGGCGACGCCATTGATCTCAGTTGGCCAGTCCTTGTCGCCAAGCGCATTCAGCGCCGCCACGTTGCGCAGCAGCGCGGCGTCGGTCTTGCCTTCCTGCAGGCAGTTGGGGCTCAAGCCGCTCGCCATGCGGCAGGCATGGACATCGGCGATGAACAGGAAAGTGGCGTCGATCGACTGGACGCGTTGCCCGGTCTGGCTGAAGGCCGGGCGCGACAAGGCGCCGGCCGCGGCAAATCCTGCAGCCTGCGCCAGGAAGTTGCGTCGGGAAAGCGATGCAGTCGAACGGCGATTCATCATACGCTGATTCAGCATGGACAGCGGCCGGTCGTCCAGCGCCTCTGCGCCATCATCGACATGATGCCACGGGTCTGGCATGTCTCGCTTGCGCAAGCGGAGGAGGACGAAAAATGAAAGCCGCACCTATCTGCATGATCCTGGCCGCGATGTTGTGCGCGAGCACTGCGCATGCGGCCGGTTGCGTCGACGTCAAGTCCGCCAGAAAGGGTTTCGTTCTGGCGAGGCCCGGCATCCAGAGCGAATTTCGGCCCGTGGCCGGCGGGATGATGTCGGTTGCCAACACCTACGAATCGCAATCGCCGCAAACCCAGTATCTGTTTGCCGGCCTGATCGAGGTGTTTCGCGACAGCGACACCGGTCGCCTGGCGATGATCCCGCTTTCCGATCTGCGAAAGCTGTTTCCGCTGAAGGCGGGGACAAAGGCCGCGATGGAGTTCGTCGAGCTGTCGCCGAACAAGCCGCCGAAGGGCACCAAGACGCTGAGCCTGGTCGTCAAGGGCAAGGAGACATTCAGCCTGGGCGAGTGCAAATACAATGTCCTGGCGGTCAAGGAGACCTTCAAGAACGGTGCCGGCGAGACGCTGGATTCATTTACCGCCCTCTATGCGCCAGATCTGCAAGCCGCGCTCGCGCGGCGCTACGATGAAGGCACCAGTTCGGAATCCGTCAACGGCTACGAGACGATCAAGCCGCTGGCCGAGTAGCTGAACCAGAGCACGGCGAGTCAAGGGGTTCCCGGCCGTGGCAGTATCCTGTTGCGTCGCCTGGCCGCCAATGCGCCCTGCGATGGCGACGGCGCGCTTCGCTCAAGTCCCGCCAGACAATCCCGCAGCACACCGGCATCCTGCGTGGCCTTGGCCATCGACATCGCTCCGGAATAGGCGGCGACCGTCAGCGCGGCGAAGCGTTCGGGGTCCGTGCCCTCGTCCTTGCCCACCTGCTGGTCGGCATGCAGCTTGTCGGCAATCGCGCGCCGCCACCCGGCAAATATCCCGGCAAGGGCAATGCGGAAATCCGGGTCGGCAAGCGACAGTTCGTGCGCCAGATTGTTGAGCGGACAGCCGCGCACGAAACCCTGCTGCTCCAGTTGCGCCGCCACGGCCTCGAACACCGCGCGCACGCCTTCGCGGGCCGACGCCGCCGCCAGCACCGGCGCGATCCATGTCTCTTCGACCGCTGCCGCCACACGCTCGTCGATCACCGCCAGCGCGAGCGCCTTCTTGGTCGGGAAATGGTGATGCAGCGCACCGCCGCTGACACCCGCCGCCGCCATCAGGTCGCCGATGCTGGAGGCGTGATAGCCGCGCGCCTGGAACGCGTCCTCGGCGACATCGAGCACTTTCTTGCGCATGCCTTCAGGGTCGTTGATGCGTTTTCCCGGGCGCGGTTTTGGTTGAGCGATCATCTCTGCTGACATTGCCGGACATTAGCATATTGACAAAACAGGACAACCGGTCTGTTTTACAAACAGGACAATCACCCTGTTTTGGAGAATGCCGGATGAACCTGCCCCAGAACGTCGCGCCGAAACCCTCGGCGCTCGCCTCGCCTGTCGTCGAGTTGCGGCAATACACGCTGAAGCCAGGCCAACGCGACACGCTCATCGACATCTTCGACAGCAGGCTGATCGAGGGCCAGGAGGCCGCCGGCATGACCATCATCGGCCAGTTCCGGGATCTCGATCGGCCTGACATGTTCGTCTGGATGCGCGGCTTCGACAGCATGGATGCGCGGAAAAATGCTCTTGCCGCTTTCTATGGCGGGCCGGTCTGGGCGGCGCACCGCGATGCGGCCAACGCGACGATGATCGATTCCGACGATGTGCTGCTGCTCAAGCCGGCGTGGCCGGGCGCCGGCTTCGACCTTGCGGGGGCGCAGCGGCCAAGCCTGGCCGGCGACGAAAAGCCCATTCGAAACAGGCCGCTGACCGGCATCGTTGTCATCGAGATTCATCATTTGCAGCCCGGCACGGAGGCAGATTTCACCACCCGCTTCGAGATTGAGACGGCGTGCCTGATGACGGCCGACGCACGCCTGCTCGCCGCGTTCGTGACCGAGCCTGCCGAAAACAATTTTCCGCGCCTGCCGGTACGGGCTGACGAAAACGTCTTCATCAGCGTCATGGGTTTTGCCAGCACAGAAGCGCATGCCCGCCACAAGGCCGCGCTTGCCGCCTCGCCGGCATGGCAGGATTTTTGGCGGGCCGCGCAACCCGGCTTGACCAAACCCACGGAGACCTTGCGGCTGTCGCCGACATCGCAATCACTGGTCGGGATCTATTCCTAAAGCGCGTCGACGCGCTTAGGAATAGATCCTTTTTTGTGCATTTCGTTCTCCCAAAACCGGGGCCACTTTTGGGCGACATGCATCAGACTTCAAATGCCTCGACGATGGTCTTGGCGACAAGGGCCGGGTCTTCCCAATGCGGGTTGTGGCCACAGCGCTCGGCCCGGACGAAGACGGCTCCGGCAAGAGCGGATTGCAACGCCTGCTGGTGCGCCTCGCCGAACAGCGGGTCGCAGGCGCCGGCGATGATCAGCGTCCGGGCCTGCACGGCCCGCGCCGCATCGCTCAGATCGGCGCTGCGGATTTCCTCGAGAATCGCGCGCCAGCGCGGCGCCGGCAATGCCGACGCGTCTCTCGCCAAGCCGGCGAGAAAGGCTGGAGGCACGTCGGGACTGCAGGCATGCCACCAGGCGTAGAACGGATCGGCCGGCGATATCGGGTCGCGCAGCGCCTCGACGCCCGCGACCAGCGGATGATCCGGCGCGAAATCGGGCTTTAGCGTGCCGGCCAGCACCACCAGCCCGCCAATCAGCTCCCTGTGTCGCCCTGCCAATGCGATGGCCACCATGGCGCCCAGCGAATGGCCGACGACGAGCGGCCGGTCGAGCCGCAAGCGTAGGATCAGCCCGGCAATATCGTCGGCGAAATCGGCTATGCCGCAGCCTTTGCCGGCCTGCGAGGCGCCGTGGCCGCGCAGATCCGGCATGATCAGACGGCGGCCGGCCAGATAGGGCGCCAGAAGCGAAAAGCTGCGGCTGGTGTCGGTGAAGCCGTGCACCGACAGCAGTGCCGGCTCGGCGCCTGTTATCTCGACATAGGCGATGTCGAGATTGCCGACAGTGACGAACTGCTTGCGGCCGGCCCAGCCGTCCTGGTTCGCGCAGGCATTCAGCACCGCCGCCCTCACAGGCCGAGCTTTTCCTTGACCGCGGCAAGGCCGGGTTGGCCGTCGAAGGTGGTGACACCGGCGAGCCAGGCATCGAGACGGCTCTTGTTGGCCGTGATTGCCTTCAGCGCGCCGTCCTCCGGCTTCATGCCGTCATTGATCAGATAACCCATGCCGACATTCTCGAAATCGATGTCGAAGGCGAGGTTTTTCAAGAACTGTGCGACGTTCGGGCATTGCTGCAGATAGCCCTTGCGCACCTGCGTCGTCACCGTCGCGGCGCCGAAATTCGGGCCGAAGAACTTGTCGCCGCCGGTCAGATATTTGAAGTCGTACATCATGTTCATCGGGTGCGGCGCCCAGCCCTGGAAGACGATGAACTGCTTCTCCTTGATCTCGTAGCCGACCTCGGAAAGCATGCCGGCTTCGCTCGATTCGACCACCTGCCAGCCGTCCAGGCCAAAGGCGGGATCGGCGATAGCGTCCATCATCAACTGGTTTGAACCGGGCTCGATGCCGTACATTTTCTTGCCGAATTTGTCGGCGAATTTGTGCAGGTCGGAAATGTCCTTGACGCCGGCTTCCCAGACATAGGTCGGCACGGCGAATGTGTATTTGGCGCCTACGAGATTGACGCGCACATTCTCGACCGAGCCGTCCTTCTTGTAGGGCTCGTAATAGGTGACCATGGCCGGGTCCCAGTAGCCCAGGAACAGGTCGAGGTCCCTGTTTTTCATGCCCTCGTAGATGACGTTGATGCCGAGCACCTGGCTTTGCGGCTGATAGCCAAGCGCCTCCAACAGGACATTTGCGACTCCTGTGGTGAAGGCAAGGTCGTTCCAGCCGGGTTCGGCCATGCGGACCGTCTTGCACTCTTCGGCCTCGGCCGCCTGGGCCGCATGAGTGGCCAACATGAGGCCGGCAAGGCAGACGCCATTTGCAAGGATGCGCAACATTTCGGTTCTCCTCGTCCGTAAAATTGACCAATTGGTCTTTTTATTGTCCCATGGGTCAATTCTTGATCTGAACGGACGAAGATGTCAACGTGGATTCGAAATGCATGGACCGATCCCGTGAAACTCAAGCGTCTCAGTGAGATCCGCCGCAAGGAATTGCGGCAGGCGGCCTTCGCGGTGCTGGAGCGCGAGGGCATTGCCGGCGCGACACTGGAAAAGGTGGCGGCGCAGGCCGGTGCCTCCAAGGGCATCGTGCTGCACTATTTCCGCAACAAGCAGGAATTGTTCGAGCACGCGATGCGTGAGGCAAACGCCGTCCTGTGCCAGGCGGTGATCGCGCGGCTTCGCCGGGCGCAGACTCCGATGGAGCGCATGGATGCGGTGATCGAGGGCAATTTCGAGGAGCATCTGTTCCAGCCGCCTCTCTGCCATGCCTGGCTGTCGCTCTGCGCCGAGGTGCCGCGCGACGAGAAGATGGCTCGTATCCAGAGGGTGATCCATGCGCGCATGCGCTCGAACCTGTTGTCGGGCCTGCGCGGCCTCGCCTCGCCCGGAGATGCCGACGACATCGCGCTTGGCGTCACCGCGCTGATCGACGGGCTTTGGTTGCGGCTCGGCCTGCAGCCGGGCAGCGTGTCGCGCGAACAGGCTGTCCGCCAGGTCAAGAATTATGTCGCGGGACGGCTGGCTTTGGGGGAGCTTGCGACCGCCGGCGCTTAAACCAGCCTCGGCCGGCCTGCCGGGTGGCGGCGGTCGAAGTTCATACCGTGGGATTGGCTGACGGCTTGACCTTGGCCGCCACTATACGGTGCTCTCGACGACGCAGAAATCTCGGAGCATCCGATGAGACTTCACAAAAAGCGCGCGCTGGTTACCGGCGGGTCGGACGGTATCGGCCTGGCGATCGCCGAGGCCTTTTCGCGCGAGGGCGCCGACGTCCTGATCGTCGGCCGTGACACCAAAAAGCTCGACACTGCCGCCAAGCAGCTCGGCGGCACTATCGAGACGCTGTCGGCCGATCTTGCCACCTCGGCCGGCATCGCGGCCGTCGGCGAGCACGTCAAAGAATCCGGCAGGCCGCTCGACATTCTCGTCAACAATGCCGGGGTGGCTTTCCTGGTGCCGTTCGAGACCGTCAGCGAGGCGCAGTTCCAGCAATCCTTCGCGCTCAATGTGACGGCGGTGTTCTTCCTCACCCAGGGTCTGCTGCCGCATCTGGCGGCCGGCGCGTCGGTGATCAACGTCTCGTCCTATTTCGCCAACAAGATGATCCCGAAGCGGCCGTCGAGCCTCTATTCCCTGTCAAAGGGCGCGTTGAACTCGCTGACCAAATCGCTGGCCTTCGAACTCGGCCCGCGCGGCATCCGCGTCAACGCCATCGCGCCGGGCACTGTCGACACCGCCATGCGACGCAAGACCGTCGACAATTTGCCGGCCGAGGCAAAGGCCGAGCTGAAAGCCTATGTCGAGCGCAGCTATCCGCTTGGCAGAATCGGCCGCCCCGACGATCTGGCGGGCATCGCAGTGTACCTCGCTAGCGACGAGGCGGCCTGGACCAGCGGCGGGGTCTTCTCCGTCGACGGTGGTTATACTGCGGGCTGATCCGTCCGGGCGCCACGCCAAGCGCCGACATTTTCTGCGACGCCACTTTCTACAAATCCAAGTACGCCTACCGCCTCCAGGACCTGATCGCGAACCCAGCGATGGGGTGGCTCGTCGTCGTGGCGCGCGTGCCAGTACATCCTGATTTCCGGAACAGCAATGGGAAGCGGTGGTTCAAAGATGACGAGCGGCAGGGTCTCGGCCGCCCAAACCGCGAACTGCCTGGGCACCGCCGACAGGTGGTTTCCATTTGCCACGGCTAATGCGACAGCCTGAAAGTGCGGCAGGGTCAGGCTTACACGGCGCGTTCGCCCGATCTTGCGGAGCGCCTCGTCGGTGGAGCCCGACATCGAGCCGTCGATAGAACGAAGAATATGGGGCAGTTCGCAGAAGAGGTCGATCGGCAGAGTCTTGCCTTCCATGATTCCCGCCTGCCTGATCGCAGCGTTGTCGTGCGCGGCGATGATGGCGAATGGTGAATGGAACAGAGGCGTGCTTGAGACCCAGTCGGAGACCTCCAGCGGACGCTCGAGCGCTACGTCGATTTCATCCTCCTGGAGCAGCCGCGAGACATCGCCGCGCGCGCTATCGAGAAACCTTAGCGACGCGCGCGGCGCGGCGCCAGCGATGCGTGCCGCCAGCGCTGGCATCAGCATCATGGAAAAGAAATCCGCCCCCATGAACGTGAAGGTTCGCTCCAGTTCCGCCGGATCGAACGCCTTGGCCGAATGGAAGACGCGTTCGATCTCGCGAAGCGCCACGCGCAACGGCTCGGCCATGCTCTCGGCGCGCGGTGTCGGCATCATGTCATTGCCCCGTCGCACGAACAGCTGGTCGTTGAGGAGATGTCGCAAGCGATTGAGCGCAGCGCTGACGGCAGGCTGGCTGAGGCCGATCTGCTCGCCGGCACGCGTAACGCTTCTCTCCCGCAGAAGGGCGTCGAACACCTTGATGAGATTGAGGTCGAGCGCGTTCAAATTCATCGCATCAATTCGCCCCATACGATCATTCGATTTCCGTTGTCGGCGTATCCCTGGCTAGATCGTCATCGGCCCAGCAGGCACAGGCAACAGAAGGATCAGACACGCCATGACAATGACCCCCGGCACGATCACAGGCAAGGAACTCTTCTGGTTCAACAACACGCTCGTCGCGATCCACGTCTCGTCGATAGCAGGAGAGGACGGCACCTGCGTCGTCGAGCATCACATGCCCTATGGCGACTCGCCACCGCTGCATGCGCATCGCAGGGAAGACGAAGTGTTTCACATCCTGGAGGGGAGATTGCGCTTTCAGATCGACGGCCACGAACGCATTGCGGACGCCGGCGAAACCGTCATCGCACCGAAAGGCCTGCCGCACACCTACCGGGTCGAATCCCCGGAAGGTGCGCGCACCCTCACCATCACGCGCGGTTCGGATTTTGAGACGATGCTGCGTCAGGCGAGCCGTCCCGCCGAACAGCCCGAACTGCCGCCGCTGATGGAACCAACACCGGAAATCATCGCGGCACTGGTGCAGCTTTGCGCAAAAAACGGCATCGACATTGTCGGTCCGCCGCTGGGGTGAGAGGCCGAAACTGCGCAGTCCTTCCCTTCTCCCCTTTGTGGGAGAAGGAGAGACGCGCCGCGCCTTCAACCGATTTGCATCCTCGCCGCCCGCATTCTCCGCTTGAAGCCGTTTGTGCAACGCGATACGCCGTTGCCGACTTCGACAAGGAGAGACCCGTGACCGCTGCAAAGACCAGAACCGAAACCGACACGTTCGGTCCCATCGAAGTCGCCGCCGACCGGTATTGGGGCGCGCAGGCGCAGCGTTCGCTCGGCAATTTCAAGATCGGCTGGGAAAAGCAGCCGGCGTCGATCGTGCGCGCATTGGGCATCGTCAAGCGGGCGGCGGCCGAAGCCAACATGGAGCTCAAGCGGCTCGATCCGGCGATCGGCAAGACGATTGTCGAGGCAGCGCAAGAGGTCATCGACGGCAAGCTCGATGAGCATTTCCCGCTGGTGGTCTGGCAGACCGGTTCGGGCACCCAGTCCAACATGAACGCCAATGAGGTGATCTCCAACCGGGCGATTGAGATGCTGGGCGGTGTCATGGGCTCCAAGAAGCCGGTGCATCCCAACGATCACGTCAATATGAGCCAATCGTCGAACGACACCTATCCGACAGCCATGCACATCGCCTGCGCCGAACGCATCGTGCACGATCTGTTGCCGGCACTGAAGCACCTGCACAAGGCACTCGCCGCCAAGAGCAGAGAGTTCAATCACATCATCAAGATCGGCCGCACGCACACGCAGGATGCCACCCCCCTTACGCTTGGCCAGGAATTTTCGGGCTATGCCGCGCAGGTCGCTTCGTCGATCAAGCGCATCGAGCTGACGTTGCCCGGCTTGCAGGAACTGGCGCAGGGCGGCACCGCCGTCGGCACCGGCCTCAACGCGCCGGTCGGCTTCGCCGAAAGGGTCGCGGATCGCATCGCCTCCATCACCGGCATCGCCTTCGTCACCGCGCCGAACAAGTTCGAGGCGCTGGCGGCCCATGATTCCATGGTGTTTTCGCACGGCGCCATCAACGCGGCGGCCGCCGCGCTATTCAAGATCGCCAACGACATCCGCTTCCTCGGCTCAGGCCCGCGCTCGGGCCTCGGCGAACTGTCGCTGCCGGAAAACGAACCGGGCTCGTCGATCATGCCGGGCAAGGTCAACCCGACCCAGTGCGAGGCGCTGACGCAGGTCTGCGTACAGGTGTTCGGCAACAATGCGGCGCTCACCTTCGCCGGCAGCCAGGGTCATTTCGAGCTCAATGTCTACAATCCGCTGATGGCCTACAACTTCCTGCAGTCGGTGAAGTTGCTCTGCGACGCCTCGGTCTCCTTCACCGACAATTGCGTCGTCGGCATCGAGGCCCGCGAAGACAACATCAAGGCGGCACTCGACCGCTCGCTGATGCTGGTGACGGCGCTGGCGCCGACCATCGGCTACGACAATGCCGCCAAGATCGCCAAGACCGCGCACAAGAAGGGCACCACTTTGCGCGAGGAAGCGCTCGCCACCGGGCTGGTCAGCGAAGCCGATTACGACCGGCTGGTGCGGCCGGAGGATATGACGCATCCGGGGTAGGCAATTCCAGGAAAAGTGTCTGCGGTTTTCGGTCCGGAATTGCGTCAACCAAAAGCCCGGTATTTCGTGAGGGGAGAATTTACTCCCGTCACGACCTCACCCGAAGCGAATTTTGCGCAGGCCGCCCGATCACGGAAACGTAAGTACTGTGAACAATGTGTCGCCAGTCTGGTGGCTTTGGTGAACAGTCGGTTTGCTCTATCTCCCCGGCATCAACCCATCCCGGAGAGCCACCATGTCCACCAACATTTCAGTCGCCGGTTCCGGCGCATCCAATGCCTCGACCACCATCCTCCTCGGCCGCGTCCTGCTCGCGGTCATCTTCCTGCTTTCAGGTTTCGGCAAGCTCACCGCCATTAGCGGAACAGCGGGCTATTTCGGCAGCCTCGGCCTGCCCTTGCCGACCGTAACGGCCACCGTCGTCGGCCTGATCGAGCTTCTCGGCGGCCTCGCCATCCTCGTCGGCTTCAAGACCCGGATTGTCGCCTGGGTGCTGGCGGTCTTCACGGTCGCTACCGGTTTGGTCGCCCATACCGGTTGGGCCGACCAGATGCAGATGATCCAGTTTCTCAAGAACCTCGCCATTGCGGGCGGCTTCCTCGTGCTGGCTTCCTCGGGCGCCGGTGCCTATTCGATCGACGCCAAGCGCGGCTGAGCCAAGACCCGGCAATAGCCGAACAAGAAAGCGGCGCGGAATTTTCCGCGCCGCTTTTTCGTTGTTGGTGCATGACCGCCGATCTGTCGGCCGGAGTTTCTGATAGGATCGGGGCTATCGGGACGAGGCCGGCCGGCGGCCGACAACGGAGGTGAACATGCCCCGCAACGCGCTGCTCCTGCTCTCCCGGCTGCTGCTCGCCGCCCTGTTCGTGCCTTCCGGTTTCCATGCATTGAGCGACATCGCCGGCACCACAGGCTATTTCGCCGGCCTCGGCCTGCCGCTGCCGACACTTGCTGCCTGGGGCACGGGACTGTTCGAACTGATCGCCGGGCTGCTCATCCTGGTCGGTTTCCAGACCCGGATCATAGCGCTTCTGCTCGCTGCCTTCTGTATCGTCGCCGGCTTCATCGGCCATTATGGCCAGGGCGGCGGCGACGCGATGCTCGCCTTCCTGCACCAGCAGATGCTGATGAAGGACATTGCGATATCAGGTGGGTTTGTAGCGCTGGCGATGGCCGGCGCCGGCGCATGGTCGATCGACGGGCGCGGCGCGGTTTGATATTTTTGCGTAGATGGGCCCGAGCTGATCGACCCCACTCCGTCTCGGCTTCGTCGAGTCACCTCTCCCCTGATCGACGGGGTAGAGGAAGGCCGCGAGCCTATTGCCGCCAACGCTCTTCCAACGAGGCTCCCTTCCTTTCCCTCCGGAGGGGGGAAAGGTGGCGCTGCAAAGCAGCGACGGATTGGGGGAAGCCGGTCATCAAAGGCGAAGCCGCCGGCGAAGTACGACCGGCAGGTCTCCGCTTAAGTCAGATAAGACACGGGTCTGCTAGCAGCTAGCGCCTTATTTCACTGACATGCTGGGGCCACCCTCGACGGCCAGCACCAGCCGGCGGTTGGTGATCCTGGCCAGCTGCGCCAGGCGCCCGGCCGGCCGCTCGCCATAGAGATCGGCCAGCGATGCCGGCAAGACCAGCGCCAGCATGCCGTTGGCGCGCTGTTCCCATTTCAGCCTGGGCATGATGCCGGGCATCGACGCCGTCAGCAGGTAGACGACGCGCATCATCGCGGCGAGGACGCGGGCGCGCTCCAGATAACGCGGCGATGCCAGAGCCTTGATCTCGGGGGCGATGGCTTCGTTGAAGATGCCGTCGTGACGATAGGCGTTGGCCATCGCCAGGAAAGCACGGCCAGGATGGTCGACGCCGAAGAAGGACGCGTGCGCAATGATGTTGAGCGATTGCTTGCCGCGGTATTCGGGATGCGCGCGCCAGCCGATGTCCGCCAGCAATGCGGCCGCGTGGCGGTAGCGCGCCTCGTCCTCGGTCTCGTCGATGCCGAAGGCGGCAAAGGTCTTGGCGGTCCAGTCGACAAGTTCATGCGCATGGGTGACGGAGCGCGAGCGCAGGCGGGCGAGTTCCTCCGAGGCCGAAATCAGCGGATCGGCCTTCCGCTCGGCCTCGTCGAGCAGCGAATAGAGAAAGCCTTCGCGCACGCCAAGCGCCGAGACGATGATCTTCGACGGCTGCATCGCCGCCATGATCTCCTGCAGCACGATGGCGCCATAGGGCAGCAGCGAACGGCGGTTCTTCGAAACGCCTTCGATGCCCTTGACCTTCTCGATCTCGGCCTTGGCCACCTGCTTGAGGAAGTTCGCCGCGCTTTCGGCCGATATCTCGTAATGGTGCATGACGCCAAGCGGATAGTTGGTCATTTCCATGTGCAGCCGGGCAAGATTTCGCCAGGTGCCGCCGACGGCGTAGAAGGGCCTGCCCTGCCCGCCTTTCAACAGCTTGGCCTTCGCCAGTTCGTCACGCGCGATCCTGGCCGCCTGGGTCAGCGAGTTCTTCGCCATGTCCTGCAGGCGCAGGCCGCCCAGCGGCAGCGTGATGCCGTCGCCGATCGCCTCGCCGCTGACATCGACCAGTTCGAGGCTGCCGCCGCCCAGATCGCCGGCGATGCCATCGGCCGGATGGAAACCGGAAATGACGCCGAGCGCGGAATAGTACGCTTCCTGACGACCGCTGATCACTCGGATCTCGGTCTTCAGCACATCCTCGGCGCGGTGGATGAAATCGGGGCCGTTGACCGCCTCGCGGGCCGCCGCGGTCGCCAGCACATACATCTGCTCGGCGCCCGCCTGGTCGGAAAGCGCACGAAAGCGGCGGAACTCTTCCATCGAGCGCGTTACCGCCTCGGGGTCGAGCTTGCCCGTCGAAACGATGCCGCGGCCGAGACCGGCCAGCATCTTTTCGTTGAACAGCATGGTCGGCGAGCGCGCCAGCCCCTCATAGACGACGAGACGGATCGAGTTCGATCCGATGTCGATGATGGACAGCGGTCGGCGGTCCTGCAGCCGGCCCTGAGAATCAGACAGCATCAGCCGGACGCTGCAGCGTTCTTCTTGCGGCGCTTGAACTGCGCGATGCGCTTGGGCGCATGCGACTTCAGCGCGTCACCCCGTCCCGACAGGCTCGGATTGGTCATGAAATATTCCTGCGCGTTGAACGGTTCCTCGCCCTCCTCCAGCACGACGCGCCGGGAGGTTCCATCAGCCAATACGTCGAAACTTTGCTGATTGTCCATAATGTTGCCCAGCATGATCTGGCCAAGGATCTGTTCATGCACAGTTGGATTGGTGATCGGCACCATGGTTTCGACGCGGCGGTCGAGATTGCGCGGCATCAGGTCGGCCGAGGAGATGTAGACGATCGCCTCGTCCGACGGCAGGCCGAAACCATTGCCGAAACAATAGATGCGGCTGTGCTCGAGAAAACGGCCGACGATCGATTTTACGCGGATGTTTTCCGACAGGCCCGGAACCTGCGGCCGCAGGCAGCAGATGCCGCGCACGACAAGGTCGATCTCGACGCCGGCGCGGCTGGCATCGTAGAGCGCGTCGATGATGATCGGATCGACGAGGGCGTTCATCTTCATCCAGATGCGCGCCGGTTTGCCTTGCACCGCGTAGGCAATCTCGTCGGCAATGTGCTTCAGGATGCGGCTTCTCAGCGTGAACGGCGAGATCGCCAACCGCATTTCGTCCGTCGGCTCGGCATAGCCGGTGATGAAATTGAACAGCTGGGCGACATCGCGGGCAATCGTCGGATCTGTGGTGAAGAAGGACAGGTCGGTGTAGATGCGTGCGGTGACCGGATGGTAGTTGCCGGTGCCGAGGTGCACGTAATTGCGCAGCTTGCCGTCCTCGCGCCGCACCACCAGCGACATTTTCGCATGTGTCTTCAGTTCGAGAAATCCGAACACCACCTGCACGCCGGCCCGCTCCAGGTCGCGCGCCCAGCGGATGTTGGCTTCCTCGTCGAAACGCGCCTTGAGCTCGACCAGCGCGGTGACCGACTTGCCGGCCTCGGCCGCGTCGACCAGCGCGCGCACGATCGGGCTGTCGTTGGAGGTGCGGTAAAGCGTCTGCTTGATCGCCACCACCTCCGGATCGGCCATTGCCTGGCGCAGGAACTGCACCACCACATCGAAGGATTCGTAAGGGTGATGGACGACGATGTCCTTCTCGCGGATGGCGGCGAAACAATCGCCGCCATGCTCGCGGATGCGCTCGGGAAAACGCGGATTGTAGGGCGTGAATTTCAGGTCGTCGCGGGGAACGGCGACGATCTCGGAAATCTGGCTGAGCGCCAATGGACCGGTCAAGACGCTGATGCGGCTGGACGACACGCCAAGCTCGCCGGCGACGAAATCGCGCAATTCGCCAGGCATCAGCCTGTCGAATTCGATGCGGATCACCGATCCGCGCCGACGCCGCTTCAGCGCCGTTTCGAACAGGCGCACGAGGTCCTCGGACTCCTCCTCGACCTCGATATCGCTGTCACGGATGATGCGGAACGTGCCGGAGCCCTTGACCTCGTAGCCGGGGAAGAGCTTGCCGATATAGAGGCCGACAGCCTCTTCCAGCGGGATGAAGCGGACATGATGCTTGCGGTCCGGCAGACGGATGAAGCGCTTCAGCGCCACCGGCAGGCGCAGCAGCGCGCTCATCTCCTCGCCATTCTTGCGATGGCGCAATTGCAGCGCCATCGAGAAGCCGAGATTGGGGATGAACGGGAACGGATGCGCCGGGTCGATCGACAGCGGGGTCAGCACCGGGAAAACCTGTTCCTGGAAATGGTCTTCCAGCCAGATTTTCTCGTCCTTGGTCAGCGCATCGCGGGTGATGCTCTCGATGCCTTCCTTGTTGAGCAGCACGGTGAGCGCCGAAAGGCTCTTCTGCTGGTCTTCCTGCAGCCGCTCGACCTCACGCAGCAGCTGTTCGAGCTGCTGTTCGGGGGTGCGGCCGTCGGGGCTCTTCAGCGTGATGCCCTCGCGCACCTGGCCGGCAAGACCGGCGACTCGGACCATGAAGAACTCGTCGAGATTGGCGGCCGAGATCGACAGGAAGCGGACGCGCTCCAGCAGCGGATGATTGAGGTTCAGCGACTCCTCGAGAACGCGCCGGTTGAACTGCAGCCAGGAAAACTCGCGGTTGACAAACCGGTCCGGGTTGCCGCCTTCCGGGCGAGCCACCTCGACATCCACGAATTCGTTCTGCACCGGCTTCAGTTCGTTCATGATTCCCGCTCTTCCACACCCGCTCAAGCCGGCTAGCCAGTCACTCTAGCGACCCATGGTCCCTCCCGGAAACCGAAATCGGTTTTCGGGCCATGGGTTAACCGGCTTAACTTATCCTCTGACAGGCTTTTGCGACAGTTTGATTTCATCGAACTTGCAAAGAGGCCTGATATGATCCAGATGCAGACGAGACTGCGTTAAGGAGACGACGATGGCAGGCGGTTCCATTCCCCATTTTCAGAACGATGCGGGCTATCCGGCAATCGACATCGGCGTGAAGGAATTCATGTGCACGGGCGCCAATCCGCCTTTCGACCACCCGCATGTGTTTCTGGACATGGGCGACGACAATGAAAAAGTCTGTCCCTATTGCTCGACGCTCTACCGCTATTCGCCGAAGCTGAAGGCGACGGAAACGCTGCCGGCCGGATGCATCTACATCGAACAGGCCGCCTGAGACTTTCGCGACCAGCCCGATGAACGACACGCGTTCCCGGCAAATTGTCGTCGCCGGGGCCGGTGTCGCCGGATTGACCGCAGCCCTTGCATTCGCCTCGCGCGGCTACGCGGTTCGGGTGTTCGAACAGGCGCAGCGCCTGGAAGCTGCCGGCGCCGGCATCCAGCTCTCTCCAAACGCGACGCGCATCCTTCGCCAGCTTGGCGTGCTCGACCGGCTGCTGCCGGCAGCGGTGCGGCCGCAAGCCGTGGTGTTGAAGAAGGCCGCGACCTTGCGCGAACTGGCGCGCGTGCCGCTGGGGCAAGCCGCCGAAACCCGCTGGCAAGCACCCTATCTCGTCGCGCACAGGGCCGATCTGCAGAGCGCATTGACCGCGCGCGTTGCCGAGGTGCCGGATATCCATCTCACCACCGGCGCGCGCATCGGCGACGTTGCCTCCGGCCCGCATGGCATCACGGCGACGGCCGAGATCGACGGCAAGACCATCGAGGCGGAGGGCTTCCTGCTGGTCGGGGCCGATGGCGTCTGGTCATCGGTGCGCCCACTTGTCGACTCGGCCAAGGGGTCGGCTTCGCCAAGAAACCATTTCTCCGGCGAACTGGCCTGGCGCGCGACCATCGCAGCCGATAGCGCCGCGGGGCAGAGCTTTGCCGCCATCGGCGCCAGGGACTGCGTCACCACCTTCCTGCATCCCGGCTTCCATATGGTGGCCTATCCCGTCAGCAAGGGTGCGGCCTTCAATCTCGCGGCCTTCACCAGGGGCGACCGCATTGCCGAGGGCTGGTCCGGCAACGCCGACGCCGGGATCCTGACCCGAGCTCTTGCCGGCACTGCGGCAGAACTTGCCCGTCTGGTCGAGCAGGCCGGCCCGTGGACCGCGTGGCCGATCCACACTGTCGACCCGCAACAGCCCTGGACAACACCGAACGGCATGGCGCTGATCGGCGACGCCGCGCATGCGATGACCCCATTCGCGGCGCAAGGTGCGGCCATGGCGATCGAGGATGCAGCGACGCTTGCCGACGCCGTCTACGCCTCCCCTACGAACCCGCTGGCCGCGCTTGCGGTTTGGGAACAGTCACGGCGGCCGCGTGTCGCGCAGGTCGCCCGACGCGGCGCTGTCAACCGGCTGGCCTGGCATGCCGCAGGGCCGGTGGCGATTGCGCGCAACGTGTTCCTGAAAATGCGCTCGTCGGAAAAACTCGCGGCGGATTTGGACTGGCTCTATGGCTGGCGGGCACCGGAGGCTGACGAAAGCTGAAACCTGCGAAAGGTTGGCGGGACAGAGGGGGGTGTGAAGGAACGCGACACTCGCCAATTCGCGGAATGCCCACGCTAATTATACAGCCGCATCGATAGCCCGAGCGATACAGGCAGCGGGTTCCACCAGCCGGTGCGCAGGCCTGCGGTGCGCAAGGCGGCCGCCGTCCAGGTGTTGCAGCCGATCAGTGCGTTGAAATGGCCGTTGGCTTCGTAGAAGCCGTCGAACCTGGAATAGGCCGCGTCCGGAACGAGGATCGGGCCTTCCGGTCCGCGCTGGAAACTCGCATCGATGAAATCGAGCAACGCCGCGAACCGGTCCTCTGTGATGTCGAACCCCGCGATGTCAGGGGGCGGTTCGAGGATGTCACCGGCGACATCGACATGCATGACCGACGCGTCGAGGGTCAGTGCCTTCATCACCGGTACCGCCTTCAGCTCGGACCATGTCGGCGTCTCCAGGTAGAAGGCGCGACCGCCCCAGCCGAAGACGATGTAGCGGACCTCCGGCCTGTCGGCCGGTATGCCGGCGTCGACCAGGAAGTGGAAACGCTGGCGCACGGCATCGTCGACCGGGATGGCGATATCGGTGTGGATCGGATTGTTCAGCACCAGGATGTGGCGCGTCGCGGCGGGCATGGCGGCGGCCGCCGGCCACAGCGGCCGCGGCACGAGGGTGCCCGTCGTCACGGCGAGAGCGACGACAATCAACAGAAGGCCTAGAAAACGTCCCAGTCTCTTCATGAAAAGCGGCTCTGCAAAAGCGCTCCAGCGCGACAGGAACGGTCGCCTGTTATGCCATACGCAAAAGAGCCCGGCAGTGTTTCAGCCGGGCTCCTCGCAAACATCGAAAGCCTAGTGCAGGATCTGCGACAGGAACAGCTTCGTGCGCTCATGGCGCGGGTGGTCGAAGAACTCGGCCGGCGTGTTCTGCTCGACGATCTGGCCCTGGTCCATGAAGATCACCCGGTTGGCGACCTTGCGGGCAAAACCCATCTCGTGGGTGACGCACAGCATGGTCATGCCTTCTTCGGCAAGGCCAACCATGGTCTCCAGCACTTCCTTGATCATCTCCGGATCAAGCGCCGAGGTCGGCTCGTCGAACAGCATGATGCGCGGGTTCATGCACAGCGAGCGGGCAATCGCCACACGCTGCTGCTGGCCGCCGGAAAGCTGGCCGGGATATTTGTTGGCCTGTTCCGGGATCTTGACGCGCTTGAGGAAATGCATGGCGATTTCCTCGGCCTGCTTCTTCGGCGTCTTGCGCACCCAGATCGGCGCCAGCGTGCAGTTCTCCAGGATGGTCAGATGCGGGAACAGGTTGAAGTGCTGGAACACCATGCCGACCTCGCGGCGCACCTCGTCGATCTTCTTGAGATCGTTGGTCAATTCCTTACCGTCGACGATGATCTTGCCCTTCTGGTGCTCCTCCAGGCGGTTGATGCAGCGGATCATGGTCGATTTGCCGGAGCCGGAGGGGCCGCAGATGACGATGCGCTCGCCGCGCATCACTTTCAGGTTGATGTCCTTCAGCACATGGAACTCGCCATACCATTTGTGCATGGCGATGATGTCGATGGCGACATCGGTCGTCGAAATCTGCATCTTGGCGGCGTTGACCTTGATCTCTTCGGCGCTGACGGCATTTTCGGTGGCCATGAGAGGGATCCCCTTGTTCTTTTGTTTATGTTTAGCGTTTGTGGCCGGTGTCGAGCCGGCGTTCGGTGTACATTGAATAGCGCGACATGCCGAAGCAGAACAGCCAGAAGACGAAGGCGGCGAAGATCAGGCCGGACCTCGCCGTCTGCGCGGTTGCCCAGTTTGCATCGGAAAAATTCTGTTTGACGATGCCGAGCAGGTCGAACATCGAGATGATGATGACCAGGCTGGTGTCCTTGAACATGCCGATGAAGGTGTTGACGATGCCCGGGATGACCAATTTGAGCGCCTGCGGCATGACGATGAAATACATCTTCTGCCAATAGCCGAGGCCGAGCGAATCGGCACCTTCATATTGGCCCTTGGGGATCGCCTGCAGGCCGCCGCGCACCACTTCGGCCATATAGGCGGCGGCAAACAGCGACACGCCGATCAAAGCGCGCAGGAACTTGTCGAACGAAACGCCCTCCGGCAGGAACAGCGGCAGCATGACGCTGGCGAAGAACAGCACGGTGATCAGCGGGATGCCGCGCACCGTCTCGATGAAGACGACGCACAGCGTCTTG
The DNA here is from genome assembly GCF_037162595.1 of Mesorhizobium sp. ISC11. Lineage (NCBI taxonomy): Bacteria > Pseudomonadati > Pseudomonadota > Alphaproteobacteria > Hyphomicrobiales > Phyllobacteriaceae > Mesorhizobium > Mesorhizobium sp. ISC11. The sequence goes on from NZ_JAVSPW010000001.1 coordinate 2,529,301, forward strand.
ATGATCGGCATCTTGGAACGGCGGCCGAGCGCCAGCACGATGCCGAGCGGCAGCGACACGGCAATGCCGACGAAGGACAGGCTGAGCGTTACCAAGAGCCCGCCCCAAAGCGAGGTCTCGACATGCGGCAGGCCGAACATGCCGCCGACCAGCAGGACGAAGGCGACGATCGGCAGCACGAAGAACAGCAGAACCGCATTCAGCCCTTTGCGTGGCACCTTCGGCATCAGCATCGGCACCAGCAGCGCCACGAACAGGATGGCGACCAGGATCGGCCGCCAGCGCTCCTCGATGGGATAGCGGCCGAGCATGAACTGGCCGAACTTGGCATTGACGAAAGCCCAGCAGGCGCCGGTCCAGCCATCCGGCTGGATGCCGCCTTGCGCCACCGTGGCGCATACGGTCCGGTCCGGCCCCGTCCACACGGCGTTGATGAACGCCCAATTGATGATTTGCGGCAGGATCATCGCCACCAGGGCGATGCCGACGATTGTCAAAATGGTGTCGCCGGTAGACGCGATCAGGTTCTTGCGCACCCATGCGCCGAGGCCGGTGACGCTGGCGGGCGCCGGCTGCGCCAGCACCATTTCGGTGCGCACCCAGGACATATCATGTTCTTGCATGTCCTTACCTCACCTCTCCACCAGCGCCATCTTGGCGTTGAACCAGTTCATCACAAGCGAGGTCAGAAGGCTGATGGCGAGATAGATCACCATCATGATCACCACGCCCTCGACGGCCTGGCCGGTCTGGTTCAGCACTGTCCCGGCGGTCGCCGTCAGGTCCGGATAGCCGATGGCGATGGCCAGCGACGAGTTCTTGGTCAGGTTGAGATACTGGCTGGTCAGCGGCGGAATGACGATGCGCATGGCCTGCGGCACGACGACCAGCCGCAGGATCGATCCGGAACGCAATCCCAACGCTCCGGCGGCTTCCGTCTGGCCCGCGCTGACACCCCTGATGCCGGCACGCACGATCTCGGCGATGAAGGCGGCGGTATAGCAGGACAGCGCCAGATAAAGCGACAGGAACTCCGGCCGGACCTGAAAGCCGCCGGTCAGGTTGAAAGTCGACTGCTTGGGGTAATCGAAGCTCAGGGGAAAGCCGCTCAGCGCATAGGCGAGCAGCGGCAGCCCGACGATCAGCGCCGCGGATGTCCAAAACACCGGAAATTGCTGGCCGGTCGCCATCTGCCGTTGCCGCGCCTTGCGCGCGACGAACCACGCCATGGCGATGCCGACGAGCAGGGCGACGAAAATCAGCCATGAACCGTCGCCCCATACGGCGCGTGGAAAATAGAAACCGCGCTGGTTGAGAAAGGAGCCGAACGGCAAATTGATGCTGTCGCGTGGCGCCGGCAGCACGGCCAGCACGCCGGAATACCAGAAGAAGATGACCAGCAGCGGCGGGATGTTGCGGAAGACCTCGACATAGACGGTGCAGATCTTCCTGATCAGCCAGTTCTTCGAGAGCCGGCCGATGCCGATGACGAAGCCGATGATTGTCGCGGTGATGATGCCGACGATGGCGACGATGACCGTGTTGAGGAGGCCGACCAGAATGGCGCGGCCATAGGTCGAATCCGACGAATAGGCGATCGCGCTCTCGCTGATATCGAAGCCGGCGCGGCCCTTGAGGAAGCCGAAGCCTGAAGCGATGCGCAACCGCGTCAGGTTGTCGATGACGTTGTGGGCAATCCACCAGACGCCCGCCACCAGCAGCACGACGACCAGCACCTGGAAGAATATGCCCCGGATTTTCGGATCGTTGATGAAGGAGCCGCGGCTGGGCTCCTCGCGAAGTACGTCCTGCGATGCCATTCGACCGTCCCCTGGAAAGAGAAACCGGGAGGCAGATGATCTGCCTCCCGGATCACATTTCGATCAGCGGATCGGCGGCGCGTATTGCAGGCCGCCCTTGGTCCACAGCGCGTTGATGCCGCGCGCGATCTTCAGCGGGCTGCCCGAGCCGACATTGCGCTCGAACATTTCGCCATAATTGCCGACGGCCTTGACGATGTTGACCACCCAGTCATTGGAGACGCCGAGATCGGTACCGATCTTGGTGTCGGCTTCCTGGCCGAGAACGCGCTTGATCTCGGGGCTGGCCGAGTTCTTCATCTCATCGACATTGGCCTTGGTGATGCCGAGCTCTTCAGCCTGCAGCAGCGCAAAATAGGTCCATTTGACGATGTGGTACCACTGGTCGTCGCCCTGGCGAACGGCAGGTCCGAGCGGCTCCTTGGAGATGATCTCGGGCAGCACGACATGGTCGGCCGGCGATCCCAGCGTCAGGCGTATGCCATAGAGGCCCGACTGATCGGTGGTGTAGACGTCGCAGCGGCCGGCATCATAGGCGGCGTTGACCTCTTCCAGCTTTTCGAAGACGACGGGATTGTACTCCATCTTGTTGGCCTTGAAGTAGTCGGCGAGGTTCAGCTCGGTGGTGGTGCCGCTCTGCACGCAGACGGCTGCGCCCGAGAGCTGCAATGCCGAATTGACACCCGGCAGCTTCTTGGCGTTGATCATGAAACCCTGGCCGTCATAATAGGTGACGCCGATGAAATTCAGGCCGAGTGCCGTATCGCGGTTGATGGTCCAGGTGGTGTTGCGCGACAGGATGTCGATCTCGCCCGACTGCAGCGCGGTAAACCGCTCCTTGGCGCTGAGCGGCGTGAACTTGACCCTGGAGCCGTCACCGAAGACGGCGGCCGCGACAGCGCGGCAGAAATCCGCATCGATGCCTTGCCAGTCACCCTTGTCGTCCGGCGCCGAAAAGCCGGCCAGGCCGGTGGAGACGCCGCACTGGATGAAGCCCTTCGCCTTGACGGTGTCGAGCGTGGCCGCCGACGCGGCGGACGCCATCAATCCAAGCGTGGCGGCGCCTAGAATGCCGATAGCAATGTGTTTCATGACCCACAGACCCTTTTCTCTGTTTTTCAGGAGTAAATCCTGATTTTTTTCTCCCGTGTGAACGCGGCTTCATCCCGGCCCATCCCGAAACCCCGCATCGTAACCGACGCGCCGCCTCCCATTCACAAATGTCATCGAAGGCGATAATTCCTGTGAGGTCAAGGGAAATGACCCAAACCCGAAGAGTTTGAAAACCGATTGCCGTAAATGCCTGATTTACAGACAAACACGCCCGCGAATTAGTCAGCAGGGGCCAATAAAGGCGGCAAAGCTGATGCAACGCCAACGCGGGGCCGATACCGGCCGCGGCAGCGAAATCCATCCCGGGCAAATACCTCGTGGTTGTTGACCTCCGCGTGGGGCGAACTACCATGTCCCAAGATTGTCTTCTGACGATTTACTGGCGGCTGCAGTCCAATACAGGTCGCAGACGAAGACTGTTCTCAAGAGGCTTGAAAGACGATCCAGGTCCCGATGCCAGCCATCAACGCGCCTGAAACGCGCGGAATCAGCTGCCCGGTCGGCACCGTCTTCTCCAGCAGGACGAGGATGGCGATGCCGGCGATCCACAGCACGTTCATGACGCCACCGACGAACAGCAGAGCCATCAGCGCCCAGCAGCACCCCAGACAGTAGGCGCCGTGATCGATGCCCAGCCGGAGCGCGCCGAGCGGAGCGGAGCGGAATCCGCCATGGCCGGCCAGGAACGCGATCGGGGCCTGACATTGGCGCAGGCAGACGCCCTTCATCGGCGTCCATTGATAGAGACCGGCGGCGATCAGGACGAGGCCGCCGAGGACCGCGCTGCCGGTCGCCATCGAGGGGTCGAGCAAGGCAAGACGGGCGAGCAGCCATTGCGCACCGGTCGCCACGAGGCTGAAGACGGCCCAGACGGCGAGGTAGCCGGCAAAAAACCATCCCGTCGAAGCGATGGGCCTGCCATCCGCCCGCGCCTTGCGGCCGACACCGGCATAGAGCAGCAACATCGGTGCGACCGAAGGCGTCATCATGCCGACCATCATCACCGCCCACATCGTGAAGGTGAAAGCGAAATCGGCCAATGCCCAGGCCCGGATGCCTGGCGCCACGGCGGCGCCCATATCCATGCCGCCCATACCCATGTTCGACCCGTCCATATTCGACATGTCCATTCCGGCCATGTCACCGCCTCCGCTGTCCGGCAAGGCGGAGCCGGGCATGACCATGTCGGTGGCGAGCCACAGCACATAGGCCCAGGCGAGCACGGCAATCACCACGAGCGCGGCCATCACGACCGCGCGATCGCGCCGCAGCACCGCCTCGAGGGCCGTGTCGCCCATTGGATCAGGTCAATGCACGATGCCGCTCTGCGTGAGATGCAGATTGGCGAAATGGCTGTGCGTATCGGCCAGCTCGAACTTGATCGGGCCCGTCGCCTTTGTCCAGCCGCGCCCGACCTCGGCGATCGCGTATTCGAAGCCGTGCGGCAGGTCGATGCGCGCCTGGTGGGCAGCGCCGGTGACCGGATTCCGGATCGGCTCGCCACGACCGTCGGTTATACCCTCGACATGCAGCTGACTGGTTCGCGCGTCGACGTCGATGTTGAATTCGATCGGCGCAAAGATCGGGTCGTGGAACTTCTCCAGCGTGGTCGAAAAGACCTGGAATATCGTTGCACCCGGTTCGGTATCCAGACCGCCCAATATGCGAAGCAGCGCGCCACGTTGGGCTTCCGTCGCCCTCTCGTCGATGATCACCGCGGCTTCGCCCCCGCCCTGGTGTATGGCGCCGGGCCAGCTGAAAATCCCGACGAACCGCAATCCGTCGAGCTTGGTGTCGCCGTGATGGCCGCTTTCGATTTCCATGCCGGCGACCGCCTGGCAGAACCCGTATGTCGGCATGGCGTTGAACTGGCACGGGCAGCCATAGGCGCAGTTGCAGTTGATGAATTCGCGCGCCTTCATGGCCCATTTGACGTCCGGCATGGCATTCCTCCCTTGCCGCGCTCACGCTTGGTGAGCGCGATCCGGATCGTGGAGGACCAGAGGTCAACCGGCAGCAACCATCCGGCAGCATCTGATCGAAGCAATCCGGCGATTAATATTAGCCGACAATCATATACCTTCCGCAGCCGCCCACAATAGCCGATCGGCGGAGATGAGGGCTCCGAACGCAGGTCAATCAAAGACCGCCTTTTCGCGATAGGAATTTTTTCTTGACAGCCTGCCCTCAGCTATGATACATTTTCGTCCATGGTGCTGATTTGCGCCGATGACCCGCCGCACAGGCGGGTTTTTCGTTTTGATATCCTGTCCCCGCATCGCTGTTTTTGCCGCGACGAATTGGCATATTCGAAGTCCATCTCCTGGCGGACGGTGGCTGTTGCACGGTCCATGCCGCCGCACTATGGCTAGCGGCTTGTCAAACAAGGCGACGCAGAATGGCGAAAGACGGCGAGCACTTTAGCGGCGGGATGGGCATCAACACGCGGCTTGCCCATTCGGGCAACAATCCGCACGACTATTTCGGCTTCGTCAATCCGCCGGTGGTGCATGCCTCGACCGTGCTTTTTCGCGACGCGGCGTCAATGGCGGCTCGCACCCAGAAATACACTTACGGCACGCGCGGCACGCCGACGACCGATGCGCTCGCCCACGCCATAGACGCGCTGGAAGGTTCGGCAGGCACGATCCTGGTGCCGTCGGGCCTTGCGGCGGTGACGGTACCGCTGCTCGCCTTCGTGTCGGCCGGCGACCATCTGCTGATCGTCGATACCGTCTATCATCCGACCCGCAACTTCGCCGACACGATGCTGAAGCGGCTGGGCGTCGAGGTCGAGTACTACGCCCCCCATGTCGGCGCCGGCATCGCGGCGTTGATCAAGCCCAACACCAAGGTGGTGTTCACGGAATCACCGGCCTCCAACACCTTCGAGGTGCAGGACATCCCAGCCATCGCCAAGGCGGCGCACGCCGCGGGCGCCATCGTCATGATGGACAATACCTGGGCGACGCCACTGTATTTCCGCCCCCTCGACCACGGTGTCGACATCTCGATCCATGCGGCGACCAAATACCCGGCCGGCCATTCCGACGTGCTGCTTGGCACGGTGTCGGCCAATGAGAGCTGCTGGACGCATCTTTATGAAAGCTTCTGCACGCTTGGCTGCTGCGCCGGGCCCGACGACGTCTACCAGGTGCTGCGCGGCCTGCGCAGCATGGGCGTGCGCCTTGAACACCATCAGCGCAGCACGCTTGCCATCGCCTCCTGGCTCGAAGGCCAGAAGGGCGTGGCGCGCGTGCTCCACCCGGCCCTGCCCAGCCACCCGGACCACGAACTGTGGAAGCGGGACTTCTCCGGATCGAGCGGCATCTTTTCCATCGTGCTTGCCGGCGGCGGACAAAAGCAGCAGCACGCCTTTCTCGACGCGCTGCAAATCTTCGGCCTCGGCTATTCCTGGGGCGGCTATGAGAGCCTTGCCGTGCCGGTCTGGCTCGGCGACCGCGTTGTCGCGAAGGCCCCCTATGAGGGTCCATTGATCCGCCTGCAGATCGGCCTCGAGGACGTCGACGACCTGAAGGCCGACATTTCGCGCGGCCTGACCGCGGCGGCGGCTGCGTAGCGGAATTCTATTCCCTCAAATTGCAGTTTCCCGGATCAGTTTGGCTTTCAAATTCAACGATGCCGCGTCATTGCGGTGCGATCAGCACATTTTCGACTTCCCCTGGAATATCGGCAGAGTTTTCGACCCCATGGCTTTCCGCCTTTTTGTTCCCATTCTTGCCGGCGCGACGCTGCGCGAGCGTCTCGTCGCCTGTATCGGCGCGACGATCGGCATTGCACTCACCGGTGTGATCGCCAGCCTTGTGCTCGGCAACGGCCCGCACGTGCCGCTGCTGGTGGCGCCGATGGGGGCGTCGGCGGTGCTGCTGTTCGCCGTGCCCGCCAGTCCGCTGGCACAGCCATGGTCGATCATCGGCGGCAACACGATATCGGCACTGGTCGGCGTGATCGTGGCGCATTTCATCCACGAAACCGCCCTTGCCAGCGGCATCGCGGTGGCACTGGCCATCGCCGCCATGTCGTTCACGCGCTGCCTGCATCCGCCGGGCGGAGCGGCCGCGCTGACCGCGGTGCTGGGAGGGCCTGCCGTGATCAGCGCCGGCTTCCTGTTTCCATTCGTGCCGGTGGCGCTGAACTCGATCCTGCTGGTGGCGCTCGGCTACGGCTTCCACAGGCTGGCCCGGCGCAATTATCCGCATGTGCCGGTTGCGGCGCCGGCAAACAGCCACGGCACCGGCGATCTGCCGGCGCAGCTGCGCGTGGGCTTTCGGTCGGAAGACATCGATGCCGCGCTTGGCGCACTCGACGAGACGTTCGATATCGATCGCAACGATCTCGACCGGCTGCTGCGGCAGGTCGAATTGCAGGCGATGGTGCGCGCGCACAAGACCCTTCTGTGCGAGGACATCATGTCGCGCGATGTGATCTCGGTCGATGCTCACACCTCCACCGAGGCGGCGCGCCAATTGCTGCTTGACCACAACATCCGCACCTTGCCGGTCGTCAATGCGGAAGCCAGGCTGGCAGGCACGGTGGGGTTGCGCGAACTCACCCAGGCCTCGGGGACGGTTGGATCCGTCTTAACGCCCGCGGCAACAGCCGCCGCCGGCGTCGCCGCCATGGGTCTGCTGCCCGTCCTCACCGACGGCCGCAGCCATGCGGTCATCATCGTCGACGACGACAAGCGGATTCTCGGGCTGATCACCCAGACCGATCTGTTGGCGGCCACGGCGCGCCTGCAGGCTGCCTGACAAGCCTTCGCTCGCACTGTAGTGTAGCGGCCGCCGGACCCGGCAGAAAATCTTCGGGAACCTTTTGCCGGCGACAGCGTCCAATCTCCCAATCGAGATCCTGGTTCGGAGATTGGGTTGAGGAAACTTGCCATGCCTGCTGTGTTGACGGCCGTGCCTTCCGCTGTGCCAGGCGAGATGCAGCTTGTGCACCGCGCGCTGGCGCGCGACGGCGACGCCTTCCGCACCATCATCAAGACACACAATCAGCGGCTTTACCGGATCGCGCGCGGCGTCGTGCGCAATGACAGCGAGGCCGAGGACATCGTGCAGGAGGCATACGTCAAGGCCTTCGCCCATCTCGATGCGTTTCGCGGCGACTCCTCGCTCGCCACATGGCTATCGCGCATCGTCATCAACGAGGCGCTCGGCCGGCTGCGCAAAAGACGCAAAACGGTGGCGCTGCCGGAAAATCCGCAAGCCGAGATCATCCGGTTTCCCCTCAATCCCAGCGACGATCCGGAACGGACAATGGCGCAACGGCAGATCCTCCAACTGGTCGAACAGGCCACCGACAGCCTTCCCGACGTCTACCGGACGGTGTTCGTGGCGCGGGTGATCGAGGGGCTGAGCATCGAAGAGACCGCCGACCTCCCCGGCGTGCGGCCGCAAACCGTCAAGACAAGGCTGCACCGCGCCCGCGCCCTTGTCCGCAAGGCGCTGGACGACCAGATCGGGCCGGTGCTGCTCGACGCCTTCCCCTTCGCCGGCCGGCGTTGCGAACGACTGACCAGCGCCGTGATGCGACGGCTCGGGCTGGAAAGCTGAGCCTCAGCGGATTTCAGTTCATTTCAGCGGGAACGTTTGCCGCTGACCAGCATCCAATGACCGTCAACCGAAAAACACTGTCCGGGACGATTTCAGCGTCCCGGCGAAGGAGATGCCATGTCTATCCGACACACTGCTGCGCTCGCCGCCCTGCTGCTGCTCGGCACCGCGCCGTTCGCACAAGCCGCCGACAAGCCGACCGATCCGCAGATCGCCCATATCGCCTACACGGCCGGGGTCATCGACATCGAAGCGGCCAAGCTGGCCATCGACAAATCGAAGAACAAGGAGGTTGTCGATTTCGCCAAGGATATGGTCCGCGATCACGAGGCTGTAAATGTTCAGGCGCTCGACCTGGTCAAGAAGCTCAAGGTCACCCCGGAAGACAACCCCACCAGCAAGGCGCTGACCAAAGCTGCGACGGAGGAGCGGGCCAAGCTCGCCAAACTCCACGGCGCTGCCTTCGACAAGGCCTATGTCGACAATGAGGTCGCCTATCACAAGCAGGTCAACGGCGCGCTCGAAACCCTTTTGATCCCGTCGGCGCAGAATGCCGAGCTGAAAAGCCTGCTGGAAACCGGCTTGAAGATATTCCAGGGCCATGAGCAGCACGCCGAACACGTCGCCGGCATGCTCAAGTAAGGACCGGGAGCATGCAGAACCACCATCTGTGGATTGCGTTGACGCTCGCCGTCGGGATCGTGCCGGCGCAAGCCGAAACCATCCAGGTCACCATCGACAGGCTGGTGTTCTCTCCGGCCACCGTCGAGGCAAAGGTCGGCGACACGATCGAGTGGGTGAACAAGGATGTGTTCGCCCACACGGCAACCGTGAAAGGCGGCTGGGAAGTGATGATCCCGCCGAAGAAATCCGCAAGCCTGACTTTGAAGACGGCGGGACCGGTCGACTACTTCTGCCGCTTTCACCCCAACATGAAGGGCCGTTTGGTGGTGGCGCCCTGATCCAGCTCCGACGAGTGCATGTCGCCCAAAAGTAACCTCGGTTTTGGGAGAACGACACGCATAAAAACAAAGACCTGAAGCGGGTCGCCTGAGGAATTCCAGCGACCCGCTTCAGGCTCGCCTGGCCTCGTCGGGACGCGCGATATGTGTCCACGAGCCGTCATAGCCCGGCTCGCGGCGTGCAATCCAGGCATTCAGCCCTTCGCGCAGATCAGCGGTCGGGGCCACGCGGGCAAACTGCTCGGCCTCGACCAGCAAACCTTCGGCGATGCTCTGGTTGAGGCCGCGCGCCACTGCCGTGAGGATGCCGGCAATCGCCAGATCGGAGTGCCGCAGGATACGCCTGGCCAGATCAAATGCCGCCGGCATCAACTCGGCATGCGGCACAACCTCGTTGACGAGACCCAGTTCAAGCGCCCGCGGCGGCGCAAACCAGTCGCCGGTCAACAGCAGTTCGAGCGCCCGCTTGCGCCCCGCGAGCCTCGGCAAGCGCTGGGTTCCACCAAAGGTCGGCGGCATTGCGAGGTTGATTTCCGGCTTGGCGAACAAAGCGCGGTCACTGGCGATAGCGAGCGGTACGGCCTCGGTGATTTCGCAGCCGCCACCAAAGGCAATGCCGTTGACGGCGGCGATGATGGGCTTGCGGTAGGCTTCCAGCCTCGCCGTCAGCCGCTGCCCGCGCATGACGAAATCCCGCATCGCGACACCGACGCCAAGCGCCACGCTGGCCGAGAACTCGTGAATGTCGCCCCCCGCCGAAAACGCCCGCTCCCCTGCTCCGGTCAGAATGACCGCTCGGACGCCGTCATCGACTTCCATGTCGTCAAGGACCGCAAGCAGGCGGTCGATCAGGGCATAGTTCAGCGCGTTGAGTTTCTCCGGCCGGTTGAGGGTGAGGATGGCAATCCCATCCCGGGTTTCGCTAAGGACAAGATCTGTCATTTGGCTGTTCCTTCTCCATCATGCTGATGGAAGGAAGACTATGCCCTTTGTCGCTTGTGTATATTCACTAGTCGGTATACATAGGCTTATGCCCGACACGCAGAGCCCTACCCGCAAACGCATTGTCGATGCCGCGACCAGGCTCTTCTATGCAGAAGGAATCGGTCGTGTCAGCGTCGATGCCGTTGCCGAGGAAGCGGGTCTCACCAAGCGCACGCTCTACTACCATTTCAAGAGCAAGGACGACCTGATCGCCGCCTATCTCGACGGCCGCGACCAACCCAATCTGAAGCGGATGGCCGGCTGGTTCGAGGCTGCCGAAGGCGGCGCGGATCGCAAGGTCGAGGCGATCTTCACCAATCTGGCGAGGTCCGCTCGCCACCCGAAATGGAAAGGATGCGGCTTCCTGCGCACGGCCGCCGAACTCGCCTCGATGCCCGGACATCCGGCGGTCAAGGTGGGCGCGCGGCACAAGCTGAATTTCGAAACATGGCTGGCCGGCGCCCTGTCGGACCATGGCGTCGCGGAGCCGCAAACCCTGGGGCGCGAGATCGTGCTTTTGATCGACGGCTGCTTTTCGATCATGCTGATCCACCGCAACCCCGATTACATCGAAGCGGCCGGACGCGCCGCGGCGACGCTGGTGCGGGCGCGACTTTCAGGCAGTCAGGTCTAAAGCGCGACGCGCTTTAAGCCTTTGGTTTTATGCATGTCGTTGGCCCAAAACCGGGGCCACTTTTGGGCGACATGCATTAGAAACCGAAAGCCAGCCATGCGGTGCCGGCGGCCAGCGTTATCAGCGTCAAAGGCAAGCCGACCTTGAAAAAAGCGCCGAACGACAGCGTCGTGCCGGCGGCCCGCGCCTGTTCGGCGACGATCAGGTTGGCGACCGAACCCAGCAGCGTGAAATTGCCGGCCAGCGTCGAGCTCATGGCGACGACCAGCCAGGCGCGCTCGGGGTTTTCGAGGCCGGGTATGAAGGGCCGCAGCGCCAGCACGGCCGGAACATTGCTCATGATGTTGGAAAGCACCGCGGTGAAGCCGGACAAGCGCCAGACGTCGTCCAGCCCGAGGTTCCTGGGCGAAGCGATCATGTCGGGCGAAAGAAGCGTCTTTTCAGCGCCGGCGACGACAACGAACAGACCGGCGAACATGAACAGCAGCGGACCGTCGATCTCGCGGTAGATGCGCTCCGGCTTGATGGCCCGGGTGAGCAAGAGGATGGCGCCGCCGATGAGTGCTGCCTTGGCGACGGGCACGCCGGCGAAGAAGGCAATTGCCAGCCCGATGCAGACCACCACCGCCTTCAGCACCTGCCCCTTGTGCATGCGGCCACGCGAGACCTCGGGCGTCAGTTGGACGGTGCGGGCGAATTCGGCCCGGAAGACAATGCGGATGATGACAACGACCGCGACGAGGCCGAACAGGGCGACCGGAGCCAGCGCTGCCGAAAAGGCCGGATAGGAAATGCCCGACAGTGCACCGATGACCATGTTTTGGGGATTGCCGGTGATGGTTGCGACGCTGCCGCAATTCGACGCGGTGGCGGTGGCGATCAGATAGGGGATCGGGTTGCGCTTGATCACACGGGTGACGTGGACGACGATCGGCGCCATGACGAGACAGATGGCGTCGTTGACCAGGAAGGCGGACAACACGCCGGTCAGCAGCGTCACCATCACCAAGAGCATGAAGGGCGCATGCGCGTGCTCGATGGCGACGGCGCCAAGGCCACGAAAGGCGCCCGACACTTTTAAATGCGCCACCACAATCATCATGCCGAGCAGAAGCGTGATGGTATCGAAATTGATCGCCCGGTACGCATCCTCCATGCTGAGCGCGCCGATGGCGATCATCGCGGCCCCGCCGAGAAGCGCGATCCCTGCCCGGTCGAGGCGCAGGCCGGGGATGCGGCCAATGGCGACACCGGCGTAAGTCAGGATCAGGATCAGCAGTGCCGCCGCGCCCATCAAAGTCATCGATAAGAAGTCCTGCCCAGTCTGTGGCACGCCGCTGGCTGTCGGCCCCATTCGTCCGCTTTGCGTGCCTGCTTTAGCGCGATGTCGAGATCGATGACAGCGGGCATGTTGTTGCGCCAAGGATGTCCCATGGCCCAAAGGATGACGTGCAGCTAACGCAGGTAGAAATCCAGCCTCTGTCGCACAGCTTGGGAAGAATAGGTCTGCTCGACGGTCTGCCGTGCCTTGAGGCCCACTGCCGCCCGCAGCGCCGGGTCGGCTTTGAGATCGGCCAGGATGCGCGCCGCCTGCTGCGTCGTTTCGAACAAGAAACCGTTTTCGCCATGCCTGATATGGTCGGAATAACCGCCATATGAATGGCAGACCACGGGCAACCCGCAGGCCATCGCCTCGAACACCACGCGACCGAAGGTTTCCATATGCCAACCGGTGCGATAATAAAACACGTCGAGCGTCTGCAGAAACTCTTCGGCGGAAAATTGGCCGGGTGGGAACAGTTCGAGTTGCGGATGCGGCATGAGGCTGTCCTTGAGCCCTATCCCTCCCTGTATCCGCAAGGCTGTACCTTCGGCCAGCAATGTCTTGTAGAGGGGTATGTCATCGGGATGATGTTTGCCCGGCCCATCGCGGCTCAAGCGTCCGACGGTGAAGGGACGATCCGAACCCAGACGCCGTGGTGAAAAACGTTCGATATCGATCGGAGACGGATGCACGGTGCCATCGACTTGGAGCATCCGTCTCTGAAAATCGGAAATCAGCACCAGTTCGGCGTCGGGCCAGTTCAGCATGCGGGGCATGCGTCTCGTCAGCGAGATGATTTTCGGGTGAAAGGTATTGAAGACATAGATCAGCCGGCGCGGCCGCGGGATCAGGTAAGGCCATATCTTGTTGCGCCAATGAGAGCCGAGAAAGACGTAGGTACCGCCATTCGGTACATCCCACTTCGACAGCGAGACGCGGCGAATCGGGAAATTCCGCATCAACTCGCCGGACACGCTGGAGGAGGTTGCCCACAGATGCACCTCGGAATCGACACTCAACAACCGGTACAGTTCCAGAGCTTCAAGGTCACTGCCACCGAAGGGGTCCTGAAAGCCGTTGAACAAATGGATCATAATAGCTGTGTTTACCTGACCGTTTCCGCATATGTTCGCCAGCATCAAAAATCATGATCGCTGTCGGCCGGAACGCTTGGAAACTCAGAGTCAAAACCGTTTCTGCCGACAACGAAAATCGCCAACGCGGGGGAGTATACCGGCAAGCGGTTGCAGTCCATGGCCCATCGAGCCGGCATGCTATCCGTAAGGATCGGATTCCTTGCGGCTGATTATAAGCATTTGGAAACATAGAAGGAGCGTCTGTTTCGAGAGCTTCCCGATCAGCCTTCTGCAAGTTTCTGCCATCAATGCACGGTGGCGACGCCGGGCGCAGGCGCCGGAGACGTTCCGGCCGGATCGAAGCTGACTTGATCGCGTCCGTTCGACTTGGCCGTGTAAAGCCTTCTGTCGGCAGCGGAGAAAATTTCCTCATAGGTGATCGGGCCGGTAAAGCTTGTGCCGCCGATGCTGACGGAAAGCGGACAAGGCCTGCCGCCGGGTGAGAATTCCATCTCCCTGATACGCCGGCGGATGCTTTCGGCAACCACCCAGGATTGCGAGGGATCCACGCCGGGCAGAAACACGCCGAATTCTTCGCCGCCGATGCGGCCGACGATATCGCTGCCACGCAGTTGCCCCTTGATCGCCTGCGCTATCAGTTTGAGGGCCTGATCGCCGCAATCATGGCCCAGGCGGTCATTGATCGACTTGAAGTGGTCGGCGTCGATGATCAGCAGCGCCCCCGAACGGGTCTGCTCCTGCTTGCGGGTCTGCTCGAGATAGGCTTCGACCAGCATCGAGAAGGCGCCACGGTTCAGCACCGCCGTCAGGCTGTCGGTCGCGGCGATGACGCTGAGATCGCGCTGCGCGATGGCCAGCTGGCGAATCTTCCACATCAGGAAAAACAGAAACGAGCCGCCCAGCACCAAAGGCAGCATCAGGTCGGTCATCTGCGCCCGCCACACGGCCTCGGGCGAAAGATAGGGAAAATTGAAGGAATCGACGAAGAACGCCACGGCAATGAAGAATGCCGTACCGACTGCCGTGACAGCGATCACCCTGCCCCAGCTCGTCGGCGACAGATCGAGCTTCATCGCGTCCACTCCGTTAGCCGTCGCTACTATGACGCACCAACCCAAACAAATTGATAAGACTTTCCCTCCAATTCGATGTCGGCGGCGGAATCAAATCCACCGGCCAACCAGCCCCTGCCTATGACTTGCGACAGACGCTTGGGCAGACGCCACAGGACGGCCGCTGGAAAGCAGCCATCCTGTTTCAAAGTGTGAAGGCGTGGGCCAATTGCCGGCCGGGCAAGGGCAAAACGGCGCGCGAAGCCAGATCGCCCGTCGTCAGTTGAGCGTCGGTTCACCCAGCGCATCGACGACAAAGGATGCCGCGATCAGGTCGTCGGCATCGAGACGCAGGGAGCCTCCGTCGCCTCCCATGGCTGAAGCCACTTTTTGAAAGGTCTTCATTTCGTATTCCGTGATCCGGGCGTCCTGCATCCTGGCCCTGAGATCGGCAATGCGCCGATCGAGGGCCGAAGATATCCCTATTTCTCGCTTCGACATGGCAACACTCCTCCCCACCCTTGTTTGCCTCCCGCCTGTCCACTTTTATATGAGGGTCCGCGAATACAGCGGGCCGAACGCGCCGTGCGCGGGAAGGTTCCGAAAAGGCCGAGTAACGAAATAATACGCTGGCGCCGAGCCACGCCCGCGGACTTTTCTATATCAGACGCAGCTAATCCTTGACGCCGGCAGATGCCGCCCCAGAATCAGAGCATGGCAATAAAGTCGGCGACGAGGTGGCGGTCATGGCGACGGTGCTGAAGCGCGTCACGAAGGACCGCGTCAGCGTGTCGATCCCCGGTCTTCCGCATTCGGTCATTGATCCGGCAACCAGGCTGACCAGGGGCCAGCAGATGGAATTATCCGGCGACGTTACGCGGATCGACGGCGACAAGGTCACGGTGTCGCTCGGGACAATGGTCACGGTGGATCTGGACAAGGCGGGCCTGGTGCAAAGCCGTGTCCCACCGAAGCGAAGGACCGTCAGGATGTGAACAAGCGAAGCGCCACCGTCTCAGGGACCCAACCCCTTACACCCCAGCAGTGCAGAGCTGCACGAGCGATCCTGAAGTGGTCGCAGGTGCGACTCGCCGCGAAGTGCGGCCTCAGCGAAGGAACGATTGGCAGTTTTGAGAGCGGGCGAAGGATTCCCAGTCCCGCCAAGCTGGCTGCCATCCGTCGAGGCTTGGAGGCAGCGGGCGTGGTTTTCATCGATCAGAAGACCGCAGTGACAAAGAGCGGTCCGCCTCGCGAAACTATTAGTGGAACATAATTTAGACATCGCTGTTAGGCCGTAAATGGGAGGCGCGCGATGTCACAACATGAAATCGGCATTGTTTCGGACTGGTCGAAATTGGTGGCGGACGATCCTCTGATCGCCGCCGATATAATCCAGCGCCTTTCTGTGCGCGCTTGCAATGACAACGCTGCCACCGCCGCCGACGTCCCGTCGCCCGGCACCGAAACATTTCGGGGTCCCGACATAACCAGCCTCGCAACACCCACCGAGTATCCTCGGCCGATCGTGCTCCTAGCGACGATCTATGCGTCGACGGTCCTGGGGGTAACGCTGCTTCTGGCGGCGGCGGTCTGAGCGCACGAGGCCTGATACCGCTCTCTGAAAGCCCGTGTCTCCGGTATAAACCGTAACCTATGTGTCCGGAACGGACCGAAAGGCTTTGGCGATCCCGACAGGATTCGAACCTGTGACCATCGGCTTAGAAGGCCCAAAGCCAACCCCTTAGTTCTGCGGGTTTTCGGGTTTCCAGCTGTAAACGGGACCCGTTGAGCCATTGAATAATTCGGTTCTGCTGTAAACGGCGGTTGGCTCTATTCGCCTCCATGTTCCCTAGACTCGCAGCCAGGGACCCCCTGTTCGGTCGAGCGTCCTTCTTGGGTTCTTTCGGACGTCCAGAATTTCATTGGCGGAGTTCGCACTTACTGCATGAGATGTACATGAACGGCGGCATTCCAGGGGAAACCGGCACTCCCGCCGAACGCACAGAGTGGCGCAATTTGTCTGGCGTCCTCCGGCAAACTCTGGCATCCCTTGACGTCCAATCCAACAGGGGCGGTCTCATGCCGGACGAGATTCAAACTCTCACCGAAGTGGGTCGATTGCCAAAGGTGCCGAGAAGACTGTGTACATAATGGCCCAAAAGAACCAGCTACCAGCCTTCAAAGTGCGCGGCCAATGGCGCTTCAAGCGTGTAGATCTCGACAGCCGGATCGAGCAGCAGAAAGAAGCCGTGCGCGGCGAAGGTCAGACCTGACGTGTCCAGATCACTTGCCTCTCAGATCCAGGATGTTCTGCCCAAGACGTCGGACACTTACTACAAACTGATTTTGACCGTAGGGCCGGAACGCGCCGGCAAGACCGCCGCGCTCACCGAGCTGGCCGCCAAGCACAAGTGGCCTCGGGTAAATGTCAATCTCTCTTTAGCGGAGCAACTCCTCGGGCTGACGCATCGGCAGCGAGCCGTTCGAGCCGCAGGCATTCTTGACGACATAGCTAGCGCCAGGAATTCTAATGTTGTCCTGCTTGACAATATCGAGCTGCTCTTCGCTATCGAGCTAGCGCAGGATCCGCTTAAGCTTCTTCAATCACTCTCCCGAAACCGCACGATTGTTGCAGCGTGGCCGGGAGACTTCGAAGGTGCCACTCTGACATATGCGGTTCCCGGCCATCCGGAAGCACGGCGATATCCGGCGCCGCAAGCGGTCATCGTCAGGGCCGGCGACACTGAACGGCAAGACGTTCGAGCGGTTCGACGGGAGACGAAATGAAATACTCAGACCTGATCCAGTTCGAGCCTATTGAAACTGTTGTCCAACTCCGGGAGGCGGACTCTGCAGTAGACGCCCGCCGTCTAGTCGAAACATTCGTCATTTCTGACCGAATGGCTGACGTGCTTGGCGAGCTCGTATTTCCGCAACTGCAGTTCAGCAAGCCGTCAGACAACAAGGGCATTCTCGTCGTTGGCAATTACGGTACGGGCAAGTCGCATCTCATGGCTGTCATCTCGGCGATCGCCGAACACGGCGATCTCGCTTCCCGCCTGACCAATCCAAATGTCGCTGAAAAGGCCGCCGATGTTGCCGGCCGGTTCCGCGTAATCCGGGCGGAGATCGGTTCCACCACCATGTCGCTGCGGGACATTGTATGCTCGGTCTTGGAAGATGGCCTGTCGCGGCTTGGAGTCACCTTCGAATTTCCGTCAACCGACGATCGGCATGAAAACAAGTCCGCCTTACAGGAAATGATGGCCGCGTTTCAGGCCAAGCACCCCGATCGCGGCCTTGTCCTCGTCCTCGACGAGCTCCTAGATTATCTGCGCTCTCGCGCAGACCAAGCGCTAAGCCTCGACCTTTCTTTCCTCCGGGAGCTGGGTGAGGTCTGCAAAGGCTCCCGCTTCCGCTTCATCGCAGGCGTGCAAGAGAGCCTGTTCGACAACCCACGCTTTCAGTTCGTCGCTGATACCCTCCGGCGCGTGAAGGATCGCTTCGAACAGGTCCGCATCGCTCGCGATGACGTTGCCTTCGTCGTGGCCGAGCGAATCCTCAAGAAGGATGCCAAACAGCAGGCGTTGATACGGGAGCACCTAAAACAGTTCGCGCCTCTCTACGGCTCCATGAATGAACGAATGGAGGAGTTTGTTCGTCTTTTCCCGGTACACCCAGCCTATCTCGACACATTCGAACGTGTGTTCGTAGCCGAAAAGCGTGAAATTTTGAAAACGCTTAGCGCTGCAATTCGCCGGATCATCGGGCTCGATGTTCCAACAAACGATACAGGACTAATCGCTTACGACTCCTACTGGGGCGTATTGCGCGATAATCCATCATTCCGATCCGATCCCGCCATCAAGGAAGTCATCGATCGCAGCGGCGTTCTAAGCGCTCGGGTGGAGCAAGCTTTTACCCGCCCACAATACAAGCCTGCCGCCATTCGCATTGTGAACGCACTGTCCGTCCACCGCCTGACGACGTCAGATATATATGCGCCCATCGGAGCAACCGCGGAGGAATTGAGAGACGATCTCTGCCTGATGCTACCTGTTCCGGAAAAGGACGCGGGCTTTCTCCGTACGCTTGTCGAAACGGTACTCAAGGAACTGCTGCGTACGGTGAGTGGACAGTTTCTCAGCTTCAACAAGGAGAACGGTCAATATTTCCTCGATCTGAAGAAGGATGTCGATTTCGACTCCCTTATCGAGAAGCGAGCAGAGACACTCAGCGACACGCAACTGGATCGATACTATTTCGATGCGCTGCGTCGAGTGGTTCTCGAAGACCCCGATGCTGCGCCCTACGTTAGCGGCTATCGCATCTGGGAACATGAGATCGAGTGGCGCGAACGGCGTGCTGGAAGAAGCGGGTACCTATTCTTCGGCGCTCCGAACGAGCGCTCAACCGCGCAGCCCGTTCGCGATTTCTATCTCTATTTCCTGCAGCCGTTCGATACTCCCTATTTCAAGGACGAGAAGAAGGCTGACGAGGTCTTCTTCAAACTGAAGGAGCGCGACGATACCTTCGACCGTACGTTGCGCCTCTATGCCGGCGCTCGTGAACAGGCGGCTGCGGCCTCCGGCAGCAACAAGAAGACCTACGAGGATAAGGCCGGTGATCACCTCCGGACGCTTACGTCTTGGCTCCGTGAACATATGCCTACGGCGGTCGAAGTTATGCATCAAGGGCGGTCAAAGACGCTGTTGGAAGTCGTTCGCGGCAAGCTACCTCCCGATGCGACGGTCAAGGATTATGTCGACACCGCTGGTTCTGCTCTCTTGGCACCCCACTTTGCGGACCGTAGCCCGGAATATCCGCTCTTTAGTGTTCTGGTCACGCGACAAAACCGCGATCAGGCCGCGCAAGAGGCACTGCGGTGGATCGCCGGCAGCGTCAAGAGTAAGCAAGGCACCGCAATTCTCGATGCGTTGGAATTGCTCGACGGCGAGACGCTCAAGCCGCGTAACTCACGCTATGCAAAATACGTGCTCGACACCTTGAGCCAGAAGGGCCAAGGCCAAGTTCTCAATCGATCTGAGCTGGTAGCCTCGGAGGCGGGTGTCGACTATTGGACGAAATTTCGCATCGAGCCTGAGTTTCTAAGCGTGGTTCTGGCTGCGCTGGTTCACAGTGGCGACATCGTCCTCAGTCTCACCGGCAAAAAAATTGACGCTGCCGACATCGATCAGTTCGCTAAGGTCGGAATTGCCGACGTCACTGAGTTCAAGCACATCGATAGGCCTCGCGATTTGCCACTCGGGCCGCTCCAGGATCTGTGTGATCTGTTGGACGTGCCAAAAGGTCTTGTCGTCAATCCTGCGAACCGGGATGAAGGTGTGGCCAAGATTCAGCAGCGCGCCGGCGAACTTCTCGGCAAGGTCGTCGCCGCCCACGCGCGCGTTCCCGACCTGATCTTCTGGGGCCGTCCCATTCTGTCCGACCAGGAGCAGAAAGACTGGAGAGACCGGCTAGGCAGTCTGAAGGGATTTCTTGAATCGCTCCAGCCGTTCAACACCACCGGCAAGCTCAAGAACTTCCCACATGACTCTGCAGCGGTCTTGGGACAGAAGCCTGCGATTGGGCTCTCCCGCGAAGTCGATGAGCTTGGCACGTTGCTTCAGCAGTCCAACCCAATGACATCCTACCTCGGCAAGGCAGAGGCGCTGCTCGACTCGACGCATCCCTGGCAGGACATGGTACGAACGGCGCGCGCTGATCTCATGGGGCGGATTGCAAATCCAAAACAGCGCTCCGAAGCTGATTTCAAACGCTTTTTGACCCAGACCCTGAGCGATCTGAAGAGCAAATACCAGGACGCCTACCTGGCCGCGCACGAGCGCTCCCGCCTCGGGGTCAACGATGACAAACGCAAGGCAAACCTCGCCAAAGATCCCCGCTTGGCTCAGATTCAAAAGATCGCCAACGTCGAGATGATGCCAACGCCGCAACTGCGGGATTTCGAGAACAGACTGTTTGCACTGAAGACCTGCTTCCAGCTCGGTCGTCCAGACCTTGAAAGCGATCCATTGTGCCCACATTGCGGCTTCCGGCCCGCGGAAGAACCTGCAGGCGGCGCAGCTGCAAAGAAAACGCTGTCCGACCTTGATGAGGTGTTAGACGGTATCGTGCGCGGTTGGACGGAAACCCTGCGTACTAATCTCGAAGACCCGACCGTATCTGGAAACATCGAGTTAGTCAGCGATGCCGATGGAAAGAGCGAACTACAGGCATTCCTGGGCAGTAAGCAGTTGCCGGATCCTGTAAACCCAGCCTTCGTGAAGGCCCTGCAGGAGGTGTTGAGCGGATTGCAAAAGGTGGTGCTCGGCAGCGCTGAGATGCAGGCTGCTCTCTCCGATGGCGGCCTGCCGTGCACGGTCAGCGACCTACGGGAACGCTTCGACCGCTATATCGCCAACCTGACCAAGGGCAAGGATTCGTCCAAGGTCAGGATCGTGATAGAATAGGGCAGCCAATGTCCGATGGAATCATAGACCCGGTTTCTTCAAGCTTGAAACGGGCATCACTGGTTTACCCGCAACCCGTCGCCATTGCCTGCGGTAGGGTGTTGCGGGCCCGTTCACTGTCAGAACGGTTAGATGCGTGCTTGCGGGCTGCGGAAGTGCTGGCGCGCTATATCACTGCGGTAGCATTGTCCTCGTTTGCAGCGCGAGATGGCGGAGCCAACCTCAATATATCGCCCCTCGATGGAAATCTGTCCTTCGGTCACTTCCTCTCCGCGTCGCAGCAAGTCGCAAATGTTGGGGTTCCGCACCCAGCGGCACCATACCTCCACGCGGGCTTCCGGCCAAAGAAGGGGCAAGTTGTGGGCGTCACCTACGCTGCCTTGGAAGCGCTGCTAGCCCTTCGCAACGATCTAGGTCACCAGCTTCAAGCCATGACCAGTTCTCAGGCCCAGGCCATACTTGATGATCGGAAGCCGGACACGCTGCTCACTGACGCGATGGCAGGCATCCACGGCCTTCTTTCGTTACCGCTCTTCGTAGTCGAGGAGCAACAAGTCGTGCAGCGCGTCATCCGAGCCCGCAGGCTACTGCTTATGGGGGAGTCAGCTGACCCAGCACCCGACGAAATCGAACTTGCCGAAGCCTTGGATGATGCCGGAGTTCCCTACATTGCCGTTGGGCCTATCGTGCTTAGGCTGCCACCCGTTCTGGTGTGGGAACTCGTCCAGCAACGGGCAAACACTCGCTTGCTGTTCCTCGACAGGGTGGCAGCTCAAGGCTGCCGCTATAAGACTGTGGAAGGTGACGAAGCCGCTGGGACACCGGAGCGTGCCGCAGAGGTCGCAGCTCTATGCGCGGGGCTGACCCGAGCGAGCGAGCGAGTGCAACTCCGAGACGGCCGCCATCTTGCGCACGAATGGGGAGAGCGACGGCGCCTCATCGAGGAAACAGGCGCCCGTGGCGAAGGATTGATTCCTTGGCATCTCTTAGACTCGGACACCATAAGCTGGTTTGTGAACCGCCTTGAGCCGGGTGCCGAGCATCCGCACTCTGAGGTTGTTTGTGAGCACCTTCTCGACGGCCGGACATCCATCGATGCTCACGAACGCCGTCAGTTGGTGCTGCTATTCGGGACGGATGCAGCGACACGGGAGGAGCTTCGACGTGACATCATGGATCTTCAAGTCATCTCGGACCCAACCAAACGCTGGGACGAACGACTTCTCATTAATCAAGGGAATCTGTTCGGCGCGCTCCGCCAGGCGCTTGAGTTTCTTGCAAAACATCTCAGCCGCGCGGGTTTGACTCTTGAGGGCTTAACTCAGACCGATGGGCCACCGGACTATCTCGCGATACGGGAAGCTCTGATGAACCTGTTCATTCATCAGGACTACGCCGATCAGAGAACATGTGCTCGAATCATTCTTCGGTCCGAAGAGACTGTGTTGTCCAACGCGGGCCACTCCCTGGTTGCTGTCGAACGGCTTGAAGAAGGAGGCGCACACCAAGCGCGAAATCCGCTTGTGGCTCGGGCACTTCGCCTAGTCGGATTTGCTGAGATTGCGGGCTCAGGGCTACGAATGCTGCACGCTGCGTGGCGCGGGGCTCACCGCCTCTCGCCGGCCATTTCGTCTGATCGAGAATCGAACAGCTTCGAAATGAGACTCGATTGGCGACCGGTCGAAAAGGCCTATGACGAGAAGTGGCTTCGAAGAGGTATCAAGCTCACCCAAGTCGACGTCAAGATAGTTGAACTTGCAAGGAAACCGGAAGGCGTGACGCTCCAAATCCTTTGCGAAACACTTGGTCTGTCACGCGAGGCAGTGAAGACCGCCACCAGCCACCTCGTGGTCCAGGCGCTGATTGAAGCGTCCGGCGAGCGGTATGTCATTGCGGACCATTGGAGAGAAAATTCATGACGCGACGCTCGAAACAGCCTGGTGACCTCTTCATCGAAGAGTCCGGTCAACTGCGCTTGGTCGACAGATCGGTCGAGCAGCAGGCCTTGGAGAAAGGAAAGGTCAAATGTCTTGGAATGACGTTTGACAGTGAGGACAAACGCCGGGCCTATTTCACTGATCGGCTACGGGAGAAGCTGGCGGATCCTGAGTTCCGCAAGACGCCGGGATTTCCCAAGGGGACCGACGACGACATCATCCGGATGTCGGATGCTCCTTGGTACACCGCCTGTCCCAATCCCTTCCTTGTCGACTTCGTGCGCGTGTACGGCAAACCTTACGATCCGAAGGAGCGCTATGAGCGCGACCCCTTCGCGGTCGACACGAGCGTCGGGAAGACCGATGCGCTCTACAAGGCGCATGGCTACCACACGAAGGTGCCGCATCTCGCGATCGTCCCGTCGATCCTCCACTATACGGAGCCAGGCGATATTGTACTCGATGGTTTCGCAGGATCGGGCATGACTGGCGTCGCCGCCCAATGGTGCGGTTCGGCGCCTGCGGGGTACCGCAAGCAACTCGAGGCGGATTGGTCGAAACAGGGGCTGCCAAAGCCGAAATGGGGCGCTCGCCGGGCAGTGCTAAACGATCTTGGGCCGGCGGCCACCTTCATCGCTGCGAACTATACACTGCCATTCGACGTAAGAGCGTTCTCGAAGGGGGCAGAGCAAATTCTTGCCGAGGTTCAGCAAGAAGTCGGCTGGATGTACGAGACGCTTCACACAGACGGGAAGTCGAAGGGAACTATCAACTTTACAGTGTGGAGTGAGATATTCAGCTGCCCACATTGTGGCGGCGAGGTAAATTTCGTCAAAGAAGCTTTAGATCCGGTCACCAAAAAAGTTCACAGTAATTTCCCTTGCCCTCACTGTTCGGCTGAGTTGTCAAAAGAATCGCTCGATCGCATTTTCGACTCTGCTCTTGACCCATCAACAAACCAGTACTCGAAAAAGGTTAGGCTCCGTCCATCATTCATAAATTACAGCATTGGAAGAGTAAATTACGAAAAAGCGCCCACCTCAAAAGACCTTGAAGTACTTGAGAAAATTTCTGCTCTACCAGTTCCGGCAGAGTTGCCTATTGTCCCGTTCCCTATCGAAGAGATGTATCATGGGTCGCGAATCGCACCCAAGGGATTCACATATGTGCATCACCTGTTCTTACCACGGATTGCACACACGCTCGCGTTATTTTGGCGTAAGGCGCGGGACTTCAAGGACCCGTCCCTCAGTCTGATCCTTCGGTTTTGGGTCGATAGTCATATCCTCAATCTTTCGATCCAAAATAGGTATCGGCCCGAGGTAAGTTTTCCATACAATCCGCTGAGCGGCGTCTACTATGTTTCTTCGATGATAAGTGAGGCATCCCCGTTCACAGCCTATCGCAATAAGGCCAAGAGGATCACCACCGCGTTCGTTCAGCAGGGCGCTACAGGGGCAAACGCAATAACGAGCACTGGCACTGCGAGTACTCTCCGTTTGCAAAGCAATTCTGTAGATTATATCTTTACAGACCCGCCTTTTGGGTCAAATATATTCTACGCTGATTTGAATTTTCTTATCGAAGCTTGGCATCGCGTTATAACGAACGCGAATGCCGAAGCAATCGTCGATTCATTCAAAGGTAAGGGCATCTTGGAATATCAGGCTCTAATGCGAGCTTGTTTTGAGGAATATGGGCGGGTCCTCAAGCCTGGCCGCTGGATGACGGTCGTCTTCAGCAATTCGGCAAATGCCGTTTGGCGGGCGATACAGGAAGCGCTGGGGACCGCTGGCTTCGTTGTCGCGGACGTCAGGACACTCGACAAGCAGCAAGGCTCCTATCGGCAAGTCACGAGCACTGCAGTCAAGCAGGACCTCGTCATATCCGTTTACAAGCCGACCGAGGCTTTGGCTGAGCGATTTGCCCTAGGCACGTCGTCGCCAGAAACCGCTTGGGCCTTCGTGGCAGAGCATCTTGCTCATGTTCCAATTTTCTCCAGCGTCGAAGGCGTCGCCGACGTAATCGCCGAACGCACTGCGCACGTGCTTCACGATCGCATGGTCGCGTTCCATGTACAACGTCAACTCTCGGTACCGCTTTCGACCGCTGCGTTTCTGGGTGGCTTGAACCAGCGCTATCCCGAGCGTGACGGCATGTACTTTCTCGCCACGCAGGTGACCGAGTACGATCGCAAGCGCAACACGGCTGCCGAGCTGCGCCAACTGAGCCTCTTCGTGATCGATGAAGCGAGTGCCATTCAGTGGGTACGCCGCGAACTTCAGGATAAGCCGCGCAGCTTCCAGGACCTTCAGCCGGCGTTCATGCGCGAAATCCAGAACTGGGCAAAACACGAGCAGACGGTCGAGCTCAAGGAAATCCTGCGGCAGAACTGTATTCACTACGACGGCAACGGACCGGTCCCGAGCCAGATCCATTCATACCTGTCCACGAACTTCAAAGAGCTTCGCAATCTCGCCAAGGATGATCCAGCACTGACAGCTAAGGCGGCGGATCGCTGGTATGTGCCCGATCCGGGCAAGCAGGGCGATCTGGAGAAGCTGCGCGAGAAGGCGCTGCTGACGGAGTTCGAGACCTACAAGCAGGCAAAGGAACGCAAGCTGAAGCTGTTCCGCACCGAAGCGGTGCGCGCCGGCTTCAAGGCCGCTTACGACGGGCAGGATTACAAGACAATCGTTAGCGTCGCAGCAAAGCTGCCGGAAAGCGTCCTGCAAGAGGACGAGAAGCTGTTGATGTATTACGACGTCGCAAGCATGCGCCTCGGCGATGATTAAGGTGATATATGCGAGTGGGCGACTGGTGGCAGAGCATCGACCATGACGAACCCTGTCGCGTAATCGATACCGACACACTTTGGGGACAGGCTACGTGTTTGGTCTGGCTACCTCGCCGGAACGCGGCCGTTCGGGTGCTGCAGAGGCGTCTCGCTCCGCTGAAATCTGCTGAATCCCATCTGCTCGACCGCCTTTCCTATGTCAGCGCCGCCGCGCGCATCGCCGACTCTCTGGAACGGGACGCCTTGGTCGCCCCGCTGGAAGGCACGGTCATCCCGCTGCCCCACCAGCTGCTTGCTTTGCAGCGCGCCATCTCCGGCGACCGCATCCGGTACCTGTTGGCGGATGAGGTGGGCCTCGGCAAGACGATCGAGGCCGGCCTGATCCTACGTGAGTTGAAGATACGCGGGCTCGTGCGGCGAATCCTTGTGGTCGCTCCTGCGGGATTGGTGCTGCAGTGGCAATCGGAAATGAAGAGCCACTTCAACGAGGACTTCCGGCTGATCCTTCCCGGCAGCCTGAGCGCACTCCGTCAGGCCGGCGCGTTAGACGAGAACGAAAACCTGTGGCGCATGCACCAACAGGTCATCTGTCCCCTCGACTCGGTGAAGCCGATCGACTCCCGCCGCGGCTGGAGCCAGGAACAGCTTGCCCGCTACAATCGCGAACGGTTCGAAGACCTGGTCTCGGCCGGATGGGACCTGATCATCATCGACGAGGCCCATCGCATTGGCGGCAGCACCGAGCAGGTTGCCCGCTTCAAGTTGGGTGATGCCCTTTCGCAGGCGGCGCCATACCTGCTGCTGCTTTCGGCAACGCCGCATCAGGGAAAGTCGGACGCCTTTCGCAGGTTGATCAGGTTCCTCGATGCCGACGCGCTCCCCGGCGACGACACGATTTCGCGGGAAGCCGTCGCCCCCTTCGTCATCCGTACCGAGAAACGCCGCGCTATCGACGCCGAAGGGAACCCACTCTTCAGGCCGCGTTTCACGCAGTTGGTGCCGATCGAATGGGGGGCAGCGCACACGGAACAGCGCGCACTCTATGACGCTGTGACCGAGTACGTTCGCGATGGCTACAACCGCGCGATGAAGGAAAAGCAGACCGCCGTAGGCTTCCTGATGATCCTCATGCAGCGCTTGATCACTTCCAGCACCGCAGCGATCCGCACATCCCTGGAACGAAGACTGGCGGTGCTCGATCTGCCCCAGGGACAGCTTTCCCTATTCCCCGAGGATGTGGGGGAGGACTGGTTCGCGCTGGATGGTCAGCAACAGCTCGATACTATTCTGAGGACGCGCCTGAAGGGCCTCAAGGACGAGCGCAAGGAAGTCGAACTCCTGTTGTCGGCAGCGCGCCGCTCCGAAGCCAGTGGTATGGACGTCAAGGCTAAAGCGCTGCTCGAACGCATTCAGCAGCAACAGCGCGAGGAGAATGACCCGACCCTGAAGGTGCTGATCTTCACGGAGTTCGTTCCGACTCAGGTGATGCTTGCCGATTTTCTTGAGCGTCGCGGGTTTACGGTTGTGTCGCTCAATGGCGCAATGGACTTGGAGGAGCGGCGGCAAGCGCAACGACGCTTCGCGACTGACGCACAGATCATGATCTCCACCGATGCCGGCGGCGAGGGTCTGAACCTGCAATTCTGCCACGTGATTGTGAACTACGACCTTCCATGGAACCCGATGAAGATCGAGCAGCGGATCGGCCGCGTGGATCGTATTGGGCAGAAACACATCGTACGGGCGATGAACTTCGCACTCGCGGATACGGTTGAGCTTCGCGTTCGCGAGGTGCTGGAAGAGAAGCTCGCAAGAATTCTCGAGGAGTTTGGCGTCGATAAGCTGGCCGATGTACTCGATTCCGAGGACGGCGGCGTGCCTTTCGAGGCTCTGTTTGCGCTAGCGATGATTGCGCCCGAGGATGCAGAACAGCGAGCCGCCGGTGTCGCGGACGAGATACGCCGGCGAGCGGAGGAAGCCCGAGCCGGATCCAGACTACTCAGCGCAACCGAGCGATTGGACCCTTCCGCGGCGAAGAAGATTGCAAACCATCAGATGCCGTATTGGACCGAGCGGATGATCATCGCCTATCTGCGCAGCCAGGAGTCAGCAGGCGCATTCATTAAGCCTGCCGCTATCGGGCACGACCTTCGCTGGCCGGATGGCGAAACATGCCTCGGGGCCGTGTTCAGCCGCAATGACGCGGATCTGCCAGGCGCCACGCTGATTTCGCTTGAAGACGAGAGGGTCCGGGGACTCACAAATAGCTTGCCCGTCTTCGCGCCCGGCCAGCCGATAGCCAATATCCAGGTCCCCGAGGTTTCCGACAAGACAAGCGGGCTCTGGTCATTGTGGCGGATCAGCCTGCACACGGTTGGTGGGCGAGAGCAGCGATACCTTGCGCTTTTCCTGGCGGAGGACGGTCGCGTATTTGGGCCGACAGCTCGCACAATCTGGGAACTGTTGATCGACCTGCCCGACGGCCTGAGCCAAGCGGGTGAAGAGATCTCAGGTTCCACTGCGGTAAATGCGTTCGATGCCAGCCGCAAGGCTGCCGAAACGCAGGGTGCCGCGGTGTTTGAGGAACTGACCGCTACTCATCAGATGAGAATTATGCGTGAGCGCAAAAAGGGCACACACGCATTCTCATCGCGTCGCCGTGCCATCGAGCGGCTCGGGTTACCCCAGGTCCGGGCTCATCGCCTTCGGATTTTGGGGGACGAAGAGCAAGCATGGACCCGAGAGCTTGCAGCGCGGGAAGCCGCGCTCCCTGATCTCGCCGCCGTCCTCATGGTTCGCGTGGCGCCGATTGGAGGCAGTGCATGAGCACCTCGTCGCTCAACGGCACATGGCGCGAGCCCATTCTGGCGCAGTTCAGCCTCGACATCGCCAGTGTCGCGCGTCTGACCGTCGTGGCGGACCCAGACGAGCTGCTGACGGAACAGGGTATCGTTGACGGTATCCGCCAGCGCGGATTCGAGATCGTGCCATTCGAGGACCACGTCGCATTTCGATACGCCTATGAGCGGCGTTTTCGGGAGGTTTGGGACAACGGCAACGACACAAATCTGGTCGTCGTTCTGCGAGCGGCGCGATCGGACGTGAGTAGCCTTCCCTTTGACCTGCTTCAGCATGCGGAGCGTGACCGGCGGTTGCTTTCATTCAGTCTCGCGGAGCTTTTCCCTTCGCTCGCCCCTCATGTCCTTTCCGAGCTCGATCGGGGCGAGCTCAATGCCGTGTCTGCGGCCAATCAACTTTTCAAGCCAGAGCCTATGGGCGAGAACGCGACACGTGATTTTCTTTTGCGAAACGTGTTCCGACTCGATCCCGTACAAATTCAAAGCGATACAGACCTACTCCGCGCCCTTCTGCAGCGGCACTACAGCGGCAAGATAGTTCCTAAGTCACTGGACGAGCGGTTGATCCATCTGCTGCGATCCACCGGGCGATGGGAGGATTGGCCGCTCGAACAGATTCTACCTAGCCGCGCGAGCTTTCTGGAGTTCCTGCAAGAGAGATGGCCAATCTTTTTGCAGGGTCGTTTGGTCTCGCCAGACGGTGGACTTCGCGAGAAGCCGGAACTCTACGATCTGCAGTTCACAGGTCCCAAGCATCTCTCCTTCGACCACGACGATGTGCGGGTCTACGTCGATAATCTTTTCACAGACGGCTTGCTAACCCCGACGAATAGACTCTCTCGATCGCTCGTCGAGGGAACCTGGATGGCTGTCGGTGTGGCGGGATCCCAGTCCGCCGACGACACATCGCGCTTCCGAAGGCTAGTGGAGCTATTGCACTCCAACGGTCCGTCGCCGAGCAGCGATCATCATGAGTGGGCTCGGGCCGCGGCTCGGTGGGCCGAGATTGTTGCGTTGCGTTGGTCCCTGCCCGGAGATGTGGCCTCCGAAGACAAGGATCGCTTCAACTCCGCACACAAACAGATCGAGCAGAGCTTCTATGCGTGGATGGACACGCACTACGCCTCCCTGCATAGCCTTTCGTACCTGCCACGGCCGGTCATGGTTCATCAGATCCCAAAGTACATGGCCCATCGGGTTTCCTCTAAGGGTGCCACGGCGAAGTTGGCCCTCGTTGTCGTTGACGGTCTGGCGATGGATCAGTGGGCGGTGGTCCGCCAGGAAATGCCGCGTCGGAAATGGATAACAGAGGAATTCGCCGCCTTCGCATGGGTGCCAACTCTGACATCAGTGTCGCGCCAATCGATCTTTGCGGGCGATCCTCCCTTCTTTTTTGGACAAAGTCTCGATACGACGCGGAAGGAAGAACAGCACTGGTTTCGCTTCTGGGAAGATCGCGGTCTGCGTAGGGGCGACGCCGTTTATGCTTGTCAGGGCACTCTGGAAGACGACGACAACTTCATTGCTCGAATTTGCGGAAAGCTGGACGAGCCGCGCTGCAGGATCGCAGGCATCGTGGTCGGAACAATAGATCAGATGTTGCACGGCATTGTCACGGGCACCGATGGCATGCATGCAGGTGTCCGCCATTGGGCCAAGAGGGGCTCGCTTTGGCGCCTTCTTGACGCTCTGGTTGATCGCGGCTTTGAAGTTGTTGTCACCGCTGATCATGGAAACGTGGAAGGCGTCGGCATGGGAAAGCCTAATGTTGGCGCAACTGCCGATGAGCGAGGCGAAAGGGTCCATGTGTTTTCAAACGCTCTCCTACGATCCAATGTTTCGGCGAACTATCCTGGTTCTGTCGAATGGCCGAGCATCGGGTTACCCGATGACTATCTGGCATTGATAGCCCCACCGCTGCGCGCCTTCATTGGTGAAGGAAAAAGAACGGTGGCGCATGGCGGAATATGCATCGAGGAAGTCATCGTGCCTTTCATAACGGTGGCGAGACCGGCATGAGCACTGGAAGAAAGACCACGATTGGCTTCGATCGAACGATCCACATTGAATGGCTCGATATTGCCGCCGCGCGGGTCTCCAGAGGCGAGCCTCCCACACAGATACGGAAGGCCCTCTGGGAATTTCTGGAGGACCTCGTTCCGGGTAACACCAATAGCAGTGGCCGTGGAAAGACCCTTACGGTCCTGACCCGTATCTGGCTAACGGTGCCAGAGCAGGTGGAACCGTTGCGAGACCGTGCTCTCAAGTGCCTCGCAAAGGCGAGCAGCGAAGATCGCCTCGCGATCCACTGGTCGATGGTGATCGCCACACATCCATTCTTTTTCGATGTGGCCGCCAATCTCGGAAAGCTTCTGGCGCTGAATGCCCAAGGCAATCGATCGCAGATAAAGCGCCGCATGACGGAGGCGTGGGGAGATCGCTCCACGCTGGAACGCACGATCCAGCATGTGATCAAGTCCATGGCTCAGTGGGGGGTGCTGCATCCCGGCTTGGAAAAGGGATCGCTCGTAAGCGGACGAAAGCCTATCCAGGTTTCAGGGGAGATCGCTGGGTTGCTTGTGCGTGGTGTCTTGTTGAGCCAAGGACACGGCATGTCAATTGGGCAGTTGGCCAGCCACCCAGCGCTTTTCCCATTCAAGCTTAAGCTGAACATAGACACCCTCAGAAATCACCCTGGCTTTCGAGTCCAGCGCCAAGGCGATCAAAGCGAGTTCGTCGAGCTGACGTGATTAAACCTATTCACATATGTCAGATTGCGCTTCAATTTCTGACCCAAGCTGCAGGAGACGACGGATTGTCGTTAAGCCCACTCCGTGTTGATTGCTGCATCATGGATCAGCTCGTGATCGATGGTTTTCGGCGGGATATTCGAGATAATGATTATCTTGGAAACCCGATCGATTTTCCCAAATACATTATTGGAACCAAGAAGAAAGCGATCGGCATTGTTGAACTTCTAGGCGTCCAACTCGACGTGCGGCCCAAGAAATGCCGGAGCCGGCGGCCATGCCTGCTCCCGCGAACCAAGGACGAGCAAACCACCGTAGCCGTCGAGGCTGACGCTACCTGCAACGAGAAGACCGACGTTTTGGGTACCGCTGAAGAGGTCGTCAAGACCAAGGCTGCGGCCGCCGAGGGGCTGGTTACCAGGGATCTATTTTTTGATAATCTCGATTCTATTTTCTTCGTAATCTTAGCTGGAACACCGTTAATCGCTCATGTGATTATCAAGGAAGGTAATCAAGTTAATCGGCCCCCATGGCTGCGGCCTTTTCGTTTCGATGAACCAATGAGCGCACGTATCGGGGCCTTGGAGGATTTCAAGATCGACCTGGCCGCTATCTGCGCGCCCAGGAGTTTTTTTTGACAGCCTTCCGCTGCCGATAGATGAGTGGCTCGATGTCAAATAGCCATTCCACTCCCCTGACCTAGATCTCGCTTCTAAGAGCCGAGATAATTCAGTCGGGTTTCACTTTGCGTCCATTTCTTTGAGGGATCGTCTTAGGGTAGCTGGATTCTTTTCCTCCAGAAGCCATGCTGAACCAGGGACTGAGACCAAAGCTGTGCACAGCGCCAAGTGCGGACGGGCGAAGCTACTGTAAACTCCCCTAAGAGATTTCACCGCTCTGAATGAGAACTTTCACAATGAGATAATCATCTTAGATATTATGAGAATATATCGCTTCATAATTTGATATTAACTTATATCAAAATCCATGCGCTATTTCTATGGCGATTTAGTAGGTAATACCTTCTCATTATCTGGATCCATTATTTGGATAATATAATATTATTAATCTGCCGTATGAGATTTTTCATGCTCAGTCTTAGAGCCCCTATTTGGCACTGAGGCTGCCCCCGTCAGTTGATCTACCCCCATGTGAAAACCTCCATTGTGCTTCCTGGCTCACACTGCGCCCTTCGGGCGTTCAGGATTATTATTCGACTAAGAGCAAGACAATGGCCAACGTCGTGGATCCAGAGAGGCGCCTAGTCGCATCCTCAACATGATGCAGCACATCGGCCCCTACCTTGGCCAATGAAGGCTGGACCATCGGGAGCGGCGGAGCCAATGGCGGCGATGCCGCATTCGAGGCGAGTTGTCGATCAGATAGATCAGAGCAGGGAACCAAGGAAGGAAATCGATCTGCTGGGATTTGCACCCTCGATCCAGGGGGACCCCAACCATGTACCTGACAGTTCGGGCGTACCCTGGCTTCTCAATTCCGCGGCGACCAACTTCACCACCGATGCACAGGGATGCCCTCGCTCATGGTCTGCGGTTTGATATAATCAACGTCCTTTTTCCCATGGTATTATTGGAATAATATTATCTGATTTTTCCTCTCTGATTTTTGAGATAATACAGCGCCGGCCTAGCGGTGAACGGCCATTCAGCGCGCAGACGGCGAGCCACCACAGGAACTGAACCAGATCCTGTTGAAACTGAGATGGCTTCCTTCGGCATTGAGACTCAGAGCATCGCAACCTCGCCTGCTATTCGCCGATTGTGCAATGCGGACGAGTTCCCAACCGACGCCGGAGAGGTCTTCACCCTCCCGTCACCCTAATGATGGACAAGGACGGCAAGCCGACCAAGCTGGAGACTAATGCCACGACTCTTCTTACCGTCTCACACGAGCTCGACTGGCATGAGATCGACGTCGCCGTGGGCTTCTGGCTTCGCCCTACCATCCATTATTGATAGACACGTCTCTTCTGGAGCCCTTGGAAACCAAGGCGATTTGACGAACTAGGATTCTTTTCCTACCATGTACCCATCACCTGAGTCGACCCACAGCTGCCGTTCCCCTTAGAAGAAGAATAAGGATAGGGAAACGACGGACGGGCGAAGCTATTGGTAAATCCCAAGGGATTCACCCAGCTCTTGGGCTAAAGCCCACTCAATCATTACAAAGTTAATATTATCTAGTTAACAATACCACAGTGATTAGAAAATCATTATATGGATTTTCTGCTATATATTTTCTAGTTCATTATCTAATAATATTATCTTGATAATGCTCACCAGGGTTCGCCTCACGCACTACCTCCCTTGGTTCGCTGCGCTCACTCCCTTCGGGATGCTTCGGCTCACCTGGTTCGCTTAGGAGCCCCCTGGTTCCTTCCTTCTGGTTCCATTATCAGGCATTATCCCGCAGCATTATCTAGATAATGATTATCTTTATTATCTGGTTCATAATCCAGATTATATTATATAATTATATTATCTATATAACGCTCACCAGGATTCGCCTCCCGCATTACCCTTCGCTCGCTGCGCTGACTACGGTCGCTTCGCTCCCTGCGTCATGCTCGCTCGCTCGGGATGCTTCGGCTCACCTGGTTCGCTTAGGAGCCGCCTGGTTCCTTCCTTCTGGTTCCATTATCAGGCATTATCCCGCAGCATTATCTAGATAATCATTATGTGGATTACCGCTTCGGGTTATGGGGAAAATATTATAATATTTTTGCAGTACGGATTTTTTGATAATTACGTCCTATAGCAGTATTCACACCGGGGGCTACCCCCTGGTTCAAACTACCCCCCCGGGTGTCTCCGGCCACACGATCACACCCTCCCCCCCGTCTTCTTCCTGGTTCCAGGGTTCGGTTCTTCTCCATGGTTCCGGCGCTTCGCGCCTTTGGGCATCTTGGATCAAGATGACCACAAACCAATGGAGGCACGATCACGGCTACAGTTATGGTGTTCGTTACTCGCGTCGAGCCATCCTTTCGGCGAGACCGTGGACCACCAAAACAAACGAGACACATCGGCATGGCATTGCCGCCAATTTTTAGGACACACGGCAGGGGTAGATGGCCCCCTTCGGACGCTATTTTTCAAAGATAGTCCAGCGTCGAGAGATCCGCCGAGGATTGTATGCGCTCGATTAAATCGGACACCTTCGGCCCGGTCCGGACCTTCGTCTGTGAGCGTCGCACAGGTGCCAAGTTGGACCGCTAGGTGGAGTGCGCCCCTGGGGGTGGACAGTAATCAGGCTGCTGTTTTGCCAGTCTGCCGGATGTGTTGATCCTCGAACTGCTGCGGGCTCAGATAGCCGAGCGCTGAATGGAGCCTGCGGTTGTTGTAGACGTCATTGATGAAGCGGGGAAGGTGTTCAATGACGTCGTCGAAGGTTTCGAAAGCCATCGGGTAGACGGCTTCGACCTTTAGCGTCTTCATGAAGCTTTCGGCCTTGGCGTTGTCGTAGGGGTTGCCTCTGCGGCCCATCGAGCCGACCAGACCTTGATCGGCAAGAAGCTGCCGGTAGATCTCGGCGGCATATTGCGAGCCGCGATCGGAATCCTTCGGCGATGGAGATGCCCCGGGGCCGGTGACGACGGATGTAGTCCCTCTTCTCGGCGGCGGTGCGCTTTTCAGAGCCCCCTTTAGAAACTCCAGTTCCAGAGTCTGCTTGCCGACGAGCCGCTCAAGGGCAGCAATCCGGGCCTCGTATTCCTGGATAAGGTCGGCCACCTGCGCATCGTCATCGAAGACGCTTTCCTCATATTTGCGCACCCAGACGCGGATCAGGTTGCGGGTGACGTCGTGTCGTTTCGCCAATCCGTGAAGCGTCTCGCCTGACAGATATTCCTGCGCGACCTGACGCTTAAACTCGATGCTGTGAGTGCGATATCTTGCCATGGGTTCTCTTTTCGAAACCCGACAAGCCTGGTCAATTCCTCAAGCCGACCCTGTCCACCCCCAGGGGCGCACTCCAAGGGAGGTTGCTGCGATTGAGGCATAGTCCTAGGCGTTCACCCTCTTGGTTCAGGAAGGCATAGCGTATCCGGCCTGCCTCTGTGTTGGTCATCAACGATGAGGCCTCACAGCGGCGAGCCGTACCATCAGCTCGGCGCCTTCAATGAGATGCACAGTCGGTAGAAGTTAACTTCAATTCTCAGCCGAACTGAGCCCAACCGGAATATCCATCCACCGAAACTACTCCTAAAGCCTAATCGAATCCGCCCTCGTCTTCGTCGATCTTTGTCAGGACGACCAATGCCGTTACGAGATTGGAGTAACTCCGGGCGGCAGCACCGCCCAGTGACCTGCTGCGTTCTGGTTCGATGCCACGTTCTCCGACGCATTCGAGAAGAAGCACGATGGTCTCGCCTGGAAGGATGCGACCTGATGAGAAGCTGATCCATATCTCTTTCTTTGGCTCGTGGATCGCTCAAACGCGGAGCGCAACCAGCGACGATCACCTATGAACCAAAGGAGCAATTTTCACCGTGAGAATCCTTGCACGTTACCAATTCTTTGACCCGGGTTCCGCCGCCGGCCGGCCGTGGATCCATTTTCGGTACCTGATCTTCAGCAAGCAATCGACCAATCGCCTTATGGTCAAGCCCTGGGTGAAGACAAAACCGGAGGCCAACGATTGTTCCGCCAACCGGCCGATCTGTGCACCCTTTGAGCCGAAGCATCGCCGGGAAAGTTCGCGGCCAGCACGTCGTTTCGGTG
Organism: Mesorhizobium sp. ISC11; assembly: GCF_037162595.1. Taxonomy (NCBI): domain Bacteria; kingdom Pseudomonadati; phylum Pseudomonadota; class Alphaproteobacteria; order Hyphomicrobiales; family Phyllobacteriaceae; genus Mesorhizobium; species Mesorhizobium sp. ISC11. The sequence continues at coordinate 2,565,423 of NZ_JAVSPW010000001.1, forward strand.
AACGTCAGGACGGAGCGCAACGAGCTGCTTACCCCTGTAGAACCTCGATCCGAGAGGTCAGCTGGGCTATGAAACTGACCTACTCACTGCTCTACAAACCTGCTTCGTGTCAACGAGGACGCCAGCGTCCTGCCGGATATCAACGAATACAGCATAGATCTCGTCACGCTGCTCACCGGTACGTTCGTAAGTCACTCGTCCGCATCCGAAGGACTCACCGCACAGCTTCCTGCACACGAACACCCTCGCAAGGCTGAGTGGTTCCAGAGAGGGGGCAAGGAAGAACCCTTGCTCCCTTTATAAATGCTCACACGATGGAAAAAGCCTAAAAGTATATTCGGGATTACGACTGCGAAGGATGGAAAAGTTGAGCTCGTTTCCAACCTTGGTTCCGACTTTCTAAATGGTATTCTAACTTTTTTTTGAACATCGGCGATAGGGAGCCTAAAACCTAACGATTGCCCACGTCATGTTCTCCTTCCTGCTTCTCGCCTTGCTTCGTAGATCCTAAATGTTGCCGTGCGGCCATCGCATATGATGAGACAAACGCTACCGGCCAGCGGAAACACGATCGCCGGCGTCGTGTATGGAGGTGAACGTCCGTGCGGCGAAGATCCGGCGCGTTTGGCCGGAAAGCGAGAGCGCGAATCGCAGCAACGCGCCTCATGTCGGCGACAACACACTTTGCTTGACCCCCGGAAACAGGTGTCCGGGCGCCTTGACGCTTGGCAAACCATTTTGCGTTGTCGTGGCTGTCTGCTCACTGCCCAAAACAAGGGGTTGGGACGAGTGCAGCAAACCGATACTCAGTTTGATCAATCCTTCCGTGCCAGTGTAGAGTTCGAGCTAGGCGAGCCATCACTTCAGATTTCGGGCTAGGCTTGGGAGGGGAAATGATAGTTGAGGTTCCGGGTGCGACTGATGTCGCACACATGGCGCTATTCGCGCGAGAACTGCGAAGCATTCAAGCGAGCGAAGAGATTCAGCTAGATTTCGGCGAGGTAAGATTCACCTCGCCGGCATGGCTAGCGATCATCGGTGGATCCTTGCGCCAGCTGAAGATTGATCATCCGAAGATAAAGCGCCGCGCGCTCAACTACAGGCACCTGGGCTACGCTGGGCACATGGGGTTTTTCGGCTATCTCGGCCTCAACTTCGGATCACCTCTTGGTGCCGCGTTAGGAAGTGAAACCTATGTGCCGCTGACCGAACGTTTCACCGCCGAGGTCCGTTGCGCTGCCGCGGAGAAAATGGTCCCAGTCGGCGAACATATTCATGCTGAGGCGGAACGGTTGGCGGCAGTGCTGACCTGTACTGACAGCGGCGCCCTACAAGACACGTTAGCCTATGCAATTCGGGAGATCATCCGCAACGTCGTAGAACATAGCGAAGCGCACAGCTACACTTTCGCAGCCCAGTACTGGCCAAGCCGGCAGGAGGTCGAAATGGTCGTGTCGGATCAAGGTATTGGCTTGGCATCGTCCCTCCGGCAGAATTCCAATCTCTCAATTGAAAGTGATGCGGACGCTTTAACCACAGCTATCCAACCTGGGATGTCGTCGAAGGCGTGGCGAAAATCGCGACACGATGATGATTGGGCCAATAGCGGCTACGGTCTGTTTATGACTGAAGGCCTCTGTCGGCTCGGCGGTATTTTCCAATTGATGAGCGGCGACGTTGTACTCGACATTAGGGGCGCCCAAAAGCGACTTCACCCCGCTTCCTGGGCTGGCACGGTCGTAGTTCTTCGACTGGATACCAGCCAACTTCGTGCCTTGAGTGAAACCCTCCAAGACTTGAGGGATGAAGGTCGACGCATGGAGCGAGCGGCCAAAGGGCACGCCATTGGTCCCTCGCGGGCCTCGCAAGCAAGTAAACCCCGGGGATGGACGCCACAAGCATGACGAGCCTTCTCGAAGCGTTTGACGCTATGTTGTCGGCCGGAGATGTGACGATCGTCGAGGAACTGATGAGCCCCCCGGTGCTCGAACGGCGCGGTCCCATTCCAAGCACTTACATCAATGGTCCGCTCAGCCCCTGGCTTCGCAATGGAGTGGCGCCGGATGGCGCAATTTGGCGTCACCAGGGCATGGCTTTGCAATTGCTCGAAAACGGCGAGAACATCGTGGTTGCAACCGGCACTGCTTCGGGTAAATCCCTCATTTTTCAGTTGGCGGTCGCACAGGAATTATTGGCGGGTTCGGGCACCGCGCTCGTTCTCTATCCGCTGAAGGCGTTGTTGGCCGATCAGGCGCAGCGCTGGCGGCGGTTCGCAGATGATCTGGGCCTACCGAGAGAAACGGTTGCTGAGCTTCACGGTCAAGTGGACTTTGAAGACCGGGCCGCCGCAGTTCGTAAAGCCAGGGTAATCCTGGCAACTCCCGACATCATTCAGGCGTGGCTCATGCGTCAGGTCGCCACGCCCATGGTTCGCGAAATGCTCTGTAGCCTTCGCTTCTTGATCTTAGACGAAGCACATACCTACGAATCGGTTTTCGGCAGCAACGTAGCCTACCTCCTTCGGAGAATCCTTGCTGCGCGTCGACGCGCGTGCCGGGACCGGAACGTTAGCAGAAAACTTCAAATCATCGGGGCCACAGCTACGATTTCAGATCCTGCCGAACATCTCGAAAACCTCACTGGATGGCCATTTGCGGTCGTGGGGGAAGAGGATGACGGATCACCCAGCCATGGGCGGAGGTTGTTGCATATCGAGGGGCCAGATAGCGGCGCCGCCGCCGAGGCTATGCTCGTCGATCTGTGTTCGCGGCTCGTGGTCAGATCAACCGATGGCACTTTCATAGCCTTTCATGACTCTCGCCAAGGCGTCGAACGGGTAGCCAGGGATATTGATGAAGACGACGTACTGCCCTATCGGAGCGGCTACGAAGCCAAAGATCGCCAATCCATCGAGCGGCGTCTGCGGGCCGGATCGCTGAGAGGTGTCATATCGACTCCAGCCCTGGAACTGGGAATCGACATCTCCAGTTTCCTTCTGGGCCTTAACGTCGGCGTCCCGCAGTCAAAAAAGGCGTTTCGTCAAAGAATTGGACGCGTGGGACGTGCGTCACAGGGCTTGTTCGCCGTAATAGCGCCAAGGCACGCATTCACGCGCTTTGGCTCCAGCTTTTCTGGCTATTACGCAGGCTCAGTTGAGCCTTCCCACTTGTATCTTGCCAACAGGTTTATCCAATTTGCACAAGCACGTTGCTTGATGGATGAATGTGAAGGTCTCGGAAGCGACCAGAAAGAGCCGCCACCTGGCGTATCGTGGCCCGATAGCTTTGGCGGTGTGTTCGATCTCGCAAAACCTGGCGCTAGGCGGCCGCGCGAGTTTGATTTCATGGCTCAGTTAGGAGCTGACAACCCACACCAGAATTACCCCTTACGGCAGGTTGGCGAGCCAAATTACGTTATAAAAACCAAAGGCGGTGAGGATGACGTCGGCAACATCGCCTTGAACCAGGCGATCCGCGAGGCCTATCCAGGAGCCACGTATCTGCACTATCGCCAACCGCTACGAGTGATTGAGTGGCGCACCACTTTCGATCGCTCAATCCGTGTCGAAGAATCCAAGAAGGCTCCACCAACGAAGCCGATGTTGCGGAAGACCCTCAACGTGGGTTTAGGCCCGGAAGAGATCGTTGGAGGACGAATTCAGAGCAGTGCGAGCGGAATACTTGCCGAAGCGTTCCTACAAGTCAACGAGTCCGTCGAGGGCTATCGTGTGGGCTCTAATACCTTCGCCTATCGGGACTTGCGGCAAAGCAACCCCAAGATGTCTCGTAAACAGCGCGAGTTCCGCACCACGGGCGTGGTATTGAAAATCTCCGAAAACTGGTTTGCCGGCAGCGGCACGGTCCAGGCAACAAACCGGATGCTTGTGGCGACCGCCCTTGCCGACCTCCTAAAACGCGAGCGCAGCGTATCTCAGAATGACATCGATCATGCTGCGACGCACATCGCAATCTATCAGAATGGCGCCTTGAGCCGCGCGACCGACACGATCGTAATTTACGACAGTATATACGGCGGGCTGAGGCTAACCGAACCCCTCTATAGTGAGTTTCCAGAGTATCTGATGAAGTTGCACAATGCGGCCGAGTTGGCTGGCGACGCGGCGGCTTTACCGCTGGCGCTTACGAAAAAACTTCGCGCTTGGGCGTTGGACTTGCAACTGGGGACGCCCAGTCCAGAGCACACGCTTACGGCCCCCGACGGGGAATTGCTGGTATACGCGCCGGGAAGCGTCGTGTCCGTGATGCAGAATGGTGCTCTCTTGGAACGAACCTTGATTGGTCCACAAATGCTTCCTTTCGGTGGTTCCGAGATGCTCGTCTACAGTTATGAAACGGGTCGAGGAGCCTTGGGTATGGTACCACACGACCAAGTTCAGCAGACTGGCCAAGATTGGTCGATGGCATACTGGAATCCCACCACAAACGGGATCAGACCAATCGACCAAGAAGACGGAGTATTCTGATCCTGCGCTACGACTCGTCTTGATCTCCGGAAGGCGGTCACGCCATCCGCGAGCGCGCGCAGGGTTGCCGCGTAATCGGTGAAGCGCTTCTTATCGAGCTTTATCGGATTGGCCTGCTGCCGGTTTTTCGGACACGAGGTTAAGCTAACTGGACGAGACCACCTAGACTAGACAGCTTCGCGGTGCGATTTAGGTTGCGAAGGGCTTGGATAAACCGCCACCGGCGCTGACCTCCAGCCTGTCTGATGGCGAATCCGGCATCCCAGTTCGCGAGCTTTCTCAATGAAGCGTTGTAGAGCAGAGGAGAGTACCAATCCCATACGAGAAATTGCAAGGTCCCGCAGTCGTTCGCGATCTAGTGGTGCAAAGCCAGTCAAGTTGGATTCGCGGCAGTTTACGACCGACTACATTGTCGGCCGTGAACTATCCGCAAGCCATTGATCTGGCCTGTTGATTGAGGCGGATAGCGGCTTTGGAATTGCAGGATTAGCGGTATTTGGACGCTGTTTTCCTGCAATTCGGTTTTGCGATTCCCTTGTGGCGCGGAGCGTGATTCACTCGGTTCGGCGGCGGCGAATCGAGGGGACAGCGAATGTCCAGGCCACGCGAGAAGCGCGAGACGGGAGAGCAGGACCTGTTCCGCTCCCGGCTCGACCAAATCATCAACATGAAGCACGAGCTGGTGCGGCTGGCGCAGGCGATCGACTGGCCGGTGCTGGAGGAGCGTTTCGGCGCCGTCTATTCGGACGGCCCCGGCATGCCGCCGCTGCCGACCCGGCTGATGGCGGGGCTGGCGATCCTCAAGCACACCTTCAACCTGTCGGATGAGGTGCTGTGCGAGCGCTGGGTGGAGAACCCTTATTTCCAGTATCTCACCGGCGAGACGTTCTTTTGCCATACGCTGCCGTTCGACCGCTCCTCGATGACGCGTTGGCGCAGCCGTATGGGCGAGGAGCGGATTATGGTGCTGTTGCAGGAGAGCCTCAGCCTCGCGGTCAAGACCGGGGCGATGAAACCGGCCGACACGCGCCAGGTGATCGTCGACACCACCGTGCAGCCGAAGAACGTCATGTTCCCGACCGACGCCAAGCTCATCCATCGGGCACGCGAACGGCTGGTGCGGCTGGCCAAGAGGACGGGTCTCCATTTGCGCCAGAGTTATGTGCGGGTCGGCAAGCTGGCGCTGATCAGCCACCAGCGCTATGCCCACGCCAAGCAGTTCAAGCGGGCCAACAAGGCGCTACGCAAGCTCAAGACCTATCTCGGCCGGACCATTCGCGACATTGGTCGCCAGATCGCCGGCGATCAGGGGCTGGACGCGCTGTTCAAATGGCCGCTCTACCAGGCCGCCACCGTTCTCGAGCAACGCCAGCGCCAGCGCGGCCGCAAGATCTACAGCCTGCACGCACACGAGGTGGAATGCATCGGCAAGGGCAAGGCGCATGCGCCCTACGAGTTCGGGGTGAAGGTGTCGGTGGCCACCACGCTGAAGCGCTCCAGGGGCGGCCAGTTCGCCCTGCATGCAAAAGCACTGCCCGGCAATCCCTATGACGGCCACACGCTGGCAAGCGTCATCCCCGACATGGAAAAGACCATCGGCAACGAGATCGGCCGCATCCTCGCCGACGCCGGCTATCGCGGCCACAACGCACCGCAGAGCCACAAGCTCAGGGTCTTCACCGCGGGCCAGAAACGCCGCGTCACCCCAGCCATCAAGCGCCAGATGCGACGGCGGTCGGCGGTCGAGCCCGTCATCGGCCACATCAAGAGCGAACACAGAATGGGCCGCAACTACCTCGCCGGCCAGCAGGGCGACACCCTCAACGCCATCCTGGCCGCCGCCGGCTACAACTTCTCCCTCCTGCTCAGGTGGCTGAAGGGGTTTTTGTCGCTCTTGATTGCCCTGCTTCAAATCCGGCCGAAGCCGGTCGCCGCTTAGGGCTCGGATTGTTCACGGTCGACTACATTAGCTTTCTCTGAGACCTCTACTCCCGGAACGCCCTGTGAATCTGGTCCGACAACGGCTTCATCACGTAGGACCAAACGTTGCGTTCGCCAGTCTGGATGTGGACCTCCGCAGGCATGCCTGGCTGGAGCCGCCTGCTGCCACGCAGGCATGACTTCTGGTCGTCGAGCGTCGTCCTCGCCACGAAATACGAAATCTGCCGCTGCGGGTCTTTTATCAGGTCGGCTGAGACTCTCTGCAAGGTGCCCTTGCATTCCGGGGTCGTGTTTGCGTCGAACGCGGAGAAGCGTATTGAAACAGGCTGTCCGGGCTCGATGTCATCGATGCTGGCTGGCGCGACCATAGCATCGACTACGAGCCTGTCCAGTTCGGGTACGATCAGCATAATGGTCTCTCCGGGACTGATTACGCCACCGACGGTATGGACGGCAAGCTCTTGGACAAGTCCTGACTGGGGAGCCCGGATTTCGGTCCGCGCAAGCTGGTCCTTCGCCACGGCCTTGCGCTCGACGAGTTCGACCTCCTTGCCGTCGAGTTCACGCAGTTCCTCGTTAACGTCCTTGCGCATGTCCTCGTCGACCTGAAGTGCTTGCAGCCTGGTTTCGCTGATTTTGCCCTCGGTTTCGGCTATGGCAGCCGCCAAGCGACCGGACTCGCCGCGCAGCCGCGATAGTTCGAGCTGGAGCTGGCTCACCCTTTCCAGCGACACCAGCTTCTTGTCGTAGAGCGTTTTCAGGCTGTTGTAGTCCCTTTCGACTAGGGCCGCCGATTCATCCATGGACTTCCGCTGCGCCGCCAGACCCTCGATCTGCCTTGCCAGTTGTCCGGACCGAGCCTCCATCTGCGATTTCAGTCCGGCAGCAGCTTTGGTCCGGCTTTCGAAGAGCGCTTTCTCCCCGGCAATCAGGAGTTCGACATCAGGCTCCGCCATCCGTTCCACGAGGCTTTCCGGAAACTCGATAGATAGTAGTCCCAGCCGTTCGGCCTGCAGCCGCGCCTGGCGGGCGATCGTGCGGTCGTACTGCTGGGCGAGGATCTGGAGGTTCGCGCGCGTCAGGGTCTCGTCGATCCGCACAATCACGTCGCCAGCTGCCACGCGGTCGCCTTCGTGAACGTTGATGGCTCCCACGATGCCTCCGGTCTGGTGCTGCACCTTTTTGGCGCTGCTTTCGACGACCACGGTGCCCGATGCGATCACGGCCCCGGCCAGCGAGGTCGTTGCAGCCCAGGCACCAACGCCGCCGACAAGCACAACGGAGACTGTCAGTCCCAGCAGGATGTTTGCCCGGATGCCTTCGCCGGATTTCTCGGGAGCGCACACCGAGTTGGAACCCGGAAGCCTGAAGGGCGAGATCAATTCGGACACGGAAGACCTCCACTTCTGGATTCTTTCGGCACGCATTCCTCAGACATGGCGCTCGCTCGGCGCATACAACGGAATGACCGTGGAATCACGGCGTTTGGCAGGTGGCTCTTTGGGATGCTGGGCTGCGGCGGCGTTTGTGACAGCGGCGAGCACGCCTTCCTTGGGGCCGAAAGCCTTGACCGCCCCGGCCGCCATGACCATGAGCTGGTCGACGTTTGACAGGGCCGAGGGGCGGTGTGCGACGACGATGACGATCCCTCCCCGCTGGCGTACTCCGTGGATCGCGATCGCCAGCGAGTCGTCGCCATCGGAATCGAGGTTGGAATTGGGCTCATCGAGCACGACAAGGAAAGGCTCACCATACAGCGCCCGCGCCAGTCCGATGAGCTGCCGCTGCCCCGCTGAGAGGGCGGTGCCGCGCTCGCCGACCAAGGTCTGGAACCCTTCCGGCAGCAGGAGGATCATCTTGTCCACCCCGGCAGCCTGCGCCGCCGCCAGGATGTCCTTCGGCGAGGCATTTCCGTCGAAACGGCTGATGTTTTCGGCAACCGTCCCGTCGAACAGTTCAATGTCCTGGGGGAGATAGCCGATGTCGCGCCCGAGTGCCTCGCGATCCCATTGGTCAAGGGCCGCATGGTCGAGACGCACGGTTCCGCGCAGCGATGGCCACGCTCCGACCAATGCACGGACCAACGTGGATTTGCCCGATGCGCTCGGCCCAATCACGCCAAGGGCAGCGCCCGCGCGGAGAACGAACGTCACGTTCTGGATGAGAGGTTTCTGATGGCCAGGCGCGGCTACGGCCAGGCTGTCCACCGAAAGCACATTGTGGGGGCGCGGCAGTGCCATGGGCTGGCCGTGGTCGGAGAAGCCCTTGAGGGTCCTCGAGAGCTGGCCGTAGCTCTGGCGGGCTGAAATGAAGCCGCGCCAGTTCGCGATGGCGACATCCACGGGCGCCAGCGACCGTCCCAGCATGATCGAAGAGGCAATGATCACCCCCGATGTCGCTTCTCCTGCAATTACAAGATAGGCCCCCAGACCCAGCATGAGCGATTGAAGCATCATTCTGAGCGTCCGCGACATGGCGCTGGTGAAGCCGACAAGGTCGGAAAGCCGCCGCTGGTCTGCGAGAAAGCGGGAGCTTTGATGGCTCCAGAACGTCGCGAACCGACCCGAAAGGCCCATCGCCCGTATGATTTCGGCATTGCGGCGGCCTGCGTCCGAGAAGGTCGAGCGTGCGATGACCGATTCTGTCGCCCTCCGGCCCGGTGCCCTGCCCAACGCTTCGGCAACCAGCGTGAGCAGAACGATCACCGTCGCCCCAGCAGTGGCAAGGACGCCGAGCCATGGATGCAGCATGAAGATGAACGCGATGTATACGGGAATCCACGGCATATCGAAGAAGGCCGTGGGTCCGGTTCCCGACACGAACGAGCGTATCTGGTCGAGATCGCGGACCGGCTGGACGCGCGCTCCATCGTGCCCGGTCCTGAGGGGCAAAAGCAGCGATGCCTCGAAGGCCTGCCGGCGAAGCCTGTGATCGAGTGTGTTGCCTATTCTTACCAGAAGACGGAGACGGACGAAATCGAGCAGGCCATAAGCCGCGTAGAGCCAGACCATGACGATGGTCATGCCGACCAGTGTCGGGATGCTCCGCGATGGCATCACGCGGTCGTAGACCTGCAGCATGTAGAGCGACCCGGTCAGGCCGAGAATATTGACCACAGCCGAAAAGGCGCCGACACAGAACAGCGCTCCCTTGCAGTGCGAGAATGCTGCTCTCAGTTCGTTCCCTGGCGTCATCGCAATCTGCCCCGTGCCCATGGGTTTGCCCCCGTTCAGCCTACGCCACCATGAAATCGGCGTTGGTCAGCGCGAGTCCGGCGCCGATATTTGCGAACTGGATCGCCCCGCCTGACGCGTTGCCGTTGGCGTCATAGGTGAGCGTTCCGGTCGTGGCGTTATAGAGGATGCGGTCGTCGGCATCGGCCGCTGCCGTTCCGATGTGGAATGACCCCGCCGCCAACGTTCCCGGCCCGCCAAGCGCCGTGAAGATGGCGTCGTCCAGCGCGATCGTGTCGTCGGCAACGTTGAAGTCCGTGATGACATCCTTGTTTGTCGAGGCGTTGAGGGCGGTGCTGAAGCGGAAAGTATCGGCTCCGAGACCGCCCGTGAGCGTATCGTTTCCGGCCCCGCCGTCCAGCACGTTGGCTCCGCCATTGCCCTTCAGCACGTTGTTCGCAGTGTTGCCCGTACCATCGATGTCAGAGTTGCCCGTCAATGACAGGTTCTCGAAGACGCCGAGGACACGGGCGGAGTTCAGCAGGCTGAACGAAACCGATGCCTGGATCGTGTCCGTTCCTGTTGAACTCGCGACGCTTTCGTCCACAGTGTCGGTGACGCTATCGACGATGTAGGTGTCGTTTCCGGCCCCGCCGCGCATAGTGTCGCTGCCTGCGCCGCCGTCCAGGGTGTCGTTTCCGCCCCCGCCGTCGAGCAAGTTGTCGCCCGTGTTGCCTGTCATCACGTTGCTGGCAGAGTTTCCGGTCGCGCTGGTGTTGCCGGATCCGGCCAGCGTGAGGTTTTCGATCGTCCCGATCGCATGAGCGGGATCGGACAGGTTGAAACTGACCGACGAAAGGACAGTGTCGATGCCTTTTGAGCCTGACTCGTCGACTATGTCTCCGGCACTATCGACGACGTAGGTGTCGTTGCCGCCGCCGCCCCGCATTGTGTCGTTTCCGGCTCCGCCGTCGAGCGTATCGTTGCCACTGCCTCCGAGCAGTGTGTCGTTTCCAGCTCCGCCGACAAGGGCATCGTTGCCGCCACGGCCGTCCAGCGTGTCATCTCCATCACCGCCGTCGAGGACGTTGGCAGTGTTGTTGCCCACAATGATATTGTTGGCAGCGTTGCCTGTGCCGTTGATGGCGGCTCTGCCCGTCAGTGTTAAATTCTCGACGGTGCCGAACACCTGGGCAGGGTCAGAGAGGCTGAACGAAATTGACGACTTGACAAGGTCGGTGCCATCCGATCCCGCGACGCTTTCATCGACGATATCACCAATGGTATCGACTATGTAGGTGTCGTTACCCGCGCCACCGCGCATCGTGTCGGTACCTGCGCCTCCATTGAGAGTATCGTCCCCTATGCCACCGTTGAGTTCGTCATCACCACTGAGACCCTTCAGCGTGTCGTTGCCGCCAAAGCCGTTGATGATGTCTACCAGGCCAGTACCCCTTAGGCTGTTGTTTCCGGCCGTTCCGTTGATGACGTTGCCCTCTGCAACATTGGTTACAGTTATGGCGACTGAGCGGTTGGTGCTGTTTGTACCGTCGAAGGCCGTCACAAGGATGTCATAGACATTGTTGCTTCCGGCATCAGTTGAAGCTTCGAAGTTCGGCGGAGTCTTGAAGGTGACCACGCCAGTTGCGGCATCGATATTGAACAGCGCCGCGTCGGTGCCGGACAGCATGTAGGTGAGCGCGGCAAGGTGGTCGGCGTCTGTTGCATCCGCGTCGTAAGCAAGTCCCGTTCCGTTTTCCGCGAGACTCGCGGACGCTCCGGACGAAAACGCTGGAGCGTTATCATTGAGGTTGGTCACCGTGACTGAGATTGTCTGAGTATCGAAGCCGCCATTGCCGTCGCCGACTTGGACCAGGACTTCGTAAACGTTGTTGGCTCCCATATCGGTCGGCATCTCAAAATCGGGAGCCGTTAGGAAACTCAAGACACCGGTCGTGTCTTTAATTGAGAAAAGACTGACATCCGCGCCACCGACGATGGAGTACGATAGCGTCGCCCCTGCGTCTGGATCGCTCGCAGTCACAGTAGTCACCGAAGCGCCGTTTTCGGCAATCGAAACTGCTGCGGTTTCACCTCCGCCATCGGACGATATTACGGGAGGCCTCGAGCGGAGCAGTTCCTCGACGGTGTACGTTCCGTCTGCAAACTTCACCAATTCGACCCCTAGGATCGAATCTGTTCCGTCGGGGGAGCCTTCTCGGCCATCGCGGATCACGACCGTTCCGTCGTCTAGCCTTGCCGCAGCGTAATCCGCACGTTGGCCCGATAAGGAGACGGTCTCCACACCATCCCCCCCGAACAACAAATCATCCCCGGCGCCCGGCACTACCACAATTTGACCAAGAGCGGGATCTGCCGGTCCCCCTGAAGAAAGGTCGGACACGACTTTACTGATGACGATGTCATTACCAGAGCCGGCCCTGATCGTCTTATCTCCGATGCCATAGACGATGACATCGGCTCGAGCCGACCCAAGCACATCGAAATCACCGTCTCCCGCATCGGCGTAGTCGAAACTTGGTTTGACTACAAACTCCGTGGAACGAGTCTCTGGCGTTTGAACAGTGCTGGGGGTTCCATCCAAGTGCACAACTAGAGCATCGGGCTCAACTGGTAGCTCGGGATCGAATAGCCACCGCGGGAAAACAAGTGTCTCCACTCGGTCGAGAACGGCTGTCTTCTCGCCGGAGAAGCTGACCGTGAAAGTATCCGCATCAATGGCTACGATTTGGTAGTCGGACCGGGAACCCTCCATCACCACCTTGTCGATATCTAGCCCGCCGTCGATCACACGCTCACTCGCACCACGGCCCTTCATGCCGATGACATCATCCCCGCCGCTGGCAAGAACGAACTCGTCAAGGGGCGAAGCTACGAGCTTGTCGGCTCCCTCACTACCCAGAACAATGTCATGCCATAATGAGACATCACCTGCCCCGCGCAGCTCTTCTGCCAGCATGCTGTTATAGAACATCCCACCCTGGTCATACGCTTCTGCAACAAGCTGTCCGGTCGACAGCAGGTAGGTGTCCATGGAGTGAGGCTTGATATAATCGAACTGGTTCAAGACCACGTCAGCGAAGCTATACTGTGCGATAGGAGTCTCGATTGCGACATGCCCTCCAACCGTATTGCCAGGCAAGATGCTTCCGCGGTTGACGATAGCCGGATCGTTCACATGGCCGAAGTTTGCAATCTGCTCGTTGGCAGGCGTTACCTTCGCGCCAATGGACCCGAAGGTGAAGCCCTTCACATTGGCGGAGCCAGAACCCTGCAGATCCTCATTGATCAGGTACTGGACCATGGCTCCGCCCAAACTGTGGCCCGTCACCAATACCTGCTCGACTCCATTTTCGGAATCGGCGATGTAGCTCTTCAATGCGTCGACGAGCGGCCTGAACAGTCCGTAGTAATCTGTAGGATCGTGCCATTCAGGCGATTCGAGTAAAAACTCGTCTGTACCCCGGAAAGCCACCACCAGCGTGCGTGAGTTACCTACGATTCCAGTTAGGACGAGCGCATCTGCATCTGCAGCCTGTGCAGAGCGTGCAGCGAAGAGGCCACTCTCGAATTGGTAAGGACCGCCAGCTGGGTAAGGACTGCCAATGTAGTTCGCGGGCATCATCCCGAGCTCGAGAGCTGAGACGGCATGCCAGCCTCGGCTTTCCGCAGCAGTCGCTCCGGTGTAAGCCTCTTTCGCAAGACTCGCCATCTCGAACACGAGGTTACCACGCGAGAGGATCACCCTGTTATCTACCGGTCGTTCGAACTGGGCAAACTCAATCTGATTCGTCACCAGAGAGATGCTTGGAAAGCCACTGCTATTATTTGGTGCAGTTGTAATCGTGGTGGTGGTGTCAGGCCAACCAGGCCCAAAATTTACACTAACCTTATAGTCATCGGCGGACCCTGGGAGCTTGATTAAATCGCCACCAGCCTCCGGATTGGGGCCACCATCGAGTGTTTGTATCGTGTTACCTGCAAAATTGGGAAATTTGCCGTTCCAATAGTCGAAGATATCATCACCGTCGCCTCCAAACAGGGAATCGTTCCCGGGCGAGCCGACGATAGTGTCGTTTCCACCGACTCCCCCCCAAGAGTTCCCGGAGGTGTTCAGTCTGAGCGAGACTCGTGAGCCTAAGTCACTGACCGAGGCGCTCTGGGGAAAATCACTAAAATCGCCGTGAATCTCATCGTCGAGATTGGAGCCGACAATGGTATCGTCTCCGCCGCTCCCAAACACACCGACACCGACGGTGGGATCAACTGTGATTTGGTCGTTGAAATTTGATCCCACGACAACTTCGATATTGCTTAGGGTATCACCCTGCGCATCGCCGCTCGACGAGCCGCCCGCCAGATCGAGAGTGATGGCCGATGACTTCACGTAACCGAGGATGTCGAAGCCACCGCCACCATCAATCGTGTCAGCCCCCTGTCCCCCAATGATCAGATCGGAATCGTCGCCGCCATTAATTGTATCGTCACCATCTCCATCGTCGATGGTGTCATTCCCACCTCCGGCGAAGAAGGTTCGCGTGTGATCCCATGTGACACCTGGAGCGAGGCCGTAGTTCGACTTGTTCGGCAGATCGACAACGTCGTCGCCGAGAAGCGCGTCATATAGGTAGGCGCCCTTGCTGATCACTGCGATTTGTTCGGGCCCAAGGGAATTGAAGTCGACGAGATCTTGATTGTCGGTAAAGAGCCCAGCATCCACAATGCCAAAGGACATTGCAACACCAAAGGAAGTTACCACACCAGTACCAAGTGGGGCGCCGGCTGGTGCATAAATTTCACTACCAAAACCATGTATATTTATGATCCCGCTCGTAGCGAATGTAGTGACAGTTCCAGCGCTCCAATCCGCATAAGGTATATCCGTATATTCTGTATTAACTATGTTGTAATATCTTGACTGACTGTAAGCTTGCGGTGGTGTTAAAATAGCGTTTGCCGATGATGTAAAACTAACAAATGCCACTAATCTTGTTGTGTCATCGGGAAGTACGTAATGAAAAAGGTCATCGAAACTGTAGGTTACTCCAGAGGTTATGCTAAACACGTCTTGTACGATGGTTACCATTTGCCTCTCCCGCAACTTATCAGTTGGATATTATTATGTTGTCGACAACAATCATTATGTTGAGAATGTCGCCAGGCACGTCAGAAGCAACGCCAGCATTGATGAAAAACGCCGGCTAAGCCGCGATCAATAAACTATTTCACTTTAGAGCCGCCCATCGTCGTCCCCACAGCACTGGTTCCCAAGAAGCAGACGAAAATCTAAGCGCATTCAGAGAACGGCGGACCTCCCATATGGGGGCTATTTAGAATCAAAACCCTGGAGTTCTAACCTAGGGTAAGGTAAATTCATCGGCAGGAGTGGGGCTGCCGCCTTATGACCCCACGTCGCAGTCAATCGCTTTGGCCCAATTGCCTGGGTAGTGGGAGACGCTTGGAGACTCTAGCGCATCGCGACCCTGCTCGATCGGGCCCAACCGTGCCTAGGCGGCGGCGCAGCGCGCAGCTATCTGTCGAGGTTTCTTCCCCCTCAAAGCTTCTCGAAAACGGCTCGAAGAGACGCCTCTTTGCCGCTGGCATGGGTCTACCGACCGGTATTCTGGTCAGGCGATCACCCAATGTTCGATAAACCTTACGAGACTTTGTTGGATACAATTTATGAGGCGGTCGTGTTGCCTCAGAAATGGATCGAAGTATGCGATCGCTTGGCCCGGCTGGAAAACGGGGTCGGTGCATTGTTGCTACCCGATGTAACCGAATTGCGAAGGTTCGGGCTGCCTCATTCAGATGCGCTAAATGAGTCTGTCGAGGTCTATCAACGTGACGGTTGGTATTTCCAAGATGAACGATACCACGGAAGAGCCACTCACGGGCTTGCCCGCGTGGTGTTCGACCAGGACATTATGACAGCGGAGCAAATGGCAAGCTCGCCGTTCTATAACGACTTCCTTCGTCCCTGCGGCCTCAGGTGGTTTGCTGGCATCAGCATCAGTGTCGGCGGGAAGCCGTGGACGGCATCGATCCAGCGCAGCAACAAGCAAGGGCCGTTCGAAGAATCAGATCGTAGGCGGCTAGAACTTTTGGCAAGCCATCTGTCTCGCGCCGCCACCACTGCCGCCGCCCTCCACTACGTCCAGGCTGAGGGCGCGGTGGAGGCTTTCGAGCGCATGTCGATCGGCGCCGTCGTGATCGATGACGGTGGGCGCGCCATTCTCATCAACAAGATCGCCTACGCGCTAATGGGCGATGGTCTGCAAATTCGCCAAAGTAGATTGGAGGCCACCAACACCATCGATGCAGCTGCACTAAATGCCATGGTGCACGCGTGCGCCTCACTCTCGAATGTTGCTCAGCTATCGCCTCCGCAAATTGTTGCGGTTCGGCGCCCGTCGGGGAAAAACGCTTATCAGCTATCAGCCTGCCCCTTGAGCAAACGTTCCGTCGATATTTTTGGCGATGCACGGGCCCTTATTCTTATTGTAGACCCCGCACAACGGCGCAGACCGACCACTGAGGTTCTGCGTACACAGTTTGGCTTGACGGTATCTGAGGCTAAGCTTGCCAAGATTCTCGCCGAGGGACATTCGCTTGAGGGTGCGGCGAATCTCGTTTGTATCACTGAAGAATCCGCTCGGTCCTATCTAAAGTCTATCTTCTCCAAAACGGAAACGCACCGGCAGGGTCAACTGGTGGCCCTACTCGCCACCATGGGACTCCTCTCAAATGACAAAAGTGTTGATTTCTTGTAGCTCTGCCCGATATCGAGGCATGCGAGAAGCTTATCCGCCAGCAGCTGCGTAAGCTGAATTTTGAACCCACTGTTGCTAGCAAGCCAGCGGAACCACCAAATCGGATAGCCGCAGCGGGAAACTGACTTGCGGTGGCGTCATTGATCAGTTCGACGCCACCGCACCAAAATCAGAAGCCGCCGGCCGAGATCAAACTGCTTCGTTACAGTCCCGCGGAGCCTCAACATTTGAGCGAGTTGCAGCTGACGGTGAACGATATGTTCTCCATCGATTCCGCGATGGCATGTACCGGGTTGCCGACCCAGCTCTCGGGTGAACAAAACATCACGCCGCGAACCAGATCGTTACTACGGCAGAGGAAATAGCAGGCTATTTACGAAAGGGATTTCTGCTGCGCATGCGCGGTGGAATCAGCGGGTAGGTGAACTTGATAGCGGCCTCTGAGATTGCGGACAGGTTCTTGTCTTAACACGGCAAGCGCCGCTCCCGACTGTCTGGCCTGTTGCCGATCCTGATTTAGAAGGGACGCGCGACATCGTGACAGCCGCGATAGAGGACACAACCCACTGCGTGTTGGCGAACAGGCACCGCGTCGGCGGCTTCTCGTGGCGGTAGATCAATCAGCTCGTGGGTGTGACGGGCATCGCCGGCGGCTTCGGCCAGGATGTCAGCAAGAAAGCTCATGGACGCCGCCATCGCTGCAAGGAACGCGGATGCGCAAATGAACCGCTCCCTTGCCATCTCCCACAGACAAGCCCAGAATCTCATCGGCGCTGTGGAACTGGATACGGCAATCTTTGAATGTCGGAGACGTAGTTTTCCGATCTCCCTCGTTTGCGATGCGGGAGCCAGCGAGAGTTTGACTACAATGCTCTCCCGAAGCCTTGGTTCTTCGGATGAGCACAATGAATTGGAGGGACAGGACTCGTGATAATCAAGATAAAGGGGATCCACAAGGTCAAGCGGCGCCTGGCAGATGGTTCGGTCAGGGTCTATTACTACGCATGGCGCGGCGGGCCGCAAATGGGGCAAAAACCTCATACCGAGGCATTCGCCGCCGAGCACGCACGATTGAGAGAGGGAGAGAAGGCTGCGAACAGGAAGGTCGACACGATCGAGACCTTGATCGAGTATTTCACCGGACCAGAGCGTGCTCGCAATGGCGATTTCCTTGCGCTTGCCGAAACCACCCAAACAGCCCACCTCTATGCCTTCAAACTCATCCGGAAGGAGTGGCCCAGTCTACCGGTCAAGCTGACGCAGGGTAAGGGCATGAAGGCCGAAATCAGACGATGGCACCGCGGCTTCTCTGCCAATCCACGTAAGGCGGACAAGCTTCTTTTTTCCCTGTCGAAGGTGTTCTCTTACGCGATCGCCGACGAGTTGATCGATAAAAACCCGTGCACCGGAATCACCAGGCTCTACGAGGGGTCCAGAAAAGAATTCCTCTGGTCGGCCGAACAGATAGCAATCGTGCGCGAGAAATTGGAGTCGCATCTGCTCTTACCGTTCGAAATTGCGCTCGCCACCGGCCAGCGTCAGGGTGATATCGTAGCCATGACCTGGAAGCAGTGGGATGGCAAATATCTAATGTTCCAGCAGTCGAAGACAGGGAAGAAGCTTAAGGTGCTGGCGAACGCCCGCCTCAAAGCTCTGCTGGATCCACTGCCCAAGGACAAGATGAGGGTCTGCCTCAACTCTCGCGGGCGTCCGTGGACCAAGGATGGTTTTAAGACGTCATGGCGCAAGGCAATGAGTTCCGAAGCGATCAAGATCGAAGGTGTCACCTATCACGATCTGCGCGGCACGTTCATCTGCGAGAGAGCCAGGGAAGGCTCCAGCATTGAGGACATTTCCCGCATTTCCGGGCACTCGATGGCCGAGATCAAATCGGTCCTCGAAAAGCACTATCTGGCGACCGATCAGGTCCTTTCAGACGCAGTTATTGACCGCATGGAAAAGAACTCATGAGGAACAAATCTGTAAAATGACCTGTAAAATGACCTAAACTCAGGCACCATAAGAAAGGGTAACCTCTTGAAATTACTGGCGATCCCGACAGGATTCGAACCTGTGACCATCGGCTTAGAAGGCCGGTGCTCTATCCAGCTGAGCTACGGGACCGCTGGCCGGCCCTTGGGCCGGCTGGATATTCTGGCGCCGGGCGCCGTTCAATGCGTCCAGGGCGTCCTGCGGTCATAGCGGAAATTCTCCGCATAGGAAATCTGGCGGCGCTTGGTCTCTTTCGGCTCTTCGACGCGGAAAGCGAGCCCTTGCTTTTCGGCGTAGGCGACCGCCTCTTCGCGCGTGTCGAAGCTAAGCCTGATCTGGCTTCTCATGTCTGCCGACGTCGTATAGCCCATCAGCGGGTCGATCTTCTTGCGCGACTCGGGATCGAATTCCAGCACCCAGTAACCGGTCTTGGCCTTGCCGGACTGCATCGCGGTTTTGGCTGGGCTGAAAATGCGCGCGGACATGGCCACCTCGTTGTTGTGCAAGGCAGCATCGCCACCCTTCGCCCGTCATTACTGCGCAATGCGCACGGCGGCAAGGTTTTTGCTCTCGCAGGTTTTTGCACTTGCCATGCACCACCGAAATGAATAGGCAACAGACCGTTCGGAGTGTAGCGCAGCCTGGTAGCGCATCTGGTTTGGGACCAGAGGGTCGGGAGTTCGAATCTCTCCACTCCGACCATCCCCCCACAGCCCAATGCCCGGCGCAGCCATACGGTTCACTTGCTGCGGCACCGGCCGTGTGTCCGGCAGCCGCGGGCGGTTCGGCAAACAGGGGGGTCAGATGCTTGGAATCGATGCCTGGGTGTCGCTTTTCGGACCGGCCTACTTTGCCTATGCCGGCATAACGGTTCCGGTCATGGTGACGTGGGCAATTGCCTGCGCCGCACTGGCGATGTGGAATAACCGTGAAAGCCGCAGACAGGCGAGGCAGGCCCCGGGCGCCGTGGTCTCCCGCTCCTGGCGTGTCAGTATCGGGATGTTTGTGCTGGTCGCCGCCGGCTATATCGCCGCTCACTCTGCCGTCTATCTCGCAGTCCGTCATTTCGCCAGAATGTGGCTCTGATCGCCAGAATGTGGCTCTGAGACCGGCCTCTCAGGCTCAGATCTCGAACTCGCCCTGCCCTTCATCCATGGCACTGACGGTTTCGGCTGCCAGCGCCCTGGTGATCGGCGTCTTGCGTTCGAGCGCGGTCCGGTCGAGCCGCTCCACCACGCGCATCGCTGTCGCCAGCGAGCGCTCGATGCGGCGGACCAGATATTGCACGACATGCGGTTCGACCTCGATCTGACGGTCGGCGAAGAGTTTTGTGATGACGCCTGCCAGCAGGAGATCGTCGGGCTCATGAATTTCGACTGTCGCAGCCGCCTTCAGCCGCGAGGCAAGATCAGGCAGGCCAACACCCCAGGCCGAGGGAAAGCGGCGCGCCGTCAGAAGCAGTTGCGAGCCGGCACCACGCACCGCATTGATCAGATGGAACAGGCCTTGTTCGTCAACCGTCCCGGTATCGACATCGTCGATCAGCGCCGGCCGCGCGCCGAGATTGGCGATGCTGTCGCCGATGCGCCTGGCGTCGACCGCCGCCGCATTGGCACGCGCGCGCCAGATCGAGGCCAGATGCGTCTTGCCAGAACCCGCGGGACCGGCCAGCACCACCACCGGCGATGGCCAGTCCGGCCAGCGGTCGACCAGCGCAACCGCCTGGTTGTTGGTGCCGGAGACGACGAGTTCGTCACGCGAATAGCCGGTGCCATGGCCGAGGTCGAGCGGCAACTGGCGCGGCGGGTCGGTTGGCTGGGCAGTCACTTCAGCGACGCGGTTGCGTGCGGTGGCCGCCGCCGCGATCGGCCGGAAGCTGCGGCACAGGTGCCGCGCCGCGACCCTTGTAGAGCGGCGATTCGAGATAGCGGGCTATTGCGAACCGCACCAGCACGGCGACGGCGGCCGAAGCCGGCACCGCGATCAACAAGCCGACGAAGCCGAACAGCGCGCCGAAGGCAAACAGCGAAAACATCAGCCATACCGGGTGCAGGCCGACGCTCTTGCCGACCAGCCGCGGCTGCAGGATGTTGCCCTCGATGAACTGGCCGATGAAAAACACGACCGCGACCGCGACGATCATCGTCCAGTCCGGCCAGAACTGGACGAAGGCGACGCCGACGGCCAGCACCAGCCCGGTCAGCGAGCCGACATAGGGGATGAAGGAAATCAGCCCGGCGAACAGGCCGATGAGGATGCCGAAGTTCAGTCCGGTCAGCGTCAGCCCGGTGGCATACATGGCGCCCAGCACCAGGCACAGCGTGCCCTGGCCACGCACGAAGCCTGCCGTGGCGGTGTTGATGTCCCGTGCGATGGCGCGCACGGTCTGGACGTTGTCGCGTGGCACCCAGCCGTCGATGACCGCCACCATGCGGTCCCAGTCGAGCAGCATGTAGAAGGCGACCACCGGTGTCACCACGAACAGGCTGACCACAGAAACCAGCGCCATGCCGGAACTCCACAGCGAGGTGAAGACGGTGGTGACAAAACCGAAGCCGGAGGTCAGCAGCGAATTCAGCCCGTCGCGCAAGCTATTGGCGTTGACGCCGAACTTCTGCTCCAGCCATTTCGGATCGAACGAGGTGATCAGGCTTTGCAGCCGGGTCAGATATTCCGGCAATTTGCCGGCGAAATCGGCCATCTGCGTGGCCAGAACCGGAATGAGGATGACAAAGGCCAGGACCAGCACGATGAGGAAGGTGATGAGGATGACCACCGTCGCCATGAAACGCGACAGGCCGAGCCGCTGCAGCCGGTCGGCAACGGGATCGAGGAAATAGGCAAGCACCATGCCGGCGACGAAGGGCAGCAGGATGGCGCTGAAGACATAGAGGAAAAGCGCCAGCAGCGCGGCGCCGGCCAGCCAGAAGAAGATCTGGCGGCGAAAGGTCGCGGACGCGGCGATGTCGGCGGCCGCGGCCTCGATCGCCGCCGCTTCTGTCTCGGATGTCCGGAGTGGAGCCTTCGTCATGTCAGCTCATGTGCCTCAGCCAAGTCACGAGATAGGCTGCGGCCGAAGCCACGGTCAAGACCCCGGACAGCAATATGAGAACCGGCCTCAGCGGGTCGAGATGAACCGACAGGGCAAGCTCACCCAGCACAACCGCCGCCAGCACGATCTGGATGGCGGTGTTGGCCTTCGACACGAAAAGCGGTTTCATCTCGACCGGATGGGCCATGACGGCGGACAGCAGGACCGCGCAGACGATCAACGCGTCGCGCGACACCATGGTGACGACCAGCCACAGCGGCAATTGCCCGATGAGGCCCATGACCACGAACACCGAAACCAGCAGCAGCTTGTCGGCGATCGGATCGAGATAGGCGCCGAGCGTGGACTGCTGATTGAAACGGCGGGCGATGAAGCCATCGACGCCGTCCGAAATGCCGGCGACGAGGAACCCGGCAAAAGCCCAGTCCCAGCGCGCCTGCAGCATCGCCAGCACCACCGCCGGCACCAGGACAAGGCGCAGGATGGTGATCAGGTTGGGGATGGTCAAATGCCTGGCACCTCCTCTTGGTCGGAGATAGATGATGAAGATGGCGGGTGGCAACAAGGGAGGAGCTGCCGATCTCCCCGCACGGGAGCGGCCTTCAGCTTGGCTTTCGCCAATCACGAGCGCCTGTACGTGCGCGCTGTCCACGGTTTTGTAGGCCGAGATGGCCGTTATCCTTGCGGACAGAAACCGTTCATGCGAAGAGCCCGCGACAAGGAAAATTGCTGAACGGGCACCAGAAATGAGCAAGCGCGACGTGAACAAGCGCAAGAACGGGCTCACCTATGCCGAGGCCGGTGTCGATATCGATGCCGGCAATCTCATGGTCGAGAAGATCAAGCCGCTGGTGCGCGCGACGCGCCGGCCGGGCGCCGATGGCGAGATCGGCGGTTTCGGCGGCCTGTTCGACCTCAAGGCGGCCGGGTTTACCGATCCGGTGCTGGTGGCGGCCAATGACGGCGTCGGCACCAAGCTCAAGATCGCCATCGATGCCGGCAAGCACGACACGATCGGCATCGACCTCGTCGCCATGTGCGTCAACGACATCGTCGTGCAAGGTGCCGAACCGCTGTTCTTCCTCGACTATTTCGCCACCGGCAAGCTCGATCCCGACCAGGGTGCCGCGATCGTCGGCGGCATTGCCGAGGGCTGCCGCCAGGCCGGCTGCGCGCTGATCGGCGGCGAGACCGCCGAGATGCCCGGCATGTATCACGGCAACGACTACGACCTCGCCGGCTTTGCGGTGGGTGCCGCCGAACGCGGCCAATTGCTGCCCACCGATGACATTGTCGAAGGCGACGTGCTGCTGGGCCTGGCTTCCTCCGGCCTGCACTCGAACGGCTATTCGCTGGTGCGCCGCATCGTCGCCGTCAGCGGTCTGTCGTGGAGCGATCCGGCACCGTTCAACGACGAGGCCACTCTGGCCGAAGCACTGCTCGAGCCGACCCGCATCTACGTCAAGTCGATTCTCAAGGCGATCCGCAACACGCATGGTATCAAGGCGCTCGCCCACATCACCGGCGGCGGCTTCCCGGAAAACATTCCACGCGTGCTGCCCAAGGATTTTTCGGCCGAGCTCGACCTCGAGGCGATCGACGTTCCTCCCGTGTTTTCGTGGCTGGCCAAGACCGGCGGCGTGGCGCCGGAAGAAATGATGCGCACCTTCAATTGCGGCATCGGCATGATCCTGGCGGTCGCGTCCGGCCAGGCAGCGCAGGTCGCGGCCGTGCTACAGGAAGCCGGCGAGACGGTGACGCCGATCGGCCGCATCGTGCCGCGCCGCGACGCAGGCGTCATCTATCGGGGTTCGATCGGCCTATGAGCGCGCAGAGGAAACGCACCGTTGTCCTGATCTCGGGACGCGGCTCCAACATGACCGCGCTGATTGCCGCGGCCAGCGACCCGTCGTTCCCGGCCGAGATCGTCGGTGTCATTTCCGATAAGGCGGATGCCGCCGGGCTCGGCATCGCCAGGGCGCGCGGCATCGCCACGCAGGTCGTCTCACGTGCCGACCACGGCAGCAAGCAGGCGCATGACGCCGCCATCGACGCGGCCCTTACCGCCTTCAACGCCGAGATCGTGGCGCTGGCCGGCTATATGCGCATCCTCAGCCCCGGCTTCGTCCAGAAATGGCAGGGCCGCATGATCAATATCCACCCTGCCCTGCTGCCGGCCTTCAAGGGGCTCGACACCCATGCGCGCGCGCTGGCCGCCGGCATCCGCATCCATGGCTGCACCGTGCACTTCGTCACCTCCGAGATGGATGACGGCCCGATCATCGCACAGGCAGCCGTGCCGGTGATGGTCGGCGACACCGCCGATACATTGGCAGCCCGCGTGCTGAAGACCGAACACCGGCTCTATCCGCTGGCGCTGGGGCTGGTCGCCGAAGGCAAGGCGCGCATGGAGTCCGGCCGCACCGTGCTTGCCCACTTTGCCGACGATGCCGACAACGGCACCTCGGTGGTGATGGCCCCGGATCCGCTGCGCGAGGAAGCCGACCTCGAGCATCTGGCGCGCATCACGCCTTGAGCTTAGAGCGGCGATGAAACAGCTTCTCCTGCTTCGTCACGCCAAATCCAGCTGGGACGACCCTGATCTCGATGATTTCGACCGGCCCTTGGCCGAACGCGGAGTGAAGGCAGCCCGGTTGATGGGGCGCGAGCTTGCGACGCGCGGCTGGCTGCCGGACCTGGCGCTGGTGTCGGCGGCGCTGCGCACCCGCGACACCTGGCGGCTTGTGGCGGCGGAATTGCCCGTCCCGCCCCAGGTCGCATTCCTCAAGGCGCTGTACGATGCTTCAGCGGCGGACATTCTGAGCCAGATTGGTCAAACCGACGCTTCGAGCGGCAGCTTGCTGGTAATTGGCCACAATCCGGGCCTGGAGCAGTTGGCCAGACAGCTTGCCGGGCCGGGGTCAGACGCCAAGGCGATCGCAAGACTTGAGGAAAAATTCCCGACGGGAGCCCTCGCCCGGGTGGTCTTCAAAGGCGATTGGTCCGTCGTGTCCCCCGCCCGGCTGACACATTGCTTGCGGCCCAAGGACCTGGGCCCGCGGCCGAAGGACCTGGGCTAGTGTCCATGGCAGGTGCGGCGGGTCAAGCCCGCCGCACATCCGCTTGAGCCGTCAGTTTCCCCAGTTGCCCTGACCGGATTCCGGCTGGACCGAATCGGGCGTCAGCGTGAGGTCGCGGTGCTTGACCTGCCTGTGGGTCGAAGCCGTGTAGCTGTGGTCGACATTGACCGCGTGCGAGGTGACGGCCGGCTGATTGACATTGTCCGAACCATAGTTGTCGCTGCCGGCAAAAGCGGCACCAGTGGCAACGAGGATGGCGGCGGCGGCAAGAGCGATCCTGTTCATTCTATTTACTCCGGTATTCCTGATTCTGTCCGTCTAGTGGCGTGCCCCTGGGGAGGAAATTTCGCGTCGCTCGGACAACCTCGATCTGGGTTTTTCGTGCGCCGACTTCCAATCACGAAGACGTTCCCTCACGCGCGGCATCGGGACCTCGAACGTCGGCCAAGGGATTGAGCTCACCCTGTTTTATCAGTTTATCTCAGACGCTTACAAGGAGGGTGCCTGACGCATGATGCGGCGGTTCATCGAGCCAGCGCTCGCCATCCGTTCACGATTCGTCAACATAAATTGAACCAGCTGGTTCGATTTACGATCGGCGCTCCGACACCGATGCCGTCGGCCGAAATCCTGCTCATGCATAAAAAACAAGAGCGGCGGGCAAGGCCCACCGCTCTTTGTGGTCGCAGACTTCAGAAATCAACGACCCCAGATGCCCTGACCCGACTGAGCCGGCACGTTGGCATTGGCATCACCCTGCGTCTTTACGGACTTCGGGATCGAGCCGGTGTGCGTGGTGTCGATGTCGGACACGGACTGGTTCGCAACAGGCTGGTTGGCATTGTAAGAGCCGTAGTTGTCGCTGCCGGCAAAAGCGGTGCCCGTGGCAACGAGGATGGCGGCGGCGGTGAGTGCGATCTTGGTCATTTTAGTTACTCCTGAGTTCAATGTTGGGTCGATATCGGCAGTCGCGATTAGCGGCCGAAGAGGTTGCGGTCAGCGCCCTGCGAAGCGGGGGCCTGGACGGTTTGCGTCGACTTGGAGATCGAAGCAGTGGCCGACTGGTCGACGGTGACGGCAGGCTGATTGGCGTTGGCCGAGCCATAATTGTCGCTGCCGGCAAAAGCAGTGCCCGTGGCAACGAGGATGGCGGCAGCGGTAAGAGCGATCTTGGTCATTTTAATTACTCCTGAGTTCAAGTTTGGGTCGATATCGGCAGTCGCGATTAGCGGCCGAAGAGGTTGCGGTCAGCGCCCTGCGAAGCGGGGGCCTGGACGGTCTGCGTCGACTTGGAGACCGAAGCGGTGATCGAATGGTCGACAGCGACGGCAGGCTGATTGGCGTTGGCCGAGCCATAATTGTCGCTGCCGGCAAAAGCAGTGCCCGTGGCAACGAGGATGGCGGCGGCGGTAAGAGCGATCTTGGTCATTTTAATTACTCCAGTATTTGTCATGTCCGTCTAGTGGCGTGCCCTTGGGAGGAATTTCGCGTCGCTCGGACCACCCCGAGATGGGCTCGCGCTGCCGCGGATTCCAATCACGAAGATGTTCCCCCGCGGCTCGAATCCAGGCCTTGAAATTTGACACAGGGTCTCGGCGGTCATAATTTAACTGTTTGAAATCAGACAGTTAATCGATAACGCCCATCACCAGGCGCGACCGCTCGCCAGGCCGGCGTTCACCATCTGCTACACAGTGCGTCAACAGAAATCGAACTGAACGGTTCGGTTTGAAGCGATTGCGCACCATCTGAACTTCTGGATCTCCTACATTTGCCTTGCGGTTGGATCGAGATTATCGCTTGTGCACGATCATCAATCGGGCGCGACTTGGCGGCGCCAGTTGAAGAAGTGGCGGAAATCCGGGTGACCTGCACCCCAGGACAGCGATAGAAATGCGGTTGCTGCTTGTAGAAGACAATCGCGAGCTGGCGGATTGGCTGGGCAAGACCCTGCGTCAGGCGAACTATGTCGTCGACATCGTCCATGATGGCGAGGATGTCGAACACGCGCTCGCCGCCGGTGACCACGCGCTTGTCATCCTCGACCTTGCGCTGCCGCGCATGAGCGGGCTGGAGGTGCTGCGAATGTTGCGGACGCGCGGCAACCGGGTGCCGGTGATCGTGCTGACCGCAAACGCCAGTCTCGACGGCCGGGTCAAGGGCCTCAATGAGGGCGCCGACGACTATCTGGCCAAGCCCTTCCAGATCGAAGAGCTCGAAGCACGAATCCGCGCGCAATTGCGCCGTGCCAATGACCGCACCGCGCCGGTCGTTGCCTGCGGTGATCTCGTCTTCGACACCAACACGCGGCTGTTTTCGCTTGCCGGCGAGGCGCTGGCGCTGACACCGCGCGAGCATGCCGTGCTTGAGCAATTGATGGTCAAGGCCGGACGCACGGTGAGCAAGGCGGCATTGTCGGCCGCGATCTACGATTTCGAGACCGACGCCGATCCCAGCGCCATCGAGATCTACGTGCACCGCGTGCGCAAGAAGCTCGACGGGTCGCGGGTCCAGATCGCCACACTGCGTGGCCTCGGCTACCTGTTGCGCCAAGACGATTTGGCGCCGTGACGATCCTGGCGCCATGAGGATCAACAGCCTCCGCCTGCAATTGCTGGCATGGGTGGTGCTGCCGCTTGCCGGGCTCGCGACCATCAACCTGTGGACCAGCCAGCGCAACGCACTGGCGACCGCGGACCTGGTCACCGACCGGATGCTCGTCGGATCGGCGCGGGCGATTGCCGAGCAGGTCGCCATGGTCGACGGCGTGCTCGATGCCACGGTGCCCCCGGCGGCGATCGAGATGTTCGACACCGGCGACCGCGACAGCGTCTACTATCGCGTCGAGACAGCCGGCGGGCGGCTGCTGACCGGATATCCCGACCTGCCCGAAGCGCCGCAGCATGCCAGTGTCGAGGCCGCCTACCGCGATCACCAGCTGCGGCTCCTGACCCTTGGCCATGCGGTGATCGGCGCCGGCAACGACTCGCCAATATCAGTCACCGTGGGCGTCACCCTTGCCGGCCATGACGCCATGGTCAAACAGCTTTGGTTCAGCGCCTTTGCCCAGCAACTGGCGCTGGTGGCGATTGCCGGCGTGTTCGTGCTGCTCGGCTTGCGTCGCGGCCTGGCGCCGTTGATCCGGCTGCGCGATGCGGTACGCTCGCCAAACCGCAGCGACCTTGACCCCGTCGAAGTGCCCGGTGCGCAAAGCGAGATCCGCCCGCTGATCGACGCCCTCAACGCCTACATGGAGCGCGTGCGGGCGCAGATGGCGGCGCAACGCCGCTTCATCGCCAATGCGGCGCACCAGCTGCGCACGCCCCTGGCGCTGCTGTCGACACAGGCAAGCTATGCGCTTCGCGAAAGTGCCGCCGATGCCCGCCAGGAGGCGCTGGTGGCGCTGCAGGCGAGTTCCGGCAAACTGGCGCGGCTGGCCGAACAGCTCTTGACCCTGTCACGCGCCGAGCCAGGCAGCCGGCGGCCGCGCGCCGACCGCATTGACCTGGCGGAAGCCGCCCGGCACGTGCTGGAAACCCTGGCGCCAACGGCCATCGATCGCAAAATAGATCTCGGCCTCGAGGAGGCTGGCCCCGTTCCGGTCATCGGCGACGGCACCATGCTGCGCGAGATGATCGTCAACCTCGTCGACAACGCACTGCGCTACTCCCGGGCTGAGGGCAGTGTCACGGTGAAGCTGGCGGCCATCGACGGCGAAGCCGTGCTGACGGTCGCCGACGACGGGCCTGGCATTCCGGCGGACGAGCGAGACCATGTCTTCGAGCGCTTCTACCGTATTGCCGGTTCGACCGAGGAAGGCAGCGGGCTGGGACTCGCCATTGTACGCGAGGTCGTCGAAAATGCCGGCGGCCGCGTCACCCTTGGGGATGGCGCGGCCGGCGGTCTGTTGGTTGAGGTCAGGCTGCCGCTGGCCTGACCGGTCAGGCTGCCCCTGGTCTGACCGATCACGTTCCCTGCTCGTTGAACGGCGCCGGCCGCCACTTCACGACATAGTTCTCGAAGCGGGTGATGATGAACTCCACCACCAGCGCCATGACAGCCAGGATGATCATCGCGGCGAACACGCCATTGGCGTTGAAGGCGCCCTGCGCGGTCGAGATCAGCAGGCCCATGCCTTGCTTGGCGCCGAGGAACTCGCCGACCACCGCGCCGACCAGCGCGAAGCCGAAGCTGACATGCAGGCTGGCGAGGATCCAGCTCATCGCCGAAGGAATGATGACGGTGCGGGTGATCTGGAACGGCGAGGCGCCAAGGATCTGGGCATTGGCGATCATTGCCCTGTCGGCCTCGCGCACACCCTGGAAGGCGTTGGCGAAAACAACGAAGAACACCATCACCACGGCAAGCGCCACCTTGGACGCCATGCCGAGGCCGAGCGCGATGATGAACACCGAGCCGAGCACGACGCGCGGCACCGAATTGGCGATCTTGATGTAGATCGAAAAGACATCCGCCAACAGCCGATTGCGGCCGAGGATGATGCCGGCGGCGATGCCGCCAAGGGCACCGATGACAAAGCCGAGGAAGGTTTCCTCCAGCGTCACGTAGATCTGCAGCCAGAGTGGGCCTTGCGAGGTGCCTTCGGTGATCCACGACCAGATCTGCTGCCAGATGCCAGAAGGGCTGGCGAAGAAGAACGGGTCGATGATGTTGTAGTCGGCGCCGAGTTCCCACAGGCCAAGGAAGACGACCAGGATCGCCAGGCGCAAGGAGATGACAAGCGCGTGGCGGCGGCGCAGCCTTGCCCTCGCCCGGGCTTCGGCAACGGCGATGGAAGCATCGCGGACGGCGGCCTGGTTGGCGGTCGGAGAGATTGCGGTCATGCTGTTTCTCCTTTCAATGTCCGGTCTGCAAGGTCCGGCTCTGGCCGAGCTGCACTTCCTCGCGCAGATCGTTCCAGATCACCTTGGCGATCTCGACGAAGTTCGGGTCGTAGCGGATGTCGGCCATGACGCGGGGGCGCGGCAGGTCGATGCGGTAGACGCTCTTGACCGTGCCCGGCCCAGCGGTGAGCACATAGACCTTGTCGGCCAGCGCCACCGCCTCCTCTAGGTCGTGGGTGACGAAGACAACCGAGGATTTCTGCTCCGACCACAGATCCAGCAATTCGTCCTGCATGGCGGTGCGCGTCTGCATGTCGAGCGCGCTGAACGGCTCGTCCATCAAAAGGATCTTGGGCTGGTTGATGAAGGTCTGCGCCAGCGCGACGCGCTTGCGCATGCCGCCCGAAAGCTGGTGCGGATAGTGCTTCTCGAAGCGGCCGAGGCCGACGCGGGCGATCCAGTCGCGGGCGCGGTCGTAGGCCTGCGCCTTTGGCGTGCCGCGATAAAGTGGACCGGCGGCGACATTGTCGATGACACTGCGCCAGGGAAACAGCGCATCCGCCTGGAAGACAAAGCCGATGTCCCGGCTGATATCGGTGACCGGCGTGCCCATGACGCGGACATTGCCGGTCGTCGGCCGCAACAGGCCGGTGACCAGGTTGAGCGTCGTCGACTTGCCGCAGCCGGTCGGCCCGACGACGCAGGCGAACTCGCCGCGCGCCACGGTCATCGTGAAATCGCGGATCGCCGTCATCATGTGCCCGTCGGGCGTGACGAAACGCAAGGTCACATCATCGATGGCGATCGCGGCGTCGGCTTGTGGCGCGGCCTGAGACAGCTTCTCGGCCGCCATGGGTTGCACTTGCATGGCGCACTCCTGTCGCAATGGGGCAAGGGAGCCCGCGGCAGTGCCACGGATCTCCAGGTGTTCGGGAGGCCGCGCCGCTGCCTTCTTGATTCAAGCAGCCGGCGCAAGTCCTTGTTATTCAACGAGTGGTAGGCTGGCGCCGCTATTTGGCAGCGTCGACGAATTCGGTCGTGTAGGTCTTCGACAGGTCGATCTGCTTGCCTTGCAGGCTCTTCGAGAATGTCGAGAGAACCTTGAGCACGGTCGGCGGACCATCGGCCGGCATGCGGCCATCCGGCGTGAACATCGCCTTGCCGCCGGCCAGCCCCTGCACGTAAAGGTCCCGGTTGCCGGCATAATAATCCTTCGGCATCTTGTCGGCGATCTCTTCGGCCGAATGCGTGGCGATGAATTTCATCGTCTTGACGAAGGCATTGGCGAGCTTCTGTGCCTCATCCTTGTGGCCTTCCAGCCAGGAGGACTGGACATAGAAGGACGCCGCCGGATAGTCGCCGCCCAGCGCTTCCTTGGTCTTTTCGGGCGTGCGCATGTCGACCAGGATGCTTGCCTCGCCGGTCTTGAGCAGTTTGGCGATGGTCGGCTCGGTGGTCATGCCGGCCTGGATCTGGTCCTGCTTGACGGCGGCGATGAAGGTGTTGCCGGCGCCGACCGGCAGCAGCGTGTAGTCGCCGGGCTTCAGGCCGCTGCGCACGGCAAGATACTGGGTCAGGAAATCGGTCGAGGAGCCGAGACCGGTGACGCCGAGCGTGGCGCCCTTGAAATCGGCGGGCGACTTGATCTCCGGGTGCTTGGCGGAGACCAGCTCGACCTCACCGGGCGCTTGGCTGAACTGGACGATCGACTGGATGTATTTGCCCTTCGACTGCAGGTCGACGGTGTGATCGTAGAAGCCGACAACGCCTTGGACGGCACCTGCCAGCAGTTCATTTTCGGCCTCGACCCCGGCGCGCGAGTTGAGCAGTTCGACATCGAGCCCCTGGTCCTTGAAGTAGCCGAGCTGCTGGGTGAGCACGGCAGGCAGATAGATCTGCTTTTCCATGCCGCCGACGATGATGGTGATTTTGTCGGCAGCCGAAGCCACCGTGGCGCTTGTGGCTGCAATAGCAAGGCTTAGCGCCGCTGTGCGCAGGGCGCACTTCGAGATGAAACCGGTCACGAAACTTCCTCCACTTGGGCGGCGCGCCATCCCGGCTGCGCCGCATTCCTCCTTACCGGCCGCTCCCGCACCGGTCACACGGCGAACGCCGTAATGACTTCATGGCACGCCCAAGCTTTCAGCTGGCTTTCAGTCGTTTTAACGGCCGTTGAAATGGAATCCGTTGTGGCTGCCGGTCACGGAGCGCCGAAACCGAGAACGTCGCGCATGTCGTATTCGCCGGGCGGGCGTCCCTCGAGCCAGAGCGCGGCGGCAATGGCGCCGCGGGCGAACATGACGCGGTCGCCGGCCGCATGCGACAAGGTCACAAGCTCGCCTTCGGCACAGAAGCTCACGCTGTGTTCGCCGATGATGCTGCCGCCACGCAGCACCGCAAAGCCGATCTCACCGGGAGGCCGCGCGCCAATGGCGCCATCGCGAACAGGCCGCGCCACCGCGTCGAGCTCGACCTTGCGGCCGCCGGCCACGGCCTGGCCAAGCATCAAAGCGGTACCTGACGGCGCGTCGATCTTGTGTCGGTGATGCGCCTCGAAGACCTCGGCGTCCCAGTCTTCGGGATCGAGCGCTGTCGCCGCCTGTTCGACCAATCCGACCAGCATGTTCAGCCCCAGCGAAAAGCTGCCGGAGCGCACGATGGCGATGGTCTTCGCGGCCTCGGCGATGTCGGCGAATTCAGTCGCATCGAAACCGGTCGATCCGATGACCAGGGCCGGCCCGCCGCGGGCGGCGCAAAACCTTGCCAGGTCAGCCGAGGCCGCCGGCGTCGTGAAGTCGATGACCACATCGGCCGTGGCAAGCGCCTCCTCGCGGCTGACCAGCCCATCGCCGACAGCGCCGGGCCGATGGAACCGCGCAGCGAGCGCCAGCCGTGGATCGACCCGCACGGCGTCCGTCATCTGGCGGCCCATGCGGCCGAGCGCGCCGGCGATGGCGATCCTGATCGGCGGCTGCGGCATGGCCTCGGCTATTTCCACATGCCGCGCATACGGGCGCCAATGTCGACGCGCACCTCCGGCCGGGCCGCCCTGCCCTGCGCGGCCAGCGCGCTTGGCCACGACATCTGTTCGAACGCGGCGAGGATCGAGGCCGGGATGAAACGGGTGCGCGAGGCATAGAGATGGCGGTCGCCGCGCGCCGCCTGGCCATGTGGAAAGAAACGCTGCGGCATGACCAGGTTGAGATTGTCCTTGGCCCGTGTCATCGCGACATAGAGCAGCCGGCGCTCCTCCTCGATGTCCTCCTTGGTGCCGACGCCGAGATCGGCCGGGATGCAGCCATCGACGGTGTTGAGCACGAAGACATTTTTCCACTCCTGGCCCTTGGCCGAGTGGATGGTCGACAGGATCAGATAATCCTCGTCGCGATGCGGCGGCCCAGCCTGGTCGCTGGTGGCGTCCGGCGGATCGAGCGTCAGTTCGGTCAGGAAGCGCTCGCGCGAGGCATAGCCCGAGCCGATCTGCTCAAGTTGCAACAGGTCGGCCCGGCGCGTCGTCGCGTCCTCGTGGATGCGTTCCAGATGCGGCTCGTACCACAGCCTGATCTGTTCGAGGTCGGCCGGCCATCTGGCGCCGGCGCGCAGGCCGGAATAGAGCGCGACGAAGCCAGGCCAGTCGTCCGCCGCGCGTTGCGGCGGACGCCAGCCGGCCAGCCCCATGGCCTCGTCCAGCGCCGTCGTCATGGTCTCGACGATCTGCGCGGCGGCCGAAGGGCCGATGCCAGGCAAGAGTTGCAATACGCGAAAACCGGCGACCCGGTCGCGCGGGTTTTCGGCAAAGCGCAGCACCGCCAGCACATCCTTGACGTGGGCGGCATCGAGAAACTTCAGGCCGCCGAATTTGACGAAGGGAATGTTGCGCCGCGTCAGTTCGATCTCCAGCGGCCCGCTGTGATGCGAGGCGCGAAACAGCACCGCCTGGGATTTCAGCGCTGTGCCCGCCTCGCGCTCGGCCAGGATGGTGTCGCAGACGAAATTGGCCTGCTCGACTTCGTCGCGCACGGTCACCAGTTTTGGCCTGTCGCTGGATTTGCGCTCCGACCACAGGTTTTTGGTGAAGCGCTCCGAGGCTTCGCCGATCACCGCGTTGGCGGCAGCAAGGATGGTCTCGGTCGAGCGGTAATTGCGCTCCAGCATCACCACGTCGGCGGCTTGCGCGAACTGATTGGGGAAGTCGAGGATGTTGCGAACCTCGGCGGCGCGGAACGAATAGATCGATTGCGCATCGTCGCCCACCACCGTCAGCCCGGCGCCGTCGGGTTTCAGCGCCATGAGGATCGAAGCCTGCAGGCGATTTGTGTCCTGGTATTCGTCGACCAGCACATGGTCGAAACGCCCGCCCAGATGCGCCGCTATCTCGGGCTCCGCCGCCATCTGCGCCCAGTAGAGCAGCAAATCGTCGTAATCGAGCACGTTTTGCGCCTGCTTGGCCTCGACATAACCGGCGAACAATTCTTTCAGCTGCTCCGCCCAGCCGGCGCACCAGGGAAAGGCGGAACCCAACACCTCGTTGAGCGGCGCCTGCGCGTTCACCGCGCGCGAATAGATGGCAAGGCAAGTGCCCTTGGTGGGGAAACGCGCTTCCGTCTTCGAGAAGCCGAGTTCGTGGCGGACCAGATTCATCAGGTCGGCGGAATCCTCGCGATCATGGATGGTGAAGGCCGGGTCGAGACCGATCTCCAGCGCATAGTCGCGCAACAGCCGCGCGCCGATGCCGTGAAAGGTGCCGGCCCAGGTCAGCGCATCGGTGATGACGGCTGCATCGCGGCCGAGCACCTCGCCGGCAATACGCTCGACGCGCCTGGCCATTTCGGATGCCGCGCGGCGCGAAAACGTCATCAGCAGGATGCGGCGCGGGTCGGCGCCCTTGACGATCAGATGAGCGACGCGATGCGCCAGCGTGTTGGTCTTGCCAGATCCGGCGCCGGCAATGACCAGCAACGGGCCGGCAATCTGACCGGCGCCGTGCTCGACGGCCTGGCGCTGGGCATCGTTCAGCCGCGCGAGATAGGCAGGCTGGACGGTCGGTTCCCGAAAGGTCGAATCAGCGGTGGCGAGGTTCATCGCCCATCAAGCATCGTTTCTGCTTTGTTCGCAACATCGATGCGGGCACACCTAACCCATGCAGGACTGGGGCCGGTCTGAAGAGAAGGGATCGCGGCTAGCGTTGCGGATCGACACCCATGTCGGCCGACTGCCGTCGCAAGGTCTCGCGATCAGGTTGCGACGGCGGCAACAGCAGCGGGTCGACCGTATCGGGCACGTTTTCGACCATCTTCCTGGCGATGCGATAAGTGACATAGGCGAAGGCGCCGGCGACGAGCAGACGGAACATGGTGCAACACTCCTTTGGAGCAGAACCAACCGTAGAAACAGCCTTTGGTTCCCTTGCCAATCGTCCACGCGCGCAGTCGAAGATGGAGGGCGGTTTCGCCGGCGCTCCCGATGCATTCTCGAGGCAACCGGAGGCGGAACTTGGCCTTTGCGAGGTTCGCGTGCTGCCGCAACCCGCTGTGGCGTCCCGGACGAACTTTTGGAGAAGAAGGCCGGCGCCGCTTGGGAGGAGTGAAGCGCCGGCCAAGCGGATAATTAAGTCCGCCGCACAGGTAAGGCTAGCTGAGTCTTTCCCCTGCGTCATCGGGGGATTGTCTTTGTTAAAAACGTACCGACGCACACGGCCCTATCGGTCACCAGCCGTCAAGAGCTTGTCTTGACCATCATCCCGGCAATCTCAATAAACCCGGGAGTTGGCGATCAAAACGCGATCATCTTCCCGCGTCGCCACCCAGCCTTTGCCTGACCACGGCTACATGGAAATTCGTGCCGAACAGCAGCCCGTCATCGTTGAAGTCGTAGCTGGAATTGTGCAGCGGCGCGGAAGCTTCGCCATTGCCGAGGAAGACGAAGCAGCCCGGCACGTGGTCGAGGAAGCGGGCGAAATCCTCCGAAGCGGTCATCGGCTCGCGGGCGACGGCGATGTTGCCGGGTTCGAAGACGCCTCTGGCGGCGGCGAATGCGGCATCGACCAGTTCGGCATCGTTGCGCAGCGGCACGAACTCCCTGCTGTACTTGACCTCGGCGGTGACATTATAGGCGGCAGCGATGCCCTCGGCGAGAATGCGCATCTGCCGCTCGATCTCGGCGCTGACCTCGGGACGGAAGCTGCGCGCATCGCCGAGGATGCGGGCAAGACCGGGCAGAGCGTTGCGGGTGCCGTCGGTGATCAGCTCGGTCACCGAAACCACGGATATGTCGGCCGGACTCAGTCGGCGCGAGACGATGGTCTGCAGATTGGTGACCAGCGCGCAGGCCGCGACCAGCGTCTCGTTGCCCGCATGCGGCCGCGCGGCATGGCCGCCGAGCCCCTTGAGCACGATCTCGAAGTTGTCCTCGGCCGACATTATGGGTCCGGCACGGGTCTCGAAATGCCCGATCGGCAGGCCGGGCATGTTGTGCAGGCCAAAGATCTCGTCGAAGGGAAAGCGCTGCATCAGCCCATCTTCGAGCATGGCGAGTGCGCCCCTGCCCCATTCCTCGGCCGGCTGGAAGACGAAGCGCACGGTGCCGTCGAAACCGCCCTCACCGGCCAGCAGCTTTGCCGCGCCGAGCAGCATGGTGGTGTGGCCGTCATGGCCGCAGGCATGCATGATGCCGGGATTGCCGGACCGGTAAGATGCGTCCGATTGTTCTGATATGCGCAGCGCATCCATGTCGGCCCTCAGCGCAATCGCCCGGTTGCCGCTGCCGCGCTTCAGCGTGCCGACGACACCGGTGCCGCCGACGCCTTCGGTGACATCGTCCAACCCAAATTCGCGCAGTTTGGCGGCGACGAAGGCGGCGGTGCGCTTCTCCTCGAAGCCGAATTCCGGGTGTGCATGCAGATCGCGCCGCCAGAAAATCATCTCCTGCTTCAGCGCGTCGCGATCGAGTTCAGACATTCTTCTGCCCCTTCTGCTTCTGCCCCTTCTGACCTACTTTGCCAGTTGCGCGGCCACATCAAGCAGGATGTTGGCGCCGGCAACAAGCTCGGCGTCATCGGTGTGTTCGCGAGGACTGTGACTGATGCCGCCAACGCTCGGCACGAAGATCATCGCCGCAGGCGCGATACACGCCAGCATCTGCGCGTCGTGGCCGGCGCCTGATGTCATGCGCCTGACCCCGAGGCCACGGCGTTTCGCGGCGGCCTCGATTTGTTCGACGATGCGCAGGTCGAAGATCACCGGTTCGAAGCGGGCCAGTTGCTCGACCGAAACCGTCACGTTCTCAGCGGCGGCAAGCTGCTCGAGATAGGCGGCAAGCGCCGCTTCCGCCGCCTGCAGGCGCTGTTCGTCGGGATCGCGCAGATCGACGGTGAAGACCGCGCGCGAAGGGATGACATTGATGGCATTCGGCTCGAAGCGGATCGTGCCGACGGTGGCGACGGTCGGCGCGTTCGAGGCTTTGGTCCGGTCGAGCAGGAAGGTGATGACCCGGGCGGCGGCGTGGCCGGCATCGTTGCGCATCGACATCGGCGTGGTGCCGGCATGGTTGGCGACGCCGTCGATTGTGATGCGCTGCCAGGAGATGCCTTGCAGATTCTCCACCGCGCCGACCGGCAAGCCTTCGCGCTCCAGCACCGGCCCTTGCTCAATATGCAGTTCGAGATAGGCGTGCGGCGTGAGGAAGCCGGGTTCCCGGTCGCCGGCATAGCCGATGCGGGCAAGCTCCTGCCCGAGCACGCTGCCGTCGGTGCCGACGGCCGCCAGCACCGTTTCGGCATCGATGCCGCCGGCGTGGACCAGCGAGCCCATCATGTCGGGTGTGTAGCGTACGCCCTCCTCATTGGTGAAAGCGGCGACCGCGACCGGGCGCGACGGCGAAAAGCCTGTCGCCTTGAGCGTCTCGATCACTTCCAGCCCGGCAAGCACCCCGTAGCAGCCGTCATAAATGCCGGCATCGATGACGGTGTCGATGTGCGAGCCGATGAGCAGCGGCGCTTGCCCGGTGTTTTCCGGGCTTTGCCAGATGCCGAAAATGTTGCCGACCCGGTCGATGGCGACATCGAGCCCGGCCTGCCGAAGCCAGCCGACGAAGAGGTCGCGGCCCTGCCTGTCGGTGTCTGAGGCGGCCAGCCGGGTCAGCCTGCCCTCGACATCCCGGCCAACAGCGCCGAGTTCGCGGATGCGGCCGAGCAGGCGCTGCGCATCGATGGCGATCATGCCGTTGCCTCGGCTGTCATCTTGCCTTCCAGCACATCGGCCGGGTTCATGCCAACCAGTTCGGCGTAGCGATGCGGGTCGGTGGCGCCTTCGGTGTTGATCACCAGCACCCGCGATTTGCCGTCAAGTCCAAGATCGGCCCGGTTGTCGGCCACCGCCCGGATCAGCCCGGCAAGGCCGACACCACCGCTTTCGCCGGCGACGATCACCGGGTCACCGCCGGCCGGCCAGGCCAGCCGCCGCATCACCGCGATGGCCTCGTCCTCATCCACCGTCATGAAGGCGTCGGCGGCGCGCGCCAGCACCCGCCAGGCGACCGGCGAGGCTTCGTAACATTCAAGCATGGCCATCACCGTCGGCTGGCCGTGCGCGACCTTGACCGGGCGCCCGACCTGGGCGGCTGCGAAGACACAAGCGGCACGCGCCGGCTCGACCACGATGAAGGTCGGCCTAGCGTCACCGAGCACGGTGGCCAGATGACCGGCCAGCGCGGCGGCAATGCCGCCGACACCGGCCTGCACGAAGACGTGGGTCGGCGTCCGAGGGAGTTGGCGCAAGGCTTCGCGTACGATCGCGGTATAGCCCTGCATGACCAGGCCGGGAATGCGCTCATAGCCCGGCCACGAGGTGTCGGAGACCACGGTCCAGTCCTTGTCGGCCGAAACCTGGGCAGCTTGCCTGACCGAATCGTCATAATTGCCGTGGACGCGGATCATCTCGGCGCCATAGCGGGCGATCGCCGCGATGCGCTCCTCGCTGACCCCGGCGTGGACGAAGATCGCCGCCCGCGCGCCGACGAGTTGCGCGCCTTGCGCGACGGAGCGGCCATAGTTGCCGTCGGTCGCACAGGCAAATGTCATCGCCGCGGCGACCGCCCGCACATCAGGCCGATCGAGATCGGCCACATCGAGGAGCCGGCCAAGGCGACTGCCGGCCTCCTCCAGCACCAGGCGGAAGACGGCATAGGCGCCGCCAAGCGCCTTGAAGCTGCCGAGGCCGAGGCGAAAGCCCTCATCCTTGATATGGATGGCGCCCAGTCCGAATTCGCTGGCGAGCGCCGGCAGTGCATGCAGCGGCGTCATCCGGTGATTGTCGCGGTGGCTGAGAAAACGCTCGACCGTGTCGGCTCCGGCCACGCCAAGGGTTTCGGCATCGATCGGATCGAGCGGCCGGCGGTGCGATGCGTTGCGGTTGAGCAGGAACATTGGCCGGTCCCGTTGGTCAGCGAGAACATATTGCAGGAGCAACGCAAAGAGCGCTGTAATATGGTCTCTTAAATGCAAGTTTGTTTCGTCCAGGATATTCCATTGCCTGCATTGCCGTCCTCGCTCGATAGTTTCGATCTCGCCATCCTTGCCATCCTGCAGCGCGACAACACGACGCCGCAGCGGTTGATCGGCGAGGCGGTGAACCTGTCGGCGCCGGCGGTGCAGCGCCGCATCAAGCGCATGGAGCAGACCGGCGTCATTGCCGGCAATGTCGCTGTCGTCGAGCCGGCAGCGGTCGGTCAACCCATCACCATCTTCGTCGAGGTGGAACTCGAGAGCGAACGCGCCGAACTGATCGACGCGGCCAAGCGGCAGTTCTCGGCGACCCCCGAGGTCCAGCAATGCTATTACGTCACCGGCGAGGCCGACTTCATCCTGGTCATCACAGTGGCCGACATGGGCGCCTATGAGGCGCTGACGCGAAAACTGTTCTTCGACAGCAACAATGTCCGCAAATTCCGCACGTTCGTTGCCATGGACCGGGTCAAGGTAGGGTTGACGGTGCCTTTGCCTGTCTAAATATTTGTCGCGCGGCAGGCCTTTACTTTCCCACCATGTTTTTGACATTCTCGGGCTGTGAATTCTGCCGCGGAGGCCGGCTTGGACGACACCACCCCAGTTGCGATCATCGGTGCCGGGC
This sequence comes from Mesorhizobium sp. ISC11, assembly GCF_037162595.1. Lineage (NCBI taxonomy): Bacteria > Pseudomonadati > Pseudomonadota > Alphaproteobacteria > Hyphomicrobiales > Phyllobacteriaceae > Mesorhizobium > Mesorhizobium sp. ISC11. The sequence continues at coordinate 2,604,906 of NZ_JAVSPW010000001.1, forward strand.
CGGCGGGCCTGGCCATTGCCGCGTGCCTGCGGCAGAGCGGGCAGGATTTCGTCCTGCTGGAAAAGGAGCAGCAGGCCGCACCCGCCTGGCGACGCCACTATGAGCGCGTCCATTTGCACACGGCCAAGCGCTTTTCCTCGCTGCCCTTCGCGCCCTTTCCCAGGGACTATCCGCGTTATGTGCCGCGCGATCTCTTCATCGACTATCTAGATGCCTATGCGCAACGTTTCGATCTGCGGCCGCGATTTGGAGAAACAGTGCGGGCGATCACCCGGCGGGGCAGAAGCTGGCTCGTGGATACGACGACCGGTCCCTTGCATGCTTCAAACGTTGTGATTGCATCTGGCAACAACGCAGAGCCGCTGATGCCCAGATTTGCCGGCGCCGATGCCTTCAAGGGCCAAAAGCTGCATAGCGCCGACTATCGCAACGCAGTGCCTTTCGCCGGCCGGCCGGTGCTGATCGTCGGCATGGGCAATACCGGCGCCGAGATCGCGCTCGATCTGGTGGAAGGCGGTGCGCGGCCGACGATTTCGGTGCGCGGCGGCGTTCATATCGTACCGCGCGAACTGCTTGGCGTGCCCATCCAGATGATCGGCATGGCGGCGCGCCTGATGCCGCAGCGCATCAACGATGCCTTGTTTCCCATCATCCTCGATCTGGCGTTGGGCAGGCTGGGGAAATACGGGCTCAGGCGGCCGCAGCAAGGAATGCTGCAGCAGATCGCGCTCTCGTCGCGCATTCCGACGATCGATATCGGCACGGTGCGCAAGATCCGCGAAGGTGCGATCAAGATCGTACCCGACATTGCCGAGATCACCGAACAGGGCGCCCGTTTTACCGACGGCAGGCATGGCGAGTTCGACGCGATCATCTTCGCCACCGGCTTCCGGCCCGGCTACGCCAAATTGCTGGAGCCCGGCGTTCAGCCAGAGCGCAGCGGCGTCAATGCGAGGGCTTCAGAGCTTGGCCTCTATCTCATCGGCTTTCACAATCCGGTCACCGGATTGCTGCGCGAAATCTCGATCGAGGCCGAGCAGATCGCCGACGACATCAGTCTTAGGCGAAACCGAAAGAAGGTGGCCGAAGCCCTGCCGGTATAATTTGACGCGAGAGCAACTGAGTTCTCTCACCTTGCCGCGCGCAGCCAGACCTTGTTGTCGTGGAAGGCAGCACCCCCATAGGGTGCAGGCGCGTCGGCGCCGGTCAAAACGTTGATGCCCTCGCCGCGCTCATGGGCGCTGTTTGGCCAGATGCCTTCGGCGATCACCACGCCACGCTTGATGCCGTCGAACAATTTTGCATGCAGCACGACTTCGCCGCGCTGGTTGCCGACCTCGACACGGTCGCCATCGGCCAGCCCAAGTGCCGCGGCATCGTCGGGATGTAGAAGCAGTTCCGGGCGGCCCTCCCTGGCTTTCGACACCGGTGTTTCCGAGAATGTCGAATTGAGGAAGTTGCGCGCCGGCGACGTCGTCAGCCGGAACGGGTGGGCTTCGTCGGCGACCTCGATCAGGTCGACATGGTCGGGGAATTCCGGCAGCCGCGCCACCGGGCCGAACAGGCCCATGCTTTTGGGCGGCCGGTTGGGCGCCGCCTGCCCGGTCCAGTCGGCGCGGAAGCGGAATTTTCCATCCGCGTGGCCAAATCCGTTGATGAAGTGTGCTGCCTCGAAATCCGGCTGCAGGTCGACCCATTTGTCTTGCTTCAAGCTTTCGAAACTGCCCAGCCCGCGCTTGCCCAGGATGATGTCGATATGCTGCTGCTCGGTCAGGCCGAAACCCGGACGGTCGGCGACACCGAGGCGATCAGCCAATTGCTCGATGACGAAATGGTTGGTGCGCGGTCCCTCCGGCGGCTCGATCAGCTTGGGGCCAAGCGTGATGTGCTGGTTGCCGCCGCCCTTGTAGACATCGTCGTGCTCGAGGAACATCGTGGCCGGCAATACGATGTCGGCAAGCTTGGCCGTGTCGGTCATGAACTGCTCGTGCACGCAAGTGAACAGGTCGTCGCGCAGGAAGCCTTGCGTCACCAGCCGCTGCTCCGGCGCGACATTCACCGGATTGGTGTTCTGGATCAGCATCGCCGTCACCGGCGGGCCACCATAGAGCGCATCGCTGGCACCGGTCAGCACCGGGCCGATGCGCGAATGGTCGAGATAGCGGATCGAGGGATCGCGCATCCTGGTGCCTTCGAGCACATCCTGGTTGAGCTTGAAGATGCCGGAATTGGAATGGAAGGCGCCGCCGCCCTCATATTGCCAGCTGCCGGTGACAGCCGCGATGCACGAGGCGGCATGCATGTTGACGGCGCCATTGCGCTGGCGTGCAAAACCATAGCCGAGGCGGAAATAGGTCTTCTTGGTCGTGCCGACGAGGCGGGCGAAGGCCTCGATCTCGGCAACCGTCAGGCCCGTGATCCCGGCCGCCCACGCCGGAGTGCGCGTCTCGAGATGCGCTTCCAGCCCTCTCGGGTCGTCGGTGTATTTCGAGAGATAGGCGCGGTCGGCCATGCCCTCCTTGAACAGCACATGCATGACCGCGCAGGCCAGCGCGCCATCGGTGCCTGGCTTCAGCACAAGGCCAAGATCGGCCTGCTTCATCGTCGCGTTTTCGTAGACGTCGATGACGACGATCTTGGCGCCGCGCTCCTTGCGCGCCTTGATGGCGTGGGTCATGACGTTGACTTGGGTCACCACCGCATTGGTGCCCCAGATCACCACGCAATCGGATTTCGCCATCTCGCGCGGGTCCGGCCCGCGCAAGGCGCCGGCCCCCATCATCCAGCCCGTCCAGGCGAGATTGGTGCAGATCGACCCGAAGAAGCCGGAATACTTTTTCGCGTGGCGCAGCCGGTCGATGCCGTCGCGCTGCACCAGCCCCATCGTGCCGGCATAGTAGTAGGGCCAGATCGTCTCCGAGCCGTACCTCTCCTCGGCCGCAATGAACTTTTCGGCGACGAGGTCGAGCGCGGCCTCCCAGCTCGCTTCCTTCCAGGTGCCGTCGCCCTTAGCGCCGGCGCGGATCAGCGGCTTCAGCAAACGGTCGGGATGGTGGACGCGGTCGGCATAACGCGCAACCTTGGCGCAGACGACGCCGGCGGTGTAGCTATTGGACTTGGCGCCATGGACGCGGCCGATCCGATTGCCGTCGAGCAGTTCGACCTCGAGCGCGCAGGTCGAAGGACAATCATGCGGACAGGCCGAATGGCCGATGCGAAGCTTGGCGTGCTGGTTCATGCGGCAAGACTAGCGGGTTTCAAAGGGCGCGTGTAGGGCCAGATGATTAGCCAATCTCCCCACTTGTGGGGAGATTGCGTAATCACTCCGCCGTGCCTTCTTCATACTCTGCCGACATGGACAGCCACTTTTCCTCGTGGCCGGCCAGCGTCTGGGCCAGTTGCGAGCGCTCCTTGGCCAGCCGGGTCGCTGTCGAGGGATCCTTTTCGTACACCGCCGGATTGGACAGTTCGTCCTCGATGCCGTCGATGCGCTTGCGGATGCGGTCCATCAGCGCTTCGGTGGCGCGGATTTCCTTGGCCAGCGGCTCGAAGGCGGCGCGGCGTGCCGCCGCATCGCGACGGCGGTCGGCCTTTGACGCCTTTTCCGCCTCGCGCTTGCCGCGGCGGTCGCCGGACACGCCGGTGACCAGCGTCTTGTAGTCTTCCAGATCGCCGTCATAGGGGTTGACCGCGCCGTCCTTGACCAGCCACAGCCGGTCGGCGGTTGCCTCGAGCAGATGGCGATCATGCGAGATCAGGATGACGGCGCCAGGGAATTCGTTCAACGCATGGATCAGCGATTCGCGGCTGTCGATGTCGAGATGGTTGGTCGGTTCGTCGAGGATGAACAGGTTCGGCCCCTCGAAGGCCGACAGGCCCATCAGCAGCCGCGCCTTCTCGCCGCCCGAAAGATCCTTGGCGGCGGTGTTCATTTTCTCGGTCGTGAGGCCGAACTGGGCGACGCGGCCGCGCACCTTCGATTCCGGCGCCTCCGGCATCAACCGGCGGACATGCTCGTAGGCGTTTTCGTCCGGCCGCAGATCGTCGAGCTGATGCTGAGCGAAGATCGCCACCTTCAGCCCGGGCGCCACCGTCATGGTGCCGCTCTCCTGCTTCAACCGGCCGGACAGCAGTTTGGCGAAGGTCGACTTGCCGTTGCCGTTGGCGCCGAGCAGCGCGATGCGGTCGTCGGCGTCGATGCGCAGCGTCATCTTCTTAAGGATCGGCTGCTCCTCGGTGTAGCCGACATTGACGTTGTTCAGCGCCACGATCGGCGAGGCCACCGTCTTCACCGGCTCGGGGAAGGAGAACGGCCGCACCGAGTCGTTCACCAGGGCCGCGATCGGCTTCATCTTTTCCAGTGCCTTGATGCGCGACTGTGCCTGTCTCGCCTTGGAGGCCTTGGCGCGGAACCGTTCGACGAAGGATTCCATGTGCTTGCGCGCGGCTTCCTGCTTGACGCGGCCCTTCTCCTGCAATTCCTTCTGTTCGGTGTATTGACGCTCGAACTGGTCGTAGCCGCCGCGCCAGAAGGTCAGCTTCTTCTGGTCGAGGTGAACGATCGAGTTGACGGCGCGGTTGAGCAGGTCGCGGTCGTGCGAGATCAAAAGCACGGTGTGCGGATATTTCGACACGTAGTTTTCCAACCACAGCGTGCCTTCAAGATCGAGATAGTTGGTCGGCTCGTCGAGCAGCAGCAGATCGGGCTCGGCAAACAGCACCGCGGCGAGCGCCACGCGCATGCGCCAGCCGCCGGAAAAGGAGGAGGCCGGACGCCGTTGCGCAGCGTCATCGAAGCCGAGGCCGGCGAGAATGGTGGCGGCGCGGGATTCGGCTGAGTGCGCGTCGATGTCGGCCAGCCGCATATGGATGTCGGCGATGCGGTGCGGATCGGTCGCCGTCTTTTCCTCTTCGAGCAACGCCGTGCGTTCGAGATCGGCCTTGAGCACGATCTCGATCAGCGCATCCTCGGTGCCTGGCGCTTCCTGCGCCACCTGGCCGATGCGGGTGCTCTTCGGCAGGCTGATCGAGCCTGTCTCGGACGGGAAATCGCCGGTAATGGCCTTGAACAGCGTCGTCTTGCCGGTACCGTTGCGGCCGACGAGGCCGGCTTTGGTGCCGGCTGGCAAGGTCAGCGAGGCATGGTCGAGAAGCAGGCGTCCGGCCATGCGGAGCGATAGGTCGTTGATGATCAGCATGGCCGCGCTTTTGCACCGGACATCAACGCTTCGCAAGGCCTTGCGGGCCAGTTGGCCGCACAAGGCCTCGAAACGACGCCCGCGAGGGCGCCGTCAAAGCAGCCGAACGGTGGCTTGCCTGCTCTCAGGCAGTCGCCTTGCGCTTCGTTGCCTTGGCGACAGCGGCCGGCGCTGCTGCCGGCTTGCGGCCAAGTCCCGTCGACTTTGCCAGCGCCGATCGCGTCGCCGAGTAGTTCGGCGCAACCATCGGATAGTCCGGCGGCAAGCCCCATTTGGCCCGATAGTCGTCCGGGCTTAGGCCGTAGTCGGTCCGCAGATGCCGCTTGAGCGACTTGAACTTCTTTCCGTCCTCAAGGCAGATGATGTAGTCGGGAAACACCGACTTCTTCGGATTGACTGCCGGAACCAGGTTTGGAGTTTCCGCGACAACTGCACCAGCGAGCTTGCGAACCGAAGCACTGACGCTGGCAATCAACTCAGGCAGGCCGGAAGCCGGAAGGGGATTGTTGCCTACATAGGCCGAGACAATATCGGCCGTCAGCTCGATAACGGTCTTATCATCGATATTTGACAATTCTTTCACCTTATTTGCGACAAAATCCTCCACCCCAGCGAAGACTTGTGTCGATGTATCTCTTTAACCGCGTCCCCCAACGGACCGCCAAGTCTCATAAAAGAATGAAGAATCGGCCAAAATAGCATTCATGCGAAATCGACGCCGTGCAAATTAGAAAATCTAATACTTGGAACCAGCAGACTTAGCGGCAGGACTTTCGTCCAATATCTCCAGAATACGCTTCCAGCGGGCGCAGCGCGCCAAATCCTTTTGTTCTATCGCCTTTTCGGCCCTCATCGCGGCGTAAAGCGGTGCCTCGACGCCGAATTCGTCGATCAGCCAATGCGCTTCCTGAATGGCCAGACGCTCATTCTCGTCAAACATGGTTTTCGGCCTCCGAACGTTCCACACCGACCGCGACACAACTGCCGATGACGAGAATGGCTCCGACAATGGCCGTCACCGTCAGCCGTTCGCCGGACAAGGTCAAAAGCAGGGTCGAGGCGATCGGCGTGAGATAGGCGACCACCGCGACCCTGCCGCTGCCTTCAAGCTTCAAGGCGCGCGACCAGAAATAGTAGCCCAAGCCCATCGGACCGGCGCCGAGATAAAGGCCGAGAGCCAGGTCCGCGCCGATGGGCCAGGTGAAACCGTCGCGAGCGCACCACAGAAACGTCAAAGCGACGCCGATCAACGATGAGGGCAGCAACAGGCGATCGGCTGGGGTGGCGACCCGTCCCACCATGATCGAATAGAAGGCCATGCACAGCGCCGACCCGAATGCGGCGAGATACCCGACCAGATCGCCGTCGAGCCAGGATTGGTTGCGCCCTCCCGAAATCACCAGCGCGACGCCGATGAAGCCTACCACCGCGGCGAGACCCAACAGTGCCGGACGCCGCGGATTTTCCAAGGCAATGACTGCCGCCGCGACCATCAACGGCCAGGTGTAGGCGACCAGATTGGCCTCGATCACCGGCATCGAAGCGAAGGCGATGTATTGCAGCACCATGGTGCCGACCAGGCCGATGAAGCCGACCGCGAGAGAGATGAGCGCCGCCCCGGCCGTGACCGGTGCTACTCTTTCCCGGCTCATCAATCGGATGGCCCGGCTCATCAATCGGATGGCGGCGAAGACGAGTGCAGCGCCTGCAAATTGCAGGAACTGGACCTGCGACACCGGGTGGCCGGTCAGCAGGGATTTGCCGACCAGGGCATTGGTGGACCACAACGCCACCGCACCGGCAGCGAAGACCAACGCGGATATCGAGCCGGATCCCTGCCGAAACAATCGGCATGGGATTCTATTTTGCTGTTCGACCATGATCCTGTCCGAAAACCGGTTCCGACTTTTCGGGATCATGGTTCACTATCATGATTCCCTGGCTCCGCCCGGAACCGGAGCATCGACGGCGGCGGGCACGGGATGCTCCGCCTCGAACCGACGGTAGGCCGGGAGCTGGTTGGTCCAGACATCTTCGGCCAGTTCGCTGACCCACTCACGGTCGTGGTCATTGTCGGCGGCGAGATAGAACATTCTGTTGTCGTCGACATAGGGTTTGGCCACCGAGCGCTGGTTGAGCACCAGCGTGACGCGCTCGCCGAACCGGATCGGCGCGGTGCGATGCAGGACGCCCAGGAACTGGCCGAGCGTCGCGTAGTTCATCTTGTGATCGATGCGCATGACACTGTTGCGCGGGATCTCGCGGCCGGATTCGAGAATGGCGCGGCCGGTTTCGGAGTCGTCGCAATAGATTTCGAGGTGGCCGCCGACCAGCGGATTGCTGATCGACAGCGGAATGAGCTCGGTGACCGGAACGCCATCGCAATGCCACTCCACGGCGCCGTCCCTGGATTCATGAAGGTGACCGTCGAGCCGACGATCGACAGCGGATAGGGCTCCAGCTTGGTGCCCATCATGTCGGACAGCCGCTCCAGGCGCAGCTTGTCATGCAGCAATTCCCTGATCTCGGGGATGTAACGGTCGGCCCCGGTGATGAAGGTCAGATCGAGGTGCTTGTGCACGGCATGGCTGGCCTTGAGCTTCAGGGCAGCCTCCTCGATCGCGGCAAGCAGTGCCGGGTCATAGCCGTGCAGATATTGCGCGACACCGAAACTCGACACTTTCCAGGCGGTTTCATGGCCGATAATGGCTTCGCGGCTCATCGCATAACGCAGTTCGGGAATGGTGTGGGCGTTCATTGTACTTCTCCAGGATGGGGGCAACACTTGGTAAACAGTCGATTAATTCACCCACCCCTGTAAAATTAGGAATGCTGGTGCTAGTGTAAGCCAAGCTTAAGGTCGAAACCGTGCGTCTGCTCAGTCAGGTCAACCTCAATTCGCTGAAAATCGTCGAAAGTGCTGCGCGGCACGGGAATTTCACGCGCGCCGGTGAAGAACAGTTTATTACCGCTTCAGCGGTCAGCCAGCGCGTGAAAAGCCTGGAGGATCAGCTTCGTTTCAAGATTTTCCAGCGCGGCGGCAATGCGGTGTCGTTGACGCCGGAGGGCGAGACCTATGTCTCGCGCGTTCGCGAGGCGCTGGAGCGAATCGTGGCCGCCAGCATGGAAGCGACCGGACAATCGCAGGAGCATGTGCTAAAAATATCGGTGCTGCCGACCTTTGCGGCACGCTGGCTGTTTCCGCGCCTGCCGCTGTTCCAGCAGCAATATCCCGATATCGTGATGCGGGTCTCGACTTCGTACGCGACGCATGAGTTCACGGCCTCGGAATTCGATCTCGAAATCCGTTATGGCGACGGTCACTTTCACGGGCTGCAGTCCGATCTGCTGTTTCGCGAAGACCTGACACCGGTGTGCAGCCGCAAGCTGTTCCACGAAGTCCTCGGCGACAAGCGGCTGTCGAAGGTGACACCGGACGACCTCAAGCACTTCACCCTGCTGCATTCCGACACCTGCACCCAGAATTGGCAGTCCTGGCTTGGTTTCGCCGGCGCCAGCTTCGTGCTCAGCGAGACCAAGAGCATCTATTTCGACTCGTGCATGATGTCCTACGAGGCAGCCAATTCCGGGATGGGCTTTGCGGTGGCCAACCGTGCCTATATGGCCAGCGACATCCGCGCCGAAAGGCTGGTGGCTCCCTTCGCCGTCCATCATCCGAACACGGCTGGCTGGTATTTTGTCTCTCCGCTGAAAGGCCTTGCCGCACGCAAGGTCCAGTTGTTCAAGCAGTGGGTCATGGCGGAAGCGGCCCTGACCCAGTCCCAGTTGGACAACGAAATCAGGGGCGAGGCTTCGACGGCTGCCTGAATCCATCCGGTGCCTACTGATGCAAAGACGATGCTGCAGCACAAAATGCAGCGACGGCCGGCACAACCTTCGGACTGACTACGCAAACGCCACCGGATCAGGCGAAAGCCCTGCCCTCCTCGGTCCGCTGGAAAAGCATCAGGTCCAACCCCAGGCTTGGCCGTCCCAGGATGGTCAAGATCGTATGCGCCTGGCCGCGATGGTGGGTCTGGTGGTTGAAGACATGGTCCAGCGCCGGCGCCAGCCTTTGCGAAACGGTGCGCATGTCCGAGACGGTCATGTAGGTGAACCGGCCCGTCAACGCCTTGTCATTGAGGCCGCCGACCCAATCGATGATCCGCCTGTCCTCGGCTTCACGCGCCGCCCGCAGGCCGGTCAACCCCCGATGCAGGATAGCGTCCAGTGTCGTCGGCGCGTCGCCCTCCCCGGTGAAGCGCTTCATCCAGATGCGGTCGGCAGTCAAAAGGTGGTTGAGCGTGCCCATCATCGAGCCGAAGAAGGCGCCGACATCGCGGTTGAATTCCTCATCATCGAGTTCGGCGGCGGCATCATAGATGCGACCGTTGGCCCATTGATTATAGGCCGCAAACATCATGAAATGCTGTCTCATGGCTTCCCTCGGCTCGCGTCGATGCGGGGCCTACCTAACCCGCACGGGAGCCGCCGCCAATGACCATTCTGCTTTATGATCTCGTCGGACGCGACAGCACACGTCCGTTCAGCCCGCATTGCTGGAAGGTGGCGATGGCGCTTGCCCACAAGGGGCTCGACATATCAACCGTACCGACGCGCTTTCTCGAGGTGCCCGCTGTCGAGGGCGGCGTTTCGAAAACCGTTCCGGTGATCCGCGACGGCGAGACAGTCCTCGCGGATTCTTTCGCCATCGCGCTCTATCTCGATGAAGCCTATCCGGACCGGCCGACGCTGTTTGGCGGTGAAGGCGGCGAGGCGATGGCGCGCTTCATCGAACGCTGGTCGCAAGTGACCATTCATCCCTACGTGACCACCGCGGCCATCATGGACCTTCATGCCATGCAGGACGCGGAAAACGCCGTCTATTTCCGCCAAAGCCGGGAGCAGCGTCTTGGCAAGAGGCTGGAGGAGGTGACGGCCGCCAGGGAGGCCGGGCTCGGCACTTTCAGAGCCTCGCTGGAGCCATTGCGCTCGATGCTCTTCTATCAGCCGTTCATCGGCGGCGCGGCGCCGCTGTTTGGCGACTATATCGTCTTCGGCGCCTTGCAATGGGCGCGCATAGCCTCGCCCTACCAATTGCTCGACGACGGCGACGTGGTGGCGCAGTGGTTCGCCCGCTGCCTCGACCTGCATGGCGGGCTGGGGCGAAAGGTCGCCGCCGCGGCTTGACGCCGTAAAGCAGTAACTTACTTGGCCGCCTTCTTTGGCTTGCCGGCCTTCGTGGCAGCCTTTGCCTCCTTGGGGGCGGCTTTTGGCTTGGCGGCGCCAGCTGCCTTCTTGGTTGGCTTTTTGGCTGCCGACTTGTCCGTGGCGTCCTCCTGGTCGACATCCGCCGCCGCCTGATGCCAATGGCGCTCATGATGTCCAGCCGGCTGGCCCTCTTGCAGCCAGATCTGGTGCGCACGGTTGCGAATGCGTTCCTGACGATCGTCTGTCATGGTCATGTTGTCTCCATACGGCCCGACCTCAGCGCGGCGCCGGCACGCGACTATAGCAAGCAAAGCGTTGCTGTGCAGCCGTCTGATCGGGGGCCCTTGGCAATGGGCCGGGCGGCTTGTATAGAGCCCGCCACTCTCAATTCCATTCTCAGACAAGGACGACCCATGGCGCTCGAACGCACATTTTCCATGATCAAGCCGGACGCAACCCGGCGCAATCTCACCGGCGCCATCACCAGGATGCTGGAAGAGGCAGGCCTGCGTGTCATCGCCTCGCGCCGGGTCTGGATGAGCCGCCGCGAAGCGGAAGGCTTCTATGCCGTCCACAAGGACCGTCCTTTCTTCGGCGAATTGGTTGAATTCATGTCGTCGGCACCGACCGTCGTCCAGGTGCTGGAAGGCGAGAACGCCATTGCCAGGAACCGCGAAGTGATGGGCGCCACGAACCCGGCCAACGCCGCCGAAGGCACCATCCGCAAGGTTCATGCGCTGTCGATCGGCGAAAACTCCGTGCACGGCTCCGACGCACCGGAGACCGCGGCAGAAGAGATCAAGTACTGGTTCTCGGACACCGAGATCGTCGGCTGAGCCGACGATCCAGACCTTGGATTCCGTAAAAAGAAGGCCGGCGTTTCGCCGGCCTTTTTCGTTGGGGGTCAGCTCGCCGCGCTAAAGCGCAGGATCTCGCGGCCATCCTTGCCTGATATGATGAGCTTGCCGGCCTCGACGCGGTATGACGCCGCCTTGGCCAGCGCATCGAACAGCGCCTTTTCCTCGGCCATCACCTCTGGCGCACAGGCCTTGTAGGTCGAACCGATGTCTCCGATCACGATCGTTTGCCCATTGACCTTGGCGGTGGCGAAATAGGTGTTGCAGGGGCCGCTGCCGCCCGCCTTGCCGGCCTCGCTGACCCTGAATGTCGCTTGCGGGGCAGCGATGACGCCGATGCCGTCGACATAGTCGACCAGCCAGAGCTGGTCGAAGACCGAAACCGTCGGCTCGGCGTTCGGGGCGACCATCTTCAGCATGATGGTCTGCGGCACGTCGGTCAGCGGATCGACCTGATGGCGCATATCGGAGATGAACAGGAGCTTGTCGTCGACGGTGATGCGGGCTTGCAACGCGTAAGTCATCTGCGACCGGATGACGGAAGGGTCGAATTTGATCTCGAAGCTGATCGGCACCTGGCCGGTCGGCTTCACTTTCTGCTCGCCGATAATGGTGGCCGGCGCATCGGCCAGCGACACATCGGCAAGTTGCACAGAGAGCACGGCACTGGGCGGCAAGGCAATGCGCTCGCGATAGATCACTTCGCCTCTCACTGCCTTTTCGGCGGCAACAGACTGCTCAGGAACGGCCAATATGCCGACGACCAGAGGCACGAAACCGAAGATGAAGAACTCCGCGATCCTGTCCAGCATGACCATCTCCCTCACCCCGGGCTGCCAATGCCCTGGGCTGCCAATGCCACGGGTTGCCAATGCCCAGGCTGACCAATTCCGCCAATTGGCCAAAGGATTGCGGTCAATGCATGGCTGCGGCGGATCTTATTCGGACGCTTTCCAGCGTTGCGCGGCCGTTGCATCGGCTTCCTTGGCCTCGACCCAGCCACCCTCCGAGCCGTCAGCCCGATGCTCCTTCTTCCAGAAGGGCGCGCGCGATTTGAGATAGTCCATGAGAAAATTCGCCGCCTCGAACGCCGCATGGCGGTGCGCGGAGGCTGCCACCACCAGCACGATGCTCTCGCCGGGCGCGATCTTCCCGTGGCGGTGGATGGCGGTGAGCCCCTGCAACGGCCAACGCTCGACCGCTTCAGCAGCGATGCGGGCGATTTCTGCTTCGGCCATACCGGGATAGTGTTCGAGCTCGAGCGCTGAGAGCGCGCCCTGCTCGTCGCGGCAAAGGCCTGAGAAGCTCACCACGGCGCCGATATCGGCGCGGCCTTGCGTCAGTCTGGCGATTTCGGCCGCGACGTCAAAATCTTGGCGCTGAATGCGCACGACAGGTATGATCCCGCCGGTCATTTCAGCCCCCGGTCATCGGCGGGAACAGCGCGATTTCGCGGGCGCCCGCGATCTTCTCGCGGTGCTCGACATGCTCCTGGTTGATAGCGACACGGATGACGTCAGGATATTGCAGCGCGTGCTCGTAGCCCTCGCCGCGCGATTTCAGCCAGCGCAGGAGATCGGCGACCGTCTCGATGCCAGCCGGCAAGTCGACGTCTTCCTCGGGCATGCCGATGCGCTCGCGCACCCAGGCAAAATAGATGAGCCGGGTCGTCATCTCACTCGTCCATGATGTGCTTGAGGCCGGCGCGGAAATAGTCGTAGCCGGTGTAGAGTGTGACCAACGCCGCGATCCACAGCAGCACCAGCCCGGTCTGGGTGGTCAGCGGAAAGATCTTGTCGCCGGCCGGTCCGGCCAAGAGGAACGCTATGGCGACCATCTGGATGGCGGTCTTCCATTTTGCCAGCTGCGTCACCGGCACCGAGACTTTCAGCGCCGCCAGATATTCGCGCAGGCCCGAGACGAGGATTTCGCGGCACAGGATGATGATCGCCGCCCACAACGACCAGCCGGCAATGCCCGCATGGCGATCGGTGTCCGCAGCCAGCAGCAGCAGGCAGGTGGCGACCAGCAGCTTGTCAGCGATCGGGTCGAGCATCTTGCCGATGTTGGAGGTCTGTTGCCAGGCGCGCGCCAGATAGCCATCCAGATAATCGGTGATCGAGGCGAGCAGGAAGATGATCAGCGCCGACCACCGGGCAAAGTCGCTCGACTTCAGATGTCCTTCGAGAAAAAAGCACAGCACCACCATCGGCACCGCGACGATGCGGGCGTAGGTGAGCATGTTGGGCAGGTTGAACGCGCGCTTGGCCATATCCGGGAAACTCTTTCTGCCTGCCTACTCAAATCAGAAGCGAATGTGGGGGGTCAACAGGCCAGATTCGACAGGCCAGATGAAAGTGCCAGATTTTTCAACTCTCGTGGAAGTGATTGTAGACCAGTTTCGCCACCTGCTCGGAAATCCCGTCGACTTTCCGCAGATCCTCGATGGCCGCGCGGCTGACCGCCTTGGCGGTGCCGAATGCCAGCAGCAATGCCCGCTTGCGGCCGGGACCGATGCCGCTGATCTCATCAAGTGGGCTCTTGACCATTTCCTTCTTGCGGCGAGCCCGATGCGAGCCGATCGCGAAACGGTGAACCTCATCGCGCAGCCGCTGGACGAAATAGAGCACGGGGTCGCGGACCGGTAGGGAAAACGAGTCCCTGCCTTTGACGAAGAACCGCTCGCGGCCGGCATCGCGGTCCTGGCCCTTGGCGATGCCGATGGCAACCACGCGGTCCTCGATGCCGAGATCGGCGAGGATCTTGCGCACCGCGGTCATCTGGCCCTGGCCACCGTCGATCAGGATGACATCGGGCCAGGCCGGGAAGCTGCCGGAGATATCGTCCTCCATATCGTCTGCCGAACCGTCGGCTGCATCCCCAGCCGGGACATCGCCATGCTCCTTGAGCAACCGCGAAAACCGCCGTTCCATCACCTCGCGCATCATGCCGAAATCGTCGCCAGGCGTGATCTCGGTCGAGCGGATGTTGAATTTCCGGTACTGGTTCTTCACGAACCCCTCCGGTCCGGCAACGACCATGGCGCCGACGGCATTGGTGCCCATGATGTGCGAATTGTCGTAGACCTCGATGCGCACTGGCGGCTTCGGCAGGCCGAATGTCTCGGCGAAACCGGCAAGCAGGCGTCCCTGGGTGGAGGTTTCAGCCAGCCGGCGTCCGAGCGCTTCGCGGGCATTCTGCAAAGCGTTGTCGGTCAGGTCCTTCTTCTCGCCGCGCTGCGGCACGGAGATTGCGACCTTGCGGCCGGCGCGGGTGGAGAGCGCCTCGGCCAGCAATTCCTGATCCTCGACGCCATGCGACAGAAGAATGTTCCGCGGCGTCGGCTTGTCGTCATAGAACTGCGCCAGGAACGAGCCCAGCACCTCGGCTGCTTCCAACGCCGGATCGGCCTTGGGGAAATAGGCGCGGTTGCCCCAGTTCTGGCCGGTGCGGAAGAAGAACACCTGGATGCAGACCTGGCCGCCTTCCTGATGGATGGCGAAGACATCGGCTTCGTCGACGGTCGCCGGGTTGATGCCCTGGTGGCTCTGCACATGCGACAGGGCCGCCAACCGGTCGCGATAGATCGCGGCGCGCTCGAAATCGAGAGCTTCCGACGCCTGCTGCATGGCGGCCGAGATTTCCGTCTTCACCTTCTGGCTGCGGCCGGACAAGAAGTCCTTCGCCTCATTGACCAGCTCGGCATAGTCCTGGTGCGAGACCTCGCCGGTGCAGGGACCGGCGCAGCGCTTGATCTGATAAAGCAGGCATGGCCGCGTGCGGTTCTCGTAGAACGAGTTGGTGCAACTGCGCAGCAGAAAGGCGCGCTGCAGCGAGTTGATGGTGCGGCCAACGGCACCGGCCGAAGCAAAGGGACCGAAATAATCGCCTTTGCGCGAGCGCGCGCCGCGATGCTTGTAGATGCCCGGCGAGACATGGTCGCCGGTCAAGAGGATATAGGGAAACGACTTGTCGTCGCGCATCAGGACGTTGAATCGCGGCCGCAAGCGCTTGATAAGATTGGCTTCGAGCAGCAGCGCTTCGATCTCGGTGCGGGTGACGACGAACTCCATCGTCGACGTTTCGCGCACCATGCGGCCGATGCGGGTGGTGTGGAAGCGGCCTTGCGCGTAGTTGGTGACGCGCTTCTTCAGGCTGCGTGCCTTGCCGACATAGAGCACATCGCCGGCAGCGTTCATCATGCGGTAGACGCCGGGCGCGTTGGGCAGCCGCTTGACCAGCGTCTGGATCACCTCGGCGCCGATCATGCCTTCCGCGTCGCCGGCATGCGGCGTCCAGTCGATGGCGGTGAAGGCGACATCGGGACCGACGGTTTCAACGATTTCCTCGACCGCCTCGTCCTCGAGGTCGATATCGGGGGGCAGATCGTCGGTGCCGCCGCGCGGCTTGCTTTTGTGGTCTACAGGACTCATTCCGTCATGCCTGTCACATCGGGCGTCTGCCACGCAAGATGCTGGCCGCCATCAAGCGCGATCATCTGGCCGGTGACCGAGCGCGCTTCCCAGAGATAGCGGATAGTGGCGCCGAATTCCGGCAATTCCGGGCCGCGCTTGAGGATCAAGCCATCGACTTGGGCTGCAAAATCGCTGTCGTCCTGACGCGCGTTCTTCAATGTCGGCCCCGGGCCGATGGCATTGACGCGGACGCGGGGACCGAGCGCTTGCGCCATCATCTGGGTGGCTGTCCACAGCGTCGATTTGGACAGTGCATAGGAGAAGTAGCGCGGCGTCGGCCGCCAGACGCGCTGGTCTATCATGTTGACGATCAGGCCCTCCTGCCCTGCCGGTAGTGCCCGGGCGAAATTCTGCGCCAGGAGCGCGGGCGCTTTCACATGGACGGCAAAGTGCCGGTCCCAGGCCCGCCAGTCGAAATCCAGAACCGAATCGTCCTCGAACAGCGACGCGTTGTTGACCAGCAGCGAGAGCGGCCCGAGCGCTGCTTGCGCCTCGCCGATAAGGTCATCGATGGCGTCCATATCGGTCAGGTCGGCGGCGACCACTGCGGCGCGGCCACCTCCGGCGATGATTTCGGCAGCCAACGCATCGGCCTCGCTGCGCGAGCGGTTGCAATGGATGGCGACGGCAAAACCGTGCGCGGCGAGATCCTCGACGATCGCCCTGCCGATCCGCCTGGCCCCGCCCGTCACCAGCGCCGTGACAGTGGCTTTGCTCATATGGTGTCAATCCTCAATTTCGGCCCGAAAAAGCAGTGCCGGCGAAATATGGCCCGGCATGCGTTAAATGGTGTTCGCACCTTGGGCAGCATTGTGGCGAAACGGCCGTTTGGGCATCTTGGCCCGCCCTGGACTCAGGCGTGCCGACCGCAATATAGGGTGCTGGAGTCCTTGCACCAAGCGGTGTGCAGCGCAGCACCGGATGGTTCCTGCCATTTCGCTGTTGCGAAGATGCAACGTCAAGGTTCTGCCTCATTTGCGCCGGGGAATGACCCAAGTTCAGGTTCGCTTCAGCCGCATTTTGACACGACATTTGGAACCGACGAACGCCAGATCCGTTCCCCCCCCCGGACGGGTCGATGGCGATCGTGAGAAACAAGCCTGTGTCCTGTGGCTTAAGGAGTAAAGAACAATGCAAGCCAATCTCAAATTCGCACGGCCGCTGGCCGTTGCGCTCGGGCTCTTCGCCCTCAGCGGAACTGCCTATGCTGCTGACGTGGTTTCGGAAGAGCCGCCGGCACCTGCGCCGATCGCTGAACTTCCCGTCGCTTCGTGGGCCGGCCCCTACGCCGGTCTCAACGTCGGCTATGGCTTCAGCGGCCATACCAAGGAAAAGGATCTGGGTGTTGACAATGTTGACGTCGGCACCAAGGGCTTCGTCGGCAGCGTCTTCGGCGGCTATCAGTGGCAGCAAGAGAACTTCGTCTACGGCGCTGAAGCCGAACTCGGCTACAACGGCGTCAAGGGCGACGATTCTGGCGTCAATTCCAAGGCCGGCTTCGAGGGTTCGTTGCGAGCCCGTCTCGGCTATGCCGTGACCCCCGAAATCCTGCTCTATGGCACCGGCGGTCTCGCCGGAAGAAGCCTGAAGGTCGAAGACGACGTATACGGTTCGGACCGCGCCACGTTGCTCGGCTGGACCGCTGGTCTCGGCACCGACATCAAGCTGACCGACAATGTCTTCGGTCGCGTCGAGTATCGTTACACCGACTTCGGCAGCAAGAGCTTCGATGGCATCGGCAAGGTCAAGGCCACCGACAACCGCGTCACCTTCGGCGTCGGTATGAAGTTCTAAGTCGTTCAAGCCACGACACGAAAAAGCCGGGCCTCGCGCCCGGCTTTTTTTATGCTTGCGTGATTTCCGGGTAAATCTATTCGGGTAATGGGCGGTCAACCGGGAATGCAGGGCTTCAGTTCTGGAAACTTCTCGTCGAAGCGTGCCGCCCACCGCGTCAGCCGGGCGCGACCCTTCTCCCATTTCCCGGCAAAGCGCAGCGCGAGATAGCCAAGGCAGGCGCGCAGCGCCATCTGGCCGGCGGTGATCTTTTTCGGCAGCTTCGGCGGGTTGGCGTTGAGCAGGTCGAGTGCCGCCGTGATCTTCGCCCACTGGCGATCGAGCCAGGGCTGATAGACCATCCCCTCAGGCCGCGTGCGCCGTTCATAGACCATCGACAGCGCACAGTCGCAAATGCCGTCGGCCAATGCCTCCAGCACTTCCGCCTCGAGCCGCTTGTCGGGATTGCGTGGAAAAAGCGCACTCTTCGACAAACGGTTGAGATGCTGGGTGATGGCGCGACTGTCATGGATGGAGCGACCGTCGTCGAGCACCAGAACCGGAATCTTGCCGAGCGGGTTGGCGATCATCAAGTCGGCCGGCTTCTCCTCGGTCTTGATCGGCACCAGATCGACAGCGATGCCGGCATAGGCTGCCGCCATTCGTACCTTGGAACTGTAGGGAGAAGACGACGCATAGAGCAGTCTGGGCATGATCCGTTTCCTGTTTTGCAGGCCGGCAGTGTTGACCGATCGGGCGCGATCGGGCAATGGCCAGAAGCGGAAAACCCAGCCGCCAGAGCGACGCAGCGGCCAGGGCCGTTTAGCGAGCGCTCCATGAAGACGGTGCTTCATCACCATGGTTGCCGGGATCGCGCGAAGCCGCCAGCCGACTGGCAAGACCGACGAGCCTCGCGCCGATGTTTCATCACCCGCATGAATGACACGAAAAAAGCCCCACCGGACTCCGCCCTATGGCGAAGTCCTGGGAGCTGCGAAAAGATATCCTCCGTCCGCCTCTGTTCTCGCCTTCCGACTGCCTAAACAACGAGCGGGGCGCCCTGTGAGGCACCCGCCCTTGACTGTTTCGGCACCGCCCCCGGCGAGGGAAGCGCGACTACTTCTTGCCGGCCTTCGCGGGCGCTGCCTTCGGCTTGGCCGCAGGTGCCGCTTTCTTCACCGGCGCTGAAGATTTCGCTGCCGCAGCCTTCTTTGCCGGAGCAGCCTTGGCAGCCGGCTTCTTGGCTGGTGCAGCCTTGGCAGCCGGTTTCTTGGCAGGTGCTGCTGCCTTCTTCGCTGCGGGTTTCGCCGCAGCTTTCGCTGCAGGCTTCTTGGCCGGTGCCGCCTTGGCAGCCGGCTTTGCCGCTGCCTTGGCGGGTGCCGCCTTCTTCACTGCCGGTTTCGCCGCAGCTTTCGCTGCCGGCTTCTTGGCCGGTGCTGCTTTTGCCTTGGCCGCCGCGGCCTTCGGCTTGGCAGCGGGTGCTGCTTTCTTCACTGCAGCTGCGACCTTTGCCGTCGCTGCTTTTGCGGGTGCTTTCTTTGCCGGTGCCTTGGACGCCGGCGCTTTGGATGACTGCTTAGCCATGCGATGCCCCTTCCTTTGTGCCGACGGCCGTAATGACCCGGCGCGCTCATGCATATCTGACTCGCGGCTTGCTAGCCAGCGAAGCAATAGACTGATTTTCGCAGCTTAAATTTCGGTTACGATCGGCACATGATCGTGCTGATCGTCGCAGAAATTCACTTCTGATCTTCGACCATTGGCTAGAATGTGTCGCCGACATTCTCCACACTCCGCGGAAGCGCTCCTCTCGTGAAGCTCCGAAGATCAGCGAGCAGCTTTGCGTGTCGATCGTCGGTCGCCGATATCATGACCGCTGCCTCATCGGTGCGATCATCTCGTGCAGGCGGACGATCTATACTGCAATGCGACAGCCGATCGGTGCATCGTCTTGTCAAGCACGAACGCAGATCGGCCTGCTCGTGAATTGACAGATAACTCTACATGGCAGAGTATTCTGTACAGCATGCTGGAGCATTTCAATGTCGATCGCACAGGAGCAAGCGGCGCTGTCGCCGTTCGAGATTGCCAAGACGGTCCGCCACGGCGGCAGCATGGTTGTCGGCGGCCTCCGGCTTGGCTGCGCCGGAGCCAATCGATGAGTGCCGACGAAATCATCCACCAGAGCACTCGGCTCAGGATCATGGCGGCGCTGAGCATGCTGGAAAGGCGGCAAACGCTGGATTTCACCGGGCTGAAAGCCATCGTGGACGTCACCGACGGCAATCTCGGTGCGCATCTCGATACGCTGGCCAGGGCTGGTTATGTCGACATCGAAAAGCTGTTCGTCGGCCGCCGGCCGCAGACGCGCGTCAGGGCGACGACGAGCGGACGGCGCGCGTTCCGCGGCCATGCCGCATTCCTGCGCAAGATCCTCGATCAGGCCGAGGCGGCGGCGCGCAGGAAATAGCGTGATGACTGGGCAATCCGCTCAGCGCGCGGCAACAACGGCAACGCCGGCGCCGATCATCACACCGCCCGCCGCGCGGTTCACCCGGCGTACGATCCTTGGTGTGCGCAACAGGCTGCGGGCGCGACCGGCGAGGACGACATGACCGCCGATCACCACGACCTCGACGGCCACGATCACCATCATCAGCACACCGAGATGACCTGCGTCGAGCGATGCGCCGACGACGCTAGGCAACAGCGCAATGTAGAACAACGGCATTTTCGGATTGCCAAGATTGAGCGCGATGCCGGTGGCAAAAATCATCAACAGCCCTCGCCGTCCTGAGATGGGCTGCAGTTCGGGAATGACGGGCGCCGCCATCCACAGCCTGATGCCCGTCCAGACCAGATAGGCCGCTCCACCATAGCGAAGCACCGTCATGAAGATGAGGATGCCGACCACGGTGCCGGCACCGTAGGCGATGCCCGACGCGGCGCCATTGGAGATTGTGCGCGCGACGATCGTCATGTTGTCCGGACCCGGGCTGGCAGCGAACACGAAGAAGGCGGCCGCAAAGGCAAGCGAGGTCGCGAGATCCATGAAAACTCCCGAGGGTAATGCCGCTCTCGGGAGTCCAGACTAGCCGGTTTACCTGTCGGCGCCATCAGGAAAATCGAGAAACTGCGCGATGCGCATTTCCGTCACGGCTGATAGCCGAGGCAGATGGCGCCGAGCGCGACGATGGCGCAGGCGCCGACCCGCCGCGGCGTCAGCACCTCGCCGAGGAACAGACGTCCGATGAAGGCCGCGAAGACGACGCTGGTTTCGCGGATCGCGGTGATCGGACCGGCCGGTCCGAGCGCGAAGGCCGCGACCACGACACCGTAGGCCAGAAGTGCAAACAGGCCGCCGCCCAGCGCCTTCCAGGTTTCCGGCGCACCCAGGTCGACTGTGAGCCGGCCACGGCAGGCGACGAAGGCCGCCGGCAGCAACGCGCCGTAGATCACCAGCACCCATGCGGTATAGGCACCGGCGTTTCCCGCCGCCCGAACGCCGAGCGCATCGACCGTCGCATAGGCGGCGATGATCGCTCCCGTTGCCAGCGCATAGAGTATCGATGTCGTGGCGGCCCTGCCCCTTCCGAGAGAAAGGCCCATGATGCCGCCCGCGACCAGCGCGACACCGATGGTCTGCGGCAGAGTGAGCTGCTGGTTGGCCAGGAAGAACCCGCCGAGCGTGACGAGCAGCGGCACGCTGCCGCGAACGATCGGATAGACCTGTCCCAGCTCGCCATATCTGTAGGCGGCCACCAGAAACAAACTGTAGCCAACCTGCAGGCAGGCCGAGAGCACAATGTAAGACCAGGCCGACGCGGCCGGAAGGGCGTGGAAGAAGGCTAAGGGGATGGCGAGCGCCGTACTGGAAAAGCTCATGACGGTGACGGTCCACAACCTGTCGGCCCCCGTGCGCAGGAACGCGTTCCAGGTTGCGTGCAGGATTGCCGCAAACAAGGCGAGCCCGATGACCAGCGGGCTCATTGGGACTTACGCGAAGCAGCGACGATGCCCATGGCCGCCTTGCGGGCGTCGCGAATGGCGGCGTCGGCCGGCCCCATCTGCGCCAGCAAGGTCGCACCTTCGATCAGCATAAGCAGTGTCGCCGCCACGCTTTCGGCGCGGCCGCGCGGCATCATCTCTTCGAGGATAGACCGCATGCGCCGCTTGAGGCCGTTCTTCTGCCTGACAACGGCCTTGAAAACCGGATGCCCGGGATCGCCGAACTCGGCCAATGCATGAGCGAACAGACAGCCATGGAAATCGGCGCTGCGGAACCAGCGTGCATGCCAGTCAAAGATCCTTCCGATTTTCTGTTCCGGCGGAATGCCCTCCTGGGCGAGCCGGTCGAGCTGGCGGTCGAAACGCATAGCGCGATAGTCGAGCACCTCGACGATCAATTCGTCCTTGCTGGGGAAGTGGCGATACATCGTCATCTTGGCCACATCGGCTTCGGCGATGATCCGGTCGATACCCGTCGCATGGAAACCGGCGCGCTTGAACAGCACGTAGGCCGTTTCAACGACGTGCTGGCGCTTATCGGAAACGGGCGATGGTGTCATGGCGCATACCGAGTGATGAGACAGGTCTGTCTCATATCTATGCGACGGATCGCGCCAGCTGTCAACGCAGCACGAAAAACGCCTGCAGCCGATCAAGCCACAGGCGCGAAAGAGATTGGAAGGGGAAACCGGGTTTAGCGCAGAATGCGGCAGCGGCCGTTGTAGACCATCCAGCGGTCGAAGCCCGAGACGCAGAATTCGACATTGTCGCCGATCGAGGCAAAGCCCTGGCCTTCCTCGATCAGGTACCAGATGGTGCGATCGCGGCCGTCGGACAGGCTGACGGTGGCCCCGCAATAACGGCGACCGATCGGCCAGGTATCGTCGGCCGCCAGATAGCGATGCTGGTGAATGCGCCGGAAATCAGTGATCTCTACATCCGGCAGATGCGGCACGTGATGCACCTGATAGGAAAAGCGGCTGGTGATCTTGTTCAGTACCCAAGGCTGACCGCAGACCCCGCTGTCTTCATCGGAATAGACCGTAAGATCGGCGGCCTGCACGGTCTGGGCGATACCGAGAGGCGCGGCAAGCGGGGTGCAGAGCGAAATCAGGGCGGCAAGAGCGGATTTGGCGAAGCGAGTCATGGCAGCCTCTCAAGGTCGATTGTGCGCACTGTGCGGATTCGCTCGGCGGCGGTCAAGCGGTTGCGTTGACAATGGTTTCCCAGTTTGAAACTGCTTTTCGACCAAAGCCGAATTTACACGGCACCGGAATGGCTCTGGCACGTTCATGCCCGGATCCAAAAGAGCGCGGGTCCCGGGTTGTCAATGAGCCCGCCTCAAGCCTGCTCGCCGGCCAGCCATTCCAACGACCAGTGCGCCGGCCGCCCCACCGCAAGCAGCCTGTGCAGGGCCGGCAGCAGCGTCCGCAACTCGCCCTCCAGCGTGAACGGCGGATTGACCACCAGCAGACCGCTGCCGTCGAGGCTGGGTTCCAAAGAGGCCGGCCTGATCTCGAATTCGATGTCGAGCAGCTTCGGGATGCCCGATTGCTTCAGCGCCTTGCGGAAAGCGATGATCGCCTTGCGGTCCTTGATCGGATACCAGAGCGCGTAGATGCCGCCTGGCCAGCGCTTGTGCGCCCTTATGAGCCCGTCGACGAGGCGATCGAACTCACCCGCTTCCTCGAATGGCGGATCGATGAGAACAAGGCCGCGCTTCTCCTTCGGCGGCAGATGGGCGCCGAGCGCCAGCCAGCCATCGAGTTCGATGATCCGGGCCTGGAAATCGCCGGCAAAGAACGTCCTCAGCCTCGCGGCATCCTTGGGGTGCAGCTCGATCGCGGTCAGCCTGTCCTGCTTGCGCATGAGATGGCGCGCAATCAACGGGGAGCCCGGGTATTTCTGGATGCCACCCTCAGGGTTGAGCGACCGTATTGTCTCCAGATAAGGCGCGAGCAGTGCTGCCACCGGCGCGGCAAACGGGGCATCGATCAGCCTGCCGATGCCGCCTTGCCACTCACCCGTCTTCTGCGCTTCGGCCGACGACAGATCGTAGCGGCCAATGCCGGCATGAGTGTCGACGACCCGAAACGCCTTGTCCTTCTGCTTCAGATACTCGAGCAAGCGCGTCAGCACGACATGCTTGACGACGTCGGCGAAATTCCCGGCATGGTAAGCGTGGCGGTAGTTCATCGTCTTGTGCCGTTATGCATGTCGTTGTCCCAAAACCGCTGCACACTTTTGGGCGACATGCATCAGCCCCTGCCCCAGCGCGGCGGTGGCGGCTGAGAGTTCGGATTTTCCGGCCGACCGCCTCGAGTGCGCAAGGTCAGCAAAAATCCGATCAGGCCGATCGCCATCAGCGCGAAGCCGACCGGCCGTGCACGGCTGTCGATCTCGCCTGCGCCGGAGCGCAGGATGAGATCGACAGCCCGCATCGGTATGTCGTCGGCATCACCCGGTCCGACGGTGAAGACGTAGGGACCCGGGCTGACGGTCGCGATGACGCCGGCCTCGTCGCGAAAGATCTTGTCGGGCAGTTGCGGGCTGGCCTGGCGAGGATTGTCGGAATGGTTGAACTGCAGCGTCGAGGCGAGCACCGTGCGGCCATTGCTGGCGGCGGTCAGCGTCAGCACGGTGCGCTGCTGCGAGACGATGCGCTCGGCTCTTGCGGTCAGGTCGACCAGCACCCGCACCGGCGCATCGCGGCCGGAGAGCGGCACCGTCAGCGGCTTGAAACGGCCCTGCTCATAGACCCGCCAGGTGCCGATCTCGTGCCCGGAGAAATTGCTCATCGCCCAGGGATAGATGACACCGACGCCGGCGCCGACAAGCAGGATCAGGACAAACAGAAAGCGCATTCACATCACCATGGCGTATCGTGACCTTGCCAATAGCGCCCCGACGGCCAAAAGGCGATGGCCAGTTGCGGCAGCCACCCTGGAGGTGGACCGTGCGGGGTGCGAGCGCAACCAGCTTGGCGGCGTGGCTGCGCAACAATGCCGATAACGTTCTACCTATGCGCTCAAAAATTAAGCCGTGTATTTCGCGCGCCGCGCTGAATATTGCTGTCGGCTCATTCTTGGCCGTTCTTGCTGTCAGGTTTTGATTCTACCTCAAGGGACAGCTTGCCGCGTCCGGCAACATATTGACGTCGATCGAGCCAATATGCTGATTCATAAACAGGATTTGCCTTGTGCGCCATGCTTCGGTCCGAGAGGCCGTAGCCGCTTTCATGATTAACCATTCGCGAGCGCATTTGGTTAAGGAATTGCTAATTTAGTTGACTATAATTTCCACAGGTATATTTTCGATGCGTTGGGATGTGCAATTTGGGCGAGCAATCGATGGTGACACCGGGCGTGTGATCGCGATTTCGGGGCGCGGAGAATGCTGAGCGGCAGCACGGAGGTTGTGTAGTCGCACCAGCTTCGCGAAAGCCAAGAACAATTGACGCACATCAGTGATGGCGGTTCCGCAGATGCGGAGGTTTGCCACGTTCTCAGGAACGTGGCCGGGCGATGCTTTGTCCCGGCCCGGCGGTAGCGTGTTCGGTGCGTATGAGGAAAGCATGACTAAGCTTGTCAAGGTTCTGAAACTGGAATCCGGCAGCCAAAAGGACGCCAGCCAAAGCCGACGACGCGCCCTTGTCGCCGGAGGAGCGGGATTTTTAGGTTCGCATCTGTGCGAACGTCTTTTGCGGGACGGATACGACGTTGTCGCGCTGGACAATTTCCACACCGGCAAAAGATACAATCTCAATGCCCTTCAGCGCAATCCGAGCTTCAGCTGCATCGAGCACGACATCGTCGATGCACTGCCTTCGGACCTTCAGTGCGACGAGATCTACAATCTCGCCTGCCCAGCCTCTCCGCCGCACTACCAGGCAGATCCGATCCACACCTTCAAGACAAGCGTGCTTGGCTCGCTGAACCTTCTGGAACTCGCGCGACAGAACAAGGCCAAGATATTCCAGGCCTCGACGTCCGAAGTCTATGGCGATCCCTTCGTGCATCCACAGCCCGAGAGCTACTTCGGCAACGTCAACACGCACGGGCCGCGCTCCTGCTACGACGAAGGCAAGCGCTCGGCCGAAACCCTGTTCTTCGATTATTCGAGAACCTATGGTCTCGATATTCGTGTCGCCCGCATTTTCAACACCTACGGTCGCCGCATGCAGCCCGACGACGGACGTGTGGTTTCGAACTTCATCGTCCAGGCGCTGCGCGGCGAGGACCTGACCGTCTATGGCAGCGGCCAGCAGACGCGCTCCTTCTGCTATGCCGACGACCTGATCGAGGGCTTTATCCGGCTGATGAATGCGCCGAGCGCGCCCGCCCACCCGGTCAATCTCGGCAACCCTGCCGAATTCACCATCATGGAACTGGCGACGCTGGTCGTCGATTACACCAACGCCCGATCGAAGATCGTGCATCGGCCGCTGCCCGTCGACGATCCCAGGCAACGCAAGCCGGACATCTCCTTTGCCAGGGCCAATCTCGGCTGGGAGCCGAAAATCAGCTTGAGCCAGGGGCTCGCGCGTACCGTCGAGTATTTTGATACCCTGCTCTACGGAAGTCACACCGCCAGAGGAGCTGCTGCTTCATGAGCCGGCCGGCGGTCCTGGTGACGGGTGGAGCCGGCTTCATCGGCAGCCACACCTGCAAGCAGTTGGCCGCCGCCGGCTACATGCCGGTGGTTTTCGACAATCTGAGCCGCGGCAATGAGAGATCCGTCGCCTGGGGGCCGCTTGTCGTCGGCGATATCCGGGATCGGGATGCACTGCGGCGGGCGATGGAAACGCACCGGCCGACGGCCGTGATCCATTTTGCTGCGCTGGCTTATGTCGGAGAGTCCGTTCGCGAGCCGGCCGAATATTATTCGACCAATGTGACAGGCACCATCGCGGTGCTCGACGCCGCACGCGCGAGTTCGATCGAAAACATCATCTTCTCCAGCAGCTGTGCGACCTACGGCGTGCCGGAGGCGTTGCCGGTTCGCGAGACCTCCTCGCAAAATCCGATCAGCCCCTATGGGCGCACCAAGCTGATGGGCGAACAGATCATCGGCGACTATGCGTCCGCGTACGGAATGAAATTTGCGATCCTGCGCTATTTCAATGCTTGTGGCGCCGATCCCGATGGCGAGCTCGGTGAGTGGCATTCGCCGGAAACCCATCTGGTTCCCAGAGTGCTCATGGCCGCATCGGGCATCATCGACGCGATCGAGGTTTTCGGCACCGACTACGACACGTCGGACGGCACTTGCGTAAGGGATTATATCCACGTCACCGATCTGGCCCGCGCCCACCTGAAAGCGCTCATGCATCTCGAGGGTGGCGGGCGAAGCCTTGCGGTCAATCTCGGCACCGGGCGAGGCGTCTCCATCAAGGAGATTGTCAAGGCGGTCGGCCGAATGACGTCGAGGCCGGTTCCGGCAGTGTTCAGGAGCCGACGCCCCGGAGATCCGGCGGAGCTCTACGCCGACCCGGGAAGCGCACGCGAACATCTTGGCTTTGTGCCGGAGCTTTCAGACATCGATACGATTGTCAGGACGGCCGCTCCCTTTTTCGGACTGAAGACCAGGCCCATGAAACTGCCGCCAGTGAGGGCGGCAGCGCCGGTCGTCGCCCGACGGGTCAGAGATAGCGGGGGTGACAGCTCGCGCGCTGGCCAAATCCGCTAGGGCTGCAGATATAAGGCGAGCCGCCCGAGAACGTGCTGCCATCGCCCGGATTGAACGAGATGTTCACCGGCGCCGGCGTGCTGGCTTTGATCCGTTGCGGCGGTGCAAAGGCGTAGGCACTTTCGGTTCCTATTGTGCTTGTCATCTGGATCGGAAGGTCGGCCCGGAGCGAGCGCACGAGAAATCTGGCCTGCACGGGCTGGACCGCGGGCTGACTGCGGACCGGGTGGACGATGGGCCTGATAAGGACCGAACCGGTTTCAGTTGCGTCCATACCTTGACAACCTGCAACCATAGAGCTCAGCGCCACAGCCGCGGCAATAGATACGACATTCTTGCTTGAGCGAAATACGCTCGCGGAATTTCTCATCCTCTGTCCCTTGCTATCAAGTATAAGCCAGGGGCGCATTGCGACATACTATACTTGGGCCGCTTCCACGCCGCATGAGTGACCACTCGCACATCACACGTTATATTAGATATCACTAATTATTAAATTTCATCAAAACCGTATGGCAGGCCATCGTCTTGTCGTCCGGGTGATACAGTTGAATGCGACTAAATGCGATCGGCGCACCGAGCGCCTGCCGAGCCACTCAACTATAAGCGATTCGCGGGTTCCACGACAGGCGCACGGGAAGAACAGCCAGGCCATCTCAGCGCGGCCGGAAGCGCGGCCTACTTTTTGGCATCGACCAGCTTGCGGGTCACTTCGAACTGCGCGCCCTTGGTGTCGCCTGCTTCGAATTTCTTGTATTCGTCGGAAGGATCCTCGGGAGATCGCTTGAAACCGTACCATTCCCCGTCCGGATCCTTGCGTTGCTCGATATTCCGGCCCTGAATGCGGTGGCTGTAGCAGGTGCGGTGCTGCTCGCCGGTGTAACCTTTCGATCGCCAGGCGAGCTCCATGCACATCTTGCCGTCCTTGGTCACCAGCCATCTGCCCTCCGCGACAGACGTGGTGTCCTGCCCGGACGTCCAGGCCTGGAGACGTCGATTGTCCTGCGCGAAAAAGGCCGCGCCGTTTTTCCATATCCATGTGCGGTCGGCATAAAGAAGCTGCAGCTCGTAGGCAGTTGGAGCCGGTGCGATGACCGTTCCCGCTGGTCTGCCGTCTTTGGCGGCAGCCGCATGCGCCGTTCCCGAAAGCGCCGTCTGGCCGCAGAGGGCCAGGAGAAACATGAGTTGCATACAAGTTGCGAACCGACAATGTTTGCGTCGACCGTCGACACCATGCGGTGGCAATCCGGTCAGTGCTGTCAGTACAATTGGCGTTCGCATGCCCGTTTTGCCCAAGGTAGCACTATCATCGCTCTGACAGCCGTATGAACTATTTAACAGTCGCGAGAACGGTGATGTCAACCTTTGCGAGCGGACGGACAACAACCGTTCCAGATGTGCGCATCCCGCTGTCGTCAAAATTAAGAAATGTGGCATATGCTCTGCCCAACTCTGACAATCGCACTCAAAAGCAACATCCGCAGACGTGAGGGAGGACGCGGTTTCAAATGGCGGGCGACCCGGAATTGAACCAGGCCGAAGGTCAGCAATACCGGCAGCAGTCGACCGTCCGGGAAACGACTGCTCGCAATACCGTGAGCCCCAACATGGCGATCTTGCTGGGGATACTGTTCATTGCGATCCTGTTCAGGTTCCACAACATAACCTTGCCGCTGGTCGATGCCTTCAGCTGGCGCGAAACAAGTACCGCGATGATGGCCGACAATTTCCAGCAGCGCAGCTGGAACATCTTCTTCCCCGAGGTCAGCTGGACCGGGCCCGGGCCAAGCTATCAGGGCCGCGAGTTCCAGATCGTCAGCTATCTGACCGCCATACTCTACCAACTCTTTGGCTGGCACGACTGGTTCGGCCGCATGATTGCGGCCCTTTTCGGCTTGGTGACGGTGTTTTCACTGCACAGACTAACGGCGTTATGCTGGGGCGAGACGCACGCCCACGCCGCGGCACTTGCCTATGCGCTGATGCCGGCGGCGATCATGATCGACAGCTCGTTTCTTCCCGACCCCTCGATGCTGGCTCTAGTAACCTTGGGCGTCTGGCTTTTCACGAAATACTGGACGGGAGGCAGCGCGTGGCTGCTCCCTTTCGCCACAGCCAGCTTTTCCCTCGGTGTGCTTGCAAAACCACCGGGTTTGGCTGCTGGAGGCGTCATATTCTATCTGATGGTTTGCTGGCTTTTGCAAAATCGGCGAAAGCATGCGGCCAAAGTATTCATAAGCGGACTGGTCAGCCTGTTCGTCATCGGCGCCTACTACAGCTGGGCCATTTATCTCGGGCGAACCTATCCGCCCTTTCATGTCGCGGGCAGCGGATACATCTGGGATTCTGGATTCTGGACGTTTTTCAACAACGATTTCTATTTCAAATCTGTTTGGAACACGTCGGTCTGGTGGTTTTATGGCTATCCGTTCATGATTTTGATGGCGGTCGGATTCTGGATGCCGCCCCAGCCAGTCGCGGAATCGAAAGAACGCGCTCTTTCGGCCATACCTTTCATATGGCTTGCAGCGGCCTCTGTTGTTTATCTCGCTGCGGCACGTGAGATCACGACCAATCCATGGAACTATCATATATTCCATGTGCCATTTGCGATGTTTTGCGGCCGTGGCGCGGTCGTCCTGGCGACGCTTGGAGCCAAAACCGTTCCGTCTCCTGGGATAATTCTGCGGTCGATTTGCATCGCGGCCGCTATGCTTGTCTGGTCGACTTTTCCCCTCGTCCGGACGATGAAGGCGCCCTTCGCCATGAATGGAAAGTTGCTTGGCGACGAGCTGGCGCGCAGGGCCCAACCTGGCGATCTTGTCGTGGCCATCGCTCCGGAGGTGGGAGATCCTGTCGCAGTCTATTACAGCAGGGCGCGCGGGTGGGTGTTTCCGCCTGGTGGCGGCGACGTGGAGTGGTCCAGGTTCGTCGAGGACGATGCCATCGCGATAGCACAGCTTGAGGAACTTCGCACGCAAGGCGCGGATTGGTTCGGCGTGGCAAAGGATGCCGAAGACAGTCAGAAACGGCCGTTCATCGAGCATCATGACGGGGTGATCGACTATCTCAACAAGATCGGGACCAAGCGGCTGGATTCGGACAACCTCCTGATTTATGAAATCAGCCGGCCTTGATCTGGTCAGGCCGTTGGGCTTATGGGCTGGGGATCAGGCAAACGTTGGAAATCCGGCGACGGTCAGCGACCTTGCCGACCCGCCCTCGCCTGCCCAACGCAGCAAGCTAAGCGAGACAAGCCGGCCAGCAAGGTCAAATATCTCTACGGCTGGCGGAATTCGACGGTTGCGACCGGAGGAATTGTTGAAACGAGCGATTTCGATCATTGTGACGCTGGCCCTGCTGGCCTGGCTCGCCAGCGACTCGCGCTGGCGCATGGTCGGCGACGCCTTTGCCCGCATCACGCCCGGCACTTTCGCCGTGGCGACGATCGCGTTCTTCGCCACCTATGTCTTGCGTGCGCTGCGCGTCTGCGACGAGTTCCGCGACGAGGTGCATGGCCGCTTCGGCGCCTGCCTGCGCGTCATTCTGATCCACAATGCGATGATCAACGTCGTGCCCTTTCGCGGCGGCGAGACGGCCTTTCCCCTGCTCCTGCGCCAGGTCTTCGGCATACCGATCATGCGCGCCAGCGCCTCACTGCTGTGGTTCAGGCTGCAGGACGCCTTCGTCGTCGGCGTGCTGGCCCTGGCTGTATGGCCGAGCCTGCATCCGGCGATTAGGATTGCGGGCGGAGCCGTCTTGATCGCCGCCGCCTGGTACCTGCCGCGCTGGGCGCGTGCGCCGCATGACTGGGCCGGCCGCGGCAAGATCGTGGCGAAGCTCGGCAAGCTCCGAGATGTGTTCACCGAAGCAACCGGGCGCTCGCGCTATGGCTGGTGGTGGACGATCGCGAACTGGTCGCTGAAGCTCACTGTGCAGGGATGGTTGTTGGCAATGCTGCTGGGGACATCCTTTTCGACCGCCTTTCCAGGCGTCGTTGGGGCCGAAGGAGCCGCCATACTGCCGGTGCAAGGCGTCGCCGGCTTCGGCACCTATGAAGCGGGAGCAGCGGCGGCGCTGCTCACCTCCGGAATCACGATGAAGAATGGCTTGCAGGCGGCGCTGGCGCTGCACCTGTTCATCTTCTGCTCGGCAATCGCCACGGGTGCGATCGCCTGGCTGTTTCCCTCGAAATCGACGCTGCCGGGAAATCCGGCTGTCGGACCTGCAAGGAAGCCATCCCAATGAACGTATTGCCCATCCCTGCTTCGGGACTGCCTGACGGCGCGGTAATGCCGAACCATACGCTGTCCATCGTCGTCCCCATGTACAACGAGGCCGAAAACGTCGAGCCGCTGCTGGCACGGATCCACCAGGCGATGGAACGCTACGACCAGCCCTGGGAGGTCGTGCTGGTCGATGACGGCAGCACCGACGCGACGGTGAGCGAGATCAGGCGCCTTGCAGCGCATTACGGCTCGCATGTGCATGCGGTCGAGCTGGTGCGCAACTACAAGCAGACCGCCGCGATGCAGGCAGGTATCGACGCGGCGCGCGGCGACGTCATCGCCACGATCGACGGCGACCTGCAAAATGATCCCTACGACATTCCCCGCATGGTCTATCGCCTGCTGAGCGAGGATCTCGACCTGGTGGTCGGCTGGCGCAAGGACCGCCAGGAAGGGTTTTTCATGCGCAGGCTGCCCTCGCGCATCGCCAACGCGCTGATCGCGCGCGTCACCGGCGTGCGCCTCAAGGACTATGGCTGCAGCCTCAAGGTCTATCGCGGCAACGTCATCCGCAGCGTCAAGCTCTATGGCGAGATGCACCGCTTCATCCCTGCATGGCTGGCCACGGTTACGACCCCCAGACGCATCGCGCAGGAGGTGGTGACGCACCACGCCCGCATCCACGGCCAGTCCAAATACGGCATTTCGCGCACCTTCAGGGTCGTGCTCGATCTGGTGTTCATGTACTTCTTCATGCGCTATCGCACACGGCCGGGACATTTCTTCGGCGGCATCGGCATCGTGCTTGGCGCGCTGGGTTCGCTGATCCTTGCCTACCTGCTTTGCCTGAAGCTGTTTTTCGCCGAAGACATCGGAACACGCCCGATGCTGTTCACCGGCTTCTTCCTGCTCATCGCCGGGGTGCAGATGGTGACGTCGGGCGTGCTGGCGGAAATGCTGGCACGCGTCTATCACGAGGCGAACGGAGCATCGGCCTATGTCGCGCGGCTACGGCCGCCGGCCGGCGACAATGACGGCTGGCACGCCCCGGGCCGAGCATCGTGACCTGATCGGAATGCCACGGAGGTCCGCGCCTAACGAACGCATGGCGGTCGGAGGGCAAGAGGCAAAGCGCAACGTCTGCGCAAACCTCTCGCCCTCCACTCGCGCCCCCCCGGCAAAGACCCGGCAGCGGTCAAATCGGCCGCGCTTCAGGTCTGATGTTCTGGTCTAGTAACGCGAACGGCAGCTGGCGCGCTGGCCGAAACCGCTCGGACCACATATCCAGGGCGAATGACCCAGGAGCGGGCCGCCATTGCCCAGACTGTAGGAGACCTTCACCGTCGCCAGCCTGCCGACCCGCTGCGGCCGCACGAAGGCCGCATAGGCCTCCTCCCTCGTACGCGTCACGTTGGTCATCTTGGTGAGCGGTTTGCGGTTGATCAGATGCAGCCGCTTGTCCTTGGCGTAGTGCACCCTCTGGCCGAGCGAATGAACCACGGGCTTGGTGCCGATCGAGCTCGTCTTGGTGGCATCCATGCTTTGGCAACCGGACATCATAGAGATCAATGCAACCGCGGCAAATGCACAGGCATGTTTCTTGCCGAGCCTTGCCCCTCTTTCCATTATTTTGTTCATCGCTATCCCCTGCCATGAAATACAAGTCGCTGGAGCGCGGAGATATATTGCTCTTATTTGCTTTCCGCACCACGCGAGTGACCCATCGCCACTCACATCATGGGCTGTATATTAGGGGGGACTTATTAAATATCATGCAAACGATATGATGAGCGCGGTCTTTCGGCACTCGACCGGATATTATTAAAATTTGACCTTTTGGGCTCGTGCCTGGCCCTGCTACAGCTTGCCGGCCGGCTATCAAGGCAAACGCGGTTCAGGGGAGTTGTTTGCGCACGGACGCCTGTCGGCGTCAGCGCGGCGGATTCCAGGCGGGGTCAAGATGGAATGTGCGGGTTCCGCTCCCGCCGCGCCCGGCTCCGGAAACCGGGTAGGCCACGCTGACGATGCGCATACCGCCTGCCCCCTGCTGGAGCCCATATATGCCTTCCAGGCCGCGGTCACAGAACGCGGCGCCCGGGACGAAGAGCGCAACGCCAGCGAGCGAGGCCTGCAAGGTGAGTTTCGCGGCATTGCAACGCAACGAAATTTTGTTCTCCACGAGGTGCCTGGTGATGATCACGACCACAAGCAATCCGTAGACGAACGCATTGAAGGCAGCGAACCAGTAGAAGCCGGTGGCGTCCGAGGCGCGGTCTACAAGAAGGACCGGCAGCGAAGCTCCCATTGCAAGCACCACATAGGGAACAATAACGCGGGCAGGCAGCAGGTTTTTCGGGCCACTGCCCTTGGGGGTAACGCGAAAATCGACGAACGACTTGGTCAGATAATCGCGGATCGACGACAGCGTGCCCGCCAGCACCCACGGCCAACGAGCGAAGAATGAGAACAACATTCCCTCCCAACTGATCGTCTTGGCGGTCAGTGGGCGCGACAGCCCGAAGGACTTCAACAGCATCACCAGCACAATCAGCGAAATCGAATTCGGCGCATAGTATAGAAGGAAGTCAATATACGTCACATTGGCGAAATTCTGACCCGTAAGAAGTGCGTATATCGGCATGATGTACATGAGAAGCGAAAATACGGCGAAAAGCGGATACCAGAGCTGGCGAAACAGGAACTGGAATTTCAGCCGTGGCGATACCTT
The DNA here is from genome assembly GCF_037162595.1 of Mesorhizobium sp. ISC11. Classification (NCBI taxonomy): domain Bacteria; kingdom Pseudomonadati; phylum Pseudomonadota; class Alphaproteobacteria; order Hyphomicrobiales; family Phyllobacteriaceae; genus Mesorhizobium; species Mesorhizobium sp. ISC11. Next base: position 2,639,073 of record NZ_JAVSPW010000001.1, read on the forward strand.
GGAAAGGTATATGGGCGAGTATTCGAGCATGATCGTCATCAGGCTCCGCGACCACTGGAACTCTTGCGTGACAAGATCGGCAAAGGTCTGCGGGCCGTCGCCATGGGCAATGGCGTCTATGGCATGCACACCGCGCCAACCAGCCGCAATGAACAGCATGGACGTCGAGTGATCTTCGGCCAGTTCCGGGCCAAGGCCGCCGACCTGCTTGAGCGCTGCGGTTCTCACGGCATAGTGCGAGCCGATGCAGAGCGGCGTTCCGTCGCCCGTGTGGCCGGACTGCAAAGGTCCATGGAACATCCCTTCCGGGAACAGCCGGCCGCGTGCCGACCAGCTTTCAGCGGCATTGTTGTCGCATATGCTCGGCGCCGATACATAGCCAACCGCCGGGTCGGCAAAGGCGACCAGGATTTCCCTGAGATAGGTTGGTGTCGGGACGTGGTCCGCGTCCATCTGAGCGACGAAGTGATAGCGTTCATAACCATAGTGGTCGTAGAAGAAGGCCAGGTTTCCCTCTTTGCAGCGCGTCCGGCGGGGCCACACCTTGCGGTGATAATCTTCCCGCCCGCGCCGCGTCGAAATCATGACGTTATGGGCATCGCACCAGGCAATCGTTTCCTCGGACGGGTCCTCGTCGGCCAGCCAGGTATCATGCGGACAGTCCTGCGCCAGCATTGCCTCGAGGGTTCGCGCAACCACGGAAAACGGCTCTGACGGAGCCTTGGTCACCACCATCGCGACACGCGAATGCTTCGGGATCGTGTGAAGCCTGGACGGCTTTTTCATCGCATGCACGTTCAAGAGAAAATACATCGGCATGAATGTCAGCCATACGAGCGTCAATGTCGCCAGCATGTATGGGATGACGTGTTCGATGTGCCCGGGCTGCAGCCACCAGAACCAGAAAAATCCGAACGTTACCGACCAGCAGGCAAGTCCCAGCTTCCAGATCCGCTTCTGGGCGGCCGACAGCACGGGCACCAGAAAAGGAGGCTTCTCCGCCGCCTTCCCCGGAGCTGCCCCACGCCCCCGTTTCGGCATGGTCTTACTGCCGATGATCCCCACGTCCGCGGAAACACTCATACACTTTACTGCCGCCACCCGAGCATCAGCCAAACGACGGCCGATGAGCCTAACCCAGCAGCAGAATCCGCTCAGGCATCCTTAGAGTCAACTAAATTAGTTATTTCTTAACTATGGTTCTTCAGAACTGGTTAAGGATAGTCCGGTGGAACAGTTTCCACCGACCAGCACGTGAACGATGAGCCGCAAATTTTTCAGCGCTGGAGAATTCGCCGATGGGCCAAAGCTGTCCGGCAAGGATCGAACTTTGAGAGCAGCGTTAACCATGTCGCGCGCACATGGTTAAGCAACCGTTAATTGCACTTGACTCTTGGTCGCGACCGGCTCTTAAATTAGCCAGGGATGATATATCGGGATATTGACGCGAATTTGTGAGTATCGCGGCGAACTTTCTCTCGAGCGCCCCCTGTATAGGGCCTTGAGAGATAATTTTTTGGGTGGCTCTGTGTCAGGTTTCGCACATCCGCCAACGGGTCGCTCCGAAATCCCGCAGATTCTGCCAAATAGAGCCGATCGGTTTTGGGTAATCGTGTCGATCAAGCATCGATGCGCACGGGCGAAGCCTTAACTTCCGCAAGAGGTTGGGGCCATGGGAGATCGACATGAAACACTCCACAGTAAAAGCACTTGCAATCGCGCTGGCATTGGGCGGAAGCGCCGCGTTCCCCACGGCAGGAGGCGCTGGCTCAGTAGCCGCGACGGACCCCGTCCAGACGAGCAGCGCCGCCTCGGCGTTCGGATCCTACGATCCCTACGGCGACTTCAGCGCCGACAAGAGCGCCAGCATCGAAGAGCTGTTCCTGCCCTGGGAAGACGTCGATCTGTCGACGCTGCCACTCGCCGACGTCTATGCGCTGCAGCGCGGCCGTTCGCTGCTGATCACGGTTGAGCCGTGGACCTGGTCCAAGGACTGGCGCATCACCCCGCCCGAATTGCGCGACGGCATTTTGAGCGGCAAATATGACGCCAATATGCAGGCGATCTGCGACCTGGTGGGACAGATGAAGAGCCCGGTGACCATTCGCTGGGCGCAGGAAATGGAAGACAAGAACGGCCGCTTCACCTGGGCTAACTGGGCTCCCAAGGACTGGATCTCCGCTTACAAGCGCGAAGTCGACATCTGCCGCAAAGCTGCCCCCGCAGCCAAGTACATGTGGTCGCCCAAAGGCGAAGAGGGTTTGGAAAAATACTACCCCGGCGACGACTATGTCGACGTCATCGGCCTGTCGGTGTTCGGTCTGCAGAAAAAAGATGATGACGAGACCGGCCGCGACCGCACCTTCGCTGAGCTGCTGAAGCCCGGCTATGACCGCGTTGCAGTGTTCAACAAGCCGATCATCGTTGCGGAACTCGGCTATGTCGGGAAGCAGGACTATGTCTCGAAATGGCAGGAAGATTCCCGCAAATCCTACGCGGAGTTCCCGGCGCTGACTTCGGTTGTCTACTTCAACCAGAAGGAAGTGTGGCCGTGGCTGGGTGGCTATGGTCTGCCCGACTGGAGGGTGACCCAGCACGTCCTGCCGTAGACGCATCGTGCTGATCGACCCCGACGCGATCGGGATCGACTTCCAATCTCCTTGTTTGATCGTGATCCATCCCGAACCAGCGGTTCGGGATGAGGATTGAGGCGTGGCGTAAATCAGTCTGTGGAGAAGTTTCGTGAAGCGGGTAGTGGGAAATTATCTTGGAGCGGCATTCGCCTGCTCCGTTCTTGTTCTTGCCTTCCAGGCTCCTGCGACAGCCAAGACGGCGATGAAAATCGCCGAGCAGGCTCAAGAAGCCACAGCGGTTCCTGACGAAGGCGTCTACCAGATCTATCAGAACCATTCGTGGCTGTGGGGCAAGAAGGGCGCCGGCTTCTTTGCCGTCAAGCAGAGACAGTTCGAGTCCTGGACCCACGACAAAGGCAAGTCGGGCTATGGCGACGGCATGTGGTTCATTCCCGGCGGCGGCAAGCTGTGCTGGCATGCGCAATGGCACGGTTCCTGGGGCGTGAAGGGCTCGATGACCTGCTTCGAGCACCGCCAGGCTGGCAAAGTAATCTACCAGCGCAAGGCTCCGGATGGCGACTGGTATGTTTTCAAGAGATTGAAACACGGCGACTACGTCACCCGGAAACAGAACCGGATCAAGGCAAGACTGTAGGATCGTGTCATCCGCCACAAGCGGCTGGTCTACGCCTTGCGCTCCCAGCGGCGATCTGGCGTCTGTTGCCAGTAGGTGACGTCGTGGCCAGCGCTCTTCATCACCTTCCAGTGTCCTCGCGCCGCCTCGAGCTGGGCGGCATCGTGGCCATCGAACAGGAACACCGCGCGCTCGTAGCCGCCAAGGTCAGGCGGCACCGCGCCGTCGACCAGGAACCTTATCTTGGCGTCGTTGGGATTGCCGTCGCCGGTGGTCAACAGAATCGGCTGTTCGCCGGGATGAGCTTCACGATCGGTTGCGTGCGCCAGGAACGAATCGTCGCGGAAGGTCCAAAGATGCTGGTCGAGCGCATCGCGGCGTTCCTCGGTGCCTGTCTGCACCACGGCGCGCCAGCCACGGTCGACGCTGCGCTCCAGGAGGCCTGGCAGCGCATCCTCCAGCGTCGATTCGGTCAGGTGGTAGAACAGAACGTCGGCCATCGCTTCAGCCTATAGTGATCGAACCCGTTCACTGCTCATAGTTATCGCGCACCAGCCGGTCGAGCAGCCTGACGCCGAAACCGGAACCCCACGACTGGTTGATCTCGTTCGACGGCGCCCCCATCGCCGTGCCGGCTATGTCGAGATGAGCCCATGGCGTGTCCTTGACGAAGCGCTGCAGAAACTGCGCCGCGATGGTGGCGCCGCCAAAACGGCCGCCGATGTTCTTCATGTCGGCGTTCTTGGAATCGATCAGCTTGTCGTATTCGGCGCCGAGCGGCATGCGCCACAGCCGTTCCTGAGTCGCCTGCCCCGCCGCCGACAATTTTTCGGCCAGTTCGTCATTGTTGGAAAACAGGCCGGCATAATGTTGGCCGAGCGCCACCATGATGGCGCCGGTCAGCGTCGCCAGATTGACCATGAATTTCGGCTGGAAGCGGTCGTTGCAGTACCACAACGCATCGGCCAGCACGAGGCGGCCCTCGGCGTCGGTATTGAGCACCTCGATGGTCTGACCCGACATCGAAGTGACGATATCACCGGGACGCTGGGCATGACCGTCGACCGCATTTTCGACCAGTCCGATGATACCGACGACATTGGCTTTCGCCTTGCGGGCCGCCAGCGCATGCATCAGGCCGGTAACAGCGGCGGCGCCGCCCATGTCGCCCTTCATATCCTCCATGCCCGAGGCCGGCTTTATGGAATTGCCGCCGGTGTCGAAAGTGACGCCCTTGCCGACGAAGGCGATCGGGCTGTCCTTCGGCTTGCCGCCGTTCCACTGCATGATCGCCATGCGGGCGCCGCGTGGCGAGCCTTGCGCGACACCGAGCAGCGAGCCCATGCCGAGCTTCTTCATTTCCTTCTCAGTCAATATCTCGACCTTGACGCCGAGTGCCTCGAGTTCCTTGGCGCGGGCAGCGAACTCGACCGGCCCAAGCACGTTTGCCGGTTCGTTGACGAGGTCGCGCGCCAGAAGGACGCCGTCGATCACCGCCTCGGCATCGGCGAAGGCCTTCTTCGCAGCGGCCGGATCGGCGGTATGGATGGTCACCTTGACCGGCTTCTTCGGCTCTGCCTTGCCGTCGTCCTTATCCTTCCTGGTCTTGTACTTGTCGAAGGAATAGCTGCGCAGGAGAATGCCCGCGGCAAGGCTTGCCGCGTCCTTCGCGCTCGGCGAGGCGCCGACCACATCGAGGATCACCGCTACCTCGGTCGCCTTGCGCAGCGACGCGGAAACGGTGCCGCCAAGCTTCAACCACGCATATTCGTCCAGTCCCGACACCTTGCCGGTGCCTATCGCCACCAGTCTGTCGAGCGACGCTCCCTGCGGGGCCAGAACTTCCACCGTGCTGGCGAACTTGCCCGTGAACTCAGCCACGGGAAAAGCCCGCTCCAGTGTCTTGCCGGGATCACCGGCCTTGGCGACGTCGCTCAGGCCGCCCTCATCCGCCGCGAGCACGAAGACCGTGCCCTTCTTGTTCACCGCGCTCTGGGACCCGGAAAATTTGGCGAAGGCGATCGACGGTCTTTGATTCATCATGTCCTGCTTTCAGGGAATGCGCGACTTTTGGGGAAGCGGTTCGAAACGATGCGCGACATTTGGTCGTTTTCCGGCATTTGGCAAGACTTTGCCGAATTGGCATCCCATATGACCTATGGAATCGATGACGATTCGTCGCGGCACGGCCCCGCTTTTTGCCGCAACTTGTTGTTAACCATCGATGTTCGCCCTTTCTTATCCATTCCCGCCGACACTCCGCCCAGCCGGGGGGCGTGATGTGGGACAGAACCCGGATAGACCATCTGATGAGCCAGTTGTGCAGGCGCTGCCGGACAGCTACCTTGTTCGGCGGCATGATGCCGTTCGAAAAAATCGAGAAAAGCCTTCATGAAGGTCGTTGAACGCTACATCATGCGCCGCGCTTTCGTGGTCTTCATGGCCGCTCTTGTGTGGACGCTGGCGATCGTATGGACGACGCAGGTGCTGGCAAAGATCGATCTGGTCACCGACAGCGGCCAATCGGCGCTGACCTTCTTCGAAGTCGCCGCCCTCATCCTTCCGTCCATCATCCCGATCGTGGTGCCTTTTGCGCTTGTGGTGGCGGTCGCACAGACACTCAGCGTCATGAATTCGGATTCCGAACTTGCCGTCGTCAACGCCGCGGGGGCCTCGCGCTGGACGATCGTGCGGCCGATCATGTTGCTGGCGCTCGCCGCAGCCGTTTTTTCCTTTGCCGTCGACAACGGCATCGATCCTTACGCACGGCAGAAGAACCGGGCCCTGGTGGCATCGTCACGCGCGGATCTGTTGTCGCTGATCATCCAGGAAGGCACCTTCCGCAAGATCGACGACGGGTTGTTCCTGCAGGTCGGCGAGCGCCTTCCCAACAATCGGCTGGGCGGCATTTTCGTCGCCGATTCGCGCGAAGAAGGCGTCAACCTCGTCTACTACGCCAAGACCGGCAGCATCATCGAACGCGGCGGTGAAAAGGTGCTGATGATGAATGACGGCGTCATCCATCGCAAAACGCTGACCGGCGATCTCTCCGTCATCCGCTTCACCTCCTATGCCTTCGACATGTCGGCCTTCATGGCGGCGGCTTCAGCGGTGACGCTCCTGCCCAAGGACCAGACGACGCAGTACCTGCTCAACCCGAGCGCCAACGACAAGTATTATCAGCAGAGCCCCTACGAATACCGGGCCGAAGTCAACCAGCGGTTCTCGGAATGGACCTATTCCATGGTTTTCGCGCTGATCGCGCTTGCGGTCGCCGGGGATGCGCGGTCGCACCGCGAGGCGCGCGTCAATCCGCTGATCACCGCGATCACGATATCGCTGTTCGTGCGTTGGCTGGGCTTTTTCGCCGCCAGCAAGGCGGACGAGATCCCGCAATATGCCTATATGGTCTATGGTGTGCCGATCGTGGCTTCCGCGGTGGCGATCTGGTTCATCGTCTCGAACCGGACACTGGAACTGCCCGTGACCTGGGCGGACTGGATGACAAACTTCGCCTCGCGCATCGCTGACAGCTGGAATGCTTTCAAATTGCGTTTGTCCAGGCGCGGCACATCAGGGCAAGGGGTCGGCTGATGGGCTGGACACTGGGCCGCTATTTCTTCTTCCGCTACGTGACGATCACCATCTGGTTCTTCATCGGCCTCCTGGCGCTGGTGTTCCTGATCGATTTCACCGAGCTGTCCGGCCGCACCACCGGCCTGCCCGGCTTCACCTACGGCACGGCGGTAGCCATTTCAGGCCTCCGTATGCCGATGATCATGCTGCAGACGGTGCCGTTCGTCGGTCTCTTCTCGGCGATGGCGACGCTGGTGTCGCTGAACCGGCGCTACGAGCTGGTCATCGCGCGTTCCGCCGGTGTTTCCGCCTGGCAGTTCCTCTTGCCCTGCTGTATCGGAGCCTTGCTGTTCGGCGTCCTGTCGGTTGGTGTCATCAATCCGCTCGCCGCGCACGCATTCTCCTGGTCCGAGCAGATCGAAACCCAGCTGCGTTCCGGCAAATCGAATACGGTCTCGGCCGATGCCGCGCCCTGGATCCGGCAGAAAACCAGTTCGGGGGACACCATCATCGGTGCGCGGGCCATCCTGAACCAGGGCCTGGAAATGGCCGATGTCGTATTTTTCATTCTCGACCCGCAAGGCAACATCGTCGAGCGCAAGGATGCTGCCCGTGCCTTCCTGCGCGACGGCTATTGGGAATTGCAGGACGTCAAGACGTTCCAGAACGGCACGATCCAGGCATCGGCAACCGATCGCGTACCGACCAATCTGAAGCCCGAATTCGTGCAAGAGCGGCTGGCGCGCCCGGAAACCATCCCCTTCTACGACCTGCCCGGAAAGATCGAGGTTGCCCGCTCCTTCGGCCTCAAGGCAAATGCCTTTGCCATGCAGTTTGATTCGCTCGTGGCGTTGCCGTTCCTTCTCGTCGCCATGACGCTGATCGCGGCAACGGTTTCAATGCGATTTGCTAGGATGGGGCAGTCGGCGACGATGATTCTGGGTGGCATCATCGCTGGCTTTCTGCTTTATGTCGTTTCGGTTCTGGTGAAGGCATTCGGCGTGGCGGGATTCGTGCCGACTGTCGTAGCCGCCTGGGTACCGGTCATGGTGGCTATGTTCTTCGGGGTGACTTTCCTGCTATACAAGGAAGACGGCTAGTGAGGGAGGCGTTTTTGCCCAGCAACAGGCAGGCCGGTTTGGCGCGCCTCTATGCGGCGACCGCCTTGGCGTGCGTGCTTGCCTACGCCGTTCCGGCACCGGCGCTTGCGCAGGACGTCGGCGACATGGCGACATCGGTTCCATCCGGCTCGCAAATGCTGCTGGCGGCCGATACGCTGGTCTATAACAACGACAATCAGACCGTGACCGCCGTTGGCGGCGTGCAGATCGACTATGGTGGCAATCGCCTTGTCGCCCAGCGGGTCGAGTACAACCGTAACACCAAGCGAATGGTCGCAAGCGGTAACGTCGAAGTCATCAACAGCGACGGTACCAAGATCAATTCGCAGCATATCGACATCACCGATGACTTCGCCGACGGCTTCGTCAACGCGCTGCGGGTCGAAACCATCGACAAGGCCTATTTCGCCGCCGAAAGCGCCGAACGCATGGGCGGCGTGCTGACCACCTTCCACAATGGCGTCTACACCGCCTGCGAGCCGTGCGAGGATAAGCCGGACAAAGCGCCGACCTGGCGCGTCAAGGCCAAGAAGATCATCTGGAACGGCGAGAAGAAGACGGTTCGCTTCGAGAATGCGAATTTCGAGTTCTTCGGTTTTCCGCTTGCCTATCTGCCTGCATTCGAAATTGCCGACCCGACGGTGAAGCGCAAGAGCGGCTTCCTGATCCCGAGCATCATCTACAAGAGCGATCTCGGCGTCGGCGTGAAAGTCCCCTATTATCTTGCATTGGCGCCGACCTACGACCTGACCGTCACCGGCACCGGCTATACCAAGCAGGGTTTCCTCGGTGAGGCCGAGTGGCGTCAGCGCTTCAACAATGGCGAGTACAGCTTGAAGATCGCCGGGATACACCAGCAGAATCCCGACGCTTTCCTCGACACCACTGCCTTCCCCTCCAGCTCTGGCCACAACGTCAATTCGGGCAGCGCCGGCGATCCCAACAAATTCCGCGGCATGATGGGTACCCAGGGGCAGTTCGCCATCAACTCACGCTGGAACTTCGGCTGGGACGTGCTGCTGCAGACCGACAAGAATTTCTCGAACACCTACGGCATCGAAAAGTACAATAGCAGCGTCCACCAGTCGTCGGTCTACTTGACGGGCCTCAACGGCCGCAACTATTTCGACGTGCGCGCCATGCATTTCGATGTGCAGGAAGATACACCTGACGACAACGCCTCTGCACGAAGCGGACAACAGCCCTGGGTGCTGCCGTCGCTCGACTACGCCTATATTCCTGATGCGTCGGTGGCCGGCGGCCAGCTATCGCTCAATGTCAACGCGCGTGTCATCCGCCGCGACGATGTCGATGAGACCTTCGTCGAGCCCTACAATGCCCTCACTCCCACGCAGCGCGTCCGCGGCATCGAAGGCGAATCGGGCCGTCTCACCGCCGAGGCCGAGTGGAAGCGGAGCTTCGTCACCGATGGCGGGCTGGTGCTGACGCCGTTGCTCGCGCTGCAGGGCGACGTCGACTACCTCAACGCGTCGTCGGCTTCGCTGGACGCGATCGACAGAATGGCGACGCATTTGGGCGAGCAGGACGACATGCGCTCGTCATTTGCCCGTTACATGGCAACCGCCGGGCTTGAGATGCGTTGGCCGGTGCTGTTTTCCATGGCCAGCGGGTCCAGCCATGTCATCGAACCGATGGCACAGGTCTTCATGCGTCCGAACGAGCAATATGTCGGCGGCCTCTCAGTGCCCAACGAAGACGCCCAAAGCATGGTCTTCGACGCGACCACCTTGTTCGAACGCGACAAGTTCTCCGGTTACGACCGCGTCGAAGGCGGTTCGCGCGCCAATGTCGGCTTCCGCTATTCCGGCTCCTACAACAATGGCTGGGGCACCAATGCCATTTTCGGCCAATCCTATCAGATTGGCGGCGAGAACTCGTTCGCCGCGCCGGATTTGGTGAATGTCGGCGCAAACTCCGGCCTCGACACGACCAAGTCCGACTATGTCGGCCTGTTCGGCATCAACAGCCCCAACGGCTTCGCGGCCTCGGTTAGCGGCCGTTTCGACGAACAGAGCTTCGAGATCCGCCGCGCCGAGGTGAAGGCCGCCTATTCCGGCCTGCCTGTGTCGCTGAGCGCCAAATACGCCTTCATCCAGGCCCAGCCGCTGTACGGCTTCACCACCGACCGCCACGAAGTCACGCTTGGTGCATCCACGCATCTGGCCGAAAACTGGCGCGTGTTCGGCACAGGAACCTACGACCTGCAGCAGAGCCTGCTGGTCAAGGACGGCGTCGGCTTCGCCTACAACGATTCCTGCTTCACTTATTTGATGACCTACTCGCAGTCGCGCGATCTGAACACCAGGGAGGTGTCGCAGACCATCGGCTTCAATCTGTCGTTCCGCACCCTCGGCGATTTCGGCTCGTCGACCAGTGCCGTCGACACGATCCAGTAACAATCGGCGACATCGTTTCGCCGCATAGGGCTGGCACGGATTTCGCGCACCTGGAAAGATCAAATTGGGCGGGACCGGGACAGAATTGGGATGCCAACGATGAGGAAATACCTCTTTTCAGCAGGTTTCGCGTTGCTCGTGGCGGCGACGTCCGTGTCGATCACCGTAATGGCGCCGCCGGCTTTCGCCAGCGAGATCAAATACGTCGTCAACGACATTCCTGTCACCACCGGCGACATCGCCCATCGCGCCGCCTTCCTGAAGCTGCAGCGCAAGAAGGGCGATGCCGGCCAGGAAATGATCGAGCAGACGCTGCGTATGGCCGAGGCCAAGCGGCTTGGTATCCGCATCAGCGACGCCCAGGTCGATGCCGCGTATCAGCGCTTTGCCTCGAGCAACAAGATGCAGCTCAGCCAGCTCGACGGCGTCATGGAGAAGTCGGGCGTCACCAAGAGCCACTTCAAGGAATTCATCCGCGCCCAGATGGCCTGGAACCAGGCCTTGAGCGCGCGCTACCGTTCCGGCGACGGCACCGGCGCCGTCAGCGAACAGGATCTCGTCAGGAAGATGCTCGAAAAAGGCGGCGCCAAACCGAGCGCCACCGAATACATGCTGCAGCAGGTCATCTTCGTGGTGCCGGCGGCTGAACGCAGCGCGACGCTGGGCAAACGCAAGCGAGAGGCCGACGCCATGCGCGCCCGCTTCAATGGCTGCAACACGACGCGCGAATTCGCCAAGGGCCTGATCGACGTCACCGTTCGCGATCTGGGCCGGGTGCTGGCGCCGCAACTGCCGCCGGACTGGGCCGAGCAGATCAAAGCTACCAAAGTCGGCGGTGCCACCGTCACGCGCGAAACCGAACGCGGCGTCGAATTCATCGGCATCTGCTCGTCGCGCGAAGTGTCCGACGACAAGGTTGCCCAGATGGCGTTCCAGGCCGAAGGCTCCGGCGGCGACAAGGATGCCGACGCGCTCAGCAAGAAATATGTCGACGAGCTGAAGGCAAAAGCCCGCATCGTCAAGCGCTGACGTGGGCAACGCAGTGACTGCGCTCGCGTTGAGCGCCGGCGATCCGTCCGGCATTGGGCCGGAGATCGCCATCGCCGCCTTTATGGCGCGCGAGGCTGCCGCCCTGCCCCCCTTCTACCTGCTCGCCGATCCGGCGCTGATCGCCTCCCGGGCGCGCCTGCTTGGCCTCTCGCTGCCGATCGCCGAAGCCACCCCGGCACAAGCGGCGCAGGTCTTTGCCCGCGCCTTGCCGATCGTTCCGCTGGCTGCAGGCTGCATCGACAGCCCCGGCCAGCCGGATCCGGCCAATGCGGCCGCCACGATCGAGGCCATCGACCGCGCCGTCGCCGATTGCCTTGCCGGCGAAGCCTCGGCCGTGGTCACCTGCCCCATCGCCAAGAAGCCGCTCTACGATGCCGGCTTTCGCTTTCCCGGCCACACCGAATATCTGGCGCATCTGGCGGCTCGGCACAGCGGCGTCGAGGCGATGCCGGTGATGATGCTGGCAGGACCCGACCTGCGCACCGTTCCCGTCACCATCCACATAGCGCTGGCCGAGGTGCCGAAGGCACTGACCACCGAACTGATCGTCGCCACCGCGCGTATCACCGCTGCCGACCTTGCCGGCCGCTTCGGCATCGCCAGGCCACGGCTGGCGATTGCCGGGCTCAATCCACATGCCGGCGAAGGCGGCGCCATGGGCCTCGAGGACGAGCGGATCGTGCGCCCGGCGGTCGACATCCTGCGCGCCGAAGGCATCGACGCTTTCGGCCCTTTGCCGGCCGACACATTGTTCCATGCCCGGGCGCGGGCTGGTTACGACGCGGCCCTTTGCATGTATCACGACCAGGCGCTTATCCCGGCCAAGGCGCTGGCTTTCGACGAGGCGGTCAATGTCACGCTCGGCCTGCCCTTCATCCGCACCTCGCCCGACCACGGCACGGCCTTCGACATCGCCGGCAAGGGTGTGGCGCGGCCCGACAGCCTGATAGCGGCGCTGAAGCTTGCCCGGCGGCTGGCCGACACGAACACCAAGGCGGTTGCCGCATGAGATCTCGGACATGAGCATCGACGGGCTGCCGCCGTTGCGCGAGGTGATCGAGCGGCATGGGCTGCAGGCGAAGAAGGCGCTCGGCCAGAATTTCCTGCTCGACCTCAACCTCACCGGCAAGATCGCCCGCACCGCCGGCGACTTGTCCGATGCAATCGTCATCGAGGTCGGCCCCGGTCCCGGCGGGCTGACCCGCGCCTTGCTTGCCAACGGAGCGCGCCAGGTGATCGCCATAGAGCGCGACGAACGTTGCCTGGCTGCTCTTGCCGAAGTGTCCGACCACTATCCCGGCCGGCTGGAGGTTGTTTCGGGCGATGCGCTGAAGACGGATTTCACGGGCCTTGCCAGTCGAGCGACCGGCAATGGCGGCCCGCTCAAGATCGTGGCCAACCTGCCCTACAACATCGGCACGGAGCTGCTGGTGCGCTGGTTGACCGTCAGCGACTGGCCGCCTTTCTACACCTCGATGACTTTGATGTTCCAGCGCGAGGTGGCCGAGCGCATCGTCGCTCCCGCCGGCAGCGACAGCTATGGCCGGCTGGGGGTCCTTGCCGGCTGGCGGACGGAGGCGAGGATCGCCTTCGACGTACCGCCACAGGCATTCACGCCGCCGCCAAAGGTCACCTCCTCGGTGGTGCATCTTGTGCCGCGCCCGATGCCCCTGCCCACCGAGGTGAAGAAACTCGGCCGCGTCACAGAAGCCGCCTTCGGCCAACGTCGCAAGATGCTGCGGCAAAGCGTTAAGAGCCTCGGCGGCGAGGCCCTGCTCGACCGCGCCGGCATCGATCCGACACGCCGCGCCGAGACGCTCAGCGTCGAGGAATTTGTAAGGTTGACAAACGCGGTGTAAGAAGCTGCCGATCTCCCCCCTCGTGGGGGAGATCGGCGCTTCACCGCCTCAGCCCGTCTTCTCGTCCAACAGTCCCGAGACGAAATCGAACAGGCCTGGCCGGCGGTCGCGTCTCAGCCGCTCGGCGACGACGATGCCGCGCACTTCGGCGAAGGCGCGATCGAGGTCGTCATTGACGATGACGAAATCATATTCCTTCCAGTGCTCGATCTCGTTGCGGGCGTTTTTCAACCGCGTTTCGATCACCGCTTCCTGGTCTTCGGCGCGGCGCTTCAGCCGTGCCTTCAACTCCTTCATCGACGGCGGCAGGATGAAGATCGAGACGATGTCGGCGCGCATCTTCTCCTTGAGCTGCTGGGCGCCTTGCCAGTCAATATCGAACAGCATGTCGCGCCCCTCAGACAGCGCCAGTTCGGCAGGTTCGCGCGGTGTCGCATAGCAATTGCCATGCACCTCGGCCCACTCCAGCAGCGCGTCGGAATCACGAAGCCGCTCGAATTCGCGCATCGTCCGGAAATGATAGTGGACGCCTTCGATCTCGCTTCCGCGACGCGGCCTGGTGGTGACCGAGACCGACAGTTCGAGGCTGGAATCGCTTTCCAGAAGATTGCGCGCGATCGTCGACTTGCCGGCGCCGGATGGCGACGACAGGACGAGCATCAGGCCCCGGCGGCGAATGCGGGACCCCAAATCCTTGGCAACCATCGGCTACTCCAGATTCTGGATCTGTTCACGAAACTGGTCGACCACCGCCTTCAGGTCCAGCCCGATCGCGGTGATGGCGGCGGCATTCGACTTGGAACACAGCGTATTCGATTCGCGGTTAAATTCCTGTGCCAGAAAATCGAGCTTGCGACCGACCGCGCCGCCGCCCACCAGCAGTGCCCGGCCGGATGCGATATGCGTTTTCAGCCGGTCGATCTCTTCGCGAATATCGGCCTTGGTGGCCAGGAACGCGGCCTCCATGTGCAGTCGGGTGGCATCCAAATTGGCGGAAGCGTCCATCAGCAGCCTGACCTGCTCGGCGATGCGTTCCCGGATCACCGCGGTCTCGCGGGATGGATCCACTTCTGCCCGCAGCGTCAGCGCCTCGATTGTGTCGATATGACCCGACAGCAGCAAAGCCAGCGCGGCCCCTTCGCCCTGCCGTGCCTGTTCAAGCCCGTTCAAGGCCACTTCGAGCGCGGCCATGATCGCGGCATCGAGCGCGGCCCTCGCCTCCTCGGTTTCGACAGTTTCGGGAATGTCGAGCACGCCGCGCAGCGACAGCAGTCCATCCGAGGTCGCCGCAGCAACGCCGAACTGCTCCTGCAGCCGCTTGGCGAGCCCGGCCAGGTCCTTCAGGAAGGCTTCGTTGACGACCGGCTGCGCCTGCGCGCCGACGGCACGGCCGATGGTCAGCGTCGCCTGAAAATTGCCGCGTGCAAAACGTTTCTGAAGTATCTGCCGGACAGCCGGTTCCAACCGCTCGAAGCCTTGCGGCAGCCGCAGCCGTACTTCGACGCTCTTGCCGTTAACGGACTTGACCTCCCAGGCGATCGAAGTGCCTTCGTGCTCGGCGACGGCACGTGCAAAACCGGTCATGCTCTGCAAATTCATATCGCCCACACGTCCCTGGCACATTGCCCCGAACCGGCTTTCCGGACAGAGCAAGTGCTGCTTGAAAATGACTGCGCCGCAGGCGCGTCGAAATCGGACGCGCGGCGCTCTTGCAAATGTCAGGGCGTCGCCTGTCGGGCAACGCCTTTCTTCATTCTACTGGGCAGCGCCCGCGTCACCGCCGCTGTCGTCGGCACCGTCAGCCGGCGCACTGTCGGCCGGCCCACCGTCCGCCGGCTTGACGGCATCGCTGTCGCCGCCGCCGGTCGTCTTGGCGGCTTTGGCGACGTCATCCGCCTGCTTCTTCTGCAGAGCGCGATAGCGGGCGACATTCTCGTTGTGCTCGTCCAGCGTCGCGGCAAAGACGTGCCCACCGGTGCCGTCGGCGACGAAATAGAGGTCGTCGGTCTTCGATGGGTTGGCCACCGCCTCCAGCGCTGCACGACCCGGATTGGCGATCGGCGTCGGCGGCAAGCCGTTGATCACATAGGTGTTGTAGGGGGTCTGTTTCTGGATATCCGACTGGTAGATCGGCCGGTCCGCCGGCTTTCCCTTGCCGCCGAACAACCCGTAGATGATGGTCGGATCGGATTGCAGGCGCATGCCCTTGGCAAGCCGGTTCAGGAAGACGGCGGCAACCCGTGAACGCTCGTCACCCTTGCCCGTCTCTTTCTCGACAATCGAAGCCAGCGTGACGAACTCTTCGACGTTGGCCAGCGGCAGGTCCGGCGCGCGCCGCTGCCAGACATCGTCAACCAGTTTCTTCTGATCCGCAAGCAGCTTGTCGACCATCTGCTGGCGTGTCGCGCCGCGCGTGAAGCGCAGCGTGTCGGTGGCGAGGCTGCCCTCCGGCGGCGTGGTTGCCGGCATGTCGCCGCTCAAGGCAGTCTCCTCGGCGATGCGCTGCAGTGCCTGGTCGACAGTCAGTCCTTCAGGGATGGTCAGCGAATACATCACCGACTTGCCGCTCTTCAGAAGCTCCATGATATCGCGCATGGAAGCCCTGGGCTTGATCTCGTACTCGCCGGCTTTCAGCGCCGAATCATTGCCGAAGGCGCGCACGCCAAGGCGGAATACCCGGGCATCGCTGATCAGCCCGCGGCGTTCGAGCTGGTCGGCGATATCCTGGACGCCGGTGTTCGGCTTGACCAGGAAGGTATCGCCATTAGCGGAGGGTCCGGGCTCGGTGAATTCCTGCTTGCCGAAATAGACCGCGACGCCGGCCGCCAGAACCACCAGCATCACCGAGGAGATGACGAAGTTCATGAACACGACGACCTGGCTGCGTGACGCACGCGAGCGCTTCGGCGGCGGCGTGCCGGCCTCTGGCCGCAACGCCTCGCTGGCCGTTTTCGGCACGATCGGTCCGGATGTTGCCGGCCGTTGCCCGAATTCTCCGTTGCCTGCCGGATTTGTGTTCATTTCGCCCTACCGTTTGATCGCCCAACGAATCCCCAGCGGCAGAGTAGAGGCGAATATGGCAAAATTGGCGGCACGCCAAAGCGTCGCCCGGCAGCCGGACGATCAGCCATTGTAGCGCTGGAAGACCAGCGACGCATTGGTCCCGCCAAAGCCGAACGAATTGGACAGCGCCACGTCGATCTGGCGGGCGCGCGGCTTGTTCGGCACCAGGTCGATCGCGGTTTCGCGTTCGGGGTTGTCGAGGTTGATGGTCGGCGGCGCGACATTGTCCTGATGGCAAGGATCGAGAAGATCGCTTCGGCGGCACCGGCCGCCCCAAGCAGATGTCCGATCGACGACTTGG
This sequence comes from Mesorhizobium sp. ISC11, assembly GCF_037162595.1. Taxonomy (NCBI): domain Bacteria; kingdom Pseudomonadati; phylum Pseudomonadota; class Alphaproteobacteria; order Hyphomicrobiales; family Phyllobacteriaceae; genus Mesorhizobium; species Mesorhizobium sp. ISC11. The sequence goes on from NZ_JAVSPW010000001.1 coordinate 2,655,667, forward strand.
TCGACGACATCGAAATCTTCGATGCGGCATTGCCGACAAGCCGCTCGACAGCGCCGAGCTCGATCGTGTCGGCCATGGTCGAGGTGCCGTGCGCGTTGATGTAGTCGACGTCGGCAGGCGTAAGCTTGGCCCGGTTGAGTGCCGCCGTCATGCAACGGAAGGCACCATCGCCATCCTCGGCGGGCGCCGTGATGTGATGCGCGTCGCCGGTGAGACCATAACCCGTCACCTCGGCATAGATCTTGGCGCCGCGCGCTTTGGCATGTTCGAGCTCCTCGAGCACGACAACGCCGGCGCCCTCGCCCATGACGAAGCCGTCGCGGTCGCGATCATAGGGGCGCGACGCCGTTTGCGGCGAATCATTGCGTTCCGTCGACAGTGCCCGGCATGCGGCGAACCCGGCGATCGACAGCCGCGTCACCGGCGCTTCGGCGCCACCGGCGACCATCACGTCGGCATCGCCCCACATGATCAGCCGGGCAGCATCGCCAATGGCGTGCGCGCCGGTCGAACAGGCCGTGACGACGGCATGGTTCGGGCCTTTCAGCCCGTGCCGGATCGAAACCTGCCCGGAGACGAGATTGATGATCTGGCCCGGGATGAAGAAGGGGCTGATGCGGCGCGGGCCGCGTTCCTTGAGGATCATCGCGTTCTCGGCGATGCCCTCGATGCCGCCGATGCCGGAGCCGATCAGGACGCCGGTGGCGCATTGCTCTTCATGCGTCTTGGGTTCCCAGCCGGAATCCTTCAGCGCCTCGTCGGCGGCGGCAATCCCGTACAGGATGAAGTCGCCGATCTTGCGCAATTCCTTCGGCTCGAGCACGGCCTCGGGATTGAAGGTGGCATTGCTGCCGTCACCACGCGGAATGACGTGGGCGATCTTGCAAGCAAGGTCCTCCACCTCGAACTCGGTGATGCGCTTGGCAGCGCTGCGGCCGGTCAGAAGCTCCTTCCAGCTGTGCTCGAAGCCCATGCCGAACGGCGACAGCAAGCCAAGGCCCGTGACGACGACACGCCTCATCGCAGGTCCTCCCCGGTGATGACTGCAGAAAGCGTCAGGCCGAAGCCTTGTCGATGTACTTCACGGCATCGCCGACGGTCAGGATGGTCTCGGCCGCGTCGTCGGGGATCTCGACGCCGAATTCTTCTTCGAACGCCATGACGAGTTCGACCGTGTCGAGGCTGTCGGCGCCCAGATCATCGATGAAGCTCGCCTGCTCCGTCACTTTGTCGGCATCGACGCCAAGGTGCTCGATGACGATCTTCTTGACGCGCTCTGCGGTGTCACTCATTTGGGCATCCTCGTCTTTTGTTTGTCTGTCTTCGTTAGCGGGCAGAATGCCGCTAATCAAGCTGAAAGATGGTCCTGCCGGAAACGCAACGACTACGGACCGATTTTTGCCCGAACCGCCGGGTTGCGGGCCGCATTACACGAAAAATAGCTGAGGTCCAAGCCGAAATGGTCTCTTTACACAACCCGCCGGCGTTGCTGCAGAACCTCGTTCAAATCATAGCCATGCCGCCATTTACGTGGATGGTCTGGCCGGTGACGTAGGCGGCTTCGTTGGAGGCGAGATAAGCGACGGCGGACGCGACTTCGACGCTGGCGCCCATGCGCCGCGTCGGGATCGCCGCCATGATCGCCTCTTTCTGCTTGTCGTTGAGCTTGTCGGTCATTGCCGATTCGATGAAGCCTGGTGCAACGCAGTTAACGGTGATGTTGCGGGTGGCGATCTCCTGCGCCAGCGACTTGGAGAAGCCGATCATGCCGGCCTTGGAGGCGCAGTAATTGGTCTGGCCGGGGTTGCCGGTCACGCCGACCACCGAGGTGATGTTGATGATGCGGCCATGGCGGCGGCGCATCATCGGATGGGTGAGTTCGCGGGTGAGCCGGAAAACGGCGGTCAGATTGACCTCGATCACGCTGTCCCAATCGGCATCCGACATGCGCACGAACAGCCCGTCCTTGGTGATGCCGGCGTTGTTGACCAGGATGTCGACGCCTTCGAGATCGGCCTCGGCTTTCTGGCCGAGCGCCTTGACCTCGTCACGGTTGGACAAATTGGCCGGGAACAGCTTGACCCGGTCGCCAAGCTCGCTAGCCAGCGCGTCCAATTTCTCGATGCGAGTGCCATGCAGGCCGACGATCGCGCCTTGCGCATGCAGCATCCGGGCGATCGCCTCGCCGATGCCTCCCGATGCGCCGGTGACGAGCGCCTTGCGGCCAGTCAATTCGAACATTTTTGTCTCCTGATTGAGAAGAGAACACCCCTTTTGCAGGGAATGGGATCAAATGGGGCTTTATGCAAGCGCTGCTAGCGTTGCCTCGACCTCAGCCGCCGAGCCGACCGACGCAGTGGCGATGTCGCGGTTGATGCGCCGCGCCAATCCCGAAAGCACCTTGCCGGCGCCAATCTCGTAAAGCGTGGTGACGCCATTTGCGCCGAACCACTCCACGGTCTCGCGCCAACGTACGCGGCCGGTTATCTGCTCGACCAGGCGGCGGGCGATCTCGTCCGGATCGCTGGTCGGGCTGACCGTGACATTGGAGAGGACGGGAACGACCGGCGCATTCTTTGTCACACCGGCGAGTGCGTCGCGCATGACGTTCGCGGCCGGCGCCATCAGCGCCGAATGGAAGGGCGCGGACACCTGCAGCATCAGTGCGCGCTTGGCGCCTTTCTCAGTGCACAGTTTCGCCGCCAGTTCGACCGCGGCCCTGGCGCCGGAAATGACCAGTTGGCCGCCGCCATTGTCGTTGGCGATCTGGCAGACGGAGCCTTTGGCGGCTTCCGCGCAAGCGGCTTCGACATCGGCCTGTTCCAATCCGATGATCGCCGCCATGGCGCCCTCGCCGGCCGGCACCGCCGCCTGCATGGCATTGCCGCGGATGCGCAGCAATCTGGCGGCATCGGCAACCGAAACGAAGCCGGCAGCCGCCAACGCCGAATATTCGCCCAGCGAATGACCGGCGACATAGGCGATCTTGCCTTTCAGCGAGAAGCCGCGCGATTCCAGCGCCCGGATCGCGGCCAGCGACACCGCCATCAGCGCCGGCTGCGCGTTGGCGGTCAGCATCAACGTCTCTTCCGGCCCTTCCCAGATCAGCTTCGACAGGTTTTCGCCGAGCGCGTCGTCGACTTCCTGGAAAATTCTGCGCGCCTCGGGAAAAGCCTCGGCGAGATCCTTGCCCATGCCGACTGCCTGGCTGCCTTGTCCAGGAAAGGTGAATGCAACGGCCATGCGCGGGCTCCCAAGGGCTGGTTTTGCTTGCCTGATAGACGAGTTTTTCTTGCCTGTGACGCAAGGCAGGCCGCCAAGTCAAGCCCGGTTCGACCCTGCTCGACGGCAGCTTCATCCGCCGAGTGCCTGTTCCGAAAGGCTTTTTGGCGATCACTCCTGATGAAAACCGCTCACGATTCGTTTGCTGGCTCTTCTTATTTTGGCCACAGGCGCTAGCTTTGCGTGACAATTCCATGACAATCGAGTGACGTGCTTGTCGCTGGGTGGGGAAGTTAAAGTGGCAAAGAGTTACAAACGCGCCGGCAAGGCCGCGCCACAGTTCCTGGAAGACGACCCCTCCACCGGCTATCTGCCGGGCAGGAGATGGCCGGTCGTGCGCTATGGGCTGATCAGCCTGGCGATCGCCGCCGTCCTGGTGTTTGCCATCGAACTGATCGTGCGCGGCGACTTTGCCGGCACGGTCTCCTTCTTCCTGCAGCCGCTCAAGCCGGGCTGGACCACCATCGTCGTGTTCGCGCTGATCCTGATCGGCCTCGATGCGGTGCTGGGCCGCAGCCATCAGAGCCTGATGATCGTCGCGCCGCTGACGCTATCGCTTGCCTTCGTCGGCCACCAGAAGTCGCATTATCTCGGCGATCCGCTCTATCCGACCGATTTCCTCTATGCCCGCCAGATCTTTGCGCTGTTGCCGCTTTTGGTGCGCGACCGGCCGATGACCGCGCTCGCCATGGTCGTCGGCATCGTCGCCGGCCTGTCGCTGCTCGTCTATGGCTGGCGGATGTGGCGCCGCAAGGTTCCCGCACTCAGCCGCAAGGGACGCCTTGCGCGGCTGACGCTGGCAGTGCCGCTGCTCGCCTTCTTCGTTTCGATCATGGACTATGCCACGTTCTCCTGGACCAGGGACCGGTTGCAGATCATCCCGATCATGTGGGACCAGAAGGAAAACTATGCCTCCAACGGTTTTGCGCTGGCCTTTGCGCTCAATGTGCCGATGGCGCATGTCTCTGCGCCGCCGGGCTATTCCGACAAGGCGATCGCGGCGATCGCCAGGTCCGATGTGACCGCCTCGGTGCCGGCCGAGAAGCCTGACATCATCATCGTCATGAGCGAGTCCTTCTGGGACCCGACCAAGCTGCCCGGCGTCACCATCACGCCCGATCCGATCCCCAATGTGCGGGCGCTGCGCTCCGGCTCGATGTTCTCGCCGGAGTTCGGCGGCATGACCGCCAATATCGAGTTCGAGGCGCTGACCGGCTTCTCCAACGCGTTCCTGCCGGCCGGCAGCATCCCCTACCAGCAATATGTGCGCACGCCGACGCCGTCGCTGGCAACCTTCCTCAAGAGCCAGGGTTATCGGGCGCGCGCCATCCATCCGGGCACCAACTGGTTCTGGAACCGTGGCGCGGTCTACGCCGATTTCGGCTTCAACGATTTCAAGTCGGAAGAGACGCTGCCGCCAATGCAAAAGCGCGGGCCACTGGCATCGGATGCCGCGATGACCGACGAGATCATCAGCGAGGCCGACGCCAGCGAAGAGCCGGTGTTCTTCTTTGCGGTCAGCCTGCAAAACCACGGTCCCTACGAACCGAACCGCTATTACAGTCCCACGCACAGGGTGCAGGCGCCGATCAGCCAGTGGGCGCGCGAATCGCTGCTCAGCTACGCCGAAGGCTCAGCCGATGCCGATCGCGGTCTCGAACGCCTCGTCGAATGGGCAAAGACACGCTCCCGCCCAACCGTGATCGCCTTCTTCGGCGACCATCTGCCGCCGCTCGGGCCGGTCTATGTCGAAACCGGCTTCCTGAAGGACAATGTCGCGCCGCGCAAGGAAGCGTCGCCCGAGGCTGCCCTCGAGCATCATGAGACGCCGCTGGTCATCTGGTCGAACCGCACCGGGCCGGCTGAGCACATGGGCGCCGTCAGCCCGGCCTTCCTGCCCTATCATATCCTGAAGACGGCCGGCATCAGCCATCCCTACTACACCGGCTTCCTGGGCGAGATGAGCGAACACTACCGTGTCGTCGACCGCAATTTGCTGCTGACGCCGGCTGGCGAGGCCACGCCCGATTGGGCGCGGCAGAAGGAGATCGATCCGGCGATCCGCGATTTCCGCCTGCTGCAGTACGACATGATGTTCGGCAAACGCCACGCGGCGCCCGACTTCTTCCCCGAAACGGTCGACAAGATTGTCGCCGCCCATACGAGTTGAGGCCAGCGATTCCCTCGGAGCCAGCTGGTCCGTCTCGGGTCGCGTGTTCAGTTCGTCAATTGCAGCTTCGTGAAGTTGTTGGCGATCTGAAGGAAAACGTTCGGCAGTTTGGTCGGATCGTTGACGGCATAATAGTTGCTCGGATCCGAGGCGCAGGCGCTGTAAAGAGCACGGTTGGCTGCGGTGTCGGATTGCAGCACCATGGTGTAGATTTGCACGCCCTCGTTCTTCAATTGCGTGCAAACGTTTTTGGTCCAGCCGTCGACATTGCGCGCAGCGGTCGTCTGGTTGTCCGATCCGAAGCGGCCGCCAGCCAGATAGCCATAGGATGTGTAATCCGACTTTGTCGATTCTTGTTCGCTGGCGCCATAGACGACGTTCTCGCCGTCGGTGAGCAACAGCACGATCTTGCTGATGCCAGGCGTCTTCCACGGCGCTCCGTCGGTGTAGGGCGCGGCGGGCGACAGCACACGCATACCCCATGACAGGCCCTCGGAGACATTGGTACCCGAGCCATTCCACTCGGTCATCTGACTGGCCGCCTTGCGCAGCTTGTCGAAGTCGTCGGTCAGGGGGACCACCGGGGTCGGACACGCACGGTTCGGGCCGACAGTGATGGGAGAGCCTCGATCTCGGTGATGAGTTCCTCGGCGGGCGCAACATATTTGGCGATCTTTTCCCTGGCATCCCTGTCATCGGGCGACAGAAGTTCGATGAGATTGCCGAGCAGGTTGCTGAGATCGATGCCCAGAATGTTGATGCCCGACTGGGCAAGCCTGGTTTTGTCGCTGACATCGTTGAGATAGGAGTTGTTGTAGTATTTATCCGAATTGCCATAGGAGCCAGACGGCTTCTGGGCGTCTTCGGGATCATCCGGCGCAAAGTAGGGCACGAACAGCGTGTCGGGCTTGGCCGGGTCGGGTGGCGTGTCGGAGATATTGTAAGCGCCTGGCCGCGCCTCGACGCAACCTTTCCATCCGGTGCCATTCCATCCGGCATCGGCCCATCCGGTCTTCTTGAGCTGTTTGAAAAGCGCCATGTGGTTCGGCCGCTTGCCGTCGATGACGGGAAAATTGACGCCGTTGGTTGAGGACTTGCCGTCCATGTCGATCCAGGACGGGTCGAAGCCGTCGCCATTGACGTTGACGGCCGTCACGAAAGGAACCAGCGAGGCGCGGATCTTGCGCGTTGGCGATTTCGCCGCTTCGAGCGTGTCGAGCAACGATTTTGTCGCCGTCCTCAGCGCCGTCATCCGCGCGCCGGCCATCGAGCCGGTGTTGTCCAGCACCAGCACGACTTCGAGCTGGTTGTTCGATTCGACCGCCGAGGCATCGACCACGATGTGCTTGCTGTCGCCGAACAGGAAGGCGAAGTTGAGATGGACGTCCGCCGAGGCAACCGCCTTGGTCTTGACGAAGTTGACGCCCTTGTCGACAGTCAACGTCGCCTGCGCATTGTCGAGCTCGCCATGACCGACGATGTTGGCCTGGAAATAGCGGTTGAAAGCGTCATTGCGGGTGATGTCGAGATCGCCAAGGTGCGAAGAAGCAAGGTTTGCCGAATCGAGAGCGTTCTGCAAATTGCTCTTGGCCCGCATAAGGGTCGAGACATCGGTTGCGAAAGCGACTGCCGTCAGGATGACCGGCAAACCCAGTCCCAGCACAAGCGTGAAATTGCCGCTCTTCGAGCGCCAGAATTTGTTGAGAAGCATCCTTACCCCCGGAAATGCTTGCCGCTTTTGCGCGGTTGTCCGGGCTTTTGCGCCTTCCATGATGAATCGACCGTTGACGGCCAGGCTTCAACTCCACACAACCTGCTGGTGTGGTTAAGACGTGGTTGCCGGAAACCACGACTCCGGCCGTTGCTGCTCCCGATCGTCGCCTGCGACACACGGGAATGCCGCTTGCCCTTGCTTTGCGGCCGGATTGCTGTATAGACGCCCGCAATCTGCCGGTCCTTGCTGGGGGCTGAACGGAGGGCCGGAGGTTTTTCAGAACCTTCGTGTGAAGCCGGAAGTGCTTCCGCCTCCCGTGTCTCCGCTCTCGACCGTCTCGTCATGCTCCTTTCTTCCCCCTGCCCCTCGAGGGTTTGCGGGTCAGAGAAGTTGCAGAGGCTTTTGCCGCCGGGAACCGGGAGAGAAACGAAGAAAGGCATAAGACATAATGGCTCTTTACGAACATGTGTTTCTTGCCCGGCAGGACCTCTCGCAGCAGCAGGTCGATGCGCTTGTCGAACAGTACAAGGGTGTCATCTCCGCAAATGGCGGGTCCGTCGGCCGGGTCGAGAACTGGGGACTGAAGTCCCTCACCTACCGGGTCAACAAGAACCGGAAGGCTTACTACACGCTGATGGACCTGAATTGCCCGGCGGCCGCGCTCAACGAGATGGAGCGCCAGATGGGCCTGTCCGAAGACGTGCTGCGTTTCCTGACCATCAAGGTCGAGGCGCATGAGGAAGGCCCGTCGGCCATGATGCAGAAGCGCGAAGAGCGCTCGGAACGCGGCGGCTTCGGCGACCGTGACCGTGGCGATCGTGGTCCGCGTTCGTTCGGCGATCGTGATCGCGGCGACCGTGGCGATCGTCCGCCGCGCTCGTTCGGCGACGCCGGTGCCGATCGTGGTCCGCGCCGTCCGCGCGAAGGCTTTGAAGGGGGTGCAGAATAATGGTCGACATCAATCAGATCCCGACCCGGCGCCCGTTCCATCGCCGCCGCAAGACCTGCCCGTTCTCCGGCGCCAACGCGCCCAAGATCGACTACAAGGACGTGCGTCTGCTGCAGCGCTACATTTCCGAGCGTGGCAAGATCGTGCCGTCGCGCATCACCGCCGTCAGCCAGAAGAAGCAGCGCGAACTCGCCAAGGCGATCAAGCGCGCCCGCTTCCTCGGCCTGCTGCCCTACGTGGTTCGCTAATATCTCAAATGCGGGCGGTTCGCCGCCCGCTCTTCTCCCACGGCGACGGGCGCCGCAGGGTTGAACATCAAATCCCGGGTTGAGGTCAAAACCTCTAACTGCCGCACAGGCAGGACAGCGACACCAGCGCCAAAGGCGCTCAAGCTTCCTGACCTGTTCCCAAGACATTCGGCGCCGATCTCATCGATCGATTGGCGTCCAACCAAAGGAACAAATCCATGGACGTCATTCTTCTCGAACGCGTTTCCCGCCTCGGCCAGATGGGCGATACCGTCAAGGTCAAGGACGGCTTTGCCCGTAACTTCCTGCTGCCGCAGGGCAAGGCGCTGCGCGCCAACGAAGCCAACAAGAAGAAGTTCGAAGGCCAGCGCGCCCAGCTTGAAGCCCGCAACCTCGAGCGCAAGTCGGAAGCGGCCCAGGTCGCTGAAAAGCTCGACGGCAAGAGCTTCATCGCCGTTCGCTCCGCCGGCGAAACCGGTCAGCTTTACGGTTCCGTTTCGACCCGCGACATCGCCGATCTGCTGACGGCGGAAGGTTTTTCGATCAACCGCAACCAGATCCTGCTCAACCAGCCGATCAAGACCATCGGTGTCACCAATGTGGCGATCGCGCTGCATCCGGAAGTCGAGGTCACCGTCACGCTCAACATCGCCCGCACGGCCGACGAAGCCGAGCGCCAGGCCAAGGGCGAGACGCTGACCACCGCCGAAGCCATCTATGGCGACGACATCAACGACAACGCCCGGCCGGAGAACTTCTTCGATCCGAACACCGAGTTCGAAGGCGACGAAGACAACGCCTGATCACACGTCGCAAGCGATTGGAGCCATGGGCTGATCACGACTTGACGCCAAGCTCCGATCACTTTGCCGTCATCCAGCCATGCTGGACCAATGCCCGGGCCTCGCGCCCGGGCATTTTTGTGCCAAATGGAACTTTTCGAACCCCTATATATTGTTGCAGACTATGGCGTCGCGCGTCCTTTGGCCGCGCAAAGCACGCTGTGCAACTTTGGTTCGGCGCAAGATCTCCGGCGAAATCGATCCCGATTTTCGCGGTCACGCGCCAAGGCAGCCTGTCTGGCCGAGAGGGGACATTTGGTCATGAATATTCTGTTGAAGCGCGTTCTCGACCGCTTGGTGCGCACCGGCAATCTTAGGGTAACCGGCCCCAAGGGCACGGCGGTGGTTTTCGGCGACGGCAGCGGCGAACCGGTGCACATGCACATCAAAACCGCGCATGCCGAGCGCGCCATCACCTTCGATCCGATGCTGGCGGTGCCTGAAGCCTACATGGACGGCGAACTCGACATTCTCGAGGGCGGCGTGCTGGGCGTGATGCGCATCGCCTTCCAGAACATGGGCAGCGGCGGCATCGACGCCACCTGGTCGAAGGCCATCGAAGGCCTGCGCCACGCCTTCCGCCGGCTGCAGCAGATCAACACCGCCTCGCGCTCGCGGCGCAACGTGCAGCGCCACTACGATCTGTCGGGCGATCTCTACCGGCTCTTCCTCGACGAGGACATGCAATATTCCTGCGCCTATTTCGAGCAGCCGGACATGACGCTCGACGAGGCGCAGGCCGCCAAGAAACGCCACATCGCCGCCAAGCTCCGGCTGAAGGCCGGCCAGACGGTGCTCGACATCGGCTCCGGCTGGGGCGGGCTTGGCCTCTATCTCGCCAAGGCGTTCGACGTCGACGTGCAAGGCGTCACGCTGTCGACCGAGCAGCATGGCGTCGCCACCGACCGGGCGCATGCGCAAGGGCTGGAAAGCCGCGTGCATTTCGAGCTGAAGGACTACCGCGAACTTAACGAGCGTTTCGACCGCATCATCTCGGTCGGCATGTTCGAGCATGTCGGCGTCAACCACTACCGTACGTTCTTCGACAAGAGCGCGACGCTGCTCAAGCCGGATGGCGTCATGCTGTTGCACACGATCGGCCGTTCCGGCGTGCCGTGGGCGACCAGCGCCTTCATCCGCAAATACATCTTCCCGGGCGGCTACATCCCGTCGCTGTCGGAAGTGATGCCTGCGATCGAGAAGTCGGGCCTGGTCGTCACCGACGTCGAGATCCTGCGGCTCCACTATGCCGACACGCTGAAGCACTGGGGCGAGCGCTTCGCCGCCAATCGCGACAAGGCCAAGGCGATCTATGACGAGCGCTTCTGCCGCATGTGGGAATTCTATCTGGCGGCCTCGGAAGCCGCCTTCCGCTGGCAGGATCTGGTGATCTTCCAGATCCAGATCGCCAAGAAGAACGATACGCTGCCGATGACACGCGACTACATGGCCAAATGCGAAAAAGCGCTCGAGATGCGCGATATGGGGCATCGTGAAACGGCTCCCGTCAAAAAGAGCCCGGCCGCCAAGCCGGCTCGCCGCCGCAAGGTTGCCGACCAGGAATAGCATTGCCGCTTGCCATTGCCGGCGCCTGCACTGAAAAAGGTCCCGTGACCGTCGCGGGACCTTTTTCATGACCTTTGTCCTCTATGCCGCCGCCGCTCTGGCCGAGATCGCCGGCTGCTTTTCATTCTGGGCCTGGTGGCGGCTGGAGAAGTCGCCGCTTTGGCTGCTTCCCGGCCTCGCCTCGCTTGCCCTGTTGGCTTCCTGCTGGCGCTGGTCGACACGTCAGCCGCCGGTCGCGCCTACGCCGCCTATGGCGGCATCTACATCGTGGCGTCGCTTGGCTGGCTGTGGCTGGTTGAAGGCGTTCGCCCCGACCGCTGGGATCTTGCCGGTGCCGCGCTCTGCATTGCCGGTGCTTCGGTGATCCTTCTCGTCCCGCGGGGCGCTTGAGATGGAGTTGCCTGCCTCCCTTCGCCAAGGTGTCGAGCGTCTGCTCGAAAACGTTCCGCTGGCGGTACTCAAGCAAGCGGCAAAGACGCTGTCCGACCGCTACCGCGCCGAGTTGCGCGACGGCCGTCTGCACATGGCCGAGGATCTGGCGGTGAAGGCCTATCTGGCGACGCGGCTGCCGGCGACCTATGCCGCGATCCGTTCCAGCCTCGACGCGCTGAGCGACGCCAAGCCTGCCTTTCAGCCCAGGACCTTGCTCGATGTCGGCGCCGGCCCTGGCACGGTGCTTTGGGCCGCGACCGATCTGTGGCCCGATCTCGAACAGGCGGTGTTGTTCGAAGCCAGTGCCGCCGTGCGTAAGATCGGCGAGACGCTTGCCGGCAACACTATTGCCGCCCAGATCAGATGGCTGGCCGGTGATGCCACCATCGACCTTGCTGACATCGAGCCGGCCGATCTGGTCACGTGCGCTTATGTGCTCGATGAAATCGCGCCGGCATCGCTGCCGAAACTCATTGACCGGCTCTGGCAACTCACTGGCGACACGCTCCTGATCGTCGAGCCGGGCACCCCCGCCGGCTGGCAGCGCATCCTTGCCGTGCGCCGGCAGCTGATCGAGGCGGGCGCGCATGTGCTTGCGCCTTGCGCGCATCAGGCGCCCTGCCCGCTGGTCCAGCCCGACTGGTGCCATTTTTCCCGCCGCGTCGCCCGCTCGCGCCTGCATCGGCTGGCCAAGGATGCCGACGTGCCGTGGGAAGACGAGAAATTCATCTACGTCGCGGCTTCTCGCGACGGCCCCACATCACACCAGGCACGAGTTCTTGCGCCACCGAAATCCGGCTCCGGCAAGGTTCTGCTCAAGCTTTGCCAGGACGACGGCACCGCCACCGAGCGCTTGTTCACCAAGCGCGACGGCGCCGACTTCAAGTTGGCCCGGCGATTGGACTGGGGCGACAGGCTGGACAACATCGCAAAATGAACAGTGCCAGTGTTCTTGCTTTGTTCCGACGAGTCAGATAGAGATCCACGCCCTGTCGAGTCAACCGGAATCGGGGCACGCGAATACTCTCCTGTGGACGATTGGTTGTTCCTGTGAACAACGGGCATCAAGGTTCTTTGGTTGGGTAGTGATGCAGAAAGGTCAGCACCGACTCATCACGTTCTGATATCGAAAGGCCGGGATTGAAATCGGGGATATCATGGCAGAGGCAGCGCGAAAATTCGGCGTCGCGGAAACACCGCTTTATCGTGAAGCGCCAAACAACATCGAGGCCGAGCAGGCGTTGCTCGGCGCCATCCTCGTCAACAACGACGCCTTCTACCGCGTCTCTGACTTCCTCAAGGCCAGCCATTTCTACGAGCCGCTGCACCGCAAGATCTATGAGGTGGCGTCCGAGTTCATCCGTATGGGCAAGGTGGCGACGCCGATCACGCTGAAAACCTTCCTGCCAGCCGACGAGAAGGTTGGCGACATGACGATGGCGCAATATGTCGTGCGGCTGGCGGTCGAGGCTGTGACCGTCGTCAACGCCACCGACTATGGCCGCGCCATCTATGACCTTGCGACGCGCCGCGCGCTGATCACCGTCGGCGAAGACATGGTCAACATCGCCTATGACGCGCCGGTCGACATGGCACCCGGCGAACAGATCGAGGATGCCGAGCGGCGGCTGTTCGAGCTGGCCGAAAACGGCCGCTACGATGGCGGTTTCGAAAGCTTTTCCGATGCGTTGAAGAATGCCGTCGACATGGCCAGCGCGGCCTATATGCGCGATGGCCACCTGTCCGGCATTGCCACCGGCCTGCGCGATCTCGACCATCGCATGGGTGGCCTGCAGCCTTCGGATTTGATCATCATCGCCGGCCGCCCAGGCATGGGCAAGACGTCGCTGGCCACCAACATCGCCTACAACATCGCTGCCGCCTATGAGCCTGCCCAACAGGCCGACGGCTCCGTCAAGGCGGCCAATGGCGGCGTCGTCGGCTTCTTCTCGCTTGAAATGTCGTCGGAGCAGCTGGCCACCCGCATCATCTCCGAGCAGACCGAGATTCCATCGTCGAAAATCCGGCGCGGCGATTTGACGGAAGCCGATTTCGGCAAGCTTGTCGCCTACACGCAGGAGAACCACAAGCGCCCGCTCTACATCGACCAGACGGGTGGTATCTCGATCGCCCAGCTCGCGGCGCGCGCCCGCCGCCTCAAGCGCCAGCGCGGGCTGGACCTGATGGTCATCGACTATATCCAGCTGATGCAGGGTTCATCTGCCAAGGCGTCGCAGAACCGCGTCCAGGAAATCACCGAGATCACCACCGGACTGAAGGCGCTCGGCAAGGAGTTGGGCGTGCCGATCATCGCGCTCTCACAGCTCTCGCGTCAGGTCGAAAGCCGCGACGACAAACATCCGCAGCTGTCCGACCTGCGCGAATCGGGCTCGATCGAGCAGGACGCCGACGTCGTGCTGTTCGTGTACCGCGAGGAATATTACATCAAGAACAAGGAGCCGGAGAAAGGCACGCCCGAGCATCTCGCCTGGGAGACGAAGATGATCGAGGTCCAGGGCAAGGCCGAAGTGATCATAGCCAAGCAGCGCCATGGACCGACCGGCACCGTCAGCCTTGCCTTCCAGGGCGAGTTCACCCGCTTCTCCGACCTCGCCGAGGAGCATCATCTGCCGGAAAGGTTCGAGTGACCTATTGAGACAGGTCCCATTCCTTGGCGCCCCCCTCTGTCCTGCCGGACATCTCCCCCTCAAGGGGGGAGATCGGATGGCATCGACGCTTTCGCCAATTTTTGGCGTTGAAAAGAAGGCGCAAGCGCTGAAGCTGCAAATCTCCCCCCTGGAGGGGGAGATGGCCGGCAGGCCAGAGGGGGGCGCTGCCCCGCCAGCCTGTCACGGCGTGGCTTCCATCTGATGGCCAAGTCGCGCGTCCAATTCATCTGCCAAAGTTGCGGATCGGTGCATCAGCGCTGGGCTGGCAAATGCGATGCCTGCGGCGAGTGGAACACGCTGGTCGAGGAAGGCACGTCCGGCGGCATCGGCTCAGGACCAGCCAACACGCGCAACGCCCGCAAGGGACGCGCCGTGGTGCTGACCACGCTGTCCGGCGATATCGAGGACGCGCCACGCATCATCTCGGGCATTGGCGAACTCGATCGCGCCACCGGCGGCGGGTTCGTGCGCGGCTCGGCGCTGCTGGTCGGCGGCGACCCCGGCATCGGCAAGTCGACGCTGCTCACCCAGGCGGCCGCGGCGCTGGCATCAAAAGGCCACCGCATCGTCTATGTCTCGGGCGAAGAGGCGGTCGCGCAGATCAGGCTGCGGGCGCAGCGGCTTGGCGTCGCCTCCTCTCCGGTGGAACTTGCCGCCGAGACCAATGTCGAGGACATCCTGGCGACGATCGCCGACGGCAAGCGGCCTGATCTCGTCATCCTGGATTCGATCCAGACGCTGTGGACCGACCTTGCCGATTCGGCACCCGGAACCGTCACCCAGGTGCGCGCTGCCGCCCAGGCGATGATCCGCTATGCGAAATCCACGGGTGCGGCGATCGTACTGGTCGGCCATGTCACCAAGGAAGGCCAGATCGCCGGGCCGCGCGTCGTCGAGCACATGGTTGACGCCGTGCTCTACTTCGAAGGCGAAGGCGGCCACCACTACCGCATCCTGCGTACGGTGAAGAACCGTTTTGGACCGACCGACGAGATCGGCGTCTTCGAAATGTCGGACAAGGGCCTGCGCGAGGTCGCCAATCCGTCCGAGCTTTTTCTTGGCGAACGCCATGCCAAATCGCCGGGGGCGGCGGTTTTCGCCGGCATGGAGGGGACAAGGCCGGTGCTGGTCGAGATCCAGGCACTGGTCGCACCCTCCTCGCTCGGCACGCCGCGCCGCGCCGTCGTCGGCTGGGACGGCGCCCGGCTGTCGATGATCCTGGCGGTTCTCGAAGCCCATTGTGGGGT
The DNA here is from genome assembly GCF_037162595.1 of Mesorhizobium sp. ISC11. Taxonomy (NCBI): domain Bacteria; kingdom Pseudomonadati; phylum Pseudomonadota; class Alphaproteobacteria; order Hyphomicrobiales; family Phyllobacteriaceae; genus Mesorhizobium; species Mesorhizobium sp. ISC11. Next base: position 2,670,786 of record NZ_JAVSPW010000001.1, read on the forward strand.
GCGATTCGGCAGCCATGATGTCTATCTCAATGTCGCCGGCGGCTACCGGATTTCGGAGCCCGCGGCAGATCTCGCAGTGGCGGCCGCCCTGGTTTCCTCGCTCACCGGTCTTGCCCTTCCCGCCGATTGCGTCTATTTCGGCGAAATCAGCCTTTCGGGCGCCGTGAGGCCGGTTGCGCATGCGCAACAGCGCCTCAAGGAAGCCGAAAAGCTGGGTTTTGGAAGCGCGGTTCTGCCCTCGGGCAGCGGGGAACTGGCCGGGGGGATCGGGGCCGGTTCTTTCCAGCCGACCGAGCTTGCCGACCTCGTGGCACGCATAGCCGGCTCACGCCGAAGCCGCGTGGACGAAGAAGACTAGAGCATCGGACCCAGAGCCCGATGTTCGGCGCTATAATGCGGCTCATGGAGTGGGGCGAAAGACATGCCGATTACGCTGCTTGACGGAATTCTCGTCGGCTTCACTCTGGTTTCGGCGATGCTCGCCATGGTTCGCGGCTTCTCGCGCGAAGTCCTGTCCGTCGTCTCCTGGGCAGCGGCGGCAGCGGCGGCGTTCTTCTTCTACAAGCCGGTCGTGCCTTACCTCGCTCCCTACATCGAGAATGAAAAGGTCGCCATGGCGGCCGCCGCCGGCGTGGTTTTCATCATCGCGCTGATCGTCGTCTCGGTCATCACCATGAAGCTCGCCGACTGGATCATCGATTCCCGGATCGGCGCGCTCGATCGTACGCTCGGTTTCCTTTACGGCGCCGCGCGCGGCATCCTGGTCGTTGCCGTCGCCCTGCTGTTCTTCAACTGGCTGGCCGGCGCCAAGGCGCCAGCCTGGGTCACGGAAGCCAAATCGCGGCCGCTGCTCGAACAAATCGGCGCCAAGCTCGAAAGCCTGCTGCCCGAGGATCCGGAAAACGCGATCCTCAAGAAGCTCAATCCGAATCAGCCGGCCGCCGAGACGCCAGCTGCTCCGGACGCACCGGCGGCGGATGCTCCGGCGGGCGGCGACGATACCAACACGCCGGCGCCTGACGACAATGACGCAACACCACCGGCGAACAACGCCCCGGCCGCTCCGGCACCGGCGGCACCGGCAAACTGACGCCGAAAAACGGCGTCAGTATCTGACGATGGTGTGAACGACTGCACGGCCCGCGTTGCTTTCGGCGCGAACCCGCATTATATGGCGATTTTAGCGGAGCTTAAGATGGCAGACGCAGACGACGTGCTTTCCGCCGAGGCCGACGACCATTTCCACGACGAATGCGGTGTGTTCGGCATTTTCGGCCGGCAGGACGCTGCGGCCATCGTTACATTGGGCCTGCATGCGCTGCAGCATCGCGGCCAAGAAGCGGCCGGCATCGTTTCCTATGACGGCAGCCAGTTCCATGTCGAACGCCATGTCGGCCTGATCGGCGACACCTTCACCAAGCAGCGCGTCATCGACAGCCTGCAAGGCAACCGCGCCATTGGCCATACGCGCTACGCCACCACGGGCGGCGCCGGCATGCGCAACATCCAGCCCTTTTTCGCCGAATTGGCCGATGGCGGTTTCGCCGTCGCCCACAACGGCAATCTGACCAACGCCATGACCGTGCAGCGCGCGCTGCAGAAGCAAGGCGCGATCTTCTCCTCCACCTCCGATACCGAGACGCTTTTGCACCTCGTCGCCACCAGCAAGGAGCGTGATTTGAACTCGCGTTTCATCGATGCGGTGCGGCAGGTCGAGGGCGCTTTCTCCCTGGTGGCGATGACGGCCAAGAAGATGATCGGCTGCCGCGATCCGCTCGGCATCCGGCCGCTGGTGCTGGGCGATCTCGACGGCGCCTGGATCCTGGCCTCCGAAACCTGCGCGCTCGACATCATCGGCGCGCGTTTCGTGCGCGACCTGAAGCCCGGCGAGATGGTCGTCGTCACGTCCAAGGGCATCGAGAGCCTGTTCCCCTTCGAGCCGCAGAAGACCCGCTTCTGCATCTTCGAATATGTCTATTTCGCGCGGCCGGATTCCTCGGTCGAAGGCCGCAACGTCTATGAGGTGCGCAAGCGTATCGGCGCCGAGCTGGCGGTCGAAAGCCCGGTCGAGGCCGACATCGTCGTGCCGGTGCCGGATTCGGGCACGCCGGCGGCGATCGGCTTCAGCCAGGCGGCCGGCATTCCCTTCGAGCTCGGTATCATCCGCAATCATTATGTCGGCCGCACCTTCATCCAGCCGGGCGATTCGATCCGCCATATGGGCGTCAAGCTGAAGCACAATGCCAACCGCCGCATGATCGAAGGCAAGCGCGTGGTTCTGGTCGACGACAGCATCGTGCGCGGCACCACCAGCCAGAAGATCGTGCAGATGGTGCGCGACGCCGGCGCCAAGGAGGTGCATATGCGCATCGCCTCACCGCCGACACGCGCCTCCTGCTTCTACGGTGTCGACACGCCGGAGAAATCGAAGCTCCTGGCATCGCGCATGTCGATCGAGGAGATGGCCGAGTTCATCCGCGTCGATTCGCTCGGCTTCCTCACCATTGACGGGCTCTACCGCGCGGTCGGCGAGGCCAGTCGCGACAACGACCAGCCGCAATTCTGCGATGCCTGCTTCACCGGCCAGTACCCGACCCGCCTGCTCGACTTCGAAGGCCACGACAATGTGCGCACGCTGTCGCTGCTGGCGACAAGCGGGACGTAGGCCGGACCGCCATCAGCGTTAGTCAATTCCCGGAATCCATCGCATGACCCTCGACCTTTCCGGCCGCGTTGCGGTCGTCACCGGCGCCTCGCGCGGCATCGGCTATTTCATTGCCAAGGAATTGGCTGCCGCCGGCGCGCATGTCATTGCGGTGGCTCGTACTGTCGGCGGGCTGGAAGAGCTCGACGACCAGATCAAGGCGGCCGGCGGCCAGGCGACACTGGTGCCGCTCGACCTCGCCGACATGGCCGGCATCGACCGCCTGGGCGGCGCCATCCACGAACGCTGGGGCAAGCTCGACATTCTCGTCGCCAATGCCGGCGTGCTCGGCGTCATCTCGCCGATCGGTCATGTCGAAGCAAAAACCTTCGAGAAGGTGATGACCATCAACGTCACCTCGACCTGGCGGCTGATCCGCTCGGTCGACCCTCTGCTGCGGCTCTCCGATGCTGGCCGCGCGATCATCCTGTCTTCCAACGCCGCGCACTCGGCGCGCGCCTTCTGGGCACCCTACGCGGCATCCAAGGCCGCGGTGGAGACGATGATGCGCTCCTGGGCGCATGAGACGCAGAGCCTGCCGCTCAGGGTGAACGCCGCTGACCCCGGCGCCACCCGCACCGCCATGCGGGCCCAGGCAGTGCCGGGCGAAGATCCCGAGACGTTGCCGCATCCCTCCGAGATCGCCAAACGCATCGTGCCGCTGGCCAGCCCGGGGCTGAAAGAGACCGGATTGATCTTCCAGGCCAAGCACAATCGCTTCGTCGCCTATAGGCAGCCGGAATAAACTTGAGCCTTTTTTTGACGCATGTCGGTTTCCCAAAAACCGCTGCGCACTTTTAAGCGACATGCGTAGGGATTAAACAGGCCTCCGGAAACGTTTCTTCGACGTAGTCGAAGCCCAAACCGGAGGAACCACCATGCGCAAACTGCTTCTCGCCACCGCGGCCATCCTGATCGCAGCCGCGGGCGCCGCTTACTCGCAAGATGCCAAGATGAGCTTCTTCGTCACCAGTGTCGGTTCCGGCAAGGGTGCCGACCTCGGCGGCCTCAAGGGTGCTGACGCGCATTGCGCATCGCTGGCGGAAGCCGCCGGCGTCACCGGCAAGAGTTGGGCCGCCTATCTGTCAACCAGCGACACTGACGCCCGCGACCGTATCGGCAAGGGGCCGTGGGTGAACGCCAAGGGCGTCAAGATCGCTGACGACGTCGCCTCGTTGCACAGCGATGCCAACGGCATCACCAAGCAGACGGCGCTCAGCGAGAAAGGCGAAGTGGTCAACGGCCGCGGTGACACGCCGAACCGCCACGACGTGCTGACCGGCTCCAAGTCTGACGGCACCAAGATCGCCGACCAGACCTGCGGCGACTGGACGATGAGCGGGGCGGAAGGCGCCGCGATGATGGGCCATCACGACCGTACCGGCCTCGACGATTCGGCAGCCGCCAAATCCTGGAATTCCTCGCACGCCTCGCGCGGCGGCTGCAGCCAAGAGGCGCTGAAGGGCACCGGGGGCGATGGCTTGTTCTATTGTTTTGCCACCAACTGAGCCGATTGCGCTTCGAAATCGGGCTGGGAAACCCGCCGTCACATCACGCGGCTGTGATTTGGCGGCGGGAGGCTGTGCCGCGGTCATGCTTTCGTCATTTCCTTGGAGTTGGTAGGGTCACCGCGACTCCCACAACAAGCGCCCAACTGGCAGAACAAGGAAATCCCCATGGCTACGACCGCAGCAGCGTTGGTCTGGTATCTGGTAATCGCCGGTCCGCAAGGCGGCATGGTCGTGCTGCCCAGCACCTTCGACAAGCGCGAACAATGCACCGCCGCCATCACCGAATATCAGAAGCAGCCGACACCGGCCGGCTGGTCGGTGCAATGCGTGCCGAGCGCCTCGCCCTTCACCGACGAGGGTGACGCCGAAGAACCGTCAGCACAGTAGGCGTCAGCGGCGTGCGCTGACCGTCAGTTCCGGCTTCTGGCTGATGGTCTGGAATACCACGCAATAACGCTCGGTCAGCTTCAGCAGCGAGTCTATCCGCTCCTGCGGCTCATCGGTGTCGAGGTTGAAATTGAGCCGGATGGCGCGAAAGCCGACCGGCGCATCCTTGGCGACACCGAGCGTGCCGCGAAAATCGAGATCGCCTTCAGCCTCCACCGTGGCGGCGCCGAGTTTGAACTCGAGCGCCGTCGCCACCGCCTTCAGCGTCACCCCAGCGCAGGCGACCAACGCCTCCAGCAGCATGTCGCCCGAGCAGAGCTCAAGGCCTGAGCCGCCTGTTGCCGGATGCAGGCCGGCGATGGCGAGCGCCCTGCCCGTCTCCACCTTGCAGGCAACCGACTGGTCGTCGATCGAGCCCTTGGCGCGAAGCGTGATCATGGCCTGCGAAGCGTCGTCACGATACGCCTGCTTCAGCGGCGCCTGCATGGCCTTCAGTTCGGTCGCATCCATCCGCTTTCCCCTTTCGTCGACTGCTTGCGTCACCGGCATGCGCCGTCCGGTCAAGATTTGCGCCGATCACCTTGGGAAGGCAATGCCATTCCGCAACAGGTGCCAGCCGCCTACACCGATATCCCAAATGGGACATTGACGGACAAGGTCCCAAAAACGTCTGATCCGGGCAAGTCATCACTCCATTTCCCGGCGGTCCCCGATGCCTCGAACCCTCTCGACAAGGCCGAAACAGGATGGGTTTCGCGCGCCCGGCGAATTCGAACCCAAGTCAGGCTGCTGGATGATCTGGCCGGAGCGGCCGGACACCTGGCGCCTCGGCGCCAAGCCCGCGCAAAAACTGTTCGCCGATGTCGCCGCGGCGATCGCGCAAAGCGAGCCGGTGACGGTGGCGGCTTCTGCTCGCCAGTGGCAGAATGCCCGAGCGCGATTGCCCGGTCATGTGCGCGTCGTGGAAATGTCCACCAACGATTCCTGGCTGCGCGACAGCGGTCCCAACTTCGTCGTCAACGATCAAGGCGACGTGCGTGGCGTCGATTGGATCTTCAACGCCTATGGCGGTTTTGACGGCGGCCTCTATTCGCCATGGGACCTGGATGACCTTGCGGCGCAAAAAGTGCTCGAAATCGAGAACATGGATCGCTACCGCGCACCTCTGATCGCCGAGGGTGGCGGGTTGCAGTGCGACGGTCAGGGCACGCTCATCACGACGGAGCAATGCCTGCTCAACCGAAATCGCAACGCTCATCTCGGCAAGGCCGAGGTGGAGCGCCAGCTTGGCGACTATCTCGGTGTCGACACCATCATCTGGCTGCCACGCGGCTTTGCCTTCGACGAGACCGACGGCCATGTCGACGACGTCTGCTGCTTCGTGCGCCCCGGCGTGGTCGTGCTGAGCTGGACCGACAATCGGGACGACCCACAATATGAGATCGTGCGCGAAGCCGAGGCGGTGTTGCGTTCGGCTCGTGATGCGAAGGGCCGCGCGCTGGAAGTTCACCGGCTGCCCCACCCCTTGCCGATCGAGATGACGCCGGAAGAAAGCGACGGCGTGGACCGGCTGGATTCGACCTGGGCGCGACCGGCCGGAAACCGGATCGCGGCGAGCTACATCAACTACTATCCGGGCAACAGCGTTGTGGTGGTACCGCAGTTCGGCTGCGATCTCGATGTGAAGGCCAAGCGGACGCTGGCCGATCTGTTTCCCGACCACCGAATAGTCGGGATCGAAAACTCGCGAGAGATCCTGCTGGGCGGCGGCAATGTCGCCTGCATCACCTTGCCGGTCTATGCCCCGCAACGACGTTGAGGGAGCATGCCGAGAACACATAGCGAAAACGGAGGACATTCATGCGCGCTCTGATCTTCTCAACCCTGCTTGCCTGCGGCGTCTGCGCAAATGCGGCTTCGGCGGACGAGGAAAAGATCGTCAACGTCTACAACTGGTCCGACTACATCGCGCCGGACACGGCCGAGAAATTCGAGAAGGAAACGGGAATCAAGGTTCGTTACGACGTCTATGACGGCAACGAGGTGCTTGAGACCAAGCTGCTCACCGGCGGCTCGGGATATGACGTGGTCTACCCTTCAGCCTATCCGTTCCTCAAGAACCAGGTGAAAGCAGGGGCTTTCCTGGAACTCGACAAATCGAAGCTTGCCAACCACTCGAAGATCGATCCGCAAGCCCTCGCGCTGATCGCCGGCGCCGACCCGCAGAACCTGCATGCAGTGCCCTATATGGCGGTCACCGACGGCATTGGCTACAACGTCGCTGCGGTGAAGCAGCGGCTGCCGGACGGGCCGACAGATTCCTTCGCCATGGTCTTCGACGTCGATGTGGTCAAGAAGCTGTCCGATTGCGGTGTAGCTATCATCGATGCGCCGGCTGAAGTCATCCCGATGGCGATGAACTACCTTCACATCCACCCCAAATCGACCAGTCCCGACGACCTCGCCAAGGTCGAGGACCTGCTGGTCAAGGTGCGGCCCTACATCCGCTATTTCCATTCGTCGAAATACATCAACGACCTCGCCAACGGTGACATCTGTGTGGTGTTGGGCTGGTCGGGCGACATACTCCAGGCAAGGACCCGTGCGGCGGAATCCGTAAAGAAGCTGGAGATCGCCTATTCTATCCCCAGAGAAGGCACGCTCATCAACTTCGATACGATGGCGGTACCGAAAGATGCGCCGCATCCCGACAACGCCCAGGCCTGGATCAACTTCAATCTGCGGCCCGATATCGCCGCGGCCAATTCCAGCTATGTCTCCTACGCCAATGCGATACCGGAGTCCCTGCCGCTGATGGACAAGGCCATAGCCAGCGATCCCGGCGTCTTTCCGCCTGATGCCGTGAAGGCCAAGCTGTTCGTGGTGGACAACAACGACCCAAAGCTGCTGCGATCCCAAAACCGCATGTGGACGCGCATCGTGACGGGACAATAGAGCAATTCCGGAAAAAGTGCGCAGCGGTTTTCCCGGGAAAAGCGCGTAGCGCTTTCCCTTGGGAATTGCGTCAAAGCAAAAAGACAGAGCCGGGCGGAAGCCGTCAGGCTCAAGCGGCTTCGCGGATGGCCGCCAGCAACTCGACCTGGGAGTGCACGCCGAGCTTGCGATAGATCTGCTTGATGTGGTTGCGGACGGTCCCGGGCGAGATGGCGAGGCATCGCGAAATCGTCTTGGCGTTGCCACCATCGACCAGATGTCGCGCAATCTCGGTCTCGCGCCTGCTCAGCCGCGAGCGAGCGTCACCGATTGCGGCGCCCTTGTGCCGGAAGCGGCACAGATGGAGCAATCTTTCCAAAATGAGCCTTGTCGCGCTGCTTGCCGCGCAAGCCGTCGCCAGATCCTGCTCGCCAAACGGTTCTGCCCCGTTTCGCCTGAGAAAAGTGACATAGCCAGCGGTCAGCCGGTCGAGATTGAACACGCCGGTGATCTCGTCGAAACTGTCGGAAGGGCCGAAGAATTCGCGATAGTAGGGAGTCCGCTGGAAGTCGCCATTGCGGAGTGCCGACAGCGGCAACAGGAAATCCTGCCTTGTGCTGGCGAACCTCTGGAAGAAGGGATCCTGGCGATACAGTCGTGCATCGTAGTCGCGGTTCCAGCGATCGGGACCGGCATCGTCGATGGTCAGGGATGTGATGTCGCGACGGTAAAAGCCGACATAGGCGCGGTCGGAGCCAAGCAACTCGCTCGCCGCTGCCGTGAAGCGAGCCGACAATTCTTCGGGTGTCACGGCAACGGCCGCAGCGGCGACACCGCCGCTCCAGCGCCCAAACTGATCGAGGGAAAGGTTCGACTGCATTCCAATTCATACTAGGCATGATGCCGAAAAGTGTGAAGCGGTTTTCGGACGGCATCATGCTCCATCTGTTTGATTTAGAGCCGGATTCAGATTTCAGGTCGATCGACCTGAAATCATCCGGCTCTAGCGCAAGCCGTTGCAAGTTCAAATCAGCCATTTCCTTTGACTTCGACCCTCTCGGCCATACCTATGCGGGAGTCGTTGTCGCGGAGCCATCATGCCGGTCAAATTGAAACTGATCTGCCTTATCCTGCCGATGCTCGCCGTCCTGGCGCAGCCCGTCCTGGCTGAAACGGCGGAGCGGCCGGCGCCCTCGGGCGGCGTGCTATCCCTGCTGCCGCCGCCGCAGACCACCAACCATTCGATCACGCTGGCCGGGCGCAAGCTGGATTACCAGGCAAAGGCGGCGACCCTGTCGCTGCTATCGGGCAAGGGCGACGTCACGGCGGAGATCTTCTACGTCGCCTACACACTGGAGCCGCCGGCAAGCGGGGCCAAAGACCAGCAGCGGCCGATCACCTTCGTGTTCAACGGCGGCCCTGGAGCAGCGTCCGCCTATCTGCATATCGGCGCACTCGGTCCACGGATAATCGCGACGGGAGCCGACGGCGAATTCCTGCCGTCACCGCAAAGACTGATCGACAATCCGGACAGCTGGCTCGACATGACCGATCTCGTCTTCGTCGATCCGGTGGGAACAGGCTATAGCCGCGAGGCACCGGGTCAGGACACGCGCGATTTCTGGGGCGTAAACCAGGATGCCAGCTCGATAGGCGCCTTCATCCGGCTCTATCTCGCGCAGAACGGCCGCACCGGGTCGCCACTGTTCCTCGCCGGCGAAAGCTATGGCGGGTTCCGCGCAGCGCTGCTCGCCAGGACGTTGCAGGAAGATATCGGCATCAGTCCGAACGGCATCGTGCTGATCTCGCCGGCGCTGGAGTTCACGCTGGTGCAGCCCGACGAATTCGAGCCGCTGCATTGGGCGCTCGAACTGCCTTCACTGGCTGCGGTGCGCCTGCGCGCCGAAGGCGTCAGCGGCGACGCGTTGCGGGAGAAGCTGGCAGACATCGAACATTATGCGATGGGCGATTACCTCACGGCAATCACCAGCGGACTGGAGCAAGGCAGGCGGCTGGCCAGCCAACGCGTGGCTGACATCACCGGCCTGCCGCTCGACCTGGTGCAGCGGAACTCCGCCCGCATCCCCACCGGCCTGTTCGCAAGGGAGTTCGCCCGCGCCAGCGGCAAGGTGCTCAGCCCCTATGACGCCACGATCGGCACGGCCGACATCGCGCCCGAGAGCGCCCGCATCGCCGGCCCGGATCCGGTGCTCGACCGCAGCGTGCCGGCGCTGACGTCGGCGTTCGTCGGCTATATCAGCGACGAACTGCATTTTCGCACCGATGTCAGCTATCGGCTGCTCAATGGCGAAATCAGCCACAATTGGGATTACGGGACCGGCGCCTCGCGGCAAGGCTATGCCGGGGTGATGGACGATCTGCAGCGCGCACGCTCGCTGAACCCTTCGCTCGGCGTCGTGATCGTCAACGGCTACACCGATCTGGTGACACCTTACCTCGCCTCGCGCTACCTGGTGAGCCAGATCCCGTCGCTCGCCAATGCCGAGCCCATCCGTCTCGATGTCGTCGAGGGCGGGCACATGATGTGCTTCAGGTCCGACGGCCGGCGCGCGCTGAAAGAAGCCGCTTCGGAACTTTACCAGGCGACGCAGTAGGCTTGGCGACAGTGCAGTTCGGCAAAGACCCGTGCCCCAATATAAGCACCGGGCTGGCGTAGCGCCGCAGGGGTTTTCGCCCGTATAGCTTGGTACCAAGGGAGTTGAATTCACGGCTCCCTTGTGTCGCTCCTCACAGCATTTCTGCCGCTCCGGCAAATTTGGTCCCACGCGCCTTATGGCCGATATCGCCATTCTCGAAACACGCGAGCGGGTTCTTGCAGGCATCCTGCTGACCGGTGCGGCCTATCTGCTGTTTTCGACACAGGATGCTTCGATCAAGCTGCTGGTCGTCGGCATGAGCGTCTGGCAGATCATGTTCTTCCGCAGCATCACCATTCTGGGCGCGTGCGCGGCGATCGGCGGACGACAGCTGTTTGCCGACACGATGCGCTCGCCGATCGTGCGGCCGATGCTGGTGCGCAGTGCCTTCACGCTTGCTGCGTGGCTCTGCTACTACAACGCCGCGCGCAGCCTGCAGCTCGCCGAACTGACCACCGTCTATTACGCGGCTCCGATCATCGTCACCGTGCTTTCGGTGTTCCTGCTCGGCGAAAAAGTGCCGATGCTGCGCTGGCTGGCGGTGCTGATCGGCTTTGCCGGCGTGTTCATCGCTTGCGATCCGACCCATCTCGGCCTGTCCGTGCCGGTGCTGCTGGTGCTGGCGGCCGCCTTCTTGTGGGGCATCGCCATCGTGCTCTTGCGCAGGACCGCCCTTGCCGAGCGCTCGATGATCCAGCTCCTGCTCAACAATTTCTATTTCCTGCTGTTTTCGGCGGTGCCGGCGCTGCTCTGGTGGCAGACGCCAAACCTGGCGCAATTGCTGCTGCTTGCCAGCGTCGGCGCACTCGGCGGCCTGGCGCAGTATCTTCTCTTCGAAGGCATGAAGCGCACACCAGCCTCGGTGCTGGCACCGCTGGAATACACCTCGCTGTTGTGGGCATTCGCACTCGGCTTTGCGATCTGGGGCGACGTGCCGCGCCGCGAAGTTTTCCTGGGCGCTGCGCTGATCGTCGCCGCCGGCCTGCTGATCGTCGGCACCGAGCATTTCCGCAAACGGCTATGATGTGCATGGCCATGATTGCTGACGCTACGATGTCAGGACCAAGCGGCGTAGGCTGGCGGCATGATTGAGATTGCAGCCGCCACCGACACCGCCGCGGAGCGGACACTCGGCATCATCCTGGTATCGTCCTCAGCCGCCGTTTTCGGCCTGACCGGCGTTCTTACCAAGTCGATCCACGCCGACCCGTTGACCATCATCTGCTGGCGCGGTTTTGTCGGCGCGATCCTGATCAGCCTCTATGTGCTGTGGCGGCGTCACCGTTCCGGTGGGCGTGAGACCCTGCGGCTTGGCTGGCGCGGCTGGCTGCTGGCGGTGGAAGGCGCGCTGGCCAGCATCGCTTTCATCTCGGCGTTCAAGTTCACCTTCGTCGCCAATGTCGCTGTCATCTATGCCACAGCACCTTTCGTCACGGCGCTGCTGGCCTGGGTTCTGACGCGCGAACCCTTCCGGTTGCAGACGATGGTCGCCGCCGCCGTGTCGCTGTGCGGCGTGGCGATCATGGTCTGGTCCGGCTTCGGCACCGGCAATCTGTTCGGCGACGGACTGGCACTGCTAATGACCATCGGCAGCGGCCTTTACATGATCATGGTTCGCGCCTTCCGCGACACGCCCGTGGTGTGGGCCGGTGCGGTGTCGGCATTCCTGTTGTTCGTGCTCGGTTGGTTCGTCACCGATCCGCTGGCGGTTTCGCCGAGAGATGCCGTTCTGCTCGCCACTTTCGGCGCGTCCTTCGCGCTGTCCTCGATCCTGTGGACGGAGGGCGCACGACTCATCCCGCCGGCCGAATCCGGGCTTCTCGGTTCGGCCGAAGTGCCGTTCGCGATCCTGTTTGCCTTCCTGTTCCTGGGCGAGATTGCACCAGCCGTCAGCATGATCGGCGGCGCCGTCGTGCTCACCGCAGTGTTCGCCCATGCGGGGCGGGATTGGCTGATGGCGCGCTCGCAACGCATGGCGTCAAATATTTCTTAAAAAGTGACACGGTCATGGAACCATCATCCGGGTCAGGCATTATTGCTGCGACGGGCCATCCCCAAGTCCCCCCAAACCCCTCGGCCCGTCCTACTCCAAGCCGACCGTAAGGTCGGCTTTTTCTTTGCCACTTGGGACCGCAAGGTCGGGTTCGTTGGGCATTCAGCCCGACAAGGCAAGGTTGGCGCTGAGCAGGGTCGCCAGATCGGCTGCCGATCCATCGGCACCGGCGCGCAGCCGGATGGCGAACTCAGCCAAAGGCACCTGCGGCAGGCCAAGCTGGCGCGGCGCCTCGACAATCCCGGAATGGGCAAAACGAGCCGTTCGCAGCGTCAGTGCGACACCGGCGTTCACGGCTGTGCGCAGGCCGGCCAGACTGGCGCTGCCGGCAGCAATGCGGTAGCGGCGGCCGGCGGCATCGAGTGCGGCAAGTGCCGCTTCGCGAAAACCGCAATATGGATCGAGCAGCGCCAGCGGCAGTTCCTCCTGCCGCGTGGCCAGCCCCTTTTGTGAGCATAGCCACATCATCGGCTCGCGCAGCACGCCGACTTCGTCCGGCGCTGCCGTCTGGCGCATGACGATCGCCAGATCGAGGCCGCCAGACTGCAGCGCCTGCGCCAACTCGGCGGAACGGCCGACCCGCAGTTCGATCCTGACGCGCGGATGGCTGCCGGCGAAAGCACGCAGCAGATCCGGCAGGCCGCTGTCGGCAAAATCCTGCGTCGTGCCGATGGCAACGCGCCCGGCAGCGCGGGCGCCCTTCAGCGCCAGCCAAGCCTCGCGATGGGCGGCAAGAATGCGCTTGGCGTGGCCGACGAGATCCTCACCCGCCGGCGTCAGACCACGTCCTCGCCCTTGCGCCGCCAGCAGCGGCTCGCCGACGATTTCCTCCAGCCGCTGCATCTGGGCGGTCACCGCCGAGGGCGAGCGGCCGATGCTTGCAGCCGCCCGGGCCAGCGAGCCGCTGTCGACGAAAGCAAGGAAGGTTCGGAGCAGATCGGGATCCAGTGTTTCCATACTTCGACAATATCGAAGTATGGGTTAAAAACAATTCGATTTTTTTGACTAAAAGGTGGTGGCATGGTTGTTTCAACGGCGATCGGACGCCGCTCAAGCCAAGGAGAAGAAGAATGCCTATCATCAACATCAGCGTCACCGGCAAACCTGACGCGGCGCTTTCCGCTCGCATCGCAAAGGAGGCCACAGAAATCACCGCGACGCAGTTGCGCAAGGACCCGACGATCACGGCAGTTGCCGTGTCCTATGTCGATCCGCAGCACTGGTTCGCCGGCGGCAAGTCGCTGGCCGAGCACGGCACCAACACGTTCTGGCTTGATATCAAGGTGGTCGACGGCACCAACACCAAGCTTGAGCTGGAGGCCTATCTGAAGGCGATCTTCGCAGCCTTCGGCCGTCTGCTGGGCGGCGTGCACGAGGAGAGCTACGCCTTCGTGCATGAAGTGCCGGCAGCCGCTTACGGCTATGGCGGCAAGACGCAGGAATTTCGTTTCATCAGTGGACGGCTGCAGGCGGCGTGAGAAGCAGCTTCCCGCACCAAGGGAAGCAAAAGCTCCGCATTGACCTTGCTCCCACATCGTCTAGGTTCTGGCCGACACGGCCGCAAAGAGCCGAGATGCTAAAAACGTTGGGAGAGACGCGGCATGATCCTGACACTGGCGCTGCTTGCGGGTCTTGTTCTGGCCTGGCTCCTGATTGGCGTGGCGGAAAAATTCCGCCTCGGCCTACGCTTCACCCAGGCGCTGCTCTATGTCCCGTTCAAGCTTGCCTACCGGATCGGAGACAGCCGCATCAGGATCGCCCGCAAGGCGCAGGCCCCAGTCATCTACGTCATCTCGCATCAATCGCGCTTCGAGCCGGCGCTGATGCTGTCGCTGCTGCCGGAAGACACGCTGCATATTCTCGATGAGGTCTCGGCGCGCTCGCCGTGGCTCGAACCTTGGCGCGAGCTTGGCCGTACCATCGCCTTCAACGCCGAACATGTCTTCGTCAGCCGCCGGCTGGTGCGGGTGCTGAAGGGCAAGGGCCGGCTCGCTGTCTATCTGCCGGATGCAGTCGAGCCCGACGTCAAGACGTTTCGGTTGTTTCGTGCCGTCACCCGCATCGCCATGCAGGCCGATGCCAAAATCGTGCCGATCTTCGTCGGCGGCGCGCGCAGCCTGCCGGTGTCGCTGACGCCTGGGGACAAGGCGCCACGACACTGGTTTCCGCAACTGTCGATCAGCGTGCTGGAGCCGATGACCATCACTGAGCTGGTGGCGCGCAACCCCGAGCAGGCCTCGAACACCAGCGCGCTGTTCGACCGTGTCGCCGAGGCGCGGCTCTTCGGCACCAACCTCGATCGCGGCCTGTTCCTGGCCATGCGCGATGCCGCCGACCGCGTCGGCGCTTCGCATATCATCATCGAGGACGTGATCTCCGGCGCGCTGAGCTACCGCAAGCTGTTCATCGGCGCCCGCGTCCTGGGCAGGCGCTTCGAGGCGGTAACGGCTCCGGGCGAGGCAGTCGGCGTGATGCTGCCCAATGCCAATGGCGTCGTGCTGTCGCTCACCGGACTTCTGTCGGCCGGCCGGGTGGCGGCGATGATCAACTACACGGCCGGGCCGGCGAGCGTCACCGCGGCCGTGCGCACGGCGGTGATAAGGACCGTGATTTCGTCCCGCGCGTTCGTCGAGAAGGCCGACCTTGCCGATATCGTCGCGGCGGTCGAAAAGGGCGGCGCCAGGCTTCTCTGGCTCGAGGATGTGCGGGAGAGCGTCACCGCGCTGGACAAGCTTGCCGCCGCCTTGCTGTGGCGCTGGCCGCTGCAGCGACAGGACGCGGCCAAGCCGGCGGTGATCCTGTTCACCTCGGGCTCGGAAGGCACGCCGAAGGCAGTCGTGCTGTCGCACAAGAACCTTTACGCCAACGCCATGCAGGCTGAGGCGCGCATCACCATCTCGCCCGCCGACATCCTGCTCAACGTGCTGCCGGTGTTCCATTCGTTCGGCCTGACGGGCGGCACCATCCTGCCGCTGGTCACCGGGGTAAAACTGTTCCTCTACCCCTCGCCGCTGCACTACAAGATCATCCCCGAGGTTGCGCGCAAGGTGAAACCGACCATTATGTTCGGCACCGACACGTTCCTCGCCAACTATGCGCGTACCGCCAAGGACGGCGATTTTTCCAGCCTGCGCTTCGTCGTTGCCGGCGCCGAGGCGGTGAAGCCGGAAACCCGCCGTGTCTATCGCGAACGCTTCCAGGCCGAGATCATCGAAGGGTTCGGGCTGACAGAGGCGGCACCGGTGGTTGCCGTCAACACGGCAATCCATGGCCGCGACGGTACCGTCGGGCGGCTGCTGCCGGCCATGCGCATGAAGCTTGAGCCGATCGAAGGCATTTCCGACGCCGGCCAATTGTGGCTCGACGGACCGAACCTGATGATGGGCTACATGACCGCGGACCGCCCCGGTGAATTGCAGCCGCTGACGGGCTGGCACGACACCGGCGACATCGTCGCTGTCGACCGCGAAGGCTTCATCACCATTCGCGGCCGCGCCAAGCGCTTCGCCAAGATCGCCGGCGAGATGGTGTCGCTGGGTGCTGTCGAGATGCTGGTGCAGTCGTTGTGGCCGGAAGAACGCCATGCGGCGGTAGCGGTGCCGGACAAGAGGCGCGGCGAGCGCATTGTGCTGGTCACCACCGCCGACGACGCCAATCCCGACGAGTTGCGCAGATTCGGCAAACAAGCCGGCGCCGCCGAACTGATGGTGCCCAACGACATCGTCAAGGTCGAGGAAATCCCGGTGCTGGGTTCGGGCAAGACCGACTATGTCTCGACCCGAAAGCTGGCGATCGACAGGCTGGGGCTCGGCGTCGCGGCCTGAGTCGGATCAAGCACTTCCGCCGACCTTCTAACCTATATCCGAAGGCGGCACCTTCTCGCCCTCCAGCTTGGCGCGTTTCGAATAGGCGCGCACACTGAACGGCAGGAAGATCAGGTAGCCGGCAACCGAAGCGGTCAGCGTGTACCAGGGGTAGGTCATCAGCAGCAGTACGTAGAGCACGACACCCAGGATGATCGGCAACACCCTGTCGCCCGGGATTTTCAGGCTCTTGCCGGAATAGACCGGCAGCCGGCTGACCAGCAGGAAGGCGACCAGTATGGTAAAGCCGGTGGCGACGAAGGCCGCTGGACGACTGGGCTCCAGCCCTGTGCGCAGGAAATAGAGATAGAGCGGCAGCATCACCAGCACAGCACCAGCCGGCGCCGGCACGCCGACGAAATATTCGGACTGCCATATCGGGCGGTCGGCCTTCTCGTCGTCGAGCACGTTGAAGCGGGCGAGCCTTAGCCCGCAGGCGATGGCGAACAGCAAGGCCGCAATCCAGCCCGGCGAGCCGGCACGGTCGAGCAGGAAGGCATAAAGCACCAAAGCCGGGGCGACGCCGAAATTGACGATGTCGGCCAGCGAATCCATCTGGGCGCCGAATTTGGAGGTTGCCTTCAGCATCCGCGCCAAGCGGCCATCAATGCCGTCGAGGAAAGCGGCCAGCAGCACCATCACCACGGCCGGCTCGAAGCGGCCTTCGAAGCCGAAGCGGATGCCCGACAGACCGGCGCAGATGGCAAGCACGGTGACGAGGTTGGGCAGCACCATGCGCATCGGGATCTCGCGGATGCGCGGACCGCCGCTGGCATGGGCCTCGAACTTCTTATACTGCGTGCCCACGGCTCAGGAAATCCGCACGAGGGGTGTGCCGGCGACACCGCCGAATTCGGCCAGCACGGTTTCGCCGCCGACCGCTGTCTGGCCGACGGCAACGCGCGGCGTGGCGGTCAAGGGCAGGAAGACATCGACGCGCGAGCCGAAGCGGATCAAGCCGAAACGCTCGCCGGTGCCGATCGAGCCGCCCGCCTCGGCCCAACAGACGATCCGCCGCGCCACCAGGCCGGCGATCTGGACGGCGGCGATCGTGCCGTTGGGGCTTTCGATGACCAGGCCGTTGCGCTCGTTCTCGGTGCTGGCCTTGTCGAGTTCGGCGTTGAGGAATTTTCCGGGCCGGTGTTCGATCCTGACGATACGACCGCGTACCGGGGCGCGGTTCACGTGACAGGAAAAGACATTCATGAACACCGAGATGCGGGTCATCTCGACATTGCCGAGGCCGAGTTCGCGCGGCGGCACGGCCGGCCCGACCGCCGAGATGATGCCGTCGGCGGGGCTGACCACCAAGCGGTCGTCGACCGGCGTGACGCGCTCGGGATCGCGGAAGAAATAAACGCACCAGGCCGTCAGGATCAGACCGATCCAGAACAGGACCGAGGAGAAATAGCCGAGGAAAAGCGTCGCCGCGCCAAAGGCCGCGATGAAGGGATAGCCTTCGCGATGGATCGGTACGAACGCGTTCTTGACCGTATCGACAAGGCTCATCAGCTAAAAACAGGCTCCGTTTCAAGTCCGGCCTCAATAGCCGAAAGCCCCCCTCGCCGCAACGCAACAATCGGCGGCGCGGGCGAACGGGCAAGGGCCTGTCGCCTCAGGATAGCCGAACGCTCCGCGTTCGTGAGGTCGCGACCGGCTCGCATGCCTGTGCCACTGGCGTCAGAATTTCGAGACAATCAGCCCAGATCAGTTGGCACCATCGGCTTCGGCGCGCACAAAATGTTCTTCGATCTCAAGCCTATGGGCATCCGCCAGCGGATCTTCGGCGCCCGACCTCAAGAGCGCGCTCCCGTTGGGAGAGGACACCAAAAACAGCAGTCTACCGTCAGCAGCAACTGTCCAACTGACGACCGATCCTCCCTCGCTCGGAATCAGCATCGATGGCAAAGCAACTGCTCCTGCCGTATCAATTCCAGCCCTGCGCAAAAGAAGGTCGAGGGCTGCTGGTGCCCCGTATTCATCAGCCAGTTCGATGACTGTCGCTATTGAATCAGCGCCGACATGCGACAGCTTCAGACCGACACGTGGAGCACCTTCGCCAAGTAACTCATCAACGCTATCGACCGGTCCGAGGTCGAGTTGCAGTTCTGTACCATCAGCAGCCAGGTACTGGTATGCAGCCGCATGCGTTGGCGTGACTACGCACAAACGCACCCTGCCGGCGTTGGTTACGACCGGAAATGTCATCTGCTTCTCGCCATCTAGTCCAACATCCGTCCTTTGCCGAGCCCGAGCTTAACCTCGGGCTGCGGCAAAGCTGCACAGGCGAGCCCGATGCCCACTTCAAGTCGGCTCGTCATCACTGCTTTCAGATGGAACACCGAACGATGGCGCAATCGAGGTTCGCGCCTGGAGTTGGCCATCACAATGTCAAGAGTGGCCTCCTGGCATTCGGCATCGTCGACAATCTCCAGTTCAGGCCAGGAGGCTATCCAACCCACTGCGCGGGCAAGCATCGGGACGCTGTCTTCCTCCTTGTAAAAAAGATCGTCGAGTCCATCAAGGAAATCAGCGCGGCCACCTTCGAATCCAGTCTGTTCCTCCGCTTCCTTGGGATGTTCCCGGACCCAAGCAACCATCTGTTTCAAAATAGCTAAATGGTTTTCTGCTCGCATTCCAGCCAAAGCCAAATGCACATCCGAGGTGACTTTATCGAGGTGATCACGGTAATTGTGAATAAATTGGCTATGGCCGCCATTAGCCACTTCCATCCCGTATAGGTAAGCGTGAAAAAACTGCCTCGCTGACGGCGGTATTTCGTGATCTTTGTAGAGGCCCTGATCAAACATTGCGGTCACGAAATCCATGACTGCAGTCACGAGGTCAGCAACGTAGTTTTCCTTAGCGGCGCGCTCGACTGCTGAAAACGGGACAACAATTGAAGTCACGCGCGGACTGGCCGTCGGTTGCTCCGGCTGGTGCGCCGAAATCGTTGTCGACTGCTGCAGCCTTTTCTTTCGCGAAAAAATTCCGAACATTCCAAAGCCTTCTTACCCGGAGGAAAGCAATACCGGTAGATCAGAGTCTGTCAGCAGAATATCACTTGGAAAAGTGGATAAAAAGGCGCTTGAAATTCATTTTCACTGCGTCTTACCAATATTTTGAAGAACACTTCAACCGATAGTTTGAAGAACACTCCAAAAACTGACCTCGAGGCTTCGTCGCGAACTCAGCAAAGAGCAGCCAAACCAAAATTATCGGTTCTGTGCCTGTCGGCAGACCGCTGCCTCGCCCGTCCTTGGTGAGACAGCGCCATCATGGACCATTTGGCGATGCTGACGCACTCAACAAGGAGTCCCCTACATGCAGAAACCACCTGCCCCCCAAGCGCATCTCGTCACTGCCGGTCTCGCTTTCGGCGAGTCGCCGCGCTGGCATGACGGACGGCTGTGGCTTTGCAACTGGGGCACCGGCGAGATTATCGCCGTCGATGCCGACGGCAACCGCGAGGTCATGCTCACCGTACCGGCTGTCCTGCCCTACTCCATTGACTGGCTGCCGGATGGCCGCCTGCTCGTCATCTCCGGCCGCGAAGGGCTGCTGCTACGACAGGAGGCCGACGGGAGCCTCGTCACTCGCGCCGATTTGCGTGACCTGTCGAAAAGCCCTTGGAACGAGATCGTCGTCGACGGGCGCGGCAACACCTATGTCAATGGCGGCGGACCGGCGCCGGCTTCTGGCGAGCATTTCAGCCCCGGCACCATCGTGTTGATCACGCCGGACGGCGCGGTCCGGCAGGTGGCGGAAAATATCGCCTTTGCCAACGGCATGGCAGTGAGCCCGGACAACAAGACGCTGATTGTCGCGGAATCCCATGCCAATCGGCTGACCGCCTTCGACATTGCCGCCGACGGCAGCCTTGCCAACCGAAGGGTCTGGGCCGACCTCGACGGCTATCCCGACGGCATCTGCCTCGATGCCGAAGGGGCGGCCTGGTATGCGGATGTTCCCAACAAGCGTTGCGTGCGGGTGCGTGAAGGCGGCGAGGTGCTGCAGACAGTGACCGTCGATCGCGGCTGCTTTGCCTGCATGCTGGGCGGCACCGACAGGAAAACGCTGTTCATTCTCGCCGCCGAATGGCGCGGCTTCGAGCATATGGTCAGCGACGCCCGCACCGGCCAGGTGTTCAGCGTCGAAGCGCCGGCACCTGGCATCGGCTGGCCGTAACAGCCTTGCTACAGCCCGGGAACCCTCTGATAGTTGGCGATGTCGGCGCGAACGCCGAGCCGGGCGATCGTCTCCTGCGGGTTGAAGGCGATGCGCTCGTGCGCGGCCTTGACGATCGGCACGACATTGTCGACGGCCGCCTGGCTTTCCCATTCGACGATGGTGACGAGGTTGAATTCGCCCGGCCCGGAGAATTGCTCGAGCAGGAAATCCTGCACGAAGCCATGCTGCAGGCGCAGCAATTCATGCGTTGTCCTGACCTTGGCGAGTATCTCCTCGCGGGCGCCGGCCGGGACGACGAATTTGTCCACCCTGAACACGCTGCCGCCGTTAACAGTCTGATTTATCTTGCTCATTTCGATTGCTCCGTTCCTGGATCATGGTGTTTTTTGGGCTCCAGGAACGGCCTACAATCTCAACTTAAGTTGAGATCAAGTGCAAAAATCAGATCACACGCCGAACCTTCAATTCACCTCCGACGTGCGCCGGCGGACGATGACACCAAGTTCGTCGCCTTCGCGAGCCAAGCGCAGCCGCTCTTCGGCCTCGGTCGCCTCGCGCTGGCGGTCCCACATCGAGGCGTAGAGGCCATGCTTGCGCATCAGCTCGGCATGGGTGCCGCGCTCGGCGATCTGGCCGTCCTGCAGCACGATGATCTCATCGGCCGTGATCACCGTCGACAGGCGGTGGGCGATGACGATGGTGGTGCGGCCACGGCTGACCAGATCGAGCGCGGCCTGGATCTCCTGTTCGGTGTGGCTGTCGAGCGCCGAGGTCGCTTCGTCGAGCATCAGGATCGGCGGCGCCTTCAAAATGGTGCGGGCGATTGCCACGCGCTGCTTCTCGCCGCCCGAAAGTTTTAGCCCGCGTTCGCCGACCATCGACTTGTAGCCGTCAGGCAATCGCTCGATGAACGGGCCGATCTGAGCGAGTTCGGCCGCCTTGCGCATATCCTCCTCGCTGGCGCCGATGCGGCCATAGCGGATGTTGTAGGCGATGGTGTCGTTGAACAGCACGGTGTCCTGCGGCACCATGCCGATCGCCCCGCGCAGGCTCTCCTGCGTCACGTCCCTGATATCCTGGCCATCGATCAGCACCTGGCCGCCCTGCACGTCGTAGAAGCGGAACAGAAGCCGCGAGATGGTCGACTTGCCGGCACCCGAAGGCCCGACAATGGCGACGGTCTTGCCGGCCGGCACCTCGAAGCTGATGCCCTTCAGGATCTTCCGGTTCGGGTCATAGGAGAAGTGCACGTCGCGGAACTCGACCTTGCCGGCACTGACGGCGAGCGGCCTGGCATCGGGCTTGTCGACGATCTCCTGCGGCACATCCAGCAGATCGAACATCTGCTCGATATCGGTCAGCCCCTGGCGGATTTCGCGGTAGATGAAGCCGATGAAATTGAGCGGCACCGACAGCTGCATCAGCATGGCGTTGATGAAGACGAAGTCACCGACCGTCTGCGTGCCGGCCTGCACTTCGAGCGCCGACATGCACATGACGATGACGGTGCCCAGGCCGAAGATGATGCCCTGCCCGAAATTCAGCCAGCCAAGCGAGGTCCAGATGCGCGTCGCGGCGACCTCGTAGCGTGCCATGGAGCGGTCGAAGCGCTCGGCTTCCATGCCCTCATTGTTGAAATATTTCACCGTCTCGTAGTTGAGCAGCGAGTCGATTGCCTTGGTGTTGGCGTCGGTATCGCTGTCGTTCATGTCGCGGCGGATCGAGATGCGCCAGTCGCTGGCGCGGACCGTGAACCAGACATAGACCCAGACGGTGACCGCGACGACGACCACATATTTCCAGCCATAGGTGTAGGCGAAGATGCCCGTGGTCAGCGCGAATTCGAGGATGGTCGGCGCCGTGTTGAGCATGATGAAGCGCACGATCGTCTCGATGCCCTTGGTGCCGCGCTCGATGATGCGCGACAGGCCGCCGGTGCGGCGCTCGAGATGGAAGCGCAGCGACAGTTGGTGCATGTGAACGAAAGTACGGAAGGCGAGCTGGCGCACGGCATATTGGCCGACGCGGGCAAACAGCGCGTCGCGCAGCTGATTGAAGCCAAGCTGCACCAGGCGCACGACATTGTAGGCGACGACCAGCATGACGGGCACCAGCAGGAAGCTCGGCAGCGGCGGCACCGATTTGGCGTCGCCGGCCAGCGCGTCGGTCGCCCATTTGAAGAAATAGGGACCGGCGACCAGCGTCAGCTTGGCGACGACCAGCAACAGCGTCGCCCATGTGACCCGGGCTCTCAGATCGGCGCGATCCGCCGGCCACATGTAAGGCCACAAATTGAGCAGCGTCTTGAAGGTCGAGGAGTCGGAGACGGTTTTTTCGGCCATTTCTTGTGCCTTCTTCTTATTTCAGCGGCCGGAGCAGCAGGAATTGACGAGAGCGGCCACCGATGCGGAGACGTCGGCGAGCGCGGCATGGTCGATCGCATAGCGCGAGCGCTGGCGATCGGGCTCGAAGCGAACCAGCCCGGCTTCGACCAGTATTTTCAGATGTTGTGACACGGTGGACTGCGCCAGATCTAAGCGGTCGACGACCTCGCGGCAGCAGCAGGAACTGCTCGTCGATAGGTGTTTCAGGATTTCGATCCGCGCCGGATGGGAAAGCGCTGCAAGTCGGGCGGCGACCGCACGGCTGTCCGGACCGCCGCATGATGCGTTTGTTTCCATCAGGGATTCTGCCATCGTTCATCGGCGATAGACGATGAACGGGCACGGGGCAAGCTAACCCTATGGGCAGAGCGCCGGAACCGCCAATCTCCCCCTCGTGGGAGAGATGTCCGGCAAAGGTAGCTCGACCGGATTTGGCCGACAGGTTGGCGAGGCGCCCCCCTCTGCCCTGCCGGGCATCTCCCACAAGGGGGAGATTGCGCTCAACCGTCGGCGCTCAAACCCTACTCCGTCTTGGCGGGCGCTGTCGTTGCCTGCTCGCCCATGGCCTTGAGGTCGGCGGCTTCGCCTTCCTTCGACTTTTCCGGGACCTTGAACACCTGGCCCGGCCAGATGCGGTCGGGATCACTGATCTGGTCCTGGTTGGCGAGGTAGATGGTCGAGAAGCGTACGCCGTGGCCATAGACGCGCCGCGAGATCCGCCACAGCGTGTCGTTGCGGCGGATGATGACGGCGCCGTCGGCATGTTCAAGCTTGGGCGCCACGGTCTCGGGCACATCGCTTGGCGGCGTCGCCTCCGCCACAACGGCCGGAGCCTCGGCGGCGGGAGCAGGCGTCGTGGCCGGGGCCGTTTCGGCCGCGGCCGGCGCCTCGGCGGCGGCAGGTGCGGCCGGCTTGGGCTGAACGGGCTTCGGCGCCGAGGGTGCCACGGCGGCGATCGCTTCGCCGGGCTCACGCTCGAACGGTACGGCCGCGCGGGCCACAACTGTCACACCGTCGGCATCGAGGCCGTCGACATGGATTGTGTAGCTGCCGACCGGAATGTCGCGCGTCGCCTCGACCAGGAAATGACCGTCCGTCGAAGTTTGCGCGTCACCGAGCAGGATGTCGTTGGCATACGCGCGCACCTTGCGGCCGGCATCGGCGAGGCCGGCGACAAAGATCTTGCTGCCGTCGATCTCGACCGCCTCGACGACGATCTTGGGCTCGGTCACGCCTGCAGCGGGCGGCGTCGCCGGCGCTGCAGGAGCCGGTGTCGCGTCGACCACGGCTGGCGCTGGGGCGGCTGGCGCCGGAGCGGTTGCGGGGGCTTCGGCTGTGGGAGCAGCCGGCGCGGCGGCCGGAGCAGCCGGCTTTGTCTCGGGTGCGGGAACGGTCAGCAATTCGGCCGGCTTGCCCGGCTCCTCGACCATGGCCAGCACCTGGCCGGCCGCATCCTTGGGAACCGAAACGACGGCGGTCTGCACCGAGGGCGTTACGACGTCACCGGTGGTCGCGCGCAGCGCGATCGTATAATCGCCGGGCTTCAGCGGATCATCGAGAATGATAACGAAGGCGCCATCGGGACCAGCGACCGTCGAGCCAAGCACCGTCGAGCCATTGAGGATTTCGACCTTGGCGTTGGGCGCCGCATTGCCGGCGACGACAATCGAGCCATTGCTTTCGACGCGCACGACATCGAAGGACGGTGCGACCGGACCGGTCGCAGCAGGCGCCGCCGCGTCCGCGGCCGGTGCGGCGGGTGCCGTTGCCTGGGGCACTGCGGCGGGAGCCGCCGGGACTTCAGCGGCGGGCAGCCGCGCTTCGGTGCCGGGATCGGCCGATTTTGCCGCTGCGGGCGGCGTCTGCGCCGCCACTTGCGCCGGCGGCGTGGGATTGAGATACGGGTCGAGTGCGCCCGCTACATAGGCGGTTCCCGCGGCCGCAACGGTCCCACCCGCCGCGAACAGGAACGCCTTCAGTGGATTAATTGCCATATTTCCCTACCCCTTAGCCACCTAACGCCGGTCTAGCCTGTTTTAGCAATACCGACAAGAAAAAGCCCAGGCCGTTAACCCTTGGGGCTTGACCGCGCTTTCAGACCCAATCACCAATCATCGACATGAACACGATTCGATCCGTCTGCGTCTATTGCGGCTCGTCTCCGGGCCGCGATGAAATCTATATCAAGGCCGGACACCTGCTCGGGCGCTCAATTGCCAAAGCGGGATTGCGGCTGGTCTATGGCGGCGGCACCAAAGGCATCATGGGCGCTGTCGCCGAAGGCGCGCTCAAGGCCGGCGGCAAGGTGACGGGCATCATTCCGCGCTTCCTGATCAACAAGGAGGCGAGCGAAACAGCGCTTGACCGGCTCGATGAACTCTTGATCACCGACAACATGCACGAGCGCAAGCACAAGATGTTCGAGAAATCCGACGCCTTTGTGGCACTGCCGGGCGGCATCGGCACGGTCGAGGAGATCGTCGAGATCATGACCTGGGGACAACTTGGCCATCATCGCAAGCCGATCGTCTTCGCCAATGTCAAAGGATTTTGGGATCCGATGCTGGCGCTGCTCGATCACATGGCCGCCGAAGGCTTCATCCACACCGCGCAGCGGGTCAAGCCGCTGGTCGTCGACGACCCCGAAGCGATCGTCGCCGCCATCATGGTAGCCGGATCGTCCGTCGACGCCCCGACCGAGGGCGTGCAGTCGGTGATCGACAAGATGTAGGGCGATAAGGAATAGGGGCAGTAAGGCAGTATGTGAATTGCCTCGAGTGTCCTGCCTACTCCCCTACTCCCCTACTCCCCTATTCCCCTACTCCGCCGCAGCCTGCCGCAAATCGGCAATCACCGCGCGCCGGTCATGACGCCGCCAGGCGAGATGGAGTGAAACCGTGCGCTCGAGCCACGGCAGGTCGCGAAACACGATCCGCGGCGGCGCGGCGGCACGCAGGCTGGCTTGCACCGTCGCCAGGCCGAGACCCGCGCTGACAAGGCCGAGCGAGGTCAGCGGGTCCGCCGTCTCATAGGCGATGTCGGGCAAAAAGCCGGCTTTGGCGCAGGCGGCAAGGAACTGGCCGCGATTGGTGTCGTCCGGCTGGCGCACGACGGTGATCCAGGTGCGACCGTCAAGATGGTGAGGCCCGATCTCTGGCACTTCAACGAGTGGGTCATCTTCGGGGATCGCCAGCACCAGCGGCTCATGCCGCAGCGCCATGGCGGCGACATCCGGATCATCATCGGGTGGCGGCGAGTAGACAAAGCCCAGATCCAGCGACCGCTGCCGTAGCCCTTCCAACTGCGCCGCCGAGCGCAGGCTTCTCAGCTGCAGGTGGAAATCCGGCCGGTCGCGACGGAACTGGCGCAGCATCCCGGCGACAAGCCCGGCATGAACGGCCCCTTCGACATAGCCGATGGCGAGCCGGCCGACGGCGCCACTGGCCAGGTTGCGGCCGAACTCCTCCACACGTCGCGCATTGGACAGCAGCGCGCGGGCCTCGGTGAGGAAGGCGCGGCCCTCGGCGTTGAGATGGACCCGCTGCTTCGACCTCTCAAAGAGGGAAACACCCAACTGCTCCTCGAGCTGGATGATCTGCCGGCTGAGTGGCGATTGGGAAATATGCAGCATTTCGGCTGCGCGCCCGACATTTCCGGTTTCGGCGACCGTGACGAAATAGCGGAGCTGGCGCAGGTCGAACATTTCTCCTCCAAGGCTCAAGTCCCTTTGGGTCTCAACTTTAGCCTAATCAGTCTTGGACTGTCTGACCAGCCAAAAGCGATAATCGGCCATCCAACCAAAGGAGACCGCCATGCAGTTCTTTGCCCTTCTCGCTCGCAACACCGAAAAATTTACCGATGCCGATTTCGCTCCACTTCTGCCCGGCGAAGCCGAACAGCGGCGCACGCTCTACGCCGAAGGGGCGGTACGTCAGGTGTGGAACCGAGG
Organism: Mesorhizobium sp. ISC11; assembly: GCF_037162595.1. Classification (NCBI taxonomy): domain Bacteria; kingdom Pseudomonadati; phylum Pseudomonadota; class Alphaproteobacteria; order Hyphomicrobiales; family Phyllobacteriaceae; genus Mesorhizobium; species Mesorhizobium sp. ISC11. Next base: position 2,697,419 of record NZ_JAVSPW010000001.1, read on the forward strand.
CGACATCCCGGGCAGCGGCATGATGCTCGAGGCTGCTGATGATGCTGAGGTTCGCGGCCACCTCGCCACCTTGCCGTTGGTCAAGGCCGGCATGATGGACATTGCCGCAATCGTGCCCCTCAAGCCCTACCCCGGCTTCGGCCCGAAGCACTGACAGGGCACATCCGGGGGTGACGAAGGCGTCACCCCCGGATTGACACGGGGGATCGACAGACTGTGATCGGCTGTCAAGAAACCGTCACACGAAACCGGCTTCGCGCGTGCTAGGAATCAGTATCAGGCAGCCGCCGTGCGGCGCCATCTTCGGAACATGCATCTGGCACCGCCCATGGACATCACTCTCGCCCCGGAAGGCACCGATCTGTCGCCCTACCTGCCCGACGAGCACGGACTGTTCTTCATCTATCACTTCACCGCTGAGGGCGTGCGAACCAGGGACGCCGCCGCCGCGCACTGGACATGGCGCAGCTACCAGCTTTCCGACATGCGGGCCCGTCACGAAATCGGCGCCGATCGGGCTTTGCCGGCACCGGCGCGTGAAGCTTTCCTATCCGCCAGCCATGGCTGCCACATCGACCTTGAGGACGACTGGCTCTATGGCGATCTGCCGGACCTGCGCCATGACTATTCGGCGGAAGCGGGCGGGCTTGGCCATTTCCGCTTCGCGCTCAATGACACGATGCTGGTCGGCGCCCGCAAGCAACCGCTGCAATCGGTCGACAACATCCGCAAGGCGATCGAGAATGGATCGCGCAAGTTCCGCTCGCCAGCCGAGTTGATCGAGGCTGTCGTCGGCCAGTCGTTCGATGGCATGGTGGCGGAACTTGCGGCACTCGGCGACAGTCTCGACGGCATCGAAGACCGTATCGTCTGCGACGCATGGCACAATGAACGGCAATCCCTGGTCGACGCGCGCCGGCATCTGGTGGTGATCCACAGGCAGATGGCGACGCTGACCAATCTGTTCCGTCACCTTGATCATTCGCACCGCAACGACCTGCCAGACAGCATCAACGACATGGCCGCGCGCCTTTCACACCGGGCGCAGACGCTGCACTATGACGGCGAGCAGTTGCAGGCGCGCGCCCGGCTATTGCAGGACGAGCTTATGGCAAAGCTGACGACGCAGTCGAACCGGCTGCTGTACGTCCTGTCGGTAATGACGGCGGTGCTGTTGCCGATGACCATCATCTCAGGCCTGTTCGGCATGAACGTTGGGGGCCTGCCGCTGGTCGACACGCCAATGGGCTTTTGGGTGGTGACGGCTGTGTCGATGGTGATCGCGGGCGCGACCTATCTCTTTGTCAGGCGGCTCGGACAGATGTAGCACCCGCCGGCAGCTTTCACGCAGTGGCGCGAAGATCCTCGATGATGGTGCCGGCGGCGGCCACTTCCGCTTCGTGATCGGGCTCGCGCCAGGTCTCGGCAAGCCCAGCCGCATGCCATTCGCGCATCGCCGGCAGAGCAAGCAACTGCGCCGGATACGCTGCAGCCGCACCCTCGAAGGAGAGCCCATAAGACTGTGCGCGGAACGCCACCGGGGCAAAGAAAGCATCTACTGCGGTGAAATGAGCGCCCGCCAGAAATGGCCCGCCGAAACGAGCAAGACCATCATTCCAGAGGTCGTCGAGGCGAAAGAGGTCCTGCTTCAGCGCATCGGACATCGGAAACGGCTCTACCCGCACGCCGCAACTCATCGGACAGGCGCTGCGCAATGCGGTGAAGCTCGAATGCATCTCGGCGGCGGCCGAGCGCGCCCAGGCGCGCGCCTTGGCTTCGACGGGCCACACGCCATGGTGGCGTTCGGCCAGATATTCGACGATGGCCAGCGAATCCCAGACCGCCCAGCCGTCGTCGACCAGGCACGGCACGCGGCCGCTCGGTGAGAAGGAACGGTACAGATCCCAGCTCGATCCGGTCGGGAATGGCGTCAGCCGTTCCTCGAATGGGATATCCAGCGCGCGCATCAGCACCCAGGGCCGCAGCGACCATGAGGAATAATTTTTGTTGGCGATATGCAGCAGGTACATCGAACCCCCTTACCGTGCGGGCTGCGGCGCGGCGCGTCGCGCTGTCGTCAACATCGACCAGGAATAGACTGCCAAAGCCGCCCAGATCAGCGCAAAGGCGATGGCCTGGATGGTGCCGAAAGGCTCGTCGAAGATCAGAACGGCGATCAGGAACACCATGGTCGGCGCGATATATTGCATGATGCCGATGGTTGACAGCCGCAGCAGCTTGGCGCCGAAGGCGAACAGCAACAACGGCACCGATGTGACTGGACCGCAGCCGATCAGCAACGCCGTATCCGTGCCACTGCTGGATACGATGTGGTCCTGTCCGGTCGCGATGAGATAGACGATGTAGCCAAGTGCCGGCACCGACAGCAGAAGGACTTCGAGCAAAAATCCCTGGCTCGGGCCGATCGGCAGCGTCTTGCGGAAGAAGCCGTAGGCGGCGAAGGAAAACGCCAGTGCCAACGACACCCAGGGCAGCTTGCCGCCTTCGATGGTCAGCACGGCGACGGCGACGGCCGCCAGCACCACCGCCGCGATCTGCAGCCGGTCGAGCCGCTCGCCGAGCAGCAGCGCGCCGACAACGACGCTGACCAGGGGATTGATGTAGTAGCCGAGCGCGGTTTCGACGGTGCGGTCGACCGCGATCGCCCAGACATAGATGCCCCAGTTGACCGAGATCAGCGCCGCCGTCAGCGCGGCCATGGCGATGGTGCGCGGCGAACGAAGCGCCGCCTTGAAATCCGCCGTGCGGCCGGCCCAGATCAGAACGGCGGCGGCGATCGGCACCGACCAGACGATGCGATGGGCAATGACTTCCGCGAGCGGCAGATGAGCGACCGCCTTCATGTAGAAGGGCAGCAGCCCCCATAGCAGATAGGCGCCGAGCGCCAGCAGAAAGCCGCGCCGGGCCTTGGACTCTGCATCCAGGGTAATTGCTTCAGTGGCCATGGACCAACGCTATGGCCCAGTCACCTTGGCAAGACCATCGCAAAGTTCTGATGGATCAATGGACTTTCGCTGATGGTTCAACCCTATTCGGCGGCCACCAGTCCGGCCATCTCGCGGTTCTTCATCAGCTTGTAGACGATGGAATCCATCAGCGCCTGGAACGAGGCGTCTATGATGTTCTCGGAAACTCCCACCGTCCACCAGCGTGCGCCGGTGCCGTCATGCGATTCGATCAGAACGCGGGTGATCGCCTCGGTACCGCCATTGAGGATACGCACCTTGAAGTCGGCCAGCTCCATGTCGGCGATCTCGCCCTGGAATTTGCCGAGGTCCTTGCGCAGCGCGATGTCGAGCGCGTTGACCGGGCCATGCCCTTCGGCCACCGACATCTTCTCCTCGCCATCGACCACCACCTTGACGATCGCTTCGGAGACCGTCTTCAACTGGCCGTTGGCGTCGAAGCGGCGCTCGACCATGCAGCGGAACGAGGTGACGTTGAAGAATTCCGGCAGGCCGTGCAGCATCTTGCGGGCGAGGAGTTCGAAGCTGGCATCGGCGCCTTCATAGGCATAGCCCTCGGCCTCGCGCTCCTTGACCACGGATATCAGCGCGTCGAGCCGGTGATCGTCCTTCGGCACCTCGATGCCGCGTCGCCTCAGCTCGGCGAGGAAATTGGCCTTGCCGCCCTGGTCCGAGACCATGACACGGCGGCGGTTGCCGACGGTTTCGGGGGGGACGTGCTCATAGGTCGCCGGCTCCTTGGCCAGTGCGGATGCGTGGATACCCGCCTTGGTGGCGAAGGCGGAAGCGCCGACATAGGGCGCTTGCGCCTCTGGCGCTCGGTTCAGGAGTTCGTCAAATGCGCGCGACAACCTGGAAATGCCTGTCAACGCCTCAGCCGAAATGCCAGTTTCGAAACGATCGGCGAAGGCCGGCTTTAACGCCAGCGTCGGCACGATCGAGATCAAATTGGCGTTGCCGCAGCGCTCCCCGATGCCGTTGAGCGTGCCCTGGATCTGGCGCACGCCAGCCTCGACAGCGGCGAGGGAATTCGCCACGGCCTGGCCGGTGTCGTCATGGGCATGGATGCCGAGATGATCGCCTGAAATACCCGACGAAATAACCTTCTCGACGATGGCGCGGACTTCCGATGGCTGCGTGCCGCCATTGGTGTCGCACAGCACCACCCAGCGCGCCCCGGCATCATAGGCGGTCCTGGCGCAGGCCAGCGCGTAGTCGGGATTGGCCTTGATGCCATCGAAGAAATGCTCGCAGTCGACCAATGCCTCCTTGCCGGCGGCGATCGCCGCCTCGACGGAGGCCTTGATGGCATCGAGGTTCTCCTCATTGGTGCAGCCGAGCGCGACACGGACATGATAGTCCCAGCTCTTGGCGACGAAGCAGATGGCATCCGACTTCGATTGCACAAGTGACGCAAGGCCGGGATCGTTGGACGCCGACACCCCTGCCCGCTTGGTCATGCCGAAGGCGACGAATTTGGCGCGCTCCGTGCGCTTCTCCTGGAAGAAGGCGGTGTCGGTCGGGTTGGCGCCGGGATAGCCGCCTTCGACATAGTCGAGGCCAAAAGCGTCAAGCAGTTTTGCGATGGCGATCTTGTCCTCGACGGAAAAGTCGATGCCCGGCGTCTGCTGGCCATCGCGCAATGTGGTGTCGAAGAGATAGAGGCGCTCGCGGGTCATGGTCATTTGCCTGCAAACTTGTCCGTCGCGCGGATCAGCCGGTCGAGGATACCCGGCTCCGAATAAGCATGACCGGCGCCCTCGATCAGATGGAAATCCGCCTTTGGCCAGGCCTTGTGCAGCGCCCAGGCATAGCGCGCCGGGCATGGCATGTCGTAGCGGCCATGGACGATGGTGCCGGGGATGTCACTCAGCCTGTGCGCGTCGCGCAGCAATTGTCCCTCGTCCAGCCAGCCGGCATGGACGAAATAGTGGTTCTCGATGCGGGCGAACGCGACGGCATAGTCGTCCTGCCCAAACGGACCGCTTGTCTCCGGCTCGGGCAACAGCGTGATCGTTTCGCCTTCCCACAGGCTCCAGGCGCGGGCCGCCTCGATCTGCGCCTTGCGATCCGTGCCGACCAGCCGCTTGCGATAGGCGGCCATCATGTCGCCGCGCTCGGCCTCCGGGATCGGCGCCAGGAAGCGCTCCCATTTGTCCGGGAACATTTCCGAGACGCCGAACTGATAGTACCATTCCAGTTCCGCACGCGTCAGCGTGTAGATGCCGCGCACCACCAGTTCGCTGACGCGTTCTGGATGGGTCTCGGCGTAGGCGAGCGCAAGCGTCGACCCCCAGGAGCCGCCGAACACCAGCCATTTGTCGAAGCCGGCCATTTCGCGCAGCCGTTCGATGTCGGCGACCAGGTGCCATGTCGTGTTGGCTTCGAGCGAGGCGTTGGGCGTCGATTTTCCGCAGCCACGCTGGTCGAACAGGATGACATCGTAGAGCTTCGGGTCGAACAGCCGCCGGTGTTTTGGCGAAATGGTGCCGCCCGGCCCGCCATGCAGGAACACCGCCGGCTTGGCGCCTTTGGTGCCGGAACGCTCCCAGTAGACCTGGTGGCCGTCGCCGACATCGAGCATGCCGGAATCGAACGCCTCGATCTCGGGATAAAGCGTACGCAATTGACTGCTCATAGTTGTAAACCTTTGGTCGGCCAGTCCGGCGTTTCATGGTCTGGGTGCTGGAAGGAGATGATGGATTCCTGCCTGTTGTAATAATCAGGATCCTGGTGGACGGGCTGATCGAAGATCGTCTCCACCCAGGGCAACCGCGCGGCATAGTTGACCTGGATCTGCGGTGCCAGGTCCGAACGGTCGTCGAAGGCACCGATCGCGATTTCCAGCCCGCCGGGCTGCCGATATGTCAGCGGCGTGCCGCAGCGGGCGCAGAAACCACGATCGATGTTGACCGACGACTGGAAGTAACTCGGCTCTTCATGGGTCCATTCGACGCCATCTCTGGGCACCGTGACCAGCGCGCCGAAGAACGAGCCGAACTGCTTCTGGCACATGCGGCAATGGCAGATGGACGGACGGCCGAGCGCTCCATGAACGCGGAAGCGCACGGCGCCACACTGGCAGCCGCCGGTTCTTACCTGATCGGTCATGATCTTTCCTTTGGCGGCCATTGTTCGGTGTCGTGGTCGGGGTGCTGGTAGGAAACGAGATCGGCCAGATAGGAGGCCGACGACATGTCGGCCATGGTGTCCTCGCCCGGCAGTTGCGGGATCGAGTCGACATAGGGCAGCTTTGCCTCGATCCCCCATTGAATCAGCGGCACGATCTCCGCTGGATTGTCGAACGCACCGATGGCGAGGCCAACCCCGTCCGGCGCGGTGAAGGTCAGCGGCGTGCCGCAATCGGCGCAAAAACCGCGATCGACATGGTTGGACGAACGGAAGTATTTCGGCTCGCCGCGCGTCCAGTCGAGCCTGGCGCCACGCACCGAAACCAGCGGCGCGTAGAACGCGCCGAACGCCTTCTGGCACATGCGGCAATGGCAGACCGAAGCGTCGCCCAAAGCGCCTTCAACGCGAAAGCGCACCGCGCCGCACTGGCAGCCGCCGGTGTAGATCGGTCGGTTGTCGAGGCTCATCGCTGATCACTCCGGCGCATGGCAGACGGCCTCGACGTTGTTGCCGTCGGGATCGAGGACGAAGGCGCCATAGTAGTCCGGGTGATAGTGCGGGCGCAGGCCCGGCCCGCCATTGTCCTTGCCGCCGGCGGCAAGCGCCGCAGCATAGAAGGCTTCGACCTCGGCGCGGCTGCGCGCGGTGAAGGCGACGTGCTGATGGGCCTTCTGACCATCCTTGCCTTCCTGCAGCCAGAATACCGGCCGATCGCGACCGTAGCCACCGACCTTTTTACCGCCGGTGTACTCCAGCGGCACCATATACAACAGCGCGGCACCAAGCGGCGCCATCGCCTTGTCATAGAAAGCCTTCGAAGCGTCGAAATCGGCAACGTTGATGCCGAGATGATCGATCATCTTTTTACCTCCCAGGTGGTGATGCGTTCGCCTGTGACCGGATCCTTGCCGTCCTTCAACTGTATCCCTTGGGCCAGCAGGTCGTCGCGGATGCGGTCGGCTTCGGCCCAGTTCTTGGCGGCGATGAACGCGAGACGCTTGGCGATGGCCTTGCCGACGTGGCCTTCATCAACCTTCGCCGACGCGACGTCGAAGCCGAGGAACAGCAGCGACGCCTTCAGCGATGCAGCGGCATCGTTGCCGTCCACTGCCTCGCCGGCCAACTGGGTCAGGACCTGGAAGGCGGCATAGGTGGCGAGATCGTCCGACAAGGCGTCGATGATCTCCACGGGCACCTGTCCCGCCGCCGTCGGCGCGAGGTCGGCTCCCCGCTTCCATTTTCGCAGGGTGTTCTCGGCCTCTTCCAGCTTGCGCACGGAAAAGTCGATCGGCTCGCGATAATGCGTCATCAGCATCGCCAGCCGCAGCACCTCGCCCGGCCATTTGCGGCCGCCGAAGGTCTCGGTCTCCAGGAGTTCGTTGATCGAGTAGAAGTTGCCGAGGCTCTTCGACATTTTCTGCCCTTCGACCTGCAGGAAGCCGTTGTGCATCCAGATGTTGGCCATCATTTCGGTGCCATGGGCGCAACGCGACTGGGCGATCTCGTTTTCATGGTGCGGGAAGATCAGGTCGAGGCCGCCGCCATGAATATCGAAGACCTCGCCGAGATAGGCGGCCGACATCGCCGAGCACTCGATGTGCCAGCCCGGCCGACCCCTGCCCCATGGCGAATTCCAGCCCGGCTCCTCCGGTGACGACAACTTCCAGAGGACAAAATCGCCGGGATTTTTCTTATGCGCGTCGACGGCGACGCGAGCACCGGCCTGCTGCTCGTCGAGATTGCGCTTCGACAGCTGGCCGTAGTCGGGCATCGACGCCGTGTCGAACAGGACTTCGCCCGCAGCAACATAGGCATGGCCGCGTTCGATCAGGCTTTGAATCAAGGTGATCATGTCGACCTTGCCGTCGGCACGGGGCTCGACGAATTCGGTGGCGCGCGGCTCGACCGTCGGCGCCAGGCAGCCGAGAACCGCCACGTCGCTGTGGAACTGGCCGGCGGTCTTTTCGGTGACCCGCCTGATCGCCTCATTCAACGACAGCGTGCCGGAAGCGATCTCGCCGCCGAAATCGCGCAAAGCGCGCGCATTGATCTTGTCGTCTACGTCGGTGATGTTGCGCACATAGGTGACGTGCGTCTGCCCATAGAGATGGCGCAGCAAGCGGAACAGCACGTCGAAGACGATCACCGGCCTGGCATTGCCGATATGAGCAAAGTCGTAGACGGTCGGGCCGCAGACATACATGCGCACGTTCAGCGGATCGATCGGGACGAAATCCTCTTTCGTCCGCGTCAGCGTGTTGTAGAGGCGCAGGCCCTGCGATGCGTCGGACATTCGTGCCTTCCCGGTTCAGAACTCAATTCGACGAAGCCAGCCCTGCGCGAACGCAAATCAGGCTCCAGCCTGCTGGCCGGGGCGTTTGTCCAATCTGGGGAGAGATGAGGCGAAAACGTCCGGACCAGCGCGAGGCTAGCCAATAATGCAAATGCCACAAATGGCGAAAGACGTTTTCATGGGCGGCTTTATCGCCTTGGCTTGTGTTGCCGTCAAGTCGCAAGTTTCGGCAAAACCGTCGCTGGGTCACAGGTAATGATGCACTGAAACATTTTATTAAACATGTCGGCACAGTCATGAAACATTCGCCGGCTAGATCAGCAGGCGTCACGATTTGGTCAGAATCGGCCATCAAACGCAGACACGAAAATGTTACCAGGGAAGAGAGACATGCCCCGAACCAAGCAGGAAGCCAACCGCGCCAAGCAGCCGGCGCTGGCCAACCACTATCGCGCAATCGGCCCGGCCGCGATCGTCGCCGCCCTTCTCCATACCGCCAAGAAGAAAAAGCCGGCGCAGAAGATCGTTTCGCCCCGCGCTGCCTGAAGGGATGGGCGGCCGGCGCCAATGGCGCCAGAAATGAAGGCGCCGACGCGCGCGCCCTCTGCTAGAACAACGTCATCTGACTGTCGTCCGCGCCGGACTTCTGGCGCTTGACCTTCTCGGGCTCCGGCCCGATCTCGCCCCGCTCCTGAATCTCCGGTCCGGTGTTGGCGACCTTGTTGACGAGGTCGGAGACCGGAATTGCCTCGAAGAAATCGAGCTGTGCCGGTCGCAACAGATCGGCGACATCGCGCGGTTCGAGCGTGCGGCAATCCAGCCAGCGGGCGAAATCCCTGGGGTCGATCACCACCGGCATGCGGTCGTGGATATGCGCTATGTCGGCATTGGCGTTGATGGTCAGGATGGCGCCGGTGTCCATTTCCGAACCGCCCGGCTCGGCATAGGTCTCGATCAGCCCGGCGAAGGCAACCAACCCGCCATGCCTGGGGCGTATCCAGTAAGGCTGTCCCTTCTTGCCACCGGTTTGCCGCCATTCATAAAAGCCGGACGCCGGCACCAAAGCGCGGCGATGGCGCATGGCGGCCTTGAACGACGCCTTTTCGGCAGCCCCTTCGGAGCGCGCGTTGAACAGCAGCGGAAACTCGCGTGTATCCTTCACCCAGGTCGGGATCAGCCCCCAGCGCACCAGCATTGGCTGCCGGTCCGGCAGATTGGAGCCCGGCGCCTGCGGAGGGCCGGCGACCGCCATCAGGATCGGCTGCGTCGGGGCGATGTTGTAGCGCGCCGGGAAATCCTCAAGCCCCGCCACGTCCAGAAAGGCAGCGGTCTGATCCGGCGTCGCGGTCAAGGCGAAACGTCCGCACATGGTCGATTGATGCCCTTCGAAAGCTTCGGTTTCTGAAAGTGGCGATGGAACCGGCGTTGCGCAACCGCTAAAACTTGTCCACGCTGGCCGGTCCACAACTGACCGGCCTTCAGTCTGATTGGGAATCCATGAACGAAGCGCGCAAAATACTTCCGGCAGTCTCGGTCGCCGTCGTGCGGGCAGACACCGTGCTTCTGGTCAAGCGAGCCCGGCAACCGTCGCAAGGGCTCTATGCCTTTCCGGGCGGCAAGGTCGAACCTGGTGAGACGCTGGAGGCAGCGGCAGAGCGCGAACTTCAGGAAGAAACCGGTTTGCGTGCCACAAATTATCGCCCGCTGCGGGAAATCCGCATCGACGGCCGGGATGACAGCCACCCGGTCGATTATCTCCTCACAGTCTTCGGCGCCGCCTATGCCGGCGGCGAGGCCGTGGCCAGCGACGATGCGGAGACGGCGGCCTTTTATACGCTCAGCGAGATGGCGGCGCTGCCGCTGGCAGGCTCGGTATTCGCGGTCGCCGAAGACTTGTTGGCCCCCGGCGGAAACGCCGGACTGCTGTCCTGAAATCAACTTGCGGGCGACAAATTGTTTCGCCACAAAGACTTATGCTGTTTAGCAGAGCCACGCAGCTGGTAGAGAAGGCTTATGAATCGTCCATCCATGCTCGTCGCCCTGTGTCTTGCGGTCGGCGCGACCGTTTCGATACGGCCCGCGCTCAGCGCCGAGTCGCCGTTCGAGCCCGGGTTGATGCGGCTGGCGGAGGTTCTGGGCTCGCTGCATTTCCTGCGCAATCTGTGCGGCGAGAAGGGCGACCAGTGGCGTGTCGAGATGACAAAACTGCTCGATTCGGAAAATCCGGACGCCGAGCGGCGCGCCCGCTTCATTGCCAGCTTCAATCGCGGCTACCGCTCCTTCGGCGGCACCTATACGAGGTGCACGCCCTCGGCGACCGAAGCCATCAGCCGCTACATGAAGGAAGGCGAGACGCTGTCTCGCGATATCGCCTCGCGTTACGGCAACTAATGCATGTCGCCCAAAAGTGGCTGCGGTTTTGGGAGAACGACACATAAAAACGAAAACCTAAAGCGCCTCGCCTGAATCCGTTCAAACGCGGCGCGCTTTAGGCACTCGCTCATCGACAACTATCCGAACCATTGCTGGGTACAGCCGATATATCGGCTTGTGCCAGGCGATATCTTGGTGCAATCCTCATGTTGCGCTTCTGCAACAGTATTAACGAAACCTTACCGCGCGAAAGCGGAATTAACTCAAACTGAAGGTTTTCGCCCCGCAGGCCGCCCCAATCGGCTAAGTTTGACTCGAACTGAACGCAGCTTCGCACAAGGCAATCGGGCTTTGTAAAAGACGATCAGAAAAATGTCGTATTTACAAATACTTAATTGTCCCTGCGTGTGAAATGAACAGATCAGGCCTGATCCACATCAATGGATCGCAGCTTGAAAGGGTGGACATTCGCTTATGGAACATGGTGTCAACGACATCGACGCGCTGGTCAGGGAAGAAAAACGCTTGACCGCCGTGGAAAGCCACAGCGAGGCCTGGGCGGAAGGTCTCTCCGCCGGGATAGAGCCCGAGATCATTGCCGAAGCAGCGCTCGAAACAGCCTTCGGCGAGATGTTGCGTGCCAATGGCGAGACCTCGGCCCTTGCCCTGCTCGACCGTATGCGTGAAAAGGTGATTGCTGGCGCCTTCGAACCTGAACGGCTGCGGCACTGAACCGACGTCCGGTTCTTTGACGGCAATATGCCGCTCGGGCGTCATGCCCGTAAGCAGGGAGAAACGGGCAGTGAGTTTTTCGATGTCAGGCAAGCCGCGTGGCTTGGTCCTTCGCATCTCTTTCGCCGCTTGCTGTGCCGCGATTCCCCTGGTTGTGTGTCTCGCGAGCAGCCCCGCCTATGCGCTGAGCGAAATCAAGCGCGAAGAGCTCCCCCCGACGGTCACGCCGCCGGCCGACGACATGTCGCCCCCCGGAAGCACCGTGCCAATGCCCAACCCGGTCGGGACGCCGCCGCCGTCTAGCCAGCCGACTGCTCCTGCCGAAGCCGAGCCGGACAGTCCGGCGGATGGCGGCGTGACCAGGCCACGCGTCGATCCGGACACGCCGGTGCCCGAGGTCATCTACGATCTCGGCAAGCTGCCGGAACCAGTGCGGCGCATGCATGATTTGATCGTCGAAGCCTGCAAGGGCGGCGATATCGAAAAGTTGCGGCCGTTGATCGGCACGGGCGACAACACAACGCAATTGTCCCTAACCGACATTGATGGCGATGCCGTCGCTTTCCTCAAGGGCCTCTCGGGCGACCCGGACGGCCAGGAAATCCTGGCCATCATGGAGGAGGTGCTTGATGCCGGCTACGTCCACCTCGATGCCGGCACGCCACAAGAGCTCTACGTGTGGCCGTATTTCTTCGCCCTACCGCTGGACAAGCTGGACGCCAAGCAGCGGGTCGAACTGTTCAAGATCGTCACCGCTGGCGATTTCGACGACATGAAGCAGTTCGGCGCCTATATTTTCTATCGCGTCGGTATCACCCCTAGCGGACAATGGTCGTTCTTCGTCGCCGGGGATTGAGAGCGGCTCTTCCCACCCACGGGGGTAGGGAGCCTAGCGGGGCAATGCCTCAGAAAACTCCACCGCCCTACCCTGGCTTGGCGTGGCGATCTCGCCTTCCCACATCACGCGGCGGCCGCGAATGACGGTGCCGACCGGCCAGCCGACCACTTCTCTCCCGTCATAAGGCGTCCAGCCGGCTTTCGAGCCGGCCTGCGCATTGGTGATGGTCTGGCGCCGCTTCATATCGACGATGGTGAAGTCGGCCTCGTAGCCGGCAGCGATGCGGCCCTTTCTCGCCATGCCGAAGATCCGCTGCGGGCCGTGGCTAGACAGGTCGACAAAGCGCTGCAAGGTCAGCCGGCCGGCATTGACGTGGTCGAGCATGATCGGCACCAGCGTCTGCACGCCGGTCATCCCCGACGGTGAGGCCGGATAGGGCTTTGCCTTCTCGGCCAGCGTGTGCGGCGCGTGGTCGGAGCCGAGCACATCGACGATGCCTTGCGCAATGCCATGCCAGACGCCATCGCGATGGCGCGCGGCACGCACCGGCGGGTTCATCTGGATCAGCGTGCCAAGCCTGAGATAGTCGTCGGCGCTCAGCGTCAAATGATGTGGCGTCGCCTCGCAGGTCGCGACATCCTTGTGTTGTTCGAGGAACACAATCTCCTCGGCGGTCGAGATGTGTAGAACATGGATGCGGGCACGGGCGTTTCGCGCAATGCGTACCAGCCGTTCGGTACAGCGCAAGGCGGCGATCTCGTCGCGCCAGACAGGGTGCGATGCCGGGTCGCCTTCGATGCGTTCGCCAAGGCGCTCGCGCAGCCGGAATTCGTCTTCCGAATGAAAGGCGGCGCGCCGGCGCGTGTTTCTCAGGATCGACGCCACGCCCTCGTCATCCTCGACCAGCAGGTCGCCAGTGGACGAGCCCATGAAAACCTTGATCCCGGCCGCACCCGGCAGCCGCTCAAGCTCGCCGACATCCCCGGCATTCTCGCGGGTGCCGCCGACCCAGAAGGCGAAATCGCAATGCATGCGCCCCGTGCCGCGCCGGACCTTGTCGGCAAGCGCTGCCTCGCTGGTGGTCAGCGGATTGGTGTTGGGCATCTCGAACACGGCGGTGACGCCGCCAAGCACGGCAGCGCGCGAACCCGTTTCCAAATCTTCCTTGTGCTCCAGTCCCGGCTCGCGAAAATGCACCTGGCTGTCGACGACACCCGGCAGGATATGCAGGCCGCGGCAGTCGATCGTCTCGCCGGCCGAGGCCTGGCGGAGATCGCCGATGGCAGCGATGCGCCCGTCCCTCACGCCGATGTCGCGAGCCCCTTCGCCGTCATGGTTGACCACTGTGCCGCCTGTCAGGATGAGGTCGTAGATCATGGCCATGCTCTCTTGCGGGGGGAGTGCCAGCGGCTTACGTAAAGGCCGACCATTTTGCAAGATCAGGTTGCTTTTCCGCCCATGCCCTGTGCCCAGCTCAAAGACCGCGCCCTCATTTCCGTATCAGGTCCGGATGCCGAGCATTTTTTGCAGAACATCCTGACCACCGATCTCGACATCCTGGCTCCCGGCGAAGCCAAACCCGGTGCGCTGCTGACGCCGCAAGGCAAGATCCTGTTCGATTTCCTGATCTCCCGCACCGGCGAGAATGCATTCCGGCTCGAATGCCGTGCCGACATATCGGACGATTTCGTACGCCGGCTGACGCTCTACAAACTGCGCGCCAAGGTCGAGATTGCCAAATCCGATCAGGCGTTTGTCACCGTCGCGTGGGGACATGAATCAACACCCTCACAATCTGATTCAACGGCGGCCGCCGACACACGCTTTCCGAAGGGTGCCGTCACGCGTTCCTATGGCGAAACGGATGAGCCCGGCGATCTTGCCGCGTGGCAAGCCTTCCGCATTGTCGGCGGCATTGCCGAAAGCGGCAGCGACTACCAACTCGGAGACGCCTTCCCCCACGATGTGCTGCTGGACGAAACCGGCGGCATCGGCTTCAAGAAGGGCTGCTATGTCGGCCAGGAGGTCGTCTCGCGCATGCAGCATCGCGGCACGGCCAGGCGGCGCGTGCTGATTGCATCGGCCGACAGGCCCCTGCCCGCGCCCGGCACCGAGCTGACCGTCGCAGGCAGGCCGGTTGGCACGCTCGGCTCGACCGTAGACACGACCGGTCTGGCCATTGTGCGCATCGACCGGGTCAAGGCGGCGCTCGATGCCGGCCAGCCGATCATGGCCGGGGACGTTCCGGTAACGCCGGCCATTCCCGGTTGGGCAAAATTCGCCTTCCCGCAGGGAGCCGTCAGCGCGGAGGAGGCCTGATGGCGGCCGACCGCATCGGCGCGCCGGCACGCGCCTGGCAGCGCATGCTGTCGGGCCGCCGGCTCGATTTGCTCGACCCCTCGCCGCTCGACATCGAGATTTCGGACATTGCGCACGGGCTCGCCCGCGTTGCCCGCTGGAACGGCCAGACCAGCGGCGAGCATGCGTTTTCGGTGGCCCAGCACTCGCTGCTGGTCGAAGCGCTGTTCTGCGACCTGGTGCCCGAGGCTTCGGCCGACGCCCGGCTGGCGGCCCTGCTGCACGACGCCCCCGAATATGTCATCGGCGACATGATCTCGCCGTTCAAATCGGTGATGGGCGGCAGCTACAAGGATTGTGAGTTACGGCTGCAGCGCGCCATCCATCTGCGCTTCTCGCTGCCTCCGGAACCAAGTGCTGCGCTGCGCAAGGAGATCAAGCGCGCCGACCAGATCGCCGCCTATTTCGAGGCAACGCTGCTCGCCGGCTTTTCGACCGCCGAGGCGACCGAGTTCTTCGGCCGTCCGCGCGGCTTCAATGCCGACCGCTTCGATTTCACGCCACGTTCGGTGACCTGGGCGCAGAACGCGTTTCTGAAACGGTTTTCGGCGATCGAGACGTCGCGGCATCAGGTTTCGGCGACCGCAATCGGCTAAAGCGCGTCGCGCTGAAACGGATTCACGCGACGCGCTTTAGGTCTTTGTCTTTATGCATGTCATTCCCCCAAAACCGAGGTCACTTTTGGGCGACATGCATTAAAACGCTAAATTAACCAGCGGCGACCACAGTAGCTTGTTCGATCACGGTCCGCAGGCGCGCTCATGCCCGTCGCTGATGCCAAGGATGGTTCGGCCGTCCCGAAACGGGAGGCCGAAGGCATGGACCGCTCCCGCCACATGGAAGACGAACTGCGGGAGCAGAACCAACGCTTTTCGGCTGCGGTCGAGAACATGTCGCACGGCCTGTGCATGTTCGACGCCGACGAGCGGATGATCATCTGCAACGGCAACTACCTACACATCTTTTGCCTCGACGCCAGGGTGATAAGGCCCGGCATCCGGTTCCTCGACATTCTGCGCCACAGCGTCGATATCGGCGTCGCCTCGCAAACCGCCGACGAACTCTACGCCATCCGCAAGCCCTATATCGATCAGGCGAAGCCCTCGACCTACGAAGAAACACTGTCGGACGGCCGCATCGTCAGCATCTCGCACCGCCCTCTGGCTCTGGGCGGCTGGGTTTCGATCTATGAAGACATCACCGAGCAGCGCCGCGCGCAAGAGGATCTCAAGGAGCAGCACCGCCGCTTCGACGCAGCGCTCGCCAACATGTCGCAAGGCTTGCTGATGTATGACGCCGACGGCAAGATGATCGTGCGCAACCGGCGTTTTCTGGAGCTCTACAAGGTCACCCCGGCGGACTTTCCGCTTGGAACGACGCACCGCGACGCGCTCGAACGGTTGCTGGAACTCGGCATCTATACGAAGATCGATGTCGACAGCGAAGTCGCCAAGACCGAAGCCTGTCTGGCGGCGGCAAAAATGCATTCGGCCTATCGGCATCTTACCGACGGCAGGACGGTTTTGGTCACACGTCGGCCGATGGATGGCGGCGGCTGGGTGGTGACCTTCGACGACGTCACCGAACGTCGCCGCACCGAAGAGCGCATGACCCATCTTGCGCATCACGACACGCTGACGGGATTGCCCAACCGCTCGATGTTTCGCGAACGGCTCGACCTTGCGCTGGAGGACACGGCGGCCACGCCGCTGGCGATCTTCTCGCTCGATCTCGATCGCTTCAAGGCAGTCAACGACACCTGGGGACATCCGGCCGGCGACTGGCTGCTGAAGAGCGTGGCCGAGCGGCTGCAGCGCTGCCTGCATAATGAAAACGACGTCGTTGCCCGCTTCGGCGGCGACGAATTCGTCATGATCCAGTTCAATTTCAAGGGCATTGCCAATGCTGAAAAACTCGCGAAGCGCATCGTCGAGACAATCGGAAAACCGTTCCGCGACAAGAGCCGCGAGATGCATATCGGCATCAGCCTGGGCATCGCGGTTTTCCCCAACGACGGCGGAGACGCCGACACGCTGCTGAGGAACGCGGATACAGCGCTTTACCGGGCGAAGAGCGAAGGCCGCAATCTGTATCGGTTCTTCGAACCCGGAATGGACGCAATGGTACAGGCACGGCGTGCGCTGGAGGTCGACCTCGGGACCGCACTGTCGCGCCAGGAATTCGACCTCGATTTCCAACCCATCATGAACATCGCCTCCGGCGAGATCGTCGGCGCGGAAGCCTTGATGCGCTGGCATTCCCCAGAACGTGGCATGGTGGCGCCGGACAGCTTCATTCCGGTCGCCGAAGAAACCGGATTGATCGTGCCGCTTGGAGAATGGGCGCTGAGGAAAGCCTGCACGGCGGCGGCACGCTGGCCCGCCGGCCTGCGCGTCGCGGTCAATGTCTCGGCCGTGCAACTTAAAAGCGGCAGCTTCGCCCGCAGCGTCATCTCGGCGCTGGCTTTCTCCGGCGTGCCAGCCGGTCGGTTGGAACTGGAGATCACCGAAACCGTGCTGATGGACGAAAGCGAGGTGGTGCTAAGGACGCTGCGGCAGTTGCGCGAACTCGGCATCCGCATCGCGCTGGACGATTTCGGCACCGGCTATTCGTCGCTCGGCTACCTCAGGCGTTTTCCTGTCGACAAGATCAAGATCGACCGTTCGTTCATCCACGACCTCGGCAATCGCGACACCGCGGCGATCGTTCGCACCGTCATCGGGCTGGGTGCCGAGCTTGGCATCACTGTCACCGCCGAGGGGGTCGAGACCGAGGTGCAACTCGACATCCTGCGCAGCAATGGCTGCACCGAGGCGCAGGGCTTTCTGATCGGCGCGCCGTCAAAGGCGGCCGAGATCCAGCGCCTGTTGAGATCCCGGGGGCCGCACAGCCAGACCGGCTAGGCCGGCCATCGTCAATGCAGCGTCTCGATGTACTTTTCGTGGAAGCTGACATAGCCGGGCTCGACCACCTTGAGATGCCGCTCGATCAGCGCATGGAACCGCGGCAGTTGATGAAACGGCACGCCGGGATAGGCATGATGCTCGGCATGGAACGGCATGTTCCACGCCAGCTTGCGGACCAGCCAGTTGGTCAATGTGGTCCTGGTGTTCTCCAGCATGTTGGCGACGAACGGACAACGACCGTGCTCGGCCAAGAGATAGAGGCGCAGAAACGGCTGCCCCAACAGAGCGGGCAAAATCCAGACATAGACAAGCACCGAGAGCCGGAAATAGACGGCCAGCAGAAGGAGCACGGCATAAAAGGCAATCATGGCGCGTGCCTCGATGCGCACCTTGTCATAGCCCTTTGGCGGAACGTAGCTTTCGCGACCACGATCCGCGGCGTTGGCATAAAGCGTCTTGATGTGGCCCCACCATAACGGGATGCCGGATATGTGGACGAGGTATTGCCGCCATGTCTCCGGCTTGGGAAACGCCAGTTCCGGGTCATTGTCGGGATCTTGCGTGTATCGATGGTGGGCAAAGTGGAAGTAGCGGAACCAGTCCGCCGGCAGCGCGATCGCCAGGCTGCACACCCGCGCCACGACATCGTTCAGCCGCTGCGCCTCAAAGGCCGTGCGATGAACCGTCTCGTGCAGCAGCGTGAACAGAAACACGATGAGGAGACCTTGCGGCAGCATCAGCAGCGGCCAGAACGGCACTTTGGCGGCGATCAGCGATCCGAGGATCACGATCGCACCCCAATGAGCGGCAAGCTGAACGAGGCCCGCGGCATCAGACTTGGCGGTCAGCCGGTTGCGCTCCTCCTGCGTCAACGATGAAATTACGTCGCGATGATCCACGGGCTTCGATCCAGGCTGGGATTTGATAGAATCCACTGTAGCGCATGAAAAACCTTTCCAAAAATGACGATTTCTGCGATTTAGATAAGCTGAACTTATCTATTCGGTGATCATGGCCGTACTTCCCTCTCTCAAAGGACTTCAGGCTTTCGAGGCTGCGGCCCGTACAGGCAGCTTTGCGGGGGCGGCGGAAGAGCTTTCTGTATCCGCCGCCGCCGTCAGCCAGCTCATCCGCACCGTCGAGGAGCAGATGGACCGCAAGCTGTTCCATCGCGTCAACCGGCGCGCCGTCCTCACCGAGGCCGGCGTCGAGATGCTGCCCAGGCTGACCATGGCCTTCCAGGAGATCGGCAGCGTCGCGCGCCAGCTGGGCGGCGATGCGTTCCGCCCGCGCCTCGTGGTGTCGGTGCCGCCATCCATGGCCATGGGTTGGCTTTCGCAGCGCCTCACTGGTTTTGTCTCAAGCCATGGCGCCGTCGACATATCGCTCAGAGGCGAGGATGACCCGGTGCCGTTCGACCGTGAGTTGATCGACATCAGGCTCACTTATGGCCCGCACTATCGCGAGCACCCGACCGAGGACATCGTCCAGGACGCAGTCTATCCCGTGTGTGCACCCGGGCTGGCCGACACGATCAAACCCGAAGGCCTCGCCAGCCTGCCGCTTATCCATACCGGCTGGGGACCGACTGGTGCGTCCTTTCCGTCCTGGCACAACTGGTTCGAGGCGGCCGGCATCGAACCCGGCCGGGCAGCGCAGCGCGGCCTCTCGGCCAACTCGTCGCGCGCGGCACTCGACCTTGCCATTTCGGGATTGGGCGTGGCGCTGGCGCAAGGGATCTACTGTGCCGAGGCGCTGGAGGACGGCCGACTTGTCAGGCCCCTCGCCCAAATGGTCGAGCTGCGCCAGCCCTATTGCCTGACGATCCCGGAGCGCAGCGCCAGGCGCGATGTCGTGGACGCGTTTCGCCAATGGCTGATCGACGAGTGCCGGCGCGCAGTCGGCTCGCCGGCACTGCGTTGACGTGACACGCGGCAATGGTCAGAGGTGCCCGCTCAATGCCTCAGCCATGTCCTTGTTTGTCGCCACGGGGATGATCTCGAATTCCACCAGATCCGCCCATTCGATGACCCAGCGCTGCAGCAGCGTGACGTCATCGGCCTCCACCAGCAGGAAGCAGCGGCTCATGTCCGCCGCGATCCAGCTGTGGTGCACGAGCAGCTCGTCCGGTTTCAGGCGGCCGCGGTCGCGAAAGCGGCGATAGATCTCCTTGCGATCACAGCCGGTGAAGTCCTCGATCACGATAAACTGCATGTTCTACCCCCGATCAAATTACCGCCCCGGCCGGTCCAACCGCTCCAGGAACCACTGCGTCAGCCGCACCCAGACCTCGTCCTTCTCACCGGAATCCTCCCAGCCATGATCGAGGTTGGGATTGTCATTCACCTCGATGACGAAGACGCCGTCCTTGGTCTCCTTGAGGTCGACGCCATAGAGCCCGTCGCCGATGCAGCGCGCCGCCTTCACTGCCGTCTCGACGACATGCGCCGGCGTTTCCTTCAGCGTGAAGGTCTTGATGCCGCCCTGGTCGGGCTTGCCGTTGGCCTTGTGGTTTACGATCTGCCAGTGCTTCTTGGCCATCAGATAGTGCACGGCAAACAGCGGCTGGCCGCCGAGCACGCCGACACGCCAATCATATTCGGTCGGAATGAATTTCTGCGCGATCAGAAGGTCGGAATCCTCCAGCCATTCGGTAGCGAGCGTCTTCAGTTCCTCGAAATTGGCGCATTTCTTGACGCCGCGCGAGAACGACGAATCCGGGATCTTCAGCACCAGCGGAAAGCCCAGCGTCTGCGCCGCCAGTTCGAGATCCGAGGTGCCGGCGATCATCACCGTCGGCGGCACCGGCACCTTGTTGTAGGCCATCAGCTCGTTGAGATAGACCTTGTTGGTGCAGCGGATCATCGACAGTGGATCGTCGATCACCGGCATGCCTTCCTGCTGGGCGCGGCGGGCGAAACGATAGGTGTGGTTGGAGATCGAGGTGGTCTCGCGGATGAACAGCGCGTCGTAATTGGCGAGCTTGGCCAGGTCCCGCTTGGTGATCGGCTCGATTTCGACGCCCATCTTCTCGGCGATCTTGGCCCAATAGCGCAGCGACGAGATCTCCGAGGGCGGCAATTCCTCATGCGGGTCGACCAGCGTGGCGAAGGTATAGCGCGCCGGCGTGCGGCCCTTGGTGTCGCGCCACTCCCGGTTGGTGTAGGTTTCCAGGCACTGGATGAAGCTTTTTTCCTCGTCCTCGGTCATCCGCGCCAATGGATGAAAGCCGATCTTGCGGATCGAGGCCCATTCGGCGCTGTCCTTGATGTGGACTTCGAGCGCCGGTGCGCGGAACCAATCGAACAACAGCTTGGCGAAACGGTCCCAGATTTTCGACGGCCCGATGCCGAAGAAGATGCAGACCTTTTGCGGAAAGGCGCCACCAAGATCCTTGCGGCATTTGTTGAGCGCCAGTTCCAGTTCCGGCAGCGCGTGCTCATAGAGCTTGCGTTCCGACAGGTCGATCATCGTCTCGACGGTCGGGATCACCTTGTGGCCGCGCGAGCTTGCCAGCAGCGAGGCATAGTAGCCGCGGCTCTGGTAGGCGTAATTGTTCGACAGGTTGATGACCTTCGGCCGCTGGCCGCGAAACAATGACGGATGCGCGAGATAGTCGCGATTGGTGATGATCTTGTGCGGTGTCGCCACCTGGTCGAGATCGCTCTGCCTGCCGGTAAGGATGACCCAGGTCATTATCTGTCACGCTTTCCCAGAGTGATGGCGGCACGCAGTCCATCGCGACCGAACTGCGCCATGTTCATGAAGATGCCGTAAGGCACGGGAATGTTGGCTGCATCAAGGATGGTCTCCTGCCTTTCATCCTCGACCCAAGGGTCGTGGATCAGGATATGGTCGCCGTCATCGCCGATCGCCAGCACCCAGTGCGGCACCTTCTTGCCGAACATCAGGAAGCCGCTGATCAGCACCAGCACCAGCTTTCCCCCAGCGATCGCAGCGCGGATATCGTCGATTGTGAATGCACGGTAATTCACCGGGATGCCGTAAAGTTCCGCGCGTCGGCGAAAGTCGACCTGCGCCAGTTCCATTACCCTGCGCTTGTCCTCGCTGCGCACCGATTGCAGGAACAGCGCGCCATAGAAGGAGACGTAGATCTCCACCGCGAGCCCGCTCTCGTAGCCCGAGACAGCGAGGCCGAACGGCTCGCAACCGCCGGGACCCGACATCATGAAGACGGTCGTCGCTTCACGCCACAGGCGGATTTCCATGACCGGATCCGGCACGAAGCCGCGATCGAAATTGGCCATCGCCATCATCAGGCAGCACGGACCGCAGGTGAATTCGCAGGTCTGCGGGTAGAACGGCACCTTGGTGGCGATCGGAATGTCGCCACGCAAGGTTTTTTCGTAGCGAAGTGCCGTTTCGCCATCCTCATAGTAGCCGGGCTCACGCCCGATCTTGCGATAACCGGCCCGTTCGTAGATGCGGATCGCGCGGCTGTTGTCTTCGCGAACTTCGAGACGCAGCATCATGCGGTCGTGCTCGAAGGCGGCATCTTCGGCGGATCCGAGCAGGATGCGGCCGACACCCAGCCCGCCGAAAAACGGACTGGTCGCAATCGAGTAGAGGCGCGCCACGCCGCTGCCTTTGCGAAACAGCACGATCGCATAACCGGCCACGCGGCCGTCGACTTCGGCGACCAGCGTCTCGGCGGTTTCACGCTCGATGAACAGTCGGAAGGAGCGGCGGGAAATACGGTCGCTTGAGAAAACAGCTTTCTCGATGGCGGCGAGATCATCGACGTCAGACGCGCGGGCCGTGCGGATCTCGGCAGGCATGCGGCTTCAGAAAACCTCGATTGGTGGTGGAAATGGCCTACTCGAACACGTCCTTGACGCCAACCAGGGCGTTGGGAAAACCGGCGTCCACCTGGGCGCACGAAGTCCGCTCCACCACCTTGAATCTTCGCCTCGTTTTTCCAAAAACCGTTTCCGATTTTCGGGGCGATGCGACGGCATTCATCAAGCGCTATCGCACCTCGATTAGGGCCGAATTGTGACAAATCCGACGCCGATCCGACGGGCGCAAAAGGTCCTTCGGCCGGATCGGCATTCGCGGATCGACGGCACCGGCAAAAGCGGTGCCATTCAGCTTGCCAGCCCGTTTACAAGTTGCGTGTAGGCGTTCCTGGCGACCTCGTTCAGCCGCTCGCGCGGCAAGGAGCCGACGACGGCGCAGCCATAGCCCTTGTCCAGCCAGTAGACGGCCTCGGGTCCGTCTTGCGTGGCGGCGTAGGTGCCCTTGGCATTCTCCGCCGATTCCGTGGTGACGAACAGCGATATACGCTGCCCATTGCCGTCCTCGTAAAGCAGCATGGCGGCCTTGCTCTCGCCTGCCGGAAGCAACCGGCCGCCGACCAACTGGAAACCGTTCGCGGTCAAGTCGGGTGCCACCAGCTTCAACCCTACCCGGTTGGACAGCCAGGTCTGCAGATGGTCCTTGTCGCTGGCCGGAACCTCGACGGCATGCCGCTTTTCGGCGGCATAGATGACATGGGCCGCGATTGCCTGCTCGGCCAGCCGATCTTCCGCCGGGTCCTCCTGGCCGATGCCGTCGACGCCGGCAAGGTAGCCACCAAGCCCGCCGGCGACCAAAAGCACGGCGGCAGCAGCGGCAAGCCACCAGCGCGAGCGTGGCACAGCTGCCTTGACCGGCGCCTCGCCAAGCACGACCTTGCGCAACCGCGCAGGCACGGCTTCGTCCAGCACCCCGGCGAAGGCGGCACGCAGCGCCGCCCGGTCGGCGGTGAAACGGGCGCTCCTGGCTTTCATCTCGGGATTGGCGTCGAGCCAGGCGTCGTAAGCGGCGCGCTCGTCTGCAGGCAGCTCGCCATCGAGCGCCATGTGGATGTCCCGTTCGGAAAAGTCGCGGCGGATCATTTCTCGACGATCCTTATCGCGCGGCGACGCGCCGTATCGTCCAGCAACCCACGCAATTCCTCACGCCCGCGCGCAATGCGCGACATCAGCGTGCCAGCGGGGACGCCCAGAATGTTGGCGGCTTCGGCATAGGAAAAACCTTCGATGGCAACCATGACAAGAGCTGCGCGTCGATCGGGGCTGATCGCTTGCAACGCGTCGATGATCTCGCGCGAGGCGATACTCTCCACCTGCTCTGCCGGCTGGGCAACGGCCTCGCCCGCCTCCAGCGGCAACATCGCCGCCTCGCCGCGGCGGTTCACCTTGCGCATCTGGTCGATGAACAAATGATGCATGATCGTAAACAGCCACCTCCGGGGGCTTTCTCCTGTCTGCCAGTTGTCGAGCCGCACAAGCGCCCGCTCGAGGCAATCCTGGACAAGGTCGTCGGCAGCGTCGCGGTCGCGCAAAAGCGAGCATGCGTAACGGCGCAGGCGCGGTATTTCGCCAAGGATTGCTGCCTTCTTTTCGTCCATGACCGCTGGTTTCGAGGTCGCCCTTGTTGATCTGGATTGAACGCGCCTTCCGGGCGCGGCGCAAGCGGCCAGCGCGAAGCGGTCTCCCGCCCCGGTCACCCAAGCAATGAGATAACGCTGGCGAGTGCCGATTTATTCCCCAATTGCAAGGCAGGGGCAAATCGGCTGCCCGAACACGTAAATATGTACAATATGTAAAATACGTATTAGGATCACTCGATGAAACAATTCACCTTTTCGGATATGAATCGGGCCTCCGGCGAAATTCTCGAAACGGCAATGATCGAGCCTGTCGCTCTCACGAAACGCGGCAAAGAGAAGCTGATCATCCTATCAGCGGCCCAATACCGGCAGCTCGTCAGTTCGCCTCATGCCGTAGCCTATACGCTTGAGGACGCGCCGGACGAGGTTCACGATGAACTCATGTCCGGATTGGAGGCCATCACAACCGGCGACAAGCCGGATGCTTAGGCCCGGTAATTTGCTTCGATACTATTATTTATGGGCGCGACAGGCTGACGCTGGCGAGGAATCCGGCCGCAAGGCGCGGCCGGTCTGCATCGTGGTCAGAACGCCGGCAACGCCTGCCGCACTGTTCTTGTTCCCACTCACCTCGCAAAAACCCGACCATTCCCGCACGTATGTTGCCGTTAGCGAAATCGAGTGTCGCAGGGGTGGGCTCGATTGCCCGTCATGGCTGATCCTGGACGAGTACAACCGCGACGAAGCCAATCGGCTCCTTCAGCCCGGCGTTTGTTCGCAAGATCGCGGGCCTCATCAAAGAGGCAATCGCACAACGACGCGTGCGTGGCGTCGTCCGAAAATAGCGAACAAACCGGCACATGACGGGTAAGAGCTATTCACGGAAGCAAGCGCATCATCCCTCCTTCGCCGCCCGTGTCAAAAGCCGCTGATAGAACAGGCCGATACCGATCAGAACCGCGCCGAGGCCGATGAAGGATAGCGCCCGGAGTACGCCTTCCAACTCCGACATGTCGAATATGAAGACCTTCAGCACGGCGATCGCGATCAGCGCGGCGGAGGCAATGCGCAGCACCTGCGATTTAAGCCAGACGCCAGCTGAGAGCAGCGCAACGCCAATTACCAGCCAGAGCGCCGAATAGGTGTAGGTTTCCAACTGGCCGAGGCCGCTCCACAGGCCGATGAATTCGCCCTTGAACAGGCGCCTCACCGACAGCGTGGCATAGGCGAAGGCAAGCGCGGCAGCCACCACGGCCAGCATCTGCGCATACCATTTTGGCCGCTTGTCCCTGGCGTAGAGCGCCAGTCCCCCGGCGGCGACCGCCGGCAGGAGATAGGCGAGGAACAACAGGTTGAACACCGGGATACGGCCGGTCGATTCGTCTGTGAAAAGCGGGTTCAGCACCACGAAGTGCCGGATGACGATGAAGCCGACGGAGATTACGCCGACGGCCATCGAACCATAGCGCAGCACCGAGCTTGGCGAGCGCATGTCGATAGCGACCAGGATTGCGCCGGCACCGATGGCGATCAGGGTGTAGATCGACTGTTCGGCGAGCGTCATGGCACCCGTGTCGATGACGCCACCGTGCATGGCGTGGCGCACCAGTATGGCGAGCGTGAGCAGCGCAAACAGTGCCGCTGCCGCCTCCATGGCAAGGCGCGGCCGGCCATTCGTTGTGCGCGCAAGCTGCCAGGCGGCAAAGCCGAAGGCCAGCGCCGGCACGCCGTAGCCGGGCAACAGCCAGTTGAACACCGGCGTCGTCGACAGGAACCCGGCGCCGACAATGGTCGGGTCGAAGGCGACACGGCCAAGCACCGCGATCACCGCGCCGACCGAAATCCAGCCGAGCACCGGATAGACGCGCCAGCGCGTGGCCAGCGCCGGCACGATGGCCGCCGCACCGAGCAGGATGGTGGTCCAGCCGGAATCGAAAGCCATATGCATCAGCAGCAGCCCGGCGATGGCCGCGCCGCCCAGGGCAAACGACACGGCGATGCCGCCCTTGAGCGGCGGCTCCTCGGCCCGCGCGATCCACTCGCCGCCGGCGGCGAAAATGACGACCAGCAGTGCCGCTGCGGCGGCGTAGACAGGGTCACGGTCGAGATTGCCGAAAGTGAACCAGAGCGCCAGCAGGACGACCAGCGGGACGATGACGCCCCACGCCGCCCATGAGGCTGCACGTATCTGTGTCCCGGCGGCGAACCGGCGCGCGGCCCCGAAGCCGGCGCCGATGAAGACCAGGCCGAGTGCGATGCCGATGCGCAATGTCAGCGCATTGGACGTGGCTAGTGGCAGGCCATCGACGCCCAGGGCGCCGCCGGAAAAATCGGAAGCGATCGAGGTTGGCGGAATGATGCCTAGATAGATCAGCACCGTGACCAGTCCCGCGGCATAGAGGAGCGGCAGCGCCAGCGGACGATAAAGCGTGACCGCCACCATCACGGCGATCACCACCGCGCCCGGCAAGGCATAGCCGGCGGCAGCAAAGGCCGGGTCTACCGACAGGCCCAGTGCCGAGAATGCGACGAACAGGCCAGGCACGATGGACGGCCAGTCGAAAGCCCTGTCTGGCGTGGTTTCGTCGCCACGGCGAGCGAGCCAGACAAGGGCGAGCACGGCCAGCGTGACGGCGTCGATGAACAGGATGGCAGAGAGGTTCGCCCCCGGCGCATCGGTCATATAGAGAATGGTCCAGACACCGGTGCCGAAAAAGGCAGCCGCCATCAGCAACTTCCAGTCGCGCATGCGGGCGATGACGCCGGTGGCGGCAAGCACGATGGCGAGATAGCCGAACAGCGCCCAGGGACTGGGTGCCTGCGAGGCGACCAGCACCGGCGTCACCATGGCGCCGACAAGGCCGATGCCGGCCAGCGCCTGGCCATGGACAAGGGCTGCCGCGATCGTCGCCACGCCGATGACGCCGAGCAGCGTGAAGGCGAGTGCCGGGCCGATGAAGCCGTAGATGCCATGCGCGGCATAGACGGTGCCGAACAGGATGAAGGCACCGGCCGCTGTCAGGATCGCCGGAATATAGGCGCCCGCGGCGCCTTGTACGGGCATCTTGAAGCCGGTGCGGCGGATGAACTCGCCGCCGGCGACCAGCACAAGGCCGAGCGCGCCGGCCATGGTCAGCCGTACGCCGGGGCCGAAAATGCCGGCTTCGATGGTGTAGCGGATCAGGAACAGACCGCCCAGCGCCAGGGCGATGCCGCCGACCCAGACCGCCCAGCGGGTGCCGAGCGCGGTTTCGACATCGGATTGGCGGGCGGCTTTCGTCGCTCCGGGAAGCTCCGCGGGTTCCACCGTCTTCGGCGCCGGTTCTGGAGCGGTCCACGGCCCGGACACGATCTCGCCGGTCGAGTCTTCCGTTTCCGTGGCTGGCGCCGGTGCGGCGACCGGCTCGCTTGTCGCTGGAGAGGGAATGTCGGCCGCTGCCGCAACGGCTGGAATCACATCGGCGGGTGCGTTGTCGGCCACCGCCTGTTCGGACGGCTTGGCCGCCGGCGGCACGGCTCCCGAGAGCACAAGGCTGCGCAGCGCGCCAAGCTCACGCTCGACAAGGCCGATGCGGCTCTGCTGGCGCGAAATGATGACGAACAAGGCGATGATGGCGACAAGGCCGATCAGGCTCTCAAACATGGCGGTTCCCCCAAACCAGGCCAGTTTTCACTGACGTTTCGTCTCACTGACATGCAAATGCGGCGGCCAAACGGCCAGAAAACTCAGCGCGCCGCCAGATTGGCGGCCGGAAAGATCGAGCATGTTTCGGTGCCGAAAGCCAGCAGCTTGCCGCCGCCATCCTTCAGCGTCGCTTCCGACACCGCCAACGTGCGGCCCTTGTGAACAACCCTGCCCTCGCAGACCACTTCGCCGGTCTTCGGCGTGATGGGACGCGTCAAATTCACCTTGAACTCCGCCGTCGTATAGGCCTCGCCCTTTTCGAGCAGCGTCTGCACGGCACAGGCCAGTGCCGAATCGAGCAGCGTCGCCGCCCAGCCGCCATGCACGCTGCCCAGCGGGTTGAGATGGCGCTCGCTCGGCATGCCACGAAAGACAGCGCGCCCCTCCGAGACTTCGGTGAGAGTGAAATTCAGCTGGAAGGAAATCGGCGGCGCCGGATACTTGCCGTCGACGATGCGCTGCAGCAATTCCAAACCGGTGTATTTCAGGATGTCGGCGTGCGGAATGGTGCCGAGGCCGAGCGGTGAGACCCGGCCAGGATAAAGTTCGACTTCGCTCATGTGAGGATTTCTCTGGCTGCGTCCTCGCCAGCTATGGCCTTGCCGCGCGCGTGATGTTTGCGCAAGGCGGCGAGGAAGCCGGTACGAGCGTCCGGCGGCTCGATGCCGCGCGGCTCATAGACGTGCCGGGTGAAAAAGAAGCCGGTGAGCCGGAAGGCGTCCTCGACATCAGCCGCATCGGCGCGCAGGCCAGAGCCGCGCTGCAGGAAGGCCGGCAGAGCCAGCATCTTGTCGCGCCATGGCAAACCGGCTTCGCGCGATACCGCGCGTCCCGACTTCGGCGAGACATAGGCCAGGTCCTGCCGCGTGCCGGTGGCGGCGCATTGGCTGAGATCGAGGCCGAAGCCGAGTTCGTCCAGCACCAGAAGCTCGAAGCGCGCCACCAGTTCGCCGGCAACGTCGGCGTCGTCGAGATGGACGATCATCACGGCAAGCGTTTCGTAGAGACCTTCATGCGCGTCGCGCTCGGGCAGCAGGCGCAGATGCGCGGCCATGGTCTGCAAGCCGTAGACGGCGACGGCGCTGTCCATCAACCGGGCAGCATTCATCTCGATCGCTTCGGCCTGGAACGTGCCGAGATGTTCATCAAGGCGCGCACGCCACAACAGGTCGACGCGATTGCCGGGCTGGAGGACGGGCTGCTGTTTGCGCGAACGGCCGCCGCGAACAAGGCCGAGATGACGGCCATGCGCTCGCGTCAGCACCTCCAGAATGGCGCTGGTTTCGCCATGCTTGCGGGTGCCGAGAATGATTCCCTCGTCGCGCCATTCCATTTCAGGAGCTTTTCACCGATCGGGTGGCGAAATCAAGGTATGGGCTTGGCTCCTGGGTAACTCTCACACCAATGCATAAAAAACCGCCCGCAGCGATGTGCTGCGGGCGGGCTGGTGAGGTCAGTCGATCTGCTAGAAATTGCGCTGGAAGCGGACGATGCCGCCGACGCTGCTCTTCTTGTCGGCCTTGGTCCAGTTGTTGAAGTCGAAGTCGTCGAATTTTCCTGCATTGAGGTAATCGACTTCAGTCGTGACCGTAAAGCCGGGCACAATGGTATAGGCAACGTTGGCAGCGACGCCGAGGTTCTTCCAGTCGTCATAGGAAATCTGGGCGTTGAACGAGGTCTTCTCGTTGAACTTGTAGGTGCCGCCACCCCAGACTGCCCAGTTACCGCCCCACGGCTTGTATTGGGTACGGCCTGTGCCGAAGTCGTTGATGTTGTCGTTGGTGCCGTAGCCGCCCATGACGAACAGCGTCAGTTCCTTGCTGACGTTGACGTCCAAACGGACCTTGCCGGCCACTTCCTCATAGTTGCTGTCATAGGCCACGACGCCAGTGATCGCACCCCAGTCGCCCTTGTACTTCAAGCCGCCGACGACATGCGGAACATAGCTGTCGATGGTGTTGACGGCGGTGCCTTCCTCAAGCGAGACCACGCCCGTGAAGCCGCTGCCAGCGTCGAAGTAATAGCTGATGAGATTGGTATCCTTGACACCATACGGGATGAGCGTGTCCTGGATGACATTGCCGGCATAACCGATGAACTGGTCGTATACCGTTTCATCCTTACCGACGCGCAGACCACCGAGCTGGATCCAGGCGAAATTGAGGGTGGTGGTCTTGTTGCCGGCCTGCCAGCCGGTGCCGTCGCCTGTATAGTCGCCGGAAGAGTTGCCGAACTGGAAGCGAGTTTCGGTAAAGGTCTTCAACGTGCCGAGTTCGGTTTCCTGGCCGGTATAAGTCCTCAGCGTGAAGCGCATGTTCTTGTAATAGGTGTCGTGCCTATCGCCGTCCATGTGATCGGCAACGTTGTTGGCGCCATCGAGCGAGCCGGAATCGCCGACGCCCATGTCGTAGCGGAGATAACCGCCGATGCGCAGGCAGGTCTCGGTGCCCGGAATATAGAAGTAGCCGGCGCCGTAGACGTCGCAAATCTTGACGTATTCGGCCGGTTCCGGTTCGGCGACGACGACAGCGTCGGCGGCGCGCGCGCCGCTGACCGCGATCAGGGCCGCGGCTGAGCCGAGAAGGAGGCTCTTGATGTTCATTTTCTGACCTCTCCAGTCATAGTTATAAATGGCTTCGGATTTGTGGCTGGCGGCAATGTTTTCCCGCCTCACCCCCACAACGAAAAAGGCTCACACCGCTCGCCCTTTTCAGCGGCGAACATACCCATCGATCATCTGCCTTCAATGACGATTTCCGAAATAATGCCAATTCCGTGAACAGATTAATGCTGTGTTGCACAAATAACACTTTGCGTTGCGGCGAATGGCACAAGTGGCACAACGTCACATATTGAATATATATACGGGATACTTTCGCGGCTAAATATAATTCAACGTTTTATATTTCTAAAAATACCGCACAATGTGGAATATCTACCTGGTTTTCGCCGACATCGACCTGAATCTTGCCGACCCCTCTATCGCCAGGTGACGCCCATTCGCCAACCTCACTCTGATGCCGAGGCGAAAAGCGGGATGACGCTTCCAAGCCTGTCTGCTTCTTCCAAGACGATCGAAACCCTGGAGCGCTGTGGCGTCCCCGATTGTGACAGCAGCCAATCGTTCAAAAACGATTCCTCCGTGACGCCTCTCAGTCGACCTTGGCGACACGGGCGACGTGGTCGTCCGCCTCGATCAGGCGGATTGGCACTCCCGGGAAGCATGCGTCGGTCGGAATGTCCCTGGTCGCGCCATGCGACGGCGGATGTTTGGCGACGGGACTGGGTTTTGGTTGGCTAGAGCGGCTTATCGTTCGGCGCTTCACGCTCGCGCGCGCGGTCGGCAAGGACTTCATCGATTACGTGACAGGATTTCTCAACCTCAACAGGGTTGGCGTCGATCTGTCCAGCGACCGTGATCAGCGCCTTCCAAAGCGTCCAGCCACGACCGCGCGCCCACATCGCCCCGTCGGCCGGAAGGCCGGCACGAAACGCCTCCCGGCTTTTGCCTTCAAACAGCGTCCACGCAATCGCCAGATCGCAGGCGGGATCGCCGACGCCGGAGGTTCCGAAGTCGATCACCGCGCTCAATCGGCCTTGCCTGACCAACAGGTTTCCCCAACTGACGTCACCGTGGAACCAGACCGGCGCACCGTGCCATTGTGCGGCAAGTGCTGCCTCCCACACCGCACTGGCTGCGGCCGTGTCGATCTTGCCTTCGAGGGCGGCAATCGCTTGCCGGGCCTCGCCATCGTAGACGCTGAGTGCTCCGCCGCGAAAGAAATTGTGCTGTCCCGGCGCCGGTCCACCGGTGGCATCGATACGCTGAAGGGCGACCAGGAACGCGGCCAGGTCGGTCGCAAATTGCGGCAGGCTGGCAATCCGCTCGCGCTCTGCCGTCTCGCCTTCGATCCAGCGGTAGACGGACCAGTGCCAGGGATAGCTTTCGGCCGGAACTCCCATCGCCAGCGGCACCGGGATCGGCAGCGGCAGCAGAGGTGCGAGCCTCGGCAGCCAGCGATGCTCCTTTTCCACCTGCAGGGAATAGGCCGCGGCGCTTGGCAGTCGCACGGTCATCTCGCCGCCCAGATGAAAGGTCCTGTTGTCCCATCCGCCTGATGCAACCGGCCTGACCGGAAGATCCTTCCACTTGGGAAATTGCGTGGCGATCAATCGGCTGACAAGCGTTATGTCGATGTTCGGCTTGCTGACCATTGAGCCTAGCGCGGAAACTCGAGCCCCATTTCGCGGTAGCGCTCGGGGTCGTCGCCCCAGTTCTCGCGCACCTTGACGAACAGGAACAGGTGCACCTTCTGTTCGAGGATGCCTGCTATCTCCATGCGCGCCGCCTGGCCGATGGCGCGGATGGTCTCGCCCTTGTGGCCGAGAACGATCTTCTTCTGGCTGTCGCGCTCGACATAGATGGTCTGGTCGATGCGCACCGAGCCGTCCGGCTTCTCTTCCCATTTCTCGGTCTCGATATGCGAGGAATAGGGCAATTCCTGATGCAGCCTGAGATAAAGCTTCTCGCGCGTGATCTCGGCCGCGAGCTGGCGCATCGGCAGGTCCGAGATCTGGTCTTCCGGATAGTACCAGGGACCGACCGGCAGAGACTCGGCCAGATAATCGAGCACGTCCTTGCAGCCGGAACCGGTCAGCGCCGACACCATGAAGGTGCGCTTGAACGGCACCCTTTCGTTCGCTGCCGCCGACAGAGCCAGCAGCGCTTCGTGCTTGACGCGGTCGACCTTGTTGAGGATCAGCACCATCGGCTGGCGCACATCCTTCAGCCGTTCGAGGATGGCGTCGGCGTCGCCCCTGATGCCGCGCTCGGCGTCGATCAGAAGCAGTACGATATCGGCGTCCTTGGCCCCACCCCAGGCGGTGGTCACCATCGCCGTGTCGAGCCTCCGCTTCGGCTTGAAGATGCCGGGCGTATCGACGAAAACGATTTGCGCATTGTCATGCGTGGCGATGCCGCGCACGATGGCGCGGGTCGTCTGCACCTTGTGGGTGACAATCGACACCTTGGCGCCGACCAATTGGTTGACCAAGGTCGACTTGCCCGCATTGGGCGCGCCGATCAGCGCGACAAAGCCGGAATGCGTGGCGGCGGCTGTGGTCGCCGGCTCTTCGGTAGCGGTCATGCCGCGCTCCCTTCACTGGAGGGCCGCGAGCCCCCCGATTTTTGGGCCGATGCGGCGGCCCAAACGCCTTCGCGCACAAGAAATGCCGAAGCCGCCGCTTCTTCGGCCGCCCTGCGCGAGCCGCCGGTGCCGCTTATCGGCGCAAAGCCGCGGACCTGCAAGGATACAGTGAAGACCGGCTGATGGTCGGGTCCCTCGCGCTTGTCGATCACATACTCGGGTCTGATATCGCTGGTCTTGGCAATCCATTCCTGCAGATCGGATTTCGGATTGAGCGGCTTTGCGATCACCGTATGCGAGCGCGGTTCCCAATAGCGCAGGACGAACCGCCGCGCGGCCTCGATGCCACCGTCGACGTAAACCGCCGCAATCAGCGCTTCGACCGCATCCGCCAGATAGTTTCCGCCCGAGCCGCGCGACCGCATCTTCAAGGCAGAATCGGCGCGGACCAGATCCTCCAGCTGCATTTCGATGCCGATTTCGGAGCAGGTCCGCGCATCGACCAGCGCATTGAAGCGCGGCGCGATTTCACCTTCCGGCGCATCGGGAAATTTTTCGAAAAGCATATCGGCGACGACAAGCCCGAGCACGCGGTCGCCAAGAAATTCAAGACGCTGGTTGTTGGTGGCCGCCTTGACCGCACTGGAATGCGTCAAGGCGGTCTCAAGCAAACGGATATCCTTGAAGACGTAACCGGTCTTGGCCTTCACCAAACCGGCCAGTGTTTCGCCTGTCGGGCGCTTCAAAGCCATCAATTGACGAAGTGGAACAGGCGCGAAGCGCGCATCAGCGACGGCCATTTCCAGATTTCGAGAGGGCTCGCCTTGCCGGCGATCGAGAAGAAGACAAGATTGGCGCGGCCAACCAGATTTTCCGCGGGAACGTAGCCGACGGTGAAACGGCTGTCGGCGGAATTGTCCCGGTTGTCGCCCATCATGAAATAGTGGCCGGGCGGCACGTCGAATTCGCGGGTGTTGTCGCCGATCGAGTTCGAATTCAGGTCAAGCGTGTCGTAGCTGACGCCGTTGGGCAGGGTTTCGCGATAGACATCGATCGGGCGCGATTCCTCGGTGATGTCGGGATTGTCGATTTGGCCTGTTTTCACGCGCGGCACGCCGACACCGTTGATGAAAAGCTGGCCGTCCTTGACCTGGATCTTGTCACCCGGCAGGCCGACAACGCGCTTGATGTAGTCGACGGACGGATCAGGCGGGAATTTGAAAACCGCCACGTCGCCGCGCTTCGGCTCGGAGCCCCAGATGCGGCCCGAAAAAATATCGGGTCCGAAAGGCAGCGAATAGCGCGAATAGCCATAGGACCATTTGGTGACGAACAGATAGTCGCCTTCCAAAAGCGTCGGCCGCATCGATCCCGACGGGATCGAAAAAGGCTGGAACAGCAGCGTGCGGATGACCAGGGCGAGCAAAAGCGCCTGGACGATGACGCTGACGGTCTCGCCAAGCCCGCCGGATTTCTTCTCGGATTTTTCAGCCACGCTCATGTCGTCCTCGATTGTGCGTTGGATGGTATAGAGTCTCGGCGCGCGCTGGGCAACGTCAATGCCGGTCGTCAGAGGCAATCAATGTGGCGCTTCTTCGACGGGCAGCGCCTCGATGATCACAAAGGCTTGAGCGAGCGGGAAATCATCCGTGATGGTGAGGTGGATTGCCGCCCGATAGCCCTTTGGCAGGATTTTGGCCAGCCTGGCCTGCGCTCCTCCCGTCAACGCCATGGTCGGCGCGCCACTGGGCAGGTTGACGACACCCATGTCGCGCCAGAACACGCCCTGCGCCAGTCCGGTGCCCAGCGCCTTGGCGCAGGCCTCCTTGGCGGCGAAACGCTTGGCATAGGAGGCCGCGCGGGCGCGTCGATTGTCCGAACGCGCCTGTTCGATGTCGGTGTAGATTCTCTGGACGAAGCGCTGGCCGTGACGCTCCAGCGATTTCTCGATGCGTCTGATGTCGATCAGGTCGCTGCCGATGCCGATGATCATCGCGCAGTGGAACCGATGCTTGCGCCGGGATGGGACGATTGCGCATGCCGGCTTGCGCGCTCGGCCAGGCGTTTGCGCCGCTGTTCGCGGAAAGCGTTCATGCCCCAGCGCGTGATAGCGTAGAACAGCAGCCCGAAGATCAAGCCGAGCGGAACCGCACCGATCAGCATCGGTTCAAGGACCGGTTTCCACAATTGCGCGAAGGAGAGGTTGTGCAACATCTCGCCCAGATGCGCCGGCGGCCCATGTGTCGGCAACCGGTCATGCAGGATGAGCTTGCCCGTTTCCCACGACGCGCCCCATAGCAACGGGAAGGTCAGCGGGTTGCCGAAAAAAACCGCGCCAAGCGCCGCCGCCACCAGATTGCCGGCTATCACCCAGCACAGGATGGCAGCGATGATGAAATGGAAACCGACGGGGAAGAATGAAGCGAAGACACCGGCCGCAACGCCGGCCGCCACCGCATGCGGTGTGGCCTTCAGCCGCAGGATGCGCTTGGAAAAATACTGAAGCGAGCGCGAAAACGAGCGGCGCGGCCAAAGATAGGTACGCACCCGCTCATAAAGGCCATCAGGCTTGCGGCGTCGAAATAGCACTCTGTTCCCGTTCCACAGCGCCCGCAACGGCACCTTCAGCCGGGCGTGGCAGCCACATCTTGCGCTTGACGATCACCCTATGGCAATCGCCAGCTTATATAACAACGCGCTGGCGCAAGAACAACCAAACACCTTTTGTGCGCCGCGCTTGTCGCCGCCCTTCGGGGCGGCAGGTCTTGCTTCGAACATTGGACAATCGCGGCAAATTTAAGGAACGGCAGTCGCATCGCCGAAAGGCACAGCGCCGCCAGCGGCTACGGCAGGTATTCGCTGACCTCGACCAGATTGCCGTCCGGGTCGCGGAAATAGACCGACATCATTGGACCTCGGGCCCCGACACGTTCAACCGGGCCGAGTTCCACCACCACACCATTGGCCGCGAGCCGCGCACGGACCTCATCCAGTGGCCGCTCGGTGATCAGGCAGAAATCACCTGATCCTGATGTCGGCGACTTCGCCTTTGGCTCGAAAGTCCGGCCGACCTCATGCACATTGATCTTATGGCTACCGAAAGCCAGCGCCGTCGGTCGATCCGCCGCGTCGATGCGCTCAAAACCCAGCACGCGCTGGTAAAACTCACAGGTCACTTCCAGCGAAGCGACCGTCAGCACGAAATGATCGATGCCGGCGATCATTTCCAATTCGTCTTCACGCATGTCGGCATGCCCCGTCAGATGTTGCGGCTGCCGGGCTTGATCGCCGGGATGGCGGCAAGCTCCGGCGGCAGCCGGTCGGCCGGATAGGCCGGGACCTCATACTCGGCAAGCGCGATGAGCGGCACGCCGACATCAGTCTTGCCGGCCGAACGGTCGATGATGCAGGCCGCGGCAACCACCTCGGCGCCAAGCTCGCGCAGGCACTCGATGGTCTCTCGGATCGACAGGCCGGTGGTGACGATGTCCTCGACGATGACGACACGCGACCCCCTGGCGATCTCGAAGCGGCGCAAGCGGAACTCGCCCCCCTCCCGCTCGACCCAGATCGCCGGCACGCCGAGATGACGTGAGGTCTCATAGGCCGGGATCAGCCCGCCGATCGCCGGGCCGACGACATAGTCGATCTTGCCGGGCACGCCTGCGCGGATCTTCTCCGCCAGCGCCTTGCACAGAAGCTCGGTCTTGTCGGCATGCATGAACACGCGCGCCTTCTGCAGGAAGACCGGACTGCGCAGGCCCGAGGTCAAAATGAAATGCCCTTCCAGAACAGCACCCGCCTCGCGGAAAATGCCCAGCACTTCATCGGTGTTCATGTCTGCCTCTTTTTGATTGACCATGATGTTGTCCGAAACCGGAGCATGGTCTAGCCATTGACGCGTCTTGCGTCGCTGACGCTCGAATTGTCCTTGAGCTGCGATAGCAGCCGGTTGAGGTGCTTGAGATCCCAGACTTCGAGATCGATCAGCATTTCGGTGAAGTCGGGCGCAGTGCGCACCATCGACAGCGTATGGATGTTGGCGTCGTTCGAGGCAACCACCTGCGCTATATCGGCGAGTGACCCCGGCGCGTTGATGGCGGTGACCGATACGCGCGCCGGAAAGCGTTCCTTGGTGCGCTCATCGATGTCCCAGCGCACGTCGATCCAGCGCTCGGGCTGGTCATCGAACGCCTGCAGCGCTGGCGACTGGATCGGATAGATAGTGATGCCGGTGCCCGGCTGGACGATGCCGACGATGCGATCGCCAGGGACTGCCCCTTCCGGCGCGAAGCGCACCGGCAGATCGCCGCGCACGCCGCGGATCGGCACGGCTCCATCGCGCGGCTGGTCCTTGTCCTTGCGCGCGGCACGACCCGGAATCTGGAACAGCATGCCGGCGGCATTGCGGATCTTCGACCAGCCCTCCTCTCGCGGCTTGGGGACGGCCGTGGTGACGCGCTCATCCTTGTAGTCGGGGAATACCGCCTTCATGACATCAGTGGAGGCGAGCTCGCCACGCCCGACAGAGGCCAGCACATCCTCGATGTCCTTGCGCGCCAACCTGTGCAGCACCTGCTTCAGGCTCTCCTTGGTGAAGGTCTTGCCGGCACGCTCGAAGGCGCGTTCCAGGATGCGGATGCCAAGACCCGAATATTGCTTGCGGATGGCGTTCTTGGTGGCACGGCGGATGGCCGAGCGCGCCTTGCCGGTGACGACGACCGATTCCCACGCCGCCGGCGGCACCTGCGCCTTGGAGCGGATGATCTCGACCTCGTCGCCGTTCTTCAGTTCCGTCATCAGCGGCATGATGCGGCCGTTGACCTTGGCACCGACGCAGGTGTCGCCGACATCGGTGTGCACCGCATAGGCGAAGTCGATCGGTGTCGCGCCGCGCGGCAGCGCAATCAACATGCCTTTCGGGGTGAAGCAGAACACCTGGTCCTGGAACAGTTCCAGCTTGGTATTTTCGAGGAAATCCTCAGGGTTGTCGCCTTCGGCAAGCTGCTCGATGGTGCGGCGCAGCCAGGCGTAGGCGTTGGTTTCCTTTGAAATCGCGTGGGCGGCGCCATTCGTCTTGCCGCCGGTATCCTTGTAGATCGAATGGGCGGCGACGCCGTATTCGGCGATCTTGTTCATCTCTCGGGTACGGATCTGCAGCTCGACACGCTGGCGCGACGGGCCGACAATGGTGGTGTGGATCGAGCGGTAGTCGTTCTGTTTCGGCGTCGAGATGTAGTCCTTGAAGCGACCCGGCACCATCGACCACGCGGTGTGGATGGCGCCAAGCGCCCGGTAGCAGTCCTCGACCGTGTCGACGACGACGCGAAAGCCGAAGATGTCAGAGAGCTGCTCGAAGGACAGCGCCTTGGCCTCCATCTTGCGGAACACCGACCACGGCTTCTTCTGCCGGCTCTTTACGCTGGCGTTGATCGCATGCTTCTCGAACAACGTGGACAGTGCCTTTTCGATGTCCGTCAGCACGCCCTTGTTGCGTTCGAAGATTTCGGCAAGCCGTGCGGTGACGGCGCGATAGGCTTCAGGATTAATGAAGCGGAAGGCGATCTCCTCCAGCTCTTCACGCATGCCTTGCATGCCCATGCGCCCGGCCAGCGGTGCGTAGATATCCATCGTCTCCTCGGCGATGCGCAGGCGCTTGGCCTCCGGCATGTGGTCGAGGGTGCGCATATTGTGCAAACGATCGGCGAGCTTGACCAGCAGCACGCGGACATCTTCCGAAATCGCCAGCAGAAGCTTTCTCAGGTTTTCCGCCTGCTCGGCCTTCTTCGAGACCAGATCGAGCTTCTTCAACTTGGTCAGGCCCTCGACCAGCTTGCCCATTTCGGGGCCGAACAGATCGTCGATCTCGGCCCGCGTGGCGGTCGTGTCCTCGATGGTGTCGTGCAGCAGGGCGACCGCGATCGTCGCCTCGTCCATATGCATTTCGGTGAGGATGGCGGCGACTTCGAGCGGATGCGAGAAATACGGATCGCCGGAAGCGCGCTTCTGGTGGCCATGCTTCTGCATGGCATAGACATAGGCCTTGTTGAGCAACGCCTCGTTGACGTCAGGCTTGTAGCGCTGGACGCGCTCGACAAGCTCATACTGACGCATCATGGGCGGAATCTCGCGGTGCTGAAATGATTGATGCGCCGCACTAGCGTACGGCGCATCCCATAGATAGCCACGAAACTGACTGGACGGAAGTGCCGGAAACGTATTCCAGGCAGGTCCAGAACGCTGGCTTAGTAGTCGTCGCTCTTTTCCGGCGGCACCAGGCCCTCGATGCCGGCCAGGAGGTCTTCCTCGGTCATCCGGTCGAAGGTGATGTTCTCCTCGGCGTCGTCGGCGTCGGTGGCGGCAACGGCGGTGCCGGTCTGATCGGCAATCGCCTCGCCATCGGCCTCGGGCTCGTCGACCTCGACATGCTTCTGCAGCGAATGGATCAGATCTTCCTTGAGGTCGTCGGGCGACAGCGTCTCATCGGCGATCTCGCGCAGCGCCACAACCGGATTCTTGTCGTTGTCACGCGGCACTGTGATCGGCGCGCCCTGGCTGATCTGCCGGGCACGATGGCCGGCAAGGAGCACCAGCTCGAAGCGGTTGTCGACCTTGTCGATGCAATCTTCAACGGTTACGCGGGCCATGGATTGCCCCTTTCATGCGATGGATTTGATGGAAAACAGGCTCGGTCCATAACCCGAACGCCGCCAAAATACAAGCATCATGGCAATGGCTGGGTTGCATGGCGCCCAAACCTTGGTTCAAACACCCGATTTGGCAAAACCAGTCTGTGCTATGTGTTCGGTGTCCCGATCACAATTGCTTGCAGTGCCGCACGCGCCCTTGGATTGCCGCGAAACTGGCGCTATCTCGGATGGCATAGAGGTCAGCCGGTTTATTATGAGCCTGACCGAACGCTATCGCATTTGGTTTAGACGGGTGTTTATTTCGAGAAGGAATATTTTCCATGTTCGACCCTCGTGAAAAAATCGCCCTATTCATCGACGGCGCCAATCTCTACGCGACGTCGCGCGCGCTCGGCTTCGACATCGACTACCGCAAGCTTCTGTCGAGCTTCCAGAAGCGCGGCTATCTGCTGCGCGCCTATTATTACACGGCGCTGGTCGAGGATCAGGAATACTCCTCGATCCGTCCGCTGATCGACTGGCTCGACTATAATGGCTTCAAGGTGGTCACCAAGCCGGCCAAGGAATTCACCGACTCGACCGGCCGCCGCAAGATCAAGGGCAATATGGACATCGAGCTCACCGTCGATGCGCTGGAACTCGCCGATGTCGTCGACCACTACGTCATCTTTTCCGGCGACGGCGATTTCCGCACATTGGTCGAGGCATTGCAGCGGCGTGGCCGCAAGGTATCGATCGTCTCGACCATGGCCTCGCAGCCGCCGATGATCTCCGACGATCTGCGCCGCCAGGCCGACCATTTCATCGACCTGACGACGCTGAAGAACGAGGTTGGCCGTGACCCGTCCGAGCGCCCGGTGCGCAGGCCCGAGCCGGCCGAAGTCGACGAGGACGATTATTGAGGCCGGTCGCCTTGACCGTGCTTTCCGCCTCCGAACCCGGCCGCGATTGCCCGCTCTGCCCAAGGCTGCATGACTTCATCGCCGAGTGGCGGCAGCGCGAGCCGTCCTGGTTCAATGCGCCGGTGCCGACTTTTTTACCACCCGAGGGTGACGCGGCGGTTCAGTTGCTGATCGTCGGGCTGGCGCCTGGCCTGCGCGGTGCCAATCGAACGGGCCGCCCGTTCACCGGCGACTATGCCGGCGACATGCTCTACTCGACGATGATTTCGCACGGTTTTGCGCGCGGAGAGTTCAAGGCGCGGCCAGATGACGGATTGGAGCTGGTCGGCACCGCGATCACCAACGCGGTGCGCTGCGTGCCGCCGGAGAACAAGCCGGTGGGCGCTGAGATTGCCACCTGCCGGACATTCCTGGTGCCGACGATCGCCAGGTTCCCGAACCTGCGCGCCGTGCTGGCACTGGGATCGATCGCGCACCAGTCGACGGTGCGGGCATTGGGCGGGCGTGTCGCCGCCTATCCGTTCAAGCATGGCGGGCAGCTGCCGGCCGGCAGCATCACGCTGTTTTCGAGCTATCATTGCTCGCGCTACAACACCAACACCGGTGTGCTGACCGAAGCGATGTTCGTTAGCGTTTTCAGCCAGATAGCGGCGTTCCTGCAGAAATAGAGTCGGGCGCCAGCGGATCAGCTTGATGGCGCAAACAGTGCAGCCAGCACCGCCGGCCCACCCTTCAGCACATTCATATCGACATCGCCATTGATGCCGTCGACGCGACCCCTGTTGTGGTACTGCCAGTAGACCCAGTCGTCGCGGTCCGGCTCCAGGAGCAACGAGCGGAGCCAGAGCGGACGGGCAGCAATGCGCCCTGCATAGGTCTGCGCTGCCTCATCGGTCAGATAGACGATCGCAGGCTTGCCGAACGTCGCCTCGACTGGAGCGAGGAACGCGGCCAGTTCGGCGTTCAATTGTTCGGGCGTCGGCCGCTGCGGGCAGTTGCCGCCGAATTCGATGTCGACGACCGGCGGCAGCAGCGGCTGGTCGTGCGGCACAACCGAGATGAAATTCTTCGCCTGGTCGGCGCCAGGTCGGCAAAAGGTGAAAAAGTGATAGGCGCCGACGGCGAGACCGGCGGCGCGGGCCTCTTCCAGATTCTTCGCGAAGGCATCGTCGACATGATCGCCGCCTTCGGTCGCCTTGATGACTGCGAAGGCGACATCGTCGGCGGCGACACGCGGCCAGTCGATCCGGCCCTGATGATGGGAAACGTCGATGCCCCTGAGCGGATATTTGTCGCGGTCCGGCGAGAATGCCTTGAAATAGATGTAGCCGCCTGCTGCGACGAAACATACCAAGACCAGACTGGCCAGACCAAAGAGAACAATTCGGTTCTTCAAGCGAATGGCCCCAGCCTACCCACGCTCTTTTAACAGCCGGCCCTTCTCGCGCGACCAATCGCGCTGCTTCTCGCTCTCGCGCTTGTCGTGCAGTTTCTTGCCGCGGCCGACAGCGAGCAGCAGCTTGGCGCGGCCCTGGTCGTTGAAATAGATTTTCAGCGGCACAAGCGTCATGCCTTCGCGGTCGACGCTTTGCGACAGTTTCGCCATTTCGCGCTTGTTGAGCAGCAGCTTGCGGCGCCGCCTGGGCTCGTGGTTGAAGCGGTTGGCCTGCAGATATTCCGGCAGATAGGAATTGATCAGCCAGATCTCGCCGCCTTCGACCGAGGCGTAGCTGTCCTGGATGTTGGCCTGGCCCTGGCGCAGCGACTTGACCTCGGTGCCGGTCAGCACCAGACCGGCCTCGACCGTGTCGAGCACCTCATAGGAAAACCGCGCCTTGCGGTTTTCCGAAACGGTCTTGTTGTTGGGATCGGCTTTTCTGACTTGATTCATGATGCGGAGAGGTGGCGCCTCATCCCTAATTAATCAAGCCGGCGTGCTTCATAGCCGCATCGATCTTGTCGGCAGTCGACTGTTCGATCGTCACCAACGGCGAGCGCAGCACGTTTTCGACCTTGCCTAGCTTCGACAGCGCGTATTTGGCGCCGGAAACGCCAGGCTCGATGAAGATCGCCTTGTGCAGCGGCAGCAGGCGATCCTGCAGATCCAGCGCCTTGGCGCTGTCGCCGGCAAGCGTTGCCTCCTGGAATTCGGCGCACAGCCGCGGCGCGACGTTCGACGTCACCGAAATACAGCCGACGCCGCCATGCGCGTTGAATCCAAGCGCCGAAGCATCTTCGCCCGAAAGCTGGATGAAATCCTTGCCGCACGTGGCACGCTGCTCGGAAACCCGTTCGACCTTGCCGGTGGCATCCTTGACACCGACGATGTTCTTGAAGTCGTGCACGAGCCGGCCCATCGTGTCCGGCATCATGTCGATGACCGAGCGCGGCGGGATGTTGTAGATGATGATCGGCAGCTTGGTCGCCCTGGCGACCGCCGCGAAGTGCTCATACAGGCCGCGCTGCGTCGGCCTGTTATAATAAGGCGTGACGACCAGGGCGGCATCGGCGCCGGCCTTCTCGGCATACTGCACGAGCCCGACGGCTTCCTCGGTGTTGTTGGAACCAGCGCCGGCGACGACCGGAACTCGTCCCTTGGCCACCTCGATGCATACCTTGACGACCTGGCGGTGCTCGTCATGCGACAGTGTCGGCGACTCGCCGGTGGTGCCGACCGGCACCAGGCCCGTCGTGCCCTCCGCGAGTTGCCATTCGACGAATGCGCGAAAGGCTTTCTCGTCGAAACGCCCGCTCTTTTCGAACGGTGTCACGAGCGCAGTAAGCGAGCCTCTCAGCATATCGTCCAACTCCTTGGCACTTCTGGTGTTTTGTGTCGGTGTTTGTGGTCGCGCCTTCTAACCGAAAGCGAAGCGGCGCACCATAGTCTCGACATGGTTGCGCGGCAAGCATTGCCATGGTGCCAGCAAGCGCAATTCGAACGGCCTCGCTAACTCTTTGTTTACGGGCTCTTCACGACCTAAGTTTAGGCTTCGAGGCATCTTCGCCAGCTTGTGGAATGCCAGGACAAGGAAAGATTTAGGGATCATGCCGGGCGGTCGGCCTCACCTTCTCGCGCTGCTTGGCGCCGCGCTCGCGCTGATGCCGGGCATGGCGATCAGCGGCAGCGTGGACGCACGGGTCACCTCAGCCATTCCGATTCCAGGCGCGGCAATTGCGCTGCCAGACCTGCAGGACAGAACGCGACAGGCGCCCTTGCCCGACGTCGCCCCTCTGAAAAGCGGACTGGATGCGTTGGCGCGGGGTGATAGTCTCCGCGCTCGTGGCGTGCGCGATGCCCTTCCGGCGCAGTCGCTCGACCAGCATATCCTTGCCTGGGCGATCGCGCTTTATGGCGGCGACAAGGTTCCGAGCGACGATATCACTGCTGCGGCCAAGATGCTGCCCAACTGGCCGGGGACCGTAGCCCTGCGCAAGAACAGCGAGCGCGCGCTCTATCGAGAGAACCCTGCCCCCGACATCGTCATCAGGGCGTTCGATGGCAGCCAGCCGCAGACATTCGAAGGCGTGATGGTTCTCGCCCGCGCCTATGTGGCGTCCAGCAATACCAAGGCGGCGCGTTCCGTGCTGTCGCCCTTCTGGCGCACCGCGATCCTGGAGGCCAAGGACGAGGCGGCGCTGATCAAGGAATTCGGCAGCCTGATCCCGGCCGCGGACCACCGCTTTCGCATGGAGCGCATGTTCTATGCCGACCGCGCGAATTCCGCGCTGCGCGTCGCCGGCCTCGCCGGCGCCCAGCAGCTCGCCGATGCATGGGCGGCGGCCGACAAAGGCGACAAGAACGCGCCCAAGCTGCTGAAGGCCGTGCCGGCAATGCAACGTTCGGCCGGCTACTTCTTCGCGCAGGCCGAATATTTGCGCAAGCAGGAGGATTTTGCCGGCGCTGCAGCCATTGTGATGCAGGCACCGACCGATCGCGAAGCTCTGGTCGATCCGGATGCCTGGTGGGTCGAGCGCCGGGTGCTGTCGCGTGAACTGGTCGACCAGGGCGACATGAAGGCCGCGTACAAGATCGTCGCTACACACGCTGCCGAAAGTGCCACCAATGCGGCCGACGCCGAATTCCATGCCGGCTGGTACGCGTTGCGCGGCCTGAACGACCCCAAGCTTGCCGCAACGCATTTCGCTCGCATCGCCGACCTTGCCCAAGGGCCGATGACGCTGTCGCGCGCGTATTACTGGCTCGGCCGTGCCGCCGAAGTCGGCGGCCCGGGCAACGCCAAGGATTATTTTGCGCGCGCCGCTGCCTACGGCACGACATTCTACGGCCAGCTTGCCGCCGAACGTGTCGGCCGGCAGGCGCTCAACATCGTCTATCCCTCGCCAAGCGCAGCCGACCGGCAGAACTTTGCCGGCCGCGAGGCCGTCAGCGCCATCAAGCGG
This sequence comes from Mesorhizobium sp. ISC11, assembly GCF_037162595.1. Taxonomy (NCBI): domain Bacteria; kingdom Pseudomonadati; phylum Pseudomonadota; class Alphaproteobacteria; order Hyphomicrobiales; family Phyllobacteriaceae; genus Mesorhizobium; species Mesorhizobium sp. ISC11. The sequence goes on from NZ_JAVSPW010000001.1 coordinate 2,742,220, forward strand.
CTGCAGGAGGCGGGCTACGACCGCTATGCCGAGACGCTCTATCGCGACCTTGCCGGGCAGTTGACCAGTCCAGGCGAACTGGCGCTGCTCGCTGTCCTTGCCGAAAAGCAAGGGAACCATTTCATGGCGCTGAAAATCGGCAAGATCGCCGGGGCGCGCGGCATTGATGTCGGCGCATTGTCGCATCCGCTCGGCGTCATTCCCGATTCGGCCGACATTTCCGGCTCAGGCAAGGCGCTGGCCTATGCGATCGCCCGCCAGGAAAGCGAATTCAACATCGGCGCCGTGTCGAGCGCCGGCGCGCGCGGGCTGCTGCAGCTGATGCCGGGAACCGCAAGGCAATTGGCGAAGAAGGCCGGGCTGCAGTTTTCGCAAACACGGCTGACCACCGATGCCGGCTACAACGCGACGCTTGGTTCGGCCTTCCTCGGCGAACAGCTCGACCGCTTCAACGGCTCCTACGTGCTGACCTTCGCCGGCTACAATGCCGGCCCCAACCGGGCCAGGCAGTGGGTGGGCAGATATGGCGACCCGCGCGGCAAGGACATCGACGCGGTCGTCGACTGGATCGAGCGGATTCCCTACACGGAAACAAGAAGTTACGTTCAGCGAGTGATGGAGAATTACGAGGTCTACAAGATGCGTATTTCCGGCGAATACGACATTGTCGGGGATCTGGTGAACGGGCGGAGTTGAGCCTTTCTGTCCTTCTCCACTTGTGGGAGAAGGCAAGAGCGCCTTTTATTGACCATCCCTGCCCTCGCCTGTAGCTGTCCAGATTGATACAGCGAGGTCGCACATTCCGATGGCAAGCGAGCAGCTTTTTTCCGACTTCTTCTACAGCGCACCGGACGGGTTAAAACTCCATGCGCGCGTCTATGGCGAGGCCAATTCCGGACCCTGGCCGGTTGTCTGCCTGCCTGGCCTGACCCGCAATGCCAGGGATTTTCACGAGCTGGCGCTCTATCTGTCGACGCATGCGGCAACTCCACGAAAGGTCATCGCCTTCGACTACCGCGGGCGCGGGCAGTCAGCTTATGATCCCGACGTCAAAAATTACAATGTCGGCGTGGAGGCCGGCGACATTCTCGCCGGGCTGGCGGCGCTGAACATCGGAGAAGCGGCCTTCATCGGCACCTCGCGCGGGGGATTGATCATCCATGTGCTCGGGACGATGCGGCCATCCGTCCTGAAAGCCATTGTTTTCAACGACATCGGACCGATGATCGAGACGGCCGGACTTGCCCATATCCAGTCTTATCTCGAGCGCGACCCGGCACCGAAAACCCGCACACAGGCGGCGGCCGCCCAGCGCAGCGTGCATGGCGAAGACTTCTCCGCTCTTGCCGGCGCCGATTGGGATCGGATGGTATGGGCTCTCTACCGCGAAACGGATGGTGGGCTGGTGCCGGATTTCGATCCGAAGCTGGTGGATACCGTTGCCAGTCTCGATCTGACGCAGAAGCTGCCTGACCTATGGCCGCAATTCGAGGCGTTGGCCGCGATTCCTCTGCTCACCATACGGGGCGTTAATTCGAGATTGCTGTCCACAGACACGCTCAAGCAGATGAGAGAGCGCCATTCCATGATGGAGACGATCACCGTCGAGGGTCAGGGCCATGCGCCGTTCCTCGAGACCGGCAGCCTACCGGGCGACATAGGCGCTTTTCTCGATCAGGCCGAGCGGAAGAATATCCTGAAGTAAATCCCATGACCGAACAAGGTCACGGGATAGCTATGATAGTATAGGCAAGTTTCTTCAGCCTACTTGGCTTTTGAACTTTTCCGAGTCGCTTTCGGCGACTCCTTAGCGGCGGCGGCTGCCCCGTCCCTCTTTTTCCGCTCTGCCGTCGGCGACGAAGGCGTCGTCACGGGCGAAGAAAACATGGGGCCTTCAGCGCAATTGCCGCCCGGCTGAGTCGATCGAGGCGTTTCCAGCACGATGACACAGCCATCGAGATCGTTGGTGGCCAGATGCGCGTAGCGCATCGTCATCGACAGCGTTTGGTGGCCGAGCCACATCTGCACGCGCCTGATGTCGATGCCGCCCTGGACAAGACGCGAGGCGCAGGTATGGCGCAATATGTGCGGCACCACCTGATCGTCGGCGCCGAGGCCGACTTCGGCCTTCGCGTCGTTCCAGATGGCACGGAACTGTGCCTGGCTGAGCTTGGTGAACGGTCCTTTGGGCCGACGACCCTCGGTGGGAGGCAGCTTGATGACCTCCTTGACCCGCTCGGTCATCGGAATGGTGCGGCTGCGGCCGGATTTGGTGATCCAGAAGGAGACGCGATGCTCCTGGATATCGTTCCAGATCAGCCCAAGCGCCTCGCCGAGACGGCATCCGGTGTCGACCAGGAAAACGGAAAGCCTGTAGGCATCCTCGCTGCGGCTCTTGATGGCGGCGAACAGGCGCGCCTCTTCGTCCCTTTCGAGGAAGCGAATCCGACCCGCCCGCTCCTTCTGGCGGCGGAACTCGGGCAGGCTGTGGATATCTCCCATCTTGTGAGCCTTGCGCAGCAGTTTGCTGAGGGCAGCCATCTTTCGATTGATGGTTGCGTTGCTGTTGCCGCGCTGGCGCAGGGTGCCGATAAGGTTGTCCAGGGTACTTTGGTCAAAGGCGCTGAAACGCTCACCAAGGAGAATCTCGTCTATTTCGCCGATGAACGAGCTGACATTATACTTATGCCGCCCATCATCCCATAATATGTCCCGATATGCTGAAAAAAGATCTCCGACCCGATGCGATTTTACTTCTCTAATCTTGTTGTAGGTGTATCGAATCTTCGGACTTTGAGAAGAAAACATCGAAAAATGATCAGAGGACTCGCCCTCTTGAATCGCTTCGTTCGTCATCATTTGCCACACCCCCGAGTGGGATAGGTCAGCCCTACCCGCTTGGAAGCGTCCTTTCAAGAGATTTTAATCACGCAGTTGTGATTTCATCCGCCCATCAGCGGATCCCACGAAACCACCCCACGGATTTATTCAGCTACCGTTACCCCCATCCTTCCGTTTGCCTTGATCCAGTCACGAAACAAAAACAGCCCGGGCGTTTGCGCGCCCGGGCTGGATTTCACCTGTAAGGAACCAGCCCTTAGAACGAGCGCTGGAAGCGGAGGATACCGCCGATGTTGCTCTTCTTGTCGGCATGGGTCCAGTTGGACACGGTGTCGTTGCCGACATTAAGGTAATCGACTTCGGCCGTAACCGTGAAGCCAGGAACCACGTCGTAGGCGATGTTCGCCGCGATGCCGAGGTTCTTGCCCTCGTCATATGACACCTGAGCGTTGAACGAGGTCTTCTCGTTGAACTTGTAGGTGCCACCGCCCCACAGTGCCCAATTGCCGCTCCACTGCTTGTACATGCCGCGACCACCAGCAGGGAAATTCAAGCTTGCGTCGGTGTAGTTGTCGTCGGTGCCGTAACCGCCCATGATGAACAGCGTCAGCTCGTTCGTCGCGTTCACGTCCAAGCGAACCTTGGTGGCGACTTCTTCGTAGTTGCTGTCATACGAAACAACGCCGGTGATTGCACCCCAGCCCTGCGTCCACTTCACACCGCCGACGACATGCGGAACATAGCTGTCGATCGTGTAGGCGCCATAGCCTTCTTCGAGTGAAACCACAGCCGAGAAGCCGTTGCCAGCATCGAAGTAATACTGGATGACGTTGGTGTCGAAGCCGCCATAGGGAACCAGCGTATCCTGGATGACGTTGCCGGCGTAGCCGACGAACGTATCGAAGGCCGATTCGTCCTTACCGACGCGCAGGCCACCGAGCTGGATCCAGGCGAAGTTCAGCGAAACAGGCTCGTTGCCAGCAGCATTGATGAACGGGCTCGTATCGCGTTGGGTGTTGCTGAAATTGAAGCGGGTCTCGGTGTAGGTCTTCAAGGTGCCGAGTTCGGTTTCCTGACCGGTCCAGGTCTTCAGCGTGAAGCGGGCTCTCTTGCGCCAGGTGTCGTTGCTCTCACCGATGTCCTGATGATCTGCGCTTCTTGCACCATCGAACGAGCCGACGTCGCCGCCACCGATGTCATAACGGATATAGCCGCCGATGCGCAGGCAGGTCTCGGTGCCGGGGATGTAGAAGTAGCCAGCGCCGTAGACGTCGCAAATCTTGACGTATTCAGCGGGTTCCGGCTCGGCGACGACGACGGCGTCGGCGGCGCGCGCACCGGAAACTGCGATCAGGGCCGCAGCGGAGCCGAGGAGAAGGCTCTTAATGTTCATTTTCTGACCTCCAGTCAAAAGTTAAAAAACGGGTCTGGGTATTCTTTGCTGAAGGACAGCGTTCCCTGCCCCATCCCCACTACCGAAAAAGATGCGCACCGCGCCGCTCCTTCGAAATCGACATTACCCATGAGGCGGCGAGGTTCAACCACGATCGTACCGGTGAAAGGGCTGCCTGGCTGCTATCCCCCGGCGTTGTTGCACAAATGACACGATTTGGCCTCACTCAGAAAGCTCTCGTTAACCATCAGGCCGCCGCACTCCCTTGTTTGCCGGCGAATCCGGCGATGGGCCGACGGAATCATGGCGAATTCCCGAGTCGCTAGCCAGGAAACAACCGCAGAACCGCCACATCCATGGGGGTCGCGGTTCGGCGCCTTCTTATTTTTGCATATAATGATGCGGGCTTGTTGATTGTGCCGGCGCTTTTCTTTATCCAGCGGCGCAACGGAGAGGTGGCCGAGTGGTCGAAGGCGCTCCCCTGCTAAGGGAGTAGAGGTCAAAAGCTTCTCGTGGGTTCGAATCCCATCCTCTCCGCCACCCTACGCCCTGCGGGCTTCGGGTGGCAGGCCACCCGGAACCGCATCGGCGTGGGAGTGTCGCCCGAAGCTACGAAGTAGCGTACGGGGACCATGTGGTACGTGTATTTCCTGCAGCTTCATAATGGCGATGTCTATGTCGGGTCGACAAACGACCTTCGACGCCGGTTCGAATCGCATCAATCAGGCTATGTGACTTCGACCAGAGCCTATCTGCCTGTAGCCCTGAAGACCTATATCGCGGTCGAAACCGAGACCAACGCACGGCAGTTCGAGCGATATTTCAAGACCGGATCGGGCAAGGCTTTCGCCAGTAAACGGCTTTGGCGGACAGAGCCCCGCTGAAGGCCTTTTTATCTATCCATCTGAAATATAAAGAAAAAAATACATGAGAGCTGGGTTTTACCGACCTCCGTTCTCGATTCTGACTGGAGGTCAGAAAATGAACATTAAGAGCCTTCTCCTCGGCTCCGCTGCGGCCCTGATCGCAGTTTCCGGTGCGCGCGCCGCCGACGCCGTCGTCGTCGCCGAGCCGGAACCCGCTGAATACGTCAAGATTTGCGACGTCTACGGCGCTGGCTACTTCTACATCCCCGGCACCGAGACCTGCCTGCGCGTCGGCGGCTATGTCCGTTATGACATCGGCGGTGGCGACCTCGGTTCGTTCGATGGTGCAAAAGCCGCGGATCACCAGGATGGTGATGACCACAATACCTGGCTGAAGAATACCCGCTTCACGCTGAAGACCTGGACAGGCCAGGAAACCGAACTCGGCACCTTGAAGACCTACACCGAGACCCGCTTCAACTTCGGCGACGACAACGCCTTCGAGGACGTCAACGCCGCCCACAACCGGGACGTCTCGCTGAACTTCGCCTGGATCCAGCTCGGCGGCCTGCGCGTCGGTAAGGACGAATCGGCCTTCGATACGTTCGTCGGCTACGCCGGCAACGTCATCAACGACACGCTCGTTCCCTACGGCGATTTCGACACCAACGTCGTCCAGTACTACTTCGACGCCGGCAACGGCTTCTCGGCAGTGGTCTCGCTGGAAGAAGGTAACGCCAATGACACGATCGACAGCTATGTTCCGCATGTCGTCGGCGGCGTGAAGTACACGCAGGGCTGGGGCGCCATCACCGGTGTCGTCGCCTATGACAGCAATTACGAAGAAGTGGCCGGCAAGGTTCGCCTGGATGTGAACGTCTCCAACGAACTCTCGCTGTTCATCATGGGCGGCTACGGTTCGGACGACAATCTCAACGATAACCTCAGCAATCATGTCGACGCCAACGGTCGCGGCTTCTACAAGATGTGGGGTGGCAATTGGGCAGTGTGGGGCGGTGGCACCTACAAGTTCAACGAAAAAACCTCGTTCAACGCTCAGGTGTCTGCTGACGATTGGAAGAACGTCGGCGTTGCCGCGAACATCGCTTACGACGTTGTGCCGGGCTTCACGGTCACGGCCGAAGTCGACTACCTCCATGCAGGCCGATTTGGCGATGTCAACTATGTTAACCCATCGTTCACACCGGCCGACAAGAAGAACAGCATCGGCGGCCTCCTCCGCTTCCAGCGCTCGTTCTAATATATTTCGACTTGTCGAAATCGAAAACCCGGCGGGCAACCGCCGGGTTTTTTACGCCGGGTTCCGAGAGACTCGTCAAATGCAGTTGAGCCGCCCCGAGACCGAGCCCCTGCACTTCTTGAAGGTTTGCGAGCGACAATAGCCAGCCGACGAAGCCGAGCCCCGGCAGCTCCGGCAGTCCGGCAGTGCGTGAGTTTTCGCGCCAAGCACTTCGAGCGTGTCGACCAGCAGAATCAATTGACCAACCGAGCGATTGTGTTGGGATCATCGGGTGCGGAATCACGCGCATCCGTAAGCTTCTTCAGCTCTATTTCTCAGCAGTGCCAACCAAATCGAGGAGACGTGCGCGCATGAGCGGAACGCAGGACTGGTCTGAGTTACGTGTCCGCCAAGTCGCCCAAAGCATCGATGAGTGGCTGGATCTCGCCTTCATAATTCTTCCAGCGCTTGACCGACGATTTGTAGATCGGTTGGCGAACCTGCCAGCGACTGGGTGTGTTGACCGAACCATCCCTGTCGAAAAAGCGCAGGCAGGCGTCATCCCAGGGCAGCCCAAGGTAATCGATGAGGCGGCGTGACTGCGCTTCCTGATCGTCGACCAGCGTCTCGTACTGATTTTCGAAGATCAGGTTCGGGAAAACCTCGTTCCAATGCTGCATCAGGCGGTCATATTCTCGATAGTACAGGCCGAGTGTCTTCAGGTCGGTGTTGTAGCTGTGCCCCTCGCCGAATTTCTGGACAAAACAAGAGACGCAATTGTCGATGGCGTCACGACGGCAATGAATGATTCGCGCGTTGGGAAAGAGAACGGCGATAAGACCGATCAGCTCAAAATTATGAGGCATCTTATCCACGATCCGAAGCGCGGCAGGCGCTCGCTCCCTCAGATAGGTCAGGTGCTCTTCGGCCAGTGTTCCGGACAGGTGTTCTGTGATCGACGCCATCGCATGGTTTAGCCTCCCGGCCGATGACTTTCTGAGGTCGATCGCATTCGCGACTCTTCTGAGTTTGCTTAGTTCCCCTGCGCCATGGACATCGGGATGACTTGCGCAAATTTGTTCCGTGAGTGTCGTTCCCGAGCGCGGCATGCCGACCACGAACACAGGAACTTCCGAAGGATTTCCGTAACCCGACCTGGCAGCCAGCATCTCAGGCGTGAAGGTCTCAATCAGTGAATCTACCCACCGACGGTATTGGTCGATATCGAAGTAGCGGCCCGAGGCCTGTTTGGCCTTGTTGAAATGGCCGAATGCATCCTTATAGCGCTTGAGGTCGTTCAGCACCTTGCCGGCCGCCAGATGGAGCTTCTCTACGCCGTCCAGATCAAGCTTGGGATTGCCGAGTTCACCAACGATGGATTGTAGTTCCTTTGGCTCTTCGGTGAACTTTTGCGTCTGTACAAGGTCGTTGTAGGCAGTCGGCATTGCGATGCGACGTTCGATTGCTTCTTTAAGAAAGGCGGCGGCCTCGTCCATGCGCCCCAGGCTGCTGAGCGCGCTGGCCAGTCCTATCCGCACTTTGGGATGATCGCGGTTGATCTTCAGCGCCTTCTCATAGAGCGGCAAAGCCATGTCGGGTTTATCAAACTGGATATAAGCGTCCCCCAATGCACAAAGCGCTTCGATGAGACCTGGCTGCAACTCCAAGGCATACTGCATATGCTCGATTGCCGGTGAATATTCACTGACCTTCACATAGGCCGAAGCCAAACCAAGGTGGTAGTAGGGGTTTTTTGGTTCCTCGCCGATCGCTCGTGCGAAATATCGCAAGGCCGCCTCATCGTCGTAGCCCAGGCACACGGTCCCCAAAATATACAGGGCGAGCGGATGGTTAGGCGTGCGCGCCAGCACCCGAAGGCATAGGTCCTGAGCCTCGTTAAGCCGCTTGGCCTGCTGAAACTGATACGCCTGCTCCAGCAACGCATCGTCTGCCTGCGCAGGCGAAAGCGAATTTGCGTTGCGCAGATTTGGCTGCGGGAATTTGGGTTTCGGCCCGGTTTGGACCTTGAGGTGCTTTGACCAGGCAGGCGGCAGACGGTTGTTCATCACGTCTCGCTAGCAAAAGCGGCCGAAAGAATCCAGCGTTACGGATCTGCCCAGCGGCAACTTGCACCGACCCATCCGGCGCGCTAGCAAGAAGGCCCTTTCAAGCGAGCTTCCACCATGCATCAGCGCCCTCCCCTCATGCCGCTCATCGCAGCGCTTCCCTCGACGGTGCCGTTTGTCGGCCCCGAAGCGCAGGAGCGCGAGCGTGGCCGCGCTTTTCGCGCCCGCATCGGCGCCAATGAGAGCAGCTTTGGTCCCTCGCCGCGCGTCATCGCCCGCATGGCCGAGATCGCCGGCGACATGTGGATGTATTGCGATCCCGACAATCACGATCTGAAGGTGGCGGTAGCCGCGCATCACGGCGTAAAAGCAGAGAACGTCGTTGTCGGCGAAGGCATAGATGGCCTGCTCGCCCTGGTGGCACGCATGTATGTGGCGCCCGGCGATGCTGTGGTCACCTCGCTCGGCGCTTATCCGACCTTCAACTTCCACATCGCCGGTGTCGGCGGACGACTGGTGACGGTCCCTTACGAGAACGACCGGGAAAGCCTGGATGGCCTGCTGGCGGCGGTGCACAGGGACAAGGCCCCGCTGGTCTATCTCTCCAACCCCGACAATCCGATGGGCAGTTGGTGGGAGGCGAGCGAGATCATCCGCTTCATCGAGGCGCTGCCGGAAACCACCATGCTGGTGCTCGACGAGGCCTATGGCGAACTCGGGCCGGCCTCGGCGCTGCCGCCGATCGATATCTCCAGGCCAAACGTCATCCGCATGCGCACCTTCTCGAAGGCGTACGGGCTGGCGGGCATACGCTGCGGCTATGCGATCGCTGAGGCCCAGGTGATCCGCGACTTCGAGAAGATCCGCAACCATTACGGCGTCAGCCGCATGGCGCAGATCGCCGGCGTCGAGGCGCTCGCCGATCAGCACTATCTGCAAAGCGTGGTGGCGCGGGTCGCGGCCGGCCGCCGACGCATCGCCGGCATTGCCGAGGCGAACGGGCTGAAGCCACTGGCGTCGGCGACCAATTTCGTCACCATCGATTGCTGCGGCGATGGCGCCTTCGCGCTGAAAGTTCTGCAAGCCCTGCTGTCACGCGACGTCTTCATCCGCAAGCCGATGGTGCCACGGCTCGACCGCTGCATCCGCGTCAGCGTCGGCCTCGATCACGAGCTCGACATTTTTGCCGAGGAACTTCCCGGTGCTTTGGCGGCAGCGCGGGGTAATTAGGATACCGCTGGCGCGCAACCGGCAGCAAAAGCCGCCTACAAATCCATTTCCCAGGTCTGGCCGGTCAGATCCTTGCCGAAGCTGCGGTGGTGCTCCTGCGAGACCAGCCTGAAGCCGGCACGTTCGTAGATCGCGCGCGCCGCAACGAGGATGTCGTTGGTCCACAGAACTAGCTTGGCGTAGCCGCAAGCCCGGGCCTGGTTCACGCATTCCGCCACCAGTCGTTTGCCGATGCCGAAGCCGCGCGCCGACGCCTCGACATGCAGCATTCTCAGCTTGGCCACCTTATCATCCTGATGAACCAGGAACACCGCGCCGACCGGCTGACCACCGCGCTCGGCGATCCAGCAGAAATCGCGGCCGGGCACGAAATTGCGAATGAAATCGGCGCCGATCTCGGCGAGCATGGCCTCGAACTCGATCGTCCAGCCATATTCCTCGGCATAAAGTTGGGCCTGGCGCTGCACGACCCAGCCGACATCGCCGACGCGGTGCGGCCGCAACGTCACCTCGCCGCTTTCACGGGTGGGATCACCCAGCAATTCCCCCGCCTTGCGCAAGGCGCTGCGCAGTTCATGCAACCTGTCGTCGGGTACGCTTTCGATCAGCCGCGCCGTATCCCGATCGGCCGCCGCCTGCAGCCTGGCAAGCGCTGCCTCGCCCCTTGCGGTCAGCGAGAGGACCCTTCGGCGCCGGTCAGCCGGGTCCGTTCTGGCCTCGGTCAGCCCCTGGCCCGCGAACTTGCGCAGGATCCGCGTCAGATAGGCGGCATCGACACGCAATTGTCTCGATATTTCGGAGGCCGCCGGGCCATTCTCGAGCCGAAAAGCCCCAACCAGGAAACCTCGCTCGCCGGCGATTTCGGCGGAAGCCGGGTTGCTGCGGTGACCCAGTTCGAACAGCACGCGCGCCTCGGTCAAAGTGAATGCACTTTGTGTCAGCGTCTCGTCGAGAAGGCCGACAGTGCGCGTGTAGAAGCGATTGAAGCGCCGGACATCGGCCACCAATGCGTTGCGTTCGTCCAACATTTGCGGCCAGCTCCTAATAAAGCAGTTCCATTTTCCTAAATTAGTGGACTGAGTCAATTAAATTCAAGGCCAGAAGGCCAGCTAAAGCCGGAAGGCCCAGCTATTGCGTCCGCGCGCAGGTTGCATTCCTCAGGCCGTGCGCCAGATTCAAAACGAGACAGGCTTGGAGAGATTCATGGCTGGTCATCGCAGGAAAGTGCACGCACGCGTCTACGGTAACGTGCAAGGCGTCGGCTTCAGAGCCTGGGCCCGGGATGAGGCCACGGGCCTTGGTCTTGCGGGCTGGGTTTGCAATGAAGCGGACGGGTCCGTAACGGCCGAGATCGCAGGCCTCGATGAGGAGGTCTCGACAATGATCGAGCGCCTCTGGAAAGGGCCGGCCGGGGCTTTGGTTTCCAAGGTCGACGTCGAGGAGTTGGAGGCAGACAACGCCTCTGTTGGGTTCAGAATCGTGGCATGAAGGCGGATTTGGATTGAGCGCCTTGAATTAATTAAACGTTCGTTTTATTATTGCTCCGCGGAGGAGCTGACATGGCACGCACCGCCGGGTCTGATGGCGAAAAGACCGAAGCGACCATTCGTGAGGCGGCGGTCAATCTGATCGCGCGTTTTGGCTACGAGGCGATGTCGATGCGACAGCTCGCCGCCGAGGTCGGCGTACAGGCGGCCGCACTCTACCGCTACTTTCCGACCAAGGAAGAGCTTCTGTTCACGCTGATGCGCGAGCACATGGAAGGTTTGACCGAAGCGTGGGAAACAGCTCGCCCGGTTAATGCGGATCCCGTGCAGCGGCTTTCGGCCTATGTCGAAAACCACATCACTTTCCACATCGAGCGACGGCACGCCACGCATGTGTCGAACATGGAATTGCGCAGCCTGTCGCCGGAAAGGCTGACGCAGATCCTGCGCATGCGCACTGCCTACGAGAAGGAGCTGCGCACCATCCTGCGCGACGGCGCCGAGACGGGCACCTTCAGCATCGACGACACCGGGCTGACCGCCATGGCGCTGATCCAGATGATGACCGGCGTCATCGTCTGGTTTCGGCCGGGCGAACGGCTGTCGATCGCTGAAGTGACCACAACATATCTTTCAATGACAATGCGGCTCGTCGGCGCGAAGATCGACGCCTACGGCGCCGCGCGTCCCTTCGGACGCGCAAAGGACGCTGCAGCATTTTGATTCGCGCATGATCCCTTTCCGAAATCAAAGTCGATTTTCGAGGTCATGCGCAGGGAGGAGAAAAATGTACACCAACACGCTCAGCTTCGGGCATGACGAAGAGATCGAGGCGCTGCGCGACATGGTGCGGCGCTTTGCCCAGGACCGGATCGCGCCGATCGCCGCCGACATCGATCGCTCGAACGAATTCCCGGCGCATCTGTGGGGCGAATTCGGTGCGCTCGGCCTGCTCGGCATCACCGCCGACCCCGATTTCGGCGGCAGCGGCATGGGCTATCTCGCCCATGTGATCGCCGTCGAGGAGATTTCGCGCGCTTCGGCCTCGGTCGGCCTCTCCTACGGTGCCCATTCCAACCTCTGCGTCAACCAGATCAACCGCTGGGCGACGCAGGCGCAGAAGGAAAAATACCTGCCGCCGCTGTGCTCGGGCGAGCGAGTCGGCGCGCTGGCGATGTCGGAATCCGGCGCCGGCTCGGACGTCGTCTCGCTGAAGCTGCGCGCCGAAAAGCGCAATGACCGCTACGTGCTCAACGGCACCAAGATGTGGATCACCAACGGGCCGGACGCCGAGACGCTGGTGGTCTATGCCAAGACGGATCCGGACCAGAAATCGCGCGGCATCACCGCCTTCATCGTCGAGAAGGCTTTTGCCGGATTTTCCGTGGCGCAAAAGCTCGACAAGCTCGGCATGCGCGGCTCCAACACCGGCGAGCTGGTGTTTAGGGATGTCGAGGTGCCCTTCGACAACGTGCTGCATGAGGAAGGGCGCGGCGTCGAAGTGCTGATGTCTGGCCTAGACTATGAGCGCACGGTGCTTGCCGGCGGCCCGATCGGCCTGATGGCGGCGTGCCTCGACGTGGCAATCCCCTATGTGCATGAGCGCAAGCAGTTCGGACAGGCGATCGGCGAGTTCCAACTGGTGCAGGGCAAGCTGGCCGACATGTACACGACGCTGAATGCCGCGCGCGCCTATGTCTATGCCGTCGCCGCCGCCTGCGATCGTGGCCAGACGACGCGCAAGGATGCCGCCGGCTGCGTGCTGTTTGCCGCCGAGAAGGCGACGCTGATGGCGCTCGACGCCATCCAGCTGCTTGGCGGCAACGGCTACATCAACGACTATCCAACCGGCCGCCTGTTGCGCGATGCCAAGCTCTACGAGATCGGCGCCGGCACCAGCGAAATCCGCCGCTGGCTGATCGGCCGCGAGATCATGGCGGAGGGGGTGTAGGTATGGCCACGTTGCAAACCCAGATCTCCCCCTCCTCCGAAACCTTCCGTGCCAACGCCGAGCGCATGCGGGCGCTGGTCGCCGACATTGCGGAAAAGGCCGCCACCGTCGAGCTCGGCGGTTCGGAGGAAGCGCGTGAGCGCCATGTCTCGCGCGGCAAGCTTCTGCCGCGCGAGCGCCTTGCGCAATTGCTGGATGTCGGCTCACCCTTCCTCGAGATCGGCCAGTTCGCGGCATGGTCGATGTATGGCGAGGAGATCTCTTCGGCCGGCATGATCGCCGGCATCGGCCGCGTCGAAGGCACCGAGGTGATGGTCGTCGTCAACGACGCCACCGTGAAGGGCGGCACCTATTATCCGCTGACCGTGAAGAAGCATTTGCGGGCGCAGGAGATCGCACTGCAGAACAATCTTCCCTGCATCTACCTCGTCGACAGCGGCGGCGCCAATCTGCCCAACCAGGAGGAGGTGTTTCCCGACCGCGAGCATTTCGGCCGCATCTTCTACAACCAGGCCAACATGTCGGCATCAGGCATTCCGCAGATCGCCTGCGTCATGGGTTCGTGCACGGCGGGCGGCGCCTATGTGCCGGCAATGTCCGACGAGACGATCATGGTGCGCAATCAGGCAACCATCTTCCTCGGCGGCCCGCCGCTGGTGAAGGCGGCGACGGGCGAGGATGTCAGTGCCGAGGATCTCGGCGGTGCGGATGTGCACACCAGGCTTTCCGGTGTTGCCGACCACTATGCGCTGGACGACGACCATGCCCTCGCCATCTGCCGGCGCATCGTCAAGAACCTGAATCGGAACAAGACTGTAAGCCTGAACTCTAGGAGAGCGATTCCGCCGCTTCATCCGGCGGATGAACTTTATGGCATCGTGCCGACCGACCTGCGCCAGCCCTATGACGCGCGCGAGGTCATCGCGCGCGTCGTCGACGGTTCCGAATTCGACGAGTTCAAGCAGAATTACGGCACCACGCTGATCACCGGCTTTGCCCATCTCCATGGCGTGCCGGTCGGCATCATCGCCAACAACGGCGTGCTGTTTTCCGAAAGCGCGCTGAAGGGCGCGCACTTCATCGAACTGTGCTGCCAGCGCAAAATTCCATTGGTCTTCCTGCAGAACATCACCGGCTTCATGGTCGGTCGAAAATATGAAGCAGGCGGCATCGCCAAGGATGGCGCCAAGCTGGTGATGGCGGTTGCCACCGCCAGGGTGCCGAAGGTGACTGTCATCATCGGCGGTTCGTTCGGCGCCGGCAATTACGGCATGTGCGGCCGCGCCTATTCACCGCGCTTCCTGTGGATGTGGCCGAACGCCCGCATCTCGGTGATGGGCGGCGAACAGGCGGCAACGGTGCTTGCCATGGTCAAACGCGAAGGCATCGAGCGCAAGGGCGGAGAATGGAGCGCCGAGGAAGAGGCGAAATTCAAGAAGCCTATCCTGATGAAATACGAGCATGAGGGCCATCCGCTCTATTCGTCCGCACGCCTCTGGGACGACGGTATCATCGATCCTGCAAAGACGCGCGACGTGCTGGCGCTCAGCCTGTCGGCCGCGCTCAACGCCGAAATCGAGGACACGCGCTTTGGCGTGTTTCGGATGTGAGAATGGACGGTCAACTTCGACAGCCAAACGGCGGAACTATACCGGCAGGCCGTTGCTGCCGTGTGAAAAGGCTGAACTGTATGGACCAAGCGATTGGTCAGTATAGGCGGCTTCGAATCTCAAACAGTGAACTGGCGGGGGGACAAAATATTCGCTACTGTTTATCCAGCATGGGGCAATGGGGACGGGCTGGAAATGAAACTGAAATATTGCCAGGGAACGGCTGCTTCGATACTTTCCGCATTTCTAATATTAACGGCGACCGGCATCAGCTCGGCGGAATCGCTCGCAGGACGCAAGGGAGACGTGCGTTTTCCGCCGACCTTGGGTTCGGGCGAATGCAACGTTGCCTACAAGGGTTACGTCGCGGCGAGCGGCCATTCGGCCTACGCCACAACCTTTTATTCGCGCGTTGTCGACCTCTACATCATCTGCGGGACGAAGCTCAACGCGCCGTCCCAGAAGGCGGCGGAAGAGACGGCGCTGCGCAATTGCCAGGCCGGGTTGACACGGTGGAAGCTCAAGACCGCGAGTGGCGGCTGCGCAATCTCGTCATCGAAATAAGCAACCGGCCGAGACTTTTTTGCGAATGGGGGAAGCAGAATGAAATCCGGGACCTGCAAACGAGCAGCCACCCCCATAGTGGCAGGCTTGCTGATGGTGGCGGCCTCCACCGCTGCCATGGCCGGATCGCTGGCAGGCAGCAAGGGCGACGTGCGCTACCCGGTGACCATTCCTATAGGAACCACCGGGGGCTGCGGGAAGGCCTATGCAGCGTATCTCGCAGCCGCAGGCCATTCGGCTTTCGCGGCGACGCCAATCGTTCCGGCGACCGAGTACTTCGTTTGCGGCGTGAAGCTGAATGCATCGTCACAAAAGGCGGCGGCGGAACTGGCACTGAAATCCTGTCAGGCCAGCAAAAGCAAATACAAGGTTACCGTCGCCGGCGCCTGCAGCATCGCCGCGTCCAAATAGACCGGAAAGCGCCCGGTTTTTCTCCTTGGGGAAGACAAAATGAAATCCACGAATTCCAAGCGAACAGCCATGGCGATATTGGCTGTATTGCTGGTGTTCGCAGCATCCGGAGCGGGCATGGCCGGCTCACTGGCGGGAAGCGAGGGAGACAAGCGTTTCCCGCCGTACCTGCCGCGAAATCCCAAGGATCCCTGCACCAAGGCCTACAAGGCCTATGTCGCGGCCGGTGGCCATTCAGCGTACGCAACCACTCCCTACGCACGGATAATGTCGTCGTACATAGTTTGCGGCGGCCACCTCAACGCACCATCTCAAAAGACGGCCGAAGAGTTGGCGATGAAATCCTGTCAGTCCACCCGCGGCCACTACAAAGTCACGACCGGCGGCAGTTGCGAGATCGCGGCCTCGAAGTAGGTACAGCCGACCGCAAGGTAGAGCACTTCCCTGGTAAGGGAGAGGTTTACTCCGAGGGCTTAAAAGGCTCGCGAGACAGCACCCCCCTCTGTCCTGCCGGTCAGAGGGGGGTGTTCAAGCGCCATGCTTCCCATGGACTTCGAACCTTACATGCGGAGGCTCCATGTTCGCCAAGATCCTGATCGCCAACCGCGGCGAGATCGCTTGCCGTGTCATCCGTACGGCTCGGAAGCTGGGCGTGCGTACCGTCGCCATCTATTCGGATGCCGACGCAAAATCCCTGCATGTCGAGATGGCCGACGAGGCGGTGCATATCGGCGCCTCGCCCGTCGGCGAAAGCTATCTGCGCGGCGACAAGATCATCGCGGCGGCCCTGGCAACGGGTGCGCAAGCCATTCATCCCGGCTACGGCTTCCTGTCGGAAAATCCCGATTTCGTCGACCAGGTGACAGCGGCGGGGCTTATTTTCATCGGCCCATCCGCGGCCTCTATCCGTGCCATGGGGCTGAAGGACGCCGCCAAGCGGCTGATGGAAAAGGCCGGCGTGCCGGTCGTGCCGGGCTATCATGGCGAGGCGCAGGAGATCGTGCTGCTTGCCTCCAAGGCGCGCGAGATCGGCTATCCAGTGCTGATCAAGGCGCGCGCCGGCGGCGGCGGCAAGGGCATGCGCCGGGTCGAGCATTCCGATGAGTTTTCCGAGGCGTTGTCCAGCGCACGGCGCGAGGCGAAAGCCGCGTTCGGCGACGACCGTGTGCTGGTCGAAAAATATGTCGACAAGCCGCGCCATGTCGAAGTGCAGGTCTTCGGCGACAATTTGGGCAATGTCGTGCATCTCTACGAGCGCGATTGCTCGGCGCAGCGCCGCCACCAGAAGGTGATCGAGGAATCGCCGGCGCCCGGCATGACGCCCGCTTTGCGCAAGGCGATGACGGAGGCGGCAGTGAAGGCCGCCAAGGCGATCAATTATTCAGGCGCCGGCACCATCGAGTTCATCGTCGATGCCTCGCAGGGCCTGAAGGCCGACCGCTTCTGGTTCATGGAGATGAACACCCGTCTGCAGGTCGAGCACCCGGTCACCGAAATGGTCACCGGCACCGACCTGGTCGAGTGGCAGTTGCGGGTCGCGTCAGGCGAAAAGCTGCCCAAGACGCAAAGCGAGATCGCGCTCGTCGGCCATGCCTTCGAGGCGCGCATCTATGCCGAGGACGCGGCAAAAGGGTTCCTGCCGGCGACCGGTACGCTGCATCATCTGAAATTTCCGGATGCGGCCCCGCAAGGCGCCACGATTCGCATCGAGACTGGCGTGCGAGCGGGTGACGCCATCTCGCCCTATTACGACCCGATGATTGCCAAGCTGGTCGTCCACGCAACGGACAGGCAGGCGGCTCTGGAGGCGCTTGGCGCGGCGCTATCCCGGACCGAGATCGCCGGCTCGACCGTCAACACCGCCTTTCTTGCCGCTCTCGCCGCCGATCCGGATTTCGCCGCAGGCGATGTTGACACCAGCCTGATCGCCAGGCACCAGACGGCGCTGACCGAGGTCGCGCCGCCGACCGGCGAAACCATCGCTGCCGCGGCCGTTGCGGCCTCCGGCGCCGGAGCATCGCCGTCACCCAACGATCCGTGGTCGTCGCTTGCCGGTTATGCGCATTTCCACAGCGTGGCGCGACGCACACGTTTGAAGTTTGGCGAAGACGAAATCGTGGCGAAAGTTTCGGTGCGGCATGACGGGCGGTTCCAGGTGACGCTGGACAAGCCCTATGACGACACCAATTCGCATGATTTTCGCTCAACACCACGCCTCGCCCGCTGGCCAGGCCACATCACCCTGTTCGAAGGCGCCGTCGGCTACACCTTTACGGTGCCGGACCCGCTCGCACGAGCCGACGAGGCAGCGGCGGGTTCAGGCAGCCTGCGCGCGCCGATGCCGGGACTGGTCAAGCTGGTGCGCGTGGGAAAGGGCGATGCCGTGATCAAGGGTCAACCGCTGCTGATCCTGGAGGCGATGAAGATGGAACACACCATCGCCGCGCCGCATGACGGCGTGATCGCCGAGATCGCCACCGAGGGCGTGCAGGTGACCGACGGGACGGTGCTGGTACGGTTCGTCGAGGAACAAGCCGCTTCGGCCGCTGTAGCCAGCTGACGGTTCGAAAGGCAGACTACAGGGCAAACAAGAAAATGGCCGGGGACGACCCCGGCCATTTCCCTATGCTATTCAGTCGCCGGGCCGGCGATTACTGCGCGATCGGCGCATATTTTCCGTCATGCCACTGGTTGATGTCGTAGCTGGCATTCTTGAGATCGCCCTTCTCGTCGAAGGTGACATTACCGACGACGGTGCTGATCGGCGTGCCGTTCTTCAGCGCCTCGGCAACCTTGGCCGGATCGTCGCTGCCGGCACGCTTGATGCCTTCGGCGAATGCCTGGATGGTGGCGTATGAGAACAGCGTGAAGCCCTCCGGCACGAAACCGCCGGCCTTGATCTTCTCGACGGCTGCCTTGGCTTCCGGCTTTGCCTGCGGATCCGACGGGAAGACGAACATGGTGCCCTCGCCGGCCGGGCCAGCGACCTGCCAGAATTCCGGCGAGGCGATGGAGTCCGGCATGATCAGCTGGAACTTCAGGTTCTGTTCCGCCGACTGACGCAGGATCAGGCCAGCTTCAGGATGGTAGCCGCCGAAATAGACGACGTCGGCTTTCAAGTCCTTGAGCTTGGTAACGAGAGCCGAATAGTCCTTCTCGCCAGCGTTGATGCCGTCATAGTAGACCTCCTTGAGGCCGCCGGCATTCATCGTTGCCCTGACGGCGTCAGCCACGCCCTGTCCGTAGGCGCTCTTGTCGTGCAGGACGACGACATTCTTGCCGGCGAACTTCTTGGCGATCCATGGGCCGATGAAGGCGCCCTGCGCATCGTCACGCGTATAAAGGCGCATGATCGTCGGCCAGCCGGCCTTGGCGGCCGCGTCGGTCAGCACCGGGTTGGAAGAAGCCGGGCTCATCATCAGCGCGCCGGCTTCGGCATAGACGGCCGAGGCCGGAATGCTCGAACCCGAGCAGGCATGGCCGTCGATGAACTTGACGCCATCGGCGACGACGCGGTTGGCAACCGACACCGCCTGCTTGGGATCGCACTGGTCGTCTTCGATATCAAGCTTGATCATCGACCCGTTGACGCCGCCAGCGGCGTTGATCGCATCGGCAGCGGCCTGTGCGCCCTGCTTGAACTGATCGCCGATGGTGGCGAGCTGTCCGGTCATCGGGCCGATCACCGCAAAGGTGATATCGTCGGCGAATGCGACCGGCGTGCTCATCATCAGGCCGAATATGGCCGCGTTCAAAATACTCAATTTTTTCATGATGGTAGAACTCCTCCACTCACGCGCGGCCGCCCCGGCCACGCTTCTTCCAGAGAGGCGGGACAATTTCATCCTTCATTCGGCCTGTCTAGGCGCATTGGCGCCGCTCGATTGGGCCTGCAAGACGTCATCCACGCAAAAACCCACGCCAGCCTTGTTCCGGCTGGTCGTGGCTTTTTTGCCCGTCGAGCAATCTCCAGGCGCCCCGCCCCTAAAAATCCCGCTCAGCTTCCCTGTGTCGCGCACGACTGGGCCTTGCGGCCTGCCGCGTTCTTTCTCTTGCCCTCGTGACCGTCTTGCGCGGCCTTCAATTTCGCCGGGTCCGGCCGTCTGTGCGGCCTTGATCCCGGAGCTTCCCTGTCTTCGATAGGCCTGTCTGCGATTGGCAGATTTCAGTGCATGGTCATCCATTCGCGGGCTTCGCGAAGCGCCGTGGCGATCTCGACCTTCGACATGGCCGCCGACAGTTCCGAGCGCAGTTCCGCGGCGCGGGCCGAGCCCTTGATGGCGGCGATGTTGAACCATTTGTGGGCGGCAACGACATCGGTCTCGCAATCGCGGCCGGTCGCATACATCATGCCCAGTTCGAAAAGGATGTCGGCCTGGGCAGTTGCCCCCATGGCGCCGAAACCTGCTTCAAGCATTTCAAAACGTGCCATTTCAATCCCCTGTTTCCGGCCCCTGTCAGGCTCCCGAGAGCTGCCTTCTTTCGTCCTTGGCGGCTGCTCTTCCGATGCTTTCGAGAATGCCGTGCAGGCTTGAATCCGTCGTTAAATGGCGTGCTTAATTTGAGGAAAACAAAGCTAAAACAAGAGGTAAACGCGGAAATTCGTTAAGGATACAAAGCCAGCAATTCAGCCTGCTTGCGTCAAATTTGACGAAAATTTCCCGATGCCAATTCAAGACTTCGCTAACCACAGGAGACAAAGGCGATGCGCCGATCGTTTCATTTCCTTGGCCAGGAGGCGCATTCGGGGCCCTTCAAAATCCGAAAGTCTTCCGTTGCGGCACCGCTTTTGTTTTGCCGGGAGCTGGATTAGCTTACGTTTGCGTAAGCGGCAGACCGAGGCGGAGCATCCGGCCGGACATCTAAAGGGAGGAAGACATGTTTCGAAGAGTGAGCCTGGCCCTTGCGGCCACATTGATCATGGCCGGTGCGGCCTGGGCCGATCCGATCGAGGGCAATTGGAAGACGCAGGCCGGCGACACCGCAGCCATCGCTGGCGGCGGCTCGTTTTCCATCACGCTCAAGTCCGGCAAATATGCCGGCAAGACCATCGGCTCGCTCAAGGCGACGGGCGACAACAAATATGCCGGCAACATCACCGATCCGGCAAACGACAAGACCTATTCGGGCAAGGCGACATTGTCGGGCACCTCTCTCAAGATGAGCGGCTGCGTGCTCGGCGGGCTGATCTGCAAGAGCCAGACCTGGCACAAGCTCTGATCGAGCGCATCTTTCCGACCTGATGACGGGGCCCCGACGGGCCCCGTTTTCGTTTTGTCGACACATCCTGCGCCGGTGATGCTCGATGGAGGCCGGCGGCTATCCAACCGACGCCGGCGCCGTCGAAACCCCGTCAATCATCTTGAACCGCAGATGAACGCCGCCATCAGAGCCGGTTCAGTTGCATCAGGGCATTCTCCGGCGTGTTGAAGGAGACCGACCCAATGCTTGCTCGCCGCTTCACCATCGTCTGCCTGCTGGTGAGCCTGTTTGGAATGTTCTTCGCCATCCTCGTCGCTGAAGCGGGCCGTCCGGCCCGCGCCTGGGACGAAGCCAGTTCCAGAACCTGCCGCCTCGCCTGCCCCACCCATCTTCGCAACTGAACAAAGAAACCAAGACCTCGAAAAGAAAAGCTGAACGCCATGAACCGCATCGCCGCCAACGTTCTCAAGACCCTTCGGCTTCTGCCGCGGGCGGCGCTTATCCTGACGGTTCTGGCCGCTCCGGTCCTGGCCGTGCCGATGATGCGCGCTGACGCCGGCTCGACGATCGACGCACCGGCCCTGAAGAAGTCCGGCGTCGGCTTTGTGCTTCTGGTCAGCCTGCAGCGCGGTTGAAGAAAAACGGCGCTTTGGCCGCCTTCGGTCGCGACACCCCTCCCAAGTGCCGATCCAAGTCTCTATATTGAGCCATGGAAAAGCGAATCTACCCACAAGCCATCGAATCTGTCGTCATGCCGGAGCCTTTTGGCCGGCAAAGCTTTGATAGCGCTGAAAAGGCCGTCAAGGCACTGCAGGCGCTTTACGATCGCAACACCAGGTTCCTGCGCGACTCCTTCGCAGAATTGGCGGCAGCAGGCGGTGATAATGGCAAGCGCTACCGGGCCTTCTATCCGGAGATCGGCGTCACCACCAACTCATTCACCCAGATCGACTCGCGCCAGGCCTATGGGCATATGCCGACGCCTGGGCATTTTTCCACCACCATCACCCAGCCGGGCCTGTTCGAAAGCTACCTCGTCGAGCAGTTGCGCCTGATCATGCGCAATCATGGGGTTGCGGTCACGGTGTCGGAATCGACCACACCCATCCCGCTGCATTTCGCCTTCCTTGAAGGCACCCATGTCGACGGCGCGACGGCAGAGCGCATCAAGCGGCCGATCCGCGACCTGTTCGACGTGCCCGATCTCGACGGCACCGACGACCAGATCGCCAACGGCACCTTCGAAGTCGCCTTCGGCGAGCCGAGGCCTCTGGCGCCCTTCACGGCGCAGCGCATCGACTATTCGCTGCACCGGCTGTCGCACTATACGGCAACCACGCCGCAGCATTTCCAGAACTTCGTGCTGTTCACCAACTATCAGTTCTACATCGACGAATTCGTCGCCCGCGCCCGCGACCTGATGGCCAATGGCGGCGGCGGATACACGGAGTTCGTCGAGCCGGGAAATGTCATCACCAAGGGCGGGCAGAGCGCGCCCAGCGAAGGCGTTGCACCGCCGCGCCTGCCGCAGATGCCGGCCTATCACCTGAAGAAATCGGGACATGGCGGCATCACCATGGTCAATATCGGCGTCGGGCCTTCCAACGCCAAGACCATCACCGACCATATTGCGGTGCTGAGGCCGCATGCCTGGGTGATGCTCGGTCACTGCGCCGGCCTGCGCAACACCCAGGCGCTTGGCGACTATGTGCTGGCGCATGCCTATGTGCGCGAGGACCACGTGCTGGACGACGATCTTCCGGTCTGGGTGCCGATCCCGCCGCTGGCCGAGATCCAGGTGGCGTTGCAGGAAGCCGTCGCCGAAGTCACCGGCCTTTCCGGCTACGACCTGAAGCGCATCATGCGCACCGGCACCGTTGCCACCATCGACAATCGCAACTGGGAACTGCGCGACCAGCGTGGGCCGGTACAGCGTCTGTCGCAATCTCGCGCCATCGCACTCGACATGGAATCGGCGACCATCGCCGCCAATGGCTTCCGCTTCCGTGTTCCCTACGGCACGCTGCTGTGCGTTTCGGACAAACCGCTGCATGGCGAGTTGAAGCTGCCCGGCATGGCGACCGAATTCTACAAGCGCCAGGTGGCGCAGCACCTGACCATCGGCATCAGGGCTATGGAGAAGCTCGCGGAAATGCCGATGGAGCGGTTGCATTCGCGCAAGCTCAGAAGTTTTTCGGAAACGGCGTTCCAGTAGGCCGGTTCCACGCATCGCATGGGCATTTCGTCATCTTGATTGAGCCGCATTACTGCCGATAAGCAGGCGGCATGGAGAGAGCGGGCTTCGGGACATTGCTGATTTCGGTTGCATTCCTGGCAATGCTGGCCTGTTCGATCGCGCTGGTGGCCGGGTTTTTCGGAACGCTGCATCCCGCCTTGGATTCCTTCTCGCATTTCCGCGTCCATCTTGCCGTGCTGATGGCGCTTTGCGCGTTGCCGCTGCTGGCCACGACATTTCGACTGCAAGCGGCCGTGGCACTGCTTTTTGCCGTGGCGGCCTTCGCCACCACTTCCGGCTCGCTGTCCTTCTCCCGCTTGTGGCCGGTTCAGGCCGCCTATGAAGCCAAGAACGAAGACCGCGCGATCTACAAGCTGCTGCAGATGAACCTGCGCTACGACAATCCAACCCCGAAGAAGGTGCTGTCGCTGATCGGCCGGACCAATCCCGACGTGATCACCCTGGACGAGGTGTCGGCGATGTGGGCGACCGAGCTTGGCTATATCAGCAGCGCATATCCATACCGGATCCTCTGTCCTTACCCTAACAAGATATTCGGCGTCGCGCTGCTCTCGCGGCGGCCCTTTGCCGCCGGCACCGAGGCGCGTTGCGAAAGGCGTGGTGCCATGGCGACAGCGACCGTCGACTTCGGCGGCATCGACGTCGATGTCGCCGCGATCCATCTCAGCTGGCCCTGGCCACGCGAGCAGTACTGGCAGATCGGCGAGTTGACGGAGCCGCTTTCCGCGCTCGGCGAGACGGCCATCATGGCGGGCGACTGCAATGCCGCCCCATGGAGTGCCGCCGTGCGGCGGGTCGCGGCGCTTGGCGGGCTGACCGTCATGCCTTCCGCCGGCCCGACCTGGATCCACATCAGGCTGCCGGATTTCCTGCGGCGCTTCGCCGGCCTGCCGATCGACCAGGTTTTCAGCAAGGGCGGCGTGACTATCCATTCGGCGACACGGCTGGAAGACACCGGCTCGGATCACCTCCCGGTCATGGTGGAGTTCTCGCTCAGGCTGAACCAGCAAAAGCCGCTCGACGAACATGAAACCGCGACCGCGGCCATTGTCCAGGCCGGCAAGACGCCAGGCTGAAGGATCAGGGCCTGACCAAAGCGATGACGAGATGCTGGACATGGCCGCCGTCGCGATGCTCGCGCGCATCGAAAGCGAGCTGCTTGGCCTCATATGCGGCATTGGTGGCCTTGATGCGTCGCTGTGCCTCGCGACGTGTCTTGTAGCAGGACCGGTCGTCGGCAATCCTGAGGCCGGAGATGGATCGTTCCGTGGCCCGCATCATCTCCCTGGCGATGCGGCCATGGGTTTCCTCATGGGCGCGGACGCCGGCGAAGAACCGCGTCCAGCGCTTCCGGAGCGTCGGGGTGGTGGCCGAGGCGACACGCGGAAATGTGTAGAAGAGATTGAGCGTGCCGTTGGCACGCCGCAAGCGGCAGACGCCATTGTCCTGGCTGGTGTCGAGGTCCCAATCCACAGCGTAGCCGGTCAGCGCGATGGCATGCGTCATGAAGCCGTGCTTCGGCCCCTTGCGGTCCATAGCTTGGACTAGCGCCAGCCCCGTGTTCCCGGTGATGTCGTAGGTCCGCGTCTTGACCACCACCCTGGTGCCGGCCGAGGCCGCCGAAGCCAGACCGAACAGCGCACCGATCGCCACTAGGCATGCCAGAACCGTCAGGCGCATGGCCATCTCCTTATCGTCAAGGAATGGAACCATAAGCGCGCGGCAGTTTCAACAGTTCTAATGTTCCACATGCCACGGGAGACCCCGAGCCATCGTCGGGACCTTTGCACGCTGCGGCCGGCGCGGGCCTACATGCCCTGATAGACCGGGCCTTCTCCGCCTTGCGGCGGCACCCAGTTGATGTTCTGGTTCGGGTCCTTGATGTCGCATGTCTTGCAGTGGACGCAGTTCTGCGCGTTGATGACGAAGCGCACATCCTTGGCCGTGGGATCGGCGGCGGCGTTGCCGTCCTTATCGACCCACTCGTAAACGCCGGCCGGACAATAGCGCGTCGAGGGGCCCGCAAAGACATCGTGCTCGGAACGCTTCTGCAGCTCCATGTCGCCGACAAGCAGGTGGACCGGCTCGTTTTCCTCGTGATTGGTGTTGGACAGGAACACCGAGGACAGCCTGTCGAAGGTCAGCACGCCATCGGGCTTCGGATAGGCGATCTTCTTGTGCCGGGCGGCAGGCTCGAGCGTTGCGTAGTCGGCCTTGCCATGCTTCAGCGTGCCGAAGGGCGAGACACCGAACAGCGTGTTCAGCCACATGTCGAGGCCGCCAAGGCCGACACCGACGATGGTGCCGAAGCGCGACCACAGCGGCTTGACGTTGCGCACCTTCTTCAGATCCTTGCCGATGTCGGTCGCGCGCCAGGCTTCCTCGTAGGACGCGAGTTCGTCGTTGGCGCGCCCGGCGCCGATCGCCTCGGCGACATGCTCGGCCGCCAGCATGCCGGACAGCACGGCATTGTGCGAACCCTTGATGCGCGGCACGTTGACGAAGCCCGCGGCACAGCCCATCAGCGCACCGCCGGGGAAGGACAATTTCGGCACCGACTGCCAGCCGCCCTCGGTGATGGCGCGCGCGCCATAGCCCAGCCGCTTGCCGCCTTCGAACGTAGCCGCGATCGCCGGATGGGTCTTGAAGCGCTGGAATTCCTCGAACGGCGACAGCCAGGGATTCTTGTAATTGAGGTGGAGGACGAAGCCGACCGCCACCTGGTTGTCCTCGAGATGGTAGAGGAACGAGCCGCCGCCGGTCTTCAAGTCAAGCGGCCAGCCGAAGGAATGCTGGACCAGCCCCGGCCGGTGGTTCTCCGGCTTGACCTGCCAGAGTTCCTTCAGGCCGATGCCGTATTTGCCCGGTTCGCGGCCATCGGAAAGCTTGTATCTGGCGATCAGTTGCTTGGCGAGCGAGCCGCGAGCGCCCTCCCCGATCAGCACATATTTGCCCATCAGCGCCATGCCGGGTGCGAAACCCGGGCCGTGCGTTCCGTCCTTCTCGACGCCCATGTCGCCGGTAACGACACCGGTGACGGCGCCTTGCTCATTGTAGAGCAGGCCGGCAGCGGCAAAGCCCGGATAGATCTCGACGCCGAGCGCTTCGGCCTTGGTCGCCAGCCAGCGGCAGACATTGCCCAGCGAAACGATGTAGTTGCCGTGATTGTTCATCAGCGGCGGCATGAAAATGTTGGGCAGACGGAACGAGCCGGCAGGACCAAGGACCAGGAAATGATCCGCGGTGACCGGCGTCTTGAAGGGATGGCCGTCCTCGTCGCGCCAGCCCGGCAAGAGCCGGTCGATGCCGATCGGATCGACGACGGCGCCGGAGAGAATATGGGCGCCGACCTCACCGCCCTTCTCCAGGACGACGACCGAAAGCTCGGGATTGACCTGCTTGAGGCGGATGGCGGCGGCGAGGCCCGCCGGACCGGCACCGACGATAACCACGTCGAATTCCATGCTTTCGCGTTCGATGTCGCTCATCAACCCCTCCGCACTGGCTTATCCCATTCGGGTATCTTGCTGGCTCCCGCGCTGCATAGCGCATCAATTGACGACAGGAAACCGGCGCATACGTGACAATGCCGTTTTGGCCAAAAAGTCGCGCATTGCGAGGCTGGAAGACTGCTTTTCGCCTGGCATTGCCTGCGGGGCGCGCGTTTTTAATTGTTCGACGGCTTGCTTATCGGCCATACTTCACGCCATGCGCTTTCCTGGGCCAGCCGGCTTTTCATCGACGCGCTTTCTTTTCCCGCCCGGCCGGATCCGCCGGGCGCTCCTTTTGGCCCTTCTGATGCTGGCGCCGCATCACGCTGCCGCCGACGAAGTGAAGGTCTGGGCGGCGGGCGCCTACTCCTTCTCCGACGAGCTTGGCGGCTTCCACATCACCGGCGCCTCGGGCATCGGCACGAAGGACGATCCGTTCGTCATCACCGAAGAGCTGACTTCGTCAACGCCGGTGACGCTGACGATCCGCACGACAAAGCCGATCCAGGCCTTCGGCAAGGCCGGCGAATTCGCCAACGGCATGATGTATATGCGCATCGAGGTGCTCAACAATAGCGGCCAGGCCTGGGTCGAATTCCAGTTCGAATTGCAGGAGATCCTGAACCAGCCGAGCGTGTTCGGCGACGGGCTTTCCTTCGACCAGCGCAACAAGACGCCGGACAACATCCGGTCGAGCAATTTCGCCGATTTCGATCGCGATTTCGAACCCTATGACCGGCTGCTGTTCAGGAATGGCAAGGTCGACCCGCTGAAAACCGCCAGCTTCGAATTCCTGATGACCGACTACACGCCCAGATGGACCTTCTACCTGGTGCAGGATCCGCGCATACCAACGGGCTGACACGATAGGAATTTTTTCTTGACTCGGTGAGCTCAGCTATGGTACATTTTTGCCTATGGTGCTGAGTTGCGCCAGTGACCCGCCGCACAGGCGGGTTTTTCGTTTGATGCTCCGTCAGCCAACGCGCCGGCGAGAGGCTCCGAAGGAACCCAAGCTGCCAGCCTTGCAAATTGCCGCCACGCGGACGAATGTGGAATCGATGACTGCCGCTTCCCCAACCAACAGACCTGATATCGCCGACCTGCTGGCGTTTTACGCCAGCGTGGGCGTCGACGAGGCGCTCGAAGAGCAGCCGGTGAACCGGTTCGCCGAGGTTGCGCCAAAGCCGATGGAGCGCGCGCCGATCGCAGCGCCTTCGGGTGGCACCGCCGCACCGCTGCGCTCGACGACCGTGTCCCGCGGCGAAGCCGGGGACAGAGCAAATGCACCACCCGTCGCGCGGTCGCCGTCTGCGACGACTGCGGTTCCCGACGAAGCGCAGGCGGCACTTGCCCGCCAATTGGCGACCACAGCAACGACGCTGGACGAGCTTCGCCAGCATATGGCGGCGTTCGAGGGCTGCAATCTCAAGGCCACCGCCAAGAACCTGGTGTTTGCCGACGGCAACCCGGAAGCCGCCGTCATGCTGGTCGGCGAGGCGCCCGGCCGCGACGAGGACATCGAGGGCCTGCCCTTCGTCGGCCGCTCGGGCCGGCTGCTCGACCGCATGCTGGCCGCGATCGGGCTCGACCGCACTTCAGCCTATATCGCCAATGTCATTCCCTGGCGGCCGCCGGGCAATCGCACGCCGACGCCGCACGAAACCGAGATCTGCCGGCCGTTCATCGAACGGCAGATCGAGCTGGTCAATCCCAAGGTGCTGATCAACCTTGGCGGCCCGTCGGCCAAGACCTTGCTCAACACCTCGGAAGGCATATTGCGGCTGCGCGGCAATTGGCGCGTTCACACGACGGCATCCGGCATCGCCATCCCGGCCATGCCGACGCTGCATCCGGCCTATCTCCTGCGAACCCCGTCGCACAAGAAGCTGGCGTGGCGGGATTTCCTCGAAGTGAAGGCAAAGCTGCGAGCGCTCACCTAGCGATAACCTCGCAGGTAATTGAAATGCCGTCCTCACCAGCCTAACCATTCACTCATGACAACAGCCCAAACCTCCGCCGGCAGCCTTATTCGCGAATGGCGCACGCGCCGGCGCATGTCGCAGCTCGACCTCGCCATGGAGGCCGAAATCTCGCAGCGGCATCTGAGCTTCGTCGAAAGCGGCCGCGCCGCGCCCTCGCGCGACATGGTGCTGCATCTGGCCGAGCAATTGTCGATCCCGCTGAGGCAACGCAACCAGTTGCTGCTCGCCGCCGGCTTTGCCCCCAGTTTCGGCGAACGCTCGCTGACCGACACGACAATGGCGCCGGCGATGGCGGCGGTCGAAATCGTGCTCAAAGGCCACGAGCCGTTCCCGGCACTCGCTGTCGACCGCCACTGGAACCTGGTTTCGGCCAACGCCGCCATCGCTCCCTTCCTTGCCGATGTCAGCGAGGCTTCGCTGCTGACGCCGCCGGTCAACGTGCTTCGCCTCAGCCTGCATCCCGGCGGCATCGCGCCACGCATCGTCAACCTCCAGGAATGGCGCACGCATCTGCTCGAGCGCCTGAAACACCAGAATGACGCGAGCGGCGACGCGGTGCTGATCGAACTCGAGCGTGAGCTGAGGACTTATCCGTCAGGCTTGAGAGGCAGCCGGCCGTCGCCGGTCGAGGCGAACGCCATCGTGCATCCGCTCAGGCTGGCGCATGGCGATCAGGTGCTGTCGTTCATCAGCACCATCACCGTGTTCGGCACGCCGCTCGACGTGACGCTTTCGGAACTGGCGATCGAATCGTTTTTCCCCGCCGATGAACAGACGAGGACGGTGCTGGTTCGGTTGGCGAAGGAACGGGCCGAACGTTCGTAATCACCCTTCAGGCAAAGATGCCTTGCGCGTGCGGGTGCGCTCCAGGCCGAGCTGGCGTTCGCGCCAGATGATGAAGATGCCGGCGGCGACGACGATCAGGCCGCCGACAAGCATATGGAGCGTGGCGACGTCGCCGAAGACGAGATAGCCGACGACGAGGCCTAGGATCATCGAGGTGTATTCGAACGGCGCCACGACCGAGGCTTCGGCATGGCGATAGGCCGCCGTCATCAGGATCTGGCCAAGGCCGCCGCAGAAGCCGGCGGCAACAAGAAGGGCCGCCTGGAGCGGCGTCAGCGCCTGCCAGCCGAATGGCAGCGAGAGCAGCGACATGACGCTCGCCGTCACCGAAAACCACAGCACGATGGTCGCCGTACGCTCGCTTTGCACGAGATTGCGCACCAAGAGCATGGCGACGGCCGAGATCGCCGCCGCGACAAGAGCGGCCATGACGCCAAGCACTTCCTGGTCGTCGAGCGCCTGGTCGGAACTCAGCAGCGTCAGTTCCGGCCAGGAGATGATCAGCACGCCGACCAGGCCGACCGCGACCGCACTCCAGCGATACACGCGG
The DNA here is from genome assembly GCF_037162595.1 of Mesorhizobium sp. ISC11. Classification (NCBI taxonomy): domain Bacteria; kingdom Pseudomonadati; phylum Pseudomonadota; class Alphaproteobacteria; order Hyphomicrobiales; family Phyllobacteriaceae; genus Mesorhizobium; species Mesorhizobium sp. ISC11. The sequence goes on from NZ_JAVSPW010000001.1 coordinate 2,772,210, forward strand.
ATAGCCTCGCCGAGGAAGATGGAGCTGAACACCACCACCAGCAGCGGCTGCGCGTAGTTCAGCGTGATCGCTTCCGGCAGCGGCAGCCGGGTCAACGCGAAAAAGCCGAGCCCCATGGCGCAGACGCCGACCAGGCCGCGGGCGATGTGGTTGAACGGACGCTTGGTGGTGAAGGCAGTGCCGAGCTCTTTCCTGAAGGCCAGGAAGGCGATGATCGGGAAGATGGCGAAGAAAGAGCGGAAGAAGACAATCTGGCCGGCCGGAACCGTGCCTGCGGCTTTGATGCAGGTCTGCATGCCGACGAAGACCGCCACCGACACGATCTTGAGCATGATGCCGGTAAGCGTGTCGTGCCCGCCGGCATCATCGCTGGCTGTGGCCGAGGGGCTGCCGGGGCCCGCTGTCACGCTCCCGACGCTTCTCGGATCGTCGCCCAGATACGCGCCGGCGTTGCCGGCATGTCGATGTGCTTGACGCCATAAGCGCGCCAGAGCGCGTCGGTCACCGCATTGAGTGCCGCCGGGGTCGAACCGATGGTGCCGGCCTCGCCCGCGCCCTTGATGCCGAGTGCATTGGTCGTCGACGGCACGTTGCGGGTCTCGAAATGGAAGAACGGGAAATTGTCGGCGCGCGGCATGGCGTAATCCATGAAGCTCGCCGTCAAAAGCTGTCCGTCCTCGCCGTAGATAGTGTCCTCGGTCAGTGCCTGGCCGATGCCTTGCACGACGCCGCCATGCACCTGGCCGGCGAGCAGGATCGGGTTCACGGTCACGCCGAAATCGTCGACGATGGTGTAGCGGACAATCTCGGTCGCGCCGGTGTCGGGATCGATCTCGACCTCGCAGATATGAGTGCCGTTGGGATAGGTGCATTCGTCCTGCACGAACTCGCCAAAGCCCTTGAGATCGTCAGGCGTCTTGGCGGCCTTGGCGATGCTGGAAAAATCGAGCGAGCGATCGGTGCCGACGATGCGGGCAACACCATCGGACAACTCGATGTCGCCGGCAGAAGCCTCCAGCTCGTCGGCGGCGATGCGCTTGATCTTGTTGGCCAGATCCTCGCCCGCGCGGGAAGCCGACACACCCCCCAGCGGAATGGAGCGCGAGCCGCCGGTGCCGCCGCCGGCCTTCAATTCATCGGTATCGCCCTGGCGGACATGGATTTTGTCGATGTCGAGATTGAGCTTTTCCGACAGGAACTGCGCATAGGCGGTGGCGTGTCCCTGTCCGTTGGTCTGGGTGCCGATCTTCAGCGTCACCGTGCCGTCGCCATTGAGTTCGACGAAGGCCGGCTCCGAGCCCGGAAAGGCACAGGCCTCGATATAGGTCGCCATGCCGAGACCGCGGATTTTTCCGCCGGCCTTCGACTGCGCCAGCCGCTCCGGAAACGCTTTCCATTCGGATTGCTCAATGGCGCGCTCCATATGGCCTTCGAATTCACCGGTGTCGTAGAGGCGGCCGGTTTGCGTCCGGTAGGGAAATTGCTCCGGCCGGATGAAATTGCGGCGGCGGATCTCCTCGACGGGCAGGCCGAGATCGTGGGCGCAGGCATCGACCAGTTTTTCCAGCAGGAAGGCTGCTTCCGGCCGGCCGGCACCGCGATAGGCATCGACCGGGCAGGTGTTGGTGTAGAGGCCGGTCACCGAGACGTCGAGCGCCTGGATATCGTAGACACCGGTCGACATGGTGACGCCGATATAGGGGATGAACGGACCATATTGCGAGATATAGGCGCCGATGTTGGCGAGCAGGTCCACCTTCATGCCGAGAAAGCGGCGGTCCTTGTCCAGTGCCATCTCGGCCGTGACGAAATTGTCGCGGCCTTGCGCGTCGGTCAGAAAGTGTTCCGTGCGGTCGCCGGCCCACTTCACCGGGCGGCCAAGCCGCTTCGCCGCTTCCAGCACCAGCGGATATTCGCGGTAGACGAAGCTCTTGGGCCCGAAACCACCGCCGACATCAGGTGTGATGACGCGCAACTGGCCCTTCTTGATCTTGAACACGCTGGCCAGGATGTACTGCATGGAGTGCACGCCTTGCGACCCGGTGGTCAGCACGAAGCGCTTCTCCTCGACGTTCCATTCGCCGATCGCGGAGCGCGGCTCCATGTAGTTGCAGACCAGCCGGTTGTTGACGAACTCGATGCGGGTGACGTGTGCGGCCTTGGCGAAAGCCGCTTCGGTCTTTTTCCTGTCGCCCATGTGGTAGCTGAAGGCGCGGTTGGAACCGAGCTCCGGCCAGACCAGCGGCGTGCCTTCGGCAAGTGCATTTGCGGTCCCGGAAGCCGCGTCTTCGCCGTCATAGTCGACATCGATCAATTCAGCGGCATCCTGCGCCAAGGCACGGCTGTCGGCGACGACGAAGGCAACGGCATCGCCGACATAGTTGACGCGGTCGCGGCACAGGATCGGGATGTCGCGCGTCGGCGCCTTGGTGCCGTCCGGCTGTTCCTGCATGACGCCGGATTTCAGATCGCCGAGATGGGCAAGGTCCTTGCCGGTCAGTACCAGATGGACGCCAGGTGCGGCCTTCGCCGCCTCGGTCGAACCGATGGTGAAGCTGGCCTTGGCGACCGGCGAACGCAGGAGATAGCCATGCAGGACGCCAGCCGGCTGGATGTCGTCGGTATAACGGCCCTGGCCCTGGATGAAGGCGGCATCCTCGCGCCGCAGCACGGATGCGCCCATGCCGAATTTCGGTGTGACGACGGTCATGGATGCCTCGTGATGATGACAGGAGAACGAACGCCTGAAATAGGCATTGCCTCAGTTTTGTCGAGGGGCCGTTTCGTGTAAAGAGCGCGGACTTCAAATTTCTTGGACCAGCGGACACAATCCGCCGCCAACGCAATCGACAGGAAAACCCACGGAATGCGCACGGACACCGGCCAGGTCTTCAAGCTCGAAGACTATCGCCCCAACGACTACCTCATTCCGCAAACCGACCTCACCTTCCGCCTTTCGCCAGACGCAACGCGTGTCACCGCCGTGCTCACGATAGAGCGCCGTGACGGCGTCTCCGCATCGGCTCCGTTGGTGCTCGACGGCGACGGGCTTACGCTCAAGCACATCGAGATCGACGGCAAGAAGGTAAAACCGGCGGATCTGCTGGCGACGCCCGACCAGTTGACCATCCTCAAGCCACCGGTGGCGCGGCGCTTCCAGTTGCTCATCGAGACCGAGGTGGCGCCGGCGGGCAACGAAGCCCTGATGGGCCTCTACCGCTCGAGCCACGTCTACTGCACGCAATGCGAAGCCGAGGGCTTTCGCCGCATCACCTATTTCCTCGACCGTCCCGATATCCTGTCCGTCTACACGGTGCGCATGGAGGCAATGCGCGACGAGGCGCCGCTGCTCCTGTCCAACGGCAACCCGCTCGAAAAGGGCGACCTCGGCGACGGCTGGCATTATGCAGTGTGGCACGACCCTTTCCCCAAGCCGTCCTATCTGTTCGCATTGGTGGCCGGCAATCTCGGCCGGCTCGCGGACAGTTTCGTCACCCTGTCCGGCCGCACGGTCGAGCTCGGCATCTATGTCGAGCCCGGCAAGGAGACGCTGGCCGGCTATGCGATGGACGCCCTGAAGCGGTCGATGAAATGGGACGAGGAGGCGTTCGGCCGCGAATACGATCTCGACGTCTTCAACATCGTCGCCGTGTCGGACTTCAACATGGGCGCGATGGAGAACAAGGGCCTCAACATCTTCAACGACAAATATGTGCTGGCCGACCGGGAGACCGCGACGGACGCCGATTTCGCCAATATCGAGGCGATCATAGCGCATGAGTATTTCCACAATTGGACAGGCAACAGAATCACTTGCCGCGACTGGTTCCAGCTCTGCCTGAAGGAAGGCCTGACGGTTTTCCGCGACCACGAATTCTCCGCCGACCAGCGCTCGCGCGCGGTCAAGCGTATTGCCGAGGTGCGGACCTTGCGCGCCCACCAGTTTCCAGAGGACCAGGGCCCACTGGCGCATCCGGTGCGGCCGCGCCGCTACCGCGAGATCAACAATTTCTACACCGCGACGGTCTACGAGAAGGGCTCCGAAGTGGTGCGCATGATCCGCACAATTCTCGGTGCCGACGTGTTTCGCGCCGGCATGGACCTCTATTTCGAGCGGCACGACGGTGACGCGGCGACGATCGAGGATTTCATCAAGGTGTTCGAGGATGCGTCCGGCCGCGACCTGTCGCAGTTCGCGCTCTGGTATCATCAGGCGGGAACGCCGAACCTGACGATCAGTTCGACGCACAATCCGGCCGCGCAGGAGTTCACGCTCGAAATCGAGCAGTCGGTGCCGCCGACACCCTCCGAAAGCCGCAAGCGGCTGATGCACATCCCGCTCGCTTTCGGGCTGATCGGCGCCGGCGGCAAGCCTGTGCCGTATAGTAGCGTCGAGGGCGCCAGCGTCGAGGACGGCGTCATCCATATCCGCAAGCGTCGCCACATGGTGCGGTTTTCAGGCGTCACCGAGCGCCCGGCCGTGTCGCTCAACCGCGGCTTTTCGGCGCCGGTGACATTGTCCGTCGAGCAGAAAGCCGACGACCAGTTCTTCCTCGCCCGCCACGACGGCGACGCCTTCTCGCGCTGGCAGGCTTTCAACACATTGTTGACCGATGCGCTGATATCAGCGTTCCGCGAGATCCTCGGCGGCAAGCAGCCGGCCTTTGCGCCGCGGCTGATCGAACTCGCCGGCAGCATTGCCGGCGACGAGACGCTGGAGCCGGCCTATCGGGCATTGGCGCTGGCCCTGCCCGGCGAAGCCGACATTGCCCGCGACATCGGCAGGAACATCGACCCCGATGCCATCTATGCGGCTCGCGAGGCACTGGCGCTGGCGATCGGCACTGCGAACCGGGACGTTTTTTCGGGCCTCTACCTCAGCCTTGCCGACAGAGAAGCGTTCAGCCCCGACGCGGCAAGCGCCGGGCGACGCGCCTTGCGCAACACCCTGCTGGATTATCTGTCGCTGCAGCCGGGCGGAGCGGAACTCGCTGCCGGGCATTTCCAGTCCGCGACCAACATGACCGACCGCGCGGCAGCACTTGCCGTGCTCGCGCATCGTCACCACGGTTCGCCCGAGGCGGTCGAGGCGCTGGCGGCTTTCGAGACGACCTACGGGTCCGACCCGCTGATCATGGACAAATGGTTCCAGATCCAGGCCAGCGTACCGGGGCCGCAAACCGTCGACACCGTGAAGGCCTTGACCAACCACCCGGCCTTCTCGATGGGCAATCCGAACCGGGTGCGCTCGCTGATCGGCACCTTCTCCAGCGCCAATCAGACCGGCTTCCACCGGGCCGACGGCGAAGGCTACTGGTTCTTTGCTCAAACCGTCCTCGAGGTTGAAAAGCGCAACCCGCAAGTGGCGGCAAGGCTGGCGACGGCGCTCAGATCCTGGCGTTCGCTCGAACCCTTGCGGCAGGCGAAGGCCAGGGAAGCGCTGCTCTCGATCGCCGGCGCCGAAAACCTGTCGGCGGATCTGCGGGATATTGTCGAGCGCACGCTGGCTTAGCCGCTCTCTTCCTTCTCCCCTTGTGGCAGAAGGGAGATCCGTGCACGCCGCCAAGCTGGTGAATTTCAACCAGGACCTGCCAGCAGCGGCTTCCGTTAGGCGCTGCGCCAGCGAAAGCCCATTATTTTAGTCGATTTTTAATCTTTTTTCGCCGGACCACTGGACAAGGCGAATCACCTTTGATTCTTTACTGACGATTCGGAAGTGCGGCGTTTGCCGGATCACCAAGCAGCATAGGCAAATTCGGGGAGTGCCATTTATGGCGAAGGCGGACGCGTGGGGCGCGCCCGGAGGGACGGTTTTTGCGCATCGTGAGACGCGCGGCGACGGTCTTGCCGGGAATACGCGACTCATCGCCGAACCGGCCTACCGGCGGCTTCTGGCCGCCGAGCCGCTGCTGCGCCGATCAATACCCGTCCTCATCATCACCTTCCTGATCGTCATCGCGGCGCTGCGCGTGCTGTCGCTGATGAACGAGCGCGACGATGTCGAGCGCAATGCCAAGGCGATCCTGACGCTGGCGGCGGGCCAGCTGGCCAGTTCGCTCGCCACCACCTCGGAAACGGTGCCCGGCGCCATACAGGATCTGCTGGAGACCACCAGCCGTCAGGGCGCGATGGGCCGCAGCCATGTGCTTGTCATCACCGACAGCGCTTTCAAGATCGTCGCGGTGACGCCACGCTCGATGCCATGGCAGGGCCATTCTCTGGACGGCCTCGTCGAGGGCGGCCAGCCCTTGTTCATGTTCGGCGATCGTGCGGGCGTCATGGACGTCAACATCGACGGACGGGATTGGTACGCCGCGGTCAGCCTGGCGAATGGCGGAAAGGGTGCATCGGCGGCCCTGGTGCCACAGGACGCGGTTTTCGATGCCTGGCGCAAGACCGTTTCGCTGAACGTCACCCTGTTCGTGCTGACGGCCGGTGTGCTGATCGTCATCCTCTATGCCTATTTCGGCCAGGCGGCACGTGCGCAGGCGGCCGACCGCATCTACCTCGAAGCGCATCAGCGCATCGACATGGCGCTGGTTCGCGGCCGCTGCGGCCTGTGGGACTGGGACATGGTGCGCGGCAAGATGTACTGGTCGCGCTCGATGTACGACATGCTCGGCTACAAGCCTTGCGAAACGATGCTGTCCTTCGGCGAGGTCGATCAGATCATCCATCCCGAGGACGGCGACCTGTTCGAGCTCGCCAACAGAATCGTCGCTCGCGAGATCGATCACATCGATCAGGTGTTCCGCATGCGCCATGCCGATGGCCAATGGGTCTGGATGCGCGCGCGGGCACAGGTCATCGATCCGGAAGCGCCGGAGATCCAGCTGATCGGCATCGCCGTCGACGTCACCGAACAGCGTCATCTGGCGCTGCGTTCCGAGGCTGCCGACCTTCGCCTCAGAACGGCGATCGAGAACATCAACGAATCCTTCGTGCTGTGGGATTCGACGCAGCACCTGATCATGTGCAATTCCAAATACCAGCAGGACAACGGGCTTTCGGACCGCGACGTGATGCCGGGCACCGCGCGCGCGGCTCTGGAAGAACGCATGCTGGCCTTTGCTTCCGAAAGGCGGCTTGCCCACACCAGCGGCCTGCAGGGCGGCGCCACTTTCGAGCGGCAGTTGGCCGATGGCCGCTGGCTGCAGGTCAACGAACTGAAGACCCGGGACGGCGGCATCGTCTCGGTCGGTTCCGACATCACCCAGATCAAGCTGCACCAGGAGAAGCTGGTCGACAGTGAGCGACGGCTGATGGCAACGATCCATGATCTCAGCCTCGCGCGGCGGGCCGAAGAGGAGCGTTCGCGCGAACTGGTCGACCTCAACCGCAAATACATGAAGGAAACCGAACGGGCCGAAGCGGCGAACCGGGCCAAATCCGAATTCCTGGCCAACATGTCGCATGAGTTGCGCACGCCGCTGAACGCCATCATCGGCTTCTCCGAACTGATGGAACAAGGGCTGTTCGGCCCGCTCGGATCGGAGCGCTACGAGGAATATGCCACCGACATCAACAGCAGCGGCAAGTACCTGCTGGGCGTCATCAACGATATTCTCGACATGTCCAAGATCGAGGCCGGCCAGTTCTCTCTGGACCGGGAAGAGATCGACCTCGGCCCGCTGATCAGCGAAACCGTACGCGTCGTTTCGCTGCAGGCGGCGCAAAAGGCCATCTCCGTGGAAACGCGCATTGCCGATGCGCTGACGCTGGTCGCCGATCGCCGTGCGATCAAGCAGATCGTCATCAACCTTTTGTCCAATGCGGTGAAGTTCACCGGCCACGGCGGCCACATATCGGTCAGGGCCCGCAACACATCCGGCGCGCTGGTGCTGACGATCGAGGACAATGGCTGCGGCATCCCCAAGGAGGCGCTCGGAAAGCTCGGACGGCCGTTCGAACAGGTGCAGAACCAGTTCTCCAAGAGCCATGCCGGGTCCGGCCTTGGCCTTGCCATCTCACGTTCGCTGGCCGAGCTTCAGGGCGGCGCGCTGAAGATCCGGTCGAGCGAAGGTGTCGGCACTATCGTGTCGGTGCGCATTCCGGTGAAGAAGAGCGTGCTGGCCGTCAAGGTTGCAGCGTGAAGTTTTTATCACCATCCCAGGCCTGATCCACCTCGTGGACGCGAGGTGAAACGCTTTGACAAAGTTATCTATTTTATCTATTTTGGATAAAAAAGAAAGGCCTTGTCATGCGAGTGACTTCAACGGAATTCCAGCAGAATGTCGGGCGTTTTCAGGATGCTGCCCAGCGTGCGCCGGTCGCAATCACAAAGAATGGCCGGACCCACACGGTACTCCTGTCGGCGGCGATGTTCGAGGTCTTGGTCAAGGGACGGGTCGCCCGTCCTGTGGAAGAGCTGGACGACGAGACGCTTAACGCCATCGCCGAAAGCGCCGTATCGAGCGAATATGCCGGGCTTGATGCAATGCTCAAAGACTGGACACCGTGAGCCTGCCCAAACCTATCCCGGGTCTGGTGATTTCCTATTCTTACCTCTGGGTGAGAGAACACGAAAAGGGTGCCGAAGAAGGTCGCAAAAACCGATCATGCGCCATTGTCGCCGCGCGGTCGTGGAGGGCCGTGAAGTCATAACGGTCGTTCCGGTCACACACTCGCCACCAGCTGATCCTGCCGATGCAGTAGAAATACCTGCGCCCCTCAAAGCCTATCTCGGCCTCGATGACACGCCATCATGGATCGTCGTCACCGAAACCAATCATTTCCTCTGGCCGGGTCCCGATCTCAGGCCTATCGCGGGGAGCAAACCGTCCCGATTCGACTATGGCATGCTGCCGCCGCGTTTCTATGCCTATCTGCGCGACCGGATTTTGCAGTCTCACGCAAGCCGGGCGCTGCAGCAGATTCGGCGAACAGAGTAGCTGCATGAGACTGGAGGACCACGAAACGTCCCCGATTCCAAGGGACGATCGCTTCCCGGTCATCCCGCACGAAGCAAAAGGTCGAAATCCTTCCTGACCTTCTGCGACGTCTCCTTGAGGTGTGCTTCGAGCACACCGAAATCCGGCAGGTCGGTCACCGCCAGAAGCAGATCCGAAAGCCCCGGCGGAACGTCGTCGCGCTCGAAGGCTCCGGTAAGGCACAGCCGCGTCATCTGGGTCAGCGCCAGATAGAGCGCATAGGCGTCGAAAAGCTCCTGCCTCGCCCCGGCATTGGCGAAGCCCGGTGACAGGCGCGAAAGGATTTCGGCGGTACCGGTAACGCGCGGCCCGGCGCCTACCTGCCCGGTGATGACAGCGACTTGGGCGATGAATTCGAGATCGATCAGGCCGCCGGGGATCAGCTTGATGTCCCACAGGTCGCGCGGCGGCTTTTCCTTCTCGATCATAGCCCGCATCTCCGAGGCCTCGGCCATCACCTTTGCGGCGTCGCGCGGCTGACCAAGCACCGCCGCCACTTCCGCTTCAACCTCACTGCACAGGCTGGCGTCGCCAGCTATGGCGCGCGCGCGTGCCAACGCCATGTGCTCCCAGGTCCAGGCTTCCTGGCGCTGGTATTTCTTGAAGGCATCGATATGGGTCGCCACAGGACCCTTGTTGCCTGATGGCCGCAGGCGCAGGTCGAGTTCGTAGAGCACGCCCTCCGCCGTCGGCGCCGACACAGCTGCGATCAGCCGCTGCGTCATGCGGGTGTAGTAATGCGAAGGCGCCAGCGGCTTGTCGCCATCGGACTCCTCGGCGTCCGGCGCGTGGTCGTAAAGCAGGATCAGGTCGACATCCGATCCGGCGGTCAGCTCGCGGCTGCCGAGCTTGCCCATGCCGAGCAGCGCAACCACGCCGCCGGCAATGGTGCCGTGGCGCGCCGCGAATTCGGCCGTCACCGCCTGCAACGCAGCCTCGATGGTGAGATCCGCCAGATCGGAGAAGGCGCGGCCGGCGCGCGCCGGATCGATCGAGCCGGCGAGCAGCCGGACGCCGATCAGGAATTTCTGCTCGGAAGCAAAAATGCGCAGCCGGTCGAGCACGTCCTCATAAAGCCGGTCGCCCTCGACAAAGGCGGAAAGCCGTGCCGACAGATAGGCGCGGTCCGGTAGCTCCGTCAGCAAGGCCGGGTCGAGCAGACCATCGAAGACATGCGGCCGGCGGGTGATGATCGCCGCCAGCCGGGGCGCCGCACCCATGATCGTTGCCAGGAGCTTGAGCAGGGCCGGATTGGACTGCAGCAGGGAAAACAGCTGGATGCCGGCCGGCAGGCCGGCGAGAAATTCGTCGAAGCGCATCAGCGCTTCGTCGGCCCGGCGCGTCTGGCCGAAGGAGCGCAGCAGCGCCGGCGTCAATTCCGTCAGCCGCTCGCGCGCCTCCGCCGACTGGGTGACGCGATAGCGACCGAAATGCCAGCCTCGGATGACGCGGCAGATGTCGCTTGGCCGCTGGAAGCCGAGGCCGTGCAAGGTCTGCAGCGTATCGGGATCGTCGACATCGCCGGTGAAGACGAGATTGCCGATGCCTGTCGACAGTTCGGGTGCTGTTTCGAACAGTGCCGCGTAGTGGCGTTCGACCTGCTGCAACGAGGCGCGAAACGCCTGGGAAAAGGCAGAAGCATCGGCAAAGGCGAGCATGCGGGCGATGCGCTCCAAGCCTTCATCATCTTCCGGCAGCGTGTGGGTCTGCTCGTCGGCAACCATCTGCACGGCATGTTCGACGCGGCGCAGGAACCAGTACTGGCGGGCGAGCGCATCGCGCGCCTCGGTGGTGATCCAGCCGCGTGTCGCAAGCTCGCCGAGCATCGGCACGGTCTCGCGGCCACGCAGTTCAGGGAAGCGTCCGCCGGCGATAAGCTGCTGGGTCTGGACGAAGAACTCGATCTCGCGAATGCCGCCGCGGCCGAGCTTGACGTTGTGGCCCTTGACCGCGATCTCACCATGGCCCTTGTGGGCGTGGATCTGACGCTTGATCGAATGGACGTCGGCAATCGCCGCGTAATCCATGTATTTGCGCCAGATATAGGGCTGAAGCTCCTTGAGGAAGGTAGCGCCCGCGGCCAGATCGCCAGCCACCGGACGTGCCTTGATCATGGCGGCGCGCTCCCAGTTCTGGCCGCGCGCCTCATAGTAGCGCAGTGCCGCCTCAACCGGGATCGCCAGCGGTGTCGAACCGGGGTCGGGGCGCAGCCTCAGATCGGTGCGGAAGACATATCCGTGCTCGGTGCGGTCCTGCAGGATGCGAACCAGGCGGCGCGTCAGCCGCGAAAACAATTCGGTGGCGTCGAGCGGGTCGACGACCGCCGGTGCTTCCGGATCGAAGAAAACCACCAGATCGATGTCCGAGGAAAAATTCAGCTCATGTGCCCCGAGCTTGCCCATGCCGAGCAGGATCCAACCCGACTGTTTCGACGGGTTGTCGACATCCGGCAGTTTGAGTTTGCCCTGGCCGTGCGCGTCGCGCAGCAGGAAGTCGACGGCGGCACGGGTACAGGCGTCAGCGAGGTCGCTCAACCGCCGGACCGTCAGCGCCGTTTCGGCCTCGCCGGCAAGATCGGCCAGCGCGATGAGGAAATGCGCCTCCGCCTTCCACTGGCGCAGCTCCATCATCAGGCCGGATTCCGAAAGGGTCTCCGCCAAATGCGCCAGGTCTATGGCGGCGCCGATCGCTTTCAGCCGAGCCTCGATTGTCTGCTCGAACAGCCCGTCCAGGATTTGCGGCCGGCGACGTGCCGTATCGCGCAGGAACGGCGACAGATCGAAGACGGCGGCGAGGAAATCCTGGCCCTCCCCTTTGCCGGCCAGAAACTTGGCCAGCCGCGTCAGCCCTTCTTCGCGTGCGGCGGACGCGATCTCGGCCAGTTCCAGCCGCGCACGGTCCTCGTCCAGCGGAACAAGCCTGGCCGCCGGCTTCAGCAGCCAATCTTTCGCTCTCGCAGTCGTGCTCATCAGTGATCCTCCCGAACCGGGAAACTCATGACCACGGATAGTCCAGGATTGCCAGGCAAGAGTTCAAGCCGGCCATTGTGGAATGTCATGACCGCCTTGGCGAGGCTGAGGCCAAGACCGGAACCCGGTTGCGAACGGCTCTTCTCCAGCCGCACGAAACGTTCCGTGGCACGCGCGCGGTCGCCATCGTCGGGAATGCCGTGGCCATTGTCGGCAACCGACAGGCGAACGTCCGCACCGGTTCGCTCGAGCGTGACGCGCACCGCCGGCTGGGCATTGGCGCCGGTGGAATATTTGATGGCGTTGTCGACGATGTTCGACAGCGCCTGACCGATCAGTTCGCGGTTGCCGTTGACGGACACCGCCTCGTGCGCGTCTGCTTCCAGCGACACGCCCGCCTCTTCCGCCACCGGCTCATAGAGCTCGACGACATCGCGTACGGCTTCCGCAAGATCGACGCGGTTCGTATTTTCAGACGAGTAGCCAGCCTCCAGCCGGGAGATCATCAGGATGGCGTTGAAGGTTTTTATCAACTGGTCCGACTCGGCGATGGTGCCTTCCAGCGCCTGCCGGTAGTCGGTGGGCTTTTGCTTGCCCGAAAGCGTCGCTTCGGCCCGGTTGCGCAGCCGGGTCAGCGGCGTCTTCAGATCATGCGCGATGTTGTCGGAAACCTGCTTCAAGCCTTCGTTCAGCGTGGCGATCCTGGCCAGCATGGCATTGAGATTTTCGGAGAGCCGGTCGAACTCGTCGCCAACCCCCGTCACCGGCAGCCTGCCCGACAGATCGCCGCCCATGATGCGACGGCTGGCTTCCGACACGCTGTCGATGCGCTTCAGCGCAGCGCGGCCGACAAAAAACCAGATCAGCAATCCGCCCAGCCCCATCATGCCGAGCGCCAGCATCAGCGCACGGCGGATGACGGCACGAAACCGTTCCGGCTCGCCAAGGTCGCGGCCGACCAGCATGATCATCTGGTTCGGCAGCCGCAGCACCAGCGCAATGGCGTTGTGGCCTTTTTCGCCCTGCGCCTGCGCATCGTTCTGCTCGGATTGGGTGGTGGTACCCTGCTCGGCGGGAAGGTTGCGCAGGCGCTCGAGCTCTCCCTCGCCAAAGCGCTGATAAGAGAACGGACTGCTGGTCCAGCCTTCGGTTTCGAGAACGCCAGGTTCGAGGCTCTGCACGTTGCCGGTCAGGATCTGGCCGTTGGCGTCGGCGATCAGGTAAAGGTTTGCGCCGGGCTGGCGCGAGCGCGCTTCGACCACGCGGACCAGTACCGGCAGGCCACCGCGCTGATAGGCGCGGGCAAGGCCGAGCACTTCGTCATTGATGGTCTCCTGCGTCTGCGCGGTCAGCATTCGCGCCGACAGCGAGGTCATGTAGAAGACGAGCGCCACCGCGCAGAGCGCGAAGAGCAGGAAGTAGAGCGCCGAAAGCCGCGCTGCCGTCGTCTTCATGATGGCGGGCACGGAAAGAGCCATGCCGCAGCTAACCACTCTTCAGCATATAGCCGGCGCCGCGAACCGTATGCAGGATGGGCTTGTCGAAGCCCTTCTCTATCTTGCCGCGCAGCCGGGAGACATGGACGTCGATGACATTGGTCTGCGGATCGAAATGGTAGTCCCAGACATTTTCCAGCAGCATGGTGCGCGTCACCACCTGGCCGGCATGCCGCATCAGATATTCGAGCAAGCGGAACTCACGCGGCTGCAGCGTTATCTCGCGTGACGCACGGCGGACCGAATGCGACAGCCTGTCGAGTTCGAGATCGCCGACGCGGTAGACGGTTTCCGCTTCCTTGGCACTGGCGCGCCGGTTCAGCACCTCGACGCGGGCGAGAAGCTCGGAGAAGGCATAGGGCTTTGTCAGGTAATCGTCGCCGCCGGCGCGCAAACCCGTGACCCGGTCATCGACCTCGCCGAGCGCCGACAGGATCAGCACCGGCGTCGTGTTGCCCCTGGACCTGAGACCGGCAATGACCGACAGGCCGTCGCGACGCGGCATCATCCGGTCGATCACCATCACGTCGTAGTCGCCGGCGTCGGCGAGCGCAAAGCCGGTTTCGCCGTCACCGGCGACATGCGCGGTGTGACCGGCCTCGGCAAAGGCTTTCTGCAAGTAATCCGCAGCCTCGCGATCGTCTTCTATGACGAGAATCTTCATAGGGCTGTTATACGCGATTTCGCCGGAAGGTTGAGTGGCAGACATCTGCATTGTGGCCTTTGCCAAAGCGCATCGCGACCGAGATCGCTCGAAGCAGTGCGCGATAAAGCTGCTCGCTGCCGATGTCGTTGGCATCGGATCGTTGAAGCGCTTTTGAAATTGTGCGGCAGCGGGCGATGGGAAGCCCGCTGCCGCCGGGGGAAGGCGCGATGACTGACTAACGCGCGCTCCTCCATGCTTTCCCGTACGGCGGCTCGGGGGTGTTGAACCGGCGCACTGGAAAAGTCCAACTTGCCGCCGGAACGCCCTCACCCGTCTCGGAAGGCCGAGAGAACGCTCCGGAGCCGACCTCAGCCCTTGGCGACGGGCAGCGCGACGAAACGATTGGTGTCGTCGCGGGTGATCTGCATCAGCACTGCCTTGCGGCCGGATTTGACCGCTTCGGTCATCGCCTTGGTGACGTCGTCGGTGCCGTTCACTTCGGTCGAATTGACCGATGTGATGACGTCGCCCGGCTGGATGCCGCGATCGGCAGCATCGCTGTCGGGATCGACGTCGGTCACCACCAGCCCCTTGCCGTTTTCGGACTTGGTGACGGTCAGGCCGAGATCGGCCAGCGTGTCGGGCTTTGCCGGAGCGGCAGGCTGCGACTGGTCGACAGAGGCCTGCTTGTCGCTCGAGGGCAGTTTGCCGAGATCGACCTTGACCGTCTGGCTCTTGCCGTCGCGCCACACGGTGACGTCAACCGATTTGCCAGGCGAGTAGGCGCCGATCAGCCGTGCCAGTTCCTTCGGCGAAGCGACGTCCTTGCCGTTGACCTGGGTGATCACGTCACCGGCCGTGATGCCCGCCTTCTTGCCGGGACCATCGTCCTGGGCACTGGAAACCAGTGCGCCGTTGTTGGACTTCAGACCAAGCGACTCAGCGATGTCGGAGGTGACCGGCTGGATTTCGACACCGAGCCAGCCGCGCTGAACGGAACCGCTCTTCATCAGGTCCTGAACGACCTGCTTGGCGGTCGAAGCGGGAATGTCGAAGGCGATGCCGACGCTGCCGCCGGACGGCGAGAAGATCGCGGTGTTGATGCCGACGACCTGGCCGTTGAGGTTGAAGGTCGGGCCGCCAGAATTGCCGCGGTTGACCGATGCGTCGATCTGGATGAAGTCGTCATAAGGGCCAGCGCCGATGTCGCGGCCGCGGGCGGAGACGATGCCGGCGGTGACGGTGCCACCAAGGCCGAACGGATTGCCGACGGCCACCACCCAGTCGCCGACGCGAACCTTGGAGTCATCGGCGAAGTCGACATAGGTAAACTTGCCGACGCCATCGACCTTGAGCACGGCGAGATCGGTGCGCGGGTCGGTGCCGATCAGCTTGGCGTCGAGTTCCTTGCCGTCATTCATCACCACGGTGAAGGCCGAGCCTTCCGAAACGACGTGGTTGTTGGTGACGAGATAGCCGTCATCCGAGATGAAGAAGCCGGAACCTTGTGCAACCGGCCGCGGCTGGTCGTTGTTGCGGTCGCGATGGCTGAAGCGCCTGTTGCCGCCACCCTGGCCGTCCTGATCACCAAATCCACGGAATTCCTTGAAGAAGCGGCGCAGTTGCGGATTGTTGGGCAGGTTGTTCATGCCATCCTGATCGTCGGACGGGTCCGAGCCGTCATCGGCGGCCGGGCTGATCTTGGCCTTGACCTTGACGCTGACAACAGCGGGAGAAACCCGCTCGACGACATCGGCGAAGCCCGGTACCTGCGGCGCCTCGACGCGCACGGCATCGGCCAGAACAGGGCTGGTTCCGCTGGTCAGCGCACCGACGCCGATCGCACCGGCCACGGCTACAGACGCGACGGCAGCCATGAGACGCTTGCGGGTGACGGAATATGAACGGGGGGCAATATTCATGGATCTCGTATCCTCTTTCCAAATGGACGCTGCTGATGGGCATCCTCAAGCAAGAGAATTAGAGTGGCGCACATTACAGCGCCATTTCCGACACATGAAACTTTGGTAATGTTTTGGGGTCGGGAGACGCACAAACCCGTTGGCCGCGATGCCCTATGCGCTATCTTGTACACAACTCAGCACAAGGCTTTCATAAATGACAGCAAGCACGCCTGGCGGATCGACCCCGCAATGTGGAACACGTCGAGCACGAAGGGTTGTCCGAGAGAAGTATCATTCGTGAAATGGGCCGAGGCCTTGGTGATATGGCGACGGGCCGGCCAGGCCGGGTAACAGGCACATATGAGACGTTCATCGGCCGCCCGCCGTACATCATTGCTTATGAGTTGCGCCCGATCGCTGGCCGTCAGTGCGTCGTTATCCTGCGCGTCATTCACACGTCGCGGGACTGGCCCTCGGAGGAATGGCCGAGCTAATTGCCTAGTATCTTGTCCAGCGCCGCCTGTTCCTCAGTGGTCAGCGCATTGGTTGCCGTCGAGCGACGCGACCGCGCGGTCAGCACGATGAAAACGCCTCCCACCAGCAACAGCAGGACAGGCGTGCCCCACAGCAATGCATTGCGCAGGTCGAAACGCGGCTTGAGCAGCACGAACTCGCCATAGCGCGAAACCACGTAGTCCATGACCTGCTGGTCAGTGTCGCCGGCGACGAGGCGCTGACGCACGAGGACGCGCAGGTCGCGGGCAAGGTCGGCATCGGATTCGTCGATCGACTGGTTCTGGCAGACCATGCAGCGCAAGCCTTCCGAAAGCGCCCGAGCCCGCGCCTCAAGTGCAGGATCAGGCAGCATCTCGTCAGGCTTCACCGCCAAGGCCGTGCCGGCAAAAAACAGCGCCAGCAGCAGGATAATGGAGGTCAGCGAAAGCCGTGCGTTCATGGCAGGGTCGCGGATGGCACCACGCTCGCCTGCTTGCGCCGTCGCGACGGCGCGCCGACGCGCAGGCGCCGGTCCATCAGCGACATCGCCGCGCCCGCCATCATCATCAGGCCACCGCCCCAGATCAACGTCACCAGCGGCTTCCACCACAAACGCACGACGACCGAACCGTCTTTGCCCTCGTCGCCGAGCGAGATGTAGAGCTGCGAGAAACCGATCGTCCTGATGCCGGATTCCGTCGTCGTCATCTGCCGCACCGGATAAAACCGCTTGGCGGAGCTGATTTCGCCAACAGGGCTGCCGCTGACGCCGATCAGCTCGAAGCGGCCGCGATCCTCGCTGTAATTCGGTCCCTGGGCCGGATAAAGCCCGACGAAACGCAGCGTATGGCCGGACAGTTCGACGGTCTCGCCGGCATGCATCGACAGGATCTTCTCGGTGCCGAAGCAAAGTGTGCCGACGATGCCGAGCGTGGTCAGGCCGAGGCCGAGGTGAGCGAAGGCTGTGCCGAAGACCGAGCGCGGCAAGCCGAGCAAGCGCCGGACCATGATCCCCGTTGCGACGGTCCGAAAGCCGGATTTGACGGCGAGATCGGTGAGCGCGCCAAGGATCAGCCAGACGGCAAGGCCTACGCCCAGGGCTGCGAACACCGAGCCGCCGTCGATGAACAGAGCGGTGACCAGCGTCGCCAGCAGTGCCGCAGCAAAGGCCACCATCAGGCGCTGCGCGACGGCGAAGACATCGCCGCGCTTCCAGGCCAGCAACGGCCCGAACGGAACCACGAGCAGCAGCGGCACCATCAGCGGCCCGAAGGTGAGATTGAAGAACGGCGCGCCGACCGAGATCTTGTCGGCTGAAAAGGCTTCGACAGCGAGCGGATAGAGTGTGCCGACAAGCACGGTCGCCGTCGCCGTGGTCAGGAACAGATTGTTGAGGACGAGTGCCCCTTCTCGGGAAATCGGGTGGAACAGGCCGCCGGTCGTCAACCGGGAAGCGCGCAGCGCAAACAGCGCCAGCGAGCCGCCGATAAACAACGTCAGGATGCACAGGATAAACACGCCCCGGGTCGGATCGGTTGCAAAGGCATGCACCGAGGTCAGCACGCCCGAACGCACGAGGAAGGTGCCGAGCAGCGACAGCGAAAAGGTCAGGATGGCGAGCAGCAGCGTCCAGATCTTCAGCGCCGAGCGCTTTTCCATGACAATGGCCGAATGGAGCAGCGCGGTGCCCGCCAGCCACGGCATGAAAGACGCGTTCTCGACTGGATCCCAGAACCAGAAACCGCCCCAGCCAAGTTCATAATAGGCCCAGTACGATCCCATGGCGATGCCGCCGGTCAGGAACATCCAGGCGACCAGCGTCCACGGCCGCACCCAGCGCGCCCAGGACGCGTCGATGCGGCCTTCGATGAGAGCGGCGACCGAGAAGGAAAAACAGATCGAGAAGCCGACATAGCCGAGATAGAGGAACGGCGGGTGGATGGCGAGGCCGAGATCCTGCAGGATCGGGTTGAGATCGCGGCCTTCGATCGGCGCCGGGTTGAGCCGGATGAACGGATTGGACGTCGCCAGGATGAACAGGAAGAAGGCGGCGCCGATGGCGCCTTGCACCGCAAGCACATTGGCGCGCAGCGTCGCCGGCAGGTTGGAGCCGAAAGCGGCGACGAGTGCGCCGAAGAAGGTCAGGATCAACACCCAAAGCAGCATCGAGCCTTCATGATTGCCCCAGGTTCCGGTGATCTTGTAGATCAACGGCTGCAAGGAATGCGAGTTTTCCCACACGCTTGCCACCGAGAAATCGGAGCTCGCATAGGCACTCGCCAGCGCTGCGAAAGACAGCGCCGTCAAGGCGAAGCCGGTCACCGCGACCGGACCCCCGACGGCCATCAGGCGCTGGTTGTTCAGGCGTGCGCCAAACAGCGGCACGAGCGTCTGCACCAGCGAAAGCGCAAACGCCAGGACGAGGGCGAAATGTCCGGTTTCAACCATGCCCGTGATCCACTGTCGCTCTCCTGCCGGAGCTATTCACTCTTGCTCTCCTGCCACACGCCCTTGGCCTTGAGGCCGTCCGCAACCTCCTTGGGCATATAGCGCTCATCATGCTTGGCCAGCACGCTATCGGCAACAAAAACCCCGTCCGGGCCGAAACTACCCTCGGTGATGACGCCCTGCTCTTCGCGGAAAAGGTCGGGCAGGATGCCGGTATAGGTGACCTTGACCGATTTGTGCGTGTCGGTGACCGAAAAGCCGACCGTGGCCCCCTGCCCGCGCTGGATCGTGCCTTTTTCGACCAATCCACCCAACCGGATGCGCTGGCCAGGCTGGACGCTTGCCGTGGTGAGATCGGCCGGCATGTAGAAATAGGAGGCCTTCTGGCCAAGCGCGTAGAAAGTCAGCCCGGTCGCGGCACCCAGGAAGACCAGGCCGCCCGCGATCACCGACAATCGTTTCTGCTTGCGCGTCATGTCTTGTTCTACTCCGTCGCCGCAAGCCCAAGCGAAGCGGCAAAGGCGGTGAACTTCTTCGCCTGGTCACTGTCGGCCCCAAAGACGGCAATGGCGCGACCGAGCGCCTCACGCGCCTGATCGGCCTTGCCAAGCACGACATAGGAACGAACGAGCCGCATCCATCCTTCCGGGTCGTGCGGATTTTGCCGCAGTTTGTCGTCAAGGCCGGCAACCATGGTGTTGATCATGGCTTCCCGATCCTGCGGCGACATCGAGGATGCGGCGTCGATATCGCCGGCATCGGGGCCGTTGGCGGCGTCGCCAGAAGCCACTTCGGGGTTGCCGGACTTGGCCAGCGCCTGCTCGACGGCACCGCGCCATGGCGAGTCCGGCGGCAATCTGCCCAGCATCGCCTGCCATGCCGTGGTCGCTTCCTTGGCGCGACCCTCCTGCGCCAACGCCATGGCCAGGTAGAAACTGGCCTTCGCATTGGCCGGATCGAGCTTCAGGGCTGCCTCGAAAGCATCCTGGGCATCGGCCGAGACAATGCCGCCTGCCGCGCCGGCGATCGCCTCTCCGAGACCGGCCTGGCGAACGGCGCTGTCGCCATCAAGCCGAATGGCGTTGCGATAGGCATCCGCCGCGTCGGAAAAGCGCTGCATGCGCAGATAGACCGGGGCAAGCACGTCCCAGCCCCTGCCATCGGTGGGATTGGCGGCCAGATGGGCTTCGGCCCGCGCCACCAGTTCGTCGACCGAACTGTCGGCGGGATTCTTGGCCAACCGCTCGCTGAGCGGTTGTGACGGCAGGTCGGGAGAGCCAAGCTTGACATAGAGCCCCCAACTGACCAGCGGCACCGCCAGCACGGCTACGGTTGCCACCAGCCTTGCGGTGGCCGGCGCTCGGCCCGCGTTTGCGCCACCGGCGGTACCCGCATTGTCAAGGCGAAGGATGCGGCGAGCGATCTCGGCGCGGGCTTCGGCCGCTTCGGCCGGCTGGATCAAGCCACGCGCGGCGTCGCGGTCAAGCTCGGACAGTTGGTCGCGATAGACTTCGAGATCATGTTCGCCGCTCGACGACGCGCCCTTCGCGCTGGCGGCCAGCGGCAACAGCACCGCCAGGCTTGCACCCAGCGTGAGAATGGCGGCTATGACCCAGAACAGCATGGTTCTTCCAATAACGGCAGAGCTCTGCCGTGCCAACAGATGCATGCTGCGACGCTTTGACGACGCCAGCCGCCAATCGTCGGCAGACGGTCGTCAGGTCAGCGGCGTCCAGCTGCCATCGGCGTTGCGGCAAGCGGTTCCGCGCGCCGTGACTCCGGCGCCGCCGGAAAACACCGTCTGCGTGTACTGGCGGCAGTCCTGCGAACCGACGCGGTAGGGCTGGGCCGGAACCACCTCGCCGTAGCGCGAAGCCTGGGCGCCTTTCCACGTCACCTTCTGGCCGCTGGTCGTGTATTCCAGCGCTTTGTACTCAGCCTCGAGCGCGCTGCGCTTCTCGGTCTCGCTGAGGCCGTTGCCGATCGCCCCGCTGATGAGGCCGCCGCCCATCGCCGAAATGATCGTCGTGGTCACCTTGCCGCTGGAAGGAGGTGTCGAGGCCGGTGTCGCTGCCACGGTTGGACCCTTGCCGCTCAAGGTGGTGCAGCCGGAAACAGCCAGCAATGCGGAAACAAGCGCGACGCGAATCTTCATGCCAACAACCGGTTTTCTTGAGTTGGAGCCTGCCATGGATGCGCCGGGGGCCGCGTCATCGAGAAGTCGGCGTGGCCATAATATTGATATTTGTCGGAAATTTGGCCGCTGGCCGCTGCGGGACCAATGGACATGCCGCCAACAACATCTCCCGCCCCTCTATGTCGATCGGCTCTGGTGAACATCACTGAAGGCTCCGCAATCGCACCACCGCCTTCAATCCGCCCATACCGGACCGTTCGAGCGCCAGAACGCCTCCATACTCGTTGACGAGGTCTGCGACAATGGCCAGGCCCAGACCTGTTCCGGGCTTTGTCTCGTCCAGACGCCGTCCGCGCTTCAGCGCCTCGCGCGCCTTGTCCTCGGGAATGCCCGGACCGTCATCCTCTATGCCGATCTCGAACAGGCCGGCCGGGTCGTCCTTGCCGGTCAAGGGCACGATCGAGACCTGCACCGCGCTCTTTGCCCATTTCATCGCGTTTTCAAGGAGATTGCCCAGCAGTTCCTCAAGGTCCTCGCGCTCGCCGGCGAAGACGATCTCGCCCGCCGGCAGCGACAGCGACAGATTTGTCTGCGGATTGAGCTTCCGCAGAACCCGCACCATGCGCTGCACCAGCGGCGTCACCGGCGTGCGGTAGACGACGCTGTCGCGTTGTGCCGCGACGCGGGCGCGCTGGAGATAGTGTTCGACCTGCTTCTGCATGGAAGCCGCCTGTTCGGCGATCAACTGCCCCTTGGCGCCGCCGAGCGCGCGGCCCTCGTTGAGCAGTACCGCCAGCGGCGTCTTCAGCGAATGGGCGAGATTGCCGACCTGTGTTCGCGACCGCTCGACGATGCGCCTGTTGTTTTCGATCAGCGCATTGGTTTCGTTGGCAAGCGGTTCGATCTCGGCCGGGAAGCGGCCGTCGAGCCTCTGGGCGGTGCCTTCGCGCACCATGGCGAGCGCGTTCCTGACCCGGCGCAGCGGCTGCAGGCCGAGCAGGATTGCGATCGCGTTGATGGCGATCATGCCGACGCCGAACAGGCTGAGATAGGTCAGCAGGCGGCGCTGAAAGGTGGCGATTTCCTGTTCGAGTTCGCTCTGGTTGCCCATGACGCGGAAACGCGCGGCGCGGTTCTTGGCGTCGAGGACGAATTCGCTCTCGAACACTTCGAGTTGCTCGCCGTCGATGCCTTCGGCTGCGTAGCTGCGCTGGAAGCTCGCGTTGAACGGCACCTCGGCAACGCTCGGTGACGGGATCGTCGTGGTCATCGACGACGAATGGAGATCGCCATGCACGCCTTCCGAAGCGGGCTCAACCGACCAGTACCAGCCCGAATTCGGCTCCGAGAACCGGAGGTCGCCGAGATCTGGCGCGCCGGTCAGCGCACCGCTGTCGGAGATGCCGATCGAACCGATCAGGTTGAACAGATGCGCCGAAAGCAGGCTGTCGAAGCCGCGCTCGCTGGCTTGGCGGTATAGGGTGGTGATCAAGGTGAAGATGACAACGAGCGTCACGATCGCCCAGACCGTGGAAAAGGCGATGACGCGGAACGTCAGCGAACGCGGCCACAAACGCAGCGAAAGCGGCGTCCTTGCGGTTGGTTTGAGCGGTTCCGAGTTACGCCTCCGGCTCACGCATGCGGTAGCCCATGCCGCGCACGGTTTCGATCATGTCGATGCCCATCTTCTTGCGCAGCCGCCCGACAAACACCTCGATGGTGTTGGAATCGCGGTCGAAATCCTGATCGTAGAGATGCTCGACCAGTTCGGTCCGCGAGACGACCTCGCCCATATGGTGCATCAGATAGGCAAGCAGGCGGAATTCGTGCGACGTCAGCTTCAGCGGCACGCCGCCGACATCGGCCTTGGAGGCCTTGGTGTCGAGGCGCAGCGGTCCGCAGGTCAGCTCGGACGAGGCATGGCCGGCAGCGCGCCGGATCAGAGCCCGTAGCCTCGCCAGCACCTCCTCGATGTGGAACGGCTTGGTGACGTAGTCGTCGGCGCCGGCATCGATGCCGGAAACCTTGTCGCTCCAGCGGTCGCGCGCCGTCAGGATCAGCACCGGCATCTTGCGGCCGCCGCGTCGCCAGCGCTCGACCACGCTGATGCCGTCCATCTGCGGCAGGCCGATATCGAGCACGACCGCGTCATAGGGCTCGGTGTCGCCGAGGAAATGGCCTTCCTCGCCGTCGAAGGCGCGGTCGACGACATAGCCGGCATCGACCAGCGCATCCGATATCTGCCGATTGAGATCCTTGTCATCTTCGACGACCAGTACACGCATGCGGAGTTCGATACCTGTTGAAGAGCTTTGTCGGATGGAAGAGCTTTGTAGGATTGAAAACTGGGGCAGATATAGGCCGATTCCGGCGGCCTGGGAAACGTAGCCTAAGATTGATTGGATCAGTTCAGCGGAACGACGATCTCGGAACGGCGCGGACGTTGTCCGTCCTTGCCCGGAACGAGCACGACGATGACACAGACAGGCTGACCGCCGCGCGTCGATTGCGAGGCCTTGGCCAGCGTTCCGCCATTCTGCTCAGCCACCTGTTGGCCGATGGCGTAGCAATCGGAGGCCGCCAGTACGATCGGACTGGCAAGGTCGGGCGGCGCGATGACCGGCATCGCCATCGCCTGCGACGCAAACAGCCCGGCAGCACAAAGCGCCAGTGTCGCGGTTCGGAAGTGGGAGCGAAGCGTTTTCATGACCGGCGTTGTAACGCATCGGTGCTGAACGTGAAATGAACGGTGAACGCCGCTGAAAACATCCTCGCCACACCCCTGCAACGCGAGACAGTCAACCTGGGATTTCACCGCCTCGAACAGGCGAAATCCCGCGAAAGTCCAGTCTAGACTCCGTTTTGACCATATTGAAAGCGCATCAGGCATTTTCCTGCGTCATCGCGCGAAAACGCAGCAGCCCGTGATGCACGAGCAGATCCTCGTCATGGCGGGCTTCGGCAAATTCCAGCGACAGTCGTGTCTGGCCGCGAGGGCCGATCACCAATGCTGCGTCGGCAAGGCGCACCTGGATGGCGGCCATGATGGCTAGCGTTTCGGCATCACCATGGGCTTTCGACCAGACATGCAGCGTAATCAACTGATCGTCAGTGTTCTCGATGCCCGTATCCCAGTCGAAAGCGGAGGTATGGCCGCAGGTCACGTACGGAAAAGCGGCGTTGTCGGTTGGCCGTTCGAGCAGTCCGGCGCCGCCCAACAAGGCCGACAGCGATGCGTCGCTTCTCAGCCTGAGAAACACTGCCTGCTGCAAATCGCCTGGCGCGGTCATCGTCTTTTCCTCCGGTTCCTGCGCTGCCGACTGTTGCTTTTCGGAAGCTGTCCGCGTTCTGCGTGTTCTGACAGATATAGCCATTCGACGCGCAGAGGCGATGGCGATTCGTCATCGGAATGATGGATGCCGATGATCTCGAAAGGGCGGCTTTGCCAAGACCACCGTCGCGGGCACCACGCCGTGAACATGGACTCTCGATTCCTGGTCACATATTCTCGCTCCATACAGCGTCGCATGACGCAATGTTTCCTTGCCGTTTTTGATCCAGGAAGCAATTTCGGAAGCTGATGATGCTCGATGCAGAAAAGACCAGGGCTGCGTCGCGGTTGTTGGTAGGCCACTGGGACAAGGGCACCCGTCTCGACGCCATACCCGAGGCGTTGCGCCCACAAACACGGCTCGAAGGTTACGCTGTCCAGTCGCATGTCATGGATCGCTCGGCGGCTCCGCTTTTCGGCTGGAAGATTGCCGCGACCAGTCTGGCGGGACAAAGGCACATCAACGTCGACGGCCCCATGGCCGGACGTCTCCTGGCCGAGAAAGCGGTGGAGATCGGCGGGACCGTTTCCCTGGCGACGAGCAAGATGCGCGTGGCCGAGATCGAGTTCGCTTTCCGTTTCGGCCGCGAGCTGCCGCCTCGTGCGGCACCCTATGAAATCGCCGAGGCGATGGAAGCCGTGGCGAGCTTGCACCCGGCGATCGAAATCCCGGACTCACGGTATGACGATTTCTGCGCCGTCGGGGCGCCGCAGCTCATTGCGGACAATGCCTGCGCCAATCTGTTTGTCATCGGCGAGGCGGCGGAAGACGACTGGCACGACGTGGATCTTGCAAAGCACCCCGTGATCGCGTCCGTTTCCGGAAGGTCGCAACATAGCGGATCGGGAGCAGCCGTATTGGGCGATCCTCGCATCGCGCTTACCTGGATCGTCAATGAACTGTCGGGCCTGGGCATAGCGCTTCAGCCGGGACAGGTGGTGATTACCGGCACCTGCGTGACACCGATAAGCGTCGAGGCAGGCGACGAAGTCATCGGCGATCTAGGCAGGTTTGGCCGCGTCTCGGTGCGGTTTGTCTAGGCTCCGCGCTGCCTGGCCACGAAACTGCGCACCGCCAGCACCAGCACGGTGATGATGATCAGGATCACCGACAATGCCGCGATCGCCGGGTCGATGTTGTCGCGCAAGCCCATCCACATGAGCCGCGGCAGCGTGATGGCGTTGACAGAGGTGATGAACAGGGTGACGCCGATTTCTTCCCAGGACAGCACGAAGGAGAGAAGTGCGGCGGTGACGATGCCGAACTTGATGTTGGGCATGATGACGCGGGTGGCGCGCTCCCACACAGTGGCCCCTAAGCCCCGCGCGGCAAGGTCGATGCGGCGGTCGAGCTGGCTGAGAGAGACCAGCATCAGCACCGTGGCGAAGGGCACGGTCATCACCGAATGGGCCATGGCGACGCCAAGCCAGGTGTCGTAGCCGAAGAACGCGCTGAAACCCGAGATCGAGGTGAGCAAGAAGTAGAGCGTGATCGCCGAGACCACCGGCGGCACCACCATCGGCAGTAGCACGAAGCCGACCAGGGCCGCGGTGAAGCGCGGCTGGAACATCCAGACGCCAAGGCTGAAGCACAGCGCCAGCACAGTTGAAAAGGCGCTGCTGACGACACCGATGCGGATCGAGAGCAGAATCGATTGGAGCCAGCGCGGGTCTTCGATCAGCGCCCGGTAATGGCGCAGCGACAGTTCGCCCGACGGCATGGCCAGCATGCGGCTCGGCGTCAGCGACACCGGGATGACGGCGAGCAGCGGCATCAGCAGGAACAGCGCCACGAAGGCGGCGATGATCAGCGAGACGGGACCGGGGCGGTAGGTCGGCATCAGATCAACTGCTTCGGTCTGACATATCGGAACAAGAGCGCCATCAGCGCGCCGACGAACAGCACCAGCACGACGCTGATCGCTGCACCCAAGCCCCAGTCCGGGCTCTGGAATATCCTGAGATAGATCAGCTCGGCAATCATGACGCTGCGGCCGCCGCCAAGGATCGCTGGCGTGACGAAGAAGCCGAGCGAGAAGACGAAAACGATCATCGCCGCGCCTATGATGCCGGAGCGCGTCATCGGCACGAACACCGTCCAGAAGGTGCGCATGCGGCTGGAGCCGAGCCCGCGCGCCGCCAGGAGCACGCGGTCGTCGAGGCTGCGCATGGCCGATGCCAGCGGAAAAACGGCGAAAGGAATGAGGAAGTGCGTCATGCCGACGATGACGCCGAATTCGTTGCGCACCAACGCCAGCGGTTCGGAGATGAAGCCGATCGCCTGCAGCCACGTGTTGATCAGGCCGCGATTGGAGAGCAGCGCCACCCAGCCGAAGGCACGGGTCAGCACGGAAATCCAGAAGGGAACGAGAATGCAGAACTCGGCGATCAGGCGCTGTGCCGGGGTTCCACGCACCCAGACGACGGTGATGGCGTAGGCAGCGGCCACCGAGACCACGGTGACGACCGCCGCGATGCGCAGCGTGCGGATGAACACCGACTGCACCAGATCGTCGGTGAGCAGCGCCTCATATTGGCCGAGGCCGGGCGTCGGCAGCGTAAAACTCCATTTGACGACGCCGAGGAACGGCCAGGCATAGGCCAGGACAAGAAACAGGAGCAGCGGCGCCATCAACAGCGCCGCGCCCATCCTGTCGGAGAGATAGGATCTCATGTCCACCCGATTATCCCGGCCCTGATCAGGCCGAGATGATCTTGGTGTATTCGTCGAGCGCCGGCCCGTAATTTTTGGCGTACCAGTCCATGTCGAGCGCGATCTGCTTCTTCATGTTCTCGGGATCGACCGGGTTGATGCGCTTCTTGTCGGCCGTGATCAGCGCGTCTGCCGCCGGGTTTGCAGGACCTTGGCCGAGCTTGTCGAACATGACCAGCTGCTTTTCAGGGTCCTGGGCACTGGCGATGAACTTCATCGCAGCGTCCTTGCCGCCGGGGTTGTTCTTGAGCACGGCCAGCGCACCGGGCGAGATCAGTCCCTGATCCCAGATGAACTTGATCTTGCCGCCCGAATCCTGCTCGATCAGCGAAGCGCGCGTCGACCAGACGATCGCCATCGAGGCCTCGCCATTGAGCAGCACGCTCTGGCTTTCGGCGCCGCCACCCCAATAGGCAACGACGTTTTCCTTGAACGCGGCGATCTTGTCATGGGCGCGCTTGAGGTCGAGCGGGTAGAGCGACGCCGGCGCGATGCCGTCGGCCAGAAGTGCTGCTTCCCAGCTCGATACGCCCCATTTGTAGAGCGAGCGCTTGCCGGGGAATTTCTTCACGTCGAAGAAATCGGCCATGCCGGTCGGCGCGTCCTTGCCGTACTTCTCGGAATCATAGGCGATGACATAGGAGAAGAAATAGGTCGAGGCGGCGTATTCCCAACCAAAGCCGGGCCGCATCTTCTTCTTGTCGACGATGTTGTAATCGATCGGCTCGAGAGCCCCTTGGGCGCCGAGCGTGATGGCCGAGAAGGGGTCTACGTCGACGAGATCCCAGGTCGGCGCGCCGCTCTTGAACTGCGCGGCGATGGCGCCTTCGGTCGGACCCGAACCGTCCATCTTGACGGCGATGCCGGTGTCCTTGGTGAAGGCCTGGCCATAGGCGGCATCATAGGCGGTGATGGCATCGCCACCCCAGTTGACCAGCACCAGTTCCTTGGCCTGCGCAAAGGCACCTGTCGAGCGCAGCAGCATCGGCGTGCCGGCCAGCACGAGTGCCGCCAGCTGTGTGAACTGCCGGCGCGAGATCTCGCCGCGACCTGCCCTGGCGGACAGGCTCTCGACGGCTTGTTTTTTGTTGTCATGTGTCATGTCAGTTCCCCTTTTTTGTTGTTGATAGTGCCGGAAAGCGGTGGAGCGACATCTCGCCACACCGTCGTCATTGCCCTCCATGCGGAAGGAGGAAACCCTTTTCCGCCGGCCAGGTGAGCCAGACGGAATTGCCCTTGCTGAGCGCTGCGGCCGCCACCTCGTTCGGCACCGAGACGGTAACCTTGGCGCCTTGCCGTGTCGTCAGGTCGAGCCGCGTCGCAGCACCGAGATAGGTGGAGTTGGTGGCGGTAGCGGCGATGCCATTCTCGCCATCCGCCGCCTCGCCCGATATCGACATGTATTCGGGCCGGATCGCCAGGATGGCATCGCCGCGCACGAGTTCGGCCTTGCAGCCCATGCTGACCGCGCGGTCTTCGCAAAGGCCGGTCGAGCCATTGCCGGCAGGCTTGACGCCCTTCAGCGGCAGCATGTTGATTTCGCCGAGGAACTCGGCGACGAAGCGGTTGTCCGGCCGGTCGTAGACTTCGTCGGGCGCTCCGACCTGCAGCAGTTTGCCGTGGTTGAAGATGGCAACGCGCGACGACAGCGCCAGCGCCTCGCTCTGGTCGTGGGTGACGAAGACGAAAGTGGTTCCGGTTTCCTGGTGCAGCCGCTTCATCTCGGCCTGCATCTGGCCGCGCAGGCTCTTGTCGAGCGCCGAGAACGGCTCATCGAGCAACAGCACGCCAGGTTCGAACACCAGCGCACGGGCCAGCGCCACGCGCTGCTGCTGGCCGCCCGACAGTTGCGCCGGCAGTTTCTTCTCGTGGCCCTTGAGACCGACGCGCTCGATCATCTCGCCGACACGGCGCTTGATGTCGGCGGCCGGTTTCTTGCGCACCTTGAGTGGGAAGGCGATGTTGGCTTCGACGCTCATATGCGGGAACAGCGCGTAGCCCTGGAACACCATGCCGGCGGCACGTTGCTCTGCCGGTCGGTCGGTGATGTCGACGCCGTCGCTGAACAGCTTGCCCTCGGTCGGCTGCACGAAGCCCGCAAGGATCATCAGGAAGGTGGTCTTGCCCGAACCCGACGGCCCGAGCAGGGTCAGGAACTCGCCACGGCCGATATCGAGCGACAGATTGTCCAGCGCACGGAACGAGCCGAAGCTCTTGCCGATCCCGATTGCCTTGATCTCTGCGGCACGGCCGGGTTGCTGCATACTGCCCTTTCCCTAACGCTTGTCGAAATCGTAGGCAGGGTGCCGGCTCACCGCAACCGAATAGTTTTCGCGTGATCGGCAAATTCCATTCATCTATGGCGAGATGGCGCCGCCTTGCCCTCAATACGGCAGAATGCGGTTCTCCTGGAGTTTCGACCGCAGCCATCCCGCGAACGCTTCCAGCACCGGATGCGAAGCCTTGGCGTGTTCGGAGACCAGGAAATAAGAGCGTGGCGACTTGATCGCGATGTCGAACGGCCTGACCAGCCGGCCCTCGCTCAGCGCCCGCCGGCTGGTCAGTTCGTCGCCCATGGCGATGCCCTGGCCGGCAATCGCCGCCGAAAAGACCAGGTTCATGTCGGAAAAGAAGATGCCACCCTCGATGTCGGGGTTTTCCACCTTGGACAGCGCCAGCCAGCGCGCCCAATCCTCGGTGTCGTCGAGATGCAGCAGGTTGGCGCGCAGCACGTCCGACGGTCGGGAAAAACCGCCGACCTTGTTGAGCAGCGTCGGGCTGCAGAGCGGCGTGAACGAGATTTCGCAGAGCGGCTCGACCGCCCGGTTCGGCCAATTGCCGACACCAAACGCAATGAAGGCATCGGCATCTGCGTTGCTGACATCGTCGAGCCGGCGCGGCGTCAGGATGCGCAGCGCCACGTCAGGATACATCTGCCGGAACTCGCCGATATGGGTGCACAAGAACAGCGAGGCGAAGCCGGGCGTGCAACTGACGGCGAACGAGCCGCCGACGCCGGTGCCGGCGTCCCGCGTCACCGCATCGCCCAAAACGGTGAGCGCCTTGCGCACGTCGCTGGCATAGCGCTGGCCGCGCGGCGTCAGCGCCACGCCCTTGCCGATGCGTTCGAGCAGGTCGAAGCCGAGATCGCGCTCCAGCAGACGAAGCTGATGGCTCACGGCGCTGCGGGTCAGGTGCAACTCGTCGGCGGCGCGCCAGACGCTGCCATGGCGGGCGAAGCTGTCGAGCGCACGCAGCGCTTGTGTGGATGGTATACGCAAGGAACCTCAGGTGAACCGAATTTGCACGAACCGGGAAAACATATCACTTTTTAGCGAACCGCTTCACTGCTTTCTTCTCATGCCATGGAGAAACCGGTGGCCACCTCGGCGCAAGCAACCGCCCTTGCCTGTCTCGACGGCATCCAGCCGTTGTTGTCCGCGTGGACACGCATCATCTTCGATTACGGCGAGACCGCGTGGCGGGAATATCAATCCGCCGCCTGGTATGTCGAGCGACTGAAACTCGAAGGCTTTTCTGTCGAAGAAGGCTCCGGCGGCATGCCGACCGCCTTCTGCGCACATTGGACCAACGGCCCCGGCCCGACCATCGGCATGTACGCCGAATACGACGCGGTGCCGGGCAATTGCCAGGATGCCGCTACGGTCGAGCGTCCGCGCCGGGGACTTGGCAACCAGGCCGGCGGCCACACCGACCCGCATTCCGGGCTGGGTATTTCGAGCCTCGGCGGGCTGCTGGCGACCAAGGCCGCGATGCAGCGCCACGGCATATCAGGCACGCTGCGCTTCACCGGCGAGCCGGCGGAAAAGGTGCGTGGGTCAAAGCCGATCCATGCCGCCAAGGGCTATTATGACGGCCTTGCCGGCATGATCTCCTTTCATCCGTTCTACATGCTGCCGCTCTGCAACACGGCGCGCTGGGACACGCATTGCGGCGCGGCCTACGCGATGATCTATCGCTTCATCTGCGACCAACCGGAGCGCTGGGCGCTGGCTGCGGGTGCTGCACCCATTCCGCAAGCACATTCGGCGGCGCGCGCGCCCGGCGCCAACGACGCATTGATGATGATGTACATGGCCTCCAAGGCTCTGCGCGATTCCATGCTGCCTCACCAGGGCGGCTGGTCGATCAGCGAGGCGATCCTGACGGCGGGGCAAGCGACCGCCGACAATTTGCCGGCGGGGCTGGCCGAGATTCAGTACATGATCCGCGTGCCGACGCTTGCCATGGCCGAGCAGGTCACCGCGGTGCTCGACCGCAATGCCGAGGCGGCGGCAGCGATGAGTGATTGCCGCACCGAGCGGCATTGGGTGTCGAAGTCACGACCGGGACTTGCCAATCATGCCATGGCCGAGATCGCCTA
Source organism: Mesorhizobium sp. ISC11 (assembly GCF_037162595.1). Taxonomy (NCBI): domain Bacteria; kingdom Pseudomonadati; phylum Pseudomonadota; class Alphaproteobacteria; order Hyphomicrobiales; family Phyllobacteriaceae; genus Mesorhizobium; species Mesorhizobium sp. ISC11. The sequence goes on from NZ_JAVSPW010000001.1 coordinate 2,803,663, forward strand.
TGAAGCGCTGTCGGCGGTCGGGCCGCCGCGCTGGGACGAAGACGCCAAGGCAGTCGCGCGCGAAATGCAGGTCAATGCCGGGCGCATGGCGAGCGACGAGCCGTTCATCGAAGAGCTGGAGCGCCTGATCGAGCCGCAGGCGGCGGAAGCGATCCTGCGCCGCGACCTGCCGCCCTCGCAGGTCAATTCGACCTCCGACGATTACACCGACATGAGCTGGCATACGCCGACGGCGCGCTTCTATGTCGCCCGCCCGGCGCTGCGTTCGGAGACCGGCTATCCCTATCCAGCCTGGGTGATGAATGCGCTGGGCGGTATTTCGGCCACGATCGACCCGATGGTGGCCTGCGCCTCCCGCACGATTGCGCTTGCCGCCCTTCGCCTGCTGGAAGACCAGACTGCCCGCGAGGCGGCGATGGACGAGTTCGTTACCCGCACCGGCGGCGGCATCGGCGGTTCGAACTGGATCGCACCGCTTTGCGACTACGAGCCGCCGATCGGGTTTCGCTGGCCAGAATATGTCACCACCCCGCGTGGACGCGACTGGTGGATACCGAGCAATCAGACACCCCCAAGTCACCTCACGAGGAGCATCCCATGACCGTTCATGACCGCATTGTCGCCGAGCCGTTTTCGCTGCAGCGCCGCAACCCCGCCGGCGGCACCAAGCCGCTGACCGCCTGGGGTTTTGCCAACGAGACCGACGTGCTGACCGACGTCCTGCTCGGCTCGCCCAATTTCCTGCGTCATCTGTCGACCAGCTCGCTGTCGCGCAAGCACCTGCGCGAGGCGCCCTGCAACGTGCAGATCGCACAAGCACAGCACAAGGACCTGGTCGCCGCCTACGAGCATTTCGGCGTCAACATCCACTGGCACGAGCCGACGCCCGAGCTGCCGATGCAGGTCTATTCCCGCGATTCCAGCGTCATGACGCCCTACGGCGCCTTCATCACCGCCATGGCCAACTGGTGGCGGCGCGGCGAGAACTATGCCGCGATCCGCACCTATGAAAAACTCGGCATCCCGATCTACGACATGGTCACGGCTGGTACGTTCGAGGGCGGCGACTTCAACGTCATCGAGGATGGCGTCGTGCTGATAGGCTGCGGCGGCGCGCGCACGCAGGAGGAAGGTGCGCGCCAGGTGCAGGCCTGGTTCGACAAGGAAGGCTGGGAAACCCGCATCGCCTTCATCGACGAATATTACGTCCATATCGACCTGATGGTGGTGCCGATCGCCGAAAAACTGACCGCCGTCTGCCTTGCCTGCACCGAGCCCGGCATTGTCGACTGGCTGAAGGGCAAAGGCCACGAGATCATCGACGTGCCGTTCCAGGACACGATGGCGCTCGGCTGCAACTTCATGTCGCTGGGCAAGGACCGGGTGATCGCGCCGACCTCCAGCCAGTCGCTGATCGGCCAGCTCAAGGCCCGCGGTTTCGAGGTCGCGGCCGTCGACATGAGCGAGATTTCGAAGACCGGCGGCGGCATCCACTGCATGGCGCAGGCGCTGAAGCGCGAACCGGCCTGAGCCGGCTCGCCCCTCAGCAACAAACCCGATACTGTGTCTTCGCTGCCCTTGTGAGTGCTGGAAAAATGGAGGAATAGTCTTGCGGAATGCATCGCCCTGAAATTGCCGGTTTGCGGTACTCAGGTCGTGCAATTGCTAGCCGGATTCCGAATGGCCAGTCCCGAACCGCGCAAGAGAAGAGGTCCGATCGCCGCCCGGCTGCTGGCGCTCGACGCGTGGATCGATTCCTCGCTCTACGAGATCGGCTTCAAGGCGCGCCAGTTCTGGGAATCGGCGACGATCTTCTCGCGGCGCTTCCGCGTCAACGGCTGGCGCCGTGGCATCATCGAAGTGTTGAGCGAAGGTTTTACGCTCGGCGCCGGCGGCATCGTGGTGATGCTGGCGCTGGCCATTCCGGCTTTCCAGGATACGGCCGGCGACTGGCGCGCCCAGGGCGACTTCGCCGTCACCTTCCTCGACCGCTATGGCAACGAGATCGGCCAGCGCGGCATCATCCAGCGCGATTCCGTGCCGGTCGACGAGATGCCCGATCACGTCATCAAGGCGGTGCTTGCTACCGAGGATCGCCGCTTCTTCGATCACTACGGCATCGATGTGCTCGGCCTTTCCCGCGCCATCTTCGAGAATGTGCGGGCCAATTCCGTCGTTCAGGGCGGCTCGAGCATAACCCAGCAGCTGGCCAAGAACCTGTTCCTCACCAATGAGCGCACGCTAGAGCGCAAGATCAAGGAAGCCTTCCTGTCGCTGTGGCTCGAGGCCAATCTGTCGAAGAAGGAAATCCTGCAGCTCTATCTCGATCGAGCCTACATGGGGGGCGGTACGTTCGGCATCGAGGCGGCCGCCGATTTCTATTTCGGCAAGAGCGTCAAGGATCTGAACCTCGCCGAGGCGGCGATGCTGGCCGGGCTGTTCAAGGCGCCGACCAAATATGCGCCGCACATCAACCTGCCGGCAGCGCGCGCACGCGCCAATGTGGTGCTGTCCAACCTTGTCGATTCCGGCTTCATGACCGAGGGGCAGGTTCTGCAGGCAAGGCTGCATCCGGCCGATGTCGTCGACCGCGGCGAGCAGAAAAGTCCGGACTATTACCTCGACTGGGCATTCGACGAGGTCAAGAAGATCGCCAAACCGGGCCAGCACTCGCTTGTTGCCCACACCACCTTCGACGCGAACATCCAGAAGGCAGCGGAAGAATCGGTGGAGTTCCACCTGCGCCAGTTCGGCAAGGAGTACAACGTCACCGAAGGTGCCGTCGTCGTCATCGAGACCAACGGCGCCGTGCGCGCCATCGTCGGCGGCCGCGACTATGGCGCCAGCCAGTTCAACCGCGCCACCAAGGCGCTGCGCCAGACCGGCTCGTCATTCAAACCCTATGTCTATGCAACGGCGATGGAACACGGCTTCACGCCCAACTCCATCATCTCCGGCGGCCCGATCAGCTGGGGGTCCTGGTCGCCGCACAATTACAGCGGCGGATCGGCGGGCAATGTAACTCTGATCATGGCTATGGCCAAATCGATCAACACCGTGCCGGTTCGGCTGGCCAAGGATCACCTTGGCATCGGGCCGATCAAGGCCATGGCCGAGGCGATGGGCGTGGAATCGCCGCTCGAAGCGCACAAGACGATGGTGCTGGGCACCTCGGGCATGACGGTGATGGACCAGGCGACGGGCTACAGCGTGTTCGCCGACAACGGTTTCGTCGGCTTCCGGCACGGCATCAGCCAACTCGTCACCCGCACCGGCGAGGTGGTTTATGATTTCGCCAAGGATGCGCCGCCGCCACACCGGGTGTTGTCGGAGCAGGCGCTGAAATCGATGAACACCATGCTGGCGGCAGTACCGGTGATGGGCACGGCGCGGCGGGCCCAACTTCCCAACATCGTCGTCGCCGGCAAGACGGGCACGACGCAATCCTACCGCGACGCCTGGTTTGTCGGCTTCACCGGCAACTACACGGCGGCGGTATGGATGGGCAATGACGATTTCACGCCGACCAAGAACATGACCGGCGGCTCGCTGCCTGCGATGGTATGGCAGCGCCTGATGGTCTATGCGCACCAGAACATCGACCTCAAGCCGATCCCGGGCATCGACAAGCCCTTCGTCGACGAGGAGATCGCTGCCAAAGCCGAGGAAGCACAGAAGAAGAGCGACGCGCAGGCGGTGGCCGATGCAGCCGCCGAACGGCCGCCGGTGCTGTCCAGCCGCACGACGCAGACGCTGCGGGACATGACCAGCCTGTTCCAGTCGGCGCCCGTCCTCAATACGCCTCAACCGCCGGAGACGCTGTCGGCGCTGTGATGGCGCGCCTCTTCCTTCTCCACCTGTGGGAGAAGGTGGATCGGCGCGCAGCGCCGAGACGGTTGAGGGGTGCTGGCCGGATCACCGTCCTTGCGAAGCTGGAACACCCCTCATCCGACCGAGCTTCGCTCGGCCACCGTCTCCCGCAGGTGGAGAAGGAAGAGGCGGCTGCAATTCTACATCGGCCCGCTTGCCACAAGGCCCTGCGCCGCGATATCCCCGAGCGGCAACTCTTCGGTGTCCCCGGCCCTTCATGCTCAAAACTGCCTTCCTGACGTTGCTTTCGCTTGCCATAGCCATCATCGGCGGTGGCGGCAGCGTCTGGTATGCGCTGAAAGTCCAGGATGGCGTCGGCGCCATCCGGATCGGTCAATGGACAGCCTTTCCCGATATCGGCACGCCGTCCGCCGATCCTTATTCCAAGGCTCGCGTGGCGCGCGAGGGCGTGCTTGCACTCGGCCGTGCCGAGGGGCTGTCCTTCGTCGCCGAGCGAGACACGGGCGGCGCCGAGCTCAAGCGCGAATGCACCTACACCATCGAGGGCGGATTTCCGACGGCGCGGTTCTGGACGCTCTACGCCGCCGACCAGTCGCTCAGCGTGGTCGAGACCGGCAAATCCCGGCTGGCGGCGCTGCAATCCTACGGGGTGGTGCGCCAGCCCGACAATTCGGTGATCATTTCCGCCGGCCATCACCCGATGCCCGGCAATTGGCTGCTGACAGACGGCTTCGGCAGGATGTATTTCGTGCTGACCTTCTACGACACGCCAATCGCCAGCAGCACGGGCCTGTCGGACGTCTCGCTGCCGCGGATCGTCAAGGTCGGCTGCGATGCGTAGTTTTTATGCGGCGATGCGCAGACTTTTGCATGCCGTCCTGCTCGGCCTGCTCGGCGCCGGCATTGTGCACATCGCCGTGCTGCTTCTGGTGCCTGAATTTTCCGAACGCGACGCCTGGTCGCGGCTGTCCATGGCTTCGGATCTCTACAAGATGACGCGGCTCGATGCCGAGGCCGGTGGGGCGCCCGTGGTGAAATCCGTCGACCCGCTGTTTTATGCAACGGCGTGCCGGTTCGACCTGGGCGAAGGTTTGGTCCGCGTCAAGGCACCTGGACATGTCCCGTTCTGGTCGGTGTCGGTCTATGACCGCAGCGGCCACAACATCTATTCCTTCAACGACCACACAGCGACCGGCGGCGTTCTGGATGCCGTGGTGCTGACGCCGGCGCAGATGATCGACGTGCGCAAGGACCTTCCAGAGGATCTTCAGGGGGCGATCTTCGTCGAAGCGCCGATCGAGGAAGGCATCTTCGTCATCCGTGCCTTCGTCCCCGACAGCAGCTGGAAGCCGATCGTGTCGCGCTTCTTCGAACAGAGTTCCTGTGAGTTGCAGGACTTCTAGAGCGTGTCGCGTCTGAACGGATTCAGACGACCCGCTTTAGGTCTTTGTTTTCATGCATGTCGTTCTCCAAAACCGAGGTCACTTTTGGGCGACATGCACTAGACATGATCCCGGACCAAAGGTCCGTGGCCGCCGAAACTCAGTGGTGCGGGACCGGCTTCGTCCCTGGCGATCCCGTCTTGTCGGGATCGACCGGCCGCACTTCGCCGGCATGCGACCGCTCATAGCGGATGCCGGGAAAGATGATCACCGCCGCCGGCATTTCGGCGGTTTGCTTTGCTCTGGTGTTTGGTGCCGTACGCGGCACGAAAGACAGTACCATGCCCATGGTTCGCGCATTCCTCTCGGTTTCCCCGGAGCACAACGCAACGCCTCCAAATGTCATTAAGGCGGCAGAGGGTTAACGGAACGCTAACGGATCGTCGCTAACTTGATCTTTGTTCTTGGTGCTCGCGAAACCGACACAATCCCGGTCGAGCGCGCCAAGCTTGTGTCGAGTACGGGCGTATCCTTCGTGTCATCTTCGGACTTCAGGCAAATCGCGGTACGAAAAGACTCGGGAAAGGCCGAAAGGCTGTTCCGCGCCGCAGTGTCGGCGTTCTGCTCGCTCACCCGCCCTTCACGCCGCGAGATCGGCCAGCTCGAAGACCTGACGCTGCCGCTGTTCAATGACGTGTCCGTCGAATCCCGCCGTTACGTGGCAGCCGCCCTTTCCGAATGCGAATACGCACCCGCCGCCCTGGTGCGCCGTCTTTGCGAGGAACCGGTCGACATTGCCGCGCCGTTGCTCATCCGCTCACGCGCCGTCAGCGACATCGATCTCATCGCCCTGATCGGGCGACATGGCCTGCCGCATGCGCGTGCCATTGCGCGCCGCAAGGGCTTGAACCCGACCATTGCTGACCTGATCAGGGCCCTCGAGAGGCCAACCCTGGTGCGCGCGCCGGACCCGGATGCGAACGCCGCTGGGGCAGACAAGATCGCGCCAGCGAGCGCGGATACCGCCTCCGGCGAGCCAGCCCGGGAACAGACACTCGGCATCGCGGCCGAGAATGCACGGCGCAGGCTGCGCTCGATGATGCGCACCGGCGACGAGAAGACAGCGACCGCCGAGCCTTTCAAGGGCGCCGACACCTATATGAAATTGCGCGAGACAGCGCTGACGGGAAACGCCGCGTTCTTCCAGACCGCGCTCGCCGATGCGCTCGACATCGATTTCGAGACCGCGCGATCGCTCACCGCCAACCAGAATTATGCCTCGCTGCTTGTCGCCTTGCGCTCGCTCGACCTCAGCGAAGACAGGGCCTTCCTGGTCACGGTTGCCGTCTATCCCAGCCAGTTCCCGCACCCGCAGGCTATCCGGACTTTCCTCGACCGCTACCGGCTGCTGCATCGCGAGGCGGCCCAGGACAAGATGCGGTCGTGGAGAGCGGAAATCCTTTCAAGGGTGGTTCGCGGCGCAGCACCTGCCAACAGCGATACACGCACCGCTTCGAACAGCGACGATGCGGCGGCTTCTTCCGGCCTCAGGGCGTCTTCACGGAAATAAGCTCCTCGACGGGCACGGCACCGGCCTCGATTTCGACCACCCAGATGTCGGGATCGAATTTTTTCTCCCGTTCCAGCCTGGCTTCGAGCACCGCGGGATCGTCACCAGCTCCGAGCAGAGTGAAAAACCGGTCGTCGGGCTTGGCCGAATCATAGCTTGTCTGCGGCGCCGGCCCGAACAGGGCAACCTCACCCAGCCTGCCCCGCGCCAGCACGAACACAGCGCCGGCCTCGGTCGCGCCACGCTTGACCACGGCGGCAAATCCACCGGCGCCGAAAATCCGGCGCAACAGGGCCGAAACCCACAGATCCGATGTGACGCGCATGAGAGAGCTCCCGAAACTGCCGGTTCTCTATCGATATTTCCGCCGCTCGGCGAGCCGTCGTTTCGGCCGTCAGTTGGTCAGGCCGATCTCGCGCATCTTGACATAGACGATCTCATCGGGCTCGCCGGTCTGCGGCAGCCCGAACAGCGACTGGAATTCCTTGATCGCCGCCTTTGTGCGCGCGCCGACGACACCATCCAGCTGCATGTCGTCATTGCCGAACGCCTTGAGCCCGGCCTGGATCTTGACGATGCGGGCATCGGGCGCTTGCGTCGCGGCATCCGCCTGCCCGGAATTTGTCTGTCCCGAACCTGTCTGCAAAGACACCGGAACGGCGGCCGGCATATCCGGGCGCGGCTGCGGTCTGGGCACGACGGAAGCTGTCTTCGGCGTCGCGCCCAGTTGATCGAGCAGAAGCGCGTCGATCTCGCCGGACGTGTTGAGCCCGACCTTCTGCTGATAGTCCTGGATGGCCTTGCGGGTGTTGGGTCCGGAAATGCCGTCGACCGTCCCGGAATAGAAATCGAGATCCTTCAATATGCCTTGCACCTGCTCGACAACCGGATCGCCCTTGATCGGTGCCGGCGCGCCGGATGGCCGCACGATGTTGAATGTCGTCTCCGGTTCGTCGGGCGTCGCGTGCGGAAAGCCCGCAATGCTGCGGGTCGCAAAAAATGCGCCGGCATGCGGGAAAGGTTGGTACCACAAGGCATTGGCCGAGACATAGAACAGCGTCACCAGGAACGCCGTCGAGCCGCCCACCAGGACAGGATTGCGCGAGATCATGCCGCCGACGGCGACAGCGCCGTCCTGAAAGGCATTGCTGCGGCGCTTGACCGCCTTAGCCGGTTTTGCGGAGCGAGCCATCTCTGTCCCCTTTCGCCATCGCCACAGGCATGGTCAGCACGCCGGTCTTCTCCGCCTGATGTCCCTTCGGTCCGTTCACCGGCAGGCTGATGGTCACCGTGGTGCCCTCGCCTGGCATGCTTTCGATGGACATCGTGCCCTCGTGCAGCGCCACCAGGCCCTTGACCAGTGAAAGGCCAAGACCAGTCCCCTCGAAACGGCGGGTATAGTCGTTCTGGATCTGCATGAAGGGCTTGCCGAGATTGGCGAAATCCTCCTCGGCGATGCCGATGCCGGTGTCCCTGACCCAGAAATGCAGGCGCGAACCGATCCGCTTGGCGCCGACGACGACGTCGCCGCCGTCGGGAGTGAACTTGATCGCGTTGGAGACCAGGTTGATGAGCATCTGCTGCACGGCGCGCTGATCGGCATTGATGTCGCCGGCGTCCGGCGCGATCTGCGCCTGCAGATCGATGTTCTTGGCCTGCGCCTGCAGTTGCATCATCGACTGGCACATATCGACCGCCTCCGCGAACCGGAACGGCTCGGGTTCGGTCGCATAGACGCCCGATTCAATCCTGGACACGTCGAGTATCGAGGTTACGACGGCGAGCAGATGCTGGCCCGAATCCCGTACCAAGCCGACATATTCTTTCTGGCGCGGATCCTTGAAGGCGCCGAACATCTCATGCAGCAGCATATCCGAGAAGCCGATAATGGCATTTAACGGCGTGCGCAGTTCGTGGCTGACCACCGCCAGGAAGCGTCCCTTCGCCACCTCGGCGGACGCGGCCGCCTCATTGGCTGCCGCCAGATCCTCGCGCAACCGGGCGATCTCGTCATTCTGCCTCAGGACGAACGTAAAGACATCACCCTGTTCCTCACCACGCACGAGATCAAGCGAGAACGGCCGGTAATTGTCGGCCGTCAGGCCATTGCCATTCTGAGGCAGCCGGATGCGCAATTCGAGCCGGCGCGACAGTGCGCCGTCGCGCATGTCGGCCATTGCGCTGAGATAGGAAACGCGATCCGACAGATGGACGCGATCGAAGAGGCCGTTTCCGGACAGCAGTTCGGGCGGCAGTTTCAAAAGCGTGCGCGCTTTTGGCGACGCGTCCAGGACCTCGCCATGACGGGCGACGCGCAAGACCACCGCATCGATGATGTCTTCGAGCCGGTCGGCAGTGTCGAGCACATCAGCCGCATCGGCCGTGTTTTGAAATGCCGATGCGCGCGGGATCAGTGTGAGCGTCCAGGCCAACGGCACCAACCAGTGCCACGCCGCGATCTGCGCTCCTGCGAACGGGAATACGGTTCCAGCCAAAGGCTGAGCCAAGATGGCGACAGCGGCCGACACGGCTCCCCACAGCGCCGCCCGCCGCGAAGCGCCGATCCACCAGGCTTCAAAAGGCAGCGCCACGACAAGCATGGCGACAGGCGAACTCAGCCCGCCCGCGGCGGCAATGAGACTGCCGAGAGAAATGCCGGCCAGCACCAGGGCGACCCAACTCGCTATCGCCATCTTGCCGGTCGCCGCCACCAGCAAGGCGACGAACCAGCACAGGCCAAAGGCGGCGAAAATGGCGGCCATGGTGACGGCGACGCCCATGCCTGAAGTAACCAGCGTGACCGCGGCACCGGCGACAAAGAAAGGAGCGGCGAGCATGACGCCGATAAAGCGGCGCTGGCGCTCGCGGTCGCTCCGCCCAAGGATGGACGGATGGACCATACGTTCGCAACCGGCCGAAATCGCGCCAGGCAATTCAACGTATCTGGCCTTGATTGAACTCAACTCAACGCACTCGCACTTGTCGTGGACAGCTCTGCTTTGCAGATGGTTCTGGTTGGCTTTGAAACTCGCATCCAGCGTTTAAGGAATGGATAAGGCAGGGCCGACCAGGGCCCGGCCTGCGGCAAATATCGGGATGCCGGCGGCCGAAAGCACGGACAAATGCAGCCATAGTAAACGGAGAGTTATCCGCCGACTGCACCCATCGGCCGGGCGCACTCGGCACCTGGACTTCCCTATTTCAAGAAAAACACAGGGAAATCATGGGGATATATGGTTATTTGTTGTTAAGGAAAATTGCTCGGATTTGAGACAAGTCGATTGCAGAACGGTTCGTTTCGAATTTGCCTAAAATTTGAGGAAAATTCTCTCTTTGCCCGCAAGCCGTCCTTTGCGCCTGTGTGCCAAAATCCTGCCTACAAAAGAGGTCATGCCATATGGATGCATGATCCGGTCACGACGAGAGGGCAAGGGCATGGTCTTCCTCATAAGAATGGCTTTCTGGTTTTCGCTGGTGCTGCTGGCGCTGCCATTGAGTGTCGGCCCCGATGAAGCGGGGCATGAAAGCGTCGGACCGATCCAAGCCTTGTTTGCGGCACGCGAAGCGGTTGGCGATATCGCCGGCATTTGCGAACGCAAACCCGATGTCTGCGAGACCGGCAAGTCGGCGATGCACACCATTACCGCCCGCGCCAAAGAGACCGCCAAGATCGCGGCAGCGATGATGGACGACAAGTCCGCCGCCGGCCCCGACACGTCGACGATGACCGGCAGCGTGCCCGAAGGAATCGTCTTGCCCGAGACCGTCAACCTGCCGCCTCAGAATTAAGCCGTTTCGACGGCGCACCGCGGGCTGTCTGCCCTCTCGACGCCCGCGGTGTCCTTGTTTTTTCCGTGACGCGGAGCCGCCGCGTGACTATATCCCAGACATGACCACGACGATCCAGACGATCCGCGACGACTTCTCGTTCCTCGAGGAATGGGAAGACCGCTATCGTTATGTCATCGAACTCGGCGAGGCGCTGCCGCCGTTTCCGGACGAGCAGCGCAGCCCCGCCAACAAGGTGCCGGGATGCGTCAGCCAGGTCTGGCTGACCACTGAACGCGGAGCTGGAGCCGATCCTGTCATCACCTTCTCCGGCGATTCGGACGCTCATATCGTGCGTGGGCTGGTCGCGATCATGCTGGCGCTGTTTTCCGGCAGGACCGCCAGCGAAATCCAGAAGACCGATGCGGAAGCGACATTGAAAGAACTCGGCCTCGACGAACATCTGTCGCCGCAGCGCGCCAACGGCCTTCGCTCGATGGTCAAGCGCATCAAGCGCGACGCCGAGGCAGCGCTCAAGCAGACCGCCTGACGCTTCCCGACCCGATCCGCGCGTCGCGGCTCGCAAAAATCAAACGGCGCCCGAAGGCGCCGTTGATGTCGATCCGATCTGGCTGGCAGCAATTACCGCGCTTTGCGCTTGCGGCCGAGACCCATCTTCTTGGCGAGTTGGGACCGGGCAGCTGCATAGTTGGGTGCAACCATCGGATAGGTAGGGTCGAGGTTCCACTTTTCGCGATACTGGTCCGGCGTCAGGTCATAGTGGGTCATCAGGTGGCGCTTCAGCGACTTGAACTTCTTGCCGTCTTCAAGGCAGACGATGTAGTCGTCATGAACCGACCGCTTCGGGTTGACCGCCGGCTTCTGCTTGTCGGCAGGCGGCTGTTCGGCGGTTCCGCCCACACGCCCGAGTGCGGCATGGACATCGGATATCAGGTTCGGCAGTTCGCCGACCGGCACGGGATTGTTGCTGACATAGGCGGCCACCACATCGGCGGTCAATTCGATCAGCGCATCGCTGTTTCTGGAAGGTGTTTCGACAATATCCATGGTCTTCGGTCCCCAACAAGAGTTACATCGATCTGCGCCCTTTTTTACAAGCAGGGCATCGCACGAATTTTGTGCAGGTAGAGTTTCTACGATTCGTGTCGCGGGCACATCAATGAGCGTGCAGACCAAGTAAGTCAATTCACCCCTCGCGCTATATTGAACGATATTGATCAAATGTTCCGCGATCAGCTTCAATCTTTCGTGCATTGTGTAATTTATCGATATTTCGCGTTCCCGTCGGCGGCAGCTGACGCAACGTCAGATCGCCGTTACATTCGTGGCAACTCACGAAACGGGTTTTAATGTTTGATCTTGCTTGGCTATCGCTCGAGAAATATTGGTTGTTCGCATTTGCCCACAAAACCACAGGTTGCCGTGGTCATACACAAGCAATCAGGCGACATGCCAGTCATCCGACCGATCGGCTGATTGCTGCCGCGTCAATCAATGCGGGATGATGTATTTGCCATAGGCCCAGCCGGTGACGAAATTGCCGTTCTGGACCGGATCATGCCAGACTTCGCACCAGCGATAGCGAATCTTTTGTGCCTGCTTCCATGCCGGCTGGTTGGCGATGTCGAGCAGGTTTATTCCGCCGGTGCATCGCCCGGTCATCTGCAGAACGGTACCGTTCGGATATCCCGCCTGCTTTTGGGATGTGCCCGAAGGGTATTTGCGTACATTGAGCGTGTCGCCGAACGGGACATTGGCCACTTGCCAAGCCGCGAATACGGTCGCATGAGACTGGCCGGCAAAGCCCAGAGTTAGCGAAGCAACGGCGAAAGCCGCAGCAGTCCGAGACCAAATAGTCATCATCTCTCCTCCCGGCTCATCTCCTGGAGCCGACACAACCCATACGCTCCGGCTCTTGAACCTGCCCTGATCGGCGTGTTCATTTGCCATTCAAGATACTTCTCCATTCGAGATGGCCCTTCAAGATACTGGCCCATTGAAGATACTGGCAAAGCGAGATGCAATGACCAAGACATCCATATTTCCGATCGTCAGCCCGCCAACGCCCGAGAAGCGGCCGGTTTCCGACACGCATCACGGCATCACGCGAACCGACGACTATGCCTGGCTACGGGCCGACAACTGGCAGGAGATGTTCCGCGACCCGTCATTGCTCGATGCGGGGATCCGCGCAGAACTCGAGGCGGAGAATGCCTACCAGTCGAAGCTGATGGCCGACACGGTCGAACTGCAAAAGCAGCTTTTCAAGGAGATGAAGGGCCGTATCAAGGAAGACGATTCTTCCGTGCCGATGAAGGATGGGCCCTATGCCTACGGCTCGTCCTTTAAACTTGGTGGCGAGCAGCCGCGCTATTTCCGCATGTCGCGCGACGGCGGCGCCGAGCATATCCTGCTCGACGGCGATGCGGAGGCCGCGGGCAAGGCCTATTTCCGTCTTGGCGGTGTCGACCATTCGGCCGACCACGCCAAGCTGCTATGGGCATTCGACGACAAGGGCTCCGAATTCTACACGCTTCGCGTGCGTGACCTTGCCGATGGCAAGGAGCTTGCCGACCAGATCCCCGACACCGGCGGTTCAGGCGTCTGGAACGCAGGCAATGACGGCTTCTTCTACACCCGTCTCGATCCCAACCATCGCCCGTCCAAGGTACTCTTCCATGCGCTGGGCGACAGCCCGGACAGCGACCGGCTGATCTATGAGGAAACCGATCCCGGCTTCTTCATGAATGTCGACGGCACCCGCAACAACGAATGGATCATGATCGGCATCAACGATCACGAGACTTCGGAATACCGCCTGATGCGCGCCGACGATCCGTTTGCCGAACCGAAACTGGTGTCGCCGCGCGAGGTTGGCCTTCAATACGAGCTGGAAGAAGGCGGCGATATCTTCTTCATCCTGACCAATGCCGACGGCGCCAAGGACTTCAAGATCATGACGGCGCCGGCGAGCGATCCCGTGCGCGCCAACTGGCAGGAACTGGTGCCGCACGAGCCCGGCCGGCTGATCCTGTCGGTGATCGGCTTCAGGGACCACATGGTCCGGCTCGAACGCAAGGAAGGCCTGCCGCGCATTGTGGTGCGCGACCGTATCAGCGGCGAGGAGCATCTTCTGTCCCTCGACGAGGAGGCCTTCTCGCTCGGCCTGTCGGGTTCCTATGAGTACGACACCGAGATCATGCGCTTTTCCTACTCGTCGATGACGACGCCCGCGCAGGTGTTCGACTATAACATGCGCACCCGCGAGCGGGTGCTGCTGAAGACCCAGGAAGTGCCGTCCGGCCATGATGCGGACCATTATGTCACGCGGCGGCTGATGGCGCCGGCCAGCGATGGCGAACTGGTGCCGATCTCGCTTTTGCATCATCGCGACACGCCGCTGGACGGATCCGCACCTTGCCTGCTTTACGGCTACGGCTCCTATGGCATCACCGTGCCGGCCGCCTTCAACACCAACTGGTTCTCGCTGGTCGACCGCGGCTTTGTCTTCGCCATTGCTCACGTTCGCGGCGGCAAGGACAAGGGCTATGGCTGGTACGATGACGGCAAGCGGGAGAACAAGATGAACACGTTCACCGATTTCATCGCCGTCGCGCGCCATCTGGTCACCGAGCGTTACACGGCGCATGACCGTATCGTCGCGCAAGGCGGTTCGGCCGGCGGCATGCTGATGGGTGCCGTCGCCAACATGGCGCCGGATTGTTTTGGCGGCATCGTCGCCGAGGTTCCCTTCGTCGATGTGCTCACCACCATGCTCGATGCGACCCTGCCACTGACGCCGCCGGAATGGCCCGAATGGGGCAACCCGATCGCGTCCGCCGACGACTATCGGACGATCGCTGCCTATTCGCCCTACGACAATGTCTCTGATCACGACTATCCGCCGATCCTGGCGCTGGCCGGTCTCACCGATCCGCGCGTCACCTATTGGGAACCGGCCAAATGGGTGGCCCGGCTGCGCGACCGCAAGAGCGGCGACAATCCGGTTCTGTTCAAGATCAATATGGATTCCGGCCATGCAGGCGCTTCCGGCCGGTTTTCGCGGCTGGAAGAGATCGCCTACACCTACTCCTTCGCGCTGAAAGTGATGGGCAAGGCGCAGCTTACGGGAGCAACCAACAAATGATCGACCTGACCACCCTGATCGCCTACATCGCGGTCGTGCTCGGCTTCGTCTTCATTCCAGGCCCCGCCACCCTGCTGACGATCGCCCGGGCAACGAGTTCCGGAACCAGGGTCGGCATCGCGACGGGCGCCGGGATCGCTGCCGGCGACGTCTTTCATACCGTCATGGCCATGATCGGCATCTCGGCGATCATCGCCGCGTCGGCGACGCTGTTCAGCGTCATCAAGTACATCGGCGCGGCCTACCTGGTTTATCTCGGCATTCGCGCGATCATCGAGAAAACACCGGCCAACCCGGCGGCCGGTGCGCTCGCGATCTCCGCCGGCAAGGCGTTTCGACAGGCTGTCCTGACCGAAGTGCTCAACCCCAAGACCGCTCTGTTCTTCCTCGCTTTTCTGCCTCAGTTCGTGCGGCCTGAAAACGGATCGGTGATGCTTCAGATGGCCGCGTTGGGGGTCATCTTCGTCATACTGGGCCTTTTCAGCACGGTCGTCTTTGCCGTGAGCGCTGGCCGGCTCGGCACGTTCCTGCGCCGAAATCCGTCGGTGTTACGATTGCAGGGCAAAGTTGTCGGCGGCATCTACTGCGCTTTGGGCGTCCGTCTGGCGCTGCAGCAACGCTGACTCTGGACGATAATCGACGCACCCTTTCCAGAGGGCTGGGTGTCAGGACTTTTTGAAGCTCCCGTCGCTCATTTTCACTCGCAATTGCGACGACCGCGCGCTACCCAGTGCGCGGCTTTTCCCGGCCTGACAGCCTCCAATCGCGTAAAGGTTCATTATGCTGCTCGTCGACGTCTATCTCGACAAATCACCCATCCAGGGAATCGGCGTCTTTGCCAAGAACCACATTCCTCGCGGTACTCTGATCTGGAAGTTAGACCCAAGGTTCGATCGGCTCATCGAGGTCGAGACTTATGAGCGGGCGGCCGGCCCGGTGAAGAGCTATCTCGACCGCTACTCCTATCCTGACCGCCGCGATCCGAACTACATCGTCTTCGAAGCCGACGACGCGCGCTACATGAACCATGCCGACGAGCCTAATTGCGACGTCTCCTCACCCGAGGAGAGTTTTGCGCTGCGCGACATCGCGCCTGGCGAAGAGTTGACCTGCAACTACAACCATTTTTTCGAAACGGGCTTCGATTTTCTCGGTGACCGCCACCTGTCATCCGCAGACTCGATCTAGACTAGTTCGCCCTCTTGCGGGCCGGATAGCCGTTTGGATGCGCGGGTATCGCCTTGAGATAGGCGGCGATGGCAGCACGGTCCTGCGGCGCCAGCTCGGCCATGTTTCGCTGCACGTCGACCATGGCGCCGCCGACGGAATCAAAATCGGGCGTGAAGCCGGTTTCGAGGTAGTTGGCGATGTCGGCTTCCGACCAATCGCCTATACCGCCCTCGCCCGATGTGATGTTCGGCACGACGCCGCTGCCTTCGGCAGCCACCGCACCGGCCAGCCACACGTTCTTTTTCGTACCACCTGCGAGGTCGCGCGGCGTGTGGCATTCGCCGCAATGACCCGGCCCCTCGACCAGATAGCGGCCGGCCATGACCGGATCGGGCGTGGCAGCGGGAAATGGAACGACAGGCTGGTCGCTAAGATAGAGCAATTTCCACAGGCCGATGCCGCGACGAATGTTGAAGGGAAAACCGAGCGAATTTGCAGGCGCCTTGCCGGCGACGGCCGGCAGCGTCTTGAGGAAGGCATAGAGATCGCCAATGTCGACCGGATTCATGCGCGCGTAGGACGCATAGGGAAACGCCGGATAGAAGTGTCGGCCCGAAGGCGACACGCCCTTCAGCATGGCATTGGCGAGGTCCTCGACCGACCATGCGCCGATGCCGTCCTTGGCGTCTTGCGAAATGTTGGGCGGCACGAAGGTTCCGAACGGCGTCTTGAGCTCGAGACCGCCCGCGAGTTGAAGCCGCGCATCGCCCTGTGAGCCCGGCTTTGCATGGCAGGATGTACAACCGCCGGCAAAAAAAATGCGCTTGCCCCTGGCTGCGTCGCCAGGACCGAGCTTGGCCAGGGTCTCCCTGTCGAGCCTCACCGGCGCCGACCCGACCCACCCGGCAACCGCGCCGACGCCGCCGAGGATGACGATGGCGCCGACGAGTTTCTTTAGCCAGGGCATCGCCCGCTATCAGCCTTTTTTCACCCGGTAGGTCTGGTGGCAGGTGCCGCAATCGGAGCCGATGGCGCCGAATTGCGCCTTCAACGCATCGACGTCGGCAGGAGCGGCAGCGGCCGCTGCCTTGACGTCGGCGACATATTTGGCGTTGGTGGCCTTGAAGCCGGCCATGTCTTCCCAGATCTTCGGCGACGCAGTGGTATCGCCGCCTGTGTCGCTGCCCGCCGGAAACAGCGCGTCGACGTCGACTTTCTCGGCATTCGCATGCAGCGCCTGCAGCGCCGTCAGCACCGCGGCGGCATCAAACGGCTCCTCGCCCTTGACCACTTTCGACAGGCCGCCGACGATCTTTCCACGTTCCTTCATCAGTGCCTGCCGGTCGAGGATCGGGTCGGCAAAGGCCGCCGAAGCCGCGAGTGCGAGCATAGAGATGGCGATAACAAGCTTTCTCATTCAATTGGCTCCATGATGAAGGCATTTCGGGACAGGACGTCAACGGATGTTACAGAGGGAAAATTCCCTTCCCCCTGATGATTTTTGCCGGACCTTTGCTCTTGCGGGACGCAGAAAAGAAAAGCCCCGGGTGATACCGGGGCTTCTGGAAATCGATCACTTCGCCTTTTCGTACAATTCCAGGACATGGTCCCAGTTGATCAGGCTGTCGACGAACGCCTCGAGATATTTCGGCCGGGCGTTGCGGTAGTCGATGTAGTAGGAGTGCTCCCAGACATCGACGCCGAGGATCGGCGACGCGCCATGGACGAGCGGGTTTTCGCCGTTCGGTGTCTTGGAGATCGCCAGCTTGCCATCCTTGACCGAGACCCAGGCCCAGCCGGAGCCGAACTGTGTCGTGCCAGCGGCAATGAAGTCGGCCTTGAACTTGTCGTAGCCGCCGAGATCGCTATCGACTGCCTTCTGCAAGGCGCCCGGCAGCTTGTTGCCGCCGCCGCCTTTCTTCATCCACTTCCAGAAATGGATGTGGTTGTAATGCTGGGCGGCATTGTTGAAGAGGCCGGCATTCTTGCCGAACGACTGCTTGACCACCTCTTCGACCGACAGATCGCCCAAGCCGGCCTCGGCGGCGAGTTTGTTGCCGTTATCGACATACGCCTTGTGGTGCTTGTCGTGGTGATATTCCAGCGTCTCTTTCGACATGTAAGGCTGCAAGGCCTCATAGTCGTAAGGCAGAGCGGGCAATTCAAAGGCCATGGATAGTACTCCCTCGTGGAAAAATCCGGTGTCGATACCGGAGTAAGATAGGTCTGGAATGGGTTGGGACAACTCCGGATGAAGCGTCGATCGCCTTTTTATCCGCTCAAACAGCAGAAGTCGAATGCGCCCAATCCCAATAGAGTTCGCGCGCTTTTTTGGCCACCGGCCCGGGTTGCAGATTGCGATCCTCGATGCGCGTGATCGGCACCACCTTGGAATGGTTCCCGGTCGAAAAAATTTCGTCTGCTTCGAGGAAATCGCGCACCGACAGCGTCTTTTCCGTGGTCCTGAAGCCATATTCGCCGAGCAGCGCTATCGTGCGCGAGCGGGTGATGCCGGATAGGAAGGTGCCGTTCGGCGCAGGCGTAAAGACGTGGCCATCCTTGACCAGGAAGATGTTCGAGGTTCCGGTCTCGGCGACGTTGCCCAGCATATCGAGCACCATTGCGTTGTCGAAGCCGCGCATCTTGGCTTCGAGAATGGCCCTACCGTTGTTGGGGTAAAGGCAGCCGGCCTTGGCGTTGGTCGGCATGGTTTCAATGGTCGGACGCCGGAACGGCGACACGGTCACCGAAAAGCCAGTCGCCGGAATCATCGGTGATTCATAGAGGCAAAGGCAAAAGCGCGTCGAGGCGGGATCGGCCGGCACGCCCATATAGCCGCCATGCTCGGCCCAGTACATCGGCCTGATATAGACCGCCGTCTTGCCGTCGAACTTCTTCAACCCATCCCATGTCAGCCCGACGATCTTGTCGGCGCTCATGTTCGGCTTCAGGCCGAGCGCAATCGCCGAGGAATTCACCCTGGCTGCGTGGAAGTCGAGATCCGGCGCCACGCCTTCGAACCAGCGGCCGCCGTCAAAAACGCTGGTGCCGAGCCACATGGCGTGGCTGCGCGGCCCCAGAATGGCGACGTTGCCTTCGTGCCAATCACCATCGACGAAAGTCCATGTCGTGGATTGCGCCGCAGCCGCCAGTGTCATCATCTCGTCCCGTCTCAATCGGTCTCGTGTGACAGCCATTGGAAGATGCTTTGGCGGGCGCCGTCAACCGGCATCATGGAGTTTTGTTGAGGCCAGTGCCGGGGCGCAATGCAATCAAAGCTTGCACCTTGTCGCGCCTGCCCTCAAAACTGCTGTCATGCAATACGCCGCCTATGTCTTCGACGCCTATGGCACGCTGTTCGACGTGCATGCCGCCGTACGCCGTCATGCCGACCGGATCGGGCCGGACGGCCAATTGCTGTCCGAGATCTGGCGCGCCAAACAGCTCGAATATTCCTGGGTGCGCACGCTGATGGGCGCCTATGCCGATTTCTGGCAACTGACCGAACAGGCGCTCGATTTCGCCTTGCGCAAGGTTCCCTCGGCCGACCCCGGTCTCAAGGCGATATTGCTGGATGCCTATTGGCGGCTCGATTGCTATCCGGAAGTGCCGGCCGTGCTCAAGGCGCTCAAGGCTTCGGGAGCGAGGCTGGCGATCCTGTCCAACGGCTCGCCCGAAATGCTGCAGGCGGCGGTCAAATCCGCCGCGCTCGACCAGGTTCTGGACGATATCTATTCCGTCGATACGGTGCGGCGCTTCAAGACCGATCCCGCGGTCTACGACATGGTCGCCACCGGCCGGCGCCTCTACCCCGGCGCGGTTTCCTTCCAGTCGTCCAATCGCTGGGACATTGCAGGCGCCACCAAATTCGGCTTTCGCACGGTGTGGATCAACCGCTCCAACCAGCCCGAAGAATACCGGGACTTCCCACCGGCCCTGATCCTGCCGTCGCTCGAAGCCCTTGTGCCCGGCAGCTAAGAGACCTGTGTCTCTGGCGCCACAGTAGCAGCCTGGTCACAGCTTCGCCTTTCTTTGCCCACGTTCGGGCCAGAATCGGAACCGCCTATCGCCCCAGGTGTTGTCAGGCACCCGCGTAACTGTCGGCGAATTCACGCTTTGTTGCGATTTGAGACTTAAAGAAGGCAACCATGTCCATAACCGAAATCGAATCTTTTCGCCTGAGCCGTCGCGGCTTTCTCAATGCCGCAGCCCTGGGCGCCGCTTCGATCGCGGTTTCCGCATGCGCCACCACCGGGCCGGGTCCGGTCGAGCCGCCGCCACCAACCTATGTCGAGCCGCCTCTGGCGGACTATGTGACGATGTATGCAGCAGTCAGCGACGGCGGCTTCGATTTGCCGGCCATCCCAGTCGACAAGATCGATCCGCAATTCCTGCGTCAGATCGTTCCCGACCCGACGGGACAGAAGCCGGGAACCATAGTCGTCGATACGACCGGCCACTTCCTTTATCTGGTTCGTCCAGGCGGTCAGGCGATACGCTACGGTGTCGGCCTTGGCCGCGCCGGCTTCGAATGGTCCGGCGACGCCGTCGTTCAGTGGAAGCAGAAATGGCCAAAATGGACGCCGCCGGACGAAATGATAGCCCGCCAGCCGGAACTGAAACCCTACAGCGCCGACAATGGCGGCATGCCCGGCGGCCTGAAGAATCCGCTCGGTGCACGCGCGCTCTATCTGTTCCAGGGCAATGTCGACACGCTCTACCGTCTGCACGGCTCGCCGGAGTGGCGCTCGATCGGCAAGTCGGTGTCGTCAGGCTGCGTGCGTCTGATGAACCAGGACATTATCGACCTCTATGATCGCGTGCCCTCGAAGACGCCGGTCATCGTGACCAGCGACGCCAGCCAACCCATGGTGGCGACGGCCAACCGACAGGCGATCCCGATCGATGCCGGCGTGCCGGACGGTTCGGTGCTGCTTGGACCGGTCAAGGCGATCACGAATTCGATTTTCTGAGCTGACTAGGCAGCGGCGCCCGCTGCCTCCAGTCACCGCCCGCGCGACAAGCTCCCCAGAATGCCGCGCACGATTGCCCGACCGACCGAGGAGCCGACCGAGCGCACCACCGACTTGATCGCCGCCTCTGCGACCGTCTGGCGGTTGGACGGGCGCGGTGCAGATGTGCGCCTGCCACCGGATTGCGGCGCGGGATCGTCATTGCCGAAGCCCGGAATGGTCCAGCGCGAGCCGCCGCTGCCGGCCTGCTGGGCCTGCTCTTCGGCATCCTGCGCGTCCTTGGCCTTTTTCTGCAGCATTTCGAAAGCCGATTCGCGATCGACGGCCTGATCGTACTGGCCGGCGACCGGGCTTTCCTGGATCAGCTTTTGCCGCTCAGCGGCCGTTATGGGCCCAAGCCGCGAGGATGGCGGGCGGATCAGTGTCCGCTGCACCATGGACGGAACACCCTTGGCTTCCAACGTCGAGACCAGCGCCTCGCCAGTGGCAAGCTGTGTAATGGCGGTCATGCAGTCGAAATCGGGATTTGGCCGGAACGTTTCGGCCGCCGTCCGGACTGCCTGCTGCTCGCGCGGTGTATAGGCGCGCAGCGCGTGCTGGACGCGATTGCCGAGCTGGGCCAGGACTTTTTCAGGGATATCCAAAGGGTTCTGGGTGACGAAATAGACGCCGACGCCTTTCGAGCGGATCAGTCGGACGACCTGTTCGACGCGATCGATGAGCACCTTGGGTGCTTCGTCGAACAGAAGATGGGCCTCGTCGAAGAAGAACACCAGCTTCGGCTTGTCGGGGTCGCCGACTTCCGGCAGCACCTCGAACAGCTCCGACATCAGCCATAGCAGGAAGGTCGCGTAGAGCCGCGGATTCATCATCAGCTTGTCGGCGGCAAGCACGCTGATGGCGCCGCGTCCGTCGCGGGTGGTGCGCATGATATCGGCGATACGCAGTGCCGGTTCGCCGAAGAAGTTTGCGGCCCCCTGCTGTTCGAGGACCAGCAGCGTGCGCTGGATAGCCCCGACCGATGGCTTCGTCACGTTGCCATAGCGCGAGCCGATCTCGTCGGCGCGCTCGGCGATGTTGGCGAGCAGCGCCTGCAGATCCTTCATGTCGAGCAGCAGCAAGCCTTCCTCGTCCGCCAGGCGGAAGGCGATGTTCATGATGCCTTCCTGCGCCTCGGTCAGGTTCATCAGGCGCGACAGCAACAACGGCCCCATTTCCGAGACCGTGGCGCGGATCGGATGACCCTGCTCGCCGAACAAGTCCCAGAAGATAACGGGAAATTCCTGGAAGTCATACGGATCGAGCTTGACCTGTTCGGCCCGCTTGACGAGGAAATCCTGTGCCGTGCCCATCATCGCGATGCCCGACAGATCACCCTTGATGTCCGCGCAGAACACCGGCACGCCGGCGTTGGAAAATCCTTCGGCCAGGATCTGCAAGGTGACGGTCTTGCCGGTGCCGGTGGCGCCGGTCACCAGGCCGTGACGATTCCCATATCGCAGCAACAACTGCTCGGCACGCTGATAGCTGTCGTCGGGCTTTCGGCTGGCGCCGATGAAAATACTGGTCTCGTCAGCCATATGTCCGGTCTCCGCAAACTGATGTGTCTAAAGCCAGTGGCCTTGCCGCAGGTATAGTGAGGCCATTGCACAGCGACAATGCCATTCGTCCAAATCGGGGCCATTCGTCCAAATCCGGGCCATTCGCCCAAATCGGCCCCATTCGTTCAGATCGGGTTTTTGGAGCTTGCGGATTTTGCCGCTGTTTGGCAATCGTCGTCCACGCGGACTGACCTATATCTGATGGATCGAATCCGGTCTCTGAAAGCGCATTGCATTGCGATATCGGACCGGGGACCGTAGACTGAACCGCTCCCGGCTGGTGCGGCCGCATGAAACGAGGAGGACGGATGGGCGCCGGAGCCTTGATCCAGGACGTGGAACCCGAGAACGCCGAGCGTCAGCGATGGCTCGCCTTGGCGGAAAAGGCATTGGCAGGCGCTTCCTTCGAGGAAAAGCTGGTCTCGCACAGCGATGACAACATCCGTATCGAACCGCTCTACGACCGCAGCACCGCGGCGGAACCGATCGTGCGTACAAACCCGAAATCGCCATGGATCGTCAGCCAGCGCATCGACGATCCGGACATCGACCGTGCCAGAAGCCAAGCGCTGGAGGATGTTGCACAGGGTGCCACGGGATTGTCGCTGGTCTTCGAAGGGGCGCCCAACGCGTTCGGCTACGGCTTGCCGAGAACGGCGGAGGCGCTGGAGGCGGTGCTGGACGGCATACCGCTCAACCGCATCCAGGTTCGCATCGACGCCCATCCCTGGAGCCGCGCCGTGGCCGACTGGCTGGTCGCGTTCCTGAGCAAGCGGCGATCGGACCCGGCAAAGCTCAACCTCTCCTTCGGCATCGATCCAGCGGCGATCTTCGCGGGAACCGGTCGGCTGCGCATGTCGATCGAGGCGCTGCAGGCCTCTATGCCACAGTCGCTGGCGCACTTCTTCGCGATGGGCGTTCCGGGCGTGCTGCTGGAAGCTGACGGGCGCGTGTTCCACAATGCCGGCGCCACGGAAGCGCAGGAACTTGGCATCATGCTGGCTTCGGCTGTCTCCTATCTCAGAATGTTCGAGACGGCGCGGCAGCCGCTTGTCTATGCCGCACCCCATATCGGTTTTGCGCTCAGCGTCGACCAGGACCAGTTGCTGTCGACGGCCAAGATGCGAGCACTGCGCAGGCTATGGGCGCGGGTGCAGGAGGCTTGTTCGATCCCGACATCCACCGCCAATATCCATGCCGAGACGTCGTTTCGCATGATGACGGCGATGGATCCGGAGACCAACATCCTGCGCACCACCATTGCATGCTTTGCCGCGGCGTGCGGCGGCGCCGATTCGATCTCCATCCTGCCGCACACGATCGCGCATGGTCTGCCGGCGGGTTTTGCCCGTCGTGTTGCCCGCAACACGCAGCTGATCATGGCCAATGAAAGCCATATCGATCATGTCACCGATCCCGCCTATGGTTCCGGCGCCGTCGAGGCGTTGACCGCGGAGTTGTGCGAGTTGGCGTGGACGGAATTGCAGACGATCGAAGCCGAGGGCGGTGTCCTGTCCAGCCTTCAGGACGGACGCATCCAGAAGCGCGTCCACGCAGCTGCGGAGCAGCGCAATGCAGCCTACCGCACAGGCCAACGGGCCATCATCGGCACCACGCTCTATCCATCGAAAGACGAACGTCCGGTCGAGACGCTGGCGGCGGAACGGCGGCCGGCCTTCACCGAAGGCGTTGCCGTCTGCGAGGCGCTGTTTCCAGTCCGCATCGACCAATCGATCGGAGCCGGCTCTTGATCCCGGACTTCGGCCAGATCGGCTGGGTCCCGCCACGCCGCGCTCCCGTCGAGGTCAAAGGCCAGCGGACCACGCCGGAAGGGCTCGTCGCCAAGCATCTGTACAATCAAAGCGACCTCAAGGGGTTGCCGCATCTCGACACCTATCCCGGCCTGCCGCCCTTCGTGCGCGGCCCCTACCCGACCATGTATGTCCAGCAGCCCTGGACCATCCGGCAATATGCCGGCTTCTCGACGGCCGAAGAATCCAATGCATTTTACCGACGCAACCTTGCCGCCGGCCAGAAGGGCCTGTCGGTCGCCTTCGATCTCGCCACGCATCGCGGCTATGACAGCGATCATCCGCGCGTTGCCGGCGATGTCGGCATGGCTGGCGTCGCCATCGATTCCATTCTCGACATGCGGCAGCTCTTCGACGGCATTCCGCTCGGCGAGATGACGGTATCGATGACGATGAACGGCGCGGTGCTGCCGATCATGGCGCTCTACATTGTCGCGGCGGAAGAACAGGGCGTTGCGCAGAAAGATCTCGCCGGCACCATTCAGAACGACATTCTGAAAGAGTTCATGGTCCGCAACACCTACATCTATCCGCCGAAACCCTCGATGCGGATCGTGTCGGACATCTTCTCGTACACATCGAAGAACATGCCGAAGTTCAATTCGATATCGATCTCCGGCTATCACATGCAGGAGGCCGGCGCGACGGCCGACCTTGAACTCGCCTATACGATCGCCGATGGCATCGAGTATGCCCGCGCCGGCGTCGCGGCGGGCCTCGACATTGACCGCTTTGCGCCGCGCCTGTCCTTCTTCTGGGCCATCGGCATGAATTTCTTCATGGAAGTCGCCAAGCTGCGGGCCGCGCGCCTGTTGTGGGCGACCCTGATGCAGAAGAATTTTTCGCCCAAGGACGAGCGCTCGTTGTCGCTGCGCACCCATTGCCAGACTTCTGGCTGGTCGCTGACGGCGCAGGATCCCTACAACAACATTGTCCGCACCATGATCGAGGCAATGGCTGCAACGCAGGGCCACACCCAATCGCTGCACACCAATTCCTTCGACGAGGCGATGGCGCTGCCGACCGACCATTCGGCGCGGATCGCCCGCAACACCCAGCTCATCCTGCAAAAGGAATCCGGCACCACGCGCATCATCGACCCGTGGGGCGGTTCGGCCTATCTTGAACGGCTGACGCATGATCTGGCGGCGCGCGCGCTTGCTCATATCGAGGAGGTCGAGGCGCTCGGCGGCATGGCGGCGGCGACCGAACAGGGCATTCCCAAGCTGCGCATCGAGGAAGCTGCCGCGCGCACGCAGGCGCGGATCGATTCCGGCGAGCAGATGCTGGTCGGCGTCAACGCCCATCGGCCCGAGACCGACATCGAGGTCGACGTGCTGAAGATCGACAATGCCGAGGTCAGGGCCCGGCAATTGTCGAAGCTGCAACGGCTGAAGGGCACGCGCGATGTCGCCGCCGTCGAAAGCGCACTCGATGCGCTGACCCGTGCCGCGCAAGGCAATGAAAACCTGCTGGAATTCGCCATCCGAGCCGCGCGCGCCAATGCAACGGTCGGCGAGATTTCATTCGCGTTGGAAAGGGCGTTTGGGCGCCACGTCGCTACGGTGCAGACCATTTCCGGCATCTATCGCAAGGCGCTTGGCGATCATCCCGTGGTCGACGGGCTGCAGGACAAGCTTGACGCCTTCGAGAAGAAGACCGGCGGCAAGCCGCGCATTCTCGTCGCCAAGATGGGCCAGGACGGCCACGACCGTGGCCAGAAGGTCATCGCTACGGCCTTCGCCGATCTCGGCTTCGACGTCACCGTCGGCGCGATGTTCCAGACACCGGATGAGATCGCCAGGCTGGCGGTCGCACAGGACGTCCACATCGTCGGCGCCTCGTCGCTGGCGGCGGGACATTTGACGCTGATCCCGGAACTGCGCGACGCGCTTAAAAAGCTCGGCCGCGGCGACATGCTGATCGTCGCCGGCGGCGTCATCCCACCGCAGGACTATGACGCGGTGCGGCAAGCCGGCGCTGCGGAAATCTTCCCGCCGGGCACAGTCATTCCAGAGGCAGCGGATCGCCTGCTGGACCGCCTGCTGGCCACGGACTAGGACTGCTGCATCTCTGAAAAGGTTGTGCTAGACTGACACTGCAACCAAGGTGCGGTAACCGTGAAGACGACCATCCACAAGCTCGACGACGGATCAGATGCCCTGATCTTGCCACGGGAATGCTGGACAGCTTGAATCTGCAATCGGGCGATCAGCTCCAGATCATCGAAACTGATCACGGCATCATTTTAAGACCGGTGGCCGACAGGTTCGAACGGCAGATGAAGGCCGCGCGCGAGGTCATGGACAAATATCGGGTCGGGCTTCAGAAACTCGCCAAATGACGCGCCAATCAGTGCGGCGGATTTGAGACGTCCTAGCTCTCGGAGAGCTTGACGATTTCCCATTCCTTGCCGTTGACGCTGGCCAAGTCGCCGATCTTCTTGCCGAACAGGGCGACAGCCATTGGCGAAACATGCGAAATGCTGCCCTTGGTGGGATCAGCCTCGTCCTCGCCGACGATCTTCCAATGCACCTTCTTGCCGTCATCGCTCTCGATCGTGACGCCCATGCCGAAGCGCACAACGTCACTGCCCGGCTCCGGCACCGAGAGTTCGGCGCTTTCGCGCCGGGCGGTCCAGTAACGCAGATCGCGCGACACGACCGCTATGCGCTCGCGGTCGGCTTTGCGTTCGGCCTTCGCCAGTATGTCGCGCAGATCGGCCAGATTTTCCTCGATCTGCGCCAGGCCGCGTTCCGTCACCAGATTGCGATGCTGGCTGACCGGCCGCTCACCGACACCGGCGATGGCATTTTCGCTGTCTTCCTCGCGGGTGAAAGCTCTGCTCATTTCCTGAACTTAGGCCCGCAGAGGCTGCTCGACAAGCCATTGTCGTTTCCGTCCAGAGGAGAGGCAAACCGTCTGGCACGATTCCTGCGACGCCAAGGTTGAACGCTGGGATTCTGTGCCGATGTTGAACAGACGAACGCTGCTGACTGGAACCGCCGGCTTTGCCGTCATGGGCCTTGCGCTCGGCAAGGCGGTAGCCGCAAGCTTGAGCGGCATCGAGAAAGCCTCGATGCGCGGCTCGATCAATGCCACCGAACTCGGCGTGCAGCCCGGCACATCAGACGATCAGAGCAAGGCCTTCGCCAAACTGCTGCGTGACGCAAACAGCCGCGACATGCCGGTGTTCCTGCCGCCCGGCACCTATGTCGTCTCCAATCTTTCGCTGCCCGGCCGCGTACGTCTTTCCGGCGTGCCGGGCGCGACGCGCATCGTTTACGGCGGTGACGGCCACCTGTTCATGGCCGAACAGGCCGACCATATCGAACTTAGCGGACTGGTCTTCGATGGTGCGAACCGTGCGATGGGCGATTACACGCAAGGGCTGCTCGATCTGCGCCGTGTCGCGCACCTCGCCATCGACAATTGCCAGATCACCGGCAGCGGCAAGAACGGGCTGGCGCTGGAACACGCGATCGGCCGGATCGAGCGCTGTGAGATATCGGGCGCCGCCGATGCCGGCATCTATTCGGTCGAAGCCGGCGGGCTGGCCATCACGGGCAACACCGTTTCCGACTGCGCCAATGGCGGCATCCTCGTACACCGCTGGCAGGTGGCCGAAGACGGCACCATGGTCACCGGCAACCGCGTCCAAGGGATCCAGGCACGCAGCGGCGGAACCGGGCAGAACGGCAACGGCATCAATGCCTTTCGCGCCGGCAATGTCGTCATCTCGGGCAACATCGTCTCGGACTGCGCCTTCTCGGCCATCCGCGCCAACAGCGCCAGCAACCTGCAGATATCGGGCAACACCTGCTCGCGCTCTGGCGAAACGGCGATCTATTCCGAGTTCTCGTTCGAAGGCGCCATCATCAGCAACAACATCGTCGACGGCGCCGCCAACGGCATCTCGATCGTCAATTTCAACGAAGGCGGCCGCATGGGCGTCTGTTCCGGCAACATCGTGCGCAATCTGTCGACCAGCGGCCCCTACCCCGCCGACTCGCCGGGATTTGGCGTCGGCATCGGCGTTGAGGCCGACACCACCGTTTCCAACAATGTCATCGAGAACGCGCCACTCTATGGCATGCAGATCGGCTGGGGCCCGTACCTGCGCAATGTCGTCGCCACCGGCAACATCATCCGCAAGGCAGGAACCGGGATCGTCGTATCCGTGGTCGAGGGCGCCGGTACGGCCGTCATTTCAGACAATGTCATCGACGGCGCGCTGAACGGTGCGGTTGTCGGCCAGCGCTGGGCGGAGCCCGCGACAGGCGATCTCGCCTCGTCAAACGGTAGCGGCTACGCGCATCTGACCGTCGAGCGCAATCACGTCACTTGAGAGTTGCCGTCGGCCTCAGCGCTCCGACTTTGGCACCGTTGCGATTTTCGATGGGCGTGTTTGCCAATTCGAGCAGCTTCGCCGCCAAGGCCTCGTCGGCACGCAACAGTTTGGCAAGGACGGCGGCAACCATGGCTTCGCCGGCGCGGCCGGCGCCATCATCGCATTTGAGTGCGATGCCGAGGCCAAGTTCCGGAATTGCGGCACAATGGACGCCTTCGGCGCCGCCCTTCGTGAAAATCCGCCCTGGTGCGGCCTCCATCAACGCGACGTCTTCGCGGCCGCTGCCGGAAACGAAGAAGGGCTCGGCCATGCAGGCGGAAAGCAGCCGCTTTGCAGCCTTGGCTCGCTCTGGGCCAAAACCTGATGTCGTGGCCATGCGGGCAAAGCCGAGCGCGAAGCTCCTGAGCGGCACCGCGTAGGTCGGGATCGAACAGCCGTCGATGGCACGCTGGTCCTCACCATGGACAGCGCCCGTCACCGACTGCATGGCGTCGCGCACCATGTCCTGCAGGCCGTGTCCCGGCTTGACATAGCCGCGATGCGCAATGCCGGCGTGGACGCAGGTGCAGAGGAAGCCGGAATGTTTGCCGGAACAATTGTTGTGCAAGGCGTTCGGCGAGCCGCCGGCGCGGGCGAGCGCAATCTCGGCGTCATGATTGGATGGCCAATGCGTGCCGCATTCGAGCGCCGATCCGTCCAGCCCAGCCTTGGCCAGCATGGATCGCGCAAGGTCGACATGTGCCGGCTCGCCCGAGTGGGAGGCGCAGGCGAGCGCCAGTTCGCGGTTGCCGAAACCATAGGCATCCGCCGCCCCGCTTTCGACCAACGGCAAGGCCTGGATCGCCTTGACCGCCGAGCGCGGAAACACCGGCTTGGCCGTATCGCCGATCTCCCACACGGGCTTGCCGTCGCCATCGAAGACCGCGACTGAGCCGCGATGCGCGCTCTCGACGATCGCGCCGCGCAAGACTTCGATCAGAACCGGATTTGTCATGTCACCTCCCGCAAATGCGGGCGGTTTATCTGATCCGGTCGAGAATGGAAACGTAGTTGGCGACCGCCGCACCGCCCATATTGAAGATGCCGCCCAGTTTTGCGCCCGGCACCTGGATGCCGCTGGCCTCACCGACAAGCTGCATGGCGGTCAAGACATGCATGGACACGCCAGTGGCGCCGATCGGATGGCCCTTGGCCTTCAGCCCGCCGGACGGATTGACCGGCAGGCGACCATCCTTGGCCGTTGTGCCGTCCAACGCCAGCTTCGCCCCCTCTCCCGGCTTGGCAAGGCCCATCGCCTCGTACTCGATCAGTTCGGCAATGGTGAAGCAGTCATGCGTTTCGACGAAGGACAGATCGTCGAGCGTCACGCCGGCCGATTTCAGCGCCCGGTTCCAGGCCTGCTCGCAGCCTTCGAAGGTCAGAATGTCGCGCTTCGACATCGGCAGGAAATCCTGCACATGTTCGTTGGCGCGGAAGGCAACGGCACGGCGCATCTTCAGTGCCGTGGCGGTGTCGGCAAGGATAAGGGCGGCGGCGCCGTCGGAGACCAGCGAGCAGTCGGTGCGCTTCAGAGGACCGGCAACGAAGGGGTTCTTCTCGCTCTCTTGGCGGCAGAACTCATAGCCGAAATCCTTGCGCATCTGCGCATAGGGATTGTCGACGCCGTTCTTGTGGTTCTT
This sequence comes from Mesorhizobium sp. ISC11, assembly GCF_037162595.1. Lineage (NCBI taxonomy): Bacteria > Pseudomonadati > Pseudomonadota > Alphaproteobacteria > Hyphomicrobiales > Phyllobacteriaceae > Mesorhizobium > Mesorhizobium sp. ISC11. The sequence goes on from NZ_JAVSPW010000001.1 coordinate 2,833,967, forward strand.
GGCGGCAATCATGGCCAGCGCATCCGACTGATCGCCATAACGCTGGAAATAGGCCTGCGCGATCTTGCCGAAGACGCCGGCGAAACCCGCGGGTGTCTCGCCGTCCTCGGGCAGATAGGACGCCTTGAGCAGGTTTTTGCCGATCTCCGGCCCCGGCGTCGTCGTCATCTGCTCCGCGCCGACCACCAGCACGATGCGAGCGGCATTCGCGTCGATGGCGCGGATGCCTTGGCGGACCGCCGCCGATCCGGTGGCGCAAGCGTTCTCGACACGCGTCGCCGGCTTGAAGCGCAGCCGGTCGTCGGCCTGAAGCACCAGACTGGCGGTGAAATCCTGCGCCGAAAAACCGGCGTTGAAGTGGCCGAGCACGATCTCGTCGACCTCGTCGGGACCGATGCCGGCATGGTCGAGCGCGTCCGTTGCCACCTTGACGATGAGGTTTTCGAGCGTTTCGCCCTCAAGCTTGCCGAAGCGCGAATGCGTCCATCCGACGATGCATGCGGTCATGGCGGTCTCCATCCTTGGCGCCGGCCTGGCATGTCGGCTCACGGCGCATTTCGCATCTATTGTTCAAAGATAAACAATCGTGCCGGTTTCGTGAAGGGCTGGAGGCGTACAATCGCTTGGTACAGCCGAGATCGCGGCCGATTTTTTTGTTGATTGACGCGTCAATAAAAAATAATCCTGTTCTCTCAAAGGATCATGGCGAGATGCCGAAAATCGGAATGGAACCGCTGCGCCGCAAGGCGCTGATCGACGCGACGATCTCGGCGATCGGCGAGCGCGGTTCGCTCGACGTGACCATGTCCGAGATCGCCGGACGCGCCGGCGTGTCGTCCGCCCTTGCCCATCATTATTTTGGTGCCAAGGACGAGCTGCTCTTGGCGACGATGCGGCACATACTGGCGGAGCTTACAGCCGATACGTTGCGCGCCCTTGGCTCGGCCAATAGCGCGCGCGAAAGGGTCTCGGCGGTGGTCGCTGTCAATTTCTCCGACATCCAGTTCCAGCCGGAAACCATCGCCGCCTGGCTCGCCTTCTATGTCGAGGCGCAGAAATCATCGGCCTTGCGCCGGCTGCTCAAGGTCTACGCGCGGCGGCTGCACTCGAACCTGATGAGCGGCTGACCGGGATCTTGCCCAGAGCCGAAGCCGACCGCGCCGCCGAAGCGACCGCGGCGATGATCGACGGGCTCTACATCAGGCGGGCGCTGAAAGACGGCGTGCCCGATGCCGCGACCGCGATCGCGCTGGTCGAGGACTATCTCGAAACCAAACTTGGCGAGCGGCGCAAACAGTGACAATGAAGCGAACCAATTTCCTGATCGTCATGGTCGACCAGCTCAACGGAACCCTGTTTCCGGACGGACCGGCGGAGTTTCTGCATACACCGCATCTGAAAGCGTTGGCCGCGCGTTCGGCGCGCTTTGCCAACAACTACACGGCCTCGCCGCTCTGCGCGCCGGGCCGTGCCTCGTTCATGAGCGGGCAATTGCCGTCGCGCACCGGCGTCTATGACAATGCCGCCGAATTCGCCTCATCGATCCCGACCTTTGCCCATCATTTGCGCGCCGCCGGCTACTACACCTGCCTGTCGGGCAAGATGCATTTCGTTGGGCCGGACCAGTTGCATGGTTTCGAGGAGCGGCTGACGACCGACATTTATCCAGCCGATTTCGGCTGGACGCCGGATTACCGCAAGCCCGGCGAGCGTATCGACTGGTGGTATCACAATCTGGGCTCGGTGACCGGTGCAGGCGTCGCCGAGATCACCAACCAGATGGAGTATGACGACGAGGTCGTGTTCCTGGCCACGCAGAAGCTCTATCAGCTTTCGCGCGAACAGGACGATGCGAACCATCGGCCTTGGTGCCTCACTGTCTCGCTGTCGCATCCGCACGATCCCTATGTCGCGCGCAAGCAGTATTGGGATCTCTATGAGCATTGCCGGGCGCTGGACCCGGAAACCGGGTTCATCGCGTATGACCAGCAGGATACGCATTCCCGGCGGCTGTACCACGCCAGCGACTATCCCTCTTTCGAGATCACACCGGAGCAGGTGCGTCGTTCGCGGCAGGGCTATTTCGCCAACATCTCCTATGTCGACGACAAGCTGGGCGAGATCCTGGACGTTCTCGAGCGTACACGCATGGCGGACGACACAATCATCCTGTTCTGCTCGGATCACGGCGACATGCTCGGCGAGCGCGGCCTGTGGTTCAAGATGAGCTTCTTCGAGGGTTCGGCGCGGGTGCCGCTGATGATTGCCGGCAAGGGCGTTCGCGCCGGGCTGATCGAGACGCCGGTCTCCAATCTCGACGTGGCGCCGACGCTTTGCGATCTCGCCGGCATCGACATCGCTGCGATCGCGCCGTGGACCGACGGCCAGTCGCTGCTGCCGCTCACCGAGGGCATCGAGCGCACCGCGCCGGTGTTGATGGAGTATGCCGCCGAAGGGTCCAATGCGCCTTTGGTGGCGATCCGCGACGGCAGATACAAATTCGTCCATTGCGAGCTCGATCCGCCGCAACTGTTCGATCTCGAAGCCGATCCGCTCGAACGGGACAATCTGGCCGACGACGCGGCCAATGCGGGCCTGGTGGCGGCATTCATGGACAAGGTCCAGACACGCTGGGACATGGCCGGCTTCGACGCCGCTGTCCGCGAAAGCCAGGCGCGCCGCTGGGTCGTCTATCCGGCGCTGCGCAACGGCGCCTATTACCCCTGGGATTTCCAACCCCTGCAAAAGGCGTCCGAGCGTTACATGCGCAATCACATGAACCTCGACAATCTCGAAGAGAGCAAACGGTATCCGCGAGGCGAATGATGTCAGACCTTCTCGTCCCCTCCCTTGACCATCTCAAGCAGGCCTATGCCGTCACCTCCAGGGCGACGCAGATCACGCCGCTGCTGGAATCGACGGCACTAGCCCGCGAGACCGGCGCCGCCCGCGTCTTCATCAAGCCGGAATCGCTGCAATGGGCCGGCTCATTCAAGGTGCGCGGCGCCTATTGGCGCCTGAAGCAGCTTTCAGTTGACGAAGCGAAGAAGGGCGTCGTCGCCTACTCCTCCGGCAATTTCGCGCAAGGGCTGGCGGCTGCCGGCCAGGCGCTTGGCGTTCCCGTCACCATCGTCATGCCGATCGACGCACCGGCCGCCAAGCGTGATGCCACGGCGGGCTATGGCGCCCGCGTCGTGCTGACCGACCATGGCGAGCGCGCGCGGGAGGAAGTCGCCGCCGCCAAGGCGCGCGAGATCGCCGAGACAGAGGGCCTGGCGCTGCTGCATCCATTCGACGATCCGGAGATCGTCGCCGGCCAGGCGGGCGCCGGCCTCGAAGCGCTTGACCAACTCGAAGCCAAAGGTGCCAGCGCCGACCTCTTGTTCTGCTCGGTCGGTGGCGGTGGGTTGATCGGCGGCGTTTCGCTCGCCTTCCATTATCTGTCGCCCGCCACAGAGATCATCGGCGTCGAGCCGGAAGGTTTCAATGGCATGGGCTCGTCGCTGGCGCATGGCAGCATCGAGACGATGCCGATCGGGCCGAAATCGATCTGCGACGGTTTGATGTCGCGACGGCCGGGCGATGCTCCGTTTGCCGCGGTCAAGACGGCGGGTGTTCACGGCATCACCGTCGACGACCAATCGGTGCGGCGCGCGATGCGGATCGCCTTCGAGCGCATGAAGCTGGTGCTCGAACCGTCGGGGGCGGCGTCGATCGCGGCATTGCTCGGCGGCAAGGTGGATGTGAAGGACAAGACCGTCCTTGTTGTGGCTACCGGCGGCAATGTCTCGCTCGCCGATTTCATGGCGCATATGAACCATGCTTGAAGCGGATTTCGTCATCATCGGCTCCGGCTCGGCCGGCTCGGCCATGGCCTATCGCCTGTCGGAAGACGGCAAGCATTCGGTCATCGTCATCGAATTCGGCGGCAGCGATATCGGGCCGCTGATCCAGATGCCGTCGGCGCTGTCGATCCCGCTCAACATGAGCCTCTACGACTGGGGCTTTGCCAGCGAGCCGGAGCCGCATCTCGGCGGCCGTGTGCTGGCGACACCGCGCGGCAAGGTTATCGGCGGCTCGTCCTCGATCAACGGCATGGTCTATGTGCGCGGCCACGCCCGCGACTTCGACCATTGGGCCGAAGAGGGTGCGGCCGGCTGGGGCTTCGCCGACGTGCTCCCCTATTTCAAGCGCATGGAGGATTCGGATGGCGGCGAGGATGGCTGGCGCGGGCACGGCGGGCCGCTGCATGTGCAGCGCGGCTCGCGTAAAAATCCGCTCTATGGCGCCTTCGTCGAGGCTGGCCGCCAGGCCGGGTTCGAACTGACGGAGGACTATAACGGTTCCAAGCAGGAAGGTTTTGGGCCGATGGAGCAGACCATCAGCGGCGGCCGCCGATGGTCGGCGGCATCAGCCTATCTGAAGCCGGCGCTGAAGCGCAAAAACGTCAGTCTGGTCAAGGGCTTTGCGCGGCGGGTGATCATCGAGAATCAGCGCGCCATCGGCGTCGAGATCGAAGCTCACAAACAGATTCAGGTCGTTAAGGCGCGACGTGAGGTAATCGTCGCCGCATCGTCGATCAATTCGCCCAAGATCCTGATGCTGTCCGGCATCGGTCCGGCCGAGCATCTGCGCGAAAACGGCATTCCGGTGGTGGCCGACAGGCCCGGCGTCGGCCGCAACCTGCAGGACCATATGGAGCTCTACATCCAGCAGGAATCATTGCTGCCGATCACGCTCAATTCGGTGCTGAATCCGTTCTCGAAAGCGCTCATCGGGGCGCAGTGGCTGTTCCTCAAGAACGGGCTAGGCGCCACCAACCATTTCGAAGCGGCGGCCTTCGTGCGATCGCGTGCCGGCGTCGACTACCCCGACATCCAGTACCATTTCATCCCCGCGGCAGTCCGCTATGACGGCAAGGCGGCGGCCAAGTCGCACGGCTTCCAGGCGCATGTCGGACCGATGCGCTCGAAGTCGCGGGGGTCGGTGACGCTGCGCTCGCCGGACCCGAAATCGAAACCGATGATCCACTTCAACTACATGTCGCATCCAGACGACTGGGCGGAGTTCCGCCACTGCATCCGGCTGACCCGCGAGATCTTCGGCCAGTCGGCGTTCGATCCCTATCGAGGCAAGGAGATATCGCCGGGCAGCCACGTGCAGTCGGACGACGATCTCGACATCTTCATCCGGGATCACGCGGAGAGCGCCTACCATCCTTGCGGCACCTGCAAGATGGGCCGCGCCGACGACGTGATGAGCGTCGTCGATCCGGAGTGCCGGGTCATCGGCGTCGAAGGATTGCGGGTCGCCGATTCCTCGATCTTCCCGCGCGTCACCAACGGCAATCTCAATGCGCCGTCGATCATGACCGGCGAGAAGGCATCCGATCACATCCTTGGCCGCACGCCGCTGGCGCCGTCCAACCAGGAACCATGGATCAATCCGCGCTGGCAGGCGTCGGACAGATAGAGCATGATCGTGTGACTGCACGATCCGCATGCCGCGAAAGACAATCTGGAGACTTCCATGCGCGCTCAGCCCACGGCATCGCACTATGTCAACGGACGCTACATCGAGGACGAAGGCGGCGCCCCGCTGCCGGTCATCTATCCGGCAACCGGCGAGACCATCGCCATGCTGCGTTCGGCAACGCCGAACGTGCTGGAACTCGCCGTCGAGGCCGCGCGGGCGGCGCAGCCCGCCTGGGCGCGGCTGAAGCCGGTCGAGCGCGGGCGCATCCTGCGCCGCGCCGCCGACATATTACGCGCCCGCAACGCCGACCTCGCTCGCATCGAGACGCTGGACACCGGCAAGGCGATCCAGGAAACGTTGGTGGCGGATGCGCCCTCGGCTGCGGACTGCCTTGAATATTTCGGCGGTGCCGTTGCCGCCTACAACGGCGAGTCGGTCGATCTCGGCGGACCCTTCGCCTACACAAGGCGCGAAGCGCTCGGCGTCTGTGTCGGCATCGGCGCATGGAACTACCCGATCCAGATCGCCGGCTGGAAATCGGCACCGGCGCTCGCCATGGGCAATGCCATGGTGTTCAAGCCGTCGGAAAACACGCCGCTGTCGGCGCTGGCACTGGCCGAGATCTACAGCGAAGCGGGGCTACCCGACGGCTTGTTCAACGTTGTGCAGGGCTATGGCGATGTCGGCGCCGGGCTTGTCGGCCACGATGTCGTCGCCAAGGTCTCGGTGACCGGTTCGGTGCCGACCGGCCGCAAGGTGCTGTCGCTTGCCGGCTCGAAGATGAAGCACGCGACGATGGAACTCGGGGGCAAGTCGCCGCTGATCGTGTTCGACGATGCCGACATCGAGAACGCCATTGGCGGCGCCATGCTCGGCAATTTCTATTCGACCGGACAGATCTGCTCCAACGGCACGCGCGTCTTCGTGCAGAGCGGCATCCACGACCGCTTTGTCGACCGTCTGATAGAGCGGACCAAGAAAATCCGCATCGGCGACCCGCTCGATCCCGAAACCCAGATGGGACCGCTGGTCTCCAAGGCGCAGCACGACAAGGTGGCCGGCTATATCGAGATCGGCAAGCAGGATGGAGCGACGCTTGCTTGCGGCGGCAATGTGCCTTCGCTGCAGGGCTTTCAGGGCGGCTTCTTCGTCGAGCCGACGGTGTTCACCGGCGTGACCGATGGCATGCGCATCGCCCGTGAAGAAATTTTCGGACCAGTGATGAGCGTGTTGAAATTCGACGGCGAGGACGAGGTGATCGACCGCGCCAACGACACCGAATTCGGCCTCGCTGCCGGCGTCTTCACGCGCGACCTGCCGCGCGCCCACCGCGTCATCGCCGAACTGCAGGCCGGCACCTGCTGGATCAACGCGTATAATCTGACGCCGGTGGAAATCCCGTTCGGCGGCTTCAAACAGTCAGGCATCGGGCGTGAGAATTCACTGGCCGCACTGGCGCTCTATTCGCAGCTGAAGTCGATCTATGTCGAGACCGGGGATGTGGCGAGCCCGTACTGAGGCTGCCCTTACGCCTTCAGGTCGGCCGTGCTGTCCAGATACTGGGTCAGCGCGCAGACCAGATGATAGAAGATGCTGGCCGGAACGTCCGATGCCAGTGAGCGGCCGCGCTCGTCGATGCGGTCGATCCACAGGCCGAGCGGCGCCGGGTCGATGTGCCAGCGGAACAGCCGGCCGACGCGCGCTTCGATCTCGGGCTTCAGATCGGGGCCGCCCGAGCCATCCAGTGCGATCGCCGCCTTCACGGCTTCGGCCTGCGGCCAGCTGCGCGATATCAGGTCGAGCGGCAGGCCCTGCCGCGAGACGGCGCCATAGGCAAGCCCGGTGGCGCGGTTGAGGCCATTGGCGATGGCCGAGGCGTAGAGTTTCCTGGCAAAGCCGCTCAACTCGGCCTGGCCGCTGCGCCCGGCGAAATCGACCAACAAAGAGGCCCATTCGAAATGGTGGCCAGGCTCGGTCCACGAGCCTTTCTCGCCGGCGGATGGTTTCCATTCGGCATCGAAATACTCGCCAAGCGTCCAGCTTTCCGGATCGAAGAAATGACTGCGGAAGAGGTCGATGATGCGCGCTGCGCGGCGCAGATGGGCGCGCTCGCCGGTCGCCTGGTGCCAGGCGAGGAAGGCCTCAAGCAGGTGCATATGCGGGTTGGAGCGGCGCTCGCCTTTGCCATCCGATGTCTCAAGGAAGCCGGTCATGCGGCTGTCTTCGAGATGCGCATCGAGAAAGGCGAAGGTTTCCTCGCCGAGGCGCAAGGCGTCGGGATTGCCAGACATATGCGCATGCGCCAGTGCCAGGAGCACGCAGGAATGATCGTAGGCATCCTCGGTGGCGTCGGCAACCGAACCGTCAACATTCAGCGTCCGAACCCAGCCGCCCTTGTCGGTGCGGCCCTTGCCGGCCATGAAGGCGATGCCGTGGCTGATCAGCCGGTCGGCCGGACCGTCCCAGCCGCGCGCCCGGGCAACGGCGAAGGCATAGACCTGCCTCGCCGTGGTGCGCATGCGCTTGGGCTTCATCAACGGCGAAGCGTCCAGGCCAAGCGCTTCGTGAAAGCCGCCATGGCGTTCGTCGACGCCCGATGTCGACCACAGCGGCAAGGTCTCCTGAAACAGCCAGTGATGCACGCGCCGCCGCCAGGCGCCGCTTTCGATGACGCGGTCATGCGCCGGCGTGAACCTGGTTTCCAGGCGACCCGATTTTTCGAGCTGCTCGACGATCTTCTTGACGTGTTGGCTGTGGCTGACCGGAGCGACGAAGGTGGCATCCGATGTCGAAACGATGGCGATGTCCTTCATGCCGATCGCCGACAGCAGGCGGCCGTCACTGCGAATGTAGGAATTCTCGCAATCGATGGCGACGACGTCGCCGATGATGACATTGCCCCGGTCGTCGGCGGGGCCGACATCGAGCAGCGACTGCCATGAGCCGAGATCGTTCCAGCGGAAGCCGGCCGGCACCATCGCGATGTCTTTTGCCCGCTCCATGATGGCGTAGTCGATCGAGTTCGACGGAATGGCGGCGTAGAGTTCTAGCGGCATGTAAAGGCCGGACAAATCCGATGTCGCTGCCTTGTACGCTGCTTCGGTGGCCTGCCAGATATCCGGCTGGAACGCTATGAAGGCATCACGCATGGCGCTGGCGCGAAAAAGGAAGATACCGGTGTTCCAGTAGAAATTTCCGGCCTTGAGATAGCTTTGCGCAGTCGCAAGATCCGGCTTTTCGACGAAGCGCGACACGTCGAAGATGCCGCCGCTTTCGGCCGCAACCTCGATATAGCCGTAGCCGGTCTCGGGCTGTGTCGGCCTGATGCCGAACACCACCAGCCGGCCGCTACGCGCTGCCTCGGTGCCGGCTTCGACGCTCTGCCAGAACTGGCGCGGGGTCGATATCTCATGGTCCGACGGCACCACCAGCACCAGGCTGTCGCCGAACTCGGACAGTGTGCGCAGCGTCGCCAGTGCGACGGCGGCGGCTGTGTTGCGCCCGGTCGGCTCGAACAGCGGCCCGCCGCCGGCGAGGTCGAGGCCGGCAAGATCGGCGTGAACGCGGTCGGCATGGCGCTCCGCGGCAATCAGGAAGATCGGCGTTTCGCCTTCCGGCCGGGCCGTCAGCCGGCGCAAGGTCTTGGCCAGCATCGAGCCGTCGCCGGACAGATCGTGGAACTGCTTGGGATTGTCCTCGCGCGACAGCGGCCACAACCGCGAGCCGACCCCGCCGCTCATGACAAAACTGACAATCCGCTCGGTCATTCAACCACCATTCAAAAGGTCTGGTTGTAGGCGCCCACCTCGGGGCTGCGGCGCAGCACGGTGTCGACAGCCTCGAACATCTCCCGTCGACGCTGCGACGACACCGGGCTTTCGACGACCACGACCAGTTCCGGCTTGTTCGACGAGGCGCGCACCAGTCCCCAGGTGCCGTCGTCCGCGACAACGCGCGCACCGTTGACGGTGATGAGGTCGGCGATCTTCTGGCCCGCAAAAACCGTTCCATCCCGCTTCATGGCCTGAAAGTCGGCAACCACCCGCTCGACAACGCCATACTTCACATCGTCCGCGCAGTGCGACGACATGGTCGGCGTGCCGAAGGTCAGCGGCAGCGCGCGGTATAGATCGGCCATCGAACTGCCGGGGCTGCGGTCCAGCATCTGGCAGATGGCAATGGCGGTGACCAGCCCATCGTCATAACCCCGCCCGATCGGCGGGTTGAAGAAGAAATGGCCCGACTTTTCGAAACCGGCGACGGCGCCAAGCTCGGCGACGCGGCGCTTGATGTAGGAGTGGCCGGTCTTCCAGTAGTCGGTGACGGCGCTGTTGGCGCGCAGCACGCTGTCTGTGTTGAACAGGCCGGTCGACTTGACGTCGACGACGAAGGTCGAGCCCGGATGCTGGCTGGAGATATCGCGCGCCAGCATCACACCGACCTTGTCGGCAAAAATCTCATTGCCCTCATTGTCGACGACGCCGCAGCGGTCGCCGTCACCGTCGAAGCCAAGGCCGACATCGGCTCCAGTCTCAAGCACCTTGTCCCTGATGGCATGCAGCATCTGCATATCCTCGGGATTGGGATTGTAGCGCGGAAAGGTGTGGTCGAGTTCGACATCGAGCGGGATGACCTCGCAGCCGATGCGCTGCAGCGCTTGCGGCGCGAAGGCGCCGGCGGTGCCGTTGCCGCAGGCGGCGACCACTTTCAGCTTTCGGGTGATGCGCTTGTCCTCGGTCAGATCGTCGAGATAAGTAGCGCGAAAATCGCGAACGAAATCGTAGGAGCCGCCGCCGACGAGATCGAAATCGCCGGCCAGTACAATCTGCTTCAGCGCGCTCATCTCTTCCGGCCCGAAAGTCAGCGGCCGCGCCGCACCCATCTTGACGCCGGTCCAGCCATTCTCGTTATGCGAGGCGGTGACCATAGCGACCGAAGGCACGTCCAGTGCGAACTGGGCGAAATAGGCCATCGGCGACAACGCCAGTCCGATGTCCCTCACCCGAGCGCCTGCAGCCATCAAACCGGACACCAGCGCCAGCTTGATGCCAAGCGAATAGGAGCGGAAATCGTGCCCGGTGACGATATCGGGACCGGCACCGACACGGCGGATCAGCGTGCCAAGCCCCATTCCGAGCGCCTGGACGCCATTCAGATTGAGCTCCGGCAGTTGCGCGGAGCCGGGATGGCCAAACCACCAGCGCGCATCATATTCTCGAAAGCCGGATGGCTTGATCAGCGCTTCGGTTTCGAACTCGAAACTGTTGGGCCGGGCGTCGCCAACGATGCTGAAGGACAAGACTGGAAAACTCCGAGTGGCGGAAATTACGAGTTGTCGAGGACTGCGGCTTAGCACAGAAGGCTTTAAGCCACGTTTATCCCAGGAGGGAATCCGAGCCTTTCGGGCTATGCTCGACGAAAGCCGATGAAATGCGACAGAAGTGCTGCCATGCCGCTTGCAGGAACGAAGTGTGGCGGCTATAAGCCCGCGGTCTGGTCACGGAGTGTAGCGCAGCCTGGTAGCGCACCTCGTTCGGGACGAGGGGGTCGCAGGTTCAAATCCTGCCACTCCGACCAGAAAAAACAAAGAGTTAGCGCATCCCGACTTCGGCGCTCCACCTGCCCCTCAAGCGAGATTACTCGCGTCTCCCCGCCGGCCGACAGCGATGCCTGTTGCACTGGACAGCAACCAGACGGTCAACCGGCCGCTTTATGCCTTCATACGTGCGCTCGCGGACAGATTCCGGAAAACATCTCAACTGGCACGCGCGTCCGGCTAGCGGAGGCCAAAAAAGCTCAAGATCGCTATCACGATGACCACAGCTCCAACGAGCCAAATGATATTGTTCATGATCTCTCTCCTGTTGCCTGGGGGAAGCCCGCGCCTCTGGCGGAGAACGCGGGCCGACCAGTCTTTGCCGACTGATCCGCAGCAGACACCAAATCGTGATCCCGGCTGCGAGAAATAAAACCATCAGGCACGTCTAATGTTCCGTCGTTGACGAGATCCGGCGATGACCAGTGAACGTTCGGGCCGATGCCGGACCACCGGAACCAAAGTGATCAGGGGCAGTTAATCCAATGAAGGGCTAATTAAGAAAATGGAGAAATTGCAATGAAAACAATGATCATGTGCGCGTTGGCGATTTCCATTGGACTGCCCGTCGTGGCTTCGGCAGCCGAAGCCGATGTGGTTGTTAGAACCCATCATCGACATCACGGCAGCGTCAAGATCATCAACGAAGACGGTCAGCGCTTGCACCACCGCCGCCATGGTACTGTGGCGTTCTACGACCATGGGCGCCGGCATCATCACCGCGATACCGTTGTCGTGACAGGTTCCGTTTCCACCCATCGCCACCACCATCGGCACCATCCCGTGGTGATCGAGAACGACGGGTACTGACCACAGATCTCCGGCCCGATTCTTGAAGGAATCGGGCCACGAGAGGCCCTTTGATCATGCTTTTGGCAGCACCGTCGGCAAGACAATTGCCCCTAGCCAGACTTAGGTCTGACCCCTGCCCGACCGAAGTCCAGGTTGGAAACGCATGCGCTTGCCCCAAATTCGGGGTGGCGGGCAAAAATGATCGATGAAACCAAGAGCAGCAGCATGTCGAACCGTGAGACCAAACGATCCGATGCCCTGAGCACGCGAGTAACAGAGATCAAGGCCAGGATGCAGCAAGCCCAGATTACCGAAGACGAGATGAAGACCTTCCAGAAGGTCGCGGCCATCATGGAGGGCGGCGAGGGCCGAATCGAGGTTGACGACCTGATTGCCGCGTCATTCCTCACCGACACGCTGCTGAACAGCCCGAAGCGTTAAGCGACCATGCCGACGATTAGCAGACTTTTTGATTCCCACGCCGATGCGACGCGGGTCGCTAGCGACTTGGTGGCGGCCGGAATTCCTCGCGTACAGATCGCGATCATCGGGCCTTACAATGACGAGACAGGATCTGTTTGGGTTTCCGCTTTGGGATCGGTACTGGGCGCTGCTGCCGGCGGGTTGGCATGTCTGAGCGTCGTTGCGGCAGTTGGCATCAATCCTGTTGCTGCGAGCGTATTGCCAACAGCGGTGGCTGGCGCGGTCTGTGGCGGCGTTGCCGGCGGTCTGTTTGGAACATTCGCCCTGCACGCCATGAAGGCGGATGATCAGGACGTGGCCGAGGGCGTCGTCCTGGTGACGGCGCATGTCGATGAAAATGACGCCGAGATCGCTCAGACAGTGCTCGGCGGTCCCCCGTCGACGTTGGTGGCCGAAGCAGCTTAGGAAAGCCGCCTCGACGTCGCCGGAACCGGCACTCTCCGTTTGCCAGCGATTGAACTCCACACCCGGCAGATAGCAATTCAGACTGGGGATGTTCCTGCCGTCGGCCCGCATGGCCGAACCCTGTGGCAGGTTGCTTCGCGGCCGCATATTTTGACGAAAAGGCCCGTCGGCTCTAGGGTCGATGGACCTGATGGAATGAGTGAAACGGCGGGCCGAGTGCGACATGAATTTGAATTCAACCACAGCCCCGCCCTTGATTCTTGTGATGACGCTGGTTCTCGTCGCTGGCTGTTCATCGCTCGGCAGAACCGTCGATCCGGCGAAATACGATTCAATGACGTGCACCGACCTCAACAGTGCGATGGGAGACGTCGCCCGTGACATCTCGCAAACGGCAATCACGCGCGGCAAGGTCGCCAACACCAATGTTCCACGCTGGCTGCTCGGCGGCTCACGCGTGAAGACCGCGGTAGCCAACCGTGAAACAGCCAGGATCGACCGGCTTAAGCAGCAACAGGATGCCATTGCCGCCGTGCGAGCGCGCAAGTGCCAGAGGTCCGCGAATTGAGCGGACAGCCAACGCCTCGGTGCAGAGCCCGGTTCAGGCGCTCAGGCGAAATCGCGTCACGTCGATCGCGGCGGCCATCAGCGTCTGTGTGTAGGCGTGCTGCGGATTGCTGAAGATCGCCTCGGTCGGCCCTTCCTCGACGATCTTGCCCTGTTTCATGACGATGATGTAGTCGGCCATGGCGCGCACGACCGACAGATCGTGGCTGATGAAGAGATAGGACAATTCGTGGTCCGCCTGCAGCTTGCGCAGCAGTTCGACGATCTGTTTCTGCACAGAGCGATCGAGCGCCGAAGTCGGCTCATCCAATACCACCAGCCTGGGCTTCAGGATCATGGCGCGGGCAATGGCGATGCGCTGCCGCTGACCGCCGGAGAATTCGTGCGGGTAGCGGTTGCGGGCGTTGGGGTCGAGGCCGACCTCGCGCAAGGCCTCGACCGCGCGTTGATCACGCTGCTTGCCCGAAAGGTCAGGCTCATGCACCAGAAGTCCTTCGGTGATGACCTGGCCGACAGTCATGCGCGGCGACAACGAGCCGAACGGGTCCTGGAAGACGAGCTGCATCTGGCGCCGCAGCGGCCGCATCGCCTGCCTGTCGGCTTGGGAAATGTCGCGATCGCCGAAACGGATGAGCCCGTCACTCGGCAACAGCCGCAGCAAGGCGCGGCCAAGAGTCGATTTGCCCGAGCCGGATTCACCAACGATGCCGATGGTCTGGTTGCGCTGCAGCCGGATCGAGATGTGATCGACTGCACGCAGCATCAGCGGTTCGCCAGCAAGAAACCCGCCGCCGATCCTGAACGTCACTTCGACATTCCTGCCTTCGAGCAGCACTGGGGCGTTGGCGGGCGGCGGCGCCTTGCTGCCGGTCGGCTCGGCCGCCAGCAGCATTTTCGTGTAGGCATGCTGTGGGTTGACGAAGATGGCCTCCGCCTCCCCCTCCTCGACAACCTCGCCCTGGCGCATGACATAGACCCGATCGGCAAAGCGGCGGACGATGCCAAGATCGTGGGTGATGAAGACGATCGCCATGCCGAGCTTGCGCTGCAATTCGGCCAGAAGCATCAGGATCTGCGCCTGTATGGTCACATCGAGCGCCGTCGTCGGCTCGTCGGCGATCAATATGTCAGGGTCGTTGGCGAGAGCCATCGCGATCATCACACGCTGGCGCTGGCCACCCGACATTTCGTGCGGATAGGATTTCATCCGCCGCTCGGGATCGGGAATATGCACCAGCCGCAGCAGTTTGAGCGCTTCTTCACGCGCCTCGGCGACATTCAGGCCCCGATGCCGGCGGATCGGTTCGATCAACTGGTTGCCGATTGAATAGAGCGGATCGAGCGAAGTCATCGGCTCCTGGAAGATCATGCTGATCTTGCGGCCACGGACCTTGTTGAGCTCGGATTTGCTGAGTGTTAGAAGATTGCGGCCACGATAGTCGACGCTGCCTGTCGCTTCGCCATTCGACGCCAGCAGGCTCATCGCCGCCATCATCGTCTGGCTTTTGCCGGAGCCGGATTCGCCGACCACGGCAACGGTCTCGCCCGATTTGACATGGATGTTTATGCCCTTGACCGCCTCGACGGCGCCGTCGAGCGTGCGGAAGCGGACACGCAAATCCTTGACGCTGAGGATCGTTTCGGAAGCAGCCATCTCAGCGGTCCCCCTCTTTATCGACCCGCATCTTAGCGATCCCCATCTTAGCGATCCCTCGGGTCGAGTGCGTCGCGCAGGCCGTCGCCGACGAAGTTCAGCGCAAACAGCGTCGAGACGAGGAAGAAGGCGGGGAACAGGAGCAGCCAGTTGGCGGTGCCGATGTTCTTGGCGCCGACCGAGATCAGAACGCCCCAGCTGGTCATCGGCTCCTGCACGCCGAGGCCGAGAAACGATAGGAAGCTTTCCAGGATGATCACCTGCGGCACCAGCAGCGTCATGTAGATGACCACCGGGCCGAGCAGGTTGGGGATGACGTGGCGCAGCAGGATGCCGCGCTGGCCGACGCCCATGGCTTCCGCCGCCTGGACATATTCCTGGCGGCGGATCGACAGTGCCTGGCCGCGCACGATGCGCGCCATGTCGAGCCACAGCACGGCGCCGACGGCCAGGAACATCAGCACGAAGTTGCGGCCGAAGAACACCACCAGCATGATGACGAAGAAGATGAAGGGCAAGGAATAGAGCACGTCGACGATGCGCATCATCACCTCGTCGACCTTGCCTCCGGCAAAACCGGCAGCGGCCCCGTAGACCACGCCGATGACCACCGCCACGACGCCCGCGAGCAGGCCGATGGCCAGCGATATACGCCCGGCCATCAGCGTGCGCGACAACAGGTCCCGTCCGGTGTTGTCGGTGCCGAACAGGAAATATTGCTGCTTGATCGAGGCGCTCATCGTCACTTCGAGACCGTCCGGCGACTTGCTCTCGATCTTGGTGTCGTCAAAGGCATCGGATCGGTCAAGATAGCGGATGTTGCGATCGTCGATCGGCCTGGTCGACTTGACGGTGACGAAGACCTGGTTGCCTTCCTGCCGCCATTCCTTGATGTCGACCCGCATGCGCTTGATCGCTTCGGTGAGCGCCGTCTCGATCATGTCGGCCTTCGGATAGGCTGACAGGCTTGGCGGCATGCGCACATAGTCGGCATAGATGGTGGTGTATTGATGCGGCACGAACCACGGCCCGAACACGCTGACGACACCGATCAGGGCAAGGTAATACAGGCTGAACATGGCGGCGCGATTGGCCTTGAGCCGCGCCCAGGCATCCCCCCAGAGCGAACGGCCGATGACGGTGGGGGCGACTGTGGCCGCGATGTCAGTCATAGCGCACCCTCGGATCGACGACCGCGTACATGACGTCGACGATCAGGTTGAAGACAATGGTAAAGATGGCGATCACCACCACCGTTCCCATCACCAGCGTGTAGTCACGATTGAGCGCGGCATCGACGAAATAGCGGCCGACGCCTGGGATGGAGAAGATCGTCTCGACGATGACCGAGCCGGTCAGCAGTGCCGCCGCCGCCGGACCGGTGAAGGAGACGATCGGCAGGATGGCGCCGCGCAAAGCATGCTTGACCACCACCGACCAGTCGGACAGGCCCAGCGCGCGCGCCGTGCGGATGTGGTGGGACCGCAAGGATTCGATCATCGAGCCACGCATCAGCCGGGCGACGATGGCGATCTGCGGCAGGGCGAGCGTCAGCACCGGACCGACCTTGTTGATGAAAGCGCCATCGCCCCACCCACCGATCGGCAGCAGCCTCCAGGTCAGCCCGAACAGGAGTTGGATCACCGGCGCGATGACGAAGGTTGGGATGGTGCTGCCGGCCGTCGCCAGCGCGATCACCGTATAGTCGCCAAGCTTGTTCTGATTGAGCGCCGCAATGGTGCCGAGCACGGAACCGAGCAGCAGCGCCAGGACAAGCGCCGAGGCGCCGAGCTGGACCGAAATCGGCAGCCCCTTGGCGAACAGTTCGGTGACGGTGAAATCCGGCATGTTGTAGCTCGGGCCGAAATTGCCGCGCAACAGATTGCCGAGATAGTGGACGAATTGCAGCCAGAGCGGGTCGTTGAGGCCAAACTGGGCTTCGAGATTGGCCCTGATCTCGGGACTGAGCCCCCGCTCCTGGTTGAATGGACCGCCCGGCGCGACGCGCATCAGGAAAAACGCCATTGTCACGATGACGAACAGCGTTGGAATGGCGGTCAGAAGCCGCCGTAATACGTATCGCAGCATCGGTGCCCCGCTTGATCCAGAGCCGCGCGCGTCCAGTTGGACGGCCGCGCTCCAGCTTTCAAATCTTCGCACCGACATTTGCCGAAATCGAATTCCGGTACCCGGGCCGATGCGATGGCAAACCATCGCCACCGCGCCTGGAAGGCGCGGTGGCTTGGCCAGGGTTAGTCCTTGCTGACGAAGCGCGACGGATGCACGTCCATCACGTTGTCGACGAAGCCATGCAGCTTCGAGGAGACGATATCGTGGTAGCTGTAATAGAGGAGCGGTATCTGGCCGACGTCGTCGACCAGGATGCGTTCGGCGTCGGCCAGTTCCTTCATGCGCTGTTCGGGGTTGCCCCCGGCGGCGGCCGCCTTGTCCATGGCCGCTTCATAGGCCGGGCTGTTGTAGTCCGAATAATTGTTGCCGCTGGCCTTGCGCGAGATGCCGAGGAAGGTTTCCGGATCCTTGTAATCGGCGATCCAGGCGGCACGTGCCAGATCATAGTTGCCCTTCTGCTCGAGGAAGGAGTAGTGGGTCTTGGTGTCGGTGTTGAGCAGCGTGACGTCGACGCCAAGCGGCTTCAGCTGTTCCTGGATCGCCACCGCAGTGTTCTTGTGGTTTTCCGACGTGTTATAGCGGATTTCCATCTTCAGCGGCTTTTCGGGCGTATAGCCGAGTTTCTCGAGGATCTTCTTGGCCGCATCCTCGCGGTCGATCTGCGGCATGTCCGCATATTTGGCCATTGCCGGCGTGTAGCCTTCGATGCCGGGAGGCACCATTGAATAGCCGGGCAGCATCGAGTTCTGCCAGACTTTTTCGGCGAGGAAGTCGCGGTCGATCGCCATCGAGATGGCATTGCGCAGCTCTACATTATCCCACGGCGCCTTGTCGGTCTTGATCGCATAATAATAGGTGCCGAGATACGGTCCAACGTGGATCTGGTCGCCAAACTTGGTCTTGAGATCGGCGAGCTGTTCAGTCGGAAGGTCGTCGTAGCTGTCCAGTTCGCCTGCCTCGAAGCGCTTCATCGCCGAAGAGCGGTCCTCGGTCGGGATGTAGTTGACGACGTCGAACTTGACGGTCGCCGCATCCCAGAATTTCGGGTTCTTGACCAGCTTCATATGATCGTTGGGAACCCATTCGGCCAGCGTATAGGCGCCGTTCGAAACGAGATTGCCGGGCTTGATCCAATCGGCGCCGAGCTTTTCGATGGAGGCCTTGCTCACCGGATAGGTCGCCTGGTGGGTCAGCATCTCCAGGAAGTAGGGCGTCGGCGCCTTCAGCGTGACCTCCAGCGTATTTGCGTCAATCGCCTTGACGCCCATGTCCTCAGGCTTGCCCTTCTTGGTGTTGACGTCCTCCGCACCCTTTACCGGATACAGCATCGAGGCGTATTCGGCGCCGGTCGCCGGATCCTCCAGCCGGTGGAAGGCATAGACGAAATCGTCAGCCGTAACCGGGCTGCCATCCGACCACATGCCGTCCTTGCGCAGCTTGAACGTATAGACGGTTCCGTCGTCCGAAACCGTCCAGCTCTCGGCGGCACCAGGAATGAGATTGGCCTTCTGGTCCTGCATGACCAAGCCCTGGAACAGGTCGCGCAGGACATTGGCTTCGTAAACCGTCGAGGTCTTGTGCGGATCGACCGACTCCGATTCAGCGGCGGTGCCCCTGTTATAGACGGTCTCGGCAAAGGCCTGCGTGTAGAACGTCCCGGCGGCCAGCGTCATCGTCGTGGCGAACACAGTCGCCTTCAGCATGTTTTTCAGCATGAAGTTCTCCCTGTCGGCGCCGCCGTTGGCGCGCCTATTAAGTGTTGACGCCCTGGAGCCGATATCTGACCCCTTTGAGCGCGCCGCTGGTTCCCGTCCTGCGGCTCGTGCCCAGACACTAACGCGGAGAATTTTTATTTCAACAGACTCTCTGGGTCACCCAAAGTAAGGCGGACGAAAGCTATGGTGTGGCCGCTGAAACACCAGCCGAAACCAAAAGCTTGACTTGGTTTCTTCACCTCGACGCTATTTTTCACCGCGAATCGGGAGCCATGCCAGTTTGCCGGAATGTCTTAATGCGTTCTTAAGCAACCTGAGGTTACATTACGAGTACCTTCTATACGGTTCGAGCTTCAGACGCGCGGCGGCTATGAGTAACGGAGCAAGTAAATTGCCCAAAATCCGTCAACTAATGCGGAACTTTCAAGAAGAGCGCGGTACCTCTGCGGTTGAATTTGCCTTGCTTTCACCGATTTTCATTCTTCTTCTACTCGGAATGGTTGCATACGGTATATACTTCGGCGCCGCCAACTCGATCCAGCAGATCGCAGCGGATGCCGCCCGCACGGCAATTGCCGGGTTGAACCAGACCGAACGTCAAACGCTCGTAACCAGCTTCGTCACCAACAATGCCGGCGGATATCCCTTCGTGGATGTCAGCAAGTTGACCTACCAGGCCAACGACAGCACGGCCGATGGAAGCCAGTTCGTGGTGTCCATCCAATACGACGCCCGCAACCTGCCGATCTGGAACCTTTTCCCGGGCATAGCCATGCCCGGGACCACGATCAGGCGCCAGTCAACGATCAGGGTCGGGGGCATTTGAATGCTGCTGCATGCGTGCAATGGGATCGGTCGGCTTGCCCGGTTGATGCTGAGTGACAGGAAAGCGAACTTCACCGTCATGGCGGCATTGAGCGCGCCGGTGGCGCTGGCGCTGGCCGCAGTGGCCATCGACGAAGCCTCGATCTACACCGAGCGCCGCGAAGCGCAGGCAATGGTGGATCTGGCGGCGATCACCGCCGCCTCGAACATGACCAATGTCAATACAGCGGTCGTTACCACGCTGACCGACAACGGCATGCCAGGGGTTGTCGTTCAAAGCTCGGGACAGACGATCGAGCCGGCGGTCGGCAAAACCGTCGTGACGGTCACGCCCGGGCGATATGTGGCATCCGGGGCCAATGTGGGCCAGCGTTTCCAGGCCAGCATAACCCCCTACAATGCCGTCCGTGTCACCCTGAAGAAGATCCCCGCCCGCTATTTCGCGAGTTCCCTGATCCCCACTCCCGTCATCGGCACCCAAGCCACCGCCAGCATGACGCCACAGGCGACATTCTCGGTCGGATCGAGGCTCGCCAGCCTCGATGGCGGTATCCTCAACGCGCTTCTCGGCGGACTGCTCGGCAGCAACATCTCGCTCAGTGTCATGGACTACAACGCGCTGATCTCCGCGGATGTGAGCGTGCTCTCCTTCGTGGACGGCCTTGCCACACAGCTGAACCTGACCGGCGTCTCGTATTCGGATGTGCTGGCATCGAAGGCGACCGTCGGCCAGATCGCCACGGCCATGGCCAATGTGCCTGGGCTTGGCAACACGGCCAAGGTCGCCCTGCAGACGATCGCGTCCAAGTCGACCAGCACGGTCCAGATCCCGCTCAGTCATCTGGTCGATCTCGGCTCCGTCGGCAAGTTGGGCCTCGGCCAAAGGCCCGCCGGCCTCGGCGTCGACGCCAGCGCCTTGGGAATGCTGACGGCCGCCGCCGGACTGGCAAACGGTTCAAAACAGGTCGACGTCGCCCTCGGAGCCACCATTCCCGGGGTGCTGTCGACCACGCTCGCCATCGCCATCGGCGAACCACCGCAATCCTCGCCATGGCTGGCGGTTGGAGAAGCCGGCACCGTGGTTCGCACCGCGCAAACGCGCATTAAGCTGCTTGTCACGGTCGGCGTCGGCAACCCAAACCTGGGCGGCGGTATCAGCCTGCTGTCGGTCAAGCTGCCGCTGAATGTCGAAGTAGCCTACGCCGAGGCCAAGCTGACCGACATCAACTGCCCGACCGGCCCCGACAGCCTGAAGGTTACCATTGCCGCGAAGCCCGGCATCGCGGCGGTGAACCTTGCCGCCAGCGATGCCGATAACAGCCCCACCGCCTTCGCGGATTTCAGCAACCCGCAGTCGTTCTCCGACGCCAACATCGCGGATGTCAGCCTCAATCTGCTGCTGCTAAAAATCCCGCTAATACTGGTGAAGGGTTCGGCGGGTGCCGACATCACCAACGTCAGCCCGACCAACCTGGTCTTCAACAAAACCGAGATCGCCGCCAAAACCATCAAGACGACGCCGACACGGGACATTACCCAGACGCTGACAACGTCACTGGTCGACAAGTTGTCGCTTTCCGTCAATGCGCTTGGTATCCTCGGGCTTGACGTAACGGCGTTGCTCGGCACCGTGAAGCCAGCTGTGACGACGCTTCTGAAAACCGTGACCGCACCAGTCGACACATTGCTTTACAATCTACTCGATACGCTCGGCGTGCATCTCGGCGTGGCCGATGTCCGGGTCACCGGCGCGACATGCGGACGTGCCGTGCTGGTGCAGTAACGTCGGGATATCAGTCGAGCCTGCCCAAAAAGGCTCCGAGCGCTGGCAGCAAAAGCTCAGTCTCGACGACCGCGGCATTGCCATCCAGCTGCGCAACCGCTCCGATGTCCCCCGGCAACGGCCAATTGGCCGGTCCTCCGGCGAAATTGAAGACACAGAGCAGTCTTTCACCGCCGCCGTCGCGGATGAAAGCGAGCAGGTCACCCTTGGCGTCGAGAAAGCGGATCGAGCCGGATATCAGCGCCTCATGCTCCCCGCGCAAGGCCAGCGCAGCCCGGTAGGACGCGAGCACAGAGACCGTGTCGGCATTCTGGACGTCAACGGCGCGAGCGCGATGGCTGGCCGGTATCGGCAGCCAGGGCCTGGCCGTGGAGAAGCCTGCATTGTCGGCGCCGGCCTCCCACACCATCGGCGTGCGGCACCCATCCCTGCCCTTGACGCCTGGCCAGAAGCGGATGCCGACGGGATCGCGCAGATCTTCATAGGCCAGCTCCGCCTCCTCCAGCCCGAGTTCCTCGCCCTCGTAGAGGCAGATCGAGCCGCGCAGGCAGGCGAGCAGCATGATCGAGAATCTTGCGACCGCGTCGGGCTCGCTGTCCGGCCTTGTCCAGCGGCTGACATGGCGCGCCACGTCATGGTTGGAGAAGGCCCAGCAGACCCAGCCGTCGGAGACGGCCGCCTCGAAGGCTTCGACGCAGCCACGCACATGCGCAGCCGAGAACTGCGGACCGAGCAGGTCGAAGGTGTAACACATATGCAGCTTGTCGCCGCCTGAAGTGTAGGCCGCGAGCGTCTGCAGCGAGCGGCCTTCATCGCCGATCTCGCCGACGGCGGCGCGGTCGTCATATTCGTCGAGCAGCGCCCTGAAGCGGCGCAGGAACGCCAGGTTTTCCGGCTGCGTCTTGTCGAACAGGTGCTCCTGGTAAAGGTAGGTGTTGGTCTCGCTGTTGGTGCCGGCGACGCTTGATGCCAAGGGTGGATTGCTGCGCAACCAGCGGTCGTGGACATAGTAATTGACCGTATCGAGCCGAAAACCGTCGACGCCGCGCTCCAGCCAGAAGCGCACAGTTTCCAGAAGCGCGTCCTGAACCTCCGGATTGTGGAAATTCAGATCGGGCTGCGAGGGGAGGAAATTGTGCATGTAATACTGCCGGCGGGTAGAATCCCATTCCCAGGCCGGGCCACCGAAGACGGAGAGCCAGTTGTTTGGCGCGCTGCCATCTGGCTTGGTATCGGCCCAGACATACCAGTCGGCTTTGGGGTTATCGCGGCTGGCGCGGCTTTCGACAAACCAGTCGTGCTTGTCGGATGAATGCGACAGCACCTGGTCGATGATGATCTTCAGGCCGAGACGATGCGCCTCGGCGACCAGCGCATCGAAATCCTCGAGCGTGCCGAACATCGGATCGACATCGCAGTAGTCCGACACGTCGTAGCCCATATCGGCCATCGGCGACTTGAAGAAAGGCGACAGCCAGATGGCGCCGACACCGAGCGAGGCGACATGGGCGAGCCTCGATGTGATACCGGCGAGATCGCCGCTGCCATCGCCGGTCGTGTCCTGGAAGGAGCGCGGATAGATCTGGTAGATGGCGCAACCGCGCCACCATCCCTTCTTGTCACTCGCCGCCATTGCGCTTCTCCCTTGTGCCGGCCTGCGCTCGTTCGATCATGAAGATCATCGTCCGCCCGGATATTGGCCGCGAGATATCCGCCGCATCCGGCGCTTCGATAGCTGGGGCCCAGAAGAATCCGTCTCGTTCAGGCAAGGTGAACATGCAGGCCCGGCGATCGCCGTTGACAAGCACCGCAAGACGGCGGTCGTCATCGCTGGCGCCACTCAGGACCATGACAAGACGGTGCCGCTGCGGATCCTGCCAGCTCTGTTCATCGAGCGGCGCGCCCGTCTCAGCAAGCCATGCGACGTCCGGTATCTCCGAACCTGCCGGCGGCTGGCCAGTGAGGAAGCTTGTGTCGGAAAGCGCCGGCATCGATCGGCGCAGCCTCGAGAGTTCCGCCGTGTAGCGCTCCAGCGCCTGGTCGCGGCCGGCCCAGTCGAGCCAGGTGATCTCGTTGTCCTGGGCATAGGCGTTGTTGTTGCCTTGCTGGGTGCGGCCGAATTCGTCGCCCGCGGTCAGCATGATGGTGCCGCGCGAGGCAAACAGCGCGGCGAGCAGAGCGCGCTGGTCGTTCTGGCGAGCCGCTGCCACGGCCGGGTTGTCCGCATCACCTTCCACGCCGTTGTTCCAGGACAGGTTTTCATTGTGGCCGTCGCGGTTCTGCTCGCCATTGGCTTCGTTGTGCTTGCGCTCGTAGCGCACGATGTCGGCGAGCGTCATGCCGTCATGGGCGGCGATGAAATTGACACTGCGGCTGGCGCCTTGCCCGTTCGCGGCAAACACATCTGACGAACCGGCGAGCCGGGTCGCCAGGGCGCCGACCATGCCGGCGTCGCCACGCCAGAACCGTCTTACATCGTCGCGATACTTGTCGTTCCATTCGAGGAAGGGCGCTGGAAAATTGCCGAGCTGATAGCCGTCGGGGCCGATGTCCCACGGCTCGGCGATCAACACGCGATCGGCCAGCAGTGCGTCATCGCGCATCGCTCTCAGCAGCGGCGCCTCGGCATCGAATGTGCCCTCGACCCGCCCCAGAATGGGAGCGAGGTCGAAGCGGAAGCCATCGACACCGGCATCCCTGACGAAATGGCGAAGCGTGTCGAGGACCATCTCCTGGACCACAGGATGGTCGCAAGCGACTGTGTTGCCGGTACCGGTGTCGTTGGCCAGCCTGCCATCAGGTGTGTGCCGGTAGTAGGCCTGGTTGTCGAAGCCGCGCAGCGACAGCGTGGGACCAAGCCTGTCGCTCTCGCCGGTGTGGTTGAAGACGAGGTCGAGGATGACGCCGATACCAGCCTGGCGCAGCACAGCGACCGTGTTTCGCAGTTCCATGATGCCGCCCGGCGCAAGGCGCGGATCGAGGGCCATGAACGTCACGGGATTGTAGCCCCAGGCGTTGCGCAGCCCGAGCGGCGGCAGATGCCGTTCGTCGATCGACGCGGTCACCGGGATCAATTCGACCGCGCCAACGCCGAGTTTTTTCAGGTGCTCGACGATCGCCGGTTGAGCAAGTGCGGCGACTGTTCCGCGCAATTTTTCGGGAACGTCCGAATGCAGCATGGTGAAGGCGCGCACCGGAATTTCGTAGACCAGGCCGCCGGCGCGGAAGAGCGGCGGCGCAGCCTGCACAGGCTTCGGTAGCGCAGCCGCGATCGCCTTCGGCATCAGCGACGCGGTATCGCCCCCCTCGCCCCGGCGATCGGCCAGCCGCCAGTCATAGGCATAAGGCCTGTCAATCTCGACGGCGTAGGGATCGGTCAGCAATTTGTCGGGGTCGAACCACAGTCCATGCTCCGGCGCATAGTCCCCGTCGGCGCGGAAACCGTAGCGGGTTCCGGAGCCAAGACCTGCAACGAACAGCGCGTGGACGCCCTCGCCTTCCCGCTGCAGTTCGAGCCGTTCGATTTCCCGCATGCCCTGCTCGTCGAAGATCGAGACCCAAAGCCGACGGGCGGCCTGCGACCAGGCGGCAAAGCGGATGCCTTCGCGGGTGACTGTGGCGCCGAGCTGGGTCATGCCCGCGCCTCACCTTCTCCCCTCGCGGGAGAAGGTGGATCGGCGCGCAGCGCCGAGACGGATGAGGGGTGTTGAAAGGAACGCGGCGTTAGTGATCTGGACATCGGTTTGCGCCAAGCTGGAGCACCCCTCATCCGACCGAGCTTCGCTCGGCCACCTTCTCCCACAAGGGGAGAAGGTGAAACGCGCGCAGCCACTCTCAAGTGATCACGCTCGGCTTGGGGCGGCCGGTATGGCTGTGAATCCCGGCAATATCGTCAGCCGCGGCAATCAGATCGGCAAGGGCGGCCTGGGTGTCGAGATCGTGCCGAGACTTGTCCGGCTCGTAGCGCTCGATGTAGACGCGCAACGTCGCGCCCGACGTGCCGGTGCCGGACAGCCGAAAGACGACCCGCGAACCACCTTCGAACAGAACCCTGATGCCCTGATGCTCGCTGATCGAACCGTCGACCGGATCGTGATAGGCAAAATCGTCGGCACTGGCGATTTTCAGGCCGCGCACGCTGGTGCCAGGCAGCGAGCCGAGCTTGGCACGCAGTTCGTCGACCAGCGCGTTGGCGCGGTCGCTCTCGACCTCTTCATAATCATGCCGCGAATAGTAGTTGCGACCGTAGGTCGCCCAGTGCTCGGTGACGATCTGCTTGCAGCTTTCGCCACGCGCGGCGAGGATGTTGAGCCACAAAAGCACCGCCCACAGGCCGTCCTTTTCGCGGACATGGTTGGAGCCGGTGCCGGCACTCTCTTCACCGCAGATCGTCGCCATGTCGGCATCGAGCAGATTGCCGAAGAATTTCCAGCCGGTCGGAGTCTCATAGATGCCGACGCCGAGTTTTTCAGCAACGCGATCGGCCGCGCCACTGGTCGGCATCGAGCGTGCAATGCCTTTCAAACCGGCCTTGTAGCCGGGCGCCAGACGCGCATTGGCGGCGAGCATGGCGACCGAATCCGACGGGGTGACGAAAATGCCCTTGCCGATGATCAGATTGCGGTCGCCATCGCCATCCGAGGCGGCGCCGAAATCCGGTGCGTCCGGTCCCATCATCTCGTCATAGAGGTGCTTGGCATGGACGAGGTTAGGGTCCGGGTGATGGCCGCCGAAATCCGGCAGCGGCTTGAAATTGCGGCAGGTGCCATTGGGCGCGCCGAGCCGGTTTTCCAGGATCTCCTTGGCGTAGGGACCGGTCACCGCGTGCATGGCGTCGAAGCGCATGCGGAAGCCGGACTTGAAGAGTTTGCGCAGGGCGTCGAAATCGAACAGGCTTTCCATCAGCGCGGCATAGTCCACGACCGGATCGATGATCTCGACCGTCATGCCGGCGGCCTTGACCGTGCCTGTTGTGTCGATGTCGATCGGATCGATATCGGCGATCTTGAAGCTCGAAATCGCCTTGGTCTTTTCGAAGATCGCGTCGGTGAGCTTTTCCGGCGCCGGGCCGCCATTGCCGGCATTGTACTTGATGCCGAAATCCTCATGCGGGCCGCCCGGATTGTGGCTGGCCGACAGGATGATGCCGCCGAAGGTCTTGTATTTGCGGATGACATGCGAAGCGGCTGGCGTCGACAGGATGCCGCCCTGCCCGACCATCACCTTGCCGAAGCCGTTGGCGGCTGCGATGGCGATGGCCTTCTGGATGACCTCGCGGTTGTAGAAGCGGCCGTCGCCACCGATCACCAGGGTCTTGCCCTTGAAACCGTCGAGCGCGTCGAAGATCGACTGGATGAAATTCTCGGCATAGTGCTCCTGCTGAAAGACAGGCACCTTCTTGCGCAGGCCCGACGTGCCGGGCTTCTGGTCGGAATAAGGCTTGGTGGGAACGGTCCGTATCATGCTTCAGGCAACCCTTTTCGAAAGCAGCGAACGATAGAGTTCGACGTATTTTTCCGCGCTCTTGTCCCACGACACATCGGCTTTCATGCCCTGGCGCTGCAGTGATTCCCAGACCGTCGGACTGGCATGGGCGTCGACGAGGCGGCGGATAGCGTGCAGCAAGGCGCCGCCATTGTTGGGCGCGAACTGGAAGCCGGTGGCGACGCCGGCAGAGACGGCAGCCTCATTGGCGTCGATGACCGTGTCGGCGAGGCCGCCGGTGCGCGCGACCACCGGCACGCAGCCATAGCGCAGGCCGTAAAGCTGCGTCAGCCCGCACGGTTCGAAGCGCGAGGGGATGACGATGGCGTCGCAGCCGCCCTGCATGATGTGCGACAGCCCCTCGTCGTAGCCGACGACGACGCCGATGCGGCCGCGATGCCTGGCGGCGGCGGCAAGCAGCGCGCCTTCGAGACCGGCATCGCCCGATCCCAGGATGGCGAGCCGCGCACCCGTCGCGACAATGCCGTCGACCACCAGCGCCAATATGTCCATGCCCTTTTGCCAGGTCAGGCGGCTGACCACGCAGACGATCGGGCTGTCATCGCGCTCAAGGCTGAAGCGATCCTCCACGGCAGCCCTGTTGGGTGCGCGCGCCTTCAGCGTGCTGCCCGTGTAGTTGGACACCAGATGCTTGTCGGTTTCCGGATCCCAGATGCCGGTGTCGATGCCGTTGACGATGCCATGGAGATCGCTGGAGCGCATGTTGATGAGGCCGTCGAGGCCCATGCCGAATTCGGGCGAGCGGATTTCCTGCGCGTAGGTCGGACTGACCGTGGTGATCGCCCAGGCGGCCTGCAGGCCCGCCTTGAGGAAGCCGACACCACCATAATATTCGACGCCGTCGAGCGCCATCGCCGCCGCCGGCAAGCCAAGCTCGCCGAAAATGCCGGCGCCGAACTGGCCCTGGAAGGCGAGGTTGTGGACGGTCATCATCGAAGGCACGCCGACCGCCTTGCCATAGCGCATATAGGCCAGCGTCATCGCCGACTGCCAGTCATGGGCGTGCACGATGTCGGGCTGGTAGCCCGAGATGGCGCCGCCGGCGATGTCGCCGCCGACCTGGCTCAACGCCGCGAAACGCCGCCAATTGTCTGGCCAGTCGACGCCGGTCGCATTGCCATAGGGGCCGCCGGGACGGTCGAACAGATGCGGCGCATCGAGCACGAACAGTTCGAGCCCGGCGAGTTGGACGGAATGGACAGAGGCCTTGCCGCCCTGCAGCAAGGGGTATTGCAGAACCGCCCGCTTTTTCTTGAAGGCAGCCATGACGGTCGGAAAGCCGGGCATGAGCGTGCGCACGGTCACGCCCTTGGCCGCCAAGGCAATGGGCAGCGCGCCGGTCACGTCGGCAAGCCCACCGGTCTTGATGAGCGGGAAAATTTCCGGCGTGACCGACAGAACCTGCATGCGTCAGAGCCCCAGCTTGTCGATCATGTCCTGGGTGACCAGGCAGATGCCCTTTTCGGAAACGCGGAAGCGCTTGGCGTCGAGAATAGGATCTTCGCCGACCACCAGCCCTTCCGGTATCCTAACACCATGGTCGATGACCACGCGCTTCAACTTTGCGTTCCGGCCGACATGAACGTCGGGCAGCATGACGACTTCTTCGAGCGTCGAATAGGAATTGATGCGCGCGCCGGTGAAGATCAGGCTTTTTTTCAGCGAAGCCCCCGAGACGATGCAATCGCCCGAAACCAGCGAAGACACAGCCGAACCGCGGCGGCCATCCTCGTCATGCACGAACTTTGCCGGCGGCTTCAATTCGGCATAGGTCCAGATCGGCCAGTCGCGGTCGTAGAGGTCGAGTTCCGGCGTGATATCGGTCAGGTCGATATTGGCTTCCCAATAGGCGTCGACCGTTCCGACGTCGCGCCAGTAGGCCTCGTTCTCGGCGGTCGAACGGACGCAGGACTTGGCGAAGCGGTGCGCGATCGCCTTACCGTGCTGGACGATATAGGGGATGATGTCCTTGCCGAAGTCGCGGCTCGAGCCCGGCTCGGCCGCATCGCGGCGCAACTGCTCCATCAGAAACTTGGTCTTGAAGACGTAAATGCCCATCGAGGCCAAGGCAAACTCCGGCTTATCGGGAATGCCGGGCGGATCGGCGGGCTTTTCGACGAAGGCGATGATGTTGTCCTTGCCATCGACATGCATGACGCCGAAGCCGGTGGCTTCCATGCGCGGCACTTCGAGGCAGCCAACGGTGACGTCGGCATTGGCGTCGACGTGCTGGCGAAGCATCATCTCGTAGTCCATCTTGTAGATGTGGTCGCCAGCCAGGATGACCATGTATTCGGGTCCGTAGGCCTCGATGATGTCGATGTTCTGATAGACGGCGTCAGCCGTGCCCTCATACCACTGCGTTTCCGAGACGCGCTGGCTGGCCGGCAGGATGTCGAAGCTTTCGTTTCGCTCTGGGCGCAGGAAGTTCCAGCCGCGCTGCAAATGACGGATCAGCGAATGTGCCTTGTACTGGGTGGCAACGCCGAGGCGTCGAATGCCGGAGTTAAGCGCGTTGGAGAGCGCGAAGTCGATGATGCGCGTCTTGCCGCCGAAATAGACGGCCGGCTTGGCACGCCGGTCGGTCAGTTCCTTGAGGCGGCTGCCACGGCCGCCGGCCAATACATAGGCCATGGCATCGCGCGCCAGCGGCTGGGTCCGTTTCAAGTCTGCCATTTCTACCCTCCCAAGTACTCGATCTCGACATGTTACTCAGTGTCGATGGGTTCAGTCGGCGACGAGCTCGAGCATGATCGTGGACAGCGGCGGCAAGAGCATCGTCGCGGCGATGCTTCCTTCCTCCGCCCGTGCCTCGACCATGCCGCCATTGCCCTTGCCGGAACCGCCATATTCAGAAGCGTCGGTGTTGATGATCTCGCGCCATTTGCCTGATGTCGGCAACGGCACGCGATAATTATCGCGCGGCACCGGCGTGAAATTGGAAATGACGGCCACCGGGCTGCCGCCCGGCGCGCTGCGCAGCCAGGCAAAAACCGAATTCTGGCTGTCGTCGACGATCAGCCAGGAAAACCCTTCCGGTTCGCAGTCGCGGCCATGCAGCGCCGGGCGCGAACGGTAGAGATAGTTGAGATCGCGCACCGTCTGCCAAACGCCGCGATGCGGCCGGAATTCAAGCAGGTTCCAGTCGAGCGCGCGCGCCTCGCTCCATTCGCGGCGCTGCGCGAACTCCTGCCCCATGAAAAGCAGCTTCTTGCCGGGATAGCCCCACATGAAAGCGTAGTAGGCGCGTAGCGTCGCAAACTTCTGCCAGTCGTCGCCGGCCATCTTGCCAAGCAACGTGCCTTTGCCGTGCACAACCTCGTCATGCGAGAGCGGCAGCACGAAATTCTCCGAGAAGGCGTAGGTCAGGCCGAAGGTGAGGTCGTTGTGGTGGTGCTTTCGGAAGATCGGCTCCTTGGAGAAATACTCCAGCGTGTCGTGCATGAAGCCCATATTCCACTTGAAGCCGAAGCCGAGGCCGCCTTCATGCACCGGTGCCGAGACCTTCGGCCATGAGGTCGATTCCTCGGCTATGGTCATGACGCCCGGATGATGGCCGTAGACCTCCTTGTTCATCTTCTGCAGGAAGCTGACCGCCTCGAGATTCTCGCGGCCGCCCTTCTCGTTGGGGATCCATTCGCCGGCCTTGCGTGAATAGTCGAGGTAGAGCATCGAGGCGACCGCGTCGACGCGCAAACCGTCGACATGGTATTTCTCGGCCCAGAACAGCGCATTGTTGACCAGGAACGACACCACCTCGCGGCGGCCGAAATTGTAGATCGCGGTGTTCCAGTCGGGATGAAAACCCTTGCGCGGATCGGCATGTTCATAGAGCGCGGTGCCATCGAAATTGGCCAGGCCATGCGCGTCGACCGGGAAATGTGCCGGCACCCAGTCGAGGATGACGCCGACGCCGGCGCGGTGGGCGCCATCGACGAAACGGGCAAAGCCGTCCGGGTCGCCAAAGCGGGCCGATGGCGCGTAAAGGCCGGTCGTCTGGTAGCCCCAGGACGGGTCGTAGGGATGTTCAGAGATCGGCATGAATTCGATGTGGGTGAAACCGGTCTCAACCACATAGGGGATCAGCCGGTCGGCCAACTCGTCCCATGACAGGAACGTTCCGTCGTCGCGAAGCTGCCAGGAGCCGGCATGGACCTCGTAGATCGAGATGGCTTCTCGCCGGTGATCGGCATTGCGCCAGAAATTGCGATGCGCCTCGTCGCCCCACTCGTGCGCCGGCGGCACCGCCACGACCGAAGCAGTAGCCGGACGCAGTTCGGATTTGAAGGCGAACGGGTCGGCCTTCAGCGGCAGCCTCACACCATCGGGGCCGATGATCTCGTATTTGTAGGGTCGTCCGGCACCGATGTCGGGTATGAACAGTTCCCAGATGCCGGTGTCGCGGCGGTCTCGCATGGTGTGCCGGCGGCCGTCCCACTCGTTGAAGTCGCCGACCACCGAGACGCGCCGCGCATTGGGAGCCCAGACGGCGAAATGCACTCCGGTGGCGCCTTCGTGATCAATGACATGGGCGCCGAGCTTATCGAACAGCCTGAGATGCGAGCCTTGGGCGATGTAGTAATCGTCCATCGGGCCCAGCACCGGACCGAACGAATAGGGATCGGTCAGCCACCAGTCGCCGCCGGCGTTCCTGGCATGATAGCGCAGGGGTTGCCGCTTCTTGATCGAGAGCTTGCCTTCGAAAAAGCCGCTATCGTTGCGCCTGGACAGTTCACCCGCGATGGTGCCGGTCAGCGTGTAGGCGGTGACGAATTCGGCATTCGGAACAAAGCACCGGGCATACAGGCTCTTGCCGACCTCATGGACACCAAGGACGGCGAAGGGATCTCCGTGCGTGCCGGCAACAATCGCCGCAACATCGCCGGCTGGCGCCAGTCCATCCGGCCCGCTTGTCGCAGCGGTCGCGCGCGGCTTCTTCATCAGGCAGTGTCCCTCCCCGGGCACCAAGTGTTTGTTTCTAGTGATGTAAATCCAACATTCAAATTCACATCACCGGGACCACATTGTTTGCGGCCTCATGCAATCACATCAGACAGGCACGTTCCAGATTTCTTTCGCATATTGGCGGATCGTGCGATCGGAGGAGAACCAGCCGACACGCGCAACGTTGCGGATTGCCCGGGCGTACCAGTCGGGACTGTTGCGCCAGACCGCATCGACCTCACGCTGGGCGGCGGCATAGGCATCGAAATCGGCGGCAACCATGAACCAGTCGCTGTTGTAGAGACCGTTGATGAGATCGCGGTAACGCTCCGGATCGTCCGGCGAGAAGACGCCTGACGAAACAGCCGCAACCGCTTGCGCCAGCTCAGGCGAGCCTTCGATGACGGCGCGCGGATCGTAGCCGTTGTTGCGCCGCTCGGCGACCTCGGCGGTGGTCAGGCCGAAGATGAAGATGTTGTCGTCGCCGACGCATTCCTTGATCTCGACATTGGCACCGTCGAGCGTGCCGATGGTCAGCGCACCGTTCAGCGCGAACTTCATGTTGCCGGTGCCCGACGCTTCCATGCCGGCGGTCGAGATCTGTTCGGACAGATCGGCGGCCGGCATCATGATCTC
The DNA here is from genome assembly GCF_037162595.1 of Mesorhizobium sp. ISC11. Taxonomy (NCBI): domain Bacteria; kingdom Pseudomonadati; phylum Pseudomonadota; class Alphaproteobacteria; order Hyphomicrobiales; family Phyllobacteriaceae; genus Mesorhizobium; species Mesorhizobium sp. ISC11. The sequence continues at coordinate 2,866,477 of NZ_JAVSPW010000001.1, forward strand.
GGCAAGGCTGACATTGTAGTTCGGCACGAACACCACCTTCAGCAGACCGCGCACGGCCGGATCGCGGTTGATGACCTTGGCGACATCGTTGGCGAGTTTGATGATCAGCTTGGCATTGTGGTAGCTGGGCGCCGCCTTGCCGCCGAAGAATTTCACGCGCGGCATCCAGTCGCGCTCGGGATGCGAGCGGATCTGGTCGTAGAGGGCAATCGCCTCGAGGATATTCAGAAGCTGGCGCTTGTATTCATGGATACGCTTGATCTGGATGTCGAAAAGCGCCGAGGGATCGACCTTGATGCCGAGCCGGTCGGCGACGAGGTTGGCCAGCCGCGCCTTGTTGGCTCGCTTGACGGCGGCGAACTTGTCGCGAAAGGCGGCATCGCCGGCGAAACCGTCGAGATCCTTGATGGCGTCGATGTCATCGAGAAAGCGGTCGCCGATCGCCTCGCGGGCAAGCGACGTCAGCCCGGGATTACACTGGATCAGCCAGCGCCGCGGCGTGATGCCGTTGGTCTTGTTGTTGATGCGATCGGGATAGAGCTTGTGCAGATCGGCGAACACCGTCTCCTTCATCAGGTCGGTGTGAAGCGCCGAAACGCCGTTGATCGAGTGCGAACCGACAAAGGCCAGATTGCCCATGCGCACCCGGCGGTCGCCATTTTCCTGGATCAGCGAGATGCGGCCGATCTGCTCGTCCGAGAACTGGTTGGACGCACGCGCCTCCAGAAGCACTTCAGCGTTGATGGCATAGACGATCTGCATGTGGCGCGGCAAAAGCCGCTCGAACAGCGGCACCGGCCAGCTTTCCAGTGCCTCGGGCAGCAGCGTGTGGTTGGTGTAGCCGAAGGTGCGCTGGGTGATGTCCCAGGCCTGATCGAAGTCCATGCCGTGGACGTCCATCAACAGGCGCATCAACTCCGGCACAGCGATGGCCGGATGGGTGTCGTTCAGGTGGATCGCAGCCTTGTCGGGCAAGGACTTCAGGTCGCCATATTGGCTGAGATGGCGCTGAACGATGTCCTGCAGCGATGCGGTGGAGAAGAAATATTCCTGCCGAAGCCGCAGTTCCTGCCCGGCCTTGTGGGAATCGGCGGGATAGAGCACGCGCGACAAGGCATCGGCCTTGTTGCTTTCGGCGAGCGCGCCGATGTGGTCGCCGGCATTGAACTTGTCGAGCAGGATCGGATCGACCGGCATGCCCGACCAGAGCCGCAGCGTGTTGACGCGGTTGGCCCGCCAGCCGACGACGGGCGTATCATAGGCGACGGCCAGCACATGCTCGGTCGGCTTCCAGACATGGCGTTCGAGGCGTCCGTCCTTGGAGGTGATCGATTCCACCGAACCGCCGAAACCGACCTCGAACGAGCGCTCACGGCGTTCGAATTCCCACGGGTTGCCGTGATCGAGCCAGGTTTCAGGCAATTCGACCTGCCAGCCGTCGTGAATCTCCTGGCGGAACATGCCGTTGGCATAGCGGATGCCGTAGCCATGCGCGGGAATGTCGACGGTCGCCATGCTTTCCATGAAGCAGGCCGCAAGCCGCCCGAGGCCGCCATTGCCAAGTGCGGCATCCGGCTCGAGTGCGGCGATGAGATCGAGATCGACGCCCAGGGACGACAGGGCCTCGCGCATGTTGTCCATCAGGCCGAGATTGGAGAAGGCGTCGCGCATCAGGCGGCCGATGAGGAACTCCAGAGACAGATAATAGACGCGTTTTTCCTTCTGATCGTACGCCTCCTTCGTCGCCTGCATCCAGCGATCGACGATCCGGTCGCGCACGACCTTGATCGAGGCGGTCAGCCAGTCGTACTGGGTCGCAACGGCGGTATCCTTGCCGACCCGGTATTTGAGGGCCACCAAGACTTCACGTGCGAGTGTCTTGGGATCAGGATTTTCGAGCAGTGGAGGAAGGGGTTCGGATGTCATCGCGCTCGTCATGATGCCTCTCGTGCGGTTGCCATGATCATACCGGCTTTCATCGCTCCTCCCAGCCCATGCTAGCTGATACCGCTATATATTCAATCGATTTAAACATGCCCGAACCGGCATGCCCCCTGCGGCAATTTGGCAATTCGCAAGTGTGACGCGCCAAGACGGTCGCGCGACGCGCTTCAAATTCCTGTTCCGTGCCTGCCGTGCCGCCAACCCTCCAGCACTTGGGCGACATGTATCAGGCCGCCAGCGCTGCCTCGGGCGGAACCTTTGCTCCGGTCATGAAGGCCACGGCATCGGACATCGTATATTGCTTGGGATCGATGACGCAGAGGCGACGGCCGAGCCGGTGGATGTGAATGCGGTCGGCCACTTCGAACACATGCGGCATGTTGTGCGAGATCAGCACGATCGGCAGGCCGCGCTTCTTGACGTCGAGGATCAACTCGAGCACGCGGCGGCTTTCCTTGACGCCAAGGGCGGCCGTCGGCTCGTCCATGATCACCACACGACTGCCGAAGGCGGCCGCGCGCGCCACCGCAACGCCCTGCCTCTGGCCCCCCGAGAGCGTTTCCACAGCCTGGCTGATGTTCTGGATGGTCATCAGGCCAAGCTCGGTAAGCTTGTCGCGGGCGCGCTTTTCCATCGCCGGACGGTCGAGCATACGCAGCCAATCGCCCAGAAAACCCGGTTTGCGGATCTCGCGGCCAAGGAACATGTTATCGGCGATCGAGAGCGCCGGCGACAGTGCCAGATTCTGGTAGACGGTCTCGATGCCGGCTTCGCGTGCCTCCATCGGCGATTTAAAGGCGACGGGTTTGCCTTCAAGCCGGATCTCGCCTTCGTCGGGCACGGCCGCGCCGGAAATCGCCTTGATGAGCGACGACTTGCCGGCGCCGTTGTCGCCGATGACGGCGAGGATTTCGCCGGGATAAAGGTCGAAGTCGGCATTGTCGAGGGCGGTGACACGGCCATAGCGCTTGATCAGGCCACGCGCGGTGAGGATGGGCTCCTGGGTCATGGTCATGCCGACACCTTTCTGATCCATTGGTCGACTGCCACGGCGCCGATGATCAGCACACCGGTGAGCAGCACCTTCCATTGCGGATCGGCGCCCAGCATGTTGAGGCCCATGGAAACGACGCCGACGATCATCGCGCCGAACAGCGTGCCCAGGATGGAGCCGCGTCCGCCGAAGAGGGAAATACCGCCGATCACCGTCGCGGTGATGGCCTGCAGATTGTAGTCGGTGACGGCAGCCGACGGCGAGATCGAGCCGTTGCGGCCAATGGAGACCCAGGCCGCGAAAGCGGCGATCAGGCCGGCCAAGGTGTAGACCGTCATCAACACCTTCTTGGTCTGGATGCCCGACAGCTTCGCCGCCTCCTGGTCATCGCCAACGGCGTAGACATGGCGGCCCCACGCCGTGTGATTGAGCACGTACCAGAGGATCATCACGAGCAGGACCGTGGCAATGACGCCGAGCGTCAGCACCGCAGTGCCGACCTTGAAGCTGATGGCAAAGAGATGCAGCAGCGGCGCCTGGGTATCGACGTCGGTGTCGCGGATCGTCTCGTTGGCCGAATAGATGAAGTTCGTGGCCATGACGATGTTCCAGGTGCCAAGCGTCACGATGAAGGGTGGTAGCTTCATGTAGGCGACAAGCACCCCGTTGAGCAGCCCGCAGGCGGCGCCGGCGGCAAGCCCGATCGCCACTGCGAGCGCGCTCGGCATGCCGTAGGAGACCGCGCAATTGCCCATGATCACCGCTGAAATCACCATGATCACACCAATCGACAGGTCGATGCCTGCGGTCAGGATGACCAATGTCTGCGCAGCCCCCAGAATGCCGATGATGGCGATCTGCTGCAGGATAAGCGTCAGCGTGTAGGACGAAAAGAAACGCCCACCGATGGTGATGCCGAAGACGATGATCGCCAGAACCAGGACGATCAGCGGCACCGCGGCCGGCGTCGAATGCAAGAAATGCTGGATACGCTTGACGGCCGATTTGTGCTCGTCAAAAGCAGCAACGCTGGTGTCGCTGCTCGAGAGAACCTTCTCGAATTCCTGAGCTTGAGCCATGTTTTCTCCCCGTAGGCTTCAGCCAAACGCCGACGCCAGTCCACGCCTTTCCGGTCTGCTGCCGGGATTGTTCGCGGTCACGCGAGCCATCGTCCACCCGAAGCAGCCGGGGATCAAGCCCCGACCGCTCAGGTTCCTTGGATGCCGGTCAGAACGGCATCAGCCCCAGCACTTGGCGAGGCCTTCCTTGGTGTCGATGGACTTGACGCCGGTGGCCGGCTTGTCGGTCACCAGGTTGACGCCGGTGTCGAAGAAGTTCTTGCCTTCGGTCGGCTTCGGCTTGGTTCCGTCCTTGGCAAAAGCGGCGATCGCCTCGATGCCGAGTGCAGCCATCTGCAGCGGGTATTGCTGCGAAGTGGCGCCGATGACACCTTCGGCCACCGACTTCACGCCGGGGCAGCCGCCGTCGACGGAAACGATCAGCACCTGGCTTTCGAGGCCGACAGCCTTGAGCGCCTGGTAGGCGCCGACAGCGGCGGGCTCGTTGATGGTGTGGATGACGTTGATGGTGTTGTCCTTCTGCAGGAGGTTCTCCATCACCTTGCGGCCGCCCTCTTCGTTGCCGTTGGTGACGTCATGGCCGACGATGCGCGGATCGGTCTCGTCGCCGATCTTGTTGGGATCTTTTACATCGATGCCGTAGCCCATCATGAAGCCTTGGTCGCGCAGCACGTCGACAGTCGGCTGCGAAGGCGTCAGGTCAAGGAAGCCGATCTTGGCGTCCTTGGCCTTGTCGCCGAGCGTGGCGGCGGCCCAGGCCCCGATCAGCTTGCCTGCTTCGAGATTGTCCGTCGCGAAGGTCGCATCGGCGGCGTCGATCGGATCGAGCGGCGTGTCGAGCGCGATCACCAGCAGGCCGGCATCACGCGCTTTCTTCACGGTCGGCACGATGCCCTTGGTGTCGGATGCGGTGATCAGGATACCCTTGGCGCCATCGGCGATGCAGCTTTCGATCGCCGCGACCTGGCTCTCGCTGTCGCCGTCGATCTTGCCGGCATAGGTCTTGAGGTCGACGCCGAGTTCCTTGGCCTTCGCGGTCGCGCCTTCCTTCATCTTGACGAAGAAGGGATTGGTGTCGGTCTTGGTGATCAGGCAGGCGCCGACACCGGCCGCGGATGCGGACGAGGCAAACGCCATCAGCCCCAGAGCCGCGGCGGCAAACACGGTCGATTTCAACAATTTTGTATTGGTCACGATTTTCCTCCCAGTGGAACCATTCCGATGCCGGCCAACCGGCACCTGCAGCGCATCCAACGAAATTCTCCCAGCGTGGACGCTGCCTTAACAGACACCAGGCCGAAGCCCGTGTCAATAATTAAATCACTCTTATTTATTATTGACAGCATTGCTTCGTTCACCCATTCTGGCCCAAAAGCATTGAGGGGAAACGACGGGAGGAACAGGGTGGAAACGGCCATTGCGAGGCACGGTTCGCCCGAGGTGAATGACAGTCTCATTCACCGCGGCACCAACCAGAGCGGCATGCGCGACCACAATGAGCGGTTGGTGCTGTCGCTGGTGCGTCAACACGGCAGCCTGGCAAAATCCGACATCGCCCGCATGACCGGACTTTCGGCGCAGACGGTTTCCGTCATCATGCGCGAGCTGGAGGAAGAAAGCCTCCTGCTGCGTCAGGCGCCGTTGCGCGGCAAGATCGGCCAGCCTTCCATCCCGATGGCGCTCAATCCCGAAGGCGCTTTCTTCATCGGCCTGAAGATCGGCCGCCGCAGCGCTGAACTGGTGTTGATCGACTTCCTTGGCAATGTCCGTTCGATGCTACAGCATTCCTATCGCTACCCGGCGCCGCGCGAGACGGTGGACTTCGTCAGCAACGGCATGCGGCAGATGCGCGGCGAGCTGACGCCCGCGCAAGACAAGCGCATCGCCGGGCTGGGCATCGCCATGCCGTTCGAATTGTGGAACTGGGCCGATACCGCCGGCGCCCCGCGCGACGTGATGGACGAATGGCGTCACCGCGACATCAGGGCCGACATCCAGGCGCAATGCGATTTTCCGGTCTATTTGCAGAACGACGCCACGTCGGCCTGCGGCGCCGAACTCGTCTTCGGGCAGGCGGGCGCTGCGCGTGACTTCGTCTATTTCTATATCGGCGCCTTTGCCGGTGGCGGCATTGTGCTGAACGGCCGGCTTTTCGGCGGCCCGACCGGCAATGCCGGAGCGCTCGGCTCCATGCCCGTGCCCGGGCCGGACGGCAAGCCGACCCAACTGATCGATGTCGCTTCCATCGCCATGCTCGAAAAGGCGCTCAATGCGCGCGGCATCGAGGCCTCGCATCTGTGGACCTCGCCGGACGACTGGGGCGAGATCGGACCCGAACTCGACGGCTGGATCGCCAGCGCCTCAAGGGCGCTCGCTTACGCCATCGTCGCCGCATCCTCGATCATCGATTTCGAAGCGGCGGTGATCGACGGCTGGATGCCGAAGGCGGTGCGCCGCCAGCTGGTCGACGCCATCATTGCGGCAATCGCCACGATCGACGGCGAAGGCTTGAAGCTGCCCGCCATTCGCGAGGGAACCGTCGGTATCCATGCCCGGGCGCTCGGCGGCGCCAGCCTGCCACTTTCCGAACGCTTCCTGATCGGCTCGACGACGATTTCCAGGAGCGCCTGATGCTGATCGGAATCCCGGCGCTGCTCGGTCCGGAGCTTCTGGCGATCCTGCGCGGCATGGGCCATGGCGACGAAATCGCCCTTGTCGACGGAAACTATCCGGCGGAACAGCAGGCAACCCGACTGGTACGCGCCGATGGCCACCCTCTTATCCCGGTACTCGATGCGATATTGAGTGTCCTGCCTGTCGATGACGCCGTGCCGGAGGCGCTGTTTCGCGCCTCGGTCCGAGGCGATCCCTCGCTTGCCGATCCTGTCCATCATGAGATCGAAGCGATCTGCGCCAAACGGGCGCCAGGCCGCAAGGTGGTTGCGCTGGCCGGTGCCGACTTCTATGCACGGGTCAAATCGGCGCATGCCATCGTCGCGACAAGCGAGCCGCGGCTCTACGCCAACATCATCATACGCAAGGGCGTGATCTATCCGCCGGAGACCAAGAAGCCATGATCCTCTGCTGCGGCGAAGCCCTGATCGACATGCTGCCGCGCACGACGACAGCGGGCGAGCCGGCCTTTGCGCCTTATGTCGGCGGCGCCGTATTCAACACGGCAATCGCACTTGGCCGGCTCGGCGCGCCGGCCGGCTTCTTTTCCGGCCTGTCGTCGGATCTGTTCGGCGGCCAATTCCGGGATGCGCTTGGGGCGAGCAAGGTCAGTTCCACCTATGCACACACCTCGCCACGGCCAACCACGCTGGCCTTCGTCAAGCTCACCAACGGCCAGGCGACGTACACTTTCTATGACGAGAACACCGCCGGACGCATGCTGACGATCGACGATTTGCCGCAGCTCGGCAACGAGATCGAAGCCATGCTGTTCGGCGCCATCAGCCTGATTTCCGAGCCGGCCGGCAGTGCCTATGAAGAGTTCATGCGGCGCGAGCATGAAAGCCGCGTCATGATGCTCGACCCCAACATCCGGCCGAACTTCATCCCGGACAAGCCCAAGCACCTCAAGCGCATTCGCACCATGATGGCGATGGCCGACATCGTGAAACTGTCGGACGAAGACCTGAACTGGTTCGGCGAAGCCGGCTCGCATGAGGATGTCATCCGCAACTGGCTGGACCGCGGCCCGAAGCTGATCGTCGTCACCCATGGCGGCGAAGGCGCGATCGGCTACAGCAAGGAGCACGCCGTCACGGTGATGCCCGAAAGGGTCGAGGTGGCGGACACGGTCGGCGCCGGCGACACGTTCAACGCCGGCATCCTCGCCTCGCTGCACGAGCAAGGCCTGCTGACGAAGGCGGCGATTTCCGGACTGTCGGAAGACGCCATCCATAAGGCGCTGGCGCTCGGCGCGAAGGCGGCGGCAGTGACCGTGTCGCGGGCCGGCGCCAATCCACCCTGGCGACATGAAATCGCCTGAGCAACGCTCAACATAAGTTGAGCCCAATCGATCACTTTATGTTTCGCAGGGGCTCTTTCCAAGGCTATAAGGGCGGGATGGCGCCCGACGAAGCCCGGATTTCCGGCATCTGACTGACATTCGCCGGGAAAACTGGTAACGGACTGCGACACTTCCGCAATTTAGGGCTCCGCCTGCCCGGCTTTCTCGGCAAGCGCAACTCTGGTACCAGCGGCCGATTATCTGGCTAACCCATTTTGAGGCCGACATGCAGTTCATCGATCTTGGCGCGCAGCGCGAACGAATCCGCGACCGGCTGAAGGCCGCGATCGACCGTGTCGTTGACGAGGGCCGCTATATTCTTGGCCCGCAAGTCACCGAATTCGAGAACAAGCTTGCCGCCTATATCGGTACCAAGCATGTCGTGGCCTGCGCCAACGGCACCGACGCGCTGCTGTTGCCGCTGTTTGCAGCCGGCGTCGGCCCGGGTGACGCGGTGTTCGTGCCGAGCTTCACGTTCGCCGCCACCGCCGAAGTGGTGGCGCTGGCCAAGGCCGCGCCGGTGTTCGTCGATGTCGACCCGCACAGCTACAACATCGACATTGCCAGCCTCGAAGCGGCCATTGCCATGATCAAGAAGGAAGGAAGGCTGAAGCCGAAGGCAATCATTCCCGTCGATCTGTTTGGCCTTGCCGCCGATTACGAGGCGATCATGGCGATCGCCAACCGCGAAGGCCTGATGGTGATCGAGGATGCCGCCCAGTCGATGGGCGGTTCGCTCGACGGCAAGATGTGCGGCTCCTTCGGTGCGGTCGGCTCGACCAGCTTCTATCCGGCAAAACCGCTTGGCTGCTACGGCGACGGCGGCGCGATGTTCACCAATGACGATGCGCTGGCCGAACAGCTTCGCTCGTTCGCCTTTCATGGCAAGGGCGAGACGCAGTACGACAATGTCCGCGTCGGAATCAATTCGCGGCTCGACACGATACAGGCGGCGATCCTCATCGAGAAGCTGGCCATTCTCGAAGACGAGATGGTCGCCCGGCAGGTCGTGGCACAGCGCTATGCCGATGGGCTTGGCGACGTCGTTACCGCCGCCCGCAATCTGGACGGCAGCCGTTCGGCCTGGGCGCAATACGCCATCGAGACGCCGAAGCGCGACGGGCTGAGGGCGCATCTCGGCGAAAAGGGCATTCCGTCTGTCATCTACTATGTGAAGCCGCTGCATGCCCAGGTCGCTTATCGCGATTATCCGCGCACGCCGACCGGCCTTGCCGTTTCGGAAGACCTGCCGAAGCGGATCCTGTGCCTGCCGATGCACCCTTATCTCAGCGAAGCCGACCAGGACCGCATCATCGAGACGATCCGCAACTATATAGGCTCGAATTCGGCGCAGGCAGCGGCCGAGTAAGCTACCGGGCCTTCTCAGGCGGGGCTGACCCCTGCCCCGCCGCTGGCAATGAAATGCGGATTGGCGAAATCCTCGTCGTCGCTTTGCCGGCGCTTCCCATAGACCAGAGGCTGGCCATCGAGCGTGCGCGTCATGCCACCGGCGGCGCGCAGGATGGCGTCGCCTGCCGCCGTGTCCCATTCCATGGTGCGGCCGAAGCGCGGATAGACATCAGCCTCGGCACTGGCGAGAAGGCAGAATTTCAAGGACGAACCGACCGAGACGATTTCGGCGGCACCAAGGTCGCGAATATAGGCCTCGGTTTCCGGCGTGTTGTGGGAACGGCTGGCGACGACGGCCAGAGGCGCCACGGCCCTTCTCACCGAGATCGGCCGGCGGCCGACGATCTGGTAGCCGCCATCGATTTCGAGAGATTCCGCCCTTCCCGGCAGGCCGGAAAAGAAGCGGCCCGCGCAGGGCGCAAAGACGACGCCGACTTCCGGCACGCCATCGCGAACCAGCGCTATGTTGACGGTGAAATCGGTGCGGCGGTTGACGAATTCCTTGGTGCCGTCGAGCGGATCGATCAGGAAGAAAGCCCCATTTAGGTCGGGCGGCACGATACCGGCGGAAGCTTCTTCCTCGGCCACGCAGGGGATATCGGGAAATGCGGCACGCAGTCCGGCGAGAATGATCTTTTCGCTCTCGCGGTCCGCCTCGGTCACCGGCGAGGCGTCGGACTTGCGGTCAACCGCACAGCCGGCGTGGAACACGCGCATCACCTCGCGCCCGGCCGACAAGGCCAGGCGCTCGAAGATTTCAAGCATCAGCCTGTCGTCAGATGCCGCCGCCGCTATCGTATTGGTCTTCGGCAATGTCGCGCTCGTTCAGCCAGTGTTCCAGGGCGTCGACCATCTCTTCGGCCGATTTGCCGAGTGTCTGCAGATGGATCTCCGGGGTTTCCGGCGCTTCATAAGGGGAATCGACGCCGGTGAAATTCTTGATCTCGCCATTCAGCGCGCGCGCATAGAGGCCCTTCGGATCACGCCTGGCGCATTCCTCGAAGGGCGTATCGACGAACACCTCGACGAATTCTCCGTCGGCCATCAATTCACGTGCCATGCGCCGTTCGGCGCTGAACGGCGAAATGAACGAAACAATGACGATCAACCCGGCATCGGCCATCAAACGCGCCACCTCGGCGACGCGGCGGATGTTCTCGACGCGATCGGCATCGGTAAAGCCAAGATCGCGATTGAGACCGTGACGGACGTTGTCGCCGTCGAGGATATAAGTATGACGGCCGGTGGCGAACAGCTTCTTTTCGAACAGGTTGGCGATGGTCGACTTGCCGGATCCCGACAGCCCGGTGAACCAGAACACGGCGGGCCGCTGGTTCTTCATGTCGGCGCGCACGCGCTTGCCGACATCGAGCGACTGCCAATGGATGTTTTCGGCACGACGCAGCGAGTGCAGGATCATGCCGGCGCCGACCGTGGCGTTGGAGATGCGGTCGATCAGGATGAAGGCGCCGGTTGTGCGGTTTTCGGCGAAGGGATCAAAGGCGATCGGCGTCCGCGTCGAGATGTTGCAGATGCCGACTTCGTTCATTTCGAGCGACTTGGCCGCTTCATGGGCAAAGTCGTTGACGTTGATCCGGTATTTCAGATCGGTGACGGTGGCGCTGGTCTGGTCGGTCTCGGTGCGCAGGATGTAGGAGCGGCCCGGCAGCAGCGCATGCTCGTCGAACCAGACGATGTTGGCGGCGAACTGGTCGGCGACCTGCGGCCGTGCGGCAGGCGAAACCAGCATGTTGCCGCGCGAGATTTCGACTTCGTCGTCGAGGACGAGCGTGACGGCCTGTCCGGCAGCCGCCTGGGCGAGATCGCCGCCATACGAGACGATCCGCTTGACGCGCGAGGATTTGCCCGACTTGGCGACAACGACCTCGTCGCCGGGCGCAACCGAGCCGGAAGCGACCGTGCCGGCAAAGCCGCGAAAGTCGAGATTGGGACGATTGACATACTGGACCGGGAAACGGAACGGCAGTTCGACCATCGCTTGGTCGACCGACACGGTTTCGAGATGCTCGATCAGCGTTGGGCCGGAATACCATTCCATGCTTTCCGACCGACGGCTGACATTATCGCCATAACGGGCCGACATCGGGATCGGCACAATGGTCTGGAAGCCGAGATCGCGCGAGAATTGCCCGTAGTCTTCGACGATCCGGTCGAAAACCGTCTGATCGAAATCGACAAGATCGATCTTGTTGACGGCCAGCACGACGTGGCGGATGCCGAGCAGCGAGGCGATGATCGAATGTCGCCTTGTCTGGCGAAGCACACCCTGCCGGGCATCGATCAGCACGATCGCCAGGTCGGCGGTCGAGGCGCCGGTGGCCATGTTGCGGGTGTATTGCTCGTGACCAGGTGTGTCGGCGACGATGAATTTGCGCTTCGGCGTGGCAAAGAAACGGTAGGCGACGTCGATCGTGATGCCTTGCTCACGCTCGGCCTCGAGGCCGTCGACCAGCAGTGCGAAATCGATGTCGTCGCCCGTCGTGCCATGCTTGCGCGAATCGCGTTCGAGCGCGGCGAGCTGGTCCTCGAAAATCTGCTTGGTGTCGGACAGCAGGCGCCCGATCAGCGTCGACTTGCCGTCATCGACCGAGCCGCAGGTCAGGAAGCGCAGCAGCGACTTCTTCTCCTGCGCCGCCAGATAGTCGCGAACGCCGTCGGTGGGGGCGAGGCTCTTTGCCATGATGTGGCGCATGGTCAAAAGTACCCCTCGCGCTTCTTCTTTTCCATCGAGCCGGCTTCATCGCGGTCGATCAGGCGCCCCTGCCGTTCGGATGTCCGTGCCGTCAGCATTTCGCCGACGATGGCTTCCAGCGTGTCGGCCTCCGATTCGATGGCGCCAGTCAGCGGATAGCAGCCAAGCGTGCGGAACCGCACGAGCCGGTTCTCCACTGTCTCGTCGGGGCGGAGTTTCATGCGCTCGTCGTCCCGCAGGATCAGCATGCCGTCGCGTTCCACCACCGGCCGTTCCTTGGCGAAATAGAGCGGCACGATCGGGATACTTTCCTGCAGGATGTACTGCCAGATATCCAGCTCGGTCCAGTTCGACAGCGGAAAGACGCGGATCGATTCACCCGATGCGATGCGGGTGTTGAATATCTTCCACATTTCGGGGCGCTGGTTCTTCGGATCCCACACATGCTGGGCATTGCGGAAGGAAAAGATGCGCTCCTTGGCGCGCGATTTCTCCTCGTCGCGACGTGCGCCGCCAAAGGCCGCGTCGAAGCCGTATTTGTCGAGCGCCTGGCGCAGCGCCACGGTCTTCATGACATGGGTGTGGGTGTTCGAACCATGGTCGAACGGATTGATGTTGTCGCGCACGCCGTCTTCGTTGACATGAACCAGGAGATCGAAGCCGAGTTTCTGCGCCATCTGATCGCGAAAGGCGATCATCTCGCGGAACTTCCACGTCGTGTCGACGTGAAGAAAGGGAAATGGCGGCTTGGCGGGATAAAACGCCTTCATCGCCAGATGCATCAACACGGATGAATCCTTGCCGACCGAATAGAGCATGACCGGCTTGGCAAAGGCGGCCGCAACCTCGCGGAATATATGGATGGACTCGGCCTCAAGCCGCTGAAGATGCGTAAGCGCTGTTGTCATGGACCGTGGGCGTTCTTTCGTATTTCCAACAGAAGACCTGCCTCAAATCATCGAGCTTTTGCGCCCGGTTCGAGCCTTGTTTCTGGACAATCTTCCTCGTGCCGGCGTTCTAGCAGATCGCCGTTGTCAAGAACAATGCAAGACTGGCCCGGCCGCACATGGTTCGAGAATGAATTTTCCACAGATACCATCAAACCCGGAAATTCCTGCCCGCAAGCTCAACAACCGAGAAAACGCGGGGAAAATATTGCTTGAATGGCCGGCTACGGCTTTCAAGCGACTTCCCTTGGCCGACCGTCGCCTGCCGCCGATTTTCGGTGGCAATCCACCAGATACACTATCGAAAACGGGGGGCGGCCGCTATACCAGCTTCGGCAGCGGGCAAGCGCGTTATGAGGCATGGGCAATTTCGAGGCGAGCGCATTCAACTTCGCTAAACAAGATCCGCCGCATGACACTTGCCGAAAACAGCGAGCCCGAAAATTGAACCGGCTTTCATCCCTCACACAGCAATTCTCGCCTTCGCGGATCAACAACTACTTCTCCATCCTTTGCTTCTTTTTTCCACCGGTTCTGGGGTCGGTGGTCAGCTTTGTGTTCAATTGCGGAGGCCTTTCGTCCGCCCTGCTGATTGCTTTAGGGAAAAGGCGCTTCAACGCCGACCGGCCCATGATCTGGATGACGGTCGCGATCTATGCCTACTGCGCCGCCAATCTCCTGGCGTCCATCGTCAACAACTCGTTTGTCCGGGATGCGCCGCATCTTATCCCGCTCGTCACCTTCCTGTTTTTTCCCGTGTCCTATTCGACCTGGAGCAACACGCAGAAAACCACGCTTGCCCGCATCGTCGTGCTTTCCAGCATGGCCGCCTGCTTTGTCGCGCTGCTCATGGCCGTCATCCAGCAATATTGGATTGGCGTCAGGGCGGAGGGGGGAGCCGGAAATCCGATCGTCTTCGCAACCGTCGTCTGCCTTGCCGTGGTGACGTGTGTGGCTGGCGCCTTGTCCAGTATTGAGCAAGCCCGGACACCCCTCTTCTACGCGACACTGGCCGGGACGATCGCCGTCATCTATTCCGGCTCGCGTACCATCTGGCTGGCACTGCTGATTGCCGGCATAGCCGTCATGTTGATCAACCGGCACAGGCTCAGGGGCAGGAATGCCGTTCGCCTGCTGCTGCTGCTGGCGGCAGTCGGCGTCGTGATCGCCGCTTCCAGCTTCCAGGCGATATCCGGGCGGGTCGACTTTTTGCGCTCCGATTGGGGTGCGCTTGGAGCTAGCGGCAACTACGACACCTCGTTGGGAATACGTGTTGCGCTTTGGGAGATCGGCCTCAAAGCATTCCATGACATGCCACTGTTCGGGCACGGTGTGGGTGCAACCCAGCTTCTGATCAAACAGGGCTTTCATGAGCAGTTCGCGATGGACACAGGCTTCAACCATTTCCACAACGGCTTCCTGACCGCCTTGGTGCAAGCAGGAATTCTGGGCGCCGTGACGCTGGCAGCGATCTTTATCGTTGCCGCTGGAAATGCCGCCCGGGTCTTGCGAAGCAGCAGCGATCCGAACGAGCGGTTCGGCGCCACCATGATTGTCGTCGTGGTGATCACCTATCTGACGGCCGGAATGACAGGCATCCTGGTCGGCCATGACATTCTGGACTCGGTGCTGATGGTCTTCCTGGTGAGCGGAACATATCTCGCCTCCGGACGTCATGTTCCTTTGCTGGACGAACCGGCACTTGCACCAGTCACGCAAGACCTGTCTCGGGCAAGGCCATGAAGGTTCTGGTCACGGGCGCGACAGGTTTCATCGGGCGTCTTGTCGTGCGCCACTTACGCGAAGCCGGTGCCGAGCTTCGCCTCGCCTCCCGCCATCCCGAGAGGCTTGGTTCGGAGAACGAGACTGTGCCGATGCCCGGCTTCGATGCGCCGGCCGCCGCCTTCCTGGAACTGACCCGGCATATGACTGACGTCGTCCATTGCGCTGGCCTCAACAATGATCGGGGAAATGCAACCGAAGCCGATTACCAGGCGGCCAATGTGGAACTGAGCGCAAGGCTGGCGCATGCAGCGGCGGCCCAGATAAGCGGACGTTTCATTCATCTCTCCTCGATCCGGGCGGTGATCGGCGCGCACGTCAGCGCAACGATCGACGAGGACACGCTTCCTGCCCCACAATGCGCCTATGGACGCTCGAAGCGCGAAAGCGAGATCACGGTTTTGGACGCCTATGCGTCGCATGGCCGCTCCGACGCCGCCGTGTTGCGCCTGCCTCCGGTCTATGGAAGTGGCATGAGGGGAAATCTGGCAACGCTGATGCGCCTTGCCGATACGCCGCTGCCGCTGCCGACTGGTGCCTTGACCGGAATCCGTTCGCTGATGTCTTCCGAGGCCGCGGTGCGAGCAGTGTCGCACCTGCTCAGCCATTCCGGGCTGCTTCGCCCGATCTATGTCGGCGCCGATGTGCCGCCGGTCGCCCTCGACGCCGTCATCGCCGTCTTTCGCAGAGGTTTGGGGCGGCCTGTGCGCCTGATGGCGACGCCGGCCGGGCTGATACGGCCGGTGGTGGCCGCACTCGGCAGGCGGGCGTTCTGGGACAGCCTGACCGCGACACAAATATGCGACCCCGCCCTGCTGGTATCGCAGGGGTGGACGCCCGAAGCCGGCACGCTTGAGCGGCTGGCCGAGCTGGCGCGGCTCAGCAGATCCTGACTTTCTTGCTTGACCATGATCTTTTCATGGTCTGCTCAGCGGTAGAGCGTTCCAAACAGGATCCGAAGATCGAGCCAGAACGACGCGGTGCGGAGGTAGGCAGCATCCGTTTGCGCCAAGAGCTCCGGGTTAGACATGTCGATGCCCCTGATCTGGGCCAGGCCGGTTATGCCCGGCAGCGCCGCCAAAACCCCCAGCCGCCTGCGACACTCGATCAATTCCGTCTGGGTCGGCAGGCAGGGCCGCGGCCCGACCAGGCTCATTTCCCCCTTCAAGACGTTCCAGAATTGCGGCAGCTCATCGAGCTTGAACTTCCGCAAGACCTTTCCAACCGATGTCACGGAATCCGCCGGCGCCTCATGCGAGGGTAGCGACGGCGTCCCGACATACATCGTGCGCAACTTGTGGCAGCGGAAAAGCCGACCGTCACGGCCGACCCGCACCTGTGAAAAAATAGCCGGGCCCGGCGACGATGCCCGAACGGCAAGGACGGTGAGCGCCAAGACAGGAGATGTCGCCACCAGCAGCAGAGCCGCACCGGCAAGATCGAAGATTTGCTTGGCTGCCTTCATGAACGGCCGATAGTGCTCCCTGCCGAAGTCCCGAGGCAATGCCGCAGGCCAATGCCGTCAATCCGGTCGACGTAGCATGAGCCGATCTCTTGACCAAGCGCGCCACGCAGCCGTCGCAATGTTCAGATGCGCCCCAGGACGAAGGCGAGATAGAGCCCCAGGTTTCCGGAAACGGTCTGCCGATAGACGCCGCTTCGGCGCAAGCCTGCCAAGCGGCGGAAAAGGCCGCCGTCGCGCCCGCGGGTGAAAAGGTCGAGGCACACCATCGCGTCCTCGGTCAGGAGGTCGCGATTGACGGCAAGACCGTCAAGGTTGAGGTCCGTCCAGCCGGCGAATTCCCCCTTAAACAGGCGGCCAAGCCGGGACACCCTTGCTTTCCAGGATACGTTGGCGCCGACCAGGTTTGCCGCATGCTGCCGGTAGCGCACCAGCGGCCGCGGATCGTAGCGGACGATGCCGCCGGCGGCGGTCACGATGAGATAGGCCCACCAGTCGTGGCTGACGAACCCGGTCCGCATGCAGGCCCTGGCCAGCAGGTTGCGTGCCGCTGCGTTGAGCAGGATGGTGTTGCCGCCGGCGATGCTTTGCACAAGCGCGTTGCGAAAGGTTGGCGGCCGGGCAAACAAAGGCGAATGGCCGACAAGGCTTCCTGTTTCCGTCATGGTCGCGGTTCGCGAACAAAACATCAGCGGGATTTTCGCATCCTGGGTCCGCATCCAGTCGATAGCGCTCTCCAGCCTGTCGGGCTCCCAGATATCGTCCTGGTCGCAGAAGGCATAGCAGTCCGCCTCGATGCGTCGATCGACGATCATGGAGCGGAAATTGGCGGCGAAGCCTTGCCGCGGCCCCTCGACGAGCGTCATTCGACACTTGGGCCGCCAGCGGGATTTCCATGCCTCGATGATGGCGGTCGTGCCATCGACGGAGCCATCGTCGGATATCCACAGGTCGACCAGAGGGTGCGACTGCTCGAGCAGGGACTGCAGCTGCTCCTCGATGAAGGCGGCGCCGTCTTTCGTGCCCATCAGGACCGCGATGCGCAGATCATCTTTGCTCACGAGCAAGATCGCTTTCTGATTCTGATTGGATCTATCTCTTTGATTTGGCGCAATTCCCAAAGGTAAGCGCCGTGCGCTTTTCCCGGAATTGTTCTAGGTCGCCTGCCCGGCCGTCTTCGGAATCGCGTCTTGACGTGCACTTGCCCTGGCCTTCTTGGCGCGGTCGAGACCTGCCAATGCGGCGAGCGCGGCAGCCTTGTCCTGGTTTTTCGCCGACTGCTGCAGCGCCGTGAGCGCGACCTGGACATCCGACCATTCCACGACGTCCGTGCTGAGGCCGAAAATCTTCGAGATGCCGAGTTCGACGAGTTCCTCGTCTTCGCCATGCAGCGTTTCGTGGAGTTTTTCACCCGGCCTTATGCCGGTGAACCGGATCGCGACGTCCTTGTATGGGCTCTTTCCGGACAAGCGGATCATCGTTTCGGCCACTTCAAGGATCGGTACCGGCTTGCCCATGTCGAGCATATAGACGGCATAATCGTCTCCGCTCTGCCGCGACGCGGCATCGGCCGCCGACATGATGACGAGATCGACGGCTTCGGCCACGGTCATGAAATAGCGTGTCATGCGCCGGTCGGTGATGGTGACGGGCCCTCCGGCCTCGATCTGCGCCTGGAATATGGTCGCCACCGAACCATTGCTGCCGAAGACGTTGCCGAACCGCACTGCAATGAACTTGGTGGCCGGGCGACGCCCGCTTGTCTCGCCTGCCGGCGTGCCATGCAAGGCGCTGATGATCTGTTCGGCGGCCCGCTTCGTCATGCCGAGCACTGACGAGGGATCCACCGCCTTGTCGCTCGATATCAGGACAAATTGCGCAACCCCGCACTTGGCGGCGACCTCGGCACAGACGAGCGTTCCGAAGATATTGGTCTGGATGGCCGAATCCCAGTTTTCCTCGAGCAGCGGAACATGCTTGAGGGCCGCGGCATGAAAGATGATGTCCGGCCGGAATTCCGTGACGACACGCGTTATCTGGCGCCGGTCCGCGACATCGACGATGCGGACCTTGAGGCGGTCGTGGTCCTTCTCGTCAACATACTGGCTCAGCTGGAAAATGCCGAACTCGGAGTTGTCGGCGACCAGCACCGCCTCGGCTCCGAGTTCCAGCGACCGCCTGACCAGCGTCTGACCGATAGAACCGGCACCGCCGGTCACCAGAACGCGTTTGCCGCCGACAAAGGCGCCGATACGCTGGATATCGGACGCGACCGTCGGCCGGCGCAGGATCGTTTCCATCTCGACGGTGTCGAGAACCAGCTTTCCGTGCTGTTCCAACTCCGAAAGGCCTGAGAACTGCACCACATTTATGTCGCCGTGCCGGGCAATGCGCACAAGTTCCGAATAGTCCTCGATTTCGTGCTCGGCGCCGCTGCCGAAAATCAGCAAGTCCAGGCTCTTGGTGCCGGTCGCATAGTCTTCCAGGACATCGATCAGGCGCGGCATTGTCGCCACCACGGGAACACCTTGAATCCGCGTGCCCAACGGTGCGCCGCGCTCGGTGGCCATGATGCCTGCGATGGAATAGTCCGCCGGTTGCGCCGTGCGCGTGAAGCGAATGATCAGGTCGGCCTCGCCGAGCCGGCCGACAAACAGAGCGCGCTTGGCCTGCTGGTCGGTCTTGCGGCTCAGAATCCCCCAGCTCGCGCCGTCACGCAGGAAGCGGTAGAACAGCCGGGGTGCCGATATGATGGTGAAGGAGACGAGGAAGAAGACGATGAACTGACGCTCGTTGAGCCCCGCCACCGGCCGGTAAAAACGCAGCAGCAGCGACGCCATGTAAAGAGTGAACGTCAAAATCGCGCAGCTCTTCAGGATGTTGAAAAAGTCCGGCGTCGAGGCGAAGCGCCAGACAGTGGTGTAAAGGCCACTGTAGCGGAACAACAAATGGCTGATGACGACGATGCCCGCCCATGTCGCCAGACCCTCGTTGGAGAACGCTTCGAACGAAAGATTCGACCGCGAAAGAATAAGGCTGAGTGCCACGGCGACCAGGACCATGACCACGTCCTGGACCATGATGAAGGCGCGCCGCATCTGTGGCCTGAGCCCGAACACAGCTTCTAGATGGGAATTCATTGGACGGCACTAGACTCCAGGCTCAAGGGCATCGACACCAGCGAAGTGCGAACACGAAGATACTTCGCGATCAATCACCTTACCCACGTGCCATCCCCGACCCCCGCCGTCCTGTATCGCATACTGCGGGTGCGAGGGCATAGCCAGAGGTTTTTTCGGACAAGAGCGTGAATACGAGTAAGCTTGACGCCCTGTTACTGGATCGGTGGAGTCCGATCGGTGCGTTGCGATTTGGACACTGCCGCCGCGTCAGCGTTGTTTCGGTTTTGCCGCAATTGACTCTGCTCTCGACCTCGCTACGACGCAACTGGTCGAAATGGCTATGAAGGCCAAGTTTGCGGGTCGAGTGCGTGCAGAGGACAAAGCTACCAGAGGTGGGGCGCGGGCGCGCCACATTATAGTCATAACATGTCGCGACATGATGGCACGCTGGCCATTTCCATACTGGGACGGCCTTCAGAGACGTAATGACTCGGTTGCAGCTTCCAAAACCGGCGTAGAGTACAGGCAAGGCTCATGATCGCAGAAGCCAGCTCTGTGGCTTGCCCATCCATGGGATACAATTATGGCTGTTGCCGCGACGACAATGAAGAGTTCGAAGTTAAAGCGAGAAAGCCAGGGCGAGCGCACCTGCTTGATGGTTCTTGGCATGCATCGGTCCGGCACCAGCGCGTTGGCCGGCGTGCTTCAACTGCTGGGTGTTGCTCCACCAAAGAACTTGATTCCCGCCGACGAAAGCAACCGGACAGGTTATTGGGAACCATTGCATCTGGCCCTGCTGAACGAGCAGCTCTTGCTCGAACTTGGTAGCCGGTGGGACGATTGGAGGCCGGTCCGGGTCGAGGAACTGTCGGCAAGCCGGTTAAGATTCTACCACGACGAGATCGCTCGCCTACTCGATGGCGAATATGGCGGCATGCCAACGATCGTGCTCAAGGAGCCGCGGATTTCGCGCATTGTGCCGATCTATCAGCAACTGCTTACATCGCTCAGGTACAAGACTGACTATGTAACGATCACTCGCAATCCACTGTCGGTCGCCAAATCGCTGGCAAAGCGCGACGGAATGGATCTGGGATTCGCCTCCCTCGTTTGGCTGAACTACGTTCTGGCCTCCGAGAGAAGCACTAGGAATTCACCTCGTGTCTTCTTGTCGTACGAGTCGATGGTTCGAGATTTCGGGCCTGCCCTGGAGAAGATCTCAGAACGATTTTCGATCGAATGGCCGCGCAAGATTAGCTCTGTCGAGAAAGAAATTGCAGCTTATCTGTCGACTGATCACCAGCACCATCTGGCGAGCGTCGACTTGCTCATGGCTAATGATGGCGTGCCGGATCTGGTCAAGCGAGCCTATGTTGCCATGCTCGACCTCGAGGAAGACGCGTCTTCGCCAGCAGCGACCGCCGAACTCGATGCAATCTATGACGAATTTGAGGACAGTTGGCTGCCGGCTGGCCAAGTCATGTTTGCCGAATTGCTGGCGCGTGAGACCAAGGCGCGCCTCGCGCCGACAACCGATTACGCCGCCACAGAGTTAAGACTGGTCGGCAATGTCCGGGCGCTGATGTCTCAAGTCGATCAACTTAGCGCGGAACGCGATGCGTTGAAATCAAAGATCGTAGCGATGGTTGAGGACCAGAACCCAATGGAAGGGCAGGCGGTCGAGGGTGAGATAAGAGCAGAGCGACTGAAGTCAAGCGAGTTGGCCACCGAGTTGGCCACAAGGATCGGTGAGATTGCGAGCTTGAATGCCGAACTCTCAACGCGCTCGGCGCAACTCGCAGATTCGAGACAGGAAATCGCAAGGTATGTCAGCCAGATGTCAGCTCTCCAGGCAGATTTGAGATCGCTCACCGAGCAGTACGACAGCCGGGGCCTGGACGTTTCGACCCTGAGGGACCAAGCAGAACAACTGCGATTGGAGATCGCCGCCAAGTCAAGCGAGTTGGCCACGAGAATCGATGAGATCGCGAGCTTGAATGCCGAGCTCTCAACGCGCTCGGCACAACTCACAGATGCGAGACAGGAAATCGCAAAGCATGTCAGCCAGATGTCAGCTCTCCAAGCGGATTTAGGATCGCTCACCGAGCAGTACGACAAGCAGGGCCTTGACGTTTCGGCCCTGAGAGGCCAATTGGCGGCCGTGACGGAAAGCCTTCAGGCAGCGGCGCGCGAGCTAACGCTTATCCACGAGAGCAAATCGTGGAAAGTTGCGAAAGCATTGTCAAAGCTTGCTTTGCCGATCCGAAAGATTGGCGCAGACACACGAGGCACGGATAAGTGAGCGCAAAACAGAAGACATCAGCAGATATCTACGTTTTCGATGTCGACCCGAATTCGGACACGGCTGCGGCAAATGTGTTGCGGTTAGTCGGCAGGGATAAGGATGTCCTCGAAATCGGCGCCGGACCGGGGTCGATCGCCAAGCCACTGATAGCTCTGAACGGCTGTCGGGTTACCGCGCTCGAATATGATCCGAACTGCATTCCGATCCTGAAGAGCTTTTGCGTCGACGCGGTCCAGGGCGATCTCAACACGCCAGGATGGGGCGAGGTCTTCGGTGAGCGACGCTTCGATGCCGTCGTCATCGCGGATGTGCTCGAGCATCTGGTCAATCCCTGGGAGACATTGAGGGAGGTCACCCGCTATCTGCGGCCTGGCGGCAGCGTGGTCTCGTCGATCCCCAACGCCAATCATGCCGCAATGATGGCGATGATGCTTGATGACAATGTCGACTACCGGGACTGGGGCCTTCTCGATCGCACACATATCCGCTTCTTTGGCGCCAAGAACCTTCAGCACCTCTTCCGCCAAGCCAATCTGAAGATCGTCGACGCGCTCTTTGTCGTGCGGACGCCCGAGATGACAGAGTTCGCCGAGAACTGGAAGAAAACGCCCGAACAAGTCCGGGCAGCTTTGGAACTCGGCGCCTATTCGCAGATCTATCAGACGGTCGTGAAGGCAGAACTGGCGAACTCGCCGAAGAATGAGTTTGTCCTGCTCGATCGCGCGCCCCCGAAAATCGGCAAGCCTGTTTCGAATTTGCCGTTTGTCCCGCCGCCACACTATTCGCCACAGCAGCGACCGACGTTCAGAACGATGGTTGGCCGCATGCTCGGCCCGACCGGCCGTCGCATCGTGAAGTCGATCCTGAGCATGCGATAATGGCGCTGCGTTATGTTGCCTACTATCTGCCGCAGTTCCATCCGTTCCCCGAGAACGATGAATGGTGGGGCAAAGGGTTCACCGAATGGACCAACGTTGCGAAGGCGGAGCCGCTCTACGATGGCCATAATCAACCGCGCTATCCGACCGATTTCGGCTACTACGACCTTCGCGTCCTGGACACCATCCGCGATCAGGCCGAGGTCGCTAGGGAGCACGGGATCGACGCTTTCTGCTTTCACTACTACTGGTTCGACGGCCACCGGCTGATGGAGAAGCCGGTCGATGCTTTCCTGACCGACAAGAGCATCGACATGGGCTTCTGCCTGTGCTGGGCGAACGAAAACTGGACCCGCCGATGGGACGCCGCCGAGCACGAGGTTCTAATCGCGCAGACCTATGGTCCGGATTGGGAGTTGCGCTTCATCGAAAGCCTCTTTCCCTATTTCAAGGATCCCCGCTATCTGCGGGTCGATGGCAAGCCGTTGCTGGTCGTCTACCGGCCGCAGCATCTTCCTGACGCCAAGGCCGCAGGTAAGCGCTGGCGGGAGCATTGCCGCAAGATGGGTATCGGCGAAATTCACATCGTGAACGCGCTCGTTCACGGCAATAACGACTACGAGCAGTATGAGTTCGACGCAGGCGTCGAGTTCCCGCCGCACAACATGAAATTCCATGGTGTGAAGGAGATCGTGCCGACCTATAAGCCATTCGAAGGCTACCCGGTCGAATATGCCAACGTTGCGCGCGATTTCCTATCGAGGGACCATAGCCGCAAGCGGATCTATCGAACCGTTTTCCCCGATTGGGACAATACGGCCCGGGTAAAGAATCGCTCATTGATCGTTCTTGGCTCCACCGTTGCAAATTATGAGCGCTGGCTGCGGGGATCGAGTTCGCTGACGCGCGCCAATCGCGCGGAAGGCGATCAACTGGTCTTCATCAATGCTTGGAACGAATGGGCCGAGGGATGCTATCTCGAACCAGACCGGAGACACGGCCGGGGGTTCCTGGAGGCCACGCTTCGCGTGAAAAATGGCATGTCGATGGTTGACGATATTTACGACGTTGCGCCGGAACGCGTGCGGTTCGAACTCAGGCAGCAATTAGCGGCGATCCCCGAGGAAGCCAGGGACGCCGAAATCGCAAAGCTCCGTGCCGCAAAAATCCGGGAAGTCGCTGACCTCGATGGCAAGGTGACTTTGCTCAAGCAGGAAGCCAGCCGCTTGCAGTCCGGGAATGAAACCGCTCCTGAGCCGCAGCGCGAAATCACGGAAACTGCGGCGAGAAGCATTCAAAAGGCGCGGGACGCCCAAGCGGTTGAGCAACCTCAGCCGAAGCTGACGACGACGAGCCCGGCGGTCCTGACGATGCCTGAACCCGGTTCGATCAAGGTGCCCCTGAAGTTCAGGGTGGCGCACCGGCTTTACGACAGGCCAATGATGTTCAAGGCCGTCCGCTTTGCCTATCGTGCCGCGAAACGCGTGGTTAATCCGTCCTCTGCAACCGAGCCGGCGCAAAAAAAAAAAGTAATCGCTGATCTCCCGGACCAGGTTGCGATGGCCTCTAGTCGTCACCAGTTGGAAGGGCACGATGTCCAGGAGGTTTCGCTCGAATCCATTGGCAGGGTGGCGTCGAGCAAACAAGAAATGCTCACTTCGAACGAGGATTGCATTTGGACCGCGTTCTCTCCCTGCAACGTCGAGGCTGAACTAGCTCCGCGACTGCACGTCGCGAAAGGCGTGGTCAATGGCGACGAATTCGCTCGCATGCTGAAGACGGTTCCCTATGAGGCAGCGCCATTGCGGTTCGGTCGGTTTCACAATTGTGTGGCGCATCCGATCGCCGTGGCTCTCGTCACCCGGAACAACCAGGTCATCGCCGAAACGATGCGCATCTACCGCTATGTCAGGTCGCAAGTGACAGAGCTTGAATATTTGGTGGAAGACGATGCAGGCGCGCATCTGAAGGCTGAAACAGCGACCGAGATCGATGCGGACGTGATCATTCCCATGCACTACTCCCAAGCGTTCGGCCATGTGGTCTTTGATATGGTTCCACAATTGTTGGCGTTTCGTGATGAGATCATTGCTGAGCGGTTGCGTGTTGTCCTGTCGACGAAAGCGCCAAAATGGTTGATCAGGATGCTGTCGGTCTGGGGCTTCCTTCCACACCATTTTCTTATCCTCGACGCGGCCAGCACCGCTGTCTACAAGTTCCGTTCGGCCATTGTCTCCAATGCTCTGACCACGTTCACCACGTTCTTCCCGCATCCGGAAACAGCCGATCTGATGTCGCGAACGCTCGTGCTTCCCCCGGCGGTTCAAGACTATCGTGCCAGACGGATATATCTCGGGCGTTCAAGCGAAACCACAAATTCCGGTAGGACGATAGCCAACGAAGCCGCGCTTCAGGCTGCGCTGGTCAAGCGTGGTTTCAAGGTCATCGATCCGGCCGTGCTGGCTTATTCGGACCAGATCGACCTTTTCACAGATGCCGAAATTATCGTCGGAGCGCATGGGTCCGCCTTTGCCAACCTGATATGGTCGAAGGCGGGAACGGTGGTTTTCGACTTGATGCCCGACGCCTGGATCAATTTCTGGGGTGCCGGCGGCGGAGTAGTCGAATTATGGATCAGCCGTATCTGTGCCCTGAAGAAGTTCGACTACAATGTCATATTATGTGACTCTAATGGATCATCTGAAACGTGGCAGCCAAAGACCTATGCCATGCAGTCCACGGTTGACGTTGAAGTGGCCATGGACCACATCGATCAGGCGATAAAAGAGCTACACAAGGCCACCCGATGATTAGTCAGCGCGATTTTCAGGTCTTGTCCAATCTTGTTCGCAGGGACGTGAGCAGCAGGTTCAAGGGTTCGTTTTTCGGGATTGGTTGGGCGCTGTTAACGCCGTTGCTCACCCTTTCCGTTTTCACCCTGATGTTTGGCTCCGTGTTCGGCGTCAAATGGGCCGCCGCAGGTGCCAACCAGAACCACTCCGTCGGATTCTTTGCGCTTGCCCTGTTTTGTGGCCTCATGTTTTTCAACTTCTATGCCGAGGTTCTGTCCAAATCGACGGGGGCTATATTGAACAACGCGACCTTCGTGAAAAAGATCGTCTTTCCGATCGAAATTCTGCCGGCGGTGGTCACCGGTTCCGCGATGGTGCAACTCGGAATCAGTCTGGCCGTGCTGCTGGTCTTTACCCTGATCATAACCGGAAGCCTGTCGCTCTATATCTTGCTCGCTCCCCTTACGATTGTTCCTTTCGTCCTGCTGGTGCAGGGAATTGCGTGGGTCTTGGCCTCTCTGGGGGTCTATTTTCGCGACATCAGCCAGATGATCGGTCCGGTTCTGACGGCGTCCATGTTTCTCTCGCCCATGTTCACGCCCCGAACATCGATGCCGGAATGGCTTCGGCCCTGGGTGGTTTTAAACCCGCTGACGGTGCCGATCGAAAATTTCCGTGCCGTCGTCCTCATGGATACCCTGCCTTCATGGTGGGCGCTGGCCGCCTATTTCTGCGTTGCCTTGATCGTCGCGCTGCTAGGCAGGCTGTTCTTCGAGAAGACACGAGGGGGATTTGCCGATGTCATCTGAGCGCGATAGCCGGCCCTTTGCGATCAAGGTTCGCAACGTCACCAAGCGATACACGATGTTCGAGCGGCCGGAAGACCGCTTCAAGCAGATGATCGTGCCGCGATTGGAACGTTTAGTGGGCATGCAACCCCGCCGCTATTACAAGGACTTCGCGGCTCTCAACGACATCTCCTTCGAACTCGGCCACGGCCAAGTGATTGGCATCATTGGCCGTAATGGATCGGGAAAATCCACGCTGCTGCAAGTGATCTGCGGAACGCTTCCACCGACCAGCGGTACGGTTGAAGTCAACGGCCGGATCGCGGCCTTGCTTGAACTCGGTGCCGGCTTCAATCGCGAATTCACCGGGCGTGAGAATGTCCACCTCAATGCCTCCATTCTCGGCGTCCCACGGGAGGAGATGGCCTGGCGTTTCGAGCAGATCGAAAGATTTGCGGAGATCGGCGACTTCATCGATCAGCCCGTCAAGACCTATTCGTCCGGCATGTATATGCGACTTGCCTTCGCTACCGCGATCAATGTCGATCCCGACATCCTGGTCGTCGACGAAGCGCTTGGGGTGGGCGATGAGGCGTTCCAGCGCAAATGCATGGCCCGCATCGAGCAGATCAAGGACGCCGGAGCTACTATCCTGTTTACCTCGCATGGCGCCCAGACGATCATTCAATTGTGTACCAGCGCAATTCTCATCGATGGCGGCGAGAAGATATTGGAGGGCACACCCAAGCGGGTGGCCAGCCAATATCAGCGGCTTGTCAATCTTCGTGGCGAAGAGGCCAGACAAGTGCGTGAAGAGATCAAGACGCTTGCCGGCACTAGCGATTCGGACGGCCCGCCGGTGATTGGCAATCATGCACCAGCGACGAAGTTGCCGACGCAGAGACCCGAACAGTCGGAGATCGTTGATGATGGTTTTTGGGACCCTGCGCTTACCAGCCAGACCATCACGCCCTATGAAGAGACTGGTGGGCGCATTGCCGACGTGCGGATTGTCAACACCGGTGGGGAAATGGTCAACGTGCTGACCCAAGGCTGTGTCTACGCGGTGCAATATACCTTCACTGCAACCACGGACGTCGACGATCTCGCGTTTGGCACCCTGTTCAAATCCCCTTACGGTGTGGAACTGTGTGGGGGAAATACTGATCGGGTGCCGGATCTTCGGCTGAAGAGCTTAGGGGTAGGCGAGTCTGTGCAGGTCAACTTTGAGTTTAAGTGCCTGCTACGGGCCGGAGTTTATTTCATCAACGTTGGAGCGATGGGGAATGCAAATTTTGAAAGACAATACCTTCATCGCATACTTGATGCCGTGATCTTCAAGGTTATGCCGGCCCCGGATGAGATTGACTACGGCTTCTTCAGCCTGGGAATGACCTTCAAGTTGACCCCCGCTGATTTGACCTCGGACACGCCCCTAGTTCGCAAGATTGCAGCCGCCTGAATTTGTTCCGCATCCATTCGGGGCACCGTTCGATGACCAACGATCAAAGACTTCCAAGCGCTTATCATCGCACGGACGCCATCGCCCGAGCGATGGAGTCAGGCGACCATCGCCAGATCATCGGTGGAATGTGGGATGAAATCGGCCGCTTGCAATTCGACTTGCTGGTCGATAATGGCCTGCAGCCCCGTCACAGGCTGATTGACCTTGGCTGCGGCAGTTTCCGGGGCGGGGTCCACTTCGCCAATTATCTTGACGCGGGTAATTATTTCGGCGCGGACATAAATGCTAGCATCATGGACGCCGGATACGACAGGGAACTGGCGCCGTTGGGACTGGCCAACAAAGTGCCGCGGGCCAATCTGCTGGTGACCGGTGATTTTGACGTTGGCAAATTGGGTACCACGTTCGACTACGCCTTGGCCTTGTCGCTGTTCACGCACCTGCCAATCAACCTCATTCGAACTTGCCTTGAGAAGCTTCGGCCGACAATGGCGACTGACGGTAGGTTGTTCGCGACTTTTTTTGTGTGTGATGATGGCCTGCCATTGTGGCGGCCTATCTCACATCCGAGAGGCGGCATAACCACTTACGGTGACGCGGACCCGTATCATTATAAGGTCGCCGACATTGAGTTTATGGCGGGATCGACAGGCTGGCACATCGAAAGAGAAGTTCGCTTCGATCATCCTCGAAGCCAGCGCTGCTTCGTGCTAGCCACGGCGTGACGCACGCCGTGCCCCGTATTCGGCAACCGCCGCAGTACCATCTCTATGGGTTTGATACGCTGACGCCCGCCATCGGACCGCCCAGCCGTAGAGTTGCTGATCGATCTCGGTCAACGTCGCCAACAGGTCCAGGGTCGATGACGGCAGTTCTTCTCGCATCGTTCGGACCGGCGCTGCGTTGATCCGGAAAACGTTCGACGATGTATCGCCAAGCGCGGCGAAGATTGCGGCGTTGTCGGCCTCGAAATTCTCCACCAGCCCAACGTAATCGAAGCGAGCTAGGTTGGCTTTGGCCCGATCGAGGAGCTCGTCCGGCGGCAACCCGCCTGGCTCGATATCGCTCTTGCCGACCAACGAGGCGCCCCAGCCCGACGCCAGTTGGCATGCTTGATGATTCCACATGTGCGAAGCGAACTTGGAGTCAGCCGTCTCTCCTGCCCGAAAGAACATTTCAGCATCGTTGTCATGTGCCAACGTATTGATTTCATACTCATCTCTCGTCGCGCCACGACAGTAGCTGTAATATGAAAGCAGCCGTTCAACGGGATCCCGGAGGAAGGTAAAGCTGTAACGTCCCGTCATGAAGCGTTCAGCGTAATCGAAACCGAAATGGCCGGATACCATCATCAAGGGTTCGAGTTGTTCCGGTGTGCGGCTGAGATAATCGCCGTGCATGCAGCAATTTTCTCGACCATACAGCTCGGATGCCTTTGCAAGTATGGACGTCCCGGCGGTCTTCTGAATATGAAGGAATAGAGCAGGTATCATGCAGGTATCACATCCAGATAACGGAAAAGTGAAAACCTACTTGCGCTGACAGCGTCGCAGAGTCAATTGGGCTGTCGCCTTTCGAAAAGATGCGATCTTCCGACTTATAGGAGCGGGCGCGCGGGGGGCAGACGAGACCAACCCAGTCACCCGCTCGGCCATCGCTTCCATATCAGGAACTCTTTCCGCATCCGTCGAACGGCCGGTGCCTTGCCGCGATATTGAGCGCCGTTTCACGAACGATTTTGACCGACTTCCAATAGTCGTCATACTCGTCCCGATTGTCAGCTTTGAATGTCTTCAAGATATCATCATAGGCGTCCTGCAGAACCGTGCTCTCGGGGTTGAGATTGGTAACGACGACCAACCCGGTCGGCGCGCAGTCCGTGACAGTCACGGATAGATCGGGACGATACTTCAGCAGGGTGGGAACTACCTTCCATACGTCACCTGCCCACCACCCTGGAAAGTTGTTGTCAGCAGGTTCGATCGCCGTTTTCATATCCCTGGTGGTCATCTTGTAGCCGGGAGGGAGACAGTCGTGCAGCAGAATGATTGAGCCTTCCGCGCACTCTCTTTCGGTGTTGATGAAGTCGCGCAGGAGGAACTCGAACAGATGCATGCCGTCTAGAAAGGCCAAATCTACAGGCTTGCCCAAAATCTTGCTCGGACGCGTTTTCTTGAAAAAATCGTCGCTGGTCTGCTGATAGAGAAAGCAGCGGGGCTTGGAGCCAATGATGTTCTTTGCACAGACAAAGTAGGGATCGACCGCTACCGTTTCACACTTGGCCAGCTCAAGAGTATTTCCAAACTGGACTCCAACTTCGAAATAGGATCGCGGCCTTAGGGCCGAGTGGATATCGGCGATCGTCTCTAGGTAGCTTTTCCCGACGACATCTGGTCCGTGGTTGGCATCCTTCATTCGCAAGTACTCCAGGCGAGTCGATATTGATCTGTGTGGTTGCCGCTCGTATCATCGTGGCCTGACACTGCAATTAGATGACTTTGGCAAGGTCCTACAAACGGGCCGTCAGCCGCTCAACCACCTCGTCGCACGCGGTGTACCAAGATCTGCACCGCCAGCCGAACGTAGCGGCCATTTTACCGCAGTTGAGGCGTGAATTCGCAGGACGTTTCGCCTTCGTCGGATAGTCTGACGTCGAAATGCCGCGCACCGCAGCGTACGGCCTGCCCCTTTCCAGACTCGTTACGAAGACGCGCTGTGCAAACTCGGCCCAATTTGTGTCGCCGTCGCCCGCCACATGGTAGACGCCCCACTCCGCAAACTTCAGGTCCGCCTTGAGGTGCCGCGCCATATGAAAGATGCCGTCGGCGATATCAAGTGCCGATGTTGGATTTCCCCACTGATCGGCCACAACCGAAATCTCGTCGCGGTCAGCGGCCAGCCGCAGCATGGTTTTCACGAAATTCTTGCCGAACGGGCTGTAGACCCATGCCGTGCGCAGGATCAGATGGCGCGGATTGGCCGATGCAACCGCCTGTTCGCCGGCAAGCTTGGAGGCGCCATAGACGCTGCGCGGTGCAGTGGCGTCGGTCTCGACATAGGCGCCATGGGCGGTGCCGTCGAAGACATAGTCGGTCGATAGATGGATGACGGGAACGCCAAGCAGCGCCGCCGCTTGCGCCACCTTGCCGGCGCCGACGGCGTTCACCGCGAATGCCAGATCGGGCTCGTCCTCGGCCTGATCCACCGCCGTGTAGGCGGCAGCCGACACGACGATATCCGGCTTCACGGCCGCGATGGCTTCGATCACCGTGTCGGGTCTTGCAAGGTCGAGTTGCGGACGGCCAATGGCGATGACCTCAACGCCGGCGGCCGCCTGGGCGGCCTCCAGGAGGCTTGCCGCGACCTGCCCGTCGCGTCCGGTGACAACCAGCCTCACGCCGCCCCCTTGCGTGCTTCGCCCAGCCGTTCACCGGCGTAGCGCTGCTCGCGGATCGGTCCCCACCACCATTTGTTGTCGAGAAACCAGTCGACGGTCTTGGCGAGGCCGCTGTCGAAATTCTCATTGGGCGTCCAGCCCAGGTCCCGGCCTATCTTCGAGGCGTCAATGGCATAGCGGCGATCGTGACCGGGGCGGTCGGTGACGAAGGAAATCAGGTCGCGATAGCTCTTGCCCCCTGCCCGCGGCCGCCTGCTGTCGAGCAGATCGCAGATCGTCTCGACGACGCCAAGGTTCGTCCGCTCGGAATTGCCGCCGACATTGTAGCTTTCGCCGGACAGTCCCCTGGTCGCGACAAGTTCCAGCGCGCGTGCGTGATCCTCGACGAACAGCCAGTCGCGCACATTGGCGCCGGCGCCATAGACCGGCAGCGGCTTTTCGTCGAGCGCATTGAGGATGACCAGCGGGATCAGCTTTTCGGGAAAGTGATAGGGTCCGTAGTTGTTCGAGCAATTGGAAAGCACGACCGGCAGGCCATAGGTTTCGTGCCAGGCCCGCACCAGATGGTCCGAGGCCGCTTTCGAGGCGGAGTAGGGCGAGGATGGCGCGTAGGGCGTTTCCTCGACGAACATGCCGCCATCGAACGGAAGATCGCCAAACACCTCATCGGTCGAGACATGATGGAAGCGGAAATGGCTCTTCCTGTCCTCGGGCAGGCCGCGCCAGTACTCCAGCGCGGCATTGAGCATCTTGTAGGTGCCGACGATGTTGGTCTCGATAAAAGTGCCCGGCCCATCGATCGAGCGGTCGACATGGCTCTCGGCGGCAAGGTTCATGACGATGTCGATATCGTCGCGCCGGAGGATGTCGAGCACGGCCCTTTCGTCGCAGATATCGGCCTGCGCGAAGCGATAATTGTGTGCGTTCTCGATCGGCCGCAGCGAGGCCAGGTTTCCCGCATAGGTCAGCTTGTCGAGATTGGTCACCCGATAGGCCGGGTTGGCGCATAGATGCCGGCATACCGCCGAACCGATAAAGCCAGCACCGCCCGTCACCAGAAAATTCATGCCGCTGTCCTCAAATAACCCATCAGGCGAACACCTCGGCGGCAGCCAGCAGCGGCGCCTTCAGGTCCTTGTCCGAGAGCTGGAACCCGCCGGTCAATGACGGCCATTCGATGCCGATGGCGGGATCGTCGAAACGGATCGACCGGTCATGCGCCTGCGAATAGGTATCGGTCACCTTATACAGGACCTCGGTGTCGGGCACGAGCGTCACGAAGCCGTGCGCGAAGCCTTTCGGCACCAGAATCTGGTTGCCCTTTTCGGCCGACACTTCGAGAGCGACCCATTTTCCGAAAGTTTTGGAGCTGCGGCGAATGTCGACCGCAACGTCGAGAATGCTGCCCCGGATGACGCGCAGCAGCTTGTCCTGGGCGCGCGGCGCAAGCTGATAATGAAGCCCTCGCAAGACGCCCGCCGCGGCGGAATAAGAATGATTGTCCTGCACGAAAGCCAAGTCTATGCCGGCCTGCGAAAAGCGCTCGGCATTGTAGGTTTCGACGAAGAAGCCGCGCGCGTCGCCATGTCGCTTCGGAACGATTTCCAGAACGCCATCGATGCCAAGGGGCCTGACTTCCAGCACCTAGGCCTCCGACAGGTCGACGACACGCCGGCGCAGATAGGCGGCATATTCGTTCTTGCCCAGGTGATCGGCGCGACGCAGAACCTGGTCCACAGTCAGCCAACCCTGTTCAAAGGCTATCTCTTCGGGACAGGCGACCTTGATGCCCTGGCGGTGCTCGATGGTGCGCACGAAGGACGAGGCCTCATGCAGGCTGTCATGGGTGCCGGTGTCGAGCCAGGCATAGCCGCGCCCCAACCGATGCACATGCAACTGGCCGCGCTCAAGGTAGACGTTGTTGACCGCCGTGATCTCGAGCTCACCGCGCGCCGAGGGACGGATGGCAGGGGCGATGTCGACGACATCGTTGTCATAGAAGTAGAGACCGGTGACCGCCCAGTTGGATTTCGGCACCTGCGGCTTTTCCTCGATCGTCAGCGCCGTTCCCGTGGCCTTGTCGAAGGAAACCACGCCATAACGCTGGGGATCCTCGACATGATAGGCGAACACCGAAGCGCCCTTTTCGCGCGAGGCAGCGTCGCGGCAAAGCTGCGACAGCCCATCGCCGAAATAGATGTTGTCGCCGAGGATCATCGACACGTTGTCCTTGCCGATAAAATTGCGGCCGATGATGAAGGCTTCCGCCAGCCCGTTGGGCTGCGGCTGCTCGGCATAGGACAGGTCGAGCCCGAACTCCGATCCATCGCCAAGCAGATCGCGAAAAACCGGCAGGTCACGCGGCGTCGAAATGATCAGAATCTCTCGGATACCCGCGAGCATCAGAACGCTCAGCGGATAATAGATCATCGGCTTGTCGTATATCGGCAGAATTTGCTTAGAGACTGCTAATGTTAGTGGATAAAGACGCGTTCCACTGCCTCCAGCAAGGATAATTCCTTTCAAGAAGCTCTCCTTGACATGCCTGAACCCCCCGGCCCTAGCCGCCCGTGCTTAGGTTCCATGCACTGGCTTGTCAATCTCGGCGTTCGTCAAATGACTGGGTCACGATCCGGCGCCAATCCATGGCCAATTCAGGCGACGCATTGCTATCGTCTTGCCAGGGCCGGCCTGACGGGAACAAGCAGATTGTCATCATGGGCGGCGGTCGACTCGCCTCTCTGGCTCAGCCGCTCAGCAAGTCCCTTGTGAAAGATAACGCCATTCATATAGGCGAAGGTCATCGCCAGTGCCGCCGTTCGCAAGGGATAATCGACCAGAGAATGAACGAGCAGAAACGATACTGAGAGAAACGCCATTTTCTGCAGCGGATCTCGCCGTGCCGTAACGGAAAACGCAAAAAGCAATATCGCGTAAGCTGCGACCAGAAAGACAACAGGAGCGCCACCTTCAAGTGCCAATTCCAGATAATCATTGTGGGCGTGATTGACGTAGGGCTTGAAGATCATCTCTCCCTTTTCGTAAATCTGATAGACCTTCGGAAAACTCCCAAAGCCGACGCCCGTCGCCCAGTTCTCTTCAATTCCCGCGATCGTCGTGCGGGCAAATTCGGCCCGTCCAAAGGCCGGGTCAACCACTTCCGCATCGATCTTCGTCCACGCCCCCGATCGTGTAGAGTGAAAGCCCGATGAAGACAGCGGGTATTCCATACCCGCCCAGCCTCGAGCGCGCGGACAGAAAGACGACTGATACCATGGTGATCGCCAGCCCTATCAGAATACCGGCGCGCGAACCGGCGGCCAGAAGCAACAGCAGCAGCGTTATCAAGCCGAGCGACCCGGACAGAAGGTGCCCGCGAAACAGGCCGTAGTAGACAACGAAGGGGATGGAGACGAAGAGCAAAGCTGAAAAATGGTTCTGGTTGGCAAACAGTCCCGCATTGATCGTGAACGGCAACAAACCCTGTATGGCAACCGTATCGGAGAGTGAATACTGGATCGCCGCAGCCAATCCGTTACAGATGACACCCATGAAAAAGAAGGGCAGAAGGCCGTAGACCTGATCTGGGCGCAAGCGGGTGACGCTCAGAAAGAATGCAGCCATCGCCACGAAATACAACAGACACTCGATCGTACGTCCCACGCCGACACTGACGAAACGCAGCCCGGTTTCACCGCTCAGCCACGGATTTGCAAGTAGAACCTCAGGCCGCAATCCGCTCAACAGGGCGGCAGGCAGCGGCACGATTTGAAAACAGAACACGGCCCCTTTGAATTCGTCGATCTCCGAGACCAAAGCAAGGGTTTCAGGGGTGATTTGCAGGAAACCGATCTTCATGGCCATACCTAAAAAAATACCCAAAAATACCCAATAGCTCAAGAATCGACCTTACCCAATAAAGCACTCCCGGCGCCTTGTATGGGAAACGCCCAGTCACAAGGCAAACGGATTAGAGAGTGGATTCGACAACAAAATTCAAAAGGTGCATGATGGGTTTGGTGTCGGGGGATACCTTCATGAATTGGCGTTGGTTTTCGACCGCAACAGTTGTTGCGTTCATCTCAGGCTGCACTGCCGACTATTTGAATAATTATGACTCGGTGACGCTCGCTGCCGGCGATGCGAACCGCTCAAATATGCTTTTGCAAACTGTCGATCCGTTCAATCCGAATAGCCAAAACACGCGTATTGAAGGCGACGGAGCGCGCGCGGTGGCAGTCTTCAACGGATACCGAGGTGCGACCCGAGCCCGTAGCGCTGATTTGGACTGTGCAGGCGGCAGCGGAAACAATGCAGTGGTTGCCCCTGGGGTGCAGATCACAGGCTCTGATCCTAACGGGCTCGATGGTGATCGCGACGGCATTGGGTGCGAGGGAAAATAGGTTGTCTCGAACAAGGAAAGGAGGGCTAGGCTGGCTCGCAGTCATTGCGTTGGCCGCGTATTATTATCCCGTTCCGTACCAGAGACCGGGCATTACCTCGCCAAATCCAAAGGCCACCGTTGAGATCAGACCGGAGGCCAGCAATCTCACCCAGAGCGTTACACGGCAGGTCGAGGAACCGGCCGCACCCAGTCAGCAAACCAACGGGGAAGTGCTTCAAGGCCGCGCATCGGCAGTTGATGGCGATACAATTGAGATCAATGGGACGCGCGTTCGGTTCAACGGCATCGACGCACCCGAGTATGATCAACAGTGCGAGGATGCGAAGCACTTTCGGTATTCATGTGGATGGCAGGCCAAAACTTCCCTCGAAAAATTCATGGCTAAATCGAAGCCCTTACGATGCGAGTTTGTCACTTGGGATCAATACGGACGCTTCGTTGGCAATTGCTACCGGGCGGACGGAGCCGACGTGGCGGCCTGGCTCGTCAAGAATGGGCTGGCCCTCGACTGGCCCAAATACAGCCATGGCGGCTATGCATCCCAACAAGCGGTCGCCAAGGCTGCCAAGCTCGGCCTGTGGAAAGGCTTCTTCGAAGACCCATGGACGTGGCGCGCCGAGCACGCCGAAGATACGCAGCCCGCGGCCAATCAGCCTCTCGGTATCATAGGCCGTCAGGCTCAGTCACAAGGCTATTCGTGCGAGCCTCGCCGTAAATGCTCTCAGATAAGCTCTTGCGCTGAAGCCCAATGGTATCTCAGCAACTGCTCATGGGGCGGCAGGCTGGATCGCGATAGTGACGGGATTGCGTGCGAAACGCTTTGCTAAATACCGAGAACGACGGAGGACTGGTCAGTGGCCCAACAGTCGAGAAATTCCGGTTTGGAGCCCCTCTTTCTCTCTTTTGGTCGGTACGGGTACACTGGTTTGATCCTACGGTGATCTATTACCGGGGCTAGTCGCAACAGGATATCCCCGTTGGGGCTTGCTGATCGGTTCGCTGCTAGGCACATTCACCGCATGTGCAATCTCTACAACATCACCACGTCACAAGAGGCGGTCCGCCAGTGGACCCGGACTTTGCGGGACATCCTAGGCAACCTTGAACCGTCCGTTGACATCTATCCCAACCAGCCCGGCCCAGTGGTGCGTAACGCCCCTGAAGGCCGTGAGCTAGCCAATCTCCTGTGGGGAATGCCGACGCCGGCCGAGCGCGTCAAGGGCAAGGCTGACTACGGCACTACCAACATTCGCAACCCGCAGTACAGCCATTGGCAACAGTATGTCGGCGTCGAGAACCGTTGCGTGGTGCCGGTAACAAGCTTCGCAGAGCCCAGCCCAACTCCCGGCGATAAAGACCGCGAGACAGGCATTCAGCGGAACTATTGGTTCGCGCTCAATGAGGACCGCCCGTTATTCTTCTTCGCTGGCCTCTGGACGCCATGGCATGGGGTCCGCAAGGTAAAGGACGGCCCCGGCGATTTCGAGCTTTACGGTTTCATGACGACCGCGCCCAATGCCCTCATCAAGCCGATCCATGAAAAAGCTATGCCGGTGATCCTGAGGACGCAAGAGGAAACAGAGACTTGGCTGACAGCGCCATGGTCGGAAGCGAAGCGGCTACAACGCACAGCGCCGGATGATGCTCTTGTGATTGTCGAGAAGCCTGCCACACAGATCAAGTTTCCCGAGCAGGCACCAGTACCGCCAAGCCAAGGCTCGTTGTTCTAGATGGCTGGCCTTCGGATACTCTCGGACGTTGCACCGGGCCTTGCGATTGCCATCTTTCTTACAATCTTGGTCGTGATGTTTTTTCGTCGTAAGCGGCGCTAAGCAAATCGGCGGCACGTGATTGAAATGTTGGGCTGTTAGCGCCAGTTATTCATCCCTCCAGATCACGCGTCGTACCATGCGGATTTCAACAAGTCGCCTCACGCGTATCTTCATGCCCTCCGATGCGCTTGGCAGCAGAATGTCCACATCAAGCTCGCGGCGTTTGCAGCGCTCGCAGCGCATGTGCCGGTCAACGTCCCAAAACGGAATGTCCCCCACCAATTTGGCGAGGTCCCCGGGGAGATAGTGGCGTGTAATGTTGCAGTTGATGCACCGGACACGGATTAGCTGACCAACCTCATGCGCTCGGCACAGGGTCTGGACAAGGCGGCGCGGTCGTCTGCTCTGTTCCGGCATAGCCAAAAATAGGAATGAGTTCCTCGCCGAGTCAATTCACTCTTGACATTTATGTTCCCTTTTTGTTCACTACGCCCATGCAGCGTATGGAGTAATGCCATGGATCGAATTGTGACACTGAACAGCCGCCAGGAGGCTGCCCTCCAGGCCCACGCCGAGGATTTCATTGCAGTCCACAAGGGTGATGTGATGAAAGCGCTCAAGGAAATGATCGTGCTCAACGGGCACCTTCAGGAACGACTTGACGCACTCACCCCGCAGCGCCGCGCGACGCGTTAGGAGTAGGCACCATGGGCACAATGCACTTCGACACCGAAGCCAAATCCGAACTGCACTCTGAAGCGGTGAAGCTGATCGCCCGCTACGACAGCCCTCTTGAGACCGTGAAGGCGCTCATGGCCTACAACTGTGAGCTTGAGACCCAGATACTCGCCATCGCCCATCGGCATCCGGGGATAGTTTCAATCGGGTACGATCCTACTCCGCCTGTGCTGGAGTGACCTTCAATGAGCCGCCTGATCTTTGCAGGAGAGCTTGAGAGCGCCGCCGACCAGATAGCGGACATATCCCGCGCCGACCTTCAAATTGTACTTCGTAGGGCCGCCCTGATGCTTAGAAACGTCGCCGGTGTCGATCTGGGCACGAGAACAGACGAATTACTTTTTGGAATCGCAGCGGAGATGGAAGTTTCCAAGTCCGATTTGATCAAAACGATCGTCAGCGACTGGCTAATTGCCAATGCTTATCTGCCTGTTCCGCTAGAGCTTGACGAAGGCAACGAGACACCATTTAAAATCTGAGCATGAAACCCGGCGTCTTCCGCTATGCCCGCGCAAAATACGCCTTGTACCACTCGACGAACCGCCCGACGCCCTCGGTCACTGTCGTCGTCGGGCGGTAGCCGACCGCCTGCTCCAGCGCCGAGGTGTCGGCGAAGGTATCGGGCACATCGCCGGGCTGCAGCGGCAAGAGTTCGACGATGGCTTTGCGGCCGAGCGCGTTTTCCAGCGCCTCGACATAGGCGGTCAACTTAACCGGGTTGTTGTTGCCGATGTTGAAGATGCGCCAGGGGGCGCTGCTTGTGGCCGGATCCGGACGGCTGGAGTCCCAGGCGGCATTGCCCGTGGCCGGGCTGTCGCTGGCACGGATCACGCCTTCGGCGATGTCGTCGACATAGGTGAAGTCGCGCGTGTGGTTGCCGTTGTTGAACAGTTTGATCGGCTCGCCAGCAAGGATGTTTTTGGTGAACAGGAACAGCGCCATGTCCGGGCGCCCCCAGGGGCCATAGACGGTGAAGAAGCGAAGCCCGGTCGTCGGCAGCCCGAACAGATGGCTGTAGCTGTGCGCCATCAGCTCGTTGGCGCGCTTGGTCGCGGCGTAGAACTGCAGCGGGTGGTCGGCCGGACGATGCTCGGAAAACGGCATGTCGGTGTTGGCGCCGTAGACACTCGAGGTGCTGGCATAGGTCAGGTGCGCGACGGCGCTGTTGCGGCAGGCCTCCAGCATGTTGGTGTAGGCGATGATGTTGCTTTCGACATAGGCGTGCGGGTTTTCCAGGCTGTAGCGAACCCCTGCCTGGGCGGCGAGATGGATCACCCGGTCGAATGCGTGGTCGGCAAAGCAGGCGTCGACCACGCTCTTGTCGGCGAGATTGCCGCGGATGAAATGGTAGCCGGCATTGGTCTTGCGGCTCGCCTCGTCCAGGAGCCGCAGTCTCGCCTCCTTGATTTCCGGATCGTAGTAGTCGTTGACGTTGTCGATGCCGACGACCTCGTCACCGCGCTCCAGCAGCCGCTTGGCTACGTGATACCCTATGAAGCCGGCCGCGCCGGTGACCAGAACCTTCATCAGAAGCGCCCATCCGTGACATGCCTGGGAAACAGACCCTTGATGTCGTAAATGACGCCGGGGGTCTTGCAAAGAGCCTGCAGGCCGTCGACGCCCAGAGCGCGGAACTGCCTGTGGCCGACGGCCACGATAACGACGTCAATGTCCTTCATTCCTCAGGTCCGGACAATTTTCCTCAAAGGCCACCCCCATCACCAGAATCCGACTGCCAACGACCAAGAGCTACGACAGCGCGGCTGCTCCAGCAAGCATCTATTTCTCGGATCAACAGTGCGGGAACTTTTGATCAACAGCATTGCTTTATGCGATTGAAAAGATACCGTCTGCAACGCACCAACGCCGAACGATAGGGCCAATAATGCGATGTAATTTCCAGCACCGCTTCGGCGATCAACCCCTTGGCAAGTCGCCTGGGAGCCGAGACAGATCGATCTAGAGAGCGGAGATATTGCGTTCCGAAGCAGCTGTATGTTGGTGTCGTCGGGACGGCAACCTAATCAGATGCGTATGGCCGGCGGAGGGTACCGATCATCGGCCATAAGATCGGCCAAACATCCGGGCAAATTCGAAATATATCTTTATAATTACGTATTTAGCAGAAGCCAAGATCGGCCAGACATGGAAGAAAGCGTTTCAACTACATTCACCCGTTCCCCGACGGCAATGGCCGCGTCAGCCGTTTGATGAGCCACGCCATGGCCCATGAGGCTGGGATCGCCGCGCACGGGCTGTGGTCGATCTCACGCGGTCTAGCGCGCGGCGTGAAAAGCCGCACGGACTACAAGCGCATGATGGATCATGCCGATATGCCCCGCCAGGGTGATCTCGACGGACGGGGCAACCTCTCCGAGCGCGCACTCGGCGACTTTACGCTATGGTTCATGCAGGTGTGCATCGATCAGGTGAACTTTATGACCGGCTTGTTCGATCTCGACACGCTCGCGAAGCGGCTGCGTCGCTACGTCGAGCGCAGTGGCCTCAAACCCGAAGCCGCCCGCCTCCTGGAGGAAGCGCTAATGCGCGGCGAATTTGAACGCGGCGAAGCGTCTCGCATTAGCGGACTACCCGAACGCACGGCGCGTCGCGTGTTCAATGAGGTGATCGCGCTCGGTCTGTTGGCGTCGGAAACACCCAAAGGTCCGGTGTCGATACGCTTTCCGGCCAACGCATTGGATTCACTGTTTCCGAAGCTGTTTCCAGAAACCTAAGTGTGATTACTTGGCAGACGCCACGCTGAAATCCGCCAATCACCCCACGCCAGCCAAGGCTTGATTGCTCAAGCCGCTGGTCTGCTCGGGCTTCAGCCGCGCTTGAGCAGCGTCCAGACGGCCGGCACCAGGCTTGCCGCGAGAGCCACCTTGATCAGGTCGCCGACGATGAACGGCACGACGCCGAACTGCCACGACTTTTCCGGACCGATGAGCAGCGCCAGCCAGGCAAAGCCCATCGCCATCATGACGACTTCGCCAACCAGCATGGCGTTGAAAAGCTTGATCGGATGGCGGTCCCAGCCGCGATCCGCCGCCCAGCCGACAATGGCCGCCATGACCACGAAGCCGGCGAGATAGCCGCCGGTCGAGCCGAGCATGTAGGCAATGCCGAGACCCTTTTCAGGCGTGCTCTGGAAGACGGGGAAGCCCATGGCGCCCTCGGCCATGTAGAGCAGCAGGGTGGCGACGCCGAGACGCATGCCGAAAGCGGCGGCAATCAGCAGCACGGCCAGCGTCTGCATCGAAATGTCGACCGGCCCGAGCATCACCTTGGTCTTGGCCGACAGTGTCAGCACAAGCGTTCCGGCGATGGCCAGGAAAAGCTG
This sequence comes from Mesorhizobium sp. ISC11, assembly GCF_037162595.1. Lineage (NCBI taxonomy): Bacteria > Pseudomonadati > Pseudomonadota > Alphaproteobacteria > Hyphomicrobiales > Phyllobacteriaceae > Mesorhizobium > Mesorhizobium sp. ISC11. The sequence continues at coordinate 2,907,831 of NZ_JAVSPW010000001.1, forward strand.
CGTTGCCAGCCGCGCCGCGCCGCTTTGCGGCAGAGCCAGAGAAACAAGCGGACGCATCGTAGTTGCAATTGCCATGGTATTTCCCCAATCCGATTGCCGCTACCAGATGTTCGCGGCCTCACATCCTCCTATATTGGCTTGCGTGTTATGCGGCAATCGGTTTTGCCGTTTCCCCAAACAAGGCACCGATGCATGGCACTGAAGTTCGAGACCGGCTTCGACCCCCTCTATGGCCAGGGGGTGAGCGTCGCGCCCGATGTCCAGCGCATCACGGCCCGCAATCCAAGCCCTTTCACCTTTCACGGCACCAACAGCTACATAATTGGCCGCGATACGCTGGCGGTGATCGATCCGGGGCCGCATGACGAGGCGCATCTGCGGACCCTGCTCGAAGTGATCGCAGGCCGGCCAGTCAGCCATATCTTCGTCAGCCATACGCATCGCGACCACTCCCCGCTGGCGGCCCGGCTGAAAGAGCGCACCGGCGCCATCGTGCTGGCCGAGGGGCCGCACCGGCCGGCAAGAGCCCTGCACATCGGCGAGACCAATGCGCTCGACGCCAGTGCAGACATGGCTTTCGTTCCCGACATCGCCCTTTCCGACGGCGAGGCGGTCGATGGCGACGGCTGGTCGATCAGGACGGTTCTGACCCCGGGCCACACCGCCAATCATGCGGCATTCGCGCTGGAAGGAACCGGCATCCTGTTTTCGGCCGATCATGTCATGGCCTGGGCAACCTCCATCGTCGCCCCGCCGGATGGAGCGATGGCCGATTACATGGCCTCGCTGGACCGTCTAATCGACCGCGAGGACCGCTTGCTGCTGCCCGGACATGGCGGGCCGGTGACGGCACCGCGCGCTTTCATGCGCGGGCTGAAGACGCACCGCAAGATGCGCGAGCGAGCCATCCTGGAGCGGGTCAGAGAAGGCGACCGGACGATTCCCGACATGGTCAGGGCGATCTACAGGGATACCGATCCGCGGCTGCATGGCGCCGCCGGATTGTCGGTGCTTGCCCATCTCGAGGATCTGACGGCGCGCGGTCTGGTTGTGACCGATGCCGCACCGGCCATCGACGGCATTTTCACGCCGGCCGGATAGGCAACGCAGCCCACTGCCAAGTGCCCGTGCCTCACTCGGCCGGCGCGGCGCCAACCTGACCGGCGACTTCCTGGTCGAGCTCGGCAAGGAAATCGACAATACGCGCGGCATTGTCGCCAAGGTCGTAGCGACCGTAGCGGGACGCCGACCGCATGTCGACGATGACCGTATCGCCATCGTCCGTCACGCGGATCGCCACATCGGCGGGAAGGCCGATCACGAAGCCCTTGGCGACGGCGGTGATGGTCACCTCGCTTTGCCCGGCGAGATCAGGATAGGGTTCCGATAGATCCCAGTCGCGCCGGTCGAGTACGGTTTCGACGGCATTGACGACAGTCTCGAACGGCAGGTCGTAGCTGCGTGCGCTGACCAGCGGATAGCTATCGGTCTGCAGCCGCTGTTCCCCAGGCGTCGACGGCGCAAGCACGTTCATATCCTTCTTGCGGTCGCTCACGTCGAGCGCCGGCGGTTCGTCGAAATCCGTCGAGATGTCCCTGAGCGGCGGATAGATCGTCGCCCAGTAGGCGGCGACGCCGTAGGGTGCGAGCACCAGCAGCGCCAGCAGCGCGCCGACCGTCAGGTCGCGACCGCCGCGGTCGCCGAAATTCCAGAGCCGCGAAAAGGCAAACCCGGCAAACAACAGCGCCATCGCCGCCAGCAGCGCGACAATGCCGAGCACCCACAGAAAGACAGGTGTTTCGACGAGATCGAAGCGATGGCCGACAAAGACCGTCAGCAGCAGCACCAACGAAAAAGCGGCCGTGCGCCGCGACCATCCGGCCGCCCTCGACGTTTGCCGTTCAGGAATACTTGCCATCGATTGCCGCACCACCCCAACCCGAACGGAGACTTAGAACCTTTTTGCGATGCCATGAAGCCGAAACATGCGACATCGCGTCAATCCGTCGGCAGGCGATAATCCTTGAACTGCTGGCGCAAGGTGATCTTCTGGATCTTGCCGGTGGCGGTGTGCGGAATTTCACCGACGAAGGCGACATCGTCCGGCATCCACCATTTGGCCACCTTGCCGTCCATGAAGTCGAGAATATCAGCCTTGCTCGGTTCCTTGCCCGGTTTGCGGACGACGACCAGCAGCGGCCGTTCGCCCCATTTCGAATGGTGGACGCCGATGGCTGCCGCCTCGGCGACATCGGGGTGACCGACAGCCAGGTTCTCGAGGTCGATGGTCGAAATCCATTCGCCGCCGGACTTGATGACGTCCTTGGCACGATCGGTGATCTGCATATAGCCGCCCGCGTCGATGTGGGCGACGTCGCCGGTATCGAACCAGCCGTCCCCGTCGAACTGCTCCACGCCGGCGCCGCCATAATAGGCACGGGCAACGGCCGGCCCACGCACTTTCAGGCGGCCAAATGTCTTGCCGTCCCAGGGTTGCGCATTGTTGTCGTCGTCGGTCACCTTCATTTCGACGCCGAACGGCGGATAGCCCTGTTTCTGCTGGACATCGAGCCGGGCTTCGCCCTCAAGACCAGCATAGTCCGGCTTCAGGGTGCACAGCGTGCCGAGCGGCGACATTTCGGTCATGCCCCAGGCATGGATGACCTGGACATCGTAGTTCTGCTGAAACTTCGTCATGATCGCGCGCGGGCAGGACGAGCCGCCGATGACGACCTTATTGAGATAGGGAAGCTTCTTGCCGGTCTCCTCCAGATGCTGCAGCAGCATCATCCAGACGGTCGGCACGGCCGCACTGAAGGTCACCTTCTCGGTATCGAGCAGTTCATAGATCGAGGCGCCGTCCATCTTGCAGCCGGGCATGACCAGCTTGGCGCCGATCATCGGCCCGCTCTGGCCAAGGCCCCAGGCATTGGCGTGAAACATCGGCACGACAGGCAGGATCGTGTCGCGCGACGACAACCCCATGGCGTCGGGCATGGCGGCGATCATGGCGTGCAGCACGTTCGAACGGTGGCTGTAGACGACGCCCTTGGGATCGCCCGTGGTCCCGGAGGTGTAACACATGCCTGCGGCGGTGCTTTCGTCGAAGGTCTTCCAGGCGAAGTCGCCATCCGCCTCGTCAAGCCACTCTTCATAGGCGACCACATTGGGCAACGTCGTCTGCGGCATGTGTGCCTTGTCGGTCAGCACGATCACCTGTTTCAGCGACTTGACGGCGCCGGCGATCTTCTCGAGCAGCGGCACGAAAGTCAGGTCGACGAAGACTGCCTTGTCCTCGGCATGGTTCATGATCCAGACGATCTGCTCGGGAAACAGCCGCGGATTGAGCGTGTGGTAGATGGCGCCGATGCCCATGATGCCGTACCAGGCCTCGATGTGGCGGGCGGTGTTCCAGGCCAGCGTCGCGATGCGGTCGCCCAACCCATAGCCGTCGCGCTCCAGCCGCTGGGCGACCTTCAGGGCGCGACGATGGATGTCGGCGTAGGTGGTGCGCACGATCGGCCCTTCGATCGAGCGTGACACGATCTCGCGCATGCCATGCTGCCGCTCGGCATTGTCGATGAGCTTATGGCAAAGCAGCGGCCATTCCTGCATCAGTCCCAGCATTCGGTCCTCCCTCACGCTTTTGCGTTGTGCTTTTTGTCCCATTGTGGAGCGAACCGACGGATTGTCCAGCCGCCAATACGGCCGAGCACTGCATTGGGAACAACCGCCACAATCCGGCCATCGTCGGCGTTAAGCTTCGTTAACGGGCAAAGGGGTGCGATTGGCGACTGAAAGAGGTTCGCATGGACGCGCAGCTCGACGACAAGGCTCTCGAGAGTACGCTTGCCGAAAGTCTGGCCGATCTGGTGCCGGACACAAAGACTGTTTCCGAAGATGAATTTGTTGAAGTTGTCGGCGGCGCGCTGGAAGCGGTCGGCGGCACGTTGCTGTTCAAGATGTGCGTCCAGAACCAGGGCGAGGACCAGCACGTCGCAGCCGCGTCAGTCGGCGATGGCGGAAACCGCCAGTTCCTGCTGCTCACCTTGCCGACCGGCGGTGGTTCCCTGAAGGTCGAGACCGTATCGAGAAGCAGCAACCCGGTCGCCGGTATTGCTGCCGCCTATGCGGGTCTCATGGACGTGTTCAAGGCCGCTGCCTGACAGCTGACGACAAGTATCGAGGATATTCGGAGGCGCGATCCGGCAGTGCCGGCCTGGGCAGGTGTTTGCGTGTTGCATGGCGACGGCAGGCCTTGAACAATGCGTTTGCGCGACACATCTCAAAGTCGACGCAAGGAGAGCCGCCGCATGGATCAGATCGCCAACCCCGCACCCGGTTTCCAACGCAACCCGGACAAAATCATCACCATCGAGCCCTATGCCGGCACCGTTACCGTGCGCGCCGGAGACGTGGTCATCGCTTCAACAGCGAAGGCCAAGGTGCTGACCGAAGCTCCCTATCCGGCGGCCTTCTACATTCCGTTCGCCGACATCGATTTCGGCAAGCTTGGCCGCACCGACCACTCGACCCATTGCCCCTACAAGGGCGATGCAAGCTATTGGAGCGTGCTGCCTGCCGGCGAGACCGGCCAGAACGCCATGTGGGCCTATGAACGGCCTTTCGACGAGATGGCTGAAATCGGCAACCACGGCGCATTCTACGCCAGCAAGGTCACGATCGAAGCCAAACCGGACTGAGCCAACGCCGAAGCGGGATACGCTCGGCTGGCCACTCACTCCGTGGTGCCGTTATTGCCGATGCCCTCGGCATCGTCGAGCCGCACAAAGGTCAAGCCCTTGGCCTTGAGCGCCAGCAGCCCCTGCACCACGCCTTCGCCTGCCGCATGGGTCGGCTGGTTGATATGCGAGATAATGACGTCGCCGTCCTTGGCCGCCGCGATGCGCCGCGCGGTTTCCTTGGCGCCGAGCAAGGAGCCGCCGTCGCCGTTTATCGAGAATCCCGCGACCTTGAAGCCAAGCTTGCGGATCATGGCGATTGCCGACGGGCTGTATTCGGCGGTTGCGCCACGAAACCATTTCGGCGCCGGCTCGCCGGTCCCGGCAAGAGCGGCGGCCCCCGATTCGACCTCGGCCAGCACCGCATCCGGGCTGCCGGCGCTGCGGATGCCGTAGATTTTCCGCGGCGTGTCGACCGCCGGGATGTGGTGACCGCCGTGATTTTCCAGTTCGAACAGATCGGGATGCGCCCGCATGATCTCGACGGCGGCGGCGTTTCGCTTCAGCCAGATGCCGGTCACGAAAATGGTGGCGGGGATCTTGTTGTCCACCAGCGCCGAAAGGATCCGGCTGTCGGTCTGTCCGCCGCAGGCATCGAGCGTGAGTGCCACACGGCCGGCGCCGCTCGCCTGCGGCCTGATGTGCAGCGTCGGCTCGACGAGCGGCGCGGCATGGCCGGCGGATGCCATCGCCAACGACATGGCGATCATCCAGAGATTTTTTTGCAGCAGGCGCATCAAACCGATTTCCTGACCCGTCATTTCAAGCAGGCATCCCAAAGACCCGCATGAAGGCGGAAATCAGGATGATGCATAGCAGAAAAGCGCTCCACGCGACAATGTGACCGTGCCTGTGGCGAAGGGGTCATTCCACCGCGTCGAGAGTCGTGCATGCGACCCATGATCTCAGATGACGCATTCCAGCTGCATTTCGGTGCGCGAAAGAACCTCGCGCACCGCGTCGACCACCGGCTTGACTTCCAGGCCCCAGACGCAGCATGCCTTGCTGGGATCCGGCGCGCGGCAAAGGTCCTCGGCCATGCAGGCGCAAGGCATCGGCGGCTGGAGCGAGATGCTGGGCACGCCGACGGGACCCCAGCGCGACGGCTCCGTCAGACCGAACAGCCCGACAACCGGGGTCCCAGTGGCTGCCGCCATGTGCATCGGGCCGCTCTCATTGCCAAGAAACAGCCGGGCCTGTTTCAGCACCGCCAGCAGGCTTTCAAGCGACAGGTCACCGACGAGATTGACGACCGGCGGCGCGGTCCTGGCGACGATGCGTTCGGCGATCTCGCGCTCGTCCGGGCCGCCCACCAGGACGACGTCCAGGCCGGTCTCGCCGGCAATCTCGACGATCGCTGCTGCAAACCGCTCCGGCTGCCAACGTCGCCCCTCGAAGCTTGCACCCGCATGCACGGCGATGAAGGCATTTGGCCGCAGATGGTGTTTATCCAGGAGCGCCAATGCTTTCGCCATCTCCAATGGCAGCGGCTGAAGGTTCGGAATCACCGTGCGAAGTTCAATGCCGAGCGCTTCGAGCGGCGAGAGGTAGCGGTACAGGAAATGCTGGCCATCAAAGCCGTAGGGCTTGGCAAGGACGTTGGCGGGCTGCCGCTCCAGCATACGCAAGGGTCTTTCGGAGGGATTGTATCCGACACGGGTCTTTGCGTGGACGAGCCCGGTGAGGATGCGCGACGTCTTCGAATCGGTCAGGTCGATGGTCAGGTCGAAGCGGAAGCGGCGCAACGCCCGCACCATGGCGTAGAGCTCCTTCCCGCGCTCCAAGGGCGTGCCGCGCATGCGGTCGCGCCTGAATGCGACCACCTCGGAAGCGATACCATGGGCGATCACGAAGCTCTCGAAGCGGGCCTCGCACAGAAAGACGATGCTGGCGCCGGGGAATTCGAGCCGCAGGTTCTTGGCGAGCGCCGAGGCGAGGACGAGATCTCCTATGAACTTGGTTTGAATGACCAGGATCGAGCGGAGCGGCGCGGGAGAGATCTGCAGCATCTGTTTCCGGGAGCAATTTGCGGATGGCCGCAAATTGGGCAGGAACAATGTCGAGATTACGCGGCGCGGCCAGCACGTTCGCGTGAATTGTCTTACAAAACGGTAAGCTGGATGGATCCTATCCGCGGCCTGTTTTCGCAACCAGCACCGCTGCCTGCGCTGCCGCCAGCCTGGCGATCGGCACGCGATAGGGCGAACAGGACACGTAGTCGAGGCCGACCTCTTCGCAAAAGCGGATCGAGGCCGGATCGCCGCCATGTTCGCCGCAGATGCCGAGCTTGATGTCGGGCCGCGTCGCCTTGCCCTTTTGCGCGGCCATGCGCACCAGTTCGCCGACGCCCTCGATGTCGAGCGAGACGAACGGGTCCTGATCGATAATGCCCTTCTGGCGGTAGGTTTCCAGGAACGAGGCCGCATCGTCGCGCGAGATGCCGAAGGTCGTCTGGGTCAGGTCGTTGGTGCCGAAGGAGAAGAATTCGGCTGATTCTGCAATGACATGCGCGCGGATGGCGGCGCGGGGAAGCTCGATCATCGTGCCAGTGAGATAGTCGATCTTGACCCCGGTTTCCTCCATGACGCTCTTGGCAACCGCATCGATGCGCGCCTTGACGTAGTCGAGTTCCTTCACCAGGCCGACGAGCGGCACCATGATCTCGGGGACCACCAGGGCGCCGGCCTTCCTGCCGGCCTCCACGGCCGCCTCGAAAATGGCCCGTGCCTGCATCTCGGCGATCTCGGGGTAGGAGACGGCCAGGCGGCAGCCACGATGGCCGAGCATCGGGTTGAACTCGTGCAGTGCCTCGGTGCGCTGCCTGAGCTTGTCGGGCGACACGTTCATGGCGGCGGCGACCTCGGCGATTTCAGCCTCGGTCTTGGGGAGGAATTCGTGCAGCGGCGGATCGAGCAGTCGGATCGTCACCGGCAGGCCGGCCATGATCTCGAACAGTTCGAGGAAATCCGAGCGCTGCATGGGCAGAAGCTTGGCGAGTGCGGCGCGCCGGTCCTTTTCGGTGTCGGCCAGGATCATCTCGCGCATGGCGACGATGCGGTCGCCGTCGAAGAACATGTGCTCCGTGCGGCAAAGCCCGATGCCTTCGGCGCCGAAGGAGCGCGCCATGCGCGCATCGAGCGGTGTTTCGGCATTGGTGCGCACCTTCATGCGCCGCACCGCGTCCGCCCATTCCATGATGGCGGCAAAATCGCCTGACAGTTCAGGCTGCAGCATGGCAACCGCGCCCTTCAGCACCTGGCCGTTGCCGCCATCGATGGTGATGATGTCGCCTTTGCGGAAGGTCTGCCCCATCGAGAGCAGCGTGCCGGCCCTATAGTCGACGCGCAGCGAGCCGGCACCCGAGACGCAAGGCTTGCCCATGCCGCGCGCCACCACCGCGGCGTGGCTGGTCATGCCGCCGCGCGTGGTCAGGATGCCTTCCGCCGCATGCATGCCGTGGATGTCTTCGGGACTGGTCTCGATGCGCACTAGGATCGCCTTGCGCCCTTGTGTCTTCAAGTCCTCGGCGTCAGCTGAGGAAAAGACGATCTCGCCGGTAGCGGCACCGGGCGAGGCCGGCAGTCCGATGCCGATGACGTCGCGCGCGGCCTTGGGGTCGATGGTGGGATGCAGCAACTGGTCGAGCGAGGCCGGGTCGATACGGGCAACGGCTTCCTCTTTCGTGATGAGCCTGTCGCGCGCCATCTCGACGGCAATTTTCAGCGCCGCCTTGGCGGTGCGCTTGCCGGAGCGGGTCTGCAGCATCCACAATTTGCCGCGCTCGATGGTGAATTCGAGATCCTGCATGTCGCGGTAGTGCTTCTCCAGACTATCGGAGATGGTGACGAAGGACTGGAACGCGTCAGGCATCAGCTTCTGCAGCGACGGCTTGTCCGAGCCTGCTGCGATACGCGCCGCTTCGGTGATGTTCTGCGGCGTGCGGATGCCGGCAACGACGTCCTCGCCCTGCGCGTTCACCAGGAACTCGCCATAGAGCATCTTTTCGCCGGTCGATGGGTTGCGCGTGAAGGCAACGCCGGTGGCCGAGGTTTCGCCCATATTGCCGAACACCATGGCCTGGACGTTGACCGCCGTGCCCCAGCTTTCGGGAATATCGTGCAGGCGGCGATAGGTGATGGCGCGGTTGTTCATCCAGCTCGAGAACACGGCTGATATCGCGCCCCAGAGCTGCTCATGCGGATCCTGCGGAAACGGCCTGCCAAGCTCTTCCTCGACTTTGGCCTTGTAGAGCGCGATGACGCCCTGCCATTCGAGCGCCGTCAGTTCGGTGTCGAGCTCGTGCCCGAGCCCGCCCTTCTGGTCCTCCAGGATTTCCTCGAACACTTCGTGGTCGAGACCCATGACGACATCGGAATACATCTGGATGAAGCGGCGGTAGCTGTCATAGGCAAAGCGCGCATCGCCGGAATCGGCGGCCAGCGCCTCGACCGTCTCGTCGTTCAGGCCGAGATTGAGGACGGTGTCCATCATGCCGGGCATCGAGGCGCGAGCGCCAGAACGCACCGACACCAGCAGCAGTTTCGACGGGTCGCCGAACCGACGACCGGTCAGCCGGCCGATGTGATCGAGCGCGACCGCGACATCGGCTTCCAACCCGGCCGGATAAATACGGCCGTTGGCGTAGTAGGCGTTGCAGACCTCCGTGGTGATGGTGAAGCCCGGCGGCACCGGCAGCCCCAGGCTGCACATCTCGGCTAGGTTGGCGCCTTTGCCGCCCAGGAGATTCTTGTCGCTGGCACGGCCCTCCGCCGCACCATCGCCAAAGGTGAAAACCCATTTGGTCATGCATCGCTCTCCGGTTGCAGGAGATTGGAAAGATTGGCGAAACGGAAAGTTCCGCCGGTCCGCCCTTGGAGCGATATGATGCTGCAGTGCGAAAGGCAAGGCGTCGGCAAAGCCGCCCGGCCACTACAATCGATTAAGCAAAGCCGTGCCTCAGGATGCGGCAAAAAGGTTTGCTATGCCGGGGATTCTGGAGTAGAACATACAGTGAACAAAGAGGTGGCTATGAAACTGTCCGGAAAACTCGACTATCTGGAAATGCCGGCTACGGGCGGAACGCTGGACCGGCTGAAGGCCTTCTACAGTTCCGCCTTTGCCTGGTCGTTCACTGACTATGGGCCGACCTATTCGGCCTTTGCCGAAGGCCTGGACGGGGGTTTTCAGGCCGACGCCGCCGAAGCGCCATCGAAGCCGCTGCCGGTGCTGTACAGCAGGGATCTGGAGGCGACCCTCGAGGCTGTCGAAAACGCCGGCGGCACGGTCGTCAAACCGATCTTCGCGTTCCCTGGCGGCCGCCGTTTCCACTTTGCCGATCCGGCCGGCAACGAGATGGCGGTGTGGTCCGAATAGCCAGCTGGTGCCGTCTGGTGGCGTTGCTTTTGCTGCCCAAACAGGCGTTCTCACCACCATTCATGGGGCATTGTGCTTTTTGGCTGCTCTGCTAATAACGCGCCGCACAAGCGACTCTGACGGCAATTGGGGCGTCGCCAAGTGGTAAGGCATCGGTTTTTGGTACCGACATTCCCAGGTTCGAATCCTGGCGCCCCAGCCATCCCGCTCAGGTCCGTTCCGGACACTTAGGACCGAGAGTACCTTTGCGATCTTCCATGAAGCCGATCGGCTAACAGTTCGATTGTGTCATAAATTCAGATGAGCCAAAGCCGTCGCGGCAAATTCAGGTCTTGCACATGATCTGGATAGTGTCGCCTTGAACATCTCCTTCTTTCCATACATAGGTCGGCCGGGTGGGTGGCGGCTCAACATGGAACTTCAATGAACCTTCCTATCTTCGCCATCAACCTCGATCGCGAGACCCAGCGCTGGAGCGAATTGCTCGCCAGCGCCGAAGCGGCAGGCCTGACCTTGCAGCGCATTGCCGCCGTCGACGGCCATGCGCTTGCCAAAGAGGCCTGGACGGAGATCGATCTGCCAGCCGCACGCAAGCTGAGCGGGCGCGACATCCTTTCCGGCGAATATGCCTGTTACCGCAGCCATATCCAGGCGCTGGAAACGTTCGTGGCCGGTGGCAGCGCCCATGGCCTGATCGTCGAGGACGACGTCCTCTTCAGCGAAGACACCATGCGGCGCATCGAGGCCGTCATCGCGGCGGTGCCGGATTTCGACGTCATCAAACTGATCAACCATCGCATCAGCTTCTTCATGCGCGCCGTCGAGACGGCGGAAGGCGACGAGATCGGTCGTGCGCTGCATGGCCCGCAAGGCTCGGCCGCCGCCTATCTGGTGACGCGGGAGGGCGCGCAGGGTCTGTTGTCGGCGCTCGCCGTCATGAAAATGCCATGGGACGTCGCGCTCGAACGCTTTTGGGATACCGGTCTGAAGGTCTATTCGGCCCGCCAAAACGTGCTTGGCTTCGCCGCCAGCAGCGAGATTTCCGGCATAGCCGGTCCCTCGGGAAGCTACAAATCCGCAAGGTTGGGGGGGCCGAGCCGGCTACGTGCCGGGGTGTTGCGGGCCAGTGACGAGCTGCGCCGCCTGCATCACGTCCTGCTGCGGCCCCCTTTGCCGCGAGATACCCTGGACTATGCCAAGGACAACGCGCCGCGCCACACCTTGCTTCTGTTGCTTGCGGCACTCGCCGTTCTCGCCATGGTTTCCGCGGTGTGGCGCGAGGCAGACACCTACCGCTATGCGGGCCTGGCGCTGGCCCTGGTCGCGGTCATCCGCTGGTTCAGGGTGGATTTGTGGACCTACAGCAAACCACTGATCGGTTGGGTCGGCTTCCTGTGTCTGGGCTGGTCGCTCTATGTCTTCATCCGACTGGCGATCGTCTATTTCGGCACCCACCAGTTGGGTGGCGCCGAAGGCATTTACATGTTTCCGCTGTTCTATGCGACGACCGGATTCGCCTTTCTGCTGTTTGTCAGGCAGCCCGCACGGCTGGTCCTCTGGTTCATGATCCTCAGTCTTGTCTTCCTGGCGGCGGACACCGCCTGTTCGAACATGTTTCAGGATATCCAACCGGCCCCGTGGCTTTTCAACAATCCCATCCACGCGTCGGTGGCGGCCGGTTTCATCTTCCTCTGCACGCTGCAATTCATGGCTTACACGGCCCAGAGAACGGACCTCGGGAAAGCAACCAAGAACCTTTATTGGGCGCTGTCGACAGCCGTCCTGCTGCTTGCCGTCGTCAATATCATCGAGATGCGGTCAAAGGGCGTGTGGCTTGCGCTTGCGCTTGCGCTGCTCCTGTTGACGGTCATGACCCTGGCGAGAGGCCATCGCCGCGAACTGTTGGTTTCGGGTGGCGTGCTGGCGATCGTGGCGGCCGGCATTGTCGCAACACACAACATCTTCTCGTCCACCGCCGGCGACACCATGACCTTCGTCAAAACCCTGGTTCCGGATGTGTTCAGGCATGGCGTCCTTCCCGCATTCGACCGCGCCATCGCGAGCGATGCGGTTCCGCTTGCAGCCAAGGAAAGGCTGATGCTGTGGGCGGATGCGATCGATATCTGGAAACGCCACCCGATCTTCGGAGCCAGTTCCAGCTGGCTGACCGAGTGGGAGAACAGAACCTATCATCCCATGATCTTAAACGTCTTCCACAATGGTTATCTGGAAATTGTCGTGCGCTATGGTGTGGTCGGACTGGCGTTCTTTGCCTTTCTCTACACCTGGTCGGCCAGGCAGGTTCTGCTGGCCATGCGAGCCAAGCTTGTCGCTCCGGCCGCATGGTCCTGTTACATCTCCACACTGGTTTTCTTCGCCCTCAGCATCCTTACCAATTCCAACAACCGGCTGGCCATGGGTGAGGCCTTCATGTGGTTTGCCGCGGCGTTCGGCTTCTATTGTTTTTATGTTCGCCAGCAGAAGAACCTTGTCGCGCCGCGAACCTATTTTTAGGGCCTGCCGGCGCAGCACGTATCTGATCAGCCGGTTGCGGCCAATGCACCTTTGAGGCCCCGCTCAATTTCCCGATAATCGGGAAAGTCGATGCCAAAATCCACGGCTTATCGCCGGCAACCCGTTTGTTACGATCGACACAGATCACAGACGGGGGTTGTCACGGATATGCTGACGGACAGGCAGGCACGCGAAGCGGTGGAGCAGTACCGCGAGGAAGGATATGCGGTCGTTCGACAATTCGTCGACGGCGACGAGATGATCCGGCTGAAGAAGGAAACCGATGCGGTCTATGCCGATGGCCTCAAGCATCACGCCACTTTCCGGCACGGCAACCTGAATTTCCAGATCCTGCCTGAATCGGACTTTGGCCAACGATATGTGCTGCAGGCTTACTGGTTTTCCTGGATCAATTCCTATTTCGAGCAGTTCCGCCGCAATCCCGACTATCTGAAGCTGCTCGAGGGTCTGATCGGCCGCGACATAAAACAGATCGCCCAACAGCTGCACTGGAAGCCGCCCGGCGCCAATGTCACGGGTTATCGCTTCCACCAGGATCTGCGCTTCCGTAACCAGGCCGCCTTCGACAATGTCGCCGACGCCACCGTGACAACAGGCCTCGCGGTCGATCGGGCGACGCTGGACAATGGCTGTCTTCAGGTCGTGCCCGGCAGCCACAAGCTCGGCTATCTCGGCCTGTCGGACGAGGGAACCGGCGAGCTGATGAAGGGTCTGACCGCCGAAGAAGAGTTGCGCAAGGTCGGCATCGACCCGGCGACCATCGTTCCGCTGGTGCTGGAGCCGGGCGATCTTGCTTTATGGGGGCTGCTCACCGTGCACGGCTCCTCGCCCAACAGGTCACAGCACGACCGCGCCTTTGCACTGTCCAGCTATGTGCGGGCGGATACGACGCAACGTGGCGAATGGGCGTTCAGGGACGGTGTTTCGGTGCCGCTCGGCAAGACGCCGGCACTGTGCAAATACGAAAAGCTCTTCGAGGAGCCGGGACCGATGTACGACACCACCGCCTGGTGGAAATGACGCTGCCGCGTCGGGCGACGGGGGCAGCAGGGGCCTGGCGTTCGCGCCAGGCCCCCTGACGGCGTTGGCCGGCAATCGGGCAGCATTTCAGGCGGTGAAGTCGGCCGACAGTTCGCGGATCAGGAAATCGACGAACGCGCGCACCTTGGCCGCAATATAGGTGCGGTGCGGATAGAGTGCGTAGATCGGGCTGGAGCCGGGGCGAAACTCATCCAGCTGCACTTCCAACCGGCCGTCGCTGATCGCAGCATCGACCAGCAGGCTGGGCAGATTGCCGATGCCGAAACCGGCGGTGGTCATCTGGTAGGCGGCCTCGACGCTGTTGGTCGAGATGCGCCCGCCGACAGCCGCATCGAAAGGGCCGTCTGGTCCGATGAAAGGCCATGTGCCAAGCCGCTTGGCGAAATTGCTCAGCACGCAGGAATGGCTTGCCAGCTCATCCGGGTGGACCGGGCGGCCGTTTGTGTCCCAATAATCGGGCGTGGCGCAGACATAGTTGCGAACTTCCCCAAGCCGGCGGGCAATCAAGGCGGAATCGGCCTGACCGCCGAAGCGGATGGCGACATCGTAGCCTTCCTCGACAATGCCGACGACATAACGCGCGGTGAGGTCGAACTCGATCGTGGTGAGCGGGTTCTCTTCGAGGAATTTCGGCACCAGCTTGGTTATGCGCGTGTGGCCCAGAACATTGGAGCAGGAAACCCGGATCAGGCCGCGCGTCTCCTTGTGAAGGCCGCGCGTCGAATCCTGCAGTTCGGAAATGTCGTCGAGCAGGATGCGGGCACGCGGAGCATAGTCGCGGCCCGCCTCTGTGAGGCTGAGGCGCCTTGTGGTGCGATTGATGAGCCGGACGCCGAGGTCGTCTTCCAGTTCCTTGATGGTGCGGCTGACGGCCGTCGTCGACATGTTGAGATCGCGCGCCGCCGCCGACAGGCTGCCCAGCAGGCAGACCCGATCGAACACCCGCATCGCCGTCAGAAGATTCATCTTGCCTTCCCCTCGCCGTCGCGGCCCCGCCGCCATCCGCTGCGTCTTGTAGAAAACAGCGCCCAGCAACGACGCGGCAAGGGCATTCCACCGAATTTGGGCGTAAAATCAACAATGGGAGAACCGATATGACATCCAGACCTCTTCATCCGGCGATCGGCACATTTGCGAAAGGCGCGAAGAGCGGCGCGCTTGGCCGCCGCGAGTTCCTGGCGTTGGCCAGCGCCTTCGGCGCCAGCACGGCGATTGCCTATGGGCTCATCGGTCAACCGGTTCCGGCGCGGGCCGAGGAAGCCGCCCAACCCAGAAAGGGCGGCGTGCTGCGTGTTGCCATGCAGGTGATGGAGCTGGAAGACCCGCGCAAGTTCAAGGTTTCGCAGATGGGCAACATCGCCATGCAGTTTCTCGAACCGCTGGTGCGCTGGAAGCCGGATTTCACCTTCGAGCCGGTGCTGCTGCAGAGCTGGGAGATCAATGCGGACGCCACGGAATATGTGCTCAAGGTGCGCCCAGGGGTGAAGTGGTCGAACGGCGACGATTTCACCGCCACGGATGTCGCCTTCAACATCACGCGCTGGTGTGAGAAGGATGCCGCCGGCAACTCGATGGCGGGGCGCATGACCGCCCTGATCGATCCCGACACCAAGGTGGCGCGCACTGGTGCCATCGAGGTTCGCGACGACCACACCCTGGTCCTGAAACTGTCGCAGCCCGACATCACCATTATCCCTGCGATGACCGACTACCCGGCATTGATCGTCCACCGCACGTTCAATCCGAAGGCAGCGCCACTGTCGGCCAACCCCGTTTCCACGGGTCCATTCGAGCTTAAAAAACTCGATGTCGGCGTTGCTGCCTCGGTGCGCAAGCGGCCGGACGGGTCGTGGTGGGGCGGCGAGGTGTTCCTCGACGGCATCGACTGGACCGACTACGGCACCGACTCGGCCGCCACCGTCTCCGCTTTCGAATCCGGTGAGATCGACCTGAACGGCCAGACGCAGTCCTATGACGTCGCCATGCTCGACAGGCTGGGCCTGAAGAAAAGCGAGATCGTCACTGCCGCCACCCTGGTCTCGCGCTGCAACGTCAACGCCAAACCCTATGACGACAAGCGCGTGCGCAACGCCATACAGCTTGCGGTCGACAACGAAGCGGTGCTGCAACTGGGCGCCGACGGCATGGGCATCGTCGCGCAGAACGATCATGTCGGACCGATGCATCCCGAACACGCCGACCTGCCGCCGATCAAACGTGATCCGGCCCGGGCCAGGGCATTGCTCGAGGAAGCCGGCCAGCTCGATTTCGAGTTCGATCTGATCTCGGTCGAAGCCGACTACCGCAAGGAAAGCTCCGATGCCGTCGCCCAGCAGATGCGCGACGCCGGCTTCAAGGTGAAACGCACCGTCATCCCGGAATCGGCGTTCTGGAACCACTGGACGAAGTATCCCTTCGCGACGACCAATTGGAACGCCCGACCGCTCGGCATCCAGACCTATGCGCTTGCCTATCAGACCGGTTCGGCATGGAACGAGACGGGGTTCGCCGATCCAGACTTCGATGCCAAGGTCCACAAGGCCAATTCCATCGCCGATCCGGAGCAGCGCCGTGTGGTAATGAAGGAACTCCAGGTCATGCTGCAGGATTCCGGCATCATCGTTCAGCCTTACTGGCGAAAGCTGTTCTGCCATATGAAACCTTCCTTGATGGGCTACCAGATGCACCAGGCCTATGAGCAGGATTTCACACGGGCCTGGCTCGCCGCCTGATCGCGGACGACCCCTCCGACAGGGCGGCGCATTTTCCGGCGCCGCCCTCAGAGCAGTTCACCGTTTCACGGAAACGGCGAGCTGCTCTAACTCTTTGTTTTGAGGCAATTTTGGCCGGAAAACCGCTTCACACTTTTCCTAGAATTGCTCTGGCCTGCTCACCGGGGACGTTGCGCCGAAGCGTCGGCCTCAAGGGCGTTCGAGGGGCAGTGCGGGCTTTGTATCGGGCATGATGCGCAGATGCGCCCACACATGCCCTGCCTTGTCAGGTCGGCCGGGATTGCAGGCCGCCACACCGGACCGGCTGGCACATCAAGTGTGTGAAACATTCTGGTTTCTGCCTCTGTCATCATCTAGCTCCGGTTCATGGCTGGAGCTTACTTTTGACTGGGGGAAGCGAAACCCGCTTTCCCGGGCAACGACCTTCCCGAGAACCGGGAGAATTCGTGCTCTTGGTGCCGAGAGGGACCCGAAGCAGCAAGACGACCGCATGAGCGGTCTGCCGCACCGGGTGCTATTGCCGGATCTCGACAGGTCTCTGCCGCTCAGTTGAAGTGAATTCGCCTGCCTATTGTGCGGGACTCTAGCCTGTCTTGGACGTTAGACCCGCCGTCTGAAAGATATTTCCTACCGACGCGATAGGCAGTATTACGAAGCGGGTGGGACGCCCCGAGCCACACGGCCTGTCGGATATGAAGCAATTTTGCGGTTGAGATCGCGGAACATGCAGCGTTATTTCCATCCGATCTGGAGATCTTAAATTGCCAGCTCGAATATGCTGCGTCTTTGGCAGCTGGCAATTGCTCAGCCTGGTTGCCTCACTTCGCCAATCAACAATGGATGGAAGCTCCCCGGCGGATCAGGAGCATGAGGACTATCTCCTGCTTTATGAAACGGCCGGCGTTTCCGAGCATTTCAAGACCGGTCTTGCTGAACTTGCGTCTAAAGTATGGACCTGGAGACGGATCATATGGGCGTACGACCTTCTGACGTCCGAGCGTAAATATGGGCAACTGCAAATTTTCCGGATCCATCGTCTGATCCGAGACACAATTGGTCTCGACGCGAGTTCCGTAGCTGAAATCTGGGCCTGCTTCGTTAACCGGCCGTCGGAAAAAATACTGCTGGATTCATACCCTGAAGCCAAGATCGTTTTGTATGAGGATGGCTTGACGTCATACCTTCCATTCGAGATGGCAACCATGTCACGGCCGCCGGGCACAAGGTTTCGACGACGCATCACCGCGGTCTTGATTGCAGGACTCTCTACAATTTCACCGGCGTTCCGATTGAGGAAAGCGGCCGACAGGATAGAAAGACACCATCTGAGACGGGTGACGAAGTTTTATTCTTTGCTTCACGAAATCCCCATTCACGATGCACTGGAGAACGTACCAAGATTTCAGGTCGGCGCTTCGCTGATGCGCGACGTAATAGGTGAAGCCTGCAGGGATGCGCTTTCCGGCGGCGATGAACATTGCCGTGCGTCAGCCAACCCACGGATCCTGCTGCTCGGCCAGGCATTGTCGCGAAACCGCATAATGTCGTACGCGCAAGAGGCGGCGATCTATAGACGAATTGCGGAGCAGATCGTCGAGAGGGGATACGACGTCGTCTGGAAGGAACATCCCAGAATAAGCAAGCCCTTCTTCCCCGAATTGCTGGATGCAGTTGGCAATGTGACGGCCGACGCCAACACCAGGATCATGGAAGCTAACCTGCCACACATATATCCGATAGAGCTTGTCGTATCCCGAATGAACATCGTTGGCTGCGTCTCCGGCACGTCAGCTGCCCTTCTTTACCTGAAGTGGCTTTACGGCATCAAAACATACACATTTGCGGAAACCCTGGTCCCCCTCATGACTGGCGCGGATATTCTAATGAGCGAAATGGTAAAAGCCCATGCGGAGCCCTTTTCAACGCTCCAATCTTTGAACGAGACGCAGAAAGGGATCCGTTGAAAGGCGGTAACCCGAACAGGTTGAACACGATCCTCGCTGTCCAAATTCGGACAAACTCGATCTGGGACACCATCGATGTCAAAGCCGCTTTCAGTCCTTCAACGAGCCACCAAGGCCGACGTTCGATCGGAGCCGTTTCCACACATCATCCTGCCTGACGCCCTTCCCCTCGATCTCTACCAGGAATTGGCCGGCACGTTTCCCGCTCCGGAAACGCTCGAAATCGATACACGCCGCAACAACACCAGGTGGGATTATGAGGCCCACCGCGTTCGGTCGAACGAAGCCGTGCCGCAAATATGGCGCGATTTTATCGCCTACCATGTATCGCAAGCATTTTTCGGCGAGGTCGCCGACCTGTTCTATGACGATATTCACAAGCTTTACCCTGATTATTACCCCAATTATGAACGCCTCAAGAATATGAAAGCGGGCATCAGGTTTAGTGACACCTATGCAACACGCGACATACTGATGGATGCGATGCTCAGCGGGAACACGCCGGTGACCAATGCCGGCTCGGTGCGGACAAGCCACATCGACAATGGCGACAAGCTATTTTCTGGCCTGTTTTATATGAGGCCGGAAGATTATGATGCCGTTGGCGGGGACCTGACAATTAGTCGTTTCCAGTCCAAATACGCCACGCTGAAAGCCAAAGCGACACTCTTCAATGATGCCTATGTCGACGACACCCATTTGGAATGCGTCGAAACAGTTCAATACGACAAGAACATTCTTGTATTGTTCATCAACTCGATTGAATCGGTCCACGGCGTCACAGTCCGCCAACCCACCAACAAATCCCGGCTTTTCGTCAATCTGGTTGGAGAAGTCGAAAAGCCATTCTACATCAAAGGAAAAAAGATACGGCCGCGCTACGTCCCGGCGCATCAAAATCAGGATGAGGCGGAACAGACCTGGCTGAAAAAGCTCAAGCAAAAATTGCGGCTTTAGAAGAACAACGCCGTCGATCCGAGTTTCAGCCTGAACTGCCAATACCGAGCCGGATTCGACTTTCCCGGCGGCTAGGCAAAGATTGGAACAGAATGAGATTTTATCCAGCCGTCGAACGGATCGCCTTTTTCGCCACGCTTGCCGCTGTTCTTGCCCTTGCACTGCTGCCTATACCCCGACTTGAAGAGTACGGGATCGATATCGGTTTCCGTTCCGACAAGCTGAACCACGCCAGCGCCTTTGCCGTCATGACTTTCCTTGGAGGGCTCGGCTGGCCCGATCGAAAAGCAAGACTAATCGTCTTCCTGGCCATGATTGGAGCGGCGATCGAGGTCCTGCAGGGCACGGCGCTGATACGGCGCGATCTGGATGTGTTCGACTGGTTTGCCGATTGCGCCGGCATCGCATGTGGCCTCGTGGCCGTGATCTGTGTGAACTGGATCTTGCGGCGCAGAGGTTGAGCCCGCTCTCAAGCCTTATCTGCACGGCGCCGATAGCCACAGGAGTTCGCCCTCGGCTCCATTGACTCAGCGAAATCGGATTGCAACGATCCGATCCGAGAGTGAGCGATTTTTCTAACTTGGCCGGACAGATATTTTGGGCGCGGCACCCAGGAAGTGCGCCATCAGTATTGAGGGACGATGACGATCAAGATCAGGCTTCCGGGCGGTGTATTGAAGGTCAAGCAACGTTATGAGTTGCGGCGGCGAGAGTACAAGGGCGAAGTCCCGGTCTGGCAGTTTGGCAAATATTTCGTCATCTGGTGGCCCAGTACAATTCCTGATCGCCCCTCCAGGAGCTCGAATACTGATGAGGAACTTGAAATGAATCTTCCATCGTCTGGAGAAAGCACGTAAGCTCTATGCATCATGGCTTTGCGAATCAGATTGCCGGGGGGCACACTGAAGGTGAAGACCTACCGGGAACTGCGTGATCGCGAGCGGGATCACAGGGTGCCTGTGCTGAAACTGGGCTCGCTCTATTTCGTCTGGTCCCCGGCCAAACATCATTCGCACAGGCACAGTCCGCGGCCCTGACATTTTTTGCCGAGCGAGAACCGCTTGCACCCTTTTCCTGAAATTGCTCCGGTGCGGCCCATTCCAGCCAGCGCTGACCTGGGTCAGCTTGCCTCGCGCATGGCCTCGGCCGCCTGCAGGTCGACCGACACCAATTGGCTGACGCCCTGTTCGGCCATGGTGACGCCGAACAGCCGGTTCATGCGCGCCATGGTGATGGGATTGTGGGTGATGATGACGAAGCGCGTCTCGGTGGTGGCGGCCATTTCGTCCATCAGGTTGCAGAAGCGCTCGACATTGTGGTCGTCGAGCGGGGCGTCGACTTCGTCGAGCACGCAGATCGGCGCCGGATTGGTCAGGAACACCGCGAAGATCAGCGACATCGCCGTCAACGCCTGCTCGCCGCCCGACAGCAGCGTCATGGTCTGCGGCTTCTTGCCGGGCGGGCGGGCCAGGATTTCGAGGCCGGCCTCGAGCGGATCGTCGGATTCGATCAGCTGCAATTCCGCCGTGCCGCCGCCGAACAGATGCGAGAACAGCCGCTGGAAATGGCCGTTGACGACATCGAAGGCGGCAAGCAGCCGCTCGCGGCCTTCGCGGTTGAGGCTCTGGATCGCCTGCCTGAGCTTGCGGATCGCCTCGATGATGTCCTCGCGCTCCGACACGATCGCCTCCAGCCGGTCGGAAAGCTCCTTCTGCTCTTCCTCTGCGCGCAGATTGACGGCGCCCAGCCGTTCGCGCTCGATCTTCAGCCGGTCCAGCTGACGCTCGATCTCGGGCATCTCAGGCATCGGGCTGTCAGCCTCCAGACCGGTATGGCGAATAACCACATGCGGCGGTGTGTTCAGCGTTTCCTGGATGCGCGCCTCGACCTCCAGCCGGCGTTCGTCGGCCGCGGTCAGCCGCTCTTCGGCGCGAACGCGGCTCTCGCGCGCCTCAGCCAGGAACTGGATGGCGCCGGTGGCGGCCTTGTCCAGTTCGGATTGCCGGTTCTCCGCTTCCTGCAGACGGTCGGCCGCCGCCTTGCGCAAGGTTTCGGCCTCGGTGAGCTGCGACAGCAGGGCGCGCCGCTTGGCGTCGATTTCATCGGGCGCATCCGCCAGCCGCTCGCGTTCGGCCTCGGCCTCGGCCTTGCGTTCGCCAAGCGAGGCGATCTGCGTCGAGGCGTTTTCGGCCCGCTCCAGCCAATTGCTGCGTTCGGCGCCAATGGCATCGAGCCGGCGCGCGCGCGCCTCGGCTTCGCGGCGCAGCCCCTCATGCACCGCACGCGCATCGGCAAGCGCGGCGCGGTCGCGGGCGACATTGGCCGAGGACTGTTCGAGCTGCAATTGCAGATCGCCAAGATCGGGCGCGTCCTGCAGCAGCATTTCCGCCTCGGCGAAGGCGGCCGAAATCTCCTCATGGCTGTCGACGATGCGGGCGCGCGCTTCATCGAGTGCTGCGCGCCGGCTCTGCAATTCGCCGCCGGCCCTCTCGGCCTCAGCCAGTGCATTGCGGGCGGCGTCCAGCCGATGCTGTGCGTCACGACCGGCCTGGCGCGTGTTGCGCTCGGCCTCGCTTGCCAGGCGGAGCGCCTGTTCGGCCTCTCCCAGCGCCTCCTCGGCCTGGCGCAGGACGAGCGTCGCCTGTATCGCCTCGGCATCGAGCTCAGCCAGCCGGTTCTTCTGCGCCAGCCGTTGCGCCGCGGCGGTCGGCGCGTCGGCACTGGCGGTAAAGCCGTCCCAGCGCCACAGCGCGCCCTCGCGGCTGACCAGCCGCTGGCCGGGAGCAAGCAGCGGCTGCAACCGGCGGCCATCGCCGGCGGCATCGACGATACCGATCTGCGCCAGGCGGCGGGCGAGCTGTGCCGGCGCGTGGACCACGCTGGCCAGGCTCTTCACGCCTTCCGGCAGAGCCGCGTCGCCGGGTTGGATCGCGCCTTCGCCCCAATGCACCGGCGCGCTGCGGTCGAGCGGCACGTCGAGGTCTTCGCCAAGGGCTGCACCCAGCGCCGTTTCGAAACCGCGATCGACGCTGATCTGCTCCAGCACGGCCGGGAAGAGATCGCCGCTGGCGGCATTGAGGATTTTTGCCAGCGTGCGCGCTTCGGTTTCGATCCTTGCCAGCTCGGCCCTGGCATCCTGAAGCGGTGGCCGGGCAGCGCTTTCGGCAGCGCGGGCATCGATGACCGACTGCTCGGCCTCGGACACGGCAGCCTCGGCCTCCTCCAGCAGCGCCATGGCCTGTTCGACCAGCACCCGCTTCTCGGCCGGATCGGGCAGGCCAGCGACCTTGGAGAGTATCTCCGACAATTCCCGGTCGACATCGGCAAGCTGACGCGCGAAGCGGTCGCGGCGCTCGGCGGTATCGCGCAGCGTCCGTTCGATCTGGTTGCGCGAGGCGGCAGCCTCGGCCCGCTCGGCAGTCAGCGCGGCGAGTTTGGCTTCGCTTTGTGAAAGCGTAGATGCCGCTTGTTCGAAAGCCGCGCGGGTGGTGGCCTCGCGCTCGGCGGCACCAGCATTTTCCGAATTGAGTGCCGCCTCTTCGGCGCGCAGGCGCTCGAGAATGTCCGCGTTGTCGCGGACCATGCGCTCCTCACGCGCGATATCGCCGTCGAGCTGCTGCAGCCGGCGCTCGAGTTCGCTCTGACGGGCGCGGATGCGGCCGGCTTCCTCTTCGATCTGCGACTTGGCGATCGAGAGGCGCTGGAAGGCAGCGGCGGCGGCGGCTTCCGCGTCGCGCAGGTCCGGCAGCCGATGGGCGCCTATGCCTTGCTCCCTGGCGGCGGCCATCTGGGCCGCGGCGCGGTCGCCGACCAGTGCCGTGGCAACCGCCAGCGCCGATCGCGCCTCGCCTTCCTGGGTTTTGGCCAGCGTCCAGCGCAGATGCAACAGCGTCGCTTCTGCCTTGCGGATATCGGCCGACAGGTTCTTGAAGCGGGACGCCTGGCGCGCCTGGCGCTTCAGGCTTTCGATCTGGCTTTCCAGCTCGCCGACGACGTCGTCCAGCCGTTCCAGGTTCTGTTCGGCCGCCTTCAGCCGCAGTTCTGCCTCGTGGCGGCGGGTGTGCAGGCCGGAAATGCCTGCCGCCTCTTCGAGCAGGGCGCGGCGTGCCTGGGGCTTGGCCTGGATCAGTTCGCCGATGCGGCCCTGGCCGACCATCGACGGCGAACGCGCACCGGTCGACTGGTCGGCGAACAGAAGCTGCACGTCCTTGGCGCGGGCCTCCTTGCCGTTGATACGGTAAAGCGAACCGGCCTCGCGCTCGATGCGGCGCGACACCTGCAGTTCGTCGGCATCGTTGAAGGCAGCGGGCGCCGAGCGGTCGCTGTTGTCGAGGAAGAGCGTCACTTCGGCGGTGTTGCGCGCCGGACGCGTGCCCGAGCCGGAGAAGATGACGTCGTCCATGCCGGACGCGCGCATATTCTTGTAGGAGCTTTCGCCCATCACCCAGCGCAACGCCTCGACAAGGTTCGACTTGCCGCAGCCATTGGGCCCGACAATGCCGGTCAGGCCGCGTTCGATGACGAACTCGCCAGGCTCGACGAAAGATTTGAAACCAAGGAGGCGAAGGCGCGAAAACTTCATTCGCGCCGCCCGCTAAGCGGATTTCCGTGGTTTTGCGAAAGGAATTCGCAGCACAACGAGAAGCCGCGCACGCCGAAGCGCCGCCGCCTCAGGGCTGACTGGACGTCAGAGCAGAGGGTCGATGATGGCCGACATTTCCTCAATCGACATCGCCCCCTTGTAGGTCTTACCGTTGATGAAGAAGGTCGGTGTCGAGTCGACCTTGAATTCATTGGCGCCGCGCTTCTGGACCGATCTCACATCGTCCAGAAGTTTCTGGTCCGTCAAGCAGGCCTCGAAGGACTCCTGTGTAAAACCGGCGAGCTTCGAGATTTGCAGCAGCGCATCCTTGGTATTCTGGACGCCAACCCAGTTCGCCTGCTGCCGGAACAGGACGTCGACCATGGGGTAATAGTTATCCTTGGCGCAGCGCGCCAGCATAAAACCGGCTTCGGCGCTCGGGTCGAACGGGAATTCGCGCAGGATGTAGCGAACCTTGCCGGTGTCGATGTACTTGGTCTTCAGGTCCGGAAAGGTGGTCTCGGCGAAATGCGCGCAATGCGGGCAGGTCATCGAGGCGTATTCGACGATGGTGACCTTGGCGTCGTCCTTGCCAAGCTGCTTGTCGGGCAGCGCGCCCGGCTTCATCAGTTCCGTCATGTCCACGGTGCCCTGGGCTTCCGGCGCGGTGGCGGCGGCCGGCGTGGCCGGCTTTGCGGGAGCGGCCGGCTCAGCGGGCTTCACATTCGCAGCCTTCGCCTCCTCGCCAGAGTCGCTGCAGGCCGCGAGCAGGGCCACCGCCGGAATGGCGGCCAGCGAAGACAGGACGTTTCTGCGAGACAAGCTTTGGCCAAACGGGGGACGGTTCATACGAATCACCTGACAAGGGTTGGATTTTGCAATGCAAAGACACGAAAAGGCGAGAGTTGGCGCGAATTAAGGCATCTCGATCCCCAATCCAATCGCGAAACCTGACAAGGGCGATCACGAATGCGAGATATAGACGACGAATCCATGACTTTCTTCAAGACGCCTATGATTTTCTCTCCCCAATAATGGTCGCGCCAAGTTTCTCCAGCGAGGCGCGCAGTCCTTCATTATCGACCAGGCCGACAGTCCCCGACAATTTCGTCTTCTCAGCCGCGGTCAGCGGTCTCAGGGCCGGTCTGCGCTTTCCTTTGTCGGCTGTCACCGGCTTCTGCAGGATCCTGATGCGGTTGATGGCGGTGAAGCCGAGGAAGGCGTTGACCCGGTTGATGATCTCGCCCGTCTCGTGCTGCAGATGAAGTGCCGCCATGCCTTCGCAGGCAATGACCAGCACGGCCGGCTCGAACGGATCGTCCTCATGCATACGGCGCGGCCACTGGATTTTTTCGGGGCGCGAGTGGCTGGCCAGCCGTGGGCCGGCGATCTCGTCCCATGACTGGACGAGGCCGATCGAAATGCCGGCCCGCTTGCGCAGCACCGGATCGAGGATCCTGGTCGCGAGATCGCTGACCGGGACGGGATTGCCGTAGGGCGTTCTCCCTGCCATGTACGTCCTCCAGCGACGACCCAGCAGATACCGGCCAGGCCAATACAAGATCAATGGCACCAGCAGACCAGACCCGCAAGACCGCATCCTGGGATAGTGGCAAAGCCACATCCGCAGATAGCAGCATAGCTGCATCTGGAGATAGCAGCACAGCTGCATCCGGTGTCAGCGACGATATCGCATCCCGCCTGCTCGGCTGGTATGATGTGCATCACCGTGAATTGCCGTGGCGCATCACGCCCCGTGAGCATGCACGCGGCGTGCGGCCTGATCCCTACCGCATCTGGCTCTCCGAGGTCATGCTGCAGCAGACCACCGTCGAAGCAGTGAAGGCCTATTTCCGGATTTTCGTCGAGAAATGGCCCGATGTCGAGGCGCTGGCCGCGACGCCAGCGGAGGACGTGATGAAGGCCTGGGCCGGGCTCGGCTACTACTCCCGCGCCCGCAATCTCAAGGCCTGTGCCGATCTTGTGGCTGCGCGTGGCGGCCGGTTTCCCGACACGGAGACTGGTTTGAGAGAATTGCCCGGCATCGGCGCCTATACGTCGGCGGCCATCACGGCGATTGCCTTCGACCGCCCCGCCGCGGTTGTCGACGGCAATGTCGAACGTGTCATCTCCCGGCTGTTTTCGATCACAACCCCGCTCAGCGAAGCCAAGCCCGAGATCCGCGCCCATGTCGAGCGCATGGTGCCCGGGATAAGGCCTGGCGACTTCGCCCAGGCGATGATGGATCTCGGCGCCACCATCTGTACGCCACGCCGGCCACGCTGCATGCTGTGCCCGCTGCGCGAAGACTGCGACGCGGTCGTTTCAGGCGATCCCGAGCACTTCCCGGTGCGCCTGCCCAAGGCCGACAAGCCGCAGCGGCACGGCGCGGCCTTTGTCGCCGTACGGGCCGACGGCGCCATCCTTCTGCGCAAACGGGCCGAGAAGGGCTTGCTCGGCGGCATGACCGAGGTGCCGACGACAGGCTGGACCGCGCGGATCGATGGGGCAACCACGCAAGCGGCCGCGCCGTTTCCCGCCGACTGGCGGCATGCGGGCCGCATTGCGCATGTCTTCACGCATTTCGCTCTCGAACTCGAAGTCTTTCACGCTCACATCAAAGGTGATGCGCCAGACGGGCATTTCTGGTCGCTCGCTCACGAGATTTCCGGCGAGGCGCTGCCGACTGTCATGAAAAAGGCAATCGAGGCTGCGATACCCGGCGCGACGAAAAAGCCGTCGCCACACAGTGCAAAGAGGCCCCATGACTGAAATACGCCACATCGTTTTCGATATCGGCCGCGTGCTGATCCACTACGATCCCAACATTCCGTTCAGCCGCCTCATTCCGGATGCCGAAGAGAGAAAGTGGTTTTTCGACAATGTCTGCACGCATGATTGGAACATCGAGCAGGATCGCGGCCGGACCTGGGAAGAGGCCGAGGCGCTGCTGATCGCGGACCATCCCGATCACGCGGAAAACATCCGCGGTTTCCGCCGCCACTGGCACGAGATGGTGCCGCATGCCTATGAGGACAGCGTCGCCATCATGGTCGGTCTGATCGAGAGCGGCCACGACGTGACCATGCTGACCAATTTCGCCAGCGACACGCTGGCCGAGGCCCGCGAGCGCTTCGATTTCCTCAATCGTCCGCGCGGCGTGACGGTGTCGGCCGATATTCGCCAGATCAAGCCCGACCGAGCCATCTACGATCACCACGTCGCCGCATTCGGCCTCGAACCGGCCGCGACGCTGTTCATCGATGACAGCCAGAAGAATGTCGACGGCGCCAAGGCGGCAGGCTGGCAATCGGTGCTGTTCACCGACGCAAGGACGCTTCAAGCAGACCTTGAACGTCTCGGAATCAAGGCCTGATTTGAATCGCTTCGCGCGATCCGTTGAGCCTTTGAATCAAAGGCATTCGAAGCAATTGGCAGGGGCTCAGGCCCCTGCCCGCTCCATGCCGAGCCGCGCGATGCGGCGAAGCTCGTCGATCGGGGTCAGGCCACCGCTGCGCTCATAATGCCAGAAGGTCCAGCCGTTGCAGGCATCCAGCCCCTGCACTTCGGCGCCGACCTTGTGGATCGAACCGGCGCTGTCGCCGATCGCCACCGTGCCGTCGGCCCGCACCTTGGCCGCCCAGCGCTTCTTGGCATCGTAGAGCGTCGCACCCGGCATCATCAGGCCGGTGTCGATCAGGCTGACGAAGGCAACGCGCGGCTCGGCGCGCTTGCCCGTGAGAACGGTGAGATCGGCACCATCCAGCGGCCGCACCGCGTCGATGCGCTCGTTGGCGGCGTCGATGTAGGCCTGCTCGCGCTCGATGCCGACGAAATGGCGGCCGAGGCGCTTGGCCACCGCGCCGGTGGTGCCGGAGCCGAAGAACGGATCGAGCACGATGTCGCCCGGTTTGGTCGAGGCCATCATGATGCGGGCAAGCAGCGCTTCCGGCTTCTGCGTCGGGTGCAGCTTGTCGCCATTGTCGTTCTTCAGCCGCTCGCCGCCGGTGCAGATCGGAAACAGCCAGTCGGAGCGCATCTGGATATCGTCGTTGGACGCCTTCATGGCTTCGTAGTTGAAGGTGTAACCCTTGCCCTTCTGGTCGCGCGTGGCCCAGATCATCGTCTCATGCGCGTTCTGGAAGCGGCGGCCGCGGAAATTCGGCATTGGGTTGGTCTTGCGCCAGACGACGTCGTTGAGGATCCAGAAGCCGAGATCCTGCATCTTGGCGCCGACACGGAAGATGTTGTGATAGGAGCCGATGACCCAGATGGTGCCGTTGGGCTTCAGCACCCGGCGCGCCGCCAGCAGCCAGGCACGCGTGAAAGCATCATAGGCCTCGAAACTCTCGAACTGGTCCCAATCGTCGTCAACGGCGTCGACCTTCGACTGATCAGGGCGGTGCAGGTCGCCGTCGAGCTGCAGATTGTAGGGCGGATCGGCGAAGATGACGTCGATCGATTTTTCGGGCAGCCGGTCTAGCGCGGCGACGCAGTCGCCCTTGAGGATCGTGTCCAGCCATTCGGATTGCTGGGGAGCGTGGGAAAGCTCGTCGAGAAGACGCACGGCAGACATTCTGACACCCAAGGCACGCGTTACTGTTTACTCCTGGTTATGGTTACCGATCAGCGTAAATATTCCGTGAAGGCAAGGGACTGGTGTGGCGAATTTGCGAAGGCGGCCCTGTTGGTGTATGCCGCGCCGCCTGAGCCTTCCGAGGCCACTTCGCCCTCCCATTGTCCGGATCACCATGCCCCAGCCAGACCTTGTCATCTTCGATTGCGACGGCGTGCTCGTCGATTCCGAGATCATCGCCGCCCGCGTCGACGCCGAGCTTTTGACCTTGGCCGGATACGAGATATCGGCTGAGGAGATTTCGGAGAGCTATGCCGGCCTGACCTTCAAGGACATCATGCTGCGGGTCGAGGAAAAGTCCCGCATTCCCTTCCAAGCCTCTCTGATCGACAGGGAGGAACAATTGGTCGACCGCAAACTGCGCAGTGACGTCCGCGCCATCGATGGCGCGCGCGAGGCCGTTGCCGCGGTAACCGTGCCGCGCTGCGTCTGCTCGAATTCACGCTCCGAGAGGATCGAATTCATGCTGGAAAAGGTGCATCTTCTGCCGTTTTTCACCGACCGGATTTTTTCGGCGATGGAAACACCGACCGCGAAAACGAAACCGGCGCCGGACGTGTTCCTGTTCGCGGCGGAGAAACTCAACGCCAACCCGGCGAACACTTTCGTCATCGAGGATTCCGTGCACGGCGTCCACGGCGCAAGGGCGGCGGGCATGCGGGTGATCGGCTTCACCGGCGCGGGACACAGTTATCCCGGCCATGCCGACGCGCTCACCGAGGCCGGCGCCGAAACGGTGATCCGCCGCTGGGCAGAGTTGAAAAGCGTGATCGCCGCGCTGTCGGAGTGGTCGGACGCCTGAGAAGCGTGCGCCGCGACGCACGCCTCATGCAACTGCCGAGACCTAGTTCGTCGCGGCAGCCCTCTTGCGGCGGGTCTTCTTCGACTTGTTGGCCGTTGCCTGATGCGCGGTTTCGTCATAGCCGGCAAAGGCCTGATAATCCTGGGCCGTCGGCTCGGGCACGACGACATTGGAATCGGTGAAGACGAACTGCGTGGCAACGGAAGGATCGGTGACCTGGACCTGATACTGGTGGAGCTGCGAATAGAGGACCTGGGTGCCGTGCATCACCGCCGTTCGGATCGGCATGGTGATCGTGCCTGGAGAAAACTTCGGTCCGGGGACAATCTTGCCGGCGACCGCAATCTTCATCGCCAACTGGCCGTTGGCACGGCTGCAGTCGCGTGTCACGTCGCTGACCGACGCCTGGTAGATGATATTGGCCGAATCGTCGGGCGGCGTTGCAGCAGCGGCGTCAGCCTCGGCCTGGGCCGCGGCATCCTGCGCGGCATCGCCGGTCTTCTTGATCCTGGGCTTGGGCTTCTGAGCTTCCCTGGAATAGGTGTTGAAGAAGGCCGTGCCGTCGCGCACGGTCACCCTGGGACAATAGGCCTGCAACTGGCTGGCCAGGATCTTGGGATCCTGCGGCGGCGGTGGCGCCGTCGGGTCCTCCTTCTTGCCGATGCCGAGGTTCAGGATGCCATTGTCGCCCGATTGGCAGCCGGCGGCGGCAAGCATAAAGCCGGTGAGCGCAAGACCCGCCAAAAAGCGACCACTGAATGTACGAAACGCCATGAAACTGCACTTCCCTCTCGCAAAGCTGGTGACGTATATCAACCGCGCGGCAAAAATGCGACTGAGCCAGTGCAGAATTAACCACCTTGCGGTGGACGGAAAAAGCCAGGCAGTAACGGAATTGTGACATGCACTATGTGAGTACCCGCGGGGAAGCCCCCGTTCTTGGATTTTCCGACGCCGTGCTGGCTGGGCTGGCGCGCGACGGCGGGCTCTACGTGCCGCGCGAGTGGCCACAGTTTTCCGCCGCCGAGATCCGCGCCATGCGCGACCTTGCCTATCCCGACCTTGCCATCCGCGTGCTGTCGCCGTTCCTTGGCGGCGAAATCCCGGCGCCCGTCTTCGAGCGGCTGGTCCGCGAAGCCTATGCCACCTTCCGCCACGAGGCTGTCTGCCCGCTGGTGCAGACCGGCCCCAACACCTTCGTCCTGGAACTCTTCCACGGGCCGACGCTCGCCTTCAAGGACGTGGCGATGCAGCTTCTGGCCCGGCTGATGGACCATGTGCTTGCCGAACGCGACCAGCACGCCACCATCGTCGGCGCCACCTCGGGCGATACCGGCGGGGCTGCCATCGATGCCTTTGCCGGTCGCAGCCGGACCGACATCTTCATCCTTTTCCCGCATGGCCGCGTCTCGCCGGTGCAGCAGCGGCAAATGACGACGTCGACGGCTGCAAATGTCCATGCGCTGGCGATCGAAGGCAATTTCGACGATTGCCAGGGCCTGCTCAAGGACATGTTCAACGATCACGGCTTTCGCGACCGGGTGGCGCTTTCGGGCGTCAATTCGATCAATTGGGCCCGCATCATGGCCCAGATCGTCTATTATTTCTCCTCGGCGCTGTCGCTCGGCGCGCCGGACAGGCCGGTTTCCTTCACCGTGCCGACCGGCAATTTCGGCGATATCTTTGCCGGCTATGCCGCCAAGAAGATGGGCTTGCCGATCGATCGGCTGGTCATTGCCACCAATGACAACGACATCCTGGCGCGCACTTTTTCGACCGGCGAATACCGCACCAAGGGCGTCTTTGCGACCACGTCGCCGTCGATGGATATCCAGGTGTCGTCGAATTTCGAACGCTTGCTGTTCGAGGCCTCCGGCCGTGACGCCGCGACCGTGCGGCGCTACATGGACGGCCTGAAGCAGTCCGGTGCTTTCACCATCGAACCCCACCAAATCGCCGGGATGCGGTCCGAATTCGACGCCGGCCGCGCTGATATGGACGAGGTCGCCGCCACCATCCGCTCGACGCTCGCGACCAGCAACTATCTGCTCGATCCGCACACTGCGGCAGCCGTGCATGTCGCCGCAGGCAAGGCGTCAGGCGCCGTGCCGATGGTGGTGCTGGGTACAGCACACCCGGCAAAATTCCCGGCCGCCGTCGAAGCCGCCAGCGGCGTGTCGCCCGCACTGCCCGCATGGCTAGGTGGGTTGATGACATCGGAGGAAAAATACACGGTACTTCCATCCGACCTGAAAATGGTGGAAGATTACGTCGGCCGCCGCGCGCGGGCGGCGCGTTAGGGAGTAGTAGCCATATGGGTGTTGAGGTAAGCCGTCTGTCGAACGGCCTGACAGTCGCCACCGAAACCCTTCAAAGCATCGAATCGGTTGCCCTTGGTGCCTGGGTGAAGTCGGGTGCCCGCAATGAACGTGACGACGAGCATGGCATGGCCCATCTGCTCGAGCACATGGCGTTCAAGGGCACGAAAAGGCGGAGCGCCTTCGAAATCGCCTCGGAGATCGAGGACGTCGGCGGCGAAATCAACGCCGCCACCAGCGTCGAGACCACCTCCTACTATGCCAGGGTGCTCTCCGACGACGTGCCGCTAGCCGTCGACATTCTTGCCGACATCCTGCAGGAGTCCGAATTCGACCCGCAGGAACTCGAACGCGAACAGCATGTGATCCTGCAGGAGATCGGCGCCGCGCACGACACGCCCGACGACATCGTCTTCGACCGTTTCACGGAAACCGCCTATCGCCATCAGACGATTGGGCGCTCCATTCTCGGCACGCCCGAAACGGTCAAGTCCTTCACCTCGAAACAACTTCACGACTTCATAGAGCGGCAATATGGCGCCGAGCGCATGGTGATTGTCGCCGCCGGCGACATCAAGCATGACAATTTCGTGCGCGAGGTCGAAAAGCAGCTCGGCGGCTTCCGCAGCAAGGCCGACAGCACCATCCCGCAATATGCGCAATATGTCGGCGGCGATTTTCGCGAGGACCGCGACCTGATGGACGCGCAGATCGTGCTGGGGTTCGAAGGCCGGGCCTATCATGTGCGCGACTTCTACGCCTCGCAGGTGCTGTCGATGATCCTCGGCGGCGGCATGTCGTCGCGCCTGTTCCAGGAGGTCCGCGAGAAGCGCGGCCTGTGTTACTCGGTCTATGCCTTCCATTGGGGCTTTTCCGACACCGGCGTCTTCGGCGTCCATGCAGCGACCGGCCAGAGCGACATCGCCGAACTGGTGCCTGTCATCATCGACGAACTGCAGAAGGCCGGTGAGAAGATCCTGCAGGAAGAACTCGACCGGGCGCGCGCCCAATATCGCGCCGGACTGATCATGTCAGCCGAAAGCCCGGCCAGCCGCGCTTCGCAGATCGCACGGCAACTGCTTCTGTTCGGCCGGCCGATCGCCAAGGAGGAACTGATGGAACGGCTGTCGGCGCTGACGATCGAGCGGCTGACCGATCTATCGTCGCGTTTGTTCTCGACCAAGCCGACGCTTACCGCTGTCGGGCCTGTGGGCACACTGGCGCCCTACGAGGCGATTCTCGAATCGCTCGCGGGCACGCAGACCGCGGCCCGCAAGCTCGCCGTCTAAGCCCCTCAAAGCGCCATGTTCGCGCTCCCTTTCTTTCGCCGTGACCTGCCGGCACTGAAAGGCGACCGTGTCACGCTGCGCGTGCCGTTCACCAACGACTATCGCGAGTGGGCGGCGGTGCGCGGGGAAAGCCGCGCTTTCCTCGAACCATGGGAGCCACGCTGGACTCCCGATGAACTCGACCGCAACGCATGGCGGCTGCGCATCAGCCGCTACCGCGAGGATTATGCTCAGGGAACCGCTATCGCCTTCTTTATCTTCGAGAGGAGCAGCGGCAAGCTTGCCGGCGGCATCACGCTCGGCAACATACGCCATGGCGTCTCGCAAAGCGGCCATGTCGGCTACTGGATCGGCGAGCGCTTCGGCGGCCGCGGCCTGATGACCGACGCGGTCAAGGTGGTGACCCGCTTCGCCTTCGATACGCTGAGGTTGCACCGGATCGAAGCGGCCTGTATTCCCGACAATATCAGGTCGATCCGCGTGCTTGAAAAAGCCGGATTTCGGCGCGAAGGACTGCTGCGATCCTATCTCAGGATCAACGGCATCTGGCAGGACCACTACCTCTACGCCCGGATCGCGGACGATCCGCCGGGCGTTGGAACGAAGGACTGATTTTTGACGAAATTCCTGCGCAACGGGCCGCTGTTCGCCATTGTCCTCGCGATACTCCTGACGCTGTGGGCGGCATCGTCGGCCTTCGCCGTCGAGCCGATCAAGATCGCCCGCGACGACGTCGCGCTCGACCTTTCCGGCGCCGTCGAGATCTACCGCAACCAGGGCGAGAATTTCCAGGTGTCGACCGCGCCGGGTCCGGACGGCATCGTGCGGCGCATCGAGGTCGAGGCCAATGATGCCCGTTCGACCGGCGACTGGGCTGTCTTCGCGCTCGCCAACACCACCGACCAGCAGCTCGACCGGCTGATCGTCGCACCGCATTTCCGCCTGGTGAATTCCGGCATCTTCTGGCCGGATCTGGGCTCGACCCGCATCGCTGCCATCACGCCCAGCGAAGGCTTCGCGCTCGACCGCCAGACCAGTCCCGACGCCGACGTTTTCCGGGTGACGCTGAACCCCGGCACGGTGATCACCTTCATCGCCGAACTGGCCTCGCCGAAGCTGCCGCAGGTCTACCTCTGGGATCCCGAATCCTACAAGGACTCGGTCAATTCCTACACGCTGTTTCGCGGCATCGTCATCGGCATTGCGGGCCTGCTGGCGCTGTTCCTGACCATCCTTTTCGTGGTCAAGGGGACCTCGATGTTCCCCGCGACCGCCGCGCTTGCCTGGGCGGTACTGGCCTATATCTGCGTCGATTTCGGCTTCCTCAACAAGGTCATCGAGATTTCGCCCGGCAATGAGCAGATGTGGCGGGCGGGAACGGAGGTGGCGCTGGCGGGAACCTTCGTGGTGTTCCTGTTCGCCTATCTCAACCTCAACCGATGGCACGGCCATTTCAGTTATGGCGCACTGGTCTGGATCCTCGGGCTGGTGCTGATCGCCGGCGTTGCGATCGTCGATCCCGCGGTCGCCGCCGGCATCGCCAGGCTGTCCTTCGCCGCCACCGCACTGACGGGGCTTGGCCTGATCATCTTCCTCGGGATTCGTGGTTATGATCGTGCGATCATGCTGGTGCCCAGTTGGGTCATGGTGCTGTTGTGGCTGTGCGGGTCGTGGATGGCGATCACCGGCATGCTCGACAACGACATCGCCCAGCCGGCCCTGGGCGGCGGGCTGATCCTGATCATCCTGCTGATCGGCTTCACCGTCATGCAGCATGCCTTTGCCGGCGGCGCGCTGCATCAGGGCCTGTTCTCCGACCTGGAGCGGCAGGCGCTTGCCGTGGCCGGATCGGGCGACACGGTGTGGGACTGGGACGTGCTGCGCGACCGCGTCGTCACCAAGCCCGATGTCAGCATCCAACTCGGGCTGGCGCCGAACAGCCTCGGCGGTGCGGCGCGTAACTGGCTGCCGGTGCTGCATGCCGACGACCGCGACACGTTCCGCACGACGCTCGACGTCGTGCTCGAGCACCGGCGCGGCCGGGTGTCGCAGAACTTCCGCCTGCGCGGCGCTGACGGCCACTATCACTGGTTCTCGCTGCGTGCGCGCCCGGTCATCGGATCCGACGGCGAAGTCATCCGCTGCGTTGGCACCATGGTCGACGTGACGGAGCAGAAAAAGTCCGAGGAAAGGCTGCTGCACGATGCCGTGCACGACAACCTGACCGGCCTGCCGAACCGCGAACTTTTGATGAACCGGCTGGAAGCGATCATCTCGATCGCGCGCACCGAAGAGAAGGTGCGCCCGACCGTCTTCGTCATCGACATCGACCGTTTCAAGCAGGTCAACGACGGGCTCGGCATCTCGGCCGGCGACACCATCCTCTTGACCATCGCGCGCCGCCTGCACCGGCTGCTCAAGCCGAAGGACTCGCTGTCGCGCTTTGCCGGCGACCAGTTCGCGCTGATGCTGTTGTCCGAACAGGACCCGGCCCGCATCGCCGCCGTGGCGGATGCCATCAAGCATGCCATCAACAATCCGATCACCTTTGCCAAGCGCGAGATCGTGCTGACCGCCTCGATCGGATTGATCACCTGGAATTCGCCACAGATGTCGGCCGAGGACATGGTCAAGGATGCCGAGCTTGCCATGCATCAGGCCAAGCGCTTCGGCGGCGACAGAATCGAGCCGTTCCGTCCGGCTTTCCGCACTGTCGGCACCGACAGGCTGCAGTTCGAATCCGACCTGCGCCGCGCCATCGAGCGGCGCGAATTCACCCTTGCCTACCAGCCGATCGTCCGGCTCGAGGACGGCAGCGTCGCCGGCTTCGAGGCGCTGCTGCGCTGGGACCACCCGCGCCGCGGCATGATCCCGCCGGCGGATTTCATCCCGGTCGCCGAAAGCTGCGGCCTGATCGTGCAGCTCGGCCTGTTTGCCATGCAGCAGGCGGCGGAAGACCTCGCCAGCTGGCAAAAGCAGATCGGCGACGCGCCGCTGTCGGTCTCGGTGAATTTGTCCAGCCGCCAGTTGATCCGCCGCGACCTGGTCAGCGACGTCCGCTCGGTCATCGCTCGGGCCAACCTGAAGCCGCGCTGCTTCCGGCTCGAACTCACCGAATCGCTTGTCATGGACAATCCCGAGCAGACCGCCCATGTGCTGACCAAGCTGAAGCAGCTCGGCATCGGCCTGTCGCTGGACGATTTCGGCACCGGCTATTCCTCATTGGCCTATCTGACGCGTTTCCCCTTCGACACCATCAAGATCGACAAGAGCTTCGTCGACGACAACACGCCCAAGCGCGCGGTGCTGCTGAAATCGATGGTCAACATGGCGCATGAACTCGGCCTGTCCGTCGTCGCCGAGGGCATTTCGGACGAGAGCGACGCGCTGGAACTGCGCCAGATGGGCTGCGAATATGTCCAGAGCTTCATGTTCGGCGCGCCGATGCCGGGCGACCAGGTGCTGAAGACGCTGAAAGAGCAGTATCCGCTGACGCAAGCGTAAACGGATCAGGCGTGTCCGGCAGCGAGGCTGAGATGCGCAAGGTCGATACCGATCGAGGCGAGGATCCGGTCGTATTTGCGCTCGATATCGGTGTCGAACAGAAGCTCGGCACTGGCCGGACAGGTCAGCCAGCCATTTTCTGCGATCTCGGTCTCCAATTGGCCCGCGCCCCAGCCGGAATAGCCGAGCGCCATCAGCGCATGACGAGGCCCGCGGCCGGACGATATGGCGCGCAATATGTCGACGGTCGCCGTCAGGCAGATGTCGTCGGAAACGGTCAGCGATGATTCCACCCGATAGTCGCCCGAATGCAGGACGAAGCCCCGGCTGCGATCCACGGGGCCGCCATTGCGCACGACGAAATCGCGGGCCTGAGCCGGCAAGCGGATTGCCTCCTGCTCGTTCATGATGCCCAGTTGCACGAGCAAGTCCGGAAACAGCATCTGCTGCGTCTGGTTGATGATCAGGCCCATGGCGCCTTCATCGGAATGGGCGCAGACATAGATGACCGAGCGCGTGAAACGGTCGTCCTTCATGCCGGGCATGGCAATCAGGAACTGATCGTCGAGAAAGCCGCGACTGGCGACCGTCTTCTTGTGGCGCAACAAGTCCATGAAGGGAGCGTAACGCGTTTCCAAAGCGCCGAAAAGATGCGCCGTGCTGGATTCGACCAAAGCCTGTGGCGGCGGCTCGAACATTCTTCTCCCTCGAAGTCACGCAAATATGATACCGGCAAGGCCATGAAATCATTGCGCGGCCACGAACGGACGATCAAATCACCGCCATGCGAAGCTTGAAAATCCTGCTGCTCGGCGCCGGCATCGGATCGGCCACCGCTCTTCCCGCCGCCGCCTCTTCGTCGGCGTGGTACAACAGCGAAGGCGGCAAGGTCCGGCTGGTTACATCAGGCAAAGCCGACGATGCCGGCCGCATACAGGGCGTTCTCGACATAGCGCTCAAGCCCGGCTGGAAGACATATTGGCGCGATCCGGGAGACGCGGGCGTGCCGCCGCAACTCGACATTTCGGCCAGCACCAACGTCGCCGACGCCGCTCTGTCGTTTCCGGCGCCGCAGCGCCATGACGACGGCTATGGCAAATGGGCGGGCTACAACTATCCGGTCTCTCTGCCGGTGACATTCACGCTGGCGACGCCGAACCAGCCGGCGGTGATCGATGCCGACATCTTTCTCGGCATCTGCGAAACGATCTGCATTCCGGTGCAGACGCGGCTGACCGTCGACCCCGCCTCCGATCCGGACAATGCCGAGGACGCGGCGCTGGTGAAGGCGAGTTTTACGGCACTGCCTGCGCCCGCGAGGTCCGATTTCGGCATCAATGTGCTGCCGGGCGACCATGAGACGCTGATTGTCGAGGCGAGCTTTCCCGGCGATCCGGCGGCGGCGGATTTCTTCGTTGCCGGCGAGCAGGACTACATGTTCGGCACCCCGGCCCGCAGCGAAAAGGACGGCAAGCTGATTTTCACCGTGCCGATCCTCGACCGCCCCTCGACGACGCCGACTGATGGCGGGCTTCACTATACGCTGACGAGTGCGGCGGGCGCTGTCGAAGGGGTTCTGCCTTTCCCTTGATCCAGCCCATCGCAACGGTTGCAGGAAGCCGTTGGGTTCGCTACGCAAAGACACGTCCTTCCCCATTTCCCAAGCGAGGAATCCATGACCATTTCCGTTGGCGACAAGCTGCCTGACGTGACCTTCAAGACGATGACCGACGACGGCGCCAAGCCGATCACCGGGGCCGAGATATTCCCGGGCAAAAAGGTCGTTCTGTTTGGAGTTCCCGGCGCCTTCACGCCGACCTGCAGCAACAACCACTTGCCCGGCTATCTCGAGAACCATGACGCCATCCTGGCGCGCGGCGTCGACACCATCGCCGTCGTCTCGGTCAATGACGTCCATGTCATGGGCGCCTGGGCGCGCTTCACCGGCGGCGAGGGCAAGATCCTGTTCCTGGCCGACGGCAGTGGCGATTTCGCCAAGGCAGTGGGCCTCGACAATGACCTTTCCGCCAGCGGCATGGGGCTGCGTTCGAAACGATTTTCGATGATCGTCGACGACGGCAAGGTCACCGCGCTCAATGTCGAGACCAAGCCCGGTGTCGACGAGTCCGGCGCGGCCCATATTCTGGGACAGCTCTGAACTTCAGTGCGCCTTCGGCCGCAACGGCGATGGCGCTTGTGGTTCATGGCTTGCTTTGGGGGGATCCTAGCGATGTTTGACATCTTCTGGCGCGCTATCGCGATCGGCGTCGGCGCCACCGTGCTGATGGATCTCTGGGCCATCTTCCTGCACAAGGCGTTCGGCCAGCCACGGCCGAACTGGGGGCCGGTCGGCCGCTGGGTCTGGCATCTCCGTGACAAGGTCTTTCACGACGATATCGGCGATACAGCACCATACGCGCATGAAAAGGCGCTGGGTTGGGCCTTTCACTATTTTGTCGGCATCATCTACGGCATCATCCTGGTGGTGCTGGCCGGAGCGGGCTGGCTTGCCGCGCCGACATTTCTGCCGGCCTTCATCCTCGGCATTGTCACCGTCGGCGCCGGCTGGTTCCTGCTGGCACCCGGCATGGGCGCCGGCTGGGCCGCCTCGAAGCGGCCCAACCCGATGCGGATCCGGGCGCTGAACCTGGTGTCGCATACGGTGTTCGCACTTGGGCTTTGGGGCACGGCGCTGCTGATACGATAAGCGCTTACGGCTGTGTCGGCCTGTCGATCGGCTGCCAGCCGTAGACAACGGAATGCGCGCCGATATCGTAGTAGTTGCCGCCGCCCGCTGGCTGATCTGCTTCTTCGTACCCGAGCCGCGCCGCTCCTGAAATTCAATAGCTCTGGGTCGAGCGCCGCACCTTCGCGATTGCCGGCGCAGCAGGCTTTGGCGCTGCTGCAGGCTTGAACGGGCCTTTCTTGAACGGCGCCATGCCTTCGCGCGCGAGTTCGTCGGCGCGCTCGTTCTCGACATGGCCGTCATGGCCCTTGACCCAGTTCCAGGTGACCTTGTGGCGCTTGTTGGCCTCGTCGAGCGCCTGCCAGAGTTCACCGTTCTTGACAGGCTTCTTGTCGGCGGTCTTCCAGCCGTTCTTCTTCCAGCCGTGGATCCACTTGGAAATGCCGTCCATGACGTATTTGCTGTCGGTGTGAAGCTCGACCGTGCACGGTTCCTTCAGCGCGTTCAGCGCCGAGATAGCGGCCAACAGTTCCATCCGGTTGTTGGTCGTCTCGGCCTCACCGCCGGAAAGCTCCTTGGTGGTGCCGTTGAAGCGCAGGATCGCGCCCCAGCCGCCAGGGCCGGGATTGCCCGAACAAGCGCCGTCGGTGAAGATCTCAACCTGTTTGCTCATGATATCAGGCCAATCCATATTCCGAAGGAGATTTGATCGCCCGGTGGAACCGCATCCTTCTGATGTATTCGGTCGGATCGCGTTTCATCACCAGCCCGCCATCGGGGACGGTCAGCCAGTCGTATAGCCGGGTCAGCATGAAGCGCAACGCCGAACCGCGCGCCAGCATCGGCAGCGCAGCCTTTTCCTGGTCGCTCAGGGGCCGGACGCTCTTGTAGCCGGCGAGCAGCGCCTTGCCCTTGGTCAGGTTGAAGGAAAAATCCTTCTCGAAGCACCAGGCGTTGAGGCAGGTGGCGACATCGTAGGCATAGAGGTCGTCGCAGGCGAAATAGAAGTCGATCAGGCCGGAGAGCTTTTCGCCGAGGAAGAAAACGTTGTCCGGGAAAAGATCGGCATGAATGATGCCTTGCGGCAGGTCTTTGGGCCAGTTGCGCTCAAAATCGGCAAAGTCGGCATCAACCTCGGCCGCCAGGCCCGGCTCGACCTCGTCGGCCCGGTCGCGCGCTGCGTCCCAGAGCTTGCGCCAGCCGTCGATGGCCAGGGCATTCGGACGTGTCATCGAAAAATCGGCGCCGGCCAGATGCAATTGCGCCAACGCCTTGCCGACCTCGGCACAATGCGTGGCTGTGGGCCGCCGCAACGAAAGCCCTTCCAGGAAGGTGATGATGACCGCCGGCCGGCCGGCGAGCGTGCCGATGACGCTGCCGTCATGGGCGGTCACCGGCAGCGGGCAGGACACGCCCTTGTAGGCGAGATGGCCCATCAGCCCAAGGAAAAACGGCAGATCCGCCTTCTCGACGCGCTTCTCATAGAGCGTCAGGATGTAGGAGCCGCTCGAGGTGTGCAGCAGGAAGTTCGAGTTCTCGGTGCCTTCGGCGATGCCCTTGTAGGACAGGAGATCGCCGACCGGATAGTGCTTCAGGAATGCGCCGAGTTCGCCTTCCGCGACGTCAGTGTAGACCGCCATGTGCCTTACGCGGCTCCATTGACGAAGGCCATGTCGGCCCGCGTCAGTTCGACATCGCGCAGTACCCGCATGACCGGAAAATCCTCCGTTTCCGTGGCCGTGATGGCCAGA
Organism: Mesorhizobium sp. ISC11; assembly: GCF_037162595.1. Taxonomy (NCBI): domain Bacteria; kingdom Pseudomonadati; phylum Pseudomonadota; class Alphaproteobacteria; order Hyphomicrobiales; family Phyllobacteriaceae; genus Mesorhizobium; species Mesorhizobium sp. ISC11. The sequence continues at coordinate 2,948,743 of NZ_JAVSPW010000001.1, forward strand.
TCGATCGTGACATCGAAGCGCTGCCGGAACGCGTCGATGATCTCGTCGACGATGATTTCGGGCGCCGACGCGCCGGCCGACAGGCCGAGCGTCGAAATGTTGCCGATGTCATTCCACGGAATCTCGGCGGCGCGCTGCACGAGAAGCGACATGGTGGCGCCTGCACGCTCCGCCACTTCGACAAGTCGTCGCGAATTGGAGGAATTCGGCGCGCCGACGATCAGATAGAGATCGGCGCCCGGCGCGGTGTCCTTGACGGCTTCCTGGCGGTTGGTGGTGGCATAGCAGATCGATTCCGCCGCTGGCGCCTGCAGCGCCGGAAAGCGATCCTGCAAGGCGCGGATGATGCCGGCGGTGTCCTCGACCGACAATGTGGTCTGGGTAACGAAGCCTAGCGCCTGCGGATCGGTGGGCGAGAGCTTTGCGGCATCGGCTTCGGTTTCGATCAGGGTCACCGCTCCGTCCGGGAGCTGGCCCATGGTGCCGATCACCTCGGGATGTCCGGCGTGACCAATCAACAGCACATGACGGCCGAGCCGCTGATGGCGCATCGCCTGCTTGTGGACCTTCGACACCAGCGGGCAGGTGGCATCGAGATAGAAGAGATTGCGCGCCTTCGCATCCGCCGGCACCGATTTCGGCACGCCATGCGCCGAGAACACGACGGGCGACTGCCGATGTTCGGCCGGGATCTCGGAGAGTTCCTCGATGAAGACGGCGCCAAGGCTTTGCAGCCCCTCGACGACGTAGCGGTTGTGCACGATTTCATGGCGGACGTAGACCGGCGCGCCATATTTCTTCAGCGCCAGCACGACGATCTGGATGGCACGGTCGACACCGGCGCAAAAACCGCGCGGCTGGCAGAGCCGGATCGTCAGAGGTGGTTTGGTGGTTGTCTGAAGCATTAAATCCGGGCCGGTTGATCAAAGCCGAAATGAGGTGCGCACCCCTGCCCTGTCAAGGGCATCGGTAGAAAGGGGGCGTCGCTCGCATTCATTCCTCTTTCGCGGGGCGGCGAAGCCGCAGGATGAGCACGGCGGCGAGCGTGGCGGCAAGCCCGTACCAGGTGACGGCATATTGCAGATGGCTGTTCGGCAGGTCGATGATGGTGACGCCGCCAACCGGCAATCCGCCTGGATTTGGCGTCTTGTCTGCGTCGATGAAGATCGGCACCAGCGTGAACCCAGCCGGCAGGCCCGCGCTCGCCGCCATGACGTCGCGGTCCTTCCAGTAGAAGATGTTCTTCGCCACATCGTTGTCGGGCAGCATCATCGACGGCTTTGCTGGCAGGGGGTTGCGAGCGAGCCCCGTGACCGTCACTCTGCCGGTCACCTGTCCCTTGGCGCGCTTGGCGGCGTCCTTCAGATCGTAAGGCACGAAGCCGCGATTGATCAGGACGAAGCGGCCGTCGTCGAGCGCCAGCGGCGTGTAGACATTGAAGCCGGCATCACCCTCCCAGGTCGCGTAAAAATGCCGTTCGCCTTGATGCAGGAACGTCCCGGTGACGGCGACGGGCGTATAATCGACGTCCCCGGTGGCTGCGAATTCTTTCTCGACCTCGGCCAGCGGCCGCGGCGCTGAATGAGTGCGCTGGTCGATGGTCTGCAGAAGGCCTTCCTTCCAATAAAGGCGCTGCACCTGCCAGGTGCCGAGCGCCAGCAGGATCAGGAACAGCACAAGGCCAAGGCCGAGCAGCAATGCCGTCCTAGGCCGCGATCGGCCATCGGCTTTAACGGTTGCCTCGCTCATTCGCCGCGATCCAACCGGCCTTCGGCCGCCTTGTTGCGGTATTGCAGCGTCAGCAGCACGCCTTTGATCAGCCTCAGCGCCGCCAGGCACAGCACGACAGCCAGCGGAATCCAGACCAGCAGATGCAGCCAGAGCGGCGGGCTAAGCGTGACTTCAACCCAGAGCGCCAGGCCGACGATAAGGAAGCCTATGATCAGGATGACGAACACCGCCGGCCCGTCGCCGGCATCGGCGTAGGAATAATCGAGGCCGCAATTGACGCAGCGCTTGCCGACAGTGAGGAAGCCGGAGAACAACCGCCCCTCGCCGCAGCGCGGGCAGCGGCCATGCAGGCCGGCCGAGATCGGATCGATCGGCGGCCAGATCGCCCTGTCTTCACTCATGGGAGCGTCGTCGCTCATTGCTTACCGCTCGATTTCGATCGGTGTGCCATCGGCCACCAGCGCCCAGATTTCGTCCATGTCGGAGTCCGTAACCGCAATGCAGCCGTCGGTCCAGTCGACCAATTGAAGCAGCCAGCCCCACCAGCCATAACCATTCGGTTGGCCGTGGATCATGATCATGCCGCCCGCGCCGACATTGCGCGCCTTGGCGGCGGCCTCATCGTCGGCATTGGGGTACGAAATATGGATCGATTTGTGCGCGATGCTGTTCGGGTTGCGCCAGTCGAGGACATAGTTCCCCTCGGGCGTGCGCTGATCGCCCTCCTGGTGCTTGTGCCCGACGGGATCGCCGCCGAGCGCGATGCCGTAGTTTCGCAGGACCTTGCCGTCGCCGATCAGTTCCAGCCGGCGTTCGGCCTTGTGAACACGCACCAGGTCCACCTTCTCGCCGGCAAAGGCCGGGAGTGCCCCGATCATCAATGCGCAAATAGCCCGGAAGATTGTCAGTCGCATTGGCTATCGATCAGCGATCATTGCGCCAAAAAGAAGAAGGCGGCCACGTTGCCGCGGCCGCCTCCAGAAATGAAAATCCCTCAGGCCTGGATCAGTGGCCCTCGATCACCGCGCCGACCGATCCCCAGACGTAGATCGAGGCGAACAGGAACAGCCAGACCACGTCGACGAAGTGCCAGTACCAGGCGGCCGCCTCGAAGCCGAAATGCTGCTTGGGGGTGAAATCACCCTTCATCGCCCGGATCAGGCAGACCAACAGGAAGATGGTGCCGATGATGACGTGGAACCCGTGGAAGCCGGTCGCCATGAAGAAGGTGGCGCCATAGATGGAATCCTTGAAAGCGAACGGAGCGTGCATGTACTCGTAGGCCTGCACCATGGTGAACAGCATGCCGAGGCCAACGGTCAGCACCAGGCCGTTGATCAGCCCCTTGCGGTCGCCGTGAAGAAGCGAATGGTGCGCCCAGGTCACCGTGGTGCCCGACAGCAGCAGGATGACGGTGTTGTAGAGCGGCAAATGGAAGGGATCGAGAACCTCCATGCCCTTCGGCGGCCAGACGCCACCAGTAAATGTGGCGCGCGCGTAGTTCTGTGCCTCACCGGCAAAAAGGCTGGCATCGAAATAGGCCCAGAACCAGGCAACGAAGAACATCACCTCCGAGGCGATGAACATGATCATGCCATAGCGCAGGTGCAGCGACACGACCCGCGTATGATGACCCTCATGCGCTTCCTTGATCGTGTCCGACCACCAGGCGAACATGGTGTAGAGGACGATCACGAGGCCGATGAAGAACAGCCACGGATTGGCGATGTTGAAGCCGAAGATCGGGAACGACCCGCCCTTCAGATATTCCATCAGGGCGACACCGCCAAAGGCCATGACCAGCGCCCCTACCGAGCCTAGGAAAGGCCATGGGCTCGGGTCGACGAGATGATAGTCATGCTGTGGTTTTGCGTGCGCGTCTGCCATATCAACCCCCGAGATTTGCTTCGGTATTCGAAATTGTCTTGCTGTTGCCATCGGTCGGCGCCGAGGAGGCGACCGGCTTGGTCTTCTCGACCGGGAACATCGTGTAGGACAGCGTGATCGTCTTCACGTCCTTGAGCTCCGGCACATTGACGATGTCGGGGTCCACGTAGAACAGGACCGGCATGTCCAGCGTCTCGCCGGGCTTCAGCGTCGTGTCGGTGAAGCAGAAGCACTCGACCTTGTTGAAATAGGGGCCCGCCAGTTCAGGCTGCACGTTGAAGGTGGCGCGGCCGGTCACCGAACGATCGAACTTGTTGGTCGCCTGGTAGTGCGCCTGCACGGTCTCGCCGATCTTCATCGTCATCGAGCGCTGGACCGGCTGAAACTCCCATGGCACGCCGGCGACGTTGGCATCGAAGCGGACGGTGATCTCGCGGTCGAGCACGCGGCCGGCATACTGCTTCTCGGCACGTTGCGTCGTGCCGCCATAGCCGGTCGCCTGGCAAAACATCTTGTAGAGCGGCACCGCGGCATAGGCCATGCCGATCATGCCGGTGAAGAAGGCGAGGCAGACAGCCGCGACGATGACGTTGCTGTTCTTGCCCGCCGCTTTCCTGGACTTCTCGACGCTCATCACATCGTGCCCAGATTGTGGCCGAACTTCACGATCGTCGCGATGTAGAAAATGACCACCAGCAGCGCCAGCGCCACGCCGATGGCGATAGAACGGCTGCGCTGCGCCTTCTTCTGACGCTCGGTCAACGTGACGGTCTCGAGCTTTTCCTCGATCATGGTCATGCTCCACCCATGGCAAGCGCGCGTTCGACAACGCTGTCGGCCAGATAGGCAGCGAAGATGGCGAAGAGATAAAGCAGCGAATAGGCGAACAGGGCCTTGGCCGGTTTCATGACGCGGTCATCGTCGGCCATGCCAAGCACTTTCCACGCGTACCAGGCAAAACCGACCCCGAGCAGCAGGGCGGCCACGCCATAGAAGGGCGTGGTGTAGCCGAGCAGCCACGGCAGCACGCCTACCGGGGCCAGCACCAGCGCATAGGCGAAGATCTGGCGGCGCGTCGAAGCGTGGCCGGCGACGTTGGGCATCATCGGAATACCGGCCTTGGCGTAGTCCTCGGATTTGAAAAGCGCCAGCGCCCAGAAATGCGGCGGCGTCCAAAGGAAGATGATCAGGAACAAGACAACGCTTTCGAGGCTGACCGTCCCGGTCACCGCGGCCCAGCCGATCACGGGCGGAATGGCACCGGCGGCCCCGCCGATGACGATGTTCTGCGGCGTCCAGCGCTTCAGCCACATCGTGTAGACGACGGCGTAGAAAAAGATGGTAAAGGCCAGCAGCGTCGCCGCCAGCCAGTTGACCAGCACGCCGAGCGTCATCACCGACAGCACCGACAGCACCAGCCCGAAGGTCAGCGCTTCGTGCGGCTGGATGCGACCGGCCGGGACCGGGCGGCTGGCGGTCCTGGTCATCACGGCATCGATGTCGGCATCGTACCACATGTTGAGCGCGCCGGAGGCGCCAGCACCTATCGCAATAGCCAGGATGGCGATCACCGCCAGCAGAGGGTTGATGGTCACGGGGGCGGCGACCAGGCCGACAAAGGCGGTGAACACCACCAGCGACATGACGCGCGGCTTCAGCAGCGCGAAGAAATCGCCCGCCGTCGCTTCCGACATGCGAAAGCCCGCTTCGTCAATCAATGGGTCGTCGACAAGGGCCATGCGTACTTAAGTCCATCATCCGTTGGCCGAAACCGCCGGCGGACCGGCGGTTTCGTATTCGAGCGAACAGCCGCCTTACTTGATCTTCGGCAGCTGTTCCCACTGGTGGAAGGGCGGCGGCGAAGGCAGCTGCCATTCGAGCGTCGTTGCGCCCTCGCCCCATGGGTTGGCGCCGGCGATCCGCTTCTTCTGGAAGGCCTCGAACACGCCATAGAGGAAGATCAGGACGCCGACGGCCGAGATATACGAGCCGATGGACGACACATAGTTCCAGCCGGCAAACGCATCGGGGTAGTCGATGGTGCGGCGCGGCATGCCGGCGAGACCGAGGAAGTGCTGCGGGAAGAAGATCAGGTTCACGCCGACGAAGGTGACCCAGAAGTGGGTGTTGGCGATGACGGGCGAATACATGTAGCCGGTCATCTTCGGGAACCAGTAGTACCAGCCGGCGAAGATGGCGAACACCGCGCCCAGCGACAGCACGTAGTGGAAGTGGGCGATGACGAAATAGGTGTCATGCAGCGAGCGGTCGAGGCCGGCATTGGCCAGCTGGACGCCGGTGACGCCGCCGATGGTGAACAGGAAGATGAAGCCCAGCGCCCACAGCATCGGCGTCTTGAACGAGATCGACCCGCCCCACATCGTCGCGATCCAGGAGAAGATCTTCACGCCTGTCGGCACCGCGATGACCATGGTGGCGAAGACGAAATAGCGCTGCGTATCGAGCGACAGGCCGGTCGTGTACATGTGGTGCGCCCAGACGATGAAGCCGACGGCGCCGATCGCCACCATGGCGTAGGCCATGCCGAGATAACCGAACACCGGCTTCCTCGAGAAGGTCGAGATGACGTGGCTGATGATGCCGAAGCCCGGCAGGATCAGGATGTACACTTCAGGGTGACCGAAGAACCAGAACAGGTGCTGGAACAGGATCGGGTCGCCGCCGCCGTCGGGCGCAAAGAAGGTGGTGCCGAAATTGCGGTCGGTGAGCAGCATGGTGATGCCGCCGGCCAGAACCGGCAGCGACAGCAGGAGCAGGAAGGCGGTGATCAGCACCGACCAGGCAAACAGCGGCATCTTGTGCAGCGTCATGCCAGGCGCGCGCATGTTGAAGATGGTGGTGATGAAGTTGATGGCGCCGAGGATCGACGAGGCACCGGCAATGTGGATCGACAGGATCGCCAGATCCATGGCCGGCCCGGGCTGGCCCGAAGTCGACAACGGCGGATAAAGCGTCCAGCCGCCACCGACACCATAGGCACCCGGTGCGCTCGGCATGAACATCGAGGTGAGCAGCAGGATGAAGGCCGGCGGCAGCAGCCAGAAGGAGATGTTGTTCATGCGCGGGAACGCCATGTCGGGCGCGCCGATCATGATCGGGACCATCCAGTTGGCAAAACCGCCGATCAGCGCCGGCATGACCATGAAGAAGATCATGATCAGGGCGTGCGCGGTGGCGAAGGCATTGTACATGCTCTTGCCGCCGTCGATCGCGGCGTCACCGTTCATGCCGTAGACCATCTGCGCCAGACCGCTGAAGATCTGGATGCCAGGCTCCTGCAGTTCCATGCGGATGGCGACCGACAAGGCGCCGCCGATGATGCCGGCCATGATCGCGAAGATCAGGTAGAGCGTGCCGATGTCCTTGTGGTTGGTCGAATAAACCCAGCGCACCCAGCCGTGATAAGGCTTGTGGTCGTGCCCGTCGTGAGCTGCAGCGTCTGCCATGTTCCGCTCCGTTCCCTAAATCTTGCTAACCCGCGGCATCAGTTGCCGGCGGCCGCTACCTTGTTCTGGCCGTCGACCTCGGCCATCAGCGTCTTGTTGGCGCCGGGCAGATCGGTCTTGGCTGCCGCCAGCCAGGTCTTGAACTGCGCATCAGAGACGACGCGGATGGCGATCGGCATGAAGGCATGGTCCTTGCCGCAGAGCTGCGAGCACTGGCCGTAAAAAATACCTTCCTTCTCCGCCTTGAACCAGGTCTCGTTGGTGCGACCCGGAACGGCGTCGATCTTGATGCCGAACGACGGCATGGCGAAGGAGTGGATCACGTCGGTCGCGGTGACGAGCACGCGGGTCATGGTGTTGACCGGCACGACCAGCTCGTTGTCGACGGCCAGCAGGCGCGGGTAGACCTTGCGGTCCTCCTTGCCGGCAGCGGCGCGTTCGGCGTCCTGGAGGATCGCGGAGTTGAAAGAGAGCGTGTTGTCGGTCTGGTACTCGTAGTCCCAGTTCCACTGGTTGCCGGTCGCCTTGACGGTCAGCTTTGCTTCTTCCGGCGGCGTGTATTGCGCGGTCAGCAGCTGGAACGAGGGGATAGCGATGAGGAGCAGGATGACGACAGGTCCGATCGTCCAGATCAACTCGATCCACGTGTTGTGGCTGGTCTTGGACGGAACCGGGTTGGCGCTCGCGCGGAATCTGATGATGCAATAGGCGAGAAGAATCAGCACCAGGATGGTGATCGGGACGATGAACCACATTGTGTAGTTCCCGAACCACTCGATCTGCCGCATCATGTCGGTCGCCGGCGCCTGGAAGGTTGTCTCCCAGTTCTTGGGCTGGTCGGCATGGGCGGATGCGCCGGCGAAAAACGTGATAGCGGCACAAGCACTTAGAAACTTGGCACTTGCTGGAACCTTGGCGTTTGCCAGGAAATTTCTCATCGCCCTCATCGTCTCCCAGTTCCTCGCTGTGGTACCCACGAGAATAACGAACAATGCCGGGACGGGAATCCCGACAGTTTCAAGCTGGTTCAAACCATACTCTTTTTCCCTCCGCAAGAAAGGAGCGGACGAAACCGTGCGGCATTTTTGCGCGCAAGCCCGGATGTGCCTTTGGAGGCAGCCGCGGCAGCCCCGAATCGCCTACATTGAACCCACAGCGGCATTCCCGCGGCGCGCACGTGCCGAACGTCGCAATTCGGGCGAAATTGGCAGGGAAAAGCGCCGTATTGGCTTTTTCGGGGCAGACCTGGTGCGGTCTCGTCCTTTACTTGGCTTTGGCGCGGCTTAAAGTGCCGTGATTCGCAATGGAGCCGTCATGAATTACTGGCTTTCGAGAAACTCTCGGTTTTCGAGAAACTGGGCGAAGGTCATCTTTTTCGCCGCCCTGTCTGGCATCGGCTTGTCCGCGATCGTGTCCGGCACGGCGAACGCCGCGCAACCGAGCGGTACCGTTCGCTCGACGCATGGCGCATGGTCGATCATCTGCGACACGCCGGCCGGTGCCACCTCGGAACAATGCGTGATGATGCAGAACGTCGTCGCCGAGGACCGTCCGGAGATGGGACTGTCGGTCGTCGTGCTGCGCACCGCCGACAACAAGGCGGAGATCCTGCGCGTTCTGGCGCCGCTCGGCGTGCTTTTGCCCAACGGGCTTGGCCTCAATGTCGACGGCAAGGACATCGGTCGCGCCTATTTCGTGCGCTGTTTCCAGGACGGCTGCTATGCCGAGGTTATCCTCGAAAAGCCGCTTCTCGACACGCTGAAGACCGGCACGTCGGCCACCTTCATTGTCTTCCAGACCCCGGAAGAAGGCATCGGCATCCCGGTCGACCTCAAGGGTTTTGCCGACGGCTTCGCCGCCCTCCCCTGAAAGCCCGGCGACATCACCGGCTTCATCAACCAGAAGTGACGTCGACGGTCTGCTGGCAAACCGCTTTTGTCTTCACAATGCGGCTGAGCGATTGTCTCGGCGCACCTTCGCGCCTACATCGTGGCAAAGACCCATTCCTCCTGTGAACGGACGCGCCATGAACAGCCTGATCGGCCAATTCGACATTTCAGACGATCGCATCAAGCAGATCGTCGCCGAAACCATCAACGGCGCCGATGACGGCGAGCTGTTCCTCGAATACAGCGAGAGCGAAGCGCTGATGTTCGACAATGGCCGGCTGAAGACCGCCAACTTCAACACCGACCAAGGGTTTGGCCTGCGCGCGGTTGCCGGCGAAGCCAGCGGCTATGCCCATTCCAGCGATCTCTCCGAAGCTTCGCTGCTGCGCGCGGCCGATGCCGTTTCGACCGTCAAGGGCGGCTATTCCGGCACGCTTGCCGCCGCACCCGCCCGCACCAACCGCCATCTCTATGGCGAAGAGAACCCGATCCCCTCGCCCTCCTTCGAGGCCAAGGCAAAGCTCCTGCAGGAAATCGACGCCTGGCTGCGCGCCGAGGACCCGCGCGTGCGGCAGGTTTCGGCATCGCTCGCCGCATCCTGGCAGCATGTCGAGATCGTGCGCGCCGACGGCCAAATGGTGCGCGACATCCGCCCGCTTGTCCGCGTCAACGTCTCCGTCGTTGTCGGCAATGGCGACCGCCAGGAGAGCGGCTCCTACGGCATGGGCGGCCGCAAGGCGTTTGGCGAATTCCTGGTCGAGGACAGCTGGAAGCACGCCGCCAAGGAGGCGCTCAGGCAAGCTCTGGTCAATCTTGAGGCGATACCGGCGCCGGCCGGCACTTTCGACATCGTCTTGTCCAGCGGCTGGCCGGGCGTCATGCTGCACGAGGCCGTCGGCCATGGGCTGGAAGGCGATTTCAACCGCAAGAAGACCTCGGCCTTCGCCGGACTGCTCGGCCAGCAGGTCGCCGCCAAGGGGGTGACCGTCGTCGACGACGGCACGATGCCCGAGCGGCGCGGCTCGCTGACAGTCGACGACGAAGGCACGCCTTCGGCCCGCAATGTGCTGATCGAGGACGGCAAGCTGGTCGGCTACATGCAGGATCGCCAGAACGCCCGGCTGATGGGCATGAAGGCAACCGGCAACGGCCGCCGCGAAGGCTACGCACACCAGCCGATGCCGCGCATGACCAACACCTATATGACGGCGGGCGACATGGAGCCGGACGAAATCATCGCCTCGGTCAAGAACGGCATCTATGCCGTCTCCTTCGGTGGCGGCCAGGTCGACATCACCTCGGGCAAATTCGTGTTCGGCTGCACCGAGGCCTACATGATCGAGAACGGCAAGGTGACGCAGCCGATCAAGGGCGCGATGCTGATAGGCAACGGTCCGGACGCCATGCATCGCGTCTCGATGATCGGCAACGACATGAAGCTCGACACCGGCATCGGCATGTGCGGCAAGGCCGGACAGGGCGTGCCGGTCGGCGTCGGCCAGCCGCATCTGCGCATGAACCAGATGACGGTGGGCGGCACGCGGGTCTGAGCGAACGGCCCCGATGGCCGGGCTTATGCCTTGCCGATAGACCGGCGCGAAGTCGTGTAGAGAATCAGGAAGGCGATGACGCCACCGATCGCATATTTGACCCAAGCACTCAGGTAGTCGACGGTCCCGTCGTGGCCGGAGACATACAGCGCAGCTGCGACAAACGTCATGGCTGCGATGCCAAGTGCATAGGACGGCAATAGCCCGGTTCGAGCGATCTTTCGCAAAATCCAGGCGACGAGCGCACCCGAGAGCGCCATCATGAGAGTTGCGCCGGCGCTTACGTTATGCGGCGCCTGACATCGCGCTGCGGACATTTGGCGGGCTCCCAACAGTAGAGGTCGCGGACAGCGCGGTGGTGTCGTCCGCACTCGACCTCGCAAAGAAGGGAATGGATTTCGCAGATGCTCTGCATCTGGGGAAATCAGCTCATTGCGCTGGCTTTGCAACCTTTGATCGTAATTTCCTCAAGGCTGCAAAGACGGCGGGATATGACAGCTTGCAGGAAGCATGACAAAGGTCCGTCGCTGGCGCCCTGATGGTCGAGTCAGACCGAATGCGCCCGCTGATGCTTGCGTTTTCCAGTTTGAATTCCCGGCTGCACCTTGAAGTGAACACAATCGGCATTAGGAAATTGTTAGGTGTTTAACTGCCTGGGCTGCCGTTTCCGCACGAACGCAGTGCCGGCCTTCTGGTTGCGGTGGTGTTGGCAATGCGGCATTTCCCCGGCGTCCTGACCTCCTCTTTCCTGCTTGGCTTCGTTTCGTTGATTGGCGCGACATGGTTGCAAGCCAGTCCGGCGGCGGCACAGTCGACATTGTTCAAGTCGCGATCGACGCAATCTGCCGCAATTGGTGGAAGCACCAGCGTCCCCTACGGTTGGGTCGATTTCTGCCATCGCCGGCCAAAGGAGTGCAAGGTGCCCGCTCTGCCGGCCGCGAATATCAAGCTGACCGCGCAGAACCTACGCATCCTCAAGCGGATAAATCACAAGGCGAACAGCGCCATCAAACCCGTCAGCAATTTCGATCACTGGGGTACGATGGCGGATCACTGGGACTATCCGGTAGACGGTAAGGGCGACTGCAAGATCTACGCGCTCTACAAGCGCAAGCTTCTTCTGGCAGCGGGATTCCCCCGGCAAGCGTTGCTGATGACCGTGGTGCGCGACCTGGACAATGAAGGCCACACCATTCTGACGGTGAAAACCGACAAGGGTGATCTTGTCCTGGACAATCTGGTCAATGAGATCAGGCCCTGGAATGCGACGGGCTATTACTTCGTGAAACGTCAGTCGCAGCAGAACCCAAACACCTGGGTGTCGATCAACCAACGCGGCGGCACGTCGAAACGACTGTCGCCAAGTTCGTAGGGCCGAAGCCTCCAGGCTATCGCCGCTTCTTCGGCTTCTCCAGCAGTGCCACCGCTTCGACTTGCGGCGACCACAGGAACTGGTCGATCGGCGTCACGCTCTTCAAGGCGTAGCCGCCGTCGATGAGGATGCGCAGGTCGCGAGCCAGCGTCACCGGATTGCAGGATACCGCGGCAACGTAGGGAACATCCGAGCGGGCGATCTGCTTCGACTGGTCCTCGGCGCCGGCGCGCGGCGGGTCGAACACCACACCGTCGAACGCATTCAACTCCTTGAACGTCAGCGGCCGGCGGAACAGGTCGCGGCGTTCGCCCGTCACCCGCTTCAAGCCGGTGGCGAAGCGCGATCCACGGTCGAGCGCTGAAAGCGCTGCCGCATCGCCTTCCACCGCATGGACTTCCGACTTCGCGGCCAGGCGCAGAGCAAAGCTACCGCAACCGGCGAAAAGATCCGCCACCTTCTTGGCACGCTTCAGATGTCCGCCGACGATGTCGGCCATCGCCTGTTCGGCGGCCTCGGTTGCCTGCAGGAACGCGCCCGGGGGCAAGGCGACAGCGACGCTGCCGAACATGACCACCGGCTTTTTCGGCTCGATAATGATTTCGTCATCGATGGACAGCCTGGCAAAGCCCTGCGCCATGACGAAGTTAGCCGCGATCCGGCGCTGGTGCTCCCCGAGCTTGCCGGATTCGTGAACCGCGACATCGAGCCCCGAACCGGTCACGGTGACCGCCAGCCGGAACGATTTGGCGGTTGCGCAGACCAATTCGGCGAGCGCCTTCAAGCGATCGAGCGCGGCAACGATCTCCGGCAGCGAGATCGGGCATTCCGATATGGCGACGATCTCCGGCGACAGATGGCGATGGAAGCCGAGCAGCATGCCTGTCTCGGTGCGCCGGGCGGCAAGCACGACACGGCGGCGCGTCTGCGGTGCGCAGGCGACCAGGTCACCGATCTCGCAATCGATGCCCTTGCCCTTCAGGATGTGCGCCACTTTTTCGCGCTTCCACTGGCGATAGGCTTCGGCTTCGAAATGCTGGAGCGCGCAACCGCCGCATTCGGTGAAGTGGCGGCAGGCGGGATCGATGCGCAGCGGCGATGCTTCCAGCACCGCCATCAGCATGGCGCGATCCCTTTCGCGCGCGGCGGTGACCGTTTCACCGGGCAGTGTGAAGGGAATGAACAGATCGCCTGTCTCGGTCTCGGCGACACCGTCGCCCTGGGCGCCAAGTTTCCTGATGCTGAAGCGCGCGCTCATCGGTCCTTGATCCCACCGAGCAGGAATTCGCGATTGCCGTCGCCGCCATCGATCGGCGACAGATGCAGCCCCAGCGAGCGCCAGCCGGGAACGGAGTCCAGCCAATCCTGCAGCAGGCCGGCGACACGGGCGGCGTCGAAGGGATCCTTCAACAGACCACCCTTGCCGATCGCTTCCCTGCCGGCCTCGAATTGCGGCTTGACCAGAAACATGGCCTTTGCGCCAGCCTTGGCCAGACCAAGGGCCGGCGGCAGCGCCAGTTTCAGCGAGATGAAGCTGACGTCGGAGACGATGAAATCCGGAATACGCCCGCCGAGATCGGTGACGGCGAGGTCGCGGGCGTTCAGCCCTTCGATCACCGTCACACGCGGGTCGCCGCCGATATCAGGATGCATCTGGCCATGACCGACATCGACGGCGGTGACATGGGCCACGCCGCGCTCGAGCAACACCTGGGTGAAGCCGCCGGTCGAGGCGCCGATGTCGAGCGCTTCACGGCCGGCAGGATCGAGGCCGAAATGATCGAGCCCGCCGATCAGCTTGAGTGCCGCGCGCGACACATAGCCTTGCGCCGGATCATCGATGGTAACGTGACATTGCGGCAAAACGCTCTGGCCGGGCTTGCGCGCAATGAGGCCGTCGACGGTCACAGTGCCGCGCTCGACCGCGTCGCGGGCACGCGAGCGGCTGGCAAACAGCCCGCGCTGGACGAGCAGGTCGTCGAGCCGCTGGCGTGCGCTGGCTGGCAGAGGCGAATTCATCGGCCTTCATGGCGAAAGCCGACGACGATGGCAAGAGCGCCAGCTGGAAGCATTTCGTCTCCCGTTCCCATCATCACGCTCAGCATCTTGCACGGCGACGATGGTGAGGCGTCCCGTCCCGCCGACCATCCTTATGAATACCCATGCGTTACGCCCGTTGAGACGGATGACCGCCGAAGCATGAGGTCTCACCGCCTGCGGGTAAATACCAACAATCTAGAAAGCCTCATGATTTCTTAACCAATTTTCATCGCATTTGCTTGAGGACTTCAATGTTATGACCGCGACGACGGGAAAACCCGGATGAAGAGGCGGCAACTTTGGAAATGGCCAGCGACATCGTCTACAAGGTTCTTGACCGGATTTCTGGCGCCGGCCTGCTGGCGACCGGACTTCTGTTGCTGACTGCTTTGGCCAGTGCCCTGGTCGCCTATTGGCGCACGGTCGAGAAAAAGAGCTGGAAAGAGTTCTTCGAGTTCGCGGTCCCGCATGAGGTCATCACGCATCCTTCGGCGAAAGCCGACCTTTTGTTCTGGGTGACGCGGAAGGCGCTGATGCCATTCCTCATGCTGCCCGCCGGCGTCGTCTTCGTCAGCGCCGTCGGCTATGCGACGAACTGGTTGCTCTCCACGCTGCTGGCAATCCAGCCGCCTCTGATCGAGGGGCCGGCGGGGCCTGTGACGGTGACGATCTTCACCCTCACCATGCTGCTTGCCTACGACATTTCGTACTATCTCTATCATGTCGCCCAGCACCGCTACCCGGTGCTCTGGGAACTGCACAAGGTGCACCATTCGGCCGAGGTGATGGTCGGCATCACCAAGGATCGCGTCCACCCGCTCGACGAATTGATGAACCGGGCCTGGGACGGCGTCATTCCCGGCATCTGCTTCGGCATCTGGTCGCTGGTGTCGCTGAACCTGGTTGAACTGACGGTCTTCGGCGTCAACGTCTACATCATACGCAACATCCTGATGATGGATTTCGTCAGGCACACGCATTTCAAGATCTCGTTTGGGCCGTTGAACAATCTGATCCTGTGCCCACACTGGCATCAGTTGCACCACAGCACCGACCCGCGCCATTACGACAAGAACTTCGGGCTGCTCTTCTCGTTCTGGGATCGGCTCTTCGGAACTCTGTGCGTTCCGAAACCCGACGAGGACTTCAAGTTCGGTTTGATCGAACGCAACGTGCGCGACTACCAGTCGCTCGCAGGCCTCTATGTCATGCCGCTGCAGCGGATGTGGCGGCAGATCGCCAGACATTTCCGCGCCGACAAGCCCGAGCCACAGCAATCGCCGCAGGGGGGCAAGCCATGAACGGACCGGCCGTGTTTCGGATGCAGCAAGCGCACCGGATCGAAATTGCAACCTCGCCAGAGCGACTGGCAGAAATCGCGCCCGCCTGGGCAGCGCTCTGGCAACGCGCCGGCGGCCTCGTTTTCCAGCATCCCGACTGGATCTCGGCCTGGTGGCACACCACACCGCATCAGGACCGCCGCGGCCTCAGGATCGGCCTGGTCTGGAGCGGCGAGCGCCTCGAGGCGGTCATTGCGCTCGCGACCTTCTGGCGCTCGGGCATCCGTATGCTGGAATGGGCGGCGAAGGATCACTGCGACTATGGCGATGTCCTGCTTGCTCCCGATGCAGAGCCACAGATCCTGCCGCAACTCTGGCAACATATCCTCGACGATAGCGGCTTCGATCTTGCGTATCTCAATCGGCTGTTGCCCGATGCTCGATTCCGGACCCTGCTTGGTCCCGCCGCCCCAGGCCAGGGCAGCATCTTGCAGCCGAGCCACCGCAGCGAGGTCAGCTACCGAGTTTCCAGCGCCGGACAACGCGGCGCACAATGGTTTGAAAGCCAGTCGAAGAAAACCCGGCAAAACTATCGCCGTGGTTACAAATTCATGGAGGAAGGCGGCGCGCTGCGTTTCCGCCTGATGGATGCGCACGAAGCCCGCGAGCCGGTGCTGGAACGCGTCGCCGCGCTGAAACGGCTATGGCTCGCAAAACACGGCCGCGTTTCGGACCTGTTCGACGAAGGTTCCCCCGCGCTGCCGGCACTGATCTCCGTTCTGGCCGGGCTTGGGTTGCTGCGCATCTTCGTGCTCGAACGCGAAGACGAGATCATCGCCATATCGATCAATTTCGAGCAGCATGGAACCATGATGGCTTTCGTCACCACCTATGATCCGGCCTTCGAACGGGCCTCGCCGGGCATGGTCTTGATGATGGATTACATCCAGTGGTCGTTCGACAGGGGCTTGACCACGATCGATTTTCTCTGCGGCGGCGAGGATTTCAAGCGCCGCTTTGCGACGCATTCGGTGATCTTGTCGTCAGTGGTGGGTGGACGAAACCTGCGCGGACGCCTTGCCGCCCTGGCAGACCGCGCCCGCCACGCGGCGCAATCCTGGCGCCCCGAGAAACCGGCGCAACAAGCGGAGCTGGTGGCGGCGGAGTAGCAGTGCCGACGCCTTTAGATCACCCGCACAGCGGCAAAGCACGATGAAACGATCGGGCAATCCCGATCAGGGCTTGCTGGTCTCTAGCTCAGAATACGCTTCGCGAAACCGGGCGCTCGACGGCCGGAGACAACCCATCCGCACGCCCTCCCGACGCTTGCTCGCGTGAAGGCTCGATGGCAACCGCAGGTGCGGGAACGGGGGCCGGCAGAACCACCAGTTGCGGCACCTGCTTGAAGGAAAAGCCGCCGCGGATGTCGCCCATCTTGCCGGCGACGATGCCCATGGCCGCCTTTTCGAGGCTGCGATCATAGCGCGTTTCGGCTGTGGCCGGCGCGACGATGACGGCGCAAAGCGCTGCGCCGCACAGAAGCGTTTTCATTGTTGCTGTCTCCCTGCCTGATCACGATCTAGCAGGGCGCCGTTGAAAAACGGCCAAGAGACACGGTAAGCAAAGCGCCAAACGGCAGCGTAAACAACGCGTTAAGAACGTTGGCCGGCAAACTGATTCAAGTCACTGAGACTTTGATTCAGGCGCGCTGGGCGCGAACCGTATGCCCGAGCGCGACGAACACGGTGCGCACGATGCCGGCAGCATCGAGCCCGGCATCGGCATACATCTTTTCCGGCTTGGCGTGGTCGGTAAACACGTCGGGCAGCACCAGCGGGCGCACCTTCAGGCCGCTTTCCAGCAGGCCTTCATGGGCGAGGAACTGCAGCACATGGCTGGCGAAGCCGCCGACGGCGCCCTCCTCCACCGTCACCAGAACCTCATGCGAGCGGGCCAGCCGCCGGATCAGATCCTCGTCGAGCGGCTTGGCGAAACGGGCGTCGGCGACCGTGGTGGAGAGCCCGGCAGCCCCTAGCTCCTCGGCGGCGATCAGGCAATCCTGCAGCCGTGTGCCGAAGGACAGCAATGCTACCTTGGTGCCCTCCCTGACGATGCGGCCCTTGCCGACTTCGAGCACGGAGCCACGCTCCGGCATGTCGACGCCAACGCCATTGCCGCGCGGATAGCGAAAGGCGATCGGGCCGTCATCATAGCTTGCCGCGGTGCGTACCATGTGGCGCAGCTCCGCCTCGTCGGCCGCCGCCATCACCACGAAGCCCGGCAGTGTCGCCAGGAAGGTGGTGTCGAAGGCGCCGCAATGGGTGGCGCCATCGGCGCCGACGAAGCCGGCGCGGTCGATGGGAAAGCGCACCGGTAATTTCTGGATGGCGACGTCGTGGACGACCTGGTCGTAGGCGCGCTGCAGGAAGGTGGAATAGATGGCCGCGAACGGCTTGTAGCCTTCGGTGGCGAGGCCGGCGGCGAAGGTCACCGCGTGCTGTTCGGCGATGCCGACATCGAAGGTCCTCGACGGGAACGCTTCGCCGAACAGGTCGAGGCCGGTACCGCTCGGCATGGCTGCGGTGACGGCGACGATGCGGTCGTCCTCGCGGCCCTCCTGGACCAGGCTTTCGGCGAACACCTTGGTGTAGGCCGGTGCGTTGGCCGGCGCCTTGGCCTGCGCGCCGGTGATGACGTCGAACTTGTTGACGCCGTGATATTTGTCGGCGGCGGCTTCCGCCGGCGCATAGCCCTTGCCCTTCTGGGTGACGACATGGATGAGCACCGGGCCTTCGCCATTGTCTCGGACATTTTTCAGGACCGGGATCAGATGCTCCAGATTGTGGCCGTCGATCGGGCCGATGTGATAGAAGCCGAGTTCCTCGAACAGCGTGCCGCCGGTGACGTAGCCGCGTGCATGCTCGACCGCCCTTGTGATCGCACGATCCGCCCGCTTGCCGAGATAAGATGTCAGTTTTTTGCCGAAATCGCGCAGGCCGATATAGGCCTTGCCGGAGGCCAGCCGCGCCAGATAGGCGCTCATGGCGCCGGTTGGCGGCGCGATCGACATGTCGTTGTCGTTGAGAATGACGATCAGCCGTGCATCGAGCGCGCCGGCATTGTTCATCGCCTCGTAGGCCATGCCGGCAGACATGGCGCCGTCGCCGATGACGGCGATGACATTGTTGCGGCCGCCGGAGAGATCGCGGGCCGCGGCCATGCCGAGGCCGGCCGATATCGATGTCGAGGAGTGGGCAGCGCCGAAGGGATCGTACTCGCTCTCGGCGCGGCGGGTGAAGCCGGACAGGCCGCCTTCCTGGCGCAGCGTGCGGATACGGTCGCGGCGGCCGGTCAGGATCTTGTGCGGATAGGCCTGGTGGCCGACATCCCAGATCAGCCGATCATCGGGGGTGTTGAAGACATAGTGCAGCGCCACTGTCAGCTCGACCACGCCAAGGCCGGCGCCCAGATGACCACCCGTGCGGGATACCGCGTCGACCAGCTCGGCGCGAAGCTCGGACGCCAGTTGCGGCAGCTCACTCTCGGCAAGCATGCGCAGGTCGGCCGGGATGCGGGCCTTGTCGAGAAGCGGCGTATGCGGCGTTGCGTTCACGGTGCTCAGGCTTTCGGTTGATGGGCGAAATAGGCCGCCGGCCGGCGAAAGTAAATGCGTGTCAGTGACGCGGATCAGACTGTGGTCTTTTGCTTCTATGCAGGTCGTTTCCCCAAAACCGGGCCACTTTGGGCGACAGGCATCAGCTTTCCGGCAGCGGAATGAACTCTTCCTCGTCTCCTGGAACGATGTCGAAGCGGCCTGTCTTCCATTCCTCTTTCGCCTGTTCGATACGCTCTTTCGACGACGAGACGAAATTCCACCAGATGTAACGCTTCGAACCAAGAGAGGCGCCGCCGAACAGCATGAAATGCGCCCCGGTCTGCGACGACACGACGATCTCGTCACCGGGACGGAAGACCAGCAGCCGTTCGGCTGGGAACACATCGCCCGAAATCGAGACCTCGCCTTCCAGCGTGTAAATGGCGCGCTCTTCCGCATCGGCAGGGATTTTCACGCTGGCGCCGGGCGCCAGGCGCAGGTCGGCGTAGAGCGTCTCCGAATCGGCCCTGACCGGGGACCGTAATCCTTGGAAATCGCCGATGATGAGGCGCCCGTTGACGCCTTCGGCATCAATCTCGGGAAGCCTGAGCGCTCCTGTGTTCTCGAACACAGGAGCCACCTCTTCCTTGTCGTCCGGCAGCGCCAGCCATGTCTGCAGGCCGGATACCGACATCGGCGCGCCACGCAGTTCCTCCGGCGTACGCTCCGAATGGACGATGCCGCGGCCGGCGGTCATCAAATTCACGTCGCCGGGCTGAATGACCATTTCGGTGCCGAGGGAGTCGCGGTGCCGGATCTTGCCGTCGAACAGATAGGTGACCGTCGACAGTCCGATATGCGGATGCGGACGGACGTCCAGCGCCTGGCCGGCCCGCAGGATCGCGGGACCCATGCGGTCGAAGAAGATGAACGGACCGACCAACCGCCTTTTTGCCGTTGGCAGGGCACGGCGCACCTGAAAACCACCGATGTCCTTGGCGTTCGGAATGACCATCAATTCGATCTGATCGCTGGCGAACGCATCGCCCACCTCAGGGTCTTTCCCGGGGAAGAAGCTCATGGACTCTCCTTGTCGGTGGTCGAAGGCCGCCTGGCCGCATCAGGCAAAGCGGATGGCCGCCTTTGCCCGCAGCTTGGCCGCCACCTCTTCGCGATTGCGCGGATGCTGATGGGTTTCCAGGGAATCGAGCAGTTCGCGCGCCGAGGCCGCGATGGCGTCGACGGCATGATCGAAGGCGTGCTGGTTCTGCTTCGAGGGTCGCGTCGTTCCGCTCAGCTTGCGGACGAACTGAAGGGCCGCGTCGCGCACCTCGTCATTGGTTGCCGGCGGATCAAAATTGAACAGGGTCTTGATGTTTCTGCACATCGCTTCCGTATCTCCTCTTGTCCTTGAGCTGTTTCAATCGCAACGAGTTATATCCTCGATCATGATCATGTCCAAAAACCGGTGAGGCGAGGCCATCGTTCGGACCGGCCTCAATCCGCGTCGAGCGGCTCCGTTCCAACCGGCTTGCCGTCGCGCGACAGCCTGATCTTCTCGACCTTGTCCTCGGCGGCCTTCAGCAGCCGGTCGCAATGCGCCTTCAGCGCCTCGCCACGTTCATAGATCCTGATCGACTGGTCGAGCGGCACGTCGCCACGCTCCAGATCATCGACGATCTTCTCCAGCGCATCGAGTGCCTGCTCGAAGCTCATCGCCTTGACGTCTTCGTTGGTCTCACCAGCCATCGTTCATCCTTTCATCAGTCGCCCGACATGGGCGGCGACCGAAAATGCCAATCCCTGCAGATCGTAGCCGCCCTCGAGCAGGCTGACGAGCCGGTTGCCGCTGTGGCGTGCCGCGCGCTGCATCAGCTGGCCGGTCGCCCAATCGAAATCATCCTCGGTCAGATTGATCTCGGCCAGCGGATCGCGGTGGTGCGCGTCGAACCCGGCCGAAATGATGATCAGGTCGGGCGCGAAATTGTCGAGCGCGGGCAGGACGCGCGACAGGAAGGCATCGCGAAACACTTCGCTGCCGGTCTGCGGCGCCAGCGGTGCGTTGACGATGTTGCCGGCGCCCGTTTCGGTCTTCGCTCCGGTGCCGGGATAAAGCGGCATCTGGTGTGTCGAGCAATAGAGCACCGAGGGATCGTCCCAGAAAATATCCTGCGTGCCATTGCCGTGATGCACGTCCCAGTCGACGATGGCAACGCGCTCGACACCGTGTTTCTTCTGCGCATAACGCGCCGCGATCGCCGCCGTGTTGAACAGGCAGAAGCCCATGGCCGTGGTCTTTTCGGCATGATGGCCGGGCGGCCGGGCGGCGACGAAGACGTTGTCGGCGCGGCCCGAAAAGACATCATCGACGGCGGCGTTGGCGGCGCCGATCGCGGTGATCGCCGCTTGCCAGCTCTTCGGACTGGCAGTGGTGTCGGCATCGATGCGGGCAATCCCCTCGTCGGGAATGGCGGCGCGCACGCGGGCGACGAAATCGGCGGGATGCGCGTAGAGGATGGTGGCCTCGTCGCCTTCCGGCGCCTGGATACGATCGAGCCCGGCAAAGGCTTCCTCATCGAGCACGCGCTCGATGGCACGCAGGCGGTCGGGCCGCTCGGGATGTCCGGGCGGCGTGAGATGCTCGAGGAAGATCGGATGCGTGTAGAGACGGGTGGTCATCGTCCTAATCTAGTGACCCGGATCGACAAAGGCCATGCACGGGCGGCCGATGACTGGGGAAAATCGCGCCTGCGTCCATTCGTGTCGCCGCAGGCATTGGCCTCGCCGGCGCTTCGGCGTAAAGTCCTTGGCACTGCCTGGTGCCCGCCGCAAGCGGGAGAATCGGGAACACGGTTGAATTCCGTGGCGTGCCCAACGCTGTGAGGGGGACCGCGCCGGTAAATGCCACTGTCGATGACGGGAAGGCACCGGACGCGGGTTGATCCCAAGCCAGAAGACCGGCCTGGCAGGCATCGTCATCCGCATGGTCGGGCGGGTGGCATCAGAGCGACGTGCGTCCATTTGGACGCACAAAGTACGCTCTGACCGTTTTGAATCTGCAATCGCAAGGGGACAAGCGATGCCGGAACATATGACCGCTGCCATTGACGATGGATTCGACCAGAATGCGCGCGATGCGGTCTATCGCGCCATGTTCACGCGGCGCGACGTGCGCAGCCATTTCCTGCCCACCGCGATCGATGACGACGTGCTGGCGCGGCTGCTGCTTGCCGCCCATCACGCGCCATCGGTCGGCTTCATGCAGCCATGGAATTTCATTGTCATTCGCGATGCCGGACGACGAGCGGAGGTGCGCGACCTGTTCCTGGCCGCGCGCGAGCAGGAACTGCCGGCGATCGAGGCGGAAAAACAGGCGCTGTACCGCAAGCTCAAGCTGGAAGGCATCTGCGAGAGCGCGCTCAACATCTGCATCACTTGCGACCGGCAGCGCTCGAAGGGTTCGCCGCTGGGACGCTGGCACAATCCGGAGATGGATCTCTACAGCACCGTCTGCGCGGTGCAGAATTTCTGGCTGGCCGCGCGTGCCGAGGGCGTTGGCGTCGGCTGGGTGAGCATCATCGAGGCTGAGGCGCTGAAGCGGCTGTTGGCCATTCCGGATCACGTAACGCCAATCGCCTATCTCTGCGTCGGCCGTGTTTCCGAGTTCGCTTCCAAACCGGACCTTGAAACGCATGGTTGGGGACGGCGGCTGCCGCTGCCGGAACTGATCATGAGCGAGACGTTTTCCGGGCAAGGCGAGACACAGCTCAAGTCCACCGTGGCGCGCCTCAACACCGTTTCTGCCTCACCAGACACCACCTGCCCGGCCGATCAGGGTGTGGCGCCGGCCGTACCCCAGCGCGAACCGCCGAAGGAGGCGAGCGCCTTGTCCTTGAGCTCCCTGAACTTCGACGACGCCTCGGCCAACCGGGCGTCCCAGGCCGGATCCGGCACCTGGCCCGCGATGGTCTTGAAATAGACCTGCATCAGGCAAGCGATGGCGAAAGGCTCGATGAAGGCCGCCTTGAATGCCCAGGCGAAGACGATGGCGAGCACGAAGGCCCAGCCGGCGAGCTGGCCGGGCATCAGGAACAGAATGGCGCCGGCAGGCGCCAGCATCATCAGAAAGATGACGAACGACACGCCCCACATGATGACCGCCAGCCAGACGGCGTTCTTGACCATGACCTTGCCGTTCTGGGCATAGAGCACGACGCCTTGGCGCGCCGTCTCGAAGGGTGAGGCTGAATTGATGCGGATGTTGTAACCGAGGATGATCTCGTCGACATAGGTCAGCGACAGGCGGATCACCGTGTTGATGAAGGAGACCAGGCCGCTCAGGCCCGGTATCGGCAGGAAGGCGGCGATACCGCCGAGCAGGCCGGTGATGGCGCGGATGGCACCCTTGACGAGCTGGTCGACGACGAAAAGGATATTGGCCTCGGCAAAACGCTGGGTGACGACATCCCTGGCGTAGGCGATCTGGTCCTGACCGCCGGGAATGTCGCGGCCGTCGATCAGATGAACCATGACGGCGATGTGGCCGGCCTTGACGATATAGAGGATGTATTCGCGGATCCAGTAGACCGCGATCGAGACGATGCCAAACCCGACCACGCCGCCCCACAGGGCAAAGGACATGGGCCCGTCGGGATCGGTGGAGATATGGCCGACGCCATAGCCGACCGAGGCACCGGTGCCGGTCGCCATGATGTAGGCCAGCGTGATGCCGAAATAGACGATCATACGAAAGACGATGAACGGCCAGGTCCGCATCATGATGGACACCGACCGGCCGATCTCGAAATCCCACATGTGCCCCTCCGCCTCAGAGATGGTGGAAGAGGATGAACTCAACCCGGCGATTGTCAATTGCCGGCCCTGGCACCACAGGGCGACGAATTCTGGGCAACGGTTTTCTTTCGCAGCCTTTCGCCGGCGCATTGTCTGACGGAGCATCAAACGAAAAACCCGCCTGTGCGGCGGGTCACCGGCGCAAATCAGCACCATGGACGAATATGTACCTTAGCTGAGGGCAGGTGTCAAGAAAAAATTCCTATCGGGAACAGCTGCCGGCACGAAAAGCTCCGGTGGGAACTTCAATTCGACTGCGGATCCGGCTTCTTGAGCAGGCCTTCGAGCAGTTGCTTGAACGCCGTCACCACCTTCTTGGACGTCGCTTCGGGGTCGTCCGAATTGGCGATCCGTTGCGCTGCCTGGCTGCTCGCTCCGTTGATCAGTCGCGAGGCCGTCTCGGGGTCGAGGCTCGAGACAACGACCCCCTCCTCCTGCAGCGCGGTCAGATGGTCGGTCATTGACACGATGCACGCACTGGCATTCGGCCATTGCGCTGGATCCCCCAGCACGGCCGGGCCATCCCGGAACATGATGCGCTGGATTTCCGGCTCCAGCGCCATCTCGATATAGGTCGAGCACTCGTCGACGAAATGCTGCCAGCGGGTCGGCGCTCTCGACGCGACCTCATTGATGCGCGCCGCCATTTCGCCGTCGATCTGGGCTATGACCGCCTGCAGCAGCCCCTTCTTGTCGCCGAAATGATGATAGAGCGCGCCGCGCGTCAGCCCGGCCGAAGCGGTGAAATCATCCATCGAGGCTTCCGCATAGCCTGTTGTGCCGAAGGCATGGCGGGCCGCCGCGATCAGCTTTGCGCGCGTCTCGGCGATCATCTCCTTGCGGGGTCTGTGCATGGCTTCTGGCCCTATTCACATACGTAACGTATGCCAATTGACATACGCGGCGTATGCTCTATTTAACAATCATACGCTTCGTATGTAATTGCCGAATCGTCCTTTGTCGAGGAACCACCCATGCAAAATCCCTATGCGGAAATCTTTCGTGCCCCCGGAACCAAGGGCTTTGCGGCCGCCGGATTCATGGCGCGCCTGCCGATCGCCATGGCGCCCATCGGCATCGTGGCGATGCTGTCGCAGACGCGTGGCGAATACTGGCTGGCCGGAGCCGTCTCGGCAACATACGCGCTGGCCAACGCTTTCGTTGCGCCGCAGATATCCAGACTGGTGGACCGCCTGGGCCAGACACGGATCGTCGTGCCCACCACCATCATCGCGGTGCTGGCTTTCGCCGTCCTGATAGCGGCGGCCAACCAGGACTGGCCGGTGTGGACGCTGTTCGTGTCGGCCTTACTGGCCGCGGCCATGCCAAGCATGCCGGCGATGGTGCGGGCGCGCTGGACAGAGATTTTCCGCGGACGGCCGCAGATGAACACCGCATTCGCCTTCGAGTCCGCGGCCGATGAACTGGTCTATATCGCCGGGGCATCGCTATCGGTCGGTCTCAGTGCTGCCCTGTTCCCGGAAGCCGGCGTTCTGGTGAGCACATTATTTCTCGCATTCGGATCAGCGGCCTTCATCCTGCAACGCTCGACGGAGCCGCAAGTGCGGCCGGTGGACCATGGCTCAAGCGGCTCGGCGATCCGCCTGCGGCCGGTTCAGATCATCACCTTCGCCCTGATCTTCATCGGCGCGACCTTCGCGACGACGGAAGTCAGCACCGTGGCGATCACCAAGGAGCTTGGCCAGCCCGGCGCCGCCAGCCTTGTCATCGGCGTTTATGCGCTGGGATCGTTCGTGCTCGGCATCATCGTCGGCGCGCTCAGCCTGAAGGCGCCGCTGCAACGCCAGTTGGCCATCGCAGTCGCCCTCGTCGCGCTCGGCACGCTGTTGCCGCTCACCGCCGACACCGTGCCACTGCTGGCGCTGACCGTGTTCATCAGCGGCGTGGCGATCTCGCCGACCTTCATCACCGCCTTCGGCCTGATCGAGCGGCATGTGCCGGAGGCGATGCTGACCGAAGGCATTACCTGGGTCATGACCGGCATCGGCATCGGCATGGCGCTCGGCTCGTTCGCGGCCGGCGCGGTGGTCGATGCGTTCGGTGCCCAGAACGGGTTCTGGGTCTCTGTGGCTTCAGGCACGATCGCGCTGGCCACGGTGCTGCTTGGCCAGCGCAGCCTTGCCACGGCTGAGTGCGAGACGGACGGATGCGAAGCAGCCGCGATTGCTGCGGAATAGTTCCGGCGCGCCCGGGCCTTAGGCCGGGCGCGCCGCTCTAGGCAGCCGGGCCTGAAATATTGACTCTTCTTGGGTGCGCCAATGCCAAAACTATCGTTGGCGCCCCGTGCAGAATCACCTCTTTTTCGAAGACGAAGCCACATTTCTCCAGCACCCGTCGCGAAGCCGGATTGGCGGGGCGGACGAGGCCGACAACCCGATCGGCACGCAAGGGGCCGAACGCGGTGCGCAGTGCTTCCGTCACCAATTCCGTGGCATAGCCATGTCCCCAGCTCGCCGGATGAAGATGATAGGACAGGTTCAGACCGTCGAAATCCGCCGATACCGTGACGCCGCCGAAGCCGACCAGCTTTTCATCCGCCTCGACCGCCCAGCGGCCAAAGCCGTGCTTGTCCCAATGACCGATGTCGCGCGTCAGCCGCGCGGCGCTCTGCTGGGCTGTATCCGGGACAGGGCCCGGACGATGCGCAACAAGTTCCCGGCGCGAAAAGAGATCGATCAGGAAATCCAGATCAGCCTCTTCTGGGCGGCGCAGCAAAAGCCGCTCGCTGCGCTGGCTGGAAGGCAGGGACGCATTCATCCGTCTTCTCCGGCAACCGGATCGACGGGAGGCTCAGAGGATCTCGGTCTTGGCGATGTGGATGCCAAAACCTTCAAGGCCGACATAGTGGCGTTCGCGCGAGGCGATCAGGTTGATCGAGGAGATGCCGAGATCCTTGAGTATCTGGGCGCCTAGCCCGATCTCGCGCCACTCGTTTTCACGGCGGCGCGCCTCTTCGTGATCCTCGCGGTCGCCGCTTGCCGGCCGCTTGCGCTCCTGATGCGCAACGCCGACGGAGCCTTCTCTGAGATAGACGATGACACCGCGCCTGCGCTCGCCCATTGTCTTCATGATGGCGTCGAGCCGGTGGCTGGTGCCGAAGACATCGGTCACCACATCCTCCGAATGCAGACGCACCGGCACGTCCTCGCCGTCACGAATGTCGCCGAAGACGATGGCGACGTGATGCATGGAGTCCCACGGCAGCGTGTAGGTGAAGACCTGTGCCTTGCCGCCGAGCGTGTCGATTTCCGAGCAGGCGACGCGTTCGACCAGCGTTTCCTTGCGCTGCCGGTAGGCGATGAGGTCGGCGACCGAAACCTGCTTGAGGCCATGCTCCTCGGCGAAAGCCTGCACCTGCGGACCGCGCTTGACGGTGCCGTCATCATTGACCAGCTCGGAAATGACGCCAACCGGCGGCAGGCCGGCGAGCTTGCACAGATCGACCGCTGCTTCGGTATGGCCTGAGCGCATCAGCACGCCGCCTTCGCGCGCGATCAGCGGGAAGATGTGGCCGGGGCGGACGAAATCCGAGCCACCGACATTGCCGTTGGCAAGATTGCGAACGGTCAAAGTGCGATCTTCGGCCGAGATGCCGGTCGTGGTGCCATGCTTGAAATCGACACTGACGGTGAAAGCGGTGGTGTGGGCGGAATCGTTGTCGGCGACCATGGGGGCAAGGTTCAGCCGCTTGGCTTCTTCGCGCGGCATCGGCGTACAGACGATGCCGGAGGTGTGGCGAACGATGAACGCCATCTTTTCGGGCGTGCAGTGGACAGCGGCGACGATCAGGTCGCCCTCGTTCTCGCGCCCGTCATCATCCATGACGACGACGATCTCGCCGCGTTCGAAAGCACGCAGGGCTTCGACGATTTTCTTCTGGTCGTAAGGCATAAGTGCTCGCTTTGCTCGCAGGGGAATAAGGGAGTAGGGCAGTAAGGGAGTAGGGAAAAGCAAAAAGATTTGGCCGGCCGGGCTAAGAGCGCAACATATTCCCCTATTCCCCTATTCCCCTATTCCCCTATTCCCCTATTCCCCTCCCCGTCTGTCCCCGATGCCGCAGATAATGATCGGCGATCGCACAGGCAACCATTGCCTCGCCGATCGGCACGGCGCGGATGCCGACGCATGGATCGTGGCGGCCCTTGGTCATGATCTCGACGTCCTTGCCGTCCTTATCGATCGACTTTCGCGGGGTCAGGATCGACGAGGTCGGCTTGACGGCGAAACGGGCGACGATTGCCTGGCCGGTCGAGATGCCGCCGAGGATGCCGCCGGCATTGTTGGACAGGAACACCGGCTTGCCGTCATTGCCGATGCGCATCTCGTCGGCATTCTGCTCGCCGGTGATGCGGGCGGCCTCGAAGCCGTTGCCGATCTCGACGCCCTTGACCGCGTTGATCGACATCAGGCCGGAGGCGATGTCCTGGTCGAGCTTGGCATAGATCGGCGCGCCGAGGCCCGGTGGAACGCCGTCGGCGACGATCTCGATCACCGCACCGACCGAGGAGCCCGCCTTGCGGATGCCGTCGAGATACTGCGTGAAGACAGGAACGGAAGCCGGATCGGGGGTGAAGAACGGATTTTCCGCATCGCCGATGAAATTCCAGTTCCAGTTGGCGCGATCGATGGATTTCTCGCCCATCGACACCAGCGCACCGCGCACCACCACGCCGGGCACCACCTTGCGCGCCAAGGCACCGGCCGCCACTCTGGCTGCCGTCTCGCGGGCCGAGGAGCGGCCGCCGCCACGATAATCGCGCACCCCGTATTTGACGTCATAGGTGTAGTCGGCATGGCCGGGCCGGTACTGGCGGGCGATCTCGCCATAATCCTTTGAACGCTGGTCGACATTCTCGATCAGCATCGACACCGGCGTGCCGGTGGTGATCATCGTCTCGCCGTCCTCGTCGAGGATGAAACCTGACAGCACCTTCACTTCATCTGGTTCGCGACGCTGCGTCACGAAACGTGACTGTCCCGGCCGGCGCTTGTCGAGTTCGGCCTGGATCTCGTCGCGCGTAAAGCGGATGCCGGGCGGACAGCCGTCGACCACGCAGCCGAGCGACGGGCCATGGCTTTCGCCCCAGGTGGTGACGCGGAAAAGGTGGCCGAACGTGTTGTGAGACATGAAATACCCTGCCCGGCATCGGAGCCGGCTGAAGATTGCGTTCTATTGGCGTTTTTCACAGGGGTCAAACTGTGATCTGGCGGATTTAGTTTTGACACATTCGGTTGGTTTCTGCTCTGCTCCATCCGCTGTTGAACAGCCCGCCGCCATGCCGGTGCAATGATAAAGAGGAACGATTATGCGTACCCTGATTAGCGCCGTTGCCGCCACGCTGCTGCTTTCCACCGCCGCTTTCGCCGGCCAGACCGAAGGCCTGATCAAGAAGATCGACAAGGACACGGCGACGCTGACGCTGGATGACGGCAAGTCCTACAAGCTGAACGCAGAGACCGATCTCGACGCGCTGAAGCCGGGCATGGACATCGTCATTGCCTACGATGTGACCAATGGCGAAAACGTCATCACCGACATGGAACTGCCGGACAGCTCAGCCAACTAGAGCTTCCAACCTCAATTGAATGCAGCGTTTGCGGTTCAGCTTTCGCCGAGCCGCCTGCGAAATGGCCTAGAGCGTGTCGCGTCTGAACGGATTCAGGCGACCCGCTTTAGGTCTTTGTTTTATGCATGTCGTTCTCCCAAAACCGGGGCCAATTTTGGGCGACATGCATCAAAGCCACTCCAGACTCTTGCCTTCGAGCTTGAGCAGGCGATCCTGCGGTATTTCCAGGTTCGCTGCCTCGTCCTCGGCCAATCCCAGAACGAAACGAAACAAGGTGCGCATGACGCCGCCATGGGTCACGCATATCGTCTGGCGTTCAATCGCGTCGAAGCATGGCCTCACCCGTTCGAGCAGCATCTGATAGCTCTCGGCGCCTTCGCCGGGCGGCTGGAAGTTCCACTTGTCCAGAGCACGCGTCCCGCTTGCTCCGGGATACCGCGTCTCCAGCTCGGGAAAGGTAAATCCCTGCCAATCGCCGAAATTGACCTCGACGAGGCGCGGATCGGTTCGATAGGCATCCGGATCCAGCTTCATCGCGGCGCGAATACGCTGCATCGTTTCGCGCGTCCGTTTCATCGGACTGGCGACGAAGTCGAATTCCCAGGGATCTGGAACCAACGCAGCTAGCCGAAGCCCGTTGCCGGTCGCCTGTTCGCGGCCAAGAGCATTGAGATCGGTGTCAGCCTGCCCCTGAAGCCGCATTTCGGCGTTCCACGCGGTCTGGCCGTGGCGCGCGATATAAACCAGCGGGTACATCAGGTCTTCCGGTGCGGATCGGGACGGACGACGGTTGGGGGGTGCTAGTCCTTGACCGTCGAAATATCAGGCGCGTCGACCGCCTTCATGCCGACGACGTGGTAGCCCGAATCGACGTGGTGCACTTCACCGGTGACGCCGCGCGACAGATCGGACAGGAAATAGACGCCGGAATCGCCGACTTCCTCCTGCGTCACCGTCTGCTTCAGCGGCGAATTGTACTCGTTCCACTTCAGGATGTAGCGGAAATCGCCGATGCCGGAAGCGGCAAGGGTCTTGATCGGGCCGGCCGAAATGGCGTTGACGCGGATCTTCTTGGCGCCGAGATCGACCGCCAGGTAGCGCACGCTGGCCTCGAGCGCCGCCTTGGCGACACCCATGACGTTGTAGTGCGGCATCACCTTTTCGGCGCCGTAGTAGGTCAGCGTCAGCAGTGAGCCGCCATCGGTCATCAGCGCCTCGGCGCGCTTGGCGATGGTGGTGAAGGAATAGACCGAAATGTCCATTGTGCGCAGGAAATTGTCGCGTGACGTCTCGACATAGCGGCCAGTCAGCTCATCCTTGTCGGAGAAGGCAATGGCGTGGACGAGGAAATCAAGCTTGCCCCAATGTCTGGCGACATTGGCGAAAACCTCATCCAGGCTCGCCGGATCGGTGACGTCGCAATGGCCGGCGACAAAGGCGCCCAGTTCCGCCGCCAGCGGCTCGACACGCTTCTTGAACGCCTCGCCCTGATAGGTCAGCGCTATCTCGGCGCCATGATCGACGCAGGCCTTGGCAATGCCATAAGCGATCGACCTATTGTTGGCGACGCCAAGAATGAGGCCGCGCTTGCCGGCCATTAGGCCCTGTCCACCCGCCATGTGAGCGCTCTCCGCAAGATTTCAGCTTTGTGGGTTGCCCTATCGCACAGGCACAGAGCCCCTTCAAGCGCTCAAAACGGACAGTTCAGGGGACAAAAGCCGCCGATCAGCCTTTTTGGCTGCGCAACAGCGCTTCGAGCGCGCTGTCACCGCCTTCCGGCAGCATGATACGCACATGAGCGTAGAGATCGCCGTGACCGCCGGCCTTTTCCGGCAGGCCTCTGCCCTTCAGCCGCAGGACCTTGTCGGAGCTCGACCAGGCCGGAATGTTGACCGCGAGCCTGCCGGTCGGCGTCTCGACAGGCACCTTGGCGCCGAGCACGGCATCCGCCAGCATCACCGGCAGATCGGCGTGCAGGTCGCGGCCTTCGATGCGGTAGCGTGGATGCCGGCGCAGATGGATCTTGACCAGCGCGTCGCCTGGCTGGCCCGGCCCCTGCTCGCCTTGACCCTTGAGGCGGATGGTCTGGCCATCCTCGACATAGGCCGGCAGCTTGACCGCCACCTTGCGGCCGTCGGGGAACATCGCCGTCACCTTTTCAGCGGTCGCCGCTTCCTCGATGGTGACGTCGAGCGTCACGTTCAGATCGGCAGCGGTCGTCTGCTGGCGGCGATCGCCCATGCCGGGACCGCGCGCGCCGGAAAAAGTGTCGCCAAAAATCTGGCTGAAGATGTCGCTGTTGCCGTCGAACGGATCGCCACCGGGTCGACCGGAGCGGAATTCGAACCGCGAGCCGCCCGGACCTTGCTGCCGGCGAAAGCCGCCAAACGGATCGCCGCCACCGGCAGCGCCCTCAAAGCCCTGGAATCGCGGCTTGCCGTCAGCGTCGATCTCGCCGCGATCGAAAGCGGCGCGATTCTTTTCGTCGCCGACGATCTCGTAGGCCTGGTTGGCTGCGGCGAAACGGTCCTTCGCCTTTGGATCATTCGGATTCTGGTCCGGATGATGCTTTTTGGCGAGTTTCCGGTACGCCGACTTTATGTCTTTGGCCGATGCGTTCCTGGCAACGCCCAGCACCTCATAGGGGTCGCGCATGCTTACTGCCCTGGAGAAGAGTTGAGTCTCTGGTTGCCTCTTATATGCGCTCCCATAGGAAGAAATTCCAGTGCTGGAGCCGCATATCAGACGCGGAAAATCAGAGCGCCTTGAAGTCCTGCATGCGCCAGCCGCCGGCGCTGGCCAGGCACAGTTCGCCTTCGAACATGGCAACGCCGTCAAAGCTTTCGCGCGAGGCCTTGAAGCGGCGGCAGGTCTGGCCGTTGTCCTTCAATTCCGCCAGATCGGTGATGGAACCGCGCGAGCCGGTACCGGCATTGGCCCATGGGACGGCCTGCCCGCCGAGCTGCTCGATGTCGGCCGAGGAGACTGCATTGCCGATCGTCGTCTGGTCGGAGTCGCGATCCAGACTGGCCGGCGCGGCCGAGGCCGATGTGCTGCTGGTCAGGATCGAGCGGTCGACTTCGGCTTTTTCCAGGCTGAAGCCGCCGGCGCCACAAGCGGCAAGCGGCAAGGCGACCGCCACGATCGCGGCTTTCGCGCTGGCCGAAGCGATAACGCTCCATTGCCTGCTGTCAAAAGCTTGCGCGATAAGCGACAATCGGCAGCCTCCCCCTTGCTTCGTTAAGAATCTTGGCTTTGTAAGAATCTTCGTGACAATTTGAGAAAAACTATGAGTGACACTGAGTTAACAAGCGGTGACTTTACCGAGGCTGCCGAGCCGTTTCGCCTGTTTGCCGCATGGCTGGACGACGCCACGAAAAGCGAGCCGAACGACCCCAACGGCGTGGCTCTGGCGACCGTCGATGCCGACGGCATGCCGGATGTGCGCATGGTTTTGCTCAAGGGGTTCGATGAAAGCGGGTTTGTCTTCTACACGAATTTCGAGAGCGCCAAGGGCCAGGAGATTCTTGGCAGCATGAAGGCGGCGATGTGTTTCCATTGGAAATCACTGCGCCGCCAGGTACGCATTCGCGGACCGGTGGAGATCGTCAGCGACGCCGAAGCCGACGCCTACTATGCGACACGGCCGCGCGGCAGCCGCATCGGCGCATGGGCCTCGAAACAATCGCGGCCGCTGGAAAGCCGCTTTGCGCTGGAGAAGGCAGTGGCCGAATACACGGCACGCTACCCGATCGGCGAGATCCCGCGGCCAAAGCACTGGTCCGGCTTCCGAATCGTGCCCACGACAATCGAGTTCTGGCACGACAGGCCGTTCCGCCTGCACGACCGGCTCGTCTTCAGCCGCAACGCGAAAGGCGCCTGGGACAAGACGAGGCTTTATCCCTGAAGAAGAGGCTCAGGCCTTCTTTCTCGTCATGAACGCGGTGAGCGCGGCGCGCGCCTCATCGGACTTCAGGCGCTCGCGAAAATGCTCGCTTTCCTCGCCGATGCGGGCGACGAGGTCGTCGCGCGAGCCGCGCATCAGGTCGCGCGCGATCTTCAACGCCTGCGGCGGCTTGGCCGCGATCTGGCCGGCGGCCGCCAGCACCGAGGCCTCCAGTGCTGCTTCCTCGACCACCTCGTAGATCAGGCCGGCGGCCTTCGCCCGTTCAGCCGAAAAGCCCTCGCCGAGGCCGAGCAGCGCGAAGGCACCCTGCTGCCCGAGGATGCGCGGCGCCAAGAGGCTCGACCCCGCCTCGGGCACCAGGCCAAGGTCGACGAAAGGCGTCCTGAACACGGTGCGCGGCGTGGCGAAGGTCAGGTCGCAATGCAGGTTGAGCGTCGTGCCGATGCCGACCGCGATGCCGTCGACGCCGGAGACCATGGGTTTTTCGACCCTGGCCAGCGCCATCAGGAAGTCCCAGACTTCGGTGCCGCCGTCACCACCGGTGGCGATGATCATGAAGTCGGCAAGGTCGTTGCCTGAGGAGAAGGCGCCGGGCACGCCGAGAAAGACATGGACGCGGATCTCCGGGTCGGCGTCGCCTTCTGCCAGGCTTTTTGACATTTTCGCATACATGGCGCGCGTCAGCGCGTTCTTCTTGTCCGGCCGGTTCATGCGGATGATCTGGATGGCGCCCTGGCGCTCGACGAGGATATGGTCTGTCACGGTTCTTTCCTTGTGAACGTCAGGCGGAAATCAGCGTTTTTCCGGCAGCGGCGAGGCTTTCGGCGCCATCGATGACGCGCGCCCGCAAAGCGCTGACCTCGCCGAGCAGGTTTTCGGCGAAGAAGCGGCAAAGGGGAATACGGCCTTGGTCGGCAAGAGCGCCGCGCGCCAGATAGGCGCCGCCGGCGGCAAGCGAGATCAGCCTGAGATAGGGCGTCGCACCCGCCAGCGCCTCGTCCGCCCGGCCTTCGGCCGCCAGTTTCTGCAGGAAGCGGGTCGCTTCGCTGAGATCGCCAAGTGCCGCGTCGAGAGCGTCGGCGGTGCGGCCGAAACCCTGCAGGTTCGAGGTCCGCACCGCTGCGGCCATATCAGCCAGTTCGGCGATATAACCATGCACATGGTCGCCGCCGCCGAGCGGCAGCTTGCGCATCACCAGATCGATCGCCTGAATGCCGTTGGTGCCCTCGTAGATCGGGGCGATGCGCGAATCACGATAGAAGGCGGCCGCTCCCGTCTCCTCGATGAAGCCCATGCCGCCATGAACCTGGAGGCCGAGTGAGGCAACCTCGACGCCGATATCGGTCGAGAACGCCTTTGCCAGCGGCGTCAGCAGATTGGCGCGGTCGCGCCAGTGGGCCGCCTCGTCACCGGCGGAGACACCGGCCATGTCGATGGCGTGGGCACAGGAATAGCTGATGGCGCGCGCGGTTTGGGTCAGCGCCTTCATGGTCAGCAGGTTACGCTGGACATCGGGGTGATGGACGATCGGCGCCATACCCGTGCCAGTGTAGCTCGCGGCCTTGCCCTGCCGGCGTTCATTGGCATAGGCGATCGCCTTCTGCGTTGCGGCTTCCGCGACCGCTACCCCCTGCATGCCGACACAAAGCCGCGCATTGTTCATCATCGTGAACATGCAGGCGAGGCCCTTGTTCTCCTCGCCGATCAGCCAGCCGATAGCGCCGGGCTTGGCGCCCTGGAAACCATCGCCATAGATCATGGTGCAGGTCGGCGAGGCGTGGATGCCGAGCTTGTGCTCAAGTCCGGAACAGAAGACATCGTTGCGCGCGCCGAGCGCGCCATCGTCGCCGACCAGGATTTTCGGCACCAGGAACAGCGATATGCCGCGCGTGCCGGCCGGCGCATCCGGTAGCCGCGCCAGCACCAGATGGATGATGTTGTCGGTGAAATCGTGCTCGCCATAGGTGATGAAGATTTTCTGGCCGAAGATGCGGTAGCTGCCGTCACCCACCGGCTCCGCGCGGGCGCGCAAGGCGGCGAGGTCCGAACCGGCTTGCGGCTCGGTCAGGTTCATCGTGCCCATCCACTCGCCGGAGACGAGCTTTCCGAGATACTTTGCCTTGAGGTCTGTGGAGGCGTGTTTGTCGAGCGCTTCGACAGCGCCCATGGTCAGCGTCGGGCCGATGCCGAAGGCCATGGCGGCGGAGTTCCACATTTCGAGCGCGGCAACGCCAAGCATGGTCGGCAGCGCCTGGCCGCCATATTCCTCAGGCCCGGAGAGCGCGTTCCAGCCGCCATCGATCCAGCGGCGATAGAGTTCCTTCCAGCCGGGTGGTGTGGTGACGGCAGCGTCCTTCAGCACGGCACCTTGCCGATCGCCGATCGTGTAGAGCGGTGCGACCTCTTCAGTGGCGAAGCGGCCGGCCTCGCCAAGAACGGCATCGACCAGGTCATCGCCGAGATCGCCGAACCTGCCGGCATCGAGCGCCGATTTCATGCCGGCGACGTGCTTGAGCGTGAAGGCGATATCCTCGACCGGTGCCCTATACATGCCGCTTACTCCTTCCGATGCATCGGTCCTGCCGACCCTAGAGCCAGCGCCGCTGCAAAACCACCCGCCGTATCAGCGCTCTCCCATCTTCTTTTTACGTAAACGTCAAATTTTGTCACGCGGATTTTGCAATCGCGGCGGCGCGTATTAAGTTCAATCCATGCCGGATCAAGTCGACCGGCGACGGATCAGAACCAGCCAACCGGAACAGCCCATGCTTGCCAGACCCGACGCCTATCGCTGCATCGAATGCGGCCTGCCCTATCGAGCGGAGGGGTTCTGCTACCATGGCGGCAGACTGGACCACGGGGCCGCCTACTGGTCGGATCGCGGCATATTATGCTCGCCGCAATGCTCACTCGCCCACCACCGCAAACGCGCCGCCGAGGGCACGCTGCGGCAAGAGCCGGCTCCGGACCCGTTTGAATTCTAGCAGCTGATGCGTCGCCAGCTTTTCTGAAGTCAGCCCCGAAAGTACTTCCTTAACCATAGCCGTTCAGGATTTGTCTTTGATCAACGGGGATTCCCTGTTTTGAAAAGGACGGCGCGTCTCCTTCGCCGCTTGAAGAGTGTCGTGCCGACGCCCTTCAAGCCATTGTTTCCTCCGCATGTCGTTGCCCCAAAACCGCTGCACACTTTTGGGCGACATGCGCTGGCGCTTCTCGCCTTGGCGGCGACGATGGCGCTGTCCACGGCGGCAAAGGCTTCGGATTTTTCCGAACCCTGGAAGAACGCCGACCGCGCTTTGGTGGTCGATGCCTACGAATACAATTCCATCGGTTGGGCCCAACTCGCCACCGACAAGCGGGTCGTCGGCTTCATCAACAAGGCCTCCGACGGCATGCCGCCGCCCTATTTCTGCCTGGGCAACGACATTGAGGTGAAGCTTTGCAAGGCGCTGTGGAAACGCCATGCGGTGACGCGCGAACTGTTCCAGACGCGCCGGGTGGTGGCCAAGGCACTCGGCCTGAAATGGGGCGCCTATCACCTTGCCCGCCCGGGCAATCCGGTCGAACAGGCCAACAATTTCCTCGATTTCGCCGAGCCTGCGCCCGACGATCTCATGGCTCTCGACATTGAGGGCAATGA
The DNA here is from genome assembly GCF_037162595.1 of Mesorhizobium sp. ISC11. Classification (NCBI taxonomy): domain Bacteria; kingdom Pseudomonadati; phylum Pseudomonadota; class Alphaproteobacteria; order Hyphomicrobiales; family Phyllobacteriaceae; genus Mesorhizobium; species Mesorhizobium sp. ISC11. The sequence continues at coordinate 2,985,543 of NZ_JAVSPW010000001.1, forward strand.
TCCCTCGCAATGGATGTCGCTCGACGATGCCGAGGAGTTCGTCCGCCAGGTGCATCGGCGCATCGGCCGTTTCCCGGTGCTGTACACCAACGGCAAGACCGCCCAGTACATTGCCGACAACAGCTACCGATACCGGCTCCTGTCGCGGCTGCCGCTCTGGTATGCCCGCTATAAGTCCGACATCGACGTGCATTTTCCGATGGGCAACTGGCAAGGCTACGCACTGTGGCAGTTTTCGGCGCAAGCCAATTGCGGCCGTTTCCGCTGCCCTTACAGGGTTGCCGGCACGCCTAACGACATAGACGTCAATGTCGCGCCGACCGACGCCGCCACGCTGCGCGCGCAATGGCCGTTCGGCGGGCTTATCGACGTGCCGCCGGACTATCTCGCCTCCATACCGCTGCCGGTTTCACGCGAGGCCGGCCTCGCCGGCAATGTCACCATCACCTATGCGTCTGTGGCCGCGCCGCCGACTTTCGAGGACATGGTCGCAGCGTTGGGCACACGCTGGTCCCGTTTCCGCGACGGCTTCCGCATGCCGGTCGTGAAGACGGTGCCCCGGAGACCGAGTTTCGGCATTGTCCAATATGTCGCCTGGAAGCGGACCGAGCGGCGTTCGCCCGCACAACTCGACGCTGCGTTTGCCGCTGCCGATCCGCTCAGCACCGCTTCGACCGAACTCGACCGCGGCCAGCGGTAAGCCAACGCGGACTTCAGGTTCCCTGTTCGCGCGCCACCGCCTGCCAGCCGATATCGCGGCGGCTGAACCCGTCCGGCCAGTCGATGCGGTCGAGCGCGGCATAGGCTCGTTTCTGCGCCTCGCCGACCGTGGCGCCTGATGCCGTCACGTTGAGGACGCGGCCGCCATTGGCCACCAGCGCGCCGCCATTGATGGCGGTGCCGGCGTGGAAGACCTGGACGCCGTCGCTTGCCGCGTCTTCGACGCCGCGGATGACCGAGCCTTTTTCCGGCGTGCCGGGATAGCCTCTCGCCGCCATCACCACGGTCAATGCCGCCTCGTCGCGCCAGCGCACCGAAGTATGTGCCAACTGGCCGTCGGTTGCCGCGTTGAGCAGGACCAGCAGATCATCCTTCAGCCGCATCATCAGCACCTGGCATTCCGGATCGCCGAAGCGGGTGTTGTATTCGATCAGCTTCGGCCCCTTGTCGGTGATCATCAGCCCGGCAAACAGCACGCCGGAGAAAGGCGCGCCCAGTTCGGCCATGCCGCGCATGGTCGGCTCGATGATCTCACGCATGGTGCGCTCGACCAGTTCCGGCGTCATCACCGGTGCCGGCGAATAGGCCCCCATGCCGCCAGTGTTCGGACCGGTGTCGCCGTCGCCGACGCGCTTGTGATCCTGCGCGGTGCCGAAGGGCAGTGCGGTGGTACCGTCGCAAAGACAGAAGAAGCTCGCCTCCTCGCCGGTCATGAATTCCTCGACCACAACTTCCGCGCCGGCGGCGCCGAAGGAACCATCGAAGCAGGCATCGAGGGCTGCCTGTGCTTCACTGAGCGTCATGGCGACGGTGACGCCCTTGCCGGCAGCGAGCCCGTCGGCCTTGATGACGATCGGCGCCCCGGTCTTTTCGACATAGGCCCTGGCCGAGGCCAGGTCACTGAAACGGCCATAGGCGGCGGTCGGGATGTTGTAGCGGGCGCAGAGGTCCTTGGTGAAACCTTTCGAGCCTTCCAGCTGTGCCGCTGCCTTGGAGGGACCGAAGACGCGGATATTTTCGGCGCGCAGATCGTCGGCAATACCGGCGACCAGCGGGCCTTCCGGACCGACCACGACGAGGTCGATTTTTTTCTCCCGGCAGAATGCGGTGACCGCGGCGTGATCGGCGATGTCGAGCTTGACCAGTTCGGCCTCGCCGCCAATGCCCGGATTGCCGGGGGCGGCATAAAGCTTCGTCAGCAGCGGCGACGCGGCGATCTTCCAGGCGAGCGCATGTTCGCGGCCGCCGGAGCCCAGAAGAAGAACGTTCATGGCCACCTCTTGATGCCGAAATTCTGCTCTGGCGGCCATCTGATGGCGTTTTCTGCGCTTCCCGTTCTACTGCGTGCAGTAGAACTGAGCTCACGGACCAAATGTCCGCTCCGCTGCGGTTCTCGAAACCACCACCATATGACTCGCCAGAGCGAATTTCGAAACAGTCTCTTGGAGACCCGCTATTGCTCTCCGGGCGACGGGTCAAGGCATCAGGGTGTTTAGATCGCAATTGCGCACGGGAACGTTATCCCCGCAGAAAATTGGCGGCGGATACCGCCGCCAATTTTCTGGCGATTCGCTAGGCGGAGAAAACCACCGGAAACCAGTCCTCGCGCAGCCTCTCGCCCGGCTGCATGCCGTGGCCATGATAGGGCGGCGAGGTGCGGCCCGGCCGCTCGACATAGCGCGCATCGTCACCGACCCAGCGCAGCGACAGCGCCCGGCGCCGCGCCGCGGTCATATTGCCACGCGCGCCATGCGCGGTCCTGAAGTCGAACAGGATGGCGTCGCCCGGCTCCATTTCCCATTCGAGCACCTTCATCGAAGGGTCCTTGTCGGGATCGGGCACCGGCAGATAGTCGCCCTCGCCGGCATAGAAATTGCTATCGTCGAGCCAGCGCACCGGCAGGATCATCTTGTCCCATTTGTGCGAGCCGGCGATCAGCCGCAGCGTCGCCTCTTTCACCGGGTCGATGGGTATCCAGAAGCTCACCGTCTGTTGGCCATCGACGAAATAGTAGGGGATGTCCTGATGCCAGGGCGTCGGCTTCTGCGTGCCGGGTTCCTTCACCAGCACATGATCATGGAAGAACTGCGCGGTGCGCGACTGCATCACCGCCGCCGCCAGTTCGGCGGCGGGTGAGTCCCGTACCAGGCTGACGAATTCGGGGATGCGCTCCCAGTTGCAGTAGTCATCGAAGAAACTACCGCGACCGTTGGCTATGTCGGATGCGGTGGCGCTGCGGTTCTGCATGTTGCGTTCGATGCCGGCGGCAATCGTGTCGACCCAGCCCTTGAAGGCGCCGCGAATGCAAACAGCGCCGTCACGCTGATAGTCGGCAATCGTGGACGCGCCGATCCTGGTGGCGTCGAGGGTGGCAGTCCGGGAAGCCATGGCGTTCTCCTCTTGGAATAAAGCCACTATCGCAACATCTATTCATTCGGTAAAATAATAACTATCGATCTGACATATAGAGTGCCTCTATGAGTGTGACTTTCACGCAGCTGCGCTATCTGGTTGCCGTGGCGCGTCACGGCAGCGTCACCGGCGCGGCAAGGATGCTGAACGTCTCTCAGCCGTCGATCTCGGTGGCCATCGACGCGGTCGAAAAGAATTTCGGCCAGAAACTGTTCGTCCGCCAGCGGGGAAGCGGCGTGTCGCCGACATCGTTCGGCCGCGCCGTCGTGGCCAAGGCAAGGCAGGTTCTCACCGAAACGGAGGAACTCATCGGCCTGGGTTCAAGCAAATCGGCTGTCAGCGGCGAGTTGGTGTTGGGATGCTTCGAGGATCTGGCGCCTTTCTTCGCGCCGGCTTTGATCCGCGCCTTCTCCGAACGCTATCCGGCCGTCAAGATCGTCGTTCGCGACGAGACGTTCGAGACGCTGGGTCGACGGCTGGGTGACGCGGCCATCGATCTCGGCCTGACTTATGATCTCAGCCTGCCGACGCATTTCGCCCGCATCCTGCTGCGTGAACTTCGCCCGCACGCGCTGTTGCCGGCAGGCCATGCCCTGGCGGATCGCCCGTCGGTCAGCCTTGCCGATCTGGCCGCCTATCCGCTGATCACCACCGACCAGCCGCACAGCTGGCAGCATATGCTCGACCTGTTCCGCAGCCGCGGCCTTTCGCCTGTGGCCGACATGACGACAAGCTCGTTCGAACTGCAACGGAGCATGGTCGCCAACGGCTTCGGCGTTGCGGTCAGCTACACCCGCCCGCATGGCGACCGCAGCTATGACGGGCTGCCGCTCATCTGCAAGCCGCTGTCGGATCCGCTGCCCATGCAGCGGATCCTGCTTACCTATGACACGCATCAGCGTGTGTCGAATGCAGCGCTGGCCTTCGTCGAGGTGGCCAAGGACTGGTTCGCCACCCGCGACATCTTTGCCTCGTGAAAGGCTGACGGGCGCCGCGTCTCCGCTTGCCGCTTGACGGTTTCCGCCGCTGCTGCCACTCCATGGGCATGGAAACCATCCAGTCGAAAGCGGCCCAGGGCCGTGTCGCCGATGCGCCGAACGGCCATTGGGTCTACCGCGTGCTGCCGCGCTCGATATGGCCCTATGCGCAGCTTGCGCGGTGGGACAGGCCGATAGGCTGGCAACTGCTGCTGTGGCCGTGCTGGTGGTCGGCGGCCTTGGCGGCAAGCGCCTATCCGCGTCCCGGCGACCCGCTGCTCTCACTGCTGCCGGCGCCTTTGTATCTTGTGCTGTTCCTGGTCGGGGCCATCGCCATGCGCGGCGCCGGCTGCACCTACAACGACCTCGTCGACGAGGACATCGACAACCAGGTGGAGCGCACGCGCTCGCGACCGCTGCCGTCAGGCAAGGCGACGCGCCGGCGGGCATGGCTGTTTCTCGTCCTGCAGGCCCTGGTCGGCCTCGTCGTGCTCATCCAGTTCAACAGCTTTGCCGTCCTGCTCGGCATCTGCTCACTGGCGGTCATCGCCATATATCCGTTCATGAAGCGGATAACCAACTGGCCGCAACTGGTGCTCGGCCTTGCTTTTTCCTGGGGCGCGCTGATGGGATGGGCGGTCGAGTTCGGCGATCTCGATGGGCCTGCTGTCATGCTCTATATCGGCTCGATCCTGTGGGTGATCGGCTACGACACGATCTACGCGCACCAGGACAAGGAAGATGACGCCATTGTCGGCGTGCGCTCGACGGCACGCCTGTTCGGCGACAACACCAAGGCCTGGCTGGCCGGACTTTATGGCGGCGCGCTGATCTGCTTCGCCATCGCCTTCGCGTCGGCGCAGGCGCCGGTGGTGGCGCTGGCCGGGCTGATCGCCGCCGGCACCCATATGGCGCGGCAGATCGCCGTGTTGGACATCGACAATCCGGACCAATGCCTGCGCCTGTTCAGGTCGAACAACCAGGTCGGCTGGCTGATCTTCCTCGGCCTGATCGGCGGCGCTGTGTGGGTGGCTCTGAAGCCGCTGGTTTAGCGGGCTTTTTCCCTTCTCCCCTTGTGGGAGAAGGTGGATTGGCGCGCAGCGCCAAGACGGTTGAGGGGTGCTGGACGGAGTGCCGGCGTTGCCAAGCTGGAACACCCCTCATCCGACCGAGCTTCGCTCGGCCACCTTCTCCCACAGGGGGAGAAGGAAGAACCTTCCTACTCCCGCGAAATAATCTCCTGGCCGTCGACGACCAGCCTGAGACCGAGGTCGCCAGCTCTGCGGCGAGCGAGGAAACGCGGGCGGCGCGTGTTCGAAATCCGCCCCTTGCGCCGATCCTGCGGCGGCAGCGTCTTGATGGCGGCGCCGAGCGATTCTTCCAGGGTGCGGGCAACGCCGTCCGATTCGATGAGCAGCATCGGCAGGCGGTAAGCGTCGGCCCAGGCGCGCCAGTCGGCTGCGACATCGTCGAGATCGTCGGCCACCAGCAGCGGCACCGACAGCATCGGGTCGTTGTGCAGGAGTTCCAGGGTCACCGTGACATTGCCGTCCGGATCCTCCATGGCGCGGGCGGCAACGCCGCGGAACGCATTGGAAGGCAGAACGATGATCGCGGGCAGGCCGCTCATCTCGAGCAAGCGGCGGATCACGGCGCCGCGCTGGTCGATGGTGAAGGTTACATCGCCGTAGTCGTCGCGAGTCGCGTAGCTCACCACTTGCGGCAGGCGGAATGGGTCGAGACGCATGTTGCGTCCCGCCCAGACTGGCTTCAGTCCGGTGTTCATAGAGTGGCCTTCCTGTCTGTCTCCTGAGAGCCGGTGTCCGGTTCTCTCCGGGCCGGTTTTTCCAGCCTCGTTTGTATGGAGACAGTAGCGCGGGCTCCTTACCGCCCCGCTTAAGAAAGTCGGTTAAATTTTGCTGATCTCAGGGATGGTTATCGGAATCCCACCAGCCACAAGATGTCGAAAGGATCAGATAACCTTACCCGGATTCATGATGCCGGCCGGGTCGAAAGCGGCCTTCACCCTTCGCATCAGATCGATCGCCATCGGCGGCGCGGTGGCGATCAGTTCGTCGCGCTTCAACTGGCCGATGCCATGCTCGGCCGAGATCGAACCGTGCAGGCTGCGCACCACATCGTGCACCGCCTTGTTCATGGGGTGATAGAGAGCGAGGAACGCCTCATCGTCGCCGTCGACGGGCCGGGAAATGTTGTAGTGGAGATTGCCGTCGCCCATATGGCCGAAGCAGACCACGCGCGCGCCGGCGCTCACCGACGCCACCGCGCCGGCGGCTTCTTCGATGAAACGCGGGATCGAGGCGATAGGCACCGAAATGTCGTGCTTGATCGAGGCCCCCTCCGGTTTCTGCGCCTCGGGCAGCAGCTCGCGGAAATTCCAGAAGGCATCGCCCTGCGCGAGACTCGCGGCAATGACGGCGTCGCCGACGAATTCCTGTTCGAGGCCAGCCGAGAGCACATCCTCGATCAACGCTCGCGAATCTTCCGACGAACGGCCTGATGAAATCTGCATCAGCACGTACCACGGCCAGTCCTCGATCAGCGGCCGCACCACACCCTGGGCATGCGCCAGGGTGAAATCATATGGCCGCCTGCCGATCAGTTCGAAAGCGGTGAGTGCTGCCCCGGCACGGTCCATGGCCAGGCCGAACAGCGAAAGTGCCGCCTCGGGCGACGACAGGCCGACGAAGGCGACTTCGCGCCCCTTCGGCTTCGGGAACAGCTTCAGCACGGCGGCGGTGATGACGCCGAGCGTGCCTTCGGCGCCGACGAACAGGTTTTTTAGATCGTAGCCGGTGTTGTCCTTCTTCAGCTTGCGCAGGTCGTCGAACACCTCGCCGGTCGGCAGCACCACCTCGACACCGAGGCAAAGTTCACGCGCATTGCCGTAGGCAAGCACGCCGGTGCCGCCGGCATTGGAGGAAAGATTGCCCCCGATCTGGCAGGAGCCTTGCGCGGCCAGCGACAGCGGGAACAGCCGGTCGGCGGCGTCGGCTGCCTCCTGCAGCGTCTGCAGGATGACACCGGCCTCGACCGTCACCGTGTTGGACAGGACATCGATCTCGCGGATGCGGTTCAGCCGCGACAGCGACAGGACGATTTCGCGCCCGGACCTGTCCGGCACCTGCGCGCCGACCAGCCCGGTGTTGCCGCTTTGCGGCACGATCGGCGTTCCCGTCTCGGTCGCCAGCCGCATGATCCGGCTGACCTCGTCGAGGCTGCCCGGCCGCAGCACCAGCGACGTCGCGCCGTGCCAGAGCCCACGTCGCTCAATGAGGTAGGGCGCGATGTCCTGCTGATCACGCAGCGCATATCTGTCGCCGACGATCGCAGCGAAGCGATCGATGAGGGCGGGATCGAGTGTCTCTGTGATTTCGATCATGGGGGAAACTATGTTGCGGGTTGCGTGATGTCACGAGGGGCGGCTGCACGCGACAGCCGATCGTTGATCGCTTCGCCGAGCCCGTCGCAGGGAATAGGCTCGACGGCGATGGTGCGCGCGCCGCTGCGGTCGAGTGCCTGCATACAGGCGAACAGATTGCTCGCCGCTTCGCGCAGGTCACCGGTTTCGGACAAATTGAGGAAGGCTTCGGCGCGGTGCCAGCCTTGTGCCCTCTGGCCGCCGAAGCCGAGCAAAGCCTCGCCCTCGCCGACCGTGCCGGCATTGAGCCGCATCGCGGCACCTGGCGCATAGTGCGAGGCAAGCATGCCCGGCGCCTCGATACTGGCGGTGCCGCCGCGCAACAATTCCATGCCGATGGCGGCCTCGATCTCCTCGGCAGCGATGCCGCCGGGCCTCAGCAGCCGCATTCTTTCCCCCTCGGCCTTGAGAATCGTCGATTCCAGCCCGACCGGGGTTGCGCCGCCATCGACCACCAGCTTTATCCGCGCACCGAGATCGGCTGCCACCGCTTGCGCGGTCGTTGCGCTGATCCTGCCGGATGAATTGGCGCTGGGCGCGGCAAGCGGGCGGCCGAGCCTGGCGATCAGATCGCCGCCAAAGCCCCTCGGCATGCGCAAGGCGATTGTATCGAGCCCGGCGGTGACGAGCGGATGGATGCCGTTGCCGGGCCGTTGCGGCAGCACCAGCGTCAGCGGACCGGGCCAGAACGCGCGCGCGAGTTTCTTCGACAGCGGATCGAACAGCGCGAGGCGCTCGGCCATCGCCATGTCGGCGACATGGGCGATCAGCGGGTTGAAGCGCGGCCGCCCCTTGGCTTCGAAGATGCGCGCGACGCCGATGCCGTTGGTCGCGTCGCCAGCCAGCCCGTAGACGGTTTCCGTCGGGATGGCGACGACATCGCCCTCCCTGAGCAGCGCCAGCGCCCGCTCCAGCGCCTCGCCCGAGCCAAGTATTTCAGCCACTCTCGTCACCTCACAGATGCGGGGTGCGTAGTACGATGGCGGCCATTGGGCAAGTCGGCTGTTGGGTAACCGTTTGTTGGCGAGCAGGAGCATTGGCGATTTATCAATCCCTAAAATGCTATGGTTCCACGAAAGCCGGCATCAATTCCGGCCTGCTATCGAACAGCTTCTGGGCAAAGGGGAGCGACATCAGTGTCTGCGCGTATCCTGCTGGGTATCATTCTTGCTGTTGCGGCCGGCGAAGCCCAGGCGTCATCCCTGGTTTTTCCAGGCACGCCATCCTCCACACCATCGATCGTCAGGATCGGCGCTCCCAACCAGCCTGGAATCGTCGATGCGGTCAACACCAGCGATGCGCGGTCGGTGATGGCAGTAGGGGAAGCGCCGCCCGACGTCACCGATGAAAAGGTAGCGGCGATCCCGGACAAGCCCGCGACCGGACACGGCTTCCAGCCAGGCCCGATGGTCATCCGTGGCGGCGTTACCGGTCCCGATTTCCCGGCACCCGCGCCAACCGCTGCACCAGCGACCGGTGCCGCGCCGGCCGCTGGCACCGCGCCGGCAACGGCCACCGCTTCCGCTGCCCCCTCAGGGAACGCCGAGAACAAACCCGCCCCGCCGAGCGCTCCGGCCCCGGCAGCAGGGCAGCGCATGCCTCCCAACGGCTACACCAAGTAGCCTCGGCTCAAAGACAGCCGACATCGATGGCGTGACTTGACGGCGATCTGGCGCCCGGCGCACCATTGCCAGGCAGTCCCCGTTCCAGGCATTTCTGGCAGACGGGATTTCATCACTAGGGGTAAAGGGGGGGCCATGAGAAAATCTGGAATCGTAACCGGAGCAGGCCTATTGCTGGCGTCACTGCTTGGCGTCGTCGCGGCTCATGCCGACGACATGCTGGGATCCTATGTCGCGCGCATTTCCGATCGCGACCATCAGGCGAGTGACGGCTATGCGCTGGACAATGCCGCGCAGATGGTGCGGCAGGACCGCGCCAACTGGCACAAATTCCACCGCCGTGACAGCGACGACGAGGCTGATGGCTGGTTCAGGACCAACGACCAGCGCGCCGACCTGCAGCGCATGCTGGAACGCGGCGGCGCGATGAGTTCCTCGACCAAGCGCGCCATCGTCAATGGCGAACCGCTGATCCAGGTCGACGTCTACGAAAACAGCGTGCGCGTCAGCATTCTCGAGAACTGACGGGCCGTCGCCGGGGCGGCTGACAGTCGGCTTCGGGGACGGCTGATAGCAAAAGGCGGCGCCTCGGCGCCGCCTTGCCATCGATAGACTCGGCGGCTGAAAAGATCAGGCCGCTTCTTCCTTGTCGTCGTCTTCTTCTTCGGACTCGTCGCCTTCAGCCTTCACGCTGTCCTCGGCGTCGTCTTCGTCCTCGTCTTCATCTTCGTCGTCATCCGAGAGCGTGGCAGCTTCGGTGGACTCTTCGCCTTCTTCATCGTCGCCGTCTTCGTCGTCATCAGACAGGTCAGCGGCTTCGATCGCTGCGGCGGCGGCATGATCGAGAATGGTTTCGGAAGCGGATTCAAGCGCCTCGGCGGGAGTTTCTTCTGTCACTTCGATTTCGTGATCGGAATTCATGGAAGCCTCCGTGGGGTTGGGGAACATGTCCCTTTTGCCACGGAGAGATCATCGCCATATGACTGTAAGCCGGCTCGAACGGCCGGTAGCAGAGAATATTTTCTTCGCCTTAACCTGCGATCCTGGAGAAATCCGCGACCTGACCGGTGGCCGTGCGGATGCGGGCGAGCAGCGCCAGGCGGTTGGCACGCACCGCCTGATCCTCATCGTTTACAAGAACATGCTCAAAGAATGAATCAACCGGCTCGCGCAACACGCTAAGCGCCAGCAAGGCGCCGGAAAAATCATCGTTTTGAATCGCTTCGCCGGCTTGCTTCTCAGCCTGGTTCACCGCCGCAAACAGCGATTTCTCGGTATCCGCGCGAAACAGCGCCGGCTCAACGGTTTCGGCGACCGCCGTTTTCTTTTTCTCCTCGGCAGCCAGAATGTTGGCCGCGCGCTTAGTGCCGGCGAGCAGGTTCTTGCCGTCCTCGGTGTCGAGGAAGGCGCCGAGCGCCTCGACGCGGCGGACGATCTGCAAGAGGTCGTCGGACTGCGGCGTGATGACGGCATCGATGAGATCGTGCCGGGCGCCCTGATCGCGGAGGTAGACTTTCAGGCGGTCGTGGAAGAAGGACAGAAGGTCAGACGCTTTCCCGACGATGGCTGCCAGCGCCAGTCGAATATCATTCTCGACCAATATTCTAACCACACCCAGCGCCGCTCTACGCAGCGCATAGGGATCCTTCGACCCAGTCGGCTTTTCGTCGATTGCCCAGAAACCGACCAGCGTATCGAGCTTATCGGCAAGCGCCACTGTGATCGAAACCGGATCGCTCGATACGCGATCGGACGGGCCTTGCGGCTTGTAGTGTTCCTCCGCTGCAGCGGCGACCGATGCATGCTCGCCCTGAAGCAGCGCATATTTGCGGCCCATGGCGCCTTGCAGTTCCGGGAACTCGCCGACGACTTCGGTGGTGAGATCTGCCTTGGCCAAGACGGCAGCGCGGCGCGCGAGTGCGGGATCGGCGCCGACGGTCGGAGCCAGTTCTTCCGCCAATCGCTTGATCCGCTCCACCCGTTCGCCCTGCGTGCCGAGCTTGGCGTGGAAAGTCACGCCGAGATGGTCGAGGCGGGCCATGCGCTGGTCGAGAGGCTTCTTGAGATCAAGCCCGAATTTTTCCGCCGATGCCTCGAGCTCAGCCAGGTCAGGCAAATCGCCCTGGTCGGTCGTCCAGAAATAAAGCGCGTCGGACAGACGGGCGCGCACCACCTTGCCGTTGCCGTGGGCGATCTCCTTGCCGCCATCCCTGGCTTCGATGTTGGCGGTTAGAATGAAGCGATTGGAAAGCGCGTCGTCGACACCCTGCGGCCGCGTCACAAAGCACTTCTGGTTGGCGCGGATGGTCAGTCGGATCACTTCGGCTGGAATGGCAAGGAATGCCTCCTCGAACTCGCCCATCAGCACGACCGGCCATTCGACCAGTCCGGACACCTCCTCCAGCAGCCCTTCGTCCTCGACCAGATCGAGCCCGTTGGCGAAGGCGAGATTGCGGGCGTCGGCAAGGATGATCTCCTTGCGGCGGTCGGCATCGAGCACGACCTTGGCCGCTTCCAGTTTGGAAACATAGTCGTCGAAGCGGCGCACCATGATCGCATCAGGCGCATGGAAGCGGTGGCCATAGGTGATGTTGCCGGAGCGGATGCCGTCGATCTCGAAATCGACCACGACCGGCTCCTCTGTCTCCGGGCCGAACGTGCACAGGATCGATTGCAGCGGGCGCACCCAGCGCAATGAACCTGGCTTGGCCGAGGCCGGCCCCCAGCGCATCGATTTCGGCCACGGGAAATTGCGGATGATATCAGGCACCAGGTCCGCGATGATCTGTTCGGCCGCCCTGCCCGGCTTCGAAATGTGGGCGACATAAAAATCGCCCTTCTTCGGATCGGAATGGACATGCGCCTCGGCGATCGAGGAAAGTCCGGCCTTGCGCAGGAAGCCCTGGACCGCCTGTTCGGGCGCCGATGTCGAAGGCCCCTTGATCTCTTCGTTTATATCCTTCGAGCGCGCGGTGAGACCCCTGATGTCGAGGGTCAGCCGCCGCGGCGTCCAGTACTCGCGCGCCGCCTCATAGGTCAGCCCCGCCTCGACCAGGCCGTCAGTCAGCATCTTCCTGAGATCGCCAGCCGCCTTGCGCTGCATGCGGGCGGGAATCTCTTCCGAGCGGAGTTCTAGAAGCAGGTCAGGCATGGATGGGGCTCACGCGGCAAAATGGTCCGGGCGGGGGCATAGCAACTCGGCTGGCCGCTGTCACCCTTTCCGCACGGGGATCGCCGATTTGCGCCCGTTTCCAGAAATTTTGGCCATCCTGTCGGGACGAGACCGCGCCACCCGTCCTTGGATCAAAGATTTCCATGAACCGAACGCAGCGCTGAAGCGACCCACGCTCAGGCAGGGAACATTTGGCTCAACGACCATGAAAACGGCATCCAGACTTCTGCAGATCCTCGCACTCGGCGCCTGCTTCACCGCGCAGGCTCACGGTGCCTTCTCGATGCCGGGCGTTCGACAGGCATTGCGCACAATCGACGGTGCCAGCAGCCAGAACATACTGCCGATCAAAGCTTCCTTCGAGATGATGAAGCGGGCCTGAGACTCAGGCCGCCAGGCCACCCGCCTGCGTCTTCAAAAACGCCTCACCGCAGGCCTTCGCCAGATTGCGCACCCGCAGGATGTAGCTCTGCCGTTCGGTGACCGAAATCACGCCGCGCGCGTCAAGCAGGTTGAAGACATGGCTGGCCTTGATGCACTGATCATAGGCCGGGAAAACCATGCGGTGCATCGGCAGATTGTCGTTCGATGCCGGCGCGCCGGCATCGAGCAGCGCCTTGCATTCGGTCTCGGCGTCCTCGAAGTGGCGCAGAAGCATCGCCGTGTTGGCGTGTTCGAAATTGTGGCGCGAATATTCCTGCTCGGCCTGCAGGAAGACATCGCCATAGGTGACCTTGTCGGCGCCTTCCCGGCCGTTGAAATTGAGGTCGTAGACATTGTCGACGCCCTGCACATACATGGCCAGCCGCTCCAGCCCGTAGGTGAGTTCGCCGGCCACCGGTGCGCATTCGATACCGCAGACCTGCTGGAAATAGGTGAACTGCGAGACTTCCATGCCGTCGCACCAGCATTCCCAGCCGAGACCCCAGGCGCCCAGCGTCGGGCTTTCCCAATCATCCTCGACGAAGCGGATGTCGTGCAGCAGCGGATCGACGCCGATCGCCGCCAGCGAGCCGAGATAGAGTTCCTGCAAGTTGGGCGGGTTCGGCTTCAGGATCACCTGGTACTGGTAATAATGCTGCAGCCGGTTCGGGTTCTCGCCATAACGCCCGTCCTTGGGGCGGCGCGAGGGCTGGACATAGGCAGCGTTCCAGCGTTTCGGGCCGAGCGCGCGCAGCGTCGTTGCCGGATGAAAGGTGCCGGCGCCGACTTCCATGTCGTAGGGTTGCAGGATGACGCAGCCATAGGCCGCCCAATAGTTGTGCAAGGTCAGGATCAGCCCCTGGAACGAGCGGCTGGGATGCATATGGGCGGGGATTTCAATTGTCACGGGTGGCCTCGACAGCACAGGCTAGCTTGCCGGCACGTCCTAGAGACACGGCGGCGAAGCGTCAAGCAAAGCACGACGATGCGGTTGCGCCGACATTATGGACAATGTTGAAAGCTTTGCAGGGGCTGGCCCATTGCCCATCTCTCGGGCCTGCGCTCTGTTCGCCTGTGCAGCAACGACAACAGGTTTCAGCCATGCCCAGCCCGATCGTCATCCGCCCCGTTGCGCGACAGGATTTCGAGCAATGGCTGCCGCTGTGGGACGGCTACAATGCATTTTATGGCCGCTCGGGCGAAACGGCCCTGCCGGGTGAGATTACCCAGATGACATGGTCGCGTTTCTTCGATGCCTATGAGCCGGTCCACGCGCTGGTGGCCGAAAGCGAGGGACGGCTTCTCGGCCTCGTGCATTATCTCTTCCATCGCAGCACCACGGCGATCGCGCCGAATTGCTATCTGCAGGACCTTTTCACCACGCAGGCATCGCGTGGCAAAGGCATCGGACGGGCGCTGATCGAGGGCGTCTACGAGCGTGCCCAGGCGGCCGGCTCAGGCCGGGTATACTGGCTGACGCATGAGACCAATCACACGGCGATGAAGCTTTACGACAAGGTCGCCGAACACTCCGGCTTTGTCGTCTATCGCAAGCTCTTCTGAGGCAGCCAACCGAATACGCGGTTCAAACGAAAACGGGACTTCTGAAAAGAGCCCCGTTTGCGTTGAATTCAAATGGCTGACTTCATCCCTTCGGGGCGGGCACCGGCTCCGGCTTGACCTTCGGGGTCTCCTGCGCCGTGTTGGATTCGATCGGCGGCAGGCCCTTCATCAGCTTCTGCTGCAAGTTGGCCAGCACATCGGGATCCGGCTTCAGGTCGCGAGCCTGGTTCCACTGGAAGGTGGCTTCCAGCTTGCGGCCGACGCGCCAGTAGGCGTCGCCGAGGTGATCGTTGAGAACCGGATCTTCCGGCTTAAGCGACACGGCGCGTTCCATTTCGCGCACCGCGTCATCGAACCTGCCGAGGCGGAAATAGGCCCAACCCAGCGAATCGACGATGTAACCGTCGCTCGGCCTGAGGTCGACGGCCTTTTGAATCATCGCCAGCCCTTCCTTGAGATTCATGTTCATGTCGACCCAGGAATAGCCGAGATAATTCAGCACCTGCGGCTGGTCGGGGAACAGTTCCAGCGCCTTGCGGAAGTTCGGCTCGGCCTTGGGCCATTCCTTCAGGCGCTCATAGGCGATGCCGCGCTGGTAGAAGATGTTCCAGTTGGCTGCGGTCGGCGTCTTCAGCGCCTCGACAGCCTTGTCGTAGAGTGTGGCGGCCGAACGGAAATCCTCCTTCGAGGAATAGACGCCACCGAGCGCCAGATAGGCGCGCATGTCATTGGGATGGGCGTCGACGAAAGCCTTCAGATGAGTGATCGCTTCTTCGTGACGGTCGAGATCGGCAAGGTTGAGGCCGAGCTGCAGGTCCGAAAGCTCCTTCAGCGGCGAACCGGCGGGGATCCGGCGATAGAGCGCGATGGCGCCTTCGCCGTCCTTCAATTGCTCGGACACGGCAGCGAGTTGCACAAGGGCAGCGTCGCTATCAGGCTTCAAAGCAAGCGCATATTGCAGATAGAGGCGCACGAAGGGCTCGCCGCCGCCACGGTTGAGCGCGGTGGCGAGGTCGAGCAGGATTTCGGAGGCGCCATCGGATGGGCCGGCCACCAGGGGCGCAATCTTGTCGCCTTTTGCAATTCGGTCGCGCAAGGCGACGATTTCCAGCTTGCCAGGCGAAAACGCCTCGGCCTGATCGAGCACCGACAGCGCCTTGGTCTTGTCGCCCTTGCGGGCCAGGAACGAGGCGTAGGCCTGGGCGTTGCGCATCCAGGTTTCGGGAGCGGCACCACCGGCGGCGGTATCCTGCATGGTCGCGGCGTAGATCGCCTCGGCCTTTTCGGGCATGCCGGATGCATCAGCGATCAGGGCGCGGTGGAACGACTTGAACAGGCCGAACCAATCCGGCCCCTGCAGCTTGTCGATGGACGCCATCGCATCGGCAGGCTCGCCGGCGCCTTGCTGCGCCCAGCCGGACATCACCCCGGAGATCAGCCGGTCGAGATCGGATTCCAGCGACAGCTTGAGCCAGTACTGCGCCTTGGTGAAATCCTTCTTGTGGAAGGAATCGACGGCGAGCGCCAGCCGAGAGAAACGCTCGATGTCAGGCACTTCCTTGAGCTTGTCGGCATAGACCAGGGATTCGTCGAAGCGCCCTTGCGCGATCAGCGACAGCATCAGGCTCTGCTGCAGGCCGGTGTCGCTCGGGTCGAAGGCCAATGCTTGCTTGTAGTAGGCGATGGCGCTGTCGAGGTCGTTATCGCCTTCGGCGATCCGGGCTGCCAGATAGGCGCCCGAAAACGACGTGATCTTGACCGGTTCGGTGGTTTGCTTGGCATAGGCCGGCAAAGCCGAGATCGCCATGCCTGTCACAATTGCCAGCCTTGTCAGCCAGCGCGCACGTCCTTGCCGCATCGTATCCCTTTCAGCCAGGCGCCATCTCCGCGTCAGCGGGATCGGCGTAGACTCGATCTTTCCAGGCAAAGCATGGCCTTTTTGGGGTCGCGCTTCAATCCGCCTCGAATTCACAATCCGGGCACCCGATTAACAAATCATGGCGACAGGCACCAATTTTCCGCTCTTGGGATTTCGGCCATGGCCCTACGCGGCGCCGAATATATCACAGATTCGACGCTGAGGCTCCGCTTCGACCGCCAAGGCTCGGGCCAATATCAGCCCTTGCCTGGCGAGGCAGACCGTTGCACCAGCGTGTCGCTGTAGCCGCCGGCCGCTATCGTGCTGCACAGTTCGTTCCATTCGCAGCCGCCGCAGGCCTTGCGTACAAGGCCAGCCGAAAACGCCTGCCGCATCCGGCCCAGCATCGCCGTGTCGAGATCAACACAGGTGCCGACCTGGATTGGCCGTGCCAACAATTCTTCCACGTCCTGCGCGGCGAGCCGGTCCCGCTCGACGACGCTCTCGTTGAGGCAGTGCGGTTCCGGCTCGTCGAGCAACGGGGCGCAGACATCGTCTGGGCCGGAAACGAGGAGGACGTCCTCGCCCCGGCTCAGGCGCTCCGCTACGCGATCATAATTGGCGGTGAAGGCGGGGCTGTATCCCTTGCCCACATAGGTGAGCAGGCAAAGGAGGTGATGGGCGCGCAGCCTGATCGTCACGGATTGACCAGCTTGGCCTTGCCGCCGCGAAGCGCCATGAGCGTCGCGGCACCCAGCGCCGACTTGAGCAAGCCGCCGACGATGAACGGCAGGAAGCCGAAGGTAACGGCCTGTTCGGCTCCAATCATGACGGCAAGCCATGCTGTGCCCAGCACAAGGCAGGCAAGGTTGCCAAGCAGCATGGCGACGAAGGCAAGCATCACCCTTTTGCCGTTCCAGCCGCGTTCGGCCAGCCAGCCGACCAGTGCGCCGACAAGCGGGAAGGCGAAGAGATAGCCAGCCGTCGGCCCGACGAAATGCGCCGCACCCGCTGCCCCTCCGGACAGAACGGGAAAGCCGACCGCACCCTCGACCAGCCAGGCGGCGATGGTGAGCGCGCCAAGCCGCCAGCCATAGAGCGCGCCGACCAATGTCACGGCGAAGGTCTGCATCGTCACCGGGACCGGCACCATCGGCACTTCGACGTAGGATGACAGCGCCAGGAACAGGGTGCCGAGCACAACGGCTCCAATCTGCCAGGCAAGAGAACGATCCTGGAGCCGGAGCGGGCTGAACGACGGCTTGCTGGACGAGAATGCGACGTCTGTCATTGGGATTCCTTCGATCGATTTCAAATTATAGATAATTTCTGTTTTCGATCTATTATCGAATCCACACTTCCCTGGAGATTGCAAGCCCTGGCTTTGGCGGAGGCCGTCTAACCTACGATGGCGAAGGCTTCGCGCGTCGTTCCGGAAGCCGTCCTGACCGGCTTGCGGCCAATCCATTGGACGTGCCGCCCCAGTGTGACGGCCGCCGATTCGGTGTTTCCCTGCCGCAAGGCGGCGAGGATCGCGCGATGGTCCTGATCGGTGCGTGTCTCCCACTCCGAGCGCCATGCCGCGAACAGGAAACGGGCGCTTGCCGCGTGCAGATCGTTGATGGTGGCGAGCAGGCGCGGCATGCCACATGGCGACAGGATCAAGCGGTGGAAGGCGCGGTTGGCCTCTTCCCACGACCGGACATCGCGGGACTTGTCGCCAGCCTTGGACGCCTCCTCGGCGAGATCGAGAATGGCCGATGTCAGATGCGGCGCCGCGTGGCGCAGCGCCAGCACTTCAAGGGCGGCGCGCATTTCGGCGACT
The DNA here is from genome assembly GCF_037162595.1 of Mesorhizobium sp. ISC11. NCBI lineage: Bacteria > Pseudomonadati > Pseudomonadota > Alphaproteobacteria > Hyphomicrobiales > Phyllobacteriaceae > Mesorhizobium > Mesorhizobium sp. ISC11. The sequence continues at coordinate 3,003,557 of NZ_JAVSPW010000001.1, forward strand.
TCCTTGACCTCGCCCAGGTCGAAAGACGCGACACGCACGCCGCGGCGCGGTTCGCCGATGGCCAGCCCTTGCGCCTCGAGGCGGCGGAAGGCCTCGCGCACCGGAACATGGCTGGTTTGGAATTCCTCGGCGATGTGATCCTGCCGAAGCCTGGCCCCCGGCTCGATCGCACCGGAAATGATGCGGTCCGCCAGAACCTTGCTGATGCGCACCGCGATGGTGTCGTCTGTGCCCTTTGCCATGTTTTATAGATAATTTGCGGCAGGGCGGCTTGTCGAGACGGCGGGACCGAATTCCTAAACTTCCTCTTAGCGCAGGCCAGAGATAGCGTCGCGAAAGTCCAGCCTTTAGTTGACCCGGCTGATGCAGAAATCGATGACGTCGATCAGCGCCGATTTCTGCGGCGTCGCTTCGAGCGGCGCCAGCGCGTCGCGGGCAATCTCGCCGAAATGGCGCGCGCGTCCGATCGTGTCGGCAATGGCGCCGTGGCGGGTCATCAGGCCGGTCGCCTTTTCCAGGCCGGCGTCATCGGCGACATTGTCCTCGATGGCGCGCTTCCAGAAGGTGCGCTCGGCCTTGGTGCCGCGCCGATAGGCGAGAATGACCGGAAGCGTCACCTTGCCCTCGCGGAAATCGTCGCCGACGTTCTTGCCGAGATCCTTGCTGGTGCCGCCATAGTCCAGCGCGTCGTCGATCAGCTGGAAGGCCAGGCCGAGATTCATGCCATAGGAGCGCAGCGCCGCACGATCGTTGCGCGTCGCCTGGGCGATGACCGGGCCGACCTCGGCAGCAGCCGAAAAAAGTGCGGCGGTCTTGGCCTTGATGACGGCGAAATGCTCGTCCTCGGTGGTTTCGAGGTTCTTGGCGGCGGCAAGCTGCATGACCTCGCCCTCGGCGATGATCGAGGCTGCACTCGACAGGATGTCGAGCGCCTCGAGCGAGCCGACATCGACCATCATGCGGAAAGCCTGGCCGAGCAGGAAGTCGCCGACCAGCACGCTTGCCTGGTTGCCCCAGATCATGCGGGCGGTCTTCTTGCCGCGGCGCATGCCGCTCTCGTCGACGACATCGTCGTGCAGAAGCGTCGCGGTGTGCATGAATTCGACGGAGGTGGCGAGCTTGACGTGGCCCTCGCCGGCATAGCCGAACATCTGGGCTGCGGCCAGCGTCAGCATCGGCCGCAGCCGTTTGCCGCCGGACGAGATCAGATGGTTGGCGACCTCCGGGATCATCTCGACGTCGGAGCCGGCCTTGGACAGGATCAATTCATTGACGCGCCCCATATCGGCGGCAGTCAGATCGATCAGATCCTTGATGGAGGCGGGCTCCCGCTTCCCGTTTTCGATGTTGAGAACGACACCCACGACAATCACTCCCGTCTTGGTATAGAGCGTGCGACGGCACCCTTAGTCCCTGTATGGACTCTAGGGCGGCGGACATGGGCACGGCAAGTGGCGAATTGGCGCGGCGGCGGCGACAGAATGTCAACGACCCCAAGGGAACGGCTCTGCCCCGGAATCCCCTGCCCGTTTACATCAATAGCGCAAACTGCGAGTTTCATACGATGATAGAACTAGTCCGCACCAACGATGCCGTGATCATTTCCTTTGTCGAATCGCTGATGCGCGACGCCGGCATTGCCTGCTTTGTCGCCGACCAGAATATGAGCATTCTCGAAGGGTCGATCGGTCTTTTGCAGAAGCGCGTCATGGTCGACGCCGACCAGGCCGACGCGGCACGGCGCATCCTCAGGGATGCCGGCATCGCCAACGAAATCCGCGGAAAATAATGTCCGCCGCGCCCGCCGCCCTTGTCCCGGACACGCCGGCCCATACGGTCGACGCTTTCCATCGCGGCCGGTTCTGGCTGGTGCAGCCCAAGCAAGGCGGTCATCGCGCCGGCATGGATGCGATGATGCTGGCGGCCTCCGTGCCGTCCTCTCTTGCCGGTCGTCTCGCCGATTTCGGTGCCGGTGCCGGGGCCGCCGGCCTGGCGGTGCTGTCGCGCTGCCCGGCCGCTGAGGCGGTGCTTGTCGAACGCGCGCCGGAAATGGCGGCCTTCGCGGCAGCCACCCTTGCCCATCCCGGCAATGCCCATCTGAGCGATCGCGCCTCCGTGCTGGTCGCCGATGTCACCGTATCGGGCCGGGCGCGGGCGGCCGCCGGCCTCGCCGACAATGATTTCGACTTCGTCATCATGAACCCGCCCTTCAACGCTCCCCGGGACCGCGCCTCCCCCGATCGCCTCAGAAAAGAGGCCCATGTCATGGAGGACGGGGTGTTCGAGAGCTGGATCCGCAGTGCGGCGGCGGTGGTCAGGCCGCGCGGCGGGCTTGCCGTGATCGCCCGCCCCGAACAGCTCGGCGCCATTCTCGATGCGATCGCAGGGCGCTTCGGCGATGCCGAAATGCTCGCCGTCCACCCTCGCCCAGACGCCGCGGCAATCCGCATCGTTGTGCGGGCAGCGCTCGGGGCACGGGGAAAGCTTGCCATCCGCCCGCCCCTGATGCTGCACGCGCAATCAGGCAACGGCCCTGACGAGCGCAGCGAAATGATTACCAACGGCCTCGCCTCGCTGTTTGGAGATTGAGCTATTCTGCCTGGCCACATTGCCGTTGGCCGGGAAATCCCTACATGCCTGCAACCTATCGACCGGAGACCGCGCCCTCGTGAAACGCCTTATCAACCGCCTGCTGCCGAAATCCTGGCGCTCCACCGTCGTCACAATTCCGGTCATCCGGCTGCACGGCACCATCATGGCAGGCGGTGGCCAGTTCCGGCCGAGCCTGTCGCTGGCCTCCACCGCTGGCCTCATTGAGAAGGCGTTTTCCTACGACGCCCCGGCAGTCGCCATCTCGATCAATTCGCCCGGCGGCTCGCCGGTGCAGTCGCGGCTGATCTTCAAGCGCATCCGTGACCTGGCCACGGAAAAGAACAGAAAGGTACTGGTCTTCGTCGAAGACGTGGCGGCGTCGGGTGGCTACATGATCGCGGTTGCCGGTGATGAGATCTTCGCCGACCCATCCTCCATCGTCGGGTCGATCGGCGTGGTCTCGGCTTCGTTCGGCTTCCCGGAACTGATGAAGAAGATCGGCATCGAGCGACGCGTCCACACCGCCGGCCAGAACAAGGCGGTGCTCGACCCGTTCAAGCCCGAGAAAAAGGAAGATGTCGAGCGGCTGAAGGCGCTGCAGCTCGAGGTGCACGGCACGTTCATCGACCTCGTCAAGGAGCGGCGCGGCGCGAAACTGAAAGACGACCCGGACCTGTTCACCGGCCTGTTCTGGACCGGCATCAAGGGCCTTGAACTCGGCCTGGTCGATGCGCTCGGCGACATGCGCACGGTGCTCAAGACCCGTTTCGGGGCGAAAACCCAGCTCAGGCTGATCACGACACCGCGCGGTTTCCTCAGCCGCTTCGGCCTGTTTGGCTCAAGCAAGGGCTTTTCAGCGCCCGAGATCGCAGGCGCTGCCGCCAGCGGCCTGATCGATGCGGCGGAAGAGCGCGCATTGTGGTCTCGCTTCGAGCTTTGAAAACCCGGCAAAAGCGTCTAGCATGAGAGCTTAACCGACCCGACCGGCCACCTTCGCCGGCCCAGCGTGGGAGGAGTTTTGGTATGCCGCAGATCATTTTCTTCACCGTCGTTGGCGTCGCCGCCTATTTCGGCTACCGCACCTTCATCCGCGAAGCCGAACGCGTGACCGCCAAGGTGCGGCGTACCGAAAAGCAGACGGCCAACGGCGCGATGGGCACTTTGGTCAAGGATCCGAAGACCGGCGAGTACCGGCTGGCCAAGGACTGAGCACCATTTCGCAGACCATTGTGGACACCGACATCGGGTCGCGTAGCTGGCACGCGCACGCCAAGATCAATCTTGCGCTGCATGTCACCGGCAGGCGCCCTGACGGCTATCATCTGATCGAGAGCCTGGCGGTGTTCACGCGGTTTGGCGACAGGGTCGAAATCGCGCCTGCCGACAGCGATGAATTTACCGTGTCCGGCCGCTACGCCCCGGCGGTTCCTCTCGACGCCAGCAATCTGGTGCCTAGGGCGCGCGATGCCCTGCGACAGGCGGTCGGGCACGAGAGAACACCGCCGGTCGCTATCCGGCTGGAAAAGAACCTGCCGGTCGCCTCCGGCGTCGGCGGCGGTTCGAGCGACGCGGCGACCGTGCTGCGCGGGCTGGTGGAGACATGGGGCCTGGATATAGACGGCGCAGAGCTGGCGCGGATCGGCCTCTCGCTCGGCGCCGATGTGCCGATGTGCCTGGCGGCCAGACCTCTGGTCGCGCGCGGCATCGGAGATGAACTGTCGATGGTGCCGGATTTTTCGGCGCTTGGCCTGGTGCTGGTCAATCCGGGCACCCCGGTCTCGACGGCGGACGTCTTTGCGGCGCTTTCCCGGCGCGACAATGAGGCCTTGCCGCCGCTGCCGCGCAGCATCGATTTTCATAGCCTGCGCAACTGGCTGGAGATCACCCGCAACGACCTCGAGCCCGCCGCGCTGGCGATGCAGCCGGCTATCGGCAGGGCGCTTTCCTGGCTGAACAAGGCCGGATCCGGTTTTTCACGGATGTCCGGGTCCGGCGCCACCTGCTTCGGCCTGTTCGAGACCGGCAATGTCGCCAAGCGCGCCGCCGCCGAAATCCGCGGCCGCCAGCCCGACTGGTTCGTCGCGGCGACGCGCAGCATCGCATCGGAGGTATCTGATGGCCAGAATTGACGAGAGCCGCTCCTTCATTCCCGTGCGCATCGCGGTGCTGACCGTTTCAGATACGCGCAGCCTCGCCGACGACAAATCCGGCCAGACGCTGGCCGACCGCATCACCGAGGCCGGCCATATGCTGGCGGCCCGCGATATCGTCACCGACGATCGGGAAAAAATCCGCGACACGGTTCTGGCGTGGTCGCGGGACAAGAATATCGATGTCGTCATCACCACCGGCGGCACCGGTTTCACCGGCCGTGACGTGACGCCGGACGCGCTGGAGCCGATCTTCGAAAAGCGCATGGATGGCTTTTCGGAAGTGTTCCACCGGATCTCCTACGACAAGATCGGCACCTCGACGATCCAGAGCCGGGCGACCGGCGGCGTCGTCAACGCCACCTTCGTCTTCGTGCTGCCGGGTTCGCCAGGCGCCTGCAAGGACGCGTGGGACGGCATCCTGAAGGCACAGCTCGACTACCGGCATATGCCGTGCAACTTCGTCGAGATCATGCCGCGCCTGGACGAGCATTTGCGGCGCGGCAAATCAGCTCCGTAAAGCCGAGGCAAGCGTCGCTCTCAGCGGATGACCGGCTCGCCATGAAACCGCCGGCGCGACGGCGGCGAGACGCCGAAGCCGACTTCCATCATCAGTCGGGGCGTGCGTGCCGGCACGGTGCCCATATGGAAGCCAAAAGGGTCCTCGACGAAACCGAGACCGGCCTCGCCGGTCAGCGTCACCGGGCTCTGCTCGCCATAGACATCCAGGACCTGTTGCGCGGGGTGGCCAACCAGAAGCGTGAGCTGGTGCTTGAGGCTGCGGCGCTTGTGGCTGCCCCTGACATAGACATGCGGACCGGTGTCGGCGTCGACCGGCTTGAGGTAGAAGAAGAATTTCAGCATGCGCCAATCATCGAGGTCGAAATGATACTTGCCGAGCGAGGCGAGGTTCTTGTCGGCATCCGAAGCGGCACCGGTTAGAAAACTCCACCAGACGCGCGTCGTGATCAGTTTTGCCTGGCCGCCGAGATAGTGCGCGGCAATATCCAGAAGCAGCGGATCGCGCTGGATGGCAAGCGCCGCCGGGCAGTCGAGGATGCGCTCGAAAAAATGCCCGCTGAGCAGCGAGCGGCCAAGGCGTTTCTCGGCCTCGGCATGTTCCCCCGGCATGAATTCGAGACGGCGGTCGAAATTGCCGAAGCAAGGCGTGCGCCCGGCGAAGTCGGCGATCTCTTCATGGATATCAGGCGGCAGGACCAAGCCTGAGAACAGCCCGTCGGAGCGCAACGCATCGACGACCGCTCCCCGTTCGACACCGGCAAACATCGTATCCCCGGCATTGGCGACCGGGCGGGCGCGTTTTGCGCCCAGCCAATGCATGCGGCGTCCAGGCATTGTGCGCGCCAGCACGAACATCGGCAGCCAGGCGGGGTTTTCGCGCAGGTCCTTGAGATAGGTCGGAATGCGCACCGCGATGCGTCGCAACAGACTGCCGTCGCGCGCAATAGCCTCGAGACTGGCCGCGCCGGATGTGTCGGGGGTTGAAAGCTTCATTGGGTCCTCGGCTATGAGAGCACCACCGATGCCGCATCGGTGCTCGCCACTCGGCATGTCCCAAACCCAATTCCCGCTTGAACGGACGCTAACCCCGCGTCAGATTTTGTGCAATGCACAATGGCCTGAGCAGCTGCAAAAAATCATGTCGAGGAGCGGCGTTCCTGCTTGGCGGGCGCCATCCAGATCTCGGCGTCGAGCCGCTTCGTTGCGAGGCCGCGGGCGATGGCCTCAGCACTGCCGGCACTCTTGGCCGCGGCCGCCGCCTGACGCTTGCTGATCAGCAATCCGTCGGCCAGGGCGCGGTTTCCCGAAAAGACCCGTGCCAGGAATGGCGTGCGGCTGGCCCGCGTGCGCGAAAACCGTGCGGCCATGGTCTGCCTGGCCGTATGCGCGACAACCTCATCGATCCAGCCCTCCACCAACCGCGCGCCCGGTTCCAGGAGCAGCAACCAGTCCCCCTTGGCCTGGCGGATGCCGGCAGCGACACCGCCGGTCACGTACTGACAGCCGGCATGCTCGGCCACACGATGCGTCTGGTCGGCGGAGCCTGTGTCGCAGACGATGACTTCACGCACCACGCCTTCGACCGCGCCGCCAATCAGCGAGGCGAGCGTGCGGGCGAGGCCCTCCTCGTCATTGCGGGTTTCGATGAGAACACTGAGCATCCTTAGCCGAATAGCGGAAAGCGCCGCACAGCGCCAGTTTTGCATCGCACCATAGAAAGTTCTTGCTTTGTTCTCATCGATGAAATAGGAATAATTTCATGAACAGAGCGATTCGACACAACACGGACAGTCCCTGGGAGCGGGCGAAAATGGAACAGATCGTGCGCGCCGACATTGCAGCTTTCGGAGCAGGAAGAGCCGAGATGGCCAATGCGATGGTCGAGCAGAGCGGCATGCGTGTCCGCCCGGACCGCAACCGCGGCAGGTCGGCCGGCATCAACCCGTCCGGCCGATTCGAGCCAGTCAGCCGGCACGTGTTCGACGATGGCTGGAATTCGCTGGAAGAACTGCCCCCCTTCAAGACCGAAGTGCAGGTCGAGAAGCCGCGCACCATCATCACCCGCAACGAATCGCCCGACATTTCCTTCGACCGTTCCATCAACCCTTATCGCGGCTGCGAGCATGGCTGCGTCTATTGCTTTGCCCGCCCGACGCACGCGTTCATGGGCCTGTCGCCGGGTCTGGATTTCGAATCGAAGCTGTTCGCCAAACCTGATGCGGCGCGCTTGCTCGACAAGGAGCTTTCGAAGGACAGCTATCAGCCGCGCACCATCGCCATCGGCACCAACACCGACCCCTACCAGCCGATCGAGAAGCAATACCGGATCATGCGCGAAATCCTCGAAGTGCTGGAAGCGCGCGGCCATCCGGTCGGCATCGTGACAAAGTCCGCCCTGGTGACGCGCGATATCGATATCCTGTCGCGCATGGCCGAACGAGGGCTCGCCAAGGTGGCGCTGTCGGTGACGACGCTCGACCGCATGCTGGCGCGCACCATGGAGCCGCGCGCGTCGACGCCGACCAAGCGGCTGGAAGCGATCCGGCAGCTTTCGGATGCCGGCATTCCGGCGTCGGTCATGGTGGCTCCGATCATTCCGGGCCTGACTGATCCGGAGATGGAACGCATCCTCGATTCGGCACGTGCGGCCGGCGCGCGCGAGGCGGGTTATGTGATCCTGCGGCTGCCGCTGGAGGTCAGCCCGATCTTCAAGGACTGGCTGCTGCGCCATTATCCCGACCGTTACCGCCATGTGATGTCGCTTGTCCGCTCCATGCGTGACGGCAAAGACTACGATTCGGAATGGGGCAAGCGCATGAAGGGCGCCGGTCCCTATGCCTGGCAGATCGGCCGGCGCTTCGAGATCACAGCCAAGCGGCTTGGTCTCAATGCCGAACGGCGCACGCTGCGGACCGATCAGTTCGTTGCCGCCGGGAAAGACCAGGTGCAACTGACGCTGCTTTGAAGAGACAATTCGTCGCGATGGATTGATCCGTCGCGCACCAAGAATCCCGTCCGGCCTGCCCCGGCCTGCAGACGGTGCCCTCCCGGTCCGGCGCCCCACCCGACCCGGAGGGACTTGCGGAGAATCGGAGCCGATGCGAACCTCGCCGCAACATGGCTCGCGCGCGTTCTGATTCTCCGCCTCTCTTTGAGATCATCGAGAAGCCCGACTTCTCCTTCGAGACGAAGGCGATGGCGGAGGGCCTGTGGCCGGTCGCCGGGATGGACGAGGCAGGCCGCGGCCCCCTGGCCGGGCCGGTGGTCGCCGCAGCGGTGGTGCTCGATCCCGCCAACATTCCCGACGGCCTCGACGATTCCAAACGCCTCAGCCATTTACAGCGTGAGGCCCTGTTCCTGCGCATTCTCGGCTCCGCACAGGCGGTCTCGATGGCCTCCATCAGCGCCGAGGGCATCGACGGCAGCAACATCCTCAAGGCAAGCCTGGAAGCCATGCGGCGCGCGCTGGTAGGGCTGTCGGTCCGGCCGAAGCTTGCGCTTGCCGATGGACGCGACGTGCCGCCGGGACTGCCTTGTGAAGGGCGCGCGCTGATCAAGGGCGACCAGCGTTCGCAGTCGATCGCCGCCGCCTCGATCGTCGCCAAGGTGATGCGCGACCGCATGATGTGCGGCTGCGGCAACCATCACGACCGCTACGGGTTCGAAGTCCATATGGGCTACGCCACGGTTCGTCATCGCACCGCGATCGAAGCGCATGGCCCGGTGGCGCGGCTGCACCGCGTGTCGTTTGCGCCATTCCGGCTGGGTGGGGCCGAGGTGGACGTGGTGGAAGAAGAGAGCTTCGCCGGGCTGGATTGAGCGACGACGACGACAAGCCAATCTCCCCCCTTGTGGGGGAGATGTCCGGTAGGACAGAGGGGGGCGCTGTCCCGCCGGCCTCTCAATCGATTGCAGTTATGCCCTCAGGCTTGTCCCGATAGACCTTAGGACAACAAAGGTTAGCGTTCCTTCACGCCCCCCTCTGCCCTGCCGGGCATCTCCCCCACGAGGGGGGAGATTGGCAGCTTCAGCGCCGCAACAAAAAAGCCGCCGGGTTGCCCGGGCGGCTTTCGATGACTGGCTAGACGAACCGCCTAATTCAGCTTCGACTTCACGTCCGCGAGCGAAGCCTTGAACAGATCTGCACCGGCCTTGGCGTCGATCTTGCCGGCAAGCAGCGCGCGTGCTGCCTCGACGGCGATGTCGACGGCGCTGGCGCGCACTTCGCTGATGGCATCACGCTCGGCCTGACCGATCTTCTGTTCGGCAAGCGCGGTGCGCCTGACGACATAGTCCTCGGTCTTCTTATGCGCGTCGGCGGCAAGCATGTCGGCTTCGCGCTTGGCGGCAGCGACGATGTCGGCGGCCTCCTGCTCGGCTTCCTTGCGCTTGCGCTGGTACTGGCCGAGCAGCTGCTGGGCCTCCTCGCGCAGCCGGCGCGCTTCGTCCAGTTCATTGCTGATCCTGGCGGCACGGGCGTCGAGCGCCTTGGCGATCATGCCAGGCACCTTGATGTAGACGGCAACGCCGAGGAAGATGATCAGGGCTATCGTGGCCCAGAGCGTCGCGAGAGATGTGTAATCCATGATGCGCTCCTCACCGGGCCACGGATTTGACCGCGGCCGCGATCTCGGCCTTGCTGGCCTTGCCGCCAACCAGAGCCTCGACGATCGCCGAAGCGGTGTCCTCGGCGATGCTGCCGACTTCCTTCATGGCATTGGCCTTGATGGAAGAAATGCGGGCTTCGGCTTCGCCAAGCTTCGCGTCGAGCGCAGCCTCGACCTTCTTGCGAGCGGTGTCGGCCTCGGCCTTGGCAGCGTCGTTGGCCTGCTGGCCGATCGCGTTGGCCTTGGTCTTGGCTTCCGCCAGTTCCTGCTCGTAGGCAGCAACGGCGGCGTCGGCCTCGCCCTTCAACCTGGCCGCCTGGTCGAGGTCCTGCGTGATGCGATCGTTGCGGACATCGATGATGCCGCCGACGCGCGGCATCACCACCCGCTTCAGGAAGAGATAGAACAGCCCGAAGGTGATCGCCAGCCACAGAAGCTGCGACGGGAACGTCGCCGGATCGAATGGCGGAAACGTGCCATGCGCTTCAGCAGGCACGCTGGTGCCGGAATGCGTGTCGCCTTCCGTCGCAGCGTGGCTGGTATCGGCTGATGGCGCGGACTCTTGCGCAAAGGCAGATGTCACGAACATGGACTATCCCCGAAATTCAGGCCCGCCGCTTGCGCGGCCGGCCTGTCCAATCTTCCCGAGTGCTCAGCCGAACAGGGCCAGAAGCGCGATGAGAAGCGAGAAGATGCCCAGAGCTTCGGTCACGGCAAAGCCGAAGATCAGACGGCCGAACTGGCCATCGGCGGCCGACGGGTTGCGCAGTGCGCCCGCCAGGTAGCTGCCGAAGATGTTGCCGAGGCCAATGCCCGCGCCACCCATGCCCAGGCAAGCGATGCCGGCGCCGATGTACTTTGCTGCTTCTGCGTCCATTTGTTCAACTCCTTTGGATCTAAAATTCCGTTGCGATTCCATCCGGCGCCAATGTTGGAAATCTTTGGGCCGGAAACTTTTGGACCTAGTGCCCTGGATGCAGGGCGTCGTTGAGATACATGCAGGTCAACACGGCAAAGACGTAGGCCTGCAGGAAGGCGACCAGCAGTTCCAGTGCCGTCAGCGCCACCGCCATCGCCAGAGGCAGGATCGAGCCGGCGACGCCAACCGCGCCGAGCGCGCTCAGGCTGACGACGAAGCCGGAGAACACCTTCAGCGTGATGTGGCCGGCGAGCATGTTGGCGAACAGACGAACCGAGAGGCTGACCGGGCGCGACACGAAGGAGATTACTTCGATCAGCACCACGAGAGGCAGCAGGAAGACCGGCACGCCGTGCGGCACGAACAGTTTCAGGAAGCCAAGACCATGCTTCATGAAGCCGTAGACGACCACGGTTGCGATCACCAGCACGGCAAGGCCGAAGGTGACGATAATGTGGCTGGTGACGGTGAAGAAATAGGGGAACAGGCCAAGCAGATTGGCGACGAGCACGAACATGAACAGCGAGAACACGAGAGGGAAGAACTTCATGCCCTGCGTGCCGGCGGCGTCGCGCAACATGTTGCCGACAAACTCGTACGCCATCTCGGAGACCGACTGAAGCCGCCCGGGAACCAGGCTGCGGCTCGACGTCGTGAGAAACAGGAATCCAGCCGCGACGATCACGGTTGCGACCATGAACAGCGCCGAATTGGTGAAAGACAGGTCATAGCCGCCGATGTCGATCGGAATCAGCTTGTTGATATGGAACTGGTGGATCGGATCGACCTTGTCAGCTGCCACGTTCAAACCCCGTCAATGCCGCGTACGGCCTCGTTACCATTACCGCACATGGTGCGCGGTCATTTCTTGTCGTCTTGGCCACGGCGCGATTTATCGCCCTGTCCAAATTCTGCCACGACGCCGGCGGAACGCATCACATTGAGCACTCCGGCGCCAAAACCAAGCAGCAGAAACACGATCAGACCCCATGGCGATGTCCCCGCCAGACGGTCGATGACCCAGCCGATGCCGGCACCCACCACCACCCCGGCGATAAACTCGCTGGAGAGTTTGAGCGCCTGACCATAACCGGCCACACTGCCCGCTTTCGCGTCGTCTTTCCCCTCGAGCCGGCCCGGCCGCCTTGTCGCAAGCGAAGCTTCAAGGTCACGGCGGCGGCGCTCAAGATCGTCGTCGCGGATGTCGGGTTCATGCTGATTGCCGCGGCCGGTTTCTCCGGTTCCGTCTGGCCCATTCTTGTCGGCCATCGCAACCCCCCTGCCCGGTCAGACCGTCACCGTCCGTCCGCTTCTAAAGTCGCCGGCAACATAGTTAGAGGGTTTGCGCCCGTCAAGCCACGGGCGGAAGTTCATTGCCATGTATTTTAGGCAATAAAATCAATGAATTACGAAGGTGCGACATCGTGCCCGCCAGGATGACGAGGATGCATGGCGCGAATCCCCCGCGCAATGGCTCTTTGATCGGCTGCGCGCCACATCAAGGATCAGCGGCTGCTCCGCACTCAGCTCCAGCCGCCGCCATAGGTCCGATAGAAGATATGCAGGCCGATCTTGGTCATCTTCTGCATCGTGCGCGCCCAGCCGGGGTGGACATATTGGGCATAGTAGTGGGTCGACGATCCGACTTCCGGAATGAAGATCTTGCCGGCGGTGACGGCCATGGCGATCTCCTGGGCGGTCTTGTAGGCGGCTGGGCTATCGATGCGCTTCTTCCTGCCGTCGCAGGCGAAGGAGAACTGGCAACGGTTGAACCAGCTGTCGTTCTGGTAGACGACGCCGCAGATCGAATTCGGATAGGTCGGATTGCGGACGCGGTTGAGGATGACCTGAGCGACAGCGGCTTGGCCGCGCACGGATTCGCTCCTCGCCTCGAAATAGATTCCGTTGGCAAGGCATGCCTGCTCCTTCTTGGAGAAGACACTCGCCGGCAGCGGGTTCTGGATCCACGAATGATCGCCCTTGGCCATCGGCGGAATGAAGCGGCCCTCATTGGGCTGCTCGTCCTGAAGCAGGGCCTCGAAGGGCGATGCCTTGGCATAGTCCGGCTCGGATTGCGCATAGGCGGTGGCCAGCACATCCGGATGGTCGTTGTTGACCAGCGCCGCCAGCATGGCCGGCACGCCGGGATCCGGCTTCTTGTCCTCGCGCGCATGGAATGCCGCGGCGATCTGGATTTCCTTGCCTTTGATCTGCGGCTTGGCGAAAGCCATTTTCAGGCCGCTGTCCATGCTGGGTCGCAGCAAGGAGGAGGTGCGCTCGAAGATCGAGCCGGCGTTGAAGTTCTTCGGGGGTGCGACGGGAGACATCTGGACGATGCGCCCTTTCTTCTCGGCGCGCACGACGCGGTCCTCATCGGGCGTGGCGCTGACCTTGCCGCCCTTGCCGCGAAACGACACGTTGCCGACACCGGCCAGGTGGACGCCCGATCCGGAAATGGAGCCGGTGACATCGGAATCGACAAAGGGCATCTCGGCCGCGTGGGTCGAGCCGGCGACGGATTTCTCGACATAGGAATTCCAGCGCGTGCTCGATGCTTCGAGGCCGGAAACGAGGCTCGTCATGTCCTGATAGGCGGCGACGGTCGGAAAGCCGATCCAGATGCCGAAACCGATGACGAGCGGACCCAGAAAGCCACGTTTTCTCTCACCGGCGGCGGCAACCAGCCGCTTCAACACACGTCGATGCACGGAACTCTCTCCAGGAACGCTACAGACCCCACTGGAGAGCAAAATGATGCATTAACCTTGATGGGACGTTAACGGATTCGATCGGGTTTTCCCGGTCGGCCCGAGGTCGTGGTTGCGAAGTCGGGCGATTTTGCGGCCGGACCATTCAGGCCGGGCGCAGGAAGATCGGCCGGGCGATCAGCGCGCAGATGGCGGCCGCCAGCCAGACGCCGGACCAGGACCAGAGGTGCAAGAGCCCCGGAATGGCCACCGGCACCAGGAAGAAGCCGACGAAAACAAAGGTGTTGGCAAGGCTGAGCGCGGTTCCGACATGGCCGGCGCCGGCAAGGGTGGCAAGCTCGGTGTAGGCGACGCCGTGCCAGGCGGAGACAGAGATGCCTGCGACAATAAGCACGACCGGAAGAACCGCCGACCAGATGAGCTGGCCGCCCGGAATGGTTGGGCCGAACAGGACCAGCAGCCAAAGCATGGCGAAGGCAAGGGCGCTGAACGCGCTGCACAGGCGAAGAAATTGGCGGCGGTTGCCATAACGGTCGGTGAAGCGGCCGCTCCAGATGCGCATGACCATGGCGCTGATCTGCACCGCGGCGAGGCTGGCACTGATTGCCGCCGTTCCCAACCCAACGAAGTCGTGCAGGAATACGGAGGCGAAGGTGAGCACGGCCACCTGCGGAAAGCAGAGCAGGCCGATGGCGGTCGCGATACGCCAGACGTCGCGATTGCGCAGCGGCGCCGGTCCGGCCACAGCCGAAGCGGGATGGCCCTCGCCCGCCGTCGGCGGCTCGTGCAGCCAGCGCCAGGCGAACAGGGCAGACAGAGCGGATGCACCCGCCAGGACTCCGAACACCGCGGCAAAGCCGAAAGCCAGCGCAAGCGAGGGCAGCACGAGCGCGCCAAGGCCGCCGCCAAGCGGCACCGCCGTCTGCCTGATGCTCATGGCGAAGCCGCGCTCGTTTTCCCGGAACCAGCCCATGATGGCGCGGCCGCTCGAACCGTTGACGCTGCCGCCGAGCAATCCGGTGATGAATAGGCTCGTGGAGAGCAGCGTGACATCGGGAGTACCGGTCCTTGTCGGCACGACCAGCATCGCCATGACCAGGAGCCACGCCGCCGTCGCGCCGAGCCCGATCAACAGCACGCGGCGGTCGCCCCAGCGATCGGTGAGCAAGCCCCAGGGCAGTTCGCTGAGCGCGACCCCAAGCCCGAGAAGGCCGAGCGCCAGACCGAGTTCGGCATTGCCTAGGTGATAGCCCTGGCGAAGAACGACCGCCGTCGCCGGGATGCCGGAGAACGTAGCCGAGAAGGCGGCATTGGCGGCAACGCCGATGCCCAGGACTTTCCAGCGATGGCCCGGCGTGAACACCCTCCCGGTGGAACCGGTATCTTCCAGAAGTTCCGACGGCTGCCGGTCGGTGCAATTGACAATGGCGGACATGACTTCATTTCCCGTGCTGGCCAGCGGTCCGGCCTTGACGATCTGTCCCTACCGCCATAATTTCGTCCTGAAAATCAGGAAGTTTTGAACTTACAATCCTGAAAATCGGGACTTCCAACATGCGACGCGTGACATTCGACCTCGACGTCCTGCGCAGTTTCGTCACCGGCATGGAGCTGGGTAGCTTTGCCAAGGCCGCTGACCGGCTTGGCCGGTCGACGTCGGCGGTCAGCGCGCAATTGAAGAAACTGGAAGAACAGGCGGCGACGCCGATCTTCCGCAAATCAGGACGCGGCCTCGCTTTGACCGAGGCAGGCGAGACCATGCTCGGCTATGCGCGCAGGCTGATCGAATTGAATGACGAGGCGGCATCCGCCATCCACGGTGTCGAGCTGGAAGGCTGGGTACGGCTCGGCTTGCAGGAAGATTTCGGCGAGGCGGTGCTGCCGGACGTGCTCGGCCGATTTGCCCGGGCGCACCCCAAGGTGAAGATCGAAGCCAGGATCGCACGCAGCCACGACCTTGCCGAAAGGGTCCTGTCAGGCAGCCTCGATATCGCGCTCGCCTGGCACTGCGGCGAAACGCTGCCCTACAGCCAGCATGTCGCCGATGTGCCGATGCGCTGGATCGGGCCGGCAAAGCGTATCGAGACCAGCCTGCGCAACAGTGAGCCGCTGCCGCTGGTGGCGCTCGAAGCGCCATGCCTTCTGCGCACGGTGGCAACCGAAACGCTCGACCGCGCCGGCCTGTCGTGGCGGATGGCCTTTTCCAGCCCGAGCCTTGGCGGCATCTGGGCAGCCGTGGCGGCGGGGCTGGGGCTGACAATCCGCACCGACATCGGCCTGCCGGCCAGCGTCAGCGCGATGACGCCGGAGATCGCCGGGCTGCCGGCATTGCCCAAAATGGCGTTGGTGCTGCACCAGAAGGATGCTGAACTGGATCCGGTGGCAGCGCGGCTGGCCGACATATTGCTGCAGGCGGCGTTGCAGGCGCTGCCACGGGACGAGCGGTTGAAGGAGGTCGCTTAGACAGCCGGAACAGGTATCCAGCGCCCGACCGCTTATTTACGCTTGTTCGACCTGCCGGCGAACGGATTGTCCGACGTGCGCAGCGCGATGCGGATCGGCACGCCGGGCATATCGAAGGCTTCGCGCAGGCTGTTGGAGAGATAGCGGACATAGGATTGCGGCATCGCATCGGGCCGCGAGCACTGGACAACGAAACCCGGCGGCCGGGTCTTGGCCTGGGTGACGTATTTGACCTTCAGCCGGCGCCCTGCCACGGCAGGCGGCGGATGGTGTGCCAGGATGCCTTCCAGCCAGCGGTTGAGCTTGCCAGTCGAGACGCGGCTGTTCCATACCTTGTGGGTCCTGATGACGGCATCCATCAGCTTGTCGAGGCCGCGCCCGGTCTCGCCGGAGACAGGTACGGCCTGCAGGCCGCGCGCCTGGGGAAGAAGCCGTTCCGTCTTCTCGCGCAGTTCGGCCAGAAGCTCCTGGGGATGGTCGATCAGGTCCCATTTGTTGAAGGCGATCACCGGCGCCCGGCCTTCCCTGATGATCAGGTCGGCGATCTGCAGATCCTGCTTCTCGAAGGGAATGGTGGCGTCGAGCACGATGATGACGATCTCGGCGAAGCGGATGGCGCGCAGGCCGTCCTGCACCGACATCACTTCGAGCTTTTCGTGAATCCTGGCCTTGCGGCGCATGCCGGCCGTATCGAACAGCTTCAGGCGGCGGCCATGCCAATCCCAATCGACCGAGATCGAATCACGGGTGATGCCGGCTTCCGGTCCGGTGAGCAGCCGCTCTTCGCCGATCAGCGCGTTGATCAGCGTCGACTTGCCGGCATTGGGACGGCCGACGACGGCGATGCGCATCGGTTTGGTGTCGTCATAGGTGTGCTCGGCATCCGGATCGGCGATATCCTCGCCGATCAGCACCTCGCCGGCAGCGATCTCTTCGTCTTCGCCATCTTCGTCTTCGCCGAAGGCGCGCGCTTCGCCGAGCGCGCCGATCACGGCGTCGCGCAAATCGGGCATGCCCTGGCCATGCTCGGCCGAAACCGGGATCGGCTCGCCAAGGCCGAGCTCCCAGGCTTCCAGCATACCGCCCTGGGCGCCCTTCGCCTCGGCCTTGTTGGCGACCAGCACGACCGGCTTGCCGGACTTGCGCACGATCTCGGCGAAGGTCCTGTCGTCAGGCAAAAGGCCGGACTTGGCATCGATGGTGAAGAAGATCAGGTCGGCCTCGCGGATAGCGATCTCGGTCTGCGCACGCATGCGGCCGGGCAAGGTCGAGGCACCAGCGTCCTCGAAGCCGGCGGTGTCGATGACATCGAAATGCAGGTCGTAGAGCTTGGCGGCGTGGACGCGACGGTCGCGGGTGACGCCCGGCGTGTCGTCGACAAGCGCCAGCTTTCTTCCCACCAGCCGATTGAAGAGAGTCGATTTGCCGACGTTAGGTCTGCCGATGATGGCGACTTTGAAGGTCACGACGCACTGCCCGACCCGCGGATCAGCTCGGACATCAATGTTGCGCGCTCGCGGGTGTTGCGCGGGGCGCCGTCATCGGCGGCGATCTGGTCGAACAGTTTCAGCGCATCCTGCGTCTTGCCTTCCTTCCAGGCGGAAAGGCCGAGCGCCTCGCGCGCCGTGTGGCGCAGCGTGTTGGTGTCGGATGTCAGCGCTTCGATACGGCTGGACACGTCGGCGAACGAGCCATGGTCGACGAGCAGCAGCGCTGCCCGCAGCCGCGCCATGTCGCGAATGCTCTGGGGAATGGCCGTGTCGGCGGCGACTTCGTCGAAATCCTTGACGGCGGCGGGAACGTCGCCCTTGTTCGCCTTGACGGTCGCGCCGCGCATGCGTGCGAGCAGCGGATAGGCGCCGTAGCCATCCTTCTCCAACTGATCGAGCGCGGTCAGCGCCTCATCGTTCTTGCCGTCATTGGCAAGCTTCAGCGCCTGCGAGAACGCATCGCCCGAGCGGTTGGCGCGCGTCTCGTCCCAATAGCGATAGCCGACGAAGGCTGCGGTGCCGAGCACCACGAGGATCGCAACGACAATCAGGGCTGGGCCAAAACGGTCCCACAGCGCCTGCGCCTGTTCGCGACGGATCTCGTCGTTGACTTCACGGATAAAACTGTCGTCGGACATCAAATCAAACCATTCCTGCCCGGTCGGGCCTTTGTCAGCCCGCGTTTTAGCGAAATTTTGCCGGCATGGAAGGGGTTCGACCGGAAAATCGCTATTGTCCGGGGCAAACGGATGTTTGCCCCGGACGAGCAGCCGAAGAGGCCCATCGCACCCGCGCCACATTTAGGCGATAGCCGGCTTGCAGACGTTCCCCGAGTTAAGATCAGATTCCTATGCTTCGTCCGTTCCGCGTTGTTGCGTTTTCGCTTGCCGCGCTCGTCACTGCCGGCGTGGCTCTGGCCGACCCGCCCGCGCCACCGGTGCCGGCAAAGCCCAAGCAGGTCGTCATCATCTCGTTCGACAGCGCCCGCGACATTTCGCAGTGGAAGCGCAGTCGAGCACTGGCTGAGCGCACCGGGGCACATTTCACCTATTTTCTGTCCTGCGTCTTCCTGCTGTCGACGGAAACACGCAAGGAATACACCGCACCCGGCAGAAGCGCCGGGAAATCCAATATCGGCTTTGCCGCCTCGAAACAGGAAGTCACCGACCGGCTCGAGCAGATCGGGCTTGCCGCGCATGAGGGCCACGACATCGCCAGCCATGGCTGCGGCCATTTCGACGGCAAGGACTGGAGCAAGGCCGACTGGCTGAAAGAGTTCGGTTCGTTCGAGCACATTCTCGAGAACGCCTATGCCATCAACGGCATTGCGCCCGAGCCTGAGGGCTGGCGCGATTTCGCACGGCATGCGGTTGTCGGTTTTCGCGCGCCGTATCTGTCGACGGGCAAGGCGCTCTATGAAGCGCTGCCGGCCGCCGGCTATCAATTCGACGCCAGCGGCGTCTCGCAGGGCCCCGCCCGACCGACGGCCAGCAACGGCGTCATGCACTTTTCGCTGCCGCAGATTCCAGAAGGACCGAAGTCACGGCCGGTGATCGCCATGGACTACAATCTCTATGTCAGGCATTCCGGCGGCTTCGAACGGCCAAGCCAAGCGGGCGAGTTCGCCAACCGGACCTATGATGCCTTCCGCGCCGCCTTCGACAAGCAGTATGCCGGCAAGCGCATTCCGCTGGAGCTCGGCTTCCACTTCGCGCTGATGAATGACGGCGCCTACTGGAACGCGCTGGAGCGCTTTGCCGGCGAGGTCTGCGTCAAGGCCGATGTCGAATGCATCAGTTTTCGCGATTATGTTTCGCGCCAGGATGCCGGCCAGAGGCAGGTCTCGGTCGGCGGCTGAGCCGCCAACCCGGTTCGTTTCCAACCTCGATCTTTAGGCCGGATCCTCAGCGCCCTGCCTTGCCAGATAGCGCTGGTCGATATCGGGCAGCGGCTCGCCTTGCAGCGTCGCCTCGAAGGCGCGCAGGCGCTTGTGGACCGATTGCAGCTCGACGATGGTCGACCAGGAGGTGAGCAGAAACTGCAGTGAACCGGTCACCTTGCCGAATGCGTTCGAAATCTGGTTCAGCGCGCCGAACGTGATCTTGTGCGCCACCAGCGAGGGACCGAGGATCAGCAGCGAGAAAATGTTGTCGGCCTGCAGGTAGGTGTAACGGACGACGTTGAAATAGATGTAGTGGAAATAGAGCCTGAAATAATTGTGGCGAACATTCTCGAACAGCTCGGCCGTGGTGGCCGGCTGGGCCCGGTCCGCGTGATCCTCGCCGTAGACGAGTTCCTTGCGGTAGGCTGCCTCAACGCGCTGGTTGCGGAACTGCAGCCCTGGAAGTTTCAGACCTGCAACCATGACCGAGATCGTCCCGAACAGACACCAGGCAAGGGCTGCGACAACCAATGGCTGTGGAATCGCGCCGATAATCGGCAACTCGGTGATATGGGCCTGCAACTGGATCATGACCGGCAGGAATGCGATCAACGTCATAATCGACTGGACGAAGCTGGAGCCGAGATCTTCCATGATCTGCGAGAACCGCATCGTGTCTTCCTGGATGCGCTGCGAGGCACCCTCGATATGGCGTAGCCTGCCCCAATTCTCGACGAAGTAGTTGTTCATCGCCGTGCGCCAACGGAAGATCCAGTGACTGACGATGAAGGCGTTGACCACCTGCACATTCATGCCGACCAGGGCGAGCCACGAAAAATCAGCCAATCCGATATAAAATTCGCTGTTGGTCGACTTTCCAGTCCCCGACATTAGCCCCTGCACATAGTCGAAGAAAGGCCCATACCAGGCGTTGACGGCGACGCTGACCTGCACATTGAAATAGATGAAGAACAGGATGACCGCGGTCATCAGGATCGACCAGCGTTGCCATGGATGCGGCGAATACCAGCTCCAGAATGCGTAGAAGACGAGCACGCAGAACGCGAAATAGAGATAGAACCAGAGGAACGGCTTCGATACGAGGATGGCGATGCCGATGATGGGCGGCGCGCCGGCCGCGGCGGGCGGCAATCCGAAAACCGTACCTAATTGTTCACCACCGAAGAACCAGAACAGGATCGCCGCAAGGCTCCAGACGGCGGCCGAAGTGAAGAACAGCTTCGGCTGCGGGAAAAAGGATACGAACACTGTGGCGAATTCCTCGATCTAGGCACAAATCAGCTGACGACAGCGGGCATAAAGTCACACATTAGTGGGAAAGAAAATGCCCGTGCCCGATGCCCGGCACAGCAAGCTCACAATCATGGCGATTTTGGCGCAGCCGACCATGTGATGGCGCCGGAGACGACCAGCACGATCGCGGCTGTGATCGAGGCGAGGAAGAAATCGCCGGACATCTGCGCCAGAAACCCGGCGGCGACCGGCCCGATGATCTGGCCAAGGCCGAACGCAGCCGTCATCAGGGCGAATATCCGCCGCGGCGCGCTTGGCGCCTGCTGCCGGGCGGCCTGCAGGCCAAATGCGGTGATGGCAATGAAGGTGCCACCGAGCAGCACGCCGGCAAGCAGCGGCCCGGTGGCGCCGCCGATGGCGACGCTGGCGGTGACGCCGGCAACTTCGATGAAGCACGCCAGCGCATAGGCGGCATAAAGGCCGGTCCGGGCCGCGATCTTCTGCCAGAGCCAGACTGAGGGAAAGCCCGCAAGACCGGCGACCATCCACACCATGGCCTCGAAGACGCGGCTGCCGCCGCCTTGCCGGACGATGGCGACCAGGAATGTCGCCGTCACCACATAGCCAAAGCCGAACAGGCCGTAGGCGACGATGACCTTGACCAACGACCGGTCCATCCGCAGTGCCGGCTCGCGGGTGGCTTCGCCGTTGCCGAGCGGACCCTCATTGGCCAACAGCGCAACGAGGACGAAACCACAGGCCGAAATCGCCGCCGACCACAGCCAGCCTGCAGCCCAGCCCGAATGCTCGGCGACCAGCACCGCCATCATCGCCGCCGATGCCGCTATGCCGAGCCCGACGCCGCCGAAATGCCAGGCCTGCAGGTCGTTGCGACCGGCAGCCGCGATGTGGCTGAAAACGATGCTGGCCATGAACACCATGACGAAGGCGCTGGCCAGACCGGCCAGAAAGCGGATAGCGAGAAAGGCCGTCATCGCTTCGGTCAGCCCCATCAGCGCGGCAAGGACCGTACTGGCGCCAAGCCCCGCCAGCATCAGCAGGCGCTCGCGCCCATGCGCCCAGCCGCCCGCCGCTGCCAACGCGCCGACGAGATAACCGAGATAATTGGCCGACGCGATCCAACCGGCATCGGCAGGCGACAGATGCAATTCCTGCATCATGCCGGGCAGGATCGGCGTGTAGACGAAACGGCCGATGCCCATGGCAACCGCCATGGCAATCATGCCGGCGAAGGCGAAACGCAGCGCTGTCGAGGTGGCTGATGTCATTGCACTGCACAATAAGTGCAGGGGTCGCTGAAACAATCGCCATCTGTTGGGCCAGCGCGTGCGCGGGACGTGGTGCTCGCCTCGACTTTCCTCAAGCCGGAACGCTTGGCGGCTGCTCAGCAGCGGCCGCCGGCGTGCAACGGGGCCGTCTCGTGCACTGTCCGCCGTGCCGTCAGCCTGAACGGCACATCGCCCAGTTCGCGTTCCGACATGGTGTTCAGCACCGGATGCGAAAGCGGATCGGTCAGCCATCTCTGCGTTTCGCTGTCCGGGTGCGGCTCATACGGCGTACTCGCAGCGAAAAAGACCTTCAGCGACGACGACAAGATCCTCAGCATTTCCGGCTCCACAGGTCTGTCTCTTCCGATAAAATCCGCCGTTTCGACATGCCTTTCAATTGAGATTTCAGCCGGATCAGTTTAGAAAAACTCAATGGCCATGCTCAACCGCGTCCACCTCAACGGCCTGCGCGCCGTCGAAACCGTTGCCCGTCTCGGATCGCTGGCGGCGGCCGCCGGTGAGCTCAACGTTTCCGTCAGCGCCGTCAGCCAGCAGATAAGCCGTACCGAAAAACAGCTCGGCCAGGCGCTGTTCGAGCGAACGGCGAGCGGTCTGGTGCTGACCGAATTCGGCGCCGTCTTCGCGGCCCGCCTTGGTGCTGGATTTCGTGAGCTTTCCCAGGCCGTGGCGCTGGCCGACGAGGCTACGCAATGCACATTGGTGGTTTCGGTGGCGCCGGCCTTTGCCTCGAAGTGGCTGTTGCCCAGACTATCTCGCCACTTCGACCGGCATCCCAACGTGCTGCTGCGCATCGACGCTTCGGTGCGGCTGGTCAATCTCGATCACTCAGACATCGACATCGCCATCCGGCTTGGCGACGGCAAATGGCCGGGCGGGCGCACGGAACTGCTCTTGGCGCAGGAAGTCTTCCCGGTCTGCGCGCCGGCGATTGCCCAAAAACTGAAGTCGATCGAGGACCTTGCCCAGACCTGCGCGATCACCGACGAGCGAGCAATGATCAACTGGGAAAGCTGGTTCGAGACGGCCGGCGTCCCACCTGTCAGCTTCCTCAAGGGTGCGCGTTTCACCGACCCGATGCTGTGCCTGGAATCGGCGATTGCCGGCCACGGCGTGATGCTGGGCTGGCAATTGCTCGCCGCGGATGCGCTGGCCGACGGGCGGCTGGTGGCGCCTTTCGGTATCCGCGCCCAGAGCGGGCTCGGCTATTGGCTGGTGACCTCGTCCGTCAAGGCGGAAAGCCGCAAGGTCCGGGATTTCAAGGTCTGGATCAGGGAAGAGATCGAAGCAACCATGGCGCGGTTCGGGTCCGCAAACCCAAAACCCGCCGGCGCGATCGCGGTGGAAAGCGCCGCGCCGCCGCTCTATGGTAGGTCGGACATCAAACTACGACAGGCAGGATCATGACCACACATTCGCGCGGCGTTTCCGCATCAATCGACCCGGTGAAGCTCGACAGGCTGGCGGAAGTCGCCATCAAGGTCGGGCTGCAATTGCAGCCAGGGCAGGATCTGGTGCTGACGTCATCGATCGCGGCACTGCCGCTAACCAGGCGGATCGTCGAGCATGCCTACAAGGCCGGCGCCGGCCTGGTGACGCCGATCTTCAACGATGACGAGATGACGCTGGCGCGCTACCGCTTCGGCGCCGATGCGAGCTTCGACCGCGCCGCCGGCTGGCTCTATGAAGGCATGGCGAAGGCCTTCTCCAACAATGCGGCCAGGCTTGCGGTGCGCGGCGAGGATCCGTCGCTGCTCTCCGCACAGGATCCGGCGAAAGTGGCGCGCGCCAACAAGGCCAATTCGATGGCTTATCAGCCGGCGTTGGAAAAGATCACCGGCTTCGACATCAATTGGAACATCGTCGCCTATCCGGACCTCGCCTGGGCCAAACAGGTCTTCCCCGGCGATGCCGACGATGTTGCGGTCGTGAAACTCGCCGATGCCATCTTCGCCGCGTCGCGGGTCGATGTGGAGGATCCGATCGGCAACTGGAGGGCGCACAACGCGGCGCTGCGCAGCCGCACCGAATGGCTCAACGGCCATAATTTCCATGCGCTGCACTTCACCGGACCGGGCACCGACCTGACGGTTGGACTGGCGGACGGCCATGAATGGATGGGCGGCGCCTCGACCGCCAAGAACGGCATCACCTGCAACCCCAACATCCCGACCGAGGAGGTCTTCACCACGCCGCATGCGGGGCGAGTCGAAGGCCATGTCTCCTCGACCAAGCCGCTGTCCTACCAGGGCACGCTGATCGACGACATTTCGGTGCGTTTCGAAGAAGGCAGGATCGTCGAGGCCAAGGCATCGAAGGGCGAGGACGTGCTGAAGAAAGTGCTCGACACCGACGAGGGCGCGCGCCGTCTCGGCGAGGTGGCGCTGGTGCCGCATTCCTCGCCGATATCGGCCAGCGGCCTGTTGTTCTTCAACACGCTGTTCGACGAGAACGCCGCCTGCCACATCGCGCTCGGCCAATGCTATTCGAAGTGCTTCGTCGACGGCGCCTCGCTCAGCCAGGACGAGATCGCCGCGCGCGGCGGCAACAAGAGCTTCATCCACATCGACTGGATGATCGGCTCGGACAAGATCGACATCGATGGCGTCCACAAGGACGGCGCCCGCGTGCCTGTCATGCGCAAGGGCGAGTGGGCCTGAGGGTTCCAGCCAGGAGGTGTGATGGCCTTCAAGATCGCGGTCAAGCGTATCTACGAGCCGCCCGCTGCCGATGACGGGCAGCGGGTTCTGGTCGACCGCATCTGGCCGCGCGGCGTCAGCAAGCAAGACGCCGCGCTGACGCTGTGGTTGAAGGACATCGCGCCGAGCGACGAGTTGCGCAAATGGTTCGGACACGAGGCGGTGCGCTGGGCGGAGTTTCAGGAGCGGTATGGCGCTGAGCTGGATGGGAATGGCGCGGCGGTGACGCAGTTGCGAGGCCTGCTGGGTAACGGCAAGGTGACGCTGCTCTACGGCGCGCTTGACGAGGCGCACAACAATGCGGTGGCGCTGGCGGGGTATCTGCGCGGACGCTGAGATTTTATGGCGGTCGGCGGGACAGCGCCCCCCCTCTGGCCTGCCGGCCATCTCCCCCTCAGGTGGGGAGATCCGCTGTCATCATCTTCTTCGCAAATCCCGAACGTGACAGGAATGGCGGAGCGGCGAAGCTGCCAATCTCCCCACTTGAGGGGGAGATGTCCGGCAGGACAGAGGGGGGCGCCACGGAACACCGTGGACCGAGAGGCAGCTCTACTCCCCCACCGCCGCCTCATAGACATCAGCCTTGAACCCGACCATAACCCGGTCGCCTACCTCCAGAACCGGCCGCTTGATCATGGTCGGCTTGGCCAGCATCAGCGCCTTGGCGCTCTTCTCGTCGAGACCCTGCTTTTCCTTGTCCGGCAGCTCGCGGAACGTCGTGCTCGCCTTGTTGAGCAGCTTTTCCCAGCCGACCTTGCCCGCCCAACCATCCAGCCGCTTCGCGTCCAGTCCCTCGGCCCTGAAATCGTGAAACCGGTAGGCTACGTCATGGCCTTCCAGCCAGACGCGCGCCTTCCTGACCGTGTCGCAGGTGGTGATGCCGTACATGGTGATCGTCAAAAGCGTGCTTCCTTGGCTGACTGTCGAATCCGTTCCACAGACTAAACCGCCCTTCCCGATTTGCCAGAGCCGTTGCCATATCTCCGTTCCACATGACGGCCAGGACAATGTCCTGGCCGTCTAACCTCCAGATCATGCAGCAGCGATGTGAGCCGGAAGCCGGGGGTCCGGCCTCAATAATAGAAGCGCTCTTCGGTGATCTTGCCGTTTTTGACCGTGTAGAGGCCAACTTCATCCATGGTGACACGCTCGCCGGTAGCCTTGGGCGTTATGTCGAACTTGAAGCGCACCGCGAACTGGTCGCCATTGACATAGGGGCCTTCGACAGAGCCGCCATGGACTTCATTGTTCTCCTGCCACCACTGGCCCTTCTGCCTGAGAGCCTCCTTGCCACGGGAGATGGCCATCGGCCCCTCCATGGCTTCGTAGCTCACGATATCGTCGGAATTGTACTTCTCGGCGGCAGCTTCGTTCTCGCCCTGCTTGAGCAGCTCGGTAAAATCCTTGGCAATTTCCGCGATGGTCATTTGCGTTCCTCCTGTTCAGACGCACTGCAAATAGGCAACGACTCGCTGGCCTGCCATCGTCGGACCACGGGGTAGCTGACAAGCCATGTCAGGATGATGGATATCGCTCGGAGTATGTGACGACGATGTGAGCACATCACATCGCGCTCAGCGGCCAACATTCCGGGAAAACGTACTTCTTCAGTCCGCGCAAGCTGTGCACAAGGACGAACTCTCGTGCAACAAAGCTGATTGGGCCCATAGGCTGTTTGGGGACAAGTTTTCGGTCATATGCAAGCGTCAGATGCGGAACGAAACCATCTGACGCCTTGAGGCCTTCGCGCAGCATTTCGACGCCGAGCTTCCTGCTCAACTCACAAACCGGTCCGTCATCGGCGAGAAGCACGAAAGGGTGTTTGGCTGGCTTGCCCCTAGTCGCCGGTCGGCCGGGAAAGCTACTGGCATAGCGAAAGGTAACCTCGAACGGGGCCATCGCAATGCGCCGTCCCGATCGGGCGGCCGCAAAAAGAATTTTGGACCGTAGCCTTTTGTAATCACCGACATGCTGCAGGCTGACGTGAAAACGCTCCGGTAGCAGTTGGTCGCCGGTTACCCCGCATTGGCCGCATAGCCGATTTTGACAATCGGCAAAGCGCGAATGGTCCTTAGACTGCAAAAACAAACCGAAGAACACGCGCTCGGGCCGTTTAGGCCGCCATGGCGGCTCTGGAAGTCCATAGTCGAATTCGCCTTGCAGATACATACGCACACGCCCGGCAAAGAACGCTCCTGTTTTGCTCCATTCCGGAACAAAACAGGAACGCTCTCCTTGAGTCAAGCCTGGAATCTATTCGAGCTCACGCCCAGCAGCCGATGATACCCTCGACCTCGAGGAAATCGTGGATCGCCCAGTTGGCCCCGGTTTTTAGAGTTCGATGAACTAACCTGGCAGCACTGGGCAGTTGGCGCCACGGCGCAGGCTGATATGCGCCACGTCGCCGACCTGGAAGCGAAAACCCTCGGCCTGGCGCGGCGCG
This sequence comes from Mesorhizobium sp. ISC11, assembly GCF_037162595.1. Classification (NCBI taxonomy): domain Bacteria; kingdom Pseudomonadati; phylum Pseudomonadota; class Alphaproteobacteria; order Hyphomicrobiales; family Phyllobacteriaceae; genus Mesorhizobium; species Mesorhizobium sp. ISC11. Next base: position 3,030,593 of record NZ_JAVSPW010000001.1, read on the forward strand.
TCGATGACGACAGGTGCGCCCTGCCCGAGTTCGGCATGCAGGCGCAGCGTGCGGCCGTGAAAGACGACGCTGTTGACGCGCGCCGGTGCGGTGCCGGGCGCGGCCTCGGTCATCGCCAGCAAATCCTCCGGGCGCACGCCGATGGTGCGGGTAGCGCCCTCGGCAGGTGCCTCGCCGGTTTCAGAAATAGCCTCCAGCGGCAGGGTGCCGGCGGTGAAACGCAAGCGATCGCCATCGCGGCCGACAAACCGTGATTGCAGGAGATTCATGGTGCCGATGAAGCTCGCCACAAACTTCGTGGCAGGCCGGTCATAAAGTGTGGCCGGCGGTGCGATCTGCTCGATGCGGCCCTTGTTCATGACGACGATGCGGTCGGAAATCGACAGCGCTTCGGTCTGGTCGTGGGTGACCATGACGAAGGTGGTGCCAAGCCGCGACTGCAGCCGCTTCAGCTCAACCTGCATCTGTTCGCGCAGATGCGCATCGAGCGCCGACAACGGCTCGTCGAGCAGCAGCACGCGCGGCTCGCAGACGATGGCACGCGCGAGCGCGACGCGTTGGCGCTGGCCGCCAGACAGTTCGGAGACACGGGCGCCAAGCTTGTCGGCGAGACCGACCATGTCGAGCGCTTCGCCGGTGCGCTTAGCCTGTTCGGCTCCAGACAGTTTGCGCAGCGACAGACCGAAGCCGACATTTTCTGCAACATTCATGTGCGGGAACAGCGCGTAGTCCTGGAACACGGTATTGACCGGCCGGTCGAACGGGCGAAGTGCCGTGATATCGCGGCCGTCTAGCAGCACCTTGCCGCTCGACGGGCTTTCGAAACCGGCGATGACGCGCAGACTGGTGGTCTTGCCGCAACCCGACGGCCCGAGCAGCGTGATGAACTCGCCGCTGATAATGTCGAGATCGACGGCGTCGAGCCCGACGATGCCGCCAGGAAAAATCTTCGAGACCGCCTGCAGCCGGACGAGTGGATCAGGCGCCATCGCGAACCTCGGACGGCTTCGTGGTGTTGACCCAGAGAATCTGGCACCGCTCGGCGCCCGGATTGCGGAAGGCATGCAAAAGCGTGCTCTTGAAGGCAAAGCTGTCGCCGGCCTTCAGCACGTACTTTGTCGAATCCACCACCAGTTCGACCTCACCAGCCAGCACGAAGCCGAATTCATGGCCGGCATGCGCATAGGCCTCGGCCGTGCCGCCGCCGGCTTCCACCGTCACCAGCATGCCGGTCAGCGTCGCGCCCGGGGGTGACAGCAGCGCCTTGGCAATGCCTTCCGATTTCACCGGGATTTGCCGCCGCTTGTCGGCACGCACGCAATAGAGGTCGTTCGCCGTATCGCTGCCGTCGGCGATCAGCGCCGACGGCTCGATGTCGAGGGCGGCGGCGAGCGGCCAGATCACCTTGACGCGCAGCGAGGACATGCCGCGCTCGATCTGGCTCAATGCACCGATCGACACGCCGGCCTTTGCCGCAAGATCGGCCAGCGACAGCTTGCGCTCCAGCCGCAGCGCCCGCACCCGCCTGCCGACCCGCACATCGGCATCGTCCTTCGGCTTTTCAGCCGTTTCGTCCAGCATGTCCATGCGTTAGTCCTCGTTTGCTTTCCCTTCTCCCCTTGTGGGAGAAGGTGGATCGGCGCGCAGCGCCGAGACGGTTGAGGGGTGTTCCAGCGGAGTGAGACGCTGGTGTTCCCTGGAGCACCCCTCATCCGTCGCCTTCGGCGACACCTTCTCCCACAAGGGGAGAAGGGGGAGCTTTATCCCCCCGCCTTCACCTTCTCAAACATCTTGGCGAGGTCGTCATTCTGTTTCATCGGTCCGGTGAAGATGGTGGTCTTCAGCATCACCTCCGGGTCGGACGGCAGCTGCAATTTCTCCAGCTCCTCCTTCGGCACCGCCGCGAAGGCCGAACTGGTCGAGCTGCCATAGCCGTAGGCCTCGATCAGGTATTTGCCGGAATCCGTCTCCAGCCGGCTGTTGATGAAATCATAGGCGAGGTCGACATTCTTGGCGTCCTTGAGCATCACGAAGCCGCAGGCCCAGGTCAGCATGCCCTCCTTGGGCTTCATGAACTCGACCGGCACGCCCTGCTTCTTGAGCGAGGTGGCCGACGCGTTCCAGGTCATGGCGGCGACCAATTGGCCGCTGGCCAGCGCCTGTTCGACGGAGGTCATGTCGGTGGTGTAGTTGGAGAGCAGCGGGCGCTGCTCGCGCAGCTTCTCGGCCACCTTGTCCATTTGCTCCGGCGTCATGTCGAACGGATTGACGCCGGCGAGCAGCGCCGCCACGACAGGCGTGTCATGCACCGCGTCGATCGTCGCCATGCGACCGGCATACTGCTTGTCCCACAAAAGGTTCCAGCTCGCTTCCGGGTTCTTCACCAGATCGGTGCGGTAGAGGATCGAGGTGTTGCCCCAGTCCCACGGCACCATCCAGACCTTGCCGTCGCCAGCCTGCAGGTCTGGCAGGTTCTTGAACACCGGGAAGATCGAGTCCCAGTTCTTGATGCGCTTGGTGTCGATCGGCTGCAGCAGGCCTTCCTTGTTCCAGCGCGCCACCTTGTCATAGCAGGGATGCGCAATGTCGGGTCGGAAGCCGGCCTTGACCTTGGTGAAGGCGTCATCGTCGTCACCGAAGATCGAGGCCTCGACGCCATCGGGATGCGCGGCAAGGAAGCTCTTGTTGAAGTCGGGCAGTTCATAGCCCGACCAGGTGAAATATTGCAGTTTGTCGCCGGCGAAAGCGACGGTCGACGACAGCGCCAGCGCGAACGCCGTCAATCCAGCGCAAACAGTCTTTGCAGAGATCGATTTCAGGTCGAATGCCATTGCAGTTCTCCTCTCTTGGTTTGTTTTGGTTGTGATGGATCCGCAGGCTTTGGCGCCGTGGCGGACAAGCCGCGATGGCGCAGGATTTCAGCTGCTGCAGCGATGACGAAGGACACCGCCAGGATCGAAGTGCCCAGTGCCATCACCGTCGGCAGCGACCGGGGAAAACGCAGCTGGCTCCAGATGTAGAGCGGCAGCGTCGGCTCGGTGCCGGCCAGGAAGAACACGACGATGAATTCATCGAAGGAGATCAGGAAGGCCAGCATGAATGCCGAGACGATGGCCGGCAGGCTGAGCGGCAGCATGACCCGCCGGAAGGTCGTCCAGTCGGAGGCGCCGAGATCGAGTGCCGCCTCGCGAATGGTTTTCGGGATGGCGGCGAAGCGGCTGCGCATGATCACCACGGTCGTCGGCAGCGCCACCAATATATGGCCGAGAACGATGGCGACGCGCGATGGCCCCAGACCAACGAGGTTGATGAGGATCAGCAGCGATATGCCGACGATGACGCCCGGGATCAGGATCGGCAGCCTTGCGATGGCGCTGATGGTGGCGGCCAGCGGCGAGCGGCCGTAGAGGTCCATGTAGGATACGGTTATGCCGCACAGCGTCGCACCCGTGGCGGCGAAGGCGCCGATGGCGAGGCTGTTCAAGAGTGCACCGGTCAGCGCCGAATTGCCGAACAGCGTCGCGTACCATTGCAAGGTAAAACCTTGCAGCGGAAACGCTGCCTGGATCGAGTTGTTGAAGGAAAACAGCGGGATCAGCAGCACCGGCAGATAGAGAAAGACCAGATAGGCGGCGATATACATGCCGAGCCAGCGGCCACCTCCGTGCGTGCGTGCAGTGCTCATGTGCGGCTGCCAAATCTGCGGTCGGCGAAGCGCGCGACCAGCACCACGCACAGGATGACCAGCATGACGGCGACGGAGAGTGCTGCGCCAAACGGCCAGTCATTGGCCTTGCCGAATTGCGCCTGGATCAGCGTGCCGATCATGGTGCTGGCCGGGCCGCCGACGAGCGCCGGCGTGACATAGTCGCCGACGGTCGGCACGAAGACGACGAGGGCTGCCGCCAGCACGCCCGGCATCGAATTGGGCAGCACAATCCGGCGGAAAGAGGTGAATGGCCGCGCGCCGAGATCGGAAGCGGCCTCGATCAGCGATTTCGGGATGGTGTCCAGCGCCACGTAGATCGGCAGGATGGCGAAAGGCGCATAGGCGTGCGCCAGCGTGACGACGACGGCGGCCGGCGTGTTGAGAAAGGCCAATGTCGGCTCGGACCAGATGCCGCTTTCGATCAGCGCCGAGTTCAAAACGCCATTGTAGGCGAGCACGATCTTCCAGGCGAAGACGCGCAGGAGATAGCTGGTCCAGAACGGCAGCGTCACCAGGAACAGCAGCAGGCCGCGCCGCCGGCCGGTATGGAAGGCAAGGTAGTAGGCGACGGGATAGGCAGTGACGACCGTCGCCAGCGTGACCAGAGCGGCAATGATCAGCGAGCGCAGCGTCACCGTCCAGTACAGCGGATCGGACACCACGGTGACGAAGTTCGCGACGGTGAAACCGGCGCCGAGCAGCGAACCGTCATTGCCGCGGAAGGCGAGGAAAAGCACGAGGCCAAGCGCAAACAGGATCAGCAGGAAGGTGACCAGCGCGCCCGGCAGCAGCATGGCGACCCGGAAGCCCTGGGAAGACCGGGCCTCTGGCGCTGATGTTGCAACTAGGGTCGACATCGACCTGCCTATTGGAAATTTGAAATTGGCCTAGAGTTTTTCATATCCATGAAACTGTCAAGCAGAATCCCCTAACGGAACTCCAAGGAGATAAAGCGCCCTGGTCAGCGCTCCAACGCATCGAGCAGGCGATACCAGGCGATGGTCGCGGCGACGCCGACCTGGCGGAAGGCGTGAAACGGGATCGGCCGGATCGGCGAGACCGGGAAAGGCAATTGCCTGGCGTCGCCACTTTGGAGGTAGCCGGCGATGCGCTCGCCAAGCGCAGTCATCAGGCCGACACCACGACCCTGGCAGCCGACCACGGCGAGCAGGCCTTTCTCCGGCTCGTGGATGTGCGGCAGGTGGTCCGGCGTCATCGCAACCCGGCCGAACCAGCGCTTCTCGATGGGAACGCCGGACAGCGAGGGATAGAGCCGTACCAGCGCACGCTCGAGATGCGCCCAGTCGCCGGCGCTCGTCGGCAGCGCCATGCGGCCCCGTCCGCCAAGCACCAGCCGGCCGTCGGCGCTCTTGCGGTAGTAGACGAGGATGCGCCTGGAGTCCGACACCGCCTGCCCTTCCGGCAGGATCGTGGCCGCCAGATTGGACGGCAGCGGCGCTGTGGCGATCTGAAAGGAATGCAGCGGCACGATCGTCTGGGCGAGACCGGGGATCAGACCGTCCGTATAGGCGTTTGTCGCCAGCACGACCGCCTTTGCCTGCAATTCCAGGCCATTTTCGATCAAAATACGCCAAACACCGGCGGCATTGGCGAGCCGCACGACCCTTTGGCGCTCTGCTATCCTCACGCCAGTCGCGGTCCCGACCCGGGCAAGTTCAGACGTGTAGGCGAGCGGATCGATCACACCGGCGCGGCGGTCGAGCCAGCCGCCGAGATAACCCTGTGCGCCAGTCCTGGCTGCGGTCTCCGCTGCGTTCAGCAACCGGACGTCGGCACCGCGCGCGTGCCATTGCCGGTCGCGGTTCGTCGCCGCCTTCAGCGCGGCCTCGGTGTGCGCCGCCTGGATCCAGCCATTTCGAACGAACGGCACCGCCAGATTCTCGTCGCGGATCAGCTCGAACACCGCGTTGGCGGTCGACGCCGCGAAATTGACAAGCGCCTCGCCGCGCTCCGGGCCAAAATGCTCCAGCAACCATTCCGGATCGTATTTCAGGCCGGGAATGACCTGGCCGCCATTCAAGCCTGATGCGCCCTGGCCGATCTCGCCGGCGTCCAGCACCTGCACCGACAGGCCAAGCCGGGCGGCATGCAAGGCAGTCGACAAGCCCATGATGCCACCGCCAATGATGGCGAGATCGACCCGTTCGCCATTGGGAAGCGATTGAAACGTGGAAGCTGCCTGCGGCCTGCGCCAGATGGGATCGGAGAATGCTGTCGCCAAGGGTCACCTGAATGCGCTGCGATTGGTGAAAATCCTAGTCAGAATTTCACAATTTTGAAAGAGCACCATGGCTTTCGCCTGTGGACTGCCGCCGAGACGACCGGAGACCCAGAGTTCCGATCGCCTGCGACGGGATAGACCTTTGACGGGAATCCGGTGAAAGTGCCACGCCGATCCGGCTAGCCCACATTGTCGATCACTTCACCACATTGCCGATCACTAAGAGGACAGAGCGCCATGACGAACCCGACCCACCTGCCCAGCGAGGGCCTTTTTGTCGGACGCGCCAGAAGCAGCGGTGCTGCATACCCGCTGGTCGTCACGGTTCGCGATGGCACGGTCTTCGACATCACCTCGCGTACGGCACCGACCATGCGCGACCTTTGCGAGATGGCCGACCCGGCTGGGCATGTCCGCTCGGCCGAAGGCAGACCGATCGGTTCGCTCGATGACATCGCCGCCAACAGTTTTGAAACCGGGCGCGATCCAGCAAAACCCTACCTGCTCTCCCCGGTCGACCTGCAGGCGGTCAAGGCATCGGGCGTCACCTTCGTCGTCAGCCTGCTGGAACGGGTGATCGAGGAACAGGCGCGTGGTTCGGCTGAAAAAGCCGATGCCATCCGCGCCGACATTGCCGGACTGATCGGCCACGACCTGTCGAAGCTGAAGCCCGGTTCGCCCGAAGCGATGGAGATCAAGGCCAAGCTGATTTCGCGCGGCGCCTGGTCGCAATATCTGGAAGTGGGCATCGGCCCCGATGCCGAGATCTTCACCAAGTGCCAGCCGATGGCCTCGGTGGGCTTCGGCGCCGATGTCGGGCTGCACCCGGTGTCGACCTGGAACAATCCGGAACCCGAGATCGCCATGATCGCCGCCTCCAGCGGCAGGATCGTCGGCGCCACTATCGGCAACGACGTCAATCTGCGCGACGTCGAAGGGCGTTCGGCGCTGCTGCTCGGCAAGGCCAAGGATAACAATGCCTCGGCCTCACTTGGCCCCTTCATCCGCCTGTTCGACGAGAAATTCTCCATCGATGACGTCAAGCGTGCCGTCGTGCGCCTGAAAGTCGAGGGCGAGGACGGGTTCTCGCTGGAGGGCGCAAGCTCGATGGCCGAGATCAGCCGCTCGCCGGAGGAACTGGTCGCCGCGGCCATGGGGCCGCACCACCAGTATCCGGACGGGCTGGCGCTCTATCTCGGCACCATGTTCGTTCCGTCCAAGGATCGCGGCGAGAAGGGCAAGGGTTTTACCCACAAGGTCGGCGACATCGTCACCATCTCGTCGGAAAAATTCGGCGCGCTGGTCAACCGCGTGCAGCTGTCGCCAGACTGCCCGCACTGGACCTACGGCGCCAGCCATCTGATGCGGGAGCTGGCGAAGGCCGATCTTATTTAGCCAAGCCTTGGCCCAGGGCCACCATCAACGCAATGTTGGCGCCTTATTACTCGTGACCTCGTCGGACTGGAATCCAATGACGATACTTGATGTTCGCCGGCACACCATGAGGCGCAAGCCTGGCGCGCACCTTTCTCGAGAAGGAATCGAACTAGCGCGGTTTGTAGCCCAAGGGGCTGACTCTTATGAACTTGTTGTCACAAGCGAAATTCCACGGGCAATCGAAACCGCAATTGCGATGGGTTTCGAAGTAAATGAGTTGATTGCCGAACTTGGAATTCTTCCCAAAAATATACTCGAAACGATCTCGTGGCCGAGCCCGTTGGCGGAGGTAGAACGTGTACTCCGATCGGACGTAGACTGCATTGCATTTGCTAACACCCAAGTGCGACTGTGGACGAGCATAGCTGCCCGAGTTCCCAACGAAGCGACGGGCTTATTGGTGACGCACGGTGGGATCATCGATCTCGGCGTTGTCGCGTTCCTGATGGCCAGCAAACGTCCTATCGAGGGAGAAGCCATCGGATACTGCGAGGGGCTCCGACTAGAGTTCACCAGCGGAAGACTCACCAATGCCGAAATGCTGCGAGTGCCCGAGCATCTGCATTTGTCGGATACCTAACGGAACAAATCGCCTTGCTCGCCTGGCGGCCGATCGGCTGTGGAGCAACCTGCGCGCCGACCATGACGAGGACTATCTGCTCGGCTAGCCTCGACACCAATTATCCGACAGTCGGAAAATCACCTCAACTGATGCAATCTGATGGGACGGCTGATGACGCCCCGTCAGGCGCCCACTACACCTGCAGATGGAGGCCTGGCAGATGGAGGCTTGCCATCCGTCGAAAAAGGGGATGCTCTGACGCATCCGATCGGCGCTGGCAAAAGACGCAAAACAAGGGACGGATTTTGAACTGACGATCTACAAACGGGAGGAAATCAAATGCTGACACGGCTAAGACGCGTTCTATACGGCCTGTTGGTGGCGCTGATGGTGGTACCAGCAGCGGCACAGGCCAAGACGTTCTACTGGATTTCGCATGGCGGTCCGGCCGATCCGGTCTGGACCTACTTCCTGGCCGGCGCCAAGCAGTGGGCCAAGGACACCGGCAACACGGTCAACACCTCGTTCCACAACGGCGATGTCGCCTCGCAGCAGGAAGCGGTTCGCGCCGCCCTCTCCGCCAAGGCCGATGGCATCGTCACCACGAGCCCCGATCCGGGCAGCCTGATCGAGATCGTCAAGGAAGCGCGTGCGGCGAAAGTGCCGATCATCAATTTCAACACGCCTGATCCGAAAGCCGATTTCAACGCCTATGTCGGCGGCGACAATGTCACCTTCGGCAAGCATTGGGCACAGTATCTGGTCGACAAGGGCCTGGTGAAGAAGGGCGACTTCGTCTGGATGCCGGTCGAAATCCCCGGCGCCACCTATGGCGTGCAGGAAGAGGAAGGCATCAAGAGCGTCTTCGAGCCGCTCGGCATCACCTATGAAATCACGGAAGCGACGCTTGATCAGGCTGAAGTGATCAACCGCATGGTCGACTACCTCACGGCGAACAAGGCCAAGGTCAAGGCGATCATCGGCCTAGGCGACCTCGTCACCGGCTCGATCAAGCGGGTGTTCGACCAGGTCGGCATCAAGCCGGGCGAAATCCCGGTCGTCGGCTGGGGCAATTCGCTCGACACCACCCAGGAAGTGCTGAACGGCTATGTCAATGCCGGCCAGTGGCAGGACCCGCAGGCGACCAGCTATGTCGCGCTTTCGCTGGCCAATATGGCCGCCGGCGGCATTCCTCCGGGCTTCAACGTCATCACCGGCGCGCTCTATGAAAAAGACACCGCGCAGATCTACGACGACATCCTGTCCGTCAAGTAACATCCAATCTCAACAGTCGCGGCCGCCCAACGGTCGCGACTGGCTCTCCATTTCGCCGAGCCCTTCGCAGGCGATGTGCAACGCTCAGCCTTCCACTCATGTCGCGGATTGCCTGTGGAAAATCATTCGCTCGTCCCACGCCTGATCGCACGGCCGGAATTCGGCCCTTTCGTGCTGCTCGTCGTCGAGATCGCCGTTTTCTGGAGTTTCAACCACGACTTCCTGTCGCCGCAGAACATCTCCAACACGCTGGCTTTCACGGTCGAGCTCGGCCTGATCGCGCTGGCGATGACGCTGTTGATGACGTCCGGCGAGTTCGACCTCTCGGTCGGCTCCCTGTTCGGCTTCTCGCCGGTCTTGATGTGGACCCTGTTCAACAGCGGCCTGACCTCGCTCGAAGCCGGCTTTGTCGCCGCGCTGCTGGTCGCCGCCTTCATCGGGCTGGTCAATGGCTGGTTCGTGACGCAGCTCAAGATCCCATCCTTCCTGGTGACGCTCGGCATGCTGCTGGTGGTGCGCGGCACCGCCCTTTTCGTCACCGACGGTTTTCCCCAGCGCACCTGGAGTGCGGAGGGCAGTTGGCTGGCGGAAGCGCTGGTCGGCGACTTCTTCATCGGCCCGTTCCGCATCTACATGTCACTGTTCTGGTTCATCGCCGCGGCGATCGCGCTCGGCTACGTACTGACGCAAAGCCGCACCGGCAACTGGATCCAGGCGGCCGGCGGCAACCCGAGCGCGGCGCGGGCGCGCGGCGTCAATGTCAGCGGGGTCAAGATCGGCCTGTTCGTGCTGTCGTCGGTCATGGCCTCGCTTGCCGGCGTCATCTCTTCGTTGCGCACGTCCGCCGCCAACCCCAACAGCGGTACCGGCTATGAGTTGGAAGTCATCGCCATGGTGGTGATCGGCGGTACCGCACTTACCGGCGGGCGCGGCACGATCATCGGCACCGTGCTCGGCATCCTGATCCTGCGTGTGATGCGCAACGGCATCGTGCTGATCGGCGTGCCTGGTCTTGCCTATAACATCTTCATCGGTGCCATCATCCTCGGCATGATGGCACTGCATTCATGGCTGGAACGCCGGCATCAGGCGGGGACTTGAACCATGGCCGAGCCACTGATCCGCATGACGAACATCCGCAAGTCCTACGGCCGCGTGCAGGCGCTGGAGGATGCCAATTTCCATGTCAATGAACGGGAGATCGTCGGCTTGCTTGGCGACAATGGCGCCGGCAAGTCGACGCTGATCAAGGTGCTTTCGGGTGCCGTTCCGCTGACCAGCGGCGATATCTTCATCCGTGGCAAGAAGGTGAGCCTGCGCAGCACCAGCGACGCCATCGCCCATGGCATCGAGACGATCTACCAGGACTCCGCACTGGTCACGCAACTGTCGATCGCCCGCAATCTGTTCCTCGGGCGCGAGCCGATCAAGCCGCCGCGCTTCCTCAACCGGATGGACCAGGAGGCGATGAACACGGTTGCCCGCGATTTGCTCAAGCAGGTCGGCATCACGAAGAACATCCCGCCGACGACGCCGATCGGTTCGCTTTCCGGCGGCGAGCGTCAGGCGGTGGCGATCGCGCGCGCCATGCATTTCGACAGCGACCTGATCATCCTCGACGAGCCGACCAACAATCTCGGCGTCGCCGAAACACAGGGCGTGCTGAGTTTCGTGCGCAGCGCCCGCGATTCCGGTCACTCCTGCATTTTCATCGCCCACAACATCCACCATGTCTTCCAGGTGGTCGACCGCATCGTCGTCATGCGCCGGGGCAAGGTGGTCGCCGACGACATCGACCCGAAGACGACCAGCGTGGCGGAGGTAGAGCGGATCATCACCGGCATGTCGGACAAGGAAATCCGCGATGCCATCACCGATGGCAAGCCGTCGCACTGACTGTCGGGTGATGGCGGCAATCACCGCTGCCTCAGATCGCATCGCTTGTCTGGCGCGGCATCGCAGGGCGCATAGGTAGCGGCATGAAAGCCACCGTCTCGGATATTGCCCGCAATGCGGGCTGTGGGTAGCGGCATGAAAGCCACCGTCTCGGATATCGCCCGCAATTGCGGGCTGTCGACCGCAACGGTCGACAGGGTGCTGAACAACCGGCCGGGTGCGAGTGCGGCCAACCGCCAGCGCGTCATGGAGGCGGCCAAGCAACTCGGCTACCTGCCGGTCGCCGATCAGGTGACGCTGCCCTCGCGGCCCGCCCACCTCGAATTCCTGCTGCCGATCGGCAGCAATGCCTTCATGCGCGATCTCGCCGGGCATATCGAGGACTACGCCGCGCGTCTGCCGCTTGTCGCCTCGTGCCGGATCCACAATCTCGCCGGTATCTCGCCGAACGCGCTGCAGAGCGCTGTCGAAAACCTGTCGCTCAGGGCCAATGGCGTTGGCGTGATCGCTGTCGATCATCCGCGTACGCGCAACATCCTGCGCGACATCGTCGAAGCCGGCATGCGTGTGGTGACGCTGGTGTCCGATGTTCCGACGGCACCGCGCGCGGCCTATGTCGGCATCGACAACCGGGTGGCGGGACGAACGGCGGCGCTGCTGATGGGACGCTTCCTTGGCGGCCGCACCGGCCATCTGGCGATGGTCGTCGGCTCACGTTCCTATCGCGGCCACGAGGAACGCGAGATGGGTTTCCGCTCGGTGCTCAATGAGGAGTTTCCCAATCTGACCGTCAGCAGCGCCGTCGAGATCAACGACGAGCCCGATGCCAGCTACACCGAGACCATGAAGGCACTGCACGACGAGCCAGAGTTGCTCGGCATCTATTGCGTCGGAGCTGGACATTCGGGCGTTGCAAAGGCGATCCGCGAGGCCAGGCCGAACCGCAAGCCGGTGTTCATCTGCCACGACCTGACCAAGGACACGCGCGGTCATCTCGTCGACGATCTCGCCGATGTCGTCATCGACCAGAATGCGCGGCTGATCGCCGAGCAGTCGGTCATTCGCCTGCTCGGCTCGATTGCCTCCTCCGCACCCTATCTGACGCGCAAGTTCATCGAACCGCGCTTGATCTTCAGGGAAAACGTGCCGGTGCAGTGAAGCAGGCGGCCTGCAAAAATGCCTGTTGCCGGATTTGTATGATAATTGGCACGGCAAATCTGCACAGCAGCTATGCAAGTTTCTTTGTTGCCGAATCGTTGGGCAACTCGTAGGTTCTGGTTGTCGGCCATCTACTCCTCCCAGATGCGATGCCGACGCTGAATGGGGTGCACCTCCTCCCGCGCCACATTCGAAAATCGAGCCCGCTGCCACCTCCTCCCGGCAGCGGGCTTTTTTCGTTTGGCCGCCGGAGTTTCCATACCGCCTGGGTCAACGGCGTACGCGGCCCTCCGTCATAGAGCCGTAACCCGCCAACAATCGTGGCGAATCTCAACCGGCGGCAGCGCCCCGGAACGAAACGATCAGCCCTTCGGCCATGCGCACGAACTGGGTGCTCGGACCTTCGGTACCCACGGTCTGCACGCTGACACGCGCGCCCTCGAACAACAGCGACAGCGTATCGGCGAGCAGTTCGGCCTGACCAATGCCGGCATCCCGACATAGCGTCACAAGGCGCGCGCGCTGGGCTTCCTTGAGCTCCTTGATCACCAGCCTGGCCGGATGGTCCGGCTCGGTCAGCTCAGCGGCGGCGTTGGCCATGTCGCAGCCGCGGCCGTCCGCATTGAGCATGGCAGCCGCCTTGCGAACCCAGGCATGCAGTTGGGCAAGCTTGTCACCAGGGAATTCGGCCTCGAATGCTTCCCACATAGCGCCGGCCTTGGCCGCATTGGCGCGCAGGCATTCGACGATCAGTTCGTCCTTGGATTCGAAGTGACGATAGAGCGTCATCTTGTTCGTGCCGGCAGCTTCGGTGATGGCGTCGACGCCGACGCCCTTGATGCCATGCTTGTGGAACATGTCGCGTGCCGTCTCCAGGATCCGATCCCGGGGACGAGAGCGCTCCACGATGCCGTCTGCCATCATGATCTCCTTTCGTTTCCAAAAAACCCTCGGCCACCTCTTGACTAGGGTGTTACCGGTCTGTAACTTCCAGAATGTTACTTACTGGTAACACCTATATCGTCCACCGTCAATAACAAGGCCGTGAACGGCCCTGCCAGACGAGAGGGGCGAGAAACTGCCAATCATGCGGCCTCGGCCGGTGAAGAGATGAAAACGGTTCGCGAGCACGGGCTGCGAATCGACAGACAAGGAGCCGGCCATGCCACAGCGCCGCGATCTTACCATAGATGAAGCCGTCCGGGATCCGATGATCCGGCTGGTCATGAAAGCCGATGGCGTCGACCCGCGCGCCTTCGAGACGATGTTGCGCTCGCTCGCCGATACGCAGCGTGGCGAGGTGCCGTTGCTGCGTTCGCGGGACGGCCTCGGTGACAAGCGCGGCCAAAGGCTGTCCAGGGTTGCCAGCGCCTTCGGGCGGGCAACAGCAGCCGGAGAGGCGTGCGTGTCGTGGTAAACTTTTTCATTCACCGTCCGATCTTCGCCTCGGCGATCGCCATCATCATGGTGCTCGCCGGGTCGATTTGTTATTTCCTGCTGCCCGTCTCGCAGTTTCCCGACATCACGCCGCCGCAGGTCGTGGTCAGCGCCCATTATCCGGGCGCCAGCGCACAAGTGGTGGCCGACACGGTGACGACGCCGCTGGAGCAGCAGATCAACGGCGTGCAGGGCATGACCTACATGTCGTCGACGAGTTCCAATGACGGCTCCTCGACCATCACCATCACCTTCGATGTCGGCTATTCGCTGAGCACCGCCGCCGTCGACGTGCAGAACCGCGTCTCGCAGGCCGCCTCGTCGCTGCCGGCGATCGTCAACCAGGGCGGCGTGACGATCAAGAAGCAGAATCCGAACTTCGTCCTGATCGTCAACCTGACTTCGCCCGACAGTTCGGTCGATCCGGTGGCGCTGAGCAACCTTGCCTATCTGCAGGTGGTCGACCCGCTGAAGCGGCTGCCCGGCGTCGGCGACGTGCAGATCTTCGGCGAGCGGCGCTATTCGATGCGCGTCTGGCTCGATCCCGACAAGCTCGCCAATCTCGGCATCACCGCCGTCGATGTGCAAAACGCCATCGCCGAACAGAACGTCCAGGTGGCGGCCGGCAAGATCGGCCAGTCGCCGGCACCCGCCGGCACCGCCTTCGAGATGCAGGTCAACGCCGTCGGCCGCTTGAGCGATCCCAAGGAATTCGGCGACATCGTCGTGCGCGCCAACACCGATACCGGCTCGCTGGTCAGGCTGCGCGACGTCGCCCGCATCGAACTCGGCGCGCTGCAATATTCGTCGTCTGCCTTCTTCGGTAAAGACCCGACCGTGGTGCTTGCCGTTTACCAGATGCCCGGCTCCAACGCGCTCGATCTGCAGCAGCGCGTCAAGGACAAGATGCAGGAGCTGTCGGGCCGTTTCCCGAAGGGCGTGTCCTATGCGATGCACTACGACACCACCCGTTTCGTCTCGGCGTCGATGCATGACGTGCTGATCACGCTCGGCGAAGCGCTGGTGCTGGTCGTCGCCGTGGTGTTCCTCTTCCTGCAAAGCTGGCGCACGACGATCATCCCGACCATCGCCATTCCGGTGTCGCTGGTGGCGACGCTGGTCGTCATGGAGATGCTCGGCTTCTCGCTCAACATGCTCTCCCTGCTCGGCATGGTGCTGGCGATCGGCCTCGTCGTCGACGACGCCATCGTCGTGGTCGAGAATGTCGAACGACAGCTGGAGGCCGGGCTCAAACCGCTTGCGGCGACCAAGGCCGCAATGACCGAGGTCACCGGCCCGATCATCGCCACCACCGCGGTGCTGATGGCGGTGTTCGTGCCGGTCGCCTTCATTCCCGGCGTCTCCGGCAAGCTCTACAACCAGTTCGCACTGACGGTGGCGATCTCCGTCGGCATCTCCGCCTTCAACTCGCTGACGCTGAGCCCCGCGCTCAGTGCCGCCTTCCTGCGGCATCGCGGCGAAACGCAGTTCGCCCCGTTCCGCTGGTTCAACACCGGCTTCGACAGGCTGTCGCACGCCTATGCCAATGGTGTGCGCATCCTCATCCGTTTGCGCTGGATCATGCTCGGCCTGTTCGCGGCGGGGCTGGTCGCCACCTACTTCGTCTGGCAGCGCCTGCCCTCGACCTTCCTTCCGGTCGAGGACCAGGGCTATTTCTTCGTCGTCATCCAGTTGCCCGACGGCGCATCGCTGGAACGCACCGACGCGGTGGCGCAGAAGGCACGCGACATCCTGCAGGCGACGCCCGGCGTCGACATCGTCGGCTCGATCAGCGGCCTGAACTTCCTGACCAGTGCCGCGCAATCGAATTCGGCGGTCGAATTCGCCATCCTGAAGCCATGGGAGGAGCGGGGCCCCGACCAGAGCGCATCGAAGCTCGTCGCCGATGTGCGCGGCAAGCTGATGCAGATCCCGGAAGCCTTCGCGCTGAGCTTCGATCCGCCGTCGATCCCCGGTATCGGCACGACGGGCGGCTTCGAATTCGTCGTCGAGGATCTGACCGGCCGCGGCAGTTCAGCCCTCAACGATGCGACGCAAGCCGTGATCGCCGAGGCGCGCAAGCAGCCGGAAATCAACCCGCAGCAGCTGTTCTCGCCGTTCTCGACCTCGACGCCACAGTTCAACTACGACCTCGACCGCAGCAAGGCCAAACTGCTCGGCCTCAACCTGCCCGATGTCTTCAACACGCTGCAGATCTATCTCGGCTCGCTCTACGTCAACGACTTCAACCTGTTTGGCCGCACCTTCCGGGTGACCATCCAGGCCGACAAGGATGCACGTGCAGGTGCCGCCGACATTTCGCGGCTCTATGTGCGCAATGCCTCCGGCGGCATGGTGCCGCTCTCGACGCTGGGCAAACTCGTGCCCTTCGTCGGCCCGGAGACCGTGCCGCACTACAACAACAATGCCTCGGCCTCGATCAATGGCGGCGCCGCACCGGGCTTTTCCTCCGGCCAGGCGGTTGCCGCCATGGAACGGGCCGCTGCAACCGCGCTGCCAAGGGATTTCGGTTTCGAATGGACCGGCATCACCTTCCAGGAGCTCAAGGCAGGATCGATCGCGTCCGTCGTCTTCGGCCTCGCCATTGTCTTCGTCTTCCTGATCCTGGCGATGCAGTATGAGAGCTGGGCGATGCCGTTCATGGTGCTGTTGGCGGTGCCACTGGCCCTGTTCGGCGCCTTCGCAGCGTTGTTGCTGCGTGGCATGCAGATCGACGTCTACTCGCAGATCGGCTTCGTCATGCTGATCGGCCTGGCGGCCAAGAATGCGATCCTGATCGTCGAATTCGCAAGGCGACGGCGCGAGGAAGGCCTCAGCATCGTCGACGCGGCGATGGAGGCGGCACGGCTCAGGCTGCGGCCGATCCTGATGACGGCCTTCGCCTTCATCCTCGGCGTGCTGCCGCTGATGTTTGCGACCGGCGCCGGTGCGGCAAGCCGGCAGTCGATCGGCACCACCGTGTTCGGCGGCATGGTCGCGGCGACCATCCTGTCGCTGGTGTTCGTGCCGGTGTTCTACGCGGTCATCGAACAGCTGCGTGAACGCCGCGGCAAAGACGAGCCCACCTCTCAAGACAATGAACCAACTGCTGAGCACGCTTTACCGCCCCTGGCGGAAGCGGCCGAATAAGATTGGAGACTGATCATGCGTAAATGGAAAATCGCGTTGGGAACGGCTGTCGCGCTGGGTGCGATCTCGGTGGCCAGCGTCCACCTGCTCGATATGGGCAATCTCAGCCTCAATGCCGGCACGGCAGGTGCGGCGCCCGCCCCGGCGGCGTTCGTCATGCCGGTGCCGGTGGTCAGCGTCGTCAAGAAGACGATCCCGATCTACCTCGACTATGCCGCGCGGACAGAGCCGATCCGCAGCATCACCTTACAGGCGAGGATTCCCGGCTATCTGCAGGAGCAGACCGCAGCCGACGGCGTCGACGTCCGGCAAGGCGATCTTCTCTACAAGATCTCGCCTGACGACTTCCAGGCGGCGCTCGACCAGGCCAAGGCCCAAGTGCAGCGCGACACGGCGACGCTCGACTATGCCCGCTCGAATCTTGGTCGCGGCACCGAGCTCGCCAAGAGCGGCTACCTCGCCAAGGACGGCTTCGACCAGCGCACCAGCACCTTGCGCGAAGCGCAGGCATCGCTGGCGCTGAACCAGGCGGCGGTCCGCACGGCAGAGCTCAATCTGAGCTACGCTGAAATCCGGGCGCCGTTTGCCGGGCGCCTTGGCCGCAACCAGGCCTCGGTCGGAACGCTGGTCAGCGTCGCCGGCACCGTGCTCAACACGCTGGTGCAGCTCGACCCGATCTACGTCACCTTCAACCCGAGCGAGACGGATCTGACCGAGATCGAGCAAGCCCGTGCGAACGGCCCGATCGAAGTGGATGTCCTGCTCCCCGGCCAGACCGAGGCAAGCCAGAAGGGCGAGCTTACCTTCATCGACAATTCGGTCGACCGCTCGACCGGCACGATCACGGCGCGCGCGACGATCGGCAATGGCAAGTTCACGCTGCTGCCGGGCCAATATGTCCGTGTCCGGCTGCATGTGAGAGAGCAGGCCGATGCGCTGATGGTGCCACAGACGGCGCTGGGCTCAAGCCAGCTCGGCAAATATCTCTATGTCGTCGGCAAGGGCAATACGGTCGACCAGCGGCTGGTTTCGCTCGGACCGACGAGCGGCGATCAGGTCGCCATCCTCAGCGGCGTCGCCGAGGGCGACCAGGTGATTACGGGCAATCTGCAGAAGATCGGCCCCGGAGCGCCCGTATCGCCGATACCGGAAAAGCCGGCCACCTGAACACCCCCGTCAGGATCCGGCTTCAGCGCGGCGCCCCGGCCTTCCCACAGGTCGCGGGCGCCGCTCGACTGAGCAGTTCCACCAGACCGGCAACATCGGCCCGGTCGGCCTTGGCCGGCGGCATGAATGCACAATAGGGGTGCCCGAGGTGCACCGAGACGAGGAGAGCGCAATCAGCCGACCGGCCTCCAGATCGGCGTGCGCCATGACCCGCTGGCCAAGCGCGATGCCCAGGCCGAGCCTTGCCGAGGCGATCGGCGTCGGTGAGCGCGATGCGGTTGCCGCTGCGCACGAACAGCTGCTTGCCGAACCAGGTTTCGAGATTGCGTATCTGCTGGCTGACCGCCGCCGACGAAACGCCGAGTTCAGAGGCGGCCAAAGTGAAGCCGCCGGCACGGGCGGCAACTTCAAAAGCCTTGATCGCATTCAGCGGCGGCAACCGTTCCACAGCGGCTCCATATGACTCGCCAGAGGGAATTTCGAAACGGTCTCTGCAGCGTTGGCCAATCAATTGAGATAGCCTCTTGTTAGATTGTCGACAATCTGCTTGTCTTGCTTTCGGTTTCCTGGGAGTGGCCGAATGGCGAAAGCGGATTTCAGTCCTATCGCGGATACGACGCGACGCGCCGAGATCGTTGCGCTGTTGCGGCGCGCGATCCTGACCGGCCAGCTCGCGCCCGGCCAGAAGCTCAACGAGCTCCGTATCTCCGAACAGATGCGGGTCAGCCGCGCGCCGCTGCGCGAGGCGATGCGCGAGCTGGTCCAGGAAGGGATCCTGACCAGCATCCCCTATGCCGGCACCTTCGTCATCGAGGTCACAGCCAAGGACATCGACGATGCCTATTCGTTCAACAAGGTGATGGACGAGCTGGCCATCGAGCGGGCGTGGCCGCTGCGTGACCAGCGCTTCTTCGACGAGCTCGACCGGCGCCACGAAGCCGTGAAGCAGGCGACCCGCGCATTGGACACGACACGCCAGATCGAAACCGCGCTGCAACTGCATGGCCTGATCTACGAATGGGCCGACAATTCGGTGCTGCTGGAAACCTGGCAGCGGCTGACCAGCCGGCTGCAGATGTATTTCGCGCTCCACCAGCATGCCCGCAACGAGCCGGTGCCGGCCGAAGACGTTCACGAAACCTATGTGCGGTTGCTGAAGGGCAAGGACATGCGTGCGGCCCAGCGCCATGCCAGGGAGCATATCGATCTCGACTTCGAGGAGTTGCTTGCCTACGCGCGCAGCCTCGAACAACGCCCATCGAGGGGCGCCTGACCCGTTCCCAACACCACAGACAGCGGACAAGACACGTGCAGATCGAGACCATCAAGGCCTACCACGTCATGCAGCCCTTCGTTGACGGGCTATACCGCATGTCGAAGGGGCGCGAGGCCGACGCCTTCGACGCCGTGATCGTGTCCATGACATCAGACAGCGGCATCACCGGCTGGGGCGAGATGGCGCCGCTCGGCAATTTTTACTCGGCCGCCTTCCCCGCCGGCGTTCGCGCCGGCGTGGTCGAGATCGCGCCGCATCTGATCGGCCGCGATCCGCGCGGGCTGGCCAGCATCGGGCGGCTGATGGACACGGTGTTCAAGGGCCATCCCTACATCAAGTCGGCGCTCGACATGGCCTGCTGGGATCTGGCGGCGCGCGCAGCCGACGTGCCGCTGGTCACGCTGCTCGGCGGCAAGGAAAGCGACACCGCGGAACTCTACAAGGTCGTCACGCACGGGAGCGTCGACGCCATGGCCGCGCTGGCCAAGCGCATCGTCAAGGACGGCTTCCACCGGCTGCAGGTCAAGGTCGGCGGCAATGTCCATGACGACATCGAACGCGTCATCGCGGTTGCCTCCTCGGTGCCGAAAGGCACGGTCATCTTCTGCGACGCCAATGCCGGCTGGACTCCCTATCAGGCGCGCCAATTCGCCGATGCCACGCGCGCCATCGACTACACGTTCGAGCAGCCCTGCACCACGATCGATGAAAACATGTCGGTGCGCCGCATGCTCGACAAGCCGATGGTGCTCGACGAATCCGTCACCTCGCTCGAGGCGATGCTGGAAATTCATCGCCTGGGCGCGGCCGACGGGCTGACGCTGAAGATCTCGCGCCTTGGCGGCGTGACGAAGACACGCCAGATCCGCGACATTGCCGTCGACCTCGGCTTCATGATCACGGTCGAGGACACGGGCGGCGCCGAGATCGACACCGCGGCGATGGCGCATCTGTCGCTGTCTACGCCGGAAGAGCGCCGGCTGCACGCCATCGCCTTCCATGAATGGGTGACGGTGCGCACGGCATCGAACATGCCACCGGTCACCGGCAGCCGCATGGGCATTCCAGACGGGCCGGGTCTCGGCATAGACGTCGTTCCCGATCTGCTCGGCGCGCCGTTCTTCGAGGTCGGGCGCTGAGATGAAAATCCGCAGCATCAAAGCCACGCCGATCAATTTGCGCCTCGAAGCGCCCTATGCCTGGGTGTTCGGCGAACTCGACGGATTTTCACCGACCGTCGTCGAAGTCGAGACCGAGGATGGCCTGGTCGGCCTCGGCGAAGCGCCGACGCCAGCGGCGGCCGCGATCATCAATGATGTCCTGGCGCCGCGGCTGGTCGGGCGCGATGCCTTCGACATCGCCGGCGCCGAGCATGTCTGCCTGCCCTTTTGGACCGGCGTGCAGTCGATCAACGACCGCACACGCATCATGGCTTTCGGCGCCATCGAGATGGCTTTGTGGGACCTGCGCGGCAAGGCGTGGAACCAGCCGCTCTACCAGTTGCTCGGCGGCGCCGTACGCAAGGATATCCCGTTCACCGACTATTTTTCGCTGCGCGGTGATGGGCCAAAGGTGAAGGGCGAGACGACGCCCCAGGAAGTCGCCGACTATTGCGTCGAATTGCATGAGACGCATGGAACGACTTTCTTCGAAGGCAAGTTCTCGACCGAAGATCCGAAAATCTCGCTCAGGATGGTCGAGCTGATCCGCAGGAAACTCGGCGACGATGCGATGATCCGTATCGATTCCAACCAGGCCTATTCGCTCAGCACCGCGCGGCGGCTGGCGCGCCCGCTGGAAGAATTGGGCGTGCGCAACTGGGAGGATCCGGTGGCGACCATCGAGGAGATGCGCGAGTTGCGGCGCCATTGCTCGATCCCGTTCTCGACCCACAACATCGACATTGCGCGCGCCATGGAAACCAAAGTGCCGGACGCGTTCGTCGGCAACCCGACGACGCATGGCGGCATCGGCCGGCTGTTGCGCTTCGTCGGCGCCTGCGAGCATGCCGGGATCGATTTCTGGTGCTACAGCGGCGACAGCGGCATCGGCAGCGCCGCCTATCTGCATCTGTGCGCGGCACTCGGCTGGATCAGGGAGCCGAACCAGTCGCTGTTTCGCATGCTGCCGATGGATGTCACCGAGGAAGGACCGTTTTCGCCGAAAAACAATGTCGTGCGCGTTCCGGAAGGTCCCGGTCTCGGCGTCACCTTGTCGCGCGAAAACCTCGCTGCCTGTCACAGAGACTTTACCGAGAAAGGACCGTGCAACAAGTATCATGACCCGGCAAAGCCCGGAACCTATCGCCGTTTGCCGCTGAACTAGATGACGGCTAGCGGCCAAGACCGACGGCCAGACACGAGAAGCCAACCGCCGCGATTTCGGTCGGGAAGGTTGGACAAAGACGGTGGAAGCCGTGCAACCAACAACCCCGAGCGTCCACGCCACGACTGGATGGACCGGACAAAACCGCATGCTAAAGTTCCGGTAGACAGGCCTCCGGTGCCGGGAAAATGGAGCAATCCACGAAAATTTCGTCAACCATAAGAAATAGGGGAAAGGGTAAAAACCCATGAGCAAGAACCACAGCATTCTCGACCTTATCCGGCGCAATCGCACGCCGCTTGAAAATCACCTGATCGACGGCCTCGTCGACGGCCGTGTCAGCCGCCGCGACTTCGTCCGTCACGGCAGCCTGCTCGGCCTGTCGCTGCCGCTGCTGGGCCGCATCGGCATGGCCGCCGGCCTTGGCGGCATGCCGTCGCTGGCGCGCGCCCAGGGCGCGCCGGGCGCCACCATCCGCGTCGCCAGCAGTGTGCCGGCGGCGACGATCGACCCGGTCAGCATTGCAGACGCCGGCGGCCTGCTGATCATGCAGCAGGTTGCCGAATTCCTTTGCGTCGACGGCCCCGATCTGGTGCTGCAGCCGGCCTTGGCCGAAAGCTGGAAGCCGAACGACAACGGCACGGTGTGGACCTTCAAGCTGCGCAAGGGCGTAAAATTCCACAGCGGCGGCGAGATGAAGGCCGACGACGTCGTGGCCAGCATCGACCGCCTTGCCGACCCGGCCAACTCGTCCAATGCGCTGTCGGTGTTCACCGGCATCCTGCAGAAAGGCGCTTCAAAGAAGGTCGACGACTACACGGTGGAATTCCACCTCGATGCGCCGAACGGCAACTTCCCCTACATGCTGTCGTCCGACAACTACAACGCCGTCATCATCCCGGCGAGCTACAAGGGCGACTACGAAAAGAGCTTCGACGGCACCGGGCCGTTCAGAATTGAGAAATACACGGCAAAGGTCGGCGCGTCCTTCGTCCGCAACGAGGACTATTGGGGGCCGAAGGCCTTGCCCGAGCGCACCGAATTCACCTTCTTCACCGACATGCAGCCGCAGATCCTGGCGCTGCAGGGCGGACAGGTCGACATCATCAACCAGATGCCGGTGCTGGCCGGCGTCGCTCTGCTCAACGATCCGAACATCGACATCATCAGCCTGAAGTCGTCGGCCCATCAGCAACTGCACATGCGCTGCGACGAGGGTCCGTTGAAGGATGCGCGCGTGCGCCGAGCCATTGCGCTCTGCCTCGATCGCGACAAGCTGGCCGCCGGCCTGATGAAGGGACGCTCCGCCCTGGGCAATGACAGCCCGTTCGCCGCCGTCTATCCTTCGACCGATACGAGCGTGCCGCAACGCAAGCAGGATATCGCCCAGGCCAAGCAGCTCATGGAAGCAGCCGGCCTTGGCCAGGGCTTCAAGATAACCCTGACCACCGAACGCTACCTGGAAATCCCCGAATACGCCCAGCTCATCCAGAACTGGGTCAAGGAGATCGGCGTCGAGCTCGACCTCAACATCCTCGACCAGAGCGGCTATTACGGAGACGCGGTGTTCGGCAAGTCGAACTGGCTGGATTCGGTGATGGGCATCACCGACTACGGCCACCGCGGCGTGCCGAACGTCTATCTTGCGGCACCGCTGAAGAGCGAAGGCACCTGGAATGCGGCGCATTTCAAGAACAAGGACTATGACGCGCTGGCGACCAGCTACATCGCAGCACTCGACCTCGAGGCGCAGAAGGCCGACGCCGGCAAGATCCAGAAGCTGTTGCTCGAGGAAACGCCTGTTATTTTCGGCTATTTCTACGACTATCTGACGGCGACGGCGAAGGGCGTGGCCGGCGTACAGCCGACCGCCATGTCGCAGCTGTTCCTCGACAAGGCATCGAAAGCCTGAACTAACTCTTTGTTGGAGCATGACCTTTTCCGAAAACCGGTCCCCACTTTTCGGGATCATGCTCAAAGGGAAAGCCAATCCTCTAACAGCCAGCTCCCGCATGGGGCTGGCTCCACAAGGAGTCTTAGCCATTCTCTCCTTCCTTGCCCGGCGTGTCTCGCTGTCGCTGGTGACGCTGTTCCTGCTCAGCATCATGGTGTTCCTGGGCGGCCAGGTGCTGCCCGGCAACGTCGGGCGCGCCATATTGGGTCCATTCGCCGACCAGCGCGCGGTCGACGCGCTCAATCACACGCTCGGCGTCGATCGCCCGCTGCTGGCACAGTACTGGGGCTGGATCTCCAATTTCGTCCAGGGCGACATGGGCACGTCCTACATCTTCCGCTCGCCGGTCGCGCCTTTCGTCATCGATGCGCTCGGCAATTCGATGAAGCTGGCGGCGGTCGCCTTCGTGCTGGTGGTACCGATCGGCATCCTCGGCGGCGTCGTCGCCGCGCTCAACCTCAACCGCCCGCTCGACCGCATCATCAGCCTCGGCGGTCTGTCGGTGACGGTGCTGCCGGAATTCGTCACCGGCATCATCCTGATCCTGATCTTTGGTGTCTGGCTGCGCTGGCTGCCGATATCGGCCGCATGGCCGCGCGACGCCGGCTTCTTCACGCAGCTCTACTACCTGATCCTGCCGTCGCTGCCGCTGTTCCTGGTGCTATTCGGCTACATCGCCCGCATGGCGCGCTCCGGCATGATCGAAGCGCTCGATTCCGACTACACGCGAACGGCCGTGCTGAAGGGCCTGCCCTGGCGCACGGTGATCTGGCGCCATGTGCTGCGCAATGCGCTGCTGCCGACCATCACCGTTATCGCCACGCAGACCGGCTACCTCATCGGCGGCCTTGTCGTCATCGAAACGCTGTTTCGCTACCAGGGCATCGGCTCGCTGATCTTCACTGCCGCGCGCGGCAAGGATTTCCCGATGCTGGAATCCGGCATCCTCACCATCGGCATCGTCTATGCCGTGGCCACTCTTGTCGCCGACTTCCTCTATTCCGTGCTCAATCCGCGCATCCGGCTGGGGTCAGACCAATGAGCACCATCCAGACCACCTCCTCGACACCCGACGACACGCGCCCGCGCGGCCCGCTGGCCGAGGTCTTCTTCTCGCTGCTGCGCTCGCGAACATTCCTTGTCGGTTTCGCCATCGTGCTGTTCTGGGTTGCCTGCGCGCTGTTCGGCGAGCACTTCGCACCCTACGACCCGCTCGCCGACGACATCATCAACGCGCTGGCGCCGCCTTCTTCCGAACACTGGTTCGGCACCGACCAGATCGGCCGCGACGTCTTCTCGCGCGTCATCGTCGGCTCGCGCGACATCCTGACCGTCGCCCCGCTGGCGACCTTGCTGGCGACAGTGGCCGGCACGGCGCTCGGCCTCGTCACCGGCTATTTTCGCGGCCTCGTCGACGATGTCGTCAGCCGAATCCTGGAAGCCTTCATGGCGATCCCGGTGGTCATCGTTGCGTTGCTGGCGATCGTTGCGCTCGGTACCTCGAAGACGACGGTCATCGTTGTCATCGGCTTAAGCTTCGCGCCGATCATCGCGCGCACCGTGCGCTCCGCGGTGCTGGCCGAGCGTGAACTCGACTATGTCGCTGCCGCGCAGCTAAGGCATGAAAGTGCCCTGCATACGATGTTCGTCGAGATCCTGCCCAACGTCATTCCGCCGATCCTGGTCGAAACCACTGTGCGGCTCGGCTATGCCATCTTCGCCGTCGCCACGCTCTCCTTCATGGGTTTCGGCATCCAGCCGCCCTCTCCCGACTGGGGGCTGTCGATCTCCAACAATTACGGCATGATCGGCGGCGGCTTCTGGTGGACGGTGCTGTTCGATGCGCTCGCCATCGCCTCGCTGGTCATCGGCGTCAATCTGGCCGCCGACGGCGTTCACGGAGCGCTCAATGACTAACTCCGCCAAGGCCGAAAACGCACTCGAAGTCACCGATCTTTCGGTTGCCTACCGCGTCGCCGGCCGCAACCGCGCCGTGCTGCGTAACCTCAGCCTCACCATCGGCCAGGGCGAAGCCTATGGGCTGGTCGGCGAATCCGGCTGCGGCAAATCCACCGTGGCGCTTACGGTGGTGCGCTATCTGCCGAGAAACGGTTCTATCACCGGCGGCACGATATCGCTCGACGGCCAGAACGTGATGAAACTCGACGCCGAGGCGCTCAGGCGGGCGCGGGCCGAAAGCGTCTCCATGGTCTATCAGGACCCGGGCAAGGCGCTGAACCCGTCGATCCGCGTCGGCCGTCAGTTGACCGAGATTTTTGAACTCGGCGGTATTTCGGGACAAGCGGCCACCGACCGGGCGATTGCGATGCTCAATCGCGTGCGCATCTCCGATCCGATGAGCGTGATGCAGCGCTACCCGCACCAGCTTTCCGGCGGCATGCAGCAACGCGTGGCGATCGCCATGGCGCTGGCCAACGATCCCTCGATGCTGATCCTCGACGAGCCGACCACCGGCCTCGATGCGACGGTAGAGGCCGAAGTGCTCGACCTGATCGCACAGCTGCGGCAAGAACTGTCGGCCTCGATCCTGTTTATCAGCCACAACCTCGCCGTCGTCTCCAACATGTGCGACCGCGTCGGCGTGCTCTATGCCGGCATGCTGGTCGAGGAAGGGCCGACGGAGGTCGTCTTCAACGACCCGCGCCATCCCTACACCGTAGCCTTGCTGCGCTGCCTGCCGCGCGGGGGCCAGCGCAAGGACCAGGGCCGCCTCGATACCATTCCCGGCTTCCTTCCCGGCATCGGGGTCGACATCAAGGGCTGCGCCTTCGCCGATCGCTGCGCGCTCGCCGACGACCGCTGCCGCAGCGAATTGCCACCGCTCTACGATCTGGGCGGCCGGCTGTCGCGCTGCTTTCATCACGACAAGGCGCAGGCGCTGCCGCGTGCGACACCGAGCGATGTGGCGCCTGTACCAAGGGCGGCGGCAGCGCCGGTGCTGCGCGTCACCGGGCTGAACAAGACCTATGCCAGCCATGGCCATGCACTGCGCGCCGTGAAGGACGTGTCCCTCGACCTGCGGCCTGGCGAAACGCTCGGGCTGGTCGGCGAATCCGGCAGCGGCAAAACGACCTTCGCCAGGCTGCTGCTCGGCCTTGTGCCGCCGGACGCAGGCGGCACGATCGAGCTGGAAGGCAAGGCGCTGGCGCCCAGGCTGGAGAACCGCAGCGACGACCAGATCAAGGCGATGCAGATCGTCTTCCAGAACCCGGACTCCGCACTCAACCGATCGCATTCGATCCGGCATCTGATCGGACGCGCGCTAAAGCGGCTGGCGGGCCTCTCCGGCAAGGCGCTGGAGGCTCGTCTCAACGACCTTGTCCGCTCGGTGCGGCTTACGGACCGGCATCTGGCTGTAAAACCGCGCCAACTGTCCGGCGGCCTGAAGCAGCGCGTCGCCATCGCCCGCGCCTTCGCCGGCGTCCCGCGCATCGTCGTCTGCGACGAGCCGACCTCGGCGCTCGACGTCTCGGTGCAGGCGGCCATCCTCAATCTGCTCGCCGACCTGCAGTCGAAGGAAGACGTCAGCTACATCTTCATCTCGCATGATCTGGCCGTGGTGCGTTACCTCTCCGACAAGATCGCCGTGCTCTATCTCGGCCGCATCATGGAGCTCGGACCGTCGGAGCAAGTCTTTTCCGGGCCGCATCATCCCTACACAGAAGCGCTGCTGTCGGCCGTGCCCAAACTCGACCAGACCGAGACGGCGCGCATTCGTCTCGACGGCGAAATCCCGAGCGCCACCAATCCGCCGTCGGGCTGCGTGTTCCACACGCGCTGCCCGCGCAAGATCGGTCCGATCTGCGAACAGCAGGAGCCGCCGCTGAGCGAGGCCCAGCCCGGCCATTCGATCCGCTGCCACATTCCATATGCCGAACTGGCCAGGCTGCAGAGAGCGGCCGTGACCGAGCCGGCATAGCGAGCGTCACCATCACCCGCGTGGCTTGGCCGGTCAGATCTGGCCGGCCATGCTGAGAGCACGGTCGCCTTCCGAAAAGCCCTGCCCTTCGGCCCAGTCTCTGGCCAGCGTGCGCAGGCCTGTGAGCGCGACATCCAGAACATCCGACGAGGCGGGGTTCGAGGGATAGGCGAGGTAGATCGGCCGCTGGAACACCGGCGTATTGTCGATGCGCCGCATCTCGCCGCGCTCGATATGACCGCTGACGGCGCTGAGCGGCAGATAGGCGGCGGCCTGCTGTGACAGCACGTGCTGCAGCCCGATGAAGACCAGTCCGGCCGATATGGCGGGCTTGACCATGCCGGCAAAGGCGCGGTCGTGCTCGATGCGGAACTCCAGCCCCCAATCCATCAGAATGTAGTTTTCGGTCCACGGCCTGGTCTGCGCGGCATGCTGGACAAGCACGACCTGATCGACCGCCAGCGTTTCGTAGACGATGCCGGGATGCGGTCGCGGCAGGTAGAGGATGCAGATGTCGAGCAGGCCTTCCGCCAGCTGGTCGATCGCCGAGTCCGGGAAGCTGCCCTCCAGCCGCAGCGCCACGTTCGGCCGCCTGGCGCGCATCCACTCGACCCATGGCGAGGTGATGCGGTCCCACAGATAGGCAGGCGCGGTCAGCCGCAGCAAGGTCTCGTAGCCATCGGGAACGGCGATGTCCTGCCGCGATTGCTCCCAGGTGCGGGTGATGGAAGAGGCATGTGGCAGGAACTGCCGGCCGGCCGGCGTCAGCGTGACGCCATCGCGGTCGCGCACGAAAAGCCGGCGGCCCAACTGCTCCTCCAGCCCCCTGATCCGTGCGCTGACGGTGGACTGCGCGAGGTTGAGCCGGCTGGCTGCGACGGTGAAGCTGCCATGGGTGGCGACTTCGAGAAAGCTGCGCAGATTTTCAGTGTCCATGCCCACCTCTGCATCGAAAATTTCGATGACCCCTATCAAAAAATATCGCTTTCCGGCGGCAGTCAACAATGAACTAGATGGCCGAACCCCAAGACACGCGAGGAATCCAGCCATGCCCAAGCATTTCCGGATGATCGACAACGCTCGCAGAACGCTCACTGCAATCGAAAATTCCGCTGTCGACGAATTGCTGGCCGGCAGGATGGACCGCCGCGACTTCCTGCGCCATGGCAGCGTGCTTGGTCTCTCACTGCCGTTCCTGGGCAGCCTTGTCGCGGCCGCCGGCCTCGGCACGCAGCAAGCACGCGCGGAGGGCAAGCCGGGCGGCACGGTGCGCGCCGGCGTGGCGACGCCGGGCGGCGCCATCGATCCCGTCACCTATTATGACAGCGGCAGCTACCAGCTGGTTTTCCAGACCGCCGAATTTCTCTGCATCACGCAGCCGGACCTCACCTTGAAGCCGGTGCTGGCGGAGAGCTGGGCGCCGAACGAGGACGGCAGCGTCTGGACGTTCAAGCTGCGCAAGGGCGTGAAATTCCACAATGGCGAGGATTTCAAGGCCGACGACGTCGTCGCGACCTTCGACCGGCTGGCCGACCCCAAAGGCGCTTCTAATGCACTTTCCGTGTTCAAGGGGCTGCTGTCGAAAGGCGGCACCCGGAAGGTCGACGACCACACCGTCGCCTTCCATCTCGATGCGCCGAATGGCAGCTTTCCCTATTCGGTGTCGATCGACAATTACAACGCCGTCATCCTGCCGGCGAGCTACAAGGGCGACTACGAAAAGACGTTCGAAGGAACCGGGCCATTCCGGCTGGAGACCTACACGCCAAAGGTCGGCGCGACCTTCATCCGCAATACCGACTATTGGGGCGAGAAGGCGCTGCCTGACCGGCTCGAATTCAAATTCTACGGCGACGTGCAACCGCGCATCCTGGCGCTGCAGGCCGGCGAGGTCGACATCCTCGACGCCGTTCCGCTCGATGTAAGCCAGGTGGTGCTGAACAGTCCTGATATCACGGTGCTGCGTGTCGCTTCGACCGCGCACCGGCAGCTTCACATGCGCTGCGACACCGGCCCCTTCACCGACAAGCGCGTGCGCCAGGCGCTGGCGCTGTGCATCGACCGCTCCAAGCTGGTCGACGGGCTGTGCCGCGGCATGGCGGCGACCGGCAATGACAGCCCCTTCGCACCCGCTTTCCCCGCAACCGACAAGACGGTGCCGCAGCGCGTCCAGGATATCGCCAAGGCCAAGCAGTTGCTGGAGGCGGCGGGCCTTGCCAGTGGTTTCGACATCACGCTAACGACGCTGCGCTATTCCGACATTCCCCGCTACGCGCAATTGTTCCAGAATTTCGCCAAGGGAATCGGTGCCCGCATCTCGCTCAACATCGAAGACCAGGACAAATATTACGGCAAGGCGGTGTTCGGCCAGTCGGACTGGCTGGACAGCCCACTTGGCATCACCGACTACGCCCATCGCAGCGTGCCGAACGTCTTCCTGAAGAGCCCGCTGGTCAGCGACGGTCCGTGGAATGCGGCGCATTTCAAGAGCCCGGCCTATGACGGCATGGTCACCAGCTATCTCAAGGCGCTTGATGTCGGCGCGCAACGCGCTGCCGCCTCCGACATCCAGAAACTGCTGCTCGACGAGACGCCTGTCATCTTCAGCTATTTTCCCGATCTGCTGGTGCCGGTGCGCAAGAATGTCAGCGGCTTGCCGCCGATCGCCGCCGGCCTGCTGCTCGATCGCGTGTCCCTGAGCTGATCGTGCCTCAACGCCCGATGACAAAAGAAACTAAACGGGAGACTACCATTCGCAAGCCTCATCTGCGCGGCCGCGGGCCGCATTTTCCGCTGCTCGACAGCATCGTGCAGTACGACTTCGAGCCGGGCTACATAGCCTTCACCATGCCGACGCAGAAGCGCCTGCGTGTGCAGGTGGGGTCAATGACCGTGGCCGATACGACCAACGCCTTGGTGTTCTACGAATCCGATCATCTGCCGGTCTACTATTTTCCGATCGGCGACGTTCGCGAGGAGTTCCTGCTGCCGAGCAAGACCACGACAGAGGACCCATTCAAGGGCACAGCCACCCACTATTCGCTCAACACCGGCATCACGCTGGTCGAGGACGCGGCCTGGCGCTATCTCGATCCGGTCAAGGGCTGTCCGCCGATATCGGACTACATGTCGTTCACCTGGAGCAAGATGGGGCACTGGTTCGAGGAGGACGAGGAGATCTTTGTCCACGCCCGCGATCCCTTCCGCCGCGTCGACTGCCTGCCGTCGTCGCGGCGCGTGCAGGTCATCCTCGATGGTGAGCAGGTCGCCGATTCACGCCGCGGCGTGTTCCTGTTCGAGACCGGCCATCCAGTGCGCCACTATCTGCCAATCGCCGACACGCGGCTCGATATGTTCGCGCCCAGCCGCTACATCTCGCGCTGTCCTTACAAGGGCATCTCCAACTATTATCACGTGACGACCAAGGCCAAGCGTCACGAGAACCTCGTCTGGTATTATCCTGAGCCGGTGCACGAGGCGGAGCGCATCAAGGGGCTGGTCTGTTTCCACCACGAGCTGGTCGACAAGATCCTGGTCGATGGCGTCGAAATCCCGAAGGAAGCCACGGCCGCGTCGAGCGGTTATTTCTAGGCATCGACGCCGCTTGCGCGCGGGCGCTTGATCGAAGCACGGGTCAGCGCATACCCTCCCTGGGACAGGGAGGACACTCGATGGATCTTTTCAAGCTGGATGGCGATGTCGCGCTGGTCACCGGCGCCGGCAGCGGCATCGGCCAGGCCATCGCGATCGGGCTGGCCGAGGCAGGCGCCGACATCGCCTGTTTTGGTCATGCGTCGAAAGGCGGGCTGGATGAAACGGCGCACCGGATCACGGCACTCGGCCGCAAGGCGCTGGTGCTGAACGGTACAGTGACATCGCAGAGCGATCTGGCGGCGGCGATCGATCGAGTCGAGAGCGAACTCGGTGCGCTGACCGTTGCGGTCAACAATGCCGGCATTGCCGGCTCCGAACCCGCCGAGACGATGCCGCTGGAGACGTGGCAGAAGGTGCACGAGGTCAATGTCGCCGGCGTGTTCCTGTCCTGTCAGGCCGAAGCGCGCAAGATGCTGGTGCGAGGCAAGGGCTCGATCATCAACATCGCCTCGATGTCGGGCACCATCGTCAACCGGGGCCTGACGCAGGCGCACTACAATTCTTCGAAGGCCGCCGTCATCCACATGTCCAGGAGTCTCGCTATGGAGTGGGCCGATCGCGGCCTGCGCGTCAATGTCGTCAGCCCGGGCTACACACTGACGCCGATGAACAAGCGGCCTGAGGTGGCCGAAGAGGTGAAGATCTTCAAGCGCGACACGCCGATGGGGCGGATGGCGGCGCCGGAGGAAATGGTCGGACCGACGGTGTTCCTGGCCAGCCGCGCAGCGAGCTTCGTCACCGGCCTCGACCTGATTGTCGATGGCGGCTACGTCTGCTGGTAGAGGTTCAACTTCGCCTGCAGTCTGAATTTATACGCCTCGCGCGGTGTTAGTCGTTGCGCGACATGAACCTTGATATATATAATTTCATCCCATGAAACTGGCTTGGCGAGATGGCGCTTGCCGGGTCGACAGCCGAGAACATGAGACCTTGATGGCTCGCACCTTGCAAGGCGCCGCAAGACTGGCAATCGATCCGCAGATGACCGCCCCCGCAGCGATCCGTCGGCAACCATGACGCCGACACTGCAGTCCTGTTCCATCATCACTAGAATTGAGCACCATCTTGCCTGCGTCGGCCAAAGCCGGGGCAACAATCTGGCGCCGACGGCCTTGCGCAAAGACCAGCCTTTCCAACACAATCAAGAAAAGCCGCAAGAAGGGAACGAACGATAATTTTCACAGCTTGAAGGAGAACAAGCATGTCACTTCGCAGTGTGATTTCGAACTTAACAATGGGAACCTTCGCACTCGCCGCGGCGAGTGCACTGACACCTTCCGCCCAAGCCGCCGCACCAGAATCCAACGATCCGATCAAGATCGCGCTGTTCGACTGGACCAGCGTCAATCTGAACGCCAAGATCCTTGGCGGTATCCTGGAAAAGCTCGGCTATACCGTCGAGTATCCCACGGCCGACTACCTCTCCAGCCTGACCACGGGCCTCACCAATGGCGATCTTGATGTCGGCCTGGAGTTCTGGGACACGACCGCCGGCGAAGCCATGAAGGCCTCCGATGCGACCGGCCAGACCGAACGGCTGGGTAAGCTCGGACCCAAGGCCAAGGAAGAATGGTGGTTTCCGGAATACATGAAGGAGAAATGCCCGGGCCTGCCCAATTGGGAAGCGCTGAAGGACCCGAAATGCGCCGAAGCCTTCTCGACGGCGGAGACCGCACCGAAGGGACGCTATCTCGGCGGCCCGGTGACATGGGAAGGCTTTGACGACGAGCGCGTCGAGGCGCTGAAACTGCCCTTCACCGTCATCCATGCCGGCACCGACGCGGCGATGTTCGCCGAGCTCGATTCCGCCTATCAGCGCAAGGCGCCGATCATGCTGTGGATCTATTCGCCGCATTGGGCGCCTGCCAAATACAAGGGCGAGTGGGTTGAATTCCCGGAATACACGCCCGAGTGCTACAACGACCCGAAATGGGGCGTGAACCCCGACGCCAAATATGACTGCGGCAAGCCGCATGGCGAGATCTGGAAATACTCCTGGTCCGGCATGAAGGACAAATGGCCGGTCGCCTACAAGGTGGCCAAGGCCTACACGATCGACACCGATGAGCTCAACAAGATGAGCGGCGAGATCGATCTCGGCGGCAAGACACCGGAGGACGTCGCAGCTGCCTGGATCGCCGCCCACGAGGCCGACTGGAAAGCCTGGGCGCAGTGATCGTTCCGACTGGAAAAATGAGACCCGGCTGCTGACCAGCCGGGCCTCACTTGTTGATATTCCAGAGGGACGTTCGAATGACGGACAGGACTGAACAGGAGCCAAACACGGCGGGCGCGCCAAAAGACGCCCGTCCGGTAAAGCTTGCCTGCCGCAATGTCTGGAAATTGTTCGGATCGAACGCGGCCAATTTCATCCGCGAACGTGACGGCAAGGCCAGCATAGCCGACGTCACGGCTGCCGGGCTGGTCGGCGCGGTGCGCGCCGTCGACCTCGAAATCCGCCAGGGCGAGATTTTCATCATCATGGGCCTGTCGGGCTCCGGCAAGTCGACGCTGGTGCGCTGCATGTCGAGGCTGGTCGAGCCGACCCACGGCAAGGTCGAATTCGAGGGCAATGACCTGCTGAAAACCTCCGATGCAGCACTCATCGAATTGCGACGACACCGCATGGGCATGGTGTTCCAAAATTTTGCGCTGTTGCCGCATCTCAAC
Source organism: Mesorhizobium sp. ISC11 (assembly GCF_037162595.1). Taxonomy (NCBI): domain Bacteria; kingdom Pseudomonadati; phylum Pseudomonadota; class Alphaproteobacteria; order Hyphomicrobiales; family Phyllobacteriaceae; genus Mesorhizobium; species Mesorhizobium sp. ISC11. The sequence goes on from NZ_JAVSPW010000001.1 coordinate 3,064,445, forward strand.
GTGCTGGAGAACATCGCCTTCCCGCTCAGCATCCAGGGGCAGGACCGGGCGACACGCGAAGCAAGGGCGCGCGAGGTCATCGAGCTTGTCGGCTTAAGGGGTCGCGAGCATTTCTATCCGCGCGAACTGTCCGGCGGCCAGCAGCAGCGTGTCGGCATCGCCCGCAGCCTGGCGACAAAACCGGAAATCTGGTTCCTCGACGAGCCGTTCTCGGCGCTCGATCCGCTGATCCGCCGCGAGATGCAGGACGAGCTGATGCGGTTGCAGATGATGCTGCACAAGACCATCGTCTTCATCACCCATGATTTCGACGAGGCCATCCGGCTGGCCGACCGCATCGCCATCATGAAGGATGGCGAGGTCATCCAGATCGGCACGCCGGAGGAACTGGTGGTCAATCCGGCGACCGACTACGTCGCCGAGTTCACCCGCGACGTCGACCGCGCCAAGGTGATCTCGGCACGCAGCCTGATGCGCGCCTGCGACGGCTCGGAGCACGGCGGAACGGTGGCGCCGGAGGCCAAGATATCCAGCTTTTCCGCCAGCATCGTTGCCGCCAACAAGCCGTTCGCGGTCGTCAACGGCAGCGGCAAGCCGATCGGCGAGGTGACGCCGCAAGCGGTGATCGATCTGCTGGCCGGCATTGAGCGTTCCGGAGCCGGCACATGACGGTGACGGCAAGCGCCGGCGAAACACGGTCGCGCCCGGTTCAGGTCTGGCTGCTCGTCTGGGCGGTGGCACTCGCGGCCGTGCTTGTCGTGTTCCTGTTGCGAGACCGCCTGTCCTGGGCGGTCAATTATCCGGCCAGCGCCGTCGTGCCGGTCGCCGATTGGGTCAGCGCGCTGATGCGCTGGATCAAGTCGAACCTGTCGTGGCTCACCCGCTCGATCACCGCGGTGCTCGGCGTTCCGCTCGATTTCGCGCTCAATCTGCTGGCCAAGAATTTCAAGATCGGTCGGGGCGCAGAAGCCTATGTCCTGCCGCGGCTGTCCTGGGTCGGCGTCTGCGCTGCCGCCTTCATCGCGGGGCATGCCGCCGGCGGCAGAAAACTCGGCCTGCTGGTCGGCGGCTGCTTCCTCTACATCGCGCTGTTCGGCCAATGGACCAGCGCCATGCTGACGCTTGGGCTGATCTCCATCGCCGTGCCGTTCTGCATCGTCACCGGGCTGTTCGCCGGCATCTGGGCGTGGCGCAAGCCGTGGGCCGAAAGGCTCATCGTCTCCCCTGCCCTCGACCTGATGCAGACGATCCCGACCTTCGCCTATCTCATCCCAATGCTGCTGCTGTTCGGCAACAGCCCAGTCTCGGCGATGATTGCGACCGCCATCTTCGCCACCCCGCCGATGGTGCGAGCAACGATGCTCGGCCTATCGCGGGTGCCGTCGGAGATCGACGATTTCAGCGAAATGGCCGGCTGCACGGCGCAGCAGAAACTGTGGCGGGTGCTGCTGCCGTCGGCGCGGCCGACATTGATGGTCGGCGTCAACCAGGTCATCATGCTGGCGCTGAACATGGTGATCATCGCTTCGATGATCGGTGCCGGCGGCCTCGGCTACGACGTGCTCCTGGCGCTACGCGCGCTGAAGGTCGGCGAGGCGATGGAAGCCGGCCTTGCCATTGTGGCACTCGCCATCGCACTCGACCGGCTGAGCCAGGCCATCGCGCACAGCCAAGCAAAGGGCCATGTCCATCAGGAGGTAAGCCCGAGCCTCTGGCGGCGCTACCCCAACCTGACGCTGGCCATCGCCATCCTTGTCGTGACAACACTGTCCGGTCTGTTCGTGCCGGCCTTGGCAGTGGTGCCGAAAGCGATCACTTTCACCACGGCGCCGCTGTGGAAGGCGGCGGTGAACTGGGTGACCATCAATTTCTTCGACACGATCGAAGCGTTTCGCGTGGCGCTCATCCTCAATCTGCTGAACCCGCTGCGCGCCTTTTGCGAGGGCTTTCCGTGGCTCGGCGCCGTCTTCCTGCTCGGCCTTGCCGGCTATCAACTCTCCGGCCTGCGTCACGCCGTCCTCGTCGCCGCGCTGACCGCCTTCTGCGCCATCACCGGCCTGTGGGAAAAGACCATGGCGACGGTCTATCTCTGCGGTATTTCGGCCTTCATCGCCTGCCTGATCGGCATCCCGATCGGGCTGATGGCTTCGCGCAGCGACCGGTTCGAGAAGATCGTCACGCCGGTCATCGATACGCTGCAGGTGCTGCCATCCTTCTGCTTCATCATCCCGGTGGTGATGCTGTTTCGGGTCGGCGACGTCACCGCGATGATCGCGACGATCGCCTTCGCCGTGGTGCCGGCGATCCGCTACACCAATCACGGCATCAGGCAGGTGCCGCCGGCGCTGATCGAGGCGGCCAAGGTGTCGGGCTGCACGCCGCGCCAGACCTTCTTTCGCGTGCAACTGCCGCTGGCGCTGCCGGAAATCATGCTGGGCGTCAACCAGACGATCCTGATGGCGCTGGCAATGATCATCATCTGCGCCATGGTCGGCACCCGCGATCTCGGCCAGGAAGTGTTCATCGCGCTGTCCAAGGCCGATTCCGGCCGCGGCATCGTCGCCGGTCTCGCCATCGCCTTCATCGGCATCGTCGCCGACCGGCTGTTCAACGCCTGGACGGCGAAGGCGCGCGCAAGGCTGGGTTAGGATTAGCCGCCCCGATACAGGAGAGAATGATGACTGGCCGGATCGCTCACTGCACCTGCGGCCAATTGCAGATCCGCTGCCCGCAAGAGCCGGCCAAGGTCTCGCTTTGCCATTGCCTGGACTGTCAGCGGCGGACCGGCACTCCGTTCGGGATCGCCGCTTTCTTCGATGCCGCCGAGACCGAGATCAGCGGCTCATTCCAGACATTCCAACGCGATTCCGACAGCGGCTTTCCCGTCACCTTTCATTTCTGCGGAACGTGCGGCTCAACGGTCTTCTGGTATCCGTCACGAAAACCGGCGGCGGTAGCCGTCGCAGTCGGCTGCTTCGGAGACCCGGCATTTCCGGCGCCGACGCAGTCTGTCTATGGCGAGAGTCGCCACGGTTGGGTCGAGGCGCCGGCCTGACGGCGCCCACTCGTTATTCCGCCGCAACGCCCTTCACCTCAAGATAGCTCTCCATCGAATCATCGAGCGCCTGCAGCCACGGCGTATGATGCAGCGGCGCCATGGTGCCGGTCATCAGCGAGCGGTAGGCGTGGTCGCGGAAGCTCATAATGTCTTCGCCCTTGTGGTGTTCCCATTCCATGAAGGTCTGGTTGACCGCCTCGACGTCGAAACCGGGATAATCGGTCTGGTCCATCAATTCCTTGGTGTAGTCGCCCTGGAACCAGATCATCTGCTCGGCGTCTTCCAGCGTTTCCTCACGCGCGCGCCACTTCGCGCCGTGAGCGGCCATCGCCTCGGCCGAGGGCAGCTTGATGCGGCCCATGATGACGTCGCGGGCAAACCAGGCCTGCGCGTCGAACATATTGAAGGTGTAGAACTGATCCTGCATGCCGATATAGGAAAGCTGTGGGTTCTTCTCCCAGACGACGCCTTCATAGAGATCGAGCGGCCACATGCGGTTGGCTGTCTTGAGCTTCAGATCGTCGGTCAGGAAGGGGAAGGAATGCAGGTACCCGGTGCACAGGATGATGGCGTCGACATCCTTGGTCGTGCCATCCTTGAAATGCGCGGTTTTGCCGACGACCTTCTGCAGCAGCGGCACCTCTTTCCAATTCTCCGGCCATTTGAAACCCATCGGCTTCGAGCGGTAGCTGGAGGTGATGGATTTGGCGCCGTATTTGTAGCATTGCGAGCCGATGTCCTCGGCCGAATAGGAGCGGCCGATGATCAGGATATCCTTGCCCTTGAACTCCATCGCGTCGCGGAAATCATGGCTGTGCAGGATGCGGCCATTGAAGGTGGAGAAACCCTCGAAATAGGGCACGTTGGGTACCGAGAAATGCCCGGAGGCGACGACGACATTGTCGAACTCTTCCGAGTAGGTGACGTCGTTGGTGCGGTCATGCGCGGTGACGGTGAATTTCTTCGTCTCGTCCGAAAACGTCACCATGCGCACCGGGCTGTTGAAGCGCACCCATTTGCGCAAGCCTGATTTCTCGACGCGCCCCTTGATGTAGTCCCACAGCACGGCGCGCGGCGGATAGGAGCCGATCGGCCGGCCGAAGTGCTCCTCGAAAGTATAGTCGGCGAATTCCAGGCATTCCTTTGGTCCGTTCGACCAGAGATAGCGATACATGGAACCGTGCACCGGATCGCCATGCTCGTCGAGACCGGTGCGCCAGGTGTAGTTCCACAGGCCGCCCCAGTCCGACTGCTTTTCGAAGCAGACGATCTCGGGAATGTCGGCGCCCTTGTCGGCCGCCGATTTGAAGGCCCTGAGCTGTGCCAGGCCGGATGGGCCGGCTCCGATGACGGCAACGCGACTTTTCATGGCAGGCCTCCCGATCTGGTTTCGACTTTTGCCTTGACGCAACTCCCAAGGGGAAAGCGCTATGCGCTTTTTCCGGAATTGCTCTTACGAAACAAATTTCACTCACAGGGACAGTAATTGGCCCTTTCGTGCTGTCAACAGCCCGGTGCGGAAACAACGTTCCGCCGATGTGGATTTCCCGCAAAAAACCGGACGCGGCCAAACGCCGGATCGTGCGCATGTGCTTTCAGGCGACTTGCCGTCGCAGTTGCGCTGCTGTATCGGCACCTGACATGTTCACCTAGAGTGAAATAAATCCGCAGGAGTGCCGGGGGCGACATGGCGAAGAAGGTTTCCGATTCCAAGGCTGGTCCAGCCGGTGCAAAGGCCAAGCCGCAGCCAAAGGTCTCGGCCGACGGGAAAACCATCCGCGCGCCGCTGACGCAGAACCCGCATGCCATTCGCGACACGCGCGAAAAGGTGCTGGAGGTGGCGATCGGCCGCGAGGTGCGCGCCTTCCGCAAGAAGCTCGGCATCACCGTCGCCGATCTGGCGGTCGCCACCGACATTTCGCTGGGCATGCTGTCGAAGATCGAGAATGGCATCACCTCGCCGTCACTGACCACCTTGCAGGCGCTGTCGCGGGCGCTCGGCGTCCCGGTGACAGCCTTCTTCCGCCGCTTCGAGGAAGAGCGCAGCGCCGTTTTCGTCAAGGCCGGCCAAGGCCTCGATGTCGAGCGCCGCGGCACGCGCGCCGGTCACCAGTACAATCTGCTCGGCCATATCGGCTCCAACACCAGCGGCGTCGTCGTCGAGCCCTATTTGATCACGCTGACCGAGGATTCCGACGTGTTTCCGACCTTCCAGCATGAGGGCATGGAATTCCTCTATATGCTCGAGGGCGAGGTCGTTTACCGGCACGGCAGCAATCTCTACCCGATGAAGCCCGGCGACAGCCTGTTCTTCGACGCCGACGCGCCGCACGGGCCGGAACAGCTGACGAAACTGCCGATGCGGTATTTGTCGATTATCTGCTATCCGCAGAGCGCGGGTTGAGCGGGACTCGATCTCCCCCCACGAGGGGGAGATCGGCAGCTTCGCGGGCGTCGCTCAATCCGGCCCGAACCCAGGGCTCGTCGGGCTGCCGTCGTCGAGCTTCGACAGCCACTCGACCAACGTTGACCTATATCGGGTCAGGCCCTTGTAGTTGCCGAGTTCGTCGGGCAGGTCGCGGATGACACGGTGCAGGCGCCGGGCCCATTTTGGTTGCGTCACCAGCTCATCCATCTTGATCAGATAGCAGCGGATCGGAAAGACGATGCCGTTCGAGCGCGGCAGGCGCCAAAAACTCTGCAGCTCGACGCGCAGATGCACTTTGTCGCCGACATTCTCCGGCGTCACCGTAGCCCGGTCCGGACCCCATTTGTGATAGTTTTCGGGGCTGGTGTCGAGGCGCGGATTGATGGTCATCGTCCAGTTCAGGCGCCTGGCCGGCTTGCCTTGCTGGATGTTGGTGAGGAATTTCAGCGCCCTGACAAAAATCCCCTTCTCATGCGCCAGCGGCACCGGCGCGTGCCATTCGAAAAAGTTCATGCCGATGTCGAAATCGAGCGACCAGTCGGCTTGGGTGGTGACCATGCCGGCATCCATCCACAGATTGCCGTCGCGCTGGTCGAGGATGCAGAAGTCGCCCTGGCTCTGGCGGGTGATGTACTCCATCGGGCCGTAAGGCAGCGTCGAGGTGTCGCCGAAGGTGAAGGTGTCGTCGATGCCGAGCGGCCGGTTGATCCAGCGCCAGCGGTCGCCGTCGCGGGTCAGTGTGAAATGTTCGGGATAGCCCAGCGCCTGCTGCTCCATCAGCAGTTCCAGCAGGTCCCAGCCGGCCAGCGTCATGTGCGGCAGCGACTGGCAGCGCAGCGGGTCCTCGGCCAGCACCAGCGCCCGGTCCTGCATCTCGGCGACATAGTGCTCGTCGACGTCGATCAGGTTTTCCAGCACGCTGCCTTTCGGCCCGACGACATGCGGCTCGATGTTGACCGCATACATGTAGGCGTCTTCGTGGAAAGGGAACGGGAAGCGCCTGATGTGCTCAGGGCTGTTCCTGAAGGTGAAGTCGTCGCGGAACGTTTCCTTGCGAAAGGTGATGCCCATGATTTCCTCCTAGCGCTCCAGGACCAGCGACCGGCCCTCGAAGCGCGACACGCACGGCATGATCTTCTTGCCCGAACGGTGCTCTTCCTCGCTCAGCCAGTGGTCGTTGTGGATGAACTTGCCGTCGCAAGAGATGACGTTGGTTTCGCACTGGCCGCAGACGCCGCCGCGGCAGAGATAGGGCGGATCGACGCCGGCCGCTTCGATCGCTTCCAGCAGGCTCTGCTGCTCATCGACGCGGATCGTCTTGCCGCTGACGGCAAGCGTCACGTCGAAAGGCAGGCCAGGCTGGGGGGCCGCGAAATGCTCGAAATGCACGGTTTCCGATGGCCAACCGAGGCTTGCCGCGCGATCACGCACCCAGTTGATCATGCCGGCCGGGCCGCAGACATAGAGATGCGTGCCGAGCGGCTGCGTCGACAGCAGCCGGTCGAGTTCGATGCGCTCGTCAAGGTCGTCATGATAGAGCCTGACCCGTCGGTCGTAGCGCTCGCGCAGCACATCGGCATAGGTGCCGAGCGATGCGGTGCGGCAGGTGTAGTGCAGTTCGAAATTGCCGCCTTCCGCCGCAAGCTGAGCGGTCTGCGCCATGAACGGCGTGATGCCGATGCCGCCGGCCAGCATCAGATGTTTTTTGGCGCGCAGGTCGAGCGAGAACAGATTGACGGGATAGCTGACCACCATCTCCATGCCGGGCTTGACGTTCCGGTGCATGAACAGCGAGCCGCCGCGGCCGACATCGTCGCGGCGCACCGAGATCGTGTATTCGCGCGTGTCGAGCGGCGAGCCCATCAGCGAATAGGGGTTGAGCCTGGTGCGTTCGCCGTCGCGCATCTCGACCACGACATGGGCGCCGCCGGAAAAGGTCGGCAGCAACTCGCCGTCGCGCCGGCGGAAATGGAAGCGGGTGACGAGGTCGTTGACCGGGACGACGTCGCTGACCACGACATCGAGTTTTGTTGTTCCGGCGCTCATCGGAAAACCTCCTCCATCGGAGGAATCTCGCTGCGATCCTCGGCGTTGATGCAGACGCCCTGGAACGCCGCGATGCGCCTGGAATAATGATCGCGCACCAGAAGCAGCAGGCCGCAATGCGCGCAGGTCGCCGGCTGCGTCGTCACATTCTCGGTGATGCCCTTGCAGTGGACGCATTGCATGCGCCGCGCCAGCGAACCGCGGTGCTCGGTCTGGATCGAAGTGTGGTCGATGCCGGCTTCAAGCGCCACCTGCATCGCCTGGCCGATCAGGCCCTCAGTGCCGGCGAGATAGAGGCGCAGGCCCATATGCGCATTTGCCAGTGTCTGCCTAAGCCGTGGCAGCAGGCTGGCGAAGGATGGCGACAGATGAAACTGCACCGGTCTCAGCGCTTCGAGGGCTGCGGTGTGTTTGCCGTCAGGCCCGGGAATGAAGACGATGTCGGCGTCGTCGAAAAACCCGGGCGGCGCCCTCCCGGCCATCTCCGCTATCGCCAGCGCCCCTTCCGCATCCGCGATAAAAAGATGATGCTTGCCGGGCTGCGGAGACAAGGTTCCGTAAACAGGCCGGCTGATGATGCTTTTGGCTGCCATTTAAGTCTTCGTGCCTTCGAGCGCTTCACCGTTTCATAGAAACGGCGGACCGCTCTATCTCTTTGCTTTGACGCAATTCCGGACGGAAAACCGTTTCACACTTTTCCTGGAATTGCTCGAACCCCTCGCCGTCGACTATGCCTCAACCTTTCGCCGTGCGCTTGGTCTTCTTGGGATCGTCGAATGGCAATGGCTGGGCGGTGGCCTTGATGGCGCCGCTCCTGTTGCGGATTTCGAGCTTGGTGTCCTTGACCGCGCAGTCGACGTCGAGGCGGGCGATGCCCATCGATTTCTCGACCAGCGGCGAATACATGGCGCAGGTCACCACGCCCACCTTCTTGCCGTCGCGATAGACCAGCGCACCCTCATCGGCCGGCTCCTTGCCGTCGAGCAGAACGCCGTAGATCTTGAAGCGCTCCTTACCCTTGAGGCGATAATGCTCCTCGGCGCCGCGAAAGCCGGTCTTTCCGGGGCTGACGGTGAAGTCGAGGCCGAGTTCCCACAGCGTGTCGCCGGGTCCTTCGTTCTCGAACGGGTATTTCTGCGAATTGTCGTAGGGGTAGAACAGCAAGTAGCTTTCCACCCGCAGCATGTCGAGGGTGGTGAAGCGGCACGGAATGATGCCGGCGCTCTTGCCCTCGTCGAGAATCCTGTCCCAGATCGTGCCGGCATCCTGGCCGCGGCAGAAGATCTCGTAGCCGCGCTCGCCGGTGTAGCCGGTGCGCGAGATCATGACGGGCAAACCGAACAGTTGCGTCTGCATATGATGGAAATAGTTGAGGTCGCGAATGCCCGGCACGTGCTTGGCCAGATAGTCGACGGCGGTTGGCCCCTGCAGCGAAAGATCGTGCAGATTGTCGTCGAAGCGCAGCGACACGTCGCGGCCCATAGCCGCCCGCTGCAATTCTTCATGGCCGGTGCCCGAACCATGCACGACCATCCAGGCATTGGGGCCGGTGCGGTAGAGGATGCAATCGTCGGTGAATTTTCCCGCCTCGTTCAGCATGCAGGCATAGGCCGACTTGCCGGGATAGATCTTTTCGACGTCGCGCGTCGTCGCCAGGTCGATCAGGTGTGAAGCATGCGGCCCGGTGATGTGCACCTTCTTGAGGCCGGAGACATCCATCAGGCCAGCCTTGGTGCGGATGGCGATGTACTCCTCGTCGGCATCCTTGTCGTAGGTCCAGGCGGTTCCCATGCCGCTCCAGTCTTCGAGCTTCGAACCGAGCGCTCGGTGGCGATCCGCCAGGGTCGAAAATCTCCAGGATGCCGTCATCCGCTCGTCCTCCGTTTCGATAATGCTCTGCTGTTCCCTGCCCCCTGCGCAGTGGCGGGAGCTTTGACCGAATATTGATCGCAAACGCCAGGACGCCGCAATACCCATAAGCAATTAATTTCATTGTCAGGCAAAATCCACCGCGCAAAGCAAACAGTTAACCTCACGTAAATCGCGCTTGACAATTGCGGGATTCGGACTGAATTTATGAAAAAAATTTCACTCTCTTGAAAGAGGGCAGCGGCCGGCCAATTCGGGGCCTGGCGTTGGAAAAAGGGGAAAACCGATGTCAGACATGCAACAGCGCATCGAAGCGCTGTACCGCTCCGACGTGCGCGGATCTGCGCTCCTGATCGTCTGCCTGTGGGCGACGATCCTCTTCGTCCTGCTCATGACATGGCCCTACATCCCGCACAGCGGCATCAAGGCCGTGGTCGCGATCGCCGCCGCCGCCGTGCTGATCTTCAACACGGCCGCCATCCTGGCGATGGTCAAGCACTACAAGGAAGACAAGGAATTCATCTACGGGCTCGACATCAAGAACGCCGACGCATTCCGCAACCGCAAGTCCTGAGGGGTAGAAGAAATGTCCCGCTACACGCCGCCGGAGCAGAGCAAGGCCGGGCAGGTTTTCGACATCGCCGTCGTCGTCGTCGCCATTTTCGTGGCGCTGTGGCTGCCGCTGAAACTGGGCCTCGCCGGTGCGGCGAAATCCATCGACGCGCTCGACGCCAAGACGTGGGAAGCGCTCGGCCAGAACCCGACCATGGCCTCGATCTGGGAAAAGCTCGGCTACACGCCCGAGACCGCGCACGACATCATCCAGAACCGCTTCCATTATGTCATCGACTGGCCGACGCTGATCATAATGGCTGCGGTGCTGATAGGCTATTTCGTCTTCCTGTTTCGCGCATCCGACCGCGAATATCGCGACGTCATCAACGAAAAATTCGACGACAAGTAAGAGTTCTGAGGACGATTTAATTCGGGGACACGATCATGTGGGTGGCACTCTCTTACGCATGCTGGGGCATCTCGATCGTGCTCGCTTTGTGGATGCTTTACGACTGGTTCAAGGTCGACACGACCTTCTCCGAAGAGGTGCTGACCTCGTCGCGCGAAGGCGAACTGGAAGCCACTTCCGAAAAACACCGGATCTGAGTGAGGATTGAACAATGACGATCGCACTTGAACCGGCTGCCCCGGCTGTCCAAGGGGACAGAGTTTCACTCCTGCGCGTGCTCGGACCGGCCCATGTCTGGGCGCTCGGCGTCGGCATCGTCCTGGTCGGCGAATTCACCGGCTGGAATTTCTCGGCGGACAAGGGTGGCGCGCTGGCCGCGCTCATCGTCTGCTGGGTCGTCGGATTGCTCTACACCTCGGTCGCGATGATCGATTCCGAGGTGACATCGACCGTGGCCGCCGCTGGCGGCCAGTATGCGCAGGCAAAGCACATCGTCGGACCGCTGATGGCGTTCAACGTCGCGCTGTTCCTGGTCTTTGCCTACACGATGCTCGAAGTGTCCGACGCCATCCTGCTCGGCGACACCATCGTCGCCAAGGCCGGCGTCGAAGGGCTCACCCACAATTCCTTCATCGCCGCGACCATCGTCGTGCTGGCGTGGCTGAACTATCGCGGCGTGCTGATGACGCTCAACGTCAACTTCGTCATCACCGCGATCGCCTATATCTCGATCGTCATCCTGTTCTTTTCGGTCAGCCCGTGGACGCAAGGCGCGGTGCTGAAGCTGAACGAACTGGTCACCCCAGGCAATGCGCTTCCCTATGGCTGGATCGGCGTCATCGCCGCCTTCCAGTTCGGCATATGGTACTATCTCGGCATCGAAGGCACCACACAGGCCGCCGAGGAAGTGCGCTCCCCGGCCCGCTCGCTGCCTTACGGCACCATGGCCGGCATGATCACGCTTTTGATCGCGGCGGCCATGACCTGGTATGTCTGCGCCTCCCTGATGCCCTGGGAATATCTCGGCATCACCTACTATCCACTGTGGGACGCCGGCAAGCTGACCGGCAGCCCGCTGCTCGAGAACCTGTTGTTCGTCGCCACGCTGCTCGCCGCGCTGGCGTCGGCCAATGGCTGCATCAACGATGCGGCGCGCGCCTGGTTCTCGCTCGGCCGCGACCGCTATCTGCCGACATGGTTCTCGGCCGTGCATCCGAAATATCGCACGCCCTATCGCTCGATCCTGTTCCTGCTGCCGATCGCGCTGGCCTTCGCCTTCATCGCCGACCTCAACCAGGCGATCACCTTTTCGATCCTGTCGGGGGTGCTGCAATACACGTTCATGAGCATCAACATCATCATGTTCCGCAAGAAATGGCCGCTGGGCTCGATCCGCCGAGGCTACACCCACCCCTTCCATCCGATCCCGGCCATGGTGCTGTTCTGCCTGTGCGTGGTGACCTTCTTCGCCATCTTCCTCGGCTTCGGCTCGCAGCTGATCGCCATGGTCGCCTTCTACTTCCTGATCTCGCTGTGGTTCCACTTCTACCGTTACAAATTCGTGCGGCGCGGCGACCAGTTCACCATGCCGTGGCCAAAGCCGCAGGGTTATTGATGGGAGTAGGCCCGTCCGGATCCCGGGCGGGCCTGGCATGAGAAAATGTCCGATCTGACATCAGCACTGCTGGCCGGGGCCATTGTCCTGGTTGTCGTTCTCCACCTTGCCTGGCAAGCGCGTGCCAGCCGCAGCAGGGCATCGATGGCGCTCGCCGTCGAGCAGGACCGCATCCGCACAATCATCGCCGATGCTGCCAATGTTTCGGATGGCACCGCCGGCGTCATCACCTGGGAAGGATCCTGGAACAGCAAACGTGTCCAGGTGCGCACCATCGTCGATACGCTGGCGACGCGCAAACTGCCGGCGCGCTGGCTCAGTGTTTCGATCACCGAAGAGGTCGCGGTACCAGCCACCTTCGACATGATGATGCGGCCGGGCTCGCCGACGACCTTCTCCAATTTCGATCATCTCGAGCATACGCTGCCCAAGGCTCCGGGATTTCCCGCCGAGTCGGTGCTGCGCACCGACCGCAGGGCGGCGCGCTTTCCGCAAGGCCTGATCGCCAGCCATATCGAGATCTTTTCCGAAGGGCGCGCCAAGGAACTGCTGATCACGCCCAAGGGTATACGCATCGTCTGGCTTCTGGCCGAAGCCGAGCGGGCGCGCTATGGCGTTTTCCGGCAGGCCGAATTCGGCGACGCCGCACTCGATCCCGCGCTGATCGAAAGGCTGCTGATGTCGGTGTCGGCGCTTCGCGACGCGATCAACAAAAGCGAACGGCAGGCCGCATGACCAGTTCCGCCACTGCACCCGCCAATCCCTATCTGGTTCTCGGCGCCGCAATCGTGCTGCCGGGAAGCGGGCACGTCATTCTGGGCGTGCCGGTGCGCGGCCTTCAATTCCTTTTCTTCATGGTGATCCTGGCATGGGTGACGGCCAAGATCGCGCCGCCCGATGCCAGCTTCGTCGGCCGTCACGCCGGCGGCTTCCTGATCTATGCTTTGTCGATCCTGGACGCCTACAAGCTCGCCCGCATCCGCACCGCCAAATGGGTTCACAACGCCCGGCAAGGCAACGATAGTGGGCAGAGCGGCATTGAGACGCATAGGTAATTAGAGGAATATTTTTTTCATACGATTGAATTTGCGGACCTCATTCGATACATCATTTTCAGAGTTGCAAACGATCTCTTAGCTACAAAACGTCGGGAGGCTGACATGTGTGGAATTGTCGGACTGTTTTTGAAGGACAAGTCGCTGGAACCCCAGCTTGGCGCGATGCTGTCGCAGATGCTGATCTCGCTCAGCGATCGCGGTCCCGATAGCGCCGGCATCGCCATCTATGGCGCGCCGTCCAAGAATGAGGCCAAGATCACCATCCAGTCGGCCAAGCCCGACCGCGATTTCCGCGGCCTCGAGGCGGAGCTCGCCAAGGCCATCGGCACGCCGGTGACGATCGCGGTGAAATCCACCCATGCAGTCGTCAGGACCACCCCCGCGAAGATCGATGAAGCGCGCGAAACCATCCAGGCGCTGCGCCCCGACATCCGCATCATGGGCGCCGGCGACGTGGTCGAGATCTACAAGGAAGTCGGCCTGCCCGAGGCAGTCGTCGATCGCTTCGATGTCCGCAAGATGACCGGCACACATGGCATCGGCCATACCCGCATGGCGACGGAATCGGCGGTGACGACGATGGGCGCGCATCCGTTCTCGACCGGCGCCGACCAGTGCCTGGTGCACAATGGCTCGCTGTCGAACCACAACAATGTCCGCCGCGAACTGATCCGCGAAGGCATGACCTTCGAAACCGAGAACGACACCGAAGTCGCTGCCGCCTATCTCTCGTCACAGATGGCGCATGGCAAGAATCTCGGCGAGGCGCTGGAAGGCACGCTCTCCGACCTCGACGGCTTCTTCACCTTCGTCGTCGGCACCAAGAACGGCTTTGGCGTGGTGCGCGATCCGATTGCCTGCAAGCCAGCCGTGATGGCCGAAACCGACCAATATGTCGCCTTCGGCTCGGAATATCGCGCGCTGACCAAACTGCCCGGCATAGACAATGCGAGGGTCTGGGAACCCGAGCCCGCAACCGTCTATTTCTGGGAGCATTGAGTTCATGCCGGCAACCACGCTTTCAAAAACCGCGGCACACGACCCTCGGGTCTTCGATCTCGACCAGTTGTCGCTGCGCGAACTCAACCAGGCGCTGCACAATCTGGCTCCCGGCTCGAACGAAACGGCATGGGAAGTGCTGAACCCGAAAGGCAGCCATTCGGTGGCCGTTGGCGTCGACCAGCCTGTTGCCATCGATGTGCGCGGCAGCGTCGGCTATTACTGCGGCGGCATGAATTCCGGCAGCACCATTACCGTGCATGGCTCGGCAGGGCCTGGAGTCGGCGAGAACATGATGTCGGGCTCGATCACCATCAAAGGCGACGCCAGCCAGTATGCCGGCGCCACCGGCAAGGGCGGCCTGCTGGTCATCGAAGGCAACGCCTCGTCGCGCTGCGGCATTTCGATGAAGGGCATCGATATCGTCGTGCATGGAAATATCGGCCATATGTCGGCCTTCATGGCGCAGTCAGGCAATCTGGTGGTGTTGGGCGATGCCGGCGATGCGCTCGGCGATTCCATCTACGAGGCGCGGCTCTTCGTGCGCGGCAAGGTCGACAGCCTCGGCGCCGACTGCATCGCCAAGGAAATGCGGACCGAGCATCTGGAATTGCTGCAGGGCCTGCTCGACCGCGCCGGCGTCACCGGCGTCAAGCCGTCGGAGTTCAAGCGCTACGGCTCGGCGCGTACCCTCTATAATTTCAATATCGACAACGCCGACGCGTATTGAGGCAGCATGACCTACAGGAACCCGCCGACGACGCCGCGCAAATCCGCGACCTTCGACGACTACACGCTTTCCGAGATCCGCCGTGCCGCGGCGACCGGCATCTATGACATCCGTGGCGCCGGCGCCAAGCGCAAGCTGCCGCATTTCGACGACCTACTGTTCCTCGGCGCCTCGATCTCGCGTTACCCGCTCGAAGGCTATCGCGAGCGCTGCGACACATCGGTCGTGCTCGGCTCTCGCCATGCCAAGAAGCCGATCGAGTTGAAGATTCCGATCACCATTGCCGGCATGAGCTTCGGCTCGCTGTCGGGTCCGGCCAAGGAAGCGCTCGGACGCGGCGCTACCCTGTCGGGCACCTCGACCACGACGGGCGACGGCGGCATGACCGAGGAGGAGCGCGGCCATTCCAAGCAACTGGTCTATCAATATCTGCCGTCGCGCTACGGCATGAACCTGCGCGATCTGCGCCGCGCCGATGCGATCGAGGTCGTCGTCGGCCAGGGCGCCAAGCCGGGTGGCGGCGGCATGCTGCTTGGCCAGAAGATTTCGGATCGTGTCGCCGAAATGCGCACGCTGCCGAAAGGCATCGACCAGCGCTCGGCCTCACGCCATCCCGACTGGACCGGACCCGACGATCTCGAGATCAAGATCCTCGAATTGCGCGAAATCACCGACTGGGAAAAACCGATCTACGTCAAGGTCGGCGGCGCGCGCCCCTATTATGACACGGCGCTTGCCGTGAAGGCCGGCGCCGATGTCGTTGTCGTCGACGGCATGCAGGGCGGCACCGCCGCCACCCAGGAAGTGTTCATCGAAAATGTCGGCCAGCCGACGCTTGCCTGCATCAGGCCGGCCGTGCAGGCGCTGCAGGACCTCGGCATGCACCGCAAGGTGCAGTTGATCGTCTCCGGCGGCATTCGCAACGGCGCCGATGTCGCCAAGGCGCTGGCGCTCGGCGTCGACGCGGTCTCGATCGGCACGGCGGCCCTTGTCGCGCTCGGCGACAACGATCCGCGCTGGGAGGCGGAGTACAACGAGCTTGGCACCACGGCCGGCGCCTATGACGATTGGCACGAGGGGCGCGACCCCGCCGGCATCACCACGCAGGATCCGGAACTGATGAAGCGGGTCGATCCGGTGACTGCCGGGCGCCGGCTGGCGAACTACCTCAAGGTGATGACGCTTGAGGCTCAAACGATCGCCCGCGCGTGCGGCAAGAACAGCCTGCACAATCTCGAACCCGAGGACCTGGTCGCGCTGACGATCGAGGCAGCCGCCATGGCCGGCGTGCCGCTGGCCGGCACCAACTGGATACCGGGGAAGAACGGCTTCTGATCAACGAAGGGCCGATTCCCGCATACTCGGGAACAACAATCGATAAAAATGGGGAACTACCGTGGCAACTGATCTTGCTGAATTCGCAAGGGCGAAAAACGTCAAATATTTCATGATTTCCTACACTGACCTGTTCAGTGGCCAGCGTGCCAAGCTGGTGCCGGCGCAGGCGATATCAGACATGCAGAAGGACGGCGCCGGCTTTGCCGGTTTCGCCACATGGCTGGACCTGACGCCGGCGCATCCCGACATGCTTGCGGTGCCGGATCCGGATTCGGTGATCCAGCTGCCGTGGAAGCCTGAGGTCGCCTGGGTGGCGGCCAACTGCATCATGGACGACAAGGAGGTCGACCAGGCGCCGCGCAACACACTGAAGCGGCTGATCGCGGAAGCCGCCAGCGACGGCATGCATGTCAAGACCGGCGTCGAGGCCGAGTTCTTCCTGATCTCGCCTGACGGCAAGACGATCTCCGACGAATACGACACGGCCTCAAAACCCTGCTACGACCAGCAAGCGGTGATGCGGCGCTACGACGTCATCGCCGAGATCTGCGACCACATGCTGGCGCTCGGCTGGGGCGCCTATCAGAACGACCATGAGGACGCCAACGGCCAGTTCGAGATGAACTGGGCCTTCGACGACGCGCTGGCGACCGCCGACAAGCACTCGTTCTTCAAATTCATGGTCAAGTCGATCGCGGAAAAGCATGGCCTGCGCGCGACCTTCATGCCGAAGCCCTTCCAGGGCCTGACCGGCAATGGCTGCCATGCGCATATCTCGGTCTGGGACAAGGCCGGCAAGACCAACGTCTTCGCCGACAATTCGATGGAGCTCGGCCTGTCGGCCAAGGGCAGGAATTTCCTCGGCGGCATCATGAAACATGCCTCCGCACTGGCCGCGATCACCAACCCGACGGTGAATTCCTACAAGCGCATCAACGCGCCGCGCACCATTTCGGGCGCGACCTGGGCACCGAACACGGTGACCTGGACCGGCAACAACCGCACCCACATGGTGCGGGTGCCCGGCCCCGGCCGCTTCGAGCTGCGGCTGCCGGATGGCGCCGCCAATCCCTATCTCCTGCAAGCGGTCATCATCGCCGCCGGCCTCGACGGCATTCGCTCGAAGGCCGATCCTGGCAAGCGCTACGACATCGACATGTACCAGCATGGCCATACGGTAAAGGGCGCGCCAAAACTGCCGCTCAACCTGCTCGACGCCTTGCGCGAGTTCGACAAGGACAAATCGCTCAAGGCGGCGCTGGGTGAGGATTTCTCGTCGGCCTACCTAAAGCTGAAGCACCAGGAATGGAATTCCTATGCTTCGCACTTCACGCAATGGGAGCGCGACCACACGCTGGATATTTGACCACCAGCGCGACGCGAGCGACCTCGGAATGAACTGATGAAATATTCGATCTTCTCGCTCGCTCGTGCCGCCCTGTCCGGCCACAAGAACTGGCAGCGCACCTGGCGCGACGCCACGCCGAAGGATCGCTACGACGTGGTGATCATCGGCGGCGGCGGGCACGGGCTGGCCACCGCCTGGTTCCTCGCCAGCGAGTACGGCATCAAGAATGTCGCCGTGCTCGAAAAAGGCTGGATCGGCTCCGGCAATGCCGGCCGCAACACCACCATCATCCGCTCCAATTACGGTCTGCCCGGCAACACCGGCTTCTACGAATTGTCGATGAAGCTGTGGGAGCGGATGGAGCAGGACCTCAACTACAATGCGATGGTCAGCCAGCGCGGCGTCATCAACCTCTACCATTCCGATGCGCAGCGCGACGCCTATGCGCGGCGCGGCAACACTATGCGCATCAACGGCATCGACGCCGAACTGCTCGACCTCGCTGCCGTCAGGAAGATGATCCCGTTCCTGAACTTCGACAATGCGCGCTTTCCCGTGCAAGGCGGGCTGTTGCAGCGGCGCGGCGGCACGGCGCGGCACGATGCGGTGGTCTGGGGCTATGCGCATGCGGCGAGCGAACTCGGCGTCGACATCATCCAGAATTGCGAAGTCACCGGTTTTGTCAGGGACGCCAATGGCAAGGTGACCGGCGTCGAGACGTCGCGCGGCAAGATCGGCGCCGGAAAGGTTGGCATGGCGGTCGCCGGCTCCTCGTCGCGCGTCGCAGCAATGGCCGGTCTGCGCCTGCCGATCGAGAGCCACGTGCTGCAGGCCTTCGTCTCCGAGGCGATCAAGCCGCTCATCCCGGGCGTCATGACCTTCGGCGCCGGCCATTTCTACGTCAGCCAGTCCGACAAGGGCGGCCTCGTCTTCGGCGGCGATATAGACGGCTACAATTCCTACGCCCAGCGCGGCAACATGCCTGTGATGGAAGACGTCTGCGAGGGCGGCATGGCGCTGATGCCGATGATCGGCCGCGTGCGCCTGCTGCGCCAGTGGGGCGGCATCATGGACATGTCGATGGATGGTTCACCGATCATCGACAAGACGCCCGTCGACGGGCTCTATCTCAACGCGGGCTGGTGCTATGGCGGCTTCAAGGCGACGCCAGGGTCCGGTTTTGTCTTTGCGCACCTCCTGGCTCGCGACGAGTCGCATGAAGAAGCGGCACGGTTCCGCCTAGACCGGTTCCGAACTGGCGCCATGATCGACGAAAAGGGCCAGGGCGCCCAACCGAACCTGCATTGAAGGCGGTTTAGAAGAAATGCGCATTGCCTGTCCTTTCTGCGGTGAACGCGAACTCGGCGAGTTCACCTATCTCGGCGACGCCAAGCCGGTGCGGCCCGAGGCCGGCGCCTCGGAAGACGAGGTCTTCGACTATGTCTATCTGCGCGACAATGTCGCCGGCGCGACCAGCGAATATTGGTACCATGGCGGTGGTTGCCGGGCTTGGCTGAAGGTCACCCGCAACACGCTGACGCACGAGATTTCCTCCATCGAACCGGCGGCTGGTGCCGGCGCTGCGAAGGTTGGTGCGTGATGGCCGGCGCGCAGACACACCGGCTCGGCAATCGCGGGCTTGTCGACCGCTCGGCACCGCTGAACTTCCGTTTCGACGGCAAGGCTTTCTCCGGCTTCCAGGGCGACACGCTCGCCTCGGCGCTGATCGCCAACGGCGTCAAGCTGGTCGGCCGCTCATTCAAATACCATCGCCCGCGCGGCATCCTGACTGCGGGCTCGGAAGAACCCAATGCGCTGGTTGAGCTGCGCACCGGGGCACGGCGCGAGCCGAACACCAAGGCGACGACGGCCGAACTCTATGACGGGCTCGAGGCCGCCAGCCAGAACCGTTGGCCGTCGCTGCGCCACGACGTGATGTCGGTCAACCAGCTGTTCGCGCCGATCTTCGTTGCCGGCTTCTACTACAAGACATTCATGTGGCCGGCGAAGTTCTGGGAAGCGATCTATGAGCCGGCGATCCGCCGCGCCGCAGGCCTTGGCCGTGCCGCCGGCCTTGCCGATCCCGACCACTACGACAAGGCATGGGCGCATTGCGACGTGCTGATCGCCGGCTCCGGCCCGGCTGGTCTGGCCGCGGCGTTGGCAGCCGGCCGCGCAGGCGCCCGCGTCATCCTGTGCGAGGAGGATTTTGTCCTCGGCGGCCGTCTGCTGTCGGATGGCGGAATGATCGACGGCGAACCTGCGGCCGAGTGGATTTCGCGGACGCTGGCTGAACTGGCTGGTATGCCCGACGTCCGCGTCATGACCCGCACGACGCTGTTCGGCGTCTACGATGGCGGCACCTATGGCGCCATTGAGCGGGTCAACGACCATTTGCCCTCGCCGCCCGAGCACCAGGTGCGCCAGCGCCTGTGGCGGATCGTGGCGAAGCGCTGCGTCGTGGCAGCCGGCGCCATCGAACGGCCGATCGTCTTTGCCGGCAACGACACGCCCGGCGTGATGATGGCCTCCGCCATGCGCACCTATGTCGCGCGCTACGCCGCTACACCGGCAAAGCGGATCGCACTTTTCACCAACAATGAGGACGGCTGGCGCACCGTCGAGACGGCGCTCGGTGCCGGCCTGCAGATAGCGGCGGTCATCGATGCACGGCCCGAAATATCGCCGGCGCATCGTTCGCTGGCCTCGAAGGGCGGCTTCCCGGTGCTGCACGGTTCCGTCAGTGGCATCGACGGCGGCAAGGATGGCGTCAGGAAAATCGCGGTGTCGCTGACCGGCGGCGCGCGCGCCGAGGTCGAAGCGGACGGGCTCGCCGTTTCCGGCGGCTGGAACCCGGCGGTCGGGCTGACCTCCTATCATCGCGGCCGGCCGAAATGGCGCAGCGACATCTCCGCCTTCGTGCCCGACGGCGCGCCTCCAGGCATGGTCGCCGCGGGTGCCGCCAATGGCGATTTCGGGCTCGGCGCCTGCCTGAGCCAGGGATTTGCCGCTGGCGCGGCAGCGGCCCGTGACACGGGGCACAATGGTACGGCGGGCGCCGCGCCTGCCGCCGATGACGAGGCTTTTTCGCTGACGCCGCTCTGGCATGTCGCCGGCAAGGGCAAAGCCTTTGTCGACCAGCAACACGACGTCACCGCGTCCGACATCGAGCTGGCGCAGCGCGAGGGTTTTGAATCGGTCGAGCATCTGAAGCGCTACACCACGCTCGGCATGGCGACCGACCAGGGCAAGACCTCGAATGTCGCCGGCCTCGCCATCATGGCTGCGGTCAGCGGCCGTTCGATCCCCGAGACCGGGACAACGATCTACCGGCCGCCTTACGTGCCCGTCGCCATCGGCGCCTTCGCCGGCCATCACCGCGACGAGACTTTCCATGCGACGCGGCTGACGCCGTCGCATCACTGGGCCGTGGAACAAGGTGCTGTCTTCGTCGACACCGGCCTGTGGAAGCGGGCGCAGTGGTACCCCCGCGCGGGCGAGAAGGACTGGCTGGAATCGGTGACGCGCGAGGTCAAGGCGGTGCGCTCAGGCGTCGGATTCTGCGATGTCTCGACGCTCGGCAAGATCGACGTGCACGGTCCGGATGCCGGCGCCTTCCTCGACCGCGTCTACATCAACACCTTCTCCAGTCTTGCAGTGGGCAAGGCGCGCTACGGTCTGATGCTGCGCGAGGACGGCATCGTCTATGACGACGGCACCACGTCGCGGCTGGCCGAAGACCACTATTTTCTCACCACCACCACGGCCAAGGCCGGTCTGGTGATGCAGCATCTCGAATTCTGCCGCCAGGTGCTGTTCCCGGAGCTCGACGTGCAGCTCACTTCCGTCTCCGACCAGTGGGCGCAGTTCTCGATCGCCGGACCGAGCGCGCGGGAGTTGCTGAAACAGATCGTTGATGAGTCCGAGGACCTTTCCAACGAAGGCTTTCCGTTCATGGGCGCGCGCGAAGTGACGTTGCGCGGCGGCCTCAAGGCGCGGCTGTTCCGCATCTCGTTCTCCGGCGAAATGGCCTTCGAGATCTCGGTACCGGCACGCTTCGGTGATGCGATGGCACGCAATCTGATGCTGGCCGGCGCGCCATTCGGCGTGACGCCTTACGGCACCGAGGCGCTCGGCGTCATGCGCGTCGAAAAGGGCCACATCGCCGGACCGGAACTGAGCGGCACGACGACAGCGGCCGATCTTGGTCTGGGCAAGATGATGTCGACCAAGAAAGACTATATCGGCCGCGTCATGGCCGGACGCGAGGCGCTGGTAGCCCCAGATCGCCAGGTCGTCGTCGGCATCAAGCCGACGGACGAGACACGCCGGTTGCGCTCCGGCGCACACATCATCCCGAAGGGGCAGACGCCCGGCCCCGGCAACGACCAGGGCTATGTCACCTCGGTCTGCTTCTCGCCGACGTTGGATCAGTGGATCGGGCTCGCGCTTGTCGAACGCGGCCGCGAACGCATCGGCGAGATCGTGCACGCGCATGATCCATTGCGCGGCGAAGACTATGACGTCGAACTCTGCAATCCCGTCTTCTACGACCCGGATGGAGGGCGCCAGCGTGGTTGAGTTTTCCTGGGTTTCTCGCAGCCCACTCGAGCATGCGCTTGTCACCGGTACAGATGGCGCACGCGGTATCGAGGCCGGCATTTCGCTGACCGAGATCCGCAATTTTGATCTGATCCAGGTGATGGCGCGGCGCGGCCAGGCGGCCGAGCTGGGACAAGCCGCCAAGGCTCGGTTTGGTGTTGCTGTCCCTGATGCGCCGAAGGCGGTGCGGACTTCGGACGCAACGCTGATCTGGTCGGGACCGGACCAGTTCTTCGTGCTGTCGAAGGGCGGCAAGCACACGATGCAGACGCTGGAGCCCGCATTGTCCGGCTCGCTGTCGGACCAGTCGCATGCGCGGGTTCTGGTCAGCATCTCCGGCGCCAAGGCGCGGACAATGCTGGCGAAACTGTCGTCGATCGATTTGCATCCCGATTCGTTTCCGGTTGGCGCCGCCGCCGCGACGTCGATGGATCACACCAGCGTCACGCTCTGGCGCGACAGTGATCGGACGGATGGGCAGGCGGTGTTCAACGTTCTGATGTTTGCGACGTTTGCCGAGAGCCTTTGGCATACGATGCTGGATTCGGGCGCGGAGTACGGCGTCGACATCAACCATACAGAGAGACTGGCTTAGCCTTGGCTAGTCTTCCCTTCTCCCACAACAAGGGGAGAAGGCAAAGCGCGCCACCTCCGCCTTGCCAAACCCAACCGCACTGCTATTCTTGCTGCTAAAATAATTTCACGCACAGGCAAACTTGTTTCTCGAACCGCAAGGCTGAGATGAGCCAGTCGCCCTACCCCGCAATTGCTGCCGGACCGCCCAAGCCTAGCCTCATCCTGAGGCCGGGCCAGATCGCGCTGCCGCCGGGCATGGAGCGTTATACGATCCAGGGCAACGGCGCGGTGCTGATCGACATCGAGGCCGGCGACGCGATCACCGTGCGCAATGTCGAAGGCGGCCAGGCCTGCGAACTTCTGGCCTGGGACAGGACCGGCGCGACCGATCCCGGCATTTTTGGTGAAGCATCGAACAGCAACGCTGCCGGCATCAAAGCGCTGCTCATAGAGGGCGACGACAGTCTCGCATCCCTGCGGAGCGGGCTCGCCCGCCGGCAGGTGCAGCTTGACCACGCCAGGGCGGTGCGGGTGTTCGGCGTCACGACACCGGCCGGCACCGAGCAGGCTTTCACCGTCGCACGCGATGGTGCGGTGCTGATTGCCGCCCCCGGCGGGCCGATGCTGGTCGATGGTCATGACACGGCGACACCGCTGACCGTCTTCGTTCGCCGCGCCACGATCCGCCCGGCGGCGAAATCGGTATTGGCTGATCCGCTTGCCGACCCGGTGCTCGATTTGCGCGTCCATTCGGCGACCGCGGAGGCCTATTTCGTTGGGGCTGGCGACTATCTGCAGATCATCGATGTCGACGGGCGCCAATGCACCGATTTCCAGTGCTTTTCGGCGCGCAAGCTGGACAGGGGACTGGATCATCCGCTCGACGTGACGACGACGCGCACGCTCATGGGTGCGAGCTACCCGATGCCCGGCCTGCATTCCAAATACTATGACCAGGACATGGAGCCGCTGGTCGAGGTGGTGCAGGACACATGCGGCCGGCACGACGCCTTCGCGCTCGCCTGCGCCGCCAAATATTACGACGACATCGGCTATCCCGGACACACCAACTGTTCGGAGAATTTCAACGGCGCTCTGGCCGGCAAGGGCGTCAATCCCCGCGCGGGCTGGATGGCGATCAACTTCTTCTTCAACACGGCGATCGACGCGCATGGCGTCATGGTGTCCGACGAGCCGTGGTCGCGGGCGGGCGACTATGTGCTGCTCAGGGCGCTCACCGACATCGTTTGCGTTTCCTCCGCCTGCCCCGACGACACGACGCCGGCCAATGGCTGGAACCCGACCGACATCCATGTGCGGACCTATTCCGGCCAGCACAAATTCTCGCGAGCGATCGCCAGACGCATGACGCCCGATTCGGAACCGAAAATGACCCGCGAGACCGCTTTTCATTCGAGCTTTGCCAAGCACACCCGCAACTTTCAGGAGTACAAGGGCTATTGGCTCGCCAATTCCTTCGCCAAGGACGGGCCGATCGCCGAATACTGGGCCTGCCGCCAAGACGCGGTGATCATGGACCTGTCGCCGCTGCGCAAGTTCGAGGTCACCGGCCCGGATTCCGAAGCGCTGCTGCAATACACGCTGACCCGCGACGTCAAGAAGCTTGGCGTTGGCCAGGTGGTCTATTCGGCCATGTGCTACGAGCATGGCGGCATGATTGATGACGGCACCCTGCTGCGGCTGGGCAAGGACAATTTCCGCTGGGTCGGCGGCGACGATCTGTCTGGCGAGTGGCTGCGCGAGACGGCGACAAAACTCGGCCTCAATGTCCTTGTGCGTTCCTCCACCGACCAGATGCACAATGTCGCCGTGCAGGGACCGAAGAGCCGCGACATCCTCAGGGAGGTGATCTGGACCTCGCCGCTGCAGCCGTCGATCGACGAACTCGAATGGTTCCGCTTCGCCGTCGCCCGCATTGGTGGCGGCAACGGCATTCCGGTCGTCGTCTCGCGCACCGGCTATACCGGCGAGCTCGGCTACGAGATCTGGTGCCATCCGCGCGACGCCGAAAAAGTCTTCGACGCCATCTGGGAAGCCGGCCAGCCTCACGGGCTGAAGCCGATGGGACTGCAGGCGCTGGACATGGTGCGCATCGAGGCCGGGTTGATCTTCGCCGGATACGAATTTTCCGACCAGACCGATCCGTTCGAGGCCGGCATCGGCTTCACCGTGCCGCTGAAGAGCAAGACCGACGATTTCGTCGGCCGCGAGGCGCTGATCCGCCGCAAGGAGCACCCGCAGACGAAGCTGGTCGGTCTCGACATCGACGCCAATGTCGACGTCGGCCATGGCGATTGCGTGCATGTCGGCCGTGCCCAGATCGGCGTGGTCACGTCAGGCATGCGCTCGCCGGTGCTGAACAAGACCATCGCGCTGGCCAGGCTCGATGTCACCCATTCGGCTGTCGGTACCGAGGTCGAGATCGGCAAGCTCGACGGCCATGCCAAGCGGCTGCCGGCGCGAGTCGTCGCCTTCGCCCACTACGATCCGCAAAAGACCAAACCGCGTTCCTGACGGCCCTTCCCTCCCAAGACAGTGAGGCCGTGCTGCAGTTCGTGATAGGAATTTTTTCTTGACCTGCTGAGGGCAGCTATGCTACATATTCGTCCATGGTGCTGATTTGCGCCGCGACCCGCCTCCGGCGGGTTTTCGCTTCCTGACCCTTGGTCCTTTTCCGAACAATCCCACCGCGGCAGTGTGAAGCCGACATGTTTCGCAAGCGTGATGTGCACGGCGCGACAAATCGCTTGACCTGAAAGCGCGCCGGATCAATCTTCACTGTTAAGAAAAAAATGCGACTGAGTGGAAACACCGACAGCCGCCCAAAGCATGCGTCGATGATGAAGCCTCGCGAAGTCGCGGCCGTCACGAACGGGGAACATCAAAATGGGGAACAAAGACATATGAGCACGATAACGACTGTCCTGGAGCCGCTTGCCGAAGGCAAGTTGCACCGAAATATCGACTGGCGCGGCGCCTTCTGGGTGGCGAGCGGCGTGCCGGCCCTGGTCCTGTTCTCGATCGGCGGCATTGCCGGCACGACCGGCACGCTGGCCTTCGCGATCTGGATCTTCTCCATGATCATGGGCTTCCTGCAATCCTTCACCTATGCCGAAATCGCCGGCCTGTTTCCGAACAAGTCGGGCGGCGCGTCGATCTACGGCGCCACCGCCTGGCTGCGCTATTCCAAGTTCATCGCGCCGCTGTCTGTCTGGTGCAACTGGTTCGCCTGGTCGCCGGTGCTGTCGCTCGGCTGCTCGATCGCCGCCGCCTACATCCTCAACGCGCTGGCGCCAGTGCCGCTGTTCACCGAAACCTCACCCAATGTCGTCGCCTATATCGCCGCGCATGCCGGGACGAGTGCCGCCGACGCCATCACAGCGGTGACCGCGGCGGCGACGCCGGCAATCCGCAACTGGACGCTTTACAGCCACACGCTGGGACCGGTCTCGTTCACCTTCAACGCGACCTTCTTTATCGGCGCAGTGCTGATGCTGATCATCTTTGCGATCCAGCATCGCGGCATTCTCGGCACCGCCAATGTGCAGAAATATATCGGCCTCTTGGTCATCGTCCCGATGCTGATCGTCGGCGTGGTGCCGATCGTCACCGGCCAGATCAACTGGGCGAATTTTTCGCCGCTGGTGCCGCTGGCCGCAGCCTACGCGCCCGAGCCCGGTGCCTGGAACATCGCCGGCTGGACGCTGGTGCTTGGTGGTATGTTCATCGCCGCCTGGTCGACCTACGGCTTCGAGACCGCCGTCTGCTACACATCCGAGTTCAAGAACCCCGGCACCGACACGTTCAAGGCGATTTTCTATTCCGGCCTTCTGTGCATGCTGCTGTTCATCCTGGTGCCGTTCACCTTCCAGGGCGTGCTTGGCCTCAACGGTATGCTGGCGACGCCGATCGTCGACGGCTCCGGGGTCGCCGACGCGCTGGCCGGCATGGTCGGCGGCGGCGCGCTAGTCCACAGCCTGTTGGTGATGCTGATGATCCTGGCGCTGGTGCTGTGCATCATGACGGCCATGGCCGGCTCTTCGCGTACGCTCTACCAGGGCTCGGTCGACGGCTGGCTGCCGCGCTATCTCAGCCATGTCAACGAACATGGTGCGCCGACACGGGCAATGTGGACCGATCTCGTCTTCAACCTGATCGTGCTGGCCATCGCCTCGGCCGACGCGACGAGCTTCTTCTTCATCCTCGCCGTGTCGAATTGCGGTTACATCATCTTCAACTTCCTCAACCTCAACGCCGGCTGGATCCACCGCATCGACAACGGCCATATCGCACGGCCCTGGAAGGCGCCGAGCTGGCTGCTCGGGATCGGGGCGATCTTCGCCTATGTCAACGCGATCTTCATGGGCGCCGGTGCCAAGGTATGGAACCCGATGGCGCTGTGGGCCGGCCTGATCACGGCAGCGCTGATCATCCCGGTGTTCTGCTTCCGACACTACATTCAGGACAAGGGCAAGTTCCCCGACCACATGCTGGCCGATCTCGGCATGACGGGGGCCGACCTCTCGGTCAAAAAGGCGGGCATGCTGCCCTATCTGACGCTGGTCGCCGGCGTGGTGGTGATGCTGCTCGCCAACTGGTTCTTCGTCATCTGACCTCATAAAAATAAAAAGGATCGGGCGCGCTTCGGCGCGCCCGATCCTTTTCGACTGGCGTGATCGATCTATTCGGCGGCCAGCGCCAATTGCGGCTTTTCGGCTTCCTGGCTCAGTTCCAGATCGTCCGTCCGTCCCTCCGCCCCGCGCTTTTTCGGCTCCCGGCCGAAGAACAGGGCGTAACCGGCCGGCAGGACCAGGATGGTCAGCACCGTGGCAACCAGGATGCCGCCCATCATGGCGTAGGCGAGCGGACCCCAGAAGACGCCGCGCGAGATCGGGATCAGCGCCAGCACCGCCGTCAGCGCCGTCAGCGTGATCGGCCGGAAACGGCGAACGGCCGAACCGATGATGGCCTCGTAGCGGTCCATGCCCGCGGCGATGTCCTGGTCGATCTGGTCGACCAGGATGATCGAGTTGCGCATGATGATGCCGAGCAGCGCGATGACGCCGAGAATGGCGACGAAGCCGAACGGCGCACCGCTGATCAGGAGTGCCGCGGCAGCACCGATAATGCCAAGCGGACCGGTCGCCAGCACCAGCATCGCCTTGCCGAAGTTCTGCAGCTGGATCATCAAAAGCACGACAATGACGGCCAGCATGATCGGTGCCTTGGCGGCGATCGAAGCCTGGCTTTCCGCCGAATCCTCCGCACCGCCCTGGATTTCGATCTTGTAACCGGGCGCCAGACCCGCACGCAGGTCCTTCATGTCGTTGTACATCTTGGTGACGACGTCGTTGGACTGCACGCCGTCGGGCAAGGTGGCGCGCACGCTGATGGTCGGCAGGCGGTCGCGGCGCCATTCGATGCCTTGCTCCAGCACCGGCACCACCTTGGCCACCTGCGACAGCGGCACGAAACCGCCGAAGTCGGTCGGGATATAGACCGAGTCGACCGAGGACAGCAGGCTGCGGCTGGCATTCGGCTCGCGGGCGACGATGGACACCGTCTCCTCGCCGTCGCGGAAGTCGTCGAGCGGCGCGCCGGACATCGTCGCCTGCAGCATCTGGCGGATGCGCTGCGAGGTAACGCCGAGTGCGCGGGCACGATCCTGGTCGATGACCAGCTTCATCGCCGGAACCGGCTCCAGCCAGTCATCATGCACGGCGCCAAGCAGCGGATCTTCACGGAACTTCGCCTTCACCTGGTCGGCGATGCGGCGCACCTCCTGGCGATCCGGCCCCATGACGCGCATCTGCACCGGCCAGCCGGTCGGCGGACCGAGGAACAGACGATCGACCTTGGCACGGATGGACGGGAAGTCTTGCGCCAGAACGGTGCGCAACTTGACGATCAGACGCTCGCGAGCCGGTTCGTCATTGGCCATGACGAGCAACTGGGCAAAGTTGGGGTTGCTCAGCTGCTGGTCGAGCGGCAGGAAGAAGCGCGGCGCGCCCTCGCCGATATAGGTGGCGATGAAACGCTTGTCCTTGTCGTCCATCATCTTGGTCTCGAGCGCCTTGGCCTGCGCCTCGACTTCCTTGATGCTGGTGCCTTCCGGCAGCCAAAGGTCGACGAGGATTTCCGGCCGCGACGATTGCGGGAAGAAGTTCTGCGGAATGAACTGGAAAGCCCACAGGCTGGTGCCGAAGGTGACCAGCGTCATCACCAGGACGATGATGCGATGGCGCACGGCCCAGCTGACGGTGGCACGAAGCCGGCGGTAGAAACGCGTGTCGAAGACATCGTGATGGCTGCCGGCATGCTTGCGCTGCTTGAGGATCATGTTGCCGAGCCATGGCGTGAAATAGACCGCGACGAACCAGGAGACGATCAGCGCGATGCCGACGACATAAAACAGCGTGCGGACATATTCGCCGGCGGTCGAGGCCGCGAAGCCGACCGGAATAAAGCCGGCCGTGGTGATCAGCGTGCCGGTCAGCATCGGGAAGGCGGTCGAGGAATAGGCGAAGCTCGCCGCCTCGACCTTGACCATTCCCTCCTCCAGCTTGCGCTCCATCATCTCGACGACGATCATCGCGTCGTCGACCAGAAGACCGAGCGCGATGATCAGCGCGCCGAGCGAGATGCGCTGCAGGTCGATGCCGAGCTCGTACATGATGGCGAAGGTCGCGGCCAGCACCAGCGGGATGGCGATGGCGATGACCAGGCCGGAACGCCAACCGATCGACAGGAACGAGACCACGAGCACGATCAGCAACGCTTCGCCAAGCGCATGCATGAACTCCGCCACCGCATCGGTGACGACGCCCGGCTGGTCGGAGATCTGGTCGACCGCAACGCCGTAGGGCAGCGCCTCTTCGAAGCGCTTGTAGGTGGCCTCGACATCCTTGCCGACATCGGTAACCTTGAAGCCCTTGGCCATGACGACGCCCAACTGCACGCTGTCGTGACCGTTGAAGCGGTACTTTCGCTGGAACGGATCCTGCAACCCCGAACTCACCGTGGCGATGTCGCCCAGCCTCGTGACCTGACCGCCGGCGCGCAGGCGCAGGTTCCTGATATCCTCGACCTTGCCGACATCGCCCTCGACGGAAATGCGCACCGAGTTGGTGCCGGTATCGACGGAGCCGGCCGGGTCGACATTGTTCTGTCCCTTGATCGCATTCTGCAGATCGGTCAGCGTCAGGCCCCGTTCGGCCAGGGCCTTGGACGAGACGTCGATATAGAGCTTTTCAGGCTGGTCGCCGATGATAACGGCTTTTTCGACGCCGGGCGTCGTCAAAAGCATGTCGCGCGCCTGGATGGCGAACTTCTTCAGCTCGGGATAGCTGAAGCCGTCGCCGCTGATCGAATGCAGGGTGATAAAGGTGTCGCCGAATTCGTCGTTGAAATAGGGGCCGAGCAGACCTTGTGGCAAGTCACCGGCAATGTCACCGACCTTCTTGCGCACCTGGTAGAACGCGTCGGTCACCTCGGCGGTGTTGGTGTCGCCCTTGATCTGCACGGTGATGATGGCGCTGCCGGCGCGGGTGAAGGAGCGCACGAAATCGAGATGCGGCGTCTCCTGCAGCTTGCGTTCGATCTTGTTGACGACCTGGTCTTCCATCTCCTGGATCGAGGAGCCCGGCCAGATCGCCTGGACGACCATGACCCGGAAGGTGAAATCGGGATCTTCCTTCTGGCCCATGCGCATCAGGCCGAGCGCGCCGGAAATGATGATCAGGCCGAACAGGAACCGCGCAATGGCGGGATGGCCGATTGCCCAGCGCGACAGGTTGAAGGGCCGCTTCTCTTCCGTGGAATTGGTCATCGACGCTGGTCCATCTATCTAGCGCAACAAAATCGAGGGTTCGTAGTGGCTTCCGGGCGGCAAGGCTCTCCCAGCGGAGAAGCACTCATCGCGGTGGGACGCGAAATCGATGTGGGGGTTACATCAATCGAGCGTCTCGGTCGGGCGCCTGCCGCCCGGAAACCAGCGGCTGCGGGAACGCGCAGCCGGTTGTCTGTCGTCAGCGCACCTGCTTGGCGTCGCCGTCCGCCGCGGATGCCGATTGCAGCGCCGTATCACCGGCGAGCTTCACCTTGAGGTTCTCGGTCATGAATTGCGTGCCGGCGGCGACCACGACATCGCCGGGTTTCAAACCCTCCGCGACACGCACGCCATCGGCGGCGAACTCGGCAACCTTGATCGGACGAGCATGAACGGTGTCGGCGCCACGATCGACGGTCCAGACGATCGATTGGGTGCCTTGCTCGGCCAGTGCGCTCAGGGGGATCGAGACCAGCTGCCGCTCATTGGCCGCCGTGGCTTCGATGCTGGCGGTCATGCCGAGCAGCACACGCGGATCGTTGGGCAGGCTGACGCGGACGGCAAAGGTGCGTGATTGCGGATCGGCGCTGCCGGCGACTTCGCGGACCTTGCCGTCGAGCGCCAGCGCATCG
Source organism: Mesorhizobium sp. ISC11 (assembly GCF_037162595.1). Taxonomy (NCBI): domain Bacteria; kingdom Pseudomonadati; phylum Pseudomonadota; class Alphaproteobacteria; order Hyphomicrobiales; family Phyllobacteriaceae; genus Mesorhizobium; species Mesorhizobium sp. ISC11. Next base: position 3,095,557 of record NZ_JAVSPW010000001.1, read on the forward strand.
TCGGACCAGAAGCCCGCCTTGACCGCCTTGCCCGGCTTGAATTCGGCGATTTCCATTTCGGGGACGGCGATCAGCACTTCCTTTTCGCCGTCGACAGCGACAGTGACAACCGGCGTGCCGGAACCGACCACCTGGCCAACGTCGGCGCTGACCGTGGTGACGATGCCATCCCTGTCGGCCTTGAGATCGGTATAACCGACCTGGTTCTTCGCCTGAGCCAGTGTCGAAAGGGCGGAATCACGGGTGGCGACCGCTTGGTCATAGGTCAAGGTCGCCTGTTCGAGCTGTGATTTCGGGGCAAAATTCTTGGCAAAAAGCTGCTCGGCACGCTTGCGGGCGAGTTCCACGGTCTCGACCTGCCGCTCGGCGGCATCGAGCGCTGCCTGCGCGCTCTTGACCGAAAGGTCGTAGTCAATGGGATCGATGCGGGCGAGCACATCGCCCGAGGCCACATGCTGGCCGATATCGACGAGGCGCTCGGTGATCTTGCCATTGACGCGGAATGCCAGAGCGCTCTCGGTGCGGGCCCTCACCGACCCGGAATAGGAGAGCGTGCGGGTGTCATGTACCTTCGCGATCTCGACAACCTTGACCGGGCGGATGATATCCTTGACTTCGGTTTTTTCCTGGCTGCAGCCGGCAAGCCCGAGAGTGGCGGTGACAAGCAGCACCGGGCCTACAGCGGGCAACCTGCCGATGATTGAACTGAACGAAGACACGCGCGTACTCCCGAAATGGAGATGAATCGTTGAAACCGGCGCCCGGCGGGCGGAGGCTACTTCAAGGCCTTGATTGCATAGTCGACGAGGTCGTCAGGCATTGCCCGGTTGGTCTTGGCAAGGCATTGCGCCACCATCTGCGGATGACACAGGATGACGGTCGCGGCGCCGAAACAGCGAGACGCGATAACCGGATCCTGTTTTCTGAACTCACCGGCCTCGATCCCGTCACGAATGATTTCCGCGAACAGGTCGTGAATGCTGTCGACATGCTTGTCGATCACACCCCAATCCCGTTCGAGGGCGACGATGACCATCTCGTGGACCTTCTGGTCGTCGAGCATGACCTCCATCGTCATCTTGTATTGCGCATGCACGTAGCGCCGGAGCCGCTCCTCGGCGCTGATCGGCAGGCGCGAAATCTCGTAGGCCATCTTGTAGCTGGCGCCGAGCATCCGGCCGCAGACGGCCTGGTGGATTTCGACCTTGGAGGCGAAGAAACGGTAGATGTTGGCCGGCGACATGCCGAGCTCACGCGCAATGTCGGCGACATTGGTCTTGCCGTAGCCATAGTGCCGGAACAGGCGCTCGGCGCAATCGAGAATGCGCGTTACATTTTCCTGTCGGGCGGCTTCGGCGACTATGGTGGCGGCTTCGGACATGATCCTCTATCGATTTACGAGTGACGAATTTTGATTTTCATCACTCGTAAATCGAAAAGAAGGACCTGTCAATGCGGATTCGGTATACACGTACGAATGGTGACAGATGGTGACAGTGAGAAGGTGGAATCGACGATCGCCGTTAGCGGCTGGCCCTGATGAATTCGTCATCCTAGGGCGAAGCAAGGAGCGAAGCGACGCGGCGCAGACCCTAGGATCCATGCCGCGACGTTGGTCAAAGAGTGCGACGGATCAACAGGTTTACACCGGTCAGCGAGCTGTAGCCTGCAGCCGCCATTCTCGACTGTCGGAGCTCGGCCGCAAGGTGACGGCATGGATCCCTTGGGCTGCGGAGCAGCTCCAGGGTTTCCGCGACGTCGCTCGCGACTGCTACACCCTAGGATGACGAAGCCCGCGACAAATTGTCGAGGCGAAGCATGGGTGGCGATGCAGCTAAGCCCCCTTGGCCATCTCGCGTAGCCGGAATTTCTGGATCTTGCCGGTCGAGGTTTTCGGGATTTCGGCGAAGATGACCGCCTTCGGCACTTTGAACCGGGCAAGCAGCGCGCGGCAGTGATCGATGATCTCGGCTTCGGTCGCGACCTTGCCGGGTTTCAGCTCGACATAGGCAACAGGCACTTCGCCCCATTTGTCGTCGGGCCTGGCGACGACGCCGCAAGAGGCAACCGACGGGTGCTTGTAGAGCGCGTCCTCGACCTCGATAGAGGAAATGTTCTCGCCACCGGAGATGATGATGTCCTTGGAGCGGTCCTTGAGCTGGATGTAGCCATCGGGGTGCATGACGCCGAGATCGCCGGAATGGAACCAGCCGCCGGCGAAGGCTTCGTCGCTCGCCTTGCGGTTTTTCAGGTAGCCTTTCATGACGATGTTGCCGCGGAACATGACCTCGCCGATTGTCTCGCCGTCGGCCGGTGTCGTCCGCATCGTCTCGGGGTCCATGACCGTCAGGCCTTCGAGCGCTGCATAGCGCACGCCCTGCCGCGCCTTCCTGGCGCTGCGCTCGCCCTTTTCGAGATCATCCCAGGCGCCGTGCCATTCGTTGACGACCGCCGGGCCATAGGTCTCGGTCAGGCCGTAGAGATGGGTGACGGCAAAGCCGGCATCCGCCATCCCCGACAGCACGGCTTCCGGCGGGGGTGCTGCAGCCGTGTTGAAAGTGACCGTCTGCGGAAATGCGCGCTTGTCCTCGTCCCTGGCATTGATCAGCACCGACATGACGACCGGCGCGCCGCACAGATGGGTGACGCCCTGATCGGCGATCGCATCGTAGATCGGCTTCGGCCGCACCCAGCGCAGACAGACATGGGTGCCGGCCTGGACGGCGAGCGTCCAGGGAAAGCACCAGCCATTGCAGTGGAACATCGGCAGCGTCCACAAATAGACCGCGTGCTTGGCCATGCCGGCATGGATGGTGTTGGTGTAGGCCATCAGGGCCGCACCGCGATGGTGGTAGACGACGCCCTTCGGATTGCCCGTCGTTCCGGACGTGTAGTTGAGCGAAATCGCATCCCACTCGTCGTCGGGCATCGACCAGGCGAAGTCCGCGTCGCCGCCTGCGACAAATGCCTCATAGTCCAGTGAGCCTACCCGCTCGCCCTTTGGGTACGGCGCGTCGGCGGCGTATTCGGGATCGTCATAGTCGATGACCAGCGGCTTGACCCTGGCCAGTTCCAGGGCCTGCTTGACGACGCCGGAGAATTCGCGGTCGACGATCAGCAGCTTGGTCTCGGCATGATCGAGTTGGAAAGCGATGACCGCCGCATCGAGGCGGGTGTTGAGCGAATGCAGCACCGCCTTGGTCATCGGCACGCCGAAATGCGCCTCCAGCATCGGCGGCGTGTTTGACAGCATGACGGTGACGGTGTCGCCCTTGCCGATGCCGCGCTTCTGAAGGGCCGAGGCAAGCTTCAGCGACCGCTGCCAGAAAGTGCGATAGTCGATGCGCTGGCGGCCATGGATGATGGCGATATGGTCGGGATAGGTCTTGGCCGCGCGCTCCAGATAGGTGAGCGGCGTCAGCGGCTGATGGTTGGCCGCGTTCTTGTCGAGATCCTGTTCGTAAGGATTGCCCATCCCATGCTCCCCGCGATTTTCTTTCAGACGTTCTAATCACAGGCTCGGGCCGCGTCACCACAAACGATGCCACGACAGAGCGCATTCGGCACAATGATGAACCAGATTCGGCGCAAGCGGGAGCATCGCATACCTCTGCCCAGTTTGACTTTTGTCGAGAGCCGTGAATAATGTCAGCTGAGGAGACGGCATGGCGATCCGACCGGCAGAACAACTCATCCACAAGGCCGCCTGGCTCTACTATGCCCATGGCCTGCGGCAGGACCAGGTGGCGAGCCAGCTTAACATTTCCCGTGCCTCGGTCGCCATGTACCTGCGCAAGGCGCGCGAGACCGGCATCGTCAACATCTCGACTTCGACCCAGCTTTTCACCGACGACGTGCTGGCGCGCAAGCTCGAGGATGCGCTGAGCCTCGACGCCGTCTGGATCGCGCCGGAGAATGATCATATTGCCGACCCGTCGACGGAAATCGCCGTGCTGGCGGCGAGCGTCTTTCTCGAACTGGTCAAGAAGGGCGACCGCATCGGCGTCGCCTGGGGCCGCACCGTCTATATGATTGCCGACGTCATGTCCTATGCCGACCTGCAGGATGTCACGGTGGTGCAGCTCTGCGGCAATCTCGGCGCGCCCTATTCCTATCGCCCCGACCAATGCACTATGGAAATCGCGCGGCGGCTCAACGCCAAAGGGCTCAATTTCTACGCGCCGCTGGTGCTGTCTACGGAAGAACTTGCGCGTGCGCTGCGTGCCGAGCCGGTGATCCGGGAACAATTGTCGGGTGTCGGCGAATGCGACCTGGCGTTATACTCGGTCGGCGCGGTCGACGCCGACAGCCATCTGGTCAAATGCGGCGCGCTGACGCCAAGCGAAATGGCGGATCTGCGCAGCCAAGGCGCTGCCGGCGTGATTGCCGGGCAGATCATAGACGCCGAGGGCAAGGTGCTCGACTGCAGTTATAACAGGCGGGTGATCTCCGCCGAGCTTGCCTCGCTGCGCGCCATCGCCAGGCGGTTGGTGGTGGTGCAGGAGGACAGCAAGTTCGAACCGCTGCTCGCGGCGATCGCCGGCGGCCTTTGCACGCATCTGGTGGTCGGCGCACACATGGCGCAGCGGCTCCTGGATCATGCGGCTGCCACGACAGAAAAGGCCTCCTAGGAAATCCCCTCTCCGTCGCCGGCGCATTGTCATCAAAGCGTCGCGGCATTGCTGTTTCACCATCAAAGACAAACAACCGGACGAAGCGAACATGAAGAATTTGTGGAATGACGAAGCAGCCGAAAAACTCGTCGCAGACTACGCGAAAAAGGGTGTCGGCCGCGACCTGGCGCTGCGCGTCTACACGACCCGGCTGCTCGGCGGCGAACCACGGCTGGTCCTGCATGGCGGCGGCAACACCTCTTGCAAGACGACGGCAACCGACCTCGTCGGCGACCAGTGGGACGTGCTGTGCGTCAAGGGCAGCGGCTGGGACATGGGCGTCATCGAGCCGCAGGGCCTGCCGGCGGTCAAGCTCAAGCCGCTGCTCAAGGCGCGCGCGCTGAACAGGCTGGCCGACGAGGACATGGTTGCCCTGCAACGCGTCAACCTCATCGATCCGTCCTCGCCCAACCCGTCGGTCGAGACGCTGCTGCATGCCTTCCTGCCGCACAAATTCGTCGACCACACGCACTCGACCGCCATTCTCGCCATCGTCGACCAGGAGGACTCCAAGCCGCTGGTGACCACGGTTTTCGGCGCCAAGATGGGCTATGTGCCCTACATCATGCCCGGCTTCGACCTCGCCAAGGCGGCTGCCGACATCTTCGACGCCGATCCTGATGTCGAGGGCCTGATCCTCGACAAGCATGGCATCTTCACCTTCGGCGACGATGCGAAGCAGGCCTACGACCGGATGATCCATTATGTGAACGTCGCCGAGGACTTCATTGCCGCAAGTGGCAAGCCGAAGGCGGCAAAGGCAGCCTTGCCAGCAAAGCTCGCGACGCCGGCGTCGATCGCGCCGATGCTGCGCGGCGCGGTGGCGGTAGCGCGCGGCGAAGGCCGCTTCGACCGAATGGTCAGCGATTTCCGCACTTCGCCGGCAATTGTCGATTTCATCAATTCAGCCGAGATCGCCGATTATGCCGGGCGCGGCGTCTCGACGCCCGATCTGTCGATCCGCATCAAGACCGGGCCGATGGCGCTGCCGGCGCCCGACGCGGACAAGGCCGGCGACTACAAGGCGGTGATCAAGAGCCATGTCGACGCGTTCGCCAAGGATTATCGCGCCTATTTCGAAACCAATGATGCGCTCGACGACGTCAAGCGCACCATGCTCGACCAGATGCCGCGGCTGACGCTGGTGCCCGGCCTCGGCATGTTCGGCCACGGCCGCACCCTGAAGGACGCGAAGATCGCGTCGGATGTCGGTGAGATGTGGATCGAGGCAGTGCGTGGCGCCGAGGCCGTCGGCCGGTTCCATCCGCTTTCCAAGGCCGACCTGTTCCCGCTCGAATACTGGTCGCTGGAACAGGCCAAGCTCGCCTCCAACAAGCCGAAGCCGCTGACCGGCCAGGTGGTGCTGATCACCGGCGGTGCCGGCGCGATCGGTGCAGCGACGGCAAAGCTGTTCGCCGACAATGGCGCCCATGCCGTCGTCGTCGATCTCGACGCCGAAAAAGCCGCCGATGCAGCGAAGAAAGCCGGCAACAATTCGATCGGCGTCGCCGCAGACATCACCGACCCGGCACAGGTGCGTGCCGCCTTCGACAAAGCGGTCGCCGTGTTCGGCGGTGTCGACATCCTGGTTTCCAATGCCGGCGCCGCCTGGGAAGGCCGCATCGGCGAGCTTGACGACGCGCTCCTGCGCAAGAGTTTCGAGCTCAATTTCTTCGCCCACCAATCGGTGGCGCAGAACGCCGTGCGCATCATGCTCGAACAGGGCACAGGCGGCGTGCTTCTGTTCAACACCTCCAAGCAGGCCGTCAACCCCGGCCCGAAGTTCGGCGCCTATGGCGTGCCGAAGGCGGCGACGCTGTTCCTGTCCAGGCAGTACGCGCTCGACTATGGCGCGCATGGCATCCGCTCGAACGCCGTCAACGCCGACCGCATCCGCTCGGGCCTTTTGACCGACGCCATGATTGCCAGCCGCTCAGGCGCGCGCGGCGTGTCGGAGAAGGACTACATGTCCGGCAATCTGCTCGGCCAGGAAGTGACGGCGCAGGACGTGGCGCAGGCCTTCCTGCATCATGCGCTGGCCGACCGCACCACCGCCGACGTGACGACCGTCGACGGCGGCAATATCGCGGCAGCGATGCGGTAGGGAAACCGGCCGAGACTGACGCAAAACAGGCGAAGGTATTCGGGATCTGCAGCTACAGCAGTTCTCGGATGCCTTCCCACGCCATTCTGCCCAACCGTGATTCGGCCTCGTCATTGCCGCCATGTGCATGCAATGTCGAGCGTGGTGTGTTCTCGCCAGGCAAGAGAATGCGATGCCCCGCATCCGGCGATGACACGAGATGTGTGATCTTGCCTGCTTCGCTGCGCCGCCGAACAATTTCTGTCGCGAACCATAGCGAGGGCCACAGCGCATCGTCGCCGCCTGCGACCAGCAGGATCTCGGCCGATGCGGTCTCAACGGGGATGGTCGCCGCAGCCGCTTCCTGCCTGAAGGTTTTCAAGCAATGTTCGAAGAGTCCCCTGTAGGATACCAAGCCATCCACGTATTCTGGTGTCCAGTTTGGATCCGTCGGCACAAACGGCAGGGGGATTCCGTCGAGCGACCATGAGGATCGTTCAGGCCAGCTGACGCCATCCGGGCCAGCACCAATATTTCCCCAAATCACCGATGACGGGCTGATGGCGACCACAGCGTCGATGCGCGGGTCATGGACCGCCGCAAGCAGTGAGGCCTCGGCACCCTTGGATGTGCCGACATAGACGATGCGGTGGCATCCTGTTTCAAGGAGACAATCGGTTGCCGCGAAGAAGGTTTCGAGGGGAATTTCGCATATTCCGGGAGGCTGGCCCTCACCGCCGAACCATTGCAGGGCCAAAGCCGACGAGCCCTCGTTTGCAAAGAGCCGTGCGCGCCCGACATCGACGCGGCCACTCGACCCACCCAACACCACGACACCCGTGGTGGCCTGCGGGCATCGAAACAAGGTTCCGGCGACGGCGCCGGACAGGTTTTCCTCGATTGCCGCCTGAGCTTCCATATACGCACCGAACCTTGGGCCGGAGCCTGGCGCCGGCTGCAGATATTCAGCAAAAAGGCCGCCTGCAGCAAGCGGCTGCAGGCGGCCTTCGATAGCGAAAGTTACTTGGCGTTCGGGTTCGGCATCCAGGCCGGCATCGCGACATCGGCGTGGGCGAACTGCGGCAGCTTGGCCGACAGGTCCTCCATGTTCTTGATGTCCTTGTCGATGAGGTCCTTCTGGGTGATCAGTGTCGGCGGCACGACGACGTTGTGGCCGGGGTCTTCACCGGCCAGCAGCTGTGCCAGCGCACGCACCGAGACCTGGCCGACGACGGCCGGGTTGGTCGCGGCGGTCGCGGCCCAGGCGCTGTCGGGCTCGCGCATCGCAGCGATGTCCGAGGTCGAAATGTCGGCCGAATAGATCTTGATGCCCTTGTTCAAGCCCGCTTCGTCGACAGCGATCTTCACGCCCTTGGCGAATTCGTCATAGGGAGCGAACATCACCTTGATGTCGGGATGCGCCGTCAGCACCGAACGCGCCTGGTTGGCGACGGAGTTGGCGATCGGATTGTCGAGCGTGCCGAACATCGCGACTTCCTTGATGCCGGCATATTTCTTCTTGACGTCAACCCAGGTCTCGTTGCGGCGGTCGAGCGGCGCGATGCCGGCGACATAGACATAGCCGGCATTCCAGCTCTCGCCATTGTCCTTGACCGCCTGCTCGAGCGCGAGGCGTGCCAGGTCGCGATCGGACTGTTCGATCTGCGGGATCTTGGGGTTTTCGACATTGACGTCGAAGGCCACAACCTTGATGCCGGCGTCGACCGCACGCTGCGCGGCGTCCTTCATCGATTCCGTCAGGCCGTGCTGGATGATGATGCCCTGCACGCCGAGCGCGATGGCCTGGTCGACCATGTCGGACTGAAGAGCCGCATCCTGGCGGCTGTCGAGGACGCGCAGGTCGATGCCGAGCGCCTTCGACTGCGCCTCGACGCCCGAGAGATAGGCCTGGAAGAAGTCGCCGGTCGAGAGATAGCGCACCAGCGCGATCTTGACGCCGGGCTTGTCGAAGGGCGCCGGCTTGTCCGCGGCAAAAGCCGGGACCTGCATCAGCATAGTTGCGCCGGCCAATCCGAGCGCCACCTTCCCCAGAAGTCTTCTTGTAATGCTCACTTTGTTTTCCTCCACTCTTGTTGAACTCGAAAATCCTGTTCCGGTCGAAAGCTATCTCCTGCCCCTGCCCGAAAGCGCAAAGGTGAAGACAAGGGCGACGACCAGAACCACGCCCTTGATGAAATCCTGCGTGTAGTAAGGCGCGTTCATCATCGTCAGGCCCTGAAGCAAGATGCCGACGAACAGCGCGCCGATGGCGGTGCCGAAGGCGTTCGGCTTGGCGGCACCCAGCACCGCGTAGCCGATCAGCGCTGCGGCAACCGCATCGAGCAGCAGATTATTACCCGAGGCGATGTCGCCGCGTCCAAGCCGGGCAGCGAGCAAAATGCCCCCGATCGAGGCAAAAACACCTGAAATGACGTAAGCCCAGATCTTGTATGCCTTGACAGGCGCGCCGGCGAGTTCGGCGGCGCGCTCATTGCTGCCGACGGCATACATCATGCGGCCGAAACGGGTGTATTCGAGGAAGAACCAGATCAGCACGGCGAGCACGAGCAGCACCACCACCGACACTGGAATGAGGTTCGGGATGAAGAAGTCGAAGCGGTGGCGGCCAAGCGCCAGGAAGGCGTCGGAGAATTTGCCGTTGGCGACCGAACCATCAGGCATGGTCATGCCGGTGGCGATCGAGCGGCCTTCGGTTGGAATGCGCTGCAGGCCGACGAGCAGGAACATCATGCCGAGCGTCGCCAGCAGATCGGGCACACGCATGTAGACGATCAGCCAGCCATTGATCAGGCCGACGATGGCGCCGATGAGCAGGCAGACGACGACCGCGACAAGGGCGTTCTGCTCCAGCACCACCATGACATAGGCGGCCGCCATCATGGCTGAGGTGGCGACCGAGCCGATCGACAGATCAAAACCTCCGACGACCAGCGTGGCGGTGACGCCGAGCGCCAGCACGCCGGTGATGGCGACCGACTGGAAGATGAAAACCGCACTTTGCGGCGAAACGAAACCGTCGGCGGCGATCGAGAAATAGGCGACGAGCCCGAACAAGAGCACGATGAATCCGTAGCGGATGGCGTGGTCGCGCAATGTCATTCGGCGCTCCCGCGCGCTGCTGCCGTTTTTAGCCAATCCGAACCCATGCTCTTTCCATTCCCATTCCTAACGCCCGCGCTCAGGCGGCACTGTGCAGCGGCCCGCCGGCGACCTCGGCCAACAGGCGGTCGAGATCGACATCGGCATTGCGGTGCTCGCCGACGATGGTCTGTTCCGACATGACCAGGATGCGATCGGCGGTCTCCAGCGCCTCGTCGAGTTCGGTGACGAACAGCAGCGTGGCGCGTCCGTTTGCACTGGCCCTGAGCTTGGCGGCGATGTCGCGCCGGGCGGAAATATCGACGCCCTGAAACGGCTCGTCCAGAATGAACAGTCTCGCATGCTGGGCCATCCAGCGGGCGACCATCACCTTCTGCTGGTTGCCGCCGGAGAGCTCCGACATCTCGTCCTTCTCGGAGCGGCAGACGATGCCCAGCTCCTCGATCTGCCGGCGCGCCGTGGCGCGTTCCAGACGGCGCTTGAGAACAGCGAAACGTGACATGCGCTTGTGAAACGGCAGGCTGATATTTTCCTGGATGTTGAAGCCGCCGACGATGCCGTTCTCGCCGCGGTCCTTGGCAACGAGGAACACGCCGGCGGCGATCGCCTCGCCGGCTGTTTCAGGCGCATAAGGCCTGCCGTTCAGCGTCATTGTGCCGGCCAGCGGCTGGCGCACGCCAAACAGCGTCTCGGCAAGCGCCGTCTTGCCGACGCCGACGAGGCCGGTGATGGCAACGACCTCACCGTCGCCGAGCGTCAGCGAGATCGGCCGTGCGCCTTGTGCGATGCGCAGCCCGTCTATCTTGAAGACGGCATTGGCCGAATCCCTGACAACAATCCGGTCGAGATGGATCTTGCGGCCGAGCATGGCGTTGACCGCGCCTTCATAGTCGAGCGGTTTCTTGTCGAAAATGCCTGAGATGATCCCGTCCCGCATGGATACGATGCGGTCGGCCAGCCGCCTTATGTCCGACATACGGTGCGAGATGTAGAGGATGGCCACGCCTTGCTCGCGCAGCCTGTCGATCAGGGCAAACAGCCGATCAGCCTCGGCGCTGGAGAGCGATGAGGTCGGCTCGTCGAGGATCAGCACTTTCGGCTTGTGCGCCAGCGCGCGGGCAATCGCCACCATCTGACGATCGGCCAGCGAAAGATCACTCACCCGCGCCTTCAAATCGATGGCCAGCCCCATGCGGTCGGCAACCGTCTTGGCCTCTCGCCGCACGCGCATTGGATTGAACAGGGTCGGCGCACCGCTGCCGCTCAGCCGGTCCAGCGTCAGGTTGGTGGCGACGTCGAGATCGGCGACGACACCGTCGTTGATGTTCTGATGCACGGTGACGACGCCGGCGCGGATCGCCTCGGCCGGGGTTTTCGGCGCGAAATCCTGGTCGGCGAGCGCCATCGTCCCGCCGCCGCGTTCGTAGACACCAGAGATGATCTTGACGAGGGTGGATTTGCCGGCGCCGTTGGCGCCCATCAGCACGGTCACTTCACCGGCATGCAGTTCCAGCGAGACGCCGCCAAGCACCTCGTTATGGCCAAAGGATTTCCTCAGTCCCTCTACGCGGAACACGGCATTGCCGACCATGCGTTCCTCCCTGACATGACGCTATGGGCTGTATCGGCAATTGTCAACACGATTGACAATTGCCAGATCGCTTCCTAGCTTGGCCCGGCCGCCACGCCTCCGTTATGTTGGAAGCGCATATGCGGGAGGATAACGATGACTGAAGAATTGCCGTTCGAAGCCCTATCGGTCGAAACCCTGGCTGCACGCCTTGGCGGCAACGAGGCGCTGTGCGCGAAGATCGGCAAGGACACCGGCGCCTGGAAGGTCCGCGAGGTCGGCGACGGCAATCTCAACCTGGTGTTCATCGTCGAGGGCGCCAGCGGTGCGGCCGTGGTCAAGCAGGCCCTGCCCTATGTCCGCCTGGTCGGCGACAGCTGGCCGCTGCCGTTGAAGCGCTCCTTCTTCGAATATCACGCGCTGACCAGGCAAGAGGCGCGCGCGCCGGGCTCGGTGCCGGCGATCCATTATTTCGATGAAGGTCAGGCGCTGATCATCATGGAATATCTTGCGCCGCCGCATATCATCCTGCGCCGTGCCCTGATCGACGGCCGCCAACTGCCGAACATCGCCCGGGATATCGGCCTGTTCATGGCCCGCACGCTGTTTCGCGGCTCCGACCTGCATATGACCGCCAAGGACCGCAAGGCCGATCTGGCGCTGTTCGCCGACAATGCCGAGCTTTGCGACATCACCGAAAACCTCGTGTTCTCCGATCCCTATTTCGATGCCAAGATGAACCGGCACACCTCGCCGCAGCTCGACGGCCTGGTCGCCGAACTGCGCGCCGACCGCGACCTCAAGGTCGAGGCGCAGCGGCTGAAGCACATCTTCGCCGCCAATGCCGAAACGCTGCTGCATGGCGACCTGCATTCCGGTTCGATCATGGTCACCGACACGGAGACCCGGATGATCGATCCGGAGTTCGCCTTCTACGGCCCGATGGCTTTCGACGTCGGCATGCTGCTTGCCAATTTCTGGATGTCCTTCTTCTCGCAACGCGGTCACGAACAGAAGGGCAAGCGCGACGCCATGCGCGCCTATCTGCTCGGTGTGACGGTCGAGACCTGGGCGGTGTTCCGCGCCGAGTTTTCGCATCTATGGCGCAGCGAGCGCACCGGCATGCTCTACCAAAAGAGCCTGTTCGAGGACCAGGGCGACATCCTTGCCTCAGAGCAGGCGCTCGACCATGTGCTGCACCAGATCTGGACCGATCTGCTAGGCTTTGCCGGCGTCGAAGTGCACCGGCGCATCCTCGGTCTCGCTCACAATGCCGATTTCGAGACCATTGCCGACGAGGATCTGCGCGCCAGTTGTGAAGCAAAGGCGCTGAAATTCGGCCGCCACCTCGCCGTCAACCGGCGCCAGATCCACAGCATCGACGAGGTCAACCAACTGGCCGCGCTGATCGAACAGGAGAGCAGCATTTGAACGTCGGCGACCGCCACTATCGCACCATCTGGCTGAGCGACGATGGCCGTTCGGTCGATATCATCGACCAGCGCTGGCTGCCGCATGATTTCCGCATCGAGAGGATCGGCACGGTTGCCGGCATCGCCACCGCCATCCGCGACATGTGGGTGCGCGGCGCGCCGCTGATCGGCGTCACCGCTGCCTATGGCGTCGCCATGCAGATGGCCGACGATGCGTCGGATGCAGCGCTCGACGCCGTGTGGGAGACCCTGCACGAGACGCGGCCGACCGCGATCAATCTGCGCTGGGCGCTGGACGAAATGCGGCGCTTCCTGCGGCCTTTGCCTACCGAACAACGCGCTGCAGCCGCCTATCGGCGGGCCAGTGAGATCGCCGACGAAGATGTCGGCCTCAACCGCGCCATCGGCGAGAACGGTCTCACCATCATCAAGGCGATCGCGGCGCGCAAGCAGAAGGGCGAGCCGGTCAACATCCTGACCCATTGCAATGCCGGCTGGCTGGCGACGGTCGATTACGGCACGGCGACCGCGCCGATCTACCTGGCCACAGAAGCCGGCATTCCGGTCCATGTCTATGTCGACGAGACGCGGCCGCGCAACCAGGGCGCCCAGCTGACCGCCTGGGAGATGGCCGGGCACGGCGTGCCGCACACGCTGATCGTCGACAATGCCGGCGGCCATCTGATGCAGCGCGGCGCAATCGACATGGTCATCGTCGGTACCGACCGCACCACCGCCGACGGCGACGTCTGCAACAAGATCGGCACCTATCTCAAGGCGCTCGCCGCCGCCGACAACGACGTGCCGTTCTATGTCGCGCTGCCGTCGCCGACCATCGACTGGACGGTGCATGACGGACTGGCCGAAATCCCGATCGAGCAACGCTCGGCCGACGAGGTCTCGCTGGTCTGGGGCAAGACCGCCGCCGGCGAGATTGCCCAGGTGCGCATTTCGCCTGAGACGACGCCGGCGGCCAACCCGGCCTTCGACGTGACGCCGGCGCGGCTGGTGACCGGCCTGATCACCGAGCGCGGTGTCGCCAAGGCCTCGCGCGAGGGCCTGAAGCAGATGTTTCCCGAGCGGGCGTAGCCGCTCGCTTCTAGTACAGAGGCTCGGCCATGTGCTTGGGTGTCGGCCAAGTCTCGGTGATACCCGGCTGCACCGGCCGCTCCAGATAGGTCGAGAGCACCACATAGCTGCGCGTCGAGGTGACGCCCGGCGTTTCGTAGAGGCGCGCCAAAAGGCCTTCGAGGGCCCTGGTGTCTTCGGTGCGGACCTTCAGCAGCATGCAGGTGTCGCCGGCGACGGTATGGATTTCCTCCACTTCGGGATATTGCGAGACCGCCATCAGTTCCGGCGTCTTTCCCCAGCCCCTGGTGTCGATATGGACAAAGGCGAGCAAAGGCTTTTTCACCGCCCGGGGATCGATGATGGTGACCGTGTTGCGGATGGCGCCGCTGCGCCGGAGCCGTTTGACCCGCTCATGCGCTGCCGGTGGCGACAAGCCGACGCGATCGCCGAGTTCGGCGTAGCTGATCGTGGCATCATCGACCAGGACACCTAATATTCTTCGGTCTATCGCGTCGAGATCGCGGGCCGCCGGCCTGTTCTGCAGAATGCCATCTGTTTCTTCATCCATGGCGAAATTCCTGGTTCTCCGCTGAATAGAATACGGCCATTATGCCGATATGTCGAACATTGATCAACTTGCACCATTGACTGCCCGAGCCCCGATCCCGGCGCTTGCCTATCTGTTGACGGGCTGCATCGCGGTCATCGGCTCGAACTCGCTGGTGCTGGGTCCGATTGCACCGGCTGTCGCCTCGTCGTTCGGGACCAGCGTGCCGGCCGTGATGATTGCGGCGGCCGCGTTCGGCCTCGGCACCTCTGCCAGCGCGCTGTTCCTGGCGCGCTACATCGACCGGCTCGGTGCTCGCAGAATGCTGCAGGGCGCACTGCTGCTGTTGGCACTGGCGCTGGTCGCCAGCGCCGCGGCACCCACGGTGATCATGCTGGTCGCCGCACAGCTGCTGGCCGGCATCGCCGCCGGCGTCGCCATGCCGGCGATCTATGCCAGCGCGGCGGCCATCGCCCCACCGGGCAGGGAGAGCGGCACGATCGGCGTCGTGCTGACCGGATGGACGCTCAGCATGGTCGCCGGCGTCTCGCTGTCGGCCGTGCTTGCCGATCTTGTGCATTGGCGCGCCGTTTTCGTGGCGGTCGCGGTGCTTGCGGCCCTTGCATGGATGGGACTGACAGTGACGTCGCTCAGCGACACCAGGAAGGCCGGACCGGCGCCCGCCCCGCTGGAAGCGCTCGGCATTCCCGGAATCCTGCCGCTGCTGGTCGCGTGCGCGGCCTTCATGACTTCGTTCTACGGCGTCTATGGCTATCTCGGCGACCATCTTCATGTCGGGCTTGGACAGCCGGTGAGTGCCAATGGCCTGGCGGCGCTTGCCTACGGCATAGGCTTCGGCACCGCTGCTCTGCTCGACGGCGTCATCGACAGACTGGGTGCGCGGCGCGTCATGCCGTTTGCCTATCTTCTTGTCGCCGTCGTCTACGTCGCGATGGCGGCGACGAGCGACAGTTTCGGGCTGACCTTGACCATGGTGGCAATCTGGGGACTGGCCAATCATTTCGGCCTGAACGTCCTGGTGATGCGCCTGTCGGCGCTCGATCCGTCGCGGCGCGGCACGATCATGGGGCTGAACAGTGCGGTGACTTACCTCGCGGTCTTTGTCGGCACCACCAGCTTCGGGCCGCTTTATTCCAACTTCGGCTTTGCTGTCTGCGTGATGGTTGCAGCACTGCTCATGCTGATCGCCGCATCGGCGGCGGCGTGGCGCACGCGGTAGTCGAACGTGCTTGGCCCAACCTTCTCACGGTTGACAGCAGCGTCCTGCCCTTTCATACAAAGCCGTTAATGTTCTCAGGGCGGGGTGAAAGTCCCCACCGGCGGTAAGGGTTTCTACCCAAGCCCGCGAGCGCTTTCCGGTCCACGCATCAATGCGTGGATTCTTAAGTGCTAGAGCGTCCTTTACGCGTCCAAGGGACGCGTGGCGCTCTAGTGGAAAGGTCAGCAGATCCGGTGTGATTCCGGAGCCGACGGTTACAGTCCGGATGGAAGAGGACGAAACGGAAGCCGGCCCGCTTTTTGCGGGCTTAATCCGTATCGTGCGTCCTGATTCTGGTTCGAAACGGAAGGATGGACCCATGAATCAGCATTCCCATAAAGACTATGAAACGACCCGCATCGCCGTTATCCGCGCGCGCTGGCATGCCGACATCGTCGACCAGTGCGTACAGGCCTTCGAAGCTGAACTGGCCTCTCTGGGAGACGAGCGCTTCACCGTCGACATCTTCGACGTGCCCGGCGCCTATGAAATTCCCCTGCATGCCAAGACCCTGGCCGGGACCGGCCGTTATGCCGCGATCCTCGGCACAGCCTTTGTGGTCAATGGCGGCATCTACCGGCATGAGTTCGTCGCAAGTGCTGTCATCGACGGCATGATGAACGTGCAGCTGTCGACCGGCGTGCCGGTGCTGTCGGCGGTGCTCACCCCGCACAACTACCACGACAGCGCCGAGCACCACCGCTTCTTCTTCGAGCACTTCACTGTCAAGGGCAAGGAAGCGGCGAACGCCTGCGTGCAACTCCTGGCGGCGCGGGACCTGATCGCGGCCTGAGGTCGTCAAACTGGCCGGATTTCAACCCTGCAACAAGAATTGCGATCGAGAAGCGCTCCGAAGGTTGCGGTTCCCTTGAAATCCCGCCAGAAGCATCAAGGGCCGACCGGCAAACCGGCCGGCCCGCGACGTTGCGCTTGAAACCAGATACGGGAGACTATTGGGTGGCTCGCATAACACTGAGACAATTGCTCGACCACGCCGCCGAATACGGCTATGGCGTGCCCGCTTTCAACATGAACAACATGGAACAGGGCCTCGCCATCATGGAGGCCGCCGAGGAGACCAAGTCGCCGGTCATCCTGCAGGCTAGCCGCGGCGCGCGCGCCTATGCCAATGACGTGGTGCTGGCCAAGCTGATCGACGCGCTGGTCGAAATCCATCCCGACATTCCGGTCTGCATGCATCTCGACCATGGCAACAACGAAGCCACCTGCGTCACCGCGATCCAGTACGGCTTCACCTCCGTCATGATGGACGGATCGCTGAAGGAAGACGGCAAGACGCCGGCCGACTACGCCTACAATTCCGGCATCACCAAGCGCGTCGTCGACATGGCGCATTGGGGCGGCGTGTCCGTCGAAGGCGAGATCGGCGTGCTCGGCTCGCTCGAGAGCGGCGGCGGCGAGCAGGAAGACGGCCACGGCGTCGAAGGCGCGATCAGCCACGACCAGCTTTTGACCGATCCCGAACAGGCGGTCGAGTTCGTCAAGGACACCCATGTCGATGCGCTGGCGGTGGCCATGGGCACCAGCCATGGCGCCTACAAATTCTCGCGCAAGCCGGACGGCGCGGTGCTGGCCATGAACGTCATCGAGGAGATCCATCGCCGCCTGCCGAACATGCACCTGGTCATGCACGGCTCGTCCTCGGTGCCCGAGGATCTGCAGGAGATCATCAACAAATATGGCGGCCAGATGAAGCCGACCTGGGGCGTGCCGGTCGAGGAGATCCAGCGCGGCATCAAGCACGGCGTGCGCAAGATCAACATCGACACCGACAACCGCATGGCGCTGACCGGCGCGATCCGCAAGGTGCTGACCGAGAACCCGAGCGAGTTCGACCCGCGCAAGTATCTGACACCGGCCATGGCCGCCATGCGCAAGCTCTGCAAGGAGCGCTTCGAACAGTTCGGCACCGCCGGCAACGCGCAGAAGATCAAGCCGCTGCCGGTCGCCGAAATGGCCAAGCGCTACAAGTCGGGCAGTCTGGACCCGAAGTTCGGCTGAGCTGAACGCTGGTATCGAGGGCAGGAGCGCGGCAGCGCCCTGCCCGTTTACCGAACACTATTGAAGCGTGCGCGCCGGCGGCTGACCGGCGTGGTCGCGCGCGATGCCGGCGTCGGCATCCTCGGCGCCAAAAGCACGGTCGAGGCCCGTCGCCACGACCGAGACCCTGAAGCGGCCTTCCATGCCCTTGTCGAAGATGGCGCCAACGATGATGTCGGCATCCTCGTAGACCTCTTCGCGAATGCGGGTGGCGGCCTCGTCGACTTCAAACAGGGTCATGTCCCTGCCGCCCGATATCGAGACCAGCACGCCCTTGGCGCCTTTCATCGACACTTCGTCGAGCAGCGGGTTGGCGATCGCGGCTTCGGCCGCCTTCATCGCGCGGCCTTCACCGGAAGCCTCACCGGTGCCCATCATGGCGCGGCCCATGTCGCGCATCACGGATTTGACATCGGCGAAGTCGAGATTGATCAGGCCTTCCTTGACGATGAGGTCGGTGATGCAGCTGACGCCGGCATAGAGCACCCGGTCGGCAATGACGAACGCATCGGCGAAGGTGGTCTTGGCATCGGCGATCCTGAACAGGTTCTGGTTCGGGATGACGATCACCGTGTCGGCGCTCTCGCGCAGCCGCTCGATGCCTTCTTCGGCCATCTGCATGCGGCGCCGGCCTTCAAAGGTGAACGGCTTCGTGACGACGCCAACCGTCAGGATGCCGGCTTTGCGCGCCGCCTGGGCGATGATTGGAGCCGCACCGGTTCCCGTGCCGCCGCCCATTCCGGCGGTGACGAAACACATATGCGTGCCGGCCAGATGATCCATGATCTCGTCGAGCGATTCCTCGGCCGCGGCGCGACCGATCTCGGGAAGCGATCCGGCGCCCAGCCCTTCGGTGACATGAGCGCCAAGCTGGATCAGCCGCGTCGCCTTGGACATAGTCAGCGCCTGCGCGTCGGTGTTGGCGGCGATGAATTCGGTACCCTGAAGCTGCTCGGCGATCATGTTGTTGACGGCATTGCCGCCGCCGCCGCCGACGCCGATAACGGTGATCTTGGGTCTCATCTCGGAGATTTCGGGCTTCTTGAACTCGGCCATGCCTGTTTCTCCTTCGTCAATTGCGCGCGCTTCACGACCCACCCGCAGACTGCCTTGGGCATATTGCAATCGAGCGGCATGACGCGAATCAGTCCGTTGCGATGGGTACCCCAAAAAGCCAGACAGCGGCCAGAGGTGCAAGTGCATCCGAGGTCAAGATTTGTGATGACCGTTTTGCACAGCGTGGCTCGGGCGCTGCGTGCGCCAGATCTTACCGCAGCGAACTCGCCGCTCCCGCCGATAGCGGCTGCGCGCTGGTTTACCGTCTCGTGCTTGGCATTCCGCCCTCCAACCTCTATGTTGCGATCGCAGATCGCGCAATTGGTTTTGAAATGCCTCCCGACATACCAGCTAGTGACTTGAAAAAATAAGGAAAAGCGCTTGGCGACAGCCACGTCTGTTTTCCTAAAACTCACCAGCTATTTTTACCAGGGACGTGCGGCCGGTCAGGCTGCGGCACCTTCGAAAACCAGAGGTTTTAAATTGAGCGATGCAATTGCGGACGTTTTGAACTGGCTTGAAAGCAGAACCGACATCCAGAGCCTCAGGGCGGCGGTGTGCGACCTCAACGGTATCATGCGCGGCAAGCGCATTCCCGTCGAGCAGGCAAGAAAGGCGCTGGAAGGCAAGCTGCGCATGCCTTTTTCGCTGATCGGACTGGATGTCTGGGGCGAAGACATCGAAGGCAACAGCCTGGTTTTCTCGACCGGCGATGCCGATGGACTGTGCCAATGGACCGGGCGCGGCATTCTGCCGGTGGCCTGGACGGCGCATCCGACGGCACTTGTCCCGCTGTGGCTTGCCGACGAAAGCGGCGCGCCCTATCTCGGCGACCCGCGACGGGCGCTGGCCCGCATCCTCGATCGCTACAAGGCCCTGGGCCTGACCCCGGTCGCGGCAACGGAACTCGAATTCTACCTCGTCGATCCGCAATCGCAGCGGCCGGTCGGCCCTGTCTCGCCGGTGACCGGACGCCGGCTCGATTCCGACGCGGCGCTGTCGATCGACGAAATCGACGATTTCGAATCCTTCATCCATGACGTCTACGAGGCTTGCCGGACGCAAGGCATTCCCGTCGACACGGCCATCGCCGAAAACGGCGTCGGTCAGTTCGAGATCAATCTGAACCATGTCGCGGACGCGTTGCGGGCGGCTGACGATGCGGTGCTGTTCAAGCGCACGGTGAAGGGCATTGCCCGCAAGCACGGCTTTGCCGCCTGCTTCATGGCCAAGCCCTATGGCGACCGGGCGGGCAACGGCTTTCACGTTCATTTCAGCCTGGTCGACGGTGAAGAGCGCAACGTCTTCGACGACGGCACCGACCAGGGCTCGGAGACCATGCGCCATGCAGTCGGTGGCCTGCTTGCGGCAATGGCCGAGAGCACGCTGGTATTCGCGCCGCACTTCAATTCGTACCGCAGGCTGCGCCCAAGATCCTATGCGCCAACCGCGGTCGCCTGGGGCTATGAGAATCGCATGGTCGCGATCCGCATTCCGGGCGGGCCGACCGCTGCTCGCCGTATCGAGCACCGCGTATCGGGAGCCGACGCCAACCCCTATCTGGTGCTCGCGGCCATATTGGGCGCCGCGCTGACCGGCATCGAAAGACAGTTGTCGCCAGGTGATCCGATCGGCACAGACGGCCAGGGACTTCCGCCGGCAAAGCTGCCGCCGGACTGGGCATCCGCGATCGCCGCCTTCGAGAGCGGGACGCATGTGGCGGAGATTTTTCCAGCCATCCTGCGCGACTCCTTTGTGGCCTGCAAACGCCAGGAGCTGAACACGTTCGCGCTCAATGTCAGCGATTTCGAGATCGAGACATACCTCGAGAGCGTCTAGATCGGGTTACGCCAGTACGGCCAAGCTGCCGCGCATCGGCCAATCATGTCCTGGCGGCCGCGATACGGTCGGCAGCCCTCGGGCTTCCTGCGTACCGAACCCTAATCGCGTCAGGCAGGCTCGCGCCAGGGCCGCATTGCTGTCGATGACGAGCAATCCATTCACGTCGTTGAGGCTGGCGGCCACCACCGACAGTTCGGTGCAGCCGAGCAGGGCGGCATCGGCGCCGGCCGCTTGCGCGATGTCGAGCGCGCGCTCGGTTTCAACCGCCGCATCCGCGATCGAACCCGCCTTGACGAGGCTGATCGCGCTGTCGACGCACGCCTGAAATTCGGTGTTCGAGGGAAGGCAGAGCTCAAATCCCGCCGCCGACATCCTGTCCTGATAGAAGCCGGAGACCAGCGTGCCCTGGGTGGCGAGAACAGCAACCCGGCCCCGCTCCAGGCTACGACGCGTCTCCGCCACCACGGCGTCGCCGATATGGATGATTTCCGCGCGCGAATTCGCCGCCAGTTGGTCGTACCAATGATGGGCGGTGTTGCACGGCATCGCGACGCAGGCGACGCCGAGCGCATTGAGCGTCGCGACCGCCGCTTTCAAAGGCGCCAGCGGGCCGTCATGGCCGGCAAGGATGGCTTCGGTCCTGTCGGGCAGCTGCGGTACGCTGAGGATCACGGCAGGCACATGTTCGTTGTCTCTGAACGCCTGGGTCATCCGGGTCAATTTGAAGTAGAAGTCAGCCGATGCAAGCGGCCCCAGGCCGCCGATAATGCCGAGCTGGGGACGGATGCTGTCGTCGATCATCCGGCAGGCTCGGCTTCGAGCTGTTCCGAGACGGTTTCAGGCTGTGTCGCCTCCCTGTGGCTGGGAGCGATCATTGCCGTGCTCGCCGCGACGGTGCAGACGCTGGCCAGCGTCATGAACGTGTCCACGGCCGCATCCACCGCGACGAACAAAGCGAACGCCGCCTCGAAGGGAAGCTTCAGGTAGCCGCAGACGATGGACATCTGCGACAGGATGAGCAGGCTGCCCATGCCGCCGGTGGTGAGCGCGAGAAGCGCCGAGATGATGCCGACGAGCACGAGGTCGGGGACTGCAAGCGGATGGCCGTAGAGCTGGGCGATGAACAGCGCACCCGAAGTGTAGAGCAGCGCCGGGCCTGTACGCAGCAAAGCCGCCTGCAGCGGCACCAGCAGTTCCACGACCACCAGGCTGAACCGCAGGCGCTCGCTCAAAAGGTTGATGACCCACGGCAGCGAGGCGACCGTAGAGCGTGTGGTGATGGCCACCATGAGAAGGGGCTGGCAGGTCTTGATCGTCGTCCAGTAGCTTCGTCGCGACCGGATGGCGATAATGGCAAAGGCGCCGGCAACGAATATGAGGCAGGAAAAACCCATCACCAGCAGGTAACCGCCCATCAGCGTGAGCGGCTTGGTTCCGGTCGACGCGGTCTGGTCCGCGATCAGGATGAAGGTTGCAAAGGGCAACCCCCAGATGAACCAGTTGGTCAGCACCGTACAGGCCCTGTAGACCGCGTTGAGCGCCTGCGTCAGGCTCATGGACGAGGGCTGGGGAATCTTCCCCATCGCGAGCCCGAAAAGCAGGCAGAACAGCAGAACCTGGATGGTCTGTCCCGAGGCCAGCGCATTGAAGACGTTGTTCGGCACCAGGTCGAGCAGGATCGAATGCCCGCCGCTGGGATCCCCATTGGAGGGCGGCGGCTGGAACGGGAAGGCGAGATCGGTGGACACGCTGCCTTGCGAATTGATGAACTCGCCAAGCTCGATGCGCGACTGGGGATTCTCGATCTGGCCCGGCTGCAGGATCAGCGACAAGGTGCCGCTCACCAGCACGGCCAGGAACGACACGACCAGCACGGCCATACCCACCTTACCGAGGTAGCGGACCGATTTCGGGTCCTGGACCATCGCCGTGATGGAGAAGATGACCGATGAGACCAAATAGGGCAGGACGACCATCTTTAGGAAATTCAGGTAGAGTTGTGCGACAGGGCTGATCGCATGGGCAAAGTCTGGATAGTAGAGGCCGCACAGGATTCCTGCAGCAATCATCGCAATCGTCGTCACCGGCGATCGCAAGATACGCCTTGCCGCGAGACGCCAATCGAAAGGCAGGGGTCCGGCTACGTCGGAGATGGCCATTGTCAGGCTTTGCTCCCCAGGCGATAGCGGGCGATGATCTCGTCCGTGTTGAGAATCTGCTGACCCCGCGCGAGGTCGAGATACAGATCGACAAAGGCCGCGAGATGCGGATTGTCCGGCCGCACGCCGACTGCGATCGTATCGACCTTGTCGGTCAGCGTGATGGAGCGCGCTACGACTGTCATCGACGGATCGTCGACCATCAGCTTCTTGATCTCGAAATCATCGCGATAGGCCATGTCGATCGTCCCGTTTCGGATCGCATCGATGATCAGGTCCCAGCTTGCCAAGCGATGGATTTGCGCATGTGGGAAAGTCGTGGCCGCATAAGTGGCGAAGGAAGAGCCCTCGATCACGCCGAGATCACCTGAGAAATCACGGACAATCTGTTCTGGCGGCTTGCCTTGCGCGATACGCGCCAGGTTGAGGCGGTTGGCGATCAGCCCTTGCCGCAGCATGGCGTAGGGGCGGGAATAGATGATCGACCGGCCGCGCTGAAGCGTCCTGCTGAGCTTGCCAATCGCCATGTCGGCCTGTCCGGAACTGACCTGTCTGACGATATCGTCGAACGTTGCGGCGGATCGGTCGAACACCGGCTCGACCCCAAGCGCCGCGGCGATGCCGTGGGCCAGTTCCATGTCTATGCCATTGTCCCCCGATCCGTCGGCCGGGAAGAACGGATTGGAAGCGAAGGCCGGCATTGCGATGCGCAAGGCATCGCCGCTCGCGATCGGCGTTGGGGCGTTCTCCGCCTGCTGTCCTGGAGTGTTGGCCGCCCGGGCTTGCGAGATCAGCAACCCGCCGCTCCCGGCCGCAAGCAGTGTACGACGTGTAACCGGCATACGCGTTCTCAATTAGACCGGGAAAGCCAGCAAGATGCACAACCGACGTTAAACAAACGTATATATTACACTGCGCTTTTTTATGTATTGGATAAGCAGCTCAGCGCCACAAAATATTAGTATCACCTAATGTAAAAGGAATGGCGGAAGGATCGCGTTACTTCCCGCCAGGCGATTAGTTGGCCCCTAGGCGATCAGCTGCACTGTCAAAACGTCTCTGCCCAGGGCCGCAGCTCAAGCTCCGAGCTCCAGGCGCTGCGATGCTGGCGATGGGTTGTAAGATAGGCCTCGGCGATGGCGTCCGGCGATAGACGGCGGTCCGGCCGGCCGGGATCGGCCACCTGTCCGGCCGGCTCGATCTGGCCGTCGATGATGAAGTGGGCGACGTGGATGTTCTGCGGAGCGAGCTCGCGGGCCATGGACTGCGCCAGGCCGCGCAGGCCGAATTTCGGCATGGCGAAGCCGGCTGAGCCGGGAAATCCCTTCACACTGGCGGTGGCGCCGGTGAACAGGATCGATCCGGAACCCCGCCCAAGCAGCCGGCGCGCCGCCTGCTGGCCGACCAGGAAGCCGCCATAGGCGCCGACCAGCAATGCCTGTTTGACCGCTTCGGCATCGAGCTCGGCGATCGGTCCGCGGGTGCGCGCGCTGGCGTTGAACACTGCAAGCGCCAGCGGGCCGGCCTTGTCTGCAGTGTCGAACAGGCTGGCGACGGACGCGACGTCGGCAACATCCGTCTCGACGGCCAGCGCACCGGTTTCGTCGGTCAGAGCGCTGAGCTTCTCGAAATTGCGGGCGGCCAGAACCACGCGAAAGCCTTCCTGGGTGAGAAGGCGCGCAAGCGAGGCGCTCAGACCAGCGCCGGCGCCTGCAATGACGGCCACATCGGATGCCATGATTTTTCACTCCTTGCGGATTTCGGCGGAAGCGTTCGCCAGATCAGGCAAGGTCGCGCCTTCGGGGCTGACAGGCAAGAGGTGGCATCTCGGCGGTTGTTGAGCCAGACGGCTGCAGAACCAACGTTGCGCGGTCCAGCATCGCCTGTGGCGCTACGAAGGCCGCTCGGCCTTCAGCACCGAGACCGCCGCTTCGACAGTGGCAAGGCTTGGACCTTGCCCGCCAACCGGATTCATCCGACCGATATTTTGACGGTAGAATCGTCAGGCTTCGCAAAGCTATCGGCGATCTCATCGATGGGGACTGGAGCATGGTCCCGAAAAGTGGGAAACGGTTTTCGGAAAAGATCATGCTCAACGAGGAAACGACTATGGAACCAATCTGGGCCGTCGGCCTGATGACCGGCACGGTGCTGGACGGCAACATCGACGTCGCGCTGATCAAGACCGATGGCGAACGCATCGAGGATTTCGGCACCTACCGGCTGATGCCCTATCCCGCGTCGATCCGCTCGCTGCTGGAAGAGACGCTGACGGAGGCGCGGGGGTGGAGTTTCGTTGGGCCGGAGCCGGCGATCTTCCGCACCGCGGAGGATGCCCTGACACGCGCGCAATCGGCGGCCGTCAAGGAGTTGGTCGAAGGCTATGGCATGACGATGGCCGATATCGGCATCGTCGGTTTTCACGGCCAGACCGTTCTGCATCGTGCGCCGCAGGTTGGACGGCTGGGCCAGACCCGGCAGCTCGGCGACGGTGAGCTGATGCATGCCATACTGGGCACCAAGGTCGCATACGATTTCCGCTCGGCCGACATGCGCGCCGGGGGGCAAGGCGCGCCGCTGGCCGCGGTCTATCACACCGCGCTGATGCGCAGCGCCGGTGCCAATGGCGAGGTCGCCGTACTCAATCTCGGCGGCGTCGCCAACATCACCTGGTGGGACGGCGCTGACAATGTCGTCGCCTTCGACACCGGCCCCGCCAACGCGCCGCTCAACGATTTCATCAAGTCGAAGGGGCTCGGCGAGATGGACCGCGACGGCGCGCTTGGCTGGGCGGGAACGGTCGACGAGGCCCGGCTCGCCAAGCTGCTGCAGCACCCTTATCTGAGCAAAGCCTACCCGAAATCGCTGGACCGTTTCGACTTCGGTGCCGCGATGGCGGACGGCCTGAATGCAGAGGATGGTGCGGCCTTGCTCACCGCGTTCACCGCCGGCGCCGTCGGCAAGGCACTCGACCTCTTGCCGCACCGGCCGAAGAAACTGGTGGTCAGCGGCGGAGGTCGCCATAATCCGACCATGATGGCGATGCTGGCCAGCCGCGCCGGCGTCGAGGTGGTGCAGGCCGAGAGCCTGGGCTGGAGCGGCGACGCGGTGGAGGCGGAATGCTTTGCCTTCCTCGCGGTTCGCGTGCTGCGCGGCCTGCCGATCAGTTTTCCGAGCACGACCGGCGCACCGCGGCCGATGCAGGGCGGAAAACTCGCCGGTTAAGCCAGTTTCTTCTGCAGGAAGATGCGGCTGCGGCCGACGGGGAAGTCGGCAAGTGTTCCAAAGGGCTGATAACCCTGGCGCTGATAGACCTTGGCGGCATTCGGATTGAAGGTGTCGATCCAGGCGTTTTGACAGCCGCGCGCCACCGCTTCATGTTCGGCCGCGTCCAGCATCTTGCCGGCCATGTGCTGGCCACGCAGCCGCTCATCCACCCAGAGCCATTGCACATAAAGCCATCCCCAGGCGGTGTAGCCGGAAATGCCGGCGACGACCGCGCCGGCGTCGTCGCGCACGAACACCGCAAGCGCATGCCTTTCGGACGCGCCGACATCGCCGTCGTTGAACGCCGTCAGCCTTTCGCTGAGAAAAGTGAGGTCTTGCGGCGAGGGATTTGCCGTCGTTTGCAGTGTCGTGTTCATCGCTTTTCCGAGATGGGTTGCGTATCGGCATCGCCGCCATTGCGAAATTCGGACGCGGCAATGCCGTAGCGCTTGAGCTTGTCATAAAAGGTCTTACGCGGCACGCCGAGCACGTCGATGGCGGCGCGCACGTCGCCGCCATGGTCGCGTAGCGCATCGCGGATCAGTTGCGCCTCATAGTGGCCGACCCGTTCGGGCAATGCTGCCGCAGGCTCCGGCGAATGCGCGCGAACCGTTTTCATCTCCTCGTCCGGGCCGAGACCGAGCGCGACGCGATCGGCGAAATGGGCGAGCTCGCGCACATTGCCCGGCCAGTCATGCGACTGGAGATGATCGCTGACGGCTGCATTCACTTTGGCGACAGGCCGGCCAAACCGTTCGGCCGCCTTGCCGAGGAAATGCCCGAACAGCATCGGGATATCGCCGCGGCGTTCACGTAGCGGCGGAATGCGCAGCGTCACCACGTTGAGGCGAAAATACAGATCCTCGCGAAAATCGCCGCGCTGGTCCGGCCGCCCAAGATCGACCTTGGTCGCTGCGACGACCCTGAGATCGATGCGCCGTATCTCGTTCGAGCCAAGCGGCGTGAGGCTGCGCGTTTCGAGCACGCGCAGCAGCTTGACCTGGAGCGCAGGCGGCATGGATTCGATCTCGTCGAGAAACAGCGTGCCGCCGCTCGAATGCTCGATGCTGCCAATCCGCCGCCGCTGCGCGCCGGTGAACGCGCCAGCCTCGTGGCCGAACAACTCGCTCTCTATGACCGTCTCCGGCAGAGCGCCGCAATTCAGCGCGACGAAGGGTTTTGCGCGCCGCCGCCCCCATCGGTGCAGGAGGTCCGCCACCACTTCCTTGCCGGTTCCCGTTTCTCCCTCGACCAGCACATCGACATCCATGTCGGCGATCTGGCGCAAGGTCTCGCGCAACCGCTTGATGGCAGGCGCCTCGCCGATCAGCGGCAGGCCGTCGGCGGCCAATGCCGCGGCTTCGCGCAGCCGCCGGTTTTCCATCACCAGCCGCCGCTTCTCACTCGCCCGTTTCAGCGCCTCGACAAGGCGTTCTCCGGCATAGGGTTTCGGAATGAAATCGTAAACGCCGTCCTTGAGCGCGGCCACAGCGAGATCGACGTCGCCATGCCCGGTAACCAGGATCACCGGTATATCCGCGTCGATCGCTTTGATGCGATCGAACAGCTGCAGACCATTCATGCCTGGCATGCGGATATCGCTGACGACGACGCCCTCGAAATTCCTGTCGACGACGGCAAGTGCTGCCTCGGCGGCGTCGAGTGCGACCACCGTGAAGCCGGCAAGCTCGAGCAATTGCGTGGTGGCGTGAAGGAGGTCCGCATCGTCGTCGACGAGCGCGACCAGCCCTGATCCGTCTGTCATTCAATTCGCCTCAAATCGATGGTGAAGGATGCGCCGCTGCCATTGCCGGGATCGAGCCGCAGCGTGCCGCCCAATTCCTGGGCGATCTCCTGCGAGATCACCAGCCCCAGGCCAAGCCCCTTCTCCTTGGTGGTCTGGAACGGCATGAACAGATTGCCGGCCGCCTCCGGACCAAGGCCGGGTCCATTGTCGCGCACCGAAATCAGCACTCGATCACCGCGCTCGGCGAGTTCGATCTCGATGCGCGGATCGGGCTGGTCCTTCATCGCGTCCAATGCATTTTGCAAAAGATTGACCAGGATCTGCTCCAGCCGGATGCGGCTCGCCATGACCACCGGCGAGGCATTGCCGCGCGGCCTGACGATGGTGACGCCGGAATCGCGTATGCGGCCTGACAGCAGCGACAGCGCGCCGTCGATCGCCTCGCGCACCGGCAGCGGCGAAGCGGCGACGCCCGGCCGGCGGGCGAAAGTGCGCAAGGTGCCGGTGATCGCGCCGATGCGTTCGGTCATCGAAACGATCGATGTCAGATTGCCGCTGGCCGATCCGGTCTTGCCGCTGTCCAGAAAACGACCTGCATTCTCCGCATAGGTGCGGATGGCGGCGACCGGCTGGTTGATCTCATGCGCCACGCCGGCGGCGATCTGGCCGAGGATGGAAAGCCGGTTGGCCTGGGCGAGATCGTCGCGCAGTCGGCGGACCTTGGCTTCGGCATTCTCGCGCTCGGCGATTTCGCCGGCAAGTGCGGTGTTGGAGCGCGTCAGCTCGGCCGTTCGCGTGCTGACCCGGCTTTCGAGCTCGGCATTCATGCGCGCCAGCGCTTCCTGCCGCAGCCTGCGCGTTCGCCGGCGCCGGGTCAGCACGTAGGCAATCAAGCCTAGAAGCAGCAAGCCCAGGAGCGTGGTCAGGCGCGCCGTATTGGCGGCCGAGGAGAGAGCAGCGTCGGCGGGCGTCAGCAGCCACAGACGCCAGCCTGGGACTGCACCGGGCAAATCCTGCACCACCTCGACGAACTGGCGTGGTTTTCCGGCGTTGTCGATCGTCGCCAGGCCATCGCCGGCGCCGCGTCTGAACGGCAGCGGCTCGAAGGCAGCATCGGCCAATTGCAGTTGCTCATGGGCGGCGGCCACGTCCTCGGCCGACAGTGGTGCCAGCGCACGAAACCGCCAGTCGGGCTGGCTGGTGGCCAGCACGACGCCTCGTTCATCGGTGACAAAGACAAGGAAACCGCTGGAACGCCAATTTGCCTCGACGCCGTCGAGCTCGACCTTCAACACCGCAACGCCAAGCGGCTTGCCGTTATCGTCGACGCGGCTCGAAAGGTAGAGTCCCGGCCGTCCGCTGATCGTGCCGAGGCCATATTGGCTGGCAGCACCTTTCGCCATCGCCTCCTGAAAATAGTGCCGGAAATTATAGTCGATGCCGACAAAGCTGGTCGGTTCGCCGGCATTGCTGGCTGATATGGCGATGCCTGCCGTATCGATGACATAGATGGCGGAGGCCGAGGCATCGCCGGCAATCGCCTTGAGCTTGTCGTTGAGGGCCGCTTCTTGCATCTTCCCGGCCCGGCGCAGCGCGCCCCGCACAGCATCGTCGCGGGCCAGCACCAAGGGAACCAGGCGCTGCTTTTCGATTTCGCCGGTCAGCGTTCCCGCCGCCAGCGGCAGAGCGGCAAGTGCTGTGTCGCGCAGATTGTCGGCCGCCTGGCCGGAGGCGATGCGCCCGGCGATGGCGATCGCGCCAGCCAGGACGGCAAGGGCTGCGACCACGGCAAGCCAGCGGCCGTCGCGCAGCCGGGCCACCGCCTCGCGCAGCAACTCACGGCCGGCAAACCCTTGGGATTCGCTATCGGTGCCTGCCTGCGGCGTCTGCCCTCTCCCTTTTCTTCGCGGCTTTCCGGTCAGTGTAATGCGAAAATCCGCCCAGGCAAACGCCACTTGTGCGGAAATCCGCACAAGTATTGTCCGCGCGACCTCTGACAAAGGCGGAAATCCGCGATTCCGGCCTTTCCCCGATCTGGCACGACGCTTGCAAAACTGTTTTCAGCGGCGTGCGACCGGAGCGCCGCGATGGGAGAAGTCACGCAGGCGATCCGTTTTCGCCCATCCGGCCAGGGAGAGTTCGATGCACATCGCAGACCAATCAGGCGCGCTTGCCGCGCAGCGCAAACCTTTCTATGCCCAACTCTACGTGCAGGTGCTCGTCGCGATCACCGTCGGCATCCTGCTCGGCCATTTCTATCCGTCGGTCGGCGAGAGCATGAAGCCGCTCGGCGACGCCTTCATCAAGCTGGTCAAGATGATCATCGCCCCGGTCATCTTCCTGACCGTGACAACGGGCATTGCCGGCATGAGCGACCTGCAGAAGGTCGGGCGTGTTGCCGGCAAGGCGATGCTCTATTTCCTCACCTTTTCGACGTTGGCGCTGATCATCGGCCTTGTCGTCGCCAATGTCGTGCAGCCGGGCGCCGGCTTCAACATCGACCCGGCGACGCTCGACGCCTCGACCGTCAACACCTACGCCGCCAAGGCGCACGATCAGTCGGTCACCGGGTTCCTGATGAACATCATCCCGTCGACCATCGTCGGCGCCTTCGCCGACGGCGACATCCTGCAGGTGCTGTTCTTCTCGGTGCTGTTCGGCATCGCGCTGGCGCTGGTCGGCGACAAGGGCATGCCCGTGCTCAACTTCCTGCAGGCACTGACGACGCCGATCTTCAAGCTGGTCAGCGTGCTGATGAAGGCCGCCCCCATCGGTGCCTTCGGCGCCATGGCCTTCACCATCGGCAAATACGGCATCGGCGCGGTCATCAATCTCGCCATGCTGGTCGGCACCTTTTACGTGACGTCGTTCCTGTTCGTGTTCATCGTGCTGGGTGCGGTCTGCCGCTACAACGGCTTCTCCATCCTGTCGCTGATCCGCTACATCAAGGAAGAGCTGCTTTTGGTGCTGGGCACCTCCTCGTCGGAGGCCGCCCTGCCCTCGCTGATGGAAAAGATGGAGAAGGCCGGCGCCAAGCGCTCGGTGGTCGGCCTGGTCATCCCGACCGGCTATTCCTTCAACCTCGACGGCACCAACATCTACATGACCTTGGCGGCGCTGTTCATCGCACAGGCGACCAACATCCACCTGTCGATGGGTGACCAGATCCTGCTGCTGCTGGTGGCCATGCTCTCGTCCAAGGGTGCCGCCGGCATCACCGGAGCGGGCTTCATCACCCTTGCCGCCACGCTGTCGGTGGTTCCGGCGGTGCCGGTCGCCGGTATGGCGCTGATCCTCGGCGTCGACCGCTTCATGTCGGAATGCCGGGCGCTGACCAACTTCGTTGGCAATGCCGTCGCCACGCTGGTGGTGGCGCGCTGGGAAGGCGAACTCGACGAGGCCAAGCTGGCGAGGGCGCTGGCGGGCACGGCTGATGACAGCCTGCCGGCGGATGTCGTCCCCGCCGAGTAACCACGTGTGGCTTATGCGTAAAAGGCCGGAGGCATGCTGCCTGCGGCCTTTGTCATGCAGTCGCACGTCAGACGGTGCCGATCTTGCTCAGTGGTGTGTCCGGATATGTGCTTGGGCCGACAGGCATGCGGGCTGCCAAAGTGCCCTCGTCGTCGAACAGCACAAGGCTGGCGGCGCCGACGAGCCCGGCATGGCGGCCGAGCTGTGCTGGAACGACCGGTACGTCGCGATAGGCGCGCATGGCCCGCTGCCTGATGGTTGCCTCGATGGTCGGCGCCATCAGGTCGAGCCCATTGGCGATGCCGCCGCCGACGACCAGCACATCGGGCGAATAGAGATGTAACAGGTTGGTGAAGCCGACGCCCAGCCAGCGGGCTTCCTCGTCCAGCAAGGCCGAGGCAAGATCGTCGCGCAGCCGTGCCGCCTCGACGACATGGCGGCCGGTCACCTCCGCATCCGCTGACAGGCGCCGCAAGGCCGAGCCGTCGCCGGCGGCCGTGGCGGCGGTGGCGCGGCGGCCGAGCGCGGTTCCCGAAGCGATGGCCTCGAAGCAGCCGATAACGCCGCACACGCAACGCTCGCCCTCATTGGTGATGGTCATGTGACCGATCTCGGCGGCAAGGCCACGGCGGCCATGCAGGATGCGCCCATCGACGACGACACCGCCGCCGATGCCGGTCGACACCGTGACAAAGACCAGCGAGCGAGCGCCATGGCCGGCGCCGAAGCGCCATTCGCCGAGCGCCGCGGCATTGGCGTCGTTCTCCAGACGGACCGGCAGGCCGAGCCGCCGCTCGAGGATGTCGGCAAGCGGCACATCCAGCCAGCCGGTGAGTGTCGGCGGGCCGACGGCGATGCCGGCCAGCGGATCAAGCGGTCCCGGCGCACCGACACCGACGCCGACGACCGACAGTGCCGGGGCTTCGGCATGGACGGTCGCCGCCAGCGCCTCGATCTGGCCGATCACCACGTCTGGACCGGCCTGCGCCTGCGTCGGCACCGCTGCGAATGCCAGGATCTTGCCCTCACGGTCGACCAGGGCGGCGCGAAGCTCCGTCCCGCCAAGATCGATCGCAAGGGCGGCTTCCGTTGTCATGCCGCGACCTTCAAGCCGTGCAGCCAGCCGATGCGGCCGGCGAGGTCCTTGTCACCGAAGGCGAGCGAACCGAGAACCACGGTTTCGGCCCCGGCGGCACGCAGCAACGGCACGGTCTCGTGGCGGATGCCGCCGTCGGCCGCCAGAACCACTTGCGCCTCGCGGCCGGCCTTTCTCAGGATGGCGCGGGTAGCGCCCAGCCTGTCGCAGGCCTTGTCCGACAGGCTCTGTCCCTTGACGCCGATTGCGGTTCCAAGAAGCGTTACGAAGGCGACTTCCGGGACGAAGGCCGTCACCGCTTCCACAGGCGTCTCCAGCCTGAGCACGACGCCCGCCTCGGCGCCGAGCTCCCGCGCCAGCCGCACGGCGCGCAATCCCGCTTCGCCATTCTCGGCATGGACGCTGATCATGTCGGCGCCGGCTTCGATGAACTGGCGCGTCTGCGCCTCGACGATTGCTTCATCGACCATCAGGTGGACATGGATGGGCTTGGCCGTCAGCCCGGCGATGCGGGCAACGAGGTCGGGGAAGAACAGGAAGGACGGGGCGAAATGACCGTCCGCCACATCGATATGATGAAGATCGACATAGGGTTCGATGCGCTTCAAGTCGTTCTCGAAATTGGCAAGATTGGCAGACCAGAGCGAGAATTCGGCGATCATGCGATCGCGTGGCAGTTCGGCGATGGCGGCCGGGCCGGAGAGAGATTTCGAGATCATGATTGGTCCTGCTTGTCAAAATTTGTGTTGAGAAAGCTGCCGATGGCGGCGCGGATTTCGGCGAAATGGCGCTCCTTGTCGGTGGCCTTCGGCGTCACCTCGACAAAGGCGGCATTGGGGATGGTGTCTGCAAGGCTGCGCGCGGTGGCCAGCGGATGGACGAGATCGATGCCGCTGCCGATGACGAGTGTCGGGAGCGCGAGGCCGGCGGCCGCTGCCCGCGTCACGCCGGGCCCATCGTTTGCGATCGCTCGCATCACCTCGGCGAAAACATTCGCATTGGCGCGCGCGAAAAAGCCGAGCAGGGAAGCAAGATTGTCCGGCGCCTCGATGCGAAAGCGAGCCGCCGTGGCGGAGGCCGCAAACGCATCGCGCGCGTCATCCAGCGGACGGCCGCGGATGAGCTCCGCCACTTCCACGTAAGGGCGCATGTTTTGCGATGCCGCGTCGAAAGCCCAGGCAGGGCGAACAAGCACGAGACCTGTGACCCTATCCGGGTGCCGGGCCGCAAGCCGCAAGGCGATTGCCGCGCCCATCGAGATGCCGCCGGCGACGAAACGGTCGAGGCCGGCGGCATCGGCGGCAGCCAACACGTCGTCGGCGAACATCTCGATCGAAAAAGGACGCTTGCTGCCGGCGCCGGAGCCGCCCTGAGCGCGACATTCGACGGTCAGTCGGCGGTATGAAGGACCATCGGGAAAGTTCTGCGCTACTTGTGCCGCATCACCGCCGAGGCCGTGCTGGAAGACGACGGGAGGCCTGCCCTGCCCCGTGTCGAAGACACGAAGCGATGCATCGTCGCGAAGCAGGATCGCCGGCGCGGCGCCCATCAGAGGAGTCCCCGCAGAAAGGCTGCGACGCCGGGGGCTTCATCGGCGGACAGCCCGTGGGTGACGAGCGATCCGTCGAAGCCCGCTGCCTTCAGCCGTGAAACAAAATGCGGAAAATCGACGATGCCTTGTCCGGCGGTGGCAAAGCGGCCGTCACCAGAGCGATCCTTGGCGTGCGCCATGGCGATATGGCCGGCAGCCTCGTCGATCGCGGCGGCGACGATGGCGCGCGCTTCGTGTGGCGTCGCGTGCTCGAACAGGTTCGCCGGATCGAGCACGATCTTCAGATGCTTCGATCCCATTTCGGCGATCAGCCTGGTCGCGTCCCTGGCCGAGGTAACGATGTTGGCCTGCTCGGGCTCGATGCCGAGATCGACGCCGGCGTCTTCGGCAAGCGCCAGCGCTTTCTCCATCTCGGCGGCCATGTCGGACCAAGCGGCCGGCGTGCTATTGTCGGGATGATACGCCCATTGATCGGCGGCATTGCGCGAGCCGGTGCAGAGCGTGACCAGCGGAATACCGAGGGCCGCCGCCGCCTCGATGACGACGGCAAGACGGCGAAGACCATCGTCGCGCACAGCCTTGTCGGGATGCGCCATGTTGTAGGTGCCCGACAGCGCGGCCAGCGAAACGCCTGACGATCGCACTGCGGCACGGACGGAAGCGATGGCATCTGCCGGCACGACATCCGGCATCGACGGCAGGCCGGCGCAGGCGAGATTGAACTGCGTCGTCTCATAGCCAGCCTGCTTAACCGCCGTCAGCACGGCAGCCGGCTCTGTGCCGGCAAATGTCTTGGCGAAAATGCCGAGACGCATCAGACCGCTCCCGAAACCGAGGCGAGTTCGACCCGTTCACCTGTCTCGACCGAACGCGCGATGGCGACCATGGCGCGGATCGAGGCGATACCGTCCTCGACATTGGCGCCGCGCATCGGCGTGCCGTTCAGGACTGTATCCGCTAGGCCTTCCAGTTGGCGGCGGAAGAAGTGGCCGTCGGCGCCGAGCGGCTTGTGGGCGGTGGCGGTCTTCTCGTGAAATATCTCGACCTCGCTGGCGCGGAAGTACCAGGGGTTGAAGGTTTTCGCGATGACGGAGCCGTTCTCGCCATAGAGCTGAAAACCTTCGTGCCAGTCCATGCGCACGGCAACGGTCAGGTCGAGATGCCCGAGCGCGCCGCTGGCGAACTCGGTCTCGACGAACCAGCAATAGGCGCCGAATTTCTCATTGAGGCGGGCGCGCACGGCAACGATATCGCCGCACAGGAAACGCGCCGTATCGACGAGATGCGAGCCGTGCGCCAGCATGAAATATTGCCTGAGATCAGCCTTGGGATTGCCGGTCGGCTTCTTCGCCAGCTTGCTGGTGACCGGCAGCGGCTGAATGGCATCGGTGTTGGTGTAGCGATGGGTGGAATCGCAGTACCAGGCCTTCAGCGCCAGCACCTCGCCGATCTCGTCGCGGACGAAGTCGTGCGCGGCCTCCAGCGCCGGGTCGAAGCGCTTCATATGCCCGACCTGCAGCACCTTGCCCGAGCGCCTGACCGCCTGGGCCAGCGCCTCGCCTTCCTCCACCGAGGTGCCGATCGGCTTTTCGCACAGGACATGCTTTCCCGCATCGAGCGCCTTGATCGACATCGGCACGTGATAGGCGTCCGACGTGGCGACGATCACCGCTTCCAGTTCGGGATCGGCGAGCATGGCGTCGTAGTCGGCATACATCTTTTGCGGCTCGTAGGTGGCGCCCATGCGGGCGAGCAGATCGGGTGCCGCGTCGCAGATGGCGTAGAGGTCGGCATTCCCAGCCTTCACGCAGGATTGCAGATGCGCGAACTGCGCGATGGGGCCGCAGCCGAGCACACCGACCCTGAGGCGTCTGTCCTGTTTCTTGATCATCGTCTCGTTCTTCAGGCGCCCAAGCTGCGCATTGTCTGGCGGTTGGTTTTTACCGCGCCGGCGGGATCGGCGGCGGCCGTTTCGGATTCCTCCTCCAGCACCAGCCAGCCGTTGAAGCGCGGTGCGGTGTTGGCGATCTCGATCACCGCCGGCGTGTCGCAGACGCCCTTGCCGAGCATGGCCCAGCTGCCGTTGGCATCGACGTCCTTGAGGTGGATGTAGCGGATGCGGTCGCGGTAGGTGCGCAGCGTATCGGACATGTCCTTGTGGCCGCGCAGTATATGGCCGGTATCCGGTACCCAGCCGACCAGGTCGGGGTCGAGCAAGGCAAAGATCGCGTCGTAATCGGCGCGGTCGAACAGCAGCGTGTTGTGGTGCGAGCTGGGATGCACCGCGACCTGAACACCGTCCCTGCGGCCAAGCTCGCCGGCCTGGTTGTAGACCTCGGCCGCGATGGCGAACTTCTCGTCGCGCGGGCCGTCGGACACCACCGTGGCCGAGCCCATCGACACCAGCGCATTCGGGAAGGCGGCGGCGAAATCGATCCAGCGTTTGGCGGTTTCGAGGTCGGCGCCGATCTCCTCCTTCGACGTAAAACCGCTGTGCGAGCCAAAGGCGAAGGAAACCAGCGTCAGCCCCCACGCCTTCAGCGCGGCGGCGAACTCCTCCGGCTTGTTGCCATAATGTCCGATCATGGTGTCGGTGATCTCGATGCCGGCATAGCCACCGTCAGAGATCGCCCTCAGCAGATCGTCGGGGCCGCCGGTGAACCGGTCTCCCAGCATTTCCCAGGTGAAGGTCTGGCAGCCGACTTTGAGGTCTTTCACGTTCATCCTTTCAATCCTTGATACCGCTTATTGATTGATGCCACCCTGCGTCGCCGTGGGATGAACATCCTACTTGACCGAGCCCGCGGTCATGCCGGCGAGGAAGTATCTCTGGGCAACGAGGTAGATGAGCAAGAGCGGTAGCGAGCCGAGCACGCTCATCGCCATCATCTGGTTCCATTCGAAGGCATGCTGCCCCATCAACAGCTGGATGCCGATCGGGACCGTGCGCATGGACGTCGACTTCGTCAGCGTCAGCGCAAAGAGAAATTCGTTCCAGCACAACAGGAAGGTGTAGACCGACGTCGCCACGATACCCGGCAGTGAAATCGGGACAATCACCCGCCAAAGCGCGGTCCAGCTGCTGCCGCCGTCGACAGCCACGGCTTCATCGAGATCGCGGGGCAAGGTGTTCAGATATCCCGTCATCAGCAGGATCGCGTAGGGCAGCGTAAACACCAGGTAGGTCAGGATCAGTGCGACATAGGTGTCGAAGATACCGTATGAGACGACAAGCCCGAAGAAGGGGATCAAAAGTGTGATCGGCGGAATCGTCTGCGTGCTGATGATGATTGTGTTCAGGCTGCCCTTGCCGCGGAAATTGAAGCGGCTGAACCCGTAGGCCGCCAGCAAGGCGATCAGCACCGTCAGCACGGTCACCGCTCCCGCCACGAAATAGCTGTTGAAGAAGAAGCGCAGCTTTACCGGGTCGCCAAGGATGGCTGCATACGCTTCCAGCGTGAACGCCTTTGGCAGGATGGTTGGCGGCAGGGCAAAGATTTCGGTATTCGATTTGAACGAGCTGCTCAGCATCCAGTAGATCGGGAATGCCGCGAAAAAGAGCCCTGCTGCAAGCGCTACATGGAGCGCCACGGTGATCAGCCTGTCTTTCGGCGTGTGCCTTTTCCTCATGGTGATTACCGAGCCTTTTGATAGCGAATATAGAACAGCGTCAGGCCGAGAGAGATCAGCAGGATGACCACGGCGCTGGCCGAAGCCTGCGACAGGTTGTAGCTCGAAAATGCCAGCTTGTACGTGTAGGTGCTGAGGACCTCGGTCGAGTAGATCGGGCCACCGCCCGTCGTTATCCAGATTAGCGGGAAGACCTGCATGGTCCAGATGAAGTCGAGCAGCGAGATGCTGATGATGATCGGCATCAGCTGCGGAATGGTGATGAAGATCAGCTTCTGGTAGGCTTTCGCCCCGTCGATATCGGCGGCCTCGTAGAAATCCTTGGGAATGCCCTGCAAACCCGCGAGCAAACTGACCATGAAGAGCGGGTAGCCCGCCCAGATATTGGCAAAAGTGACTGCATGCAGCGCGGTCTCAGGCGAGGAAAACCATTCGACCTTGGAACCGATGATGCCGATTTGCATGAGAATACTGTTCACGACACCGTTCGGCTCAAGCAGGAGGCGCCAGATCACGGCGATGATCACCGCGGTGAACAGCCAGGGCAGTATGTAGAGCACACGCAGAATATTGCGCAGCGTCGGATTGATGCGGTCGCTGTTCAGCATGAGCGCGAAGACCATGCCGATGGTCATGTGGAAAATGACACTCATGCATGTGAAGTAGAGCGTGTGCCACAGCGAAGCCCAGAACACGGGGTCGTCGAAGATCGCCTGGTAGTGCTTCAGTCCGGCAAAGGATGGGTCACGACGCAGCACCGCGCTGTTCTGGAACGAGTAGGCAATCACCGTCACCATCGGCAGCAGCATCAGGAGCCCGATTATGAGCAGCGCGGGCGACAGATAGAGGTAGGGTGCGACCGCTCGTTTGAGCTTGTGGTGGGAGCGCTTTTGCCGGGTCATGTGCCAACCTTGGGATACGCCTTCAAGGGAAGGTAAGCTTTCGAAAACAAGTCCACTCAGAATGCCGATCCGTTGTTGCCGGGTGGCCTGCCCGAAGTCAGGTCACCCGGTCGAAGACAGCAAACGGGAACAGGCCGATCAGAATTTCGCCATCCAGCCCTTCTGAGCGGCGGCGGCGGCTTGTTCCGGAGACTGCTCGCCGGCGAGCATCTTCTGGGCTTGCACGTCGAACTGGGTCATCAGGTCTTCAGCCACCGGCAGGCCCGTGAACTCATTGGCGAGATGACCGGTCTTGAAGATTTCAAAAGCCTTGCCGAAAGCCTTGTCCGAGGTCACGAAATCGGGCTTGGCGTTGACGTTGCCCGGGAAGGCGTTTGCAAGCGACACGAGCTTGGCGTTGACCTTTTCACTCATCAGATATTGGACGAGTTTCCAGGCCTCTTCCTGATGTTTCGAAGCCGCAGAGATGCCGATGCCCCAGGAGGCATAGGGAAGGCCGCGCTTGCCGGTATAGTTTTCCACGACAGGGACCGGGATGAGGTCGAAGTTCAGCTTGGGATTGCGCTTGCGGATGAGGTTCACATGCGCGAGCGAGTCGATCATCATCCCGACGCGGTTGTTGACGAACTCCTCGACCTTTTCCTGCTCGGTCTTGGTGGCGATGCCGGGCGAGATGGTGCCGGCGTCATTGAGTGATTTGACGAAAGTGAGCATATCCACCACCGGTTTGCCCTCAAGGTCCGGCTTGCCGCTCGCCATCATCGACTGGCCCGAAGCCCAAACCCACGACATCATGTCGTTCTGGACGCCGGATGGCGTTTGCAGCGACAGGGGCAGCACCCAGCCATACTGGTTCTGGTCGGCGTGCGTCATCTTCTTGGCGGCTTCGAGAAACTCCGCACGGGTCGACGGCAGCTTGGTCACGCCCGCCTTGGCGGCGAGGTCCAAATTCACGAAGACCGGATAGACGAACGAAGCCACGGGAAACATCACGGCCTTGCCGTCCACCTTGATGATATCCGCGACCTGGCTCTTGTCGAAACCGCTCGCATCCATCATCGGATTCATGTCGGCGAGTGCGCCCTGCGCATTCAGATTGTTCACCCAGGCGCCGTCGAGACCGACGACGTCGCTGAGCGTTCCGGTTGCAGCACCAACCGAGATCTGGTCTCGCGTGGTGGCGTAGGGGCCGCTGACCAGCGTCACCTTGATTCCGGGGTTTGCCGCCTCGAACTCGTCCATAATTGACCTGAGCGAGCCAGCCGGCAATTCGGGCTCCCACCATTGGGTGAATTCCAGCGTCGTATCCGCCATGGCGCCGGTTGCGCCAAGCAACCATGCGGCCGCGGCTATTTTCAGCATCGCGGATTTAATACGAAACGTCATTTTCTCCTCCTTCTTTATATTCGCCCGCACAATGCGGCCGATCGTCTGATTATTCAGAAGTCTTCTTACGCAGGCGCCTCACCCTCGCCCGCGGGTCTTATCGCTGATATTCAGATTGCCAGATGCGTCTCGGGGTCGAAGAAATGGAGCTTGGCATCATCCAGGGCCAAGCTGATTTCCGAGCCGGAGCGGACTGTGCTGACCGGTTCGAATTTCGCCACCGCATTCGACGCCAGGCCGAAATCCTGCACCGCGTCAGGGTCGCCGGAGTCCACCCGGACCGCGTCGATGTTGAGATGGACGATTTGTTCGGATCCGAGTTCTTCGATCGAGGTCACCTTTGCCGGTATCGTCTGATACTTGCGGCCGGATTCGAGACTGCTGTCATAGAGATCCTCCGGTCGTATCCCGAACACGACCTTGC
The DNA here is from genome assembly GCF_037162595.1 of Mesorhizobium sp. ISC11. NCBI lineage: Bacteria > Pseudomonadati > Pseudomonadota > Alphaproteobacteria > Hyphomicrobiales > Phyllobacteriaceae > Mesorhizobium > Mesorhizobium sp. ISC11. Next base: position 3,135,926 of record NZ_JAVSPW010000001.1, read on the forward strand.
GCCCCGCATACGACCTCAAGCCCGGCCTGCGCACGAAGGCTGCATCCTGCAGCCGGATGGCCAAGGCGCCGGACATCAGTTCGTCGCCCGTCAGGGTTGCCTCGAAAAGATTCATCGAAGGAGACCCGATGAAGCCAGCAACGAAAGCGTTCACCGGCGATTCATAGAGCCTCTTGGGTGCGTCGACCTGCTGCAGCACGCCGCCTTTCAACACCGCGACCCTGTCGCCCATCGTCATGGCTTCGGTTTGGTCGTGGGTCACATATATGGTCGTTACGCCGAGCTGCTTTTGCAGACTGGTGATTTCGGCGCGCATTTGAACACGCAGTTTCGCGTCCAGATTGGAAAGGGGTTCGTCCATGAGAAAGGCTGCCGGCTCGCGCACCATGGCGCGGCCCATGGCAACCCTTTGACGCTGTCCGCCTGAAAGGTTCGCGGGTTTGCTGTCCAGCAGAGACGTCAGTTGAAGGGTTTTGGCGATCTCGTCCACGCGCTTTTTGCGCTCGGCCTTCGGCTTGCCTGCCAGCCGCATCGAAAAGCCAATGTTTTCGAACACGGTCATATGCGGGTAGAGAGCGTAGCTCTGGAAGACCATCGCAATGTCGCGGTCCTTGGGCGGCATGTCGACGACGTCGACCCCGCCGATCCGAAGGCTGCCGCTGGTGACGTCCTCCAATCCCGCGATCATCCGCAACGCGGTGGATTTGCCACAGCCGGACGGCCCGACGAGAATCAAGAACTCGCCGTCCTTGACCGACAGGTTCAATTGGTCGATTGCGTGAAAATTGTTCCCGTATGTCTTGCAGATATTCTCAAGAACGACTTCTGCCATATTCCTCCCTCCACAAGTCTAAGCCACTGATTTTTATGATTGTCCTCGGCTTACGTTCACCTGCGAAATTTTTCCTCGGATAGTTCGGGCTATGTTCCGGTATCAAGCCGCGCATATTTCAGTTCGACTGCCGACGGCGCGTTCGTCGATGCCAGGAGTTCCTTGACCTGGTCGTCGGTCGGAAGCGCCTCGCGCCCGCCCCGCCCCGTTATCGAAAGGGCCGCCGCCGCGGCCGCGAATGCGACCCGGCCTGCGGTGTCGGCCCCGCGCGTCAATGCAAGGGCATAGGCGCCATGAAAGCAGTCACCGGCGCCGGTCGAGTCGACGACGGCAACCCGTTGCGGAGGCAGGTGCCAGAGCCCTGTCTCGTCGCGTCCGCGATAGAAGACGCCTCTGCCGCCATCCGTCAGAACCACGGCGGACCGCGACGGCAACCACAATGCATCGAGTATCTCGGCCGGCGAGTGGCGGCCGGTGGCGGTCCGCGCAAAGCCCAGCGGAAGAATGAGATGGTCGCAGAGCCCGATCAGTCTCTCGGTGGCCGGGCCGTGGCTCCATTCGACATCGCCGAGGATCGCAAGGCCGAGATCGCGAGCCCGAGCCACGACATCCAGCGACCCGATCCCGTAACTGTCGACGATCAGGACAGTCGCGCGGCTGAGAACCTCGTCCGGAAAGTCCGGCGCGGTGCCCAGCATCGCTTCGTCGTCATACGCGATGAACCGCTCCCCATCCGAACCGACGGTGATCCGCGAGCGCACCGGGCGCGCGTGCGGGTGGCGCGGCGCGAACGCGGTTTCAACGCCGCTCGCAACGAGATCGCACAACACGGCGTCGTCGGCGGCACTGCCCAGCCATCCGACGAACCCGGCGCTTCCGCCGAGCCGCGCGACGGCGGCAAGTGCCGTCGCGACGTTTCCCCCGAAAGCTCGGGCACTTTGCAAAACCTTCCCCTTGCCCGCCGACAACGGCTGATCGACATAGACGATGTCGTCGATCGCAATAGCTCCGAAGCCGAGGATTGAAGGGACGGCGGGCATCGTTCAGGCACCCGCCTTCGCCAAGGCGTCTTGCGCCGAAAGGCCGTCATGGATGACGCCCCGAAAGGCGATCGCTGCCTTTTCCGGATCGCCGTGCCCCCAGAGATTGCGGCCCACCACGGCACCGCGCGCGCCTGCACGGATGGCGTCCGCCGTCTGTTGAAGGGCGCCGAGCAGCGTGTCGGTCTTCGGACCACCAGCGATCACAACCGGCACCGGGCAGGTCCGAACGGTCTCTCGGAACGACTCGAAATCGCCCGTGTACCCGATCTTGATCACATCGACGCCGGACTCGTAGCCGATGCGTGCCGCATAGGCGATCTCGTCGGGGGTGAAGACGATTTTTGCCCCGTCGGTGAAATCGCGAGGGTAGATATGCGCTACCACCGGCATGCCGTAACGAGCCGCCGCGTTCACCGAATCGGTCAGCCAGCGTATGTATTTTCCCTCGGTCGCGCCGCGCACCGGAATGGCCACGGCCAACGCATCGGCGCCGGCGCGCACCGCATCCTCGGGCGTTGCAATCAGTTCACTGATGCGATCGTCTGGGGTGAAGCAGCCGGCCTGGATCACCAGGGAAGCCTTGCCCGCATATTGCGGCCACAGATGGCGCGCGGTGCCAGGCTGGATGCTGACGTAGTCAGGTTTGCCTACCATGACGCGTGCAAGCGCACCCGGCAGGTCGGCAAGACCTCCTTTGCGCACGTCGCCATAGCCGACAAAGTGGTCGACCGCGCCGCCAAAAAGATTCCCCGATGGATGTGAGAAGAGGCGCGCCAGGCGCACCTTGGTTCCGAGGCTCATGAGTCCAAAACTCTCCAATTGATTGATTTCAAAATCCTGGACCCAGTGTTTGCGAAAGAAATAACAAATGCAATCTTTCGAAAGCTTTCGAATTCGCCTATTTTCGGTAGAGTGAACCGAGGCCAGGGCGATCGCTTGGCGCATGGAGGCAAGGACAGGCCAATGTTGTCAGAGCAGAGACGCCAATCGATCCTGGGTGAAGTGCAACGCAGCGGACAGGTTCGCATCAAGGACCTGTCAGACGATTTTGGCGTGTCGGAAGTCACGGTGCGCTCCGACCTCGAGATACTGGATCGCAAGGGACTGCTGACCAAGACCCGCGGAGGCGCGGTGACCCGGACCACGGATTCGACCACGGCCGCGTTCGCCCGGCGGATGCAAACAAACCTCGATGCAAAGAAACGCATCGCCCGGGCAGCGATAGACCTGTTCGAGGACAACCAATCGGTCATCTTCGATGGCGGCTCGACATTGATGCAGGTTGCCATGCTGTTACCGCCGCTCAGCAATGTCGTGGTCGCGGCCACGGCGATGAATATCGTGCAGCATCTGATGCATCGGCCCGGGCTCGACGTTCACATGATCGGCGGCCGGGTCTACCCGGATACGGTAAGCACGCTGATCACCGATGCCGACACGGCTCTCGGCGGCTTGGTAGCGCATCAGGTCTTTGTTGGAGCGCATGCAATTGACTCGTCACTGGATGTGGTCGACGTGAACGAAGACATGGCGCGAACCAAGCGAAACCTCGTGCGCATGGCCCGGCGCGTTGTCCTCCTTGCGGATTCGAGCAAATGGGGCGTCAGCGGAACCTCCAAGGCCTTTTCGCTGTCGAGCGTCGATGTCGTGATCACCGACGATGGCCTGTCCGGCCCAATACGCAGCCAGCTTGATAGGACAGGGGCCAAGGTGATCTATGCCTGACCCCGTCGAGGTCCCTGGCCGCGGCGGAAATATCCGATGCGCGCATGACCCACGGCATCCGCATCGGCGGTCGGCCGTTTTTTCATGTCGGTCATTTTCTCCTCCCAGGACTGGCAGCCTCCCGATATCGCGCCAGCATTTTCGCATGTTGTATAAAAATTTTACGCGCGTCAATATTTAAAATGTTGTATAGCCCTTTGCGAAGGCGATCCGTTACTTCTGGGCGGATTCGGCAGACGGTGACCGCGTTGGGAGGTACGATCGAAAATGCACGGGATATCAACGACGAAACTCGGGATCGGCGTCATCGGATGCGGCAATATCTCGATGACCTATCTGCGCAATGCCGCTCTCTTCGGCGGCATCGAGTTGCGCGCCTGCGCCGATATCTCGGCCGACATGACGGCGCTGCGGGCGAAGGAATATGGCATACGGGCACTCGGCGTCGATGCACTGCTGGCCGACCCCGAGATCGATCTCGTCCTCAACCTGACCATTCCGGCGGCGCATTTCGACATTTCGTTTGCCGCCCTTTCGGCCGGCAAGCACGTCTTCACCGAAAAGCCGCTCGCCACCTCGGCCGCCGATGGACGGCGCCTGGTCGACGAGGCGCGGTCGCGCGGGCTGCTGCTCGGCTCGGCGCCCGACACCTTCCTTGGTGCAGCCGGACGCCGCGCCCGCCGGCTGATGGATGACGGCGCCATCGGCCGCCCGGTCACCGGCACCGCCTTCATGATGGGCCGCGGCATGGAGCACTGGCACCCCAACCCGCAGTTCTACTACCAGCCAGGCGGTGGCCCGGTGTTCGACATGGGCCCCTACTATCTGACCATGCTGGTCAATCTGCTCGGCCCGGTCGAACGCGTCATGGCGATGGCGACGCGCGGCCAGGAGGAGCGGCTGATCACTGCCGAAGGGCCATTCAAGAACACCACATTCAAGGTCGGCACGCCGACCAATGTGCTGTCGCTGCTGGAGTTCCGCTCCGGCGCAACCGTCACCTTCGGCGCCTCGTGGGATGTCTTTCGCCACTCCAACCATCCGATCGAACTGCACGGCACGGAAGGCTCGCTGCGCCTGCCCGACCCCGACACGTTCGGCGGCACCGTGTCGCTGTCGAAACGCGGCACCGACTGGAGGGATTTCGCCAGCGAAGGCGAACTCTATGGCGCCCGCAACTGGCCTTATGCGGCGCCCGATCGCGCCAATTACCGCATGCTCGGCGTCGCCGATCTGGTGCGCTCGCTTCAGACCGGCAACACGCCACGCGCCTCCGGCAATCTGGCGCTGCATGTGCTGGAGATCATGGAGGCTATCCTGCGCTCCGGTGAAACACAGGGCTCGGTCGCCATCGCGGGCGATGTCGTCCAGCCGGCCCTGCTGACCGAGGAAGAGGCGAGCGATCTGCTGGCCTGAGGGTATGATCATGACGCTCGATCCGGATGCGCTGCGCGTCCTCGACATGGCTCGTGCAGCCGGCGGCAAGCCATTCGAGACCGGCAGCGTGGCGGCGGCGCGAGCTGCCTACAACGCCTCGTTCCCGACGCTGCAAGGTGAGCATGAGCCGGTCGCGACGACCTTTGAACAGCAGATCGACGGGCCGAACGGCCCCATCGCTGTCCGCATCCATCGCGGCATCGACGCACTGCCGAGCGGGGCGCCGGCGCTGCTCTATCTGCATGGCGGCGGCTGGGTCATCGGCAATCTCGATTCACATGACGAGATCTGCCGCCTGATGGCCAATCTCGGCAACGCCGTCATTGTCTGCCCCGACTATCGCCTGGCCCCGGAGCACAAATTTCCCGCCGGGCTCGAGGATTGCCTGGCGACACTTCGCTTCATGGCCGAGAATGCCGTCGACCTGGGCATCGACAAGGTGCGCATTGGTGTTGCCGGCGACAGCGCCGGCGGCAATCTTGCCGCAGTGCTGGCGCTGCTCGCACGCGATGGGCTCGCTCCACCACTTGCGACGCAGATCCTGATCTATCCCAACACCGACGCGCGGCAGACATCGGACAGCTACCGGCGTTTCGGCGACGGCTTCGGCCTTACCGCGACGACCATGGCATGGTTCCGCGACCATTATGTGCGAACGCCCGACAATATCATGGACTGGCGCGTCTCGCCCTTGCTGGCGCCTGATCTTGCCGGCGTCGCGCCAGCATTCGTGGCGCTTGCGGGCTGTGACATCCTGGCCGACGAAGGGGCAGCCTATGCGGCGCGCCTGCAGGCCGCGGGCGTGCCTATGATCCTGCGGCAATGGCCGGGCCAGATCCATGGCTTCGTCTCGATGGGACGCCATATTCCCGCCGCCCGGCAAGCGGTGGTCGAGGGGGTGACGGCCTGGCGCCACTTCGAGGGATCGACGTCGACCGGTTAGGCCGACTGACGCATCACCAGGTTGGCACCGAGCTTGACGGTGCGCGCCATGCCCTGCTTCGGCGGATCGGCCTCGTCCAGCAGGGCCAGCAGGATCTCGACGCTGCGGCCGGCCATGGCGGTGAAATCCTGCGCCATGGTGGTCAGCGCCGGACAGGTGTAGCGGCTCAGCGGATGGTCGTCGTGGGCGGCAACGCGCAGATCGCAATCGGGCCTGCGGCCGACCTTCAGGCCGCGCGAGTACGCGGCCGCCATTACGCCAAAGGCGAGACGATCGTTGGCGCACAGGATGGTGCGGCCGGGCAAGGTCCCGGCCTCCAGCATTTTTTCCGTCTGCTCGTAGCCGATGCGTTCGAAGTCCCAGGTGTAATCGCGCGCGGCCTCGATGACGGCCGGCTTGAAGCCGGCGGTCTCCATCGCGACGATGTAGCTCTCCTGGCGTTCGCCGGAGTTGTGGTTGACATGCGGAATGTCGAGATAGACCGGCGGTTCGCCCGAGCGACAGAGATAGTCGACGATGGTCGACACGCTCTGCCGGTTGTCGTTGCCGACGAACGGCGTATCGCCCTCGATATAGGTGTCGAAATAGACGATCGGAATGTCCTGCCCGAGCTTGTCGAAGACGCTGCGGTCGGAGGCAAGGCCGAGCGGGGCGATGATCGCGCCGGCCACCTTCAGCGACAGCAGCGTCCTGACCGACTCCGCCTCCAGCTTCGGCGAGCCATGCGAGGAAATGACGATCGGCCAGTAGCCTTCGTCGCGGCAACGAAATTCGATGCGGCTGACCATCTCGGCGTAGAAAGGATCGGTGATCGTCGGCACGACGATGCCGATGTTGCGGGTGCGCTTGCGGTTGAGATTGCGGGCGAAAAGGTTCGGCTGATAGTCCGAGGAACGCAGGGCGGCTTCGATGCGCGCCCGCGTCGCTGGCTTCACGCTCGCCGGATCGTCGAAATATTTGGACAGCGTCGGGCGCGACACGCCGCATGCCTGGGCGAAGTCGTCCATCGTGCGGTGCGTCTTCTCCGCCATCGATATATTCCTGATCCCCTGCCAACGATCGGCCCCGCCCACAGTCATGCGGCCGTTGACCGGATGCGACAATGCTTGACGGAACTTATTCAGTCAATTTTCACAGTTCCCAATAGAACGCAAAAATATTCCATGCGTCAAATTATTTGTTAACGCTTCAAAACTGATGGCGTCATGGACTTCATTGTCAGTTCGACGAAGGGCTGCAGAAGCTTGCCGCTCAGCCCTCAGCTACGGGCCTGCTTGCCAAATGTCGCCATGCCGCCCATACACGGCTTGGAAATCACCCCACCCCGTTCGCCCCCCCTGCCAGGGATACCGTCCAATGTCCGTGACGCCGTGGTCAAAGCCGTGACGGATCACTCCACGCCATCGCTCGCCAGCCTGGGCTGGACCGAATTTTTCGGCGACCAGCTCGAGCCCGGCGAAGCCAATCTTGTCCCGACGCGGATCGCCACCGTCCACCGCGATCGCCTGACCGGCCTGTCCCAGGCAGGGCCGGTCGATCTGACGCTGGCGGCGCAGGCAAACACCGGTGACTATGCCGTCGGAGACTGGGTGCTGGTCGATGGGCATGAACACCTTGTGAAGCGCCGCCTGACCCGCAAGACCGTGCTGGAACGCCGCACCCAGGGCGGCGGCAGGGTGCCGCAGCTTGCCGCGGCCAATGTCGATACGCTGTTCATCGTCACCTCGTGCAATGCCGACTTCAATCCCGCCCGGCTCGAGCGCTATCTGGCGCTGGCCAACGAGGCCGGAACGACGCCGGTGATCCTGCTGACCAAGGCCGATACCGCTGAAGACGCCGAGACCTACCAGAAGCAAGCTGCGGCGTTGCAGCGTGGATTGCCGGTGGTGATGCTGAACCCCCGCACATCGGATGCGGCAACCGTCCTGGCTGCCTGGTGCGGTGTCGGCCAGACGGTGGCGCTGATCGGCTCCTCCGGCGTCGGCAAATCGACGCTGGTCAACACGCTGGCCGGATCGGCGCAGCAATCGCCGCAACAGACCGGGGGCATCCGCGAGCACGATTCCAAGGGACGCCACACCACCACGTCGCGATCGCTGCATTCCATCGCCGGCGGTGGCTGGGTGATCGACACGCCGGGCATGCGGACGCTGCAGGTCAGCGATGTCGGCTACGGCATCGACACGCTGTTTGCCGAAATCACCGAGCTTGCACCGCTCTGCAAGTTCCGCGACTGCACGCATGTGCACGAGCCGGGTTGCGCGGTTCAGACTGCCTTGAAGGCGGGGACGCTCGACCCGGAGCGCCTTGCCCGCTGGCGAAAACTGTCCGACGAGAACCAGAACAACACGCCGGTCCAGAGCGGGCCTCGCGGAGCCAAGACTTCCGGCGGTCGCGGAAAGAGGCGCTGAACGGCGAGGACTGAGGACTTCAGAGCTGCGCCGTGCCGAAAACGCGATCCCAGAATGCCGAAGTCACACCGAAATTGGCCGTTTCGTCGATGTGGTGATGCACCGCATGACGGCGCTTGAGCGTATAGAGATAGCTCGGATGCGCCGGGTGCCAGTGATGGATCATGTGGTGGATGCTGATGTACCACAGATATCCCAGCATCAACCCGCAGCTCACCGCGCTCGCGGTGGCGAAATCTGAGACCACCCAAACGGGCACAAACGCGACCAGCGCATGCACGCCGAGACTGAGCCAGGTTGGCGTGCCCACAGAACTGCGTTCCTCGACATGGTGACGGTCGTGCAGGTCCTTGACGTAAGGAATATGGTGAAGAGCGAACCTGTGCAGCACATACTCGATCAGCGTCCAGAGGCCGAGACAGGCGAGGACAGTGCCGATCCAGCCTGGCGCACTCTCTTCGCCAGCCTCGAGCAGCCCGGCCACTGCCAGCACGGCGATCACCAGCGGATACACCACGAAGTCGCTATAGTAGCCAATAAGACCGAGTTGCATCGTCACCTAGCCTTCGAGCCGCCAAATAAGCGATGGTATCAGATTGCCGGACTCGCGACCGAGGTGCAATGCAGACGCGCCTGACATAGCGTCGCAATCCCCTAGTGCAAGGTTCGCATCAACGATTCAAGGACCATCAGCAGGCTGCCGGCTTCGCAAATGGACGTACAAAAATGGCAAAACGCAGTGCGGGATTGCTGATCTATCGCCGCAGCGATGGCGATCTCAGGGTGTTGCTGGTTCACCCGGGCGGGCCGTTCTGGGCGAAGAAGGACGATGGCGCCTGGTCGATGCCGAAGGGTCTCGTCGGCGAGGATGAGGATGAGTTGACGGCAGCGCAACGCGAGACCGAGGAAGAGCTCGGCGTCAAGGTTGATGGTCCCTTCGCGCGGCTCGGCGACTACAAACAACCCGGCGGCAAGATCGTCTCGGCCTGGTCTGTCGAGGCGACCATCGACATCGACGTGGCCGCCATCAAGAGCAACATTTTCACCATGGAATGGCCGCCAAGGTCGGGATCCCTGAAGGAGTTCCCGGAGGTCGACAGAGCGGGCTGGTTCACCTTGCCCGAGGCCGAGGTGAAAATCCTCAAGGGGCAGCGCCCGATGCTTTTGGATTTTGCCAGGCAGCAAGGCGCCGGATGATCCGCAGCCCTCAATAGGGCAGGCCGACATAGTTTTCCGCGAGCGCGGTCGATGCGGCACGCGACTGCACGAGATAGTCGAGCTCGGCCTCCTGGATGCGCTGGCCGAACTCGGCGGTGTCGGGAAAACAATGCAGCATCGTCGTCATCCACCAGGAAAAGCGAACCGCCTTCCAGACCCGCGCCAGCGCCTTTTGCGAATAGCAGTCGATGCCAGCCGCGGATTTGTCGCGATAGAAGTCGCACAAACCCGAGAAGAGATAGCGCACGTCGCTGGCAGCGAGGTTCAGACCCTTGGCGCCGGTCGGCGGCACGATGTGGGCGGCGTCGCCGACCAGGAACAGCCGGCCGAAGCGCATCGGCTCGGCAACGAAGGAGCGCAGCGGCGCGATCGATTTCTCGAAGGATGGGCCGGTGACGACGCTTGCCGCCGTCTGCTCGGGCAAGCGGCGGCGCAGCTCGTCCCAGAAGCGCTCGTCCGGCCAGGCTTCGACGCGATCGTCCTGCGGACACTGCACATAATAGCGGCTGCGGTGCGTCGAGCGCATCGAGCACAGGGCAAAACCCCTTTCATGATTGGCGTAGACCAGTTCGTGATCGGCCGGCGGCACTTCGGCCAGCACGCCGAGCCAGCCGAACGGATACTGCCGCTCGAAGATTTTCAGCGCACGCTCGGGCACCGATTTGCGGCTGACGCCGTGATAGCCGTCACAGCCGGCAATGAAGTCGCAATCGATGCGATGCGTGACCCCGTCCTTGTCATAGGTCGCGAAAGGTGCGGCGCCGTCGAAATCGTGCAACGCGACATTTGCCGCCTCGTAGATCGTGGTCAGTCCGTCCGCATCGCGCTTGTCCATCAAATCGTGCGTCACCTCGGTCTGGCCATAGACGGTGACATGCCTGCCGCCGGTCAGTGCCTCGAGGTCGATGCGGTGCAGGCGTCCGTCGAAGGCGAGCGAGATGCCGGAATGCGGCAGTCCTTCCGCGTGCAGCCTTGCCGCCGCGCCGGCCTGTTCCAGCAATTCGACGGTGCCCTGTTCGAGCACCCCTGCCCGCACTCGGCCAAGCACGTGCTCGCGGCTCGCGCGTTCCAGAATGACCGTCTCGACGCCGATGCCGGCCAGAAGCTGCCCAAGCAGCAGGCCGGACGGTCCGGACCCGACGATGACGATTTGCGTGCGCATCAGTGGCCGAGACTTTCGACCTGTGCGGCCAGCTCAGCGGCAAGGCGGAGCGACGCGGCCGTCGCGATGACCATTTGCGGCAGCAATAGCCATTCCAGCGTCCAGGCAGCGCCCGAGCGCTCCTGCTCATGCACGAGCGCGTGATGCATGCCCGCAAGCTGCGTGGCGTTGAAGCGGGCAAGCGCCACCAGCGCTTCGGCCTTCACCGGGTTCTGCTTGTGCGGCATGGCCGAAGAGCCGCCGCCGCCGGAAAGCTCGATCTCGGTTCCACCTTGCGCCATCAGCGCGATGTCCTGGCCGAATTTGCCGAGGCTGCCTGATAGCAGCGACATCAGGCCGGCGAAATCGGCGAGTGCGTCACGCTGGTTCTGCCAATGCGGGGCGTCGCCAAGGCCGAGCTTTGCGGCCAGTGCTGCGCGCACCGCCGGACCTTTGTCGCCTAGCTTTTCCAGCGTGCCGGCGGCACCGCCGAACTGCACCACCAGCAGACGCCTCGACTGTTCCGACAATCTTTCCTGATGCCGTTGCAGTGGCGCCCGCCACGTCCTGACGCGGTCGGCCGCTTTGATCGGAATGGCTGGCTGCATGCGCGTCATTCCCGTCAGCGCCCTGCCGCCAAACCGCTCTTCGAGCGAGACGAGCCGTATAATGGTCTCGGTCAGGAGCAGGCCGAGATGCTCGACGATGGACTTCAGCCGAAACACCAGGCCGGTATCGATGACATCGTGGCTGGTTGCGCCGAGATGCACTTTGTCGCCATGCGGTTCGCCGACCGCCGCCCTGATCTGGCGTACCAGTTCCGGCACAATGACGCCGTCTTTGGCGACGGCAGCCCGCAGCAAGGCGGTGTCGGGCCGGAATGTGGCAAGTGCGGCCACGATCGCGGCGGCATCATCCTTGGTGATAATCCCGTTTTCAGCTTCCGCTTGCGCCAGCGCCCGCTCGAAGGCAAGCATCGCCTCGATTTCCGCCTCGATGGAAAAATGCCGGTTCGCCTCCTCGTCGCCGAGAAGAGCGGAGAGCAGTGGATGGTCGAAGGGCGATACGGTCATATCCTGCTCCTCCTGACCATCAGCTGTCGAAGAAGACCGTTTCCTTCTCCCGCTGGAGATGGATGTCGAAAACATAAATATCGCCGTTGCGCTCGGCGATCAGCGTCGGCACGCGGACGCGGTGCTCGATGCGCGCCAGGATCGCATCCCCGGCATTGGCCTTTTCCTCATCGGAAAAATACAGCCGTGTGTGCAGGCCGAGATTGATGCCGCGCGCGACGATCCAGAGGGTGATGTGCGGGGCCATCAGGCTTCCGTCCCTGAACGGCACGCGGCCCGGCTTGATCGTCTCGAACGTGCACAGACCGGTGTCCATGTCGGTCGGGCAACGGCCCCAGCCGAAAAAGTTCGGATCGGCCGCGCCGCGCAGTTCAGCCGGCGAATTGTAGAGCCCATCCGCATCTGCCTGCCAGATCTCGATCAGCGCATCCTTGAGCGGCGTGCCGGTACCGTCGAGCACCCGGATGCGCAGGCCGATGCGCTCCCCCTTGGTCTTGTCGTTGACCATGGTCGCACCAAGGTCGGTCGCATAGACGCCGCCGATGCCGCAGAAATTGGGCGTCAGCCCGATATGAACATAAGGTCCGGCGGTCTGCGAGGGGCTTTCCCTGAGCCGGTCGAGCGACTGGGCCATCAATTGCCCTCCAGCCTGTTTTCGAACAGCGACGCGCGGCGCCCGCGCAGCACGATGTCGAACTTGTAGGCGCGCGCGTCGAAGGGGATCGTCGCCTGCATGTCGAGCGTGGCGATCAGCGTTTCGACGGCGGCCTTGTCGGGGATGCCGCGCACGATCGGGCAGTGCCAGATCAGCGGATCACCCTCGAAATACATCTGCGTGATCAGCCGCTGCGCAAAGCCGTGGCCGAAGACCGAGAAATGGATGTGCGAGGGCCGCCAGTCGTTCGGCCCGTTCGGCCAGGGATAGGGGCCGGGCTTGACAGTGCGAAAGGCGTAGCCGCCATCCTCGCCTGTTATGGCGCGCCCGCAGCCGCCAAAGTTCGGGTCGAGCGGCGCCAGATAGCCGTCCTTCTTGTGGCGGTAGCGGCCGCCGGCATTGGCCTGCCAGAATTCGAGCAGCGCGCCGGGTACGCCAACGCCGCGTTCATCGAGCACCCGGCCATGGACGATGATGCGCTCGCCGAGCGCGCTCTCGCCGGGCCTGGCGAAATTGTGGATCAGGTCGGCGTCGAGTTTGCCGAGCATGGCGTGACCGAAGACCGGGCCTGCAATCTCCGACAGCGTGTTGTCGAACGGCAGCGGCGCCTTCTGCGGCGAGCGCAGCACGGAGGTCTTGTAATTCGGTGTCAGAACAGGCGGATGCCAGGTCCGGTCGCGCTGGAAGAAGGCGCCGGTCTCGGGCCTTCGGTTCGAGCCGGACTCAGCGGTCATTCTGGCTTCCGTCCATTTCCGAAAACACGTCCTTGGCAATTCTGAAGGCACGGTTGGCGGCCGGCACGCCGGCATAGATGGCGACATGCAGGAACGCCTCGCAGATATCGTCGCGCGAGGCACCGGTGTTGACGGTGGCGCGCACATGCATAGCAACCTCCTCATCATGGCCGAGTGCGGCCAGCAGCGCCAGCGTGACGATCGAACGCTCACGCCTGGTCAAGCCCGGCCGCGCCCACACGGTTCCCCAGGCGGCCTCGGTGATCAACTCCTGGAAAGGCTGGTCGAAATCGGTGGCGGCGACCTCGGCGCGGTCGACATGGCGGTCACCAAGCACCGAGCGCCGCACCGCGAGGCCGGTGCGATATCTGGTTGCGTTGCCGGGGACTTCATCCATGGGTTTCTGCTCCAGGGGCAAGCGACGCGATAAAGCCGCGGATCAGGGCGGTGAGCGCTTCAGGCTGTTCGACGCAAGGAATGTGTCCAGCGTCGCGGATGATTTCGAAGCGCGCGCCGGGGATCAGCGCGGCCAGCGAGCGGACGAGATCGGGAGGTGTCGAGCCATCCTGGTCGCCGGCGACGCAGAGCGTCGGCACCGCGATGCGGCGTGCAGCATCGGTGAAATCGGCATCGCGAACGGCCGCGCAAGTCCCTACGTAACCTGCAAGCGCTTGCCTCGTCATCATGTTCCAGTAACCGTCGAGCTCGGCCTGACGCGCCGCGTGGAAGGCGGGGGTGAACCACACTTTGAGCACGCCATCGGCAATCGCCTGGATGCCCTTGCTTTCGACGGTCGCGATGCGTGTGTTCCAGCTGTCTGTCGTGCCGATCTTGTGTGCCGTATCGCAAAGGATCAGGCCTTCGACGATTTCAGGCCGCCTGGCATAGAGCCCCTGCGCGATCATGCCGCCGACCGACAGGCCGCACAGCACGACCTTGCTCAAGCCGAAATGATCGATGAGCGCCGAGAGGTCATCGACGTGATCGTCGATCGACCTGATGTCGCCGATGTCGGACAGTCCGTGGCCGCGCTTGTCATACACCAGCAGCGGCATTTCACCATCGAACGTCGAGACAATTTCGTCCCAGATCCGGAAGTCGGTGCCGAGCGAATTGATGAATATGATTGGGCGCGCATTGCCGGTCGCCTTGATGTGGCGATGGTGCAGCGTGATGCCGCCGATGGTGACGAATGGCACGGTTTCGATCCTCCGCCCTCACATTGCACAAGGCGTTTGGTTCGGTAAAATGATATTTTTTGGCGTTTCATTAACTCAGGGGTTATCGAATCCATGTCCGAGAGCCGCATTCGGTTCCGTCACCTGCAGGCATTCCTGGAAGTTGCGCGGCAGGGGAGCGTGGCGCGAGCGGCTGACTTGCTGCATGTCAGCCCGCCGGCCGTGACCAAGACATTGCGCGAACTGGAAGAGGCGCTGGGGGTTGCGGTGGTGGAGCGCGACGGCCGCGGCATCCGACTGACGCGCATCGGCGAGATCTTCCTTCGCCACGCCGCCATGGCGATCACGGCGCTCAAGCAAGGCGTCGATTCCGTCCGCCAGGACGGAGCGGTCAACCGGCACCCGATCCGCATCGGCGCGCTGCCGACGGTGTCGGCGCGGGTGATGCCGCTTGCCATGAGCCTGTTCCTCAAAGAGAGCACCGGTGCGGCGATCAAGATCGTCACCGGCGAGAACGCGGTGCTGCTCGAACAGTTGCGCACCGGCGCGCTCGATCTCGTCGTCGGACGGTTGGCGGCGCCGGAGAACATGACCGGCTTCTTCTTCGAGCATCTCTACTCCGAACAGGTGCTGTTCGTGGTGCGGGCGCGACATCCGCTGCTTGAGCCCGGACAGGACGTGTTCGCGCGGCTCGACGAGTTCCCGGCGCTGATGCCGACACGGGAATCGGTCATCCGCCCTTTCGTCGACCGCCTGTTCATCACCAGCGGCATGACGGCGCCGGCAACCGAGATCGAAACCGTCTCGGACTCCTTCGGCCGCGCCTTCCTGCGGCAGAGCGATGCGGTTTGGATCATTTCGGCCGGTGTCGTCGCCAATGAACTCGGCAGTGGCGCCTTCGTCGCCCTGCCGGTCAACACCGAGGAAACCAAGGGACCGGTCGGCCTGACGATGCGGACCGACACGGCGCCCTCGCCGGCCTTCTCCATCCTGTTGCAGACCATCCGCGAAGCGGCGAGGCAAAGCAGTTGATGCGGCTCAGACTGGCGATCAGATCTCCCGCGAAGGCGTGAAGCGAACGCTTGCGGACCGCATGTGCCCGGGCGCCAGTACGATACAGCCGGCCTCGATGCCCGTGTCAGCCCTGCGGTTGAAGGCATCGGTGATGTTGCTGACCGGTTCGGCGCAAAAGAACGGCTCGCCGGGCGGCGTGTAGAGGACAAGGAAATCGAGTGGCGCCTCGGCCTCGATGTCCAGTTGCCGTCCATGCTCCGGCCAGGAGATCCGGGCGCGGCGCGACCATCCGGTGAAGACCGTGTCGAAGTCCGTCTCCGACACGTCGAAGCCCGTGGTCGGGTTGGAGCCTGCAGGCGGCAGGACGTGCCGGGTGGGCAGGATTTCCGCGTCGGTCTCCCACATGCCGGACACCCGCGCCTGGACATGCGTCCACGGTGTCGATGGGAAATAGGGATGCAGGCCGAGCCCGGCCGGCATCGGCGCGTCCGACAGGTTGCGCAGCGAGATGGCGGTGATCAGGCTGCCATTGACCAGCGAGATCTCTTGCCTTGCCTCATAGCTCCACGGCCAGGAATCGGCGGCATGGCGATAGGATAGGACAGTGGCGCTGGCTTCGTGCCGCACGACGGTCCATGGCCGACGCCAGCCATGGCCATGCTCATGATGTGGATCGTCCGGGCTGGTCGGCAGTTCGACGGTGCGGCCTGCGAATGCGAAGCGGCCGTGCCTTATGCGATTGGAATAGGGAACCAGCGGGAAGCAGGCCATGGCGCCGGCATCGCGGCCGTCGATCGCCGCCTGATCCGCAGGGCGCAGCCAATCCACGACGGATCCGTTTTGCCGCCAGCGATACGACGCCAGCGCGCCGCCGGCGGCCGGCGCGATCTCCACGGTCGCAATGCCGTCGCTGATCGAGATCAGCCCTTGGTGCTGCTCGGCAACGGCAGCGGAATTCTTTGTCATCGGCACTCCCCCATCCCTTGACTCCAATCGCAATGCCGATAAGACATATCATATGAATAGTATGAAGAATAACAAATCTTTCAGTATGGCGCGTACGTCGAGAGTCGCGGTGGCGGTTTCCAGCGGCTCCACCGCTCTGCATGCGACCGTCGTCGAGCAAATCGGATTGCGCATCGTTCAAGGCGATTTCCTGCCCGGCGAGGCACTGCCCAATGCCGACGATTCAAGCGAGATGCTGGGGGTCAGCCGCACGGTGCTGCGCGAGGCGATCAAGGTGTTGGCGGGCAAGGGGCTGGTCGAATCGCGGCCGAAGACCGGCACAAGGGTGCGTCCTCGTGCCGACTGGAATTTCCTCGACCCGGACGTCCTGTCATGGCGCTATGCCAGCGGTGTCAGCGCCGACGATGTCCGGGCGCTGTTCGAATTGCGCAGGGCCATCGAGCCGATGTCGGCAGCGCTTGCGGCCCAGCGCGCCACGCCATCGCAGATCGCCGAGATCAATGCAGCTCTGGTCGAAATGGAGGCGGTGGTCGACGACGGCGACCGCTTCGCCAAGCCTGACCTTTTGTTCCACCAGACCATACTGCGCATGACCGGCAATGAGCTGATCGGCTCGCTGGCGGCACTGGTCGAAACCGCATTGGTGACGAGCTTTCGTCTTTCCAACGACAATCCGGAAGGGCAGCGCCCCTCATTGCCGCTGCACCGGGAAGTCGCCGAAAAGATCGCCGCCGGCGACGCGACCGGCGCACAAAAGGCGCTGCTGGTCCTCATCGACAATGCCGAGGAGGACGTGCGCCGCAGCGTCGAAAACCGCAACAAGCGCCGCCAGGAACGGGAACAGACATCGTGACCGACACCAAACGCAAACTGCGGTCCGAGGCCTGGTTCGGCGGTGAGGGCAAGAACGCCTTCATGCACCGCAGCTGGATGAAGAACCAGGGCATTCCCGCCGACGCTTTCGACGGCCGCCCGGTGATCGGCATCTGCAACACCTGGTCGGAATTGACCCCGTGCAATGCCCACCTGCGGGCGCTGGCGGACCACGTCAAGCGCGGCGTCTATGAAGCCGGCGGCCTGCCGCTCGAATTCCCGGTGATGTCGCTGGGCGAGAGCAACATGCGCCCCACCGCCATGCTGTTTCGCAATCTGGTCAGCATGGATGTCGAAGAGTCCATCCGCGGCAATCCGATCGATGGCGTCATCCTGCTGGTCGGTTGCGACAAGACCACACCGGCGCTGCTGATGGGGGCTGCGTCGTGCAACCTGCCGACCATCGCCGTTTCCGGCGGGCCGATGCTCAACGGCAAGTTCCGCGGACAGGATATCGGCTCGGGCACCCATGTCTGGAAATTCGCCGAGGAGGTTAAAGCCGGCCGCATGCCGGTTGCCGACTTTCTCGCCGCCGAGCAGGGCCAAAGCCGATCGGCGGGCAGCTGCATGACGATGGGCACAGCCTCGACCATGGCCAGCATGGTCGAAGCGCTCGGCATCGGCATGCCGGACAATGCCGCGATCCCGGCGGTGGATTCGCGCCGTGGCGTGCTCGCCCAGATGGCCGGACGCCAGATCGTCGATCTGGTGCGCAGGGACGTTAGGATCGCGGAGATCCTCACCAGGCAAGCGTTCGAGAACGCCATTCGCGTCAACGGCGCGATCGGTGGCTCGACCAATGCGGTGCTGCATCTGATCGCCATCGCCAACCGGATCGGTGTCGATCTCAGCCTCGAAGACTGGGACCGCCTAGGTCGTGACGTTCCAACTATTGTCGATTTGATGCCGTCGGGCCGGTTCCTGATGGAAGATTTCTACTACGCCGGGGGGCTAGCTGCGGTCATGGCGTCGCTTGATGAAGTGGGGCTTCTTCATCGCGACGCCATGACCGTCAGCGCCAAGACCATCGGTGAATTGATCGACGGCGCGCCGAACTACAACAGCGAGGTGATCCGGCCGCTGAGCCAGCCGCTGACCAAGGAAGGCGGCATTTCGATCCTGCGCGGCAATCTGGCGCCTGACGGCGCGGTCATCAAGCCGTCCGCGGCAACGCCCGAGCTGATGCAGCATCGCGGCAAGGCGGTGGTGTTCGAAAACATCGAGCATTACTACGCCCGCATCGACGATCCGGAGTTGGACATCGAC
This sequence comes from Mesorhizobium sp. ISC11, assembly GCF_037162595.1. NCBI lineage: Bacteria > Pseudomonadati > Pseudomonadota > Alphaproteobacteria > Hyphomicrobiales > Phyllobacteriaceae > Mesorhizobium > Mesorhizobium sp. ISC11. The sequence goes on from NZ_JAVSPW010000001.1 coordinate 3,154,435, forward strand.
GCCACCTCGGTGATGGTGCTGAAGAACTGCGGGCCGCGCGGTTATCCCGGAATGGCCGAGGTCGGCAACATGCCGCTGCCGGCCAAACTGCTCAAGCTAGGCATCTCCGACATGGTGCGCATTTCGGACGCGCGCATGAGCGGCACCGCCTACGGCACCGTGGTTCTGCATGTGGCGCCGGAAGCAGCCGCAGGCGGCGCGCTGGCGCTGGTGCGCGACGGCGACCTCATCGAGCTCGACGTCGCCGGCCGCCGGTTGGAACTTTTGGTGTCGGAAGAGGAGCTCGCCATCCGCCGGCGTGACTGGAAGCCGCCGGCGTCGCCGGAGGGCGGCTACCAGAGCCTTTATGTCGAGCGCGTGCTGCAGGCCGACAAGGGCTGCGATTTCGACTTTCTCGTCGGCCGGCGCGATGCCGGCATTCCTCGACATTCGCACTAGAGAGGCGCGCGATGACGGATGAAATCGGCTACGCGATCTATCCAAGCCTCAAGGGCCGCAGCGTCTTCATAACAGGCGGCGGCAGCGGCATCGGCGAAAGCCTGGTGCGCCATTTCTGCGCCCAGGGCAGCCGCGTCGCCTTCGTTGACATGGCCGAAGAACCATCCCAACGTCTGGTCGACGCGATTGCGGCCGACGGACATGCCGCGCCGCTGTTCATTCCATGCGACCTGCGCAACGTCGAAGAGTTGCAGGCGGCAACCGTGCAGGCAATGCAGCACAATGGCCCCATCCAAGCGCTGTGCAACAATGCCGGCAATGACGACCGCCACCAGACCAAGGATGTGACGGTTGCCTATTGGGACGACCGCATGGCGGTCAATCTGCGCCACCAGTTTTTCGCGGCGCAGGCAGTGCGTCCGCAGATGAGCGCGCAGGGCGGCGGCTCGATCATCAACTTCGGCTCCATCACCTGGATGGTCGGCGATCCGGATTGCCCAGCCTATGTCACCGCGAAAGCGGGTATTTACGGCATGACGCGGGCGCTGGCCCGCGAGCTTGGCCCTGAGCGCATCCGCGTCAACTGCATGGTGCCGGGCTGGGTGATGACAGAGCGCCAGATGCGCCTGTGGCTGGACCCGGCCGGCGAACGCCAGATCGCGGAAAGGCAGTGCCTGCCCGACCGGCTGCAACCCTCCGATATCGCGCGCATGGCGCTGTTCCTCGCCGCCGACGACAGCCGCATGTGCACGAGCCAGCAGTTCATCGTCGATGCGGGCTGGGTGTGATCCGTACGGTTTCAAAGGAAGAAGGTTAGTTCATGCGTCTTGTTCAGTTCAGAATGGCCGACGGCAGCAGACGGGTGGGCCGCGTCTGCGATGACGGCAATCATCTGCACCCGCTCGAAAAGACCAGCAGCGTGCTGGAACTGGCCGAAGCGGCAATTGCCCAGGGCACGTCGATCGCAGCGCTGGTCGAGAAGCGGACCGGCACGGCGAAAATCGACTACGACCAACTGTTGCGCGATGGGCAGGTGCTCGCTCCGGTCGACCATCCCGAACCGGCGCGCTTCCTGGTCACCGGCACCGGCCTCACCCACACCGGAAGTGCCGCCGCGCGCAACCAGATGCATGTTCTGACCCATGGCGAAGGTGCCGACGAATCCGATTCCTTGAAAATCTTCCGCATGGGGCTGGAGGGCGGCAAGCCTGGCTCCGGCAAGATCGGGATTCAGCCAGAGTGGTTCTTCAAGGGCGTCGGCACCTGCGTTGTCCCGCCCGGCGCACCGCTGCCGATGCCGGCATTCGCGAAAGCCGGTGCAGAGGAAGCCGAGATCGTCGGGCTTTATGTCAATGGACCCGATGGCCATCCCTATCGCATCGGCTATGCGCTCGGAAACGAATATTCCGACCACGTGACGGAGGGCGAGAACTACCTTTATCTCGCCCATTCCAAGCTGCGCTCCTGCTCGATTGGTCCGGAACTGCTGATCGGTGACCTGCCCGAAGAAGTGCGCGGCCATTCGCGCATCCTACGCAACGGCACTGTTATCTGGGAGCAGGAGTTCCTGTCGGGTGAAGCGCACATGTCGCACTCGATCGCCAATCTCGAACACTTCCATTTCCGCTACCCGATGCACCGCAGGGCGGGCGACCTGCACGCCTATTTCTTCGGCGCGGCGGTGATGAGCTACGCCTCCGGCGTCAAGACGGCTTCCGGCGACGAGTATGAAATCCAGGCACAGACGTTCGGCAAGCCACTGCGCAACCGGATGGTGTCGGTGCCGGACGAGGGACTGGTCGCTGTTACCCAGCTGTGACGGCGCAGGCCCGAAAATTACGGTCCACCAGAACGATAATGGGAGATTAAAAATGGGACTGAGGAAAGCGTTTTTAAGACTAGCGACAATCGGGCTCAGCATCGGCCTGATGACATCGGCGGCGCTCGCCGCGAACCTTCGGGTACTGGCCTGGGACGGCTACGCCGATGCCGACTGGGTCAAGGACTTCACCGCCGCGACCGGCATCGGCGTCGATGTCGTCTTCATCGGCAGCGACGACGAGATCTGGGCCAAGATCAAGGGCAGCGAGGGCCAGGACTTCGACGTCTTTGCTGTCAACACCGCCCAGTTGCAGCGCTACATCAAGGCTGACCTGGTGTCGCCGATCGACGTCACCAAGCTCGCCAACCAGAAAGACGTGCTGCCGCGCTTCCGCGACCTGACGGCGGTCAGCGGCGTGACCAAGGACGGCAAGGTCTACGGCATTCCGTTCTGCTTCGACTCCATCGGCCTGATCTACGACACCGACAAGATCAAGCCGGCGCCGACCTCGATGTCGGTTCTGTGGGACCCGGCCTACAAGGGCAAGGTGCTGGCGTATGATAATGGCGAGCACAATTTCTCGTTCACCGCACTGACGCTCGGCTACAAGGATCCGTTCAACCTCAATGAAGAGCAGATGGCTGCAGTCAAGGCCAAGCTGGTCGAACTCAAGCGCAACGTGCTCAGCTTCTACACCACCGCCGACGAGGCGCAGCAGATCTACCAAAACAATGATGTGGCCCTGATCTGGGCCAATTACGGCCAGCAGCAGGTCAAGGCGCTGCAGAAGATCGGCGCCCATGTCGCCTATGTCAATCCGAGCGAGGGCGCGCTTGCCTGGCTCGACAACTGGGTCATTTCCAAGGGTGTCCGTGATAATGCGGCAGCCGAGAAATGGATCGATTTCATGCTGAGCAAGAGGGTCGGCGGCGAGCTTTCCGAGCGCACCGGCTTCGGCAACACGGTGACGGAAACCGGCAGCGCCGGCGGCAACGACAAGCTGGTCTGGCTCAACAATGTCGAGGACCCGCTCAAGCGTTCGGACATGTGGAACGAGGTCAAGGCAACGCCCTGATCTTTGTGCCCTCTGCCTTCGAAGGACCCGGCGGTCCGGAGGTTCCGGACCGCCGAAGCGTATGCGAGAGTATTTCATGAACCAGAACACCGACCTCTTGACGCTGCGGTCCGTCTCGAAATCCTACGGCACGGTCCCCGTGCTGCACGACATCGACCTGTCGATCAAGGACGGTGAGTTCCTCACCGTTCTTGGACCATCCGGCTCCGGCAAGACCACGGTGCTGCGGCTGATCGGCGGGCTGGAACCCCTGACGTCGGGCGAGATACGCCTGGATGGGCAAGACATCAGCCGCATGCCGATCAACCGGCGGCCGTTCAACACCGTGTTTCAGGACTATGCGCTGTTCCCGCACCTGACCGTTTCCGGCAATGTCGGTTACGGGCTTTCGGTTCGCCATGTCCAGCGCAAGGAAATCGCGCGCCGAGTCGCGGAGGCGCTGGAACTGGTCCAGCTCGGGCGTTTCGCCGACCGCTTTCCGGCGCAGCTCTCCGGCGGTCAGCGCCAGCGCGTCGCACTCGCCCGTGCGCTGATCTGCCAGCCGCGCCTGATCCTGCTCGATGAGCCGCTCGCCGCACTCGACCTCGAACTGCGCCGGCAGATGCAGGTGTTCCTAAAGTCCATCCAGCGCGAAATCAGGACCACCTTCCTGTTCGTCACCCATGACCAGGAAGAAGCCATCGGCATGGCCGACCGGATCTGCGTCATGGAGGCCGGCCATATCCGCCAGCTCGGCACGCCGCACGACCTTTACTACAGACCGAATTGCGAATTCGTCGCGCGTTTCTTCGGCGAGAACAATCTGGTGGCCGGGAAACTCGGACCGGTCCAGGGCGAGCTGCGATCGATCGAGACGGCGCTCGGGCGCCTCATCTGTTCGATCAGCGACCAGCCGCATTTGAAAGCCGCAGCGGAAGGCGCCAGCGCTTACGCCGCGTTCCGTCCAGAAGCCTTGCACCTTGCGGATGCAAAGGACACCGACAACCGTTTTTCCGGCACGATCTCCGATCTGGCCTTTGCCGGCTCGTCGACCGTCGCCACCATCATGGCCGGCGCCGACAATGCCGCGCAGCGCTTGCGGCTGCGCGTGCCTAGCCGCGTCGACGGCAGCGCGCTCAAATCCGGCGAGGCTGTATCGCTTTCGTTTGCGCCGCATGAAGGCCATCTGGTGCTGGCATGAGCGAAGCCGGATCGACACTGCCTGCGGAAAGACGGCTGTCACTGCTGGTGACGGTGCTGGCGTTTGCCTTGCCGGTGGTCTTCGTCCTGGTGCCGCTGGCGATCTTCCTCGGCTACAGTTTCTTCAGCGTCGACCAGGGCACGATCGTCTACGGCTTGTCGCTGGGCAACTATGTCAGGTTCTTCACCGATCCGGTCTTTCTGCCGGTGTTCTGGAACACCATCGTGCTGTGCGTGTCGGTGGCCATCATCTGCATCCTGCTTGCCTATCCCGCCGCCTATTTCCTGACGACGCTGAAAGGCCGCTGGCGCTACGCCTTGCTGATGCTGCTGCTGGTGCCACTGCTGATGAGCTACGTCATCAAGATCTATGCGATCCGCAGCATCCTGGGCCTCAACGGCTTCCTCAACAAGGCGCTGGTGGCGCTTGGTATCCTGCAGGAACCGTCGACGCTTTTTGTGTTCAACATGAACGCCATCCTTTTGACGCTGACCCTGCTCCTGATCCCCTTCGCCATCCTGCCGATCTTCCTGTCGCTGGAGCGGATTCCGCAGGTGCTGCTGCGCGCATCCGACGATCTCGGCGCGAGCGGCTTGCAGACCTTCCTGCGCATCACCTTGCCGCTCAGCCTGCCCGGCGTCGCTTCGGCGGCGAGCTTCGTCTTCGTGCTGGCGATCGGCGATTTCCTGACGCCGCAAATGGTCGGCGGCATCAGCGGCTTCACCTTCGGCCGCATCCTCTACAGCCAGTTCGGCACGGCCTATAACTGGCCGTTCGGCGCGGCGCTGTCGGTGGCGCTGGCCGTCGTGGTGATCGCCGCAATCCTCGTCGGCGAACGCTTTGGCCGCAACCCGGGGACTTCGGTATGAGCGCCCTGCCCCGACTGTCCACGATCTTTCTGGCCGTGATCACGACACTGGTTGCGGTGCTGCTCTACAGCCCACTGTTCGTGCCGATCGTGTCGTCGTTCTTCACCATTTCGCATGGCTCCGTCGACTGGTCGTCGCCGACCCTGTCGACCTATGTGGCGCTGGCTGAAAACCACGACATATTGGTCGCTCTGCGCACGACGCTGATCGTCGGCGTCTGCACCGTCATCCTGTCGGTGGTCAGCGGAACGCTGCTGGCGCTCTATTATCATGGGCGCCGTTCCGGACGCTCGCTGCTGCAGTTCATCATCTTCCTGCCGTTCCTGATGCCGCCGATCATCAGCGGCCTGGCGCTGCTGATCTTCTTCCGCGAGATCGGCCTCGAACGCTCGCTGCTGACGGTCGTTATCGGCCATACGGTTTTCGTGTTGGCGATAGTCTACCGCACGGTACTGATGCGGCTGCAGTCGATGAGCCGCACGCTGGTTGAAGCGTCCTACGATCTCGGTGCCACGGGCTGGCAGACCTTCTGGCGCATCATCCTGCCGAACCTGTCGAGCGCCATGGTCGGCGGCGCCATCCTGGCCTTCGCCCTGTCATTCGACGAGACCATGATCACCATCCTGGTCACTGGCACGCAAAGCACGCTGCCGGTCAGGCTGTGGGCGATGATGCGGCTTGGCTTCTCACCCGATATCAATGCGCTGGTGGCGCTGATCCTGATGTTCACCGTGCTGCTCTGCGTGCTCGCCGCCCGCTTTCTCATCCCCAGGCAAGTTGCGACGGAACGGACGTGAGTGCCGGGCAAGAGCGCCGCAATGAGGCAGCCATATTCTTGGCCCGGCATCGATGCTGACATAATCGATGCCGGACCAAACGGAATGATGCTTACTGAAGCTTGGCCTGCAAGGCGTTGACATCGTCGGTGGTCATTTCACCGTCCGTCGCTACCTTGCCGTCGACGATCTTCCACAGCCGGAACGGGCCTGTGATGTCGCCATATTTATCGAAGGCGACCGGGCCGATGACGCCTTCGTAGCGGATCGGCTTGCCGTCCTTGATCAGGCCGAGCGCCTTGGCGAACTCTTCCTTGCCAGCAAAGATCGGCGTGCCGGCCGGATCGACCGCCTTGTACATCGCGTCCTTGATCTTGGCCGGGTCCTCAGAGCCGGCAATGGCGATGGCGAGGCCAACAATCGCGCCGGCGTCATAGGAACGGTCGGCTGCCGGATTGGTCGGTTCGATGCCGGAGAATTCCTTATAGTTCTTGGTGAAATACTCCGTCGAGGCCGTCGGGCTGGTGCCGGACGACGTGCCGTAAGCTTCCTTCAGATAATCGGCGCCGACGGATTCGATGAAGTCCGGGCTGTTCATGCCGTCATTGAGCAGGAATTTCTGCACGCCGCCCTGCGAGATCCAGGTGCGGGCGACCGTGGCGCCGTCGACCGGTGTGCTGACGAGGTAGAGACCGTCCGGTTCACCGGCCATTGCCGCGGTGACTTCGGAGGCATAGCTCGACTGCTTTTCATTGTAAGGCGTGTCGGAGACGATGGTGCCGCCGAGCGCTTTGTAGGCACGCGAGAATTCGGCCACCATGTTGACGCCGAAATCGTTGTTGACGTGGATGATCGACAGCTTCTTGAAACCCTTGTCGATGGCATATTTGGCGGCGGCGACACCCTGTAGCGCATCGGAGGTGATGGTGCGGAAGAAGATGCCGTTGGTCTTGCCGTCGCGGCCGAGCGCGGTGAGCGTCGGCGAGGACGATGCCGGGGAGACCTGGACGATCTTGGCCGGTGCCGTGACCGATGTCAGGATTGGGATCGACACCGAAGAAATGATGCCGCCGATGATCACAGGCACTTTCTTGACCTGCACAAGCTGAGTGGCGGCGTCGACCGCGATGTTGCCCTGGCTCTGGCTGTCGCGCGTGTCGGTGACGAGATCGCAGCCGCGCACTCCGCCGGCTCCGTTGATGTCGCGGAAGGCCATCTCGACCGACTTGGCGCCGGCCTGGCCGTATTCACCGGCCGGGCCGGTCAGCTCCATGACGAGGCCGACGGTGATCTTGCAGTCGGCGGCCTGAGCAGCACCCGCCATCGTGACGAGGGCCAGCGCTGTGGTGAGTTGGAGTATCGTCTTTGTCATTGTTGTTCCCCTTTCGTTACTCGACTGTATTTGAACTCTGGAGCTTGTTCAGCGTTCCGGCACCTGCAGCCAGGTTTCATGCAGATGTCGCCATTCGACGCCGTTGGGCGCCGATGAACTGGTGGTGAAGACGGCGCTCGATTGACGGCGGCTGTGCTTGCCTGCGCGCAGCTGCGCTTCGACATAGAGGACGACGATAATATCCGCGTCCTGCCAGCCGGGCCGGATGTCCTCGATCGAAATGGCGAAACCATCGTCGCAGGAAGCACGGCTTGCGCGGACATGGTCGACGACCGCTTCGCGATCGAGGATCTGCCCGTCCGGCGCCACCATGCTGAGGTCCTTGCCCATGGCGCGTTCGAAGCGGCCGAAGTCCACCGTGTTGGCTCGCGCGGCGACGAACCAGTCGACGAAGAAGCGGTGCAGGTCGATGATTTCGGCGCTGGCGCGTGAAAACAGGGAGGGTTCGCCGCTCATTTCTTCCCCGCATTGAGGTTGTAATGCATGATCGAACCGTGGCGGCCGCGGCGGTCGCGCTCCAGCGTGTAGACGTCACCTTCGAGGCCGGTGCCTTGCGCGATGACGGCCGCAATCCGCTCCCGGTCCTCGGCGTCGAGCGCAACGTCCATGATTTTCGCATTGGCGATGGCGTGGGCCTGGTTGCGGGCGCCGACGATGACCGCCGCCACTTGCGGCTGCTCCAGCACCCAGGCGCTGGCGATGGTGGCGACGTCAACGCCGTGGCGGTCGCCAACGGCCTTCAGCGCCTGCAGCAGGTGCTGGAACAGCTCCCAGCCGCCAAAATCATCGATGATCAGCTTGTACTTGACCAGCGAGCGGTTTTCGAGCGGCGTGGCGGGCTCGGCCGCACCGAGCCATTTGTTGCTGAGGAAGCCGCCGGCAACTGAGCCATAGCAGAGGAAGCTGACGCCGTTCTGTTTTGCGAGCGCGGCCAGGCTGTTGCCCGGGCGCTGGTCGAGCACGGAATATTGCAGTTGCTGGCTGACCAGTGGGATGCCGGCAGCGAGTATCTCGGCGAGCCTTGGCGTGTCGAAATTGGTGGTGCCGAGATTGCGCACCTTGCCCTCCAACCGAAGCTCGTTGAGCCAGCCCATGGCATCGACATAGCGCGGCTGTTCATAGTCCCACCAATGGAACTGCACGAGATCGAGCCGCTCGGTCTTCAGCCGCCGCAATGACTGGTCGACGATGCGCCTGATGTAGTCGCGGCTGATACTGGCCAGCCGTTCGAGGTCGGGCACCAGCTTGGTGTGCACCTTCATCCGGGCCGCGACGTCGAGGCCGCGCTCGCTGGCCAGCTGCAGGCGCGCGGCACCGATCAGCTCCTCGACGCCGGTGTAGATGTCGGCGCAATCATAGGTCCAGATGCCGGCATCGAAAGTGGCGATCAGATCGGCCACCGCCTGGCTGCGATCAATGGCGCCGTGGCCGCCAGCCAGCTGCCAGCCGCCGCGAATGACGCGCGAGATGGTGTAGCCGGGGCCGAGTTCGAAGGTCTTGGCGGTCATCTAAGGTCATCCTCTTTCGGCAGCGGCACCGCCGTCGTCTCGGCGTGGCTGAACCGCCGCTTGGCGGCCCTGACGATCCGCAGCCGGCTGCCGCAATTGGGATCGGGACAAGCGATCTCGGCGTCCGAGGTCATCCAGTCGTTCGGGTGGGTTGGGCGCTGCTTGGCTGCCAGCAGCGGCAACACGGCGGCGATCGAATAGATCGAAAAACCCTGCCCTGCCGGCATCGACAGCATCTCGCCCTTGAGCTCGAAATAGTCGCCTTCCTTGGCGCCGCAATAGATAGGTTTGTCCTTGGGGATGATCGCCTCGACGCGAAGGTCGAACAGCTCGAAACCGTCGTCGGCCATGTCAGGCCTCCATCAGGCTGAAGGTGACATCGCAGGCGCCGTTGCGGCGGATGACACCGCACGCGGCGGCGAACCGGTCACGCTCTTCGACGCGCACCTGCGCCACCACACTGCCGGCCAGCCAGCCTATCGGGAACAAGAGCCGCGCGCCCTGCCCGTAGTAGAGGCCAATGTCGAAGATCGCATTGGGATTGCCGCCCCACATGCGTGGCGGCACGTAGGACAGTACGATGTCGCCCGGCTGCGGGTTCAGCGTCGCGTTCTCGGCCGGCAACGGTTTTGCATAGGCCTGGCCCTCGAGGTCGGCTGATGGAACCGGACAGGAAATCTCAGGCCCCGTCCACATCGCATGGATGCCCGGAACAACGCGTGGCGTGCCGAGGTAGGCCAAGAGGAAGGCAGCGTTTTCCGGCGCCTTCTCGGGCAGCAGCAATGCCGTTACGGAAAGCTGCGAGCGCGGCTCGGTGATCCTGATGGCGGTCATGTCTGGTCTTTCACGGCGGCGGCCTGCAGCTTGCTGCGCAGGAAGGTGAAGGGTCGGCTGATGTCGGCGACCAGCGACTCGCGCGCCGCCTGCGCATCCTGCGTGGACAGCGCCGTGACGATGCGGCGGTGATATTGGGCGGTGTCGACCTCGCCGGCTTCCGAGAAGGCGTAGATGGCGACACGAATGCAGGGACCCGATTGCAGCCACAGGCTCTCGATCATCGGGATCAGCACGGCCGAACCGCAGGAGCGGTAGATCTCGAAATGAAAGCTCTGGTTGAGCGTCACTTCGCGGTCGACGTCCTTCTTGTGTTTCAAAGCCCGCATCTCGTCCCATTCGGCGAGGATGGTTTCGATGGTGGCGATCTGGCGCGGACCCATGCGGGCGGCGGCCAGCGCGATCGCCTCGCCCTCGATCAGGATGCGAGCCCGCAGGAGATCGTCGAGGCGTTCCAGCGTGATCGGCGGCACGCGCACCGAACGGTTGGGCAGCGCCTCCAGCGCCTTTTCCGTGATCAGCCGGCCGAGCGCCTCGCGCACCGGCATGGTCGAGGTGACCAAGGCGTCAGCCAGGCCACGGATGGTCAGCACCTGGCTCGGTTCGAACAGGCCGCCAATCAGGGCGCGGCGCAGCTCGGAATACACGCGGTCCTGCACGGTCTCGCGGCCGACCGGCGCAAGCTGGGCCGCGATCACCTCGTTGTTCTTTTCGATGGCAGCCTTTTGCATGGAATTCCGTTCGTGGCCGGTTTTCGGCTTGCGGAGGAAATTAAAGCCGAATAGCGTGATCAACGCAAGTGTGATCACAAATCATAATCAGGAGGCGGCAGCGATCGTCTTCGGCCAGAGGGTTTGATGAGCGAGGCAACCAAACGGCAAGGGGAAATCCGCGCGCCGGTTCTGACGGCAAGGAATGTCGTCAGGCGGTTCGGCGGCCTTGTCGCGGTCAACGACGTCTCGTTTAACGTCAAAGCGGGCGAAATCCTCGGCCTCATCGGCCCCAACGGCGCCGGCAAGACGACGATGTTCGACCTGCTTGCCGGCAGCATATTGCCGACCAGCGGCGAAATCCTTCTCAACGGCACGAGCGTCTCGGGCGAAGCCGCACATCTGCGTATCGGCCGTGGCCTTGGCCGCACGTTTCAGATCCCGCGCCCGCTGCCCAACCTGACGCTGATCGAAAACATCATGCTGGCGGCGCAGGGTCAGGCCGGCGAAAAGCTGCTTGCCAATTTCGTCACGCCATGGCGCGTCGCCGCGCAGGAAAGGGCCGCCAGGACAAAGGCGCTTGAACTGCTGGAACTGGTCGCCCTCGCCCATCTCGCGCATGAGCCGGCGCGCGTGCTTTCCGGCGGTCAGCGCAAGCTGCTCGAACTCGCCCGCGTGATGATGGCCGATCCGGCGATCATCTTGCTCGACGAACCGGCGGCCGGCGTCAACGCGACGCTGCTCGAAGTCATCATCGACCGCATCCGCGACATCAATGCGCGCGGTATCACCTTCCTGCTGATCGAGCATAATATCGACATGGTGACGCGGCTCTGCCATCGCGTCCTCGTCATGGCGAGCGGCCAGTTGCTCAGCGAAGGCACGGCCGAAGAGGTCGCTCGCGACCCGCGCGTCATCGAGGCCTATCTCGGAGGCGCAGCATGAGCGAGATCGTTCTCGATGTCCGCGACCTCGAAGCCGGCTACGAGCCCGGCGTGCCGATCGTGCGCGGCGCCTCGATCACCGTCGCCAAGGGCGAGATCGTCGTGGTGCTCGGCCCCAACGGCGCCGGCAAGTCTAGCTTCATCAAGGCCATCGCCGGCCTCGTCCCGATCACCGGCGGCACAGTATTTCTGGACGGGAAGGACATCACTGCCGCGCCGGCCCACACCATGGTGCGCCTCGGGCTGGCCTTCGTGCCGCAGACCGAAAACATCTTCCCACTGATGTCGGTCGAGGACAATCTCAGAGTTGCTTGCGGCATCCTTGAGCGGCGCGAGATTCCTGCGCGCACCGAGGAGATGTATGCCGCCTTCCCCGATCTCGTCCGCCAGCGCCGCACCGCCGCCGGCAACCTCTCGGGCGGACAACGGCAGATGCTCGCCGTTGCGCGGGCGCTGATCGTCCACCCCAAGGTGCTGGTGCTAGACGAGCCGTCGGCCGGCCTGTCGCCGAAATTCGTCTCGATGGTGTTCGAGATGCTGGCAAACATCCGCAAGTCCGGCGTCACCATCCTGCTCGTCGAACAGAATGCCAAGGCAGCGCTCGCCATCGGCGACCGCGCCTATGTGCTGGTCGAAGGCAAAGACCGGCACGAGGGCATTGCCTCCGAGCTGTGGAACGATCCGGTGGTCGCCGAACTCTATCTCGGCCAGCGCCCCCGCAAGTCCGGCACAGGAGGTGGGGCATGAGCTTGCAATTTGTCGTCGACGGATTGCTGACGGGTTCGATGATCGGCCTGGGCGCCATCGGCGTGACGCTTACCTATTCGATCCTGCGCTTCTCGAACTTTGCCCATGGCGACTTCATGGCCTGGGGCACCTATGCGACGCTGGCCGTCGTCAGCGCCATCGGCGCGACAGTCGGCAAGGTGGCACCGATCGCACCGCTGTCCTTCGGCTGGCCGCTGATTGTCGCGCTGGTCGTCGGCATGGCGTTCACCGCTTTGCTGGCGCTGCTGCTCGACAAGGTGCTGTTTTCGCGGCTGCGCTCGCAAGGCCAGGCGATCATCGTGGTGATGGCGAGCTTCGGTGCCTCGATGGCGCTGAGAAGCCTGCTCGAATTCACCTTCACCTCGCGGCCGACCTATTTCAGCCGGGCGATCCAGATCGCCATGCCGGTCGGCTTCGGCATCCGCATCACATCAGACCAGATCGCGCTTTTGCTGCTGACCGCGGTGCTGGTGCTCGCCGTGCATCTGTTGATGACGCGCACGCAGACCGGCCGCTCGATGCAGGCCCTGAGCCAGAACTCGGCACTGGCCCGCATCGTCGGCATCGACGTCGCCAGCGTGGTGCGCGTCACCTGGGTCATCGGCGGGGCGCTGGCCTGCGTGGCCGGCGTGATGATCGGCATCCTGGTGCAGATCCGCCCGTTCATGGGCTTCGACATGCTATTGCCGATGTTTGCCGCCGCCATTCTCGGCGGCATCGGCAGCATCCCCGGCGCCGTGCTCGGCGGCCTGATCATCGGGCTCGCCGAGGCCGGTGCCGTGCAGCTGATCGGCGCCGAATGGCGCGCCGCCGTCTCCTTCATCATCCTGATGGCGGTGCTGTTCGTGCGGCCGATCGGCCTGTTTGGTGTGAGGGAACGCTGATGGATCTGATCGGCTACGGCGCCTTCTTCCTGACCACCGCGCTGATCTTTTCGCTGGTCACGCTGGGGCTCAATTTGCAGTGGGGCCTGACCGGCCTGTTCAATGTCGGCCTTGCCGGCTTCGTCGCCATCGGCGCCTACACCTCGGCATTGCTGACCACTCCCGACGACGCCGCGCGGCTGGGTGGCCTTGGCCTGCCGATCGTTGTCGGCTGGGCGGGCGCCATGGTCGTCGGCGGCATTGCCGCGGCGTTAACTGGCATGGCGACGCTGCGGCTCAGGTCCGACTATCTGGCGATCACCACCTTCGGCGTCGCCGTCGTCGTGCAACTGGTCGCGCTCAACGCGCAGAAACTGACCGGCGGCCCGTTCGGCATCGGCTTCATCCCGCGCCCCTTCGGCAGCCTTGCCGAGACGCCGCTGCTGTTCAACCTGTCGAACCTTGCCGTGGTCGCGGCGGTGACTCTGGTCGCCTATCTCGCTTTGGAACATCTGTCGCGCAGCCCGTGGGGCCGCGTGCTGAAGGCGCTACGCGAGGATGAGCGGGCGGCGATCTCGCTTGGCAAGAGCGCGCGTTTCTATCGCGTCCAGGCCTTCGCCGTGGGCGGCGCCATCATGGCACTGGCCGGCGCATTGCAGGCGCATTTCACCGGCTTCATCGCGCCGGACAATTATTTGCCGATCCTGACCTTCCAGGTCTGGGTGATGCTGATCGTGGGCGGCTCGGGCAGCAATCTCGGCGCCGTCATCGGCAGCATCCTGGTCTGGGCGATATGGGCTGGGTCGGGCACGCTGACCAGCATCCTGTTCCCGCCGGAACAGCAGGCTCGTGCCGCCGCGCTGCAGATCGCCGCCATCGGCGTCATGCTCTGCGTTATCCTGCTGGTCCGGCCGAACGGGCTGTTCGGCGACAGGCCACGGCGGCCTTGGCTCGGCAAGCGGACGAAGGTGACTACGGCCAAAAGCGTTTCCCCGTCATGAATGCCGCGGTTCGGCAGGAAGCGCATGGCGCTTCACTCTGGCTTGCCGTCAGCCGCGACCGCCGCGAACGGCCGGCGCTGCAGGGTAAGCTCGATGTCGACCTGGCCATTGTCGGCGGCGGCTTTTCGGGCCTTTCAACCGCGCTGCACGCCGCCGGCAAAGGCCTTTCCGTCGCCGTTCTCGAAGCCGAATTCATCGCCTGGGGCGCAACCGGCAGGAATGCTGGCTTCGTCGTGCCGAACTTCGCCAAGATGGACCCGGCCGACATACTGGCCCATCTCGGACCATCGCGTGGCGAAAGGCTGATCGATTTCGCCGCCGGCAGCGCCGACCTGGTTTTCCGCCTGATCCGGCAGCACGGCATCGACTGCGACGCCGTGCAGAACGGATGGATCCAGCCGGCGCATTCGCCTGCCGCCTTTGAAAAAGTCAAGTCACGTGCCGGGCAGTGGGCACAGCGTGGCCGGCCGGCAGTCACATTGGATCGGCAGGAAGTCGAAGCCCTGACAGGCGTGCCAGGCTATGTCGGCGGCTGGATGGACCGTTCCGGCGGCGTGCTCAATCCGGTCGCCTATGCGCGCGGATTGGCCGATGCGGCGGAGAAGGCCGGCGCAAAGATCTTCGAGCAGACGCGCGTCACCTCGGTTGATCGCATAGCCGATGGCTGGATGCTGAAAATGCCCTCTGGCTCGGTACGCGCGGGCAAGGTGCTGATCGCCACCAACGCCTATGGCTGGTCCCTCAATCCGTCGTTGCAGCGAACCTACTTCCCGCTGAAAGTCTTCCAGATCGCGACAGCGCCGCTACCTCGTGAAGTGCGCAACCGATTGCTTCCCGGCGGGCAAGGTGTCGGTGACACCAGACGCAATCTGTTCACCTTCCGCTTCGACGCCGAAAACCGGCTGATCAGCGGCGGCATGCATATCCTTGGCGCCGGTGCGGATACGCGCGTACCGCAGACGATCTGGCGAAGGCTCGGCCGGCATCTCGGTCTGCCCGACCTGCCGCCGCTTGCCTACAGCTGGTCGGGAATGGCAGCGGTCGAACCGGATTTCCTGCCGCACCTGATCGACCTCGGTCCGGGACTGATCGCCGGTCGCGCCTGCAACGGGCGCGGCATCGCCATGACGACGGCGATGGGCAAGGTTCTGGCCGACTGGGCCGCCGGCACCGACGCCCGCGACCTGCCGCTGCCCTTCGCGCCGCCGGCGCCAATACCGTTCCACGCCGTGCTGCGGCACGCGCCCAACATGCTGCTCGGCTGGAGCATGCTGCGCGACCGGCTGGACGGGACGAGCTAGGCCGACGGCTCCCTGGCAGCGTCAAGGTTTGCAGACAGCACAGCGGCCGCCACGGCGATGTCCTCTTCTATGAAAATCCGCACAGTGGGACCGCTGCGCTGCTCCAGTGCGGCGACGATCTTGCGATGCGCGTCGTTGGACTGCGGGATGTAGCGATCGGCCTGCATCAGCAGCTTGAGATAAGGCCCGACCCGCCCCCAGAGGTCGCGGATCATGTTCAAAAGGATCGGCGCGCCAGCATGCTGGTAGATGGCGAAGTGGAACGCCTCGTTCAATGAGAGATAGGCCCTGGCGTCGCCGGCCTCAATGGCACGCTGCATGCCGGCGAGCGTCGCCTGGATGTCAGCCAGCCCGCTTTCGCTCATCCTGGTCGCCGCCATCTCGCCCGCCAGTCCCTCGACGGCGATGCGGATGCGCGTCAGCTCCTCGAAGGCAGGCGCGGACAGCAACGGCACGATGACCGAGCGGTTGTTCTGCATCTCGAGCAGCCGCTCGGCGACAAGCCTCTGCAGCGCCTCGCGGATCGGTGTCGTCGAGATGCCGAACGTCTCGGCGAGCTTGCGGATGACCAGCGCCTGGCCCGGGCTGAAGCCGCCGGAAATCAGCTCCTGCTTGAGCGCGCCATAGGCGCGGTCATTCAGGGTCTGATGTTCGAGCTTCAGCATGCGCGGGCCGCTCCGATCACCAGTTCGACAGAGCGCGATCGAGCGTCTCGGCCAGTTGCTCGGCATTGTCCCTGGCAAAGGGCAGTGGCGGCCTGATCTTCAGCACATTGCCGCGCGGACCGCAGGACGAGATCAGCACGCCGTCCTCGCGCATGGCTTCGACGACCGCCGATGTCTTGGTGGCGGCCAGAGCCTCGTCGCCGTCCGCCGTCAGCTCGACGCCGAAATAGAGGCCGTTGTGCCTGACATCAGCGACCGCGCCGTGCCGGCCCTGCAGGGCGCGCAGCAGTTCACTCGTATAGGCGCCGACATTGCGCGCATTCTCGATCAGCCCCTCGCCTTCGATGACATCGAGAACGGCGAGGCCGACAGCGGCCGCGACCGGGTTGCCGCCGAAGGTGTTGAAGTAGCCGGTGTTCGAACCGAAGGAGGCGACAAGCTGCGGCCGCACGAGCACGGCGCCCATCGGGTGCCCATCGCCGATCGGCTTGCCCATCGAGACGATGTCAGGCTCGATGCCATAGTTTGCGAAGCCCCACATGCCCTGGCCAAGCCGGCCGAAGCCGGACTGGACCTCATCGGCGATGACGATGCCGCCGGCCTTTTTGACGTGATCCGCCGCTTCGCGCATCACCGCCGCATCGGGAAAGAAGATGCCGTCGCTGGAAAAGGCGGAGTCGAGAAGCAGCGCCGCCGGCTTGATGCCTTTTGCTCGCATGTCCTCTATGGCAGCGGCGACATTTCCGGCGAAATCATGCGCGGCCCGGCCATGGTCGCGGAACGTGTCCGGCGCTGCCACCGTGCGGTGGTGCGCTGGTACCCCCTTTGCCCCGACCGCCGCCGGCGACAGTTGCGCCGTCGCTATGGTGGCGCCGTGATAGGCGAAATCGGTGATGATCACCCCGGTGCCGCCGCTGGAATGCTGGGCAATGCGGATGGCAAGGTCGTTCGCCTCGCTGCCGGTGCAGGTGAACATCGCGTGGCCGAGATGGGCCGGAACGGTGCCGAGAAGCTTTTCCGCGTAATCGAGGATGATCTCGCTGAGATAGCGTGTGTGGGTGTTGAGCGTTGCGGCCTGCCCGGACAGTGCCTCGACGACGCGCGGATGGCAGTGGCCGACCGAGGCGACGTTGTTGTAGGCGTCGAGGAACTTGCGGCCCTGGGCATCGTAGAGCCACACACCGCTGCCGCGCACCAGATGAATAGGGTTGCGGTAGAAGGCGCGGTAGGTCGGCCCGAGCAGCCTGGCGCGGCGTTCGAGCAGCGCGCGCTCCGATGCAGCCGCGTCGGCATTTGCGGGATACGGCGAGGACTGGGGCACGAGCATCTACTCCGGATTGGAATGGTCGAGAAAATAGCGGCGGGCATCGGTGGACGACAGACCATCAAGCTTTTCAAGCGAAGCCCAGACCTCGGTGGCGAGGCGCAGCACGTAGTCGCGCTTG
Organism: Mesorhizobium sp. ISC11; assembly: GCF_037162595.1. Lineage (NCBI taxonomy): Bacteria > Pseudomonadati > Pseudomonadota > Alphaproteobacteria > Hyphomicrobiales > Phyllobacteriaceae > Mesorhizobium > Mesorhizobium sp. ISC11. The sequence goes on from NZ_JAVSPW010000001.1 coordinate 3,172,027, forward strand.
GCCGGGAAACGCTCGGCCTGCCAACTGGCGATGTTGACGATGAGCGCAAGTCGGGCACGGATCAGATCGAAGAGAATGCCAATCTCTTCCTCCTCCAGTGGTTGGAGCGACTGATAACCTGCGACAAAGCGCGCTGCCGGTGCCAGCGGATGGCCTTCCGCCGGCCAGCGGTAGACGGCGCCGATGGCGAGGTCGCAGATCAGCGGCGAATGGATCATGTCGCCGAAATCGAGAATGCCGCTCACGACCTCCGGCCGCGAAGCATCCATCACCACATTGTAGGAATTCATGTCGTTGTGGACGATCTGCGCGCGCAGGCTCGGGATGACCGGCGCAGCATGCTCCTCGAAGGAGTCGATCGCGCGCTCGACCATCGCCCGCCGACTCGGATCAGTGATGTGCGCCATCATCGGCCGTGTCTTGGCGACCTTGCGGATGTCCCAGAGCAGGTCGTTGCCGGCGGCCGGATGGAAGAAGCCGCGCAGCGCCCGGCTGAGGCGGGCGAGGAAGATGCCCAGATTGCGATCCTGCGCCTCGGAAGTCGGCGAGCGCGACAGCAACTGACCGGACAGATAGGTCACCAGCCGGATAATGCGCGGCGCCGATCCAGCGACGCTGACCGCGAACTGCGCTTCATCCTCGATGCTTTTGCGCACCGAGGGAACCGGCAAGGTGGGGTCGACCGCAAGGATGTGGTCGAGCGCCTTGTTCTGGAAGTCGGTGAAGCCAGCTTCTTCCGCCGGATGGGAGATCTTCAGGACGAACTCGCCCTCGCCGTCGGTCTGAATATGGAAATTGTGGTCGCGTTCGCCAGGCAGCGGACGCGCGGTGCCGGTCAGCCCGTAGTGCCGGCGCAGGATGGCGAGGGCGTCGGCCGTGGAGACACCCGGTGCGTCCTCGGCGAGTGTTTCGCCGAACGCATCGGGCACCGCCGCATTCATGGCTTAGCCTCGATAGGTTCGAGGCCACACCAGTCGGCGATGAACAGCGCGATCGTCTGGGTGACCTTGCGCACCGAGTCGAGATCGACGGCCTCGTCATAGCCATGCGGCATGCGGCAGATCGGGCCGTAGACGATCGCCGGCGTGTCGGCATAGAGGCCGAAGAAACGTGCATCGGTGGTCGCCGAGGTGACGTGTTCCGTCAGCGGCTCGCCCCACACGGCGGTATGGCTGCGGCGCAGCACCGCTTCCATCTCGTCGGCGCCCTCCAGCACATAGCCCTCGGCCATGAAGCCATTGTAGGTCATCTTGGGTGGTCGGTTGGCCAGGAACGGATCGGCGCGCGCCGCATCGGCAATGCAGGCCTCGAGCTCGGCCCTGGCGTCTTCGAGCCTCTGGCCGGGATAGGTGGCGACGCGCATCTCGAAGACACAGCGCGCCGGAACGCTCGATGTCCACTCGCCGCCTTCGATCTTGCCGAGGTTGAAGCGGATCGGATGCGGGTGATCATGGAAATGCGGATCATCGACCTTGCGCGCGTTCCAGACGATTTCGAGCTGCTTCAGCGCCTGGATGATGACGAAGGCTTTTTCAATGGCATTGGCGCCGGCCGAAAATGCACCCGACGCATGCTGCGGATCGCCGTCGACCTCGACCCTGAACCAGATCGGCCCGACCTGCGCCCGCATCAGCCGCGGCTCCAGCGGCTCGGGAATGAAGGCGGCGTCGGCGCGGTAGCCGCGCTGCAGGCATGCAAGCGCGCCATTGCCGGTGCATTCCTCCTCGACCACCGACTGGAGATACACGTTCGCGGCCGGCTGATAGCCAAGGCTACGCAAGGCGCTCAGCGCATAGAGGCAGGCGGACAGGCCGGCCTTCATGTCGCCGGCGCCGCGGCCATGCATCCAGCCATCCTCGATCGCCGGATCGTAGGGATCGCGGACCCAGCGGTCGAGCGGTCCGGTCGGAACGACATCGATATGGCCGTTGAGGATCAGCGAGCGGCCGGTCGCGTTTCGCGGCGTGTGGGTAGCAACGACGTTGAAGGCATCGTCGTAAGAGACCGCCACGGGGGAAAAACCCGGCAGGTCGCGAATCACGTCGACATCGACGCGCCACATGTCGACCGCGTAGCCATCCGCCTCGTAGGCGGCGGCCATAAACGACTGCGCGGGGTGTTCCTCGCCACGTTGGGAGGGAAAGCGCACGAGGTCTTGCAGAAACGCGACCTGTCGGGCGAAGCCATCATCGACTGCGCTCAGAATGGCCTCATCCGCAATCCGCTCAGGCATCATATTTCACTTTCATCTGGATGGTGTATCATATCTCATATGCCATTCCTGTGAAATGCAAGAGGCATGCGCGCCAAACTTTCAGTCCAGGACTTGCCGTTCGATGCTGCCATGGTCTTGGGGGAGTTGGCATCGGATGCAGCAAGCCGATACTGCTATCTCTGGAAGACATGACGAGGAATGCGTTGATCACAGAAGACACGATGCCCGCCGAAATCACCGATCTCGCCATTGGCTACCATCGCCTGCCGGCTGGCAAGCTTGCCAATGCGGTGACCTGGATGGAAGCGCGTACGCCGCAGCCGGATCTCGCGCGCCCTTTGGGCATGACACGGATCACGACGCCCGACTGCGTTTCCTACCGGGCGATCTTTCTCAAGATCGGCGCACCCTGGCTGTGGGACCGCGTTTCCGAAATGTCCGATGCCGAAATCACCGAGCATTTCGCCGACCCGCGCCAGCATCTCTACTACGGCCATGATGAAACCGGCGCGCATCTCGGCATGGTCGAGTTCTTCGCCGCCGACAATAACGAGATCGAGATCACCTATTTCGGCCTGTTCCCGTCCCTGACCGGCCGCGGTTTCGGCAAACGGCTGATGGCCGGGGCACTGGAGCTCGCATGGCGTCTCAACCCGAGCCGCATCTGGCTGCATACAAGCAGCTTCGATCATCACAGCGTCATCGGATTCTACAGCGCCTGCGGGTTCGTGCCCTTCGCTACCGGATTTGAGATCGTCGACGATCCCCGTATCAAGGGAACCTTGCCGCGCGATGCCGCACCGCAAATTCCGCTGATCGAAGCGGAGTGGAGCGGCTGCGGCGACTCTCCCCCAGAGAGCTACAGGCTGTGCGGACCTAGATGAGAACAGCTCCGCAATCCGTCAGCCAAGCGTCGCCGCACCATCGCCGATGGGTGCGCCGCGAGACCATTCTGTCGACGCTGGCGCGTCATATCGACACGCGCATCGTGCTGTTCGCCGCGCCCGCCGGCTTCGGCAAATCGACGACGATGGCGCAATGGGCTGCGGAAATCGCACGCCACGGCAGGCTGACGGCATGGCTGTCCTGCGAGGCGACGGACAATGATGAGGGCGCCTTCCTATCGCATCTGGTGGGCGCGCTGCGCCATCTGGTCCAGAGCCCGGCGGAACTCGACCTTGCCTTCCAGTCGAGCCCCATCCCGCAGCTCGATGTCGTGCTCGCGGCACTTGTGGCGGGTCTGGCGGCGCGCGAGGCCGACATCACCCTGTTCTTCGACGATTACCACGCCGTCGAGGCGCCGGCGGTGAAGCGGTTCATGGAGCGCCTGACCCGGCAGGCGCCGGAAAATGTTGCTTTCGTCATCGGCTCACGCAGCCTGCCCGACCTGCAGCTCGGCAAGCTCCGGGTGCTTGGCGACGTTTTCGAAATCGGCCCCGACGATCTGCGTTTCGCCTCATCCGAGGCCGAAGCTTTCTTCAACGACAAGCTGGGCCTGAGCGTCAGCAGCGGCACGGTGGAGACCTTGTGCTCGCGCACCGAAGGATGGGCCGCCGGCCTGCAACTGGCCTCTTTGTCACTGAGTGCCGCGCATGCACCGGAAACCGTCATCGGCAATTTTACCGGCGCCAACCGAAACGTCGCCGACTTCCTGATGGGCGAAGTGTTCCTGGAACTGCCGCCGGCGATCGCAAAATTCCTGCTCTACAGCTCGATCTTCGAACGCTTCAGCGCCGAGCCCTGCCGGGCGGTGATGCGCGCGGCCGACGCCGAAGCGGCGATCACCGAGATCGAGACGCGCAACCTGTTCCTGGTGCCGCTCGACGAAGAGCGGCGCTGGTTCCGCTACCATCATCTGTTCCGCGATTTCCTTAGCCGCGAAATGGAACGGCGCGAACCGGAGATGATCGCGCCGCTGCATCTGGCGGCTGCCGAATGGTTCGGCGAGCGCAAGATGCTGACAGAGGCGATCGGGCACGCGCTGGCCGCCGGCGACCAGGCCCGCGCGGCGGTGTTCGTGGAGAACAATGCGCTCGACCTCATCGCCCAGTGCCAGCTTCTCTACGTGCGCCAGCTGCTGGCACTGCTGCCGAGGAAGCTGATCGACCAGCGCATTCGGCTGCAGCTGGTCGTGCTGTGGTTGGCGGTGCACAGCAGCCAGCCGGAGATTGCCCAACAGACGCTGAGCAATGCGCGCAAGCTGGTCGAAGCCGGACCGACCGACAGCAACGACCCGGGCACGATGACCGGCACAACGATCGAGGCCGAGCTCGTGGTTCTCGCCGCCGCCGTTCACAGCACGCTGGAGCAGTTCGATCAGGCGCGCGCCACAGCCCTTGCGGCCCTGCGCGTCATCGCGCCCGATGCCTGGTTCATGGAGGGCGCGACCGCCAATGTCATTGGCTACAACCTCTATGCGCTGGGTGACCTCGACGGCGCACGCGCCGCCATCGATGCGGCACGCCGGGCGCATGAGCGAAGCGGCAGCCTGCTCGGCGTCACCATTGCCAATTGCTACATGGCCGTGATCGAGCGTTCGGCGGGCCGCTTGCCCGCCGCCGAGCGGCTGCTGCGCAACGCGATCATCGAGGCTCGGGCGCGGATCGGTGCAAACTCCTATGCCGAGGCCCTGGCCGGCACGCTGCTTGCGGAACTTGCCTATGAGACCAATGCGTCGGGCGAAGCGCTGACCCTGGTCGAGAATCTCGGACCGCAGATCGAGGGCGCGGCGGTCATCGTCTATCCCCTGGCCAGCGTGCCGACCTATGCCCGCGTGCTGCAGCTGACCGGTCGCACCGAAGCGGCACTGGATATGCTTGAGCGCGTCTATCAACGCGTACATGGCACGGTGTATCGCCGCCTGGCATCGATGATCGTGCATGACCGCATACGTGTGCTGCTCGACCAGAACCGTATTGCCGAGGCGCGTGCGCTGCTGGCCGAGCATCGGGGCGAAGGGACCGAGGCTTCGGTGGTCATCACTACCGCCAACGAGTTCGAGTTCTTTGCCGAGGGCCGCCTGCTGACGGCCGAGAAATCCTATGCCGCTGCCGCGGGGGTTTTCGACGCGCTGCTCGAGCGCACGAAAGACAGCGGGCGCATGCGCCGCCATATATTGGCGCTGATCCTGCGCGCCAAGGCGGCCAGCGCCTTCCACGACCAACGCGAGGCCGACCGCAATCTCCTCAATGCGTTGCGTCTCGCCCAACCCTCCGGCTTCATCCGCTCTTTCGTCGACGAGGGAAGGCCTGTTGTCGAAGGGTTGATGCGGCTGCGCGCGGCCCAGGCGAAGACCGATCCCGCACTGTCAGCCTATGCGTCGCGCATCATCGATGCCGCGCAGGCGATGCCTGTCGCGACGCGCAAGCTGGCCGCACCAGCCGCCGAGAAGGAACAGCTCACCCAGCGCGAGGCCGAACTGCTGCGCTATCTCACCGAGGGCATGTCCAACCGCGATATCGCCTTGGCGTTGTCGGTGAGCGAGACCACGGTGAAATGGCATCTGAAGAACATTTTCGGCAAGCTCGCGGTGACCAACCGGGTGCAGGCGGTGCGCGCCGCGCAAGGATCTGCAGGCGCCCATACCCCTCCGAAAGGAGGGGCATAGATAAGAGGCGCGACCCCACTTTCGGGTCGGGCCATCTGATCGTTAGCCTGCTAGCGTCACCTGGTTTTCAGAGGACGCTGCGCATGGCGACAGGCTACGTTTTTCACGAACAGCTGATGTGGCATGACACCGGCTCCAGCGCCGACATGATGCCGCCCGGCCGTTTCGTGGAACCCGGCCGGCATCTGGAATCCCCTGGCTCCAAGCGCCGGCTGAACAACCTCATCCAGGTCAGCGGCCTGTCGCGGCATCTGGTGCCGATCATCCCCGAGCCGGTCTCGGTCGACGACCTGTTGCGCGTGCACACGCAACGCCATGTCGACGATATTCGCATGCTCAGCGAACGCGGCTCCGGTTTCGCCGGGCCGCAGGCGCCGATCGGCCTCAACAGTTTTGACATCGCGCTGCTGTCGGCCGGGACCACCTATGCCGCGATGCGCGCCGTGCTGACCGGCCGCGTCGACAATGCCTATGCGCTGGCGCGGCCGCCGGGACACCATGCCGAGCCCGACCAGGCGATGGGCAACTGCCTGTTCTCCAACATTGGCGTCGCTGTCCGCCGGCTGCAGCATGAAGGCTTGCTCGGGCGCGCGGCGATAGTCGACTGGGATGTGCATCACGGCAACGGCACCGAGACGGTGTTCTATTCCGACCCGTCGGTTCTGACCATTTCCGTGCACCAGGACAATCTCTATCCGACCGGGCGCGGTGCGCTGGCCGACAACGGGAAAGATGCCGGCGAGGGCTTCAACATCAACATCCCGCTGCCGGCCGGCAGCGGCACCGGTGCTTATGAAGCGACTTTCGACCGCGTTGTCGCACCGGCACTGCGCGCCTACAGACCGGACCTCGTCATCGTCGCCTCCGGCTTCGATGCGTCCGGCTTCGATCCACTCGGCCGCATGATGCTCAACAGCGAATGCTTCAGGCGTCTCGCCGCGCGCATGGTTGCGCTGGCCGCCGAGACCTCGCAAGGGCGCCTGATGATGACCCATGAAGGCGGCTACTCCGAGGGCTATGTGCCGTTCTGCGGCCATGCCGTCATCGAGACGCTAGCCAATCACCGTACCGAAGTGGTCGACCCTTTGTCGGACCATATCGACGAATGGGCCGGGCAAGACCTGCAGCTTCATCAGGCCGCGGTGATCGATGCCGCCGAAGGCCTGCTCGCCGGCCTGCGCCAACGTCTCGCCAGTGCGGCTTGACGCGATGGATTTCGTCATCACCACGCTGCTCAATGCGCTGACGCTGATCAGTATCCTGATGCTGGTCGGGCTCGGGCTGGCGATCAGCTTCGGCCTGATGAACGTGACCAATTTGGCACATGGCGAGTTCGTCACCGTCGGCGCCTTCGCGGTCTATTTCGTCCAGAGCATGGGTGGCTCGTTCTGGCTAGGGCTGGCGGCTGCCCCCATCGCGGCGCGGTGATCGGCTGCATCCTCGAATTCGCCATCATCCGCCATCTCTATTCCAGGCCGGTCTCAACTGTGCTTGCCACCTGGGGCGTCAGCCTGATCCTGCAGCAAGGGCTGGAACTGATCTTCGGTCTCGGCGCCAAGCCGGTGACGCCGCCTATCGAGGGCACGCTCGACCTCTTCTTCACCGTCTACCCGGCCTATCGGCTGATCCTGATCGGCATCGCCATGCTGACCTTGCTCGGCGTCATCCTGCTGATCAGCCGCACGTCCTTCGGTCTCGACATCCGCACCGTCATCCAGAACCGCGAAATGGCCGAGGGCGTCGGCATCAACACGCGGCGCACCTACGCCATCGCCTTCACCTTCGGCGCGGCCATCGCCGGGCTCGCCGGCGGACTGGTCGCGCCGCTGGCGATCGTGCTGCCGCAGATGGGGGTGAACTATCTCGCCAACGCCTTCTTCGTCGTCATTGTCGGCGGCGTCGGCTCGATCGGCGGCCTCGTCGCCGGCAGCGTCTTCGTCGGCGGGCTGACCAGCATCCTCAATTATCAGATCTCGCCGTCGCTGGCGCAGGCGGTCGTGCTGCTGGCGGCCATCGTCGCTGTCCGGCTTCGGCCCAACGGCCTGTTCAACGGAGCGTCGCGATGATCGCCCGCGACCGCAACTGGCTGCTGATCTTCGCCGCCTGCGTGGCGCTCGCGATCATCTATCCGTTCTTTGTCGGCGGGTATCAGCTGACCGTGATCCGCGACGCGCTGATCTTCGGCCTGTTCGCCGCGAGCCTCGACTTCTTCTGGGGCCGCACTGGAATCCTGTGTTTCGGCCACGCTGCGTTTTTCGGCATCGGCGGCTACATCATGGCGCTGATCACGCTCAACGATGCGATCTCCTTCGCCAGCCTGCTTGGCATCATCGGTGCGGTGGCCGGTGCGGCCTTGGTCTCCGCCATCATCGGCTACTTCCTGTTTTTCGGCGGCATCCGTGGCAGCTATTTCACCATCGTCACGCTGGCCATGGGCGTCATCTGCCAGCAGGCGGCGGTCTCCTGGAGCTCGGTCACCGGCGGCGACAGCGGGCTGATCGGCATTCCGCCGATTGCCTTCGATGTCGGCGGGCTGCACGTCGATCTCAGCCAGGACCTGCCCAGCTACATCTTCGTCTCGGCCATCGTCGCGGTGACCGTGCTGGCGCTGTGGTCGATCAGCCGTGGCCGCTGGGGTACGGTGCTGACCGCCATACAGGACAATGAAGTCCGGGCAGCAGCGCTCGGCCACAATGCGCCGTTGCGGCTGCTCGTCACCTTCGTCCTGTCGGCGGCGATCGCCGGCCTTGCCGGCGCGCTCTATGTCTGCATGGCGGGGTTGGTGGCACCGGATCTGTCCGGACTGCTTCTGTCGACGGAAGTCATCGTCTGGGTGGCGGTCGGCGGGCGCGGCACGCTGCTGGGGCCGGTGCTCGGCGCCATCTTCATCCAGCGTGCGCAGCAGACGATCAGCAGTTTCAACCCGAGCCTGTGGCCGCTATTGCTCGGCTGTGTCTTCGTCATCATCGTCTTCGTCCTGCCGGACGGCATCCTGTCGATCTACGCGCGACTGAAAGCCCTGTTCAAAGGCGGGAGGCGCGCACAATGAGCGACATCCTGCTCCAGGCCGAAAATGTCGGCATCCGCTTTGGCGGGCTGCAGGCGCTGGAGGCCCTGAACCTCACTGTACGCGACAAGGAACTCTGCTGCATCATCGGCCCGAACGGCGCCGGCAAAAGCACCTTCCTCAATGTGTTGACCGGTACGCTGCGCCCGACCAGCGGCAGCGTGCGCTTCCTCGGCCACGACATAGCCGGCCTGCCGCTGCATCGCATCGCCCGGCTCGGCATCGCGCGCAAGTTCCAGATCCCGTCCGTCTTCCCGAGCCTCTCGGTGGAAGACAATGTGAAGGTCGCCCGCTGGGGGGCGCCCTCGCCTGTGCGCCCGGTTGGCGAATTGCTGGAATTGGTCGCGCTGAGCAATCGCGCCGCCACACCGGCCGGCGAACTCGCGCATGGCCAGAAGCAATGGCTGGAGATCGGCATGGCGCTGGCAATCGAGCCGCGGTTGCTTTTGCTCGACGAACCCACCGCCGGCATGACGCCGCAGGAGACGCTGGCGACGGCCGATATGCTGCTACGCCTAAAGGGCGAGTTCTCGATCGTCGCCGTCGAACACGATATCCGCTTCGTACGGGCGCTGAACTGCGAGACGCTGGTGCTGCATCAGGGACGCCGCCTGCGCAGCGGTCCTTTCCATGACATCGAGACCGACGAAATGGTCCGCGATGTCTATCTGGGGAGGCGCTGATCATGCTGCGGACAATGGCGGTGTCAGCCGGCTACGGCCCGCTCCCGGTGCTGAACGGCATCGACCTCAGTGTCGCGCCAGGCGAAGTCGTCGGCCTGCTCGGCCGTAACGGCGCCGGCAAGACGACGCTGCTGCGCGTCATCGCCGGCGGCTTGCGAGCGAGCGGTGGCGCGGTGGTTCTCGGTGACAAGGACCTCACGAACGCGCCGGCCTTCCGCCGCGCGCGGGCAGGCATTGCGCATGTGCCGCAGGGGCGCGGGATCTTCAACCAGCTGACGGTGCGGCAAAACCTGGAGGTCGGCACCCGCGCTGCCAAGGACCGTGGCGACGGCGGCATTTCGGCCGACATCTTCGGCTATTTTCCGATCCTGCGCGAGCGCGAAGCGCAGGTCGCCGGCACGCTTTCGGGCGGCCAGCAGCAGATGCTGGCGATCGGCCGCGCGCTCTGCGGCCTGCCGTCGGTGCTGCTGCTCGATGAGCCTTCGGAAGGCATACAGCCGAACATCGTGCAGTCGATCGCCGAGCTGGTGCCGCGCATCGCGCGCAAACGCAGCATCGCGATCGTGCTGGTCGAGCAGAATCTCGATCTCGTTCTCAAGGCATCGGACCGCTGCCTGGTGATGGAGAAGGGCAGGATCGTCCATGAAGGCGCGCCGGAGGCGTTCGCCGACGAGACCCTGCTGAAGGATCTGTTGGCCCTATAAGGCGCGCCTGAAGCGCGCCTGGGAGCTTGTTGACTTGTAAGGCGTGCATGGGGCGCGCCTGGGACTGGAAGGGAACACAACAATGATAAGCAGAAGAACTGTCTTGAAATCCGGCGGCGCCGCGGCCGCTTTCGCCATGGTCGGTGCGCCGTCGGTCCTGCGCGCCGCCGACACCGTCAAGGTCGGCCTGTCGATCCCGATCACCGGGCTGCAGGCGATCCTCGGCGAGACGCTGCTCAATTGCTACAAGCTCGCCGCCGCCGAACTGAACGCCGCCAATGGCATTGGCGGGCGCCAGGTCGAGTTGTTCATCGAGGACAACCAGACCACGACCAAGGGTTCCATCGACAAGGCGCGCAAGCTCATCAACGAAGACAAGGTCGACGTGGTCATGGGCACGATCATTTCGCCGGAGCGAAGTGCTACGCTGTCGGTGACCTCGAAGGCCAAGAAGCTGTTCTTCTACCCAACCAATTTCGAGGGCGGCGAATGCAACCGCTACTTCGTCGCCACCGGCCCGATCCCGATGCAGCAGGTCGACCCGATGATGCCGTGGGTGGCCGAGACCCTCGGCAAGACCATCTACGTCATGGCCTCCGACTATGCCTGGCCGCAGAAGATGACCGAGGCGATCACGGCGGCTTACGAAAAGGCCGGCGGCAAGATCATCGGCGCCGACTACTATCCGTTCGGCACCACGGATTTCGGCCCGGCCTTCCAGAAGATCAAGTCGCTGAAGCCCGATGTCGTCTGGTCGATGGTGGTCGGCAACGACGCCGTCACCCAGCTCAAGCAGTATCGCAGCTTCGATATCAAGCAGCCGCTGATCGCACCGCTCGACGAGGTCTTCAACAAGGACGCGCTGCCGCCCGGCGTCGCGGCCGGCACCTACGCACCGCAGCCTTACTGGATGGCGCTCGACAATCCGGTCAACAAGAAGTTCATCGCGAGCTTCCGCGAGAAGTTCGGCAAGGAGAAGATGGTCAACGGCATCGGCGAAGCCGGCTACAACGGCCTGCATCTCTACGCCCTGGCCGCCGAGAAGGCCGGATCGCTGAAGGACGATGATGTGCTCAAGGCGCTGCCGACGATCGAGTTCGACGCGCCGCAAGGCAAGATCCGGGTCGATGCCAGCAACAACCACACGCTCTGCCATTCCTATGTCGGCAAGGCGGCCGCAGACGGCATCAGCTATGAGATCGCCAAGGATTTCGGGACGATCGCGCCGGCCACCCCTTACTGCAAACTGTAGGCGCTTCGGCAACAGCTCCAGGTAATCCTGACGGCGGCTTTGCCGCCGTCAGCTCGCTTGCGGCGCAGGCAGCCGCTCGCGCAATTCGTCGACAAGCACCCTGGTGTTTTCGGAATAGTCGATGGGCACGACGACGAGGTGCACGCCGCCGCCGGTGAAGGCCCGTTCCAGCGCCTGCCGCAAATCGGCGATCTCGCCAACTCTTGTCCCCTTGGCTCCGTAGGCCTCGGCATATCTGACGAAGTCGGGATTGCCGAAGGTCATGCCGAAATCCGGAAATTCGTCGACCGCCTGCTTCCAGCGGATCATGCCATAGGCATGGTCTTCGAGCAGCAGGACGACGAGATTGAGCTTGAGCCTGACGGCGGTCTCCAGTTCCTGGCTGTTCATCATGAAGCCGCCATCGCCACAGATGGCCATGACACGGCGCTGCGGATAGAGCAGTGCCGCCATCATCGCCGACGGCAAGCCCGCGCCCATCGTGGCCAGCGCATTGTCGAGCAGGATCGTGTTTGCCATGCGGGTGCGGTAGTTGCGCGCGAACCAGATCTTGTACATGCCGTTGTCGAGGGCAAGAATCCCATCCGCCGGCATCACGGCGCGCACGTCATGCACGATGCGCTGCGGCGTGAAGCGATCTTCGGTGGCGCGCGCGGCGATGCGGCTCAGAATGCCTTCCCGCAGCGGCAGCAAGGCCTGTGCATTGGGGACCTTGCCCTCGATGCGGTCGGCCAGCAGCGCCAGCGAAGGACCGAGGTCGCCGACGATTTCGGCTTGCGGGAAATAGACCTGCTCGACATCGGCTGAATGGTAGCCGACATGAATGACCTTCGGCCCCTTCGCCCCCATGATGAAGGGCGGCTTCTCTACCGTGTCGTGACCGACGGTGATGATCAGATCGGCCTGTTCGATGGCCTCGTGCACATAGTCGCGCTCCGAAAGGGCTGCCGTTCCCATATAGAGCTCCGTGCCGCCAGGCACGGTGCCCTTGCCCATCTGCGTGGTGAAATAGGGAATTTGCGTCCGCAGCACGAACTGGGCGACATCGGGAGTCACGCGCGGTCGCGACGCCGCCGCACCAAACATCAGCAGCGGACGCCTGGCTTCCATGATCATACGGGCGGCGCGATCAAGCGCGCCCGGGCTGGCCAGCGGCAGTTCGACCGGATGCGTTGGCACGAGTGCTACCGGTTCACACTCGGCCGCCGCAATGTCTTCCGGCAATTCAAGATGTACGGGGCCGGGACGCTCTTCCTGGGCGACACGGAAAGCTTCGCGAACCAACGAGGGGATCATCTTCGGCGAAACGATCTGACGCGACAGCTTGGTCAGCGGCTTCATCGCCGCGACGATGTCGACGATCTGGAAGCGCGCCTGCCGGGATGACAGGATGCCTTTCTGGCCGGTGATCATGATCATCGGCATCGCGCCGAGCAGCGCATAGGCCGAACCGGTCGAAAGGTTGAGCGCGCCCGGGCCAAGCGTGGTGATGCACACACCCGGCTTGCCGGTAAGCCTGCCATAGGTGGCGGCCATGAAAGCGGCTGCCTGCTCGTGGCGGGTCAGGATCAGCTGGATCGAGGAGCGGCGGATGGATTCGACGATATCGAGATTTTCTTCGCCCGGAATGCCGAAAATCCGCTCGACCCCTTCGTTCTCGAGGGCCGCGACGAACAGATCCGAACCTTTGGTCATGACCACCTCTCCCGCAACATTCCGTCGGCCACCTTCATATGGCATCGGAACGCGACGCCTCAAAGAGGCATCTTCGGCTGCGGGTCAGAGGCGCGTGTTGCAACTCGCCGCTTTCGGCGAGGCGAAAAGTTCCTTCGGCGCAGACCATTGGCTGATCGGTGCGCCGCGCGTGCCGGTGATCAGCGAACGCAGTTCTGACAGATAGGTCTGCACGAAGAACGAGGTCTGGCTTTCCAGCGGCGTATAGGGACCCGGCCGGTAGGCGCGCGACATGATGCCGTCGGCATTGTCCTCGGTGATCTTCTTGTCCTGCACCGTGGTGACGTCCCACATCCAGCTGATCGCATCGGCGTCGATGTCGCCATCGGCGTCCTTGTCGACGAGCCAGGTCAGAATGACGTCGGTTTCCGTGGCGCTGCGCGGTATCATCTGGAACAGCGTGACATAATCATTGGCAGCACTTGCAAACGACAGGCGTCCGAGGCGGAAGCCGCTTTCGCCACCATCATAGGCGTGACGGCCGCCCATCAGGCATGAGACCCCCTCACCTGTATTGGACAGCGTGTTGCGGCCGGATCCGATCGGCTTGCGGTGCATGGCAAACGGCATCGTGTCGAGGTCGCCAGCCTGCCACGCGCCCTTGTGGAACTCGGCATCGCCGATGACGCTGTGCCAGGCCTCGATTTCATTCTGCCACTCGACCGCCTTGTCGGCGTCGCGGGTCGCGGTCACTTTGACATGGCCGTTGACGCGGTAATATTCGGGGTGGGCCGGCCGGCAGTGATAGCATTCGAGGAAGTTCTCGAGCACCAGCTTCCAGTTCGCCTTGGTGAGATAGTTCTTGCGCGCGACGATGCGTGCACGGTCAAGGCCGTTTTCGCGCAAGCCGCCGGTCAGCCCGTCCGCGACAGGCTGGATGTCGGGCAGCGAATTGGCATCAAGGCCGCAGAACACGAGGCCGCCGAAACTCTTGCAGGGTACGCGGTGCAGTCCCAGCGCTTCCGGATCGACGCTTTCCGGTAGATCCTGCCGTGACTGCAACTCGCCGGTCAGCCTGAACGACCAGGCATGGTAGGGGCAGACCAGAAGCTTGCCGCGACCATCCTTGGCGCAGAGCCGCGAGCCGCGATGGGTGCAGACATTGTAGTAGGCCGCGATGTCCTCCTCGCCGTCGTCGAAGCGCACGACGATGATCTCCTCGTCGAAAAGCTGGCGCACGATGTAGCGGCCTTTTTCTGGGACCTCGCTGGCATGGGCGACAAGCATCCATTGACGCGGAAACCACAAGTCCCGTTCCAGCGCGAAGATGGCAGGGGCCGCGTAGAAGGCCTGTTCCAGCGACCAGTCCGGACGTTGCCGGTCGATCAGCCTGACGGTCTCGCTTCTGTCGATAGGCTGGCTGTTCGATGTGTAGGCCTGCACGGCAAACACCTTTCTGCTCGCTGGCGTTCGAATGACGTTTCGATAGAGTGTGCGATGCGGAAAGGCTTGCAGCAAATACAGAAATGATAGACATTCATATCGAAAAGGCATGAAAGCAGGTTTGGATCGTGAAAACCCTCAAGACATCGCTTCCCCTGCTGAACGCCATGGTCGTCTTCGAGGCTGCCGCCAGGCATGGCGGGCTGACGCTGGCCGCACAGGAGCTCAACATCGCACAATCGGCGGTCAGCAGGCATGTCGCCAATCTCGAGCGCCAGCTGTCGGTCGAGCTGTTCACGCGCAGAGGCAACCGCGTCGCCGTCACCGGGGCCGGCAACACGCTGGCCGAAGCGATCCGCGAGGGTCTCGGCACCATCAGGCAAGCGGTCGAGGATTTGACCGCGCACGACAGCGATACATTCGTGGTCGGCTGCAGCCACGACTTCGCGCAGGCATGGCTGATGCCGCGCTTCGGCCTCATCACATCGCAGGTTGCCGATGGCCGGGTGCTGCTGCAGACATCCACCGACTACAGGGATTTCGACCAGCCTGAAGTGGCATTGTCGATCCGTTTCGGCGAAGCCGGGCAATGGCCCGACTTCGTGACCGAAAAACTGCTCGAGGGTGAGTGGTTCCCGGTTTGCGCGCCGGCGTTCCTGGCGCGTTATCCGGCGCTCGCCTCGGAAGAGCCTGAGGCTTTCCTGGCAGTGCCGCTGCTGCATCAGGTGACGCCGCCGGGCGCGATCGACAGTTGGCAATCGTGGGTCGGAACCGACCGGAAACTCGACGGACCTCGGTTCACCGGCTACATGTCGATGATACACGAAACCATCGCCGGGCGCGGCGCGGCGCTCGCCTGGGCGGGATTTGCCGACGAGCATCTGCGCCGCGGCCAGCTCGTCCGGCTGACCAAGACCTCGCGGCGCCACGCCGGCTCCTTCCACATCGTCATGAGGAAGAACGCCGGCCCGGTTGTCAGGGCGGTGGCGCAGGCGCTGCTCGGCAGCGTCGGCGACAGCTTGCAGGCAAGCGCCGGGGGCAGCTGACGATCAGGCCTCGCGACCAAACCGCGACGCCTCGTGACGCGCGCCCCAGGCCGGCATGGCGGCCTCGATCTCGGCTTCCGACTTGAAGGCGTTGGAGGCGTAGCGATCGACACGGAACCGCTCGACGGAAACGAACGGGGTCTGCCCGAGAACCAGTTCGCAAGAGAGCCGGCCAAGACCCGGTCCATGGGTGACGCCGCTCTCATTGTCGCCACCGACGACCACGATATTGTCGCTGCCGGGGACTTTGCCGACGATAAGGTTGTTGTCGGGCGTGTAGCACGGCACGCCTTGCGCCCAGCTCGCGATCGTCGAACCGCGCAGCGGCGGGAACACCGTCTGCAACTCGGCAAGCTCCTGCTCGGAGGTTTCCTGCATCAGCCCGATATTGTGCGGCTGGCCGGGTTCGATTTCGCTGTCGTTCGTCTTGTTGAGAGGTTTGTAGTGCCGGCCGGTTCCCCACATTATGGCGCCGAATGTCTCGCGCAGCCACAGCCGCAATTCGCGGCACTGGACGGTGGGAATGGTCGATGGCAGCCCACGGTCGTCGGTGACGATGCGCGTTGCAACGACGCGCAGCAGCGGCAACTGCCAGCCAAGGCCTGACAGGACCTGGTTGTTCCAGGCGCCGGCGGCAACAATCACGCCATCAGCCTCAAGACCGCCCTGGTCGGTCTCGATCGTCACCCGGTCGCCGGCATCATGGACGGCAGTCACGCGTGTGTTGCTGCGGAAGACGCCGCCGAGCTCGCTGATCTGGCCGGTCAGCACCCCCATCGCCAGCTTGGTGTCGAGCTGGATGCCGTGCGGATTGTAGGCCGCCGAATGGACCCGGGCCGGATCGATGAGGCCCTGCATCTTCTGCCCGATCTGCACGGCGTCCAGGTCCTGCATTTCCGGCGGCGCATAGGGAGAATCCAGCACCGGGCGGACGAAGCGTTCGCGCCCGTCCTCGGTCAGCGCCATGATCAAGGTGCCGTTCGGCCGATAACCAATCTCGGCGCCGACCTCGTGCAGCCTGCGATAGAAATCGAGGCCATATTGCTGCAGCTGAAAGCCCTCTTCACCGAGCGGGATCATGCCGGCGGACCAATGGGAGACGAAGCCAGCACCGGCGCTTGTGGTTGCGGCACCCGGCTGGCCGGCATCGATGACCGTCACCCGGCGCACGCCGGACCGCAGCAGATGGAAAGCCGCGCTGCAGCCGATGATGCCGCCGCCAATCACCGCGATATGCCTGCTATCGCTGCCGCCATGGCTTCCGTTTGAACTCATCTTTGTTCTCCCTTTTGCCGATGTTCCGGTCGGAGCGACATACAGCGACGGCGACCATACAGGCTCGTCCCGGACTGTCTAGACACATGTGTCTGTGGCCTGATACTTGATGCGCACTGCATCTGGATCACACGTCCGGAACGCCGCTTGATCCGGCTTTCCGTTGTGTTGTGTCGCCGAGAGAGCGAGGAAAAAGTGAGCGTTTCGACAGCCGCCCAGGCCATTTTCGACAGTGAAATCATATGGGACGCGCATTCCGGCTTCATGCCGGACCCGGCGGCGGACCTGAACAATCTGCAGATCTGGCGCGACGCCGGCATCGACTATCTGTCGATCGATGTCGGCTTCGACCTGTTGCCCTGGGAGCAGACCGTGCGGACGCTCGCAAATTTCCGCCACTGGATCCTTGCCAATCCCGAGCACTACACGCTGGTCTCCTCCGTCGCGGAAATCCGCAAGGCCAAGCTTGAAGGCAAACTGGCGATCACCTTCGACATCGAGGGCATGAACGCGCTCGACGGCCGCGTCGAGATGGTCGAGTTCTATCACCATCTGGGCGTCCGCCAGATCCTGTTTGCGTACAACAGGAACAATCTGGCCGGCGGCGGTTGCCACGATGTCGAGACCAGCCTGACGGCGTTCGGCCGCGAGGTCATCGACGAGATGAACCGTCTCGGCATGTTCGTCGACGTCACCCACACCGGCTATCGCACCTCGATGGAGGTGATGGAATACTCCAACCGGCCAGTCATCTTCTCGCACTCCAACGCCAAGGCCTTGTGCGGCCATGGCCGCAATATCACCGACGAGCAGATCAAGGCCTGCGCGCGCACCGGCGGCATCGTCGCGATCGTCGGGCTCAATCGTTTCCTGGGAGAGGGACGCACGGACTCGGACAGGCTGGCTGACCACATCGAATATCTCGTCGACCTGGCTGGCCCAAATCATGTCGGCATCGGACTGGACTACGCCTTTCCGGTTGATGTCAAAGGCATCGACCGCATCATTTCCGACAATCCGCAATTCTGGCCCAAGAGCGAATATCCGGAGGGGGCGACGACCTACGCGGCTCCAGGTCAGATGCGCGAACTGACCGAGGTTCTTCTGCGCCGCGGCCAGTCCGAGCAGACCGTGCGCGATGTCCTGGGCGGCAATTTCATGCGCCTGGCGGCTGAAATCTGGAAGTGAGCGGCGGCCGAGAGGCCTATCTCCGCTACAGCTCTTGATCCAGGCCCCACCGAATGGCGGGCCAGGCCATATCGTCTGCGCGATCACATTCCGCCCGTGACTTGCCCAAGTCGACGCGCCGGCGGCGGTCGGAACAGATGTCGAGATTTTCCGCAAGATCGTCCGTATCCAAGATTCGGACGTGCCGGCAAAATTTTCGCTAGACATAGATGTCTATTATTAGCAGTTTTAGCGGACCGACACATTCGGCCCGGCTTGGAGAATGGCCTGCGGCCTGAAAACAAGACAACGAAAACAGCTGAGGGGTAGAGCATGTCCATTCTAGCCGACACCAGGGTTTCGCGCCGCAGCCTGCTCGCCGCAGCCGGCGCTTTCGGCCTCGCCTCAATGGTCAATCCAAAAGTTTCCTGGTCGAGCGACGGGCCGATCCTCAAGGTGCGCTCCTACGCCGACATCCAGACGCTCGACCCTTGCTTCCGGCTGGCGGCGCCTGAAGGCGACATCACCAGCGTCATCTTCGCCGGCCTCGTCGTCACCACGCCTGGCGACAGCTGGGGCTGGCGGCCGATGGCGGCGGAAACGATCAAGCAGCTCGATCCGCTGACCGTCGCCTTCCAGCTGCGCGACAATATCGGCTTCACCGATGGCTACGGCCAGATGACGGCCGAAGACGTCAAGTTTTCGATCGAACGCATCGCCGACCCAGCCAACAAGAGCCCCTATTCCGGCGACTGGGCAACGCTCAAGGAAGTCGAGGTCAAGGACAAGCTGTCGGGGCTGATCCACCTGAAACAAGCCTTCGCGCCGCTGTGGACGTCGACTTTGCCGACGCCGTCCGGCACCATCCTGTCAAAGCGCGCCATCACCGAGCTCGGTGGCAAGATGGGCGTCAAGCCAGTGGCTCAGTCAGGCCCCTACATCCTGAAGGAATGGCTGCCCAAGCAGCGCACGGTGCTGGTCCGCAATCCCGACTGGAAGTACGAGCAAGGTGCCTTCGCGGAAATCCACATTCATCCGATCGAGGACGAGAAGACCGCCGAACTCGGCTATGAGGCCGGCGACCTCGACTACACCTGGACCGCGGTCTCCTCGATCTCGCGCCTGAAGCAGACGCCGCCGCCGAAGACGACAGTGGTGGAGAAGCCTTCGCTGGCCTTTGTCTGGCTCGGCATGAACCAGGATGTCGCTCCCTTCAACAATCTCAACATGCGCCGCGCGGTTCAGTACGCCGTGGACCGCAAGGCGGTGGTCGATGCTGCCTATTTCGGCGCCGCCGCAACCGCCACCGGCATCATCGCGCCCGGCCTGCCCGGCCATCGCGAGAAGAACCTTTTCGATTTCGACCCAGACCGCGCCCGCGACATGATCGCCAAGGAGGGGCTGGCCGGCACGACGATCACGCTCGACATCCTCAACAAGACCGAGCGGCTGACCGCGGCGCAGGTCGTGCAGTCGAACCTGCAGGATGTCGGCCTCAATGTGGAGATCAAGCAGAACGACAGCGGCACCTTCTGGACGCTTGGCGCCAAGGAAGGCGACTACTGGAAGAAGCTGCAGATGATCATCAGCCGCTTCTCCATGCAGCCGGATCCGAGCTGGGCGACTGCCTGGTTCACCCGCGACCAGATCGGCGTCTGGAACTGGGAGCGGTTTTCCAGCGAGGAATTCGACAAGCTCAATGCCGAAGGCATGGTCGAGCTCGACCCGGCGAAACGCGATGTCATCTACAAGAAGCTGCAGGACCTGATGGAGGAGAACGGCAACTACGTTTTCCTGACGCATGAGGTCACCGGCATCATGAATCGAGACACGCTTGTGGCCGGCCTGAAGCCGAACGGCGAGCCCGTGTTCACCGGCTTCAAACCGGCATGATATCGGAGGGCGGGGCTCGCCCCCACCAAAGACCGTCCGACAGGTACCGAAAATGATCCGCTACGCCCTCAAGCGTCTGTGGCTTGGCGCCATCATCATCAGCGTCGCTATGATGATGATGTTCGCCATGGTCTACCTCATTCCCGGCGACCCGGCCTCCGTCGCGCTGGGGCCACGCGCGACGCCGGAGATGATGGAGGCGCTGCGCGTACGCATGGGCCTCGACCAGCCGGTGTGGCGGCAGTTCCTGCACTTCTACGGATCGGTCCTGCGCGGTGACCTGGGCACCGAGGTTCTGTCGAACCGGCCGGTGCTGGACGTGGTGATCGAGCAGCTTCCGTTCACGCTGGCGCTGGTGGTCGGCGGCATCACCTGGTCGGTGGCGCTTGGCATCCCGCTTGGCTGTATCGCCGCGGTGCGCCGAGGCGGCTTTGTCGATCAGGTGATCGGGGTTCTTTCGGTGGCGATGATCGCGGTGCCGTCCTTCGTCGTCGCCATCTATTCGCTGCTGGTGTTCGCGGTCGCACTGCAATGGCTGCCGGCGATCGGCGCCGGCGAACCGGGCGACCTCGCCAGCCGGCTCCAGCACCTCATCCTGCCGTCGCTGGCGGTCGGGCTTGGCTGGATCGGCTACATCTCGCGCATGGTGCGCGCCTCGATGCTGGAGACGCTGGAGGCCAGCCATATCCGCACGGCGCGCGCCTTCGGCCTGACAGAGCACCGGATCGTCTACACCTACGCGCTGCGCATTGCCGTGCTGCCCACGATCACCCTGCTCGGCGTCGGCATCGGCCACATGCTGTCGTCTTCCGTTTTCGCCGAAATCGTCTTCGCCCGCCCCGGCATCGGCAAGCTGGTCTATGAGGCGATCTCGGTGCGCAACTACCCCATCGTCTCCGGAGCCGTGCTGGTCACCACGGTCTTCTTCGTCCTCGTCAACGTAGCGGCCGACATTCTGGTCGGTATCTTGGATCCCCGTGTCAGATCAAGTTTCAACTGAGCTGTCTTCCGGCGGCAGCCGGTTGTCCGGATTGTGGCGCACCGTGCGCGGCATCATGCGCGAGCCGCTCGGCGCCGTCGGCCTGACGCTGGTGACGCTGGTGGTGCTGTCGGCGGTGTTTGCCAGCGCGCTGACCAGCTATGCGCCGAGCAAGATATCGCCGGCCGAACGCTTCGCTTCGCCGAGCCTGCTGCATCTGCTCGGCACCGACCACCTCGGCCGTGATCTTCTGACCCGGGTGCTCTATGGCGGGCGCGTCGCGCTCTTGATCGCGCTGGGCGCGACAGCGGTGTCGCTGGTCGTCGGCGTGGTGCTCGGGCTGATCGCCGGCTATGGGCCGCGCTGGCTCGACAATGTGCTGCTGCTGATCTTCGACGCCGTGAAGAGCTTTCCCACCGTCATGCTGGCGCTGACGCTGGTCACCCTGTTCGGCCCCTCGCTCTATGCGGTGGTGCTGGTGGTGATGCTGGTCAATGTGCCGGGCTATGCCCGCATCATCAGGACGCAGACGCTGGTGCTGAAGTCGGCCGAACATGTCATGGCGGCGCGCTCGATGGGCGCCAGTGCCGGCCGTATCCTGCGCGTCCATATCCTGCCCAACATCATCGGCCCGATCCTGATCCTGATATCGATGGACATTCCCGTGGTGGTGGCGATCGAGGCCGGCATGAGCTTCCTCGGGCTCGGCGTGCGGCCGCCAACGCCGAGCTGGGGCGCGATCCTCAATGACGGCTTTGCCAACATCCGCGATTCCTACTGGATCGTGATTGCCGGCGGCCTGCCCATCGTGCTGACCACACTCGGCTTCACCTTCTTCGGCGAGACGCTGCGCGACCTCTTCGATCCCCGGCTGAAGGGGCGGTCATGACGGTTCTCGCGATCAAGGATCTGAGCGTCGCCTTCCACACCGAGAGTGGGCGACTGGAGGCGCTGAAGCAGGTGAGTTTTTCCGTGCCGGCCAACCGCAGCGTTGGCGTGGTCGGCGAATCCGGCTGCGGGAAGTCGACGCTCATCAACGCCATTCTCGGCCTGCTCGCCGACAATGGCGAGATATTATCGGGCGACATCATCTTCGAGGGCGACAAGAACCTTGCCCGGCTCGACCCCACCGCGATGCGCGGCCTGCGCGGGCAAAGGATCGCCACCGTTTTCCAGGACCCGATGGGTGCGCTCAACCCGGTGCTGTCGGTGGGGCGGCAGATGCGCGACATCCAGTATCGCTCGGGTCTGTCGAAGCGGGACAAGGATGCGCGCTCGGTCGCCATGCTGCGCAAGGTTCGCATTCCCGATCCGGAAAGCCGGCTGACGCAGTTTCCGCACGAATTCTCCGGCGGCATGAAGCAGCGCATCGCCATCGCCATGGCGCTGATGATGGAGCCAGCGCTGCTGATCGCCGACGAGCCGACCACGGCGCTCGATGCGACGCTGGAGGTGGCCACCATCGAACTGCTCAAGGATCTGCAGCGCGACATCGGCTGCTCGGTGCTGTTCATCTCGCATCATCTGGGCGTGATCGCCGAACTCTGCGACGAGATGATCGTGATGTATGCCGGCGAGGTGGTGGAAAGCGGCACGACCCGCGAGATCTTCCACGACGCCCGCCATCCCTACACGCAGAAGCTGCTGGCCTGCGATCCCGCCCGGCTGTCGCAGCGTGTGCCCCGGCTGCCGACGATTGCCGGGACCTTGCCGGACCTGCGCCGCCGACCAAGCGGCTGCGTCTTCCAGCCGCGCTGCGATCGCGCCGACGCCCAATGCCTGACGACGCCTCCCAACGCCCCTGTCGGCGGATCTCATATCGCCCATTGCTGGCACGCGGACGTTCCACTGGGGGCCATGAGCGCATGAACGAAGACCTGCTCCGTGTCAGCGACCTGCGCGTCTCGTTTCGGGTTGGCGGCCTGTCCGCCAGGCTCGCGGGGCGGGCCACCGAAATCGAAGCGGTCTCCGGCGTCAGCTTCACGCTTCAACGAGGCAGCACCTTCGCGCTGGTCGGCGAATCCGGCTCGGGCAAGACGACGCTGGCGCGCACCCTCAACGGTCTTCAGCCGGTGAAAGCAGGCACGATCGTGTTCGAAGGACAGGAACTGCAAGGCCTGTCCAACGCCGCGATGAAACCGGTGCGGCGGCGCATGCCGATGATGTTCCAGGATCCGGTCGGATCGCTGTCGCCGCGGCTCAGCGTGCGCTCGCTGCTGTCGGAGCCTTTCGTCATCCACGGTTTGTCGGATCGCGATCTCAACGCTGAAGTCACACGGCTTCTTGCGCTGGTCGGTCTGCCGCGCGATTTCGCCGACCGCTACCCGCACCAGCTATCCGGCGGCCAGGCGCGCCGCGTCGGCGTTGCGCGGGCGATCGCGCTGGACCCGGTGCTGGTCGTCGCCGACGAGCCGACCGCCGGCCTCGACGTCTCCGTGCAGGGAGAGGTGCTGAACCTGCTCAACGACCTGCGCGACCGCATGGGCCTGTCGATGCTGATCATCACCCACAATCTGCATGTCGTGCGCCAGATCGCCGACCGCATGGCGGTGATGTATCTCGGACGCTTCGTCGAGCAGGGCGAAACCGAAGCGATCTTCCGTGCCCCGCATCATCCCTATACGGCGGCCCTTCTGTCCGCCAACCCCGAGCCCGATCCAGATCGGGTGCACCAGCGCATCACGCTGCCGGCTGACGTTCCGTCCTTGCTGGCGCGCCCCTCAGGCTGCGAGTTTCACACACGCTGCCCGCAGGCCGAGGGCCGTTGCGCGCTGGATGTCCCCGTCCCGGCCTCGGTCGGCGACAGCCGTCTAACCTGCCATTTCCCGCTGAACACATAAGGATCGCCACCGGCGCAAGTGTCGGCCGGGGCGTTGAGAGGAGCCGCCATGCAAGATATCCGCATCGTCACCGATTTCCCGCGCAAAATCCGCGAGATCGAGAATTTGTGGATTCCGATGCCGGATGGCGTCAAGCTGGCGGCGCGTGTCTGGCTGCCGGAAGACGCGGAGAGCGATCCCGTGCCGGCGATCCTCGAATATTTGCCCTATCGCAAGCGTGACGGAACGGTGGAGCGCGATGCGCTGACGCATCCCTATTTCGCCGGTCACGGCTATGCCGGCGTGCGGGTCGATATGCGCGGCTCGGGCGACAGCGAAGGGCTGTGCAAGGGTGAGTATCTGAAGCAGGAGCAGGATGACTGCCTGGTGGTCATCGAATGGCTGGCGAGGCAATCCTGGTGCTCGGGAAGCGTCGGCATGATCGGCATCAGCTGGGGCGGCTTCAACGGGCTGCAGGTCGCGGCCCGCCGGCCGCCGGCGCTGAAAGCCGTCGTTTCGCTGTGCTCGACCGACGACCGCTATAACGACGACGTGCATTATCTCGGCGGCGCGATGATGTGCGACAATCTGATGTGGGGAACCACCGCCTGGGCCATCGCCATGACCCCGCCCGACCCGCTCATTGTCGGCGACCGCTGGCGCGATCTTTGGAAACAACGGCTGAATGGCAATGGCATCTGGATGCAGGACTGGTTTGAACACCAGCGCCGCGACGATTTCTACAAGCACGGTTCGATCTGCGAGGAATATTCCGATGTCGAAATCCCGGTCTACGCCGTCGGCGGCTGGGCCGACGGTTATCCCAATCCGATCTTCCGGATGCTGGAAAAGCTAAGCGGTCCCCGTAAAGGGCTGATTGGACCCTGGGGCCATAAATATCCGCACTTCGCCATGCCGGGACCGCGCATCGGCTTCCTGCAGGAGTGCCTGCGCTGGTGGGATCAATATCTCAAGGGCATAAACACCGGCATTGCCGACGAGCCGATGCTGCGCGCCTGGATTCAAGATCCCGCACGGCCGGCAGCGATCTATGACGAGCGACCCGGCCGCTGGGTCGCGGAGCCGGCATGGCCGGGGCCGGGAATCGGCGAAAAGGTGCTGAACCTTGCGCCGCATGTGCTGAGCGAGGCCAGGGGCGAAGACACGATCCTGGAGATTTCATCGCCGCAGACGGCCGGCCTGTCGTCCGGCGCCTGGTGCGGTTATGGCGTCATGCCTACCTTGCCGGTCGACCAACGCACGGAAGAAGGCAATGCCCTGATCTTCGAGACGGCGCCGTTGACCGAAGCGGTCGAGATCCTCGGTTTTCCCGAATTCGAGGTCAAGCTCTCCTCCGACAAGCCGGTTGCGCTTCTGTCCGCCACGCTGTCGCAAGTGTTCCCGGAAGGTGCTGCCTCGCGCATCAGCTACGGCATCCTCAATCTGAGCCATCGCAACGATGATCTGGACATCGTACCCATGGTGCCGGGCCGGGCGGAGACCGTCCGCATCAAGCTGCGCTGCTGCGGGCAGCGTTTCGAGGCTGGCGAGCGTATCCGGCTGGCACTGGCGACATCGCATTGGCCGATCGTCTTTCCGACCGCCGAGCAGGCGACGCTGTCGATCCATTGCGGGGACAGCCGGCTGATCCTGCCGGTGCGCGCGCCGCAGAAGCTGGACGACACGCTGGGGGCCTTCCTGGCTCCGGAAAGCGCCGCGCCGATGGAGCAGGAGGTTCTGGCCAAGGGCGACGGTTTTCAGCGCTCGGTTTCGACAGACCAGGTCACCAGCGAGACGGTCTACCAAGTCGTCAATGATGGCGGCACGGTGCGGCATCCGCATACGGGAATCGTCCTTTCAGCGAAGCATGTCGACCGGTTCTCCATTCACCCCGACGACCCGACCTCGGCGGTCGGCACCTGCACCTGGGAAAAATCCTATGGCCGCGGCGACTGGCAGGCGCGCCTTTCAGTGACGGCGACGGTGCGCGCGCTGCGCGACGTCTGGCGGATCGAGACCCACATCACTGCCCATGACGGAGACGAGCGGATCGTCGACCGCAGCGAGGTCAAGGAGTATCGGCGCGATCTCAACTGAGCGGCGGCGATTGGCAATCAGGCCATCGATTTCGGCAAGGCGACGGCCAGCGCATCGACGGCCAGCCGCACCTTCAGCGGCAGATGCGGTGTCTGCAGCCAAAGCGCGTGGCAGTCGTAGAGATATCGCGGCTGGTCCGGCAACAGCGCCATCAGCGCGCCGGCCTGAATGCGGTCGCGTACCAGCCACCAGGGCAGCCAGGCCAGCCCCATGCCGTCGGCGGCCGCGTCAGCGATGGCATCGAGATCGTCGAGCCGCAGCCGTCCGGTTGGCGTGATCTCGAGCGTGGGTTGCCCCTCGCGCACAAACAACCACGGGTGAACGACCTGGCCGAGCCGGCGGTAGACAATCGCCTGATGGTCGGCGAGATCCTCGATCCGCTGCGGCTCGCCATGAATTCTGAGATAAGAGGGTGCCGCGCAGACGACCATGCCCTGACGCGCGACGCGACGCGCAATCACCCCCACCTTGTCGTCAAGAGTGCCGGTGCGGATTGCGAGATCGTAGCCGTCCTCGGCAAGATCCGCCAAGCGGTCGGTGAGCGACAGGTCGAGTTCCAGCATCGGATATTGATGGGCCAGCTTCAGCAACACGGGGGTCACGCAATGGCGCCCGAAATGCGCCGGCATGGTGACCCGCAGTTTTCCACGTGGCTCCGAAAACTGTTCGGCGGCGAGCGCATCGGCGGCTTCGGCCTCGGCGAGCACCACCCGACAGCGTTCATAGTAAGCGCGGCCGAAGTCGGTCAGGCTCTGCCGTCGCGTGGTCCGGTTGAGCAGCCGCACGCCCAGCCGCTCCTCAAGAAACCGGACATGCTTGCCGACCATCGGTCCGGAGAGATCAAGCGCGACCGCCGCGGCCGCGAACGAGCCGAGATCGACCGCCTTGACGAACACGGCCATGCTCTCAAGCCGATCCATATTCAGAACTCCTGGTTTCTACTGTTCTTCTCTTACAGCCATTTATCCCTGGCAAGACCGGCTGCATAGCTCATTCGGTTCAGATGATTTGGAGTATCCGAATGACACGCGTAGTTCGCTTTCACCAGCATGGTGGCCCCGAGGTTCTGCGCATCGAGGATGTCGCGCTTTCCCCACCGGGTTCGGGCGAAGTTCAAATCCGGGTCAAGGCACTCGGCCTCAATCGCGCCGAAGCGCTGCTGCGCGCGGCTTCCTATATCGAGACGCCGACGCTCCCCTCGGGGCTTGGCCTCGAGGCAGCGGGCGTCATCGAGGCTATTGGTGTCGGCGTGAAGGATTTCGCGCCGGGCGACAGCGTCAGTGTCATCCCGCCGCAATCGATGATCCGCTGGCCGGCCTATGGCGAGTTTGCCACCTACCCCGCCGGACTTGTCGTCAAGCATCCGCCGTCGCTCGACTGGCAGACGGCAGCGGCCGTCTGGATGCAGTATCTCACCGCCTATGGCGCGCTGATCGATATCGCCGGGCTGCACAGCGGAGACCACGTGGTGATCACCGCAGCCTCGAGCAGCGTCGGGCTTGCGGCAATCCAGATCGCCAACAGGGTCGGTGCAACAGCGATTGCGGTGACGCGGA
This sequence comes from Mesorhizobium sp. ISC11, assembly GCF_037162595.1. Classification (NCBI taxonomy): domain Bacteria; kingdom Pseudomonadati; phylum Pseudomonadota; class Alphaproteobacteria; order Hyphomicrobiales; family Phyllobacteriaceae; genus Mesorhizobium; species Mesorhizobium sp. ISC11. The sequence continues at coordinate 3,199,504 of NZ_JAVSPW010000001.1, forward strand.
CATCGGCGAAGAGGCAGGCCCTGCTCGATGCCGGCGCGGCTGAAGTCGTCACCTTGGCCGAGGAGGATTTGGCGGCACGGCTGAATGAGATCGCAGGGCCTGAAGGCGTGCGCGTCGTGTTCGATGCGATCGGCGGCCCGATCTTCGAGCCACTCACAGCGGCCATGTCGCGTGGCGGCATCCTCATCGAATATGGCGGTGTCAGCCGCGAGCCGACGCCATTCCCGCTGCCAGCGGTGCTGAGCAAGACGCTGACACTGCGCGGCTACCTCGTCCACGAGATCACCGGCAACCCTGTGAAACTCGAGGCCGCCAAGGCGTTTATCGTCGAAGGTCTGGAGCACGGAACGCTGAGGCCGATCATCGACAGGACCTTCGCGTTCGACCAAATCGTCGAGGCGCACCGCTACCTGGAGTCGAACGAGCAGTTCGGCAAGATCGTAGTGACGATCTGAGATCGTGGTGACGATTTGAATCGTGGTGACTGCCTGAGCAACGCTGGCGAACAAATCATTCTTGCAGGGCAATATCGACCTTGAAGCCGCGGCTTTGCATCCCTAACTGTTCGGTGCGGGCCGGGCCCCTCTGACTGTCGCTTTTGGCGATTGTGATGTCGGACCGCTTTAACGGGCCCGTTTCCATTCTTTCGGTCAAGCGGGCTCATTCCTTTCGGTTTGGAGCCCCGTATGACATCTACTTCCCTCCTCGGTATGGTTTGCCCCTCCTGCCGCGTCGCGCTCGTGATGAGCGAACGCCAGGGTATCGAAATCGACTACTGTCCGCAGTGCCGCGGCGTCTGGCTTGATCGAGGAGAACTCGACAAGATCATCGAGCGTTCCGGCAGGGAAGCGGCGCCCGCGCCGCAGCCACAGCCGGCAGCATTCTCCCAGCCACAACATGGCCAGAGCCGCGATGACGATTATTCCCGCTCGCACGGTCACCGCTATCCAAAGCGGAAGAAATCATTCTTCGAAGAGTTGTTCGACTGACCGCATGATGCCCGACATCCAGGCCGGCACTTGCTGAAACTTCCGAAACCACATCGACAAAGGTTCATCTCCGATGATTTCCCGCACCAGCCGATTTGCAGCCCTCTTTGCAGGACTGTTCCTTGCATTCTCCATGGTTGCGATGGACCATGCCGAGGCCCGTCGTGGCGGCAGTTTCGGCAGTCGTGGCATGCGTACGTTCCAATCGGCACCGCCGACCAGGACGGCCCCAGCACCGACCGCTCCGGTCGAGCGGTCGATGACGCCCAACACCGGTGTGAACAACGCGGCCCGGCAGCCGCAGGCCGGCCTGCAGAGGCCCGGCTTCATGAGCGGTTTCGGTGGAACGATGATGCGCGGCCTGTTGCTCGGCGGCCTGTTCGGCCTGCTTTTGGGTCAGGGCTTCGGCGGCCTGGCCGGCATGTTCGGTTTCCTGCTTCAGGCCTTGCTGATCGGTGGCGCGATCATGCTGGCCATCAGGTTCTTCCGCTCGCAATCCGCGCGCGGCCCCGCGCCGGCGCTCGCAGGTGCCGGCAATGCCCAGGCTTCGCGATTTGAGAACCGCTCAACGGCAGGGCAGCAGACTGCAGGCTCCTTCACAATTCCCGGTTTCAGCGGCGGTTCAGGTGGAGGCTCTCCGGCCGCCGCCTCCGAGGAGATCACGCTGGCCCAGACGGATCTCGACGCATTCCAGCAGCTGCTGACCGATGTCCAGGAAGCATTCGGGCGCGAAGACCATGCCGCTCTGCGCCGGGCGGTTACACCCGAAATGGTATCCTATCTTTCGGAAGAGTTGGCCGACAATGCCCAGAAAGGTCTCAGGAACGAGGTGACTGATATCACCTTGCTGCAGGCCGACATCGCGGAAAGCTGGCGCGAGGATGAGCGCGACTACGCCACAGCCGCCTTGCGCTACGAATCTCGTGACGTGACGCGCGAACGGGCCAGCGGCAAAATCGTCGCGGGCGACGATGATCATCCGACAGAGACGACCGAGCTGTGGACTTTCGTGCGTGAGAATGGATCGAACTGGAAGCTCTCGGCAATACAACAGGCTTGAGCCTCGGGCGATTTTTTCCGAGGCTTCGCAGTTGTGGGCGTTCAGCGCACGATCTTGACGCACATCGGCGTGCCGATCTCGATGGCGCGCCCGGTGTCGGTCAGTATGCCGCTGTCGGCGTCGCGGGCGAAGATCGAAATGCGGTCGCCATTCTGGTTGGCGGAAAACAGATGGCCGCCTGACGGCGTCAGCGCCAGGTTACGCGGGGTCGCGCCGCCGCAAGGGATATAGCTGACGAGGCTGAGCGACCCTGTCTGCTGGTCGACCGCCATGATGACGACGCTGTCATGGCCGCGGTTGGAGCCGTAGACAAAACGGCCATCCGGTGAGATCTGGATATCGGCGCAGTGGTTGCTGTCGCGTGCCTCGGCCGGCACCGCCGGCTTTGCGTCGATGATCGAGAGCTTGCCGGTGGCTTCGTCCAGCGCCATCGACACGATGGTCGAATCCAGTTCGTTCATGACGAAGACGAAGCGTCCGTTCGGATGCAGTGCGAGGTGGCGTGGACCGGCGCCGGATGGCAAAGCGGATTCGGTTAGCTTGGCCAGATTGCCCTCGCGCTCGATCCGGTAAGACACCAGCCGGTCGATGCCGAGGTCGGCGACGATGGCTGTTCCCCCGCCGATGGTTTCGGTGACGCTGTGCGCATGCGAGCGTTCCTGCCGCGCCACATTCGGGCCGCTGCCCTCATGCGAAACGCTGGCGAGCGGCGCCGACAAGGCGCCGTTCTCTTCGAAGCCATAGACAGCCACCGCGCGATCCGGGCCGCCCTCGCCCATGCCGTAATTGGCGACCAGCAGTTTTGTCCCGTCGCGGGTGATGGTGTTGTGGGCGGCTATGCTGCCGAGCGACGGTTGCTTGTTCAGATAAATGAGCGTCCCCGAAGCTCGATCGAAGCTGTAAGCTGAGACGGTGCCCTCGCGCCAGGTGAACACTTCCGAGTTGGCGTAGATCCGCGAGCCGTCCGGTGTCACCGAGAGGAAGGTCGGATTGTCGACGTCGTTGGTCTCGGCCAGTTTTCGTGTTTCCAGCGTCGTCTCGTCAAAGCTGTAGACGCTGAGGCCGACGCCCCGAGCGCCCTGAAAATACGGCGCCTCGCGGTTCAGGCTGCCGACAAAGACCAGACAATTCTCGCGCATGATTTCCTCCCCTACCCGCCTGCGCTTTGGCGCGCGGGAGCAGCCAAAATTTCGCCTGTTCACGCTTGCAACGCAACCCCATATGTGAAAATACTATTTACAAAAGAAGATTGACGGGAGGAGACGTCTTGTATTTCGACGCCTTGATGCGTTTTCCGACAGCTGTGACGTGCCCCATGCAGGTCTGGCGGTGCCGACCATGAACGATTTCGCACCTACCGTCGGCGTCGCCTCGACGCATCCCAAGAACATGCCCGGAGATCACGCCGCGCTGCCGGTGTGGAATGCCGAAAACTGGTTCTACGAGGACTGGCCCGTCGGCCAGAAGATCCGCTCGTTGCGGCGCACAATGGCCGAAGGCGACAGCCATTTGTTCAACACGCTGGTGCTCGACATCCACCCCTATGTGCAGGACCAGATGTTTGCCGAGAACGAAGGCATTTTCGGCAAGCGGCTGATCGCCGGCGCCTTTGTCTTTTCGGCTGGCCTGGGGCTGGTCGCCACCAACTGCGTCAATGCCTTCTCCTATGGCTACGACAAGCTCCGCTTCATAAAACCCGTCTTCATTGGCGACACGATCTATTCGATCCGCTCCAACCTCGACAAGAAGCCCCGCTACAAGGAAATGGGGCTGATCCGCGCCAGCTATGAGGTGTTCAAGGGCGAAGGCGAGTTGGTTCTCTATTGCGAGCATCTGCAGACGGTGAAGTACCGCAACCCGGCCGACTTCGTCGGCAAGACGGAGAAATAGCATGCCGGCAGCAGCCGAATTGCCGCTCGCCGGTCTCGTCGTCGTCGACATGAGCCAGTTCCTGTCCGGGCCCTATTGCTCACTCAGGCTGCTCGATCTCGGCGCCCGCGTCATCAAGATCGAGCGTCCGGATGGCGGCGACCTGTCGCGCCGGCTCTATCTCAGCGACACCGAGATCGGCGGCGATTCCACCATCTTCCATGCCATCAACCGGGCCAAGGAAAGTCTTGCCATCGACCTCAAGAACGAGGCCGATCTCGAGGCGTTGCGCGGCCTTCTGGCCAAGGCCGATGTGCTGATCCAGAATTTCCGGCCGGGCGTCATCGAGCGGCTCGGCTTGGACTATGAGGCGGTCCGCAAGATCAATCCGCGGCTGGTCTATGCCTCGATCAGCGGCTATGGCGAAGACGGACCATGGGTCAAGAGACCCGGCCAAGACCTGCTGGCGCAGGCGCGCTCCGGCGTGATGTGGCTGAACGGCGATGAGGACCAAGGGCCGGTGCCGTTCGGTCTTGCCATCGGCGACATGCTGGCCGGTGCCGCCTGCGCGCAGGGCATTCTGGCCGCACTCGTGCGGCGCGGCATCACCGGCCAGGGCAGCCATATCGAAACCAGTCTCCTGGAAGCGCTGGTCGATTTCCAGTTCGAGGTGCTGACGACGCATCTCAATGACGGCCGCCGGCTGCCCAGGCGCTCCAGCTTCCGCAGCGCGCATGCCTATCTGTCGGCGCCTTACGGTGTTTACCCGGCCAAGGACGGATACCTCGCCATCGCCATGACGCCGATTCCCAAGCTGGCCGATCTCCTGTCGCTCAGCGAACTCGCACCCTATCGCGACAAGCCTGCGTCGTGGTTCACCGCGCGTGACGACATCAAGGCGATCATCGCACAGCGGATCGCCACCAAGACGATCGACGAGTGGCTTGATATCCTCGAGCCGGCCGACATCTGGTGCGCCAAAGTGCTGACCTGGCCGGAGATGCTGGCGAGCGAAGGGTTCCATTCCCTCGGCATGCTGCAGACTGTGACGCGCGAGGACGATGTCTCGATCCTCACCACCAGTTCGCCGCTCCGGGTCGATGGCATAAGAGCCAAGGCCGATCGGGCGGCGCCCCGCATCGGCGAGCACAGTGCCGCCATCCGCGCGGAGTTCGGCCTGTGAGTTCGCCCAAGCTCAAAGGCATGACCTGGAGCCATCCGCGTGGCTATGATCCGATGGTCGCCTGCTCGGCGCTGTGGCAGCAGAAGACCGGTATTGCCATCGAATGGGACAAGCGCTCGCTGCAGGACTTCGAATCCTTCCCGGTCGAAGAACTGGCGCGCGCCTATGACCTCATCGTCATCGACCATCCGCATGTCGGCCAGATCACGGCCGAAGGCTGCCTGGAGCCGCTGGATGTCGCCGGACGCGAGGCGGAACGCACGGCCCTTGCCTCGGGCAGCATCGGCCAGTCCTATCCGAGCTACAACTGGCAAGGACGGCAATGGGCTTTCCCGATCGATGCGGCAACGCAGGTCCAGGCATGGCGTCCGGATGCGATCGGTGCGCCACCGGCGCGCTGGAGCGAGGTGCTCGATCTCGCCCGGCAAGGCCGCGTGCTGCTGCCGCTGCGGCCGCCTCACGTGTTGATGGTGTTCTACACGCTTGCCGGGAATCTCGGGCATGCCTGCACGACCGATCCATCCGACGATCTGATCGATGTGGAGATCGGTAGCCAAGTCTTCGAGGCAATGCGCGAGATCGCAGCGCTGGTCGATCCCGCGTGTTTCGAGATGGACCCGATTGCCGTCTCCGAACGTATGGCGGAGGCCGGTTCCAGGTTCGTCTGCGCGCCACTGATCTATGGTTACGTTTCCTATGCGACGGCTGGCTTTCGGGCGAACCGGCTGGCCTTTGCCGATGTTCCGGTCATCGGTTCCGGCGGCCCGGTCGGTTCGGCGCTTGGCGGCACCGGCATAGCCGTATCAGCCTTTTCCAAAGCCAGGGATGCCGCGATCGACTTCGCCTATTGGGTCGCGAGCGGCGATGTCCAGCGTGGCGCCTATGCCGCCGCCGGCGGCCAGCCCGGCCATGCAGCGGCCTGGGAGGACCAGGCTGTCAATGAAGCGACCGGCGACTTCTATCGGGATACGCGCGCGACGCTGGAGGGTGCATGGGTGCGGCCGCGCCACGACGGCTACATGACTTTCCAGCAAGCAGCATCCGAACGCATCCTTTCCGGCATGACCTCCCGGCATCAAGCCCGACAGGTTGTTGCCGATCTCAATCGCCTGTTTCGGGAGAGTTCCCCGGTGCAGGTGTCCGGCGCTGCCGGTGGAGGAGCCTGAACCAAACCGAACGGAGGAGAACGAGATGACAGGAATGATCCGCGGCCTGCTGGCCGCAACCGCGCTTGCCTCGCTTGCAACGACCGCCTTTGCGCAGGATGTGCAAGGCGTCATCGGCGGGCTGCCGACCGAACTCAAGGCGCAATATGACGGCGCGCCGCAGAAGGTGCTGCCTTCGGCCTGGGACAATTTCACAGCGCCGCCGAAACCGTGGAAATGGTGCCACTCGGAATCCTACCAGGGCAATCCGTGGCGGGTCACGGTGACCAAGGAATTGAAGCGTCTCGTCGACGGGCTGATCGCCGACGGAACGGTGTCCAGCTTCGAGGTGTCTGATTCCAACAATGACGCCAGCCAGCAGATCAACCAGATCCGCGCCTTCATCGACAAGAAGTGCTCGATCATCACCTCGATCCCGGGCTCGGCGACGGCACTCGATGATGCGATCGACGCTGCCGCCAAAGCCGGCATTCCGTTCATCACCGCTGCCGGTTCGGTGACCAGCCCGAACGCCATCAATGTCGATTCCAACTATGCGCGCTGGGGCTACGACATGATGGCGGCGATCGGCAAGGCGCAGCCGGACGGCGCCAGCATCCTTCTGGTCGAAGGCATCGCCGGACACCCGATCGTGGTGCAGGAGCGCCAGGGCGCGGACAAGGCGCTGACTGAAAATCCGAAGCTGAAGATCTCGCGCAATGTCAATGGCAACTGGACAGCCAACGTCACCAAGACCGTGGTGCTGCAGGCGATCGCCACCAACCCGGCGCCGATCGATGCAGTGTGGACGACAGGCAGCGAAAGCCGCGTCGTCGCCGAAGCCTTCGCAGAAGCCGGCCGGCCCGCACCATTGATCACCGGCTCGATCACCGGCGATGCGCTGGGCTACTGGAAGGCCAACCCCGACAAGTACCGCTTCGAAGGCCATGCGGTGCTGCCGCATTGGACCGCGCAGACGCTGTTCCGCGTCGGCGAGCGCATGCTCGACGGGCAGAAGCCGAAGCTGAACACGCTGCTGATCCCGATCCCGCCTGTCCACACCGCCGATCTCGGTGCCTGGTACAAGGACTGCATGACGACGGACGCCGTGTCTATCTTCCCGATCCCGCCGAAAGATCCGATGCCGGAGGAATGGCTCGACGCCTATTTCTCGAACCCGGCGCCAACCAAGGGCTGGGACTATTCGAAGGTGCCCGATGCCTGTGCAAAGTGACGCCTGCTAATCTCTCAACAGGCCGGCTCCTTTCGGGGAGCCGGCCTGCCAGCATCGAAATGCGACATGCTTGAAGTCAAAACCATATCCAAACGCTATGGCGAGACGATCGCGCTCGCGGACGCATCGATCGCGTTTCGGGCGGGAACCATCCACACCATCCTGGGCGAGAACGGTTCGGGCAAGAGCACGATGGTCAAGCTGTTGTCCGGCATCGTCCAGCCGGACAGCGGCGCGATCCTCCTGCACGGCAAGCCGTTCTCGGGCGCCAACCCCTCGGCCTTCCAGGCGCAAGGCTTCGCCACGGTGTTCCAGGAGGTGCTGATCGCGCCGGATCGCAGCGTGACCGACAACATCCTGCTCGGCCTCGACGGGCTGGTCCGGCGCGCTGTGCCCCGCAACGAGCGCCGTGACCGGGCGAAAGCTGCGCTTAAGCGCTTCGCGGTCACCGACGTCCCTCTCGACATGCCAGCCGGCCTGCTGCCGCTCGCCGCGCAGCAATTGGTCGTCCTTGCTCGCGCGATCGTGCGCAACCCAAAGATCCTGATCCTCGACGAGGTCACCGCCGCGCTCGACTTCGCCGATCGCGAATCCGTTTTTTCGTTGATGCGTGCGCTTGCCGGCGAGGGCTGCCTGATCCTGTTCATCACCCACCGCATGGACGAGGTGATGTCGCTTTCGGATCGCATCTCGATCCTGCGGGGCGGCAGCGTGGTGCGCACCGAAGAGCGCGGCGCTTCGACGCCGGCTGAGCTTCTCAAGACAATGGCGCCACGTACCGCCGCGGAGCTTGCGCATGGCTGATCGCACCGCTCTCGATTTTGGTGGTCTTGCCGTTCGCGAACTCGTCATCGCGCCCGGCGCCAGCCCGATCACGCAGGCAATCGCTCCGGGTGAGATCGTCGGGCTTGCCGGCCTCGATGGTCATGGCCAGGAGCTGTTTCTCAAGATGCTTGCTGGCCTGGAACCGCCGCATGGCGGCTCGATCGAGCTCGGTGCATCGGATGCGTCCCGTAAGATCACCGGGTTTCGCAAGGCTGTCGCCAGCGGCATCGCCTATTTGCCGCGCGACCGACGCGCCAACGGCATTTTCCCGACGCAGTCGGTGCTCGACAACTTCGCCGTTTCGACTCTGTCGCGCGACACACGGCTCGGCCTGATCAGCCCGGCGGCGCGCAAGGCGCGCTACGACATCTACCGCGAAAAACTGTCAATCGCCGCACCCCGGCCCGATGCCACGATCACCACTTTGTCGGGCGGCAACCAGCAGAAGGTGCTGCTGGCGCGGGCCTTGGCGCTGGAGCCCGCGATCCTGCTCCTCAACGATCCGACGCGTGGCGTCGACGTGGCGACGCGGCATGTTCTCTACGACGTGTTTCGCGGGCTGGCGGCCGACGGCATGGGGCTCGTCATCCTGTCCAGCGAAATCGAGGAGATTCTTCTCCTGTGCCAGCGCGTGCTGGTGTTCCGTGAGAATGAAGTCGCGGCCGAGATCGCCGGCAACGCCCTCACCACCGACGGCGTGATATCAGCCATGTTCGGACGTGCGGCATGAGCCCTGTTGCGCGCCTCCTGTCCCTTGGGCGAAATTTCGGCTTCGCCGTCGTGCTGCTGGTCGTGCTGCTTGCGGTCAATCTCATCCTCAGCCCGGGACGATTCCAGCCGGGTTCCTGGGGGGCGCTGGTCGGATTGGCGGCGCCCTTGATCGGTGCTGCCATCGCCTCCACGCCTGTCATCCTCGCCGGGCGTGGCGGAATCGACATCTCGGTTGGGCCATTGATGGGCTTTGTCAACGCTTTGACGATCCAGGTGCTGTTCCTCGGCACCGGCATCTCGTCGCCCTTGGTGCTCGTTCCGGCGGCGTTGCTCGTCGGCGCGCTGGTGGGCGCGGCGAACGGCTTCCTGGCGACAATCGTGCGCATTCAGCCGATCGTCGCCACGCTCGGCACCTATCTGATCCTGACCGGCGTGACGCTGACAATCCTGCCGGCGCCGATCGGCCCAGCGCCGGCCTGGCTTAAGGCGCTGTCCGGCCCGCTGTCGATGCTGCCGCTGGCACTGATGTTCATTGCCTGGTGGCTGGTGCGGCGCACACCATACTACGACCAGCTTATGGCGGTCGGCAGCGACGACCGCGCCGCCTACACCGCCGGTGTCGATGTCACGCGCGTGCGCTTCATCGCCTATGTCATGACCGGCATCCTCGGCGGATGCGCCGGGCTGATGCTGACCGCGCTGATCGGCTCCGCCGACCCCAACATAGGGCCGACCTACACGCTGATCGCCATCGCCGCCGTAGCGCTCGGCGGCGTCAGCCTGGCCGGCGGCCGTGGTGGCGTGGCGGGTGCCGCCATCGGCGCCATCGACATCTTCCTGCTGCAGAGCGTGCTGACGACGTTCAACGTCTCGACCTTCGTGCTGCAGATCGCCTACGGCGCGATCCTGGTGCTGGCGGTGATGCTGACAGCGCTGCAGGAACGTCTTGCCATGGGGAGACGCTGACATGGTTTTGCGCCAAAACCTCTTCGCGACAACCAACGCCCGTGTCGTCGGCGCCTTCTGCGTCGCCGCCCTTCTGCACCTTGCCGGCACAATTCTCATTCCCGGCTACTCGGCGCCGTTTGCGATACGGGCCATGCTGGTGCTCGCCTCGCTGCTCGCCGTGGCCTCGATTGGCCAGACGCTGGTCGTCATCATGGGCGGCATTGACCTTTCGATCCCCTTCGTCATCGGCTTTGCCAATGTCGTGGCTGCGCAGCTTTATGGCGATGGCTGGAACTTTTTTCTCGTCTGCGGCCTGGTCGGCGCGCTGGCGCTCGTCATCGGCGGGCTGAACGGGCTGATCTCGCGCAGCCTCGACATCCAGCCGCTCATCGTCACGCTCGGCATCGGCATGGTCGTGCAAGGGCTGGTGCTGCTGTGGACAGCCGGCTTCCCGTCAGGCTCCGCGCCACAAGCGGTTTCCAGCTTCGTCTCGATCGGCGGATCGGCCGGCCCGCTGCCGGTGCCGTGGCTGGTGCCGAGCCTGGTCGTGCTGGCGGCGCTGGTCGTGCTGGTGCTGGAGCGGACGCCCTATGGCCGCCGGCTCTATGCGTTGGGCAGCAATCCGGGAGCGGCGCCGCTGGCGCTGATCGACCCGGTTCGCATGTGGGTCATCACCTATGCAGCAAGCGCCTTCTTCGCCGCTGTCGCGGGCGTGCTGCTGCTCGGCTTCACCGGCTCGGCCTATGGCGATGTCGGCCAGCCCTATCTGTTCCAGACCATCGCAGCGGTCGTCGTCGGCGGCGCAGCACTGGTCGGCGGCCGGGGCAGCTATCTCGGCACGATCGCCGGCGTGCTGGTGCTGACCGAGATCAACACGCTGCTCATCGGCCTCGGCTTCCAGCCCGCGGCAGTGCAGGCCGCGCTCGGCTTCGTCATCGTGCTGCTGGTTTCGCTCTATGGCCGCGAACGGCACGTCTCGGCAACCATCTGAAAGGACCTGTCAGTCGAGCCGCCACAGCTTGCGGGCATTGCCGGACAACAGCCTGTCGCGCTCGGCAATGCTGCAGCCCGAGAGCAATGCATGGGTCGCCGCCACCCAGGTCGACAGGCCGCCGCCTAGCGTGCAGACCGGCCAGTCGCTGCCCCAGACGACGCGGTCCCAGCCGAATGAATTGATGGTGTGCTCGACGTACGGCCGCAACGTCTCGACCGTCCAGCTGCCGGCATCGGCATAGGCGACGACACCGGAAATCTTGGCCATGACATTCGGGCGCCGGGCGATCTCGCTCATATGCTCGCGCCATGGATGTTCCCTGTTGCCCTTGATGTCGGGCACGCCGCAATGGTCGAGGACGAACGTCACATCGGGTGCCAGGTCGGCAAGCACGATAGCCTTGGGAATCTGGTGCGGCAGCACGACGAGATCGAAGGTCAGGCCGGTGCCGCCAAGCCGCTTGATGCTGTCGCGGAACACCGCACCTTCCGAGAGCTCGTCGGGCGCGACATGAAGGACGCGGCGAAAGCCCTTTACGAACGGGTTTGCCCGCTGCCGTTCGAGATAGGCCGCGAAGTCTCCTTCCTCAGGACGGCAGGACGCGATCACCCCGGCCAGCATGCTGCCGGGCTGCCGTGACAGTCCTTCCACACGAGCCGTCTCGGCTTCGATGTCGGCCGGATCGACATCGACCTCCATATGCAGCACGCGCTCGACGCCGACACGCTGCGCCTCCGTCGCGTAGTCTTCATAAGAGAAATCGCGGTTGAGCGCCGGCACGCCGGCGAGCCAGGGATAGCGCAGGGCCGAGCGATCGATGAGGTGAAGATGGGTGTCGATGATCATGGCGAGGCTCCTCCCTCTGGCTTTTCAAATCATCTCACGAGAGAATTCTTCATTCAAATAAGAATTCACACCGATGAGCCGACTGCTGATCCAGCAAGGTGCGACAGCTTTTCACACGTTGCCAGCAACAGTTCGATTGTCCTGGTGATATCGGGTGCGGAAGGCGCGTTGACCACCGTGATGTAGGGAATCGACAGCGCGGCGATCGCCTTGCCGTCGGAACTGCGCACCGGGGCCGACAGGTTGAAGACGCCGGCTGTCTGCATCGAAGCCATCATCTCGTAGCCACGGTCGCGGATCTGGTCGAGACGGGTGAAGAACTCGCTCGATTGTGCCGTCTTGTCGGTGCTGCGGACGTGTTCGGAAATCATCATCTGGCGCTCTTCCGGTGAGCGGAAGGCGAGCAGCACATGTCCCGAGCCAGTATCGAATAGACTGATATGGGAGCCGACCCGGATCGATATGCCCCAGTAGTTCGGTGCTTCCTGCTGACCGATGACGACGGCAGAACCACGATCAAAAACAACGAGTTGGTTGGCCTGCTGCGATGTCTCGGCAAGCTCACGCATCAGCGGCGTCGCATAGGAGACCAGCCGCCGTACCGGCGCGTGCAGCTGTGCCAGGCCGAACAGCTTGAGCGTCAGCGAATAGCGGTCGCCGTCGAGGCGCGTGACGTAGCCACGCCGCACCAGCCGGTCCAGCATGCGATAGAATTCGTTGGGACTGCGGTCGAGTTTCTTGGCGATTTCGGCCTGGGTCAGGCCACCGTCGACGCCCGCCAGCAGTTCAAGGATATCGAGCCCCTTGTCGAGCGCCGGTGCGCGATAGCGCTCGTCTTCGCTGTCGTCCATGGGCTCATCCTCCAGTGAATTTCGCCCGTCATATACGCAGGAACGTGCGCGGCGGAAACAAATTTCGCCTTGACGTGTCTATGAATGTTTTGTTTGTATATGAATGTAGCACTTCTTGTCATCAGACGAGTTGCGGTCGCCGGCCAAGGCGCACCCAGGGAGGATACCAATGAACAGACTGCTTTCCGGCGTCTCCGCCGGTGCATTGTTGCTTGCATTTGGTGCAGGCGCAGCCCTTGCCGGCGACCTGCCCGGCAAGTTCGAAGGCGTGACCGTCGACGTGAAGCTGATCGGCGGCCAGCAATATGAAAAGCTCTACGAACGGATCCCGGAATGGGAGAAGGCGACTGGCGCCAAGGTCAACATCCTGACCAAGAAGAACGGCTTCGATATCGACAAGGAGCTCAAGTCCGACATCGCCTCGGGCAGCACCAACTGGTGCGTCGGCTGGAACCATTCCTCCTTCGCGCCGCAATATACCGGCCTCTACACCGACCTCAGCAAGTTGCTGCCGAAGGAAGAGATCGACGCCTTCGTGCCGTCGACCATCAAGTCGGCTACCATCGACGGCAAGCTGGAGATGCTGCCGCGCGCGCAGTTCGACGTTTCGGCGCTCTACTACCAGAAGAGCCTGTACGAGAACGCCGACAACAAGACCAAGTTCAAGGCGAAATACGGCTATGATCTGGTGCCGCCGGACACCTGGAAGGAAGTCACCGACCAGGCCGAGTTCTTCGCCAACCCGCCCAATTTCTACGGCACCCAGTTCGCCGGCAAGGAAGAGGCGATCAACGGCCGCTTCTACGAGATGGTCGTCGCCGAGGGCGGCGAATATCTCGACAAGGACGGCAAGCCGGTCTTCAACTCCGAGGCCGGCATCCGGGCGCTCGACTGGTTCGTCAACCTCTACAAGGCCAAGGCCGTGCCGGCCGGCACCACCAACTATCTCTGGGACGATCTCGGCCAAGGCTTTGCGTCCGGCACTGTCGCCATCAACCTGGATTGGCCGGGCTGGGCCGGCTTCTTCAACGATCCGAAGTCGTCGAAGGTCGCCGGCAATGTCGGCGTCAAAGTCGCGCCGAAGGGTTCGTCCGGCAAGCGCACCGGCTGGTCCGGCTTCCATGGCTTCTCGGTGACCGAGAACTGCCCGAACAAGGAGGCCGCGGCTTCCCTGGTTTGGTGGCTGACCAACGAGGACAGCCAGAAGCTCGAGGCCGCCGCCGGTCCGCTGCCGACCCGCACCGCGGTCTGGGACTGGGACCTGAAGCAGGCCGAAAACGATCCTTACAAGAAGGAGGTTCTTACCGCTTTCCAGGAAGAGGCCAAGCACGCCTTCGCCGTGCCGCAGACGCCTGAATGGATCGAGATCTCGAACGCCGTCTATCCCGAGCTGCAGGCGGCGATCCTCGGCGACAAGACCTCGAAGCAGGCACTGGATGAAGCCGCCGCCAAGGCGACACAAATCCTCCAGGACGCCGGCAAGCTCTAGCAACGGCTCCCAGGGCTGCCTCCCCCATCAGCAATGGGGGAGGCGATCGCGTTGCGCGGGATGCCAGCGGTTTACGCTAACCCTTCGCGCCCAGCCAACGCACCGCCGTCCAAATACAAACACTCAAGGATTCTGATGAAGGGCTTCAAGCCATCCGCGCCATTCCTGCTGCTGCTTCCGGCCATGATCGTGCTGGCGGCGGTGGTGGTGGTGCCGCTGCTTCTGTCGCTCTATTCGAGCTTCACCCCGTTCCGCCTGACGCGGCCCGAAACGTTCTACGTCTTCATCGGCATCCGGAACTATCTTTCGATCCTGTCCAACACCGACTTCTGGTGGGCCTTCGGCCGCACGGTTCTGCTGCTGACCATCGCGCTCAATCTCGAAATGCTGCTCGGGCTCGGCCTCGCCATGCTGGTCGAGAAGGCGACGCGCGGCCAGCGCATCCTGCGCACGCTGATGATGTTTCCGATGATGTTCTCGCCGATCCTGGTCGGCTTCCAATTCAAGTTCATGTTCAACGACAATATCGGCCTGGTGAACAATGCGCTGCAGTCGCTCGGCATCACGCGAGACGCCATACCGTGGCTGATCGAGGGCCATCTCGCCTTCATCGCCATCTCGATCGCCGAGATCTGGTCGTCGACGGCGATCTTCGCCATCCTGATCCTCGCCGGCCTGCTCGCCATGCCCAAGGAGCCGATCGAGGCGGCGCGGGTCGACGGCTGCACGCCGTGGCAGACATTCCGCTATGTGACGTGGCCATTCGTCATGCCCTTCGCCTACATCGCCATGACCATCCGTTCGCTCGACGTGGCGCGCGCCTATGACATCGTCAAGATCATGACCGATGGCGGACCGGCTGGCCGCACCGAACTGCTATGGACCTTGGTGGCCCGCACCGCCTACAGCGACGGGCGCATGGGCATGGCCAACGCCATGGCCTATTTTTCGATCCTGCTGTCGATCGCCTTCACCGTCTACTTCTTCAACAAGCTCGCCGCGGCGCGCACGCAGATCGGTGCGGAGTGGTGAAGATGGACGAGAATTCTTCCGCCCGCCTGAAGCGCCGGCTGCTCGGCATCATCTATCGCATCGGCCTGTTCCTGGCGATGCTGACCATCTGCCTGCCGGGCCTGTGGATCGTGCTGTCGTCGCTGCGGCCGACGGTCGAGATCATGGCAAAGCCACCGGTGTGGATCCCACAGGAGATTTCGTTCGACGCCTATGTCGCGATGTTCTCAGGCATCGGCAAGGGCGGCATCCCGGTGATTGAATATTTCCGCAACTCGCTGATCATCTCGGTGACCTCGACGGTGATTGCGGTGGCCATCGGCATGGCAGGCGGCTATGCGTTCGCCCGCTATCGTTTTCGCGGTAAATCGAGCGTCTTCCTCGGCCTGATGCTGACGCGCACCGTGCCGGGCATCGCGCTCTCGCTGCCGCTGTTCTTCCTCTATGTGCGGCTCGGCATCATCGACACCCATTTCGGGCTGATCCTCGCCTATGTCGCGCTCAACGTGCCGTTCACCATCTGGCTGATCGACGGCTTCTTCCGCCAGGTGCCCAAGGACCTCGCGGAAGCAGCGCAGATCGATGGCTGCACCCGCTGGCAGGCGTTCTGGCAGGTCGAGTTTCCGCTCGCCGGACCGGGCATTGCGTCGGCCGCGATCTTCGCCTTCCTGACCTGCTGGAACGAGTTCGCGCTGGCCTCGCAGCTGACCCGCTCGGTGAGCGCCAAGACGCTGCCGGTCGGCCTGCTCGACTACACGGCCGAGTTCACCATCGATTGGCGCGGCATGTGCGCGCTGGCCGTGGTGATGATCATCCCGGCGCTCACCCTCACCTACATAGTCCAGAAACACCTTGTCGGCGGCCTGACCTCCGGCGCGGTGAAAGGCTGATCCCATGGCAACCGTTACCCTCACCAAGCTGACCAAGCGCTACGGCACTATTGGGATCGTGCACGGCATCGATCTCGACATTGCCGACCGCGAGTTCATTGCGCTGGTCGGCCCGTCCGGCTGCGGCAAGTCGACGACGCTGCGCATGATCGCCGGGCTGGAGGAAATCAGCGCCGGCTCGATCGAGATCGGCGGACGCATCGTCAACGATTTGCCGCCACGCTCGCGCAACATCTCGATGGTGTTCCAATCCTATGCGCTCTATCCGCACATGACGGTGCGCGAGAATCTCGGCTTCTCCCTGAAGATCGCCGGCGCCGCCAAAGAAGACATGGACCGCCGCGTCGCCGAGGCCTCGGCCATCCTCGGCCTCGACACGTTGCTCGACCGCCGCCCGTCGCAACTGTCCGGCGGTCAGCGCCAGCGCGTCGCGATGGGCCGCGCCATCGTGCGCGACCCCGATGTGTTTCTGTTCGACGAACCGCTTTCCAATCTCGACGCCAAATTGCGCACGCAGATGCGCACCGAGATCAAGAAGCTGCATGCCAAGGTGCAGTCGACAGTGATCTACGTCACCCACGACCAGGTCGAGGCGATGACGCTTGCCGATCGCATCGTCATCATGCGCGACGGTCATATCGAACAGGTCGGCACGCCCGACGAGGTGTTCCGGCGGCCCGCGACGCGCTTCGTCGCCGGCTTCATTGGCTCACCGCCGATGAATCTGCACGAGGCGACGATCGATGACGGCCAGATGGTTTTCGCCAGCGGCGAAAGGCTGCCGCTGCCCGCTCAGTTCAAGGCCAATGTCACGACCGGCGACAAGGTGGTGTTCGGGCTGCGGCCGGACGACATCTACCCGACCGGCCATGGCATCAGTTCCGGTGGCGCGGCCGATGTCCACCAGATCGAGCTGCCGATCACGGTCACCGAACCGCTCGGCAACGAGACGCTGGTGTTCGTTGAATTCAACGGCACGGACTGGGTGTCGCGCATGCTGAACCCGAGGCCACTGCGGCCGGGCGAGCGGGTCGCCATGAGCCTCGACATGTCGCAGGCGCATCTGTTTGCCACTGAGACCGGAAAGACACTGCGGAGCTGATCGGCATGGCCAGAATCGAGAAAGTCGACCTTTGCATGGTGGACCTTGTGCCCAAGGTCAAGCGCACCGACGCGATCCAGAGCTTCGTCAGTCAGGAAACGCCGATCGTCACGATCACCGATTCCGACGGTGCGGTCGGCACCGGTTACAGCTACACGATCGGCACCGGCGGTTCGTCGGTGATGCGGCTGCTCTCGGACCATCTGGTGCCGCGCCTGATCGGCCGCGATCCCGACATGATCGAGGCGATCTGGCACGATCTCGAATTCGCCACCCATGCCACGACCATCGGTGCCATCACCGCCATCGCGATCGCCGCCATCGATACAGCACTCTGGGATCTGCGGGCCAAGAAGCAAAACCTGCCTTTGTGGAAACTGGCCGGCGGCGCCAAGGATCGTTGTCCGCTTTACACCACCGAAGGCGGTTGGCTGCACATCGAGACGCAGGCGCTGGTCGACGATGCGCTGGCCGCCAAGGCGAAGGGATTTCGCGGCTCGAAAGTCAAGATCGGCAGGCCGCACGGGTCGGAGGATCTTGCCCGCCTGTCGGCGGTGCGCAAGGCGGTCGGCGACGGCTACGAGATCATGACCGACGCCAATCAGGGGTTTTCGGTCGACGAAGCGATCCGGCGCGCTGCGAGGCTGCGTGAGCTCGACCTCGCCTGGATCGAGGAACCGCTGCCGGCCGACGACATCGACGGGCATGTGCGGTTGTCGAACTCGACGCCGACGCCGATCGCCATCGGCGAGTCGCTCTACTCCCTCCGCCATTTTCGCGAGTACATGCAGAAAGGCGCCTGCTCGATCGTGCAGGTCGATGTCGGCCGTATCGGCGGCATCACGCCCTGGCTCAAGATTGCGCACGCGGCAGAGGCCTTCGACATTCCGGTCTGCCCGCATTTCCTGATGGAACTGCATGTCAGCCTGACCTGCGCTGT
Organism: Mesorhizobium sp. ISC11; assembly: GCF_037162595.1. Taxonomy (NCBI): domain Bacteria; kingdom Pseudomonadati; phylum Pseudomonadota; class Alphaproteobacteria; order Hyphomicrobiales; family Phyllobacteriaceae; genus Mesorhizobium; species Mesorhizobium sp. ISC11. The sequence continues at coordinate 3,217,591 of NZ_JAVSPW010000001.1, forward strand.
TCAGAACGGCCGATATGTCGAGTACATTCCGCAGCTCGACCAGTTGACCGGCAAGCGCATGCGCATCGAAGATGGCCAGGCGCTGGCGCCCGACGAACCGGGCATCGGCATCGATTGGGACTGGGACGCGGTCAAGGCCATGAGCATCGCCGAATTCACCACGGCGATCACGAAATAGGAGACTGATATGCAGCGGATGGGGATGATTCTCGGACTGAAGCCGGAAAAGGTCGATGAGTATGTTCGGCTCCATGCCGCCGTCTGGCCCGGCGTGCTGACCATGATCTCGGCCTGCAACATCAAGAACTATTCGATCTACCTGAAGCGGCCGGAGAACCTGCTGTTTTCCTATTTTGAATACCACGGCACCGACTATGCCGCCGACATGGCCAAGATGGCGGCCGACCCGAAGACGCAGGAATGGTGGGCCGTCTGCATGCCCTGCCAGGAGCCGCTGGCGACCCGCAAGGAGGGCGAGTGGTGGGCCGAGATGGATGAGGTCTTCCATCATGACTGAAGGCGGCTTCGACCCTGCCTTGCTCGTTCAATCCTGGCCAAAACCCTCAAGACCCCGGCCGATCGTCACCTTCGGCGCGGGATCGATCGTCGGCGACGCGCATTTCCCAGCCTACCGGAAGGCCGGCTTTCCGGTTGCCGGGCTTTATGATCCTGATCATGTCAGGGCTGAAAAGCTGGCCAGCCAATGGGGCGTGACGGCCTTTGGCTCGGTCGAAGAAGCGACTGCTGTCGAGGGCGCGATCTTCGACCTTGCCACCCCGCCGTCGCATCATGCCGATGTGCTGAAGTCCTTGCCTGACGGCGCGGTGGCGCTGATCCAGAAGCCGATGGGCAGCAATCTTGCCGAGGCGACCGCGATCCTCGAAATCTGCCGCGCCAGGAGGCTGCACGCGGCGGTGAACTTCCAATTGCGTTTCGCGCCAATGATGCTGGCGCTGAAGGATGCCATCGGCAAGGGCTGGCTCGGCGAGATCGTCGACTTCGACGCCTGGCTGGCGCTGGCGACACCATGGGAGCTTTGGGAATTCCTGCTCAAGGCGCCGCGCGTCGAGATCGCCATGCATTCGATCCACTATCTCGACCTGATCCGGCAGTTGCTCGGCGACCCCAGAGGCGTGCACGCCAAGACGCTCGGCCATCCCAACCATAAGGTGGCGCAGACGCGCACCAGCGCCATTCTCGACTATGGCGACACCGTGCGTTGCGCGCTGTCGATCAACCACGACCACAAATTCGGTCGCCGGCATCAGGCCTGCGAGTTCCGCATCTGCGGCACAGAGGGTGCCGCCTATCTCAAGCTGGGTCTCAACCTCGATTATCCCACAGGCGAACCGGATGTATTGGAGATCTGTCCGAAGGGCGGAACGGGCTGGATCGCCGTGCCCTTGGCCGGCGAGTGGTTTCCCGATGCCTTCGTCGGCCGCATGGCCAATGTCCAGCGCTTTGCGACCGGAGAAGATGATACGCTGATAAGCCCCGTCGAAGATGCCTGGAGCACGATGGCGCTGGTCGAGGCCGCCTACCAGTCGAGCGCGGCACCGGCGACGCCGATCGCGGAAAGACCCTGATGGAACAGATCAAGTATTTCGAGGATTACGAGATTGGCGCGTCGCGCCTAACAAGCGGCCGCACCATCACCGAGACCGACTTCATCGTCCATGCCGGCCACACCGGCGATTTCTTTCCGCACCACATGGACGCCGAGTACATGAAGACGACGCCATTCGGCCAGCGCATCGCGCATGGCACGCTGGTGTTCTCCGTCGGCATCGGGCTGACCGCGAGCGTCGTTAACCCTGTCGCCTTTTCCTACGGCTACGACCGGCTGCGCTTCATCAAGCCGGTGTTCATCGGCGACACAATCCGCACGCGCACCACCATCGCGGTCAAGGAAGACGATCCCAAGCGGCCGGGTTCAGGACGGGTGATCGAGCGGTGCGAGGTGATCAACCAGCGCGGCGACGTGGTGCTGGCGGCAGACCACATCTACATCGTCGAACGCAGGCCGGCGCAGGGCTGAGACTCGGGAAAGTCCTACGAGCCGGTAGCGCGCTTGGTAATGCGCTCCAGCCCGAGCAAGAGAACCAGCGTCGCCACGACCAGGATCATTGTCAGTGCCGCACCGGCAAAGATGTCGCCGCGATCGGTAAGGCTGAAGATCGAGACCGGCAGCGTCACCCAACCCGGCGGGTAGACCATGACGGTGGCGCCGAGTTCCCCCATCGACAGCGCGAAACTGAGACCGAAGGCGGCAACCAGATAGGGTGCGAGCAAGGGCAGTGTGACGTGCCAAAGCCGGTAGGCCGGGCGAGCGCCGAGGCTCGATGCCACCTGCTCGAAGTCGGGCGAAAGCCGCGCCAGTCCAGCCGAGACATTGCCGAAGGTGAAAGCCGAGATCAGCACGAAATGCGCGATCATGACGATCGCGATCGTGCCGTTGAGCAGCAGCGGCGGATGGCTGAAGGCAACCAGCAGGCCAAGGCCGACAGACACCGAAGGGACCGCGCTTGGGATGAAGAACAAAAGGCCGAGCAGCCGCCGCAAGGCATGGCCCTGGAGGCGCAGCGACAGGGCCGCCCAGGTGCCGCTGACCAGCGCCAGCGCGCTGGCCAGGAAGCCGGTGACCAGGCTGGCCTTGACCGCTCTGCCGGCGGCACCGGAAATGACATCGGTGTAGTGCTCCGTCGTCAGGCCGTTGGGCAGCACGCCGTTCCACTGGTCGGCGAGGCTGGACAGGAGGATGACCGCGAGCGGCGCCAGGAACAGCACGCCGAAGATCAGTGCGAAGAGCACCCACAGGACAAGACGACCGGAGCGTGACCAGACCAGCATGGGCTAGGCTCCCAACCGGCCGGCGGCGAAACGGTAGAGGCCAAACAGGCCGAGCGACAGCGCGATGTTGACGACGGCGATGATACAGGCGACCTGATAGGCCGATTCCTGGATCGCCTTGCCATAGATCAGCAGCGGCAGGGTGATGACGCCCTTGGCGCCGATGAACAGCACGATGCCGAATTCGTTGACAGTCAACAACAGGCAGAGGCTGCCGCCGGCGATGAGTGCCGGGATTGCCGCCGGCAGGATCACCTGGCGAACGATGCGAAACGGCCGCGCGCCGAGCACGCTCGCCGCTTCGATCTGGCCACGGTCGACCAGCGAAAAGGCGGCGAGCAGCGGCCGCAGGATGAAGGGTGTGTAGACAGTGACCTCGGCCAGGATCACACCCCACGCGGAATAGAGGAAATCGACGGGCGGCAGCGGCAGCGAAAAGGTCTCCATCAGCCCGGCATTGAGCATGCCGGCGGAGCCATAGAGGAAGGTGAAGGCAAGCGTCACCAGGAATGTCGGCAGCGCGATGAAGGTATCGATCAGCCGGGCGATGAAGCCGCTGCCGGGGAACGGCACGAAGGCCAGAATCAGCGCCAGCACGAGGCCGACGACCAGACATCCGGCCGTCGCCGCGACCGAGATCGACACCGTGTTGATCAGCGCGTTGAGGAAGAAGCGCGAATGCAGCACGCGGATGACTTCGGCGACATTGGCGACGCCACTGTCGTCGAGGAAGGCCTGGCGGGCAATCAGTGCCAACGGATAGAAGAACAGCAGCGCCAGCAGGGCCGCCGGTGGCACTATCCACAATTTACCCGACGAGAGCTTCATCGCCGGCGCAGGGATGGCGACCGCCTCAGACACCGGCGTCTTCCGGGAGAAGCGAGGTGTCGGCGGGCGCGAAGAACAGCGGCACCTTGGCGCCGGGTTCGGGCAAGGCGATCGGCAGCCTGGTCGCCGAGACACGCACCGGCGTGCCGTCGACGTCGAGCACGAGATGGGTCAGTTCGCCCTGCCAGTGCACTTCCTGGAGCGTGCCCACGATGCGGTTGGTATGGTCGCTGTCGGCGGTCAGGCTGAGATGCTGCGGCCTGATACAGAGCAGGCTCTTGTCGCCGGCCTTCTCGTTGCGGCCGGCGCCGGTCAGCAGCGCGTCACCATGCCTTGCCGTGGCAAATCCCTTCGACCCGACGGCCTCGGCAACCGTTACCGGAAGAAGATTGGCGCGGCCGAGGAACTCGGCCGTAAAACGGTTTGGCGGGCGGCGGTAGAGTTCGGTCGTCGGTCCATGCGAACAGACCCTGCCGTCGCGCATGATGGCGATCTTGTCGGCAAGCGTCAGTGCCTCGGTCTGGTCGTGGGTGACATAGAGGATCGTGAGGCCGGGCAGGCTGCGGTGCAGCCGGGCAATCTCCTCGACCATGTTGCGGCGGATCTGGGCGTCGAGCGCCGAGAGCGGCTCGTCGAGCAGGAGCACGCGCGGCCGCACGGCCAAGGCACGCGCAATCGCCACGCGCTGCTGCTGGCCGCCCGAAAGCTCGCGCGGATAGCGCCGGGCATAGGCCGACATGCCGACAGTGCCCAGCGCATCCTTGATCCGCTCACCGATCAGCGCCTTGTCGGCGCCCTGTGCTCTGAGGCCGAAGGCAACGTTGTCCTCGACCCGCATATGCGGAAACAGCGCGTAGTTCTGCACCACCATGCCAAGGCCGCGCTCGTAGGGCGGCAGATCGGTCACATCGGTGGCGCCGATGCGGATCCGCCCGCTGGCGGGTCGCACGAAGCCGGCCACGGCGCGCAAGGCCGTCGTCTTGCCGGAGCCGGATGGGCCGATCATCGCCAGGATCTCGCCAGGTGCGATATCCAGGGTCAGCGGATGCAGGACGACATGCGCGCCATAGGCAACGCTGACCTTGTCGAAATGGACATTGGAGCCGGCGCCGCGAACCTTCGCGGCGTCGATGTCCATGACACTGGTACCAGTAAACGCTGCGGCCGACATGGCGTGGTCCTCCGGGTTTCCCTTGCGGATCAACTTCCGGTCGCTTCGTTCCAGCGCTTGACATAATCGGGTAGCTTGCTCAGCGCGTCGTCCCAGTTCGGCGACCAGATGGTCACGCCTTTCATCGCCTCCTGCGCCTTGGCGAAGTTGGCGTCATCCGGCTTGACGTCCTTGCGAGCCGGCATGCCGAGCGCAACGGAACTGATGCTCGACTGGGCTTCCTTGGAGAGCAGGAAGTCGATCAGTTTCTTGCCGTTGTCTGCGTTGGGTGCGCCGGTGACCAGGCCGATTTCATAGGGCAGCGCGAAGGTGGAGCGCACACCGTCAGGTCCAGCCGGCCAGAACACCTTGATATTGGGATTGTCGGCCATCTGCGACATGTTCATCTGCAGATCGCCATTGGCAACATGCAGCTCACCCTTGTTGACCAGCGCGGTCAGCTTGCCGGTCGAAGCGGAGGGGCCGACATTGTTGTCCTGCAGCTTCTTCATGAACTCGAAGCCGGCATCCTCGCTGCCGAAGGCGTGGATGATCTGCAGCATGACGGCGGTGCCGTCACCGGCCTGGCCGGGGGTAGAATACTGGATCTTGCCCTTGAACTTCGGGTCGAGCAGGTCGTTGTAGGCCTTTGGCGCTTCCGGCAGGACGGCACTGTTGTAGATGAAGTTCATATAGTTGTTGACCAGCGGCCGGTACTTGTCTGTGCCGCCATCGATCTGGTCGGCGGCTTCCGGCTTGTAGTCCTGCAGCAGGCCGTCAGCCGCGGCCCGCTGCACGAAGGGCGGCAAGGTCACCAGCACGTCGGCCTGCGGATTCGACTTTTCCTTGGCGACACGCTCGACGACGCCGCCGGAACCTGCCTCGATATACTGCACGGTGATGCCGGTGGCCTTGGTGAAGGCGGCGAATTCGGTCTCGAACCAGCTGCCATTGCCGTCATGCAGGCCGTCGGCGGAATAGATGGTGACGACGCCGTCGGCGAGTGCCGGTCCGACAAGAGCCGACGACGCCAACAGCGACGCGGCGAAGGCCGTAGCTATGGTTGCCTTTTGCGATTTCATGCTCAGTTCCCCTGTGATTGATGGCACATTCTGCGATGCACTGTGACGATCTCGCCTGTAGGCCGGAGCCTTATGCGGCACCGTTCGATCTCGTCGTTGTGCCGACTTTGGGGACTGACGATCGATAAGTAAAATCTATTTATTTTATGAGAGGCAAATTTTACCTGATAGTTGTCATGGAACTGTCGCAACGCTGGCCTGGCTTCGATTCCGGCCTCGCGGAAGGCCCGCGATTGGGTGCAGAGATGGTGATGGTCAGCCAAATGAAACCCCAGATGTCTGCGCCCGCAGCCGCGGGTCGAACGAACGAACGGTAACCGGCCGGCCTTCGAGAATTTCGAAGCAGCGCGCGAGCGTGTCGTCTTCGAGCCGGCGCATGGCCCCCTGCGTGAAGAAGGTGAGATGCGGAAACAGGATGACGTTGTCGCGGCCGAACAGCGCGCTCATCGGATGGCCCGATTTGGCCAGCGGCTCGACCGAATAGACGTCGAGCCCGGCGCCGCCGATGCGCCCCGAGATGATCGCCTCGACAAGGGCGGCCTCGTCGATCAGCGCGCCGCGCGAGACGTTGACGATGATAGCGGAAGGCTTCAGGCAAGCGAGCTCGGCTTCACCAATCAAGCCGCGCGTCCTGTCGTTCAGCACGCAGTGGAGGGAAACGAAATCGCAGGCGCGCAGCATGACGTGGAGGTCTTCTACCTTCTCGATGCCGGCGGTGCGCATGGTTGCGACATCGACACCGGGATCGAAGCCGAGAACGCGCGCATGAAATCCTTGGCCTGCCATGCGCGCCATGCTGCGGCCGATCTTGCCGCAGCCGACGAGCCCAAGCGTGGCGCCGGACATGTCGCGCCCCAGCCAGCGTTGCTCGGGCCAGATCCAACCATCACGTGACACCGCCGCGGTGATGGAGGGCAGCCGCTTGGCCAGCGCGATCATCAGCGCGAAGGCGCCTTCGGCGACGGTTTCCTCAGCATAATCCGGCACGTTGACAACGGGAATGCCACGCCGCATCGCGGCGGGGATGTCGATGGCATCGACGCCGACGCCATATTTGACAATGCCGTTCAATCTGGGAGCCGCCTCGATCACCCGTGCGGTGATCGGCGTGTAGCACATCAGCAAAAGATCGGCGTCCGCAACGGCCTGCATGAGATCAGCTTCGGGGATGCCGTCCGGCAGCGTCACCAGTTCGACCCCCCTCGCCCGCAAGCCGGCGTCGATGCCGGGACATTCGAGTTCGCGGTCGGTGCGCACGGCCTTCACGGTCAGGCCGCCAGCACCGTGCGCTCGACAATGTCGAGCGCGCCGTCGAGGTCGGTTTTCGAAATGACCAGCGGCGGCGACAGCGTCAACACGTTGCCTTGGCTGATCTTGAAGCTCAGCCCCTGTTCAAGGCAAGCATAGAAGACGCGCTCGGCGAGATCGCGTGCCGGCTGGCGCGTATCGCGATCCTCGACGAGCTCGACGCCGACCATCAGTCCCCTGCCCCTGACGTCGCCGACATGGGGCGAGCGCGCCATCAGGTGCTGCATGCGCCCTAGCATGTGCCGACCGAGTTCGGCCGCGCGCTCGACCAGCCCTTCCTCCAGGATGATGTCGATCGTCGTCAATGCGGCGCGGGTCGTCACCGGGTTCTTCTCGTGGGTGTAGTGGCCGATCGCGAAGCCACCGGTGACGTCGAGATCGCGGCGCGCGATGATGGCGGCGATCGGCAGGACGCCGCCGCCGAGCGACTTGCCGAGGACGACGATGTCAGGCGTCACATCATCATGCTCGTGCGCGAAGAATTTGCCGGTCTTGCCAAGGCCGGTCGGGATCTCGTCGAAGATCAAGAGCGTGCCGTGCCGGTCGCAGGCCTCGCGCACCCGCTTCCAGAAGCCTGGCGGCGGCGGGTTTGGCGTCGCCCGCATCGGTTCGGCGACGACCGCCGCCACGTCCTGCTCGCGGCCAAGGACGTAGGCAATCATGTTGGCGCAGGCGAGGCCCGATGCTTCCAGGGAATCGTGGCCATAGGGGCAGCGATAGCCGTCCCAAGGCGCGACGTGCTCGGTGCCGGTCATCATCGGGCCTGATATGTGCGAGCGGAAGGTCGCCTCGCCACCAACGCTTGCTGCGCCGAAGCCGGCGCCATGGAACGCATCCCAGAACGACACCGTCTTGAAGCGGCCGGTCGCGGCGCGGGCGATCTTCAGCGCGACCTCGATGGCGTCCGAGCCGCCGGTGGTGAACAGCACTTTGCCGAGATTGCCGGGCGCCAATGCCGCCAGCTTCTCGGCCAGTTCGACGGCGGGCTCACAGGTGAAACGGCGCGGCGCAAAGCAGAGCTGATCGAGCTGCTTCTTGATGGCGGCCACAAGCCTCGGGTGGCCATAGCCGAGGTGATGGACGCTGTTGCCGTGGAAATCCATGAAGCGGCGACCGGCGGTGTCCTCGATCCAGATGCCTTGCGCCTTGGCGATCGTCGACAAACAGGGGCTGGACAGGCTCTGGTGCATGAAGGCGGCCGCGTCGCGATCGAGCAGGCCGCGGATCCGCGGATCGCCCTGCCCGGCATCCCAGCGACCGCGAGCCGCTGTGGTGTTGGAATCGCCTTCGGTGTGCACAAGTTCAGATATCGCGGCCATCATGGTCTCCGAAATGCGAATGAGGGAGCGGCGAACGCTCCCTCGATTGTTCTATCCGTCAATGCCGTCCGGTCAGGACCAGGGCAGCGAAAATGTCTTCACATTGGTGTAGCTCTTCATCGCTTCGATGACGCCTTCCTTGTAGCCGTTGCCCGAATCCTTGATGCCGCCGAAGGGCGACATCTCGATGCGATAGCCCGGCACTTCCCAGATGTTGACGGTGCCGACCTGAAGGCCGGCGATGTATTTCTGCATGCGCGGAAAAGAGTTGGTGCAGACGCCCGACGACAGGCCGAAGGCGGTCGAGTTGGAGAGCGCAATCAACGCCTCGTCATCGTCCGGCGCACGCACGATCGGGATGATCGGCCCGAAGGTTTCTTCCATGACCAGCTCGGATGTATGCGGCACGCGATCGACGACGATCGGCGGCAGCAACGCGCCCTGACGACCCGGATTGTAGAGGATTTCGGCGCCTTGCTCGGCAGCCATGTGGACGCGGGCTTCGAACAGCGCCGCCGCCTTCTCGTGCACGACGGTGCCAAGGTCGGTCGCGCGGTCCATCGGATCGCCGAAGCGGATCTTCTTCGCCCGCTCCAGCACCAGCGGCACGAAGCGGTCGGCGACGCTTTCCTGGACCAGGATGCGCTTGACCGCCGTGCAGCGCTGGCCGGAGTTTTTCGTCGCTCCGGCCACTGCTAGGTCCGCCGCCTTTGCCAGATCCTCGTCCGACAAATCGTTGAGGATGATCAGCGGGTCGTTGCCGCCGAGCTCCAGCACCTGGCGCTTGTAGCCGGCGGTGCGGGCGATCATCTTGCCGACCGGCACGCCGCCGGTGAAGGTGATCAGGTCGATGTTTTCATTGGTGATCATCTCGTTGCCGATATCGGCCGGCCAGCCGGTCACCACCGACAGCATTTCAGGCGGCAAACCGGCTTCATAGAGAATGTCGGCCAAGAGAAGCGCCGTCATCGGCGTCAGTTCGGTCGGCTTGACCACCACGCAATTGTTGGTGGCGATCGCCGGCGCCACCTTGTGCGAGACCATGTTGAGCGGATGATTGAACGGCGTGATCGCCGAGATCGCCTTCAACGGCTCGCGAGTGGTGAAGATCTTGCGCGCCTTCCCGTGCGGGGTGAGGTCGCAGGAGAAGATCTGCCCGTCATCCTGGATGCACATCTGCGCCGACAGCGTGAACACGTCATAGGCACGGCCGACCTCATAGAGCGAGTCCGTCTTGGAGATGCCGAGCTCGAGCGTGATGAGATCGGAGATTTCATCGCGGCGCGAGGCCAATGCCTCGGCGGTGCGGAACAGTATCTGCTGACGCTCGTAGCGGGTCAGCTTCGATTTGTAGCCGGCGGCGATCTCGAATGCCTGGCGGGCGTGATCGGCGCGGCCGGCCGGAACGGTGCCGATGACGGTGTCGTTCCAGGGATAGCGAACCTCGACGACGCCTTCGGCATCGACTCGTCTGCCGGCGATGCGCATCGGCTCGTGGCGAACTTTGATGGCGGGGTCGAGCTTGGTCATGGGTTCTGCTCCAGCAGATTCTTGTTGCGCGGAGGATTCGACCCCCACTCCGGCCCTTCGGGCCACCTCTCCCCCGATCGACGGGGGAGAGGAAATCAGGCGAGGTCAGTGCCTCAACGTTTCCAGGTTAAGCCGCGGCTAACCCTGGCGCCTTTCCTCTCCCCCGTCGATCGGGGGAGAGGTGCCGAGCGAAGCTCGGCGGAGTGGGGGTCGACAATCACGCTCGACTCAAGCCAGCGCCGCCGCCATGGTGGCGTAGTAGAAGGCATCGAAATTGCGCAGCGTCGGCTCGTTCGGAAATTCCGGCAGCACACGATTGACGATGAACGGCACCTCCTGCTCGGTCAGCCCGCCATGCGACCGTAGCGGCTCGTTCAGAGCCGCCAGGTCATGGCGATGTTCCGAGGTGCCGATCGTCTTGTTCTCGGTCGAGATCAGCACGATGTCGCCGATGCGATCGGCCGGCAGTTCGAAGCGCTCGCAGGCGGTCGGGCTGTCGACGACCAGCATGATGCCATCGATCTTGGCCAGCCTGGCCATGATATCGGCCTGGTCGGCGCCATCAGGCAGATAGGCGGTGGCGAAGGAACCCAGCGCGCCATGATGCACGACATAGGGGTCGGTGATCGGCAGGATGACGCGGGCGGCATCTTTGCCCAGCCACTCGTCGAGAAGGTCCTGGACATAGACGACATCAGGCGAACCGTCCGCCTTGTGCTTGGGCTTCATGCCATGGTCGGCGGTGACGACGATGGCAGCACCCAGCGCATCGAGCTCGGTCAGGTATTTGTCGAACATCTCGTAGAAGGCGTTGGCCTGCGGCACGCCGGGCGCATATTTGTGCTGCACATAGTCGGTGGTCGTCAGATACATGATGTCGGGGCGGAATTCCTTCAGCAGCTGGACGCCGGCGGCGAAGACGAATTCCGACAGCTCGGCCGAATAAACCTCCGGCACCGGCAGCCCAAAGTGCTTCGAGGCATTGTCGATGCCGTGCTCGGCCTTGCTGGTGGTGTCGGATTTTTCCGCAGAGAAGCACAGCGCGCGGCCTTCGTCGAAGGCGAGGCCCTTGCCGAGCAGCGCACGCAGCTTGTCCTTGGCGGTGACCACGGCGACCTTGGCGCCGGCATCGTAGAAGGCCTGGAAGATGGTCGACGCGCGCAGGAAGCGCGGGTCGTTCATCATCACTTCCTTGCCGGTCTCGCGCTCATAGAGATAGTTGCCGCAGATGCCATGCACCGACGGCGGCCGGCCGGTGGCGATCGACAGATTGTTGGGGTTGGTGAAGCTCGGAATGACAGAGTGCGCAAAGCGCACCGTGCCCTTCTGCTTGATCCTGACCAGAGCCGGCATCAGCCCGGCCTTTATCGCTTCGTCGAGATAGGCCGGCTCGCAGCCGTCAAGGCAGATGGCGATCGCCGGCACGCGCGGCCAGGCATAGGTGCGGCCGTTGACCGACACGGTGACAGGAGACATCTGGTTCATCTGATATCCTCGAAGTCGGCCGCTTCAGGCGGCGAGTTTGGCGCGTTCGGCAAGTGCCGCGGCGGGTGGGGCGGCGGTGTCGACGCCCATTTCATGAAGCGAGAACGCTGCCGCCTCGACGACGCGGCGCATGACATGTTCGTCCATCTGGCCGATGCAGCCGACGCGGAACGAATCCACGGCGGTCAGCTTGCCCGGATAGATGATGAAGCCCTTGTCCTTCATCAGGTCGTAGAAACGGTCGAACGCGAAACTGGCATGAGCCGGGTTGAAGAAGGTGACGATGATCGGCGACAGCCAGCGATCCCGGAGCAGTGTCTCGAAACCGAGGTCGCGCATGCCGGCCACCATGACGTCGCGGTTCCTCGTATAGCGGGCGCCACGGCCGGCGACGCCGCCTTCGGCCTCATGCTGGCGCAGTGCTTCGAGGAAGGCGGCCACGACATGCGTCGGCGGCGTGTAGCGCCACTGGCCGGTCTTGTTCAGGTGCGCCCACTGAGCGTGGACATCGAGCGACAGCGAATGGCTCCTGCCTTTGGCGGCGTCTAGCTCGCTCTTGCGGGCGATGATGAAGCCAAAACCCGGAACGCCTTCGATGCACTTGTTGGCGGACGAGACCATCGCCTCATAGCGGATTTCGTTGACGTCGAGCGCCACGGCGCCGAACGCGCTCATGGAATCGACCAGCAGCTTGCGACCCTTGGCATGGACGGCTTCGGCAATTTCAGCGACCGGGTTGAGGATGCCGGAACTGGTCTCGCAATGGATGGCGATGACATGGGTGATATCAGGGTCGGCCGCGAGGGCCGCTGCCACCTCGTCGCCGCGCGGGGGCAGATAGTCACCCTTGTCGATCAGCGTATAGGCGCGGCCGAGATACTGCATGGTCTGCGCGGCGCGCAGGCCGTAGGCGCCGTTGGCCAGCACAAGAACCTTGCCGTCCCTGGGCACGAACGACCCCAGCATCGCTTCGACGCAGAAAGAACCGCTGCCTTGCATCGGCACGCAGTCGAACTCATCGTTCCTGTCCCCGGTCAGCGCCAGCAGCCGGCGACGCATATCCGATGTCATGGCGCGGAAGTCGCCGTCCCACGATCCCCAGTCGCGCAACATCGCCTGCTTGACCGAATAGGCCGTGGTGAGCGGCCCCGGGGTCAGAAGATACGGCTCGCCCAGCGCCGGGCTGGCCAGCGGCTCCGCGGCAAATTTCGTCTCGGCGAGCATGTTGTCCTCCGCTCGATCTGCGTTCGATGTGGCCTTATTCTTGGCCTGAATGATCTATTTGTAAAATCGTTATTTTGTATCGATGTATCGATTCTAGTAATGACCTGCCGGGCGGGAATCCGTCCTCAGGCCAGTGCAGGAGCCCTCACTTCCGCAGCCCCTCTCGCCAGCCGGCTTTCCAGCAGATCACCGCTCTGCGTCAGCAAGGGATAAGCGACCGAGGCCATCAGCGAGTTGATCTCCTTCAGCGCCCGCACGGCCTCCAGGTGGATGTCGCTGGTGTCGATGCTCTGCGGCATTCCCGATTGCAGGCGCTTGAGGTGACGGTCGTGGCTCGTGCGTTCCAGTCTGCGCATCCGCTCCTTCTCGACGACGAGTTGCCGCGCCGAATCGAGATCGCTCGACACCAGCACATTGAGTGCAAGCTGCATGTTGGCCATGACACGGTTGTGAAGCCCGGCCAGTTCGCTCCAGCCGTCGCGTGAGAAGCGCAGGTTCTTGTCACGCAGCTCCTGGGTGAGCACGAGCAGGTTCTTGGCGACGATGTCGCCGGCGCGTTCGAGATTGATGGCGAAGTCTGTGAGCTCGATGCCGCGCTGCACTTCGGCTACGCTCATGCTGCCGCGGTTGACTTCGGCAATGTAGAGCTTGATTTCGGTATGGGCGCGGTTGACCTCCTCATCGAGTTTTTGGGCCTGGCGTATCTGGTCGCCGGTGCCGGCGTCGAAGAAATCCATCACTGGGCGCAGCATCACCTCGACGACTTCGCCCATGCGCAGCAGCTCGCGGGTGGCACTGGCTAGCGCAAGACCGGGTGTGCGCATGACGGTGCGGTCGAGCGCGCTGGTGCGGCGCGACATCAGGTCTCCACCCTCTTCGGCCTTTGCCACCGGCCTGTCTGCGATCAACAAGGCGACCAGCCGCTCGATCATGCCGGTGAACGGCAAGCAGCAGATGACCAGCACCAGATTGAAGGCAAGGTGCAGGTTGACCAGCTGGCGGCCTTCGGTTGCGCCGAACAGATGCGCCGGGAAGGTCACGGCCTGAAGCGCGAACAAAGCCGCCAGCGCCGCCGTGCCGCGAAAGATCAGATTGCCGAGCGGGATACGGCGCGCCTCGACGGCTTCGCCGCGCGTCAGCCAAACCGCGATCAGCGCGCCGCCGCAATTGGCGCCGAGGATGAAGAACAAACCGACCTCGACCGGCAAGACGCCTTGCGCGGCAAGCGTGACGAACAGCAGGATCGCCGCGACGCTGGAGTGGATCAGCCATGTGAACAGGGCAGCGGCGGCAAAGGCGGTGAAATAGTCCGCGCGCAGATAGGAAATCACCAGTGGCAGCAAGGTGCTCTGCCGCATCGGTGCCGTCGCCTCGCCGATCATATGCAGCGACAACAGGACGAAGGCGACCCCCATCAGGATTCGCCCGCTATGCCTGATGCCAGCCACTTCGAACTTCAGGGCCATCGCGCCGCCGACCAGGATCAGCGCCGGCACAAGCCAGCTGAGGTCGAACGACAGCACCTGCACGACCAGGGCGGAACCGAGATCGGCGCCCAGCAGGATCGCCAGCCCGGCCGACACCGAAACCATGCCGCTGGCGGCAAACCCGGCCGCCAGGATAGCGACGGCGGTCGAGCTCTGCAGCAGCATGGCAAGCACGGTGCCGACACCGGCCGATCTGATCCGCTCACCCCGGGCTTGCCTCAGGGCATCACGCAAAGCGGGCCCGCAGGCCCGCTCGACACCCTTGCGCACCATATGCACGGCCCAGAGCAGCAGCATGACCGCACCCGCCAGATGCAGCAGGATGATGGAAAATTGCATGGCGACGCCTCCGGTGCCAACGGCCGGCAGGGATGTCGACCCATGCTCAGGCTGAGGGTCGGCAAAACATAAGTCAAATCGTTCCTTTCGATCTTTTCCTAAGCAATCCTTATGATAAGATGTCGGCGATTTCAGAAGTGTCGGAGGCACGGGAGATGCGCTACGTCCAGTTGCGAGCCTTTCACCAGGTGGCCATCTGCGGTGGCTTTTCTCGCGCCGCCGAGGCGCTCTTCCTGACCCAGCCGGCGATCTCGGACCAGGTGCGCAAGCTCGAGGAAGAGTATGATGTGCTGCTGTTCAACCGGAACAAGAAGCAGGTCACGCTGACCCATTCGGGCCAGAAATTGCTCGAAATAACCCACCGCATGTTCGATACCGAGCAACAGGCGCTCGAACTCCTGACGGAGTCCCGCGCCCTGCGTTCCGGCACGCTGCGCATCGTCGCCGATGCCGCACATCATCTGCTTCATATTCTCGGCAGCTTCCGGGCCCGCTACCCCGGCGTGCAGGTTTCGGTGCGCGCCGGCAACACCGAGACGGTGATCAGCAGCCTCTACAGCTACGATGCCGATATCGGCGTGCTGGGCGAGGTGCCGACGGCGCGCGATTTCGAGGTGCTGAAACTCAACTCGACGCCGATCATCGCGTTTGCATCCGTCGACCACCCGCTGGCCGCGAAAAAGTCGCTCACCCTCAAGCAGCTCGCGCAGGAATCACTGGTCATGCGCGAGCGTGGATCGAAGACGCGTCAGAAACTCGAAGATCTCGCAGCCGCCTCGAAAATCGAATTGAGGCCGGCGATCGAAGCCGAGGGCCGCGAAGCCGTCCGCGAGATCGTCGCCTCGGGCGCCGGCATCGGCTTTGTCTCGGCGGCCGAATTCGGCCAGGATTCGCGGCTGGTGCCGATCACCATCGATGCTCCCGAGACCCTGATGGACGAGGCGTTGATCTGCCTGCGTGAACGCAGCGGCGGCAAACTGGTGCGGGCTTTCCTGGATATGGCGCGCTCGATGTCAGCGGATTAAGCGGCGGCCCTGATCTCCACCGCATCAGCCTTCACCCGCTCCGACTTCGGGTCGTAGGGGCTGCGCAGATGTGCTGTCGCGGCATGGCGAACGCCGGCAAGGTCGATCTCGAAACGACCACCGGTGAGAAATGCAGCGTCGACGCCCGCCTCGTTCTCGATCAGGCCGAGCGCCACCGAGCGGCCAAGCGTGTGGCCGTAGGCGGCCGAGCGGACTTCGCCGACCGGCTTGCGGTCGCGCAGGATCAGTTCGCCGCCCCACAGCATCGGCTCGGCATCATCGAGCGTGAACAGCACGATGCGTCTTGCCGGTGCTGCCGATGGCTTCGTCTCAACCAGCGCGTCGCGGCCGATAAAGTCACCTGGCTTGTCCATCGCCACGGCGAAGCCAAGCCCGGCCTGCCAGGGGTCGATATCAGGCGTCAACTCCCTGCCCCAGGCGCGAAAACCCTTTTCGATGCGCAAGGCATCGAGCGCATAGTAGCCGGCGTCCAGCAGACCGAATTCACGGCCCGCCTCATGCAACGCCTCATAGACGCCGACGGCGAATTCTGTCGGCACGATCAGTTCCCAGCCCAGTTCGCCGACATAGGTCATACGGTTGGCATAGGCGGTGGCATAGCCGATATCGATCTCGCGGATGGTGGCGAAGGGAAAGCCGGCGTTGGAAAGATCGGCCGAGGAGAGTTTGCCCAGCAGATCGCGTGATCGCGGTCCATCAACGCCAGCACCGCGTAGGACGAGGTGACGTCGGTCACGATTGCATGCGCGTCGGATGGAATGTTTTTGACGATCCAGTCGGCATCGTGGACAGCTTGTGCGGACCCGGTGACGATGAGGAATTTCTCCGCGCCGAGCCGCATAACGGTGAGATCGCTCTCATAGCCACCGCGTGCATTGAGCACGCCCGTGTAAACA
The DNA here is from genome assembly GCF_037162595.1 of Mesorhizobium sp. ISC11. Taxonomy (NCBI): domain Bacteria; kingdom Pseudomonadati; phylum Pseudomonadota; class Alphaproteobacteria; order Hyphomicrobiales; family Phyllobacteriaceae; genus Mesorhizobium; species Mesorhizobium sp. ISC11. Next base: position 3,234,135 of record NZ_JAVSPW010000001.1, read on the forward strand.
GACGTACCGTCCGGTACCTCAATATTTCCGGCGCAGATCCAGTTGAGCACGGCGCAGGCATCGCGGCCCTGCACGAGGAGCTTGGCGAAAGAGGTCTGGTCGAAGACGGCGACGGCTTCGCGTGTCGCCTTCATTTCGCGCTTGACCGCCTCGTGCCAGTTCTGGCGGCCGAAGGCATAGTCGTTCTCGGTCTTCTCTCCCGGTGCCGCGAACCAGTTGGCGCGCTCCCAGCCCATCTTGGAACCGAAGCAGGCACCTTTGGCGGCGACCCGGTCGTAGAGCGGCGAGCGGCGGAACGGCCGCGCCGTGTCCAGTTCACGGTTCGGCCACGGCATGGCGTAATGCAAGCCGAGCGTTTCCTTGACACGGTCATGCAGCCAGCGCGGATTGTTGTTGAAGGAGGCGAAACGCCTGATGTCGACCGGCCACAAATCCATGGTCGGCGCGCTGTTGACGATCCATTCCGCCAGCGCCCTGCCCGCGCCGCCGGCGCTGGCGATGCCCATGGAGTTGAAGCCGGCGCCGACATAGAAATTCTTCAGTTCCGGCGCCTCGCCGAGGAGAAAATTGTTGTCCGGCGTGAAGCTTTCGGGACCGTTGTAGAATTTCTTGACCTCGGCCTTGGCCAATTTCGGCACGCGGACCAGCGCGTTTTCCATCAGGATCTCGAACTGATCCCAATCGTCCGGCAACAGCGCGAACTCGAAATTTTCGGGAATGCCATTCATGCCCCACGGCTTGGCGTGCGGCTCAAAGCCACCCATGACCAGGCCGCCGACCTCTTCCTTGAAATAGATGAACCCGTCGGGGTCGCGCATGACCGGCAGGTCCGGATGCACGCCCTCGATCCTGCCGGTAACGATGTACATGTGCTCGGCCGAATGCAGCGGCACCGAGACGCCGCACATCAGCCCGACCTTGCGCGCCCACTGGCCGGCGCAATTGACGACGATCTCGGCGGCAATGTTGCCGCGGTCCGTCTCGACACCGCAGGCGACGCCGTTCTTCACGCTGATGCCGGTGACCTTGACCCGCTCGAAAATTTTCGCGCCGCGATTGCGCGCACCCTTGGCCAGCGATTGCGTGAGATCGGTCGGATTGGCCTTGCCGTCGCCCGGCAGCCAGACGGCTCCGACCAGATCGTCGGTCGCCATGACCGGCCATAGATCGGCCGCCTCCTTCGGCGAAATCACGTCGATCTCGACGCCTTGGGCGCGAGCCGATGCGGCCGTGCGCTTCAGCACCGTCATGCGGTCGGCGGTCCGCGCCACCGACAGCGAGCCACAATTCTTCCAACCGGTGGCGAGCCCGGTCTCGGCCTCCAGCTCGCCATAGAGCTGCGTGGAGTATTTGATCAGGCTGGTCATGTTGGAATGACTGCGCAACTGGCCGACAAGCCCTGCGGCGTGCCAGGTGGTGCCACCGCTGAGTTGCCCCTGTTCGAGCAGCACGACATCGGTCCAACCGAGCTTCGTCAGATGATAGGCGACCGAGCAGCCAATGATACCGCCGCCGACGATGACGACGCGCGCTTGCGTAGGGAATTCGTTTGCCATGGGACATCCTGCCGTTTTGACACCGGTTGGATCATAGCAGCCGAATTCCAAATATCAACACAAAATACCACAAAATATCACATCAAAGAGGCAATCATCAGCTCAGGCCCTTTGCGCGCAAGCGCTTCAGCGATGTCAGCCTGCGGTTTCGCGTCGACGATCACGCCGGCGGCGCGTTGAAAATTCGGAATCCTGAGCGGCGTCAGCTTTGCGAACTTGCTGCTGTCGAGAACGAAGTAGGTTTTGGCGGCAAGCGCGATCATGCGGCTGCGCTGTTCGGCGCCGGCGCGGGTGAAATCGGTCACCTCGCCGTCGGGCGACAGCGCGCCACCACCGAGGAACGCGATGTCGACGCGAAAGCGCGACATGGCTTCGAGCATGTCGATTCCCGAGGCCGCTTCCTCGCCCGGATCGACTTCGCCACCCAGCACATGCACGCGCATGCCTGAGACGTGGCACAGCAGAAGCGCGATCTTCAGGCTCGCCGTGCAGATGGTGAGATCGCGCAGGTCGGCCATGGCTTGTGCGATGGCCAATGTGGTGGTGCCGGAATCGAGGAACACCACCATGCCGTCCTTTACAAGACCGGCGGCCAGCCTGCCGATCGCGGCCTTGCCTCCGGCATTTTCGTGGCTGCGCAAGCTCATTGCCGGTTCGCTCGGCTCGAAGCGGGCGGCGCCGCCATGGACGATGCCGAGCCGTCCCTTATCCGACAGCAGCTTCAAATCACGGCGGATGGTTTCGCGCGAGACATCGAAGAACCCGGCCAGTTCGGCGACACTGACAGACCCCTGGGCGCCCAGCCGCCGCAGGATCTCTTCGTGGCGACGTGGAGCAAGGGCGCGCGCCGGCAGGCTGCTGTCGGGGGACATGATGATCCTCGGATCGAGTAGCGATGTTGCAATATGTGGCAGTGATCGTGCGCAGAGGCAACTCAAGCCATGTCGTCAGGATTTTCGCGACAGGCCATCTTCCCTGATCGCGCTGACCAGCGTCTCGCTTCCCTCGCGAAGATGCTGCCTCAGAATGCCTATGGCCCTGTCGCCGTCGCGCCGCCGGCAGGCGGCCAGCAGATCGCGGTGCTCCGTCTGCGAGCGGCTGCGATAGTCCAGGTTCGACAGCAGGATGCGGACGTAGCGATCGGCGGCATTGTGGTGCGCCTCGATTAAGGCCAGCAATCGATTGTTGCCGCAGGCATCGTAGAGAGCCAGATGAAAGGCACGGTTCAGCGCGCCCCATCGGCCGACATTGCGCTCCGCGTCGATCTGATCGAGAACCTGTTCCGCCTCGTCGAGCCTGTCACCGGCGAGATTGGGAAGCGAAAGCCGCAACGCCTCGCATTCGAGCAATTCGCGCAGTGCATAGATTTCACTGATCTCGGCGCTGTCCATCCGGGCGACCTGCGCGCCTTTTGTCGGATGGATGGAAACAATGCCTTCGGCTTCCAATTGGCGAAGGGCGTCACGAATTGGCATGCGGCTGAAGCCAAACTGCTCGGCCAATTCGTCCTGGCGCAGCGAAGTGCCCGCCTTGATGGTGCCACTGGCAATCGCTTCGCGCAGGACATTGGCGACCTGTTCGGCCACGGTTCGCGGCCCCTGCATCACGCTTTCCGCAAATCCTGGCAATCGATGCTCCCGTTTGACGCGGGGCGCTCAGCCTAACGGAAACCCCTCTGCATGGATATATGTATGCCTGTATATGCACACGTTCGGCATCAATTGCCAGACTTGCCCGAATTCCTGCGCCAAGGCCTGATCTGCGTATTTTACCGGCGCTTCGCTTGCCTGGCGTCAGCCGCCGAAGCGCGGTTCCGCAACGCCCCTAACGCCAAGGCCTGATATGGCGAACAGGCTGCCGCGCAAAACGCCGTCGCCGGGAAAACGCGGCAGCGGCGGCTTGGCCATCGAGGTGACGTAGAGGGTGTCGAGCTTCGGTCCGCCGAACATGACGCTGGTGATCTTCTTGACCGGCATGTCGATGATGCGATCGATGCTGCCATCGGGCGCGTAGCGCACCAGCCTTCCGTCATAGACCAGCGCATTCCAGAGATAGCCCTCGGCATCGACGGTCGAGCCGTCCGCCGCACCGCCTCGGCTGGTGTCGACGCGCACGAAGGTACGCCTGTTGGTGGCGGCACCGGTGGCGATATCGTAGTCGTAGGCCCATATCTCGCCGGTCCAGGTATCGGCGAAATAGAAGGTGCGGTCGTCGGGGCTCCAGCATGGACCGTTGGAGCAGATGATGCCGGAATCGATCCGGGTGACGGAAAAATCCGGATCGAGCCTGTAGAGACCGCCGGACGGCCCCTCTTCCATCGTATCCATGGAGCCGGCGAAGAAACGGCCGCGCCGGTCGACCTTGCCGTCGTTGAGCCGGTTCATCGGCTTGTCCGGCTCGGGATCGTGGATCAGCGTCACCTCGCCGGTGGCGAAATCGAGCAGATGGAAGCCGCGCTGCAGCGAGACGACAGCGCCGCCGCCGTCCTTGCGCAGCGCCATTGAGCCGATCTTCATCGGCACGTCCCATGACCGGATCTCGCGCCCGTCGGCGGTCGCCCGAAACACGCGCCCGTCGAAGCTGTCGATCCAGTAGAGTCGTTCCTGTTCGACGTCCCACAGCGGTCCTTCGCCCAGTGTGGTCTTCACGTCCACCACGACTTCGATCTTCATGCCGTCCTCCTCCGTTTTGCGTCTCGCGGCGATTGCTCGGGCCGCCTCAGAAAGCGACCTTGTCCCCGCCTTTCAATGACAGGATTTCGCGTGCCTCGTCGGGCGTCGCCACCTCCATGCCGAGTCCTTCGATGATCTTGCGGGCCAGCAAGACCTGCTCGGCGTTCGATTTGGCAAGCTTGCCCTTGCCCGCCCACAGACTGTCCTCCAGCCCGACGCGGATGTTGCCGCCAAGGGCCGCCGATTGCGCGGCGATGCGCAGTTGGCTGGCGCCGGCGCCCAGCACCGACCACCGGAACTGGTCGCCAAACAGCCGGTCGGCAGTGCGCTTCATATGGGCGACGTCTTCTGGATGCGTGCCGATGCCGCCGAGCAGCCCGAACACCGACTGCACGAAGAAAGGCGGCTTCACCAGCCCACGGTCGGCGAAGTGGGAAAGGTTGTACAGATGGGCGATGTCGTAGCACTCGAACTCGAAGCGCGTGCCGTTGTCGTAGCAGGTCGCCAGAATGTACTCGATGTCCTTGAATGAGTTGCGGAAGACGAGGTCGCGCGTCGCTTCCAGATGCGGCTTTTCCCAATCGAACTTGAAGGTCTCGTATTTGTCGGCCAGGTGATAGAGCCCGAAATTGATCGAGCCCATGTTGAGCGAGGCGACTTCCGGCTTGAACTGGGCGGCCGGGCGCACGCGCTCCTCGACCTTCATGTAGGGGCTGCCACCGGTGGTGATGTTGATGGCGGCGTTGGTGCCTTGCTTGACGCGCGGCAGGAAGCGGGCGAAGGCCTCCGGCGTTTGGTCGGGCTTGCCGGTTTCCGGATCGCGGGCATGCAGATGCAGGATCGCGGCACCGGCTTCCGCCGCCGCGATCGCCTCCGAAGCGATCTGGTCGGGCGTGATCGGCAGATAGGGCGACATGGTCGGCGTGTGGATGGCGCCCGTCACCGCGCAGGTGATGATGACCTTGCCCCTGGTCTGTGCAGGTCCCGGCTTGCGACTGGTTTGCGTCATTCTCCAAACTCCTGATCCGATTTTCTCTTGTGGGCGGCGAGCGCCATGAGCCGGCGGTCACGCCACACCTGCCGGTCGCCTAGGCTTTGCTGTGGCAGTCGCTTGCGGCGATCAGCCTCGACTGTATCGATGACCTTGCCGGCCCAGTCGACGCGCCGCTGCGTCTGGGGAAAGATGTTGGAATAGATGCCCTGATAGCGCTCGACATAGTCGCGCACGCCGCCGGGTGCATTGAGATCGATGGTCTCGAACGGCCCCATGAACGACCAGCGCAGCGCCAGCCCGTCGCGGATGCCGACGTCGACATCCTCGACACTGGCGTAGCCATCGGCGACAAGCCGGAAAGCTTCCTCAAGCAATGCGCCTTGCAGGCGATTCATGATGAAGCCGTCAAGCTCGTGCTGCATGACCAGTGGCGCGTGGCCGGCGTCGACGAGGAAGGCGCGGGTTCTCTCGACCGTCTCGGCCGAGGTCCACGGCGCCGGCACGATTTCGGCCGCCGGAATGAGATAGGGCGGGTTGATCGGATGCACGACCAGGCAGCGCTGCCGCCCTTGCAGATGGTCGGTGAATTTCGACGGCAACAGCGCCGAGGTGGAACTGGCGATGACTGTTCGCGGATCGGCAAGCGTGTCGATCAAGGAGAACACCTTGCGCTTCACCTCGAGATTCTCGGGCGTGTTCTCCTGGATATGCACGGCACCTGCCAACGCCTCTTCAAGCTCGGCGACAACGGAGATACGGTCAAGAACCTCACCGGCTTGCTGTCCCCGCAGAAGATCGTTCTGGGCGAGATCGCCGAGCACGCCGGCAATGTAGTCGCGGGCTCCACCTGGGGCAGTGGGCGACTGGTCCCACATCCGCACGTCATGGCCGGCGCGGGCGAAGCTGATCGCCCAGGCCCGCCCGATGAACCCGCTTCCGACGATCGCGACATTGGCCATGGTTTGTTCCTCAAAGTGTTTCGACGTTGCCGTCGACGCCGAGCGACTGGCCGGAAATGTTGATCCCCGCATCGGAGAGCAGGAAGGCGACCATCGACGCGACATCATAGGGGCTGGTCATGCGACGCAGCGAGATGTTCTGCAGATAGCGCCCGGTCATCTCCTCGTGGCTGATACCGACCTGCTTGGCGCGCGCCGAGATAACACCTTCGATGCGGGGGCCCTCGATGATGCCGGGCAGGATGGCGTTGACCCTGATGGCGTGCGGCCCGAGCTCTTTGGCCAAGCTTTGCGTGAAACCGATGACACCGAACTTGGCCGCCGAATAGGGTGTGCGGAAGGCGTAGCCATGGCGGCCGGCGGCCGACGACATCGAGACGATCGAACCGCCGCCCGCCGCCTTGATCAGCGGCACCGCGCGCCGGGCGCACAGGAACTGGCCGGTCAGGCAGATGTCGATGCAGCGCCGCCAGTCCGCCGGATCGATCTCGTCGACACCGCCGGTCGGCCCGGCAATGCCGGCATTGTTGATCAGCGCATCGAGCCCGCCGAGTTTTTTCTCGACCGCCTCGAACAGACGGTCGACGTCCTCGTCGCGCGAGACGTCGGCCTTGACCGCCGCGACCAGGTCGATCTTGCTGGGAGCAGCGGCCAGCGCCTCGTCGGAAACGTCGCAGACGACGATGCGGGCGCCGAGGCGTGACAGCGTGTCGGCTATGGCAAACCCGATGCCGCCTGCGCCCGCCGTCACCAGCACGCGCTGGCCTTTCAGCCCGGTCAAAAATTCGTCCGCCGATGCCGGCGCCCTTGTGCTCATGGTCATGTCCTTCTCATTGCAGCCGCCGTTCGCGCAGCGCCATGACGGCGCCCAGAACGACCAGTCCGTAAAGAATTGCCCTCGTGGCATAGGGAAGCGTGGTGCCGGCGAGCAGCATCTGCAGTGCCGTCAGCAACAACACGCCGCCGAGCATGCCGAGATAGTGGCCGCGCCCGCCGGTGATCAGCGCGCCGCCGACCACCACCACGGCGATCGACGGCAATAGATAGTCGTCGCCCATGCCGAGGCTCGCCTGACCCGAAAAGCCGGTCAGCATGACGCCGACAACAGCCGCGCAGACGGCCGAAAGCATGTAGACCAGGATCAGCGTGCGCTCGACGCCGATGCCCGACAAGCGCGCCGCGCGCAGCCCGTTGCCGATGCCGTAGACGCGCCTTCCGAACGGGGTGCGGCCAAGCAGGAGTACCGCTGCGACGACAAAGACGACCATCAGCAGCACGATTGGAGTCAGCAGGCCGGCGAGCTTGGCCGTCATGACCCAGCGCAGCATCGGCGAGGAAAACCCGGCCGGCGTTCCCTGCGAATAGAGCAGCGCACAGCCTTGCAGAATGCCGTTGGTGGCGAGCGTCATGACGATCGGCGAGATGCCGAGATAGACGATGCCGAAACCATTGGCGAAGCCGATGGCGCAGGCCATCACCAGGACGACCGGCAAGGCGTAGACAAGGGCGGCGTCGGAGCCGTTGACCATGCCCGCCAGGATGATGCCGGAGATGCCGATCGTCCACGGCACGGAGAGATCGAGGCCTCCGGTCAGGATGACGGTTCCCTGTCCGAGCGCCAGGACGGCTAGGAAGGAGGATAGCACCAGCAGCGAATTCCAATAGCCCGGATTGAGGATGGCGCGGCCGAGCCAGATCTGGGTGACAAGCACGATGAGCAGCAGGCAGACATAGGCCGGCAGCGCATAGCGCAGCGTTTCCGCATTGCGCAGATGGAAGGCAGGGCGCGGCGATGCCGGACTGCGCTGGGCATGGGCTGGCTCGGCGATCTTGAGACGCCGGTCCACGCGCTCGAGTTGCGAGGGCAATATGCCGGCGCGCCAGGCGGCGAGCCGGGCACGCGCGGCGCGCAGTTGCACGGCAAGCACCGATGCATGCGAGATCGAGCCGGCAAGTGCCGCCAGTACCAGAATGGTGCCTTCGGCGATGGTCGCATAATAGGCCGATACGTTGAGCACCAGCAGGATGTTCACCACGATCATCAGGATAAAGGCGCCGAAGACAGAGCCCACCGGGCCGCCCTGCCCGCCACCGAGGCGCGTGCCGCCGACGACGACCGCCGCGAACATCGACAAGAGCAGCGGATTGCCGACCAGCGGATCGCCGCTGCCGGTCTGGGCGCTGATGAACACGCCGGCAAGGCCATAGCAGCCGCCGGCGATGACATAGACGGCAAAGCGCACCAGAACGACATTGATGCCGACGGAAGCGGCCGACTCCGGATCGCTGCCAAGCGCGTAGAGTGCTGTGCCGAAGCGGGTTCCCTTCAGCCAGAACCAGGCGAGCAGGACGACACCGATCACCACCAGCGGCATCGGCAGCCAGCCGGCGATCGCGTCGCCGAGATAGAAGGTGCCGAGATCGGGCGACACGAAGCCGCCGGGCTTGTCCATCACCAGCAGCGTGACACCTTGCAGGATGAACATGGTGGACAGCGTCACCACGATCGGCTGCATGCGCAGCACCGCGATGAAGAAGCCGTTGAAGGCGCCCACCGCCATGCCGACGCCGATGCCGACGGTGGTCCACAGGAGGATGCTTGCGCCTGGCGCCATCGGATCCATGCTCGATGCCAGCACGGCATTGACCAGCGATATCACCGCGCCGGCGGACAGGTCGAAGCCGCCCGACAGGATCACGATCGTCTGGCCGATCGCCGCGAGCGCCGAGGTGGCGCCGCCGCTCGACAGGAACGACACATCGAAATAGGTCAGCGGCCCAGCGCTGATCCAGTCGACGACGAAGAGCAGGATCGCCAGGACGGCCGCGGCGATCAGCGCGCCGCGATTGCGCACCAGCGCACGGCGCAGTCCGAAGCCGCCGGGAACAGGGGATGAGGCTGCTGCGCTGCTCATGCGGCGGCTTCCCCGGCATGGCCGAGCGCCGGGCGCATGATGGCCGGTTCGGTGATAGCGTCGCCTTCGAGTTCGGCGGCGATGCGCCCGTCATAGAGGACCAGCACCCTGTCGCATTGGTGAACGAGTTCGGGGATCTCCGTCGAGTGCAGCAGGATCGAACCGCCCGAAGCCACGTAGTTTCGCATCATCACATAAAGCTCGTGCTTGGTGCCAACGTCGATGCCTCGGGTGGGATCGAACAACAGCAGGATGCGGCTCTGCGCCACCAGCCACTTGGCGATGGCGATCTTCTGCTGGTTGCCGCCGGAAAACGCACCGGCCCGCGTCCACAGCGCGCGGCGGTCGACCTCGACAGTGGCGAATGCCGCCTCGACGGAGCGGGTCTCGGCTTGCGCGTCGACAAGGCCTAGCCGTGTGAAGCGCGATATCACCGGCAGCGTGGCGTTCTGGCTGCCCGACAATTTCAGGAACAGGCCTTCGGATTTGCGGTCTTCCGGCACCAGGCCGATGGCCATGTTGGGGCGCAAGGCATCGGCCGGCGAACCGAGCCAGACCTTGCGGCCGTCGACGAGGATGTGGCCGCGCTCGATCTCGGCCATGCCAAAGCAGGCCAGGAACAGGTCCTGCTGGCCCATGCCTTGCAACCCGGCGACGCCGAGGATTTCGCCCTTGCGCAGATCGAAGCCGGCGCCGTCGAGCTTGCGTCCGACCTTGAGGTCGCGCACGCCCAGAACCGGCGGACCGAAGGCCTGGGCGCTGTCCGGCTTGGGCGGAAAGGTCTGCTCGATGCTGCGGCCGATGATCTTTTCGATGACGTCGGCATCCGAGACATCGGCGACCGGCGCGGTGACGATGTGGCGGCCGTTTCTCAGGATCGTCAGCGTGTCGCAAAAAGCGCGGACCTCGCGCATGCGGTGGGTGATGAAGACGATGGTGGTACCCGCCGTCTTCAGCCTGGCGATGATGTCGCCCAGCCAGTCGACGTCGCGTCCGGCGAGCGTCGAGGTCGGTTCGTCGAGCAAAAGGATGCGCGGCTTGCGGTAGACGGCGCGCGCGATCTCGATCTTCTGGCGCACCGAAAGCTCGAGCTCGCTCACCTCGGCATCGAGATCGACGGAAAAACCGAGATCTTCGATATGGCGGCGGACGGCCTTGCGGGCGGCACCGCGGCGGATCAGGCCGGAGATGCCGACGGGGGCGTAAGGCAGCAGCATGTTGTCGAGCACGGAGAGATCGCGCACCAGGGTCATCTCCTGGAATGCTGTCTGCATGCCGAGCGCATGTGCTGCGCGCGGTGCGCCGTAAGCGATCTCCTTGCCGAAGACACGGACATGGCCTTGGCTCGGCCGGACCAGCCCGGACAGCAGCTTCACCAGTGTCGACTTGCCGGCTCCGTTTTCACCGAGCAGGGCATGGACGCTGCCGGGCGCGATCGCAAACGACACGCCGTCCAGCGCGACGGTCGGGCCGAACGCCTTGCTGATGCCGTCGATCTCGACGGCGGGGAGCTCGGAGTGTTCTGTCATTGTCCTCGATCGCCGGCTTGGCATGGATTGACGACGCACGGACAGTTGTCCGTGCATCGTCACACGGGCCTTGGGAGGCTTAGTTCTCCGGTTGTCCGACGAGGGCAGCATTAAGGCCGACCTCGGGTGTCTGGTCCGAGAAGATCGAGGCAAACCAGCCCGGATTGGAGACCAGCGACGGCTTGAAGGCGTTGCAGCCGGCCTTCATCTCCGCCCATGTGCCTTCGTCGCACAGCTTGATCGTCTCATTGGTAACGACCGGCAGCGGCAGGATGGTGGTCTTCGGCACGTCCTTGCCTTCGATCGCCTCGACGGCAAGCTTCAGCGCCAGCGCACCCGAATAAGGCGGCGAGGCATAGGAAATGCGTTGTGCGCCCGCCGGTGCATAAGGAGGAGCGGCACCTTCGACTTCGGTGCCCTCCGGCAGCATCTGGATGCGGCCGCCATTGGAACCTTCGCCGGCGCAAGGCAGGAGTTCGCTGGTCTTCTTGCCAGCCTCGAGCTGCATCGAGTTGGCGGTGAAGCAGCCGACCTGCATCCACAGTCCGTTGATGTCGTCCCAATTGCGGGTGGCCAGGATTTTCGAAAGTTCGGTGCGGGCGACCGCCTGGCTCCACATGCCGACAGCCTCGCCGACGATCTTGATATCAGGATACTTGGCGAAGACTTCCTTGGCGGCCTTTGTCCGCTGATCGTCAACGGATGTTCCCGGGACGCCCGTGATGGCGATGATGTTGCCCTTGCCATTGAGCTTCTTGACCAGCCATTCGGCGGTCACCCTGCCCGCTTCCAGCTGGTCTATGTGGACGTTGTAGGCACAAGGCTCGGTGATCTCGGCGTCGTACGCAAAGACCTTCACGCCCTTGTCGCAGGCATTCTTGACGACCTGGTTGAGCGCGGTCGGCGAGATCGGATACACGACAATGGCTTCGGCGCCGCTTTGCACCATTGCGTTGATCTGCTGAATCTGGCGTTGCGCGTTGGGGCCAGCGACCTGGACCTGCAGGTCGACCTTGTCGGCCAGGCTCTTATGAGCGGCCATGGCCTTGACCATATTGGCCGCCTCCGCCTGCCAATCATTGCCGATGTAGCTCATGCTGAGAAAGATCTTGTGCTTCTCGGCGGCCTGCGCGGCGGACAGGCCGAAGGCGCACGCAGCCATGCCGCCAGCAGCGCGAGCCGCCGGACTTTCGATCCGATACCCATGTGGAACTCCTCCCAAACAGAACGACCAAATGCCTCCCAAGGGCACAAAACGTAAACCCTTGTCATTCGATGCCAGCGACCGTATCATGATTTGATCAAATATCAATGATGAAATCGTTTATATCAAAACGGGCTATGTCGGCCGCTTGACGTGGCACCACGAACCTTGCATTCCGGCACAAGCAATAGTGTCGCCCATGGGCGGGAAGGTTGACCGGAGATGGCTGGATCGGCGTTCAGGAAGCCTGGTGTCGAGATCATTCCACTGTCCAAGGAAACTCTGCAGGACCGGGTCTACAACCAGGTCACCGAACTGATTCTCGACGGCAGCATCGTGCCGGGCGAGATGGTCACGGTTCAGAGCCTCGCCGACGCCTTTGGCGTCAGTCCGATGCCGGTCAGGGAAGCGCTGCGGCGCCTGACGGCAGCCAACGCGCTGACGGTAGTATCCGGGCGCTCCATTGGTATTCCGGCGCTCAGCCGCGAGCGGCTCACCGATTTGCGAAATGTACGTTTTGAGATAGAGGCCATCGCCGCCGGCTGGGCCTCACAGAACCGCAGTGATGCGGATCTTGCGATTTTCGCGCGCGATCTGGACTCACTGGAACGCGCGAATGGCGCGGACGACGTAAAGGCCTATCTCAGGGCGAATTATACCTTCCACTTCGCAATCTACCGAGCAGCGGGATCCGAAACCCTGCTCAAGATCATCAAGGATCTATGGCTGCAGATCAGCCCCTATTTCAATATGCTGCATGGATCCTACTCGACCGCGAACACATACCATCAACAGATGTTTGCGGCCCTGCGCGACCGGGACGAGCAGGCAGTTCAGGCGGCGGTTCGCGGCGATATCGATGCGGCTTTCGACATGCTGGTCGATCTTTTGAAGTAGCGCCCGGCCCGACCTCCGACCCCTATCACATGCCTCCTATTTCTGGGGATGGCAGAGCAGCGCTCATGCGCACTCAGCGGGCAAGCGCGGGCTTCTTCTGGTGATCTAGAGATCATATCCCGAGCGCGTCATCCATGGTTCTCGTGCTTGAGCTTGCGAGGGCGGCAGCCGATGACGCGGCGAAGCACATGACCCGCATCCTCATTGTCATTATCGGATTGCCAAAATGTGGTAGCGTGATTATACCAGTTGATCAGTTGACGACGGGCGATACCGTCCGCTGAGATCAGGAGTAGTGACCAAATGACAACGATTGCGCTGTTCGGTGCCGGTGGGAAAATGGGCTACCGCCTGTCGACCAATTTTCGCGGGTCGCCCTACACAATACGCCATGTCGAGGTCAGCGATGCCGGCCGCGAACGGCTGAAGACCGGGCTGGGTTTCGATACTGTCAGCGCCGACGAAGCGCTCAAGGGCGCCGATGTGGTGATCCTGGCCGTTCCCGACACGCATATCGGCAAGGTGGCGACCAGCATCGAGAGCAAGCTGGCGCCGGGCACCATGGTGGTGGTGCTCGACGCGGCGGCACCCTTCGCCGGCCACCTGCCGAATCGACCGGACCTCACCTATTTCGTCACCCACCCCTGCCATCCGCCGATCTTCAACGACGAAACAGATATGGCGGCAAAGAAGGACTATTTCGGCGGCGTCAAGGCCAAGCAGCATATGGTCAGCGCCTTGATGCAGGGGCCGGAAGAGGATTACGCCAAGGGCGAGGCGATCGCGAAGATCATCTGGGCGCCGGTCATGCGTTCGCACCGCGTCAGCGTCGAACAGATGGCGCTGCTGGAACCCGGGCTTTCGGAGACGGTGTGCGCCTCGCTGCTGGTGGTCATGAAGGAAGCCGTCGACGAGGTCGTGGCACGCGGCGTCGACCAGCAGGCGGCGCTCGACTTCCTGCTCGGCCATATGAACGTGCTGGGCGCCGTCATTTTCGGCGAGACCAAGGGCGTTTTCTCGGATGCCTGCAACAAGGCGATCGAGTTCGGCAAGCCGGTGCTGATGCGGGACGACTGGAAGCGCGTGTTCGAGCCGGAAGAGATCGCCGCCAGCATTCAGCGTATCACCTGAAGAGGAGAGGCGCTGCCGCCGCGACGTCGCCGTACCGTTGCCGACGCTCGGCATCGTAGCTCATCAGGTACATATCACCTGAATTCGTGGTTGACTCATCATACCAGTTGGCTTAGCTGTTCATGGCTCGGATCGACAGGGTTTTGGCAGGAGTACGGTGGGCGAGTGGAGGATGGCTGGGGAGCAACGATCCGTGGAGGGAAGCCGGCAAACGGCTCTTTAGCCCCGAAGCGATCCGCCGCCCGCGCCGCCTGACGAATTCGGATGCCGACAGATGCTTTCGGTAACCAAGGCAATTTTTCAAACGGGAGGACTTCATGAAACTTACACGCAGAATGACGCTTGCGGCTTTCGCCGGCATGCTGGCGCTTGGCACGGCCGTGCCCGCCTATGCGGCGGATCTCATTGCCATCATCACGCCCTCGCACGACAATCCGTTCTTCAAGGCGGAAGCCGTCGGCGCCGAAGCCAAGGCCAAGGAACTCGGCTACGAGGCGCTGGTGCTGGTCCATGACGACGACGCCAACAAGCAGTCCGAGCTGATCGACACCGCGATCGGCCGCGGCGCCAAGGCGATCATCCTCGACAATGCCGGCGCCGACGCCACCGTCGCCGCGGTACAGAAGGCCAAGGACGCAGGCATTCCGTCCTTCCTGATCGACCGCGAGATCAACGCCACCGGCGTCGCCGTCGCGCAGATCGTCTCCAATAACTACCAGGGCGCCCAGCTCGGCGCGCAGGAATTCGTCAAGCTGATGGGCGAGAAGGGCAATTTCGTCGAGCTGGTCGGCAAGGAATCCGACACCAATGCCGGCATTCGTTCCAAGGGTTATCACGACGTCATCGACGACTATCCGGACCTGAAGATGGTCGCCCAGCAGTCGGCCAACTGGAGCCAGACGGAAGCCTATTCCAAGATGGAATCGATCCTGCAGGCCAACCCCGACATCAAGGGCGTGATCTCCGGCAACGATACGATGGCGATGGGCGCCTATGCGGCACTTGCCGCGGCGAACCGCAAGGATGTCATCGTCGTCGGCTTCGACGGATCGAACGATGTTCGCGACTCCATCACCTCGGGCGGCATCAAGGCAACGGTGCTGCAGCCCGCCTTCGCGCAGGCGCAGATGGCGGTCGAGCAGGCCAACGACTTCATCAAGAACAAGAAGTCGCCGGCCAAGGAAAAGCAATTGATGGACTGCGTTCTGGTCAATGGCGACAATGCCGCCAAGCTGGAGACCTTCGCGCTGACGAACTGAGCCAGCGTGATTTGAATAGCGAGGGGCGAACCCAGGATCGCCCCTCGCCGCCATTTTCCGTGGGCCGCCCACGATGCTGAACGACAGGCCGCCATGCTGAACACCAAGCCGAACTGGCCGATCCTTACCGTGATGGTCGGCATCAGCCTGACCGCCTGCAAGATCCTGCCGACGAAATCGGACGACGGCAACAACGCTGCCACCTTCAATCCAGACAAGATGGTCGAAGAGATATGGGCGGCAAAGGTCGTGCCCTATCTCCAGCAGAAAGCCGGACCGTTTGCGCAGGTTCACACACTGGCGACAACCGACCCAGCGGCTGCCGGCGCCAAATACGGCAATCCGAACAAGCAGGCGAATTCGCCTTGGACTTTCGCGGTTCGGCTGGAAGGCAAGATTATCGCGGCCAACACACAGTCGCGTGCGGCAACGGTCGACGTCGATGTCGACGGCGACGGCAAAGCCGATGCACGGGTGCAGATCGGACCGGCGGTGCGCGGTACCGCGCTGCGCGACAGCCTGGACTTCATCCAGTTCAACGACTTCACCAACCAGATCGACTTCGCCCAGTTCGGCAAGGCTTTCAACGCTTATGCCGACAAGACGGTGCTTTCCAAGCTGCCGCGCGAGGCGCTGGAAGGCCGCAGTGCCAAGGTGCTCGGCGCCTATACGCTGGGGAGCGGCCAGGACCTGCCGCTGGTGACGCCGGCGGAGGCAGAGATCGGGCCGAAGCCATGAGCGCGATCGCGGAGCGCGAAATCATTCTGAAGCTCGAGGACGTCTCCAAGGTCTATTCCGGCACCGTTGCGGTCAAGCGCGCCAATTTCGAGGTGCGCAAGGGCGCGGTCAACGTGCTGGTCGGCGAGAACGGCGCCGGCAAGTCGACGCTGATGAAGATCATCGCCGGTGTCGAACGGCCGACCGCCGGCCGCATCCTGCTGGAAGGCGAAGAGGTTTCCTTCTCGTCATCCGGTGACGCGGTGAACCGTGGCATCGGCATGGTGTTCCAGGAGCTGAACCTGTTCGGCAATATGAGCGTCGCCGAGAATATTTTCGCCACCCGAGAAATCACCAACCGCTTCGGCAAAATCGACCACGCGCAACAGGAAAACCGCGCTGCGGAATTTCTGGAACGCCTACAGGCCGGCATCCGGCCCGACATGCTGGTCGAGGATCTGCGCATCGGCCAGCAGCAGCTGGTCGAGATCGCCAAGGCGGTTTCGCTCGATGCACGCATCCTGATCATGGACGAGCCGACCTCGGCGCTGAGTGCTGCGGAAGTCGAGATCCTGTTCAAGGTGATCGCCGACCTCAAGGCGCGCGGCGTGGCGATCGTCTACATTTCGCACCGGCTCGAAGAGCTGATCCGCATCGGCGACTACATCACCGTGCTGCGTGACGGCCGCATCACCGGCCAGGAAGAGATGAAGAACGTCGACACGCAGTGGATCGTTCGCCAGATGATCGGCTCCGACGCCAAGGACTTCGCCAAGGCCGACGGCCATCTTCCGGGCGAAGAGATTTTTCGTGCCGAGGAGATCTGCCTGCCTCGTGCCACCGGCGGACTTGCCGTCGACCATGTGTCGTTGTCGCTGCGTGCCGGCGAGATCCTCGGCATATACGGCTTGATGGGCGCCGGGCGCAGCGAACTGTTCGACTGCATCATGGGCCGCCACGGCCATTCGACCGGCGACATCTTCATTGGCGGTAGAAAGGTCAAGGAGCGCGATACGACGCGGCGCATCCGGCGCGGGCTGGCGCTGATCCCCGAGGATCGCCAGCGCGAAGGGCTTGTCTCGATCCTTTCGGTCGCCAGCAATTTGACGCTGGCCAGCCTGTCGCGCTTTGCCCGCCTGTTCCACATCCGTGGCGCTGACGAAAGGCAGGCGGTGACGCAGGTGGTGCGGGAGTTGGCGATCAGGGTCGCCGACCCGGCGCAAGAGGTGTCGTCGCTGTCGGGCGGCAACCAGCAGAAGGTGGTGATCGGCAAGGCGCTGCTCACCGGGCCCAAGGTGCTGCTGATGGACGAGCCCAGCCGAGGCATCGATGTCGGCGCCAAGGCCGACGTCTTCCGCACCATGCGCAAACTGTCGCGCGATGGATTGGGCATTCTCTTCGCCACCTCGGATCTCGATGAGGTGATGGCGCTGTCAGACCGCATTGCGGTGATGAGCAACGGAAAACTGACGGGCATGTTCGATCGCTCCGAGGCGACGGAGGCAGCCCTTGTCTCCGCCTCGGCACTTGGCCACGGGCCGACCCCGCACACGGAGAAAACCGCCCATGACTGACATCCCGGCCAAGGCGGCTGTCCCCTCCGTCTCGAGCGGCTCGCTGCTGCTGACGCTGATGAAGGCGAGAACCTTCATCGCGCTCATCGCCGTCTTGATCTTCTTTTCGATCGCGGCGCCTAATTTCCTGTCGACCGCCAATCTGATCCTGATGTCGAAGCACGTGGCGCTGAATGCGTTCCTGGCGATGGGCATGACCTTCGTCATTATCACCGGCGGCATCGACCTTTCGGTCGGTTCGATCGTCGGCCTGTGCGGTATGGTGGCCGGGTATCTCGTGCTCAACGGCATCGACCTGCAGATCGGCTACACCATCTATTTCAACGTCTTTGAGATCGCGCTGATCACGCTTGCCGTCGGCATATTGATCGGCGCCGTCAACGGCTTGCTGATCACCAGGCTAAACGTCGCGCCGTTCATCGCCACGCTCGGCGTGCTCTATGTCGCGCGCGGCCTGGCGCTGCTGTCGTCGGATGGCCGCACCTTTCCCAACCTCGTCGGCAAGCCGGAGCTTGGCACCACCGGCTTCGGCTTCCTCGGGGCCGGTCGGCTGCTTGGCCTGCCGGTGGCGATCTGGATCCTCATCGTCGTTGCACTGGGAGCCGCCTATCTCGCCAAGTACACGCCACTCGGTCGCCATATCTTCGCCGTCGGCGGCAATGAACGGGCGTCGCGGATTTCGGGCGTCCGGGTCAACATGGTCAAGATGTTCGTCTATATGTTCTCCGGTTTCTGCGCGGCGATCGTCGGCCTGATCATCTCGTCCGAGCTGATGGCCTCGCATCCGGCGACGGGCGAAAGCTTCGAGCTCAACGCCATTGCGGCGGCAGTGCTCGGCGGCACCTCGATGTCGGGCGGCCGCGGCACGATCGGCGGCACCATCGTCGGCGCCTTCGTCATCGGCATTCTTTCGGACGGGTTGGTGATGATGGGCGTGAGTTCGTTCTGGCAGATGGTGATCAAGGGCCTCGTCATCATCGTCGCCGTCGTCGTCGACCAGGCACAGCGCCGGCTTCAGCAACGTGTCACCTTGATGCAGATGGCAAAGGCAGGCTGAGCATGGCGGAACTGCGGGGAGCGCTGATCGGCTGCGGCTTCTTTGCCGTCAACCAGATGCATGCCTGGCGCGACATAGCGGGCGCCTCGATCATCGCCATCTGCGACCGTGACCCGGAACGGTTGCGGATCGTCGGTGACCAGTTCGGCATTGCGAAGCGCTATACCGATGCGGCGGAACTATTTGCCGGCGAAAGCCTGGACTTCGTCGATATCGCCACCACCGCGCCCAGCCATCGTCCGCTTGTCGAAATGGCGGCCGCCCACCGCGTTCCGGTGATCTGCCAAAAGCCGTTCGCGCCGACGCTTGCCGACGCAAAGGCGATGGTCAAGGCATGCGCGGAAGCCGGCGTTCCGCTGATGGTGCATGAGAATTTTCGCTGGCAGTCACCTATCCAGGCGGTGCGGACCGTGCTCGATAGCGGCGAGATCGGCACGCCCTTCTTCGGGCGTATCTCCTTCCGCTCGGCCTATGACGTGTTTTCCGGTCAGCCCTATCTGGCGACGGGAAAGCGCTTCATCATCGAGGACCTCGGTATCCATATCCTCGATATCGCCCGTTTCCTGCTCGGCGACGTCTCGACCATCACGACACGAATCGCCCGCATCAATCCCGCCATTGCGGGCGAGGATGTGGCGACCATGCTGATGGACCACAAGAGCGGCGCAACCTCCGTGGTCGACTGCAGCTACGCGACCAAGCTCGCCACCGAGCCGTTTCCCGAAACGCTGATCGAGATCGATGGCAGCGACGGCACGATCCGGCTGGCGCAGGGATACCGGCTGACCGTCACCGGCAAGAGCGGCACGGCCGTCACCGACGTCTCGCCGCCGCTGCTGGCCTGGGCGTCGCGGCCCTGGCACAACATCCAGGAAAGCGTCGTAGCCATCCAGCAGCACTGGGTCGACTGCCTGGCAAAGGGGACCGAGCCGGCGACCTCGGGCGCCGACAATCTTAGGACATTCGCGCTGGTCGAGGCCGCCTATGCTGGGGCCGCGAGCCGGCAACCGGTGCAACTCGACGCCTTGCCGAAATGACCGCCGGCACTTTCCTGCTCTACGGCACGCGCGTGGTCGAGGCCGAGCCGGTCAGGCTCAGCGCAGGCTCGCTCAGCGCCGACTTCGTCAACGGCAATCTGCGCACCATCCGCCATGGCGGCACCGAAGTGCTGCGCGCCATCGCCTATATCGTGCGTGACCGCGACTGGGGCACCTATGAGCCAAATTTGACGGACCTGGTGATCGAGCAGGGTGCCGACGCTTTTTCGGTCAGCTATTCGGCAAGCTGCCTGGCCCCCGATGGAAACCGGCTCGGCTTCCGCGCCACCATCAAAGGCTCTGCCGACGGCCGTCTGGTCTTCGACGTCAGCGCCCTTCCCGAAAACGATTTCGAAACCAACCGCTGCGGCTTCTGTATCCTGCACCCGATCGCCGACCTCGCCGGTAGCCCGGTCATGGTCGAGCACACAGACGGCAGCGTGGTGGCGACGAAACTTCCCCAGCTGATCGACCCCTGGCAGCCTTTCAAGGATATCCGCGCCATCTCCCATCAGGTTCGGCCTGGTGTCATCGCTGAGTGCCGGATGGAAGGCGATACTTTCGAAATGGAGGACCAGCGCAACTGGTCGGACGCCTCCTACAAGACCTATGTGCGGCCGCTGGTGCTGCCGTGGCCGTATGTGCTGCCTGCCGGCCAGCCCCTGAGCCAGACGATCAGCCTGCGCATCGCAGGTGAAGGCAAAGCGCCGGCTGCCGCAGTGGCCAGCGAACCGGTCAGGGTCGAACTCGGCGAGGCGGGAGCAAGGCTGCCCGATGTCGGCGTGGTCATCTATCCCGAGGATGTCGAGACGGCGCTGGCGAACCTCTCCACGCTGGCGGCACTCGGCCCACAACAGCTGCTGTTTCACCACGATCCGACGCGCGGCCACGGGCTCGATGCCTTGCGCGCTTTCGCCCGGCTCGCAACTGCCTACGCAGCCGAAACCACCCTCGAATGCGTCGTTGCCTGCGCTGGTGATCTTGACGCCGAGTTGTCCGGCGTCGCCGACCTGGTTCGCCGGGCCGGGCTAAAACTCTCGGCCATTGCCGTGTCGCCGTCGGTCGACCGGCAGTCGACACCGCCGGGCAGCGCGTGGCCGGAATGCCCGCCGCTCGACGACATTTATGCCGCAGCGCGGCGGGCATTCCCCGATATCCGCCTCGGCGGCGGCATGTTCAGCTATTTCACCGAACTCAACCGCAAGCGCGTTCCGGCAGACCAGCTCGATTTCGTCACCCATTGCACCTGCCCGATCGTGCACGCCGCCGACGATCTCAGCGTCATGCAGTCGCTGGAGGCGCTGCCTTTCATCACCCAATCGGCACGGGCTATCTTCGGGGCAAAGCCCTACCGGATCGGACCGTCGACGATTGCCATGCGCCAGAACCCTTATGGCGGAGCGACCAAACCCAATCCCGGGGGACAGCGCATTGCCATGGCCGACAGCGATCCGCGCCATGCCGGCCAGTTCGCGGCGGCTTGGACGGTCGGCTATGCCGCGCGCGTCGCAGCCGCTGGGCTGGAACAGCTCACGCTCTCCAGCTTCACCGGACCGTTCGGCGTGCTGGCGTCATCCGGAGAACCCGTCGCGGAAGGATCGCCCCGGCCGCTCTTCAGAGCCATCAAGGGGCTTTGCGAACTGGCCGGCCTTGCGCATGTGGCCGCAGGGACGAGCGATGAGACCAAGGTGCTGGCGCTGGCTGGACGCTCGGCCTCGGGCGACACTGTCGTGTGGCTGGCGAACCTGACGGCGGACGACGTGCAAGTCGACATTTCAGCTTTTGGCCGAGGCCATCTCGTGATGACGCCTTACGAGATCGTCCGGATCGACTGACGTTATTTTTCGGAGTTCATCACATAGAGCGCGCGCGAGCGTTCGAGATGCTTGATCATCGCCTTCTCGGCGCCATCGGCATCCTTCTTCTCGATGCGGCCGATGATCTCTTCGTGCTCGGTGAGCGTGAACTTTTCCTTGCCGGTCCAGATCAGCATTTCGGTGTGGTATTCCTTCAGCCAGCCGAGCATCGCCTCGCTGACGGCGACATAGATCGGGTTGCCGGAGATCGCGGCGATCTGTGTATGGAACTTCATGTCGGCGGAGATGAAGGCTTCGGAATCGCCGCGAAAGCCGCGCTGTTCGGCAACGGTGGCCCGCAGCCGCAGCACATCCTCGGCGGTGGCCTTTTCGGCGGCTTCCCTGACCATGCCACGCTCGAAGAAGATGCGCGCGGTCTTCAGGTGCTCCAGCGTGTCTTTCGATGACGACAGGATGATCTTGGCGGCGCCGTCGACCTGCTTGATGATCGACTTGGCGGTGAGTTGCAGCACCTTGGCGCGTTCGCCATGCGAGATCGCAACCAGCCCCATATTGCTCAGCGCCTGCATCGCCTCGCGGATCGCGGGGCGGCCGACCTCGAAGCGCTCCATCAGCTCGCGCTCCGAGGGCATGTCGTCGCCTGGCATCAGCTCGCCGCTGGTGATCAGGCGCTTCAGCCGCAAGAAGACCTCATCGGAAAGCTTGCGCCGGACAATCGGTTCCGAACGGTTCATCGCCGCGAATCACTCCCTTGACCCGGCCCTATCTAACACTGCCGCCACAATTCCCGGAATTGCCGTCTGTCGATCCCGCTGCCGGATATGACTTGCAATACTTATGTACTCATTATACCAGATTCGAAACACCAGTGAACCTTTTTCGAACGCCTCGGCTTGAGACAGCGGACCATGATCACCCTCACCTACCGCATCGAAACGCCTGGAAGCATCGAAGCGCTGGCGGCCAAGATCGCCAGCGATCAGTCGACCGGCACCTTCGTAGCGCTGCCCGGCGAGACCGAGGAACTGAAGGCCCGGGTGGCGGCACGTGTGCTGGCGATTCGGCCTCTGCCCGATGCCGAGCGGCCGTCGCTTCCCAATGACGGTAAGGGGCCGTTCAGGCGCGCCGATGTCGACATCGCCTTTCCGTTCGATGCCATCGGCACCGACCTTTCGGCGCTGATGACGATTGCCATCGGCGGCACCTATTCGATCAAGGGCCTTACCGGGATTCGCGTCGTCGACATGAAATTGCCGGAGGAGTATCGCGGGGCACATCCCGGCCCACAGTTCGGTGTCGCCGGCAGCCGCCGGCTGACCAATGTGACTGACCGCCCGATCATCGGCACGATCGTCAAGCCGGCGCTAGGATTGCGGCCGCACGAGACGGCGGCAATGGTGGCGGAACTGATCGCCGCCGGCGTCGACTTCATCAAGGATGACGAGAAGCTGATGAGCCCGGCCTATTCGCCCCTGTCGGAACGGGTGAAGGCAATCATGCCGCTGATCCTCGATCACGAGCAGAAGACCGGCAAGAAGGTGATGTATGCCTTCGGCATTTCGCACGCCGATCCCGACGAGATGATGCGCAACCACGATCTGGTGGCGAAGGCCGGCGGCAATTGTGCTGTTATCAACATCAATTCGATCGGCTTTGGCGGCATGGCATTCCTGAGAAAACGCTCCGGCCTGGTGCTGCATGCTCATCGCAACGGCTGGGACATCCTCACCCGTCACCCCGGCCTCGGCATGGACTTCAAGGTCTGGCAGCAATTCTGGCGACTGCTCGGCGTCGACCAGTTCCAGATCAACGGCATCGCCTCGAAATACTGGGAACCGGATGACTCTTTCGTCGAATCCTTCAAGGCGGTGACGACGCCGATCTTTTCGGCTGGGGACTGCGCATTACCGGTGGCAGGTTCCGGCCAGTGGGGCGGTCAGGCGCCCGAGACATATGCACGAACCGGCCGGACCGTGGATCTTCTCTATCTCTGCGGCGGCGGCATCGTCAGCCATCCGGACGGACCGGGCGCCGGCGTACGTGCCGTGCAGCAAGCCTGGCAATCGGCGGTCGACGGCATTCCGCTGGCCGACTTCGCCTTGAACCATCCCGAACTGGCGCGGTCGATCGAAAAATTCGGCGACGGCAAGGCAGCCTGAGACGATGCAGGACCTGCTTCTCAGCTATTATGGCGACGACCTGACCGGCTCGACCGATGTCATGGAGGCGCTCGAGCTCGGTGGCGTGCCGACCGTGCTGTTCATGCGCCAGCCGGACGCGGCCCTGCTGTCCCGGTTTGGCCATTGCCGGGCGATAGGGCTGGCCGGCACCAGCCGCAGTGAGACGCCGCAATGGATGGACACGCATCTGCGCGATGCCTTCGCCTGGCTGAAGACGCTTAACGCCGAGATTTGCCACTACAAGGTCTGCTCGACCTTCGATTCCAGCCCGACGATCGGCAGCATCGGCCGAGCCATCGAGGTCGGCCGCTCGGTGTTCGCGCAGGATAGCGTGCCGCTGCTGGTCGGCGCGCCGCAGCTCAAGCGCTATACCGCTTTCGGCCATCTGTTCGCGGCCTATCGCGACCAATATTTCCGCATTGATCGCCACCCGGTGATGAGCCGTCACCCGACGACGCCAATGGATGAGTCCGATCTGCTGATCCATCTGTCGCGGCAGACGGCGCTGAGCTCCGGGCTGGTCGATCTTGCGACGCTGCAGTCGGCATCGCGGTCGGCGGCGTTCGATCGCCTGACCGGAAACGGCACCGCCATCGTGCTTGTCGATGTCGACAGTCTGGAGACGCAGGTTTTGGCCGGCAAGGAACTGTGGCGCGTTCGCAAGCCCGGCGGTTCTTTTGTCGTCGGCTCGTCCGGTGTCGAATATGCGCTGCTGGCCGAATGGACGTCGAATGGCGTCGTCAGCGCTGGGCCAGGCTTCACACCGCCGGGCGCTGCCGAGCGGATAGCCGTCGTGTCGGGCAGTTGCTCGCCGACCACCGAACGACAGATCCGGCATGCCCTGACCGACGGTTTCGACGGCATCGAGGTCGATCCGGTCGAACTGGTTTCGGAGGCCTCGCAGCAGGCGATCACGCGCGCAACGGCAAGCGGCCGTGCCAGTCTGCAAGCCGGGCGCAGCGTCATCCTCTACACCGCGCTTGGCCCCACTGCCGACAGGGGCGCCGAAATCGACCGGGAGGAAGGCGCCCGCCACAGGCTTGGCCGCGGCCTCGGAGAAATCCTTCGCAACCTGACGGTGGAACAGAGCCTGCGTCGCGTGGTCATTGCAGGCGGCGACACGTCGAGCCACGCACTCGGCGAGACGGGCGTCGATGCCCTGACAATTCGCATGCCGCTGCCCGCTTCGCCGGGTTCCCCGCTTTGCGTTGCCCACTCGCGCGTCAAGGCGATCGACGGACTGGAGGTCGCGCTCAAGGGCGGCCAGGTCGGGACCGATCGCTATTTCTCAGCCATCCGCGACGGCCTCGGCGGTTGAAACAGCCAGCGCCTGCGTCCAGGTGTTGGCCGTGGGAACATCTCAGCGCGCGAAATACGCCTTGCCGGGTGGAAATCCCGGTAACACCCGGTATTATCTGCGAAAATGCCGAAGTCGGGAGGATGCCGGGTGCAGACCAAGAAGATCATCAACGATGGCAACCGCGCCGTCGACGAGATGCTGGAAGGCATCCTGGCAGCGCATCCCCGCCATCTCAAAAGCGTGGACGGCAGTCCACGCTCCATCGTCGCCCGCGACGGGCCGCGCCAGGGCAAGGTGGGCCTGGTCATCGGCGGCGGCTCGGGCCACGAGCCGAGCTTTCTCGGCTTTGTCGGCAAGGGCTTGGCTGACGCTGCGGCCATCGGCAATGTCTTTGCCTCGCCGCCGCCGGACCCGATCCTCGAATGCGCCAAGGCGGTCAGCGGCGGCGCCGGCGTGCTGTTCATGTACGGCAATTATGCCGGCGACGTGATGAATTTCGACATGGCGGCCGAGATGGCGGCGATGGACGACATCGAGGTGCGCACGGTGCTGAGCACCGACGACGTCGCCTCGGCACCGCGCGACCAGCGGCACAAGAGGCGCGGCGTCGCCGGCAATTTCTTCATCTTCAAGGCGGCCGGCGCCGCCTGCGACCGGATGTTGTCGTTCGACGAATGCGAGCGCATCGCCGGCAAGGCCAACGACCACACCTTCACCATGGGCGTGGCGCTGTCGCCCTGTTCGCTGCCGCAGACCCGCCGGCCAAATTTCGAGATCGGGCCGGACGAGATGGAGATCGGCATGGGCATCCACGGCGAGCCCGGCATCGCACGCGAAAAGTTGAAAACAGCCGATGAGATCACCGACGAGATGCTGGACAGGATCCTCGACGAGATGGCGCCGGCGCGCGGCGACAAGGTCGCGGTGCTCGTCAATTCGCTGGGCTCAACGCCGCTGATGGAACTCTACATCATGAACCTGCGCGTGAAGCAGAGGCTTGATGAGATCGGTGTGTCCATCCACGCAAGCTGGGTCGGCAATTACTGCACCTCGCTCGAAATGGCCGGGGCCTCGATCACGCTGCATCGGCTGGACGGCGAGTTGCAGACGATGCTGGACCACCCCTGCGACTGCGCCATGTTTCGCGCCGGCTAAACCCACTCTGTGGCAAGGACTAAGACATGACGACAATCGATACTGCCCGCCTTGTCACGATGTTCGCGGCGATCGCAAACTCCATGTCAGCAGACAGGGACAGGCTGTGCGCGCTTGACGGGGTTATCGGTGACGCCGACCACGGCATCGCGATGGAGCTTGGATTTTCCGCTGCGCGCGATGCGGTGGCCGGACTGGACACCGCGGCGACCGATCCGACCACCTTGCTGAACACGGCGGCAAAGTCGTTCCTGAATGCGGTCGGCGCCTCCTCCGGTCCGCTCTATGCGACCGCGCTCATGCGCGCCGCGGCAGCCGTCAAGGGCAAGACGGCGCTCGACGACGCGGATGTGGTCGCCCTGTTCCAGGCCATGGCCAAGGGCATTCAGGATCGCGGCAAGGCAGAGCTTGGCGAAAAGACGATGATCGATGCATGGGCGCCGGCGGGGCAAGCGGCGGGCGAAGCGCTGGCCTCAGGCAAGGATCTGGCCGCCAGTCTCAAGGCCGCCGCCCAGGCGGCAGAGACAGGCGCGGAAGCGACCAAAGCGATGGTGGCCACCAAGGGCCGGGCATCACGCCTCGGCGAACGTTCGCTTGGCCATATGGATCCGGGCGCTGCGTCCGCCGTCACCGTGATCGAGGCGATGCGGACCGCCTTGACCGACTGATCATCAGCGGACTTGCCGCGTCTTTCAGCGCTTGGCGTCGAGCTTGTCGACGGCCTGCACGTTCGCGGCAGATGGGCCATTCGGATCAAACTCGGAGGCAAGCCATGCGTCGGCGATCGATTTCGCCAGTTCGGGACCGATGACGCGGGCGCCCATGGTGATGATCTGGGCGTTGTTGGACTTGGCGGCGCGCTCCGCGGAATAGGTATCGTGGGTCAACGCGGCGCGAATGCCCGGCACCTTGTTGGCAGAGATGCTGACGCCGATGCCGGTGCCACAAAACAGGATGGCCCGGTCGTAGTTGCCGTCGAGAATTTCGTGGCCGACCGAGGCGGCGATATCGGCGTAGAAGCCGGCCTGGCTCAGGTCGACGACCTGCAACTCCGGCTTGGTGGCGAGATGCTTGGCGATGACATCGAGCAGCGGCTTGCCGGCGCTGTCGGCTCCGAGTGCGATCTTCATGATGATGAACTCCTTTGCTTTTGTCTCTGTCTCTTTGATTTGACGCAATTCCGGACGGAAAACCGCTTCACACTTTCCCGGAATTGCTCGCGCGGTTAGCGCGCGATGGCGGCCGACGCCTTTCTCAGAATGTCGATATAGCCTTCCGCTTGCCACGCCGAGCGGCCGATGAACAGGCCATCAATATGCGGCTGGCCGATAAGTTCGGCCGCGTTGCCGGGGTTGACGCTGCCGCCGTAAAGCACAGGCGGGGCAGCCGGCAGCCGGTCAGCGGCTACCTGCTTGATCAGCGCTTGCTGCTTGTCGGCATAGTCGGCGCTTGCGGGAATGCCCTTCTCCCCGATCGCCCAGACAGGCTCGTAGGCAAAGAGGATTTCCGCCTTCGGTTGATCGCCGCTCAGCTCCTGCAGCGCGCCGAGAACTTGTGCCGTCAGCACCGCCTCGGCGCGGCCTGATTCACGCTCGTCCAGCGTCTCGCCGACGCAGATCAGTGGCACGAAACCGTGCCTGACAGCAGCTGCCGTTTTCAGTCCGACAGTCGCATCCGTCTCGCCGAAATGCTCCCGGCGCTCGCTATGGCCGAGTTCGATTACATCCAGCCCGCAGTCTTTCAACATCACTGGCGAAATCTCTCCCGTCCACGCGCCGGCATCGGCCCAATGCATGTTCTGGGCACCTACCTTCACGCGGGTGTTGGCTAGTGCCGCCTTGACCTGGCGCGCGGCGGTGAACGGCGGAATGACGAAAGGCTGTATCGCCTGATCGAAACCAGGCACGAAGGCGGCCAACGCATCGGCGAACAGCAACGCCTCGGCAAGCGTCTTGTTCATCTTCCAGCTCGTGCCGACCCAATATGGGGCCATTGTTTTTCTCCTTCGATACTTTTGCGGCCGAAGCCGGCTTCCGGGCGACGTATTCGCTCAAGTCCGAGGCTTGAGACTGTCCCGGCCACTGTCGACGTAAGGCGCCCAGAAATCCACCGACTCGCGGATCATCTCGATAACCTGATGGTCGACTGGTTCCCTCTCCCTGAAGGAAAGTTCAAGGCAAATTTCATTGTCGGTTCCACCACCCTGCCGAACCGCGTCCAGCAACTTCTGCGGCACTATGCGGCCATCCTTGTTGTAGGCGGCCGTGAACGGCCAATGGCCGCCCTTGTTCATGGAAGACTGCTTGATGTGGATGATCGGAGATTGCAATGGAAACGCTTTCGCCCAGGCGTAGGGATCGGTGTCGGCAGGGTTGGGTGAGGTCACGTCGCCATGGTCGATATCGACCATCATCTTCATCGGTATGGGCAGCTTCGCTGCGTCGATGGCGCCTTGCAGCGTGACGCAGCTTTCGATCGTGTGGCCGAACTCGCGGCCGACCGACATCGGCTCCCAGAACAGGTATGTCAGCCCCGCCGCCCTGGCGTGTTCGGCAACCTCGCGCCAGCATTCGAGCGCGATATCGAGAAGTGCTGCCCGCCGTTGCGGATCGTCAAAGTCCTTGTAGGTGAAGATGGCGAACTGCGTGCCCATGCCTGGCGCGCCGAGTTCGGCGGAAATGTCGGCGAAGGTCTTGAACCAGTCGACATAGTAGCGCCGGACGTCGGCGTCCGGGTGGCCGAAATGGTTGAGCCGGCCATAAGGTCCGGTCATGCCGGAGGTGATCCTGACACCGGTCCGCGAAAGCGCGCTGTTGAACAGGCGCAGGAATTTGGCAATCGTGGCCGCCGGCCAGCCCGGATTGACGAATTCATGCGTCAACTGCACGTCGCGAATGCCGATGCCATAAGCAATCGCGTCGATCAAATCGTCTGGATCGGCGAAGCGATTGACCAGAGGATTGGTGTTGAGGGAAAGCGTGAAGGCCATCAGTCCGCCGTCGCCATGATGTTACCGAACCAATCTTCGAACGCTTTCCGCTCGGCCGCATTGATATGCAGGCCATGCTTTGTGCGGCGTTCCAGTATATCGGCTGATGTGCCAGCCCATTCGGTCTCGACCAGGAACTTTGCCTCCCGTTCATACAGATCGGGACCGAAGCGTCGGCCGAGATCAGCCTCGCTTTGCGCGCCGGCGAGCAATTGCCTGGCGCGGGTGCCGTAGCTTCGAGCGTAGTGCTTCACCAACGACGGGCTGAGCCATGAAAATTCGACATGCAGATCGCTCAGAAACTGCTCGAAGTCCGCATTGGGCAGGTCGCCCCCCGGCAAGGGAATTTTGGCCGTCCAGGCTTTCTTCATCGTCGGAAAGAATGGCTGGATCTTTTCCAGCGCGTGTTCCGACAGCTTGCGGAAGGTGGTGATCTTGCCGCCGAACACCGAAAGCAGCGGTGCGTTGCCGTTGGAGGCGTCGAGTTCGAAAATATAGTCGCGCGTCACCGCGCTTGGATTGTCGGCATTGTCGTCATAGAGCGGACGCACACCGGAGAAGCTGTAGACCACGTCCTGTGGCGTCAGCTGCCGCTTGAAATAGCGATTGACCACCTTGATCAGGTAGTCGACTTCGCTGGCCTCGGCGACCACTTCCTCGGGCCTGCCTTCGTAGGGAATGTCGGTCGTGCCGATCAGCGCCAGATCGTTCTCGTACGGGTTGACGAAGATCACCCGCTTGTCGTTGTTCTGGATGAGATAGGCCTGCCGCCCCTCCCAGAATTTGGGCACGACGATATGGCTGCCTTTTACAAGCCGGACATTGCGCGTCGAATTCTGCCCGGCGACGCGGCTGACAATGTCGTTGACCCAGGGACCTGCTGCGTTGATCAGAGCGCGCGCGCGGACTTTCGTGACGGCGCCCGTGCGACCATCCTGCATGTCGATCGACCACAGTCCGCCTTCACGGCGCGCCGCGACACAGGCGGTGCGCGTGAGCACTCTGGCGCCTCGCTGCCTTGCATCGAGCGCATTGAGCAGCACCAGGCGCGCATCGTCGACCCAGCAGTCGGAATATTCGAAACCGCGCTTGAATTCGTCCTTGATCGGCGCGCCTTCAGGCGAGGTCCTCAGGTTCAGCGTTCTTGTCCCAGGCAGCCGTTTGCGGCCGCCAAGGTGGTCGTAGAGAAACAGCCCGAGCCGGACCAGCCATGCCGGCCTATCCTGCGGGCTGTGCGGTAGAACGAAGCGCATCGGCCAGATGATATGCGGCGCCGCCTCGAGCAGCACCTCGCGTTCGATCAGCGCTTCGCGAACCAGCCTGAATTCATAATATTCGAGGTAGCGCAGGCCGCCATGCACCAGCTTGCCGGAACGCGAACTGGTGCCTTGCGCGAGATCGTCTTTTTCGCACAGGATGACGGACAGGCCACGACCTGCAGCATCACGCGCTATGCCGGCTCCATTGACGCCGCCGCCGATCACGAAGAGATCGACGACATCTGTTGTATTGCTCAAGATCTTGCTCCTGTGCGGTGCGCCATGCCCTTCCACACCGGCCGAAGCGCCTGGCGCGCCGCAACGAAGGAAGGGAAGAGCGCATCGTATGTTTGCGAAAGCGCCTCGTCATAGGCATCGCAGTCGCCGAGAAGCGGCGTCACCCATTCGGCGGCGCAGTCTTCCATGGAGCCGTAGACGCCGAGCCCGACCGCGGCCATCATCGCGGCACCCGCCGCGCCGGCTTCCTGGCGGCTGCTGGTGCGCACCTGCGCCCTTGTCGCCGCCGCGATGATGCGACGTAGAGACGGACTGCGCGCTGCGCCGCCCGACAGGCGGATCTCACTCGGCACGGCGCCCATCGCCTGGTAGCAATCGCGAGCGGCGAAGGCCAACCCCTCGAGCACGCCGCGTGCCAGATCGCCAAAGCCATGCTTGACCGAAAGGCCGATGAAGCCGGCGCGTGCGTCAGGGTCGACGAACGGCCCTCTTTCGCCGGCTAGCGATATGTAAGGCTGGTAGATCAGCGATCCCGGCTCCGATGCTTCCATCCAAGCGTCGAGCGCCTTCAGCAACTCGTCATGAGAAGGTTTGCCGCCAGCCGTGGCGAGCACGTCGCGCGCAAGGCCAAGCACCCAGTCTATGTTGAGCGTCGCCGCCATGTTGGATTGCAATTGTGCAAAGGCGCCCGGAATAGGCATGGCGATCGTGTAGCCGGAGCCATCTGCGTTCAGCACGACATCGTCGGGAGTGGCTGCGAAGCGCGTGTGTATGCCGGTCGAGCCGATGACCGTGCAGCCGACATTGCCCGAGGGATCATAGAGGCCGGCTCCGAGCGCCGTCATGACCATGTCGACGTAGCCCAGCACCACCGGCGTGCCTTCGAGCAGGCCGGTCTCCGCCGCCGCCGATCGCGATAGCGGATGATGGTCGGTGGTGCCTTCGAGCATGGGAGGCAACAGGCGGCGATGCGTCGTCAGATCCAGGATGTCGAGGGCTTCGTCGGAATAGGTGCGCGACCGAAAATCGCCGAAGGTGAAGGTTCCCTCGGAGGGATCGGTGGCGCGTTCGCCCGTCATCTTGAAGTAGAGCCAATCCTTGCAATGCAGTGCGGTGGCCGCCCGCTCCAGCATGTCGGGATGGTTCTTTTTCATGAAGGCAAGCTGGGCGCCTTGCTGGCAGGAATTCAGCCCCGTGCCGGTCAGTTCGAACCGCCTGCGATCCCGGGGATCGGCGCGCATCTCGTCCACCAAACGTCCGGCGCGGGCATCGAGCCACAGCCAGGCGCGCGAGACAGGCATGCCGTCGCTATCGATCAGCCAGGTTCCGTCGCCTTGCCCGGTGATGGCCACCGCCGCGATTCGTTGCGCGAGGTCGGGAATCTTGGCCGCGAGATCGCGAACGGTCCGCGCCATGTCGCGCCAGGTCTGGTCGAGGTCCTGCTCGGCGCCGCCGCCTTCCAGCGTGACGAAGCTATTGGGCACCGACGTCATGGCGAGCTGCCGCCCGGACAGATCGAAAGCGATCGATTTGATCACCGACGTTCCCGCGTCGATGCCGATCAGCAGGTCTTTCATGCCGCAAATTCCGATTGGTTGCGAAGGCAGTTCACGAGGGCAGTCATTTCGTAGAAGAGACAGGGGGTGTCCGCAAGGACACCCCCTGTGCAGGTATTACTCAGACAGCACGAAGGGTGCGGTGTACTTGTCGACATTGTCCTTGGTGATGAGAAGGCAATCGAACAGCTGCTTCTCGGTCGCCGCACCGGTGGCACCCGTCTTGATAAACGAGTCCGCCTGCTGCACGGCCTTGGCCGAGAAGATGGCGACCGGCTGCAGCACGGTGTACTGCAGTTCACCGGACTTGATCGCCGCAACCGCGTCCGGGGAGCCGTCGAAGCCACCGACCTTGATGCCGGCGAGCTTGCCAGCTTCCTTCAGCGCCGCAACCGCGCCGAGAGCCATTTCGTCATTGCCGCTGATCACGGCGATGATGTCGGGATTGGCTTGCAGCATGCTCTGCATCTTGTCGTGGCCCTGGGTACGATCCCAGTTGGCGACCTGCGAAGCAGCCTTTTCGAGATCCGGGTACTGGCTCAGCACAGTCGCGTAACCGTTCGAGCGCGTGGCGGCATTGTTGTCCGACGGGGCGCCGAGCAGTTCGACATATTTGCCCTTTTCACCGACGGCCTGCACCCACTGCTGGGCACCGAGAGCAGCGCCCTGCGCGTTGTTGGAAACGAGCTGCCCCTTGGCGAGGCCTTCCTGGTTGATCTCGGCATTGACAAGGAACACCGGGATGTTGGCTGCAATCGCCTTCTTCACCGCACCGACAGAGCCGTCGGCGTTGGCCGGATCGAGAATGATCGCCACCGACTTGTTGGTGATGGCGGTGTCGATCAAATTGCTTTCGGTATTGGTATCGCCCTTGTGGGCGCCGACATTGGCCGTATAGCCAAGCTTCTCGGCCTCGGCCTTGGCGACGTTGCCCTCGGTCAGCCAGTAGGGATTGGCCGGATCGTTGACGATGATCGAGATCAGGCCCGCGGCTGACGCGGCGGCCGTGAACCCAACGACCATCGCGGCCGCGAGCAGACTTTTCAGCATGGTTTTCATGTACATTCCTCCAATTATTACGCGGTGTTGCTGCCAGTTCACCTGGCAGTCTTCCCTTGGGCAGGATTGGCCGGTTCGGCCTTCCCCCGTTTCTGAGAAGTCGGTTGGCCACCTGTCGCGCTTGGGAGCTTGCTGCGGCGGCGATACTGAACGGCATTGAGGAGCACGGCGAGCACGATGACCGCGCCGGTGAACACTGTCTGCCAGTAGGATGAGATGCCGATGATCACCAGACCGTCGGACAGGAAGCCGATGACGAAGGCCCCGAGCAGGGTTCCGCGGATGTTGCCGCGGCCGCCGGTCAGTGCCGCGCCGCCGATGACGACGGCCGCAATGGCCGTCAGTTCGTAGGTGGTGCCGGCGGTCGGTCCCGCCGATGTAAGCTGCGAGGACAGGATCAGGCCGGCAATGGCGGCGCAGATGCCCGACAGCACATAGACGGAAATCTGCACTGTCTTGACCGGAACGCCGGAGAGTTCGGCCGCGCGTTCATTGCCGCCCGAGGCGTAGAGCCAGCGCCCGAAAGCGGTGCGGTTCAGGACGATGCTGCCAATGAGCGCGATGACCACGAGAACCACGACGCCCGTCGGCACGCCGAACAAGCGGTTGAAGCCAAGCGCATCGAAGCCGGTGTTTCCGAGCTCCGGCTTGCCGCCGAGATTGTTGTAGGTCAGGCCGCTGGTCATCAGCAGCGCCAGGCCGCGCGCCATGTACATGACGCCGAGGGTGGCGACGAAAGCTGGAACCTTGAAGCGCGCGATGAGCACGCCGTTGATCAGCCCGACGACGGCGCCCAGCATGCAGGCCAGCACCGCGACCACCCACACCGGCGGATAGAGAACGACGCCCAGCCAACTCAGCGTCACCCCTTGCATCAGGAAGCCGGCAACGACGCCGGCCAAGCCCAGCGTCGACCCCACCGACAGATCGATGCCGCCATTGAGGATGACAAGCAGCATGCCGATCGCGAGGATTCCGAAGATGGCGACATGCGAGGCCATGGTCAGGAAATTCGCCACCGAGAGGTAGTAGGGCGACAGGATCGAAAAGACGACGATGATGACGATCAGGGCAAAGAAAGCGCGGCCCTCGAGCAGCAGCTTGGCGAGATCGAAGCCTTCGCTCGCGCTTGGACTGGACTGTTTTCTGGCCTGGCTGACATCGGTCATGGTGTGGGCTCCGAAATTCCTGGTGATCAGGCGACCACGGCTTCGCCCGAGGCGGCCATGATCTGCTCTTTGGTGGCATTGGCGCCGAATTCGGCTGAAATCCTGCCGCGGCGCATGACGACGATGCGGTGGGCAATGCTGAGGCATTCGTTGACCTCAGAGGTCGAGAAGACGACGGCAAGGCCCTGCGCAGCGCGTTCGCTCAGCAAGCGGAAGACTTCGGCCTTGGCGCCGACATCGATGCCGCGGCTCGGCTCGTCGAGAAGGATAACCTTGGGATTGGTCGTCAGCATCTTGCCGATGACGACCTTCTGCTGATTGCCGCCCGACAGCGATCCGATCATGGCGTTGCCGCCAGCGGTCTTGACGGTCACCTTGCGGATCGAGTCTTCGACCAGCTCTCGCTCTCTGGAACGAGACAGAAACAGGCCCCTGGCGAACGCTTCGATGCTGGCGAGCGAAAGATTACGACCGACGGTCATCGTCTGCACCAGCCCGTCGCGCTGCCGGTCCTCGGGGACCAGCACAAGCCCTCTGGAGATACGCTGGGCAATGCTCAGCCCCGAGACGTCCTCGCCTTCCAGCAGCGCCCGCCCGCCCGCCATCGGCACTCGTCCGGCGACGGCCTCCAGCAATTCCGTGCGCCCGGCACCCATCAGCCCGTAGATGCAGACGATCTCGCCTGCTCGCACGTCCAGCGACAGGTGATCGACGACGGAATAACCTGAGCCCGAAGTGTCGACGACGCTGACATCCTCGATCGATAGGGCGACTTCGCCGAATTCATGGCCGGTCGGCGGCGAGCCGAGATCGAAATTCTCGCCGACCATGTTGCGCACGATCCATTCGAGATCGATATCCCGGGCTTCGGCCGTCGCGGTAATCGCGCCATCGCGCAGGACAACGGCATAGTCGGTGATCTGCAGCGCCTCTTCGAGGTGATGCGATATGTAGACGATGGAGACGCCGCGGCTGGTCAGATCGCGGATCACCTTGAACAGAACTTCCACCTCGGTTGCGCTGAGCGCGGAGGTCGGCTCGTCCATGATGAGGATGCGCGAATCGACCGACAGTGCCCGGGCGATCTCGACGATCTGCTGTTGGCCGAGGCGCAGATCCTCGACCAGGGTCATCGGATCGATGTCCTCCTCGAGATCAGCCATCAGAGCGCGCGCCTGGCGTTGCTCCTCGGCGAAGTCGAGGCCGGTCCTGGTGCGCAGTTCGCGGCCCATGAAGATGTTGTCGCGAACGCTGAGGTTGGGCGCCAGGCTGAGTTCCTGGTGGATGATCGAGATGCCGCGATCGCGCGCGTCCGAGGACGAAGAAAAGCTGACGAGATTGCCGTCGAGCACGATGTCGCCGGATGTCGGCGTGACCACGCCGGAGAGGATCTTCATCAGCGTCGACTTGCCGGCGCCATTCTCTCCGAACAGCGTGGTGACCTTGCCGCGATGGATGTCGAAATTGACGCCCTTGAGCGCATGGACGCCGCCATACGACATGACGATGTTGCGCGCCGAAAGCACGGCGTCGCCAGTCGCGGGTCCGGTGTCGGCAGTCGGTTTCATTTGACGTCCAGCCTCACGGGGGTGACGAGCCAGCTCTTCGGGTTGACCAGCTTGAATGCGCCGACCACCGATATGGTCTTGCCGGTCAAGGTGCTCGTATCGACCTTGGCCAGGACTTCCTTCTTCATCTCATTGTTCAGCGCCGAACCGGCGTCCTGGTACTCAATCTGGTTGGTGAACTGGCCGAATGTGATCTTGCCCGTGGCGTCACGCAGTTCCGTCCCGTTGATTGCCGGTCCCGTCTGCACGCGGATCATCAACGTATCTGGCACGCCGTCGACGGCGACCTTGTAGATGCCAGATTTTCCTTCGCCGACGACGCCGGTGAACTTGACTGAAATGACCGGTCCGACGCCCGCAGGCACACCGTATTCCTTTTCCGCCGTTGCCCTGTCCTTGGCAATCGCCGTCGCCACCGTCACCGCGTCGGCGGCGCGTGCCTCGACATCGGCCTGCACCTTGGGAAATTCCGACTTGCCGTAGTCAGCGGCGGAAAACACGGCGCTGCGAACGTCGCCTGCCGACCCTATCCTGACCACGTTGGTATCGAGCGCCATGGCGCCGAGCAGGACGACAACCGCGGCGCTGGCAAGTGCCCGACGCAGGGCGGGCGAGGCAGGCCTGGTCGATGCAGTGGCGGCTTTCGCGCTCATGACGCAACCGCCAGCAAGGCTGATCCGCGCTTGTCACGCATTTGGCGATCCTCCGTTCATATGGCGCTTCGCGCCATTGGGTTTGTTCTGTTCGACAAGGGCACGAGCGGTGGATTCGTCGGTGATCAGGCCGCTCAGATAGCGGCTTTCGAGCACCGCTTTGATAGCGCGTATTTTCACTTTGCCGCCGGCGACGGCGACGATCCGGCGGCCCTTCAACTGGTCCCGCGGGAGTGCCAGGATTCTTTCCGACAGCGCCGTTTCCACTGGGCGTCCCTGGTCGTCGAAGAAGTGGGCGAGCAGCTCGCCGACGCCGCCATCGCGTTTGACCTCATCGATTTCGGAATGTTCGATCATGCCGGTGGCGACCAGCGAAGCTTCCCGCTCGGCGGTCCCTATGCCGACGAACATCAGGTCGGACCGGCTTGCGAGGTCGAAGACATCGCTGATGCCGCGCTGCCCAAGCAGCACCTCACGGTCCTCCGCGGTGTTGGCGACAAAAGGCACCGGCATCACATAGGCCTGCGCGCCGGTCCGCTCGGCCAGCCGATGCATGACGTCGTGCGGGTTGGCCGCGAACTTGCGCGTCACACCGCCAAGCAGCGAGACGAAACGGATATGGGCGGCGGCGGTGCGCGTCAGATACTCGACGCTTGCGGCAAGGGTACGGCCGTGGCCGACGCCGATCAGCATGTCCTCGCCGCGATCGATCTCCCGCTTCAGAAACTGAGCGCCGGCGATGCCAAGCGCCTTCAG
This sequence comes from Mesorhizobium sp. ISC11, assembly GCF_037162595.1. Taxonomy (NCBI): domain Bacteria; kingdom Pseudomonadati; phylum Pseudomonadota; class Alphaproteobacteria; order Hyphomicrobiales; family Phyllobacteriaceae; genus Mesorhizobium; species Mesorhizobium sp. ISC11. The sequence goes on from NZ_JAVSPW010000001.1 coordinate 3,271,334, forward strand.
CGGCAGCTCGTCCTGATCGAGATCCGGAACGACCTCGCAGTAATCGAGCCCGTAAGCATTGATCAGCTGCTGCTCGAGGTCGATGCATTCGCCGACGTCGCCGTCGATGATCACCCTGACCAGGCCATCCTGGGTGGCCCGCGTGATGAGCCGATGCGCCTTGAGGCTGGTCAGGCCGAGCCGCTTGGCCACCTGGGCCTGCGTCAGACCCCCGGCATAGTGAAGCCAGGCCGCGCGGGTGGCGAGGCTGGACTCATGATCGCGGTTAGCGGTTCCGCCGGATTTCAAGCCATCTCCTCCCTGAGATGATATTATTATCTTTGTGTGCAAAAATTTTCACATCCCTGCATCGCTGTCAATCCCCCGCCGGGTTGGGCGCATGCACATGCGGGCAATTCACAGGTCTCGCCCTTCCCGAAACGCCGGTCTGCCGGCATTCGGCGGGCAACATCGACCTATTAGGAGGTGAGCATGTTACTCGATCATACAGTTGTGTTAATTTAACGTCAATCTATGTTACCTCACGCCTAAGCCAGCAGAATTGCATGGCCATCGGCTATCCAGATTTTCTTCTAACTAGCTGTTTTTCAGGGATAATATCTAATATCGGCAAAATCCCAATCCGCCTGTGAGTTGGGCGATTTGCGGATGCGGCGCATCCATGGGCAAACCAACCGGATTGCCTTGTGAAGAGCATCGGTGACGGACTGATCAACCCAGCCGCATCAGGTTCCGGTCCTCGAGTTCCACAATTGCGGCCTCGACTTCCCTTGCAAGGCGCCCGGCGCTCCAGCCCAGCGCCTGTCCGGCAATCGCCGCAATCGCCTGCAGGTCGCGGCCTGTCAGGGAGCCTGATATCGCCAAGGTGCTGCGGCGCATGACGATGTCGGCCAGATGTTCGACGAACTCGTTGCGGACGATGTAGTCGATTTCCGATTTGCTGTAGCTTTCTGAATCCGGCAGCCGACCCTCATCGCCCGACCCATGCGTGGCGATCTGCGTGGCTCTGGTGCCGTATCGCGACAGCAGCGCATCGAGACGCCGTTCCTCAGCGCCCGTCTTCGAGCGAGCCAGAGCCAGCCAACTTGCTCGCGCTGCGGCATTGGTCGGGAAATCCCTGCCGCCGCCGATCGGCATGGCTTGCGTCGTCACCTTGCGGCTGTGCTGCAGGCGGCCGAGCACGGTGTCGGCGACTTCCTCGGCAAAGCCGCGAAAGGTCGTCCACTTGCCGCCGACCAGCGAGATGACCGCGAAAGGTCTGTTCCGATCCGGCTCGGCGACCGGCGCGGAGTGGTCACGGCTGATCAGCCCGGGCAGCGATGCATCGGAGGCCGGCAGCGGCCTGATGCCGCTATAGGCGTAGACGATCTGGTCGCGCTCGAACGCCATTCCCGGCAGCAGAGTCCGCACGCTGTCGAGCAGGTACTCGACTTCGTCGGGCTCGCAGCGCACCGCGTCGGGATTGTCGGCCTTGATGTCGGTGGAGCCGACCAGCGCCAGGCCGAGATAATCGTAGATGAGGCAGATGCGGCCGTCATCGGCTTCGAAATAGAGCATGCGCCCGGCCAGGCTTTTGACCAGTTCGTCATGCTTGAGCAGGACGTGCGAGCCCTTGGTGCCGCCGATCATCTTCGACGGCGCGCCAAGCAATTCGTTGACATCGTCGATCCACGGACCGGCGGCGTTGACCACCAGCTTCGGCCGCACCGAAAAGGCCGCGCCGTTTTCCGGCTGGAAGGTCAGTACCCCATCGGCGGACTTGACCAGCGCCGTATAGTTCGCGCTGGCCGAGGCCGCGTTTGCCTGCCGCCCATCGAGGATCAGTTCAAGCACGAGCCTTTCGGGGTGGCTTATCTTGGCGTCGTAGTAGGTGCCGGTGGCGACGATCGAAGGATTGAGCGCCGGCATCCCGCTGAGCGCCTGGCGCCGCCCGACCATGCGGTGGCGCGGCATGACCTGGTTTCGCGAGCCGTAGAAATCATAGATCATCAGGCCGATCTTGATCAGGATGGCGCCGCGGCTGCGCGGTGCGCTGGTCGAGCCGAACAGCGTCCGCAAGGCCGCCAACATGCCCTTGCTCCAGGAAAAGATCGGGATGACGGTCGGCAGCGGGCTGACATAGTGCGGCGCGTTCTTCAAAAGCAGATTGCGTTCAAGTGTCGACTGTGCGACCAGCCCGAACTCGCCGGTTTCGAGATATTTCAGGCCACCGTGAATGAGCCGCGACGGCGCGGCACTGGTGCCCGAGCCGAAATCCGCCTTGTCGACGATCAGACAGCTGACGCCTTGCGCGCACAGGTCGCGAAACAGCCCTGCCCCGTTAATGCCGGCGCCAAGAATGACGACGTCGACCTCGCCGGTTCCGGCCATGGCGGCCAAACGCCCGGCGGGATTTTCCGTAAATGTTGCTTCGCTTGAGCTCATGACGCTCTCGTCTTGACGATGCGCAGCTTCACGCCGGCCCGTTCGAGAGCTTGCGCCCGCGCATCGCCCAGGCCTTCGGTCGCCAGCACGACATCGAAGCTGGTCAGATCGTCGAAGACATGCAGCGCGATCCTGTCGAACTTGGCATGGTCGATCAGAAGGATACGCTTGGCCGATGCGGCCATCATCGCCTGCTTGACCCGCACGACATTGGGATCCTGGATGAAGGCCGTGGTTCCGGTGATGGCCGAAGCCGAACAGATCAGCACATTGGCGCGCAGCTGCGCCACGGCGTTCTCGCAGACGATACCGATATAGGCGTTGTAGGTGCCGTGGTACTGGCCGCCGAGACAGATGAAGTCGAGTTCGTCGACATTGATCAGCAGTGATGCCGTCGCTACGGAGTTGGTGATGACGGTCAGCGGCTTGACGTCGAGCAGCAGTGCCGCGACGGCGTTTGCCGTCGAGGAATCGTCCAGCATCACCACCTGGCCGGCTTCGACATAATCGAGTGCTGCCCGCGCCAGCGCATCCTTCTCGGCCCGGTTGACCGTCACACGGTAGCGGAAGGCGCTTTCGTAGAGGCCGGAAGGCTGAACCGTCACCGCACCGTGCAGCTTGCGCAGCACGCCCTGCTGCGCCAGCCGGTCGATATGCCGGTGGACGGTCATGCGCGACACGCCGAAATGCTCGACCAGATCGTCGATGCGCACCTGGCCGAGCTTGATCACATAGTCGGCGATCTCTTCGCGTCGTTCGTCGGCCTTGATCATGCGGTTCCCCCAGTGTCTGGCCGGCCCAGCTTCTCGATGTCGGGCCAATGCGGTTCGAGCGCACCGGCTATGCGGCCATAGAGGGAAAAGCGCTCGTTGAACACAGCACTCGAGGCTTGGTCAGGCTCGTATTGGCGCGCCGTCATCCCGACCTGCCTGGCGCCCTGTTGCGGCGTCGCGAAGATGCCAACCGCCGCCCCCGCGCAAAGGGCAGCGCCAAAGGCCGCGGCCTCGTCGGTCGAGGTGACGATGACCGGGGCGTTCAGCACGTCGGCAAACATCTGAACGAAGGCCGGATTGCGCGAACCGCCGCCGGTCAGGCGGATCTCGCTGATGGCAAAGCCGTCGCGCAAGGCTTCGACATGGGTGCGGTGATTGAAGGCAATGCCCTCCAGAACCGCCTTCAGCATATCGCCGCGATTGTGCCAGCCGTGCAGGCCGACAAAGCCGCCGCTGGCAACATCGCCATAAGGAGAGCCGAACAGATAGGGATGAAACAGGATGGTCGAGGGCTTCTTCAGCGCCGCGTCGATCTCTGCTGCCAGAAGCTCGTGGATCGAGTCGCCATCGATCGATGCCTTTTCCTGCTCCGAGCGGCAGAACGTGTCGAGAAACCAGTCGTAGTTCGCGGTCGAGGCCGGCGAGATCGCCATGTTGTTCCAGCGGCCTGCGTCGATGGCGTTGCGACAGAGCCAACGCGGGTCGACGCGTGGTTGCGAAGAGACGACTTCGTTGATGGAATAGGTTCCGGCGACGATGGCGAGCACGCCCTCCTCATGGCCGCCCATGCCAAGTGCGGAGGCAGTCACGTCATGCAGTCCGCACGCGACCGGTGTTCCCTTGGCAAGGCCGGTCATTTCGGCTGCCTCGGCGGTGACATGGCCGACGATCGCGGCGGAGTGCGCCATCGGCGGCAGCGCGTCGAAAACATCGTCCAATCCGAAGATTCGCAACGCTTCCGGCGCGAAGGCTTGCGTGCGGAAATCCGTGAATGAGGTGCTGGCCTCGGTACGGTCGGTGCCGATCTTGCCGGTCAGGCAAAAGCGCAGCCAGTCCTTGCAGGCCAGTATATGCCCGATACGCCCATAGCGGGCCGGTTCGTGCTCCCTGATCCAGGCGAGCAGCGCCGACGGCGCCGAGACGTGGGGCGCCTGGCCTGTTCGCGCTAGCGCCTCTTCGAAGACCCGGTCCGCCGACCATCGCTCGACAATCTTGCCGGCGCGGCTATCGAGCGACAGGATTCCAGGCCCCAGCGGCCGACGATCCTTGTCGAGCAAATAGAGACCGTCGCCATGCGCGGTTGCCGCCACCGCCCTGATGTCGTCCGCCGGGCGGCCACATAGCGCGATCGCCTCCTTGATTGCGTCGGCGGTCGCTTGCCAGAGGCCGGCCATGTCGCGCTCCACCCAGCGCGCATGGGGCATCGATTGCGGAACCCGCCGACGCGCCACCGACAACTGCGTGCCATCGGCATCGAAGATCACCGCCTTGGTGACCGTGAGACCGTTATCGATTCCGAGCAAACTGGGCATGGGCGCCGCCGTTTTCAGCAACTGGTGAAGGGCGCTGCAAGGCAATCCTGCAGGTTGGGATAAGGATGACGGACATGACGACAATCAACGAGCAACGGTGATACCAAAGCGCCGCATCCGATGCGGTAAACAGACCATAGTAGCCTGTTAAATTAACGTCAACATGTGATATATTTTGTAGAAATGTCTAACGTAAGCTGAGACATGCATCCGATGCGGGACGAAGCTCCGACCAGTGCCCAACTGGCTGGATGGCCCTCAACCCTGCACGGCGGGCCAGGGGGACGGTGCGACTGACGCTCGAACGCGTTTGACTGGCTTAGCGAATTCCGTGCGCAGCGGCCGGACAGCCGGCACCGTTCAAAGAAAACGCGACGACTCAAGAAGTTCAGCCACGCCGTCCAGTTCCTTGTGCAGGCGATGCCAGCGACGGTCGAGGTAGACCAGCGAATGCGCCTCAGGGGGGATCTCGTCCGGCTGCACCTCGCCGTCAAGGAGTTCGGCCGCCACCAGTGTCGCGCCCTCGATCGGCAGGACGCCGAGCCGGCGGGCGCGGAACCAGGTCGAGACGCCGGTATAGCGCGGTTCGCCCGTGGGCAGCCGAGCCCAGGCGCCTCCCGGCGGGAAGCGTTCCGCGCCGCTCGACGCGCAGAGCTGCGCCAGGTCGATATCGGTGTAGCGCAGCAGGTGGATCACCATGGTCTGCGCCCGCAGCAAGGGTTCGGACGAGGTCGATTTCATCGACAGCGAGAAGGCGACGACCGGTGGCGCAGCACTTACAGAGATCAGCGAGGACACGGTCATCGCCACCGGTCTGTCGCCGGGATCGGCCGTGATCACGGCAACACCGGCCGGATGGTGGCGAAAGGCTTCGCGGAAGGCGTTGGTCATCGGATGCGGGAAGCTCATCGACGTCTCTCTTCTGCAGCATGAAATGGGGCCGGATGGGTCCGCCGTCCGGCCCTTGCGACTACTTCTTCTCGATCAGATCGTAGAACTGCCAGGTGCGATCGCTCCACACCCCGCCGATGTCGCGGCCGGCCGAGGTGACGATCGATGGCGCGATCGTGAAATGGTTGGCCGCCACCATCATCTCGCGGAAGGTGCGCTGGATCACACCGGCGCGCAGCGACGCACCGCCGCCCGCGCGGTAGGCGAAGTTGCAGATGTCGACGCCAACCTCGTGAATCTCGGATTTGGCCAGATGGACAAGGCTGATCTGACGCGTCGACATGCTGTTGCCGGCTTCGACCGTCATCTCGATGTCGCGCCAGACTTCGAAGATGAAGGCGCGGGCAGCGCGATAGCGGGCTTCGGCGCGGCCATAGTCGTGCCAGAATTTCTCGCTCTCGCCGATCAACCCGGCGCGGCCTGACTTGCTGCGGGCGAACTTGGCGATCTCGTCCAGCATCCGCCGCCCGGTGCCGAGTGCCCAGCCGGTATGACCGATGGCGGCGAGGCCGACGACACCGAGACTGAAGAACTCCTTCTGGCGCAGCGGCGGTGCGGTCAGGATCGGGAAGACGAGATCGTCGGCGATGAAGACGTCCTCGGCCGCATAGTCGATGCTGCCGGTGCCTCCGAGGCCCAGAACGTCCCAATTGCCGAGCTGCTTGTGCTGGGAGATCGGCGCATGGGCGCACATGATGATCACATTGCCCCTATCGTCCTTGGCGGGCTTGCCGGTGCCGTCGTCGACGAAGGCGGCACTGTGGCTATAGGTGGCGTGGCTGAAGCCGCTGCCATAGCTCCACTTGCCGTTCAGCCGGTAGCCACCGTCGACCTTCTTCAGCATGCCGAGCGGCGCCCCCTGTCCCGAGAAACGGTTGTCGGAGCCCGGCGCGAACAGCCGCTCGACCGCGCTGTCCGGCAGAAAGGCAGCCGACATCGCGCCGATGCAGCAATGCACCATGGAAACCCAGCCGGCCGCCCCGGAATGCCAGGTGATCGCCGCCAGCAGTTCGAGACCCTCGGTGGGTCGCAACTGCGCACCGCCGAGGCTCTCCGCGGCAAAGATATGCGACATGCGCAGCGGCTTCAGCAGCTCGAACGTGGCCGCAGTCAGTTCGCCATTCTCCTCATCGGCGGTGGCGTTGGCTTCCAGGGCCGGTCCGATCTCCGCGATCTTCCTGAGCAAGTCGCGATAGTCGGTGGTCGTCCCCCACGAGCTGTGCTTGATGGGTTTGTTCATCGTGTTCTCCTCCTCCTTTTCAAATGCGATCAGCCGGCGAAGAAATCGCCGATCTTCCTGAGCGTTTCGGGTTTCTCCTGCATGACGAAATGGCCGGCGTCCTCGACGAGGATCAGGCGTGCGTCGGGCAGCGCCTCGACGAAGAGCGGAGCCTGTCCCGCCGGCAGCATACGGTCCCTGGTGCCCCAGACGACCAGTGTCGGATTGGCGATGCGCGCCAGAAAGCGCCGCAGGTTCGGATGACCCATGCCGAACGGCGCCAGCAGCCGGCCGAGCGTCTCGCCTTCGCGGGCGCGATCGGCGCCGAAGGCCTCGGCAAAGGCGGCGTCGGAACCATCCGGGAAGTAGCGCAGCGCCACCGAGACGTCTTGCGCCAGATAGGCCGGCAACTCCTGCGGCGCGACCGCGCCGAGATCAGTGGCCGGATATGCGGGGTCGTTGAGCCCTGCCGGCGCGATCAGCACCACCTTGTCGAAACGCTCGCGCGCAAGGCCAGCGAGTTCGGTCGCCATCCAGCCGCCCATGGAAAAGCCGATGAGATGAGGCTTCTCCGGCAGACGGAGAACATCGAGCAGATTCAGATAGTGTAAAACCATGTCGGACATCGTAGCGACATGCGGCGCCGGGCCAGAAAAGCCGAAGCCCGGATGGCTCGGGCAGAGCACGCGGAAACGGTCCGCGAGGCCCTCGGCAAAGTCGAAGCCTTCAAGCGTCGAGGCGCCGTGCAGGAACAGCACGGGCTTGCCTCTACCGATGGCCATCACCACCGTTTTCGTGCCATCGATATCGTATTCGAGCGTTTCGAATTGAACGGCCATTTTTCACTCTCCTCAAACAAGGTCCGGCTGGATCAGCACTTTGCATTGCGTGGTGCGGCGGCGAAGGCTCTCGAATATCTGCGGAACCGGCGAGAGGTCGATCCGGTCGGTGACCAGAGTTTGCGGTGCGAAAGGTCCGCCTCGAAGCGCATCGAGGGCGACGCCGAATTCGTTGCGCTGATGGAAGAAGACCGAAAACAGCAGGTTCACTTCCTTCGTCAGCGCAACGAACGGGTCCCACTGGTCTCCACCAATGCAGAGGCCGACCCCGACCACCGTGCCCTGCAGCCGGACCGCCTCGACCGCCGCGCCGATGAGGCCACGCTTGCCAACGCATTCGAAGACGATGTCGGGCGCTCCGCCGCAGAGATCGGTGAGGTTCTCGCTCAGCTTTTCGCCGGAAAGCGCGAAGCCGGTCGCGCCGAGAGCAAGCGCACGCTCGCGCTGATGGCCGTGGATGTCGGCCACCACGACACGCGATGCCCCCATGCGCCGCGCCCAGAAGGCGACGAGCAGTCCGATCGGCCCGGCACCCAGTATGGCGACCCGATCCCCCGGCTTCATGCCCGAACGGACGATGCAATGCAGGGCGACCGACAGTGGCTCGGCCAACGCACCATCCTCGAGTGCTACATCGTCGGACAGGATGTGACATTGGCGTGCGGCCACGGTCGCGTATTGCGCATAGCCGCCGCCGATCAGCTCCATCTCGTGACAGCGCGCCGGATCGCCGCGCTCGCAGGCCTCGCAGTGTCCGCAACCGCGCATCGGCACGACAGCGACCCGGTCACCGATCCGAAGGCCCTTTGCCTCCGATCCGACCGCGACGATGTCACCGGAGAATTCATGGCCGAGCACAAAGCCTGCCTCGATGCCGAAAGGCACCGGATCCTCGGTGATGTGCAGATCGCTGCCGCAGATGCCGCAAGCGGCGACACGCAAGACGACCTCGTCCGGGGCTGGCGTCGGGTCCGGCACCGTGCCGATCCGCAGTGGGACGCCGACCTTATCGAAGATGGCGGCTTTCATGAAATCCTCCTCGTCAGCGGTTCGGGGTCGACGAGCTTGCGTCGGATCGGGAACCATGGTGCATCCCACCGCTTCGAGATCAGGCCCCAGATGCCCGTCCGGGCGTAGAGCGCCACCAGAAGCGTCATCAGGCCGAGGACGACGAAATAGGTTGCGCCATATTCGCCGAACCAGCGGTCCGCGATGAAGAAGATCAGCGATCCGATCAGAACGCCCTCGATGGACCCGATCCCGCCGACCATGACGATGAAGATCGCGACGTTCGCCCACATCGGATCAAAGGCCGAACCCGGGGTGATGCGCAGCTGCGCCATGAAATAGATCGCGCCCGCGAGGCCGCAGCCGACCGCTGACGCGACATAGATCAGGAAGCGTAGCTTCACGACATTCACGCCCTGGCTGGCAGCCGCAACCGGATTGTCGCGTATGGCGATCAGCGCAAGGCCGAAGCGCGAGCGAAGCAGCCAATAGCTGCCGCCCAGCGTGACGAGCAGCATCCCCGCGCAGAGCAGCGACATAGCGACATTCCGCTCGAAGGCCGAATAGTCCTTCATCACGCGAAGCGACATGCCCGCGCCGGAATTGACGAGCGGCAGGTTCGAGGCGGTCAGCCGGAAGACCTCGGCCACCACCCATGTGCCGATCGAAAAATAGGGGCCATCCAGGCGATGCAGCAGCAGGTAGATCGGCACGGCCAGCGCGGCCGGCACCAGGAGCGACAGGAAGACCGCCACAAACGGATTGATGCCGTAGGTCTGCGCCAGCACGAAAAGCGCATAGCCGGCGGCGCCCATGAAGGCGTGCTGGCCTACGGAGACGAGGCCGGCATAGCCGGCGAGCAGGTTCCACATCTGCGCGACGGCGATATAGCAGCACAGCACCAGAACCGACCGGATCGTGCCGGTCGAAGCCCACCACGGCATGACAGCGACAGCGATCATGGCCAGCACCGCCAGCGTCATCGCGATGCGACCGGACCGGGTCTGGCGCTGGACCACGACCTCGGGCACCTCGGTTGTTGCCACATAGGGAATCGCACTCATGACAATGCCTTTCCGAACAGGCCCTGTGGGCGGGTCGCCAGCACGACCAGGAAGACGATATGTCCGGCAAGCACGCCGAAGCCCGGATCGATGCGGAAGCCGATGGCCTGCGAGATGCCGAGCACCATCGAGCCGACGAAGGCGCCCCATACCGTCCCCATGCCGCCGATGATCACCGCTTCGAACGCGTAGATCAGCTGGGCAGGTCCGTCGGCCGGAGCAACAGTCGACCGCAGCGCCTGGAAGACGGCTGCAAAACCGAGAATGCCGACCGCCGCCGCTGTCGCCATCGCATAGACGGCGCGCGGGTTGATGCCGGTCATCGCCGCCGCCTCGACATCGGCCGACGCGGCGCGGAGCGCGCGACCGAAGCGCGTGCGCTTCAGCGTCAGGTCGAGGCCTCCTGTCAGGCCCGTGGCAACGGCCAGCACGATCAGCGGCAGGAGACCGACATAGATGCCGCCGATCTCGATGGACTGGCTCTCGATCCCATGGCCGGGCAGCGATCGGCTGTTCGCGGACCATATCTGGAGCATCAGGTTCTGCAGCGCGATCGACAGTCCGAAGGTCGCGATCAGCGAGGGCAGCGGATCGCTGCCCACCACGCGGTTCAGCACGGCCTTCTGCAGCACCCAGCCCATCAGCACCGCGAGCGGCACCAGCACGATCAGCACCGGCAGCGGTCCCAGACCCCAAGCCGTGGCGATCGAGATGCCGATCAGCGACAAAAGGATCACCAGATCGCCATGGCTGATGTTGACGATCCGCATGACGCCGAACATCAGCGCCATGCCGAGTGCATACTGGGCATACATGCCGCCCAGCAGGACCCCCTGCACCAAGGCGTCAAACCACTCCATGGCCCGCTCCAAAATAGGCTTTGCCGATCTGCTCGCGCGTGATTTCGGCGGACCTGCCGGTCAGGGTCACGCGGCCCTCCAGCATGCAGTAGAGGCGGTCCGTGGCGGTCCGGGCGAGGCCGACATCCTGCTCGACCACGATCATCGCCGTTCCGGTGGCGCGGATTTCGGGCAAGGCGGCATAGATTTCGCGGATCACCTTGGGCGCGAGACCAAGGCTGATCTCATCGCAGAGCAGCACGCGCGGCTGGCAGAGCAGCGCGCGGCCGATCGCCACCATCTGCTGCTGCCCGCCCGAGAGGCTTTGCACCTGGGTGCGAGCCTTCTCCTTGAGGATCGGGAACAGCTGGTGCAGACGCGGCAGCGTCCATCCGCCCTTGGCGCCCATGCGCGCGGCCTGGTCGATGGCGACGCGCAGATTGTCCTCGACCGACATGCCGGTGAAGAGGCGGCGGCCCTCCGGCACGATGGCGACGCCCTTCTGCACCATGCGGTCGGTGGCGGTGCCGCCGACCGGCTCACCGTGCAGCAGCACCATCTCGCGCCCGACCGGAAGCAGGCCCATGATCGAACGCAGGAGGGTGGATTTTCCGGCCCCGTTGGCGCCGATCAAGGCCACGGCCTCACCCTGGTGCAGCTCGATGTCGACGCCGTAGAGCGCCTGGAAGTCGCCATAGCGGGCCAACAGCCCGTGGGTGGAAAGAACGGCCGTCATCCCTCGATCCCCATGTAGACGCGCTGGACCTCAGGCAGCGCGATCACGTCGGCGGGCACGCCTTCCGCGATCTTCTCGCCGAAATTCAGAACCAAGAGCCGGTCGGCTACCGCCAGCAATGCGTGCAGCACATGCTCGATCCACACGATGGTGATGCCGCGGTCGCGGATGCGGCGCACCAGCGCCACCAGCGCCTTCGATTCATCGTCGGTCAGCCCGCCCGCGATCTCGTCCAGCAGCAGCAGCTTCGGATCCGACGCCAGCGCGCGCGCCAGCTCCAGCCGCTTGCGGTCGAGCAGAGTGAGAGCGCCGGCCGAGACATTGGCCTTGTCGGAGAGTTCGCACTCGCGCAGGACCTGGGCGCAGAAAGCATAGCTCTGCTTCTCGGACCGGCCGCCGCCGAAAGCGGCGGCGACCAGCAGGTTTTCGAAGGTGGTCATGCCGGAATAGGGACGCGGGATCTGATAGGTCCGCCCGATCCCCATCTGGCAGCGCCGGAAGGGCGGCTCGCCGCGGAGTGCGGTGTCGCCGAGCTGGATCTCGCCGCCGGACGTCTTCAAGTCGCCGCTGATCATGTTGAACAGCGTCGTTTTGCCCGCCCCATTCGGGCCGAGGATGCCCAGCACCTCGCCCCGATGCACGTCGAAAGTCACGTCATGCAGGACGCGGACAGCGCCGAAGGACTTCGACACCCCGTGCGCTTTCAGCAGGATTTCCCTACCCATGACTCTGCCCGCGTCCCCGCTCATGTCACCAGGCGATCGGCTGAATAGCCTGTTGCGGCGCGAAGAGCTGATTGACCGTGTTGTCGACGATCTTCAGGTCATAAGGCCATTTCTCGCCCTTCACCCACTGGCCGCCGAAGATCGGCGTCTTGCAGATGTTCTTGTGGGGCGAGCCGTCGAACTTGATATGACCGACCAGCGTCTGCAGATCGGTAGCGACCAGGGCGTCTCGGTTGGCTGTGCGATCGAGCGGATTGGAAGAGCGCTTCAGGATGTCGAGCGCGACCTCGAGCAAGGCATGCGAATAGCCCAGCGGCTGCGTCCACTGCCGCTTCGAATCGACTTCCCATTGGCTGGCGATGTCGCTGCTGACCTGCCCGGTCAGCGACGACTTGAACGGGAACGCCGGTGTCCACCAGACCTCCGAGGACATGCCGTTGCCTAGAGGACCCATGGCCTCGACACCCCCCGGGAACAGGAGTGCCGCCGCCACCGTGACCGCCTTCGGCTTGAAGCCCTGCTGGTTGCACTGGGTGACGAAGGTCTTCAGATCGTCCGGATAGGTAATGCCGCCGATGATCTCGCAGCCCTGCTTCTTGAACTCGGCGATCTGTGCGGAAAAATCATTGGTGCGGGGCTGGAAATAGCCGGGCACCACGACCTCGTAGCCGGCCTTGCGGGTCGGCGCTGGCAAGCCATATTCGTCGTTGCCCCAGGTCTCGCCGTCGATGTTCTGCGGAAACAGCATGCCGACCTTCTTGTTGGTCTCCAGATGGCTCCAGAGTCCGACGAAGGTGTTCAGCGCCTCGTCGAGGCCCCAGAAGAAATGATAGGTCCAGCCGAAGGTCTGCTTGCCGCCGCCGCGCGGCATGATCACCGCTTGCCAGGGAGCACCGGAGGAAATGCAGGGGGTCTCATAAAGCTCGGCCTGCTCGGCCGCGGGCAGGATCGTGTCGGTGGTCGAGGCCGGTACGAGCAGATGCACCTCGTCGTTCAGGATGAGGTTGCCGGCGATTTCCGATGCCTTGTTCGGATTGGACTGGCTGTCGCGATCGAGGATCTCGATCTCGTAAGTATTGCCGTCGGCACATTGCAGCTGGCCGCCGAGCAGGGCGCGGATTTTCTGCAAGGTGTAGCCATCCGTTTCACCAAACAGGGCGAGCGGCCCGGTCGTGGGGCTGAGATAGCCGAGCTTGATCTTCCCCGCCGTCGCGGCGCGCAGATAGGTCGGCATGCCCAGCGTGCTGGCGGCAACGCCGGCTCCAATCCCCTTCAGGACGCTTCGGCGGCTGGGCCGCAAGCCCGATTTCACCAGTTTGTTGTAGTAGGTCATTGTCGGTTCCTCCCTGGGTTAAGTTTCTCCGGCCCACGGGACCGGTCTCAGTTCAAAGCTTGTTCAGGTCATCCTCAGCAGCGAGCCGCCATCGATGACGATCAGCGAGCCCGTCACGTAGGACGCGGCCGGCGACGCCAGATAGAGCGCCAGGCCCTTGATCTCTTCAGGGTCACCGATCCGGCCGATGAGCGACTGGGCCTCGAAGGCCTTGCGGTCCGCCGGATTGCGCAGCCGGCCGCCGGCGATGTTGGTGATGAACGGCCCGGGCAGGATTGCGTTGATGCGGATGTTGTAGGCGCCGAGCTCCATCGCCATGTGGCGAACGAGATGGTTCACCGCGGCCTTGGCGGGCATGTAGGGTGTACCCACGATGCTCTCGTTGATCAGCGAGGCGATGGACGACGTGACGATGATCTGGCCGCCGCCATTCGGCTTCATGTGCCGCACGGCATGCTTGATCGTGGTGTAGACCGAGGTCAGGTTTATCTCGATCACCTTGTCCCAGTGCTCGTCGGGCAGGTTCTCGATGGCGCCCTCGGGGTTCCTTTCGCCCGTCGGGGTGTTGAAGCCCGGCCCGGCGTCGATCCCGGCATTGGCGAACACGACGTCGATCGAGCCGGCCTTCTCGGCCACCTTGTCGAAGGCGGCCGCCATGGCCGCACGGTCGCCGACATCGACGACCTGGCCCCAGACATCGCCACCCGCCGCCCTGATCGCCGCCACGGTCTTCTCCAGCCCGGCAGGGTTCAGGTCGAAGATGCAGACCTTCGCCCCGTGCTCGGCCATGATCTCGGAATAGGCCTGCCCGATGCCGCTGGCGCCGCCGGTGACGATCACCGACTTGCCTCTGACATCGAACATCTTCTCAAGTGCGGCCATCAGTTTCCTCCCTTGCGCGACAGCACGAAATCGAACTCCACGTCGTAGAACGGCGCCGCGACCTCGACCCTGGCCGCGGCTTCGGCGTCCTCGACCTTGCGGAATTCGGCGAGCAGGCTTTTCTTCACGCCGAAGACGGCATCTGAATCGATGTACGGATCGTCCGGATCGAAGATGTGCGTGGTCAGCGCGTCGAAGCCCTCGGCCTCGACGATGTAGTGGAGATGCGCCGGACGATTGGGGTGGCGGCCTAGCGCGCCCAGCAGCCTGCCGACCGGACCGTCATCCGGGATCGGGTAGTATTTGGGCTTCACGCCGCGGAACCAGTAACGTCCGTCCGCACCGGTGCGGAACACCCCGCGCAGATTGAAGTCGGGCTGGATGCCCTTCTGCTGCACGTCGTAGAAACCCTCGTCATTGGCCTGCCAGACGTCGATCTTGGCGCCTGCGATCGGGTTACCCTCGGTATTGAGGATGCGGCCATGCACGAACATCGGCTCGCCCTTCTGGTCGAGGCAGATGTTCGATCCCATTGGCAATTCGGGCGCGTCGGCGACGTGGAAAGGCCCCAGCACCGTGGATTCCGAGGCACCCGACGGCTTGCGGTTGTTGATCGCATCGACCAGCATCGAGACGCCGAGAACATCCGACAGCAGGATGTACTCCTGCCGCCATTCGTTGCAGATCTGGCCCGTCTGCGTCAGGAACATGATCGCGCCGAACCATTCCTCCTGCGTCGGCTCGATCTCCTTCACCGCCTCGTGCAGCTTTCGGGTGATGACCTCCATCACCTCTTTGAGCCGCTCGTCTTTGGCGTTCCTGTTGCGCGCCACGACGACCTCGGCCGAGTTCGCCTCGGTGAAATAGCCGGATTCGTGTTCGTCAATCATGCGATCCTCCTCAGCGCGCCAGAACGGATTTGAAGACCCGGCGCAGTTCGGCCGCCGGATCGGCCGCGAGCGTTTCGGAACGCCAGGCGACGTGGTGGTCGGGACGGACGATCAGGCAGCCGGTGTCGCGGATCTCCCGCGCGCCGGCCCAGTCGCCGGCATGATCCTCGATCGTGCGGCGCGGGCCGATCACATGGCTGCGGATCGGCAGACCGAGCTCCGCGCCCACCGTCTCCGCCGCGGCGACCCACGCCTCGCCGCCAATACCGGTCAAAAGCGTGAACTCGCCATGCCCGCAAAGATCGAGCGTCGAGACCTTCCTGCCCGAGCGCTCGAACACCCAGACATGCGGCAAGCGCGCGCCCGGCCACGTCGTTGGCGCATAGTGCAGCTCGCGATCCTTCTCGAATGCCGGCTCGCGCTGGCCGTCGGTCACCACCGCGCCGGACGCATAGCGCTGGTTCATCTCGACGCCATGGGCGTCGAACTCGTACTTCTTGAAGGCGATAGCCTTGCGGAGCGCCTCGCGCTGCGCTTCGGCCGCGGGCGTCGCGTCGGCGCGGGCCTCCATGTTCCTCTGGATCTTGTCGTGATCGACGCCGCCATCCATGCCGAGCGCCTCGAAGATCGGTCCGAATTCGGCAATGGACTGGTTCGCCCGCGTCACGATCTGGCGCGCGATCGGTGCGCGCTCGGCAGAGTAGCTATCCAGAAGCCCGATGCCCGCCTGCCCCTTGACGACCTTGGCAAGCTTCCAGGCGAGATTGAACCCATCCTGGATCGATGTGTTCGAGCCGAGCCCGTTCGAGGGCGGATGCCGGTGCGCGGCGTCGCCCATGATGAACACCCGCCCCTTCTGCATGTGCGTGGCGAAGCAGTTGTTCACCGTCCAGGTGTTGGCGCCCAGGAGCTCGATCTCGAGCGCGGAATCTCCGACCAATTGACGCGCGACCTCGGTGGCCAGTTCCGGCGTTACCTCCGGCGGCGGCTGGTTGATGTCGTAGCCCCAGACGATCAGCCACTCATCCCACGGCCGCACCATGCGAACCAGACCCATGCCGATGCCGCCGACGTCGGCGCCGGGCTGCATGACCCAGTAGAGGACGCTCGGCCGGTGCGCGACGTATTTCGACAGATCGGCCCTGAACAGGATGTTCATCGAGCCGCCGACGCCCATCTTACCGTCGAGCGGCAGGCCCAGATGCTCGGCCACCAGCGAGTTGCCGCCGTCGGCGCCGACGAGGAACTTCGACCGCACGGTGAAATCCTTACCCGACAGCCGATCGCGGCAGGTCGTGGTCACGCCGTCCGCATCCTGGACATGGCTGACATATTCCGTGCTCATGCGTGCCTGCGTCCCGCGGGTGCAGGCCGACTTGAACAGGATCGGCTCCATGAAGGTCTGGGGCAAATCGTTCATGAAACAGGGAGACGACAGCAGATGTTCGGCCTTGGAGAGCGGCGCTGTACCCCAGCTCTTCATGCGGCCGATCTCCTCGCCGGCCAGGCTTTCGCAGAACACGTTCTCGCCCATCAGTTCCTGCGGCGAGGCGTGCATCATGGCCTCTGCCTCGACATCCGGACCGAGGTCGCGCAGCACTTCCATGGTGCGCTGGTTGGTGATGTGGGCACGCGGCGTGTTCGACAACCAGCGATAGCGATTGACGATCATGTTGGCCACGCCGTAGCTCGACAGCAGCGCGGCGGTGGCCGAGCCGGCCGGGCCAGTGCCGACGATCAGCACGTCGGTTTCGATATCCGCCATCAAATTCCTCCCTCGATCTTCGGACCGGTCAGCCTGCGGCGGACCGGAAACAGGTGCAGGCCATTGCGGGACGCGATCAGGCCCCAGAGCCCCTTTGGCGCAAAAAGCATCACGACAACGGCGATGAGGCCGAGCGTCATCAAGTACCAACTGCCGTAGTCGGCCAGCGCCGAGCGCAGCGCAAAGAAGACCAGCACACCGAGGATCGGCCCCTCGATGGTGCCGATGCCGCCGATGACGACAATAAAGATGACGTTGGCGGTCCAGTCGGTGACGGCAAAGGCCGCGCTCGGCGAGATGCGGGCCGTCTGCAGGAAAATCAGCGCGCCGGTCAGCCCGGTGGCAGCCGCGGCGATCAGAAAGACCGCCCATCTGAGCCGGGCGGTATCGACGCCCACCGATTGCGCCGCGTCGACATTGTCGCGCACGGCCGCCAGCGCCAGCCCGAGGCGGCTGCGCAGCAGCCAGTAGATGCCGCCCGTCACGGCCACGACCAGCGCCAAAGCCAGCCAGTAGGCCATGACATCGCGTGCCGCGGCCTCGCGGACGCCGAACAGCGCCCGGACCGCATCGGTGCCCAGGATGCTGCTCGTCGCCTCGCGCGGCAGCGACGTGCCGGTGCCGCCGCCAAGTGCCTTCCACTGCGCAACCAGCAGGCGCGTCACTTCGGCGATCACCCAGGTGCCGATGGCGAAATACGCGCCCTGCAAGCGGAACGCGAAAAAGGCCGTCGGAACCGCCAGCACCAGTGCCGCAAGGGCGCCCAGCGGGATCGCCAGGACCGGATTCCAGCCGAGCAGGATCACGCCGGCGAACATCGCGTAGGCGCCGATGCCGACGAAAGCCTGCTGGCCCACCGAGACCAGGCCGCCATAGCCCGCCAGCAGGTTCCAGATCTGCGCCAGCGTCAGCATGGTGAGGATGAAGAACAGATCCTGTATGACACCACGCGAGGCCACGGCAGGCAGCGCGAGCGCGGCGACGAGGAAGATCGGCACGATGATCGCGGTCACGGTTCCGGCGCGGGTGCGGGTTGTCAGTCGATACATGCCGGCCCTCAATCCACTGCGCGCGGAAAAAGCCCGCGCGGCCTGAGCAGCATCACGGCCAGGAAGGCGATGTGGCCGGCCAGGATCTGCCATTCCGGATTGAGCGCGGCGCCAAACGTTTGCGCCACCCCGATGATGATCCCGCC
The DNA here is from genome assembly GCF_037162595.1 of Mesorhizobium sp. ISC11. Lineage (NCBI taxonomy): Bacteria > Pseudomonadati > Pseudomonadota > Alphaproteobacteria > Hyphomicrobiales > Phyllobacteriaceae > Mesorhizobium > Mesorhizobium sp. ISC11. The sequence continues at coordinate 3,289,509 of NZ_JAVSPW010000001.1, forward strand.
GGCAAGCGTCCCCCACAGGCTGCCGAGGCCGCCGATGATCACCGCCTCGAAGGCATAGATCAGCCGCGCCGGTCCGATCGAAGGATCGAAGTTCGCGCGCATGCCGAGATAGAGCGCCGCCAGCGTCACCACGACCATGGCGATCCCGGTGGCGATCGCGAAAATCCGCTTCGGCTCTATCCCCATCAGCCCCGCCGTCACGGCGTCGTCCGAGGTGGCGCGGAAGGCACGGCCGAGGGCGGTGTGGTAAAAGAGCGCGTTGAGCGCAATGATCGTCACGATCGCCGAGGCAAAGGTCATCAACGGCATGATCCCAACCGTGACCAGCCCTAGATCGAGCGATGCCCCTTCCAACGCGCCCACCGGAATGCGGCGGCTGTCGGCGGAGAAGGCCTCGAGCAGGCCGTTCTGCAAGGCGACCGACAGGCCGAACGTGACCAGAAGCGGCGGCAGGATGTCCTTGCCCAGCACGCGGTTCAGGACGGCGGCCTGCAGCAGCCAGCCGAGCCCGAACATCACGGGCATGGCAATCAGGGCAGCGATCCAGGGCGACAAGCCGAGCAGCGTGACGCCCATCAAAACCAGATAAGCGGCAAGAATGATGAGGTCGCCATGGGCTAGGTTCACCAGCCGCATGATGCCGAAGACGAGGCTCAACCCTGCTGCAAACAGGGCATAGAGCCCGCCCAGCAGAATCCCTTGCACGAGGGTGTCCAGCCAGATCATCGCCGCGCCACCTCGATCAGGCCACAAGGGTGCTGTGCGAGCAGACGACCGAGCCTTGGTTCCCGCGTCATGCCGCCACTCCGAAATAGGCAGAGTGGATATCTTCGCGCGTGACCTCGGCCGCCCTGGCGGCCAGCGTGACGCGACCCTCCATCATGCAGTAGACGCGGTCGGCCACTGCCAGCGCCTTGCCGATATCCTGCTCCACCAGCACGATCGCGGCGCCGCCTTGGCGGATCCTGGGAAGTGCTGCGTAGATATCGCGGATGACGACGGGCGCGAGGCCGAGGCTGATCTCGTCGCAAAGCAGCAATTCGGGGTTCGACATCAGCGCCCGGCCGATCGCCACCATCTGCTGCTGGCCACCCGAGAGCGCGGTACCGGGGCTCTTGCGCCGCTCGCCCAGGATCGGGAAAAGGTCATAGACCGCGTCGAGGCTCCACGGCCCCTGCACCTTACGCGCCTGCCCGCCGACCAGCAGATTTTCCTCGACGGTGAGCGAAGGGAACAGCCGGCGCCCCTCCGGCACCATGGCGATGCCGCGCTTCATGATCTCGGCCGAAGACAGCGCGCCGATCGGCTCGCCCCTGTGCAGCACCATGCCGGGCGCGTTGCCGATCACGCCGGTGATCGAGCGCATCAGCGTGGATTTGCCGGCGCCGTTGGCGCCGATGATCGCCACGCATTCGCCCGCGGCCACGGTGATATCCACACCGAACAGTGCCCGGAACTGGCCGTAATTCGCGGTGAGGCCGCGCGTTTCCAGCATCAGACCTCGAGCCCCAGATAGATTTCGCGAACCGCCTTCGAGGCCATGATCTCATCAGGCGCGCCGATCCCGATCACGCGCCCGAAATCCAGCACGAGGAGCCGCTCGACCACCGAATTCAGGGCATGCAGCACATGCTCGATCCAGATGATGGTGGTCCCCCTCGCGTGGATGGCTCTGATCGTCGCGACCAGGGCCTTGCATTCGCCCTCCGTCAGACCGCCCGCGATCTCGTCCAGAAGCAGAAGTTCGGGGCCTGTCGCCAAGGCGCGGGCGAGTTCCAGGCGCTTGCGGTCGAGAAGGCTCAACGAGCCGGCCACGAAATTGGCTTTCCTGAGGAGCTCCGTCGCCTCGAGGATACCAGCGCAATCCTCGACCATCTCGGCCTCGCGTCCGCCGCGGCCGAAGGCGGCGGCGGTCAAGAGATTCTCGAACACGGTCAGCCCCTCGAAAGGCTGCGGAATCTGGAAGCTGCGGCCGACGCCCATGCGCACCCGCTCCATGGCCGGAGCGCGGGTCACGTCGCGGCCGAGGAATTCGATGCGGCCCTCATTTGCAAACAAGTTTCCGGTGATCAGGTTGAAGAGCGTCGATTTTCCCGCGCCGTTCGGGCCTATAATGCCCAGCGCTTCGCCGCGCGGCACGCTGACGGTCACGGAATCCGCAACCTTCAGGGCGCCGAAGGACTTCGAAACGTTTTCCAGCCTGAGTATCATCACAGTCATCCTTGGGTCGCGCCGAACGAGGGCGGCGCAGCCGCCCCCGGCAGCGTCAGGCCAGGGCTTCCATCTTGCCAGCGGTGGGAATCTCGGTAGCGCCGGCGTTCTCGACGGTCACCAGATCGAAGCCGCCACCGGCCTTCTTCCGCCACTGGCCGCCAACGAGCGGCGTCTTGCAGACGTTCTTCGCGGCGAAAGGCGGCAGTCCCGCACCGCTCCATGCCACTTTCCCCACCACCGTCGTCATGTCGGTGGCGGCTATGGCCGCCGCGATCGCCTCGGCATTGGTCGGATCCGAAACGCGCCCCATGACATTGGCCGCCACCTCGAACAGCGAATGGACAAAACCGATCGGCTGCGTCCAGGGGCGCCCGGTCTTGGCGGTGAAATCCGCCGCGATTTCCGCCGAGCTCTCGCCCGTCACGGACGATTTGAACGGATGCGAGGCCGACCACCAGACCTCGGATGAGAGGTTGTGGCCAGCATCGCCCAGCGTCTCGACCGATTGCGGAAAGAGGATCGCTTTGGCCACCGTTATCGCCTTGGGCTTGAAGCCCTGCTGGCGGGCCTGGTTCCAGAAGGTGGTGAAGTCCGGCGGAATGACCACACCGGTGACGATCTCGGCATTGGCCGCCTTGAAGGCGTTGACCTGCGCGGTGAAATCGTCCGACAGGTTCTGATAGCGGCCGGGATCGGCAAGGCTGAAACCGGCGGCATCGAGGCCCGGCTTCAAGCCGTTCTTCGGATCACCCCAGGCATTGCCGTCGGCATCGTTGGGGAACAGCCCTCCCACCTTGCCGTTGGTGGAAAGCTGCTTCCACATGCCGGTGTAGACGGCGATGATGTCCTCGAGACCCCAGAAATAGTGATAGGCGAAGTTGAAAGGCTTCCACGAGGACGGATCGGCCGGATTGCCCTGCTGGCCGATGAACCAGGGCTGCCACGGCGCCATCGTCGAGATCACCGGCACGCCCTCCGCCTCGCAGGTGGTGGCCACCGGATTGGTGTTCTCGGGCGTCGAGCCGACGAGCATCAGGTTGATCTCGTCATCGACGATCAGGCTCTTGGCTACCTCGGCCGCGCGGTTGGGGTTCGACTGGCTGTCCTTGACGATGACCTCGAAGTTCTTGCCCGCCTCGGAAGCGAGGAAGGCCTTGATGTTGTAGGCGTCGCTTTCCGCGAAGCCGGCGAGCGGCCCCGTCTGCGGCGAAACATAGCCCAGGCGGATCTTGGCGCCTTGCGCGATGGCCGGCGTCGCCAGGCGCGAACCGGCGAGCGCCAGGCCTGTCGCCGCCGAGGCTTTCAGTAGGCTGCGTCTTGTGATCATGTTTGGTTCCTCCCTCTTGTTTTGTTCTCAGTCCCCCGGACGGCGTCCCTCCCACGCCGCCTGAAGGAGTTCCCTTATCGATCCCGGATCAATCGGCCTTGGATTCGCATAGGCATTCTTCACCGCGATTGCCGCCGCGCGGTCGAGATCGGCCTCCTCGATGCCGATCGCCTTCAGGCTCAGCGGAGAGCCGACCGACTGTGCGAAATCCCAGAGCCCGCCGCCCGCCGAACCACCACCGAATGCCTCAGCGATCGGGCGCAGCAGATCGGGCACCGCCGCTTCGTTGAAGGCGGTCGTGTAGGGCAGCAGGATGGCGTGGGTTTCGGCGTGCGGCGTGTCGAACGAGCCGCCGAAGACGTGCGCCAGCTTGTGATGCAGCGCCATCGAGACATAGCCGAGTGCGGTCGAGCAGCACCACGCCGCATAGAGCGCCTGCGTCCGCGCCGCGCGATCCTGCGGATTGCCGATCAACCTTGGAATGCCTTCCCGAAAGGCAACCATGGCATCCCTGCACATCAGCACGATGACCGGATTGCGATCGGGGGCATACAAGGCTTCCATCGCATGAGCGATCGCGTTCATCGCCGAGGTTACGGTGAGATTTACCGGCAAGCTCAGTGTCAGATCGACGTCGTAGATCACCGTCTCTGGGCGAATGTCCGGCGAGCGGCGGGTGGTCTTCTCGCCGGCTGCCGTCTCGCCGAGTATGTCGGTCATTTCCGAGCCGGCATAGGTGGTGGGAATGACCACCTGGTCGGCGCCCGTGCGCACGGCAATGGCCTTGCCGAGCCCAGTGGTCGAGCCGCCGCCGAGGCTGACGACCGCCGAAGCGCCACTGCCGCGGAAGGTATCGATGGCCTTTTCCGTGACCTCGACAGGGGTATGCATGACCGCGCCGGCAAAGATCCCGGCGGCGAGGCCACCAAGGCTTGCGGCCAGCCTTTCCGCATCGCCCTTCTGATGCGGCGTCGAAAGCACCATCACCTTTTCATGGCCGAGCCGCCGGACTTCCTCCTCGACGCGAGCCATGGTGCCGGCACCGAAGACCACCCGTGTCGTCAGGCCCGGAAAGGTGAAGCTGTCCATCATCGCGCCGCCTCCATGCGCGGGCCACGCCCGGCCGCGAGGTCGTCGAGGATAGTGCCCAGCATGGCAATCTCGGCGTCCGAGACCTCATGGCCGCGGCCCGGGAACAGATCGGCCCGCAGGCTCGCGCCAATCCGGCCCAGCGATTGCGCGGCATCGGCAAACGCCGAGACCGGTATCCACGGATCGGCATCACCACCGGAAAGATAAATCGGCATTCCGGCCGGCGCCGCCTCGGATCTTTCGTCCGCCGGAACGCCGACACGGCAGCCCGTGAAGGCCGCCAAAGCGTCCGGCGGCGGCAGCCCCGCACAGAGATATTCGATCGAGAGACACGCCCCTTGCGAGAAGCCCGCGAGAAGCAGCGGCAGTCCGGGCAGTTCGGCACGCGCCGCAACCATTGCGGCCGCAAGGTGGTCGAGCGCGTCAGAGAGCTGCGCGCGGGCGACCGACGTCAACGGGTCGACGGCACGCGCCTCCCACCACATGCCGTGCGGCGCGCGCGGCAGGATGAAGGCCACGGCCGACGCGGAAAGCCGCGACAGCACATGGGACTGCATCTCTTCGGGCGATTGGCCGCGGCCGTGGACGAAGACGCAAATCGCCTTAGCCTCCGGGCCTCTTGGCCCAAGCCGGAGCGGACCGCTGCCTGAACTCACGCGAAATCCGCCTGTTCCAGGCCGGCCTGCAATTCGCTCTCGCGGTCCTTGAACCAAGGCGGGAAGACCAGCGTCTTGCCGATCTGGCCCGGAGGCTCGTCCTTGGCCCAGCCTTCCGGCGTGGTCCAGGCAATTTCGAACAGCGCGCCGCCGGGCGAGCGGACATAACAGGACTTGAAGTAGTTGCGGTCCTTCTGCTCCGATATGTCCGTGAAGCCGAGGCCCTCGATATGAGCGCGCAGCTTCAACTGGTTCTCTTCGTCGCCGGTGTTGAGGGCGAGGTGGTGGATCGTGCCTCCCGCCAGAGTCCAGGTGCCCTGCGGGCTGTCGCGGTCGACAATGACCTCCACGCGCTGTGCGACGCCGGCCGCATCCGGCACGCGGAACACGAGCCCCTCGTGGTCGTCGGCCTCTTTCTCCATCGGCAATGCGATGGTCAGGAAGTCGTCCATGGCGGTGCGGTCCATCACCGCCACCACGGCGCCGTAGATTCCCTTGATGCCGTGGGCCTTGCCGATGCCCTGCGCCTCGTTGGTGATGGGCGCGCGGGGATCCCTGTCGCTTTCCACCAGCTCATGCGGGATGCCGCAGGGATGTGCGAAAGCCGCACGGTCGGCGCCAAAACGGGTGATCTTGATGGCCTCGATGCCGCGCGCATTCAACCGGTCGACCCAGAAATCCGCGGCGCCCCTGGGGATCGACTGCATGATGGTGCGCGACTGATTGGACCCGCGGCGGCCATAGACGCCCGGCTTGCGGAACGGGAAGGTGGTGATGATCGTCGACGCATCGCCATTGGGCGAGCCGTAATAGAGGTGGTAGACCGGGATGACGCCGTCGAACAAGACGGTGCGCTTCACCGAATGCAGGCCGAGCGCCTTGGTATAGAAATCAAAATCTTCCTGAGCGCTGTCGGTCGAGAGCGTCAAATGGTGGTAGCCGCTGATACGTGCCATCGGTCATCTCCTCCCAGAGGTTTCGGTATCGCTCCGCCGCTGCGGGCAGAGCACGAGGTTGAGGTCGAGCGCGTGCTTGCGTTTTCCTCCATTGGGCGGCAGCGCGCGGAACTCGGCCATGAGTTCGGGTTTGACCCCGAAGATGGCATCCCGGCCGATCGCAGGGTCCGACCGGTCGAAGATGTGGGTCGTCAGCGTCTCGAAGCCCTCCGCCGAGACGCGAAAATGGATATGGGCCGGCCGCTCGAGGCCAAGGCCCAGCGCTGACATCAATTGACCGACCGGTCCGTCCGACGGCAGCGTGTAGCCCTTCGGCTTCACCGTCGTGAAGCGGAACCGTCCCTGCGGATCGGTACGGAAGCGTCCGCGCAGATTGAATTCCGGCTGGCGGTCGGGTTCCTGGTTCTCGTAGAGACCCTCGGCATTGGCCTGCCAGATCTCGACCGTCGCATCGCCGACCCCCGCGCCGTCGAGCGCGACGATGCGGCCCGCGACCTCCAGCGGCTCGCCCTTGTGATCGCGCGAGATGTTCGCGCCGGGTGGCATCTCCGGCACGTCGGCCCGGTAGAAGGGCCCGGCCAGGGTGTTTGGTGTCGCTCCGGCGGGGCGCGGGCTGTTCTGATCCTCGATCAGCGAAGACACGCCCAGGACGTCGGCGAACAGCACCCATTCCTGGCGCCGCGCATCGGCGTAGTGGCCAACCTCGGTCAGAAAATCGATCGCCTGGCGGAATTCCTCGCCGGAGGGCCGCAACTCCACGATCAGCGCGTGCAAACCATCCACGGCTGCCTGCGCCGCCGCCGCCAGGCGGGACTGGCCCATTGCCGTCAGGCGCCGCGAGAATTCCTCGGCCTGCGTCGATATCGCCTTGGGGGACTCATCCCGCTTCGGGTCGTGCTGGCCGTGCATTCCGCCGGGGCCTCCCTTCCCCTTGCCAAGCGGGATAGCACGGCCCGACGCGATGCTTGATGAGATGTGACGTCCCTTGTATAGCGTTTTGCTATGAAGCTGAACGAGCGCCACCTCATGCAGCTCGCCGCGGTGCTGGATGCCGGCGGCGTGTCGGAAGGAGCCGCCATGCTGGGCTTGACCCAGCCGGCGGTCAGCCGATCACTGGCCATGCTGGAGGCGCGGGTGGGTGAGCCGCTGTTCCTCAAGGGCCGCCGGCCGCTGCAGGCGACGCCGCTCGGCTTCCAGCTGGCGGCGCAGGGCCGCACGATCATCACCGCGTCGCGCAAGGCGTCGGATGCGGTGCAGGGCTTCATGAAAGGCACCAAAGGTGTCGTCCGTGTCGGCGGCGTGCCGTTCTTCATGGACGCGATGATCAGCCGGATGATCGGAGAATTCCAGAAGCTCGAACCCGAGGTCACCGTTCAGCAGAGCTACATGAACCTGCCCGAGATGGTCGCGGCGCTGGACAGCAACCAGATCGACCTCGGCATCGTGCCGATCGGCGTGCTCGACCTTGGTCCCGGCTTCGAATTCACCGAAATCCTGCCCGGACGCAATGTCGTGGCTTGCCGGCCCGATCATCCCCTGCTGCGAAATCGCCGCCTCAGGGCGCATGACCTGACCAGCTTTCCCTGGGTGGCTCCCCTGCCCGGCTCTCCGCTGATGTCGGACCTGCAGATGATCCTGATGAGCATCGGCATGTCGGACCTGAACATCCGCTATTCGGGAGGCTCGCTGATGAGCGTGATCAACTTCCTTGCCGAAACCGATGCGTTGGCCGTGCTGCCATTCTCCGTAGTCTTCGCGCAGCGCAAGGAGAGCCGGGTTACGGTGCTGCCCTATGAAATCCCGCAGCCCAGCCGCTCACTCGGTATCCTTCGCCGGGTCAGCGGACCACGCTCACCGGCGGCAGAGCGCTTCGCCGGCCACGTCACGACCGCCTTCGAAAACCTGAAGCACATCATCAAACGGCATGAGAATGCCGTTGTCTGGGGACGGTAAACCAGCCTCGCTATTCGAATGATGCGGTAGCGTCACACAACGCGCATGTTTCCTCCAGCCGGAGGCGCTTCATCCCCGCGTCGCCGGTTAGGCTCGACGGCCGCCCGCCCCCAAAAGCCGTCGGGCCGCCAGAAATCCCGATATCCTATTGGTCACGCCCTCCTCCACCTCGCCATCACTGCGTAAACGCTTTGGACATCTGATCCGCAAAGGGTTTCAACAGATAAGACCAGACATTGCGTTCGTCGGTGCGGATATGAACCTCGGCGGGCATACCTGGCCTCAGCACCTTCGCTTCGGTCAGGCAGCTCGATTTGCTTTCAACCTTGATACGCGCCGAAAAATAGGAAAGCTGACGTTGCGGGTCTTTAATCAGATCTGCCGAGATGTGTTTCACTGACCCTTGGCAGACCGGAGTGGTTCCCACGTCGAACGCCGGAAAACGGATTGATACCGGCTGCCCAGGCCGGACATCGTCGACCCGCGACGGAGGGATCAGCGCGTCCACCACAAGATCGTCGGTATCAGGTACGATGGTCATAAGCATCTCGCCAGGCGCGATAACGCCGCCGACGGTATGGACAGCCGATTCCTGTATCGTTCCGGACTGTGGCGCGCGGATCGTTGTCTTGGTCAGTTCATCCTGCGCCACAATCCTCCGTTCGTTGAGTTCGGTCTGTTTGGCTTCGGTCTCGCGGAGTTCGGTCGTCACGTCGGTGCGCCTTTGGTCATCCAGCTGCAGCATCTGCAACCCCGTTTCGCTGATGCGCGCCTGGGCTTCAGCTACTGCTGCAGCGAGGCGACCCGATTCTCCCCTGGCCCGGGTGGCATCCAACTTGATGTTGCTTACCCTCTCCTTGGAGACGAGTTTTTTGGCGTAGAGGGAATCAACGTCGGCGAAATCCTTGCTCAGCAGGGCAACCGATTCATCCACCGCGCTCTGTTGCGCTTTAAGACCGTCGATCTGACGTTCAAGTTGCTGGGATTGGCTTCTCAGCTGTGCCTTCTGTCCAGCCAAAGCCGAAGAGCGCGTTTCAAAGAGAGCGCGTTCGCCGTTGACGAGCGCAGCCAGCTCCGGTTGGTTCATTCGCGCTTTCAGGCCGACCGGCAGCTGCATTTCCGCCAAGCCCGTGCGCTCGGCCTCCAGCCGGGCGAGGCGAACGGTCGCGCGATCGAGATCCTCGCTGATGATTTGCAGGTTCGCGCGTGTCAGCGTGTCATCCAGCCTGACCAGCACGTCGCCGGCTCGCACATGATCTCCGTCCTGCGCGAAGATCCCGCCCACTGTTCCTCCGGTTTGATGCTGGACCTTCTTGACGTTGCTTTCTACCACCACGGTGGCCGGTGCAACCACGGCGCCGGCGATCTTGGTCAATCCCAGCCACAGGCCGCCGCCGAGGACCAGCAGACCTGTAATCACCAAGCCGAATATCAGGTTGGCCCGTATACCGTCCGGCAGATCTGGCGAGCTCACGGCAGGTCCTTTGCTGCCACGAAGGGTCCGGGCATAGGACGAGAAGGTGACGAATGTTTCGAGCAGAGCCTCATGCATGCCCGGCAACCCCCGGTATCGGCGCCAAAGAAGATGGCCGAGGTGAAACAGGCGGTGAAGGTCGGAGCACGTTCGCCAAGACCTCCTCGCGCGAGCCAAAGGCATGAACCGTCCCGTTCGACATAACCAGCACCTGATCGATGTTGGCGAGTGCCGAGGGACGATGCGCAACGACAATGACGATGCCCCCGCGCTGACGCACTGCCCGTATGGCGCCGGCCAGGGCAGCGTCTCCATCCACGTCGAGGTTCGAGTTCGGTTCGTCGAGCACGACAAGGAACGGCTCGCCATAAAGGGCTCGGGCGAGACCCACGAGTTGCCTCTGCCCTGCCGACAGGGCTGCTCCCCCCTCCCCGATGCGGGTCTGAAATCCCTGAGGGAGTTGCATGATCATTTTCTCGACGCCGGCGGCTCTTGCCGCCGCAAGGACGCCTTTTGGATCCGTCTTGCCTCGGAACCTCGAAATGTTGTCTGCTACCGTGCCGTCAAACAACTCCACATCCTGCGGCATGTAGCCGATATGGGCGCCGAGATGTTCCGAGTTCCATTGATCGAGAGAGGCGCCGTCCAATCTCACCGAGCCATGGAGCGGCTTCCACACCCCGACCAACGAACGGGCCAGCGTCGTCTTGCCGGAGCCGCTCGGGCCGACGACGGCCATTCCAGCCCCCCTCGACAGGTGGAAACTTACATTTACAACGGTCGGTCTTGTCAGGCCGGGCGGCGCGACTGTCAGTTGCTCGACGGCAAATCGTGCCTGTGGACGAGGCAATTCCATCGGATCGTCCTGACTGCCAAATGCAGCCATGACAGCTGCCAGTTCGCTATAGCTGCGCCGGGTCGATAGAAAACCTCTCCAGTTTGCAATGGCCGCGTCAACTGGGGCCAAGGCCCGGCCGAGCAATATGGAAGATGCGATAATCACCCCAGGAGAAGCTTCACCGCCGATGACCAGGTAGGCACCGAGCCCCAGAACGCCGGATTGCAGACCCATGCGAAGCGCCTTCGAGAAGGAACTGGCGCCACCGACGACATCCGAGAGGCGCTCCTGCTGACCAAGATATGCGCGGCTGACGTCGCTCCAGCGTCGAGCCAGTCGACCAGAAAGCCCCATTGCATGAACAACCTCGGCGTTGCGCCGGGCGGAGTCGGCAAGCGCCCGTTGCGACGACAAGTCTTCGGAGGCGCGCGCGGCCGGACCACGGCTAAAGACTTCCGCAACCGCCGTCAGGAGGACCACGGCGATCGCGCCGACGGTTGCCAACAAGCCGAGCAAAGGATGGAGCAAATAAATGATCACCAGATAAAAAGGGATCCACGGAGCGTCGAAGATGACCGTCGGTCCCGTTCCGGAAAGAAAGCCGCGCAGTCGGTCAAGATCGTGCAAAGGCTGCAAGCGGCCCGCATCACGTCCTGCCTTGAGCGGCAAGGACAGGGAGATGGAGAACACCTTTTGCTGCAAATTTCTATAGAGAAGACTGCCGATGCGGACCAGCACGCGAAGCCGCACGAAATCCAGGAGCCCGTAGACCGCATACAAGCCCAGCATGCCGATCGTGAATCCCACCAGGGTGGGAACGCTCTGCGACGGCAGAACGCGATCGTAGATCTGCAACATATAGACCGAACCGGTCAGGGCGAGAATGTTTATCACTGCCGAAAACAGCGCCACGCCAAGCAGCCCAGGCATGCAGGCGAGAATGGCGGAACGCAGCTCGGGAGAACCGGCCCCCGATGTTTTCATGACCAGCGGTCGTTCGCGCGACACTGCCGCGCCGTTACTTCCGTAAATTGTGATGGCTCAAACCTTTCTTGGTGCGCATAGCAGCCGCTATCCGTCGCCCCCCTTATTACGCTCTGCTTACATACGTCGACTTTGAGGAAAATGCAGCGGATTCGTGGCGCAGGACCAACGAAACGCGACCCGCAGCGTGCACAGGCTGGGGATAACTCCCCCAAAAAACGGCAATTCACGCTAGTAACGCAGTCCAGAATGGAACACGCAAAAGGGGCTTATGTCCTTGCTTCCACACACTTTCAAAGACGCCACGGTCGTTGACACAAAATACCTGATGCGGAGCAACAACTTAGATCAATCAAACCTTTTGTCGTTCTGTATTCTGTATTTGATCTCGCCCCGATACACCAATCACCCGAGCAGACCATCAGTCTCCCAGACTTCCAGAGGCGGCAAATTGACGACCGTCAGGCCGGCACGCCGGATCGTCATTCAAACGGAGGAGGACGGTGATCGAGCCTGACGTATTGTGGTTTAACGCATGCGCAGGGATGGCGACTGGAGGGCTCGTTCACCTCGGGGCGCTGGCCGACGGGTTCGACCGGCCCCATCTGTGACGGCTGCCAACCTGCCCAAGGAGGCGGATCGCGCCTTCGCCATCGTCGTTATCAGAGCGGACGCCGCGTTAGCCGTGCGTTATCCGCGTAGTGGGGTGTTGCGTGGAAAAGAAGTATCGGAAATTAAGAAGAGCTGTCTGGGAAACGATATATAGGGTCAGCTTGATAACCCCGAATTTCTACGTTCTGAACTACCCCATAGCAGCAGCGGGATTCTTTAACGGGAACAACAGGTTCCCAAGACGGGTTTCCAGTCAATCGGCTACGATAAATGATTTTATATTTGACAGAATGATACGAAATAGATGGGGATACCTGGAGAAGATTTGCGTTGATAAGCATTATGCTAAGTACATAGCTAGTGGAATCGCAGGCCTTAAAATCCCAAAGACGATCTCTGTATTCAAGATAGATAGAAATACGACGGCAGATGACATTTTACTTTGGATCCAGCCTTTCCTCGGACGTCATTTCGTGATGAAGCCGACCCATTCCTCTGGAAAAATTATATTCCTCGACAAACCGCTCAATAGGAAAACTCTAGAGGAATTCTTAAATTTCTCTAAGAGGTCGTACTTTAATATCGGACGAGAGACACAATATTATAAAATGGAAAAGAAATTAATTGTCGAAGACAACATTTCTACTGGTGGTGAATTAAGTGACTACAAATTCTTTTGCGTTCGCGGCAAGGCAATTTATCTTCAGGTCGACGTCGGTAGATTTGTTGATCATAAAAGGGCTGTCTTTTCTCTTCCGGATTTTAAGCAGATTGATGTCATGTATGGTTATGACCTACCAGAAAACGTAGAAAGGCCGGAAAATCTCGAAAAAATGATCGAGATCGCGGAAACGATATCTAGGGATGTTGAGTTTGTCAGGGTCGATTTGTACAGCATTAACGGTGACATATATTTTGGAGAGATGACTTTTTCTCCATGCGCTGGGTCGGATCATATTTCAAACGAGAGTTGGGCCATCGATTTTTTAAATAGGATCAAAGCAGAAAGTGCTCCTAAAGCAGCGATAGGTGGCCGCTTCACGCCGCAAGCGGCACGATCTTTCGACCGTCAAGTTGGCGGGTGAGCCGCGAGGGCGTCAGCGCAAGCCTCGGTTCATGTGCCGAGGCACCCCAATTGGCTTTCCCCTAGTTGGGGATAACCCGGTCGGGAAAGGCGGATATTTCCCAATCACGCGGCTCAACAATGAGCCGGATGAGAGGGGCTTATGTTGTTGTTGCGGCACTGTTTTAAAAGACTTCGGTTGACCCGAAGCGGAACATCTCCTGCTGTGCAGCAATCCTGTCGGCGATCAAAGATTCTATCCAGCGGGTGTCGTATTTGATTTGGGCCTAATATGCGCCGTCAACTAAGCAGACGTGGGGCATAACCGAATCAACCAAAGGATTTTTGGATGACACTCCACTACGCGTCCGGTGGATCAGCCGCCGAGATCGCAACCGCCGGATTCAATCTGGCTGATGTTCAGTACGTTTCGCAAGTCAATGCCTTGCCGGATGGCATGAAAGGCTTGGTTTATCTCGGTGAGCACGACGGAGTAACTTCGTCTTTCATTGATAAAGTCACTCCCTTCATAGGTAATCCAAATGTGTTCGGGTTTTACCTTAGCGACGAGCCTGATCCGACAGGCAAGTGGGGCAGCTACGCAACCGCTGCAAATCTAAAGGCGGAATCCGACTGGATTCATTCTCATGTTCCCGGCGCCAAGACCTTCATCACGATGATGAACTTGGGCACGGATGGCTCCCCGAGCTACATGAACCCGAACGACCCGGCCCACGCCGCTTACAATCCGGCGAATACGGGCATCGATTTCTACGGTATCGGCTATTACCCCATCAACAACACTTCGGCTCCCGACTACACCCATATCGACAAGATGGTTGCGGCTGCCGGTGAAGCGGGCATCCCGATTGACAAGATCGTCCCGCTTTACCAGGCGTTCGGTGGTGGCAACTGGGAAACCAGCGCTGGCGGCAAGTTTGTCATGCCCACCGCTGCCCAGGAGCAGGCCATGATTGATCGTTGGGCCGCACTGGTTCCGTCGCCGGCCTTTGACTATACCTATAAATGGGGAACGCAGAATGGCGACACCGCGCTTGAAAGCGCCTCGGAACTGAAAGCCTTTTTCCTCCAGCACAATCTCGAGGGCACCCATGCCCCGGTCTCGCCCCCGGTTAGTGATCCTGTCACGCCCCCGGTCAGTGATCCGGTCGGCACACCGACCACACCTCCTACTCACGTCGGCACCCCTGCTCCCACCGGGCCGGCCCCGTCGGGCAGCGATCATGTCTTCCATGGCACGCGCGGCGCAGACGTTTTCCACGCAACCGGGGGCAATGACAAATATCTCGTCAACAATGCTCATGACAAGGTCATGGAAGCGCCAAACGGGGGCTTCGACAAGGTCGCGGCCTCGGTGAGTTACGCTCTTACGGCGGGATCACATGTCGAGCAGCTCTCCACCGCCAATTCCGGTGGCAGGGCGTCCATTAACCTGACCGGCAACGAATTCGGTCAAGCCATCTATGGAAATGGCGGTGCCAACAAGATCAATGGCGGCGGTGGCGCCGACAAGATGACCGGCTATGGCGGCAATGACACCTATTACGTCGACAATGCCCACGACAAGGTGGTGGAGCAGGGAGGAAGCGGCCTCGACAAGGTTCTTGCCTCGGTGAGCTTCGCTCTTTCGGCTGGCTCGCACATCGAGCAACTCGCAACCACCAAGACGTCCGGCAAGGCCGCCATCAATCTGACCGGCAACGAATTCGGACAGACCATTCAAGGCAATGCCGGTAACAACAAGATCGACGGTGGCGGCGGAGCCGATACGTTGACCGGGCACGGGGGCAGAGATGCCTTCGTGTTCAGTACCGCCCTTGGCGCTGGAAACGTCGACAGGATCACTGATTTCAACAAAGCCCAGGACAAGATCCACCTCGACCATTCCATCTTTGCCGGTCTCGATCAGGGGGGCCTCTCGTCGGACGCTTTCTTTGCCGGCAAAGCGGCGCATGACAGTTCCGATCACATTATCTACAACAGTTCGACCGGAGCTCTTTCTTTCGACAGCGACGGCGTCGGAGGCGCAAACCAGATCCATTTCGCGAGCCTCTCTCCGCATCTGTCGATTACCGCATCGTCTTTCCTGGTCACCTGACGCTCCAGCGACGAATGCCTTAAAGGTCGGCGAGGTCTTGGTGCCTCGCCGACAGTCGTTTGGGCCGAGCGTCCGAACTTCGCGCCCATCAGCGAGCCGCGGAGTTCAGGTCCGCCACGCCTTACTCCAGCCACTCATCGTACCCACTTCAGGCAATGCCGTGGGGGCGTCCCGGTGAGACTGCGTCGGCAAGACAGGAGGGACATTAGCGCTCCCCCACCGCGAGGGAATCTCGCCTCACTGGTCCTACCCCTTTCCAAACATCATGGTGTCATTCAAACGGACGAGGACAGGAACCCGGCCTCCCCATAGCGTGCACTCGGGCGGGATGCGCTCATAGGTGATGAAACCGGGCCGTGGCAGCATCGAGAGCGTCAGTTACTCGATTGCCCGCCGTGTGCGCTGGGGAGAGGCAGATGAACCCACATCTGGTCTGCGTGGGAGGCGAGGATCACGCCTTGAGAGTTCCCTTCCTCATCGCGCTGCGAGAGAAAGGCTTTCGCGTTACGGCGGTCTCGAGCGGTTCTCCCGTACCGTTTTTAAGGCATGACATTTCGCATCACAGGTTCTCCTTCGACCGGTTTGCATCTGGCGGCGGGGAATGGCGTGCTCTCGGAACGATGCGCCGATTGATGCGGGAGCTTCGGCCCGACATCATCCAGAGTTTCGACACCAAGCCAAATCTGTTGACGCCCCTTTCCATGCGGGGAACAGTTCCGGTTATTCGCACCATCAACGGGCTGGGCTGGACGTTCTCATCTCTGGCGCCTCGCGCTTTGGCCCTGCGTCCGGTCTATTGCGCGCTGCAATGGCTCGCGTCTTCGTGGACGGCGGCGACCGTTTTCCAAAATCGTGATGACCAACTGTTCTTCGAGCGCTTTCGGCTGACCGGTCGCGGAAGCTCGCGACTGATACGCAGTTCCGGAATCGATGTCGATGCGTTCGCAACGGTGCGCCATCTCGGGTCCTCGGCAACGAAGATGCGTAGGGAACTCGGCCTCCAGTCCGCCGAAGTGGTGATCTTTGTCGGCCGCTTGACCCGTCAGAAGGGTGTGGGAACCCTCCTCGAGGCGGTTCCTCGCGTCGTGGCCGAAAGACCAGCAGCACGATTTGTGCTTGTCGGCCCGCGAGAATCCGAAGGCTCATTCGCAATCGACAAGTCCGAGATCGACCGGCACGCATCTCATGTGCTGGCCTTGGGTCCACGACGCGATGTCGCTGATCTCCTCGGCATGGCCGATGTATTCGCCTTTCCCACCCAGTATCGCGAAGGAGTACCGCGTGTGTTGCTGGAAGCGGGGCTTTCGGGACTGCCAATCGTGGCTTCCAGGATGCCAGGCTGCAGAGACGTCGTCGAAGACGGGTGGAATGGCTACCTGGTTGCACCGCATGACGCCGATGCCCTTGCCTCGCGAACAATAGACTTGCTGTCCGACCGCGCTGGGGCAAAGGCAATGGGCGTCCGTTCCGCTGAACTTGTGCGGGAGCGATTTGCCCTGCCGTTGGTGGTCGATCAGTACTGCGACCTGTACGAAAACACACTCCGCGCGGGGCTTCCGCGACCGCTCCCTGCTGTCGCGCTTGAGGGCAGCCTCGCAGATCACCGGGGCGGAGCACGTCAATGATCCGGGACGCCTTGCTCGCCCTGGGAGTTGCGATGTCCTACGCGACGCAACTGGCCGTTCCGGGATTGCCGCTCGGCTATGGCGAATTGTTCATCGCGATCTGGATCGTTCTGGCGATTGGACGAATATTCGCCGGGGGTCGTCTCCAGGTCACACCCGCTTTTGTCCAACTGGCGAGCTTCTGGCTGATCTTGTCGCTGGCTTTGGGAATCGGCACGATCGTCGGCTACCTGACCACCGTCCTTTACTTGACCGGGCTGGTACATGACCTGATGGCCTACATGCTGCTGGCCGGCTTCACATGCCTGGCGGCCGCGGAGCCCGACGCCGATCGTCACCTTCGCCGCAGTGCCTGGTGGGTGATCGCCATCGCCAATGGAAGCTTCGTAATTCAGCTGGGATTGGCATTTGGGGTAGCCCACCAGCCCGGCGTCGACCCCTGGTTCTGGGACAGATTCCGGGGCTGGTCCGAGAACCCGAACCAACTTGCGCTCTATTGCGCGCTTTTTGGCCCCCTGGCTTTGCACCTTGCCACGACCACCCGCAACCCATGGCGCCGTTTGCTCGCATTCTCCAGCCTGATCCTGACCTTTTATGTCGGCCGGCTGACGAAGAGCGACACCTATCTCTACACCAGTATCCTGAGCTGCCTCGTCTTTCTCGGATTGCGGCTTCGTGCATGGATCGCAACAAGCGGTCGCGCCAGCCTGCCCCGCTTGGCAGCAATTGTGCTGTTGGCGGGTTCCTTGCCTTTAGCGCTGGCGATGACGCCCTACGCGCTCACCGAAGAGGCCAGCGTCGCCCATTTTGCCAAGAGCCTTACCAAGGACCAGGGTGGGGAAGCGACACTCGAAACGTTCGAACTCCGGCTCTATCTGTGGCAGGACGCGGTGGAAACGGGGTTGAAATCCGGGTCGCTGGGATTGGGCCCTGGGCCTCACCTCGAGCGCCCGCCCGTCGCCGACCGTCAATTTCTGCAGCGACCTTTCGAGGCCCATAATACCGTTCTTGACCTTTACCTGCAGGGCGGATTGCTTGCGGTGATGGCATTGGTCTGGATCGTGGGAGCCGCAATGTCGCTTGCCTGGCGAGCGGGATTCGACGCGCTGCTGGTGCTCGGTGCGTCGACGATAATCTTCAGCATGCCTCACCTGATCATCCGCCATCCGATCGTGTGGTTTTCGCTGGCTTTCTGCCTCGTTGCCGGAAATCCGACCGCACTTCGGCGGCAACTTGCCGAGCCCAGGGTGCCCTAAATGTGTGGGATCGCCGGAATTCTATTGGCTTCCGATGCCACAGACATAAAGCCGCTCCAAGCGATCGGGCGGATGACCGCATCGCTGCGTCACCGGGGCCCGGATGGCGAAGGGCTCTGGGCCGATCGCGAGGCTGGAATCGCATTGGGCCACAGGCGATTGGCAATTGTCGACCTGTCAGCCGCCGGGCACCAGCCGATGCATTCTGCCAGCGGCCGATACGTGATCACCTTCAACGGTGAGATATACAATTTTCGCGATTTACGTCGCGAACTTGAGGGTGCGGGCCAAACCTTTCAAGGCGCCAGCGACACCGAAGTGATGCTCAGCGCAATCGAGCATTGGGGGCTTGAAACCGCCCTCAAACGCTTTGCCGGAATGTTCGTGTTCGCATTGTGGGATCTGAAGACAAGAAGCCTTTATCTGGCCCGTGACAGGATGGGCAAAAAGCCCCTCTATGTTGCTTCGACCCGAGACGCATTGGTCTTCGCCTCTGAGCTGAAGGCGATCAACACCTTTCCGGGCTTCTCTCCCGACCTTGATCTTGATGCCGCGGCGGCAATGCTTTCAACGGGATGGGTGCCGGACCATCTCTGTATCTGGCGAGGCGTGTTCAAACTGCCGCCTGGTTCCGTCCTTTCCGTCACCGCGGCGAATTGTGCCGAAGACCGCAGCGCGGACCGTCTTTCGCAACGCGTTCACCGCTGGTGGTCACTGGCTGACGTTGCAGCCGATGGGCGACGGAACCCCGCTACCGGCACCGACGAAGATCTGGTTGACGAACTGGACAACCGGCTTCGGCTGGCCGTGCGGGAACGCATGATGGCCGACGTCCCTCTGGGTGGCTTCCTGTCGGGCGGGATCGACAGCTCAGCCGTGATCGCCCTGATGCAGGCTCAATCCTGCAAGCCGGTTCGCAGTTTCACGATCTCGTTCGCAGAGGGCGGCTTTGATGAAGCTCCATACGCAGCGGCCGTTGCCCGTCATCTGGGCACCGACCACTCCGAACTTCACCTCTCGCCCAGCGCCGCACGTGACGTCATTCCCGAGTTGCCGCAGGTCTGGGATGAACCCTTCGCCGATGAATCGCAGATACCGACCTTGCTCGTTGCCAGGCTCGCCCGTCAGCACGTCACCGTAGCGCTGTCGGGCGACGGCGGTGACGAATGCTTCGCAGGATACGGCCGCCACTTCATGGCGGAGCGGTTGAAACGACACCTGCGCCTGCCCCGACAACTGCGCCGAACCTTGGCGGCAGGGGCAGGTTTTTTCGCACGCGCCGGACGCGACGATGTCATCGGCAAACTGCCACTCTCTGCGAGCGCGAGGCATTTTATCCGGAGCGACCGGATGGAACGTCTCGCCCGGCTGCTCACGGCATCGAATGAAGACGAATTGTTTCAGCGGCTGGCGCGGCCACAGGCTGAAAACCTGGGACGTCAGCGGCCCACCGAACCAATCTACGGCCACGGCGGTCCGCCGCTTGACGACCTGCTCTCCCGTCTTCTGTGCGATGACATGGCGGGGTACTTGCCTGGCGATATCTTGGTGAAGCTGGACCGTGCCACTATGGCCAACAGCCTTGAGGGCCGGTGTCCTCTGCTTGACCACCGCGTTGTCGAATTCTCCTGGCGGCTGCCATCCAACATGAAAGTTCGTGATGGCGCCGGCAAATGGATCCTTCGTCAATTGCTACGCCGCTATCTCCCGCAGCACCTGATCGAGCGTCCGAAACAGGGCTTCGATGTTCCTATCGCAGCATGGCTGCGGGGTCCGCTGCGCAACTGGGCCAGCGATCTTCTCGCCGACATGCGAGCAGAAAGCAGTGACGTATTGGACGCTGCGAAGATCGACGCCTGCTGGCGCGATCACATTGATGGCCAGAACCGCTCGCGCGAATTGTGGTCCGCATTGATGTTCCAGGCCTGGCGGAGCCGAGCCAACCGGCAAGCACAGGAAACCGGCCCAATTCATGAACCCGATCTGGCAGGAGTATAAAATGGTAGGTTCCGCAATCAGCCCGATCCAGCTGCCACGGATCAATCAACCACCAGCACCGGTTCTCGAAGGCAGAGTGCACGTGCGGTCATTGCGCGAATATGTCGAGCCGGCCACCGCGTCGCACCAACTCTTCGTGATTCTGGCAAGGCGAAAATGGTCTATTGTTGCCTTCGCTGTGTTGGGCGGGCTGCTGGCGGGGTTGCTGGGAAGTCTTCGCCCGGTTCTCTACGAAGCAACTACTCAGCTTATCATCGACGCCCCATCGCGCGGTTCACTGCCCGTCGGCGCCCCGTCTTCGCAGGACCTCGTCGATTCAAGCATAGATGACCACATCACGATGCTATCGTCGCAAGACCATCTGCGCCGCGTCATGGCGGCACTGCGCAAGACAGGTGCGGCTGAAACCGGACAGGACAATTCCGCTAGCGGGAATTCCCGGCTTGAGCCGTCTGCCATCCCTCCCCCGAGGACACGCTCGCTTGCCGGTGGTCTACTGGACCGACTGTGGCCAGGAGCGGACAAAACAATCAGCGATTCACAGGCCGAGGATGCCTCTGAATTGAGAGCCTTGCGGCAAGGAATGCGGGTCGGGCAGGAGCTGCGATCGAGAGTAGTCTCCGTCGCTTTCGCCGATGACAGTCCCGCGCGGGCGGCGCTCGTGGCCAACACATTCGCTCAGGTCTATGTCGACAATCTGATAAGGAGAAGGCAGGCATCCGACCAGCAAGAACTCGATGCGATCACCACCAGCCTGCCCAGGCTGCAAAACGATCTGCAGGCAGCGGCCGACCGCCTTGAGAAATATCGGTTGAGCCACGGAGCCATCGACCAAGGCTCGGCGGACAATGCAGCCAGGGAACGGGCCGACCTCAGCCAGCAATTGTCGATGTCAAACGCAGATCTCGCCGCTGTGGAAACTCGGCTGCGACATGTTCAGGAGCTTCGAGCGCAGGGGGCTTCTTTCGTCTCCGTGGCCGAAGCCATTGGCGGGCCTGAACTTGCCGATCTTGCGGCTCGACAGGCTCGCGCGCCTGCGGACCAAGAACTCAGAAACCTGACCGAAAGCAAGGTCGAACAAGGCATCGACAAGATTGCTGCGGACGCAAACATTTTCCGTGCCCAGATCGCCACTCTTGAGAGCCGGAAGGCCATTTTGGATGCGGTCATGGCCGACACCGCCAGCCGGCTTTCCGGGTTGCGGGTTCTCGAGCCGCAGGTCAGTTTGCTGACCCAGCGATACAACGAACTTCTTGGCCGGCAACAGGATTTGACGCGGCGTATCGGAGTTCCCTCGGCTGGAATTTCCATCCTATCGGCGGCATGGCCGCCGACCATCCCGCAGACCTTGCCCGCCATCTTCCTTGTTCCGCCCGGGATGATTGTGTTCGCTATACTGGGCGCGATTTTCGTCACGATGCGCAATCACTTCGATCGGACTTTCCGCGGTGAGACCGAGGCGGAAGCGGTGCTCAAGGTTCCATGTATGGGGCAGATTCCCGAAGCAGGCAGGGTGCATGCCAAACGACTGCGAACCCTTGTCCTGGGCGAGCGCAGCTCCGCCTATAGCCGCGCCGTGACGTCGTTGCTGATTGCTGCGGCGCCCAATGCGCTGAGGGCTCGTTCGTCGTACACGGCGCTTGTCACCTCCAGCGTCCCGGAGGATGGGGGGACCGAGCTCGCATGGAGTCTGGCGCTGGCCGGCACGCGGATGGGCGGTCGTGTTCTCTTGATCGATCTTGAACGCAAGGGCGTTCAACTCACGCTCGAGTTCCTGCATCAGTTCAGCGAGCGCAAGAGCCGCCATTCCTTCGCTGATTATGTCTGCAATCGCAGCAACCTGGAAAACGCCGTGGCCAGTCTGCATGAAATCGGCATCGACGTGATGACCGCTGCTCCGTCGGACGATCTGCTGGCGGTGTTGTCCTGCGAGGATGGGGGCAAAGTGATGGCGGATCTGCACTTGACCTATCGCATCGTCATCATAAACCTGCCGTCGGCGCTCGGGCGGCCGGAAGCCAAATTTCTGGCTGGATGGGCTGATGCGGTGCTTTTTGCCGTCCGATGGAGGAAAACGCCACGTACCCTCGCTCGCGGGGTGCTGGAACTCCTTCAGGGCAACGGTTCTCTTGCGGTACCCGTCGGCAGCGTCCTCACGCAAGTGAACTTGAAAAAACATGCCGGATATCGGCTCGAGGATAGCGCCGACCTCTTGCGCGAGCAGATAGCATGACCAAGCATAGGCTCGTCCTTGGGCCGCGGACGATCCGGGGGCGGTTCATCCAGGGAGCGGCCCGGACGATTCAGGGTGCAGCCTGTCCGCAGAGCGCGTCATTCAGGTGAATGATGGCAACGTTCGGTGTGCATCGTAGGCTGCGGCAATCCCCGATATTTGCCTCCCTCGGAAGCGCGAACCGATGGCACTGAGCGACCTTCTGAGACCCAAGATGGTTCCCGCGGCCGACACAGCCATCATCGCTGTTCGGCCGAGCACGATCGGTTCGATCATTCGTGCAGCTGGTGAGGTGTCGGCGATGGCAATTGTCGGCCAACTCACCCTTCTTGCTGCGATTCCGGTCTTGGCGCGGCTCTATTCGCCTGCGGATTTCGGCATCTTTACGATTTATCTGTCGATTGTGAACATACTCGCCGGGGTCGCAGCATTGCGCTTCGAGGCGTCACTCTATGGGGTTAAGGGGAGCGCCCAGGCCTATGTGACGGTCAAGCTTATCCTTTTGGCTGTGTTCGTGACCACCGTCCTGGCCTTTTCGGCCGGACAGATGCTGTCGAACCTTGCTCCCAACCGCCTCGGCTCGCTTGCCTGGCTCATTCCGATCGGAATGGGAGGCGCAGGTCTGGTCGAAGCCATGAACTGCTGGAGCCTGCGTGCTGGGCTTTTGCGCGACTTTGCCCTTGGGCGGCTGATCCTGCCGGCGAGCATGGCTGCACTGCAATTGGTTTTCGGCATTGCCAACCTTGGCGGCGAAGCGATGATCCATGCCCATATTTTGAGCCAGTTCGTCTTTATCGGGTATATCGGTTATCGGGTGACGAGCTGGGAGGATTTGCGCGGCATCGCCCGGGCACCTTGGCGTGCGGTGTTCGAAAAGGCCCGGCGGGAATACAAATTTCCTCTGTTCGATATCCCCGCAACACTCGCGAGCATAGCGATCAACAATCTTCCGGCAGTTCTTGTCGGTGGGCTGTTCGGCACCGCATTTGCCGGATATTTGGGCGTGGCAACGCGCCTGGTTACCGGTCCAGTGACGCTGATCGCTTCACCGCTCAGCAATGTTTTTGTCGCCGAAGCAAACCAGAACAACAATCGTGGACACCTGCTTGGCGTGGCACGCGGGCTTCTCCTGCTGGCCGCCGGCTTTACCGCGGTGCCGATATTGCTGCTTGGACTCGCCGCGCCCTATGTGGTCGTTCCGCTCCTGGGCGAGCCTTGGATGCCCACCGCGGAAATCATGACCGCACTGGCGCTGATGGGCGCGGCACAAGCGTTGTCTACTCCGCTTAGCGACGTTCCCGCTCTGCTACGTCGGCAAGGAACAAGACTGGTCATCGACCTCGCACGAGCGGTTCTCGTGTTTGGCCCGCTGCTCGCCGGCGCCCAGGCGGGCTGGCAGCCAGTCACCGTCATCTATTTCATGGCCGCCGGCGGCGCGTCGGGTTTCGCTCTGAAAATGGCAGCATCGCTGTATTTGTTGACCCACGACCCCCAACCAGCAGGCGCTGCAACGTGCATCCAACATGAATGTCTCGAGGAAAAAACACCATGAATTCGTCGTCGGTTGACAATCTTCAAGCGGCAGTTGCGGTCACCCAGCATGACCGTGCCGATGTCTCATGGTCACGCCCTTTTATCTCTGTCGGGATACCAACCTTTCGCCGGCCCGATACGATCCGCAGGGCGATCGACAGCGTCCTGGGTCAGGATTACTCCGGTTGGGAGTTGGTCGTGAGCGACGACGAGGGACCGGAGGGCGAGACCTGGGCTATCGTGACCGACTATGCACGAAGCGAACCTCGCATCCGCATCATCGAGAACAGCCGAGGTCGCGGTCAGGTGGAGAACACCAACAACGCTATGCTGGCTTGCGCTGGACGGTGGATCAAGTTGCTGCACGACGATGACTGGCTTGCGCCAGGTGCACTCAGGACATTCGCCGAAGTTGCCAAACAGCACCCGTCGGTTGCCTTCATGACGTCAGCCGCAAACATAATCGAGGACAAGCGAGTGAGATTTCGCCAAGTCCCCAAGGAGCAGGAAGCGATCTCCCTTTATTCCAGCCAGCAGTGCCTGATGGACCTCTATCTGGTGCGCGCGACACGCTGCCTGGGGATCATTCCATCCACATTGTTGATCAACAGCGACGTCATTCGTGCCGGCTGCTTGATGCGCACGCACAAAGAGATTCCGGCCGGAGTGGATCAACTGTTCTTCGTCGATCTAGCCAGCCATGGGGACATGGTGGCGATAAGCGATCCGCTTACCTTTTATGATGCAACGAGCCATCCAAGCATTACCACGTCAAAGAGTTTCCGCGAGGTCGACGAAGTGACCCTCGCCGTCAAGCAGCTTAACTGGAATCTCATCAAAGACCGCAACCATCTCCCGCCTCCCGAGACATTGCTGCGGGCGCTGCGGGTTGCTCGTATTCCCATGCGGTTCCACCAGCAGTCCTGGTTGACCACGTTCCTGGATGGGATACAGATCTTCCGGCCTTCGGTCATGAAGGTGGCGGGCTGGCACGTGCTTAATCACGTGTTTGCAATCCGCCCAAGATTGGGCCGGGTGCGCACGCGACGGCGGTAAGGTGAGGCTGGCCGACAAGCACATCAGCGACAGATTGCGCGCACAAGCCTGTTGTGCGCGCGCATGGTAAAGGCGTTTGCCTCACGGCAAAACGCATATGCGCCCAAGAAGAGCTACCAGTTCCGCCTGTCGCCGTGTTTCGGTCTTGGCGAACAGCGACGCCAGCTGCGACCTTATCGTGGTCCGGCTCAAGCGCCGCTTGCGGGCTATTTCCAAAGGGGCATCGCCCTGCGCCAAGCGCAGTGCGAGCTGCGTTTCGGCACTCGTCAGACCAAACATTCTTTGCAGCGTCTGGGGATTTGGCCCGGACCTGTTTTCACGATCCAGCAGCGCCACGATGCTTGTCGCGTCAGGCGTTGCTATGCCCTTCTCGTTCAATATCAGGGGCCTGTCGCCCATGCCTCGGATCACCACCCATGAAAGCGTGCCAGGAGAAAAATTGCCCGGCACGTTTGCGATCAGCCGTCTCAGCGCAGCAAATACCTTGCTGGCCGTATCGGCTGCCTCGCCTTCGCGCTCCAAGGTGTTTTGAGCGGCTGAATTCCACTCCATGACCTTCCTGTCGCTGTTCAGGATCAGGTAGCCACAACCGATGCGATCAAGCATTCTCACAACAGATGCAAGGCTGCTCTGCCGTGGCTCGACAGCAACGCTGTCGAACCGTTGTGGTGCTTGATGCCAAGCGGAAGCATGGTCACCTTGCGTTCTCAAGGCGGAGACAGGCTTTCCCCCGAAACTTCCATATTGGCGACCAAGAATTCCATCATCTTGCCTACCAACCAGTGCCATTTTCTTACCTCCCGCAAAACGGCAACGCCTCCCAGTCAAAAGGAGGTGCCTTAAACATGTCAGTCAGGTCGCTTGGAGAGTAGCGGTCCGATCCGCCCCCGACATCGGACAAAATGCGCGCTACAATCCCGGGGAACAATCCTGCGGTCGGACTAGTCTGTACGCTTTTCGGTCTAATCTCGACGGACTAGTCAGAAGGTTATAGTCTGGCACATGCGTTTGCATTCGCTCAGTTTGCATCCGAACAGCTCAGGCAAGTTGCTGACCCGCCTTGCCTCGATGTCGCTCCTGATAGCGACACTTGCAGTCGAGACAGCGCTGCCGACCTCTGTGGCATACGACATCGGCTTTTTTGAGTTTGTTCCCGCCATTATTGCCATCTCATATTTCGAAGATCGCATGATCGCTCTTGCGGCAACATTTGTGATGGTTGCCGTCGGCTTGTTGACGCGGGATGTCCTGCACCATCCAATCGATGTCGGCCTTTGGGTTCAAGCCATTCTGCTGCTGGTTGCAGGGGGGATGATCGCCCTGACTTTCCACCGGCAGAGGCAGGACTACCGCACCCTTTTGCAGGTTGCGGAGGCTAGACTCGCGGCCTTGGAAGCAACCGAAAACAGGTATCGCTGGGCATTCGAACGTGCCGCCATTGGCTTTGCCAACATGAATGAGAACGGAGAGTTGCAACGGTCCAACAAGCGTCTTGGTGAGATGACAGGGTATGTCGAGGAGGAGCTTTCAAGTCTGCCGCTCAGCGCACTCGTCCACCCCGACGACAACCACACCTTGGCGGAAGCGTTGACTCGCCTGAAAGACACGACTTCGTTTGGCTCGGAGATCCGTCTCCTGAGAAGAGACGGCACGATTTTGTGGACAAGATTGGCCCTGTCTTTGGCCGTGCCAGCCGATGCTCTCCCTCAAAGCATTTTTGTAGTGGTGGACGACATATCGGGAGAGCGAACCGCCCGCGAGGCACTCCGGGCTCAGAAGGAATGGTTGGACCTGGCGCTATCGTCAAGCCGGTTGGGAACATGGCGCATAGATTTCGAGAGCGGGTCCGTGAAGGGCTCAGCCGCGTTCTGGGAAATGATGGGGCTGGCACCCGCGCCGAGCCGTCCATTGCAGGAATTGACTGCGGTCGTTCACCCGGCCGACTTGCCTAATCTGATGGCCCCGGGAGAGCTTGCATCAGGCGCCGACTATGACGCTGAGATCCGCATCAGGCGAACTGGCGGACATATCCGCTGGATTGCTCTTCGGGGACGGGACGAATTGCGCGACGGTCGTGCACAGCGAATAGGAGTCGCCGCGGATCTCACCGATCGGCGCATAACCATTCTGCTGCGGGCTGCGGCGAAGAAGCGAGAGCGGGCTATGCTTGAACAGCGCCATAGGCTCAACAATCTGTTTCCGGTGATCACGGCGCTTGTGAATATGGTTGGTGCCCCCGACAATGATATCGCCAGCTATAAGCAGACACTGATCGAAAAGATCGGCGCACTCCAGGCGACGCATCTGCTTCTTTCACGCGATGGCAGCCTGTCGGCTTCCCTGCGTGACCTCATCGTTCAGGAATTGCAGCCCTATATGGGGACGCATGACATTTCGATCAGTGGACCCGAAATAAAAATGGCTGAGGGTTCGGCTGAGAGCTTCGCAATGATCGTTCACGAGCTTACGACCAATTCCGTGAAGCATGGGGCTCTCGGCACTCCGGCAGGACGGATCGAGGTCGTGTGGCAATTCGTGGCCCAGGAGCCCGGCGCCGACATAGTGTTTGAATGGTCGGAATCGGGAGAGCGCCGGGTCTCCACCTCGGCTCGGCGTGGTTTTGGGTCGTTGATTATCGGAGCCGGCGGTGAGCCTATCGTGGGCCACTCTTCCAAGCTTGAGATGCTGGATCACGGACTGAAATATTCGGTCCGGCTGCCGCCAAAAGCAATCGGCGCTAGTTGATGTCCCTGGCGGCCCATGTCTTCAGCAAAACCGCGGCTTCCGTTCGATTTCGTGCCCCAAGTTCGCGCAGGACGGCAGCCGCATGAATCTTCGTCGTCGCTTCTGCAATTTCAAGAGAGCGGGCAATCTCTTTGTTCGAGTAACCTTCAGCCATCAACCTGAGGACTTCCTTCTGTCTGGACGTAAGCCTGCCCAGATTGTTGACGCTGATGGTCCTGTGGGGCATTTGCGTGGGAGCCTCGGATGGAAGGCGCACCGACGCCTTGGACCTTTGTGAAAGAAGTGCCGGAACGTAAATGCGGCCAGCCAGGATTTCGTTCACCGCCAGGACCACCTCCTCGTCCGTTTGGGACTTTACGATATAGCCATGAAGTCCAATCGAGAGGGCAGTTAGAATCTCGGCGCGTGAATCGGTCCCTGAGACAATTGCAAACCGTGTGTCGGGATGAGCCGGTAAGACGTCGCGAAGGTCGTCCTGACCGGACAGTCCCGGCATGTTCAGGTCGATGATGGCGAGATCAACAGGCGCCTGATCTTCAAGCAAGCTTATGACGGTATCAAAACACGCCGCTTCGAATATTTCCAAGTCTGGAATGCCGGCCATCAAAGCCAGTCGCAGCCCACGACGATACAAGCCGTGATCATCGGCGATGATAATACGATACATGAACCACCCACCTTTTGGCAGCCCGCATGTGTCCCTAGCTGCCGAAACCTCCCTTTGGATGGACTGTACGGTGACCCAACACAGATCAGCCGCCCGCTGATCCCCCGTATGTCGACGCTCGCCGCCGCCCATCGGCACATTTCAACCTTCTAATATAGCTTACAATCGCACACATTTCAGGGCCAGATGTTGAAGTGTTTTTTTCGTACGAACGGTAGCGATGCCCTTCCGAGCAGGTCGTTGCCGGCGCCGGACATGTGAACAGTTCCCAGCTCTGATCGCCCTGCCGCCCCCATGCCCTGCCAACTGGAATATTGAATCAAAAGGCCGGGAAAGTGCCATTCAAATGCACGACGACGCCTTCTTAAGCGCCACTTACCATCGCTGCACTCCGGAGAGGCAAAACCAACACTGGCGTACCTTCCGGCCGGGTGGGTTGGACCCATCACACCGCGACAGTCGTATCAATAGGAGGACGAGATGAAAGCGGTCATTCAGTGCGGTGGAATGGGAACACGCCTTCGGCCTTTCACTTCCATATTGCCCAAGCCTCTCATGCCGATCGGTGCTCGACCGGTTCTTGAATTGCTTTTGAAGTGGCTGCGGCGGAACGGCATTCAGGAAGTCTACGTCACGACCGGCTATCTGGGGCACTTGATCCGCACCGTATGCGGGGACGGATCCCAGTGGAATCTAAGGATACGCTACACCCAGGAACTGGAACCTCTCGGCACCATTGGCCCGCTCTCCCTGATCAGGGAGGAACTGGACGAGCCGTTCATTGTTCTCAATGGGGACGTACTTACCGATCTCAGTCTCAGCCGGTTTGTGGCATCACACCGCACACACACGGATCCAGTCACCATAGCCACCGCATCCCGCGTCATCAAGATGGACTTCGGCGTCATCGACGAGGTCGACAATACCGTTCAAGTATTTCGTGAAAAACCGACGCTATCCCATCTGGTAAGCATGGGAATATATTGCATGAATCCAGACGTTTTTCGTTTTATACCTGACGGCATCGCCTTCGGATTCGACGATCTCATGCTGCAGATGATGCAAAACGGCACGAATGTGCACGTCTACAAACATGACGGGCTTTGGCTGGATATCGGACGCGTTGAAGATTTTCAAAACGCACAAACCATTGCCTGGGAAGAGCAGTCCGCATCGATCGAGGTCTCGGCAGCGGCCGCTTGAGGGCTGAACGCTCGACCACGCCAACATGAGGAGGTCGTAATGCTCTTGGTCAGCGCTCCTATTCTTGGCTTTCCGGAAAAGGCGGCCTTGGCCAAAGTTGTCGACAGTGGGTGGCTGACGATGGGGGACCAGGTACGAGCCTTTGAAGAGGCCTTCGCGGCCGTGCATGATGCGGTCGATTGCGTTGCCGTCAGCTCTTGCACCGCCGCCCTGCATCTCATTCTCCATGCACTTGGAATCGGTCCCGGAGACGAAGTTCTGGTTCCCTCGCTGACCTTCGTGGCGACCGCGAATGCAGTGCTCTACGTAGGAGCAACACCGGTATTCGTCGACATAGAGTCGGCCGAAGTGCCACTGATGTCCCTAAGCGACGCGGAAGCCAAGTGCACCGGACGCACCAAGGCCGTCATTCTCGTCCACTTTGCCGGCTACCTCGCCGACCGGGAAGAATGGCAGAGATTTGCCCGTGTGCGAGGACTGCATATCGTCGAGGATGCCGCGCATGCTCCCGGCCTTAAGGAGGTGGGGACTTATGGTGCGGCCGCGGCCTTTAGCTTCTACGGCAACAAGAACATGACCACCGCGGAAGGTGGGGCCGTAATCGCCCGGGATGCACAGCTCCGTGAAGCGATCCGCCAGGCTCGCGGACATGGGATGACCAGCGGCACACATCAGCGGCTGAACAGCCGCACGCCGCAATACGATGTGACGATGCTCGGTTTCAATTATCGCATGGATGAATTGCGCGCCGCTATTGGCTTGGTCCAGCTTCAGAACCTGCAGGAATGGAATGAAATCCGGCGCATATTGGTCGTCCTCTATCGACGTCTGATCGCAGACTATTGCTCGGCTGTGACAGTTCCGTTCTGCAAACCGCGGACCTCGGCCTATCACATCATGCCTGTCCTCCTGCCACATGACGTCGACCGGCAAACGGTGATCGACCATCTGCGAACGAAGGGAATACAGACCACAATCCACTATACGCCCGTGCACCAGATGACGCTCTATCGCCAAATGTTCACTGAAATCCATCTGCCGAAGACCGAGGATTTCGCGCAGCGGGAGTTGACGATTCCACTACACCCGCAAATTACGGCAAGTGCGATCGAGTCGGTGGTTGTTGCGTTGGCCACCGCGATTGAAAGCAGCGGGCGCGCGGGAGCCGCGGCATGAACGCACTCGACGTGACGATGCATCGGCCCGCCGTAGCTGGCACCAGCCATGGAATTGCCAGGCGCGCGATGGATATCATCCTCGCCGCAGCAGCGGGAATGGCACTCGCTCCGCTGATGCTACTGATTGCTGTTGCACTCTTTGTCGAGGGTGGTTGGCCCGTGCTTTTCGCACAGACGCGCCTGGGTGCCGGCGCAAAACCATTTCGCATGTACAAGTTCCGCAAATTCAAGACAACAGCTGATCCTTTCGGCCTTGCGCTGACCATGAACGATGACAGCCGCATGACGCGGATAGGCCGTTTTCTCGCGGCAACGAAACTTGATGAGTTGCCGCAACTGTGGAACGTTTTTACGGGAGACATGGCAATTGTCGGCCCGCGGCCGGAAAGCCTTGCCTTCGCCGATTGTTTCCGCGGCGGCAATGAAGCCGTCCTGCAGTGGAAGCCCGGCCTGCTCGGCCCGACCCAGGTTCTCTTCCGTCACGAAGCCTGTTTTTACCCGCCATCCCTTGATCCGCTCCTGTTTTATCGAGAGGTCCTGTTCCCGGCCAAGGCAACGATCGACCTCGCCTACTATCCGCGGCGCACGATTGCATCGGACCTCGTCTGGATAATGCGAGGCTTCAGGGCGGTTTTCGGCGTGTCCCTGCCTCCCGCGGCAAGTGGATAGAGTTGGAAAGTGAGGAGAGTTTGGCATGAATGGATCGTTGTTCGTTCGCCAGTTTGTCAGCTCACACGATCAAAGGAGTGCGCAGTCGTGAGCTATCACGGCAGGAAGGTCCTGGTCACGGGTGCGGATGGATTTATCGGATCCCACCTCACGGAAGCGCTGGTGCACGAAGGCGCCGATGTCACGGCACTGGCCCTCTACAACTCGTTCGACAGCCATGGCTGGCTGGACGATTTACCCGACCACGTTCGAAGCCAGCTGCAATGCATTCGTGGGGATGTTCGTGACAGCGCGTTCATCAACCGGATCGTGCGCGGCCAGGCGGCGGTGTTTCATCTGGCTGCGCTGATTGCGATTCCCTACTCCTACGCGGCTGCCCAATCCTATGTGGAAACCAATGTGCTGGGCACCGTGAATGTCCTCGAAGCGGCACGCCACTGGGAAACCGAACGCATTGTGCATACGTCCACGAGCGAGGTTTATGGCACCGCTCTGACCATGCCGATCGACGAATCCCACCCACTGCAGGGACAGTCCCCCTACTCTGCATCCAAGATCGGCGCAGACATGATGGCGGCGTCCTATGCCAGGTCCTTCGATGTGCCGGTGGTCATCCTGCGACCGTTCAATACATACGGGCCGCGCCAGAGCGAGCGGGCCATCGTGCCGACCATCATAAGGCAGGCTCTGGACGAGAACTGTCCGGCGATCATGGTCGGCGACACCAGCCCTATCCGCGACCTTACCTTTGTGGAGGACACTGCTGCGGCATTTGTGGCGGCAGGGGCGGCCGAGCTTGAATTTGGCCATGCCTACAATGCAGGCAGCCAGCGCGCCGTCAGTGTCTCGGACGTTTTGGAGTTGGTGCTCGAGTTGAGTGGCACCAGGAAACCAGTTCGTCGAGATGAAAGCCGGATGCGGCCGCAAAACTCCGAGGTTCGCGCGTTGCTCGCCGATTCCTCGAACCTTGAAAGTAAAGTCGGATGGCGGGCACATACGAGCTTGCGTGATGGTCTGGAAAAGACCATCGAGTGGTGGCGCTCGCGCCTCAGCGAAGGCCGCGTCCGACGCGAAATGAGCTACATGACATGACCTTTCCGCGGCTCATACCAGCTTTGCTGTTGATGGCCGCTCTGCTGGCGCTGCACACAGCCGGAAACCGGCCGAGCGGTGCGGCAGGCACGGAGCCGGCAATGGATCTGCCCGCTTATCTGAAACCTGCAACTGATCCGGCGACAGGGATCCGCTTTACTCGGATCACTCAGCCCGGAGCGCTTGGCAGCGGAATTGTCTGCGGCAAAATATATTGCAGTCATCGCTACTCGAGCGCGCAAGCCTGGAATGCGGATCAGAGCCTCCTCGTCCTCATGAACGGCTGCAACGGCATGTGTTTCCTCGACGGGAAAACCTACCTCCCTTTGTTTCATCGCAACAAGTCGGGTGAGTGCGAATGGCGCCCTCGAAACGCGGAGATGATGATCTGTGTCGATGGTCAAAAGATATCGACCTGGGCGCCCCGCACCAATCGTGAGGACATAGTGTATGCCGCAACGAAATATCGGGATCTCGAATTCGGCCCGTCCAAGGGAAATCCTAGTCGTGACGGCAACCGCATTGCCGTACGCGCGACCCGCAATGATGGAGCTGCTGTCGTCTTCGCATACGACATCGACCGGCGTCTGAAATACCCGGACATCGATCTCGCCCAGGTTGCCGGAACGACCAGCTCCTGCACCATTTCTCCGCTCGGAGAGAACATCCTGTGTTTCCAAAATCTGGTCGACGGCACCGAACAGCGAGCCATTTTCGCAGTCGACGGGACCCTGCGCCAAACGTGGAAGGATCATCATCGGCCCGGCCATGGCGATTTGACTCTCGATGCGGATGGCAGCGAAATTTACGTCGGAACCAGCAAATCCGCTCCGGACAAATATCAGGTGATCAAGCGTCGGCTGTCCGATGGAAAGGTCACGTCGCTCACGAAGTACGGTGAGGCCGAGCATACGTCGCTGCGTGCTTTGGACAGGCCCGAATGGGCGTTTATAAGTTACGGGGGCAATCCCGATGAGGTTCGGAGCCACCCGGACTGGGCGCCATACACGCGCGAAGTGATCGCGCTGCGTGTCGACGGTCGTCAGGAGGTGCGACGCATCGTGCAGACGCGAAACGCTCCGTTCGACTATTGGAGCGAGACACATGCCTCACCCTCCCCTGATGGGTCGCAAGTGATCTGGTCGAGCAATTGGGGGGTGCCTGGTGGGCCGGTCTACGAATTCGTCGCCCATCTCGATTGGCCGCAGCAGCCGGGCCTGAATTAAAGGGAGATTGCCATCGATGGCCTTCGTTAGCCGAATTTTCTTTGCAGCCCTTGCCGGTTGCCTGGCCCTGGATATCGCAGCCGCGGCTGAAGCGCCGGTGGCCTATAAGCTGTCGCCCGGCGATACGGTGGAGATAGGAATAGCCTCCATAGCGGAGCGAACGCAACGCGCGATCGTGCAAATGGATGGCTCGATCGCGCTGCCCGAGTTCGGGATGATCCCGGTTGGCGGGCTGACGCCGGCAGAATTGCAGACGCGCATGGAGGCGGTGCTGCCAACCAAGATAGTCCATCAGCGCCTACCTGATGGACGGGAGCAAATGATCGTCATCAAGCCGAGCGACGTCACGGCCGTGATCGCGGAGTACCGTCCGATCTATGTGACTGGCGATGTGCTGACACCAGGGCAGCAGACTTACCGGCCACTCATGACTGTCCGACAGGCAATTGCCGTCGCCGGCGGTTTTAGTCTCCTGCGGTCTCGGGCAAGCCAAAGCGGACCTGATCCCGTTGATCTGCGACGCGACTACGAGTCGATCTGGGGGGACTACATCAGGGACTACTTTCATGGCGCGCGCATCCGCGCCGAACTTCAGAACCAGGCAGAATTTGACATGCAACCGCCGCAAGGCTCGCCCCTGTCGAATGCATTGATATCGGCGGTCGCGCAGGCGGAAGCGGAGGGCCTCAAGATTTCGCTGAACAATTTTCAGCAGGAGCAAAGCTATCTCGACAAGACCGCCAAGGATGCCGAGGCTCAGGTCGAGGTTCTGCTCAAGCGCGAGCAGACGGAAGCGGCCGCGGTGAAACAGGATGAGGACGATCTTGCGCGGGTCACCAAATCGTTCGAATCGGGCAACCTGACCAACAGCAGGCTCGCCGACGTCAGGCGTGCCGTGCTGATGTCGTCGAGCCGGGCGCTCGAGACCTCAGTCGAACTGATGAGAACGCGGCGCCAGCAGGAAGACTCCGTCAGGCAGCAGGAACGCAATGAAAATCAAAGAAGGATCGGCCTTCTGAACGAATTGAGGGACACCGACCTTCGCCTCGCCGAGACCACTGCAAGGCTCCACGCAGCCAGCCAGAAGCTTCAGCCATCAGGGGCGTCCGCGCTTCCACTGCCCGTCGCCGGCGAAACCTTTCAGGCGCGGATCACAATAACCGGCGGGGCCGGCGACGCGTCAAGAGGTCGACCGGTCGACCAGGACACCGAGGTTGCGCCTGGAGACACCATCGAGGTGAGGTTCAGCAGCGAACTGCAGAGCGCGGCGATCCAGTAGTTGCGCGGACGTGAACCGAGCCGGGAACGACGTTGCTGATGGCTCGCCCATGGCATGAAGACCGGGCGCCTGAGAAATCAACATTGGGAAATCAAGAAAGCGGGTTTGCCGTGATTGGTGAAATAGATGTCGCCAGCGCCTACAGCACCGGCCGCACCGACTTCATGGGGCTGAAGTTGGTTGTCGCGCCCGGCGTGCTCGTCCCTCGCCCGGAGACGGAACTGCTCGGCAGCACCGCCCTCAATGTGCTTCGTGAACTTAACAGGCCGGTACCGCGTGTCGTGGACATGTGCTGCGGGGCGGGCAATCTCGCCTGCGCCATTGGATACAAGGTCCCCACCGCGCGCGTCTGGGCGAGCGATCTTACTGACAGCTGCGTCGAAACCACCTGCCGGAACGTTGCCCATCTTGGCCTGGCCGGACGTATTTCGGTGCTACAGGGCGACCTCTTCAATTCCTTCTCGGGTCTGGAGCTCGAAGGTACGATCGATCTGGTCGTCTGCAACCCGCCTTACATCTCGGAGAAGCGGCTCGAAAACGACCGCGCGCATCTGATGGAACTTGAACCCCGTGAGGCGTTCGCTGCCGGGCCTTACGGCCTGAGCATTCATATGCGGGTGATCAAGGAGGCGCAGCATTATCTGCGGCAAGGTGGCATGCTGCTTTTCGAGGTCGGGCTTGGCCAGGACCGGCAGGTCATGAGTTTGGTTGAGCGTTCCAAAGCCTATGAGAGCATTCGCACGGTTGCGAACAAAGCCGGTGAAGCCAGGGTGGTTTGTGCACGGGCCAAAGCGCCAGCGTGAGCCGCGCCATGGGTTTGCGCGCCCGGTTGGGACGACGCCCTCAAGCCGTAGCCCGGCGATCAGTTTTCCTTGCTGACCACGTAACGTGCAATTCCCTGGATGGAATCGAAATTCTCCGGCAGAAGTTCACTGTCCTCGACAGTGATGCCGAATGTCTCCTCGACGAATCCGATAACTTCAAGCACTCCAGTCGAGTCTATGATGCCCTGATCGAGCAACGACGTTTCAACTTCCAGCGCACGCGGGTCGGCTACGTAGAAGTTTGACGCCAGAAAGGCGCGGATTTGATCGCTGTAGGTGTCAATTCTGTTGTTCGTGCTCAGCATTGAATTGGCCTCCGATCCAAATAATTTCCGTAAATTGCTTTATGACAGCGCCATTTTCTTGAGCTTGCCCGTGTCCGTCATCGGCAGACTGGACACAATTTGGATGGACTTCGGAATCATGAAGTTTTCCAATCGCTTCTGACATTCCATCCGCAGCTGCTTTTCGCCCATGATCGTTCCTTGCTCCATGACGACAAACGCTTTCACTGCTTGCCCCAGCAGGTCATCAGGTACTCCGACAACCGCGGCTTCCCGTACTCCCGGGATTTCCATCAGCACGTTTTCGACTTCCCTAGGCGCCACCTTTTCTCCCCGCGATTTTATGATCTCATCGCTGCGGCCGACAAAATAGAGGTAGCCTTCCTCGTCCATTCGGCAGTAGTCGCCGGTGTACAGAACCTGCTCGCCGGGCAAAGGACCTGGCTTGAGCTTCTTCGCGGTAGCCTCCGGCTTACCCCAGTAGCCCTTCATGACCGTTGCCCCGCGGATGACCAACTGGCCGACGACATTGGGACCAACCCTTCGGTCATCCTCATCGACAATCCACATTTCGGTGTTCGGGATGGCGATCCCCACGCTCAACGGTTTTCGGGCAAGATCGTCCGGCGGAAGATAGGTGCAGCGTTTGCATTCGGTCAGGCCGTACATCGAATAGATGCGGGCGGCGGCAAACAGTTCCTGGAGCAGGCGAATGTGCTTAAGCGGCAGGGCTGCCGCCGTATTCGTGACATACCTTATGCTTGCAAAATCATTTGCCTTCAGCGTCCTGAGATCCGACAGCGCGGCAAAGATGGTCGGCACGCCGGGAAAGCCTGTAACTCTCTCCCTTTCGATGATCGCAAGTATCTGTGCGGGGAAGGCAAACGAGCGCTCGAGGACCAACCGCGCCCCGGTACGGAATGCCATTATCATCTGATAGAGGCCGTAGTCGAAGGCCAGGGGCAAGACATTGAGGATCACGTCGTCTTCGCCAAGCTCAAGGTACGAGGCGATAGACGTGCAGGCTGTCATCATGTTCCTGTGTGTCAGCATCACGCCTTTGGGTTCGCCGGTCGAGCCCGACGTGTAGATGATGGCTGCGAGATCGATATCGATGCGGCGGCGGGGCGGCGCTTTGCCGTGGCCGGCAGCCGCCTCATCCCAGCGCACGGCATGCGGCAATCCCCGGAGCTCGGCGTCGTCCACCTGACCGGAGACGATGAGCCGCCGCAGCGACGGACAGTTACGCGCCGGCTCAGCAAAGACCGGCTGCAAATGTTTGTCGGTGATCAATGCTGCCGGAAGGCAATCGTTGAGCAAATACCCCAGCTTGTCGCTCTTGGTGAGCGGATTGACGACGCACACAACGGCGCTCGCCTTGAGAACCGCCCAGAAGCTGACCACGGTCTCGACGGTGTTGTCGGCGAAGATCATAACGCGGTCACCGGGGGCGACCCCGGACGTGACGAGATGACGGGCGACCGCGCTGGAGCGTGTCTCAAGCTCGTCATAGGTGAGCCGGTGCTCGCCGCACACCAGCGCTATCTTGTCGCCGAGCCGTTCGGCCGAATGGCTGAGGTAATCGTCCAGCAGAGGTACGGCGCCATGCATCATACCAGCACCTCTTCCCTGTGCAGGTGATCGACGTCTATCCTGAGGTCGACCGCATGCGCGCTCGATGGGCGGCTAGCGACAAACTGCTGATGGAGGAGCTGCGTCGACAGCACGCCGACCAACGCCATGTTGTCCGAGTTGGACAGATCCCCATCGCCGGTCTTGGCAGCGCATTTGTCCAGCAGGCGCGCGACCGAGTTCGGATCAAAGACATTCGCCGCGCGCAGGGCAGTCTCGGAGAGTGCTTCGCGGACATAGGCGGGTGCGCCATCGCCCGTGAAGCAAAGTGCGTTGGGCGCCCGGTAGGGTTGCTTCTTGCGGGCCACGACTTCCGCGGGCACGATCGATTTCGCCACACGCTTCAGCACGTGTTTCTCATCCAGAATGCGCAGCTTGTAGTCGGGCGGGAGCGAATTCGCCAACGCCACGAGCCTGTCGTCCAGGAACGGGAAGCGCCCCTCGACAGAATGGGCCATCAGCATCCTGTCACCCTGCGAGGAGAGCAGGTAGCCCGACATCAGCGTCCTGATCTCAAGATACTGGTCCTGCGCGAGAGGACCCCATCGTGGAAACTCTTCGGGCAGGTGGCCAAGCAGGTCCGCCACCACGTCGTGACGCGCCGCTTCGGCATGCATGTCGGCCGAGAACAGCCGTTTGATGGCGCTGGTGGTGCGCCAGCGGGTGTCATGCGCGAAGCCGGGCGCGCCAAATGCATGGATACCGTGTCCGAAGAACTGGCGCGCCATCGCCTGCTGCTTGACGGGCGACCGGCTCAGATAGGGGTAGAGCCGTTCCAGCAGTCGCGCGCGTCGGGCGGATGCGGGCTGCCGCCCCCAGAAACGGCGGACCTTGCCTTCACGGAACAGGTCGTAGCCGGCAAACATCTCGTCGGCGCCCTCGCCGGTCAGGACGACCTTGATGCCATGTTCGCGCACCAGCCTCGAGAGAAGGAACAACGGCGCCGGCGCGGTCCTGAGAATCGGACACTCGGCGTGACGGATCACATCTGGGAAAACCTCGGCAATATCACCGCGCGAAACCATCACCTCGTGGTGCTCGCCGCCGCTCGCACTTGCAACCAGCCGCTGGTAACGGGTTTCATCATATTCGGCGTCAGCAAAACGCAACGAGAAGGTCTGGAATGGCGCGCCGGCGAAGCGCCTACCGAGCATGGCGACAAGTGAGCTGTCGAGCCCGCCGGAAAGGTAGCAGCCAACCGGCACATCCGCCTTGACCATTCTAAGCGCCGTCGCGGCCTGCAAGGCGCTACGCACTTCGTCCACCGCATCGTCCAGTGAGCCGGTGAAGGTGCCATGGGCCTGGTCCGCGATCTCGGGATAGCAAGGTTTCCAGAAAGCGTGCTCACGAACGCTGCCATTGTCGTAGATGCGTACATGGCCGGGGGTAAGTTCCTTCACTCCCTGAAATACGCCTTGCGGCGGTACGACCGTCCACAGCGTGAAAGTCTGGTCTATCCCCGCCGGATCGAAGGCCCGCGGTATCGCCGGGTCGGCTGCGAAAATGGCCTTCACTTCGCTGGCGAAGTGAAGGCGGCCAGCATGTTCGCACAAATGCAGCGGGCAGATGCCGAACCGGTCGCGCGACAGGACGAGGCGGCCTGTCAGCGAATCCCAGATGGCGAGTGCCCACTGCCCGTTTAGCCTCTCGAACGCGGCCACGCCCCAGGCGCGGTAGGCGTGCACGATGACCTCGGTATCGCTGCGGGTGCGGAAACGATGCCCCAGCGCCGTGAGTTGTTCACGCAGCTCGATGTAGTTGAAGATCTCGCCGTTGAACACGATCCAGGTGGTATCGCCGGTGTCGGCGAGGGGCTGCTGTCCGGTCGAGAGATCGATGACCGACAGACGGGTATGCGCCAGCCCCGCCCGCCTGTCGCGGTAAACGCCGCTCTCGTCCGGGCCTCGATGGGAGAGCGCGGCTGCCATTCGTAGAAGCGCGGCTCGTGAAGGAGGCTCCGCAGCCGCGTTCAGCGCCACAATTCCGGCGATGCCGCACATGGGTCAATCCCTGTCCATCGCAGCGGACAGCTGCGGCCGTGCGTGAAGGTAGCGGGCGGCGCGGCGTTTGCTGACGATATCCTTATAGACCTTCTCGACCTGCTCGGCCGTCAGGCCGGCGGCGGCGGCAACCACGCCGGCCGAAATTCCGTGATTCATGCCGTAGAGGCACAAATCCATCAGCTGATAGGGCAAGGCGAAGTAGAACTCCTCCTGGGTTTGCGCCATGGAAAACGTGTCCGTGGTCGGCGGCCTCATTCGGACCTCCTCGTCAATCCCGAGATATTCCGCCAGCTGATAAACCTGGGTCTTGTAGAGATGGACGATCGGCATCACGTCGGCGACGCCGTCGCCCTGCTTGACGAAGAAGCCTTGGTCATATTCGAGCCGGTTTGGCGTGCCTGCCACTGCATAGTTGAGGCGGTCCGCATGATAGTATTCAGTCATCTTGCGAACCCGCTGCTTGTAGTTGGTTGCAGCGACGATCTGCAGGTAAGCCGCCGGCGAAAGACGCACGGTGTCGATCTTTCCGTCCGGATCCTCGACGGTGAGGCGCGTGATATTAAGGCCGCTGCTCTCCAGCACCGATGCCATGACCAGCTTGCATTTCCAGCCTTCGCCATATCCAGGGACGGCAGTTCGGATGGCCTCCATCTGTCGGGCGTAGGCACCGATGCCCTCGAGCGCCGGCTGGATATCTTCAAGGATTGTGTCGATGCCAAGCTGCCCGGCGACGCTGCGGCCAAGCCTCAGCGAGTCGCCGGATGAATCGCGCTCCGGCATGAACAGGCCCAGTACCTTGTCCCTGCCGAACGCGCGTGCGCAGACCGTTGCGACGACCGAACTGTCGATGCCTCCGGAGAGCCCGACAACCACTCCGCGGCGCCGTTGTGTGCCGAGAACCTGTTCGCGCAAGGTCTCGACGATGCGATCGATCTCCAGCCGGGCATCGAGCGCCAGCACACCGCTGCTGAATTCCCCGATCAGGTCGATGACACTGCCTCCCGTTTCTGTGACTCGATTGAAGAGTAGGTCTCAGTCACAGCGTTTTCGATGAGCGGGCGATTGATGGTCAGATGAGGCTCCACGACCATGTCGATGTGAGTGCCGGCGATCGGAATGACGTCCAGATGGACGAATGCCCGATCCCACCCAAGTGCAAGCGGCATTCCGGGCCGCGCGCAACGGAACAAGGTGCCGGTGATCGGCAGTATCGGCCTGGGTTCTGTGAGCCACTGGAAGAAGGCGCGCGCGCGCAGAACTTCCTGCAGTTCCAGTTTGGTTCTGAAGCTCGTCGGGTTGAACTGACCCTCGGCATAGCGATCGAGGAAGCTGGCAAGCCGGGATTCGCAGTGCATTTTGACCGCGACCTTGGCAAGCGCGCGGCATGCCACTCGACTAGCCGATATACGATTGGTTCGGATCCGGTGAAATGTCCGGGTAATCGTCTCCCAACGCTTGCTGCGTTCGCCAACCAGGCTGGTATCCAGAATGCCCGTGAACGCTACCGCTCGCCCTTGATCAAGCAGACGCGCGGCAACCTCAAAAGCAACCGCTCCTCCGAGCGAGTGACCAAGCAGGCGAACACAGCCGGTCGGCTGTACGCGGTTGATATGATCGATTGCAGCTTCGACCATTGCGGCGACGGTGTTCTGACCTTGCAGGATCATGCCCAGGGCCGGATATCTGATGGGAGACACCCTGGCGACCTTGCTTATTGCCGATGCGAACGAAGCAAGGC
Source organism: Mesorhizobium sp. ISC11 (assembly GCF_037162595.1). NCBI lineage: Bacteria > Pseudomonadati > Pseudomonadota > Alphaproteobacteria > Hyphomicrobiales > Phyllobacteriaceae > Mesorhizobium > Mesorhizobium sp. ISC11. Next base: position 3,331,038 of record NZ_JAVSPW010000001.1, read on the forward strand.
TCGGACCATAGCCGACCGACCCGGGGAAAAGGAAAAGCAGCGGAGGCTCGTGTTTCCAAGCGGGCGCGTGCTCGCCGCCTCCTTGAGCAGAAATGACCGCTGCAACCATCTCATCGAAGCTCATTCCAACCGTGAAGGCTTCCAATCCGAGCTCCTGCCCGATCGCGCTTTCGATTTCCATGACGCAGTGCAGCAGCTTCAGCGAATCTCCCCCCGCTTCATCCCAACAGCCCAGGGCGACCCGCGTCTTGAGGACCTTGGTCCAGGCACGCCGTACGATCTGATGAGCAGGAACTTCATGTCCCGCATGGGGTATTTGCGGTGGGGGCGTGGTTTCCCGAACCGAAAGGTCAATTGCAGCCAGCGTTGTCATATCGATCTTTCCGCTGGGCAGTCGCGGTATCTCGGCGCTTGCATGGAGTCGCAACGGGCAAAGCGCCGGCGGCAATTTTGTCCTGGCAAGTTGGCGCAGCTCGTCGCAAAAACTGGCTCCCGCTCCGCTGTGCGGTACGGCGAATGCAACCAGTTCATTCGCCGGGGTGACGATAACCACGGCATCCTTCACCGACGGCGCGCCACGCAGCACCCGTTCGAGTTCGGCCGGCTCAACGCGCCGCCCATTGACCTTTATCTGGCGCCCTTTGCGGCCTATGATCCGCAGCAGGCCGTCACTCCCGATTTGCACAAGATCGCCCGTCGCAAAGATGCGAAGCGTCTGGTCGTCGGGGTCTACTTCAAACGGAACAACGGCCCCGTTTTCCCAATGTCCAAGCGCGACATACGGGCTTCTGATCAACAGTTCTCCGATCTTGCCGGGCTGAACCGGGTAACCCTCTTCATCGACCACTGCGAAGCTGATTCCCGGAAGCAGCCAGCCGACGGGAGCCGAAGAATCGAATTCCGGCCAATCGTGCGGCAAGAACCACTGCGATCCCGTCGTTTCCGTCGATGAATAGCCGATCTGCACCAGGCAATTTGGCGGGACAGCCTTGCGCACGAGGCGGATGTCGGCCGAAGATACCTTCTCGCCTCCAATTCGGGCAACTCTGAGCGAACCAAAGGCGTCCGCGGGTTCATCCGCCAAGAGAGCGCGAAGCAATGCCGGCACCAGATAGGTGATCGTCACGCCTTCGGATTGCATGCGGCCGCGAACCGCGCGCAGGCCGACGGCTTCAACCTCCACAAGCTGCAACGTGGCACCCGTGAGCAGAGCGGCAAGAATTTCCCGACAGCCGGCGATGGTTGCCGGGCCGGTCAGAGGCAGGAATACATCCTGTGCATTGATGTGGCACGCATCGACATATTGCTGCACTCGGCACAGCAAGTTCCGCTGGCTGTTGACAATCCCCTTGGGGCGGCCCGTGCTGCCGGAGGTATAAAGCACGATTGCCGGTGCATCGACAGAAACCACACGGTGTGCGGCTGGATGGGGCGTTGCCTGCAATGATTGCGCCATATCGATCCAGGCAACGTGCTGGGTCAGATCAAGGCCGTGGAGGCCTTTGTCGCCAATTATGGCGGAGAGCCTCGCGTCGGCGACGATTTCGTTGATGCGCGAGTCCGGATCTCGCACGTTAAGCGGCACTGACGGCCGACCGGATGCCATGCTGGCCAGCATCGCAACGGTGTACCAGACCGAGTTGGCCTGAAGTATTCCAACCGCATTTCCGTCGGGAACGACGGCTTCAATCCAGCCGGCCAATGCCTCGACCGCCCGAAAAAGCTCGGAATAGGTCAGTCGATTGGTGCCGTCGCTGGCGGCTAATTTTTCGGAATAACGCCCGGCGATCTCCCTCAGGTGATCAAAGACAGGAACGTCGGCGAAGCCAGTTCCCATCCGTTGATGCAGACGTAGAACAGGCCCGCCATGGTCAAGAGCATGATCGGGAGCTTTTAGCCATCGGCAAGGGACCACCGCTTGGTAGTCAGCCTGCACCGTTTGAATCGCCCTCGAAGATTCTAAATGCGCCAGAGACATAAGGGCCCCACGCTAGGATTGTTGCCGCTTATCGCTCCGCGGCATGATCTTTTCATCAATCATTCGGATGATGCGTGAGACGGTCTTAATCGCTTGAATTATTCGAAGATGAAGAGGCCAGCCTGCGCCCGCCCGGGCTGCGGGACTACCTTACCTTACAGAGGTGTCGGGCTGCGCGCTGCTATCCGCTTTGCCAGTACTTGAAACGAAGCAGTATGCGAACACTTCCCCTCCAAGCTCATCCGTTACACGAACCCAATTGTTTTCCCAAGTCCGCAGGGTAACCTGGCGTCCCGTTGACATAGTCGCCGCCGTGAACGGGCTGGACGCATTGACGTTACTCGCCGCGACCACGTCATCCCCCTCCATTTGTTCCACCAGGTATGTTTGCATCACTGCTCCTGACTGTGGGGCAAGGCCGGTTCAATCGCGTGTAGCTGGACAACTCCAACCGCAGGGAACGGATTTCGTTCCATGCTACAGGCAACCCTACCGCCGGAAGTCAGCCTTCAGATCGCCTGCCCTCCTGGCAGGACCGTGGCCTAGCCGCTGAACGACTGGTCAGGACTGAGCTATGCTTTGGGGGAGATGGACCTCGCCCTGCGAATCCGCATACTTCTGGAAAAGTGCAATCTTGTCGGGATACGTAATCCGGATTTCGCTGTGACAGCCCTCGCAGCGATATTTGGACGCAACCTGGAACCAGCGCCCGGGTTTCAGCAAAGCCAATCCGCAGCGAGGACATTTGAACGTCATTTCAAGAGGGCATAGATTCTGACACAGCGGCATTTCGCAAAGTCCATAAGGGATACCTAATGTTAGGCAACGACAGCCGGCCGAAATCGTTCCTGGACGCCGTGACGCCGTTCTTTTCGTCAGGCCGATGACCAGCCCCGGACGCCGGGAGATTATTGGATTATCCGCGATGCCAGATTTACTGACGCGGGCCTGAACTCAAGCGCACCCCGATTTCCGGTGGCGTAGCGCCGTTGCAGGCGTTGACTGATGTCAGCAGCTTGCAATCCGAATGAGCAAGCCCGGAGCGAGGTGGCCTCGGGGGGACGACGGGGCCGCACGGTCGACGACACGGCCTATCCGGATGCTGAAACAACGCCGCGCGCCGACCCTGTCGAACAGCACCAGTGGAACAGGCAGGACGAAAAGCGGCGCAACAGGCGGCAATACTTAAGTGTCTCGCCTATATCGTAGCTCGGAAGCCGCGATCCCGACCGAGTTGATGGATATGGAAGCGCTGTTGAAGGGAACCGACGCATCCCTTGGCGAATGCGTCGGTTCCAGAAGTTTATGCGTGGCGGATTTCCGTTCCCAGCACCTTCAGACATTCGCGGATGAACGCAGCAAGCGCCGTCCAACCTTTGGCCGAAACCATTGTCCCGTCCACATAGGCCTCGGTCGGCGACAGGTCGATATAGGTGCCACCCGCCAGTGTCACCTCCGGCTCGCAGGCGCCGAGTGCCGCGACCTTCTTGCCGCGCACCACGCCGTCGACAGCGATCAGGATCTGCACGCCGTGGCAGATGGTGAAGATTGGCTTCTTGGCCTCGTGGAAATGGCGCACGATCGCCTGCACGCGCTTGTCGGTGCGGATGTATTCCGGGCCGCGGCCGCCCGCGCAGTAGACGGCATGATACTGATCGAGCTGCCTCTCGGCTTCCGAGAAAGTCTTGTTGATCAGCGCATAATGGCCGAGCTTTTCGGTGTAGGTCTGGTCGCCCTCGAAGTCGTGCAGCGAGGTCTTGATCAGATCTCCGGCGTTCTTGTCCGGGCATACCACGTGGATGGTGTGACCGACGGCTTCCATCGCTTGCTGATAGACAAAGATTTCGTATTCTTCGGTGAACTCACCGGTCAGCATCAGTATCTTTTTGCCTGGCATGGTTCTTCCTCTCAGTGTTTTGAGCTAGGCAAGGCGCAGACTGCGCCTGCCTTTCTGTGAAATCGGATAGGGTCAGAATGGCGAATCCGGAAAGTAATATTCCTTGGCGTTGGCCTGGGTGATCAACGGCGCGTCGAGCTTGACGGTGCCACGGACGGGTGCCTGGCCGATCAGGTTGGCGACTGTCATGTAGATCGCGGTCTTGATCATCGACGGCGGGTATGGCGTCTCGACCGGCGTCATGGCGTCGCCGTCGATCACTTTCTTGACGATGTCCTTCATGCCGTTGCCACCGAGCGCAAGCTTGATGTCGGTCCGCCCCGACTGCTTGACCGCCTCGAGCACGCCAAGCAGCATGTCGTCGTCATTGGCCCACACCGCATCGATATGCGGGTACTTGGCCAGATAGTCCTGCATCAGCTTGAAGGCTTCGTCGCTGTTCCAATGCGCGTACTGGATGTCGAGGACTTTCAGATCAGTGCCTTTGATCGTGTCCTGGAAGCCCTTGATGCGCTCGTCGTCGATGACGGTCGGAATGCCGCGCAACACAACGACGTCGCCCTTGCCGCCAAGCTTGTCGATCATGAACTTGGCGGTGTTGGTGCCAACCGCGATATTGTCGCCGGCGAGGTAGAGATCCTGGACGGAGGCGTCAGTCAGACCCCGATCGACGACGGTGATGAACGTGCCCATGTCCTTGATAGCGTTGACCGGCTGGGTCAGCTCTTCCGAGCTGTAAGGCAGGATCACCAGAGCATCCAGCTTGCGGCTGGCCGACAGGTCCTCAAGCGCGCTGACCTGCTCCGCCGCGGACGGCGACGTCTTCACGACCACTTCGACGTTCGGGAACGCGGCGTTGATTTCCTTGGCCGCCGCTTGTGCGTGGTAGACGATGCCCGCTGTCCAACCGTGGTCAGCGGCCGGTATCGACACCGCGATGACCTTCTTGTCTTGCGCCATGGCCTGGCCGGCCAGCAGCAGCGCGCCAAGTGTCGCTGCCGCAATCCATTTTCTACTGAACATTGTCTTCTCCCTTGGACCTACAAGAACGTTAATCCGCGTGGTCCGGACGCGGCGCTATTTCGAATTCGAAAACCGCTGGATGAGCATGGCGATGATGATGATGACGCCTTGAACAGCGGCAACGAGGTATTCGGAGACGAAGTCCGAGAGCACCATGAGATTGGCGATGAGTTCCAGGATGACGGCGCCGGCGACTGTCCCCCACACATGGCCCTTGCCGCCGCGCAATGCGGTGCCGCCAATCACCACGGCGGTGATGACCTGCAGTTCCCAAAGCTGTCCGGTTGTCGGCGTTGCGGCGCCCAGGCGCGGCACGTAGCAGATCGCGGCAATCGCCACACAGACACCCTGGACGATATAGGCCACGGTCCGTGTCCTGATCACCGAGATGCCGGAATAACGGGCGACATCCTCATTGGCGCCGACCGCCGCACATTTGCGCCCATATTTCATCTTGTAAAGGATGAAGGATGCGACCGCGGCGACTGCGACGGATATGAGGATTGGAACCGGGATCCCGCCGACCGTGCCGAAATAGACAGGCCGGTAGGCCTCGCGCAACGACCTGTCGATCGGTATCGTGCCGCCATCGGTCAGATAGGTTATCAGCGCCCGGAAAATCCCCATCGTGCCCAGCGTGGCGATAAACGGTTCGATCCTGCCGACCGTGACGATGAGCCCGTTGGCAAGCCCGCACAGGAGGCCGACCAGGATCGCAACCGCCATACCGGCGGGAATAGCCCAGATGCCGGCATGCGGCGCCACCGCGTTCATGAACATGATGGTGATGCCGGTGATGAAGGCGGCCATCGAGCCGACGGAAAGATCGAGCCCCCCCGACGAGATCACAAATGTCGCGCCGACCGCGATAATGGCGATGAAGGCGCTGCGGGTGATGACGTTGGCGAGGTTGGTGGCGGACAGGAAATCGGGGTTGATGAGGTAACCGGCCACCAGCAGAGCTGCCAGCGCAAGAAAAGGCCCGATATCGGTCCAACTGATGTTGAGATCGAGGGGGCGACGCCTGGGTGCGGATTCGCTCATGACAGCCATTTTGTGCCTCCCTTGGCTTTTGGCCCTGGCTTGGGGCCACTGGTCGCCAGTACCGCCACATTGCTTTCGGTCATTTCGGCGCCACTGACCTCGCCGGTGATGCGGCCTTCGCGCATCACCAGGATGCGGTCGCAGATGCCGATCAATTCCTGCATCTCCGAAGAGATGACGATGCAGGCCTTGCCCTTGGCCACAAGCTCCTGGATGAAGGCATAGATCTGCGCCTTGTTGGCGATGTCGATGCCACGCGTGGGCTCGTCGATAATGACCACCGAAGGATCGGTCAGCAGCACCTTCGCCAGCAGCAGCTTCTGCTGATTGCCCCCGGAAAGCTGGGCCGCTTTGGCGCCGAGGCTCTTCAGCCTGATGTCATATGTCTCCACGGCCTGTTCCAGGGCTTGCGCTTCGCGGCGCCGACCCATCGAGAGGCCGGGATGGAACACATCGAGCGCCGACAGCGTCAGGTTAGGCGCCAAGTGCTCTTGCAGCAGCAGTCCCTTGCCCTTGCGATCCTCGGTCAGGTAACCGACGCCGGCGTCGATCGCCGCGCGCGGCGATTGGAAATGGACCGACTTGCCCTCAAGTTCGATCTTGGCAACTGCCGGGCGCAAGCCGATAATGCCCTCGAAGAGTTCGGTTCGGCCTGCGCCGACCATACCGGCGAACCCCAGGATCTCGCCCTTGTGGACCGTGAACGACACGTCCTCCACATAGCCGGGAACGGAGGCGTTCCTCACGCTCAGCATCGGTACATCCGAAGGCGCTGCGGTTCTCTCAGGATAGAGCGCTGCCAGTTCGCGCCCGACCATCAGCCGCGCCATGTCCATCTGGCTCAGCGTCTTGCCGGGATAGGTGCCGACCATCTTGCCGTCGCGCAGAACGGTCACTTTGTCTGCGACCCGCTGCACCTCATCCAACCGGTGGCTGATATAGAGCACGGCGGTGCCGTGAGCCTTGAGTTGCAGGACGATCTCCAGCAGGCGCTCGACCTCGCCACCGGTCAGAACGGCGGTCGGCTCGTCGAAGATAACCACCTTGTGGTCGTCAAGCAGGGCGCGAGCGATCTGCACCATCTGCCGGTCTGCCAGCGAAACGTCGCGCACCAGTGCCCTTGGCGAGACCGCGCAGCCGATCTGCGCCAGTTTCTCGGTTGCCAGCCGGCGCATGGTGCGGTCATCCACGACATGGCCACGCGAAAGCTCTCGCCCAAGAAACAGATTGTCGGTGACCGTGAGCCCCTCGGCGAGCAGGATCTCCTGATGAACCAAAGCGATACCGGCATCCTGTGCTTGGGCAGGCTTGGCAAATTTCACCGCGTGTCCGTTCATCGACAACGTGCCGTGGCTTGGCTCGACATAGCCGGACAGCAGCCGCATCAACGTCGACTTGCCGGCACCGTTCTCGCCAATGATGGCATGGATCTCTCCCGGCAGGACGTCCAGGGTGACGTCCGACAGCACCGTCACTGGGCCGTATTGCTTGGACAATTCCTGGGCGCGCAGCACCGGTTCAAGCGAACCAGGCGCTTCGCTGGACAACGTGCTCCCGCCCTCCCCGGCGATATTCGCGGCAATGGACATCCGTTCCGACCTCAATCGAATGCCGGGAGCAGGCGATCGCGCGAGTGCTCGATATGGATGCGCATCGCCTTTTCGGCGGCATCGGGATCGGCCGAGCCGAACGCGGCAAGGATCGCCTCGTGTTCGTCAAGCGCCTCCTCGGTCACGCGTGCATGGAACATCAGGCGGAAGATGTGGAAGTGCGTGTGCTGGTGGCTCAACGTCTCACGGATGAGTTCGTTTTGAGAAAACTCCATGATCTTGTCGTGGAAGATCGCATCCTGTCTGGCGAAATTCGAATAGCGCACGCGATCATCCTTGCCTTCGCGGCGTGACATCACGCCGGCAGCTTCGAGCAACAGATCGAGCTTGGCGTCGTCCATCGTTGCGGCGGCCTTTGCGGCGCCATGCGGCTCGAGCAGCAGACGCATCTCGTATAATTCGTCGAAACGGCGCCGGGTGATCTGGGGCGCGGCACGATAACCGATCAGATGCGTCTTGAGCACCAGGCCTTCGCCTTCGAGCCGTCCGAGGGCTTCCCGGATCGGCGTGTGCGAGACGTTGAATTCCTTGACCAAGCTGTCGACTGTGATGCGCGAGCCGGGGGGGATCTTCAGCGCCATCAACTGCGCGAAGATGGCTTCATAGACATCTTCGACGAGACTGTTGGCGCGCTGGATGCGACCAGCTCCAATGCTGGCGTCGCTTGGGTCGGGTAAGTTTGCGGTCTGCATATTTTGCCTCTTGACAGTGAGGACTGCTAACACGATGGTTCCGCGGATGCAATCCTATATCCTATACGATTTTAAAGCGGATATCTTTTAAGTGCGAGAGACACACTCTTAAACCGTCCGATCCAGACCGAGTTCAATGCCTCCGTTTCCAGTCAGCAGCCGTCAAAGGAACAATCATGACCCTCTTCGCCGCCCTGCGGTTGCCGCGTGAAATCCTGTTCGGGAAGGGGCAACGCCATGTGCTGCCGACGGTCGCCGCCCGGTTCGGCCGACGCGCGCTGGTCTGCACCGACGAGCGTTTCGCGGGCACAACGGTATTCGCCGACATTATCAAGTCCCTTCAGTCAGCCTCGATCGAGGTCCTGGTGCATGATCGTGTTCTGCCCGACGTGCCACGCGATACGGTCGGCATCTGCGTCGAGGAAGCGAAGGGGTTCGGGCCGGATATGGTGATCGGCATCGGCGGCGGCAGCTGTCTCGATTTCGCCAAATGCGCCACCCTGCTGCTCAGCCATGGCGGCAAGCTCCAGGACTATTACGGGGAGTTCAAGGTGCCGGGTCAGACACTGCCGCTGATCGCCGTACCCACCACGGCCGGCACCGGCTCCGAGGTGACGCCGGTCGCGGTGATTTCCGACCCGGACCGGACGCTCAAGGTCGGCATATCGAGCCCTCACCTTATCGCCGCGGTCGCTCTGTGCGATCCCGAGCTGACAATGACCTGTCCGCCTGGCCTGACCGCGATCGCCGGCGCCGACGCTTTGACCCATGCGATTGAGGCCTTCACCGCCATGCGGCGCGGTGAAGATCCCAATCTGCCGCAACAGCATGTCTTCATCGGCAAGACTGCGCTGACAGACCATTTCGCGTTGCTCGCGATAAAGCTGCTTGGCCGGAGTCTGGAGAAAGCCTGCAGCGACGGCACGGATGCCGACGCGCGTGCCGATGTCATGATGGGCGCTCTGGCGGCGGGCTGCGCGTTCGGCACCGCCGGCACGGCGGCGGCGCATGCCGTGCAATACCCGGCAGGCGCCCTCACCCACACCGCCCATGGTTTGGGCGTGGCCACAATGATGCCTTACGTGATGACCTATAACAGCCGCGTCGCCGCTCACGAGATGGCAGAGATCGGCGCGGCACTTGGCTTGGAGGCCAAGGCGCGAACCGCCGACGAGATGGCAGCCGCCACGATCGAGGAGATCAGGCGATTGTTCGCGGCGATCGGTATTACGCCGACACTGGCGGATCTGGGCCTCCCTGCCGATAAGCTTGACTGGACCGCCGAGCAAGCGCTCGGCATCGACCGCCTGATCAAGAACAATCCGCGTGCGTTCGATCTCGGCACGATGCGACGTCTCGTCCAGGCCGCCCATGACGGCGACCTCGCCGCCTGCGTTATGTGAGAAACGGAACAAAGCGATGAATTTGAACACTCAGCAACTCGACCAGGATGGCTATGACGTGCGCGGTTTTTCGCACGGACTCTACATCGACGGCACTTGGCGGTCGTCCTCCGACGGTCGGCTCATCGATGTCGTCGATCCCTCCTCCGGGGCGGTGATCGCGGCGGTTCCCGATGCGACGGTCGAGGACGCCACCGCCGCCGTCGAGGCGGCGGCCAAAGCAGCTAGGAGATGGCGGGAAACTGCGCCGCGCAAACGCTCGGAAATCCTCAGGCGCTGTTTCGAACTGATGGTCGAACGCTCCGAAACGCTCGCCATGCTGATCTCGCTGGAGAACGGCAAGGCGCTGCGCGACGCGCGCGGCGAAGTGGCTTATGCCGCCGAGTTCTTCCGCTGGAATGCCGAAGAGGCGGTCCGGATCACCGGTGAATTCGGCACCGCGCCATCCGGCACCAACCGGATCGTGGTCGATTATGAGCCGATCGGAATTTGCGTGCTGATCACACCGTGGAATTTTCCGGCCGCGATGGCGACCCGCAAGATCGCGCCGGCGCTGGCGGCAGGCTGCACTGTCGTCCTGAAGCCGGCCAGCGAAACACCACTGACGGCCTATGCGCTGGCGGCACTCTACAGCGAAGCCGGCGTGCCTGCCGGCGTCGTCAACGTGCTGACCACGACCAGTCCCGGGTCGCTGACTTCGGCCATGCTTGCCGATCCGCGGGTCAGGAAGCTGTCCTTCACGGGGTCGACGGGTGTCGGCCGAACCTTGCTCGGCGAGGCTTCAAAGCATGTCATTTCGTGTTCTATGGAACTCGGCGGCAATGCCCCGTTTGTCGTCTTCGACGATGCCGATCTCGACGCCGCCCTCGATGGCGCGATGATCGCCAAGATGCGCAACGCCGGCGAAGCCTGCACCGCCGCCAATCGCCTCTATGTGCAATCGGGAATCTATGATGCTTTTGCCGACGGGCTCCGCAAGCGCATGGCGGCACTTAAGGTGGGGGCGGGCCCGAATGCCGACACCGAGTGCGGGCCGATGATCACCAGAAAGGCTGTCGACAAGATCGATCGCCTGGTCAAGGACGCGGTGGGCCGGGGAGCCAAGGTGCTTTGCGGCGGGGCGATTTCGGAGGAAGAAGGATTCTTCTATCCGCCAACAGTGCTGTCCGAGGTGCCGCCGGATGCGGAGATGGCGCACGAGGAGATTTTCGGCCCGGTGGCACCTATCACACGCTTCGACACCGAGGCCGAGGCCATCGCCCATGCTAACAACACGGAATATGGCCTGGCCGCTTATATATACACACGCGATGTTGGGCGCGGCATGCGGGTGGCGTCGGGGATCGAGGCCGGCATGATCGGCCTCAACCGGGGACTGATGTCGGATCCGGCCGCACCATTCGGAGGCGTCAAGCAGAGCGGCCTTGGCCGCGAAGGCGGCCAGCACCACGGCATCGCCGAGTTCATGGAGGCTAAATATATTGCCGTCACCTTCTGAACCGGCAGTCATGTCAAAGGACCCTTTCCGCACGCGCGACCATGTGGCCGATTTTGATGATATCGTGACCGACATAGTGACTCGCAGCGCCGAAACCCGGGCGACCCTGCCGATGTCGGCGGGTATCGCCTATGGCGAGGGCGAGGCCGAAAGGCTGGACCTGTTCTTTCCGCCCGGTGTGCGCAGGGATCTTCCCGTGCACATCTTCATCCATGGTGGCTACTGGCGCATGTTCTCCAGGAGCGACTATTCTTATGTAGCGAACACAGTCACCAAAGCTGGGGCGGTCGCGGTCATCGTCGACTATGCGCTGATGCCCGAATTCAGGATGGCGGCAATCGTCGACCAGATCCGGCGTGCCAAACAATGGGTGCTGGACAATATAGCCGCCCATGGCGGCGACCCTGCCCGGCTAAGCGTAAGTGGTCATTCGGCGGGTGCGCACCTGGCCACATTCCTGTTCGAAAAGGCGCCCATGCCGTCGCGCATACGTGCGGCGCTGCTGCTAGGCGGCCTTTACGACCTCAAGCCCCTTCAGACCTCCTTCCTCCAGCCGTTAATCGGCATCACCGATGAGGAGGCAGCTGCTTTCACCCCAATGACGCGGTGGCATGACCCGGAGACGGCAGCGACCATTCTCGTCGGAGATCAGGAAACGTCACCTTTTCACCAGCAGGCCGCCGACTTCGGAAAGCGCTTGCGCGCGCAGGGGCACCCTGTCAGCGACCTCCGCCTGAATGACCGAAACCACATGAACAGCGTGCGTGATCTGGGCATCAGCGGCACACAAGCTGGCGATTGCCTGATGGCGATGATCGATGGAAACGGCCTGTAGGACGGAAACCCAGGGAGAGCAGGGCCCGCTTGTGCCTTACTTGACATTCCCGTCACTCAGGAAAGTACCGTCACGGGGATCGCGGCACGCTGCCGGCATCGGGCTGAGCTTTGCGACAGGTGAAATCCGGCAGAGCACACAACCGACGATTCCTCATCCTCTTTTTCCACACTGACGAACTGCACAGCGCATCAGAAAATCGAAATTGCCCCTGCCGCCCTGAGCCGCGATGGTCTTTACGCAAGCAGCCGGCTTAGGGCTGTGGAGGAACGTCGTCGCGGCAAAGCCCTGGGGCAAGGCCGCTTTGGCACGCCGCTGGTTCAAACCGGCAGCGAGGGAGGAATTGACTTGGCTGGTTCGGGCAAATCCGACACCGCGCGCTTGGGCATCAAAATGTCCCAGGAACTCGTCGTCGGCGCGATCTCGGCCGTCCTCTTCCTGGTGTTCTCGGCGACGCTCAACAATTTCCTGAGCCAAGGCAACATCCTTGCCATTCTCAAGAATGTCTCGATCCTGGGCACGCTGGCCGTCGGCATGGGGCTCATCGTCGTTGGGCGCGGCATCGACCTGACCATGGTGGCGGTGATGGTCGTCGGCGTCGCCTTCAGTATTTGGATCTCCACCTGGGGCGTCGACTTCACGCTGGCCGTCGTCTTCGGGGCCATCCTGGTCGCGGCCATCGGCCTGTTCACCGGCGTCATGGTGGCGGTGGCCGAAATTCCGCCGATCTTCGCCACCCTTGCCATCGCGTCCTCGGTCTACGGCTCTGGCCGCATCGTCTTTGCGTCCGACGTGCTCTATGCCCCCTCCGATATCGGCTGGCTGAAATTCGTCGGCAACGGAACCATCCTCGGCATCCCGATGTCGGTGATCATCTTCGCGGCGGTGGCCGCGCTCATGGGCTTTTTCCTGAGGAAGACCCGCTTCGGCCGGCTGGTCTATGCTACTGGCGACAACCCGAACGCGGCCCGCACGACCGGGCTGCCGACGCGCCCGATCATCGTGACGCAATATGTCATCAGCGCCCTCATTGCCTATATCGCCGGCATCATCATGCTGGGGCTGGTCACCGGCATCGACACGCGCCTCTACAATTCCAGCCTGATCTATGACGTGCTGCTGGTGGTCGTGCTGGGCGGCATCGGCCTCTCCGGTGGCCAGGGCGGCGTACGCAACGTCATCGTCGGCACCATCCTGGTCGGCATCCTGACCAACGGCATGACGATCCTGAACTTCAGCTACACCAGCCAGAACCTGATCAAGAGCGTGATCCTGCTGGGCGCGCTGGCGATCGACGCCATCATCAATCCGCGCGACGAGCAGACCTCGCAAAGCGGCGACATCTGAACAAGAACCGAGACATAAATCTGGGAGGATACCATGAAGTTGTTCAAGAACTGCCTGCTCGCGGGCATGACAGCGCTGGCGCTGCTGGGCGCGGCGAAAATCGCCACGGCGCAGGAAACCGATCAGGTCGGCCGCTCTACCTATCTCGAGGCGCTCAAGGGCAAGAAGGTCATCTTCGTGCCAATCTCGCAGGGCATGGACCTCAACCAGGCCTGGGTGGTGGTGTGGCAGCGTCACGCCGCTCGCTACGGCTTCAGCCTCGAAGTGCGCGATCCCTCCGGCGACACCAATGCCGGCATTCGCGCCATGCAGGGCGCCATCGCCGAGAAGCCGGACCTGATCATCGTGCAGAACCCCGACGTCCAGACCTACGCACGCCTGTTGAAACAGGCGCAGGCGGCCGGCATCAAGGTGCTGCAAGTCAACATGCAGTCGGCCACCCAGACGGACAGTTATGTCGGCAACGACTGGATCGAAATGGGCCGTCTCGAAATGGGCGAACTGGCCAAGCACTGCACCGGGCCCAATGCCGTCTCGCACAAGGTGGTCTGGCTCGCCGGCGTCCAGACGGGTGCCGCCAACATCTACATGCGCACCGGCATCGACGAGGTGCTGAAGGCCAATCCCGAGCTGCAGCTCGTCTCCGACCAGCCGGCCGATTACATGAGCGAAGAGGCCCGCCAGATCACCGAGACGGTCCTCCAGCAGCATCCGGACCTGTGCGGCATCATGGGCATCTGGGATAATGCTGAGGTCGGCGCCGGTGCCGCCGTCGTGGCCGCCGGCAAGCAGGACCAGGTGACGATCGTCACCAATGGCGCGGGCAGCGCCACGGGCTGCGAGAGCATCAAGAACGGGCTGCTCGACGTGATCTTCAACTTTAATGCCCCGATCCAGGCCGAGATCGCAGCACAACAGATTTCCGAGCTGCTGCAGCAGCCCGGCCGGCAGGCGGGCAGCGAGAAGACCATCTTCTTCGGCCCGATCACCCGCGTCGACAAGGCCAATGCGACCGGCAGGAATTGCTGGAAGCTGGACGAGCTCAAGTAACGGACTTCCTTGATGAGCATGGCTGAAAGCCTTGTGCGCTGGCGCTACCGCCTGCTCCCCGACCACGTGGTCGGGGAGATCCTGACCAAGAAGTGGATCGACAGCGTCATCCCCTTCACGGCGCTGGTGATTTTGTGCGCGATCTTCGGCTCGATCGTGCCGGGCTTCTTCGATCTGGCGACGCTGACCAATCTCAGCGGCCAGACCGCCGAGCTTGGCCTTGTGGTGCTCGGCATGACCATCGTCATGGTGTCAGGCGGCATCGATCTGTCTGTCGGGTCGACCTTCGCGCTCGCCGTGCTGGTCACGCTCTATGGGATGAATGTCGAGCAGTGGAGCTTTGGTACCGGCCTGTTGGCGTGCCTGGGCCTCGGCGTCGTCTGCGGCGCCATCAACGGCTTCCTGGTTGGCTTTCTGCGCATGCGGGCGTTTCTCACCACGCTGGTGACGCTCATCATCTACCGCTCGACCTTCGACATCGTCTTTCCCCAGGTCTCGACCCGGATCGTCACCAGCGGTCCGGACTCGCCAGCCTATGATTTTCTTGGTTTCGGTACGATCTGGGGCGTGCCGACGTCCTTTGTGGTGTTCGTCGTCATCGCGCTGATCATCCATCTCGTGCTGTCGCGCGCCCGCTATGGCTGGCGGCTGTTCGCGGTCGGCGGCGCGCGCCGCTCTGCCTACAATGCCGGCATCAAAGTGCGCTTCATCTTGTTCAGCGCCTATGTCTTGTGCTCGGTACTGGTGGCGCTCTCCGGCTTCTTCTTCTCGGCCCGCATCGGCAGTGCCGCTTCCGACATCGGCACCGGTCTCGAACTGCAGGTGTTGACCGCGACCGTGCTCGGCGGCATCTCGCTAGGCGGCGGGCGCGGCTCGGTCGCCAAGGCGCTGATGGGCACCGTCTTCGTGCTTGTCCTGTCGAACAGTCTGCTTGCGCTGGCCGTGCCCGGCCCGGTCAATTTCCTGATCCTCGGCATCGTGCTGCTTTTGTCGGTGCTTCTCGACGTTCGCTGGGTGAAGAACCGCCACAAGATCCTGCGCAGCGTCTACATCTCGCCAACCTTCGCCAAGATGCCGCAGGCGATCTCGACCGCGCCCGGCGCGCCAATGGCGGTGAATGACCGGTTGAAGGACGTCGGCGTCATCGGCCTCGGCGTTCTCGATGGCGCGGAGGATGTGATCTTCGACCGGCAGGACCGTCTCTACACCGGCAGCCGCCAGGGCGAGATCCTGCGCTTCCAGCCGCCCCATTACACCGATAGCGAAGTGTTCGCACATATTGGCGGCTCGCCGCTCGGCATGGCTTTCGACCGCGACGACAACCTCGTCATCTGCGTCGCTGGCATGGGCCTCTATCAGGTCTCGCCGGCCGGCGACGTAAAGCTGCTGACCGCCGAAACCAACCGCTCACTGACCTCGGTGGTCGACGACTCGACCATGAAGCTCGCCGACGACTGCGACATCCTGCCGGACGGCCGTATCGTCTTCTCGGAAGCGACAGTGCGCTTCGAAATGCATGACTGGTATGCCGACGCGCTGGAAAGCCGCGGCAACGGACGCATCATCGTCCATGATCCCAAATCCGGTTCGACACGCACACTGCTGTCGAACCTCGTCTTCCCCAATGGCATCTGCACGGCCTTCGACGGCCAGTCGGTGCTGTTCGCCGAAAGCTGGGCCTGCCGCATCAGCCGCTACTATTTCGATGGCCCGAAGAAAGGCCAGGTCGAGCGCGTCATCGAGGGCTTGCCCGGCTATCCCGACAACATCAACCGCGCCTCCGACGGTACCTACTGGCTGGCCCTGATGGGCATGCGCACGCCGGCCTTGGATCTCTCGCTTGAAATGCCGAGCTTCCGCCGTCGCATGGCGCGGCGCGTATCGGAAGACGCGTGGCTGATGCCCAATCTCAACACCGGCTGCGTGCTGCGCTTCGACGAGAACGGCCAGATCCTCGAAAGCCTGTGGGACCAGGCCGGCGAGAAGCATCCGATGATCACCTCGATGCGCGAGCACAAGGGCATCCTCTATCTCTGCGGCATCTTCAACAACCGCATGGGCACCTTGCCCTTGAAAGGCGTCGATCCCGACTGGTTCAGCTCGGATTCCTACTGGGGCAAAAAGCCATGAGCGGTTTGAGCCAGCTTCTTGACCGCTTTCTCGGCCGTGGCGAGTGGGCAGTGACCGTGCCGACGCTCGACGGGCCGTTGCTGCCCAACCAAGGACTGGAGGAAGCCGAGCCGTTCGCCGGCCTCGCCGAGGCCGACAATCTCGTACGCACCGAAAAGGGCATTCTGGCAAGCAGCGCCAACCGGCTGATGCGCTTTAGCGCCGACGGCCATGCCGAAACCTTGCAGGAATTTCCGGGCGAGATCACCGCACTCGCCCATGCCCGCGGCATGACCGCGATGGCCATCGACGGCAAGGGCGTCGTCGTCCACGGCGGCCTGCATGACGGGCGCGAGGCGACGGGTGAGGAGGCTCGGCGCCTCTCCTGCATCACCGCTCTCACCTTCCTCGACAGCAACACCTTGCTGGTGGCCAACGGTTCGGCCTCAGTGCCGGCGAGCAGTTGGCGTCGCGACCTGATGCAGAAGAGCGTGTCCGGTTCGGTCTGGCGGCTCGATCTAAAAAACGGCCGGCTGGAGCTTGTCAGGGACGGCTTGGCCTGGCCGGCCGGCATCGCCACCACCGGCTCCAACCGCATCTACGTTTCGGAGGCCTGGCGCCACCGCGTGCTGGCGATCGACCTTGCCACCACGGCGACGCTGCCCGTGCTGGAGCATCTGCCGGCCTACCCCGCCCGCATCGCCCCGGCCTTCAACGCCGGCTATTGGCTGACCTTCTATTCCGTGCGCAACCAACTGGTGGAGTTCATCCTGCGCGAGGAGACCTACCGCACCCGCATGCTGGCGGAAGTCCCGGAGGCCTACTGGATGGCGCCGTCGCTCGGCTCATGGCGCGACTATCGCGAGCCCATGCAAGGCAGCCAGTTGAAGCAGATGAACGTGCTGAAGCCATACGCGGTGACAAGGTCCTACGGGCTGGTGGTTCTTTGCGACGAGAACATGAAGCCGCTGTCGAGTTTCCATTCGCGCGCAGACGGCAAGGTGCACGGGACGCTGAGCGCCTGCGAGCTGGGCGATGATCTGCTGGTCGCCTCGCGCGGCGGATCGAGGATCGTGCGCGTGGCGAGCGCCGCCAGCGGCAAGCGAGGCTAAGCGATGTCGGACGCCAACATCATTGAACTCAGGAATGCCGCCAAGGCATTCGCGCGCATTCCGGCCTTCAAGAATGTCAATTTCGACCTGCGCAAAGGAGAAATCCACGCGCTGCTCGGCGAAAACGGCGCCGGCAAGTCGACGCTGACCAAGGTCATGGCCGGTGTCTTCAAGCTGACCGAGGGCAAGATGACCTTCGACGGCAAGGATGTGTCCTTCGCCACGCCCGCCGAAGCGCTGCGCGCCGGCATCGCCATGGTGTTCCAGGAAACCAACCTGGTGCCGGCCATGACCGTGGCGCAGAATCTCTATCTCGGCGAAGAGAAGATGTTCAACCGGTTGCGCGGCCTCTACATTCAGGCGCGGCAGTTCCTCGCCGGCATGGGCTTCCAGGTCGACCCGTCCGCGCAGGTCAGCACGCTGGGCGCGGCGCACAAGCAGATGGTGGAGATCGCGCGCGCCGTCCACCACAAGGCCCGCGTCATCATCTTCGACGAGCCGACCGCGACGCTGACGCCTGAAGAGAAGAGCCACTTCTTCAAACTTTTGCAGCGGCTGGTGAAGGAGGGCATCGCCGTCATCTTCATCACCCATGCGCTGGAAGAGGCGCTTGCCGTCGCCAACCGCATCACGGTCATGCGCGATGGCGAGATCGTCGCGTCCGGCGAGGCCAAGGGCTTCACCCGCGCCTCGATCGTGCAGGCCATGGTCGGCCGCACGCTCACCGAAACGCTGCATGGCGAGGTCAAGCGCACGGCGCGCCCCTATGGCGACAAGGTGCTTTCGGTCGAGAATCTGTCCTGCGCCGGCCTGGTGCGCAACTCTTCCTTCTCGGTGTTTTCAGGCCAGGTCACCGGCATGTTCGGCCTTGTCGGCGCCGGCCGCACCGAAATGGCCAAGGTCGTCGCCGGACTGTTGAAGCGCAACATCTTCCACGGCGGCGAGATCCGCCTGCTCGGCAAGTCGGTGCGCTATCGGGTGCCCAGGCCTGCGGTGCGCGACGGCATCGTCTATGTCACCGAGGATCGCAAGGTCGACGGTTTCTTCGAAACCATGACCGCGGGCGAGAACCTGCAAATGGGTGAACTGACCGAGGGCGCCAATCCCGTCTCCATGGTGTCGCTGGCGCGAGCCAGGCAACTTGCCCGCGAATGGGGCGAACGTCTGAGCCTGCGGCAGACCAGCGACCGAGCCCGGATGATCGAGCTCTCCGGCGGTAACCAGCAAAAGGTCGTGATCGCCAAATCGCTGATTCAGAAGCCGAGGCTGGTGATCTTCGACGAGCCGACACGCGGGGTCGACGTCGGCGCCATCGTCGAGATCCACCAGCTCATCAGCGATCTCGCTGAGCAAGGCATGGCCGTCGTTGTCATCTCGTCCTACCTGCCTGAAATTCTCGCCGTTTCGGATCGCATTCTGGTGGTCAAGCGCGGCCGCGTGGTCGAGGAGATGATGCTTTCGGAGGCCACCGAGGAACGCGTCATGTTCGCCGCGGTTCATTGAGCGGCTCGACAAGAGAGACACTTTTGCCGGCCAAGCCAGGACCAATGTCTGGCCTGCCCTATTGCCTTGCAATCGGTTCCGCGTCTGAATAGGTCAGGGGTCAGATCACCCTGCCCGAGCGGATATGCCCAGCGTCAACCTCAAACTTCTGCAGACGTTCTTGCTTGCCGCCGAAAACGGCAGCTTCCGACGTGCTGCCGAGGAGAGCAACCGTTCGCCATCGGCGGTCTCGATGCAGATTCGCGACCTTGAGGAGCAGATCGGCATCTCGCTGTTCATCCGCACCGCACAGCGTGCCAGCCTGACGCCGGAAGGCCAGATCCTGTTCGAGGAGATCGCCAACGTGATGTCACAGGTGCAGACCAGCCTCGACCGCCTGACGGAGGTCGCCGCTCGTCGCAAGGGCAAAGTGCAGATCGCCTGCGCCCCGACGCTCGCGGCAAGCCGGCTGGGCGATATCCTGGCGACATTCAAGTTGCGCTATCCACGCAGCATCGTCGAGGTCATCGAGAGTCCGCCGCAGGCCGCGCTTGGCCTTTTGCAACAGCAGGAGGTCGAGTTCTACATCGGCCCGGAACTGCCAAACCTGACGGACTTCCAGTTCGAGTCCATCCTCGACGATCCGCTGATGGCCTGCATCCCCACGGAAATATACGGCGGCGAAAAGAAGCTGCTGCTCTCCGACCTGCTGCGCTATCCGCTCATCCTGCTCAACCGCAAGACCGCCGTGCGCGGCCTTGTCGATCGGCTGACGGCGGCGGAAGGCATCGAGTTCAAGCCGCAATACGAGGTCGAAAGCGCACAGACGGCGGTGGCACTGGTGTGTTCGGGACTTGGCGTCTGCGTGGTGCCCGGCATCGCCATTTCGCGCAATGACGAGCGTATGCGGGTGGTGCCGATCGACCATCGCGACGCCCACCGCTCGGTCGGCATCATCACCGCGCGGGGCTATGTGCACCACTCCTTCTCCGAACAGCTGATGAACCTCATCCGCACCAATTTGCGCGAACTTGCAAACTGAGCGTCGCGCCTTCGGACAGGCACCTTGCACGAGCGCCGAGAATGGTGCGCTGGGAATGCCGCCATTGGCAGCCCGGCCTCACCTGAATATCAGCGCACCCTCAGTCGGTCTGGATCCAGATCGACTTGGTCTCCAGATATTCATGCAGATGTTCGATGCCGCCCTCGCGGCCGTAGCCGGACATCTTCATGCCGCCGAACGGCACCGCCGGGTCGATGGCGTGGTACATGTTGACCCATACCGAGCCGGCCTTGATGCGGCGGGCGAGCTTGTGGGCGGTGCCAAGATGACTGGTGAAAATGCCGGCCGCCAGGCCATAGGGCGTCGCATTGGCCCGCGCCACGGCTTCGTCGAGCGTGTCGAACGGCATCGCCGAAATCACCGGACCAAAGATCTCTTCACGCGCGATGGTCATCTTGTCCGACACCGCACCGAAGACAGTCGGCGCGATGAAATTGCCGCCGTCGTAGGGCCCGCCGGTCAGTCGCGAGCCGCCCGCCATCAGTTCCGCGCCTTCGTCGCGGCCGGCCTTGATATAGCCCACCACCTTGCCGGCCTGCCTGGCATTGATGAGCGGGCCGATTTCGGTTTCCGCCTCGATGCCATGGCCGATGCGAAGCCTGCCGGTAAACTCGGCGACCCGGCGCACGAATTCGTCATGGATTTCGCGGGCCACGAAAAGCCGCGAACCGGCGATGCAGATCTGGCCCGAATGCACGAACACAGCCATCGCGGCGACAGGAACCGCCTTGTCGATGTCGGCATCGCGGCAGACGATGATCGGCGATTTGCCGCCGAGCTCCAGGGAAACGCGCTTGAGGTTGGTCACGCCCGCCCGCGCGATGGCCTGGCCGGTCAGCGTCGAGCCGGTGAAGACGATCTTGTTGACGTCGGGATGTTCAGCGAGCCGCGCCCCGGCCTCTGTCCCGGTGCCGGTGACGACGTTGACGACGCCGTCGGGAACGCCGGCCTCCTGCATCAGCCTGGCGATCAGCAGCGGCGTCAACGAAGCATCCTCCGAGGGCTTCAGCACGATGGTGCAGCCGGTGGCGAGCGCCGGCGCGATCTTCCAGATCGACGCCGCGGTCGGAGCGTTCCAGGGGATGATCGCGCCGACAACGCCTACCGGCTCGCGCCTTGTGAACGAGACGATCTCGCCGGGGATCGAATTGTCTATGGATTCGCCATGCAGCGCGGTCGCCATGCCCGCATAGAAGCGCAGCATGCCGATGACGCGCCGCCGGTTGGCGAGCGTGCGCGTGATCGGCAGTCCCATGTCGAGAGTGTCGGAAACGCTGAGTTCTTCCCAATGGGTCTCGAAGAGATCGGCGATGCGCAGAAGCACGCACTGCCGCTCGTAGGGCGAGAATTTTGACCACGGCCCTTCGAAGGCCGTGCGCGCAGCGTCCACCGCCGCATCGATGTCGGCCGCCGAGCCACGCGGCACGGTGGCCAGCACTTCGCCAGTCGCCGGGTTGAGCGCCTGCATCTCCTGGCCGGATTGTGCCGGAACCCACTTGCCGCCGACGAACATCGGCCGGAATTCGCCATGGTAGAGCGCCGTGGCCTTCGCCCGCGGGTCGAAATTCAGCGTCATCTCTTCCTCCTCACAATTCCGTGGCGACTATGACTCCCACGCCGGTCGACCTCAAACAAGGAAAGCTAAAAGGGCGTTCAGATAATCGGACTGTGCAATGCACGCGACTTCCCCGATGGTGCCGGCAACGGAGGAACAGATATGAGACTTGCTGGCAAGGTCGCTATCGTCACGGGCGGCGGTTCGGGATTTGGCGAAGGCATCGTCAGGAAATTCGTCACCGAAGGTGCGCTGGTCGTGTTGATGGACCGTGATGAGGCCGCCGCGGCTCGCGTTGCTGCCGAAGCCGGCGAAAATGTGCGGCCAATCACTGGCGACGTCTCGACACTCGGAAGCTTCGAAGCGGCGGCAGACCTGGCCCGCTCGGCCTTTGGCGGTCTCGACATACTGGTCAACAATGCCGGCGTGGCCCAGCCGCCCTTGGCGCTCGAGACGATGGACGAAGAGATGTTCGACCGGATCGCCAACGTCAACATGCGATCCATCTACAATGGCGCCCGTGCGGTCGTCGCGCATTTCAAATCCATCAAATCAGGCGCCATCCTCAACGTCGCCTCCACCGGCGGCGTCTCGCCGCGCCCGAATTTGACGTGGTACAATGCTTCCAAAGGCTGGGCGATTGCCGCCACCCGGGCCATGGCCGTGGAACTCGCCCCCTTCGGCATCCGCGTCAACGCCATCAATCCGGTTGCCGGCGACACGCCACTTCTGTCCACTTTCATCGGCTCCGGCGAAGAGAACCGCGCCCGCGTCGTCGCCACCATTCCGATCGGCAGGCTGTCTACGCCGGCGGACATGGGCAACGCCGCGGCATTCCTGTGCTCCGACGAGGCCAGCATGATCACCGGCGTCGACCTCAACGTCGATGGCGGCAAGTGCATCTGAGCGTTAGACCATTTGGGAGTTGGCGATGAAGCCTGTCTACGAAATCGCCGTGGTGCATGGCGACGGCATCGGCCCGGAAGTCTGCGCCGCAGCGGTTCAAGTGGTGAAAGCAGCGCTCGGTCCCGGCAGCCCCTTGCACTTCAGCGAATACCCGGCCGGAGCCGAGCATTTCCTGAAGACCGGCCAGAGCTTTCCCGAGCCGACCTTCCAGGCCTGCCGCGAGGCGGACGCCATCCTGCATGGTGCGGGCGGCTTGCCGGGCGTCATCCATCCCGATGGGACCGAAGCAGGCCTGGATTTCACGCTGAGGCTGCGCTTCGAACTCGATCTCTATGCCAACATCCGCCCCGTCAGGCTTTTCGAGGGCGTGCCGAGCCCGTTGAGCGGAGTGAAGGCCGGCGGTATCGACTACATCATCTTGCGCGAGAACAGCGAAGGGCTTTACGCCGCGCGGGGATCGGGCGCGCTGTTGCGCGGCGAAGTGGCGGTCGACACGCTGGTGCAGACCCGCTCCGGCATCGAGCGCATCGCACGCAAGGCCTTCGAACTGGCGCGCCAGTCGGGCGGCGCGCCCCGTGACGGCGTGCGCCGGGTGACCTGCTGCGACAAGGCCAACGTGCTGCGCAGCTATGCCTTCTTTCGCTCCGTCTTCGACGAAGTGGCGAAGGACTATCCCGATATCGCGACCGAGCACGCGCTGGTCGACGCCATGGCGATGCATCTCGTGGTGAAACCGGGCCATTTCAACGTCATCGTCAGCGAGAACATGTTCGGCGACATCCTGTCCGACCTCGCCGCCGCGACGGTGGGCGGGATGGGCATGGCGCCTTCAGCCGAGATCGGCGCGGCCAACGGCTTCTTCCAGGCCGCGCACGGCTCGGCGCCCGACATTGCCGGCCAGGGTATCGCCAATCCGTATGGGACGATCCTGTCGGCAGCCTCGATGCTCGACTGGCTCGGCCACAAGCATGGCGACGAGAGACTCAACCAGGCCGCAGCGCGCATCCGTCGCGTGACCGAGGACTGCCTGGCCAACGGGCTTCTGAGCGCCGATCTGAAAGGCAGGGCGTCGACCAGCGAGATAACCCGTTCGGTCTGCGACCGGCTCGCTGCCGGGCGCGACTGATATGACCAAGCCAAGGATAAATCTTGTTGGACCTGGCAAGGTCGGCCAGACGCTCATGCGCCGGATATTCTTCATCGCCGGCCGGCACAGGGTCCAGACCTGAGATGGGCGCTCTCGATCGCCAGGTTTCGGTCGAGGACTTTCGCACGCTTGCCCGTCGTCGTCTGCCGAAATCCGTCTTCGAATTCATCGATGGCGGGGCGGGGCAAGAACTCACCCTCAAAGCCAATCGAAGCGATTTCGAAAAGATCAGAATTTTGCCGCGCGTGCTTACCGATGTTTCGCATCCGAACGTTTCCACGACGCTCTGGTCCGAGACCTTGCCAACACCGCTGGTGATCAGCCCGATGGGCTCCTGCGCGCTGGTCAGGCCCGGAGCCGACATTGCCATCGCGAGGGCGGCAACCGCTCGCAGCATCCCCTACACGCTCTCCACCATGGCCACGGCCAGCATCGAAGGCATGGCGCGAGCCGTACAGGGGCCGCTGTGGTTCCAGCTTTATGTGCTCAAGGATTTCGACTTCAATCGCCAGTTGGTGAGGCGAGCGGAAGAATTTGGCTATTCGACGCTGGTGGTGACCGTTGATCTGCAAGCCGGTGGCAAGCGCGAAAAGGATCTTAGGAACGGCATATCTATCCCACTGCGGCCTTCGGCCCGGCATCTCTGGGAAGGCATGCTTCATCCTGGCTGGTCGCTGCGCCTGCTGCGCGGCGGTCTGCCCCAGTTCGAGAACGTCCGCGGCTATCTCGGTGACAACAGCGCCGGCCTGACGATCGCCGCGCGTGTTGGCGGCAGCCTCCATGCAGGTTTCGACTGGGACGATTTCCGCCAGATCCGCGACTGGTGGAAAGGCCGGCTGCTGGTCAAGGGCGTCCTGCACCCGGGCGATGCGTCGCGACTGGTGGCGGCTGGTGCCGATGGCATCTGGGTGTCCAACCATGGAGGCCGCCAGCTCGACGGTGCTGTATCGAGCATCGATGCCCTGCCCGCTATCCGTCAGGCACTTGGCGCCCAAATCCCGATCCTCATCGATTCCGGTATCCGCACGGGCACGGACATCGTCAAGGCCAAGGCACGCGGCGCCACCGTCGCGGCGATCGGCCGGGCCGCCCTGTTCGGCGCCGTGGCTGGCGAGCCCGGCGTGGCCAAGGCACTGGATATCATCCTGGACGAAGTGGTGACTTGCCTCAGGCTCTGCGGGATCCCCCGTTTTCAGGAAGCGGGATCAGAAATGATAGCATAGCGCCAAGACGAGTGCTCACGCTTGGTCAAGAGGTACAGAAAACCCCCGCTCGTCCAATATTCTTCCTCATCATGCCAAGGTTTTGCTATCGCGGTTGTGCAAGCGGCTGCGGGCGGCCGACCAATTGCCGCCCTCACACGCCGCTCCTTCCCAAGCCCAGCGGCCGCCTGTCAGAGAGCACTTGTTTGATGCACACCCGCTAGCGGCGGTCGTGATTAAATTCGAGAGGCTGCACAGTCGGATAGGCAGACTAAGGTCGGCCGCCCGGTGCTGTTTTCGGTTCCATCCACCCGTTCTTCAGAATGTCGCGAAGCACGTTGCGGATGTCTTCGCCCGCTGCCGTTGCGCCGCTCGCCCAAGCGATCGCCAGTGCCCCGAAAAAGATGTCGCGCCCGGTCATCGTCCGTCGTGCAAGCCCTTCGTCCTGTGCAGCCTTCAGGATTCGCTCCGTCGTCGCGATGACAGCATGGCAGGTCGGCGTCAGCGGGGATTCTACTCGGCAAGCCGCCCGTAACGGTTCAGGCAAGCCCTCATAAGCCAGCATCCAGTCGCCGAGAGCTTCAACCCAGAGTTCGAGTGCGCGGCCTGCATCGCTCTCCCCGGCTTCGATTTCAACGCGACGATGGTCGAGGCCTTCATAATGAAGAACTAACAGCGCAGCCAGCAGGGCGTCTTTGTTTGGAAAATGGCGGTAGAGCGTCCCTGCTCCCACGCCCGCCAGCTTCGCAATAGAATCCATCGAAACGTCAACACTGTCGTTGCCGAACGCTTGTCGCGCCACCTCGAGAATGTGCGCCCGATTATGCTGCGCGTCCCTGCGCAGGGCTGACGCGACCGAAAATTGCGACATTACTGACCTTGAACCCTTGAATACCGGAGACACTCTCCGTATCTAAAAGCCGAATCGGAGAGAGTCTCCATATAGCCCCCGGTCGATTATTCTAACAGGTCGGCATTAGCGAGCGAAACGAGGACACGATGATCAGGCAGATGATACCGGCATGCATCCGGACAACGGGCACCGCAACCTGCCTGGCGCCTGGCGCGCGCCGTCAGTAGATGCCGCGAGCTATACGAGTTTCGAGGCGGACTGCTCCGTCGGCAGCACCGCCCTGCGCGACCCTCTGGATGTCCGCTCAATACGGAATAGATCCGCGCACCATGCGCTGAGCAACCGGGCACGCCCGCCTACTGCACGGAACTGACGTTGCCTGATCTTCAGGATGCGCTGTCCACGGCGGAAAAGGCGCGCGCACCCGGAATTCGCGACGCGCTGATCAAGGGCTTCATCGAGGCGACGCCTCCCCTCCGCCACGAGCAGATCGTAGCCCGCAACCGTGAAGTCACCGCCCGCCGATGAGAAACTTCTCCGGTTCCGGTCCGAGGTGGACCAATAAGACTGTCCAAGAATTCCTTCTGTTTGTCGGGAGCAACCTGAGGGACGACGATGACGAGGTAATTTGCGACAAAGGTGAAATCCCCCTTGATGATGCGAGGCATCAGCTCCTGCGCGCGGCATGCTCCGCTGCTCAACCAGCCATAGCGCCTGACTGGCGGCAGGAGGTTAGCCGCCGCCGCCCATGGTTACGGACATAAAGGCCCGGAAGGCCGCAGCCGCCGGTTCGATTGATCTGTCACGCGACCAGGCAAGGCCAACGTCCATAGTGGGGATGGGCTCGACAAGCCCGCGCACTTCGATGCGCTGCCCCTCCAAGGACCAGGGGCGGTAAACCATGTCGGACAGGACAGTGACCCCCATGCCGGCAGCCACGAGCGACCGCACGGCCTCGACCGAACTGGTGGTAAGGACGGCGCGGAGCGAAAGGCCCGCGGCATCCCAGTAACGGGCGGCCGTCGTGCGTGCCTCGTCAACCGTCAGCATGACATAATCTTCCGCCGCCACATCGGCGAGGCTGATCTCCTGCCGCGCGAGGAGGTGATGATCAGCCGAAAGCCAGAGCCGGCGGTTCGACCGCATCAAGACCTCCTGCGCCAACTCCTTGGTGTGCTCCAGGTTCGACACCAGCATCACGGCCATGTCGATGTCCCCGCACATCAACCCGCTTTCGAGAGCGTCTCGGGGCAGTTCCAGCACCTCGACCTCGATCTCGGGATAGGTCTTTCGAAAGCGCGCGTAGTGGCGCGACATGTAGTAGCCGACGACCGTGTAGGTCATGCCCAGCCGCAGCTTGCCCGCCAGGCCTTTCCTATCGCGCAACGGGCTTCGGACGGCGGCAGCGACGGCCCCGGTGATAACACGCGCATGTTCAAGAAACCGCGCGCCCTCCATCGTCAGTCTTACGCCAGCGTGGTTACGCTCCAAAAGCCGTACGCCCAGGTCAGCCTCAAGCGTCTTTATCGCCGCAGTGACCGCCGATTGCGAGATGTTGAGTTCCACCGCGGCATGACTGACCTGTCCGCTCTCGGCGGTCGCGATAAAATAATCCAGCTGTTTCAAGGTGATGGACATGGTGCGCCCTGGCCCAGAACCATTATCTGTTTTTTTGATATGACAATCAATAAACTACTATTTCACAAATGCCCTCGCATGCGCAAAAAATGCTGCAACGCCGCAAAGACGGCAGCTTCGAGGGGTAACAATGTGATGGCGGTGACGCTAAACTGCGACATGGGCGAAAGCTTTGGCCTCTACAAGGTTGGCGATGATATGGGCATGATGCCCATCATCGACGTTGCCAATGTCGCCTGTGGTTTTCACGCTTCCGATCCGGATCACATGCACACCGCCGTCCGCAGCGCCAAGGCGAGTGGCGTAAAGATCGGCGCCCATCCAGGCTTGCCCGACATTCAGGGTTTCGGCCGGCGCGAGATGCGGATGACCCGCGAAGAAGTCAGAAACACCATCATTTACCAGGTGGGAGCGCTTGCCGGCTTCCTCAAGGCCGAGGGTGTGGAACTCCACCACATCAAGCCGCATGGCAGCCTCTACTTCATGGCCATGCAGCAGGAGGCAATAGCCCATGGCGTGTGCGACGCGGCAGAGATTTTCGGCGTACCCCTCTTCGGCATGACGGGCACCCTGCATGAGAAGATCTATCAAGAGCGCGGTATCCCATTTGTCGCTGAGTTCTATGCCGATCTCGACTACGATGCCTCCGGCAAGCTGATCTTGACACGCGTTCATGACGCCAAGGACCCCGCAGAGATGGCCGAGCGGTGCGTACGCGCCATCAGGGAGGGCGAGGGCACGGCAGAGGACGGCAGTTTCTTCCCTGTACGCTGCGAAACCATCTGCGTGCATTCCGATACGCCGAACGCCGTCGAAATAGCCCGGGCCGTGCGCACCGCAATCGCCCCCTGGCACTGAACTCGACCGAACCCGCCCGCGCGGGCGGTTCCAGATTAGTCTGTCCGCAGTTTTCCGGAGCTTTTTATGGCCCAGATTCTTTCACCTCTTCCCGGCACTTTTTATCGCAGCGCTTCGCCAGACCAGCCGCCATACAAGGCGGATGGCGACGCGGTGTCCGCCGGAGACGTAATCGGTCTCATCGAAGTGATGAAGTCGTTCCACGAAGTGAGGGCCGAGACGGCCGGTACGAACATCCGCTTCATTGCCGACAATGAGGATCCCATCATGGCCGGCGCACCTATTGCGGATCTCGACTGATGCTGAAAAAGCTTCTGGTTGCCAACCGGGGCGAGATAGCGGTCAGGATCATCCGGGCCGCGCAAGATCTGGGGATCGCCACCGTGGCGGTGTATTCGGCCGCAGACGCCGAGTCGCTCCACGTCCAGCTTGCGGACGAAGCGGTCAACATCGGCCCACCAGCTGCAAAGAAGTCCTATCTCAATGTCGAAGCAATTCTGAAGGCTGCCCGCGACACCGGTTGCGACAGTGTTCATCCAGGCTATGGGTTCCTTGCCGAGAATGCCGCGTTTTCCGACGCGGTCACAGGCGCTGCATTGGTCTTCGTCGGCCCGTCGGGAGATGCGATCCGGATGATGGGAGACAAGGTCTCGGCGCGATCGGCCGCTGCCGCTGCAGGTGTCCCCGTCGTGCCAGGCTCGGCTGGCCGGGTCGAGGGCCTCGAGGCTGGCCACGAGGTGCTGACCGCAACCGGTTTTCCGGTGATGATCAAGGCGGCGGCAGGCGGCGGCGGGCGGGGCATCCGCATCGCGAACTCGCTTGCCGAGTTCGAACAAGCCTTTCCTCAGGCCGAAGCAGAAGCCCTCGCCGCCTTTGGCGATGGTGGTCTCTACATGGAAAAGGTGATCGGCAAGGCCCGCCATATCGAGGTGCAGGTGCTGGCAGACGGAAGCGATGCCATCCACTGCTACGAGCGGGAGTGCTCGCTGCAGCGGCGACGCCAGAAGGTTTGGGAGGAGGCGCCGTCGCGCGCACTTTCAGACAGGCTGCGCGAAGAGCTCTGCGCTTCAGCGGTCGCCTTGGCCAAGGCGGTCAAATACTCTGGTGCCGGCACGGTAGAGTATCTTTACGACGATGAAGCAGACCGCTTTTACTTCATCGAGATGAACACCCGTATCCAGGTCGAGCACCCGGTCACCGAAGCGATCACCGGCATCGACCTCGTTGCGGAGATGCTTCGCATCGCCGGCGGCGAGAAGCTGCGGATCCGGCAAAGCGATGTCTCCGTCAAAGGGCATGCGATCGAAGTCCGGCTCAATGCCGAAGACCCGGCGAAGGAGTTCGCTCCATTCCCCGGGCAGGTGGCCGAGCTTCGCATTCCCGGCGGTCCGGGCGTACGCTTCGATTCGATGCTCTATCAAGGCTATCAGGTGCCGCCCTTTTATGACTCGCTGCTTGCCAAGCTGATCGTGCATGCAGAGACGCGCGAGGCGGCGATAGTGCGCCTGATCCGCGCGCTCAACGAGTTGAAGATCGGCGGGCTCAAGACCACCAAGCCGCTGTTTCTTGCGCTGGCCGCCGATCCGGCGATGCGGGCGGGAGACGTGCATACCCGCTGGCTGGAAGGCTGGCTCATCGAAAACGCCGCAGCATTGGCGGGTTAAGGAGGACCGATGTCGATACGATTCAACTTCGGCGGTGACGAACATATCTTCGGCGAGGTGTCCGAAGAAATGTCGCTCACCTCCTTCTTTACCGGCCTTTCGATGACCAATGCGGTGCGTACGGCAGGCATCCGAGGCGTCACCGAGATCTGCCCAGCCAACGCCAGCTTCCAGATTCGCTTCAACCCCGACATCGTCAAGCCGCAGGATTTGCTCAGCGAACTGAAGTCGATGGAAGAGGCCGCCTCGAAGTCGGACCCGGTGCTGAAGACCCGGATCATCGAACTGCCGGTTTATTTCCAGGATCCATGGACGCGTGAAACCTGCCTGCGCTTCCGCGAGCGCCATCAGGACCCCTCCTCCACCGATCTTGAATATTCGGCACGCATCAACGGCTACGCCACGGTGGAAGAGTTTATCGAGGCCTATTCCGGCCAGCCCTGGTTCGTATCGATGGTCGGCTTCGTCGCCGGACTGCCCTTCCTGTACCAGATGGTTGAGCGCAAGAAACAGATTCAGGCGCCGAAATACTTGCGTCCACGCACCGACACTCCCAAGCTCACCATTGGCCATGGCGGCTGCTTTGCAGCGATCTATTCGGTACGCGGCGCTGGCGGCTACCAGATGTATGGCATAACCCCGGCCCCGATCTACGACCCGACCAGGAAGGTGCGCTACCTCGCCGATGACATGTGCCTGTTCAAGCCAGGCGATATCGTCAAGTTCAAGGCCATTGGCCGCGATGACTACGACGCCACGCTTGAGGAAATCGAAGCCAATCGGTGGCAGCCGACGGTTCGCGAGTGCACCTTCAGCCTGAAGGATTTCAACAGCGACATTTACGGCACCAATGCAAAGCTGATGGAGCTTATCAATGGCCGTTAAGGTAATCTCTCCCGGCCTCTCCACTTCCGTGCAGGACCTTGGCCGACCCGGCCACTATCATGTCGGCATTCCAGAAGGCGGCGGCATGGACCGCTTTGCGACACGCATCGCAAACCTGCTTGTCGGCAACGATCCGGGTGCCGCGGTGCTCGAAGCCACTTTCATGGGTCCCGAACTCGAATTCACCCAATCCGCGGTCGTCGCCGTCACAGGTGGAGAGCTCCCACCCAAACTCAATGGCGAGGAACGGTCGACGTGGGAAAGTTTTCCGGTGAAGGCCGGTGACCGACTTTCTTTCGGCTTCCTCAAGGGCGGCGCGCGCGCTTATCTGGCCGTCTCCGGCGGCATCGACGTACCCGTGGTTCTCGGTTCGCGCTCGACTTACATTCTGGGCGCGCTTGGCGGCCATCAGGGCCGCACGCTGAAAGCGGGCGATGAGCTTCCCCTCGGCGAAGGTTCCGGCAAAGCCGGTCTTTCACTGCCTGCAAATCTGCGCCGCGCGCGCAATAGTCCGGCGGAACTCAGAATGCTTCCCGGCATATACTGGCATCGGATCACTGAGGCTGCCGGCAATCGGTTCTTTGAGGAAACCTGGAAGGTCGCGCCCGAAGCCGACCGTATCGGCTATCGCTTCCGCGGCGGAACGCCGCTGGAATTCGTCGAGCGCGAGCAGCCTTTCGGTGCGGGCTCCGACCCCTCGAACATCGTCGATGCCTGCTATCCTTACGGATCCGTCCAGGTGCCGAGTGGCACGGAGCCGATCGTTCTTCACCGGGACGCGGTTTCGGGTGGCGGGTATATGATGCTGGGCGTGGTGATATCGGCCGACATGGACCTTATCGCCCAGCTCCAGCCGCACACCCCGGCGCGCTTCGTCCCGGTGACGCTGGAAGACGCGCTTGCCGCGCGAACCGAACAGCGCGCCGCGCTGGCGCGTGCTGAAGGGCATCTGGCCGGCTGACGTCAGCCGGGAATGCCGGCGGAGGAGCCGGAGGCGAGGAGATCGGCCGGCCAAAACCGACCGCGCGTGGCGGAAGACAAAATCCGGTGCGCGAAACGACAAGACGACGCCGGGCAACGGCGTGAATTTGGCACCCGAGCAGTCCGCTAGAGACCGCCGGAACCGACAGGGGAAGACATTTGCAACGTGGCTGGCCGCAAGGCCGGATGCTTCGCGCCTTTCCGTCGGTAGAAAGAAGGAAAGGGTCATGAGTCATCTGAGCGCGGAGAACGTCTCGGTATCGTTTGCGGGGCTGAAGGCCCTGTCATCGGTAGACCTCCAAATTACGCCCGGCCGCATCAGTGGCCTCATCGGCCCGAATGGCGCTGGCAAGACCACGCTCGTCAACGTGCTGACCGGCTTCCAGGCACCGACGGAAGGCACCATCAAGCTCGACGGGGAAGCACTCACGGGTCTCAAGCCGCATCAGGTCCGGCGGCGCGGCATTGCCCGCACCTTTCAGGGTGGGCGGCTCTTCCGCGACCTGCCTGTGTTGGACAATTTGGAAGTGACCGGCGTTGGCCTGGGAATGAGCCGGCGCGCTGCCATCGCCGAAGCGGAAGCGATGCTCGACTGGATAGGCATCGGTGCGCTGGGTACCCGCATCGCCGGAACGTTGCCATACACGGACGAGCGCCGCGTCGCCATTGGCCGCGCCCTGATGGGACGGCCCGCATACATCCTGCTCGACGAGCCCGCGGCTGGCATGAGCGCACTGGAGGCGCGGGAGCTTTCCGCCCTGATAAGACACATCGCCAGCGATCTCGGCTGTGGTGTCCTGCTCATCGAGCACAATGTCGGGCTGGTGCTCGGCCTTTGCCAGCATATCGTCGTGCTCGATTCCGGAGCGATTATCGAGGAAGGACCGCCTGCCGCGATC
This sequence comes from Mesorhizobium sp. ISC11, assembly GCF_037162595.1. Taxonomy (NCBI): domain Bacteria; kingdom Pseudomonadati; phylum Pseudomonadota; class Alphaproteobacteria; order Hyphomicrobiales; family Phyllobacteriaceae; genus Mesorhizobium; species Mesorhizobium sp. ISC11. Next base: position 3,363,769 of record NZ_JAVSPW010000001.1, read on the forward strand.
CGCGACAGCGAGAAGGTGCGCCACGCCTATATGGGCACGGCCGCGAACACCGACCTGCCTGTGCTGGAGGCGATGGAATGAGCCTGCTCGCCCTTTCCGACATCACCATCCGCTACAGCCGTCTCACGGCGGTCCGCAATGTCTCCTTCTCCATGGACGAGGGAGAAATCCTGTTCATCACCGGCCCGAACGGAGCCGGGAAGTCTTCGCTGCTGCGCGCGATCGCCGGTGTTACGCCGGTGGCGGGCGGCCGGATCGACCTTGCAGGTCATGAGATCACCGGCCAGGCGCCGGAGAACATCGCCCGGCTCGGATTCTCCATGGTGCCGGAGGGGCGCGATGTCTTCGGCTCGCTGACGACCGAAGAGAACCTTCTGGTCGGAACCGGCATGCACGCCCGCGAACGCGGCTGGCGCAGCCGAGCGGCCGACGAACTCGAAGCCGTCTACGCAACCTTCCCGATGCTGAAAGAGAGGCGGCACGGGCAGGCGGGATTGCTGTCCGGCGGGCAGCAGCAAATGCTGGTCATCGGCCGCGCGCTGATGACCAATCCGCGGCTTGTAGCCATCGACGAGCCTTCACTGGGCCTCGCCCCCAACATCAACGACCAGGTCTACGAGCGGCTGATCGCGCTGCGTGCGCAGCGCCAGCTCACGCTCCTGATCGTTGAGCAGAGCTCGGCCCGGGCGATGATGGTGGGCGGGCGGATGATCCTGATGCGTGGCGGACAGATCGTGCTCGATGGCGACGCGCGGACGCTCGGCAATGGCGAGGCGATCCAGGCTGCCTATTTCGGCTACGAGGACAATTGAGATGCTTCAGATCCTGTTCGACGCACTCTCGCTTGGTTCGCTCTACGCGCTCGGGGCGCTCGGCATTGCCCTCATCTTCGGCGTCATGCGGCTCGTGAACTTCGCGCATGGCGACGTCATCGCCTTCTGCGTCTTCGCCCTGTTATGGCCGTCTACGGACGCAATGGCCATCGTCTTCGCCGGCCAATTGCCGTGGTACCTGCTGTTGCCATTCGTGCTCCTCTGCGGGGCCGGGCTGTCGGTGCTGTGCGAAATCGTCGTCTTCAGGCGGTTCCGTCAGGCAAATCCGGCAACCATGATGATCGCCTCCTTCGCGCTCGGTTTCGTCATTCGCTACTTCCTGCTCATGCTTTTCTCCAGTCGGCCGAAATCGATCTCGCTGCTGCCCGAACTGTCCCAGCCGGTGGAGATCCTTGGTGCCAGGCTTCCCCTCCTCCAGCTCATAACGATCGTGGCCACGATGGTCATCCTGATCGGCCTGACACTGTTCCTGCGTCAAACCCGCTTCGGCCTGGAGATGCGGGCGGCGGCCGAGAACTTCTCGATGGCCCGAATGCTGGGTGTGCGTGCGAACCGGGTTATCATGGGCGCGTTCGCCCTCTCCGGCGCGTTGGCCGCCGCCATTGCACTGATCTTTGGCGCCCAGACAGGCACGCTGGACATCCAGATGGGCGCCTCGATCATGTTGATGGCCTTCATCGCCACCGTCATTGGCGGCCTCGGCAGCCTCGGGGGAGCCGTGCTCGCCGGCTTCCTGCTGGGTGCCGCCTCGGTGATCATGCAAGTCATGCTGCCCATCGACGCCCGGCCATTCCGCGATGCCTTTGTCTATGGAGCGGTCATCCTCGTCCTCCTCTTCCGCCCACAGGGGCTTATTGCCGCGCGCGGCACCAAGGAAAGGATCTGATTTCATGGGTGTCGTCGCCTCCCTCACCAACTCTACCGCTGCCGGTGCCCCGGCTGCCGAGCGAAAGCCCGCCCGCTTCGCGCTTGCCCGCCGCACAATCCTGACACCGGTCCTGCTTTCTCTGCTGCTGCTGGCCATCGCGCTGATCACGGTGATGACCGGATCGCGGCCCTTCAACCAGACGGTGATCGACGTGTTCGTCCGTGTCATCCTCGTCGTGGGCCTATACATCTTTATCGGGAATTCGGGCGTTCTCAGCTTCGGGCATATCGGCTTCACCTGCCTTGGCGCCTACGCGGCCGCGTGGCTCACCATCAATCCGATGATGAAACGCGGTTCGCTGCCGGGACTGCCCGAATGGCTGCTGGCGACCCGATTGCCGTACTGGCAATCGGCTATGCTGGCAGCATTGTTCGCCGCCCTCGCCGCTCTCATCTTCGGGCGGGTGCTGATGCGATTATCGGGCATCGCGGCTTCGATCGCGACCTTCGCGATGCTCGCCATGATCAACACAATTTATTCCAACTGGGAGAGCGTGACCGGAGCGACCTCATCGGTCGTCGGCATTCCGATCGTACGCGTGATCTGGCCGTATCTCATCGGCGCCGTGGTCGCGATCTTCATCGCCTGGGCGCACGCGATCTCCCGGTCCGGCCTGGCCCTTCGTGCTGCCCGCGACGAGCCCACCGCCGCCGCGGCTTCCGGTATCGACATTCCCAGGGAAAGATTGGTGGCATTCGTCATATCAGGCGCGGTGATGGGGCTGGGCGGTGCGCTCATGGCTCATTCCATCGGCGTGGTCACACCCGACACATTCTATCTCGGTCTCACCTTCATCACCCTTTCCATGCTCGTCGTCGGCGGCATGGGCAGCCTGTCGGGGGGTGTGGTGGGTGTCGTCCTGCTGTCCGCCCTTATCCAGGCGCTGCGCTGGCTGGAGGCAGGCGTATCGCTCGGCGAGTCCACTTTCGCCCTCCCGAAAGGGGTTCAGGAAATAGCCCTCGGCGTCATCATGATCGTGATCCTCGCGCTTCGCCCATCCGGACTCATGGGCAACCGCGAGATCACCTTACCCCGCAGCAGTCGCAACAAGTGACCGGCGGCACAAGCCCGACCGGAAAACAAAAAGGAGACGTGCATGACATACAAAATGAGAATTGTCGCAACCGCTCTGGCCTCGATGTCCATCGCATACCCGGCCCTGGCCGATGACAAGACCATCGTCATCGGCTTCGCCACTGCGGAGTCGGGCTTCATGGAAGCCTATGACAAGCCTGCGCAGGAGGCGGCCTTGATCCGCATCGACGAGATCAATGCGGCTGGCGGTCTGCTTGGAAAGCAGATCAAGGTCGTCAAGGCCGACACCAAGTCCGACCGGGCCGAAGGCGCCAAGGCGGGCCTCTCCGTGCTCGACCAGGGCGCGGATCTCGTGGTCGTCTCGTGCGACTACGACTTCGGATCGCCGGCTGCGCTCGCGGCCGAGGACGCGGGCCGTATCTCCTTCTTCCTGTGCGCGGAATCGGTCAAGGCCGGTATCCAGGGTGTCGGCCCGCACAGCTTCTCCGCGTCGGTGCTGGCGCCCGTGCAGGGCGCGACCATGGCCGAGTGGGCATTCAAGGAAAAAGGCGCAAAGGACTTCTACCGTCTGCTCGATACCTGGACGGCCTACAACAAGGGCATCTGCGACGGCTTCGACTGGATGATGCCGAAGCTCGAAGCCCAGGGCGCGAAGCTTGTCGGTGAAGACACCTTCAAGAACGAGGACGCCTCCATCGCCGCGCAGATCACCCGCATCAAGTCTCTGCCGAAGGAGCCGGATGCGATCATGCTTTGCACAATGATGCCGGGCGCTGTTTCGGCCATCAAGCAGCTTCGTGCCGCGGGCATCAACTCCATGATCCTGAATGGCTCGGGCGTCGACGGTAGCTATTGGCTATCCGCTGTGCCCGATCTGACGAACTTCTACGTCCCCGTTCAGGGATCGATCTATGGCGACGATCCCAATCCGGAAGTGCTGAAGTTCAATGCCACCTACAAGGCGAAGACAGGCGCCGATCCCTCGAGCCAGTATGTCTTTCCGGGTTACGTCATGGTCGACGTCTGGGCCAAGGCGGTGGAGCGTGCAGGCACGACCGATGCCGACGCCGTCGTCGCGGAACTGGAGAAGATGAAGAACGAGCCGACGCTGTTCGGGCCTCGTACCTTCACGCCGGAACTGCATCACCAGAACCAGACGCGGTACCTGATCGTCGAGACCAAGGCCGGCAAGCCGGGTGTTGTAGGCAACTGGACGATTTCCGAGCCGGTACCGATGGAAGCCTTGCTCAAGTAAGAAGATGGGCCGGGTAAGCCCGGCCCTTTCGTAGGATCTTGCCTTTGGACAAAAAACGAGGGCGGCCCGCTTGGACCGCCCTTCGTCGCCCGATGAATTCAGATTTTCGCTACCCTCGCGCTTTGCGGTAGGAATCCTTGAGCGCTATGAGCTCCCCCGAGAAAGCGAAGATATCGCAGCCGTCGACTTCGATTTGCTGCCCCGCTGCCGTGGTGCCGACGAAGCGCCATGATGAAAGCCCGGTGTCGCCCGTCACGACGTGCCGTCCCCTGGTCCACGCGGCCTTCGGGAAAGCATCGAACAGCGCTGCATAGGCGGCGCGCACGGCGTCACGCCCCATATGCTTGCGCCCTTCGGCATCGGGTCCGGCCGAGCCGTGGAAAGCGCAATTCTCAGCCATGCAGTCCATCAGCGCGCCCACATCGCGAGCGTTCCAGGCAGCGAGGAACCGGTCAAGCACGGCGAGCCGCCTGGCTGCGAGATCGCCGGCCTCAACGACCTCGACCTCCAGGAAGGCCAGCGGCGCATCGCCGGCATTGATGATGTTGTGGGCCACACCCGTCCGCCGCGAATAGGGCACCCCTTGAGTGAGGGCGGCTTGCGACTGCGCGCCGTCCGGGCCTTCGAGACCGAGCTTGCCGTCCGTAAGCGGCACGATGACGTAGTCATGGCCATGGATGTGCCAGCCGGTCTCGGCCCCGGCGGCAAAGCGCCATTCGGTGACCCGAAAGCGTTCGTCGTCGATATGGACGACCGGTTCGGCTTTCATGCGGGTCATTCAAGTCCCTCCTTGGCAACCGCACCGGTCAGGCGCTCAAGCGTCCGGCCCATGCGCGTCATGATTTCTTTCACATCGTCTTCTGTCGAGATCATCGGCGGGCAGAGCGCGAGCTGATCGCCGATGGCGCGGAAGATGAGGCCTTCCTCGTGGCCGAAGCCTGCTGCGATACCCCCTGCGCGCCCAACCTTGACGAAGGGGCGTTTCGTCGCCTTGTCTGCCACCAGCTCAACGGCGCCGATAAGACCGGTGCCCCGCGCTTCGCCGACAAGCGGGTGATCGGCAAATGAGCGGATGCCGGCCTGGAACGACGTCTCGAGGCGGGCCGCGTTTCCGATCAGGTCCCGCTCCTCGAAGATGGCCAGGTTTTCGAGACCCACTGCCGTCGCGACCGGATGACCTGACGCCGTGAAGCCGTGGCCGAAATTGCCGATCGTGGCGGTGTTGTCGGCGATCGCCTGATAGATCGCATCGGAGAAAATGACGGCGGCAAGCGGCATATAAGACGACGTGATTTGCTTGGAGACCGTCATGATATCAGGCGTGAAGCCGTATTTCTGAGCGCCGAAGGGCGTACCAAGCCGCCCGAAACCACAGATCACCTCGTCCGCTATCAGAATGATATCATTTGCCCGGCAGATTTTCTCCACGCCTTCCCAGTACCCGACCGGCGGTGGCAGAACGCCGCCGGCTGCCATGAGCGGCTCTCCTATGAAGGCTGCGATGGTGTCAGCCCCTTCTTCGGCGATCACCGCTTCCAGCTCGGCGAGCAGGCGCGCCGTGAAGGCGGCTTCGTCTTCGCCTGCCATGCCGAAGCGATAGAAGTGCGGGCAGGTCAGGTGGCGAACGGGAATGGCCGGCAGATCGAAGTCGCGATGGTTGACCGGCAAGCCTGTCAGGCTGCCGGAGGCGACGGTGATGCCGTGATAGCCCTTGGTCCGTGCCAGGAATTTCTTCTTTTTTGGCCGGCCCAGCGCGTTGTTCATGAACCACATCATCTTGACGATGGTGTCGTTGGCTTCCGAGCCCGACGACGTGAAGAAGACACGCGTCAGGTTTTCCGGCGTCATCTCCACGAGTTTCTCCGCGAGCCGGATGGATGGCTCATGCGCCTTGGAGGAGAAGGTGTGGTAGTAGGGCAGCTTCAGCATTTGCTGATAGGCAGCGTCGGCCAACCGCTTTTCCGAAAAGCCGACGCCCACCGACCAGAGCCCGGCCAGCCCTTCGATGTATTCCTTGCCGCGTTCGTCATACACACGGATGCCGTCGCCGCGGCTGATGATCAGCGGCCCGGTTTCTTCGTGCTGACGCAGGTTGGTGTAGGGGTGCATGGTGGTGGCGATGTCGGCGGCGGCGAGAGAGTTGGAAAGCGCATCCATGGAAGTCCTCAGCGGCTTGGAGAAATGGTTCGGGCAGTGAGTTCGAGATAGTCCTCGAGTCCCTTGCGTGGAGCTTTCACGATTCGGGAGAATGAATCATGGCAGGCCGTTGGAATGAGTGTCGATGATCCGCCGCATCAGCGCGGCGACGTCGCGCGCATTCGGCGGATCGGAGTGGATGCAGACGGTGTCGAAGTCGACCGGGCGGATCGTGCCGTCTGTCGTGACGAGTTCGCCTCGAGTAAGCGCCCCCATCATGCGGTGCTCGGCAAGCGTCAGGTCGATGGCCGACTGGACGCGCGGGATGATCAGGCTGCCGCCGGGAGCGTAGGCAAGATCGGGAAAGAACTCGCCCACGAAGGCAACGCCGAGTTCGGCTGCCGCCGTCTCGTGACAGGTTCCCGCCATGCCGAAGAGAGGGACGCCGAACGGCTTGACCGCCGCGGCAATTGCCCGGGCAGTGTCGACGTCGTGCGCGGCCATGCCGTAAATGATGCCATGCGGCTTGACATGGCTGAGTTGCCCGCCCTCGGCGGCCAGCATCCCTGTCAGAGCACCGATTTGATAGAGGAAGGCAGCTGTCAGTTCCTCCGGCTGAAGTCTCATTTCGCGCCGGCCGAACCCCTCACGATCGGGAAGGGAGGGATGCGCGCCGACCCGCTTGCCATGCGAAAGGGCGAGCCGCACGGTCTTCAGCATCGTCCATGGATCGGAGGCGTGGAAGCCGCAGGCGATGTTGGCGCAATCGATATGAGGCATGATGCCGGCATCGTCACCGAAGCGCCAGTTGCCGTAGCTTTCGCCCATGTCGCAGTTCAGGGTGACCATGGTTTACTTGCCTCAGCCCAGAGTGTTCAACGCCCAGCCGGGGGCGATGTGCGGGAATTCCGGCGGTGGTTCGCGCTCATGCAGCAGTCGAAGCACGCGCGGCGGCGTCAGTGGCAGCTGCCGCACCGGCTTGCCGATGGCGCGTGCCACAGCGCAGCCGATCGCCGCGCCCACCGCCAGGATCGGGACCTCGCCCGCACCCTTGGTGCCTAGAGGCCCCATCGACGGCGCGCCCTCGTAAAGGTCGGCGGCGACCGGAACCACATCCTGCGCCAGCGGCAGGCGATAAGTCTCGAAATCGTCCTGCGCGATGCATCCGTCGGCGGTGAGCGTCACCTCCTCGTGCAACGCATAGCCGAGCCCCTGTACCACGCCGCCCTGTATCTGGCCCAGGATGGCGCGCGGGTTGAGCGCGCGGCCGACATCTTGAACTACGCGATAGGCCAGCACCTCGACATGGCCGGTGTCCGGATCAACCGCCACCTCGGCCTCGTGAACGACGAAGACGGGAATGTCGAGCGCATCGATGAAATGCCCCATCGCGCAGCCGGACATTGCCGGAGTGTTCCTGGCGGCAAAGGCCCCGCTTCCGGTGATCGGGCCAGTGGTTGCCTGTGCATGGGCGACGACAGCGGGGATCGACATGCCGGAACCGGGACGTCCCGTGATCTCGACACGACCGTCCCGCAGCACCAGGTCTTCCGGTCGGGTCTGGAGCATCTCGCCGGCGGTCCGAAGCAGCTTCTCCCGCACTTCCGCGCAGGCGGCGATGCTCGCGGCACCAATGGACACGGTGGTGCGCCCACCGCCAACGCCGACATCGAGACCGGCGGCATCCGTATCGGCTTCGCGCACGATCACCTGGTCGGGAGCAAGCCCGAGCTGCCCAGCCACGATCTGCGGCAGGGATTGCACCATCGTGCCGGATCCGATCTCCACACCCGAGGTGACCAGCGTTGCGCTGCCGTCGGCGTTCAAATTCACCGTCGCCGCCGAAGGCCCGACGAAAACGAACCATGTGCCGACCGTGGTCGCAATTCCATAGAGCCTGCCGTCGGCCTCGGCCTCTGATGTACCGGTGCTGGCGCGCAGTGTCTCCATGCGATCGAGCATCGGACCCAGCACGTCGGCCTCGAAAACCTGCCCCGTGGCACCGAGATCGCCATCTCCCAGGACATTTTTCTTCCGGAACTCCATTGGGTCGAAGCCTAGCGCATCGCAGATTTCGTCGGTGTGTCGCTCCAACGCGAAGGTGTTGTAGACGCCGTTGCAAGCTCGGAAAGCGCCGTTGGGTGGTGTGTTGGTGTATACGGCGCGGCTGACGAGCCGCGTTGCGCCAACCCTGTAATTGCCGCCCAGCGTGTGCGCCGTCATCGTTGTCAGGAAAACCTGTTCGCCGCCATACGCGCCGCAGTCCATCAGCACGACCGCCTCGCGTCCGGCGATGTATCCTTCGGCGGTGACAGCGGAGCGAATGCGGATTTCCGCATTCTCGCGGCAGAGGCAGGTTGCCATCTCTTCCTGCCGGGTGTTTTCCAGGACCACCGTGCGCCCGGTCATCCGCGCCAGAAGTGCCGTGATCGGCTCGATGGACGCATCGAATTTCAGGCCGAACCCGCCTCCGACAGGCGGCACGGTGACCCGCACACGCCCGGGCGCAAGCTGCATGACCCTTCCGGTGACGTTGCGAACTGTCCAAGGCACCTGCGTCGAGGTCTGGATGTGAGCACGGCCGTCCTCCCAGGAGCCGATGGCAACGCGCGGTTCGAAAGGCACATGGCTCTGCCGGCCGACGGTGAAGCTGCTCTCGACAATGCGTATGTCGGGACGGGCGAAGGCCGCATCGACGTCGCCGCGGCTGGATTTTGCCTCCCATGCGATGTTGCCGGCACGTGCGCCGCCCTCGGTGATCACCTCATAGCCGCGCCAGCCCTCGTGGACGAGACGGGCGGCGGGCTGGAGTGCCTCGGCCATGGTGGACACCGGTACCAGCGGCTCGACCTCAAGCATGATGGCGGCAAGCGCCGCCCGCGCCTGCTTCTCCGTTTCGGCGGCAACGACGGCGATCGGCTCGCCGTGATAGCGGATGGTGTCGATGGCCAGGAGCGGATGGTCGGCAATGCCGATGCCGTAGAGGCCTGGCGCGTCGGCGCCGGTCGCCACCGCGCGCACGCCAGGACAGCGAAGTGCCGCCGAAAGGTCGAGCTTGCGGATACGCCCCGCGGAAACGGTCGACCGCAGCAGCACGGCATGCAACATGTCGGGGCGAACCCGGTCGTTGGTGTATTTCGTCCGCCCGCGCAGCTTGTCCTGCGCATCGCGGCGGGGAAGATTCATCACGGTGGCGGACAGCTCAGACATGGAGGCCTCCCACCGACTGGCCAGCCTTCCGCGCTTGGTCAAGGCAGTCGGCCACGGTGTCGACGATCCGCTCATATCCGGTGCAGCGGCAGATGTTGCCGACCATCGCGGCCTTGATGTCGGGACGGCTCGCATGCGGATTGTCACGCACGAACGCCGAAAGGCTCATAACCATTCCTGGAAAACACATGCCGCATTGCACGGCATCGGCGGCCTCTAGATTGGCCTGGAGCGGATGCAGCGCCTGGTTTCCGGAGCTCAATCCCTCGATGGTCGTGACCGCGCACCCCTGGACCAGGCCAATCGGCTTCAGGCAGGACGGCACCGCTTCGTCGTCGACATGCACCGTGCAGGCGCCGCAGAAGCCTTCGCGGCACACGGCTTTGGTCCCCGTCAGGAATCGTTCCCGCCGCAAGATGTCGACGAGCGGCGTCATCGGATCGCCGTGAAAGCTGCAGTCCTCGCCATTCAGCTGGAATGTCACAACCATGCCAGGCCCTCGGTCTTGAGAAGTGCGGCAACACCGCGCTTGACCAGCGGCGGAAGAACCTGGCGCCGGTACCAACCCTCCGCTTCCCTGCCGTCGCGGCCCTGAAAATCATTGTGCTCTAGTGCAAGCCCGGCAGCGCGCTCCGGATCGAGCGCGGAGGCCTGGCTTGCCCTCATCGCCTGTTCGAGCGCCGTCCAGCGCCGCGCTACCGGCTCCACCGAGCCGACGGCGATGCGACATCGTTTGTCCTTGTCCACCGCAAGCGAGACGACGGCGACCGGATAGTCGCCAGCCTTCCGAAGCGGCAGGCGGATATGCGCGCTTGCGACAAGGTCGCGGCGCAGATGAATTCTCGTCACAATCGCCTCTGCCAGCAGCGCATGCCTGTCTTTGAGGAAATCCGAAATACCGATGAGTTTTGGGCCTTCGAACGTCTCCAGCTCCACCGTCGCCTCACAGACGAGAAGCGCAGGGGCGAGATCGGCGGCGGCAAAGTCGAGGGCACAAAGGTTACCGCCCACGGTGGCGACCCTTCGGATACCGGGATTGGCCGCGTTCTCCGCCGCGTCAACCAGACCTTCGAAGCCCGCTGCCCCATGCAATGCGCGGCCAAGGACTGCGTGGGTAACAGCTGCGCCGATCACGACATGGTCCGAGTCGATTTCGACCTTGGACAAGGCCGGTATTCGGTCGAGTGCGACCACCGCGTCGGGAAGGTCGACCCCGCGTTGGGGATCACGCATCATCCAGGTGCCGCCTGCAAGCACCACCGCGCCCTGCCGGCGTGCTGCCATTGCCTCTTCAAGTGTGCTGGCCGCGGTGAACGATCGTCCCACGCCTGGTGCCATCTGTCATACCCCTCGGAGCAGCCAACCTTCGCGGCGCTGCGACATTGTTGCTCCAGCTTTAGGTTCCTGTGAAATAGTAATTCTTTGAATATGGTATCGAAAAAACAGATAACTCTGGCATCCCGCGAGCGCCCGCAAGATTGCGGCGCGCTCGCTGGCGCTCAGACCCAGTGGGTGACGGTCCGTTTCTCAAAACTCTCCCGGAACTGGGCGGTGGTTTTGGGAAGTAGTTCGCCGGTCTCCCAGTCGAGGATCACGGCATAGTGCCGAACCGCATCGAGCGTATCGATCTCGCCGGAGCGGTATTTGCGCGCGACCTCCTCGGGATCCATGCGTGCCCAGCCCTTCCGTTTCGCCCGGATGTCGGTACGGCAGGCTTCGGTCGCCGTCTCGTCGATTTCGTACTGGCACAGGTCGCGGTCGATTTCGCGGATCACCACACCGTAGTCAGTCCTGGCACGCTCCAGGGAAACGTAGTCGTCGATCACGTCCTCCATCACCTTGCGGGGCTCGCGCTGCAGTGGATCGCCGAAACCACCGCCGCCGGCCGTCGGACGAGCGAACTGGTCGCCTGTGTGGACGGAGTAATCGGAGAATACGGAGCCGAGCCAGATCTCGGTCTCTTCTCCGGCGCGCTTCATGGTCAAGCCGTGGGGCATCGACGGCAGGCCTCCTTCGACACCCCAGACGACAGCACGCTCGCGGTCGCAAATATAGGACATGACGGCATTTTCAGCCTCAAGCAGCAATGAGGTCTTCTGCACGCCGACGCCGCCCCGCCACTTGCCGGGCCCGGCTGAATCCTGCTTGATCTGGAACTCGAGCGTCCGAGTGGGATTGACCCGCTCGTTGCCTTCGTTCGGCTGCGACATCAGCCCGGTTCCGAAGCAGGCGGTGGTGACATCGGCACCATCCTTGCCGTTGCGCCCGCCCCAGCCGCCAGGCAGCCATTCGTAGAACATGAAGATCGGCTTTTCGGGTTTGCGCGCATCCCGTCCCCCGGCCAGCAGATATTCGAGGTTGAAGGCGCAGGCGATAGCGCGTTCGGGCATGATCTTCGACCACATCTCGAAGATCGCGTTCATGATCTTTTCAAACGGCATCAGGAACCCGGTCACCGCCACCGGCCATTCCGCGCTGACGATGCTGTTCTTCGGCGCGGTCACCTCGATCATCCGGTAAAACCCGCTGTTGAGCGGGAGGTCCGGAAAGAAGGTTTTCATGCCGGCGACCACGGCCGAGAAGGTCGCGCCCGGTGCGGAATTATACATCGAGGCAATGGTCGAGTGGCTTCCCGTAAAATCGTAGTGGATCGTGTCGCCCTTGATCGTCATCTTGATGCGGATCGGGATCATGCCCTCGCCGGCACCGAGATCCCGGTCGATGTAGTCGACCGTCTCCCAGGTGCCGTCGGGCAGCTCCGCCAGACGCTTTCGCACGGCACGTTCGACGTAGTCCTGAACCTCCTCCATACCGCGCATGACCTGGCCGCGCCCGTACTTCTTGACCAGCCGCAGCAGTTCGCGCTCGGCCGCCTGCGTCGCTTGCGCCTGGGAATGGATGTCGCCAATGATCGATGCGGGATCGCGCGTGTTGGCCGCGATCATGTTGGCAACATCGGAGCAGAAGCGGCCGCGCTGGAAAAGGCGCAGCGGCGTTATCCGCAGCCCTTCGCGGAACATGTCGCGGGCGGTGACGTCGAAGGAGCCCGGCACCGAGCCGCCGAGATCCGACCAGTGTCCGTTCGACTGGGAGAAGCCGATCAGTTTGTCTTCATCGAAGATCGGCCGGACGAGCCGAACGTCGCTGAAATGCGTACCGCCGGCATAAGGATCGTTGATTGCGTAGACATCGCCGGGTGCCATATCGCCTTCGAAGACCCGGATCACTTCCTTACACGTGTTGTGCAGTGTGCCGACATGGACCGCGATGTCGTAGTTGCCCTGGGCGACGGAGTTGCCATCGGCGTCGTGCAGGGCGTTCGAAAAGTCTCGGTTGTAGATGACGAAGGAATAGCAGGTGCGAAGCATCTGTTCGGCCATCTGGTCGACGGTGGTGATGAAGGAGTTCTTCAGCACCTCGAACGTTACCGGATCGAGGCCAGGGCCCGTTTCAATCAGCTTTGTCATGTCTCAGCCTTTCGTCACGATGAGAATGTTCAGGAAGCCATCGACGGTCGCGCTCATTCCCGGCGGAACCACGGTGGTGGAATCGAACTGTTCGACGATGGCGGGTCCCGCAAAGGCAGCGCCGGCGCTGAGTTGGTCGCGTTCATAGACAGCCGCATCATGAGATACGCCGTCGAACCAGACGCCGCGGCGGCCGAGCGGCTCGGGCACATGAGGCAAGACTTCGTGTCGCGGTATCTCGGCTTTCGGGACGATGCCGATCGCCTTGACCGCGATGCGGAAGATCGACACCGGCGCCTCTTCGCGGCGGTAGTTGAACTCGCGTTCGTGTTCGTTGTGGAATGCCTCGATCAGCGGGCAGATGCTCTCGATCCGCGCCGGGGCTGACACCGCGAGCGAGCGCCATTGGCCCTGGTACATCATCTCGACCGTGCGCTGCAGCGCCATGTCTTCCTGCGCCACGCCCTCATGGCCCAGACGCTCAACCGCCTGTTTTTCCATCAGAACAAAGGCTGCCTGCATCTCGGCGGGCGAGACAGTCGAAGCATCGGCCATGAAGCTTTCGGAGAAATCGTGCTGCACGTCGACGAGAAGGCAACCGAGCGCGGAGGTAACGCCGGGATTGGGCGGTACGATCACGGTTGGAATCGAAAGCTCCTTGGCCACCGCCGCTCCGTGCAAAGCGCCAGCACCGCCGAATGCGACCAGCGCAAAGTCGCGCGGGTCGTAGCCTCGGCTGATGGAGAGAAGCCGGACGGCATTGCCCATATTGGCGTTGGCGACGGCGATGATCGCCTCGGCCGCCTGGTGGAGTTCCATGCCGAAGGGTTCCGCTACCGTCTCCTGAACCGCCTCGGCGGCCAGAGCGGGGTCGAGCGTGATCTTGCCGCCCGCAAGGCTGGTGCCGAGACGGCCGAGCACCACATTGGCATCGGTGTTGGTGGCAATGAGGTTGCCATTCTTGTAGCAGGCCGGACCTGGAAAGGCGCCAGCGGACTGCGGCCCGTTGCGCAAGCTGCCGCCCTCGTCCTGCCATGCCAACGACCCGCCGCCCGCACCGATGGTCAATACCTCGATGGAGGGGAAGCGGATCGGATATCCGAATTCGATGTACCAGTCCTTTGTGATGCGCGACTCCCCGTTCAAGGCCAGCGAGACGTCGGTGCTGGTGCCGCCCATGTCGAAGCCGATCGAGTTCGGGTAGCCACAGAGATTTCCGATGAAGCGGCTTGCGATGGCGCCGGCGGCGATGCCGGATCCCGCGAGCCGGGCTGAGAAATCCTTGACGCTCGCGGGCGTCATGACCCCGCCACCGCTGTGCAGCAACAGGAGATCTCGCTTGTATCCGGCGTCGGCAAGCTTTTCTCCGAGACGCGACACGTAGTCGACGACGACCGGGGCGCAGACGGCGTTCGCCATGGTGGTGGAAAAACGTTCGTGCTCGAAGATTTCCGGCATCACCTCCGAGGAGATCGAGACCGGCAGATCCGGCATTGCCTCCTTCAGGATCTCACGCATGCGGCGCTCGTTGGCGCCGTTCACATAGGAGTTCATGAAGCAGACGGCGATGGACTTGACCTGCCGTTTCTTGAGAATCTCCGCGACACGGCGCGCGGCCTCTTCGTCCAACGCTTCCAGGATCGTGCCCTCGGCACTGACCCGTTCCCGGACGGTCAGCCGGTCGCGGCGCGGGATATAGGGCTTGGCGACATCTTTGTAGGTGTCCCAGAGATCTTCCTTGTTGGCGCGACGGATCTCTACAACGTCACGAAAACCCTCGCTGCAGACCATTGCGGTGCGCGGCAGACGGCGGGTGATCAGCGCATTGGTGGCGACCGTCGTACCATGAGAGAACATCGTTACCTCCGAAAGATCGATGCGCCCCTGCTCCACGCCATTCATGATGGCCTGCATGGGATCGTCAGGCGTGGAGGCGGTTTTTTCGATGCGGATCGCTCCGCTGTCTTCGTCCATGATGCAGATGTCGGTGAAAGTCCCTCCGACATCGACGGCAACTCTGATTCGGCTCATGACAGTTCCTTCGCAAGGTCTTGCGGGCAAAGCCCCGCCTTCGTCGCCCCTTGCCGGGGAGACGTTGCATGAATGGTGGAATTGGCCCGGATTTCGTCGGGACTAGTGGCGCTCTCGCGAGGCCGAAGAGCCGCCCGCCCGGTTCGCTGCTTCGCGACGGGTATCCGTCGGTGCGCAGCCGAACCGCGTCCGGTAGTGCTTGCAGAACTGGGACTGGTCGGCGAAGCCCCAGCGGTAAGCGATCTCGGCTACGCTGCTGATGTTGGTCACCGACATCAGCTCCTCGGCGCAAAGTTCAAGCCGGGCGTCGCGGATGAAGCCGTTGATCGACTGGTTGCTGTCCTGAAAAAGGACCTGCAGGTAACGCAGGGAGATGCCGCAGGCATCAGCCACCGCCTGCGGGCCGAGGTCGGAATTCTTCAGATTGTCGCGAATATACTGCTCGGCACGATGCAAATGGCCGGCCCGGATCGACGAGATGCTGCTGTCCAGCACGCGATCGTCGCTCACGATCGACAGGCACAGCATTTCCAGGATGTGCCTGCCCATCATCTCACGAGCGACTTCAGTGATCTCATCGAGATGACCGATCGTGGTTCGCACCGTGTCGAGGAAGAGCGCGGCGATGCCTTGGGTCGCGTCGAAACTGAGCGCACTGAGCCGTTCGGCGGATCCGATCCGTGCCCGAACGCTCGATGATGGTACCTTGAGGACCCACAGCGCGTTTGGCTTGCCGTGCCAGAATTCGTAAGGCGCATCTCCCCGCTCGACGAGAAAGCCCCCCGGCCTGCAATTGACGGTTCTCGACCCTTGCGAGAAATTCACCTCCGACATCTCCGGGATCGTGATGAGCAGGCTGGCGTCACGCTCGTTGAGGAAGTGGCGGCGGTGGCGACGATAGCTTACGGCATCGCAGCGCATTTTAGACACGCTGACGAGCCCAAGCGAGAAGGTTTCCAGCGTGCCTGAAAATTCGCGACGGTTCCGATACTCGGTGTCGAGCGGAAAATAGGCTTCGGTAACAGCGGCTTGCCAGGCATCACCGCCTGCGGGACCGCCGATCGTATCGACGACGTATTTCATTCCCCGACCTTTCTGGTTGACCCGGTTGTCCCGGTGTTGTTCCGAAGATTACAGGAATTCACCGGCGCGTATTGGTCAAAAACGAATAAACTTATGTGGTCGGTTGGCCCAGGACCGGAGCTCGCGACGGTTGCAGTTGTCGTCACGATCAGTGTGCAGCTGATCAAACCAGCCTTGGCGCGCAAACCGCCAGCCGACTTGGAACCATGCATTCTTTTCGCACACTCATTCAGGAAAAGTTGTCGGCTTCCAGATGTGGGCGGAAATGATGTCCTGCAGTTCCGTGCGTACGGAAGAGTGGCAGCAGCGTGTAGCGGCGGAAAGCGACAATGTCCGCCTCGTCCTCAATCGAGAGCACCCTCGATCTCGGTTCCTTCGGACCAGTCGATAGATCGGCGACCGAAGCTCGCCTCTTCCACTTCGCAACCGTCTTCCGGTTGATCCCGTAGCGCTTGGCCAGCCCCTCAGGTTCTCTTGACTATGCTGTATCGCTCGACGGACCGCCTCTGTCGTTTTGGCGCTCCCATGCAGAACTTGGCCCATAGCGCATCCTTTCATTCGGGAGACAAGGATGCTCCATAAAGCCCGGGATCAAACATCTAGGATCATCAGATCCAGCACCAAAGAAACAGAGGGGCTGTCGGCAGGGAACATGCAGACCATGAGCGACTGGTTGTCGGCTTGTCTCCGACTGCTCTGCGTCAGAATCACCTCAAAAGCGAAGTCGCTTGGCTAATCCGTCATTTCTGGCGAAAGGCGGAGTGGAACGACACAACCAGCGGGCCCAGAATGTAGTCGAGCGCGGTGCGTTCCTCGGTGACGATCATGACTGACGCTGGCATGCCCGGATAAAGCGCAATCTGTGGGGCTGCTGCCAATTCCACCGGATCGACCGCTACGTCGGCAAGATAGTAGGGAAACCCGGTCTTGCTGTCGGTAATGCGATCCGCCGAAATGCGGGAGACGCGGCCATGAATTATGGGTATTGAGCGCTGCTTGTAGGATGTGAAACGAACTTCGGCAGCCATATCGGGTCGCAGGTTCGATATGTCCTCGACGCGAATCTGGGCCTGGACGATCAGCGAATTTTCGGTCGGCACGATATCGAGGATGGTCTGGCCCGGCGAAACGATCGCGCCTATCGAGAAGACGCTGAGATCCATCACCTGGCCGTCATACGGCGCGCGCACCTCGGCTCGGTCCATGGCAGCCTGGGCGGCAAACATCTTGGGCACGAGGTCGGAAAGGCTCGATTGCGTATCGATCAGCATGGCCGACAGCTTGGCTCGGCGCTCATTTGTCAATTGTGCGATCTGGCTTTCGAGTTCGGCTTTGCTCTGTTGGCTGCCGCCGATCGCGCCGAGGTTCTCATCGATCAGGCCCTGCAGATCCGAGGCGGATCTTTCCAGCTCCAGGATGCGTGGGCGGGTCGTCAATCCGGCCTTGAGCAGCTTCGACAGGCTGGCCTTCTCGTTGATCGTCGATTGCAACTGGGCATGGTAAGATTCGACCCGAGACTGCTTGCCCTGGATCTGCTCCTCGAGTTCGGCAATGCGCCGCTCGAGGATCTGCCTGGCGCCGGCCATCGAGGCGCGTTGGCTTTCCAGATCGGCGATCTGGTTTGCCATTGCATCCCTAAGGTAGTCTTCGTGCTCTTTGAGAATGTCCTTGGGAAAGGCAACAACCTCGCTGCCGTCCAGTTCGGCTCGGATCCTGGCATCGGTTGCGCGCAACAGCGCATATTGCTGGGCATAAAGATTGAACTCGGACCGAATCCTGGTGTCGTCCAGCTTCAGCATTATGTCGCCCTTCCTGACGACGTCGCCATCCTTGACGCGGATCTCCTTCACCGTACCGCCGTCGAAGTGCTGTACGCTTTTGCGATTGCCATCCACCTTGACGATGGCGTCGGCAAGCACGGCGCCGTTCAGCGGGGCAAAGGCCGCCCAGCCGCCAAAGATGCCAAAGAAAGCAACGATGATCAGCAGACCTATATAGGCCGGCACCCGGATCGAATCCGGGGCCAGAATACCGGCGTCGCCAGGCAGGCTCCGGTAGGTAAGCGCGCCGTCGCTCATCGCTCTCTCCAAACACGGCTCATTGCGTTGCCACCGCCATTGGCGCCGCGCGCTGGTTGAGGAGCGCCACGATCTCGTTTCTCATGCCAAAGGCCTCGACGGCGCCATCGCGCAACAGGAGGATCTTGTCGACATTCGCCAGGGTCGAGGGCCGGTGAGAGACGATGATCACCGTACTGCCGCGGCGCTTGAGTTCGATCGCGCAGTCGCTCAGCGCGCGGTCGCCATCGGCATCGAGATTGGAGCTGGGCTCGTCGAGAATGATCAGGTTCGGAGTTCCGAACACTGCGCGGGCAAGAGCAATCCGTTGGCGATATCCTCCTGACAGCACTGCGCCGCCTTCGCCGATCTGCGTCTCATAGCCTTGCGGCAGGCGGATGATCATCTCATGCACGCCGGCGAGCCGCGCGGCCTCGATGACCTCCTGGTCGACATTGGTCTTGAAGCGGCCGATGTTGGCGGCGACGGTATCGGAGAAGAGTTCGATATCCTGCGGCAGATAGCCGATGTGGTCGCCGAGCGCGTCGTGTCCCCATTGCGACAGGTCGGCGCCGTCCAGCCTGACGGTACCACGGCTGGGTTGCATGACGCCCGCGAGATGACGCGCCAGCGTCGACTTGCCGGCGCCGGAAGGGCCGACGATTCCCAGCGTCTCGCCTGCTTCCAGCCGGAACGATACGTCCCGCAGAAGCACTTTCTGCTGGCTTGCAATTGCAAAGCTGACCTGCTCAACCGAAATCTTGCCGGTGGGCTTGGGCAGGTTGAACGATCTTTCGCTCTGCGCGCCCCCGTCGACCAGCTTCTCGACCCTTGCCAACGCCGCCCGCCCCAGGATCAGGCTGCGCCAAAGGCCGACGATCTGCTCGACCGGCTGTAGCCCCCGGCCCAGCAAGAGGCTCGCGGCGAACATGGTGCCGCCGGTGATCTGCCGTTCGATCACCAGATAGGCGCCGAGGCCGAGGATCAGCGACTGCATGGTGAGCCGCAGGAAACGGATCAGACCCGACATCAGTGCGGCGCGATCGCTTGCCTCCGCCTGGCGCCGCAGCGCCAAATTGCGGTCGCGTCCCCAGCGGCGGATGAGGCCGTCGATCATCCCCATGGCGCGAACGACTTCGGCGTTTCTGAGGCTCATCTCGGTGAAATTATAGTTGGTCGTCGCCAGGTCGTTGGCCTGCTTCAGCGGCGAACGCACGATATATTCGTTTAGCACCGCCATGGCGACCAGAAGCAGCGAGCAGCCCAGCGCAAAGAAGCCGAGCCAGGGATGCAGCAGGAAGATGATGCCGATGTAGATGGGCGACCATGGCAGGTCGAACAAAGCGTGGATGCCGCTGCCGGTGATGACCTGCCTGAACGTGTCGAAGTCTCGGATGGGCTGGCTCGGCGACGAGCCGGGCGATGGGGTCTCGACCGACGCGGCCAGGACTTTTGCCGACAGCAGCCGGTCGAGCCGCGCACTGGCACGCGTCAGGATGGAGGCGCGCACCAGGTCGAGGCCGGCCAGCGAAAGAAAGGCCGCCAGCAACACCAGGGTCAGCATCACCAGCGTGGTTTCGCTGCCGCTGGTAACGACCCTGTCGTAGATCTGCAGCATGTAGAGTGGGGACGCGAGATAGAGCAGATTGATGGCCAGGCTGAACGCCGCCGCTACCAGGAAATAGCGGCGGCAGGCCCGAAGCGCATCCTTCACAATTCGAGATTTGCTATCCACGTCCAGAACCCCACTCGATACGCATCAGGCCAGGTGGGCCGCCGCTGGCGGCGGCCTTTTGGTTCACACCACGAAGTCGCTTGAAATTGCTCCATTGCCAACGCCCGTCAGCGTGAATTCCGCCGGATTGTACGAAACGGCGGTATGGCCTTGGCCGTCATCGGCAAGCTTGAAGCCGTTCGCATCGTAGCTGCCGACCAGATGCAGCGCGGTACCGTGGGTGCCGTCCGAAACGGTCAGCGTTCCGCCGCTGCCATCCTGGTTTGCCTGGTAGACGGCCGTCGTTCCCGCGCCGAACAGGATGTCCTCGAGCTCAAGCCTGTCGTCATTGGTGATGCCGCCGATCCGCCCGCTGAAATCGAAGGAATCGTCGAGCTGCAGCGTGCCGGCCGCATCGTGCGCGAAGGTGACATCCGTCGACGAGGCGCTGCCGAACTCAAGCTTCGACAGGTTGCCGATCGTGGCATCGCCGTCGCCGGTGACCTGGCCATGGATGACTATGTCGCCGCCATTGGCCAACAGCATGCCGGAATTCGCCAGCCCGCCGGTGATCGTCAGTCCACCTGAACCGGTCGCCTCCAATGTTCCGGAGTTGGTGACGACGCTGCCCCCCGTATCGATGACCAGCGCATTCGCGCCGGAGGCGATAATGGTGCCCTGGTTGTCGAGGCTCAGCATCCCGCCGCCCAACTGGCCGGCGCCCGATATCGTGTTGTCGACATTGACCAGAGTGACGTCCGGCCCCGTGCCGGAGATCACGTTGGCGGCGCTGTCGGACAACAGTATCTGCCCGCCGCCCTGCAGGGTCACGCCATGCTGGATGATTTGCAGCAGCGTTTCACCGCCGGTCGAGTCCAGCGAGATGAGGCCGCTATTGTTGATCATGCCGCTCAGCGGCAGCAAGGCGCCGTCGCCGATCGTCATGGTGCCGGCATTGTTGACCACCGGCGTCTGGTCGAAGACGAAATTGCCTGCCGTCAGCGCGCCCGAGTGCACGCCATCCAGCGTGATCGACTGCCCATCGCCCAGCGTGATCACCGCGTTGCCGTGGGCATCGTCGGCGATATGGGTCTGCAGGTCGGCAAAGTCCGCCAGTCCGTTGTAGCCGATAAGGTCGATCTGGTCGGCCGCGGCGTCGAAATTGTGCACCGTGTCGGCACCGATCGGCTGCGAGAAGACGAAGAGGTCGTTGCCGCTGGACCCGGTCAGGTAGTCGTTTCCAGACAAAGCAAAGATGGGCGAACCCTTGGCATAGATTTCCACGTTGTCCGCGATGGTCATGGTCCCGGTGGTCCCGTCCTCGTTACTCCAGGTCCCGGTCACGTTGAGCACGTGTGCACCGGTATAGGTGACCGGCGTCGTGACGGTCAGGGCGGAAACATTCGTGGTTGTTGCGGTCCAAGAGCCGTCCGCGTTGCGGGTGCCCCCATCGATCGTCCATCCGTCGGGGACGTCACTAATCGTGAGCGTAATCGCGCCATCGTGGCCGGCTGGATCGGTAAGTCCCAAGTTCACAGCCTCTCCGGCAATGCCGGCGGGCGCTGTGACACCGATGGATTGGACAATGGTACTGCTGCCTGTCGTAGCGACCACAAAGAAGGTGTGGGCTCCGGTGTTGTTGCCCAGGTTGGTCTTAGCCCCGCTCCAGGTGCCATCGCCATTCAGCGTCACGGCAACTGCGTGGGTCGGATTGTCGACGTCCCAGTACGCGCGTATCGTCACACCGGTATTATAGTGCCCGGAAAGAGTGAAATTGCCGCTTTGCCCGTTTTCCTTCGTCGCTGCGTCAAAGGTAAAGCCCTCGAATACCGTGTCGTTGCCTCCGGAGCCTGTGTTCAGAGCTGCATCCGTATAGCTTCCCGAGCTCACTGAAACGGTCGCGTTTCCGACAAAAGTCGAAGATGCGGTGAACGTTGCGACATAGGTTTTGCCGGTTGGATCTGTGGCGTCTATGGTCGGCCCGCTGGTGATCGAGCCGCTGCCTGACGTCACAATGATGTCGGCCGCCGTGAAACCGGTAGGGACTTCGCTGAAGACAAACTTTACCTGTGATGTCCCGCCTGCCGGCAGGTCTGGGGCGATGATGTCGACCGAAACGGTCGGCGCCTTGGTATCGTAGGCCTGGGTGGCATTGACAGTGCCGGTCCCCGAATTGCCCGCCGTATCGGTGATGCCAACCTGGTTCACTGTTACACTGATCGTGCCGGCATCGACGTTGGCCGTCGGGGTCACGGTCAGGTTATATACGTTGCTGGTGCCGACTTGCGTCAGCGCACCGACCGTGCCGCCCGTTACCGTCACGTCCGCAATGGTCAGCGTGCTGCCAACGCTCTCGCTGGTGGTGAAGGTGTAGAGGACACTGCCACCGGCAATGTTGGCCGTCGCCGCCGGCTCGTCGTCGGTGATGATAACCGTCGGCGCCTTGGTGTCGTAAGCTTGCGTCGCCTGGATCGCCACCGTGTTGCCGTTGCTGGCTGCATCGTTGGCCGCGCCTGCCGCCACATCTACGGTGATGATACCGGCCTGCGTATTCGCGGTTGGGATCACATCCAAGGTGTAAACCGTGCTGCTCACCGCGGTGAACGTACCCTTGGTACCGCCTCCCACAACGATATCCGATGTAACAAATCCGGTGACAGGCTCGCTGAAGGTGAAGGTGTAGAGGACATTGCCACCGGCAATGTTGGCCGTCGCCGCCGGCTCGTCGTCGGTAATCGTCACGGTCGGCGCAGTTGCGTCGATGATCTGCGCCGTCGCCGTGCCGGTGCCGACCACCAGGTGTTCAAAGTTGCCGCCCAAGGTGCCGGTGATGGTCGCGGACAGGCTTGATGCGTTGGGGGTTGCGATCACCAGTGTGCCAACGGTCTGGCCGTTAGCGATGGTGATGTCGCCATGGTCGGTGTGGACCGTGGTGACGCCTTGCGAGGCGTTGCTCAACGTCGCCGTGAAGGTGACGTTGGTATCGTGATCCGTAACGTTCGACGTGCTGAGATTCACCGTCGCGTCGGTGGTGGTGTCGGTGACGTTGGCCGTCGCCGTGCCGGTGCCGATCACCAGGTGCTCGAAGTTGCCGCCCGCGGTGGCGGTGATGTTGGCGGTCAGGCTCGATGCGTCGTTGTAGACGTCCTCGCCATTGCCCGAGGCGATCGTCAGCGTGCCGGTGGTCTGGCCATCGGCGATGGTGATGTCGCCCTTGTCGGTGGTGATCGTGGTGACGCCATGCGAGGCGTCCGACAGCGTCGCCGTGAACACGTAGTTGGCGACCGCGCCCTCGGCGACCGTCGAGGCGCTCAGGTTGACCGTCGCGTCGGTGGTGGTGTCGGTGACGTTGGCCGTCGCCGTGCCGGTGCCGATCACCAGGTGCTCGAAGTTGCCGCCCGCGGTGGCGGTGATGTTGGCGGTCAGGCTCGATGCGTCGTTGTAGACGTCCTCGCCATTGCCCGAGGCGATCGTCAGCGTGCCGGTGGTCTGGCCATCGGCGATGGTGATGTCGCCCTTGTCGGTGGTGATCGTGGTGACGCCATGCGAGGCGTCCGACAGCGTCGCCGTGAACACGTAGTTGGCGACCGCGCCCTCGGCGACCGTCGAGGCGCTCAGGTTGACCGTCGCGTCGGTGGTGGTGTCGGTGACGTTGGCCGTCGCCGTGCCGGTGCCGATCACCAGGTGCTCGAAGTTGCCGCCCGCGGTGGCGGTGATGTTGGCGGTCAGGCTCGATGCGTCGTTGTAGACGTCCTCGCCATTGCCCGAGGCGATCGTCAGCGTGCCGGTGGTCTGGCCATCGGCGATGGTGATGTCGCCCTTGTCGGTGGTGATCGTGGTGACGCCATGCGAGGCGTCCGACAGCGTCGCCGTGAACACGTAGTTGGCGACCGCGCCCTCGGCGACCGTCGAGGCGCTCAGGTTGACCGTCGCGTCGGTGGTGGTGTCGGTGACGTTGGCCGTCGCCGTGCCGGTGCCGATCACCAGGTGCTCGAAGTTGCCGCCCGCGGTGGCGGTGATGTTGGCGGTCAGGCTCGATGCGTCGTTGTAGACGTCCTCGCCATTGCCCGAGGCGATCGTCAGCGTGCCGGTGGTCTGGCCATCGGCGATGGTGATGTCGCCCTTGTCGGTGGTGATCGTGGTGACGCCATGCGAGGCGTCCGACAGCGTCGCCGTGAACACGTAGTTGGCGACCGCGCCCTCGGCGACCGTCGAGGCGCTCAGGTTGACCGTCGCGTCGGTGGTGGTGTCGGTGACGTTGGCCGTCGCCGTGCCGGTGCCGATCACCAGGTGCTCGAAGTTGCCGCCCGCGGTGGCGGTGATGTTGGCGGTCAGGCTCGATGCGTCGTTGTAGACGTCCTCGCCATTGCCCGAGGCGATCGTCAGCGTGCCGGTGGTCTGGCCATCGGCGATGGTGATGTCGCCCTTGTCGGTGGTGATCGTGGTGACGCCATGCGAGGCGTCCGACAGCGTCGCCGTGAACACGTAGTTGGCGACCGCGCCCTCGGCGACCGTCGAGGCGCTCAGGTTGACCGTCGCGTCGGTGGTGGTGTCGGTGACGTTGGCCGTCGCCGTGCCGGTGCCGATCACCAGGTGCTCGAAGTTGCCGCCCGCGGTGGCGGTGATGTTGGCGGTCAGGCTCGATGCGTCGTTGTAGACGTCCTCGCCATTGCCCGAGGCGATCGTCAGCGTGCCGGTGGTCTGGCCATCGGCGATGGTGATGTCGCCCTTGTCGGTGGTGATCGTGGTGACGCCATGCGAGGCGTCCGACAGCGTCGCCGTGAACACGTAGTTGGCGACCGCGCCCTCGGCGACCGTCGAGGCGCTCAGGTTGACCGTCGCGTTATCAGTAATTCCATTGATCGTGACCGTTACTACCTGCGCTGTCCCGTCCGCAGTCCGAACCGTGAATGTGTCGATCAAATGATCGCCCGCGTTGAGTTCCTGGACCGCACTATTCGTGTTGTCGAGCGTATAGGTCCAGGTGCCCGCCGCGTTCATCGCAAAGGTGCCGTAGCCGTGGTCAGTTGCCCCGCCGGCACCAACCGCCTGGAACGTGTTCGCCAGATTGTCGACGTCGGTATCCGTCAGCGTGCCGCTGACACTCGGGGTGCCATTGATAGCGCCGCCGGCCTCGACGACCGTGCCGGCAATGGTGCCGGAGATTACAGCCGCGTCATTGGTGCCGTTGATCGTGACCGTTACTACTTGGGCCGTGCCGTCCTGTGTGTGGACGGTAAACGTCTCGGTGAGATGCTGGCCGACGTTGAGACCCTGCACTGCCGCATTGTTGTTGTTGAGGGTGAAGGTCCAGACACCACCCGCGGTCATCTGGTAGGTCCCATACCCATGATCGCCCGCGGTTCCGGGCGCGACCGCCTGGAACGTATTGGGCGTGTTGTCGACGTCGGTATCTGTCAGCGTGCCGCTCACCGTCGGCGTCCCGGTGATGGCATTGGCGACACCGCCAGCCTCGACGACCGCGCCCGTAGAGACGCCGGAAATCACCGCGGCGTCGTTGGTGCCGGCGAAATGTACCGTCGCGGTTGCCCAGCTGAGCGTTCCATTGCCGAGCCGGACCGAGTAGATGAAGCTGTCAGTCAGGTACTGTCCCGCATTCAAGCCCTGTAACTGTGCCTTGAACGCCGCTGACAAGGTAGTCGCGTCGTATCCCACGAGTCCGTCGGACGTAATCCAGATCTTCGCGCCGTTATAACTTGTCTCGGAGGTGGGGGATTCAGTGCGTGCTAAGTCTTGGGTCAACAAATCAGCGGCGGTGTATCCATTCATTGCGCCTGTGTTGTTGATGCCATTGTCGACTGACCAGAGGGTCTTGGCATTCCCGCCGAGATCGTTGGCCATCACGTTCAGGAAGACGGATTGGAAACTATCATAGGTAAACAGGTCATCCTTCGCCTGCGGCGTGTTGGAGAAAGACGTCGTGGTGCCGCCGGCACCGGTGACCTGAGTAGCCATTTTTCAACCCCCCTTTTAAGAACAGACGCCTCATCTGTTTTTCTGTTTTATCGACAGTACTGAACGACCGGCTGCTTCCAGCCGAAGAAAAACCGCGCGAATCCAGGCAGGCATGAATTTTCGCCCTCATCCAGGCACACCGCCGCGCCTGGAACAGCCGCCTCAAGCTGGCCATTCACGGACGGATATTGACCCGATGCTGCTGGACGCGACGACTGGTCGTCACGCTACGTTCCCTACCCAACCTACATCGTCAAACTCGTGGCTTTCGACCACGAACTTTAGATGCTTCTTATATTAGGAGATTATTAACTCTTATAGAGAGGAAGCGTCAACGCCCAACTTGGCCGAACAGTTAATAGTCGAACATAAGGGGAGCCACAGTCACTAGAATCGAGTTGTGAGATCGAACAGGCGCACGCCCGATATGAGCCAGGCGGCAGACGTGCGGCTCAGCGTGACCAGAGCCCGCCAGCGCACCACCATACCAACACCGCACCTTGATCGCTGAGTACTTTTCGTGCAGCACGCCAACCCGACAGCCAGCCAGTTCGCTTGAACGGTCGGGGATTCAACTGAGATCACTTAACGCGCCGGACAGCCGGGAAGCTTCATGCCTTGCTCACGGAGATCTTGAAGCCGGGCAACTCGAACATCTGTCCCACACGCTCCGTAGCACTTCGTGAAACCTCGTCGTTCGGTACGTGCGACCACACCTCCTCGTTCAAGGCCGATTGATCGCCCGAGCGCTGTCGCGATCGGTCTCGTCAGGGATATATTCGCCGGCATTGGCATCGAAGCCGGTCCAGCCGCCAGCCTCGTAAGCCCTGCGGCGTTCGGCAAGATCGACCGATCTGGATTGCCCCAGAATTTCCTCGGCATTTGCAATGAGTTCATCGTCCACCCTGGCCGTGACCAACGTGCCGCCGCGGCGTACGCCCTCCGCATACACGTGGGCATCGTTCTCGGGCACGCCGGACTCCGTCAGAGCGCCGACAATGCCTCCGACCGCACCGCCTGCCACCGCCCCGGCAACGACACCTGTCGCGGTGGCGGCGAGCCAACCCGCCGCGACCACAGGTCCGACGCCCGGGATGGCCATGACCCCCAGCCCTGTCAGCAATCCGCCGGCACCGCCGATCACGGCTCCAATCCCCGCGCCAGCCCCGGCATCCTCGGCAGCCTCCGAACGGTCGCCCTCGTACCAGTCATCCGAGTTGTTGGCGACGATGCTGATGTTCGCATGCGGGACGCCCGTGGCTTCCAGTTCGCGGACCGCGTCGGCCGCGTCGTCATAGTTGTCGAACAGTCCAGTTACCGTTTTCATTGATTTCTCCTGATCCGTGCTCACTTGCTGGCGGCAACGACGTTGCCCTGATAGTCCAGGCCGACGGCGAGGCTTTCGCCTGCCTTGGTGGCATGGCCCCGCCAGATGCCCTGGTCGTCCTTGGTAAGCTTCGACACGTTGGTATAGCCTGCACCCTCGATGCGGCTCTTGGCCTGGGCTTCGGTGAAGCTGTTTGCGCCGGGAACGAGAGCGGCGGCATTGGGGGTATTGTCGGTCTTCACCGCCGGTGTTGTCGCTCCCGTGATGGCGTCCTGCCCGGCTGCGATCTTTTCGATCATCTGCTGGTGCGTCTTCAGCGTATCGACCGTTTGCTGGGCGAATGTCTTGAGCCCGGCGTTGTCGCCGCCGCTGGCATAGGTTTCGAACAGCTTGACGGCGTCGGCATGCGCCTTGCGCTGCATGTCGACATAGGCTGGATCGATCGGAGCCTGCGCATTCTTGAGCTTGTCGAGATCGCCCTGGTGCTGGGCATCAAGCGCCGGCGGCACTTTCAATTTTTGTTCGCCGGCCACCGTTGCCAGCTTGGCATTGGCCGCGCCGTGATCGCGGATCATCATCTGGGCGAAGTCCTTGATGCTCTGGTCCTGAACCTTGCCCAAGGCAATCTGGCTCGAGTCGACTTCGAACTTGCCGCCGATGGCAGCCTTGTCGACGAAGGCCTGGGCGCTGTCGGCAGCAAAAGCAGGCACGGCGAGAAAAATGGAAGCAGCGGCGAGCGATGCGAAAAATTGTCGTGTTTTCATCGGCTTTGTCCTTGCCTGGGATGCGTCGCCCTAACAGGCCAAGATGCGCTTTGTTCCGATACCCAGACGACATGCCTGCAGGCCCGGCAGCACCACGATCCACGCATGAGGCTGCCGGACTATCTCGCGTGAGATCTGCCACATCGACGGAAAATGTGGAGAAGTGACAGGCGACAGGAACGCCGGCACCATGAACCAGCGTGGCTGCAAAAAAGCCGTGGTCGAGACAAGCAGTTTCCAGGCGCCGCTATTCTACATGCAGCATGGGTTCGAGGAATTCGGCAAAGTCGAATTCGGAATTCCAGGGCACGCACGCATCTTCCTTCGCAAGGACCTGTTGTAAGTCTTGGGACGGGCGCGCACGGACGGCCAACGGCTAGTTGTTTCAAACGCCAGGTGCTCTGGAACAAATCGACGGTTGCGGAGTTAAAGCGCGTCGCGACGCGCAGTCTTGCAGCGGCGTGTCGAATAGAGTGCATCCCGCTGGAGAGGCATGTGCGTACTGGACATTTCAGAAAGCCGATTGTCATTCAACCTGGCCGGATAGACCGCGACAGGGTTGTGGTTTCGGTGTCGGACGCAGCCGAAGTGCTGCTGCGGGACTGGCCAAAGCCGACATCCGAGAGGCGTCTTGCCGCGATCAGAGCGTGCCTTGCCGTCATGCGAGGCGAAAAGCCGACAAGGGCGGCACGACAGGCGTTCATCGTTGCGGCCAAGGACGCCAGGATTCTGCTGAGCGAGCAAGTCTGACCGTGGTGGGTCGCCTCAGCGCATGCAAGCTTGGTTCCGCCGGCGCCTGCAAGTGCGATACTGCCGAGATCGGTTCGAAGGGGAGAGATTATGGCTAAGGTTACAGGTCTCACGGCTGCCGCGGCCAGAGGCGAAGTTCAGGCAGGAGCAACGCACGACAAGACGCCGGGGTTCGATCCCGCCATTGCCCCGCTTGAGACAGACGCAGAGGCCGCGGACACACAAAATCCGGTCGCTGAGACAAGTCCGCCGCGCACTCGTCCAAAATTCGAAAACGATGCCAGCTTTGCCAATGCCATGCGTCCGGTCGAAGGCGAGCCGGAACTGCGGCCTGGCGGCAACTGGCCGGTGTTGGTGATTGCAGCTGTCGTTTTGACAGCAGCCGTGGTCTTCCTGGCGGCAAGCATGCTGCGCTGAGACTAATCCCGACGATGCAGCACCCACGACCTATTCCTGGAGGTCCGGCGCGTCCTTCATGCCTGAGAGTTCAGTCATTGGGCACAGCAGCCGCGGTCGCGCGGGATCGGAGATGTCGAGCTTGTCCCAAGGAATGCGGTATAGACCGTCGCGGCGGCGTAATCGGAAAAGATCCAGCACCGCCACGCCTATGGCCGAGGCCGAAAGACGCTCGAAAGCAGCGTAGACCCCGACGTGGAATTCGGTGACGACGAAATCGTCACCATCCCGTTCGGCGCGGATCTCCTCGATATAACCGACATTCTTGCCGCGCTGCGAGAGTACGCGCCGCCCCGCCAGATGCTCGAGATTGACCGTAATCATCATCAAGCTCCCGGAATGCGCCCGATGATATGGTCGCGCAACCAGTCCTGCCAGGCGAAGATCGACGTTTCTCGCACATCGATGTCGAACTCGATATCGATGCCGATATCTTTCACCTTGCGCCAAGCGATCCGATGAGGTTCGCCATGCTGCGTGCCGCCCAGCTTGACCGCGAGCCGCGCCATCCAGCGCCCGGGCCGTGCGCCGAGGCGACGCGCCAGGGTGATGGAGCCGAGCTCGATGGCAATGATCCGAGGCGGCTTGCCAGGCCGCAACTGCGCCACCAAACCGTCGACCTTACCGACCTTGACCTGCTCGCGGTCGACCACCTGCTTGTCCAGGAGATCACGCAGCAACTTCATCATGTGCCTCCGAATATCTGCAGCGGGATGGTCACCACCGCCAGTACGAAGCCAAGCGCGATGATGAAGATGACGGCGGCATTTGACAAAATGCCGTTGCGATGCTCGCCGACATAACGTTTGTCGTTCAGCAGAAACAGGAACGGAACGACGGTCAGCGGAAGGCTGGCAGCCGTCAGCGCCATGGAAAAGATGGTGAGCCTCAGCGGGTCAAGACCAAGCGCGATGGGAATAGCCGCCAACAGTAATGATATCGTGTAGATGGCGCTGAAACCCGGATCGTCGCGCGGCTTGCGATCCTCGCCCCAATTCCAGCCGAACCCTTGGGCCACAAGATAGGCCTGTTGCAACCCGACCTCGAGCGCAGCGCCGAAGCAGGCGATGGCGAGAGAAGCAACAAACAGCACGAAGCCCCAGAAGCCGAATATGGGGATCAGCATCAACGGCAGTTGGTGATAGTCGTCCACCTGGGTGACGCCATGCGTGGCGAGCACGAGAGCGGCCACGATCAACACGCCGATCGAGATGGTGCCCCCGAAGGTCATGCCCAACCCCGCTATGGCCCGATT
Source organism: Mesorhizobium sp. ISC11 (assembly GCF_037162595.1). Taxonomy (NCBI): domain Bacteria; kingdom Pseudomonadati; phylum Pseudomonadota; class Alphaproteobacteria; order Hyphomicrobiales; family Phyllobacteriaceae; genus Mesorhizobium; species Mesorhizobium sp. ISC11. The sequence goes on from NZ_JAVSPW010000001.1 coordinate 3,394,046, forward strand.
GGCGCCGAGATAGCTTTTGTCCCACCGGTCCTCGATGGCCCCCGAGGAATAGAACATGAACAGGTAGGGCGATATCGAGGCGCCCAGAATGCTGACCGCCATGAACCAGTAATTGGCGGCATCGTGGACCGGCAGCGAAGGCACGGCGCCCCTTGCGACTGCCGTCCAATCAGGTCTCAGCATCACCGCTCCGACGACGAAACACAGCGTCACCAGACCGAGAAACGACACGCCCTTCTCGATGACGCCGAACGTGCCTTTCCAGAGCAGCAGCCACGCCAGCAAAGCCACCGGCAGTGCCCACCACTGGAAGCCTATGCCCGTGGCAAGTTCGAGCGCAATGGCAACGCCGCCGATCTCGGCGGACAGCACCAGGAAATTGACCAGCAAGGCGGCAAGCAACGGCCATAGAAAGACGTTGAAACCGAACCTTTCGCGGATGCCGTCGGAGATCGTGTGATGGCTCACGGCCGCGAACCGGCCGGACATTTCGACAAGGAAGATGATGCAGACGGTGCCAAGCACCACCGCCCAGATCAACTGGAAGCCAAACATCGCGCCTGCCTGCGCCGCCGTCGCCATGGACCCAACTTCGAGGAAGCCGCCGACGCTGGTGACGACGCCGAGGGATATTTCCATGAGCTTTTTCATGGCTTCGGCGCGAAATACTTGGCGTAGGCGGCAGCGAGCGCACGCGACGCCAGCCGTAAATCCTGTTGCGCGTCTTGGACTTCCAGCCGGTCATCTGCCTGCAGTCCGGCCTCGGCACGCGTCACCGCGACCGACAAATCATTGACTGCTTTTGTCAGAGAAGCTTGCTCGGTGGGTTCACTGGTTTCGGCGGACCGGATTTGCGCCCCCGTATCTACGAGCGTCTTGGCGATCGATTGCAGCGTGTCCACCGTGTATGCGGTCGGCGCCGCGCCGCCCATCCAAGCGTCGAGCAACATCGATGCGGTCTGTGCCGCGGAAGCCGCTGTTCGTGATTGCTGCTCGATCTCGTCGGAAGACGAGCATCCCGCCGACACGCACAACAGCAACAGCAAGCACAAACAATCCAGCCGGAAATGACGGCCGCTGAGGATCAAATTCGGCGTTTGGTGCGCCACAAGAATAGTCTCCCCTAGTGCCGAACGAGCGGTGGTCGGCTTGAATTGACCTAGAGCGTTCAGCGGGCGCGTCAACGAAAGCCCATCCGGCGGGGCGGCTGCAGGGCATGTGGACGCGACAGATCTCAGCCGGCCACCGCAACTCAAGCGGAACAAAGGATCGCGTGCGGAATTAGGAGCACAAGGAGGCGGCGGAGCCGACTTCAATTCCGTCCTGATCATCACGTCGACGTGAATGGACTGCTGGCACGGAGAATCCCGCAATGCCTCGTCTCATATCCTGGATAGTGATCGTGGCAGTCGTGATCGTCGCGGCTTGGCTGTGGTTCGGCGGCCATAGAGCAAGCAACGATGGCGGCAGCCAACCCGCGCCTCACGCGATAGACCAGAACGGGTAGGTCAATCCTGATCGGCCGGGCTGCGAGGGGCCACGATCCTGTATTCGTGGATCAGGCCGAAAACCTGATTTCTCACCGTCTCGCGCGCTTCGGGCTGGATGAAAGGCATTAGCCGGTCGACGCTTTCAACGAGTTCCGGCGGCAGGTCCGCCACCGCATCCGTGAGTTCGCTGGCATGTTCATACATGTTGTCCGTCAGCTTTTTGTCGAGGTCGGAAAGGATGCTCATCATCACGCTCCATGTCTGTCCTCTCCCGTTCTGTTAATGACCAGTCCGGCAGAGATGTTCCGCGCGAGACGGCGCTCAGACCGCTGAGTACTTGTGGTCAAGGAAGCATCGTTTCAGACCGCCCCATCACCGCAACGTCGTGTGGCCCGGGTCGCGTCGCCTGGCTTTCGGCGGGATCAGCCTCCCGGCATTGGCCCGTAAGCCCCTGACGAATTCCTCCACATACGGAAGCAACTCGAAAAGTACGATCACGGCCATCACGCAGACGATATAGATCAGTGGCAACTGCTGCGATTTCCAGACGATATCGAAGCGCGCGGTTTCCGGCCCCGCCCCGAACAACGCAAGAAACTGCGTCCAATGGAGGGAGACGACGCTGACCAGGCCCATCAGCGGGATCATTTCCAGAAAGCTGTGCACATGCTGTTCGATCGGCGTTACCCTGCGCGCCGTGGTTGCATAGCGTACATCCCACATCGCCGTCGCCTCGTGGATGAAGAAGGTGACGATCATGACAGCGATGACCAAGGCATTCACCTCGAGGAACATGGCTGCCAGCAACGGCACGCCTACTTCGGCGAACATCAGAAGATGGATCAAGGATTCCTTGGCGCCCGTGGTCGACTCGATATGTGAGGCGCGGTGGCAAAGCCAGTCTGCAAAGCCAGCGACAAGCCAGACGGGAAGCAGAAAGTACATAAGGATCAGCACGGTGGGACCTGACAGCATAAACGCGTCTGGCTTGGTTCGAGGTCTACTCAGAGACGAGCTGTCGATCACTGCCCAGGCATTTCGGTGTTTTCCTTGGGATTCTTCTGGACGCCCGCGGCTGGTGAGGTATCCGCCGGGGCGTTGCCACCCTGGTTCTGTTCAGGCGCGCGTTTCAGCGGCGAGGTCTGCCAGCCCATATCAATGTAGAAAAAGCCGACGACGAAACCGACAATGATGACTGCGGCTATCACCAGCGAGATTATCGCGTTGCGTCGCTCCATAGGCCTAGCCGCCACTTGGCTTGGGAGATGCAGGCTGGGCTGGCTGCGTACCTTGCTGATCGCCGCCGGTGCTGGTCTGCGGTGTCGGGTTGGTGTCCGTCGTGGGATTCTTGTCGACCGGTTGGCTGTTCGTGGTATCCGTCTTGGACTTGGCTGGATCGGCATTGTCATTACACGCCGCCAAGGCGAGCAATGCGGCCGACATCAAAAGCACTGCCCTCATGCTGATTTCTCCTGGCTGAGTTCGGGCGAAGCCGCCTGCCAATGACCTATCCGGTCGAACCGCACCGACAGCCCTTGTTTGACGGCGCTTCTGGCCAGCAGATGGTCCAGTTCGGCGTCCTCGATCGGGCTTCGTACGACCTGGCGGATGGCCTTACAGGCGAGTTCGGTCGAGACGAAATCATATCTCCTGCTCCTGGCGACAACATATTGTTCGACCAGCATCTTTACGCGCCTGAGCGCGATTTCTTCCGCGAATTGCATTTTGTTCCTCCTGCACGCCGAACTGCTGAACGGGTACGTTGTTCCAAAGATTTAAAACATGGCGCCCTGCCCATAGAAAGCCCGCGCTGCCGCGAGGGCGCGCGGGCTGATCAGGCTGAGGGAACCCGACCGTGCAGCATCAAACAAGGGGAGCGATGACGCTGCACGGCTACCGAACTCGCACAAACTTGAGTTGTTCCACCGCCATCATGAGTTGTTCACAGTCGAATGTGCCCAGAACAAAATCGCTTTTCATGGCCGGCATAAAGCCGCCCATTCAATCCTATCCGTACGGAACAATCAGCCTCGATGGTGGTTCGGCCGAAGCGAAATTCGGAGGACGTTATGACGAATGAAAAGTTGGCCGTGGTGAGGGCAAGGTCGGCACCGATGAGAAGGACAATCCCACCGATGTAGTCATAGCCGGTTACGAGGCGAGATGGCCGGCGAGGAACAAGTCATCAGCAGTTGGAGAACAAGCTGCAGGTCGCCGCGGCGCATGTGATGCCGGCAGGCACGCTGGCTGAACAGCACCGCAAGATGGCCGAGCCGGGTTCCGCATCCAAAGACTGAACAATCGGGCATCACGGCAGCAACTCCTATGTGTTGACCTGTATATCGACGGATTGCTGCAGACGCTCAGACGGTGCCTTTTACACGATTTGCCTTCCAACCTTCTTCCAACAAGGAGCAACCTCATGAAAGCGCTCACATGGCACGGCAAAGGCGACATCCGATGCGACCAGGTGGCTGATCCCGCTATAGAGGATGATCGCGACGTCATCATCAAGGTCATCTGCTGCGCCATATGCGGCTCGGACCTGCATCTGATGAACGGATATATGCCGACCATGGAATCGGGCGACGTGCTTGGACACGAGACCATGGGCGAGGTCGTGGAAGTCGGCCGCGGCCATTCGAAATTCAGGAAGGGTGACCGCATCGTGGTGCCGTTCAACATCTCATGCGGCGAATGCTGGTTTTGCCAGAAGGGGCTGTTCTCGCTTTGCGACAGGTCCAATCCCAATGCCAAACAGGCCGCCGAAGTGATGGGACAATCCCCGGCGGGCCTGTTCGGCTATTCGCATCTGGTCGGCGGCTATTGGGGAGGGCAAGCCGAATATCTGCGAGTCCCTTTCGCCGATGTCGGTCCGATAAAGGTGCCCGAAGGAATGGACGACGAACAGGTGCTGTTCCTCTCAGACATCTTCCCGACTGGCTACATGGCGGCTGAAAATGCCGGCATCGAGCCAGGCGATACCGTCGCTATCTGGGGCTGCGGTCCGGTCGGCCAGTTCGCCATCCAAAGCGCATGGATGCTCGGCGCCGGCCGCGTTATTGCCATAGACAAGGTGCCGGAGCGGCTGGCGATGGCTCGCGAGCACGGCAAGGCCGAGACGCTCGACTTCAGCAACTCCGATATTTACGACGCCTTGATGGCGATGACCGATGGCCGCGGTCCTGATCGCTGCATCGACTGTGTCGGTACCGAGTCGGATCCCGGCGCCAGTGCCGACGCCATGCTCGACAAGGTCAAGGCCGCCGTCTACCTCGGCACCGACAGGCCGCATGTACTGCGCGAAGCAATCTACTCCTGCCGCAAAGGCGGCACCATCTCGGTGCCCGGCGTCTATATCGGTCTCGTCGATCATATTCCGTTCGGCGCCGCCATGAACAAGGGCCTGACCTTCCGGATGGGTCAGACCCATACTCAGCGTTACCTCGAACCGCTCCTGGACATAGTCCAGAAGGGCGACATCGATCCCTCCTTCGTGATCACGCACCGGGCGGATCTCGGAGCCGGGCCGGATCTCTACAAGACGTTCCGTGACAAGCAGGATGGCTGCATCAAGGTGGTGATGCGGCCGCATGGTTGAGGTGTCGGGCTCTCGCACCAGGTCTGCCCTGAGTAAGTCGGCGGCCGTGGATCGCAATGGACCCGTTGGCACCTGGAACCTTCGATCGCGGCGACGGTTTGACCTGCAGACTTCACAGCGGCGGGACTACCGTGCCCCACCCGATGCAAAGAAAGGTGCTGCCATGAGCAATGAGAGTTCCACATCGAAACCCAGCGTCCGGTCTCCGAACGCCGATGGTCTGCCGCACCCGAGACGGGACGCCAGTGACACGGATGCCGGTGGCAAGCCGGAGACGCCGAAAACCGCAGGCACATCCCGGCCGTCGACCGCGCCGCTTGACAATCCGGTTGCCAATCGCAACGCCGGGCGGCCGCGTCAGGCGAGCACCACGCCTCGGCCGACGGACAAGCCCCTGGACTGATCGAAACCGGCTGTTGAAATCACGACGAGTGCGTGTCGGGACGAAGCAATGCCAGGTCGGCCAGGGTGTTGAGAAGGGCAGCGTCGCCTGCCGGCTTTGGCACGAATTTGCAGCTTCGGAAGGGTTGGGGAACATCACGCGGCCCAAATCCGGTCATGAAGGCGAAGGGGACGCCGCGAGCCAGCAATGTTTCGGCTACGGGCAGACTCGTTTCACCGTTCAATTGAATGTCGAGCAGCGCCACGTCGACTTTGCCTGCATCGATAAGTTGACGAGCCGCGGCGACCGACGAGACCGGGCCGATCACGGGATAACCCGCCGCACGCAGGCGAGACGCGACGTCTTCGGCGATCAGCCATTCGTCCTCGACCACCAGAACGCGCGGCCTGTCGTCGCTCACGGCGCCTCCTTGTGGTTTGCTGGAAACGCGATCTGGACGCTGAGGCCGTCCTTGTGGAACGCGGTCTCGACATGGCCGCCGAGCCTGTAACCAATTTCTCCCTGCAGCAGTGTCAGGCCAAAACCATTGTCCAAGGGCGCCTTGACAACAGGGCCGTCCTTTTCGCGCCAGCCAAATGTGAAACTGTCCTCCTCGATCGACCATTGCACACTGACCTTGCCGTCGGTTTTTGACAAAGCGCCGTACTTGGCCGCGTTGGTGGCCAGTTCATGAATGGCCATGCTGAGGGAAAGCCCCTGTTGCGGACCTAGTTTGACATCCTCGCCATCGAGTTCGATCCGCTCGATGCCGAATGGTTCGAGCTCCTGCTGGAGCAGTTCCCTGACCGAGGCTTCCTTCCATCTCTCCCGGGTCAGCAGGCCGTAGGCCCGCGACATGGCATGCAGGCGACCGATCAGCGCATCCGCGAACTCCTCCTTCGTATCAGAACTTTCCCGCGTGCGGCTTGCAATGCTGGCGATCACCGCAAGCATATTCTTGACCCGGTGGTTGAGTTCAGAGATGAGCACCTGCTGATGCTCTTCCGCCTGTGCCAGAGTGGTGACATCGACAAGTGTCACCACCACGCCCTGGATCCTGTTGCCCTTGTCGCGATAGGGATTGATGCGGACCATGTGGAACAGGCCCCTGGCATCGCGTGCCAGATGGTGATTCAGGATCTCGCCTGTCTCGAAAACCTTGTCGATGTGCTGCTTCAGCTCGGGGTAGTCGAGCTGGCTAGACAGATCCGTCAGCGGCCGGCCGACATCGGAGGGACGCAGGCTGAAGAAGGATGACGCCGCCGGCGTGAAGGTACGGACCACAAGGCTGCGGTCGAGGAAAATGGTCGCGATGTCGGTGCTTTCGAACAGGTTGCGCAGATCGCCGTTGACGTGGTCGAGCTCCTCTATCTTGGCCGTCAACTCGGCGTTGATCGTGTTGAGCTCCTCGTTGAGCGACTGCATCTCCTCCTTCGAGGCTTCGAGTTCCTCATTGGTGGACTGCGCCTCCTCATTGACGGAGACGAGTTCCTCGTTCGACGATTTGACCTCCTCCAGCGCGGTCTCGTATTCCTCGATCGTCGATTGCAGGCGCTCCCTGGTGTCGCGCAGCTCCCGCTCGAGATCGGCGGTGCTGTCACTGTCACGGCCGCCGCCGTCTTCCTCTGAGCGGGCCTGGGTCGGCCCCGACGGTTCGAACAGGACGAGATAAAGCGGCTCGCCATTGCCACGTTCGGTGAGCGGTTCGATCGTGAGCTTGATCGGCTGGACCCGTTCGTCGTCTTCCTCTACGATGAGGTTTTCCCGCACCACTGTGCGGCGCGTCGTCGTCGCTTCCCGCAACGCGGCGCGGAGGTCCAGTCGCAGCCCACGCCTAGCCATCGTCAGCAACTGCCGGCTGGGAATCCCTTGCGGCGCTTCGAGATATCTGCCGGTCCTGGCCGAATAATAGACGACATCGCCCTCGGCGTTGACCAGGACATGCGGCGGAGCGAAGCGCTCCAGCACCTGCGCCTCGACAGCCTGGCGCAGCGGATAACCGGCGGCTCCCTTCCTTAAGCCGGCGCTTTCAGAGGGAAAGACGCCGGAACGGCTCTCACCGATCAAGGCGGGCAGCCTGATATGCGGCGAGGCATGCTCGCGCGCCTGGAAGAGACGATGTTTCTTGTCGACAGTGGCAAACAGATTGTCGTGCTGCCCAACGCTTTCGGAGGTGCCGAGGAACAGGTAACCGCCGGGCTTCAATGCATAGTGAAAGACAGGGATGACACGGCTCTGGATGCTCGGGCCGAAATAGATCAGCAGATTGCGGCAGGAGACCAGATCCATGCGCGAGAAAGGCGGATCGCGAATGACGCTGTGCGGCGAGAAGATGCACAGTTCCCGTATCTCGTTGCTAATGACATAGCTCTCTCCGTCGCCGTTGAAGAACCGCTGTCGGCGTTCGGGTGAAAGCCCTTGCAGCAAGGCTTCGGGATAGCGTGCCGCCCGGGCCACCGCCAGCGCAGGCTCGTCGATGTCGGTGGCAAATATCTGGACGCGCGGAACGACCGTAAGCTTCTCCATGTGTTCGCGCAGCAGGATGCCGATAGAGAACACCTCCTCGCCCGTGGCGCATCCGGGAACCCAGACCCTGACGGTGTCGCTGGCGGTCTTGCCTTCGAACAACTGCGGTATGATCTTTCGCTCGAGCAACTCGAAGGCATCGGGGTCGCGAAAGAAGTTGGTGACATTGATCAGCAGATCGCGAAAAAGGTTCATCACCTCGCGAGCATCTTTCTTCAGCCAGTCTATATAGGCGCTGATGGAATGGACCTGGGCGATCTGCATGCGTCGCTTCACGCGGCGCAGAAATGTCTTGGTCTTGTAGCCCGAGAAGTCGTGGCCGGAGTGGCTGCGCAGAATGGCGTATATCTGTTCTCGCACCTTATCGATGTCGGCCGTATGGTCGCCATCTTCTTCCGCCAGCCCTTCCAGCGTGTCGAAGCCGCGGGCGAAAGCCTCCAGCTTCGCCCCGATCTCCTCGGCGGGCACAGCGACGTCGACGAGCCCGCTGGCAATAGCGCTCTGTGGCATATCGGGATTGCGCGGCCCGTAGCCGTCGTGCGCTTGCGCGACAGTGAGGCCACCCCGCTCCTTGATCGCCTTGGCGCCCAGCGTTCCATCGGAATCACCGCCCGACAGAATGACGCCCACGGCATATTCGCCCTGGTCTTCAGCGAGCGCACTAAAGAAGATGTCGACGGGTTTGCGCTCTTGGGTAAGCCCGTTGGGCCGCCGCAGGCGCAGCACACCGTTGGCGATCGCCAGAGTGACGTTTTGTGGCATCACGTAGACGTGGTCAGGTACAACAGCTATGCCATCCTCGGCCACAACGACAGGCATCTCGGTGTAGCGGCTGACAACTTCATGCAACAGACTTTCTCGCTTCGGGCTGAGATGCGTGATGATGATGAACGCCATGCCGGGCTGGCTGGTAACGCCTTTGAACAAGCCTTCCATCGCGGGAATGCCACCCGCGGACGCGCCGATGCCAACGATGGGAAATCTAGTCGATCGGGCAGTCACGGCATGTCCCCCTTTCGCCGACCCGACATGAAGTCTCCTCAAGGCCGGATCGAACAGGACACAACCATATAGCGCGCAAGAGGTATGGAACAAGACGTCAGGGATGACGTTGAACCCGATATCAATGGTGGTTCAATGACGAAACGCTCTGCTGACATAAAACTCCGAGCGCCAGTGGTGTCAGGGGCGCCTGGATCGCTAGCAGATTCCGATGCGGGGCCCGTCCCGGATCGCATGCTGATGCTTGCGAAGCGGTTGCAGGCGGCCTTGGATGACAGAATTCGGAAAGCAAATCCTCTGCATTCTAACCTCCGTTGCAAGAAAGGATGACGACGTGCGCGACCTGCGGGGGCTGCATATTCTGATAGTTGAAGACGAATGGACGATGGCGGGAGATCTTGCGCGGTTTTTCAGCAATATGGGCGCCATAATCCTTGGTCCCGCTGCAACCGTCGAACAGGCTTCCAAACACACCGGGACGGCCGAAGCTGCAATCCTCGACGTCAATCTCAATGGCCGACGCGTGTTTCCAATCGCCGATGAGTTGATGCGCCGGGGTGTCCCCTTCGTGTTCTTCAGTGGCGATGACGACATCGCCATTCCCGACCATCTCCGCTATGCCAGCAATCTGCGGAAATCCTCGGGCAGCCAGGCGGTGTTCAACGCACTCTTTCCCCCGCAGGAATCGGGGCGGGCGCCCCCCGGACCGGACCCGTCCGACGACGTCTTCGCGCTTTTGCCCAAACTGCGACTTGCGGCGCGCCTTTTGCTGGGAGACGTCGACGCATCGGATCGGCTCGTCGAGAGGACGCTCGAGCAAGCGATCCGGGATGTCGACCGCAGACAGCCTGGTCAATCCACTGAAAACTGGCTCAACGGCATCATGCGAGAGATGGCGAAAACCCGCGGCGCAAACCTGATGCATTAATTTTACCCTCCCTCTCAGGCTGAAGTGCTAAGCCGCGGGGCCGTCATTGTTGACCACATCTCGACAACTGGGCCGTACAGATCAGCCGCTTGGCTTGCGTCATCAGCCCTTCTGATCGCGCTCGACGAATTTGTTGAAACGGCTGGCTTTCCCCTCCCCAGTCTTGGCCTGATACAGAAAGGCCAGATCGTTCTCGTCGAATATCCGGAAGAACTCGTCCCATTCGATGGGCTCGAATGCTTCCTCAGGCTCACCGAAGTCGATCCGCAGGATGCCGCCCTCGCCTTTTGTGCGTACCACTGCCGGCCGGCCGTCCCGCTCCTCGGCCCACTTGCGAATTTCGTCGTGGTCGGTGGTCGTTTGCGACTGAGACATTGAAATCTCCTTTGATCGGCGTTGCTCCATGGGACACGCGGGCTGTCGGGCGTCCTAACAGCACAAGGGCGTCAATGTTCCAGCACCGCGCCGTGATCGCGATGCCGGCCCAACGAAGTCCGCCAAAGGAACTTTGTTGAAGCAAGGGAACAAACCTTTTGCCGAAAAGTTCGGGGCGCCGAGGTTACTTGTCTGAGGAGTCGTCGTGAAACGCATATTGGTTACAGGAGGCTGCGGCTTCATCGGCCGGCATGTCGCACAGGAACTCGTCGAGCAGGATTATTCGGTTCGCATCCTCGATGCGCTGCTGGAGCAGGTGCATGCGGGCGAAGCCGTCGCGCTTCCCGCCGGGACCGAACTGATCAAAGGTGATGTCCGAGACCGGGAGGCGGTCGCCAGTGCGCTGGAAGGTGTTGACGCGGTCATTCATCTGGCGGCGGAAGTCGGCGTCGGACAATCGATGTACGAGATCGCGCGCTATGTCGGCGCCAATGATCTCGGCACCGCAACGCTACTTGAAGCACTGATCAAGCACCCGGTCGAACGGATCGTCGTCGCCTCGTCGATGAGCGTCTATGGCGAAGGGCTCTATGCAACGCCAGACGGCCGGCGCATCGACAATGCCCGGCGCAAGGCGAGCGACATCAAAAGCGGGCAATGGAATCCGCTGTCGCCAGAGGGAGCCCCCCTCTCGCCGCTGCCGACGGACGAAGAAAAGCCGGTCGATCTCGCCTCAATCTATGCGCTGACAAAATACGCACAAGAACGCGCTGTGCTGATCTTCGGCGAAGCCTATGGCATCGATGCTGTCGCGTTGCGCCTGTTCAATGTCTTCGGCGCCGGCCAGGCATTGTCGAACCCCTATACCGGCGTGCTGGCCAACTTCGCTTCGCGTCTCGCCAACGGCCAACGGCCAATGATCTTCGAGGATGGCGAACAGAAGCGCGATTTCGTCCATGTGCATGACGTCGCCCGCGCCTTTCGCCTTGCACTGCAGCAACGCCAGGCAAAGGGTCATGTCATCAACATCGGCAGCGGCCGAGCCTACGCGATCAGCGAAGTCGCACGATTGCTGGCCGAGGCCATGGGGACACCGAACCGCTCGCCCGAACTGCTCGGCAAAGCGCGCTCCGGCGATATCCGCAACTGCTTCGCCGATATTTCCAAGGCCCGTGAGCTGCTCGGTTTCGAGCCGGTGCGGCAACTGGAGAATTCGCTCGGCGATTTCGTTTCCTGGGTGCGTAACACGTCCGCCGTCGACCGCGGCGCCGACATGAAACGCGAGCTCGAAGAACGCGGGCTGGTGTCATGAACACACGCAATCGAAGCGACGCGCCGGTCGCCATCGTCGGCGGCAGCGGCTTCATAGGATCGAACCTCGCCGACAGCCTGTTGTCGGATGGCGAACCGGTGCTGGTGATCGACAATCTCAGCCGTCCGGGCGTCCAGCAGAACCTTGAATGGCTGGCGCAAAAACACGCCAGTCGCCTCACGGTGGAGACCATCGACGTGCGGGACGCCAACGCCTTGGCGCCGGCTCTGACGGGTTCAAAGGCAATTTTCCATCTGGCCGCGCAAACCGCCGTCACCACAAGCCTGGTCCAGCCGGGCGAGGATTTCGACATCAACCTTCGCGGAACATTCAACGTACTGGAGGCGGCGCGACTGAGCGGTGAGTGTATTCCTGTTGTCTTCGCCAGCACCAACAAGGTCTATGGCAGCCTGCCCGACGTCGCGGTCCGCGAGGACGGCGACCGCTATGTGCCTTGCGACAGCGTCATCCAGGCGAACGGCATCGATGAGGCTCGGGGCCTGGACTTCTGCACGCCCTACGGTTGCTCCAAGGGCGCGGCGGACCAGTATGTGCTCGACTACGCCAAATCCTACGGCATGCCGACGGCGGTGCTGCGGATGAGCTGCATCTATGGACCGCGCCAGTTCGGAACCGAGGACCAGGGCTGGGTCGCGCACTTCCTGCTCAGCGCGCTGACGGGACGCCCCATCACCATTTACGGTGACGGCAGGCAAGTGCGCGATATCCTACATGTTTCCGATGCCGTCGCCGCCTACAGGGCCGTACTCGACCACATCGAGACGACCAAAGGCCAGGCATTCAATCTTGGCGGCGGCCCGGAAAATGCGCTCAGCCTGCGCACGCTGTTGAGCGAGATCCGTGGCCTGACCGGCCATGAGCTTTCAATCCGCCATGATGGCGAACGCACCGGCGACCAGCCCTTCTTCGTCGCCGACACCCGCAAGATCAAAACCGCGCTTGGCTGGATGGCCCAGGTTTCATGGCGCGAAGGCGTCCGCGACCTAGCCGACTGGCTGCAGCGCCACCGGCTCGAGCCTCACCCCGAAGCCGTGAGGTACGTCGCATGAAAATCGCTCTGGTAAACCCATTCTGGACCTACGACGACAGCATCTATTTCGGCTGCCGCCAACCACATCTGCCGCTGGAACTCGGCTATTCGAAGGCCCTGCTCGAAGCCGCCGGACATGAGGTGCTGATGCTGGATGGTCAGTTGCAGAAGCTCGACAATTCCGGTCTTTGCGAGCGGGTGGCCGATTTCGCCCCGGCAATGACTGTCGTCAGTACCGCGCCGACCTATCTGTTCTGGCGCTGCGCACCGCCGGAATTGCGCGTGCCGGCCGATTTCCTCAACCTTCTCGCCGGGCGCGGTGGACGCACGGTCGCCGTCGGGCCGCACGGCTCGGCCACGCCGGCGCCAACCTTGCGCAAGCTCGGCGTCGACATCGTCGTGCGCGGCGAATGCGAAGAAGTCGTCGAGCAACTTGCCCGGCGCGACGATTGGAGCGCAGTGCCCTCAACCGCTTATCTGCGGGATGCCAGGGTGGTTTCGAACGGCGGCGTCCACGCCAGCTCGTTTGTCGATCATCCACCCCTCGAATGGCCTGCGGACTGGATCGCAGCCCATTCGCACCACCATCACAGGTTCGATGACAATCAGGTCGGGTTCGGCGCGGAAGTCGAGGCATCGCGCGGCTGTCCCTACAATTGCAGCTTCTGCGCCAAGATCGATTTCCGTGATGCCTATCGCCGTCGAAACCACGAAGCGGTGGTCGCGGAGATCGATCGGCTGATTGCCCAAGGTGTCGGCTACATCTACTTCATCGACGAAATCTTCCTGCCGCAAAAAGCGTTGCTGGAAGCCTTGGTCGATCGCAATGTGAAATTCGGCGTGCAGACCCGCATCGATCTGTGGAAGCCCGAGCTGCTGGAATTGCTGGGCGCCGCAGGCTGCGTCTCCATTGAAGCAGGGCTCGAAAGCCTGACGGTTGAAGGCCGGGCGATGCTGGCCAAGCGCTGCCGGCTGGGCACCGAGGAACTTGCCGCGCTGCTCGTCGATGCTAGACGTCACGTTCCATTCGTTCAAGCCAATCTGATCGGCGTGGTCGAGGATGATCCCGCCCTGGTCGAGCGCTGGCGAACCCACCTGATCGACCACGGCGTATGGGCCAATGAACCTGTTCCGCTTTATCCGTATCCGAGTTCGCCCAGCTATCGCGAGCTTTGGGGCGAACCCGACGACCTTGCCTGGGAGCGCGCCCATGACCACTATCTCGCATCCTTCCAGAAATTCAGTGACATCCAGGAGAAGCGGCCCCGGCCGCTGGCGGAACTGGAGGCGACATGTTGCGGACACTGACGCCGCGCTCGTGGCGCATCCTGATGACCGTCGATGCCGTGGGCGGCGTATGGCGCTATGCGCTTGATCTGGCAAGGGAACTTGTGAACGGCGGCGACAGCGTGGTGCTTGCCGGGCTCGGTCCCCAGCCGACGAGGCAGCAGGCTGCGGAGGCAGAGGCTTTCACCACGCTGATCTGGTTGAACACGCCGCCGGATTGGATGACCCACAACGGCGGCGACCTGGATGCGCTACCGCGAGAATTGCTTGCGCCCATGCGCGACCACGCCATCGACCTAGTCCATTTCAACGCGCCGACGCAGGCGGCGGGATTCGATGCGCCGTGCCCAGCCGTGGCGGTCTCCCATTCCTGCGTGACGACATGGTTCCACGCCGTCAGGAAACAGGCAGTGGATGGCGCGTGGGCCTGGCAGAAGGAGCGCAACAGGCGTGGCTTCAATCGGGCCGACGCAGTCATCGTGCCGAGCCGCAGCCACGCCGACATGCTTGAGACCTGCTACGGCCCGATCGCGCGTCTGAGTGTGGTGGGAAATAGTGCCAGTCCGGTGCCGAAGGCCGAAAAGCGCCAACCGCTCGTCTTCGCCGCTGCCCGCTGGTGGGACGAGGGGAAGAATGCGGCGGTGATCGACCAGGCCGCGTCGCTGACGCGATGGCCCGTCTTTGCCGCCGGTTCGATGCACGGTCCGAACGGCGGGCGTACCAGCTTCAGCTATGCTGTTCCTCTGGGAGCACTGCCGTCTCACGAGGTGCGCTCCTTGATGGCGCGCGCCGGCATTTTCGTGTCGCCGTCGATCTATGAGCCATTCGGTCTGGCCGCGCTGGAAGCTGCCATGTCGGCGACGCCCCTGGTGCTTTCCGACATCGCAACCTATCGCGAACTATGGGACGGGGCTGCGATGTTCTTTGACGCGCGCAATCCGCACGACCTCGCTGCCGGCCTCAATCGTCTTTCCAGCGATGCCGAACTCAGGCGAGAGCTCGGCCAGGCAGCGATGCGACGGAGCCGCCGGTTTACACTGGCCAGGCAAGCGGCAGCCATGCGAGGCGTCTACGACAAGGCGGCCCTGGCTATGGCGGGGCGTTGACCATGCGCTTTTTGTTCTACACCCACTCGGTCGTATCCGACTGGAACCACGGCAATGCCCATTTCCTGCGCGGTATCATGCGGGATCTGATCGCGCGCCAGCACCAGGCAGTCGCGCTGGAGCCGTCCGACGGCTGGAGCCGTTCGAACCTGTTGGCCGAGAAGGGATCCTTCGCCATCGAACGCTTCCGCAAGGATTTCCCAGAGTTGATGCCGGTGACCTACAATGCCGGGTTCGATCACGAGGCCTGGATCGCCGAGGCCGACGTTGTGATCGTTCATGAGTGGACGGATCCGGAGCTTGTCGCACGCATCGGCCGTGCCCGGGCCGCTGGCGGCAACTTCATCCTTCTGTTTCATGACACCCATCACCGGGCCGTATCGGCGACCGAGGCAATCTCGGCGCTACGGTTGGAGCACTATGACGGCGTCCTCGCCTTTGGCGAGACCTTGCGCGAGAGCTATCTGCGCGCCGGCTGGGGCAAGCGCGTCTTCACCTGGCATGAAGCCGCGGACGATCGCCTGTTCAAGCCGCACCCAGAGATCCATCCCATGTCCGATCTGGTCTGGATTGGAAACTGGGGCGACGATGAGCGGACTGCCGAACTCAAGGAATTTCTGATCGAGCCAGTACACGATCTCGGTCTCGAGGCCACTGTTCACGGCGTACGCTATCCCAAGCCCGCACTTGCGGACCTGGCCGCCGCCGGACTGCGCTATGATGGGTGGATCGCCAATGCCGATGTGCCGAAGGCGTTCGCCGCGCATCGTGTCACCGTTCACATCCCACGGCGCCCCTATCGTGAGGGATTGCCTGGAATTCCGACGATCCGGATGTTCGAGGCGCTCGCCTGCGGCATTCCGCTGATTTCAGCACCCTGGTCCGATGTCGAGCAGTTGTTCAGGCCCGGCGTCGACTTCCTGTTTGCGGAGAACGGCTCTCAGATGCGGCAACACTTGCGGGCGGTATTGGCCGATGCGGATTTCGCGGCTTCCCTGGTGACTTCGGGCCTCGAGACCATTCGCTCCCGGCATACCTGCCAGCACCGCGTTGACGAGCTGTTCCGCGTGCTCACGGCATGCACGACCGAACATACCATCAACAACACCACCGCAAAGGAAGCCGCCGCATGAAGATGGCATTCTACGGATCGAGTCTTTTGTCGTCCTACTGGAACGGTGCCGCGACTTACTATCGCGGGTTGCTGAAGGCGCTTTCCCAATTGGGCTACGAAATCACCTTCTATGAACCCGACGTCTACGACCGGCAGAAGAATCGCGACATCGAGGCGCCTGACTGGTGCACTGTCGTCGTTTATGAAGCGACCCAGCACGCGCTGATGCAGGTCGCGGCACGTGCCGCCAGCGCCGACATCGTCGTCAAGGCGAGTGGCGTCGGTTTCGAGGACGAGGCGCTGCTGCGCGCCGTTCTCGACCACGCCCGCAGCGACGCGCTGGTGGTATTCTGGGACGTGGACGCTCCGGCAACCCTTGCCCAGTTGCGCGACGAACCGGACCATCCGCTCCATAGCGCCCTGCAAGAAATCGACCTTGTGCTGACCTATGGAGGCGGCGACCCCGTGGTATGGGCCTACCGTGCCATGGGGGCGAACGAATGCGTGCCGATCTACAATGCGCTCGATCCCCAAACGCATTATCCGGTCACCAGCAATGCGCGTTTCGCTTGCGATCTGGCGTTCCTTGGCAACAGGCTGCCGGATCGTGAGGCACGGGTCGAAGCGTTTTTCCTCGATCCCGCATGCCAGCTGCCGAAACAGCGTTTTCTCCTCGGTGGATCGGGCTGGGGGGACAAGCCGCTTCCCGCCAATGTCGGCTGGCTCGGTCACGTCGGCACCCGCGATCACAATGCCTTCAACGTCACACCCAAGGCGGTTCTGAACATCAGCCGCGACAGCATGGCCGTAAACGGTTTTTCACCGGCCACGCGTGTCTTCGAGGCGGCCGGCGCCGGCGCCTGCCTCATCACCGATGCGTGGCTGGGCGTGGAACTGTTCCTGAAACCAGGCGAGGAGATCCTGGTGGCGCGCGACGGCGGCGATGTCGCCGAGATCATGTGCTCGCTGACCTCCAGTCGGGCAAAGGCAATCGGCCAGGCCGCACTTTGCCGCGTGCTGGCCGATCACACCTACGCGTTGCGGGCGGACGTGGCCGATGCAGTCTTCAAACGTCACTTCGAGCAGGGGACCGTGGAGGCAGCGGAATGACCAAGCAATTGGACATCGTCTTTCTTGGCCTGTCGCTGTCCTCATCCTGGGGAAACGGCCACGCCACGACGTTTCGAGGCCTGCTGAAAGGTCTGCACGAACTCGGCCACCGCGTGACCTTTCTGGAGCGCGAGGTGCCGTGGTACGCAAACCACCGCGATCTGCGCGATCCGGATTTCTGCGCCTTGCGCTACTACGAAACCACCGCGGAGTTACAACGCGACTACGCCCGGTGCCTGGAGCAGGCCGACATCGTCGTCATCGGCTCGTTCGTGCCGGAAGGGCGCGTGGTCATCGACATCGTCGCTTCACTTTGCAAAGGGCGCTTCTGCTTTTACGACATCGACACGCCGGTGACCGTGGCGCAGCTTTCAGCCGACGATTGCGATTATCTGAGCTGGCGGCAGATTCCTTACTTCGACGTCTACTTCTCGTTCACCGGCGGGCCGATGCTTGGCCGTCTGGTGGAGGACTTCGGCGCGCGCCGCGCCGAGCCGCTCTACTGCTCGGTCGACCCGGAACGGCACCACCGGACTGGCGATCCGATCCGCTGGGATCTCGGCTATCTCGGCACCTACAGTGCCGACCGGCAGACAATGCTGAATGCGCTGCTGCTCGAGCCCGCACGGCATATGCCGGACCGGCGTTTCGTCGTGGCCGGCTCGCAATACCCATCCGACATCATCTGGCCGGACAATGTTGAACGTATCGAACATCTGCCGCCCGCCGATCATGCCGCGTTCTACAGCCGTCAGCGTTACACGCTGAACGTCACACGCAGTTCCATGATAGCTGCCGGATGGTCGCCCAGTGTGCGCCTGTTCGAAGCGGCTGCTTGCGGCACGCCCATCATCAGCGATCGCTGGCCAGGGCTCGACAGCTTCTTTCCTGCATCGGCGATCCACACCGCCGGGGAAACGGACGATGTCGTCGAGATCCTGTTCGGCGAGTCCGAGCGCACACGCCTCGCCATGGCCCGCCGGGCCCGCGAACGCGTCCTCGCATCCCACACCGGTGCGGCCAGGGCCCGCGAATTCGTGGCGGCGTTGACACAGCCAAGGGCGGCGGCCCTCGATTTCGACATCGGAAGCGCAGCATGACCAGCAGACAGGAGAAAACGGCGATGCGACAAACACGAAACGCGCGAAGGGCAAAGGCAGTGCTTGTTGCCGGCGGTGCGGGATTCCTCGGTTCGCATCTTTGCGAAACATTGCTCCGCAACGGCTGGCGCGTGATCTGCGCCGACAATTTTCTGACTGGGCGCATGGAGAACATCATCTCGATCATGGACCATCCGGGTTTCCGGTTGATCGAGCAGGATATCTGCCGGCCATTGGATCTCGGCGAGCCCGTGGAGCGTATCTTCAACCTGGCATGCGCTGCCTCGCCGCCGCGTTACCAGGCCGACCCTATCCACACCACGCGAACCTGCGTGATTGGAACGCTCAACCTGCTCGAACTCGCTGTCCGATATGACGCGCGGCTGCTACAGGCCTCGACGAGCGAAGTGTATGGCGATCCGGAACAGCATCCCCAGAGGGAGGATTATGTCGGCCACGTGAACTGCACCGGTCCGCGCGCCTGCTACGACGAGGGCAAACGCACCGCCGAAACGCTTTGCTTCGACTATCTGAGAGCCGGCAAAGCCGACGTGCGCGTCGCGCGCATCTTCAACACCTACGGTCCGAGAATGGATCCGGCGGACGGCCGCATCGTCTCGAACCTGATCATGCAGGCGCTCGAGAAACGTCCCCTGACGATCTTCGGCGACGGCTTGCAGACGCGATCCTTCTGCTATGTCTCCGATCAGATCGATGGATTGAGGCGCCTGATGGATATCGATCCCAATCCAGGCAAGCCGGTCAATCTGGGCAATCCCGGAGAATTCACCATCGTGCGACTGGCTGCGTTGGTGAAGGCGATGACGGGTACCAAATCGGATCTGAGATTTCTACCGCTGCCGCAAGACGATCCTCGGCGCAGGCAGCCCGATATTTCGCGTGCAAAAGCGCTGCTCGGCTGGACGCCGAAGGTGCCCCTCAACGAAGGGCTCAAGCTGACGATCGATTATTTCGCAGCTCTCGAAGGCAGCCGCATCGGCGATCAGATGACGGGCTTTGCCAAAAGAGCGAGGCCCGCACCCGGAGGGCTGCAGAACCTTCCGGCGTGATGCGAGATGGCGCCGAACCTTTCCCGAGATCGTGCGGAACATCCGCCCAGGCTTGTGGTTTGGCAGAAGGACCCGATATGGAGGATCACCCTCATGCAACCCAAGCGCCCCTCGAGGGATATCGACCAGATGGCCGAACGCGAGACCGCTGCCTATCTGCGGCGCGCCTCGATTACCTATCTCGAGTGCTGCGTCAGCCTGATGATGACGCATCTGCAGCGCGAGGAAGTGGCCACTATTCTCGAGCAGGAAGCAGACATGCTGCGAAGGCTGGACTGATCGGAAACGATCATATCCGGCATTCGTCCAGGAACCGTATCAGCGGCATCCTATATCGGTCTGCCATCTCGGCCAACCTTGTTTTTTCCCCGCCGTCTTCGGATTGCGCAGCCGTGCTCCAGAGCCCGAGTTGGAATGCCAAATAGCATGGTTCGAAAAAGCCGATGTGGTCATGGTCGATGGCAAGTTCCATTCCCTCGACCAAGGTCCTCACATCGCTGTCGGACAGTCCATACTCGACGCGGGCGCCGGCAATGTCCCACTCGATCGGTTGGCAGCCGATCAAATCATGTGCCCGGCAGTGGTCAACAGCATCTGTCTTGAGCACCGTGCCATCTGCACGAACGAGAAACTCCCACGGTTGAAGCTTTCCGTCGATTTCAACGCGCTGCAGCACATGCGCGGAGGTCGGTTTCGAGAGCCAACCGCGCAACGTCGCTGCGCGTTTCTCGTCCAAGGCTTCCGACGCATTGGAAACAGCCATCTCCGCGAGAGCAAGCAATGATGCACCCGGTTCGCAAGTTCGAAGATTGAGCGCACGCCAGGTCAGGTAGTTTGTGAGCTCCGCGATCAGTTTTTCCCTGGGCAGCGGCGCCTGATCCATCGTGCTGCCATCAATCCACCGTTCAACCAGAAAGCCATGGCAAAGCGCGACAACTTGCGATCCGAACCCGGCTTCATGCAACATCGCCGCGGCTCGTTTCTTGCGGAGTCCGGTTTCGCCGAGGCCGGCGAATTTGACGAGCCAGCGGTCACGCCCTGCGGACGCCAGGAATTTACGCCGCTCGGTACCGCGTGGGCTCGGCGGCCAGCGTCCTTCGTCGGCATAGTGGGCGGCCCGCCACTCGCCACCAGATAGTTCGGTCAGGTTTAATTCCGGCCTGCCGACCGCCTCGGCCACCCAATCGCGCAGCGTGGGAATTTTCGAGCTTTCGGAGAAGGTGCATTCAAACGCCGTCGCCACATGTTTCGGACAGCGCGACCACGTTTCCCGAGCCTCCGGCGACGCTTCGCTGCCCGGGCCGCCTGAATGGCTGGGAAACAGGTGAATGCGGTCCGTATCGACATCCAGTTCACGCAGCCAAACGACAACGGCATGCATCGAACTGCCGGACAGGCCGGGACCCTCGTCGACAACGGCGAAACGCGCCGATGGATTGTTCTTCCAAGCGGTGATCGACCGCGGATCGGCGTTGATGTGCCTGTGGAAGGGATGGCCGATCGGACGAACGCTGAATGGCGCAGGCGCGCCAATCGAGGCCGCCACCATAGCTGCGAGCCCAAGGCCAATGCTGCGGACACCGATAACGCATGTGTTCGCATCGAGCCCCGACTTCTGCGCCGCGTCCAAATAGCTTTCGGGATAAAGCGCATAATGCGCATAACCCTCAGCGGAGCCGGTCAGAACCTCGGCCTGACAGTCGAGCCCGGCCAGCAGCTTGAGAAGTCCCGGATCGATGCCACCGCCAACGTTGAAACCGCTTCGCCACGACTTCGCTACCTCTGCCGCAAGCCCGACCAGCAGCCTGGCGCCTTGCTGTTGCCGTGGCGAAAAAATGTCGATGCCGCAGGTTCCGAAATCGACGTCGGCAAGCGCCTGAACCAGCTCCGACACGCTGATGAACAGTCCGACCAATGCAGCATGGCGTCGGATGCCATGAGACATCCGATCAAGTCTTACGGCCATTTCGCCTGCTGCTTCGCGAAGCTGTTGTGCGTCCTGCGTCCGCTTGTGGTCGCCGTAGACGATCATCGATCGGTTTCCAATGCTTGCCGTGCGGGAACGCATCGGATGCGGCTTCGATCCATGCTGTCTCGCGCAATTTTTCGATGGGTGGAGGAACATTCCGGCAAGCTGATGGTTCGGCGCCAGGAACTTACCTTTGAACAACATAGGGTGGCGGTTTCGTGGGATCGAAAAAGGTTCGTGTTGGTATCGTTGGGGTCGGCAATTGCGCATCCTCCCTGGTGCAGGGCCTCTCGTTCTATCGTCACGCTAAAAGCAACGAACCAATCCCTGGGCTGATGCATGCCGACCTCGGCGGTTACCACGTCGACGACATCGAGATTGTCTGCGCATTCGATGTCGCCAAGAGCAAGGTTGGCCTCGACGTCGCGGAAGCGATCTACGCCGCCCCCAACAACACGTTCCGCTTTGCCGACGCCATGACAACCGGCGTTCGCGTCGAGCGCGGACCGACGCTGGACGGGATCGGCAAATATTTGCGCGACGAGATTGAAGAAGCTCCCGAGCCGGTTGCCAATGTCACCGAGATCCTGCGTGACAGCAGCGCTGACGTGCTGGTTTCCTACCTGCCGGTGGGTTCCGAGGAGGCGACCTGCTTCTATGCCGAATGCGCACTCGAGGCCGGCTGCGCCTTCGTCAATTGCATACCGGTCTTTATCGCCTCACGTCCGGAATGGCGACGGCGCTTTGAGCAGCGCGGGCTGCCGCTGGTCGGCGACGACATCAAGAGCCAGGTCGGCGCGACCATCGTGCATCGGTTGCTAGCCAATCTCTTCCGTGAACGCGGCGTACGCATCGACCGCACCTATCAACTGAATTTCGGCGGCAACACCGATTTTCTCAACATGCTGGAACGCGAGCGGCTGGAATCGAAGAAAATCTCCAAGACACAGTCCGTGGCCAGCCAGTTCGATGTTCCCCTGGAGCCGGGCAACATCCATGTCGGCCCGAGCGACCATGTGCCTTGGCTCACCGATCGCAAGTGGGCCTATATAAGGGTCGAAGGCACGACCTTCGGCGGCGTGCCGCTCAATGCCGAGCTCAAGCTGGAGGTCTGGGATTCGCCCAACTCGGCCGGCGTGGTGATCGATGCGGTACGCTGCGCCAAGCTGGCGCTCGATCGCGGCATAGCCGGCGCGCTGACCGGTCCCTGCAGCTATTTCATGAAGTCGCCTCCGGAACAGTTCACCGACGCCGAAGCGCGGCAGCGCACGCTCGCTTTTATCGCAGGCAAGGACGAGCCTTTGCTCGATGCCGCAGAATGACGACGACCTTCTTTCTGATCCGCCATGCGGCACACGAAAATGTCGGCTCCTATCTGGCAGGCCGTATGGACGGCGTTTGCCTCGGCGATGCCGGTAAGGCGCAGGCAACGCAGCTTGGCTGCCGCATGGCCCGGGAGCCCATCGTCGCGATCTTGTGCAGCCCGCGCGAGCGTACCCGAGAGACGGCGCTGCCAATTGCGCTCGCCTGCGGTGTCGGAGAAATCGCGATCTGCGCCGAACTTGACGAGATCGACTTCGGCGACTGGTCGGGAAAGACTTTCGATGAGCTGAATGGCGACGCCAGCTGGCGAGCCTGGAATGATCAGCGGCAAGTGGCAAGGACACCGAGTGGCGAGACCATGCACGATGTCCAGCAGCGCGTCGTCGCGGTGATGAATGCTGTCCACGAGCAGCATCCGAATCAGTGTGTCGCCCTGGTCAGCCACGCCGATGTGATCAAGGCCGCCGTCTGCAAGGTCCTTGGCTTGCCGGCCGGCGACTGCTTTCGCTTCGACATCGATCCCGCTTCGATCACGACGATCGTATCGGGGGACTGGGGGGCGAAGCTGATCCGATTGAACGAAGTTGCCTGACGAGGATTTGCCGGATGCAGATGGTCATTTTCGGTCTTACCGTCACGTCTTCATGGGGCAACGGCCATGCCACCTTATGGAGGGGACTGATCCGAGCCCTCGCCCGGCGCGGCTGGTCCGTTACCTTCTTCGAACGCGACACGCCCTACTATGCCGGAGCGCGCGATCTTGATCGCCTGGACGGCGGCAACGTCGTGCTCTACCCGGACTGGGAGGACATCCGCCGGGTCGCGGAGCAAACAGTCAAACAATCGGATGTCGTTATTGTCACCTCTTATTGTCCCGACGCCGTGGACGCCTCGCGGCTGGCGCAGCAGGCAGGCCGCGGACTGCGTGTGTTCTACGATCTGGACACTCCGGTCACGCTTGCCCGCATCGAACAAGGTGAGCGTCCACCCTATTTCGGCCCTGAGGGTCTTGCCGATTTCGACCTCGTCCTGAGTTACACCGGCGGCTCGGCGGTCGACGCGCTGAAGACGGTTCTGGGTGCGCGCCATGTGGTGCCGCTCTATGGGCACGTCGATCCCGACCAACACCGGCCGGCAGAGAAGCGGGCCGAATTCGCCGGTGATCTGTCCTATCTCGGGACCTACGCGGCGGATCGCCAGGCCGGCGTCGAAAAGCTGCTGGTCCGCACCGCCGCGCGTCTACCGGATCAGCGCTTCATCATCGGCGGCGCACAGTATCCGCAGGAATTCCCGTGGGGCGACAACATCTTCTTCGTCAGGCATCTGCCACCGGCCGATCATCCGGCGTTTTTCTCATCCTCCCGACTGACGCTGAATGTCACCCGCGAGGCGATGGTGCAAAAAGGCTGGTGTCCTTCGGGCCGGTTGTTCGAAGCGGCGGCATGCGGGGTGCCGATCATAACCGACACCTGGCCTGGCCTGAGCAGCTTCTTCGAACCCGGCAGCGAGATCCTGCTGGCCCACGACACCGATGACGTGGTCGCGGCGCTCGCCTTGCCGGCAGATGAACTCGATGCCATCAAAACCCGTGCGCGCGAACGGGTTCTGGATGAACACACTTCTGCCCGGCGCGCGGCGGAGCTGGACCACATTCTAAACGACGCCTTTCAAAGATCTCCCCGCGAACCGATGATGGAAGCAGTCTGATGTTGGGCATTGTGCCCGCTGCCGGGCGCGGCAGCCGCATTCAACCGCTCGGCTTCTCGAAAGAGCTGCTGCCGGTAGGCAGTCGGATCGATGGACAGACGGAGCGTCCCTGCGCGGTGAGCGAGTACCTGGTGCGGCGGATGGTGCGCGCCGGCGTCGACAAGATCTGTTTCATCATCGGATCGGGCAAATCCGACATTCTCGAATATTACGCCGCCGGCTATGGTGACGCTGCGGCTCTGTTCGTGGTGCAGCCCAACCCTGTTGGACTTTGCGATGCGATTTTTCGGGCAGCGCCTCTCGTCGCGCCCGACGAGACGGTTTTGATTGGTTTGCCCGATACGATCTGGTTCCCCGAGGACGGCTTCTCCTGCCTGCCGGATAGTTCCCTATCGTTTCTGCTCTTCCCGGTGGACCGCCCGGAATTTTTCGATGCCGTGGTTCTCGACGAGGGAGATCGGGTGAAGGAAATTCTGGTCAAGCGGCAAGACGCTGCCACGAACTGGATCTGGGGGGCGTTCAAGATGCCGGGCCGGATCTTGCACCAACTCGCTGCACTCTGGCGTGAACGGGACCGGCGTGACGAATATATCGGCACCCTGATCAATGCCTATCTGGCTGCCGGCGGTGAAGCCTACGGTGTCAGGGCCGGAGTCTCCTACGTCGATGTCGGCACCTTCAACGGCTATCGCACGGCTCTTCGGCTGCTCGAAGAGGGCGTCGCATCCGAACAACGCCAAACCGCCATGCTTGTGGGTGGAGCACACCCGCATGTGCCTGTCGTTCCCGGCGAAGGAGCCTGACCATGCTGCATTCCCATGCCGAAATCCGCCGCCGTATCGATGCTCTCGGCCCATGGTTCCACAACATGGAACTGGCCGGTGTCGAAACCGCTCCCAACCATTTTCTCGGCAATTACCCGCTGATCAAATGGCGCAAATTCGCCGAGGCCATTCCCGCGGATCTGACAGGCAAGACGGTGTTGGATATCGGCTGCAATGCCGGCTTCTATTCCATCGAGATGAAACGGCGAGGTGCTGCCCGTGTCCTCGGCATTGATTTCGATGAGGCTTATCTGGCGCAGGCCCGCTTTGCCGCCGAGATCGCCAATTGCGAGATCGAATTCCAGAAACTGTCGGTCTACGACGTCGGCGCCCTGCGCGAAACATTCGATATCGTGCTGTTCATGGGGGTGCTTTATCACTTGCGCCACCCGTTGCTTGCGCTCGACCTTATCCGTGAGCATGTCGCCGGTGATCTGATGATCTTCCAGTCCATGCAGCGCGGCAGCACCGATCTTCCCGAGATGGAAGAGAACTATCATTTCTGGACGCATGACCTGTTCGACCGGCCGGAATTTCCCAAGCTCCATTTCATCGAGCACCGCTATGCCGACGACCCGACCAACTGGTGGATACCCAATCGAGCCTGCACCGAAGCGATGCTGCGCAGCGCCGGTTTCGAGATCGTTCTGCACCCTGAGCAGGAGGTCTATTTCTGCCGGGCCGCAGGCGACCCGGCCAGTGGCGGTCCCGTCTACCCCTCGAAAGGACAGCGCCATGATTGAAGCCGCGATGATCTGGAACGAGCCCAACAACAAATCGCATTGGGATCCCGAGCTCGACCCCGACTGGAGCCGCTTCGCCAGGATGGCAATCCTGGCGGCGGACGCAATCGCATCTGAAAACCCGGCTTTGACCAAAGTGCTCGGTGGCATCTCGCCGATAGACCCGGGATTCATCACCCGCATGAAGGAATTCGGCGTGCTGGATCATGTCGACGCCGTCGCCGTGCACGGCTTTCCGCTCGACTGGAACCTGTGGCAAATCCAGGAATGGCCGCAGAAGATCGGCGAGATCGCGACCGTCACCGACCTTCCCATCTGGGTCAGCGAAGTCGGCGTATCGACCTTCGGCGCCGAGGAAATCCAGGTCTGGGGGCTCAAGCGAACAGCTGAATTGCTGCTCGGCAATGCACCACGCGTCCAGTGGTACAGCCTCTACGATCTTCCGCGTGAATGGGAAGCAACGACGCGTCACCGCGAAGCCGAAGGCTCCTCTTATTACCGTCATTTCCATATGGGGCTGCTGCGCCAGGACGGCACGCCAAAGCCCGCGCTGGAGGAATTCCTGCGCTATACACCCGCAATGGGACTGGTGCAGTGGTTTCATTTCGAAGATCCGCGGCTGGACGACGCTGTCGCCTGGCTGAAGCGGCTGGGTGTCACCAATATGCGTACCGGGCTTTCCTGGGCGGACAGTTTTCGGCCGAATGCGCTGGACTGGTTCGACCGGCAGATGGAAGCACTCGCCGATTTCGACGTGACGGTCACCTTCTGCTTCACACCTCAGCATCGCGGAATGATGCCCCACCACACCAGCCCGCCACTGGTGCCGGAGGAGTTCGCGGAATTCTGCTCAACCATGATCCGCCGCTATGCGCCTGGCATGACATCCGCCTCGCTCCCCACGCGGCGGGCCTCGGCCGCGTGAAATCGTCATGCTGCCCATGCATCAGATGCCGGACTTCGCAACACCACTGACAGGTGGGGATGCGGCGCAGGGCACCGGGACGCAACCGGCCGCGACACTCACCGTCCTCAATGTCGCCTACCCTCTCGCGCCCGTCGGACCCGACGCTGTCGGCGGTGCCGAACAGGTTCTGTCGATGCTCGATCGGGCGTTGGTTCACGCCGGCCATCGATCTATCGTCATTGCTTGCCGTGGCTCCAGCACGAGCGGCACGCTTGTGGAAATACCGGCCGAAAACGGCATGCTCGACGAGGCGGCGAAGCGCCGCGCGCAAGAGGCCCATCGCAAAGCGATCGCCGCTGCCCGCGCCCGATGGCCCATCGATGTGGTTCATCTGCACGGCATCGATTTCGACGCTTATCTGCCCGACGATGGTCCGACCTTGGTGACCCTCCACCTGCCGTTGGATTGGTATCCGGCCGCGGCATTGCGCCCGACGCGTGGCGACCTCTGGCTTCATGCGGTCTCACCCAGCCAGCAGAAAACCGCGCCATCAGGCGCCAGGCTGACGGCACCGATTCCGAACGGCGTCGACATCCAAGCACTGAACCTGCCGCAGCCGAAGCGCGACTTTGCCCTGGTTCTGAGCCGGGTTTGCCCGGAGAAGGGCATTCACCTGGCGCTCGATGCAGCCAAACTAGCAGGCGTTCCGCTGGTCGTCGGCGGTAAGGTCTATCCCTACGAAACGCATACGCGGTACTTTCGCGACGAGGTCCAATCTCGCCTCGATGGCCGCCGCCGCTTCCTTGGCCCGCTCGGCTTCACCGCCAAGCGACGCTTTCTCAACGCAGCGCGCTGTCTGGTCATTCCGAGCCTCGCAGCCGAGACCAGCTCGCTTGTGGCCATGGAGGCCCTCGCCTGCGGGACCCCGGTAGTCGCCTTTCCAAATGGTGCGCTTCCCGACGTCATAGAGCACGGCAGGACGGGCTTTCTCGTCGACACGGTCGACGAGATGGCCCAAGCCATTCTTGCGGCGCCCAGCTTGGATGCCGAGACATGCAGGGCGGAGGCGCGACGGCGATTTTCGCTGGAACGGATGATCTCGTCTTACATGGATGCCTATCAGGCGCTGGCACAGCTTGGCACTGGTCGCCGGCGCTTGGCTGCGACGCCGTGAGCAAAGCGGTGCTGCGCTGCGAAATCATCGGTGACCCCGCGCAGTTCGACGCCTTGACGCCGCACTGGTGGAAACTGTGGCAGCAGAGTCCCTCGGCGACGCCGTTTCAATCTCCCGCCTGGCTGGTGCCATGGTGGCACGCATTCGCACCCGGTGAACTGGCGACAGTCGCGGTCTGGCGCGGCGGCGATCTGGTCGGGCTGGCGCCGCTCTATCTCGAGCACGGGACGGCCGGTTCGAAGCTGCTTCCGGTCGGCATTTCGCTCAGCGACTATCTGGACATCCTGGCTGTCCCTGGGATCGAAGCCGAGGTTGTCGGCATTATCAGCGAGTCGATCTTCTCGATCGGGTGGGCGCAATGGATCTTGTCGGACTTGCCGCAGGACAGCGTCGCCCTTGCGATGAAGCATCCCGAGATGGATCGGCCGACCGCCCATGCCGCCTGCCCCGTGCTCGCCATCGCCGGCGACGAAACGCTGGCAGGCTGCGTCCCCGCAAGACGCAGACGCCAGTTGCGTCGGGCGCGCCAGGCGGCATCAAGATGCGGCCGGATTGCGCTGTCATCGGCAAACGGCAGTCCGCAAACCTTCCTCGATCAATTGATCCGCCTGCACAATGTGCGATGGGCCGAACACGGAGGGGGTGTGTTGGCCAACCCCGCCGTCGAGCAATTCCATCGGCTCTCGCTTCCCTTGCTCGATGCTCATGGTCTGGTGCGATGCTGGCTGCTCGCGATCGATGACAGGACCATCGGTGCCTATTACGGATTTCACCACCGCGGCCGTGCCTACGCTTATCTGGGTGGGTTCGACCCTGCTTATGCCGAGGAGAGCCCGGGCGCGATCCTGATTGGCCACGCAATCGTGGAGTCGATCCGTGAAGATGCGCGCGAGTTCGATTTCCTGCGCGGCCAGGAGGCCTACAAATATGGCTGGGGCGCCGCCGACAGGTGGACGATGCGCAGGGTCTGGACGCGGAGTTGACCCATGAGTGTAACCGCACCGAAAGGCGCCCAGCGCCGGACATCGGTCAGGCTGGCGGTTGAAGACTGCATGGCCGACGGTATTTGCGCCGAAGGTGTTCTCGTCAGGCTGGCGCTCCACCTGCCGCCCACAATTGGGGCAGCGGAATTGGCGGAGGTCGTGCTGAAAGTCCGTCCGGCGGATACCGGCGACGCGGCAAGATTGCGGAAGGTCGCCGGACTGCTGCGCTGCAAACCAGACGTCTTTGCCATGTTGCGAGCGACGGGCGGCGCCGTTCGCCATGAGCGCAATGAGGACGAGACGAATGCCGCTGTCGTCATGCGGCTGGCGTCCAGCTTCGATGCCGCGGCAGCGATTTCGGGAGCCGCGAGTGTCCAACTGGCATCCCTCGGCGATGTGGAAAGGCTCACAGCCACGACCAACGAAATCGTCGCATGGCTGGAAGCCCGAGAATTCACCGGAAGGGAACGGAGCATTCTCGACATCGGTTGCGGCATCGGCCGTTTCGAGCGTGCGCTGTGCAGATCCTTCAAGCGGATGGTCGGTATCGATATATCGTCGCGAATGATCTCCATCGCCTCAGAGCAATGCGCCGCACTCGGCAATGTCGAGTTACGACAAACCTCCGGTCTCGATCTGGCCGATTTCGACGATGCCAGTTTCGATTGCGTGCTGGCGGTCGACAGCTTTCCCTATCTGGTTCTGGCCGGCATGGCAGAGCGGCATTTCGAAGAAATTGCGCGCGTTCTGAAACGGCCGGGCTGGCTCGCCTTGCTGAACTATTCCTATCGCGGATCGCTTTTCTCAGACCGCGACGATATCGGCCGTCTGGCGCAAGCTCATCAATTGCGGGTCCTCATCGACGGTGAGAAGCCGTTTCGATCATGGGATGGCAACGCTTTTTTGCTCGCTCGGTGAGACGGAACATTACAGCACGATGCCAGTTCGGATGTCGAGCAAAGGGCACCAACGAGTGTCCTCGATTCGAAGGAGGAGCGCGGGCTGGACGGCAATCGGATCAAGTCCGAAGGATTACGCCGCTAATCGATTGCCGAAGGACTGAACGCCACCGCGCGGGCCTGTGGTCCGCGGGGCGACCAAGGAGCAAGGAAATAAACCTGTGCAAGGGTCCGCCGGTCAGCTTCTCGGCGGTGGACACAGGCTTGTAATGCCGGGCGCTTATCACCACACTACGATCAAGGGACCGCTATCAAGAGAATGTGATGTCTCGTTCGAGCGACGATACCGCGGATCCGCATGTCGAGATGGCGGTGGATCGGGAGATTGCCTCCCTGCTGGCAGCCATAGAGCAGGAAAAGATTCCGGACCGCCTCACCAAGCTGGCGATCGAATTGCAGAACGCGCTCGTCGAGAAGCGTCGGCGCGACGTGAACAACTGACTATCTGCGGCTGTCGACCTCGACGTCGAGCTGACCGTCCGACAGCTGGTTTCTCCTCTCCATCAATGTCTCCAGCGAACTCTCCCCTAGGAGTTCAAGGATGTTGGCGCGCGCACGGTTCAGGCGGCTTTTGACCGTCCCGACCGCGCAACCGCATATGTCGGCGGTTTCCTCGTAGCTCACTCCCAAAACGCCGATCAGCATCAGCACCTCGCGTTGGTGTTCAGGCAGTCTTTGAATGGCGCCGTGAACTTCCCTGCTCTGAACGGTCCATTCCTGGGTGGCTTCCGAAATTGGTCTCGAAGAGGCGCAGTCGAGCAGGCCTGGCGCCTCCCGGGCAGCGATCTTGACCCGGGTATAATAGGTGTTGCGCATGATGGTGAAGAGCCACGACTTCATTCGCGTACCGGGTTCGAACTTGTCGATGTTGGCGAGACCCTTGGTCAGTGTCTCCTGCACGAGATCGTCAGCATCGTCGGGGACGCGGCAGAAGGTGCGGGCGAATGCCCGCAGGGCGGGTATCAGGTCAACGATGGAAACTTCATTGGTTTCCTGGTCGGCCAAAAGGCAGCCTCCGGATGACAATGGTCCAGCTCCCAGCAGAAAGAGTGTGTGAACGCAGCCTCAGCTAAATGCATGGAAGTTTGGTTCGTTCCTCTTGCTGGAGACAACTCTTCATAATTCTTCGCGGGCGGAGATATCTGTCATGCGATCGGCGCATACCATCACCGCAGCAGCGACGCCTCCTTCGACAGTGGTATCTACAGCGTCCGCTTTTTTACGGGAACAAAGCCGTTCACCGGCAGTTTGATGGCTTGCCACTTTAACCTTCCAGTATCGATCGAGGACCTGTCATGGCCAAATCCGCTCGCCCCTCCGCTCGCCAATCGGCAAGTGGACTGGATCAGAATAGCGCGCGCGGAAATGGCGGCGAGTTGCACCAGGTCGCGGGAGACGACACGCCTGTCCTTACCACGGCGCTCGGAACGCCTGTCTCCGACGACCAAAACACATTGCGGATCGGTGAACGCGGACCATCGCTGATCGAAGACTTTCACTTTCGCGAGAAGATTTTCCACTTCGACCACGAACGCATCCCGGAACGGGTCGTCCATGCCCGCGGCTATGGCGCGCATGGTTATTTCGAGACCTACGACTCACTGGCCAAATACACACGTGCCGACATTTTCCAGCGAGCTGGTGAAAAGACGCCGGCATTCGTTCGTTTCTCGACGGTTGCCGGCAACAAGGGCTCGTTCGATCTCGCCCGCGACGTGCGCGGCTTTGCGGTCAAGCTCTACACCAAGGAAGGCAATTGGGATTTGGTCGGCAACAACATTCCGGTCTTCTTCATCCAGGACGCCATCAAGTTTCCCGATCTGATCCACGCCGCCAAACAGGAGCCCGACCGTGCTTTTCCGCAGGCACAGACGGCGCACGACAATTTCTGGGACTTCATCAGCCTGATGCCGGAATCGATGCACATGGTGATGTGGATCATGTCGGATCGCGCCATCCCGCGTTCCTTCCGCTTCATGCAAGGCTTCGGTGTGCATACGTTCCGCCTCGTCAACGCCAAGGACGAATCCACCTTCGTCAAGTTCATCTGGAAACCCAAGCTCGGCATGCAATCGGTGGTCTGGAACGAGGCGGTCAAGATCAACGGCGCCGATCCCGACTTCCATCGCCGCGATCTGTGGGAGGCCATACAGGCCGGCAATTTCCCGGAATGGGAGTTGACGGTGCAACTGTTCGATCAGGCGTTTGCCGACAGTTTTGACTTCGATATCCTGGACGCAACGAAGATCATTCCCGAAGAGGTTCTCGAACCAATTCCGGTCGGTCGGCTGGTGCTCGACCGGATGCCGGATAATTTCTTCGCCGAGACCGAGCAGGTTGCATTCATGACGCAGAATGTGCCGCCCGGAATCGATTTCTCCAACGATCCGCTTCTGCAGGGCCGCAACTTCTCCTATCTCGATACCCAATTGAAGCGGCTGGGCAGTCCGAACTTTACCCATCTGCCGGTCAATGCGCCGAAGTGCCCGTTCGCCCATTTTCAACAGGACGGGCACATGGCCATGCGCAATCCGGCCGGTCGCGCCAACTATGAACCTAACTCATGGGGACTGGGACCGCGCGAGGATCCGCAGCGTGGCTTCCGTTCTTTCTCCGATGCCGAACAAGGGCAGAAAGTACGTCTGCGCGCGGAGAGCTTCGCCGATCACTACAGCCAGGCCCGGCAATTCTTCAACAGCCAGACACCACCGGAGCAGCGTCACATCGCGATGGCGCTGACGTTTGAACTGAGCAAGGTCCAGGCACCGGCGATCCGCGAACGCATGGTTTCGCATTTGTTGAACATCGATGAAACGCTGGCGACCACGGTCGCCGACAAGCTCGGCATCCGTGACATGCCCGAACCTGCCGAAGCCGCCGTTCCACCGCGCGATGACTTGCCGCCGTCGCCGGCGCTCAGCATCATCCAAAACGGGCCCGACAGTTTCGAAGGCCGCAAAGTCGGTGTCATGCTCAGCGATGGAGCCGATGTCGCGCTGTTCGAGGAACTTCGTTCCGCCATCGAAGCGGAAGGCGCGGTGATGGAGGTGGTTGCGCCCAAGGTGGGCGGCGTCGAAGCCGCCGACGGCACCCACATCGAGGCAAGGCACATGATCGACGGCGGTCCATCCGTTTTGTTCGACGCGGTGGTGCTGCTCCTCTCCGAGGCGGGCGCCGAGCTACTGGTCACGGAGGCCGCTGCGAAGGATTTCGTGTCTGATGCGTTTGCGCATTGCAAGTTCATCGGCTTCACCTCCGGGGCCGAGCCGCTCCTGATCAAAGCAGGCGTCGCTCCCGATGCCGATGAGGGGCTGAGGCGGCTGAATTCGGCAGCTTCGGTAGCTGCGTTTGTGCAGTCATGCCGCAAACTGCGGCTCTGGGCGCGGGAGGCGGCTGTCAAACTTTGATGCGATGGCGTCAGCTGTTTCCGTTGGCGCGTCCGCACTCTTTGGTTTGCCGCCAACCCAGCCGGCACCGCGGTCTACGAGCGATCTTCCTTGCTGGACGCTTGTCGCCGCTGCTTCTCCAGAACCTCGTCGGTCCCAACCAGCTTCTTTGCTCCGCCTGAAATGGTCGTGGACACCACCGAAGGCGGATCGCTCGCCGGAAAGGAATCCTCCAACCCCGCCTGCAGTTGGTCCTCGAGCGTGCGTGGTTCTTCGGACCGGCCGGGCGTTCTGCGCGTGTCGATCTTCTCCAGCGACTGTTTCTTTTTCGGCGAATCGTTGGCGTTCCGGACCAGGGCGTAAAGCTGCTCGATCGCGAGTTCCTTGATCGTTTCGAAATCGGCCCGATCGTCCTTGGCAGCCTCGATTTGATCAACCATGGCTTTCTCGAAGCGGTCGAGGCTGTCGCCTCCGCAGGCATGGGAAAGGCGCAACAGGGCTTCGTTCAGCATCAACGGAGCGAAATGTGCTGAAGCTTCAAGCCTGAGTTGCCTTAAACGGTCCGGAGTTGCGGCCTGCAACTTTGACATGGACAACCTCCTTTCTCCCACAAGCGTCTCAACGGGATTTGACCGCCGATGTTCCACCGTGCCTGAACATCTGTCATGCCATGCGAGCTACAGGAACCAGCTTGCCACCAATCCCGCCGACGCCGCAAAAATCGCCAAGGTCGTCACGCCGCCCAGGATGTTCGTGCTTGTGCTGTTGACCTTGTCGCCCATGATCTTGCGATTGTTGGTCATGATGAGGATGAGAAGCAGCAGCGGCGGCGTTGAAAATCCTTGCACGATGCCGGACCAGACGAGAGCTTTCATCGGGTTGAAGCCGAAGAAATTGAGACCCACCGCCACCAGCGTTATGACCCCGATCGCGATGTAGAATTTGGGAGCCTGCCGGGGTTTGGCATGCAGGCTATTCTTCCATCCCATCGCCTGGGCGAAATCGAAAGCAGCGCCAGCGGTCATGATCGGCACGGCCAGGAAGCCGACGCCAATTACACCGGCCGCAAAGAGAATGCCGGCAGCGTCGCCGGCAAGCGGCCGCAGCGCTTCGGCCGCCTGTGCCGCTGTCTCGATCTGCGTGTGTCCGGCCTTGTAGAGCGTCGACCCGGTCGAAAGGATGATAAAATACATGATCAGATTGGAGAACGTCATGCCGATTAGGATATCGCGGCGGGATCGGCGCAGTTCACCCTCGGTGGCGCCTTTGCGCTCTTCGAGGCTCGTTCGACCCTTGGCGATCTCCTCCTCCACCTCCTGATTGGACTGCCACGTGTAAAGGTATGCGGAGAGAGTGGTCCCGACGATGGCGACGAGGATGGACAGGTACTCTCGGCTGAACTCGATTTGTGGCAACAGCGTGCCACGCAGGATGGAAGCGGCATCCGGTTTGGCAAGCACCGCGGAGACCACATAGGCAAGCAGAGCCAGAGCCAGCCACCGGAACACATTTCGGATCAATTTGTACGATCCGAGCACCTGCAGGGCAAAAATGACGACCGCAACGGCAGTGACGACCAACGGAGCAGGCAGCGGAACGAACAGCACAATAGCCGCCGACATGGCGCCAAGGTCGGCGGCTGCCTCGATCGTGTTGCCAATCAGCACGCCCACCAGCACGGACCATAGCAGCCAACGCGGATAGAGGTCCGATATGACCTGGAAAAGCCCGCGACCCGAAACCTGGCCAAGTTTGGATGAAAGGTAGACGACGAGATACATCATCGGCAGCGTGACAGGTGCCGTCCACAGCAGGTCGGGGCCGAACCGCGCTCCGGCGCTGGCGTAGGTACCGATGGCCGAGCAGTCGTCATCGGCCGCGCCGGTGATCAGGCCAAGCCCAAGAGCCCGAACGACGTCGCCCCCTTTTCGCCTGCTTTCCCTTTGGCCAGCATTCTCAGGCGGCTTGTTCATTGAAGGCGCGTCTTTACCGAGGCCACGCAAGAAATCATGACGAACATTCCAATCGGATGGCGATGAAGCGTTGCAGCTGCATTGAGATCGAGGTTCGAACCTCCGGTCAGGTTTTTTGTTCCTGGACACGGTCCCGGCCCGCAACGGCGGCGGAGCCGAACGTCAAAGCGAATGCTCCGTCCCCCTGAAGAAGACAATGCTTGTGTCGAAGCCAATCCTTCAGGCGACGTGGCAAGCTATTTCTTCAAGTCAGCGGCTCGTACTGCCGCCGATCACCATCCGCACGCCGAGGCCGATAATGAGACAGCCGGCGAGCCGCTGCTGCCAAAGCCTTGCGCGAGGGTGCCGCATGACCCATGCGCCGACCGCGCCCGATGCCAAGGCGTAGGCTCCCAGCACCAGCACACCGGTTATCTTCTGTGTTGCGCCAAGCAGCACCAGTTGCAACGTGACGGAGCCCCTATGCGGGTCGACAAATTGCGGCAGGAACGCAACCATGAACATCAAAGGCTAGGGATTGCTCAGATTGGCGATCATTCCTTCCCGGGCGGCGGCGAGCGGCCGCAGGGCCTTGATGTCACCTGTGGGAATGGTTGCCGAGGCTGAAAGCAGCAGCCGGAAACCCAGCCACATGATATAGGCCGCCCCGGCCCATCGAAGCAGATTGAACGCCACCGGCGAGGCGTGGACAAGCGAAGACAGGCCGAATGCAATCAGCGGAAGCTGCACCAGTCCGGCGCCCAGCGTCATGCCGAGTACCGTGAACAACGCCACGCCGCGCCCGTGTCCGATGCCGCGGGCCATCACCAGCATGCTGTCGGGGCCTGGCGGCACCTGCATCAGAATGACGGTTCCGACAAAAGCTGTCCACAATGAGAGGTCGATGGGCATCTCCTTTCGCGCCGCCGATGACATCAAAGCGGCCAGCCGTCACCGGGTTCCGGCGGCAAATGAAAATGTCCATCGTGAAGAACCTCCATGAACCCGTCAGATGGAACGCGGTGCAGTCCTGGAAGTTGAAAAGCCGGAGCCGTTCCTGAACCGGTTTTGGAGGCCTGATCCGTGCATGAACCGATAAACGCCTTCCCGCTCCCGCTGGATACGTCTCCGATGGAGGCCAGGCTTGCCGATGCAATCCCAAGGGATGGGAACCGCTGGCAGTACGAGCCTAAATGGGACGGATTCCGCTGCCTTGCTTTCAAGAGCGACGACACCGTTGACCTGCGCGCCAAATCCGGCAAGCCGCTCGGCCGCTATTTTCCGGAAATCACGGAGATCCTGCGTGACCTCAAGCGCGGGCATTTCGTCATCGACGGCGAGATTGTCATCGAGGTGGACGGTGAGCTTTCCTTCGAGGCGCTGCAGATGCGTCTTCACCCGGCACAAAGCAGAATCCGCAAACTGAGTTCGCAGACGCCTGCCAGTCTGATCCTCTTCGACATGCTTGCCAGGCCGGGCGGCGAGGTCATCACCGGCAAACCACTTGTCGAAAGGCGGCGAGCGATCGAGGACTTCGTGACCTCCTCGAACAGTCCGGATCTTCGCCTGTCGAAGTGCACTTATGATGCAGCGACGGCGGCTCGATGGCTGAACGGGGCCGGCCATGCATCGACCGACGGCATCGTGGCCAAAGTGCTCGACGAGCATTATCTGTGCGGCGAACGTGCGATGGTGAAGGTAAAGCCGAGGCGCACCGCCGATTGCGTTGTCGGCGGTTTCCGCTATCTCGCGGGTAGCCGTGAGGTCGGCTCACTGCTCCTCGGCCTCTACAATGACGACGGCAAGCTCGATCACGTCGGCTTCACGTCGACCATCGCCAGGACCGACAGAGGAGCGCTCACGCGCCGGCTGGAAGGGCTGCGGTCAGAGCCCGGATTCACCGGCAAGGCGCCCGGCGGCCCGAGCCGCTGGAGCACGGAGCGCAGCGGACAATGGGAGCCTTTGGAACCTGAACTGGTGGTGGAGGTCCGCTTCGACCACGTCACCGGCAATCGGTTTCGCCATGGCACCAAACTGCTGCGCTGGCGCCCCGACAAGGCGCCACGGCAATGCACGTTCGAGCAGATCGAATAAACCGCCCCAGGAAGATCGCCCCAGAAACCTGTCACGATTTATTGCGACGAAGGAACCAACTCGGGATTCACCGGTTCGGACACCATCCACCCGGAGCTACCCTGACATGCCGAATGCAGCAGAAATTCTGATCGACACACTCGTCGCCTGGGACGTGGAGGTGGTGTTCGGCTTGCCGGGAGACGGCATAAACGGGGTCATGGAAGCGTTGCGGACGCGGCGCGACAAAATTGCCTTCGTTCAGGTCCGGCATGAAGAGTCGGCTGCCTTCATGGCATGTGCATATGCCAAGTGGACAGGAAAGCTGGGCGTGTGCCTTGCGACGTCCGGCCCCGGCGGAACACATCTTCTGACCGGCCTCTATGACGCCAAGCTCGACCAGGCTCCGGTGCTGGCGATTACGGGCATGCAGTTCCACGATCTGATCGAGACGTTCACGCAACAGGATGTCGATCTGACGCGCGTGTTCAACGATGTCTCCGTTTATAACGCCCATGTTGCCGATGCCGCGCATATGGAAAACGTCGCCAGCCTTGCCTGCCGAACGGCGCTGGCGCGCAAGGGCGTCGCCCATCTTTCGATTGCCAGCGACATCCAGGAGCAGGAGCGTGATCCGTCGAAGCGCTCCAAGCGCAATCGCCCGGCGCACACGCCGCAGGATATGTTCGCCGGTCACAGCGTACCGCTGGACGTTGAGCTCGACAAAGCCGCCGCCATTCTCAATGACGCTTCGCGGGTTGCGATCTTGGCCGGGCGCGGCGCCATCGGCGCGGCCGCCGAACTCGAACACACGGCGCGCCTGCTGCAGGCGCCTGTCGCGAAGGCTTTGCTGGGCAAGGCGGTGCTGCCGGACGACCATCCCTACACCACCGGCGGGATCGGCATTCTTGGAACCCTGGCTTCGCAAGAGGCGATGGAGAACTGTGACGCGGTGCTGATTGTCGGTTCGACCTTCCCCTACATCGAATACTACCCGCAGCCCGGACAGGCCCGTGGCGTCCAGATCGACTGCGATGCGCAACGGATCGGCTTGCGCTTTCCGGTCGAGGCCGGCCTCGTCGGCGACGCGGCCGAGACATTGCGCGCGCTCAACCAGCGCCTGACGCAAAAGCCCTCCGATGAATTCCTGCGCCGTTCCCAGGAGACCATGAGAAAATGGCGCGAGATGATGCGGCAGTCGGAAGACATGCAGGCGCAACCATTGAAGCCACAAGCGATTGCCCGGGCGTTCGGACAAAGATTGGCGGACGACACAGTGCTGGCCACGGATTCCGGTCAGAATACGGAGCTGGCCGCCCGCCATGTCGATCTTCGCAGCGGCCAGGCATTTGGGGTGTCCGGATCGCTGGCGTCGATGGCTTGCGGTCTGGCCTACGCCATCGCTGCCGGCATAGCGTTTCCCGGTCGACCGATTGCCGCCATCGTCGGCGATGGCGGCTTTGCCATGCAGCTCGGCGAATTCTCGACGGCGGTGCGCTACAAGATCCCGCTCAAGGTTCTGGTGATCAAGAACAACATGCTCAATCAGATCGCCTGGGAGCAGATGATGTTTCTGGGCAACCCGCAATTCGGTTGCGAATTGCAGCCGATCGATTTTGCCAAGGCGGCAGAAGCAATGGGCGCAAAGGGTTTTCGCATCGAGCGGGCCGATCAGATCGAGACGGTTCTCGACCAGGCTTTCGCCACGCAAGGCCCTGTCGTGATCGAAGCGCTGGTAGATGCCTATGAGCCGCTGATGCCGCCCAAAATGCCGGCAGACTACGCCAAGAACTTCCGCCAGGCCCTGCCGCGGACGCCGGGACACGAACGCATAGAAGAAAATATCGCCCGTGAGCCGGCGAAATCGATGATGGATGCCTAGAGGCGGCGCAGGGAGGTGGAACAGCGCGCCTCAGTGGCTTCATTCTGAATCTTTCCAGATGAACCCGCGCTCTTCCGGGTGACGGATGCGGATCATGAGCTTCGACGCGCTCTTTTCGACCTCGATTTGCTATGGCAACGGCGCTCCGCAGGCTGGTTGGACTCTGGCGCTACCCATCACATTGCCACTGGCGGCAATCCTTTTGCTGTATGTTGCCGGCGCTGGCCGGCTGTGGCGACGGAGCGGACGTGGACGTCGCTTGCGATCGCGGCAGGCCTTGCTGTTTGCTGCCGGCTGGTCCGTCCTGGCGTTCGCCTTTGTAAGCCCGATCCATGCATTGAGCGAACATGTGTTTGCGGCGCACATGATCGAGCACGAATTGCTGATGGCGGTCGCAGCGCCTCTGCTGGTTGCCTCCCGCCCGACGGCGGCGATGATGTGGGCCCTGCCGGTACAGCTGCGCCAGATATTCGGAGTGGCTGGACATGCAAATGCGCTTCGGGCGGTCTGGGCGTTCATCAGCCGTCCTGTGGTCGCGACCGTCCTGCACGGAGCCGCGATATGGATCTGGCATGTCCCGGCGCTGTTCGAGGCTGCCCTCCAGCAGGGCTTCCTGCACTATGCCCAGCACGCGAGTTTCCTCGGTAGCGGGCTTTTGTTCTGGTGGGTGCTGCTGCCTCGCCTTGGCCGCGAGCAGGCTTGCGGCAATGCCGTGATGCATCTTTTCTTCACCTCCCTCCACACCGGGCTGCTCGGGGTGTTGCTCGTCGTCTC
This sequence comes from Mesorhizobium sp. ISC11, assembly GCF_037162595.1. NCBI lineage: Bacteria > Pseudomonadati > Pseudomonadota > Alphaproteobacteria > Hyphomicrobiales > Phyllobacteriaceae > Mesorhizobium > Mesorhizobium sp. ISC11. The sequence continues at coordinate 3,434,156 of NZ_JAVSPW010000001.1, forward strand.
GCCCAGGCTGTGGTATCCGGATAATGCGATCGGCTCGGATTTATGGGGGCTCAACCCGCTCGAGGACCAGCAACTTGCAGGCTTGATCATGTGGATTCCCGCCGGCCTGATCTATGGCGGAGCCGCACTGCTCCTGGTCGCTTTCTGGATTCAAACGAGCAGTCCGCGGCAACAGGCTTTCCAGCAGTTGCGCATCGTCTAACCCGCACCGCTTCGCGTCGGTTTTCAGCCGGGGGGTGTTGCCAAGCATCCTTTTTCAGTCAGCCGCGTTATGGCCTTGGCAACGATGGTGGATCCTTCATGGCGAGGTGCATGAGTCCGTTGGCCAGCTCTCGCAGGCTGACACGACCGCGAATGTCGCTTGCCCCCACATGTCCTAGGCAAATCTTGCCTGGCACCGTTCAGGGAACGGCCGCGCAACGGCGTTTGAGGGCGATCAGCGCAGCGCCGATATTGGCCTTGGCAGGATGCGGCGACAAGCAATCGGCCCTCCATGCACACGGTGCGAATGCCCGGAGAATCCTTGATCTGATCTGGTCTTTCAGCGCAATCGCAGTGGCCACGTGGCTGCTTGTCATGTTGATCCTGGCGGCAGCGCTTTTGCGTCGTCGCCTGTCCGAGACAACGCGCTCGCCGCTCGAGATCGATTCTCGTCAGGAGCGCCGATTTACCCGCGCTGTCGGCAGCGCCATTGCGTTGACCGTTCTGGTGCTCGTCATGATGACGATAGCGAGTTTTTTCGCCGGCAAATCCATTGCTTCGCTGAGTGGAACGGAAACGCTTGCCGTGCGCATCACCGGGCACCAATGGTGGTGGGAGGTCCGGTATCCCGGAGATGATCGGTCCCAATCGATCGTCACGGCAAATGAAATCCATGTCCCGGTTGGCGAACCGGTCAAGGTCGAACTCGATTCGCTCGATGTCATTCATAGCTTCTGGGTGCCGAACCTTGCCGGCAAGCGCGATCTCATTCCGGGCCGGCCGAGTGAGCTCACACTCGTCGCCGATAAGCCCGGCATCTATCGTGGCCAGTGTGCCGAATTCTGCGGCTATCAGCACGCCCATATGGCCATCACCGTCATCGCGGAAAGCCGCGAAGCGTTCGAAGCATGGCAATCCAGGCAAAACGCCGTCGCATCCGCGCCTGGCGGCGACGAAGAGCGCCGCGGCCAACAGGCATTTCTGTCCACCGGCTGTGCGCTCTGCCACACGATAAGAGGCACGCCTGCCAGCGGAACGGTGGGACCTGACCTAACTCATCTCGCCAGCCGACGCGCACTGGCCGCGGATACGCTCGCCATGACCCCTGGCGCGCTCGCCGCCTGGATCGCCGATCCACAGTCGATAAAGCCCGGCGCCAAGATGCCGCGCATTGCCCTTAGCGCCGACGATCTCAACGCGGTCGTCACCTATCTCGGAAGCCTCGAATGAGTGGCCTTGCGGGAAAGCCGGCCGAGCACACTCAGGAGGCCCTGAAAGGCATCCGTGACACCGGTCTCGAAGAGGTGAGACTGCGCGCCTTTCTGGCGCATGCCTGGCGAACGCCGAAAGGCTTCTACGGCTGGCTGGTCACGGTCGATCACAAGCTGATCGGACGGCGCTATATCGTGACGGCTTTCCTGTTTCTCATCCTTGCGGGTCTGTCAGCGCTCGCCATGCGCTTCCAGCTTGCCCAGCCTGAGGCCGGCCATATCGGTCCCGATCTCTACAACCAGCTGTTCACCATGCACGGCACGACGATGATGTTTCTGTTTGCCGTGCCGGTGATGGAAGCTTTCGCCATTTACCTGGTGCCGCTGATGATCGGCACTCGCAATGTCGCCTTTCCGCGGCTCAATGCATTCAGCTACTGGGTCTATCTTTCCGGCGGGCTGATGATCTGGATCGCCTTCGCCTTCGAAACCGGTGCGGATGCCGGCTGGTTTTCCTATGTGCCGCTCGCCGGACCCGAATATGGCGTCGGCAAGCGCCCCGATTTCTGGGCGCAGATGGTGACCTACACCGAAGTGTCCGCCCTCGCGGTAGCGGTCGAGATCATCGCGACAGTTTTCAAACAACGTGCCCCCGGCATGTCGCTCGACCGCATCCCGCTCTATGTCTGGTCCGTCCTCGTTACGGCTTTCGTCATCCTGTTCGCCATGCCGGCCGTGATGGTCTCGAGCACAATGCTGATCCTCGACCGCCTGGTCGGCACAAAATTTTTCGACCCCGTAGCAGGCGGCGATGCACTGCTGTGGCAGCATCTGTTCTGGTTCTTCGGCCATCCCGAGGTCTATATCATCTTCATTCCGGCGACCGGCTTCGTTTCCGCGATCCTGCCGACCTTCGTTCGCCGCCCGGTGTTCGGCTATCTCGGGATCGTGCTGTCGTTGATCGCGATCGGTTTTCTTTCCTTCGGCCTGTGGGTGCACCACATGTTCGCTACCGGCCTGCCGCAACTCGGCGAGAGCTTCTTCACCGCTTCCTCGATGATGATCGCCATTCCGAGCGGCGTTCAGATCTTCTGCTGGATTGCGACGATCTGGGGCGGCCGGCCGATCTTCGCCACGCCCATGCTTTTCGTTCTCGGCTTCATCTTCACCTTTGTGATCGGCGGCCTGACCGGCGTCATGGTCGCCTCGGTGCCGCTCGACCTGCAGGTGCACGACACCTATTTCGTGGTTGCCCATTTCCATTATGTGCTGGTCGGGGGCGCCGTCTTCCCCCTGCTCGGCGCCGTTTATTACTGGTTTCCCAAGATCACCGGACGCATGCTGTCCGAGAGGCTCGGCCGCTGGAATTTCTGGCTGGTCTTCCTCGGGTTCAATCTCACCTTCTTCCCCATGCATATTCTCGGTCTGCAAGGCATGCCGCGCCGCGTTTATACGTATCCGCCGGCGAGCGGCTGGGGCGAGATGAACCTCTTCATCAGCCTCTCTTCGCTGGTGGTGTTCGCGGGCTTCGCGCTTTTCTTCCTGAATCTCTTTCTCAGCCTCCGCAACGGCCGCATTGCAGGAGACAATCCCTGGGGCGCGAGCACGCTCGAATGGGCGACGACGTCGCCGCCGCCCTCCTACGATTTTTCGCGGCTGCCCGTGGTAACTCACCGCGAACCGCTTTGGGCCGAGCCCGATGTGCTCCCAGTGGTCGAAGGTCTGCGTGTCGACGCCCGCGAGGTGCTCGCCGGTACGGTCGCCGATGCGATGCCGCAAGTAAGGGTACCATCGGCTGACAACTCGATCTGGCCGTTGCTGTCGGCCATCGCAGTCGGCGGCGCATTTCTCGGTTCGATATACACGCCGTGGGCGGTGGTCTGGGGAGCGATCCCGGTTTCGATCGGCTTTATCTGCTGGTTCTGGCCGAAAGGCGAACCGGAGGACGAGGAATGAGGCACCGCCCCGTCGCCGACGTCAGTCACCTGCCCACATACGATTTCGGGTCAGCGAGCCCGATGTGGTGGGGAACCCTTGCCTTCATTGCCCTCGAGGCAACCGGTTTTGCCTTGGCGATAGGCACTTACTTCTATCTGGCCGTGCTGGCCCGGCATTGGCCCATTGGGGCCCCTGCGCCAGATCTGCTGCCGGGGACGGCAGTACTGGTTATTCTGGTTGCGAGCGTCGTGCCCAACCACATGATCGAGGTTTGGGCACGTCGCCAGGACCTGGCGAAAGTTCGCCTTGGCATGGTCGTCATGTCGATCGTCGGCATTCTTCCGCTGATCGTTCGCATCTGGGAATTTCCGGCTCTGCGGATTTCCTGGGATCAGAACGCTTACGGATCGATCGTCTGGTTCCTGCTCGGGCTGCATACGACGCATCTCCTTACCGATGTCGGCGACACGATCGTCCTGGCGGTTCTCATGTTCACGCAAAAAGGCAAGGCAGGCCGCCGCTTCAGCGACGTCTCGGACAACGCCTTCTACTGGGACTTCGTCGTCGTCTCATGGGTCGTGCTCTATCTTGTTATCTATTGGGCTCCGAGGATGTGAGATGCAGGCGATCCGTACCGGCGTTTCCTGGGCAGGCCTGGTCAGCGGACCAGTTGCGTGGGCAATAACGCTGCAGCTCGATTATTCGATTGCATCCTGGCAATGCCATGCCGGCTTTCGTCCCACTGCCTTGTTCTCGTTGATAGGCGCCGCGGTCGCCCTGGCAGGCGCGCTGCTGTCGTGGCACGCCGTTCATGACCGCGGACATGGTACGGTTCCGCCCCGGAAGGCGCGCACGCGCGCATTCCTTGCAAGGACTTCCGTGGGCATCGGGGCGCTGTTCACGCTCATCTTGCTGGCGCAGCTGATGGCAGGGCTGATCTTCAGCGGGTGCGAACTGTGACGAGGTCAAAGACCCGGAGATTGGCCGTCCGCCGGTGCCCGCCTTGGCCTGCCGCGGGCATTCCATTCCCGGCCGTCACCTCCCGGGCGGTCGCGCTCGTCTTGGCATCGTTGCCGCTTTGCACTGAGCTGCGGGCGAGCGAAATCCAGAAGGGTGAATACCTTACCCGAGCGGCCGACTGCATCGGCTGCCACACGTCCAATCCGAGCCGCCCGTTCGCTGGAGGCTATCGCGTGCCGACACCCTTCGGCGACGTATACTCGACCAACATCACACCTGATCCTGACACGGGCATTGGACGCTACTCCGCGGACGAGTTCGTGCGGGCCGTGCGGAAAGGTATCAGGCGCGATGGAGCCGATCTCTATCCCGCCATGCCCTATGACAGCTTCGCCGCGATGAGCCGCGAGGACGTGCTTGCGATCCGGACCTACCTCCTGGCGCAGCCGCCGATCTCGCAGCCGCAGCCGCGAAACATCCTGCCTTTTCCATTCAACCAGCGCTGGACAGTTGCGCTGTGGAAGCTCGCGAACCTGCATACCGGCAGTTTCACGCCCGATCGGAACCGGACCGCCGCATGGAACAGGGGAGCCTACCTGGTCGAGGTGCTCGGCCACTGCGGTGCCTGCCACACGCCAAGGAATGCAACGTTCGGCATGGATGAAGACCACAAGCTTGCCGGCGGCACCGCCGGCATCTGGCAGGCCTTCAACATTACCAGCGACAAGATCGCAGGCGTCGGCGACTGGAGCAACGAAGAGCTGTCTCGATTTCTCAAAACCGGCGCCGTTCCCGGGAAGGCTTATGCGGGCGGGCCGATGGCGGAAACGGTCATGAACAGCCTGCAACATCTTTCCGATGACGATATCCAGGCCATCGTCGCTTATCTCAGGGACGTGCCCGCCCAATCGGGAGACGAAAAGCAGCCGCGTTTCTCATGGGGTAACGCGGCCACGGCCGACGGCGATGCTGGAACCGAAGGGATGACGCAAGGCAGCGGGACCGCAGCCGGCGATGATCTCTATCGATCGCTCTGTTCGACATGCCATGGGGCGAACGGAGGCGGATCGTCAGACGGATCCTATCCGTCCTTGACCCGCAACAGCACCCCCGGCGCGGCCACACCCGAGGATGTCGCCATGACCATCCTTGAAGGCGTCAAAGCTGGCGACGTGGCGGGGCGTAAGTCGATGGCGGCCTTCGGCGGCTGGCTGGACGATGGCCAGGTGGCAGCCCTTGCAAATTACGTCACCGCTCGGTTCGGAAATCCCGACGTCAGCGTTACCGCGGCCGATATACGCCAGATGCGGGCCGGCTCGACAACAGGCCAGACAATCATGGTTCTGGCGGCTCAATCACTTGTGGCGTGCGCCGCCGTGTTGATGCTTGGGCTGCTGCTTCTGCTGGCAAGGCGCCTGCGCCGTCGGACCAGTTCAGTGCGCCTCATGTCCGCGCATAGAGATAGGCGGTGATGTCGCGCGCCTCTTGAGGCGACAGATTTGTATTGGGCATGGCCGTGTTCGGGTCTACGTCCCGCGCTCTGCTGATCCAGCGCATCATCGCATCCGGGCTGGCTCGCGATGCCCCGATATATCCTCTTTCGACGACGCCCCGCAGGGAGGGACCGACGGTACCACGGGCGCCGGGCACCCCCGGGATTTCGTGACATCCGCCACAGCCGTTGCGGATCATGGCCGGGATGGCTCGTTGAGGGTCGCCGCCGATCGCCTGCACAAGCGTGGTTTCTCGCAGACTGTTGCTGCGAACCGATCCGCTGGCGAAGACGGCAAAACCGATGACGACAGCCGCCGATGCTCCTGCCAACCACCAGAATTGGGGCGGCGCTTGCTTGGCGGCCTGCCGGTTCATCTGCGCTTACCGCTCTCAGCGCTCAATGCGCTGCCGAAGCACTGGTCCGGCAACGGATTGAGGAGCCGGGTCATTTATTACAGTTCTGCACATTCGATGTTGTCGTGCCGGTCGCGGTGTTGTTGTCGATGTCGTTGCCTGCCGAATCTTTGCAGCGGTCAGTCATGCCACCTGATTTCGTTGTGGAATTTGTCGAATTTGTAGTGCTCGGATCGGAAGGATTCACGGATGTTCCAGAGCCGGTGCCGCTGTTGCCGCCGGTATTTCCAGACGTAGCCCCGGTGCCGTCGTTCGAGCCCGAACCGCTGTTGGAGCCGGAACTGTTCGACTGTGCCACTGCCGATGTGGCCAATGTGAGCGCGAGCACAGCGGCGGACAGAAGTTTGACGATCATGGTGGATCTCCTGGTTGGGTGTACCGCCACCAAACCAATCCTTTCCTGATATGTTCCCGGCGAAATCGTGTTCAGCAAATTCTTGTGAAACAGGTTTTTGTGCCGGCACTGCAGACGGGCTAGCCGCGCGACGGCGGTCGATATAGGTGCGCCGCCTTGGCGTCGTCCGGCCGCGGAAGCAGCGCTGGCCGCATGCCCTCGCCTGAAGCATAGTTGCTCACTGGTGGCCGCTGCCCGCGTCCCCGACCAGTGCCCGATCATCCCCGGATCGGAGACAGCTCAATCATCGCCATGAAAGTCATAGCAACGGGCCGAACACGAATATAGCCAGTAGAGCAAGAAAAATCACGGCGATAACTGCGATCGCCCACGTGACAATTCTTCTTGTCCCCCGTTGCTCCTGCTTGCGAGAGATATTTTCAGCCACAGTACGAAATCCTTGCTGCAAAACTCAACCGACGACAAGGCTCAGCGCCCGCATGGTCCTGCCGGACTGTTGGGCCGCGTCCTGGAATGGCCACAGCCGGGGCTCACATGCCTACCAACCCTGCCGCCCGTACCAATCGTCGACATCGCGCCGCACGCGGTCCTTTTCGATGCCGTAACGCTCCTGGATCTTGCCTTCGAGTTGATCGCGCTTGCCGGCGATGCGGTCAAGGTCATCATCGGTGAGTTTGCCCCACTGCTCCTTGACCTTGCCTTTCACCTGTTTCCAGTTTCCTTCCACGCGGTTCCAGTCCATGACACCGTTCTCCCTGTTTTGGAAAGGTCCGGAATAGGAAACGCAATCCAGTCAAGGATGTTCCTGGAAACAGCCAACGCGCTGCCCGATGCCGAATCGGTTGCCAGAAGTTATCGCCCCTTGCGGTCCGCAAAGTACGTTCGAGCCAACTTTCAGCCGAGCCATCGTCGCTCGCTCAAACCCGCGTATTGCACGTCATATGCCAAGGCTCTAAACGGCTCCGACGATGCTTTACATTCGTGCCCGATCACGTTTGAGTGCTGTCAGGCAATCAGCGCTAACTCCAGCGGAGGCGACAACACACCATCGCCGCCTAATCCCCCTACTCCCACTCGATTGTTCCAGGCGGCTTCGACGTCACGTCGTAGACGACGCGGTTGATGCCGCGGACTTCGTTGATGATGCGGGTGGCAGCAGCCCCCAGGAAGGCCATGTCGTAGTGGTAGAAATCCGCCGTCATGCCGTCGACCGAGGTGACGGCGCGCAGCGCGCAGACGAACTCGTAGGTGCGGCCGTCGCCCATCACGCCGACCGTCTGCACCGGCAGCAGCACGGCGAATGCCTGCCAGATGGCATCGTAGAGGCCGGCTTTGCGGATCTCGTCAAGATAGATGGCGTCGGCTTCGCGCAGGATCTCCAGCTTTTCGCGGGTGATGCCGCCGGGGCAGCGGATGGCGAGGCCCGGGCCGGGGAATGGATGGCGTCCGATGAAACTCTCGGGCAGGCCAAGCTCCTTGCCCAGCGCCCTGACCTCGTCCTTGAACAGCTCGCGCAGCGGCTCGACCAGCTGCATGTTCATGCGCGCCGGCAGGCCGCCGACATTGTGGTGCGACTTGATCGTCACCGACGGGCCGCCGGTGAAGGAGACACTTTCGATCACGTCGGGATAGAGCGTGCCTTGCGCCAGGAATTCGGCGCCGCCGAGTTTCTTGGCCTCTTCCTCGAACACCTCGATGAACAGCCGGCCTATGGTCTTGCGTTTTTTCTCCGGATCCGACTCGCCCTCGAGGGCGTCGATGAAACGGTCCGACGCGTTGACCAGAATGAGCGGCAAATTGTAGTGCTCACGGAACATCGCCACCACGCCCGCGGCCTCGTCCTTGCGCATCAGGCCGTGGTCGACAAGGATGCAGGTCAGCTGGTCGCCGACCGCTTCGTGGATCAACAGCGCGGCAACGGAGGAATCGACGCCGCCCGACAGCGCGCAGATGACCTTGCCCTTGCCGACCTGCTTGCGGATCGCCTCGACCGCGTGCTCGCGGTAGGCGCGCATGGTCCAGTCGCCCTCGATGCCGGCGATGTTGTGGACGAAGTTCCTGAGCAGCCGGGCACCGTCGGGCGTATGCACCACCTCGGGGTGGAACATGATGCCGTACATCTTGCGCTCGATGTTGCCGAAGATGGCGAAGGGCGAGCCCTCCGATTTGCCGAACACCTCGAAGCCGGTGGGCAAGGAGATGACGCGGTCGCCATGGCTCATCCACACCTGGTGGCGCTGGCCGGGCGCCCACAGGCCCTCAAACAGCGGGCTGTCCTTCTGGATCTCGACGAAGGCGCGGCCGAATTCGCGATGGTCGGAGCTTTCGGCGACGCCGCCCATCTGCACGCACATGGCCATCTGGCCGTAACAGATGCCGAGCACCGGCACGCCGGCGTCGAAGACGATCTGCGGCGCGCGCGGACTGCCGATATCGCCGGTCGAAGCCGGGCCGCCGGACAGGATCACGGCTTTCGGATTGATGCGCTTGAATGCCGCTTCGGCCGACTGGAACGGCACGATCTCGGAAAACACGCCGGCCTCGCGGATGCGGCGGGCGATGAGCTGGGTGAACTGGCTGCCGAAATCGACAATCAGGACGGTATCGGGATGATTGGCTGTTTTCATGGCGAGCGTTTAGAGAAAGAAATGAGTCGACGCAATGGGTTGCGAGTTTCAGAGCGGTCTGGCGTCTTCATGCGGCGAATCTTTCAGAAGCGTGCCCGAACCGATGGCCTGTTCGAGCCGCATGACGGCCTCCGCCAGCTTCTCATCGATGACTTCAAGATATTCGGTCCAGTCGCCGACATGCCTGAGATCCGCCGCCCCGTCGGAAATGCCGCGCAGCCCGATCAGCGGAATGTCGAACAACTGGCAGGCGCGCAGGCAGGCGAAGGTCTCCATGTCGACCATGTCGGCGTTAACAGCATCATAGGCCGCACCGGTGATGATCGCGCCGCCGGTCGATAGCGTCGCCTGCTTGATATCAGGTATCTTGAAGGGCAATGGCACGGTCACCGGCAGGTCGAGGAAGGGTGTGGCACCCTTCTCGAAGCCGAGCGGCGAAGCGTCGATGTCACGGTAGCTGACCGAAACCGCCTGGTAGATTCCCGTCTGCTCCAGCGTCCGGCTGCCGGCTGAGCCGAGCGACACGACGAGGTCGGGCAGGGTTTTTTGCGACTTCAGCCAGGAGAGTTCAGCGCCTAGCCTGACGCCGGCCTCGACCGGACCGACACCTGTCATCAATGGCGTGAACAGCTGCTTGAGATGCGGACCGTATTCGGCCTGCGCCGCCATGACGAAGAGGACGTCCTTGCCCGACAGGCGGCGAATTTTATCGGTCATGATGATTTGCTCCTCTCCGCCCGATCACCTGCTTATCTGCGCCGCCGCTCGCCGGGACCCGCTGCCTCCGGCAGCTCCCGGCGTCCGTGGCCTTTCATCGTGCCACCGGCACGATGAATTCGCCTGCGGCGAACCGGCCACTCACCCTTCTATCCCATCACGCCCGACCACCGTCATCATCGTTCCGGTCATGGTGGCGATCAGCTTGGCCTCGCCGTCGGCGGCAAAGGCGTAGGCCTGGCCGTCGGCGACGATGATGGTGCGGCCTGGCTTGGTCACCGAGCCGCGGAACAGGAAGCGCTCGCCCCTGCCCGGCGCCAGCAGGTTGACCTTGAACTCGATGGTCAGCACGCCGGAATTTTCCGGCATCAGCGAAAAAGCGGCATAGCCGCAGGCCGAGTCCAGCGCGGTCGAAATGACGCCGGCATGGAGGAAGCCGTGCTGCTGGGTGAGTGCCGCCGAATAGGGCATCTCGATCTCGATGATGCCGGGCGTCACCAGCGTCAGTTCGGCGCCGATCGTGGCCATCGCCTTCTGGCGTGCGAAGGAGGTCCTGACGCGATCCTCATAGTCCGGGGCGGGTACGATCTTTGCTGCCATGGCCGCTGCCTTCCTTTATGCGGATAAGCTTATTGCAGAGGCATGGACGGCAGGCAAATGCTTTTGCTGCACTGCACAATCGACCTGGCCTGCCTGCTGGCGCCACGCATCCGTCAGGAATTGGCGACATCCGATCGGATTCAGGCCGACCTGCGCAACGCACAGAAGTAAAACCCGTCGGTGCCGCTCAGCGCCGGCGACAGCGAGATGTCGCCTTTGGCGCCGATGCGCGCGGCTGCCGGATGGCCGGGAAAACGGCTGTCCCAGAGCTGGCGGTGGTCGACGGGAACAAAGCCGCTGTTACGGTCCCGAAAGGCCGCGATCTGCTCGCCATTCTCCTCATCAAACACCGAGCAGGTGATGTAGACCAGCAGGCCGCCCGGTTTGACATAGGCTTTGGCCGCATCGAGGATCGCCGACTGTTCGCCCTTGCGGGTATCGAGCTGCCTCTGCGTCAGCCGCCATTTGGCGTCGGGGCGGCGCCGCCAGGTGCCGCTGCCGGTGCAGGGCGCGTCGACCAGCACGATGTCCATGTGGTTGCCGAGCGGCGCGAGTTCCGTGGGCTTGGTGACCACCTGCACATTGCGGTTTTCCGAACGACGGATGCGGTCGAAGATCGGCGCCAGCCGTGCTTTCCGCATCATGGGCAAAGATCTGGCCACGATTTTCCATCGAAGCCGACAGTGCCAGCGTCTTGCCGCCGGCGCCGGCGCAGAAATCCAGCACCTGCATGCCGGCTTCGGCCCCGGCAAGGGCGGCCGCGATCTGCGAGCCTTCGTCCTGGACCTCGAACCAACCCTTCTGGAAGGCCGGTTCGGCCTGCACATTCGGGTGCCGGCCATCGCCGTCGATCGGTGGAATGCGGATGCCGTGCGGGGCGATTGCCGCGGGTTTGGCGCCGGTTCCCGTCAGTTCGGCCAGCACCTTGTCGCGGTTGGCCTGCAAGGTGTTGACCCTGAGGTCGAGCGGCGGGCGCGTTGCCAGCGCGGCGCCCTCGTCGGCCCAGCTCGGGCCGAAGGCTCGCTCGAAAAGCGGCGCGCACCAGTCGGGAACATCCGCCCGCACCGCGTCCGGCGCATCGGCGAGCCGACCGTCGGCGATGGCCTGAAGCTCGGCGGCGGTCAGCAGCGGCGGTGCGAACTTGTCACCATCCAGCGCCTCGTTGAGCGACTGGGCCGTCTGCCCCCATTCGAGCAGCAGGGCGCCGAAGCCAATGGCGCGCGGCGTGTCCTGCCCCAGCAGCCAGCCCGCGGAACGCTTGTGGCGCAAGGCGTCATAGACGATGTTGCCGATGGCCGCACGGTCGCCGCCGCCGGCGAAGCGATGCGACAGGCCCCAATCCTTCAGCGCGTCCGCCACCGGCCGGTGGCGCCGGCCGATGTCTTCCAGCACTTCGATGGCCGCAGCCAGCCTTCCGCCCAGTCGCATTGTCTTGTTCCGTCACGCAGAAAATTATTCCGGCCCTGCTCTAGAGCGCGCAACCGGCGCGCACAAGCAGGTCGGCCGGCACAACCGCTCTGCTTTCCAACTTTTCTGGTTGCGAATACTCTTCCGATTGTGATTCGCGGCGCGAAAAGGTGAACCGGCGGATCGACACGAGGAGAGGGCAATGAAGACTTATCTGGCGGAAGTTCTAGGCACATTTCTATTGGTGTTCATCGGTACGGCTTCTGTGGTGACGGGCGGCTTCGGCGGCGCGCTGCCGCTTGGCCAGGAAGGGATCGGTCTGGCGTTCGGCATCGGCCTCATCGCCGCGGCCTATGCGATCGGCCCCATTTCGGGCGCGCATCTCAACCCGGCGGTGACGCTCGGCGTCTTCCTTGCCGGCCGCCTGCCGGCCAAGGACGTCATCCCCTACTGGATCGCGCAGGTCATCGGCGGCGTCCTTGCTTCACTGGCGTTGTGGATCATCGTCTCCGGCCAGGTTGGCGGACACACCACCGGCTTCGGCGCCAATGGCTGGGATGTGACGAAATGGGGTGTCAGTTCGGCCTTCCTGTGGGAAGTGATCGGCACCTTCACCTTCGTCACCGTGATCCTTGGCGTCACGGCCGAAAAGCACTCGACGGCGTTCGCCGGACTGGTCATCGGCCTGACGCTGGCAGGGCTGCACTTCGCCATCATCCCGGTGACCGGCACGTCGCTCAACCCGGCCCGCTCGATCGGTCCGGCGCTGTTTTCGGGAACTGCGGCGATCGGCCAGCTCTGGCTGTTCATCGTGGCACCGTTGATCGGCGGCGCCATTGCCGGCGTCGTCGCCAAGGCGCGCATCTTCGAGAAGGACTGAGCTCTTTGGAAGGCTGAATATGCGAAGGCGCGGGCCATGGCCCGCGCTTTTTTTGTGGATCTTCTCTTGGGTGGATTCTCTTGCCGTCAAAGCACCCGCGACAGGAACTCGCGGGTTCGGGGCGATACCGGATTGGCAATCATCTCGCGCGGAGCGCCGCGTTCGATGATCACACCGCCATCCATGAAAACCAGCTGATCGCCGATCTCGCGGGCGAAGCCTACCTCGTGGGTGACCACGACCATCGTCATGCCGCTTTCGGCCAGATCGCGCATGACCTGCAGCACCTCGCCAACGAGTTCGGGGTCGAGCGCCGATGTCGGCTCATCGAAGAGCAGGACTTTCGGCTTCATCGCCATCGCGCGCGCGATGGCGACACGCTGCTGCTGGCCGCCGGACAGTTCCCTCGGATACCGGTCGACCTTGTCCAGGAGACCGACGCGCCGAAGCAGAATCTCCGCTTCGGCCTTTGCCTCGTCCGGGGGGATGCGCCGAACCTGCGTCGGCGCCTCAATCAAATTCTCCATCACGGTCATGTGGGAGAACAGGTTGAACGACTGAAACAGCATGCCGGTCTCGGCGCGCCGCCGGCAAAGCAGGTCGTCCTTGACCTCGTAGAGCTTGTCGTCCCTAAGGTCGTAGCCGACGAACTGACTGTCGACGAGCAGGATGCCGGCGCTGAGCTTCTCGAGATGGTTGATGCAGCGCAGGAATGTGCTCTTGCCGGAACCCGAAGGGCCGATGATGCAGGCGACCGATCCGACGGGTACGTCGAGATCGACACCCTTGAGAACCTCGAGCGGACCATAGGATTTGCGCACGCCGCGCGCGAAAACCATGGAGTCGGCTGGGACGCCGAAGCGGGCGCGATTTTCGTCCTTCACGTCGCTCATCGGGAAATGCCACGCAGGCTGATGATGTTGCGCAGGAAGCGCATCGTCACGGCATCGCGGCGCGTATCGCTGCGACCGAAATGTCGCTCGAGGAAATGCTGTCCCACCGACATGATGCTGACTACCGCGAGATACCAGAAGGCGACCACGATCAGAAGCGGGATCGTCTCGAAGGTGCGCGCATAGATGCTCTGCGCCGAATAGAACAGGTCGTCGACGGCGATGAATGTCACCAGCGACGTCATCTTCAGGAGGTTAATGGCCTCATTGCCGGTTGGCGGCAGTACGAAGCGCATCGCCTGCGGCAGCGTGATGCGCTTCAGGATCATGCGGTACGGCATGCCAAGCGCGCTCGCCGCCTCAGCCTGGCCCGACGGCACCGACTTGATGCCGGCCCGGATGATCTCGGCCATGTAGCCCGCCTCGCACAGGGAAAGGGCGACGACGGCAGAGAAGAACGGAGTCATGAAATCATTGGTGCGCACGGAAAACAGCGTGCCGACAAAGGGGATGGTCAACGAGACTTCGCGCACCAGCAGCGACAGGTTGAACCAGAAGATCAGCTGTATCAGGGCCGGTACGCCACGGAAAAACCAGACGTACAGACCCGCGAAGGCACGCAGCACCGGGCTTGGCGACACGCGCATGATGGCGATGACCGTGCCGACAACGATCGCCAATATCATGATCACCGCGGTGAGCATCAAGGTGTTGCCAAGGCCGCGCATGACAGAGGGATGCAGGAGGTAACTCACCACCGTAGGCCAGGCAAAGGCAGGGTTGCTGGCGAAGGCCCGGATGATCAGGAATGCCACCAGCAGGGCCAGCGCCGTGCCGACCCAGATGCCGTAGCGGCGCTGCGGCATGACGGTCAGGCGCGAAACCGCCTCGGCGACGCCCGGCTCGATGCGTATCTCGTTTGGGTGGGCCGCGCCCATCGCTGCTTCTCCTGGTCTTGATCCGGAAGCGGCGCCCGGCACGAGACCGGACGCCGACAACCGCTATCGCATCAGCCCCAAATGATTTCGGAAAGCATGATCAAAGTTTTAGAACAAAGTGCGTCCGACTGGACAAAACTTTGTCAGTCGGCGCGCAACGCCTCCATGCTGCCGACGAAATAGGGCTCCTTGATCGCGTAGGCGCCCATGCCGTATTTGTCGAGAATAGCCTTGTAGGTGCCGTTCTTGAACAGCTCGGAGAGTGCGCCCACCATCATATCGGCGGTCTCCTTGTCGTCCTTGGCGATCGCCATGCCGAGCGGCGCGACTTCATAGAGGGTCGGCAGCACCACGAGCTGGCCCTTGCTGGTGACCTCGAAATAGCTCGAGGCGGTCGCATCGTCCATGCGGGCGTCGACGCGGTCGGACAGCACCGCCTGGACGATATCCGTCGACGAGTTGAAGACCGATTTTTCGATGGCTGCCTGGCCCTTGCCGGTGCAATCCGTGCTCAGCTTGTCGACCAGGAAATCCGATGCGCTGCCTGCCGAAACGCCGATCCGCTTGCCGCAGAGCGGGGTGTCGCCGCTGAAACTCGCCTTCTTGTCCGGCGACGTCGAAACAGCCAGGCCGGCCTTCAGGAACATGACGAAATCGACCTGCTTGAGCCGCTCCGGCGTGGCGGAGAAAGTCTCCCAAGCGACCTTGAAACGGCCGGCCGCCAGGCCCGGTATCATCGAGGGGAAAGGTGTGCGCGCCACGTCCAGCTTGGCGCCGACCAGCTTGGCCACCTCACCGGCCAGTTCTATGATAATCCCGGTCTGTTTGCCGTCGGCGTCGAGATACTCGAAAGGCGCATAGTCCAGCGTGTTGGCGACGGTCAGCATGCCGGTCTGCTGAACCTCGGCCGATTTCGTCACCTTGGCGGCGCCTGAAGGTCCGCTCCAGACTATGGCAAGTGCGGCCAGCGCCAAACCTGCCATCTGTAAATGTGCTCTCATTTTCGTTCCCCTTTTTTGATTACAACGTTTCCTGCAGTCTGCTCTCCAATCAGGGCCTCGCGTCCTCATCGCCGCAGCCAAGCATTGATCCGTCTATGTACCGGCTGCTTCCGCAGCCTTTTTCTTGCGGTAATGGTAGTTCTTGTCGATGCGCTCCATCAGATAGTCGCCGTAGAGCACCGGCTCATATTTCGGCTGGCTACCGGCCGGCACGCAGACCGGCAGCGCCTCGATCGTTTCATCCATGGACGGGTCGAAGAAGAAGGGCTGGGAATAGCGCTCGCGCCCCGACCGGTTGATGACGCGATGCGGCGTCGAGACGAACTGGTCGTTCGACCAGCGCGCCAGGATGTCGCCGACATTCATCACGAAGGAGTCCGGGACCGGAGGCGCGGGAACCCATTCGCCCGCCTTGTTCTTGACTTCCAGGCCGCCGACATTGTCCTGCGCCAGCAGTGTAATGAAGCCGTAATCGGTGTGAGGGGCCGAACCGAATAGCCCCTCCTCATGCGGCTGCGTCGGGTAGTGCAGCAACCGCAGGAAGGTTGTCGGCTGATCGAAATAACGGTCGAGACTGTCGGTCGGAAGTCCAAGCGAAAGAGCGATGGCGCCGACCATTTTGCGGGCCAGTGTGCTCATCTCATCGACATAGCGTTCAATCGTTGGCCTGAAGCCAGCAAGCGTTGCCTCGTCCGGCCACTGGTTGGGACCCTGCAGCGGCTTGTCGGCCAATGTCCTGGGGTCGTCGGCCTCGACCTCGTGCATGAAGAAGATCGATTCGCTCTGGTTCGGCTTGCTTACTGTCGCCACCGACGACGTCACGATCGTCGAGCCGGCAAAGGGCAGGTAGCCGCGGAAATTCCTGTCGATCTTCAGCGCCAGTTTCTGCTCCTCGGGCAGAGCGAAGAAGCGCTTGCTGGCTTCGCGAACCGCTTCGACGTCGGCACGCGGGATCGGATGCCCGACGACATAGAGGAAGCCGATCGTCTCGAGATGGCGGCGCAGTGTCGCCGCCGTCGCGGCGATCGCTTCCTGGTCATCGCCATAGAGCGCCGACACATCGATGATCGGAATTTCGGAAAAGTCGCCGCGTGCGTCCATTCGAACACCTTCTCTTGAACATAAGATACAGTACTGTATTTCTACACATCCAAATCGCCTCAGCAATAGGCTTTCGAGCGCAACGGGAAAAACGCGGCACAATGGCACCACGCAAGATAATCATCGACACCGACCCAGGTCAGGATGACGCGTTCGCGATCCTTTTCGCGCTAGGCTCGCCAGCCGAACTCGAGGTAGTCGGCATCACGACAGTCGGCGGCAACGTGCCGCTTGCCCTAACGTCGAAGAATGCGCTCAAGGTCGTGGAACTTGCCGGACGACCCGATGTGCCGGTCTATGCCGGCTGCCCGGCGCCGATGGTGCGCAAGCTGATCACGGCCGAGTATGTTCACGGCGAAACGGGCCTCGACGGCGCCGATCTGCCCGAACCCGTCACACCGCTGCAGAGCGAGCACGCAGTCAATTACCTGGTGCGCACGATCATGGATGCGCCGGAAGGCGCGTTGACCGTCTGCACGCTCGGGCCGATGACCAACCTGGCCATGGCCATGACCATGGAACCGAAAATCGTCCCTCGGCTGCGCGAAGTCGTGCTGATGGGCGGGGGCTTTTTTCAAGGCGGCAATGCCACGCCTGCCGCGGAGTTCAACATCTTTGTCGATCCGCATGCCGCGCACAAAGTGTTCGACAGCGGCGTCCCGGTGACGATGGCCGGCATCGACTGCACCTACACTGCCCTGATGACGCCTGAATGGCTCGACGCCCTGCGCGCCACCGGCAGTCGCGCGGCGATCGAGGCCGCCAACATGGCCGACTTCTATCGCCAATACGGCACCCACAAATTCGCGACGGCGGCGCGTCCCATCCACGATGCGTGCGTCACCGGTTACCTTCTGGCCCCGGGGATCTACGAGCAGCGCCAGTGCGCCGTGACGGTCGATATCGTCTCGCCCGAAACCATAGGCATGACCGTCGTCGACTGGTGGCACGTCACCGGCCGCCGCAAGAACTGCAATGTCCTGCGCCGGATCGATCCGGCGCCGTTCTTCACGCTGATGCTGGAGCGGATCAGTGCACTGCCCTGAAAATGCGTATCCGGCGATAGACGGTGACACGGAGAATTGCGAAGCAGTCACGGGGCGGTTCGATAGGCGAATCGGCCATGCGCGTTGCGCGCGGCGACGAAGGTCTCGAATTTCATGAACGGGAAAGGCGTGCTGGCGAAAACGAAACGACCGCCTCGACCGGCGGTGCGATCAAAAGCGGCGCGGCAGACGCTCAGCCGTGAGGCCTGGATTGCGGCGGCGCGCAAGGTGCTGGAAAAGCGCGGCATCGGCGAGGTCAAGATCGACCGCCTGGCGCAGCAGTTGAAGGTCACGCGGGGCAGCTTCTATTTCCATTTTGCCAGCCTGGCGGACCTTCGCGGCGGCCTCTTGCAGGAATGGCGAAACAGCAATTGCGCGCCGTTCTGGGCGATGCGCGAGATCCACGACATAGACGGCCTGCAGTTCTTCACCGACATCGTGCATGTCTGGGTGGATGAAGCCCCTTTCAGCCCGCTGCTTGACTTGGCTGTTCGCGATTGGTCACGGACATCGAAAAAGCTCGCTCAGGAAGTCAAGGACATCGACGATCTGCGCATCGCGCTGCTCATCCGGGCGTTCCGCGCCATGGGCTATTCGGAAGACGAGAGCATCGTGCGGGCGCGCATCACCTATTTCCACCAGATCGGCCAGTACGCACTGTCCTTCAAGGAAGACCCGGCCGTGCGCCGCCGCTACCAGCCACTGTTCGGAGAAGTGCTGCTCGGACCGCTCGTTCAAGAACCCGGCACGGCGCCGAAGTCGACGGAGATGCGGGCCGATCGTCGTTAGGACCTCTGGCTGGAAACAGTCGTGCCATCTGGAACGGTCGGGCCGCGTTGTGGCGAGGAGCAGCACCTGTCGCAAAATCGCCATAGGCGGCAGTAAACTTCGAAGCCATTGTCCTTCAATCTCCGGAACCGTGCTAGAGAGCGCTACCGATTGAATAGCGCCTGCTGGTTCGAGGTCCCATTGACAAAACGGCTATCGGATTTCGACGTTGGCTTGCTGCTGACACTCGATGCGCTGTTGAAGCACCAGAACGTCACCCATGCGGCGTCGAGATTGAACATTACCCAATCGGCCTTGTCGGCCCGCCTGACGCGGCTGCGTCAATTGCTGAACGACCCTGGCACTTGAGCCCGAACTCGTCCGGCTGCTCGGTTGAGCGATTTCGTGAATACTGCTCATCTGTTCGACCCCGCCACAAGCAAACGTGTCTATCGCATTGCCGCAACGGACAATCCGGCAGCGATCCTGGCTCCGGACCTCATTCCGCGGTTCAAATCCCAAGCTCCCAACGCAAAGGTCGCCTTTACGGTGCCCGACAAGCCGAGGATCGTCGAGCACCTGGAGCAGGGCGACATCGATCTCTTCATCGGAGCCGCGGAAGACGTTCGAGTGGCCTGATCAGGCAGAAACTGTTCGAAGAGGAATTCGTCACCGCCCAGGGGCACGGCCATCCGCGCGGCAAGGGACCGATCACCCTGGACGAATTCTGTGCCCTCGACCATCTGCTCATTTCGACGATGCAGCGCCATGGCGGCGTGGACGCCCCACCGATGTTGGATGCCAATCGGGGTTTACAGCCGACGTCGGCCATTGCCCAGCCGCAGCGCGAGCCAGCCCTCAAGCGCCAACCTGAGCCAGAGTTCATGGCACAAATATAAGAAATATGTATGTAAGAAATACCACGATATGGACAGCGCCCGTCAAGAATGTTGTTCTTTCAGTACTAAAGCTCACATTGCATATGAAGAGCGCTAAAATCAAAAGCACTGTGTCAGTCGCTGGAAGCCCCAGGGTTAACCCTCTGCCCGTCAGCAGGCTGGCGGCTGCGACCGCCGGTATTGTCAAACCGATTGTGGCGCAAGCGGAACCCATCGCGACATTCAAACCGCGTTGCAGCTCATTGTTGAGTGAAGCGCGAACCGCCGAAATGGCCTCCGGCATCAACACCAGCCCGGCGATCATTGCCCCCACAATACTGTCAGCCTGGGTCACCTGGTAGGCAACGAGCGTATCTTCGACGCTTGCCGCGACCTGCTCGGCGAGCATGACAATGCCGATCAGGCCGGCCATCAGCAACAGAGCGCTGGCAAAGACGCTTTCGTGAGGAGCAGTCCGCAGCGAAACGCCGTGGGCCTGCCCTTCGACAAAGTCTTCTCGGTGGCGGACAGTCTGCGCGAACACAAAACTTGCATAAAGCAGCACCGAAAGCACGCTCACAAAGCCAAGTTGAGCTGCCGAAAATGTGCCCGGCCCCGTAGCTTGTGTGTAGGTCGGCAGAATAAGCGTCATGATGGTCAGCGCGATCAGAACCGCCAAATATGCGCTGGTCCCTTGTCGAACAATTGCCTGCTTGCGATGGCGCCAGCCGCCAAGCGCAAGACACGTGCCGACGACGCCGGTAGATGCAATCATCACCGTTGAAAAGACGGACTCACGTGCAAGCGTAGGGTTGTTCTCTCCATGCAGCATCATGGAAACGATGATCGACACCTCGATTGCCGTCACGGCAAAAGTCAGCACCAATGTGCCGTAGGGCTCTCCTACACGCCGAGCCACCGCCTCGGCGTGGTCGAGCACCACGAAAATGGTGGTGAACATGATCGCACTCGAAAGCGCTCCGACGAGTATCCTGACGCCCAGCGAACCTTCGTCCGCCGACAGCCCGCCTGCCCTGACGGCGACAGCCATCACCAAGGCGGCCAGCGGCATCGCATATGAAGTCACCGAACGTCCGAAACCGCTCATGCAAGCCCCTGCGCGCTGCTGCGAACCGTGGCTGCATTCGCGCACCGACAGATCGAAGCGTTCACCCGTTCACGCCGTCTTCTGCGTCACCAAGCCCAGTTCCTCCACCATCGCCTCGCGCATCAGGAACTTCTGCGGCTTGCCGGTCACCGTCATCGGCAATTCGGTGCGGAAGCGGATGTGGCGGGGGATCTTGTAATGGGCGATCTGGCCGGCGCAGAAGTTTCTGACCTCCTGCTCGGTGGCGATCTGGCCGGGCTTGAGCACGATCCAGGCGCACAGCTCCTCGCCATATTTGGCGTCGGGAATACCGAACACCTGCACCTCCTTGACCTTTGGATGGCGGTAGAGGAATTCCTCGACCTCCCTGGGATAGACGTTCTCGCCGCCGCGGATGACCATGTCCTTGACCCGGCCGACGATGTTGCAATAGCCCTCGGCGTCGATGGTGGCGAGGTCGCCGGTGTGCATCCAGCCGTCGGCGTCGATCGCCTCGCGGGTCTTGTCGTCGTCGTCCCAGTAACCCTTCATCACCGAATAGCCGCGCGTGCAAAGCTCACCCGGTACGCCGACCGCAACTGTAGCGCCATCGGCATCGACCGCCTTGACCTCGACATGGGGGTGGATGCGCCCGACGGTCGAGACGCGCTTTTCCAGGGGGTCGTCGACGCCGCTCTGGAACGACACCGGGCTGGTCTCGGTCATGCCGTAGGCGATGGTCACCTGTTCCATATGCATCAGCGACACCACCTTTTTCATCACCTCGATCGGGCATGGCGAACCGGCCATGATGCCGGTGCGCAGGCTGGAGAGATCGAAGGCGGAAAAATCCGGATGATCCAGCAGAGCAACGAACATGGTCGGTACGCCATAGAGCCCGGTGCAGCGTTCCTGAGCCACCGCCTTCAGCGTGGCGCCGGCGTCGAACCCTTCTCCCGGGAAAACCATGGTGGCGCCTTTCGAGACGCAACCCATCGTGCCCATCGACATGCCGAAGCAGTGGTAGAGCGGCACTGGTATGCAGAGCCGGTCGTCGGCGGTCAGCTTGATCGCCGAAGTGACGAAATTGCCGTTGTTGACGATGTTGCCGTGGGTCAGCGTCGCGCCCTTGGGGGCTCCCGTGGTGCCTGAGGTGAACTGGATGTTGATGGCTTCGCCCGGCTTCAGCTTCTCAGAGATGCGGTCGAGGCTGTCATGCTCGTCACGCCCGGCCATGGCCAGCACATCACCGAAATTGAACATGCCGGGCGAGTTCTCGTCACCCATGCGGATGACGATCTTCAACGCCGGCAGTTTTTGTGCCTTGAGCTTGCCCGGCGTGGCCTTGGCGATCTCGGGTGCCAGCGTCTCGATCATGCCGAGATAATCTGACGTCTTGAACCTGGCAGCGGTGACCAGCGCCTTGCAGCCGACCTTGTTCAGCGCATAGTCGAGCTCGGTCAACCGGTAGGCCGGGTTGATGTTGACCAGGATCAGGCCGATGCGGGCGGTGGCGAACTGCGTCACCAGCCATTCCCAGCGGTTGGGCGACCAGATGCCGACGCGATCGCCCTTTGCCAGGCCCAGTGCCAGGAAGCCGGCGGCCAGCGCATCCACCGTGTCCGAAAGTTCGCTCCAGGTGAAGCGCTTGTTCTGGTCGACGAAGACGGCGGCGTCGAGCGTGCCATATTTGCTGACCGTCTCGGAAAACAGCGCGGGGATGGTCTTGTCGAGCAGCGGCACGCTGCGTTCGCCAGAGACATGCGCCCTACCATCGACGGGTGCGACGAAGACACCGCCCGCTCGCGCTCCGCGTCCGCGCAGATTGCTGGCATTCTTCAGCTCGTCGAGATTGACCGGCATCGCTCTCTCCTCCCGGGATTGGCCGAGCCTATCAGCCTGAGGGGGTGGTGAAAATCCCGCCGATAGTCGTGGCAGGGCAACGATCCGGCCCACGACGCTTCGGGGCCTTCGTTGGTTGATGAACATCAAACGCAAAAACCCGCCTGGGCGGCGGGTCACTGGCGCAAATCAGCACCATAGGTAAAAATGTAGCATAGCTGCTCTCACCAGTCAAGGAAATAATTCCTATACAGGAAAGCCCCGGCGCAAGGCTACCGACACCGCGGGACGGCCGCCGTCAGGGTTTTCAAGCCGGGTTCGGAGCCGTGAGGGGCAGCGGGCGAAGGCCCGCCGCTATCCGACCGCAGCCGCCATCTTCGCCGCGATGTCGCGCAGGACCGCTTCATCGGCCGCCGCCCGTGTCTTCCTGGACGCCACGAGACAAGCCTGCGAGCGAAGGACGAGGCCATCGCCCAGCACCTTGAGATGATTGGCGCGCAGCGTCGAGCCGGTGGTTGTGATGTCGACGATGACATCGGCCAGTCCGGCCGCCGGCGCACCTTCGGTGGCCCCCAGGCTTTCGACGATGCGATAAACCTGGATGCCGTGCTTCTGCGAGAAGAATTGCTGGGTCAGCCGCCAGTATTTGGTGGCGATGCGCAGCCGCCGGCCATGGCGCTGGCGAAAATCGGCAGCGACGTCGTCGAGGTCGGCCATGGTGTCGACATCGAGCCAGATGTCCGGCACGGCCACCACGACATCGGCATGGCCAAAACTGAGACGGGCGACGATTTCGGCGCGGCTCTCCCAGTCGGCAAGGTTTTCACGCACCAGGTCCTCGCCGGTGATGCCGAGATCGACGGCACCCTGGCCGATCTCGCCTGATATCTCGGAAGCCGACAGGAACACCACTTCGACATCGTCCAGGCCCTCGACGCGGGCGTGGTATTTGCGCTCGTCGCCGGGCAGGCTGACGGCTAACCCGGCTTTGGCCAGCACGTCCAGCGCCTGCTCTTTCAGGCGGCCTTTGGACGGGATCGCCAGCGTGATCATGGCGCCGTCTCCCGCAATGCCTCGATGCGGTCGAGCCAGACCGAAAAGCCGACGCCGGGGATCGGCGTCTTGGCGCCAAGCAAGGTCAGCAGCCGGTCATAGCGGCCGCCGCCGACCAACGGCCGGTCGCCATTGTCGGCCGCGATTTCGAAAACCAGGCCGGTGTAGTAGTCGAGCGGGCGGCCGAACGCGGCGTCGTAGCGGATTTTATCGGCCGGCAAGCCATGCGCTTCGATCGCCTTGGCGCGGGCTGCGAACTTTTCCAGCGCGACATCGAGTGACAGACCGGCGTCGGCGGCGAAGGTCTCCAGCGCCTGGGCCGCGCGATCTAGCGGAACGTCGATCGCCAGAAAATCCTTCAGCGCGGAAAACGCCTCGCTCGACAGCCGAACGCTGCGCAATTCGGCTTTCTCGATCAGCCGCCGGGCAATGTCGGACGGCGCGCGTCCGGCGGACGCCGACAGGCCGGCCTCTTCCATGCCGCTGGCGATATGGGCGGAAAGACCGTCCAGATCACCGTCGAGGACCAGAGCGGCGACCGGACCCGAGAGCTGGCTGTTGCGCGGCGGGTTGGCAAGATCGGCGAGTGCCGCCTCAAGCATCGGCGACGAGCCGAACGCGCGGGCAAGACGCATGCGCCAGCCGCGCGGCAGGCCAAGGGCGGCCAGCACCGCCTCGAAAATGGTCTGGTCGCCAAGCGTGATCGCCAATGCCTGGCCAGGCAGCACCAGCGACAGCAGCGCATGCGCGTCGGCCACCGAGCGGGCATCCGCTTGCGCGGTATCGCGGTCGCCGAGATCCTCGATGCCGGCCTGGAAGAACTCGTTGCCGCCTTCGCGGCGCTGGCGAAACACCTCGCCCAGATAGGAATAACGGCGCGGCGTGCCGGCCTGCGAACTTATGTGGTCGAGGCAGACCGGAATGGTGAATTCCGGCCGCAGGCAGAGCGTCTGCCCCGTTTCGCTTTCGGTGAGGAAGATCCGGCGGCGCAAATCCTCGCCGGCCATGTCGAGGAACGGGTCCGCCGGCTGCAATATGGCGACCTCGACGGCGTGCGTGTTGCGCGTGGCGAAGAGGTTGGTGATGTCGGTGGAGATGGCGGGGGTGCGGGAGGTCAACTTGCTGACCTCAGTGCTGCACGACCCTCTGGTCCCAAACCAGAGGCGCCAACGCGGCCTCTACTTGCCACGCGCCCTCTCCTCAGCCTGCGCCGCCAATATCTTCCTCACCTCGACGACCAGCTCGCCCTCCGCCACAGTCACCTGTGCCGGGCGCGCCGCGCGCCATTCGGCGTTGTCTGATATTTCGGCCGACATGCGCGCGCCTTCGATCAGGTCCTTGATCTGCAGCTCGCCCTTGGCGCGCTCGTCGCCGCCCTGGATGATGGCGACCGGACAGCCGCGACGGTCGGCATATTTGAGCTGCGCCTTCATGCCGGCGCCGCCGAGATACATTTCGGAACGGATGCCGGCGGCGCGCAGCTCCGCCACCATCTTCTGGTAGCGGCCGAGGCTGTCGGTGTCCTTGTCCATCACCAGCACGACGACCGGCGCAATCACGTCCGAGGCATCAAGCTTGCCGAGGTTCTTCAGCGCGGTCATCAGCCTGGAGACGCCGATGGAAAAACCGGTTGCCGGCACCGGCTCGCCACGGAAGCGCGAGACGAGGCCATCATAGCGCCCGCCGCCACCGACCGAACCGAAGCGCACGATCTGGCCGTCTTCGTTGGGGATTTCGGCCAGAAGCTCGGCTTCGAAGACAGGGCCGGTGTAGTATTCGAGGCCGCGCACGACCGAGCGGTCCATGGCAATCCGGTCTTCGTCATATCCGGCCGCCCTGACCAGCGCTTCAATCGTGGCGAGTTCGCCGACGCCTTCCTGGTAGATCGCGTTCGAACTGACCATGGAATCCTGGCCGGCCTGTATAGTCCTCGCAGTCGCGAGAAGAACCGCCTCGGCTTGCCCGTTGTTCAACCCGGCGCCCTTGGCGAAGTCGCCTTCGCCCTCCTTGCCGCCGTCCCAGCGGCCCGGGCCAAGCAAAAGCTTCACGCCTTCCGGCCCGAGCTTGTCGAGCTTGTCGATCGCACGCAGCACCGTCAGCCGGCGGCCGGCATTCTCCTCGCCGCCAAGGCCGATCGCCTCCAGCACGCCATCCAGCACCTTGCGGTTGTTGACGCGGATGACGTAGTCGCCGCGCTTGATGCCCAGCGCTTCCATGACGTCGGCCATCATCATGGCCATTTCGGCGTCGGCGGCCACACCCGGCGTGCCGATCGTGTCGGCATCGAACTGCATGAACTGGCGGAAGCGGCCGGGGCCGGGCTTCTCGTTGCGGAACACCCAGCCTGAGCGATAGCTGCGGTAAGGTTTTGGCAGCCGCTCGTAATTCTCGGCGACATAACGCGCCGTCGGCGCGGTCAGGTCGTAGCGCAGCGACAGCCACTGGTCGTCGTCATCCTGGAAGGAGAACACGCCTTCGTTCGGCCGGTCCTGGTCGGGGAGGAATTTTCCGAGCGCATCGGTGTATTCGATCAGCGGCTGGTCTGCCGGTTCGAAGCCGTAAAGCTCATAGACCGAGCGGATCGTCGCCATCATCTTCTCGACGGCGCGGATGTCCTCGGCGCTGCGGTCGGCAAAGCCGCGCGGCAGTCGCGCTTTCGTCTTTTCCGATTTATCGGCCATGGGGTGTTTGCTCGGCGTTTTATGATGCTTGCAGGTCGGCAATGTTGCGATTTTCGCAACGCGGGTGTCCTAACCGAAGAGGTCGGATGCGGCAAGGGTCAGACCTCTGGCGCTGCCGATGAGAGAAGGCGACGCCGCACCTCCTTGAAACCAATCCGGACCGCAAATGAAACAATCCCGCCATGCGTGCGGCATCGTGCCGACACAATCGCCGCCGATAAAGCGCGGGAATGAGGGGTTCGCGGCCATGACCAGCACAGCAAGATTCCATGCCATCGACAGCGATGCCGGATTGTCCGCACGCTTGCGCCCGGCCGACATCAACGTCCCGAAAATGGTCAGCCAGGCTGCCGGACCGTTCGAAGTACCCGCCGACACCGGCAAGGGACCATCCATGCGCGACGCGTTGATGACCGGCCTGCTGGTGATCTATCCGACCCTGGCCACGGTGGTGGCGATCGTCGCCGGCCTGGTGCTGGCCAGCGCCAACGGCACCTGAGCCTATTTCGGCCGCCTGAAAGCCTTCCGCTGCTTCTCGACCTCTTGGCGGCAGGCGCAGCCCTCGAGGTGGTCGTTGACCAGGCCCATGGCCTGCATGAAGGCGTAGACCGTGGTCGGGCCGACAAAGCTCCAGCCGCGCTTCTTCAGCTCCTTCGAGATCCGCACCGAGACGGCCGTTGTCGGGTTCGCGCGCAGATGGGCGAGGTCGACGATTTGCGGCCGCTCGTCCTTGCCGGGTTCGAACTTCCAGAACCAGGCGGCCAGTGAGCCGAATTCGTCCACCATTTCGCGGGCGCGCCTGGCGTTGTTGATGGTCGAGACGATCTTGCCGCGATGGCGGATGATGCCGGCATTGCCGAGCAGGCGCTCGACATCCTTGTCGGTGAAGCTTGCTACCTTGTCGAATTCGAAATTGGCGAAGGCTTCGCGAAAATTCTCCCGCTTGCGCAGTATGGTCAGCCACGACAGGCCCGACTGAAAGCCTTCCAGGCAGATCTTTTCGAACAGCCTGCGGTCGTCGGCCACAGGCCGGCCCCATTCATGATCGTGATAGTGCAGATAGTCGGGCAGATTGCCGTGCCAGAAGCAGCGCGCGACACCGTCGGGGCCGGCGAGCAGGCCGGTGTGTTCCTTGTCCATAGGCCAAAATCCGTTCGTTAACGCGCTTTGCGCGGCATTTACTGCGGCTTTACCAGATTCGTGAACCCGGCGGTAACCACACCAAAAGGTTTACTGACAAAGCCGCATTTTACGCATTCCGATTCATGTTTCGGTTGCTGCTTGCGCGCCAATGATCGCCGAACCGGGAGGACGTTTCCACCCGTTTGTATCAGACGATCAAGGTGCGTTACGATGAAGACAGTGTTGTTTCCCGTGCTCGGCGCCGTGGCTGTGTTTGCCGCCGGCGTCACACCCTCAACCGCCGGCGACCGCTATGCCGACAGGCCGCCGGTGATGGTGAGCCCCGACCTTTCCGCACCCTGGGTGCTGCAGCTTGGCCATGCGCCCGGCATCGTGCGCCAGAACCGGCAGGTGGTGCAGCAGCAGCGACGCCTGCGCCCGGCGCAGCCCGACCGGGTGCAGACGGCGGCGGTGCAGCCGCCGGCCAAGCGCATGGTCGCGCGTCCCCAGATCAACCCGATCTACCTGCCGCAGGAAGTCGACTATGACGGAGGCCAGAAGCCGGGCACGATCGTCATCGACACCACGCAGAATTTCCTCTTCCTGGTCGAGAAGAACGGCAAGGCAAGGCGCTATGGCGTCGGCACCGGCAAGCCGGGCTTCGAATGGTCGGGTACGCACAAGATCACCAACAAGCGCGAGTGGCCGGACTGGCGCCCGCCGGCGCAGATGATCAAGCGCGAAGCCGCCAAGGGCCGCTATTTGCCGACCTATCTTGCCGGCGGCATGGAGAACCCGCTTGGTGCCCGTGCGCTCTACCTCGGCACCACCGAATACCGCATCCATGGCACCAACCAGCCGTGGACGATCGGCGGCGCGGTGTCGTCGGGCTGCATCCGCATGCGCAACGAGGACGTCGTCGATCTCTATGAGCGGGTCAATGTCGGAACCACGGTCGAGGTGATATAATAGTCCTTGCGAATCACCTGGCCGGCAAAGCAGTCCGCGTTTCGAGGCCAGTTTAGGGATACGGGGGACGGGCCGTATGGGGATGCGGCCGGTCAGGAAGGGCAGCACGGGAGACCGCGCTGCCCTTTCCGTTTTGAGCAGAAATCGAGGGCAAAAGGCCACCCACGCGTCGCGCAACGGGCATAGCGGTTCGCTTTCATGCTGCCCTTTGCCGCATTCTTTTGCTATCTCGGTGGCAAGTTCCACAAAAGAGTTCACCCATGCCTCTGTCCGAAGACAGCCGTTATCTCAAGGGCGGCCCGGTCGCCCAGCGCATCATCGCCGCCGTTGCCGAGGACGCAGCGATCGCCAAAGCCGAGGGTTTTCCGCCCAAGCTGATCTCGATCACCGTCGGCGACACCGATGCGGTGGACGTCTATGTGCGCAACCAGCGCGCCAAGGCTGAGCTCGCCGGCATCGATTTCGAGGAACGGCGCTTTCCCGCCACCATCACAGCAGGCGAGTTGGAAGCTGCGATCCACGGCCTGAATGCCGATCCGCGCGTTACCGGCATCATCATCCAGCGGCCCGTGCCAGCGCATATCCCCATCAAGACGCTGCAAGCGGCGGTGCATCCGCTGAAGGATGTCGAAGGCATGCATCCGGCCTCGATCGGCAACATCGTCTACAACCAGCTCGATCTCGCGCCTTGCACGGCGGCCGCCTCGGTCGAGCTGCTGAAGGAGACCGGCCTCGACCTCAAGGGACTGGAAGTCGTCATCGTCGGCCATTCGGAAATCGTCGGCAAGCCGATCGCCTTCCTGTTGATGAGCGAAGGCGCGACGGTGACGGTCTGCCACCACATGACGCGATCGGTCGCCGCCCATGCAAGGCGCGCCGATGCGCTGTTCGTTGCCGTCGGCAAGCCGCGGCTGATCAAGGCCGACATGGTCAAGCCGGGCGCTGCCGTCATCGACATCGGCATCAATTCCGAAATCGCCCCCGACGGCTCCAGCCGCATCGTCGGCGACGTCGACACTGAAAGCGTGCGCGAGGTCGCCTCCTGGATCACCCCGGTGCCGGGCGGCGTCGGCCCGATCACGGTCGCCATCCTGCTGCGCAACACCATGGTCGCGCTCAGCCGCCAGCGCGCGCTTTATGAGGCGACCTACGGTACGGCCGACAGGCTTGCGGCGGAGTAAGGACAGGGCGACCTATTCCGCAGCGATCAGGCTTTCTTCCAGAACACCTTCCGGCTTCGGCCCACCATAGGCCCAGTCGAGCAGCTTTATCGTGTGCACCACCGGCATCTTCGCGGCGGAAGCGATTTGCGTGATGCAGCCTATGTTGCCGGTGGCGACGATCGAGGCCCCCGTCGCCTCGATGTTTTTCACCTTGCGGTCGCGCAGTTTGGCCGAGATCTCGGGCTGCAGGATGTTGTAGGTGCCGGCAGAGCCGCAGCAGAGATGCCCTTCGCGCGGCTCGCGCACGATGAAGCCGGCCTTGGCCAGCAGTTCTTTCGGCTGGCGGGTGATCTTCTGGCCGTGCTGCATCGAGCAGGCCGAGTGATAGGCAACGACAGTGCCCGGCTTGCGAACCGGTTCGGGCAGGTCGAGGGTCGAGAGATATTCGGTAACGTCCTTGGCCAGTGCCGAGACGCGTGCGGCCTTGTCGGCATAGGCCGGGTCGAGCCGCAGCATGAAACCGTAGTCCTTGATCGTCGTGCCGCAGCCCGAGGCGGTGATGACGATGGCATCGAGCCCGCCCTGGTCGAGGGCGCGTGTCCAGGCGTCGACATTCTGCCTCGCCGAGGCAAGCGCGGCCTGTTCGCGCCCCATATGATGGACCAGCGCACCACAACAGCCTTCGCCCGGCGGCACCAAGACCTCGACGCCGAGCCGCGTCAGCAGCGAAATCGTCGCCTCGTTGATGGCGGGATCGAGCACCGATTGCGCGCAGCCGGTGAGGATGGCGACACGACCTCTTTTGGTCCCCTGCCCGACATGGATGCCCGGCGAGCCTATCGGCGAAGCTGCCGGGATCGACGCCGGCGCAAGCTTGAGCATCGCACTGAGCGGCTTCAGCGCCGGAACCTTGTCGAACAAGCCTATGAACGGCTTGCCCAGCTTCGCCAGCTTGAGCGCGGCGCGAAAGCGCTGGGGATAGGGCAGTACGAAGGCCAGCATGGCGCGGGTCAGGCGGTCGAGCAGTGGCCGCTTGTAGGTCTCCTGGATATGGGCGCGGGCATGGTCGACCAGATGCATGTAGTTGACGCCCGACGGGCAGGTGCTCATGCAGGCAAGGCACGACAGGCAGCGATCGATATGGGTGACGATCTGCTTGTCGGCCGGACGGCCTTTTTCCAGCATGTCCTTGATCAGGTAGATGCGCCCGCGCGGTGAATCGAGCTCGTTGCCGAGTGTCACATAGGTCGGGCACGTCGCGGTGCAGAAGCCGCAATGCACGCATTTGCGCAGGATCTTTTCCGATTCCGCGACATGCGGATCGGCAAGCTGGGCAAGCGAAAAATTGGTCTGCATCGCTGATGTCCTAGGCCATGCGGCCGGGATTGAAGATATTCTTGGGGTCGAATTCCTGTTTCAGGCGGACCGATAGTGCAGCAAGAGCGGGCGGCTGCGGCTCGAACACCGGTAGAGCGGCGCGATGCGAGGGTGCGGCGCGCACCAGCGTCGCAT
The DNA here is from genome assembly GCF_037162595.1 of Mesorhizobium sp. ISC11. Taxonomy (NCBI): domain Bacteria; kingdom Pseudomonadati; phylum Pseudomonadota; class Alphaproteobacteria; order Hyphomicrobiales; family Phyllobacteriaceae; genus Mesorhizobium; species Mesorhizobium sp. ISC11. The sequence continues at coordinate 3,465,014 of NZ_JAVSPW010000001.1, forward strand.
GGCCGCCGCCATGTTTCCTCAACAGCCCGCGCAGCAGAGCGGCTTCCGGATCGCCCTGTTCCATGCGCAGCCAAACCAGTCCGCCCTGCCAGTCATAAAAGGCGCTGACGGCGGCCTGCATGCGCAGCGTCAGGACCATCTGGTGGCTCTGAGAAGGCGTCATCGAGATGCGCCAGACCGGCTTCTCGCTGCCGTCGGCGAAAGGCCTGCAATCGCGAACGTCGCGCCAGATCAGCCGTGAAACCTCGCCGCCAATCTCCTCCAGCGGGCCGGCATTGCCGAGCAGCGTTTTCAGCGCGGCGATGCGGTAGGCGACCGACGGGCCGAAACCCTCGACGCGCAGCAGCGTGGCAGCCTCGCTGCCGAGACTGCCGCTGGCGACGCGCGCGGCGATCCGCTCCGGCAGGTGGGCGGCACTCGACACTTCAGCACTCGAGCCAAGCGCCAGGGCCATGGCGGCGGCCGCGGCATCGTCGAGCAGGCTACGGATGGCGAGCGTGACTTCGGTCTCGGCTGCCGGCAGCACCTTGAAGGTGACGTCGGTGAAGACGGCCAGCGTGCCCCAGCTGTTGGCCATCAGCTTCGACATGTCATAGCCGGTGACGTTCTTGACCACGCGACCGCCCGACTTGAAGGCCTCGCCACGACCGGACACCACATTGATGCCCAGGACATGGTCGCGCGCGGCCCCCGCCTTGAGCCGGCGCGGACCGGAGAGGTTAGCGCCGAGCACACCGCCGATCGTACCTTTGCCCGGTTCGCCACCAAGCAGCGGGCCGTAATCCATCGGCTCGAAAGCGAGCTGCTGGCCGTTTTCCGCCAGCAGTTTTTCGATCTCGGCCAACGGTGTGCCTGCCTTGGCCGACAGCACCAGTTCAGCCGGTTCATAGAGCGTGACGTCAGATAATTTCGACAGGTCGAGCGTGTGTTCGGTTTGCAGCGGCCGGCCGATGCCACGCTTGGAGCCATGGCCAAGGAGTTCGAGCGGCGCCTCTTCCGCCACGGCCCAGGCTATGGTGGAGAGGACTTCGGATGGGGTGGTCGGGGTGAAGGTGGTCATGAAGAGACCGCGCCAGATGCGAGTTCGGATATGCCGAGTTCCCTGGCGCCCCCCTCTGTCCTGCCGGACATCTCCCCCTCAAGGGGGGAGATCAGATGTCGCATATGGCTTCGCCAATCTTCAATGATGACGGAAGGGCGAGGCGCGCAAGCTGCCAATCTCCCCCCTTGAGGGGGAGATGTCCGGCAGGACAGAGGGGGGTGTTCACGCGCCGTCATCACCCTCAAAACCTCGGAATGTCCGGAAACGCCACCTGCCCGCGGTGCACATGCATCCGCCCAAGCTCGGCGCATCGCCGCAGCTGCGGAAATACTTTTCCCGGGTTGAGCAGATGGTTGGGATCGAAGGCACATTTGACGCGCATCTGCTGGTCGAGATCGATCTGGGTGAACATTTCCGGCATCAGGTCGCGTTTTTCCACGCCCACACCGTGTTCGCCGGTCAAGACGCCGCCGACCTTGACGCAGAGCCGCAATATATCGGCGCCGAAACTTTCGGCCTTGTCGAGTTCGCCCGGTACGTTGGCGTCGTAGAGGATCAGCGGATGCAGATTGCCGTCACCGGCATGAAAGACATTGGCGACGCCGAGACCGTATTTTTCCGACAGCTCGCGCATGCCGGCGAGCACGCGCGGCAGCTCCTTGCGCGGGATGGTGCCGTCCATGCAGTAGTAGTCGGGCGAGATGCGGCCGACGGCCGGAAACGCCGCCTTGCGGCCGGCCCAGAAGCTCAGCCGTTCCTGTTCGGACTGCGAAATGCGGCAGGTGGTCGAGCCGTTCTTGTAGGCGATCGCCTCGACCAGCCCGATCAGATGATCGACCTCGACGCCCGGCCCGTCGAGCTCGACGATCAGCAGCGCCTCGACATCGAGGGGATAGCCGGCATGAACGAAATCTTCCGCCGCATGGATCGCCGGCCGGTCCATCATCTCCATGCCGCCCGGGATGATGCCGGCGCCGATGATGTCGGCAACGCACTGGCCGCCCTGCTCGCTGGTCGGGAAGCCGATCAGCAGTGCACGTGCCGTCTCCGGCTTCTTCAGGATGCGCACGGTGACCTCGGTGACGACGCCGAGCAGCCCTTCGGACCCGGTCATGACGCCGAGCAGGTCGTAGCCTTCCGCATCGAGGTGACTGCCGCCCAGCCGCACCACCTCGCCATTCATCAGCACCATCTCGATGCCGAGCACATTGTTGGCTGTGAGGCCGTATTTCAGGCAGTGCACGCCGCCGGAATTCTCCGCGACATTGCCGCCGATCGAGCAGGCGATCTGGGAGGATGGATCGGGGGCGTAGTAAAAGCCCTCCTGCTCGACGGCGGTGGTGATGCCGAGATTGGTGACGCCCGGCTGGGCAACGACGACGCGATTGGGAAAATCGATCCCGAGGATACGGTTGAAACGGCTCATGACCAGCAGCACCGCGTCCTCGAGCGGCAGCGCCCCGCCCGACAGCGAGGTGCCGGAGCCGCGCGGCACGACGCGGATGTTGCGGTCGTTGCAGTATTTCAGCACGCGCGAAACCTGCGCCACCGTTTGCGGCAGCACGACGACCAGCGGCAGCTGCCGATAGGCGGTCAAGCCGTCGCTCTCGAAGGCGCGCATGGAATTGGCGGCGTCGACGACGCCCTCACCCGGCACGATGATGCGCATGTCGGCGACGATCTCGTCGCGCCGGCGCATCGTGGCATCGTCTGGTTTCGGCATGGCCAGGCCGGACATCAGCAGCCTCATTTCGCTTGACTGGTCAAAATCTTTTACCAGTGAAGCGCGTTGGGTGCAAATCCTGTAATGGCGTCGAATCCAACTTCAAGGCGGAGACAGGCTTACGCAGCGGCAATCTGCCGCTGCTATTCGCCGGGCGGCTTGCCGGGTTCGGAGTGCATCCGGCGCACGCGGCGCACGCCCCACCAGACCAGCAGGATGGCGACAGGCACCGAAGCAGCGGTAATGATCTCCGGCGCGAAGGCATGGCCGAAGATCGAGGCGCCCTTGGCGACATAGCCGACAAGGCCGACCACATAATAGGAGACGGCGGCGACCGAGAGCCCCTCGACGGTCTGCTGCAGGCGCAATTGCAGGCGGGCCCGGTTGTTCATCGAGGCAAGCAGGTCGCGGTTCTGCTTCTCGACCTCGACATCGACCCAGGTGCGCAGCAGCGTCGTGGCGCGGGTCAGTTTTCGCGATAGATTTTCCTGCCGCTCCTCGACCGAGCGGCAGGTGCGCATTGCGGGCGCCACACGGCGCTGCAGGAACCCGCGCCATGTGTCATAGCCGGGCACAGCCTCTTCCTCGAGTGCGTCCAGCCGTTCGCCGACGATGCCGTCATAGGCGCGGCTGGCGCCGAAACGGTAAAGGCTCGACGCCGCGTCCGCCTCCAGCTCCGCCGCAAGTTCGGTCAGATCGGCCAGCAAGGTCTGGCTGTCCCGTGTCCCGGCGACCTTCATTTCCAGCGTGGTCTGCGCCAGCCGGTCTTCGATGCGGCGGGCGCGGCCGGACAAGGTCAACGCCAGCGGCAGGCCGAGCATGGCCAGCGTCCGATAGGTCTCGATGTCGATAAGCCGCTGTGACAACGCGCCGGTGCGCGCCGGGGTCAAGCCGCGATCGAGCAGCAGCATGCGCGTCAGGCCATCGCCATCCTGGCGAAAATCGGTGACGATGGCGGCGTTTCCGCGCTCGACCAGCGAGTAGCACAGGCTGGTCGGATCGAAACCGGCTATCAGTTGCTCGCTTGCTTGCGTCCATTTGCGGATTTCGAGCCTGATGCCGGAGATGCAGGTTCCCGGCGGGGAAAACCCGTTGCCGAAGGGTGAGTCCTCCTGCGTCCTGCCGCTTTCGGAAAGCGGCCCTTCCCACAAATAGGTCGAGAATTCGGTGTGCCGCTCCCAGCGCAGCGAGCCCTTGCCCCATTTCATGGCATGGTGGCGGGCCTGGCGGTCGGGCGCGGCGATGCCGAGGCGCCGCGACAGTTCGGAAAGCACCGCGTGGTCGACGCCGGAGCCGCCCTCCGTCATGAAGGCGAGTTGCATCAGGACGCGTGGCTTTTCGATCAGCGGATGCGGCCGGGCATGAACCTCGCCGAGTGCGCCGGGCCGGCCCTCATGCGCGGGAAAGCCCATGACGCTGCCCTTGGCGCGCGGCTGGAATTCGAGATCGGACGGGTCGTCTGACACGGCTTGTTCCCCGGGGGTTTCCTTGAACCCGCTTGCACTCGCGTCCCTCTAGTGCCAATGGCCTGACGACGCAAACGGCAAAGTTAGCCGAAGATCACGGGATCGGGCGGGAAATCGGCCTGCTTTTTGTCAATTGGATAAATAATTTGACCAGTTGGCGAGGCAGGCTCTATTCTGCGGCACCGGTTCACCTTCCAGGCATTCTGTTGAGCGACATTTTTTCCAGGATCGAGCATTCGCGCACCGCCGACGAGGTGGTGCAGCAGATCGAGAGCCTCATCCTCGAAGGCGTGCTGCGCACCGGCGACCGGCTGCCGGGCGAGCGCGAGCTTGCACGCCAGTTCGACGTATCGCGGCCGATCCTGCGTGACGCCCTGAAGGCACTGGAAGGACGCGGCCTTTTGACGACAAGGCCCGGCGGCGGCACGCATGTCGCCGATGTCATCGGCCAGCTCTTCACCAAACCGGTGACGGACCTGATCTCGATGCACCGCAAGGCAGTGACCGACTATCTGGAATACCGCCGCGAGATCGAAGGGGTTGCGGCTGAATATGCGGCACGGCGCGCCACCCCAGACGACATGGCGCTGCTCGACAAGATCATGGCACGCATGGACGATGCGCACCGGACCGGCGACTTCGACGACGAGGCCGAGATCGACGTCGAGTTCCACCACGCGATCTGCGAATGCGCACACAACATCATCCTTTTGCACACGCTGCGCTCCTGTTATCGGCTGCTGTCGGAGGGCGTGTTCCAGAACCGGCTGCTGGTGTTCACCGTACCCGGCGCGCGCGACGCCCTGCTCGCGCAGCACCGGGCGATCCATGCGGCGGTGAAGGCCGGCGACCCGGCCACCGCCCGCCAGGCGGCGATGGACCACATCACCTATGTCGAACGGTCGATGGCGGAGGCCGAGCGCAGCGGCGACTGGCAGCGCGTCTCGCGGCTGAGGTTGAAACAGCGCGTTGACGCCACCGATACAGAACCAGCACGCAAACGCTCCTAGCTATCGAAACGGGAAGCCCATGAGCCAGATCCTGACCATCGCCGACCTCAAGGACCTCGCACGCCGGCGTGTGCCGAAGATGTTCTTCGACTATGCCGATTCCGGTTCGTGGACCGAAAGCACGTATCGGGCCAACGAGGAGGATTTCCAGAAGATCAAGTTCCGCCAGCGCGTCCTCGTCGACATGGACAACCGTTCGCTGGCATCGACGATGATCGGCGAAAAAGTGTCTATGCCGGTGGCATTGGCGCCAACCGGCATGACCGGCATGCAGCACGCCAATGGCGAGATGCTGGCGGCGCAGGCGGCGGAGGAATTCGGCGTGCCGTTTACCTTGTCGACGATGAGCATCTGCTCGATCGAGGATGTCGCCTCGGTTACCACGAAGCCGTTCTGGTTTCAGCTCTATGTGCTGCGTGACAAGGATTTCGTGCTCAACCTGATCGACAGGGCAAAGGCGGCGAAATGCTCGGCGCTCGTGCTGACGCTCGACCTGCAGATTCTCGGTCAGCGTCACAAGGACATCCGCAACGGGCTTTCGGCGCCACCCAAGCTGACGCTGACCAACATCGTCGACATGGCCATCCGCCCGCGCTGGTGCGCCGCCATGGCCGGCACCAAGCGGCGGACCTTCCGCAACATTGTCGGCCACGCCAAGGGCGTCGGCAACATGGCCTCGCTGGCATCGTGGACGACGGAGCAGTTCGACCTGCATCTGTCGTGGAAGGACGTCGCCTGGATCAAGGAGCGCTGGGGCGGCAAGCTGATCCTCAAGGGCATTCTCGACAAGGAGGACGCGCTGATGGCGGCCAAGACCGGCGCCGACGCGATCATCGTTTCCAACCATGGCGGGCGCCAGCTCGATGGTGCGTCGTCGTCGATCGGCGTGCTGGAAGAGATTGCCGACGCGGTCGGCGACACGATCGAAGTGCATATGGATGGCGGCATCCGCTCCGGCCAGGATGTCCTGAAGGCGCTTTGCCTCGGTGCCAAGGGAACCTATATCGGCCGGCCGTTTCTTTACGGCCTGGGGGCGCTTGGCAAGGAAGGGGTTACCAAGGCGTTGGAAATCATCCGCAAGGAGATGGACATCACGCTGGCGCTGTGCGGAAAGCGTCTTGTCACCGACATGGGCAAGGACCAGCTCCGGCGCCAGGTCCCGTGACCGCCTGACCACGGAGACACCGAAAAGTTGGCAGAATCCGGCATCCATTTTCTCGACGCGCATGGGCCGGACGGCATCCGTCTCTATGCGATCGGCGACGTCCACGGCCGGCTCGACCTGCTGGCCGCCATGCATCTGCGCATCAGGGCCGAGATCGAGCAGGAGGCGCCTGCCGACTGGCGCGTCATCCATCTTGGCGACTATGTCGACCGCGGGCCGGACTCGAAGGGCGTCATCGATTTCCTGATCGAAGCGCAAGAGCGAGACCCTCGTCACCTGATGCTGGCCGGCAACCACGACATCGGCTTTCTCGATTTTCTCAAGACCCCTGACCCGGAAGGGCTTTTCATCCGGTTCGGCGGCATCCAGACGGCACAGTCTTACGGCGTAACGATCGGTGAAGGCACAAGCGTGTGGTTCGGCAAGGCCGAATCGGCCGTGCGCAGAGGACATCAGGCACTGGTCGAGGCCGTGCCGCAAAGCCACATCGACTTCCTGCGATCGCTGCCGTTTTCCGTGACTTTCGGGGACTTCTTCTTCTGCCATGCCGGCATCAGGCCGGGCATTCCTCTGGAGAAGCAAAACCCGCAGGATCTGATCTGGATCCGCGACGTCTTCCACAACCACCCCGACCTCTATCCGAAGATCGTGGTGCACGGCCACACGCCGGTGCCGGAGGCGGAAGTGATGGCAAACCGCGTCAATGTCGACACGCTTGCCTGGCAATCAGGCATGCTGAGCGCGCTCGTCATCGACGGCGCGGACAAACGCATCCTGACAATGACGATTAAGGAAGCTTGAGCGCCGCGCGTCGGAGGACGCGAAAGACGCTTCCCGCTTTAGCGCAGCGAGGCGGTGACGCCGTAACCGTCGACGGCGTTGTGGTTGTTGGCTGCGTCGGCGGCATAGATGCCGAGACCGCACAGCACGATGGCGGACAACATGGCAAAGGACAGAAGCGCTGCTTTCACGGAGGTCATCTCTTGTTGAGCTTTCTGCATCTGTGCACCAGGCGGTTACCAATGCGTTGAAACGGAGAATTCGCTTCAAAGTTTCGACGATTTTGCGCTTCTAGGCATGTTCTGTATCAACGGTGTGTCGCGCGGGTCACACAAAAGGTTCATAGCCGTTGCACAGAAGATGCAGAGCGCGCGCCTTCTAGGATGGCGGGCGGACACAAGCCAAGAATGAAACCGTTTTCCCCAGGCGGTTTCACCGCCGCGTGCCAATTATGTCACGCTGGAGGGTACGGAGAGACCAACGCTCAGATGGTCGCTACCCAGGCCCGGGCAATGGCGAGGCCAGCGGCATCCGCATCGGGCCCGTTGCGGGCCATTTCGCCATCGAGCTTGCCGGCCCAGTCGGGATGGCGCGCAGCGATGGTCGGGGCAAAGGACGCGCTCCAGTCCTTGACCATCGGCCGGTCGGCCTCGAAATGAAACTGGAAACCGTACACGGCTCGGCCGACGCGAAACGCCTGGTTCTCGGCGACCTCGTTGCCGGCAAGCCGTACGGCGTTTTCGGGCAACACGAAGGTGTCGTCGTGCCATTGGAAGATCGGGAACTTTGCCGGTAGAGCGCCCAGAACCGGATCGGCCTTGGCGTCAGGCGTCAGCGACACGCCGTGCCAACCGAACTCATTGGCGCCGCCGATACGGTTCTCGCCACCAAAGGCACGAGCGACGAGCTGGCTGCCCAGGCAGATGCCGAGCACGGCGCGATCCTTGTCGGCAAAGTCGCGGGTCAGTTCGAGCAGTGCCGGGAAATAGGGATACTCATCGTCGGCCAGCGCATTCTGGCCCCCGCCGAGCACCACCATGGCATCATGCCCGGCCGCGTCATCCGGCAGGGGATCGCCCCTGTAAGGGAGACGCAGGTCGAGATCGGCGCCCGCTTCCGCAAGTGCTGCGCCGACCTGGCCGAGGCCGGTATTGTCGTAGTTCTGGACCACCAGCACCCGCATCGCAAAACCCTGCTGACATGAAAAAGCTGCGACGAGCGATATCATGCCGCTCGCATTGCAGCCAAGATGCGTGTCCGGAGAGAAAACTATGCCACTGCAGAACCGGGTCGATCCGTTCGGCGCCATCCATGCCGTGCCCGATCGCGGCATGTTCACCGGCAATCGCGGCATCATCCACGACCCCGAGACGAAGACGCTCAAGAAAAAGCGCTGGGCGCTTCAAGCCTGGATCATCTGCGTCTGCCAATTCCGAAATGTGCGGCGCGAACCGATGGGCCGCAACAGGAAGGGCGGTAAAGCGGGCTGGACCGAGCTGTTCTTCCTCGACGAGGTGACCGCACTGGCGGCCGGGCATCGCCCCTGCTTCTTTTGCCAGCGCGAACGGGCCAGGGATTTCGTCGGCCGCTTCGGCGAAGCCTTCGGCATCGCCGAACCGCGCGCGCCGATGGTCGACAAGCGGCTGCACAAGGAGCGGCTGGCGTCAGGCGGCAAGCCGCCGGTGATTGCGGTTGAAGACCTTGCCGGCCTGCCGGACGGCGTCGTGGTTGCGGATGGCGGCACTGTTTATGCCCTGCGTAGCGGCAAGGCACTGCGCTGGTCCTTTGCGGGATATGAGCACCCCAACGATTTCGACATGCTCAAAAGCAAGACACTCTCGCTACTGACGCCGGCCACGACGCTCTGCGTGCTGCGGCACGGCTTTCGGCCGGTGTGGCATCCGACCGCCGAGGCTTGACGCCGGCGGCCGGCTCGCTCATTCCTCGGCGATGCGCGCCAATTACAAAATGCAACGTCTGTTCGTGACCGACGATCTCGCGCCGGACATCGAATTCGAGGCCGGCCAACAGCAGAGCCACTATCTCCTGCATGTGCTGCGGCTTGGCGAAGGCGCCGAAATCCTGGTGTTCAATGGCCGCGACGGCGAGTGGTCGGCGGCCATATCGGCGAAGACGAAAAGGGCGGTGCGGCTGAAGGTGTCGGCGCTGCAGCGGCCGCAGCCGCCTCTGCCCGATCTCGTCTACTGCTTTGCGCCGCTGAAGCAGGGCCGGCTCGATTATCTCGTGCAGAAGGCGGTCGAGATGGGCGCCGGCATCCTGCAGCCGGTCATTACCCAGCACACGCAAGTGGCCAAGCCGTCGATCGATCGCCTGCGCGCCAATGTCGTCGAAGCCGCCGAGCAATGCGGCATCCTGGCGGTGCCTCAGGTGCGCGAAGCCGAAAAATTCGACCGCCTGTTGACCGGCTGGGACACAGAGCGACGGCTGATCTTCTGCGACGAGGATGCTTCGACCAACAATCCGCTGGCCGCGCTGCAGGCGGTCAAGGAAAAGAAGCTTGGGCTGCTGGTCGGGCCGGAGGGTGGCTTTTCCGACGACGAGCGCAAGATGCTGCGCGCCCTGCCCTTCGTCACCGCCATTCCGCTCGGCCCGCGTATCCTGCGCGCCGATACGGCGGCGGTGGCCGCATTCGCGGTGATGCAGGCAACGGTCGGAGACTGGTGAGACGTCATCCCTTGCAAGGGACGCAGAGTTCCAGCAACGTTCAATTCCTGTTGACCTGTGGCTCAGGATTTTTCGCTTGATCGTCTGCTGACATTTCGTCCATTTACCGCCGGCGGTCATCCGGCCGCCTCTGAGGGTACCATCATGGCGCGCGATACGACCGATTTCCGCCCGATCGAAGGTGTCGACGAACTCGTCGAGCACCTGGCCGAAGGCAACAAGCCGCGCGACAAATGGCGCATCGGCACCGAGCACGAGAAATTCCCCTTCTATGTCGACGGCAATGCACCGGTCCCCTATGGCGGCGAGCGCGGCATCCGCGCCATCCTCGAAGGCATGCAGGAAAAGCTCGGCTGGGACCCGATCGTCGATGACGGCCGCATCATCGGCCTGGTCGAACCGACCGGCCAGGGTGCGATTTCGCTGGAACCCGGCGGCCAGTTCGAGCTTTCCGGCGCACCGCTGGAGACGATCCACCAGACCTGCCGCGAGGGCAACGCCCATCTGGCGCAGGTGCGCGAGATCGCCGAGCCGATGGGCATCCGCTTCCTCGGCCTCGGCGGCAGCCCGAAATGGTCGCTTGCCGAGACGCCGAAAATGCCGAAATCGCGCTACGAGATCATGACGCGCTACATGCCCAAGGTCGGCACCAAGGGCCTCGACATGATGTACCGCACCTGCACGATCCAGGTGAATCTCGACTTCGAGAGCGAGGCCGACATGCGCCGCAAGATGCAGGTGTCGTTGAAGCTGCAGCCGCTGTCGACGGCCTTGTTCGCCAATTCGCCTTTCACCGAAAGCCACCCGAACGGCTTGCAGAGCTGGCGCGGCGACATTTGGCGTGACACCGACAACCAGCGCTCGGGCCTGCTCGAATTCTGCTTCTCGCCCGATTTCGGTTTCGCCGACTATGTCGAATGGGCGCTCGACGTGCCGATGTATTTCGTCATCCGCGACGGTCGCTATCACGACATGACCCACATCACCTTCCGCCAGTTCATGGCCGGGGCCGCGCGCAATGAAGTGCCGGACGGGCTGCCGACAATGGGCGACTGGGCGAACCATCTGTCAACGCTGTTCCCGGATGTGCGGCTGAAGCGCTTCCTCGAGATGCGCGGCGCCGATGGCGGGCCATGGCGGCGCATTTGCGCGCTGCCGGCCTTCTGGGTCGGATTGCTTTATGATGAGGCCGCACTCGATGCCGCCGAGGCGCTGACCTCGAGCTGGACGTATGAAGAAACGCTGGCGATGCGCAATGCCGTGCCGGAACAAGGCATCTCCGCACCCTTCCGCAACACCACGCTGCGCGAGATCGCGCGTGACGTGATGGTCATTTCCCGCATGGGACTGAAGAACCGTGGCAAGAAGAACCGCGACGGCTACGACGAGACCTCCTTCCTCAACACGTTGGACGAAGTGGTGGCGCGGGGCACCACCAGCGCCGAGGAGATGCTGTCGGCCTACCACACGCGCTGGGGCGGCTCGATCGAGCCGGTTTTCATGGAATACGCCTATTAACCCTCGGATTTGGCAAAGCTGACCGGCCGGCAAAAGTCGCTTCAATCGGAAGTGGAAACAAACTAGGCTTCTTCGGCGAGGATTTCCGGAGGAGACGCCGATGCCCACCTTGTTCGACATGCTGACGCAGGCCCAGAACGGCAATGGCATGCAGGCCCTTGCCCAGCAATACGGGCTTTCAATGCAGCAGACGCAAGCGGCGGTTGCCGCATTGCTGCCGGCCTTTTCGCAGGGGCTGCAACGCAACACCGCCGACCCCTATGGGCTCGGCGCCTTCATGACGGCGATGGCCAGCGGCCAGCACGCCAAGTATTTCGAGGACGCAACCCGGGCCTTCTCGCCGCAAGGCGTCGATGAGGGCAACGGCATTCTCGGGCACCTGTTCGGTTCGAAGGATTTGTCTCGCGCCGTGGCCAGCCAGGCGGCGCAAGCCAGCGGCGTCAATCAGCAGATCCTGCAGCAGATGCTGCCGGCGATCGCCTCGATGGTCATGGGCGGGCTGTTCAAGCAGACGGCAAACCAGATGCAGGCCGCCGGCGGTTTTGGCGGCGGCGGCAACAATCCGCTCGGCGAGATCATCGAGCAGATGATGCGGCAAGGCGGCGGCATGCAGGCCCCGGCGCCGCAGCCGCGCCAGGCGCCGCCGCCCCAGAACCCGATGGACAACCCGCTCGGCAAGGTGTTGCAGGACATGTTCGGCGGCGGCGCGGCTCAGCCACAGCCGCAAAGCCAGACGCAGCCGGCACCCAATCCCTACGGCGACAATCCGCTCGGCAAGGTGCTGCAGGACATGTTCGGCGGTGGCGCGCCTCAGCCGCAGCCGCAGGGGCGGGCGCAGCCGCAGCCCCAGCAGACGCAAAGCCCCTACGGAGACAATCCGCTGGGGAAAATCTTCGAGGAGATGCTGCGGCAAGGTGGCGGTGGCTTAGGCGGCATCCCCGGCGGACAGCCGGCGCCGCAACAGCCTCAAGCGCCCCCGCAACGTCAGGCACCGCAGCCACAGGCCAATCCGAGCGGCCGGCCGAAAAACCCGTTCGACGACCTGTTCGGCAAGATGTTCGAAACCGGCGCCCAGCAGCGTGATGACTACCAGAAGGGCGTGGAGACAATCTTCGACCAGTTTAAGCGGGACATGGACCGGCGGTAGGCGGTCTTCGCTGAGGTAGAAAGAGAAAAGCCCGGTCCTGGGAGGACCGGGCAGAGTGCAGGCGGGCCGGGGGGATCCGGCAGGGAGTGGGAGCCTGCATACTCGTCAGTCGCGTCGAACCCTGAAAAGGTTCACGGCAACCTAAACAACAAGCAACCGATCAGGCCACCTTGCGAGCGAAATCCTCGATCGTTTCGATGCGATCACTGGCGATCTCGCGCAGCATCGCCGTCGGGTCGCGGCCAAACGGCACGTCGATAGCGACATGCAGGTCGGCGCGCGTCAGGCCGATATCGGCGAGTTCGGCGTCCGACATCTCGCCAAGGCGATAAAAGGCGCGGCGGTTTTTCCAGGCGCGGTAGATGTTGGAGACGGTGTTGGCCACGCGCGTCGCAACGGCCGGACGCGAGGTGATGCGCGGGGTCTCGGTGGCGAAATCGAACGTGGTCATTGTCGGTCTCCTTCAGACTCGAACGGGCAAAGCCTTGCGATCGGCGCTGGCGACAGCGGCCGTTCCGGCTTCGATTCACATGCCTTCATGTGGACAATGCCAATTTGCCATCGGCCGATTGATTAATCCAACGAATGTTTCTAATCTTTACCATCAACACCAGTGATGGATCATATCGATGAAATCGCCGCTCGATCTCGATCAGTTGCAGACCTTCATCTCGATTGCCGACACCGGCAGCTTCACGCGAGCAGCCGAAGAGGTGCACCGGACCCAGTCGGCGGTGTCGATGCAGATGCGCCGGCTGGAGGAGCGGCTGGGCAAGCCGCTGTTCGAAAAGGACGGACGCACCAACAGGCTGACCGAGGAAGGCGACAAGCTGCTCTCCTATGCGCGGCGGCTGCTCTATCTCAACCGCGAGACCCTGGCGGCCTTCGACGACCGGCGGCTCGAAGGCACGATCCGCATCGGCACGCCCGACGACTACGCCGATCGTTTCCTGCCCGAGATCATGGCACGGTTCACCCGCTCCAATCCGCGCGTCGAACTCACCGTCATCTGCGAGCCGACGCCGGGGCTGGTCGAGCATATCAAGCGCGGCAATCTCGACCTCGCGCTGGTGACGCACAACGACGTACGCGGCCAGTCGGAGGTGGTGCGGCGCGAACCGCTGCTGTGGGTCACCTCGGCCAATCATGCCACGCATGAGCAGGAAACGCTGCCGATGGCCTTCGGCCGGCCGAACTGCATCTGGCGGCGCGCCGCCGTCGATGTGCTCGACCAGCAGAACCGCGACTATCGTATCCTGTTCACCAGTTTCTCGGCCACCGTCATCACCGCCGCGGTGCTTTCCGGGCTGGCAATCTCGGTGCTGCCGGAATGCGCGCTCAGACCCGGTATGCGGGTGCTGGGCGAAGCCGACGGCTTCGGCGCCCTGCCCGATTGCCGCATCGGCATCATGCGCGGCCAGACGTCGCGGCCGGAGATCGTCGATGCGCTCGCCCGCCATATTTCGGAAAGCCTGGACAACATCTCGGTGCCGGTCGGCGAAGACCCCGGAACGTTCGATTTCGCAGCGCTCGCCTTCACCAAGCTGCGGCGAACCAAGCCGAACCAGATCCTGCCCGGCTGGTAGGCAGGGCCAGGTGTGCGGGTTATGAACGGCTGGCCCGACGCAACCGCCTTGACGCGGGCGCCCAACCGTTCCCCAATCGACGGATGAGCGAAGTAGCATCCGAATCACGCACCAACGCCGCCGAATATACGGTGAGCGAGATTTCCGGCGCGCTGAAGCGCACGGTCGAGGACGTTTTCGGCAATGTGCGGGTGCGTGGCGAGATATCAGGCTATCGCGGGCCGCATTCCTCAGGTCATGCCTATTTCGCGCTGAAGGACGACCGCGCGCGGCTCGACGCCGTGGTGTGGAAAGGCACGATGAGCCGGCTGAAGTTCCGTCCCGAAGAGGGCATGGAGGTGATCGCCACCGGCAAGCTCACCACCTATCCCGGCAAATCCAACTACCAGATCGTCATCGACAATCTGGAGCCGGCTGGCGCCGGCGCCCTGATGGCGCTGCTGGAGGAGCGCAAGCGGCGGCTGCAGGCCGAGGGGCTGTTCGACACCGGTCGCAAGCGGCTGCTGCCGTTCATGCCGTGCGTCATCGGCGTCGTCACCTCGCCGACAGGGTCCGTCATCCGCGACATCATCCACCGCATCAAGGACCGCTTTCCGCTGCATGTCCTGGTCTGGCCGGTGCGCGTGCAAGGCGAGACGTCAGGCGCGGAAGTGACTGCCGCGGTCAACGGCTTCAACGCGCTGGCATGGGATGGCGCCATCCAGCGGCCCGATCTGTTGATCGTTGCGCGTGGCGGCGGCAGCCTCGAAGACCTCTGGGGGTTCAACGACGAGGCGCTCGCCCGCGCGGTTGCCGCTTCCGGCATTCCGGTGATCTCGGCTGTCGGCCACGAGACCGATTGGACGCTGATCGACCTCGTTGCCGACGTGCGAGCGCCGACACCGACAGGCGCGGCCGAAATCGCCGTGCCGGTGAAGGCCGACCTCGAAGCAACGCTTGCCAGCCTCGGTGCGCGGCTGAAAGCGGCGGTGCTGCGCAATTTCGAGCGCAAGCGGCAGGCCGCCCGTGCCGCCGCCCGGGCTCTGCCCTCGCCCGATCAATTGCTGGCGCTGCCGCGCCGGCGCCTCGATGAGGCGACATCCAGGCTGGGCCGGGGCCTGTTGGTCTCCACCGAACGCAAGCGTGCAAGGTTTTTTGCCGTGAAACTGACACCGGCAATGCTGTCGCAGCGCATTGCAGAGGCCCGGCGCACCAACGAACGCAATCTTTTGCGAGCACAAGGGGCACTGCGTGCGATGGCAAGAGCCCGGCGTGCGGAGCTTAACCGGGCGGCGGATCAATTGCCAAAATGTGCCAGGGCATCGCTGCAGCGGCACAAGCAGCAACTGGCCATGCTGCAAGGCCGCATCACGATCGAGCCGACGGCACGGCGGCAACGCGTGCAGAGGGATTTGCTGACAGCTTTGACAAGACGCGGCACGCAAGCAGTGGTGCTCAGGCTGGAGCGCCTGCGCGGCCGCATCGTCCAGGCCGACAGGTTGATGGCGTCGCTGTCGCACAAGGCCGTCCTGGCCCGCGGCTTTGCGCTGGTGAGAGATGCGGATGGCACCGTCGTCAAGCAGGCTGCCGACGTGGCGTCGGGAATGGCGCTTTCGCTCGAGTTCGCCGACGGGACCGCCGATGCGGTGGCAATCAGCGGCACGGCAAAACCGAAAGCCGTGGCCAAGCCGGCGGCCAAGGCCAAAGAGCCTGGCAATCAGGGATCCCTATTCTGACACCATGACCGACAATCCGCATCATCTGGCAACGCCCTCAGGCAAACCGCGCGCGCGAAATTTCGGCATCGGCTTCGACGGACGGCCTGGACCGTTCAACGCGATCACCGATGTGCCCGGCGTCGCGGTCGGCTATGCGACGCTGATCTCGGGCGATGGCGCGCTTGTCGTCGGCAAGGGACCGGTGCGCACCGGCGTGACCGCGATCCTGCCCAGGCCGCTTGCCGACCTCGCCAACCCGGTCTTCGCCGGGATCTTCAGCCAGAACGGAAACGGCGAACTGACCGGCTCGCACATCGTCGAGGAAACCGGCGCTTTCAACTTCCCGATCACCATCACCAACACGCATTCCTGCGGTGTTTCCCGCGACGGCACGCTGCGCTGGATGCAAAGCGTGCTGCCGGCGGCGCTCGACAGCGGCTGGGGACTGCCGGTGGCGGCGGAGACCTATGACGGCTTCCTCAACGACATCAACGGCCACCATTTGACGTCGGAGCATGTTGCGCAGGCCCTCGACGGTGCCGCCGGCGGACCGATCGAGGAAGGCAGCGTCGGCGGCGGCACCGGCATGATCACCTTCGGCTTCAAGGCCGGCTCCGGCACGGCATCGCGCATCGTCGAATGGCACGGCCGTGCCTATACGGTCGGCGCCTTCGTGCAGTCCAATTTTGGCAAACGGCGCAATATAACCATTCGCGGCCTGCGCGCCGGGCCGCAACTCGTCGAACCGGCTGTCCGCGAAGGCACACCGCGCGCCGAAAAGGGTTCGATCATCGCCGTCATCGCCACCGACGCACCGTTCCTGCCGCATCAGATGAAGCGGCTGGCCCGACGGGTGCCGCTTGGCGTCGCCATGACCGGAGGCTTCGGGTATCACAGTTCAGGCGACATTTTCATCGCCTTCTCGACCGCCAATGCGAGCGCCGCGCGGGCGCCATCCGGCCGCATCGCCAGTGCCGATTTTATTCCCGATACCGACATCGATCCGTTTTTCGATGCGGTGATCCAGACCGTAGAGGAAGCAATCCTCAACGCGCTGGTTGCCAATGACGATATGACCGGACGGGACGGGAATTTCGTGCCGGCGCTGCCGAAGACGTGGCTGAAGGAGACCTTTGGCTGAAGACAAAAACGCGGGCCAGAAGCCCGCGCTGCAACAATGTCGCCGCTATGCGATCATTCGGCGGCTTTGATCATTCCGCGGCTTTTCTGGGGGCCTGCTGGCTTTCTTCGGCCTCGGCCGCTTCCTCAAGCCGGGATGCGATAAGTTCCTGGATATCGCCGACTTCTTCCTGGATATCCTCCAGCGGAATGCCGACCTCGGCCGCCTCGGCGGCGCACTCCTTGGCCAAGGTTTCGGCCTGCTTGTCGATCCTTGCCTGGGAGGATTGGCAATGGACCTTTTCGCCGATCCATCCCCGCAAGAATTCGATGGCGTGTTCGCTCATACTGCTGTTCCCTGGCGGCAAAGCCGGTTGGTAATCATAAACGTCGACATCCCGCAAAGGATGCATGTCCCCATTCCAGCCGAGTCGCGGTCAGCCGGCAAGCCAATGCCGTCCAAGGTCCACAGAGCCATAGGAAATCGAGGGGTCAAGGGCATTTTCTGATTCTGGAGGGGTCGGTACCGTTGGCTGGGTCACACCCAGCGCTGCGCCACTGTTTCTATTTGCTTTTTTCCGGTTTCCGAGCCGATTTCCGTCACAATAGATGGCGCAAAACACTACACATTCACAGTTGCTTCGAGGTGCTGCCCTCGGGCGCGCGGGTCGAAGCCGCCGCTATATAGTGACATCCTCCTGCAATGTCGACTCCGCCCGCTATCCTGCTTCTTTCCGCCGCGCCGAAGGGCTCCGCGACGGACGCAGAACAAGTGACGATGGACCCGAACCGGGTGGAGCAGGCCCCGGCGGAGCCGCTCAGACGTGCACAGCCACCACCGCCGCGCAGTCGCCGGCCTTAACCAGCCCGGGGAAATGCCGGGCCGCAAGCATGCCCGACATTTTTGCCCGGATCTCCTGCGGAGCGACGCCGGTGCGGCCGGTGGAATGAATGCGCGCCAGCACCGAGCCTTCTTTGACGGGCTCACCGAGATCGACCATGGTTTCGATCATGCCGTCGTCTTCGGCGAACGAGAAACAATCGCCCGACGGCATGTCGAGCCACTGGGTTCGAGTCTTCTCGACCGCACCATCTACAATGCCGGCATGACGCAGCACGTTGAGAATGCCGCGCCTCGCGATCCGCACGGTTTGCGCGCGCGACGTGCCGCCGCCGCCAAGTTCGGTGCTGACGAAGACCTTGCCCATCTCCTCGGCTGCCGTGTCGTACATGCCAACGGCGTCGATCTCGATCATGCGCATCGAGAACGGAGCGGCAAAGGCCGCGACCGCGTCAAAGGCTTTCTGTTCCAGCGCCTTGTCGGGCAAAGTGTGCGCCGCGCAGAACGGCACGAAGTCCAGCGTCTTGCCGCCGGAGTGGAAGTCGAACACGATGTCGGCGCGAGGCAGCAGCTCACGTTGAAAGTAATCGGCGATCTTTTCGGTCACCGTTCCGTCCGGCCGGCCGGGAAAGCTGCGGTTCATGTTGCCCTTGTCGATCGGCGAGGTGCGCGTGCCGGCGCGGAAGGCCGGATAGTTCATTGCCGGCACGATGATCACCGTGCCGCTGACTTGCCTGGGATCGAGGGTCCTGGCGAGATCGTAGAGGGCCAGCGGCCCCTCATATTCGTCGCCATGGTTGGCGCCGGACAGCAGAGCTGCCGGTCCGTTGCCGTTGCGGATGACGCAGATCGGGATCATCACCGAGCCCCACGCGGAATCGTCGCGGCTGTAGGGCAAGCGCAGGAAGCCGTGCTGGACGCCGTCGCGGTCGAAATCGACGGTCGGCGCGACCGGTGATGAGCGTAGATTCGACATCGGGCTCAATCCTTCACCACCAGCTTACGCGGCACATTGGCCAGGCACTCCACACCGGTTTCGGTGATCAGGATGGACTCGGTGATCTCCAGTCCCATCGTTTCCAGCCACAGGCCGGTCATGAAATGGAAGGTCATGCCGGGCTTGAGTTCGGTGCGGTCGCCGGGACGCAAGCTCATCGTGCGCTCGCCCCAGTCCGGCGGATAGGACAGTCCGATCGAATAGCCGGTGCGGTTGTCCTTGACGATGCCATACTTCTTCAGCACGGCGAAGAAGGCGTTGGCGATGTCCTCACAGGCGTTGCCGGGTTTGGCCGCGGCCAGCCCCGCTTCCATGCCTTCCAGCGTCGCCTTCTCGGCATCGAGGAATTCCTGCGTCGGCTTGCCGAGGAAGACGGTGCGCGACAGCGGGCAGTGATAGCGGTTGTAGCAGCCGGCGATCTCGAAGAAGGTGCCCTCGTCCCGCTTCATCGGTCTGTCGTCCCAAGTCAGATGCGGCGCCGAGGCATCGGCACCCGACGGCAGCAGCGGCACGATCGCCGGATAGTCGCCGCCGATGCCGTCGACGCCGCGCGTGCCGGCATCATAGATTTCGGCAACGAGATCGCATTTGCGCATGCCGACCTCGATCTTGTCGAAGATGCGCTGGTGCATCGCCTCGACGATGCGAGCCGCCTTGCGCATATAGTCGATCTCGGTCGAGCTCTTCACCGCGCGCTGCCAGTTGACCAGCGCGGTGGCATCGACAAAGCGGGCATTGGGCAAATGCTTCTGCAGCGATGCGAAGGCGGCGGCCGAGAACCAGTAATTGTCCATCTCAACGCCGACTGTCAGCTTGCCCCAGCCGCGATCCGCAAGCACGCTGGCCAAAAAATCCATCGGGTGGCGCTCGGTCGACTGCACATAGTGATCGGCATAGCCGACGATGTTGTCATGCGCGAGATAGGCAGTGCGCTTGGCACCGTTGGCGTCCTGGCCACGGCCGTACCAGACCGGCTCGCCCGATGGCGGCACGATAACCGCCTGATGCACGTAGAACGACCAGCCGTCATAGCCGGTCAGCCAGGCCATGTTGGACGGGTCGCTGATAACAAGAAGATCGACGCCCTTCACCTCCATGGCTTTGCGTGTCTTGGCGAGGCGATCCGCATATTCGCCGCGCGAGAATCTCAGGTTCGGTTGCATTGTTCTTGGTCCTCGTTTGTTGGGCCTTGAGCCTGTTTCAACTTCGTTGAAACCGGCCCGTCGTTCTTGTTTGGGCGTGATCTTTCGGAAAACCGGTTCCCATTTTTCCGGATCACGCCTTGGCCAGCATCAGCTTTCGAAAATGGCCCCGGAACCGGCCACCCGCGCCCGATCGCGGGCGAACGTAGCTATCGCCGTATCCTGAACGCCGGTGCCGGTCAGATCGGCGATGGTGATGTCGCTGGCCGAGCGCCGACCATGCCGTTTACCGGCGATGATCTGGCCAAGTTCGGTCACCTCTTCCTCAGCGGCCATCACGCCCGCCGCGATGGCGTGATGCAGCTCACCCAGCCGCCGCGTCTGACGGGCGCTGTCGGCGACATAGAGATCGGCCATGCGCAGGATTGCCGGCGCGATCTCGTTCTTGTGCTCGGCGTCGGAGCCCATCGCCGTGATGTGCTGGCCGGCGGAAACGAAACCCGCCTTGATCAGCGGCTCGGTCGAAGGCGTGGTGGTGACGATGATGTCGGCGCCGACAACTGCGTTTGCCGCGTCGGGCTCGGCATGCACGAGAATGCCGAGCTTTTCGCGCAGGGCTCCGGCGGTTGCCTCGGCCTTTGCCACATCGCGCGCCCAGATGCGCGCCTCGGAAATCGGCCGCACCAGCATCAGGGCTTCCAATTGCAACCCGGCCTGGACGCCGGCGCCGAAGATCGCGGCAACTGACGAGTCCTGCCGCGACAGATGTTTGGCGGCGACGGCGCCGGCAGCAGCGGTTCGGATATCCGTGAGATAGCCGTTGTCGAGCAGCAGTGCTTCGACCAGCCCGGTTTTGGACGACAGCAGCACCATCATGCCGTTGACGCTGGGCAGGCCGAGCTTCGGATTGTCGAAGAAGCCGGGGCTGATCTTGATGGCGAAACCGTCGATATCAGGCACGTAGGCGGTCTTCACGTCGACCTCGCCGCGATGCTCGGGAATGTCGAGCCGCAGGATCGGCGGCATCGCCACCGGCAGGGTGGCAAGCGCACGGAAGGCGTTTTCGACGCAGGCGACTGCATCGAGATCGAGTGTCACGATCGCGCGCAATTCTTGCTCGGTGAGGATCGTCATCCGGCTCATGCGGCGTGCTCCTTGAGCGATGGCGCCTCGCCGCAGACGATCCTGCGGTGCGCGTCCATATCGATGTTGCGGCCGGAGAGAAGCACGACCACCGGCCCGTCCGACCTGACCTTGCCGGCGAGCAGCGCGGCGATGCCGACCGCGCCGGCGCCCTCGACGATTTCGCGTTCGCGCGCATAGGCGTGACGGATGCCGGCGGCGATCTCGTCCTCGCTAAGCAGGACGATATCATCGAGCAGGTCGCGGCACATGGCGAAGGTCAGCCGGTTGTCGAGGCCGATGCCGCCGCTGAGCGAATCCGCCAGCGTCGGCAATTCTTCCACCAGCACCGGGCGGCCGGCATCGAGGCTGGCCTTCATCGCCGCGCCACGAGCCATCGAGACACCGATGATCTTTGTGCCGGGGCTGACGCCTTTGATGGCCGCGGCAACGCCTGAGGCGAGCCCGCCACCCGACAACTGCACCAGGACGAGGGCAGCATCCGGAGCCTGTTCGATCATCTCAAGCCCGAGCGTGCCTTGCCCGGCGACAATGTCGGGATGGTCGAAGGGCGGCAGCATAACCAGCCCCTCTTGCGCCACCAGCCGATCGACCTCCTGCTGGGCATCGTCCTGACTGTTGCCGATAATGCGAACCTCCGCGCCCAGCCGGCGGATCTCGGCGAGCTTGTTTTCAGGCACCAGCCGCGACATGCAGATCACCGCGCGCATGCCCTCAAGCTTCGCCGCATGCGCCAGCGCGCGGCCGTGGTTGCCGGTCGAGGCCGCGACCACGCCACGCGTCTTCTCCGCGGTGCTGAGCGAAGCGACGGCATTCGAGGCGCCGCGCAGCTTGAAGCTGCCGGTGGTCTGCCGGTGTTCGAGCTTGAGGTGGACGGGGACGCCCAGCCCTTCGGAAAGAGTTTGGGACAGCACGGTCGGCGTGCGCTCGACCTTGCCGGCAATGCGCTCACGCGCGGCGCGAATGTGCTCAAGAGTGACCTGTGTCATGATCATCAATCAGGCGGCAAATGGCTGCGTCATCAGACGGCCGAATTCGGGATGCGGCGTGTCATCTCCGCACAGCCGCAGACAATTCCAGGCGGTCGCCTGGTTGCTGGTCACCACGGGACGTCCAATAGTTTTTTCCATGCCGGTGACCGCGAGGGCGCTACGCAGCGCCGTGCAGGAGACGAACAGCGCATCGGCGCTGGCGTCGGTCGCCTCACGCGCCAGTTCGACGAGGGCCGCCGGTGCGATGCGCGCCATCTCGCGGTCGTCCTCGAAACCGAGGCAGGTGAAGCTGGCGATCTCGAAGCCGTGCGCCGCGAAATAGGCGGCCATCGGCCTGGATGTCTCGACCGTGTAGGGAGTGAGGATGCTGATCTTGCTTGCGCCCAGCGCACGCAGCCCGCGCACGCCCGCCATCGGCGGGGTGATTACCGGCACGCCGGGCTTTGCGACCTGGATCGCCGCGTCGATCTCGGCATCGCCGATCACCACCGAGGCCGAAGTGCAGGAATAGCAGACGGCATCGAGTGGCTCATCCGGCAGGATCAGGGCCGCGCCCGCCGTCAGCGCCGGCTGCATCTTGCGCAGGTTTTCGGGCGTCGTCGGGTTGGCATAGGGAATGCGCGCGACATAGACGCCGACGCGTTCGCTCGCCACCATGCGGCGGAAATCCGGTTCGCTGGTGTGGTCGGTGGCCAGGATGATCAGGCCGATGCGCCGCTCCAGCGGACGCGCATCCAGTGCCGGCCGTTTCGGATACACCTTGATCTCGGGCAAGGGTTTCATCGGTTACCTCTCGATCTTGCCGTAGCGGCGTTCCAGCCAGCGCAGCAACACGACCGAAAACAGACTGATGACCAGGAAGAAAGCACCGACCAGGGTGATCGGCTCGATATAGCGATAGTAGGTGTTGGCGACGCTTTTGGCCTGGTTCATCAGTTCCAGCACGGTGATCGCCGACAGCAGCGGCGTTTCCTTGAACATGGCGATAAAGTAATTGGCGAGCGCCGGAATCATCGGTGGGATAGCCTGCGGAACGATGATGTGGGTCCAGGTCTGACTGGCGCTCAAATTGCACGCCTTGGCGGCCTCCCATTGGCCGCGCGGCACATTGTCGATGCCGGCCCGATAGACCTCGGCCGTATAGGTGCCGTAATGCAGCCCGAGCCCGATGACACCGGCGACCAGCGGCGGCAGCAGGATGCCGATGTCGGGCAGCACGTAGAAGATGAAATAGAGCTGCACCAGCAGCGGCGTGCCGCGGATGAATTCAGCCGCCCAGCCGACCGTGCGCGACAACGCCTTGTTGGGCGAGCGGCGCGCCAGCGCAATGCCCAGCCCGACGATCGCCGCCAGCACCGAGCCGAGCAGTGTCGCCAGGATGGTGATCTTCACCCCCTGGATCAGCGTCGGCATGATTTCCCAGACGAAATTCCAATCCCATTCCATCAGTAGGCCCAATTTATCAGAAGGGAGTTGGCCATCAGGCACGCACCCCATCGAGGCCGCGCGCCATGCGTCGTTCCAGCGAGCGCACGCCCCACGAGATGAGCAGGGCGAGGATGAAATAGATGATCAGGATGGTGGTGAACGGCACCAGGGTGTTGCCGGTCTGGGCGCGCACCACCTGCGCCTGGAAGGTCAGGTCGGTGAGCGAGATCAGCGACACCACGGCGGTCGCCTTGAGCAATTCGATGGCGTTGTTGCCAAAGGTCGGCAGCATCACCAGCAGCGCCTGTGGCAGGATGATGTGGCGCATGCCTTGCCAGCGGCCGAGATTGAGCGCTGTGCAGGCCTCATACTGTTCGCGGCCGATCGACTGGATGGCACCGCGCACCACTTCGGCGGCGTAGGCGCCGACATTGAGGCCGAGCGCCAGCACGCCGGCCTGCAACGGGGTCAGCGAAATGCCGATGAAGGGCAGCACGAAATAGGCCCAGAACAACTGCACGAAGATCGAGGTGCCGCGGAAGAACTCGATGTAGGCGGTGGCCAACCAACGCAGCGCAAAGAAGCGCGACACGCGCCCCATGCCGGCGAGGAAGGCCATGATCAGCGCCAGCACCGACCCCATCAGCGTCAGCTCGATGGTGACAAGCGCTCCCTGCAATATCAGGCCGAAATAGCCGGACCACTGGGTCATTCGGTTTCCAACGTTGGGTTTAGCATCTTCTCCCCGTTTACGGGGAGAAGATGCCGGCAGGCAGATGAGGGGCGGCGCGAACTTGCGAAGGTTTGGCGCCGCCCCTCATCCGTCACTTCGTGACACCTTCTCCCCGTTGAACGGGGAGAAGGAAGGATCACTTCGCCGCGCAGAGCTTGTCGCGGCTGGTCGACATCGCGGCTGCCGCCGAGAAGCCGTAGGGCTCGATGATCTTGGCGAACTCGCCCGATTTCTTCATCTTGGCCAGTTCCACATCGAAGGCGTCGCGCAGTGCCTCGTCGCCCTTCTTGAAAGCGGCGCCGTCGCAATAGACCGGTGCGCCCTGCACCGGAGCGATGACTTCGAGGTTCGGATCGTTGGCCTTCTTGACCAGATCATTGATCGACAGGACGGGCAGCGAATAAGCGTCGATGCGGCCATCCTGGAGCATCTTCACGCCACTCTGGCCATCCGGCACGACGATGACGCGATCGCGTGGCACGCCGGCATTGAGCGCGAGCTTCTCCTCGGTGCCGCCGCCCGGCGCGCCGATGGTCGCAGTCGTATCCTTGGCGACATCCTCATAGCTCTTGAAACCCTTTGGATTGCCTTTCTTCACCAGCATCGCCTCGGCGTCGCACAGCACGGGTTCCGAATAGGCGACCGCAGCACAGCGCTCCGGCTTCATGAACAGGCCGGCGGTGACGACATCGAAGCGACCGGCCTGCAGGCCGGGGATCATGGCGCCATATTCGGAGATCGAAGCGGCAACGTCGGCGACGCCGAGCCGCTTGAATATCTCGCGGGCCACATCAGGCGCGGCACCCGAAACCTTGCCGTCGGCGGCGACCGCCGTATAGGGCGGCTCGTTGGCGATGGCGAGGCGGGCGAAACCTTGCGCCTTGAGCTGCTCGAGCTTGCTGTCATCGGCCGAACCGGGGATCGAGGCGGCCAGCACCGCCGTCAGTGCAAGACCGGCAACGCCGGCCAGAATGCCAAGTTTGTTCATTGTTCCCAACTCCTTGTTTCTTGTCTTGCTTTGTTGCATGGCGGCCCTCGCCGCCTCGGGACGACTTCGTCGCCCTGGGCATTGCGGTCAGACCCGATGTCCGGCCGCGATGATCTTCTTCAGGAAACCTTGCGTGCGCTCCTGCTTGGGATTGCGGAAAATCTCGTCCGGTTTGCCTTCTTCGACGATCCTGCCGCGATCGAAGAACAGCACCCGGTCGGCGAAATCATGGGCAAAGCCCATCTCGTGGGTGACCAGCAGCATGGTCATGTCGGTCTCGGCGGCGAGCTTGCGCATGACGTTCATCACCTCCTCGACCAGCTCTGGATCGAGCGCCGACGTCACCTCGTCGAACAGCATGATCTTCGGCGACAGCGCCAGCGCCCGAGCGATCGCCACGCGTTGCTTCTGCCCACCGGACAGCTGCGCCGGCATGTTCTTGGCCTTGTCGGCCATGCCGACCATTTCGAGCAGTTCCATCGCCCGCCTTTCGGCGGCGGCACGCGGCGTGCCCTTGGTCAGCATCGGCGCCAGCGTGACATTGTCCATGACGCACTTGTGCGGAAACAGGTTGAACAGCTGGAACACCATGCCGATCTTCTGGCGCATCCTTGTCAGATGCCGCTCATCGGCGGGCAACAGCTGGCCATTGCGCTCCATGTGATAGAGCTGCTCGCCGTCGATCTGGATATGGCCGCCATCGATGCGCTCCAGCGTCATCAGGATGCGCAGGATCGTTGTCTTGCCCGAACCCGACGGGCCGATCAGTGCCAGCTTCTCGCCGGGCATGACTTGCATCGACAGGCCGTCCAGCACCTTGAAGCTGCCGAAGCTTTTCGAGATGCTGTCGATCTTGATGATGGGCGCTGGTGCGGACAAATGTATTTCCCCGTGCTGGAGAAGCCTATGCCCCTTAACGATGCGGAACGCGCCAAATCATGTCAATTGGGAAAATAATATCATGACAATTATTCTGATTCCGCACAATTTCCGGGCAAACCGGACCTAGATTGCGAGCAGCAGATGCTCCGGATCGCCAAGCAGCAGCTTGGTGACAACGCCGAGGCCGGCGCGCAGTTCCCCCTCGGTGGTCGAACCCAGCGAGATACGCACCGCCGGATGCCAGGGCGCACCCGAAATACGGAAGGATGTTCCGGGCGCGATAGCCACGCCTTGCAGGCGGGCCTGGGCGACAAAGCTTTCCTCGGCACGGTCCGCGGGCAGTTGAAGCCAGACATGCAGCCCGTCTCGCCGGGCGCGATAGTCGACCCCCGCCAGCACCTGCGCTGCAATATCCTGCCGGCGCCGCAAAGCCGCGCGCTGCCAGTGGACAAGCTCCATCGCCGTGCCGTCGGTCACCCATTTGGTGGCGATCTCGGCCACCAGCGGCGTCGCCATCCAGTTCGAAACCAGATGCCGGTTGGCGACGGCGGCGACGTAGCGGTCGGGTGCGGCCAGATAGCCGATGCGCAGGCCGGGCACGGTGATCTTGGTGAAGGAGGTGACGTAGAGCGTGCGCTCCGGCGCGAACGCGGCAACCGGCGGCGGCCGGTCTTCGACCAGCGGACCCAGCACATCGTTCTCGATGATGGCGATATCATGCTTGCGCGCGACCGCCGCGATCTCTTCTCGCCGCCGCGCATCCATCAGCGTCACCGTCGGATTGATGACCGAGGGCTGAACGAAGACCGCGCGGATGTCGGAAAGCCGGCAGGCCTCGTCCAGCGCTTCCGGAATCAGGCCGTTGTCGTCGATCGGCAGGCCTTCCAGGTTGAAGCCGAGATAGCGTGCCAACGGCACCAGCGTATGGTGGCCGATCGCCTCCGTGGCGACCGTAGAGCCCGGCGGCGCGACGCTCATCAGCGCCACTGTCATGCCGGCGGTGGCGCCGTTGGTCAGGCTGACGTTCTGCGGCGATGCATCGAGGCCGCACAGTCTCAACCATTCGACGGCGACGGCGCGGTGGCGGGGAAACACCATGTTGGGCCGGAACGAAAGTGCTGAACTCGACGGCAGGTTCTCAGCCAGCCATCCCAGTGCCTGCTTCAGCCGCTCAAGATGCATCGGCTCGCAGACCGGTTTCAGGATCGAAAGGTCGATGACTTCACCGAGCCGCTCCGGCAGATAGGGCGGCTCGGGCTCGCGGCGCTGCGTCTGGACGAAGCTGCCGCGGCCGATCTCGCCCGAAATCAGGCCGCGCCGGATCAGTTCCTCATAGGCGCGGCTAACCGTCTGCACCGAAAGCTTGAGGTCGTCGGCCAGCCTGCGATGGGTCGGCAACCGCGCGCCATTGGCAAGGCGTCCGTCATGGATGGCGCGCGCGAACTGGTCGGCCAGCGACTGATAGGCCGGCCGCCGGATAAGCGCGGGATCGGGTTGCCACAATGTCATGACTTATTAGAGATCGAAATCAGTGCAATTGACAATCGAAATAATGCGCCGTCATGGTATTCGGACGAAAAAGTGAGCCCTGATGACATCAGCGAAACTCGACCCGATCGACCTGAAAATCCTCGACGCCATCCAGCGCGACGGGCGCATCACCAAGCTGGCGCTGGCCGAGCAGGTCGGCCTGTCTCCGACGCCGTGCTGGATGCGGTTGCGCAAGCTGGAAAAGGCCGGCATCGTCTCGGGCTATCACGCCAGGATCGCCATGCGCGTCGTGGCACCCGTTGCCACCGTGCTGATGGAGGTGACGCTGGCAAACCACCGCCAGGCCGATTTCGACCGCTTCGAGCGCGTTATACGCGATGTTCCCGAGATCGTCGCCTGCTGGTCTGTCGGCGGCGGCGTCGACTATCTGTTGAAGGTAATGGCGCGCGACATCGACGCCTATCAGCGGCTGGTCGATGGCTTGCTGGACCGCGAGATCGGCATCGATCGTTACTTCACCTACATCGTCATCAAGACCGTGAAGGACGAGGTGGCGCTGCCCCTCGCAGAGCTTTTGCCGGCGTCGTCATAGGAGCGGAGAGATTCTCTCGCCGGGCAACCCGATAGAGAGAGTCTCTCTACGCCAGGACTTCCAAACAGCCTCTCTATCTGCATCGGGCTGATAGTCTTCCCGCATCAGTCCGAACCGGGAGGCTTTGACCATGTCCGCGCATTTCGCCCGCTCGCATCGCCATGAAGCGCTCGACGGCCTCGCCGACCGCCGGCTGCTGCGCGAACTCGCCTATGTCGATGGCCACTGGACCGCAAGCGAGGCTGCCGAAAGCTTCGAGGTCACCGATCCGGCCACCGGCACGACCGTCGCTTTCGTCGCCGCGCTCGATGGCCGGCAGACGACAAAGGCGATCGATGCCGCGGCGCGCGCCTTCCCGGCCTGGCGGGCGCTGTTGCCGCAGGAGCGCTCGAAAATTTTACGAAAATGGTTCGAGCTGATCGTCGGCGCCAAGGATGATCTGGCTCTGCTGATGACGCTTGAACAGGGCAAGCCACTGCAGGAATCGCTGGGCGAGATCGACTACGCCGCCTCCTTCGTCGAATGGTATGCCGAAGAAGCAAAACGCCTGAACGCCGAGAGCGTCACCAGCCATCTGCCGAACGCCGAGATGATGGTGCGGCGCGAGCCGCTCGGCGTCGTCGGCGTCGTCACGCCGTGGAATTTTCCGGCGGCCATGCTGACCCGTAAGGCGGCCGCCGCCCTTGCCGCCGGCTGCACCATCGTCGCGCATCCGTCCTCGGAAACGCCGCTGTCGGCGCTGGCGCTGGCCGAACTCGGCGAACGCGCCGGCCTGCCCGTGGGCGTCTTCAACATCGTCACCGGCAAGGCTTCGACGATCGTCGGCCGGATGTGCGAAGATCCGCGCGTGCGTGCCATGAGCTTCACCGGCTCGACCGAGATCGGCCGGCTGATCGCCGCCCAGAGCGCGCCGACCATGAAGCGGCTGGTGATGGAGCTTGGCGGTCATGCCCCGCTGATCGTCTTTGCCGATGCAGATCTGGACAAAGCGGTTGATATCGCCATCGACGCCAAATTCGCCACGTCGGGCCAGGACTGCCTCGCCGCCAACCGCATCTACGTCCAGCGTCCGATCTACGATCGGTTCTGCGCCGCCTTCGCCAAGCGCATCGAGACGCTGCGGACCGGCAATGGCCTAGCCGAGAAGATTAACATCGGACCGCTGATGCATGAGCGCGCCATCAAGAAGGTGGAGGAACAGGTCGCCGATGCCATCGCTCACGGCGCGCGCTGCCTCACCGGCGGCAAGCGGCACCAGGCCGGCCCGCTGTTCTACCAGCCGACGCTGCTGGCCGATGTCAGTGACGAAGCGCTGATCATGCGCGAGGAGACGTTTGGCCCGGTTGCCGCCGTGACGCCGTTCGACAGCGAGGATGACGTGATTGCCCGCGCCAACGCCACCGAGTATGGCCTCGTCGCCTATGTCGTGACCGAGAATGGTGGCCGGCAGCAGCGCATGGGCCGCGCGCTCGACTACGGCATGGTCGCCATCAACCGCGTCAAGATCACCGGCGCGCCGATCCCGTTCGGCGGCGTCAAGCAATCGGGCATCGGGCGCGAAGGCTCGCGCCACGGGCTCGAAGCCTTCACCGATCTGAAGTATCTCTGTCTGGACGTCGCCTAGGTTCGTCCTGCCATCCCTAAAGGAGTCAAAAAATGCTCGACCAGTCCAACGAACTCGCCGCCTGGGATCGCGACCACTTCTTCCATCCCTCGACCCATATGGGCACGCATGCGCGGGGCGAAAGCCCGACACGCATCATGGCCGGCGGTGAAGGCGTCACCGTGTGGGACAACAATGGCAGGAAGAGCCTCGATGCCTTCGCCGGGCTCTATTGCGTCAATGTCGGCTACGGCCGCCAGAAGATCGCTGACGCCATCGCCGCCCAGGCGAAGAACCTCGCCTATTACCACGCCTATGTCGGCCACGGTACCGAGGCCTCGATCACGCTGGCCAAGATGATCATCGATCGCGCGCCGCAGGGCATGTCGCGGGTCTATTTCGGCCTCTCCGGTTCGGATGCCAACGAAACCAACATCAAGCTGATCTGGTACTACAACAACGTGCTCGGCCGGCCGGAGAAGAAGAAGATCATTTCGCGCTGGCGCGGCTATCACGGCTCGGGCGTGATGACGGGATCGCTGACCGGGCTCGACCTGTTCCACAACGCCTTCGACCTGCCGCGCGCGCCGATCCTGCACACCGAGGCACCCTACTACTTCCGCCGCGCCGACCGTTCGATGAGCGAGGAGCAGTTTTCGCAGCATTGCGCCGACAAGCTCGAGGAGATGATCCTGGCTGAGGGCCCGGAAACCGTCGCTGCCTTCATCGGCGAGCCGATCCTCGGCACCGGCGGCATCGTGCCGCCGCCGGCCGGCTATTGGGAAAAGATCCAGGCGGTGTTGAAGAAGTACGACGTGCTTCTGGTCGCCGACGAAGTGGTGACGGGCTTCGGCCGACTGGGCACCATGTTCGGCTCCGACCATTACGGCATCAAGCCGGACCTGATCACCATCGCCAAGGGCCTGACATCGGCCTATGCGCCGCTGTCGGGCGTCATCGTCGCCGACAAGATGTGGCAGGTGCTGGTTGAGGGCTCCGACAAGCTCGGTTCGCTCGGCCATGGCTGGACCTATTCGGCACATCCGATCTGCGTTGCCGCCGGTGTGGCCAATCTCGAGCTGATCGACGAGATGGATCTTGTGACAAATGCCAAGGAGACCGGCGCCTATTTCCGCGCCGAGCTGGCCAAGGCGGTCGGCGGCCACAAGCATGTCGGTGACGTCCGCGGCGACGGCATGCTGGCAGCGGTGGAATTCGTTGCCGACAAGGACGACCGGGTGTTCTTCGACGCTTCGCAGAAGATCGGACCGCAGGTGGCGACAGCGCTTGCCGCAAGCGGCGTCATCGGCCGCGCCATGCCGCAGGGCGACATTCTTGGCTTCGCGCCGCCGCTCTGCCTGACCCGCGAGGAAGCCGACATCGTCGTGTCGAAGACCGCCGATGCGGTCAAGAGCGTGTTTGCCAATCTCTGAGATCGACTATGAAGGCCATGACCAGAACCCTCCCCGCCACCATGGCCGCCGTGCTGCTTGTCGGGCACGGCGGGCCGGAAAAACTCGTCTACCGCAGCGATGTGAAAGTGCCCGCGCCTGCGCCAGGTGAAGTGCTGGTCAAGGTCAGCGCTTGCGGCATGAACAACACCGATGTTTGGGTGCGCCAGGGCGCCTATGGCACGGAGGAGGACGCTGCCGCCGTGTCGACATGGCGGCGCCAGGGCAACACGCTTGTTTTCCCGCGCATCCAGGGCACCGACACCGTCGGTACCATCGCCGCCGTCGGCGAAGGCGTGTCGCCGGAGCGTATCGGCGAACGGGTGATGGTCGATTTCTCCATCTACAATCGCGACGACGATTCGCTCGCCGACATCGACTATATGGGCCACGGCCTCGACGGCGGCTACGCCGAATACCAGGCCGTGCCGGCCGAGAATGCGCATCTCGTCGATACCGACATGAGCGACGTCGAACTCGCCACCTTCTGCTGCGCTTACCTGACCGGTGAACAGATGCTGGAGCGCGCCGGCTTGAAGGCCGGCGAGCGCGTGCTGGTCACCGGCGCCTCGGGCGGCGTCGGTTCCGGCATCGTGCAACTGGCACGGGCGCGCGGCGCCATTCCCTATGCCGTCGTCGGCAAGGGCAAGGAACAGGCGGTGCTGGACATCGGCGCCGAGGCGGTCATCACCCGTGGCGTCGCAGACCTGCCGCAAGCCGTAATTGAAGCGACCGGCGGCCAACCGATCGACGTGGTGGCCGACCTGGTCGGCGGCGCGATCTTCAACGACCTCTTGCGTATTCTCAGGCCCGAAGGCCGCTACACGACCGCGGGCGCGATTGCCGGTCCGGTCGTGCAACTCGATCTCAGGACCATGTATCTCAAGCAGTTGCAGTTGCATGGTTCGAGCCAGGGCACGCGCGCGGATTTCCGTCGCATCGTTGGTTACATCGAGGCGAAGAAAATCCGGCCGCTGGTCGGTGGCGTCTACAAACTCTCCGATTTCCACCATGCGCAGGCGGATTTCATTGCCAAGGATTTCGTCGGCAAGCTGGTGGTGGTGCCGGATGCCATGTGGGGTTCGGCTGGCTGAACACTCTATGCCTCAACCCTGCTGGGCCGCCCTCAACAGCATGCCGAACAGGTCGCGCGGTTCGTCGGGGTCGGCCAGCATGTCGAGTTCCTAGTAGAGGCCGGTCGAGCGCAGTTGATCCCTGACATAGCGCAGCGCCGAAAAATCCTCGATGGCAAAGCCGACCGAATCGAACAGCGTGATCTGGCCGGAATCGCGCCGGCCTTGCACGGTGCCTGACATCACCTGCCACAGCTCGATCACCTCATGATCCGGCGCAAGCTGCTGGATCTCGCCCTCGATGCGGGTCTGCGGCGGGTATTCGACGAAGATGTCTGAGCGCAGCAGGATATCGCGATGCAATTCGGTCTTGCCGGGACAGCCGCCGCCGACCGCGTTGATGTGCACGCCGGAGCCGACCATGTTGTCGGTGAGGATGGTGGCGTACTGCTTGTCGGCGGTGACGGTGGTGATGATGTCAGCCCCCTCGACCGCCTCCTGCGCGGTGCCGCAGGCGACCATGTCCAAGCCTAGACCGGCGAGATTGCGGATGCATTTTTCGGTGGCCGTGCGGTCGATATCATAAAGCCTCAGCCTGTCGACGCCGAGCAGCGCCTTGAAGGCCACCGCCTGGAATTCGGCCTGGGCGCCGTTGCCGATCAGCGCCATGCAGCTGGAGCCGGCCGGCGCCAGATACTTGGCGGCCAGAGCCGACATCGCCGCCGTGCGCAGCGCCGTCAGGATGGTCATTTCGGACAGCAATACCGGGTAGCCATTGTGGACGTCGGCGAGCATGCCGAAGGCGGTCACGGTCTGGCGTCCCTCGCGCATGTTCTTGGGATGGCCGTTGACATATTTGAAGCCGTAGACCTCGCCGTCGCTGGTCGGCATCAGTTCGATGACACCCTCGGCGCTGTGCGAGGCGACGCGCGGCGTCTTGTCGAACAGCTCCCAGCGGCGGAAATCATCCTCGATGTAGCCGGCGAGTTCGACGAGGAAGCGTTCGACGCCGATCTTCAGCACCAGCTTCATCATATGGTCGACGCTGACGAAGGGCACGATGTTGAGATTGGGGATCATTTTTCTTTTCCTTGCCGCATGCAGGCGGTCAGTCCTGGCGATGCGCGTTGTGCGCCTTCATCATCGTTGCCAGCGCCGGATCGTTTTGCTCCAGCACCCTGATGGCTCCGCCTGTGTCGTAGAGGCGCTCATCCTGGCCCATCTTGAACTTGGCTTCGAGCCGCCCGATCGGCAGGTCAAACCCTATGATACCAGGTATGCGCCGCTCCATGCCGCCTGGTCCGAGCTCACGCATGCGCCAGCGATCGTCGCGATCCTTCTCCAGCACGTCGACAAGCTGCAGGAGATGCCGGGCGGTGCCGTGATCGTCGAGCGGCACCGGATGCCCATGACAATGCACGACGGCAAAGTTCCAGGTCGGCGCGCTGTCGCGCACCGCATTGCGCGGATACCAGGACGGCGAGATGTAGCCATGCGGGCCGTGGAAGACAGCGATCGTCTCCCTGCCTTCGCTGATCAAGGTGCTGTGCGGATTGGCCCGGGCGAGATGCGAGATCAGCGTTCCGTTTTCACCCCGCGCGCGATCGAGCACGAAGGGAAGATGAGAGACGACAAGGCCCTGCGGTCCCGCTGTCACCACCGTGGCAAAGGCCGCGGCCTCGATCAGGCCGAACACCTCGTCGCGCGACAGTGGCACGAACTCGGGCTTGGTATACATCAGGTCAGCTTCGCTGGGCGCGAACCGCCGGGATCAGGCCTTGCGGACGAACCAGCAGCACGGCGATGACGCCCGACAGCACGATGGCGTCGCGATAGGGCGCGATCGCTCCCGGCAATGTCGCTTGCAGCAGCACCTCGATGATGCCGAGCAGGAA
Organism: Mesorhizobium sp. ISC11; assembly: GCF_037162595.1. NCBI lineage: Bacteria > Pseudomonadati > Pseudomonadota > Alphaproteobacteria > Hyphomicrobiales > Phyllobacteriaceae > Mesorhizobium > Mesorhizobium sp. ISC11. The sequence continues at coordinate 3,499,203 of NZ_JAVSPW010000001.1, forward strand.
GCCGCCGGCGACAGCACCGGGCAAGCTGCCGAGCCCGCCGACGACGGCGGCGATAAACGCCTTCAGCACCGGCGTGAAACCCATCAGCGGGTCGACCGAGGCACGCTGCGCCACCCACAGCATGGCCGCCAGCCCGGCGAGCAGGCCGGAGAGCAGGAAGGCGGTGGCGATGATGCGGCTGGCCGGAATGCCCATCAGGCGCACGACGTCGAAATCCTCCGCTGCGGCACGCATCGCCGTCCCGGTCACCGAGCGGCGCAGGAAGACTTCCAGCGCAATCAGCGCCAGTGCGGAGACGACGATGGAGATGCTGGGACCGACGCCGATGGTGAAATCGCCGAAGGAGAAAGCGCCGGTCATCCAGCCAGGCATGGCGACAGCCTGCGGCCGCGCCGAGATGCCGTTCTGGAAGACGACCTTCAGCAGGCTGGAGACAGCGAAGCTGGTCAGCAACAGACTGGTGACGCTGGCGCCGCGCATCGGCCTGAACGCGATGCGCTCCATGGCGACAGCGGCGAGCGCGCCGCAGGACACGGCGACAAGCACGGCTACGGGGAACGGAAAGCCAAGCACCAGCGAGGCGAGCAGCGCATAGCCCGACAGCGTCATCAGCTCGCCATGGGCGAAGTTGATCAAGCCGACGATGGAAAAGACGATCGCCAGCCCGAGCGCCAGCAGCGCATAGACGCCGCCGAGGCTCACCGCATTGATGATCTGCTGCGCGATCATGCTTCTAAGCTCCCAGATAGGCCTGGCGGACGAGGTCCGAAGAGGCGAGTTCTTTTGCCGTGCCCGACAGCACCACCCCGCCATTGGCGAGCACGACGGCGCGGTCGGCGATTTCGAGCGCCAGCGCCACATTCTGTTCGACCAGAAGGATGGTCAGGCCCTTGCGGCGCAGTTCGGCGATCAGATCGAAGACGGTGTCGATCAGTTGCGGGGCGAGGCCGAGCGAGGGCTCGTCGAGCAGGATCATGCGCGGCTTGCCCATCAGCGCGCGGGCGATGCATCTGCTGTTCGCCGCCCGACAGATTGCCGCCCTTGACGCGGTGGTAGCGGCGCAGGATCGGGAACAGCTCCAGCATCTCCTCTTCGCGCAGCCGCGCCTCGGCCGCCGGCTGATGCACCGCGCCGCCGAGACGCAGATTGTCGGCCACCGTCAGGCTGGCGAAGATGCGGCGGCCTTCCGGAACCAGCGCGACGCCCTTGCGGGCGATCGCCTCCGGCGCCAGGCCGGTGATGTCGACACCGTCGAAGACCACCTTGCCGGATGCCGCCGGCACCAGCCCGGCGACGGCGCCGAGCGTCGAGCTCTTGCCGGCGCCGTTGGCGCCGACCAGGGCGATGATCTCGCCGCTGTCGACGGCGAGGTCGACGCGGCGCACCGCCTCGACCTCGCCGTACCGGATTTTCAGGGCTTCGACGCTCAGCATGACATCACGGCGCCGGAACGTCGGCGGCTTCGGGGATCAGGGTCTCGACATGCTTGCCTTCGCCGCCCTCGTAGCGCATCAGCGCCACTGGCCGCAGCGGCATGCGGTCCGTGCCGGCATAGGTGATCTTGCCGGTGATGCCCTCGAAATCCTTGAGGCCGGCGATGGCGTCGCGGATCGCCTTCGGGTCGTCGGAGCCGGCCGTCTTGACCGCCTGGTCGAGGATCAGGCCGATCTCGTAGCCATTGACCTCATAGGTCGATTCCGGCGCATGGCCGGCATATTTGGTGAAGGCGGCGTTGAAGGCTTCGAGCTTGCTGCCCGGCTCGGCATAGCCGGCCGCGGTGTAGACGACGCCGTCGACCAACTTGCCGAGCGCCTTGATGGTCGGCGTACCGATGGCATCGGCTCCATAGACCGGGATGGTGACGCCGGCGCCGCGCAATTGCTGGATGAAGGCTGGGAAATCGGGCTCATAGGCCGCCGTCATGATCAGGTCGGGCTTATCGGCCAAGCCCTTGATGTTGGTGATCTCGGCGGAAAAGTCGGGCTGGCCCATGCTGAAGGTGCCGCGGCCGACAATGGCGCCGCCCTTCTTCTCGAACACCTTGCCGAAATATTCCGGCAGATTGGCGGTGTAGGTGGAGTCCGGCGAGGTCAGCAGGAACACCTTCTTCTTGCCTTCGGAGACGGCGAAGTCGGCAACCGCCGTCGCCTGTACATTGTCGGCGGGATAGGTGCCGAACATGACATCGCCGACCGCGCCGGTGAGCACCGGGGCGGAGCCGCACAGCGTCAGGGTCGGAATGCCGAGAGGCTGGGTCAGCTGGCCGGCGGAAATCGAGGGATCGGCATCGCACGGCGTGATCATGATCTTGGCGCCGGCATCGATCAGCTCCTGCGCGACCGTGGCGGTCTGCGCGGTGTCGGAGCGGGTGTCCTTGATCAGCAGCTTGACGGTGTATTTGCCGCCGAACCCGCCCTTGGCGTTGAGTTCGTCGAGCGACATGCGCAGGCCGGCAAGTGCCGGCTGGTCGTAAGGGGCAAGACCGCCTGTCTGCGCGGTCGCGGCACCGATGATGATCTCCTCGGCGCTGGCCGTCGAAATGGCGGCGATGCCGAACACGGCAGCGCAGAAGGCGGCGCGATGGAGGCGATAGAGGCTTGGCATGTCGGTTCTCCTTCTGGATTTTTGTCGTTGGTCGTTGCGGTCTATGCGGTCTGGTTTTCAGGCGTTGCGGTCTTGGCGCGCGCCGTGCGGCTGCCGAGATAGGCTGCGATCACGGCAGGGTTCTTCTGAACGTCGCCCGGCGTGCCGTCGGCGATGACGCGGCCATGATCGATGACGACAATGCGTTCGCACAGGTTCATCACCAGCCGCATGTCGTGCTCGATCAGGACGACGCCGATGCGGCGCTCGGTGCGGACTGTCGAGAGGATGGAAACCAGTTCGGCGGTCTCGACGGCGTTCATGCCGGCGGCCGGCTCGTCGAGCAGCAGGAAGCGCGGCTTCAACGCCAGCGCACGTGCCACTTCCAACCGGCGTCGCTGGCCATAGGCAAGCCTGGCGGCCGGCTGATCGGCAAATCTCTCCAGCCCCATGCGCGCAAGTTCACCCATTGCCGCCGCCTCGGCATGGACGAGATCAGGCTCTACCTGGCGTGCGGCGACGACGACGTTTTCCAGCACCGTCATGTGCGGGAAGACGCGGATGTTCTGGAAGGTGCGGGCAACGCCGGAGCGCGCGAAGCGGAAGGCAGAAGCCTGCCGCACCGCGCCACCCACCGACACGGTACCGGCACTTGGCTTGACATCACCGGCCAGCATGTTGAGCAGCGTCGTCTTGCCAGCGCCATTGGGGCCGATGATGCCGGTGATGCTGTCGGTCTCGAAGTTCAGGCTGACGTCGTCGACGGCGACGACGCCGGCATAGCGACGCGACAGACGCTCGGCGGAGAGCCGGTCACTCTCGACACGCTGCGGAGGTGCCGCCGAAGCCGTCACGGCCTGGCGTCCGGGCCGGCGCAGCAGGTTCAGTTCACGCTCGCCGAACAGGCCGGTCGGGCGTCGCCAGATGACCAGGATCATGGCGATGGCAAGCACGCCCTGGGTCAAGCCGAACAGGACAGGCAGATGCAGGCCGAGCACTTCGCCGCCGCCTTCGAAGCGGCGCACCACTTCGACCAAAACGATGGTGACGATGACGCCGGCGAAAGCGCCGAGCGACGAGGTCATGCCGCCGACGATCAGCATGGCAAGCATGGTGAAGCCCAGGTCGAAATAGAAATCGCGCGGTGAAAACGCACCCAGAAACTGCGCCATCATGGCGCCGGCAGCCATGGCGGCGACGACACCCGCCACCCAGGCGGCCAGACGCGCCGTGCGCTGGTCGACGCCGACGGCGGCCGCACCGCGCTCGTCATTGGCGGCGGCGCGTGTGGCAAGGCCGAAGGAGGTTTCGGGAAACAACCGCGCCGCCACCAGCGCCACCGAAGCGACGGCCGCGGCGGTCCACAGCCCGACCTCGCGTGGCACGCCGTAGAAGGGCTGGCTGCCGCGGGTGATCTCGCGCCCGGCGACCAGCAGCGTGTAGACGATGATCAGCATGGCCAGCGTGGCGATCGAGGCACTCGACCCGGACAGCCTGAGCAGCGGCGTGCCGGTCAACAGGCCGATGACCACCGCAAGAACCAGGACGACGGCCAACGCTGCAAAAAAGGAAAGCTGATGGCCGGCGAGGAACTGCGGCAGGTCGCGCAGTGCCGTTCGCTGCAGTGCCGTCGGCATGGTGAGAATGCCTGTCGCATAGGCGCCGAGGCCGACAAAGGCCGCCTGGCCGAACGAGACGATGCCGCTGTTGCCGGAGAATATCTGCAGGCCAAGCACCGCCGTCAGCATGATCGCGGCATAGGTGACGACGCGTTGCATGGCGGCGCCGCCGAAGATGAAGGCGGCAAGCGCCACCAGCAGCAGCACCGCAACCATGCACAAGGCGTCGGCCGTGGCGTTGCGAAACGCGGCTGGCATGAAGCTGCGAGGTTTGCTCTCGCTCATTGTCACCGACGCCATCACGCGGCCTTGAAACGGCTGGGCGAAAACGGCGCCAGGATCGGCTGGGCGCCCTCGGTGACCAGCCTGGCCACCGCCTCGCCGACGGCCGGCCCGGTCTTGAAACCGTGGCCGGAGGACCCCGCCGAAACGACCAGCCCTTCAACCCCAGGCATGGGTCCGATGACCGGCAGGTCGTCGGGGCTCATGTCGTAGAGTCCGGCATAGCCCGGCCGGATGCCAAGCTCGGCCATGGCCGGTACACGGGTGGCGAAGGTCTCCAGTATCTCGACCGATTCTGATTCCTCGACACCTTCCATATAGGTGTCGGGATTTTCGACGAAGCGCGGCCGGCCCGCATGTTCGTGACGCAGGCCGGTGCCGCCGCCGGCCCAGGTGCCGGCGAGGATGACGCCGTCATTGTCGGGTCGTGCATAGTTGCAGGAAATGTCGTCGCACCAGGCGAAAGGCATGACCTGCCTTGCCTTGCCGGCAGCGTCGAGCACGGCCATCGGATGGCGCTCGACATGCAGCGGCAAATCGAGGCCGACCGTCGCCAGCAGGCGGCGCGTCCACGGCCCGGCGGCAAGAACAACCGTATCGGCTTCCAGCACGGTTCCATCGGTCAGTGTGACACCCGTGATGCGGTCGCCCTGCCGCTGGAGGCTCTCGACCAACGTGTTCTGCATGATCCTGGCACCACTGGCGCGGGCGGCACGGGCAATAGCATTGGTGGCGCCGAAGGCATCGGCATAGCCATACTCGGGTTCCCACAGCGCCAGCGCGACATTGTCCAGGGCAAAGCCCGGTGCGGCATCGGCAAAGGCCTGCGGCGACAAGGTCTCGATGCGCGCGCCCTCGCCGCGGATGCGTTCGGCTGCCGACGTCCAGCTCGCCTTGTTGTCGTTGCCGCAGACCCACATCATGCCGATTTCGGTGACAAAGGATCCTTCGCCCGCGATTTCGGGCAACGACACCAGGATCTCTCGGCCACGGATGGATAGCTGCGACAGTTCCGGCATCAGGTAGAAGGCGTGCAGCAGCGCCGACGATTTGCCCGACGGGCCGCCGGCGGGATGGGTCTGCTCGACCAGCGTGACCTTCACACCGGCTTTGGCCAGATCATAGGCCGCGCTCGATCCGACAATACCGGCACCGACGACGATGACGTCGCTTCCATTTCGCATGGCTGTTCCCCACAGTCTCTTGGCTGCTTTTCGACAAGGTAGGGCCAGCGATCGCGCAATGTCAACATCTCTTCATTGTTGACCGAGATTTAAATCTCTGTAATAAACTCAACAAAACAAGAGAACACGGATTCCGGGGGGCCCATGGCGATACGCGATGTTCTGATGCGCGGGGATCTTGCGCTGACGCCGTCGGAGGAGAAGATCGTCCGACTGCTGTTGACGGACTATCCGACCTCCGGCCTCGGCACCGCTTCGTCGCTCGCCCGGCGCGCTGGCGTCAGCGATCCAACCGTGGTGCGGCTGGTGATGAAGCTCGGCTATGAAGGGTTTCCGGATTTCCAGGCGAGGCTTCTGGCCGAAGTCGAGGCAAGACTGCACTCGCCGCTGCTGATGATGGAGGCCAAGCGGCAGAGCGGTTCCAACGACAGCGCCGTGCTGGCCTATCTCGATAGCGTCACCACGGCCTTGCAGAAAGCCACCGCCGCGACACCCGTCCAGACATACGAGCGGGCGGCCCGCTTGCTGATGGAGGCCAAGGGCGAGGTCGTGCTGGTTGGCGGCCGGTTCAGCCGCCACATCGCCGGCATGCTGGCCGGCTATCTCGTGCAGTTCCGCTCCGGGGTTCGCGATCTCGGCGTGCTCTCTCCGCAGATCTTCGACACGCTGGCCGACCTCGGCCGGCGCGACGTGCTCGTCGTCTTCGACTACCGCCGCTACCAACTCGATGTGATGGCCTATGCAAAACAGGCGGCGGCGCTCGATGTGCGCATCGTCCTGTTCACCGACCAATGGCTGTCGCCGATATCAGATCTCGCCGAAGTCACCATCGTCAGCCCGCTCGAAGTCGCCTCGCCCTACGACACGCTGGCGCCGGCGATCGCACAGATGGAAGCGTTGGTCGCCCATATCGTTTCGGCGCTGGGCGACGAGGCCCGCGCCCGCATCGAGCGACTCGAAAAGGTGCGGCATGCCAATGCCGTGACGCTCGACAGCGAACCGCAAGAGAACGGCGCGCGCAAGACACCCGGCCCCCGCAAGACACCGGGACCCAAATCAGCAAAGCAGGACGACAAAGCATGACCCAGGCCCTACCCAAACGAGACGAAGCCTTCCGTGCCGGCGAAACGGCACTGCTGCTCGTCGACATGCAGCGCATCTGGCTGGAGCCGGGCGCCGATCCGTCGCATCCGGAACGTGGCCCCGATCATTATTTTTACCGGCAGACATCCTCGCAGACGATCCCCAACCAGGAGCGCCTGCTGGCGGCGGCGCGGGCCAATGGCGTCGAGGTGCTGCACACCATCATCCAGAGCCTGACCGAAGACGGCCGTGAGCGCTCGCTCGACCACAAGCTGACACCGATCCATGTTGCGCCCAGTCTCCCCGAAGGACTGCCGGTGGCATCGCTGGCGCCGGTTGGCGACGAGATCATGCTGCCGAAGACGTCGTCGGGCATCTTCAATTCGACCAATGTCGACTATCTCCTCAAGAACCTCGGCATCCGCTATCTCGTCGTGGTCGGCGTGCTGACCGATCAATGCGTCGATATGGCGGTGCGCGACGGCGCCGACCGCGGCTATCTTGTCACCTGCGTATCGGATGCCTGCGCCACCATCACCCAGGAACGCCACGACATCGCGCTCAAGGCCTTCGGCGGCTACTGCTGGGTGGCTGACACCGACACGGTCGTCGACCGCTTCAACGCTTTGGGAAAACCGGCATGACGTCGACTGTCGAGCCTCTGGTTGCCGTCGTCACCACGGATCTCTCCGCCGTCACGCGGGGCCGTTTCGTTGCCGAAAGCAAGTTGCAGAAGACCGCCACGACCGGCGTCGGTTGGCTGCAGGCCAATCTGTCGCTGACGCCGTTCAACTCGATCGTCGATCCCAACCCCTGGGGCTCGTCGGGCGACCTGCGGCTGATCCCCGATCTCGAGGCGCGCTTTCGCACAACACGCACCGGATCGGCAACGCCATTCGATATGGTCGCCGGCGACATCGTCGAACTCGACGGCAGCCCATGGCTCGGCTGCACCCGCACGATGCTCAAAGACGCGCTGGCCGATTTGAAAACCGCAACCGGCCTGTCGGTCATCGCCGCCTTCGAGCACGAATTCAACGTTGCCGACGGCGGCTTCGCACAGGCGCATTCAATGTCTTTCGCCGCACTGCGCCGCGCCGACCCTTTCGCGCCCAATCTGATGGCGGCGCTCGAGGAAGCCGGCGTCGCGCCCGAGGTGGTCATCGCCGAATTCGGCGACGAGCAGTTCGAGGTGACGCACGAGCCGGCGGACGCGCTGACGGCGGCCGACCGCGCCGTCGCCATCCGCGAAATCACGCGCGAGTTGGCGCGCAATGCCGGCTGGCGTGCGAGCTTCGCCCCCAAGACAGCGCCAACCGCCGTTGGCAACGGCGTCCACATCCATTTCAGCTTCGTCGACGAGGCCGGCAAGCCGATGACTTACGATCCGGCACTGGCGGGCGGCCTTTCCGCCAAAGCGGGCGCCTTCTGTGCCGGCGTGCTGCGCCATCTGCCTGGGATGACCGCCATGACGGCGTCGAGCGTGTCGTCCTTCTACCGGCTGAAGCCGCACAGCTGGAGTTCTTCCTACACCTGGCTTGCCGACCGCGACCGCGAGGCGTCGCTGCGCATCTGCCCGACGGTGACGATCGGCGGACGGGATCCGGCGCGGCAATACAACATCGAATACCGGGCCGCCGACGCCACCGGCAATCCCTATCTGTCGCTGGCGGCGATCATCCGCGCCGGGCTGGAAGGGCTGAAGGCGGGCCTGACGTCGCCACCTTTGGTCACCGGCGACCCGACACTGATGAGCGAGGCGGAGCGGGCAAGTCTCGGTCTGGTGCGCCTGCCCGAAACCCTGCCCGCGGCACTGGACGCGTTGCTGGCCGACGGCACCGTGACGGGATGGTTCGCGCCCGTCTTCATCGAAACCTTCGTCGGCCTCAAGCGACATGAAGCCGAGCGTCTTGCCGGTCTCGATCCGGCCTCCATCTGCGATCTCTACCGGACGCTCTATTGATGACCGCAGTGACAAAAAATGATTGGCCCGAGGCCGTCGAGGCCCTCAACGAGCACGGCCGTTCCGATATCGTGCTGTTGTGCGAGCATGCGTCCAACCACATGCCGGTCGAGTATCGACAGCTTGGCCTCGATGCCCACCATCTGCAGCGCCACATCGCCTGGGATATCGGCGCCGCCGAAGTGACCCGCCTGCTGTCGTCGAAGCTCGATGCTCCGGCCTTCCTCAGCGGCTATTCGCGGCTGCTGATTGACCTCAACCGGCCACTGGGCACGCCAGGCAGCATTCCGGTACTGTCGGAAGACACCGACATTCCCGGGAATGTCGGCATCGATGCGGCGGAGCGGACCCGGCGCGCCGAGATCATCTTTTCGCCGTTCCATGACCGGGTGACCGCTTATCTCGACCGCCGGGCACAAGCAGGCCGGCAGACGCGGATCGTGACGATCCATTCTTTCACGCCGGTCTTCCTCGGCGTCAGCAGGCCCTGGCATGCCGGCGTGCTGCATGACCAAGCAAGAGGTCTCGCCGAAGCGATCCTTTCGGGCCTGCGCACCGATGCGGCGCTCAATGTCGCGGCCAACGTGCCCTATGTGATCAGCCGCGACGCCGACTACGCCGTGCCCATCCATGGCGACGATCGCGGCATCGCCGCCGTCCTCGTTGAGATCCGGCAGGATCTTTTGTCGACACGGTCCGGCATCGAGGAATGGGCGGACCGGCTGGCGGCGGCACTGCCGGCACTCGAGACAGAAACCGTGCCGTGAGCAATCCAAGCCTGCGCGAGCGCGACGCCGCGACCATCGCCCAGATCGGCAAGTTGCGTTTCTCGCCGCTCAGCGTCATCGGCAGCCGGGGCAACCGGCTGATCGGCGGCTGCTGGCAATCACGCCCCGCGGCCACGGCTGCGGCAGAAATTACCCAAGCAGCCCCGCCTGATCGTTGCGCGGCATCTATTCCGCGATACGCACGATCAGCTTGCCGAAATTCTTGCCCTCGAGAAGGCCGAGAAAGGCCTGTGGTGCATTTTCGATGCCATCGACGATATCTTCCCTGTAGCGGACGCGGCCGGACGATATCCATTCGGCCATCTCACGATAGAAGGCCGGCGCTGGTCGACAAATTCACGCTGGATAAACCCCCTGATCGTCAGGCTGCGGTGCAGCACTTGCTGCATCAATACCGGCAACCGGTCGACGCCGGCATCCGCGATGACGTTGTACTGCGCGATCAGCCCGCAGACCGGCACACGCGCAAATTCGTTCAGCAGCGGAAACACCGCGTCCCAGACAGGACCACCGACATTCTCGAAATAGATGTCGATGCCACCGGGGCAGGCTGCCTTCAACTGCTCGGCAAAATCATCGGCACGGTGATCGACGACCGCATCGAAGCCGAGTTCGTCTCGCACGAAGGCGCACTTGTCGGCACCGCCGGCAATGCCGACGGCACGCGCGCCCTTGATGCGCGCGATCTGGCCAACGGCCGACCCGACCGCGCCGCTGGCGGCCGCCACGACGACCGTCTCGCCAGGCTTCGGCTGCCCGATGGTGAGCAGACCGGCATAGGCCGTGAAGCCCGGCATGCCGAGCACGCCAAGCGCCGTAGTGATGGGTGCCGCAGCGGGATCCAGCTTGCGCAACCCGACACCGTCGGACAAGGCAAAACTCTGCCAGCCGGAATGGGACAGCACGATATCCCCTTCGGTAAATTCCGGGTGGCGAGAGATCACGACGCGCGCAACGGTACCGCCTTCCATCACGCCGTCGACATCGACGGGCCTGGCATAGGATTTCGTAGCGTTCATGCGCCCGCGCATATAGGGATCGAGCGACAGATAGAGGATCTGCAGCAGCAGTTCGCCCTCTCCCGGCTGGACGACATCAACCGTCTCGATGCGGAAATCATCCGGCTTCGGCCGGCCTTGTGGCCGCGCCGCGAGCACGATGCGGGTGTTGGACTGGATCGACATCGAAAATCTCCCTGCGAAGAAGGCTCTACTCGAAAAACCGGTTGGGCGGACGCTTCAGCCCGAGATTCTCGCGCAGTGTCGACCCTTCATATTGCCGCCTGAAGATCCCTCGCCTTTGCAATTCCGGCACCACCTTCTCGGCAAAATCATCGAGCCCGGCGGGCAGGTATGGAAACATGATGTTGAACCCGTCGGAACCCTCGCCGATCAGCCATTCCTCCATCTCGTCGGCGATTGTTTCAGGCGTGCCGACAAAAGCAAGGCCGGAATAGCCGCCCAGCCTTTGCGCAAGCTGCCTGACGGTCAGGTTCTCCTCGCGTGCCAGTTCGATGACGCGCTCGCGGCCACTCTTCGAGGCATTGGTCTCGCGGATTTCGGGCAAGGGCGCGTCGGGATCAAAACCGGACGCGTCATGTCCGATGGCGATCGACAGCGAGGCGATGCCGCTCTCGTAGTAGACGAGACTGTCGAGCTTCGCCCGCCTGGCCTGCGCGTCCTCGACGCTGTCACCGACAACGACAAAGGCGCCGGGCAGGATCTTGATGTCGTCACGCGACCGGCCAAGCCTTTCCGCACGGCCTTTGACGTCGGCGAAGAAGCGCTGCCCCGCCGCGAGATCGGCATGGGCGGCGAAAATGACCTCCGCTGTCTCCGCCGCCAGTTGGCGTCCTGCCTCCGAGGCGCCGGCCTGCACGATGACCGGCCAGCCCTGGATTGGCCGCGCGATGTTGAGTGGGCCGCGCACCGAGAGATGCTCACCCTTGTGGTCGAGCACATGCAGCCTGGCCGGGTCGAAATAGAACCCGCTTTCGGCGTCGCGGATGAAGGCATCGTCGGCAAAGCTGTCCCACAGGCCGGTGACGACATCGTAGAATTCCCGGGCCCGCCGGTAGCGCTCGTCATGCTCGACATGCTCGTCGAGGCCGAAATTGAGCGCCGCATCCGGATTGGACGTGGTGACGATGTTCCAGCCGGCGCGTCCGCCGCTGATATGGTCGAGCGAGGCGAAGCGGCGGGCAACATGATAGGGCGCGTCGAACGTCGTCGATGCGGTGGCGACCAGCCCGATATGGTCGGTGACGGCGGCGAGCGCCGACAAAAGCGTGAACGGCTCGAACGAGGTGACCGTGTGGCTGCGCCGCAGCGCCTCGATCGGCATGTTGAGAACGGCCAGATGGTCGGCCATGAAGAAGGCGTCGAACTTCGCCGCCTCCAAGGTCTGGGCGAAGCGCTTCAGATGCGCGAAATTGAAATTGGCGTCGGCATAGGCGCCCGGATAGCGCCAGGCGCCGGTATGAAGGCTGACGGGGCGCATGAAGGCGCCGAGGTGCAATTGTTTTTGTGTCATGAAAGTCGTTTCGACCGATCGATACAGTCGAGCACTAGCGCTCGAATCCTAAACTCAGGATCGGACGGTCCGCGCAACTCGGGAAGATATCCTGTTCCTCCACACCGGCCTTTTGCAGCATAGGTTTTGCGCTGTCCGGGACCAGGACAAAAAATGGCCGGGCTCGAATGCGGCCCGGCCAAAAGAAGGTTTGAACCTTCAGAGGGGAACACCGTCCAGCGGAATGGGAGGAAACCGCTAAACGATTTTTTTCTTTTTGCGCCTATCTCGAAGCCTTGGCGACGAATGGCATTCCAAAAAACATATGAAACGGCAAAAATTCGTGCAGAGCTGAGCTCACGAGCCCGCCGCTCCGGCCTGGAGAAGATCGGCATAATGGCGGCGTGCCACGTCGGGATGGGAACGCAGTCGGCTTTTGAGCACATTGGTGCCGACATCGCGGAACAAGGGGTTGTCCGGATCGCTTGCCGGCCCGCGCGCTTCGGCCGCCAATTCCTCGGGTAGGGTCAGAAGCGGTATGGTCGCGTCCAGCCGCGCACTGAAGAAGAAGGGAACGGAGATCCGCTCGACGCCGGCAGGCGGCGTCACGACGCGGTGAACGGTGGCACGCAAATACCCATTCGATGCCAGTTCGAGCAGTTCGCCAATGTTGACGACCAGCGTTCCAGGGAGCGGATCCACATTCACCCAGCTTCCGTCATATTCGACCTGCAGGCCCTTGTTGTCGTCCTGCAGCAGCAGGGTCAGGAAGCCGCCATCCTTGTGCGCGCCGACGCCCTGGTCGCCTTCGGTCGCGTCACGGCCGGGATAACGGACGATCTTCATGCGATGGTTGGGCGAGTCCCGATAGATCGCGTCGAAGGCGTCCTCGGGCTGATCGAACGATAGTGCGAAGGCTTTCAGCAGCCGAATGGCCACCGCGGTCGCCTTGGCCTGCCATGCAAGCAGTGCCGGCTTGAGCTCCGGCAGTGCAGACGGCCACTGGTTCGGCCCCTGCAGCCGTGTCCACGGTGCAATTCCAGGTCCCTGCGCTATGGGCTGGCGCTCGACGCCGATGTCGAGTTGCTCACGCCAGTCGGCCGCGCCCTTGGTCAGTTCGCCGCCGGCGCGGGTGTAGCCGCGAAACTGCTGGGATTTGACCATTTCGATGGCCAGCTTGTCGGCCTCCGGCAACGCGAAGAACCGTCGCGAGGCATCGAGCACGTCGTCGATCTCCGGGGCGGAAATTCCGTGGCCGCTGAGATAGAAGAAGCCAACGTCCCGGGCTGCCGTACGCAGGTCCAGGAGAAAGGTACGATACTCGGACGCACCTTGTTCGAGGCGGCTCAGGTCAAGCACCGGCACAATTCTGGGCATGGTCAGCTTCCTTCTTTTCTCTGCCCTGGCTTAGGAGAAGTAGAAGCGACCACCGGCAAGAGCTTCGAGCATGAATGCATCTCAAAGTGACACGCAAGGCGTGCCGATCAAAGCAACAGGAAGTCCAATCCGGGCCGGATGGAAGAACGTCAGCGCTGCATATTATGACCTGTCGGCAAATAATTTCCCAACAAGTGCTTTACCCGCCATGCCTCTCGTGGACCGCACTTTCCAGTGCGACAGCGTATAAGTCGCAGCGGAAGCGCAATCGCGCGTGATCGTCTGTAAATCCCGCCAGCCGACCGGCAGGACGGCTTCAAGCCAGCTCGAACCGCTCGATGGCGCGCATGATGCCGCGCAGCTCGGCGAGGCCCTTCAGCCGGCCGATCAGCGAATAGCCGGGGTTGATCCTGGTCTTGCCGATGTCGTCGGCAAGCAGATGGCCATGGTCTGGTCGCATCGGAATGCGCCAGTCGGCACGGCCTTCCCTGCGACGGCGCGCCTCTTCCTGCATCAGAGCGAGGATAACATGCGCCATGTCGGTGCCGCCTTCGAGATGCTCGGCTTCGTAGAACGAGCCGTCATCCTCGATGGTGATGTTGCGGAGGTGGACAAAGTGGATGCGGTCGGCGAATTCCTTGACCATGGCGACGATGTCATTGTCGGCGCGCGTGCCATAAGAGCCGGTGCAGAACGTCAGGCCGTTGGCGGGGCTGTCGACGGCGTTAAGGATGAAACGCGCATCCTCGGCTGTCGAAACGATGCGTGGCAAGCCATAGAGCGAGAAGGGCGGGTCGTCGGGATGGATGCACATGCGCACCCCCTCCTCTTCGGCCACCGGAATGATCTCGCGCAGGAACCAGGCAAGGTTTTGGCGCAGCTCCTTTGGTCCGATCGCATCGTAGTCCGCCAGGGCCTCGCGAAAACTGTCCCTGTCATAGCTGCGCTCGGTCGCCGGCAGGCCGGCGATCAGGTTGCGTTCGATCCTGTCGATCGCTTCGCTGCTCAATTCCTTCAGCCGCGCTTCCGCTTCGGCGATACGGGCAGCGGTATAGCCGGCTTCGGCATTGACGCGCTTCAGCACGAACAGGTCGTAGGCTGCGAAATCGATGGCGTCGAAACGCAGCGCATAGCCCGTCGTCGGCAGCCGATAGGTGAGATCCGTGCGGGTCCAGTCGACCACCGGCATGAAATTGTAGCAGACCGTCGCAATGCCGGCCTTGGCGAGCGCGCGGATTGAGTCGCGATAGTAGCCGGCGTAGCGCTCGCGTTCCGGCGCGCCGATCTTGAAGGAGTTGTGGACCGGAATGCTCTCGACCACCGACCATGTCAGGCCGGCAGCCTCGATGACACGCTTGCGCTCCAGAATGCTCTCGAGCGGCCAGGCGCGCCCGTCATAGATATCGTGCAAGGCGCTCACCACGCCGGTCGCACCGGCCTGCCTGACATGATCGAGCGTTACCGGGTCGTTTGGTCCATACCAGCGCCAGCACTGTTCCATTGCCGCTTCCTTCTGCGAGAGGATGGCAACCTATTGTTGGACCACAATGGGTGTCAAACTAGGAACCGGTTTCGGACAGCGAATGAAGGAGTTTTCCCAATGAAGGATTTCGACGGCAAGGTTGCCTTGGTGACGGGGACAACCGGGATTGGCCTCGCAACCGCCAGACGCCTCGCTGCAGGGGGCGCCGCGATCATCGCCTGCGGCATCGACCGCGCGGCCAACGCTGCGTTGAAAGCGGAACTGGAAAGCTCCGGAGCCGGGGCGCTGGTGATAGGCGCCGACGTCTCCGTGCCCGATCAGGTTCGCGACGCGGTCGCGGCCGGCGTGGAGCGGTTCGGCGGCCTCGATATCGTCGTCAATTCGGCGGCGGTGCATCCGTACGGAACCGCCGTCAGCACCGATTTCGAGACCTGGAACAAGGCGATGTCGGTCAATGTCGGGTCGATCTATCTGACCGCGCATTTCGGCATCCCGGAAATGGTCCGCAGGGGCGGCGGCGCCATCGTCAACGTCGCTTCGGTGCAGGGCTTTGCCTGCCAGCAAAACGTCGCCGCCTATGCCACCACCAAGGGCGCCATCCACACGCTGACGCGTGCCCTGGCCCTGGACCATGCGCGCTCCGGCATCCGCGTCAATTCCGTCAGCCCCGGCTCGATCCGCACTCCGATCCTGGAGAAGGCCGCCCGCGGCGAGAACGGCACGGACGCCGATGTCGAGGCCGCCTACAAGCGCTTCGGCGAAGCGCACCCCATCGGGCGCATCGGCGAGCCGGAGGAGGTGGCCGAACTTATCGCTTTCCTGTGTTCGTCGAAGGCCGGCTTCTGCACTGGCGCGGACTACAAGATCGATGGCGGCCTGACCGCCGGCATCGGCGTGAAGTAGATCGCGAATGGGGCTTGGCCTTTAGCGGGAGCGGCCGGCATCCGACAATTGGTTTGCCGAATTCTTGCAGATCAATGCTCAAGCAAATCGAGCAGCGAAATTGAGCTTTAGCGAAATTTCGGAAACGCACCGCCATCAGGGGCGTTGGCCCAGCTCTGCAAGGTCTGGCCGCCGTCGATCAGCCAATCCACGCCTGTGACGTGCCTCGCCTCGTCCGAGGCCAGGAAAGCCACGGCGGCCGCGACATCGTCCGGCTGGCCGATGCGGCGCAATGGAATGCGGTCGGCGAAATGCTGGACGCTGCTCTTGAATTCGCCGTCACCGGAAGCCGGCACGCCAAGCGTCGTCTCGATCACGCCGGGGCAAATGGCATTGACGCGTATGCCGTAGGGCGCGGCATCGAGCGCTGCAACCCGCGTCAGGCCGACCACGCCGTGTTTGGAAGCGACATAGCCGGCACCGCCCGAAAGGACGTCCCAACCGGCCATGGATGAGCCCATGTTGACGATCGAGCCACCGGTCCCCGCCTTGATCATCGATTGAAGCGATGCCTGCAGGACGAGGAAGATACCGCGCAGATTGATACGGATGGTCGTATCCCAGTCCTCGACCGGCAGGTCGTGAACGGGAGCGACGACGCCGGAAATGCCGGCATTGTTGAACACCACGTCGAGGCCGCCGAACGTCTCGACGGTCGCCTCGACGGCGCGCCGCACATCCGCTTCATCGGTGACGTCGGCTTCGATGGCAATGGCGTTTTCACCCAGTGAGCGAGCCAGTTGCTGCGCCGCCGCGCCATTGCGATCGACAATGGCGACGCGCGCGCCTTCGTCAAGGAAACGCCGCACCGCCGCGCCGCCGATCGCGCCGGCGCCGCCAGTGACAAGGATCTTCTTCTGGTCGAATCGTTTCATCCCCCGGTCTCCGGCTTTGGATAGGAACGCCATGAATATTGTGGTTCGAAGCCGATCGTTTCGCGCGCATGGACCGTGTCGAGCACGGCGCCAAAGCCGGCGATCGGCCGCGATAGAGCGACATCGGGATAGACCCGGCGCACGAGCGCTTCGGTTTCCTCTTCCATGAAGGTGTCGGCGGCGCTGAGCAGGACGCGCAGATGGCCGTCGCCTTGCCATTCAAGCGCCCGCAGGAAGCCCTGCCCGGCGTCGCGCGCGTCGAGATAGGCCCACAGGTCGCGGGCACTGTCGGCCGTGGCGCGGCGCGGCCCGACGCCCTCGAAAAATGAACCCGGCGTCTGGATCCACGGCATGCGAATACTGACCGCCGAAAAGGCGCCGCGGCGCACCGCCGCGTCGACGATTTCCTCGCCCAGCCATTTCGACAGGCCGTACGGGTCCTGCGCGCCGACCGGGTGGTCCAGGTCGACCGGCAGATAGGGCGGCCGCACAGGTTTTTCGAAAAAGGGATAGCCGAAAACGCTGAAGGATGAGGCATAGATGAAGCGCCTAGCGCCGGCCATGGCGGCTGCCTCGACCACATTGTAGGCGGTCGCGATGTTGGTCTTGAACACCTCGCCGCCGGCCCGGCCGGTCGGCCGCGGAATGGCCGCGACATGCACAACGGCATCGCAATCGCGCACCAGCTGCAGTGTCGATCCCAGATCGGTCAAATCGGCGGTTGCGTGGCGCCATGCGACCTCACCCGGCACCACGGCATCGACACCAAGCACATCGTGGCCGGCCGCAACCAGAGCCTCGGCCACATGGCGGCCAAGCAGGCCGCTGGCTCCGGTGACGATGGTTTTCATATCTCGGCCTCGGCTCCGCAATTCAGCGGCTTGAATATCATTGATGGTCATACAAATCGAGCACATGCCTGACAAGCGTTGTCAAGGCCATTTCGCGATGGGCAAATAGCGCATACGCTTGTCGGAGCGCGGTGCGCAAGGCCGACCAGCACGCTTTGCGTCGAACGGGATTGACTTGGCATCCACTAGGGTTTTTTGTATGAGCATCAACGATCGGTCAAAGGAGCTCGCCATGTCCGTGGACAGTTTTTCCTCACATCGGCACGATGATGCGGTGCGCCTCGATCCACGCCGTGCGGCCGTTATCGTCATCGATATGGTCAATGAGTTCTGCAAGCCCGGCGGGGCCATGGTCCTGCCTGGGTACGAGACGCTGGTCGCGCCGCAACTGGCCGTGATCGAGGCCGCGCGCGCCGCCGGCGTGCCGGTGATCTGGGTCCATGACAGCCACCGGCCGGGCATGCGACGCGAGCGCGAATGGCTGAAGCGCACACCGCATTGCCTGGATGGAAGCTGGGGGCCGGAGATCATCGAGGATCTCGGCGCCCGCGATGATGAGATCCATGTCATCAAGCGGCGCTACTCGGCCTTCTTTCAAACCGACCTGGACCTGACGCTGAAAGACATGCAGGTCGATCAGTTGGTCATTTTCGGCGTGGTCACCAACATCTGCGTGCGCTCGACCGTCCATGATGCCTTTTTCCAGGGCTATGAGGTGGTGGTGCCAAGCGATTGCTGCGCGGCAACGGGACCACGCGAGCAGGAAAGCTCGCTCTACGACATAGCGACCCATTTCGGCGTGGTCAGCGATTCGGCTGATGTCGTCGCAGCCCTCCGCGACGGGACGTCGCTTCAACCAGCGGAGGTCGCGGCTTGAGCTTTTCCAAACCGGCGACATCCGAGACAGCGGCGATAGGAGTCCGGTGTGACGACTGAAAAGAAACCGCAATCCGAAAAAGGCGCGACCTCGAAAACGCCGAGCGGCGATGCACCCCCGAGCCGCGAGCAAGTGCTGCAGCAATACGCCGAGACCGGCTATGAACTGGACCGTCACCCGGCGCACGTCATCCGCCGGGCGCATCAGCGCGCGACACTGCGCTTCCAGCAGGTCATGGCCGGCGAAGACCTTTCGCCAACGCAATTCGCGGCGCTCGCCACGATCCTCAAGCATGGCGAAGTCTCGCAGAACCATCTCGGCCGGCTGACGGCGATGGACCCGTCGACCATCAGCATCGTCATGCGCAAACTGCTCAAACACGGGCTGATCACGCGCAGCGCCTCCGAAACCGACCAACGCCTGACGATGATCGCGCTGACCAGCAAAGGGACCGACTATACGCTGGAGCGGCTCGAACGCAGCGTCGAGGTCGGGCGGCGGTTCCTGTCGCCGCTCTCCCCGGCTGAGCAGGCGACGCTGCTTCGCCTGCTCCAGCGCATCAATGACGACGACCCAACGAATGGCGACGGCGGCAAATAAGCCGCGTCCAGTCCTTTTTTCCATAACAGCAAAAGTGAGAACCGATGTCGTCCGACTTCCAGTCGTCTGCCAACACGCTCGTCGTCCGCAATATCGGTCTCATGCTGAGTGGCGATCTCGCACAACCGATCATCGACGCCGATACCATTGTCGTGAGCGATGGACGCATATCAGGCATTGGCAAGGCAGGCGACATTGATGGCGGCAGCGCGGCGACGATCATCGATGCGATGGGCTGCGCGGTCGCGCCGGGTCTTATCGACAACCACGCCCATCCGGTGGCCGGCGACTGGACGCCCCGGCAGAACCAGATCGGCTGGATGGATTCGACCGTGCATGGCGGCGTCACCACGATCATTTCGGCTGGCGAGGTCCACACACCGGGCCGACCGCGCGATCTTGTCGGGCTGAAGGCGCTGGCGATCGCTGCCCAACGCACCTTCTCCAACTTCCGTCCGAACGGCATGAAGATCCTGGCCGGGGCACCGATCCTGGAACCCGGCCTTACCGAGGAAGACTTCCGCAGTCTCGCCGAGGCCGGCGTGACGCTTGTCGGCGAAGTCGGGCTTGGCGGCGTCAAGGATGGGCCGACCGGCCGGAAGATGATCGCCTGGGCGCGCAAATACGGCATGACCTCGATGACCCACACAGGCGGCCCGTCGCTGCCCGGCTCCGGCCGCATCGGCGCGGATGTCGTGCTGGAGGTCGACGCCGACATCGTCGCCCACGTCAATGGCGGGCCAACCGCCCTGCCCGAGGCGGAAATACGGCAGATCTGCGAGAAGGGCTCGAGGGCGCTTGAGATCGTCCACAACGGCAATCTGCGCACCGGACTGTTCGTGCTCGACCTGGCAAGGCAGCGCGGCGAACTTTCGCGCGTCATCCTGGGCACGGACAGCCCGGCCGGATCCGGCGTGCAGCCGCTCGGTATCCTGCGGACCCTGACCATGCTGGCTTCGCTTGGTGGTATCGCGCCGGAAGTGGCGTTCTGTTTTGCCAGCGGCAACACGGTGCGCGTGCGCGGACTGGATGATCGCGGCATCATCGAGGTCGGGCGCGCCGCCGACCTGATCTTCATGGATCAAGCGATCGGCGGTGCCGGCGACGGGCTGCTCGACAGCGTGGCGCTCGGCAATCTTCCAGGCATTGGCATGGTCGTGATCGACGGCGAGGTGCGGACAGGCCGCAGCCGCAACACCCCGCCGGCGATACGGGTGCCGGAAATCGTCCCCAGTTGACGACGTTCAGGGTATGTTGAGGTTCAGGTCGCGACGAGCCGTTATATGCGCGAAGTTTTTGCTGCCTCGGCCAGCTCGGCCATCAGCTTGCTAGCGGAACGCAGTTTTTCTTTGCCCAAGCGACTGGACAGTTCCGCTTTAGCCAAGTTCCACAACGGGAGCGCATCGACGACAAGCTTGCGCCCAGATATCGTTAGGCCAATCTGCTTTCCCAAGCGGCCGCGTCCGCCCTTTGAATGAACCAAAAGTTGCCCTTCCAAGTTCTGAAGATTTCGGCTCAGGGTCGTCGGGTCGACTCCCGCGCTGTTCGCAAGATCGACGAGTGTCGTTCCCTCAACCGCTCCGATGCCCACGAGGAGGCTGAACTGCTCGGCCGTCAGCCCGAGCGGTTTGAAGCAGGCGTTGTAATAGCGCGTGACCGCACGCGCCGTCGCACGAGCCTGAAAGCCCGGACACTCCGCCGCGACGCCTTTCAACGTTTCCGGATCAAAACCGCTCACGTCCGCCCTCTAGACAATTTCATCCTCGGATAATAGTGTATATGCATTATTAGGAGAATTCCATGCCAGCGTACGTGCATATCAATCTGCGCATCATCGACGCCGCCAAACAGGCGGCTGTCGCTCCGCGCTTTCAAGCGGCTCTGCAAGAGGCCGGCGGGCGCATCTTACATTTCGGCCCTGTTGCGCAGGTTCTTGAGGGCGAGGACGTGCCGCTCCCGATGGCCGGCGTATTTGAATTTGCAACCCTCGCCCAAGCGCTGGCGTTCTACAATTCCGAGAGATACGCGCCGATCAAGGCCGAGCGTCGGGAAGCCCAAGAGGCACGGATGTTCATAGTCGAAACCGGCTGAACTCCGGTTCTATTTCTTCGACTTTTTTGTGTGTCGCAAATATCTTTATTTCTCAGAACCGGAGCGCAGCGTACTTTCGGGTACGCGAGCACGGGAAGCGCAGGAAATCAACGTTTGCAGGCCGGCATCGCCTGAATGTCGGTTATCCTAGCTGACGCCGTCCTTGCCGACGACCTTGTCTTTGGTCAGTCCGCCGACGCGCGGGTGCGGCCTGCCGGAATCGGTGACGGCGATAGCGACGACGATCTCGTCGGCACGCGGTGCGTCGGGAACACGAACCTCCATGCCGTCGAAATGGCTGCGCACCCGCGCCGCGTCCTTGTGGCCGAGCGGAATATCGAGCGGCACGCCGAGGCCGCCGCGCTTCTTCGATGAGGGAATGAGCGCGGCGCCCTTGCCGAGCACATCGCGGAACGGGGCGCCGAGCTTTGGATGAAGGATGGCGGCGGCATGTTCGAGCTCGCCATCGGCGCCGACGGCGGCCGCCTTGCCGAAGCTCTCGACCCGGTTGCCGGCAATGCCCAGAGCAGCGACGGCGCGCTTGGGCAAGATTTCGCCCAACGCTTCGCCGACGGCGCTGAGTGCCGACAGATCCTCGACGTAGGTACCCGCATAGGGGTTGCGGATGACCGCGATGGCTGCGGCACGCCGCGTCGGCGGATCGACGGGCCGCCCGCCTTCGATCCGGGTTTCCTCGACGATGGTGATGATACGGCGGATTTCCGGGCTCATCGCAGTCCGTCCTCACCCTTGATGTCGGCGGCGGCAAGGCCGCCGACCCGTGCATGAACGCGTGCGCCGGTGGTCATCGCCAGGATGACCGCCATTTCATCGCTGCGCGGCGCATCGGCAATGCCGATCTCGATTGCATCGAAATGGCTGCGCACATAGGAGGCGTTTATGTGCGTGATCGGGATGTCGATGCGCGTTCCGGGGCCGCCGACTTTCTTGGTCGAAGGCACGATCGCCTTGGCATTGCCGAGCAGTTCGCGCATCGCGTAGCCGCCCGGATTGTGCCAGAGCGCGCCATGTTCAAGCTCGCCGGCGGCGCCGACTATGGCACCCTTGCCATAACCTTCGATGGCCTGGCCGCCCTCACCAATGGCGTCGATCAGGCGCCGAGCCATATCGAGACCGAGCGGCTTCAGGTCTTCCATGAAGCCGGTGATCTCTTCGACATAGCGTCCGGCAAAAGGGTTGGCGATGACCGCGACGATCGCGCCTCGCTTGAGCGGGCGTGCCGCGTGGGGTCCGCCCTCATGGAATATCTCTTCGATCTGAACCAGAAATTTCCTGACCACCACAGCCGGCATTGTTCTCTTCCTTCATCCCGTCGTTCATAAAACTCGTTAGAGTATCAACAATTATGCCTATCGACATTTGTCAAGCACAGACGTCGGGCAAGCGGGCGAAGGGCCAAGAAAACTGCATCGGATGACGATTGACAGCCTGTTAAGCCGCTCCTAAACTCATATGACCATCAACGAACTCGCCGTTGTCCCGGCGATGTGTGGGGGATGGTCAAAGCGTGGCTTCAAAAGCTGAGAAAAGCTGAAGGGGAATGACATGAAAAGGGCGCTCAAGAGTTTATTCCTGGCCGGCACGATGCTTGCCATTTCGTTCGGACCGGCCGCCGCACAGGCCAAGGTTTCCGTGGCCGCCATCTCGGGATACTTTGCACAGGGTTTTGGCGTTTCGATCGTCAACGGCCTCAACAAGGCCAAGACCGATTTCGGCATCGATCTCAAGCTGGTCGACACCGGCAATCGCGCGCTCGACTACCAGCAGCAGTTCGAGAATCTTGCCAAGGGCAAACAGTACGACCTGATCTTCGTGATGGGCTGGGAGCTGGTGGACTCGCTGCAAAAGGTCAGCGCCGAATATCCTGACCAACGCTTCGTGTTCATCGATGGCGTCCTCGACAACCCCAAGATGATCTACGCCAATTTCGCCGAGGAGCAGGGATCCTTCGTCGCCGGCGCGCTTGCTGGCATGATCGAAGCCAAGGGCACCGCCTTCGACAAGATCGGCGACGGCAAGGCCATCGGCTTTGTCGGCGGCCGCGATATCCCGGTGATCCGCAACTTCCTGGGCGGCTACGAGCAAGGCGCCAAATATGCCGCGCCCGACGTCAAGGTGAACTCCGTCTTCGCCGGAACCTTCGACGACCCGGCCAAGGGAAGCGAACTTGCCCAGGCGCTTTACGGCCAAGGCTCCGACATTGTCTACAACGTCGCCGGCCCGACGGGTGAAGGCGTGATGCAGGCAAGTGCCGCGGTCGACAAATATTCGATCGGCGTCGACATCGACATGTGCGGCTCGGCCCCCGGAAATGTGCTCGCCAGCATGCTGAAGCGCGGCGACATCGCCGTCTATACGCTGATCAAGGACGAGGTCGAGGGCCGCAAGATCACCGCCGGCACCCGCACTTTCGACCTCGCCTCGGGCGGTGTCGAGGTCAAGGTCTGCGATGACATCGCCGCCAAGATCCCGGCAGAGATGACCGCCAAGCTCGACGAGATCAAAAAGGGCATCGTCGACGGCAAGATCGTGATCGCCAAGGCGAAATAAGCCAACACCAGCGCCTCCCTCCCAAGAAAGCGCTAGACTGATCCGCCGCGGCTTGCCGCGGCGGATCAGTGTCCAATCTGCGAGAGCCATGTTGTCGAACACGCCGGGGTCGCCGACCCTCCACAGCAATGCCGCGATGGCCGTCGAGTTGACTGGCATCACCAAGCGTTTTGGCGCATTCGTCGCCAATGACGGCATCGATCTTGCGGTCCGCCGCGGCGAGATCCACGCCATCATCGGCGAGAACGGTGCCGGCAAGACGACGCTGATGAACATCCTGTTCGGCCTCTTGCAGCCGGACGAAGGCTCGATCCGGCTGAACGGTGAAGAGATCGTGATCGCCGACCCGTCCGTGGCGATAAAGGCCGGCCTCGGCATGGTTCACCAGCATTTCAAGCTGGTTCCCTCGCTCTCGGTTGCCGACAACGTCTTTCTCGGCATGGAAATCCGTCGCCATGGACTGATCGACCACGCTGCGCAGGTGGCGCGAACGCGCGACCTGTCGAAGCGCTTCGGCCTGCAGGTCGATCCGACCGAGCGCGTCGGGTTGCTCTCGGTCGGCATAGAACAGCGCATCGAAATCCTGAAGGTCCTGGTGCGCGGCGCGCGCACCATCATCCTCGATGAACCGACCGCCGTGCTGACGCCGCAGGAGAGCCGTGAACTGTTCCAGACGTTGCGCAGCTTCGTGGCCGAAGGCATGACGGTGATCTTCATTTCGCACCACCTGGAAGAGGTGATGGAAGTGTCCGACACGGTGACGGTGCTGCGCAACGGCAGGAAGGTGGCGACCCGGCCGACGGCCGAGCTCAGCAAGGACGAGTTGGTGCACATGATGGTCGGCCGCGAAGTGAGCTTCGACCGCCGGCCGCGCGCTTCGCTGCACGGCGACGTAGTGCTCGAAGTGAAGGATCTGTGGGCGCGCGACGATCGCCTGCTGCCGGCTCTTCGCGATGCCAGTTTCACGGTCCGCTCCGGCGAGGTGGTGGGAATCGCGGGTGTGGCCGGCAATGGACAGACGGAGCTGGCGGAAGTGCTTTCGGGCCTGCGGCCGGCAAGCCATGGCGGGGCCTGGCTGAAGGGCCAGAATCTCACCGATCTCTCGCCCGCCGCGATCCGCCAGGCAGGCCTCGCCCATGTTCCAGGCGACCGCATGGTACGCGGGGTCGATCGCAACGCTTCGATAGCGGCCAACACCCTGATGGGCCGCCAGCATCGCGCACCATGGAGTCGTGGCGGCATGCTCAACTGGAATGCCATAAATCAAAACGCCGAAACGCTGATCAAGAGCTTCGATATTCGCGCGCGCGGACCGAGCGATGCGGTCAAGCGGCTTTCGGGCGGAAACATTCAGAAGGTCGTTCTGGCACGCGAATTCACCAATGGCGCCGATTTCCTGCTGATCGACCAGCCGACGCGCGGCGTCGACATCGGCGCCCAGGAGGCCATTCATGACGAGATCATGCGCCAGCGCGCCGCCGGCCGCGCGATCCTGCTGATTTCCGTGCAACTCGACGAACTGGCCGCCCTTGCCGACCGCATCCTGGTGATGTTCAACGGGCGGATCATGGGCGAGGTCTCTGGCGATGACGCCGACGAGGAGCGCATCGGCATGATGATGGCAGGCGTGGCCGCGCCGGAATTCGCCGCGGAGACCGCATCATGAAAGACCATTTGCATGCCGTTTCCGGCCAGGTCATCGCCATCGGCGTGGCACTGCTGATGGGCGCGATCATCATCCTCATGGTCGGCGAAAGCCCGGTGCGTGTGTTCATGACACTGTTGCGCGGCGCCTTCGGCGATCAGGAGAAGATTGCCGGGACCTTGCTGCAGACGACGCCGATCCTGATCTGCGGTGTCGCTGCCTGCATCGGCTTGCGCGGCGGCATGTTCAACGTCGGCATCGAGGGCCAGCTGTTCCTCGGCGGCTTCGCCGCCGCCTGGGTCGGCTTTGCCATGCCCCTGCCCGCGGGCATTCACACGCTGGCAGCACTGGCGCTGGCGGTCGTGGCGGGCGCGGCCTGGGTCGCCATCCCCGCCTATTTCCGCGCCCGCTACAACACCAACGAGGTCGTCTCGACGATCCTGTCGAACTACGTGGCGGTGCTGCTCACATCCTATTTCACCATCTTCCTGTTCAAGCGGCCGGGCGGCTGGTCGGAGACGCCGCCGATCCTGGCGACATCCTATCTGCCGGAGATCTTCGCCTTCTCGCGGTTGAACTGGGGCCTGGTCATTGGCCTGGTGCTGGCGGTCGGCGCGGCCCTTGTCTTCCGCTACACCAAATGGGGTTACGGCGTCACGATGGTCGGCTCGGCGCCGAAATTCGCCGAATATGGCGGCGTCAACGTGAAACGGCAGGGTTTCCTGGTCCTGCTGCTTTCAGGGGCCGTCGGCGGGCTGGCCGGCGGCGTCGAGACGCTCGGCGTCCATCACCGCTTCATGGAAGGATTTGCTCCCGGTTTCGGCTTCGACGGGCTGATCGCTGCCCTGCTCGCCAATGGCTCGCCGGTCGCCACCATCTTCACCGCACTGTTCTTCGGTGCCCTGCGCAACGGATCGCTGCTGCTCGAGGTCGACACCAGCGCGTCGCGCGAGATCATCACCGTGATCCAGGCGCTGATCATCCTCAGCGTGTCGGCCCAGGTGCTGGTGAGAAAGCGCGGCGACAGCCAGGCAGGGGAGCGGCGATGGAAATTCTAGACAAGCTCATCAACGTCGCGCTGATCGCGGCGACGCTTCGCACCACCGCGCCCATCCTTCTGGTCGCGCTTGGCGGCTCGTTCACCACCAAGGCCGGCATCTTCAACATCGGCCTCGAGGGGCAGATGCTGGTCGGCGCCTTCTTCGCCGTCCTCGGTTCGATCTGGACCGGTTCCGCACTGGCGGGCGTCGCCTGCGGCGTTGCGGCGGCGCTCGTCTTCGCCCTGGTTTTTGCTGTCCTGGTGGTGAGCTTCAAGGCCAATGAAGTGGTCGTCGGGCTGGCGCTCAACATCCTGGCCGGCGGCATGACGATCTCGCTGATGAAAGCGATCTTCGGCACGCGCGGTTCGATCGTCGGTCACGGCATCGTCGGCCTGCCGAAAGTCCAGCTGCCCGGCGCCCGCGACCTTCTCGGCTCCTGGGCGCCGCTGATCTCCGGCTTCACGCCGCTCGTCTATGCCGCCTTCATCGCCGTGCCGCTGCTGGTCGTCTGCTACAACAGGACGCGGCTCGGCCTCTATATCCGCGTGGTCGGCGAAAAGCCGGAAGCCGCCGAGGCGCTTGGCATCTCGATCACCCGCGTCCGCTACATCGCATCCCTGCTGTGCGGATTGCTGGCGGGCCTCGCCGGCGCGCATCTGTCCCTCGGCTACATCACCATGTTCACCGAAAACATGTCGTCGGGCCGTGGTTTCATGGCGGTGGCGATCCTGATCTTTTCCAACGGCGATCCGCTGAAGGTGCTGGCCGGCTGCCTGCTGTTCGGCTTCGCCGATGCCTTTTCGTTGCGCCTGCAGACGTTTGGCTATCCGTCCTACCTGGTTCTCACCGTCCCCTATGTCGTCGCGCTGATCGCATTGTTCGCGCTGTCCTACCGGGCGCGCCCGAGGATCATCGCGGAGACGCTGGAATCGATGCGGAAACTGCTGTCGGTAGACAGGAACACCGAACCCGGCGGCAAAAATCCCCAGTGAAGGAAGCCTTTATGGAACGCATAATCCTCGACGTGGATTCAGCCGGCGACGATATTCTCGCCGTGCTGTTTGCAGCGGTCAATCCCAAACTCCGGCTCGAGGGTGTCACCACCGTGACCGGTGCGGCCGGCCCGATCGAACAGGTCACCAACGTCGTCCTCAACACGCTGACGCTCGCCGGGCGTGACGACATCCCGGTTCACGCCGGTGCGTGGCGGCCGATCGTCGGCAACGCCAAGGCCGACATGGAGGCGCCGGTGCATTTCGAAAAACGGCTCGTCGCCCGCTTCGGCGATCGCCTGAAGAAGTTCAACCCGCCGGCGCCGACGCCGGTGCGGCAGGCCACGTCGGGACATGCGGTCGATTTCATAATCGAGACGGTCATGCCCAATCCGGGCGAGATCACGCTGGTGACGACCGGCCCGCTGACCAACGCGGCGATGGCGCTGTTGCAGGAGCCGCGATTGACCGGTGCACTCAAGCGGCTGATCGTGCTCGGTGGCAATTTCCAGACGCCGGGCAACATCACACCCCTGTCGGAGTACAACATCTGGGCCGATCCGGAGGCTTCGCGCATCGTGCTCAACGCCGATGTCGAGAAGATCCTCGTCCCCCTCGACATCTGCGAGGACAACCGCGTCGCCGACTCGATGCTGACGCGCGACGACATCGCCGACATGCAGGCCGTCGCCAGGGACAATCCCGTCCTTGAGATGATCGCCGACAGCTTCCCGATCTACATCGACATCTGGCGCGAATTCTTCGACCTCGTCGGGTTCCCGATGGATGACGTGATCACCGTGGCGCTGGCTTTCGATCCCGGCCTGGCGACGATGACCGAGCCGCTGTTCGCCGACGTCGTGCTCGACGGCAGGCTGGCGCGCGGCCAGACCGTCGCCTATCGCGGCCGGCAATTGCTGCCCGGCGGCGGGCCCAAGACCACCCGCATCTGCACCGGCCTGGACGGGCGGCGTTTCCTCGACGGCTTCAAGAAAACCATAGCGCGCTACGAGCGGGCGGCGTGAAAGACGACATGATGACCAAGCCAACTCCTATCCTGTTCGACTGCGACCCCGGCCACGACGACGCCATCGCGCTGGTCATGGCGCATCGCTCGCCGGCCATCGAACTCATCGGCGTCACCACGACCTGCGGCAATGCGGAGGTCGAGAAGACGACCGCCAACGCCTTGCGCATCCTGGAGTATATCGGCGCCGGCGACGTGCCTGTCGCGCAGGGCTGTCACCGTCCGCTGGCGCGCCCGCTGGTGCTCGGCACCGCCGACGGCCCGAGCGGCCTCGAGGGCTCGCCCTACCTGCCGCAGGCGACGATCAAGCCGGTCGACCAGCATGCCGTCGATTTCCTGGCCGACAAACTGCGCGCCGCGCCCGAACCGATCCTGGTCGTCGCCACCGGCCCGCTCAGCAATATCGGCCTGATGATCCTCAAGCATCGCGACGTGCTGCCCAAGATCAAGGAACTGATCTGGATGGGCGGCGTGTTCTACCGCAAGAGCGAGATCATCACGCCGACCGAATTCAACGCGTTCTGCGACCCCGAAGCGCTGAAGATCGTGCTGGACAGCGGCGTGCCGATCCTGATGGTCGGCCTCGACGTCACCATGCAGGTGCTGATCGAGGCGCCGCAATATGCCGAACTCGCGACCATCGACACGCCGCTCGGCCGGCTCGTCAACGACTGGCTGCTGTTCTACGAGAAGCTGCACCGCAACTCGATGGGCGTCGGCGGCGCCATGCACGATCCGCTGGCGCTGGCGCTGGCCATCGACCCGACATTGGTGCGCACGCGCCCTGCCCATATCGGCGTCGACCTGTCCGGCACCTACGCCTTCGGCGCGACCATCGCCGATTACTGGGGCGAGCGCGGTGAAAAGGACAATGCCCGCATCGCCCATGAGGTCGACGCGGACCGCTTCTTCAAGCTGATGTTCGATCTGCTGCGGGACTGAACGGAGCGCGGGCGGCGCCGGCAGCGTTTCAGGATAGGAATTTTTTCTTGACTAGCTGCACTCAGCTATGGTACATTTTTGCCTATGGTGCTGATTTGCGCCAATGACCCGCCGCACAGGCGGGTTTTTCGTTTGCTCTGTCAGCCAACGCGCCGGCGATCGCGCTTAGTCTTACCAGAGCCGAGAGACGCCACGGAAGCAGAAATCCTGCTGCCGTACCTCTTCGTCATCGGAATAGAGCGGGAAACAGCATAGGGGTTACAAGTTTGTAGGCGGCATACTCGGGGAAAGCTGCCTGCAAAACCTTCTCCTCATTGACCAGCCGCCGATATTGGAAGGTGAGAGCAATTGCGCAAATTGCAACTGTTCCCCATGTAGGATTACGTAAAAGAATGCCGATCAGGACAATCGCTTCGCAGGCGTAGAGAGGATGGCGCACAAACCGATATGGCCCTGCTGTGACAAGCCGCCTAGCTTGGGCGACGATGCTGAACGACCTGCCAAGCCACCAAAGGCACCATATGCAAAGCGTAAAACCGCCGAGGATGATTAGGTCCGCGAAAAGTTTAAGCTGCGGAAGGATTTCGACACGAGGGACGACAATCAAAGTCACCGTCGCAAAGCACCCGAGCAGCGCTGCGATTCGGGGTTCAATTCCCTGCGCTGTCTTCATCGGCGGAAGACGCGTCACGGTTGAAACAGCCATGAGCGCCAGAAATCCGAGAGAGGCAACGTCCGCCGCAAAGTCGATGCTGGACGCCGTCGTCCATACAATATGACGCAGAGCCAGTATCAGAGCCCCCACCTTTATGGCCGCGCCGAACGCGAAGTAAAATGTCAGCGTTGCGCGGCCAATAAAGTCACGCATCGCTAGCGACGGCAGCAAGCGCATAGATCGTCGAAGAATACCGTTCTGAACACTTTCCGGCTGCGCCTCAGAGCAAACGGATACGCGATCCCTTTCAAAATTGGAAATGTCCATTTTGCACCCCACCAATAAGGTTCAATCCAAGCATTTTGCCGGCGCTAGGGCAAGATATTGGTTTTCAGAAGGTTAATATGCCTATCAAATCTTCTTCTAAATCGACCGAGTGGTTCTATGAATCACGCCATTTGGTTTTATAGACCGCCAGGGGCCATAAGACTGCTTACGATCTGCAATGCGATAGTACATATCGACGCTAGGGAAATCGGCACTCCGAACGGCACTACACCTTTGCGGTCTAAATGCTGAGTATATACACGGAAGGCTCCTTCCGGCAGTAACGTTGGGTTTTTCACGACCAGCACCGTGACGAGAGCAAAAAATAGCAGCAGTATCGAAAACATGACCAGCCAGCCGCCGCCGATCAGAAAAGGCACAGTCGCCATCAGCTTGACATCACCGGCGCCAATCCTGCGCAGCGCCCAGAAAGGGAAGAGTGCGACAAACAGCAGAAGTCCGGCAAGGGCGCTCAGCCCTATGTCCCACCACGATCCCGACCGCAGCGACATTAGCAGCAGCGACCCCGCCCCTAAGCACAGCAGTAGCAGCACGTCGCGATTGGCTATCTCCTGCGTGGTGAAGTCGAGCCACGCAATCCTAGCCAGAAGAGGAACGGCAAGCGCCATTAGCAATAGCGATTCGACAAGCAGCATGCTAGCGCTCGATATTCTGCACGCTTGACGACAGCAGCTTCAGATTGTTGGCGACGGTCGGATCATTGGGCGCCAGTTCGTAAGCCTTGAGGAAGTTCGAGCGGGCATCCTGCAGCTTGCCGCGCAGCAGGTAGGAATAGCCGACATTGTTGTAATATTCGGGCGTCGCGCCGACCAGCTTGAAGGCACGGGCATAGGCCCGGTCGGACAGGTCGAAGCGATGGATCCGATCGGTGCAGGCGGCCAGTCCCATCCAGGCGTTGCCATCATTGGGCGCCAGTTGCGTCGCCTTGAAGAACAGCGCGCCGGCATTGCCGTAATTTTCGGCACGGAACTGGTTCTTGGCTTCGGCAACGGCCTGGTCCGAGGCATAGTATTCGACGTCGCTGACCGTCTTCAGCCCGTCGAAAGCATCGCCAAAAGACGTTACGTCGCCTTTCGACGGCTCGTTCGTGCGTACGACACCGTCGGTTGTGTCCGTCTGGCAGCCGGCAAGCACCGCCATGAGCAGACAGGCTGCGGCCGCGATAACCCTCTTCATCAATGTGTCCCCTTGGGGTCCCCGACTCACATTAGGACCAAATCATAGACCAAACTAGAAGAAAACGCCTTTCATTCGGATGACAACAGGCAACATCACAATCATCATCACCACCGGAAAGATGCAAAGGCCCAACGGAATCATCATCTTGACCGGAAGAGCGTTGGCGATCTCCTCCGCGCGAAGGATTCTCTGACTGCGCATTTCGTCGCTATAGACGCGCAAAGCGTCCGTCAGGCTGGTGCCGAGTTCCTCCGATTGCCGAAACAACACCGCCAGGGATCTCGCCTCTTCGAGTCCAATTCGGTCCGCGAGTTCGCGCAGCGCATCGCGCAACGGCTTGCCGGCGCGTAGTTGCAAATTCATGATCGCCAGCTGAATCCCGAGCCATTTGTGAGTAGCGGCAAGTTCGGACCCGACGCGCTCGACCGCCGCCTCAAGGCTCATGCCGGCGTCGGCGCACGTGATCATCATGTCCATGAAATCGGGAAAGCCACGGCGATAGGTCTGCTTCTGCCCATTCTCAAATCGGTCGAGAGCGATGCTTGGTATGACTATGCAGGCCAGCCCGAACACCGCAGCGATCGCAAAGGCTATGACTCCCGGCACCTCAGACGGCAGTATCCGCGACAGAATCGCGTATGTCACCGCAAAGCCAATGCAGACCGTGCCCAGGCGCGACAAAGTGTAAATCGCCGGCGCGGTTGATTGATAGAAGCCGGCGCGGAAAAGCTTTGCGTCCAGGGCGCTGGGTTCGTCCCGTTCCTTCTCTATCGACCGAAAATATGCCTCGACTGGACGCTGCGCGGAAATCTTGGCCAGTTGTTCCTGGCCCACCAGCGAGCGACGGCTGGCAATTCCCTCGGCCAATAGGCTTTGCGCAACCAGTTTCCGTGTCTGCATAGCCGGCAAGATTATTAACGCACCGAACAGGAAAAGCGCCATCGCCGCCATGAAAACTGCAACTGAGATTAGCAGCCCTGAATTCTGAAGGCTTGCAAAAACGGTCATCGGCGCGCCTCCTCAGAAATCGAAATTGACCATTCGAAACATGATGAAATCGCCAAAAAGCGCCAATATTCCGAATATCAGGAATACTGGGGTAATCAGCGGGCTACCCCAAATATCTCCGTAATAGCTAGGGGCAACTAAAAGAAGTATTCCGAACATAATAAGAGGAAATAGGGAGATTATCCACGCCGATGCTCGGCCCTCTGCCGAAAGCGCCTTGATCTTCAGCCTCAATTTCTGCCGTTCTCGGAGCGAAGACGAAAGATTCGATAACATCTCGGTCAGGTTACCGCCGGTCTTGGCTTGAATGGAGAGTGATATGGTAAGCAAATGGAGACCGTCGAAACCGACGCGTTGCGAGAGTTTGCGCACGGCCTGTTCAAGGCTGAGACCAAAGGTGATTTCGTCGGAGACGATGCCGAATTCGGTGCCGAGCGGGTCGGGCATCTCACGAGCCACAAGTCCGATAGCCACCGATGTCGGATGACCGGCACGCAACGAACGCACGATCATGTCGAGTGCATTAGGAAGTTGGGCGGCAAACTTCTGGATTCGCTTGTTCCGCGCACGTCGTAAAACGAGAAGTGGCAGGCCAAAGCCGATTAACAAAAAGGCAAAGATAGCAACCGTAATCGAAAAGTTCAGAAGCAATGACATTGCCAAGGCCACCACCAGACCAGCCAGCAAAAACACGGCTGCGAATGCCAGCGGGTTACCTGTTATGCCGGATTGCGTGTAGAGCCGGTTGAGCGCGACGGCGCCAAAGATGTAGTCGCCAGTCGCCGTTAGGCCACGCTCCTGCAGCAGCCCCTGCAACATCTGTTCAGCTGGGGCCTCCTCTCTCAAGCGCTTGATGCGTCGGTTGACGGTGGTGACGCGGGCGCGCCGCCCCGAAAATGACAGGTAGAGCGATTCCGCAGCAAGGATGGCCGCGGCCGCGGCCAGCACATAGATGAAGTAGAGTAAGGTCTGTCCGGTCGGCATCAGAGTGGGACCTGCGGATTGAAGGCATCCTTGGCGAACTGATGCCCAAGGGTGGCCGCTTCCTGGGCGAAGCGCGGTCGAATACCGGTGGCGCGAAACTCGCCTATAACGTTTCCATCAGCGCCGACATCACGGCGAACGAAGTGATAGATTTCCTGAAGTTGGACGACATTGCCTTCCATTCCGGTGAGCTCCGATATGGATGTCACGCGCCTGCCTCCATCCGAAAGACGCTGCGTCTGCACGACGATGTCAATGGCCGACGCAATCTGCGCCCGGATAGAATCGTTACTCATCGGCATGCCGGCCATGCCGACCATCTGCTCCAGCCTCGAGATCGCATCACGCGGCGTGTTGGCATGGATGGTTGTCATCGAACCTTCATGGCCGGTGTTCATCGCCTGCAGCATGTCGAAAGCTTCCTCGCCACGGACTTCGCCAACGATGATGCGATCCGGCCGCATGCGCAGCGCGTTCTTCAGCAATTCACGCTGGCGCACCTCGCCTTTCCCCTCGACATTCGGCGGGCGCGTCTCCAGACGGCCGACATGCGGCTGCTGCAGCTGCAGTTCCGCTGCATCCTCGATAGTGATCAGCCGCTCCCTGGAGGGGATGTAGCTCGACAGCGCATTGAGCAAGGTGGTCTTGCCGCTGCCTGTGCCACCCGAAACCAGAATCGACTTGCGTGATTGCACGGCGATGCGCAGGAGATCGACCATCGGCTGCCGGATGGAATTGAATGCCATCAGGCGCTCGAGCGAATAGGGATTCTTTGAGAATTTGCGGATCGATACCAGAGGCCCATCCACGGAGATCGGGCGCACCGCGATATTGACGCGTGAGCCGTCACCTAGCCGCGCATCGACCATGGGCGCCGATTCATCGACGCGCCTGCCGATCGCCGACACGATCTTGTTGATGACGCGCATAAGGTGGGCCTCGTCGCGAAAACGGATCGCCGTTTCCTCGATGACGCCGCGCCGCTCAATGAAAACGCGCTTGTGGGTATTGATCAATATGTCGGCAATCGAATCATCCTTGAGGAGCGGCTCGATTGGCCCCAAGCCGAGCATCTCGTCGGCGGTGTCGCTCGTCAGTTGGTCGAGTTCGCGAGCATTCAGCGGGACATTGCGATTGCGAACGAACTCCCGCACGATGGGGCGGATTTCGTTCAAGATTTCGTCCTTGGACGCTGTTTCGAGGACGGCGAGGTTGAAGCGGTCGATCAAATGACGGTGGAGATCGACCTTGAGCGTCAGAAAATCATCGCCATGCGATTCAACGTCAGCGGCAGGCGAAAGAGCCGGAGCAACAGGCTGCACCGCCAGCTGCTCGGTCTTTGGCGCTGCCTGCTGTTCGCTTGGCCCTTTGATGAACCGCCCCAGCATAATTGCTTATACTCCCCTCGGATACGCATTAGCGGAAACTAAACGTTAACCAACGAACGCACAAGCGCCTGGGTGCCCGGCGCACAGCCATTACTTTCAGCATAGTTAAGATCAAAGCCCACAAATCCCTTGTTTATTTGATGCAAGGGGCATGCGGGTTCCCCGAATTTATCCGCGGCTCTCGGGCTCATCCGGCCGCGCCGCGAAAATGAGCAGAACTGCCGCTTAAGTCCTTAGATATAAAGGGATATGCAGTTTCGCTAATACTTCCATGGTTTCGCCACACGAGCGGCCAAATTGTGAACGAATGGTTAAGGTCAATCAAAAAATGAAAAGAATCAATCCCTTGCCAAGATTTGGCTTTGCAATATTCTTGCCGAATCACGTATATGAAAGTTAAGGAACCCTTAATGTCGTTTGACTCTGCATTTTCTCGGGACCTAGGATCGAGATGACGGGGGATGCTTGGGTATGGATTTCATCCTTTGCTCTGTCTCGTCGGGTTCCAACCTCCAAAGGGAGAAATTGACATGAAGAAGCTCATGACGATGACCCGGCAGTTCCGCGACGACGAAAACGGCGCTGCCATGGTCGAATACTCGATCCTGATCGGTCTGATCAGCGCTGCGGCAATCGCGGCAATTGTTCTGGTCGGCGGTTATGTGACCACCTCTTGGGGCACGCTGACCACAGCGCTCAACCTGGGCTAAGTCAAAAGTTTGGGCCCGGCTCGTCCGGGCCCAAAGCTCTGCAAGGGCGGGCGACGAGCGTTTGCCCGGGGAACGAGGGGCTAGGGTCATGCGTGCCAACACAGTCATCATGGTGTTTCTCGCCGGCGTGTTCGGCGTTCTTGCGGTTGTGCTCGCCAACATCTGGCTTGCCAATCAGCGAAACGCGATGGCTCAAACAGGTGACGTCCCGCGCGATACAGTCGTGGTGGCTACGGTAGCGCTGAAGTTCGGCGACACGCTGTCAGCCGACAAACTGCGCCAAGTTGCATGGCCATCCGGCGCGGTTCCGGCGGGGGCTTTCAAGACGATAGACGAACTATTAACGAAAGACCTTCCGGTTGGAGGAGGCACCAAGCAAGCGCTCCAGGCGATCGGCATCAACGAACCTGTCCTCGCCACGAAGATCACGGGCCCGGGCCAGCGCGCCACGCTTTCGGCGGTGCTTGGCGAGGGCATGAAGGCTGTTTCCATCCGGGTAAACGACGTGCTCGGCGTCGCAGGTTTCGTCTTCCCGGGTGACCGGGTCGATGTGCTGCTTACGCGAACGGTGCGGAGCGAAGATGGTGCGGATCAGAGTTTTGTCGACGTGCTGCTGCAGAGCATGAAGGTGCTCGCCGTCGACCAGGTAGCCGATGAGAGCAAAGACAGTCCGACCGTCGTCAAGTCGGTGACGGTAGAGGCCAGCACCAAAGATGCGCAGAAGCTTACGCTTGCAGCGGGAGCCGGCCAATTGTCGCTGGCGTTGCGCCAAGCCGCTGCCAGCAAGGGTGAAACGACCGAACGCGTGACGCTTTCCGACCTGACTGGCGAAATGCCGGCTGACGTTGCCAAGAGGCAAGCCGAACTGGACAAGCAAGCAGCGACCGACGCTGCGGCCGCAGCCGAACGTCAGCGTGCGGAAGACGAGCGCAAGCGTGCCGACGACAAGATTGCGGGCTTGGCACAGGCCGTGGACCGGGTGGGAAGCAAGCTGGACGATCTGAGCAAAATCAAGCCGGCTCCTGCCATAGCATCCGCGGCAGAAGTCCGGGAAGTCGTCAAATACGTGCAGCCCGAGCCGCCGACACGGGCAACCGTCGGCGTTTTTCGGGGCGTGAAGTTCGAGACATATGACGTGCCACGACAACCATGATAAGCTGCAGCTAATAATAAAAACGGAGCCGTAAGCGGCAGGGATTGGGGAGACGGTGATGCAGGGGTCTTGGTTAAGGGTGGCGACGATCGCGTTGTCCTGCCTGGCGGCGCTGCCGCTATCGAGCCTGGCGGCCGGTGCGGCCGACCGTTTCATCGATGTATCGACCCCTGCCGTCCATCGGATTTTCCTGCCGATGTCGCAATCGGTGACGATCCAGGTGAGCGCCAATCTGGGCGATATCGTCGTGGGTGACGAGAAGATCGCCGATGCCCAACCGATGACCGACCGCACGCTCTATGTCATCGGCAAGGGCGCCGGCACCACCACGGTTAACCTGTTCTCCACGGACAAGCGCTCCCTCGGAGTCCTCCAGATCGAGGTTGGCGTCGATGTCAGTGATATGGCGCAGGCGATCCGCCAGGTGGCACCGAGGTCCCGCATCGAGATCGGCTCGGTCAATGGCAGGGTCAGGCTTGGCGGCCATGTCAAGGACGGTGCCACGCTGGCGGCAATCCTGGATGTAGCAAAGCAATATGGTCCCGACGACATCATCAATTCCGTCACTGTCGACGACAGCCAGCAGGTCAATCTCGAAGTGCGGGTTCTGGAAGCAAAGCGCAATGCCGGCCGCGACCTTGGCGTCTCGATCAAGACGACGAACGGCGACGGCTCTACTCAAGTAGGAACCGGCATCGCCGCCGCCGACAAAGACAAAGTGATTTTGGGCACCGGAGGTTTGCTCAGCAACCTCCTGTCTGTATCGTCTCCGTTCGGCGCACTGCTGACCCGCGTGATCGACAGCAACATCAAAGTCGACTTGTACATCGAGGCGCTGGAGGCCAAGGGCGCGGTGCGCATGCTCGCGAACCCCAACCTCACCACGCTTTCAGGCGAGCAGGCCAGCTTCAACGCCGGCGGTGAAGTGCCGATCCGCACTCTCGACAAAGATGACAAAATAAGCATCGTGTACAAGCAATTCGGCGTCAATCTGGTGTTCACGCCGGTTGTACTCGACGACGGTAAGATCCACATGAGGCTGGCGCCGGAGGTCAGCGACCTGACCGGCTTCACCACCGCTGGCGACCCGATCTTCACCAACCGCAAGTTGGAAACCGTCGTCGAACTGCGCGACGGCCAAAGCTTTGCGGTCGGCGGGCTTCTGTCCAGCAAGACCACCAAGCTGCAGAACCAGGTGCCATGGCTAGGCCAGGTGCCGGTTATCGGAACGCTGTTTCGCAACTCAAGCAATCAGAAAGAAGAGACCGAGCTTGTCGTCATCGTCACACCGCATCTGGTGCGGCCGGTGAGGCCCGGGGAGCAGCTGGCGACTCCGTTCGACAAGACACGGCCCGCCAACGATCCGGAATTCTTCGTGCTTGGTCAACTTGAGGTGAACAAGGATATGATCCGAAAATATGAAACTGGAGAGGGCGTCACCGGCCCCTATGGCCACATGCTCGACTTCAAATCGAAGGACAAGATGCTCTATGTCAAGAAATAGCAGCTTGATCTTCATCCTGTGTGCCGGTGCGCTGTCGGGCTGCGCCGCGGATTATCTGAACCACTACGATTCGGTGACCCTGGCCGCCGGCGACACGCAGAAATACAATTCGCTGCTGCAGACGGTCGACCCGCTTAATCCGGCGTCCAGGAACACACATATCGAAGGCGACGGCGTGCGCGCCGCCGCTGTTGCCCAAGGTTACAAATATCCACCGCCACCGCCACCACCGCCGGCCATCACGGTCAACGTCGGCGCTTCGGACACGACAAACGTGGTGAATTGAACTGAAGGATGCGGTTTCAGAGCGCCAGGTCATACGAGGAAACCGGGCGTCCAGGGAGCAAAGAGTAAAAGCCATGCTGCGAACCATTCGCGCGTTCTGGCACGACCAGAGGGGAATAGCGCTGATCCTCGTCAGCGTCACGCTGCCGGCGATCATCGGTTTTTCGCTGCTGGCGATCGACATGAGCCGGGCCAACAATTTGCACAACGATCTGCAGAAGGCAGCAGACGCGTTTGCCCTTGCTGGGGCGGCAGAACTGGATGGCTTGCCCGGTTCATGGGCTAGATCTGAGCGAGCCATGGCAACACTGGTTGCCAACGATGCCACTTTCTCAACCACGGGCACCGGCCCGCTCCCTTTGACTTCCGGGCAACCAGGCGGCACCGCACGATGCAACAGCGCCAGCAATATTTCGTGGTGCTTCCTGAAGACTCTTCCGAATGATAACCTGCCGATCACCAGCGCAAACTATGCCGATACAACTCAAACTGTTGGCGAAGACGAGACCCGATTCATCCAAGTGAAGGTGACACCGACTGGTTTCGCCGCGATTTTCCCCGCGTCGTTTCTGACGGGCAACTCGGCCAGCAACAGCTTCAATATTAGTGCCTCGGCGGTCGCCGGTTTCACGTCGGGCGTCTGCGATTACACGCCCGTTTTCATGTGCAACCCGTATGAGGATACAACCATCACCGGCGGCGTCACGCTGGAACAGGCGGCGCAATCCAGGCAATACCGCCGCCGCCAAATCAAGCTGCGCGGAGACGGGTCTTACGCTCCCGGCAACTTCGCTTTCCTGGCTTCGCCGTTTGGCAACGGCGCCAGCCAGCTCGAAAAGATGCTCGCTGACTCAAAGCCCCAGAATTGCTATTCGCGCGACGGCGTCGACACTGAGCCGGGGCAGAATGCCGGTCCCGTGAAAGATGGCATCAACTCGCGCTTCGGCATCAATTCGTCCTCGTTTTCGGACGGACCTGCGGTCAATGTGCGCAAGGGTGCCATAAACTGGGATCAATTTGTCAAGGATAACAAGGTCGACTACCAAACAGATCCGACCAAAGGCATCGGGCTTGAACGCGACTCGTGCCAGACATCAGGCACATGCACCATGATGGGCGGTCGCATGGGCGCCGGCGACTGGAACTTCGCGCGCTACTGGGCTGCCAATCATCCGTTACGCTCAGTGCCTACGGCTCTGTCTGGCACCGGCGCCAACCTCCCGACGCGGTATGAGGTCTATCGCTACGAGATCGACAACAACATTTATCAGGACGCGTCCGTCGGCGGCGAAAGAGGCCAACCGCCGGCTGGGGCTGGCACCCCGATCTCGATCCCAGACCGCCGGTTGCTTTACGGCGCAGTCCTGGACTGCAAAGCGCTTCAGGCACCCCCGTCGAGCGTGAAATTCAGTGGCCGCGCGAATGTTCCGGCCAGGAGATTTGCCAGTTTCTTCATCACGGAGCCCATCATCGACGGGAAAGACATCATGGTGGAACTCGTCGACATCACAGGCAAGGGCGGCAACGGCACTCTCGACAACTTCCTGCGCGACGAAGCACAGCTCTACCGGTGACCGCGATGTTCAAGATGGTGTCCCGATATCTCAGTCGATTTCGCCACGACCAACGCGGCGCGGTGCTCGTCGAGATGACACTGATCACGCCGCTGATGCTGATCCTGTCGGCTGGGGTGTTCGAGTTCGGCAATCTGATCCACGACAAGCTGCTGATGGAGGCCGGCCTTACGGATGGCGCTCGCTTTGCCGCGCGCTGCAACAGCCAGATGTATACAGACGCGGGGCTTGCGGCGATCAACTGTGCCGCCATTGCCGCGAACATCGCGGTGTACGGTAACCCAACCGGGACTGCACCCGCGCGTGTCGCCGGCTGGCAGACATCGGATGTCACGGTCACCACGAATAACAACTGCAAAGACGCCGTTTCGGGCGGCGTTATCCAATATCGCTCCACCACGGCACAAGTCTGCACAGTTCGCGCGGCCGGCACCTACCCATACACAGGGGTCGGCATGTTGTCGTTCATCGGCATCGGCCCGATCACCCTTAATGGCTCCCACGACGAGCGATTGATCCGGTTCTGAACATGATCCAGCGTTTTGCAAAATCGGAAGACGGCGCGGCGATGGTGGAAATGACCATCGTCTCGTCGCTGCTGTTTACGCTTGTCCTCGGCTTCGTCGATTTCGGCTATGCATTCTATCAATGGAACGAGGCGACCAAGGCCGTGCAAGTGGGTGCGAGGCTGGCTTCAATCTCCGATCCGGTTTCGACCGCGCTCGCGACCGCGGCGCCGACGACGACGCCGGGGGCACCGGTCAGCGCCGGCGCTTACACTGCCCTCGTTTGCAAGTACACCGGCAACACCGGCGCCTGTAATGGCAACTCTGCCGCATTCAACGCGGCCAGTTTCAGCACCATCTTCAGAGGCGACACCGCAGTTACCAACGACAATACGTGCCCCGCGCTGGCCGCAAACCAGCGCCCCGGCATGTGCCACTTCTTCCGGGGCCTGCACCGTGACAACATCGTCGTCACCTACGCAGCCACCGGTCTCGGCTACCAGACCCGTTTGACTGGACCGGTGCCAACAATCACCGTCAATCTGCAAAACCTGACCTTCCACTTCTTCTTCCTGAGCGGACTGATGGGTTTCAACAACATTTCCATGCCCTCCATGCTGAGCACGGTCACGGGCGAAGATCTGAAGAGCGCAGCGCCATTATGAACGCCATCAACACCAAGGTTACGCCGACCAAGCGCAAGCAGGTGGCGCTGTTTTCGTCGGATCCGAATTTCAAGCGCGATGTGGCGACGCGGCTCGATGCGCTGGCGATCTATGACGTCAGGGTTTCCGAGACCAGCGACTTCCTCAAGGGGCCGCCGGCCGAAGCGCGCCCGGGCATCGTCATCCTCGATCTCGGCAATGGCGAGCTGCTCGGCAGGCCCGGCATCGTCGAGGCGCGCGCGCTTTGGGCCAGCGTGCCGCTGATCGCGGTTTCCGACGAACTGAGCTCCGAGCAGACGCGCGTTTTGGTGCGCATGAACGCCTCGGACTGGCTGCACAAGCCGCTCGACGGCAAGGAGCTGCTCAATGCGGTGACCTTCCACGACACCGGCAACCAGGGAACGAAAAGCCGGATCATCACCTTCATCAGCGCCAGCGGGGGCGCCGGCGCCACGACGCTGGCGCTGTCGGCGGCTGAATTCCTGGCGTCGAAATCAGCCGAGCGCGCGGCATCCACCTGTCTCGTCGACCTGGATTTCCAGAGCGCCAATTGCGGCGCCTATCTCAATCTGTTCAACCAGTTCGACCTTGCCGGCATCATCGGCCAGCCGGAGCGGCTCGATGTCGAGCTGATGGATGTCATCAAGCTGTCGCGCCCGTCCGGCCTCACCCTCTATGCATTCGAGCGGCCGCAACTGCCGTTCGAGCCGCATGGCGGCGATTTCGTCTTCCGCCTGCTCGACCTCGTCGCCTACCGCTTCGACGACATCGTCATCGACCTGCCCAATCTGGAAACGCCCTGGCACAATTCCGTGCTGTCGACGAGCGACGAGATCTTCATCGTGTTCGAACTCAATGTCGCTTCGCTGCGGCAAGGCAAGCGGCTCTACAAGAAGATCCGCGAGCTGCGCGGCAATGCGGTCAGCATCACGCTGGTCGCCAACAAGCACAAGCGCAAATGGTTCGGGAACCATTTTTCGCGCAGCGAGCTCGAAAAGATCTTCAAGGCGCCGCACATCAAGTCGGTGGCGCTGGACAATGCGCTTCTGACCGATGCGCTGAACCGGGCCATCCCGCCTTCCGAAGTGGATGGGCGGGCGCGCTTCAA
The DNA here is from genome assembly GCF_037162595.1 of Mesorhizobium sp. ISC11. NCBI lineage: Bacteria > Pseudomonadati > Pseudomonadota > Alphaproteobacteria > Hyphomicrobiales > Phyllobacteriaceae > Mesorhizobium > Mesorhizobium sp. ISC11. The sequence goes on from NZ_JAVSPW010000001.1 coordinate 3,541,596, forward strand.
CAAGGATCTGAAGCGGATGTTCAAAGAGCGGCTCGATGACGCTGCCCGATAGATACCGGATCGCCCCAAAGCTCGCCGGCGCCTGCGTGCTCGGCATGGCGCTGGCGCTGTCCGTCCACGGCTTCGCCGAGGCGCGATCAGCACTTTCGGAGCGGCCGCCGCTGCCGGCGATGGGGCCCAGCCTGCGCAAGGCCGTCGCCTTTAGAACCGCTGAGCAGCCGGGAACGATCATCATCCGCAAGGACGAGAAGGCGCTTTACCTGGTGACCCGCCAGGGCCAGGCGCTGCGCTACCAGATCAGCGTCGGGCGCGACGGGTTCGGCTGGACCGGCATCGTCAAGGTCGGGGCGAAGACCGAATGGCCGGAGTGGCGCCCGCCGCAGGAAATGCGGGCCCGCCAGCCGGAGCTGCCGAAAATGGTGCCCGCCGGCCCCTACAATCCGCTCGGCGCAAGGGCGCTCTACCTGTCTCGGGACGGGCGCGACACGCTCTACCGCATACACGGCACCAACGACCCGTCGGGTGTCGGCTTCGACGGGACATCGGGCTGTTTTCGCCTCACCAACACGGATGTGATCGATCTTTTCAAACGCGTCGCGGTCGGCGCAAAGGTGGTGGTCCAATGACGATGATCAGCGAACCGGACATGCCGGCGATCGATATCGGAAACCAGGAACAGCGCGAACCGGCTGCCACCGGGAAACCCAGCAAGGCAAAGACGATCGGCTTCATCGTCGCCGGTGGCGCGCTTTTGATCACCACGGTCAACATGGCGGCCGCGGTCTATCTCTATCGGGGCATGAGCGACCTGCGTTTCGTCGAGGCGCGGCTGGAGCAACTCGGCGCGTTCGAGCAGCGGATCGCGGCCCGGCTCGACACGGTCAACAACGGTTTTCAGAGCCGGTTCGAGAAACTGGACAGCCAGTTGCAAGGCAGCTTCAACGAGATCGATGCCAGCATTGCCCGGCTGGGGCAGACTATGCCGGTCGCCGGCGGCGAGGCCATGCCGGGCGTGGAAGAACCGTCCGAAATCGCCACCAGCACGCTGGCGCAAGCGCCCGAAGCCCTCGGCGGCGAGAGCGCGAGCGAACCCGGCGTCATCGAAGCGCCCGCACCCAGGAGGAGAATCGCATCGGCGTCGCCCCCTGCTCCCAGCTCCAATTACCAGCGCATCCAGCAGCCCGACGGCAAGGTCTATTACCGCCGGATCAACTAGACCCAGCAGAGCCCGGATCGTGCAAGGTGTAAGTGGCGAACGATCTAGAGATCGCGCTGCAGCGCCAGGATGCGGATGGCCCGGACGGACCGCTCCCGCGCCTCGGTGAGGAAGGCGATGTGGCAGTAGGCACAGGCCACGAAGCCCAAAAGCAGCACCAAGCTGTTCTTGAAGGTGAAATCGACGGCCAGCGAATAGGGAAGACCCTTGGGCGACGTGAATTCGGCAATCGTGCTTGCCGTTTCCGAATGGCTGCCGACCGCGATCATCAGCCCGGCGAAAATCAGGGCGATATGGTTGGCGAGGAAGAAGAAAGCCGACCGCTTGGCGTGGCACGCCATCCAGCAGACGATCGATGCGGCGGCAAGGATAGCGGCTTCGAAAGCCATGGAACCGCCCAGCCAGACATCCACCTGCTGCCAAAGCACCGTCGACAAGGGGCGCAGTTCAAGCCATAGCCACCATGCGGTGGGGCTGGCTGGATAGATGCCCAGCAACAAGGTCGCCATGCGCTCCCCTGCCAGGACCGCCAGAATGAGAAACGGAAAGGCGAAAAGCAGAAGCGGCTGGCGTTTCATGTTCCCTCGACAATCTGCAGGCCAGGATAGACCGCATAGATTGCTCAAGGCTTAACAGCCCTACTTCCGGCCCTCTCCCGATTGCGAGCGTTCGAGGACGGCGAAGAAGATCACGGTGAGCAGAAGCACGATCAGCAGCAGCACGAACGCGGCTGCCGCGCCTTCGTTGAGCGAAAGGCCGAGAAAGGCACGGCGATAGGCAAAGAAGCTCAGCACTTCGGTCGCGTTGCCTGGCCCGCCCTTGGTCAGGACATAGGGCAGATCGTAGGTCCGGAATTCGTTGATCAGCTGGATGATGATGGTGATCGCCGCGACCGGCCGAAGCATCGGCAGCGTGATGTAGAGGAATTGCTGCCAGCCGCGTGCGCCATCCACTTCAGCAGCCTCATAGGGATCGCGCGGCAAAGCGGCGAGCCCGGCGGCGAGGATCAGCACGACGAAGGACATTTGCTGCCAGATGTCGATCGCCGCCATCGTCCAGAGCGCCATGCCTGGCGTGCCTAGCCAGTCGAGGCGCGGCAGGCCGAACGTTTCCATCAGATGATTGGCGATGCCGAGATTGGGCTGGAGCAGCATGCGCCAGATCAGGGCGACGCTGATCGGCGACATCGCCATGGGAATGGTCAGAACCGCGAAATAGACCGGCTTCATCCGGACCGTCCGGTTGAGCATCAGGGCAATGCCGAGCCCGATCACGAATTCGCCGACCACGGTCACCGCCGAATAGCGCACGGTGAGCCAGAGCGCGTTCCAGAACAGCTCATCGCCGATCATCGAAGCGAAATTCTTGAACCCGACAAGCGGCAGGAGCTGCGGCTTGATCAAGGTCATCGAGGAGATCGAGAGGATGCAGGCATAGGCCAGCGGAAAGCCCATCACGATCGCCAGCAGCAGCAGGCCGGGCAAGGCGAAGGCCCAGCCGGTCCGCCACTCGCGGCCACGGGCAGCCCATCCTTTTTTGATCGCATTGTGCATCGTGGCCGAGCCTTGGTCGGGGTGGCGTTGCTGATCTCGTCAAGATCCGGGGTCTGGAAGATCCGGCGCGGCTGACACCGCCGCGCCGGATCTCCTTGCCGAGCCGGACCGTTATTTGTCGAGGAGCCCCTGCAGGCCGTCGGAAGCCGCCTTCAGCGCCGCGTCCGATGTCGCCTGGCCGCCAGCCGCCAGCGAAAGCTGGGTACCGAGCAGATCCTCGTATTGCGCCGAATAGGTGAAGATCGGGAACGACTTGCCGGTCGCCACCACATCCTGGGCGGTCTTGTAGAAGGGATATTTCGCCAGCACCGCCGCATCGGCATAGACATCGCTGCGCACGGGCGCGTGGCCCTCGAGCGCGCGCTTCACCGAAACATCCTTGCTCTGCACCCACTGGATGAAGGTCCAGGCGGCTTCCTGCTCTTCCGGCGACGTGTTCTTGGGAATGCCCCAGCCCCAACCGCCGCTCTCGCCATGGCCACCCGGCATCACCGACAGGCCGACCTTGCCGGCGACCGTCGGACACTTCACGGCATCGTCCATCTGCGGCAGCATCCACCAATAGGTGACCATGCTGAAGGCGGAACCGCTGCACATCAGGCGCATGGTGTCGTCGAGCGTCGCCGACACAGCACCCTGCTGGGCGCCGTGCTGGATATTGTCGACATAGAGATCGAGCGCCTTCTTGGCCTCTGCCGTGTCGAGGCTCGCCTTGCCGTCGGCATTGAGGTAGCTGCCGCCGGCGGAGAACAGGTAGTTGGAGAATTCCATGCTGTTGGGATCGCCGCGCTGGCCCTGCATCGCGGCCCCGGCGACACCGGCATTGGCCTTCATGAATTTGGAAATCGCCACATAATCTTCGAGCGTCGTCGGCAAAGCGAGCTCCTTGCCGGTTGCCGTCTTGTAGGCGGCCTTGAGCTTCTCGTCGCCGATCAGGTCCTTCCGGTAGAGGAGGCCCATCGAGTAGTTGTACATGGGCACCAGGAACAGCTGGTCCTCGGTTCGGCCGAGCAGGTCAAGCGTCGAGGGAATGAAGGGGCTCAGATCGTATTTGGATTTCTCGACGAAGGGTTTCAGGTCGGCCAGCCAGCCGGCCGCCGGAAATTCGCCGGCCCACAGGAAGTCGACCTCGAGCACATTGTAGTAGCTCTGCGGCGCGGTCAGCTGCGACACCAGCTTGTCGTGCATGTCAGGATAGCCGATCTTCTCAAGCTCGACCTTGATGCCGGTCTGCTTCTCGAATTCGGGCAACAGCGCTTCAATGATCTTGGTTTCCGGCACGTCCTCCATCAAGGCGTGCAAGGTGATGGGCTCAGCCGCCCTGGCCGGAAGCGATGCGCCGACAACAGCTGCCCCGCTCACGGCCGTCATCAGCATTTTGATCAAGGTCTGCTTGTTCCAAGTCATAACTCTCTACTCCTCTTTCCCTCTGGACGCGGCGGTGATCCCGCCACGATTTCATAACCGGCTAGCGAGCCATGTCGGCTCTCGGAGCGGCCGGCCTATTTCACGCTGCCGAACGTCAAGCCCTGGACGATGAAACGCTGGATGAAGCGGGAAGCCACGACCAGCGGCAGGATGGCAAGGACGACGCCGGCAGAAACCTTGGCGATCTGGACGCCGTTCGAGGTCTGCAACGCCGCAAGCGCAACCGGTATGGTTGCCGTCTTCGGCCCGCTCAAAACCAGGGCAAACAAAAACTCATTCCACGCCAGGATAAAGCCAAGCACGCCGGCGGCCGCGATACCGGGCATCGACACCGGCAGGACAATACGCCAGAAGGCGCCCCAGGCAGTCGCGCCGTCGGTCATCGCCGCCCATTCCAGATCCACTGGAATGCCCTCGAAGAAGCCCATCAGGATCCAGGTCAGGAAAGGCAGGTTGAGCGCGGCATAGACGATGATCAGCCCCGTCAGCGAATTGCTGAGCTCCAGGCTTCGGAACAGCGTGAAGGTCGGCAGCACCAGCGCCACGGGCGGCAACATCTGCGTCGCCAGAACGGCAAAACGCGCCCAACGACCGCCCGTGCGGAAGCGGGCGAAGGCATAGCCGGTCGTGGCGGCAAAAGGCAATGCGAGCAGAACCGAGCCGAGCGCGACGATCAGGCTGTTGAGGTACGACTGACCGAAGCGGCTCGACAGCAGCGCCGAATAATTGTCCGTCGTAAAGGCCGGCATCAGCTCGTTGCTGTAGGACAACTGCTCGGGGACGAAGCTTGTCCGCAGCACCCAGAGCGGTGGCAGCAGCACGATGGCGCAGACGACAATCAGCCCGAAATGCAAGCCGAAGCGGCGACGAAAGGCCGGCCGTTCGTTTCTGTCCATGCTGGTCATCGCGTGGCCCCCATGAGGCTCGGCCGCGCGATGACCAGTTCGGTTTCGGGATCAAAGAGGTGCATCGGCAGCGGGTCGATGTAGAGTTCGACCATCGAGCCGACGGGCGCCGTGAAATAACGGCTGAGGCGGGCGGCGATCTCCAACGGCTTGTCGCCCCCCGCGGGGTGAGCATCATCCCTGCCGGTGGCCTGACCGGCAATCTGGCCGATCAGGACGTTCTCGGCGCCGAGAGCCTCGACGGCCACGACCCGTACGGCAATCTTCTGCCAGTCCGGCTTGTCGGGGCTTTCGTGGAAATCCTCGGCCCGCACGCCCAGAATGACGCGGCGCCCGGCACGCTCGCCATAAGCGTTGCGGTGGCGGGCGGGGACGGCAAGCACGGCACCACTGTCGGTCAGGACGGAGAGCCCTTCGCCAGGTGCGGCCTGAAGCGTGGCCGGAATGAGGTTCATCGGCGGCGTCGCCAGGAAGCGTGCGACGAAGGTGTTGACCGGGTCGGCATAGACTTCAAGCGGCCGGCCGGCCTGGATCAGGCGACCATCGCGCATGATGCATATGCGATCGCCCATGGTCATCGCCTCGACCTGGTCGTGGGTGACATGGATGATGGTGCGGCCGAGGCGCCGGTGCAGCTTCACGAGTTCGAGCCGCATCTCGGCACGCAGTTGCGCATCGAGATTGGACAGCGGTTCGTCAAGCAGGAAGGCCGCCGGTTCGCGAACGATCGCCCGGCCGAGCGCGACACGCTGCCGCTGGCCACCCGAAAGCGCTGCCGGCTTGCGGCCGAGAAGATTCTGCAGACCGAGCAGGTTAGCGGCGTCTGCAATCTTGGCATCGATGACCGCCGCGTCGGTGCCGCGCATCTTCAGCCCGAAGGCCATATTCTGCCGCACCGACATATGCGGATAGAGCGCGTAGCTCTGGAACACCACGGCGACGTTTCGGTCGCGCGGGGCGACATTGGCGACGCTCTTGCCACCGATGCGGAGATCGCCGGAGGAGATACTCTCCAGACCGGCAATCATCCGCAGCGTCGTCGACTTGCCGCATCCCGACGGACCGAGAAAGATCACGAATTCACCATCGGGAATGGTGAGATCGACCTCATGCACCCCGTAATTGCCATTGCCGTAGAGCTTGGAAACGCGATCGAGCTCGATAGACGCCATAGACTTTCCTCATGAACCCGTCTGACCCGGCTGACGCCGAAGGCCGAAGTCGAGCGAACGGTCATCTTAGAGAACAAAATATAACATTAAAAGCCTAACTTCTGATCATATGTGTTCACTTTTTTGGATAGGCGCGTGCCCGCATCAGTATCCGGCTACAGCCGCCGAAAGGCCGTCAGGTCATGTAGACGCCGCCGGTCACGTTGACGCCCTGGCCGGTCATGAAGCGGGCTTGATCCGAGCAGAGGAACACGACGACGTCGGCGACATCCTCCGGCAGCTCGAGCCGGCCGAGCGGCGTCTGCGCGATATAGTCGGCGACCACCCGTTCGGGCGTGACTTGCCGCAGATGCGCCTCCCACTCGACTTCGCGCGATTGCATGCCGGTCTTGACGAACCCCGGACAGACGGCATTAACGCGTATCCCCTTGGGCGCGAGCTCGCGGGCAAAGGCCTGCGTCCAGCCGAGCACGGCGAACTTGGATGCCGAATAATGCGCCAGGAGCGGCGCACCGACCTTCGCGGCAAGCGAGGCGGTGTTGACGATGCAGCCCGTGCCCTGCTTGACAAAATGCCGTCCAGCGATCTGATTTGCCAGGAATACACCGCGGGCATTGACCGAAAAGTTGAAGTCCCACTCCTCGTCGGTCAGATCGAGCGCGTGCTGCATGGTGGACACGCCGGCATTGGCGATCAGGATGTCGCAGCCGCCAAGCGCTTCCAGTACGATGGAGAAGGCCGCCTCGACGGAATCGCGGCGGCGGACATCGACCGTGACGGCGGCGGCACCGCCACCAATTTCCTCAGCCGCCTGACGTGCCGCCTTGGGATCCAGATCGCCGATCGCCACGGCGACGCCCTGCCGCGTCAGGGCGGTCGCGATCGCCCGGCCGATCCCCGCGCCACCGCCCGTCACGAAGGCTCGCTTGCCCGCGAGTTCGGCAAGCACGGGAGGCGTGACGGAGACAGCCGGCATGGTCGTATTCTCTCTGCTTGATGGCGGAACGCATTTTGTTGATATCGAGATGCATACCAATAAAATCGAACACTGCAAACATATTTTTGTTTGAAAATGTTTGATCATGCGGTAGTGTGAAGATCAGCAGACCGCTTCGTCGGCGGCTTACCCACCGGATACATCGATGGCAGACGACACCACCCTTCCTGAGACATCGCCGCATGGCGCACCGCGCGACGCCGATCGTCAGCGCCTTCTCGCGCACGACCGGCAGGCACGCATCCTGGCTTTGCTGCGCCGGACGGGGTCGCTCACCGTCGCCGCGGCAGCGGCCGAACTTGCCGTTTCCGACATGACGATCCGCCGCGATCTCGTCGAACTGGAACGCGAGGGTAGGCTGGTCCGAATCCATGGCGGCGCGATCGAGGCCGACAACCCGCCGCTGGTCGCCATGGACAGCGAAGAGCCGAGTTTCGATTCGCGCTTGCGCCAGCGCCGCGACCCGAAGGCCGCGATTGCCGCGGCCGCGGCCGCGCTGGTTTCGGGATACCGCACGATCGCATTGGATGTCGGCACCACCACCTATCTGATGGCCGAGCACCTCAGGGACCTTCCGCACGCCAAGGTGTTCACCAACAGCCTCAGGATCGCGGCGGCGCTGAATGGCGGTGTGCCCGAAGTCTATGTTGCCGGCGGCCGCGTACGGGCCGACGAGATGTCGACCGGCGGGCCTGCGGCCATCGCCCAGTTCGAGGCGCTGTGGTTCGATGTCGCCGTGATCGGCGTCTCCGGTATCACAGCGGACGGCCTCTTCGATTATTCCTTCGATGATACCGATATGAAGCGCGCCTATCTGAGGCGGTCAGGCACCAAGATCGTGTTGTGCGATTCCGCCAAATTCCTGCGCATGTCGCTGGTGCGGATAGCGCCACTGTCGGACATCGACATCCTCATCACCGATGCCGAGCCGCCGGCCAAGATCGCCGCGGCGCTCGCCGCGGCCAAGGTCGACCTGCGCATCGCGCCGCCACTGACGCGCGACTGAGGCGCGCCATTTTCACTTTATCCCCAAGGAGAAGACTCGATGGTATTTGAATTTTTCGGCGACAAGAAGAAGGCTGTCATCTCGATGGCACATATCGGTGCCCTGCCGGGAACGCCCCTCTATGATGCCGATGGCGGCCTCGACAAGCTGATCGATGGCGTACTCTCCGACATCCGCAAGCTGCAGAACGGCGGCGTCGATGCCATCATGTTCGGCAACGAGAACGACCGCCCCTATGTCTTCAAGGCGCCGCCCGAGGGCATTGCCGCCATGACTGCCATCGTCCAGGCGGTGAAGCCCGAGCTGAAAGTGCCGTTTGGCGTCAACTATCTCTGGGATCCGACTGCCAGCGTCGCGATCGGAGCTGCCACCGGAGCCCGTTTCGTGCGCGAGATCTTCACCGGCCTGTTCGCTTCCGATATGGGCTTGTGGGAGCCCGATTGCGCCGCCGCCTCGCGCCTGCGGCACAACCTTGGTCGCGACGACATGAAGCTTCTCTTCAACATCAATGCCGAGTTCGCACACTCGCTCGACCAGCGCCCGATTGAATTGCGTGCCAAGAGCGCGGTGTTCTCGTCGATGGCAGACGCGATCCTCGTCTCCGGTCCGATCACCGGCCAGCCGGCCGACCAGTCCCACCTGCGCAGCGTCTGCGAGACGATCAAGGACGTGCCGGTCTTCGCCAACACCGGCGTGAACATCGACAATGTCCGCGACGTCCTTTCGCTGGCAAGCGGCGTCGTGATCGGGACCCATTTCAAGATCGGTGGCAATACCTGGAACGCCGTCGACGGCGATCGGGTCAAGCGCTTCATGGATGTTGTCGCCACTTTGCGCTGAGGACGGCTTCCACGGCGATGCCGGCCATCGCGCCGGCTCGCGGTGATCATATCGATCGTTGCAGGCCGGCGTCCGGAATGATCGACTGGTATCGAGCAGTGAGACACAACGAGGCAGACAGGTTTCGCCCGCCTGCCCTTCCCAGCATTTCAATGGATTCGACATGGCGTTCGTTCTCGGTCTCGATATCGGCACCACCTCGACGATCGGCATCCTGATCCGGCTTCCCGATCAGGTGCTGGGCCTCGCCTCGCGCCCCGTCACGCTGCATTCCGAGCATGCGGGCTGGGCCGAGGAAGATCCCGCGCAATGGTGGACCAATGTCCGCGACATCGTGCAGGAGTTGCTCAGGACCAGCGGCATCAAGGCCGAGGAAATCGTGGCGGTCGGCACCACCGGCATGCTGCCGGCGGTCGTTCTTCTGAACGAGAAGGGCGAAGTGCTGCGGCCGAGCATCCAGCAGAGCGACGGCCGCTGTGGCGCCGAAGTGGCCGAACTGCGGACCGAATGCGATGAGACGGCTTTCATCGCCAAGGCCGGCAACGGCATCAACCAACAGCTCGTCACCGCAAAGCTGCGCTGGATTGAGCGTCACGAGCCGGAGGTGTTCAGCCGCATCGCCACCGTTTTCGGCTCCTACGATTATATCAACTGGCGCCTCACCGGCGAACGTGCGGTCGAGCAGAACTGGGCGCTGGAGGCCGGCTTCGTCGACGTTTCGACGCACCGGATCGACGACGATCTGGTGGCGCTCGCGCACATACCGCGCTCGGCCGTGCCACGAAAGATCGCCTCGCATGAGATCCTCGGTTCCGTCTCGGCGAAGGCCGCCGATGAGACCGGCCTGATGGCGGGGACACCGGTCGTCGGCGGTGCAGCCGACATGATCGCCTCCGCGCTTGGCGCCGGCGTCGCCAAGCCGGGCGATGTCCTCCTGAAATTCGGCGGCTCGGTCGATATCCTGATCGCTACCGATCAGATCAAGCCCGATCCGCGCATGTATCTCGATTATCATCTGGTGCCGGGCCTGTTCATGCCCAATGGCTGCATGTCGACAGGCGGCTCCGCCCTCAACTGGTTCGTACGCAATTTCGCCGGCGGCGAGATGGCCGCGGCACAGGCCGAGGGTATTTCCGTACACCAGCGGCTCGATGCACTGGCGGCAGAGCGTCCCGCCGGTGCCGAGGGCCTCATCATCCTGCCCTATTTCCTTGGCGAGAAGACGCCGATCCATGATCCAGCGGCCCGCGGCGTGATCGACGGCCTGACGCTTTCGCACGATACCGGCCATGTCTGGCGCGCTTTGCTCGAGGCCTATGCCTTTGCCATCGCGCATCATGTCGAGGTGCTCAACGACATGGGCCATCGGACCGAGCGCTATCTCGCCTCCGACGGCGGCTCAAGCAGCAAGGTCTGGATGCAGATTGTCGCGGATGTCTTGCAAAAGCCGGTCCAACGCCTGACCGGGCACCCCGGCTCTTGCATCGGCGCTGCCTGGACGGCGGCGATCGGCACCGGCCTGACCGACGACTGGTCGGGCGTTTCCGGTTTCGTCAGCTTCGCCGACCGGCTCGATCCCGACCCGCGCAAGGCCGACATCTACCGCGACGGTTATCGCCGCTATCGCGATCTCTATACACGCCTATCGGCTCCTGGCGCGACCAAAGCGGGATCGCCATCGTGATGTATCGCGCCGTCGCCTGGGACATCGACGGAACGCTGATCGACAGCGAGCCGTTGCATCATCAATCTCTCCTCGCCGGCTGCCGCAACTGGAACGTCGATCTTGACGACCTGCCCGACCAAGCCTTTCGCGGCATCCATATGGGCGACGTCTGGACAATGCTGCGTCCGCGCCTCCCAGTCGGGCTTGACCAGGCGGAGTGGCTCGCCGCCATCAATGTCCACTACGTCGCCAACCGGGCGGACGCCATCCCGATCCCCGAGGCGGTCGAGACGATCCGGACCCTGGCTGACCGCGGCGTCCCGCAGGTCTGCGTGTCAAATTCCGGCCGGCAAGTCGTCAATGCCAATCTCGATGCGCTCGGCGTGCTCGACCATATGAGGCTCACAATCAGCCTCGACGACGTTTCGGTCGGCAAACCCGACCCAACGCCCTATCGCGAGGCCTGCCGGCAGCTCGCCATAGCTCCGGGATCCGTCGTCGCTGTGGAAGACAGCCGCACCGGCACCAAGGCCGCACGGGCCGCCGGTCTGTTCGTGGTTGGCTATCTCCCCAGCGGCGGCCCGCTCAGCGACATCGATCTCAGTGCCAACCGTCTGTCGTCGATCCTGGACCTGTTTCCCGGCTGAGGGTTTTCGCGTCGCCGCGTCCGGGTGCGCGCTTGGGCAAGCCGGAGGATCGGGCGTCCGCCGGCTGGTCCCAAGCGAATGCCTTGGCAGGAACTGACGAACGTTGGACCGGGTTCCGCTCGTTCCGCATTCGCCTTGCGTCTCGCCGAGCGAGCGGTCCATGCCGCTCGGTCTGCGCAAGTGACGGGATATTTGTTGTTAAAAGCTGCATATCCCGTTTCTCGCGTGGGTCCAGAGAAAATTTTCTCGCATCTCCATGATGCCTCTCAACTATTTGTTTTCCAGCATTTTTTCAATCCGGCATGATTGGCTCGCGCCGACCAATGCCAGAATTCCTCTTGCGCCGAAGCTGAATTTTAGGCATTCAGGATCAAGTTTGTATCTTTAGCATGCAAACCTAATTATCGGAGGATCTGAATGCGGCGTCTTGGTATCCATTCATTTGTCTGGACAAACGGCCTGACCCAGGAGGGCCTGGAAACGGCGCTCGCCAAGTCGGCGGAGCATGGTTACCGGCTGATCGAGTTCGCTTATCTGCGGCCCGAGAAATTCGACCTCGACCGCCTGGCGAAGCAAGCCAAGGAACTGGACATCGAGATCGTGGTCACGATGGGCCTGTCGGCGGATGCGGACGTCTCGAGCGAGGACAAGGCCGTGGTCACCAAGGGAAAGGCGCTCTTGTCCGACGCGGTCAAGGCGGTCCGCGACATCGGCGGCATCCGATTGGGCGGCATTCTCTATTCGATGCACGGCAAGTATGACGGGCTGCCCACGCGAACCGGCTGGATGAACAGCGCCGACGCTATCGCCGCGACCGCCGAGGTGGCCAGGGATAGCGGCGTGCAGATCGTTCTGGAAGTGGTGAACCGCTTCGAGTCCAACCTCTTGAACACGACCGCGCAAGGCCTGAAGTTCATCAAGGACACCGGCCGCGACGACGTCTTCCTGCATCTCGACACGTTCCACATGAACATAGAAGAGGCGAGCCAGGCCGAAGCGATCCGTCTGGCTGGGGACAAGCTCGGTTATTTCCACTTCAACGAGAACTACCGCGGCTATCTCGGCACCGGTACGATCGATTTCGCGAGCATCTTTTCCGCGCTGGTGGACATTGGCTTCCACAATCGCGACGTCACCTTCGAGAGCTTCTCCAGCGCCATCGTCGATGAAGCCCTGTCGCGTGTGTGCGGCATCTGGCGCGACACCTGGACCGACAACAATCCGCTCGCCGCGCATGCCAAGGCTTTCATCGAAAGCCGTTGGGAAGAAGCCGTGCGCCGGGCCGAGATCAACAAGGCTGCCTGAAGACGAAAGGGCTGCGGGCCGACAAGCGCCCGCGCCATCTCATCCCGAGGAGGACGGGAAGATGACGCAGAACGAAGCTATCACCAACGAGAACGGCGCCACCGCGCCGCTTCTCCTCGGCGCCGAAAATGTCGCGAAGAGCTTTGCAGGCGTTCCCGCCCTGGTCGACGGGCGGATTCGGTTGCGCGCCGGCACGGTCAATGCCTTGTGCGGTGGCAACGGTGCCGGCAAGTCCACCTTCCTCGGCGTGTTGATGGGGATGCTGCGGCGCGACGCCGGATCCGTCACGGTGAGAGGCCGGGAGGTGAATTTCTCCTCCCCCGCCGAGGCGCTCGATGCGGGTATCGCCATCATCACCCAGGAGCTTAGCCCCTTCCTGGACATGACCGTCGCCGAGAACCTCTATCTCGGCCGGGAACAGCGGCGCGGCCGCTTCTTCGTCGACGACAAGTGCATGCTAAGCGACGCGGAGGCGATCCTGGCGCGGTTGAAATTCAACATCCCCGCTGGTGCGCGGCTGCGCGATCTTTCGATCGCGCAGGCCCAACTCGTCGAGATCACCAAGGCAATCAGCCGCCGCAGCGACATCCTGATCATGGACGAGCCTACCTCGGCCATTGGCGAGCGCGAGGCGCAGATGCTGTTCGACGCGATCCGCACTCTGACCGCGGAGGGCGTAGGCATCATTTATGTCTCGCACCGCCTGACCGAGATCTTCGAGATCGCCGACGATTATACGGTCTTCCGCGACGGCCGTTTCGTAGGCGGCGGATCGATTTCCGAAATCGACCGCAAGGGCCTGATCCGGTCGATCGTCGGCCGCGACCTGTTGGACCATCATCGCGAACCGAAGGATACCGGCCCGCAGAAACCCCTGCTCGAAGCCCGCGGCTTTGCATCGAAGGGAAAGTTCGCCGACATCGACATGACCGTTCATGCGGGAGAGATCGTCGGCATATACGGGCTTCTCGGCTCCGGTCGCAGCGAGTTCGTGAATGCGCTCTACGGAAACGAGCCGCGGGATTCCGGCCAGGTGCTGATCGAGGGCAAGCCCATCGATCTCAAGACGCCCGCCGATTCCATCGGCGCCGGCATTTCGCTGGTCACGGAGGACCGCAAGCAGACGGGCCTGTCACTGACCGCGTCGGTCGCCCACAACATCACCGTGGCCAACCTGCCGCATTATGCGCGCAAGGGCTTCATGAACGGATCGGCGGAAGCCAGGAGCGTGGTCGAGCACATCAAGCGCTTCTCCATCAAGACGGCGTCGCCGGACCTGCCCGTCCAATCCCTGAGCGGCGGCAACCAGCAGAAGGTTGTCCTTGCGCGCTGTGTCGATACCAACCCCAGGATCCTGATCTGCGACGAGCCGACACGCGGCGTCGACGAAGGCGCCAAGCGCGAGATCTACGCCTTCCTCGGCAATTTCGTGAAGGCGGGAAACGCCGTGCTGATGATCTCGTCCGAGGTGCCCGAAATCCTCGCCAATGCGGATCGCATCGTTGTTTTTCGCCGGGGCCGCATCGCAGGCGAGGTCGCCGGACCCGAGGCCACCCAGGAAACCCTCGTTCATCTGGCTTCCTAGCCAGACGATCCATTTCGTGGAGAAGAATCCAATGGTATCCGCCAGTCAAAGCATGAGCGGCATGAGCCTGGGAAAGTTCATCGCCCGTTATGGCATCGTCATCTCGTTTATCCTGCTGTTCGTCATGTTGTCGCTGGCGTCGCCGAACTTCCTGTCCACCAACAATCTGCTGAACGTTCTGCGGCAGGTCTCCATGAACGGTGTGCTGGCTGTCGGCATGACCTTCGTGATCCTGACGGCCGGCATCGATCTCTCCATCGGTTCGCTCCTGGCGCTGGCCGGCGCCGTGGCGGCCAGCCTGGTCACCGGCGCGGATGCGTTCAATCCGCTCCTAGCAGTCGCGGCCGGCGTCGCCGTGGGCGCGCTTTGCGGCGCCGTCAATGGCGGGCTGATCGCCTACTTCAAGGTGCCGGCCTTCGTCGCCACGCTCGGAATGCTGAGCGTGGCGCGCGGCGCGACGCTGCTTTACAGCGGCGGCCGCCCGATTCCCAATCTCAGCCTCGAATTCCGCTGGCTCGGCCAGGGTCTCGTGCTCGGCATACCGGTACCGGTGATCATTTTCGCCGTCGTCTTCGCTGTCGCGGCGATCGTCCTGCGCTACTCCATTTACGGAAGACGGGTCTATGCGGTGGGCGGAAACCCGCGCAGTGCAAAGACGAGCGGCATCAACACCACCGGCATCATCTTTTCGGTTTACGTCATCATGGGCGCGCTGGCCGGTCTCGCGGGTGTCATGCTGACGGCCCGCACCACGTCCGCCCTGCCACAGGCGGGCATCGGCTACGAACTCGATGCCATCGCGGCGGTGGTCATCGGCGGAACAAGCCTCACCGGAGGTATCGGCCGCATCGGCTATACGCTGGTGGGCGTGCTGATCATCGGCATGATCAGCAACGGTCTCGATCTGATGGGGGTGTCCTCATACTACCAGCAGATCATCAAGGGTTCGATCATCGTCCTCGCGGTGCTGATCGACCGCTCCCGAGCCGGGAGAGAGTAACAGGCGCAAGCGGCGCGGCCGCACGCAACATGGAGGAAATGCACATGAAAACGACAAGACGCTTCCTGATGGGAGCAGCGGCCGGCCTTGCCCTTGCAGGCATGGTGTTCGGGGGGAGTTCGGCCGACGCCAAGACGTTGAAGATCGCGGCGATCGTCCAGAGCCTCAACACCGAGTACAATGTTCTGTGGGCCGATGCCGCCAAGGCGCACCCCGCGCTTGCGGACGGTACCGCCACGCTGACAGTTCTCGACGGTCGCCAGGACGTGCTGACGCAGTCGAACTTGTTCGACACAGCCATCACCGAAAAATATGACGCGATCATCTTCATCCCGGTCGACATCGACGCCGGCAATGAACCGATCGAGCGCGCGAAGGCAGCCGGCATCCCGGTGTTCGGCTCCAACACGATGGTTTCCAACACCGCACTCTACGACGCCTACATCAATTCCAACGATGTCGAGGCCGGCGAAATGCTGGCCAAGGCGGTGATCGACAAGGCCGGCCCACAGGCCAAGGTCGTGATCCTGGAAGGGATGCTGGGCCAGTCGGCCCAGGTACAGCGGCTTGAAGGGATCCAGAAGGTGCTGAAGGAAAATCCCGGAGTGACCATCCTGGAGCAGAACACCGCCAACTGGTCACGCGCCGAGGCCATCACGCTGATGGAGAATTTCCTGACCTCGCATGGCGATGCGATCCAGGGCGTCCTGGCCGAAAACGACGAGATGGCCGTCGGCGCCATCGAGGGCATCCGCAACCACGGCCTGGATCCCAAGACGGTTCCGGTCGCCGGCGTGGACGGCATCAAGGACGCGCTTGAAGCCGTCAAGCGTGGCGAACAGTCGATGTCCATCCTCCAGGATGCCAACGGACAGGCGCAAGGGGCGATCGACCTCGCGCTGCACAAGATCGTCGGCGACAGCTACAAGCCGCGCGCGGCTGTCTGGGACGTAAACGGCGGCAAGCTCGCCTGGAACGACGGCAAGGACCAGCATTACTACGTGCCGTGGCTGGCGGTGACCTCCGAGAATGTCGACAAGGTGCTTGTCGGCAATTGACGCTCCAACAGGAGGATGCCGCTCGCTCGCGGCATTCTCCTTCGCGTCCGGCGCAGCGGGAATTGCTTGCTTCCGACATCAGGCGGTTCATTCTTTTGAGGACTTTGCGTTGCCGGAGGAAAAACAAGCTCGGGTGAAGTATAGGCTGGGAACGAACATGCGGAGTCCGCCATGAACCATGTAACCTTCGCCAGCAGCTCGCCTCGCAGGATCCGCCAGAGCAATTCGGTAGCGACGCTGAACGCGCTCCACCGCTTCGGCCCTTTGAGCCGGGCCGATCTCGCCAGGCATATGGGGGTCAACCGCTCGTCCGCCGGCAATATCGTCCTGGAGTTGGTCGAGGCCGGACTCGTTCGCGAAGTAGCGGAGAACGATATCGCGAATCCGGCGGGCCAGCCCAGGGCCGGAAGACCGGGTATCCTCGTGGAAATCGTGCCTGAAGCCGTTTTCTTCGCCGGCATAGAGATCGGTGTCGAACATATGACATGCATCGAGATCGATCTCGCGGGCAAGATCGTTCGCAGCGCCATGACGCGCTTCGAAGGACACGACAGCGATCCGGAGGCCGCGGTCCACATGGCGATCGAACAGGTGTTTCTCGAGATGCGGAAGGATAGCCTGGCGCGATGTCAGGGCATCGGCATCGCGGTGCCCGGACAAATGAACCAGGACGGTTTCATCCACGTCGCACCGATCCTGGGGTGGCGCAATGTCGATCTCACAGGCCTTGCCCGCAGCCTTCTTCCGGCCGAGATTCCGGTATCCGCGGAAAATGACGGCAACGCATTCGGCATCGGCATCACATACAGCCAGCCGGAAGCGGCGAGCGGCGTCACCTTCTTCATGGTCATCGAGAACGGCGTCGGTGGCGGAATTGTGATCGACGGCAAGTTGTTCCGCGGCGGCAATGGCCTGGCCGGAGAAGTCGGCCACCTCAAGACACGGAACCCGACATACCGGAATCTGGAGCAGGCCTTCGGGCGCGACCGCATCCTGTCATCCTATCGCCAGTACAGGCCGGACGCCGACTTGGACTTGTTCCTGCGTGACGTCCGCGATCGTGTTCCTCAAGCGGTGCAGCTCGCCGAAGAATGGGCTGTCTTGTTCGCATTTGCAGTCGTGCAGATCTCGCGGCTGATCGACCCGAACCGCATCGTGCTGGGCGGGTCCGTCGCGGAATTGTATCCATTGGTCGCCGCACGGGTCGACGCGCATATCCGCGAGCTCCAGGCCGCGACCTTTCCTATCCCCGAGATCGTTTTCAACGAGAGCGCCATCTATGGAGCTGCCTTCGGAGCCGCTTGCATGATGCATCAACGCTTCATGTCGCTCGACAACCAGATGCTCAACAAGGACGCGGTTTCCGGTCCAGACGCCTCGGCGTCGTGAAACCGCAAACGACACCACACCCAGGATTGGACGCTTGATGAACGACCTCCCCCAAACGCTTGCACCGGACTCGCTCGGGCCAACCGTGACGATTGGAGAAATCCTGGTAGAGATCGTCGCGAGGCAGACAGGCACCGGCTTCCGGGAACCGATCGACCTCATTGGTCCCTTTCCGAGCGGCGCGCCCGCCATCTTCATCGATCAATGCGCGCGTATGGGCGGAGCGGCGGCAATGGTGGGCGTGGTGGGCGACGACGATTTCGGCGCGGTCAATATGGAGCGCCTGAAGCGAGACGGCGTAGACACTTCCGCCATCGCTGTTTCCGCGGATTATCCGACGGGCAGCGCCTTTGTCCGCTACCGCACGGACGGAAGCCGCGATTTCGTCTACAACATCGCCAAATCCGCCGCCGCTCGACTGGAATGGACCCCGCAGGTCGAGGCGCTGATCGCGCGTTGCGGGCATATCCACGTCATGGGAACGGTGTTCGCAAGCCCCGCGGCCTGGGCGATCACCGAACGCGCGATCCCGCTGATCAAGGCACGCGGCGGCACCCTGTCGCTCGATCCGAACCTGCGCAAAGAATTACTGGCGCACGGCCAGACCGAGGAGAAATTCGCGAGCCTGGTGGACAAAGCGGACCTGCTGCTGCCGTCGGGCAATGAATTGTTCCTGGCCGCCGGCATGGATGGCGAGGAACGCGCAATCGAGGCGCTGTTCAAACGAGGGGTCAAGGAGATCGCCGTGAAGCGTGGCGAACATGGCGCGTCAGCCCATCAAAGCACGGGCGCCAGTGCCGATTGTCCCGGCCTCATCGTCGAGGAAACGGACCCCACCGGCGCCGGCGACTGTTTCGGCGGAGCCTATGTCGCATGCCGGCGGTTGGGGATGCCGCTGCGGACTTCGCTCGAATTCGCCAATGCGGCAGGGGCGCGCAACGTCACACGCCTCGGTCCCATGGAGGGAGCCGGCACGCGGGCCGAACTGGAAGATTTCATGGCAAGAACGGCGAGAAGAAGCTGATGCGTGTGGCGATCGAAGATGTGCCGGCCCTGCACAGGGAAGGCAAGAAAATCGGGGTGACCTCGGTGTGTTCGGCACACCCGTTGGTGCTCAAAGCTGCACTGCGCCACGGCCGGGAAACCGGCACCACCGTCCTGATCGAAGCGACGTGCAACCAGGTCAATCATCTGGGCGGTTATACGGGCATGACGCCGTCCGATTTCGCGGCGATGGTGAAAGCGCTCGCGGCAGTCGAGCAGTGCCCGACAGAGCTGATCGTGCTTGGCGGGGATCATCTCGGTCCCAATCCCTGGAAAGACCGGCCCGCCGAGGAGGCGATGGCGCAGGCCGGGACAATGATCGATGCTTATGTCCGCGCCGGCTTCCGCAAGATCCACCTCGATGCGTCGATGGGCTGCGCGGGTGAACCGGCGGCGCTAGACGACCATACGGTGGCCGAGCGCGCAGCCAGAATGGCGGGCGTCGCGGAACAGGCGGCCGCGCAGAGCGGCGGGGCAAGCCCGGTCTACATCATCGGGACGGAGGTGCCGCCTCCCGGTGGCGCCGATCACGCTTTGGATGCGATCACCCCGACCAGTCCGGAGGCGGCTCGCCAGACACATGCCATTCACGCCAAAGCATTCCAGGCCGCCGGGCTTGAAAGCGCGTTTTCCCGCGTCATCGGGCTTGTCGTGCAGCCGGGCGTGGAGTTCGGCAACCAGAATGTGATTTTTTACGATCGGACCAAGGCCAGCGATCTGGCAGCAACTCTGAACACATTGCCGTCGCTCATTTTCGAAGCCCATTCGACGGACTATCAGGGCGAGAGGCCGCTGCGTGAACTCGTCGAGGATGGCTTCGCCATCCTCAAGGTCGGCCCCGAGCTGACCTTCAAACTGCGCGAGGCGCTGTACGCGCTCGACCTGATCGCTTCCGATCTGGTGCCTTTCTATGGCCAGCGGCCGCTTTATCAGGCCATGGAAGAGCTGATGCAAGCCGTGCCCAAGAACTGGGCAAGCCACTATCATGGCAGCGATGCCGACAGACGGACGCTGCGCCACTACTCCTATTCCGATCGCATCCGATATTATTGGGCGACCCCGCAAGCCCGTGCCGCCTGCGACCGGCTCTTCGACGCGTTGAAGGGCCGCAAGGTGCCGGTGATGCTGTTTCTCCAGCACCTGCCTTCGGCGCTCGCTTGGGCCGCCCGCGGCTGCGACGTCGAGGAGATCGCGATCGATCACGTCCAGCGAAGCATCGAGATCTACGCCCGGGCATGCGGCACCTGAGCCCTCGTCCGGTTCTTCAAGCCCAGAGCGGATGGGCTGGCGGGCCGCAGAAATACTTACAGCGATGGTCCCAATCGGATCGGGCTGCCGTCGCTGAAACGGGATTGACGGAACCTGTGGAGATTGTGCCTGGGCTCGTTGCCCTGGATCAAATCGGACAGAATGCGGCCCATTCCGGGTCCTATGCCGAAGCCGTGGCCACTCATCCCGGTCGCGACAACGAGGCCTGGTATCGCAGCGGCGCGATCGACGATGGGCACGACATCAGGCATCGCATCGATCATGCCCGCCCAGCTCGCCTTGAGCGGTACGGTCGTGAACTGAGGGAAAAGCTCCCTGAACCCGCCGTCGATGGCGCGGAGCGCCGACGTCTCGGGAGCTGGATTGAGGACGCGCATCCGTTCGAAAGGGCTTTCTTCATCCGCGTTCCATCTGCGCGGGGTCGACCAGCCGTCCGGGTAGCCTCGCGGCGCGGCCGGCAGGTAGCGTGTGCCGAACGGATTGGCCATCAGGGCGCTGACATATTTGCCTGCATGGCGAAATGCGTCCGGCCCTATGTAGAGTTGGCTGCTGCCTCCCGATGCGAGCGTGTACCCGCCATCCTGCCTGCGCCGGAAAGCGATGCGTTCGTCCGCGGCGGCACCGGCGTGGATTTCCGCCATCGGCGCTGTCGCAGCGACGGTCGCCCTGACGCTGAGCTGCGGAATCGAGATGCCGTGGGCGCGCAGGAACAGCGACGTCCACGCGCCGCTGGCGACGAGGACGCTCGAGGCCGCGATGAGCCCTTTCTCGGTCCAGACGCCACTGATGCGTCCCGCGGAGATGTCGAGCATACGTGCCGCGCAATTCTCGATGATCGTCGCGCCTTCGCGGGCCGCCAGGCGAGCAAGCGCGGGCACGGCGACCCAAGGTTCTGCCCGCATGTCCGATGGAGTGATCATTGCGCCTTTGAACAGTCGCGACATGGCCGGGATCAGGCTTGCCAGCTCACCCTGGTCGAGGAGACGCGTGTCGACGCCATGAGCCTGGGCGATCTTCAGGAATTTCGCGAAACCGGCCATCTCCTTGTCTGTTCGCGCAAGATAGGTAACGCCCGTCTGCTTCAGTCCTATGTCCTCGCCACATTCCTGTGCCAGTTGCCGCCAGAGGCGCTGCGCTTCGATGACGATCGGCAGTTCGTCGGCATCGCGGCCCTGCTGCCGGATCCAGCCCCAGTTGCGCGAGGATTGCTCGGCGGCGATGCGTCCCTTTTCCAGCAGCGTCACCGAGACGTTCCGGCGCGCCAGGAACAGTGCCGTGGTCACGCCAATGACCCCGCCGCCGATGATCACGACGTCCGAGGTCCTCGGCAGGGGCTGCTGGAACTGGATCGGGGTGGCTTCGGTGAAGGGGAAGATTGTCAAAGAGCACTAACCTTTGGTATTCCGCAGCGGCGTCCGGTCTACGCACTTGATATCAGGGCAGCGATATCTGGCCGCCGTGAGATGTCGATACCACGCGAGGAGATTGATCGTCAGCTGCTGCTTGCCGGGAACGACGAGGCCAGATCGCGGCGCCGGCAAATCCACGCTTCTGAAATCAATTTCCCGGGCTCATGGCGCCGACCGGGGGCACGCTTGTCTTCAACAGCGAGTCGATCGCCGGCCAGGCGCCGGAAAAGCTATGCCGGAAGGGCCTGGCACTGGTGCCGGAAGGCCGCAGTATCTTCCGGACACTGACGGTGCGGAAGAACCTGCTGCTCGGCGGCATGATCCGCAAGGACAAGGCCGAAGCGGCCGCCGATCTGGGAACGGGTTCTGGAAATCTTTCCGATCCTCAGGACCCGCTACCGCGGCGTTGCCGGCCACCTTTCCGGCGGCGAGCAGCAGCAGCTTGCTATCGCCCGCGCCATCCTGCAGCGCCCGTCGCTGATGATGATCGATGAACCGTCGCTTGGCCTTGCGCCGCTGGTGATCGACCAGGTCTACGAAAGCCTCCGCCAGCTTAACGCCAGCGGGCTGACCCTGCTCGTCGTCGAACGGTCCACCGCTCGCATTCTCGACCTCGCTTCCCGCGTCTACGTGCCGCGCAACGGCCATAACGCGCTGGAGGGTTCGGCAAGCGAGCTTGCCGACGGACATGCGCTGGAAAAGGCCTATTTCGGCTATGGCGATCGTCAGACGGCGCACGCATAATCGGGCAGGCAAGGGCTACAACAATGATTTTCGACTACTGCGTCATCGGCGGCGGCATCGTCGGCCTGGCGACGGCCATGCGGCTGCTGGAAACATATCCCGGCTGCAGCCTGATCCTGTTGGAAAAAGAGGAGGCTCTCGGCAAGCACCAGACCGGCCACAACAGTGGTGTCATCCATGCCGGCATCTACTATCCGCCAGGCAGCCTGAAGGCCGAGCTCTGCCGCAAGGGCGCGGATGCCACCAAGGCCTTCTGCCAGGAGAACGGCATCCGCTTCGATGTCTGCGGCAAACTGCTCGTCGCCACCTCCGCACTCGAAGTGCAGCGCATGGAGGCGCTCCACGAACGCTCGAAGCAGAACACGATCGAAGTCCGGCGCGTCAGCGAGGGTGAATTGAAGGAGCGGGAACCGAACATCCGCGGTCTCGGCGCGCTTTTCGTGGCCTCGACCGGCATCGTCAGCTATGCCGATGTCTGCCAAGCCATGGGGCGGCGCATCAGGGCGCTTGGCGGCGAGATCCGCCTGTCGACGCGCGTCACCGGCATTCGCGAAGTCATCGATTCCGTCGATATCGCGTCGGCCGGCGAAAACTGGCAGGCGAAAAAACTGGTGGTCTGCGGCGGTCTCCAATCGGACCGGCTGGCCGTGCTCGCCGGGCTTTCAATCGAGCATCGCATCGTTCCCTTCCGCGGCGAATACTATCGCCTTCCCGCATCGAAGAACGACATCGTCCGCCATCTGATCTATCCCGTCCCGGATCCAGCCCTGCCCTTCCTTGGCGTGCACCTGACGCGGATGATCGACGGCAGCGTCACGGTCGGGCCGAATGCCGTTATCGGTTTTGCCCGCGAAGGCTATCCACGGCTTTCGTTCAATGTTTCGGACATGGCCGACTACGCGCTGTTTCCCGGCTTCTGGAAAACCGTGTTCGCCAACCGCGGATCTGCGGTAACGGAACTCCGCAACTCGCTCTGGAAGCCAGGCTATCTGGAGGAGTGCCGGAAATACTGTCCGAGCCTCGAGCTCGCCGACCTGCTCCCGCACGAAGCAGGCATCCGCGCGCAAGCCGTGCGCAAGGACGGTGCCCTCATCCATGATTTCCTGTTCGCACAAACGGACCGCATGCTGCACGTCTGCAACGCGCCTTCCCCCGCCGCCACCTCGGCGATCCCGATTGCAGAGATGATTCGAGATCGCCTCATACAGGGCTGCTGAAAATGAGGCGGTACGCACTGGAGCCCAACTGAACGCTGGAGTATCTGTCTTGGCCAAGAAGGGAATTAGGGCACCGGCCGCGGCCAACGCAGCTTTTGCGTCGGAACCAGATCGGCGCACCACCAGGCCAGCAATGCCGCTCCCGGCGAGAGGGTAGCAACTTGGCCTGCGGTTTCCGCAAGCAAAGGTTCCGTGTGGACGACGGCTTTTTTGGCTGCGCAAAGATCTCAGGCGAAACGACGGCTGACGTCATTGGCAGGGTTCGCTCCGGGCTAACCGCCATTTTGTTGACCGTCATAGCTGGACGGCCTCCCTATGGCACCAGAATGGTACACGTCCATAGGACGCACCGACACCCAAGCCAGCCTAGCTAACCAGAAGCCTTTAAGTCTTTGATGTCGCTATTTATGGTACCGTTGGCTGGGATCGAACCAGCGACCTCCGGATCCACAATCCGGCGCTCTAACCATCTGAGCTACAACGGCACGTTGCCTGAGCGGATCGAAACAGAAACTCATCCGCCGCTCTGTCGTTCGGCGATGCGTCCTTACGGGCTTATGGATTCTAATTCAAGGCTTTTGGAAAGCAAAGGTCACTTCCCAACATCGGCGCGGCATTCGCCCAGCAAGAAGGCGCAGGCAAGGACCAGGCGACGGACAAAGAAAAAGGCCGGCGGGAGGAGGTGCCGGCCTTTCCCTGTTACGAGCCAGCGGGAGGAGGTGCTGGCTGGTCACCCCGGGGAGCAGAGGGAGGAGGTTCCACTCACCGGGTATTCCTTGATGGCTGCCATCATACACCTGATCGTTTTTAAGAAAATGCGACCTTTTGTTGCATCTTCAGATCATGCGCAAATGTTAGGCAACCTTGATTTCCTTCATCGCCTTCTCGAAGGCGGTCTTGATCGGCTTGGAGACGTCCTCGGCGGCCTTGGAGGCAACGGCCTGGAAGTCCTTGGCCTGCTCGACGGTCGATTCGACGCGCTTGCGCAGGAAGGCGGTCTGCAGCTCGACGACTTCCGACAGCGACTTGGCGCCGATCAGGGCTTCGAGGTGGGAAAAACCGGCCTCGGCATTGGCACGCAAAGCGGAGATGGTCTTGAGCGACAGGTCGTTGGAAACGGTCTTGGCGGTCTCGTAGGTCGACTCCAGAGCCTTCTGGGTCTCCTCGGCGCCGGTCTTCAGCTTGGCATAAGCCTCTTTCGACTGCTCAACGCCCTTTTCGGCGAAAGCGCGAATCTGGTCAGTCGCCTTGGAAGCGTCGAAGCTCGGGAATTCAACGTTTTCGATCGTCTCGGCGGTCTTGGTCCTGGACATTTTCCATCCTTTTCAGCGGCAGCGGCTTTGACAGAAAGCCGTCTCGTTCATGTATGATGGCAATATAAAGGCAAATTTTGTGCATTGCAATATCTTTGTTGCAGTGCACCATAAATTTCTTTTGGGCCGTTAACCAAGAGCCCAGATTCCAGCCTTTGCACGTTCTGGCTTGTGGACCTTCGCGCCTCCGGCTTTTATTAACAAAGCGTTAACTGCAAAATCGCCGCTCCGTGAGGTCCGCCAAGCGCATGCCGTCCGAATATTCCTTCCTCGATGTCGCCGTGCTCGACGCGGTCCGCCAGCGCTTTGCCGCAGGCGACGCGATCGCGATCCTGTCGGCGGATCTGGAGCAGGTGATCTGGGCCAATGGGCCAGGAGCCGCGATGTTCGGTTATCCCGACATCGAGGCGATCATAGGCGCCTCGGCGCAGTTGCCCGTGATCGCCAGGCGCCAGATCATGGCGACCAGTGGATTTCCCGAGATTGGCAGCGACCGCGCCATCATGGTGCGGCTGGCGACCGGCATGACCAGCCGCGCCGTCGGCTTCCTGGCCAGTGCGGTGACCATGCCGGACGCCGAGAAGGCGATCATGCTGGCAGTGCCGGCGGCTCAGACAGGGTCACGCAGTGCCGGCGAAATCGCCGCGCGCGCCATTAGCGGCTTCACCGAGGACGGTCATTTCATCGCCTTTGTCGATGCCAGGGGCAACGTCGAGGCGGCCTCGGAAGGATTTTCGGCACTGGGCATCCGGCCGGAGACGCTGGCAGCACTGGTTGCCGACGTCGCAGCCGAGAGCGACCGCATCGTCAAGCGCCTTGTCCCGGGCGGCACGGCCTCCTACCCGGCAGGTCTGGCAAGATTGACCGAGGAGCGGCATCTGCTGGTGGTGATCGACGAGGACCAGCTCGACGACACAGCCCCTGCGGGCGAACACCTCACGCAAACCATTGCCGAGGCGGCACCAGCTGGCGATGCGGCTTCGCAGCCGGAACAGGGTCGCGAGACACCGACCGAGGAACCAGGCGCCGCACTGCCGACCGAGGACGTCGCCGCATCGCAGCCGCATGCGATCACCGACGCGATCGGGCAGGCGCCGACGGCTGCCAATAGCGATCAGGCGGCAGCAGAGCCCACACCGGCGCAACACGACCATTGGTACTTCAACGCCGGCGAGGACGGAGGGGAACAGGCGCCGCGACCAGCTGCGTCCGGACCTGAAGCGCCTCAAGAACCGGCGGCCCTGGAAGTCCAGTCCACCTCCGCGGCCACGCCGACGACCGTCTCGGCGATAGACCGCGCAGCGGCGCCGGTGCGCTTCGTCTGGCGCACCGATGCCGAAGGCAAGTTCAGCGCGCTGTCGCCGGAATTCGCCGACATCGTCGGCAAGCCGGCGGCCGACGTGATTGGCCGACGCTTCAGGGATGTCGCCGCCACATTCGGCCTCGACCCCTCGGGCGAGATATCGGGGCTCCTCGAACGGCGCGATACCTGGTCCGGACGCTCGGTGCTGTGGCCGGTCGTCGGCACCGATCTGAAGATACCCGTCGACCTGGCGGCGCTGCCTGTCTATGGCCGCAGCCGCGCCTTCGAGGGTTTCCGCGGCTTCGGCGTCGCCCGCGCCAGCGACGCGGTCGTCGATCCGGAGGCCATCGGCATGGCGCTGGTGCCCAATGGCCGGGCGCCGGCAACGCCGGAACCGCAAGTCATCCAACCCGCGCTCGAACAGCCGAAGGCTGAGGAGCCCAGGGCCGAGGACGCTCAGGCATCGGATCCGTTCAAGGGCGAGGTGCCGGCGCTGACCATCGTGCCGAAACAGGAGCGGCGCTTTGCCGACAAGGTGATCCGGCTCGCCGAACATCGGCAGCCAGCCAACGACAAGGGCCTCTCGACCCTGGAACGCAGCGCCTTCCGCGAAATCGGCGAGCGGCTGAAGAAGGAGAGTGCTCCGGTCGAGCCACCAGAGACTGAGACTGCTGAGGCGTCGGCAGCGGAGACCGAGGCTCCGGTCAAGGCGTCCGACGACCCGATGCGCACCGGCGGCACCCCTGCGTCAGGGCCAGAGAACGAACCGGTCGAGCCATCCGAGACCGATGTCGATGCCGAAGACGAGCAGGATCTGGCACGGCTTGACGGTCACCCGGACGAAGCGGCTCGTGAAGCCCCCCCTGGGATGAATGTGACGGGCTCGTTGCTGGACTATGCCGGCCAAGATGACGAACGTGGCCCCGGGGCGGCGGAACCAGAGAACACCGCTGCGGTTTCGCCCGGCGAAGAGCCTGAAGCCACTGACGCGACACATGACGTCCTCGATGACGACAGCATGACGTCAGCAGATTTTCGCGATGCCGAAGACAGCGAGGATTGGGCGCAGCCCGACGAGGAAGCCGCATCGCCTGACGAGCAGGCGGTTGCCGAGCAAGCCGTCAATGCAGGCGACGCTGCGGAAATACGCGTCGAGCGCCCTCGCCTGCAGGTTCCGCCGCTCAAGGCCGAAGGGTTCGTGCCTTCGGCGTTTTCCGCGGGAGATGAACACAAGGCCCCGGACACGTCGCTGCTCGGTAAGCTGCCCGTGCCGCTGCTCATCCATTCCGGAGACCAGTTGCACTATGCGAACGAGGAATTCCTCAGCCTGACCGGCTACGAGGCGCTCGACGATCTGGCGGATGCCGGCGGCCTCGGCGCGTTGTTTGCCGACCCCTATGCCGACGACGGCGTTTCCGACGGCACCGATCGCGCGCTGCGGCTGAAGACGCGTGATGGACAGGAATTCCCGATCGAGGCCATTTTGCGCTCTGTCCCCTGGCGCGACGGCAAGGCGCTGATGCTGGTCGTGCGACGCTCCGGCGAGGATGATGCGCCGGCGAGCCTGCATGTGGTTGGCGACGAGCAGACGCAGCCGGATATTTCCGAGCTCAAGGCGCGCATCGCCGAGATGCGCACCATTATCGACACCGCCACCGACGGCGTCGTGCTGATCGGCCGTGACGGCACCATCCGATCGATCAGCCGGCCGGCCGAAGCACTGTTCGGCTTCGACAGCGACGATGTGACCGGCAAGCCGTTCGCCTCGCTGTTTGCCATCGAAAGCCAGCGCGCGGCACGCGACTATCTCAACGGACTGTCCGAGCCCGGCGTGGCGAGTGTCATGAACGACGGCCGCGAGGTTATCGGGCGCGAATCGCAAGGCCGCTTCATTCCGCTGTTCATGACCATCGGCCGGCTGCCCAACGACAGCGGCTTCTGCGCCGTCGTTCGCGATATCACGCAGTGGAAGCGGGCCGAAGAGGACTTGACGCAGGCACGTGCGGTGGCCGAGCGCGCGTCCTCGCAGAAGACCGATTTCCTCGCCCGCATCAGCCACGAGATCCGCACCCCGCTCAACGCCATCATCGGCTTTTCCGAACTGATGGTCGACGAGAAGTTCGGACCTGTCGCCAACGACCGCTACCGCGACTATCTGCGCGACATCAACCGCTCGGGCAATCATGTGCTCGACCTGGTCAACGACCTGCTCGATATCTCCAAGATCGAGGCCGGCCAGCAGGAGATGGCCTATGAGGCGGTGTCGCTCAACGACACGCTGGCCGAGACGGTGGCGATGATGCAGCCGCAGGCCAATCGCGAACGGGTCATCATCCGCTCCAGCTTCGCTTCGCGGCTGCCGGAAGTGGTGGCGGACCTGCGCAGCGTGCGCCAGATCGCGCTCAACATCCTGTCGAATGCCATCCGCTACACCCAGGCCGGCGGCCAGGTGATCGTCTCGACCGCCTATGAGACGTCGGGCGACGTCGTCATGCGGGTGCGCGACACCGGCATCGGCATGAGCCATGCCGAGATCGAGCAGGCGCTGAAGCCGTTCAAGCAGATCAACGCGCTGAAGCGCGGACGCGGCGACGGCACCGGGCTTGGACTGCCTTTGACCAAAGCGATGGTGGAAGCCAACCGTGCCCGGTTCACCATCAATTCGACACCGGGCGAAGGCACCTTGGTCGAGGTGGCTTTTCCATCGACCCGTGTCCTTGCGGAATAGATCAGCCCTCCACGCTTCGATCCCGATAAAAAGAAAAAGGCGCCCAAAGGCGCCTTAAGAGATGGGATTGCTGTCACAACGGGGGCTTGAGCGAATTCGGATCCTCGGGGCTGAGGAACGGGATTTCTCCCTCAAGTTACCTGCGACTATCGACGCCGGACCTTAACAACTCCTTACCGGGGCGCCGGAAAATTTACGAATGTGTACCACTCATGAAATCTAGGTAAATTCTAGCGAGATATTTCGTTAACCATGCCGGAACGTCTTTTTTCATGCATGTCGTTGTCTCAAAACCGGGCCACTTTTGAGCGACATGCATTAGCAGCTACTCGGCCAATTGCGGCAGGTTCTTGAACAGCTCAAGCGCCTCTGGATTGGCGAGCGCCTCCTTGTTCTTGATGGCGCGGCCATGCACCACGTCGCGCACCGCAAGCTCGGTGATCTTGCCCGATTTGGTGCGAGGGATGTCGGTGACGGCGACGATCCTTGCCGGCACGTGACGCGGGCTCGCGCCGCTACGGATTTTTGCCCGTATGCGTTTTTCCAGATCCTCGTCGAGCTGCACGCCGGCGGCCAGGCGCACGAACAGGATGACGCGCACGTCGTTGTCGAAGTCCTGTCCGATGCACAATGCTTCCAGGATCTCAGGCATCTGCTCGACCTGATTGTAGATCTCCGCCGTGCCGATCCTCACCCCGCCCGGGTTGAGCGTGGCGTCGGAGCGGCCATGGATGATGAGGCCGCCATGCTCGGTCCATTCGGCGAAATCGCCATGACACCAGACATTGTCGAAGCGCTCGAAATAGGCCGCCCGATACTTCTTGCCATCGGGGTCGTTCCAGAAGCCGATCGGCATCGCCGGAAAGGCTTTTGCGCAGACCAACTCGCCCTTCTCCTGTCGGACCGGCCTGCCGTCGTCGTCCCAGACATCGACGGCCAGGCCGAGGCCGGGTCCCTGGATCTCGCCGGTCCAGACCGGCTGCGTCGGCACGCCGAGCACGAAGCAGGAGACGATGTCGGTGCCGCCGGAGACCGAGGCCAGATGTACGTCCTTCTTGATGCCGTCATAAACAAAGCGGAAATCTTCCGGCGACAGCGGCGAGCCGGTGGAGGAGATTGCCCGCACAGTGGACAGATCATGCGTGCGGATCGGCTTGAGGCCGGCCTTGCGCACGGAATCGATGAACTTGGCCGAGGTGCCGAGGAAAGTCATCTTCTCGGCATCGGCGAAATCGAACAGCACATTGCCGTCGGGGTAGAAGGGCGAACCGTCATAGAGCAGCAGCGTCGCACCCGAAGCGAGCCCCGACACCAGCCAGTTCCACATCATCCAGCCGCAGGTGGTGAAGTAGAAAAAGCGGTCGCCGTCGGTGAGACCGGCATGCAGCCGGTGTTCCTTGACATGCTGGATCAGCGTGCCGCCGGCCGAATGGACGATGCATTTGGGAATGCCGGTCGTTCCCGACGAAAACAGGATGTAAAGCGGATGCGAAAACGGCAGCGGCTCGAAGGCGACGGGCTTGTCGGCGAAGGGCGACAGCGCCTCTTCCAGCGCCACCGCCTTGTCGATGGTCCCGGCAACATCGCTCGATGTGCCGAGATAGTCGACGACCAGGATCTTGTGGACAGTGCCGAGCTTGGCCGCGACCGCGGCGATCTTGTCGGCGACTTCGATCGCCTTGCCATTGTACCAATAGCCATCCGGCGCGATGAAGACGACGGGCTCGATCTGGCCGAACCTGTCGAGCACGCCCTGCTCGCCGAAATCGGGAGAGCAGGACGACCAGACGGCGCCGATCGAGGCGGCGGCCAGCATGGCGGCGACGGTCTCCGGCATGTTGGGCATCATGGCGGCAATGCGGTCGCCCTTCTTCACCTTGAGCGACAGGAAAAGCTGCTGCAGCCGCGAGGTCAGCGCGTGCAACTCGTTCCAGGACAGCCGGCGCTCGACCTTGTCTTCGCCGCGAAACACGATTGCGTCGCCTGAGCCGGTCTTCTTCAGCAGATTCCCGGCGAAATTCAGTGTCGCTTCGGGAAAGAAAGAAGCGCCGGGCATCTTGTCACCGTCGACGAGCAGCTTATCGCCCTTGTCGCCGACGATGCCGCAGAAATCCCAGACCAGGCTCCAGAACCCTTCACGGTCCTCGACCGACCAGGCGTGAAGCTGCGAATACGAGGAAAACGCTACGCCGGCTTTCACTCCGGCGGCCTTGGTGAAGGCGGTCAAGGGTGCTGCGTCAATCTGGTCTTGCGTCGGTGTCCAGAGCGGTTGTTCGGCAGCCATGATCGTTCCTCCACGGTCGCCATCGCTTATGCATATCGCGGCGCAGCAGAGCAAGATTTTGTTCGGCTGATGCGACCAGATGTGCGCAAATGCCATCGCCGGGCCATAAAGACTTGAAATGCCTCAGCCCTAAGTCGTAGTGACAACTTGAAGTCGTAGTGACGGCCGGAAGTCCTGGTGACGACCGGGGCCGTGGTGACGACCGGGGTTACACCCGTCGGGCGATTGTCGGAATGGAAGCATACGGGGCCATATGCCATCATCTATGATCCGGCGCGGAATATGGGCGATCGGCGCTGCCGTGATCGTCGTCGCGCTGGTCGTTGCCGCCCTGCCGCTGATTGCCTCCACCCGTATCGTGCGCGACCGCATCGCCTGGGAAATGAGTGCGTGGAGCGGCTTCCGTGTCGCCATCGACGGTTCGCCGCGTATCGAGGTCTGGCCGACATTCCGCGCCATCCTGACCGATGTGACGCTGTCACAATGGACCGACACCGAGGCGCCGCCGGTGGTCGAGGCAGAACGGGTCGAGGTCGACCTTTCCGCCATGGCGGCCTTGCGCGGCGACGTGGTGTTTTCGACGGCGCGGCTGGTGCGGCCGACGATCCGGGTCCAGCGCACGCCTGCCGGCCTTTTCCTGCCCGCTGTCCCGACCGGCGGGCGCATCACGCGCTCCATCGACACGGCGCGCGGCCTGGTCAACGCCGACCCCGCCAAACCGGACCTCGACAAGCTGCCTACCGACACCTTCGGCACGGTCGAGTTTCGCGACGGCCGCATGGTAGCCTCCATCGGCGGCAAGGACGTCGAGATCCTGAGCAGTTTGAACGGTCAGGCAAATTGGGCGGCGATGAACAGCAATGCGACGCTGTCGGCAACCGGCATCTGGCGGGGCGAAAGCGTCGCGCTGGACGTCGCCTCGGCCAAACCGCTTGTGCTGTTTGCCGGCGGCACGGCGCCGCTGACACTGTCCTTCAAGGCGGCGCCCGCCACCTTCTCGTTCGACGGCACGGCCAGCATGTCTGAAAATACCTATTTCGACGGTCAAGCGAAGTTCTCGGCACCCTCGCTGCGGCGTGTCCTGGAATGGTCGCAGGCCGGCATCGCTCCGGGTGCGGCGATCGGCTCGGTCAGCATTTCGAGCAAGATCACCGCGACCGGCGGGCGCGTCAAGTTCGACAACACGGCGATTGCACTCGACAACAATCCGGGGATGGGTGCGCTGGACCTCTCGCTTGGTGAAGCACAACCTGTGATCTCCGGCACGCTCGCCTTCGACACGCTCGACCTCAGATCGTTTCTGTCGGCCTTCACCCCGCTGGTGCCGACCGGAGGAGCGGGGCCTGGCGAAATCGACACAAGTTTCGCCGACAAGATCAATCTCGATCTCAGGCTGTCGGCGGCGCACGCCACGGCGGGGCCGATCCAGCTCGCCGACGTCGCCGCCACCGCACAGGTCAAGGATGGTCTGTCCGTCTTCGACATCTCCGATGCCTCGGCCTTCGGCGGCAACATCCAGACCAGCCTTCGCTTCGATCGCAAGCCGGAAGGCTCGCAGGTCGAAATCCGCCTTCTGGCGTCCGACATCGACGGCGGTGCTTTCGGCACGGCGGCGGGGATGACGCGGCTGGTGCCGGTCGGCACGGGCACCGTCTCGGTGATCCTCAAGGGGCCGGGCAGAACCTGGGATTCCATCTTCGACAATGCCGACGGCTCGGTCTCGGCGACCTTCGGGCCGGGTGCGTTGAGCAAGCTCAACCTGCCGGCCTTCCTCAAACATACCGAACAGGGCGGCTTCTTCGCGCTCGACGATGTCTCCGACGGAACATTGCCGATCGACGGTGCCGAGATCAAGGCCACCATTTCGAAGGGCGTGGCGCGAATCGACAAGGCCGAGGCCAATTCAGCGAAGTACAAGATCTGGCTGTCCGGCATCGCGTCCTACGCCGGGCGCGGACTGGCCTTGTCCGGCGGCGTCATTCAGCCTGACCAGGCGGCAACGCAGGCCAACGGCCAGCAAGGCCCCAACCAGTCGTCGTTCTTCGTCGGCGGAACCTGGAGCACGCCGTTCATTTCCCCGATCAGCCGCGGCGTTTCCGGGGAATAAGCGGTCGCCTTTTCGTCTTCAGCCGCGTTGCGCGGCCTGCTCGTCGAGCTGGCGCTGCACCTCACGCCGCTTGTTGGCAAGCGAGGCGATGATGACGCCGATCGCCACGACGGCGATCAGGATGGTGCAGGCGGCGTTGATTTCCGGCGTCACGCCGAGGCGAACCTGGCTGTAGATCTTCATCGGCAGCGTCGTCGCGCCCGGCCCGGAGGTGAAGCTGGCGATGACCAGATCGTCGAGCGAAAGGGTGAAAGCCAGCATCCAGCCGGAGACGATCGCCGGCATGATGACCGGCAATGTGATCTGGAAGAAGGTCTTCACCGGCGTTGCGCCAAGATCCATCGCGGCTTCTTCCAGCGAGCGGTCGAAAGTCATGAGCCGCGACTGCACGACCACGGCGACGAAGCACATGGTCAGCGTGATGTGGGCGAGCGTCACGGTGAGGAAGCCGCGGTCGAGCCCGACGGCGACGAAGAGCAGCAGCAGCGACAGGCCGGTGATGACTTCCGGCATGACCAGCGGCGCAAAGACCATGCCGGAAAACAGCACCCTGCCCTTGAAGCGCGTGTAGCGGGTCAAGGTGAGTGCCGCCAGGGTGCCCAGCACCGTCGCAACCGTGGCCGAGATCAGGCCAACACGCGCCGTCACCCAGGTCGCGTCCATGAGACCCTGGTTGTGGAATAGCGAGACGTACCATTTGGTCGAGAAACCGCCCCAGACCGTGACCAGTTTCGATTCGTTGAACGAGAAGACGATGAGCAGCACGATCGGCAGGTAGAGAAAGGCAAAGCCAAGCACGATCGAGGTGATGTTGAAGCGGCTCCAGGTGGCGTTCATGAGGTCACCTGTCCATTTCCTGAGCGCGCGCCTGAGCCCGCTGGAAGAGCATGATCGGCACGATCAGCAGCAACAGCAGGATGACGGCCACGGCCGACGATACCGGCCAGTCGCGATTGGCGAAGAACTCGTTCCACAACGTCTTGCCGATCATCAGCGTCTGCGATCCGCCGAGCAGATCGGGAATGACGAATTCGCCGACGGCCGGAATGAACACCAGCAGACAACCGGCGATGACGCCGGGCAGCGACAGCGGAAAGGTGATTTTCCAGAACGCACTGGTCGGCGGGCAACCGAGGTCCTTGGCCGCCTCGATCAGCGAATAGTCCATCTTCTCGAGCGCGGAATAGAGCGGCAGCACCATGAACGGCAGGTAGGAATAGACGATGCCGATGAAGATCGCCGTATAGGTGTTGAGGATGATCAGCGGCTGGTGGATGATGCCGGTGGCGAGCAGCAGCTGATTGAGCAGCCCTTCGGGCTTGAGAATGCCGATCCAGGCGTAGACGCGGATCAGGAA
The DNA here is from genome assembly GCF_037162595.1 of Mesorhizobium sp. ISC11. Taxonomy (NCBI): domain Bacteria; kingdom Pseudomonadati; phylum Pseudomonadota; class Alphaproteobacteria; order Hyphomicrobiales; family Phyllobacteriaceae; genus Mesorhizobium; species Mesorhizobium sp. ISC11. Next base: position 3,576,138 of record NZ_JAVSPW010000001.1, read on the forward strand.
CGAGGTCCAGAACGGCAGGATGACCAGCATCAGCAAGGTCGGGCGGATCGTCGCCGGCGCGCGCGCCATGCCGTAGGCGATGGGGTAGCCGACGAGCAATGTCAGGACCGTCGAGACCGCGGCGATGATGACGCTGGTCACATAGGCGTTGAAGTAGAGCGCGTCCTGCGTCAGCCAGGTGTAGTTGTCGAGGCTGAGCTGTTTCAGCTGAGCCAGGAACCCGGAAATGCCGCCGCTGAAATCGAGCGCCGGCGTATAGGGCGGGATGGCGATCGCCGTCTGCGACAGCGAAATCTTGAAGACGATGACGAACGGAATGAGGAAGAAGAACAGCAGCCAGACATACGGGATGATGATGACCAGTCGGCCAACGAAGGCAGCACCCAGCCTGGCAAGGATGGATTTGCCGGCATTGGATGCCGGCGAGGCTGATGAGGTGGTGACGGCGGCGCTCGACATGGTCGCCCCCTACCGCGTCAGCACGACGCCGGCGTCGGGCCGGAAGGAAACCCAGGCGCGGTCGTTCCAGCTCAACGGATCCTCGGTGATGCGGGCCGCGTTCATGGTGCTGGCGCGCACCACCTGGCCGTCGTCCAGCCTGACATGATAGACGGTCATGTCGCCGAGATAGGCGATATCGTAGACCTCGCCCTCGATGGCGTTGACGGCCTCGGCCGGCTTCTTCGACGACACCTTGATCTTTTCGGGCCTGATGGCGAAGGTGACGGCCGTCCCGGCCCCGGCGGTGCCGGCATTGTCGGTGCGGATGGTGATGCCGTTGCCGGCGTCTATGCTGGCGCTGCCCGCCTCGCCACGCGCGATCTTGCCCTCGAACATATTCACGTTGCCGACGAAGCCAGCGACGAAACGCGATCCCGGCGCCTCGTAAACTTCGGCCGGCGTTGCCACCTGCATCACCTCGCCCTTGTCGATGATGGCGATGCGATCGGCCATGGTCATCGCCTCTTCCTGGTCGTGGGTGACGACGACGAAGGTCAGGCCGAGATTCTGCTGCAGGTCCATCAGTTCGAACTGCGTCTCTTCGCGCAGCTTCTTGTCCAACGCGCCGAGCGGCTCGTCGAGCAGCAGCACCTTCGGCCGCTTGGCGACCGAGCGGGCGAGCGCGACGCGCTGGCGCTGGCCGCCGGACAGTTGATGCGGCTTGCGCTTGGCGAACTGCTCAAGCTTGACCAGCTTCAGCATCTCGGCAACGCGCGATGCGATTTCGGGCTTCGGCATGCCGTCCTGCTTGAGGCCGAAGGCGATGTTGTTCTCGACCGTCATATGCGGGAACAGCGCATAGGACTGGAACATCATGTTGACAGGCCGCCGGTAGGGCGGGATGCCGCGCAGATCCTGGCCATCGAGCAGAATGCGGCCGGCTGTCGGCTCCTCGAAGCCGGCGAGCATTCTGAGCAGCGTCGACTTTCCGCAACCGGAAGCACCGAGCAGCGCGAAGAACTCGCGCTCGAAGATGGTCAGAGACAGATTGTTGACGGCGGTGAAGTCACCGAACTTCTTGGTGACGTTGTCGAACTGGATGTACGGCTTGGCGTTCGGGTCGTTCCACGGTGCAAAATCCCTGCGGATGCTGCCAAGCGATTTCATGTCCCACTCCGTCCTGATTTTCTTGCTTCTTGCCCCAGGTAAAAACGGTCCCGGCAGGTGACTGCCGGGACCGTGTCGGATTGCTTACTGGCCGGTGACGATCTTGGTCCAGGTGCGCGTGATGACGCGCTGTGTCTTGGGATCGTATGGCGAGACGGTGTAGAGCTTCTTTATGGTCTCGGCATCAGGATAAACCGAGGGATCCTCCAACAGTGCCTTGTCGACGAATTGCTGCGAAGCCTTGTTGCCGTTTGCGTAGAGCACGTAGTTCGACGACTTGGCGATAACTTCCGGCTTCATCATGTAGTTGATGAACTCGAGCGCCTCCGCGACATGCGGCGCGTCGGCAGGGATCGCCATCTGGTCGAACCACATCTGCGCACCCTCCTTCGGCACGGAATAGCCGATCTCGACGCCCTGCTTGGCCTCGACCGCGCGATTGCGGGCCTGGAACACGTCACCCGACCAGCCGACGGCCAGGCAGATATCGCCGTTGGCGAGCGCGTTGATGTATTCGGAGGAATGGAACTTCCTGATATAAGGTCGGACCTTGAGCAAGGTCTCCTCGGCCTTGGCGATATCGTCGGGCGATGTGCTGTTCGGGTCGAGGCCGAGATATTTCAGTGCAGCCGGAATGATGTCGGCCGGCGAGTCCAGCACGTAGACGCCGCAGTCCTTCAGTTTGGCCAGGCTGTCGGGGTTGAAGAAGACATCCCAGCTGTCGATCTTGTCGGTGCCGAGTGCCGCCTGCACCTTCTTGATGTTGTAGCCGATGCCAACCGTGCCCCACATGTAGTTGACCGAGTATTCATTGCCGGGGTCGTACTTGGCCGTGCGTTCCGAAACCGTATCCCACATGTTGGAAATGTTGGGCAGCTTCGACTTGTCGAGCTTCTGGAACACGCCGGCCTGGATCTGGCGCGCAAGGAAATTGCCGCTGGGCACGACGACGTCATAGCCGCTGCCGCCGGCAAGCAGCTTGGTCTCAAGGATTTCGTTGGAATCGAAGGTATCATAGACGACCTTGATGCCGGTTTCCTTGGTGAAATCGTCGATGATCGAACTGTCGATGTAGTCCGACCAGTTGAAGACGTTGACGACACGATCTTCGGCGTGACCGCCGACGGTGAAAAATGTCAGGAATGCCGACGTTGCCGAAAGCCAGAGCGCTTTGCGGATCATGCTATTCTCCTTTGATGAGTGTTCCTTCACCGGCTCGTCGCGACATCAGCGCGACCGGCATTTTCTTCAGACTATTGAGCTTTCCAAGGGGCGACAAGCGCGAACTGCCGAGACCATGCAGGCGGTTCGATGAGATGGTTGGATGCCCCTGAGGCGGCCTGGGAGGCGTGCCAATACCGTCAGAGGCTTTCGCCATGGCGCGGGCAGAGATACGACGATATGGTCCGGTCCCGATCGGACCGGCTGGGAGACTTGGCAAGATACGCCTGTCTTGTTGTTGCCGTATTCCCAGCCTGCCCGTGCCGCAGCGACGTTGTCAATGGCAAAGCTGCAGGCCGCTTCAATTAGGTGACGGCACCCCGGTGACCCCTGCGCGTTCGGGCCTTGCCTGGCGCTTGAATTCGAGCCCGATATGGACGAGCAGCGCCGTGACCACAACCGCGCCGCCGATGATGGTGCGCCCCGACGGCACCTCGGAATGAATGAGCCAGACCCATATCGGGCCGAGGATCGGCTCGAACGTGCCGAGCAGCGCCGCGATGGCCGCCGGGATCAGTCGCGCGCCGGTGGCGAAGAAGGCCAGGCCGAGGCCGAGATTGACCACGCCGAAGGCAAACAGAAAGCCCATGTCACTGACAGATACGGTGAGGGTCGATGCCTGCGAGACGGCAAAGCCGGCCGCGAGCATGGTGCCGAGGCACGTCGCCGGCGTCATGCGCACGCCGGAGAACCGCCGGGTGATGACGGTGGCGACTGAAAACATGACCGCGATCAACAGCGCCAGCCCATCGCCTATGGGCGAGACGGCGCCATCGAGCGATTCCGACACCATGATGGCGACGCCGGTGATGACGGCGGCGATTGCCACCCAGGTCGCGACACCAACCCTTTCGCGAAACAATGCCCAGGCAAACAGCGCCGCCAGCAACGGCACGCCTGCCTGCATCAAAAGGATGTTAGCGACGGTGGTGTAGGCGAGCGCCACGACGAAGGCGGTCGATGCCGTGGCAAAGCAGATCCCGACGGCAAGGCCGGGCAACCCCATGTCACGGAACAGCTTCAGCATGCCACGCCAGCCGTCACGCCAAACCATGAAGCAGACCAGGAAGGCGGCTGCCCACACGGATCGCCAGAAAATGACCGTCCAGCTGTCACCGACAGTGATGAAGCGGGCGATGGCGCCGCCGAAACTCCACATCAGCGCCGACAGGAAGACCAAAAGCATGCCGACGCGCTCCTCGCGCGGCGAGACGGCTGGCGATGCGACGATCGGCGATGCGGTATCGATCATGGCTGCCACTGTCGGGCTCTTGTGGACGGGACGATGCGCAAGGGACGACAAAAAGATGCTCTGTTCGCGTAACGCAAAGGCGCAGGCCGGAACTGAGCCAGCGGCCGCCGACAATTGTGGCACCTTGCTCCATTTCAGAAGAACACGGCGTCACTGAAAATCGAAAGCACTCAGGCCCGTCACCATCTCGTCGAGGCCGAGCGGGCGCGTCACCGGCGGTTCTGCCCGTGCCAGGCAGCCGACGCGTTCGCAAAGCCGGCAAGCAGGCCCGACCGGCGTCGCCGCGACGGTGCCGGCCTTTGCGGTGATTGCCGCACCGGGCAATGCCGCGCCATAGACGATATCGTCACGAAAGCCGATGTCGCAACCGAGCAGCAGCGCGGTGCGGCGCGGGCGTTCCGAGAATGCGCCTTGCGGCCCTTCCAGCGTGCGGGCGATGCACAGGAACTCGGCGCCGTCGGGCATTTCCACTGCCTCGACGAAGACCTGGCCGGGCTGGGTGAAGGCGACATGCACGGGCAGCTTGGGACAGCCGCCGCCAAAGCGGCTTTGAGGAAAGCCCTGGCTGCCGGCCTTGCGGAAGCGGTTGCCGGCATTGTCGACCTCCAGCATGAAAAACGGCACGCCCGAGGCACCCTGCCGCTGCAGCATGGTCAGCCGGTTGGCCGCCTGTTCGAAGGAGACCCCGAAGCGCGAACGCAGAACATCGATGTCATAGCGGGCGCGCACGGCAGCCGCGTGAAAGGCCTGATAGGGCATCATCAGCGCATGCGCCGCATAACGGCCAAGTTCGAAGCGGGCCAGGCGGCGCGCCTCGTCGGTGCTCAGCTTGAGCGCCTGGATCTCGCCGGCGACCGCGACCGTCATGCGGATCAGGCAGGCCTCCATCGCGACTTCGCGCAACTGGTCGAACGGCGACAGGCGTTCGGACAGGAACAGGCGCTGCGAATGACGATCGTAACGGCGGCGCCAGTTCGGCATGGTCGCGACCGGCAGCACCTTGACCACGATGCCATATTCGCGCTTCAGCCAGGCCTTCAGCGCGCCGAACAGATCGTCGCCGGGATCGAGCACCGAGGTGAACGCCGCGGCCTCCTCCTCGAGGGCAACGAAATGGTTCGGCCGGCGCTCGAAAATCTCGTGCACCTCGTCGATCGGCAGGCGGGCGCCGGAAAGCGCCGTCGCCCGACCTTCGCGCGCCAAAAGCTCGTTGAGGTCGGACAGGCGCTCGGCCTGCTCGCGATAGGCGCGGAACAGCTTTATCACCGCCGCGGACGCATTGGGCGCCGCCTCGGCAAGCTCGATCAGTTCCTGATCACCCGGCAACTCGCCGACCAGCAGGGGATCGGTGAACACTTCCTTCAAGGCAGCGACAGATCCCCTCGCCTCGCCCTGCAGCTCGTGTGGATCGACCTTGTAGACGGAGGCCAGCCTGAGGATCAGCTGCACCGTCAGCGGCCGCTGGTTGCGCTCGATCAGATTGAGGTAGGACGGCGAAATGCCGAGACCCTCGGCCATCGCCGTCTGGGTCAGGCCCTTGGCGTTGCGAATGCGGCGGATGCGCGGCCCGGCGAAGATCTTCTGGTCAGCCACGGACTGTCCTTTACAGCAATTTACACGAATTCCTGGGCACGGGCCTTTTACAATAATGACAAATTACAACGCACTTCTGTCAAACGCAACACAGGTTTTCTCTTATATCCTCTCAGTTTACCTGATTTTTGTGGCTGATGTCGCGCAGAAATGTAAATCCAGTCATACCCAACTACCCCCAAATGATTGACGCCTTGACACAGATCAGCAATTCCTCGGAGTGACCAATGACTGATTTTTACAACCTCGTCCCATCGGCGCCGGAAGGTCGCTTCGACGGTATCGAACGACCCTACTCGGCGGCGGATGTGAAGCGTCTGCGCGGTTCGGTGCAGATCCGCCAGAGCCTTGCCGAAATGGGCGCCAATCGGCTGTGGAAGCTCATCCACGAGGAGGACTTCGTCAACGCGCTCGGCGCCATGTCCGGCAATCAGGCGATGCAGCAGGTGCGCGCCGGGCTGAAGGCGATCTACCTGTCGGGCTGGCAGGTTGCCGCCGACGCCAACACGGCTGGCGCGATGTATCCGGATCAGTCGCTCTACCCGGCCAATGCGGCGCCTGAACTGGTCAAGCGCATCAACCGGACGCTGCAGCGCGCCGACCAGATCGAGACCTCCGAAGGCAATGGGCTTTCGGTCGAAACCTGGTTCGCGCCGATCGTTGCCGACGCCGAAGCTGGCTTCGGCGGGCCGCTCAACGCCTTCGAAATCATGAAGGCCTTCATCGAGGCGGGCGCCGCCGGCGTCCACTATGAGGACCAGTTGGCGTCGGAAAAGAAATGCGGCCATCTCGGCGGCAAGGTGCTGATCCCGACTGCGGCGCACATCCGCAACCTCAACGCCGCGCGCCTGGCGGCGGACGTGATGGGCACGCCGACCCTGGTCGTCGCGCGCACCGATGCGGAAGCCGCCAAGCTGCTCACCTCCGACATCGACGAGCGCGACCAGCCTTTCGTCGACTACGACGCCGGGCGCACGGTTGAAGGTTTCTATCATGTCAGGAACGGCATCGAGCCCTGCATTGCCCGCGCCATCGCCTATGCGCCTTACGCGGATCTGATCTGGTGCGAGACCTCGAAACCCGACCTGGCGCAGGCCAGGAAATTCGCCGACGGCGTGCGCAAGCATCATCCCGACAAGCTGCTCGCCTACAATTGCTCGCCGTCGTTCAACTGGAAGAAGAACCTCGACGACGCGACGATTGCCAAGTTCCAGAAGGAGCTCGGCGCCATGGGCTACAAGTTCCAGTTCATCACGCTCGCCGGCTTCCACCAGCTCAACTACGGCATGTTCGAACTGGCGCGCGGCTACAAGGCGCGGCAGATGGCGGCCTATTCCGAGTTGCAGGAAGCGGAGTTCGCGGCCGAGGCCGATGGCTACACCGCGACCAAGCATCAGCGCGAGGTCGGCACCGGCTATTTCGACGCCGTGTCGATGGCGATCACCGGCGGCCAGTCGTCGACCACCGCCATGCATGAATCGACGGAGCACGCGCAGTTCAAACCGGCCGCCGAATAGCGAACAGAAAAACTCAGAGGAAACGCCCGACAGGGCTTGGGACACAAGGAGAAAACCAATGGCATCGATAAGCCGCGTCAAGGAACGCGCCGAGGAACAGTCGACAACGATGAGCGTCGACCAGCAGGCGACGATCCGCATGCTGGCCAACGACCTGCACCGCCTCAACCAGTCGGTTATGAAGGCGGTCGAGGCGGGCGTCTCGGTGGAACTCGTGCGCTCGGCACGACATCACGGCGGCCACGGCAACTGGGGCGATCTGCTGATCCCGGTGATCGTCACGCAGCAGAGCCACGGCTGACTGAAATCCATGCAACCGACCCTTCACCTGCGCAGCCCCTGCGCAGGTGAATTTTCTTTTTATGAAATGCGCGTGTGGACAGTCGAGTACAGTAGCGTTGCTTGAAATTCACTGTCCCGGCGATGATTTCGGGCACTTTTATTTCAACTTGACATAGGCTGCGATCTCACGCCAATTGCGCTCCGGATTCAACTCTGCATTGAAATAGGGGCGAGCTTCTTGGCTGACTTGTGTGCCCGGTGAATCGCGAAGGCGAGACTCCAAGACATCCGAATCTGGTGACCCGCGGCTCAACCACCGAGGCGATCCGTGATCCGTCGCAGGTGCTTGTCGTCGGCAGGTCGCCAATCAATCGCGTGGTGATTTCAAAGATCGTCGAGCGATCCGGGCTCAAGCCGATTTCGGAATCTCCCGACACGGCGGCAAGGATCTTGCGGTCGCTCATTCCCGGCGCGGTTGTCCTTGACGGCGGCGCCGACAACAAGGACTGCGACAATCTGATGTCCAGCATCGACGCGTTGCGCCGCGCCTCGGGCAAATCGCTGCCACCGGTAATCCTGCTGTCAACCAAGAATGGCACCACGGAAAGCCTGGGCCTGTCTGGTGTCATCGACGTGGTGATCGCCAAGCCGATCACGCCCGAACGGTTGCAACCGGTGATCGATCGCCTGATCGGCCGCTGAGGCAATTGCGGGAAAGTGTGTAGCGGTTTTTCCGTCCGGAATCGAAACCAGGTAAGGCCGGGCGACCACGGATCGCCCGGCGATCAGGGATCGATGATGCTTTCGATCAGTCCGGGCAGTTGTCCGAGATCGGATATCTGGCGGAACCTCGATTCGGTTACCGGCGCTTCGACATGCTCCAGCACCCAGGTCAGTTCATGCGGCACATGAACACCCCACCCGCCGGCCTCGATGGCCGGCACCACATCCGACTTCAGCGAGTTGCCGACCATCATGCTTTTCGCCGGACCATCGCCGTGGCGCTTGAAGAGCCTGCTATAGGTGGCAGCATTCTTGTCGCTGACGATCTCGACCGCGTCGAACAGATCGCCAAGGCCTGAGCCAGCCAGCTTGCGCTCCTGGTCGAAGAGGTCGCCCTTGGTGATCAGCACGAGGCGGAATGCGCCGGCAAGCTTTTCGACCGTCTCGCGGGCGTGCGGCAAGGCCTCGATCGGATGGCTCAGCATCTCGCGGCCGGCATCGAGAATCTCCGCTATGACCGAGCCCGGCACGCGGCCTTGCGTGACCTCGATCGCCGTCTCGATCATCGACAGGGTAAATCCCTTGATGCCGAAGCCATAGACAGCGAGGTTGCGCCTTTCTGCCTCCAGCAATCGTGCCGAGATGTGCTCCGCTTCGCCATGGTCGACGAGCATGGCGGCAAAGCGCTTTTCCGTCAGCCGGAAGAACTGCTCGTTCTGCCACAACGTGTCGTCGGCGTCGAAGCCGATCGTCGTCAGTTTGTCATTGCGCCGCATTGAACGCCTCGATTGGAATTGGGACGGCCGAAACTAAGCCGATTGGCGTGTTTTTCAACCGCACCGGGCAATGCCCGACGCGGCTCCCCTTCCCTTCCATAGGAGGGCACGGCTATACTCCACAATCCGCAACCCAATCTGGTGAATGATGCCGCCTGCAAAAAAGGAAGTCCGTCCGTCGAGCCGCGGAGGACGCGCCCGCACGCCTGCCTTCGTGAAAAACCAACGAGGCGTCAAGAACTGGAAGGAAGTCAGCGCCTGGCTGGAATGGCGCGGCATCGAGGACATCGAGTGCATCACGCCCGATCAGGCAGGCGTCGCGCGTGGCAAGATGATGCCATCGAAGAAATTCACCTCCAACACCTCGCTGGCGCTGCCGTCGGCAGTCTTCATGACGACGATATCCGGCGGCTACCCCGAGGATGGCAACGGCTTCCACTACCCCGAAGACGACGGCGACCTCAAACTGATGCCCGACCTGTCGACGCTGACGGTGGTGCCCTGGGAAGAAGACCCGACGGCAGCGGTCATCTGCGACCTCGTCCACCAGGACGGACGCTCGGTCGAGTTCACGCCGCGCAACGTGTTGAAGCGTGTGGTGGCCGCCTATGACAAGCTCGGCCTGAAGCCTGTGGTGGCGCCCGAGATCGAGTTCTACCTGGTGCGCAAGAATCCCGACCCGGACTATCCGCTGACCCCGCCGGTTGGCCGGTCGGGACGCGCGATCGGCGGCGGCGCCGGCTATTCGATCGCCGGCGTCAACGAATTCGACGAACTGATCGACGACATCTACCATTTCTCCGAAAGCCAGGGCCTGGAGATCGATACGCTGATCCACGAGGAAGGTGCCGGCCAGTTGGAGATCAATCTGCGCCATGGCGACCCGATCGAACTGGCCGACCAGGTGTTCATGTTCAAGCGCACCATTCGCGAGGCGGCGCTGAAGCACGAGATCTACGCCACCTTCATGGCCAAGCCGATCCAGGGGCAACCCGGCTCCGCCATGCACATCCATCAGTCGATCATCGACAAGAAGACCGGACAGAACATCTTTTCGGCCGCTGACGGCTCGGAAACCGACGATTTTTTCCACTTTATCGGCGGCATGCAGAAGCATGTGCCGAACGCGCTGGTGATGTTCGCGCCCTATGTCAATTCCTACCGCCGGCTGACACAGGCGGCGTCGGCGCCGGTCAACAACAAATGGGGCTATGACAACCGCACCACGGCGTTTCGCGTGCCACGCTCGGATCCGGCGGCACGGCGCGTCGAAAACCGCATCCCGTCCTCCGATGCCAATCCCTATCTGGCGCTGGCGGCATCGCTTGCCTGCGGGCTGATCGGCATCACCAACAAGATCAAGGCCGAGCCCCCGGTCCTGACAACGGCCAATGCCGACGAGATCGACCTGCCGCGCGGCCTGCTCGAAGCCGTCGACCTGTTCGAGGGCGACGAGGAACTCTGCGCGCATCTGGGCAAGTCGTTCGCCGCGACCTATGCGGCGATCAAGCGCGCGGAATTCGAGACCTTCATGGAAGTGATCAGTCCGTGGGAGCGGGAGTATTTGTTGCTGAATGTGTAGGGGAGTAGGGCAGTAGGGCAGTAGGGCAAGGATGACGGCCAAGATTGAATCGTACAGGGATTTAATTGTCTGGCAGCAAGCTATGGATCTGGCGGTATCGATCTACGAAACAACCAGAGCTTGGCCAAGGGATGAGCTCTACGGCCTGACGACTCAGGTACGCCGTGCAGCCACCTCGGTTCCGCCAACATTGCCGAAGGTTACGGGCGAGAAAGCCGAGCTTCCTATCACCAATTTCTCAGGATCGCCCAGGGATCACTCAAGGAACTGGAGACCCATCTGCTGATCGCGCAACGCGTCGGAATCGCCTCGCACGAGACGAGCGAATCATTGATGGCCCGCAGTGAGAGCGTCGGAACGCTCTTGCGGCTTCTGATCCGAAAACTGTCACCGGAATAGTCCCCACCTACTGCCCTACTGCCCTACTGCCCTACTGCCCTACTGCCCTACTGCCCTACTGCCCTACTGCCCTACTGCCCTACTGCCCTACTGCCCTACTGCCCTACTCCCCTACTCCCCTACTCCCCTACTCCCTGCGAGCATCATGCCCTACCAATCCCCGATCTCCCCCGGCCGTTCCTGGTATGAGGACACGGCCGGCCCGCGGCCTGAATACCCGGCGCTGGATGGCGACCGGACATGCGACGTCGTTGTCATCGGCGGCGGCTTTACCGGCCTGTCGGCGGCAGCGCATCTGGCCAAGGCGGGCGCCGATGTCGTTTTGATCGAGGCGTATCGCTTCGGTGATGGCGCCTCCGGGCGCAATGGCGGTCAACTTGGCACCGGCCAGCGCGCCTGGGCCGAAGACCTGGAGGCCGAGTACGGCTTGTCCCGCGCCAAGGCGCTGTTTGATCTTGCCGAAGAGGCGAAGGCGCATCTCCTCGAATTCACTGCCGCCAACCAGATCGATATCGACTATATGCCGGGCCAGCTCTCGGTGGCGCACAAGCCGCGCTATGTCGATGACTACAAGGCGCATGCCGAGATCATGGCGAGCCGTTTTTCCTACCCGCATATCTCGTTCATGGATGCCAGGGAGACGGCGGAGCGGCTGGGCTCGACCGCCTATTTCGGCGGCACGCGCGACACCGGCACAGGGCACATCCATCCGATGAAGCTGGTGATCGGCACGGCGCGGGTGGCAGCGCTTGCAGGCGCGCAGCTGTTCGAGGGGACTCAATCAACCGGCATCATGTCCAGTGGCGGCAAGGTCAAGGTTTCGACACCGAGAGGCACGGTGACGGCGCAGAAATGCCTGATCGCGGTCAACGCCTATGGCGGCACGCTCGAGCCGGTGAGTGCCGCGCACATCATGCCGATCGGTTCGTTCATCGGCGCGACGGTGCCTCTGGATACGCACTCGGACGTGCTGCCGGGCGGCGAGGCGGTCGACGATTCCCGCTTCGTCGTGCGCTATTTCCGCAGGTCGAAGGACGGACGGCTGCTGTTTGGCGGACGCGAGGTCTATGGCGTCAACGATCCCCGGGATATCCACATCCACATCCGCCGCCAGATCGCGGAACTCTATCCGGCGCTCGGGGATGTCGAGATCACGCATGGCTGGGGCGGCTATGTCGGCATTACCGTGCCGAGAAAGCCGTTCGTGCGCGAAGTGATGCCCAATGTGATCTCGGCCGGCGGCTATTCCGGCCACGGCGTCATGCTGTCGAACTACTTCGGTAAACTCTATGCCGAAACCGTTGCCCGCAACCGCGACCGGCTGAAGCTGATCGAAGATCTGAAAATCCCGCCTTTCCCTGGCGGCCGGCGTTTCCGCACGCCGCTGCTGTTCCTGGCGCTCAACTGGTTTGCGCTGCGCGACAGGATCTAGCCGGCCGGCCTGATGTAATATTGTAATATTTGTTGTAACATTTGTTGCCCGTGCGACGCATTGCGCAATTTCCCGCAAAGGCGCAGAATCCTCTATGTTGGCGTACTGATGCCACAATCGCAGGCGAAAGCTGCCGGTTCTGGGCGATTGTTCGGGGATTGTTGCGGGCCTGCCCGCGTTGTTTTTGGGACCGATGCGGATCAGACGCCGGACTTCCGGCACCGATCGAAAGAACGTCGGCCCGCTTATGGAGGTGGCAAGAGTGAGAGAGCCCTTCAGTTTCGGTACGCCGGAACGTCGGCGCTTTGCCATGCAGTTCGGATACGACATGCGGCCGTCCTTCTGGCAGGAAGTCCGTTCGAACTCGCATCTGGTGATCGCCGCGATCGGCACCGCCGCACTGCTTGGGGTCGCCGCCGTGGCGCTGTGGCTGGCGCTGCCGGCCAGCGACAGGCAAGCGGCAGCGAGCCCCGAACAGACCATTCCAACGGTTCCGGTGAAGACGACGAAAATAACCCCGGTTGGGGCCGCGGTCGCTGCGGCAGCCGTGCCGCAGGCGCGCAAGTCCGACGCAATTCCAACAACTGTGGCGGCCGCGCAAGACAACATTCCCGCACTCGCCGCCAATGACCCGCGCTGGACCGGTTCCCAGCTGAAGGCCGCATCCGCGTCCGATTCGACTGCTCCCAGCCAGGTGGCGGACAAGGCACCCGACAAGCAAACGGCGGCATTCGCGCAGCCGGCAGCCGATACCGATGCCGCCACCGAACTTGCCAAGGTAGCCGCGCCCGGCGCAACCGCGGGCAACCATCCCGACGGGCACAAACCGCCGCCATTCCCGAGGTGCAACCGCAAGTGCCGGCTCAAGAGCCAGCGGCAGAAGGTGATGACAGCCAGGCCAAGGCGAAGCCAAGGAAAGCCGCAGCCGCCGGAACAGGACGCATCCTGAGGGCCGTGACCATGCGAAGCGGCCCGAAGAAAAATGCCGCCGCCATCGGTACGGTGCCAGCCAAAACCTCGGTGCAGGTGATGAGCTGCAAGAAATGGTGCCAGATCACCTACAACGGCAAGACCGGCTGGATCTACAACAGCTACATCAAGACCGGCGCCTGACGCCCGCCGCTCAACGACAGGTCCGTCTCCCTTTCCGATGCATGCCGTCGCTCCAAGATCGCTGTGCGCTTTTGGACGACATGCACCAGGCGTTCAGATGCAGCGGCCGCCGTCGACCTCCAGCGCCGCGCCGGTGATGAAGGCGGCTTCGTCCGAGGCCAGCCAGAGTGCGGCGTTGGCGATGTCGAGCGGCGTCGAGAGCCGGCCGAGCGGGATCGATGCGCGGAACTTCTCGCGGATTTCGGGTGTGTCGGCGCCCATGAATTTCTCCAGCATGCCGGTCTCGCCGGCAACCGGGCAGAGGCAGTTGACGCGGATGTTCTTCGGCGCCAGTTCCACCGCCATCGATTTGGTGGCGGTGATCGCCCAGCCTTTCGACGCATTGTACCAGGTGAGGCCGGGGCGCGGCCGCAGACCCGCGGTGGAGGCCGTGGTCAGGATGACGCCGCCGCCCTGCCGCTCCATGATCGGCACCACGGCGAGTGCCGCGTGATAGATCGCCTTCATGTTGACGGCGGTTATCAGGTCGAAGGTCTCCTCGTCGACATTGAGCATGTCGCCGTTGCGATGGGTGTAGCCGGCATTGTTGACCATGATGTCGATGCGGCCGAACGCGCTTTTGGCGGCATAGATCATCTCGTCGAATTCGGAGCGCAGCGAGACATCGGTCTGGGTCCAGATCGCCGCTTCGCCGATCTCGCCGGCGACGCGCTCAGCGCCCCTGGCGTTGAGATCGGCGACAACGACCCTGGCACCCTCCTGCGCAAAGCGCCTGGCGATGCCCTCGCCAAAACCGGACGCAGCACCGGTGATGACGGCAACCTTGTTTTCCAGACGCATGTTTTTCCCGCTCATGATTGATGACGATCAACCGGCGCGCCGATAGCGCACATCCGCGCGAACCCGTGGCTTCTGGCCGGATTGCTCGAAAGATGTGCGGCCATCGCCGATTTCTCCTTTGGCTTTCGCGTCGATCCCGCTCTATGCTGCAACTGCGAAGGCTTCCGGTGCCGCGCCTGTCGACAAGCCTCCGGGTCATCGGACTGTCAAGGGGCAAGCGCATACACCCAGATGTGACACCATGGCACTGGAAAATTTAAATCGATTAGATTATATCAGCCGCGTCACAGCGACCGGCGTCAGAGCGGACAGACCATGACCAGCCAGATCATCCCCGTCGATCCTTTCGACTTCATCATTTTCGGCGGCACCGGCGATCTGTCGGAGCGCAAGCTTCTGCCGTCGCTCTATTATCGCCAGCGCGACCATCAGTTTTCGGAGCCGACACGCATCATCGGCACCTCGCGCTCGAAGATGAGCGACGAAGAATTCCAGGCCTTCGCCAAGCAGGCGATCTCGGACCACGTCAAACCGGCCGACATCGACGCCAAGGAACTGAAGACTTTCCTGGCGCGGCTGTCCTACGTCTCCGCCGATGCGACGAGCGGCGCCGGATTCGACAAGCTCAAGAAGGCGATCGGCGACAGCGACCGCATCCGCGCCTTCTACCTGGCGGTGGCGCCGGCGCTGTTCGGCGACATCTCGCACAAGCTGAAAGAGCACAATCTGATCACGCCGAACTCGCGCATCGTGCTGGAAAAGCCGATCGGCCGCGATCTTGATTCGGCACGCAAGCTCAACGACCTGGTCGGCGACGACTTCCACGAAAGCCAGATCTTCCGCATCGACCATTATCTCGGCAAGGAGACGGTGCAGAACCTGATGGCGCTGCGCTTTGCCAACGCGCTCTACGAACCGTTGTGGAATTCAGCCCATATCGACCATGTCCAGATCACCGTGGCCGAGACCGTCGGCCTGGAGGACCGCGTCACCTATTACGACAAGGCCGGCGCGCTGCGCGACATGGTGCAGAACCATATGCTGCAGCTCTTGTGCCTCGTCGCCATGGAAGCGCCGTCGTCGATGGATGCCGACGCCGTTCGCGACGAAAAGCTGAAGGTGCTGCGGGCACTGAAGCGCATCAACGGCAACGAAGCGCCGAAGCACACCGTGCGCGGGCAGTATCGCGCCGGGGCTTCGGCCGGCGGACCGGTGAAAGGCTATGTCGAGGAACTCGGCAAGGACAGCAACACCGAGACCTTCGTCGCCATCAAGGCCGAGATCGGCAATTGGCGCTGGTCGGGCGTTCCGTTCTATCTGCGTACCGGCAAACGGCTGGCGACGCGGGTTTCGGAAATCGTCATCGAATTCAAGCCGATCCCGCATTCGATCTTCGGCGACAGCGCCGGACCGATCTTCGCCAACCAGCTTGTCATCCGGCTGCAGCCGGACGAAGGCGTCAAGCAGTTCATCATGATCAAGGATCCGGGCCCGGGCGGCATGCGGCTGCGCCAGATTTCGCTCGACATGAGTTTCGCACAGTCCTTCGACGGCCGCGCACCGGACGCCTATGAGCGGCTGATCATGGACGTCATCCGTGGCAACCAGACCCTGTTCATGCGCCGTGACGAAGTCGAGGCGGCGTGGAAATGGATCGACCCGATCCAAAATGCCTGGGAAAGTGCCAGGCAGGAGGCGCAGGGCTACACGGCGGGTACTTGGGGCCCATCGGCCTCGATAGCGCTGATCGAACGTGACGGGCGGACATGGCACGAGAGCAATTGAACAGCGCCGCCTACAGCTGGAACGGCTTCAGCGGGCGCCAGGAACTGGCGGCAGCCCTGGCCGGCCATGTTGCAGGCAGACTGACCAAGGCGATCGCCGAGCGCGGCACGGGGTTACTCGCCGTCTCCGGCGGCACCACGCCGGCAAAATTCTTCGCCGCCCTTTCAGCGATACCCATCGCCTGGGACAAGGTGATCGTGACGCTGGTCGACGAGCGTTTCGTGCCGGCCTCCTCGCCACGCTCCAATGCCGGGCTGGTGGCCGCCAATCTGTTGCAGAACGCGGCCAAGGCGGCTCGTTTCGTGCCGCTCTATCACGAAGCCACCAGCATCGAGGATGCGGCCTCGTCCGACGATGCAGCGCTCCGATCCTTGCCCTGGCCGCTCGATGTCGTCGTGCTCGGCATGGGGCCGGACGGCCACACCGCCTCGTTCTTTCCCGATGCCGCCGACCTGGCAACGCTGCTCGACCCGTCTTCCGACAGGATCGTGCTGCCGGTTCATGCGGCAAGTGCGGGCGAGCCGCGGCTGACCCTGTCGCTGGCCCGCATCGTCGAAGCCGGCTTCATCGCGCTGCACATCGAGGGTGAGGACAAGCGTATCGCCTTCGACGGCGCGGTGGCGCCCGGGCCGCGAAAGCCAATCCGCGCCGTGCTCGACGCAGCGCAAAAGCCCGTAGAGGTTTTCTGGGCACCCTGATTCTCGATTTACACCGGGCCCGGCAAACGGCGGGAGGATGTTTCCGGGACCTCGCCTGAAAGGACCGATACCATGACCGCCAGACGCGACATCGAAGCCATCACCGAACGCATCCGTCAGCGCTCTAAGCCCGGCCGCGAGCGTTATCTCAGCCGCATCGCCGAGGCGTCGAACCGCGCCGCCAACCGGGCCGTTTTGTCGTGCGGCAATCTCGCTCACGGCTTTGCGGTGTGCAGCCCTTCGGAAAAGCTCGCGCTGGGCGCCGACAAGGTGCCGAACCTCGGCATCATCACCTCCTATAACGACATGCTGTCGGCGCATCAGCCGTTCGAGAGCTTCCCCGCGCTGATCAAGGATGCAGCCCGCGAAGCCGGCGGCATCGCCCAGGTGGCAGGCGGCGTGCCGGCGATGTGCGACGGCGTCACCCAGGGCCAGCCCGGCATGGAGCTGTCGCTGTTTTCGCGCGATGTCATCGCCATGGCCGCCGCGATCGGCCTGTCGCACAACATGTTCGACGCCGCCGTCTATCTCGGCGTCTGTGACAAGATCGTGCCGGGGCTGGTGATCGCCGCCCTCACCTTCGGCCATCTGCCGGCGGTGTTCATTCCGGCCGGACCGATGACATCAGGCCTGCCCAATGACGAAAAGGCCAAGGTCCGCCAGCTCTACGCCGAGGGCAAGGCCGGACGCGCCGAACTGCTGGAGGCCGAGTCCAAATCTTACCATGGACCGGGCACCTGCACCTTCTACGGCACGGCGAATTCCAACCAGATGCTGATGGAGATCATGGGCCTGCACACGCCGGGCGCGTCCTTCGTCAATCCAGGCACGCCCCTGCGCGAGGCTTTGACCCGCGAGGCGACCAAGCGGGCGCTGGCGATCACCGCGCTTGGCAACGCCTATACGCCCGTCGGGCGGATGATCGACGAGCGCTCGATCGTCAACGGCGTCGTCGGCCTGCATGCCACCGGCGGCTCGACCAATCACACCATCCACCTGATCGCCATGGCGGCGGCGGCCGGCATCGCCATAACATGGCAGGATATTTCCGACCTGTCGGAAGCGGTGCCGCTGCTGGCGCGGGTCTATCCGAACGGCCTCGCCGACGTGAACCATTTCCACGCCGCCGGCGGGCTCGGCTTCCTGATCCGCGAACTGCTCGACGAAGGCATCCTGCATGAGGATGTGCAGACGGTGTGGGGCGAAGGCCTGCGGCCCTATGCGGTCGAGGCAAAGCTCGGCTCCGACGGAGGCGTGGTGCGCGAGGCCTCGCCGCGGACAAGCGGCGACGAAAAGGTGCTGGCGCCTTTCAACAAGGCGTTCCAGGCGACCGGCGGCCTGAAGGTGCTGTCAGGCAATCTCGGCCACGCCGTCATCAAGACTTCCGCGGTGAAACCGGAGCGGCGTATCATCGAGGCGCCGGCCAGGGTCTTCGACAGCCAGCAAGGGCTGAACGATGCGTTCAAGGCAGGCACGCTGACCGGCGATTTCATCGCCGTCATCCGCTTCCAGGGGCCGAAGGCCAACGGCATGCCGGAACTGCACAAGCTGACCACCGTGCTCGGCATCCTGCAGGATCGCGGCCAGCGCGTGGCGCTGGTCACCGACGGGCGCATGTCGGGCGCCTCCGGCAAGGTGCCGGCGGCGATCCATGTCACACCGGAAGCGGTCGAGGAGGGTCCTATCGCCAGGATCCACGAAGGCGACATCATCCGGCTCGACGCCGATGCCGGCACGCTGGAAGTGCTGGTGCCGGCCGGCGATTTCGCGCTGCGCCGGACGGCGGATGCCGACCTCATCGGCAACGAGTTCGGTTTCGGCCGCGAGCTGTTTGCCGGCTTCCGGCAACTGGTCGGCCGCGCCGATCATGGCGCCAGCGCCTTCGGCACGGCCTGACGGCAGTTCTGCGCAATCCATGAAAAGGGGCGGCACTTGGCCGCCCTCTTGCGGTTGTGCATACGATTTTATTGCACGGTTAGCTCAGCTCGCTCGCCGGCCTTGACCGTCACGTTGCCTTCTTTCGAACTGTTGTCGGATTTCTCCGAGACGACGGCATAGTCGCCCGCCGGGATCGCTGCCTGGTACTTCTGGTCGAATGCATAGCCAAGCGACTTGCGGTTGCCGTTGATGTCCTTCTTGGCCTCGAAAATCTCGATCTTCGAGGCTCCCGGCGCGGTGATCGCCAGCACGCCGGCATTCATTGCGATTTTCAGATCCTGAAATTCGCCGACCTTGACGGTGAACGGCTGCTCGACAACGGCGAGATCAACCGTCGCAATCAAGACATAGTCATCGGCCGGCAGATCGAATTTGCTGTCGGGTCCGTAGGCATAGGTCACCTCGTCCCTGGTTCCATCGATCTTCTTCTTTGCCTTGAGCACCTTGAAGCCGATGCCTGAACCGTCCGCCTTGTCGCCGCCGGCAGCATAATAAGCATTGGCAACGACATGGCCGACACCGACAATCATGTCCTTTTCCACGGTCTTGCCGGCAGCCAGCGGAATCGTTTCGGTAGCCACCCCCTGGCCGATCGTGACCGTCACTTTCTCGTCGCCGGCCGGCAACACGGCTTTCGTGGTCCCATAGAAGGTGGCGGGCATGTCAGCACCCGGATAATCGATGACGATAGCCGCGCCATCGACGACATCTGCCCCCTCGCTCGGTCGCGGATGGATGATGAGCGTGCCGGCATTCAAGTTGAAGAGAGGCGCGTAGACTTGGCCCGCCTCGATCCTGACTTTCTGCTCGGTCTTGGCCTGTCCGTCGCTGGCCACGACGATATAGTCGCCCGGTTCCAGATTGGCCTTGTAGGCGCCGTATTCGGTACTGACGTAGTCGCCGCGCGTGCCGTCGGGTTTCGCCTTGTAGATCTCCCAGGCGTTGCCGTCAGTGACGGGATCGCCGCCCTCGGCAAGCACCGCTATCGGCAGGAAATTGAAGTCCGGTTTGGCCGGCTCGGGCGCGGGTGCCGGCGCAGGTGCCGGGGCCGGTTCAGGAGCAGGTGCCGGCGCCGCCACGGTCTCGGCAAGCGCCTCCTGCAGCGCCTTCTCGTCGGAGGCCTGGATGTATTTGCCGCCGGTGTTGTCGGCGAGGCAGGCGATCTGCTTGCCCTCGTCGGCGGTCAGGCCGAAGCCGACGACATCGGCGGTGAAGTCGACGCCGGATGCCTCGAGCTCCTTGCCAAGCGCGCAGGGGTCGCCGCCGCATGTTTCGAGCCCGTCGGTGATGAGCACGACGGTCGCCTTGTCCTCGGTGTATTTCAGCGCCTCGGCCGCCTGTTTGACCGCCGCCGTCAGCGGCGTCTTGCCGAGGAATTTCAGGCTGTCGGCGGCGGCCGAAATGGCGCTGCCCGAACCTGCCTGCGGCGGCACGATCAGCTGGATGTCGTCGCAGCTGCCCTTTTCACGGTGGCCATAGGCCATGAAGCCGATCTCGTCGTCGGCGGGGACCGATTGAAGCACGGTTCGAAGCGACTCGCGGGCGATTTCGAGCTTGGGCTTGCCGTCGATCTGCGCCCACATCGAGCCGGAGGCATCGAGAATGATGATGACCTTGTTTGCGGCGAAGCCGAACGTCGTCATCGACAAAAGGAGGATCGCCGCAGCGACGCCCCGTGCAAGTCCCGCCATCGAAATCTCCTAAATCCGCCCCTGATCCGGGCGGCAAGCTATTTGACGCGGCGCCGGGACACAAGTCCGGGCGCCCGGTGCGCAGGGCTGCGGACCCAGCTTAACAAAAGTCCTGACGGCGGCCAGTTCGGCGGGGTCGGCAGCCTTTTCCCCGGCAATAGGAATTTTTTCTTGACACCATGACCTCAGCTAAGGTACATATTTGGCTATGGTGCTGATTTGCGCCGGTGACCCGCCGCAATAGGCGGGTTTTTCGTTTGATGCACCCGTCAACCTACGCGGGGCGAAGGCTCCGAAAGAACCCATTAACCCGAATTCATAGCCCTGGCCCGATGCGCGGGGCCGAATGCCGAACTCTCAACGAAAACGAAAACCAGCTTAGTAAGTCGTGCGGCGTTCTTCCGAAGGCGGCCTGCCGAATTGCAGCCGATAGCTCTGGGCGAAGTAGGAATGCGAGGTGAAGCCCGTCGCGATCGCCACGTCGAGGATCGGCATGTTGGTCTGGCGCAGCAGTTCGCGCGCCCGCTCCAGCCGCAGCCGCATGTAATAGCGGCCGGGCGTGACGCTGAGATGGCGCAGGAACAGGCGCTCGACCTGGCGCACCGAAAGGCCGGCGGATTTGGCCAGCTGTACCGCCGAAAGCGGCTCGTCGAGGTGGTCGGCCATCAGTTCGACGATGCGCCTGAGCTTCTCCGACTTGCCGGTCAGGTCGCGTTCGGGTCCGACGCGCTGACGGTCGCCGGCCGAGCGGATGCGTTCGTGCTGGAACTGGTTGGCGACGCCATTGGCGAGGTTCGAGCCGAAATCGCCGCGCACGATCTCCAGCATCAGGTCGATCGAAGTGGTGCCGCCGGCACAGGTGTAGCGCTTGCGATCGATCTCGAAGACGTTGCCAGTGCAGTTGATGTCGGGGAATCGCTCGACGAAGCCGGCACGGTTTTCCCAATGGATGGTGCAGCGATAGCCTTCGAGCTGGCCGGCCTCGGCCAGCAGGTAGGACCCGACCGACAGGGCACCCAGCGCATTGCCGCGCCGGCCCCAGCTTCGCAAAGCCGCCAGCACCTTGCTCTTGCCGGGGAATTCGGTCGTCAGCCCGACCGAGACGAAAAGGATATCGACCGGCGGCAGGTCGGCAACGGCGTAGTCGATCTTGAGCGGCAGGCCATTGGAAGCCATCACCGGATCGCCATCGGCCGACACCGTGGTCCAACCGTAGAAGTCGCGGCCAAGCAACCGGTTCGCCGACCGGAACGTATCGATCGCGGCAGCCAGCGAGAACATGGAGAACTTGTCTACCAGCAGGAATGCGAACTGCCGGCCGCCTTGAACGGGGTCAGTCATGACCGGCCGTTCTGAGGGAACACTGGGGTTCGGCAAAGCTGCAGCTTTCTGGCGGGTCAGAAGGACGGCCGTTTCAATCCGGCCGCAAGGTAGGCGGAGGCTAACGTATTGGCCATCAGCATGGCAATGGTCATGGGGCCGACACCGCCGGGCACCGGTGTGATGGCGCTGGCGGCCCTGGCCGCTTCGGCATAGGCGACATCGCCGACGAGGCGGGACTTGCCCTCGCCCTTTTCCGGCGCCGGGATGCGGTTGATGCCGACATCGATGACGGTGGCGCCTGGCTTCACCCAATCACCCCTGATCATCTCCGGCCTGCCGACGGCCGCGACAAGGATATCGGCGGTGCGGGCCAAGGCCGGCAGATCCCTGGTGCGGCTGTGGGCGATGGTGACGGTGCAGTTGGCGGCAAGCAGCAGGTTGGCCATCGGCTTGCCGACGATGTTGGAGCGGCCGACGACGACGGCGTTGAGGCCGGACAGGTCCTTGCCGCGCACCCGCTCGATCAGAAGCATCGAGCCGGCCGGCGTGCAAGGCACGAACGCTGTTTCGAGTTCACCGGTGCCGAGCTTGCCGACATTGATGAAGTGGAAGCCGTCGACATCCTTTTCCGGCGCGATGGTCTGGATGATCTTGCCGGCGTCAATGTGGGCCGGCAGAGGAAGCTGCACGAGGATGCCATTGATGGCCGGATCGGCGTTGAGGTCGCCGATGATCTTCAGCAATGCCTCTTCGGAGGTTTCGGCCGGCAGCGTATGCTGGACGGAATGAAAGCCGCATTCCTTGGCGGTGCGCGACTTGGACGCGACATAGACCTGACTGGCCGGATCCTCGCCGACGATGACCACGGCAAGACCGGGCTTGGCCTTGCCCTTGGCGACAAGTTCAGCCGTCAGGGTCTTGACCGTCCCCACAACGTCCCCGGCAACGCTCTTGCCATCAATCACTTCAGCCATGGACCACCCTCAACACCAGAATGCCCAAGCGCGTCGCTTCCGGAAGCGACGCGCTTTTCGATCTTTCACAGCGTGGCATCTTCACGAAAAATCCAACATGCAATCCCGCCAAAGCGCCGTCCCATGCCGTTTACGCGAAACCGGCATGTTTTTGTACGGCACCGCGCAGATTTTTGTGGCTCAGAAGTAGCGGCGGCGCGTGCGGCTCTCGGTCAGTTCGCGAACCGCTTCGCGGAATTCGCGCAGGCTGGCGCGGATTTCCTCGATTGGCGCTTGCTGCTCGGCATCCTCCACGGCCTGCGACGGCTCCGCCGAGCGCTGATGAGGCTGAGGCGCCTGCTGCTGCGCGACGGGCGGCTGTGGATAGGACTCGGAAGCGGGCTGAGCCGGATCGGGCTGCTGCCCGGCATTGGCGGCCGGCATCGATTGCGGATAGGGATAGCCCGGCTGCTGCGCGTAGCCCAATGGCTGCGCGTAGGGATAGAGCTGCGGCCCGGAATATGGCCGCTGCGTCATCATGGGAGGCGGCAGTGGCGGCTGCGCCGTCTGCTGCGGATGGCCGCCGGGCTGGAAAGGTGGTGCCGGGTATGCTGTCGCGACCGCCTGCCGGGGCTCGAAGGCCGGCGCCGGCCGGGGATAGGCGCGGTATTGCGGATCCTGCGTTGGCTCCCCGTTTTCGGCAGAGGCCCATTCGACGGTATCGAACGGCTCCTCCCGGGATGGCCTGCGGGAGACGGACTTCTGCAGCCTCGACAGCAAGGCACCGATCCGGCCGGGACTTTCTGCCGGCGAGGCCTCGGCTTGCTGGACAGGCGGTGGCACGGCCGGCGGTGGTGATGCAGGCGGGGGTGTCGATGGCTGCGGCGCTGGTGGTAATGGCGGCGCCGGCGGCGGCGCTGCCCGATATGCCTTGTCTTCGTAAGGCGTCCGGCGTTCGTCCGTGCCATGGTCGCGACGCGAGCGCGAATTGGCGGTGTCACGCAGGCTCTCATAGGCGCCACGCATGGCTCCGAGGCCAATGCCGGAGGCGAAACCTAGCAACAGGCCGGCAAGCGCGACCACGACCCGCGACGGCCCGTTCGGCTCGAGCGGCGCGAAGGCCTTCGAGATCACATTGATGTTGGCTGTGTTGATGTCCTTCTGCTCGCCGGTCTCCTTGGCGCGCAGCAGGTACTGTTCGTAGACGGAACGCTTGGCGGTCGCCTCGCGCTCCAGTTCGCGCATCGACACGAGGTCGCTGTTGACGTCGCCGCTGCGGACCTTCAGCTGCGCCAGGCGAGAGGCAAGATCCTGTTCGAGTTGGACGGCGCGCTTGAGGTCGACCTGCAGCGACGAGCCGATGCGGCGCAGCTCCGAGGCGATGCGGTCGCGTGCGCCGGCAATCTGGGCATTGATCGCCTGGAGTTCGGGGTGACGCGGGCCGAGCCGGATGGCGGCGCGGTCAGCTTCCTGCTTGAGCGAAGCATATTGCGAACGCAGATCGCTCATCGTGTTGGAGTTGATCTCCTCCGGCAAGGTGCCGGTGAGAACCGAATTGACGTCGACCGAACGCGCCGAGGCCGCCCGGGCGTTGAGTTCTAGGGTCCGGGCGCGCGCGACCGACAGCTGCTCGTTGAGTTTCAGCATCTCATCGTCGCTGATGAGATGGCCCTGCGCGTCAACGAGATCGTGCGTGGCCCTGAAATCCTCGACCTTGCGCTCGGCTGCCTCGACGCCCTTGCGCAACTCGTCGAGCCTGGCCGTCAGTTCGTCGGTGGCGCGGCCTGCGGTGTCCGACTGTATCTGGCCGAAAGTCTGCAGGAAGACATCCGTCATCGTGTTGGCGATGAGGGCCGATTTCTCGCCATTCTGCGTGGTGGCGCTGACGGTGATGACGAAGGTCTTGCCGCCGCGCTCGACCGAAAGGCTCTCAGCCAGGTTGCCGACAGCAAGCGCGCGGCGACGGCTGTCGTCGACACCCCCCGGCCCATCATTGCGGGACAGGATGGAGCGAATGAGCGACATGACGCTGAGGCCGCCGCCGCCTTGCCCATTGAATTCCGGGTCGTTGACCAGATTGAGCTTGTCGACGACCTTGTTGAGAACAGTGCCTGATGTCAGCACCCGAACCTGGTTCTCGACGATGGCCAGCGTGGCGTCGGAAGCGACGACCGACTGGGTGAGATCGCGGTCGGTGAGCTTCAGGTCGCGCGGGTCGACGATCAGTTCGGTGGTGGCCTCATATTTCTTCGGCGTCGACAGCGCAATGGTGATGCCGAGCGCGGCGCCCAGCAGTGTCGTCGTCACGATCAGCAGCTTCGACTTGCCGACACCGCGCACCACCTGCATCGGATCGATCAGCGGCTTCCACTGCTGGCTGTCGGTGCCGTCGTTTCGGGATAACGACGCGTCGCCTGCAGCGTAAGGTTCCGATGTATGATCGGCGCGACGTGCGCCAGCGGTTTCGGCGGCACCGGGCTGTGTCCGTGGCGTGGTTTGCGCGCGGTACGATGTTGAAGCTTGCTCATGATCCCCGTCGGTTGCGACCGGATCCCCCGACAGTTTCGGGTTGCGCGCCTCGCGCTGCGAGCGGGCGAGGCGATGACGCGTGGCGGCATCCTCGCGCCATGACGGGTCTGCCCGGTCGCCGATCGAGACCAGCGACGCGTCGGGTTCGTCGCCACGCACAGCCTGGCCCAGCGCCAGCAATGAGCGCTCGCGCTTCCAGTCTTCGCGGTTTTCCCTGTCGACCATCGTCTGGAACTTTACCCTTGGCGACCTGCGAACGGAGATTGGCCATTCGTTAAGCCACGCTAAACAGGCATGGAAAACAAAAGGTTAATTTTCCCGCGCCGAAGCGTCGGTTTCTCGTTTCGGTTGCATCTATTTTCGACACAAGCCCAGCCGCCAGAACGGCACGTTAAGTTTTCCGGCCTAGGCTCTCCTTGAGACATGACGCAGGCCAGTGACATACCGCAAAGGCGGCCCCTCGCCCGGATCGGCAGCTTTTTGGCCGAACGACGGGGGCTGCTTCGCGACTATTTCTCAGCGATCAGCGGTGCCGGTGGGCGACTGGTGTTTTCGCTGGCCTATTTCATCGCGCTGGCCAACACGCTGTCGATATCCGAATTCGGCATGTTCGCCACGGCGTCGGCGGCCGGCGTCATGCTGTCGCGCATCCTCGCTTTCGGGTTCATCTCGGCGCTTTACCGCACCGCCACCATCCGTCCCAATCTGATCGGCACCTTTTCCGCCGGCTTCCTGCTGCTCGGCGTGCTGTCGCTGCCGCTGCTGGCCGCGGCCTCGTTCGGCGTCTATCTGCTTTTCTTTGCCGACACCGTGCCGCTGTCGGTGTTTGCGGCAATCGTCTTTGCCGAAGCGCTGTTGTGGCGGCCGGTCGAGGTGGCGCTGATCGTCAACAACGGCCTGGGCAAGTTCGGCCGCGCCGCGCTGCTGGCCATCCTGGCGACCGCGCTGCGGGCGCTCGGCGCGGTGCTGTTCATGTTCTCAGCGCAACACAGCGTCTGGATATGGTCCTGGTTCTATATCGGCGCCAATGCCGCCTCGCTGCTGATTGCCTTCGGCTTCTTCTACCCGCGCCAGAGGCTGCGGCTGCGCGTCGAGCTTTATCTCAGGCGATTGGCCGATTCCATCTATGTGGCCGGCGCCGAAGTGCTGTTCTACCTGCAGATGGAGTTCGACAAGCTGCTCGTGCTGGCGATCGGCGGCCCGCATCTGGCCGGCATCTACGCCATCATCATGCGGCTGGTCGACCTGACGGCGATTCCGATCCGCACCTTCTCGATGATGCTGGTGCAGCGTATGATGCGCGCGCCGGAACTGCTGTCACGGCTGGCGGTCAGGAGCGGCATCGAAGGCGGCGTTTTCGCGGTGTCGACGCTGGCGCTCTTGACGCTCGGCATCGTGCTGCATTTCTTCCCCAATGCGCTCGGCAAGAATGTCGCCGAGGCCGCCCCGCTGGTGGTGCTGGCAATCTGCGTGCCGGGATTGCGCAATCTGGTCGAATACCAGGCCGAGCTTTTGTTCGCACGCGGCCAAACGCTGGTGCGGGCGCTCAATCTCGGCCTGCTCGCCGGATTGAAGGCGCTGTTGCTGACTTATGTGCTGACGACCATCCTCGACACGCCGAAGCTGGTGCTGTCGCTCAATGTCGTGTTCCTGCTTTTGTATCTCGCCTCGACGCTGCTCACCTATTCGGCGATGCGCAAGCCGGCAAAGCCCGTCTAGGGCTTTCTCATTTGTGCATGACTTCTGGACAAACGGAAATCGTTTGTCCGAGAAAACCGGTTTCCGCTTTTCGGGATGATCTAATCCAACCCAATCAGACGGCGGATGCGGCCGATATCGGTGCCGATGAAGGATTGCATGCCGATCGCCACCTGCTCCGGCGCCATGGCGGCAACGAAGCGGCGGAACTCGTCATCCGAAAGCGCTTCGCCGGTCCAGTGCACGCGGCAGAACTCTTCGGAACCGTGGAAGTGGCCGGCTCCGTCCAGCAGATCGTCGACATAGCGGCCGTAGATCATGCATTCGGAGAATTTGCGCGCCGAGCCGACGACCTCGACCCAGTTGCGACCATGGACCCTTTCGATCGCACCGCACATCGCCAGCACGGTGTCGCGCCGCCAGGCGATCAGCGTCGAGATGTAGTCATGGTTCGACGTCCGGGACGGGTCGATGCCGAGTGCTGAGCCGGCGTTGCGCGACCAGATGCGATGCTCCTCATGACCTTCGTCCGCCAGCACACCGTCGCGGCGGAACAGGCGCACCTTGCCGTCGCGCCAGAAGGCGCTGCAGTCGAAAGGTTTCAGGAACGCAACATCGGAATCGCAGAAGATGAGCACGTCTTGAGATGCATGCGCCGAGATGGCGATGCGGCGCAACTGCTGCACATGCCAGCCGCGCAGCGGCTGGGTCTTCAGGCTGAGCCAGACGCGCCGGCGAAACAGGCTGAACGGGTCGTCGAAGGCGTGCAGCCAGCGCGGCAGCAATTCACGCTCGTCGACGACCGTGCGGCGGCCGGTTTCCAATTGGCGAAACAGACCGACATCGCGATGCTCGACCAGGATGTAATGGTGCGCCGCGCCGGAAACGTGGCGATCAAGTGTCTCGCACAGCAGGCGACAGCGCTCGAAATCGGGGGCATAGCTTGCCGTCACGATGGCCGCCGTCGGCTGCCGAAGCGGGCTTGGCTCGACAGCGGCACCTGGCACGAACCTGCTGTTCATTTGGTATCTCCCGCGGCTTCGGGCGCAAGCGAGAATTTCTGCCTGACGACGCGCAGCAGGAACAGCGGGTTGCCGACCACATAGCGGCGCCACAGGCGGCCCGGCTCGACAGCCAACCGGAACAGCCATTCGAGCCGCAGCCGGCGCATCCACAAGGGCGCGCGGGGCACCGCGCCGCTCAGGAAATCAAGCAACGCGCCGACGGCGATCGGCAGCGTGCAATGGCGCGCGTCGATATGGCGTTCGATCCACAATTCCTGGCGCGGCACGCCCATGGCCACGAGCAGCACGTCGGGCCGAAGCGCGGCAATCCGGTCGACGATTTCCCGCTCCTGCGAAGGGGGGAAATAGCCGTCATGGATCACCACGAACCGGTGCTGCACGGCCAGTGCCGCCAGCTTGACCGACGCCGCTTCTGCGTTGACGCGCGTCGCGCCGAGCAGCCCGACGGTCAGCGGCGTCGTCGAGGCCTGCAGGAAGGCCGGGACGAAATCGGTACCATTGAGATTGTCGGGAAACGGCGCCCCGTAGAGGAGCCTCGCCGCCAGATCGATGCCGATGCCGTCGGGCAGGATGAGGAAATCATCGAGTGCTTCGGCGAACACCGGGTCGGTATAGGCGATGTTGGCATTGTGGGCGTTGAGGAAACTGACCTTGGTGAAGCGCCGCTCGGCAATCAGCCGGTTCAGCAGGGCGATGGCATCGTTCCAGCGGACCGCAACCACCGGGATGCCAAGGATCGTCTTCAGCGTGTCGAGCCCGAACGCGGCGCGGGCGGAATGCATGTTCATGCAAACGCCTCCTGCCTGAGAGGGGCGAGCTTTTCGAGGCCGAGCCGGATGGCAGCGTCGAGCGCCTTGACCTGCGAGCCCCGGAACGCGCTGCCGTCAACGTCGCGGATGTCGGCCGCCGCAGCCTCGAGCGCCCTGGCGAAGGCAACGGGATCGTCGGTGACGACGCAATTGGAAGGACGGTGGTCGATGCCGCGCAGCGAACGGCTGGTGGCGACCGAAGGCAGGCCGAGTTCGAAGGTTTCGATTGTCTTCAACTGGACACCGCTGCCGGCGGTGCTGATCAGCGGGATGACGGCAGCACCGCGCACGAAAGCCTGCGCGTCGGGCACGCGGCCGACAAATTCGACACCCGGATGCTTCGACGCGACGCCCGAAGGCATGTGGCCCGCAATGCGGATGCGGAAATCGGGCCGCAGATGCGGCACGACCTTGCCCAGGAACCAGTCGAGGCCGATGCGGTTCGGCTGCCAGGTCCAGGTGCCGATCAGTGCGGCGTCGCAGTCGATGCGGCGCGGGCTTTTCAGGGTTGGCGCCTGGGCACCGGTCACCAGCGGCAGCACCGCCGAGCGGTTGTCGGAGGCGACACCGAGCGCGGCGCGGTCTTCCTCGGCCAGGGTGAAGACGAAGCGCGCCCGGCGGCAGAGACGCTCTTCCATGGTCTTGAGCAGCCTCGCCTCGCGGCGAAACAGCAGGCGCTGGAAGAGGCTGCCGGCGGCAGCGGCATTCTCCCGCGCCGAAAGATGCTCGACATTGTGGGCAACGAAGATCGAAGGCCGCTCAGCGAACAGCTTTTCGAAGGCGCCAGCGAACTGCACGGAATTCAAGACATAGCCGTCAAACGGTCCGGCACGCTCGATGGCAGCGAGAACATCGCTGTCGGACACGGCGCGCAGCTTGACCGACGCGAAGGTGAGGCCCGAAAGCAGCGCCTTGCCGACCCAGGCCAGCTTTTGCCGCGCGGAGGCATTTTCCGTGCGCACGTCGATCGCACCCAGCACCACGGTGTTTTCGGGGTCGGCCGCGGGCTTCCCCGGCCAGGTAAAGCCGATGACGGTGACGCGCGCGCCAGCGCGCCGCAAGGCAGCGATGATCGCAGCGTTGGCGATCTCGTAGCCCGAGGCGAGAGCGCCGTCGGGCACGATCGATGTGGCGAACAGCAGATGCATCTTACCTATCCAGTGGTGTAGCCGGTAGCAAAGTGCGGTGAACCCTTGATTAAGCCTGCACATTCGACGGCCGAAAGCCGCTGCCTGGCGGGCTTCTCCGTGCAAGGTGATTAACGAAACCTTATCAACCGTGGTGCTACCAGAGCCCAACTCACCATGTGGCTGGACACGGATGATCCCTTTGCCATCGGACGGTTCGGTATCGGTCGCGGGACGCACGCCGCGGCTTGACGTCGAGGCCGTCGAAGCCGTCGTCACCTTGCCGACCTTCAAGCGTCCCGAGCAGGTGCTGGAAACGCTGGCGTCGCTGCGCGCGCAGCAAACCGGCAGACGCTTTGCCGTGATCGTCATGGAGAACGAAGCCGAGGCGCGGGCCGGCGCCAAGGCGGCGCTGCCGCTGTTCGAGCGGGGCGAAATGCCGGGCCTGGTGATCATCGCGCATGAGCGCGGCAATTGCAGCGCCTACAATGCCGGCTGGCAGACAGCCATCCTGCAATTCCCGAACTTCAGGCATCTGCTGGTCATCGACGACGACGAGATCGCCGATCCGCAGTGGCTGGAACGGATGTGCCTGGCTGCCGAAACGCTCGGCGCCGACATTGTCGGCGGCCCGCAGGTGCCCGTGTTTGCCGACCCCGCCCATGCGCGATGGGCAGAGCATCCGGTGTTCGCGCCGCCTTACCGGGAAACCGGACGCGTGCCGGCGCTCTATTCGTCGGGCAATCTTCTGGTCGGGCGCAACGTGCTGATCGCCATGGGTCCGCCCTTTCTCGATCTCAGATTCAATTTCATGGGCGGCGGCGATTCCGACTTTCTCAGCCGGTCGGTGCAAAAGGGCTTTGTGCTGGGCTGGTGCGCCGAGGCCAAGGTGCTGGAAACCGTTCCGGCGCGGCGTATCGAAGCCGACTGGATCCGTGCCCGCAGCCTGCGCAACGGCGTCATCTCGACACTGGTCGAAAAGAAGAAGCGCGCCGGCACGCCAATGGCCGGCGCCAAAGTGTTGCTGAAGAGCCTGGCACTGCTTGCCGCCTCGCCGTTTCGCGGCATGATCCGGCTGGCGCGGACCCGATCGCCGGCGATCGCCATCTACCCCGTCCATGTGGCGCTGGGCCGCGTGCTGGCCGAATTCGGATATGCCAATGAGCAGTACCGCCAGCCTGAGAAAAACTGAGCGCGCGCCGCTCAGCGACGCGTTCACGCGCGAAGGCGTGGCCACCGCCATTGCCGCGCTGCTGTTCACCGTCATCATGGTGTCGTTCCGGCCGTTCCAGCCGGGCGGCGCCGAACTCACCGGTCAAGGCGGCGACATCGTCAACCAGCTTGGCTTCGGTTCGCTCGGCGCCATGTCGATCTTCTCGCTGATGGCCTTTGCCGATCCGCGCGTGGTGCGCTCGCTGCTGAGCCCATCCTGGGTGTTGATGCTGGGCTTCTTTTTCCTCTCGGTGATCCTGTCGACCGATCCGCCTTCGGCGATGCGCGCCGCCTCCTTCACCCTGATCGGCATTCTGACGATGGCAACGATCCTGGTGCTGCCGCGCGACGCCGAAGCCTTCTCGAAGGTGATCATCTTCACCGCCGTCGTGGTCATGGGCCTTTCCTATCTCGGCCTCATCGTCTTTCCGCACGAGGCGATGCACACAGCCGACTCGCAGGAGCCCGAACATGCCGGACTGTGGCGCGGCGTGTTCACCCACAAGAACATTGCCGGGCCGGTCATGGCCTGCCTCAGCTTCGCAGGCCTCTATCTCTACCGGCGCGGGCAGCGCTACTGGGGCGCCGGGATCTTCTTCGCGGCGATGATCTTCATGCTGCACACCGGCTCCAAGACGACAGCCGGCCTGGTGCCGTTCTCGATCCTGATCGTCATGTTCCCGAGCCTGATAGGCATGCGGCTCGGCACGCCGATCCTGTTTGCGCTGGCCATCATCGCCACGGCGGTCGGCACGCTGGGCATCGTCTTCCTGCCGCCTGTGAAACATCTGGCGGCGATCTATTTCCCCGGCATGACCTATACAGGCCGCACGACGCTGTGGGAATTCGCCGGCAGCATGCTGGCGAAGAAGCCATGGACCGGCTACGGCTATGAGAGCTTCTGGGGCACGCCGCTCTTGCTCAACCAGGACCAGCCATTCGACCGGCCCTGGGACATCAGGACCATCGTGCACGGCCATGACGGCTATCTCGACATCGCCGTGCTGATGGGCATTCCGGCACTGTGCGTGGCGGTCTACACCTTCCTCATCGCGCCGCTGCGCGACTACATGCGCATTCCGTTGCGCAGGGAAAACATCTTTCTCGGCGACTTCTTCATGATGGTGGTGCTGTTCACGGCGCTTAACGCTTTCCTCGAAAGCTTCTTCTTCCATCGCGGCGACCCGGTCTGGCTGTTCTTCGTGTTCGGCGTGCTCGGCCTCAGGCAAGTGTCGCTGCGGCCAATCGCGGTGCGCGATCCCGATCGTGGCTCGCGATCCTGATGGGGCTTCCCCAGGGAAGCGCCAGCGTCTATGTGAAGGCCTTCCTCTGGAGGGCTTTCGATGACGATCAGGCTTGTTCTCGCCGGCTGCGGCAATATGGGCTACGCCATGCTCTCGGGCTGGCTGAAATCCGGCAAGCTCGCGCCGTCGGCGGTTTTCGTGGTCGAGCCCAATGCCGATCTGCGCAATCGCGCGGCAGCGCTGGGCTGCGCTACATCAGCCGATGCGGGTAGCATTCCGGCCGATGCCGTGCCCGATCTCGTGGTCATCGCGGTGAAGCCGCAGGTGATCCGCGACGTCACGGCCGCCTACAAGCGCTTCGGCGACGGCCGCACCACCTTCGTCAGCATCGCCGCCGGCACGCCTGCCGCCACCTTCGAGGAAATTCTCGGCAACCGCGCGCCGATCGTGCGCTGCATGCCCAACACGCCCGCGGCGATCGGCAAGGGCATGATGGTGGTGTTCTCCAACAAGCTCGTGTCCGATGACACCAAGCGTTTCGTCGCCGACCTTTTGTCGGCGAGCGGCGAAGTGGCCACCATCGACGATGAGGGCCTGATGGATGCGGTGACCGCCGTGTCCGGATCGGGGCCGGCCTATATCTTCCATTTCATCGAAGCGCTGACGGTTGCCGCCGAGAAGGCCGGTCTGCCGACGGCGACCGCCAAGCTGCTCGCCATGCAGACCGTCTATGGCGCCGCCTCGCTCGCCGCCGAAAGCGGCGAGGAACCGGGCGTGCTGCGCCAGCAGGTCACCAGCCCCAACGGCACGACGGCCGCGGCGCTGGCCGTTCTGATGGGCGAGGACCGGCTGACCAATCTGCTGACGCAAGCGGTGGAGGCTGCGCGGCTGCGGTCGGTCGAACTGGGGAGATAAATCCTCAGCTTGTCCCGTACAGCATCTCATCCTGCAGCCGGCGCAAGGCGAACAGCCTCGTCGTCTGGTCGGGCGACGCATTATCGGCCGTCAGCAATTCGCCTTTCGTGACCGGTTTCAGCACCTTGCCGCCCTCGAGCAGGCCGACCGGCACGGCGCGCTGGGCGCGGGCTTCGCCGACGGTCATCGTCCAGGAGCGGTAACAAGTCTCGCCGATCGCATCGAAGGTCTCGCCGGGGGCAAGGTCGCGCTTGGCAACGGCGCAGACTTCGGCCACGGGCCGCGGCAACGGCACCATGTCGGGCTTGCCGAAAAGCACGATGCGGGCTGCGGTCAGCGGCACTTCCAGCGATGTCAGATGATAAGGCCGAAACAGGCTGTAATAGGGGCCGTGCCCGATATGTAGATCGTCCATGCGCTCGATGATGCGCGGATGCGTCGCCTCGACGATGACGAAGACGCCGGGCGCGACGCCCTTGCCGACCGTGTAGTCGACGACGCCTTTCTTCGTGAGCAGACCGCCATCCTCGCGCGGGATGAGCACCTTGGCGAGGTCGTCGCGATCGGCCTTGGGGCCGTGCATGCCGGGGACGTCCGGCACCAGCCCGGTGGCGTTGGCGATGGCGCACATCTCGACCATGGTCTTGGAGCCGTCGACGAACTCGACCAGCATGCGCGGGTTCATGTTGCGGCGGATCGCTTCGGCGCGATAGTCGTCCGGCACGGCATCGTGGTTGAGCGGGTTGTTCTTGCCCTTGCCGGCCGACACGATGGTCAGCCCGAGCGCCGACGCAAACTCGATCAGTTCCATGCAGCTCGACGGCTCGTCGCCCGCACCCACCGAATAGACGACGCCAAGCCGGTCGGCCTGCTGCTTGAGATAGCAGCCGATGGTGACGTCGGCCTCGACGTTCATCATCACCAGATGCTTGCCGTGCTCCATCGCCATGAGGTCGAAATCGGCGGCGACGCCCGGCTTGCCGGTGGCGTCGATGACGACGTCGATCAGCGGATTGGTGACCAGCATCTCGTTGGATGTGACGGCGATTTTTCCCGCCTCGATTGCCGCGGTGACTTTCGAGGCGGTGTCGGCTTCGACCGCCATGGCTTCGTCGCCATAGGCGATACGGATAGCGTCGCGCGCGGTGTGCGGGCGGCGCGTCGAGACGGCGCAGACCGAAATGCCCGGCATCAGCATGCCCTGCGTGACCAGATCGGTGCCCATTTCGCCCGAACCGATGACACCGATGCGCACCGGGCGGTTCTCGGCGGCACGCTTGGCGAGATCACGGGCAAGCCCGGTCAGGGCGACGTTGGTCATGCAGGAATGTCCACAGCTTCGTGATTTGGGGTCGGATAGCAGGGAATGGGTTCTATTTGCCAACGAAACCCGGTCGCGACCGGCAATTTCCCACGAAATCGTCTCGGAAGGCACGTCCGCCGGGGCTCGATTCGCCGAAGCCCAACCAATTGACATTGCAGCGGACAACCCCAATAAAACATTCGTTTGTCAACAAAGGCAAATGTTCACCGACGCGACAGTCGGGAAGCATTCGCCTCTGGGCAAATTGGGGAGTGTCTTTGCGCCACGGCGTCAAAGGCTGGATGGAGCATCATTGCGAGGCGTCGAGCGAAGGCTCGCGGCTCCAGGGGAGGAAAAATGGATACTGTTCTCGCGGGCCTAAAAGGGGCCATCGATACGCTTGGCCCGACGATCCTGCTGCCAATTGTCATTTTCGTCATCGCCGTGGTTCTGGGCGCCAAGGTCAGCAAGGCTTTTCGCGCCGCCGTCACCATCGGCGTCGCCTTCATCGGCATCAATCTGGTGCTTGGTCTCATGTTCACGTCGATTGGCGACGTCGCCAAGGCCATCGTCACAAACACCGGCATTCATCGCGACATCATCGATGTCGGCTGGCCCTCCGCGGCCGCGATCGCCTTCGGCTCATCGGTCGGCCTTTGGGTCATTCCGGTCGGCATCCTCGTCAACATCGTGCTGTTGCTGACACGCATGACGCGCACGCTCAATGTCGACGTCTGGAACTTCTGGCACTTCGCCTTTGTCGGCTCGCTGGTGGTCGCCGCAACCGACAATCTGGCCTATGGCATCGCGGTCGCAGCACTTGTCGCAGCACTCTCGCTGCTGTTCGCTGACTGGTCGGCGCGCGCGGTACAGCAGTTCTACGGGGTACCCGGCATTTCCGTGCCGCATCTCGCCTCGGCGCAGATCCTGCCGATCGCCATTGTGCTCAACTGGATCATGGACCGCATTCCCGGGATCAACCGCATCAACATCAACACCGATACGATCGAGCGCAGGTTCGGCGTGTTCGGCGAACCTGTCGTGATGGGCCTCATTATCGGCCTCGTGCTTGGTGCGATCGCCTTCTACAATGCGGGTGATCTCAGCGTGGTGCTGGCCAAGGTTCTGGGCACCGGCATGACGCTGGCCGCGGTCATGCTGCTGCTGCCGCGCATGGTCAAGATCCTGATGGAAGGCCTGCTGCCGGTTTCCGACGCAGCCCAGGCATTCGTGCGCAAGCGCACGGGCGATCGCGAGCTTCTTGTTGGCCTCGATTCCGCGATCCTGATCGGCCATCCGGCCGCGATCTCGTCGTCGCTGATCCTGGTGCCGATCGCGATCATCCTGTCCATCATCCTGCCGGGCAACCGCGTCATCCTGTTCGCCGACCTTGCAGTCATTCCCTTCATCGTCGCCATGACCGCGCCGCTGGTCAAAGGCAACGTGTTCCGCATGGTGGTGATCGGCACGGTGACGCTGGCCATCGGCTTCTACGTCGCCAACGCGCTGGCGCCGCTGTTCACAAGTGCTGCCGTCGCATCGGGCTTCAAGCTGCCGGCGGATGCGCTGCAGATCACCTCGGTGGTCGACGGCTTCCTGTGGGTGCCTTACGTGGTCATCGAGGCGATCCAGGGGCTTGGACTTGTCGGCATCATCGTGATCGCGGTGGTCATCGCGGCATTGTTTGTCCTCTACCGCCGCAATCCGCTCGGCTGGGAGCGGGCCGCGGGCGCCGAGGACGAGCCGGCCGAAGAGACGGCCTGAACCTGATAGGGTCCACCCTTCAAACCGATCGTGCGCCCTCCTCGGGCGCCCGATTTCATCGACGGAGCCCGATCGTGCGCCCTCCTCGGGGCGCACGATTTCATCGACGGAGCAAAGAATGTCCGACGGCCTCATGCAGCTTCTGGATCCCGACGCGATTGTGCTCGGATCCGATGCCTCGACCAATGAGGAGATCATCCGCATCCTGGCGGGCCGGCTGGAGAGACTTGGATATGTCAAAAGCTCCTATGCCGACGCGGTCGTGCGCCGCGAATTGACCATCCCGACCGGACTGCCGCTGGAACGCTCCGACAATGTCGCGGTGCCGCACACCGATCCGGAACATGTGCTGAAGCCTGGCATCGCGATGGGCACATTGAAGCAACCGGTGATCTTCGCCAACATGGAGGATCCCGACGAGATGCTGCCGGTCGGCTTCGTCTTCCTGCTTGCCATCAACGACAAGGACAAGCAGATTGAGGCGCTGCAGGCCGTCATGGCCACCATCCAGAACCCGCAAGCCTTGGATGATTTGAGGTCGGCCAGAACCCTCGAAGACGTGCGAGCCGTACTCGGCTGATAACCAAGGAGAAGCAGAGATGTCCAGACAGAAAACCATTCTCTTCGCCTGCGGCACGGGCATCGCCACCTCGACCGCGGTCAACGTCGCCGTCACCGAGGAAATGAAGAAACGCGGCCTCACCTTCAATGCCCAGCAGGCAAAGGCCACCGAAGTGCCCGGACTGGCCGACAATGTCGACTTCATCGTCGCAACCACCCCGATCTCCGCTTCGGTGACCAAGCCGGTCATCAAGGGCCTCGCCTTCCTCACCGGCATCGGCAAGGACAAAGTGCTCGACGAGATCGAGGCTCAATTGCGCAAGTGACGGTCCAGACGCCACGCGCAGGCTGACGCGGCTTCACACCACCCTGACGTAGCTCGTCATTCCCGATTTCTGGTGCTCGATGATGTGGCAGTGCAGCAGCCAGTCGCCGGGATTATCGGCGACGAAACCGAGCTGAACCTTCTCGTTGGGCTGGATGAGATAGGTGTCGGAAATCACGGGCTGAACCTGGCGCGTCGAGGACGACAGCACCTTGAAGCTCATGCCGTGCAGATGCATCGGATGGGATTGCGGCGTCAGGTTCTCCATGTCGATGACGTAGCTTTGGCCAAGCTTCAGTTCGGCCAGAGGCGCGGTCGGATCCTTGGTGTCGCCGGGCCACGGCACTTTGTTGATGGCCCAGAAACTGTAGCCCAGCGAGCCGCAGATGCCATCGCTCGGGACGTTTTCCGCCGTGGCGCTGAGCGCCAGGGAAATATGCCTGGCACTGGCGAGATCCACTTCCGCCACCGGATTGAGCTCCAGTGGAGCAACATCGCGAATGTCCCGTTTGAGGGAGTTTCCTGTCGCGCGCAGGGTTGCCAGGATTTTTGGCTTGGTGCCTCTGACGTCCCTCAAGCTGACGATCGCGCCTTCCTCGTCGGGCATGCGTATGGCCAGCTCCATGCGCTGGCCGGGTCCAAGCAGCAAGGCATCGGGGGAAAAACGCTCAGGCACCGGATTGCCGTCGAGCGCCATGACACTCGCCTCCGCACCGTCGACGCGAAAAGCGTAGATGCGCGTCACGTCGGTGATGGCGACCCTGAGCCGCACCAGCCCTCCGGCCGGCGTGTCATATTGCGGCTGGTCGAGCCAGTTTGCGGTGCGCACCGTGCCGTAAGTGCCGGTTCTCGCGGCATCGCGCGGCCGGAACTGGTCGATGAACTGACCGTCGTCCCCGAGGCGCCAGTCGCGCAAATTGAGGACGATTTCGGCATCGAATTTCGGGTCGTTGGGATTCTCGACCACGATCACGCCGGTCAGGCCATGGCCCATCTGCTCCAGCGTGTTGCAATGCGGGTGGTACCAGAAGGTGCCGGCATCGGGCGGCGTGAAGGCGTAGTCGAAATGATCGCCGGTGTAGACGTAGGGCTGGACCAGGAACGGCACGCCGTCCATCTTGTTTGGAACGCGAATACCGTGCCAGTGGATCGTCGTCGGATCGTCGATCGCGTTGACAAGGCGTGCAGCGAAGGGCTGGCCTTTTTTCATTCTGAGCACGGGCGGCATTCCGGCGTTGCCATAGGTCAGCACATCCCTGGTCTGGCCGATATCCATCAGCTTCGCCTGGATCTTTGCCGTCTGCAAAACCACCGGCTCAGGCGTGGCAGCGGCCCAGCCACCAAACCGGCCCATGGCCGAAAGCCCGACCCCGCCTGCGCCGGCAATCGCTGCCGTTTTCAAAAGCCGGCGTCGGGTGAGTACGGTCATTTGACGCTCCAGCTGCAAAGACGGCTGCCCTGGGTTTATCGCAGCCTTGGATCGTAAGCGAGCATCCTGTGCCTAAGCCGACTCCGCCACCGGCCTTAAGCAAAAGACGCTGGCGTGGACGGACAATCGACCACAATAAGCATCGCTGGCGGAGCGGCGCGCGACTATTTCGGCCGCGCCCCATAGGCGGCAAGGAATGCTTCGACCGAAGCATCGGCGTGCCGCTCGAGGTCCGCCTTCGAACGCGGGTTGCTTCCGGTGAACATGGCTTCGTTCATTGGGATCCAGAGAAGCATTCCGAAGAGATGGCTGGCCGCCAGACGGGGATCGCTGGTCTGCAACAGGCCTCGACTGGTAAGCTTTTGAAAGCATGATGCCACCGAGGCAAGCATGCGTTCAAAACCTTTTTCATACCAGCTCCGGCCAAGCTGCGGCATCCGATCCGCGTTGGCGATAATCAGACGCCGCAGCTTCAGCAGCTCTTCGTCCATCAGCGTCGTTGTCATGCGTCGGGCAAGCTGCTGTAGCCCACCCTCCATGAATTTCGCCTCGGAAAGCAGCATCGTCACGGACTCGACGACATCGTTGGTCTGGCTGGCGGTGGACTCGACGACTTCGCCGAAAAGCGTCTCCTTGTCCGTGAAATGCTTGTAGACAGTCTGCTTGGATGCGCCTGCTTTGGTGGCGATCTCTTCCATGCTGGTTCCATCATAGCCCTTGGCGATGAAGGCGGCCGTAGCCGCTTCAATGATTTCACGATCCTTGCGAGCCGACCTGGTCTCACCATCAATTTTCATAGCGCCTCTCAACCAGTACTAGACGGTACCGTTCCTGCATGGTAGCCATGGTCACAGTACTAGACTGGCTAGTACCCATCAACGGCAGCAAGGCTTAGACCGATGACCAAAATGATCTTCCTCAATCTACCGGTACGCGATCTGCAGGCGGCGACCAAGTTCTATCTCGCGATCGGGGGCACGCTGAACCCGCAGTTCTCGAGCGACCAGTCCAGCTCGATCATGTTCTCAGACTCGATCGGGGTCATGTTGCTGACGCACCAGCATTACAGCCAGTTCACAGCGCGGCAGATCGGCGACCCCAAGCGGGACAGCCAGATGTTGATCGCACTCACCGTCGACAGCAAGGACGAGGTCAATGTCGTAATCGAGAAGGGCGTGGCGGCAGGCGGTCGCGCCGATCCCAACCCGGCGCAGGATCTTGGTTTCATGTTCAACCGCCACATCGAAGATCCGGACGGCAACGTCTGGGAGCTGCTGTGGATGAACCCGTCGGCCATGCAATAGCCCACAGGAATCGAAGCGGGCCAGGATGACACTGGAGAAGCGATCGGCATTCGCCTGTCGCTTCCGTCAGGCGCGCCGGCATCGGCTATTCAGCCGCCTCGGCATAGTGTGCCGGCACGTAGTTGAGGATGGGGCCAAGCCAGCGCTCGACCTCGGTCAACGGCATCGCCTTGCGGCGCGCATAATCCTCGACCTGGTCGCGTTCGACCTTGGCGACGCCGAAATAATAGCTTTCGGGATGCGCCAGATAGATCCCCGAGACGGATGAACCCGGCCACATCGCATAGCTTTCGGTCAGTCTCACGCCGGCATTGCCTTCGCCGTCGAGCAGCCGGAACAAAGTCGCCTTCTCCGTATGGTCTGGCTGAGCCGGATAGCCGGGCGCCGGTCGGATGCCGCGATAGGGTTCGCCGATCAGCTCGTCCGGCGCCAACGATTCGTCTGGCACGTAGCCCCAGAATTCCTTGCGCACCTTCTCATGCATGCGCTCGGCAAAGGCTTCGGCGAAGCGGTCGGCCAGCGCCTTGACCATGATCGAGGAATAGTCGTCATTCGCCCGCTCGAACCGTTCGGCGATAGCCACCTCCTCGATGCCGGCGGTGACGATGAAGCCGCCGATGTAATCGGCTTTGCCGCACTCCGCCGGCGCGACGAAATCCGACAGGGCAACATTGGCCTTGCCGTCGCGCTTGGTCAGTTGCTGGCGCAAGGTGAAGAACGTCGCCAGTTCCTGCGACCGCTTCTCGTCCGTAAACAGCCTGATGTCGTCGCCGACGGCGTTGGCCGGCCAGAAGCCGATGACGCCGCGCGGCGCGAACCATTTTTCGGCGATGATCTTGTTCAGCATCGCCTGCGCATCCTCGAACAGCTGGCGCGCGGCGGCGCCTTGCGCCTCGTCTTCGAGTATTTTGGGATAGCGGCCCTTCAGCTCCCAGGTCTGGAAGAACGGCGTCCAATCGATGTAGCGGGCGAGCTCGGTCAGGTCCCAGTTCTCGAACACCTTGACGCCTGTGAAGGACGGCTTCGGCGGCTCATATTCGGACCAGTCTATCCGATGCGCATTGGCCCTCGCCTTGGCCAGCGGCAAACGCTGCTTGTCGGCTTCCGAGCGGGCATGCGCATCGGCGACCTTCTTGTATTCGGCGCGCACCGTATCGACAAAGCCGCCCTTGCTCTCGTTGGACAGCAAGGATGAGACCACGCCGACCGCGCGGCTGGCGTCGGTGACATAGACCGTCTGCCCCTTGCTGTAGCGCGGGTGGATCTTCACCGCCGTGTGCACGCGGCTGGTCGTCGCGCCGCCGATCAGCAGCGGAATGTCGAAGCCTTCATGCTCCATCTCGGCGGCCATGTGCGCCATCTCGTCCAGCGACGGCGTAATCAGGCCGGACAGGCCGATGATATCGACATTTTGCTCGCGCGCCGTCTGCAGGATCCTGGCCGCCGGCACCATGACGCCGAGATCGATGATCTCGTAATTGTTGCAGGCGAGAACCACGCCGACGATGTTCTTGCCGATGTCATGGACATCGCCCTTGACCGTCGCCATCAGGATTTTTCCGGCCGTTTTGCGTTCGCCATTGTCGATGCCGTTGGCGGCGTTTGCCAGCTTCTCGGCTTCCATGTGCGGCAGCAGTCCAGCCACCGCCTGTTTCATGACCCGCGCCGACTTCACCACTTGCGGCAGGAACATCTTTCCCGCGCCGAACAGATCGCCGACGACGTTCATGCCGGCCATCAGCGGGCCTTCGATGACATGCAGCGGCCGCTCGGCGGCAAGCCGCGCTTCCTCGGTGT
Organism: Mesorhizobium sp. ISC11; assembly: GCF_037162595.1. Lineage (NCBI taxonomy): Bacteria > Pseudomonadati > Pseudomonadota > Alphaproteobacteria > Hyphomicrobiales > Phyllobacteriaceae > Mesorhizobium > Mesorhizobium sp. ISC11. The sequence continues at coordinate 3,617,906 of NZ_JAVSPW010000001.1, forward strand.
CGGCGTCGATGAATTCGGTGATGCCGTTGACCAGCGCATGGCTGATCCGCTGTTCGACAGTCCATTCGCGCCAGGCGAGATCGCGCTCCTGCGCTTCCTTGCCGGCCGTGCCCTTGAAGCGTTCGGCGATCTCCAGCATGCGTTCGGTGGCGGTGCCGCCGGCCTTCGGCGCGCGGTTGAGCACGACATCCTCGCAGGCCTCGCGCAGATCAGGCTCGATCGTGTCGTAGACGGCGAGCTGGCCGGCATTGACGATGCCCATGTCCATGCCGCGCTGGATGGCATGGTAAAGGAATACGGCATGCATGGCCTCGCGCACCGGCTCGTTGCCACGGAACGAGAAAGACAGGTTCGACACGCCGCCGGAAATGTGGACATGCGGCAGCGTCGCGGTGATCTCGCCGGCCGCCTCGATGAAGTCGACGCCGTAATTGTCGTGCTCCTCGATGCCGGTGGCGATGGCGAACACGTTGGGATCGAAGACGATGTCCTCGGGCGGGAAGCCGGCCTGCTCGGTCAGGAGCTTGTAGGCGCGGGTGCAGATCTCGACCTTGCGCGCCTTGGTGTCGGCCTGGCCGTCCTCGTCGAAGGCCATAACGACGACGGCGGCGCCATAGGCGCGGACCAGCCTGGCATGATGCAGGAAGGCTTCTTCGCCCTCCTTCATCGAGATGGAGTTGACCAGCGGCTTGCCCTGCACGCATTTCAAGCCGGCTTCGATGATCTCCCATTTCGAACTGTCGACCATGACAGGAACGCGGGCGATGTCCGGCTCGGCGGCGATCAGGTTGAGGTATTCGACCATGGCCTTCTTCGAATCGATCAGACCCTCGTCCATGTTGATGTCGATGATCTGCGCGCCGTTGGCGACCTGGTCGCGGGCGACGTCGAGCGCGGCGACATAGTCGCCCGCCGTGATCAGTTTCCGGAACTTGGCCGAGCCGGTGACATTGGTTCGCTCGCCGACATTGACGAAGGGGATCTCGTCGGTGAGCGTGAATGGCTCCAGCCCGGACAGGCGCATCCTGGGCTCAATGTCCGGAATGGCGCGCGGCGGATACTTCCCCACCGCCTCGGCGATGGCGCGGATGTGCTCCGGCGTCGAGCCGCAGCAGCCGCCGACGACATTGACCAGTCCCTCACGCGCGAAATCCTCGATCTGGGCGGCCATGAAGTCCGGGCTTTCGTCATACCGGCCGAATTCGTTGGGCAGGCCGGCATTCGGATAAGCGCAGACAAAGGTGTCGGCGACACCGGATATTTCGGCCAGATGCGCTCGCATGGCGTTGGCGCCGAGCGCGCAGTTGAGGCCGATGGTGAAGGGGCTGGCGTGCCGCACCGAATGCCAGAAGGCCGTCGGCGTCTGGCCCGACAGCGTGCGGCCGGAGAGGTCCGTGATGGTGCCCGATATCATCACGGGCAGGCGCACGCCCTTCTCGATGAAGATCTCTTCCGCCGCGAAGATCGCCGCCTTGGCGTTCAGCGTGTCGAAGATGGTCTCGATCAGGATGATGTCGGCGCCGCCATCGATCAACCCGCGCAGCTGCTCGCCATAGGCGAGGCGCAAATCGTCGAAGGTCACGGCGCGATAGCCAGGATTGTTGACGTCGGGCGACATCGAGGCGGTGCGGTTGGTCGGCCCGAGCGCTCCGGCGACAAACCTTCGCTTGCCGTCCTGCTGCTCGGCCCGAACAGCGGCGCGCCTGACCAGCCGCGCGCCATCGCGGTTCAGCGCATAGACGGCATGTTCCATGCCGTAGTCGGCCTGGGCGATCGAGGTCGAGGAGAAAGTATTGGTCTCCAGGATGTCGGCGCCTGCGATGGCGTACTGGTAATGGATCTCCTCGATCGCCCCGGGCTGGGTCAGGATCAAAAGGTCGTTGTTGCCCTGCTGATGGCAGGCGCAGCCGGCGAAAGCCTCGCCGCGGAATTGGTCCTCGTTAAACCCGAGGCCCTGGATCTGCGTGCCCATGGCGCCGTCGAGGATGAGAATGCGCTCGCGTGCCGCCGCTGTCAGCGCGGCAAGCACTTCCGAGCCGTCCGGTTTTGCCGCGACGGGGCCGAACAATGCGTCCAGCGAGGCAGAATTCTGCGACATTTTTTATCCCTTTGGCGACAGGCCTTTTCATGTCACATAAGGATATCTTTATGTCAATATACGACAGATGCGCGTGATTGTCACCCACCCAACGCGAAGGCGGGTCCGTGGCGCCGGTTTTCCGACGGACCTACGCTCTGTCGACGCTCGCCAGGAAGCGGGCGAGGACCGGATTGAAGCGATCCGGCGAATCCCAGAACGGCGCGTGGCCGGATTTGTCGAGCAGATGGGCCTTGCCTTCCCATAGATTGGAGAATTTCACAGCCGAGATGAAATCGGTGTTGACGAAAGGCTCGTCGATGCCGTTCAGAACGGCGATCTGCGGCGTCTTGCCGGCGACGATCTCGCGCTGGTTCCGGCCGGTGCCGGCCGCGAACTTTTCGAACATCAGGCGCCGCGCCCGTCCATCGGTGCGCGCCACCGTGTCGATGAGAAACGGCTCGAACGGCTCGCCGCAAGTGCTGCGCGCATAGGCCTCCACGTCGGCGCCGGTGAAGGTCTCCTGCCCGGCGAGATGCATATGCGGGCTCGGCTTGAATCCGCTGCCGACCTCCTCGGGCGAGACAGGCGGCGTGCCGGTAATCATCAAGCCAAGCAGGCCGGGAAAGCGGTCGATCATCTCAAGCCCGATATGGCCGCCGAGCGACCAGCCGAAGACGATGGCCTTGTCGATGCCGAGCAGCCCGAGCACTTCGGTCATGGCATCGGCATAACCTTCCATGCTGTAGGAACGCTCTGGATCGATCGCATCGCCGGACGCTCCATGGCCGGGCAGGTCGGGAGCGATGAGGTGATATCGCTCGCCCAACGGGCCGTCCAACTGGTTGCGGAAAACGGCACTGGAAGATGAATTGCCGTGGATCAGCATGACAGCGGTTCCCTGGCCGCTGGTCTCACGCACCGCGATCTTGCCGTGGCTGGTTTCAAGGGTCTTCTGCGAGATCGTCATTGTTCGCTCCGTCGGGAATTGCCCTGTTTTAATGCAGTTGCGCAGCAAAGCGCCATGGCTTCCATACCTTTGCGGGAACCTTGTTCCCGGCCAGGTTGCGTTGAAAAATCCTTTTCAAATAAGAACAATTATGCGTAGATTGTCAATTATCCAACTCCCGATGAACGGGAGGAAAACAGGGAACAGCACGATGAAGCCCAAATCCGCCGCAAGTCGAATCCGCCATATGCTGATGAGCACGACGTTGATCGGCATGTTTGCCGCATCAGCCGCCCCCGCCTTTGCCGACGTCGTCAAGATCGGCCTGCTTGCGCCGCTCACCGGCCCTGCCGCGGCGGACGGCCAGGAATTCCAGCGCGGCGTGCAGATGGCCATCGACGAAGCGAACGCAGCCGGCGGCGTTGCCGGAGATACGTTCGAACTGGTGGTCGGCGACGTCAAGGATCAGTCCGCCGGCAACGTCACCAGCGCCGTCGAACGCCTGCTTGGCGATCCGGGCGTGCACTTCATGCTGACCGGCTATGCCAGCCTGACCAATTTCGAGATCGACAACATGGCCGAGGCGGAAATGCCCTACATGCTGGCGGCCACCTCGCAGCAGACCAGGGACATCATCGCGCCGAGCCCCGACAAATACATGTGCTGCTGGTCACTGACGCCTTCCTTCGACGCCTACAACACCGACGTCACCCTGTTCGTCGAGAAGCTCGCGGCCGACGGCAAGATCACCCTGCCGACCAAGAAGGTCGCCATCATCTCGTCCGACAATGCCTATTCGAAGACCATCTCCGAAGGCATGAAGAAGACGTTCAAGGAGAAGGGCTGGACCATCACCGTCGACGAGATCGTACCCTTCGGCGAAGTGACCGACTGGCGTTCGATCCTCGCCAAGGTGCGCGAGAACGTTCCCGATGTCGTCATCAACACCGACTATCTGCCGGGCAATTCGGCGTCGTTCCTCAACCAGTTCCTCGAGCAGCCGACCAAGAGCCTCGTCTTCCTGCAATACGCGCCGAGCGTTCCGGAATTCGTCGAGCTGACCGGCAAGAAATCGGATGGCGTCATCTACAACCTGCTCGGCGGCGCGCTGACGACGCCGAAGAACCCGCGCGCCGATGAGGTGGCAGCCAAGTTCAAGGCAAAATACGGCGTCGAGAGCGGCACCTACGGCGTCGGCCTCTACGAAATGACCAATGTCTATTTCGACGCGGTCAAGAAGGTCGGCGGCGCATCCGACCATGCGGCGATCATGAAGGCGCTGTCGGAGACCGACAAGCAGGTCGCGGAAGGGCGGCTGAAATTCGATCCCGCCACCCACCTTGCCACGCAGGGCGACGACTATATTCCGATCACCTTCTTCCAGATCTGGGATGGCCAGCGCACGCTGATCTCGCCTGAGAAATATGCCACCGGCGCCTTCAAGCTCCAGCCCTGGATGAAGTAGGGAATGGCCCTGCTTGAACTGGACGACGTGTCGAAGGCCTTCGGTTCGCTGAAGGCCGTCGATGGCGTGTCGTTCAAGGTCGAGGCCGGCGAGATCTTCGGTATCGCCGGCCCGAACGGCAGCGGCAAGAGCACGCTGTTCAACATCATCACCGGCATCCCGTTCGGGCCCGACCGGGGCCAGATCCGCTTTGACGGCATTGCCATAAACGGCAAATCGGGACACGCCATCGCGCGCCTCGGCCTTGCCCGGACCTTTCAGCGCGAGACCAGCTTCGACGGGCTGACCGTGTTCGAGAACGCGCTGATCGGCGCCAGCTACGGCAAGCAGGAAAAGACAGCGGCCACGGCCCGCAATGCCGCCGCCGAGGCGCTGGAGTTCGTCGGCCTGGGATCCCAGTCGTTCGGCCGGCTTGCCGGCGAATTGTCCGTGTTCGAGCGCAAATGCCTGATGCTTGCCACGGCGATCGCCATGCAGCCGCGCATGCTCTTGCTCGACGAGCCGGCATCGAGCCTGACCAAACCCGAGATCGAGACGTCGATCGGCCTGATCCGCCGCACCGCCGAACGCGGCATCACCATCCTGTTGATCGAGCACGTGCTGACTTTCCTGATGAGCCTTTCGCAGCATCTGCTGGTGCTCAACAATGGCCGCGTCCTGGCCGCCGGCGATCCGGCAGGCGTGATCGCCGATCCGCACGTCATCGAGGCCTATCTCGGCACGAGGAGGTCGGCGGCGTGAATCCCATTCTCAGCGTCGAAGGCGTCACCGCCGGCTATGGCCGCGTCACCGTGCTGCACGATATCTCGCTGGAGGCCGGCCGTTTCGGCAATGTCGGCCTGTTCGGCCCCAACGGCCATGGCAAGACGACGCTGCTGCGTGCGATCTCCGGGCTTCTGCAGCCGAAGAGCGGCCGCATCCTGTTCGACGGGCAAGACATTGTCGGCCACAGCGCACGCGCCATCGTCGGCGCCGGCCTGATCCATGTGCCGCAAGGCAACCGGCTGTTTCCCGATCTCTCGATCGCCGACTGCATGGCGCTCGGCGCCTATTCGCCGCGGGCCCGGCCGCATGAGGCGGAAAACCGCGAAAAGGTGGTCAAGCTGTTCCCGAAACTGGCGGAACGCTGGCGCCAGCGCGTGCGCACGCTGTCGGGCGGCGAGCGCCAGATGGTGTCGATCGGCACGGCGCTGATGAGCCATCCGCGCCTGCTGATCCTCGACGAGCCGACGCTGGGGCTGGCGCCCAAGATCAAGGACGAGCTCTGCGCCTCCGTCATGGACATTTCGCGCGGCGGCGTACCGCTCATCGTCGTCGAGCAGGACATCGAATTCCTGCTGGAACTGACGCAGCAACTCTACCTCGTCAACCATGGCGCCGTTGCGACCGAGATCAAGCCGGGCGAAAGCCTCGACCACGGCGAGATCATGTCGATGTATTTTGGCCATTAGGAAAATCCGAAGATGAGCGCATTGGCGGAAATCCTGTTCGGCGGCCTGTTCCAGGGCTCGCTCTACGCCATGATGGCGGTCGGGCTGGCTCTGGTCTGGACGACGATCGGCGTGTTCAATTTCAGCCATGGCGTGTTCATGATGCTGGGCGCCTACATCGCCTGGCAGCTGGTCGAACTCGGCCTGCCGGCGGCGGTCGCCTTTCCCATCGCCGTCGTCGTCATGGCCGGCGTCGGCTGGATCCTGCAGGCGAGTGTCGTGCGGCCGCTGATCGGCCGACCCAACATCGTGCTGGTCGTCGTCATCACCACGCTGGCAGCCGGGTCGCTGATCGAGAACGGCGCGCTGACCATCTGGGGACCGCGCTCGAAGCAGATCCCGGCGCTGATCACCGGCAACACCACCGTCGGCGGCGTCGGCGTCTCCCTGCACCAGATCGCCATCATCGTCATCACGCCGCTGATCCTGGCCGCACTTTGGATGTTCCTCAACCGCACGCGGCTCGGGCTGGCGCTGCGCGCCATGGCGCAGAACGAAGATGCCAGCCATCTGGTCGGGCTGAACGTCACCGCGCTCTATGGGCTGGCCTTCGCCATTGCCGCGTCGCTTGCAGGCCTCGCCGGCATCTTCATGGGCGGCTATCGTTTCATGTCGCCGGTGATGGGCAGCGACCCGCTGCTCAAGGCGCTGATCGTCGTCGTCTTCGGCGGCATATCGAGCATCTCGGGACCGATCTTCGCCGCCTATCTGATCGGCTTCTTCGAGGCCGCCTGCAGCTATTATTTCGGCCTGTACTGGACGCCGGCGCTGCTGTTCGGCGTGCTGATCCTGACCCTGATGATGCGCCCCGAGGGCATCTTTGCCAGCCGCTCCCGAGGCCTAGCATGACCGACACGACATCGCCGATCACCCTTAGCCACACAGCGGCGGCAACCCCGATCGCTCCCGGCCGTACGCCGTGGAAGCGGGAGGCCATCGGCTTCGTGCTCGGCTTCGCCTTTCTGGCACTGCTGCCGCTGATCTTCGGCGACACCTATGCCCGCCACATCCTGATCATGGCCTTCATCTATGCGATCGTCGCCTCGAACTGGGACCTCAGCCTCGGCTATGGCGGCGTCTTCAATTTCGGCCATCTGGCGCTGTTCGGCATCGGCGTCTATGCCTACAGCCTGCTCACCAAGCTGGCCGAATTCGACCCGTGGATCGCGCTGTTTGCCAGCGGTGTCATCGCCACCCTGGCGGCGATCCTGGTGACCATCCCGATCCTGCGGCTGAAGGGCATCTACATCATCCTGGTCACTTTCGGCTTCGCGCAGCTGGTGATGCAGGTAATCATCAGCCAGTCCGCCATCACCGGCGGCACGCAAGGGTTGGTGCGCATTCCCGGGCTATACGTGTTCGACCACAACATGGTCCGTGACGGCAAATCAGCCTATTTCTACATCGCGCTGGCGCTGCTGGTGGCGAGTACCCTGTTCCTGCGCGTGTTCGTGCGCTCGCGCACCGGGGCCAGCATCGTCGCCTTGCGCGACAATGAGGAATACGCCATCAGCCGCGGCGTCTCGATCGTGCGCCAGCGCATGCTGACGCTTGCCGCGAGCGCCTTCTTCACCGGCATCGCCGGCGCCTTCTACGCCGCCTACCAGCGCAATGCCTCGATCGACGTCTTCGGCATGAGCCTTGCGACCATCATCCTGTCGATGGTGCTGCTTGGCGGCACCAGCACTATTTACGGCGCCATCATCGCCTCTTTCGTGCTGACGATCTTCGCCGAATGGATGGCCGATTTCGGCGCGTGGCGGCCGATGATCACGGCGGTGCTGATCATCGGCGTGATGCTGGCCTACCCGAGCGGCCTGGTCGGCATGATCAAGGCTTCATGGGGCGCCGTCGCCGGACGCCTGAAGCGCCCGGCCTGACCGTTTCGGACTGGCGGCTCCGCCTCAGCGGATGCCGCACCAGTCGATGACCGAAGCGGCGATCACCTTGGCGGTCTCGACCACCGATTCGACTTCGACATACTCGTCGGAACCGTGAAAGCCGTCGCCTGACGGGCCGAAAATGACACCGTCGACGCCGGCGCCGGCATAGTGCGCGGCATCGCACACGGCGACGAAGCCACGCGCCTGCGGCGCCTTGCCGACCATGGCCTTGCGCTTCATCAGCGATCTCACCAGCGGATGGTCGACCGGCGTGTTCATCGGCGGAAAATGCAGCCCGCCGAGCTCCCATTGGATCGCAGGCGGGTTGTCGCGCAGCCACGCATCGGTCTGCGCGAAATGGTGGACGAACGCCTCGAAATCGCGGCGGTAGTCGGCCGAATTCTCGTCGGGCAGGAATTTCATGTCGAGATCGAGCACCGCGACATCGGGAATGATGGCCGGGTTGGTCATCACGGTCGGCAGGCCGTGCTCGCCAAGGCCGGTGCCGCCATGCATGACGCCGATGTTGATGGTGTTCATGCCGAGCGGCAGCAGCGGATGGGATTTTGCTCGCGTCCGGTCCAGCTCATACTGGCGCACGGCGGCAATGAAGCGGGCGGCGATCTCGATCGCATTGACGCCCGGCTCCAGCCGGTCCTTGTCGTGGCGCTGCGGATAGATCTCGTTGTAGCGCAGCGCCGAATGGGCGTTGCGGCCACGGATCGTCACCCGCGCCCATTCCAGCCCGCCTTCGACCGGCAGGACATCGCCCCAGGTCGGTTCGGCGACCAGCACCGCCTTGGCGAGCTTGCCCTTCTTCACCGCGTCCATGGCGCCGAAGCCGCCGGCTTCCTCATCGACGACCGAGTGGATGGCGAGCCGGCCCTGCAGCGTGATGCCCGCCTTGCGGATCGCGCGCGCGGCGGCGATGCAAGCGGCGACGCCGCCCTTCATGTCGACGGCACCGCGGCCATAGAGCCGGCCATTGGTGATTTCGCCGCCGAACGGATCGACCGACCAGTCCTTCATCGCGCCGACCGGCACGACGTCGATATGGCCGCACAGGATCAGGCTGCGGCTCTCGTCTCCCGCCCATTCGCCGACCAGATTGGGCCGCCCGGGCAAGGCATCCCATTGCTCTGTCCTGAACCCGTCCTGCTTGAGGATCGGTTCGAGCAGCGCCTGGACATCCGCCTCGCGGTTGATCGCCGGATTGGGCTCGAATTTGGGGTTGACCGAAGGGATGCGGACCATGTCGCGGGTCAGGCCGATCAACCAGTCGCGATCGGTCTCGATCTCAGCCTGCACGGCGTCGATGATGGTCTGGTTGTCGGGCATTGTCGCTTCCTTTTCTGCGTCGCGGCGCTTTGCATCGCTGCACTGGGCGCAACGACACTATTTCCTTGTGGCTTTGGATTTGGCGGCGTCGTCGGCCGATGACGATAGGACGGTATCGAGCGTGACCGCGTTGGCGCTGCGGATCTTCTCGATGTCCTCGATGCGCTTGCGCACCCCGGCGCCATGGCCCTCCAGCGCGTGGGCAAAGACGGTTTCCATCTGGGCAACGGCCGTCGCCAGCGTGTCGAACGGCGAGTTGGCGTCGATCGCCGCGACCATGGTCAGGTCCGCGATGTCAGATATCGGCGACAGCCAGACATCGGTGAACAGCAGGATGGAGACGCCGCGCTCCTTGGCCTGCTGGGCAAAGCTCACCACGTCCGACTGGTAGCGCCGGTAATCGAACACGACGAGGAGGTCGCGCTTGCCAAGGTCGATCAACAGGTCGAAATCGGCGGGACTCAACGAACCGATGTCGCGCACGCCGGAGCGGAACTGCAGGAGATAGCCGGCCAGCATGGAGGCGATATGCCGGCTGAACCGGCCGCCCAGCAGCACGACCTGGCCCTTGCTCTCGAGCAGCATGTTGACGGCGCGCGTGTAGGCCTGCACCGGCACAGCCGTGCGCGTACGCTCCAGGCTGTCGGAAACCGAATGGAAATAGGCAAGTGCGGTGCCTTCGCTGGAGCCGCCCGGACGCTTGGCCTCCATCATCAAAAGCGGCGAATGCAGCCTGGATTCGACTTCGGTGAGCAGGCGTGCCTGGAAATCGGCAAAGCCGACATAGCCAAGCTTGGTCATCAGCCGCGTCACGCTCGGGTCGCTGACGCCGGCGCGCCGTGCCAGCCGGGTTGCGGTGCCCAGCCCCGACATCGGGTAATCGGCGAGCAGGACCTGGACGATCTTCTCTTCCGCGGAGGTGAACGCCACGGTCATGTTGGCCAGTTCTTCGCGGATCGACATGGTCATCGCCTATCGCTGACGGAAGATGATTATCTTACAATTTTGTGAAATGGTGTCAAATCTGGAAAAAGTTTTACAGGATTGAATCTAGCCGCGTAGATCGCCCGCATCCGCCAGAATCCAATCCTTGCTCACTGCCATATGCACTTTCGATCTCGCTTGAGTATCTTGGCGGCGAGCCTGGTTCTCACGGACCCCGTTCCGGGGCCGGTTGTTACGGACGTGAAGTGAGGGTCATAACCTCAATCCAAAACCCCATCAAAGCGTCATTGGTGAACTGGTGCCCGCCGAACACGGATCGCGACGAAGCTGAACTGGCATTCGAACTTTTTCGCCAGTTGATGCATCTTAAGCCCATGGGCTACGAAACTCATATCGTGCCGAGTGATGCCGAACTGGCCCTTGCCGCTCGGGGCGGCGATTGTGGTTGCCTCGGCCTGCTGCTGGAACGTCATCGCGCACGGCTCTATGCGATAGCGCTGAACATGCTCGGCTATGGGTCGGACGCCGAAGATGCTGTGCATGAGACTTTCCTGATCGCGCTGAGGCGCATCGGCGAACTCAAGGATCCGCAAGCCGTCGGTGGCTGGCTTCGCACTGTGTTGCACCGCTGTTGCCTGCAACAATTGCGTCGAAGACGACGCGAGATCTTGACCGCCGACATTCCAGACCGCCCAGACGAACGCGCAAGCATTGAGGAGCGGCTGGAGAAAGTCGCGCTTCGCGAATGGGTTTGGGACGCCCTACGCAAGCTTCCCGAGCCGCTGCAGGCTACCGCCATGTTGCGCTATTTCGGAAGCTATCAGTCTTACGAGGAACTGGCCGCCATTCTGGGTGTCCCGATTGGGACGGTTCGCAGTCGTTTGTCGCAAGCCAAACGCAAGCTTGCCGAGATGCTGCTGGAAACGGCGGGTCTTGCCGACACAGAGGCTCGCTCGCAGTCTCGCGAGCGCCAGCGATTCTACTCCGAAATTTTCAATGGGCTCAACCAGCATGGCGAGCGTGACCGCTTCCTTGGGCACTTTGCAGAGGACCTGCATCTTGTCCGCGGGACGAGCAAACCAGTGCTGGGTCGCTCATTCCTTGCCTGGGAAGTCGACGCCGACACGGAAGCCGGCGTCCGCCTGGAACCGCAGCGCATTCTCAGCGCCAGCCAGGTCACTGTGATCGAGGGACTATTCGTCAATCCGCCGGAAGACCCTTTCCACTGCCCGCCGGGTGTCGTCCTGGTGATCTTTCAGCGAGACGGCAAGGCCCGACGCTTGCATCTTCATCTTTCGCCGCGTCCGCCTAGAATCGAGGACGACTGATCGAACTTTTTCTCCCGTCCGTGACTCCTTACAGCACGCGGGCATCATCTGGCCCGGACGCGAATGGTTCCAAAGAGGAGAGAGATCATGTTCGCCTTCGCAGTTTCCCATGTTGCTTCCATCGCACACCACGGCGAGCTCGGGCCCGGCCGCTCGCGCCGCCTCCTTCACACGGCGTTCGCATCGACTGTCGTCTGCGCCACATTGTTGTCATCAGGCTTAGGCTGGGCCGGTCAGGCTGAGGTCGACGCCACCTATAAGGACGTCGAGCGGACGCTCGGCTCGGTGCCGACCTTTCTCCATCAGGTTTCAAAAGCAGCGCTGCCGGGCGCCTGGGCAGAGGTGAAGGCTCTGCAGTTCTCCAGCGAAACCGCCCTGCCGCCGAAGGTCAAGGCTCTGATCTCGCTCGCCGTCTCCGCACAAATTCCCTGCCAGTATTGCATCTGGGAAGACACCGAGAGCGCAAAACAGGCGGGCGCAACGGAGGACGAGATCGAAGAGGCCGTCGCTATCGCCGCTCTGTCACGGCACTGGAGCACAATCTTCAACGGCATGCAGGTCGACTTTGAGACCTTCAAGAAGGATCTCGGCGGCGACGCTCAGGCTGCCGCGCCTGCCAAGTAGCGCGAGCCTTGTCGGCACATTGTCGGGATTGGGGCCAGGCCGCGGCAACCGTCGTCGGCATCCGCGGACCGGAATAGGGAGTGGAATTCTCATTTTACAGGGAGGTAAAGATGCCAGTAGTCTTCGGAGAAACCGTCAGCACAGTCAAAGATATCGTGTCCGTGCTAAAGAAACACGGTGACGCGGTGCGTGGCACCTATCGTGCCCGCTACCGCTTCGACCCGCAATCAGGCGATCCTTACACAACACCGCTACTGGAGCGACCGGCGAGCCTCAAGGACAATTCGCCGACCGCCGTCTTTCCCTGGGAGCAGATCTTTGCCGCGGCGGCTGTGTGCGCCGGCTCGGATTATCCGATGCTGGCAGCGCATGCGGGAGTCGATCTTCGTTCGGTCGATTTCATCGCGGAAGGCGTGTTCGACCCGCGTGGCGAGTTCGACGGACTTGATGGGCTCACGGCGCCCGTGGACGCCCGGCATTGCTACGTGTCCCTGCACCTCAGCGCAACCGTGTGTTCTTCGGCGCCCCGCGCCGATCTGGAGAAAATTCATGAGCGCGCGATCTCGCACAACATGGTGCTTGGCGCCCTTAGAGGAATTCCCATGACCAGCGAATTGGTGATTCACCAGGCGTGATCCTTGTCGCAGAACGCGCCCGCTGGGCGGTCTGTGGCTCAGTCCCGCCGGTTGCGGCCGGCGGGGCCCAATATGCCTCGTGCACGTTTGCGCCGCCACCACGATCCTGGCAATTTCGCGGGGCGATCTGCTCGAAAGGCAACGGATGGCGGCCGACAGCAACGAGCCGACTGCCCGCTGCAGTAGCGCGCTGCTCGCCAAGTGTTATAGCGCGGAAGGGTTCGGCATTGCGAATCCCGTGACCGCCCCGGCCATCGATATGGCGCAACACATTTCGACACTGGATCGAACGGTGCTTTCGCCCTCTATTTGAAACTGGCGATGGGCAGGAATTTCACCGCGGAGCCGGTGAAGCGGCGGTGATCGGACGTCCGTCCCCGCGGTTGGAATCCATCGAGATAGACATGCTCCGGCGCCGTGCGGATGAAATTGGCGGCAATCATGGGCGCCCCTGTTGATGCGGCCCCACCGGCAACAGCGCGATCTGCCTCGGAATCGGGGCGCCGCTGGACACGGTCGGCCTTGGGGTTCGCCCTGACGCGATCTTCTGGCTTTGACGCAGGCACCGCGATCCGCTCGCCGGCCAGCCCGTCGTCGGGGTGATGCATGGCCAGCAAGACACCGATGGCATCGCCAGATTTGGCTGCTTCCAACTGGCGCGTCGGGCTTGACTGGCTTTCCGGCCGCCATGTCGGCAATGGGACGTTGAGCGCCATCATGTCCGGCGCGACGCTCGTGGCAGCGGCATCGGCATTCGCGGCGTCCGGCTTGGCAACGGCCAGCTCGGCCTGCGCCGTGGACGCGCCGGCGATTGCCAACGGTGCGGTTTCCGGGGTGGGAACGGGTGCCGTGAACTCGGCGCGCGGTGCGAAGGCCGGCAGCGGCACTGAGCCCGGCGCCATCGCCATGACGATCGCTTCAGGCGTCTTCCCCTTCTGCCCGGCAAGCGGTTCTTCGCCTGGATCGCTGGCAGCAATCTGGATGTCCGCCCGCTGGGCATCCTGCGGCGGCACGATAGCGATACCCTGTCCGGCCGGTCTGGGTTCGACGGACCTCGCCGGTTTGCGTGGCGCCGGCACCGCTTCCGCGACATCGTCGGACTCGTCTGCGCCGCCCCCGCCCAAGAGCGTCGCCAGCAGGCCACGCGGCCTGCGTTGGCCGCCGTCGACGCTTGCCAGCTCGATGTTGGGGGTGCCGGCGCCCTTGCGCGATTTATAGGCGGCAAACGCCTGCTCATAGCCGGGCAGCGGTTTGCCGTCGCTCGGCACATGCAGTGTGTTGCCGTTCGGAAATACCCTGGCGAGTTCCTGGCGGCTGATGCCCGGCCAATGCCGCACATTGCCGACATCCATGTGTATGAAAGGCGAACCGGAGGTGGGATAATAACCCACGCCGCCGCCCTGCATTTTGAGGCCGATGTCGCGCAGCTTCTTCAGCGGCACATCCGGCAGGAAGAAATCCATCGCGCGGCCAACCATGTGTTGGCTCTCCCGGGCCACACCCTTCGAGCGGCTGCGCAGCATGGCGTTCGTCGCCGGCGAACGATAGGCGCTGACCACATGGATATAGGCTGTCGAGCCGCTGGCGCGATAGGCCTGCCAGACAAGATCGAGCAGGCGCGGATCCATCTTCGTCGGTTCGTTGCGACGCCAGTCGCGCAGCATGAGATTGATCTTCTTCAATCCCGCCGGATCATAGCGCCCATTGCGCTTGAAGACGATTTCAGCCTTCTCGCCCGTATGGAGATGTTGAATCCTCAAAGCACGCGTCTCCGCGAACGCGCCGGTAGCGCACAGGCAAAGGAACGCTGCGATGATGGCAGGCAGGGTCCAAAGACGGGAAGCACCGGGGGCGTTTTGCACGTTTTCGCTCACGTTCATGCCTTGCACGTTCTTTTGTTTCGGGCGATTTAGATTTCCGCCCAGATCAGGAGCCTTTCGGCCCTCTTCCTGACAAGCATGGATCTGACCGGCGAAGACGGGCATCCATGCCACAATACGTCATGTCGATGAATAGCATCTTGGTTAATGAATCGTGTCTTGCCGGAATGCGCTTCGGCTGGATTTGCCTGTGGCAGCCATTTTCTGAAGCAATGAACCGCTGATCGGGTCTGCCGGCACGAGGGCCGCGCCATCCCATGGACCCGCCTCGCCCTCGCAAATGCAGAGGACGATCGTGCGGCAACAGGGATGTTGGAAACTGGTGCTGCGAGAGAGGATTGAACTCTCGACCTCTCCCTTACCAAGGGAGTGCTCTACCACTGAGCTACCGCAGCCGCTGATGGCGGGGCTTCTGCCATATCGAACCGGCAAGCGCAAGGCCAAGTGCAACGCTTCTGTGAAAGGCTTTGCCGGATGGCTTTTAATGACATGGCAGTGCCACAATGTTGGCTATCCCTGAACAGCAAGCTGGTGGGTCGCCGGCGGGATGGGGCGATGGACGACAAGACAATTCCAGTGAAAAAGGATGGTCCACCGAAAAGCAGCGCAACAATCCGCAAGGATCGGCTCGCCGAGCAATTGCGCGCCAATCTGCAGAAGCGCAAGGCGCAGTCGCGCTCGCGGCGGACCGGCGAGGCCGACCTGCGCCCGGACGGGCTCGCTGCATCGAAGAAAATACAAAAAGATTAACTCAAATAGGTCACTCTTGGCCTGGGGTGGGCGAAATCCTATTTCTTGAACCAGATTGGCCAATGGTCTAGACGGGCCGCTACTCAAACGATTGAACCGGCCCTTTTTTGGCCGAGAGGGACGTTCTTCCATGGATCGCATCAGAATTGTCGGGGGCAACAAGCTCTCCGGAAGCATTCCGATCTCGGGCGCGAAAAACGCGGCGCTGCCTTTGATGATCGCCTCGCTTTTGACCGACGACACGCTGACGCTGGAAAACGTGCCGCATCTGGCCGATGTCGAGCAGCTGATCCGCATCCTGGGCAATCACGGCGTCGATTATTCGGTCAATGGCCGCCGCGAGAAGCAGAATGAGGGCTATTCGCGCACCATCAACTTCTCCGCCCGCAACATCGTCGACACCACAGCGCCCTACGAGCTGGTGTCGAAGATGCGCGCCTCGTTCTGGGTGATCGGCCCGCTGCTGGCCCGCATGGGCGAAGCAAAAGTGTCGCTGCCGGGCGGTTGCGCCATCGGCACGCGGCCGGTCGATCTGTTCCTCGAGGGCCTCCAGGCGCTGGGCGCTGATATCGACGTCGACACCGGCTATGTCATCGCCAAGACCCGGAATGGCCGCCTTATCGGCAACCGCTATATCTTCCCGAAGGTCTCGGTCGGCGCCACCCATGTGCTGATGATGGCCGCGGCACTCGCCAAGGGCGAGACGGTGCTGGAAAATGCCGCCTGCGAGCCCGAGATCGTCAACCTGGCCGAGTGCCTCAACGCCATGGGCGCGAAGATTTCCGGCGCCGGCACGCCAACCATTGCCATCGACGGCGTCGAATCGCTCTCCGGTGCGCGCGTGCGCGTCATTCCCGACCGCATCGAGACCGGCACCTATGCGATGGCCGTCGCCATGACCGGCGGCGACGTCGTGCTCGAAGGCGCGCGTGCGGACCTGCTGCAGACCGCACTGGACGTGATCGCCCAGACGGGTGCGGAGATCACGCCGACCAATTCCGGCATCCGGGTGAGGCGCAACGGCGCCGGCATTTCGCCGGTCGACGTGACGACAGCACCCTTCCCGGCCTTCCCGACCGATTTGCAGGCGCAGTTCATGGGCCTGATGACCATGGCCAAGGGTAAGTCGCGCATCACCGAGACGATCTTCGAGAACCGCTTCATGCATGTGCAGGAACTGGCGCGGCTCGGCGCTCACATCACGCTTTCGGGCCAGACGGCGATCGTCGACGGCGTGCCGAAGCTGAAGGGCGCGCCGGTCATGGCGACCGATCTTCGCGCCTCTGTCTCGCTGGTCATCGCCGGCCTGGCGGCGGAAGGCGAGACCACGGTCAACCGCGTCTACCACCTCGATCGCGGCTTCGAGCGGCTGGAAGAAAAGCTGTCCAACTGCGGTGCGGTGATCGAACGGATTTCGGCGTAGCCCGCGACCTCGGCTCCTCTCTAGCAACGCAGGAGATTGGCGAAATCCTTCGCGGCAGCGTCCTTCTCCCCGTCACTATCCGGGGAGAAGTGCCCGGCAGGGCGATGAGGGGCAGCGCAGAGCTGCAGCTGCTGGTGCGGTTGCACCGATCGCCAAGACCGCCTAACAGAAGGCTGAACAATCAACCTTCAGGTGCGAAATCCGTATGACCGCCCTTAAGCTTATCGCGCTCGACGACCAGGATCTGAGCATCGTTTCGGCTCATGTCCAGGATGCCGTGCTGAAAGTCAGCGACCTCGAATTCCTCCCCGCGGCCAAGCGTTTCCTGCTGACCATGAACCGTTTCGTCTGGGAGGCAAAATCCGGCCTGTTTCGCCAGCATAATGAGCGACGGCAGGCCGTGCTGCATTTCGACCGCGTGCTCGGGGCCAAGACCAGCGGTATTGACCGCGACAAGCCTGCCGAAGTCCTGTCGCTGCTGGCGATCAGCTTCATCGAGATCAGCAAGCCGGCCGGCATCGTCGAGCTGATCTTCTCGGGCGGCGGTGCGATCATGCTCGATGTCGAGTGCATCGAGGCCCGTCTTGCCGACATCGGCGGCGCGTGGGAAGCCACCTCGCGCCCCATCCACAAGGCCTGAGCGTCCGATGGCCATCACGCTTCGTCAGTCCGATGCCGATTTCGAGCAACGTTTCGCCGCCTTCCTCACGACCAAGCGGGAGGTCTCCGCCGATGTCGATGCCGCGGTGCGCGACATCATCGCGCGCGTGCGCGCCGAGGGCGACGCGGCACTGATCGACTATACGCGGAAATTCGATCGCGCCGATTTGACCGGCCTCGGCATTGCCGTGTCTAAGGAAGACATCGCAACCGCCTACGAAACGGCCGACCCAAAGACGATCGAGGCGCTGGAGTTCGCGCGCGACCGCATCCGCTCGCATCATGAACGGCAGCGGCCGAAGGACGATCGCTATACGGATGCCGCCGGCGTCGAGCTCGGCTGGCGTTGGACGGCGATCGAGGCCGTCGGGCTCTATGTGCCGGGCGGTACGGCGAGCTATCCGAGCTCGGTGCTGATGAACGCCGTGCCGGCCAGAGTGGCCGGCGTCGAGCGCATCGTCATGGTCGTGCCTGCGCCGGGCGGCATCATCAATCCGCTGGTGCTGGTGGCAGCGGACATATCAGGCGTGTCCGAAATCTACCGCGTCGGCGGCGCGCAGGCGATCGCCGCCCTCGCCTATGGCACCGAGACAATCCGGCCGGTCGCCAAGATCGTCGGCCCGGGCAATGCCTATGTCGCGGCAGCCAAGCGCCAGGTTTTCGGCACTGTCGGCATCGACATGATCGCCGGGCCGTCGGAAGTGCTTGTCGTGGCCGACGGCAGCAACGATCCGAACTGGATCGCTGCCGACCTGCTGGCCCAGGCAGAACACGACGCTTCGGCGCAGTCGATCCTGGTCACCGACGATCCGGCTTTCGGCATCGCGGTCGAACAGGCGGTCGAGCGCCAGTTGCAGAGCCTGCCACGCGCTGAAACGGCAGCGGCGAGCTGGCGCGATTTTGGTGCCGTGATCCAGGTGTCGGCCATCGACGCCGCGCTGCCGCTGGTCGATCGCATCGCCGCCGAACATGTCGAACTGGCCATCGACGACGCCGAGGGCTTCCTATCGCGGATGCGCAATGCCGGTGCGGTCTTTCTCGGCCGCCACACGCCGGAAGCCATCGGCGACTATGTCGGCGGCTCCAACCATGTGCTGCCGACGGCGCGCTCGGCGCGTTTCTCGTCCGGCCTGTCCGTACTCGATTTCGTCAAGCGCACGTCGATCCTCAAGCTTGGACCGGAGCAGTTGCGTATCTTGGCGCCGGCGGCGATTGCGCTGGCCAAGGCGGAGGGTCTTGACGCGCATGGACGCTCCGTCGCCATACGGTTGAACATGTAGGCGGCGATGTCTGGCCCCGATCAAACCCGCGCCAGGCTGATCGATGTCGAACTCGATGAATCGATCGGCCGGTCAACGCCGGATGTCGAGCATGAACGCGCGGTGGCGATCTTCGACCTGATCGAGGAGAACAGTTTCCAGCCCGTCAATGACAGCGGCGACGGCCCTTACCGGCTGAAACTGTCGCTGGCCGAGCAGCGCCTGGTGTTTGCCGTTGCGCGCGAGGATGGCACCGCCGTCGTCACCCATATCCTGTCGCTGACGCCGCTCCGGCGCATCGTCAAGGATTACTACATGATCTGCGAAAGCTACTACGACGCCATCCGTTCCTCGACGCCGAGCCATATCGAGGCGATCGACATGGGCCGCCGCGGCCTGCACAATGAAGGTTCGCAGACGTTGATGGACCGGCTGTCCGGCAAGATCGACATCGACTTCGACACGGCGCGCCGGCTGTTCACGCTGGTCTGCGTGCTGCACTGGCGGGGCTAGCCCTGTCGCCCGGCGCCCTGCCCCGTTCGATCCTGTTCCTGTGCGGCATGAATGCCGTGCGCTCGCCAATGGCGGAGCAGCTGGCGCGCCGGATGCTGCCCGCCACCGTCTTTGTCGCTTCGGCCGGCGTTCGCGCCGGCGAGCGCGATCCGTTCGTCGATGCGGTGCTGGCCGAAGAAGATCTCACGCTGGGCGAGCGCCACCCAAGGACGATGGACGATCTCGAGGACGACTATTTCGACCTCATCGTCACGCTGGCACCCGAAGCGCACCACGCCGCACTCGAACTCACCCGCTCGCTCGCCGTCGAGGTCGAATATTGGCCGACGCCGGACCCGACCGACGCCGGTGGCACGCGCGAACAGATCATGGCAGCGTACCGGGACGTCCGCGAGCGGCTGAAGGTGCGCATAGGCCGACGTTTCTTGCTTCCAGAGGCAAAAAACGCGACGGATTAAGCGTGTTCACAAGCGGACGATTATCATATAGGTTCCGCCGAAATTCCGGCCAGGGTGCTGGAACTACCATCCAAGCAAAGGTATCGAATGCCGAAGGAAGAAGTCCTCGAGTTTCCGGGTGTCGTGACGGAATTGTTGCCGAACGCGATGTTCCGGGTAAAGCTCGAAAACGAACACGAAATCATCGCCCATACGGCCGGCCGCATGCGCAAAAACCGCATCCGCGTGCTGACCGGCGACAAGGTTCTGGTCGAGATGACGCCATACGACCTGACCAAGGGCCGCATCACCTATCGTTTCAAGTAAGCAAAGCCCGACTGGTCCGCGATGAGCATTTTGCAGAAGCTGGTGCTTGCCTCGGGTTCGCCGCGCCGAATCGAGCTCTTGCAGCAGGCCGGGATCGAGCCGGACCGCGTGCTGCCGGCCGATATCGACGAAACGCCGCTGCGTGCCGAGCATCCGCGCTCGCTGGCCAAGCGGCTGTCGAAGGAAAAGGCCGAAAAGGCGTTTGCGTCACTGAAGACCGAAGCCGACTATGCGCCGGGTTTCGTGCTGGCCGCCGACACGGTGGTTGCCGTCGGGCGGCGCATCCTGCCCAAGGCAGAAACCCTCGACGACGCCGCCAACTGTCTCGGGCTGTTGTCGGGCCGTTCGCATCGGGTCTATTCCGGCATCTGCCTTATCACCCCGGGTGGCAAGCTGCGCCAGCGCCTGGTCGAGACGCGGGTGCGTTTCAAGCGGCTGCCGCGCGAAGAGATCGACGCCTATATCGCCTCGGGCGAATGGCGCGGCAAGGCGGGCGGCTACGCCGTCCAGGGCCTCGCCGGCGCCTTCGTCGTCAAGCTGGTCGGCTCCTACACCAACATCGTCGGGCTGCCGCTCTATGAGACCATCGCGCTGCTGAGCGGCGAAGGCTTCAAGGTGCATGGCGGCTGGCTGGCGGGAACCCGGCTGTGAATTCCGATCCCAAAGTAACGCCCTTGCGCCCAAAGCGCCCCTGCCCCGAATGCGGCAAGCCCTCGGCGCGCGACAGCTTTCCGTTCTGCTCGACGCGCTGCAAGGACATCGACCTCAATCGCTGGCTGAAGGGCGCCTATGTCATCAAGGCCCGCGATGACGAGGAAGAGACGGATCCCGACGCTCCGAAATGAGGTCGTCAGGCGTTCTCGGTCTTGCGCGCCACCCGCGCCCAGCCCGGCAGCCAGTCGCCGTGAGCGGCCAGGAGATCGTCGACCAGTGACCAGATCTGGTCGAGATCGAGCTCGGCTGATGTGTGCGGATCCATCATCGCCGCGTGGTAGATGTGCTCGCGGTTTTCCGTCATCAGCGCCCGCACCGTCAATTCCTGCACGTTGATGTTGGTGCGCATCAGCGCGGTCAATTGCGGCGGCAGCTCGCCGATATAGGTCGGCTGAATGCCGGAGGCATCGACCAGGCACGGCACCTCGGCGGCGCAATCGCGGGGCAGCGAGGTGATGCAGCCATTGTTGCGGACATTGCCGTAGATCACCGACGGCTCGCCGGTCCAGACCGAATTCATGATCGAGGAGGCATATTCCCGGGACTGCTCGACCTCGATGCGATCGGCCGAGCGATAGGCCTCAGCCTGCCCCTTCCAGCGCTCGATCTGTTCGATGCAGCGCTTGGGATATTCATCCAGCGGGATACCGTATTTCTCGATCAGGTCGGGGCGGCCCTCCTTGATGAAATAGGGCGTGTATTCGGCGAAATGTTCCGAGCTCTCGGTGACGAAATAGCCGAGCCTGGTCAGCATCTCGTAGCGCACCTTGTTGGGACAGCGCGGGTTCCAGCCGGGCTTGGGCGCGCGGCCTTCGCGATAGGCGCGCACGAGATCTGGGTAGAGGTCGCGGTAGGAACCGTCCGGCTGGCGATGCTCGAACTTCAGATAGAACGCCATGTGGTTGATGCCGGCCGAGCGATAGCGGATCTCTTCGTAGGGAAGGTCGAGGTCTTCAGCCAGTTCCATTGCCGTGCCCTGCACCGAATGGCAGAGGCCGACCTGCCTGATCGCAGGGTATTTCTCTGCTATCGCCCAGGTGTTGATCGCCATCGGGTTGACATATTGCAGCATGATCGCCTGCGGGCAGACGGCGAGCATGTCTTCGCACACCTTCCACAGATGCGGCACGGTCCTTAAGCCCCGCATGATGCCGCCGACGCCGAGCGTGTCGGCGATCGTCTGGCGCAGGCCGTATTTCTTCGGCACCTCGAAGTCAGTGACGGTGCAGGGCTCGTAGCCGCCGATCTGGAAGGCGACGACGACGAAATCCGCGCCGGCCAGCGCCTTGCGCTGATCCGAATGGGTCTCGGTCTTCGCCTTGACGCCAAGCGTCGCGATCAGCTTGTTGACGACGATGGCGCTCTCTTCCAGCCGCTGCGGATTGATGTCCATCAGCGCGATCGTTGCGCCGGACAGCGACGGGCGCTGCAGCACGTCGCCGACAATGTTCTTCATGAACACCGTCGAGCCGGCGCCGATGAACGTGATCTTGGGATTTCTTGCCATGCTAACCTCCGGCATATGTTCAGGCCACATCGAAAGCGGCCCTGACGAGCCGTTCGGTATAAGCGGTCTTGGGATTGGACAGGATGTCGTCGACGGGGCCCTGCTCGACGATCTTGCCGTTCTGCATGACAATCACGCGATGGCACAGCGCACGCACCACCTTGAGGTCGTGCGAGATGAAGAGGTAGCTGAGGCCGCGCTCGTCCTGCAGCTTGCGCAGGAGGTCGATGATCTGCGCCTGGACGGAGAGGTCCAGCGCCGATGTCGGCTCGTCGAGCAGGATGAATTCTGGTTCGAGCGCTATGGCGCGGGCGATCGCGATCCGTTGTCGCTGGCCGCCGGAGAATTCGTGCGGAAACCGCGACAGAATATCGCCCGGCATGCCGGCGCTGACCAGCGCGTCGCGCACCCGTTCGACCCGCTCGCGCCGCGTCGCCCCTATGCTGTTGACGATCAGCCCTTCCTCGATGATCTGGCCGATCGTCATGCGCGGGTTGAGCGAGGAGAACGGATCCTGGAAGACGATCTGCATGCGCGAGCGCAACGGCCGCATCTCGGCCCGCGACAGGCCGTGGATCGGCTTGCCGTCGAAACGGATCTCGCCGCGCTTGGCGTCGATCAACCGGAGCAGGGCCTGGCCGAAGGTGGTCTTGCCGGAGCCGGACTCGCCGACCAGCCCCAGCGTCTCATGACGACAGAGTTTCAGGCTGAGATCGTCGACGGCGACCAATTCGCGCCAGTCGGGTTTCAGAAAGGTGCCGTGGCGCAGCATGAATGAGACGCGCACGCCGCTGGCCTCGAGAATGGTGCCACAGCCCTCCGGCAGCGGCTTCGGCTGCCCGTGCGGCTCTGAAGCCAGCAGCCGCCTCGTATAGGGATGCCGCGGATCGGCGAACAGCCGTTCGGTGACGTTGTGCTCGCACATTTCGCCATGCTGCATGACATAGACGTAGTCGGAGAACTGGCGCACCACGGTGAGGTCGTGGGTGATCAGGATCACCGCCATGCGCAGCTCTTTCTGCAGGCTGCGGATCAGGTTCAGGATCTGCGCCTGGACGGTGACATCGAGCGCCGTGGTCGGCTCATCGGCGATCAGCACGTCGGGATTGTTGGCCAGCGCCATGGCGATCATCACCCGCTGGCGTTGCCCGCCCGAGAGCTGATGCGGGTATTGTCTGAGCCGCGCGGCAGGATCGGGAATCTGCACGTGCTGCAGAAGTTCGAGCGCTCGCGCCCAAGCCTGTTTGCGGCTGACCTTACGATGCACCCGGATCGCCTCGACGATCTGGCTGCCGACCGTATAGATCGGGTTGAGCGAACTCATCGGCTCCTGGAAGATCATCGAGATGCGGTTGCCGCGCAGCTTGCGCCGGGCGCTCTCGGGAAATTTCAGGATGTTTTGCCCGTCATAACAGACGCTCGAGCCGGGCGACACCGTGGCGCGCCGCGACAGCAGGCCCATGACGGTGCGCGCCGTCACCGACTTGCCCGAACCGGATTCGCCGACGATGGCGATCGTCTCGCCGCGATAGAGCTGGAACGAGATGTCCTTGACCGCTTCGACGACGCCATGCTCCACCTTGAAGGCCACGGCGACGTTGCGGGCATCGATGATCGGCTGGTCCTGGCGTCCGTCATGGTCGTGACGGACGATCGGTGCGAAGGATTCGGCGAGCGCGACGGTCATCTCAGCACCTCAATAAGGGTCGACGGCGTCGCGCAGGCCGTCGCCCAGCGCGTTGAAGGCAAAGACGGTGACCAGCACAAAACCGACCGGCGACAGGATCCAGGGATAGGTGCCGATGACGGAATAGGTCGCGGTGTCCTGCAGCATCAGGCCCCACGAGATCAGCGGCGGCTTGACGGCGAAGCCGAGGAAACCGAGGAAGGATTCGAGCAGCACCACGGTCGGGATCGCCAGCGTCACGGCGACGATCACATGGCTCATCACATTGGGGAAGATGTGCTGCATGATGATGCGCCGGTCGGTGGCGCCGACCGCCATGGCGGCGCGCACATACTCGATCCGCGCCAGCGCCAGCGTCTTGCCGCGCACTTCGCGCGACATCTGCGCCCAGCCCAAGGCCGACATGACGATGATGACGAAAGCGAGGAAGACGTTGGTGGGAGCGGTGACCGGGATCAGTGTCGTCAGCGCCAGATAGAGCGGCAGTTGCGGGAAGGCGAGCACCAGTTCGACGAAGCGCTGCATCCAGACATCGAACCTGCCGCCGAAATAGCCGGAAACCATGCCGACGGTGGTGCCGATGACGGTGATGATGAAGACGACCGTCAGGGCGATCATCAGCGAGACGCGCGAGCCGTGGATGGCGCGCGACAGCACGTCACGGCCGAACTTGTCGGTGCCTAGGAAATGCACCGGCTGGCCGTCCAGCGAGCCGAACAGATGCCGGTCCGCCGGCAGCAGCCCAAACAGCTTGTAGGGCGCGCCATGCACGAAGAAACCGAGCAGCCTAGGATGATCATAGTCGGGGCCGACGACGGGCTGGAAAGTGACCGGATCGAGGTCCGCCGAATCGGCCAGCGCATAAACCCTCGGCCGTGCGGTGAAACCGCCGTCTCTGTCATGGAAGCTTGGCACCTGCGGCGGAGCGAAGCCGACATCCGTGACCTTCGGGTCCATTGGCGCGATGAATTCGGCGAATACGGCCATCACCAGCAGCAGCACGACGAGCCAGAGCCCGGCCATGCCGGTCCAGGAGCGCTTCAGCCGGCGCCAGACAAGCGCCATGTAGCTTTCGTTGCCATGCGCCGGTTTGGCGACGATGGGCCCTTCGGCAGGCAGCGGTGGAGGGGATGGATCGCGCGCCAGCATCTCAACGCTCCCCGAACTGGCGCACGCGCGGATCGAGCAGCACGAGCAGCATGTCGGCGATGATGTTGCCGACGATGAGCGTCGCCGACAGGACCATCATGAAGGTGGCGGTGACATAGACGTCGCCGACAGCCATGGAGCCGACGATCGCCGGGCCGACGGTCGGCAGTGCGAAGATGATCGCCGTCTCGATCTCGCCGGTCAGCATATAGGGCAGCACCACGCCCTGATACATGATGAGCGGATGCAGCGCGTTGGGCACGGCGTGGCGCATGACGACGGCAGCACCCGTCAGCCCCTTGGCCCTTGCCGTCTCGACATATTGCGCGTTCAGCGTATCGAGCAGATTGCCGCGCATGACGCGCATATTGTAGGCGAGGCCGCCGAAAGTGGCGATCGCCACCACCGGCCAGACATGTTTGACGAGGTCGACGAATTTGGCCCACGACCACGGCGCACCACCATATTGCGGCGAGAAGAATGAGCCGATCTCAGACACGTTGAACTGGAAGACCAGGAGATAGACGATGATCAGCGCCATCAGGAAGCGCGGCACCGTCATGCCGAGGAAGGAGATGGCCGACAGTGTCGAGTCGATCCAGGTGTATTGCCTTGTCGCCGCCCATATGCCGAATGTGATGCCCAGCACCGAGGCCAGCAGATGGCAGACCAGCGCCAGAAGGAGCGTGCGCGGCAGGCGCTCTCCGACCACATCGGCGACCGGTTTGTTGTAGTACAGGCTGTAGCCGAAATCGCCTCGAGTGACGATGCCGACGATCCAGTTGAGATACTGCACGGGCAGCGGCTTATCGAGGCCATGCTCGATGCGATAGGCCTTTGCCTGCGCGTCGGCCTCGGCAAAGGAAGCTCCACCCTGGTTGATCGCCTGCGAGCGGATGTAGTCGGCATAGTCGCCCGGCGGCGCCTGGATGATGGCAAAGGTGGCCAGGCTCAAAATGGCGAGGACCGGGATTGCCGACGCTATGCGCGTGAGCAGGAATCGCAGCATGGACGGTTCATTTCCTTGTCTCGCCGATCGCGCCCTTGGTTGCGTCCGGAGGTTGGTTTGTCCGGCCGCGCCAGCGGCGCGGCCGGAGGTCTCTCAGTCAGGGAGGTAAACCTAATTCATCAGCCCCTTCTCTCCGGGTTTGCCGGGCAGCTCATCGGGGAACAATTCATATTTCGCCTGCTTGTCTGCGGCGACAAATACCCGTTCGCGGATGATCGAATCCTCGGCCCAGTTGAACATGAAGATCGGCGTGCCCTGCGGAATGTTCGAGAAGCGCTTGTTGACGATCAGCGCGCCGGGATATTCCGTCAGGCCGACATTGTAGACGTGCTCCGTCGAGATCTTCTGGAATTGTTTCATCAAGCTGGCGCGCTGGTCATTGTCCTGCGTGGAGACGAACTTGTTGACGATGTCGACGAGGTCCTTTTCGAACGGCATCACATCGACCTCGCCATTTTCCGGCGCACGATGGTCCCAGCTGGTGCGCGGGCCGACAGGGGCAAGCTGCACGGTGTTCTGCACCACCGAGGTCAGTTCCTGTTCGTTGCGCCGGACCAGCCAATCGAAGCGGCCGGAGTATTGCGAAGCGTCCCGCTGGGTGCCGTTGAGGCCGTTGAGCACGACCCGCAGCCCGAGCTTTTCCATCTGGGCGACGACGCCTTCGGCAAGGCTTTTGTCGGTCGTGTAGTCGTTGTTGACCAGCATCACGATCTCGACATTCTTGCCGCCGGCGGTGCCGGAAGGGAAATTCACGAAGCCGTCGCCGTCCGTATCCTTGAGGCCGGCCTTGGCGAGTTCAGCCTTGGCGCCATCGAGGTCGAAGGGGTAGTAGACCGTCGAATTGCGGTCGTAGAAGCTGGTTCCTGACGACAAGCCGCCGGGATAGATGGCGGTGAACGGCCCCTTGACCAGCGAGTCGCCGAGCGCCTTGCGGTCGAGCGCCATGGTGACGGCCTTGCGGAAATCCTCGTTGCGGTTCAGCTCGCGGATCGCCTGGCCGCGTTCGTCCGGATTGCCCCAGCCATTGGCGGAAAAATTAAAGCGCAGATTGTAGCCGATGAGCCGCGGGCCGAAAGCAAGACGGGCAGGCGCGTTCGCCTCCGCCGCACGCTTCAGCGAGGCGACGAAGTTTTCCGGCTGCTCCAGATTGGAAAAATCAGCCGCGCCGGCCACCGCCTGGACGTCGCGATCGGCCCAGGTCGACAGCTTGTAGTGCAGTTCGTTGAGATAGGGCAGTTGATTGCCCTTTTCGTCGACCTTCCAGTAATAGGGATTGCGGCGCATGACGATGATGTCGTCCGGCCGGTATTCGACCGGGACCCAGCCGCCCATCACCGGCATGTTCATGAATTCCGGCGGGAAGGCATTCTTGAACTGATCGTAGGTGTTCTTCGAATATTTCGGATGCTGCGGCTTCAGGATGTGCGCGGGACCAGGACAGAAGGTGCCGTAGGCCATGGCATACAGGTACTGCTTCGGGAAGGCGTCCTTGAAGGTCCATTCGACGGTGTAGTCGTCGATCTTCTTCAACGTCGTGCCGACGCCGAAGGCTTCCGGCGTGGCGCCGTTCAGCGGCGAGACGTTGGGATCGACGACCTCGTCGTCCCAGTAGAACATGACGTCGTCGGCATTGAACGGCACGCCGTCCGACCACTTCGCGCCTTCGATGAGGTGCATGGTCAGCTTGTGGCCATCGCTCGACCAATCCCAGCTCCTGGCCAGGTTCGGCAGCGGCTCGGTGTCCTTGGCCTCGACCTGGAACAGCGGGGCGGTGCGCGTCAGGCATTCGGAGAGGCCGATGTCGATGCCGCCCCAGCCTTGCGTCTGACCGGCGCCGTAGTTCCAGCCTTCCGGCCGCCCTCCGATGACGTGGCGCATCGTATCGCCATAGACGCCGATGCCGTCTTGCATATTGCCCGTCTTGAAGACCAGCGGCTCCTTTGGCAGCCTGTCTTTCACCGGCGGAAGCTTGCCGGTCTTGACGTATTTCTCGGTGACCCAGTCGGGCTCGTGATATTCGGGAAGCGCCTTGAACTCCAGAATGGAGTCGCGCGCGACATAATTGATCTTGCCTTCGGCGGGAAACGGTGTCGGCGCCGGCGGAACCGTCGGCTCGGAAGCGTAAGCACTGAGTGCCGAGACCGAGACGCTCAGCGCCAGTCCGGCAGCAAGGCCGATATTGCGTAAATTCCTCACTGTCTCTCTCCCTCTTGTTTGTCCGGAGCGTTTGCACCCGCTCCGCCTCTCCTCGAATTCAAACGGCTTCGTGGCAGTGGATCCGCCTCCCATGGATCCACCATCACCGCATGAATTTTCAGCCGGCCCGTTTCAGCCGGCCCGTTTCAGCCGGCTTGCTTCAGCGCGGCTTTTTCGGCGCGCAATTCCTCGATCGAGCGAACGCTGCGCCGTGCGGCGCCCGCCCACTCGCGGGTCTTCACCTTGGATGTCGACAGCCGCTCCCTGGCGGCCGGAACCGCATGGGCGTATTGCGGCAGCCAGGCTGCCTGGGCGACGACCATTTCGTCGACCATCTGCCAAACCTCCTCCGGCGTCGAAACCGCGCCGACCAACGGGTCATGCAGCACGGCGAGCTTCAGAAGATCGATGTCGCCCGATATCGCGGCATGCACCGACATGCGCTGGACGTTGATCGAAGCGATGCAGGTGGCGGCGCAAGCCTCCGGCAACGTGATGCCGGCGGCCATGTTGATGCCGAAACGGTCGACGAAGCCCGGCGACTCGATGATGGCATCCTGCGGCAGGTTGGTGATCACGCCATTGTTCTTGACGTTGAAGTGGCCGCGATAGACGCGGTTGGTCTCCAGCGCCTCCAATATGTGGCTGGCATGCTCGTTGGAGCGTTTCTCGCGGTCGATCGGCTTGGACGCCGCTTCGAGGAACTGCGGATATTCCGTCTCGAACCAGTTGCGGGTTTCGGTGGAGTAGCGGAGATAGCCGCCGGTCTCGCCGTGAATCCAGTCGGACATATCGATCCAGCGCGTGATCTCGTCGGGACGTTTGCGGTACCAGGGCAGATATTCGGAAAGATGACCGTTGCTTTCGGTCGAATAGACGCCGAAGCGCTTCAGGACGTCGATGCGCAGCTTCTCCTGCCTGGAATAGACCGGATGCGCCTCGAAAGCGGCCACCAGTTCATCCTTGTTAATGGGGCGGCCGTTGAGGCGCAGATCGATGAACCAGGTCTGGTGGTTGATGCCGGAACAGACATAGTCGAGCTCCTGCGTGGACTTCGCGCCAAGCACCTCGGCGATCTGCTCGGCGCCGTGCTGGACGCCGTGACAGAGCCCGACAGTGTCGACCTTGCCGTATTCGATCGCCGCCCAGGTGTTCATCGCCATCGGGTTGGCGTAGTTCAGGAATTTGACGTTCGTCTCGGCGACCTCGCGTATATCCTTGCAGAAATCCAGGATCACCGGAATGTTGCGCTGGCCATAGAGAATGCCGCCGGCACAGATCGTATCGCCGACGCACTGGTCGATGCCGTATTTCAAGGGAATGCGGATATCGTCGGCGTAGGCTTCGAGGCCGCCGACCCGCACGCAGCTGATGACGTAGCGAGCGCCTTCGAGCGCCTTGCGGCGGTCGGTGGTCGCCGTCACCCTGGTCGGCAACCTGTTCGCCTCGACGATCCTGTCGAGGATCGCCTTGATCATCTGAAGATTGTGCTCGCTGACGTCGGTCAGCGCGAATTCGATGTCCTTGAATTCGGGCACGCAGAGGATGTCGGTGAACAATTTCTTGGTGAAGCCGACGCTGCCGGCACCGATGATAGCGATTTTGAAACTCATCAGCCGCACCTCATTCCATTTCGAATTGCAGGCAAGGAATGACAATGGGAGGCTGTAGCCACATGCCGCGACATGTATGCAGGACAAGCCGGAATCCGGCTCGCCAACCTCCCTGTCCGCTCCTTGACTGCGGATCTCTCTCGCTTTTCGATGGGGATTATGCGCTTATTCGCGAGCGCGACCAGAGAAGGATTATGCTTTCAGGGGTAATTTTGTGCTGCATGATTTGATAGAACACGGACAGTCCATGCGCACGATCTCGCTGCCGCGCGGCCGCCAGCGCCTGCACGCCATGCCGACGAGCACGGGCTACGAAGTGCGCGAGGACGAAATCTACGACTGGGACGGCCGCAAGCGCGGTCAGACACCGTTCACCGTGCTCCAGCACACGATCAGCGGGACTGGCCGGCTGCGCTACGAAAACCGCAACTACCGCTTGCAGAAGAACGACACATTGCTGGTGCTGGTGCCGCACAACCACCGCTACTGGCTGGCTGGAGATGAGCGCTGGGAATATTTCTGGATTTCGATGAACGGCGAGGAAGCGCTGCGCATCCACAAGTCGATCCTCAGCGTCTCGGGTCCTGTATTTCGGCTGCAGCCGGCGACAATCGATCATCTTGCCGATTGCAGCCTGCGCCTGATCAAAGGCGCCGCTTCGCCGGGTGCTGCTTCCGCGATAGCCTACGAGGCTGCGATGGCGCTCTATGACGATGTCTTCGGTTCCCATGCCTTCGCCGAAAAACTAAGCGCCATGCAGCCGGTCATCGATCACATCAACGCCAATCTCGACAAGCCGCTGCCGGTGGCGGACCTGGTCCAGATCAGCGGCCTCAGCCGAGCCCATTTCTCACGCTGTTTCGCCGAGAGCGAAGGCCTGCCTCCGGCCGAGTTCGTGCTGCAGCAGCGCCTGCAACGCGCGGCGAAGCTGCTGACCAAAGCGGATTTTTTGCCGGTGAAGGAAGTCGCCATCCTGTGCGGCTTCGAGGAAGCGAACTATTTTTCAAAGGTCTTCCGCCGCTGCTACGGCATCACACCGAGCCAGTTCCGCACCACAGGCATGTACGCGAATTTGCGGACTCCGGCCAGGCGCGGCGTCAGGGCGTTCGATGACGAGACCTGACGCCGCCACGGTTAAACAGGCAGCCAACTAGGCAGCGCGCAGGCTGCCGCCGTCCAGCCATTCGAGATCGGCTTGCGAAAGCGTGATGTCGAGAGCGCGCAGGCTGTCGTCCAGTTCATCCAGCGTGCGTGGCCCGATCAGCGGGATGGAGGGGAAGGGCTGAGCGAGCACATAGGCCAGCGCAATATGGATCGGGCTCTTGCCCAGTCTCGCGGCAAGTTCGATCGCCCGGTCGCGGCGGCCGAAATTCCGCTCGGAGTACCAGACCCGCACCAGCTCCTCATTGTCTTGCTTGTCGCGACCCGCCCGATCGGTGAAGAAGCCGCGCCCCTGGCTCGACCAGGCGAAATTCGGCATCTGCCTGGATGTCAGCCAGGCCTTCCAGACATCCGTGGAGGACGTGACGCAGCCAGCCCAGATCGGCTCCAGCATTTCGGCCAGCGAGAAATTGTTGGACAGCGCACCGGGCTTTTGCTTGCCGGTGCGTTCGGCGTAGGCAATTGCCTCATCCATGCGTTCCATCGTCCAGTTCGAACCGCCGAACGGGCCGCGGATGCGGCCGGCCTTGACCTCGCGATCCATCGCATCGACGAATTCGCCGACCGGCACATCCGGATTGTCGCGGTGCATGAAGTAGACATCGACATGATCGGTCTGCAGGCGTTCGAGCGTCTGGTCGAGCTGCTTGCCGATCACATCAGGATAGCACAGCGGCGAGTGCGCGCCCTTGGCGATGACCACCGATTGCGCGCGCACGCCACGGTTTTTCAACCATTCGCCAAGCAGCTTCTCGGTATAGCCGCCGCCATAGACATAGCCGGTATCGAAGAGATTGCCGCCGGCCTCGAAAAAGGCATCGAGCAGGATCGAACCTGAGGAAAACGTACGGAAATCCTCGAAGCCGAGCGTCACCACCGATGCCGGTTTCGACAGGCCAGGAATGGTGCGCTTGGCGACCGCCGTGCCGCCGGACCGTAGCGGCCGGCCGGAGATGGTGTTGGTGCGCTGCTCGGCCTTCTCGATCCCGTATTCGAGGCCGGCTGCCGTCCGCCATTTGTCCAGCACACGCAAGGTGCCGAGGCTTTCCGCCCACGCCATGCCCGGCCAGGCGAATTCTTGGCCGCCGGCGCGGATCGCCTCGCCGGCTGCGTCGACCTCGAAGGAATAGACATGGCGCTTCTCGTCGACGCTGATGGTCTGGCGCGTACCATCGGAGGCGATGACGTCTATCCGGCCGAGACCGACATCGCGGTTGCCGCCGGCGAACCAGAAGTCCGGCACTTCGATGCGGCCCCTTGTGCCCAGGATGCGCAGCACATTGTCCTGGTTGAGCGAGATGCTGCAGGAGACTTCGGCGACAATGCCGCCGGGGAAATGCAGCAGCGCGGAGGCCCATTCGTCGACGCCGGACTGGCCCAGATGGGCGGTGCCGACCACCTTGTCTGGCTCGCTGAAGGGCTTTCCGACGGCCGCACCGGCAATCAGCCGGACCATCGAGACGGGATAGCCGCCGACATCGAGAATACCGCCGCCGGCGAGATCGTTGGCATAGAGCCGGTGCTGCGGCATGAAGCCCGGCATGGCGAAACCGAAGCTCGACTTGATCATCCTGATCTCGCCGATGACGCCGGACCTGATCAGCTCCACCAGCTTCTTGGTCTGCGGGTGCAACCGGTACATGAAGGCTTCGCCGAGGAATGTGCCGGCCTTGCGCGCGGCATGCATCATGGCGTCGGCCTCGAAGGCGGTCAGCGCCAGCGGCTTTTCGCACAGCACATGCTTTCCGGCCTCGGCCGCCTTGATCGCCCATTGCGCATGGCCTGGATGCGGTATCGAAATGTAGACGGCGTCGATGTCGGGGTCGGCGAGCAGCGCGTCGTAGCCGTCGAGGATACGGGCACCGGGAAAACTCTCGGCAAGCCCCGGCTTGGCGGGATTGCGTGCGCCGATGGCGACCAGCTTGCCGGTGTCCGAAGCGGCCACGCCACCGGCAAAGGACTGGGCGATGCTGCCCGGGCCGAGAATGCCCCAGCGAATGGGCGTGGTTGCGGTCATTGTCATTCTCCTTGAAGGCTGGGAAGGGCTGGCGGTCAGCGCAGCCGCAGTCCTTTTTCGTCGAACAGGTAGGATTTGCGGATGGAAACGGTGATCTCGGACGTATCGGGGACCTTTGCCGCGTCGCGCTGGATCACCACGTCGTCACCGTTGGCCGTTCTGGCATAGAGGAAACTTGTGCCGCCCAGGTGCTCGATCACGTCGATGGCAACCACAAGGTCGGCGTCGCCCTCTCCGGCATTGCCGAAATGTTCGGGCCGCACACCGACAATGACCTTGCTGCCGATTTTTGGGCTGCCTGTTTCGGGCGCAGTGCCAGTCAACGGTTGCGTGATGCGGGTCTTCTCCTGGCCCGCCAGTTCGACCACGACGCCACGTACATCGTGCCCGACAACCCGGCCTTTGATGAAATTCATCTTCGGCGAGCCGACAAAGCCGGCGACGAACTGATTGTCGGGGTTGTCGTAGAGATCGAGTGGCCGGCCGATCTGCTCGATATGGCCGGCGCGCATCACGACGATCCTGTCGGCGAGCGTCATCGCCTCGGTCTGGTCGTGGGTGACATAGATCATTGTCGTGCCCAGTTCCTTGTGAAGCCGGGAGGTCTCGACGCGCATCTGGACGCGCAATTCGGCGTCGAGATTGGAGAGCGGCTCATCGAACAGGAACACCTGCGGTTCGCGCACGATGGCGCGGCCGATGGCGACGCGCTGGCGCTGGCCGCCTGAGAGTTTTTTCGGGCGTCTGTCCATCAATTCGCTGATGCGCAGGATCTCGGCCGCCCGCTTCACCCGCCGTTCGGTGTCGGCTTTTGGATTGCCGGTCATGCGCAGGCCGAAAGAGAGGTTCTGTTCGACGCTCATATGCGGATACAGCGCGTAGGACTGGAACACCATGGCGATGCCGCGGTCGGCCGCCTCGACATCATTGACCACCTTGCCGCCGATGGCGATCTCGCCGCCGCTGATGTCCTCGAGCCCGGCGATCATCCTGAGCAGCGTCGATTTTCCGCAGCCGGAGGGGCCGACGAAGACGACGAACTCGCCGTCCTTGATGTCCATGCTGGCGCCATGGACGACCTCGAAGACGCCGAAGCGCTTGACGACATTGGTGAGCGTGACCGTTGCCATGCTGCCCCTTACTTGACCGCGCCGGCGGCAATGCCGGCGATGAAATGGCGCTGCAGCAGCACGAAGACGACCAGCATCGGCACCGTCAGCATTACAGCGCCCGCCATGATGCCGCCCCATGACACCTTGGTGAGGCCGATCAGCGTGCCGAGCGCCACCGGCGCCGTCATCGAACCAGGCTGGCTGTTGATCAAAAGCGGCCACAGATAATTGTTCCAGGAGGCGAGGAACAGGATGATGGCGAGTGCGGCCAGCATCGGCCGCGCCAAAGGCAGCGCGACAAAGAGGAAGATGCGCCACTCCTTCACGCCCTCGACGCGCGCCGCATCGAAGAGGTCGTCCGGCATCATCGAAAAACTCTGCCGCATGAACAGCACGCCGAGCGAATTGAACAGCGGCGGAACGATCAGCGCCACCCAGGTGTTGGCGAGCTTGAAGTCGCGCGCCACCATGATGAACTGCGGGATCAGCACGACCGCATAGGGCAGCGTTATGGTGCCCAGTATGATGGCGACAACCGCGCCCTTGCCGAAGAACTGGTATCGGGCCAGCGCCCAGCCGGCCATCGACGTCAGCAGCACCGACAGGATGGTGTAGGTCACCGCCACCGAGACCGAAATGCCGATGGCGCCGACGAAGTTCGTGTCACGCTGCAGATTGTTGAAATTGTCGATGAAATTGCCGTGCGGCAAAAGCTCGATGCCGGGGCTGAAGATGCCGTTGTCGGGCATGGTCGAGAACACCACCATCATCCACAGCGGAAACAGCCAGATCAGCGCCAGCGGCGTCAGGAACAGATGCAGAGCGATGCTGCGTCCCAGCCTGGCGGAGGAGCGCGAACTCATTTCGGTTCCCTCGTCAGCCACAGCTGCGCCAGCGTGATGGCGATCGCCAGCCCGGCCATGGTGTAGGCGACGGCCGAGGCGTAGCCGAAGTTGAGCGACCGAAAGCCCTGGCGGTAAAGCAGCAGGCCAAGCGTCTCCGTGCCGCCGCCCGGCCCACCGCGCTCGGTGATCAGGAACGGCTCGGTGAACAGCTGCATGGTGCCGATGATCGACAGCACGAGACAGAACACGATGACCGGCTTCAGCAGCGGCAGGGTGATGTAGAAGAACTGCTTGAGCTTGCTGACGCGGTCGAGCGTCGCCGCCTCGTAGACGTCTTCGGGAATGGACTGCATGCCGGCGAGCAGGATGATGGCGTTGTAACCGGCCCAGCGCCAGGTCACCGCGATCATGATCAGCGCCATCGCCGGCGTGACGTTGGAGAACCAGTCGATCTTGGGCAGGCCGACGCTGTTCAGGAGCTTGTTGATGATGCCGAAATCGAGGTTGAACATCAGCCGGAACACCGCCGAATAGGCAACCTCGCCGACCACGACCGGGGCGAAGAAGGCGAAGCGGTGGAGGCCACGCGCCTTCAAGAGCGGCGAGTTCAAAAGCACCGCCATGACGAGCGCCAGCGAGATCATCACTGGCACCTGGATGACCAGGATGAGCAGCGTGTTCTTCAGGGCGTTGAAGAAGGCCGGATCGCCGATCAACCGGCCCCAGTTGAAGCTCGGAGCGAACCGCCACGGCACGGTGCGCGTCGCCTGGAAGGAGATCATGAAGGAGCTGATGATCGGCCACACCCAGAAGATCGCGAAGATCAGCAGATAGGGCGTGAGGAAGCGATAGGCCGTGGCGTTACGATTGCGCATCTTGCTCCTCCTTCTACCGCTTGTTGTTTCACGCCGTCGCCTGGGTCTTCCCTTCTCCCCTTGTGGGAGAAGGTGTCGCCGAAGGCGACGGATGAGGGGGTGTTCCAGGGAACGCCAACGTCTCACTCCGCTGGAGCACCCGTCATCCGTCTCGGCGCTATCGCGCCGATCCACCTTCTCCCACAAGGGGAGAAGGAGAAGCGGCAATCAAGATTTGACGGGCAGTCCGGTCGCCGCCGCGATCTGGCTTGCGGCATCGTCGAGCGCCGCCTTGGCGTCAGGATAGCCGCCGGCCAGATACTTGGTCTGCACGGCGCGGACGATGATTTCGGCGTCGCTCTGGAACTGCGTGCCGCGGCTCGGAACAACCTTCGGCAAGGTGCCGAGAATGTCCTTCCATACCGCCTGGCCGCCCCAGTAAGACAGGCCTTGCGCGACATAGGGATCGTCGAGCGCCGAGACCAGGGACGGTACCAGGCCGAACTCCTTCAGCATCGTGATCTGGCCTTCATTGGTTCCGAGCGTGTATTTCAGATAGGCGTAGGCAGCCTCCTTGTTCTTGGAAGCCGAGGTGATGGCCAGCGAGGACCCGCCGAGATTGGCGGCGCGCGGCCCGTCGGCGGTGAGGCTCGGCATCAGATAGACGCCCCATTTGCCGTTTTCGCCGGCAGATTCGGTGCGAATGGTGCCCTCATACCAGCCGCCATAGATCTGGGTGGCGACGGTGCCGGCGGTGTTGTTGGTGATCTTGGTGCCCCAGTCGGCCGACGAGATGATGCCGGCGTCCTTCATCTCCTTGACCTTGGTCATGGCATCGACGCATTTGGGCTGGTTGACCGTGATCGATTGTCCGTCCTCGGAGAAATAGGCGCAGCCCTGTTCGTTGGAGATCATGCGGAAGAATTCCGAGTCGCCGTTGAAATCGGCATTGGTCATCGAGACGCCAGGATTGGCGGACTGGATTTTCTTGCCGGCGGCGATGAAATCGTCCCAGGTCTTGATCGAAGCCGGATCGACGCCGGCCTTTTCGTAGAAGTCGCGGCGATAAAAGGCGGCCACCGGGCCGGAATCCCACGGCATCGCGTAGGCCTTGTCGCCCACTTCCAGCTCGGTGCGCTTGAAATCAGGGAATTTTTTCTGGTCGTCGGCTGTGTAACCGAGCGTATGCAGGTCGACGAAGCAGTCGGGGAACTGGCTCCAGTAATTCTCGGCCTCGCCGTTCTCGATGGTGACGACATCAGGCAGCCCGACGCCGCCGGCGGCGCAGCCGGCGATCGACTTGTCGTAAGTCGGCTGGTTGCCGAGATCCTGGACCGTGACCTTGACGTCGGGAAATTGCTTGTTGAAGCCGGCAATGGTCGCTTTCAGCGATGAAGCCGCGACATTCCAGCTCCAGATGGTGATTTCGCCGGATTGCGCGAAGGCCGGGGCTGAGCCCAGGGCAAGCGCGAGCGCGGCGCAGGTCATTGTGATGCGCATTGAAATCCTCCCATTTCATTTGCTCTCTCACTGTGAGCGTGGCTAGACTATGCACCGGGCAAGGCCTGTCGCCGTCAAAGGGAATATGAAATTGGCGGAAAGTAAGATG
This sequence comes from Mesorhizobium sp. ISC11, assembly GCF_037162595.1. Lineage (NCBI taxonomy): Bacteria > Pseudomonadati > Pseudomonadota > Alphaproteobacteria > Hyphomicrobiales > Phyllobacteriaceae > Mesorhizobium > Mesorhizobium sp. ISC11. Next base: position 3,655,362 of record NZ_JAVSPW010000001.1, read on the forward strand.
CCTGAACGGCCGTTCTACCAGCCTGGGGCCAGCAGCGTGGAAGGCCTGCCGCTGCTCCTGCAGATGTTTCACACCAATCCGTTGGTGATGCTCAAGCCGCATTGGCACGCCCAAGTCGAGGTTAATTTCATCGTGCGCGGCAGCGTGCATTACCGCATGAACGACCACGAGATTTCGCTTTCGGCCGGCGAGATGTGCCTGTTCTGGGGTGGCCTGCCGCACCAGATGGACGATTTGTCCGACGACGCCATCTATGCCGGAGCGCATCTGCCGCTGGTGCATTTCTTCCGGCTGCACCTGCCCACGGATATAAGGCATCGGCTGATGACGGGCGCAACACTGGTGACATCAGCCACCGACCAGTCCGACAACCATAATTTCGAGCGCTGGAACCGCTACGCCCGGTCCGGCGACCAGGCCAAGGCCGAACATGCCGTCAACGAATTGCTGCTGCGGCTGGAGCGAGTGCGGTTCGAGCCCTATCGGCTGGTATCCGCAACTCCGACCGACCAGGAAACAGGCAGCCCCTTTGACCAGCAATCGTCGCGGAATGTCGGACGCATGTGCGATTTCATCGCCGAAAACTTCCTCTATGACATCGATTGCGTGAACATCGCCGCGGCCGCCGACATCCATCCCAAATACGCCATGAGCCTGTTCAAGAAATCCACCGGCATGACGCTCAATGAATATGTGAACCTGTTGCGGCTGAGCTATGCGCAGGCGCTTTTGATGCATCAGGACGCCAATGTGCTGCGCGTCGCCATGGATTCGGGTTTCGGCTCGCTCAGCGCCTTCAACAAGTCGTTCCGCAAGCTCGCCGGCATGTCGCCTTCCGATTTTCGCCGCGGCGTGACCGGCGCCAGATAGGCGATGGCGACTTGCGGGCGCCCAGTGCCGCGAGCATTGCTGCGCCTCGACCGCCGGCTAAAAGACATGTCACGGCGTTTCAGCCTGCAATAACGACGCCGACCAGGGTGAAGAAGGCCAGATAGTGCCATGCCGTGCGCGATTCCGGCCCGCAAGCGGCATGGAAACCCGGGGCGCCGCACGGCATCGCTTTTCCTGCCTGAAATCGCCACCTAGGCGCTGGACAGGCCGAATTCCCGTGCTATAACCCACGCGCTTTCAAGGGGCGCCCACGGCGCCTCGATGAATTCCGGCCTGCGAGTTTTCGTTTGCCGGAACAGGCCCAGATAGCTCAGTTGGTAGAGCAGCGGACTGAAAATCCGCGTGTCGGTGGTTCGAATCCGCCTCTGGGCACCATTTCACTTTCCCATCGCTTCTCACGACGTCTCACCAATCAATACAAATCAATGACTTAGCCTAGTTTGGCGGTTTATGATGACCCACCGCGTACCGTTGCAACGCATCGGTTTGTGGGTAACGATTTCGGCGTTACCCATTACCCGGGAGGTCCGTTACCCATGTCTCTCTCTGACTTCGCCTGCAAGAACGCTAGGCCCAAAGACAAGCCGTATCGTCTTGCGGATGGCGATGGGCTTTATCTCCTCGTCCGCACCAACGGCTCCAGACTCTGGCAACTGCGGTACCGCCACCTGGAGAAGGAAAATATACTCTCCTTTGGAAAATACCCGCTGGTGTCACTTCTCGACGCGAGAGGAAAGCGCGACGACGCCAAGAGGCTGTTGATCGCCGGCATCAACCCCTCCGCCAAACGCAAAGAGGAGAAGACTGCCGCCATCACGGAAGCGCGCTCCACCTTCGCCTTAATCGCCGAGGAGTATGTCACGCGGATGGAGGAACGGGACGCTGCGGCGGCTACCATCACCAAAACCAAATGGCTGCTGGAAGATCTGGCCGGCCCACTCGCCAAGCGCCCCATTAACGAGATCACTCCCGCCGAAATTTTCCAACTCCTCCAGAAGATCGAAAAGAGTGGTCGAAGAGAGACAGCGCGGCGTTTACGCGGCGTGATAGGCAGCGTCTTCCGCTTGGCCATTGTCACCTTACGGGCAGAAGCCGACCCAACCCTACACCTCCGGGGCGCTCTCCAGCCGCCGAAAGTCAACGGTCGTGCCGCTATCACCGATGAAAAGAAGTTCGGCAAGCTCCTGATGACGGTCGGCGAATACGACGGCTGGCCAACCATCAAAGCCGCCCTCCAGTTTCTTGCCCTCACCTGTGTCCGCCCCGGCGAAGTACGGGGCGCTACGCGCGACGAGTTCGACCGAAAGAAGGCCGTCTGGCATATTCCGGCCGAGCGCATGAAGATGCGTGCTCCGCACGACGTACCACTGTCCAAACAGGCGCTTTCGGTCTTGGAAGAGGTCTGGCAGCTCTCGGAGGACGGCGGCCTGGTCTTTCCTTCGATCCGCTCCACAAAACGGCCGCTTTCCGAGAACGCCATGAACGCCGCGCTACGACGTATGGGCTACGGAAAGGACGAAGTGACCGCCCATGGTTTCCGGGTGACCGCCAGCACCATCCTCAACGCCCGCGACTACGATCCAGACGTGATTGAAACTGTCCTGGCGCACCAGGACAAGAACGCCATCCGGCGGACCTACAACCGAGCGACCTATTGGGAGCAGCGGGTCACGCTAATGCAGGAATGGGGAGATCTGCTAGACGCGCTAAAGGCGAACCATTAGTCTTAAACGCGTTCCACGATCAGATCGCTGTTTTCCGTGTTGGCGTTGACCGCGCCGATATAGATACTTGAGCCGTTCACCCGTGCGCCTCCAAGGCCGCGACGAGCTTGGTTGCTTCTTTCCGATGTCGTGCCACATCCGCGCGGGTAGCGGCCCGGTTTAACCGGTAGGCCGGCAGATCGCCAGCAATCGCCTTCAGGTCGCTAAGAACGGATGCGATGTGCGGCCATGGAAAATCCGTCGGGTCGCCAATGTCCCGGTCGGCGCCAACAATCATTTCCAGTTTTGCCACGATACCCACGAGAGACTGAGCCGCGATGTTGGGAATCGCATCCTGAAATCGGAGCGCCTCGGTCATCGCAAACACCTCGGCCTCGCGAACCACCGCATATTCCGATCCCTCCTCCGACGCGGCCACCGAAGTTCGACGCGTTTTCGGTTCTCCATCGGTCAATACCGGAATTCCGGGATTTACCATCATTCGCGTCTCCAACCGCTGCTGCACCCGACACAGGACCAGCGACACGTGGCGAGCGCGGTGCCAGTCGGTCCACAGGCTCAAAGCAGGATCATTTGCATTCTGAATGGCAGTCGCCCGAGCGATGGGCTCAGAGAACGTGGGTGTGGTCTTTGGCAGCATCGAACACCTCCTAACCAATTCCGGCACGGTCATTCGACCGATCCGAAAATACATACTATAGTTGATAAACTTAAAGTATGTAAACGGCGAATGTGGCGCATGGATATGCGTCAACTGGTCGGAAGGAACTTTGCCCGACTTCGGAGGGAGAAAGGCCTGACGCAGGAGCAGGTGGAAGCCCGGTCGGGCTACAGCCAGCAATACCTAAGCAGTCTGGAACGTGGTCGACGCAATCCTACTGTTATTACCCTTCTCGAACTCTCCCAGGCGCTGGGTGTCAGCCATGTCGAATTAGTAAAGCCGGATGAAGACAGCTAGCGCAGTGTAGCGTGCCGACCATAAATCGCCTGCGCGCCTGGCCGCTCGCGAGCGCGCGCCTAAGATCTAATCCCAGTGCTACACAATGGGACTCACGTTTCATGTTCTTTTGGCATGACCCACGGCGCAGATGCGGGTTTCTGGAAGCACCCCGCTGAATTCCCAATTCGCATCTATTACAGTGGTTGGTTTGGAAAGAGCTACATCGAGGAGATGAAGCTACGAATCATCGACACCGACACTTTCCCCGGTTTCATGTGGGGATAAGTAAAAGCCGCCACCGTGAGGCAGGGCCAAACATTCCAGATCGGAAGAATTAGAGCCCTCGCTCGCCCGTGATGGTGTCGTCGCCGTTGTCGAACTCGCGCTCATAGTCGCCTTCGCGATCATCCGCTGGCTCATTAGGGCCGCAGCCTCGCCCATGACCGGTCCAGCCGAGATCAGGCTCGCCTTCCGGGCGGTTCCCTGTCTTCTGCTCGACCCTGCCGGCGAGGCGCTGGTCGAAATGCTCCGTCGAGCCAAGCTCCGGCTCGTCATCCTCGCGCCCGTCGTGCGGCTCGTTCAACACGTCGCCCCCCATGTTCGTTTTTCGGCCTCGCGCTCGTCGCGGCTTGGAGCAGTGGCGCATCAATCCCGAGGTATTTGCGGCTTGGCCGCTGGCTCCGATGGCTCCATCTATCAGATATCAGATATCAGATATATGCATTTTTCCATTGCCATTATGCATTATTCCATCTATGAATGCACTTGAAAGCAGAGGGCATGCAAAAACGTGGAACATCTCGCTGTCGTTCAATCATTATGTCGGGTGGGCCTCGAGGCTGGCGACGAAAAATTCCGCAAGCAGGTCGAGCGGCTGCGCGATCGCCTGCGCAAGGCGGGCGATATGGAGGCAACGGAGGCCATCGATGGCCTTCTCGCCTCCCAACAGCGTGCTGCGACGCTTCAGCCGAGTCGGGTTGAGCTCTCCCGAAGCCTGGCCGGCGAGCGCTTGATCGGTACGATTAACCCACCCTTTGATAAGGAGAGTGGCGCGCCGCTCGCGCAGATTGTCCTTGAGCCCGGCGGGGCGACGCTACCGCCAGTTCTTACTGATGAGCTTGAGGGCGCTCTCGACTCCATGTTGCGGGAATGGGCCGATGACGGGAAGCTCCGCTCGATCGGTATCGCGCCCACGCATAGCTGTTTGATCTTCGGTGCACCGGGTACCGGCAAGACCGTAACCGCGATGCATATCGCGGCCCGGCTGGGCCTTCCTGTCGTCCTTGCAAGACTCGATGGCATCATGAGCTCGTTCCTGGGCACCACTGCCCGCAACATCGGAACGCTCTTCGAGTTCGCAAATCGCTACCGTTGCGTTCTTCTCCTCGACGAATTCGATGCACTGGCGAAGCTTCGTGACGACCCGCAGGAGGTCGGCGAGATCAAGCGCGTCGTGAATACGTTGCTACAATCACTCGACGTACGTGCCCTCCTCGGGCTTACAGTTGCCATCACCAACCATCCCCGTTTGCTAGACCCCGCCATTTGGCGCCGCTTTGAGGTGAAGATTGAGATGCCGTTGCCGCCAGCGACCGCACGCGAGCGGCTATTTGCGGAGTTCCTCGCACCAGTCACCGTGCAAGACAGCGCGCTCCATCTGCTCGCATGGGCATCGGACGGTGCTAGCGGGTCGGAGGTGCGCTCGATGACCCATGCCCTGAAGCGATATCTGGTGTTAGAGAAGCCGGACATCGCGCATGTGCATGTCGAAGCCAGCGAGGTCCTGGCGGCGCTTCGGCGCTACCATGTCACAAGCGCAAACCTCGAGGACAGGACGCGGCTCGCTGCCCTACGCGAGGACCCGAGAACGATCGCTCGAACCTTACTCTACAGCGCGGAAAGTTCCTTCACCCAGGGATCGGTCGCACAGCTACTTGGCAAGGATCAGGCGACCATAAGCAGATGGATGAAGGAGGAGCCGGCGTAGCCGGCTGTGCAATATGGCAAACAACCCGGTCCAGATTGTCGTTAACGACAGCGATTATGTGGTCGCGCCGGAAGCGGGGAAGGGCGGCCCACCCCATGACTTCTTTGCCGGCAGGGACGAAGAGTTCGCCAAGCACAAGGCGAAATTGGCTGGCAACATCCAGCGGCTTGCTGCGCAGCTTGCTGCTAAGCCAACCGGGGGAGTGGGTTATGTGAGGGTCAAGCTTCGTGATGGGGCGGTGGCGAAGACCCACCGTCCAGTTCGTGCCCTACTGACCCCGGATCTTTTCCCCTGCGTGGGTGCATCAGGGGTTGGCGAGCTCTACTACTTCGCGGAAGCGAGCCAACTGGCCCAGCTCGCGAACAAGGTCTCCCAGGCTGAGCCTAATACCCGTTGGGTCCAGAATGCGCAGGGCAAGCCTGAGGCCCGACCATCCCCTGTCCGCTCCGATGTCGGCGCGATCGAAGATATCGCGGTCCCGGATCCAAGCGACAAGCGTCGGTTCGATGCCCAGACCGCTGTAGGCTGGCTAGCGGATCCGCGTACAGGTGGCTTCTACCTGATCGAGCTTTTCGAAAATCCCCACAATGCCCAGAAGCGCCTGCGCCGCCCCCCTTCCGAAGCGAGCCTGTCGAAGAGCTTAGAGGATCTGCTTCGCGACCTTGGCAAAGGCATTATCGCGTGGGAGCTTCCCGAGGCTGGTGGGGAGACGCCGATTGCCCTCAAGATTACGGACAGGCCCGAGCCGGCTCTGCTGATGAGTAGCAGTGGTAGTGGTGGTAGTAGCCTGCCTGACACCGCGACCACTCAGATCGACCAGAGCCCATCTCGCCACGAGGCGGCCCTGCAGCGGCTGGCCCAGCATCCTTCGGTCCGCCGCATCTCGCTTCCGCTTCGTATTGAACTTTCCAATGTGCCGTCAATCGCTTCGAGCGTGGTGGCGGCGCTGCCACTCCGCTCCGCGAGCTCCCGCTATCCTCGAGTCGGCGTTGTCGACTCCGGGCTAGGCCCAGCACTTGCACATTGGACCATTGGTCGACACGACTTTCTTGCAACCGATGAAGTCGATGGCGAGCATGGCTCGTTCGTCGGTGGACTCATTGTAGGCGCCTCCAGCTTCAACCCGAATCTTCCCAATCTCGAACCGGATGGTTGCGAACTAGTTGACTTAGCTCTGTTTCCAAAGGGCGACTTTCTGGCCACCTACGCCAATGGATTCGCCGACTTTCTCCATGAAATGGATCAAGCAATCGGCGAGGCGTCTCAGCTTGGCGTTCGAATATTTAATCTCAGCATCAATGCCGTGACGGCAGTCGAGCCCGATCACTACAGCTACTATGCAGCTCGGCTCGACCAAATCGCCGCAAAGCACGATGTAATCATTGTTAATTCGGCCGGCAACCTTGCTCTCGGGGCGCTTCGTGCCGCTTGGCCGAAGCGGGCCAGTGACGCTATTAAGTATTTCGCAGCCCGGGTCGATTCCGACACCATCTTTGTTCCCACCGAAAGTTGCCGTGCCATTTCGGTTGGCGCCATCAACCCGCCGGGCTGCGCAGTGCATCATGGCGGACTACCGACAACCTATACGAGGCGAGGCCCCGGGCTAAAGGTCGGCTGCAAGCCGGATGTCGCACATTTTGGAGGAAATGACGGTAGCGCCCCTGGCGCCAACCATCGCCTGACATCAATCACGCCGGATGGCGGGCTGATCACGAGTTGCGGTACAAGCTTCGCCGCACCGCTGATCGCTAAATCACTTGCCTCACTCGAAAATGCAATCGAGAGCCGCCTGCCGACGCATACGCTTCGCGCGCTTTTGATTCACAGCTGCGCGACGCCGGAGCCGCTCAGAGCGCGCGGTCTCTCTACGCTTGCGCGGCAATTTGTCGGCTTCGGCGTTCCTGCACCGACGATAGAGATGCTGGTAACTGACGAAAGCTCTATTACTCTCGTCTTTCACAGCCGAATCCCCAATGACGTGAAGCGGCCAAAGGTACTGCGCTTTGCGTTCGATTGGCCTCAGGCGCTGGTCGATCCGTCGACCAGTGCGTGCCGTGGCGAAGCGACGGCAACCTTAGTCTACGAGCCGCCGCTCGACACCGCGTACGGTGCGGAGTTTGTGCGCGTTAACCTCGACGCCAAGCTCCAGCAACGCCAGCTCAGTGATCGCAAGGATGGGCTCCCGAGTTATCGCGATCGGTTCGAGCAAGCCTTTCTTCCCAAGACTGCAAATCAGCCTGCTTCCGAGAGAGAGTTAATCAACCAGGGCCTCAAGTGGTGGCCGACCAAACGCTATCAATCTCGCATTCCTGAATTGGGGAATGAGAGCTCACAGTGGCGCATCGAAGTCTCGGCAGTGAAGCGGGCAGAGGCAGTGTTTCCAAAAGACGGCGTACCCTTCAGCCTGGTTGTCACCATTCGCGATCCCGACGGGCATCAACCGGTCTTCCAGCAACTACTGCGTGCTTTGCAGGCTGGAAGGGTACAACTTGAAGAATTGCGGACTCATCAGCGTGTTCGCGGACGCGCCTAAATCTCTACTCCGGTGATTGCCCCAGCGTAGGCGAGCCGCCTCTTGCGTGAATTCTCTCGCCCCTTGCGGGGCGAACTCCGCGCGCTTTTGCTCCGCGGCCTCTTCCACGGCCGACAGGTTCGGCATGATCCTGTCAGGGCTCGCCAGCAGCGGAGCACCAGGCGCAAGTGCTCGGCGCCAATGCGCGCGGCCGATGCGCTTCAGGGTCTTTGGCGCGAAGCAGACGCGCCCGCGGCCGGCCATGGCGCCGTGCAGCGCCGGCTTCAGGATCTTGATGCCACACTGCTCGGCCAGGGGAACGGAGCGGTTCGATCGAGCATACCGCCGGTGTATCGCAGCTTGGTTTCAAAATTCATTCTCAGCAACCTTGCGTGCGATTTTGGAGTTGCGCATAAAGCTTTCGCCGAATGCGAGGCTTCATATCATCTGATGGGAAATACTGACAATACAGCTCAGCGGGGCGTCAACGCCGTAGAAGAAATCTTTCTGTCAATGGGGTGGTACTTCCGACGGCAGCTGGAAAGCGACATCGGGGTCGACGCGCACGTCGAGCCGGCAGTCGATGGGGAAGCCACGGGCCAGCTCATCGGTCTGCAGATCAAGTCAGGCAAATCATACTTTGACCGGAAGAGAGGCAATAACTACGTGTACCACGGGAGCGCCCGGCACCTCGCCTACTGGGAACGACTATCGATTCCGCTTTTGCTGATCCTCCACAATCCGGAAACGGGCGACACCCTTTGGACAAAGGTCGAGAGACACGCGGCAACCATTGCTCCTAACGGGTCCTGGACGATCGAGATCTCCCATTACGCGGATCTGACGACTACTTCGGCGCAGAATATCCTAGAGAACCTACCGAAATCGGACCCAGAGAACACCAGGCGTCAGCGAATGGCCCTGGACCTCGACCTGATCCGCCGAGTGGTTGATGGTGACGAGGACGCCTATCTGACGATCGACGAATGGGTCAACAAGACCTTAAGCATCAGAGGCGCCGCCGTCTCGTTTGGCGACCCCGACGCCGCTCCGGAATTTGAAGTGCCCTTCTATGCGGCGGGCATGTCGATAGCCGAATTCATGGACTTGGCGTTTCCGTGGGCCAATGTTGACTATGCTCAGCCGATCGAAAACACCTCAGGCGAGGTCGACGAACACGTGTTCCAAATCACCGTAAATGACCTGGGCAAGGCTTTCCTGCTTTTGGAGGATTTCTATCGGGATGGGCCAGAGCCACGCGAGGAACTTGAACCGCCACCGGAAGAAAGAGAGCCTTGGTATCCTTACGACGGCGACTAGAGACGCCGCTTCTCCTTCGTCACGGCATGATTGGTGAACAGCAGGTTCCGATCGTTCGCGGCCGGCTCCGCGGCTCGTACAATAGATGACCTTCAGCAGATCGTGATGCACGCAAAACTGATCAGGTCCAAACCGTCGGACGAGTTCGCCTGCGGCCGGAGGTTCCGGGTGCTCAACATCGTCGACGACGTGACGCGCGAATGCCTGGCCGCCATCCCGGACACCTCAATCTCTGGCCGTCGGGTTGCCCGTGAACTGACGGAACTATCACCCACCGCGGCAAGCCGGGCATGATCGTCTCCGACCACGGCACCGAGTTTACCTCGAACGCCATCCTCGCCTGGTCGAAGAATTGCAGGATCGAATGGCACTACATCGCGCCGGGCAAGCCGATGCAAAACGGTTAAGTCGAGCGTTTCAACGGCCGGATGCGCGACGAGCTGTTGAACGAGAGCCTGTTCTTCGGTCTCGACCACGCCCGAAGCGCCATCGCCGAATGAAACACCGCCAGGCCACATTCCTCGCTCGGCTACCAGACCCCGGCAGCCTATGCCGAGGTCATCACCGCAACCGGCTCCGACGGTGTGCTGATGGAAGGCTCCGCGCCTCCGTCGGTTGCTCAACCCGCGCCACAAGGCGTAACAAAAACGGTCGAGGCTCTAATCGCAGCTGGATGACAGTTCAGTGGCAGATCAAGATCCCCCAGTTCTGCTGAGCGGCCGACTTGAGGCGCGTTTCAGATAGGCAGCTTTGCGGCCGGAGGGCGTTGGCTAATTCTCGACGCTCTTAGTTCCTGAGGCCACAGCCACGTTGTCGAATGATTGGGTGACGTTTTTGTATAGCGAGCACGACATTTCCTTGCTGCGGAAATTGAACCCCATACACGAATTTTCATTAGCGCATTGCAATATGCAGTCCGGATACCTGAGTTGTCCTGTCCAATACGGGGCGCCAGAAATCTCGGTGTTCTTTGCGAATACAAGGTTGGAGTAGTGGAGATTGTTCTCAACAACCTTCTTCGCAGCCATCAGCGAATCTTCGCTCTTTACAAGAATGGATGCGTCACCCTTCATGAAACACGCTTGGTATTTGGTATTATACGTCACTGCCAAACACGTAAAATCGCGATCGCAGGCGCTCTGGCATTGTTCGGCAGTGACGCCTCGGATAGGCATGTTGGGTAGGTCGTTTCCAATCGCGTCCCATCCCGATACGACGACAAAGCCGGTGTCAGGATCGGTCGCTGTCGTCATTACCGGGGGCTGCGGGGAAACGCCGCCCACTTGTCGACGAGGATCGGTGGCAAAATCCGCGGCCGCAAAAGTACGACCATCGAGCCACGCACAATTCGTTGCCAGCTGAATTGCCGTAGCATCTGTTAAGCCAACCTGCGCCAAGGTCTCGCCTGCAGATATGGGTGAGACAGGCTGTGTTTCTGGACCCAGTCTGTTTGCCAGTTGAACGTTTACGTCGACGCCATTGACCATCCGATGCGAGTAGCACCACGCAGTGTCCCAGGAGCTATCCTTCTCGTCCTTGAAGTGATGGCCTGATATCAACTCCCATCTGTCTCCCTGGAAGTCGATCGTCTTCGTGGCAAACTTTGTGAAGTCCACGGTGACGACGTCAGGGTCCTTTGGCGGCATTGGCGGTGTCGGCACTTGCGTGGGCCGTGGAGTAGGCACTGGGATGGAAGGCTTATCTGCTCTGGTGTCTGAGGGCTTAGCAGGCACTTCTACCCGCTGAATGTTCGGCTCTGGGATTGTGGGGCCCTTCTGCCAAAGTCCAAGCTTCAAGCCCAAGCCGATCCCAATGGCTGCTACGGCAATCGCACCTCCGGTCGCAATCCGACGCAATGCAGCCGCTTTGGAGATTTTCTCCTGAGCTGCGGCCTCGGCCTGCAGCGTCGGTATGGCAGACCGCTTTACGACGAGGCCAACCGCCTGCTCGAGAAGGGCGGTGTTATGCCGGACGAGCATTGCCCTGCCCCTTCATAGATAACCTCACCAGATCGGCAACATCTGGCGGCAGTTCCTTATTCAGAGCCGTTCGAAGCACCTCCGGATCATCGGTGAACAACGGAACATAGAGTATCTCCTTGACGACCTTTTCAATCTCCACGGGGACCTCGACGCGCTTCTCGACTTCCTTCTCGACGACCTTCTCGACCGGCACCTCGATCGTGCGAATACGGCGCCACCGCCAACTCAAGAGCATGCGGCGAATGAGCGACGACAGCCTGCTATGGGACTGAACTTCGCCGCGAGCGGCTATTCGTTGAAGAGCGAGCGCCACCATCGCTGTGATCGGCCCGGCCAGCGCCGCGATCAAGGCAAGCGAACTAAACCAAATGACTGAGATCACGCCTGCCTGTTCCGGGGTCACCTGCTCTGGCTTTGCACCGTACCATCTTGCCGCGATGCGCCTGACCTGGTCGGTGCGCGCCATTGGAATCCGCTCCTTCTCGAGGGCCGCGAGTTCCTTGGCTATTTGATCCTGCCTAACCTGATTCTGCGCGGCCACGGTCGCCTTGTTGGCTTCAGCGCCTTGGGCGTCGGCTAGCCTTTTGCCGGCCTCGTCAAGTCGTTTCTGCCAACTAGCGGCGTCTGCATCGCGTATCTGCTCGAGATTCGATCGCCGATCTGTAAGCTTTTGCCGCTGGGCGGCAGTCATCGGCGGACTGCTTGCGCGTTGTCGATCAAAATCCGATCGAAGTGACGCTATTTCCTGATCCAGCGGATCTATTTGAGCGTCGAACTTGGCGCCGATTTTGGACCTCGGATTTGCCAGCTTGGCGACCTCATCCTCCAACTTCCGAGCTGAGTCGCTGTCGCCTGAGTCTCGCGCCATCTTTATTCGCTGTACGAAGCTGTCGCGCTGTCGCTCAAATTGGGTGACGGCGTCTCTTATCTCGGCATCGCGCTGCTCAACCAGAGAAGATCGAACCGTGTTCTTTTCTTCGATCTGATCTCGAACACGAGATGCCTCTGGAGTAAGAGCTGTTGCTCCCTGCAGTTCAGCGTCAACCTCTGCAATTTGTGTCTGGAAGCCAGCCCGGGACTTTTCGGCAAGGGCGGTCATCTCCTCAAATTCGGCGCGAGCCTGGTCAACCTGATCGGCTTTCCTGCCGAGTTCATCTACCGATGCAAGTTTTGAAGCCTCCTGTTCTAGCGCGTCAATCTTGTTCACCAAATCTTCGTAGCGAAGCTGACGAAGGGCGCCTGCACGCTCCATTCCCATAAAAACGGTTTCGAACGTGATACCTGCGAGGATTAATAGGAAGATAAGCACTATGGGCTTCCAAAGCCAAGACACGCTGAACAGCAGAGTTGCAATTGGGATTTTGGTCAGTTCCGCAATCGCGACCATCAGAAATGGTGCACTTGCAAGTGTTAGATCCATCGCAGTGACGGACTCGCTCGCCGCGAAAGCTTGGTAGCCAAGAGCCACGCCAGTCATAAGACCGATAGTCGCCGCTGCGAGTTCAAGCGCCCAGGCCCCCCTATAAGTCCACTGCCCATAGGTCGCGAGCTTCTGGCTCATCGTTGTTTGCATATTACGCCCCCGATCCGGCAAACCCACACGCACGGATCTGATGGCATTACACCGAAAAGTAACTATGTCCGCAACTGTTCTGAGTCGGTAACCGGCAAATATCCCGGGTCGTAGTTAAGACCGAGGTGAGCACAAGCCGGTCTCTAAAATTCGGCATCCTCCTCAGCGCCGGCGTCGGGTTGCATCGTTGAAGCGCACAAAATACATAGGACGCAACAGCAATCAGGACGAAGCGAACCAATGCCGGGCACCGCAGACCAGAACGCCATTGAGCTTATCGAACTCACCGCCGATATTGTTTCGGCCTTCGTGAGCAACAATTCGGTGCCTGTCTCAAACTTGGCGGATCTGATCTCGTCGGTTCACGTGTCCCTTTCCTCAGTCGGCAAAGACACGCCACCGCCAGACGAGCCGCTTACGCCAGCGGTCAATCCGAAGCGGTCGGTGACAGCTGATTTCATCATCTGCCTGGATGATGGCAAGAAGTTCAAATCGCTGAAGCGCCACCTGGCCCAGCTCGGCATGACGCCTGATCAATATCGTGCAAAATGGAACTTGCCGGGCGACTACCCAATGGTAGCGCCGAACTATGCCGCACAACGTTCGGCGTTGGCGAAGTCGATTGGGCTCGGGCGGAAAGCAGCGCCGCCGAAAAAAGCTCCGGCTAAGCGGAAGGCCAAACAGTCGGCCAATCCATAGCGGGCCGAGGTATGTGTGTGTGTGCTTCCGCGATAAAACCATAACGACGCGTTGACGCATCGGTCATTTAGGATTGGCGGCGGATCTGATTGTCCGCTTGGCCGGCGCTGGGACCAATAGCTCCCACCCCTCGGCGCCGGCCTTCTCTAAGCATCCCGATCTCGATGTCTCGACGGGGTTTCCGATCAACGGCCGCTACACACCGGCCCAGCGACTGGGCACATTAGTTTCGCGTTCGGCGACAGGGAGCGTCGTAACGACGGTCTACACAGTGATTTGGCACGGCAAGCAAGGCGTGGTTGAAAAGGCGCCGTTCGATGCCGAGAAAGACGCCAGGGAGCATGCCCAAGCGACGTTCGCTGCTCGACAGCAGGATGATGAGGTCGTGACAGTAGAAATTCGCAAACACGATGGCACGGTCGTCTTTAGCCAAGCGGACGGCAGTCCTAGTGGTGTCGACGGCGGCCGCTGACAAGTGCTCACTTCTGTTACAGGAGCCAGGGCACCGGCAGGCCGGCTGAACAATTGGATCTCGACATGTGTGCGACAGCCGGTTGAATCTTCAAATGACCCTTTATCCGGGAAGGCGGCTTGCGCGCCTACTGCAGTTGCGCGATGCTTCAGTGCGGCCCAATGGGGGATAAGAAAGTGCTTCTGCGCCTGGTATTCTTCGTTGCGCCAATATTCATAGGCGGTCTAGGCTCAATAGTGACAGCCTATGCGGACGTTTGGGCTGTTGCCGAATTCCGAGATCCGGCCAATGCAGAACTCCTGTCGGCGGCGACCGTCACAAACGCCCAAGGCTATTCAATTTGGATATTCCGAAACAATGACAGCAAGGTTCGCTGGATATTGTCTCTGCCGCGCAACTCTCTTGACAGGATCCGGACTCTAGGTCGAGTTGCCGCCTATCGAATAGACGACAACGATGCCATTGACGTCGAAGTGGAAGCTGAGAAGCAAAGTGTGACAGGGCTTGAGCAACCCACGATTCTTGGTGGCAGATCGATTCGAGAAATTCTTTGGCACGGCCAAGACCCTTCGCCAACACGTGGAGTCCTTCGGAATATGCTCGATGGCCAAGTTTTAGCGATCCGGTTCTTCTTTGACACCGGAAATTTTGCGGACGTAACATTCGATCTTGGCGGTGCGGGGAGCGCGATTGGACCTGCGCTGAAAATTGAAACCATGGCCGATCCGAATGTACTTGCGAACGCCCGAGATCGGGATGACGCTGTGTTAATTTCAGCGAATATGTGTCAGTCGAGCCCTAACGTGTCCGCATGCTTAGGCGTGATGACCAATTGTATGGGGTCCAACCCCAATGAACTAAAGGGGGATCAGATGCGGAGCTGCATGGCCGCACATGGTTATCCACTTGAAGGGGCCGCCCCGGCTGCAAACGCAGACATTACGAAATCAAATTCGAAGACCCTGACTGCCAATTGTACCGCTATCGGCTCTCTTGCGCGTACAATAATGGATAAGCGCCAAAGTGGAACCGACATGTCGACATTGATGTCTGTCGTTGAGGACATCAAAGAAGGAGATCCTATAAAGGAACTTGGCAAACAGATCGTGATACAAGCCTATGCGATGCCGTTTTTCAACGGCGAGGAGTTGAAACAACGGACCATCTCTGAGTTCGCGAACGACTTTCAGGTCAAATGTTACCAGTCAGGTTCGCGGTAATCTAAGACCCGGTTGGCGCCGCTCTACATAGCCGCCCTCGGCTTGTTGAAAGCGCGCACCCCTCTGGCGGAGAAGGGCGCGGCCGATCGGAGACCGATCTTCGGCAGGACGATGGAGAACATCCCGCCACATGCTTCAACTTTAGAGACCCGAACTGCGGCCAGAGCGTTGACCAGCGCGACTTGCGTCAGGTGTTTTGGCATGAAGCATGAAGAGCCGGGGCACGAGCAGCTTGAGCCAGAGACACAAGCAACGATCATCGAGTTCCCAAGCCGGAAATGAAAAGCCCGCTGGCCGGTGCCAACGGGCTGATTGTTGCATAGTTTGGTCTTCAGGTGGCGACGGACGCCGACGGGCCAGCAACGACCTTGGAGAGCCGATCCTTCTTGGTCAGAACCGGCTTTTCGTATGTCTTCTTCATGAATGCTCCTCGCTTTTCCCTCGCCGGCAAACTGCGTTGCGTCAGCGTTGCGTGTCAACCTCCGACGCCGGCGAACACCAGTTCGGCCGACAGCCAAAAGCCGGCCGCCATGAACAGGCCAACCACAATCGCGAATATCACAAGCCGCATGCGACGGGGCTGCTTGCCTGCAGCTTCGTAGCACGTCTGAGACGAGGAAGTCCGTCACTGGGCGCGATCGAACAATTCGTGGTCTCGTCAGCGGATTCGACAAGAAAGCACAAACAGTGCATCATTATTCCAGGTGTCGGGGGGATACCTTCATGCATTGTCGATCGTATTTTTCCGCTTTGTCAGCAATTCTTATTTCCAGCTGTTCTGCCGACTATTTGAACCACTATGATAGCGTGACGCTTGCGGCTGGCGACGCGAACCGGTCAAACATGCTTTTGCAGACGGTCGACCCTTTCAACCCAAACAGCCAAAATACACACATTGAAGGTGACGGGGCGCGCGCCGTTGCAGCTTTCAATGCGTACCGCGGCGTGCCCGCCGGTGGCGGCAAAGACTTGGATTGCGCAGGCGGCAAGGGGAACAATCCGGTCGTTAAAGGGCCAGTCGCGGTCGGGGCGTCTGACCCGAATGGCCTAGATCGCAACCACAATGGCATCGGCTGCGAGTGAACAACATTGGACAAGTCACGGTACGACAAACAGTCTGATCAATGGCGCAAGCGGCGAGGCGCGCGGCGGCGACGTGCGCGTCTGCTGGCGAGCATTCCGAAGCGGCTTGTCTTCGTGACGGTGGCGGCGATGGCCGCGTACGTCGCGCAGTTCGTCATGCAGCACAGTGAAGGCGCCTCCGGCCCGAGCGTATCGCACTGGATTGGACGATCGCCGGAGCCAATCGCCGGCGTCGCCTCAATCATCGACGGCGACACGATCGAGATCCACGGACAGCGCATCCGCTTCAACGGCATCGACGCTCCCGAGTCCGCGCAGCAGTGCGACGATGCCAAGGGCTTTCGATATCAGTGCGGCGCAAAGGCCGCGGCGACACTCGACGGGTTCCTAGCCGCCTCGAGGCCGGTCACATGCACCTTCGTCGCCTGGGATCGCTACGGCCGCTTTGTCGGCGACTGCCGGCGCGCCGACGGCACCAGCGTTGCCGCGTGGATGGTCGAGTACGGGCAAGCGCTCGATTGGCCCCGCTACAGCCACGGCACTTACGCCGGGCAGCAGGCTAAGGCCGAGGCGGCGAAGGTCGGTCTGTGGGCTGGGACATTTCAGGCCCCCTGGGAATGGCGCGCGGGGCAAGCGGACGGCGCGAAGCCGACTGCCAGCAAACCGTCAGGGATTATCGGCCGTCGCCTGGTCGCGCAGAGCAGCTATTCGTGTGAGCCGCGGCGAACGTGCAAGCAGATCGGGTCATGCGAGGAAGCCAACTGGTATCTGCAGAACTGCCCGTGGGGCGGGAAGCTCGATCGCGACAAGGACGGCATTCCATGTGAATCGCAGTGTTAAAGGTGGGCCTCATGAGGATCGATGCGGTTAGTGTTCTGACAAGGACTACGTGCGGCCTATTGGGATTGTTCGCCGCGATGGTGGCTGGATGCAGTTCGGTCGATTACCAGAAACTTGTTACAGGCCAGCTATCGGGCAGTCTGTTCGTCATGTGGGTCGGAGAGGGCAACAATTCGGGCGACGGAAATTTTCTGTTCGTGCCCGACCCGCGGGATCCATTGATCTTTCACCGGTCAGATAAGGGCTCTCCGGGGAGCACTATTCAGCCGGGTCTCATGTACACTGACGGCGGATCGATCCCGAAAATCGCACAAGTCTTCAAGGGGCTATCGCCTTGGGGCTACGCGCCCGCCTATATGGTCCATGATTGGGTCTTTATCGCTCACCACTGCATAGTAGACGGCAGCACGGAGTACCGGTTTGACCAAGTTCGCGGAGTCGAATTCGACGATT
Source organism: Mesorhizobium sp. ISC11 (assembly GCF_037162595.1). NCBI lineage: Bacteria > Pseudomonadati > Pseudomonadota > Alphaproteobacteria > Hyphomicrobiales > Phyllobacteriaceae > Mesorhizobium > Mesorhizobium sp. ISC11. The sequence goes on from NZ_JAVSPW010000001.1 coordinate 3,673,058, forward strand.
CAGCCGCGATTCTTGGCGAAGCCATAAAAGCACTGATCAAGGCCCGACAAGTGGCTCCCGACGATGTGGCGCCAGGCGCCATAACAGCTGCCGTAGCAAGCGTGGTTGCTAAGAACCTCTGGGATGAGAAAGGAGCATGTCAGTCGCTCCAGGTCAGCGCGAAGGACGTCGCTGCTGCGGAGGCAGCCATACCGGGGTCAACCACCAAAGCCCGGAACTTGAGGGCCTTCCGGGTTCCAGAGACCACCGTGACTGCAGTTCCCCCTTCAAAGCCGGCGAAGATTGTAGCTCGCGTGACATTTTGAGACCTTCTCGACAAGTGTTGGCCCCTGCTTTTGATGACGGTCCTATCGACGTCGCTCCGCTTTGGCCAATTCGCGGGTCGAGTGGCTAGCAGCGCGCCGCATTGTCGTACGCCAGCACACTTTTCATTGAATTCCGCAAGCCGAAAACCCGTGTTGACGGGAGACGCCGGGCGCCCGCGGCGTATGCGTCAGCCGTAGCAGACGAAGGCGCCCCAGTAGCGCATGTCCGCAAATCCAATTTGGTTGACGCTGCGGGCGAGACCGTCACGCAGACGCTGTTCTGAATCGTCGATGTCGGGCTCTAGAGTTGTGAGCCACGCCAGAAGTTCACCGTTTCGTGCATCTCGAAGCCATAGTTGTGCCTGACGAAGGGCGTCGCGCGGCTCGTGGCCCTGCTTTACCAGCCAATAAAACCGTCGCGAGAACAGCGATGCCGCTATGTCGTTTACGTTCCATAGCGAGCCGATAGCGCACCGCGCGCCAGCGCTCACAAAAGCGGCGGCGACGTTGGTGAACTCATCTGCGAGGTCGTCGCCATGAACTGCTGTCTGGCAGGCCGACAACGTGACCAGCGAAAGCCTTGAGCAATCAGTTCCCAATATGTCGGAGACTTTGAGCGCCTCATCCTCCGTAAGGAGAAGCCGGGAGGCCATAGGTTCGTCCGCTTCCGAGATGCCATGGCTCGCGAAATGGGCTGTTGTGGATTCTGACAAAGCATCAACGACTGCAGCGAGAGACAAATTTTCGTGCTTAAGATCCCGACCTTGAGGCATCCAATAACGCAACTGGCGCGCTTCGGCGGAGGCGTGCCGCAGCGGGCGATCAGGTACTGCAGTCGACGCGTCAACTATTAGCACATTGGTCAAGTCTGGCGGCTGGCCCCCCCTCCACAGGTACCGAGTCGGCAACACGACGACACTCGCTTGATCCAACACTCTCTGTTCCTGATATCCGACCGCTGCCCAAGGAATTTGGCCGAGCGGACCGGCTGGAACCACTAGTAGACGCTTTGGCAATGCTACAGGGAACGCGCTGGACAGGAGGGCAGCGGCGGCCTCAAGTGTTTCTGTCTTGGACGGGGTAGCCAGAGCAGGGAGTGGAAAATCTATCTCTGGCAACAACAGCCCACTGACACCTAAAGGCGTAGCCACCAACGCATAGGCGCCATAGCGGGTATGTACAGGATATAACACGGCGTCAAATGTGTCCCACAGGACATCACTTTCACAGTCTCTCCGATCATCACCAAGTAGCAGCGCCGCCTGAGATTCATCTATAAGGCGAACAGCCGCATCAGCCTGACCCAAATGAACATAAGCCAAGCCTGCGAGAGCAGCGACACTCTGCTCACGCCGCAGGACCATCGATCTTTCTCGTGTCCCCTGGGCTGCTGCGAGTCGTCGCGACCGCTGTCCTGTTAGGATTGCGAAGGCGTCGATGACGGCACTCCAGTCGCGCCCAACATGAAGATGCATAAGGTTATTGGCGGCAATGCGGCCGGCCTCGTCGCCTGAATGCCTCGACGCGATCTCTTGGATAAGGGCGATCCACTCAACGCGAGCCTCCTCCGAAATGCCGCGCTCGATATGGAACGTGGCTAAGTTAAGGGCCACATTCGGGATAAGCCTCCGGACGCCATTAGCATTGTCCGGCAGCATTCGTGCCAGGCCAGCTGCCGCATCCATCAACCTAGGCTCAGGGTTGATGAGCCATCGTTCAACCAGAGAACCAATTGCGCCTCCCACCGTCGACTCTCGTTGGATGGAGTCGCGTGGCAGACGATCGATTGCACGTTGAAACAGCGCAGCAGCGCGCGCTGCGTCCTCGGAATCGAAGGCTGATCGGCCGTGGAGAGCACGTTCCTGATAGACGTTGGCCGCCGTGACCTCCTGACGCCATCGCTCTGGCTGCTGTTCGTTGCTTGACGTCAGCCCAAGCTCGGCGAATTCAATCGCGCGGTCGATATCGTCCGGCGATCGTGTCGCCGTGAAACGATCATGGTATGCATGTGCCGCGGCGAAGAGGATTTTGTTACCAACATTGGCGCGATCTTCTGCGGCGATTTCAATTGCTTCAATAGCGCGGTCGAGGTTCGCGATAGCTCCCCCGCGCTGATAAGCAAGCAGGTGCCAGTTCGCCATCGACCATTTGAGAAAGACCTTCTCATCGTCGTCCGAGCAGGCCAATCCTGCTTCCAACGTGGCATAGGCCTCGTCAAATTCGGCTTGCGTAGGTGCGCGCGACGTTGGGTCCATCAAAGCAAGTGCAAGCGAATTCAGCACTGTACCACGCTTTTGATCGGTCGTCGCCGCCTCGCGCAACAGCGCGACGGCTGCGTCAAAATCCGCCTCGGAGCCATCGTGCTCGTTGCGTTCGAGCAGAAGGAGAGCGTGTGCCAGCTGTAAACTTGCCCTCTGGAAACCACGCCCAGGCGCAATAACGTCCAGTTGGGCGAGAGCTTCTGCACCGAATTGGATGGCCTTCCCAAAAGAAGGTCGGTGCCCTTCCATCTTCCACCGATCGGAGAATAACCTGATCATTGCAACATAAGCTGGCCACATCTCCGTCCCGCGAAGGCGAGATTTGCGGAGGCGATCGAAGATGCGTTGTGCCTTCGGTAGCTTGCTGAAGTCAGCGCCGATCGGCGCTACAGTGGAATAGCCTTGCAGGATACCAATAAGGACATCCCTGCCCCCGGCAGTCTTTGGTACGGCAAGCGCGATGTGTAAGTATTCGAGCGCCTTTCGCATGGCGATCGGATCCCCGCTAAGGATAAGGCGCTGCGCGCCGCTGAGGTATATAGCGGCGGCCTGAGGATGCTTCGGTCCGAGAAGTGCAAGCGCTCTGTCCGTCATGGCGATGGCTTGAGCTCGGTCCTCAGTCGTTCCATGATCGAGCGCGCTAGCGATGTTTAGTATCGCCCCTGCCCGCCCGCCGGGGTCTGTCTGTTCATCCGCAATTTGGCGCCACATGGTCGCTACTCGTTGGACCTCCTCGGGCTGAGTTCGCAACATCATCAGCGCATATTCCGCTACGATCCGGAGATCTTTATTGCCTGCTTTCATAGTCCCACTAGGCGTCCCCGTTCGTTTCATTGGTATGCCGCTGGCTGTGCCGGCCAGAGTGGAATACCGGCAGAAAAATCTCTCGCAAAGCGGTCCGAGGTGTCGGCAGATGTGCGCGCAGATCGATAATTCGATGAACAGTCTTCGATCTCGCAATCGATGGCAAACTGCGAAGCTACGAGTTGGTGGCGAGATGGACCGGTGGACGGCCTTGCCTTCCTACATCGGCCGCGGTCCGGTCTGCTCTTGAAGAAGGGGGTGGCACTATTTCTCGGCCGCATCTTCGACAAGCAGTTGTTTTCGTGCCCGTGCCAGATTCTCGAACGCTCTCGTATACGCGAAAGCATTGCGGAGTCGGATTGGATCGAGATCCAGGTAATACAGAAGGTTGAATTCGAAAAGGAGTCGTAGAATTTCTGAGTAGTAAATTAACCTTTGCCCATACTTCTCTAAATTTATTTTCAAGTCCGTTGGCAACGCGTGGCTAAACTCGTTTCTCAGGTCTATAATACCACGTCGATCTTTGGAAAATCCCGGAAGGGCTTGGGGTATGACATTTGTGACCCTATCGCCATAATCCTTTAATCGGCCGCTTAGGCCCAGTTCGTTGTGATGAGGTGCTCGATCTTTGAGGAATCTGCGCGCCTCCAGGCTGAGGTCGGTGGGTAGTGCGGTAATCATGGCGGCAACACCGCGTTCGAACTCCCCTTGATCGATACCCGGCCGATTGTCCAAGGTTCTATGAAGTCCCTCGAGGGCCTGAACCAGGAAAAGGAATCTCGTTTCGACGTTCGGGGTTTCCGAGGCGGCATGGAACAGGGTCATAGGCCTCTCGACCTTTTTAGATAAGTCCAACCAGCGGGACACGACGGTCAGCGGGTTTAAAGCGAGTCCGTCAAGCAGGATCGTTCGTCGAAATGAATGTTTCGCCTCAGTTCTTTTGTACCAACTCTGGCTAAGTAGAAGTTCTCCCGCTTTGCGGGGCATATTAGGTGGCCGTCCTCGCTTCGGCTTCGGCGGTGCGGGATCGGACCATAGCGACACCTCAGGAGGACCGCTAAAAGCTCCATCGCCAACGCAGGCGAAAAATTCCAAAGCCGCGGTTATTCGTAAGATCTCGTCAAAAGAGACCGCATAGGCGAAATGAACTTCCAAGTACGGCCGCTCGGCAATCAGGAATGTTCCATCGAAAGCTTGCTTCCCCGGCACATTCATCAAACTGGAAATGGCAAGCTTATGCTGTCCCCAACTCGCCTCGATGGCTTTGCGAGGTTCGGCAACTATCTTTGCCCGTCTCCTGCTCCGCACGAAATCGACGTTGACTCCTCGCGGATTTGCGATCGCAGTAAACGCGGGCGAGCGAAACTGCATTTGGCGGAAGGCCGGCGCTACCGGATCATCGCAAAAGCCATCCAGCAATATTGCGTTACCTACGATGTGGCTCTGCTCGTATCTGCTTCCATCGAGGCTGGTCTCGAATGCGTGAAGAACCGTGCAGCGCCGTGTGCCTTCAATCACGCCCTTGAGTGCGGGGTACCTTCGTCTAACTTGGCGCGGTAAACGCTGCTCCGACCCGGTCCAAGTCAGGGTGCGGACGAAGATACCGTCTCGAGGATGATAGTTCAGCTCGGCAGCAGCCATATCTTGATCGCTATCGCCTTCCAAGGCGAAGGCGCCCATCCAGCGCTGTGCATCGTTTTGGTCAGTCATTGCATCCTGCCAATCGAGATTTGCTTGTACGCAATTGCTTGTCCCATGCCGATATGACCTGCGCCGAGCTGAGCACACCGCCGCAGCTGAGTCGATCTCTGGATCGGCTCTGCGCCTTGTCGGCTTTCGGCGTAAATCCGAAAACTAGACGCCACCATTGAACGCTGAGCGACCCAGCGATCCAGACAGAAGATATTATCGGATCCTCCCGACTCAATGCACCGTCCAAGGGAGGCGAGTGAGCCTAGGCTACTACCTTCCCCAAAGCCCTACCAGCGTTGTGCCATATGTCATATCGCTTGCTTCAGCATTCTAGCTTTCACCAGCGGAACGCAGTGTGTTCGGCCTACGATGGTCCAGACTCCGTTTCCCCTTTGTGTGTTGCCGCGTACGCCTCGAACGCGTGCCTCCCCTTTGCGGCCCATAGCTCGCGGGTGTGTTCACCCTGATCGCTTTTGAGCTTGGCGGCGATCCAAAGCAGAGCGCCGTATATCGTGGCGCGATCCTCTTTGGTGAGCTCAACAATGCCTGCCTTGACGATAAGGCCACCGAGTTCGATCAGATGTCGGGTGCGCTGGCGTCTCTCGACCTGCCATGTGCGCATGTCATGCCGAGCCTGTGCCGCTTGCCGGCGATTGTGGGCTGCCCGGTTGCGCTGGAGCGCTGCGAGGGTTGCGCTGAGATGCCGGAGCTGTTCGCCGGGACCGGCTCTCGAAAAACGTCACCCCACGCTTGGCCCATGCCTCACGCTTTGCCGGGTCTTTCGTCTCGGCGATTGCGACCAGTGCTCCGGCCAGTTCGTCGGTGCTGAGCTGATCGGCGCCGGTGGCAATCACCAGCTCGCCAAGTTGCTGCACCTTTCGCGTTTTGAGCTCTCGCGCTTTGTCTTCCAGCGCCTTCAGTTCGGCGTCGAAGTCTCGTGGTTTACGCATAACTGTCTCCATCAATTGTCGATGCGGCAATGATAGGGGAGCGTCCGCCGGAAGGCTTCAGGGTTGCCGAGACTGCCCGGGACGGGCTGGTCCATCCCGAGATTTTTTCGAGGGAGGTGGCGCTTATACGTCGTGCCGACGTGCGCTTTGCCGTGCAAATGATTTGGTCGCGATGGCGATCTATCATCTTCACGTCAAGGTCATTGGCCGCAAGGCAGGGAGCAGTGCTGTGGCGTCGGCCGCCTACCGCTCGGCTTCGCGGCTGCGCGACGAGCGCATCGAACGCAGCCACGATTTCTCCGCCAAGCGCGGTGTCGTCCATTCCGAGGTGATGCTGCCTGCGAATGCACTGGAGGCCTGGAGCGACCGCGAACGGCTGTGGAACGATGTCGAGGCGTTCGAGGTGCGCAAGGATGCCCAGCTTGCCCGTGAGGTCGAGTTCGCCCTGCCGCGTGAACTCAGCCAGGCGCAAGGCATCGAACTGGCGCGCGACTTTGTACAAGTCGAGTTTGTCAGCAAGGGCATGGTGGCCGATCTCAATGTGCATTGGGACAGGGCAGAGGATGGCAGTCCCAAACCGCATGCTCATGTCATGCTGACCATGCGGTCCGTGGACGAGAACGGTTTTGGTGCCAAGGTTCGCGACTGGAATGCTACCCAGCTGGTCGAGCGTTGGCGCGAGCGGTGGGCGGAGCTGGCCAATGAGCGTCTGGCCGAACTCGACATCGACGCGCGCATCGATCATCGCAGTCTGGAAGCGCAGGGCATTTCCCTGGAGCCGCAAACGCAGATTGGGGCGCCAGCCCAGCGCATCGAGGGCAGCGGCCTTGCTGCTGGCGGCATTGAAGCAGATCGCGCCGAATTGCATCGCGAGATCGCGCGCAACAATGGTGCGCGCATCATTGCCGACCCATCCGTGGCGCTCGATGCCATCACCCATCAGCAATCGACCTTCACCCGAAAGGACATCGCGAAGTTTGCGCATCGCCACAGCGACGGAATGGAGCAGTTCAACGGGGTCGTTGCAGCCATCAGCAACGCACCAGATCTGGTCGAACTCGGCAAGGACAGGCGCGGCGAAGACCGTTTCACCACCCGGCAGATGATCGAGACCGAACAGCGCCTCCACCGCGCGGCGGAGCGTATCGATTTGGACGAGGGCCACGCGGTGAGTGACGCACATCGCGAGGCAGCGCTGGTGCGGGCCGCGCAACGCGGGCTTATCCTGTCAGGCGAGCAGGCCGATGCGCTTGCGCATATCACCGATGGTCGCGGTCTTGGTGTCGTTGTCGGCTTTGCCGGAACCGGAAAAAGCGCCATGCTGGGCGTTGCGCGCCAAGCATGGGCAGCGGCGGGCTATGAGGTTCGAGGCGCCGCACTCTCCGGCATTGCGGCGGAAAATTTCGAGAGCGGATCAGGCATCTCGTCACGCACCATCGCCAGCATGGAGCATAGCTGGGGACAGGGCAGGGATCTGCTCACCACGCGCCATGTCCTGGTGATCGATGAGGCCGGCATGGTCGGCACGCGCCAGTTGGAGCGCGTGCTTTCCCATGCGGCGGACGTTGGCGCAAAGATCGTCCTCGTCGGCGATCCGCAGCAGTTGCAGGCGATCGAAGCCGGCGCTGCATTCCGCTCGATTCACGAGCGACACGGCGGCGTCGAAATTGGTCAGGTGCGCCGGCAGCGCGAGGACTGGCAGCGCGATGCTACGCGCGATCTGGCAGCCGGCAGAATAGGTGCTGCGATCGGCGCCTATGACGCGCAAGGCATGGTTCATCAGGCTGCAACGCGCGACGAAGCGCGAGATGCACTCGTCGAGCGCTGGGATCGCGACAGGCAGGCGCATCCAGAGGCAAGCCGGATCATCCTCACCCACACCAACGACGAGGTGCGCTCGCTGAACCAGGCAGCGCGCGAGCGCATGCGCGCTGCCGGCGAACTCGGCGACGAGGTTCAGGTGAATGTGGAACGCGATGCGAGGGCCTTCGCCAGCGGCGACCGAGTCATGTTTTTGCGCAACGAGCGCGGGCTCGGCGTCAAGAACGGCACGCTCGGCATCGTGGAGGAAGTCGGCACACAGAGCATGACCGTGCGCACCGATGACCACAGGTCGGTTCGCTTCGATCTGAAAGACTACGCGCACATCGACCACGGTTATGCCGCGACCATTCACAAGGCGCAGGGCATGACCGTCGACCGCACCCATGTGCTTGCTACGCCGGGCATGGATGCACATGGCAGCTACGTCGCCCTGTCGCGGCATCGAGACAGGATGGACCTGCATTACGGCAGCGACGACTTTGCCACACGCGACCGGCTGGACCGAACGCTGTCACGCGACCGGGCTAAAGACATGGCGTCGGATTACGAGCAGGTCGACCCGGCGCAACACTATGCCGAGCGGCGCGGCATCACGTTCCGCGAGCGCGTGGTCGAAATCGTGCGTCGGATTGTTCCGGAGAAGCTGCGCGACAGGATCGGCGGACTGCTGGACGGGTTGCGCTCGCCCGGAGACGGCGAGCTGAGCCAGGACAGTGGGCGAAGACCGGGAAGTGAAGATGTTGGGGTGCGGATCCGAGATCCAGGCCCGACGCCGGAAGGAGATCCTCCTGCCAGGGCAATGCCGCGCGACACAAATCTGCGGGGGAACCCCGAAACAGAAATGCGCCGAGCCCGCACCCAGGCGCTTGTGCGTCACGCGCGCGCACTCGACGCGATCCTCAGCACTGGAAACTCGGATGGCCAGGGCAGTCCGGAGCAGATGCAGGAACTGAAGGATGCCCGTAGCGCTTTCGAGAAGGTGCGGCCGCATGGCTGGCGCGATGCCGAAGCGGCCTATGTGAAAAATCCCGAGCTGGTTCGTGAAGCGGGCGCCGGCCGCGTCAGCCGCATCGTGCTTGCTCTCCAGCTTGAAACGGAAATCCGCACCGGGATGGACATCGATCCCGGCCGCCGCGCCGACCGTTTCGTGGAACGTTGGGAGAAGCTCCATCGGACAAGCCAGGACCAATACCAGGCCGGCGACTTGTCTGGCTACAAATCAACGCGTTCGGCGATGTCCGAGATGGCCAACAGCCTCGAACGCGATCCGCAGCTTGAATCCCTGCTGGCAAACCGCAAACGCGAGCTTGGCATCAACGTGGATTCGGGTCGTCGCTTGGGCGCGGAACTGGCCTTCAGTCATGGCATCGGGCTCGGCCGAGGCAAAGGCATCGGAATCTGACCATCCGATTTGCCGCCGTTTACGCGCCACGTCGCGGTGGGGCGGGAATACGTCTTGCCTGACCGATGCAGCCTGTTTCGTGTGACCCATCGGATATCAGAGGCACTCAGGAGGGGACAGGCGAGCCATGCCCGAACTCGATCGCATTATTCGCAGGAGAACTGTCCTTGCCCGGACCGGCCTGTCCCGCTCAACCATGTATCGCAAGATCGCCGAAGGCACGTTTCCGGCTCAGATCAAGATCAGTGTCAACGGTGCGGGCTGGCGCGAATCCGATATTAATCGGTGGGTGGAGGATCCGGTATCTTGGAGGCCGAGGCGAGAAGGTGATTAAACCCGATAAATCCGATCGCGAGAGCTGGTGAGATGATACCATATCGCATCATGCCATGCTTTTTCTGTGGATAATGGAACCGAACCATCGGTATGATTTTGGATTGGGTAATTTTGAGGGTATCAGTCAATACCCTCACTGAGGATTTCCGATTAAATTCAAATACATAGCTGGCACTTCGATTCCGCCTCTGGCACCATCCCCTCCTGGTCCGTTCTGGGCACCCCCGTCGCGTCGCCGCCTGCATCGCCAAGTGGAATCACTTTGCGCACATTAGCCCGCCGGCGGATTTAATTTGCTTGGCCACCCCTCAACCCTAGGGCAAACTGCCCGTTGGGGCTGCAGGAGGTGAAATGAGAGCACGCGCAGCAACGCTTGGGGATCTGGAGGATGTCTTTCGGGGGCTGTCCAAACGGATGTCGGACGAATACGTCGCGGCCGGCAAGGACAGCAAGATCGCCTACGACAACCTTATGATGAATTTGAAGGAGGGCCGCGCGCACGCGCTTGTCGAGGGTGACAAGGCCGTGGCGATCATCGCCTGGCATGAGAACAGCGACGCCGCCGACACGCTGTTCGCCGCACGGGAGGACTTCTTCCGGGCCACGACCGTCCGTTTCTGCAAGCGGCATATCAGGCATATCCAGGCGCTCGCCGGCAACCTCGCCATCCATTCGCGCAGTTGGCTCCAGGGGCCGGATGTCGCAAGATGGTTCGGCGTCATCGGCTATGTCGAGCGCGGCCGGGAGAACGGCGCCACTTTGTTCGAGCTGCCGCCGGCTCGCATCGGCTAGGAAACCCTGGACTGGTCAAGATCCCTTGCCGCAAACACCGCCACCCTCTCGCGATCGCCCGCACAGGTTCGTCGATGCGGGTCACCGTCTTCGGCTCCAGGAGCCCTTGCTCGGCGGCCTTCTGAACTGCCTTAGCAAGCGGCTTGCGCCGGGCGCCGATTGGCGGGATGTTATGGGAGGGCAACCGGGGGCAAACCGGCACGCCGAGACAGATATGGCTGCTGGAAATGTCACGAGCTTGCTTCGCCTTTCTTGCCTTTGTTGCCCTGGTGAGGCCGGTAGGGGCAGGCGAGTGGACGTCTCATCTGCTTGACCGCCCAAGCCTGGCAACCGCCTATTTTCGCCAAGCCGATCTTGTGACTGCATACGCGACCGCAATGGCGCGCTTCCGTCTGCAGCTCGCAGGGCGTGCCGGCGAAAACAACCTTGCGGTCCCTTTCGAACCACTGCTTTTGCGGGCGGAATTCCGTGCGCGGACATGGCGCTCGGCGGACGGCAGCCTGTTGCAAGGCTTCGCCGGCAAGGGCGGCTTCCGGCTGACTATCGGCAACTGCCTGGCGCGCATCTGCGCTGCCAGCGAATGCAGCGATGCCGGTTGGCCGGTTTACGCCTGCAGCGACGGAGGCAAGCGCAAGATGTCCGTCACGGATTTTGTGACGGCAAACTTCGGCGGCGTCTCCTACCGCCGATTGAGCGCCTCCCCTTCACAGGAATGACAGCGCCGACCGTCTTGCTGCAGCGTTCAGCAAAGGGCGGTGTCCCTCCTCACCGCAAACGCCGCCTGCACCGCGCGATTGACGGTGACCGGCAGGATCGACATGTGGTTCTCGCCGGCATGCAGTTCGAAACTGGCGCGCACGCCCGGGAGAGCGTCAAGACGCTGCGCCATTGCCCGCGCGAATGCGTCGGTGCGTGTCACCTTTTTCTGCTTCAGGCGCTTTTCCTCGTCCTCGGCGCCAATCTGGAACGGCGCCAGCTTCTCGGTCTCGTACTCGCCGGCCGACAGGATCATGGTCGCCGCCAAACCATCGGGAATGGCGGCCTCGAAGGCTTCGAGAAAGCGGTCGATGGCACGCTCTTCCCAATAGATGGCGGGGCTCGCCGCGATCCAGGTCTGAAAGGAAGAAGGCCGCGTGAACAGGGCGTAGAGCGCAAACAGGCCACCGAAAGAATGGCCGTAAAGCGCCTGGCGGCTGGCATCGACCGTGACCCGGCTGGCGACCCACGGCTTCAGCTCATCCTCCATGAAAGCAAGGAATTTCCCTGCCCCACCGGTCCGGACTTCGGGCGTGCCTTCGTGGAAGGGCGGGTAGGTCTTGCCTGGCGGCGGGCCGAGATCCCATGAGCGGCGCAGCGGATCATAGGCACCGTCGACGGGATAGCCGATGGCGACGATGACGCCCCAGCCGACATTGGTGCCCGTGGGATAGAAGGCCTGCGCGCGCATGGCGTCGACCGCCGTGCCGATGACGGCGTTGCCGTCGGTCATGTAGAGGACCGGCCAGCCGGCCTCGGGCACCGGCCCGGACGGCACATGCAGGAATATCCGCCAGGGGGCGCCGCCCTGCACCGGAACGAGATCGTGGACCGTCGTGTTGGCGATCAGGGCTGGCGTCGCGTTGGACATGGATATCTTGGACATGGATATCTCCAGGGGCAAAACGGTCAGCGGCGGCGCAGCAGCCACATCAGCACCGGGCCGCCGATCAACGTGGCGACGAGACCGGCCGGGATCTGGCGCGGGAAGATGGCGATCCGGCCCACCCAGTCGGCGGCGACCATGATCAGCGCGCCGGCGAGCACCGCGCCAATGGCCTGTGGCAGCGCACGGGAAAGGCCAAGGCGACGAGCAAGATGCGGCGCCATAAGGCCGATGAAGGTCAGCGGACCGACGATCAGCGTCGAAGCCGCGGTGAGTGCCGCGACGGCCAGCAGCACGAGAAACCGCGCCCTCTTCAGGTTGATGCCAAGGCCCTGAACGGCGGCGGAGCCGAGCGGCAGGATGTCGAGCCAGCGCATGAAGAAAGGCGCGAGCGCGAAGAGGCAGACCGCGATACCACCGGTCAGCAGGGCGTCACCGACATCGACGCCATAGGTCGAACCGGTCAGCCAGTTGAGCAGCAGCATGGCGCGAGGATCGCCGGTCGCGGTGAGCACCAGGATCAGCGCGTCGAACAAGGCCGTCAGGGCAACGCCGGCAAGCAGCAGCCGCTCCGGCGCATAGGCGGCACGACGGCCGATCGCCAGCGTCACCAGCAAAGCGGCGAAGGCGCCGATCGTTGCCGCCGCCGTCTGAACCGGGCGCCCGGCATTGACGAGCGCAAACAGCGCCACCATCATGCCAAGGGCGGCACCGGCACTGATGCCCAGCACTTCGGGGCTGGCCATCGGATTGCCGGTCAGCCGCTGCATCATCAGCCCGGCAAGCGCCAGCATCGCCCCGGCACTCAGCGCGGCAAGCACGCGGGGCCACCGCCACGACAGCAAAGGCTGCAGCTCGTCGCCGAAGGCGAAGGTCCAGCCATGCGGACCCGGTCCATAGAGCAGGGCCAGCCCGAGCAGCAGAAGCAGAGCCAGGCCGAGTGCCATCAGAACAAGGCCGGGCCGGCTTGCGCGCGGCAGGCGCACGGCCATCAAGGTCGGGGCTTCCGAGCCAAGCGCAAGGCGCGGCAGCAGCCAGAGCAGCAGCGGCGCACCGAGAAGTGCTGTGATCGCTCCGGTCGGCAGCAGGTCGCCTTGCGGCCCGGTGGCGATCTGCACGCCTTGATCGGCGGCCCACAGCAACGCGCCGCCGATCAGCGGCGCCATCACCAGCTGTTGGCCAAGCCGCCGGCCACCGCCGATGCGCGCGAGCGTCGCCGCGGCCAGGCCGACGAAGCCGATGACGCCGACAGCGGCAACGACAAAGGCGATCAGCGCGACGGCGGCCGCCAGTCCGGCGAAGCGATAGGCGCCGAGCGGCACGCCAAGGCTGCGCGCGCCTTCATCGTCGAGGCCAAGCAGGGTCAGGGGCCGCACCATAAATAAGATCGCCAGCGCCGCTGCGCCGATGCGTGGCAAAAGCCACAGCGTCGTCGACCAATCCTGCTGGCCGAGCGAACCGGCGCCCCAAATGAACAGGCTGGCCAGCCATTCATGCCGCAGCACGATGAGAGCGGCACCGATGGCGCCGGCATAGAGGCTGACCACAAGCCCCGCCAGCACCACCGAAAGCGGCGACAGGCCCTTGTGCCAGGACAGAGCGATGACGGCGGCAAGGGCCATAAATGCGCCGGCCAGCGCCACCCATTCGCGGCCGAAGGCAAGCAGGGACGGTGACAGAAGCGTCGCCAGTGCCAGCGCCAGATAGGCACCGGCCGAGACGCCGACGGTTTCAGGCGAGGCGAGCGGGTTGCGCAGAACCTGCTGCAGGACAGTTCCGGCAAGCCCGAGCGCCGCACCGCACAAAAGGCTGATCGCAAGCCGGGGCAGGAAGGCATAGTGGACGAGCACCTGCCGCATGTCAGCGATGTCGGGGGCGGCGAGCGATTGGAGCCAGAGCGCCGATGGCAGTTGCACGGTGAGGTTCGAGACGGTTGCCGCTGCCGCAGCCGCGAGCAGCACCGCGCAAAGCAGGATCGCGCCTACCGGCTGAGTACCAGGAGAACTCCTTGGCAAGGCGCGGCCTGACGCCGCAAGCTTTCCTTCTTGAGTAACGGCAGCGGCATCCTCAGCCATGGGCGGCCTCCGCGGTCATCGCCGATGCCAGGACCCGAGCAAAACGGCTCGCGGATGGAAGCGCGCCAAACATCAGGACGGCAGGAAGGCGCATGATCGAGCGGTTGCGCACGAAGGGCATGGCATTCCAGACTGGACTTTCGGTCAGCGTGCCGCCGGCGCCCTCAGGCAAGGGTTCGAGATAGGCGAGGCGCGCATCGCTGGATGTCGCCAGCCCATCGATGCCGACGGTCGAAAACCCCCAATAGTTGGTCTCGGCCGTCCAGGCGTTGCTGAGCCCGATGCGGTCGAACACCTCCTGAAACAGGCTCTTTGCGCCGTAGACGCGCACATTGCGGGGGTCCAGGAAGCTGACGACATAGATCGGCCGTGCCGAAAGCGGCGCCAGCTGCTGGCGAACCTCCAAAAGATACGCGTCTGTCGCCGCGATCAGCGCCTCGCCTTCGCTTTCCTTGCCGACAAGCCCGGCGAGCTGGCGCGTCGCCTCGAGCGCGCGCCGATAGGGCTGCCCGGCCTCGGTATAGAGCCCGATCGTCGTCACTGGAGCCACCCGTTCGAGCAGCGGCTTGATGCCGTCGAGATACGGCATGGACAGGATGATGTCGGGCCTGAGCTGCTGCAGGAATTCGAGATTGGGCTCGAGCAACGTGCCGAGATCGGCAATGTCGGGCGGCAGCCGCGGCTCGACCACCCATTTCTCCCAGACCTCCCGATCGGCAATGGCGACCGGGCTGACACCGAGCATGAGCAAGGTCTCGGTCAACCCGTCATCCAGGCAGACGATGCGCAACGGACGGGCTTCAGCCGTGGAGGACCCCATGCCAGCGAAAGGCAGCGTAAAAAGCCCGAGCGCCTGGCGCCGGGTCATTCGGCTGCGCAAATGATCGGGCGCGGCTCTCGACTGGGGCTCTTGGTCTCTCTGCAATGCGGCCGGCCCTGCTTTTCGGGGGTTGGTCTCCAGTGACCACTGCCCGGTGACTATGAAACATGATTATACTAGTCAACATTTAAGATGCCTGCCCAGTCAACTTTCACGCAACCGCATGCCAAGCGCAGACGCCCACTGGCCGCAAGGCGATTCGCCCGTACAACAACCCTGTGCGACGTCACCGTCCGAATCACGGTTTGCGAAGCCCAATCCGTGCCCCGCATCATTTTTCCTCCACGAATGCATTCCATGATAGAGGGAGCTACGGTCGCCTCTGGGCAGCCGTTTCCTGGATTGCCTGAGAGACCAAAGACGGCCAAGAACCAAAAGCCGGCAGCAAGCCGCCACCTGAAGACGTCAAGGACCGGTCGAACGCATCAAGGCAGCGTGATCGGGTTGCACTCGGCAAGGCTTGATGATTTGTTGCCGCTATACGGAGAACGAATGATGCGAGAGCCTGCCGGTCAAGACGAATACGGGTCGACGAACCCTTTCGATCCGGACGACCTGCCAACCTTGAACGCAATCGGCCCGAGCATGGGAAGCGGCAATGATTTCGAGAGATATGCCGTTGCCGTGATCATCGTGTTCGGTGCGCTGATCATCGGCGGGCTGATGGCCGCATCGATGGTCTTCGGGCACCGCAACGGCTTCCTCTTCGCGCTTGGCGGCGCCACATCCGCCTGGATCTCCGGAAATGCGCTGCTGCTCGACCGGCCGCGCATCTATGCGCTGTTCGTCGGCATTGCCGCCTTGATGCTGGTTGCGTCCACCCTCACGCTGGTCTTGTGACGGTCAAGTCGGTGTGAGCCGATCCACTTGAGCAGCGGGCGATCAACCCGAATCGCCACGCTGCTCCAAGCTTTTTCCTCCGAGCTGTCAGTATCCGAGCGCCTCGCCAGAGGCCGCGCGGCTGTCGATGGCGCCGTTGTAGCGCGCGCCGCCGCCTTTCTCGATTTCCGCCAGGCTCTTGCCGCCGACCAGGATGCCGGCGGCCTGACCCCAGGTCTGGTCGGCGAGATCGAGGTGATATCCCATGCCGGCCAGCAGCTTTTCTGTGTCCGGCGACAGGCCGAACGGCTCGACATACACCTTGTCGGGCAGCCATTGATGGTGGATGCGCGGCGCGTCGATCGCCTGCTGGATGTTCATGCCGTGGTCGATGACATTGACGATCGCTTCCAGCGTGATGGTGATGATGCGGGAGCCGCCGGGGCTGCCGATGACCATGAACGGCTTGCCGTCCTTGGCGACCACGGTCGGGCTCATCGACGACAGCGGCGTCTTCTTCGGCTGGATGGCGTTGGCCTCGCCCTGGACCAGGCCATAGAGGTTGGGCACGCCGGGTTTCTGGGTGAAATCGTCCATTTCGTTGTTGAGCAGGATGCCGGTGCCGTCGGCGACGACGCCGGCTCCAAAGGAACCGTTCAACGTGTAGGTGACCGCGACCGCATTGCCCGCATCGTCGATGATCGAATAATGCGTCGTCTCCTTGCTCTCGCCAAAGCCCTTCGGCATCAAATCCTGCGACACGCCGGCCCGGAACGGGTCGATCTTGTCGCGGATATCCTTGGCATAGGCCTTATCAAGCAATTTCGAGACCGGGTTATCGACGAAATCAGGATCGCCAAGCGCTGAATTGCGGTCGACATAGGCGTAGCGCATCGCCTCGACCATGACGTGGACCGTCTCGGCGGAACCTGCGCCGAGATAGGACAGCGGATAGCCCTCCAGCACGTTGAGGATTTCGCAGATGATGATGCCGCCGGAGCTGGGCGGCGGCGAGGAGGTGATCTCGTAGCCGCGATAGGTACAGGTCACGGGCTTGAGCTCACGCACCGCATATTGCTCGAAATCCGGCTTGGCGAGAATGCCGCCCTTGGCGCCGCTCGCCTTGATGATGGCGTCAGCGATGGCGCCTTTATAGAAGGCATCCGTACCCTTTTCGGAAATGGCGGCGAGCGAGGCGGCGAGGTCGGGCTGGACCAGCCGCTCGCCGATGCCATAGGGCTTGCCGTCGGGTTTCAGGAATATGGCGGCGGCCGCGGGGTCCTTCGCCAGCCTGTCGGCACTGCCGGCAAACGAGGCAGCGTCGCCCTGGTTGAGGATGAACCCGTCCTTGGCGTAGCCGATTGCCGGCGCCATCAGATCCTGGCGGGACAATTTGCCGTATTTTTCACGGGCCATCTCGAAGCCAGCCACAGAGCCCGGTACGCCGACGGCGAGATAGCCGTCGAGGCTGGCGCCCTTCACCGGGTTGCCGTCCTTGTCGAGATACATGGTTTTTGTCGCCGCCAGCGGCGCCCGCTCGCGGAAATCGAGAAAGGTCGATTTGCCGTCCTTGAAGCGGATGGTCATGAAGCCGCCGCCGCCGATATTGCCGGCATTGGGGTAGACGACGGCGAGCGCATAGCCGACGGCAACCGCCGCGTCGACAGCATTGCCGCCCTTCTTCAACACCTCGATGCCGACTTCGGACGCCAGATGCTGGGCCGTCACCACCATGCCGTGCTCGCCCTTGGCCGGCGCCGGCGAGGCGGCGAAGACACTCGTCAACGGCGCCAGGACAAAGGTGATGGAAAGACTGGCGGCGATCAGTGTCCGACGGTTGAGAGGCATGGCGGTTCTCCGGGCGGGGGGATGCCTAGAAGACCGTGTTGGACGGATCGAGTCCACTAACAATTAAGGGAGCACGAGAAAGAGCCCCCTCACCCGGATTGCCAACCGAATTGCGAAGGGCAATTCGGGGCAATCCGACCTCTCCCCGAGGGAGAGGAGGTGTCAGCGCTGACGCCAGTCTCTTCTCCCTGCGGGGGTGAGGCGTGGTCCGCGCAGCGGGCGAAAAGCCAACTACTTGGCTTTTCGAACAACGAACGCCCGGAGAGCGGTGGCCGCAAAGCGGCCGGATGAGGGGGCCGGCTCGGCCTCAGACAATGCCGCCCGAACCGCCAGCGACTGCAGGGCGTTCCGCTGCAACCTTGGCGCGGTAACCCGCCGCTCGATAGGCGGCGACCGGGTCGATGGCGCCGCCGGTCTTCAGCCGCGCCATGGCGAGGATCGGCTCGACATCGGTGCGGTAGGCCGCTTTCAGCGTCTGCGTCGCCATCAGCGCGTCATTGCTATCCTGAAAACCTTCCAACGCCTTGCGATCGACCAGCAGCGCCTGCGCATAGGCGCGCTGCACCTCGACTGCCGACAGCATCAGGCTTTCGATCGGATCGGTGACGTTGTGGCTCTGGTCGAGCATGTGGGCCGGGTCGAACCCCTCGGCGCCGGAAAGTTCGGCGTCGACCAGTTCGTTGAAGACGAGAAACAGCCGGTAAGGATCGATCGAACCGGCGTCGAGATCGTCGTCGCCATATTTCGAATCGTTGAAGTGGAAGCCGCCGAGTTTTTTGAACTGGATCAGCCGCGACACGATCATCTCGATGTTGACGTTTGGGGCATGGTGGCCGAGGTCGACGAGACAGAACGCCTTGTCGCCCAGCTCCTGCGCGATCATGTAGTTGGTGCCCCAGTCCTGCACGACGGTGGAATAGAAGGCCGGCTCGTACATCTTGTGCTCGCTGAACAGCTTCCAGTCGGCGGGCAGTCCGGCGTAGACCTCTTTCATGGCGTCGAGATAGCGCTCGAATGCCTTGGCGAAATTGACCTGGCCGGGAAAGTTCGAACCGTCGCCGATCCACACCGTCAGCGCCTTGGAGCCGAGCGTCTTGCCGATCTCGATGCATTCGAGATTGTGCTCGACCGCTTGCCGGCGCGTGCCGGCGTCGGCATGCGACAGCGAGCCGAATTTGTAGGAGAGCTTCTGGTCCTTGGCGTCGGAAAAGGTGTTGGAGTTCATGGCGTCGAAGCCGAGGCCAAAGCGCGAGGCCGCTTGCTTCAGCCGGTTCGGATCGGCCTTGTCCCACGGAATGTGCAGGGAAACGGTCGGCGTCGCCTGCGTCAATTGCTGGATGACGGCGCAATCCTCGATCTTGTCGAAGATGTCGCGTGGCTCGCCGGCACCGGGAAAGCGGGCAAAACGCGTGCCGCCGGTGCCGACGCCCCAGGACGGGATCGCCACCGCGAATTTCTCGACCTTGTCTCTGACAGCGTCGATGGCGATGCCGCGACGGTCGAGCCGCTCGCCGAGCGAGGCATAGTCGCGCTCGAGGTTGGCCTTGCGCGCGGCGTTGTCCTTGTCGACGAGGCCGGCGGAGATGATGTGTTCCATCGTCCCCTCCGCTCAGCGCGTGAACGACTGGGCGTTGCCCGCGTCGACATTGATGATGTTGCCGGTCGACTTGGCCGACATGTCGGACGCCAGGAAATAGATCGCCTCTGCGATGTCTTCCGGGAAGACCGAGCGCTTCAGCATCGAACGCGAGCGATAGTGCTCCTCCAGATCGTCGGTCGACATCTTGTAGGCGGCGGCGCGCTGTTCCTTCCACTCGCCGGTCCAGATCTTCGAGCCGCGCAGCACCGCGTCCGGGTTGACGACATTGACCCTGATCTGCGCCTCCGCGCCCTCCAGCGCCAGGCAGCGGGCGAGATGGATCTCGGCAGCCTTGGCGGTGCAATAGGCGGCGGCGTTCGGCGATGCGGCAAGGCCGTTCTTGGAGGCGACGAAGACGACGTTGCCGCCAATCTTCTGCGCGCGGAACAGCCGGAACGCTTCCCGCGAGACCAGGAAATAACCGGTCGACAGGATGTCCATGTTCTTGTTCCACAGCGCCAGCGTCGTCTCCTCGATCGGCGCCGAGGAGGCCAGCCCTGCATTCGATACCAGAATGTCGATGCCGCCGAACTCGACCGCTGTCTCGGCAAAGCCCGAAATGACCTGCTCCTCCGAGGTGACATTGATCAGCACCGGCCGCACGAAGTCCCTGCCGTAGACTTTCGCCAGTTCGTCATTGGCGCTGGCCAGTGCTGTCTCGTCGATGTCGGCCAGCACCACGCAGGCGCCTTCGCGCAGCAGGCGGTTGGCCGTGGCGCGGCCGATGCCGCCGGCGCCACCCGTGACCAGGGCGATCTGGCCGGCAAGCGACTTCGGCTTCGGCATACGCTGCAGCTTCAGGTCTTCGAGCAGCCAGTACTCGATGTCGAAGGCTTCCGGTGCAGGCAGGCCGACATAAGACGACACGGTGGAGGCGCCGCGCATGACGTTGATGGCGTTGACATAGAATTCGCCCGAGATGCGCGCCGTCGCCTTGTCGCCGGCGAAGGTGAACATGCCGACGCCGGGCATCAGGTAGACGACGGCATTGGGATCGCGGATGGCGGGCGAGTCCGGATGCTTGCAGCTGTCGTAATAGGCCTGGTAGCCAACGCGATATTCGGCGATGTCGTCGGCAAGACGCGCGATGACGGCATCGACATCGGGCTTTGCCGGATCGAATTCGATGACCAGCGGGCGGATCTTGGTGCGCAGGAAATGGTCGGGGCATGAGGTGCCGAGTGCCGCCAGCGGGCGCAGATCCCTGGAGTTGACGAATTCGAGCACAGCAGTGGAATCGTCGAAATGGCCTGTTTTGTGGCTCCTTTCCGAGATCAGGCCGCGAATCCTCGGCATCAGTTTGGCCGCGATGGCACGGCGCTCAGTGGCGTCGAGCGACTTGACCGCTTCACCGCCGAAGATAGCGACACCCTCGGAGCGGCGCTCGAACCATTCGATCGCCTGGTTGATCACCGAGATCGTCGTCTCGTAGCATTCCCTGGGGGTGTCGCCCCAGGTGAACAGGCCGTGGCTTTCCAGGATGACGCCCTTGGCGGCCGGGTGTTCGAGGCAGAATTTCTCCAGCCACAGGCCAAGTTCGAAGCCAGGGCGCTTCCACGGCAGCCAGCCGATGGCCTCGCCGAAGATTTCTTTGGTCAGCGCCTTCGAATCCTTCGCCGCGGCAATGGCGATGATGGCATCGGGATGCATGTGGTCGACAAAGGGCTTCGGCACGTAGGCATGCAGCGGCGTGTCGATAGAGGCCGCGCGCGGATTGAGGTTGAAGGTGCAGTGCGGCAGGAAGCCGACCA
This sequence comes from Mesorhizobium sp. ISC11, assembly GCF_037162595.1. Lineage (NCBI taxonomy): Bacteria > Pseudomonadati > Pseudomonadota > Alphaproteobacteria > Hyphomicrobiales > Phyllobacteriaceae > Mesorhizobium > Mesorhizobium sp. ISC11. Next base: position 3,694,078 of record NZ_JAVSPW010000001.1, read on the forward strand.
TCTCGTCTTCGTGCTCGACGCCGCGATAGAGGCCTTTGAGCGCGCGCAGCTTGTCCATGTAGAGCGTGGCAAAGCCGTCCAGCTTGATCGAGGCGCTGTCGCCGCCCGATCCCTTGACCCACAGCACTTCGACATCCTCGCCGGTGAGCGGGTCTTTCTGCCAGATCTTCGACGACGTGTTGCCGCCGCCATAGTTGGTGACCCGCTTGTCGGAACCAAGTGTGTTCGAACGGTAGACCAGAAGTTCCGGCCCGCTCATGGCGTGAGCCTTGGCCTCGTCCCACAGATTGGCGAGGCGCGCGCCGGTGCGCTTGTCGAGCATAAGAAATCCTCCCGAAGGCACGCAGAAGGCGCGGCCATTTGGCCCCGAATTTCCACGGAAGCGGTCGGCTTGTCAATCACAAACGATCAATATCGATCATATTGCACTGCACAATGAAATTATATGATCGGAAATGATTGACACTGCGCGTTTTGGGTGCCTAGATGCCCGGGCAGGGAGGAACCATGCACGAAAAAGAGCGCCACAGGATCATTCTGTCCGCCGTCCAGGAAAAGCCTGTGGTGACGGTGCAGGAGATGGTCGACCTGACGGAGTCCTCCGAGGCGACGATCCGGCGCGATATCGCGGCTCTCCACGTCCAGAAGCGCCTGCGCCGCGTGCGCGGCGGCGCCGAGGCAATCTCGCCGCCGCAGTTCATCGGGCTGGCCGGCCGGCCCTTTTCCGTCAACGAAACCATCAACGCCTCGCAGAAGCGGGCGATTGCGCGTGAAGCGGTCGAGCTGTGCAACGACGGCGAACCGATCATCATCAATGGCGGCACCACCACCTTCCAGATGGTGCATTTCCTGACCGGCCGCCGCATGCCGATCTTCACCAATTCGTTCCCCATCGCCGAGCATTTGCTCAAGCATTCCAAGAATACGGTGATGCTGTCGGGCGGCACCATTTATCGCGAGCAGAACATCATCCTGTCGCCCTTCGACAACGACGTGACGCGCAATTTCTATGCGCGCCGCATGTTCATGGGTGCGCAGGGTCTGGGGCCGCTCGGCCTGATGGAGGGCGATCCGCTCTTGATCCAGGCGGAGCAGAAACTGATCGACCAGGCCGACGAGTTGGTGGTGCTGGTCGATTCCTCGAAATTCCGCAAACGCTCCAGCCTCATCCTGTGCGGCCTGTCGCGCATCGCCACCGTCATCACCGATGACGGCATCGACGATCGTGAAGCCAAGATGCTGGAGACCGCCGGCGTGACGCTGATCGTCGCCCGCACATCCGCAACCAACAAGGAAGAATCTTCACTGCAGGCCTGAGGCCAACTCGCGCTCGCAGCGGCGATGGAATGCAACGCTCAAGGGAGGAAATTCGATGAGCTTCTTGAAGAAATTGATGGTGACGGCTGCATTCTCAGCCGCCATGTTCGTGAATGCCGCCTATGCCGAAAACGTCAAGATCGCGCTGGTGGTGAAGTCGCTCGGCAACGGCTTCTTCGATGCCGCCAACAAGGGCGCCGAAGAGGCGGCCAAGGAACTCGGCGATGTCGACATCATCTACACCGGCCCGACCAAGGCGACCGCCGAAGCGCAGATCGAAGTGGTCAATTCGCTGATCGCGCAGAAGGTCAACGCCATCGCCATTTCGGCCAATGACGCCGACGCTCTGGTGCCGGTGCTGAAGAAGGCCATGGAACGCGGCATCACCGTCATCTCGTGGGATTCGGGCGTCGCCAAGGAAGGTCGCCAGCTTCACCTCAACCCGTCCGACACCGGCCTGATCGGCGAGACCATCATCAAGCTCGCCGCCGACCACCTGCCGGAAGGCGGCGAGGTCGCCATCCTGTCGGCCTCCTCGACCGCGACCAACCAGAACGCCTGGATCGACGCGGCCAAGAAGATCCTGCCGGAGAAGTTCCCCAAGATCAAACTCGTCGCCACCGTCTACGGCGATGACGATTCGGCCAAGAGCACCGACGAAGCCAAGGGCCTGTTGAAGTCCTATCCGAACCTGAAGGCGATCATCGCGCCGACCACCGTCGGCGTCGTTGCCGCCGCCCAGGTCGTCACCGACGAGAACCTGATCGGCAAGGTCAATGTCACCGGTCTCGCACTGCCGTCCGAGTTCAAGAAATTCATCGACAACGGTTCCAGCCAGGCGGTTGCGCTGTGGAACCCGATCGACCTCGGCTACTCGGCCGTCTACCTCGCCCATGATCTGGCGGTGAAGAAGGAAGAGGCAAAGCCCGGCGCCACGCTGTCGATCGGCCGCGTCGGCAAGGTCACGCTCGACGACACCAACTCGGCTGCAATGGCTCCGCCCTTCCAGTTCGACAAGTCGAACATCGAAAAGTTCTCCAAGATCTATTGATCTGGAGTTCTCTAGAGCTGACGCGGCGGGGCTCACGTCCCGCCGCGGCTTTAAACGAACCTTGTTTCAGGGCTTGATACGACTATGGACACGACAGCCCAACACGGCGCGGTGAAGGAGCGGCCTCCGGCCCCGGCTCCACGCCTGACGCTGTCCGGCATCTCCAAGAGCTTTCCCGGCGTGCGCGCGTTGCACAATGTCAGCCTGTCGCTCTATCCGGGCCAGGTGACAGCGCTGATCGGCGAGAACGGCGCCGGCAAGTCGACGCTGGTCAAGATCATGACCGGCATCTACCAGCCCGACGGGGGCACGATCAGCATAGACGGCCAGGCCGTCACCCTGCCCAGCGCGCATGCCGCCTTCGGCCATGGCGTCACCGCCATCCACCAGGAAACCGTGCTGTTCGACGATCTGAGCGTGGCCGAAAACATCTTTCTCGGCCACGCGCCACGCACGCGTTTCGGCACCATCGACTGGCGCACGATGCGCAAGAACGCGCGCGAAGTGCTGGACACCATGCATGCCGGCCATATCGACGCCGACGCGCGGCTGAAGGACCTCGGCATCGCCAACAAGCATCTGGTCGCGGTTGCGCGTGCCATGTCGATCGACGCGCAGATCGTCATCATGGACGAGCCGACCGCCGCGCTTTCCATGAAGGAGATCGAGGAGCTCTTTTTGCTGATCGAATTCCTCAAGAGCGATGGCAAGGCGATCCTGTTCATCAGCCACAAGTTCGACGAGATCTACCGTATCGCCGACCGCTACACGGTGTTCCGCGATGGCGAGATGGTCGGCGAAGGCCTGATCAAGGATGCCGGCCAGAGCCAAATCGTGCGCCTGATGGTCGGCCGCGCGGTCGATCACATCTTCCCGCAGCGCAAGGCCGAGATCGGCGCACCGGTGCTCTCCGTTTCCGGCCTGTCGCATCCGACCGAATTCAACGATATCGGCTTCGAACTGCACAAGGGCGAGATCCTCGGCTTTTACGGCCTTGTCGGCGCCGGCCGCAGCGAGGTGATGCAGGCGATATCGGGCATCACCCGCACCTCAGCCGGCACGATCACGCTGGAAGGCAAGACGATCGCGCCGAAATCGGCTGCGGATTCGATCGATGCCGGCATCGTCTACGTACCGGAAGAACGCGGCAAGCAAGGCGTGGTGATCGGCCTGCCGATCTTCCAGAACGTCTCGCTGCCTTCGCTCAAGCGCACGTCGAAATCCGGCCTGCTGCGGCTGTCGGAGGAGTTCGATCTGGCCCGCTCCTACACCGAGCGACTCGACCTCAGAGCCTCTTCGCTCAGCCAGGATGTCGGCACACTGTCGGGCGGCAACCAGCAGAAGATCGTCATCGCCAAATGGCTGGCGACGTCGCCCAAGGTGATCATCCTGGACGAGCCGACCAAGGGCATCGACATCGGCTCGAAGGCCGCCGTGCACGGCTTCATGGCCGAGTTGGTGGCGCAAGGCCTGTCGGTGATCATGGTGTCGTCCGAGCTGCCCGAAATCCTCGGCATGTCCGACCGTGTCGTGGTCATGCGCGAGGGGCTTGTCGCGGCGGTCTACGACAACAAGGGGCTGGACGCCGAGACGCTGGTTCGGACGGCAGCGGGGATCGCGGCATGAAGGCTTTCCTCAAATACCGCGAAATCTGGCTGGCTGCTGCCATCATCGTCTTGATCGGGCTGATCTCGACACGTTTTCCGGCCTTCGCCGATTCGGCCAATCTGCGCCAGGTGTTCAACGACACCTCGATCCTGATGATCCTGGCGCTTGGCCAGATGGTGGTCATCCTGACCCGGTCGATCGACCTGTCGATGGCGTCCAACCTCTGCTTCACCGGCATGGTGGTGGCGATGCTGAACGCCGCGCATCCGGCGATCCCGATCCCGCTGCTGATCGTCATTGCGCTGGTCGTCGGCCTGGTGCTCGGCGCCATCAACGGCCTTTTGGTCTGGCGGCTGAACATTCCCTCGATCGTGGTGACTTTGGGCACACTGACCATCTATCGCGGCGCCACCTTCGTCCTGTCCGGCGGTGCCTGGGTCAATGCCGACAAGATGAGCCCGGAGTTCATCGGCTTCCAGCGCGCGGCCTTCCTCGGCATTCCGGTGCTGTCGTGGATCGCCATCCTGGTCATTGCGCTGTTCTTCGTTGTGATGACACGCACCGCGCTCGGCCGCTCGATCTACGCGATCGGCGTCAACCCGACGGCGTCCGTCTATGCCGGCATCGATGTCGGCCGGACGAAATTCATCGTCTTCTGCATCTCCGGCATGATTGGCGGCCTGTCAGGCTATCTCTGGATCTCGCGCTACGTGATCGCCTCGGTCGAGGTCGCCAATGGCTATGAGCTCAACATCATCGCCGCCTGCGTCATCGGCGGCATCTCGATCGCCGGCGGCATCGGCTCGGTCGGCGGCGCGGTATTAGGCGCACTGTTCCTCGGCATCATCTCCAATGCGCTGCCGGTCATCAACATCTCGCCTTTCTGGCAGATGGCGATTTCGGGCAGCGCAATCATTCTGGCCGTCGTGCTCAATGCGCGCGGCGAGCGCCAGCAAGGCCGCATCATCCTCAGAAAGGTGGAGGCGTGACCGACATCCCTGCCCCGCGCCACCTTCCCGACCGGCTCGACAAGCCGCTGCGTTCGGCGATCTTTTCCTGGGAAGCGCTGCTGGTCGTGGTGGCCGTCGCCATCTTCGCCATCAACAGCTTCGCCTCGCCCTATTTCCTCGACCCGTACTCGCTGTCCGATCTGACCTTCAATTTCACCGAGAAGGGCCTGATCGCCTTCGCCATGGCGCTGCTGATCATCTCGGGCGAGATCGATCTGTCGGTGGCCGCCATCATTGCGCTGGCGTCGACCATGATGGGCATGGCGGTGCAGGCCGGCGCCGGCACGCCAGTGCTGGTGGCAATCGGCATCGTTGTCGGGCTCGGCTGCGGCGCCTTCAACGGTCTGCTGGTGACAAGGCTCGGCCTGCCCTCGATCGTCGTCACCATCGGCACGATGAGCCTGTTTCGCGGCATCGCCTTCATCATCCTCGGCGACCAGGCCTACAAAGGCTATCCCTCAAGCTTCGCCTTCTTCGGCCAGGGCTATGTCTGGTGGGTGGTGTCGTTCGAGCTGGTGCTGTTCCTGATCGCGGCTGTCGTCTACTGGTTCCTCTTGCACCGCACGAGTTTCGGCCGACGCGTCTTCGCCATCGGCAACAATCCGGTCGCTGCGCAATTTTCCGGCGTGCGCGTCGGCCGCACCAAGTTCATCCTGTTTTGCCTGACCGGGCTGATGTCGGGCATCGCCTCGGTGCTGATCACCTCGCGCCTCGGTTCGACGCGGCCCTCGATCGCGCAGGGTTATGAACTCGAAGTCATCACCATGGTGGTGCTCGGCGGCGTCAGTATCCTCGGTGGCGCCGGCAGCATTCTGGGCGTCGTGCTCGCCGCCTTCATCATGGGGCTGGTGACCTTCGGGCTCGGCCTGCTCAATGTGCCGGGCATCGTCATGTCGATCTTCATCGGCCTGCTGCTGATCATCGTCATCGCCTTGCCGATCGTCTGGCGGCGGCTGCGCGGAGGGCGTTGATGGCCGAGAAATACGCGTTCAAGATGAAGCTGAAGCCCGGCATGAAGGCAGAGTACAATAAGCGCCATGACGAGATCTGGCCGTCGCTGGTCGCGCTGCTGAAGCAGGCCGGCGTCTCCGATTATTCCATCCATCTCGACGAGGAGACCAATATCCTGTTCGGTGTGCTGTGGCGGCAAGACGACCACCGCATGGACGAATTGCCCGGGCATTCGGTGATGCAGCGCTGGTGGGCCCACATGGCCGACATCATGGAGACCAGGCCGGACAACGAGCCGGTGGCCGTGAAGCTGGAAACAATGTTCCACATGGCATGAGTGCGATGCGCCACATCGCCGTCATCGACATCGGCAAGACCAACGCCAAGGTGGCGCTGGTCGACCTCGCGACGTTGAGCGAGGTGGCGCTGCGCCGCACGTCCAATGCGCCGGTGCGACAGGCTCCCTACCCGCACCACGATGTCGAGGCCTTGTGGGCATTCATCCTCGAAAGCCTTGCCGGCCTCGACCGCGAACAGCGTATCGACGCCATTTCGATCACCACCCACGGCGCGACGGGCGTGCTGGTCGACGCGGCGGGTGAACTGGTGCTGCCGGTGCTCGACTATGAGTTCGACGGCCCCGACGGGATGGCCGAGGATTACGACGCGATCCGCCCGCCTTTTGCCGAGACCGGCACGCCGCGCCTGCCGCTCGGCCTCAATCTCGGAGCACAATTCTTCTGGCAGCAGAAGAGCTTCCCGGCGGAATTCGCCAGGGCCGCGGCGCTGCTGATGTACCCGCAATACTGGGCCTTGCGCCTGACCGGCATCGCCGCCAACGAGGTCACCTCGCTCGGCTGCCACACCGACCTGTGGAACCCGTGGACGGCGGATTTTTCATCCCTGGTCGACAGGCTGGAGTGGCGGAGCCTGATGGCGCCGGTGCGGCCGGCCAGCGATCGCCTCGGCCCGATCCTGCCCACCGTTGCTGTGCGAACCGGACTGGATCCGCACACGCCGGTGTTCTGCGGCCTGCATGATTCCAACGCCTCGCTGCTGCCGCATCTTCTCTCCGACAAGCCGCCTTTCTCCGTCGTCTCGACCGGCACCTGGGTGGTATCGATGGCGGTCGGCGGCAAACAGATTGCGCTGGATGCCGCGCGCGACACGCTGGTCAATGTCAACGCGCTCGGTGATCCCGTTCCCTCGGCGCGCTTCATGGGCGGCCGCGAGTTTTCGGTACTGACAAAGGACCAGCCGGAGCAGTGGACCGAGGATGATGTCGGCGCCGTTCTGGCGCGAAAGATGCTGCTGCTGCCGTCGACCCAGCAAGGCTCGGGGCCGTTCCCGCACCATGCCGCGGCATGGCTCGATGCCGACGGCATCAACAAAGGCCAGCGCTTTGCCGCCATCTCATTCTATCTGGCCCTGATGACGGCGACCTGCCTCGACTTGATCGGTGCCGACGGCCCGACCACGGTCGAAGGCCCCTTTGCCCGCAACCGGCTCTTTGTCGGCATGCTGGCGGCAGCCACGGCGCGCGCCGTGGTTGCGTCGGAGGCCGCCACCGGCACCAGCATCGGCGCGGCGCTGCTGGCATGCGATCGGCCGGCGACGCACGGCAAGGGCGAAAGAATAGAACGGCCTATAGACCCAGCATGGGTCGACTATGTCAGCGCATGGCGGGCGGCAGTGGAAGTGCAGGGCTGATCAGAGAATCCGTTTGCCGAAGGCAGACATGACGAAATTGACCGCATCGGTGCCGATCCGCGGCTCCAGATCCGCGGTCAGGCCCGACACATCCATCGACAGCAGCCCGCCGGAGAGCGCGATCGCCTCCATCGCCTGATGCGTCTCGCGCACGGTCAGCCCACCGGAGCCCGCCGCCCAGCCGGCGAATTCGGTCACTGTAGGCGAGTAGCTGACATGAAAGCCTTGCGTGCCTGATGTGGCGATACGGATCGCTTCATGCATCAGGTCGCGCATGCCCATGGCGTCGATATCGGTCATGGTGAAGGCCGACACGCGTGAGTCCTTCAGCACGCGCGCTTCGGCCGGATCGGCGTGGCGCAGGCCGATGATGACGACATTTTCGGGAGACAGTTGCGGCTGCAGGGCGCCCGCCTTGTGGTCGAGGCCAAGCGAGCGCGCCAGGACCGAGCCTTCCGGCAGGTCGATGCCGTCCTCGTCCTCAGGCATCAAGGCGGCGATGGAATCGATCCAGATCAGGCCGAAGGAATGCGTGGCGCGCGCCGTTGCGGTCAGAGCCTTATGCGCGACGCGACGGTCGGTGCCGGCGGCCAGCCGGATCAGCCCCGATGGCGGCCGCTCGACATCGGCGAGTTCCACCACGTCGAAATTCATCGCTTCCAGCCGCGCACCGGTGCCTTCCCGGGCCAGGATGCCGGCGGCTCCAGGTTCGGCCGTGATCTGCACCATCTTGCGGCCGGAAAAATCCTCGACGTCGTGCATCGGGGCCTTCTCGACATATTCCGAGGTCATTGCCAAAAGCATGGCGCCATAGCTCATGCGGAAGGCGACGCGGTCGCCGACGGCCAGCGGCGGGTCGGCATCGGCGACATCCAAAAGCAGATGGTCGCTGGAGGCGCCCAGCACCCGGATCCCCCTGGCGATCGGCGTCAGCCCCTCGACCAGCACGTCCTCGCGGCCGATATTGGCGATGGCGCGCAGCCTGTCGCCCTCGTCGGGGAAGACCGGCTGGTTGCCGAAGGCGTCGTAGCCCGATTGGCCGATCGGCCGTGACGGCTTGAGCTTGACCTCGATGATGTCGCTGGTCAGCCGGCAGGCATCGGGCTCGAGCTCGGCCCATGGCACATCGCGGAAGGTTTCGACGCCACCTTGCAGGATCGCCTCGCCGACGCGCAGATTGTTGATGCCGGCCGGAAGTCTGCCTTCGAGCAGCAGCGGCAGCGACGACGAGGCGCCGCCGGAAATCACGTCGAGGCTTTTGCCGGACAGGCGCTCGGTCTTGTAGGCATGGGCGACGAGCTGCCCAAGGTTTTCCGGCGTCGGCATGATGGCGCCGAAGCAGCCGAGATTGGTGCCGATGCCGGCGATGCGCACGCCCTTGAACTGCAGGATCTGCTCAACCGTGGGGATCAGATCGTTCGGCCAGATGCCTTCGCGGAGATCGCCGAGATCGATCATCAGCATGATGTCGTGGACGCGGCCCATGCGCTCGGCGATGCGCGAAATTTCGCGGATGGTGGCGAGTTCCGATTGCAGGCTGATGTCGACGGTGCGCACCACCTCCTCGACCCGCGCCATCGGCGGGCTGCGCAGCAGCATGATCGGTGCGTTGATGCCGCTGTCGCGCAGCCGGCGGATGTTCTCGAAACGCGATTCGGCGATGCCGGCGACGCCGCCGCGCAGCATGGCGCGTGCCACTTGCGGCATGCCGCAAGTGCCCTTGGTGACGCCGAACACTTTTATGCCCGAGAGCGCGCAGCGCTCGACGATGGTGCGCGCGTTGCGCTCGATGCGGCCAAGGTCGATGGCGACTTGCGGTCCCGACATCACTAGCCCCCGTAGACCAGCCCCTGCGGGTCGATCTCCGGCCTGCGGCCGGAAACGAGGTCGGCAAGGAATTTCCCCGAGCCGCAGGCCATGGTCCAGCCGACGTGGCCGTGGCCGGTGTCGAGATAGAGATTCTTGTAGCGCGCCTGGCCGATGACCGGCACCGAGTTCGGCATCATCGGGCGCAGGCCCGCCCAGAACACAGCCTTCTTCTCGTCGAAGGCACCCGGGAAAAGATCCTTGCCGGTGCTGATGATCGTCTTGAAATCGGCGGGCTTGAAAGTGCGGTCGAAGCCGGTGAATTCGGCCGTCGAGGACATCCGCAAGCGGTTGCCCAGCCTTGAATAGCCGATCAGCCGGTCCTCGTCGGCGCCGCCCATGGTCGGTCCCTTGCTTTCGTCCTCCAGGGGAATCGTCGCGGTATAGCCTTTTACCGGATAGACAGGCAGGTCTATGCCGTAACGGCGCCCGAGCAGGCCGCTTTCCGGCCCCATCGAGATGACAACCGCATCGCCGGCGACCGGGCCGGCCGAAGTCATCACCGCGCGCACCCGGTCGCCCTCGATGTCGAGGCCTTCGACTGTCGTGCCGAACAGGAATTTGACGCCGAGCTTCTCGGCCGCATAGGCGGCCAGCCTGTCGACAAACTGCTTGGAATCTCCGGTCTGGTCGGTTGGCGAATAGACGCCGCCGGCAATCTTGTCCTTGACGCCGGCAAGGCCCGGTTCCAGCTCGACCAGCCGGTCGCGGCCGACGATTTCGATCGGCAGGCCGTGCTTGGCAAGATAACGGTAATTGTCGGTGCCGGTGTCGAGGCTCTTTTGCGAGCGGAAGAAATAGAGAATGCCCTTTTTGCGCTCGTCGTAATGGATGCCGGTCGCTTCCGAAAGCGCATTGATGCAGTCGCGCGAATAGAGCGCGAGCCTGAGCTTGATGTCGGTGTTGGCGCGCAGGCGCGCCACCGTGCACTGGCGCAGGAAACGCAGGCTCCAGGCGAGGAAATAGGGATCAAGGCGCAGCCTGACCTTGATGCCGAGATCATGGTTGTAGAGCCCGCGCAGGAAGGTCTTCAAAGCCGCCGGCGAGGCCCAGGCGGTGGCGTCACCCGGTGACACCAGGCCGGCATTGGACTGGCTGGTGCCTTGTGCCGCCGCCGGATGGCGCTCGATCACCGTCACCTCATGGCCGTCGCTGGCCAGATAATAGGCGGCCGCCGTACCGACGACACCGGCCCCGAGCACCGTTATTTTCATGCCATTCCCCCAAGATCTCCTCGCGGCGCCGCGCCTCCGCGCCTTGCCGCGAACGCCTTCAATAGCGCTTCGCTGCCCGCCTTGCGAGCCCTTGGGAGAACCCGGCTCAGCCGCGCGCGGAGTTCTTGCCGGTCAGGATGCGCTCCCAGGCGAGCGCGTCGGCGACGATCTGGTCGAGATCGTCGCGTTGCGGGGTCCAGCCGAGCTCGGCGCGGGCGAGATCCGAATTGGCAACCACCGCCGCGGCGTCGCCAGGGCGGCGATCACCCATCTTCACCTCGAAATCATGGCCAAAGGCGCGGCGCACGCTTTCGATGACCTCCAGCACCGAATAGCCATGGCTGTAGCCGCAATTGGCGACGAGGCTCTGTCCCCCGGCGCGCAGCCGCTGCAAAGCCAGGCGATGCGCCGCCGCCAGGTCGCTGACATGGATGTAGTCGCGCATGCAGGTGCCGTCCGGCGTCGGATAATCGGTGCCGAACACCTGCATGAACGGCCGCTTGCCAAGTGCCGTCTCGCAGGCGACCTTGATCAGATGGGTTGCGCCCGGCGTCGACTGGCCGGTGCGGCCCTTCGGGTCGGCGCCGGCGACGTTGAAGTAGCGCAGCGCCGTATAGCGCAGGCCATGCGCGATCGATGCGTCGCGCAGCATCCACTCACTCATCAGCTTGGACAGGCCATAGGGCGATTCCGGCGCCAGGCGGGCGTCCTCGCGCACCGGCTCCAGCCCGGCGCCGCCATAGACGGCGGCGGTCGAGGAAAAGATGAAATTGGGCACGCCTTCGCGCACCGCGGTTTCGATCAGTGTGCGCGTCTTCGAGGTGTTGTTCTCATAATAGCTGAGCGGGTCGGCGACCGATTCCGGAACCACGATCGAGCCGGCGAAATGAATGATCGCGTCGACCTTGTTCTCCCTGATGACCGCGCCGACCAATTCCTTGTCGGCGACATCGCCGACGACCAGCTTGGCCTCCGGCGCCACCGCCCATTCGAAACCGGTGGAAAGACGGTCGAGAACGACCACGCTTTCGCCGGCATCCAGCAGCTCCCAGACCATATGGCTGCCGATGTAACCGGCGCCGCCTGTCACCAAAACTGTCATCCGCGTCCTCGCTTATCCAAGATTTATCGGAAACTGTCTCAACCCCGCTCTACTGGAAAGCCCGCCGCATGGCCATTGGAACCCCTGGTAACCGGCATTGCCGGCCAGTGGCATTGTCCTGAAACAAAGTTCATCCACATCAAGGGAATAGGCCACGATCCGCGGTCGTTAGGAACAGGTCCGGGGCGTGGCATTTTGACCAAAAAGGCCAGGTGGACGACCAACAGGCCAATGATTATGATCCCGCGCAAAAATTGGGAAGTCGACATGAACTATCAGCGGTTCTTCGAGGAAGCGATCGACCAGCTCCATGCCGAGCGTCGCTACCGCGTTTTCGCCGACCTCGAGCGGATCGCGGGCAAGTTCCCGCGCGCCATCTGGCGTTCCAATGGCCGCGCCGAGGAAATCACCGTCTGGTGCTCCAACGACTATCTCGGCATGGGCCAGCATCCCGACGTCATCGCCGCGTTCCAGAATACCGCTGGCAAGATGGGTTCGGGCGCCGGCGGCACCCGCAACATTTCCGGCACCTCGAACCCGCTGGTAGAGCTCGAGGTGGAGCTTGCCGACCTGCACGACAAGGAAGCGGCACTGGTCTTCACCTCCGGTTTCGTCTCCAACGAAGCCTCGATCTCGACCATCGCGAAGCTTTTGCCCAACTGCCTGATCATCTCGGACGAATTGAACCACGCCTCGATGATCGAAGGCGTGCGGCGTTCCGGCGCCGAAAAGAAGATCTTCCGCCACAATGACGTGGCGCATCTGGAAAGCCTTTTGCAGGCGGCGGGGCGCGAACGCGCCAAGCTGATCGTCTTCGAAAGCGTCTATTCGATGGATGGGGACATCGCGCCGATCAAAGAGATCGTCGAACTCGCCGAGCGCTACAACGCCATGACCTATATCGACGAGGTCCATGCCGTCGGTATGTACGGGCCGCGCGGCGGCGGCATCACCGAGCGCGAAGGCCTGGCCGACCGCATCGACATCATCGAAGGCACGCTGGCCAAGGCATTCGGCACGCTGGGCGGCTACATCACCGGCACCAGCGCTGTGATCGACGCCGTGCGCTCCTATGCGCCGGGCTTCATCTTCACCACGGCACTGCCGCCGGCGATCGCTGCCGCCGCGACCGCGTCGATCCGCCATCTCAAGCGCTCGCAGGCCGAGCGTGACGCCCAGCAGCAGCAGGCCGCGAGAACCAAACACATCCTGTCGGCCGCCGGCCTGCCGGTGATGGATTCGCCGACGCACATCGTGCCGCTGCTGGTCGGCGATCCCGAGGCCTGCAAGATGGCCAGCGACCGCCTGCTCGGCGTGCACGGCATCTACATCCAGCCGATCAACTACCCGACCGTGCCGCGCGGCACCGAGCGGCTGCGCATCACGCCAACGCCGTTCCATTCCGATGCGCTGATCGCCGAATTGCAGGATGCGCTGGTCGAGACCTGGGATGCGCTCGGCATCCCCTATGGTTCGGCAGGTCGGCCTTCGGTGGCCAAGAGCGACCGCATCATTCCCCTGCTGGTGCCCAAGTCAGGCGGCTGATGCCGTTTGGAACTCTACTCCGGCCGCCATCTGGCTCGCCGGAGCGATTTCAATTCGGGCTTCGTCAGCGGCTCAGGCGTTCTTCATCCACTTCGCCAGCCGGTGCGCCGCTTCCTCGATCTGGTCGAGACGGCGGTGGAAGCACAGCCGCAAAAACGCCTCGCCGCCGGGGCCGAAAGCGGTGCCTGGCGCCAGGCCGACATTGGCCTTGTCAACGATGTCGAAGGCAGCAGTGCGTGAATCGGTGATGCCATCGACTGTGAAAAACAGATAGAACGCGCCCTGCGGCACCGTAAACCCAGCGCGGCCGGTGGCGCCGAGGATGCCGCAGACAAGGTCGCGCGCCTTGCGCGCCCGCTCCACCTGTTCGGCGACGAAGGCGTCGCCCTCGTCAAGGGCGGCGACCGCACCGCGCTGCATGAACTGGGCGACGCCGGAGCTCGAATACTGGATCAGGTTCTCGAACACCTGCTGCAAGCTCGGATGCGTCTTGATCCAGCCGACGCGCCAGCCGGTCATCGCCCAATTCTTGGAAAAGGAGTTGACGTACAGGATACGGTCTTCCGCCGACGCTATGTCCAGGAAGGACGGCGCGCGGCCGTGGCCGTAGTGAAACAGTGAATAGATCTCGTCGGCGATGATCCAGAGGTTCTTCGCGCGCGCCAGAGCGAGGATCGCCTGCAAGGTCTCGTGATCGGCGGTCCAGCCGGTCGGATTCGACGGCGTGTTGATGAACAGCGCCTTTGTGCGCGGCGTGATCGAAGCGGCGATCTTCTCGACGTCGCAGGACCAGCCATTGCCGGAATGATCGAGCGTGACCGCGACTGGAACGGCTCCCGCTATCCCTGCTGCGGCATCGAAATTCGGCCAGGCCGGCGACAGGTAGACCACCTCGTCGCCGGCGCCGGCGAGCGCGTCGAGCGCCAGCTGGATGGCATGCATGCCGGAGCCGGTGACGATGAATTCTTCCTCCGGAAAATTCTTGCCGAAATGCCTGGCATAGTAGCGGGAGAGTGCCTGCCTGAGATCGGGGATGCCCCGTTGCCAGGTGTAGAATGTCTCGCCGCCGGCCAGCGCCTTCGACGCGGCATCGGTGATGAAGGCTGGCGTCGGCAGGTCGCCCTCGCCGGCCCAGAGCGGAATCATGCCTTCGCGCAGGCGGCCGTAGTTGACGACGGCGACAATGCCACTTTCGGGTGCCGCACGGGCCTCGGTGCGCAAGCTGTCGATCAGGGTCATGGGCGGATCCGTTTTTGGTCTGCGGTTTTCGTCAGCGGTCCTTACCAGATGCGAAAACAGAAAACCCCGGCCGCCAACGACCGGGGTTTTGGTCCAGCAAATGCTGCCCGTGGTCAGCGCCTGGCGAGCAGATCGCGAATTTCGGTGAGCAGCGCGACGTCGGCGGGCGGCGGAGCGGCCGGTGCAGCGGGCTTCTCGCGCTCAAGCCGCTTGCGCATGTTGTTCACCGCCTTGACCATCAGGAAAATGATGAAAGCGAGGATGAGGAAGTTCAACGCGACAGTGATGAAGCTGCCGTAGGCAAAGACCGCGCCTTGCTTCTTGGCGTCGGCCAGCGAGGTGGCGTTGACGGCCGAGGAGAGGCCAAGGAAATAATTGTTGAAGTCCAAGCCGCCGAAAATCGCGCCGACGATCGGCATGATGATATCGTTAACAAGGGAATCGACGATCTTGCCGAAGGCCGCGCCGATGATGACGCCGACCGCAAGGTCCATCACATTGCCCTTGGAAATAAATTCCTGGAATTCTTTCAGCATTCGACCCTCCTTGTCGTGACTGGCCGAGCTGCCGTTTCCGTCCTTGCGGCATCGACCTGAGGCAACATAACAAAAACCTCCTGACGCAACATGGGTAAAAGGGAGAAAACAACCGCTTCTCCTTACCTTACGGCACTTTGGGCGGCAGCTCTGCCGAATTTGACGCGTTGCGTACAAGGGCGTGAAATTTCATATCCCCGCGATGCAAATCGACACAGATGCCGCCGAATCACTGCAAAACGACCACGCTGGACCAGATTGCCGCCGAGCACGGCATGGGCCCCTGGTTGTTGACGCGAGCGATCAATCGCTCTTTGCAAGGTTTCCCGCATTGACGGCACGGCAAAGCCAGCATTGAATTTCTGGAAATTATAGGCGTTTTCGCCTATAATGTTCTCATGAACATGCTCGAAACCATCAGCATTGATGTTTATCCGTGGGCGGCTCCAACAAAGGAGCAGCGCGCTTGGTTTGACGCGCTTTCGCCCGACGAGAAGCGGAAAGCGATTCAGGCGGCGATCAACGAAGGTTTTGAGAGCCCGGTCAGCGAAAAGTCGATCGACGACATTATTCGGGAAGCGCGTGCCGAACTCCCGCATGCGCCATAGGATAACGCATCGCGCCGAACGCGATCTGAAAGACATTTACCGACACACCTTCGAAAACTTCGGCCACACTCAGGCCGAAAAGTAACTGCGCGAACTCGACGCGGTGTTTGAGTTGCTCGGCGACTATCCGAGTATGGGCCGGCTCTATGAAGGCAGGACCCATCAGTTCGTCCACGGCAAGCACATCATCCTCTATCGCATGGGTTTGGAGGAGGTCGTCATTGGCCGTATTTTCCACGGCGCTCAGCGGCGATCTTCACCATAACGACACCGACGCGCCGCCCTGATAGCCGTCCTGCACAGCTCTGCAATGGACTCGGACGCCAAGCTGTGGTTGCGTCCGGGCAAGCCGGATAGAAAGACGGCAGAGGAGGAAAGTCCAAGCGTGCAGGGCTTGTTCATCGTCATCATCGCGGTCGCCTATGTGACGCTGCTGTTTGCCATCGCCAGCCTCGGCGACCGCCGCTCGGCCATCTCCGAGCCGAGCCGGGGGCGGCCTTTCATCTATGCGCTCAGCCTCGCGATCTACTGCACATCCTGGACTTTCTTCGGCTCGGTCGGTCTCTCTTCCGAACGCGGCCTCGAATTCCTCGGCATCTATACGGGCCCGGTGCTCGTCTTCGTCTTCGGCTTCCCGCTGCTCAACCGTATCGTGCGGCTGGCCAAGACCGAGAAGATCACCTCGATCGCGGATTTCCTCGGCGCACGCTACGGCAAGAGTTTCACCGTCGCGGCGATCGCCACGCTGATCGCCACCATCGGCGCGGTGCCCTATATCGCGCTGCAGTTGAAGGCGATATCCGGTTCGGTCAGCCTGATGGTCGAGCACTATACGGGATCGCCGCCTTCGTTCGATCCCTTCGTCAGCGACATCTCGCTGGTCGTCGCCATGCTGTTGGCGCTGTTCGCGGTGCTGTTTGGAACCCGTCACGCCGACGCCACCGAACACCAGGACGGGCTGGTGCTGGCGGTGGCGGTCGAAACCGTCGTCAAGCTCGCCGCCTTCCTGGCGATCGGCCTGATGGTCACCTTCCTGATCTTCGGCGGCCCGGGCGACATGTTCGACAAGCTCGCCGAGAACGCGCAGGTCCGGCAGGCGATGAGCTACAACACCTCGCTCGCCACCTGGCTGGTGCTGACGTGCCTCAGCGGCTTTGCCATCATCATGCTGCCGCGGCAGTTCTACGTCACCATCGTCGAAAACCGCGGCGAGGCCGAACTGCGCACCGCGACATGGGTGTTCCCGCTCTACCTCGTGGCGATCAACCTGTTCGTGCTGCCGATCGCCTTCGCCGGCCTGTCGCTGGTCGGCACCGGAACCAGCAGCGATCTCTATGTGCTGTCGCTGCCCCTGTTCAGCGGCCATGATGTGCTGGCGATGGCGGCTTTCATCGGCGGCCTGTCGGCGGCGACGGCGATGGTGATCGTCGAAAGCGTGGCGCTGTCGATCATGATCTCCAACGATCTCGTCATTCCGCTGTTCGTGCGCCGCCTGCTCAAGACCTCGACCTCCGAGACCGAGGATTGGTCGACGCTGATCCTCAATGTGCGGCGCGGGGCGATCTTCATCCTGTTGTTCATCGCCTTCCTCTACTACCGCGAGAGCACCAACAGCGCGCGCCTGTCGTCGATCGGCCTGATGTCGTTCGCGGCCATCGCCCAGTTCGCCCCCGCCCTGATCGGCGGGCTGATCTGGCGCGGCGCCAACGGCCGGGGTGCGGCACTCGGCATGGTCGCCGGCATCCTCGTCTGGGGCTACACACTGCTCCTGCCGTCGCTTGCCGCGGCCGATACCGGCATCATCGTGCACGGGCTGTTCGGCTTCGAGGCGCTGCGGCCGCAGGCCCTGTTCGGCACCGTCGCCGAACCGCTGAACCACGGCGTGTTATGGAGCCTGTCGATCAATGCGGTGTTTTTCGTGCTTGGCTCGCTGTCGCGCGCGTCGGTGCCGCTGGAACGCATCCAGGCGTCGATCTTCGTGCCGCGCGATGCCGGCCCGATGCCCAGCCTGCGCCGTTTCCGCACCGCCATCACCGTCAACGACCTGAAGGACACGATCGGGCGCTATCTCGGCGTCGAGCGCACCGAGCGCTCTTTCCAGTCGTTCGAAAAGACCAACGGAACCTCGCTGCACGGCAACGAACAGGCGAGCATGGACGTCATCCGCTTTTCCGAGCAGCTGCTGGCCAGCGCCGTCGGCTCCTCCTCGGCACGGCTGATCCTGTCGCTGCTGTTTCGGCGCCACGACCGCGAATCCCGAGATGCCTTCCGCTTGCTCGACGACGCCACCGAGGCGCTGCAGCACAACCGCGACCTCTTGCAGATCGCGCTCGACCAGATGGAACAGGGCATCACCGTCTTCGATCGCGATTTCCGCCTGATCTGCTGGAACCGACAGTACCGGGCGCTGTTCGACCTGCCCGACGAGATGGGCCAGGTCGGCGTCTCGCTCGACCGCATCCTGCGCCATCTCGCCGAGCGCGGCGACATTCCCGCCGATCAGCGTGTGGCCATGCTCAACCGGCTGACCAGCTTCGTCAGCCCGTGGCAGATGGAGCTGAAAACCTCGGGCCGCATCCTGGAACTGCGTTCCAACCCGATGCCGGACGGCGGCATCGTCGCCACCTATGCCGACATTTCCGGGCGCGTCGAGCAGGATTTGGCACTGAAGCGCGCCAATGAATCGCTGGAGCAGCGCGTCAAGACGCGCACCATCGAGCTGACCCGGGTCAATGAGGAACTGGCGCAGGCACAGATGCTGGCCGAGGAGGCCAATCTCGGCAAGACGCGCTTCCTCGCCGCCGCCGGCCACGACATCCTGCAGCCGCTGAACGCCGCCCGGCTCTATTGCTCCTCGCTGATCGAGAAGGCCGGCAAGGGACCTGCCGGCAAGGCGGCCGTGAACATCGAATCCTCGCTGGAATCGGTCGAGACGATTCTCGGCGCCGTGCTCGACATCTCCCGCCTCGATGCCGGCGCGATGAAGCCGGACGACACCGCCTTCAACCTCGACGGATTGCTGCGCCAGATCGGCAACGACTTCCGCCCGCTCGCCGCCGAAAAGAAGCTCGAGCTGACCATCATGCCGTCATCGTTGACGGTGACGACGGACCGCAATTTGCTGCGCCGCCTGATCCAGAATCTCGTCTCCAACGCCATCAAATACACGCGCCGCGGCCGCGTGCTGGTTGGCGTCAGGCGGCGCGGCGATTTGGCCGAGATCCAGGTGATCGACACCGGCATCGGCATCGCCGGCGACAAGCTGAACACCGTCTTTCGCGAGTTCACCCGGCTCGACGAGGGCGCGCGCGAGGCCGAGGGCCTCGGTCTCGGCCTCTCCATCGTCGACCGCATCGCCCGGGTGTTGCGCCTGGAGATCCGCATCTTTTCCAGTCCGGGCAAGGGCACGCGATTTTCCGTTATCCTGCCCGTCGCGGCCGTGCAGGCACGACGCGAGATCGAAGCCAGGGCTCCCGCCCGCGCGACGGCCTCGCTGGCCGGTCTGCACGTGCTGTGCATCGACAACGACGCCCGCATCCTCGAAGGCATGCGGCTCCTGCTCGAAGGCTGGGGTTGCAACGTCGACACCGCGTCCGGTTCAAAGGATCTGGAGACCGCGAAGATACACCGCCCGGACATCGTCCTTGCCGACTACCATCTCGACGGCGAAACCGGTCTCGAACTCGTCGTCAGGCTGCGTGCGATCCATGGCGACACCCTGCCGGCCGTGCTGGTCACCGCCGACCGCTCCAACGAGGTGCGCACGGCCGCCGGCGGGCTCGAGATTGCGGTGATCAACAAACCGCTCAAACCAGCGGTACTGCGCTCGATGATGGCCAGGGTCAGGCCGCTGGCGCCGGCGGCGGAATAGGGGTCTAACCCGCCGGCTGCAGCGGGTCGCTGCCGATCTTGGACAGCAGGATCACCGCCTGGGTGCGGCTGTCGACGCCGAGCTTCTGCAGGATGGCGGAGACATGCGCCTTGATGGTGGCCTCGGAGACGCCGAGTTCATAGGCGATCTGCTTGTTGAGCAGGCCCTCGGCCAGCATGCCGAGCACCCGGGTCTGCTGCGGCGTCAACGCCTGCAGCCGCTTGATCAGGTCGGATATTTCAGGGTCGCGCTCGGTGCCGAGATCGACGCCGACGGGTGCTGCAATATCGCCGGCAAGCACCGATTGCACGGCGCTGCGGATCTCTTCCATGCTGGCCGATTTGGAGATGAAGCCGGAAGCGCCGAGGTCGAGCGCCCGCCTGATGGTCGCCGGATCGTCATGCGCCGACACCACGACCAGCGGCACCGCCGGATGAATGCCACGCAGCGAGATCAGGCCGGAGAGGCCGCTGGCGCCCGGCATCGACAGGTCGAGCAGCACCAGATCGACGTCCTCGTTGGCAACGACCAGCGCCTTGGCGCTCTCGAAATCGCCGGCTTCATGGATGGCGGCGACATTGCCGATGCCGGCGAGCGCTTCGCGCAGCGCACCGCGAAACAGCGGGTGATCGTCGGCGATGACGAAAGAATAGCCTGCCGGCAAATGTCCCTCCCCGAATCCCCGATGATTTTTGGCTTTTCGGGTTCAACTGGACGATTATGAGCGGCTGCGCGCTGTTTTCAAGCGGCAAAGCCAGTGCGCCGCCTCCCGTGGTTGAAACGCTCAGGTCTTCTGCGAATTGGGCTGGGCGCCGTTGTCCTTGTCCATATCCCTGACGATGCCCATGAAGCCGCGCAGGAAGCGCTCCATGTAGCCCATCGTCTTGTTGAAATCCTCTTCGCTCGGCAGTTTCGATTCGAGGCGGGCGGAGAGCGAATTCTCGAGCTTGGTGACGCGCTCGTCCATCGCCTTCATCGAGGTCTGCAAGCGGTCGACCTCGTCCTGGAAAGCGGCGCGTTCGTCGGCCGCCATCTTGCAGACGAGCTGGCCGGAGCGTTCGTCGCAGATCGACATGGCGCCGGTCTGGGTGTCCATGCGGATATAGCCGGTGGCCGACTTTTCCAGCCGGTAGCGGTCGGTTTCTTCCGAATAAGCTGAAGCCGCGACCAGCGAAACGAGCGCGGCGGGGATCAAGATGTGCTGCAGACGCATGTTGTCCTCCATGGCAAAGGCCTCAGATATCGCATGTTTGCGCCGGAAATGGGGAAGACCCTTGGCGTGGCCTTTCCCGAATGGCTGGTTCGGAATCTTTTGAAGCAATTCCCAAGGGAAAGCGCTATGCGCTTTTCCCGGGAAAACCGTTTCACACTTTTCCTGGAACTGCTCTATAGCGCAACCATGTCTCAGATTATCTACAAGATAACCCCGCAGGCGCTTTGGCGCGAGGCCGAAACGCATGGCCGCTTCACCGGCGCGCCGATTGATGTCGCAGACGGCTTCATCCACTTCTCCACGGCGGCGCAGGTCAAGGAAACGGCGGCAAAGCACTTTGCCGGCCAGACCGACCTTCTGCTGGTCGCCATCGACGGCGCCAGCCTGGGTGCTGCGCTGAGATACGAGGTCTCGCGCGGCGGTGCGCTGTTTCCGCATCTTTATGGTCCGCTCGGCCTCAAGGCTGTGCTGTGGGTCCGGCCACTGCCGCTTGGCTCCGATGGTGTGCACCAGTTCCCGGCACTGGAGGGGCAATGAGCGTGCTCGACCGGCTCGGCCAGAAGCTGCTGTTCGCCTTCGATCCGGAAACCGCGCATGGCCTGTCGATCGCGGCCTTGCGATGCGGCGTTCCGGTTGGTGCACCAGCGATCCGCGACCACAGGCTGACGGTCAGCATCTGCAGCCTCGATTTCCCCAATCCGCTCGGCATGGCGGCCGGCTATGACAAGAACGCCGAAGTGCCCGACGCGCTGCTTGGCCTGGGCTTCGGCTTTGCCGAGGTCGGCACGATCACGCCGCTGGCGCAGGCCGGCAATCCGAAGCCGCGCATTTTCCGGCTGACGGCCGACGATGCGGTGATCAACCGATTGGGCTTCAACAATGAAGGCCATGCGGCGGCCGAAAAGCGCCTTGCCGCGCGCAAGGGGCGTGGCGGCATCGTCGGCGTCAACATCGGCGCCAACAAGGACAGCAGCGACCGCATCGGCGACTATGAGCGCGGCGTCGCCCGGTTTGCGCAATACGCCAGCTATCTGACCGTCAACATCTCCTCGCCCAACACGCCGGGCCTGCGCAACATGCAGGCGCGTGAGCAGCTTGGCGAGCTCTTGTCGCGGGTCATGGCCGCGCGCGCCGCGGCAAGCGCCCAGCCGCCGGTGTTCCTGAAGATCGCGCCGGATCTGGTCGAGGCAGAGCTGGAGGACATCGCCGCCGAAGTCACGGAAAAGCGGGTGGACGGCGTCATCGTCTCCAACACCACCATCTCCCGGCCGCCACTGCGCAGCGGCGACACCGCACGCGAGAGCGGGGGGCTCTCCGGCAAGCCGCTGTTCGAGCGTTCGACCATCGTGCTGGCGAAGATGCGCAAACTGCTCGGGCCGGAGCTTGCCATCCTCGGCGTCGGCGGCGTCGATTCCGCCGATACGGCGCTGGACAAGATCCGTGCGGGTGCCGATCTGGTGCAGCTCTACACCGGCATGATCTATGCCGGGCCCTCGCTGCCAGGCCGTATTCTTTCCGGAATGGCCCGTTTCGTCGAAAAAGAACGGCTGAAGTCGATTTGCGAGTTGCGCGACAGCCGCCTCGACTTCTGGGCGTCCAGGCAACTCTGAACTGCTCTCAGGAGCGCAGGTCGCGGCTGACGGCCCGCTCGCAGATGGTGCAACGAACTCGGGTCGACGGGTTCCTTCGGAGCTTTCGCCGAGCGTTGGCTGACGGCGCATCAAACAAAAAACCCGCCAGTGCGGCGGGTCATTGGCGCAAATCAGCACCATGGGCAAAAATCTACCATAGCTGAGATCACCGAGTCAAGAAAAAATTCCTATCGCGAGAGCTGGCGTTCGGTGTCCTGAACGGCGCAGGGCCTTCCGGGGGCACGTCTAAAACGCCGTCCGTACCCTGAGCCGCAGGATCGTCAGCAGGCTGAAGCCTCGCACCAGCAGGAAGACGTGCAGCGCCGCCCACAGTCCATTGTTGCCGAAGGCCGGCGCAAGGGTCAGCAGCGCGGCCGCGAAAACCAGGAACGACAGCAGCATCATGTTGCGCATGTCGCGAGACCAGGTCGCGCCGATGAAGACGCCATCCATCTGGAACGCCAGCACACCGCTCAGCGCCGTGAATGCCGCCCATGGCAGGTAGATGTCGGCCACCGAACGGACGTCCTCCGATGTCGTCACGAGGGCGACCAGATTGGCGCCACCAGACAGCATGACCAGCGTCGCGGCTCCCGCCAGCCCGAAACCCCAGAACAGCGTCAGCCGCACGGCCTGGCGGAACGGTGCGGCGGCACGTGCGCCGACGGCACGGCCCGCCAGCTGTTCGGCGGCGGTGGCAAAGCCATCGAGGAAATAGCCGGCGACGAGGAAGAAATTCATCAGCACGGCGTTGGCGGCCAGCGTCACCGTGCCGAACTGCGCGCCCTGGCGGGTGAACAATGCAAAGGCGGCGAGCAGCGAGAACGAACGGATCATGATGTCGCGGTTGAGCGACAGCATGCGCAGGAAGGCGGTCATGTCGAGCAGGCGATGGCGCGGCAAGGGCGGGGCCGCGCGAAACCGGCGGATCACGACGGCCAGGCCGAGCAGCATGGCCAGGAACTCGCCGCTGACGGTCGCCCAGGCAACGCCGGCGACGCCCCAGCCAAGTTCCAGCCCAAGCAGGAAGCACAGCGCGATGTTGATGCCGTTCAGCACCAATTGCAGCACCAGTCCAAGCCCGCCCTCGCCGCGCCCCAGCACGTAGCCGAGGATGGCGTAGTTGATCAGCGAAAAGGGGGCTGCAAGCAGCCTGATCCTGATGTAGACGCCCATCGCCTCGCTGACGCGCGGTTCGGCGCCCATGAATTTTTGCCCGGCGATGGCGACCAGCGGCGCAAGGGCAGCGAGCACGATGCCGGCGATAACCGCGATCAGCACGGCTCGCCAGAACACCGCCTGTTCCTCCAGGGCATCGCCACGCCCAAATGCCTGTGCGACAAGGCCGGTGGTGCCCGAGCGCAGGAAATTGAAAGAGGTGAAGACGACGTCGAAGATCAGTGCGCCGGCAGCCAGGCCGCCGAGCAAGGCGGCATCGCCGAACTGGCCGACGACAGCCGTGTCGACCAGGCCGAGCATCGGCGTCGTCAGATAGGCTAGCGTCATCGGCACCGCGATGGCGAGCACGGAGCGGTTGGTGACGACAAATGATCCGGAGTGAATCGGCGATCCCGAGAGGATCGGGGATCCGGCGTCGGCTGGGGTTGCACCTTTGTCCAAGGATTGCTGCCTTGCTGATTGCGGCTTGATGGAACCGTCGATGTGCCCCATTTTCCGGCCACCGCGCAATCACCTATCCCTTGACGGCCAACCGAAATCCCGGTCTGGCGTGAGCCAGCCGGATACGAGTTCATGCCTCTGCAGATCGTCCATCATCCCGACTACGACGCCGGCTTCGCCGTCAACCATCGCTTTCCGATGAGCAAATATCCCCTGCTGATGGAGGCGCTGCGGACACGCGGCCTCGCCGGCCCCGAGGCGCTCAGCACCGCCGAACCGGCGCCGGCTTCATGGCTGGAGCTTGCCCATGCGGCGGACTATGTCGACCAGGTCGTCAACTGCTGCGTGCCCGAAAAGATCGAACGCGAGATCGGTTTTCCAATCGGCCCCCGCGTCTCGCTGCGCACGCAGCTTGCCACCGGCGGCACGGTGCTGGCGGCGCGGCTGGCCTTGCGCCACGGTATCGCCTGCAACACCGCCGGCGGCAGCCACCATGCGCGGCGCGCGCAAGGCGCGGGCTTCTGCACCTTCAACGATGTCGCCGTCGCCGCGTTGGTGCTGCTGGCCGAAGGCGCGGCACGAAACATCCTGGTCGTCGATCTCGACGTGCACCAGGGCGACGGCACGGCGGATATTCTCGCCGATGACCCGCGCGTGTTCACCTTTTCCATGCATGGCGACCGCAACTACCCAGTGCGCAAGATCGCCTCCGACCTCGATGTCGCGCTGCCCGACGGCACGGGTGACGCTGCCTATCTCGAGAGGCTCGCCGCCATCCTGCCGGAGCTGTCCGCACAGGCGCATTGGGACATCGTGTTCTACAATGCCGGCGTCGACGTCCATGCAGATGACCGGCTTGGCAGGCTGTCGCTGTCGGATGACGGCCTGCGCGCCCGTGACGACATGGTCATCAGCCATTTTCGCGCGCAGGGCGTTCCGGTCTGCGGCGTCATCGGCGGTGGCTATTCCACCGATGTGCCCGCTCTTGCCGCGCGCCACGCCATCCTGTTCGAGGTCGCCGCGGGCCACGCCCGATAGTACGATCTTGTCCAAAAACCGGTGCCAAGGTTCGCTGACGCGGACCTGCGGTTCGGGATCATGCTCTACTTCCGGTAATTGGCGAGCCTGAGCAGGATGAAGGCCGGCACGACGATAGCCGCGCCCAGCAGGATATAGCCGAGGAAACGGTCGATGGCATGAAAGCCGAGATTCCACAGGTCCATGAAGAACTTCCGGATGCCGTAGAGCACATCCATCGGCGACCAGCCGAAGGCATTCATGACCAGGCCGACGAGGAAAGACACCACCAGCAGTTTCAGGATCACCTTGAGCGGCGAGTCGCCAAGAAAGCGCGTCAGTGCGGACAAGGCTCGTCTCCCGATTGAGGCACCCAGGCTCGAGGGCGTCGGCCAGACATACGCACTTGGCTTGTCCGCTTCAAGCCGGGAGTTTTGCGGGATGCCAACGGCCTGCACCGCGCGATTGCATGGCAGGCTTGTGCTGCCAAACGGACTAAACCCGCGCCAGACTGTTAAATTTGCGTAAACAACATCGCTTTAATTTATTGAAAACAAAGCGAAAAACCTTCATTTTTCGATTTCCCGCAATGTGCGTGCAATTTTCGCCTGCGAGACGGTCGGCGTCTTTCAGGCGATTGGCCGCGCGGGCGATCTGACCCCCTACCACAACTGGCGAAAGCCAGTCCCAGGACCGCGCAACCATCCCTGAAAGATACCAAATCGGAGCCCGACCGCCTCAACGGTCGAGTTCTTCGGGAAACCTGCGCATCGATTGCCGGATGCGCGCGTGTGTTGGAGTAATGCAGTGTTCTCTCAAGCAAAGATCATCCTGACGGCAAGTGCCCTTGCCATGTACCTCCTGGGGCCGGCGATGGCCGCCGACCTTTCGTCCGCCTACACCCCCGCGTTCCAGTGGAGCGGCGCCTATGTCGGCGTGCATGGCGGCACGGCGTTCACCGGGATGCCGAACCCGTTTGCCGGCAGGAATGGTCTCAGCGGCGGCGTTCAGGCCGGCTACAACCAGCAGATGGGTCCAGCGGTTCTCGGTGCCGAGATCGAGGGCTCCTATCTGGGCGGCGCCGAGCACGACGTCCGGGGCGGCAAGATCAAGGAAAAATGGCGCGGTGCCGCCAAGGCCAAGGCCGGCTTGAGCTTCGACCAGACGCTGCTGTTTGGAACCGGCGGCGTCGCCATGACCAAATTCGACAAGGGCGACAAGGTGAACGATATCGACGGATGGAAACTCGGCTATCTGGTCGGCGGCGGCATCGAGCAGGGTTTTGCCGGCGGCCTCTCGGCCAAGGTCGAATATGACTATGTGCGCACCCCAGGCGTCGAAACGACGTCCGCCCTGGGCAAATCCAAGGCGACGATCGGCAGCCATGAACTGAAGGCCGGCATCAACTACCGGTTCTAAGCAGGCCATGGGTTCCGTCGAACCTGTTTTGTATTTTGCTTGAACGACCTTGCGCGGCGCCCGGATGCAACGGGGCCGCGCAATTGCTTTGCCTCCATCCGCACCGTCATCGACGCGTGTCGGCAGACCGCATTTGTGTGCCAGGTCATGCGTAATGCCGATGCAATCTTCACGTCCTAAAGCGCGTCGCATCGAAACGGATCATGCGGCCCGCTTCAGGTTTTGTTTTGTGCATGTCGTTGTCCCAAAACCGGGACCACTTTTGGGCGACATGCATTCGGTGCCGCGGATGACCTTGATGACGGGAATCGGATATGTCCAAACGCAGCGCAAACCATCTGGTGTGGATCTCCAAGGCGTTCTTCGTCGCCATCGTGCTGGCGCTGACGGGATGCGCCTCCGACATCATGAAGAACTACATCGGGCAACCGGTCGAATCGGTCATTCTGGACTACGGGCCGCCGACCGCCGTCGTTGATGTCGGCCGGGGCGAGCGGGCCTATCAATGGCGGAAAATATCCACCAATGCGGTTTCCGGAAGCTCCAGCGGCGAAGTTCGCCACACAAAACACGGAACCGTCTACGAAGAAACCGAAACGCCTGGCTATATCGAGCGCCAGGAATGCTTCTATACGTTCTATGCCCGCGCCTCGGGCGGCCGATGGTTCATCACCAATTTTCGTCAACCGAAGCTGGAATGCGAATGAATTGCCACAGCGTGCCGGCTGCCTGTGACGGAGAGTGCGCATGCGCATCCTGCTGATCGAGGACGAGCCGGAAATGGCCTCGGTGCTGAAGACCGCGCTCGAGCGCCAGGACATCATCGTCGACCATGCCGCGACACTGGCGGATGCCGAAGCGGTGGCGCGGCTCGGCCACCATGACGCGGTGGTGCTGGACCGCCGGCTGCCGGATGGCGATGGCCTCAGCCTGATCCCGCGCCTGCGGGCCTTGCATCTGGACGTGCCGGTGATCGCGTTGACGGCGCTCAGCGGGCTCGACGATCGCGTGGCGGGGCTCGACGCCGGCGCCGACGACTACATGGTCAAACCGTTCGCCACGGTGGAACTGGTCGCCAGGCTCAATGCCTTGCACCGGCGTTCGTTCACCACGCGTGCCAATCAGGTGATGGTCGGCCGCCTCACCTATGACTTCCGCCATCGCGAGGCGCTTGTCGAGGACCAGGCGCTGGAACTGCCGCGGCGCGAGCGGCTGGTGCTCGAAACGCTCATCCGCAGGCCGGGGCGGACGATCATGCGCGGGGCGCTGGAAGAAGCCGTCTATGCTCTCGACGACGAGATCGGCTCCAATGCATTGGATGCGCACATTTCGCGGCTGCGTCGCAAGCTCGACGACGTCGCTGCCGGCATCGAGATCAGGGCGATCCGCAACCTCGGTTATCTCTTGCGGGCCGCCTCGTGAAGAAGCCGCGCACGCGATCGCTGCAATGGGTGCTGGTGCGGCGGATGATCCTGTTGCAGGCTGCGACGCTTCTTGTCTTCATCGTGCTGTGCGCGGCCGCGCTGTGGATCGCCGATCCACGGCTTCTTGTCGACAACGAGGCTGCCGTCGCCGCCCTCAAGGATGCCGTCGATCGTGACGGCAACGGCAAATTGATCGTCCATGAGACCGATGGGTTGCGTTCGTTTCGTGAGGGTTTCCCAAATGTCTGGTACATCATCCGCGACAACAACGGCCAGAGCATCCGCTTCGGCAGCATACCCGACGTCTACACCAGGAATTTTGGCGATCTGCTGGGCCAGGCCGATCACGCCACCATCGGATTTTCCGAAGATGATTTGAGGCCGGAGGCCTACCTCGAAAAAGTTTCGACCAAGGCTGGCACGGTTCAGATCATTGCCGCGACGCGATCGTCGCGGGAAGAGACCGACGGCCTCGAAGTCACCATTTCGGCCACCATCGACGTCGCCAAGAACCCGGACGGCAGCAGGAACTGGGAGAAGGCGCTTCCCGCTCTCGCGGCCATCATCGTTATCCTGCTGCTGCCGATCGTCCTCGTCATGGGAGCCACGACCCTGGTGACGACGCCAGCCGTCGTGCGCCGGTCGTTTGCCGGCCTCGTCGACACCGTCCAGCAGGCCGCGCGCATCGACATCGGCACCCGTGCGATGCAACTGCCGGTCAAGAATGTGCCGCAGGAGATCGCGCCGCTGGTGCATGCCTTCAACCAGACGCTGGCGCGCCTCGCCCAGGGCTATGACCGGCACAACCGCTTCCTCACCGACGCGGCGCATGAACTGCGCACGCCGATCGCCATCCTGCGCACGCGCGCCGAATTGCTGAAGCAGGAACCGCAAAGCGCGCGCCTGCTGCATGACATCGAGCGCCTGTCGCATCTTGCGCAACAGCTGCTCGACCACCAGCTGCTCGACCGCCCGGCGGACCAGCGCCAGATCATAGACCTCTGCGATCTTGTCAGCCGGGTCGCCGCCGACTTCGCCCCGCTCGCCATCGAAGCAGGCTACGATCTTGCCTTCGAGCCGCCAGCCAACAAGGTCCATGTCGAGATCAACGTGCTGCAGATCGAGCGGGCGCTGGCAAATCTCGTGCGCAATGCCATCGATCATGGCGGCGGTTCCGGCACGATCACCATAGCGATCGATGAAAACGGCGGCGTCGAAATCCGTGACGAAGGCCCAGGCATTCCAGCCGATGAGCACGAGAACGTTTTCGAGCCCTTCTACCGACTGCGGCCGCAATCGCGCGGCGCGGGCCTGGGATTGAACCTTGCCCGGCAGATCGCACTGCTGCACGATGGCTCCATCCGGATATTGGCCGGCTCCTGGCAAGGCGCCCGCATCCGCATGGAGTTGCCGGTTCGGGCGGTGGCCGCGTGCGGCAGAAATGATGGCCGGCCCACGGTTGCGGCCGATCCCGCTGGCTTATCTGTTTTCTAACCAATTGCCGCTATTCCCAATCGGATAGCGGGAGCAAGGCTTTGGTGGAGACGGAGAGAAACACCGCGCGACGCGGCGTCATGCTGTCGGTGGTCATCCCATGCTACAATGAGCTGGATGGCGTGGCCGAACTGCATCGGCGGGTAACGGCCGCATGCCTTGGGCAAGGCCCTTCCTACGAGATCGTCCTTGTCGTCGATGGCGCGACCGACGGTACGCGCGAGGCCATTCTGCAGCTGGCTGAAAAGGACGACCATATCGTCGCCATCGACCTTGCCCGCAATTACGGCCACCAGATCGCGTTGAGCGCCGGGCTCGAATTCTGTCGCGGCCAGCGCATTCTCATTCTCGATGCCGACCTGCAGGATCCGCCTGAACTGCTCGGCGCGATGATGACGAAGATGAACGAAGGCTTCGATGTGGTCTACGGCCAGAGGCTGACGCGCGATGGCGAAAGCTGGTTCAAGCTCGCCTCCGCATCCATGTTCTATCGCTTGCTGCGCCGGATGGTCGACGTCGACATAGCCCCGAATACCGGTGATTTCCGACTGATGAACCGGCGCGCGCTCG
Source organism: Mesorhizobium sp. ISC11 (assembly GCF_037162595.1). NCBI lineage: Bacteria > Pseudomonadati > Pseudomonadota > Alphaproteobacteria > Hyphomicrobiales > Phyllobacteriaceae > Mesorhizobium > Mesorhizobium sp. ISC11. The sequence continues at coordinate 3,724,094 of NZ_JAVSPW010000001.1, forward strand.
ACCATCTGAACGCGATGCCAGAACGTTACAGGTTCATTCGCGGCATGGTGAGCTGGATCGGGCTGAGACAGATGGCTTTCCCCTATGAGCGGCACCGCCGCTTTGCCGGCACCACCCACTATCCGCTGAAGAAAATGCTTCTTCTGGCGGTCGACGCCATGACCAGCTTCTCCATCGTGCCCTTGCGGTTCGCCTCGCTGCTCGGAATGATGTTCGGGCTTCTGGGGCTGGTCGTGCTCGGCTACACGCTGCTCGAATGGTCGGTCGGAAACGTGTTGCCCGGCTGGACCAGCCTCGCCGCGATCGTGCTGATCCTCGGCAGCGTCCAGCTTATGGTGCTTGGAATCTTCGGCGAGTATCTCGGGCGCATGTACATGGAGACAAAGCGGCGGCCGCTCTACTTCGTCAACGAGATCGTTTCGCGCAGCCAGGCGGTGGAGGACGGCGAATTGCCGGTCCATCGCCTGCAGGAGATGGCAAAGAGGGCCGCACGTGCTTGAGGCGGAATTCGACCAGTTTGCGCGGGAATATCAGGAGCAGCATGCCGCAAGCATAAGGCTGAGCGGCGAAAACCCGGATTTCTTCGCCAGGTACAAGATCGACGACGTCGCCGCGACGCTGCGGCGGGCCGGTGTCAAACCGCGACGAATACTGGATTTCGGCGCCGGCGTCGGCAATTCGCTCGGCCATATGCGCAACGCGTTTCCCGACGCGGAGATCACCTTGCTCGATCCTTCGCGGGAATCGCTCGACATCGCCAGCAAGCGCTTTCCCGGCCAGGCCGCCTTCACGCATTTCGACGGCAAGACAATTCCCTTTGCCGACGGCAGCTTCGACCTGGCCTTCGCGGCCTGCGTCTTCCACCATATCCCCGAGAACCTGCAGATCGGACTGTTCGCCGAGATCGGCAGGGTGCTGGCCTATGGCGGCAGCTTCTTCGTCTTCGAACACAATCCTTGGAACCCGCTGACCACGCACGCGGTGAGGAACTGTGCCTTCGACGAAAACGCGGTTTTGATAAATTCGCGCGAGATGCGCGGGCGCATGGCCGAGGCGGGCCTTGCCAATACGAGGATCGTCTACCGGATTTTCTTTCCTCGGATGCTTGCGAGACTGAGGCCGTTCGAGCGCTTCCTCACCAAGGTACCTGTCGGAGCCCAATATTTTGCGCATGTGGTCAAGCCTGCCGTTTGACTTCCCGAGGATGCTGCGATTTGGCGCCGTCGGTCTGTTGAACACGGCGCTGGGATACGCGGTCATTCTGGCCGGGCTTGCGCTGGGTCTGGGCGACATCCTTGCCAACGCCACGGGCTATGCCGCCGGCCTTGTCCTCGGCTTCTTCCTCAACCGCCAATGGACCTTCAGCAGAGCCGATGGCTTCAAGCCCGGGACCGCGCTGCGCTATGGGGGTGTCTTTCTGGTCGCCTACAGCATCAATCTGGCCGTCGTAATCGCCGCCCGTTCAGCAGGCATCGTCGAAAACCCGCTGGTCCACCTCGCGGGAATCTGCGTCTATTCGGTTGTTTTCTATCTTGGCTCGGCTCGCTTCGTGTTTGTGGGGCGTGGGGACGACAGCACCGACCGCACAGTTCGGGTGGCCGACAAGCCTCGGCGGCAGCCCGCCAATCCAACACCTTGAACACCCAACTGTCACCGGAACCGATTAGAGGCGGCGCAGCATGAACGACGCTCAGGCCAGTGCGGCGGCCGCGACATACAACGAGCGGAGCAGGCTGATCTTCTGCCTGCTCGCGGCCTTGGCGATGGCGGGTGCGTTGGGTGCCCAGGCAGGCGCCACCCTGCAGGATCCCGACAGCTGGTGGCAAGTGAAGGTCGGTCTGGATTTCCTGACTAACCGGACATTTCCGGCCGTCGATCCCTATTCCTACACGTTTGCAGGCCAGCCCTGGATTGCCAAGGAATGGCTGGGGCAGGTCCTGCTGGCTCTTGCCTACCGGGCGGGCGGCTGGAACGGGGTCGTCACCGCGATCATCGCCTCGATCTCCCTGACGGTTTTCCTGATGGGGTGGTTTCTCAGCGCATGGCTGAAACCGATCCTGGCGATTACACTGGCGTTCGCGGCGGTGTTCCTGATCAACCCGATCTTCACGGCGCGTCCGCATGTCTTCACCTTCCCGATCATCGTCATCTGGACAGCGGTCCTCTTCGGTGCGGCAAGGGAAGAACGGGCGCCGCCCTGGTGGCTGCTTGTGCTGGTCGTATTATGGGCGAACCTGCACGCCACCTTCACCTTGAGCTTCGTCATCGCGGCTTTCGCCGGTCTCGATCTGCTGGCGCGCACGGGCCTGTCGAAACCGTCCCTGCTGGCGAAGTGGATCGCGTTCGGCCTGCTTTGCCCGCTGGTGAGCCTGATCCACCCCTACGGCGTCCAGGCCATCCTCGCGACGCTCGCCGTGGCCTACGGCAATGAGGCGGTGTCGCTGATCATGGAATGGAAACCGTTCAGTCAGCCGGACAGTCCTGTCCAGGAAGCGGCGATGCTGCTCGGACTTTTCGGGCTTCTGGTGTCCCGGTTGCGAATTGGCTGGGCCAAGGCGTTGTTCGTCGTCTTCACCTTGCATGTCTATCTCGCCCATGTGCGCTTCATGTATCTGTTCTTCCTGCTGATTCCGCTGGTGATGGCGGCCGAGGTCGCACAGCAATATCCCTCGCTTTCAGCCACCGCATGGCTGGCCGAAAAGCGCGACGGGCTGGAGAGATTCTTCGCCAGGCGGTTCTACGCCATCTGCGGCACGGCAGCCGTTCTGCTGATCGGCGGGGTCGCCGTGCTCGGCAGCGCCTATCAGGTCGCGCCGAGCCCGAAGACATCGGCCAGCGGGGCGCTGGCCTTCGCCCAAAGCCATCATCTGTCCGGCAATGTGTTGAATTCCTACAATTTCGGCGGCACGCTGATTTTCCATGGGTTCAAGACCTATATCGACGGACGGACGGACCAGCTGTTCCTGGGCGGCTTCACAAAGAGCGACAACGACACCGGACGCGGAGACGGCAAGCCGCTCCTCGAAGCCCGCCTGAAGAAATACGCAATAGATTGGGCGCTGCTGTCGGCCGACGACAGCCGGATTCCCTTCTTCGACCAGTTGGGCTGGAAACGGGCCTACTCGGACGATTACGCGGTAATCTATCTGCCCAGCGCCTGATCCTGTGCGTTCCTGGCGGATTTCGCGACAGCCAATATATGCCTTGACACCCATGTTGCAGCGCAGCAAATTGCTGCCTGAGGGTAAGCCTGTGAGACCGACGAGCCGGGATTTTCAGCATGACCGAAGGCATCGCCGCATGAGCGTGTCGGGTGCGGCCGCACGGATCATGGTGGTCGCGCGCGAGCCGGCCGGATGAACTACCGGCGCGACATCGACGGCCTGCGGGCCGTTGCGGTGCTGCCCGTCGTGCTCTTCCATTTCGGCGTGTCCGCCATTCCTGGCGGCTTCACCGGTGTCGACATCTTCTTAGTCATATCGGGCTATCTGATCAGCGGCAGCCTGCTCGATGATCTTGAGCGGGGCCAGTTCTCGATCGGCCGCTTCTACTGGCGCCGCGCCCGGCGCATCCTGCCGGCGCTGACCTTCGTCATCCTGCTCGCGCAGCATTGCCGCCTGGTTCATCCTTCTGCCTTCGGATCTCCACGAATTCAGCCTTAGCGTGATCGCCGCCGCGACCTTCTGGTCGAATATCTATTTCTGGAGAACGACGAACTATTTCTCCATTGACGCAGAACTGCGGCCGCTCCTGCACACATGGTCGCTTTCGGTGGAAGAGCAGTATTATATCTTCGCGCCGATCCTGCTTTATCTGATCCACCGATACGTCTCGAAGCGCTGGCTGACGGTACTTCTGCCGATGGCCGTCGGCAGCTTTGCCCTGGCAGTCATAGCAACCTCGCTGGCACCGACGGCAGGCTTCTATCTCTTGCCGACGCGCATATGGGAGCTGGCGCTGGGCGCCATGCTGATGTTGCGGAAGCCTCCGGTCCCAGCCGGTCGGCTGGCGGTGGAACTGATCGGCCTCGCCGGCTTTGCCCTGATTGCGTTTGGCTTTGTGATGATTTCGGACAGCGATCCGTTTCCCGGCTACAATGCCCTATTCCCCTGCATCGGAACAGCACTGCTGATCTATGCTGGCCAGGATAACGCCGACAGGCCGGCACCTGTCGCCACTCGCGTGCTTCGGTTGGCGCCGCTGGTCTGGGTCGGCCTCATTTCCTATTCGCTTTACCTCGTCCACTGGCCAATCAACTCGTTCGTCCATTATCTCTCGCTGAAGACCGTCGGTGTGCCAACGATTGTCGCGATGACGGTGGCCAGTTTCGCCCTGGCGGCATTCTCCTGGAAATATATCGAGCAGCCCTTCCGCCAGAAACGAGCCTATACCGCACCGCTGCCTATCTTCGCTTTTTCGGCGACGGCCATCGCGCTGCTGTGCGCCGGTGGTTTGGCCGGTGCACTGGGCAACGGTTTCCCGCAACGGTTCCCGGACTTCTCGACCGAACGTATCCGGGTCGGCGACTGGCGCAACGGCATCTGCTTCAACGAAAACGGGACCCGCATCGAAGACTGGAATCTCGCCGACTGCACCCGTACAATGGGCTTTGCCACCGATGTGCTGCTGTGGGGCGATTCTTTCGCTGCCCATTATGTATCGGGACTTGAGCCCAACGCCCAGAAAATCCAGGCCAATGTCATCCAATACACCTATGCCGGCTGTCCGCCCGACCTGACCTATTTTTCCTATGCTCGGCCCGCCTGCACCCGCTTCAACGAACGGGCCTTGTCGATCATTCGCGACGCAAACATCCAGGCGGTGATCCTGAGCGGCCGATGGACCGACTACCAGGCCAGGGGCTTCGACGGCCTGCAGAAGACGATCGACCGGCTTCGCGAGATGGGGGTCAAGGTCTATACCGTCGGCCAGTCTCCGGAATTCATCGCCGACGTCCAGAAGATCGCTTTCTTGGTGAAGCGGGAGCATGCCGCAACCACATCCTGGCCTATGGCTATGGATCCGGGCATCAACGCACGGGTTCTGCCGTTCACCAAAGGGGCTGATTTCATAGATCCGCTGACGTATCTGTGCGACTCGGCCGGTTGTTCATACGCCGACGCCAAGACCAATGAATTTCTCTACTTCGACTATGGCCACTTCTCTTCCGCCGGCGCGACGCTGGCCATCTCGAAATACTGGCCAAGTTTCGCCACCAGCGATAAGATCGCGAAGGCAAACCGGCAATTCACGGCCGCAGGCGCGCCGTGATCCGCAGCACGACGGCGTCGTGCCGAAACGGACCGCTTTGCGATTGCCCGAAGGCCAACCCTCATGCTAACGAGGGCGCACGCGGGTATGATGTAATGGTAGCTTGTCAGCTTCCCAAGCTGAACGCGCGGGTTCGATTCCCGCTACCCGCTCCAGTCTAAGGCGTCAGAACCATTTCAGCGCCTGCCTGTTCGTCGAACACAACCGAGCAGCCTCTCGCCAGCGCCACCGTTGCGAGGGCGTTTGCCGCCGCGTCATCCGATGAAACGAAATCGCCGGTCAACACCCGCAATTCTTCCACGCCTTCAGCCATGGACACGAAATTGCCGACCGATCGATCGTGCTTGCAGGCCTCGATCACGCAAAGCAGGTCGATGATTTCGAAGCTGCGCATGTTCAGCCTCCAGAAGAAATCGTCCCTTGCAAGATCATGAACGCATCGGCGGGAAATAATGTTCCCAGTGCGCTTTCGCTGGCCTCGGCCTGGCGGCGCTTTCGCCGGAGAAGCTTACCTGATCCAGCCATCATCCCACTTCCCTCAGAATGAAGTCGTGCAGCATCTTGGCGGCCGGCGACAGCGCGCGATTCCTCACCGTGATCAGGCTGTAGGGCCTGACCTCGATGTCGAATTCGGTCTGGACGACGTCGATGGCGCCGGCCAGCCCGTCAGGGTTCTGGATGAATTTCGCCACCTGGACAGAGACCGGTGCGATGGCATCGGATTGCGCGACCATGACCAGGGTCAGGAGCAGCGAACTGGTGTTCAGGATACGGTCCGGCAAAGCGATGTTGCGGTTGAGGAAGTTGCTCTCCATCGCCTGGCGCAAGGGCGAGCCGCCAGACTGAAAGACCCAGTCATAGGCGGCGGTGTCTTCCAGCCGCACCACGCTGCCCCTGGTGAGCGGGTGGCCACGGCGCACGATCAGGCAGGCTTTCTCGACGCCGATGACGCGCGACTCGAACAGCCGCGGATTGAGGTCGTCCGGGATGCGCGCGATGATGAAGTCATGGCGCGTGGCGATCAGCTCGCGTGCCAGCACATTGGAGGTCTCGACCTGCATGGTGATCTCGATGCGCGGATAGATGCGGCGGATTTCACGAATTGCCGGCACCGCCAGCTCGATTGCCGGCGCGGTCACGGCACCCAGGAAAACCGAACCACCCTTGCCCGCCTTGAGCTCGGAAATCTCGCGGTCGACCTCGCGCATCTCCAGCAGGATCGAGCGCGCGCGCCTGGCCAAAGCCTTGCCGTATGGCGTCAAGGTGATGCCGCGCGGCAGCCTCTCGCACAGCTTGACCTCCAGCACCGCCTCCATCTCCGCGATCATGCGCGAGGCCGCCGGCTGCGAAATGTTCAGAACCTGGGCTGCCGCGCTGACCCGGCCATGGTCGTCGAGCGCGACGATCATGCGCATGTGACGCAGACTGAGACCGCTGCGCAGCAGGGTTTCGCCATCGCCCGGTGCTTCTCTGTAACCATCTGAAGCTGTTGTCGGATTCGCTGGCCGCGCCATCGCTTTCCCTGCCTTCTGCTCGTGTACGACCGACATCGGGGTCAGCCCGTCACGTCGCAATACATATACCAACCATGATATAGCAACCATCAAAGATCGCATTTGACAGTTATGGCAAAGACCCACACCCTCCGCGCGTTCCAAGACGTGACGGTCGCCGACGAGAAAAATCGTATCGATTGAATCAGCGTCTCGGGGCCATGGGAGGATACCGGAGATCGATATGACGGCAGCGGTGCCTTGGCGCTTCTGCACGATTGCGCGGCCCGCGACCCCCGGGGTGCCGCGTCCATCAAACAGGGAGAGTTAAAGTGAAAATCATCAAGACACTGGCCGCCGTCGCGGCCCTTGGCATCGCTGCCATGACCTACTCGGCGCACGCAGCCGACAAGGGTCTCGTCGGCGTGCTGATGCCGACCAAGACCTCGCAGCGCTGGATCAATGACGGCGATGCCGTCAAGTCCCAGCTCGAGGCTCTCGGCTACACCGTCGACCTGCAATACGCGCAGGACGACATCCCCAACCAGCTCAGCCAGCTGGAAAACGAAATCACCAAAGGCCCGAAGGCGCTGATCATCGCTTCGATCGACGGCACCACCCTGTCGGATGCTCTGCAGAAGGCCGCTGACGCGGGCGTCGTCGTCGTCGCCTATGACCGCCTGATCAAGAAGACCGCCAATGTCGACTACTACACCACCTTCGACAATTTCGGCGTCGGCGTGATCCAGGCGAATTCGCTGGTCAAGGGCCTCAAGGAACGCTTCCCGAACACCAAGCCGTGGAACGTCGAACTGTTCGGCGGCTCGCCCGACGACAACAACGCCTTCTTCTTCTACAATGGCGCCATCTCCGTCCTGCAGCCGCTGATCGACGACGGCTCGATCAAGATCAAGTCCGGCCAGACCGGCATGGACAAGGTCGGCACGCTGCGTTGGCTCGCCGCCACCGCCCAGGCACGCATGGACAATCTGCTGTCGGCCAACTATTCGGATGGCAGCCGCGTCGATGGCGTTCTTTCGCCCTATGACGGCCTGTCGCGCGGCATCACCGCCTCGCTGCGCGCCGTCGGCTACGGCACCGAGGCTCAGCCTTGGCCAATCGTGACCGGTCAGGACGCCGAGACCGCTTCGGTCAAGCTGATCATCTCGGGCGAGCAGTACTCGACCGTGTTCAAGGACACCCGCGAACTGGCCAAGGCCACCGTCGAGCTCGTCGACAAGGTGCTCTCGGGCGGCAAGCCGGACGGACTCGATGAAAAGACCTACAACAACGACGTCAAGGTCGTTCCCTCGATCCTGTTGACGCCGCATGAAGTCGACAAGTCGAACTACCAGGCGCTGGTCGTCGACTCCGGCTACATCAAGGCCGACGAACTGAAGTAATCCCGGTTACAAAGTCAGGGGGTCCTGCGCAACGCAGGGCCCCTTTTCGTTCACCAGCGAGCCCGGTATTGTCACCGACCTCGCCGGCAATGTTTGCCGAGCTCTCAAGGAGCGGTAGTCCCCATGGCCCCGACGATTTTGGAGATGCGCGACATCACCAAGACGTTTCCCGGCGTGAAGGCGCTGTCGAACGTCAATCTCAGCGTCGAGGAAGGCGAGATCCACGCCGTGGTCGGCGAAAACGGCGCCGGCAAGTCGACGCTGATGAAGGTGCTGTCGGGCGTCTATCCCTCCGGCACCTATGACGGCCAGATCATCTTCCAAGGCCAGGAATGCCAGTTCAAGGGCATCCAGGACAGCGAACACAAGGGTATCGTCATCATCCACCAGGAGCTAGCGCTGGTGCCGATGCTGTCGATCGCCGAAAACATCTTCCTCGGCAACGAGCACGCGAAATTCGGCGTCATCGACTGGGATGCCAACGAGGCGCGCACCGCCGCCCTGTTGAAGAAGGTGGGCCTCAAGGAGGACCCCAAGACACTGATCACCAATATCGGCGTCGGCAAGCAGCAATTGGTCGAAATCGCCAAGGCGCTGAGCAAGGACGTCAAGCTTTTGATCCTCGATGAGCCGACAGCGTCGCTCAGCGAGAAGGACAGCCAGGCGCTGCTCGACCTGCTGCTCGAATTCAAGCGGCAAGGCATGACCTCGATCCTGATCTCGCACAAGCTCAACGAGATCAACCGGGTCGCCGACAAGGTCACCGTCATCCGTGACGGACGCACCATCGAGACGCTGGCCAAGAAAGATATCTCGGAAGACCGCATCATCACCTCGATGGTCGGCCGTTCGCTCGACGACCGCTATCCGCCGCGTGAGCCCAAGATCGGCGAGATCGTGTTCGAGGTGAAGAACTGGTCGGTCTATCATCCGCTCCATGCCGAGCGGCAGGTGATCAAGGGCATCGACATCAATGTGCGCAAGGGCGAGGTGGTCGGCATTGCCGGGCTGATGGGCGCCGGGCGCACCGAATTCGCCATGAGCCTGTTCGGCCGCTCCTACGGCCGCCGCATCACAGGCGAGGTGCTGCTCAAGGGCAAGCCGATCGATGTGTCCTCGGTAAGCAAGGCGGTCCAACACGGCATCGCCTACGTCACCGAGGATCGCAAGACCTACGGGCTCAACCTCATCGACCATATCAAGCACAACATCACGCTGGCCAATCTCGGCGGCGTGGCCCGCCACAGCGTGATCGACGACATGCGCGAGCTCGCCGTCGCCAACGACTATCGCAAGAAGACCAATATCCGTGCGTCCAGCGTCTATCAGATGACCGGCAATCTTTCCGGCGGCAACCAGCAGAAGGTGGTGCTGTCGAAATGGCTGTTTGCCGACCCTGACGTGCTGATCCTGGACGAGCCGACACGCGGCATCGATGTCGGCGCCAAGTATGAAATCTACACGATCATCGCGCGCCTTGCCTCGGAGGGTAAGGCGATCGTGGTCATCTCGTCGGAAATGCCGGAATTGCTCGGCATTACCGACCGCATCTACGTCATGAACGAAGGGCGCATGGTGGGCGAAATGCCGGCGGCGGAAGCAAGCCAGGAAAAAATAATGCGCGCCATCGTCCGGGGAGAAGGAAAAGCAGCATGAGCACCGAAACCGCCCCCGCCCCGCAGGGCAATGTCGCCGAGGAACAGCGCCCGCGCATCGCCGTCTCGGCGCTGGCGACGAACCTGCGCGAATACGGTCTGATTATCGCGCTGATCGTCATCATGCTGTTCTTCCAGTTCACCACGTCGGGAACGCTGTTCAAACCGGTGAACCTGAGCAATCTGGTGCAGCAGAACTCCTTCATTATCGTGATGGCGCTGGGCATGCTGCTGGTGATCGTATCGGGCTATATCGACCTCAGCGTCGGGTCGGTCGCCGGCTTCATCGGCGCGCTGGCGGCAAACATGATGGTCATCTGGCAGCTGGGACCGCTCAGCAATCCGCTGGTGGTTTCGATCGTCTGCCTGGTTGCGGGTGGCTTGATCGGCGCCGCGCAAGGCTATTGGATCGCCTATCACCGGATACCGAGCTTCATTGTGACGCTGGCCGGCATGCTGATCTTCCGCGGCATCTGCCAGGCGCTGCTCGGCGGCGGCTCTTCGGTCGGCCCGCTTCCGGACGACTTCAAAATGCTCAGCTCCGGCTTCATCCCTGATGTGATCGGCCCGCTGACGCTCGTCCCGCCGGTGGTGAACGCGGCCGGCAAGACCATCCTGGGCAGCGGCGTGACCCTGCACATGACGACAGTCGTGCTCGGCCTGATCGCCGTGCTGGCCTATGCCTATTTCGGGGTGAGGACGCGTCGCAAGCGCGAACGCCATGGCTATGAGGCCGAGCCCTTTGCCCTGTTCGTCGTCAAGACGCTGGTCGCCAGCGCCCTGGCGCTGTTCCTGGTCTATGAGTTCGCCAGCTACAGAGGCCTGCCGGTCGTGCTGCTCGTCATGGGCGTGCTGATCTCGCTGTTCGTCTTCGTCACCAAGCGCATGACCATCGGCCGCCGTATCTACGCCATGGGCGGCAATGCCAAGGCCGCGCAGCTGTCAGGCATCAACACCGAGCGGCTGACGCTCATGGTGTTCATCAATATGGGCGTGCTGTCGGCGCTCGGCGGCCTGATCATCGCGGCGCGACTGGGACAGGCGGTGCCGGCCGCGGGCCTCGGCAGCGAGCTCGACGTCATCGCCGCCGTCTTCATCGGCGGCGCCTCGGCGATGGGCGGCGTCGGTCAGGTCATCGGCGCGGTGGTCGGCGGCTTCATCATGGGCGTGATGAACAACGGCATGTCGATCATGGGCGTCAATGTCGACTGGCAGCAGGTGGTCAAAGGCCTGGTGCTGCTCGGCGCCGTGATCTTCGACGTCTACAACAAGAACAAGGCTTGAACGGACTTAAGAGCAATTCCAGGAAAAGTGTGAAACGGTTTTCCGCCCGGAATTGCGCCAAGACAATGAGTTAGAGCGGTTCGCCGTTTCCGTGAAACGGTGAACTGCTCTGGTCGAGGAAAGCAGGAGGCATACGATCGCGACGCTGCCGGCAACCCGCCGGTAACAGAAGTCCCTGAGGGACCAGGCCCGCGAGCGCAATCCGAACTGAGAATTTAAACCGTGGCATGGACGAGGTCCCGGCCGCGCTGAGCAAGGTTTGCCGTTTTGGCAGCCCTGCCAAGGCAAATGAGAGAGGATTCATCATGCTGATCTCCCAGATCCTTGACGACGCCGAGACCATCCGCGTCGTCGCCCGCAATGGCGGCAAGACCCGGATCATCAATGGCGCCCGCAGCGTCTATTCGCTGGCGATGGAGGCCGCCCGCACCGGCGTCGGCCTCGTCGCGCTGATCGAACGCAAGGGGCTTGGCGAGACGGTCGATCTCGAGGCCGCTTACAAGAAGGGGCGGCTGCTGTCGCCGATCAATCACCCCGATCCGGCGCATCTGCACCTGACCGGCACCGGGCTGACGCATCTCGGCTCCGCCGCGACGCGCGATTCCATGCACAAGAAGCTGAGCGCCGACGGCGAGGAGCAGCTCACCGATTCCATGAAGATGTTTCGCATGGGGCTGGAGGGCGGCAAGCCGGCGAAAGGCCAGATCGGCGTGCAGCCGGAATGGTTCTACAAAGGCAACGGCACGATGGCGGTGGCGCCAGGCGCCGCACTCCTGTCACCGGCCTTTGCCAAGGACGCCGGCGAAGAGCCCGAAGTCGCCGGCATCTATGTCATCGGCGACGACGGCGCACCTTTCCGCGTCGGCTTCACGCTGTCGAACGAGTTTTCCGACCACGTCACCGAGCGCGTGAACTATCTGTTCCTCGCGCATTCCAAGCTGCGCAACGCCTCGTTCGGGCCGGAGATCCTGATCGGCGACCTGCCGTCCGACATCCGCGGCACCTCGCGCATCGTGCGCGACAGCGAGGTGCTGTGGGAGAAGCCGTTCCTGTCCGGCGAAGCGAACATGTCGCACACCATCGCCAACCTCGAACATCATCATTTCAAATACGCGGCCTTCCGCCAGCCGGGTGACGTGCATGTGCACATGTTCGGCACGGCGACACTGTCCTTCGCCGACGGCATCACGACCGAGGCCGGCGATGTCTTCGAGATCGAGGCCGGGGATTTCGGCCTGCCGCTGCGCAACCCGCTTGAGATCGAGCAGCCGGTGAAGGTGGCTGTGAAGGCGCTTTGAGAGCGCGCCTTTCCTTCTCCCCAAGTGGGAGGTGGATCGGCGCGTTAGCGCCGAGACGGATGAGGGGTGTTCCAGCGGAGTGAAACGTTGGCGTTCCCTGGAACACCCCTCATCCGTCGCCTCCGGCGACACCTTCTCCCACAAGGGGAGAAGGAAAAAGGCGCCTCTGCCTCAATAGATATCGAAGTCGAAATACTTGGCCTGGATCTTCTTGTAGGTGCCGTCGGCGACGATCGCGTCGATGGCCGCGTTGAGCTTGTCGCGCAGGGCCGTGTCGTCTAGGCGCACGGCGATGCCGGCCTGGGTCTCGGTACCCTTGACGTCGCCGACCAGCTTGCAGCAGCCGTCGCTTGCCTTCTTCAGCCAGTCCATCAGCACGAACTTGTCCGAGATCACGGCGTCAAGACGACCGTTGGTCAGGTCGGTGATCGCCTCTTCCTGGGTGGGATAGAGTTTGGCCTCCGCGCCCGCCTTGCCATATTCATTCTGGGCATAGTCGGCTTGCGTGGTCGAAGCCTGGGCACCGACCGTCTTGCCGGCAAGGGCCGCCGGTTCGGTCGAGGTGAGATCGGTGTCCTTCGGCGCCACCAGAGCCAGCGGTGTCGTATAATATTTGTTGGTGAAGGCGACCTGCTTCTTGCGCTCTTCGGTGATGCTCATCGAGGCGATGATGGCGTCGAACTTCTTGGCCTGCAAAGCGGGAATGATGCCGTCCCAGTCCTGGGTAACGATCTCGCATTCGACCTTCATCTGCGCGCACAGCGCATTGGCGATGTCGATGTCGAAGCCTTCCACCTTGCCGTCAGCGGTGATGGTGTTGAACGGCGGATAGGCGCCCTCGGTGCCGATCTTGATTTTCTCCGCCGCCTGCACCGACGGAGAGCCGGCCAGCATTGCCAGCATGGCAGCGCCCGCCGCCGATATGACCCATTTCGAAAATCGCATTTTCTTGGTTCCCCTTGAACGCCGCCAGCTTGACGGGCGGCAAGGCAGCCAAGCATGCCGAACCGGCACAGGCAAGTATTTTGCCTTGGGGCAATGAGTGTCAGCGCGCGGCGCGGAAATGCTTGGACAGCTTCAGGCCCTGCGCCTGGTAGTTGGAGCCGAGATCGGTGCCGTAGAGTGCCTGCGGCCGCTTCAGCATATGCTCGTAGACCAGCCGGCCGACGATCTGGCCGTGGTCGAGGATGAACGGCACTTCATGGCTGCGCACTTCCAGCACCGCCCGGCTGCCGGTGCCGCCGGACGCGGAATGGCCGAAGCCCGGATCGAAGAAGCCGGCATAATGGACGCGGAATTCGCCGACCAGCGGATCGAAGGGCGTCATCTCGGCGGCGTAGAGCGGCGGCACATGCACCGCCTCCTGGCTGACGAGGATGTAGAATTCATCGGGGTCGAGCACCAGTTCGCCGGCGCCGCTCTTGTGGATCGGTTCCCAGAAGTCGACGACTTCCTGGGCCGCGCGCTTGTCGACATCGACGAGGCCGGTGTGATGCTTGCCGCGATAGCCGACCAAGCCGCTTTGATCGCCGTTGAGGTCGATCGACAGCGCGATGCCGCCGCCGGAAATGTTCGGCGGCTCGGTGGCGACCAGCATCTGCGTGCGATGCAGGTCGTGCAACTCGGCTTCGGAGAGCAGCGCATTGCCGGTGCGGAAACGGATCTGCGACAGGCGCGACCCGGTGCGGACGACGATCGGGAAGGTGCGCGGGCTGACTTCCAGAAAGAGCGGGCCATGATAGCCGGCGGCGATCTTGTCGAACTCGTGGCCGCGATCGGTCATGACGCGGGTGAAGATGTCGAGCCGCCCGGTCGAACTCTTCGGATTGGCCGAGGCTGAAATGTCCGCCGGCAGCGCCAGGCTTTCAAGCAGGGGCACGATGTAGACGCAGCCGGTCTCCAGCACCGCGCCCTCGACCAGATTGATCTCGTGCAGTTGCAGCCGGTCGAGCTTTTCCGAGACCTTGTGATTGGGGCCGGGCAGGAAGGAGGCGCGCACCCGCCAGGCCTTGTCGCCGAGCCTGAGATCGAGGCTGGCCGGCTGGATCTGGTCGGTGTCGAGCGCACGCGCCGACTTCAGCGCGCCGGACTGGAACAGCGCCGATATGTCCTGGTCGGGAAGAATGCCTGTCTGCCGCAAGGCTCCACTCCTGCTTGGTACAAACCTCTTAATGAAGCCGGCAATTGACGCAAGCGCGGTGCGGGTCTAAAGGGTCGTTATCCCGTGGTGATTTGGCCGGTCGGCTTGCAGCCACGTTAAACAAGTCGCTAAAGGACCGTCGGGCCGCAAGGCCGTATGGACCGGTTGCGACTTTCGCGGCCGGTTTTTTTGTGTCTGGAAGAAAAGCGATGAGCACCAAGAAGCGCAACTGGAAGCCTCAGACGGCACTCGTGCACAGCGGAACGCTGCGTTCCGGTTTCGGCGAAACGTCAGAAGCGATCTATCTCACCCAAGGCTATGTCTACGAAACGGCGCAAGCCGCCGAAGCCCGTTTCAAGGGCGAAGAGCCGGGTTTCATCTATTCGCGCTACGCCAATCCGACCGTCGACATGTTCGAGAAGCGCATGTGCGCGCTGGAAGGTGCGGAAGACGCGCGCGCCACCGCGTCGGGCATGGCCGCGGTGACGGCCGCCCTTCTGTGCAGCGCCAAGGCCGGCGACCATATCGTGGCGGCGCGTGCGCTGTTCGGCTCCTGCCGCTGGGTGGTCGAGACGCTGGCGCCGAGATACGGCATCGAGGCGACGCTGGTCGACGGCACCGACATCGCCAACTGGGAAAAGGCGGTCAAGCCGAACACCAAGCTGTTCTTCCTGGAAAGCCCGACCAATCCGACGCTGGAAGTGGTCGATATCGCCGCTGTCGCTTCGCTTGCCAATTCGATCGGCGCCAGGCTGATCGTCGACAATGTCTTCGCCACGCCCCTGCAGCAGAAGCCCTTGCAGCTCGGCGCCCATATCGTCGTCTATTCGGCGACCAAGCACATAGACGGCCAGGGGCGCTGTCTCGGCGGCGTCATCCTGTCGGACAAGAAGTGGATCGACGAGAACCTGCACGACTATTTCCGCCATACCGGCCCAAGCCTTTCGCCTTTCAACGCCTGGACGCTGCTGAAGGGCCTGGAAACGCTGCCGCTGCGCGTACGCCAGCAGACGGAAAGTGCCGGCCGGATCGCCGATTTTCTGGCCGAACGGCCGGAAATCGCGCGCGTCATCTATCCCGGCCGCGCCGACCATCCGCAGGCCGACATCGTCAAGAAGCAGATGTCGGGCGGCTCGACGCTGATCTGCCTGGACGTCAAGGGCGGCAAGCAGGCGGCCTTCGCCTTGCAGAACGCGCTCGACATCGTCCTGATCTCCAACAATCTCGGTGACGCCAAGAGCCTGATCACCCACCCGGCGACGACGACGCACAAAAATCTCAGCGACGAGGCGCGCGCCGAGCTCGGCATCGGGCCGGGCACGCTCAGGCTGTCGGTTGGCCTGGAGGATACCGACGATCTGCTCGAGGACATCGCGCAGGCGCTGAAGGCCAGGTAGGAGGCCTTCAGGCGCTGGACGGCGTCTCTTCCAGCTCGGCCGTCTTGGTGCCGATGGTCATCGCATTGCCGCGCCAGTCGACGGCGCCGCCGAGCCAGCCGCGCCCCCACATCGCCGGCAGGATCAGGTCGCGCGCCATGATCGCGGCGACCATGCGTGGCGACAGGTACCAGCCCTTGGACCAGGCCAGGGCGCACTCCGGAAGATAGAAGGCCGCCAGCACGGCAAGGGCGATTGCCCAGAGGCTGAAGCCGGCGCTTGCCGCTGCAATCAGCGCAAGCACCAGCGGCACCACGGCGCCGGTCAGGATTTCGGGTGCGAAGAACAGCGGGAAAGTGACGCGGCGCAGGCGCGCCCAACGGGCCTGACGCGACCAGATGTCGTCAAACGAGCGCCGGCCAAGCGGCTGCTCGAAGGGGGCGGCGACGAGATTGACGCGCAGGCCGAGACTGTTCACCAGCTTGGTCGCAGCGGCATCCTCGGCGATCTCGGCGGCCAGCGCGCGGATGCCGCCATTGGCATCGAGCATCGGCTTGTTCCAGAGCATGCTCTTGCCCTGGGCAAAGCCGAGGCCGAGCGCCTCGCCGGCATATTGCCAGCGCGCCTGCAGCGTGTTGAGGAAAGCGCATTCGACCTCGGCCCAGAAGCCGGCCGGCCGCGAACCGATCGGCGTCGAGCAGACAAGGCCGGTGCCGGGCCGCCAGGCAGCCATCAGGTGCTGGATGTAGTCCCTCGGCATCAGCACGTTGGAATCGGCCAGGACGACCCAGTCGTGCCGCGCCGCTTCCCAGCCCTTGACGCAATTGTTGAGTTTCGGATTGGCGCTGATGCGGTCGTCGCCGACAAGCAGCCGGGCCGGCACTTTCGGAAACCGGACGATCGTCCTGTTTATCAATTTGACCACCGGATCGTCGGCATGGGCGACGCAGAAAATCAGCTCATAGCGCGGCCAGTCGAGCGAGAAGGCGCGCTCCAGCGTCTCCTGCGTGAACGGCTCGACGCCGCGCGACGGCACGACGATCGACACCGGCCGCGGCTTGCCGGCCGGCGGCGCAATGGTGCGACGCCGTCTCAGACGCGACGCGGCGAGCACGATGCTGGCGAGATTCGAGAGGATGAGGACGGTCGAAAGCGTGGCGGCTATGAGAGTGAGTTGCATCGAGATCCGGTCACTCCAGGAAAACCGGTCCGCAAGATGGCCGGTTTCAACAGTTCAGCAGAGCGCCCGAGTCGCGCGTCACCAGTCCGCGCACACCACCATTGTCATATGTCACTTAAATGACATTCTTTGTCGGCACCTGCCCGCGAGGCCGGCCAGAGGAGGCTTCGATCGGTTGACCTAACCGCACGGAGCGCCGAAAGTTCCGCTGGAACCGTTTTTTGGAGCCGCTTATGTATAGCGCCGTCACGCGCAACATCGAAGTGCAGGTCAGGCCGTTCTATCTGGAGGACCGTTCGGATCCCTCTGAGAACCGCTATGTCTGGGGCTATCAGATAACGATCGACAATCAGTCGGACGATTTCGTGCAGCTTCTGTCGCGCTATTGGCACATCACCGACGGCACCGGCCGGGTCGAGGAAGTGCGCGGCCCCGGCGTGGTCGGCGACCAGCCCGAACTCAATCCCGGCGACAGCTACCAGTACACATCCGGTTGCCCGCTCTCGACACCGTCCGGCATCATGGTCGGGCATTACACGATGCGCAACAAGCGGGGCGAGACGTTCGACATCGCCATTCCGGCGTTTTCGCTGGACTTGCCGGGGACGCGGCGGACGGTGAATTGATTTCGCCTCACCGGCCGCGGAGCGACCGGTGAGGCGTGGTTTCTACTCTACTGGGCCGCGAATTCCGCCGGGTCGAAATCATATTGCTTCGAACAGAATTCGCAGGCGACGTGGATGCCGCCGTCTTCGGTGCTGTCCTTGATCTCCTGGGCGGAAAAACCCTCGAGGATGCCGCGGATCTTGTCCCTGGAGCACGAGCACTGGTCGGCGACCGGAACGCCGCCGAAGACGCGCACGCCATGCTCGTGGAACAGCCTGTAGAGCAGCCGCTCGGCGCCGATCGTCGGGTCGATCAGTTCGGTCGGCTCGATGGTGCCGAGCAGAGCCAGCAACTCCTGCCAGGAATTGTCGACCGGATCGTGGATCTCCTCACGCGGATCGCCATCGCCGCCCGGCAGGTCCGGGACGCGCATGCGCTCGGGCGACTGCGGCAGGAACTGCGCCAGGATACCGCCGGCGCGCCATTGCTCGCGGGCGCCGCCGGGACCGGGCGTCAAAAGCTTGGCCACCGACAGCCTGATATCCGTCGGGATCTGCTCCGACTGACGGAAATAGGTGCGTGCCGCGTCTTCCAGGGTCTCGCCATCGAGCTGGACGATACCCTGATAGCGTTGCGTATGGGCGCCCTGGTCGATGGTCAGCGCCAGCACGCCACTGCCGAGCAGCGTCTGCTGGGAGGTTTCGCCCGCCGCGACCAGCGCTTCCAGCCGGTCGGCATCGAAACGCGCATAGGCGCGCAGCGCCGAGGGCGTGGAAAAATCCGCAACCAGCATGTCGACGGGTCCGTCGGTGCGGGTCTGCAGGATGAACTTGCCCTCGAACTTCAGCGAAGTGCCGAG
Organism: Mesorhizobium sp. ISC11; assembly: GCF_037162595.1. NCBI lineage: Bacteria > Pseudomonadati > Pseudomonadota > Alphaproteobacteria > Hyphomicrobiales > Phyllobacteriaceae > Mesorhizobium > Mesorhizobium sp. ISC11. The sequence continues at coordinate 3,742,659 of NZ_JAVSPW010000001.1, forward strand.
CAGCACGGTCAGCACACAGGCCTCCGCCAGCAGGCGGGCGACCGGCTCGGGATAATCGTGGCGGCTGAGGATGGCGTCCAGCATCGGCCCGAGTTGGACCGTGCGGCCGCGCACGTCGAGAGGGCCGACCTCGAACGGCACGACGTGATCGTCGCCGGCATAGCCGAATTCGCCGAGTTTGGGGTAATGTTCAGTCACTTGATAGGTTTCCAACATGACAAAGCTCCAGGGCGCGGCGATGCCGCCCTCCGGGGCGCATGCGTCGAAACGCGCTTGATTTGCGTGATGCGGCGCAAATAGGCATCACACGCCCGCAGATCAAGCTCCCAGGGATCAAGCGCCCAGACACTTCAAGCGCCTAGACACCAGGCAAGCACGGCCTTCTGGGCATGGAGCCGGTTCTCGGCTTCGTCGAAGACCACCGAATGCGGTCCGTCGATAACCTCGTCTGTCACTTCCTCGCCGCGATGCGCCGGCAGGCAATGCATGAACAGCGCGTCCGGCTTGGCTCTCGCCATCAGCTTGGCATTGACCTGGTAGGGCGAGAACACATTGTGGCCGCGGGCGCGATGCTCCTGGCCCATCGACACCCAGCAATCGGTGACGATGCAGTCGGCCTGGTCGACGGCTTCCTCGGGCGAGCGGGTGAAGTGCAGCTTGCCGCCATGCGCCTGCGACCAATCGATATGCTTCTGCGCCGGCTCGCTGCCTTCGGGAACGGCGACGTTGAGGTTGAAGCGGAACCGGGCCGAGGCCTCGAGCAGGGAATGCAGCACATTGTTGCCGTCGCCGGTCCAGGCGATGGTCTTGCCGGCTACCGGACCGCGATGTTCCTCGAAGGTCATGATATCGGCCATCAGCTGGCAGGGATGGGTATCGTCGGTCAGTCCGTTGATCACCGGCACGGTGGCGTTCTCGGTCAATTCCAGCAGCCGCTCATGCGAGGTGGTGCGGATCATGATCGCATCGACATAGCGCGACAGCACCTTGGCGGTGTCGGCGATGGTCTCGGAACGGCCGAGCTGCATCTCGGTGCCGGTCAGCATGATGGTCTCGCCGCCGAGCTGCCGCATGCCGACGTCGAAGGAGACGCGCGTGCGCGTCGACGGCTTGTCGAAGATCATCGCCAGCACCTTGCCTTCGAGCGGTTTGGTGCGCTCGCCGGCCTTGAGCCGCGCCTTTCGCACCACCGCGTCGTCCAGCATCAAGCGCAGGTCGCCTTCGGAAACGGTGGAAAGATCGGTGAAATGGCGAACTGACATCAGCAATGATTCCGGGATTACTTCGCCGCGGCGGAAGCGATCGCCTCCGCCAGGCCCTTGGCGCCGGCGCGGATGCGGTTGAGCGCGTCATGGATCTCGGCGTCGGTGACGGTGAGCGGCGGCAACAGGCGAATGACGTTGTCGCCGGCCGGAACCGTCAACAGGTGCTGGTCGCGCAAGGCCATGTTCACCTTGGTGTTGGGCATGGCGCATTTGAGGCCGAGCATCAGCCCGGCACCCCTGATGTCCTCGATGATTTCGGGAAACTCGTCGGCGACCGACGCCAGACCCTGCTTCATCAGCAGCGCCTTGCGCTGGACATCTTCGAGGAAGCCGTCTTCCAGCACGACATCGAGCACGGCGTTGCCGACCGCCATGGCAAGCGGGTTGCCGCCGAACGTGGTGCCATGCACGCCGGCGGTCATGCCGACCGCCGCTTCATCCGTGGCAAGGCAGGCGCCCATCGGGAAGCCGCCGCCGATACCCTTGGCAATCGCCATGATGTCGGGCGTTACACCCGACCATTCATGTGCGAACAGCTTGCCGGTGCGGCCGATGCCGCACTGGACCTCGTCGTAGATCAACAGCAGGCCGTGCTGCTCGCACAATTGCCTGAGCCGCTTCAGCGACTGCGTCGGCACCGGGCGGATACCGCCCTCGCCCTGCACCGGCTCGATCAGGATCGCGGCCGTCTCCGGCGTGATCGCCTTTTCGGCGGCGTCAATGTCGTCGAAGCCGACCTGGTCGAAACCCTCGACCTTGGGGCCGAAGCCCTCGAGATACTTGTACTGGCCGCCAGCCGCGATGGTCGCCAGCGTGCGGCCGTGGAAGGCGCCTTCGAAGGTGATGATGCGGAAGCGCTCGGGATGGCCTTTGACGAAATGGTAGCGCCGCGCCGTCTTGATCGCGCATTCCAGCGCCTCGGCGCCGGAATTGGTGAAGAACACCTTGTCGGCGAAGGTGGCGTCGGCCAGCCGTTCGCCAAGCCGGCTCTGCCCGGGGATCTCGTAGAGGTTGGAGACATGCCACAGCTTGGCTGCCTGCTCGGTGAGTGCGGCGACCAGGTGCGGATGGCTGTGGCCCAGCGAATTGACGGCGATGCCGCCGGCGAAATCGAGATATCGCTCGCCCTTGTCGGTAATCAGCCATGTGCCTTCCCCGTGGTCGAAGGCCAGGGGTGCGCGAGCAAAGGTCTCGTAAAGCGCCGAACCGCTCATTATATGCGTCTCCGGTACCGGAAAATCAAAAAAGCCGCCAAAGCGGCGGCCTGTGCGGCTTATCCTGTTTTTCGGCCATGAAGTCAACGAAAACGTCGCGTAGTGGCGCGCGGCAAGCCCCCCAACGGGACGCCGGCTCATAAGCGACCGGGCAAGTTGGGGAAAACCGAAAAAACCGATTCGTGTTGCACTTGGGACTCTTGTCACCGAGTCAGCGCATAGAGTAGTTGTAGTCGAGAAATAGCTAGATTTCGTGCGGCGGACCTAATCACCAGATATATGTGGTGTCTGCCCTGGCAAATGTTGCCGGGTCGGGAGAAGGATTCCGATTGCCGCACGCTTAGAGGAGCGCGGTCTCATGAACTGGACTGACGAGCGGGTAGAACTCTTGAGAAAACTGTGGTCGGAGGGTCTGAGCGCAAGCCAGATTGCTGCGCAGCTTGGAGGGGTCAGCCGCAATGCGGTCATCGGGAAGGTGCATCGGCTGAAACTGTCGGGCCGCGGTCGCTCGACCGCCACGCCGGCACGCCAGAAGAAGGCAGCGCAAGGATCGACCGTCCAGAAATCGGTATCACGCGCCGCAACCACGGCACGCCATGTCACGACATCGGTCGGCGCGACCGCTTTGCAGACGCAGTTCGACGCCGAACCCGTGGCACGCCATTACATCCGCCCGGTCGAAAATGTCGTGCTGCCGATCTCGCGGCATCTGCAGCTGGTCGAACTGACCGAGCGGACCTGCAAATGGCCGAACGGCGATCCGCTTTCAGAGGACTTCCATTTCTGCGGCAACGATGCCGCCGAAACCGGTCCCTACTGCAAGTACCACGCCCGCGTGGCATTCCAGCCGGCATCGGAGCGGCGGCGGAGCAGGTAGATAAGGGAGTAGGGGAGTAAGGGAGTAAGGCAGTAGGGCAGTATGTGCGCGGAAAGTCGCGCTCACGAAATGCCACCCTACTGCCCTACTGCCCTACTGCCCTACTGCCCTACTGCCCTACTGCCCTACTGCCCTACTGCCCTACTGCCCTACTTCACAACCAGCCATTCTTCCTGAACCGCCAATACAGAAACGCGCAGATCAGCGCGATCGTGGCCAGAACCACCGGATAGCCGTATTCCATCTTCAGTTCCGGCATGTCGCTGAAGTTCATGCCGTAAATGCCGGCGAGCGCCGTCGGCACCGCCAGGATTGCGGCCCAGGAGGCGAGCTTCTTGGTGTTGGCCGTTTCCTGACTCTGGCCGACCAGCAAGCTCGCCTCGAAAGCGAATGCCAGCACCTCGCGCAGGCTGTCGATCTTCTCCTGAACGGTGCGGATGTGATCGGTGACGTCGCGGAACAGCGGATGCATGGCGGTGTGGATCTGCGGCAGCTCGGCGCTGGTCAGCCTTCGGCAGACTTCGACCAGCGGAAGCGCGGCATTGCGCAGGCGCAGGAGATCGCGGCGCAGCATATAGAGCCGCTCTATGTCGGGAGCGGTCATCGGCTTCAGCAGAACCTTGTCCTCGATCGCCTCGACCTCGTCCTCGATCTGCTCGAGCACCGGCATGTAATTGTCGACGATGAAATCGAGAATGGCATAGAGGACGAAATCCTCGCCCTTGGCCAGCGAGTGCGGGCAGCTTTCCCAGTGCTGACGAACGGCGGCATAGGACGTCGAGGGACCGTGCCTGACGCTGACGATGTAGCCTGAGCCGACGAACAAATGGGTCTCGCCGAAGGTGACCCGGCCCTCGATCAGCTGCGCGGTGCGGGCGACGATGAACAAGGCGTCGCCATATTGCTCGATCTTCGGCCGCTGGTGCGGGTGCTCGGCATCCTCGATCGCCAGCTCATGCAGGTGAAACTGCGCCTGGACGCGCAGCAACAGGTTACGGTCGGGCTCCAACAGGCCGATCCAGACGACATGACCGGATTTTTTTGCCCATTCGCCGGCTTCCTCGATGGGAATGTCGGCGATGCGGCGCCCCGCCGTGTAAACGCCGCAAGCGATAATGCCGGATATCGGCGCAGGCGCCGGGGTCAGGTTCCGAACATTTTCCATCACGACCTCCCGGAGCAAATCCACGGACGAGGATAGAGGCAAGGCCCGGAAAGCTTATCGTAAATCGGGTGAGGGTTCGAGAGGCGGCGTTCACTTCACCGGCTGCGTCTCGGAAAGGCTGATTTTGTCGGTCTTGTCGCCCTTGGGCCGCTCAGCCGGCAACTGATCGCCGGTGACGATGTAATAGATGGTCTCGGCTATGTTGGTGGCGTGATCACCGATACGCTCGATGTTCTTGGCGCAAAACAGCAGATGCGTGCAGGGGGTGATGTTACGCGGGTCTTCCATCATGTAGGTCAGCAATTCGCGAAACAGCGATGTGTACATGGCGTCGATCTGGTCGTCACGATCGCGCACGAAGCCGATCTTCTCCACCGAACGGGACGCGTAGACGTCGAGCACTTCCTTGAGCTGGGTCAACGCCAGGTTGGACAGAGCCTCGAGGCCGCGGAACAGGCTGGTCGGCTGGCGTCCGTCGGTGACGGCGACCACCCGCTTGGCAACGTTCTTGGCGAGATCGCCAACCCGTTCGAGGTCGGCGGAGATGCGGATGGTCCCGACGATCTCGCGCAAATCCGCCGCCATCGGCTGACGCTTGGCAATGATGATGATCGCCTTGTCGTCGATTTCGCGCTGGCCCTCGTCCAGTACGGTATCGTCGCGGATGACCTTCTGGGCAAGGCCCGGGTCGGCATTGACGAGAGCGGTGACCGCCTGTTCGACCATGCGCTCGGCATGGCCACCCATCGCGGCGATGCGCTTCGACAGATATTTCAACTCCTCGTCATAAGCGCTGACGATGTGCACGGACTGCATGGCAAATGCCTTCCCACGGGGTGTTTTGATTTTGAGTCGTTTCCTCGAATCCCCGCTGATACGCTAGCCGGATGACAGAAAAAAGAAACAGTGCCCTTGAATTAGGGCGATATCAGTGCGCCGGCAAATGAACCGAGAATGCCGCGCCGTTGCCGACTTCGGACTTGATCGAAAGCCGGGCGTTGTGGCGCGTCAGTATATGCTTGACGATCGACAGGCCGAGGCCGGTGCCTTTCTGGGTCCGGCTGGTCTCGACATCGACGCGATAGAAGCGCTCGGTAATGCGCGGAATGTGCTCCTCGGGAATGCCAGGGCCAAAGTCCCTGATCGTCACGTCGATGCCCGGCTCTGATCCGGCATCGCTATGCGCTATGGATACAACCACGCGCCCACCCGACTGCCCGTATTTGCAGGCGTTTTCCAGGAGGTTCTCGAAAACCTGGAAAAGCTCATCGCGATCGCCAGGCACATGAAGCGGTCCATCGGCGTAGCGCCGCTCGATGGCAACGGCGTTTTCGCTGGCCAGCGGTCCGAGCGAGTCGATGACGCTGTCGACGGTCTGGCGCAGGTCCACCTCGGTTCCCGGCTTCAGATAGGGTTTCATCTCGAGCCGCGACAGCGACAACAAATCGTCGATCAGACGCGCCATGCGGCCGGTCTGGCTCTGCATGATCTGCAGAAACTGGTCGCGCGCCGCCGCGTCGTTGCGGGCTGGCCCGCGCAGCGTTTCGATAAAGCCGGCGATGGAGGCAAGTGGGGTGCGCAGTTCGTGGCTGGCATTGGCGATGAAGTCGGCGCGCATGCGGTCGATCCTGCGTGCTTCGCTCTGGTCCTTGAACACCAGCACATAGAGATCGGTGGCATGACCGACCGAGGACACGCTCACCCGGTAAGCCCGTTCGACCGGCAGCTTCTCCGTATAGTCGACGATATCGGAGGCGACATCGCCCGATAGCACGCCATCCAGCAGAGCCTGCATTTCCGGCGCCCGGAATTTCAGCGACAGCGACATGCCTGGCGCGATGCCGCCGAAAGCGGCGAAGGCGGCGGCGTTGGCATGGACGATGGTGGCAGCCCGGTCGAAGATGATCAGCGGATCGGCGACGGCGGCGGCCAGATATTCACCCGAGAGCCTCTGCAGGCCGGTGGCCTCGATGGCGGCTCCGCTGCCAGTGGATTGGCGCGCGCCGGCGGCCGGCAGTATTGCCGCTGCAAACAGCAACAGCAGCGCCGCAAGGACGACATAGGCTGAAATCCCGGCCAAGGCATAAACGGCGACGACCGCGACGACGCCGGCCGCAAGCAGCCAGCGGCTGTTCCACAGCCGTGCGGCCATGGTTTGCGTGATGCCTCTCTGCTCTGTGTCCAGGTCAGCCATCTGCCCGCGGGCCCGCACCCCATGCCTTCGCACCCGGTCCACGGTGGCGGAAAAACTTCCACTAGACCGTTCCGGAGGCTCCCCATAGCATGAGTCCGGAAGCTGGAAAGGGTTCGTCTCGATGAAAAAAGCCAAGGAAAGTCCCGCCGCACCAACTTCGGGGCCGCTGAAGATCAGGATCGGCGGCAAGGAGCGGGAGTTCGACATCGAAAGCCCCGTGCTTCCCGACTGGGTCGAGGACAACAAGCTGACTGCCGGCGGCTATCCCTACGACAAGAAGATGAAAAGTGATGAGTATGACGAGACGCTCGAGAAGCTGCAGATCGAGCTGGTCAAGGCGCAGGCCTGGCTGCAGTCGACCGGCAAACGGGTGATGGCGCTGTTCGAGGGCCGCGACGCTGCCGGCAAGGGCGGCACGATCTTCGTGGTGCGCCAGTACCTCAATCCGCGCACGGCACGCAACGTGGCGCTGACCAAGCCGACCCCGACCGAACTGGGGCAATGGTACTACCAGCGCTATGTCGACCATTTCCCGACTTCAGGCGAATTCGTCACCTTCGACCGCTCCTGGTACAATCGCGCCGGCGTCGAGCCGGTGATGGGTTTCTGCACGCCGCAGCAGCACGAGCAGTTTCTCGACGAGACGCCGCATTTCGAGCGGATGATCTCCAACGAGGGGATCCACTTCTTCAAATTCTGGCTGAACATCGGCCGGGAAACGCAGCTTGAGCGCTTCCACGACCGCCGCTACAGCCCGCTGAAGAGCTGGAAGTTTTCGCCCATCGACGTTGCGGGCATCACCAAGTGGGACGACTACACCAAGGTGCGCGACACAATGTTCGAGCGCACCCACAAGGAATTCGCGCCGTGGATCATCGTACGGGCCAATGACAAACGGCGCGCGCGGCTGGCGGTCATGCGGCGCATCCTGTCGTCTCTGCCCTATGAGGGGCGCGATCTCGAAATCATCGGCAAGGAAGACAAGAAGATCATCGGCGAAGGGCCGTCATTCCTGGGAAAACAGGATTGACGCTTTTTTGCGTCGCGCGGCAAGGAACCGCGCGACGCAATCACGATGCTTAAGCCGCCAGCCTGGCGATACGCTGCAATCGCCGCAGCGTCGTATCATCCTGCAGCGCCTGCTGGAAAAGCGAGATCTCCTGATCGATGCGGTCGCAGAGGGCCTCGGTGTTCCCCTTCAGCAGGCCGCGCGTCTGCAGCAGGGCGGCGACCGGCTTCTTGACGAGCTGTCTTGCCCGACCAAGGGCCGCCTCCTCGACGGTGCCTCCCGGCACGATCTCCGCGACCAGGCCGAGCGCCCTGGCATCTTCGGCGCGAAGCGTGTCGCCGAGGCAGAAGAAGCGGAAGGCACCGGCGTAGCCGAGCTTCTGCGGCGCCAGGATGCTGGTCGCCGCATCCGGCACCAGGCCGAAATCGACGAACGGCACCCTGAACGTGCTCTCATCGGACGCGATCACCATGTCGCAATGGAACAGGATGGTGCAGCCGACACCGACGGCATCGCCATCGACGCAGGCAAGGATGGGCTTTGGAAACGTCGCCAGCGTGCGGAACAGGTCGGTGACGGCGGCGATCAGTTTCTGGTGCTTGGTGGCGTCGAGGAATTCGGAGAAGTCGCCGCCCAGACAGAAACAGCCTGCCAGGCCGCGCAAGACGACGACGCGAACCTCCTCATTGTCGGCTGCTTCATGGAAGGTCCTTGCCAGGCTTTCATAGGCCCTCCTGTCCAGCACCGGCCGGCCGTCACTCGACGACACGGTGACCACCAGCGTGTGGTTGCGAAGTTCAGGTTGCGGATGTGTGCTCATGACTGTCTCCGATCTCATGACGCACGCCTTTGCCCGAGCATGTCGGGATATCCCCTGGCCAGCACGGGAGCAAAATGATTGCGGCGCGACCGCACCACATCGAGTGTGTGCTCGTTGAAGGTCAGCAAGGTGGCGACCACCTGCTGGTTGCCATAGGTGCGCTGATAGCCAAGCGGGGTCGCCAGGAAATGCAGTTGCAAGGCGCGCAGCACCCACATCGGCTCGAACTCGATGATCACCTTGTCGACGCCGCGCTTCAGCCCCCACTCGACGAAACCGGCAATCAGTTCGGTGCCGACGGTCGAAACGCCGCGACGACCATCGCGAAAACCGGGAGCCACCGCATAGCGGGTCAATTCCCAGATGTTTGGACCCGACGGCGGCGTTCCTTCGGAAAGATCGGTCAAGACCTCGGTCAGCAGATGTGGCCGCGTCGTCGGCAACATCCTCTGATAACCCGCCACTTCACCGCCCCTGATGACGATCTGATGGACCGCCTCGTCGTGATCGAACTGGTCGAGTTCGAGCCCGTCGGGGCGCCTGAGGTCATCCCACCCCATCTCCTCGACGAATATCTTGTAGCGCAAACGATGGACGGCCTCCCAAAGGTCGGGACGTTCCATCAATTCCTGGGTTGTAAGGGAAAAAAGCATTCCGCCGTCTCCTGCGTTCAGAGGAAGATACGGCCGTGCTTTGATGAGAAAATTGCGTGATCGCGTAGGCAAGGATTTCAGGTCGGCACGGCCGACCTAACTAATGTAGCCGCGCCGTATCGCTTCCGCGACGGCCTGCACCCTGTTGACGGCACCTAGTTTGCTTTTGGCGTTAAGAAGATGTTTCTCCGAGGTGTGTTCGGAAATGCCGAGGATTTGCGAAATCTCCCATTCGGACTTGCCGACGGCGGCCCATTGCAGGCATTCGCGCTCGCGCGGCGTCAGCACGATATGATCGATGGTCTTGTTCGCCATGGTGTGGAGTTGCATGGCGCGGCCAACCGCGTAGGTCGAGACCAGCGACACCTGGCCGAATTCGGCGGCGGACAATTCCACGGCCTCGCCGCCCAGCGACACCATGACGATCTGGCCGTCGAGCGTGATCAGCGGAAAGGCCAACCCATCGCGCAGTTTGAAGGCGCCGGCATCGCCCATCACCTCGCCGCTGCTCTTGTCTATGCGGATGCCTTGGGACGCCTCGTGCCACTGGAAGGGCGCCTGCAACTGTTTCATATGGCTGACGACCGGGTCATGATCGACATAGTTGCGCGCGACATAGCGCTCCAGCCACTCGCCAGGCCAATCGCAGAGAAGCACATGCTGCTTTTGCTGGCCGGCCGGCGTGCCTGGCTGCGGGACGGTTCCCGCCATCAGTGCGGTGAGACCGAAATCCGATGTTATGCCCAGCAGCCTTTCGCAGACCGCCGCCGCCGTTGCGGCGTGCTGCAGTTGGTCTATGTATTCCAGCGTGCGATCGAACTGACCCATCGCAACATCAACCCCATGTTGCCTTGTGCATTGCGGCCAATGATGCGTGCATGATTTACACTTCGCCACCGACCACGGATTGCAAATCGCATACTTATTTTGTGGCTCCCTCTCACCGAGGCGACCGAAGCTGATTTGCAAACCGGCTAAATCATATCCTGAAATCGGCGGGTTGAAATCAAAAACCATTGTGCCTGTACCATTTTCGTACCAAAACCGGTGCGAGCACGACTGTGGCGGAGTTTTATCTTGGCGTTCCGATGGAGGTCCTTCGCCTTTGCGATGCTGATCGGGTTGCTGTCGTTCGCCGACGGTGCGCGCGCCGCGGCGCCTCAGGTTCCGGTGCTGTGGGATGCCAAGGAGCGGCTGCCCAAGCCAGACCTTTCGAAGCTGCCCCGGCTGAGGTTCCTCACCACCACGGACTTCCCGCCTTTCAACTTCCTCGACGGTGCGGGAAAGCTGTCCGGCTTCCACATCGATCTGGCACGCGCCATCTGCGCCGAGCTTGGCATTGTCGAAAAATGCCAGATCCAGGCCCTGCCCTGGGCCGAGCTGGAAGGCGCACTGCAGAAAGGCGAAGGCGAGGCGATCATCGCCGGCATCGCCGCAACACCGGAATCGCGCGCGACCTACGCCTTCTCACGCTCCTATCTGCAGTTTCCGGCGCGCTTCATCATGCCGAAGGGCAAGGCGCTGACCGAGCCCGTCTTTGACAAATTGCACGGCAAGCGTGTCGGCGTGATATCAGGCTCGGCGCATGAGCGCATGCTGCGCGACTATTTCAACACGGTCCAGGTCGTCCCTTTCGACAGGCCGGAAGAACTGTATGCCGATCTCAAGGCCGGCAAGGTCGACGCCGCCTTCGGCGACGGCATGCGCCTGGCTTTCTGGCTGGGTGGCTCGGACGCGGCGGGCTGCTGCCGCTTTGCCGGCGGGCCCTATCTGGCGCCCGAATATCTGGGCACGGGCATGGCCATCGCCACCAAAGCGGACAATCCGGCGCTGGCCGCAGCGATCGACTACGCGCTGCAGGAAATTTCAATGAAAGGCACGTTCGCCGAATTTTATCTGCGCTATTTCCCCGTCAGTTTTTTCTAAAGCCAAGGACTTTCAGGTCAGGGTACGCAGCCGCGCCTTGGCCGCGCGGCCGATGGCAGCAACCGTCAGCGTGTCGAGATCGAGCTGACGCCGGATCAGCTGCAGCACCCGCACCTCTTCCATGCGCATTTCGAGGTCGACGGCGGCAACCTCGAAGGCGGCGGCATAGGCGGTGTCGCGCAGCCGCTCGGGCAAGACCTCGGCGACTTCGGCCAGCACGCCCTCCAGCCCATCCTTTTCGTGCAGGCGCTTCTGGCAGTCCTGGGCGACGCCGACCAGCCTGTCGTGGTTGAAGTCCTCGAACACCGGCCAGGAGCGGACGACCTCGCCGATCCGTGCCAGTTCAACATCGGTCATGTCGCGGTCGGAGGCCGAGGTGATGACCATCAGATAGATCAGGGCTTCATGAGGTGTCGGCAATTTTTTCTCCTTGAACCGGGCCTCGAAGTTAGGAACGCCCGTTCTGCACCGCAAGGAAAAAGCGCCGCACGCGTTGACGCTCCGGCGCTGCACGCCTAGAGACCGGTTGAAAAACCCTTGCTGCGGCCCGCCTTCGGGCCGGCAGATGATTTGGAAAACTGTGACATGGCGGGATCAAACATCATCGATCTCAACCCCGAGCTGCTGGCGGCCGCGACCGAAAGCAAGGCGTGGCCGTTCGAGGAAGCCAAAAAGATCATCGAGCGCTACAAAGGCGCCGACTTTCCGCAAACGGTCCTGTTCGAGACCGGCTACGGGCCGTCCGGCCTGCCGCATATCGGCACATTCGGCGAGGTGGCGCGCACCTCGATGGTGCGCCATGCCTTCCGTGTCCTGACGCAGGACAAGGTCGCGACCAAGCTGCTGTGCTTTTCCGACGATATGGACGGCATGCGCAAGATACCCGACAGCGTGCCGGACCGCGCCGCACTCGAGCCGCATCTGCACAAGCCGCTGTCGTCGGTCCCCAACCCCTTCGGCGGCGACTATGCGAGCTTCGCCGACCACAACAATGCGATGCTCTGCCGCTTCCTCGACACGTTCGGCTTCGACTACGAGTTCGCCAGCGCGACCCAATACTACAAGGCCGGCCGTTTCGACGCGATGCTCAAGCGCGCCGCCGAGCGCTATGAGCAGATCATGGCGGTGATGCTACCGACGCTCGGGCCCGAGCGGCAGGCGACCTACAGCCCGTTCCTGCCGATCTCGCCGAAGAGCGGCCGCGTGCTTTACGTGCCCATGAAGCATGTCGACGCCAAAGCCGGCACCATCACCTTCGACGACGAGGGCACCGAGACCACGCTTTCGATCACCGGCGGCCGCGTGAAGCTGCAGTGGAAGCCGGATTTCGGCATGCGCTGGGCAGCGCTTGGCGTCGATTTCGAAATGTTCGGCAAGGACCACCAGACCAATGCGGTGGTCTACGACCGTATCTGCAACATTCTGGGCGGACGGGCGCCGGAGCATTTCGTCTACGAACTGTTCCTCGACGAGAACGGCCAGAAGATCTCGAAGTCGAAGGGCAACGGGCTGACCATCGACGAGTGGCTGACCTATGCGCCGACCGAAAGCCTCGGGCTCTACATGTACCAACGGCCGCGGCAGGCCAAGAAGCTGTATTTCGACGTTATCCCGCGGGCCGTGGATGAATACTACACGTTCCTCGCCGCCTATCCCCGCCAGGACTGGAAGGAGCGGCTGGGCAACCCGGTCTGGCATATGCATGACGGCAACCCGCCCGCGATCGACATGCCGGTGCCGTTTTCTCTGCTGCTCAATCTGGTCAGCGCTTCCAACGCGCAGAACAAGGATGTGCTGTGGGGGTTCATTTCACGTCATACGCAAGGCGTGACGCCGGCGACGCATCCAGAGCTCGACCGGCTGGTCGGCCATGCGATCCGCTATTTCGACGATTTCGTGAAGCCGACGAAAACCTTCCGGCCCGCCGACGAGGTCGAGCGCGAAGCGCTGGCAGCCCTCGACGAAGCACTTGGCGCGCTGCCCGCCGACGCCAGCGGCGAAGCGATCCAGAACGCCTCGCTCAACGTCGCACGCAGGATCGAGCGCTATCAGGATCATTCCAAGCAGAGCCCGGAAGGCGGCCCCGGCGTATCGGGCGCCTTCTTCCAGATGATCTACCAGGTGCTGATCGGCCAGGAGCGCGGCCCGCGCTTCGGCTCGTTCGCAGCACTCTATGGCGTTGCCGAGACGCGTGCGCTCATTGAGCGGGCGCTGGCTGGTCAGCTGGCTTGAGCACGCCGTCGACCTCTTCCAGGATCGAACCCGGCGCCTGAGGTGCCGGGCTTGGCGCGGCCGGCATCGCCGGCATGCCCGACAGATCGGGCGCCGATCCGAAAATGCCCTTCTTGCCCGTGCGCGCCTTGTCGCCGGCCTCGACATAGGGGCCGCCCTTGGCGGCGCGCGCCCAGCCATTTTCGACCAGCCACTGACCGACATCCTGCTTGCCGATCCGGCACTCGGCTGCGATCCGGTCGCGGCCGCCCTGCGGCGGCACCGTGCAGACCACCGCGCGGCCGCGCAGGAAGGCGCGGAACGCTGTCCTCGCCCGGACACCGCACGGCCAGGACTTGCCGTCCTCGCTGCAAATCTCGTCCTGCCTGACGATGTCGATGCCGGAAACCGCGACCGAGTAGCCCTTCGCCTCGATCAAGCCGGCGGCCGGCGCAACCGGCTGGAACAGCTTTGTGCCGTTCCAGTCGTCAGGCATTTTCGGCTTGGGCGGCACGGCCAGCGCGAGTTTGCTCAGCGGCTCGCGCGGCTCGATCCGTTCAAGCCCGTCGGCGGGCAGTTCCGGCGGCGCGACGATTTCGGGATCGATCGCCCTCGAATGCGTCGCCGGCTTCGGCGGCTGCGGAACTGCGATGGCCGATGTGGCTGGCTCCTCGGGCAGCGTCCCGGCAGCCTGCTGCGCCATCGCATCGGCGCCCGGATCAAGCTGGTCCACCGTAATGACGCTTTCGCTACCTTTCAGAGTGTGACCGCCAGTGACGATGATGGCTGCCATCACAGGGACCATCAGAACCGCCAGCGCATGATGGAGAAGCCGCACCAGCTTGACCTATTGGCTTGCCCAGACAATCCGCGCCACCCATTCGACATCGCGCATGGGAATATCGCGGTCGGGATGATCGGGATTGAGCGAGACCAGCGCAATCGACCTGACGGTCTGGCGCTCGAGCACCTTGGCCATCACTTCGCCTGATGTGGTCTTGACGACGACGCGATCGCCCTTGCGGGTAACGGCGCCCGGTTCGACGATGAGGACGTCGCCATTGCGGTAGAGCGGCAGCATGGAATCGCCCTGCACCTGCAAAGCATAGGAACTCTCGGTCGATTGCGTCGGCAGTTCGATCAGATCCCAGCCCTGCCCGGCTGGAAAGCCGGCATCGTCGAAGAAGCCGCCGGCGCCGGCCTGGGCAAAGCCGAGCAGCGGCACGGAGCTTCGGCGGGCGACCGAAGCCGCATGGCTGGCCCCGGCCCGACCTTCAATCAAACCGGTGAATTCGTCGAGGGAAGCGCCCGTTGCCTCCATGATCTTTGCCAGTGATTCGGTCGAGGGCCAGCGCGGCCGGCCATCCGACGACAGGCGCTTCGACTTGTTGAAGGCGGTGGAATCGAGCCCCGCACGCTTGGCCAGCCCCGAGGCCGAAAGCGAATAGCGCTCGGCAAGAGCATCAATGGCAGCCCAGACACGGTCATGCGAGAGCATGTGTCGCTCTCCTTTGAACAGGAAAAAATACCTTCCCTGTTCTAACCCCGGACCGCCATCTTGTCCACAGTGCAAGGCTTACTCACGCCGCTTTCCTGGTCTCGCCTTTCGCATAGGGATCGAAGCGCTGATAGAAGCTCTCACCCTTCTCGGCCATGTCGAGCAGCAGCTTGGGCGCCTTGAACTCGGCGCCGTATTTCTTCTGCAGGTTTCTGGCGATCTTGACGAACGCCTTGGCGCCGATGCCGTCGATGTAGGACAGCGCACCGCCGGTATAGGGAGCGAAGCCGAAAGCGAGGATCGAGCCGACATCGGCCTCGCGCGGGTCGGTGACGATGCCTTCTTCCATCACCCGTGCCGCTTCCAGCGCGATGGTGACCAGAAGCCGCTGCTGCAGCTCCTCATAATCGACCTTCTCGGGCGCAAGCTGCGGATAGAGCTCCTTGAGGCCCGGCCACAGCTTCTTCTTGGCGGGCTTGGCCGGATAATCGTAAAAACCCTTGCCGTTCTTGCGGCCGAAGCGGCCGTGATCGTCGACCATGGTGTTGATCAGCGCCATCTGCTTGGGATCGACCGCCTTGTCGCCCAAATCCCTGATGGTCTGCTTCATGATCTTCTGGGCAAGGTCGATGGCCGTTTCGTCGGTCAGCGCCAGGGGGCCGACCGGCATGCCGGCTGCCTTCGCCGCGTTCTCGATCATCGGCGCGGGCACACCTTCGATCAGCATCTTGTAGGCTTCCGACATGTAGCGCAGCACGCAGCGGTTGACGTAGAAGCCGCGGGTGTCGTTGACGACGATCGGCGTCTTCTTGATGGCGCGAACGAAGTCGATCGCGGTGGCCAGCGCCTTGTCGCCGGTCTTCTTGCCCAAAATGATCTCGACCAGCATCATCTTGTCGACCGGCGAGAAGAAATGGATGCCGATGAAATTCTTCGGCCGCGCCGAATTCTTGGCCAGCGACGAGATCGGGATGGTGGAGGTGTTCGACGCGAAGATCGCCGATGGCTTCAACACGGCTTCCGCCTGTTCGGTGGCGCTCTTCTTGACGCCCGAATCCTCGAACACCGCCTCGACCACCAGATCGCAGCCGGCAAGGTCGGCGTAGTCCGCCGTCGGCGTGATCAGCGACAGCAGTTTGTCCTTGTCCTCCGGCTTGGCGCGGCCCTTCTTGACCTGATCCGAGACCAGGCTGTCGGAATGCGCCTTGCCCTTGGCGGCCGACTCCAGATCACGGTCGAGCAGCACCACCGGGATGCCGGCCTTGGCGGTGACATAGGCGATGCCGGCGCCCATGAAGCCGGCGCCGAGAATGCCGATCTTCTTGAACTTGGTTTCGGGCACGCCGGCCGGGCGGCGGGCGCCCTTGTTCAGTTCCTGCAGCGACACAAACAACGAGCGGATCATCGCCGCCGCTTCCCTGGTCTGCATGATCTCGGTGAAATAGCGCTGCTCGATGCGCAAGGCGGTGTCGAATGGCACCAGCAGGCCTTCATAGACGCATTTGAGGATCGCGGCGGCGGCCGGATAGTTGCCATAGGTCTCGCGACGCAGGATGGCGATCGCCGGCGGCCACAGATTGAAACCGGCCGGCGAATAGATCTGGCCGCCTGGCAGCTTGAAACCTTTCTCGTCCCATGGCGCCACCGGCTTCAGGCCATTCCTGATCATCGCCTTGGCGGTCTCGACCAACCTGGCCGGCTCGGCGATCTCATGGATCAGGCCCATCGACTTGGCCTTCTGCGGCGACAGCGTCTGGCCGGAGGTCAGCATCTGCAACGCCTGCTGCTGATCGGTCAGCCGCGGCACGCGCTGGGTGCCGCCGGCGCCCGGGAAGATGCCGATCTTCACCTCGGGAAGCGCCATCTTCACCTTGTCGCTGTCGGCGGCGACACGGCCGTGGCAGGCGAGCGACAATTCGAAGGCGCCGCCCATGCAGGTGCCGTTGATCGCCGACACCCACGGCTTTCCGCAAGTTTCCAGCTTGCGGAACAGGCCGGTCATCATGCCGGCATTGTCGAACAGCGCCTTGGTCGCCTTTTCGGCGTCCTTGCCCTTTTCCGCGGCGAAGGTCGTCAGCATCTTCTGCAGCAAAGAGATATCGGCACCGCCGGAGAAGGTATCCTTGCCGGAGGTGATCACGGCGCCCTTGATGGCGGCGTCACCAGCCACCTTGTCGACAATGGCGTTCAATTCCCGCATCGCCTCTTCGGTGAAGACGTTCATCGAACGGCCGGGCATGTCCCAGGTGACCAGCGCAATGCCGTCGGCGTCGGTGTCGAGGGTGAAATTGGTGTAGCTCATCGTTTCTCTCCCCGTCAGACGCGTTCGATGATGGTTGCGGTGCCCATGCCGGCGCCGATGCACAGCGTCACCAGAGCGGTGTTGAGATCGCGCCGCTCGAGTTCGTCCAGCACCGTGCCGAAGATCATCGCGCCGGTGGCGCCGAGCGGATGACCCATGGCGATGGCACCGCCATTGACGTTGATCTTGTCATGCGGAATGTCGAAAGCCTGCATGTAGCGCAGCACCACCGAAGCGAAGGCTTCGTTGAGTTCGAACAGGTCGATGTCCGAGAGCTTCATCTTGGCGCGCTTCAACAGCTTCTCGGTGACGTCGACCGGACCGGTCAGCATCAGCACAGGCTCGGAGCCGATGTTGGCGAAGGTGCGGATACGCGCGCGGGGCTTCAGCCCCATCGCCTTGCCGGCCTTCTTCGAACCGAGCAGCACGGCCGCCGCACCATCGACGATGCCGGACGAATTGCCGGCATGATGGACATGGTTGACCTCTTCCACTTCGGGATGCTTCTGCACCGCGACCGCATCGAAGCCGCCCATTTCGCCGGGCATGACGAAGGACGGGTTGAGCGAGGCCAGCGACTGCATGTCGGTCGACGGGCGCATATGCTCGTCATGGTCGAGGATGGTCAGGCCGTTCTGGTCCTTGATCGGGATGACGGATTTCTTGAAGCGGCCATCCGCCCAGGATTTGGCGGCGCGCTTCTGGCTCTCGACCGCATAGGCGTCGACGTCGTCTCTGCTGAAGCCGTATTTGGTGGCGATCAGGTCGGCCGAGATGCCTTGCGGCACGAACCAGCCGGGCAGGCCGACCGAAGGATCCATGAACCAGGCACCGCCCGAGGCGCCCATGCCGACGCGCGACATCGATTCAACACCGCCGGCAATGACGATCTCGTCCGCTCCCTGCGCGATCTTGGCGGCACCGAAATTGATGGCGTCGAGCCCGGAAGCGCAGAAGCGTGAGATCTGCATGCCGGGCGCCTTGGTGTCGTAGCCGGCCTCGAAGGCGGCGGCGCGCGGAATGACCGAACCCGCCTCGCCGACCGGATCGACGCAGCCGAAGATGATGTCGTCGACGTTTGCAGTGTCCAGCCCATTGCGGTCGCGCAGCGCTTCGAGCGTCTTGGCGGCAAGCCGCACCGCCGGCACCTCGTGCAGCGATCCGTCTTTCTTGCCCTTGCCGCGCGGTGTGCGCACGGCGTCATAGACATAAGCTTCAGCCATTTGCTTGCTCCTTGGGTTTGCCTGATGTCGCCTTCAGAGAGAGCGTCCGATCAGCAATTTCATGATCTCGTTGGTGCCGCCGTAGATGCGCTGGACGCGGGCGTCGCGGAACATGCGGGCGATCGGGTATTCATTCATGTAGCCATAGCCGCCATGCAGTTGAAGGCATTCGTCGACGACTTTTCCCTGCAGGTCGCTGAGCCAGTACTTGGCCATCGACGCTGTCACGGGATCGAGGCCGCCCGCGATGTGGCGGGTGACGCAATCATTGTAGAAGACGCGGCCGATGGTGGCCTCGGTCTTGAGTTCGGCCAGCTTGAACTGGGTGTTCTGGAAATCGATGATCGCCTTGCCGAACGCCTTGCGCTCCTTGACGTAGTCGATGGTCAGCGCCAGCGCCCGCTCGATCATGGCGATGGCGCCCGTGCCGATCTGCAGCCGCTCCTGCGGCAGTTGCTGCATCAACTGGACGAAGCCCTGACCTTCCTCGTGGCCGAGCAGGTTGGAGGTCGGCACGCGCATGTCGTTGAAGAACAGCTCCGACGTGTCGTTGGCCTTGAGCCCGATCTTGTCGAGGTTACGGCCGCGCTGGAAACCTTCCACCTCGTCGGTCTCGACGACGATCAGCGAGGTTCCCTTGGCCCCCTTCTCCGGATCGGTCTTGGTAACGACGATGATGAAGTTCGCAAGCTGGCCGTTGGTGATGAAGGTCTTGGAACCATTGATCTTGTATTGGTTGCCATCCTTCTGCGCCCGCGTCTTGACGCCCTGCAGATCGGAGCCGGCGCCGGGCTCGGTCATGGCGATGGCCCCGATCAGCTCGCCGGTCGCCAGCTTCGGCAGCCATTTCTTTTTCTGCTCCTCGGAGCCGTAGTGGAGGATGTAAGGGGCGACGATCGAATTGTGCAGGCCGATGCCGAACCCGTCGACGCCGACATGGCCGATGGCCTCGATGATGGCGCTCTCATGCGCGAAGGTGCCGCCGGAGCCGCCATATTCCTCCGGCATAGAAGCGCAGAGCAGGCCGGCGGAACCTGCCTTCAGCCAGCTTTCGCGATCGACCATCTCGTTCTTCTCGAACTCGTCGTAGCGCGGCGCGATCTCCTCCGACATGAAACGATGCGCCATGTCGTAGAGCATGCCGACTTCGTCCGCCGCCCAGGCGGGCTTCGGCAAAGAGAGCACTTCGGCGGGATTTGTCGCCACGATTTCCTCCGCGTATCGACAGACAGAAAGGCCAGTGAGGTCGAGCTTAGAACGCTTCCGCCGGCAGTGCCATCAATGTGTCGGCGCCGCTCGAAATGCGGGCGAGATGAGCCGATGTCTCCGGCATGATCCGCTCCATGAAGAAGCGCCCCGTCACGACCTTGTTGTCGTAGAAAGATTGCGCGCCATTGGCGTCCGTCTTACCAAGTGCCACCTTGGCCATCTGCGCCCACATATAGCCCAGAGCGACCAGGCCGAAGAGATGCATGTAGTCGGTCGAGGCGGCACCCGCATTGTCGGGCTTGGCCATGCCGTTCTGCACCAGCCACATGGTCGCCGCCTGCAAATCGTTGAGACCTTTCTTCAACGCCTTGGTGAACGGCGCCATCTTCTCGTTAGCGCGGTTCTCCTCGCAGAATTCGCCAACCTCCTTGAAGAAGGCCTGCACGGCGCGGCCGCCATGCAAACCAAGCTTGCGGCCGACGAGGTCGAGCGCCTGGATGCCATTGGCGCCCTCATAGATCATGGCGATGCGGGCATCGCGCACGAACTGGCTCATGCCGTACTCTTCGATATAACCGTGACCGCCGAACACCTGCTGCGCCATGACGGCGTGGTCGAACCCTTTGTCGGTGAGCACGCCCTTGACCACCGGCGTCATCAGGCCGGTGTAGTCGTCGGCGGCCTGGCGATCCTTGTCATCGCCGGAGCGGTGGGCGATGTCGGACTTGATCGCCGTCCACAGCGCCAGCGCGCGGCCGGCCTCGTTGAAGGCTTTCATGGTCATCAGGCTGCGGCGGATGTCGGGATGGACGATGATTGGATCGGCCTTCTTGTCCGGCGCCTTCGGCCCAGACAATGAGCGGCCCTGCAAACGGTCCTTGGCGTAGCCGACAGCGTTCTGATAGGCGATCTCCGACAGCGACAACCCCTGCAGGCCGACACCGAGGCGCGCCTCGTTCATCATCGTGAACATCGCCTTCAGGCCGCCATTGGGCTCGCCGAGCAGCGTGCCCTCAGCCTCGTCATAGTTCATGACGCAGGTCGAATTGCCGTGGATGCCCATCTTCTCCTCGATCGAGCCGCAGGAGACGGTGTTCCTGTTGCCCGGATTGCCCGACGGGTCGAGCTTGAGCTTCGGCACGATGAACAACGAGATGCCCTTGACGCCTTCCGGCGCACCCTCGATGCGGGCCAGCACCAGATGGACGATGTTGTCCGACATGTCGTGTTCGCCGGCCGAGATGAAGATCTTCTGGCCTGAAATCTTATAGGTGCCATCGCCGTTCGGCACCGCTTTGGTCCGCAACAGGCCGAGATCCGTGCCGCAATGCGGCTCGGTCAGGTTCATGGTGCCGGTCCAGGCACCCTCGATCATCCTCGGCAACCATGTCGCCTTCTGCTCGTCGGTGCCGTGGGTGATGATTGCCGCGATCGCGCCTTGCGTCAGGCCCGGATACATCATCAAGGACATATTGGCCGAGACCATATATTCGGCGACGGCGGTGTGCACGGCATAGGGCAGGCCCTGGCCGCCGAACTCGACGGGTGCGGCCAATCCCATCCAGCCGCCCTCGCGGTACTGGTCGAAGGCCTCCCTGAAGCCTTTCGGCGTGGTCACCGAGCCATCGTCGTGACGCACACAGCCTTCCATGTCGCCGACACGGTTCAGCGGATGCATGACGTTTTCGGCGAGCTTGGCGCCTTCGGCGAGGATCGCCTCGAGCACATCGGGCGTGGCGTCGGCAAATCCGGGAAGGTTCGAATAACGCTGATAACCCAGAACCTCGTTGAGCACGAACAGCGTATCCTGGACCGGAGCCCTGTATGTCGGCATGCTTTTTCTCCACCCTGCAAACCCGGTCCGAATGCCCCGAAGACAAGCCAGGGCGGCATGCGGACCCATATTGGGAGCGGGATAGCAAAAATTGACGTTTGCGTAAACGTCAATTTTCTCGATGCGACAAGATTCCCCGCCCCCTGGAGCAATGAGCGTAGCGGCGCGACGTTGCGCAAGCCAGCGCCGAAAGGCCATAAGAGTGGGCCAGGACAACGAAAAGCCGCGTGGCAGGCCATGCGGCTAGACAGAACTCGGACAATCAGCAGACGACTTGGTGTCTGGCGCAATTCCTGACGGAATTGCTTCAGCTGGCGGCGCTCGCCTGCGGCGCCGAACGCTCGCTCAGCATCTGGCGCACCGCCGACATCGAGCCGCTGAGCTCGTTGATGGCGTCGTCGATCAGCGCCCGTTGCTTCTGCAGGCGGGCAAGCTGCTTTTCCGACTTGTCCAGCGCAAGCTTGAGCTGCTTGGTGTTTGAACCGGTGGGATCGTAGAGATCCATCATCTGCTTGACGTCGCGCAGCGAGAATCCGACCTTGCGGCCAAGCAGGATCAGCTTGAGGCGGGCCTTGTCGCGGCGCGTGTAGAGACGGGTCGAACCGTCGCGCTGCGGGTTGAGCAGGCCCTTGTCTTCGTAGAAACGCAGCGTGCGCAGCGTCACTCCATATTTCTTCGCCATCTCGCCGATGCGGACGAGGTCCTCGCCGGCTTCGGCAGACATATTGGTATTGGCCGCGGTCTCGCCGGCCGAGATAAGCTTCATGGTCACTGGCTTTCCCCGTCTGGTGGCGTCGCGGTCCTGGACCGTGCGTCGCCTGACTGGAAGCGGGGGCCTGCTTCCAGTCGTGGTTTCAACAAACAAATCGCAAACATGCGCTCAATGCGCCTTTTACGTTTACGTCAATTCTATACCGATTGCCGCAGGATGACGCAAGGGCGTTCTGCGCCCCGCCCTTTATGCCGCACCGTCAGGCCGGCAGCCAACATCCTTTCGATTTCTTAAGTTTGGTTAACGCGTTGTTTACCACGTTGGGGGAAATGTGGGCGCGTCGGCTACCCGTGTTTATCCTGTATCGAATTTTTCACGGTTTTTCGGAGCGCGGGCGAGAGCCCGGGAAGCTCGTCTTCCGCCGCGGCATCGCCGCCGGTCGCCTTCGTTCCGATAGGGACCTGGGGGAACTGGCCGCGAGCCAGCCATTCTGAAAGACGGACGCACCGATGAACAGCAAGCGGTCCTATCTCGATACACTCAATGCCGGCAGGCAGCGCAGGCCGCAGACCACGCTCGATCAGTTGAACCAGTCGCTGGAGACACTGGAGCAGCGGCTGGAGCGGACGCGCGAGGATCCGATGGCACGTCCCGAACTCCGCCAACCCGATCCCCGCCAATATGGTGCCGATGCGCGCTACCCCGCCGCCCGGCCCTCTGGCCAGCAGCGCTGGTATGAGGACCCGCAGCCCGCGTCGCGTCCGAAGAGCCCGATGCAGGGAGCCGCCGCTTTCGAGCAGAATTACCAGGCCATTGCCCGCGATATCGATCGCGTGCGCGGCCAGGAGGATGGCGTTGCCATGGTCGGCAAGATCGCCGGCGAATTGCGCGGCATGCGCGAGGAATTGCGCCACCAGATGACCGCAGGCCTGCAGCGGGAATTCGAAGCGCTGCGCAAGGACATCGAGCGGGCCTTCCAGTCAGGCGCAAGGCCCGGTGCTTCGGCCAAGGGCAGTGCTGAACTCGGCCTTGAGTTCGAGCGTCTTTCGGGCGCCATCCAGACCCTGGCCGAGAAGAGCGACGACAGAAGCGTCAACATGCTGCGGCTCGAGCTCGAACAGGTCAAAGCCGCACTCGAAACGCTGGCACGCGAAGAGAGCGTGCAGAAGGTCGACCGCCGCTGGGACGATTTCGATCGCCGCTGGACGGCGTTCGAAGACCGCGTCGACGCCGACCAGCGCAAGCGCTCGGACGACCCGGGCCTGTCTGCTCTCACCGCCCGGCTCGAGCAGATCAGCAATGCCGTCAACAATTTGCCGGAATCGTTGTCGCTGCGCTCGCTGGAGGAGAAGGTGCGCACGCTTGCCGGCGCTGTCGACCATTTCGCCAGCCAGCAAGACAATCGCGGCAGCGACACGCTTGGCATGATCGACGAGCGGCTGGACGAGATTTCCCGCGCCATCGTGGCATCGACGGTCGCCGCGCAAGCCAATTCATTCGACCACGAGGCTTTCGAGCGCATAGAGAGACGGATCGACTCGCTTGCCGGCCAGATCCAGGAAGTGGCGCAGGATCGTCCCGGCAACGCGGTCATGGAACGGTTGAGCACGCTGTCGGGCCGGGTCGACGAACTCGCCGGCCGCGCCAATCTGCCGGAGCAGGCGATGGAGCGCCTGGCCAAGCAGATCGCATTCATCGCCGACAAGATCGACCAGGCACCCGCCATGCCTGACGCCGACTACATCTTCCATGGGCTGGAGCAACGCTTCGACGTGCTGTCGAGCATGATGGAACGCCGCCAGGGTGACGCCATCGAACAGGGCAACATGCTGTTCCGCGATCTCGAGCGCAGGCTGGACGAGGTTCAGCGCATGCCGCAGGTCGACAGCGTCGGCATCATGGAAGCCATCGATGCCCGCTTTACGGCGCTCGCCAAGCGCCTTGAAACGCGTGTGCCCGATCCCGCGGGCGAAGCGGCGATCCGCGGACTGGAGAGCCGGCTCGAAGACATTTCAAGCCGGCTGGACGCGTCGGCCGCACAGGTCGCCGGCATCGATCCGGCGCTGATCCGCAGCCTGGAAGCACAGGTTGCCGGCCTGTCGGCTCATCTTTCCAAGCCCAGCACCCCGCTGCCGGAATTCGAGGACATCAGCCCGCGTCTCAACGAAATTGAAAAGTCGCTCGCAGGAACCCGCGATTCCATTCTCGGCGCGGCGCGCGAAGCGGCCGAGAACGCAGTGCAATCGCTGGCCGGTTCGAGCGCCAATGCGACCGCGGTTTCCGGCCTCGCCCAGGATTTGAAGACGCTTGAAACACTGACGCGGCGCTCCGACGAACGCAATTCGAGAACGTTCGAGGCCATCCACGATACGTTGCTCAAGATCGTCGACCGGCTGGGTTCGCTCGAACCCGGCGAGCCGGTCGAGGCGATGAGCGAATTGCTGGATGCGGCACCGGCCGAGCCGAGCAACTGGCGCGGCGTGCGCCGACCCAAAATGGCCGTCGACGCGCCGTCGATGGATATCGATCAGCCCCTGCCATTGACTGGGGACATGGCAGATCTCGATGGCCGTGCCGCCGCCATCCTGCGCAATGAGCCGGGTGCACGCGGCGACCTGGGTATGCGTAGCGACCTGGGTATTGGCATTGGCACGCGCACGCCGGCCGAGGCTGCCGCGGCGGCGGCCATGGCCGCGCTCGGTTCGGACACGATCGCCGAGAAAGGCGGACAGGCCGGCGGCCGCAAATCGTTGTTCGGCGGGCTGGCCCGCGCCTTCAAGGGCAAGAAGGAGGCGGATATCCCGCCACTGGCCGGCTCAGCGCCGAGTGCCCCAATACCGAGCGTCGATCTCGACGAGCCGCTCGATCCGAAAATGGCCAACCGGCCGCTGGAGCCCGGCTCCGGCGCACCTGACCTCAATGCCATCATGAAGCGCGTGCGTGACGAGCGCGGCCAGCCGGCCAAGCCCAGCGACACCGATGCCGCGAAATCGGATTTCATCGCCGCTGCCCGGCGCGCGGCGCAGGCCGCGGCCGCCGAGGCCGATGCGCTGAAGCGCCAGTCGACGGTGACCGGACCGGTGAAGGCACTGCGGATCGGCGACCTGCTCAAGGCACGGCGCAAGCCGATCCTGATGGGGACAACCGCGATCCTGCTGGCGCTGGGCGCCCTGCAACTGGGCAAGGCCTTCTTCGCCGATCCCGCCCAGGTGGCAAGCAACGACGTTGCGCCGATCGTCGCCTCGCAGCCGGTACAAACCGCCTCGCTCGATGCCGCGAGCCAGCCAAAGACGGACGCGCAGCCCGCGGCAGTGGAAAGCATGCCTGACCGCACCGTCAGACAGGCCGAGCCATCCGCACCGGCAACCAAGGACGACATGGCCGCGCAAAGCATGATTGCCGCGCCGCCAGGCGCCGAGCCGTCGACGGGTGCCGCGCCGATCGCAGAACCGGTTCCCGCCCCCGTCGCCTTGGCTACATCGGCCGATGCGAACCCAGCGGCGTCCGAAACGACGACAGCTTCGGTTGCGCCGGCCTCGACCGTTCCGGTCGCCGCCGAACCTGCCGATACCGATACCGCCACCGGCATCCAGCCTGTGGCGACAGAGCCGACCACCGCCAAGGACACCACGGGCGCGGTTCCGCCGGTGGACGCTTCGCCGGCGACGACGGCAAAATTCGACATTCCTGCTGACGCCGGCCCGGCCGCCTTGCGTGATGCCGCTGCCAGCGGCGACGCCAAGGCGCTGTTCGAAATCGGCTCGCGCTATGCCGAGTCGCGCGGCGTCAAGGAAGACATGGCGGCAGCGGCCAAATGGTACGAGAAATCGGCGGAACTCGGCTTCGCGCCGGCCGAATACCGTATCGGAAATTTCTACGAAAAGGGCATCGGCGTCGCGCGCGACATCAAGAAGGCGAAGACCTGGTACCAGCTTTCCGCGGCACAGGGCAACGCCAGCGGCATGCACAATCTGGCCGTGCTGTTTGC
The DNA here is from genome assembly GCF_037162595.1 of Mesorhizobium sp. ISC11. Classification (NCBI taxonomy): domain Bacteria; kingdom Pseudomonadati; phylum Pseudomonadota; class Alphaproteobacteria; order Hyphomicrobiales; family Phyllobacteriaceae; genus Mesorhizobium; species Mesorhizobium sp. ISC11. The sequence continues at coordinate 3,768,759 of NZ_JAVSPW010000001.1, forward strand.
CATGGCGGCTGACGGCGTGACCGACAATGAATCGGCCGCGCACTGGTTCCAGGCGGCGGCCGACGTCGGCGTCAAGGACAGCCAGTTCAATCTCGGCATCCTCGCCGCCAAGGGCGTCGGCATGAAGCAGAACCTCGAGGAGTCCTACAAATGGTTCGCGCTCGTCGCCAAGACCGGCGACAAGGATGCGGCGGCCAAGCGTGACGAGATCGCCAATGCGCTGCGGCCCGAGCAGCTCGAGCGCGCCCGCGCCGCGACCGAGCTGTGGAAGGCGAAGCCGCTGGATGCGGCAGCCAACTCGGCCGACATTCCCGAGTCCTGGCAGGACGGCGCGCCGCAGACGACCGCCAGCATCGACATGAAGAAGGCCGTCCAGAACATCCAGCGCATTCTCAACAAGAACGGCTACGACGCCGGCGGCGCCGACGGCAAGATGGGCCAGAAAACGAAGACCGCGATCATGGCTTTCCAGACCGACAACAAGATGGCGGCGACCGGCGAAGTCGACGAAAACCTGGTGAAGGCACTGCTGGCGCGCAAATAACGGCAGAGGCGTCGCTTCCACGACGCCCTTGCCACACATTCGCCTGTTAACTGATTGAGATGTTTTTTGTTTCGGCGGCGTAGCGCGGTTTGACTTCGCAGCACCTCCGGCGCAAGAACGAATTGGCTTGTCGGTCCAAGATGCCCGCAACGGTTGCATTCGCCGACAGGCAGAACTGATCGAGACTGACGGGTGGGCATCTATCTCCCGATCGCGGAAATTTCCGTCAATATCTTCGTCCTGCTGGCCATGGGCGCGGCGGTGGGTTTCCTGTCGGGCATGTTCGGCGTCGGCGGCGGCTTCCTCATCACGCCGCTGTTGATCTTCTACAACATCCCCCCGGCGATCGCTGTCGCCACCGGCGCCAACCAGGTCATCGCCTCCTCCGTCTCGGGCGTCCTTTCGCACATGAAGCGAGGGACGCTCGACCTCAAGCTCGGCGGGGTGTTGCTGGCCGGCGGCATTGTCGGTTCCACCGGCGGCATCTACGTCTTCGCCTTCCTGCGCAGGCTCGGCCAGCTCGACCTGTTCATCTCGCTGCTCTACGTCGTGCTGCTCGGCACCGTCGGCGGGCTGATGCTGGTCGAAAGCGTCAATGCGCTGCGCGCGACGCGCAGCGGTGCGGCGCCGGTGCTGAAGAAATCCGGCCAGCACAACTGGATCCACCGCTTGCCGCTGAAGATGCGCTTCAGGGCGTCAAAACTGTTCGTCAGCGTCATCCCCGTCCTTGGGCTTGGCGCCGGCATCGGCTTCCTGTCGTCGATCATGGGTGTCGGCGGCGGCTTCATCATGGTGCCGGCACTGATCTATCTGCTGAAAGTGCCGACCAATGTCGTCATCGGCACCTCGCTGTTCCAGATCATCTTCACCTCCGCCTACACGACGCTGGTCCACGCCACCACCAACCAGACAGTCGATGTCGTGCTGGCCTTCCTGTTGATGGCGGGCGGCGTCGCCGGCGCGCAGTACGGTGCCAAGGCCGGCCAGAGGCTGCGCGGCGAGCAGCTCAGGGCCTTGCTGGCACTGCTGGTGCTGGCGGTGGCGATACGATTGGCGATCGATCTTTTCGTCACCCCGCCCAACCTCTATTCGCTGTCTGCCGCGGGCCTCAACTGATGAAGGCTCGCAGCACATTCGCAACCGCCATTGTCCTGTCGCTGCTTGCGGCCGCCGTGCCGGCGAAGGCACAGATCCCGCTGACCGAAGGCATCCAGATCGGTCTCTCCACCGACAACGTCTCGATCACCGCCGGTTTTTCCGGGGCCGATCTGACCATCTTCGGTTCGCTGGAAAACCCGGATCCACTCGTCGCGCGCCAGGGCCGCTACGACGTCATCGTCGTGCTCGAAGGTCCGCCCAAACCGGTGGTGGTGCGCCGCAAGGACAGGGTGCTCGGCGTCTGGGTCAATCTGGACTCTGAGACCTTCGAAAACGTGCCGGTCTCCTATTCGGTGGCGACGACGCGGCCGCTGCAGGACATCACCGAACCCAACAGCTACAAGCAGCTGTCGCTCGGCGCCTCCAACCTCTATATGCAGCCCGCCGATGCCGGCGACAGCCCGGCGACGATCGAGGAGTTCACGGCAGCACTGCGGGAGCGCAAGTCGGCGACCGGCCTCTACAGCGAGAATATCGGCGGCGTGCAATTCCTGTCGCAGAACCTTTTCCGCGCCACAGTGAGGCTGGCGCCAAATGTGCCGGTTGGAACCCACAAAGCCCGCGCGTTCCTGTTCAAGAGCGGTCTGTTCATCAAGGAAAGCTCGGCCCAGCTCGAAATCCGCAAATCCGGTTTCGAGCAGTCGATCTTCCGTGTCGCGCACAATTATTCCTTCCTCTACGGTGTCTTCGCGATATCGCTGGCCATGCTGACCGGCTGGCTCGGAAGGCTGATCTTCCGGCGAGATTAGGATTTTCCCCGAAAAGTGGTTTCCCTTTGCCGAGGCATGCGGTAGACCGCGCTCCCCAGCCAAATGGCAGACACAAACAATTCGGTTCGGCAGAGCAGCCCGTCCCCGGACAGCGCGCGATTTCTCATGGCGCCTGTCGGCTCGCCGACGACAAATGCAGGAACTTGTCATGCGACCAGCCTTCGGCGGCATCGACTTCGGCACTTCGAACTCCACCGTGGGCGTGGTCCGCAACGGGCAGCCGCGCCTCGTCGCGCTGGAGAACGGCCAGGTCACGCTGCCCAGTGCCGTGTTCTTCAACTTCGAGGACAACCGCACCTGCTTTGGCCGCCAGGCCATCGCCAATTACACCGACAGCATCGAAGGCCGGCTGATGCGTTCGCTGAAGAGCGTGCTCGGCAGTTCGCTGGCCCATGAAAAGACCCGCATCAAATCGCGGTCGATCGGCTTCATGGAGATCGTCGGCATGTTCCTTGGCCATCTCAAGAAGAGGCTGGAAGCCGATGCCGGCGATACGGTCGAGACCGTCGTTCTTGGCCGGCCGGTGCAATTCGTCGATGACGATGCCGAGGCCGACGCGAAGGCGCAAAGCGAACTCGAGAACGCCGCGCGTGCCCAGGGCTTCAAGCACATCGCTTTCCAGTTCGAGCCGATCGCGGCGGCGCTCGACTACGAGCAGAAGGTGACACGCGAGGAACTGGCGCTGATCATCGATATGGGCGGCGGCACGTCGGACTTCTCGATCGTGCGGGTCTCGCCGCAGCGCTCCCGTTCGCCGGACCGCAAGGACGACATCCTGGCCAGCCGGGGCGTCCATATCGGCGGTACGGATTTCGACCGGCTGCTGAGCATCGCCCATGTCATGCCGCAGCTCGGCTATTTGACGCCGACCAAGGACGGCAAGCGCAACCTGCCGGCAAGCTATTTCATCGACCTCGCCACATGGCAGCGCATCAACCTGGTCTACACCGCCAAGGCGATGACGCATCTGCGCCAGATCCGCTACGAGGCCGAGCGCGCCGACCTGGTCGACCGTTTCATCCACGTCGTCGAACACCGCTACGGACACGCGCTGGCCGCACGTGTCGAGAAGGCCAAGATAGAGCTGACCGACAGGTCATCCGCAGAGGTCGCTGTGAAGCTGCCGGGTGCGGAGTTCACCGCCGAAATCACGCGCAGCGGGCTCGACGCGACGATTGACAGGGACATCGAGCGGGTCACCGCAACGGTCGGGCAGACTATCAGGGACGCTGAGGTGAAGCCGTCCGACATCACCGCGGTGTTCCTGACCGGCGGATCGACCGCGATCCCGCTGGCCAAACGAGAGATCCTGTCGCTGGTGCCGCAGGCATCCGTCATCGAAGGCGACATGTTCGGCTCGGTCGGACTTGGCCTGGCGCTGGATGCGCAACGCAAGTTCGGCTGACCGGGTCCATTGATATTCAGGTGATGCCGGCCTGCAAATGGCCGTCTTCTGCGCTTCCGGTACTCGCGTACCCGAACGTACGCTCCGTTCCGGTTCTCGGAACCAACCATTTTCGACTCGGCCTGACCTGAATCTCAGCGAACCCTCACCGTCGGTCCGACGTACCCAGATGCGCCTTGAGCGCCATCTGGGCCAGGCTTGCCTGGCGATCGCGATGGGTGATCATGGCGAAGTCGCGTTTCGGCAGTTCGAGCGGCACCGATCTCAGACCGCCTTCGGCCACGGCGCGAGCCGCGACAAGCTCGGAGATGATGGTGGCGCCGGCCCCCGCCTCGACCGCCTGGCGAATAGCTTCATTGCTCGGCAGCACCAGGAATATCTGGAGGTCGGCGAGCGAAATCCCTTCGTGGCGTGCCAGATCCTCCAGCACCTCGCGCGTACCCGAACCACCCTCGCGGATGATCCAGCGCAGGCCCTTGATGTCAGGGCGGCCGGGCGCGACTTCGGGGATCTCCGGATGCGCGCTGGCAACCACCAGCATCAGCCTGTCGACGTCGACCTTGGTGCGGCGCAGGATATCGGACTCGGTGCGGCCTTCGACCAGGCCCAGATCCGCCGCGCCATCGAGGACATTGGCCTCGACCTGCCTGGTGTTGCCGATGGAGACGCTCAGCCTGACGGCCGGATAGGCTTCGTGGAAGGAAGCCAGCCGGCGCGGCAGCCAGTAGCTGGCGATGGTCTGGCTGGCGGCGATCGAGAGGCTGCCGGTGACGGTCTGCGAGACATGCTCCAGCACATTGCGGGCAGCGGCGGCCCGTTCGAGCACGGCCTTGGCCTCGGGCAGGAACCGATGGCCGGTCTGGGCAAGCTCGATGTTGCGGCCGACGCGGTTGAACAGGTGGACGCCGTGCTGTTCTTCAAGCGCCCGGATGGCCGCCGATGCCGCCGACTGCGAAATGCCCAGCAGTTCCGCCGCCTTGGTCATATGGCCGCGCTCGGCGACGGCGACGAAAATCCGCAACTGGTCCAGGGTCATGTCCGTATTAAGAACCAATATCGATCGAATTTACAAGAACAACTGATTAGACAGATCGATAGCTTTATTCTAAGTTTTCCGGCGAAGTTAGAAAAAATTCGCCGAAAGATCGCAGAGAGCAGAATGATCGGGCGTTTCAGATCCCTGCTTGCGCATTGGATCCGCGGCATAAGGCGGCGGCTTGCCGGTCATCGCTACCACCCGGAAGAGCATTACATGCGCGGCCCCGGACCGAAGACGCGGGCCAAATCCATGCGCCGTACAGGCGCCACCGGATCATGATGCAGGGACCGCCGCGCGGCGCGAATTCGGCACCATCGCAACGCCCGCTTGCCGACACGCGAGCGCCCGACGAAGGCGACGGCGTCGACACCTCGCCTGCCGTTTCCGACAGCATCGCCAAGACGACCTGCTACATGTGCGCCTGCCGCTGCGGAATCGATGTACACATCAAGGATGGCAAGGTCCGCTACATCAACGGCAACAAGGACCACCCGGTCAATCGCGGCGTGATCTGCGGCAAGGGCAGCTCCGGCATCATGCAGCATTACAGCCCGGCAAGGCTGAAGAAGCCATTGCTGCGCGCCGGCCCGCGCGGCTCCGGCGAGTTCCGCGAGATCGAGTGGGAGGAGGCGTTTTCTATCGCTACGGAACGGCTGTCGAACATCCGCCGGACCGACCCCAGGAAACTCGCCTTCTTCACCGGCCGCGACCAGTCGCAGTCGCTGACCGGCTGGTGGGCGAGCCAGTTCGGTACGCCGAACTTCGCCGCCCATGGCGGCTTCTGTTCGGTCAACATGGCGGCCGGCGGCCTCTATACGATCGGCGGTTCGTTCTGGGAGTTCGGCGAGCCCGACTGGGACAACACCCGGTATTTCATGCTGTTCGGTGTCGCCGAGGATCACGATTCCAACCCGATCAAGATCGGTCTCGGCAAGCTCAAGGCGCGCGGCGCCAAGGTCGTCTCGATCAATCCGTGCCGCACCGGCTACAATGCCATTGCCGATGACTGGATCGGCATCCGACCCGGAACAGACGGCCTGTTCGTGTTCGCCCTCATCCACGAATTGCTCAAGGCGGGTCGCGTCGATCTCGAGTATCTGCTGCGCTACACCAATGCCCATGTTCTCGTCGTGCAGGAGCCAGGTGCTGCCGATGACGGGCTGTTCGTGCGCGACGCCGACGGAAATCCGCTGGCTTGGAACAGAGTGGCCAAAACACCGGTCAGTGCCGCCGATGCCGGTGCGAAACCGGCGCTGACCGGCAGCTTCACGATCGGCGGGCGCCGCTGCGTCCCGGTGTTCCAGTTGATCGCCGACAGCTACCTCGATGAGAGTTACGCACCGGACTCGGTCGCCGAGCGCTGCGGCATTGCCGCCGACACGATCCGCAGGATCGCCGCCGAACTCGCCCATGTCGCCTTCGAACAGACGATCGAATTGCCGATCGCCTGGACCGACTGGGCCGGGCGCCGCCACGAGACGATCAAGGGGCGGCCTGTCTCGATGCACGCCATGCGCGGCATCTCTGCCCATTCGAACGGTTTTCACACCTGCCGCGCCATCCATCTCCTTCAGGTGCTGTTGGGCACGGTGGATGTCCCCGGCGGCTTCCGCTTCAAGCCGCCCTACCCTCGATCCGCGCCGCCCGGACCGAAGCCGGCGGGCAAGACCGTCAAGCCGATGACGCCGCTCGACGGCATGCCGCTCGGCTTCGTCTGCGGGCCGGACGATTTGCTGGTCGACGAGGCCGGCACGCCGCTTCGCATCGACAAGGCCTATTCGTGGGACGCGCCGCTGGCCGCGCACGGCCTGATGCACACCGTCATCCGCAACGCCTGGGCAGGCGATCCCTACAAGATCGACACGCTGATGATGTACATGTCGAACATGGCGTGGAATTCCTCGATGAACACCGTCGAGACCATGGCGATGCTGACCGACAGCGACGAAGCGGGCAACTACAAGATCCCTTTCATCATCTATTCCGACGCCTATTATTCCGAGACCGTGCCGTTCGCCGATCTGGTGCTGCCGGACACGACCTATCTTGAGCGCCACGACTGCATCAGCCTGCTCGACCGGCCGATCAGTCATGCCGACGGACCGGGCGACGCCATCCGCCATCCCGTCATCGAGCCCGACCGCGACGTCCGGCCGTTCCAGTCGGTGCTGATCGAACTCGGCGCCCGGCTCGGCCTGCCTGGTTTCGTCGATGAGGACGGCTCGCCCAGATACCGCGACTATGCCGACTACATCGTCAACCATGAGCGCACGCCCGGCATCGGCCCGCTCGCCGGCTGGCGCGGCAAGGATGGGACCTCGACCGGCAGGGGTGAGGCCAACCCGGACCAGTTGCAGCGCTACATCGACAATGGCGGCTTCTGGCATCATGATTTCGCGGACGACCAGCGCTATTACAAGATGGCCAACCGCTCCTATCTCGACTTCGCGGTGCAGATGGGTTTTATCCCGAAAGCCGAACCGATCGTTTTCCAGCTCTACTCGGAGCCTATGCAGCGCTTCAGGCTCGCCGCGCGTGGCCATGGCCGTGTGGTGCCGCCGAAAGGCGATCGCCAGCGCACCGAGACCTACATGGACCCGCTGCCGTTCTGGCACATGCCCTTCGAGGAAGCGGTCGTCGACCTCGAAAAATATCCGCTGCATGCGCTGACGCAGCGGCCGATGCACATGTACCACTCCTGGGGTTCGCAGAATGCGTGGCTGCGGCAGATCACCAGCCAGAACCGGCTGTTCGTGCATCACCGGACGGCAGCCGGTCTCGGCCTTGTCGATGACGACTGGGTGTGGATCGAAAGCATCAACGGCAGAGTGAAGGGGCAGATCAAGCTGATCGACGGGGTGAACGAAAGCACGGTCTGGACCTGGAACGCCATCGGCAAAAGGCGCGGCAGCTGGGGGCTGAAGGACGACGCGGCCGAGAGCAATCGCGGCTTCCTGCTCAACCATATCATCGGCGACCAGACCTCGGCTGACGCGCAGGGCAAACGCTATTCGAATTCCGATCCGGTGACGGGCCAGGCTGCGTGGTTCGACCTGCGCGTGCGCATCGTCAAATGCGCAGCCGAAGAAGCCGGGTTCACCGAGCCGCAGTTCCAGCGTTTCCTGCAGCCGCCGCATTTCGAACCCTCGCCCGACAGACTGACTTTCGGCGCCGAATTCCGCAGGGCGAGAGAGGCGACCAAATGACCTGTCTGCCAAGTCAAAGCGACAAGAAACTCGGCCTTGTGATCGACCTCGATACCTGCGTCGGCTGCCAGGCCTGTGTCACCGCCTGCAAGGAATGGAACACCGGCGGCCACATGGCGCCGCTGACCGACATCGATCCCTATGGCGGCCATGTCGACGGCGTCTGGTTCAACCGCGTGCACAGCTATGAGCACACCACCGAGATGGGCGGACGGACGGTGAACTTCCCGCGCTCCTGCCTGCATTGCGAGACGCCGGCCTGCGTCACCGTCTGCCCGACTGGCGCCTCCTACAAGCGGGCTTCGGACGGCATCGTGCTGATCGACGAGGACAAGTGCATCGGCTGCAAATTGTGCAGTTGGGCCTGTCCTTATGGAGCACGCGAATTCGACACCGATGTCGGGGTGATGAAGAAATGCACGCTGTGTGTCGACCGCATCTACAATGACAATCTGGCCGAAGAAGACCGCGTGCCGGCCTGCGTCGCCGCCTGCCCGACCAGCGCCCGGCATTTCGGTGATCTCGGCGATCCCCTGTCGGCGGTCTCGCAACTGGTGGCCGAGCGTGGCGGCGTCGACCTGATGCCGGAGCTCGGCTATCGCCCGACCAACAAATATTTGCCGCCACGCGCCCACACCGCGCGCGCCGCATCGGTGGCCGCGCCGGCATTGGAACCGGTGCGGGCCGACGGCGGTTTCCTCGGCTGGGTCGACCGCATGCTTTCGAACTGACCCATGCATCCAGCCTTCTCCGTCGTCTTCTTCACCACTGCCACCGGCGCGGGCTACGGCCTGCTCGCGCTGCTGGGCACGCTCGGAGGCTTCCAGATCATCCCACCCGATTTCTGGCTGGGCTTCATCGGCATGGGGCTGGCGCTCGGCCTGATCGTAGCCGGCCTGTTGTCCTCGACGGGTCATCTCGGCCGCCCCGAACGCGCCTGGCGGGCGTTCTCACAATGGCGCAGTTCATGGCTGTCGCGCGAAGGTGTTGCCTCGGTCATCACCTTCATTCCGGCGGGACTGTTCGGCATCGGTTGGATATTCTTCGGCAAGACCGATGGCTGGGTCGGCATCGCCGGATCTCTGGCCACCATCGGCGCAATCATCACCGTCTGCACCACCGGCATGATTTATGCGTCGCTGAAGCCGATCGCCCAATGGCATAGCCGCTTCACCCTGCCCGGCTATCTCATCTTCTCGGCAATGACCGGCAGCGTGCTGCTGAACGCGCTGCTGCAGGGCTTTGCGCTTGGTTCGAAGGTGCAGCTGGCGGCTTGCCTGCTGCTGACCTTGACCGGCTGGGGCTGGAAGCTGGCGACCTGGCGCTACAATGACCGGCTGGAGATCCCGACCACCGCCAACACCGCGACCGGGCTGGCGGGAGGTACGGTGCGGTCGCTGGAATGGCCGCATACCGAAGAGAATTACCTGCTCAAGGAAATGGGTTTCCGCATCGCGCGCAAGCATGGCGCGCGGCTGCGCCAGATCACGCAGCTTCTGGCCTTCGCGTTGCCCTTGGGGCTGCTCGCCATTGTGTTCGCCCTGCCCTGGCCGCTGGCAGCGTTGCTGTCGGTACTCGCTGCTGCAATCCAGTTCGCCGGCATGCTGGTCGAGCGCTGGCTGTTTTTTGCAGAGGCGAAGCACACGGTTACGCTTTATTACGGCAGGTAGGGCTGTTTAGCCCGGCCGCAGCATCGAGCCGGAAATGGCAAAGATGCGTTGGGCGCCCAGCATATAGGCCATCAGGGTGTCCAGCCGGAACAGCCCGGCATAGGCGCGGTCGAGAACGTTGAGCGAACCGGTATAGGCGCCGAAGGCCGGCATGATCATGCGGCCGCCGTCGCCGGCAAAGCAGCGGCGCCGCACCGAGCGGCCCTGCTGGACGATGCGGGCGCAGGGATGCAGATGGCCCGCTATTTCGCCTTCGACACGCTGCTTCGACGGCTCATGCCGGAACAGCAGCGAGCCGATGGCAAGTTCACGCACCGTCTCGCCAGGCAGGTCGGCTGGCGCTTCCGGGTCATGATTGCCGGCGACCCAGAACCATTGCCGGCCTGATATCAACGCCTCCAGCCGCTCGCGGAAGCTTGCATGCATGCGCTGGGCGCCACCGCCATCGTGAAAGCTGTCGCCCAGGCTGATGACGATCGACGGCTGGTAGTCAGCGATGACGGCCTGAAGCCGCAGCAAGGTCGCGCCGGTGTCGTAGGGCGGAATCAGCGTGCCGCGGCGTGCCAGCGACGAGCCCTTTTCCAGATGCAGGTCGGACACGGCCAGAAGCCGCAGATCCGGAAAATAAAGCACGCCGCGCGGGTCGCAGACGGCGCATTCGCCTGATATGCCGACAAGGTCGGCCTCGGCGATCAGCGATGTGCGCGCCAGCGAAAAATTCATTCCTCGACCATCTCCGGCCCCATGGCCTCTGCGACCAGCGTCGCCGCATCCATCAGCAATGTCTCATCGGCTTCGCCGTTCACCGGCATCTTGCCGATCTCGAGCATGATCGGCACGGCGAGCGGCGATATCTGTTCGAGAGCCTTATGCACGATTCGACCCTGGATGCGCGAGAGCATGTCGGCAAGTCTGCTGACATCGAGCAGGCCGGTCGCCGCATCGGCGCGTGTGGCCTGCAGCAGGATGTGGTCCGGTTCATGGCTGCGCAGCACATCATAGATCAGGTCGGTCGAGACCGTGACCTGGCGGCCGCTCTTCTCCTGGCCAGGGTGGCGTTTCTCGATCAATCCGGAAATCAGCGCGCAGTTGCGGAAGGTGCGCTTGAGAAGCCAGCTGTCGGCCAGCCAGGCTTCGAGGTCGTCGCCCAGCATGTCCTGGTCGAAAAGTGCGCTCAGCGAAGGCTTCCTGGCTTTGAACATCGCGCCCATGTCGCCCAGTGACCATATAGCCAGCGCATAATCGGTGGCGACGAAGCCGAGCGGCCTGGCTCCTGCCCTGTCGAGGCGGCGGGTGAGCAGCATGCCGAGCGTCTGGTGCGCCAGCCTGCCCTCGAACGGGTAAGCCACCAGATAGTGGCGATTGCCGCGTGGAAAGGTCTCGATCAGCAGGTCGTCGCGCTTGGGCAGCACCGATTTGTCGGCCTGGAAGCGCAGCCAGTCGGCGACCTGCTCGGGCAGCTTTTTCCATCGCTGCGGGTCATCGAGCATGATGCGGACCTGTTCGGCGAGATAGGTCGAAAGCGGAAACTTGCCGCCTCCATAATAGGGCACCTTGGCATCGCTGCCCGGCGCGTTCGACACGAAGCATTCATTCTCGCGGATGCCCTCGAAGCGCAGCACCTTGCCGGCGAACATGAACGTGTCGCCATGCGTCAACGTTTCGAGGAAGGCCTCTTCGATCTTGCCGAGGACCCGGCCGCCACGCGAAGCCGTGCCTTTGCTGCCGGCCTGCACATATCGAACATTCAGCGCCGGCACCTCGATGATGGTGCCGACATTCAGCCTGTATTGCTGGGCGACGCGCGGATTGGACACCCGCCACAACCCATCCTTGTTCAAACGGATGCGGGCGTAGCGTTCGTAATTCTTGAGCGCATAGCCGCCGGTGGCAACGAAATCGATGACGCGGTCGAATGTCGGCCGGTCGAGGCTGACATAGGGTGCTGCCGTTCGCACCTCCTCGTACAGGTCATCGGCACGGAACGGCGCGCCGCAGGCGCAGCCGAGCACATGCTGGGCCAGCACATCGAGCCCGCCATTGATCAACGGAGGCGTGTCCTGCGCGCCTAGATAGTTGGCGTCGAGGGCGGCCCGGCATTCCAGCACCTCAAAGCGGTTGGCGGGGATGAGGATCGCCTTGGACGGCTCGTCCATGCGGTGGTTGGCACGGCCGATGCGCTGTGCCAGCCGGCTCGCCCCCTTTGGCGCGCCGACATGCACGACCAGATCGACATCGCCCCAGTCGATGCCGAGATCGAGCGTCGAGGTGGCGACGATGGCGCGCAGCGCGTTTTCGCCCATCGCCTTCTCGACGCGCCGGCGCTGGGCGACGTCGAGCGAGCCGTGATGCAGCGCGATCGGCAGGGTGTCCTCGTTGACCCGCCACAATTCCTGGAAAAGCAGCTCCGCCTGGCTGCGCGTGTTGACGAACAGCAGGGTCGTCTTGTGGTGCTTGATTTCGCGATAGATTTCCGGCGTGGCGTAGCGCGCAGAATGTCCTGCCCATGGCACGCGCTCTTCGGAGTCGAGGATGGAAATCTCCGGTTTCGCACCCCCGGTGACGACGATCAGTTCGGCCATGTCATGGCCTGTCGAACCATTGGGTGGATTCTGGCTGACCAGCCAGCGCCGCAACTCGTCCGGTTCGGCCACCGTCGCCGATAGCCCGATGGTTTGCAGACCAGGGACAAAGCTGCGCAACCGTGCCAGGCCGAGCGCCAGCAGATGCCCGCGTTTCGATGTCACCAGCGAATGCAGCTCGTCGAGCACGACGTAGCGCAGATCTTCGAAGAAGCGTCTGGCATCGCCGGCCGCGATCAGCAGCGCCAGTTGTTCGGGTGTGGTCAGCAGGATATCGGGCGGCACCAGTTTCTGGCGCTGGCGCTTGTGCGCCGGCGTGTCGCCGGTGCGCGTCTCGATGGTGACGGGCAGCCCGATCTCTTCCACCGGCTTGCCGAGATTGCGCTCGATATCGACGGCAAGCGCCTTCAACGGCGAGATGTAGAGCGTGTGGATACCGCGCTGCGCCTGGCCCGGCTTTCTCTTTGGCCGATTGGCCAGTTCGGTCAGCGAAGGCAGGAAGCCGGCCAGCGTCTTGCCGGCGCCGGTCGGCGCGATCAGCAGGACCGACTGACCGGCCTGGGCCTTCGCCAGAAGTTCGATCTGATGGGCGCGCGGCGACCAGCCTTTCTCGCCAAACCATCTGAGGAATGGTTCGGGCAGGGCCACGGCGGCATTCTGTTCGGCAAGGCGCGGCTCAACTGTCACCCGCCAGAGGTAGCGCGACGGCGCGCGAACGCCAAGGAAAATCGGAACAAAAGGTGATCGTGACCCCCTTCCCTTCTCCCCTTGTGGGAGAAGGTGGATCGGCGCGGAGCGCCGAGACGGATGAGGGGTGTTCCAGCGGAGTGAGACGTTGGCGTTCCCTGGAACACCCCTCATCCGTCGCCTTCGGCGACACCTTCTCCCACAAGGGGAGAAGGAAGAAACAGCACTACGGCCTCCTGAACCCTGTCGGGCCACCATAGAGATAACCGATGCGGTCAACCGCATCCTTCAGGCCTTCGCGCGACACCAGCATGGTGTGGCCGTTGGCGTGGATCATCGTGTCGGCATCGGTCATGACGGCGACATGGCCCTTCCAGAACACCAGATCGCCGCGTCGCAAGCCGGAGAAATCAGGTCCCGGTTCCAGCGTCTCGCCAAGTGTCACCGCCTGCATGTCGGAATCGCGCAGCACGTCTCTGCCGGCCATACGCATCGCCAGTTGCACCAGCCCCGAACAGTCGATGCCGAAACCGGAAGTACCGCCCCAGAGATAGGGTGTTCCTAGAAACGCCTCGGCAACCGCGACATAGTCGGACACAGCTTCACTGAGCGGCCGCAGGTGACCTGCGATCAGCGCCTCGCCGGACGGCAGGACCGCATAGTGCGTACCGCGCGCCTCGGCCGCCTCCGTCACTGTCACCGTCGATCCCATCGACAATTGTCCGGCGATCGGAAAGCGCAGATCCGGCCCGGGGTAGAGGAAGGTGCGCGGCACGCAGACGATGTGCGTCGGCGTATGGTCCCGTTTGCCCAGCATCGTGTCAGCGACGTAGCCGACATAGCCGTCGCGTTCGGCCTGGACCCAGGCCCAGCCTTCAGCGACATCGAAGACCAGGACATCGTCGCCGAACAGCGCTTGCGTGTTGACGCCGGCATCCGGCCGCGGCGCCTTGCGCATATCGGCCACTGACGCGATGACCCGCGCCGGCCGGCCGGCGACGAAGCGGTCAGCGGCGACCTCACCCTTCAGCCGTGCATCGGCAAGGTCGGAGCGAAAAGCGTGAAGGCGGGCATCCCTGGCAGTCAAATCGAGCACTCTGTTGAAAAGGTCGCTCACATAGGCAGTTCGAGCGCCTTGGCGATGATACCATCGCCGAAGCGCTCGACAAAGAGCGCGCCCTCGACCGTGCGCCTGATCAGAACATTGCGCTTGTCGAGCTCGTCGCGATGGCGCGAGACGAGTTTCAAAGCGCCCATCGTGTCAAGGGCGCGGGTGATCACCGGCTTGGTCACATTGAGCCGGGCGGCGAGCCCGCGCACGGTGTGCGGCGGCGGATCGAGATAGATGGTGAACAGGATCGCCGTCTGGCGCATGGTCAGATCGGGCGCGTCGTCGCGCACCTGCGACAGCATCACCTGCTGCCACAGTCGCAAGGCCTGGCTCGGGCGCATCGCAATCGACATCGCGCCAGCATGACGGCAAATTGTTTCGGTTCCGTTTCAGTCAAAGCGATTGCCGTCTTTCGCCTGCGACTGTCAGCCATAGCGTTTCGCGATGATCCGCTCCAGCGCGCGGATGCCCTGTGCCTCGCCGCCGGCGGGGCCATGCGGACGGTCAGCCGGGTTCCAGGCGAAGATGTCGAAATGCGCCCAGCCCGCGGTTTTTTCGACAAAGCGCTTCAGGAACAACGCCGCTGTGATCGAGCCGGCGAAACCGTCCGTGGTGACATTGTTGATGTCGGCGATCTTCGACGACAGTTTTGCATCGTAGGGCCGCCACAGCGGCATGCGCCACAGCGGATCCTCCGTCGCGACGGAAGCCTCCGCCAGATCGGATGCCAGCGTTTCGTCGCCGGTGTAGAACGGTGGCAGATCGGGGCCGAGCGCGACACGGGCAGCCCCGGTCAGCGTCGCCATGTCGACCAGAAGCTGCGGCTCCTCCTCGTCGGCCAGCGCCAGCGCGTCGGCCAGCACCAGCCGTCCCTCGGCATCCGTGTTGCCGATCTCGACAGTGATGCCCTTGCGGCTCACCAGCACGTCGCCAGGCCGGAAGGCGTTGCCGGCAATCGAATTTTCCACCGCGGGAATGAGCACGCGCAGCCGCACATTCAGCCCGGCAGCCATGATCATCGAGGCGAGGCCAAGGACATTGGCGGCACCGCCCATGTCCTTCTTCATCAGCAACATGCCGGACGATGGCTTGATGTCGAGGCCGCCCGTGTCGAAGCAGACGCCCTTGCCGACCAGCGTCACCTTCGGTGCGTCTTGCTGCCCCCATCGCATGTCGAGCAAGCGCGGTGCGCTGGTCGACGCACGGCCGACCGCATGGATCATCGGGAAGTTCCGGTCGAGGAGATCGTCACCCTTGATCACCGAGACTTCGGCCTTGTGCCTGGCGGCCAGGGTCCGCACCGCCTGCTCCAAATCTTCCGGACCCATATCGCTGGTCGGCGTGTTGACCAGATCGCGTGTCAGGAAGACGCCATCGACAATGCGGCGAACGCGCCCGGCATCGACGTCGGCCGGCAGGCCGAAGCGCAGCGCCCTGCCTGGCTTCTTGCCGTAGCGGGTGAAGACATAACCGCCGAGCAGCAGCGCGATCGCCGCGAGTTCGGCCTCGGCTGGCGCCAAGGCGAAATGCCAGTCGCCTTCCGGCAAGGCTTTCGACAATGCGCCGAGGGCAAGCGCGCCTTCGCCATCGCCGATACCGAACAAGGCGCCGCCGAGCGCCCCGTTTTCGCCGGGCACGACCAGTGTCCTGCCTGCCTCGCCGGAAAAGCCGTTGACCCTGGCCCAGGCGATGGCGGCCGGCGCAAGACCGGCCGCGTCCAGACCGTCCCTGGCGACCAGATGGACCGGCAACGCGCCCGGCAATGTCTTCCCGACGAGTTCGACAGGCATGCGATGTTCTCCGTGTGAGTCGCCGTTCTTAACCGTCCGTTAGGGTTAACAGAATATTTCTGCGAGAGGGAAGACGGCCACGCAATGGCCGCGCATGAATGGAGGCTTAGGGTGCCATGCCGACCAACCGCAGGATCAATATCAGGGGAAAACGGCTCATCACCATGGCTCTTGTGCTGGCGCTGACGGCGGGCGTCGCCGGTTGCGGAACCGACAAGCTCTCCACCGGCTCTATCGCACGCACCAGCGGCAAACCGCTTGAAAGCATGTCGGCCGGCGAACTGCACAATGCCACCGGCGCACTTGGCCAATCCTACGCGAAGAACCCCAACGACAAGCGGATAGCGACGAACTATGCGGCGGCGTTGCAGATGGATGGCGACGCCGACCAGTCGCTGGCCGTGATGCGCAAACTCGCCATCGCTTTGCCCAAGGATCGTGACGTGCTTGCCTCCTATGGCAAGGCGCTGGCCGCCAATGGCCAGTTCGAGGCGGCGCTCGACGCCGTGCGCCGCGCTCAGACACCGGAATATCCCGACTGGAGGCTGGTGTCGGCGGAAGCGGCCATTCTCGACCAGACCGGCCAGAAGGACGATGCGCGCCAGCTTTACCGCAAGGCGCTCGACCTCAAGCCGAACGAGCCTTCCGTGCTCTCCAATCTTGGCATGTCGTATGTGCTGGAAGGTGATCTGCGCACCGCCGAAACCTATATGCGCTCGGCCGCGCAACAGCCGAATGCGGACAGCCGGGTCCGCCAGAACCTGGCGCTGGTCGTCGGCCTGCAAGGCCGGTTCGACGAGGCCGAGAAGATCGCCTCACAGGAACTGTCGCCCGAACAGGCGCAGGCAAATGTCGCCTATCTCAGGCAGATGCTGGCCCAACAGAACGCCTGGAGCCAGCTCAAGGACCAGGACAAGCCGAAATCCGCAACCAACTGAGACCACAATCCGATGCCCCAACGAAGAGGCCGCGCTGCATGCAGCGCGGCCTCTTCGTTTGAAGTGTACTGCAGGAATTTGCCTTGCCGCTACTGGGCGTTTGTTGCCGGCGCCGCATGATCGCCGAAGATACCGCGTTGGCTGACCTGAATGCCGGCGGGACCCAGGATGATGGCGAAAAGCACCGGCAGGAAAAACAGGATCATCGGCACGGTAAGTTTTGGCGGCAGGGCGGCCGCCTTCTTCTCGGCCGCATTCATGCGCATGTCGCGGCTTTCGGCGGCAAGCACGCGCAGTGCATGCGCCACCGGCGTGCCGTAACGCTCGGCCTGGACGAGCGCCTGCGACACCGACTTGACCGAATCCAGGCCGGTGCGGCTTGCCAGGTTCTCGTAGGCCTGCTTGCGCTCCGGCAGATAGGAAAGTTCGGCATTGGTGAGGATGAACTCTTCCGCCAGCGCCACCGATTGCGCGCCGATCTCGTCGGCGACCTTGCGCAATGCTGCTTCCACCGACATGCCCGATTCGACGCAGATCAGCATCAGATCGAGCCCATCCGGCCATGCCATCTGGATCGACTGCTTGCGCTTGGTGGCGCGGTTGTTGACGTAGATGACCGGCGCGTAGAAGCCGCCGTAAGCAACGAGGATGCAGACGAACAGCCTGATGACCAATGGCTTGTCGGGCAGTCCTCCGAGCACGAAAATGTAGATTGCGGCCAGCGCGAAACCGACAAAAGGAAGCACGAGACGAAAGAAAAGAAACCGCGTCAGCGGATTCTGTCCACGAAAACCGGCCACCTTGAGTTTCTGCAAGGTGCCTTCATCGGCGAGCGCGCGTCTCAGATCCAGCCGGTCGACGATGTTGCGCATGCCGATCGACTGTTCCTCACGCAAGCCCTTGCGACGGCGGTCGGCCTCGACCGCAAGCCGGGCGCGCTGTTGCGCACGCAGTTCGTCGCGCTCCAGCGCAACGGATTTCATGCGTGACTTGAGCTGGTTTCCGCCAAACGCCGGCAGCAAGGTGAAGACGGTCGCAAACACCGCTATCGCGACCAGCATCGCGATCAGGAAGCTCGGATCCGTCAGGGTCTTGATGACTTGCTCGGTCATGCCAGCATCCTAGACTTCGAAGTTCATCATCTTGCGCATCACCAGGATGCCGATCGACATCCAGACCGCAGAGCAACCAAGGATCAGGTTTCCGACGCTGGTGTTGAACAGCGGCATCAGGTAGGCCGGGCTCGACAGGTAGACGAGAAAGGCGACGATGAAGGGCAGCGCACCGATGATCGCGGCGGATGCCTTCGCTTCCATCGACAGCGCCGCGACCTTGGCTTTCATCTTCTTGCGATCGCGAAGCACGCGCGAAAGATTGCCCAGCGCCTCGGAGAGATTGCCGCCGGCTTGCGATTGAATCTGGATAACGATGCCGAAGAAGCTTGCCTCGGTGCAAGGCATGGTTTCGGGCATGCGCAAGGTCGCGTCGGGGATAGAGAGGCCCATCTGCTGTGAATCGACGATGCGGCGAAACTCGGTCTTTACGGGTTCGGGCGATTCGTTGGCGATCAGGCGCACGGCATCGTTCAGCGGCAGGCCCGATTTGACCGCGCGCACGATGATGTCGAGCGCGTTTGGAAATTCGTTGAGGAATGCCTTGACCCGGCGGGCGCGGCGAAACGTGACGAACCAGCGCGGCAGGCCCAGCCCCCCGGCCAGCAGCACGCCCGGCAAGGCGATCAGCGGGGCTCCGGCCACGAAAGCGGCCATCGTCAAAACGATGCCGCATATTGCGGAATATATATAGAAACGCTCGATGGTGGTCTTGAGGCCGGCCTGACGAAGCTGGGCTTTCAGCGGCGGCTTCTTGACGCGGCTGTCCTTGGTTTTCTGCTTGGCGTCGAGTTCGTTGAGAGAATCCTGAACCGATTTGCGCCGCTTGGCGGCTTCCGCCACGCGGTCGCGCGAGGCCTTGACGACGGAGCGATCCGTCTCGGCGGTCCTGATTGTTTCGAGCCGCTTGCCGACCTGTTTCTCGTTGCTGATCCGGGTGAACAGAAATGCATAAGCGACGGCGCCGGCGCTGAAGCCGGCGAGCACGACAAACGCCAGTACTGTGCCGTCAATTCCAAACATTGGCCCGAACCCTTACACCCCAGCAGACGTCAGTCAGCGCGTTTCTCCATCGCCTCGAGCGCAATGGCGAGACGCTGCTCCTCGCCGTAATAGCGTGCACGCTCCCAGAAATGCGGACGGCCGATGCCGGTCGATACGTGCTCACCCAACAGCCGGCCGTTGGCGTCCTCGCCCTTGATGTTGTAGAGGACGATGTCCTGCGTGATGATAACGTCGCCTTCCATCCCGATCACCTCGGTGATGTGGGTGATGCGGCGCGATCCGTCGCGCAGGCGCGCTGCCTGGATGATCACGTCGATGGAACCGACGACGATTTCGCGCACTGTCTTTTGCGGCAGCGAATAACCGCCCATGGCAATCATGGATTCGATGCGGTTCAGGCATTCGCGCGGGCTGTTCGAGTGGATCGTGCCCATCGAGCCGTCATGGCCGGTGTTCATCGCCTGCAGAAGATCGAACACTTCGGGTCCGCGCACTTCGCCGACGATGATGCGCTCGGGCCGCATGCGCAGGCAGTTCTTGACCAGGTCGCGCATCGTCACCTCACCCTCGCCCTCCAGATTGGGCGGGCGGGTTTCGAGGCGCACCACATGCGGCTGTTGCAATTGCAGCTCGGCCGAGTCTTCGCAGGTGATGACGCGCTCCTCGCGGTCGATATAGTTGGTCAGGCAATTGAGCAGCGTGGTCTTGCCCGAACCGGTACCGCCCGAGATCACGATGTTGCAGCGAACACGGCTGATGATCTTGAGAACTTCGGCGCCCTGCGGCGAGATGGCGCCGAACTTGACCAGTTGGTCGAGCGTCAGCTTGTCCTTCTTGAATTTGCGGATGGTGAGCGTGGCGCCGTCGATGGAGAGCGGCGGCGCGATGACGTTGACGCGCGAGCCATCGGGGAGGCGCGCGTCGCAGATCGGGCTGGATTCGTCGACGCGGCGGCCAACCTGGCTGACGATGCGCTGGCAGATGTTGAGGAGCTGCTGGTTGTCACGAAAGCGGATGCCGGTCTGTTCGACCTTGCCGTTGACCTCGATGTAGACGTTCCTGGAGCCGTTGACCATGATGTCGGCGATGTCGTCGCGGGCGAGCAGCGGCTCGAGCGGCCCATAGCCGAGCACGTCGTTGCAGATGTCCTCGAGCAGCTCTTCCTGCTCGGCGATCGTCATTGCGAAGTTCTTGATCGCGATGATGTCGTTGACGATATCGCGGATTTCCTCGCGCGCACTTTCAGGATCAAGCTTGGAAAGCTGCGACAGATCTATGGTGTCGATGAGTGCGGAGAAGACCTGGCTCTTGGTATCGTAATAGGTTTCGCTTTTTTCGCGCTGTGCCCGCTTCGGCTCAGGCGCCAATGGCGGTGCCTCGACCGCACGGCGCGCCGGCGGCGCGACAGGCGCGCTTGGCGCCGAGGGCCGTGTCAGAACCGCCGTGTCCACGGAACCTGCAGCCGGCGGCGCAACAGGCGCCGGTGCTGGCTGGCGAAATTCCGGCGTGAACCGGTTGCCGTCGTCGCTGCCTCTTTTACCAAACATGATCGACTACCGATTCCACTGCTGAAGCGTCACTTCTTGTTGCGCGAGAGCTTGCCGAGCAGGCTGCCGAGCCCGGCCTTCTTCCTGATCTTGATTTCGCTGCGCCCGGTCAGCACATGCGCCATTTCGTTGATCATTGCGACGATCGGATTCTTGGCATCCATTTCGCCAAGCATGCGTCCGTTGTTGGCAGCATTGCCGAACAGCAAGGGATCAAAAGCAATGACCGACATTGGCGACAGACCGAGCGGCTCGGCGAAATCGGCCGGCGAAATCTCCGGGCGTTTCGGGACGCCGGCCTGGTTGATGATCAGCTTGGGCGGCGGATCATTGGGACGAAGCCGCTTGAGCATGTCGATGAGGTTCTTGGTGTTGCGCAGATTGGCAAGTTCCGGTGTCGCGGTGATGACGATCTCGTCGGCCTTGACCAAGGTGTTCTTGGTCCAGCCCGTCCAGGCATGGGGGACGTCGAGCACCAGAAGCGGCACGCTGCGCTGGGCGGTGTCGATGAGCTGAACGAAGGCCTCTGGATCGAAATCATAGACCCGTTCGAGCGTCGAAGGCGCCGCCAGCAGCGACAGATGCTCGGCGCACTGGGTCAGCAGCCGGTCGAGATAGACTTCATCGATGCGTTCCGGTGAAAACACCGCCTCGGCAATGCCTTGCGCCGGATCCTGGTCGAAATTGATGTTGGCGGTGCCGAAAGCCAGATCGAGATCAGCGACGACCACTTCGGATTTGAACAGGGAGGACATCGCCCAAGCCACATTGTGGGCGATCGTCGAGGAGCCGACACCGCCCTTGGCGCCGACGAAGGCGATCGAGCGGCCGAGCGGCTCGGCTTCCGGATCGATGAAAATCGACGACACCACGCTGACGATGTCGGCCATCGAGACCGGAGCGATCACATATTCGGAAATGCCGTTGCGGATGAGTTCCCGGTAGAGGCCGACATCATTGTAGTGGCCGATCACCACCACCTTCGACGTCGGATCGCAATATTCCGAAAGCTGGGCGAGTTGTTCCAGCAATTGCTTGGGCTCGCTGCGCGATTCCAGCAGGATCAGATTGGGCGTCGGCGCCGATTGGTAGAATTCGATGGCAGTGGGAACACCGCCCATATGGACCTTGAGATGCGCCTTCGTCATGCGACGGTCCTCGCCGGCGCGCTCGACCGGGTTGGCAACACCCTCGGTCTCGCAGAATGCCTGGATCGAGATGCGCGGGATCGGCCGCAACGCCTGCATCGCGGCGATGTCCTGCTGCGAGGTATCGCTGCCGTCCACAGGAGTGTCATAGGCCAGATTGTTCATGTCCATGTGCTCCGGAACTGCGCTTTAGTAGCTAACTTCGCCTTCTGCTTGCCAATCAAAGAACGGTTGATTTCGGTACCCGTCGATGACTTTTCCACGCTGCTCGGCGTCGATAGGCGCCTGCTTGCGTGGTCCAAGCAGATCGGCCGGATTGGCCATCTGGGCAGCAAGATTGTTCTGATAGGAGCAGCCGAAATCGGCATAGTGCTTGTTTTCCGATGTCTCCACGAGATCTTCGGGCCAGCGCCCGCATTTATCGGTCTGGGCTTTCACCGAGATATAGGCAACGCGAATGGGGGCCGAGGCTTCGGCGGAAGCGGACTGATAGGAGGTCATGACGATCCGGTTGCGCTTGATGCCGCTGGCAACCGCCAGCCGGGCGAAATCACGCCCGGCAGCGGCCGCCGCGACCTCGTTGGCCGAGCCTGCCGGGATTGCAATCGTCAGCGTCGGGGCGGCGCTCCTGTCGTAGCCGTCGAGGAAGCCCGAAAGCGTGTCACGCTGGGAGCCCGTCATGCCACGGTCACCGGCGCCCACCGGCAGATCTATCTTCTGGTTCTTCTCGGCGATCACGATCGGATGGTTGGTGCGATAATCGTCCGGGATGGAGCCGACCGTGATGCTGTCGCGCTGGGCGCAGCCGGCCAGCAGTGCCGCCATCGCAATCGCCAGAACCGGAACGGACCGCCGGCAGACCCGCGAGCGGCCAAAGCGCATCGTTGCGGCGATGGTGCTTGCCTTCAATGCTGACTGAGACATGTCCGCTTCTCCGCTCACTTGTAGATGAAGCCGACGACGCCGTGGTAGCGGCCGTTGGGCTTGTCGGTCTGCATGGTGCCGTAGACACGATTGACGCGGCCAAGGAACATGGCGGCGCCATCGCTGGCGGCGTTGAAATTGTCGTCCGGCTTGGCAAGGTCGTTGCGTGCCACCGGCTTCACCAGATAGGGGGTTATGATGACGACGAGCTCGGTCTCGTTGCGGACGAAATCCCTGCTGCGGAAGAGCGCGCCAAGCACTGGAATCTTTGTCAGTCCGGGCAGTCCGTTGACGGCTTGCCTGACATCGTCGCGAACCAGGCCGGCGATCATCATGGAGCCGCCCGAGGGCAGTTCAACGGTCGTATCGGCAAGACGCTTACGCAGCGAAAGGGCGTTCATGCCGGAACTCGTCACGCCTTCGGACAACGACACGGATCCCTCGGTTGTCGGCTCGGAAACCGAGGTTCGGACTTTCAGGCTTATGCGGCCGGGAGACAACACCACCGGCTGGAATTCCAGGCCGATGCCGTACTCGATCTTTTCGACACTGTAGGTCTTCAACCCAGTCCGGTTGTCGTCGGATACCTTCTGGTCGACATTTGTGACCATGTTGTATTCACCACCGACCTTGAAGGTCGCCTTCTCGCCGGATACGGCGGTCAAGGTCGGCTCCGCCAAAGTCTTCATGACTCCGGACTGCTCCATGGCGTTGACATAGGCCTGCAGCCCCGACGCGCCGACCTGGAGGCCCGAGTTCGATAGCTGCTTGCCGAGACCCATGAAATTGTCGCTGACCGCGCCGTAGCTAATGCCGTTGCTGCCCCCGCTGCCGACCATGTTGACGCCGAGCTGCTTCATCACCGAGCGGCTGACTTCGGCGACCGTGACCTTCAGCGTGACCTGGTCGTCGCCAATGATCTGCAAAAGGTTGACGATCTTGCTGGTGCGGCGCTCCTGGTCCGGATTGTTGATGTCGACACCGCTCTGGGCCGAACCGCCGGCAGCGGTCTGCGAATATTGTCCGGTCGTCGCTTCACCACCGGAAACGAAGATCGTCGCCAGGTCGACCGCGCGTTTTGCGTCCAGCGGCGTGTCGACCGTTCCGGTCAGGACGACGTTGTCGTTCAGCAGTTCCACCTTGATGGCCGACGTCGGCAGGAAGCGCCTGATATAATCCTCAAGGCCGGCAACGTCGCGCTCGACGGCCAGGTCCAGACTGACGATCTGCTCGCCATTGGGGCCGAAGACAAAGATGTTCGTCTCGCCGACCGCCTTGCCGAACAGATAGATGCGCCTTGCGGTGCGGGTCACCGCATCGGCAACCGCCGGGTTGGCGACGAGAATGTCATAGGCATCGCTCGGCAGGTCGATGACCACCGACTTGTTGAGGCCGAGCTTGACGCGCTGGGTGGCCGTCGATGCCGTGACCTGCGCGTTCTTTGCCTCGACGACGCTGCCTTGCACATTCGTTCCGACGAGCAGCAGGCCGAATGCCGCGGCTACGATTGCCGGCAGTTTGCCACCTAGCTTCATTTCCTTGCTCCCACTTCGGAAACTTCGCCCGACTTGATCAGCCTCACCGTTCCCCTGCGGCCATTGCCGGAAACGAGATAGTCGGCCTCACCCACATTCTTTTCCTGCGTGTCCGCGACCGCCCGCAGCGCCAAGGTCAGGCGATCCGCCATCTGCTGGGCGACGGTGATAATCTCCGCCTGCTTGGGCGTCAGTTCCAGCGTGGCGGTCTGGCCCACCCTGGTCTTCTTGCCTTCCTCGTCCTCCTGAATGGTCTGGTCGATGGCCAGGACGCGGATGTTCTTGAGGATGGTTTCGGTGTTGAAGCCGGCGGCACCGCTGGCGGCATCGGCCCTGCGGGTCATGATGACGTCGACGAAATCGTTGGGAAGAATGAAGCCGCCGGCCGACGTGTCGGCCGAGATGGCCGTGGCGACCGCCCGCATGCCGGAAGGCAGGATCGACGACATGAAGCTCTGCCCCTCCCCGATCAGCTTGGAACGCCGCAGCGGCTCTCCGGCATACATCGCCACACGGGCAATGGAACCCTTCAGCTTGTCCAGCGCCTCGGGCTCGGCGGTGCGGGTGATGAAATTCGCGTTGACGCCGTCGGCGGGCCAGGATTGCCAGGCGATGTTGTTTTGGATCGGGCTGCCCATCGGAACGTCGCCTGAAAGCACAAGCACATCCTGGAGTGCCACTGCCGGGGCCTGGGGAGCGGAATCGACGACGACCTGGGGCGGCGGTGCCACCATGTTCTTCGCGACATAGCCAGCGCCACCCGCCGCGGCCACCGCCACGCTCAGAATTATCAATCGCGATGCTGGCATCTGTCCGAACCCTTGCCCTGGCAAACCACGTAGCCAAGCCGGACTTTGCAGCGGCAATCGTCAAAACAAGGTTAATGTAATGCTTACGATCGTGATTAATTTAACGTTTACATAAATTAGCCGGACTATAGCCGGACCGGCCAAAACAGCCGGGCCGACCCCGTTGAGAACGGGGTCTCGGCAATGCTGACAGACAATAAAATAATATCGTGGTCAGGCCGCCAGCCTGGCCAGCGCCCATATCATCAAAGGCGAGTCCGGATAGGTCAGCAACCCGCCAAGGCCGAGCGCGACGCCATAGGGAACGCCTTTTGCCTCGTCGGCGAAATGGCGCAGAAACGGATTTTGGCCGGTAACGGCCGCAAGCATCGACTTCCGGTAGAGGATGATCGCGAGCGTCAGCAGGCCGCCGATGATTGTCGAGGCGACAAGATACTCCACGAGATTGACATTGAGGCCCATCCACATCGCGGTTGCGGCCAGAAGCTTGGCGTCGCCGCCGCCCATGCCGCCTATTGCAAACAGGCCGAACGTCACGGCCAGGACCAGGGCGCCGGCGGCGAAATGTCCGCCATAGGCCGCCCAGTCCATGCCTGTAAGGGGCGCGACCAGCGCGAAAACGACGACGAGCAGCACCGGCACGCGGTTGGCGATCGTCATCGACAGCATGTCGGAGATCGCGGCAAACAGCATGCAGAACGGAAAGACGACGAAGATCAGGGCTTCAAGCATCGGCGCCATGCCTATTGTCCGATTTCACGGGCTCAATCTAAGTATGTTCGATTAACGATTGATGAGGCCAAGAACGAAAAGACGACCTATATTGGCAGCGGCATAGAAAAAGGGCCGCCACGCGGCGGCCCTTTTCCAGAAATGTAATGCAAGTGCTCGGCGATAAGCCGATCAGCTGCCGCTCGGCGTGCCGTTCAGGGTGCTGCCAATGTTGGTGAACTTGGCATTCAGCGCATTGCCGAGCGTGCCGGCGCCAGTGATGATGGCGAGCGCGATGAGAGCGGCGATCAGACCATATTCGATAGCGGTCGCGCCGGATTCGTCCTTCACAAAACGTGCGATGAGATTAGACATTCGAGAGCTCCTACTCCACGTGTTACAGCACTTCCGTCAACTTCTGTGATGGTTGATCGGATGCTGCCAATCTAGGGAGAAGCTCTTTCGATCGGCTTAAGAAACAGCCTTACCGATTCCTTTCCCGGTTCGAACATATTGCGTGGTTAACTTCGGGCTAAAGTACCGCCGCGCCTTCCAGTCCCAGGTTTGGCAGGCTTGCGCCCCGACTGGACCGCGCCTCGCGGGGCGCCCTTATCGGCCATTGCAGGATTGGCAACATCGCAGGCTTAACCGTTGGTTCACCAATCTCGTTCATGTTCCGTTGATCAGTCCGCCTGCGTGGAGCGCCTCAATGGCCCAGCCGAGATCGTCAATCCTGATTGCCGCGCTTCTTGCCGTCTCGAGCTTCGTCGCGCCCGCCATGGCCGGCGCCGGCATCGAGGTCACGATGAACCAGGCCAAGATCGTCAAACTGTCGCGTCCCGCAGACACCATCGTGGTCGGCAACCCGGCAATCGCCGACGCTTCCGTGCAGGACGCTTCGACGATCGTGCTCACCGGCAAAGGTTTCGGCGTCACCAATCTGGTCGTGCTCGATACCGACGGCAGTCCCATCGTCGATGAGCAGGTAACCGTCGTGCGGCAGGCCGCTTCGTCGGTGCGCATCTATCGGCGTGCCGAAATCCAGACGATGTCCTGCACGCCCTATTGCGAAAGCTCCTACAAGAGCGAAGCGGAGAAGTCTTCCGAGGCGGAGATGAGCGTCAGCCGATAGGTGGCGTGACCGGCTGCCGGTGCGGTTATTGGCCGGTTAAGAGGCCTGCGCCGACTTTAACGATCATCCAAACCGGACCTCAATCGGTTTGCGTTAATGGTCCTTCCGAGACCGCATAGAGATCGGCAGGATCGGACATGAGCAAGGGATACGGCCGCGCAGGCGACCACAAAGTGAGATGCCCAAGGTTTTTCGCCCGCTTTCTTCGTGACCGGCGCGGCGCCACGGCAATCGAATTCGCGATCCTTTCAGTCCCCTTCGCGCTGCTTGTCTTCGCCATTCTGGAAAGCTGCATCTCGTTTGCCGCGCAGGAAGTGATGGCCAACATCACCGACGATGTCGCGCGCAAGCTTCGCACCGGCCAGTTGAGGGCGGTTGACGTCGCCGGAACCAACTTGCGGGACATGATCTGCACAAAACTGCAGATCATCGTTTCCCAGGATTGTCCCAATCAACTGCTGGTGGATCTTCGCCAATATACATCGTTCGCCGATGCGGCCACGGCCGGCTTCAAGATCCAGAACGGCGATGTCGTATTGACGAAAGGCACCGCAACCCAGTCGTTTTCAGTGACAGCGGGTGCGGCGGAGTCGAGGAACATGCTGCGGGTCTTTTACAAATGGCCGATCATGACCGACCTGCTGGCCAAATCGATGGGCGGCAACAAGACGCTGCACTTCGCATCGGTGACCTGGCAGAACGAACCGTTCGACAACTGAGCGGAATGCACGAGCAGTATAAGAAAAGGGCAATGGGCATGATGCGTGCGGGGGCACATCTTATGATTACGGGAGTTTGGCGGAAAACAAGTCTGTTCTGGTCCGATCGTCGTGGCATCGCGGCGGTCGAATTCGCGTTGATCATGCCAATTCTGCTGATCATGTATTTCCTCACAATGGAAGCGTCGCAAGCCATCGAGACCAGCAAGAAGGTCAGCCGTATCGGCAGCATGGTGGCCGATCTCGTCACCCAGCAGACAAGCGTCCTCAAGGCAGATGTCGACGCCATCATGCAGATCGGCAGCGTCACCCTTCAGCCCTACAACCGCTCAAATCCGACCATCACCGTCACGGCAATCCAGGTCTCGGCCGATGCGACGAGGGGACTGGTGGTGTGGTCACGCAAATTGGTAGCCGGCGTCGCCAGCCCTGGCGCCGCCGCCACCACCGAGACAACGATCCCGGCGTCGCTCAGAGTCGCCAACACTTTTCTCATCCGCGTCGAAAGCAACCTCGGCTATACGCCGGTCATCGCGTGGAGCGCGAGCAGTCAACAGAAGCTTGGGCTGACCTCGGCTTTCAGCAACATAACCATGGGCGAAACCTATTTTCTGCGCCCCCGCAGAAGCGTGACGATCCCTTGCAGCGACTGTTGAACAGAGGCAGCCAGGCGTGCGCAGGCCGCTCCAGCTACTGCTGCGGCCCACGGTCCGAAACGAAGCGCACGATAGCAGCGGCCATCTCGTAGTCCTTTGGCGCCACACGAGCGAAGCCGCCGGAATGTTTCGATTCCAGGAGATCGTAGATATCGGGCGTCGTCGACTTGAGGTTGGTGAGGAACACGGCAAGCCGGCGCTTGGCTTCGGGGTCGAGATCGCTGCGGACCGCATGCGGGCCGTATCTCAACAGGCCCGACGTCCATACGATCCGAAGCGCCGTCACCGAGAGCCCTGCCGCCTCCAACCTGGCCTGCGTGCCCGACGGTTCTCGCGGGCCGTCGGCAGCGGCCGTCACCCAGCCGAACAGGCCATCGGCCTTGCCGTCGACCAGCATCGTCTCGGCCGCCGCGGCCGAATCGGCATGGACCAGAAACGGTGCATCTTCCGCGATCTTGCGGCCTTCCGCCGGCAACGCCGCCAATGGCAAGAGAGAACCGCCGACGCTGTCAGGAGGCGCCATGGCGATACGATGGCTGTCCATCGCCGCAAGGTCGGGCAGCTTGCCGTCCCGCGTCAGCAGAACCGAGCGGATGCCGATCGCGCCGTCTGAATCGACCGGAGCCACAAGCGGTTCGATACATAAGCAGCGCTGCGAGGCCGTCGCATATGCGGTGGCCGAATAGATCGCATATTCGATGCGGGCATTGGCCTGCGCCTCGATCAGCGCGGCATAGTTGCGGGCAACGACAAACTCGACCTTCATGCCCAAGGCCTTGGTGTAGGCGTCGGTCAACAGTGCCAGCCCCGGAACGGAGTTGCCGGCGCCTGGCTCGGCAACGATGCCGATGCGAAACGTGCCGATATCGTCGCGCCAGTCGGCATGCGCCGGATTTGACCAGAGCGCGACCTGCGCCAGCATGAGAGCGGCATAAGTCTTCAGCGCAACCCTCATGACAGGAACCACGGTCTGTTGTCCTCGATTCATGCCCATGCCCGGAGCATTTGTGCATGTCGCAGCCCAAAACCGCTGCGCACCGTTGGGCGACATGCATCTCTGTTTGTGCATGTCGTTATCCCAAAACCGCTGCGCACTTTTGGGCGACATGCACCAGACTATCACGCCAAGCCGTTGCCGTTTGGTTTCCGAATTGCCAATGAAGTCGCGGAACCCTATGTCTGGTCGGTCAAACTGGCAACAACTCGATGGCACGCGCTTTCCTCTTCGTTCTGGACTCCTTCGGCATCGGTGGAGCGGCCGACGCCGACCGCTACGGCGACGCCGGCGCCAACACATTCGCGCACATCGCAGAAGCCTGTGCAGAGGGCCGCGCGGATCGCGAAGGGCTTCGCAGTGGACCGCTGTTTGTCCCCCAGATGGCCTCGCTCGGGCTTGGCAAGGCTGCCGAAACCGCAACGGGGCTGGGCTTTGCCAGCAGCGGGACGGATCTGCTCCCAACTGCCTTTCACGGCGCCGCACAGGAGGTTTCGAGCGGCAAGGACACGCCGTCGGGCCATTGGGAGATCGCCGGCCTGCCGGTGCGCCTCGACTGGGGCTATTTCTCGGATACGGTTCCCGCCTTTCCGGCCGAACTGACCGAGGCGATGATCCGCGAAGGCAAGGTGCCGGGCATTCTCGGCAATTGCCATGCGCCGGGCACCGAAATCATCGAGCGCTTCGGCGAGGAACACATCCGGACCGGCAAGCCGATCTGCTACACGTCGGTCGACTCGGTCCTGCAAATCGCAGCGCATGAAGTCCATTTCGGCCTCGATCGGCTTTATGAATTCTGCCAGGTGGTGCGCAGGCTGGTTGACCCGCTCAGGATCGGACGGGTGATCGCGCGGCCGTTCGTCGGCGAAACCACCGCCACTTTCGAGCGGACATACAACCGTCATGACTACGCCGTGCCCCCGCCGGAACCGACCCTGCTCGACCGGCTGACGGCGCGTGGCAGCCGTGTCATCGCCGTCGGCAAGATCGGCGACATCTTCGCCCATCGCGGAATTTCGCAAGTGCGCAAGGCGGCAGGCAACATGGCGATGTTCGACGAAGCGCTGGGTGCGATGGATGATGCCGGCGACGGTGACCTCGTCTTCGCCAATTTCGTCGACTTCGACACCGAATTCGGTCACCGCCGCGATGTCGCGGGCTATGCTGCAGCGCTCGAGGCCTTCGACCTGCGGCTGCCGGAGGCATTTGCGAGGCTGCGGCAGGGCGATCTTCTCATCCTGACGGCCGACCACGGCAACGACCCTACCTGGGCCGGGACCGATCACACGCGCGAGCGGGTTCCGGTGATCGGCACTGGACCGGGTCTCAAGGGCGGCGACATCGGACTGAGAACGACATTCGCCGACATCGGCGAAACCGTGGCCGAGCATCTCGGGCTGGCGCCCGGACGCTACGGCACTTCTTTCTATGCGGCGATCGGCGGTCATGCCTGAGTTACCGGAGGTCGAAACCGTCCGGCGCGGACTTCAGCCGGTTCTGGAAGGCGCCACCATCGCCCGCGTCGAGGCACGCCGACCGGATCTGCGCTTTCCATTTCCCGAGAAATTCGCGCAGCGACTGGCCGGCAAGACGATCACGGCACTCGGCCGCCGGGCCAAGTATCTGACGATGGACCTGGAAGGCGGCCCCGCGCTGATCTGCCATCTCGGCATGTCGGGCTCATTCCGCATCGAGACGGCCGATGGCAGCGACATGCCCGGCATCTTCCGGCACGACCGCTCGAAGAGCTCCAATCACGACCACGTCGTCTTCCATGTCGTGTCTCCGGCCGGTACCCGATCGCGCGTGATCTTCAATGATCCGCGCCGCTTCGGCTTCATGTTGTTTGCGGAAGGACTGCCGGACGTTCATCCGATGCTGGCTGGACTTGGCGTCGAGCCTACGGGCAACACATTGGACGGTGCGCTGCTTTCCTCATTGATGAAGGGGCGGAGATCACCGCTGAAGGCAGCGCTTCTCGACCAGAGGCTGATCGCCGGGCTCGGCAATATCTATGTGTCGGAGGCGTTGTGGCGTGCGGGCCTGTCGCCGCTGCGCGAGGCGGGCACGATCGCCAGGCCCGGAAAGAAAGCCCAGGCCCAAAGCGAACACCTCGCGCAAGCCATTCGTTCGGTGATATCGGATGCGATCGCAGCCGGCGGTTCCTCACTGCGGGACTATATGCAGACCGATGGGTCGCTGGGCTATTTCCAACACGCCTTCGCCGTCTACGACCGCGAAGGCGAGGCCTGCTCCAAGCCCAGTTGCGGCGGCCACATCGAGCGTATCGTGCAGAGCGGCCGATCGACCTTTTATTGCCGGACATGTCAGCGATGAGTCAGAGCAATTCCAGCAAAAGCGAGGGCGGTTTTCCGTCCGAAATTGCGTCAAGACAAGGAGATGGAGCGGTTCTGCGTTTCCGTGAAACGATGAACCGCTCTAGACGAGCGTAAGCAAGGAGAAGCAGCCATGACCTATGAGACGATCATCACCGAGACGCACGGCAAGGTCGGGCTGATCACGCTGAACAGGCCGCAGGCGCTCAACGCGCTGAACTCCCAGATCCTGACCGAGGTGGTGGCAGCCGTGAACGGGTTCAGCGCCGATCCCGGTATCGGCGCCATGGTCATCACCGGTTCCGAAAAGGCTTTCGCGGCGGGCGCCGATATCAAGGAGATGCAGTCCATCTCCTATGCGGACGCCTACGCCCAAGACTTCTTCGTCGGCTGGGAGGAACTGACGCGGGCGCGAAAGCCTATTATCGCGGCGGTGGCGGGCTATGCACTCGGCGGCGGTTGCGAGCTGGCGATGATGTGCGATTTCATCATCGCCGCCGACACGGCCAAGTTCGGCCAGCCCGAGATCACGCTCGGCGTCATTCCAGGCATGGGCGGGTCACAAAGGCTGACCCGCTTTGTCGGCAAGTCGAAGGCGATGGACATGTGCCTGACCGGGCGGATGATGGATGCCGCCGAGGCCGAGCGTTCTGGCCTGGTGTCGCGGGTCGTGCCTGCCGGCGAACTTGTCGAGGAGGCGCTGAAGGCCGCGGCCAAGATCGCCGCTTTCTCGCTGCCATCGGTGATGATGGCAAAGGAAGCTGTCAACCGCGCCTTCGAGACGACGCTTGCCGAGGGATTGCGGTTCGAGCGCCGGCTGTTTCACTCGCTGTTTGCACTGGACGATCAGAAGGAAGGCATGGCGGCCTTTGCCGAGAAGCGGAAGCCGAATTTCACCAACCGCTGACGCCAATCCCTTGGCTTCGAAGAAGATGGCTGTTGGCCGCCAAAAAGAAGGTCAGGCAGCGTTGACGCGCCGGAAAAGCTGAACTATAAGCCGCACCAACCGAGGCGGCCCCGTGGCAGCCCGTTTGTTTTTTGCGCCCTGCGGCATCCCGCATGCGCCGACCAGATCAGAAGAGAGGCATCATGGCCAATACATCCTCGGCCAAAAAGGCAACGCGCAAGATCGTCCGCCGCGCAGCGATCAACAAGAACCGTCGCTCGCGCGTCCGCACCTATATCCGCCAGGTCGAAGAGGCGCTTGCCTCCGGTGACAAGGCTGCCGCACAGGCTGCCTTCAAGATCGCGGAACCGGAATTGATGCGCGCCGCAACCAAGGGCGTGATTCACAAGAACACGGCGTCCCGCAAGGTGTCGCGACTGGCTCAGCGGGTCAAGGTACTGTCGGCCTGACATTACTTGCCTAGACTGACGTTCTTCGAACCCGGCCGTTTGTGCCGGGTTTTTTCGTTTGCCGGCAAGCACTTAAAAAGAATGTCCGGAAACGGCGTCTTATGCGGATTTCACAATAGGGAATAGTTTGCCGGCATATGCATGCCTGCTGTTGATCGGCGCGCTTGAAAAGCGCCGGCCTAATGATTCTTGGCTGTCAAAAATAGCTTATATTTTTCAAACGCTTACAGATGGTGATCCACAGCTTGTCCACACCGGACTGGCCCGATCGGGGAGAAGTCGCTGTCAAGCGAATTATTTCAGAATATTTCTGTCAGCGCCCGGTTTTTCATATTCGCCGGAAAAGGGTTTGAATCACAATGGCTTTGTTAAAATGTGCCGTCGCGGCATGCCACTCGAACCCGCCTCCACTAACCAGATTCCTTAAAAATCCGTTAGACGTGGCCTTGCCCTATCCACAGCGATTTCGGTAGTGTCGATCTATCGAAAGGGACGGGCTCTGGCTCTTAACCCAAGCCTGAATCGGCCAGCTTAAATTGGCGGGATTTGCAACGCGGATCAAGTCCGCGGACGGCTTTGGTTTGTCTTTTTCGATACGGTAGGGGACTGGCGTAACTAGACATGGCAGGTAGACGGCGCGCCGGCGCTCTTTTCGCCGGACGGTGTTGTATTGCCCTGACATACCCAACGCGGACTGGCTTCCATGGGCCGGCACCGGTTCCCACGGATAATGGGCGACGTTCACCTGCCGGCGGCGGCAGCGGACATCGCAGCAAAGACTTAGGTCGCCGGAACCGGATGCAGGAGGCGCATCCCCGGCGGAAAACAGGTACGGAAGGACAAGGAAAAGATCATGCAGAGCGGCATCGAAAGGGAACTTACGGGCGACCTCCCATTTCCTGGAACTTTGATCGGAGCAAACGACATGGCGGTGTCCAGCGACGCGGAACAGAAATTCGACCGGGTCAAGACCCAGTTGAAGGCGCGCCTGGGAACCGAAGTCTATTCGAGCTGGTTTGGCCGCATGAAAGTCGCCGAGGCTTCCAAGGGCATTGTCCGCATCTCGGTGCCTACCGCCTTCCTGCGCTCATGGATCAACGGCCACTATCTCGACCTCATCTCCGAACTGTGGAAGCAGGAGGATCCCGATCTTCTCAAGATCGACATCGTCGTGCGCACGGCAACCCGTCAGGGACGCGCCCAGGCCGAGCCAGAGGTAACGCCGGCACGCAGCAAGGTGACACGGCAGACGCAGACGGCGCTTGCCGCAGGCACAGTCAGCCCCAGCCGGGTGGAGCGCGCATCGACTCCGCGTCCGGGCACACCCGTCGAGAGCGAATTCCGCCACAACGTTCTGGGGTCACCGCTCGATCCACGCTACACGTTCGGCTCTTTCATCGAGGGGCCGTCGAACCGGGTGGCCTTCGCCGCAGCCAAGGCAGTGGCGGAATCGCAATCGAGCGCGGTGCGCTTCAATCCGCTCTTCCTTCACGCAACCGTCGGGCTCGGCAAGACCCATTTGCTACAGGCCATCGCCGCGGAATCGCTGAAGCAGAACCCCAAGTCGCGCGTCGTCTATCTCACGGCCGAGTATTTCATGTGGCGCTTTGCCACCGCGATCCGCGACAACAACGCTCTGACGCTCAAGGAGCAGCTGCGCGACATCGACCTGCTCATCATCGACGACATGCAGTTCCTGCAGGGCAAGTCGATCCAGCATGAATTCTGCCACCTGATCAACATGCTGCTCGACAGCGCCAAGCAGGTCGTCGTCGCTGCCGACCGGCCACCATCGGAACTGGAATCGCTCGAACCGCGGGTCCGTTCGCGCCTCAATGGCGGTGTCGCGCTTGAAATGTCGGCGCCCGATTTCGCCATGCGCCTCGGCATGCTCAAATTGCGCCTTGCCACGGCCAGGAGCGACGACGCATCCCTCGACATTTCGGAGGAGATCCTCAATCACGTCGCCCGCACCGTGACCGGCAGCGGACGCGAGCTGGAAGGCGCCTTCAATCAGCTTTTGTTCCGTCAATCCTTCGAGCCGCAGATCACCATCGACCGGATCGACGAAATCCTCGGCCACATCTATCGCACAGGTGAGCCGAAGCGTGTCCGTATCGAGGACATCCAGCGCATCGTGGCGCGTCACTACAATGTGTCGAAGACCGAATTGCTGTCCAACCGGCGCACGCGCACCATCGTCAAGCCGCGGCAGGTCGCCATGTACCTGTCGAAGGTGATGACGCCGCGCTCGCTACCCGAGATCGGACGGCGTTTCGGTGGCCGCGATCACACCACGGTGCTGCATGCCGTGCGCAAGATCGAGGACCTTTCCGGCAACGACAACACGCTGGCGCAGGAACTTGAGCTTCTGAGGCGGCTGATCAACGATCAGGCCTGACCCTCCGGGAGGGCTGAACCGAAACAACGCCGGAATTCAATGGCTTGCCAGTGCGGCGCCGGGCCTGCATCGGGCTCGTGGCATCGCCTGGAAGCGATCTGGATTTCGGTTTTTCGACACTGGCTCGCGGACTTCGGGCGCGTTATCCCCAGAAAGCCCGCGTAGCCGGCCTGAACCGGCGGCGCGGGCTTGCGTTTGCTGGTTTTTTCCTGTCAGTTTACGCAGATTCTGAGCCTATTCAGACCTTTCGCGGGACGCCGCTCACTGGTGACCCGTCATTCATTCAAGCGAGCCTGTTTCGTCATGCGTGTTATCCTGGAACGGTCAAATCTCCTGAAGTCGCTCAACCACGTCCACCGTGTGGTCGAGCGGCGAAACACCATACCGATCCTGTCCAACGTGCTGCTCGGCGCCGAAGGCGCCAGCCTCGAAATGAAGGCGACCGATCTCGACCTCGAGGTGACCGAAGCGACGCCCGCCAAGGTGGAGCGCGGCGGGGCGACGACGGTCCCGGCACATCTGCTCTACGACATCGTGCGCAAGCTCGCCGACGGCGCCGAGGTGATGCTGAAGACGGACGAGGACGGCAACGCCATGACGGTGACGTCCGGCCGCTCGAGCTTCCGCCTTCAGTGCCTGCCGCAATCCGACTTCCCGGAGCTTTCGGCCGGATCCTTCTCGCATATCTTCCGTCTCGACTCGGTTGCCCTGAAAGGCCTGATCGAGAAGACCCAGTTCGCCATCTCCACCGAGGAGACACGCTATTACCTGAACGGCATCTACCTGCACACGCATGAGGTCGGCGGCAAGCTGAAGCTGCGCTCGGTGGCGACCGACGGCCACCGCCTGGCGCGCGCCGAGATCGACGCGCCGGCGGGTTCCGAGGGCATGCCGGGCATCATCATTCCGCGCAAGACGGTGAGCGAGCTGCAGAAGCTTGTCGACGATCCGGATGTTGCGGTGACCACCGAACTGTCGGACACCAAGATCCGCTTCACCATCGGCAGCGTGGTTTTGACCTCGAAGCTGATCGACGGCACCTTCCCCGATTATCAGCGGGTCATTCCGACAGGCAACGACAAGAAGCTGATCATCGACCGCCAGAGCTTTGCCGCCGCCGTCGATCGTGTTTCGACCATCTCTTCCGAACGCGGTCGCGCGGTGAAGCTGTCGATCAGCGAGGGTCAGGTGACGCTTGCGGTCAACAATCCGGATTCAGGCAGCGCCACCGAAGAACTGTCCGCTGACTATTCATCCGATCCGATCGAGATCGGCTTCAACGCCAAGTACCTGCTCGACGTTGCCGCGCAGCTGACCGGCACGGAGGCCAAGTTCATGCTGGCGGATGCCGGTTCGCCGACGCTGATCCACGACATGGCCGACGAGACCGCACTCTATGTGCTGATGCCGATGCGCGTGTAGCGGCGCGGTGTCAGCACTTCGGTCCTGTTGTGGACCGGCGGCAAGCGCGATATTTACGGCGACTTCTATAGGCGGATAGCGGTTGCCGGCACAGAACCATATAAGTAAGCTAACACTTACTAATTTCCGCAACTATGCGGCGCTGACGATCGATCTGGCGCCAGGTGCTGTGGTTTTTTCCGGCGACAACGGCGCCGGCAAGACCAATCTCCTCGAAGCGATCTCCTTTTTGACACCGGGACGTGGCTTGCGCCGCGCGCCCTACGCCGATGTCGCGCGCGAGGGCGGCGACGGCGGCTTTGCGCTGCATGCCCGGCTCGACGGACCTGATGGCCAGGTCGAGATCGGAACAGGCATTTCCGGCGGTGACACCGCCGGCGAAGGCGGCAGGCGGGTACGCATCAACGGAGCTTCGGCGCGTTCGGCCGAGGACATGCTGGAATGGCTGCGCGTGGTTTGGCTGACGCCAGCCATGGACGCGTTATTCACCGGACCGGCCGCGGATCGCCGGCGCTTCCTCGACCGGCTGGTGCTGGCGATCGACCCCGGCCACGGGCAACGTGCGATCGACTACGAGAAGGCGATGCGCGGTCGTAACCGACTGCTTACCGAAAGCTCTCGGGACGACCGCTGGTTCGACGCTATCGAGACGCAGATGGCCGAAACCGGTGTGGCGATTGCCGCGGCGCGCGCCGAGATGGTGCGCCTGCTGGCCGCCATGATCGACAGGCTGCCCGACACGGGACCGTTTCCGCAAGCCGATATCGGCCTTTCAGGCGAGCTGGAAGCCGAGATTGCCGTGGCGCCGGCGGTCGATGTGGAGGAACGCTTCCGTCGGACGCTTGCCGAGGGCCGCGAGCGCGATCGCGCCGCCGGACGTACGCTCGACGGCCCGCACCGTTCGGACTTGGTGGTTCGGCACCGCCCCAAGGCGATGCCGGCCGAGCTCTGCTCGACCGGCGAGCAGAAGGCGCTGCTGGTCGGCATCGTGCTGTCGCACGCGAGGCTGACCGGCGAAATGTCGGGCATGACGCCGATCCTGCT
Organism: Mesorhizobium sp. ISC11; assembly: GCF_037162595.1. Classification (NCBI taxonomy): domain Bacteria; kingdom Pseudomonadati; phylum Pseudomonadota; class Alphaproteobacteria; order Hyphomicrobiales; family Phyllobacteriaceae; genus Mesorhizobium; species Mesorhizobium sp. ISC11. The sequence continues at coordinate 3,806,510 of NZ_JAVSPW010000001.1, forward strand.
GCTCGACGAGATCGCTGCGCATCTCGACAGCGGGCGGCGCGCGGCGCTGTTTTCCATCCTGGAGGAACTGAACTGCCAGGCATTCATGACAGGAACCGATGCTGCGCTGTTTTCCAGTCTCCAGGGCCGTGCGCAATTCCTGACCGTCGACCACGGGACGGTTGGGCCAACCGAAGACCCCTGACAAGGTTTTTCCGTGCCTGTATGATCAGGCAATGACCACTGCCGCCCTGACCGCAGACGAGATCGAACGCTATGCCCGCCACATCGTGCTGCCGGAAATCGGCGGCGCCGGACAGCAGAGGCTGAAGCAGGCCCGGGTGCTGGTCATCGGCGCCGGCGGGCTGGGCGCCCCGGTGCTTGAATATCTTGCCGCCGCCGGCGTCGGCACGCTCGGCGTGGTCGATGACGACACCGTTTCGCTCTCCAACCTGCAGCGTCAGGTCATTCACGGCACCGACACTGTCGGCCTGCTGAAAACCGACAGCGCCAAGGCGGCAATCGCCCGCATCAATCCCAATACCACAGTCGAACCGCATACATTCCGGCTGACCACGGACAATGCGCCTGCCCTCGTCGCCCGCTATGACATCGTCGTCGACGGTTCCGATAATTTCGAAACGCGCTACGCCGTGGCCGATGCCTGCGCGAGCGCTGGGAAACCGCTGGTGCATGCCGCCGTCGGACGCTTCGACGGCTCGGTCACGGTGCTGAAGCCATTCGAAGACGGCAAGGACGGCAAGCCCAACCCAGGCTATCGTGACCTGTTTCCCGAAGCGCCACCGCCGGGCCTGGTGCCGTCCTGCGCCGAAGTCGGCGTGCTTGGCGCGCTGACCGGCGTCATCGGCACGCTGCAGGCCATGGAGGCGGTCAAGCTGATCACCGGCGTGGGCGAACCGCTGGTCGGCCGGCTGCTGCTTTATGATGGGCTGGCGGCGCGCTTCGACACCATCCGTTACAAGAGAAGCTGAATTCTTGGGCCGGATCGAAGCAGTCTCCATCAGGCGGATCCCGACCGATTTCGACCGTTGGGACGATGTGCTCGCATTGATCATGCCTGCCTTCGCCTCGATGGACGACGTCATCGACCCGCCCTCCTCGGCCCACCTTTTGACCGCAGACACTCTGCGGGACAAGGCAGGGCGGGAGACCGGCTTCGTGGCGCTCAAGGGCGATCGGATCGTCGGCTGCGTCTTTGCCCTTGAAAAGGTGGCAGAGTTCTATGTCGGCAAGCTCGCCGTGGCGCCGGACTGCCAGGGACAAGGCATTGGACGGCAGCTGATGCAGGCGGTCGAAGACCTTGCCCGCAGCCGCGGCAAGGCCGCCATCGAGCTTCAGACGCGGATCGAGTTGACCGCAAACCATGCGGCCTTTGCTCGCCTCGGCTTTCGCGAAACTGAACGGACGGCGCATGACGGCTATGCCAGGCCGACTTCGGTCACCATGCGCAAAGCCCTCCCGTAAGTCTTATCTTACGGTTTGTGGGCCACGGATATTGCACCGCGACAGCATCAGGTCCTGAGCGGCAGCACGCGGTCTGGTGGGCGGTGGCCGTCAACGAAGGCGCGGATGTTGATGATGACCTTTTCACCCATGTCGATACGGCCCTCGAGCGTCGCCGAGCCCATATGCGGCAAAAGCACGACCTTGTTCTTGGCCGCGAGCTTCAGCAGCTTGCCGTTCAAGGCTGGCTCGTGCTCGTAGACATCGAGGCCGGCGCCGGCGATCTTGCCGTCCTGGATCAGCTTGACCAGTGCTTCCTCGTCGATGATGTCGCCGCGCGCGGTGTTGACGACATAGGCGGTGGGCTGCAGTAGCGCCAGCCGCCGCGCCGAAAGCAGATGGAAGGTTGCCGGCGTCGAGGGACAGTTGACCGAGATGATATCCATGCGGGCCAGCATCTGGTCGAGACTTTCCCAATAGGTCGCCTCCAGCCCGTCTTCCACGGCCGGCAGCACGCGGTGGCGGTTGTGATAGTGGATCGACAGACCGAAGGCCTTGGCCCGCCTGGCTACGGCCGTGCCGATCCGCCCCATGCCGACAATGCCAAGCCGCTTGCCCCAGATGCGCCGGCCCAGCATCCAGGTCGGCGACCAGCCGGCCCATTTCTTGTCGCCGGTGAGCACATTGGCGCCTTCCGCGAGCCGCCGCGGCACCGCCAGCATCAGCGCCATCGTCATGTCGGCGGTGTCTTCGGTCAGGACATTCGGCGTGTTGGTGACGGTGATGCCCCTCTTGGCCGCAGCCGCGACATCGATCTTATCGACGCCGTTGCCAAAATTGGCGATCAGCTTGAGGTTGTCGCCTGCCTGAGCGATCAGCGCCGCGTCGATATTGTCGGTAATGGTCGGCACCAGAACGTCGGCTTCCTTGACCGCCGCGACCAGTTCCGGCTGCGTCATCGGCCGGTCCTCGACATTCAGCCTTGCGTCGAACAGTTCGCGCATGCGGGTCTCGACCGGGTCGGGCAGCTTGCGCGTGATGACGACGAGAGGCCTTTTTTTGCCTGCCATTGTTTCCCTCTCGAGTATTTGCCGCAATTCCGAACGCAAAACCGCTTCACAGGTTTGCTGGAATTGCTCTAACCCGATCTCGTTGAGACCTCTTTAACCAAGACCGGCGAAACTGAAAGCCGGTCGCGGTGCCGATTACCCATGTAACAAGCGGTGCCGCCGAAGACAAAGAAAAAGGGGCGCCGAGGCAAGCGCCGAAAGGAATGAAAGTGTCTGGTTTCGCGTCGCTTCGCCTGGCCCTCAGTGCAGCATTTCTCGGCGCTCTGCTTTATTCTCCGCTTACGGCGGCACAGAGTGCGGCTGCACCTGCCCAGAGCGTCGTCACGCTCGGGCCGAGCGGCCTGCCGCTGCCGCGATTCGTCAGCCTGAAATCCGGCCGCGTCAACTCGCGCGTCGGCCCCGGCGCCAACTACTCGGTCGATTGGATGTACATGAAGGCCGGCCTGCCGATGGAGATCATCCAGGAATTCGACACATGGCGCCGCGTGCGCGATGCCGATGGTTCGGAAGGCTGGATCAACCAGTCGCTGCTTTCCGGCCGACGCACGGCAATCGTCGCACCATGGCAGCGTGGCAAGGGCACCCGGATCAATCTTCTCAACAGCCCCGACAAGGACGCAAGGGTGGTCGCGATGATCGAACCTGGCGTCATGGGTTCGATCAAATCCTGCGACGGCCAGTGGTGCGAAATGACGTTCGACGGCCACACCGGCTGGCTTGCCCAGTCGGTCGTCTGGGGCGCCTATCCCGGCGAACGGGTCAAGGACTGATTCTCTTTCGCGGTCCTGGCTTTATGCCCGATACGGCCGAGATGGGTGTCCTGGAAGCCGGTCGGCAGCTTCAGACCGTAGCCCAGCGCACGGTCGATGGCGATGTGGGCGATCCATATCAGCGCAACCGCCATCGCGGCCGTATTGCCCCACATGTGCCCGCCGAGCAGCAGCAGCACGGGCACGATCAGGATGTGCAAGGCGTTGTAGGCAAGGGCACCGACGCGCGGACCGGCCAGATAGCCCGACATCGATAGGTCAGGCGCCAAGATAAGCAATCCGAAGAGCCACCAGGAGATGCCGGTCGAACCGTAGAAAATGACGGCAGCCAGTGCCACGATCGTCCATTCGAGCCGGATTACGAGATCGAGGGGTTTCATCCCTGGCCGATAATTCTGGCTTGGCAGATGATTCCGGCCTCGCCAGTCATTCGCGGCGTTTGGGGCGCAGCCTCACGACGATGTCGACATTGGCGATCTCCATCCCTTCCGGAGGCTCCGGCAGGTTCGCAACCGTCACCGGACCGCTGTCGATGTCGAATATACGGTTTTCGCCTTCGATGTAGAAATGGTGGTGGTCGGAGGTGTTGGTGTCGAAATAGGTTTTCGCGCCTTCGACGGCGAGGATGCGCAAAAGTCCCGCCTGGGTAAACTGGTGAAGGGCATTGTAGACGGTGGCCAGCGACACCGGCACGCCGGCGGCAACCGCCTCCTCGTGCAGTTCCTCGGCCGACAGATGCCGGTCGCCCTTGGCGAAAAGCAGATCGGCCAGCGCAATGCGCTGACGCGTCGGCCTCAGCCCGGCTTCACGGACCCGCTTGTCCACAGCGACATTTTCCTTCCGGCCGTCCAGGTCCATCTTCTCGTCGAACCCCACAGTTCCGCCCCAAGACACGCCCAGAATGGCAAAAATGAACGTCTGCCGAAACCGGACCTCTCAGGACATATATTCTGTCGTCCGAATGCGATCAATAGCGCGCATTGACCCAGGCAGACGAGCAGGCTAAGCGCAAACGCCGGTTTCCGGCCTGAAACAGATTGTGTTAGGAAACCAACGACAAGGGCACCCGATGGCCCGGAACGATATGGGATGAGATTGATGGCGGGTAAATCCAGCTACGAGTACGACGAATTGCTGGCCTGCGCCCGCGGCGAACTGTTCGGACCGGGCAACGCCCAGCTTCCCTATCCGCCAATGCTGATGTTCGACCGCATCACCGAGATCAGCGAGACCGGCGGCGCCTTCGAGAAGGGTTTTATCCGCGCGGAGTTCGACATCAAGCCGGACCTGTGGTTCTTTGCCTGCCATTTCATCGGCAATCCGATCATGCCGGGGTGCCTCGGCCTCGACGCCATGTGGCAATTGACGGGCTTCTATCTTGGCTGGCTTGGCGAACCCGGGAAGGGAATGGCGCTGTCGACCGGCGAAGTGAAATTCAAGGGCATGGTCACGCCTTCGGTGAAGAAGGTCGAATATGGCATCGACTTCAAGCGCGTGATGCGGGGCCGGCTGGTGCTCGGCATCGCCGATGGCTGGCTGAAGGCGGATGGCGAACCCATATACGCGGCAACGGATTTGAAAGTCGGTCTGTCCAAGCAGTCGGCGGTCGGCTGACCGGCACCCCTGGCCGGCCCCCTTTGGCCAGCATCCCTGGAAGGAGTTGCGAATGAGACGTGTCGTAGTCACAGGCCTCGGCATCGTGTCGTCGATCGGCAACAATGCCAACGAGGTGCAAGCCTCGCTGCATGACGCCAGATCAGGCATCAGCTTCTCGGATTCCTTCGCCGAACACGGCTTCCGCTGCCAGGTCTGGGGAGCGCCGACGCTCGATCCATCGGCGATGATCGATCGCCGTGCGATGCGCTTCCTGAGCCAGGGTGCTGCATGGAACCACGTCGCCATGGACCAGGCGATCGCGGATGCGGGCCTCGGCGAGAGCGACATCACCAATGAGCGCACCGGCATCGTCATGGGATCGGGCGGACCATCCACCCGCACCATCGTCGAAGCTGCCGAAACGACGCTGAAGAACGGCAGTCCCAAGCGCATCGGTCCGTTCGCGGTGCCGAAGGCAATGTCGTCGACCGCATCGGCGACGCTTGCCACATGGTTCAAGATCCACGGCGTCAACTACTCGATCTCGTCGGCCTGTTCGACCTCGGCGCATTGCATCGGCAATGGCTATGAATTGATCCAATGGGGCAAGCAGGACATCGTCTTCGCCGGCGGCCACGAGGATCTCGACTGGACGATGTCGGACCTGTTCGACGCCATGGGCGCCATGTCGTCGAAATTCAACGACAAGGCATCGACCGCCTCCCGTGCGTATGACGTCAATCGCGACGGCTTCGTCATTGCCGGCGGCGCCGGTGTGCTGGTGCTGGAAGAGCTTGAGCATGCCAAGGCGCGCGGCGCCAAGATCTATGCCGAGATCGTCGGCTATGGCGCGACGTCGGATGGCTACGACATGGTTGCTCCTTCAGGCGAAGGCGCGGTCCGCTGCATGCGCCAGGCGCTGGCCACGGTTTCCACGCCGGTCGACTACATCAACACCCATGGCACCTCGACGCCGGTGGGAGATTCCAAGGAAATGGGCGCCATCCGCGAGGTGTTCGGCCCAGAGATGCCGTATATCACCTCGACGAAGTCGCTGACCGGCCATTCGCTGGGCGCGGCCGGCGTGCAGGAATCCATCTACTCGATCCTGATGATGCAGGGCGGTTTCATCGGCGAAAGCGCCCATATCGAGACCCTCGACCCCGAATTCGAGGGCATGCCCATCGTGCGAAAGCGCATCGACGACGCCAGGATCGACACTGTTTTGTCCAATTCGTTCGGCTTCGGTGGCACCAACGCCACGCTCGTTTTCCAGCGCTATTCCGCATAAGGATTTGCCGGCCATGGACGGATTGATGAAGGGCAAGCGCGGGCTTGTCATGGGTGTCGCCAACGATCATTCGATCGCCTGGGGCATCGCCCGGAAATTGTCCGAACACGGGGCGGAACTCGCCTTCACCTATCAGGGCGATGCCTTCGGACGCCGGGTCAAGCCGCTGGCCGGCAAGCTCGGCGCCTCGCTGGTCGTGCCGTGCGACGTCGAGGACAGCGCTTCGGTCGCCGCCACGTTCGAGACCCTGGGCAACGAATGGGGCGGGCTGGATTTCATCGTCCACGCCATCGGCTTTTCCGACAAGAACGAGTTGAAAGGCCTCTACGCCGACACCAGCCGGGACAATTTCGTCCGCACCATGGTGATCTCCTGCTACTCCTTCACCGAGGTCGCCCGCCATGCGGCCACCTTGATGAAGGACGGCGGATCGATGATCACGCTGACCTATGCGGGCTCCGTCCGCGTCATGCCGAACTACAATGTCATGGGCGTCGCCAAGGCCGGACTGGAGGCCAGCGTGCGCTACCTCGCCAACGATTACGGTCCGCGCGGCATCAGGGTAAACGGCATATCGGCTGGGCCCGTGCGCACGCTCGCCGGCGCCGGCATTTCGGACGCCCGCCACATGTTCTCCTACCAGCAGCGAAACTCGCCACTGCGCCGCACGGTGACCATCGACGAGGTCGGTGGTTCGGCGCTTTATCTGTTGTCGGATCTGTCTTCCGGGGTTACCGGCGAAATCCACTATGTCGATTCCGGCTATCACATCGTTTCCATGCCGACGCTCGACGAATTGAAGCAGACCGACGGCGGGCGAGACTAACGCCTGTCGGCCAAAGGTGCGCGACGGTTTTGAAATGGCGGACATCTGAAAACACGAAGCTTAAAGCGTGCGGCTAAACCCCGTTTCAGCGCCAGTCGCATTGATCCGCTCAAGAAATACTTTCGGTCCAATAAAATTGGATTCATTCGCGGAAACTCATTTTAAGGAGATATCCGCTAGAAAGCCCCGTACTCAGGGGAACTTTCAATGCTCGCCGTCAGCAACCCGAAGCGAACACCGGTGTTCCGACTGCTCACCATAGCGAGTTCGGGTCTCGGCAGTTTCGTCCTCGGGCTCTGGGGTCTGAAGCTCGGTCTCGGCGATGGCTTTGCCGGCATCTCCGCCGACATGATGGTCTCGGTGATGGCCGCTCTTTGCGCACTGGCGGCGTCGGTCGCCGCGATGTCCTTCTTCGCCGGCGTCGATGAATCGGCGGATTTCGTCTTCACGGAAACCCATTTCGACAAGCTGACCGGCCTGGTGGCACGTCCGGCGATGGTCGGCAAGATTGCCGAGGCGGCATGCGCGACCAGCCGGACCGGCGAGCCGATGTTCCTCATCGATATCGACATCGACCGGTTCAAGCAGATCAATGACGCCATCGGCTACAGCCAGGGCGACGAGCTGATCCGCGCCTTCACCAAGCGCTTGAAGATGTGCGTGCCGCCGCGCGCGCTGATCGGACGCATCGGCGCCGGTGAATTCGCGATCCTGCTCCCCGACAACCAAGTCGCAGGGTCCTTGGAAAGCACCATAGAGAGGCTCATCGACGAGATGATGGAGCCCTATGATCTCGGTACGCACCTGCAATCGGTCAGCCTGTCGGTCGGCATCGTGGCGATGCCAAAGGACGGTGTCGATCCCGTCCTCATCCTGCGCCGCTCCAATCTGGCGCTGCAGAACGCGCGCGCCAGCGGCGTCGGCAACTGGTCCGTCTTCCATGCCGAAATGGGCAGGGTCGCCGACCATCGCCAGTGGATCGAATCCGAACTGCATACAGCCTTCGAGCGCGGTGACTTCGACCTTCATTACCAGCCGCAGCTCGATCTCCCGACCGGCCGCATCGTCGGCTACGAAGCGCTGATCCGCTGGCGGCATCCGGAACGCGGCATGATCCCGCCGATGGAGTTCATTCCGATCGCCGAGGAAACCGGCATGATCGGCCCGATCGGCGAATGGGTGCTGCGCAAAGCCTGCAGCGACGCCCGGCATCTGCCCGACGACTGCTTCGTCGCCGTCAACATCTCGCCCGTCCAGTTCATGACCAAGGACTTCGTCGGCATCGTGCGCGACACCATGACGAGCACCGGCATCAAGCCGTCACGGCTGGAACTGGAAGTGACCGAGACGGCGATGATGCAGGATCGCGACCGCGCCGCCGCCATCCTGAAGGAGCTTGCGGATATCGGCATTTCGGTCGCCGTCGATGATTTCGGCACCGGCTATTCCAATTTGAGCTACCTGATCGATTTCTCATTCGGCAAGCTGAAGATCGACCGGTCCTTCGTCAGCCGCCTCGACACAGATTCCAGCTCCGGCGCGGTCGTCTCGACCATCGTCGGGCTTTCGCGCGCGCTCGGCGTCAGCATCATTGCCGAAGGCGTCGAGACCGAAAGCCAGGCGACACTGCTCAGGGCAGCCGGCTGCGAGGTGGTGCAAGGCTACCTGTATGGCAGGCCCGCCCCCCTCAAGATCAGGGTCGGCGACGTGCATATCACCGATGAGGTCCGGCGCGTTGCCAATCTGCATTGAGTGCGACGCGATATCTGTTTTTGAGCATGATCTTTTCCGAAACCGGTATCCACTTTCGGGATCATGCTTCAACGACGAGCGGAAAGCACCTTGAACATGCCGTCACGAGCGAGTTCGGCCTGGCTCGAAAAGACAGCCGCCAAGATCGGTTCGTAGGGAAGCTGACGGTTGGCGACCATGAACAGCCGCCCACCCGGCTTCAAGGCCTTGGCCGCCGCTCGGATCATGCCGGCGCCGATCTCCGGCTCGGCCGCCCGGCTGCGGTGAAAGGGCGGGTTCATGGCAATCGCGTCGTAGCGCTTCTCGACTGGTTCCTTCAGCAGATCGATCCAGAAGAAATTCCTGGCGGTCGGCTGGCTGACCGCTGCCAGATTGAGCTTCGCGGCTTCAAGCGCGGCGAAATCGGCCTCATAGAGGTCGAGCGCCTGAACGCCGGGGGAGCGGGCGGCGATCTCGGCCGCCACATAGCCCCAGCCGGCGCAGAGATCGGCAATGCTGCCACGCAGGTCATTGGGCAGGTTCTCGACCAGCAATTTCGATCCGGTATCGATCCGGTCGAACGAGAACATGCCGGGCGCGGTGTGGAACCGGCCTTCAACCAGCAGAGCGGGGTTGGCAGCGCGCAATTCTTCCGCGGCGGCCAGATCGGCGGGACGTCGCAGCCAGAAGGCAATGCCGTGATATTTGGGCAAATGGCCTTCAAGCGGCACAAGCTCGTCAACGCGCTTGCGCAGGCTGGCAATGCCATCGTCCTTGCCGCCGGCAATGACGACCAGGCCGCCCGGCGCCACGCACTCAAGCGCCTGCGCGATGCGCACTTCGTTCAAGCCGCGATGCCGGCCGGCAAGCACAAGTGCCATATCGAAGCCATCGCCTTCCACTTGCGCGGTGACGACGAAGCCAGACGCCTGCAGCACGCTAAAATGCGGCCGGAAGCCCTGTACGAGGTGAAGCGTCGCCTCAAAGCCTTCAGGCAGGCGAAAACCCGGCTCAGCGCCGAAAAACAGGGCGCGCGTGCCCTTTCCCGGCAAAGCAACAGCCTCCGCCTCGAAGGGATGGAAAAGCGTCTTCAACGGCTCGGCGGACATTGTTCGATCTCGACTTGTCTAAGCGCTTTGAAACCCAGGCTGAAAATGAAAACGGGCGCGACATAAGCCGCGCCCGTTTCGATTCATGATCTCAGACCAATCAGGCGGCGTTTTCTTCGCCTTCGGTCTTCTTGTCGCGGGCGAGTTCCTTGCCGGTGGCCTGGTCGACGACCTTCATCGACAGGCGGACCTTGCCGCGCTCGTCGAAGCCCATCAGCTTGACCCAGACCTTGTCGCCTTCCTTGACCACGTCCGAGGTCTTGGCGACCCGGTCGTTGGCAAGCTGCGAGATGTGGACGAGGCCGTCACGCGGGCCGAAGAAGTTGACGAAAGCGCCGAAGTCCGCGGTCTTGACGACCGTACCTTCGTAGATCTCGCCGACTTCCGGCTCGGCGACGATGGTGTGGATCCACTTCTTCGCCGCCTCGATCTCCTTGGCATTGGACGAAGCGATCTTGACCGTGCCGTCGTCCTCGATGTTGATCTTGGCGCCGGTCTTTTCGACGATCTCGCGGATCACCTTGCCGCCCGAGCCGATCACGTCACGGATCTTGTCGGTCGGGATGTGCATCACTTCGATGCGCGGTGCGAACTCACCCAGTTCCGAACGCGCGCCGGTCAGAGCATGCGCCATCTCGCCGAGGATGTGCTGGCGGCCATCCTTGGCCTGGTCCAGCGCGATCTTCATGATCTCCTCGGTGATGCCTTCGATCTTGATATCCATCTGCAGCGAGGTGATGCCGTTGGCGGTGCCGGCGACCTTGAAGTCCATGTCGCCGAGGTGATCCTCGTCACCGAGGATGTCGGATAGAACGGCGAAACGCTCGCCTTCCTTGATCAGGCCCATGGCGATACCGGCGACGGGCTTGGCCAGCGGCACGCCGGCATCCATCAGCGCCAGCGAGGTGCCGCAGACGGTGGCCATCGACGACGAACCGTTGGACTCGGTGATCTCCGAGACGACACGCAGCGTGTAGGGGAACTGGTCGGCGCTCGGCAGCATCGGGCGAATGGCGCGCCAGGCGAGCTTGCCATGGCCGATTTCGCGGCGACCCGGCGAACCCATGCGGCCGGTCTCGCCGACGGAATAGGGAGGGAAGTTGTAGTGAAGGAGGAACTTCTCCTTGTACATGCCGGTCAGCGAATCGACATACTGCTCATCCTCGCCGGTGCCGAGCGTGGCAACGACCAGCGCCTGGGTCTCGCCGCGGGTGAACAGCGCCGAACCGTGGGTGCGCGGCAGGACGCCGACTTCGGAGACGATCTTGCGGACCGTCTTGAGGTCACGGCCATCGATGCGCGAACCGGTGTCGAGGATGTTCCAGCGCACGACCTTGGCCTGGAGTTCCTTGAATACCGAACCGATCTGCTCGGAAGTGTACTTGGCATCTTCGCCTTCGGCCGGGGCAAACGCTGCCTTGACCTTCGCCTTGACGGCGTCGACGGCGGCGTAACGCTTCTGCTTGTCGACGTTCTTGTAGGCGTTGCTGAGTTCGTCGCCGACGATCTTCAGCATCTCGGCTTCAAGCGCGGAATAGTCCGGCGCGGTGAAGTCGCGCGGCTCCTTGGCGGCGACTTCGGCCAGCTTGATGATGGCGTCGATGACCGGCTGGAAGCCCTTGTGGCCGAACATGACGGCGCCGAGCATCAGCTCTTCGCCCAATTCCTTGGCTTCGGACTCAACCATCAGCACAGCGTCGGCGGTGCCGGCGACAACGAGGTCGAGCTTGGATTCCTGCATCTCGTCGACATGCGGGTTCAGAACGTATTCGCCGTTGATGTAGCCGACGCGGGCGCCGCCGACCGGGCCCATGAAGGGGACGCCGGAGAGCGTCAGGGCGGCCGAAGTGGCAACGATCGACAGGATGTCGGGATCGTTCTCGAGATCATGCTGGACGACGGTGACGACGATCTGGGTGTCGTTCTTGTAGCCGGAGGCGAAGAGCGGGCGGATCGGGCGGTCGATGAGGCGGGAAACCAGCGTTTCCTTCTCGCTCGGACGGCCTTCACGCTTGAAATAGCCACCCGGGATCTTGCCGGCGGCGTAGGTCTTTTCCTGGTAGTTGACGGTCAGCGGGAAGAAATCGAGGCCGGGCTTCGGCTCCTTCATCGAAACGACGGTGGCGAGGACCTTGGTCTCGCCGTAGGTGGCGAGCACCGCGCCATCAGCCTGGCGCGCGATCTTGCCGGTTTCGAGGATGAGCGGACGACCGCCCCATTCGATTTCCACTTTGTGGTGATTGAACATCTCTTGTCCTTAATATGAGGAAAGGGCCGCGCCGTTTCACGGTGCGCGGAGATGCCCTTTCCCTGGCTTCCTTTCTCGGGCAGCCACGGGCAAGACAACGGGAGGCTCGGGTGATTTCGGCGCGGTGCGCGCGCGAGCGTCCTGCAATCCTGCCCCATGACCGTCCATGGGCGGTTTCGAGTGCCCTCTGCACGATCGAAACCGGGTCTGGCCAGTCGATACGACTGGCAGAATGCGCGACCGGCGGGCTCTCCTTCGAAAGCCCGCCGGTCAATTCGTCAACGACGCAGACCGAGCTTCTCGATCAGCGTCTGGTAGCGCGCGTCGTCCTTGCGCTTGAGATAATCAAGCAGGCTGCGGCGCTGGGAGACGAGAGCAAGCAGACCACGGCGGGAATGGTTATCCTTCTTGTGGTCCTTGAAATGGTCGGTCAGGTTCTTGATGCGCTCGGAAAGGATGGCCACCTGGACTTCCGGAGACCCGGTATCGCCCTTGGCGGTTGCGAATTCACCCATCAATTCCTGTTTGCGCTCGGCAGTAATCGACATCGTGTTTTTCCTTATCTGTTTGAGGAAACGGGTCGCCCTCAGCCGGGATGTCGTCCAGCAGGGGCCGGTGCAAGCAAAGCGTCATAGCGCTAAGCTGCGGCGCATATAGTGCAATTCCCCGGAAAACACCAGCCCAATTCACAAGCCGGCTTTTCAGGCCAAAATGGCAGGTTTATCCCTGTCAAAGCCATTTCTTCCATTTGAAGAAGGCGATCAGCCCGAACGCGACAAGCGCCATGAACAGCAGCGACAAGGGATAGCCGTAGTAGGCCTTCAGTTCCGGCATGTTCCAGGGCGAAGACTCCGGATCGAAATTCATGCCCCAGATGCCGACCAGGAAGGTGAGCGGCATGAAGATGACCGAGACGATGGTGAGATAGCTGATAACGTCGTTGGTGCGCGCCTGGCTCAGCGACAGGTGCATCTCGATCAGGCCGGTCAGCATATCGCGCTGGGTCTCGACCAGCTCGATCAGCCTGAGCGCATGGTCGAGCGTGTCGTTGAGGAAGATCTTGGTCTCGGCCTTCACATAGGGCACATCGTTGCGGATCAGCGTCGCCAGCGCATCGCGCATCGGCCACAGCACGCCTTTCAGCACGTTGGCGTCACGCCGCAATTCATGCAGCTGCCGCATCTGGTGCTTGTGCGGCGAATGCAGCATCTGGTCCTCGATGCTGTCGACCATGTCGCCGGCGGCCTCGATCGGCGGAAAATAGCTGTCGACGATGGCATCGATCAGCGCATAGGCAAGGTAGTCGGCGCCGCGGGCGCGCAGCCGGTTGGGCGCCGAACTTTCGATGCGCTTGCGCACCGGATCGAATGGATCGCCTTCCCGCTCCTGGAAGGTAACGACGAAGTTGCTGCCGAAGAAGACGGCGATCTGCTCATAGCGGTGCGAGGTGACATCGTCGATCATCCTGACGACGACAAAGGCATGGTCCTCGAAGAAGTCGACCTTGGGCCGCTGGCCGGTGTTGACGACGTCCTCCAGCGCCAGCGGATGCAGGCTGAAAATGCGGCCGATCTCCTCGATCAGCGGGATGTTGGCGAGGCCGGTGCAGTCGAGCCAGAGGACCGGCCATTTGTCGCAATGGGTATTGAGGTCGTCGATGCTGGCATTTTCGATAGTCTTGAATTTTTCGGGCGAGATCAGCGTCAGACGCAGTTCCGAGCGACGCGCCGACGGGTCGGCGATCAGCGTGCCGGGCGACGCACCGACCGGCGGCCGCCGCGTTTTCACCGGTGCCCGCGTCTTCACGGTCTCAGTCTTTGCCATATTCCCCTCGTGCGAGTCCTCGCCTCGACATTAGACGACAGGAAATCAACCGGCAAAGACCCGCTTGGGCTTGAACATGCCTTGCTCAATGGCACCGATGGCGACCAGCTTGCCGCGCGCCGTGGCGCAGGCTTCTTCGGCTTCCACCGGTGCGTCGCGGCCGCGGATGATGACCGGGTTGCCGAGGCGGATCTTGGTTGCCGCGTCATCGCTGATGGCGATCTGCGGCAGGCAATCGAGGGCAGCCGATGTGTCGACCAGAAGCGCATCGATGGCGTCGAAGTCGATTGGCGCTTCCACCTTGTCGGCAGCCTCTGCCGTGTCAGCGGCTTCTGTCGTGTCCGAGCTGTCGACCTCCTCCACACCGAAACGGGCGGCTTCCAGTTCGGCGATGGTGACGAAGTCTTCCGAGGTGAACGGCTCGACCTCGACCCGGCGCAATTCGGAGATGTGACCGAAGCAGCCGATGTCGCGGCCCATGTCGCGGGCCAGCGAGCGCACATAGGTGCCCTTGCCGCACTCGACCTCGAAAACAGTATGGTCGGCGCCATGCTCGACAACGTCCAGACGTCCGATCTCGATCTCGCGCGCGGGTATGTCGACCGTCGCGCCGTCGCGGGCCAGATCATAGGCGCGCTCGCCTGCGATCTTGATGGCCGAGAATTGCGGCGGCGTCTGCATGATGACGCCGGTGTATTTCGGCAGCAGGGCGAGCAGTTGGGCTTCCGACGGACGCAGGTCGGATTCTTTCGTCACCGGACCTTCGAGGTCATCGGTCGAACGCTCCTGTCCCCAGGCAACGGTGAAGCGATAGATTTTGGCGCCGTCCTGCACGTAAGGCACGGTCTTGGTAGCCTCGCCAAGCGCGATCGGCAGCATGCCGGATGCCAGCGGGTCGAGCGTGCCTGCATGGCCGGCCTTTTCCGCCTGGAACAGCCATTTGATCTTGGAGACGGCTTCGGTCGAGCCCATGCCGACCGGCTTGTCCAGGATCAGCCAGCCCGAGATCGGCCGGCCCTTCTTCTTGCCGCGACGCGCCACTATTCGGTGTCCTTGTTGTCGTCTTTGTCCTGGTCTGCGTTTTCCTGGTCCTCAGGACCCAGATCGCGCGCCACTTCCGGCGATTTCAAGAGGTCGTTGATCCTGGCAAAATTGTCGAAGGAGGTGTCGAGCTTGAAGCGGAACTCCGGCATGAACTTCATCTGCCGCAGCGCGCCGGAGACACGGCCACGGACGAATTTCGCATGCTTGTTCAGCGCCTCGACCACCGCATCGGTATCCTTGGCGCCGAGCGGCGAGACGAAAGCGGTAGCGACCTTCAAATCGGGCGACATGCGCACTTCCGAGACCGACACCACGGTGTTCTCGATCAGCGGATCGATGATCTCGCCGCGCTGCAGGGTTTCGGATAGCGCATGGCGCACCTGTTCGGCGACGCGCAGCATGCGCTGGGATGGGCTGGATGCGGTTGGACGGGGCATTTTTCTCAATCCTGAAAGCGTGAGGCGCGGGATGGAACCGTGCCGCATGTCTCATATGGGCATTCTCAATAGACTTGGGGCGGCGGCCTTTCGACCACCGCCCGGTATGGAAAAGTCACTCGAACTCAGAGTGTCCGGGTCACCATCTCGACGCGGAAGCACTCGATGACGTCGCCGACGCGCATGTCCTCGTAGTTCTGGAAGGCCATGCCGCACTCCTGGCCGCCGGGGACTTCCGAAACTTCGTCCTTAAAGCGCTTCAGCGTCTTCAGCGTGCCTTCGTGGATGACGACGTTGTCGCGGATCAGGCGCACGCCCGCACCACGCTCGACCTTGCCTTCGGTGACACGGCAGCCGGCGATCTTGCCGACCTTGGTGATGTCGAAGATTTCGAGGATCTGCGCATTGCCGATGAAAGTCTCGCGACGCTCCGGCGACAACAGGCCCGACAGAGCCGCCTTCACGTCATCCACAAGGTTGTAGATGATCGAGTAGTAGCGGATCTCGATGCCAGCCGCCGCAGCAGCGGCACGTGCCTGGACGTTGGCGCGGACGTTGAAGCCGATGATCGCGGCACCCGAAGTCTCGGCCAGCGACACGTCGCTTTCGGTGATGGCGCCGGCACCGGCATGGACGATGCGTGCACGAACCTCGTCGGTGCCGAGCTTATCGAGTGCGGCATTGATCGCCTCGATCGAGCCCTGCACGTCGCCCTTGATGACCAACGGGAATTCCTTCAGCCCGCTTGTCTGCAATTGCGACATCATCTGCTCGAGCGAACCGCGCTGGCCGGCATGCTTGGCAACCGCCTTCTCGCGCGCCAGACGCTGGCGGTATTCGGTGATCTCGCGGGCACGGGCCTCGTTGTTGACCACGGCGAAGCGATCGCCGGCCTGCGGGGTGCCCTGCAAGCCAAGCACTTCCACCGGCATCGCCGGCGGCGCTTCCTTGATCTGCACGCCACGATCGTTGACCAGCGCACGCACCCGGCCCCATTCATTGCCGGCAACGAGGATGTCGCCCGGCATCAGCGTGCCGGTCTGCACCAGCACGGTGGCAACGGGACCACGGCCCTTGTCGAGCTGGGCCTCGATGACGACGCCTTCGGCGGTACGGTCCGGATTGGCTTTCAGGTCCAGAATTTCGGCCTGCAGCAGGATCGCCTCAAGCAGTTTGTCGAGATTGGTGCCCTTGGTCGCCGATACTTCGACGTCCAGAACTTCACCGCCCATGGATTCGACGAAAACCTCGTGGCGCAGCAGTTCGGAGCGCACCTTCTGCGGATCGGCATCATGCTTGTCGATCTTGTTGATCGCCACGATGATCGGAACGCCGGCCGCCTTGGCATGGCTGATCGATTCGATCGTCTGCGGCATGACGCTGTCATCGGCCGCAACCACCAGGATGGCAATATCGGTCGCCTGGGCGCCACGAGCACGCATCGCCGTGAAGGCGGCGTGGCCGGGCGTGTCGATGAAGGTGATCTTGTGACCATTCTTCTCGACCTGGTAGGCGCCGATATGCTGGGTGATGCCGCCGGCTTCGCCGGAGACGACATTGGCGTTGCGGATCGCGTCGAGCAGCGAGGTCTTGCCATGATCGACGTGACCCATGATCGTCACGACCGGCGGACGCGAAACCAGGTCCTCGGCATTGTCGGCGATGTTGAACAGGCCTTCCTCGATGTCGGATTCGGCGACGCGGCGGACCGTGTGGCCGAATTCGGTGGCGACCAGCTCGGCCGTGTCGGCGTCGATGACGTCGCCCGGCTTCAGGATCTGGCCCTGCTTCATGAAGAACTTGACCAGGTCGACCGCGCGCTCGGACATGCGTTGCGCCAGTTCCTGGATGGTGATGGTCTCTGGCAGGATCACTTCGCGCATGACTTTCTCGCGCGGCTCATTGTGCATCGCGCGCTTGAATTTTTCCTGGCGACGACGCATCGACGACAGCGAACGGGCTCGCGCATCTTCGTCGGACAATGCCGAATTCAGCGTCAGCTTGCCACGGCGGCGATCTTCCTCGCTCTTGGTCGGCTTGGCTGGACGCGCCACTTCAGGCGTGACCGGACGGCGCACCGGTGCGCCGGCACCAACCCGCTTCGGCTTGGCCACTTCCTCGTCATCGACTGTTGCCAGTTCGGCAGCCAATGGCGCGCGGCGACGCGCCTCTTCCTCGGCCCGACGGCGGGATTCGGCCTCGGTCTGCAACCGTGCTTCTTCCTCGGCCTGGCGGCGCGCGGATTCATCGCGTTCGCGCTTGCGGCGCTCTTCGTCCTCGGCGCGACGCTTGGCATCCTCGGCGGCGCGCTGGCGGTCCTCGACCTCGCGAACCTTCGAGCCCTCGAGCGCCCTGCGGCGTGCTTCCATTTCACTGCGCGACAGTTCGTTCAGCACCATGCCGCTGCGCTCGACCGGGGCCGGTGGCGGCGGGGGTGGCGGCGCCTTCGGTGCTTCCGGCACGACGACGGGTGCGGCCACGACCGCCGGCTTCGGTGTGAAGACGGGGGCGGCAACAGGCTCCGGCTTGTCGCCGGGCATCGAGAACTTGCGCTTCTTGGTTTCGACGACGACCTGCTTGGTGCGGCCGTGCGAGAAGTTCTGGCGCACAGTGCCCTGTTCCATACCGGGGCGCTTCAGCGTCAAGGTCTTCTTCGGCGTCACACTCAGCGTATTGTCGTCACCCGATTTCGTATCGCTCATTCCATATCCTCTGCGGCATCATCTTCGTCAGCAACAGCCGCAAGCATTGCCAGATCGTCCGGGGAACCGCCCCGATACCGGTCGAGCGCAACCATGCGCTTCTGGACCGCCCTGCCCGCGTCTCCCGCGAGAACGGCAGCATGTATCACATTTGTACCCCCCAATGCCAAGCTCAACTCGGCCTCGGAGAAAAGTTTGTAGGCAAGGATAGCGGGCCCACCAAGATGGACCGTCGCCCGTCGCGCCTGGCTGATCTTGCGCACGCCGTCATCGGACGCCTCGGAAGCATGCAGCACGAAAAGCGCCAATCCGCCGCGCACCGCGCTCTCGACCTTGGTAGCACCAAGCGAAATTGCGCCTGCCTTGCGGGCAAGACCAAGCATGCCCAGAGCGTGCCTGGAAAGCAGCCCGTCGACCATGCCGCCAAGATCGGGCGGCACGACCACCTGTGCCTTGAAGGCGCGGGCAAAGAGGTTCTTCGCCGCAGCCTTGTCGATATGTAGGCGGTCGGCGCTCACCCAGCAACCGCGGCCGGGCAGATTTCTCTTGATGTCGGGAACGACGGCCGAATCCGGGCCGACGACGAACCGGATCAGATCATCCGGTTCGGCTTGTTTGCGCGTAACGATGCAGGTGCGATCGTTCATCTCGTCCAAGGGCGGGTTCGGTGCGATGCGGTTTCACCTCACGCACCAACGGCTTCGTCAGCCGAGACTTCTTCGGCTGCAAGCTCGTCTTCGGTGATCCAGCCGGCCTTGAGGCGGGCGGCCAGAACCATCTGTTCGGCGTCTGCGCGGGTCACGCCATGATTGGCCAGCACGCCCGGATAGACTTTTGTCTCGCCGTCCTTGCGTTCCTTCCAGCCGGTCAGGTCGTCGGCGGCATAGCCGGCGAAATCCTCGATCGTCTTCACGCCGTCCTCGCCAAGCGTCACCATCATGGCGGTGGTGACGCCGGGGATTTCGCGCAATTCGTCCGAAACGCCGAGCGCCTTGCGCTTGTCGTCGTGCTCGGCCTCGATCTTCTCCAGATATTCGCGGGCGCGGGTCTGGATCTCCGAAGCGGTGTCCTCGTCGAAACCATCGATAGAGGCGATCTCGCCGGAATCGACATAAGCGACTTCCTCAACGCTGGTGAAGCCTTCGGAGGCCAGCACCTGGCCGACCATCTCGTCGACGTCGAGGGCTTCCATGAACAGCGACGAACGCTCGACGAATTCCTTCTGGCGGCGCTCGGATTCTTCGGCTTCGGTCAGGATATCGATATCCCAGCCGGTCAGCTGCGAAGCCAGACGCACGTTCTGGCCGCGGCGACCGATGGCCAGCGACAGCTGGTCGTCGGGAACCACGACTTCGATGCGTTCGGCATCCTCGTCGAGCACGACCTTGGCGACTTCCGCCGGCTGCAGCGCATTGACGATGAAGGACGCCGCAGAAGGCGACCACGGAATGATGTCGATCTTCTCACCCTGCAATTCGCCGACGACGGCCTGGACGCGGCTGCCGCGCATGCCGACGCAGGCGCCGACCGGATCGATCGAAGAGTCCCGCGAGATGACGGCGATCTTGGCGCGCGAACCTGGGTCGCGGGCGACCGACTTGATCTCGATGATGCCGTCATAGATTTCCGGCACTTCCATGGTGAACAGCTTGGCCATGAACTGCGGATGGGTGCGCGACAGGAAGATCTGCGGGCCGCGCTGCTCGCGGCGCACATCGTAGACATAGGCGCGGACGCGGTCGCCATATTTGTAGTTCTCGCGCGGGATCAGCTCATCGCGACGGATGATCGCTTCGCCGCGGCCGAGATCGACGATGACATTGCCGTATTCGACGCGCTTGACGGTACCGTTGACGATCTCGCCGATGCGGTCCTTGTACTCGTCATACTGGCGGTCGCGTTCGGCCTCGCGGACCTTCTGGACGATGACCTGCTTGGCCGACTGGGCGGCGATGCGGCCGAAATCCATGGGCGGCAGCTGTTCGGCGATGAAGTCGCCGAGCTGGGCGTCGGGATTGCGCTCGCGAGCCGAGGAAATGGCGATCTGCGTGGCATAGTCATCGACCTTCTCGACCACTTCCATCAGCCGCTGCAGCTTCATCTCACCGGTGTTCGGGTTGATGTCGGCGCGGATGTTGGTCTCCTGACCGTAACGCGAGCGCGCCGCCTTCTGGATCGCATCGGCCATGGCGGCGATGACGATCGACTTGTCGATCGACTTTTCACGCGCGACCGCGTCGGCGATCTGCAGCAATTCAAGTCTGTTGGCGCTTACAACCATCGTTTTTCTCCCGAGCTTGTTTGCCGGACCTTTGCGCCCGGCAGCTCAATCATAGTTCCTGTTCGTGTTCTTCCGTGGCGTCCGCTTCCGCACCCGACTCGTCGTCGTCCGGTTCGCCACGGCGCTTCTTGGCTTCCTTGCGCGCCCTGTTGTCCTTCGACAGGGCATCGCGGATGAGATCGTCGGTCAGGATCAGGCGCACATCGGCAATCGCGTCATAGGGGACGCGCACCGTCGGCTCCTCGCCATAGGCTGCCTTGTCGCGCTCGATCAGCACATCGTCTTCGCCAGCTTCGGCGATCTTGCCCTTGAAGCGCTTGCGGTCGGCGACGACGATCGATGTTTCCATTTTCACCAGATGACCCGTCCAGGTCGTGAAATCCGATTTGCGGACCAGCGGCCGGTCGATGCCGGGCGACGAGACTTCAAGATGGTAGGCCTTTTCGATCGGATCATCGACATCGAGCGCCGGCGACACCGCGCGGCTGACCTCTTCGCAATCCTCGACGGTCATGGTGCCGTCCTCGCGTTCGGCCATGATCTGCAGCGTCAGCCCGTTCTGGCCCGACAGATGCACCCGCACGAGACGGAAGCCGATGCCGCGCAGAACCGGCTGGACGATCAGCGCGATGCGCGCATCGATGCCGCTTTCGCGGATGATGCGATCGTCGGCCTCGCTTGCCGTTGCAGTCATTGAAGCCCTGTCGTTCTCTACCAAGTTATCGGCAGGTAATAAAAAAGAGCGGGACCGGGTGGACCCACTCTTCGTCATACCGACCAAGAATTTGAGGCTGATATAGACGATCGCGGCCTGTGTTTCAAGCCCGCTATGCTGGTCGGGCAACGCTGCCATCGAGGTGGCCCCCGCCAGCGTTGCATGGAGCGCATGGCGCCCATGCGGCGGCCCCCATGGGATTGGCGCTGAAACGCACCTACTTACGCTGCGCTGCACAAAGGTGGCCGTGCGCCACACGTGCGCGAAAGGACATGATCATGAGCAATCGCAAGATATTTTCTGCAATAGGCGACTTCTTCACCGTATTCGGCAGCGCCGTGGCCGCTTCACGGGCCGTGGAAGCCGGTCGCAGGCCGCGCGCCGACGACCTGCGCAACCTCGGCGTCGAGCCGGCCGCCTTCGATCGCATCGGCCGCCGCTTTTAGCTTTGACGCAATTCCGGACGGAAAACCGTTTCACACTTTTCCTGGAATTGCTCTAAGACCGCGAGCTTATTTCCGAATGAAGGTAAGATAGGCCGGCCGCCGGCCCTCACGAATGGCCTTGGCCTCGTAACGGGTGCCCGGCCAACCATCATAGGGCCGGTGCCAGTCCGCCGCCTCGCAAGCCTGCCATGCGAACGCGCCATGCGCGCGGCAATGCAGCAAGGTCCAGTTGACATAAGTGTCGATGTCGGAGGCGAAGCGGAATTTTGAACCAGGCTTCAGCACGCGCGCGAGCCGCTCGAGATTGACCGGGCTTACGAAACGTCGCTTCCAGTGTTTCTTCTTCGGCCAGGGGTCGGGATAGAGCAGATCGATGCCGCCGAGCGAGGCCTGCGGCAGCCAGTCGAGCAGCCTTGTGGCGTCGTCGTCATAAACCCGCAGATTGGCGAGCGGTTTCTCGCGCACCGCCATCATCATCTTGGCCATGCCGTTGACGAAGGGCTCGACGCCGATAAAGCCGATCGAAGGCGCCTCGGTCGCGCGGTGCAGGAGATGTTCGCCACCGCCGAAGCCAATCTCGAGGCGAACCGCGCTGACATCGGTTTGAAACAGAGTTTGCAGATCGGCCGGCGGCCCGACCGCCAGATCGAGCCGATATGCACCGAAGCCGCTTTCCAGCGCGGCCGCCTGTTGCGGACGCATGGTCTTGCCGCGCCGGCGACCGAAAAAGGCTTCGGTCGCGCGGCTTGGTCTGTCCTTCGGATCCATGGCGGGACTTCCGGCGCCGCTGTCAGGCGGCGACCGCGTCCTTGAGCGCCTTGGCGAGATCGGTCTTTTCCCAGGAGAAAGACCCATCACGGCCGGCCTTGCGGCCGAAATGGCCGTAGGACGACGTCTTGGCGTAGATCGGTTTGTTGAGATCGAGGTGACGGCGGATGCCCGACGGCGACAGATCCATCACCGTGCGCAGCGCGTCCTCGAGCTTTGCCTCGTCGACCTTGCCGGTACCGTGCAAGTCGACATAGACCGACAGCGGCTGGGCGACGCCGATGGCGTAGGAAAGCTGGATGGTGCAGCGGTCGGCGAGTTTCGCCGCCACCACGTTCTTGGCCAGGTAGCGCGCCGCATAGGCTGCCGAACGATCCACCTTGGTGGTGTCCTTGCCGGAGAAGGCGCCGCCGCCATGGGGTGCGGCACCACCGTAGGTGTCGACGATGATCTTGCGGCCGGTCAGGCCGGCGTCGCCGTCCGGCCCGCCGATGACGAACTTGCCGGTCGGATTGATGTACCACATGCAATCGTCGGCGATCTTGAGGTCGCCCAGCGCCTCGCGGATATAGGGTTCGACGACCTTGCGGACCTTCTTTGAATCCCAGCTCGCATCGAGATGCTGCGTGGACAGCACGATCTGCGTCGCCTCGGCGGCCTGGCCATCGACATAGCGAACGGTGACCTGGCTCTTGGCATCCGGCCCGAGCCTGCCGGCTTCACCGCTGCCTTCGTGACGGGCAGCAGCCAGCAGTTCGAGGATCTTGTGGCTGTAGTAGATCGGCGCCGGCATCAAATCCGGCGTCTCGCGGCAGGCATAACCGAACATGATGCCCTGGTCGCCGGCACCCTCTTCGCCCTGACGGTCGGCAGCGTTGTCGACGCCCTGGCCTATGTCAGGCGACTGGCCGTGCAGCAGAACCTCGATCTTCGCCGTTTTCCAGTGGAAGCCGGCCTGCTCGTAGCCGATTTCGCGGATCGCCTTGCGGGCGACCGATTTGAACTTGGCCGGATTGACGACCGGATGGCCAGCGGCATCCTTGAGGATGTTGCCTGCCTTGTCCTTCTTCAGCAGCGTTTCCGGGACGCGCACTTCGCCGGCGATGACGACACGGTTGGTGGTGGCCAGCGTCTCGCAGGCGACACGGACTTTCCACGGGTCCATGCCGGTCTTCTTGGCTTCGCGATAGACCAGATCGACGATCTCGTCGGAAATCCGGTCACAGACTTTGTCAGGATGGCCCTCGGCAACGGATTCCGAGGTAAAGAAGTAGTTCTGCCGCGTCACGGGTGTCCCCTCTTGAAAAACGATCGGCAGGCTGCCGATTTTGGCGCGCCACGTGTTAGCGGGGCGAAGCGCCGCTCGTCAAGCGGTGCTTCGGCTCTGGCATGAATGTCGATGCCGTTATCTTGTGCCACCGGCGGCGGGGCGCCGCCGGTCCTGGCGTGATTGAGGATCAGTCGGGATCGTCGGCGGAGAGGGACTTGACCAGGTCTATGATCCTGCGGCGCACCTTGGCGTCGGCGATCTTGACAAAGGCCCGGTTGAGCTGAAGGCCTTCAGGGCTGCCGCAGAATTCGACAGCGAAAGCCATCGAGGCGTCCTCGGCAAATCCACGGCCCGCCACAGGCTCCTGGCCGGGCGCATCCTCAAAAAAGAAAGCGACAGGCACGCCGAGTATGGACGCGATCGCCTGCAGACGGCTGGCGCCGACGCGGTTGGTGCCCTTTTCATATTTCTGAATCTGTTGAAATGTGATGCCGAGGTTTTCTCCCAGCTTTTCCTGGCTCATTCCAAGCATGTTGCGGCGAAGCCGAATGCGACTGCCAACATGGATGTCGATCGGATTCGGTTTCTTCTTGTTATCTTCTGTCATTTTTTCCTCGCCGAATTTTTTCGGCTTTCTCTATTTTTTCCTGCCCAAACAAAGCCGGAGGCAACTGCCCCAACAGAACGATCCACCGGCTTCGAGAAATTTTCAGGCACTTACAGTATGAGTTTCTAATGTGTTGGCTGTCAATTCACCCGTAGCCTTTGCCTTACGTTCAACAGCGCTGCCCCAACGGCAAACAGCAACATGATCAGCATTCCGTTAATGCGCCGTTGGCCGGGAGATATGAGCGCCTGTCCGGAAATCGGTATGTGGGCATCAATGGCGCCGCGCGCGTCGATAGCAAGCGCATCGACGATGCGCCCGCGCGGATCGACGACGGCCGAGATGCCGTTGTTGGCGGCACGCACCAATGGCAATCCATTTTCCACCGCACGGATCTGGGCCTGCCTGAAATGCTGATACGGACCCGGCGTGTCGCCGAACCACGCATCATTGGTAACGTTCACAATAAGCTGCGCTGACGCAGCGTCAACTGCCACAAGATCGGGAAAGATCACCTCATAACAGATAAATGGCAGCGCACGGATGCCGTCGGGCAGCGTAATGGCGTGCCGCTCATTGCCGGCCGCGAAACTCATCGGCCCGGCAACCAGTTGCTCGATGCCGAAACGCTGGAGCAGATCGGCGAAAGGCAGGTATTCGCCGAACGGCACCAGGTGAACCTTGTCGACGGCGTCGGTGATTTCACCCTTGTCGTCGATCGCCACCACGGAGTTGTAGTAGCGGCTGTCGGCATTTGCGGCCGAGCCGCCTTCCTCGCGGACGACGCCGGCAATCAGCATCTGGCCGGGTCCGAGCATATCCCCCAGCGCCGTCAATGCGTCCGGACGCTCGGTGAAGAGGAACGGCACCGAGGTTTCGGGCCACAGGATCAGTTGCGGCTTTTGATGGCCTGGATCCGGCGCCTTGCCCGAGAGCCCCATCAGGACCGCGAAGATGCGGTCGCGCACCGAGGCATCCCATTTTTCCGACAGGTCCACGGCCGGCTGGACAATGCGGACATCCAGGCTGCGTGAAGCTGGCGATTCGGGAGCGGCAAGCCTGATATAGCCGAAGCCGACATGGGCAGCGACGAGCACGACAAACAGTGCCGCGCCGAGGCGCAGGTGCCGACGTGCCGCCAGCAGTGCCGGCAGTGCGAAGACGAACACCGCGAGCGCGTTCATGCCGATCATGCCCGTCACCGAGACGCTCTGCATCAGCAGCGGCACGGGCATGGCCGCGTAGCCGACGGCATTCCAGGGAAAACCGGTGAACAGGAAATCGCGCAGCCATTCCGCCAGGCCGAAGCCGAAGGCAAGGGCGGCGATGCGGCCAATGTCGTTGCTCCACAGCAGCCGGGCAACGATTGCCGCAAAGCCGTAGAAAAAGGCGAGCATGAAAGGAATGCCGACCACCGCGAAGGGAAGCGCCCAGGCAAAGCTGTCGGCCTCGACCAGCAGCGCCGAGCCGATCCACCAGAGGCCGGCGAGGAAATAGCCGAAACCGAACCACCAACCGACGGCGAAAGCCGGCCGCAGACGCCGGAACAGACTGCCTGAAGCTTCGCCGGTGGCGCCGTCGAGCAGCCAGACCAGCAGCGGGAACGAGACGAAACAGGCGGCGAAGAAGTCGTAAGGCGCCTGCCCAAGCACCGCGAGGGCGCCGGCGAGAAACGCCACGAGCGCACGCCGCCAACCCCAAAGCAGAATTATCCGGCCGGTGAGGCGCTCCATGCATACTTCCGAGTCGCGAATCAGGACACAAGATTTAACAGGCTGCGCTCCGCGCTCCAAACGGCGGATGGGCTGGCTGAGATGCACAGCTCCGGCCCTGCCTACCGGTGCCAACCCTCGATTTGAACGCCCCCCAGCCGCTCGGCCTCCTCGCGCGGAACCGAACGGATGGTCTGCGTGAAGGTCCAGACATGGCCCTCGGGGTCGCGTGCACGATACTGGCGCTCACCGTAGAACTGATCCGCCGGCTCCTGGATTATATCAGCGTCGAGGGCCCGCGCTTGCTCGCAATGCGCATCCAGGCCACCCTTCAGCCTGACATAGATCGACTGCGTGTTCTTGCCCGAGATCGAAGCCGGGCTGGCGACGTAATCGCTCCATTCGGAATCGACGATGATGTAGCTGTCGCCGAACCGCATCTCTGCATGGATGAGCTTTCCCTCGGCATCGCTGACCACCATGCTGCGCTCGAAGCCGAAAGCCGCCTCGAGCCAGTCCAGCGCGGCATGCGGATCCTTGTAGAAAACACCAGAGCCCAGACTTGGATGCTTGAACGGGTCGTCGATAGTCATCGTGCGAGCGAAACGCTCACGCCTGTTCGGTGCGCGCCGTGGCACGCCGGCGACGCTCACCCTTCTGGCTCTGCACGATGCGCACGCGCTTGACGCGGCGCGGATCAGCGTCGAGGACGTGAAATTCAAAACCGGGTATGGCCTGCACCACCTCGCCGCGGGCCGGAACACGGCCAAGCGTGTTGAAAATCATGCCGCCGATGGTGTCGACATATTCGCCATGTTCACCGGCGGCGAAATCCCCGCCGATCATCTTGGCGACGTCGTCGATCTCGGCCTTGCCATCGACGATGAACACGCCGTCGCCGCTCTGGGTGATCATCGGCTCGTCGTCGTCGTGCTCGTCCTCGATGTCGCCGACCACCATCTCGACGATGTCTTCCAGCGAGGCAAGGCCGTCGGTGCCGCCATATTCATCGATGACCAGCGCCATTTGCGTGCGCGTCGTCTGCATGCGAGCCATCAGGTCGGAGGCGAGCATCGACGGCGGCACGAACAGCACCGGGCGGATCAGATTGAGGTCGCCAATGGTGCGTGCGAGATCGACCTGGGCGAGATCGAGAACCGTGGCGACGGGTGCTTTCCTGGTCGAGCGGCCCTTCTTGACGCGCGCGATCTTGGTGATGTGGGCCAGCACATCACGGATATGGACCATGCCGCGCGGATCATCGAGGGTCTCTGAATAGACCGGCATGCGGGAATGGCCGGATTGCTCGAAGGTGCCCAGCAGATCGCCGAGCGTCGTCGTGATTTCGACCCCTTGAATGTCGGCGCGCGGTACCATGACGTCCTCGACGCGCACTTCGCGCAGCCGCAGGATGTTGTTGAGCATGGCGCGTTCGCCGGGCGAGAAGGCGCCGGCATCGCTCGTTGTCTCGGCAAGCGCGCCGGCGATTTCCTCCCGCAGGCTGGTTCCGTTGCGTTGCCTGAACAGGCCGAGAACGCGGTCGAACAGGGAGGGACCGGCAGGCGATGTCTCGCTGGCAGCGCTGCCGATGCTGCCAGCACCAGAGGTGCCGGCAGCAGCAGAGGTACTGCTAGCACCAGAGGCAACGGTACTCGGACTTGATCCCTCTTCCGACGTATCGGAGGCCTTGGTTGCACTGCCGGCGTCGGGGCGGGCGGCAGTCTCTGGTTTGTCGTTCATCGTCGTCCGGTCAATTGGTCAGATGTAGTTACGCGTAGGGGTCGGGAATGGCAAGCCTTGCAAGCGCCGCGCGTTCGACGGCTTCCATCGCCTCGGCCTCGGCCTCGGTCTCGTGATCGTAGCCCAGCAGATGCAGCAGGCCGTGGATGACGAGATGGGTGATATGGTTCTCGACAGGCTTGTCTTCCAGTACCGCTTCATGGGCGACCGTTTCGGCGGCCAGCACGATGTCGCCCAGCATCGGCGGCAACGGACCGCCCTGCGCAAACGGAAAAGCCGGGAAAGACAAGACGTTGGTCGGTTTGTCCTTGCCGCGCCAGCCGGCGTTGAGAACCTGGATATGGGCGTCGTCGGAAAAAACGAGACTGAGTTCGGAACGGCCCGCCACGCCGGTTTCGGCAAAAGCCGCCTTAACGGCCCGATCGACCAGCCGCGTCAGGCTTGCCTCGTCGGGCCAGTTGCCCGCCTCAACCGCTATGTCGATGTCGACGGGAATATTCCCGTCGCCGGATATTATGTCCTCAGGCATGAAGCCGCATCGCCAACATCAATTCTCGGCGCCGAGGCCACGCGCCAGCTTGGCGTCCCGGTCGTAGGCCCTGACGATTTCCGCCACCAGCGGATGGCGAACCACGTCGCCGTCGTTGAAGCGCACGGTGACCGCGCCCGCCACGCCGTCCAGCACCCGCAAGGCTTCGACCAGGCCCGATTTGGTGTTCGAGGGAAGGTCGATCTGGGTCGGATCGCCGGTGACGATCATGCGCGAGTTTTCGCCCAGACGCGTCAGGAACATCTTCATCTGCATCGGCGTGGTGTTCTGCGCCTCGTCGAGGATGACGGCGGCATGCGCCAGCGTGCGGCCGCGCATGAAGGCAAGCGGCGCGATTTCGATCACTTCGGCGGCAATGGCGCGCTCGACCTTGTCGGCCGGCATCATGTCGTAGAGCGCGTCATAGAGCGGCCGCAGATAGGGATCGACCTTCTCCTTCATGTCGCCGGGCAGGAAGCCCAGCCGCTCGCCGGCCTCGACCGCCGGCCGCGAGAGAATGATGCGCTCGACCATGCCGCGCTCGAGCAGCATCGCCGCGTGCGCCACCGCCAGGTAGGTCTTGCCGGTGCCGGCCGGGCCGATGCCGAACACCAGTTCCGACCGTTCCAGCGCCCGCATATAGGCGTCCTGGTTGAGCGAACGGGCATAGATCGTCTTCTTGCGGGTGGCGATCTGGGCGGCGGAGACTTTGCCCTTGCGTTCCAGCGTTGGCAGGGTCAACTGATCGTCGGCGGCAATCGCCATGCGCACGGCGCCGTCGACGTCGGACTGGCCGATATCGACGCCTTTCTGGAGAATGCCGTAAAGATTGTCCAGGGCCCGGCGCGCCTGCTCGGCGGCAGAAGCGGACCCTTTGATGGTCAGCTGGTTGCCGCGTGAGCGGATGTCGACGCCAAGCTTCTGCTCGAGCCGGGCGAGGTTTTCGTCGAACTGACCATAAAGGGCGCTGGCAAGCTTGTTGTTGTCGAAAGTCAGAACGATGTGCGCCATGTCAGAAGCCCCAGATGCCGGTACCGGGGGCAGGTTCTTCAGCTCTGCTGCGCTCAACCGTCTCTCCTCATCTGCCGAGACCCTCAGGCCAATTCGGCGAACAGGCTATTGTAGCCCGTCTTCGTGATTCGCACCTGGATAATGTCACCGATTTCGCCGGCCTTTTCATCAACAATAACCGGCTGCAGCCAAGGTGAGCGGCCTACCTTCTGGCCGGCCTGGCGGCCGGGCTTCTCGATCAGCGTGTCGATGGTGCTGCCGACGAGGCTCAAGCCGAAGTCCTGCTGCTGCTTCACAAGCAGAGCCTGCAGTCTCTGCAGGCGCTCGTCCTTGACCGCTTCCGGCACATGATCGGCCATTTCGGCGCCTGGCGTGCCGGGGCGCGGCGAATATTTGAAGGAGAAGGCCGAGGCGTAATTCACCTGACGCACCAGCTCCATGGTCGCCTCGAAATCCGCCTCGGTCTCGCCGGGAAAGCCGACGATGAAGTCGCCGGAAAGCGCGATGTCAGGCCGGGCAGTGCGGATACGGTCGAGCAGCGCCAGATAATCCCTCGCCGTGTGCCGGCGATTCATCGCCTTGAGGATGCGGTCGGAGCCTGATTGCACCGGCAGATGCAGATAGGGCATCAACGACGGCAGATCGCGATGGGCCGCTATCAACTCGTCATCCATGTCGCGCGGGTGGCTGGTGGTGTAGCGCAGACGCGCCAGCCCGGGGATTTCGGCCAGCCTGAACAGCAGGCGGCCAAGGCCCCACTCGTGGCCGTTCTCGCCCTGGCCATGCCAGGCATTGACGTTCTGGCCAAGCAGCGTCACTTCGCGCACCCCGGCTTCAGCCAGGCGCTCAGCCTCCGCGACAATCTGCGCCACCGGCCGGGAAACTTCGGAGCCTCTGGTATAGGGCACGACGCAGAAGGTGCAGAACTTGTCGCAGCCTTCCTGCACGGTGAGGAAGGCGGTGACGCCGCGCTTGATGACCTCGGCGCGCTTGGGCTGCGGCAGATGCTCGAACTTGTCCTCGATGGCGTAGTCGGTCTCGACGATCTTTTCGCCGCCGCGCACCCGCGCCAGCACGTCGGGGAGCCGGTGATAAGTCTGCGGGCCGATGACCAGGTCGACGGCCGGCGAACGGCGGATGATCTCGGCGCCTTCGGCCTGCGCCACGCAGCCGGCGACGCCGACCAGCATCTCGCGGCCGGCCAGGGCACGCTCGGCTTTCATGTCGCGGATACGGCCGAGCTCGGAATAGACCTTTTCGGCCGCCTTCTCCCTGATATGACAGGTGTTCAGCAGCACCAGGTCCGCCTCGCCAATGGCATCGGTCGCGGAATAGCCGTCGGCAGCCAGCGCATCGGCCATACGCTGCGAATCATAGACGTTCATCTGGCAGCCATAGGTCTTGATGAAGACTTTTCTCGCTGCCGTGGAAAGCACTGCCGGCTGTCCAGCCAAAGTGCCGATGTCGTCGCTTTCTATCGTGTTCAAGTCCATAAGGCGGCTTCTAACGCCTTTCCGTGACAAAAAACAGACGATTCTCAGCCCGCGCCAGCAAGGGCATGCCGGGGCTAGCGGCTCGGCCGCGGGTCGGCAAGCGCCGCCTGCATCATCTCACGCACCTGGCTTTCCATCAGTTTCGACGTCTCCTTGCGGTTCGAACCCTTGGAAAAGGCGATTGCCTCGCCGAAATGCACCTCGACGTCGAGCGCGCCCTCCGCGAGCAATACCTTGAGATGCGGCATCAAATCCTCATCGCCGATCCATGCGGCAAGCGGGCGATGCCGGCGGCCGAGCGGCACGCCGTGCAGACGCGTATAGGCGATCGCCACCGGCTGGATGAACACCTGTTCCGCCGCGCCTTCCGAAATCGCCATCGAGGCGGCGCCGAACAGCGTGCTCTTGAACGGCAGGACCATATTGCCGTCGCCGGTCGAGCCCTCGGCAAACAGCACCATCGCATCGCCCTTGGCCATGCGGCTGGCAATCTCGCTTGCCTGGTCGCCCGACGAACGCTTGCGCTCGCGCTCGATGAAAACGGTACGCTGCAGCTTCGACAGCATGCCGATCAGCGGCCAGCCTTCCATATCAGCCCTGGCGATGAATTTTACGTCGGCAAAAGAGCCGAGCACCATGATGTCGGTCCAGGAGATGTGATTGGACGCAACCAGCAGCGGGCGCTTGTCGGACAGCGTCCCCTTGACATGGATGCGCATGCCGAGCGCCCTGATGATCAGCCTGTGCCAGATCTTGAGGATGAAGGTTTCCGGCCACCAGCCGGTCTTCATCGACAGTATCTGTAACGGCACGAGGACCAGCGAACCGGCGACAACGAGGCCCAGTGCCAGGAAAATCCTGATTTTCTTGATCATCGCCCCATCCCGGCCGTCTCGCTAGCGAAGATCGCGGCGCATGACAAGCGCGCCGGTCGGTCCGTGTTCGGCCGACCTGTAGTAATTCGGCCGCTTGCCGACCTCGCGGAAGCCCAGCCGGCGATAAAGCGCGATCGCCGCGACATTGGTCTCGTCGACCTCGAGGAACAGCGCTTCGGCGCGCTGCGCGTGCAGTTCGCGCAACACCGCGTCCATCAATTGCCAGCCCAGCCCCTGCCGGCGATGCGATCGCGCCACCGCGACGGTCAGGATCTCGCCCTCGCCTGCCGCAAGCCGCGCCAGCACGAAGCCGACGGGCGGCTTGGAGCCCTGTCCGGTTTCGCGCGCGGCATAGCCGAACACAGTGTCCTGTTCGAGCAGGGCCGCGAATTCGCCATCGGTCCAGGGGCGGACAAAGTCCTCGCGGTGCAGCAGCGAGACCGCCGGACTGTCGGCGATCCTCAGCGGCTCGAGCGCATAGTCCCGGCGGCGTGGTTGGAGAAAAGGTATGCGCATCTAATTTTTGTTTTCTTGTTTGACCATGATCTCTGGACAAACGGGAACCGTTGTCCGTGAAAACCGGCTTCCACTTTTCGGGATCATGGTCTGATCCTTGAAAGAATGAACCCGGCCTGCGGCTTGGCGTCGGCGCCGCGCAGATAGAGTGGTTTCGGCCGTTCGCCCGCGCCGTTGGCGGCAGCCAGGCGAGCGTAGGTGACAATGTCGGCGGTGGCCGTCCGAGGGCCGACATCGAATTCGCGCCCGGCCGATGCACTGATGAGCGCTGCAGCGGTGCCGGCAAGCACCGGAGACGTTGCCATCGCCATTGCCACCACGTCGGCCAGCGTGGCCACGGCCGGACCGTAAGTCAAGACTAACCTTTTGTCGTAAAAGGCCGCGTGGATCTCCTCACGGCCGGCATCCAGCGCCGCCAGCACGGTGCGACCGGGAAATGCCGTCGCTGCTTCGGCAGCCAGCGCCTCCAGTGTCGTCACTCCGATTGCCGGTATCTTCAGCGCCAGCGCCAGGCCACGCGCGGTCGAGACGCCGACCCGCAGACCGGTGAAGGAACCGGGGCCGACAGACACGGCAATGGCGCCAAGACCTGCATAGTCGGTTGCGCCTGCCTCCAGCGCTTCGGCGATGACCGCCATCAGCTGCTCGGCATGGCCCTTGCCGAGATCGAGCACCGAGCGGCCGAGCTCCCGCTTCGCCGTCGCGTCATAGACGCTAGCAGCGCAGAGGTTGGCGGCACAGTCGATGGCAAGCAATTTCATGAAGCAACCGGTTCGAAAACAATTCCCTGTGCCCGCCACGGCCCGCCACCGCAAGGGGATAGTGCATAATTCGTTAAGCGGCTTCGCTTGTGGCCTATGCGGCCTGCTCGATGCGCAGCATGTGGTTGTCCCAGACATAGTCCGGTTCGGAGCGTGTCGCACCACTGCCCTCGACGATCTCGCCAGCGCCGGTGGTGGCCATGAAGCCGGTTCCGTCAGGTGCCACGCCGCAGACCTCGACCAGCGCGCTGTTCGCGACGACCCGGCCGCTGGCCGAATCGAGCACGACAAGCGAGTTGCCTTCCGGCGAGGAGACCGCGACCGTGCCGGCAGCCGGATTGGCGGCGACCGAGCCTATGTAGTTGCGGAAGCCGGACAAAACGTCCTGCGGCATGTCGAGCAGTTGCAGATCCTTGCCGCGCGTGGCGCGACCGACCAGCAACGGACGATCGGTGCCCGGCCCCCGGTACTGGCAGCCGAACCAGACGGTTCCGGATGGATCTGTGTCCATGTGGCGGATAGACAGCTGATGCAGTGCGGCCGGCAATTCGTGCTTCTCGATAAGGTCGCCGGTGGCGCGGTCTATCAGCACGTAGGACGGCTTCATGGTCGCAATGTTGAGCTCGGCGCGGCCGTAATCCGGATGGGTCTCGATGCCGCCATTTGCTACCGCAATCGTCCTGCCATCGCCCAGGAGCAGAAGCTCGTGCGGACCCATTCCATAGGTCGGGAACTCGCCGACACGGCTGAATTTCGCCCGCGCATCGTAGACGCCGACGACGCCAGCGGCGTTGTCGAAGTCGTTTTCGGTGGCATAGAGCAGCGCACCGTCGGCCGAAAACACGCCATGGCCGAAGAAATGCCGGCCGGCGATGCTGGCGATGGTCAGCGGCGCATCACGGCCCGAATGGTCGAAAACCACGGCAAAGGTGCCGGGTTGCCGCGCGAAGACCACCGAGCGTTTCGATATGGGATCGAAGGTGACATCGTGGCCGCGATCGGGCAGATCGATCGCATGCAGGACTTTGCCGGCCTCGGACAGGACGGCAGCGCCAAAGCTGCCGTCGCGTTTGACGAAAGCGGTGGCGAAGACGGCGTCGGCCGAAAGCGTCGTTGCCCAGGCCGATGGCGCCATCGCGGCCATGAAGCCAACGCCTGCAGCTCTCAGGAAATCGCGGCGATCTATCAGCGGGGTTTTCAATTCAGTCCCCATCCAGCGAGGAGAAGCCTGCGGTCAGGCCGAATTCAGCGGTCAACCTGGTCCCGATCAGGGTCGACAGGCTGGAGGTGATCAGCGCGAAATGATCGAGCTTGTCGCGCAATGCCGGATCGGCAAGCGCCTTGTCGATTGGACCGCTGACGGCCTTGGCGGTGGCGACACCGTTGACCAGCTGGATGTGTATCGATTCGGCCATCCAGCGCGCATCGGCCGGCAGGGCGTCGCCAAGTTTCGAGGCCTGGAACAGCGTATCGATGCCGGAGAGATTGCCGGCCAGTGACGCGGTGGTGTTTTGCGAGCGCCAATAGATCGCTTGTTTCGGCTTGTCCGCGTCCGGCTTGCCGCCGAAAAATCCTTTCAGGCGCACGTCACGCACCATTTCCAGCTCGTTGACGAAGACGCCGACCAGTTCGGTCACCGCTTCATTGCCGTCGCGGTAGAGCGGGTTCTGCGGCCCCGGATTGGCCCAAATCGCTGCAAAGCCGTCCGGTTTGTTCCAGGCGGCGCTGACCTCGCCGGCCATGGTTTCGATGTTGCCGGCAACAGCAGTGCCATAGGCGCAGCGGTAGGGATCATCCTTGCCGGCCAGTGCATCGGCGCCGTCGCCGTAAAGTACGAACTCCAGCGCGCCCAGCCCCTGCATGGCGACGCTCTTGCCGGCCAGCTGTGCCGGATCTGTGGCGGTTGGATCCTTCGCCGACAGCGCCGCCTGCACCTGCTTCAGGCCAATGCTCTTGCGATCCGGCCAGAACAGCATGCGTTCCAGCCGGTTGTTCTCCTTGATCGGCCCGAAGCCGATGATTTCGGCTGACGACCAGGCATAGACGGTGGCGGAGAATTCGGCGCGTGCGGCATCGAGCTCTCCTTGCGAGGGCGTGACGCACAGCTTGCGCATGGATCCGGTCAAGGCTTCCGCATGCTCGTGCAGGCCGGCATAGGCCGGGCGGACGAAGCCATCGATCGCCCGCTGGATGATGTCGGAGGCTTTGACCGCCGCCGACGCAGGGACAACGCCCAGCAGGGCCAGCGGAAGAGCGAAAAACAATGCAGAACGCTTGAACATCACAGTGACTCCAGGAATTTGAGCAATGCGTCACGCTCGGTCGCGTTAGCGGCGGCAAAACGGTCGCGCGCTTTCTGCGCCTCGCCGCCATGCCACAGGATCGCCTCAGCCAGGCTGCGCGCGCGCCCGTCATGCAGAAAGAAGGAATTGCCGTTGACTGTCTCGGTCAGGCCGATGCCCCACAGCGGCGGCGTGCGCCACTCATTGCCCGTCGCATCGCCCACGGCCTGGCCATCGGCCAGATCAGGCCCCATGTCGTGCAGCAGGAAGTCGGAATAGGGCCAGATCAACTGGAAGGCCTGCGCCTTATTGGGCGTATCGCGGCGCGTGACGAAATTCGGCGTATGGCAGGCAATGCAGCCGATCTCGTAGAATGTCTTTTTGCCCGCGAGCACGTCCGGCCGGTCGAGGTCCCGGCGCGACGGCACGGCCAGGTTCTGCGAATAGAAGGTGACGAGATCCATCACCGGCGGCGGCGCCTCGACCGGGCCAAGACGCTGCTGCACGCCGTTCGGCATGGCGAGGCATTTTGCCTCCGCAGCAGTGCAATCGCCCCAATGCCTCGGCTCTTCGAGCGTCGAGATGCCGATGTCGCCGGCAAAGGCGTCCGCCGCCTGCTGGCGGATCGACGCGGTCTGCGCCTTCCAGCCGAAGCGGCCGAGCGTCAGTTCCCCGTTCAGGCTATCGCGCACGATGTTCGGCCTGCCGGAAATGCCGTCGCCGTCCCTGTCGTCCGGATCGGCTTGGGCGAGAATATCAGACGGCGCGATCTGTTCGATCAGGCCCAGGCCGATCATCGGCGGTGTGAGCCGCGGCGACAGCGTGGTGCGCGGGTCAAGCGGCCCGTAGCCAAGGCCGTCAACCGAATAGCTCGGTTTGCGCAAGGAGATCACAGAGCCGTCCGTCAGCTCCACCTTACGTTCCTGGTAATCGATATGGATCCTGCCTTCACCAGGCAGGCCGGGTACGGCGAGCTCCTGCAATTGCCTGCCGTAGACCGGGTCGGGGAAGTTGAGCACCTGATGGTCGGCAAGCGCCGCCTTCTCTTCCACGCTGCTGGCGTCGCGGGCCAGCCGCAGGAACATCGACGTGGTGCCGGGGTCGCCTTGCGGCGGGCGGCCGCGGCCATCCTTCAGATGACAGTTCTGGCAGGCACGTTCGTTGAACAGCGGGCCGAGCCCGTCCGACGCTTGCGTCGAGGATGGCGACGAGACCCAGTTCTTGCGGAAAAGGGCATTGCCGAGCTTGAAGTCGCCCTCTTCCTCGAAGGTGATGTTGGCCGAGGATTGCGAGAAGGAATCGCGGCTGACGTCCTTTCGGGACGTGCCGGCGCCACCTTGCATCAATTCGAACGGCTCTGGCCTGGAAAAATCCGTGGTCGGCCTGGTGACGGCAATGACGCGCGCCTGATCCTTCGCATTGAGGTCGGTGCGCGTGGTGGCGAAGCCGGCCGGCTGAAGATCACCCGCCATCGCCGAAGAGGTAAGCGCCAACACGAGCATGACACAGCGCCGACGCGCCAATCCGGCTGGCGTCTTCTCAGGGAGCGGCGAGCCATTGGCCCGCCGCGAGCGGCGCACGAATTCTAGCAGGCGCCGCATTCCCGCATGCCCTTACTCCGCCTCGTCTGCCGATGCGGCGTTGAGCTGGCCGTATTTCTCCTCGCCAATCGAGGCAAGCAGGTCGAGCTGCGTCTCAAGAAAGTCGATGTGACCCTCCTCGTCGGCCAGCAATTCCTCGAACAGCTTCATCGTCACGTAGTCGCCGGCGTCGTTGCAAATTTCGCGCGAACGCTTGTAGGCGGTACGTGCGTCATATTCTCCGGCAAGGTCGGATTCGAGCACTTCCTTGACGTTCTGCCCGATGCGCAGCGGCGCCACGGACTGCAGGTTCGGATGGCCTTCGAGGAAGATGATGCGGGCGACGAGCTTGTCGGCATGGTGCATCTCCTCGATCGATTCCGCCCGCTCCTTCTTTGCCAGCTTCGCGTATCCCCAGTCCTCAAGCAGACGGAAATGCACCCAGTACTGATTGACGGCCCCAAGCTCCAGAAAAAGGGCCTCGTTAAGCCGCTCGATGATCTGCGGATCGCCTTTCATGAATTCTGCTCCCGTATTGGATGCGCAGGCCTCTGACGCGATCCAGGTGTGAAACGACATCCACGCCGCTCGCCTCCGAGCGGGCGTGGTAGTTTTCGGTGACCCGAATGATCGTTTCCACCACATTTGGGAAGCAGCCGCAACAGCGACCGCGCTTTTGAATTGCATGATAGATCTTCGCCGGCACGATCAACTGCCAGGGATCCTGGTCCAGCAGCTCGACGATCGTCTGCTCGATCTCCTTCTCGGTGATGATGTTGCAATGACAAATCAGCATTGGCTTGCTCGGCTGGCTGACGACGTCTCCCGCGCCGTGTGGCTTGATCTTCTGGCGGAGGCCGTTGCAAAGCCGGTTGTCCGGCTCCGGGTCAGTCTCCGTCGTTTACCCCTTACTTGAACACCTTGTCCGGCGCGTCGAGGCTGTCGGACCCTTCGAAGGCGATGGTGCTGAGCTTCAGGGAGCCGACGGCGCGCTCAATCGACTTGGTCTGATCGATCAGCGCATCGATCGCCGCCTGGACGGTGGCATTGCCCTCGATGTTGCCCTCGGCGATCTGCTGGTCATAGGCCTCGCCGGCCATTGCACGCGCCTTGATCGCCTCCATCTTGGCGACCGAAACATCGAGCTTGTCAGACAGTTCCTTGTCGATCGCCGGGTCGGCCGCCTTCACCATATCGGCCACCGAAGGACCCGAAACGACGGTGCCGTCGAGACGCGTGTAGCTCGCATGATAGACCGCGCGAATGCCGATGGCGTCGTAGAGATGCGAATTGTAGGTGTTGTCGGAGAAGCAATCGTGCTCCTCTTCCGGATCATGCAGCAGTAGGCCGAGCTTCATGCGCTCGCCGGCCAGTTCGCCGTAGGACAGCGAGCCCATGCCGGTGAAGATCGTCGAGATCGCCGTGTTCGGCTCGCCATCGACAAGAGCCTTGCGGGCGGCGCCGTCTTCCTTCCAGTTGCCGACCATCTCCTGAAGATCCGAAACCAGAAGGTCGCTGGCCGATTTCAGATACTCGGCGCGGCGGTCGCAATTACCGCCGGTGCAGTTCTTGAGGTCGTAGTCGGTGTAGGGGCGCTCGCCGGCACCCGGGCCGGTGCCATGCAGGTCCTGGCCCCAGAGCAGGAATTCGATGGCGTGATAGCCGGTGGCGACATTGGCCTCGATGCCGCCGGCTCCCTGCAGCGTCCCGGAGAGGAATTCCGGCGAAAGCTTCGATGCATCGACCTTCTTGCCGTTGATCTCGATCTCCTTGTTGGCGATCACATTGGCCGTGTAAAGCGCGTTCGCGTCCGATTCGGTGCCGTAGCTCTTGGCGACATAGTCGATCAAGCCTTCATCCAGCGGCCAGGAATTCACCTTGCCTTCCCAGTCGTCGACGATCTTGTTGCCGAAGCGGTAGACTTCGGTCTGCTGGTAGGGAACGCGCGATGCCTTCCAGGCGTCACGGGCAGCGTTGAGGGTTTCCACCGATGGCGTGGCGAGCAGCGCGTCGACCGCCTTGTCGAGCGCTTGCGCGGTGGTCAGCGAATCCTCGTATTTCGCGAGCGCGATGTCGGAATAGGTCTTGATGACCGCCTTTACATCTGTTTCCGCCTTTGCCGGCAACACGAATACCGCCGCCGTCAGCAGGGCAGTGGCGCCGATCGCCGCAAGCCTGCTGCCATATCGTGCTGTCATGATCACTCTCCAGTTTCTCGGAAATTCTGTAAACGGCGCGCGCAGCAACCGGCGCCAGGCCATCTGCGGGCCATTGGGCGCAAGAGATGTCGCGCCATCGCGCGGTTCGCGGAAGAAAGACACCAAAATGCCTCCAATCGAAAGGGTTCAAGGCCCAAACATTAAAGGGATGCGCTGACGCGCGAGCTTCCATAAAGCTGCGACACCGTCGGATGTCAATGACAATCCGCAAGAAAAGTCAATCGAAACAACAGTTTAGAATTATTCTAAACTGGGACTGTCAACTTTATGCATTTTCCTGCACCGGTCTTGCCGCTGAACTGTGCGATTGACAGCCGCCATCCCGGATGCGACCCGCAAAAGCTCGCTTGCAGCGGTGCCAGACAATTGCCATCTGGCGGAACATCCTAGGGTAGAATCGGGATTGAGTGCGATGAAGAACGGTGTGGTCATTGTCGGCGCGGGTCATGCGGGCGTGCAAGCGGCCGCAAGTCTGCGCGAGGACGGTTACGACGGACCGGTAATCCTCGTCGGAGATGAGGACGAACTGCCCTACCACAAGCCGCCGCTGTCGAAGACCTTCATCAAGGATGCCGAGGCCAAGCCACAACCCTTGCGCGGCGAGGCCTTTTACACCGGCAGCGCCATCGACTACCGGCCTGGCGTCAGGATCGATCGCATCGATACCGGACGCCGCAGTTTGGATATTGCCGGCGGTGGTGCGCTTGCCTTCGACCACCTGATCCTGGCGACAGGCTCGCGCCCGCGCACGCTGCCGCTGCCCGGTGCCGATCTGTCCGGGGTGCTGTCGCTGCGCTCGCTGGCCGATGCGCGGCTGATCCGCGACCTCAGCGCGCAAACCGACGAAGTCGTCATCCTCGGCGGCGGTTTCATCGGGCTGGAGATCGCAGCCACGTTGAAGGCCGCCGGCCGCACGGTGACAGTGGTCGAGGCGGTGGACCGGCTGCTTGGCCGCGCCGTAGCGCCGGTGGTGGCGAGCCACGTCCGGCAACGGCTGGAAGCGACGGGCGTGCGCATCCTCACCGGCACCTCGATCGCCAGGCTCGAAGGCGAAAACGGTCATGTCGTGGCCGCGATCACCTCGTCAGGCGAAAGGCTGCCGGCGCGCATGGTCATTGTCGGCATTGGTGCCGTGCCGAATGTCGAACTGGCGCAGGAAGCTGGCCTCGGCATCGCCAACGGCATCCGCGTCGATCACCAGATGCGGACTTCGGTGCCGGAGATTCTCGCTATTGGCGATGCTGCCTCTTACCGTCACTGGTTCACCGGCGGCGACGTGCGCCTGGAATCGGTGCAGAATGCCACCGACCAGGCGCGGCTTGCCGCGCGCACGATATCAGGCCATGCCGACGCCTATTCTGCGGTGCCATGGTTCTGGTCCGACATCGGCGACATGAAGCTGCAGATGGTCGGCCTGACCGCCGGCGGCGACAGCCATGTCGTGCTGGGCGACCTGCCCGACAACAAATTCTCGATCTACCACTACGCCGGCGAGCGGCTGCTCGGCATCGAATCGGTCAACCGTCCGGGCGACCATATGCTTGGCCGCAAGATGTTGGGCGCCGGCTTCTCGCCGACGCCGCAGACGGTGGCCGCTGGCCCCGAGGGGCTGAAAGCGGCACTGGCTGCTTTCCTCGAGAATGAGCCCGCCAGAGCGGCGGGATAATTCCGTCCCTCAGGCGCGGCACCTTACTGATCAGGCGGCGCAGACTTCGCGGATCGAGCTTTCCAGAATGTCGAGTGCTTCGTTCATGACTTCGTCCTGGATGGTGATCGGCGCCAGGAAGCGGATGACGTTGCCGTAGACGCCGCAGGTCAACAGGATCAGGCCCTTGTCGAGCGCCTTCAACCGGATCGCATTGGCGATCTCGGCTGAGGGCAGGCCCTTCTTGACGTCGTTGAACTCGACCGCGTTCATGAAGCCGAGACCTCTGATGTCGACGATCTCGGGCACGTCGTCGCGGATCGACTGCAGCCGCTGTTTCAGCCTTGCGCCCAGCGTATTGGCGCGGTCGCACAGCTTTTCATCCTCGATCACGTCGAGCACGGCGTGCGCCGCGGCAACGCCGATCGGACTGCCGCCATAGGTGCCGCCGAGCCCGCCGGGGCCGGGCGCATCCATGATTTCGGCGCGGCCGGTGACCGCCGCCAGAGGAAAGCCGCCGGCCAGGCTCTTGGCCATGGTGGTGATGTCGGCGGCCACCTCATGGTGATCCATAGCAAACATCTTGCCGGTGCGGGCAAAGCCGGTCTGCACTTCATCGGCGATCAGCAGCATGCCGTGCTGGTCGCAAAGCTTGCGCAGCGCAACCAGGAAATCCCGCGGCGCGTCGTAGAAGCCGCCCTCGCCCTGAACCGGCTCGATGATGATGGCGGCGACGCGCGCCGGATCCACATCGGCCTTGAACAACCGGTCGAGCGCCGCCAGCGAGTCGGCGACCGAGACACCGTGCAGCGGCACAGGAAACGGCGCATGGTAGACATCGCCCGGCATGGCGCCGAAGCCGACCTTGTAAGGCACGACCTTGCCGGTCAGCGCCATGCCCATGAAGGTGCGGCCATGGAAGCCGCCGGCGAAGGCAATGACCGCCTGACGGCCGGTGGCATTGCGGGCGATCTTGATGGCGTTCTCGACAGCCTCGGCCCCGGTGGTGACGAAGATCGTCTTCTTCTCGAACTTGCCGGGCAGCATGCCGTTCAGCCGTTCGGCCAGGCGCACATAGCTCTCATAGGGCACCACCTGGTGGCAGGTGTGGGTGAAGCGGTCGAGCTGTGCCTTGACCGCCTCGATCACCCTGGGATGGCGATGCCCGGTGTTGACGACGGCGATGCCCGACGAGAAATCGATATAGCGACGCCCCTCGACATCCCAGATTTCCGAATTTTCAGCCCGGTCGGCATAAATCTGCGTGGTCATGCCGACGCCGCGGGAAATCGATTGGTTCTTGCGTTCGGAAATGGCTGAATTCTTCATCGTATCCCTCACCGGGCCGGCGCCCGTCCTGTTTGATGCCGTTGAGATGTCTTCTGACCTTATTTCACGTTTTCCTCAAGTCGGCACCACCGGCATGCGATTGGGCCTGCGGTGGGCAGATCCCGGCGCTTAGCCAGTCGGGCGATACACGTACGAGACCGGTTTCCTTTTCCCGGGGATCGACTATCCTCTGGATGGCCGCGAGGCACCGCGATCAGCGAGCGGCCGCGGTCGGGAGAGCCCATGAGCAGGAACGTGACTTCGCCCGTCTCGCAGCCATCGGTCAAAGCTCCCGGTCTTTTGTCTTTTCCAGCCGCCCCGGCGCTTTTCGCCTGCACGGCGGCGCTGCTTCTGACCGGCTGTCAGAAGCAGGAAGCGGCGGACAAGAAACTGCAGATCATGGTGCGCACCGAAACGGTGGCGATGGCCGACTATGCGCCAAGGACTTCGCTGACCGGGGTGATCGCGGCGCGTACGCTGAACAATCTGTCGTTCCGGGTCGGCGGTCGCGTCGCCGAACGGTTTGTCGATGTCGGCCAGCATGTCGATCAAGGCACGGTGCTCGCCCGCATCGACCCGCAGGAGCAGGAATCCGACCTGCGCTCGGCGCAGGCCGATCTTGATGCAGCCAAGGCGCAACTGACCCAGTCCGTTGCCGCCTTCGAGCGGCAGAAGACGCTGCTGGCGCAGGGCTTCACCACCAGGCGCGACTATGACGCCGCGGACCAGGCCCTGAAGGTGGCACAAGGCAGCGTCGAAGCCGCGCAGAGCGCTTTCTCCAACGCCCAGCAAAACCTGTCCTTCACCGAGCTCAAGGCCGGTGCCGCCGGCGTGATCACCGCCCGCCAAGTCGAAACCGGCCAAGTGGTGCAAGCCGCGCAAACCGTCTTCACCGTCGCCGAGGACGGCGACCGCGACGCGGTGTTCAACGTGCAGGAGACGCTGATCGCCAAGACACCGGCATCGCCTGCGGTGACGATCACGCTGTTGTCCGATCCGCAGGTCAGGGCAACGGGCAAGGTCCGCGAAATCTCGCCTGCGGTCGACCCGGCTTCGGGCTCGATCCGGGTCAAGGTCGCCATTCCCGACACGCCCGCCGGCATGCCGCTAGGAGCAGCCGTCATCGGCTCGGTAAGCGCCAAGCCGGCGAAGGCGATCCTGCTGCCCTGGCAGGCGCTGACGTCCAGCGGCGGCAAGCCGGCGGTCTGGATCGTCGATCCCTCGACCAAGGCGGTGACGATGGCGCCGGTCGAAGTGCTGGCGTTCAATTCGGGCACGGTCGTGATCGCCAGGGGGCTGGACGAAGGCCAGAGCGTCGTCACCGCTGGAGGACAGCTGCTCAGCCCTGGACAGACGATCGAGATATCGGGAGCGGGCCAATGAGCCGGACGCCGCGCATCCTGCTCGGCGTGCTCATGCTCGGCGCGCTGGCATCCTGCTCCAGGTCGGAGGAAAAGCCGCCCGAGATCATCCGGCCGGTGCTGTCGATGGTGATCGAGCCGCGCACCACGCAAGTCTTCGGTTTTGCCGGATCCGTCGAACCGCAGGTCAGCGCCGACCTGGCCTTCCGCCTGCTTGGCCGGGTCGTCTCGCGCGACGTCCAGGTCGGCGACATCGTCAGCAAGGGCACGACGATAGCGGCACTCGATCCGACCGCGCTGGAGTTGTCGCTCCAGGCGGCCAAGGCGGAACTGTCCAATGCCGAGGCG
Source organism: Mesorhizobium sp. ISC11 (assembly GCF_037162595.1). Taxonomy (NCBI): domain Bacteria; kingdom Pseudomonadati; phylum Pseudomonadota; class Alphaproteobacteria; order Hyphomicrobiales; family Phyllobacteriaceae; genus Mesorhizobium; species Mesorhizobium sp. ISC11. Next base: position 3,850,089 of record NZ_JAVSPW010000001.1, read on the forward strand.
CAGTTCGCCAACGCCGCCGCCAGCGAGGAACGGCAGCGCCAGTTACTCGCCTCAGCCAACGCCACGCAAGCTGTCTTCGACGCCGCGCAGCAGGCGCGCAAAGCTGCGGAGGCAGGTGTCGAGCGGGCTAAGGCCTCGCTTGCCAAATCGCAGGAACAGCTCGGCTATGCCAGGCTGTTCTCTGATTTCGACGGTGTCGTCACCGCTGTCGGCGCCGAAGTTGGCCAGACGGTCTCGCCCGGCCAGACCGTCGTCACCGTGGCGCGCTCGGACCTGCGCGAGGCGGTGGTCGACATTCCCGACCAATTGACCGGTGATCTCGCGGCCGGCACGCCCTTCCAGGTCATCCTGCAGTCGCTGCCGACGATCCAGACCGGGGCTAAGCTGCGCGAGATCGCACCGCAATCCGAGGGCTCGACCCGCACCCGGCGCGTCAGGCTGACGCTCACGGATCCGCCACAGGCCTTCCGGCTCGGCTCCACGGTGACGGCGACCCGCGTGACCAAGGTGGCACCGACGATCGAACTGCCCATGTCGGCGCTGTTCGAAAAGAACGGTTCCGCGAAAGTGTGGATCGTCGACCCGCAGACATCCAGCGTGAACGCACGCGACATAAAGGTCGCGTCGAAGAATGGCGGCACCTTCACGGTGACCGAGGGGCTGGAGGCCGGCATGCGTGTTGTCACGGCGGGCGTCCACAGCCTGAGCGAAGGCCAGAAGGTGACAGTGCCCGAGGGAGGGGCCTCATGAAAGGCTTCAATCTCTCCGACTGGGCGCTCAACCACCGCTCCATGGTCTGGTATTTCATGCTGGTCTTCGTCGTGGCTGGCGTGTTCTCCTACCTCAATCTCGGCCGTGAAGAAGATCCCAACTTCACCATCAAGACGATGATCATCCAGGCCAACTGGCCGGGCGCCTCGGTCAAGGAAACCGTGCAGCAGGTGACCGACCGCATCGAGAAGAAACTCGAGGAACTCGATAGCCTCGACTACACCAAGTCCGTCACCACGGCCGGCCAGACCGTCATCTTCGTCAACCTGAAGGACACCACCAAGGCACGCGATGTCGTGCCGAACTGGATTCAGGTGCGCAACATGGTCAATGACATCGGGGCACAGTTTCCGCAGGGTGTGCAGGGCCCGTTCTTCAACGACCGCTTCGGCGACGTCTATGGCAACATCTACGCCTTCACATCGGACGGGCTGACGCCGCGCCAGTTGCGCGACTATGTCGAGGATGCCAGAACAAAGATCCTGACCGTGCCCAACGCCGGCAAGGTCGACCTGGTCGGCGCCCAGGACGAAGCGATCTATCTCGAATTCTCAACCCGCCAGATCGCCGCCCTCGGCCTCAACCAGCAAGCGATCGTCGCCAGCCTGCAGGCGCAGAACGCGATCACGCCGTCCGGCGTCATCCAGTCCGGGCCGGAGCGCATCAGCGTGCGTGTCGGCGGGCAGTTCACCTCCGAGGAAAGCCTGCGCGCCATCAATCTGCGCGTGAACGACCGCTTCTTCCGCCTGAGCGACGTAGCGACGATCACACGCGGCTACGTCGATCCGCCGACGGCACTGTTCCGTTTCAACGGCCAGGACGCGATCGGGCTCGCCATCGGCATGAAACCCAACGCCAACCTGCTCGAATTCGGCGAGGCGCTGCACAAGGAGATGGACAAGGTGCTGGCCGACCTGCCGGTCGGTGTCGGCGTGCATCTGGTCGCCGACCAGCCGGTCATCGTCGAGGAGGCCGTCTCGGGCTTTACGCGTGCGCTGTTCGAGGCGGTCGCCATCGTCCTCGCCGTGTCGTTCATCAGTCTCGGCATGCGCGCCGGCTTCGTCGTGGCGCTGTCGATCCCGCTGGTGCTGGCCATCACCTTCACCGTCATGGCCTATCTCGGCATTTCGCTGCAGCGTATTTCCCTGGGTGCGCTGATCATCGCGCTCGGCCTTCTGGTCGACGACGCGATGATCGCGGTCGAGATGATGGTGGCGCGGCTTGAGGTCGGCGACAATCTGCGCAAGGCGGCGACCTATGTCTACACATCGACCGCCTTTCCGATGCTGACCGGTACGCTGGTGACGGTCGCCGGCTTCATCCCGATCGGCCTCAACAACAGCGCCGCCGGCGAATATACCTTCACCCTGTTCGTGGTCATCGCCGTTTCGCTGCTGGTGTCATGGATCGTGGCGGTGCTGTTTGCGCCCCTGCTCGGCGTCACCATCCTGCCGGCGACGATGAAAACCAAGCATCACGACCAGCCGGGCCGCTTCACCTCACTGTTCCGGCGCGTGCTTGTCGGCTCGGTGCGCCATCACTGGCTGACCATCATCGCCACCGTGTTGTTGTTTGCCGGCTCGATCGCCGGCTTCGGCCTGGTGCAGCAGCAGTTCTTCCCGCCATCGGACCGGCCGGAGTTGATCGTCGACTGGAACCTGCCGCAGAATTCTTCGATCGCCGACACGCGCGACCAGATGGAGCGGTTCGAGCAGCGGGCACTGGTCGGCAATCCCGACATCGACCATTTCTCGTCCTATATCGGCCAAGGCGCGGTGCGTTTCGTGCTCGCCTATGACGTGCAGCCGGCCAACCCCTATTTCGGCCAGACCGTCATCGTCACCAAGAGCATCGAGGCCCGCAACCGGGTCAAGCCGGCGCTGGAAAAGCTGCTGCGCGAGGAGTTCGTCGGCACCGACGCCTTCGTCAAGCCGCTCGAACTCGGACCGCCGGTCGGCCGCCCCGTGCAATACCGCGTCGGCGGTCCCGACATCCAGACGGTGCGCGAACTGGCGCAGCAATTCGCCGGTGTCATCTCCGCCAATCCAAAGCTCGCCGCGCCGACCTTCGACTGGAACGAGCCGCAGCGCGTGCTGAGGGTCGACGTGCTGCAGGACAAGGCACGCCAGCTCGGCATCACCTCCTCCGACATCGCCAGCGCGCTGAACAGTACGGTCGGCGGCGCCACCATCACGCAGGTGCGCGACGCCACTTACCTGATCAATGTCGTGGCCCGCTCCCGCGGGGCCGAACGCGGCTCGATCGAGACGTTGCAGAACATGCAGTTGCCGACCAGCACCGGCGAGGCGATCCCGCTCGCGGCGGTCGCCAACTTCCGCTACGATCTGGAGCAACCGACGGTGTGGCGACGCGATCGCATCCCGACCATCACCGTGCGCGCCGGGCTGGTCGGCGACGTGCTGCCGGCCACGGTCGTCAACGAACTGAAGCCATCGGTCGATGCCTTCACCGCCAAGCTGCCGCCGGGCTATTCGATCGCCACCGCCGGCTCGGTCGAGGAGAGTGCCAAAAGTCAGGGACCGATCGCCGCCGTCGTGCCGTTGATGCTGTTCGTCATGGCAACGATCCTGATGGTGCAGTTGCAGAGCTTCCAGCGCCTGTTCCTGGTCGTGGCGGTGGCGCCGCTCGGCCTGATCGGCGTGGTGGCGGCCCTGGTGCCGAGCGGAGCGCCGCTGGGCTTCGTCGCCATCCTCGGCGTGCTGGCGCTGATCGGCATCCTGATCCGCAATTCGGTCATCCTGATCGTGCAGATCGAGGATCTGGTGCGCGAGGGCAAGGACCGCTGGGCGGCGGTCATCGAAGCGACCGAACACCGGATGCGGCCGATCGCACTGACGGCGGCGGCCGCCAGCCTGGCGCTGATCCCGATCGCGCGCGAAGTGTTCTGGGGACCGATGGCCTATGCCATGATGGGGGGCATCATCGCGGGTACCGCAATCACGCTGCTGTTCCTGCCGGCGCTTTATGTGACGTGGTTCAGGGTCAAGGAGCCGAAGGGCCGGGAAGAGCCACCCGTTCTGGAGAACGGCGAACTGGCGCAAGGCTCAGCCTAAGGCTTTGCCTGATCATTCGTTGTCGTTGGAGGGCACAGGGCGCGACCTGGCGCGTTGCCATGGCGACGATTTCGAGGTGCGCCAAGCGTGCCAGCCTTCTGGCAAGTCCGCCAACGCCTGGATGCTTTCGTCCCGCTGCACAACGTTTTGCAAGCTGACGATCATGATATCGCCTTCGTCAACAGGTCCGGTTTCGCTGTTGTGGAATTGCCAACTGCCGTCGTCATCGTCATGTGAGACGTATGCAATCCAATCGCCGCGGGTAACGACTGCCCTATCCACAAACACCGCGACATTGGGCGGATCCGCAAACTTCCATTCCTCCATGGGAATTCCCCAAGATGGTTGTTCGGCGCAAAAGAGAAAACGAATTCAAGCGGTTCTCACAAACCCGTCGCTGGCCCGCAACAGATTGCGCGTATAGTCCTTGGTCACACGGCGTTCGACAAGGTCTGCCGCCGCCAGATTCTCCACCGCCTCGCCGCTTTGCATCACCATCAGCCGCTCGCACATATGGGTGATGATGGCGAGGTCGTGGCTGACCATCAGGAAGGTCAGCTTGCGCCGCTTGCGTACCTCTTCCAGCAGGTTGAGCACTTCCGCCTGCACCGAGGCATCGAGCGCCGAGGTCGGCTCGTCGAGCAGCAGGATCGACGGTTCGAGAATGAGTGCACGCGCGATCGCCACGCGCTGGCGCTGGCCGCCGGAGAGCTGGTGCGAATAGCGAAACCGAAAACCGTTGCCGAGGCCGACTTCGTCGAGCGCCCGCTGGATACGCTTTTCGCCGTCGGCAAAGCCATGGATGGCAAGCGGCTCCTGCAGCAGACGGTCGACGGTCTGGCGCGGGTGCAGCGACCCGTACGGATCCTGGAAGACCATCTGCACTTCACGGTAGAAGGCCTTGTCGCGGCGCGCGCCGAGCGTCTTGCCGTTGACGACGATGCCGCCCGATGCAACCGGCGCAAGGCCGGCGATGGCCCGCAGCAGCGTCGATTTGCCGGAGCCGGATTCGCCGACCAGGCCGAAGGATTCGCCCGGCTGCACGTCGAGGCTGACGCCTTTCAGTGCGCGAAAACGGTCGAAGATCACTTCCAGCCTGTCGACGGCAATCGCAGAAGTCATGCCGCCCACTCCGGCTTGCGGTCGAGCACCGGCAGCGGGTGGCGGTCGGCACCGATCTTGGGCATGCAATTGAGCAGGCCGCGCGTGTAGGGATGCTGGGCCTGGCCGAGTTCGGACGCCTTGAGCTGCTCGACCACCTTGCCGGCATACATGACGATGACGCGGTCGCAGAAGGACGAGACCAGGCGCAGATCGTGCGAGATGAAGATCAGCCCCATGCCACGCTCACTGACCAGCCGGTCGAGGATGCCGAGCACATCGAGCTGCACGGTGACGTCGAGCGCCGAGGTCGGCTCGTCGGCGATCATCATTTCCGGACCGGCGATCAGCATCATGGCGATCATGGCGCGCTGGCCCATGCCGCCCGAAACTTCATGCGGATGCAAATTGAAGACGCGAGAGGGATCACGGATCTGCACCGCCTCCAGCATGGCCAGCGCACGGTCGCGTGCCTCCGCCTTGCCGACCTTTTCATGGGTGCGCAGCGTCTCGACGATCTGGCGACCGATGCTCATCACCGGGTCGAGCGAATATTTCGGATCCTGCAGGATCATGGCGATGCGCTTGCCGCGCAGCGCCCGGCGTTCGCGCGGCGAGACGCTGAGCAGGTCGATGCCGTCGAAGGCGAGCTTGTTGGCCGATATCCGCGCCTGCGGTGGCGTCAGGCCCATGATGGCGCGGCCGGTCTGCGATTTTCCCGAGCCGGATTCACCGACGATGCCGAGCCGTTCGCGGCCGAGCGAAAAGGAAACGCCGCGCACCGCCTCGATCAGCCCGGTGCGGGTCGGGAAGGTGACGCGCAGGTCGTCTACGTCGAGAAGCGTTTTCGGTTCTCCGCTCATTGGTCGCCGCTCATTGGTCGCCACTCCGCGGATCGAGCGCGTCGCGCAGGCCGTCGCCAAGCAGGTTGAAGCCGAGGCTGACGATGAGGATGGCGAAGCCCGGCGCACCGGCCACCCACCATTGATCGAGCACGAAGCGGCGGCCGGACGCGATCATCGTGCCCCATTCGGGCAGCGGCGGCTGCGCGCCGAGGCCGAGGAAACCGAGCCCGGCGGCGGTCAGGATGATGCCGGCCATGTCGAGCGTCACCCTGACGATCAGGGACGAAATGCAAAGCGGCATGATATGGCGCAGCACGATGCGGAAGGGCGAAGCGCCCATCAGTTGCACCGCCTTGATGTAGTCGGAATTGCGCACCGTCAGCGTCTCTGCCCGCGCGATGCGGGCGTAGGGCGGCCATGAGGTGATGGCGATGGCCAGCACCGCATTCTCGATGCCAGGGCCAAGTGCTGCGACGAAGGCCAGCGCCAGGATCAGCTTGGGAAAGGCGAGGAAGATGTCGGTGATGCGCATCAGGATGGCATCGGTCCAGCCGCCGGCATAGCCGGCCACCGTGCCGACCAGAAGGCCGATGGGTGCGGCGATGATGGCGACCAGGATGACCACGTAAAGCGTCCAGCGCGAGCCGTAGAGGATGCGCGACAGGATATCGCGGCCGAGATCGTCGGTGCCGAACCAGTGCTCGGCGCTCGGCGCCAGCAGGCGCGCGTTCTTCAGGTCGCCAAACGTTGGCGAATAAGGTGCCAGCACGCCTGCAAGGGCGGCAACGACCAGCAGGGCAATGATGATAAGCAGGCCCAGAAACGCCAACCGGTTGGCGGAAAAGCGCCGCCACGCCACATAGGCGCGGCCGAGCCTTGCCTGCATGCGCGAGGCCGGCCGCTCGCTGAGCAGCCAGTCGCGACGGCTCTGGATGGTGTCGACGCTCATGCGGACTTCGTCCTCGGATCGAGCACACGATACAGCAGGTCGGACAGAAGGTTGATGGCGATGAACACCGAGCCGATGACGATGGTGCCGCCGAGCACCGCATTCATGTCGGCGTTCTGCAGCGAATTGGTGATGTAAAGACCGATGCCCGGCCATGAGAAGACGGTCTCGGTCAGCACCGAACCTTCCAGCAGTCCGGCATAGGACAGCGCGATCACCGTCACCATCGGCACCGCCGCGTTGCGCAGCGCGTGGCCCCAGATGATGCGGGTTTCCGACAGGCCCTTGGCGCGCGCCGCGACGATATATTCCTGCGACAATTCGTTGAGCATGAACGAGCGCGTCATGCGGCTGATATAGGCGAGCGAGAAATAGCCGAGCAGCGAGGCCGGCAGGATGATGTGGCGGAAGGCGTCGTAAAAAACGTCCCACTGCCCCTGCATTGCGGAGTCGAGGAGATAGAAGCCAGTGATCGGCGTAAAGGTATATTCGTAGACGACGTCGAGCCTCGCCGGGAAGGCAACCCATTGCAGCTTGGCGTAAAACAGCACCAGCCCAAGCAGCCCCAGCCAGAAGATCGGCACGGAATAACCGATCAGGCCGATGACGCGCACGATCTGGTCGATGAGGCTGCCGCGCCTGACCGCGGCCAGCACACCGAGCGGCACGCCGAAAAACGCGCCGATCAGCGTTCCGAGGGTCGCCAGTTCCGTCGTGGCCGGAAGCGCCCGGCGAATGTCGGTCATGACCGGATTGGTGGTCAGCACGGAGACGCCGAAATTGCCGTTCAGCGCATTCTTCACATAGATGTAGAACTGCTCGATCAACGGCAAATCGAGGCCCATCTCGCGGCGCGTGCGCTCAACCACATTGGCCGGCGCCCGGTCGCCGAGCACCGCCAGCACCGGGTCGATCGGAATGACGCGGCCGATGAAGAAGGTGACCGCGAGCAGACCAAGATAGGTCGTGATCGCAATGACCAGGAAACGGCCAAGCGATGATGCAACAGCGACGGCGCGGGCGCTGCCGCGCCCCGCCGCCACTTCTTTTTCAACCGCGCTCATGCGGCGTGTCCGCGAGCACTATTCCTTGGACACCGGTCCGACGAAGTTGGTGTCGAAGCTCGGGCCGAGCGCAAAGCCCTTGAGATTCTTGCGCAGGCCGGCCACTTCCAGCTGCTGGTGGATGACGACGAAGGGGCTGGTGTCGAGGATTTTCTTCTCGAGATCCTTGTACATGTCGGCGCGCTTGCCGGCATCCTTCTCGAGCAGTGCCGCTTCCGTCTGCTTGGTCAGGTCCGGAATGTCCCAGGCGTTGCGCCAGGCCAGCGTCTTGGTCTTGGCCCCATCCGAATTGTCCGGGTTCGAGGCAAAGGTCTGGGCGTTGGAGTTCGGGTCGAAATAATCCTGGCCCCATTGGCCGATATAGATGTCGTGGTTGCGGGCGCGGTATTTGGTGAGCGTCTGCTTGCCGTCGCCCGGGATGATCTCGAGCTTGATGCCGGCCTGTCCGAGCGTCTGCTGGATCGATTCCGCCATCCCGGTCGTCGGCTGGCCGGTGCGTACGTCCATGGTTACGCTGAAGCCGTCGGGCAGACCGGCCTTGGCCAGCAATTCCTTGGCCTTGGCGACATCGAGCTTGAACGGATTCTCATCCAATTCGCCGAGCACGCCCTTGGGCAGGAAGGTCTGATGGATTTCGCCGATGCCCTTGAGGATGGTGGAGCTCAAGGCATCATAGTCGACCAGATACTTGAACGCCTGGCGCACCTCCGGCTTGGCGAGGTTCGCGTTCTTCTGGTTGAGGCTGATGTAATAGACCGTGCCCTTGGGCGCGCTGGTGGTGGTGAGGTCGGCGTTCTTGGCGATGGCGTCGAGGTCGTTCGGTTCGAGATTGCGGGCAACGTCGATGTCGCCAGCCTCGAGCGCCAGGCGCTGGCCCGAGCTTTCCTTCATGTTGCGATAGATGACGCGGGCAAGCTTGGCTTTTTCGCCGTAGTAATTGTCGTTGCGCTCGAGAACGACGGCTTCGTTGGCCCGCCATTCGCGAAGCTTGAAGACGCCGGAGCCGGCATAGCCGGTCTTCAGCCAGGCATTGCCGAAGTCATTGTCCCATTTGTAGTCGGCGCTCGGCGTGACCGAAGCGACATGCTCCTTGACCAGCTTGGCGTCGACCACCGAAGCCACCGTTGCCGACAGGCAGTTCAGCACGAAGCTCGGCGCATAGGCCTTGTCGACGGTGAACTGGAAGGTGCCGTCGTCGACAGCCTTGGCCTTTTCGGTGACGTTGTCACCGCTGATGCCAAACTGGCCGATGATGAAGGCCGGGCTCTTGTCGAGCTTGATGACGCGCTCGAACGACCAGGCGACATCGGACGCCGTGATCGGATTGCCGGAAGCGAATTTCAGGCCGGGCTTGAGCTTGAACGTGTAGGTCAGGCCGTCATCGGAGACGGTCCAGCTTTCGGCAAGGTCGCCCTTGACCTTGGAGGTGTCGCTGAGGTCGAGACGGACAAGCAGATCATAGGTGTTGCCGGTGACCTCGGCGGTCGACAGCTCGAACGCCTCGCCCGGATCCATGGAGATGATGTCGTCGATCGCGAAACCTTCGACCAGCGTGTCGGCGGGCGTGACCGCACCGGCGGGCGCGCCGGCCAGAAGCAGCGCCGACATGGCGGCACCCGCGAGCAGGAAGCGAGAGCGTAGAGCAAACTTTTCCATCATCATTGTGATTGTTCCCTGTTTTGTTGTTTGTTGACCTGAGTTCCCGGCTCAGGGTTGCGGAATTTTTTCGGGGCCTGGAGACGGCCCCTCTGCCCACTTACCGTCGTGGTTTTTGTCCAGTTGGTCAACACCATATCCGGCGGCCCCGTGGCGGGCAACGAGCATTTATACGACGGCTCATTGGGCCAGAAAGGCCGGTGGGGTGTCGACGCATAGGCCAGCCAATCGAGGCTGCCGATCGAGAAAAATCTGCTAATTTCGGAGCTATTTCAGCACTGCGACCAGGTCGGCGTCAGGAAAGCAGGTGGCGGCGCGGCCGTTCTTGGCTTGCCATATGCCGATCGAGCGGCGGGTCTTGAAGCCGGGCAGGCCATCGGCGCTGCCGACATCATAGCCCTTGGCCTCCAGCGCCCGCTGCAGGGCGGCGATGTCCGAACGGTGCAGCCCGCCGACCGCGCCCCAGCTGCCGGCGAAGTTCTGATCGCCATGGGCGATGCGATCGGCGCCATGGCCGATGAACAGCGCGTACAGGTCGCTGGTGTTGTATTGCTTCAGCACGTAGAAATTGGGCGTGGCGACAAAGGCCGGGCCGCTGCGCCCTGCCGGCATCAGCAGAAAGCCTTCGGCCTTCAGCTCACTCACTGGAAACGGTTTGCCGCCGACGCGCTTGATGCCCATATCAGCCCATTGCGAGATTTTCTTGCCCTGGTCCGGGCCTTCCAGCGAACAGGAAACGCTTTCCGGCACCGTCACCTCGAATCCCCAGCCACGACCCTTTACCCAGCCATAGTGGACGAGATAATTGGCGATCGAGGCCAACACGTCGGGCGTCGAGTTCCAGATGTCGACGCGGCCGTCGCCGTCGAAATCGACGGCATGTTTCAGGAACGAGGTCGGCATGAATTGCGGCTGGCCGAGCGCGCCGGCCCAGGACGATTTCATCGCGCCGACCGGAGCCAGCCCGCGCTCGACGATCTCGAGTGCGGCAAGCAGTTCGGTGCGGAAGAAGTCCTTCCTGGTCGACATGAATGCCTTGGTGCCCAGCACTTCGAAGGCGTCATAAGGCATCTTCGCCGCGCCGAATCCGGTCTCGCGGCCCCAGATCGCCAGCAGCACTTCGCCCGGCACGCCATAGCGCTTTTCGATGGCCGCAAGTGTCCTGGCATTGGCGGCTTCGCGCGCGCGCGCGCCCGCCGTCACCGCGCGAACCGTCTTCTCGGCGAAATAGGCGCCGGGTGAGCCGAATTCGGCCTGGTGCTGCTTCTGGGGCGTGGCCGCCTTCTCGCCCGGCTTGACCAGGTCCGGCAGCTTCAGATTGGGCTTGATGCCGTCGAAGGCGGCATCAAAGGTGGTTTTGGAAATGCCTTTCGCCTTGGCCTGCGGCCAGAGGTCGTTCTGCAGCCAGGCGCGGAACTGGTCGTCGATCTTTGCGGCGGAGGCGGGGGTGGAAAAGACCGAGAGAAGAACTGCAAAAAAGGAAAACAGAGCCAATCTGAGAGGTTTGCGTTCCTTCGCACCCCCCTCTGTCCTGCCGAGGGGGGTGCTTGGCACCAGCCTTGGTGGACACGCAAAAATCATGCTCCGCATCCTCTGCCGCAACTTTGTCAAAACGCCGTCCGCGAACGCAGCGCCGCGGCCAGCGTGCCCTCGTCGAGATAGTCGAGTTCGCCGCCGACCGGCACGCCATGCGCAAGGCGCGTCACCTTGATGTCGAAGCCGGACAACTGGTCGGTGAGGTAATGCGCGGTCGTCTGGCCCTCGACCGTCGCATTGACGGCGAGGATGATCTCCTTGACCTCGCCGCCGGCGACGCGATCAACCAGCGAGCGCATGTTGAGCTGCTCGGGGCCGATGCCGTCGAGCGGCGACAGCGTGCCGCCGAGCACGTGGTAGCGCACATTCATCGCCGCCGCGCGCTCCAGCGCCCACAGGTCGGAGACGTCCTCGACGACGATGATGGTGCCGGCATCACGGCGCGGATCGGTGCAGATCATGCAAGGGTCCGATGTATCGACATTGCCGCAGGTCGAGCAGATGCGCACCTTGTCGGCCGCCTCGGCCATGGCGGCGGCAAGGGGCGACAAAAGCTGCTCTTTCTTCTTGATCAGATGAAGGGCGGCACGCCTGGCCGAACGGGGTCCCAGCCCCGGCACCTTGGCCAGGAGCTGGATCAGACGTTCGATCTCGGGACCGGCGATTCGCTTCGACATCGCTCTGATCTAGAGCAATTCCAGGAAAAGTGCGAAGCGGTTTTCCGTCCGGAATTGCGTCAAAACGAAAAGCTGGAGCGGTTCACCGTTTCCGCGAAACGGTGAACCGCTCCAGGATTTTTCAGAGCGCTTTGGAACATCTGCATCCGCATGACCGACATATTGGGCCTTGGCGGACCCGCGGGGCGCAGATCAGTTGGTCTCGAGCGGCCGGCCCTGGCTGACAATCATCGCGCCAATGGCGTCTGTGTTCTCAGGCGTCGACTGGAACCCCATCGACGCCTCTTGCGGCGCGTCTTGAACCGACGAGATGACCCTTGTGTTCAAGCTTCCGCCAAAACGCGCGGCATCCGGCTCTTCCATCGGCTCCTGCATCGCCACCACCGTCGGCTCTTGCGAGACACGCGCGGATTTCGCGGCCGGCGCGGCGGCGGCGGTCACATAGGTCTGCTGGGCGGGAGCGGATCGAACGGTTGCCGTCCTGGCTGGACGCACCGGCTCGGCGGACGCGACCATCGTCACCGGCGCGGCTGACTTGTCGGGCGCCGCCGAGGCAATAGCGACCTGCGGCTCATCCGGCAGCGGCTGCCAGTTGCGGCCGCGCTTCTCGTAGAAGGCATTGCCGCCGGCAACCATCGTGTAGTGCATGTTCTTGTAGGGGAAGCGGAGGCCGGCTGTGTGGAAGAACATGGTGTTCTTGAGCTTGGACTTGCGCTCGCCCTTCAGCACCGCGTCGGCGGCTTCCTCGACATCGGGCATTGCGCGTGAATTCATCGGCCTTGTCATGACACCAGGCGCGAACTGCCCGGGCTCGCCCACCACTTGGCAGATGGTGCTGCCATGGTTGCCGGAGCGCAGCCGGTTCATCACCACCGTGCCGACCGCGATCATGCCGTCGCGGCTCGAGCGGTTCGACTCGAAGAACATCGCCCGTTCCAGGCATTCCTTGTCCTTCGGCGTGTGGCTGTAGGCCCCTGAACTCAGGAAACCCGGCGTGATGGCGTCGGTCAGGCTGGCGACGGACATGCCGTGTGAAGTGGTCTGGCTGCAGGCAGCCAAAAACAGGGGTGAAATGACGGCGCCGAGCAACAGCGGCGTCTTCCATCGCGTGGAAATCAACAGGTAACCCTCTCACTTCGTGCCCGCCCCCAGGCTGCGGCAAGAATGAGACACTTTCGGGCAAAATGATGGCCAAAACGTTATTAACAACGTACTGTTGCCAAATTGGCACAATTTCGTGGCTTTCCAGATAGATCGAGCCGTCATTTCACAAAAGCGATGACCGCTCTCTCTTTGTTTCGCCGCAATTGCCCCAAGGGAAAGCACCACGCGATTTTTCCTGAAGCGATCTACCGCCCGGCCGCTATCGCGGCCGGCTGGCCAGGCTCAAGCTCCTCGACCTTCTCCGAAAACAGGCCGCGCCGGAGGAACAGCGTCCGCGCCTCCCTGGCCGTCGGCGCGATCTTTCCCGGCCAGTCGCTGTCTATGAACTCAGCCTTGGTGAAGTCCGGATTTGTCTCGCTTGCCGCCTCGAGGAATTCGGCGATCTCCAGCACGATCGCGCGCTCGTCCTTCGAAAGCGCGGATGTGCCGGCTTCGATCGATGGGCGATGGAGGAAATCCTCGAACAGATAGAAATAACCCTTGATGCCGACGAGATCGACGCCGTCGTCACAATCGGCCAGGATTTCCAGGATCTCGTAGATCCTGTTGCGGATACGCTGCTCGATCAGTCTTTCGGACGGCTCTTCGGCCATGGCCGCACCGAAGGCTAGAAGGGCAGTTTCATTCCCGGCGGGATCGGCAGGCCCGCGGTCAGCGCCTTGGTCTTTTCCTGCATGATCTGCTCGACCTTGGTCTTGGCGTCGTTGTGAGCGGCCAGCACCAGGTCTTCCAGGATCTCGACATCGTCTTCCTTGAACAGAGACGGATCGATCTTCAACGACTTCATCTCGAATTTTCCGGTCAGCGTCACATTGACCAGGCCGCCGCCGGCCTGGCCGGACGCTTCCAGCGTGGCGATCTCGTCCTGCATGGCCTGGAACTTGGCCTGCATTTCCTTCGCCTTGCCCATCAGGCCGAGAAGATCTTTCATGGTCGGGTCCTTTGCGGATTCGTGGCTGGATCAGGGTTCATCGTCGTCAGCCGGCGGCTCGACCGGCACTTCGGCCTCTGCCGTTTCGGCTTCCGGCGCGTCCGGAATGCGCACGTCGATGATCTTGGCACCGGGAAAGCGCGCCAGGATGGCGGCCACTGTCGGGTCGCTCTTGGCATCGAGAAAAGCCGTCTCGCGTTTGGCCGATTCCATTTCGGCGAGCGTCTGGCCGCCCTCTTCCTTCGACAGCGAGACAAGCCAGCTGCGACCGGTCCAGGCGCGCAATTTCGTCGTCAGGTCGTTGAGCAGCATCTTGGGCGCATCGCTGGTCAGGCCAACGTCGATGCGGCCGGGCTCGATGCGTACAAACCGGATGCAGCTTTTGACCAGCACCTTGAAGGCGATGTCGCGCTGCGCGTCTGCCAGGGCAATGATGTCGGCCAGCGATTTCAGCGGCGCCGATTGCGCCTCCGTGACCGGCTCCGGCGGAGCGACGTAGGCAACGGGCGCAGGCGAGGCTTCGACCAGCCGCATGGTCTGCGCGCCGCCCGGGCCAGACGGCATGCGCGTCTGCGCCACCGCGCTGGCGCCGTTGCCGTTGCCTCCCCCTGCAGGCGCCCCATTTGGGCGCAGCGCGCCATTCTGCGCCGGCGCGGCGCCTTCAAGCGATCTCAACGCCTCGTCCAGCGTCGGCAGGTCGGCGGCATGCGCCAGCCGGATCAGCACCATTTCGGCGGCACTGACCGGCCGGTTGGAGGACTGCACCTCTGGAATGCCCTTGAGCAGCATCTGCCATGTCCGCGACAGCACCCTGACCGACAGCGTCCTGGCGAAATCGGCGCCGCGCTGCCGCTCGTCCTCGGACAGCGAGGCATCCTCGATGGCCGTCGGCACGAAACGCAGCCGGGTGACGAGGTGGTTGAATTCGGCAAGGTCGGTCAGCACGGCGGCCGGATCGGCGCCGGTATCGTACTGCGCACGGAATTCGCCAAGGGCTGCCGCGACATCGCCTTTCATCACATGTTCGAACAGGTCGACGATGCGGGCGCGGTCGGCAAGCCCCAACATCGCCCGAACCGCATCGGCGCCGACAGAGCCGGCGCCATGGGCGATCGCCTGGTCGAGGATGGAGAGCGAATCACGAGCCGAGCCTTCGGCGGCGCGCGCGATCATCGCCAGCGCGTCGTCGTCGACCGAAATGCCCTCCTTGGCCGAGATCGAGGCGAGATGCCCGACCAGCGCGCCGGCGTCGATGCGCCTCAAGTCGAAGCGCTGGCAGCGCGACAGGACGGTGATCGGGACCTTGCGGATCTCGGTGGTGGCGAAGATGAATTTGACGTGCGGCGGCGGCTCTTCCAGCGTCTTCAGAAGGCCGTTGAAGGCCTGCGTCGACAGCATGTGCACTTCGTCGATGATATAGACCTTGTAGCGGGCCGAGACCGGCGCGTAGCGCACGCGCTCGATGATGTCCCTGATGTCGTCGATGCCGGTGTGCGAGGCGGCGTCCATCTCGATGACGTCGACATGGCGGCCTTCCATGATCGCCTGGCAATGTTCGCCGAGGACGGCAAGGTCGACCGACGGCTGGTCGATATCAGCGGTTTTATAGTTCAGGGCGCGCGCGAGGATGCGCGCCGTCGTCGTCTTGCCGACGCCGCGCACGCCGGTCAGCATCCAGGCCTGGGCGATACGGCCGGTGGCAAAGGCGTTGGTGAGGGTGCGCACCATCGGCTCCTGGCCGACCAGCTCGGAGAAGTTCGAAGGACGGTACTTGCGTGCCAGCACGCGATAGGCGGCGGCCTTGCCTATCTCCAGGCTTTTTGGTCCCGAATTTCCGGCTTCGCTCATACGCCCGTAAAGCTCCAAATGGCCGCGCCCGAAGGCGGCCGATTCCTGCGCATAGTCTCGCCCGCGCTGCAATGCGTCGTCAATGTCGCGAGAGGGGCCGATGAGGTGGGAGGCTGGAACAATGACCCGTTCCGGGCTCGTTAGGGCTGCTTCCTTCCGGACCTGACCCGGTTGGCGAGTGGATCGTCCACCACCAACCTCCCGCTTTCCATATCGGCAATTGCGCGACGAAATGCAAGTGCGCCGCAGAAATCGCAAAAATATGGAATTGGCGCACCAAAGCGTGAGGGGCGCAATGATTCGCTTGCAGCCCCCCTGCCGCCGCTCTAGCGTTCCTGCGTTTGAGGAAAACAAGAAAAGCAAGGGAAACGCCGATGCTGCCGGGCCTGAAGGCCGGATTCACGCTGGACGCACGGCTGGAGGCGGACAGCGAGCAGTTGATGTGGCTTGGGCTGTGCGAGCTGCGGGTGATGAACGACCGCCGCTGGCCATGGCTGCTGCTGGTGCCGCAGCGGCCGGGCGCGGAGGAAATCCACGACATGACGCCGCTTGACCAGGCGATGCTGACCTTCGAGACCAATATGGTGGCGCAGGCGCTGAAGAAAGCGACCGGCTGCACCAAGATCAACACCGGCGCGCTCGGCAACATCGTGCGCCAGTTGCACATCCATGTCATCGCGCGTTCTGAAGGCGATCCCGGCTGGCCAGGTCCTGTGTGGGGACATGGCCTGCGAGAGCCCTATCAGCGTTCCGACTTGCGACGGTTTGCCGAAACGATCAAGGCGGCGCTATAAGCGTTCCCTGTGTCCATCCCTCAACATATTCCAGAGTCCCCATGAGCTTCCGCCTGTTTGACGCGCCTTTGCGCGAGCCGAGCCAGTTCGTCGGCTTCGCCGGCAACACGATCGACCGGCAGTCCGAGAACCGCGCCGACGATTCGGTCGACAAGGCGCTGGCCGATCCGGCGACGCGGCTGCTTCTGATGCATGGCGGCCGGCTCTATCTGAAGCTCGGCGATGGCGGCGCTCTCGATCCCTGGTTCGGTGCGACCGAGAGCGAGCCCTTCAAGGTTTCCCTGGCGCAAGGCATCCTGCTCGGTTTTTCCGAACGAGGACCGGTGCTGGCCGTGCCCGCGGGCGTCGAACCCGAACAGCTTCCGGAAACAGTCAAGGCCATCGACTACCGCTCGGTCTACATGCAAGGGCTGATCGACGAGGCGGCGGCCGGCGCGATGGCGCAAGGGGCGGCTTTGCTCGCCTGGCATGCCAGCCATCGCTTCTGCAGCAAATGCGGCACGGAATCGCAGATGCGGGCCGGCGGCTACAAGCGGCATTGCCCGAATTGCGGCACCGAACATTTTCCGCGCACCGACCCGGTGGCGATCATGCTGACGGCGACGCGGGAGAAGTGCCTGCTCGGGCGCGGCCGTCATTTCGCGCCGGGCATGTATTCGGCCCTCGCCGGCTTCATCGAGCCGGGCGAGACGATCGAGGCGGCGGTGCGCCGCGAGACGCTGGAGGAGGCCGGCATCCGGCTTGGCCGCGTCGTCTACCACGCCAGCCAGCCCTGGCCGTTTCCCTATTCGCTGATGATCGGCTGCTTCGGCGAGCCGCTCAATGACGATATCCAGGCCGACCTCAACGAGCTTGAGGACTGCCGCTGGTTTTTTCGCGACGAGGTGCGCCGGATGCTGGAAAGGACGCACCAGGACAATCTGATCACGCCGCCGAAAGGCGCCATTGCGCATCACCTCATCCGCGCCTGGGTCGATTCAGAATGATGGCAGCGAACACCTAAAGACATTGCAGGAGCAGGACATGATCCGTCACACCGTCGTTTTCACGCTGAAGCATCCGCCGCATTCGCTGGAGGAAAAGCGGTTCCTGGTCGACGCCAAGAGGATCCTCACCGCGATCAGGGGCGTCACGCATTTCGAGCAATTGCGGCAGATCAGCCCCAAGAACGACTATCGTTTCGGCTTCTCGATGGAGTTCGCCGACCAGGCCGCCTACACCAGGTACAACGACCATCCAGACCATGTCGCCTTCGTGCGCGACCGCTGGGTGCCGGAGGTCGAGACCTTCATGGAGATTGACTATGTGCCGCTGGGCGCGGTGATCTAGTCCGCAACCTTCCACTGTTCACGCGACTCGCTGGCCGGATAGACGCCGAGAATGCGCACTTCGCGCGAGAAGAAACGAAGCTCGTCCAGCGCCAGCTTGACCAGCGGATCGTCGGGATGGCCCTCGATGTCGGCGTAAAACAGCGTCGCCGTGAAAGCGCCCAGCTGGTAGCTCTCCAGCTTGGTCATGTTGATGCCGTTGGTGGCAAACCCGCCCATGGCCTTGTAGAGCGCGGCCGGCACGTTGCGGACGCGGAAGATGAAGGTCGTCATCATCTTGACGTCGGGCGACGGGCGCTCGGCCCATTGCTTGTTCTTGGTCAGGACGACAAAGCGGGTGACGTTCGAGTCGGTGTCCTCGACGTTTTGCTCGATGATATCGAGCCCGTAGAGGGTCGCGGCCAGGGCCGGCGACAGCGCCGCCATGCTGCGGTCCTTGACCTCGGAGACCATTTTGGCGGCGCCGGCCGTGTCGCCGGCGACGATCGCCTTCCAACCGTTCTTGCGAACGTATTTGCGGCACTGGCCAAGCGCATGGATGTGGCTGTGCACCGTCTTGATCTCGTCGCGCTTGACGCCTGGCAGCACCATCAGCTGGAAATGGATCGGCAGGAAATATTCGCCGACGATGTGCAGCTTCGATTCCGGCAGGAGATGATGGATATCGGCGACGCGCCCGGCAATGGTGTTCTCGATCGGGATCATGGCGAGGTCGGCCTTGTTGGTCTCGACCGCGTTGAAGGCATCCTCGAAGGTCGGGCAGGGCAACGGCTCCATCGAAGGAAACATGTTGCGGCTGGCGGTGTCGGAATTGGCGCCCGGCTCGCCCTGGAAGGATATTCTGTTGGTCTTTTCAGGCATGCCGATATCTCAGGTTGAAAGGATTGTTCTGGCGCGTTCGAGGTCTTCAGGCGTGTCGACGCCGAGCGGCAGCGACTGGACGATCTCGGCGTCGATGCGCATGCCGGCTTCCAGCGCCCGCAACTGTTCCAGCCGCTCGCGCCGTTCGAGCGGCGACGGCTTCAGCGCGACGAAACGCTCGAGTGCTTCGCGGCGATAGGCGTAGAGGCCGACATGATGGTAGAGCGGCCCCTCGCCCCAAGGCGCCGTGGCACGGGTGAAATAGAGCGCCCTCAGCCTGCTGCCGGAAAGCGGCGAGCCGACGATCTTGACGACATTGGGATTGGTCTTTTCCTCATCGCGGACGATCTCGACGCCGAGCGTGGCGATATCCACCGCACTGTCCTCGAAAGGCCTGAGCGACGCGGCGATGATCCGGGGATCGATGGTCGGCAGGTCGCCCTGCACATTGACGATGGTTTCGACCTTGCGCCCGGGGTCGAGCGCGACCAGCGCCTCGTGGATGCGGTCGGAGCCGGATTCATGATCCATGCGCGTCATCACGGCCTCGAAACCGTGCGCGCGCACGGCTTGCGCCACGCTTTGCGTGTCGGTCGCCACCACCACCCGGCCAAGGCCGGCTTCGGCGGCGCGGCGGGCGACATGGACGATCATCGGGGCGCCGGCGATGTCGGCCAGCGGCTTGCCCGGCAGGCGGGTCGAAGCCATGCGGGCCGGGATCAGGATCAGCGTGGACATTTCGGGTGCAAGGCGTCTCGAAAGAGGACAGGGAAAGTGGCAAAAGGTCTCACTGGAAGCGCCCTTATAGGTGTTGCAACGCCGCAGCAAAAGACCTAGTTTCCGCCCGATTTGACCGCCCTGGCAGGACGGTCACGATACCGACGGACGGAGTGGACGGTTCTGTCCGCCGGAAAAGGGAGCAAGGGGCGTATGGATTCCAACGAAGTCAACAAACTGCTCGCCGGATTGCTCGGAACCGTTTTCGTCGTCTTCTCGGTCGGCATTGTGTCCGATGCGCTGTTTGCGTCGCCGGCGCCGGAAAAGCCTGGTTTCGCCATCGAGGCCGCCGAGCCCGCCGAAGGCGGTCCGGCCGCGCCTGCCGCCGCGGCCAAGCCGATCGCCGATCTGCTGGCGACCGCCAATGTCGAGCAGGGTGCTGCCGTCTTCAAGAAGTGCCAGGCCTGCCATTCCGGCGAAAAGGGCGGCCCCAACAAGGTCGGCCCGGACCTGTGGGACCTCGTTGACCGCCCGGTCGCCGAGCATGAAGGCTTTGCCTATTCGGCCGGCATGAAGGAATTCTCCAAGGGCGGCACCGAGAAGTGGACCTACGACAACATCAACCACTTCATCACCTCGCCGAAGAAGTTCGTGAAGGGCACCGCCATGGGCTTCGCCGGCCTGCCCAAGGACGAGGACCGCGCCAACGTCATCGCCTATCTGCGCACGCTGTCCGACAATCCCAAGCCGCTGCCGGCACCGGGGGCTGCCGCCGATGCAGGCGCCAAGCCTGCCGATGCAGCCGCTCCGGCAAAGCCGGCTGAGGGTGCCGCGCCGGCCGCTCCCGCCGCCCCGGCTCCGGCCGCACCGGCACCGGCGCCTGCCCAATAATTTCTATATCATCTCAACGACCTTGAAAAAGCCGGGTTCAGCCCGGCTTTTTTATTGGGAAAACCGCATAGGCGGCGACAAAGCCGCGCATGACGGTTTTCACGAGCGCCAAATCATCTAGATTGCCCATGAACGGGCATCGCGAAGAGGATAGTGCATGACGGTTGGCCGAACGCTTCTCAAGTCGTTGCTGGCGGCAGCCCTTCTGGCGGCGGGATTGCAGGCTGCCCGCGCCGACGAATGGCGCACCACCTCATCGCTGATCGGCGAGTCCAAATACGGCGCCAATTTCCAGCACTACGATTACGTCAATCCGAACGCGCCCAAGGGCGGCACGCTGAACTCGGTGGTGCCAGGCACATTCGACAGTTTCAATCCCTATGTCGTCCAGGGATCACCGGCCGCCGGCCTGGTCGGGTTCGGCGGCGGCCTGCTCTACGACACGCTGATGGAGCAGGCGACCGATGAAGGCAGCACCAGCCATCCGCTGATCGCCGATGCCTACAAATATCCTGATGACTATTCCTCCGCGACTTACCGGCTCGATCCGCGCGCCAAATGGCATGACGGCCAGCCGATCACCGTCGATGACGTGATCTGGTCGTTCCAGGTGCTCAAGGCCAACAGCCCGCAATACAGCCGCTATTTCGAGAATGTCACCGATGCGGTGGCGATTTCGGAGCGCGAGGTGGAGTTCCATTTCAACCAGAAGGGCAATCGCGAACTGCCCAAGATCATCGGCGACCTCGCAGTGCTGCCGAAACATTGGTGGGAAGGCACCGATGCCAACGGCAAGAAACGCGACGTGACCAAGCCGACCCTGGAAATCCCGCTCGGTTCGGCGGCCTACAAGATCGCCAGCTTCAAGCCGGGCTCGGAGATCATCTGGCAGCGTGTGCCGGACTACTGGGCGGCCAAGCTGCCGGTGAAGATCGGCCGCGAGAACTTCGACACCCGACGCTACACCTATATCCTCGACGACAATGCTGCCTGGCTCGCCTTCACCAAAGGCGGACTGGAAGACATCAACCGCGAATACAGTTCGCGTAAGTGGGCGACGGCTTACAATTTCCCGGCATTCCAGGCCGGCGATGTCATCAAGAAGGATTTCCAGACCCAGGCGCCGCAACCGATGCAGGGTTTCGTCCTCAACCAGCGGCGGCCGCTGTTCCAGGACCGGCTGGTGCGTGAGGCGCTGACCATCCCATTCGATTTCGAGAGCATGAACCGCACCCTGTTCTTCGGCTTCAACACCCGTACATCGAGCTATTTCCAGGGCACAGAACTGGCGTCGAGCGGCCTGCCGCAAGGCAAGGAACTGGAGATCCTGGAAAAATACCGCGACAAGCTGCCGCCCGAACTTTTCACCCAGGAATTCAAGCTGCCGGTCTATGATTCGCCGCAGGCGGAACGGAAGTACCTGAAACAGGCAGTCGATCTCTTCGCCAAGGCGGGCTGGGTGATCAAGGGCGGCAAGATGGTCAATGCCAAGACCGGCGCGCCGTTCAAGTTCGAGATCCTCGGCTGGAACGACACTGACCAGGTGATCGCCAGTCCCTACATCGCCAATCTGCGCAAGATCGGTGTCGATGCCACTTTGCGCATCATCGACCAGACGCAGTACATCAACCGCGTCAACAATTTTGATTTCGATGTCGTCACAGGCATCCTCCAGCAGTCGGAATCGCCGGGCAACGAGCAACGCGACTTCTGGAGCTCGAAAGCTGCCGATTCGCCCGGTTCGCGCAATCTGATGGGCATCAAGGATCCGACCATCGACGCGCTGGTCGATCGCATCATCTTCGCCACCGATCGCGACGATCTCGTCGCCGCCACCCATGCGCTCGACCGCATCCTGCTGTGGAACTTCTATGTCTTGCCGCAATATCACCGGTCGGCGGTGTGGCTGGCCTATTGGGACAAGTTCAAATTCCCCGACAAGCAGCCCGCCTATGTCGGTGCCGACATCGATTCCTGGTGGATCGACCCGGACAAGGAGAAGGCGCTGGCGGCCAAATACAAGGGCGGCAATTGATGGCGGCCCTGCCCCGCCGCGACTTTCTCGCCCTGGGCAGTGCCGCGGCAGCCGCTGCCCTGTTGCCCGGCCGGGCCTTCGCCGACATTGCGACCGGCATCAAGCTGCATGGCCTGTCGGCCTTCGGCGACCTCAAATACAAGCCCGATTTCGCGCATTTCGACTACGTAAATCCGGACGCGCCCAAGGGCGGCCAGATGAATTTCGCGCCGCCGAACGCAACCCTCAATCAGAGCTTCCTGACCTTCAACACGTTGAATTTCCTGGTGTTGAAGGGGGAGGCGCCGCCGCGCGCCGAACTCTGTTTCGATTCGCTGATGACAAGCGCGCTCGATGAGCCGGATGCAGTCTATGGCCTGCTTGCCGAAACCGTTACCCTGTCGCCAGACCGCAACGGTTTCCGCTTCGTGCTGCGACCGCAAGCGCGTTTCCACGACGGCTCGCCGCTGACCGCGCAAGACGTTGTCTTTGCGCTGAAGCTCTATAAGGACAAGGGCCATCCGAACCTTTCCCAGGCGTTGCGGTACATGACCGACGTGGTTGCGGTCGATCCCACCACCGTCGATCTCACCCTCAACGGCAAGCAGTCGGCGCAAAACGTCCTTGCGATCGTGGGGATGCCTATCGTCTCCAAGGCCTTTTACACGGCCAATGATTTCGATGCTTCGACCATGACGCCGCCGCTTGGCTCGGGACCCTACAAGATTGGACGCGTGGCGGCCGGACAGACGGTCGAATATGACCGCGTCGCCGATTATTGGGGCCGCGATCTCCCGGTGAACCGCGGCCTCTACAATTTCGACCGCATCCGCATCGACTTCTATCTTGACCGGCAGGCGGCTTTCGAGGCCTTCAAGAAAGGCGACACGCATTTTCGCGAGGAATTCACCTCACGGGTATGGGCGACCGGATACGACTTTCCGGCGCTGAAGGACGGCAAGGTCCTCAAACGGGAATTTCCCGGCGAGAAGACGCCTGACATGCAGAGCGTCGCGCTGAACCAGCGTCGTCCGCAATTCCGCGATGAGAGGGTGCGGCGGGCGATCGCCAGATGTTTCGATTTCGAATGGATGAAGCGGGCCTTGTTTTACGGCTCCTACGAGCGTTCTCAATCGAACTTCGAACGATCGGATTACAAGGCCGAAGGCCTGCCCTCGCCTGACGAATTGGCCCTGCTGGAGCCATTCCGGGCCGAGTTGCCGGCAGAGGTTTTCGGTGAAGCGGTAACACAGCCCCTGTCCGACGGTTCGGGCCATGACCGCAAGCTGCTGGGCGAGGCTTCGAGACTGCTTGCGCAAGCCGGCTGGAAGCGCGACGGAAGTTTCGTCGTCAATGACAAGGGTGAGCGGCTGCGGGTCGAAATGCTGGCGGAGGACGATGGCATCGTTCGTATCTACACCCCGTGGTCGGAGAATATGAAGGCGATCGGGATCGACGCATCGATCCGGCAAATCGATTCGGCGCAGTATGAGCAGCGGCACAGCAATTACGACTTCGATCTTGCCTTGCTGCATTGGTCGATCGGGGCGACGCCGACTGACGACAGCCTGCAGATGCTCTATGATTCCCGCATGGCGAAAATCCCGGGGCAACGCAACTATCCGGGCACCGAAAGCAAGGCCATCGACGCCCTGATCGCGGCAGCAGCCAAGGCGAAAGACCGTATAGAACTCGTCACGGCGCTCAGAGCGCTCGACCGGGTCTTGCGCGCGCGGCTGGACTGGATTCCAACATACTATCTGGCGAATCACCGCGTCACCTATTGGGACATGTTCGGCTTTGTCGAACAGAAGCCTGATTTCGGCTTTCCGGTCGAGACGCTGTGGTGGTTCGATAAGGGCAAGGCGGCAAGAATTGGCAAAGGCTGAGATGTTCGCTCAACGAGGGCAGAAGGCCTGATGGGCGCCTATATCCTGCGCCGCATCCTGTTGATGATCCCGACGCTGTTCGGCATCATGGCGATATCCTTCGCCGTCATCCAGTTCGCCCCCGGCGGTCCGGTCGAACAGGTCATCGCCCGGCTGACCAATCAGGGCGGCAGCGACCGCCTCGGCGGTGGTGGCGGCGACGCGGGTGCCGGCGGCAATTTCGATGCCGCCGGTGACGTCAGCTCGAAATATCGCGGTGCGCAGGGGCTCGATCCGGAATTCATCAAGAAGCTGGAAAAGCAGTTCGGCTTCGACAAGCCGCCGCTCGAGCGCTTCGGCATGATGCTGTGGAACTATGCCCGCTTCGATTTCGGCGACAGCTATTTCCGCGACATTTCGGTGCTCGACCTGATCCTGGAAAAAATGCCGGTGTCGATCTCGATCGGGCTGTGGATCACGCTGTTGTCCTATTTGATCTCGATCCCGCTCGGCATCCGCAAGGCGGTCAAGGACGGCACTCCCTTCGACGTCTGGACCAGCGGCGTCGTCATTGTCGGCTATGCCATTCCGGGCTTCCTGTTCGGCATCATGCTGATGGTGCTGTTTGCCGGCGGGTCTTTCTGGGACTGGTTTCCGTTGCGCGGCCTCACCTCGGACAATTGGGATCAATTGTCGTGGTGGGGAAAGATCGTCGACTATTTCTGGCACATGACATTGCCGCTGACCGCGCTGGTGCTGTCGGCCTTCGCCACCACGACGCTGCTGACCAAGAACTCGTTCCTCGAAGAAATCCGCAAACAGTATGTGGTGACGGCGCGGGCCAAGGGCCTGTCGGAACGGCAGGTGCTCTACGGCCACGTCTTCCGCAACGCCATGCTGATCGTCATCGCCGGTTTTCCCGGCGCCTTCATCTCGGCCTTCTTCACCGGCTCGCTGCTGATCGAGAACATCTTCTCCCTCGATGGCCTCGGCCTGCTCGGCTTCCGGTCGGTGGTCGAGCGCGACTATCCGGTGGTGTTCGCCAATCTCTACATCTTCTCGCTGCTCGGGCTGTTCGTCGGGCTCTTGTCCGACCTGCTCTACACCTGGGTCGATCCGCGCATCGATTTCGAGCGGAGAGACGTCTGATGTCGGAGGCTACAGTCCCCGTCGACGCGGCACCCGCGCGGATCAAGCGGCCGTTTCTGTCGCCGCTCAACAAGCGCCGCCTGCAGAACTTCAAAGCCAACCGCCGCGGCTACTGGTCGCTGTGGATTTTCCTCGTCCTGTTCGTGCTGTCGCTGTTTTCCGAGTTCATCGCCAACGACAAGCCGATCATCGCTTCCTACAAGGGCGAAATCCTGTTTCCGGTGCTGGTCGCCTACCCCGAGGAAAAATTCGGCGGCTTCTATGCCGTCACCGATTATCGCGACCCGGTCATCCAGGACGAGATCAACGCCAATGGCTGGATGATCTGGCCGCCGGTGCGCTACTCCTATCAGACCGTCAACAACGCTATTCCCGAAGCAGCACCGGCCAGGCCGTCGTGGCAGTATGACGCCAAGACACGCTGCAACCAGTATCCGCAGGGTGCTGCCGACCCCGCCTGCATCGTCGGCAACTGGAATTGGCTCGGCACCGACGACCAGGCGCGCGACGTGCTGGCGCGCGTCATCTACGGCTTCCGCATTTCGGTGCTGTTCGGCCTGATCCTGACCGCCGGCTCCGCCTTGATCGGCGTCGCGGCCGGCGCCGTGCAAGGCTATTTCGGCGGCTGGACGGATCTCTTGTTCCAGCGTTTCATCGAGATCTGGTCCGCCATCCCGGTGCTCTATCTCCTGCTCATCGTCGCCGCCATCCTGCCGCCGGGCTTCTTCATCCTGCTCGGCCTGATGCTGCTGTTTTCCTGGGTGGCGCTGGTCGGCGTGGTGCGGGCCGAGTTCCTGCGCGCCCGCAATTTCGAATATGTCAACGCGGCCCGGGCGCTCGGCGTGCCCAACCGCACCATCATGTTCCGGCACCTGCTGCCCAATGCCATGGTGGCGACATTGACCTTCATGCCCTTCCTGCTCTCGGGCTCGATCTCGACGCTGACCTCGCTCGACTACCTCGGCTTTGGCCTGCCGCCCGGCTCCGCCTCGCTCGGCGAATTGCTCAAGCAGGCGCAGCGCAACCTCAATGCGCCGTGGCTCGGCATTTCCGGCTTCGTCGTCATCTCGCTGATGCTGTCGCTGCTGGTCTTCGTCGGCGAGGCGACGCGCGACGCCTTCGATCCGCGCAAGACGTTCCGATGAGCGAAGCCCCCTTGCTCAGCGTACAGGACCTCAGCGTCGCCTTCAGCCAGGGCGGCGGCCAGTCGACGGCTGTCGACCACATCTCGTTCGACATCGCCAAGGGCGAGACGGTGGCGCTGGTCGGCGAATCCGGCTCCGGCAAATCGGTCTCGGCGCTTTCGGTGCTGAAGCTTTTGCCCTATCCAAGCGCCAGCCACCCCTCGGGAAAGATCGTGTTCCAGGGCAACGACCTGCTGGCGATGGGCGAGAAGCAGTTGCGGCAGGTGCGCGGCAACAAAATCACCATGATCTTCCAGGAGCCGATGACCTCGCTCAATCCGCTGCACACGATCGAGCATCAAATCGTCGAGATCCTGAAGCTGCACCAAGGCATGGCCGACCGCCCCGCCAAGGAGCGCACGCTGGCCCTGCTCAACGAGGTTGGCATCCGCGATCCGCACAAGCGCCTCGATGCCTATCCACACCAGTTGTCCGGGGGCCAGCGCCAGCGCGTGATGATCGCCATGGCGCTGGCCAACGAGCCCGAACTTCTGATCGCCGACGAGCCGACGACGGCGCTCGACGTCACCGTTCAGGCGCAGATCCTCGAACTGCTGGCCGGCTTGAAGAGCCGCAAGGGCATGTCGATGCTGTTCATCACCCATGATCTCGGCATCGTGCGCAAGATTGCCGACCGCGTCTGCGTGATGACCAAGGGCAAGATCGTCGAGACCGGCCCGACCAAGGAGATCTTCGCCAATCCGCAGCATGCCTACACAAGGCATCTGCTGGCGGCCGAGCCGAAGGGCAAGCCGCCGGCCGCCAATGCCGACGCCAAGCCGGTCATGACCGGCAAGGACATAAAGGTCTGGTTCCCGATCAAGCAGGGCTTCTTCCGCCGCACCGTCGACAATGTGAAGGCAGTGGACGGCATCGATGTCACCGTGCGCGCCGGCCAGACGCTCGGCGTGGTCGGCGAATCCGGCTCCGGCAAGACGACGCTCGGCTTGGCGCTGGCGCGCATGATCTCGTCGACCGGCACGATCCAGTTCAACGGTCGCGACATCAACCAGCTGTCCTTCAATGCCATGCGGCCGCTCAGGCGCGAATTGCAGATCGTCTTCCAGGATCCGTTCGGCTCGCTCAGCCCGCGCATGTCGATCGCCGAGATCATCGAGGAAGGCCTCAAGATCCACGAGCCGAAGCTGTCGCCCGACGAGCGCGACGACAAGGTGGCCGCCGTGCTGAAGGAGGTCGGGCTCGATCCGGCGACACGCAACCGCTACCCGCACGAGTTTTCCGGCGGCCAGCGCCAGCGCGTCGCCATCGCACGCGCCATGGTGCTCAACCCGCGCTTCGTCATGCTGGACGAGCCGACATCGGCACTCGACATGAGCGTGCAGGCGCAGGTCGTCGACCTGCTGCGCAGCCTGCAGGCCAAGCACGACCTCGCCTATCTCTTCATCAGCCATGATTTGAAAGTCATCCGCGCGCTCGCCAACGACGTCATCGTCATGCGCAATGGCAGGATCGTCGAAGCCGGCCCTTCCCAGCAGATTTTTGAAAATCCGCAAACCGACTATACTCGGGCGCTGATCTCGGCCGCCTTCAAGATCGAGACGGCACCGGTCGGCATCGTCAGCGAGTGACTTGCGTAAAGAGGGACTAAAGGACCGCAATGGAAAAAGGCCGCATCCTGCTTGCCGTCACCGGCTTTCATCCGCAGCGCTGGCGCGACCTGCTGTCGGCCGAACGCGAGGTGGTGCTGGAGCCGGACGGCGCCAGCGACCCGTCGATCACCTATGCCGTGGTGTGGAAGCAGAAGCCGAACATCCTGGCGTCGCTGCCCAATCTGCGCGCCATCTTCTCGATCGGCGCCGGCGTCGACCATATCTTCGCCGATCCCGGCTTGCCCGACGTGCCGATCGTCAAAATCGTTGCCGACAACCTCACCCAGTACATGACCGAATATGTCGTCTGGCGGGTGCTCGACCATCACCGCCAGGGCCTGCTCTACCGGTCGCAGCAGTCGAAGAAGATCTGGCATGAGCCGCAGCAGAGGCCTGCCGGTGACATTTCGGTCGGCATCATGGGCCTCGGCAGTCTCGGCCGCGCCGCGGCCTCGGTGCTGCTCTCGCTCGGCTTTGCCGTCAATGGCTGGTCGCGCAGCGACAAGG
Organism: Mesorhizobium sp. ISC11; assembly: GCF_037162595.1. Classification (NCBI taxonomy): domain Bacteria; kingdom Pseudomonadati; phylum Pseudomonadota; class Alphaproteobacteria; order Hyphomicrobiales; family Phyllobacteriaceae; genus Mesorhizobium; species Mesorhizobium sp. ISC11. The sequence goes on from NZ_JAVSPW010000001.1 coordinate 3,878,628, forward strand.
CCATGCAAGGCGTCGCGACCTATTCCGGCGAAGCTGGATTGATCCCCTTCCTCAAGGCAACCGACATCCTGGTGGTGCTTCTGCCGCTGACGCCGGAGACCAAGGGCATCATCAACTACGGCGTGCTGAAGGAGCTGCGGAAACGCAACGGCCTCGGCGGCTCGGTGCTGATCAATGCCGGGCGTGGCCGCCTGCAGAAGGATGCCGACATTTTGCGGGCGCTGGATGACGGCACGTTGAAGGAGGCAAGCCTCGACGTGTTCGAGGTCGAACCGCTGCCGAAGACCAGTCCGCTGTGGGGGCATCCGAAAGTGTTCGTGACGCCACATGCGGCGGCGACCTCCGATCCGGTGCATCTGGCGCCGATCATGCTGCGCCAGATGGACGCCTTCGAACGCGGCGAAAAGCTCGACAATCTGGTGGACCGCAAGGCGGGGTACTAGCTAGCCGGGCAGAGCAAGCTTCTTCTGCTTGTTTGGCTGGCCGCAGTCGCGTCGATCGATCGACCGGTTCATGGCATCGATCTCACCGCTCGCCTTGTCGGTATCGCGCTTGGCCTTCGAGCGCATGTCCGGCGTGAACGGGCCGAAGCCCATCGCCGGATTGGAGAAGGTCGGCTTGGCCTTGATCGGCAGGTTGTATTGCTGCGCCAAGCCATTGCGCTGCGCCAGCAACTGGTCGCACGGCACGTTGTCATATTGCAGGGACGACTGGATGTTCGCATCCTGCTGTTCCGACATCGAAGTGCCACCGACACAGCCGGCGGTCAGCAGGCAAGAGGCCAAGATCATCATGTTCCAGCGCATCGGCTATGCTCCTCCTGATATCCCGCCCTGACGCGAGCAGATGCCAAATATCAGTCGCGCATGCAAATCGGACTTTTTCACAGCAGGAATATTTGCGAGGCGGCGAGGCTGCCCCTCCGCAGGCGCGCGGCTGACGGAGCATCAAACGAAAAACCCGCCTGTCCGGCGGGTCACTGGCGCAAATCACCACCATGGGCGAAAATGTACCATAGCTGAGGGCAGGGTGTCAAGAAAAAATTCCTATCGCACCCGACGAAAAGCTGCCGACACCGCCGACCGGCTGCCGTCAGGTCCTTTGTTCAGCTGAGTTCGGAGCCCTGGCCACAACGACCAACCCGTTGACGTGTTCCCCGCGATCCTGCCGGATCGCGGTTGGTTCCAGTGACAGGACCGAAAGCCCGTTGGCGGCCAGCACGTCGAGCACATAGCGTTGCGCATGCGCATAGCGGCGAGACGGCAGCAGCGCAAAATCGCCATCGCCAGCCAGCGTCTCGACGGAAAACGCGAACAGGCCATCCGTGGCCAGCAGGCCGGCAATCGTCTTCACCACGCCGCCCAGCGCACCGACATAGATGAAAACATCGGCCACCGTCACCAGATCGGCTTTCGGACCGGCATAGGAAAAATCCCGCAGATCGGCCTTGTCGAGGAAATCGTAGACGCCCTTGGCCCGCGCCTTTCTCAGCATTTTGGCCGAAATGTCATACCCCTCCAGCCGGTCGACGATCGGCCGCAGCCTCTGCCCCATCAGGCCTGTGCCGCAGCCGAGATCGAGCGCCAGCGCGAAGCGGCCCGGCCTTGCCGCTCGAATGGCCTGGTCGAGCATCCCAGGCAGGCGGTAACCCAGCCTGCCGACCAGGGACTCGTCGAAGCTCTCGGCATAATGGTCGAACAAGGTCTCGACGAAGGCGCTGGGGAGCGCATCGACCGCCGGCGCCTTGCCGATCAATTGCAGGTTCAGTGCAGCGCCTTGACGATCCGATGGATCGAGTTGCAACGACATCGTCCACGCCTGTGCGGCCAGATCCGCCGCGCCCGCCGCCTGCTGCATCTCGCCAAGGCGAAACCAGCCCATCGCCCATTGCGGCGTTATTTCCAGCGCACCGAGCAGCAATTCCGCCGCCGCCGCATGATCGCCATCAGCGTGCAGCATCTCGGCATAGTCGGCGCGGCGATCGGCGTTCAAGTCGCCTGACGAGGCCTGAAGCGGTTTCATGGCGGCGGGTCCTGCCGGCGGATCGAGCCGGCGGTGCTCTATGCGGGAGTCAGCAGTGACTTACAACAGGCTTCCCGCCGCGGAATTATATCCTATCTTGGAGACCATGCGCACCAGTGTTCTGCTTCACCCCCGGCCCGAGGGCCTCTATTGCCCGCCGGGCGATTTCTTCATCGACCCGGTGCGGCCGGTCAACCGGGCACTGATCACGCATGGCCATTCCGACCACGCGCGTTCCGGCCACCGCTCGGTGCTGGCGACGCAGCAGACGCTCGACATTATGGGGCTGCGCTACGGTGAGGATTTCGCTGGAACAACACAAGCGGCAAGGCTCGGCGAGACGATTGCCCTCGATGGCGTCAGCGTCAGCTTCCATCCGGCCGGCCATGTGCTGGGCTCGGCGCAGATAGCGGTCGAGCATCAGGGCACGCGCATCGTCGCTTCCGGCGACTACAAGCGGCAGAGGGACGCGACCTGCGCGCCATTCGAGCCGATCCCGTGCGATGTGTTCATCACCGAAGCGACGTTCGGCCTGCCGGTGTTTCGCCATCCCCCGGACACCGAAGAAATCGCCCGCCTGCTGAAATCGGCCGCGCAGTTCCCTGAACGCTCGCATCTGGTCGGCGCCTATGCGCTGGGCAAGGCGCAACGGGTGATGCGGCTGTTGCGCGACGCCGGCTACGACAGGCCGCTCTACATCCATGGCGCGCTGGCCAAACTCAGTGAGTACTACCAGAGCCAAGGCATCGATCTCGGCACCCTCGAACCGGCGACCGTCGAAAGCGGCGGCAAGGATGATTTTGCCGGCGCCATCGTCGTCGGCCCGCCTTCGGCCTTCGCGGATCGCTGGGCGCGGCGGTTTCCCGATCCGATCTCGTGCTTTGCGTCAGGCTGGATGCGCATCCGCCAGCGCGCCAAGCAGGGCGGCGTCGAACTGCCGCTGATCATCTCGGACCATGCCGACTGGGATGAGCTGACCGCCACCATCAAGGAGACCGGAGCCGAAGAGGTCTGGGTGACGCATGGCCGCGAGGAGGCGCTGGTGCGCTGGTGCGAACTCGAAGGCATCGCGGCAAAGCCACTGCACCTGGTGGGCTACGAGGACGAGGGCGATTGAAGCCATGAACCGCTTCGCCGAACTTCTCGACCGCCTGGTGCTAACGCCGTCGCGCAATGGCAAGCTGACCTTGCTGACCGACTATTTCCGCAGCGTCGAGGATCCCGATCGCGGCCTGGCGCTGGCTGCCATCACTGGCGATCTCCACATCGCCGCGGTCAAGCCGGCGATGCTGCGCATGCTCGTCACCGAGCGCATGGATCCGGTGCTGTTCGGCTATTCCTACGACTATGTCGGCGATCTCGCCGAAACGGTGTCGCTGGTCTGGCCGCAAACGCCCGGAAACACCCCGAACCGCGAGCCGACGCTTGGCGAGGTCGTGGCCAAACTGCAGGCGGCAAGCCGCTCCGACGGACCGAAGGTGCTGGCAGGGCTGCTCGACAGCGCCGGCATCTCGGCACGCTTTGCCATCATCAAGCTGGTCACCGGCGGCCTGCGCATCGGCGTGTCGGCGCGTCTGGCCAAACAGGCGCTGGCGGATTTCGGCAAGGTCGAGGTCGCCGAGATCGAGGAGCTCTGGCACGGGCTGTCACCGCCTTACACAGCGCTGTTCGCCTGGCTGGAAGGCAAGGCCGAAAAGCCCAGGAACACGGCGTTGGCATTGTTTCGCCCGGTGATGCTGTCGAACCCGGTCGGCGACGGCGATCTCGAAAAGCTCGATCCGGCCGATTATGCCGCCGAATGGAAATGGGACGGCATCCGTGTCCAGGCGGTGGCGGAGGGCGGCATCCGCCGGCTCTATTCGCGCACCGGCGATGACGTTTCGGGCGCCTTTCCGGACCTCGCCGAGGCCATGCATTTTTCCGCAACGCTGGACGGCGAACTGCTTGTCGGCGATCCCCGGGAGGCGACGGGAACCTTCTCCGATCTGCAGCAACGGCTGAATCGCAAGACGGTGGCACCGAAGATGCAGCAGCAATACCCGGCCTTCATGCGCTGCTACGATCTGCTCCAGGTCGGCGGCGAGGATTTGCGCGCGCTGTCGTTTCGCGAACGGCGCGGCCGGCTGGAAAGCTTTGTCGCGACACTCGACCCGAGCCGTTTCGATCTGTCGCCATTCGTCGACTTCACGGACTGGCAAACGCTGGAGGAACTGCGCCGGGCGCCGCCGCATCCGATCATCGAAGGCGTCATGCTGAAGCGCTGGGACTCAGCCTATGTCGCCGGCCGGCCGAAAGGTCCGTGGTTCAAGTGGAAACGCGATCCGCACACAGTGGACGCGGTGCTGATGTATGCGCAGCGCGGCCACGGCAAGCGGTCGAGCTTCTATTCCGACTATACGTTCGGTGTCTGGACAGGTGCCGAAGGCGAAGAGGAACTGGTACCGGTCGGCAAGGCCTATTTCGGCTTCACCGACGAGGAACTGAAGCAGATCGACAAATATGTCCGCGACAACACGATCGAGCGTTTCGGGCCGGTGCGCTCGGTGCGGGCCGACCGCGACAACGGCCTGGTGCTGGAAGTCGCCTTCGAAGGACTGAACCGCTCGACCCGGCACAAATCCGGCGTCGCCATGCGCTTTCCCCGCATTTCGCGATTGCGCTGGGACAAGCCGGCCAACGAGGCCGACCGCATCGAAACGCTGCAGGCGCTGCTCGACCGCTAATTTCGCGCGTGCAGGGTTCGCTATGGCTCGATCGAAACGCGGATTTCGTAGATGTCGGCGGCCTTGCCCTGCTTGTCGAAGTCGGAATTGATGGCAATGGTGCCGGCCGAGCCCGGATGCTTGTCGGGAAACTGCACGTCGAACAGATATTCGTTCTGCTGCTGGCCGACCGCATAGCGCTTGCGGCCGCAGTCGCCGAGTTCGCCGAAATTGCAGTCGACCGAAATCTGCGTCTCCTTGCCTTCTTCGGAGCGGGCAATGATGTCGAACACGGCATGTTTGCCGGCCAGTTTCTCCAGCACGCCTTGTCCGACGTCGAAGCTGATTGCCGAACCGGACGCGCCGGAACGGATGCGCAGGAACGAACCGGTATCGTCCTTCATCACCTCGGCCCTGGCGTCCGATGGCGCACTGACATGCGATGCATCGGCCGGCGAAAACACATTGATCCAGTCGCGCGACTGGTCGGCGGCGCCGGGTTTTGCCGGACCGCCGTCGGCCGGTGTGAAATCGTCGTCCTCGACGGTCGGCGGCGCTTCAGGTGGTGCGGTGTCGAGTTGGGCCGACGTCTTGAACACGCCGGTCTGCACGGCGAAGAACAGGCCGATGCCAACCGCTGCCAGCAGTGTCACGGTCAGGAAGATGGCGGTCAGCGGCAGGCGACGCCCTCTTATGCGTCGTTCATCGCGGTCGGGCGCCACTTCCGTGGTCGCACCGGCCGAGGCCGGAACCGACATGTCGATGGCCGGAGCATCGGGAAGCGTGGCGTCCGGCATGATGTCGGGAACGACGGGCAGGACGCGCGAGCGCGGCGCATCGGCAGCGGATTGCACGGGGCCGTCGACGACGACATCGGGGGACGATGCCTGTCGGCCGGTTTCGACCGCGGGCGCCGAGTCCGCTCCGAGTTCGACCGCCGGTGCATCGCCCTGCGGGCCGACATCCGGCACCGCCGGCAGGAACTCGGATTCGATTTCGGTGATTTTCGCCTGGATTGCCTTGCGGCGCTTGATGGCGACCTCAACGGTCACACCGGGATTGGCCTGGAGCGCGCGATCAAGCGCGGCAAAAGCCGAGCGATAGACCCTCTCGCGGAACGCGCGGTCCTCGGCATTGCCTTTCTCCAAGGCGTTCCGGATCGCTTTTTCGATCGCGTCCAAGCGGGTCCCTCTGTCTTTGCCTACCTTGCCGTGATCGTTAGCCGCAGGCGACCAATCAATCAACGGGCGAGCGGCGCATTCTGCCTCGCAGAGGTATGCAAAGTCCATTCCGGCGCTGTTCCGGCAACAAAATCAGCATGTTTCACCGATTTTCACGCGCGGGGAGCGCACGCACCGTGCGCCGCATCCCCTTGGCGATTGATTGGCGGACAAGGCGGCGGCCGGCTTTCGAGAGTGCCATGACGCCGTCGCATGAATTGCCAAGTCGCATCTTGAATTCGCGCCCGGTTGCGTCTATCACCGCCGCATCTTGGAGGCGTTGGCTTCCCGGGCCGCTTTAGCTCAGTTGGTAGAGCACCGCATTCGTAATGCGGGGGTCGCGTGTTCGAGTCACGCAAGCGGCACCATTTCTCCTCCTTTTTGTCGTCTACCCCTTCGCATCTGGTGCAAAGGATTGCGGCGCCGGCCTGGCAGATCTGCCATTGTCGAGACCCCGGTTTGGTGTGAAACTCATGGCCTCAGCATGGGAGGTCAAAAAATGCCCAACAATTTCAAGACCGGAGACGTGGTCAAGCTGAAATCCGGAGGCCCCAGGATGACGGTCAGCGATGGCGCAGCCTCGGGCATGTATCTGTGCCACTGGTTCAATCGCGAGGGCGAGGTGTGGACCCCGCAGCATGCCGGGTTCAAGCCCGAACAACTGATTGCGGCCGACCAGTCGGACTAGAGCTCCTTCCATCCCGATCGACGGGATGCGCACCCGCGCACGAACGGATCAGCACGCGCGACCGACGGATTTTCCGGGTCGCGGCGTTTAACGGTTGAAGCGCGATGGCGGCACAAGCCGTCTGCGTCGCGCCAAGCTGGAGACGCACAACATGATCAGCCGTTCGATATTAGTCGTTGCCTTGAGTTTGCAGACGGTTGCGGCTCTTGCCCAGGCAACGACCCCGCCTGCACCGCAGACCGGCGCGCCACTTGCCGCGCCAGGCGCGTCGGGGAGCAGGTCCGACATCACGCTGGCCAAATTCCAGAAGCGGCGCGAAAGGGCGATCATGGCGGCCGACACGGATGGCGACGGCAAGATCAGCCTGCTGGAATGGGAGGCCTTTCAGGCGAAGCGCAACGTCAAGGGCGACGCCTCCAGATCCTTCGCGCGGATCGATTCCAACCATGACGGCTTCATCGATCGCGCCGAACTCGATGCCTTCTTCGCCAAGCGCTTCGCCCGGCTGGACAAGAATGCCGATGGCATTCTGACAGCCGACGAATTGCCGGGCCACAAAACCGCTCCCAAGCAAGAGCAATGACCAAGAGGCAATGACGCGCGATGAAGATCGGGAGTGCGCCGACTGATGGCTGCGGATCCGGACGAGGAGCTGGTTCGCCGTGTCGGCGCCGGCGAGCCGGCAGCCGTGCAAACGCTCGTCGCGCGCAAGCTGCCGCGTATCCTGGCGCTTGCCGTGCGCATGCTCGGCGATGCGGCGGAGGCCGAGGATGTCGCGCAGGAAACCTTCGTGCGGATCTGGCGCCATGCCGCGAACTGGCGGCGCGGCAATGCGCGCTTCGACAGCTGGATCCACCGGGTGACGCTCAACCTTTGCTACGACCGGCTGCGTCGCAGGCGCGAGTGGGTGACCGGCGACCTGCCGGACGTCGCCGATCCTGCGCCGCTTCCCGATGCTCATTCCGAGGAAGAAGCCCATCGGGTCGAACGGGCGCTGCAAGCCATAGCGCCGCGCCAGCGCGAAGCGATTGTTCTGGTCTACTATCAGGAGATGTCCAATATCGAGGCGGCAGCGACACTGCAGATCAGCGTCGATGCCCTGGAAAGCCTGCTCGCGCGCGGCCGGCGGTCGCTGCAAGCGATCCTGGCGGAGGATGGCGCCGATGAGTAAACGCCGGGCAAGCAGCAACGCAGCACGGCCATTGCGCCTTGCTGGTGCCGCCTGGCGCTCGGCGCCGACGGGCAAGGGGGAGACACATGGCTGAAGGGTCCAGGAACGAACCCGCAATGGATGCCAGGCGCTTTGCCGCCTTGGCGCAGGCCTATGGCGGCGACTTGCGGCGATGGCCCGAGGCCGAGCGAATGGCCGGCACGGTCTTTGCCGCAAGCGACGCGGGCGAGGCCATCTTGAGGCAGGCCGGGACACTTGACGCGCTGCTCGACAGCTACCGCGTCGACGCCCCGGACAAGGCACTGCACAGCAGCATTCTGCAGGCTGCCGGCCGGCACATCGTCCAGCGCCGGCGTCAGTGGTTCTGGTGGCTGGGACTTGGACTTGCCGGCATTGGTCTGGCCGGTGCCGTGGCAGGACTGGCCCTGGTGACCATCGTCACGCCGGAGGTCCAGCCGGACCATTATGTGCTGGATACCGATGTAACGGCGTTTGGCGATGCCGGCCCGGATGCCGAGAACGGTGAGGAAAACCTATGAGCCCGCGCTGGATCCGTGGTCTGGTCATTACTTCCGTGGTGCTGAACGTCTTTCTTGCGGGCGCATTCGTCGGCGGCGCAGTCTGGCTGAGAAATGCCAAAGCGGGCGCGGCTGTCTCGCTGGAATCGGCTGGCCGACAGCTTGCCAACCAGGACCGCAAGGCGTTCCGCGAGGCGCTGCGCCAGGTTCGCGTGCAGTCCCGTCAGATCATTCTCGATGGCCAGCAGGCGAGGCAGGAGGCAGCGGACCTGTTGCAGCAGCCTGTCATGGACAAGGCCGCCTTGTCCGCCGCCCTGGAACGGGCACGCAATGCCGATGTGGCGGTGCGCAGCCGGCTTGAACAGGCCATTGTCGACTTCGCGGCGAGCACATCGCCTGAAAACCGGAGCGTGCTGGCACAGGCGTTGCTGCGCCATATGGAACGCCGCGCCACCGTTACGCCAAAAAAATCGCCATGACGACCGACGGAAAAGGCCGGAGACGCCGTTTAACGATGCGAAGGGACAAGCCTGCCCTGTGCACCATACAGGACGGCCATCTTCATCGTCGAAAGCACTCGGAGTCCAATTATGAGTCGCCTGAAAAACTATGCAGCAACCGCTATCCTGGCCATCGGTGGAACTGTCGTGACAGCCTCCGCGTCCAGCGCAATGCCCATCGTGTCCGTTGCCAAGCCAGCCACCCCGGCACTGGTCGAGCATGTCCGCTGGGGCTGCGGCATCGGCTGGCACCCTAACAGATGGGGCCGCTGCGTGCCGAACGGCGTCGTCGTCGTGCGCCCGCGCTACCACTACTGGCACGGTCCGGCCTACGTCTGGCATCCGCATCATCACTGGCGCCACTGGCACCATTACTGATCAAAGCACCGCGGGGCCAGGCACCTTTCGGGCGGCCCCGCGCGAGCGCTGGCGCGCACCGGACAATCCCGACCAGCCGAGTTAAGGTTAAATCCACTATACATTTGTTCTTAGCCCGCAAACAATCGAAGAATTTCCCGAAACTATGCTCAGGCATCTTCGTGGGAAAATCTGTGGTTCAGCTTCAAGGTCTTGGACGGGTGCTCTGCCATCCGCTGACGCTGGCCGTGGTCAGCCTTGCAGGCGTCTTCGCCGCCGGACGGGCCGAGCACGAATGGCTGTCGGTGCCGTTCTCGCTGGCGCTGGTGGCTGCCCTTGCCGGACTTCTGTTCCTGGCTTCGGGGCGCCTTGCCTTTTCCGTCTACCTCGCCTGGATGGGCATTGCCTTCGTCACCGTGGTTTCGGCGATCAAGTTCCGGCTGAAAGGATTTTCGCTGCACTTCTACGACACGGTCTTCGTGTCGAGGGACCCGGAAGTGTATCGTTTCCTGCTCGGCTCCTACCTCCATCTGATCGCGCCGGTCGTCATTGCCCTAGGGCTCGGCATCGGGGCGGCGGTGCTTCTGTTCCGGATCGATCGGAAAATTGGCTGGCCGGTGTCGGCACGCGTCCTGGTCATGGCGGCGCTCGTCGTTCTGGTGCCGCTGACCTTTCCGACCGAGGCCTCGAAGGACCGCTATTTTTACTACATGCAGGGCCGGCACATGTCGGCCTTCTTCGTCTCGCTGCTGGATTTGCACAACCTCGTTGTAGAATCGGGCTTCGAAAAGCGGCTGCAAGCCGTGGCGCCGCAGCCGCCTTTTGCCGACACGGTCGATTGCGGCGACCGGGCTGATCTTCCCGACGTCTTTTTCGTGCTCAGCGAAAGCCAGTCCGATCCCAGCTATTTTCCGCAGGTCGGCAACGGCGCGGGATTCCTGCAGAGATTCACACCGGGGGCCGGCACGCCGCACCAGATGCAGGTCGAGACGTTTGGCGGCGGCACTTGGATCACCAATCTGTCGCTGATGACCGGCCTGTCGGCCACCGATTTCGGCTGGCGAAGCCCCTATCTAACCATCACCCTCCAGGACAAGGTCGCCGGAGCCTTGCCGGAGGTGCTGGCGCGCTGCGGATATCGGACTGTCGTGATGACGCCGATGGACTTTTCGTTCGTCAATGAAGGGCCGTTCCTGAAATCGATCGGTTTCGAGACCGTGCTCGACATCAAGGACATCGCCGCGCCCTTCTATCACCTGCGCGACAACTTTTATTACCAGGCGGCCGAGGCATTCATCGCCAGGCACCATAGGGAAGACGGCCGGCCGCTGTTCCTCGAAATCCAGACCATGTTTCCGCACTCACCCTATGAGGGGCGGATGGAGCCCGGGCTGAAGGTCGAGGGCGAGCCTTTCTCGGGCAATTTCCAGGCCAATGAGTATCTGCGCCGGATGGCGGTAGCGCGCGGCGATTTCCAGGATTTCCTCGACAACAGGCAAGCGGATGCCGGTGAACGCGGCGCCGTGGTGCTCGAATTCGGCGATCACCAGTCGTCGGCGACCAAGCCGTTCGTCGAGGCGATCGCCGGGGACGACGCCTTGGCGACCCCTGGCTCGCTTGCCTATCGCACTTTCTACACGCTCACCACCTTCAACCATCCTTTGCGCCATCCGATGCCTGACCTGGCCCCGCTCGACGTCGGCTTCCTCAGCGCGAGCCTGCTCGACGCTGCCGGCCTGCCGATGTCGCCTGTCATGGCCGACCTCGTGCGCCTGCGCGACCATTGCGGCGGCAGGTTTCATGGTTGTCAGGATCGGGCGGAGGTCGATGCGCATCTGCGCCGGCGCGTCGATTCAGGCCTGCTGCATCTGTTCCCGGAAGCGGTGCCGCTGCGTGGGCTGGCGCCGCTCCAATCGGTAGATGCTCGCTAGTTATCTCAGCCGATTTTATCTGGCCCCAGCGTCGCCACGGTCTTCAGCGCACCGTCCAGCATGTCGCCCTTCTCGTCCTTCAGCGCCATTTCGCGCAGGCGGCGGATCCAGTCGGCGGCGTCGGTGCGGCCCTTGACCATGTCGAGCGCGGACAGCACCCGGTCGAATTTCGACTGCGCCCGGACATGGGTGTCGCTATAGCCCTTGATCAGCCGGCGGCAGTTGAGGATTTCAACGGCCAGTGCGTAATCCTGGGGCACATGGTCGAGCGCCAGCGCGTACCAGCCATCGAGATGCGCGACCTCGACCTTGTGGCGCAGCAGGCTGCGGCGCCAGCGGCGCAGGCCGCCGATGAACCACAGAGCGGCAAAGCCGGCAAAACTGTCGGTGCGGATGCGGCGGCCATGGTTGATGCGGCGGTCGAGAAAGGCGGCGAGCTTCGGCCGGTCCTCGATGTAGCTGCCCAGACCCGCCGGCAGCGTGCCGCAGAACTCCTCGATGCGCGGATGGAAATATTCGGTCACCTGCAGGATCGAGCCATCCTTGACGCCGACCTCGCGGCGCACGCGTTTGTCGCGCGTCGAACGTGTCTTGAGATCGGCGACGCGGATCATGTCGTCGTAGCACAGCGCGTTGGCCAGATGCTTGGCGGCAGCGATGGACAAGCCATAGCCCTGAATCGGCCCGTCCAGCGCGACGGCCTTGTCCAACCGGTCGAGATAGTCGCGCCCATAGGCGATGTCCTGATAGTCGACGACCTTTCTCAAGCCTCGAAGCGCCATATCGCGCACGGCCACCGGCAACAGATCGATGCGGGCAGCCAAGGCCTGCCAGCCTTGCAGCAGGTTTCGCGGGCCACTCACCTGTCCGGCGCCCAGGGCAGATTCGACGATCGCTGGCTCGGCCGGCCTAGGCGCCGGTGCTGCCGTGCCGCGCGCACGATCAAACGCGGCACCGAAGGCGGCGAGGCTGGCCTTGACGCCCCGGCCGCCGGCACCGATCGCCTGTTCGTAGCTCTCGCGCGTGAACGGCAGGGCGCCGGACCCTGCCAGCGCGCCAAGCAGGCTGGCCGAGATCATCGAGCCATTGTCGGCGGCGATCTTCTCCATATCGAAAGCGATGAAGCATTTCGATGCGGCTTCCGCCGTCGCGTGCACCTTGGACGACGAGGCGCGGCCGTCGCCCGGTTCGATCTTTTCCGACACGGCGGCGATGCGGTGCGACGAGGCGATCAGCGTGGTCCGCTCGGGCGTGACGAAGCCGCGAATGATGGCACGGCCGGCTTCCATCAATTCGGCGGCGATCAGGATGTCGACGTCGCCCTGCGAGGGCGACAGGGCGAAGACCGGCAGCCGGCCGGTGTCGCGGGCCATCTCGACATAATAGATGGTGGCGCCGGTACGCTGGGCGACGCCGGCGACCGAGGTCGACTGCGCGACATAGCCGTTGCGCTCGGCGACATCGGTAATCCAGTCGGCGAGCACGCCGCCGCCCTGGCCGCCGACCGCCAGCACGGCGAGCTTGATGACACGCTCACCATCCTGAGCGCCGGCGTGGGCGCGAAGTGGGGGGACGGCGTCAAGCATCGGCGAAAGTCAGGCGCCGGCTTTCGCGGCGACGCTGCAACAGGCTGATGGTGGCGCGGCGCGCGGCTTCCAGGAAGCGATCCCAGCGGCTTGGATTGTGGACGACGTCGGCGCGATAGAAGGACGGGCAGAGCACCGCCGCATCGGCGACCTCGCCGCAATTGCCGCAGCCGACGCAACTCTGGTCGATATGCGCGACCGGATCGTCGCGCAAAGGATCGTCGAGCGACTTGACCGACAGCGATGGGCAGCCGGACAGCCGCATGCAGGCGTGGTCGCCGGTGCAGATGTCCTCATCGACGCCGAACTTCGGTTTCACGACACGGGTCCCGCCCTTGATCGCCTTGTCGACCAGCGGCTTTTCGCGGCGCTGGCGGTTGAGCATGCATTCGGACGAGGCGACGATGACTTTCGGCCCCTTCTCCTCCGTCGTCAGCGCCTCGCGCAGCGTGTCCTGCATCTTGGTCACGTCATAGGTGCGGTCGACATGGCGCAGCCATTTGACGCCCATGCCTTTGACCGCCTCGGTGATCGGATGCTTCGTCGACTTGGTCTTGTTGCCGGCGCGGGACGAGAGGATGTCCTGGCCGCCGGTGGCGGCCGAGTAAAAATTATCGACGATGACGATGACGCCGTCGTTCTTGTTGAACACCGCGTTTCCAATTGAGGAGGTCAGGCCGTTGTGCCAGAAGCCGCCGTCGCCGACGAAGGAGATGGAACGCCGCTTGGCATCAGGCGAATTGAAGGCTGAGGCGGAGGCCGGGCCCAGCCCGTAGCCCATGGTGGTGGCGCCGAGCTCGAAAGGCGGCATGATCGAGAATAGATGGCAGCCGATGTCGGAGGCGATGTGATGCTTGCCTAGCTCCTGCTCGACCAGTTTTGTCGCGGCAAAGATCGGCCGTTCCGGGCAGCCGATGCAGAAGCCCGGCGGACGGCCCGGCACGACATTGATGAGGTCAGCGGCATCAACGCCGTCGCCGACCTTGTTGGGCGCGCGCACCTCGCCCGGCAGCAGATGCGGCGCCTCGGCGCGCAGGAAGGCGCCGATGCCGTCGAGCATGACCTGGCCGGTGTATTCGCCGGCCATCGGCAGATGCTCCTTGCCGACCAGCCTGGTGCCTCGACCGGCCTTGTGCAGCATCGAAGCAAAGGCCTGTTCGATGTAGTTGGGCTGGCCTTCCTCGACGACCAGCACCGACTGCTTGCCCTCGCAGAACGACAGGAACTCGTCATCGATCAAGGGATAGACGGCATTGAGCACATAGAGCGGCACGTCGGTGTCGCCATAGGTGTCGGCAAGGCCGAGCCGCTGCAGCGCGCGGATGACCGAATTGTACATGCCGCCCTGCATGACGATGCCGACCGAGCCATGGTCCGAGCCGAAGAACTCGTTGATCTTGTTCTTGGCGATGAAGTCGACCGCCGCCGGCCAGCGTTTCTGCACCTTCTCCTTCTCATGCAGGAAGGAGGCGGGCGGCAGCACGATGCGGCCGGTGTCGCGGCGCGGCGCGTCGAGGGCATCGGCGACCGTCATCGGCGGCCGCTTGTTGTCCTTGGCGATGAAATGGCCATGCACGTGGCAGCAGCGGATGCGCACCTGCAGCATGACCGGCGTGTTGGAAATCTCCGACAGCTCGAAACCATCCTCCACCGCCTTGACGATCGATGGCAGATTGGGTCGCGGGTCGAGCAGCCACACCTGGCTTTTCATGGCGAAGGCATGGCTGCGCTCCTGCATGATCGAGGAGCCCTCGCCATAGTCTTCGCCGACGATGATCAGCGCGCCGCCGGTGACGCCGCCGGAGGCGAGATTGGCCAGCGCGTCGGAGGCAACATTGGTGCCGACGGTCGACTTGAAGGTCGCCGCACCGCGAATGGGATAATGCACTGACGCCGCCAGCATGGCGGTGGCAGTGGCTTCCGAGGCGCTGGCTTCGAAATGCACGCCGAGCTCGCCCAGAATGTCCTGCGCGTCGGCCAGCACGTCCATCAGGTGACTGATCGGCGCGCCCTGATAGCCGCCGACATAGCCGACGCCGCATTGCAGCAGCGCCTTGGTGATGGCGAGAATGCCTTCGCCGGCAAACTCCTCGCCGGCACCGAGCCTGAGTTTTTCGACTTCCCTGGCAAAAGACCGTTCGGCCATTCTTTTTCTCCCTTCCGTTACCGCCAGCGCTGGCGGCGCGTAGGTCTAGATGTCGTGCTTGCGAATGTTCTTCAGCATCTTCAAAAGCGTGGCGATGAGCGCGGAATATTCGGCATCGTCGATGTCGTCGAACATCGCCTCGAACGCGTCGTGCATGGCCGGCCAGGCGCGGGTGAACTCGGCGCGGCCCTCGTCGGTCAGGAACACATGGCGGATTCGGCTGTCGGTGACACCCTGCTCGCGTCGCACCAGACCCTGGCCCTCCAG
Source organism: Mesorhizobium sp. ISC11 (assembly GCF_037162595.1). Classification (NCBI taxonomy): domain Bacteria; kingdom Pseudomonadati; phylum Pseudomonadota; class Alphaproteobacteria; order Hyphomicrobiales; family Phyllobacteriaceae; genus Mesorhizobium; species Mesorhizobium sp. ISC11. Next base: position 3,893,736 of record NZ_JAVSPW010000001.1, read on the forward strand.
CGTATCGAGGGTCCGGCTCAAGGTCGATTGCTCGATGACCGTATAGACCGAGAGGTCGTTGACGGTGATGCCGTCGGTGACCGACAGCACGGCGAGCGTGCGCACCTGCGGAATGGTCAGGCCCTGCTTGCGGAAATCGTCGCGCAAGGTGGCGTTGTAGCGGCCCATGATGCGGTTCATCAGATAGGGCGCGAATTGCTGCAGCCCGATCTGCCCCAGGGTCGAAATGCGCTGGCGCTTTTCCGCGACCTTCTCTTCCATCACAGCCTCCCCGCCAGGAGAAATCCGGAACCGCCGCCGAGACCCGCGCCCGGGTGGGTCGAGGCGCCGATATGGTAGAGACCCTTGATGCCGGTCTGATGGTTGCGGCTGGTCTTGAACGGCCGCCACAGGAAAGACTGGTCGATGGTCGAGGAACCGCCATAGGGATCACCGCCGACCAGGTTGGTGTTCATCGCCTCCAGATCGGCCGGCGAATAGGCGCGGCGCGCGATGACGCTGTCCTTGAAGCCTTCGATATGGCTGGCGAGGATCGCCTCAATGCGATCGGCATAGGCTTCGCGCAGCACATCGGTCCATTGCCCGTCTGCCGGCGCCTGCAGCTTGCCGGCCGCGTCGCCCTTGATGTGGCGAGGCGCCTCGGGCAGTTGCAGCCACAGGATCGCCTTGCCTTCGGGGCAGCGCGACGGATCGAGTGCATGCGGCTGGCCGACACAGATGGTCGGCACCTCCGGCAGCATGCCGCGCGCCGCCTCGTTGCAAGCTTTCGAGACGCCATCCAGGCCGGGCGTGAGGTGCAGCAACGCCACTTTATCCAAGCCTTCGCCCGGCCATGCGGGCGGTTTGTCCAAGGCGTAGTGGATCTGGAAATTGCCTTTGCCGTAGCGGTACTTTTGCGTCGCCTCGACATCGGCTTTGGGTGCATCCGCGCCAAGCAGCCTGCCATAGAGCTGCGTTGGCGTAACCGAGCAGATGACGCTCTTGTCGGCATTGATTGTCTCGCCCGAGGCCAGCCGCACGCCGGTTGCCCGGCCATTGTTTTGAACGATCGAAGCGACATCGGCGCCGGTGCGGATATCGCCGCCGCGTTCCCGAATCAATGCCTCGAAGGCCGCCAGCAGGTTTTTTGCCCCACCCTTGACGATCGGTGCTCCGGCCGCCTCAAGTGCGAAGGCGATCACCTTGGCGATTTGGCCGGAGAAGGCGTCCTCGGGTCCAAGCCCGGCATGCAGTACCCAGGGTGCCCACAGCGCGCGGATGGTTTCGGACCGGTAGGTGTTTTCGAGCCAGCCGCGCGCCGGCACCAGAGCTTCGCCGAGGAAGGCGGCAAGGCCGTGCAGGCCACGCCGCCAGCCATCACCGGCCAAAAGCTTCGCCGTCGGATAGGACCACAGGCTACCGCCGAGCAGGCCGAACAGCAGGCCGGCATTGCGCTCGATGCCGCCGACATCTTCCGCGTGCCGGTCACCGTCGCCGGCCGCGATCGCATTGAGCGCGGCGATGTTAGCGGTGCGGTCGGTGGTGAGCACGGCGTGGCTGCCGTCCGGCCGCAGCACGCCTGTCGGCGTGCCGGTGTGGCAGAACTCCAGCCCGTGCCGCGCAAGGTCGGCGCCCAGCGCCGCAAAGGCCGGCGAGGTGATGAACAGCACGAAGGTCGTCGCCATCACATCATGGATGAAGCCGGGTGCGGTGATCTCCTCGGTGCGCAAGCAACCGCCAATGCGGTCGTTGCGCTCCAGGACGAGCACACGCGCCCCTTTGCCGCCAAGCATCGCCGCGCAGACCAGCGCGTTGATGCCGCTGCCGACGATGATGTGATCGGGGGCGGTCATTGGCGGTTGCTCTTTGCTTGCGGGCAGTGGAGTTCAATCGCGTGGAATTGCGCTCTGCGGCGCCCCCCTCTGGCCTGCCGGCAATCTCCCCCTCTTGGGGGGAGATTGGCAGCTTCGGCGCCCCACTCAATCCTGCAACGTCGCAGATCGGCGAAAACCATTGTGAAGGCCAATCTCCCCCCTTGAGGGGGAGATGTCCGGCAGGACAGAGGGGGGCGCCGTAGGGCGCTAGCGCTACAAGCCTGCCACCCTCTACCTGCCATCAACCCGGTTTCGCCTTCTCGCATGATCTTCTCCCGAAGACCCACCTCGCTTTATTGCTTCGACACCAGCGCCAGCGCGCGGATCGGGCTGCCGGTGCCGTGCTCGATCTTGAGCGGCGCCGCGATCAGGATGGCGCCCTTCGGCGGCAGCTGGTCGAGGTTGCAGAGGCTGGCGAGACCGTAGCGGTTGGCCTTGTGCATCAGCGTGTGCGCCGGGAATGGCGGCTCCATGCCACCGGCCTTGCCGGCATCGGTGCCGATCGTCTCCGAGCCCCAGCCCTTGATGTCCTTACTGATCAGGAACTGGATGGCTTCGGCCGTCGGGCCGGGCGTGTGCGGGCCGGTCTCGTTGGCGTTGAGGAACTCGGCTTCCGAGCCGTTGCGCTTGTACCAGTCGGTGCGCATCACCACCCATTCGCCGGCATTGATCGCACCGTGCTTGGCTTCCCAGGCCTTGATGTGGTCGACGGTGAGCAGGAAATCGGGGTCGGCGGCGGCTTCCTTCGAACAGTCGATGACATTGACCGGGCCGACGAAATTCTGCGCCGGAATGGTGTCGGTGGCGCCGTCCGGATAATCCTTGCCGCTGATCCAGTGCTGCGGCGCGTCGAAATGCGTGCCCGAATGTTCGCCGAGCTTCAGCCAGTTCCAGGCCCACCACGGACCGTTCTTGTCGTAACGGGAGATGTTGTGGATCTCGACCTTCGGCGTGTCGACGGCGAGTTCCGGCGGTAGCTTGATCAACGGCGTGTCCGGCCCGAGCGGCGCCGACAGGTCGACCACCTTGATGGCGCCTGAAAGAAGCTGGCCGGCGACTTCGCCGAGGAGTTTTTGCGTGTCCATGGTTTGAAGTTCCCTCTTTCGTGTGATGATCAAGGCTCGTCTCGGCCCTTAATATCCTACTAGACGAAAACATATGCATCTGCAATTATCTTTAAGCATAAAGGAAATGGGGACAGGGCGTGAGCGAGTTCGACGCCATCTTTGTCGGGGCGGGCCACAACAGTCTGGCATGCGCCGCGCATTTGGCGCTCAAAGGCTGGAAAACAGGGGTTTTCGAGCGCGGCGCGACAATCGGCGGCGCCGTCCAGACGCGCGAATTCACCCTTCCCGGCTTCCGCCACGATTTCGGCGCGATGAATCTCAGCCTCTTCGCCAGCTCGGCCTTCCACCGGAAATATGCAAATGAATTGAAAGCGCAGGGGCTGGAGTTCGCCCCGGTCGCCGACTGTTTCGCCAGCGCATTCCCTGACGGGCGCTGGTTCGGCGTCAGCAACGATCTGGAAAAGACGGCCCCGCGCATCGCCGCCTTCTCCGCCACTGACGCCGCCACATGGCGCAGGCTGGTTGCCGCCTTCCCGGCGGAGGCCGAACACCTGTTCCGGCTGCTGGGTTCGCCGATGAGTGCCCGCGCGCTTGCCGGCACGGCGTGGAACCTGTGGCGCAAGAAGGGCATGTCCGGAGCGCTCGATACGGGCCGCCTGCTGCTGTCCTCACCCCGCGCCTGGCTGGAGGAAACTTTCGAGTCGCCGCATATCAGGGCAACGCTCGCCACTTGGGGCATGCATCTCGACTTCGCCCCGGATATCGCCGGCGGTGCCGTGTTCCCCTATCTGGAATCGATGGCCAACCAGAGTTTCGGCATGGTGCTGGGCAAGGGCGGCGCCGATAGCATCATCCGTGCCCTCTCTGGCATGGTGACCTCCGCCGGCGGCAAGATCGTCACCGGCGCCGAAGTCGCCGAGATCACCGTTTCGGCCGGCAAGGCGACCGGCGTACGGCTCGCTTCGGGCGAGTCGCATACCGCCACCAGGGCAGTCATTGCCGGCGTCGCGCCCAAGGCGCTGACGGGCAGATTGCTGCCCAATGGTTCGGGCGACGCCGGCTTCGACACGGCGATGCAGAAATTCCGCCATGCGCCAGGCACGATGATGATCCACCTGGCGCTGGACGATTTGCCGGATTGGCGTGCCGGAGCGGAGCTTCGGCAGTTCGCCTATGTGCATCTGTCGCCGTCGCTCGACGCCATGTCGCGCACCTATCAGCAGGCGATGGCGGGCATGCTGCCGGACGAGCCTGTGCTGGTGGTCGGCCAGCCGACGGCGATCGACCCGTCGCGGGCGCCTCAGGGAAAGCATGTGCTGTGGGTGCAAGTGCGCATGCTGCCGGCCGAAATCCTGGGCGATGCCGCCGGCAAGATCGCACCGAACCATTGGGACAAGGTGAAGGAGGCCTACGCCGAGCGTGTCCTCGACATCATCGAGACCTATGCGCCCGGCCTGCGCAACAAGATCCTCGGCCGCGCCGTCTTCTCGCCCATCGACCTCGAGCGTGAGAACCCGAATCTCGTCGGTGGCGACCAGGTCTGCGGCAGCCATCATCTGGCGCAGAACTTTTTATTCCGCCCGGCGCGCAACTATGCCGGCTGGAACACGCCGGTGGCGCATCTGCACCTCACTGGAGCCGCGACATGGCCGGGCGCCGGCACCGGTGCGGCGTCGGGCTTCATGCTCGCACAACAACTTGGCGGGAGGTAGGAGCCGGAGATTTCCTTGAGGCTACGAGGGGCAAGGCGCTGCTGCCCAAGAAGCCTGAACCAATGACCTGAAGACGCCGCGCAGAAACAAAACCAACAAGGGGAACGACCATGACAATCAACAGACGGGAATTGCTGGGATACAGCGCCGCGGCACTCGGAGTGGCCGCCGTCGGCCTGCCGCAGATCGCTAGGGCGGCTGCCGGCGAACTGACCATCGCCTACAATGTCAACCTGCCATCCTGGGATCCGACCACCGGACCCTCGGCCGTCAACCCGACGATCCAGGGGCTTTACCAGTCGGTATTCGACCAGTTCATCCCGCAGAAGCCCGATTTGTCCTTCGCGCCGGGCCTGCTCACCGAATGGGGCTGGAACGACGACCGCACGAAGATCATGATGACGGTGCGCGAAGGCGTGACCTGGCATGACGGCTCGCCGTTCACGGCCGAGGACGTGGTCTGGTCGCTACAGCGGGCAGGCGACGAAAAGACCGGCAACCCGATCCAGTTCGTCTGGAAGAACGTCAACAACTTCAAGATCGACGGCAACAAGATCACCGGCGACGTCGTGCAGTTCGACCCGGTCTATTTCAAATGGATGTCGTTCCTGACCGGCTACATCATGCCGAAGGCCTATTACGAGAAGGTCGGCGCCGAAGGTTTCGAGAAGGCGCCGATCGGCACCGGCCCCTACATGGTGGAAAAGTTCGAGCGCAACGCTTTCCTGCGGCTCAAGGCAAACCCGAACTACTGGGGCGGCAAGCCGGCCTTCGAGAATGTGACGATCAAGTTCGTCGCCGACGCGGCAAGCCGCGTCGCCGAGATCGAATCCGGCTCCTCGCAAGTGACGCTCGAAATCCCCTACGAGGAGTATGACCGGCTGATCGCCAAGGACGGGCTGGCCGGCTCGTGCAAGAACGTTTCCGACATCGGCATGATCTTCTTCAACGACATCGAGGCGATGCTGGACAAGAACGTCCGTCAGGCCGCCGTGATGGCCGTCGACAAGAAGCTGCTGGTCGATCGCCTGCTGCGCGGCTACGGACAGCCGATCGATACGCTGGAAACGCCGGAATACGCATCCTACGACGCGTCGATCAAGGTCGAGCACAATCCGGAAAAGGCCAAGGAATTGCTGGCTGCCTCCGGCTATTCGCCGGAAAAGCCGGTCAAGTTCACCATCCAGACGACCAAGGGCTTCAAGCCCAAGGACTATGAGATGATCCAGGCGATCGTCGGCATGTGGCGCAAGGTCGGCATCGAGGCGACGATCGAGGTCTACGAGATCGCAAAGCACTACGAACTGCGCGCCGCCGATAAGCTGGCGCCGGCCGCCTTCTACAACTGGGGCAACGCCATCGGCGATCCGACCACCTCGACCGGCTTTGCCATGTACGGCCCGAGCCCGCATTCGGTGTGGGACAGCCAGGATTTGATCGACATGATCAACCCGCTGTGGGGCGAGAAGGACGAGGCCAAGCGCATCGCCGGCTGGAAGGCTGTCGACAAATACATCGCCGAGCAGGCCTATGTGCTGCCGCTGATGCAGTATGCGCAGCCCATCGTCCATGCCAAGGGCGTCAATGTGGTTCAGCATGTGTCGGGCGCGCTGCTGCCGGCCCTGATGACCCCGGCCTGACCGATATTGGAGGGCACGCCGTTCGCGAGACGGCGTGTCTTCTTGAACGACGCAGGCCCCCTCATCCGGCCCTTCGGGCCACCTTCTCCCCGCTGGAGAGAAGAGACCGGCTCAGCCGTCGGCGACCTCTTCTCCCCTCGGGGAGAAGGTGGCCGCGAAGCGGCCGGATGAGGGGTCTTCGTTCCATCAGTCACTGAAACGCATTAGGCCTACGCCAGAATGCTCCTGCAAAGATTCCTGATCCGTCTGCTGACGATGCTGATCACGCTGTTCGGCGTGGCCGTCGTCGTCTTTGTCGTGATCCGCGTCGCGCCCGGCGATCCGATCGCCATGATGCTGTCGCCTGGTGCTACGGATGCCGACATTGCCCGGCTGCGAGCGCTCTACGGCCTCGACAAGACCATCGTGCAGCAATTCTTCATCTGGCTGTCAGGCGTCGCCAGGGGCGATTTCGGCACCTCGATTTCGCTCAGGCAGGATGTGCTGGGTCTCGTCTTCAACCGGCTGCCAGCGACGCTGGAGCTTGCCATCGTCGCGCTTGTGATGGCGGTGGCGCTCGGCGGCACGACGGCAATCATCGGCGCGCGCGAACGCGGCACGGCGGTCGAGGCCGGCATCGACATCGCCAGCGGCGCGGCGCTTTCCATTCCCGACTTCCTGTGGGGCCTGGTGCTGATCCTGCTGTTCGGCGTGCTGGTGCCGATCTTCGACATTTCCGGCCGGGTGTCGCCGCAGCTCGACCTGCCCTTCGTCACCCAGTTTTATCTGTTCGAGAGCTTGCTTCGTCTGCGCCTCGACCTGACCTGGGATCTGCTGAAACACATGCTGATGCCGGCCGTGGCGCTGGCGCTGCCGCTGGCGGCGATCATCTCGCAGCTGCTGAAACAGTCGCTGAAGGAAGTGCTCGACCTCGACTACGTCGTGCTGGCGCGGGTCAAGGGATTCTCGGAAACACAGGTCATCCTGCGCGAAGCGCTGAAGAATGCCGCGCTGCCGACGCTGACGCTGGTCGGCGTGCAGTTCACCTTCCTCATCGGCGGCACCGTCATCGTCGAACGGCTGTTTTCCTATGAAGGCCTCGGCAACATGGCGATCGACGCCGTTATCAACCGCGACCTGCCGCTGATCCAGGGCATCGTTCTGGTCTTCGCGCTGCTGTTCGTGCTGATCAACCTCAGCGTCGACATGATGTACGCGCTGCTCAATCCAAGGCTGCGCCATGGATGAGGGCCGCGCTCAAAGACGAGCTGTGTCGCCGCGTCTGTGGCTTGCCGGCGGCTGGCTGCTGCTGGCGCTTCTGGCGGCAATCTTCGCGCCGCTGGTCGCGCCGCAGGATCCGCTGGCGCAGGATTTGATGCTGGAACGGTTGCCGCCGTTCTGGATGGCCGGCGCCGAACCTGGCTATTGGCTCGGCACCGACAGCCTCGGCCGCGATCTGTTGTCCCGGCTGATCTTCGGCGGCCGCATCGCCTTCATCGTCGCTTTTGCCGCGGCCATCGCCGCCTGCCTGGTCGGCTCGATGCTGGGGCTCATAGCCGGCTATTTCGGCGGCTGGGCCGACCGCATCATCTCGCGCATCGTCGATGTCTGGATGGCGTTTCCGCCGGTGCTGTTCGCCATCCTTTTGGTTGCGGTGCTCGGCACGGGCTTGAGCTCCGTCATCCTCGCCATCGCCATCATCGACTGGACGCGCTTTTGCCGGGTGATCCGTGCCGAGACGATGGGCCAGTCGCGCATGGACTATGTCGAGAATGCCCGCATTGCCGGCTATGGCCGCATCGGAATCATGCTGCGCGAAGTGCTGCCCAATGTGGTGCCGTCAATCGTGGCGCTGCTGTCGCTGGAAATGGGCATCGCCGTCATCGTCGAGGCGATCCTGTCCTTCGTCAATCTGTCGATCTCGACCGACGACCCGACCTGGGGCGGCATCATCGCCGAGGGCCGGCTGTCGATCCATCAGGCGTGGTGGGTGCTCGTATTTCCGCTGATCACGCTGATCCTGACCGTGCTGTCGTTCAGCCAGTTCGGCGAGGCGCTGAAGACGCGTTTCGATCCGGTGCTGCGATGAGCGCCTGTCTCGACGTCAGGGATCTGAGCGCCGTGCTGCCCAACGGCCAGCGCGTATTGCGCTCGGTGTCGCTTGCCGTTCAGCCCGGCGAGGTCCGCGCGCTGGTCGGCGAAAGCGGCGCCGGCAAGACGATGATCGGCAAGGCGGTGCTCGGTGTGCTGCCGTCGAGCGTGCGCATCGTCGAAGGCGACATGCGGCTCGAGGGCGAAGACCTCGGCAAATTGCAGCCCAAGGCGCGGCGCACGCTGATCGGGGCATGCACGGCGCTAATCCCGCAGGACCCGCTGACCGCGCTCAACCCGTCGCGCCGCATCGGCTCGCAGATGACCGACCGGCTGGTGCGCATCCTCGGCTGGAGTGGCGAGAAGGCCGATACCCGCATTCGCCAGTTGCTCGACGAGGTGCAGATCCGCGACCCCGATCGCGTGCTCAAAAGCTATCCGCACGAACTGTCCGGCGGCATGCGCCAGCGCGTGCTGATCGCTGCCGCCTTCGCCGCCGAGCCACGGCTGATCGTCGCCGACGAGCCGACCACGGCGCTCGACGTCACCGTGCAGAAGCAGATCCTGCGGCTGATCGCACAATTGCAGCGCGAGCACGGCACCGCGATCCTGTTCGTCACCCATGATCTCGGCGTCGTCGCCAAGATCAGCCAGAGGGTCTCAGTGCTCTATGCCGGCAAGGTGGTGGAGGAGGCCGAGACCGCAGCGCTCTTCGCCGCGCCGCAGCACCCCTACACACGGGCACTGATCGCGGCGACGCCACGCTACACCGATCCTTTCGCCTCGCTAAGACCGGTGGACGAGGCGGTGCTGGCCGGACTTGCTTCGGAGATCGCTGCCGCCGACCAAGCCTGGAGGCGGCCGCATGGTTGAACCGTTGTTCTCCGTGCGCGGGCTGAAGGTCGCGCTGCCCGACATGACGCGCAAGCCACCGATCGGCCGCGCGCCATTGGCCGAAATCCTGAAGGGCCTGGACTTCGACCTGCCGCGGGGCTCGGTGACCGGCATTGTCGGCGAATCCGGTTCGGGCAAGTCGACGCTCGGCCGCGCGCTGGTGCGCCTGCTGGAGCCAAGCGCCGGCAGCATCAACTTCGACGGCCGCGACATCACCAATCTGCCGGAAGCGGAGCTGCGGCCGCTGCGGCGCAATCTGCAGATGATTTTTCAAGATCCGATGTCGTCGCTCAACCCGCGCCGCACCATTGCCAGCATTATCGCCGCGCCTTTGAAGCAGAATGGTCTTGGCGACAATCTCAAGAATCGCGTCGCCGAGGCGCTGCAGCGTGTCGGCCTGCCGCAAAGTTTCGCCAGCCGCTATCGGCACGAACTGTCGGGCGGCCAGCGCCAGCGCGTCGGCATTGCGCGCGCTCTGGCACTGTCGCCAAGATTCGTGCTCGCCGACGAGATCGTCTCTGGACTCGACGTGTCGACGCAGGCGCAGATCCTGACCCTGCTGGAGGAGCTTGCCGCGGAGATGGGGCTGACCGTCGCTTTCATCAGCCACGATCTGTCTGTCATCCGGCGGCTGTGCCGGCAAGTGATCGTCATGCGCGAAGGCGCGATCGTCGAAGCGAGCGCCACCGACGCCTTGTTCGAGAAGCCGCAGCGGGCCTACACGCGCGATCTCATCGCAGCCATTCCGCTGCCCGAAATCGATGCGAGCTGGCTGGACATTCCTTCCGCCGCCAAGGCGCCGACATGAATGCATACGCACGCCGACTAGCGGGCCTCGGACGTGCGACCACAAAGACCAAGTCCCGCCAAATGGAGAGGACTGACATGAAGAGCACAATCGCAATTGCAACGCTCGCCGCCGCTATGCTCGGCAGCGCCGGCATGGCCTCGGCGGATTCGATCCCGGGCATGCGCGGCCACGACCACACCGGCATCACGGTTCCCGACATGAAGCAGGCGGTCAACTTCTTCACAGAAGTGGTCGGCTGCAAGAAGGCGATGTCGTTCGGCCCGTTCGCCGACGACAAGGGCACCTTCATGCAGGATCTTCTGGGCGTCGATCCGAAGGCGGTGATCGAAGAGGTCACCATGGTGCGTTGTGGCTACGGCTCGAACATCGAGCTGTTCAAATACACAGCACCGGACCAGAAGGACCTGACTCCGAAGAACAGCGACATTGGAGGCTTCCACATCGCCTTCTATGTCGACGATGTCGCCGCTGCCAAAGCCTATCTCGAAGGCAAGGGCGTCAAGACGCGGATGGGGCCGCTGCCGGTCAAGGAAGGGCCGGCCGCCGGCCAGACCATCCTCTATTTCCAGGCGCCGTGGGGGCTGCAACTGGAAGCGATCAGCTATCCCGATGGCATGGCCTATGAGAAGGGCGCCGAGACGGTGCTGTGGAGCCCGAAGAACCCGGAAAAGTGATCGGCAGCGCGCTTGCGTGATCACACGCAGGCGCGCTTTCGCCATGTCAGGACGATCATTCTGATATAAAACTTTAAGCTTGAAATATCTTGTCGCCGGCGCGATACTGAACTCCAGCAAGCGAAGAGGAGATCGCACAGATGAAGGTTGCGGTTCTCGGCGGCGGACCAGCCGGCCTCTACTTTGCCATTTCGATGAAACTGAGGGACGCCGCCCACGATGTGACGGTGTTCGAGCGCAACCGCGCCGACGACACGTTCGGCTGGGGCGTCGTGCTGTCGGCCGAAACGCTCGACAATCTGTCGAAAAACGATCCGGTCAGCGCCGTCTGGATCAAGAAGCACTTTGCCTACTGGGACGACATCGCAGTCATCCATGACGGCGTGCGCACGGTCTCGTCAGGACACGGCTTCTGCGGCATCGGCCGCAAGCGGCTGCTGGTCCTGCTGCAGCGCCGGGCGCGTGAACTCGGCGTCAAGCTGATGTTCGAGACCGACATTGCCGATCCCAAGCCCTACATGGCGACGCATGATCTGGTCGTCGCTGCCGACGGCCTGAACTCCAGGGCGCGCAACAGCTTCGTCGACATCTTCAAGCCCGACATCGACACCCGCAAATGCAAGTTCGTCTGGCTCGGCACCAACCAGAAATTCGACGACGCCTTCACCTTCATCTTCGAGAAAACCGAGCATGGCTGGGTGTGGGCCCACGCCTACCAGTTCGACAGCGACACCGCGACCTTCATCGTCGAGTGCAGCGAGCAGACCTGGGCTGCCTTCGGCTTCGGTGCGATGTCGCAGCAGGAATCGATCGCCGTTTGTGAGCGGATCTTCGAAAAACATCTCGGCGGCCACGCCTTGATGACGAATGCCAACCATATCCGCGGTTCGGCCTGGATCAATTTCCCGCGCGTGCTGTGCGAGCGCTGGTCGTACAAAAACCTGGCGCTGATGGGCGATGCGGCGGCGTCGGCGCATTTCTCGATCGGCTCCGGCACCAAGCTGGCACTGGAAAGTGCTGTGGCGCTGGCCGAATATGTCGAAACCGAGCCGGACCTGGATGCCGCCTTCCGCAGATATGAGGATGCCCGCCGCACCGAGGTGCTCAAGCTGCAATCGGCGGCGCGCAATTCGCTGGAATGGTTCGAGGAGGTCGAGCGCTATCTCGGCCTCGATCCGGTGCAGTTCAACTATTCGCTTTTGACCCGCTCGCAGCGTATCAGCCACGAGAATCTGCGACTGCGCGATGCCGAATGGCTTGAAAGCGCGGAAGAATGGTTCCAGCGCCAGGCGGGCGCCGGCGGCAACAGCCTGCGCCGCGCGCCGATGTTCGCGCCGTTCAAGCTGCGCGACATGAGGCTGCAGAACCGCGTCGTCGTTTCGCCGATGGCGCAGTACAAGGCTGTCGACGGCTGTCCGACCGACTGGCATTTCACACACTACGCCGAGCGCGCCAAGGGCGGCGCCGGCCTCATCTATATCGAGATGACCTGCGTCAGCCCGGAAGGGCGCATCACGCCCGGCTGTCCCGGCTTCTACGCGCCCAAGCATGAGGTGGCGTGGAAGCGGCTGGTCGACTTTGTACATACCGAAACCGAAGCCAAGATCTGCGCCCAGATCGGCCATTCCGGCGCCAAGGGCTCGACCCGGCTTGGCTGGGAGGGCACTGACGTGCCGTTGGTCTCAGGCAATTGGCCTGTGATGGCGGCCTCGGCGGTCGCGTGGTCGCCGCAGAATCAGGTGCCGAAGGCGATGGACCGCGCCGACATGGACCGCGTGCGCGACGAATTCGTCGCTTCGGCCGAGATGGCCGATCGCTGCGGCTTCGACATGCTCGAAATCCACGCCGCGCATGGCTATCTCTTGTCGTCCTTCATCACGCCGGTCACCAACCGGCGCACGGATGAATATGGCGGTTCGCTGGACAATCGCATGCGCTATCCCCTCGAAATCTTCCGCGCGGTGCGCGCCGCCTGGCCGGCGGAGAAGCCGATCTCGATGCGCATTTCGGCCAATGACTGGGTCGGCATCGAGGGCGTGACGCCGGCCGACGCGGTCGAGATCGCGCGGCTGCTGCATGAGGCCGGCGTCGACATCTGCGATGTCTCGGCAGGCCAGACCTCGGCACTGGCCAAGCCTGTCTATGGCCGCATGTTCCAGACGCCGTTTTCCGACCGCATCCGCAACGAGGTCGGCATGGCGACGATGGCGGTCGGCAACATCTACGAGCCGGACCATGTCAATTCGATCCTGATGGCCGGCCGCGCCGACCTGGTGGCGCTGGCGCGGCCGCATCTTGCCGATCCCTACTGGACACTGCATGCCGCCGTCATGCTCGGCGACCGCGGTGTCAAATGGCCTGATCCCTATCTGCCCGGACGCGACCAGCTCTACCGTCTGGCCGAGCGCGACGCCGCAGCGGGGCTGAAAGTATGACGGCCGCCGCGACGATACCCGGCAAGCATGCGCTGGTCACTGGCGGCGGCTCCGGCGTCGGGCGGGCCATCGCGCTGGCGCTGGCTGCTGCCGGCATCGGCGTCACCATCTGCGGCCGCCGGGAAGCAGAGCTCGCCAAGGTGGCCGGCGGAAACGACCGCATCTCTGGCATCGCCGCCGATGTCACCGACGAGGCGGCAATGGCAGCGCTCTACGAGAGGGCGCAAGCCGCGCGCGGCCCGTTCGACATCGTCGTCGCCAATGCCGGCATGGCCGGCAGCGCGCCAGCGCACAAAACCGCGCTCAGCGACTGGCAGCGGACGCTCGACGTCAATCTGACCGGCGCCTTCCTGACGGTGAAGCCCGCGCTGGCCGGCATGGCCGCGCGGAAAACGGGACGAATTGTTTTCATCGCCTCGACCGCCGGCCTGAAAGGCTACGCCTACGTCGCGTCTTACGTCGCCGCCAAGCATGGCGTCATCGGCCTGATGCGGGCGCTTGCCGCCGAAACAGTGAAATCCGGCGTCACCGTCAACGCGGTGTGCCCAGGCTTTGTGGAAACCGAAATGCTGGAAGAGTCCATCCGGCGCATCATCGAGAAGACCGGCCGCTCGGTCGAGCAAGCGCGGTCAAGCCTCGCCTCGACCAACCCGCAAGGCCGCTTCATCCAGCCGGATGAGGTCGCCGCCGCCGTGCTGTGGCTGTGCGGCGACGCCGCCCAATCGATCACCGGACAGGCGATTTCCATCTCAGGAGGCGAAACATGGTAGCCGGCCCCCTGCCCGCGCCGTCGGGACCCGGCAAGGACCGCTTGCGTCTGTGGATCAGGCTGCTGCGCGCCTCGCGCACGATCGAGGCCGAGCTGCGCGAGCGGCTGAAGAAGGACTTCAACACCACGCTGCCGCGCTTCGACGTGATGGCAGCGCTTTATCGCGCGCCGGAAGGCATGCTGATGAGCGACCTGTCGCGTTTCCTGCTGGTCTCTAACGGCAATGTCACGGGCATCGTCGACCGGCTGGTTTCGGAAGGACTTGTCGCCCGCGCGCGGCGCAATGGCGACCGCCGCACCTCGATGGTGCGGCTGACCGAGGAAGGCACGCAGGCCTTTGCCGCGATCGCCGCGGCGCATGAAGGCTGGATCGGCGAATTGCTGGGCAAGGTCAGTGAGGACGACGCGCGCCGGCTGACCGGCATGCTGACCTCGTTCCGCAGCAACTGGGAGGGACGCGAATGACCGCAATGGCCGGGCGCAAGCCGAAGCATTTCCTCTGGGAGGTCGAGGGCAGGATCGCCAAGGTCCGGCTCGATCGGCCGGAGCGCAAGAACCCGCTGACCTTCGACAGCTATGCGGAACTCCGCGACACGTTCCGCGACCTCGTCTATGCCGACGATGTCGACGCCGTGGTGTTCCTTTCCAATGGCGGCAATTTCTGCTCCGGCGGCGATGTCCACGACATTATCGGCCCGCTGGTCAAAATGGACATGAAGGAGCTCCTGGTCTTCACCCGCATGACCGGCGATTTCGTCAAGGCGATGCTGAATTGCGGCAAGCCGATCATTGCGGCGGTCGACGGCGTCGCGGTCGGCGCCGGCGCCATCATTGCGATGAGCTCCGACATCCGCATCGCCACGCCGGAAGCCAAGACCGCGTTCCTGTTCACCCGCGTCGGCCTCGCCGGCTGCGACATGGGCGCCTGCGCGATCCTGCCGCGCATCATCGGCCAGGGCCGCGCCGCCGAACTGCTCTACACCGGCCGCACCATGACGGCTGATGAAGGCGAACGCTGGGGTTTCTACAACCGGCTGGTCGATGCCGCCGCGCTTGAAGCCGACGCGCTCGACATGGCGGCGCGCATCGTCTCCGGCCCGACCTTCGCGCACGGCATCACCAAGACCCAGCTCAACCAGGAATGGTCGATGGGCCTCGACCAGGCGATCGAGGCGGAAGCGCAGGCGCAAGCGATCTGCATGCAGACCCGCGACTTCGAACGCGCCTACAAGGCGTTCGTGGCCAAGGAAAAGCCGGTGTTCGAGGGGGATTGAGGATGATGCTTTGCGTGGAGACGTTGGCGGGAGGGGGGCGCCGTAGTGCGCAAGGCCTCAATAGCGGGGCCACCAATGCCTGATCGTTCCTTCCTCTCCTGGCCGTTCTTCGAAGACCGCCATCGCGAACTAGCCGAGCACCTCGAGGCATGGTGCACGACCAACCTCCCAGTCGATCATCATGATGTCGACGCGGCCTGCCGCGAGCTGGTGACCAAGCTTGGCCAAGACGGCTGGCTGAAGCCGACGGCGCTCGACACCGACAATCCGGGGCCACTCGACGTGCGCACTTTGTGCATCACGCGCGAGACGCTCGCTCGCCATGACGGGTTGGCCGACTTCGCCTTCGCCATGCAGGGGCTGGGCACCGGCGCGCTCAGCCTGTTCGGCACGCCGGAGCAGCAGGAATGGCTTTCGAGGACACGCGCCGGCAAAGCGATTTCGGCCTTCGCCCTGTCGGAGCCGCGCTCTGGCTCGGACGTCGCCAACACCGAGATGACGGCGACCCGCGACGGCGACAGCTTCGTTCTTACAGGCGAAAAAACCTGGATTTCCAATGGCGGCATCGCCGACCTCTATGTCGTCTTTGCCCGCACCGGCGAGGCGCCGGGCGCCAAGGGGCTCTCGGCCTTCCTCGTGCCTGGCGACGCCAAGGGCCTTGGCATCGCCGAACGGCTCGAAGTGATCGCGCCGCATCCGCTGGCGCGGCTGTCTTTCGAGCGGGTCCGCCTGCCGGCCACCGCACTGATCGGCAGGCCAGGCGACGGCTTCCGCATCGCCATGTCGGTGCTCGATGTGTTCCGCTCGACCGTCGGTGCGGCGGCACTCGGCTTTGCCCGCCGCGCACTGGATGAAAGCATCAAACGCGTGGCCGAGCGCAAACTGTTCGGCGCGCCGATGGCCGAATTGCAAATGGTGCAGGGGCACATCGCCGACATGGCGCTCGATGTCGATGCGGCGGCGCTGCTGGTCTACCGTGCCGCCTGGACCAAGGACATGGGCGCTGCCCGCGTCACCCGCGAGGCGGCGATGGCCAAGCTGTTTGCCACCGACAAGGCGCAAGAGGTGATCGACAAGGCCGTGCAACTGCACGGCGGCGACGGCGTCCGCAAAGGCCACATCGTCGAAAGCCTGTATCGCGAGATCCGCGCGCTGCGCATCTATGAGGGTGCCTCCGACGTGCAGAAAGTGGTGATTGCGCGGCAAGTGATGGGCGCGGCCTGACGGCGGCAAATTGACGAGCGTTCGATTTTGAAAATTGGGTTTTGGAATACCGGGAGGTTTTGAATGCACACGATTCTGCAGCCGGAAGGCTGGGCAAAACCTGTCGGCTACGCCAATGGCGTCGCGGCGCGCGGGCAGCTCGTCTTCGTCGGCGGACAGGTCGGCTGGAACGGGCAATGCCAGTTCGAGACCGACGATTTTGTTGGCCAGGTGCGGCAAACGCTTCAGAACATCGTCGCGGTGCTGGCGGAAGCCGGCGCGGGGCCGCAGCACATCACCTCGATGACCTGGTACTTCACCGACAAGGCCGAATACCTTGCCAATCTCAGGGGTATCGGCGAGGCCTATCGCGAGGTCATCGGCCGGCATTTTCCGGCGATGGCCGCCATGCAGGTGGTGGCGCTGGTAGAGGACCGGGCCAAGGTGGAGATCCAGGCTACGGCAGTTATTCCGGAATAAATTATTGGCTGCCTCAGGAATAAATTATTCGCGAAGCCCCGCCTGCCTCAAGATCGGCAGCACGTGATCGCAGAAATAGGGCAGTTCTTGCGTGTAGTTGACGAAGGACAGCGCGATGCCCTGATAGCCGTGCCCGGCAATGGCGACCATGTCGGCGACGATCGTTTCCGGCGTTCCGATCAGCGGGTAGGTGCCGGCGCCGCCGGCGAAACGCTGCCGGTAGCGGTCATAGGCGTGCGGGTCGTGCGATTGCGAGAATTCCTTCTTGCCGGCCATGTGGGCATCGACGGCGTCATGGTCGGCCATATCGACGGCGTAGCGCGTGTAGTAGGCCTGCGCCTCTTCCATCGTCGGGCGGCAGACGACATGCGCCACGGTGTAGACGCCGACATCGCGGCCTGCCTTATCGGCCCGCTCGCTGATGTCGGCGACATGCTTGCCGGCATCGCTCATTTCCGAAAATGTCGTGAACAGATAATCGCACCGGGCGGCAGCGAAATCGCGGCCCGGCCCGCCGAAGGCGGCGTTCATGGTCACGGGGCGCGGAACCTGCAGACTGGCCGGCCGGCTGACAGCCTCCTTGAGGCGGTAATAAGTGCCTTCGTAATCGAGCGGCTCGGCCGACGCATAAAGCTTTTCCAGGATTTCGATCCATTCGGCCGCCTGATCGTAGCCCTTCTCGACCAAAGGCGTGCCGAACATGCCGAATTCCTTCGGGTTCCAGCCGCAGACGATGTTCAAGCCCGCGCGGCCCTGGCTAATATGGTCGACCGTCGCCAGCGCCTTGGCGGCATAGAGCGGATGCACCAGCGGCACATGCACGGTCATGAACAGGCCGATCTGCTCGGTGGCCATGGCGAGTGCCGCCGCCCAGGTGAAGGTCTCGAACGACCATTCGCGCACCTTGTTGCGGCCGCCGAAGCCGCGCCAACGCGCGATCGGCAGCATGAACTCCAGCCCGGCGCGGTCGGCGATCTGGGCTGCGGTCACATTGTCCTGCCAGCTCGCCGCCCAGCGCTCCGGCACATCGGTGATGGCAAGCCCGCCATCGGCATTGGTCGAAAAGACGCCAAGCTTCAGTCTGTTCGGGCCGTGCAAAGGGTGTGGTTTGTTCACGTCGCTGCCTCCCGGCGAAGATCGCACGCTAGGCCCGCGCAGAAATATTTCAAGCCTGAAATAGCTTGGCGTCACCATCGCTCGCGGGTATCGGTTCCAGCGGGCCGCACCGTGTCCACCACGCAACGGACATCGCAGCTTTTTAAGCTTAAAACTTTCGCCTTGAAAAGCGCCGCACTTTGGATAAGCATTCCGGAGTCGATGGCGATTGCCGTGCCGGACGGGCTTGCCGGCCAGTCCATCGAGCAGACCAGTCCATCGTGCCGGCCAGCCATCGTGGGTGCTCCGGGTGGGAGTCTCAGTTCTTGTCGTTCATACTGCCCCAGTCATCATCCAACACGCGCCCTGCCTTCGATGACGTGCGCGCGGATTCGCGGTCTGCAACACACAACATCGCCAACCGTGACCGCATGGTCGCTGCCATGAATTGACGCCCTGCGTGAAGCGGGGCGGCAAAAAACCGTGCGGGAGCAACCCGCCCGATCAACAACAGAGGGAACAAAAATGAGCTTCACGCGTCGCAAATTGCTTCTTCTCGCCGCCGCCATCGGCATCGCCGCCGGCCCCGCCACCGCTTATGCCGCGGATGTGCTCAATGTCGGCGCCTACCCGACCAACCCGCCCTTCGAATTCAAGAACGAGAGCGGCACTTTCGAAGGCTTCGAGGTCGACATCGTCAACGAAGCCGCCAAGCGCATCGGCATGACCACCGACATCGCCGATCTCGGCTTCCAGGCGCTGTTTGCCGCCACCACCTCGAAGCGCATCGACGTCGCCATCTCGTCGATCACCATCACGGCGGAGCGGCTGAAGTCACAGTCGTTCACGCAGCCCTATTATGATTCCGATATGGGCATCGCTACCAAGGCCGACAGCCCGATCAAGGCCGAGGCCGACCTCAAGGGCAAGATCATCGGCGTGCTGTCAGGCTCGACCGGCGAAACCTGGGTCAAGGCGCATCAGGAAGCCGACGGCTTCAGCGACGTGAAGGGCTACGACACGCAGCAGAACCTGCTGCTCGACCTCAGCGCCGGCCGCGTCGATGCGGCAGTCAGCGACATTCCGGGCATGGAATATTCCTTCACCAAGATGAAGGACCTGGTGGTCAAGGAGCGCATCAAGACCGGTGAGCAATACGGCCTGATGATGACCAAGGACCACCCGCTGCTCGGCAAGCTGAACGATGCGCTGAGCGCGATGAAGAAGGACGGCACGCTGGCCGCGATCCACAAGAAGTGGTTCGGCAGCGACGCGCCCGCCGACTCTTCGACCATGAAGGAAATGCCGCTGCCGAAGGCCTGAGCTGAAAGCTGCGGTAACATCGTGCCGGCTTTCCAGGCCGGCACGATTCTTTCACGCCTGGCCGCCGGCTTCTGCCGCAGATCTCCTCGCCCTCGGCGGGGCCAATCGATTTTAACGTGAGCATTCTTTGCTCTGGGGTTCGGGAACGCTCCCATGTCGCTGATCGACACCTTCTTCAACCCCGACGTCATCATGTCCAGCCTGCCGGCGCTGCTGCGCGGCTTCCTGAACACGCTGCTGCTCGGCATTTTGAGCATCGGCATCGGCATCCCCATCGGCCTGGGGATCAGTCTGGTGCGGCTCTATGCGCCGAAGCCGCTGCGCTGGCTCGCGGTCGGCTACACCGACATCTTCCGCGCCCTGCCGGTGCTGGTCGTGCTGATCCTGATCTACTATGCGCTGCCCTTCCTCGGCATACGCCTGTCGTCCTGGGCATCGGCGGTGACAGCCTTCGCCTTCATCATGTCGGCCTACTCGGCCGAGGTGTTCCGCTCCGGCATCGAAAGCATTCCGCGCGGGCAGTTCGAGGCGTCGCAGGCGCTTGGCCTGCCGTTCCTCCTGACCTTGCGCAAGGTGGTGCTGCCACAAGCGATCCGCGTCGTCATCCCGCCGATGACCAGCAACTGCGTCTCGATGTTCAAGGACACCTCGCTCGCCTCCACCGTGGCGCTGCCGGAACTCTTGAAGGAGGCGACCAACGCGCAGTCGCTCTACGCCAACCCCTCGCCGCTGATCGGCGCCGCCCTCGTCTATCTCATCTTCCTCTGGCCGATGGTCCGCCTCGTCAGCCTGCTTGAAGAGCGCTTCAAGACCGAAAAGAAGCGCTGACCTCCGCCACCTGATCCCCGTCCAAGCCCTCCGCAGGAGCCTACCCGTGAATAAGCATCAAACCGACAATGCGAATGCCACCGCGTTCCCCGTCGACACCATCCGCGCCATGTTTCCAGCCTTGCAGCGGGCCGGCGATTTCATCTTTTTGGACAACGCCGCCGGCGCGCAGATCCCGCAGAGCGTGCTCGACGCGGTGACCAATCATCTGGTTTCGCACAATGTGCAGCGTGGCGGCCGCTATGGCCGCAGCGTCACCGTCGACCAATCGGTCGCCGATGCGCGGACAAGCGTCGCTCTGCTCATCAACGCCTACAGCCCGGCGGAAATCTGCTTCGGCATGAATGCCACCTCGTTCATCCGCCTGGTCAGCCTCGGCATCGGCCAGATGCTGCAAGAGCGCGACGAGATCGTCGTCACCGACATGGATCATGACGCCAACATCGCGACTTGGCTGGCGCTGGAGTCGGCCGGTGCGAAATTCAAATGGTGGCGGATGCGTGAGGACGGCAATCTGCATGTCGACGATCTGCGTCCGCTGGTTTCGGACCGCACCCGCCTGGTCGCCTGCACGGTGACAGCGCACTCGATCGGCTCGATCGTCGATGTCGCTGCGGTGGCTGAGATCGCGCATGCGGCCGGCGCCGAAGTGTTCCTCGACTGCGTGCATTACGGGCCGCATGGACTGATCGACGTGCAGGCCTGGGACTGCGACTATCTCGTCTGCTCCGGCTACAAGAATTTCTCGCCGCATATGGGCTTCCTGTGGGGCCGCTTCGAAACGCTGAAGCGGCTGCCGACCTTCCGCGAGGACTTCATCCCCGACGAGCCGCCCTACAAGGTCGAGGCCGGCACCTTCATCTACGAGAACGTCTCCGGCATGGATGCGGCGGTGCAGTATCTGGAACTGATCGGCCGCAATCTGGCGCCGTCCAACAACCGCTCCCGACGCGAAAACATCGTTGCCGGCATGGGCGCCATCCGCGACTACGAGCTGGTGCTGGCGCGCGAGATGCTGGCCGTGCTGAAGGATTGCGGGGCAACCATCTACGGCGTTGCCGACGAGGCGCGGATCACCGAGCGCGTGCCGACCTTCTGCTTCAACATCGGCAAACTATCGCCGCAGCGCGTCGTCGAGGAAATGGCCGAGATGCAGATCGGCATCCGCGACGGCCACATGTACGCGCCACGGCTGATGAAGCGACTCAATCTCTCGATGGACAGCGGCGCCATCCGCGCCTCGCTGGTGCATTACAATACAGTCGAGGAGATCCATAAATTCGGCGAGGCGCTGCGCGCCATCATCGCCAAGCTGTCGTGAGAGGCGGCCTCTCCAGCGTCGTCATCCATGGGCGGAACAAGGGAGCGTAGCGACGCAGTGCAGACCCGAGGATGACGAAGAGACGTCAGGCCGCTTTCTTCTTCGCCAGCCTCGCCTTGATCGACGCGACGTCGGCGCGCGGTGTCGCCGCGAACAGCGTCCGGGTGTAGCTGTGCTTGGGATCGGCGAAGACCTCGTCGCGCGAGCCGTATTCGACCGCTTCGCCGAAATACATCACCATCACATCGTCGGCGATGTAACGCACCACGGACAGATCGTGGCTGATGAAGACATAGGTCAGCTGGAACTCATCCTGCAGGTCGGCAAGCAGGTTGAGCACCTGCGCCTGCACCGACAGATCGAGCGCCGAGACCGGCTCGTCGAGCACCAGCAGGCTCGGGTTCAGCATCAGCGCGCGGGCAATGGCGATGCGCTGACGCTGGCCGCCGGAAAACATATGCGGATAGCGATTGTAGTGCTCGTGGCCGAGGCCAACCTTCTTCAGCATCTTCATCGCCAGGTCGCGCCGCTCGGACGCCGGCTTGTCGGTGTTGATCAAAAGCGGCTCGCCCAGCACGTCGCCGATCTTCTGTCGCGGATTGAGCGATCCGTAGGGGTTCTGGAAGACGATCTGCACCTTGCGGCGCATCTCCTTGGTCAATCCGCCCTTGGCGATGTCGACCTTGTTGCCGTCGATGAACAATTCGCCCGATGTCGCCGGATCGATCAGCGTGATGATGCGGGCAAGCGTTGACTTGCCGCAGCCGCTTTCGCCGACAATGGCCAGCGTCTTGCCCTTGTCGACCTTGAACGAGACCCCCTTGACCGCGTGCACGGTACGCGGCCCGGTGAACAGGCCGCCGCCGATGTGGTAGTCGCGGACGATGTTCTTGCCTTCGAGAACCGTCGTGCTCATCAGGCGGCTCCCGCAGCAGAGGGGGCCGGCTCGAACATCATGTCGGAAACGGTCGGCAGCCGGTCGCCGACGGCGTTCTCCGGCAAGGCCGACAACAGCGCCCGCGTGTAATTGCTCTTTGGCGATTCAAACAGCGACAGCACGTCGGCCTCTTCCATCTTGCGGCCCTTGTACTGGACGATGACGCGGTCGGCGGTCTCGGCCACCACGCCCATATTGTGGGTGATCATGATCAGGCCCATGCCGTATTTGGCCTGCAGCGAAACCAGCAGATCGAGGATCTGCTTCTGGATGGTGACGTCGAGCGCCGTGGTCGGCTCGTCGGCGATCAGCAGTTTCGGATTGCAGGCAATGGCGATGGCGATCATGACGCGCTGGCACTGGCCGCCCGACATCTGGTGCGGGAAGGAACTCAGCCGCTCTTCAGGGTCGGCGATGCCGACCAGCTTCATCAGTTCGATGGCACGCGCCCGGCGCTGGGCGCGGTCCATGCCCATGTGGAAGCGCAACACCTCCTCGATCTGGAACCCGACGGTGAAGCACGGATTGAGGCTGGCGATCGGCTCCTGGAAGATCATCGAGATGTCCTTGCCGACGATCTTGCGGCGTTCGGACGGGCTGAGCTTCAGCAGATCGACGCCGTCGAAGGCCATGCGGTCGGCCTTGACGGTTGCCGTGTTGGGCAACAGCCCCATCACCGCCAGCATCGCCACCGACTTGCCGGAGCCGGACTCGCCGACGATCGCCAGCACTTCGCGCGGCTCGATCGACAGGTCGATACCTTGCACGGCCATGAACGGTCCGGCCGCGGTGTCGAAGGAAACGGTGAGGTTCGTGATCTCGAGCAGAGACATGCTCACGACCTCTTCAGCTTGGGGTCGAGCGCGTCGCGCAGGCCGTCGCCGATCAGGTTGATAGCGAAGACGGTGATCAGGATGGCGAGACCCGGGAAGGTCACCACCCACCAGGCGCGCAGGATGAATTCGCGCGCCTCGGCCAGCATGGTGCCCCATTCCGGCGTCGGCGGCTGCGCGCCCATGCCGAGGAAGCCAAGGGCCGCCGCCTCGAGGATGGCGTTGGAGAAGGACAGCGTCGCCTGCACGATCAACGGCGCGATGCAGTTTGGCAGGATGGTGACCAGCATCAGCCTGAGATGGCTGGCGCCGGCGACCTTGGCCGAGACGACATATTCGCGGGTCTTTTCGGCCATCACGGCGGCGCGGGTGAGCCGGGCGAAATGCGGCTGCAGCACGAAGGCGATGGCGATCATGGCGTTGACGAGGCCGGGGCCAAGCACCGCGACCAGCACCAGGGCCAAGAGCAGCGACGGGAAGGCCAGGATGATGTCCATGATGCGCATGATCAGCGTGTCGACCCAGCCGCGGCAGTAGCCGGCGAGCAGGCCGAGGATGACGCCTGAAATCAGCGCTGACGTGACAACGACGAAGCCGATGGCGAGCGAGAAGCGCGAGCCGTAGATCAGGCGCGACAGCATATCGCGGCCGACGGCGTCGGTGCCGAGCAGGAACTGCGCATTGCCGCCCTCCTGCCAGGCCGGCGGCGTCAGGAAGAAGTCGCGGAACTGATCGTCCGGCGAATGCGGCGCCAGCAGCGGCGCGAAAATGGCGATCAGGATCAGCAGCGCGAAGACGAAGAGCCCGATCACCGCGCCCTTGTTGACGGAGAAGTAATGCCAGAACTCGCCGAACATCTGCAACCTGGCGTCCTGCGGCTTGACGACGGTCGCGGCTTCGATGGTGGCGGGGCCTTCATTGCTCATGTCAGTTGGCCCGGATGCGTGGGTTGATGACGGCGTAGAGCACGTCGACGATGAGGTTCACCGACATGACGATCAGCGCGATCAAAAGCAACCCGCCCTGCACGGTGAAATAGTCGCGCTTGGAAATGGCGTCGATCATCCATTTGCCGATGCCGGGCCAGGAGAAGATGCTCTCGGTCAGGATGGCGCCGGTGAGCAGCGTGCCGACCTGCAGGCCGATGGTGGTGACGACCGGGATCAGCGCGTTGCGGAAGGCGTGCAGGCCGATGACCCTACGCGGCGCCAGGCCCTTGGCGCGCGCGGTGCGGACATAGTCCTCACCCAGCACCTCGAGCATCGCCGAGCGCGTCTGCCTCGCGATGACGGCAAGCGGAATGGTGCCGAGCACGATGGTCGGCAAGATCAGGTGCGACAGCGCCGAACGGAAGGCGCCCTTCTGGCCCGAGATCAGGGAATCGATGGTCATGAAGCCGGTCACCGGCTTGAAGAAGTAGAGGAGGTCGATGCGGCCTGAAACCGGCGTCCAGTGCAGCATGCCGGAGAACACGATGATCAGCAGGAGACCCCACCAGAAGATCGGCATGGAATAGCCGGCCAGCGCCGTGCCCATGGTCAATTGGTCGAACCAGGAGCCGCGGCGGATGGCGGCGAAGATGCCGGCGGCGACACCTAGGACAATGGCAAAGATCATGGCGAAGATGGCGAGCTCGACCGTTGCCGGGAAGCGCACCAGGAAATCCTTGAGCACCGGCGTCTTGGTGGAAAACGAGGTGCCGAAATCACCGCTGAGGATGTTGGTCAGATAGGTCAGATATTGTTGCCAGATCGGCAGGTCGAAACCGAACTGGTGCATGAGCGCCGTGTGGCGTTCGGGCGACAGGCCGCGTTCGCCCGCAAGCACCAGCACCGGATCACCGGGCAGGATGCGCACGAAGCCAAAGGCGAGGATGGTTATCCCGATGAAGGTCGGGATGATGAGGGCGAGCTTGCCGAGGATATAACGCAGCATGGCGGGCGAGTGGGGGCGTCACCACATGGAGGCGCCCCCGTTTCGCAACCTTATTCGGCGATATCGACGCCGTCGAAGCGGTGGATACCGAGCGGATCCATCGCAAAGCCGGTGACGGTCTTCTGCATCGGCATGAACACCTTGGAGTGAGCGAGCGTCGCCCAGGGTGCCTGTTCCTTGAAGATGACCTGTGCCTGTTCATAGAGCTTGGTGCGCTCGGCCTGGTCCGAAACGGTCTTGGCCTTGTTGATGAGCGCATCGAAGTCCTTGTTGCACCATTCCGCGCGGTTGTTCGAACCGACGGAAGCGCAGCTCAGGAGCACGCCGAGGAAGTTGTCCGGATCGCCATTGTCGCCGGTCCAGCCGACGATGACGGCGCCGTCGTGATCGACCGCGGAAGCGCGCTTGAGGTATTCACCCCAATCGTAGCTGACGATCTCGACGGTGACGCCGACCTTGGCGAAGTCCGCCTGGATCAATTCGGCGGTGCGGCGCGCGTTCGGCATGTAGGGGCGCGACACTGGCATGGCCCAGACGTTCATCTTGAGGTCCTTGACGCCGGCCTCTTCAAGCAGCTTCTTGGCTGCATCCGGATCGTACGGATCGTCCTTCACTTCCTTGTTGTAGGACCACATGGTCGGCGGGATCGGGTTGACCGCCACCTGGCCGGCACCCTGGAAGACCGCGTCGATGATGGCCTTCTTGTTGATGGCCATGTTGAGCGCCTTGCGCACGCGCACGTCGTCGAACGGCTTCTGCTGGGTGTTGTACATTAGCGCGCCGACATTGAGGCCTTCCTGCTCCTCGACCTTCAGGTTCGCATCGGCCTGCAGGCCGGCGATGTCGGCCGGTGCCGGGTACGACATGATGTTGCATTCGCCGGCCTTGAGCTTCTGTGCGCGCACGGCCGGATCGGTGGTGATGGCGAAGACCAGATCGTCGATCTTCTGCTTGCCGCCCCAATAGTCCGGGTTGGCCTTGTAGCGGATGGCGGCGTCGGTCTGGTAGTCGACGAAGATGAACGGGCCGGTGCCGATCGGCTTCTGGTTGAACAGCTCAGGCGTCTTGTCGGCCTGCAGCTTGTCGGCATATTCCTTGGAGACGACGGACGCAAAATCCATGCCCAGCGTCGGAATGAAGGTGATCGCCGGCTCCTTGAGGGTGAACTTCACCGTCAGGTCATCGACCTTCTCGACCTTGGTGATGTTGTCGCCGAACTGGTCATTGTAATACTGGTAGGCAATGCCCGGAATGTACTGGAACCAGGGACCGTTCTTGTCGACCTGACGTTCGAACGAGAACACCACATCGTCGGCGTTGAAGTCGCGCGTCGGGGTGAAATAGTCGGTGGCGGCGAATTTGACGCCCTTGCGCAGCTTGAAGACATATTCCTTGCCATCGTCGGAGATCGTCCAGCTTTCGGCCAGGCCCGGCGAGGTCGTCGTCTTGCCGTGATCGAATTCGACGAGGCGGTTGAAGACGGTGCGCGAGGACGCGTCGAACGTCTGGCCTGCGGTATACGGCGCCGGATCGAAACCTTCCGGCGAAGCTTCCGCGCAGTAGACCAGAGTTTTCGCATTGGCCATGCCGCCCAGGACGCTTGCAGCCAGCAACGCGGCTGCAAAAGTCAGCTTCTTATTCATTGAGCACTCCCTGATGTTCTTCCAAGCCCCTCTATCAGGCTCGCGAAGCGCGCATATAAGCACCGTTTTTCCGGCTTTGGAACACCCCGTTTGCTTACCCCGCGGGAAGCAGGAAAAAAATCCGCAACTTTGCCAAATTGCAGAAAAAATTAGCCGTTTCTTCCGTTCACGAGATTATTAACAGCCGAATTTTTTTATTGATCGCCAGGCTGACGATATAAATGTTCCCGGCGCTTCCGAGCGGCCGTGGGATGCGTCAGGACACCGCCTGGAGCGCTGGCGGCGGCAAAGACTTTCGACGGCAAATCTTTCGCCGCGTTGCCGCAAGGGCAAGACTTGCACGCTCACCAAGGGAGGCAATACATAGGGTGTAGCGGCCGCAGCGGAGGGCGCCCTTGCCAATTCAGGGGCGAGTGCGGCACGGATGAACAAGACTTGTCCAGGGAGGAACGGTTGGCAAAAGCATCAAGGACGACGGCGCCGGTGAAAGCGGGAGCCAAGGCGCCGTCGAAAGCAGCCGGTACTGCCAAGCCGAAAGCACCCGTTGCCAAAGCCGCCAAGCCGAAGGCGGCCGCGGCACCTGTAAGGGCAAGCACAAAGCCGGCGGTGAAAGCCCCGGCCAAGGCTGCGGCCGGAAAGACGGCGCCGGGGCGTAAAGCGGGTGCGGCAAAGCCCGCTGCCAGGCCGGCGTCGAAGGCCGCGGCAGCGGTGAAGGCCCCACCGGCGGCAAAGCCGGCCGACGCCACCGCCAACCGATTGCCGAAAGCGCTGACGGCGTTGGCCGCCGGCTTGCCGGAAAAGCCGTGGCTCAAGAGCTATCCGAAAAACGTGCAGGCCGAGATCGGCGCCCTGCCCTACAGCTCGATCGGCGATTTCCTCGTCGCCGCCTGCAAGCAGTTTTCCGCGCAGCCGGCCTTCACCTGCATGGACAAGTCCATCAGCTACACCGATGTCGAGCGGCTGTCGGCGGCCTTCGGCGCCTACCTGCAATCGAAGGGCCTGCAGAAAGGCGCGCGCGTCGCGCTGATGATGCCCAACGTGCTGCAATATCCGGTGGCGATGATGGCGATCTTGCGAGCGGGTTATGTGGTGGTGAACATCAATCCGCTCTACACGCCGCGCGAGCTCGAACACCAGCTGAAGGATTCCGGGGCGCAAGCCATCGTCATCCTGGAGAACTTCGCCAACACCTTGCAGGCGGTGATCGCCAGGACCGCGGTCAAGCATGTGGTGGTCGCCGCGATGGGCGACATGCTTGGCGGGCTGAAGGGCACAATCGTCAATTTCGTCGTGCGCCGCGTGAAGAAGATGGTGCCGGCATGGTCGCTGCCCGGCCATGTCAAGTTCAATGCCGCCATGAAGGCCGGCGCCGGTATGGGCTTCAGGCCGGCCAAGGTGGCAGCCGACGATGTCGCCTTCCTGCAATATACGGGCGGCACCACGGGCGTCTCGAAGGGCGCCACGCTGCTGCACAGCAACGTGCTCGCCAACGTCGCGCAGAACGCGCAGTGGATGGAGGACGCCTACACGATCAAGCCGAAACCCGCGCACCCCAACTTCATCTGCGCGCTGCCGCTCTATCATATCTTCGCGCTGACGGTGAACGCGCTGATGGGCATGCAGCAGGGCGCCCGCAATGTGCTCATTCCCAATCCGCGCGACATCCCAGGCTTCGTCAAGGAATTGCAGAAATATCCGGTGCACATCTTTCCCGGCCTCAACACGCTGTTCAACGCGCTGCTCAACAATGAGGATTTCCGCAAGCTCGACTTCAAGCCGCTGGTGCTGACGCTGGGCGGCGGCATGGCGGTGCAGAAGGGCGTCGCCGAACGCTGGAAGGCGCTGACCGGATGTTCGGTCACCGAAGGCTACGGCCTCTCGGAAACCTCGCCGGTGGCCACCGCCAACAAGTTCACCGCCGGCGACTTCACCGGCACCATCGGCTTGCCGCTGCCCTCGACGGAGATCGCCATCCGCGACGAAGACGGCAACAATTTGCCGCTCGGCGAGGTCGGCGAAGTCTGCATCCGGGGGCCGCAAGTGATGGCGGGCTACTGGAACCGGCCGGATGAGACCGCCAAGGTGATGACCAAGGACGGCTACTTCAAATCCGGCGACATGGGCTTCATGGACGAACGCGGCTACACCAAGATCGTCGACCGCAAGAAGGACATGATCCTGGTCTCGGGCTTCAACGTCTATCCCAACGAGCTCGAGGAAGTCGTGGCGATGCATCCGGGTGTGCTCGAAGTGGCGGCGATCGGCGTGCCGGACGAGCATTCGGGCGAGGTGCCGAAACTGTTCGTGGTCAGGAAGGATCCGGCGCTGACCGCCGAGGCACTGACCGCCTTTTGCCGCGAGAACCTGACCGGCTACAAGCGGCCCAGATACATCGAATTCCGCACCGAACTGCCGAAGACGCCGGTCGGCAAGATCCTGCGGCGAGCGCTGCGCGAATGATTGCAGCCGTCGGCGCGGATGCCGTAGATGCACCTTGCCGTCCTGACCCGGCAGAGTTCATCAGGACGAACATGCGCCTCGCCCCGGTGCCGTCGGTGCCTGAGATCCAGCTTTTTACACCGCACCCGGCCAGTGGCCTGAGACGGCTTACCTATACGCACCAAAGCGCTGACGACGATGACGACACGATCGAGGCGGACAACAATGGACCTGAGCCGCAGCCGCCTTACTGGGCTTACGTGTGGGCCGGCGGCGCGGTGCTTGCGCGCCATATACTGGATCATCCGCAAACGGTAGCCGGTCGCCGCGTGCTCGACCTTGGTGCCGGCTCCGGCCTTGTCGGCATCGCCGCAGCCAAGGCCGGTTCGCGCGAAGTGATCGCCGCCGAGATCGACCGTAACGGCGTTGCCGCGATCGGCCTCAATGCCGCGGCCAACGGCGTCGAGATCATCATTGTCTACAAGGACATTACCACGGGTCCCCCGCCGGC
The DNA here is from genome assembly GCF_037162595.1 of Mesorhizobium sp. ISC11. Taxonomy (NCBI): domain Bacteria; kingdom Pseudomonadati; phylum Pseudomonadota; class Alphaproteobacteria; order Hyphomicrobiales; family Phyllobacteriaceae; genus Mesorhizobium; species Mesorhizobium sp. ISC11. Next base: position 3,923,483 of record NZ_JAVSPW010000001.1, read on the forward strand.
GGTCGAGCTCGTGCTTGCCGGCGACGTGTTCTACGGCCCTGAGGTTGCTCTGCGGGTTATCCCGTTCCTCGACCGCTGCCTGGCGGCCGGCATCGAGGTGCTGGTCGGAGATCCCCGCCGCAACGACCTGCCGCTGTCCCGGCTGCGATTGCTCGCCGAATACCGGGTGCCGGATTTCGGCGACGCGAAGGGGGCTGCGACTAAGCCGAGCGGTGTCTTTTCGTTTGAGGCGGAAGAGCGCTAACGCCACGGGGCAAGCCTAAATTCTACTCATTGTGGACAAACATTGAGGGCAGAAGATAGATTCGACTGGCCGTTGATCGGAGAAGTCGAGTGGCGTGGATTAAAGTTGTTCAACGTATCGGTTTCACAGTTTGCCCAAAATGCGAAAATCGGGGCTTCGATCTTCAGCCAGGCGAAGACATCGACAGCGCAAAGCGCCAAGATCAGGTGCGGCAAATGCGGGTACGTTTGTTCTGCTGATGAGTGGCCCATTGTGTCTGAAAACAAACCAGAAGCTCGATAGTTTCCATGGACTGCTCCCCCATCTCGGCCATTGGCAGAAAATCCCGAGGTGAATCGAGTTTGACCTAGCCTTTCCCGTCAGATCGTCTCCCTGACCCGCGCCGAGAGAAAATCCGGCAGGTCGGCGACCGAATCCAGAACCACATCGGCAATGCCGGCCAGCGATTCGCGGGTGCCGGTGCCGGAGAGCACGCCGACCGCCAGCCCGCAGCCGCCGGCACGTGCCATTTCGAGGTCGTGCCGGTTGTCGCCGACCATGGCGATTTCCGCCGGCTTGAGGCCGGTGAGATCGCTAAAGGCCTGGATGGTGTCGGGCGCCGGCTTCGGATTGGCCACCGCGTCGTAGCCATAGGCCGCGTCGAACAATTGAGCGACGCCGAGCGTGACCAGCGTCTTTTCCGCGCCGCTGGTCGAATCGTTGGTGGCGACGCCAAGCCGGTAGGATTTCCTGTGCAGTGCCGTCAGCGTATCGACGATGCCCGGCAGCGCCACGGCCATCGCCGAGCCTTGTACGGAGGTGATCTCGTTGAAGCGGGCAACCGCAAGCATCTGATCCTCGTTGGACAGGCGTGGGAACCACAATTCGACGACGTCGAGATTGGTGCCGGAGGCAAAGATGGAGTCCGGCTTGAAACGCTTGTTGGCGAAATCGAAGCCGGCAGCGGCCAGCAGCCTGTCGGCTTTCCAGCGATCGCCTTCCGACGCATCCATGGCCATGAAGTCGGCAACGCCGAGCCAGGTGGCGTTGAAGTCGACAAGCGTGCCGTCCTTGTCGAACAATATTCCCTTGATGTCTGCCAAGCTTTTCACTCCGAGCCACGCAAATGCTGGATGAATCCCACAAGGCCAGCGGTCGATGCATCCCGATTGGCGGCACTTTCCTTGCCCTCCACGACAGGCAACAGGCCGGTGGCCAGTTCCTTGCCGAGTTCGACGCCCCATTGGTCGAAGGAGTTGATGTTGAACAGCGTGCCCTCGACGAAGACGCGGTGCTCGTAGAGCGCGATCAGCCGGCCGAAGGTGCGCGGGTCGAGCTTTCTGTAGAGGATGGTGATCGAGGGACGGTTACCCGAGAAGACGCGGTGCGGCGCGATCTTGTCGACCTCGGCCGGCTTCATGCCCTTGGCCAGCATCTGGGCGCGCGCCTCCTCCAGCGTGCGGCCCTTCATCAGCGCTTCCGACTGCGCCAGGCAGTTGGCGAGCAGCAGATCGTGCTGGTGCTTGAGATCGGGCTCGTGACCGATGGCCGCGGCAAGGAACTCGACCGGAATGAAATCGGTGCCCTGGTGCAGCAGCTGGAAGAAGGCATGCTGGCCGTTGGTGCCGGGCTCACCCCAGACCAGCGGTCCGGTCGGCGTCGTCACCGCCGTGCCTTCGAGGGTGACGCTCTTGCCGTTCGATTCCATGTCAAGCTGCTGCAAATAGGCCGGCAGCCTGGACAGGCGCTGGTCGTAAGGGATGACGGCGCGCGCCGGGTAACCGCAGATCACGCGATGCCACCAGCCGACCAGTCCCAGCAGCGCCGGCAGGTTCTCCTGCACCGGCGCGGTGCGGAAATGCTCGTCCATCTCATGCGCGCCATCAAGGAAGGCGCGAAAATTCCGCGGGCCGACAGCGATCATCACCGGCAGGCCGATGGCGCCCCAGAGCGAATAGCGGCCACCGACCCAGTCCCAGAAGCCGAAGACGCGATCGGGCGCGATGCCGAACTTGGCCACCAGGTCGAGCGCGGTCGAGACGGCGGCGAAATGCTTGCCGACCGCTTCCTTGCCGAGCGCCTTCTGCACCCAGTCGCGCGCCGTCTGCGCATTGGTCATCGTCTCGACGGTGGTGAAGGTCTTGGAAGCGATGATGAAAAGCGTGGTCTCGGCGGAGAGGCCCTTCAGCGTGTCGTGGATATGGGCGCCGTCTATGTTGGAGACGTAATGCGCGCGCGGCCCGTCATGATAGGGCGCCAGTGCCAGCGTCGCCATGGCCGGGCCGAGATCGGAACCGCCGATGCCGATGTTGACGATGTCGGTGATCTTCTTGCCGGTGGCGCCGGCCGCCTTGCCCGAGCGCACGGCATCGGCAAAGGCGCCCATGGCGTCGAGCACGGCGATGACGTCCGCCTTGACGTCCTGGCCATCGACGGTGACGCCCTTGCCGGTCAGGTTGCGCAGCGCCGTGTGCAGCACGGCACGGTCCTCGGTGACGTTGATCTTCTTGCCCGCGAACATGGCGGCGCGGCGGCCTTCGAGATCGGCGGCCTGCGCGAGCTTTTCCAGCAGCTCCATGGTGGTCGCGTCGACCGCGCATTTCGACCAGTCGAGCAGCAGATCGCCGTCGGTGGCGGAGAATTCCACGAACCGCTTGGGATCGGCGGCGAAGGCCTGGCGCATGCTGGCGGGCGCCGCCGCGCGGTGGTCGCGCAAGGCGGCGAGCTGTTTTTGAAAGGACGATTGATCCACTGCCAAACTCCGAGACCTCGAGCCATCATTACGGACCGGATGTTTCCGGCGCGTGTCGTCGCGACAATCTATCGGGCCGAACTCCACCCGTATCAATGCGCAGCGATGACGCACACCCACACGCCGCCATGACGCACGATGTCATCGCCGGGATGAAGCGCCGCGTCACCCCACGATGCCGCAACGCGGCATCAAAAGGACGTGAAGGATCACTGGCATAAATCCCAACGATCAGAAAAATTGATTGGCGCAACCCCTTGTGCCACGGTTACGTTCGGCTGGTCCAGCCAAACGAAAAAGGCTGGCCATCGAGGAAATCTCCCATGCCACAGCGAAACGACACGGCGATATGGTCCGGCCTGTTCCGGATTTCGGCCGAATCCGGCCAAACCCTGCAGGCGCAGATCCGCCAGGCCATCGTAGCCGCCATTCTCGACCGCCAGATCGCCGCTTCGATGCCGCTCCCTTCCTGCCGCATCCTGGCCGAAAAACTCGGCGTGGCGCGCGGAACCGTGGTGCTGGCGTTCCAGCAGCTCGTCGACCAGGGTTTCCTGGTGGCGCGCGAACGGCGCGGCCATTTCGTCAATCCCGATGTGCTGGCGACACCGGCCAAGCCGCACCAGAAGGCGCCCGACCAGGCCAATGAGATCGACTGGAAGGCACGCCGCAAGATCGCCGCAAGCGACATGCCGCCGCCGGCCAAGCACGAGAACTGGATCAAGTCGTCCTATCCTTTCGTCTACGGGCAGTTCGACCCGGCGCTGTTCCCGACCGCTGAATGGCGCGAGTGCAACCGCATGGCGCTTGCCGTGCTGGAAATCCGCAACTGGGCGTCCGATATGGTCGACCGTGACGATCCGCTGCTGATCGAGCAGATCCAGGCGCGGCTCCTGCCCCGGCGTGGCATCTTCGCCAATCCCGACGAGATCATCGTCACGCTGGGCGCCCAGAACGCGCTCTACATGCTGGCGACGCTGCTAATGTCCAAAGGCTCCAAGGTGGCGATGGAGGACCCCGGTTACCCCGACGCGCGCTCGATCTTCCGCCTTGCGGGCGCAGAGATACAGCCGGTGCCGGTCGACCAGTCCGGCATCGTAACTGCTTCTATTCCCAATGATTCCGGCTTCGTCTTCGTCACGCCCAGCCATCATTGCCCGACCATGGTACCGTTGTCGGCGGAACGGCGGCAGGATCTTCTGGCGCGCGCCAACCGCTACAACCAGATCATCATCGAGGACGGCTATGACAGCCAGCTTCTCGACGAGGCACCGCAGCAAGCGCTGAAGAGCCTCGATCGTTCCGGCCGCGTGGTCTATGTCGGCTCGATGTCCAAGACGCTGGCTCCCGGCCTGCGGCTCGGCTACATCGTGGCGTCCGCCGGACTGATCGCGGAGCTCCGGGCGCTGCGCCGCTTCATGCTGCGTCATCCGCCGGCCAACAATCAGCGCGCCGTCGCACTGTTCCTGTCGCTCGGCCACCACGAGGCGCTGGTGCGGCGGCTGTCGTCAGCCTTCGACGAGCGGCGCAAGCGGCTGGTCCATGCGATTTCCGCCTTCCTGCCGGAATGGCGCTCGACCGATTCGGCCGGCGGTACGTCGCTGTGGCTCGAAGGGCCGCGCGGCACCGATTCGCGCGGCCTTGCCGAGGCAGCGGCCTCGCGCAGCGTCATCATCGAGCCAGGCGACCGCTTCTTCGATCGCACTGAAAAGCCTTCGCGTTTCATGCGGCTGGGCATCTCGTCGATCGCGCTACAGCACATCGAGCCAGGCATCCGCGAACTGGCCACGGCCGCCGGACGCAGACCCGCGGCCGCCTGATCCATCATCGACCTCTCGTGACCGGAGCCGCTCGCAGCGGCTCCGGTATTTTAGTTCTGGCACATGGAACTGAGCCAGCTGGCCCATAGGATGGGCCAGTGCCGGCGGCATAGTCGGCGTCATCAGGGGAAGAAGCAGGCCGATGGTGGACCAACCGCCACGAGTTCCTGCCGACGAAGTTGGAGTGCTCCATGCCAGTGGCTGTCGAACAGCAGGACACGCCGGCGAACCGTCGTCCACAACGCTCCGGTCTTCGCGAAACAGGACATGCCATGCGATCATCTCCCCTGGTGGAGGATACCAGACCACAGCACAAGGCCATCGAGGGCGGCGGCTACGGGCCGCTTCGCGGGGATGACCGCGAGCGTATCCACGAAGGCGTGCTGACGCTTCTGGAGACAGTGGGTTTCGCCAACGCCATTCCTTCCTGCATAAAGGTGCTGACCAAGGTGGGGGCGATCCATGGCGACGATGGCCGGGTCCGCTTTCCGCGCGCGCTCGTGCTCGACACCATCAAGCGGGCGGCACGACATTTCACGCTTCATGGCCAGGACCCCAGGCACGACATGGTGGTCCAGGGCAAGCGCGTGCACTACGGCACGGCAGGCATCGCCGTGCACCTGGTGGATCTGGAGAAGCGTGAGTACCGCGAATCCAAGCTGCAGGATATTTATGATGCCGCCCGCATCGTCGACGGGCTGGACAACATTCATTTCTTCCAGCGGCCGATGGTGGCGCGCGACATCGCCGATCCGCTCGAGATGGATTTCAACACGCTTTATGCCTGTGTGATGGGAACATCGAAGCACGTCGGAACATCCTTCACGGTGCGTGAGAACGTGAAGCCTGCACTTGAAATGCTGTACGCCATCGCCGGAGGCGAGGAGAATTTCCGCGCCCGGCCATTCGTTTCCAACTCCAATTCATTCGTCGTGCCGCCGATGAAGTTCGCCGAGGATGCCTGCGGCGTGCTTGAGGCCTGCGTCGAAGGCGGCATCCCGATCCTGCTGCTGTCGACCGGCCAGTCCGGCACGACGGCACCCGCGGCGATGGCCGGCGCCGTCGTGCAGGCAGTGGCCGAAGTGCTGGCCGGCCTGGTCTATGTCAACGCGCTCAAGCCCGGCCATCCGGCGATCTTCGGCGCATGGCCGTTCATGTCCGACCTGCGCACCGGCGCCATGGCCGGCGGGTCGGCCGAGCAGTCGGTGGCAACGGCGGCCTGTGCCCAGATGGCGCAATTCTACGACCTGCCCGGTGGCTCCGCCGCCGGCATGACGGATTCGAAATTGCCCGACATTCAGTCCGGCTACGAAAAGGGCATCACCAATGTGATGGCCGGCCTCTCCGGCCTCAACCTCGTCTATGAGGCGGCCGGCATGCATGCCTCGCTGCTCGGCTTCTGCCTGGAGAGCCTGGTCATCGACAACGACATGCTCGGTCATTGCCTGGGCTGCGCGCGTGGCATCGACGTGACTGACGAAGCCCTGTCGATCGACAGCATCGCGGAGGTCTGCCTCAAGGGTCCGGGCCACTATCTCGACAACGAACAAACGCTCAAGCTGATGCAGACCGAGCACTTCTATCCTGCCCTCGGCGATCGTTCCTCGCCGAAGGAATGGAACGAAAAAGGCCGGCCTGATATATTGCTGCGTGCGATCACCGAGAAGAAGCGCATTCTTGCCGAACGATTTCCGCGCCATGTGCCAAAACAGGTCGACGACAGATTGCGTGCCCGTTTCGGCAACCTGATCCACCTGCCGCGCACGCATATGGGCGGCTGACCGGAGACAAGTCTCGTGCAGCCATACAGCCATACACGACCAACCATCGGGCAGAACGACAAATGAGTGTGCATCCTATCCAGCAAGCCCCCACCGACGGCGACGCGATCGATCGGCTGGTGGCATCTCATCGGCCAGGCCACGGCCTGGTGCGTGCCTTCTATCATGACCCGGCGATCTTCGAGCGCGACATGGAACGGGTCTTTCGCCGCCACTGGCATTGCCTGGCCCACGCCAGCGTTATCCCGAACCCCGGCGATTTCGAGCTGTTCAAACTGGGCGACGAGGCGGTCATCCTGACACGCGGCATGGATGGCACCGTGCATGCCATGCTCAACGTCTGTCGCCACCGCGGCGCCGAGGTCTGCACCAAGCAGAAGGGCAACGCGAAGATGTTCGTGTGCCCCTACCACGCCTGGGCCTATTCCAATGACGGATCGTTGCGCGCTGCCCGCCTGATGCCGAAGGATTTCGACCGCACGGCGCACGGGCTGAAGAAGCTTCATGTCCGCGTCGCATCCGGTCTGGTCTTCATTTCCTTCGCCGAGACGCCGCTCGATTTCGATCCGATCGAACAGTCGCTGCGAACGAGCTGCGGCCAGTATGGCTGGGGCGACGCCAAGGTTGCGTATCGTCAGTCCTATCCGCTCGACGCCAACTGGAAGCTCGCCGTCGAGAACTATGTCGAATGTTACCATTGCGGGCCGGCGCATCCGGAATATTCGCAGACGCATGCGCTGGAAAAGCCGGCAGAAATGATCGAGCAGCTCAATGCGGCGATGGAGCAACGCACCTGCGCGCTCGGCATCGAGATCGGCAGCGCCAACCGCTGGCAGAACTCGGCGGCCGGTCAGGAAGCAATCCACACCTTCCGCTATGCGCTCTATGACGGCGTTTCGAGCGGCAGCCAGGATGGATCGCCGGTGGCCCCGCTGATGGGACGCTTCTCCGACTATGACGGTGGCGTCACTTCCATCCATCTCGGCGGCACGACCTTCCTCGTCTGCTATCCCGATCACGGCATGATCTACCGCTTCATCCCGAAAACGGCTGGCACCTGCGAGATGGAACTGATCTGGCTGGTGCGCGGCGACGCGGTCGAGGGCCAGGATTACGATCTGGAGAAGCTGACCTGGCTGTGGAAGATCACCACCGAAGAGGACAAGAAGATCATCGAGCACACTGCGCGCGGCGTGCGCTCGCACTATTTCGTGCCCGGACCTATCGCGCCGATGGAATACAACGAACTGCGCTACATCGGCTGGTATCTTGAGGAGATCAGCCGGGCCTGAACGGCTCGGCTCCTTAGAGCATTCACCGTTTCACGGAAACGGCGATCTGCTCTAACTCTTTGTTTTGACGCAATTCTAGACGGAAAACCGCTCACACTTTTCCTAGAATTGCTCTAGGAGAATCAGGTAGATCTTGCCTTTCGCGTCATTCCGCGCTGAGCCCGTATCGGTCGACGACTTCGGGGTTGATGAGCTTGGCATGCAGCGTCATCAGCACGATCTGCGCGTCGAGGCTGTCACCGGCTTCAAGCGCCGCCTCGATGCGGCGCTCGGCTCCCAGCGTCCGCTCATGGCCATTGGCTTGCTCGAAGGTTTCGGGACCCACGATGCAATAGCTGCATAATTGTGCCACCGACGCATAGGTGCCCGGTGGCGGCTCGTCGGGCCAGCGATCCTTCATGAGATTGACGAGGGTAAGCTTCACGCCCTCCGGCACAAGGGCTGGATGCAGATCGGCGCCGCGCAATGCATCGTCGAGCTGCCTCAAGTCGCCCGAACGGCCGAACATTCCGAGGAAGCCGAGGGAAGATCGCCGTCCGGCCATGATGTTTCCTTCCATTTCCAGCCCACTTAGGTGGTGGGCAAGCGGATTGCAAAGGCGGTGCTGTCTAACCAGCCGCCGCCAGCAAGATCCCTGCAAGGGCGGATAGCCCGAGTGTCGGCAGCATGCCGACTTTCAGCTTCAGGATGGCGACCATGGCGGCCACGGAAAGCAAGGCCGCGCGCCAGTCGATCGACGAAAGCACAGGCACGTTCATGCCAAGGCCCGTCGCGCGCACCTCACGGAAGATGACGTGCAAGGCAAACCATAGGGCCAGATTCATAATTACCCCGACAACGGCGGCGGTGATCGCGCCCAGTGCGGCCGACAGTGCCTTGTTGCCGCGCAAGGCCTCGATGTAGGGCGCACCGAGGAATATCCAGAAGAAGCAAGGCGTGAACGTCACCCACAGAGTGAGCAAAGCCCCCAGCGATCCGGCAACCAACGGGTCCAGCGAGCCGGAATGGCGGAACGCGGCGATGAAGCCGACGAACTGCAGCACCAGGATGAGCGGCCCTGGCGTCGTTTCGGCGAGCCCAAGGCCATCGACCATTTCACCCGGCGCCAACCAGCCGAAGGACTGGACGGCTGCCTGTGCGACATAAGCGAGGACCGCATAGGCGCCACCGAAGGTGACGACAGCCATGAGACTGAAGAACCGGCCTATCTCGGTCCAGACGCTTGCAGAGCCGGTGAACCACCAGATCAAAAGAACAGGCCCGAGCCAGAGCGGCAGCCAGATCGCGACGGTGCGCGGTGCATGCCATCTGGTCGGTTTGACATGGGCCAGTTCGCCACGCTCGAACATCAGGTCGACCGCTCCCTTGAAGTCGGCAACATCGTCCTTGCCATGGGCCGAGCCGGAAAACAGGGCGGGAGCAATGCGATCCCCCAGCCATCCCGTCAGGCCGGCTAGCAGGACGATGAGCGGAAAGGGCACATTCAACGCATAGATGGCGATGAACGCCGCGACCGCGATCGACACCATGACCCGGTTCTTGAGGGCACGCCGGCTGATCCGGACCACCGCCCCGACGACAATGGCAAGCACAGCCGCCTTGACCCCGAAAAACAGCGCCGCGACAAGCGGCACGTCGCCATAGAGGACGTAGAGGCTGCTCAAGGCGAGCATGACGAGCGCGCCCGGCAAGACGAACAGGATGCCGGCGACAAGGCCGCCGGCCGTCCTGTGCAGCAGCCAACCGATGTAGATGGCGAGTTGCTGGGCTTCCGGGCCAGGCAGCAACATGCAGTAGTTCAGCGCGTGCAGGAAACGCCGCTCACCGATCCAGCGCCGCTCCTCGACCAGTTCCTTGTGCATCAGCGCGATCTGCCCGGCCGGACCGCCAAAGCTGAGCAATCCGATTTTCGCCCAGACCTTCACGGCCTCGGTGAAGGTCGGTGCAGCCGGCACCGGGACGGTTCCCGCCTTATTGTCCGGGACAAGAGCGGTCACGACGGCTTACCCGCAGCCGGCCAGTTGTGCGTTTCTTCGGTGGCGTCGCGACACCAGCGGAAGAACGCGTCGTAGAGCAGCATGCCTGCTTCCAGTTGTTCCAGATCGTCGCGGTACATACGCGACAAACCAAGCGAGGCAGCCAGAAAGCCGGCCGCCTGAGGCACCAGGTCGAGGCTTGCAGTGTCGGCCGCGCGCACGATTGCAGCGAGGCGATCGAGCGCCGCGGATTCCAGCCCGAACTCCTCGATCATCGTGTCGAAGGTGCAGCGCTCGCCGCGATGGCTCCAAAACACATTGTCGATGTCGAACGGCACGGCCTGAAAGCGGTCGGCAACAGCCAACACTTCAGCGGGTTCGACGAACAGGAACACCGCGTCGGGGTCGACGAAACGCCGGATCAGCCACGGGCAAGCGATGCGGTCGACCTTCGGGCGCGATCGCGTCACCCAGACGGTGGCGCCCTTTTCATTGCGTGGCGGCATCTTGGCGGTGCGGGCCAGAAGCCCGCCGGCATCGCGCCAGGCTTCAAAGCCGCCTTCGAGAGATTCAGCTGATATCCCCTCATGGCGCAGCCATGCGGCCACGCCTTGCGAGAGCTTTTCCCCCCTCTGGCAAACGACGGCCACTGGCTTGCCGGCGAACGTGGCCGCCCAGCTTGAAACGGTTTTGAAATCGCGACGGCACGACGCCGGCAACAGCCGCGGATCGGCGTCGAAATCTTCATCTATGCGAACATCGACAATGACTGGGGCGCCCGGCAGACCTATGAGCCGGGACAATTGCGGTACGGTGATAGCGGTTGTTGACGGCATGGCGTCCACCTCCTGAAAAGAGAAGCTTGGACGCGAACGTTGGGCTGACGCCTCACGGGGTCGTCGCGATGCACCCCTTGTCATGATGGTGGATTTGTTGGGCGCGCTTGTCAAGGACGGTGGCCGTTCTCGACCTACCCGGCCGCGATGCAACACGCTGACCGGAAAACCGACGGCGGCCTGATTTGATCAAGCCGCCATCCGTCGATCCAGAATCAATGATTGTCCCTGGGGACACCGCTGGTGTGCGCGACATCCTGGTATTTCACCGCCGGCTTCAGCACCATTCCCTCCGAAAACTGCGCGACCATACCGCGCTGGATCTCCTGCCAGGGCGTCTGGTGCTCGGGATAGTGGAAGCCGCCATTGTTCTGCAGTTCGGCGCGGCGCCGGGTGATCTCGTCGTCGGTGACGAGGATGTCGGCCGTGCCCTTGCGCAAGTCGATGCGGACCCGGTCGCCCGTCTTGAGCAGCGCCAGTCCGCCGCCGATCGCCGCTTCCGGCGAGGCGTTGAGGATCGACGGCGAACCCGACGTGCCCGACTGGCGGCCGTCCCCGATGCAGGCGAGCGCGTGGATGCCCTTCTTGATGAGATAGGCCGGCGGCTGCATGTTGACGACCTCGGCACCGCCGGGATAGCCGACCGGGCCGGCGCCGCGCATGAACAGGATGGTGTGTTCGTCGATGCCTTGCGCCGGGTCGTCGATGCGGGCGTGGTAATCCTCCGGCCCGTCGAAAACCATGGCGTTGCCTTCGAAAGCCTCGGGATCCCTAGGATTGGACAGATAGCGCTCGCGAAACTCGGGCGAGATGCCGCTGGTCTTCATGATCGCCGAATCGAACAGATTGCCCCGAAGATTGATGAAACCGGCATTGGCCTTCAGCGGCTTGGCGACAGAGCGGATGACGTCGGGGTTTTCGTTCGCGACGCCCTCGCTATTCTCGCCGATCGACTTGCCGTTGACGGTGCGTGCGCCGGGATGCGGCAACAGGTCGCCCTTCATCAGTTCGGCAATGACCGCCGGCACGCCGCCGGCATGATGGTAGTCCTCGCCAAGATATTCGCCCGTCGGCTGCAAATTGACCAGCAGCGGCACATTGAGGCCGACCGTCTGCCAGTCGTCATTGTCGAGCTTGACACCAAGGTGGCGGGCGATGGCATTGAGGTGGATCGGCGCGTTGGTCGAGCCGCCAATGGCCGAATTGACGACGATGGCGTTCTCGAAAGCCTCTCTCGTCATGATGTCGGACGGCTTCAGATCCTCATGCACCATCTCGACGATGCGTTTTCCGGTCTCATAGGAAATCTGGCCACGCTCGCGGTAGGGCGCGGGAATGGCGGCCGAGCCCGGCAACTGCATGCCAAGCGCCTCGGCCAGCGAGTTCATCGTGGTGGCGGTGCCCATGGTGTTGCAATAGCCGGTGGACGGCGCCGACGAGGCGACGATGTCCATGAACTCGTCATAATCGATCTCGCCGGCCGACAGGCGCTGGCGTGATTCCCAGACGATGGTACCGGAGCCGGTGCGCTTGCCCTTGTGCCAGCCATTGAGCATCGGCCCGACCGACAGCGCGATCGCCGGAATGTTGACGGTGGCCGCTGCCATCAGCAGTGCCGGCGTCGTCTTGTCGCAACCGATGGTCAGCACGACGCCATCGAGCGGGTAGCCGTAAAGCACCTCGACCAGGCTGAGATAGGCAAGGTTGCGGTCGAGCGCTGCGGTCGGGCGCTTGCCGGTCTCCTGGATCGGATGGCAGGGGAACTCGAACGGAATACCGCCCATCGAGACGATGCCTTCGCGCACACGCTTGGCCAGTTCGATATGATGACGGTTGCAGGGCGACAGATCCGAGCCGGTCTGGGCGATGCCGATCAGCGGCTTGCCGGACATCAGTTCGGCGCGCGTCAGGCCGTAATTGAGATAGCGCTCGAGATAGAGAGCCGTCATGCCCGGATTGTCGGGATTGTCGAACCACTCCTGCGAGCGAAATTTTTTCTTATGGGTGGGGGCGCCTGCCATCATGGTCTCCGTATTTGTAAGACAAATCGATATGGCAACGCGCGGGAGCAGGCAAGAGGGCGTGCGGTCGCAACCGGACTTTGGTGCGATAGACACGCACCAAGCCGTGCGTTACGGGTTCGGACAGTCTTGTCCGGGAGGTTTTCATGGCTTTGGTGATCGAAGGCGAGGAGCGCATTGCCGCACCGCTGCAAAAAGTGTGGGAAGCGCTGAACGATCCCGAGGTCTTGAAGGCGACCATTCCCGGTTGCCAGAGCCTGGAGATGAAGTCGCCGACCGAGATGGCGGCAACCGTGGTGGTGAAGATCGGACCGATCAAGGCGACGTTCAACGGCGAAGTGACGCTGAAGAACCTGAAGCCGCCGCACTCCTACACCATCCAGGGCGAAGGCAAGGGCGGCATTGCAGGCTTCGCCAAGGGTGGCGCCGACGTGACGCTGACGGCAGATGGACCCGACGCCACGATATTGAACTACGCGGCCAAGGCCGATGTCGGCGGCAAGATCGCCCAACTCGGCAGCCGGCTGATCGAATCGACCTCGAAGAAACTGGCCGGACAGTTTTTTTCCAGCTTCGGCGAGAAGGTCGGCGCGGCCTAGGCTGCAGAGCGGCGGCGGCTACCGAACAAGCTACTCGAAAACAATACTCGGCACCGCCGCTGCCGCAGCACCACGCTCTTCGTTAACCCGGTCCCAGACCTTCGAGGCGATGTCGCGGTAGATTTTCGCCTCGGCGCCGTCGGGCTTGGAGACGACAACCGGCGTGCCGGCATCCGAGCTTTCGCGAATGCCCATCTCGAGCGGCACCTCGCCGAGGAAGGTGACGCCAAGGCGCTCGGCCTCGCGCCGCGCCCCGCCATGACCGAAGATGTCGTAGCGCTTGCCGGTGTCCGGGGCGATGAAATAGCTCATGTTCTCGACGATGCCGAGCAGCGGCACGTCGACCTTCTTGAACATGTTGAGGCCTTTTCGCGCGTCGATCAGGGCCAGGTCCTGCGGCGTCGAGACGATGACGGCGCCAGCCAGCGGCACCTGCTGGGCCATGGTCAGCTGCGCGTCGCCGGTGCCGGGCGGCATGTCGACGACGAGCACGTCGAGCCGACCCCATTCGACTTCACGCAGCATCTGCGTCAGTGCCGACATCACCATCGGGCCACGCCAGATCATCGGCGTTTCCTCGTCGACGAGGAAACCCATCGACATCACCTTCAGGCCGTAATTCTCCATCGGTTTCAGGATCTTGCCGTCGACGGTCTGCGGCCGGCCGTGGAGGTTGAGCAGCCTTGGCATGGACGGGCCGTAGATGTCGGCATCGAGCACGCCGACGCGCAGGCCGTTGGCGGCGAGGCCGAGCGCGATGTTGACGGCGGTGGTCGACTTGCCGACGCCGCCTTTGCCGGAAGCAACGGCAATGATCGCTTCGATACCGGGCACGCCACGCTTGCCCGAGCTGTGCGAGGCCGGCGCGTGCGGAGCCGCACGCGGCGCGGCGGCGGCGGGCGCAGCCGGCGGAACGGGCCTGGGTGCGGGGCGCGATGGAACCGGCGCCTCCATGCCGCCGCCCTTCTTCTCCGCCGTCAGCGCGACGACGGCGCCGGCGACACCGGGGATCGCCTTGACGACACGCTCGGCAGCGGCGCGCAGCGGCTCCATTTCCTGGGCGCGGGCGGCGGGAACGGTAATCGAGAAGAAGACCTTCCCGTCGGCGATGAAAATTTCCGAAACCATGCCGAGGTCGACGATGTTGCCGGTGAAATCCGGCCCGTTGACCGTCTTCAGACGCTCGGTGACGATTTCCTTGGTGACGGACATGGCAGTTTTTCCTTACGCAGCTTGCGCCTGAGATGCAGCTTGCCCCTGAGATAATGCAGTTTCCGGACAGAACCAAGCCGTGGAGCAATGGCTGTCTTGGCGTGCCTGAAAAACCGGCGGGTCCTGCCGGATTTCATCCGCGCCAAACGTCCTCCAGATAAGCGAGCGCCGATGCGGCCAGCAATCAATCCAGCCGACAGTCGCCAAACGATCGCAGCGACCTATTTCAACGACCAGCACGGGACCGACATGCCGAGAAGGAGGCGATTATGCTCGCAAACAGCAACGCAACGGCAAATCTGGCGGTAAGCGATCTGGCAAAGGCCAAGGCTTTCTACGAAGGAACGCTTGGCCTGAAACAGGTGCAGGATGAGGGGGGCGAACTGATCGTGTACAAAAGCGGCGATACCACCCTCAACGTCTATCATTCCCAATTTGCCGGAACCAACAAGGCGACAGCGGTGACCTGGATGGTTGGCGACGAGATCGGCAACATCGTCAAGGAGCTGAAGTCGAAGGGCGTCGCCTTCGAGCACTATCAGATGCCGGGCTTGACGCTGGAGGGCGATCTCCACGTCGGTTACGGAATGAAAGTTGCCTGGTTCAAGGATCCAGACGGCAACATCCTGAACCTTGTGGACAGGTAGATTTCTTCAGCTCACCTCGCCAGGCCAACCGCGAGGTAGGTGAGCGCCGAAATCAAAGCGGTGGCCGGCAAGGTAACGATCCAGGCGATGACGATGTTGCCGGCAATGCCCCAGCGCACGGCCGAGACGCGGCGGGCGGCGCCGACGCCGATGATGGCGCCGGTGATGGTGTGGGTGGTCGATACGGGAACGCCGAGCCAGGTCGCCGCAAACAGCGTGATCGCCCCACCGGTTTCGGCGCAAAAACCCTGCATCGGGTTCAGCCGGGTGATCTTCGAGCCCATGGTGTGGACGATGCGCCAGCCGCCGAACAGGGTGCCGAGCGCCAGTGCCGACTGGCAAGTGAGGACCACCCACAGCGGCACGTAGAAAGTCGCGCCGAGCATGCCTTGCGAATAGAGCAGCACGGCGATGATGCCCATGGTCTTCTGGGCGTCATTGCCGCCGTGCCCGAGGGAATAGAGCGAGGCGGAAAAGAACTGCATGACGCGGAAGGTGCTGTCGACCGCAAACGGCGTCTGGCGCACGAAGAGCCACGAGACGACGAGAACCAGGACGAGCGCCAGGATAAAGCCCGTCGCTGGCGACAAGACGATTGCCGCGACCGTCTTGCCAAGCCCGGTCCAGACGATGGCGCCCACGCCTGCTTTCGCAACACCGGCGCCGACCAGGCCGCCGATCAGCGCATGCGAGCTGCTCGAAGGGATGCCGGCGATCCAGGTGACGATGTTCCAGACGATGGCGCCGACCAGGGCTGCAAAGATCACCGCCGGGGTGACGATGCTGACGTCGACGATGCCTTTGCCTACGGTCTCGGCAACGTGGAGGCCGAAGAACATGAAGGCGATGAAATTGAAGAATGCCGCCCACAGCACCGCATATTGCGGCCGCAGCACGCGGGTGGAAACGATGGTGGCGATGGAATTGGCGGCGTCGTGCAGGCCGTTGAGAAAGTCGAAGAACAGTGCGACGGCGACGAGGCCGGCCAGCACGGGAAAGGCAATGGTTGCTTCCATCACCTAGACATTCTCAATGACGATGCCGCTGATCTCGTTGGCGACGTCCTCGAAGCGGTCGACCACCTTTTCCAGTTGGCCATAAATCTCGCTGCCGATCATATAGGCCATCGGATCGCTGCTGCCGTGCTTCCTGAAGAGATCCTTCAGCCCTTGCTCGTGCAGGTCGTCGGCCCGGCTTTCGACGCGCATCACCTCTTCGGCGATGGCGTTGAGGCGCACAGTATGCGTTGCGACCTTGTTGAGCAGCGGGATCGCCTCGGCCACCAGCTTGGCGGCGGCGACGATGACACCACCCATTTCCTGCATCAGCGGATCGAACTCCTTGCGCTCGAACAGCTTCACCGTCTTGACCGTCTTGTGCATCATATCGATGGCGTCATCCATCGACTGGATCAAGTCCTTGATGTCGCCGCGATCGAAAGGCGTGATGAAGGAGCGCCGTACCGCCAGCAGGACTTCCGCGGTGATGTGGTCGGCCTCATCTTCAAGATCGATGATTTTCTGGCACCAGAGATCGATATCCCTGCCCTGGAGAAGCTGCTCCAGCGCCTCGGCGCCGCCGACTACGGTGCGGGAATGTCGTTCGAACAGGTCGAAGAAGCGATCTTCGCGCGGCAAAAGCTTGCGGAACCAGCCCAGCATGGTCGATCTCCCAGTTTCATCCACATAGCGCCGCATTCAGCCGCGGGAAACAGGTAGCCGGCTTAAAGGTGTGGATGCAGGGCAATTGTGCGTGGCGCTTGCGGTAGAGCACAATTTCCCCGACCTTGCAGCGAACGACCGGAAAGATCACATGATCGACAAGCTGGAATTCTTCATCGCGCTCGCCAGGGAGGAGCATTTCGGCCGGGCGGCGGAGGTGTGCGGCGTCACGCAGCCGACGCTGTCGGCCGGCATCAAGCAGTTGGAAGGCCAGCTTGGCGTCATGCTGGTTCTGCGCGGCTCACGCTTCCAGGGGCTGACGCCGGAGGGAAAACAGGTGCTGGTGTGGGCACGCCGCATCGTCGGCGACACCAGGACCATGCGCGAGGAAATGCGGGCGGCGCGCCACGGACTTTCGGGCCGTATCCGCATCGCCGCCATCCCGACGGCGCTCGCCATGCTGCCGCGGCTGACGACGCCATTTCGCGAAAAGCATCCCGGCGTCACCTTTTCGGTGCTGTCGCGGACTTCGATCGAGGTGCTGTCGCTGCTCGGCAATTTCGACATCGATGCCGGCATCACCTATCTCGACAACGAGCCGCTGGGGCGGGTGACCAGCGTGCCGCTCTATGACGAGCGCTACCAACTGATCACCGCGATGGGAAATCCCTATTCCGACCGCGACAAAGTGACATGGGCGGAGCTCTCAAGCCTGCCGCTGTGCCTGTTGACGCCGGACATGCAGAACCGCCGCATCATCGACCAGCATCTGGCCGAAGCCGGCGTGCAGGTGCGACCGACGCTGGAATCCAATTCGATGATCGTGCTGTTTTCGCACATCCGCACCGGCAAATGGTCGTCGATCATGCCGCTCAACCTTGCGGAAACATTCGGCTTTTCCGAACCTATCCGGGCCATTCCAATCATCGAACCAGACGCCAGCCACACGGTCGGCCTGGTGGCGACACCGCGCGAACCGCACACACCTTTGGTCTCGGCGCTGCTGGACGAGGCAATGGCGCTGGCGGACGATTTCCATGCCAACCGTTCCGCTAGACAGGGTTAGTCAAACGGAACGATAGAAGATTTCTATCGTACAACGAAACCGCTTTATTGATTTCAGAGGTTTTCTCTGGTTTCTTAAGCACTTAGCGATAAAGCGGCACGCGCATGTCGTTGTTCCAAAACAGCTTGATGCTTTTGGCCGATATGCGTGGGTCGCTACGATAGGGAGGGCGCTGCATGACAATGCAGCCTGCAAGTACCGAGATTACGTCGCGCACGGCCGCGATCATCCAGGAGATGAAGGGGCTCGAAGGCCCTTTGCTGCCGATCCTCCACGGCATCCAGGAAGAGTTCGGCCATGTGCCCAAGGATGCGCTGCCGGTCATCGCCGAGGCGCTGAACATTTCCAGGGCCGAGGTGCACGGCGTCGTCAGCTTCTATCACGATTACCGAAGCCATCCGGCAGGCCGGCATGTGTTGAAGCTCTGCCAGGCGGAATCCTGCCAGTCCATGGGGTCGGATGCCATCGCCGCCAAGCTGAAGCAACTGCTGGGCATCGGCTTTCATGAAACGACCCGCGACGGTTCGGTGACGCTGGAGCCGGTCTACTGTCTTGGCCTGTGCGCCTGTTCGCCCGCCGCCATGCTCGATGGCGAGGTGATCGGACGGCTCGATGACGAGAAGCTCGACGAGATCGTTGCAGAGGTGCGCTCATGATCCCGCGTATCTACATTCCCGGCGATTCCGGTGCGCTGGCGCTTGGCGCCGAAAAGGTCGCCAAGGCGATCGCCGGCGAACTCGCCGAGCGCGGCATCGAAGCCAAGATCGTGCGCAATGGTTCGCGCGGCGCCTATTTCCTCGAACCGATGGTCGAAGTCGCTACAGCCAACGGCCGCATCGCCTACGGGCCGGTCAAACCGTCCGACGTCAAAAGCCTGTTCGACAGCGGCTTCCTTACCGGCGGCCATCATAAACGCTGGCTGGGCGCGCCGGACAAGATCCCCTTCCTGGCCAAGCAGACGCGGCTGACTTTCGCGCGCTGCGGCGTCACGGATCCGCTGTCGCTCGAATCCTACAAAAAACATGGCGGGTTGAATGGACTGATGAACGCGCTGGCGCTGACGCCTGCCGCCATCGTCGCAGAGGTGACCGAATCCGGCCTGCGCGGGCGCGGCGGCGCCGGCTTCCCGACCGGCATTAAGTGGAAAACGGTGCTCGATACAGCAGGCGACCGCAAATACATCGTCTGCAACGCCGATGAAGGCGACTCCGGCACTTTCGCCGACCGCATGATCATGGAGGGCGATCCCTTCGTGCTGATCGAAGGCATGACGATCGCCGGTATAGCCACGGGCGCGACCAAGGGCTTCGTCTATGTCCGCTCGGAATATCCGCATGCGGTGGCGGCGATGAATAAGGCCGTCGAGATCGCCCGCAAGGCCGGCGTTCTTGGCGCCAGCGTGCTGGGTTCCCCTTACGCGTTCGACATGGAGATCCGGGTCGGCGCCGGCGCCTATGTCTGCGGCGAGGAGACGGCGCTGCTCGATTCGCTCGAGGGCAAGCGCGGCATGGTACGCGCAAAGCCGCCTCTGCCGGCGCATAAGGGGCTGTTCGGCAAGCCGACCGTGATCAACAACGTCATCAGCCTAGCCTCTGTGCCTGTCATCATGGACAAGGGTGCGGCCTTCTACAAGGATTTCGGCATGGGCCGCTCGCGCGGCACGATCCCGGTCCAGATCGCCGGCAATGTCAAATTTGCAGGGCTGTTC
The DNA here is from genome assembly GCF_037162595.1 of Mesorhizobium sp. ISC11. Lineage (NCBI taxonomy): Bacteria > Pseudomonadati > Pseudomonadota > Alphaproteobacteria > Hyphomicrobiales > Phyllobacteriaceae > Mesorhizobium > Mesorhizobium sp. ISC11. Next base: position 3,943,074 of record NZ_JAVSPW010000001.1, read on the forward strand.
GAAGCCGCTTTCGGCATGACGCTTGGCGAGATCGTCGACGAGATCGGCGGCGGCACGGCCACCGGCCGGCCGGTCAAGGCAGTGCAGGTCGGCGGACCGCTCGGCGCCTATTTCCCGCGCGCGCTGTTCGACACGCCATTCGACTATGAAGCCTTCGCGGCCAAGGACGGGCTGATCGGCCATGCCGGTATCGTGGTGTTCGACGACACAGCCGACATGCTGAAACAGGCGCGCTTCGCCATGGAGTTCTGCGCCATCGAAAGCTGCGGCAAGTGCACGCCCTGCCGCATCGGCTCGACGCGCGGTGTCGAGACCATCGACAAACTCGCCGCGGGCATCGAGCCGGAGAAGAACCTCGCTCTGGTCACCGACCTCTGCAACACGATGAAATTCGGCTCGCTCTGCGCGCTGGGCGGCTTCACGCCCTACCCTGTCATGAGCTCGATCACCCATTTCCCCGACGACTTCAAGCCCGCGCCCGTGCGCGTGGCTGCCGAATAGGAGCTGGCAGATGAACATCAAGGCCGACTTCCCCTCCCTCGTCGAAGAGATCGACTACGGAACCCCGCAATCGAAGGCGCAGAAGCAGGTCACGCTGAACGTCGACGGGCGCAGCATCACCGTGCCGGAAGGCACCTCGATCATGCGTGCCGCGATGGAGGGCGGGGTCGAGATCCCGAAGCTTTGCGCCACCGACATGCTGGACTCCTTCGGTTCGTGCCGTGTCTGCCTTGTGGAGATCGAAGGACGCGGCGGCACGCCGGCATCCTGCACGACGCCTGTCGGCGAAGGCATGATCGTGCGTACGCAGACGGAGCGGCTCGATGCCATTCGCCGTGGCGTCATGGAGCTCTACGTCTCCGACCATCCGACCGGCTGGAACGAACAGGCCGGAACCGGCGCCAGCGAGTTCGATGCGGTGGCGAAGTCGATCGGCCTGACCGAGAACCGCTACGGCATCGAGGGCCGCAACCACGTCAAGCCGGAAGGTGGCGTGGCGCCCGGCCATGGCTCGCTGGCAGTCGATTACATCGCCCGCGACGAATCCAACCCCTATTTCACCTATGATGCCTCGCAATGCATCGTCTGCTCGCGATGCGTGCGGGCGTGCGAAGAAGTGCAGGGCACGTTTGCGCTGACCATCGAGGGACGCGGCTTCGAATCCCGGGTTTCGGCGGGAATGCACGAGGCGTTCATCGATTCGGAATGCGTGTCCTGCGGCGCCTGCGTCCAGGCCTGCCCGACCGATGCGCTGCGTGAGAAGACGGTGCTTGCCAAGGGCCTGCCGGAGCGCTCGGCCGTCACCACCTGCGCCTATTGCGGCGTCGGCTGCTCGTTCAAGGCCGAGGTGAAGGGTGACGAAGTCGTTCGCATGATGCCCTACAAGGAGGGCAAGGCGAACCACGGCCATTCCTGCGTGAAGGGCCGTTTCGCCTATGGCTACGCCACCCACAAGGACCGCATCCTGTCGCCGATGATCCGCGAAAAGGTCACCGATCCGTGGCGCGAAGTAAGCTGGGAAGAGGCGATCGCCCATACCGCCAAGGAATTCCGCCGCATCCAATACCAGTACGGACGCACCGCGATCGGCGGCATCACCTCGTCGCGCTGCACCAATGAGGAAACCTACCTCGTCCAGAAGATGGTGCGGCAGGGTTTCCGTAACAACAATGTCGACACCTGCGCACGCGTCTGCCATTCGCCGACGGGCTACGGGCTCGGCCAGACATATGGCACGTCTGCCGGCACGCAGGATTTCGATTCCGTCGACTTCACCGACGTCGCCGTCATCATCGGCGCCAATCCGGCTTCCGCTCACCCGGTGTTCGCCTCGCGGCTCAAGAAGCGGCTGCGCCAGGGCGCCAAGCTGATCGTGCTCGATCCGCGCCGCACCGAGATGGTCAAGTCGGCCCATATCGAAGCGGATTACCACCTGCCGCTGAAGCCCGGCACCAATGTGGCCGTGCTGACGGCGCTGGCGCATGTGATCGTCACCGAGGGCTTGTTCGACGAAGCCTTCATCCGCGAACGTTGCGACTGGACGGAGTTCCAGGATTGGGCATCGTTCGTCGCCTTGCCGGAAAACAGCCCCGAAACCGTCGGCAAATTGTCCGGCGTCGATCCCGAGCTGATCCGCGGGGCGGCCCGCCTCTACGCCACCGGCGGCAACGGCGCGATCTATTACGGCCTGGGCGTGACGGAACACAGCCAGGGTTCGACCACTGTGATGGCAATCGCCAATCTCGCCATGGCCACCGGCAACATCGGCCGGCCCGGCGTCGGCGTGAACCCGCTGCGCGGCCAGAACAACGTGCAGGGCTCCTGCGATATGGGTTCCTTCCCGCACGAACTGCCGGGCTATCGCCACATCTCCGGCGAAGCCGTGCGCGATATCTATGAGACCTTGTGGGGCGTGAAGCTGGACGACGAACCCGGCCTGCGCATCCCCAACATGCTGGACGCCGCCGTCGACGGCAGCTTCAAGGGCATCTACATCCAGGGCGAAGACATTCTGCAGTCCGATCCCGACACCAAGCATGTCGCAGCCGGCCTTGCCGCGATGGAATGCGTCGTCGTGCACGACCTCTTCCTCAACGAGACGGCGAACTACGCCCATGTCTTCCTGCCGGGCTCGACCTTCCTGGAGAAGGACGGCACCTTCACCAACGCAGAGCGCCGCATCAACATGGTGCGCAAGGTTCTTGAGCCGAAGGCGCGCTACGCCGATTGGGAGGCGACGCAGGAGCTTGCCCGCGCGATCGGGCTGGACTGGAACTATCAGCATCCCTCCGAGATCATGGACGAGATCGCGATGACCACGCCGAGCTTCGCCGGTGTCTCCTTCGAGCTGCTCGACCGTGTCGGGTCCGTGCAATGGCCCTGCAACGAGAAGGCGCCGCTCGGCACCCCGATCATGCATATCGACGGGTTCGTGCGCGGCAAGGGCAAGTTCATCCGTACCGAATATGTGGCGACGGACGAAAGGACGGGGCCGCGCTTCCCGCTGCTGCTCACCACCGGCCGCATCCTGTCGCAGTACAATGTCGGCGCGCAGACCAGGCGCACCGACAACAGCATGTGGCACTCGGAGGACCGGCTGGAGATTCATCCGCACGACGCCGAGAACCGCGGCTTGCGCGACGGCGACTGGGTCCGGCTGACCAGCCGCTCGGGCGAGACGACGCTGCGCGCGCTGATCACCGACCGGGTGTCGCCCGGCGTGGTCTACACGACGTTCCACCATCCGGACACGCAGGCCAACGTGATCACCACCGACTTCTCCGACTGGGCGACCAACTGCCCGGAATACAAGGTGACGGCGGTGCAGATCGGCGCCTCCAATGGGCCGTCGGAATGGCAGCGCGACTATGACGAGCAAGCCAAGCAGAGCCGGCGCATCGCGTCTTTGCAGGCGGCGGAGTAGTCTTGAGCGCGCGGCGCAAAGCCACGACGCAGGTATCGCGGCTGGCGCACCGCGCCAGCGGCACTGCTACGGCGAACCGCATGGTGCCGGAAGAGACGCCGGTGGCGTTCTCCTTTGCCGGCACCACGCATGCGGTGATGATGGCAAGCCCGGCCGATTTCGAGGATTTCGCGCTTGGCTTCTCGCTGACCGAGGGCATTGTAGCTGCGCCGGAGGAGATCGAAACCATCGAGGTCGAGGACCATGGCGCCGGCATCGACATCCAGATCCGGCTGAAGGACCGAGCCAACACGCGCTTCGAAGCGCGGCGGCGAAGGCTCGCGGGTCCGGTCGGCTGCGGGCTCTGCGGCATCGAATCGATCGAGGAAGCGATGCGTTCGGTCGATGCGGTTGGTGTGTCAAAGCTTACGCTTGATGCCAACGATATTGTCCGTTCGGTCAAGCTTTTGTCGAAAGTGCAGCCGCTGCACACCGAGACCGGAGCCGTGCACGCCGCCGGCTTCTATGTGCCCGGCAAGGGCATCGTCATGGCGCGCGAAGATGTCGGCCGTCACAATGCGCTCGACAAGCTGGCGGGTGCGCTGGCCAAAGCCGGCATCGAGGGCGCATCCGGTGCTGTCGTGGTGACATCCAGGGTTTCGGTCGAAATGGTGCAGAAGACGGCTTCTATCGGTTCGGCCTTCATCATCGCCGTCTCGGCGCCGACCGCCCTTGCCATCCGCACGGCGCAAGAGTCCGGCATGACGCTGGTGGCGCTGGTTCGCGGCGACGATTTTGATATTTTCACCCACCCCGACCGGGTGATTTGCGGAGTTGCCAAGCATGTCGCATGACGAAGAACACATTATGAGCACTGCCGAGAAGCTGGTGCGCATGGCAAACCAGATCGCCGACTTCTTCCATTCCAAGCCGCGCGAGGAAGGCATTGCCGGCGTCGCCGAGCACATCAACAAGTTCTGGGAGCCGAGGATGCGGCGGCAGTTCTTCGAAATGCTGGACGACGGCACCGGGAACTTCAACGAGTTGGTGGTGGCCGCCTCCGCCAGGATCAAGCGACCGATCACGCCGGCTGCGGCCGACCTCAAACTCGGGCTCAAGCCCTCCCCTGCCGACGTCGCCGCCTCGCAGGAATAGCCGCCAAGCCGCGCCAACTTACATTCACAATCGCTAAAGTTTAAGCTGCCGCAATCTGCGCTGTTCTGCTATGGTTTGACGACCAGAAATCGTCAGGCCGGGGTGGAAATCTCGTGAGGCCGATCGAGACGCGATACGCCTGTAGCGGCGATGTGCGGATCGCCTATCAGGTGGTCGGGCAGGGATCGTTCGATCTCGTCTTCGTGCCGGGCTTCATTTCCAACCTCGACCTGCACTGGGAAGACGAGGGCTACACCAGGCTCTTGAAGCGGCTTTCGGCGTTCTCTCGGCTGATCCTGTTCGACAAGCGCGGCACCGGCCTGTCCGACCGTGTCGACGCGCATAACCTGCCCAGTCTCGAGACGCGGATAGACGATGTGCGCGCGGTAATGGACGCCGCTGGCAGCGGCCGTGCGGCGCTGCTCGGCTCCTCCGAAGGCGCGCCGATGGCAATGCTGTTCGCCGCCACCTATCCGGAGCGGACACGGGCGCTGGCGCTCTATGGCGGCTATGCGCATTTCCACAAATGGGTGATGTCGCCCGAACGCCTCGACGCTTTCATCGAGATGGCGGAGACAGCCTGGGGCACTGGCGCCACGCTGCCCCATTTCGCGCCGAGCCGGGTCGACGACGCGCATTTCGCCCAGTGGTGGGCACGTTTCGAACGATTGTCGGCGAGCCCGACGGCGGCGGCGGCGCTGGCGCGCATGAACGCCGACGTCGACATCCGCCATATCCTGAGCGTGATCAGCGCGCCGACGCTTGTAATCCATCGCCGCAACGATGCGCGGGTCGACCCCGACGCCAGCCGCTTCCTTGCACAGAAGATCCCCGGCGCCCGACTGGTCGAGATTCCCGGACGCGACCATCCGATCTGGACCGGCGATGTCGATGGGGTGGCCGACCTGATCGAGGAATTCCTGACCGGCGAACGCGCCGTGGGCGAAGTAGACCGCGTGCTGGCCGCACTGCTGGTGACACGCATCTACGACACGGCACGGCTCGGCGACCGGATGTGGAGCGAACGCAGCCAACGCTTCCAGGAAACCTGGCGGCTGCTGGTCGGGCGCCATGGCGGGCGCTCTGTGGGCCTGCATGGCGAGTTGATGATTTCGCGCTTCGACGGCCCGGCACGCGCCATACGCTGCGCGGCAGCGCTGCGCGAGGCGGCGCAGGAAATCGGCGTGGCAAGCGCACAAGGGGCGCATGTCGGCGAGATCGAAGTGCGCGGTCCACCCGTTGGGACGACGGCGCGGGTGGCAATGCAACTGGCCGCCCATGCCGGCCGCGGCGACATTATCGCGTCGCGTCTGATCGCCGATCTGGCGGCTGGGTCGGGCCTGCATTTCACCGACGCCGGGCGCATCAGTGTCGACGAGCTGGAGCAGCCGCTGGCGCTGGTCCATGCGACGTCCGAACAGCATCTGGAACCCGCCTGCCGGCCCAAACCCAAGACCGCCGAGCCGGCCGCATTGACGGCGCGCGAAAGCGAGGTGGTGAGCCTCGTCGCCGACGGCAAGAGCAATGCCGCGATCGCCGCCGAATTGCGGCTGAGCGAACACACGGTCAAGCGCCATGTCGCCAACATACTGCTCAAGCTGGATCTGCCGTCGCGGGCGGCGGCGGCGGCGTTTTCGGCCAGGCACCCTGGCCCGCACGGGCCATGAGAGCCATGGCGCTTTCGGGCGAAGCGGCCATGGGCGGGTAAGCGCTATCAATTCTCTCCACGCAGGCTAGGCGGATGTCGCTGGAAAAGGCGCTGCGAACGGAGGAGGAAATGCTGAAGTCGAACCGGACACTCAAATTGCTTGTGATCGCTGCAAGCGTTGGCGCGTTGTTCGCCATCTCTCCCGCAAAGGCCGAGGACGCGTCCGCGGCGGCCGCCTACAAGGACATCGAGGCAACGCTCGGCTCGGTGCCGGACATGTTCAAGACCCTGCCGGATGTGGCCGTCGCCGGCGCCTGGGCCGAGATTAAGGGCGTGCAGCTCAACCCGAAGACGGCGCTTGACGGCAAGACCAAGGAACTTTTGGGCCTCGCCGTCGCGGCGCAGATCCCATGCCAGTACTGCATCTATTTCCACACCGAGGCGGCCAAGCTCAACGGCGCCAGCGACGAGGAGATCAAGGAGGCGGTGGCGATGTCCGCCATCGTGCGCCATTGGTCGACGATGCTCAACGGCAGCCAGGTCGATCTGACGACCTTCAAGAAGCAGACCGACGACGTATTCGCGGCCGTCAAGGCGAAGTCGCAGTAAGAACCACTGCCCGGCGATGAGCGCCGGACGGCACATCGACCATCAACCGCCCGGTCGGAAGACGGGCCAATGGAGGATGAAATGCTGACCAAGACCCAAACAGTGGACGGCGCCGCGATCAAGAAGGCGATCGAAACCCGTGACGGCAAGATGCTGTCGAGCTTCTATGCCGAAGACGCGCTGGTGCGGGTGATCGACCGCAACAACCCGCCGAGCAAGCCGCGTGAAATCCGCGGGCGCGCCGCGATCACCACATTCTGGGACGACATCTGCAGCCGGGCGATGACCCACAAGGTCGACACCACCATCGCCGACGGCGACAGCCTCGCCTTCACCCAAGCCTGCGCCTATCCGGACGGGACCAAGGTGTTCTGCGCAGCGATGCTGGAGCTGAAGAACGGTCGGATCGCAAGACAGACCGTCGTGCAGGCCTGGGACGAGTAGATCAACAACCGTGGATCAACCGCGGCCTGGGCCGCAAACCTGGAGGAGAAGACGATGTTCAGCGCCAGATGGCAGATCGACGCCAAGTTCGGACACAAGCAGACCGTGCTCGACCTGTTGAAGAAATGGGAACGCGAGATCGGGTCACAGGTCGGCCTCGACGAGCTGGAATTCCAGATCATGACCGGTTCGATCGGCGCGCGGGAGGCGACGGTCGAGTCCCATCACCAGGTCGAAAGCCTGGCCCAGTTGGAGGCGTTCTTCGCCAAGATCGGCAAGATCGACGCGCACGCGAAATGGGGCAAGGAGATCGAGCCCTATGTCGTGTCTGGCACCAGCCTGTGGAATATCTATCGCATCGTGGAGTAGTGGTCTGCGGTCTTACCTCTCCTCTTGTGGGAGAGGTCGGATTGCCCCGATTTGTCCTTCACAAATCGGTTGGCAACCCGGGTGAGGGGTAAGCTGGCGTCAAGCTGGAACACCCCTCATCCGTCTCGGCGCTACGCGCCGATCCACCTTCTCCCACAAGGGGACAAGGCAAAACTAGCCATGCGCAACCATCACATGCCGCACGGCGGTGTAATCCTCCAGTGCGTAGAGCGACATGTCCTTGCCGTAGCCGGACTGCTTCAACCCGCCATGCGGCATCTCGTTGGTCAGCATGAAGTGGGTGTTGATCCAGGTGCAGCCATATTGCAGGCGGGCGGCCGTCGCCATGGCGCGCGAGACATCCTTGGTCCATACGGATGACGCCAGGCCGTAGTCGCTGTCATTGGCCCAGTTCACCGCCTCGTCGACTTCCGAAAAACGAGTAACCGAGACGACCGGGCCGAACACTTCGCGGCGCACGATCTCATCTTCCTGCAGCGCGCCGGCGACGACGGTCGGCTGGTAGTAGAAGCCGGAGCCCTCGCCCGGCTTGCCGCCGGTGGTGATCTCGATGTGTTTCAGTTCCGAGGCGCGCTCGACGAAGCTCGAGACGCGGTCGCGCTGGCGGCGCGAGATCAGCGGGCCGATTTCGTTTTCGGTATCGTCGGGGCGGTCGTACTTGATGGTCGAGACGGCCGAGGAGAGATCGGCGACGAGCTTGTCGTAGATCTTCTTGCCGGCGTAGATGCGGCAGGCGGCGGTGCAGTCCTGGCCGGCATTGTAATAGCCGAAGGCACGCAGGCCGTTGACCACGGCGCCGAGGTCGGCGTCGTCGAAGACGATGACCGGCGCCTTGCCGCCGAGCTCGAGATGCGTGCGCTTGACCGACTTGGCGGCCGCCTGCAGCACCTTCTTGCCGGTGGCGACATCGCCGGTGATCGAGATCATGTTGACCTTGGGATGATTGATCAGCGTGTTGCCGACGCTGTCGCCGCGGCCGAGCACGACATTGACGACGCCTTCGGGCAGGATGTCCGCAAGGATTTTTGCCAGCTTCAACGCCGTCAGCGGTGTCTGCTCGGACGGTTTGAAGACGACGGTGTTGCCGCCGGCGATCGCCGGCGCCAGCTTCCAGGCCATCATCATCAGCGGATAGTTCCACGGCGCGATGGAAGCGACGATGCCAATGGCATCGCGACGGACCATCGAGGTGTGGCCGGGAATGTATTCGCCAGCGACGACGCCCGGCATCGAACGGACGGCGCCGGCGAAGAAGCGGTAGCAATCGACGATCGCCGGGATTTCGTCATTGAGCACGGCGTTGATCGGCTTGCCGCAGTTGAGCGCCTCGAGCGTGGCGAACTCCTTCGCGTCGGCTTCGATGCGGTCGGCGATCTTCAGCAAATAGCCGGAGCGCTGCGCCGGCGTGGTGCGCGACCACAAGACGAACGCCTGTTCGGCAGCAGTGACCGCCGCCTCGATCTGCGCCTGGCTGGCCTCGGGCAGGTTGAGGATGGTCGCCCCGGTCTTTGGATTGAGGATCGGCTCCTCGGTCTCGGTGCCCTTCTCGAATTTCGAGCCGATCAGCATCTGGGTGTCCATAAGGTTTCTCCCTTTACAGAAGCGAGTAGCGAGTAGCTGAAAGCGAGTAGGGTTTGACCGTCGATGATCCCTATTCGCTACTCCCTATTCGCTGTTTTTCATTTCCCGCTTCCAGCGATCTGGTCGCCGTCACGGCTGAGGTAATAAGCGGCAAGGATCGGCAGCAACGTCACCAGCATGACGACCATGGCAACGACATTGGTGACCGGGCGCTGGCGCGGACGGATCAGTTCTTCCAGCATCCAGATCGGCAGCGTCTGCTGCTGGCCGGCGGTGAAGGTGGTGACGATGACCTCGTCGAAGGACAGCGCGAAGGCCAGCATGCCGCCGGCAAGCAGCGCCGTGGCGATGTTGGGCAGCACGACATGGCGGAAGGTCTGAAAACCGTCGGCGCCGAGATCCATCGAGGCCTCGATCATCGAACCGGAAGTGCGGCGGAAACGGGCGACGGCGTTGTTGTAGACGACGACCACGCAGAAGGTGGCGTGGCCAAGCACGATCGTCCAGAACGAGAACGGGATGTCGGCCAGCGAAAAGGCCGAGCGCAGCGCAATGCCGGTGATGATGCCGGGCAGCGCGATCGGCAGGATGACCAGCAGCGAGATGGTTTCGCGGCCGAAGAATCTTGTCCGCGACACCGCCGCCGAACAGAGCGTGCCGAGGATGAGCGCGATCGCCGTCGAAATCGCGGCCACCCTGACCGACAGCGACAGCGCCTGCCAGACATCTGGCCGGTTCCAGGTCACGGCGAACCACTGCGTCGTCAGCCCTGGCGGCGGCCAGACGAAACTCTTCTCTTCGGTGGTGAAGGCATAGACGAAGATCAGCAGGATCGGCAGGTGCAGGAACAGCAGCCCGCAGGCGGCGGCAATCTTCAGGCCGAGCGGAGCCGACTGGGAACCATCAGAGCGCATCGAAGGCCCCCATGCGCTTGGCGCCCCAGAGATAGAAGCCCATGATGACGATCGGCACCACGGTGAAGGCGGCGGCGAGCGGGATGTTGCCGGCGGTGCCTTGCTGCGAATAGACCGCCTGGCCGATGAACAGACGCGAGGTGCCGATGATCTGCGGGATGATGTAATCGCCGAGCGTCAGCGAGAAGGTGAAGATCGAACCGGCGACGATGCCCGGCAGCGCCAGCGGAAACAGCACGTTGCGGAAGGTCTGTCCCGGTGAAGCGCCGAGGTCGGACGAGGCCTCGACCAGATTGCCGGGCACGCGCTCGAGCGCCGCCTGAACGGGGAGGATCATGAACGGCAGCCAGACATAGACGAAGACGATGAAGGTGCCGGTGAACGATACCGACAGGGAATTGCCGCCGACGATCGGCAGCGACAGCCAAGCGTCGAGAACCCACAACAAATGCAGCTTGGCGAGCAGCCAGGTGAGGATGCCTTCCTTGGCCAGGATCAGCTTCCAGGCGTAGATCTTGACCAGATAGCTGGACCACAGTGGCAGCATGATGCCGAGATAGAACAAGGCCTTCCAGCGGCCGCGCGCATAGCGCGCCGCGTAGTAGGCGATGGGGAAGGCGATGACGGCCGAGGCCAGCGTGACCAGAGCCGCCATCGTCACCGTGCGCAGGATGATGTCGAGATTGGCAGCCTGGAACAGATCGCCATAGGTCTTGAGCGTGAACTCGCGGTTGATGAGGCCGGAAAACTCGTCAATGGAGAAAAAGCTCTGCGCCAGCAGCGCAAACAGCGAGCCGATATAGACGATGCCCAGCCACAAAACCGGAGGCAGCAGCATGAGCAGCAACAGGACCTTCGGCTTGCGCCAGAAAAGGTCCGACAGAGCGCCGCGCAGACCGCCGCTACCCGGCAGGATGGCGGGAGCGGTTGCACGCACCATGGCGGCGTCGAGGCTCATGCCGGCTCGTCCATCAGATGCAGGTGCTCGCGGTTGAAGGTCAGCACAACCGCCTCGCCTTCTGCCGGCAAGGCGATGCCGGCCGGCACGATGGCGTGCAGCCGCAGCCCGTCGGCGTCGAGCGCCAGCTTTGTCGTGGCGCCGAGATAATTGGTCGAGACGAGGCGGGCCGACACGCCTTCACCACTTGTGACCCCCTTGGCCGCGCGGCCGACGCGAATGGATTCGGGGCGGAGACTCCCCCAGCGATGCTGGCCGGAATAGCGCTGCACGAAATCCGGCGGCAGCACGTTGGAGGAGCCGACGAAATCGGCGACGAAGCGGGTCCTCGGCCGCTGGTAGATATCTTCCGGAGTGCCGATCTGCATGATCTTGCCATCGTTGAAGACGGCGACGCGGTCGGCCATCGACAGCGCTTCGCCCTGGTCGTGAGTGACGAAGACGAAGGTGATGCCGAGCGCCTTCTGCAGCGACTTCAACTCCTCCTGCATGTTCTCGCGCAATTTGAGGTCGAGCGCGCCGAGCGGCTCGTCGAGCAGCAGCACCTTTGGCTGGTTGACCAGCGCGCGAGCGAGTGCCACGCGCTGGCGCTGGCCACCGGAAAGCTGGCCGGGCCGGCGGGCGCCATAGCCGGGCAGCCGCACCAGTGACAGCGCCTCTTCCGCCGCCTTGTGCCGCTCAGCCTTGCCGACGCCCTTGACCATCAGCCCGTAGGCAACGTTGTCGAGCACGTTCAGATGCGGGAACAGCGCATAGTCCTGGAACACGGTGTTGACGTTGCGGCGATAGGGCGGAACGCCCTCGGCGCGGTCGCCGAAGATCGAGATCGAGCCCGATGTCGGCTGCTCGAAGCCGGCGATGAGGCGCAGGCAAGTGGTCTTGCCGGAACCGGACGGCCCGAGCATGGCGAAGAATTCCCCCGGCGCGATGTCGAGATCGACCGCGTCGACCGCGCGCACGCTGCCGAAATGGCGCGAGGCTTTCTGGAAGGAGACGGCGGAGGTCATGAGATGTCAGTCCGTTGCCGGTTTGATGTGTTGATGTCGCGCGACGTCCCACCTCCCCCTTGGGGAGGTCGCGACGAAGCCGCGGGTGGGGGTGTCTCGAAAAACCCCGAGCAGACCCCGCCCCGACGCTATGCGTCGACCCTCCCCACAAGGGGGAGGGTAAGGATGCTCATCGTCCGCCGATGACGCCGATATAGTCCGACACCCAGCGGTAGTAGGGCACGCACTGATCGTTCTGGGTGGCGCATTTCGACACCGGCGTCTTCCAGAACTTGATCTTGTCGAAGTTCTCGTAGCCGTTGGTCTTGCAACCCTCGTCGGTCAAAAGCTCATTGCCCTTGCAGGCGGCGGGCACGACGGGCAGTGAGCCGAACCAGGCCGAGACATCGCCCTGCACCTTCGGCGACAGCGAATGTTCCATCCACATATAGGCACAGTTGGGGTTGGCGGCGTCGGCCTCCATCATGGTGGTGTCGGCCCAACCGGTGGCGCCCTCCTCCGGGATGGTGGAAGCGACCGGCTTCTTGGCGGCGACCAGCGTGTTGACCTGATACGGCCACGAGCCGGAAGCGACGACGCCTTCGTTCTGGAAATCGTCGACCTGGATGGCGGCGTCGTGCCAATAGCGGCCAACCAGTGTGCGTTGGACGCGCAGCAATTCGAGCGCCGCCTTGTACTGGTCCTCGTTCAGTTCATAGGGATTCTTGATGCCGAGTTCCGGTTTGTGGAACATCAGATAGTTGGCCGCGTCCGCAATGTGGATCGGCCCGTCATAGGCCTGGACGCGGCCCTTGTTGGACTTGCCGTCCGGCAGCTTCATTTCCTCAAAGACGATGTTCCAGCTCTTGGGAGCCTCCTTGAACACGTCGGTGTTGTACATCAGGACGTTGGGACCCCACTGGTAGGGAACGCCGTAGTGGGCGCCGCCGACGGTGAACCACGGCGCGTCCTTGAGGCGCTCGTCGACCGTCTTCCAGCTCGGGATGAGATCGGTGTTGATCGGCTGCACGCGCTTGCCGGCAACGAGGCGCAACGAGGCATCGCCCGAAGCGGTGACGAGGTCGAAGCCGCCCTCATTCATCAGCGAGACCATCTCGTCGGAGGTGTTGGCGGTCTTGACGTTGACCTTGCAGCCGGTTTCCTTCTCGAAGGAGGTCACCCAGTCATAGCCCTTGTCGGTTTCGCCGCGCTCGATGTAGCCCGGCCAGGCAACGATGTTGACCTGGCCTTCGCCCTTGCCAAGTTCCTTGACCTGGGCGACGGCCTGACCGGAAAAGGTCAGCGCGACCGTCAGAGCAGTGCATGACTTCAGGAATGAATTCATTGTCGATCTCCCATTTAGGCGCCTGACCCTGAAAGCCGGTTTCGGTCTTCGTTAGGGGTCACGCGCGGACTGAAAACTGTCAGTTCGTCCGTTGGGCTTGATGCCGCTCTGATGGCGGCTTTGGTCCCTGAACCGAAAGTGCTTTGAAAATTCCGGTTTCGCAAATTCATTTATCAGAAGGGTGATATCGGTTTTTCCGATAGATGTGCAGCCGGCCTCTCAGGGACGCTGGCGGACCGTCCGTTGCGACTGGGCAAGACCGATGAAATCGCGCGCGGCCTGCGGCAGACCGGAGCCGCGCCGCCAGACCATGCCGACCTGGACCACCGGCAAGGAGCCGGAAATATCGCGCGATTCGATGCGGTCGCCTTCCAGCGACCAGGGCCGGTAGACGAGATCGGGCAGCAGCGCCACGCCGGCACCGGTGGCGACCAGACTGCGCACGGCCTCCACGGAACGGGTGCGGAAGGCGACATGCGGCTTGGCGCCGATCGCCGTCAGCAGCTTGCCGGTATTCTCCTCGATCTCGTCGACGGTCAGCATGATCAGCGTTTCGGAGGCAATGTCGCCAATGCTGATGATGTCGGCGCCGACGAGCGGATGACCGAGCGGCAGCCACAGCCGATAGGCCGAGACTTCGAGGATTTCCGACTGCAACGCGGTGCGGTCGCGCAAATTGGAGGTGACCATGACGGCAATGTCGAGCTTGCCGCCGATCAGGAGGTGTTCGAGATAATCGCCATTGTCCTCGATGGCAGAGACCTCGACGCCCGGATAGGCACGGCGGTAGCGGGCGAGCAGATCCGACAGCACATAGCCGGCGACCAGCGAGGTGACGCCGAGCTGCAGCCGGCCGGCCGCCACCGCCTGCTCGCCGGAGAAAGAGCGGCGCGCGTCGGAAACATCGGCGAGGATTTTCGTCGCATGGCGCAGGAACTGGTGACCCTTGTGGGTGATGTTGAGGCCGCGCGGGTGGCGTTCGAACAGTTCGACGCCGAGATCGCTTTCGAGTTCCTTGATCGCTTCGGTGACCGACGATTGCGAGATGGAGAGGTTCTGGGCGGCGCCCGAGACCGTGCCTTGCTCGGCAACGGCGATGAAGAACTGCAGCTGGCGGATGGTGAAAGCCATGCCCGGACTAAACACCGGCGGCCGAACGAAGGAAAGCCGACTGCAGAGCTTATCCCATGACCTGAGAGCTGGCGCTCAACCGAGCGCCAACTTGATGCGCCGCCGGCATGCGGGGCCATAGCGCAGCGCAAGCATGAATGCCGTCTCCAGAGCCACGACGATGACAATGATGCGCAGGCCCACCGTGAAGGAGTCCCGGCCGCTGCCGCGCAGCAGATAGCCGGTGGTGAGAAAGCCCGCGTTCCAGAACGTGGCGCCGAGCAGCGTCGCGGCCGCGAAGGGCAAAGCGGGCAGGCAGAGCGCGCCGGCGGCGATCGGCAGGTAATTGCGCACAGTCGGCATGAACTGCGCCAGCAAGGACACCCGGACGTGATTGCGCCGATAGGCCTGGCCGAGCCTGCGGTAGGTCGCGTGGCGCAGGAACACGTACTTGCCGAAACGCTCGACCAGCCTGTCGGCACGGTCAGGTCCAACCCGGCGGCCGACCGCATACCAGACAAGGCAGCCGCTGGCGGACGCAAGCGTCGTCACCATCAGCAGGATCGCCAGCGTCGAAGCATCCGGCGCCGCCGTCATGCCGAGGAACAGCAGCAGCACATGCGAGGGCGGAATTGGCAGGATCTTTTCGGTGAAGGCCAGGCAGAAGACGCCCAACAGACCGAAGCCGAGGATGGCTGCCAGCGGCCCCGTCATGCGAAGCGACATGGTGACGCCAACACCAAACGGTGCCACGGTCCATCTCTGGAGAAAAGACAAAGCATCAGGCAACCTCCATCCTGGATCCAACGCTTCGATCGGTCGGCGTGGCGTTTGCTGCAGTCAGCGTCGGACCCGAAATCCGTTGCATATGTCGGGTCCGACGCCTTGGCGCCGGCATACGAGGCGAATCGCGCACCGACTGGTTCTGTTTGCCGCGAATGGATTGCGTGGACATTGCGCCTCGGCGCGGACGAGACGTGTTTGACATCGACACCAATCGTAACTAACTAAGTTACATGAAGCGCAACAGCCGGCTGTCCTCTACCCTGCACATTCTCGTCCACATGGCCGAGAAGCCCGAACAGGCGCTGACCTCCGAGCAGCTTGCCACCTTCATCCACACCAATCCGGTGGTGGTCCGCCGCACCATCGCAGGCTTGCGCGACGCCGGCATCGTCACCTCGTCGCGCGGGCACGGTGGCGGCTGGCTGCTCGGGCGGGCGCCCGAGAAAATATCCCTGGCCGAGATCAGCGTCGCCCTTGGCGAGACACTGCTGCCGTTCAGCACCGATCCGGAAAGCCCCGGCTGCCTCGTCGAGCAGGCGGTGATCGCCGCGCTCGACGATTTTCGCATCGCCGCCGAAAGGCTGCTGGCGGAGAAGCTGAGCCGCATCACGCTGGCTGACCTGACCGCCGATTTCCGCCGCCGTTTTGACCTCATTGGAGTCTCCAGCCATGCAGTATGATCTTGCCGTCGTCGGCGGCAGCTTTGCCGGCCTGTCCGCCGCCATCCAGGTGGCGCGGGCAGGACGCAAGGTGCTGGTGATCGACGCCGGCCGGCCGCGCAACCGTTTTGCCGAGCATTCGCACGGCTTCCTCGGACATGACGGGCGCGCGCCCGGCGCAATCCTGGATGACGCAAGGCGCCAACTACTGGCCTATCCGGCAGCCAGGGTTGTCGACGGGCGCGCCGACAAGGCCCTTGCCGCTGGCAGCAGCGATTTCGAAATCACCACCGAAGGTGGCGAGACATTCGGCGCGGCACGGCTGGTACTGGCCACTGGGGTGCGCGATATCCTGCCGGAGGTTGCCGGGCTTGCCGAGCTCTGGGGAAAGAGCGTGCTGCACTGCCCCTATTGCCACGGCTACGAAGTTTCCGGCGGGCCGCTCGGCGTGCTCGCAACCGGTCCGATGTCCATGCATCAGGCACAGCTGATCACCGATTGGGGCGATGTCACGCTGTTCGGCAATGGCCTGTTCGAACCTGACACAGAGCAGATGCGCGCGCTGGAGAGCCGAAAGGTGCGGTTTGAGCCCACCAGCGTTGCCGAGCTAGAGGAAGACGGCTCCGGCGGATTGATCGTCCACCTCGACGACGGCAGAAAGGCCGGCGTCAGGGCGATGTTCACCGCTCCGCGCAATATCATGGCCAGCCCGCTGGCCGAACAGCTCGGCTGCGGCTTCACCGAAGGCCTCCTCGGCACGGTGATATCAGTCGACGACAGGCAGCAGACGACCCTGCCCGGCGTCTACGCCGCCGGCGACGCGGCACGTTCGATGCACAACATCGCCTTTGCAGTATCGAGTGGCACCTTTGCGGGCGTCTGCGCCCACCAATCGCTGGTCTTCGGCTAGAACCCGGCTTCCGCGCCGGCGATGCTGAGCCGGGCGCCGGCCTGCGCAAGGGCGGCGGCCAGGTCGTGCGGCGGCGAGCGGTCGGTGGCGAGTTCGGAAAAGCTGTCGAAGCCGCAGACCTGGACCAGACCAAGACGGCCGAATTTCGAGTGATCGGTGATGACGAGGGACCGCTGGCCGCGTGACAGCACCATGCGGGCGAACTCGGCCTCATCCAGATCAAAATCCATGACGCCCATCACCGCGTCGACGCCCCCGGTGGAAATGATGGCGTGACTGACCGAGAAGCGACTGACAAAATCGATCGCCGAGGCGCCGAAAGCAGCGCCGGAATCGCTGCGCAGCTCGCCGCCGGCCATATAGACCTTGTTGCCGTTGATGGTGGCCAGCGTGCGGGCGATGTCCGAGGAATTGGTGACGACCGTCAGGCGCCGGTGGCCGAGCAGTTCACGCGCAAGGAACGAGGTCGTCGTTCCGGTGTCGAGCATGATGGATTCCCCGTCGCGGATGGTGGCGGCGACCATGCGGGCAATGACGCGCTTGGCGTCGGCGTTCTCACGCATGCGCCGCTCGAACGGCGCTTCGCCGATCATTGACGGCAGGCCGATGGCGCCATGCATCTTGAGGACAGAGCCATCACCGGTCAGCGGCTTGACGTCGCGGCGCACCGTCTCGAGCGACACGCCCAGCCGGTCGGCCAGACTGGCGATGGTGACGGTGCCCTCTTCCTGCAGGAGCCGCAGGATCTCGCCGTGTCGTTTGGACTGGGCCATCTGGTTTCCCGAACTGATGCTCTTGACCGATTCTAAGGTAATTCAATTGCTTTTAAAGGAACTACCTTATGCTTTCAGGCAAAATACCCAAAAAAAGTCACAGCTTTTCATTGACAAGCGGGAAACCCTGGCGTGAAATCAAAGACATCAACAGGCTTCAGATCTGCGACTGGGGGCAGAGCCGCAACTCAGCGATCAGGCCGTTGGGAACGTGCCTGTACAAGGAATTTTCAGATCCGCGGGGGCGGATGCCGGGCTCAAAAACCTGGCCAAGGGGCTCGTCGGTGCGGTGCGGGATACCGATCCTGGCGTCCCGCACCGACGAGATTATTTACGTTTCTCCCCGCCGTCGTTGCGCTGTTCACGGCGCCTTGTCGAAGCCCAGCAAACCAGGGATGATTCCGTGACCGCCGAAGATCGCATCCGCGCCCTGCCCTGCTGGACCGGTGGCATCGAGATCGCACCGCTGCCCGGCGGTCTGAGCAACGCGAATTATGTGGTCACGGACGCGGCGGGACGACATGTCGTGCGCTTCGGCAAGGACTATCCGTTCCACCATGTCTTTCGCGAGCGCGAGGTGATGACGGCGCGGGCGGCGCATGCCGCCGGTTTCGCGCCGGCCGTCCGCCATGCCGAACCGGGCATCATGGTGACGGAGTTTCTCGGCGCCAAGACCTATCTCGCCGAGGACGTACGCGCCAATCTTGGCCGCGTCGCAGCCCTGATGCGCGCCTTTCACCGGGAGATGCCCACTCACGTCTCCGGCGCCGGCTTCATGTTCTGGGTGTTCCATGTCATTCGCGACTATGCGCGCACGCTTGAAGAAGGCGGCAGCCGCAAGCGCAGCGACCTGCCGCGCCTGCTGACGCTGGCCGACGAACTGGAGCGCGCGCAGAAACTGCTGCCGATCGTCTTTGGCCACAATGATCTGTTGCCGGCCAACATTCTCGACGACGGCAACAGGCTGTGGCTGATCGACTTCGAATATGCCGGCTTCAACACGGCGATGTTCGACCTCGCAGGCGCCGCCTCCAACGCCGGCATGAGCGACGAGGAATCCTTCGCCTTCCTGACCGCCTATTTCATGAAGGAACCGGACGAAGCGATCCGCCGTTCGCACGCGGCCATGCAATGCGCCTCGCTGCTGCGCGAGGCGATGTGGAGCATGGTGTCCGAGCTCTATCTCGACGCGCCCGGTATCGACTACGTCGCCTACACCGAGGAAAACCTCGCCCGGCTCGACACGGCGCTGGAAAACTACAGAACGAAGTACGGGATGCAGAAATCATGACATTGCCGACCCAGGCCGCCATCGTCGTCATCGGCGGTGGAATCATCGGCTGTTCGACGGCTTATCATCTGGCGCGCGACCACAAGGCCGATGTCGTTCTGCTCGAACAAGGCAAGCTGACCTCGGGCTCGACCTGGCATGCCGCCGGCCTTGTCGGCCAGTTGCGCTCGTCGGCTTCGATCACCCGCGTGCTGAAATACTCCGTCGACCTCTACAAGGGCCTCGAGGCCGAGACCGGCCTTGCCACCGGCTGGAAGATGACCGGCTGCCTCAGGCTCGCCACCAATGCCGACCGCTGGACCGAGTACAAAAGGCTGGCGACGACGGCGAAAAGCTTCGGCATGGACATGCAATTGCTATCACCGGCGGAAGTCAAGGCAATGTGGCCGCTCATGGAAACCGGCGATCTTGTCGGCGCCTCCTGGCTGCCGACCGATGGCCAGGGGAGCCCCTCCGACATCACGCAGTCGCTGGCCAAGGGCGCGCGCATGCATGGCGCCAAACTGTTCGAGGATGTCCGCGTCATCGGCTTCGAAATGAAGGACGGCCGCATCACGGCGGTGACGACCAACAAGGGCGACATTGCTTGTGACAAGGTGGTCAACTGCGCCGGCCAGTGGGCGCGGCAGGTCGGCGCCATGGCCGGCATCAACGTCCCGCTGCAGCCGGTGAAGCACCAGTACATCATCACCGAGAAGATCGACGGACTGGCGACCGACGCGCCGACCATCCGCGATCCGGACCGGCGCACCTATTTCAAGGAAGAGGTCGGCGGGCTGGTGATGGGCGGCTATGAGCCGAACCCGCAGGCCTGGGCTACTGGTCTCCCCGGCGGCGACGTCCCCAATGATTGGGAATTCAGGCTGTTCGACGATGATTACGACCATTTCGAGCAGCACATGAGCCAAGCGATCGCGCGCGTGCCGGCACTGGAAACCGTCGGCGTCAAGCAGATGATCAACGGGCCGGAGAGTTTTACGCCGGACGGCAATTTCATTCTCGGCACAGCGCCCGAATGCGCCAACATGTTTGTCGGCGCCGGCTTCAACGCCTTCGGCATCGCCTCGGGCGGCGGCGCCGGCTGGGTGCTGGCGCAGTGGGTGGTCGATGGCGAAGCACCGCTCGACCTGTGGGTGGTCGACATCAGGCGCTTTGCTAATTTGCACCGTGACCGTCAGTGGGTCTGCGACCGCACGCTGGAGGCCTATGGCAAACACTATACGATCGGCTTTCCGCATGAGGAGTATGCCAGCGGGAGGCCGCGCATCGTCTCGCCGCTCTACGACAGGCTGAAACAGCAAAATGCCGTGTTCGGCTCGAAGCTCGGCTGGGAACGGCCTAACTGGTTCGCGCCCGAAGGCGTCGAGCCGCAGGACATCTATTCGATGGGCCGGCAGAACTGGTTTGTGGCGGTCGGCGACGAACACCGGCATGTGCGCGAAAAAGTCGGCATCTTCGATCAATCCTCCTTCGCCAAATACGAGCTGAGCGGGCCCGATGCGCTGAAGGCGCTGGACTGGGTCTGCGCCAACGACGTCAGCAAGCCGGTCGGCCGGCTGACCTACACGCAGCTTCTCAACACACGCGGCGGCATCGAGGCCGATCTGACGGTGGCGCGGCTGGCCGAAGAGAAGTTCTACATCGTCACCGGCACAGGCTTCCGCACGCATGATTCCTCGTGGATCGGCGATCATATCGGCGAAGGGCTCGATGCCAGGCTTGTCGATGTCACCGAGGATTTCGGCACGCTGTCGCTGATGGGTCCTCGGGCGCGCGACGTGCTTTCGGCCGTGACCGAAGCCGACGTCTCAAACGTGAGCTTCCCGTTCGGCCATGTGCGTGAGATTGCCATCGCCGGCCACACAATTCGGGCGCTGCGCGTCACCTATGTCGGCGAGTTGGGCTGGGAACTGCACGTGCCCCTCGCGGCCACCGGCGAAGTCTTCGACGCGCTGATGGCGGCAGGCAAAAAGCACGACATCCGCCCGATCGGCTATCGGGCACTGGAATCGCTGCGGCTGGAAAAGGGCTATCGTGCCTGGGGCTCCGACATCACGCCCAACGACACGCCGCAGGAAGCCGGGCTCGGCTGGGCGGTCAAGCTGCGCAAGAACACGGATTTCATCGGACGGCGCGCGCTGGAGAAGACCAGCGGCACGGCAATGAAGAAACGCTTTGCCGGCTTCACGGTCGACGACCCCGAGATCGTGCTGCTCGGCCGCGAAACCATCCTGCGCAATGGCGAGCCTGTCGGTTATCTCACCAGCGGCGGTTATGGCTATACGCTGGGCAAGACCATCGGCTACGGCTACGTGCGCAACGCCGACGGGGTCAGCGACGATTTTCTCGCCTCGGGCGACTACGAACTGGTGGTTGCGATGGAGAGGACGCCGGCCAAGATCCACCTCGAGCCGATGTACGACCCGGCAGGCGCGAGGGTCAAAGCGTAGGTCAGGTCACGCGCAGTGCGAGGCCGCGGCTGGGCACGGTGTCGGCTTCGCCGGGCATCGAGACATAAGGGCGCGTTTCCTCGACGCGGGTGACGAGGCCCTGCGCCTCGAGCTCAGCGACGCGCGTGGCGAAGCCTTGATCCCACAGCGAGTTCTTGACCGTCAGCACGATGATGCCGCCCGGCCGGCATATGCGGATCAGTTCGTCCAGCCCCTCGACGCCGACATGACCTGATGTGAAGACGCCGGCCGAGATCACTCCGGCATAGGCATCATCGGCAAAGGGCAGATGACCGCCCAGCGCCAGGCAATGGAGCGCGGAATAGACACCCTTGCGGGCTGCCTGATCCAGCATGCCTTGTGAAATATCGAGTGCCTCGACTTGCGGGTAACCAGCAATATCAAGCCATTCGCCGATGAGACCGGTGCCGGCCCCGGCATCGAGCAGCGGTGCTGAACCGCGCGGCAGATGGCGGGTCAGCAGCGCAAGGCAGATCGTCGGATGGCGATAGCCGGCGGCCGACATGTCGGCGTCGTAGGTCTGCGACCAACGATCATAAAGTGCGGCGACCTCTTCGGGCCGCTTTGCCGCGTAGGCCGCGCCAAGCGCACCCTGATGTTTGTTGTCCGCCACTTTGATCCAGTCCGCCAATTTTTGATCTCGCAGTGATGATAGCCAAAGCGCGAAAATTGTGGAACCGTTGCCGCGACAAATAACAGTGTGTGGGGGCGCAGGCATGATTACAGACGAGGCGCGCGCGGCACTGGACGCCATTCCCATGCTGGCCGGCTACAGCGGGCCGCTGGAACGGCTGGGCGGCCTCACCAATCTCGTCTTCAAGGCCGGCGACTTCTGCCTGCGCATTCCCGGCAAGGGCACCGAGGAATACATCAACCGGGCCAACGAAGCGGTGGCTGCACGCGAAGCTGCAAAAGCAGGGGTCAGTCCCGAGGTGCTGCATGTCGATGCCGGCACCGGGTTGATGGTGACACGCTACATCGCCGGCGCCGAAACCATGTCGGAGGAGAAATTCAAGGTTCGGCCGGGCAGTCCAGCCCGCGCCGGCGAGGCCTTTCGCAAGCTGCACAATTCAGGCGCGGTGTTTCCCTTCCGCTTCGAGCTGTTTGCGATGATCGACGACTATCTCAAGGTGCTGTCCACCAAGGAGATCGCCCTGCCCGCCGGCTATCATGACGTGGTGCGCGACGCCGAGAGCGTGCGGTCGGCGCTGGCCGCCCATCCGCTGCCTCTCGTCGCCTGTCATTGCGATCCGCTGTGCGAAAACTTCCTCGACACCGGCGAGCGGATGTGGATCGTCGACTGGGAATATTCGGGCATGAACGACCCGCTCTGGGACCTTGGCGACCTCTCCGTGGAAGGTAAATTCGATCTGGCGCAAGACGAAGAGATGATGCGCGCCTATTTCGGCGGCGAGGCGAGGCCGGCGCAGCGCGGCCGCATCGTCATCTACAAGGCGATGTGCGACCTGTTGTGGACGCTGTGGGGGCTGATCCAGCTCGCCAACAACAACCCGGTCGATGATTTTCGCGCCTATGCCGACGGGCGGTTCGCGCGCTGCAAGGCGCTGATGGAGACGTCCGAGTTTTCACGGCATCTGGCGGCGATCCGCCGGGGGTGAGCCTGGACTAATTCACGCCCTTCGGAACGTTTTCGGGCGGCACCGTGGTCTCGACCACTTTCTGGCGATGGAAGATGAACAGACCGGCGAGAACGACGATGCCCGAGCCGATCAGGATGCGCGGGCCTGGAACGTCGCCGAAGAACACCAGTCCGAACACCACCGCCCACAGCAGCAGCGTGTAATGCAGCGGCGCCAGCGTCGAGGCCGGCGCCAGCTTGAGCGCCCTGGTGATCATCAGATGGGCGCCGCAGGAGACGATGCCGAGCAGCAGCATGGCGCCGAGATCGAGCGCCGACGGCGTCTGCCAGGCGCCGATGCTCAGCACGCCGCCGACCAGCAGTGTGCCGATGGTCTGCCATGTCACCAGATTGGTGTCGCTGGTGCCACGCAGCCGGCGGTTGAGGATGATGGCGAAGGCGAAGGAGATACTGCCCACCAGCGCAAAGCCTGATGACAGCGAGAACGCCGCCGACGAGGGTTTCAGCATGATCAGCACACCGCAGAAGCCGAGCAGGATCGCCATCCAGCGGCGCCAGCCGACCTTTTCGCCAAGCAAGAGGTGCGAGAGTGCCGCGACGTAGATCGGCCCCGCCATGTAGAAACTCATCACATCGGCCAGCGGCAGATAGACCACGGCGGCATAGAAGAGCGCGGTGTCGAGCGTGGTCATCACCACCCGCAGCAGCTGCAGCTCCAGGCGTTCCATGCGAAACAGCTTGGCCGGGCCCTGGTTGGCGATCATCGGGCCGAGCACGAAGAAGGCGCCGATGGAGCGGATCAGCACCACCTGGCCGACGGAGAAGCTGGCGACCAGCCATTTGCCCATGGCGTCGTTCAGCGCAAACAGGAAATCGCCGGCCAGCATCAGCAGAATGCCGGCCAAAAGCACATTCCTGATCGTCGAATTCTGCGCCACGGGCTGCGTCATGCCGATCCCGATTCCTCCCCCTTGTAAGCCCGCGTCGTAGACGGAAGCAGCGGCTTTGACGAGGAGAATTCGGGCGATGGGTAAGACCAGCGCCGGGAATCGGCTGTATCTAGAGCATGATGCCGAAAAGTGTGAAGCGGTTTTCGGACGACATCATGCTCTATCTCTTTGATTGGAGCTGGATATGTGCCGCCGGTTCACCATTCCCGGCCTTCCGCCGATGGACAGCCTGGTTTCCTGCTTCGTCCGCTCCGCCACCACCTTGCCCCTGGCAATGACGCACAGGCGCTCGGCGCGCAGCCGCAGGGCCTCGACCGGATTGCCGGCATCGAGGACGACAAGGCTGGCGCGCTTGCCGACCGCCAGGCCGAGATGATCGAGGCCCATGATCGCGGCATTGACGTTGGTGACCATGTCGAAGCAGCGCGCCATCTCGGCCGGGCTCGACATCTGAGCGACGTGCAGACCCATGAAGGCGACGTCGAGCATGTCGGCTGTGCCCAGCGAATACCAGGGATCGAGCACGCAATCCTGGCCCCAGCCGACGCGAATGCCGAGCGCCAGCATTTCCTTGACCCGGGTCAGGCCGCGGCGCTTCGGGAAGGTGTCGTGGCGGCCCTGCAGCATGATGTTGATCAGCGGATTGGGAATGACCGAGACGCCGGCCTCGGCGATCAGCGGCAGCAGCTTCGAGACGTAGTAATTGTCCATCGAATGCATCGAGGTGAGGTGCGAACCGGCGACCTTGCCCTGCAGACCAAGACGCTGCGTTTCATAGGCCAACTGCTCGATATGGCGCGACAGCGGATCATCGGTCTCGTCGCAATGCAGGTCGACCATCAGGCCGCGGCTGGCCGCGATCTCGCACAGCTCCGTTACCGAGCGCGTGCCGTCGGCCATGGTGCGCTCGAAATGCGGGATGCCGCCGACGATGTCGACGCCCATGTCGAGCGCGCGGATGGTGTTTTCACGCGCCGATGGAGAGCGATAAAACCCGTCCTGCGGGAAGGCGACCAATTGCAGATCGATGTAGGGAGCGACCGTCTTCTTGACCTCGAGCAGCGCCTCGACCGCCAGCAGGCGGTCATCGCAGACATCGACATGGGTGCGGATGGCGAGCAGGCCCATCGACACCGCCCAGTCGCAATAGGCCAGCGCGCGATCACGCACCGCCTCATGCGTCAAAAGCGGCTTCAACTCGCCCCACAGCGAAATGCCTTCGAGCAGCGTACCCGACGCGTTGATGCGCGGAATGCCGTAGGAGAGCGTCGCGTCCATGTGGAAATGCGGATCGACGAAGGGCGGCGAGACCAGATTGCCATGGGCGTCGACCTTCGTCCGCGCGGAACCCTGGAGAACGGGCTCGATCGCCGCGATCGTCTCACCGTTGATGCCGATGTCGGCAACCCTGCCATCAGGCAGTGTGCCGCCGCGAACGATAAGGTCGAAATCCATCCGTCGTCATCCCGTTAAAAGAATCATCTGATATAGCCGAGGCTGAAAATCGCATCCCGTCGATGCCGCTTGCAACAGCGATTTGTCCGCGGCGGCCGCGGATGGTTTCATCCGGCCGCAACTCCCTCTATAAGCCGCCTTCGTTGTCCCGGTTTCAAGGATCCGCCGTTTGTTTCGTTTCTTCCGCTCGACGGAAAACCAGCGCCTCGTCGCGAGGTTGATCCGGGAATCCTTTTATCAGCACAGGTTTGGCTACGGCGCCGCGATCTTGTCGATGCTTGTGGTGGCCGCCACGACCGGCGCCAGCGCCTGGATTCTCAAAGAGATCACCGACGAATTCGTAGTTTTCAAGCGGATTGACCGGGTCAACCTGATTGCGGGCGGGGTCGCCACGATCTTCATCCTCAAGGGCCTCGCCAACTTCATTCAGGCCTATTTCATGAGCCGTGTCGGCAACGCCATCATCGCCGACCGCCAGCGCAAGATCTACGACCGCATCCTGGCGCAAGGCATCGAATTCTACCATTCGACCTCGTCGTCCGACCTGATCACACGCATGACCAACAATGCGCAGGCGGCACGCAACGTGCTCGACCTCGTTGTCACGTCCTATGTGCGCGATCTGTTGTCGCTGGTCGTCCTGGTAGGAGTCATGGTCTGGCAGCAGCCAGCCTTGTCTATAATCTGCTTCGTCGTCGGCCCCTTGGCTATCTACGGGGTCAACCGCATCCTGAAACGTGTTCGCAAGTTCGCCGCGATGGAGTTTCGCTCGGTCGGCCAGATCGTGCAGGTGATGCAGGAAACGGCAATCGGCGTGCGCGTCGTCAAATCCTTCAACCTCGAAGGCGCGATGCGCAACCGCATGTACAAGGCCGTGTCGGACGTCGAGAACCGGGCCAATAACATCGCGACGCTGGAGGCTGCGACAAGCCCGGTGATGGAGACGCTGGCCGGGCTGGCTATTGCCGGGGCCATCTTCGTCAGCGGCTTCCTGGTCTTGCAGGGCGGCCAGATGCCGGGAAACATCATGGCCTTCATCGGGGCACTCCTGTTTGCCTATGAGCCGGCAAAGCGCCTTGCGCGCGTGCGCATATCGCTGGAAAGCGGCATTGTCGGCGTGCGCATGATGTTCGATCTCGCCGACCAGCCACTCACTCTGGTCGAGAAGCCGGACGCGAAGCCGCTTCTGGCCGGACCGGGCGAGATCCGGTTCGACACCGTCGACTTCGCTTATCAGAAAGGGCCGCCGGTGCTGGACAGGTTCGATCTGACGCTTGCGCCCGGCAAGATGACGGCGCTGGTCGGGCCTTCCGGCGGCGGCAAGTCGACGATTCTAAACCTGATCATGCGCATGTATGATCCGCAGAGCGGCAGGGTGCTGTTCGACGGTCAGGATATTTCCCATGCGACGCTCGCATCGCTGCGGGAAAAGATCGCCTATGTCAGCCAGGATACGTTCCTGTTTGCCGGCACCATCATGCACAACATCCGGCTTGGGCGCGAGGGTGCGACCGACGATGAGGTGATCGCCGCCGCCAAGGCGGCCAACGCGCATGACTTCATCAGCGCGCAGGCGAAAGGCTACGAGACGGATGTCGGCGAGAATGGCGGCTTACTGTCGGGCGGCCAGCGCCAACGGATCTCGATCGCACGCGCCATGTTACGCAATGCGGAGATCCTGCTGCTGGACGAAGCGACCAGCGCGCTCGACGCCGAATCGGAAGCGCTGTTCCGCGACGCGCTGCAGCAATTGACGGAAGGCCGCACGACGATCGTCATCGCGCACCGTCTGTCGACCGTGCACCAGGCCGACACAATCGTGGTGCTCGAAGCCGGCAAGGTGGTGGAAAGCGGCCCGCACAAGGCCTTGCTCAAGCAGGGCGGGCTTTACCAGAAGCTCTATGAGTATCAGTTGATGCCGTAGCACTTCTCTTCCCTTCCCCCACTTGTGGGGGAAGGTGGATCGGCGCGCGGCGCCGAGACGGATGAGGGGTGTTCCAGCGGAGTGAGACATCGGTGTTCTCTGGAACACCCCTCATCCGTCGCCTGCGGCGACACCTTCTCCCACAGGGGGAGAAGGAAGAAACCTCACTCCGGCACAAACCTCACCGCGCCCTTGGCCGCGCTGGTGGCCATGGCGGCATAGGCGCGCAAGGCGGTCGTCACCTTGCGCTTGCGCTTTTCCTCCGGCTTCCAGGCCATGGCGCCCTTGGCTTCCATCGCCGCCCGTCGCGCAGCGAGTTCCGCCTCATCGACAGCCAGGCGGATGCTGCGGTTCGGGATGTCGATCTCGATCGTATCGCCCTCCTGCACCAGTCCGATCAAACCGCCTTCGGCAGCTTCCGGCGACGCATGGCCGATCGACAGACCCGAGGTGCCGCCGGAGAAGCGGCCGTCAGTAACCAGAGCGCAGGCCTTGCCGAGGCCCTTCGACTTCAGATAGCTGGTCGGATAGAGCATCTCCTGCATGCCGGGGCCGCCGCGCGGTCCTTCATAGCGGATGACGACGACATCGCCGGCCTTGATCTCATTGGACAGGATCGCCTTGACGCTCGAATCCTGGCTTTCGAACACGCGGGCCGGGCCGGTGAATTTCAGGATCGATTCATCGACGCCCGCCGTCTTCACGATGCAGCCGTCGAGCGCCAGATTGCCCTTCAGCACGGCAAGGCCGCCATCCTTGGAAAAGGGATGTTCGGTCGAGCGGATAACGCCTTTCTCGCGGTCGAGATCGAGCTCGTCCCAGCGGCGCTCCTGGCTGAAGGCGACCTGCGTCGGCACGCCGCCAGGGGCGGCGAGGAAGAAATCGCGCACGCTCTGGCTGGTCGTGCGGGAAATGTCCCAATGGTCGAGCGCCTCGCCCAGGGTTGACGTATGCACCGTCGGCAGGTCGCGGTTGAGCAGGCCGGCATTGTCGAGCTGGCCGAGGATCGCCATGATGCCGCCGGCGCGGTGGACGTCTTCCATGTGGACGTCGGACTTGGCGGGCGCAACCTTGCACAGCACCGGCACCTTGCGCGACAGCGCGTCGATGTCGTCCTGATCGAAATCGATCTCGCCCTCATGCGCGGCAGCCAGGATATGCAACACGGTGTTGGTCGAACCGCCCATGGCGATGTCGAGCGTCATGGCGTTCTCGAAAGCGCCCTTCGAGGCGATGTTGCGCGGCAGTGCGGTTTCGTCGTCCTGTTCGTAATAGCGCTGGGCGAGATCGACGATCAGGTGGCCGGCCTCGACGAACAGACGCTTGCGGTCGGCATGCGTCGCCAATGTCGAGCCGTTGCCGGGCAGCGACAGGCCAAGCGCCTCGGTCAAACAATTCATCGAATTGGCGGTGAACATGCCCGAGCAGGAGCCGCAGGTCGGGCAGGCCGAGCGCTCGATGACCTTGACGTCCTCATCGGAGATCTTGTCGTCGGCGGCCGCGACCATGGCATCGACCAGGTCGAGCGCCTGCGTCTTGCCGGCGAGCACCACCTTGCCGGCTTCCATTGGACCGCCGGAGACGAAGACGGTCGGGATGTTGAGGCGCAACGAGGCCATCAGCATGCCGGGCGTGATCTTGTCGCAATTGGAGATGCAGACCATGGCGTCGGCGCAATGTGCGTTGACCATGTATTCGACGGAATCGGCGATCAGCTCGCGCGACGGGAGCGAATAGAGCATGCCGTCATGGCCCATGGCGATGCCGTCATCGACGGCGATGGTGTTGAATTCCTTGGCAACGCCGCCGGCCTTTTCGATCTCGCGCGCGACCAATTGGCCGAGATCCTTCAGATGGACATGGCCCGGCACGAACTGGGTGAAGGAGTTGACCACCGCAATGATCGGCTTGCCGAAATCCGAGTCCTTCATGCCGGTGGCGCGCCAGAGGCCGCGAGCGCCGGCCATGTTGCGGCCATGGGTGGTGGTGCGGGAACGATAGGCAGGCATGTTTTTTCCTTGGTGGCTGGCCGCAGCCCAGGGGTTGGCGCGGCGGAGCTGAATTCGGACCGCAGGCGTTATAGACGCGCAAGTATGGTCTGGCCACAATTTTGCAATGCGCCAGATTCTCTCAAAAAAATGCGTGGCACTGTCGGATGGCGCGCTGCATGTCCGTCCTTGGGCAGACGGCAAGGAGATGGCACCATGTTCGGAGTCAGCCGTTTCACAGGAACAGCGACCGAAACAGCACGAGGAGCACGACATGCAAAAGATCACCACCTGCCTGTGGTTCGACGGCCAGGCCGAAGAGGCCATGAACTTCTACGTCTCCATCTTTAAGAATTCCAAGGTGCTGAGCGTGATGCGTTGGCCCGAAGGCCACGCCGATGCAGGCAAGGTGTTGGTGACCACGTTCGAACTCGACGGCGTGCAGTTCCAGGCGCTCAATGGTGGACCGCAGTTCAAGCACAGCGAAGCGATGTCGCAGTCGATCGACTGCAAGACGCAGGAAGAGGTGGATTACTTCTGGGACAAATTCATCGAAGGTGGCGGCCAACCATCGCAATGCAGCTGGCTGAAGGATAAATTCGGCGTCTCCTGGCAGGTTGTGCCGGAGCAGCTGCCGCGCCTGCTCCTGGATCCGGACCGGGCCAAGGCCGGCCGCGTGATGTCGGCGATGATGCAGATGAGCAAGATCGACATCGCCAAGATCGAGGAAGCTGCCAGAGGATAGTCGAGGGTCGCGCCGCCCCTCATCCGCCCTTCGGGCACCTTCTCCCCGTGAACGGGAGAAGGAAAAAGCGCGACTTACGCCGCTCTGTCGCGGACCTGATAGTCCTTGATCGTGGCAAACTTGATCGCCTTCCAGCGCTCCGCTTCGTAGTTCAGCGAGAAGGCGTGCTGGGCGAGGAACACCGGATCATTGTCGAGGTCGCGGGCGATGTCGCCGCGATGCGCCTCGATGAAACGCAGGACCTCGGCCTTGTCGTCGGCCGAGATCCAGCGGCACACGGAAAAGCGCGACATCTCGAATTCGACCGGCAGGGTGTATTCGAAGTTCAGCCGTTCCTTCAGGACGTCGAGTTGCAGCGCGCCGACGACACCGACGATGGCCGGTGAGCCGTCCTCGGGCGAAAACAGCTGCACGACGCCCTCCTCTGCCATCTGGTGCAGCGCTTCCTTCAGCTTTTTGGCCTTCATCGCGTCGCCGAGGCGGACACGGCGCAGGATTTCCGGGGCGAAATTCGGAACGCCGCGGAACAGGATTTCCTCGCCCTCGGTCAGCGTATCGCCAATACGCAGCGTGCCGTGGTTGGGAATGCCGACGACGTCGCCGGCAAAGGCCTCGTCGGCGGTGACGCGTGTGCGGGCAAAGAAGAACTGCGGCGCCGACAGCGACATCGGTTTTCCCGTGCGTACCAGCTTGGCCTTCATGCCGCGCTCGAGCTTGCCCGAACAGACGCGGACGAAGGCTATGCGGTCGCGGTGGTTGGGATCCATGTTGGCCTGGATCTTGAAGACGAAGGACGTCATCTTCTCTTCGGTCGCCTCGACCTTGCGGGTGTCGGCCTCTTGAGCACGCGGCGGCGGTCCAAAAGCGCCGAGCGCCTCGATCAGGTCGCGCACGCCATAATTGCGCAGCGCCGAGCCGAAATAGACCGGCGTCAGGTGACCCTCGCGGAAGGCTTCTATATCAAGGGGTCTGCACGCTTCCCGCGCCAGCTCCAGCTCCTCGATGAAGGCCTCGCGCTCGTTCTCCGGCAAAAGGCCGGCGACGCGGTTGGAATCGGGACCGTTGACCGGCGTGCGCTCCTTCTCGTCGTCGCCCCTGCGCACGGCGTTCAGCGCCAGATGGTAGGTGCCGGAAAAATTCTTGCCCCGGCCGATCGGCCAGGTGATCGGCGCCGTATCCAGCGCCAGCTTCTGCTCGATCTCATCCAGAATCTCGAACGGATCGCGGCTTTCGCGATCCATCTTGTTGACGAAGGTGATGATCGGGATGTCGCGTAGCCGGCAGACTTCGAAAAGCTTCAGCGTGCGCGGCTCGATACCCTTGGCGGCATCGATGACCATGACGGCCGAGTCGACCGCCGATAGCGTGCGATAGGTGTCGTCTGCGAAATCCTCGTGGCCGGGCGTGTCGAGCAGGTTGAAGACATTGTCCTCATACTCGAAGGTCATCACCGAAGTGACGACTGAAATGCCGCGCTCACGCTCGATCTTCATCCAGTCCGACCGCGTCTGGATCTTGTCCTTCTTGGCCTTGACCTCGCCGGCAAGCTGGATGGCGCCGCCGAACAGCAGCAGCTTTTCGGTGAGCGTGGTCTTGCCGGCGTCCGGGTGCGCGATGATCGCGAAGGTGCGGCGGCGCGCCACTTCTTCTTCTATTGCTTCGGGCATTCTCTGGGATTTCCGTGTGACAGGCCGGGCTTCTAGCAGCGCAGTGCGGGCCTGTCGACCGGTCCGGCGGCTCGGACTCTGCTGATCGCCGCCTCACCATCCGAGCATACAGCTCAGCCGTGCTGTGGCTCCGGCCAGTGCATTGCCGCATATTTTGCGCTGCGCGATGTTGGCAAGCGGCTGCCGAGGTGGCACTGGATGAACATCCCTCGGGATGACGAGGCAGAGGAGCAAGCATGACTGCGGCGAAACAAGTGATCGTCATCGGCGCCGGCATCATCGGCGCCTCCATCGCGTGGCATCTGAGCAGAGCGGGTGCGCAAGTGACGGTGATTGCCGACAGTGCTGCCGGAGGGGTGGCGACGCCGAACTCGTTCGCCTGGATCAATGCCAGCTG
Organism: Mesorhizobium sp. ISC11; assembly: GCF_037162595.1. NCBI lineage: Bacteria > Pseudomonadati > Pseudomonadota > Alphaproteobacteria > Hyphomicrobiales > Phyllobacteriaceae > Mesorhizobium > Mesorhizobium sp. ISC11. The sequence continues at coordinate 3,975,233 of NZ_JAVSPW010000001.1, forward strand.
GGGCAATCCGGAGCCGTATTTCCGGCTGCGCACCCGCGCGATGGCAGAGTGGACGCGGCTGGCGCGGGACCTTCCCGGCCTACCGCTGAGCTGGTGCGGCGGCCTGTGCTGGGATTTGCCGGTGGCCGACATGGAAGCCTACGCCACGGAACATTCCGCCTGGGGCTATGGTATCAGCCAAGTCGACCGCGCCGGTGCTGCGCGCATCGAGCCCAATCTCACCGAGCTTCCGGATTTTGCCCTGTATGTGGCTGAGGAAGGCGTCGCCGAACCGGTGACTGCCACGCGCGCGCTGTTGGCGGACGCGGAGCGACATGGCGCGAAGATCATCTCCAGCACGGTGACGGCCCTGGTCCAGACCGGCGGCAGGATCACCGGTGTCGACACATCGCATGGATTGATTGCATCAGACGAGGTGGTGATCGCGGCTGGCGTCGGCTCGCCGGAGATCGCCGCGACCGCCGGGATCAACCTGCCGATCGAAACGCCGCCCGGCCTGATCGTCCATTCGCGGCCCACCGAAAAGCGGCTCAACGGGCTGGTGCTGGCCGAGCGGCTGCACATGCGCCAGACAGCGGAAGGTCGCATCATCGCCGGCTCGGATTTTGGCGGCGCCGACCCGGGCATGGATGCCGAAGCCACCGCCCACGCGCTGTTTGCGGCCATGAAAGCCATGCTGCGCGACAGCGACGGGTTGGAACTCGATTTCCACACGGTCGGCTACCGGCCGACGCCGATCGATGGCTTTCCAATCGTCGGCCGCGCTGAGGGCATGGACGGTGTCTATGTCGCCGTCATGCATTCCGGCATCACGCTGGCGCCGGCCGTCGGCCTGTTCGCCACAAGGGAAATTCTCGACGGCGAGCGCGACCCCTTACTTGCCCCTTATGGATTGTCGCGCTTCGCTCAATAGGCAGGCGGACGGCGAAAGCCGCCGGTGAGTGGTTCGATTACCCTGGCGCTGCCGAGCAGTCGTGACTCCGACCAGCGTTTGCCGACCAGTTGCGGGCCGATCGGCAGGCCGGTGCTGTCCTGTCCTCAGGGGATGGAAATGGCTGGATGGCCGCTGTGGTTGAAGACAGCGCCATAGGCCGGCAGCATCCACGGCATACTTCAAGTGGAGTGGAGCATTCGAGGGTTGGCCGCGTTTGATTGAAATTGTGCCGATAGTCTTTGATGTCGGCACTCTACGGCGCCCCCCTCTGGCCTGCCGGCCATCTCTCCCACGAGTGGGGAGATCGGCAGGTTTGGCTCGTTCCAGCAACCTTGGCGATTGGCGAAGGCCACGCAAATAGCCAATCTCCCCACTTTGTGGGGGGAGATGTCCGGCAGGCCAGAGGGGCGCTGTCCCGCGACGTTGCCGCAGTTTGCAGCTACCCCACCAGCGCGAACTTCGCCGCCGCCGGAGCAAACGGGCGAATTCTGATGTCATCGCCGCTGATCGTGACAAAACTCGCCGGCGGGATCGCCTGCCAGTCGCCGCCCTCGCGGTCGAACGGTTCGGACACGATGCAGCGGCCGCCGCCCTTGCGCAGGACAGACGTGTAGAGCGTCGGCGCGTGAGCGTCGGTGGCGTAGCGCACCGCGTGCAGCGCCTGGCCATCCGAGAAGGCGGCGGTGAGCTTCAGCGCCGGTTCGAGGCCGGCGCGGCGCGAGGCTTCGAGCACGCGGCTGGTGGCGCGGGAGACGGCGCCTTGCGGATCGCCGGTCAATCCCTCATCGATCATCAGCAGGAAGAACAGTTCGGAATCGGTGGTGCCTTCGCGCTGGTCGAAGACGGCGTCGGACAGCGAGTTCTCCAGCGCGCGGCGGATTTTCTCGAAGCCGCCGATCTGGCCGTTGTGCATGAACGACCAGCTGCCGGAGATGAATGGATGGCAGTTCATGCGGCTGGTGGCGCCGCCGGTCGACGCCCGCACATGGGCGAGGAACAGGCCGGATTTGATCTGTCGGCACAGGCTTTTCAGATTGGGATCGGACCAGGCCGGCAGGATATCGCGATAGAGACCCGGCTCCGGGCGGTCGCCATACCAGGCTAGGCCGAAGCCGTCGCCATTGGTCGGCGATTTCGCTTCCTGAGCACAATGGCTCTGGGCGATCAGCGAGTGACAGGGCGCCGTGAGGATGTCTTCGAGAAAGACCGCTTCACCCAGATAGGCCGCCCACCGGCACATCGTTTCTGTCGCCCTCTAGGCGCGATCCATAAGAGCCGCAGGCTCCTTGGTCGCGTGCGTGCCTCTGTTGTGCGTCCGCTCGTAAAGCTCGCGAACGATTCGGCTGGCGGTAGTTTCAAACAGAAATGGCAAGAAAGCATGAACGAGCGCGGCGCCCGCCGCCATCAACAGGCGCGACGAAAACCAGGCGGCAAAGCCCATGTGGCTGAAATAGGTTTCGCCGACCTTGGCCGGATGAGAGGTGAAAATCCTTGCGACCGACATGCTGGTTCCCCTTCAGCGCTTGAAGTTCCTGATATGAGTATCCTGACATGCTTCGCCGGTTCATCGGTCTCAAAATGTCCTTGTATTTCGGTGATCCATGGGACAAATATCCCACATGGCGCTGGAAATTGACGAAATCGACCGGAAATTGCTCGCCGAGTTGCAACGCGACGGCACGCTGTCGGTCGACCAGTTGTCGGAACGGGTGGCGCTGTCGCGCAATGCCTGCTGGCGCCGGGTGAAGCGGCTGGAGGAGGCCGGTGTCATCACCGGCAGGGTGGCGCTGGTCGATGCCGAAAAGCTCGGGCTTGGCCTTTCCGTCTTCATCCTGATCCGCACGTCCAACCACGATCCGGAGTGGCTGCAGAGATTCCGGGCGGCAGTGACCGGCTTTCCCGAGATCATCGGCGTCTACCGCATGTCCGGCGACCTCGACTACGTTCTGCGCGCCCGCGTCGCCGACGTGAAGGCCTATGACCGGCTCTACCAGCGGCTGATCGCCAAGGTGGCGCTGTCTGATGTTTCCGCCTCTTTCGTGATGGAGGAGATCAAGGAGACGACGGTGGTTCCGATGGAATTGCGCTAAGGTATGTCGATATTCAGGTGATGCCGGCCTGCAAACGACGGGTTTCGACTCGGCCTGACCTGAATCTCAACACACCTCAGGCCATACTGATGCCTGAAAGAAAGCCGTTGATAGGCTTGCGGGCGAGTTGACCGAATCGCCGTTCGCGCCGATAGGATCGATTTTATGCGCGCAGCCCTTCAAACTCCCTCCGTCATCGGTCCGACCGTCGGCTTCGTCAGGTTGCCGCATGCTGAAGGACTTCCCCTTCCTGCTTATGAAAGCACCGGTGCTGCCGGCATGGATCTGCGCGCCGCGGTGCCCGACGACAGGCCGCTGCTGATCCTGCCCGGAAAACGCGCTCTGGTGCCGACCGGGATGATCCTGGAAATTCCCGAAGGCATGGAAGGCCAGGTGCGGCCGCGCTCAGGCCTTGCCTTCAAACATGGGCTGACCGTCCTCAACACGCCCGGCACCATCGACAGCGACTATCGCGGCGAGGTCAAGGTGCTGCTGGTCAATCTCGGCGACGAGGACTTTGCCGTGACGCGCGGCATGCGCATCGCCCAGATCGTTTTTGCCGCGGTGACGCAAGCCGCCGTGGAAGAGCGCAACCTGGCCGGCGGCACGGCGCGCGGCGCGGGCGGGTTCGGATCGACCGGCACCGCCTGATGCCTGAACTGCCTAAACTTGTCATCTTCGACTGCGACGGGATCCTGGTCGATACGGAGAACCTGGCCAATCGGCGCCTTGCCGAATGGCTGACCGCTGCCGGCTATCCGACAAGCTTCGAATATTGCCGCAAGAATTTCTCCGGCCGCAGCATGGCGTCGGTGCAGAAAGAGATCGAAGAAGAGACCAGCGTCAGGCTTGGCGCCGATTTTGTCGATCGCTGGAACGCCGGCCTGCCAGACCTGTTCGCCCACGGCGTCGAAGCAATCCCTTATGTCCGCGAATTCGTCGAGGCCGTGCGGTCAGCCGGGATCGCCTATTGCGTCGCCACCTCGGCCCGGGTGTCGAAGATGCACATCACACTTGGCCAGACCGGGCTGTTGCCGCTGTTCGAACACGCGATGTTTTCCTCGACGATGGTCGCGCGCGGCAAGCCGTTTCCGGACCTGTTCCTGCATGCTGCGAAAACCGTGGGCTTTGCACCTGCCGACTGCATCGTCATCGAGGACAGCGTCGCTGGCACGCAGGCCGGCATCGCGGCCGGCATGCGGGTGTTTTCCTATCACGCCGATCCCTATTCCGACCGCGACGGCCTTATCCAGGCCGGCGGCATCCTGTTCGACGACATGCGCGAACTGGCCGGGCTGGTGCCGATCCACTGAGCTGGCTGACGGACTGGACGGGTTGGGAGGCTGTGCTACGTTCCGCGCGCCCGACAGCCTGAGGCGACCATGCCGACGAACCTGCTTCGCTTCATCCTCGCCGTGATGCTGCTGCCATTGCTGTGGACCGCAGCCGGCGCGCAAGACGCCAGCCTTCCGGAGCTCGGCAGCCCACTGCCCGGCCAAAAAGACATCACCTATCTCGACCTCGCCAGGATGATCATTCCAGACCTCGCCGCCGACAAGAATGGCTTTTACAGGGGCGGGCTGCCGATCGCGATGCGCCATATCGAGGGACCCGACAGCGGCGGCTCGCCGCCCGAAACCTCAGGCTTTTCCAATGCCTCCGTGCTTGCCATCAAGGCGGGAGGCAAGGACCGCCTGACCATGCTGTTCGATCTCGGCGATTCCTCAGACAGCGCAGAAGGCTATGCGGTGCTAGCGCTCTACGACATTACGGGCAAACCAAGGCTGCTCGACGCCGCCAATGTCGCCCTCGACCGCAGCACCTATTTCCGCGAACCCGGCAAGCTCGGCATCGGCGCCAATGATGATATCCTCATGATCGAGAGTTCGCATTCCAATTCAAACCAGAACTATATGATCGTCCCGCTGATTATGGTCGCCAGGGACAAGTTGAAGCTGATCGACATCATCTATTTGTTCGACGAGCACGTGTGTGCCTATAGCCGGACGCAGGACGTTGCCTTTAAAGCCATCGCAGAGGGCCGACGCCATGCGGCGATCAAGGTAACGGTGACCGATGCCACCGTCGTGAACGACGAAAGCTGCGATGACCAGCCGCCCAAACCTGAATCTCACGACATCTCCGTCACCTATCATTGGGACAAGACAACGTCGCACTATGCCAAGGATTCCGACGCGCTGGACAAATTGGCAGGAGAGAACGCCAAACGCTTCTGAACCAACCGCATTCGTTTGCCCGGCCAGATGGAGCAGGATAAAATCCGTTCGGCCACACCGCATATGATGGGGGAACTACCATGGACAAGGGCAAGATCTTTCGCGACCTGCATGCCTCGACCTTCGTCGTGCCCAATCCCTGGGATATCGGCACGACCAAGCTGCTCGGCTCGTTCGGCTTCACGGCGCTGGCGACGACCAGCGCCGGCTTTGCCTTTTCGCGCGGCCTGCCGGACGGCGCGGTGACCTTCGACCAGATGATCCACCATTGCCGCGAAGTGACCGCGGCGACCAGCCTGCCGGTCTCGGCCGACCTCGAGAAAGGCAAGGGCGACAGCGCCGAGCAGGCCGCCGAAACCATCTTCGCGGCGGAAGCTGCCGGCCTTGCCGGCTGCTCGATCGAAGACCACACCGGCGATCCGGACAAGCCGATCTATGATTTTGCGCACGCCGTCGAACGCGTTGCGGCGGCCGTGGAAGCGGCGCGGGCCCTGAAACGCGATTTCGTCTTCACTGCGCGGGCCGAGAATTTCCTCTGGGGCAAGTCCGACCTCGACGACACGATCAAGCGGCTGCAGGCGTTCGAGAAGGCCGGCGCCGACGTACTCTATGCGCCAGGCATCGGCAACGTCGAGATGATCCGCACGCTCTGCTCTGCCGTCAGCAAGCCGGTCAATGTCATGGCGGTACCGGGTTTTACCATCGCCGATCTCGCCATGGCCGGCGTCAAGCGTATCTCGCTCGGGCCGTGGCTGACCAATTTCGCCTACGGCATGCTGGAAACGGCGGCACGCGAAATCCAGCAAGACGGCACCTTCGGCTTCACCCGCGCCGCCATGCCGTTCAGCAAATTGCAGGCCCTCTTCGGCAAATCTTCGGATTAATGGGGCCCGTCGCATGACGCTGACCGTGATCGACATGCATACTGGCGGCGAGCCGCTAAGGATCGTCACCGGCGGCTATCCCGGTATCCCCAAGGGCACGATCCTGGAAAAGCGCGCCTATGTGCGCGACCATCTCGATCATCTCAGGAAAATCCTGATGTTCGAGCCACGCGGCCATTACGACATGTATGGCGCCTTGCTGGTCGAGCCGGACCTGCCCGGCGCCGACCTCGCCGTGCTGTTCATGCACAATGAGGGCTATTCGACGATGTGCGGCCACGCCATCGTCGCGCTCGGCCGCTACGCCATCGATGAAGGGCTGGTGGCGAAACAGGAACCAGTCACGACAGTCAATATCGAGGCGCCGTGCGGGCTGGTCGTCGCCTCGGTCGAGGTCAGGGACGGCAAGGCCGGTGCGGTTTCGTTCGAAAGCGTGCCGGCCTTCCTGTTCGCCGGTGGACAGGCGATCGAATTGGCGGGCCACGGCACGATTGGCTTCGACGTCGCCTATGGCGGCGCCTTCTACGCGCTGGCCGATTGTCACCAATTCGGGCTCGAATTCGGCAGAAGCCGGATGCGCGATTTCGTCGATGCGGCAACGGGGCTGACGGACAGGCTCAAGGCTGAATTTCCGCTGTCGCATCCCGACCACGGCGACCTTGCCTTCCTATACGGTACCATCCTGACCGATGGCCGCGACACATTTTCCGGCGAGGTGACCAAAAACATCTGCGTCTTCGCCGAAGCCGAGGTCGACCGCTCGCCAACCGGTTCCGGCGTCACCGCAAGGCTGGCGGCCATGCATGCCAAGGGCGAGATCGCGATCGGACAGACGCGCACATTCGAGAGCATCGCAGGCTCGCGTTTTTCCGGAGCCGTGGCGCGGACGGCGAAGGCTGGACGGCATGAGGCGATCATCGCCCGCGTCGGCGGCCGCGCCTATTATTCCGGGCGGGCCGAATTCATCGTCGAGGCCGATGACGAGCTCGGACGCGGATTTCTGTTGCGCTGAAGAAAATGCCTAGCCGCGTGAGGGGCGAGCCACTTCCCGCACCGAGATCGCCTTGTGCAGATGCACCATCATGGCGGCGGCGAACAGCGGCGTCAGCAGGTTGAGCAACGGCACGGCGAGGAAAGCGGCGATGAGCAGCCCGGCGAGAAACACTGTGCCGGCATAGTGCCTGCGCAAGGCCCTGGCCTCGTCTTCGCCGCGAAAGCGCATGGCGGCGAATTCGAAGAACTCGCGCCCGAGCAGATAGCCGTTGACGATGAAGAAGGCGGCTATGTTGACGCCCGGCACCAAGAGAAGCAGCAGCGCGACGATGTTGCCAAGAATGACGACACCGAGGAATCGCGCCGACAGCACCAGCGAGCGCAGCGCCGGCATGGCGCGGCCGGTCGGATCGCCGGGGTAGTCGGTGCGCTCGACCACTTCGGCGATATCGTCGAGGAACAGGCCGGCGACAACAGCCGTCACCGGCGCGATGAGCAACGCCATGCCGAAGGCAAGCGCTATTGCCGCGATGATGCCGCCGAGCCACCCGGCCCAGGACGGCATGCCGGGCAACAGCGTCTCCAGCCACGGCAGCGCCAGCCACTCGACGAGGCTCGTCAGGCCGAACCACAGAGCCACCAGTGCCAGCACGGTCAAGCCCAGCGTCTTGACGAACACGGCCCGGAAGGGAGGCGAAATCAGCTCGAGGGCCGCAGCGCGGGCAGCGTCGAAAATCACCTTGTCACACCCCCGGTTAGCGGACGCCGCCTAAAAGGCGGATGCTTCCGAGATAGGCAGCGCAGGCCATGAGCACAAGCGGGCTGGCGTTTACCGCGCAAATGCCGGCTTTCGAACCGGGATGGTCATGGCAGCGACCCCGGCCACGACAAAACCCATGCCCAGCCATGCCGTCGAACCAAGACTTTCGCCGAGGAAGAGAGCGCCGATGCCGACGCCGATCGGCACGCGCAGATAGGCCTGCGAGGTGGTGCCGACCGAACCCAGCGTGTGGATGAGGCGGAAATAGATAACGAAGGCCAGCGCGGTGGAAAAGACCGACAGGCCGAGCAGGGCCAGGATCGACGCGGTCGATGGCGCCAGCGTCCACGGCTGGTCGAACACCAGACTGAGCGGCACGAGGATGACGGCGCCGCACAGCATGGAACCGGCGGCCGGTAGCATTGGGTCGAGGCCCTTGAAACCGCGGCCGAAAATGGCGGCCCCGGCATAGCAGACCGTCGCAGCGACGATTGCCAATTGCGCCCACAATTCATGACCGAGGCCACCCAGCGCCTGCGTGCCGATAATAAGGCAGATGCCGGCAATGCCGGCGCCCACACCGATCAGTTTGCGCAAGGTGACCGGCTCGTGGCGGGTGATGAGCGCGGTCAAGAGGAAGGTGAAGATCGGTGAGGTCGCGTTGAGGATGGTGGCGAGGCCGGCATCGACCGAGCGTTCGGCCGCGGCGATCAGGGTGAACGGAATAACGCTGTTGAGGCAGGCCTGGAAGGCGAAGCGGCGCCAGCTTGCAGCGTCGCCCGGCAAGGCGAGCCCGCGCCAGCGGATGATGGCCAACAGGATGCCGCCAGCGATCAGGGTGCGGGCGGCAATGAAGGTGACCGGCGGGATGGTTTCGACGCCGATCTTGATGAAGGTGTAGGAGGCGCCCCAGAGCACTGCCAGCACGACGAGCAGTACCAGGTCGGTGGTCAGATCGTTTTTTGCAGGCTCGTTCTTCGTCGACATGCTTTTTGTAGACATTGGGGGCTGGCTCGCCTTCGAAGCGGGATCGTCTGATCCAGGCTTATAGGCGGTGCGGCGATGAAATGCTTCGGCCACGGTCGAATTGTCATAGCGCCTCGTGGCTGATGCGCCTTTGCCTGTTCCGCCAAAGTTGCGTGTCACGCCCTAGGCAAACCGGTTTCAAATCGCTAGACCCGCGCCGGGCCGGCGTGGCAAGAAGCCGGCTCGGGTTTTTGGCGGAGATTTTGATGCCGGATTATGACGTGCTTTGCATCGGCAATGCCATTGTCGACATCATCGCCCAGTGCGACGAGGAATTCCTCGAGACCAACGGCATCATCAAGGGCGCGATGAACCTCATCGACACACAACGCGCCGAACTGCTCTACAGCCGCATGGGCCCGGCGATCGAGGCGTCCGGCGGCAGCGCCGGCAACACGGCGGCCGGCGTCGCCAGCTTCGGCGGCCGCGCCGCCTTCTTCGGCAAGGTCTCCAACGATGCGCTGGGCGAAATCTACGCGCACGACATCCATGCACAGGGCGTCGCCTTCGACACCACGCCGCTCAAGGGCGAGCCGCCGACGGCGCGGTCGATGATCTTCGTCACCCCTGACGGCGAGCGTTCGATGAACACCTATCTCGGCGCCTGCGTCGAGCTTGGGCCGGAGGATGTCGAGGCCGACAAGGCTTCTGGCGCCAAGGTCACCTATTTCGAAGGCTATCTGTGGGACCCGCCGCGCGCCAAGGAGGCAATCCGCCAGACGGCGAAGCTGGCGCACGCGGCAGGCCGCGAAGTGTCGATGACGCTGTCGGATTCGTTCTGCGTCGACCGCTACCGCGACGAATTCCTCGAGCTGATGCGTTCGGGCACGGTCGACATCGTCTTTGCCAACAGCCACGAGATCAAATCGCTCTACCAGACATCCTCGTTCGACGAGGCGCTGGCGCAGATCCGCAAGGATTGCCGGATCGCCGCCGTGACCCGCTCGGAAAAAGGCTCCGTGATCGTGCGCGGCGACGAGACGGTGGTGATCAAGGCGACCGCCATCAAGGAACTGGTCGACACGACGGGCGCCGGCGATCTCTATGCCGCCGGCTTCCTGCATGGCTACACGCAAGGCCGCGACCTGCAAACCTGCGGCGACCTTGGCTCACTGGCGGCCGGATTGGTGATCCAGCAGATCGGCCCCAGGCCCCGGCAGAATCTGCGCCGCGAGGCTGAGCAGGCGGGATTGCTTTAACAACCGTCAAGCTGCCGCCCCTCACCGTCGCGCAGTTGTCATACATCGCACCTACACGCAATCTGGGCGTCCCGCGACTGACATTTCGGTGCGCCCTCAGTCAGTTGGGGTGTCAAGAAATGCTGGACAGCATGCTGTCGGGCGGCCGGACCGGTTGCCGCCGCGATTTCCGTTTTCCGCACTAGAAGTTCAACAATCGGCCGCAGCTGAGGGGGAGCGCGCGGCCAGAAGACAGATGCATGAACAGATTTCAAATCCAGGGCCTCAAGCAGGACGACTTCGCGGAGATGGTCGCGGAAGACGTCGAACGTGCACTTGCCCACTATGACGAGGCCATCAACAAGCCCACCATGGTCTCGGTCGGCAAGATCGCCGGCAGCATAGCGTCCGCCGTCACCTTGCTGTCACCGAAGCACCGGCGCGCCATCGACGCCATCCATGCCGACCTGCCCGGCCTGGCGTCGAAATTCGTGCGCGCGCTGGCGGCGGAAGCCGCGCGCCGCAGCGAAGCCGGTATTGCCGGCGTGACAAATCCGCCGACGACCCCGTTGGCCGATGTCGAGCCTCCTTCGCTGCCAAAGTCCGACGATCTCGAATCGATGCTGATCGAGGACTGGGCCGGCCGCGTCGCCGGCTCGACCTATCTGGAAGAGCATCTGCGCATCGCCCGCTCGACCCTGCACCGCTGGCAGCGGCGGGGTGAGGTCATCGCCTTGCGCAAGGGCGGCCGCAAACATGTCTTCCCGCTGGCGCAGTTCGTCGACGGCCGGCCGGTTGCAGGCATTCGCGACGTGCTATCCCTGATCACCAATCCGAGGCTCGCATGGCTGTGGCTGACGCGGCCCTCGGCGCAGCTCGACGGCCGCGTCCCGATCGACTTGCTGCGGCAGGATCAGGTGGACGAGGTCGTCGAGGCCGCGCGCGTATTCGCGCCGGGCTGAAGGCGGCGCGGACTCACCGCTGAGGCCAGCCCCTCAAGTCCCCGCCGTGTACGCCGCGATCGCCGCCATGTTGACGATATCGCTGTCCTTGGCATTCAGCGACACGATCTGAACCGGCTTGTTCAGGCCGACCAGCAGCGGCCCGATCACCGTCGAGCCGCCGAGTTCCTGCAGCATCTTGGTCGAAATCGAGGCCGAGTGGAACGCCGGCATGATCAGCACATTGGCCGGGCCGGTCAGGCGGATGAACGGGTATTGCGCCATGGCGCGGGCGTTGAGGGCGACGTCGGCGGCCATTTCGCCGTCATATTCGAAATCGACGCGGCGCTTGTCGAGGATGCGCACGGCTTCCTGGACGCGCTCGGAGCGTTCGCCCTGCGGATGGCCAAAGGTGGAATAGGCGAGCATGGCGAGCCTCGGCTCATAACCCATGCGGCGGGCAAAGCCTGCCGCCTCCTCGGCGATGTCGGCGATCTGCTCGGCGTTCGGCATATCGTGCACGGCGGTGTCGGCGACCAGCACGGTCTTGCCCCGCGCCAGCACGATCGAGACGCCGATGACGCGGTGGCCGGGCTTGGCGTCGATGACGCGGCGGATGTCGTCGAGCGCGGTCGAATAGTTGCGGGTGACGCCGGTGACGATGCCGTCGGCGTCACCCAGCGCCACCATGCAGGCGGCAAAGTGGTTGCGATCGTTGTTGATCAGCCGCTGGCAGTCGCGAAACAGGAAGCCTTTGCGCTGCATGCGCTCGTAGAGGTAGTCGGTGTAGATGCCGTTGCGGCGCGACAGCCTTGCATTGATGATCTCGATGCCTTGCTTGTTCAAGTCGATGCCGGCGTGCTTGGCGTTTTCCTTGATGACGTCGTCGCGGCCGAGCAGGATGGCGGTGCCGAGCTTCTGGTTCACATAGGAGACGGCGGCGCGCATGACCTGTTCCTCCTCGCCCTCGGCGAAGACGATGCGCTTGGGCTGGCGGCGCACGCGGTCGTAGATGCGCTGCAGGGTCGAGGCGATCGGGTCGCGGCGGGCCGACAGTTCCTGCGCGTAACGGTCGAGGTCAAGGATCGGCTTGCGGGCGACGCCTGAATCCATCGCCGCCTTGGCGACCGCAATCGGAATGGCCGAGATCAGGCGCGGGTCGAACGGCACCGGGATGATGTAGTTGGGGCCGAATTTCGGTCGATTGCCCTGATAGGCGGCGGCGACGTCGTCGGGCACGTCCTGGCGCGCCAGTGCCGCCAGCGCCTGGGCGGCGGCGATCTTCATGTCGTCATTGATGGTGGTTGCCCTGACATCCAGCGCGCCGCGGAAGATATAGGGGAAGCCGAGCACGTTGTTGACCTGATTGGGATAATCGGAACGCCCTGTGGCCATGATGGCGTCTGTGCGGATTTCGGCGACCTCCTCCGGCGTGATTTCCGGGTCGGGATTGGCCATGGCGAAGATGATCGGGTTCTTGGCCATCGACTGCACCATGGCGGTGGTCAGCGCGCCCTTGGCGGAGAGGCCGAGGAAGACGTCGGCGCCGTCGAGCGCCTCGGCGAGGCTGCGCGCCTCGGTCTTGACCGCATGCGCCGATTTCCACTGGTTCATGCCTTCGGTGCGGCCCTGGAAAACCACGCCCTTGGTGTCGCACAAGGTGATGTTTTCGGGCGAAAAGCCCATCGCCTTCATCAGCTCGATGCAGGCGATGCCGGCCGCGCCGGCGCCGTTGCAGACCATTTTCGTGGTCTTCATGTCACGGCCGGTGATCTCCAGCGCGTTGATCAGGCCGGCGGCGGAGATGATCGCGGTACCGTGCTGGTCGTCATGGAAGACCGGAATGTCCATCAATTCGCGCAGCCGCTGCTCGATGATGAAGCATTCCGGCGCCTTGATGTCCTCGAGATTGATGCCGCCGAAGGAGGGCCCGAGGAAACGCACGCAGTTGATGAACTCGTCGGCGTCCTCGGTGTCGACCTCGAGGTCGATGGAATCGACATCGGCGAAGCGCTTGAACAGCACCGCCTTGCCCTCCATCACCGGCTTGGAGGCCAGCGCGCCGAGATTGCCGAGACCGAGGATAGCCGTGCCATTGGAGATGACGGCGACCATATTGCCGCGCGTCGTGTAATCGAAGGCGCGCGAGGGGTCTTCGGCGATGGCCAGAACCGGAACCGCGACACCAGGCGAATAGGCGAGGCTGAGGTCGCGCTGCGTTGCCATGGGCTTGGTGGCGACGACCTCCAGCTTGCCCGGCCGACCCATGGCGTGGAATTCGAGCGCTTCCTGCGCACTGACGGACGGACCGCTGTTCTCGGTTTTCCTGGCCATGATGTACTTGATTTCCTCACCGGTGCAGCACCTCGTTGAAGCGGGTGCTTTGTGTCGGACCGAATTAAGACCACGCGCCGCCGCGTGTAAACCGCCAGCGTGCGGAATCGCGGTTGGTACGCGCGATTGCGGGCATCCTGCCGTCCCGGTCGTCCCCTGTTTTTCGAAGCCCCGGCATTAAACCGCGCGATCACATCTGCTAGCGTGCGGCGCATGAACATGCACAGCCCGAACGAGCCAGACGCCCCCGAGGCGATGACGCCGGTGCCGACCGCCCACGCCGGCGCCACGCCGATGATCGAGCAATTCATTGAGATCAAGGCGGCAAACCCGGATTCGCTGCTGTTCTACCGCATGGGCGATTTCTACGAGCTGTTCTTCGACGATGCCGAGAAGGCGAGCCGGGCGCTGGGCATCGTCTTGACCAAGCGCGGCAAGTATCAAGGGCTCGACATTCCGATGTGCGGCGTGCCGGTGCATGCTGCTGACGACTATCTGCAGAAGCTGATCGGCCAGGGTTTCCGCGTTGCCGTCTGCGAACAGATCGAGGATCCGGCCGAGGCGAAGAAACGCGGCGGCAAATCGGTGGTGCGCCGCGATGTGGTGCGGCTGGTGACACCAGGCACCATCACCGAGGACAAATTGCTGGCGCCGTCGGAATCGAGCTTCCTGATGGCGCTGGGGCGGGTGAAAGGCGGAGCGGACCACTCCTTTGCGCTGGCCTGGATCGACATCTCGACCGGCGCCTTCCGCGTCACCGACACCACCGCCGACCGGCTTTTGGCTGACATCTTCCGTGTTGATCCGCGTGAGTTGATCGTTGCCGAGCCAGTGTTCCACGATCCGGAGCTGAAGCCGGTGTTCGACGTGCTCGGCCGCGTCGCCAGCCCGCAACCACCGTCACTGTTCGATTCGGCGTCCGCGACAGGGCGCATCGCCCGCTTCTTCGATGTGGCGACGCCGGACAGTTTTGGCGCCTTTTCGCGCGCCGAACTGTCGGCGATCTCGGGCGCCATTGCCTATGTCGAGAAGACGCAGAAAGCGGAGCGCCCGCCGCTGTCGCGGCCCGAACGCGAGGAGCAGGGTTCGACCCTGTTCATCGATCCGGCGACACGCGGCAATCTGGAACTGCTGCGCACGTTGTCGGGCAGCCGTGAAGGCTCGCTGTTCAAGGCGATCGACCGCACGGTGACCGGCGGCGGCGCAAGGCTGCTCGCCGACCGGCTGATGGCGCCGCTGACCGACCCGGCGGCGATCGGCGCCAGGCTGGACTCAGTGTCGTTCTTCCGTTCCGAAACGCGACTTTGCCAGGCGGTGCGGTCGAGCCTGAAGAGCGTTGCCGACATGCCCCGCGCGCTGTCCAGGCTGGCGCTCAACCGGGGTGGGCCGCGCGACCTCGGCGCGCTGCGCGCCGGCTTCGAGGCTGCAGGCGCGATCGCCGAAATCTTTGCCGCCACCGCCCTGCCCCCGGAACTTGCGGCGGCATTGGCCGCCATCCATGCACTGCCCCAAGCGCTTTCGCAGCATCTGATGCAGGCACTTGGCGACGAACTGCCGCTGCTCAAGCGCGACGGCGGCTTCGTTCGTGGCGGCTACCATGCCGATCTCGACGAGATGCGGGCGCTGCGCGACGAATCGCGAAAGGTGATCGCCGGGCTGGAACGCTCGCTGATCGACGAGACCGGCATCCGCTCGCTGAAAATCCGGCACAACAATGTGCTTGGCTACTATATCGAGGTGACCGCCAACCATCATGCGGTGATGACCAGCAGCGATGGCGCCAAGGCGCGCTTCATCCACCGCCAGACCATGGCCAACGCCATGCGCTTTACCACGACCGAGCTTGCCGAGCTCGAGACCAAGATCGCCAATGCCGCCGACCGGGCGCTCAACATCGAACTGGCCGCCTTCGAGGCGCTGACGACGGAAGCGGTCGGCGAAGCGGAGAAGATCCGTGCCGGCGCCGATGCGCTGGCCGTGCTCGATGTCTCCGCGGCGCTCGCGCTTCTGTCGGAAAGCGAAGCCTGGTGCCGGCCGGTGGTGGATTCGAGCCTTGCCTTCGAGATTACGGGCGGGCGGCATCCGGTGGTCGAACAGGCCTTGCGCCGCTCCGGCGAAGGCCCGTTCGTCGCCAATGATTGCGACCTGTCGCCGGAGGGAGCTGCCCGGAACGGCGCGATCTGGCTTTTGACCGGCCCGAACATGGGCGGCAAGTCGACATTCCTGCGGCAAAACGCGCTGATCGCCATCCTGGCCCAGACCGGCTCGTTCGTGCCGGCGACATCGGCCCATATCGGCGTCGTCGACCGGCTGTTCTCGCGTGTCGGCGCCTCGGACGATCTGGCGCGCGGCCGCTCGACCTTCATGGTCGAGATGGTCGAGACGGCAGCGATCCTCAACCAGGCCGGCGAGCGCGCACTGGTGATCCTCGACGAGATCGGCCGCGGCACCGCCACTTTCGATGGCCTGTCGATCGCCTGGGCCGCGGTCGAATATCTGCATGAGAAGAACCGCTGCCGGGCAATCTTCGCCACCCATTTCCACGAAATGACCTCGCTGGCCGGCAAGCTGGCGCGTCTCTCCAACGTCACCATGCGGGTCAAGGAATGGGAAAACGACGTCGTCTTCCTGCACGAGGTCGGCAAGGGTGCCGCCGACCGCTCCTACGGCGTGCAGGTGGCGCGGCTGGCCGGCCTGCCGGAAGCGGTGGTCGACCGGGCCAAGGAAGTGCTGCACCAACTGGAAGAGGGCGAAGTTTCGGGCAAGACCAACCGGCTGGTCGACGATCTTCCATTGTTTTCGGTGGCGGTGAAGCGAGAAGCGCCGAAGCCGATCAAGAGCGACGCGCTGGGTATGGCGCTCGGCGAGATCAATCCAGACGAGATGACGCCACGGGAGGCGCTTGAGGCGCTGTATAGGCTGAAGGGGATGGCGGGGAAGCCTTAGCTTCATTTTCAGGCCTCTCGTACCCAATAGAGACAACGATGGAAGCACAAATTCCGGAGCTAAATTTAGAAGAAATATTTGCGAGAATGATGCCGCCCGACATACCCGATAGTGTGTTCGTTGCGGAGAATGTTGAGCTGTGGAAAATCGCAAAATGGGATAAGCAGCATGCCGCCGCCGTTCTGTCTGCCCTATGCACTGTTCCAGACTTTCACGCGAACGGGATAAGGCTCGACTGGCTCCAAAGACTTGTTCTGAGCAAGTCAAATGGCGATCACAAGCCCACTTCCAGCGATTTCGAACTGGCCCTAAATGAAGGTTTGTCGCAAGCGGGCGTAAACCGATTGGAGGACCCAAACGAGGATTTGCTTTGCGATCTGATTGCTACAAAGCAAGGCACCTTTCGAATTTTTCCTGGGCAATGGGAACAGGCGACAGCATACACCCAGACGCTGATTGAAGCATTTGAAACGCTCCCCGACGCGTCGCCGAAACGCGATGCATTACAGGCCGTGCATGCACTTTTGACCCTAAGCGATGCCATGGCCGAGAGAGCCCAAGTCAATCGGGATACAATTTCTGGAGGTAGCACCTTTGCAAATATTCAGCTGCCAGAAGATGCTGTGATAGCTGAATTCGCCCAGCGTGTGCGATTTACCTACGAAGACTTAAGGCACCTTGGAATTGACGCCGACTCCCTCATACCCTTTGTGTTGGATCCGGACCTATTTCGCTTTGTCAGCGACGGCGAGGTCGGGAACACGCCTTTGGAGCTTCATCCGATCCTATCGCTTCGTGGCGAAGTGTTGGTTGTCAGTCCGAACAATATCTCGATCGCCGTAAGAAGCGTCCTCGTCAACACCGCGCTCAATGGTGGCATGGCGCAACAATTACAGTTTGCTCTCATGCGTCGGCAAGAGATTCATGCGGAAGCGACAGCATTCTGGCCCACAACGCGCCTAAATTTGTCTGCGCCCATTAAACATTCTCTGCGCGGTATGGTCACTCAGTATGATGAAGGCCGCTATTTGCACGTCTTGCAGATACCGACCACGTTCGAAGGATTCCCGAGGGCCGGATTTGCGACAGTTCGGCCGCTTTCGGAGGAAACCAACCAATTCATCGCGGATGATATCTCCCGTTTCTGGCGCTTTCTCGAGAAGCAAGGGGATTGCCGAAAAAGCGCAACGGTATTGCTTCTGACCGGATGGGGCGCGCCTCACAGCTTTGCGCCGCCTATCAAACGGGATGAGGCTCCAAAAAACTGGCAACTCATACCGCTCAGCTTCGCCGACGCGGCGGTGCTTGGTGCATGTGACGGCGGCAACCTTACTGATATTCTCAGGTTGCTTGAACAGCAGGATCGCCTAGAGGCCGACGGATACTCGTTCATGAATCCAAACGGTCTTCTCAATCTGTTCGGCTTTTTCCGGACGACAGATGGCAATTTGATCCCCGAGCAGTTCACCGACATTACACCCCCGACAATGATTGGTATGGGTACGGACGAGCTTCTCAAGCCACGGATAGAGGGAATTACCCGCCGCGATTATCGAGCCCTGGAAGCTCTTAACAATGAACACCGAGTGGTTCAGAGAACGGAACCTGGGAAAGACGGAACGCCTCCTATCTATGCGAGTGTTGACGATGTGAATGAAGGCCGCTTGTCGGGTGCCGTGACTATCGCTGGGCGCACTTGGTGGATCGAGTCTAATACTGACGAGGGCGAAAGCCGAGAATGGCGCTATCAAATCTGGAACGCCGTTCTGCAATGGGTAGGCACAATCGGAGCGCTTCTAATTGAGCGATTCCCCAACAGCTTTCCAAAACGACCGATGCGCGTGGTCTTGGAGATACCGAAATCCGATGCGTTCGAGCGGATAGCACCAGGGCTACCTGATGGCGGACCAGGGAACACCATTGCAATTCGTCGCGCTGCTGACGGTAGCGGCGGCGCAGTCGAAATCCTGGACAACTGGCTACCCTTCTTACAGTTTCCTGAGAATGTTGCAGAAGTTGCGCTGACCGCTTCGGTTGTCGAATTGCTGAGTGAAACGACTGGAGAGCCCATAGCCAAAGCCGATTTTGCTCGGATCATAACGGAAATCGTGGGTACCAAGGACTGGCGATGGCTCCATGCATTCGAGGCAAAGACTCCTCTTGATCGGCTTGCGGGGCATCAGCTTATCCGGCCATTCAAACGAATTCCGTTCTCTGCATCTTCGCTCGTAAAATGTCAGTCGGTCTGGGAATTTCGAGACCGCTCAGAGGGATCGCAGATCGATGGTGAAGACCAGTGCAGGGAATTTCTCGCCGAGTACAAGCAAGAAATTCTGAGCTCCATTATCAAAGACATTCGCAGCTTCAATCGACTAGGCTTAGTCACCAGGGCAGCGCACGACTACCAAGCCGCCAGACGAGAGCAGGCAAGATGGCGGGGAACCATACGGGCATTGAGAGCCATTCGCGGCGATCAGGCCAATCAAACGGCCTTTAAGCGACAGAATGAGATAAATTCTGTTCTGCGCGCGGCGAAAGCCATACTCGAAATTGGTGCTTGCGAAGCACCAGAGGATGGCGGCGTCGAACCTAGTAGGGCTGACATGGAGGAACTGTACGCAAAAGTCCTTCTGCTTATAGGTAACAGTCAGCTCTTTTCAGCCATACGTGCTGGACTGATCCCTCCAAAAATCACGCTGAGTCCAGCCGGCGATATCCTGACCGAGAGAGCTATTTTCAGCAAGCTATTGGAACCAGGGGCTGTCTGGGCAACCAACAAAAACCTGAACTTTGCTTCTGATGAATATCTCAAGAAAAAGGAGCAGGACAATTGGAGACCCATTGATGAGCGAGTGGGATGGAACGCTGCTCTTAGGTCCGCGGTCGAAGCGGAGTATGGGGTTCCCACCGAAGCGTTTATCGATTTGCAGTTTGCGCTTACCCAGCTTGCAGAATTGAGTGAACTTAGCATCATCCCTGCAAAACATTCGGAACTTGCCGAGATTCTTGCCAATAGTGAAGCCTTTCCAAGGGCTGATCCTCTGCCTTTGCTAAAGCGTCTTACCCTACAAAGGCGAACCTCTTGGACTGCCGGATTGCCAGATGCCGATATTGACCTTGGACGTTTCGATCGACCGTTCTCACTAATCAATCGTCCGCTCCTAATGTTGGACGATAATCAGACGGACCCTCTGGTACTCATGTCGCCAGTACTAGTTTCGGATTCCGCTATGTTCTCAATTTCTGGATTGATGGAGGGAAACCTCAACAATGCGTTCTGGGAATCAGATCGAGCTCGAAGCTACGCAGGTGAGCAAGGGCGCGTTGCCGGAGAAATTTTTGAGGAGTCTGTGGCGCAACGGCTGCGCGAACTTGGGCTAGACGCACAGTCTCGAAGTAAATTGTCCGCGATCCTCAATCAGAAGGTTGCACCAGAATTTGGTGATGTCGACGTTTTTGCGATCTCTGCCGATCGCGAGCGGGTTTTTGTAATCGAGGCAAAAAACTTGCGGCTTTGCCGGACTGAAACCGAGGTGGCGGCAAGAATGTCGGAATATCGTGGTCGCACCGTTCCCACCTCCAAAGGGGGTACCAAGCCGGACAAAATGCTGCGTCACATCCGCAGGGTAAAATATCTGCGGGACCGCGCAGACGCTATAGCGAAGAATTTAAAACTGCCGAAGCCCCCTGAAGTCAAAGGTCTATTGATTGTGGACGCACCGCAGCCGATGAATTTTCATATGCTTGATGAATTGCCGGATGCAGAAAGCGCATTCCTAGATTCCATCGAAAATTACAAATTTTGATTACTTTTATGTAATATTTAAAGATCTCCGCCGCTCGTAAAATAATCAATACGCCTCCAGGTTATATTTGCAATTTTGCATTGGATGCCGCGAAAAATGGATCAGTAACAGCATGGTCTAAACGCTCCCTCGGAAACCCGCGCCATGAGCGAGACCTTTACGTCTCATTGAGCGGATATCTCTTCCGAGAACCGGCCCCGCCTCTTGGGATCATCTCTAAATCATCTCCAACCCGCGCTTGCGCGCTGGTGGCGGGAAGGCGCGGTCGAGATCGGCGATGTCCTGCGGCGCAAGCTTGATGTCGAGCGCAGCGACATTCTGGCGGACATGCTCCTCGCTGCTGGCCTTCGGGATGGCGATGACGCCCTCCTGATGCATCACCCAGGCCAGGGCGATTTGCGCTGGGGTCGCATTGTGGCGCCCGGCAATGGCTTCGAGCCTGGCATTGCGCGCCAACGCACCCTGCTCGACCGGCGAATAGGCCATCAAGGGGATGCCGCGCTGCCGGCTCCAGGGCGCCAGATCGAATTCGAGGCCACGCCGGACCAAATTGTAGAGCACCTGGTTGGTCTGGACATTGCCGCCATCGGGCAGGCCGATCAGCTCTTCCATCTCGTCGGTGTCGAAATTGCTGACGCCCCAGTGGCGGATCTTGCCGGCCTTTTTCAGGGCCTCGAAGGCCGCGACGGTTTCCGTCAATGGCACGCTGCCGGGCCAATGCAAGAGATAGAGATCGATGCGGTCGGTGCGCAGGCGTTTCAGGCTGTTTTCGCAGGCCCGCTGCACGCCCGCGCGCGAGGCGTTCGACGGTAGCACTTTCGAGACCAGGAAGGTCTCGTCGCGGCGCCCGGCAATGGCTTCGGCCACCACCTCCTCGGCACCGCCGCTGGCATACATTTCGGCGGTGTCGATCAACGTGATGCCGAGGTCGAGGCCGAGCTTGAGGGCATTCACCTCATCGGCGCGGCGACGGGAATCTTCGCCCATCTTCCATGTGCCCTGGCCAAGCACCTGAACGGCTTCGCCGGAGGACAGTTTGGTGGTTCTGATGGTCGGCATGGCGGGCTCCAGTTGGGGCCGGATCGCATCACAGGCTGGGCGATAAATCCAGAGGCGTTCTCGCCGCGCTGGCGATGGCTGAAGACTTACTTCACCGGATGGGCGGCGAGCCAGGCCTGCATCTGCTTGATCTCTGCTTCCTGCGCGGCGATGACGCCTTCGGCCAGCTTGCGGATTTCCGGGTCCTTGCCATTGGCAAGTTCAACCTTGGCCATGTCGATCGCACCCTGATGGTGCGGGATCATGCCTCTGACGAAATCGACGTCGGCATTGCCGGTGTAGTCGGACGCCATCATGTCGGCATGCATCTTGTCCATCGCCGCCTTGTAGCCTTCCGTCGAAGGACTGGTCGCGTCCGTCGCCATGGCGCCCATGTCGTGTTTCATCTCTTCGCTCTGCGCCGGAACGCTTTCGAGGAAGACGGCAACCAGCATTCCGGCCGCCATCAGCAGCAGCACGAGTTTTTTGGCGAAGGTCATACATGGTCTCCTGTGGATGGGTTTCGTATTTGGGGGCTTGGATCAGAGTTTCAATGTTCTCAGCCGCAATGCGTTTGCGATCACCGACACCGAGGACAGGCTCATCGCCGCCGCTGCCAGCATCGGCGACAGAAGCGTGCCGGTGAGCGGATAGAGCACGCCGGCGGCGACCGGCACGCCAAGCACGTTGTAGAGGAAGGCAAAGAACAGGTTCTGGCGGATGTTGCGGATCGTCGCCTGAGCCAGCGTGCGCGCCCGCACGATGCCGTTGAGGTCGCCTTTGACCAAGGTGATGCCGGCGCTTTCGACGGCGACATCGGCGCCGGTGCCCATGGCGATGCCGACATCGGCGGCGGCAAGGGCCGGTGCATCGTTGACGCCGTCGCCGGCCATGGCAACGCCGGTGCCTTTTGCGCGCAGTTCCTCGACAAGGGCTGCCTTCTGTTCCGGCAGCAGGCCGGCGCGGACCTCGTCGATGCCGAGGCTTCTGGCGATCGCGTTGGCCGTGCGTTCATTGTCGCCGGTCGCCATGACGATCCGCAAGCCGCTTTCATGCAGCGCCTTGATCGCCTCGGCCGTCGTTGTCTTGATAGGGTCGGCGACGGCGACGATGCCGGCCAGTTTTTTGTCGACAGCGACGAACATCGCCGTCTTGCCTTCGAGTTGCAACGCCTCGGCCTTGGCCGAGATGGATGCGATGTCGACGCCAAGGTCGGCCATCATCGCGGCGTTCCCGAGCGCGACCGTCTTTCCCGAGACCGAACCGGACACACCCTTCCCGGTGACCGCCTCGAAGCCGCTGGCCTCTGCAACGGTCACGCCGCGCGTAGCGGCGCCGTCGACGATGGCTTCAGCCAGCGGATGCTCCGAGCCTTTCTCCAGGCCCGCGGCAAGCGCCAGCAATTCGTCTTCGGAGAAGCCGTTTGCCGTGACGACATCGGTCAGCTTCGGCCGGCCTTCGGTCAGCGTCCCCGTTTTGTCGACGATCAGCGTGTCGACGGAAGCGAAGCGTTCGAGTGCTGCGGCTTCCTTGATCAGCACGCCGGCATGCGCCCCGCGCCCGGTGGCGGTCATGATCGACATCGGCGTCGCCAGGCCGAGCGCACAGGGACAAGCGATGATCAGCACCGACACCGCCGAGACGATGGCAAAGATCAGGCTGGGCTCGGGTCCAAACACGGCCCAGGCGATGAAGGCGACAATCGCGACAAGGACGACGGCCGGGACAAAGTAGAAAGAAACGCGATCAGCCAACCCTTGGATCGGGGCGCGCGAGCGCTGCGCCTTGGCGACGAGCTCGACGATGCGCGCCAGCGTCGTCTCGGCGCCGACCTTCTCAGCGCGCATGATCAGCGCACCATTCTTGTTGAGCGTGCCGCCGGTCAGCGCATCGCCCTCGACCTTCTCGACCGGCAACGGCTCGCCCGTGATCATCGATTCGTCGAGCGAGGACCGTCCTTCCAGCACCGTGCCATCGACCGGCACGGCGTCACCGGGGCGTATGCGCAGGCGATCGCCGGCCTTGACGGCGGCGAGGGGCACGTCGTTTTCGGAACCATCGGCGGCGATCAGCCGCGCTGTCTTCGGTGCGAGATCGAGCAAGGCGCGGATCGCCGAGCCGGTCTTTTCACGGGCGCGCAGCTCCAGCACCTGGCCAAGGAAGACCAGCGCGACGATGACGGCGGCAGCCTCGAAATAAACCGGCACCGCACCGCCATGGCCGCGGAACTGATGCGGAAAGATATCCGGAAACAGCGTGGCGACGACGCTGTAGAGATAGGCGGCGCCGACGCCGAGCGAGATCAGCGTCCACATGTTGGGGCTGCGGTTGACGAGCGAATTCCAGCCGCGGTGGAAGAAAGGCAGTGCCGCCCACAACACGACGGGGCTGGCCAATGCCAGCTCAAGCCAGACCTTCGTCCGCTCGTCGACAAAAGCCTGGAAAGTCAGGCCAAGCATCGGCGCCATGGCGATGACCAGCAAAGGAACGGATAGAGCGGCACTGACCCAGAATCGCCTGGTGAAATCGACCAGTTCCGGATTGGGACCCTCGTCACCCGTTGGTATGCCCATCGGCTCCAGCGCCATGCCGCATTTCGGGCAGGATCCGGGCTTGTCGCGGACGATCTCCGGGTGCATCGGGCAGGTGTATTGCGTGCCCTTGGGCATCGGCTGCGGTGCTGGCCTGCCGCCGAGATATTTTTGCGGCTCCGCCTCGAATTTCGCCTGGCAAGCGGCCGAGCAGAAATAGAAGCCCCGGCCTTCATGGCGGGCAAAGTACCTGGCTGTCGCGCGGTTGACGCTCATGCCGCAGACCGGATCGGTGGCGGTCAGGAATTTTTCCGGTTCGGCGACGAATTTCGTGCGGCAGCCCTGGCTGCAGAAATGATAGAGATGGCCATCATGCTCGGCCGTCGGCTTGCCAGCCGCCGGATCGACAGTCATGCCGCAGACCGGGTCGCGGACGACGCTCTTCGTGGTGGGCACGGAGCCTTTTGTCGAGCAGCAGCTACCGTGCGCGTGATGATCGTGATCTGAATGCGTCATTCGAAAATGCCTTGATGGATCGGTGTGTGACGTGGAGATAGGGCTTCCAGTAACTGGAAGGTCAAGGGCTGTTTCGACTTTTCTTCTCCGGTCCACGGCGCGTCCATCCACCCCAGAAAAAGTCTCACGCGGCAACACCAGGCCTGCTAGAAAGCGCGAGCGTCGCGGGGGTGGGGATTTTCTTCGGTAATGAAGCGTCTGGTCATCAATCTCGATCGGTCTCCCGATCGCCTTGCCCGTGTGACGGCGGAGTTTGCCCGCATCGGCGTTGCATTCGAACGCGTTCAGGCCATAGACGCACGCGACCGGCCGGAGCTGGACCAGCTGCCGCAAAATGTCGGATATCGGAACAGGCTGCCATTGACTGACGGCGAGATCGCCTGCCTGCTCAGTCACCGGGCCTGCTGGGCTGTCATCGCGCAAGGCGACGCCCGCTACGGGGCGATTTTCGAGGACGACATCGTCTTTGCCGCAAAAGCCGGCGCATTGCTTCGCGACAGCGACTGGATCCCAGCCGATGCCGAAGTCGTCAAGCTCGAAAGCTACTTCTGTAAGACCGTGATCCGACGCAAGCGCATTGCCATCGGTCACGGCTTTTCCACATCCAAACTCGACGCCGGACATATAGGAACCGCCGGCTACATCATCTCCAGGCAAACCGCGCTCGACCTGATCAAGGCCACCGAGGAGATCGGCATCGCTGTCGACGACCTTGTCTTCAACCCCGAGTTTTCGGTTTTGCGAGGCGAGACGATCTATCAGCTTGTTCCTGCGCTCTGCGCGCAAGATCAGTTCCTTGGCGACAGGGCGCTCCAATTGCCAAGCCTGCTCAGAGAAAAGCGGGATATCCAGTGCGCCGCACCCGCCGGGACCGGGAAACGCAGAAAGACAGCCATAGCGAGGGTCAAAGCCGAGGCTCGGCGAATAGGCAAGCGCATTGTCGATTTCGGTCGACTGAAGCGGAGAATGGTCATTCCATTTACTTATCCGAGCCAAAACTCAGCCGGGTCTTGAACCGGCTTCAACGCCCCATACCCAGCGCCGCCAAAACGCGCTATAGACGCCGCCGAAACGGCAAGGCCGACTGGATATATGGCAAGAATCTCCCTGAAGCTCGACGAATTGATCGACGGCGAAGCCTTGCGCCGCGAGATGACCGCGCTGACCGCGGGCACGGCGGGCGACGGCTCAGGGCAGGCTGCGCGCAATGGTGTGCTCCAGCTGCTCAAGGGACGACTGGCGGACGGGCGCGCCATTGCCGAACGCATGCTGAGGGACGATGGCGGCGGCAGCGCCTGCGCGGCGCGGCTGTCGCATCTCATGGACGAGATCATCCGGGCGCTTTACGATTTCGCCGTCACCCATGTCTACCGGGTCAAGAACCCGTCCTCCGCGGAGCGCATGGCCGTCGTCGCTGTCGGCGGCTACGGCCGTGGAACGCTGGCGCCGGGGTCCGACATCGACCTGTTGTTCCTGCTGCCTTACAAGCAGACGCCGTGGGGCGAACAGACAGTCGAATACATGCTCTATATGCTGTGGGACCTGGGGCTGAAGGTCGGCCACGCCACACGCAATATCGACGAATGCCTGCGCCTGTCGCGCACCGACGTCACCATCCGCACCTCGATCCTCGAAGCACGTTTCCTGTGGGGCGAGGAAAAGCTCTATGATGAACTGATGCTGCGCTTCGACCATGAGGTGGTGCGCACGACCGGCCCCGAATATGTCCAGGCCAAGCTTGCCGAACGCGATGACCGCCATGCCAAGGCCGGCGAAAGCCGCTATCTGGTCGAGCCCAACGTCAAGGACGGCAAGGGTGGCCTGCGCGATCTGCAGACGCTGTTCTGGATCGGCAAATATTTCTACCGGGTGCGCACCGGCGAGGAATTGGTCGATAAAGGCGTCTTCACCGAGGGTGAGTACCGCGAGTTCCAGAAAGCCGAGGATTTCCTGTGGGCGGTACGCTGTCACATGCATTTCCTCACCGGCAAGGCCGAGGAGCGGCTGCATTTCGACATCCAGCGCGAGATCGCCGAACGGCTCGGCTACACCACGCACCCCGGCCTGTCGGCGGTCGAGCGCTTCATGAAGCACTACTTCCTCGTTGCCAAGGACGTCGGCGACCTGACCCGCATCTTCTGTGCCGCGCTCGAGGAGGAGCAGGCCAAGCACGTGCCGGGCTTCAACCGCATCTTCCTGACTTTCTCGCGGCGCAAGCGCAAGCTGGCCGGCACGTCGGACTTCATTGTCGACAACCACCGCATCAACATCGCCGACGACCAGGTGTTCGAGCGCGATCCGGTCAATCTGCTCAGGCTGTTCTGGTTCGCCGACAAGCACGGTCTGGAATTCCACCCCGATGCGCTGAAGCTGCTGACCCGTTCGCTCGGCCTGGTCAACAAGTCGCTGCGGCGCGACGAGGAGGCCAACCGGCTGTTCCTCGACATATTGACCTCGGATCGCAATGCCGAACTCAATCTGCGCCGCATGAACGAGGCCGGGCTGCTCGGCAGGCTGATCCCGGATTTCGGCAAGATCGTCGCCATGATGCAGTTCTCGATGTACCACCACTACACGGTGGACGAGCACCTCATCCGCTGCATCGGCGTGCTGGCCGAGATCGAACGCGGCGACGGCGAAAAGGTCCATCCCCTGTCGCACACGCTGATGCCGGGGCTGAAGAAGAGCCGCGAGGCGCTCTATGTCGCCGTACTGCTGCACGACATCGCCAAGGGCAGGCCGGAGGACCATTCCGAGGCGGGGGCCAGGATCGCACGCCGCATCTGTCCGCATATGGGGCTGTCGCCTGCCGATACTGAAACCGTTGCCTGGCTGGTCGAGAACCATCTCGTGATGTCGATGACAGCCCAGACCCGCGACCTCAACGACCGCAAGACCATCGAGGATTTCGCCGCGATCGTGCAGTCGGTCGAGCGGCTGAAGCTGCTTTTGATCCTCACCGTCTGCGACATCAGGGGCGTCGGACCGGGTGTCTGGAACGGCTGGAAGGGCCAGTTGCTGCGCACGCTCTACTACGAGACCGAATTGCTGTTGACCGGCGGGTTTTCGGAAGTGTCGCGCGCGCAACGCACGGCGGCGGCGCGCGAGCGTCTGGCCGAGGCGCTTGCCGACTGGCCGGACAAGGCCCGCAAGCGCTATGTCGGCCAGCACTACGAGAATTACCTTTTGACCGTCGATCTCGCAGACCAGCTGCGCCATGCCGAATTCATTCGTGAAGCTGACGCGTCAGGCAACAAGCTTGCCACCATGGTCAAGACCCACCAGTTCGAGGCGGTGACCGAAATCACCGTGCTGGCGCAGGACCACCCCCGCCTGCTCTCGGTCATCGCCGGGGCGTGCGCCGGGGCCGGCGGCAACATTGTCGACGCGCAGATCTTCACGACGTCGGACGGCCGTGCGCTCGACACGATCCTGATCAGCAGAGAATTCGACCGCGACGAGGACGAGCGCCGGCGTGCCGAGCGTGTCGGCCGGCTGATCGAGGACGTGCTGTCGGGCAAGAGCTGGCTGCCGGAAATGATCGAGAAGCGCACCAAGCCGCGGCGCGGCTCCAAGGTGTTCAAGATCCCGCCGCGTGCCGAAATCCGCAACACGCTGTCGAATCGTTTTTCGGTCATCGAGGTCGAGGGCCTCGACCGGCCTGGGCTGCTGTCGGAGATCACCGGAACGCTTTCCGACCTGTCGCTTGACATCGCATCGGCCCATATCACCACCTTCGGCGAAAAGGTCATCGACACTTTCTATGTCACCGATCTCACTGGCCAGAAGATAGATAGCCCGGCCCGCATCGCCACCATCCGCAATCGGCTGATGGCAACGCTCGAAGGCATCGTGCCCGAACGCGGCGGCAAGTCCAGGGCGGCGGCCGAGTGACAACGACCATCACTTTGTCCCAATTCCGCAGGCAGTTCCCAAAAGCATGAGCCTCGTCAAGAAATTCGCAACGGTCGCTTCCGGCACGCTGATGAGCCGCGCGCTCGGTTTCGGCCGCGAGATGCTGATGGCCGCCGCACTCGGCACCGGGCCGGTCGCCGATGCCTTCAACGCCGCCTTCCAGTTTCCCAACACCTTTCGCCGGCTGTTTGCCGAGGGCGCCTTCAACGCCGCCTTCGTGCCGCTGTTCGCCAAGGAGATCGAGACCCACGGCACCGAAGGCGCCAAGCGCTTTTCCGAGGAAGTGTTCGGCGTGCTGTTCACGGCGCTGCTGGCGCTGACCATCATCATGGAACTGTCGATGCCGCTGATCGTGCGCTATCTGGTGGCGCCGGGTTTTGCCGGCACGCCGGGGAAGTTCGACACCACGGTGACGCTGGCGACGATCATGTTCCCCTATCTAATCTGTATGTCGCTGGGCGCGATGATGGCGGGGATGCTGAATTCGCTGCGCCGCTATTTCGCCGCCGCCGTGGCGCCGGTGTTTCTCAACATCATCCTGATCGGCGTGCTCGCCTATGCCTGGTACAAGGGCTCGGATGCCCTCACAGTCGGCTACGGGCTGTCCTGGGGCGTGCTTGCCGCCGGACTGGTGCAGCTGGCGATCGTCTGGGTGGCAGTGCGCCATGCCGGCATCTCGATCGGCTTTCGCCGTCCCAAAATGACGCCCGCGGTCAAGCGGCTGCTGATCCTGGCGCTGCCGGCGGCCATCACCGGCGGCATCACACAGATCAACCAGCTGATCGGCACGGCGATCGCCTCGGCGCAGAACAGCGCGGTGTCCTCGCTCGCCTATGCCGACCGCATCTACCAGTTGCCGCTCGGCGTGGTCGGTGTCGCGGTCGCCATCGTGCTGTTGCCCGAACTGTCGCGCGCGCTGAAGTCGGGCAATCTGATCGAGGCGGCCAATCTGCAAAACCGCTCGGTCGAGTTCACGCTGTTCCTGACGCTGCCGGCAGCCGCCGCACTCTGGGTGATGTCGGAGCCGATCGTACGGCTGGTCTATGAGCGCGGCGCGTTCGCCGCCAACGGCTCGACGCCGACGGTGGCGGCGATCCTGGCGATCTTCGGCCTCGGCCTGCCGGCCTTCGTGCTGATCAAGGCATTCACGCCGGGCTATTTCGCCCGAGAGGACACGCGCACTCCGATGATCTTTGCCGCCATCTCGGTGGCGGTGAACGTCACCACGGCGCTGACGCTGTTTCCACGGATGGGCGCGCCCGGCATCGCGATGGCCTCGGCCGTCGCCGGCTGGGTCAACGCGGTGATGCTGCTCGGCGTCCTGATCCGTCGCGGCCACTGGGGCCGCGACGTGCCGCTGATGAAGCGCATTCCACGTCTGGTGCTGTCGGCTATCGTGATGGGGGCAGCGCTCTATTTTGCCGAGCATTGGTTCGGCGTCAGGCTCGGGCCCGGCTCGCCGCTGGTGGTCAAGGCGACGACGCTGCTGTCGCTGGTCGCGGGTGGGGCGCTGCTGTACTTCATCACGGCGTTTGCCACCGGCGGCGCCGATTTCGGCATGATCCGTCGCAACGTCAAGCGGGGATCTGGCAAGTCGGCGCCACCGATCGCAAAGACCGAACTGGACGAGTAGGCCGGGCAAGCTCGCAGCGCCGTCTTGATCGCAGCGCCGTCTTCGTCCATAAGCGCGCCGTCGCAAGACTTTCGCCGCGCGCGGTTTCCAGCCGCGTGATTGGCTCCGAAAAGTCTGCAACTTTTCGGAATCACGCTTATACGGCCCTCCACAAGCCATGAGGACAATCATGACCGCCTTCAAGCCACTCGTCTTTTCCGGTGTCCAGCCGACCGGCAATCTGCATCTCGGCAATTATCTCGGCGCCATCAAGAAATTCGTTGCCCTGCAGGACACCTCCGATTGCATCTATTGCGTCGTCGACCTGCATTCGCTGACAGCCCAACTCGTTTATGAAGACCTGGCCGACCAGACGCGGTCGATCACCGCTGCGTTCCTGGCCTCGGGCATCGATCCGAAGAAGCACATCGTCTTCAACCAGTCGCGGGTCATGCAGCACGCCGAGCTTGCCTGGATCTTCAATTGCGTGGCGCGCATCGGCTGGATGAACCGCATGACGCAGTTCAAGGACAAGGCCGGCAAGGACCGCGAGAATGCCTCGCTCGGCCTGCTCGCCTATCCCTCGCTGATGGCTGCCGACATCCTGCTCTACCGTGCCACCCACGTCCCTGTCGGTGAGGACCAGAAACAACATCTGGAGCTCACCCGCGACATCGCGCAGAAATTCAACAACGACTTCTCCGACCGTATCGCAGCGCTCGGCGTCGGCGTCGAGATGCAGATCGGCGAAGAGACCGTGAACGGCTATTTCCCGCTGACCGAGCCGGTCATCGGCGGGCCGGCGGCGCGCATCATGTCGCTGCGCGACGGCTCCAAGAAGATGTCCAAATCGGACCCGTCTGATCTGTCGCGCATCAACCTGACCGACGACGCCGATGACATCTCGAAGAAGATCCGCAAGGCCAAGACCGATCCGGAAGCGTTGCCGAGCGAGCTGGATGGCCTGGCCGGCCGGCCCGAGGCAGAAAACCTGGTCGGCATCTATGCGGGTCTCGCCGAGATGTCGAAGGCGGATGTGCTCAAGCAATTCGCCGGCCAGCAGTTTTCCGTGTTCAAGCCGGCCTTGGCCGATCTTGCTGTGGAAAAACTGGCGCCGATCGCCAGCGAGATGCGCCGCATTTCGGATGACCGCGCCTATGTCGACGCGGTGCTCAAGGACGGCGGCGAGCGCGCCGGCGTGCTGGCCGAAGCGACGATGAAGACGGTGCGCGACATTATCGGCCTGCTGCAGGGCTGATCGCGACATCGGGTGCACTGGCACAAGGCCGGCGGCTTGCCGCCGGTCCGCCGCAGTGGCAGATTGCGCCGCAAGACACCGAGTAGATAGACATGGTTTCCAAACGCCTCAGCCGCGAAGCCGGCCATCGCAGGAAATTCCTGACGATCATCGACGACACGCCGGAATGCGAGCGTGCCGTCGCCTATGCCTCGAAACGGGCGCAGAGCACCAGCGGCACGCTGGTGCTGCTCTATGTCATCGTGCCGGACGACTTCCAGCATTGGCTGGGTGTCGAGAAGATCATGCGCGAGGAAGCCAACGCCACGGCGCGCGCCGCACTCGACAGCTATGCCAACAAGGTGCGCCAGAAGCTCGGCATCGAGCCCGAGATGGTGGTCCGCGAAGGCAAGCCGACGGAAGAGATTCACAAATTGATCGAGGAAGACCAGGACATCGCCATCCTGGTGCTGGCCGCCGGTGCGGGCAAGGAGGGCCCGGGACCGCTGGTCGGCGCCGTGGCCGGCAAGGGTGCCGCCTTCCCGATCCCGGTGACTGTCGTGCCGCAGAACCTTTCGGACGAGGAAATAGACAGCCTGGCCTGAGGTGTGCTGATTTTCAGGTGATGCCGGCCTGACCTGAAAATCTCAACACACCGTCGGGCGCGTCCCCGGGGCGCGCAAAAAACATTCCGCCAGCCAGCCATTCCGGCGATGCGTTTCGCTTGAATGTCCGGCCAATTGAGCCTATTTAGAATTGTTCCAAACTAGATGCCCAAACGGGCACGGAGACGGCCATGTTCATCCAGACCGAATCGACGCCAAACCCGGCGACGCTGAAGTTCCTGCCCGGCAAGGAAGTGCTTGTGGAAGGCACCGCCGATTTCCGCGATGCCGACAGCGCCGCCGTCGCCTCGCCGCTGGCCGGCCGGCTGTTCGAAATTCCTGGCGTCACCGGCGTTTTCTTCGGCTATGACTTCATCACCGTGACCAAGGATGGCCCCGACTGGCAGCATTTGAAGCCGGCGATCCTCGGCGCCATCATGGAGCATTTCATGTCCGGCGCGCCCGTCATGGCCAAGGCTGGCCCGGCCGCCGAGACCAGCCAGACCGGTGAGTTCTACGACAAGGCCGACGAGGAGCTGGTCATCACCATCAAGGAGCTGCTCGACACGCGGGTGCGCCCGGCGGTCGCCCAGGATGGCGGCGACATCACCTTCCGCGGCTTCGAGAATGGCACGGTGTTCCTGCACATGAAGGGTGCCTGCGCCGGCTGCCCGTCATCGACGGCGACGCTGAAGCACGGCATCCAGAACCTTCTGCGCCATTTCGTGCCGGAAGTGCAGCAGGTCGAGCAGGTCTCCTGACGCCCGTTTTTACAATTCTACCCTGCTGACCGTCTGGTCCGATTTCTTCGCTTCCGGCGCATCGGTCAGAAGGAACTCCAAAAAATGATCTACGAACTTCGGGTTTACCGGGCTTTGCCGGGACGCTTGCCGGCGCTTCTTGATCGCTTCGACAAGATCACGCTCAAATTATGGGAAAAGCACGGTATCCGCCAAGCGGGTTTCTTTACCACGCTGATCGGAGCTTCGAACAACGAACTGACCTACATGCTGGCATGGGAATCGCTGGCCGAACGCGAAGAGCGTTGGACGGCGTTCGTGAAGGACCCTGCCTGGACGCAGGCGCGGGAAGATTCCGAGCGTGATGGCCAGATCACCGAGACAATCATCAACCAAATTTTGGTTCCCACCGCGTTCTCGGCGGTGTCCTGACCGCCGAGCAGGCGTCGCATCGCGCAAACAACAAAAAACCGGGCCGAATTGCCCGGTTTTCTGCTTGGGACGTCCGTTGTTGCCTAGACGGTCCGCGTACGAAAACTGCCTCTAGAGAACGATGACCTTGGCGCCGACCGAGGCGCGGTCATAGAGGTCGATGATATCCTGATTCATCAGCCGGATGCAGCCAGACGACATCGCCTTGCCGATCGAATTCCATTCGGGGCTGCCATGCAGGCGATAGCCTGAATCACCGCCCTTGTTGAACAGGTACATGGCGCGCGCGCCGAGCGGGTTCTTCAGGCCCGGCTCCATGCCGCCGGCAAACTTTTCCAATTCCGGCTGGCGCTGGATCATCTGCCTCGGCGGCGTCCAGGTCGGCCATTCGCGCTTGAGCGCAATGTGGGCGGTGCCATGCCACTCGAAGCCCTCGCGGCCGACGCCGATGCCGTAGCGAATGGCCCTTCCGTCGCCCTCGATGAAATAAAGGAACTTGTTCTGCGTATCGACGATGATCGTGCCCGGCTTTTCCGGGCTATCGTAGTTCACTTCCTGCCGATGGTACTTCATCGGCACTTTCTCGATCGGGATGCGCGGCAGCTGATAACCGGCGTCGGTGACCGCGCCGTAGTCGTTGGAGAATATCTGCGAGCCGATGGTGCTGCAACCGGCGATAGCAGTGGAGAGCGCCAGTGCGGCGATGATTGCAAACGACTTCATGCGCATCAGGTGATCCGGTGCCCCGCCCAAACTCGGCGGCACGAGTCGGCCGCTCTCTCATCATCATTCATGCTGGCATTTGCTTTGCTTGCCAAGCGCGCGATGCCTATATGCCTGCCTTGACGTACCGGTAAGCGTATCACTATGGCATTTTGGCAACAGGACTCACAGGATTGTGAAGCAAATTCAAGGGGCCTGCTCCATGGGTTCCTGGAAATCGAGGAGAACCGTCATGAATGTCGGTGACGCCGCCCACCGCTCCGGCCTGCCGGCCAAGACCATCCGTTACTATGAAGAGATCGGCCTGATCGCCCCGGCACGCGCCGCCAACGGCTACCGCGATTATTCCGGAGACGACATCCATCGGCTGGCCTTCCTGCGCCGCGCGCGCAATCTCGGCTTTTCCATCGACGATTGCCGCCAGCTGATGGCGCTTTACCAGGATCGCAGCCGCGCCAGCCAAAACGTGCGCGAAATCGCCGCCGCCCATG
Source organism: Mesorhizobium sp. ISC11 (assembly GCF_037162595.1). Lineage (NCBI taxonomy): Bacteria > Pseudomonadati > Pseudomonadota > Alphaproteobacteria > Hyphomicrobiales > Phyllobacteriaceae > Mesorhizobium > Mesorhizobium sp. ISC11. The sequence goes on from NZ_JAVSPW010000001.1 coordinate 4,009,202, forward strand.
TCACGGCGATCGAGGAGAAAGTGCGCGAGTTGCAGTCAATGCGCTCGACGCTGCAGAAACTGATTCATGCCTGTCACGGCGACGAAAGGCCGGATTGTCCGATCCTTGATGACATGGCGGGCGCGGTATTGCCCAGCGACAAGGGCGCCTCTGCGCCTGCATAATGACCGTATGTCGACGACGCCCGAAGCCTGGTCGACTCCTGCCGGGAGGACATCCGCAATGGTCTCGATGACCGTCGAACTGCGCAATGTGGAGGACACGCGAGCCGCCATGGGCTGGGCCGGCGGCCACACGATCATCGTCGACCAAGGCCGGCGGCATGGGCCTGGGCTTCAATGGCGGCCAGTTGCTTGCCCTGGCGATCGGCGGCTGCTTCTGCAACGATCTTCGCTACGTCGCCGAGGAAATGGGCGTAACGCTCGACAAGATCGCCGTGACCGTGACGCTGAACCTCGAAGGCAAGCCTTTGCTCGCGACCTCGTCAACCATGGCGGTTTCATGCACGACGCTGGACGGCTCCGACCCGGCCGAGATCATTACAAGGGCCGCGGCGATTTCCACGGTCAGCAACTCCCTGCGCCAGGGCGTGTCGGTGAGCATTGAAACGGCCGCAACGACGGCCGGCTTGTCGGAGGAATGATCCCCGGAACAGGCGCATTGGCCGCGTGGATTGTCAGAGATCGCCCAAAAAGGCCCGCCGCCGGCACGGCAAAGCGATTGACCCAATTTTCTTCGGCATCTGGGCGCGTCAATCAGCCGCTCTATGTCTTCCCTTGTCGCAATGATCAACGATGGAGGTTGGCATGGATCGGCGATTGTTTCTGACTGGAATGCTTGGGCTGGCAGGGGCTGCGACCGTCGTCGCAATCGCGCGTCCTGCCACCGCCTTGGCCGGCATCCCGAATACGGGGCCCGGCATTCTCGACGAGCTCGACAAACCGTCCGACGATATTCTCGACCCGGATGGTCCCGGTGTCCAGGATGGCGTCGAGTTGGTGCGGCACCGCAGATGGCACCGCCGCCGTCGCCGACGCGGGTGGAGGCGGGTCTGCCGTCGCTATTGGCGCAATGGCTATTGGCGCCGCAGATGTTTCCGCAGATCCTTCTGGATCCACTTCTGACGAGACCAGCAACGCGAAGGTCCCGGCGCCCGCCGGGGCCTTCGCTATCGCTGCGGGCTTCAATCAATCGGCAAAAAAGGCCCGCCGCCCCTCGGCAGCGGGCAGGTCCTGGAGTGCCGGGGGATCAACCCGGCATGGGATCAACGAGCGGGTCACCGGTTGGTTGCAGGGATCGGCCCGGTAGCCTTCCTTTGGGTGGACCGCCACCGGGCCTGACCGGAGCGGGGTGTATTGGGGGAGCCCCGGCTGCTTCCAAAATATCACTTTTCTCTTATATTCGCTTTAGCTAATTTACATAAAGCCATGCATCACCCGCAGATGGGGTGCGCACTTCACGAAAGTGTCGAAGTGACGTCTCCCTGCTTATGCCATTCGGCATTCGCGGAACTAAAGCGGTTACATCTGACTTTAGTTGGTGACGCGCAAAGACTTTTTCGCTGCTATCTTAAAGTTACCAAATGGAAATTGACCGGCGCAGCATATCAAGTCGATTTGCGCTGACGATCTCTCTGTTTTTCCAGGAACTGCTTGGCGTGCTCCGCCCAATCAGCCGTGGTGACTTTATGCTCCTGAACGGACTTTCTGAAAGCCTTGCGCAGAGCATCAAGGTCAAAGGCCCACAGTTGTTCACCATCAGTGCTGTTCAATTTTGCGCCGCCCGTCCCCATGAGAACGATGGTGTGCACCACAAGCTCAATCTTTCAAGGATCAATGCCTGACTTCTTTTGGGTATATCCGGGTATATCGAATATACAATCGCCTGCATAAAACAGGTTCAAACCGTGAACAGAATCTGGCATGGTGCTTGGCATGCCGATCATCTCGCCCATCCCAATCAACCCTCTCATCGACGGTCGCCAGTCCGAACGCGCCATGCTGGTGCGGCGCGGTGTGCAGCGGCTGCTCATGGATATGGGCGCGCATGTGTTGCCCGAACTGTCGCTGGCCACCGGCCGCCGTGCCGACCTCGTCGCGCTGACCCGGCAGGGCGATATCTGGATCATCGAGATCAAATCCTCGATCGAGGATTTCAGGGTCGACCGCAAATGGCCCGACTACCGGCTGCATTCCGACCGCTTCTTCTTCGCCACCCATCCCGGCGTACCCTCGGAGATCTTCCCGCACGAATGCGGCTTCATCCTTTCCGACGGCTATGGCGCCGAGATCCTGCGCGATGCGCCCGAGCACCGCATGGCAGCGGCAACGCGCAAGGCGCTGATGCTGCGGATCGCGCGGGCCGGCGCTTCGCGGCTGCTGGCGGCGGAGCTTGCCGGCGTGTCGGTGCCGGCGCTGGAGGGTGAGAGCGAGTAGCGGCGTCCTTCACTCTATGACCGGCTCTCCTCTTCGCCGTCCTCCACGCCACCCCTACCGGACGCCATGAGCAGCACGGCAGCGCCCAGGATGGCGGCGATGAAGGAGCCGGCGAGGATGCCGACCTTGACCGCGTCCTGCAGCGCCACGTCGCCGGCGAAGGCGAGCAGGCCGATGAACAGGCTCATGGTGAAGCCGATGCCGCACAGCAGCGATATGCCGATCATGTGCGTCCAGCCGGCATTGGCGGGCAGGTCGGCAAGACCGAGCCTGATGGCAAGTGCCGAGGAGCCGAACACGCCGACCAGCTTGCCGACCACCAGGCCGGCGGCGACACCCAGCGTCAACGGCTCGATCAGCGCGCCAAAGCTCAGGCCGGCGAGCGAAACGCCGGCATTGGCAAAGCCGAAGATCGGGATGACGGCGAAAGCCACAATCTTGTGCAGGCCGTGCTCGAGCCGGTGCAGCGGCGAATGGTCCAGATCGTGACCGATCCCGGCGGAGCGCTCAAGCGGGATGGTCAGCGCCAGCGCCACGCCGGCAAGCGTTGCATGGACGCCAGATTTCAGCACCAGAACCCACAGGACGACGCCCAGAACGAGATAGGGCACAAGCGTCATCACCCGCATGCGGTTGAGCACGACAAGCGCGGCAATGATTGCGAAGGCGGCACCCAGATAAGCCAGCGACAGGCCGCTGGTGTAGAAGATGGCGATGATGATGACGGCACCGAGGTCGTCGATGATGGCCAATGCTGTGAGGAACACCTTCAGCGAAGCCGGCACGCGGCTGCCGAGCAGCGACAGCACGCCGAGCGCAAAAGCTATGTCGGTGGCGGTCGGGATCGCCCAGCCGGACAGGGCGGCCGCATTGTTGCGGTTGACGGCGACATAGACGAGTGCCGGGACCAGCATGCCGCCGGCGGCGGCGATGCCGGGCAGCACGCGCCGAGGCCAGGTGGAGAGCTGGCCGTCCAGCATCTCGCGCTTGATCTCCAGCCCGACGAGCAGGAAGAACACCGCCATCAGCCCGTCATTGACCCAGTGCGAGACGCTGAGCGGGCCGAGATAGGCGTGGAGCACGGAGAAATAGGTTTCGGCGAGCGGCGAGTTGGCGACGATCAACGCAAGTGCCGCCGCCGCCATCAGGATGATGCCGCCGGCCGCTTCGCTATCGAGAAATTCGCGGAAGACGGAAATCGGCCGCTGCTTCAGATCCTGCATGTCGCCTCCGTCATGCCGCCTGTTTCGGCGGGTTTCAATCGGCAAGATGGCAAACGGTGGCCTTAACGCGGCGCGCGCTTTGCCAGTATGCGCTGCAAGGTGCGACGGTGCATGTTGAGCCGGCGCGCTGTCTCGGAGACGTTGCGCTCGCACATCTCATAGACGCGCTGGATATGCTCCCATCGGACGCGGTCGGCCGACATCGGGTTTTCCGGCGGCGCCGCGCGCTCGCCGGCGGTGCGGGTGAGTGCGGCGAAGATATCATCGGCGTCGGCGGGCTTGGAGAGATAATCGACCGCACCGAGCTTCACCGCGGTCACCGCGGTGGCGATGTTGCCATAGCCGGTCAGGATGATGGTGCGGGAATCCTCGCGCTTTTCGCGGATGGCCGCGACCACGTCGAGGCCGTTGCCGTCGCCGAGCCGCATGTCGACCACGGCGTAGGCGGGTGGATTGGCGCGCGCCTTGGCAACCGCCTCCTCGACGCTCTCGGCCGTCTCGACCACGAAGCCCCTGGCTTCCATGGCGCGGGCCAGACGCGTGAGGAACGGCTTGTCGTCATCGACGACAAGCAGCGAGGTGTCCTCGCCTTCAACCATTGCGCCAATATTCTCGTCGCCTGTCATAGTCTCAAAATTCCTGCTGCCTTAATTTTACGCAAATATAGTTCCTGAGCCTCCTTGTCCAATTTTTAGAGGTCCTTCAAGGCTCTCAGGCAGTGTCGAACATGCTGGCCGAAGTGATTTCCGGATTGAGGAACACACCACGCGGCCACGATATCTGGACCATGGCGCCCTCGCCCAGGCCACTCGAATTGCGGAAATCGAGCACGGCACCAGAGCGTTCGAGCAGGGTCTTGGCGATGAACAGGCCGAGGCCCAGACCACCGCCGGTTTCATTGCCCTGACGCGTCGACATATAGGGCTCGCCGATGCGGTCGATGATCTCGGCCGGAAAACCTGGGCCGTCATCGACGATCGAGAAGGTGACGGTGGCCTCGTCCCAGCTCCAGCGCACGGTGACGCTTTTGCGGGCGAAATCGACCGCGTTCTCGACCAGGTTGCCGAGGCCGTAGATGACGCCCGGATTGCGCTGCCCGACCGGCTCGGGGCCGATGCGTTCGCCGGGCCGAAGCTTGATCGAGATGCCGAAGTCCCGGTGCGGCGCGGTGACCTCCTCGACCAGCGATGTCAATGGCAGCCGCGAAAGATGCGCCTCACCCTCCGAGGACAGGCTGGTCAGCCGCTTGAGAATCTCGCGGCAACGCTCGCTCTGCGAACGCAACAGCGTCACGTCTTCCCCATATTTCGGATCCTTGCCGAGCGCCTTTTCCATCTCCTTGGCGACAAGCGCGATGGTGGCGAGCGGCGTGCCGAGCTCGTGCGCGGCCGCGGCGGCCAGCCCGTCGAGCGCCGAAAGGTGTTGCTCGCGCTGCAGCACCAGCTCTGTTGCGGCGAGCGCATTGGCCAGAAGCCGGGCTTCGGCTGCCACCCGGAAAGCATATATGGCGGTGAAGGCGATCGAGGACAGCACCGCCATCCACATGCCGGCGACATAGAGAAAAGGCATCGCCAGCGGCGCATCCTCATGCCAGGGCAGCGGCAGATGGACAAAGACCAGAAAGGTCGCCGCCGACATGACCAGCCCGCCGAGGATGGCGGTCAGGCGCAGGGGCAGCGATGTCGCCGAAATGACGACAGGCACGGTCATCAGCAGCGAGAACGGATTGGTGAGGCCGCCGGTCATGTAGAGCAGGCCGGCAAGCTGCAGGCTGTCGAAGATGAGGATGCCGAAGGCCGCAAGCGGCGTGAGCCGGTGTGCCGCCGGAAAGCGAAAGGCGAGAAACAGGTTCATCCAGGCCGAACAGGCGATCAGGGCAAAGCAGAGGCTGACCGGCAGCGGAAACTTCAGCCCATAGGCGACGACGAGCACCGCCAGGCTCTGACCGACAATGGCAAGCCATCGCAACCGGATTAGCGTGTTGAGGCGCAGTCTCTGGCTCTGCTGGAAATCGGGCGAACGCAAAACGTTGATCATGGCCATGAATTACAGCCGCGAAGCTCCAAAGGCTAGGTCCCGCGCGGCTTGGCCCGGGCGGTGGCGGCGGCGAGCAGCGGGTTTTCCGGCCAGACATGCTTGGGATAGCGGCCGCGCATGTCGGCGCGCACGTCGGCCCAGGAGCCGCGCCAGAAGCCGGGCAGGTCGCGCGTCGTCTGGATCGGCCGGTGCGCCGGCGACAGGAGTTCGAGCGTCAGCGGCACAGTGCCATTGGCGATCGAAGGATGGCGGTCGAGGCCGAACAGCTCCTGTACGCGAATCGCCAGCACCGGCCATTCGCCGTCATAGCGGATAGGCACATGGCTGCCGGACGGAGCGTCGAAATGGGTCGGCGCCAGCGTATCGATCCTGCGCTGCAGATCATGCGGCACGAGGCTGGCCAGTCCGGCCGAGACAACACCTGCATCGATGGCGGCAAACGATGCCGCGCCGGCGAGGTAAGGCAGCAGCCAGTCGTCGAGGCGCTCGACGAGGGCGTCATCCGCCATATCGGGCCATGGCGCGCCCAGGCCGCGATGCAGCCAGCCAAGCCGCTGGCGCAGCGTTTGCGCCTCCTTGCTCCAGGTCAGCAGCGACAGCCCGTGCTGGCGCACGGCATCGAGGACGGCGCGGTCGGCGTCGGCCCCCGTTGGCGGCGGCAGCATGCGCTCGGCGAGCGTGATGGCGCCAAGGCGCACGGTTTCACGTACACGCACGGCGCGCTTGTCCCGATCGAAGCTCGTTTCACGGCGCGCCTCGATCCTGTCCGCCAACGCGACACGGACATCGTCCTCGCCGATCGCCGCTGCCGCCATGATGCGCGCATTCTGTGCCTTGCCCTGCAGGTCGGCGACGATTAGAAACGGCTCGCCCGCCAGCGGGTCGGCGGCGTCGAGCATGGCGCCGGAGCCGTTGGCCAGCACGAAACGGCCGCGCTCGCCGCGCGCCTTCGCCACCCGATCCGGCCAGGCGTGCACGAGCAGGAGACCGGCGGCCGCAGCTTCGCTGCCCTTCGCCCCGCCAGCCTGCCTTGCCAGCCTTTCGGCGAGCTGCTTGGCGACGATAGCGCGCGGAGATCTTTCCCCGCGAAAACGCATCAGCCGCCGCTCCAGATCGGCGCCGTCGCCGCCGAGGCTGCGTTCGGTAAGCAGCACGGCAAGCATCGCCGCCTCGAAGGCATGGCCGCTCCGGGATGCCTCGGCAACCATATGCGCCAACCGCACCGGCAGAGCGAGCTTGCGCATCGCTGCACCCGCCTCCGTCAGGCGCCCCGTTTGGTCGATGGCATCCAGCGCGCGCAGTAGCCCCCTTGCCTCATTGAGGGCCGGAACAGGCGGCGGATCGAGAAAAGCGAGCCCTGTCGGATCGGCAACGCCGAAGGCAGCACAATCGAGCAGCAGTCCGGACAGATCGGCCTCAAGGATTTCCGGCGGCGTGAAAGCGGGAAGTGCAGCCGTTTGCTCGGCCCGCCACAGCCGGATGGCGACGCCTGGCTGCGTGCGTCCGGCACGGCCGGCGCGCTGGTCGGCGGAAGCCTTGCTGACACGCACGGTCTCCAGTCGGGTCAAGCCACTGGCCGGCTCATAGCGCGGCAGCCGCGACAGGCCGGAATCGATGACGACGCGCACGCCGTCGATGGTGATCGAGGTTTCGGCTATCGAGGTGGCCAGCACCACCTTGCGGCGGCCCGATGTTGCCGGCTTGATCGCCGCGTCCTGCGCCTTGCCGTCCAGCATGCCGTAGAGCGGGACGATGTCGGTATCGGTGCCGACCTTGCCGGCCAGCCGTTCGGCGGTGCGCTCGATCTCGCGCTGGCCGGGCAGGAAGGCAAGGACGCTGCCGCTCTCGTCGGCAAGGGCGGCGCGGATCGCCTTGGCCATCGCGTCCTCGATGGCGATGCCGGCCGGCCGTTCGTCATAACGGATATCGACGGGAAAGGCGCGACCCTCGCTTTCGACGACCGGCGCGCCCGACATGAGTTTGGCGACGCGCGCGCCGTCGAGCGTCGCCGACATCACAGCCAAGCGCAGATCCGGCCTGAGCGCCCCCTGCACGTCGAGCGCCAGAGCGAGACCGAAATCGCCGTCGAGCGAACGCTCGTGGAATTCGTCGAAAATGACAGCCGAAACACCGGGCAGTTCGGGATCGTCGAGGATCATGCGCGCCAGCACGCCTTCGGTGACGACCACGATCCTGGTCTTTGCCGAAATGCGGTTTTCCATGCGCATGGCGTAGCCGACGGTGGCGCCGGGTTCCTCACCAAGCAACTCAGCCATCCGGCGAGCGGCGGCGCGAGCGGCGAGGCGGCGCGGTTCAAGCAGGATGATCTTGCCGGCGCCGAGCCAAGGCGCGTCAAGCAGCGCCAGCGGCACCAGCGTGGTCTTGCCAGCGCCGGGCGGCGCCACCAGCACGGCGCTGTTGCCATCGCCAAGCGCTTCCCTCAGCGCCGGCAGCACGACGGACACAGGAAGCTCCGGCAGGGGTTTTGTGGTCATGGCGCCCGCATATCAGCGGTTACGGCCACGGCGCAACCAGAGTCGGTTCAAAGCCGGGTACGCGAAAACGGGTTCCAGCGCACGGTCCCCAGCCGCGCTTCCTCACGCACCATGGTCAACAGGCCGGCGCCGCCAACGACCGCCAGGCCAACCAGCGACAGCCCGTCCGGATATTCCTGGAAAAACAACGCGCCGAGGATCACCGCCCAGGCGATCTGCGAATAATGCGTCGGCGCGACCCGGTTGGCAGGCGCGTATTTCATGGCCAGCAGTTGAAGGAATTGTCCACCTGCTGTGAAGGCACCGGCCGCCACCAACCACAGCAACTGCTTGCCGTCGGGAACGGTGAACGAGGTGGCGGCGGCACCGATGCCGTTGAACAGCAGGCCGTAGCCGACCAGCACGCCGAGCATGGTGGTGCGCTTTTCCTGCTGCGCCAGCGAGCGCATCAGGATGACGCTGGTGGCGGCGAGGAAGGCAACACCGAAGGCGGCAAGGTGGCCGAGATTGAGCTCGCGAAAGCCCGGCCGCACCACCAGCATGACACCGGCGAAACCGGCGACCACCGCCAGCCAGCGCCAGGGGCCGACCTTCTCCTTGAGGATCACCGTGGAGAGAATGGTGACGCAGAGCGGCGCCAGGAAGATCAACGCATAGGACTCGGCCAGCGGAATGGTGGTGAAGGCGTAGACACTGAGCACGCCGGAAGCGATGCCCGCCCAGGCACGCGCCTGCACCGCCCATGGCCTTCTGGTGCGCCAGAAATCGCGCCAGCGTTCGCCCGCGGGCCGCGTGAAGAACAGGAAGAAGCCCGCGAACAAGGTTATGAAAAAGCCGATCTCGAAGATCGTGAGCTGACCGCCCAGGCTTTTGACAACGGCATCGCTACCCGAATAGCTTGCGTAGGCGATCAGGGCGAGCAGGATTCCGTTCGTCACGTTGTTCCAATTCCGGGGAGAGAGTGGTTTGAAAATCCTGGCGCTCGGTGCGCATCCGGACGACATCGAGATCTTCATGTTCGGTACGATGGCCGCCTATGCCGCGCAAGGCGCAGAACTCACTTTTGCCATGGCCACGGATGGTGCCAGGGGCGGCACAAGTGATCCCGCTGTTCTCGCTCGTGTCCGTCGCGACGAAGCAACGGCCGCGGCCGCGCTGGTAGGCGCAGTGCCACGCTTCCTCGACTTCCCGGACGGCGAGCTGGTGGCCGATGCAGCGCTGATCGGAGCTCTGAAAGCACTGATCGGTCAAATCGGCCCGGATCTGGTGGTCACGCATGCGCCCAACGACTATCACGCCGACCATCGCGCACTGTCGGACGGCGTGCGCATCGCGGCGTCTTTCGCCGTCCCGGTGCTGCATGCCGACACGATGGGCGGCACCGGTTTCTCGCCGACGCACTATGTCGACATTTCCGCCCATGCCGACGTCAAGGCCGAGGCGATCCGTATGCATCAGTCGCAGGATCCCGACCGCTTCGTCGACATTGCGCGGACACAGAACGCCTTTCGCGCCGGCCAGTGCAACGGCGCGCAAGGCTCATCGGCCGAAGCCTTCCGTTTCGAACCGTCGTTCCCGTTCGCCGATATCCGCGCGCTGCTGCCGCCGGCGCCGGCGATCCGCAAGGTGATGGTGAGCACCAGAAGGGTAGATTGAAAGCCGAGGCTGCCCCACGTCCCGGTCAGAATCGGCCTGAACAGCTTCGGTAAGCCGGCCAGCGGTCCGCGCTTTTCCCAACGTTTTCAGACATCGCCATAAGCATGCTGCGGCGCAGCAACGAATTCGCTTGCCTTGTTTAGTAAAAATTGCATCACTAAACAAATTACTAAACATCTGCAGCGCAACCGCGCCGCCATGTTTGGGCCCCTGAGGAGAGGGGTTGAGGGCTTTTTGAAACCGTCATCCGGGCGCGTTTCGCAAATGGGAGGAAGTCATGAAATCGAGCTTGAAACTGGCGTTGGGACTGACCTCGGCGATCACAGCGTCGACAGCCGTCGCGAACGTCGCGCACGCTGAAGACCTGACCCTGTGCTGGGCCGCCTGGGACCCGGCCAACGCGCTTGTCGAACTGTCCAAGGATTTTACCAAGGAAACCGGTATCGGCATGAAATTCGAGTTCGTGCCGTGGACCAACTATGCCGACCGTTTCCTCAACGAGCTCAACTCGCACGGCAAATTGTGCGACCTGATCATCGGCGACAGCCAGTGGATCGGCGGCGCTGCCGAGAACGGCCATTACGTCAAGCTGAACGACTTCTTCGACAAGGAGAAGATCAGCATGGACGATTTTGTGCCGGCAACCGTCGTCGGCTATTCGGAATGGCCGAAGAACACGCCGAACTACTGGGCGCTGCCGGCCATGGGCGACGTCGTCGGCTGGACCTACCGCAAGGACTGGTTCTCCAAGCCGGAGCTGCAGAAGGAATTCAAGGAGAAGTACGGTTGGGATCTCGGCCCGCCAACCACTTTCGACCAGTTGAAGCAGGTCGCCGAGTTCTTCCAGAAGCGCGAGATCGACGGCAAGACCGTCTATGGCGCCTCGATCTACACCGAGCGCGGCTCCGAAGGCATCACCATGGGCGCCATGGACGTGCTCTACAGCTATGGCTTCCAATACGAAAACCCCAAGAAGCCCTATGAAATGGAAGGCTTCGTCAACTCCGACAAGTCGGTCAAGGGGCTGGAGTTCTACAAGGCGCTCTATGATTGCTGCACGCCGCCCGGTGCCTCGAACAGCTACATGGGCGAAGGCGTCGATGCCTTCAAATCCGGCCAGGTGGCGATGCACATGAACTTCGCCTTCACATGGCCGGGCCTGCAGAAGGACGAGAATGTAGGCGGCGACAAGATCGGTTACTTCGTCAACCCGAAGGGTCCCGACGGCGAGCAGTTCGCCCAGCTCGGCGGCCAGGGTATCTCCGTGGTGTCCTATTCCGACAAGCAGGAGGCGGCGCTGAAATACATCAAGTGGTTCGCCAACAAGGACGTGCAGGCCAAATGGTGGTCGCTCGGCGGCTATTCGTGCCTCAACGCGGTGGTCAAGAATCCGAAGTTCCCGGCCAGCCAGCCCTACGCGCAGACCTTCCTCGACTCGATGGCAATCGTGAAGGACTTCTGGGCCGAGCCGAGCTACGCCCCGCTGCTGCAGGCTTCGCAGAAACGCTTCCACGACTATGTCGTCGCCGGCCAGGGTTCGGCCAAGGATGCGCTCGACGGCCTGGTCAAGGACTGGACCCAGGTCTTCCAGGACGATGGCAAGATGTAACCAGCTCCTCCCGAGCTAAGCCAAGCATCCCGTGCCGCCCCTTGGCACGGGATGCAGTTCAGATAAATTCCATGACAGAGACGACCAAGTGACCGAAGCAGGACTCATCATGCTCAATCGGACCGCGGAGAACGTTGCCCGGGCGACCCCGGAACCGTTGGCCCGCAAGGTCCGGGGCATCAGCGACAAGGGCCTCGCCTGGCTGTTCATCTCGCCGACGATCCTGTTGCTGCTGGCCATCAACATCTTCCCGCTGTTCTGGGCGATCTATCTGTCGTTCACCAACTACCGGGCCAACCGCCCGAACGAGGTGGTGAAAAATCTCGGCCTTGCCAACTACCAGCGCATCCTCGGCGACAAGGATATCTGGATCGCCATGCAGACGACCGCGCATTTCGTGTTCTGGACGATCCTTTTGCAGACGCTGATCGGCTTCACGCTGGCCTGGCTGATCGACAGGAAGTTCCGCGGCCACGCTTTCTGGACGACGCTGATCCTGGTGCCGATGATGCTGTCGCCGGCGGTGGTCGGCAATTTCTGGCGCTTCCTCTACGAGCCGCAGATCGGCCTGTTCGCCTATGCGATCTCCTTTGTCACGAGGATCCCGCCGACCGATATCCAGATGCTCTCCAACGTGTCGCTGGCGCCCTGGTCGATCATCATCGTCGATACCTGGATGTGGACGCCCTACGTGATGCTGATCTGCCTCGCGGGCCTCCGCTCCATCCCCGAATACATCTACGAGGCGGCCGAGGTCGACCGCGCCTCCAACTGGCGGCAGTTCTGGTCGATCACGCTGCCGATGGCGCTGCCCTTCATCATGCTGGCGGTGCTGTTTCGCGGCATCGAGAACTTCAAGATGTTCGACATGGTCAATCTGTTGACCGGCGGCGGGCCGGGCTCGACGACCGAGGTCGCCTCGATAACGCTGAAGCGGCAGGCTTTCGAAAGCTGGCGCACCGGTTATTCCTCGGCCTTCGCCATCATCCTTTTCGTGGCGGTGTTCGGCCTGGCCAACATCTACGTCAAGGCGCTCAACAAGGTGAAGCAGAGATGAGCCTGACCACAGCCCATTCGGTCGTCGCACCGAGCAGCAACTCGAAACGGATCGCCGGCACGATCATCGTGCTTTACGCACTGATCTCGATCGTGCCGCTGCTGTGGATCTTCGCCACCAGCTTCAAGACGCCGCCGGATTCAATCGCGTATCCGCCCAAGATCCTGTTCCAGCCCAGCCTCGAGGGCTACTGCAATTTGTTCACGACGCGGACCCGGCAGACGCCGGAATACATCAACTCGCTGGGCCCGGCGACGGGCTTCTGCGACGAGACCACGCGCAAGCGCAACATGGTGATCGCCGGTCCGTCCAACTTCCTGCCGCGCTTCGTCAATTCGCTGATCATCGCCTTCGGTTCGACCTTCTGCGCCGTGTTCCTAGGCACGCTGTCGGCCTACGGCTTCTCACGCTTCAAGGTGCCGCTCGCCGACGACCTCCTGTTCTTCATCCTGTCGACGCGCTTCATGCCGCCGATCGCCGTCGCCATTCCGATCTATCTGATGTACCGCGAGCTTGGCCTGTCGGACACCGCGCTCGGCATGATCCTGCTCTACACGGCGGTCAATGTGTCGCTGGCTGTCTGGCTGCTGAAGGGCTTCATCGACGAGATCCCGCGCGAATATGAAGAAGCGGCAATGATCGACGGCTACACGCGGCTGCAGGCCTTCTGGCGCACCGTGCTGCCGCAGGCGACGACCGGCATAGCCGCGACCGCCATCTTCTGCCTGATCTTCGCCTGGAACGAGTATGCGTTCGCAGCTCTCCTGACCTCCGGCACGGCGCAGACCGCGCCGCCCTTCATCCCGACCATCATCGGCGAAGGCGGCCAGGACTGGCCGGCGGTCGCGGCCGGCACGACGATCTTCCTGGTGCCGATCCTGGTTTTCACCATCCTGCTTCGCAAGCAATTGCTGCGCGGCATCACCTTCGGCGCGGTGCGCAAATGAGCTTGACCAAGCCTGGGAACCGCAAATCGCGCTGGCCGGCCTGGGCACGGCGCGGGCTGATGGAAAACATCGCGACAGCGCTGATCGCCATCGGCTTCCTGATGCTGTTCCAGCCCTTCGCGCTGTCGCTCTACACCTACTCCTTCATCACCATGCTCGCTGGCACCGTGATGTTCATCATCGTCTCCAAGTTCCCGGAATAATCATGGCCGAAATCCGTGTCCAGCACCTGAGAAAGGCTTTCGGCGATTTCGTCGCCGTGCAGGATTCCAACTTCGTCGTCGAGGATGGCGAGTTCTTCGTCATGCTCGGCCCGTCCGGCTGCGGCAAGACGACGACCTTGCGCATGATCGCGGGGCTTGAGCTGCCGACCGGCGGCCAAATCCTGCTCGGCGGCGACGACGTTACCATGCTGCGGGCCCGCGAGCGCGACATCGCCTTCGTCTTCCAGCTGTTCGCGCTCTACCCGCACATGAATGTGCGCAAGAACATCGGCTTCCCGCTGCTGGCGCAAGGCATGCCTTCGGCCGAAATCCGCACGCGGGTCGAGGAAACGGCGAAGCTGCTGCGCATCGACCATCTGCTCAACAAATCCGTCTCCGGACTTGCCGGCGGCGACCGCCAGCGCGTCGCGCTCGGCCGCGCCATCGTGCGGCGGCCAAAATGCTTCCTAATGGATGAGCCGCTGGGAACCCTTGACACCGAATTCCGCGATTTGATGGTCCACGAGCTGCGCGAACTGCACAACCGCATCCACGCCACGACGGTCTATGTCACGCACGACCAGATGGAAGCGATGTCGATGGCCGACAAGATCGCGGTGATGAACCATGGCGTCATCGAGCAGTTCGGAAGCCCGCGCGAAATCTATGACCGCCCGGCGACCATGTTCGTCGCCGACTTCATCGGCTCGCCACCGATGAACTTTTTGGGATTTGGCGGCGGGCTCGCCAAGGGCGCCAGGGAGATCATCGTGCAAGGCGCGAAGGTCGCGGTGCCGGAGGTGCGCGAGGACATCGCACCTGGCGACATGGCGCTCGGCATCCGCCCTGAACACATCCGCTTCGACGACGCCTCAAAATTGCGCGGCGCCATCTACGGCACCGAATATCTCGGCACCACGCAGATCGTCGCGGTGGAGACGGCGGATGGCATCATCAAGGCACGCGTACCGGCCGAAATCCGGCTCGCCACCGGCGACCATGTCGGCCTGACGCTGAGCAGCGCGCGCCTGTCGCTGTTCGAGAAGGGATCGGGCCGCGCGGTGAGAACCGCGATCCACGATGTCGCCTCGGAACGGAGGCCCCAGCATGGCTGAGGTGCACATCAAGAACGTGACCAAGAGTTTCGGCGACCATGTCGCCGTCGACGGCCTCGACCTGCACATAGCAGATGGTGAATTCGTCGTGCTGCTCGGGCCAACCGGGGCCGGCAAGACGACGACGCTGCGGCTCATCGCCGGGTTGGAACGGCCGGACAGCGGCACGATCGAGATCGGCGGACACAATGCCACGACGCTGTCGCCGGCCGAGCGCGACACCGCCTTCGTCTTCCAGCAATATTCGCTCTATCCGCATCTGTCGGTGTTCGACAATCTCGCCTTTCCGCTGCGCTCGCCGGCGCGGAAAATGCCGGAAGACCAGATCCGCCGCCGGGTCGAGGAGGTGGCGAAGATGGTGCGCATCCATCACAAGCTCGCCAACCGCTCGACCAAGCTTTCGGGCGGCGAAATGCAGCGCGTCGCCATCGGCCGCGCGCTGGTGCGCAAACCGTCCATCTATCTGATGGACGAGCCGCTGTCATCGCTCGACGCCAAGCTGCGGGCGGATCTGCGGCTCGAGCTGAAGCGCATCCAGACCGAGCTCGGCGCCACCATGCTCTACGTCACCCACGACCAGATCGAGGCGATGACGATGGCAGACCGCATCGGCATCCTCACCGAGGGCGTGCTGGTGCAGATCGGCTCGCCGCGCACCATCTATTCAGAGCCGGCAAACCTGCATGTCGCGGCGAGGCTCGGCCAGCCGGCGATCAATCTTCTGCCGACCGGGCTGCTGCCTGACGGCGGCGCACCGGCCGGCACCAAGACGATCGGCGCGCGCACCGAGCATCTGACGATCGCGAAGGCCGCGAATGGCCATGCTGACGGCGTTGTCGACTGGGTCGAGCATCTCGGTGACCAAAACCATTTGCATGTGACGGTAGGCACCAAGAAACTGGTGACGCTGACCGATCCCGACACGGATCTGGCGCAGGGCGACAAAGTGGTGATCCGCTACCGGGCGCCGCTGTATTTCGGCGCCGATGGACAGCGATTGATGTGAGCGGTTTTCGGTGATTCAGCACCGGTTTTGATTTTTCGAGTACGGGACGAATTCGATGAAGCACTTTTTCAACCGCAGGGAAACGATCGTCACCGAGGCGCTCGACGGCCTGTTAAGGACCACCGGATCAATCGATCTCGCGCGCCTCGACGGCTATCCCGAGATCAAGGTCGTCCTGCGCGCCGACTGGCACAAGACGAAAGTCAGTGTCGTCTCCGGCGGCGGGGCCGGGCACGAGCCTTCACATGCCGGCTTCGTCGGCAGGGGCATGCTGACGGCGGCGGTTTCGGGCGAGATCTTTGCCTCGCCAAGCGTCGAAGCGGTGCTGGCGGCCATTCGCGCGGTCACCGGCCCGGCCGGCTGCCTGCTGATCGTCAAGAACTACACCGGCGACCGTCTCAATTTCGGCCTGGCGGCAGAGAAGGCGCGCGCCGAAGGGTTTCGTGTCGAGATGGTCATTGTCGCCGACGATATCGCTTTGCCTGACATCACCCAGCCGCGCGGCGTTGCCGGCACCTTGTTCGTGCACAAGATATCAGGCCACCTGTCGGAAGCCGGCCACGATCTGGCTGAAATCGCGGCAGCGGCGCGGGCGGCGGCCAAGGACATCGTTTCGCTCGGCATGTCGCTGTCGTCCTGCTCGATCCCGGGCCAGCCGCACGAAGACAGATTTGGCGAGAATGATGGCGAACTCGGCCTTGGCATTCACGGCGAGCCGGGCGTCGAGCGGATTGCGGTGCAGAGCGCCGACAGGCTGGTGGCGATCATGGCGGAGCGCCTTGCGAAGCGGCTTGATCCCAAGGCCACCTACGCCTTGCTGATCAACAATCTCGGTTCCGTGCCGCCGCTCGAAATGTCCGTTATCGCCAATGCGGTGCTTGCCTCGCCGTTGGCTAAAACCATCAAACTGGCGATCGGCCCGGGCCCGCTGATGACGGCGCTCAACATGAACGGCTTCTCGCTGTCGCTGATCCGGCTGGATGCGGCGCGCGAAACCGCCTTGCAGGCGCCGGTCGGCCCGCATGCCTGGATACCGGCAAAGCCGGTTGTTTCACCTGCCGTCGTGCCGATGGCGAAAGCGGCCGGACAAAGCGTGGCACGCAAGCCCAGCCAGGATGCGCGGACCCGGTCTCTTCTCGTTACCACCTGCGAAAGGCTGATCGCGCTCGAAGCGACTTTGAACGGACTGGACGCCAAAACAGGCGACGGCGACACCGGTTCGACGGTGGCGACCGGCGCGCGCAGTGTTCTCGAGCGGCTCGACACGCTGCCGCTTGCCGAGCCTGCAGCCACCCTTGGCGCGATAGGCGACATTCTGAGCGCGTCGATGGGCGGCTCCAGCGGCGTGCTGCTGTCGATCTTCTTCACGGCGGCGGCGCAGGCTCTGGGCGGCGGCGCGAGCCTGCCCAGAGCGCTGCTTGCCGGCCTTGAACGGATGACCTTTTATGGCGGCGCCAGAATTGGCGATAGAACCATGGTCGATGCGCTGGAGCCGGCGCTCAAAGCACTCGACGCGAACGGCCTGGAGGAGGCGGCAACAGCAGCCCGCCATGGTGCCGAGGCCACGGCCGCCATGGACAAGGCAAAAGCCGGGCGGTCGGCCTATGTCGGCAGCAAGCTGCAAGGTGTGGTCGACCCCGGCGCTCACGCGGTGGCCGAAGTCTTCGCGGCGGCCGCGGCATTGCATGAAGCGGCCTGACGTATGCTCCAGTTGTCGAATGACCGTTCTTTCGATACTGCCGGCAAGATGGAAACCGGGAATGCGGGTGACATGGCGGCGTTGAACCTTGCCCGGCTGATCGCGGCCGCCGCGGATACGATCGCCGCGAACGCCGAGGAATTGACGGCGCTCGACCAGGCGATCGGCGACGGCGACCACGGGCTGAACATGAAGCGCGGCTTCGAGGCCGTGCGCGCCGAAGCCGAAGCATTTTCGGCCAAACCGCTGCCCGATGCCCTGAAGGCGATCGGCACCAAGCTGGTGATGACGGTCGGCGGCGCCTCCGGCCCGCTGTTCGGCACCCTGTTCCTGGCACTCGGCAAGGAGATTTCGGCGAAACCCGATCGCGCCAATCTGACGGCGGCGTTCGGCAAGGCGATCGAAGCTGTGGCAGCACGCGGCAAATCGCAGATCGGACAAAAAACCATGCTCGACGTGCTGCAGCCGGTGCATGACGCGCTGCTGCAGGGAAAGACAGCTCTTGAAATCGCCGATATCGCCGACGCCGCGGCCGACGCGACCGTGCCTATGAAAGCCTTGCGTGGCCGCGCCTCGTTCCTGGGCGACCGATCGATCGGTCATATGGACGCCGGCGCGCGCTCAACCGCGCTGCTGGTGCGCACAGTGGCGCACAGCCTCGGGGAAAGCGCATGAGCAATGTCGGCATCGTCATCGTCTCGCATTCGCCGCTGGTTGCCGAGGGCACGGCCGACATGGTGCGGCAGATGGTGGGCGACGAAGTGCCGCTTGCATGGTGCGGCGGAAACGGCCATGGCGGGCTCGGTACCAATGTCGAGGCGATCATGGGCGCCATCGACAAGGCCTGGTCGGAAGCCGGTGTCGCCATTCTGGTCGATCTCGGCGGCGCCGAGACCAACTCGGAAATGGCGGTGGAGATGATCGGCGAGCCACGCTCGCACAAGATCATAGTCTGCAACGCGCCGATCGTCGAAGGCGCGGTGATGGCAGCGACCGAGGCCTCCGGCGGCGCCTCGCTGCGGGAAGTGGTGGCGACGGCACATGAATTGTCGCCGTCGTGAACGAACGGGAATTTTGAAAGACATGTCCGCATCCGCCGAAGCGACCGTTGTGATCACCCACGAGGTGGGTCTGCACGCGCGTCCTTCGGTGAAGTTCACCAAGCTGGCCAAGAGTTTTGCCGCCGAGGTGGAGATCGCGCTCGCCGCCAATGGGCCATGGTTCGACGCCAAGAGCATCGTCAAGGTGATGGCGGCCAAGGCGCCGAAGGGCACCGTGCTGCACATCAGGGCCAGCGGTGACGGCGCCAATGATGCCGTCGACGCGTTGGTCGAACTGGTGCGGCGCGATTTCGACGAAGGCGCGGACCATGTCCGAACCGCTTAGACTGCAAGGCATTTCGGCGTCGGCCGGCTATGCCGAGGGGCCACTGTTCGACCTCGACCAGACTGTCGTATCCTATGTCGGCAAACAAACAGCCGACGACGAGAAGGCCGCGCTCGAAGCCGCAATCGCCGTCGCGACAAGCCGTCTCACCGCATTGAGCGAGATGGCCGAGGGCGATGCCGCCGACATTCTCGAGTTTCAGATCGCCATGCTGCAAGACGATGCGCTGAGCAGCCCGGCCTTTGCCGCGATCCGCACCGGCCTGCCAGCCGACAAAGCCTGGCGGCAAGCGCTTGATACCGAGATTGCCGGCTACGACGCTTCAGACCAGGATTATTTCCGCGCACGGGCCGCCGACATACGCGATATCAGGGACCAGGTGCTGCGGGCGCTGTCCGAGGATGGCGACGTCCAGGCGCCAACCGGCGCCATCCTCTACGGCTGGGATATCGCGCCGACGCGTTTTCTCGAAACCGACTGGAGCCGCGGCGGCGGCATCGCACTGAAGGCGGGCAGCACCGCCAGCCACGTCGCCATGCTGGCGCGTTCGCGCGGCGTGCCGATGGTTGTCGGGTTGGGCACTTCGCTGGCTCGTCTAACCGGCACAGCGCTGCTCGACGCCGAACATGGCGGCATCGTGCTGTCACCCTCCAAGACTGAAATCGCTGCTTTTCGCCAATCGTCCTCATCATTCCGGGCGCGCAGCGACCGGGCCGGGACGTTCCTGGCACGACCGGCGGTGACTAAGGCCGGCACGGCGGTGCGCGTGCAGGTCAACATCGCCGACCCGTCCGATGTCGACCTCATCGACATTACGACCTGCGACGGAGTCGGGTTGATGCGCACCGAATTCCTGTTCGGCAAGACGCTGCCGGATGAGGAGACGCAGTATCGCGCCTATCGCAAGGTGCTGGAGTGGGCCGGTGAAAAACCGGTGACGATCCGCACCGTTGACGCCGGCGGCGACAAGCCGGTGCCCGGCTTTACGGTCGAGGAGAGCAATCCGTTTCTCGGCCTGCGCGGGATCAGGCTGTCGCTGGCAAGACCCGAGGTGTTTCGTGTACAGATCCGGGCGCTGCTGCGCGCCGCTGTCCATGGCAGCCTGAAAGTGATGTTCCCTATGATCGCCATTGTGGAGGAATACCGACAGGCAGCGGCGATGTTCGCCGAAGAGCAGACTGCACTTGCCGCACGCGGCGTCGCACACAACATGCCGCCGCTCGGCATCATGGTCGAAGTGCCTTCGGTGGCGATCGTACCGGAAGCCTTTACCGATGCCGCCTTCTTCTCGATCGGCTCCAATGATCTCACCCAGTATGTCATGGCGGCCGCCCGCGACAACGCTGCCGTGGCGCATCTCAATTCGGTCCGTCATCCGGCCGTGCTGCGGCTGATCGCTGCCGTGACCGCGTTTGGCCAGCGGGAAGAGATCCCGGTCAGCCTGTGCGGCGATGCAGCCGGCGATCCAGCCTCGATCCCGTCACTGATCGAGGCCGGCCTGCGCGATCTTTCCGTCGCGCCGGCGCAACTCGCCATGGCCAAGGCGGCCGTCGCGGACGTTTCTGTCTAGGCGCGGCCGGCATGGTCGACAGGACACCCGAACCCGGTTCCGAAGAGGCGATCCGCGCCTACAAGACGATCCTGTCGCAGGTTATCGACCAGCGCCCGTCCGGTATGCGCCAGCGCCTGGCCGATGCGCTCGGCAAGCACCGCAGCTTCGTCACGCAGATTTCCAGTCCTGCCTATTCGATCCCGATTCCGTCAAAACATTTGCCGGCTATATTTTCCGTCTGCCATTTCAGCCCGGCCGAGCGCGACCAGTTTCTCGCCGCCTATCACCAGGCGCATCCAGGCAAGATGTCGATCGCATCAGGCATGCGCAAGACGCGGCATGTCTCGCTGATCGTGCCGGATTTCGGCGACGACAAGCAGAACGCCGCGCTCGATAAGGCGGTGAACGATTTTATCCAAAAGATCACCAGCATCACCGGCAAGAGTGGCTGATCACTTGCTATCTGGCCTATTTCGGGAGGAGACGGCCGTGAAGAAGTTTATCAATTCGGTGGACACGGTGCTGACCGAAAGCCTCGACGGCTTCGTCGCCGCCCATGCCGACATCCTCATGCTCGGCGACGCGCACAAATTCATCCGCCGAAAGACCTTGCGGCCGGGCAAGGTGGCGCTGATCTCCGGCGGCGGTTCCGGTCACGAGCCGCTGCATGGCGGCTTTGTCGGTCACGGCATGCTGGACGCCGCCTGCCCCGGCCAGGTGTTCACCTCGCCGACACCGGACCAGATGCTGGCGGCGGCAGAGGCCGTCGACACCGGCGCCGGCTGCCTGTTCATCGTCAAGAACTATGAGGGCGACGTCATGAATTTCGAGATGGCGGCCGAAATGTCGGAAGGCGTCCAGCAGATCGTGACCAATGACGATGTCGCGGTCGAGAATTCTTCCTATACGACGGGCCGGCGTGGCGTCGCCGGCACGCTGGTGGTGGAAAAGATCGTCGGCGCGGCGGCCGAACACGGCCTGGCTCTGGCGTCGCTGAAGGCGCTTGGCGACCGCGTCAACGCTGCTACCCGCTCGATGGGCGTGGCGCTGACCAGTTGCACCGTGCCGGCGGCGGGCAAGCCGACTTTCGATATCGGCGACGGCGAGATGGAGTTCGGCGTCGGCATCCATGGCGAGCCCGGCCGCCGGCGCGATGCGCTGAAAAGCGCCGATGCGATCGCGCAGGAGATCTGCGCCGCGATCCTCGGCGATCTCGGCGACAAAGCGAAAGGCCCGGCGCTGCTGTTCGTCAACGGCTTCGGCGGCACGCCGCTGATGGAACTCTATCTGATGTACAACAGCGCACGGCTAATCTTCGAGAAGCATGGCGTGACGGTGACCCGTTCGCTGGTCGGCTCCTACGTCACCTCGCTCGATATGGCCGGCTGCTCGATCACGCTGACCATGCTCGACGACGAGACGACCGCATTCTGGGACGCGCCGGTACACACTGCGGCGCTGCGCTGGGGCATGTAAAAGCTGGCTTACATTAGGCTTTTCTGCAACCATTCCTGACTTGCTCGCAATGCTAGCTGGGTTGATGCTGCCACCGCTTACTTCCGCCGAAGAAAGACTCTTGCTGCGCTTCGCTGACCCCGAGGCGGCGGCAGGCGGCGAAGATTTGTCGGCAAAGACGCTGACGGCGCTGCTCGACAATGCCGAGTTCCACGGCGTGCTGCCGATCATGTTGCGCAAGCTCAGCGGGGACGCGCGGCTGCCAGCGGATGCCGACCTGCACGGCAAGCTGGAGGATCTGCGCCAGAAGGCAACGATCGCCACCGGCCAGTCGATGCTGTTGAAGTATCATGGCGACCGCATCATGAAGAGACTGGCGGCGGACAATATTCCGGCGCGGATCGTCAAGGGACCCGTCTTCGCGCGAAAGCTCTACCGCAACGTCGCCGACAGGCCCTTCACCGATATCGACATCCTGGTCGAACCCGCCAACCTGGCGCGGGCAAACCAGGTGATCGCGGCATGCGGCTTCGAGCTTGGCAGCAACGAGGCCGAATCCTACGAATTGCAGGAATTCAAATGGCTGGAAAAAGAGAATTCCAGCCTGCTGGTCGAACTGCATGGCGACCTCGTGCATGACACCGGCATGCGGCGGCGCCTGTCGCTGGGTTTCCCTGAATTGCGCGCCATCGACGGCGAAGCCACGGACACGCCGGCGGCTCTTCTAACGATCGCCATCGTGCACGCCGCCGGCGGCCACAAATTCCACCGCCTGCAGCTTTGCGTGGACGTGCTGCAAGCCGTGCGGGCGCTGCAATCACCCGAAGCGGAAGCACGCCTGTTCGACGCTGCCCGCATGACCGGCATCGAACTGGAGTTGGCAATCGTGCTCAATGTGACCGGCCAGCTGTTCGACGAGAGCCGCGCGCTCGAACTCGCCGGCCGCATCAAGCCCGACCTCTCCATACGGCTGGCCAGGCGGCTGATCACAACGAATACGCTGCTTGGCGTCAATTCCAGGGACAGACTGGGCTCGCGCCTGCGCCGCGACGCCTTCCGGTGGATTCAGAGATTGGCCAAGGCCAGGCCGCAAGTAGCCTGACTTGACGTCAATCCAGGGTAGCGCGGATCAGCGCCGCCGCGTCAGCGGGGCGCCCGCCTACTTCGAGCTGGAAGGTCGGCACCGCATTGACCAGCCCGGCGATGGTCGCCAGCCTGCGCTTCTGCATCGGCAGCAGCCCGGTCATGCCGGTGCGGACATTGTCGACTGCCAGCGCCACCATCGCGTCGGTCCTGGCCATGGCGACGAGCCGGGTCTGGCCGTCGGCGGAACGCGCCAGATGCAGAAGCGCCGCCACCGGCCGGGCGGATGCGTTTTCCACCCGGATGATACCCCCCAACCGTTCTAACGAGACCGGCTGTTCGCCGTTGCGATCCCACGTCTGGCCAAGGCATGGCGCCACCTGCGGGATCATTTCGGCAGTCTTCCGGTGGATTTTGACGGCGCGCGGCAAGCCCCAGGCCACGACCTTGCCCGAAGCGACATTCAGGATCATGGCGTCGTCGGAGCAGAGGCCAAAGCCCTGTGTTGCCAGCGCCAGCGACGTCGTGGTCTTGCCGGTGCCGCTCGGGGCGTGGACCAGCACCACCGCATCGCGGTCAGGCAAGGTCAGCCCGGCCGTATGCAGCATATGCTGGCCACCGGCGTCGAGCGCGGCATCCAGGACCAACATCGACGGCGTCCAGGCGGCTTTCGTACCGGTGCTAATCCGGAGTTCGGCCCAACCTTCCCCACCATTGATCGCAACGGTTTGGCGCCCGGGAAAGACCAGATGGACAATGCCGCCATCCTCGATCATCCGGCAGGGACCATCCTCCGGCACCTCGCCATCGAAGACCAGGGATCCATTGGGTGTCTCGTCCAGCGTGTCTGTTTCGGTGATCTCAAGACGAAAGTCCGGCGCGACGGGTTCCTCTATGCGCAGGCTGCCCAGCATCCGGTCGAAATCCTGCCACAGCTCGGAGCGCTCGGTCGATATGCCAAGGATCAGGCCGTTGAGGCCATAGCAGGCTGAAGGTCTGGTCAAGCGGGACGCGCCTTTACGGCATCGGCATGATGACGATAGATCTCGACCATGCCGGGAAGCTTGTCGCTGACCACCGGCTTGCCGTCGAGGCAGACCCAGCAATGCGCCGATAGACGCTGCGCTTGCATCGACTGCGGTTCGACGCCGAAGCGCAGGTCCGGATCGAAGCCGGCTAGTCGCAGGAAACGATGACCGAGCAGACCTTCCCTCAAGCACCTGCGGTCACGCATCAGCCAGGGATGGCGGACCGTGCGGTTGACGCTCTCGACGATGTAGGCGGACGGCAGACCGCGATAGGGCGTCGACGAGGCGAGCGGCGCCCATTTGAGCACCTCCTCGAAGCTCCGGTTGGTGACAAGGACCGGCATCAGCCGCGCGCTCGCCCAGAGATGGCAGAGAAAAAGAGCGCGCAGGAGCGGGCCGTCAGCCATCAAGCACCTGGCGCGGCGAGGATACCTTCCGAGATCAGATCCGTGGCCAGTGCCGCCATGTCCTGATCGAGCGTCCCCTTGTCGACCTCGAACTCCTCGCAAAGCAGGTCGACGATCTGGTCGAGGTTGCGCGCGCCGTCCACCTTGTCGAGAAAGGCTTCGGTCGTGCCGTTGCATGTATAGAGCTGGCCGCTGCGCGCCAAAAGCACGACTGCGCCATCGCCCACATGCTGCACCGAGGCATCCTCGGCCAGCCGCAGAACGGTTCCAGAGACTATTTCCACCACGCCCCCTCCAAGCCATGCTCATCCCGGAAATCAGATAGCGCGGAGGTGGAGCGCTGTCTATCGGCCGATCACGGGAGCCCAGTTCAGGGGACCAACGGCTTTGCTGACAGATTCTCCGCGCCAGTCGCGTTAGAACCTGCTCGGTTGCGTCTTCCCGGCCGCATTCGGCCCAGAAATAGTCATCGATGAAACGTGACAAACAGCGGGCTGCCGGCAGCGGACGTTGCATTTCTTCCCCTAAGTAAGGTAAAACCTGCCTGGGTATTGGGGAGATAGCGTATGCGTTACAATTGGGAGCGAGCTCCGACGAGCTTCGAACGTCATAGAAAAACGCTGGCGACAGCCATTTTGATCGCTGGCGGCATTGGCCTCATGCTTGTGGCCCTGCCGATCTAGAAACAACCTTCAGACAGATCGGCTGCCAGCGCTTGGGCGTGACCTCTCAGCGTGGCTCCCCGGTCACCGCGAGGAAGCGGCGATCGCGCCCCTCGAAACCCTGGCTGAAACGCTGCACCAGAACAACGATCACCGCCGGCTTGCCGGCCGGGGTAAGTTCGTAGGATTCCGACAGGCTGTAGGAGGTCGGGCAGTTTCTTGAGCCCGGCACGGTCTTGTCCTCGTGCAGGATCTTGAACGGCTTGCCGTCCTGGCCTTGCAGCGTCAGCCGGAAGCCGAGTGCCTTGCCAGATGTGTCGCGCTGCTCCGTCGTTGCGAAACTCGCCGAACAATCGCTCGTGCTGGCTGCCAGGATCTCGTCGAGCTGGATGGTCGAAACGCCCGTTTCGCCATGGAGCGGCGACAGCCATTTCTGCGACACCTGTTCGAGGCGGGAGATGTCGTTGTAGGCAACCATTTCACCCGGAAAGGTGAATTTGTCGGACGCTGTCTGCTCGGCTGGGGATGTGATTGCATAATGGGCGAGAATGGGCGCCGCCTGAGCGGCGGCCTGCGCCCTCGCCTGCTCCAGCGTCAGTGTTGCCTCCTCCGTCTCATCGACGACGAGGATCGGCTTACCGCCAACGAACCGATCCGTACGGGTATCGATGATGTCGATCTCAGACCAGCCGGAGTCCGAGGCGCCGGCGTCGAGCGTTCCATATTGCTCGAAGGCGAAATAAGCGCCATCCGGCGAAAAGCCGATGATGTGCCGTGCCGCGGCATCGCCGGCTTCAGCGGTTCCGGTGGACATAGCAAGTACGGCGCCCATGACCGACGATAACGAAAAGCGCCCGATGATCCGAACAGCAGCAGACATCACCACCCCAGTCCCGTCTCGCAGTTCATAGCTGCTTGCCCCCAAGCGCCAGGTCGATGCCGTCGTCACAATGGCGTGGATTTGCGGCCAAGGGTAGAGCGCGCTATCTGGAAGGAAGAAAAACATTTCCCGGGGAGGTATGGATGGCTTCACGCTATCACGAGGTCTATGAAGGCTGGAAACGCGATCCGGAACAATTCTGGGCGGATGCGGCCGGCGCCATCGACTGGTATTCGCCTTGGGACAAGGTGTTCGACGCCAATGCCGGTGTCTATGGCCGCTGGTTCACCGGCGCCACCTGCAACACCTGCTACAATGCCATCGACCGCCACGTCGCCGGCGGCCGCGCCGACCAGATCGCGCTGATCCATGACAGTGCGATTGCCGGAACCGTGAAAAAGTTCACTTATGCCGAGCTGAAGCGCGAGGTCGTCGCGCTGACTTCGGTGCTGAAGAACCGCAGCATCGGCAAGAGTGACCGCGTCATCATCTACATGCCGATGGTGGCCGAGGCGGCCATCGCCATGCTCGCCTGCGCCCGCATCGGCGCGGTGCATTCGGTGGTCTTCGGCGGCTTCGCCTCGCATGAGCTTGCCACCCGCATCGACGATGCCAGGCCGAAGCTGATCATTTCGGCATCCTGTGGCCTGGAGCCAGGCCGCGTCGTTGCCTACAAGCCGTTGCTCGACAAGGCGATCGAGATCTCCCGCCACAAGCCGGACGCCTGCCTGATCCTGCAGCGCGACCAGTTGCGCTGCGAGTTGAAGGAGCATTTCGACATCGACTACGCCGATGCCGTCGCCCGCGAACGGGCAGCGGGCGCCAATGTCGATTGCGTTCCGGTGCTTGCCACCGATCCGCTCTACATCATCTACACATCGGGCACGACCGGTCAGCCCAAGGGCATCGTGCGCGACAATGGCGGCCATATGGTCGCGCTGAAATGGACGATGGAAAACGAGTTCGGCGTCAAGCCGGGCGAGGTGTTCTGGGCGGCATCCGATGTCGGCTGGGTGGTCGGCCATTCCTACATCGTCTACGGACCGCTGCTGCATGGCTGCACCAGCATCCTGTTCGAGGGCAAGCCTGTCGGCACGCCCGATGCCGGCACCTACTGGCGGGTGATAGCGGAGCATGGCGTGGTCGCGCTGTTCACCGCGCCGACCGCATTCCGCGCCATCAAGGGGCAGGACCCGAAGGGCGAGTTCATTGCCAAACACGACCTCTCGAAGTTCCGCACGCTGTTTCTTGCCGGCGAGCGCGCCGACCCGGAAACCATCAAATGGGCGGAGCAGAAGCTGAATGTGCCTGTGGTCGACCATTGGTGGCAGACAGAGACCGGCTCGCCGATGACGATCAATCCCGCCGGCCTTGGCCTGCTGCCGGTGAAATACGGCTCGCCCGGCGTGCCGATGCCCGGCTACGACATCCGCGTTCTCGACGATGCCGGCCATGAGGTGCAGCGCGGCACGCTGGGCAATGTGGTGATCAAACTGCCGCTGCCGGCCGGCTGCCTGCCAACGCTGTGGAATGCCGATCAACGGTTCCGCCAGGCCTATCTCGACGAGTTCCCCGGCTTCTACAAGACGGCGGATGCCGGCATGGTCGACGAGGACGGCTATCTCTACGTCATGGCCCGCACCGATGACATCATCAACGTCGCCGGCCACCGGCTGTCGACCGGCGCCATGGAAGAGGTGCTTTCGGCCCATCCCGATGTCGCCGAATGCGCGGTCATCGGCATTGCCGACGCCATGAAGGGCCAGGTTCCGCTGGGCTTCGTGGTGCTGAATGCGGGTGTGACCCGCGATATCGGCTCCATCGAGAACGAGGTGGTCGGCCTGGTGCGCGAACGCATCGGCCCGGTCGCCGCCTTCAAGACGGTGGTGACGATCAAGCGCCTGCCCAAGACGCGATCTGGCAAGATCCTGCGCGGCACCATGCAGAAGATCGCCGACAAGGAGGAATGGGCCATGCCGGCAACCATCGACGATCCGGTCATCCTCGACGAGATCACTGCGGCGCTGAAGGAACGTGGGATCGGCCTTTGAGCCACTGAAGGTGGGCCGCGGACGACCTTTTCGATCGGCAAGCAATACTTTATTGTGCGACGCAGCAATGCACCCTAAAGTCGTTCGCGGGGGGCCATCGACAAAGGTCGCATGGCTCAGCAGAAGATTACATTTGGCGGCGTCGACATCCTGCGCTTTCTCGCCGCCGTCATGGTCATGGTCTACCACTATGGCTTCTGGGTGTGGGCGTATCCTGACGGTGTTTCGGCGCGCGCCACGGGCGGCGTTCCCCCGCAGCCGGCAATAGGCGCCTGGGTCGAATCTGGCTGGGTCGGCGTCCAGATCTTCTTCGTCATCAGCGGCTTCGTCATCGCCTTCAGCGCCGAAAGGTCGACACCCCTGCGGTTTTTCGAAGCCAGGGTGAAACGGCTGGCGCCGGCCGTGTGGATCTGTGCGCCGGTCACTGCGGCGGTGCTTTTGATCGTCGGCCTCAGCTGGCCGACCGATGCCGTCGTCAGGCTCGTCCGCACCGGCCTGTTCGCCCCTTACGCGCCATGGGTGGACAGCGTCTACTGGACGCTCGGCATCGAGATCGCCTTCTATGCCGTCGTCTGGACCTTGCTGCGGCTCGGCCGCTTCCATCTAATGGAAATTGTGGCCCTCGCCATCGGCCTGGTCAGCGCGCTGTTCTGGTGCCTCTACTACCCGCTCGACTGGGCCGACCTTGCCGAAACACGCACGCTCGACCTGCTTCTGGTGCATCACGGCGTGTTCTTCGCCACCGGCGTCATGCTGTGGCTGATGCGCTTCAAGGCGGTGACAGCCGCCCGCCTAGCCTTCTGCGCCCTGTTCCTGGCCGGTGGCGTGCTGCAGATCGCCAGTTCGGTCGACGTTCATGTCCTGAAGGTCGGGCGGGATATGCCCTTCGCCCCGCCGATCCTCATCTTCCTCATAGGCATTGCGCTGATGGCGTGGTCGCTGCGGCTCGACCTCTCCTGGAGCGGCTGGCGCCGGATCGGGCTGATGACCTATCCGCTCTACCTGCTGCACGATGTCGTCGGCGCGGCCCTGCTCGGCATCCTGGTCCGCGCCGGTCTGCCGCATCTGTTCTCGATGGCGGTCGTCGGCGCGACGATGATCGCGGCAAGCTGGCTAGTGGCGACCGAGGCCGAACCACGCATCCGGCTGCTGCTCGACCATACCGTTTTCCGTTATCGGCTTAAGGCAGCCTGACGACGGTCCGGCAGACCGGCCCAGCCGCCGACCTAAAGCATGTCGCGCCTGAGCGGATTCAGGCCCACTCCAGGCCTTTGTTCCACGGATCGCTCTCCCAAAACGGAGCTCACTTCCGAGCGACATGCATTGGCGGTGCCGACCCGGCGCAGCTACATTTTCCACGATTGCGGAATTCTTCGTTTCGGGCATGATAACAGGCACTTATGCCTTCGGCATGAGAGCTTGCCTCGAGACGCCCGGCACGTGACCCTGTTCCAGCGAAAACCCCGCATCGCGGCGCGTCCGCGCCTCGATATCGATATGCAGGACGCTGTCGTCTATGCGATCGGCGACGTGCATGGCTGCTACAAGGAACTCCGCGCGCTAGAGCAGAAGATCCTGCTCGATTCGCTGCGCTTCCAGAGCCGCAAGATCATCGTCATGCTTGGCGACTACATCGACCGGGGGTTTCAGTCGGCGCGGGTGCTCGATCACCTCCTGGCGCCGCCGCCGAAAGGATTTCAGCGCATTTGTCTTGCGGGCAACCACGAAGTGGCAATGCTGAACTATCTCGACGGAAATCTGTCCCGCGAACCCTGGCTGGCGACGGGCGGCCTGCAAACCCTGTTTTCCTATGGCATCGATCCGGCGCGCCTCACCAGCCTCTACGGGAGCAGCGCGCAGATCGACCGGCGCATAAGGGAGATCATTCCGGACGATCACGTCAGCTTCCTGCGCGGGCTGCCGATCATGGTCCGTTCGCGGAAGTTCGTGTTTGTCCACGCCGGCATCAGGCCCGGCGTCGACCTTGCGGCGCAAACCGACCATGACCTGATCAACATCCGTTCGGACTTCTTCGAGGCAACGCACCTGCTCGACCGCTGGGTGGTGCACGGGCATACGCCGGTGGATGTCCCGAAGCTCGAAGGGCGCCGGCTCGGCATCGACACGGCCGCCTTCCAGAGCGGACGCCTGACCGCCGTCAGGATCGCCGACAAGCAAGGCAGGCTGATCTTCTCCTGACGCGCAACGATATTCAGGTGTGCTGGCCTGAAGATCGATACACTTCAGAGTGGACCCACTCGCGCAACGGTCGACGTCAGACCGGCGCCTTGCCGCGCACTTCCGACTTTTCCAGATAGTAGCTCGAATATTTATCGAAGAATTTTTCCGAACCGCCGAACGAGCCGTATTTGGCCAGTTTCTTCAAATCGACCTTGTTCAGCACCGCGCCGACGATCTTGTTGGCGACATAGGGTTCGGATTCCAGCATCGACCTGACCATCGCGCGCGGGGTGCGCCCCCACTCGGTGACCAGTACAAAACCGTCGACCAATGGCGCGAAGGCCTTGGCGTCGACCACCGGTCCGAGCGGCGGCAGATCGACGACGATGTATTCGAACGTCTCCTTGGCGTTCTCGATGAAGCGCCGCATGCCGGCCGAGGAGAGAAGTTCGCTGGTATGCGAGAAGTGACCGCGCAGCACCGCCGGGATGATCGCCAGCTTCGTCTGCCTGTCGATCTTGCCGACGGACTGCCAGGTCTGGCCGCCGACCACCGCTTCCATCAAGCCCTGCTCGGTTTCCATGCCAAGGCCTCGGCTGAGGCCGGGATTGCGCAAGTCGCCGTCGATCAGCAGCGTCTTGGAGCCATTGGCGGCAAGCAAGCCGGCGAGATTTGCCGCGACCGTCGACTTGCCCTCGCCGGGAAGCACCGAGATGATGCCGATGACGCGGCTGCCTTGCCCTTCCATCACGACATCGAAGGCGATCTTGGCGCTGCGCAGCGTTTCGGAGAACATCGAGGCTGGAGAATCGATGCTGACCCGCATGCGCGCCCGCTTTTCGGCTGAAGACAGCGATTGGGTGGTCTTGGCGTCCACCTGGGTCTCGCCCGGCTTTTCTTCCTTGCCGAGCTTGCCGCCGATCGTCGGCAGGTAGCCGAGGAATTTGAGGTTGACGCGGTCGCGCACGTCCTCGCCGGTCCTGAAGAAGCGTTCGTTGAACTCGTTCAGGCCACCAAAGCCGGCGCCCATCAGCAGGCCAAGCACCAGCGAAAGTCCGAGCACGACGATGGTGCGCGGGCTTGAGGCCGTCATCGGCATCGACGCGTCCGAGATGATGCGGATCTTGCCGACCGGGAAGGACTGCTGCTGCGCGGCTTCCTCGTAACGACCCAGGAATGTCTGATAGAGCGTGGTGAGCGCCGTCGCCTGCTGATCGAGTTCACGCAGCTTGACTTGCGTCTGGTTGTCGACGGAACTCTTGCCTTGCGCGGCCGCGACGTTGGCCCTGAGCGCGGTCTCGCGTGCCTGCGCCACCTCATATTCGTTGCGATAGCTTTCGGTCAGCTGCTTCAGCTCGCCGAAAATCTGCGTCGATATGTCGGCCTTCTCCTTGGAGAGAGCCACCGCCTGCGGGTGCTCGGGGCCGAAATTCGCCTCGACGTCCTGCAGCCGCTTGGCCACCGTGAGGTAGCGGGTCTTGAGCGCCGATATGACCGAGCTGCTTGGCTGGTCGCTCGATATGGCGGCATCCTTGAAAGCGTTTTCGGAGCCGCTGTCGACGATGGCCTTGTACTGCTGGTAGCGGGCGCTGGCGCGTGCGGTGTCGGCCTGCGCCACGATAAGCTGGGCGTTGAGGTCGGAAAGCTGCTTGTCGCTCATCAGCTGGCCATCGCTGTTGGCGGCCAGCCCATGTTCGGCCCTGAATTTCTCAACCGCGAGCGAAGCTGCCTGCGAGCTCTGGCGCAGCTCCGTCAACCGGCCCTGCAGCCAGACCGCAGCCCGCTCGGTGGCATCGAAGCTGGCATCGAGCTGATCGGCGAGATAGGCATCGGCATAGGCCTTGGTGATGGCGTTTGCCAAGGCCGGATCCGTCGCCTGATAGCCGAGCGCGATGACGTAGCTTCGGCCGACGCGTTCCGCCCGGATCTCGTTCTGCAGCTTGAGGATCGCGTAGTCGCGGCGCGACGTGGCGATCAGCGCATCGCGGGCGGCCGGGTCGAGCTTGCTGAAGTCAGCGCCACCCGGCATGGAAGAGCTGGGGCGGACATACTGGATCAGGCCGCGGATGAGGCCTATGCCTTGGGCAAGCGCCGACTGGGGCGGATTCATGAACGTGTCGTTCTGGTCGAGCTTCAGCTTGTCGACGACCACGGCGGCAAGCCGCGTCGAGGTCAGGATCTCGATCTGGCTCAGGATGGCGGAATCGGTCTGCATGGTTGTCGACGTCGCCGAAATGTCGTCGACGATCTTGTTCAAGCCCTCGTCGATCAGCACGCTGGCGATCGACTGATATTTGGGCGGCGTTGTCTGCAAATAGAGCAGGCCCAGGAAGAGACCGATGACGGCACACACGGCAACCACCTTGGCCTGCCGTGCGGCCATGCCAAGCAGCCGCTCGATATCGATGAAGTCTTCGCCGTCTCCTGCGTCCGAATTCGGCAATGGCATCCTCTTGTCGAGAGGAAAGTTGGCATAATTCATCTTCGGTCCAATTCTAGAGCCGGTCCTATTCCGATTGATCGCAATTGGCTCTATCTTACTGTTTCAACATGATCTTTTCCGGAAACCGGGACCCACTTTCAGGGATCATGCCTTGGCTTGCAGGCGCCTCGAAGATCGGGAGCATCGCCAGAGCAATGCAAGCGTCGTGCCAGACGGAGAGAACCTGCCGGCCCCTCTTCGCCGGCCATCTGACGATACTCCCGAAAGATGGGCATTATGCGGCTTCTTCCTGGCGTTCATGCGACCGGACGAACTCCTGAAGCATCTCGAAAACCGGACCCTTCATGTCGTCGCGCGCCAGCGCGAAGGCGATGTTGGCCTGGATGAACCCTTCCTTGGAACCACAGTCGAACATGCGGCCGAGAAAAGGCTGGGCGAAGAACGGCTGATCCTTCGACAGACGAACCATGGCATCCGTCAGTTGAATCTCGTTGCCGGCGCCGCGCTGCTGATTGCCCAGGAGCGCGAAAATCTCCGGCTGCAGGATGTAGCGGCCGTTGATGTAGAAGTTCGAAGGCGCATTGGCCGGCGCCGGCTTCTCGACCATGGCCGTCACCTCGAAACCGCCGCCGATCTCGGCGCCACGGCCAACGATGCCATATTTGTTGGTCTCGCTGGGTTCGCAACGCTCGACGGCGATCACGTTGCCGCCCGTGCGCTCATAAAGCTCGACGGTTTCGGCGAGGCATCCGCGACCGCCGAAGGACACCATGTCCGGCAGCAGCAAGGCGAAGGGCTCGTTGCCGACAACCTCGCGCGCGCACCAGACGGCATGGCCGAGGCCTTGCGGGGATTGCTGGCGGATGAAGCTGGTGGCGCCGGCCACAGGCAGCATGCTTTCGAGCGCCTCCAGCTGGGTCTTCTTGCCGGTCTGCTCCAGGGTGCCGATCAATTCCGGATGCAGGTCGAAATAGTCCTCGATCACCGCCTTGTTGCGACCGGTCACGAAGACGATGTGCTCGATGCCCGCCTCGAAGGCCTCGTCCACCGCATATTGGACGACGGGCCTGTCGACGACGGGAAGCATTTCCTTCGGCATCGACTTGGTCGCCGGCAGGAACCGCGTTCCAAGCCCCGCCACCGGTATCACGGCCTTCCTGATTTTCTTCATCGCAAATTCCTTCTGAGGAGATCGACTTCAATCCGTTCACAGGCCACGAAAATTCCCTCCATGTGCCTGCATCTTCACCTCCCCGCCCCGACGGCAAATTGTGCCGCCATTCTTCGCAACCGCACGGCGATCGGCATGCCCATATGCCTGACCGCCGCCGGGTCGCTGAGCGCAGTCCGGATCGCCTTGAGCGGGGACCGCGCCTTGATGTGCTGTACCAGTGACAGAAACGATGCCGCCTTGCGCAGGCTGCGGCCACGCCGCGCGAACGCGGCCTGCGCGGCCTCATCCATCCGATGGGTTTGAGCGAACACGGCATCCGCCCTGCGCATGGCTTCGACGTGGTGAAGCTCGAGCACGCGCGAAATGGAGGCGCTGCGAATATGGTAGGCATAGCCGATATCGGGCTCGACGACGCATTTTCCGCCCTTGGCCAGGGCGGCGGCAAAGAGGATGTAGTCTTCGCCGATCCTCAGCTTCTCGTCATAGCGAAGCCGGTTTTTGTTCAGGAACTCGCGCTGGAAGATCGGCTTGAGGTAGCCGAGGTTGAACTTGGATTCGAAGACGACGTTGCCGGCGATGTAGGTGGCCAGCGAAATCTCGCGCAAGCCTTCCAGATATTGCCGCGGAAACATCGCGTCCTCGATAACGCCGTCCTCGCGAACGACCTGCAGATTGTCGACGGCGATCTGGGCATCCGCGCTTTCGGCACGCGCGATCATCTTGGCGAGCCGGCCGGGAAAGACCGCGTCGTCGGAATCGAGAACCGCGATCCATCTGCCGCGGGCGGCATCGAGGCCGGCATTCCTGGCGCCGCCCGGGCCGCGATTGCTTGGCAGGGCGATGACACGGACGATATCCCCGGGATAGGCCCGCGCAACATCGAGCGTCGCATCGCGCGACTTGTCGTCGACGACGATGATTTCGACGCTGACACCCTTCTGGGCGATGGCGCTGGCGATCGCCCGATCAAGGGTCGTCTCGGCATTGTAGGCGGCAATAACGAAGGAAACATCGGGGATAGAGCTGACGTCAGGCTGCACGCTTGCCTCCCTCCTGTGGCGACGGCTGGCCATAGAGGCGGATTTCGCGGATGCCGACGAGGCCGCTGACGACACCAACATGCATAATGCCGCGCAGCACGCTGCGGTTCCTGCGTACCGGACTGACGACGACCGGAAGTGCCGAGGCGAAGCAATAGATGGCCTTTGCCGAGGCCAGGCCGACCTGCTTGGCCAGGCCGATTCCGCTGGCGCTGCTGCCCAGGAGATGGCCATGCGTCTGGCCGACGCGGAAGCGGCGGCGGCCGAGCCAATCGAATGCCGCCCTGGAGCGCGGCACCACCTCGTCGACCCACGCCTCGGGCGAGAAGGCGATGCGGCCGCCTGCCTTGTGCATCTGGTCGAAGAATTCGGTGTCCTCGCCGCCGGTCTGGCCACGCGCCAGGCTGAAGCGGCGGCCGCGCAGGCTGTCCGAGCCCATCCGCAGCAGAACGTTGCAGGTGTAGCCGGTCTGGATCTCGCCGCGCACCCAGACGGGCAAGGTCGAATGGAAATCGCCGCGCCGCATCCAGTCCGGCGCGTCCGGGCGATAGCGCGCCCTGACCGGGCCGAGCACGGCGGCGGCACCGCTTTGCTGCGCCATCGCGACCAGTTCGGCAAGCCATGGCGTCGTGGCCGTCTCGTCGTCATCGATGAAGGCGACGAAATCCGCGGTGCTCGCATCGAGGCAGGCGTTGCGGGCGATCGAGATGTTGCGCGCCGGGGCGTGCTGATAGTGGATCGGCACCGTCAATTCCCGCGACAGCGCCGCCACCAGGTCACGGGCCGTTGGGGTGTCGTCATTGTCGGCGACGACGATGCGGACATCGAATCCCACCGGCATCTCCATGGCGTCGAGCGAGCGCAGCGTGTCGGCCAGTTCCGGCCGGCGGAACGTGCAGACGCCGATGTCGATGCTGCGGTTCTTTGCCGACACCGCCATCAGGCCACTCCTCGTCGCGAGCCGAGGCCGAGAAGCTGCAGCCAGAAGCCGACCGACCAGCCAAGATGCATGACCATGGCCGAGACACCGGCCAGCGCAACGTCGGCCTTGCGCTGGCGGATAGCCGCCACCAGCCCGTAGCCCAGGCAAACCGACGCCCACAGCAGCAGCGGCACCGCCGCCAGCCAGTGCACGAAGGAGAAGGCCGCCAGCAGCACCACCGGGAACACCAGCAGCGGCACCATCTGCCTCACCTTCGGGATGACGCGATGCTTCAGTACATTCTTGGCACGCCCGCGACCGTAGCCGAGATACTGGAAATAGAGGCCTGAGAGCGAGGCACGCGGGTAGTAGACCATCTGCGTCTTGCCGCTCATCCAGATCTTGTAGCCGGCCTTGCGCAGGCGATAATCGAGCTCGGCGTCCTCGTTGTGGCTGAACGTTTCGTCATAGCCGCCGACGGCGCCGAACGCCGATATCCGCATCAGTGCATGATGGCCGTGATCGATCCACTGTCCCTGCGAAAGATGCCTATGCTTCGAGCCGCCGGTGCCGAGCTTGGAGTTCTGCGCCGCGGCCGCCGCCTTCTGCACGGCACCGCTGCCGCTGGTCAGCATCGAAACGACAACCGAATCCGCCGATGTAGCCAAGGCTTCCTCGACCAGCCGGTCGCAATAATCGTCGGGATAACCGCCATGCGCATCGATGCGGATGAGATAGTCGGCACCATCGCCGAAAGTACCGACGGCGAGATTGATCGCCGCGCTCTGGATACGCCGCTTGTTGTGGAGCAGGATAACGCGCGGGTCCCTGGCAATGACGTCCTCTAGGATGGAAAGCGTGCCGTCGGTGCTGCCGCCGTCGGCGACGATGATCCGGGCGCCAAGCCGGGCGGCCGCGGGCCGCAATTGATCGAGCAGCGCACCGATATGGGCGGCTTCGTTCAGGCATGGGATAACGATCAGGCTGGATGAGGGTTTTTCCGTCTGCGTCATCAACCTCTGTCCATCTTGCCTCTGTCCATCCCCTGCCATCCTATGCCAATGCCTCGGCGGCAAACGAACCGGGCACGGCCGTCAGGCTGCGCAGCCGCTCGACAAGCGCACGGCAATCGCTGCGATCGTAGCTCCAGGTTCTCGGGTTGCGCGCCAGAACACGCCCCTTCAGCCTGGCGAAGCGATGCTCCTCCATCTTGCCTAGCGCGGCTTCGAGCGCTTCGGGCGACGCTTGCGGCAACAGCACGCCGATATCCTGCTGCTTGAGGAATCGCCCGGTCTCGGTGTTGCCCATCGAGATCGGCACCGCGCCGAAACGGCAACCCTCATAGAGCCGGTTGGGCAGAAGCCATTCGGAGTTCTGCCCCGCTTCGAAGAAATCGATCGCCCAGGAAAAATGGACATCGTTGTAGATCGCCGCCATGTCTTCCGGATTGCGGTAGGGCCCGAGAAACGACAGCCATGGCTCGGCTTCGACAAAGCCGTGAAAGTCAGGGAATTCCGACAAAGCCGGACGGCCGCGCAGCACGATCTCGAAGCGGCCCTCCATGCGGCGGGAGAAATCAGCCAGCAGCTCGAGCGAGCGGCGGCAGCGCAGCGCGCCGAACCAGCCGATCCGCCATGGCGGGCCGACCGGGCTCTCTTCAGCCTCCGGAGCGCCGGGCACAATCGTCGCGGCCTCGAAATATTTGTTTTCGACCAGCTCGATGGGTGCCGCGACCTGGCCGAACGGCTTGAAATAATTGGCGATGAAGGCAGGCGAACTGGTCACCAGCAGCTTCACATCCCTGGCCAGAAATCGTTCGGTGGCACGCAGCGCCTTGCCCAGGACATCGTTGCGCAGCACAAGCCGATGAATGTCGAGGCACTCGTATACGATCGGAACCGATGCACCGAAGGCTGACCTGGCGCGGCGGGCAAGCGCCAGCATTTCCAGGTTGCGCGCGACGATGACATCCGGCTTTGGCATGCCGCCCAGCTTCGAGCCTATCGAAACGGCTGCTTTGGCTACGGCCGCGAGGCGTTGGCCGAATCGCCCGTCACGCGTCCCGCCGAGGTCGATCGGGCGCAGTCCCTCGATATCCGCAATCGGATTCGCGGTGCGACGGAAGCCGGCCAAGGTGACCTGGGCCCCACCTGCCCTGAGCATCGTGATCCGCCGGCGCACCGCCGGGTCGGAAACGTCGTGCACTAGGTACAAGACATGCAGCATAAAAACTCGACCGCTGTTGGCCCACCCGAGGGAATGCTAGTACAGGCCTTGCTGCATCGCAACATTTTTGCTGCACCAATCGACGTTTTCTGTTGCACTGCAAAATTATTGCCGTAGTTTGTGGTCGGCGGCGGTCGTGGATTTTCGGGCTCGAAAACCCACGTAAAAAATCAGGAATCCTGAATTTGGAAGCCAATGCATTCGATCCGCCAGAAGGCTCCTTGCGCAAATCGGTTGGGCGCGGCGCGGTTGTCACGGCCATGGCGCAATCGGTGCGGGTCGCGACACAGATTCTGTCGGTTATCGTGCTGTCGCGGTTGTTGTCGCCACAGGATTTCGGTGTCGTGGCGATGTGCGCGCCGGTGCTTGCCTTTATCGCACTGTTCCAGGATTTCGGCCTGACCCAGGCAACGATCCAGAAATCAGGCATCCGGCATGAGGAGGTGAACTACCTCTTCTGGATCAATGTCGCCGTCAGCGCGATCCTGGCTTGCGTGCTTGCGGGTGCGGCGCCGCTGGTTGCTGCCTTCTACGGCGAGCCGCGCGTGACAGGTCTGGTGGCTGCGTTCGGGCTGCAGATCATGGCCTATGGGCTTGGCGCCCAGCATCTGGCGCTCTTGACGCGCCGTATGCAGTTCGGCCGGCTGGCCGTCATCGACGTCGCCAGCGCAATCGCCGGGCTTGCCGTGTCGATCGCCTGGACCTTCATCGATCGCTCCTATTGGGCCCTGTTTGCCGGCACGCTGACCGGTGCCGTGCTGCCGACGCTCTGCTACTGGGCGAGTTCGCGCTGGCGTCCGGGCCTGCCGCGCAAGGTCGCCGGCATCGGCGAGCTGATCAATTTCGGCGCCGGCATCACCGGCTTCAACTTCGCCAATTTCTTTGCCCGCAACCTCGACAACGTGCTGATCGGCAAATATTGGGGCGAGGCGCAGCTCGGCCTCTATGACCGCGCCTACAAGCTGCTTCTGTTTCCGCTGAGCCAGATCACCAACCCCTTGTCGAAGGTGATGGTTCCAGCACTTTCCAGGCTGAAGGACGAACCGGATCGCTACCGCAGCGCCTATCTGCGCGTCATGCCGCTGATCCTGCTGGTGGCGCTTCCCGGTGTCGCCTTCGCCACCGCGATGTCGGATGTGCTGATCCCCTTCGTGCTCGGCGAGCAATGGCGCGCAAGCGCCTCGATTTTCCTGGCGCTCGGCTTTGCCGGGCTGCTGCAGCCGCTCAACAATCCGGCGGGGTGGCTTTTCGTCAGCCAGGGCCGCTCCGGCGATTTCATGCGCTGGGGCATCATAACGGCCGTGACGTCGGTGCTGGCTTTCATGCTCGGCCTGCCCTATGGCGCGCTGGGCGTGGCGATCGCCTATGCGATCAGCGAATATCTGCGGACGCCGTTCCTATGGCTCTATGTCGGCAAGAGCGGACCGCTGCAGGCGCATCATGTGCTGCGCGCGGCAACGCCGTTCGTGCTTGGCGCCCATCTGGCGCTGGCCGCGATCTGGTTCGTCAAGCCAGCGCTGCCGCAGCAGCATGTCGTCGCCCTGGCCAGCAGCGCCGTGCTCGCCTACCTCATCACGATCATCATCGCACTGGCATTCGCCTCCGGCCGCGAAGCCTTGCGCGAGGCGCTCAAGATGCTGCCGGCAAGGCTGCCTGCGGCAGCGCCGCGCGAAGCGCAATAATTTGGGCGTCTTCGACTGCTACGGACATCTCCTCCAGGACCAGGTCTGAACCATGCACTACCGATCGATCTCCGATATGAACGACGCCATCGTCAGGGGCCTGCACCGGCTGCCGCGCGACATCGACCTGGTCGTCGGTGTGCCGAGAAGCGGCGTTTTGGCAGCGACGCTGGTCAGCCTTGCCGCGAACATCCCGATGACCGATCTCGACAGCTTCCTGGCTGGGCGAATCTACACATCAGGCGTCACCAAGCGCCGGGCCGCTCTCGACCGCAAGGTTTCCGAGATGCGCAAGGTGCTGGTGATCGACGACAGCGTCGCCGGCGGCAACGCCATGCGCGACGCACGCGCCCGCATCCAGGCTGCGGGCATCGAGGCGGACTTCACCTTTGCCGCCGTGTTCGGCCTTGAGCCCCTGCACCAGGAAACCGACCTCGTCTTCGAGGTCGTGCCGCATCCGCGCATGTTCCAGTGGAACTTCATGCATCACAAATTCCTGGCGCAATGCTGCGTCGACATTGACGGCGTGCTGTGCCTCGACCCGACAGAGGCGGAAAACGACGACGGCCCGGCCTATGAGAAATTCCTCAGCGAAGCGCGGCCGCTCCATGTCGCGACCCACAGGATCGGCTGGCTGGTCACCAGCCGGCTGGAGAAATACCGCGCGCTCACCGAGGCATGGCTCGCCAAGCATGAGATCAAATACGACCAGCTGATCATGCTCGATCTGCCGAGCAAGGCGGAACGGCAACGACTCGGCGCGCATGGCAGTTTCAAGGCCGATTTCTACCGCAAGTCCGATGCCATCCTGTTCATCGAGAGCGAGCACGAACAGGCGCTGAAGATCACCGAACTGTCAGGCAAGCCGGTGCTGTGCGTCGAAACGCATATGGTCAGCTTCCCCGACGCGCTGTCGCTGCCGGCACTTGGCCAGGCGGCCCGCAACCTGCCGGCAAGGCTGCGGCAGATCAAGTCGCAAGAGGGC
Source organism: Mesorhizobium sp. ISC11 (assembly GCF_037162595.1). NCBI lineage: Bacteria > Pseudomonadati > Pseudomonadota > Alphaproteobacteria > Hyphomicrobiales > Phyllobacteriaceae > Mesorhizobium > Mesorhizobium sp. ISC11. The sequence goes on from NZ_JAVSPW010000001.1 coordinate 4,049,841, forward strand.
CGCAAGAGCGCCGCCAAGACCATTGCCCGCGCACTGCTTGGCGCCCGCGGCTACGAGACGCTGAAAAGCCGGGTCAAGCGTCCGGCCTGACCTGCTCAGGCGCGTCGTCAGGCCGCCTGTCGCGCACGCTGCTGCATGGCCCTGTCCAGTATCGAGAAGAAGGTGATGAACTGGCGATCGGGATCGAGTTCCGGGCGCCCGGCGAAGCTGCGAGCGAGACTGGAAAGCCGGTCATATTCCTGGTTGTCGCTCCACAGCCGCCTGACGGCCGCGACCCAATCGGCCAGCGGAGCATCGTAATCCAGCACCACGCCACCGGAGCCGACAGCCTCGGGCAGACCGCCGCGCCGCGAACCGATAACGGGGATTCCGCTGCAATGGGCCTCCGAAGCGACGCGGCCCCACGCCTCTTCCCACTTGCTGGGAGCAAGCAGGATCTTCGTGCGACCATAGACCGTCTTCATGTCGCTGGTGCGGCTCTCCAGGACGACATTGCCCAAGGGAGCGATCGTCTGTTCGATCCGCGCCCGGTGATCGTCGTCGAGCTTCCAGCTTTCGACGAACAGGAATGGAATTTCGCGGCAGGCGCCGGCAATCCGCACCGCGAGCTCAAATCCCTTTTCCTCATAGGGGTTGATCAGCGTGACGAACTGGCCCGTCGTCGGCGTCGAGTAATGCGCCGGGTTGATGGTTGGCGGGATCACCGCTGCCTCGATGCCGAATTCTTTTTTGTAGGTTCGCGCGGTGAAATCCGAATTGGCAATGTAAAGCGCCGAATGCAATTCGCGCAGATCGCCGCCCAGTTCATGGAACTCGACATTGCGGAGATAAACGACCAGAGGCACGCCCTCCGCCTGCAGCGCCTTGCCGATCGGAACCGATTTGTGACACTGGACCACGGCGACATCGGGCTTCAGCCTGTCGACGGCATAACCCGCCGCTTCCCAGGGAAACCAGGCCCGCACCACCGGATAGCCGGGATAGCTGTCGACAACCGCCGGCTGCCGCAACAGCTTCATCTTGGCGCGTGCCTTGAAGCCGAAGACACCGTCACCGAACAGGGCGGCGAGCACAGCCGCTTCATGACCGTGCTCGATCAACTGTTCGGCCAGATGATGCGTGCTCGACTGAACGCCGCCACTGAACTCGGGCGGGTAGCCGTTGCCGCCTGCAAAGAGAACTTTCATGATCGGGCTCCTTGTCGCATCTCGTATTCCTTGCTCGGAGACAACAGGCAAAGGCCGCCGCCTCGCTTTCGACGTCAGGCAAGTTTCGGCGGCTCCAGATTGGCGAAGGGATTGGTACAGGATTGCCAGCCGGTAAACCGGATCGGGTCGTTGGGCGAACTGCGCCAGGCGTAGTCCGTCAGCATATGGAATTCGGCGACGACCCAGCGGTCGAAATGCAGCAGATCTTCCCGCTTCCGCCGGGGCAGCAAGCGACGCGCGGCGCCCAGTTTGAGCTCCTCCACCAGGGTGACGGCATCACTCAGTTTTTCGCTTGGGAAATTCCATGGATTCCTGTCGCGGAACGCCAGCACGAACTGCTGCAGATGCTCGATGCGGATGTTCAACTTGCCAAGATATTTTTCCAGCGTGACGCGCACCAGATCCTCGTCCGAGAAGGAGGAAACGGTGGCGTAGGCGACCCCCGTCGAAACCACTCCGCCAGCCAAGACGGCCAGGGCCGAGCGTCTGGAAATCTCGATCATGCGATACCTCCTTTCACGCGATCCGGCTCGCCGCCCGCAAGGACAGCGCTGCCGCGGTCAGGCTCGGGTTGGCGCAGGAGCAGCTCGGATAGGTGCTGGTGCCGACGACGACCAGGTTTCTGAGCTGATGGTGGATCATGCCGCTGTCGACCACAGAATCGGCCGGGCCGGTGCCCATCCTCAGCGTGCCCTGGACGTGCGATTCGGTCGGCCGAATGCCGCGGTCGAAGAGCTTTTCGACCGGCAGCGGCGCCAGAAGGTCAGGCAATTTCTCCAGAGCGCGCGCCATGCCCTTCACCGCGTAGTCCGATGGCGCCTTGAAGCTGACGAAGGCATTGTCATCCGCGTCAAGCGTGACGTAGTTCTCGGGGTCGAGCAGGTTCTCGGTGACCACGACCAACGGCAGCGCCTGGCGTAGCCGCCCCTTTTCGGCACGCATTCCGTGCTGCCAGCGGTTCTCGAAATAGACCAGTGCCGCCGCATGCTCCGATCGGTGAGGACCATCATAGAGGCCGAAATTCAGGCCGGTTGTGATGGTGCTGCCGTCGAAATTGTCGACGCCGTCGAGATAGACCTCGAAATTCCAGCCGTAGGATTCATGCAGGCCGCTGCCGACAAATTCGCCGCCCAGGCCGGATCGCAGCATGATCGCCGCACTCTGGATGGCATTGGCGCCGAGAATGAAGAGATCGCCGCTGACCTGGTATTCCTTGCCGTCATGGCTGAACGTGACCGAACGGACAGCACCGCCGACGTGATCGAGCCGGCGCACTTCCGCACCGAGGCAGACCGAGATGTCGGGATGCTCGAAGACGTGCATCAACCCGTTGTTGACGGTGAATTTGGCGTCGACCGGGCACAGCCAGCAACGCAGATTGGCACAGCACGAGCTGCGCTGCGCGGTCGGCACGCGAGCCCGCGCGGTTGGCATGACGAAGTGCTGGTCGGGCTGCGCCGCCTTCATCATCCTGTCCGGTGTCGACATGCGATGCGGCGGTTGCGGAAACGGCTTCGAGCGGGGCAGCATCGCCGCCATGTCGGGGTCGCCGGAGATCGACATGATGTCTTCCGCGTCGCAGTAGAACGGCTCGACGTCGTCATAACTGATCGGCCAGTCATTGCCGATGCCGTAGGTGCTTTTCAGCCGGAAATCATTGGGATGAAATCTTGGCGTCTGCGCGAACCAGCAGTTCGTCCCGCCACCCAGTCCGATCGTGTAGTTCCACGGCTTGTCGGAATTGGTCTTGTAGGTCGTCTCGTCTTCGATGTCGGTGTTGACGTTCTGTTCAAGCTGCCATTCATGGGTGTTGTGGCGTCCCCACTCCAGCACCAGAATGCGCGCCTTTCGGCGCCTGGCGAACTCATGCAGGAAGAAGGCCGAACCGAAGCCGGAACCGATCGCGACGAGATCGAAATGATTCTTGGTGATTTGCTCCGGCTTTACGTCCAGCACCATCAGCTACAACTCCACACAGAAATACGCGCTCAACCCCAGCGCCCGCAGGCCGTGTGCGGACCGGTCTTGCATCCGGCTGCCAGGGCCCGGTCTCATGCCGCCATTCTGCCGATCGAGTGATATTCGATGCCGTGGCGGGCGATGACCTTGGGGTCATAGAGGTTGCGGCCGTCGAAGATGACCGGCGTGGTCAGCGCGTCCTTCACCGCGTCGAAGGACGGCGCGCGAAAGCTCTTCCATTCTGTGGCGATCAGCAGCGCATCGGCGCCGCGAAGCGCTGCCTCCTTGGTGCCGCACAGAAGCAGGTCGTCGCGCAGCCCGTAGATGGCCTGGCATTCCTGCATCGCCTCGGGATCATAGGCCTGCACATTGGCGCCGGCCTTCCAGAGCGCCTCCATCAGGACGCGCGCCGGCGCCTCACGCATGTCGTCGGTGTTGGGCTTGAAGGCCAGACCCCAGAGCGCAAAGGTCCTGCCTTTGAGGTTGCCCTTGAAATAGCGGTCCACCTTGTCGAAGAGAACCGATTTCTGTGCGTTGTTGCGCTCCTCAACGGCGCGCAGCAGCTTGGCGTCGAACTTGACGCCTTCGGCGGTCTTGATCAGCGCCCGCACATCCTTCGGGAAGCACGAGCCGCCATAGCCGAGGCCCGGATAGATGAAATGGTAGCCGATGCGCGGATCGCTGCCGATGCCCTTGCGGACCTCCTCGATGTCGGCGCCGAGTTGTTCGGCCAGATTGGCCATCTCGTTCATGAAGCTGATCTTGGTCGCCAGCATGCAGTTGGCGGCATATTTGGTGAATTCTGCGCTGCGCACGTCCATCACGATCATCTTCTCATGGTTGCGATTGAACGGCGCGTAGAGTTCGCGCATCACAGCCTCGGTGTCCTCGCTGTCGGTGCCGACGATGATGCGGTCCGGCTTCATGCAGTCGGCAACCGCGGACCCTTCCTTGAGGAATTCCGGATTTGAAGCGACATCGAAAGCCAGGTCCTCGCGGCCTCTTTTCTTCAGCGTGTCGGCGATCCTGGCCTTCACCTTTTCGCAGGTGCCGACCGGCACAGTCGACTTGCCGACGACGATCTTGGGTTTGTCCATTTCGCGGCCGATGGTCTCGGCGACTGCCAGCACATATTTGAGGTCGGCCGAGCCGTCCTCACCCGGCGGCGTGCCGACCGCGATCATCTGGATCTCGCCATGCCTGACAGCGGCGGCGGCATCCGTTGTGAACTTGATGCGGCCGGCGGCATGGTTCTCCTTAACGAGGTTTTCCAAACCGGGTTCGAAAATGGGAACCAGGCCCTGGTTGAGCCGCTCGACCTTGGCGGCGTCGATGTCGACGCACACCACCTGGTGCCCGACTTCGGCAAGCACCGCCGCCTGCACGAGGCCGACATAGCCAATTCCAAACACCGTCAAATTCATTCGGTTTCATTCCCATGCAAGGCAGCGGACCGTTTTCGGTCCCGCCGGTTCAAATCGACTTTCCCAACTACTTTACACTGCATGCCAGCGATTCCGGAAATTGACAGGGTTCGCCGAGCGCCGTGAAGGCGACCCGCTCGACCTGCAGGGAAAGCTTGCGGCCCGGATCCGCGAACGCTCCCATCCAGCCCTTCATCGTATCGCTGCCCCAAAAGCTGAAGAATATCTTCTGTGCATGGCTGGGCAGCTTCGCCGGGTCGGTAATCGTGTTCACCAGTTGGCCGTTGACGTACCATCGCAAGCTGTCCTTCTGCCAGACGAAGGCGTAGTCGTTGAAGGCCTTCTCCGTGCCGCCCGGCACGTCGACCAGTTTCTCGTTCTTGCCCTTGCCCGCGATATAGGCGTTGACCTGCACCTTGGAGGTGTCCTTGGTCAGGACCTCGAAGTCGATCTCGTCCCAGGGCTGCTTGTCGCTTGGACCGATATAGGTGAAGAACGCGGCGTTGAGGCCGGAGCCGGTATCGGTCTTCAGCCGTGCCTCATAGGTGCCATAGCCGAAGCGCTGCTTGGTCTGGATCTCGCCGCAGACGTAGTCGCGATCCTTCAGCGTCTGCTTTTCGAAGCCGAGCGACAGCACACCATTCGACAGTTCGACCATATTTTTCGACCAGGTGCAATTCTGATGGCTGCCGTTGTTCCAGCCGTCGGAAACATACCAGCGCGTGCGGTCGAAGCTTTTGAAATCATCGACAAAGGACGGCGATGTCGGAATGTCCTGGGCATGGGAAGGGGTTGCCAGGAAACCGCCAAGAGCAGCCAGCAGCAACGCACCGAGCGACCCCAGCCGCCGGGCGGCTTGTCCGGTCCGATATGCGAGAGGCGGTGCGTCAATTGCCGTCGTAGGTTTCGGATTCCAATTCATACCAAACTCACCTTTGCGCTGTGTGTCCCCAACCCAAAGTCGACGTTCGAACCGCTCCTGCACGGGCCAACCTTGACCTTCCTTGTGACCCTCTCGATTGCTTCTGCTTCCCGCCTTGCATCAAATCTGTTGCAACAGTTCCGAGCCTTCACGTTCAACCTCTGCCGGCGCCTGCCGGCCAGGCGAATTCCGCCGCGGCGGCCGAGGAGGCATCCTCGTCAAAGACCATATTCAGCGAATGACGGAGATCTTTCATCATGCCGTCCTGGCGCGACAGCGCCGCGATGCGGCGCTCGCAATTCAGGATCGACTGTGTCAGGGCGCTGACTTCCGAAGACCGCTTGTCGGAAGCAGAGCCGTTTTCCATCGCTTCGACCAGAAAGGCGGCGTTGGTCGACGTCGTCCGGTAGCGATTCTCAAGCCCGGTTCTCTCGGCCTCGATCTCGGCCGCAATCTGCTCGAACAGCTTTGCCAGACGATCAAGACGTGAAACATCGGCCTGACGGTCGCGGGCCGGATCCCTTGATCTGAAACCGAATATCGAGGCCATGAACTCAGGTTCCCGTCATCGCCGGCTTGTGGGCCGGGCTTCTGGCCGATCCCCGCAGCCGGGGCTCAAAAACTCGTGTTGCGTTGTCGTGCTCCTTTTGAGGGAGAGACATCAGACCAATCGATCGGGGGCCAAGTTCGGCTGGTCGTCCACTATGCTGCACCGCAACATAGACTGCCATCGTCGGAGCCGCGAGGCAACCACCCAATTCGTAAACTCATAAATCCGGCCGAAATGGTTTGCGTGATGACATGCCGCGAGTGGACAAATCGCTGCATCGGGACCGCTCTCAGCGTTCCTTGCCCGTGCTGGTTCCGGCCATCAGAAAGCGCAGCGGCGGCACAGGCTTTTGGCTGGACACAAGGCCGACACGACGAAACAGCGCCTCGAGCTTGTCGGAAGCCACGCCCTGGACGATGGGGACGAGGTTGGACAGGCTGGCGAAGGCGTAAGCCGCAGCCGAGCCCAGCCCCCGCTCGGCCTTGACGTCAAGGAAATTACGCAGCCGATATTTGTCGCGCACGTGCCGTTCATGCCGCCGCAGCACCGCCTTCGAGCCTTCCGGCAGGCTGTCGATCGCCAGCAGCGCCAGATCCGCATCGGCCAAACGCTTCAAGTCCTGGGTCTTGTGGCGGCCGCTCAGGGAATCGGCGCGGACGATGGCGCCGTAGCCGCAGGAGCGAATGACCTTGAACCGCGCCCCGCATGCGACCGCGCGGGCGTAGAGTTCATAGTCCTCGCCCAGCCGCAGGCTCTCGTCGTAGCTCAACCCATGGCGGTCGAGGAAGGCACGGCTGATCACCGGCTTCAAAAAGCCCAGTTCGCCCCTCTGCACGCGGCGCCTGGAGATGTTGCCTTCGACGAAACGCTCGAAATCGAGGAATTCCGGATCGGCGGCAAATTGCGGCGCGACGATTTTCGTCGCGTCGCCCGTCGCATCATCCCTGATCAGCATGATGTTGTCGGCGGCGAAATCCCAATCGGCGCCGGCAAACAGGTTGCGAAACCGGCCTTCGAGGAAGAAATCGTCGGCATCGAGAATGCTGATGAACGGCGATTTCGAGCCGGCGATGGCTGCGTTGCGGGCAAAGGAGGGGCCGCGATTGACATCGAGGCGCATCACGGAGAGCCGCCCACTGCCATCATCGGCGGATCGTGCGACACCGGCGGTGTCGTCGGTGGAGGCATCGTCGACGACCACGACCTCCGCCACTTCCGGTTCGCGCAATGCGGATGCGATGGCGACGGCGATTGTCGCTGCGGCGTTTTTTGCCGCGATGATCACGCAGACCTCGGATTTCGTCATCGACATGGATTTGCCTCTCGTACAGGTAATATCGATTTGCCCTCGCCCCGTACTCGTTCAATGCACTACAGAATTGCCATCAGCATCCAATTTACCTTCAGCGACTCGCCGGCCGCTCGAAGATGCGGCGGCTGATATCGGCGGACGCCGCCCAGCCTGCTTCGGCCAGATAGCGGACCGGCGCGCGGCCGCACAGTTCCCAAAGCACCGTTCGCCGCTGCGGCCACCGCAGCGACGGCAGCCACGGCGCGATGACCATGCTGAGCAGATCCTCATTGCCGATGCGCGGCAGGATCCTGGTCGCGCGCTGTGACAGCAGCGTGCCGGCACCGCCGAGTAGCACGTCGGCGGCGCGCAGGCCAAGCAGCAGCGTGTCGTCCAGACCTTGCGCGGTAGCGGCATCGAGCAAACGCTGCTGATCCGCCTCGTCGAGGCGGCCGGCGCTGGCGCCGATATCACAGACGTATCCGGCGCAGGGTTCCCGGTTGAAAAGTGCCTTGGCGACGCTGATGCAGGACAAAAGCAATGTATCGGCCACCGAGGTGAACGGCACCGTCGCACCGGCGATTTCGACCTGTCGCTTGCGCCGCAGGAACCCGTCCGCGTCGCGCGGGCTTGGCGAGCCGGGCTGCTGGAGGCGGTAGTGGAGATCGACGGTGGACGACCTCGGCCCGTCGTCCCGGGTCATGTGCTGTTCGCCGAGGAAGCGGACCCACCAGACGGAGCTCGACTTGCCTGATACCTCATAGCCGATCTTGCGAAGCGCATCACGCGCCCTGAAAAATCCGAGCGGCGAAACCAGGATGTCGACATCGCCCGAGGGCTTCATAAAATGGTCGTCGTAGAGAAGTTGCTGCTGGAACGGACCCTTCAGAAAAACGAAATCGATCTCGCTGGCGCGCAGCACGTCCTGGATCGCCATCGAATCCATGATGCAGGACGCGTTCATCGAAACCGTTTTCCTGCGGTAGGTGTCGAGCCATTGGAAAAGCTTAGTTGGCCTCTGAAGCGCGGGTGCGCGCGAAAGCGCCTTGAGGACAAAGACGGCGACCTTGTTCAGCCTGGCAATCTCGGCAATTTTTTCACCGTCAAGATGGCGCATCGAAACGTCGCCCGCGCCCGGGCCGGCGAAAAACAATCGCAGGCAAGCCTGCACATAGGCCACCTCGCCGGCACAGCCGGCGGCGCGCAATCGTTCGTATGAGCCATCCGGCAAGGCCATTTAGCGCACAGTCTCCCAAGAAAGCGTTTCGCGCCGACACTTATGCTGCAAGTGCGAAGCAAGCATCACCAAAAACCTCGATGCCGTAAAGCCTTTCCTTCTGCGGTGCGAATTTTTGCCACCAAAGCGTCTATCGAGGTGGCATCGGAAAGCAGTGAAAACCGCGGTTGAAATGTCCCTTGCCACGTCGGCTTAGGCAATCTCCGGACGATTTCTCGAATGGAAATTCTTTTCATTAGAGAGGCCTAAATATAGGCACAACGCAAACGGCTTATGCAAGCAAAATCAAATGCTTAAAGAATCAGCACAGGCGCGATCGTCGTGCACAAGGAATCGGCTAAAAAATGACAAGTTTTAGGCATGCCGCTCATGTGACGACGCCAGCAACCGTAATTGATTAACAGAAAGTAAAACAGTCTTGACTCATAAATGCTGCCGTGCAGCTATTGCATTGCAGCATAAAAGTGCTGACGGCACTCGACAGGCCGTTTCCAGTCCTAAATCGGAGAGTAAAATGGAACAGAATGTTGAAAAGCATGAATATGAAACGCCAAGCCTGACGGTCCATGGTTCGATTGAGACCATCACCCAGGGCGGCGGCGGCAGCACGGCGATCGACGCATCGTTCCCCGCGCATACGCCGATTGGCGACCTGACGTTCTCCTGAGACTTACAGCCGATTCCAGAGTGACATGTTGGGACTCTGGATTCAAAAGCAGACGTAAGAGGGGTCGGGGGGCCAGCCTCCCGATTTCTCCTGCGCCACCTGGAGATGTCGCAGCGTTTTGTCAGCGAGGTTTGGGGATGAACGGGGAGCTATCCGACCGTGATCTGGGCGACCACGATAGCGTGTGCGCGACCAAGGATGCCGTGGCTTGCGAGTTCGGCGATGGCTTGGCGCTGCTCAATCTCAAATCCAATGTCTACTACAGCCTGAATGGCGTCGGCGCCTTCATCTGGGATTTGATCCAGGAACCCCGGTCGATCGGCGACATCCGCAGCGCCGTGCTTGCGCGCTACAATGTCGACCCGGTGCGCTGCCAGGCCGATGTCGACGCATTGCTGAAGGGCCTGGCCGATAATGGGCTTGCGAGACGGCATCATGAGGCACTTGTCTAAGCCGGTCCAGCACAAGTCCCTGGTTTCACGGGCCCTGGTTTCGCGGGCCTTGGCTTCGCGGGCCACGGCTTTACGGCAGGAACCGGCGAGAGAAACAAACGTCAAGCAGACGAAGCGCGGAGGAAGCCGGCGCGGGCTGGTCAGGATTTTCTCCCTGAGTGGCTCGGAAATGATCTTCCTTGGCCATTGCCTGCTGGTGGTGGCGACAGTTCGGCTGGGGCTGACGCTGTTGTCCTACAATCGTGTACGCAGCCTGGTGACGCGCCTCGACGCGCGGCAGTGCGCCTCAATGGGCGAACTGCGGCGTGTCGCCTGGGGCGTTGCCGCCGCGGCCCGTTTCGTCCCTTACGCCACGTGCCTGACCCAGGCGCTCTCCGGCCAGTATATTCTCGCCGGCCAAGGCAATGAATCGACGATACGCATCGGCATCGAACGTGGCACAGGCGAGCAGTTGAAAGCACATGCCTGGCTGGTCAGCGACAACCATATCGTGCTTGGCGGATCGATCGACGGCTTCGCCCATCTCGTCGACCACGGCAGCCGATGAGCGGCGTCGCCGGAATCCTGTTGCGCGGAGCAAACGCACCGGCGGTCGCGGCGGCCGACATTCAGCAAATGCTGGCGCGCATGCGCCATCGTGGTCCTGACGGCAGTTCTTGGTGGCTGGACACCAGCATCGCCCTTGGCCACGCCTGGCTCAACACATCGGATGAAGTCGGTCCGGGCCCTTTGACGATGGCTGGGGGCCGGCTCGCCATCACCGCCGATTGCCGGCTGGACAACCGTGACGAGTTGCTGGCCAGGCTCGGTATCCGCGACCAGTCGGTAGCCGACGCGATCGTGCTGATGCGGGCCTATCTGCGCTGGGGCGAAGCCTGCCCGGAGCATCTGCAAGGCGATTTCGCCTTCGCCATCTGGGATGACGAGCGGCAATCGCTGTTTTGCGCGCGCGATCATTTTGGCGTCAAGCCGTTCTACTACCACGCGGCGGACCGGCGTTTTGCCTTTGCGTCGGAGATCGGTCCGATCCTGGGCGTCGAGGGTATCCGCGCACGTGTCAGCGAGCGCCAGATCTCCGGCTTCCTGGCCGGGCTTCCCGACGACCCGCAGTCGACCCCCTACAGCGATATATTCAGCCTGCCGGCCCGCCACAGCCTAACCGTCACCGCGCAACAAGTGATGCTGCGCCGATACTGGCAGATCGAGCCGTCGGCGCGGCCCTTGCGGTCGGATGCATCGGAGGAATTCGCCCATCTGTTCTCGCAATCGGTGCGCAACCGCATGCGAGGGACCTCGGCGGTCGGGGCAATGCTGAGCGGCGGCCTCGATTCCTCGTCTATCGCCTGTGTCGCCGGCCTGCAGAATGCCGCCGCGCGCAAGCCGAGGCTGCCAACCTTCTCGCTGATTTTCGAGAAGGGCTCGCCGATGGACGAGCGGCCCTTCATCGATGCCGTTCTCGACCAGCAGAAGGTCGACGCGACGCTGATCCCGGTTGGCAACTATGCCCCATTTGCCGAATTCGAGCGCGTGCTGGAAGAACAGGAAGGAACGTTCCTGGCGCCGGGCCTGACGCTCACCCGCGGCATCTACCGGACTGCCGGCGCCAAGGGCATCAAGGTGCTGCTGGACGGCCATGGTGGCGACGAGGTCGTTTCACAAGGCCACGGCCACCTGCACGAGCTTGCGAATGGCGGCCGATGGATGGATCTGTGGCGCGAGGTCCGCAGCGCATCCAACACCTATGGCGACAGCACGCTTGGCCTTTATCTCCAGTTCCTGACCCTCTACGGGCCGGCCTGGCGCATCGCCAGGCTGAGGCATATGGCCAACCGTGCCCTGAACAAGATCCGCAAGCCCGCGCAAGTGTCGCGCGCACGAAGCTGGCGCGACCTGATCAATCCGGACCTGGCCAAGCGCACCGAGCTTGTCGACCGGTTTCACCGGGCCGGCTACATGCCGCCCGGCGTCCAGGCCAGCGATGCCTTGAGCCATCGCTGGATCCTGTCGAACGGCTATGTCCCGCATGCTTTCGAGGTTCTCGACAAAGCCGCCGCCAATTTCGGGGTCGAGCCGCGCTACCCCTTCTGGGACAAGCCGCTGGTCGAGTTCTGCCTGGCGCTGCCGGGCGAGGAGAAGCTGAGCCACCGTTTTGGCCGCTATGTGCTGCGCCGCGCCATGCAAGGCGTATTGCCGGAGGCGGTGCAGTGGCGGCGCGACAAGATCGACTTCACTGCCAATCTCGTCAATGGCATGCTGCGCAACCATCGCGACCTCCTGGAACAGCTGCTGGTCTCGGATGCGAACCGCATCGCGCCTTACGTCAATCTGCCTCAAGTGAGTGCTGCCTATGCGCGGCTGCTGCGCCAGCCCGATCAGGCAGCCCCCCTGGATGTCCAGTATGTCTGGCGCTCGGCCTCGCTGTCGCTCTGGCTGCGGCAGCTCCAGCATGGCGGGAGCCCCGCATGATGCCGCGCAACGAGCCGCTCGCTCTATGCAATGATGATGCCTTTTCGCATGGCCGGGCCAAGCGAGAACGCCGCTTCTACCGGGCCTACGGCCTGACCATCGCGTCGGAGGTGACGTTGCCCGAACTGCAGCCGGCGGCGCCGGGGGCGGCGGATGTCGTGATTGCGGTCGGCGCGATCGACCTGCCAAAGCCCTCGCCCGAAGCCGCGACCGACTTTCGCTTCGAGCCGGACCGGCAATATCTGCGTGGCATGCCGTGGGCGCGTTCCTGATCACCGATTCCAGCCGTATCGACATCGAACCGGCGCCCGGCGTCGACGACGCGCTGCTCGCGTTTCCGCTGCTTGGTCCGGTCATGGCGCTGCTCTTGCACCGGCGCGGCCTGCTTGTCCTGCATGCCAGTGCCATCGCCGCCGCCGGCACGAGCGCCATCTTCATGGGTGACAAGGGAGCCGGCAAGTCGACGACCGCAAGTGCGATGATCCGGGCCGGGCATCGACTGCTTACCGATGACGTGGTGGCGCTGGACCTCGCCAATCCGAGTGAGCCAATGACCGTTCCGGGCTTTCCGCAGATCAAGCTGGCGGCCGACGCCGCGGCGGCGATCTCGCTTGGGGAAGCGGAAGTGCGGCCGCAAGTGCATCCGGCGATCGACAAGATGCAGCATCGCCTGAACGGTGGCTTTTCGGGCGACGAGGTGCCGGCGACCAGGATCTATATCCTCGAGCGCGGCGAAAGGGCTGACATCACGCCCTTGCCCGCCATTGCCGCCCTGCCGGCCATCATCAAATTCTCCTATGTGACGCGCTTCGGCCGCGCGGCCCTGCCCGGCGACTTCGCGACGGCGCATCTTCGGCAATGTTCATGGATTGCCAACCATATCGGCGTGTACCGGCTGGAAGTCCCGACGGGCCTGGACAGGATCGGCGAAGCCGTGGAACTGATCGAAAAGGATCTGTCGGCTGGCAGCCGGCGGTTGTGAGCGCAACCATGTCGAAGCCCCCAATCCTTCGCCTGTCGCTGTTTCGAGAAATTGCCGCCTTCGGCGCCACCATTGCCCGGATCGGCGGCCGGCGAACGTGGACGACGCTGTTCTTCCTCATCCTCGGTAGCCTGACCGAGGGCATTTCGATCCTGCTGCTCGTCCCGCTGCTGCATCTGGTCGGACGTGCCGACCAGGATTTCGCTGTTCGGCTGCCCAACGATGATTTCGTGCGCTGGCTGGTGCCTGATGGCACGCTGCAACTGACGACCGTGCTTTGCGCGCTGATCGGGCTTGTTGCGGCGCAGGCGGCGTTCAATCGCTTCAAGTCGGTCTACATGGCCAAATTGCTGTTCGATTTCATCAATCGCGTTCGCATGAACCTGTTCGAAAGCATCGGCAAGGCGCGCTGGGGCGTTTTTACACGCATGCGCAGTTCCGATCTCGATCATGCCCTGACCGGCGACATCGACCGCGTCCAGGGCGCGGCTTTCGCACTGCTGATGCTGGTGCAGATCGCCGTTCTTCTGGCCGGCTATCTCCTGGTTTCCGTGTTTATCTCGCCGGTCATGACGCTGTTTGCCGTGGTCATCGGCATCCTGATGTTCGTGGCGCTGCGGCCCTTCCGGGCACGGGCCACTGCCTTCGGCCGTGTGCTAACCGCCAATCGCCAGGACCAGTACCGGACGGTCTCGGAATTTCTCGGCGGCATCAAGGTGGCCAAGAGCCTGAACGTCGAGGACAGCTATTTCGCGCAGCTGCGGTCGACGCTTGAGAGGATGAAGGCCGACAACATCGACTATGTGCGCAACAGCACCATCGGCACTGCTGTATTCCAGGTGGCGAGCGTCGTGGGCCTGAGCCTGTTCATCTATGTGGCTTTGGTCCGCTTCAACCTGTCGCTGGCCGAGATCGTCGTCCTGCTCCTGGTCTTCATGCGTATCGCGCCGCGCTTCATGGACATGCAGACGCAGGCCCAGCAAGTGCTGATCAACCTGCCCGCCTTTACGGCAATGCGCAGCCTGCAGGCACGTTTCGACGCCGAACGCGAACCCGGCCATACCGAGTTCGCCGACGCCGGGACGCTCTCCCTCAATACGGGATTGAATATTCGCGGCGTGTCCTTCGCCTACGGAGATGCTGTCGACAAGGCGGTGGTGAGCGGCATCACCTTCGGCCTGCCGGCCGGCAAGGTCACCGCCCTGATCGGGCCGTCCGGATCGGGCAAGAGCACGATCGCCGACATGCTGCTTGGCCTGCTGGAGCCCACCACCGGCAAGATGCTTGTCGATGGCGTCGAGATCGACGCCAGCAATCGCCGTCGCTGGCGCGACCAGGTGGCCTATGTGCCGCAGGACGTGTTCCTCCTGCACGACACGATCGCGGCGAACCTGCGCCTCGCCGCGCCCCGGGCCAGCGATGGCGATCTGTGGGCAGCGCTGCGTCAGGCGCACGCCGGCGAGTTTGTCGAACGGCTCGACCTCAGGCTCGATACGGTGGTCGGCGATCGCGGCGTGCGGCTCTCGGGCGGCGAACGCCAGCGCATCGCGCTCGCGCGCGCGCTGCTGCGCAAGCCGTCGCTGCTCATCCTCGACGAGGCGACCAGCGCGCTCGACTGGCAGAACCAGTCGCTGATCGCCAGGTCGATCGATGGATTACGCGGTACGATGACGATCCTGACCATCGCGCACCGGCCGTCGATGATCGCCTTCGCCGACTGGGTGGTGGCGATGGAAAACGGCCGTATCGTCGAGGTCGGCCAATATCAGCGGCTGAAGGAAAAAACCGGCAGCCGGTTGTCGAGGATGCTGTCGGGGGAACAGTCGGAGAGCGAACCCGCTGATGTGGCGTGAGCCGGCGACCAAGACGCGTCGCGCCGAGACGGATTCACGGGGCGCTTTGGTCCCTTTGTCTCGAAGCATGTCGTTGCCGCCAAACCGGGCCACGTTTGAGCAGTCTGCATCAATGCAGGCCGCGCCTAGCACCGCCCAGCTTCTCGCTTTCGGCGACCTCGGGTGCGTTCAGTTTGCGCTCGGCGTCACGAGCTATGTCGGCAGGCGTCGGCGCGCTCCTGGCGATCATGGTGTAGATGAGCACGAAATAGCCGGCCTGAATGGTCACGGCGCAGATGATGACACGCACCAATATCGTGCCTATCGACGCACCGCCCAGCCAGGACCAGCCGACGACGATCGCCAGAGCGAAAATCATCCCGAGGATGAATTTTGGAAGTGCCATACCCAACAGCCCATAAACCGGCTCGGGTATTATCGCGATTGCCCCACCCGAGCGCCGTCCCTTGTCATGTGGGCTTGTTAAGGTCGCCCACTCTCGACCGGTTGCTTCCGGCCTTTTCCACCTGTCGTCACCGTGACAGGTATAATTTGCAATTCTATTAAGGCGAGCAATAGGCGGCAAGGGCAACTTCGGTTATTTTTGATCGAGCTTTTGCGATCGACTCTGCCATGTTGCAATGCACGCAACGGGAGCTAGGCCGATATCCTCTCGTCGATATTTTTTAGTAAAATTGGCAATATTAAGTAGTATTTTATACGGTTTTGACCAAGCATCACGGCATGATGAAGCACTAATTTGTACCTCGCCTTGGCAAATAGGTAGGTCCGCCTAAAAACCGCCCCACAAAGTCCTCTATTTTTTCGGCTGTGCCCATTTATTGTCACAAATGTGCTAAATATGCCGAAATTTGTGCATGGCAAGCTTATTATTTAGTCATTTCATGACGTGACTATTTCAACGGGGTGGTAAATTGTGTGTTGCGCTGCAACATTTTTTGGGTATCGTGTGGTGAACCATTCGTTCAACGCATGGAGTTTACGGCATGAGGGACGTTGCCAAGTCGGCCACCGCGAGCTTTTCGCAGGCTGACATCGATTTTCCGCCGCCGATCGGCGGCCTGCTCAAACGCAGCTTCGATATCACCGGTTCACTGATTGGCTTGATCGCCCTCAGCCCGCTATTTGTCATGATAGCGCTGCTCGTCAAGTTTTCCGACGGCGGCTCGATTTTCTACGGCCACAGGCGAATCGGGCGGGGCGGACGGATTTTTCCGTGCCTGAAGTTCCGCACCATGGTTCCGGACGGCGACAAGGTGCTGGCAGCCTATCTCGCCACCAACCCGGACGCCAACGCGGAATGGATCGCGACCCGCAAGCTGAAGAACGACCCGCGCGTCACCCGCGTTGGAGCGGTGCTGAGGAAACTCAGCCTCGATGAGTTGCCGCAGATCATCAACATCCTGCAGGGCGATATGAGCCTTGTCGGTCCGCGTCCGGTTGTGCGCGACGAGCTGGAGATCTATGGCACATCCGCCGTCTACTACCTGAAATCGCGTCCGGGCCTGACCGGCCTGTGGCAGGTCAGCGGCCGCAACGATGTGTCCTATGACAGCCGCGTCGCCTTCGACCGTCACTATGTCGAGAACTGGTCGCTGTTCGAGGACGTTCGCATTCTCATCAAGACCGTCCCGGCCGTCTGGATGTCGCGCGGTTCTTACTGACCGGCCGGTGGCCAATGCCAGACATTGGCGTCGGCCATTCGACGCAAGCTCATCGGGCGATGGGGCTATAGCGGATCGGAACGTTGAGTTGAAAACAGATTTGTTCGAAACCTTTCGCAGCGGCCCGGATTCCGGCCGGCTGCGGCGGGCGCGTTTGCTGGCCACATGCCTTGCCATGGCCCTCGTCGTCCCGCACATCGCCGCCGCCGGCGACTATCGCCTCGGCTCGCAGGACAAGCTCACCATCCGCGTCGCCGAATGGCAGACCGTGGAAGGCACATTCCGTGACTGGTCGGCGGTGAATGGCGAGTACACGGTCGGTCCATCCGGCACGCTGTCGGTGCCGTTCGCCGGCGAACTGCCGGCCTCCGGCAAGACCACGTCCGAAATCGCGGCGGCGATCGGCGAGGCTTTGCAGAAAAAGCTCGCTTTGTCAGACAGGCCGGAAGCCTCGGTCGAGATGGCGCAGTTCCGGCCCTTCTACATTTCGGGCGAAGTCCAGAACCCCGGCCAGTTTCCTTATGTGCCCGACCTGACGGTGTTGAAGGCCATCAGCGTCGCCGGAGGCATCCGGCGAAACGCCGACTACGGCCCCCAGCTCGGCAAGGACCTGGTCACCGCCAAGGGCATGTTCGACATCTCCGACGACCAGCGCATCCGACTGATCGTAAGGCGCGCCCGCATCGATGCGGATATGGCCGGAAAGGCGAGTTTCGACGTGCCGAAGGAGGTCGAGGGCGATCCGAGACTGCCAGCCATCGTGGCGGACGAGATGACGATCCTGACAGCGGACCAAAAGGCGCTGAAGCTGAAGCTTGAAGCGCTCGACGATCTCAAAGGGGTTTTGGAATCCGAGATCGAATCGCTGCAGAAGAAGATCGTCAACCAGCAGCAGCAGGTCGACTTGGCGCAGCAGCAGCTCGCCAGCATCGGCCCGCTGGCGCAGAAAGGCCTGATCGCCAACGCCCGACTGCTGGATTCGCGCCAGTCGGTTGCCGACCTGCAGGGCAAGATCCTGGACTACGAAACCGCCATCCTCACCGCCAAGCAGGCGATCAGCAAGGCGAAGCAGGATGCTATCGATGCCCAGAACACCTTGAGTTCAAGTCTCGCCACTGACCGGCAGCAGACCGAAGCCGACCTGAACGAGGCCGCGTTGAAGGTGAACATGCAGAAAGGCCTGATAGCCCAGGCCAGCGATCCCGCGATGGCGGCCGCTATGACAAATGATCAGCAGCCGACCCTGCTCTATTCACTGGTGCGCAATGTCGACGGCAAGACCAGCGAAATAGCCGCCAAGGAAGAAACCCCGGTGCTGCCTGGCGATGTGATCAAGATCAAGCTGGCGCCGCTGGCCAGCCAGTAGACCGACTTCCAACACGATCCAGTGTTTCGAGCCAGAGCCTCACCCGACAAACCGGGATGAGGCCCTGGCTCAGTTGTTTGAACATCTCCCTGCGGAAACTATGATAGCCGTCTCGGGATCGAGGCTTCCCGTCCGAGCACATGCTTGCTCAAAGAGGAAGGCCGCTCCCTTCAGCCCGCGAGATGATAATTTATGAGGGACCGGCGCCCGCCGGATGGCCGGCATACCGAGGCCAGTCAGTCTCGCCCCCGGCCGCGTCAGCCGGCTCCAGAGCCGGTGACCGCCGCCTGCGGGTAACGGGCAGCCGCGCCAGCTTGAAGAAGCTGAAATACATCAGGAAAGAACCCATGATGTAGGGGTTGAGTATCTCGACCTCGACGAAGGAGCGGATCAGCAGCAGGACCATCACGCCGAAAAGGATCACCGAGTCCGCCTGCCATGCCTTGAAGATCACCGCCGAGACGTGGCCGTAGAGCGTGCGCAGCATGATCAGCGACACCAGCGTCGCTCCGACGAAGCCGAGTTCGACGAGGGCCTCGATATAGGTGTTGTGGAAGTGGAAGCCGGTGCGGGTGGTGATGTAGAATTCGTTCCACAGCCGCTCGGCTTCAGCGAAACCCTGCACCCAATAGGCGGCATAGCCGACGCCGAGAATCGGCGATTTCTGGACCGTGTTCCAGCCTTGCTCCCACAGATAGGTTCGCCCGGTGAGCGTCGAATCCTTGCCGAAGAGGCCGAGGACGAAGTCCATCAACCCGAGATTCAAGGCGACGAAGGCCGTCACGACCAGCAGGCCGGCGCCGATCAGGAAGATGACCCGGCGATAGCGTCGTGACAGAAGTTTGCTCATCGCAAGAAGCGCCACCAGCGCCAGAACCGCGGGTATCGAGGCCATCGAGGTGGCGGAATGCGAGGCGACCAGGACATAGGCCGACAGCAGCACGACGGGCACCGCCAGGATGAAGCTCAGCCGGCCGCGCCTGTAGAACGCAAGGAAGACGACGCAGAAATAGATGCCGAGCGAGCCGACAAAGCCGATCTGGTTCTTGGAGGCGAAGGCGCCGACGAAGTTGACGGTGCCGTCGAGGACATCCTCGGAATAGTTCCCGACCTTCAGCGAATAGATGAGGACGACAAATATCCCGATCAGCGCCCCTATGGTCAGCGTGCGCACGCTGACGGTGCGCGCAGCTACGTAGGCGCAGGCAATATGGGAAAAGTACTGGACCGACGTCCTTGCGGTGACGCCGGGAGCCTGCGACCAGAAAACCGAGAAGCAGACATAGGCAGCAAACAGCAGCGGCAGCCAGGCGCTGGACAGATGCCTCACAAACCGCCGGTAGTCGACCAGGATGAGCGGGAGCCAGACCGCATAGTAGGCCAGGATCAATATCTGGCCGAAGATGACCGAATAAGAAAACGCCCAGATCGAAACGGCTACGGCAAAGGCGCCATAGACCGAATTCTTCTCGGGATCGATCAGCAGGGACTTTGGAATCTTCATCTCAGAGTCCCGCCGACACGACCCAGGGCCGGCAAGCCATGAGCCGGCCGGAATCTTCGCAGACATGGGCGTGCAATAAACGGCGTCTCCATTGTGCAGTGCAATATAACCTATTGCGCCCGGCGCTCAATGGCAAATCCGGTCACCTTGTCTTACAGCGAGGCATCTGCGGAGAGATCAGCCGGTTGCGTGTCCGAGACGCTACCAAAGCGCTCCGCCGGTGATCTGGATGTTTTCCATGGTGATGCCCTTGGCGAGATCCGAGCACAGGAAGACCGCCAGTGTGGCGATCTCCCGCGGCTGCAGCAGGCGCTGCTGCGGGTTGCCCCTGGCGATCTCGGCCATCGCTTCCTCTGGCGTGCGCCCCTTGCCTTCGCGCTCGACGACCTGCGCCACATTGCGGCGCATCAGTTCGGTCTCGACCCAGGCCGGGCTGATCATAACGCAGGTGACGCCATGCGCCGCCCCTTCCAGCGCCACGCAGCGGGTGAGACCCAGCAGGCCGGCCTTGGACGCGCAGTAGGCCGGGTTGTCCTTCCACCCGACCAAGGCGGCCGTCGAGCCAATGTTGACGATGCGGCCCCAGCCGCGCTCGATCATACCCGGCAGCACGGCACGCGTGACGCGGAAGGCGCCGGTCAGGTTGGTGTCGACGATCTTGTCCCAAAGCGCGTCGGAATGGCCGCAGACCGGCTGCTCGGCGGTGGTGCCGGCGGCGTTGACCAGAATGTCGGCGGGGCCGATGGCCGTCTCGGCGTCAGCCGCGAAACGGTTGGTGACGTCGCTGTCGCGAACGTCAAGGTGTGCGGCGTGAACTTTCGTTCCATGAGCGGCAAGGGCCGAGCGCACGCGCTCGATCTCGTCGGCGGCCGGATAGTAGGCGGCATCGGATCTGTCGGCGCCGGCAGGCGCGATGTAGGAGCCGACGGCGACATTGGCCCCAGCCTCGGCCAAAGCCGTGGCAATGGCGAAGCCCATGCCCGAGAAACCGCCGGTCACGATGGCGCTACGGCCGGAAAGGTTGTTCATGGCGCACGGTCTCCGCTTCGTTTGGGCAGGCAATCAGTCCTGACCGGATTTGGCAATCACAGCGACGCAGCCTCCATCGACGAGCGTTCAGGACCCCTGAAGCGGTCTGCCCAGCCATTCGCGATAAAAGCCTTCGAGGTCGGGTTCGAAATCATGCACGATGGGATAACCGGGTGCCGCCGCGTCGACCTCATGCAGCGTCCCGCACTCCGGGCAGATGAACTCCCGGATTTCCATCCATTCGGGATCAGGGAGATCGCTGTTGGGATAGATCTCGCGCAAAGCCTCCTCGGTGTTGCGCACGTTAATCACGGCGTTGAGCTTCCAGTTCTTCCGATAGTCGCCGAAGGAGTGGCCGCATTCGCAGCGGGTAATGCGCTCATCGCCACTCTGGCAGATGAACAGATGGTCCGAGACCGGCAGCAGGATCGGGTCCTTCCAGGCGACACGATCCTGATAGACGGCAACCATCTTGAAGAAACGGTCGTCATCCTTGTAGGCACTCATGATGCGCCTTGTCTGCGGCCAGGGCAGCTTGCCGGCGGCCAGATCGCCCAGAACTTCCTTGCTGTATGAGGTCATGGCTTGGCTCCCGGCGTGAAGATCGATTTGGCGTCGACGTTCCAGAAATCGCTGAATTCCTTGGTGAAGCGCGACGACAGCTTGATCGCGCTGGCGTACATTTTCTTCACTTCGGGCGCGAAGTCGGCCTTTCCGACGCGGCCACGCTCCTTGGCGATCCAATCCGTCACCGGGATCGCCTTAGCCAGGCGCTCTTTGCGCATGGCGGCGCGGCGTTCGACCGTGGCGTCGATATCGGCGACGGGATAACCGTCTTCATCGTCCTTCAGCACAATTCCGAAAACCTGGTCCGCCGCTTCACGGGTGAGAAAGCCGTTCTCGACATCCCATGCCGTCTTGATCGGATCGCGCTCCAGCACGTCGCCATAGCCGCCGCCGCCATTGTAGGAATGGCTGAAGATGTCGCCGGATTTGTGCGGCGAGGTGATGTAGGGGCCTTCGACCACGACATGGTCGCCGCCGATGTTCTTCTCGTAGTCGGAGACGTCAGGGTCGATGCCGGGCGAATGCGCCAGCGGTTCGCCTTTTGCCGCCAGTTCGTGAATGTCTGAGTTGCGCACCGCGCGATGCTTCTGGCAGGTCGGCGCCGGATAACCACCGCACATGCCGCCATTGTCGAACACGCGCGAGGAGTGCTCGGAGGTGTGGAGCCGCAGATGTGAGGTCTTGTTGATCAGCCAGGTCGAGACGAAGGAACAGCCACCGCGATATTTGCCGGCGCCGCCGGAATTCGGCACGATCGAACGGCCGATATAGACCATCGGCATCGACTGTTCCCAGACCTCGATGTTGCCCATGTCGGATTCCGGGTTCCAGCCGACATAGGCGGTGTCGAGACCGTCCTTGATGGCGAGCGCCCCGGACCCGGCGGCAGCGCACTCGAAATGCGCCATGCCGAACGGCGTGCCGTATTGGCTTTCGCCGCCCATCTCGATCATCGGGCTGTTGACCTGGCCGACAAAGGCCTCCTCGACGAAGCCGCGCGCGACAAAACTGCGCGACAAAAGCCGCTGGAAAACGCCGTAGGCCGGCAGCAGCAGCGCCCAAGAGGTGGCGGTGGCCACCATCTCGTTGTCGGGGTTGGTCCAGGTGCCGTGCGGCAGTTTCAGTTCGGTCGCCATCCAGGCACCGTCATTGACCAGGCCTTCGAAATTCATGTGCTGGGTCAGCGTCACGAACATGCCGCCATCCATGCCGGCCGGCGTGCAGTTCATCGAATGGTAGCCCCAGGGCTGCGTGCCCTCGAAGTCCATGGTGATCTTGCCGTCTGACGTGATCTCCATCTCGATCGGGATGTTGTAGAGCCAGTCGGGATCGCCGAGCAGCTGGAAGCCGGGCTTTCCCGCCGTGACATGGCCGTAGAACGTGTGGCCGCGGTAGATGCCGGGCACGGTGAGCTGGCGGGTGCGGGCGAGCTGGGCGCGGCGACCTTCCTCGATGAATTCCTTCGACACCTTCATCCAGTAGTCCAGACCGATCTCCGAGATGAGCTGCTTGACGCTTTCGCGCATGTCGATGCAGGAGGCGACCTTGGCCTTCTCGTCGAGCACCCAGTAGATCGGCATGCGCAGATTGCGCTCGCAGCGTATGACGTAGTCGCGCCGGATCTCGTCATTCTCGCCGATCTTCTCGGCGCAGACGAACAGGCCTTCGGTGAAGCGCTCCTGCGCCAGGCAGACATCGCCGCCCGGCGTGATGCCGCCGGCTTCCAGTTCGTGGCAGACGGCACCGGCCCAGCCGACCAGCGTGCCTTCATGGAAGATCGGCACCACATCCATGACATCAGGCACCTGCACGGTGCCGATGAAGGCGTCGTTGTTGGCGAAGATATCGCCTTCACGGATTTTCGGGTTTTCCTCGTAATTGTTCTTGATCATCCATTTGATGAAGCGGCTCATCGTATGGACATGCACCATGATGCCGTTGGAGAGCGCGATGGCGTCGCCTTCGGGCGTATAGATGGCGACCACCATCTCGCCGACTTCGCGCACGCCGGGCGAGGCCGAGATGCGGCGGGCCATTTCGCGAGCCGAGACGCAATAGGCGCGCAGCTTGGTGTGCAGCGTCTCGAACTTCAGCGGATCCTGGTTGCGCAGCGTGAGTTCCGTGATGCCGTCATAGCAGCCGGTCTCTTCCATCAGCCGCTCGGAATCGAGCAGTCTTTCGCGAAGGCGCAGGGCCGAAGCAGGTTTGTCCAACATGGCGGTGCCCTCTCAAGCGTGGGTGTAGTGCAGCAGCGTCCATTCATCGACATGGACGCGGTCCTGCGGATGAACGACGAGCGTGGTGGCGGGGTGTTCGATGATGGCCGGACCGATGACTTCGTGACCGGGCTGCAGCAGGTCCATCTCGTAGAGATTGGCCTTGTGCCAGCGTCCGCCGATATAGGCCTCGCGCACGCCCTTGTGCGCGGAAGCCGGATCCGATTTGCCGAGCGGACGCTTGAGCAGCACCGGTTTGACCTTGTCGGCGGTGGCGATCAGCCCGAGTTCGGTGATGGTGAAGCCGGCCTCGCCATAGCGCGACACGCGATGATTGACCTTGGCGTAGACCGCCTCGAACTCGTCGATAACCCTGCGCATGTCGTCGGCCGAGTTGACCTCAGCCAGCGGCGCCATGACTTCGACATCCTCGAGCTGGCCGGTGTAGCGCATCATCAGGAACGGCACGGTCCTGATCTTCTCGCGCGCATGGCCGTCGGCGATCATCTCGTCGACCGCGGCCTTGGTCAGGTCGTTCCAGACCGTGGTGACCTTGACGCCGAAGGCGGCCAGCGTCGCCTCATCGGCGCGTGACGGGATGTCGTGCTGCGTCGACACCGAATGCCGGCGCATGAAATCAGCCGTGGTGCAGCCGAAGGCGGAGAAGGCGGCCGCAAACTGGAAGGTGATGATGTCCTTGAAGCCGATGCCCCTGGAACAGCCGGCCAGGTGCAGCGGACCGGAGCCGCCATAGGACAGCAGCGTGAACTCGGAGGGATGGATGCCCTGGCCCGAAATGACGCGGCGCAGCGCGTTGTTGGCGTCGGCCTCCAGCATGTCGATCATGCCCTCTGCCGCCTCCTCAACACCGACACCGAGCACGTTGGCGCATTTTTCCTCGAAGGCACGGCGGGCCTTTTCGACCTGCAGCACGACCTTGCCGCCGAGGAAATAGTGCGGGTTGAGCCGGCCGAGAATCGCATCGCAATCGGCAATCGTCGGTTCGGTGCCGCCCCTGGCGAAGCAAATCGGACCTGGATCGGAGCCCGCGCTTTCCGGCCCGAGCGAAACTTTCTTGGTCAGCGGGTCGACCTTGAGGATCATGCCGGCGCCGGCACCGATCGTATCGAGGTGCAGCGTCGGCACGTTGAGCTTGAAACGATCCATCAGCGGCTCGTTCTCGATCCGCGTCTGGCCGCGCGTGATGACGCCCATGTCGAAGGAGGTGCCGCCCATGTCCGAGCAGATCAGCGAATCATTGCCGATCAGCTTGCCGACATAGGCAGCACCGAGGATGCCGCCGATCGGGCCGGAGATCATGGTTTCATGCAGGCGCGGATGGTTGATCGAGGTCAGGCCGCCGAAGGAGAGCAGCGTCTGCACGCCATATTTGAAGCCGTATTTCTTCGAGACGTCCTCGATACCCCTAAGCTGCTTGCGGCCGCGCGAGGTCGCGTAGGCCTCGATCAGGACCGAGTTCAGCCGCGACTGCTCGCGGATGACCGGGCGGACCTCGTGGCTGGTGTAGACGATGATGTCGGCGCCGGCCTTGTCGACCTCTTCGCGGCAGATTTCCGCGATGCGCTTCTCGTGCACCGGATTGACGTGCGAGAAGATGGTCATGATGCAGATCGCTTCGACCTTGTCGGCGATCAATTCTTTTGCGGCTGCAGAAACCTCGTGCTCATAGAGCGGCAGCACGACGTCGCCGAACTGGTCGATGCGCTCGGTGACGCCATGGGTGCGGCGGCGCGGCACCAGCGGATCGGGATGATGGTGGGTGACCGCATGCAGCCGGTCGGCATAGGAATAGTCGGCCCAGGCCTGCAGACCGCGGCCCATCAGGATCATGTCCTCGAGGCCCTTGGTGGTAATCAGGCCGAGCCGGCGACCGGTGCGCGACAACAGCGTGTTCAGCATGCCGGTGCCGGAATAGAGCACGACGTTGACGCCTGAAAACAATGATTCCAGCGAGATGCCCCAGGCATCCGCCGCGTCCTCGGCCGAGGCCAGAAAACCCTCGGCTTCGTTCTTCGGCGTGGTCGCCGACTTGCCGATCTTGAAGTGGCCGTCCTGATCGACAAGGATCGTGTCGGTCATGGTGCCGCCGGCGTCGATGCCAATCACGATTGGGTTGCCGACGATGGGGGCGGTGAGATTGGGTTGGGTCACGGTCGCCTCGGGATCTGGTCTAGGTTGACGCTAGGCTAGATTCGATGGGCGGCTTCGCGCCATATGCCTAAAGACACAATGACGGTTGGGCTGACATCGCCGAGAAAAGGGCATGCGCATGGGCAATATCTGGGCGCCGCTCGCCAAGGCGATCGCCGCCATCGGCACGGACAGGCATGTCGACTGCCTGATCGACCTGATCGGCGCCGACATCGACCACGACCTCGTCACGGTGACGCGCTATTCGGCGACGCAGACACCCGAATTCATCAAGCACCGGCGCTTCTCGGATGAGATGGTCCGGCGCTATCTCCACAATTACTACGTGTTCGACCCGTTCTATGCCTCGTGGCGGCGCGAGCGCAGGCTGGGCATCATGCCGCTGAAACGGCTCGCCGACGACGAGGCCAAGCGCGGCCAGTACATTGCCGGCTTCCTGGCGCAGTCGGAGATCTGCGACGAGGTCGGCATCATGCTGGCGGATGGCGGCGACTGGTGCCTCGGCATCTTCCTCGACCGCTCGACCACGTCGTTCAAGGAGAGCGAGATCGCTTTGCTGGACGAGCGGTTGCCTGTATTCGAGGCGCTGCATGCGCTCGACATCAAGGCGCACGGAACCAAGTTCTCCCGCACGTCGGCGCCGACAGGCCCCGGCGCCTCGCCCCGGCAGGAGCCGACGATCCCGGCCAGTCTGTGGCCGGAGCTGTCGCTGCGCGAGCGGGAATTGGTTCAGCTAATCCTCGCCGGCCACCCGACAGCCAACATCGCCGAGCGCCTCGGCATCACCGTCGGCACGGTCAAGAACCATCGCCGGCGCATCTACGAGAAGCTCGACATCACCACGGAGCGGGAATTGTTTTTGCAGTTTTTTCAGCATCAGGCCGATCGCTAGCCGCTCGCTTACCCAGCCGATCCGCCAGCCGAATGCCTGATTTGCAGAGCCGCTCCCTCCGTGAATTGGTGCAGGGGGCTTGTCGCCGGAATGGCTCGAAAACTGGCTTCAAAATTCCTCTTGCGGAACGCCGCCGTCCCGGCTTAGTCTCGGCTTCGCAAAGAAAATGAAATTTAATTCCATTTGTGCAATGCCCGCAAGCCAGTGCAGTGCCCAGGAAAAATGCCCACTGCAATCGACTGAGAAAATATTTGATATATCATCTACCAGAACGGAAATAGCTGACATGGTCCAGCAGACATCGATCCAGCCATCGGCGCCCTGGTTGCGGCTCGACGTCGACAATTCGGACTGGAACGACGCCGAGGTTTCGAGCCTGGTGCGCTGGTATCAGCAGATGCTGCTCATCCGCCGTTTCGAGGAAAAAGTGCTCGATCTCGCCAATGCCGGGCTGGTGCATGGTCCGGCGCATGCCAGCATCGGACAAGAGGCGACGGCGGTCGGCGCCATGTCCGTGCTCGGTACGGGCGACCGCATCAACGGCACCCACCGCGCCCATCACCAGGTCTTGGCCAAGCTTGTCAACGCGCAGACGCCCGGCGGATTCGACCCGTTGCATGACGCTTTCAACCCGGACATGCAGGGCTCGGTGCGCGGCTTGATGGCCGAGATCATGGGCCTCAAGTCAGGCTATTGCGGCGGCCGTGGCGGCTCGATGCATATGCGCGACGATGCCTCCGGCATCCCTGGCACCAGCGCGATCATTGGCGGCAACCTGCCGCATGCGGCCGGCTATGCGCTGGCCGACAAGCTGCTCGGTACCGGCAACATCTCGGTCGCTTTCTTCGGCGACGGCACGATGATGGCGGGGCCGGCCTATGAGGCGATGAACATCGCCGCGCTCTACCGGCTGCCGGTGATCTTTTTCGCCGAAAACAATCTCTATGCCGTCTCGACGCACATCAACGAACAGACGCGCGAGACGCGGCTGGCCTCGCGCGGACCTATGCTCGGCTTTCGCGGCATCGAATGCGACGGCATGGATGTGGTGGCGGTCCACCATGCCATGCGCGAGGCGCGCCGGGCGATCGAGGAAGACGGTGGCCCGGTGCTGGTCGAGGCGCTTTGCTACCGCTTCCTGCATCAGAGCGGCGCGCGCCCGGGTAGCGAATTCGGCTACCGC
Source organism: Mesorhizobium sp. ISC11 (assembly GCF_037162595.1). Classification (NCBI taxonomy): domain Bacteria; kingdom Pseudomonadati; phylum Pseudomonadota; class Alphaproteobacteria; order Hyphomicrobiales; family Phyllobacteriaceae; genus Mesorhizobium; species Mesorhizobium sp. ISC11. The sequence continues at coordinate 4,077,445 of NZ_JAVSPW010000001.1, forward strand.
ACGCGGGCCGAGGAAGACGCCTGGAAAGCGCGCGATCCGCTGGTCACGATGGCGGCTCGCCTGAAGACGATGGGCATTTTGAACGCTTCCGACCTCGGCACACTCGACCAGCGCGTCATGGAGGTGGTCAACACCGCTGCCGATTCGCTCACCGAAATGAGTGGCAACGCGCTGCGCATTCCCGACCATCTGTGGCCGGACCCAGGCGGCGTCGACAATCAGATACGCGGTGATCTTTCCGAACTGAAGGGCGAGCGTTTCCTCGAGATCGAGGATATGCCGCCAGCCGACACCAGGCCGGTCAAGTTCATGGTTGCCGCGTCCGAGGTGATTGCGCGCGCCATGGAAAAGGATTCGCGCATCATTATCATGGGCGAGGATGTGCACCGGCTGCGCGGCGGCGTTTCGGGCGCCACAAAGGGTGCGCTGGAACGCTGGCCGGAGCGTGTACTGGCAATGCCCATCGCCGAGAACGGTTTTGTCGGCGTGGCGCTGGGTGCAGCGCTTTGCGGCCTGCGGCCGATCGTCGAGATCATGTTCGGCGATTTCTGCCTGGTTGCCGCCGACCAGCTGTTCAACGCGGTCAGCAAGGTGCGCCACATGTTCGGCGGCGGCTTCGCGGTGCCGATCGTGGTCCGGGTCCGCGTCTCGCCGCACACCGGCTACGGCTCGCAGCATTCGGGCGATCCGTCCGGCCTGTTCGCGCTGTTTCCCGGCTGGCGCATCGTCGCCCCGACGACGCCCTTCGACTATATCGGCCTGATGAATTCGGCGCTGAAATGCGACGATCCGGTCGTCGTCATCGAGCATGTCGAACTGTTCCCGAGCGAAGGGCCTGTGCCTGCGGATGACCGCGATTATTGCGTGCGACTCGGCAAGGCGAAAACCGTCAGGCCGGGCAGTGCCTGCACCTTGCTCACCAGTGCCAGCATGGTCGCCGTCGCCAAGCAGGTGGTCGAGGAGACCGGCGTCGATGCCGAGATCATCGACCTGCGCAGCCTCGACCCGACCGGGCTCGACTGGCCGCTGGTGGAGGCCTCGATCCGCAAGACCAACCGGGTGGCCGTCGTCGAGCAGGTGCAGCGTGGACTGTCGCTTGGCGGACGGCTGACACAAGAGATTCAGGATCGCGTGTTCGACTATCTCGATCACGAGATCCTGCATGTGACGGGAAGCCTCTCGGCTCCCGTCGTATCGGCCCCGCTCAACCGCGCCGCACTGGGCGGCGCTGATAAGCTCAAGGCCGCGCTTCAATCCCTCATTGCCGTGGGTGGATAGAGCAACGCATTGCCACTCTGACAAGAAAATGGGAGAATGAAATGGACATGACAATCCTACCAAGAGCCAAGACCAGGGCGACGATGCTGGCGGCCGTGCTGCTGGCCACCAGCGCCTTCTGGGCGCCTGCCACCTTCGCGCAGGACAGCAAGCCGCTGGTCATCGCGCGTAACATCGACCTCAATTCGCTCGATCCGCACCGCGCCTTCTGCGACACCTGCCAGATCTACAATTCCAGCGTCTACGAATCGCTGCTGACGCTGGACAAGGACAACAAGCTGATCCCGCTGCTCGCCTCGAAGTGGGAAGGCAATGCCGACCAGAGCAGCTTCACCTTCACGCTCGACCCGGCCGCCAAATTCTCGGACGGTTCGCCTGTCGAAGCCAAGGACGTCAAATGGTCCTGGGAGCGGCTGAAGAACCTCAAGGGCAGCGCCTCGTTCCTGATGGACAATGTCGCCTCGATCGAGACTCCGGACGCGCATACGGTCGTCGTCAAGATGGTCGCGCCGAGCTCCGAATTCCTCAACATCGCGGCGGCGCCCTACGCAGCGGTCGTCAACAGCAAGGTTGCTTCCGAAGCCGGCGCCAAGGCCGATGCGGACGCCTCGACGACAGACAATGCCGAGGCCTGGTTCCTGGCCCATTCGGCCGGCAGCGCGCCGTTCGTGCTGAAATCCTATGAGCCCAATTCGGAACTGCGGCTGGCGCGCAACGACAAGTACTGGCGCACGGCGCCGGCGCTGAGCGAAGTCGTCATACGCCAGACCAAGGATGCGGTGGCGCAGGCGCAGATGCTGCAGAGCGGCACCGCCGATATCGCCATGCAGATCGACCCGGACACGGCCAAGACGATGACCGGCAGCGACGTCAAGATCGAGACCGTGCCGTCCTACAACTTCATCTATGTGGCGCTGTCGCCCGGCGCCAAGACCAACAAGGTGCCGCTGACGCCCGAAGTGCGCGAGGCCATTTCGCTCGGTCTCGACCGTCCTGCTATCCTCGACTTCACCATCGGCTCCGAGGGTCAGCTGATCAGCGCGCCGATCCCGCTCGGCTTCCCCGGCGGTTCGGGCTTCGAGGCGCAGCCCTATGACGTTGCCAAGGCAAAGGAACTTCTGGCCAAGGCCGGACACGCCGACGGCTTCGAGATGGAGGCGGCGTTCCCCGGCATGAACGTCTACGGCGTCGATCTCTCGCTCTTGATGCAGAAGGTCCAGCAGGATCTGGCCAAGATCAACATCAAGCTCGACCTGCAGCCGATCCCCTTCGCCAATTGGCGCGAGCGCGTCAATGGCGACGGCATCCCGATGACGGCGGTGTTCTACGCGCCGGACTATTACGGCACCTCGCAATACATCGACTATTTCGCCATGACGAAGGGCAGCCCTTGGTCGCGCCGTGCCGGCGCGGAGCGCGACCCGTCGGTGCTCAACCCGAAGGAAGCGGATATCTACAAGGCAGCCCTTGCGGCAAGCGGCGACGAGGCCTCCAAGCTGTGGCACCAGGCCGGCGAGGAGATGATCAAGGACAGGATCATCCTGCCGCTGATCAGCCCGAACCTGATCCTGGCCTACAAGTCGGACGTCAAGGGGTTGCGCTACAGCGCCTGCTGCAACCTGCCGCTGGCAGAACTCAGCCACTGAGCAAAACAATACGGGGAGGCGACAGTCGCCTCCCTGTTCTCCATCCCGGAAGGCCAGCAAATCCTGTTCTTCCAACATCACATTCAATATATGATATATCAATGAGCGGAGACCTCGTCATGCCTTCCCTGATCAACTCCAAGGACCAGTTGCTGCGCGAGCGTGCGGCCTCGGTGATTCCGGGCGGCATGTGGGGACACATGGCGACGCGCTATCTCGGCTCCGCCTATCCACAATTCTTCGAACGCGCCGACGGCTGCCGGGTCTGGGACATCGACGGGCACGAATACATCGACCTGATGTGCAGTTGGGGGCCCAACATTCTCGGCCACCATCATCAAGCAGTCGAAGAGGCTGCCGCCCGGCAGCGTCGCCTCGGTGATGCAATGAACGGCCCCGGCGAGGTATTGGTCGAACTGGCCGAGCTGCTGGTCAAGACGGTCGCGCATGCCGACTGGGCAATGCTGCAGAAGAACGGCACCGACGCCACCACGGCCTGCGTGACGATCGCGCGCGCCGGCACCGGCCGACGCAAGGTGCTGGTCGCGCGCGGCTCCTATCACGGCGCCGTGCCGTGGTGCACGCCATCGCTGGCCGGCGTCACCGCCGAGGACCGCGCCCATCTGATCCATTTCGACTACAATGACGTCGCCAGCCTCGAAGCGGCCGTCGAGCAGGCCGGCAACGATCTCGCTGCTGTCGTCGTCACTGCCTTCCGGCACGACATCGCCCGCGACCAGGAACTGCCGACCGCCGCCTTCGCCAAACGGGCGCGCGAACTCACCACCGCTGCCGATGCGGCATTGATCGTCGACGATGTGCGCGCCGGCTTCCGCATCGACCTCGCCGGCAGCTGGGAGCCGCTCGGCGTACGGCCGGACCTGTCCGCCTTCTCGAAGGCGATCGCCAATGGCTATCCGCTGGCCGCCATCACAGGCACCGACCGGTTTCGCGAAGCCGCGACAAAGGTCTATGTGACGGGTTCTTTCTGGTACGGCGCCGTCGCAATGGCCGCGGCGATCGCCACCATCAGCACACTGCGCGATACCGACGCCGTCACCCACATGACACAGGCCGGCGACAGGCTGCGCTCAGGCCTCGATGCTGCAGCGAAGAAGCATGGTCTTTCGCTGCGACAGACAGGTCCGGTGTCGATGCCGATGGTGCTGTTCGACGGCGATGCCGAATTCAAGCTGGCCAACGCCTTCTGCTCGGCCGCCTTGCGCGAAGGCGCCTATTTCCATCCCCGGCACAACATGTTCCTGAGTGCTGCGCACACCGCAAAAGATATAGATCTCGCCCTGCAGGCTGCCGATGCGGGCATGGCCGCCGCGGCGCAGGTGGCGTGACCGGCGCCAATGCGGTGGAGAGGAACAAACTGTTCAGCCGGTGGCCGACACCAGTCGGCCGTTCTGCGCAGCGCGGCGCAGTTCCTCCGGCGTGACCGCGCCGTCGTTCAGCCGTTCGAGAACCTTGACCAGCAGGCGGCCGCCTTCGATCATGTCCTGCTGAATGCCCTTGCGCACACCGTTCTCGTCGCGCGCCCGCAGCGCTTCAAGAATGTCGAGATGCCGGTGGCGGCCGTCATAGGTCGGCCGAGCGTGCGGGTACTGGTAGTTCACCAGCGGTCCGTTGCGCAGCCAGATTCCCTCGATGATGGCCAGCAGCTCCGGCATTTGCGCCGCCTGGTAGATCGAGTGATGGAATTCCCAATTGTCGCGGACGGCTTCGAACCAGCGGCCATTGTCCTCGTTGGCAATGAGTTTCTCATGCACCGCCGCCAGACGGTCGATCTCGCGCGGCTCGATGCGCGTCGTTGCCGCGGCACCCGCCATGCCTTCGAGATGCAGCCTGATGCTGCGCAGTTCCAGATACTGAGCCAGCGACAGCTGGGCGACGGTGATCGAACGGCCGGCCTCCATCTCCAGGCCTTTTTCGCGCACCAACTGCATCAGCGCCTCGCGCACCGGCGTCTCAGACACCTGAAGGCTGGCGGCAAGGTCGCGGATCTTGAAGCGATGGCCCGGCCAGAAACGGCCTTCCATCATGGCACGGCGAAGCTCCTCATAGACACGCGTCGTCAGATTGTCGCGCGCGATCGGCGCGATAGAAGCAGTCACATCCGCTCTCCGTTCTTGCAACAGCGCAGGCGTCGCCTGCGTCGCGTGGCTTGTGTATATGATACCACGAATGGCCTGACCACCGACATGAGACAAGCCGCCCCGAAACCGGCAGACATGAGACGGGCCGCATGACCGCGTCGATGCCTTCCTTGCTGTTCGGCGCCATTGCCGACGATCTGACCGGCGGCACCGAGCTGGCGTCGATGCTGGTCGCGCGCGGCATTCCGACGGGATGCACGGTCGGGCTGGACGCGCCGATCCCATCAGGCAATCTTGCCCATGTGATCCTGCTGAAGACCCGCGTCATCGCAGCCAGCGATGCGGTGCGCCAGGTGCTGGAGGCCGCGGACCGGCTGGTCGAAGCTGGCGCGCGGCAGATCTTCTTCAAATATTGCGCCACCTTCGATTCGACGCCCGCGGGCAATATCGGTCCTTGCGCCGAAGCGCTGCTCGAGCGCCTTGGCGGCGGCGTCACACTGTTCGCCCCTGCGCTGTGTGAGACTGGGCGCACCGTCTATCAGGGGCATATGTTCGGCGGTCCCCAGCTGCTTGCTGAGTCGCCCAAGCGCTTCGATCCGCTGACGCCGATGACCGATTCCAATCTGGTTCGCGTGCTGCAGGCGCAGAGCAGGGGCAAGGTCGGGCTGGTGCCCTATCTCGTCGTCGACGCCGGCGCTGGAGCCATCCGAAGCGCTATACGAGCACACAGCGCGCGTGGCGAGACGCTGCTGGTCACCGACACCATCCGCGAGCGCGATCTGGCGGCGATCGCGGAAGCCACCTTCGACCTGCCGCTGATGACCGGTAATTCCTCAGTCGCCGCGCATCTGCCACCGGCCTGGCTCACGCATGGGCTGCTGGATTCAGGCGATCTCGTTGCCGCCAGCCTGCCGGCCGTCGAAGGGCCGGCAGCGGTGCTGGCCGGCAGCGTCGCCGACCGCACCATCGAACAGCTCGAGCGTTTTGCGCAAAACAATCCACTGCTGACGATTGACCTTGCCAGCGCCTTTGCCGGCGCCGATGTCATGGCCGAAGCGCGTACCTTCGCCCAACGGCATTTGCCCGGCGCGATGATCGCCATTGCTACGACAGCGCCGCAAGCGACCGTCGAAGCGCTGCAGCAGGCGCATGGCCGCGATATGGTGGCGGCAAGGGCGGAAGAGATCCTGGCCGGGATTGCCCAGATTCTGGTGCGCGAACTCGGCGTCCGCCGGCTCGTCGTCGCCGGCGGCGAGACCGCCGGTTCGGTGGTGAAGGCGCTCGGCATCGACCGGATCGCCATGGGCGCCTATGAGGGCCCCGGACTGTCGCGCGCCATCGCTCACCTCCCCGGCCGGCCCTCCGATCCGCTGGCGCTGATGCTGAAATCGGGAAAGCTCGGCGGCCCCGATATCTTCACCGACGTTCTGCAAGACATGACACGGCCGAGCACTATTGCGCCGGCGATCGACACATGGCCACCGGCAAGGAGAGCATCGTGATGGAACTCGAAATCGAACGCACGAGCCTGATCACCGCGACGCAGACGCTGGACGCCAGCGGGATGAATGTCGGCACCACCGGAAACATCAGCGTGCGCACGACAGGCGGCATGCTGATCACGCCGACGGGAATAGCCACAAGCGCCTTGCGGCCGGAGCAGATGGTGGCGATGCAGCTCGATGGATCCTGGGACGGTGCGTTCCGGCCGTCGAGCGAATGGGAGATGCACGCCGAGATCTACAAGGCGTTTCCCGAGGCCGGCGCCGTCGTGCATGCCCATCCCGACCATTGCGTGGCGCTGTCGTGCCTGCGTGAACCGCTGCCGCTGTTCCACTACATGGTGGCGGGCTTCGGCGGCGATGATGTGCGCTGCTCGGACTATGCGCTTTTCGCGTCAAGCGAACTGGCCAAGGTTGCCGTCGTCGCGCTCAAGGACCGCACGGCTTGCCTGCTCGCCAATCATGGCATGATCGCCTTCGGCGGCGATCTCGACACGGCGCTCATCCGCACCATCAAGCTGGAAACCCTGGCGCGGCAGTACCTTTTGGCGCGCAGCGCCGGCACGCCGGTGCTCATCGAGGGCAGCGAGATCCCCGCCATTCGCGGGCGCTACAAGAATTACGGCCAGCAGAAGTAGCCGGCCGAGCAATTCCAGAAAAGGTGAAGCGGTTTCCCGGGAAAAGCGCATAGCGCTTTCTCCAGGGGATTGCGCCAAAACAAGGAACGGCTCTTCGCCCTCTTGAAGAACCATTCAGTCGACCTGCAAATGCGAGACGAAGGCCCGTCAGGCTCCATGAAGATCAGGCGGGGATCGGTTCGGCGGCCGGCGTATAGACGCCGATGGCGCCGGTGCCGATCAGCTGGTCGATGATCTCGGCGCTATAGCCGAGCACGTCGGCCAGCACGGCAGCTGTGTCCTGGCCCAGCATCGGCGGCGCGGTGAAGTCCGCGGTCAGCTGCGCGGCAAGTCCCTGCGCCGGGCGCACCATGGCGACGGAGCCGAGATGCGGATGCGGCAAGGTCTGGACGAGGCCACGCTCGCGCACATTGGAACTGTCGAAGACTTCCGGTATCGATTTTACCGTGCCGGCCGGGACGCTGGCGGCGGCACAGGTGGCCATCCAGTGGTCACGTGGCTTGGTCTTGAAGACGGCGGCTAGTTGCGGGATCAGCGCCTCACGGTTGGTGGCGCGCGCCCCTGCTTTGATGAAGCGCGCATCCCCAGCCAGATGTGGCAGATCAACGACCTTCTCGCACAGCGCCGCGAACTGGCGGTCATTGCCGACCGCCAGCGCAAAGCTGCCATCGGAGGCTTCGAATATCTGATAGGGAACGACCGTCGGATGGGCATTGCCGTAGCGGGCGACCTCTTGGCCGGTGTTAAGGTAACCGCTGCCGACATTGATCAGCAGGCTGAGCGCGCAGTCGATCAGCGACAGGTCGAGGAACTGGCCCTTGCCGGTCGTCGCGCGCTCGTAAAGCGCCGCCAGGATCGACTGCGTGGCGACCATGCCGCAGACGATGTCGGTTATGGCGACGCCGACGCGCATCGGCTCGCCATTGCTCTCGCCGGTGATGGCCATCAGGCCGCTTTCGGCCTGCATGACGAAATCATAGCCGGGCCGTCCGGCATCGGGTCCGGTCTGGCCGTAGCCGGAGATCGAACAGTAGATCAGGCGCGGGTTTGACGCGCTCAGCTCCTTGAACCCGACGCCGAGCCTATCGGCGGTACCTGAGCGGAAATTCTCGACGACGATGTCGGCCTTCGCCGCCAGCTCGCGCACGATCGCCAGCCCCTGCGGGCTTTTCATGTCGAGCGCGATGCTCTGCTTGCCGCGATTGGCGCAGAGATAGTAGGTCGAGACACCCTTGTAGCTCGGCACCGACCACGCCCTGGTGTCGTCGCCGCCGTCGATGTTCTCGATCTTCCAGATCTCGGCGCCGAGATCGGCAAGGCTCATCGTTGCCCACGGCCCGGCCAGCACACGCGAGAGATCGAGAACCTTGATGCCTTCGAGCGGCAAGCGCGCGGGTTCTGCCGTACCGGCATTCGCGGAATGGTCCTCAGTCACGATCAAAATTCCTTCGGGTGAATTCGGCAAGCCACTCAGACAGCCCTGAAAGTGTTGACCGGCTCCGGGAAATGGCAGGCGACCCGATGCGAACCACCGGCCGGATCGAGCGGCGGTTCGACGGCAGCGCAGATCGCCTGCGCCTTGAAGCAGCGCGTGCGGAAGCGGCAGCCGGATGGCGGGTTGAGCGGGCTCGGCACATCGCCGCTCAGCACGATGCGCTCGCGCTTGCGCTCCTTCTCGGGATTGGCGAGCGGCACCGCCGACAGCAGCGCCTGGGTGTAGGGATGCAGCGCCCTCGAATAGAGTTCGGCCGCCGGCGCGATCTCGACGATCTTGCCGAGATACATCACCGCCACCTGATGCGAGATGTGGCGCACGACGGACAGATCATGCGCGATGAACAGATAGGAGGTGCCGAAGGATTGCTGGATGTCCTTGAGCAAATTGAGCACGCCGGCCTGCACCGAAACGTCGAGGGCCGAAACCGGCTCGTCGAGGATCACCACTTGCGGATTGAGTGCCAGCGCGCGGGCGATGACGACACGCTGGCGCTGGCCGCCGGACAGTTCGTGCGGATAGCGCTTGCCATGCTCGGGATTGAGCCGCACCAGTTCGAGCAATTCGGCGACGCGCGCGCGGCGGTCGGCCGCCGACATGTCGCTCATGCGCAGCGGCTCGGCGATGTTGTCGGCAATGCGCATGCGCGGATGCAGCGACCCGTAGGGATCCTGGAAGACGAGCTGGATGTAGCGCCGCATCAGGCGCATGTCTTCGTGATTGAGCGCGAGCAGGTTCTGGCCACGGAACCAGCTTTCGCCGCTGGTCGGCTCGATCAGCCGCATCAGGCAGCGCCCGAGGGTCGACTTGCCGCAACCGGATTCACCGACCAGACCCAGCGTTTCGCCTGGTGCTACATCGAACGAGACATCGGCGACCGCACGGACATGGGCAACGGCACGGTCGAAGACGAGGCCGCCGCGAACCGGAAAGTCCTTGACGAGATGGCGAACAGAAAGCGCAGCCGCCGGTTTGGTTTCCGCCTGGAGTTGCTCCGCTGCGCTCATGGGGCCACGTCTCCACTGTCCAGGCTCGCCGCCGCCAGCACAGCACTGTGGAAGGGCGGCAAGGTCGTCGCGAAATGACAGGCCGAGAACCGGCCGCCGACATCGTGCAAAGGCGGGTCCTCGGTCCGGCAGCGTGCCGCGGCATAGATGCAGCGCGGATGGAAGGCGCAGCCGCCCGGCAAGCGCCCAAGTGCGGGCGGCGAACCGTCGATCGAGAACAGCCGCTCGCGGCTTTCCTCGAGGTTGGGGATCGAGGCGATCAGGCCACGCGTGTAAGGATGGCGCGGATCGGCGAACAGCTCGGATACGCCTGCCTGTTCGACGACACGGCCGGAATAGACGACCGCGACGCGGTCGGCATGGCCGGCGACGACGCCGAGATCATGGGTGATCAGCACCAGGCCGAGGCCGAGCCGTTCCTGCAGCGAGCGCAGCACGGCCAGGATCTGTGCCTGCACCGTGACATCGAGCGCCGTGGTCGGTTCGTCGGCAATCAACAGGTCAGGATCGTTGGCGACGGCCATGGCGATAACCGCGCGTTGGCGCATGCCGCCGGAGAATTCATGCGGATACTGGTTGACCCGGCGCTCCGGCTGCGGGATCGCCACCAGATGGAGCAATTCGACCGCGCGCGTCATCGCCTGTTTGCGTGTCACGCGCTGATGCAGCCTGACCGCCTCGGCAATCTGGGCGCCGACGGTCATCACCGGATTGAGCGAGGACAGCGGGTCCTGAAAAATCATGGCGATGCGCGCGCCCCTGATCTTGCGCATCTCGCGCGCCGGTTTGCCGACCAGTTCGTCGCCGTTGAAGCGGACCGAGCCGGTGACCACCGCGTTCTTTGACGTGAGGCCGAGCGCGGCGAGCATGCCGACGGACTTGCCCGAGCCGGACTCACCGACAATGCCGACCACTTCGCCCTTGGCGACGTCGAGGTCGATCCCGCGAACCGCTTCGAACTGACTGCCGGCCTTGCGGAATCCGACCCGCAGACCGCGTATGGACAGCAGCGGCTCGCGCTCGCCCACCTTGTCGACTGCGCCCGGTGGCGCTGAGGAAATCTGTGCGCTCATCGCCTAGTCCGACCTTGGATCGAGAATGTCGCGCAAGCCGTCGCCTATGAAGTTAAAGCCGAGCACGATGGTGAGGATGGCGACGCCGGGACCGAAGGCGATCCACCATTGATAGAAATGAACGGCGCCATCGGAGATCATCGAGCCCCATTCGGGTGTCGGCGGCGTGGCGCCGAGGCCGATGAAGCTGAGCGACGCGGCAAGCAGCACGACCTGGCCGAGATCCATGGTTGCGCTGATCAGCACCGGGGTCCAGCAAAGCGGCAATATGTGCGTGAACAGCACGCGCCGCGGCCTGGCGCCGGCGGCGATTGCCGCCTCGACATGCTCGCGCTCCTTCACCTCCAATACCTGCGCCCGCATCAGCCGGGCGTAGACGGGCCACCAGACGAGCACCATGGCTATGGCGGCATTGCCGAGGCCTGGTCCGAGCGACGCCGCGACGGCCATGGCCAGCAGCATCGGCGGAAAGGACAGAGTGACGTCGACAAGCCGCATGATCGCCGCGCCGGTCAATCCGCCGACGAAGCCGGAAATGGCGCCGAGCAGCGAGCCTATGATCACTGCAGAGACGACGACCAGAACCGCGATCGGCAGCGAATGCGCGGCCCCGTGCAGAGTGCGGGCCAGCACATCGCGGCCGAGTGCGTCGGTACCCAGCCAATGCGCCCAGCTTGGCGCCTGAAGCCGGCGTGCGACCATTTCGAGCGGATCGAACTGCACGACCAGGTTGGCGAATGCGGTCATGAACAGCCAGAACAGGATGACGACCGTGCCGACGGCCAATGGCGCGGTCAGCCATTCGGGAACCGTCGAGGAGCGGGATTTGGTGACGACGACCGCCATCAGCTCAACCTCACGCGCGGATTGGCCACCACGTAGAGGATGTCAGTGATGAGGTTGGTGACCAGGAAGGCGAGACCACCGACGATGGTGACGCCGATGATCGCCGGGAAATCGAGCGCACGCGCTGCCTCCACGGCGTAGGATCCCATGCCCGGCCAGGAGAAGATGGTTTCGGTCAGCACCGCGCCGGTGATCAGATAGGCGAAGGAATAGCCGATGACGGTCAGGGTCGGCACCATGGTGTTGCGCAGCGCATGGACGATGACGACGCGGAACTCGCTCGCCCCCTTGGCGCGCGCGGTGAGCACGAACTCGCGGCTCATCACATCAAGCATGTTGGCGCGCACCAGCCGCGATATGGTGCCCGAAACCGTCCAGCCGAGGACGAAGGCCGGCAGAAGCAGGTGCCAGAGCGCGTCCTTGAAGACGGTCCAGTCGCCAGCCAGAAGCGAATCGATGGTCAGGAAGCCGGTGATGCCGGGCGGCAATGCCAAGCGGGCATCGACCCTGCCCGGCCCCGGCAGCCAGTTCAGCATGACGGAGAAGATGAACAACAGGCCGAGCCCCGACCAGAACACCGGCAGCGAAGAGCCGAACAAGGCGAACAGCCGCGCGCCATGGTCGATCAGGCTGTTGCGGAAATAGGCGGCCAGCACACCAAGCACGATGCCGAGCGTGGTGCCGAAGATCATCGCGGCGAAAACCAGTTCGAGCGTTGCCGGCAAGCGGTAGAGAATGTCGGTGCCGACATTGCGCTTGGTGATGAACGAGGTGCCAAGATCGCCGCTCAGCAGATTACCAAGATATATCATATAGCGTTCCGGCAAAGGACGATCGAGACCCCAACGCGTCTTGGCGGCGGCCACCACTTCGGGGTTGCTCATCTGCTGTTCGGCGACAATCGCGGTCAGCGGATCCCCCTTGGTCACCGTGGTGATCAGGAAGGCGATGGTGACGATGCCGAGCACCAGAAACGGCATTGCGATAAGCCGGCGCAAAATATAGCGAGACACGTGGCTACCTTCACAAGGAGGGGCTTCGTAAGATGGCACAAGGCGCTGGGACATGCCATCGACGGAAACATATTGACAGCCCGCGAAAGCCGCTGTCAATATAAATGGAATTTAATTTCATTTTTGATCGACAGTGCCGACGTCACCGGCCCGACAGGCGGACGACGACGCCAGAAAGACCTCAGCGTGCGCAAGCGAGCCACCAGGGACGAGACGGAGCTTGAAGGCGAAGGCGCACAGCTTTCGTCGTCGCTGGTGCGCGGGCTCGGCATCCTGCGCGCCTTCCGGCCGGGCGACGCCTCGCTCGGCAACCAGGACATCATTGCCCGCACCGGCCTGCCCAAGGCCACGGTGTCGCGCATCACCTATACGCTGAGCGCGCTCGGCTACCTCCTGTACGACAAGGATCTCGGCCGCTACAGCTTGGGGTCGGCTACCGTGGCGCTCGGCTATTCGGCGCTCAGTTCAAGCGCCGTCGTGCACGTCGCCCGGCCGCTGATGCAGCCGCTGGCCGATTTGACGGGGGCGGCGGTGGCGCTCGGCACGCGCGACAGCCTCAACATGGTGTATCTCGCCAATTGCCGGTCGGAGAGCCTTGTCACGCTGCGGCTCAACCCGGGCTCCTATCTGCCGATCTGGAAGACATCGATGGGGCTGGCCTATGCGGCGGCCCTTTCACCCGAGGAGCGCGTCAGCCTTGTACGGGCTTTGCAGGAGGCGGAGCCGGACAAGGCAGCGATGATCGCGGCGGCGATCGACGATGCGATCGCCCAATATGCACGCCAGGGCTATGTGACGTCGTTCGGCGCCTGGCACAGCTACATCCATGCAGTCGGCGTGCCGTTCCGCCCGCGTGACGGCTCGCCGCTGGTTGCCATCACCTGCGGCGGCATCGGCGAGATCATCACCGAGGACCGCGCGCATGCCGAGATCGGACCGGCGCTGGTGGCGATGGTGAAAGCACTGGGCGACCAGCTCGAGGGAATTCCCGTGTAATCCCGGCACGGGATTGGCCCAGACGATCGGGCTGCATGCCGGCTTGAACTTGCCTGGTGGTGGCAGCACAGTCGCCGCCGATGGCATGGCGCTCGCGTTGTCAGTCCATCGAGTTCGGGTGACGGGGGGAGATCGGATGCCGATGAATTTTGCAGGACGGTTCAGCGACCGGGTGGCGGTCATCACCGGTGGCGCATCGGGCATTGGTCTGGCGGTGGCGCAGAGGATTGTCGAAGAAGGCGGACGGGTTTCGGTCTGGGATCGCGATCCCGCCCAGATCGAACAGGCCAAGGCCGTCATCCCCAGTCTTCACGGCATCGCTATCGACGTTGCCGATGCCGCAGGCGTGGAGCGCGCTGCCCGGTCAACGCTCGAAGCGCTTGGCGGTGTCGATATCCTGGTCACCAGCGCGGCGATCACCGGGCCGAACATGACGACCTGGAACTATTCGGCGGAAGATTGGCAGAAGGTCATCGACATCAACATCAACGGCGTCTTCTACTGCAACAAGGCGCTCGTGCCGCACATGCTCGAGCGCAACTATGGCCGCATCGTCAACATCGCCTCGATCGCCGGCAAGGAAGGCAATCCCAACGCCTCCGCCTACAGCACGTCCAAGGCCGCGGTGATCGGCCTGACCAAGTCGCTCGGCAAGGAACTGGCCAAGACCGGGGTGACGGTCAATTGCGTCACGCCGGCGGCCGTGCGCACCGCGATCTTCAAGCAGATGAGCCAGGAGCACATCGACTTCATGCTGTCCAAGATACCGATGGCGCGCTTTGGCGAGGTCGACGAGGTGGCGGCACTGATCTGCTGGATCGCCTCGGAAGAGTGTTCGTTCACGACGGCCGCCGTGTTCGACGTTTCCGGCGGCCGCGCCACCTACTGAGGCAGAACGAATCTCAATTCCACGTGACGGTGCAACGGACGGAGCATGCGGGCGTATAGTTGGACGCCTCGAATCGACAAGTCGCGACAAGGTAGCGGGAACCATGACACGGAATGCAGCCGTCAGGCGGGAGTTTGCTACTTTTGCTTAGAGCCGAATCTGCCGCACTGTCCGACGATGAGCTTCTGGACCGCTATCAGCGCGCCGCCTTCGATTATTTCCTCGATAACGTGAACCCCGAAAACGGACTGGTCGCCGACACATCGCGGCCAAATTCGCCGGCCAGCATCGCTGTCGTCGGCTTCGCGCTGTCCAGCTATCCGATCGGCGTCGAGCGCGGTTGGATGACGCGCGATGCCGCCGCGAAGCTGACGCTGGCCGCGCTGCGTTTCTTCTCGACCAGCCGGCAAGGCAATAGCGACGACGTCACCGGCCATAAGGGTTTTTACTACCATTTCCTCGATATGCGGACCGGCCTGCGCGTCTGGCGCTGCGAACTGTCGATGGTGGATACGGCGTTGCTGATATCAGGCATGCTGGTGGCGAGCGCTTATTTCTCCGGTGACGATGACGAGGAAGCCGAAATCCGCCAACTGGCCGAGGCGCTCTACCGGCGCGTCGACTGGCGGTGGGCACAAGGTTCAAGCCCGACCCTGCGGCAAGGCTGGAAGCCAAAGAGCGGCTTTCTGCACTATGGCTGGGAGGGCTACAACGAAGCGACGATCCTCTACGTGCTGTCGATGGCCTCGCCTGACAGTCCAACCTCGGATAACAGCTACGAGGGCTGGACGGCGACCTATCAGTGGGAAAACATCTACGGCTACGACGTGCTGTATGGCGGCCCATTGTTCATGCACCAGTTCTCGCATGCCTGGATCGATTTCGCCGGCATCCGCGACGCCTTCATGCGCGAGAAGAACTCGGACTATTTCGAAAACAGCCGCCGCTCGACCTATCTGCATCGCGACTATGCGCGCCACAACCCTTACGGCTATGACGGCTATGACGAGAACCTTTGGGGACTTTCGGCGGGCGACGGGCCGGGCGGCTTCCGCACCAGCGTGGAGCGACAGCGCCGGCGGTTTTCCGGCTATGCCGCGCGCGGCGCTCCGTTCGGGCCCGATGACGGGACGATCGCCCCTTGGTCCTATCCGGCATCACTGCCTTTCGCGCCGGAGATCTGCCTGGCGGCGCTGCGCCATCTCGGTGATCGCTACCCCGAGGTGATCGACAATTTCCGGCTGCCGAGCGGCTTCAATCCGACATTGGCGAACCGGCGTAAATTCGGGAGGCACGGCTGGGTGTCGGAAGGCCACTATGGGCTGGATCAGGGTATCGTGGTGATGATGATCGAGAACCATCGGTCAGGGCTGATCTGGAAGCTGATGCGGTCCAATCAGCATATCCGTCGCGGCCTGCACAAGGCCGGATTCAATGGCGGCTGGCTGTCTCAGCCGGCAAGCCCGGCGTCAGGTGGCGGCAATGTCGCGTGACCGGACCAGGATCACCGCCTTCCCCGTCGACAGCAACGACATCAGTCTGATCGCGAGCGCCCATCCGCCGCACTGGAAGAACCCGCAGCCGGACGGTCCCTACAACCTCGTCGTCATCGGTGCCGGGCCGGCTGGGCTGACTGCCGCCTACGAAGCGGCCGGCCTCGGCGCAAAGGTCGCGCTCATCGAGCGCAATCTGATCGGCGGAACTTGCGTCAATGTCGGTTGCATCCCGTCCAAGTCGATCATCCGCACCGCAAGGCTTTATGCCGACATGCGCGATGCCGAGAATTTCGGCGGCGACATGCCGGACCGTCTTCACGTCGACTTTCCGCGCGCCATGACGCGGATGCGGCAGATCCGGCAGCGGATCAGCCGCGCGGATGCCGCCGATAGGCTGGTTTCCGAAGGCATCGACCTTTATTTCGGCGAAGCGCTGTTTTCCGGACCGGACGCTGTCACGGTCGCCGGACAAACCTTGCGTTTCAGGAAGGCGCTGATCGCGACAGGCGCGCGCCCGAGGCTGCCGACGATTCCAGGCCTTGCCGAGGCCGGCTATCTCAGCAACGAGACCATGTTCGAGCTCACGGAGTGCCCGAAGCGGCTTCTGGTCATCGGCGGCGGACCGCTCGGCTGCGAGGCGGCGCAGGCCTTCTGCCTGCTCGGTGCCAAGGTCATCCTGGCGCAACGGGAACCGATGTTCCTGCCCGGCGAGGAACGCGACGCCGCCCAGATCCTTTCGGACGCGCTGGCGCGCGAAGGTGTCGAGGTTCGCCTCAACACCGAGGTGGTAGCGGTGCGAACGGAAGGCGGCAAGAAGCTCGCCGACCTGGTGTGCGACGACATCACGACAACGATTTCCGTCGACGAGATCATCACCGGCATCGGCCGATCGCCCAATGTCGACGGCCTCGACCTGGAAAACGCCGGGGTGGCATACGATGCCGACGGTATCAAGGTGGACGATTATCTCCGCACCACAAATCCGCACATCTATGCGGCGGGCGATGTCTGCCTCGCCTACAAATTCACCCACACCGCCGAGGCCACAGCTCGCATGGTCGTGCGCAATGCCCTGTTTCTCGGACGCAGGAAACTGAGCGAGCTGGTCATTCCGTGGTGCACCTACACCGATCCGGAGATCGCCCATGTCGGCCTCTATCCGGCGGAGGCGCGCCAGAACGGCATCCCGGTCAAGACTTATACGGTGCTGATGCACGATGTCGCCCGGGCGGTCATGGACGGCGAGGAGGAGGGTTTCGTCAAAATCCACGTCAGGGAAGGGTCCGACCGCATCCTGGGCGCCACGGTCGTCGCCAGCCATGCCGGTGAGATGATCAATGCGGTGTCGCTGGCCATCAAATCGGGCATGGGATTGCGTGCGCTGGCCGACGTCATCCATCCCTTCCCGACGCAGGCGCTAGGCATAAAGATGGCCGGCGACGCCTATCGGCGGACAAGGCTCACCTCATCATGGAAGCATCTGGCGGGCCGCTGGTTGGCGTGGTCCAGGCGATGGTGACATTCCGGCAGCCTGCCGCAGCTGGTGCGTCGGACATTCGGCGACGATGCGGCGCTTGACGAAAGCCTCGTCGACCATCTCGGATATCCGCCAAACGTCGGTGCCATCCAGAGGTTAGCCGGCTCTATATTTCCGCGGATCCTGCGGGCCCTGCCGACCGCGACTCCAATTTCGTGGCTGCCCTGTCAGGGTGCGTGCAGAAGTTCTTGCCGAATGGGCTCGAGATAGGTTTGCGGATGCAAGCGTCCCCAAACATGGTCGCGCTCGGTCAGGTGCTTAACCTGCTCTATCCAGCGCCTCGGCGCATCAGGGTCCCTGACCTCATGCCAGTCGTCGACGATAATGACCGGCAGACCCTGATAGAGCGGGTCGAGCGGCGAGGTCTTGGTGACGACGATGCAGCCGAGATAGAACAGCTCCCATGTCCTATGGCAGTCCAGGCCGTTGCCTTCGGTGGACAGGACAAGCGGGTATTGCGAGTACAGTTGCCAGATCGAGCGCTGCGAGACGCGTTTCGCCAGGAAATCGACATGCGGACATCCGCGCAGGACATCAAGCAGTTCCCGGCGCTGTCTCGAGCCATTGCTGATGCTGAAATCAGAGAACAGTCTGGGCGGGCGGCGGTCCACATGATCCTGCCGGGCGCGTATGATTTCCAGTTGCTTCACAAGCCCTTCCGGCGTGGCGAAGGACCGAGGCGTGTGAAGATCGAGCCCGATCGGGAAAGGCTTGACCCTGGGGTGAGTGCCGTCACAATTCTGGCTGTACCAGGAGACCAGGAAGGGGTTGGCGAGAAGCTGGTCGACGGTGCCCTTCGCCAGATCAGACGGCACCGAAGCATCGCCATCGGTCGTCAGCAGCGTGAACGGTGCCGTGATCGTCGGCAACACGATCCTGACGAACGTGTCGAGATCACAGGTTTGCGCATCCCTGGACAAGGTGCTCAGACGCAGCCAGACGATGCCATGTGCGCCGCTGTAATGCTGGCGGAAAAATGCCTCGCTCTGTGTCGATGCGGTTGACGCGTTGCGATACCAGCGCGGCCCGGCGAAATCGCAGAAATGTCCGATCCCCTGCGACCACAGCACGGGCGGAACGCCAAGAAATCTCAGCGCCCTGGAATAGACGGCTCTTTTGACTGCCCTTCGCAACCTGCCCATGGGCAACTCCTAGCGCGGATGCCAATACCGTTGCAACGTGCTGCCCGACATATTCGCCTTGAGCGGAACAAAGGCCAAAAGTTTCCCCGCAATACCCCTTCCGGCTCCGGAGAACCCAACTTACGACAGGCGCAGCCGCCGGCGAGGCTCGATCTACAGACTTGATTATGACAAAGGTCGAAGGGCTTGCGGTCGGCGCAAGGCCGCACGTCTCAATCGTGCAATTCCCGCGATATCGGCGGCCCCACCGAAAAGCCGGAGAATGTGACCTCGAAGCCCTCGCGTTGCGGCGAACAGCACATCATGCCGACATCGACCGTCCTGGAGATCGGAAAGTAGGCGAGCCGCACAGGCTTCCAGTGGCCGTCGGAAGCATCGAGATACTGGACACGGATCGTTTCGGCGTGACGGGTCAGCCGGATCCTGACGCCGCCCGGACCGGCATGAATGGCGACCAGCGACCAGTCTGACGTGTCGTTGGTGACCACGACGGAGAAATAGGCAAGGCCGTCGGTGTACTCGATACCGGCCTTGATCCAATGGGTTTCGCTGAGCCGGACCATCAGCCCCGCCTGATCATAAAGCACCTCGTAGTCGCCTTTGACGGTGACCTCGGCGGTGAAATCGCCTTCGACGGGCCGGTGCAGGAAGTGGCCATTGTCGCGCCAGAAACCGTAGAAGGTCTCGCGCCAGAAATCGGTCTCCTTGCCGGTGCGCACACGAACGCTGTCGCCGTCGATAGAATGGTGCGGCGGCGGGTTAAGCCAGGTCAGGTCCTGCACTGTCATCCTTCGCGCCGCTCCAATCCAGATGTGCATGGCGGGGTTGCCGGCGTGGTCGGCAGTGACCGATCAGCCCGGCTGATCGGTCGACGGCTGATCAGCCCGCGAATGTGTAGGCCGTCTTCACCGTGGTGTAGAACTCCGCCGCATAGTGGCCCTGCTCGCGCGGCCCATAGCTCGAACCCTTGCGGCCGCCGAAGGGAACATGGAAATCGACACCCGCCGTCGGCAGGTTGACCATCACCATGCCGGCCTCCGAATTGCGCTTGAAGTGCGTGGCATGCTTGAGGCTCGAAGTGCAGATGCCGGAGGTCAAGCCAAAGGGCGTGTCATTGGCGACGGAAAGCGCCTCGTCATAGTCCTTGACGCGAATGACGCTGGCGACAGGCCCGAAAATCTCCTCGCGCGAACTGCGCATGGCGTTGGTCGCCTCGGTCAGCAACGCCGGCTGCAGGTAGAAGCCCGGCGTCTTGCGGTCGAGCCGCTCGCCACCGAAGGCGAGCGTGGCACCTTCCCTGACGCCGATGGCGATATAGTCCTCGTCCTGCTTCAGCTGCGTCGCGTCGACGACAGGACCGATCTGGGTCTGCGCGTCGAGCGCATCGCCGATGACCAGTTTGCTCATGCGATCCTTGAGGGCGTCGACGAAGCGGTCGTGAATGCCGTCAGCCACAATCAGCCTGGACGAGGCGGTGCAGCGCTGGCCGGTCGAGAAGAAGGCACCATTGAGCGCGCAATCGACGGCGATCGCGAGGTCGGCATCGTCGAGCACGACCAGCGGGTTCTTGCCACCCATTTCAAGCTGGAACTTGCGCATGTGTTCGATGCTTGCCGCAGCGACGCGCTTGCCGGTGCCGACCGAGCCGGTGAAGCTGATGGCGTTGACATCGGGACTGTCGAGCATCGCCTGACCGACGACCGAGCCCTTGCCCATGACGAGATTGAGCACGCCCTTCGGCAGGCCGGCGCGATGCAGGATGTCGACGATGGTCCAGGCGCTCTCGGGAACCAGTTCCGCCGGCTTGAAGACGACGGTGTTGCCGTGTGTCAGCGCCGGGGCGATCTTCCAGGCCGGAATAGCGATCGGAAAATTCCACGGCGTGATGATGCCGACCACGCCGACCGCCTCGCGCGTCATCTCGACGCCGACGCCCGGCCGCACGCTCGGCACGACCTCTCCGGTCAAACGCAACGTTTCGCCGGCAAAGAAGTCGAATATCTGGGCGGCGCGAATTGTCTCGCCGATGCCTTCGGCCAGCGTCTTGCCTTCCTCTCGCGCCAGGTTGCGGCCGATCTCGTCCTTGCGCGCCAGAATCTCGTCGGAGGCCTTTTTCAACACCGCGTGACGCGCCAGCGGACCGGAGCGGGACCAAGCCGGGAACGCTGCCTTGGCCGCGGCGATCGCCTGCTGGGCCTGTTCGACACCCGCCGAGGCATAGTCGCCGACGACGTCGCCGGTATCCGAGGGGTTGATGTTGCGCGAACCGGCATCGCCGACCCACTCGCCATCGATGAGGTTCTTTCGAAACAGCGTCATATCGTGTGTTCCTGCTTGTTGGCCGCGCGGGCATCTGTCTGAACTGGTATTTGCCAGACAATTGCCTCGCGGGAAAGCAAACAGTGAACCGCCGGCCGCGACAAAAATCCCCGTGCCTGCGCCGCGCGGATGGCGGGCGACGACGATTCCCCATCGAGCCTCGATGCAGCCAACCTCCATCGTGCATCAATCCGCTTGGGCCGATTCATCCTGTACACTTATGTCCATAGCCTTGATTTGCCTGAGGCAGCATGTCATGCGTCGTGTCGATGGCAGCTCTCGAAACGACGATTCAGCGCGCCGGCGCCACCGGCAACATCAAGGCCACTCGCGAAGACTGGCTGAAGCTTGCGCTTGAAACGTTGATCTCTGACGGAGTCGAACGCGTCCGCGTGCTGACGCTTGGCCAGAAGCTCGATGTGTCGCGCTCCAGCTTCTACTGGTATTTCAAGAGCCGGCAGGATCTGCTCGACCAGTTGCTGGATTACTGGCGGCAGACGAATACCAAATTCATCGTGGAACGCGCCAGGCGGCCTTCCGCCACCGTCATACGCGGGGTGATGAGCATTTTCGAATGCTGGGTGGACGAAAGGCTGTTCGACCCCCAGCTGGATTTCGCGATCAGGGCCTGGGCCCGTCGCTCGCCCGCCATCAGGCGCGCGTTAGACGAGGCCGACGAGGAGCGTGTCAACGCCATACGCGACATGTTCATGCGTCACGGCTACGACGAGGAGGATGCCTTCGTGCGGGCCCGCGTGCTGTATTTCATGCAGATCGGCTATTACTCGCTTGAGCTCAACGAGCCGATGAGCAGCCGCCTGCCTCACGTCGCCGGTTATCTGCGCAGCTTCACCGGCCAGGAGCCTCCGGCGGAGGATGTCGAGGACTTCTCGCGCTATGTCGAGAAGACGCTTTCGCGCAACCGATAGTACGGCCCGGCCGCCGCGGCCTGACGATTTCGCTTCGCGCATCGGCCCAATAGCAAGCACGGTTGCTGCCGACAGCAGCAGAGGAGCCCTCTGCCGTATCGGCGCAGAGCGGCGTCATGGGGCGCTCATTCCGCTGTCCGCCAAGCTCTAGACACATATGTACAATACCGATAGGGTACGCCACACTGGCTGGGTGGAGTGCGACAGGATGAAATCCCAATATCGGGCGATCGTCATCGGCGGCGGCGTGGTTGGAGCCTCGGTGCTCTATCACCTAGCGAAGTTCGGCTGGAGCGACGTCGCGCTGATCGAACGCGAGGTGCTGACCGCAGGGTCGAGTTGGCATGCGGCCGGCGGGTTCCATGCGCTGAACGCCGATCCCAACATCGCCGCCCTGCAGGCCTACACGATCGACCTGCTCTCCGAGGTCGAGAAGGAATCGGGCCAGAGCATCGGCATGCACATGACCGGTGGCATCTCGGTCGCCTCGGCGCCGGAGCGCTGGGAATGGTTGAAAGCGTCATACCGCATCTTCCAGACCATGGGCATCGACGATGTCCACCTGGTCGGAGTCGATGAGATCAAGCAGCGCTGCCCGATCCTCAACACCGACGGCATGCTGGGTGGACTCTATGCCGCGCGCGAAGGCCATATCGATCCCTCGGGCGTCGTGCACGCCTATGCCAAGGCAGCCAGGCTGCGCGGCGCCGATATCATCGAGCACAACCGCGTGCTGGCACTCAACCGCCGCGCGGACGGCGGCTGGGACGTAGTCACCGAGAAGGGCACGGTGATTGCCGAACACGTCGTCAATGCCGGCGGGCTGTGGGCCAAGCAGGTCGGCCGGATGGCCGGCATCGACCTGCCGGTGTCGCCGATGGAGCACCATTATCTCGTCACCGAGGCGCTGCCCGAAATCCAGGCGCTGGACAAGGAATTGCCGCTGATCGTCGATCTCGAAGGCTTCACCTACATGCGCCAGGAACAGAAGGGCCTGCTGCTCGGCATCTACGAGATCAACCACAAGCACTGGAACATGGATGGGGCGCCGTGGGATTACGGCATTGAACTGATCCAGGAAGACACCGACCGTATCGCCGACGAGTTGGCCCTCGGCTTCAGCCGATACCCCTGCCTGGAGAATGCCGGCATCAAGCGCTGGGTGAACGGCGCCTTCACCTTCTCGCCGGACGGCAATCCGCTGGTCGGCCCGGTGCGCGGGGTTCCCAACTACTGGGTGGCGTGCGGCGTCATGGCCGGCTTCCTGCAAGGCGGCGGGGTCGGCAAGTCGCTTGCCGAATGGATGATCCATGGCGAGCCGGAAGCCGATGTCTACGGCATGGACATCGCCCGCTATGGCGATTTCGCCTCCAACCGCGAATACATCAGGCAGACCACCGGGCAGTTCTATTCGCGCCGCTTTGTCATGAGCTATCCCAACGAGCAGTTGCCGGCGGGGCGGCCCTTGAAGACAGCCGGCGCGCATGACGCGATGGATGCCGCCGGCGCGCGCTGGGGCAATTCATGGGGCATGGAAGTGCCGCTCTATTTCGCGCCGCATGGCTTCGTCGAGACACCGACGCTGAAGCGCTCCAACGCCTTTGACATCGTCGCACAGGAGTGCCGCAAGGTGCGCGAGGGCGTCGGTCTGCTCGATATCACTGCCTTCTCACGCTACGAAATCGCCGGGCCGCAGGCGGAAGCTTGGCTCGACCGGCTGCTTGCCTGTGCGCTGCCCAAGCCGGGTCGCGCCAAGCTCGCGCCTATGCTCGGCGAAAACGGCAAGCTCAAGGGCGACCTCACCGTCTTCAACTGGGGCGATGGCTCCTGGTGGATCATGGGATCCTACTATCTGCGCCAGTGGCATATGCGCTGGTTCGAGCAGCATATGAGCGACGGCGTCACCGTCCGCGACATTTCAGACGCGGTCGTCGGTTTCTCGCTGGCTGGTCCCAATGCGCGAATGTTGCTTGAGCGCCTCACACATCAGGACGTTTCGCACGAGGCCTTTGGCTTTCTAGCCTGCAAGACATTGGATGTCGGGCTGGTGCGGGCCAAGGTCGGACGGCTCTCGGTCATCGGCGAACTCGGCTACGAGATCCATTGCCAGGCCAATGAGCACGCGGGCCTGCGCCGCGCTCTGCTGACGGCAGGCAAGTATCTGGGCGTCACCGAATACGGCTTCAGCGCGGTCAATTCGCTGCGGCTCGAAAAGAGCTTTGGTATCTGGTCGCGCGAGTTCACGCAGGACTATACGCCCGATGAGACCGGGATGGACCGCTGGATCGCTTTCGACAAGGGCGATTTCATCGGCCGCGAGGCGGCCCGGAAGGAGCTGAAGGCTTCATCGAGGCGCACGCTGGTGACGCTCGAAATCGACGCGGCGGACGCCGATGCCAGCGGTTACGAGCCGGTCTGGTATAGAGGCAAGCTTGCTGGCTTCGTCACCTCGGGCGGCTACGGCCATACGGTCGGCAAGAGCCTCGCCATGGCGCTGGTCGAGCGCGAAGTGGCTGATATCGATACGCAGTTGACAACCCACATCGTCGGCGTCGAAAGAGGTGCGCGCGTCATCGCCTCGTCGCCATACGATCCACTGGGCAAGGCGATGCGGGCATGACCGATCGAACCGGTGACGTCGGTGCGGAAGACCATGCGATGATCCACGTTTCTTTCCGAAAATCAGGCCTGTCCGGCACGTCATGACCACACGCTATTCCGCCTTTTCGCTGTTCAAGGAGGGCCTGGCCGGCCAAACCGGCTGGCAACCGGCGTGGCGCTCGCCCGAGCCGAAACTGTCCTATGATGCGATCGTCATCGGTGGCGGCGGCCATGGGCTGGCAACGGCCTATTACCTGGCCAAGAACCACAACATCACTAGGGTAGCGGTGCTGGAAAAAGGCTGGATCGGCGGCGGCAACACCGGCCGCAACACCACCGTGGTACGCTCCAACTACTATTATCCGGAGAGCGTCGAGCTCTACGGGCTGGCGCACCGGCTCTATGAGGGATTGTCGAAAGAGCTCAACTACAACGTCATGCTGTCGCAACGCGGCATGGTCAATCTCTGCCACTCGACCGGCGAGATGGAGATCGGCGCCCGCACCGTCAACGCCATGCAGATCAACGGCATCGATGCGGAGCTGTTTTCGCCTGACGATGTGCGCCGGGTGGCGCCGATCTACAATTTTTCACCGGACGCACGCTTCCCGGTGTTCGGCGGTATCTGGCAAGGCAGGGCCGGAACGGCACGCCATGATGCGGTCGCCTGGGGCTATGCGCGGGCCGCAAGCCGACTCGGCGTCGACATCATCCAGAACTGCGAGATCACCGATTTCATCATCGAGGGCGGCCGCTGCCGTGGCGTCCAGACCTCGCGTGGCGCGATCCGTGCCGAGCGTATCGGCATGGCGGTGGCCGGGCATTCTTCGGTGCTGGCGGCCAAGGCCGGCTTCCGCCTGCCGATCAATTCCTATGCGCTGCAGGCCTGCGTGTCCGAACCGGTCAAGCCGATCCTCGACACGGTGGTGCTGTCGCCCGGCTGCGGCGTCTATGTCAGCCAGTCGGACAAGGGCGAGATCGTCATCGGCGGCGGGCTCGACCGCATCCCCTCCTACGCGCAGCGCGGCAATCTGCCGACGCTGGAGGGGGTGATCGCCGGCCTTTTGGAGATGTTCCCGATCTTCGGCCAGCTCAAGCTGATGCGGCAATGGGCTGGGATCGTCGATGTCGTGCCGGACTCCTCGCCGATCATCGGCCCCTCGCCGCTGCCCGGCCTGTTCCTCAATTGCGGCTGGGGCACGGGCGGCTTCAAGGCCATTCCCGCAGGCGGCACGCTGCTGGCGAACCTGCTGGCGACTGGCGAACACAACCACATCAGCCGTCCGTTCGACCTTGATCGCTTCGCCAGCGGGCGGCTGATCGACGAAGCGGCCGGCTCCGGCATCGCGCACTGATGCATGTCGCCCAAAAGTACGCAGCGGTTTTGGGAGAACGACATGCATAAAGACGAAGATTGAGGATCCTATGCAGCTCTTTCCTTGCCCATTCTGCGGCCCGCGCGACGAAACCGAATTCCACTATGGCGGCGATGCCGGAAATGCGCGGCCGGATGGCGCCGATGTGCCGATCGATCGCTGGGCAAACTATCTCTATCTGCGCACCAACCCGAAAGGAGCGGCGCGCGAGATCTGGGTTCACATGAACTGCGGCGAGTTCTTCGTCATGGAGCGCGACACCGTCACCCACAAGGTGCTGTCCTCGGCCGCACTCGGCGGGGAGCACGTCGCGTGACCGCCTCACGTCTTGCCACCGGCGGCAGCGCCATCGACCGCTCGCGCCCGATCCGCTTCAGCTTCGACGGAACCATCGTGCAAGGCTTTGCCGGCGACACCATCGCCTCGGCGCTGCTGGCGGGTGACGTCGCGGTCGTCGGCCGCAGCTTCAAATACCACCGGCCGCGCGGCATATGGGGCGCCGGCGTCGAGGAGCCAAATGCGCTGGTCGATCTCGGCGGCACGCGGGCAACGCCGAACACCCGCGCCACGACCGAGCCGGCGCGGGACGGACTGGTGGCGAAAAGCGTCAACGCCGCGCCCAGCGCACTGGCCGACCGCAACGCCTTCCTGGACCGTTTTGCGCGCTTCATCCCGGCCGCGTTCTACTACAAGACCTTCATGTGGCCGGACTGGCACAGGTTCGAGCCGCGCATCCGCGCCATGGCGGGGCTGGGCACAGTCGATGCTGACTGGACCTCGCCCGGCATGGCCGACCAGATCAACCATCATTGCGACGTGCTGGTGGTGGGCGCGGGGCCGGCAGGGCTGGCGGCGGCAGGGCTGGCGTCCGGTGCTGGCCTGACCGTCACACTGGTCGACGACCAGCAGAGCCCCGGCGGATCGCTCGGCCATCGTGCCGCGGAGATCGACGGCAAGCCGGCGGCCGTGTGGGTCAAGGAGACGATTGCCGAGCTTGCCGCTGGCGGTCACCTCATCCTGCCTTCGACCACCGCCTTCGGCATTTACGACCACAATCTGGTCGGGCTGAACCAGCGTCATCTCGACGGCCGGCCGGATACGCTGTGGCGGGTCAGGCCGCGCCAGATCGTGCTGGCGACCGGCGCCATAGAGCGACCGCTGCCTTTCGCCAACAACGATCTGCCGGGCATCATGTCGGCGGATGCGGCGTTCGCCTATCTCCGGCGCCACGCTGTGCTGGTCGGCCGCCGCATCATCGTCGCCACCAACAATGACAGCGCCTATGAGGTGGCGGGGGCGCTTGCCGAGGTCGGCGCCGAAGTCAGGCTTGTCGATATCCGGCGTGACGGCACGCCTGCGGCGGCGGCCAATGTCCGGCTGATCAAGGGGCGTTCTCTCGCATCCGCCAGCGGCAAGCTGCGCGTCGACGGCGTGACGCTCGACGACGGCACGAGGTTCGATGCCGATTGCGTTGTGGTCTCGGGCGGCTGGACGCCGACCATTCATCTCTTCGGCCAGGCCAAGGGCAAGCTCGCCTGGAGCGATGCGCGCGCGGCCTTCCTGCCGGGCGAACCGGTCGGCGGTATCGCCGTGGTCGGCGCCGCAGCCGGCGCGGTCTCCTTGTCGGAGGTGTTTGCCGGCGTGGAAAAGGCATTCGCCGGCAAGGAGAACGCGGCAACACCACGCAGCACCGGGCCGGAGGCGACGGACGGCATTCTCCCGGCCTGGCCGATGCCGGGCTCGAAAGGCCGCATCTGGATCGACTACCAGAACGACGTGACGGTGAAGGACGTCGAGTTGGCCGCACGCGAAAACTTCGTCTCGGTCGAACATCTGAAGCGCTACACCACGCTCGGCATGGCGACCGACCAGGGCAAGACCTCCAACCTGCCCGGCCTGGCGCTGATGGCAGGGATTACCGGCCGCACGGTGCCGGAGGTCGGCACCACCACCTACCGGCCGCCGTTCACGCCGGTGCCGCTGGCAAGCTTTGCCGGCGCGCGCGTCGGTGAGTTGATGGCGGCGGTACGGCGGCTGCCGCTCGAAAACGTCCATCGCGCCAGCGGCGCTGTCTTCCAGGAATATGGCGGCTGGTTGCGGCCTGCTCATTATGGCGGCAATGCGGACGCGGAACGTTCGATCGCGGACGAGGCGCGACGTGCGCGCCAGTCGGTCGCGCTGTTCGATGGTTCGACGCTCGGCAAGATCGAGGTGATCGGGCCGCAGGCGGCGGCGTTCGTCGATTTCCTCTACTACAACACCATGTCAACACTGAAACCGGGCCGCTGCCGCTATGGCTTCATGCTGTCTGAGAACGGCGTGGTCTTCGACGACGGCGTGCTGGTGCGGCTGGACGAGCATCGCTTCGTCGTGTCGTGCTCGTCCTCGCATGTCGCCGCCGTCCATGCGCGGCTGGAGGAATGGCGCCAGGACCGTTTTGGCCGCGGCGCCGTCTACATCCACAACGCCACACCGGACATGGCGACACTGACCGTTTCGGGGCCAAATGCCCGCAAGCTGCTGGAAAAGCTGCATCTTGGCCTCTCGCTCGACGATGCCGACCTGCCGCATATGGCGATCGGTCATGGCACTTATGCCGGCGACGAAGTCCGCATCGCCCGCGTCAGTTTCACCGGCGACAGGAGCTACGAGATTTCGATCCGGGCCGACCACGCCGAGCCGCTATGGGCGCATCTGCGCGAGGCCGGCCAGGCGCTCGACGCCATCGTCATCGGCCTGGAGGCGCTGATGATCCTGCGTGCCGAAAAGGGTTTTATCGTCATCGGCAAGGACACCGACGGCACCACATTGCCGCATGATCTCGGCGTCCACGGTCCGCGGGCCAAACGCAAGACCGAGTTCGTCGGCCGCCGCTCATTGTTCACCGAGGAGGCGTCGCGTGACAATCGCATGCAGCTTGTCGGGCTGGCAGTGCCGCAAGGCGAAGCACCGCTGCCGACCGGCGCGCATGGCATCAAACGGATCGACGGCAGATTGCGCAGCCAGGGCTTTGTCACCTCGAGCTACCAGAGCCCGACGCTTGGCCGCCCGGTTGCGCTTGGGCTGATAGAGCGTGGCGCGACGCGGCACGGCGAGACGATCGACATCCAGCATCTCGGCAAGATCAGCAAGGCGACAATTACCGCCCCTTGCGCCTTCGACCCGGCAGGAGACCGGCTGCATGCGTGATCTCGCGGAAAAATGGTCTGTTGCACCGGATTGGCAATCGGCGGTGATCAAGGTGCCCGGCCTTGTGGTACGCGCGGTCTGCGGCCTCAACCAGTTGCTGGTCAGCGGCGACCTCGACGCGTGGGCGCGGGCTTCGAGCGCCGACGGGAACGGAGTCGGAGCCTTTGGCACCGCACAAGGTGACCGCTATGCGGCGCGACTGGCGCGCGACCGGCTGCTCGTCGTCTCGAACAGCCCGCTTGCCATCGCCTCGGGCTGGCACATAGACGGGTTCGCGGTGACGGCGATCAGCGCCGGGTTGCAAATGTTCGAGGCCGAGGGCACGGCGCTCGACGCTTTCATCGCGCGTGGAACGACGCTCGATCCCAGCCAAGCGAGCGCCAGTGCAGCGCTGTCCTTCGCCGACATCAGCGCCGTCGTCTATCGCCATGACGCCAAGCTGCGCATCCATGTCGATCGCGGTCTTGCCGCCTATCTCTGGACATGGATGGAAATTGCCGCCGGCAACATCGCCGCAGGATCAGCGAAGTAGCCGGTTACGGCTGGTCAGAGTGTGAACGACCAGAACAGGCAGGCCAGCGTCGCGGCGGCAAAGACGACGAAGAACAGGCTGCGCAGCAGCACGTTGCGGCGCAGCTCGTTCATGACAAAGTGACAACCGACGATCGCCGCGGCAAACAGGAACCGCCAGTTCAGCAATGTCCACACGGCGCTGCCCTGCCCGAACGCCCATCTGGCGACCAGACAGCCGACGATGGTCGCAAACAGTGCGATCACGGTCCAGAAAAGGGCATCGGCGGCATGGGTCAGGACGATACCGGCCGCCCTTATCGGCAGGATCATCATCAGCATCGCGCTGAAGAAATAGACGGCGGCAATCGGGATGAACACGCCGGCGTCGGCAATGCCGTCAAGGCGCCTGACGCCGATCGCGCCATAGGGATAGCCGTGCCTGGCGACAGCCAGGCTCAAAGCCATGAGCAAGGCGGTCAGCACGGCGACCAATGCGAAGGATGTGAGGGCTTTGCTCATGACGTTCCTGTCCCAGACGAATCAGACAGGAACGGTTTTAGCGGTCGGTCGTAAATTGCGCGTAAGCGGGGGCGCTGCCCTCACGGATTTCGTTCAGTTCAATCTGGCTGACGACAGGCTATTCAGCGGCGATCCGGCCTGCCGAACGATTGGCCAGCACAAAGCCGACCTCGTCGACCGCCTGCGCCGCACGCTTAAGGATCGCCTCGGAGCGCAGCACGCCGTCGGTGAAATCCTTGTCGGTGGCGTAGACGGCGGTGGGCAGCGCAAAGGCCTCGAAGAAGCCGAACAGCGGCCGCAGCTGATGCTCGACGATCAAGGCATGGCGCTCGCCACCGCCGGTCGCCGTCAGCACGATGGGCTTTCCCCGCAATGCCGCCGGATCGATCAGATCGAAGAAATGCTTGAACAGGCCGGTATAGCTGCCCTTGTAGGTCGGCGAGCCCACGACAAACACGTCGGCGGCGAGGATTTGTTCCAGGATCGCGTGCGCCTGGCCGTCGAGATCGCGGGCCCATTTCGCCGTTCCCAGCGACGGCCCGAGATCCTCGATATCATAGGTGCTCGCCGATAGGCCGTGGCTGGCGGCGATGTCCCTGGCGACCAGATCGACGAAGGCGCGCGTCTTTGACGGCCTGGTGATGTTGCCGGAAAAGCCGACGACTGTTGGGTTTGACATGGCAGTGGGCCTCTTGAATGGTCGAAGGTTTGACGTGGCGGGCCGCCAGCCCGCCGGTGGAAATCAGCTCCAGGCGTGCAGCGGCGGATTTTCGCCGTTGAGGAAATATTTGCCGAGGATCGAGTATTTCCAGCGCACCGGATCGTGCAGCGTGTGCGTGCGGGCGTTGCGCCAATGCCGGTCGAGATTGTGCTCGGCCAGGGTTGAGCGGGTCCCTGCCAGTTCGAACAGCTTGTTGGTGGCGGCGATGGCGATCTCTGTCGACAAGATCTTGGCTTCAGCAGTGACGATCTGGGCGTGCGCCACCGTCTCGGCTGTCGGCTCGGCCACTGCCCGGTCGATTGCATGACCGGCCTTTTCGAGCAGCGCCTGCGCCGCGTGCAGGCGCAGCGTCAGGTCGCCGATGGCCTGAATGGTGTAGGGATCGTCCCAGGCGTTGTCGACGCCGCTGTCGATCCAGGCGCGGCTTTTGGTCCTGACGAAATCGACCGTCTCGTCGATCGCCGCCTGGGCGATGCCGGTGTCCACGGCCACCTGGATGATCTGGAAGATGGCGCCGTCGGCGGTCGGTTTGTCGTAGCCCTTGTAGCCGGGTACCAGATGCGTCTTCGGCACCTTGACGTTGTCGATGATGACGGTGCCGGACAGGGTCGTGCGCTGGCCGAAGCTCGACCAGTCGTCGATAACGGTCAGGCCGGGTGCGCCGCGGTCGGCGATCGCATACCAGGCGCGGCCCTCGTCATCGAGCGCCACGATCGGCACCAGATGGGCGAGCAGCGCGCCGGACGAATAGAATTTCCGGCCGTTGACAACCACATGATCGCCGGCATCGGTGAAGCGGGTCTCAAAATCGGCGGCGCGCTTGGAGCCGAACTCGGAAAAGGCGTTGCCGAACCGGGTGCCCTTCAGCGCTTCGGCGAACAGCAGCTTCTGCTGGTCCGCGTCGGAGACGGTGCGGATGGCAGCGACGACGCCGAGATGGTTCTGCGCAACCTGGCCGATCGAGGAATCCGCCGCCGAGATGATCTCGATCACCTTCGCCAGCGTCGCATAGGACACCTCCGGCCCACCGAATGCCTTGGGTACATTGATCGACCACAGGCCGCTTTGCGAAAAGGCATCGAGTTCGGCGACCGGCCAGATCCGTTCACGGTCGCGCCGGGAGGAGTCCTTGACGAATTCGGCGGCGAGCGCATGGGCAACCGCAATCGCCTCGGCGTCGTCCTTGATGATGTGCGCCGGGGCGGTCGGCCTTGCGACTGGCGGCACGGCGGCGGAAGCCTTGTCGGTCTTGACGGTCGAAACGGTCATTTCACTGCTCCTTGGGATTTCGATTCAGGCAACGGCGTGGAGATGGGCGGGCTTGGTGGCGGGTGACGCCTGTTGCCCGGGGTTCGATTGACCGAGATAGAAGGCCCTGATGTCCTCGCGCTGGCGAAGCTCGGGGGCCGCGCCGGCGAGAACGGAAACGCCGTTCTCCAGCACCGTGGCATGGTCGGCATATCGCAGCGCCACTGCGGAGTTCTGCTCGGCGACCAGGATGGATAGGCCAGTCTCGCGGTTGAGTTTTTTCAAGCTCTGGAAGATGTCCTGGACGATGATTGGCGCGAGCCCCATCGACGGTTCGTCCAGGACGAGCAGCCGCGGCCGCGACATCAGCGCCCTGCCGATGGCGGTCATCTGCTGTTCGCCGCCGGAGGTCAGGCCGGACAATGTCCGGCGTTTTTCCCGAAGCCTCGGGAAATAGCCGTAGATCCGTTCGAGATCCCCGTTGATCTCGGCGCGGCTGCCGCTGCGGCCGATGCCGCCGGCGATCAGATTCTCCTCGACGGTGAGGCTTTTGAAGCAGTGGCGGCCTTCCAGCACCTGAACCAGCCCGGCGCGCACCAGATCGCCCGGTTTGCGGCGCGAGACATCCGAGCCGTCATAGCGGATGGTGCCGGCATTGACCTGGCCGCGTTCGACCGGCAGCAGGTTGGAGACGGCCTTCAGCGTCGTGGTCTTGCCAGCGCCATTGGCACCGAGCAATGCCAGTATCTGGCCGCGCCTGAGCTCGAAACTGACACCATGCAGCGCCGTGATGGCGTGGTTGTAGGTGGCATGGACCGTGTCCACAGCAAGAATGACGTCATCGTTCGGCATAGGCTGTTCTTTCGCGGTTCGAAAACCGAACAGGTCGGGCGCCACGGAAACTTGGTCCGCGACGCCCGGCACTGACTGATCAGTTGGTGGTCACAGCATTGGCATCGTCGGAGGTGCGTAGCTTGATGCCCTTCTCGGCGGCGTAGGCCTCGGCGGACTTCTCGATGATTGGCCGCAGAAGCGCCCAGTCCGGCGCGATCCAGTCGGAGACGACGTTCCACTTCTTGCCGTCCCACTGCTGGAAGGTCACGTAGCCTTCGCCTTCATGGTTGTCCCAGCTGACATTGATCGAGTGGAACAGGTCCTTGGCGCCGAGCGCCTCGACCTTGGCCGGATCAAGCTTGAGATGCTCGAAGCCCCAGCGGACCTCGTCGCCGGTCAGCGTGCGGTGGCCGAACTTCTCCTGCGCGACCCGGATCG
This sequence comes from Mesorhizobium sp. ISC11, assembly GCF_037162595.1. Classification (NCBI taxonomy): domain Bacteria; kingdom Pseudomonadati; phylum Pseudomonadota; class Alphaproteobacteria; order Hyphomicrobiales; family Phyllobacteriaceae; genus Mesorhizobium; species Mesorhizobium sp. ISC11. The sequence continues at coordinate 4,110,792 of NZ_JAVSPW010000001.1, forward strand.
CCTCGACATTGAGGATGCCGTTGACGATGCCGAGATTGTGGTAGACCGAGCCGATGCGCGCCTTGTCTTCAAGGTTACCCTTGCCGGCGCCGTAGACCGTCTTCACGATCTCCTGAACCACCGGGTAGGAGTTGCCGGAAGCCTGCGTGGTGATGGCGGTGTAACCCTTGGCGGCGTCGCCGGCAGGGATGACATCCTCTTCAGAATTCGACCAGACATTGCCGACGATGTGATCGACGGGATAGCCGACCTTGACCGCCGTCTTCAGCGCCACCGGGTTCATCACACCCCAGCCGCGCAGGACGACGAAATCCGGCTTGGCGCGGCGGATGGTCAGCCACTGCGACTGCTGCTCGTTGCCGGGATGCGGCACCTCGATCTGCTGCACGGTGAAGCCGTATTTCTGCGCCAGCAGCTCATAGATCGGGATGGTCTCCTTGCCGTAGGGCGAGCCGTGATAGAGCACGACGATCTTCTTGCCCTTCAGCTTGTCGATGCCGCCTTCCTTGGAGGCGATGTAGTTCACGATGCCTGATGTCTCGCTGCAGGGATTGAGCAGCAGCGGGAAGACGTAGGGGAAGACACGCCCGTCGGTGGAATCGGTGCGGCCGTGGTTGACGGTGATCAGCGGCACCTTGTCGGCGGTGATGCGGTCGATCATGGCATAGGCGATGCCGACCGAGAGCGGGTTCCAGGCGGCGGCGCCGGCATGGCTCTTCTGCCGCTCGTAGCATTCGACGCCGCGCTCGACCTCGTACTGGGTCTCGCATTCGTCCCAGGTCAGCTTGACGCCGTTGACGCCGCCGTCGCGGATGTTGATGAGGTTGAGATAGTCGATGAAGCCGCCGAAGAAGCCGGTGCCGCCGGCCGCGTAAGGCCCGACGCGATAGCTCTGCAGCGGGAAATATTGTTCGTCGGCGTGCGCGGCGGGCAAGGCCACCGACACGATCATCGCCGCGGACAACGCCGCCGCCTTGATTGTGCTGAGGAAAGTCATGGTCGAGGTACTCCCGGTATGGGCCGTCTTGTTCGGCCCCTTGTTCATTTTCCGATGGGATTCATTTTCAATGCATCAGCTCAAGTCGACTGCCAGGCGAACAGGAGCCGTCTTCGGACCCTGTCCCACAGCGCCACCAGCCCGTCGGGTTCAAGGATCAGAAACAGGATGATGAGCGCGCCCAGAACGATGCGCTGGCTCATGTCGAGCACGCCCGAATCGAAGAGATCGCCGAGCAGGAAGCCGCCGAGGCGCGACAGAGCGAGCGGGAAAACCACGATGAGGGCGGCGCCGAAAAACGCGCCGCGGATCGAAGCCAGCCCGCCGATGATGATGATGAACAGGATCTGGAACGACCGATCGAGATCGAAGCCGTCCGGCTCGACGGTCCTCAGATAGGCGAAGGCCCAGATGACGCCTGCGACGCCGATGACGAAGGACGAGATGGCGAAGGCCAGCAGCTTGGTCCTCAGCACCGGAATGCCGATGATGCGGGCGGCGGTTTCATTGTCGCGGATGGCGATGAAGTTGCGACCGGTCTGCGACGAGACCAGCCTGTAGGCAAGGAAGGTCAGCACAGTGACGATTGTCAGCGCGAACAAATAGCGGCCGACGGCGCCGTCGAGCGCTAAACCTGAAATCGACAGTCTCGGCGCGTCGATGACGCCTGACGCCGAGTTGTTGGAGAACCAGCTGAACTTGGTCAGCGCCCATTGCACGAAGAACTGCGCGGCGAGCGTCGAGACCGCGAGATAAAAACCCTTCAGACGCAGGCTGGGCAGGCCGAAAACGATGCCGATCGCGGCGGCGACGATGCCGGCCAGGAAGATGCTGCCGATCAGCGGCAGGCCCTCGACGCGCAGGTTAAAATTATAGGCGGCGAAGGCGCCCGCCGCCATGAAGGCGGCACTGCCCAGCGAGACCTGGCCGGCATAGCCGGTGAGAATGTTCAAGCCCACGCCTGCGAGGCTGAGCGCCAGGAACGGCAGCAGGATGGCCTCGAACAGATAACTTGAGCCGATCAGCGGCACGACACCATAGGCGAAGGCGAGCAGCAGGACCGGTACGACCCATTTCGGCAGCACCGGCGCGGCGACGAAATCGCTTGTTATCGCGGTCATTGTTCAGATCCTCTCAACGAGCTTCTGGCCGAACAGGCCGGAAGGGCGGATCAGCAGAAAGACGAGCGCGACGACATAGGCAAACCAGCTCTCGATGCCGCCGCCGAAATAATCGCCGATATAGACCTCGGCGAGCTTCTCACTGGCGCCGATCAGCAGCCCGCCGACGATGGCGCCGAGGATGGAATCGAAGCCGCCGAGCACCAGCACCGGCAGCGCCTTGAGCACCACCAGCGACAGCGAGAACTGCACGCCGAGGCGTGCGCCCCAGAGCAGTCCCGCCACCAGGGCGACAAGGCCGGCGGCAGCCCACACGGTGGCCCAGATCAAGGGCAGCCTGAGGCCGACCGCGAGGGCCGCGAACTGATCATCGGCAACGGCGCGGAAGGAGAGGCCGATGCGGGTGTAGCGAAAGAACAGCGACAGCAGGAGGACCATGCCGGCGGCAACCACCGCGGCAAAAATGTCGAACTGGCTGATCAGCACGCCGCCGATTTCCAGCGGCACGTCCTCGATGCCGAGATCGAGGCCATGGACCTGCGTGCCCCAGATCAGCTGGGCGGCGCCCTCGATGATGTAGGACAGGCCGAGCGTCGCCATGAACAGTGTGATCGGCGGCTTGTTGGTCAGTGGCCGCAGCACCGTGCGCTCGATGGCGACACCCATCGCCACCATGATGGCGAAGGTGACCGCCAGCGCCAGCGCGAACGGAATACCGCGCTCGACGAGGCTGACGAAGGTGAGTGCCGCAAACAGCAGCATCGCGCCTTGCGCGAAATTGAGCACGCCCGAGGTCTTGTAGATGAGCACGAAGCCGATCGCGACAAGCGAATACATGACGCCTGAGAGCAGGCCGCCGACGAGCACTTCGATGAGGAATTGGTAGTCGAAATCGGCGATCATATGCCTGCCCCGTCCTCATTGTCCGAGGCGACGCCGAGATAGGCATCGATGACGCGTTGGTCGTTCCTGACTTCATCGGGCGTGGCGTCGGCGATCTTGCGGCCGTAGTCGAGAACGGCGATGCGATCGGACAGACCCATGACGACGCCGACATCGTGCTCGATCAACACCACGGTGGTGGCGAAACGATCGCGCGCGGCACGGACGAAAGACGCCATCTCGCTCTTTTCGCTCGCTGTCATGCCGGCCATCGGCTCGTCGAGCAAAAGCAGGCGCGGCTCGGCCACCAGCGCGCGGGCCAGTTCGACACGCTTCTGCAGCCCGTAAGGCAAGGTGCCGACAAGACGGTCGCGAATGGCGGTGAGATGGAGGAATTCAAGGATCTGTTCGGCACGGCTGCGTGAATCGCGCTGCTCGCCACGCGAGCGGCCGATGCCGAGCACCTGGCCGGCAAAGTTGGAGCGAACCTTGTAGGCAAGGCCAGAGGCGACATTGTCGAGGACGCTTAGGCCCTTGAACAGTGCGAGATTCTGGAAGGTTCTGGCGACGCCGAGATGGGCCAGCCGCTGCGTCGGGACCTGGGCATAGGAGGTACCGTCGAGCTGGACATGGCCGCTATCCGGCCGGTAGACGCCGCTGATGACGTTGATCAGCGAACTCTTGCCGGCGCCGTTCGGGCCGATGATGGCACGGATCTCGCCTTGGCGGACCGATAGGTCGATATCGGCCAGTGCCACGACGCCGCCAAAGGACAGGCTGATGCCCTGAAGCGAAAGCAACGCTGAGGCAGCGCCGGCAACGGCCCCTGCCGGCCTGGCGGCATCTTCGAACGACTGCTCCGGCCGCTGGTCTGACGGCAAGCCGCGTGCAAAGACTTCCGGTGCATAGGCGGAAGCCTCCATCACTCCGAGCGTATAACTGGGCAACGGCATTCCAATCGTCCTTGATTAGGCGCGCAAAATCCTGTTGCCGCCCGACGGATCAGCGCGCCGGGCAAGCTTCGTGCGTGCGGGCCGGCGCCTGTCCGGCGTGCCTATGGGGTGACTATTCCGCCGCCAGCGACGCCGCCGCCTCGGCGTCTTCCAGTTCGCGAACGAGCGGGATGACATGCTTGCCGAAATACTCGACCTCCTCCTGGAAGTGCAGGAAACCGAGCAGGATAAGATCCGCACCCGCGCGCTTCAGGTCGACGACGCGTTGAGCGACCTGCCTGGGGGTGCCGATCAGGTTCGAGCGGAAACCGTCATTGTACTGGACCAGATCGTCGAAGGACGATTTCGCCCAATTGCCCTCACCTTCCGGCGAGGCCTTGCCGGCATTCTTGACCTCATGGCCAAAAGCATTGACCGCGTCGGGATTGGCCTCGGCGATGATTTCGGCGAGCACCGCCCTGGCCTCGTCCTCGGTCTCGCGAACGACCGCGAAGGCGTTGACGCCAACTTTGACGGAATGGTTATTGGCCTTCGCCTTGACCCTGATATCATCGACCTGCTTGGCGATCTCGGCCGGCGTGTTGCCGTTGGTGAAGTACCAGTCCGAGACGCGCGATGCCATGTCGCGCGCGGCGCGCGACGAGCCGCCTTGGAAGATTTCGGGTACTTGCGGCGGTTTCGGCTTCAGCGAATACTCATTGAAGCGGTAGAAATCGCCACGGAAGGTGAAGCTGTCTTCAGTCCATATTCCGCGCAGCGCACGGATGAATTCCTCCGAGCGGCGGTAGCGCTCGTCATGGTCGAGCCAATGCTCGCCGATGGCATGGAACTCGCCGCGGAACCAGCCGGAGACAAGGTTGATCGCGACGCGGCCGTTGGTCAGGTAGCTGATGGTGGCGATCTGCTTGGCCGCCAGCGCCGGGTTCCATGGTCCTGGCAGGATCGCCGCGATGACCTTGAGCGTCGTGGTCGCCGCCAGCAGATCATGGCTGAACGCCACCGATTCATGCTGTTCGTCGGCGCCGTAGCCGGCCGTGAAACGTATCTGGCTGAGCGCGTAGTCGAAGCCGGCCTTCTCGGCGATCTGCGCCAGCTTGCGATTGTACTCGGCAGAATGGTTGGTGCGCTGCTCGATGTTGGAAATCACCAGGCCGCCCGAAACATTCGGCACCCAGTAGGCGAATTTGATCGGATCGGCTTCTGCATGTGCCATGAACTGTCTCCCATTCAGGCCGTGTCGTTGATCGCTCCGGTCGCGCCGGCTCCGATATTTATTATGTTTATAGAATATATATACAAAGAAGGATTTTCCGTTTTTGGGGCGCTCTTGGGACGGAAATACCAATTTTCGCTGCCGAACCCGGCCCGCAGGTGTCAGCCCACGCGTGGACGGTGTGCGGCATTGGGGCCGATGGCCTGCGCTGACGGCAGGGTTACCAGCAGCCTGGCAATTTCAACCGCGACCGCCTGGGCATGGCGGGCGACTTCCGGCAGACCCATGAGCTCGCCGAAAGTCCCTCGTGCCAGCGGGCCGGCGACCAGGAGTGTCGCGACCGCCGCGCCGTCCCGGCCGATCGCGCGGCTGTCGAGACCTGTCTCGATGCCAAGCCCATATTGGTCCGTCCTGATCAAGCCGGCTTCCGCCAGCGAGCTTAGCGCCGGGTTCAGCTGCAGCGCCTGCCCATGGGCCGGACCGGTGGTGTTGATGACGGCAGCGAAGCGCATCGTCTCGATCCGGGTCTGCCCGCGCCGTTGAAAGCTGACAGCCAGGCTGCCGTCCTCGTCGTTCGACGCGACAAGCCTGGCGGCAATGGTGTCGACTGTACCGGCGGCATGACGCCGGTCGAGCACGGCGGCGACCTGCGGCGCGATCCTGAAACGATGCACGTCCCAGAACACGCGCAGCTGGCGCACCAGCCTTGCCCGCTCCGGCGGCGCAAGTGCAGCCCACAGCACCGGCCCCTGGAGGCGCAGCTGATCGAAGACCGACTGCCAGTTGACATTGGCGGCGCGCGCGGCCGCCAGCGTCGCGCGAATGGTCTTGAGCAGGCCGAGCGCCGTCGTGGCCGGCGCGGATGCAAAGTCGCCAAAAGGCTCGCCCCTGATATCCGGGTGGCCGCGCGAGCGCAGGCCGCGGCGCGACAGCGCGAGGATACGGCCGCGATGGCCACGGCGGTCAAGTTCGGCGACCATGTCGGCCGAGGTCAACCCGGAGCCGACGATCAGCACCGACGCCTCCGGCCCGATCCCTGAAAGCGCGGCGGAAGCGTACGGATCGGCGACGAAACCTGGCGCTTCCGTCAGCGAGGCCAGCGCGTCGGGAATTCCGGGCCGCGGATGCGTCGCTGCCAGGACGAGGATATCGGCGACGACCGGTCCGGCAGAGGTGTGCACGGTCCAGCCCGCGCCATTGGCATCGCGTGTCACGCGTGTGGCGGAACCTTCGACATGATGGACAAGGCCGGAACCGAGATACGGCGCCAGATGCTCGGCGACGTAGCGGCCGAACACGCGACGGCGCGGAAAAGCGTCGCCGTTCTTCCAGATGGCATCCGGGTCGTGTTCGAGTTCTCCGCTGCCAGCCAACCAGCGTGCAAAATGCTGCGGATCATCGGGAGCCATGCTCATCCTGACTGCGGGGACATTGACCCGGTGCGACGGTTCCTCGCTGGAATAGGCCAGGCCGCCGCCGAGCGCTGGTCGCGGCTCGATGACGGAAATCGACAGGCGCTCCGATTGAGGTGCCCGCGCCAGATGCCAGGCCACCGCCGCGCCGGAAAAGCCGCCGCCAAGGATGGCGACGCGCAACCGGCGGGCCGGAGGGAGCGCGTTCACGAGGCGCTGGCGAGCGATTTCGGCCGGTGGTCGCCGGCGATGGTCTCGCCGAACGGACCGGTGTTGACGGACGAGCCAGCGGCTTTGACCGGATGGTCGGTCGGCAGTTTCGGCAGCACCAGTTCGCCGAAGCGATAGGCTTCTTCCAGATGCGGATAGCCGGACAGGATGAAGGTATCGATGCCGAGGCGCCGGTACTCGTCGATGCGCTCGGCGATCGTGTCGGGGTCGCCGACAAGGGCAGTACCGGCACCGCCACGCACCAGGCCGACGCCGGCCCACAAATTGGGCGCGATCTCGAGCTTGGCACGATCGCCGCCATGCAATGCGCTCATCCGCGCCTGCCCGACCGAATCCATGCGCGCAAAGACTTTTTGGGCCGAGGCGATCGTCGTGTCGTCGAGGCGGCTGATCAGCCTGTCGGCAGCGGCCCAGGCCTGCTCGGTCGTCTCGCGGGCAATGACATGCAGCCTAATGCCGAAGGAGAGCTTGCGGCCGGCCTTCTGCGCCAGTTCACGCACGCTGTCCAGCTTGCGCCCGACATCGGCAGGCGGCTCGCCCCAGGTTAAATATTTGTCGATCTCCTGCGCCGCCACCACGGACCCAGCGTCGGACGAACCGCCGAAATACAGCGGCGGGTAAGGCGTCTGCACCGGCGGAAACAGCAGCCTTCCGTCCTCGATGTGGAAATGCTTGCCGTCATGCTCGACCGTCTCGCCGCTCAGCACCCGCTTGTATATGCGCAGGAACTCCTGCGTCACCTCATAGCGTTCGGCATGCGACAGGAAAATGCCGTCGCCCTTGTTCTCCAGCGGATCGCCGCCGGTGACGACGTTGATCAGCAGGCGGCCATTGGAGATGCGGTCCAGCGTCGCAGTCATGCGCGCGGCCAGCGTCGGCGACTGCAAACCGGGCCGCACAGCGACAAGGAAACGCAAGCGTTCGGTCATCGGCACAAGAGCCGATGCGATCACCCAGGAATCCTCGCACGAGCGGCCGGTCGGCAACAGCACGCCATAGTAGCCGAGCGTGTCGGCCGCCTTCGCCACTTGCGTCAGATAGGGCAGATCGACCGATCTGCCGCCCTCGGCCGTGCCGAGATAGCGGCTGTCGCCATGCGTCGGCAGAAACCAGAGCACCTTGATACGGTCGGGAATGTCCTTGCTCATGGCCTGTCTCCCGCTGCCCGACGGAGGCGGCCGGATATGCCTGCTTTGGTTGACGGCGAGCGCAAAAGGGTAGGCATGGCGTGGTCCTGTCCGGATGGAAACCAGATCGCCAGTGCAGATTGCTTATTCTACAAACTCTGTAGAGTTAGTTTATTCCAATTCCGTTGCCGCTATTAGAATTTCTCTCCCCAAGAAATCGGCGGCGAGGCCGACCCGAGTGCAGCGGGCCGGCCTTCCTGCATCAGAACGCTGGTTCGACCGCGTTGACGTTGTCCTTGGTGACGACGGTCAGCGGGATCGGCAGCCGGTCCTTGACCTCCTTGCCCTCGATGATCTCGGCCATCGTGTTGATCGCCAGGCGGCCATCCTCGACGGGCGACTGGACGATGGTCGAGTACATCTCATTGGTGCGGATCGATTCGAACGCATCCTTCTGGCCATTGATGCCGACGATCGGCGGTGCGGCCTTGGAGGGGTTCGCCTCTTTCCATGCGTCGATGAAGCCGCGGGCCATCGTGTCGTCATTGGCGTAGACACCGCTGATCTGGTCGCCGAAGCGTGTGATCAGATCGCGGCTCACCACCAGCGCCTTTTGCTGGTCGAAGTCGGCGTTGACCGTGTCGAGCACCTTGATCTCGGCATTGGTTTCCTTGAGACGGTCGGTGAAGCCGCTGACGCGGCCGATCGTGGTGCCGTTGCCGGCCTGGCCGGCGATGATGACGACGGAGCCCTTGCCGCCCAGCGCCTTGCTCAGCGAGTCCGCCGCCAGCTTGCCTTCCTCGTAGACATCAGGCCCGGTGAACGACTTGATGAACGGCTTGGCATCGTCGCTCATCGGCGAATTGATGAGGATCGCCGGAATGTTCGCCTGCTGCGCGCGCGCCAGCCCCGGTATGTATGCCTGCGGGTCGAGCGGCCACAGGATGATGCCATCGACCTTGCGCGCAACGCAGGTGTTGAGCTGCTCGGTGCCTTTCTGGACATCAAAATCCTGGCTGAGGCTCAGGATCTCGATGCCGAGTTCCGCAGCGCGCGCCTGAAGCGCCTTGTTGGCCGGCGTCGCGTAGGCATGCGAATCCGCTGCCGTCACGTAGCAGACCGTCTTGGCGCTGGCCCAGCCCGTCGATGCCAGCACAGCCGCCATGGCGGCGACGTGAAGCATGCTTTTCTTGCCAATCATGTGTTTCCTCCCAATCATGTGGTTCCTCCTTGAGTGATTGGATTGTCGCGAACGAGCGCCGGGCGCGTGCCCGGAGCCCTCCCCTTGGTGGTAACGGCCCGATCGAGCACGACGAGCAGGATCAGGATAAGCCCGGACACGACCTGCTGGACGTATGCGGGAACGGACTGGAACTCCATCGCGATGGTCAGCGAGCCGATCGTCAGCACGCCGCCGAGCGTGCCGAGCGCGGATCCCTTGCCGCCTTCGAGACGAGTCCCGCCGACAACGACCGCGGCAATGACGGCGACCGTCAGTTCCGAGCCGAAGACAGGCGAGCCGGTGTTGGTGACGAGGCTCTGGAGAACCCCCGCCAGGCCGGCAAGCGTGCCGGCAAAGACAAAGCCGAGAAAGACGATACGGTCCGAGGCGATACCGCTTTCCTTGGCAGCCGCCGGGTTGGACCCCACCGCAAAGACGTTGCGCCCAGGTATGGTGCGCGTCAGCCAGAAATGCAGCAGCACGATCAGGGCGATGAACAGCACGCTGCGGAGGGTGAAGACATCGAGATAGATCTTGGCCAGCGCCAGGGAGAGCATGATGTCGGTTCCGGTCACAGGCTGGCTGTTGGTGATCCAGTGCGCGAGTGAGCGGAAGATCAGCATCGTCGCGAGCGTCAGCACGAGCGAATTCACCTTCAGGCCGACGACCAGCATGCCGTTGATGGCGCCTGCCAGGGTACCGACCAGGATGCCGGCGATCGCGGCAGGCAGGATGCCGATCTCTCGCTGCAGGATGACCGATACGATGCCGGCCAGGGCAAACACCGCGCCACCGGAGAGGTCGATCTGGCCCGATATCAAAAGCACCGTCAGGCCGACCGCGATCAGGCCGATCGTCGCCGCCCGGTCGAGACCGAGGCCGAGGGTCGATGCCGAGAGGTAGCCGGGGACCAACAGCGCGGAAATGACGAGCGTCAGGCCGAGAATGATGACGACGCGATGCTGCGAGACAAGCGAAAGAAAACGCATCACGCCACGCCCCGCTTGCGCAATGCCGCATCCATGCCGACGGCACCGACGATCAGGATGCCGAGCACGAAACCCTGGATTGGCGTGCGCACACCGTCGAGCACCATGACGTTGGTCAGCAGTTGCACGAAGATGAGGCCGGCAATGGCCCGCGGCACCGATCCGAAGCCGCCGACGATCGACACGCCGCCGACCACCACCGCCGTGATGGCGCTGAATTCGTAGCCGCCGCCGATGAGCGGCCGCGCGCTCTGCAGCGTCAGTCCGAGCAGGCCGCCGCTGATGCCGGAAGCCAGTGCGGTGATCACGAAGGCGCCAGCCTTCACGGCCCGCACCGGAACCGCACTAGCCTCGGCGGCGCTGTAATTGCCGCCGGTGGCGAGCGTCCATCTACCCCAGAAGGAGCGGGACAGGACGAAATGGCCGACAAGGGCGATGACCAGGAAGATCAACACCACGACCGGAATGCCGAACAGCCGGCCCTTGGCGAATTCGGCTGAGGCGGGATTGCTGCCATAGACGATGACCCCGCCGACAGCCGCCTGGACGATGCCCAGTCCGATCGTGCCAACGCCGAGCGTGGCAATGATGGGATTGATGCCGACATATCCGACCAGGCCCCCGTTGAGCAGGCCTATGAGGCCCGCGAGACCCACCGCCAGCAGGAACGCCGGCAGCGGCCCGATCATCGGCTGCAGCCCGAGCGACAGGATGGCGCCGCAGGCGATGGTGGCCGGTACCGACAGGTCGGCCAGGCCGCCGACCACGAGCACGAAGGTCATGCCGACGACGACGATGCCGACGATGGACATCGAAGTCAGGACGTTGAGCAAATTGCCTGACGTGAAGAAGGCGGGGCTGACGAGGGAGCCGTAGAGCATCACGGCGACGATGGCGAAGGCGAGCCCCGCCTTCGACAGGACATCGACAAGCCTGCTGCCACGCGTAAAGCGGTCGTTGCGGTTCACGCCACCGATCTCCATGGCCGCTTCGCTCAAGCCATCTCCTCCCCGGTGGCCAGCGCCATGATGCGCTCCTCGCTCAATTCGCTGCGCAAGAGAGGCTCGGAGGCATAGCCATCGCGCATCACCACCACGCGGTCGCAGACTCCGAGGATTTCGGGCAGTTCCGACGAGATCATCACGACCGCCATGCCGCCGGCGACGAGTTGGCCGATGATGTGGTGGATCTCGGCCTTGGCGCCGACGTCGACGCCCCGCGTCGGCTCGTCGAGGATCAAGGCCGAAGGTTTGGCGGCAAGCCATTTGGCGATGACCGCCTTCTGCTGGTTGCCGCCCGACAGAAGGCTGATGCGCCGTTCGCCGTCGGGCGGTGAAATCGAAAACTGCTTGACCGAATCCCGGGCAAGCGCGCGATCGGCGCTGCGGCTGATGCGCCCGAAACGGGTCAGGCGGCGCAGGATGGGCAGGCTGATGTTTTCCCGGACCGACATTCCAGGCACGACGCCATCGCCCTTGCGATCTTCCGGAACATAGGCAATGCCTGCCCTGACCGCCTGGGATGGCGAGTTGATCGAGACCTCGCGTCCGTTGACGCTGACCGTGCCCTCGACAAGCCGCGACAGGCCGAAGATTGCGCGGGCAACCTCGGTGCGGCCAGCGCCCACCAAGCCGGTCAAGCCCAGTATCTCGCCGGCGCGCACTTCGAAGCTGACATCGCGGAAGCGCTGTCCGTCGCTGATATGCTCCACGCGCAACACGGACTTGCCGATCGCGGCCGGACTTTTCGGGAAGACGTTGCTAACTTCGCGACCGACCATCAGCCTGATCATATCGGCAGCCTTTATGCCCTTGATCGGACGCGTCTCGATCATTGAGCCATCGCGCAGCACCGTCACCTCATCGGCGATTTCGAGCACCTCCTTCAGCCGATGGCTGATGTAGACGATGGCGATGCCGTCATCGCGCATCTTGCGCAGGATCCGGAACAGCGCCGCCGTCTCATGCTCGCTGAGGCTGGATGTCGGCTCGTCCAGCACGATGATCCTCGGCTGCGCCGCATAGGCCTTGGCGATCTCGACGAGCTGCTGCTGGCTGATAGAAAGGTTGCCGAGCCGTTCACGCGGATTAATGGCCGCTCCGAGCTCGTCGAGGACGGCAGCCGCCGCCCTGACCATCTCGCGCTTGCGCAGAAAGGTCCATTTGCCGGGCATGCGGCCGAGATAGACGTTCTCGGCGACGGTCAGGTCGGGGACCAGATTGATTTCCTGGTGCACCATGCGGATGCCGAGCGCCTGGGCGTCGGCGGGCCGGCGCATGCGCACCTCGGCGTCACCGACTTTGATCGTGCCGCTGGTGGGCGCGTAGGATCCGTTGAGGATCTTCATGAGCGTCGATTTGCCGGCGCCGTTCTCACCCACGACCGCATGAACGGTGCCGAATTTCACGGCAAAATTGACGTTGGACAGAGCCTTCACGCCTGGAAAGTTCTTGCTGATGCCTCGCATATCCAAGGCGCAATCGGCGGCGACGGTCATATCTGGCTAGGTTCCTCCTGGCGGCCGGCCGGTGCGCTACATCGGCCTTCGATATGTTAGTATAATAGCGCTGCAAACGCAGTTCGGGCTTCTTCGAACAAGCTTGAATGGCCTGCGCTGTTGAAGATCCAGGCCTCAGTCCCGGACTGAATTTTCCATCGTTCATCCTCACTATTGCACTAATATAACAGTTCTGGCAAGCTGGATTCTGGCGGGTCGTCATGACGTCGTGCGTCACCGACCCCCACGCTTGTATTGGATGCGTTCCAATTGACATTCTAGTATTATCTGGCCATTTCTGGTGAACGAAGACACGGATTTGCAATGGACCTGGATCCTTCGACGCTCAATCGGGCTCTTCCGCTCCGCGATCAGATCTACCACAAGATCCGCAACCTGATCGTCGTCGGGCAGTTGAAGCCGGGAGAGGTCATCAACGAGGTCGCCATCGCGGAGGCCCTGGGGGTGTCTCGCACCCCCGTTCGCGAAGCGGTCAAGCGCATCAGCGACGAGGGCCTGGTCAAGATCCTGGCGCAGACCGGCACCTATGTTGCTCCGATCAGCCGGGCCGACCTGGAAGAAGCCTATGTCATCCGGCGGGCACTGGAGATGGAAAGCGCCCGACGCGCGGCCGCCAAGTTCACAGCGGCAGCCAGCGAATTGCTGGAAGACAACCTGGCGGCGCACCGGCTTGCCATATCCCGCGGCAGATATGCCACCGCGATACAACTCGACGATGTCTTCCACCGCACCATAGCCGAGATCTGCGGCCTGCCGATGATCTGGAGAGCCGTCGACATCTCGAAGGCACAGATGGATCGCGGGCGCTATCTCGCTATCCCAAGACCGGGTTATGGCGAACAGACGATCGAGCAGCACGAGGCCATTTTCGACGCGCTGAAGCGCCACGACGCCGAGGGTGCGGCACGGGCCATGGAACATCATCTCGAGACGTCGTTCCGCAACACGCTCGAAGTCGCCGCCGACCTTCTCGGCTGAAGCCCCGCGAGCAACCAGCATGCAAAGAATGGGACTTTGTATCGGCGTGAAAGCCGAGGCGATCGCGGACTATAAGCGCGTCCACGCCGCCGTCTGGCCCGAAGTGCTCGACGTCATCAGCCGCGCCAACATCCGCAACTATTCGATCTTCCTGCGCGAACCGGAGAACCTTCTGTTCGCCTGCTGGGAGTATTACGGCAGCGACTTCGCCAGGGATGCAGCGCGGATGAGCGAGTCGCCGGCCATGCGCAAATGGTGGGAACTGTGCGGCCCCATGCAGACGCCGCTGCCGACGCGCGCCGACGGCGAATGGTGGGCGGCCATGGAAGAGGTCTTCCATCTCGATTGACCAGAACGTTATCGGGCAGTCGCTTCCCGGATATGCCCCAACGACGTGGCGACCGGTCCGTCTTTCATGACGACCTCATCCAGTCTCCGGCCTTGACCTCTGACATTCTATTATATTAGTATTCCAAATCATTTCTTGTCTCTCGACCTCCTGTCGCGGAGAACTTTTTCAGAGTTTGGGTCATGGCGCGGTTCATCAAGCTTTCGGGGGCCGACAACATTCTTCTGGCGGTCGATCCGTTGAAGATCGGCGAAAAAGCCGGTGACGTGGCTGCCAGGGCACGCATACCGCGCGGGCACAAAATGGCCTTGCGCGACATCGGCTCGGACCAGCCGATCGTGAAATACGGCCAGACCATCGGTTTTGCGCGGGAACCAATCGTCGCCGGCGACTGGGTTCACGAGCACAATGTGTATCTGCGAAATTTCGAACGCGACTACGTCTTCGGCACGAATACCAGGCAAACCGAGATCGTTGGCGAGGCCGAGCGCGCTACTTTCATGGGTTACCGCCGGCCGAGCGGCAAGGTGGGCACGCGCAACTTCATTGCCGTCCTGACCTCGGTGAACTGCTCTGCCAGCGTCGCCCGGTTCATCACCGACGAGGTCAACCGGTCTGGCATCCTGCGCGACTATCCCAATGTCGACGGTATCATCGCACTCGTCCACGGCACTGGCTGCGGCATCGACACCAAGGGTCCCGCTTACGACCTGTTGAAAAGGACGCAATGGGGCTTTGCCACGAACCCCAATGTCGGCGGCGTGCTGATGGTCGGACTCGGCTGCGAAGCGTTCCAGATCCCACGCTGGATGCAGTCGTACAACATCGAGGAGAGCACGATTTTCCGCACGATGACCATCCAGGAAACCGGCGGTACGCGAAAGACGGTCGAGGCTGGCGTGAAGGCGATCGTCGACATGCTGCCTACGGTGAACGCCGCCGAAAGGACGCCGCAACCAGCCTCCGAACTGGTGCTTGCGCTGCAATGCGGCGGATCGGACGGTTACTCCGGCATCAGCGCCAATCCGGCACTAGGTGCTGCGGTGGACCTGCTTGTCGGGCAAGGCGGTACGGCGGTGCTCTCGGAGACGCCCGAGATCTATGGCGCCGAACATCTCCTCGCCTTGCGCGCCGAGAGCCGCGCGGTGGGCGAAAAGCTGATCGAACGCATCCGCTGGTGGGAGGATTATACCGCCAGGCACGACATGGAGATGAACAACAACCCTTCGCCCGGCAACAAGCTGGGTGGGTTGACGACCATCCTGGAGAAATCGCTCGGCGCTTCCGCCAAGGGCGGCACCACCAATCTGCGCGCGGTGCTGGAATATGCCGAGCCGATCAACGAGCGCGGCCTCATCTTCATGGATACGCCCGGCTACGACCCGGTCTCGGCCACCGGGCAGGTCGCCGGCGGCGCCAACATATTGTGCTTCACCACCGGCCGCGGTTCGGCCTTTGGCTGCAAGCCGACGCCCTCGATCAAGCTTGCCTCCAACAGCTTCATCTTCGAGCAGATGCGCGAGGACATGGATATCAATTGCGGAGACATACTGGACGGCGTCTCGCTGGCCGAGAAGGGCGAGGAGATCTTTGCCGAGATCCTGCGCGTCGCTTCCGGCGGGCGCACCAGGTCGGAAGCGCTCGGCTATGGCGACAACGAGTTCGTGCCATGGAGCCTTGGCGCGACCATGTAGCGATCGCCCGCCTGCACAGGCCGGCCTTTATCCCGGAAGTAGCTCAAACGGAAAGAACCGCTCGACATGAACAGGATCGATCTTGACGGCCAGCACGCTGTGGTCACCGGTGGCGCCCAAGGCCTCGGCTTCGCGATGGCCAGGCGTTTCGTCGCCTCCGGCGCGACGGTCACCTTGTGGGATCTCGATGAGGCCCGCCTCGAAACCGCCAAGAAGGAACTCGGCAACGCTGCCACGACAGAGATCGTGGACGTCGCCGATTGGACGTCGGTGGACGCGGCGCGCGCCAGGACCGAAGATCTGGCCGGCAAGATTTCCATTCTGGTCAATTCCGCCGGAATTGCCGGCCCTGCCGCCCCGCTCGACGTCTACGACATCGAGACGTGGAAGAAGGTCATCGACGTCAACGTAAACGGTACGTTCTACGTCAATCGCGCCGTGGTTCCCGGAATGAAGGAGCGCAATTACGGACGGATCGTCAATATCGCTTCGGTCGCCGGCAAGGAGGGCAACCCCAACGCCTCCGCCTATTCAGCCTCGAAGGCGGCGGTCATCGGCTTGACCAAGTCGCTCGGCAAGGAACTGGCGCAGTACGACATCGCCGTGAACTGCATCTCGCCGGCCACGGCACAGACGCGCATTCTCGAACAGCTGACGCCGGAGCACATCGAATATATGCGCTCGCGCATTCCGCGCGGCCGCTTGCTGGAGGTCGACGAAGCCGCGGCGATGGTCGCCTGGCTCGTCTCCAAGGAGAACAGTTTCACGACCGCCTCCACGTTCGACCTGTCGGGTGGGCGGACGACCTATTGAAGGGCAGTTGCCGTTCAGCCAGGCAACCGACCGAGGCCAGCCGCAAAGCGCGCCACCATCGCCACGCCGGTCTCGTTGGGCCGCATCGCCGGAGCCCGGTCGTGTATCGGGATGCCTGCGCGGGCGCCGAACAGCCGCTTGCCGTAGCAGATCAGGTTCTCGATGCCCTGCATGACGAAGACCGCTGCCGGCAGCATTCTTGCATACTCGGCCTCGGCCGTTGCTTGGTCACCGATCCGAAACGCATTGTAGGCGCGCACGGCGAGGTCGATGCCATCGGGCGCCAGGATCATGCCGCGGCAACCGATGCGGAAATTGTCGATCAGTTCCAGGCCGCCGCGTCCGTTGAAAACGGGTATCCGGCTTTCGGTGCGTTCGATCAATCCGGCAATGTCGGTGACCGGGCCTTCGCCCTTGATCAGCCTTATGTTGGGATGAAGCGTGACAAGTTCGCGGATCTCGTCCGATGACAGGCCGCGCCCGAAAAACGCCGGCGCGTTCTGGATCGCCACCGGCAGGTCGGTTGCCTCGGCGACGCGGCCGAAGAACCTGGTGTATTCCAGCGCACCATAGGATCCGACCGGCGGCGGCTGCAGGATCACCCAATCCGCTCCCACGCTTTCAGCATGGCGAAGCTGTGCCACCTGCTCAGCCACCGAAGCGCCGAAGATGGTGAAGGCAAGCGGCACTTTTCCAGCCGTATCTTCCGCCGTCCAGTCCATGATCGTCCGGCGCTCGGCCTCGGTCAGCTTGGCGACTTCCGTCGCCAGGCCGAGCGCCGCCATGCCGTGCACGCCCGTCGCCAGGCAGATCTCGACCTGCCGACGCATCGCCGCGCGGTCCAGTTGTTCGTTCGCGTCAAAGAGCGCGTAGAGAATGGCGTGAATGCCGTGGAAATCGTCAGGCCGGAAATTAGGCATGCTGGTCGGCCTCAATGGCTTTCGCGTGGAATGGCGTGGCCACGGCATCCGACGAGAAAGTCGAGATCGGCGCCGCGGTCCGCCTGCAGGACACGGTCGACGTAGAGGCCCTGATAGCCGCCGCGCATCGCCGGGACGGGCGGTAGCCAGGATTCACGACGCCGCGCCAACTCCTGTGCCGACACGTCGAGATGCAGCTTCCTTGCTTCGACGTCGAGCTCGATGAAGTCGCCGCTCCTGACCAGCGCCAGCGGGCCGCCGATGGCGGCTTCGGGTGCGGCATGCAGCACGACGGTGCCGAAGGCGGTGCCGGACATGCGGGCATCGGAGATGCGGATCATGTCGCGGACACCCTGCTTCAGCAGCTTCCGGGGCAGCGCCATGTTACCGACCTCGGCCATCCCCGGATAGCCCTTGGGCCCGCAATTCTTCAGCACCATGATCGACGCTTCGTCGACGTCGAGCGCGGGATCGTCGACGCGCGCCTTGTAGTCGTCGATGTCCTCGAAGACGACGGCGCGGCCGCGATGCTTCATCAGGGCCGGTGACGCGGCTGACGGCTTGATGATGGCGCCGTCGGGCGCCAGATTGCCACGCAGCACCGCGATACCGCCATTGGGAGTAAGCGCCTTGTCGCGCGGGCGGATCACCTCGGGATTGTAGTTTTGAGCGTCACGGATGTTGTCGCGCACGGTCTTGCCGGTGACGGTCAGCACGTCGAGATCGAGCAGATCGCCGATCTCCTTCATGACCGCCGGAATGCCGCCTGCGTAGCAGAAGTCCTCCATCAGGAAGCGGCCTGACGGCATCAGGTCGAGGATGGTCGGTACATCGCGGCCATACCGATCCCAATCGTCCAGTGTCAGTTCGGTGCCGACGCGGCCGGCAATCGCCAGCAGATGCACGACCGCATTGGTCGAGCCGCCGATGGCACCATTGACACGGATGGCGTTGGCGAAAGCTTCTTTCTTGAGGATGGCGGACGGGCGGAGATTCTCATTGACCATCTCGACGATGCGCCGCCCCGTCATGCGGGCGATGCGGCTGCGGCGCGCGTCGACCGCCGGATAGGCAGCGTTGCCCGGCAGCGCCAGGCCGAGCGCTTCGACCATCGAGGCCATGGTCGAGGCCGTGCCCATGGTCATGCAATGACCCGGCGAGCGTGACATGGCACTCTCGGCATTAGCGAAATCCTGCTCGCTCATCACGCCGGCGCGGACATCCTCGGAGAATTTCCAGACATCGGTGCCGGAACCTATCTCGCGGCCCTGGAAACGGCCATTGAGCATCGGCCCGCCGGAAATGACGATCGACGGCAGGTCGCAGGAGGCCGCGCCCATGACCAGCGACGGGGTGGTCTTGTCGCAGCCTGCCATCAGCACGACACCGTCCATCGGATTGCCGCGGATCGCTTCCTCGACATCCATCGAGGCGAGATTGCGGAACAGCATCGCCGTCGGGCGCAGATTGGATTCGCCGCAGGAGAAGACCGGGAATTCCAGCGGCAGGCCGCCGGCTTCCAGCACGCCCGCCTTGATGTGCTCGATCAGGCCACGGAAATGCACGTGGCAAGGCGTGAATTCGGAGAAGGTGTTGCAGATGCCGATCACCGGGCGGCCGTCGAAGGCATCGTCGGGCAGGCCGTTGTTCTTCATCCAGCTGCGGTGAATGAAGGCGTCCTTGCCCTGCCCGCCGAACCAGTGCTGCGATCGTCTCTTGGTCATGATTTCCCGGAATTCAGGCTGGATGCTGGAGCTGGCTCAGCCCACCATCTACGACGAGCGTGGCCGCATTCATGAACGGGCACTCGTCGGAAATCATGAACACCGCAGCCAGCGCAATCTCGCGCGCCGTGGCGATGCGGCCGCCAGGATGTAGCGCCATGGTGTTGGCGCGTGCTGTGGCCGGATCGGCAAAGCTGTTCCAGTAGTCGATCGCCTTCTGGGTTTCGACATAGCCGGGCGCCAGCGCGTTCACGCGCACGCCTTGCACCGCATATTCGAGCGCCAGCGATTTGGTCAGGCCGAGCAGCGCGTGCTTGGCGACCGGATAGGGAAAGGTGTGTGGGATGATGGTGAAGCTGTGCGTCGAGGCGATGTTGAGGATGGCGCCGCCGCCGCTCGCGATCATGCCCGGCAACACCGCCTTGCTGCAATTCCAGGCGCCCTTGACGTTGACGTCGAAGTTGCGGTTCCATTCCTCCTCGGTCGCCTCGAGCGGCGTCGAGAACACATTGACCCCGGCATTGTTGATCAGCGCGTTGATGGGGCCGATCTCGGCGGCCGCTTGGCTGACGACAGCGGCAATCGCGGCACCGTCGCTGATGTCGGCTGCCGCATGCCCGACATGGCCGCGCGGCACGGCGAGGCCCGCGACGGTCTTGTCCAGCAGTGCGCCGTCGCGGTCGACCAGGAACAGTCTTGCGCCTTCGGCAAGGCAGGCCTCGGCGATCGCCAGCCCGATGCCTTGCGCGGCGCCGGTCAGGAAGATGCGTTTGCCGGAAAGGCGCTCAGCCATGGTTGTCGCTCCAGTCGAAGACGGTCATTGCGAATCTTGCTCTGAGAACCTCGCCGGGGGAAAGTACCTTGATCCCCATTGGGTCGGCATCGAAATGCTTCAACGCATTTGGGGTATGGCTCATCGGCTCCAGGCAGAAGAAGCTTCGGTCCGTGTCCGGCGCAAAGAGCATGTAGCGGTCGAGCTCCGCGTCCGCCTCGATGTCGATCCCCAGACAGTGCTCCGGCCAGATGATGCGCGCGATGCCGCTCCACCCTTCGAAGCCATTGTTCAGCCAACGGTCGGGCAAATGGCGCGGCGTTGAGAAATCGACATCGTCGGCAATGGCGCTCCTGGACGCTGGAAGGTGCCCGTCGCGCTCTGTCCACCAGGTTTCGGCCGGCGCAAACAAGGTCGTCCGCGGCGTGCGCGGAAAGAATGGATGGAAACCGAGGCCGAATGGCAGTGAAATGACGCCGGTATTTTCGACGGCAAGCCGGAGTTCCAGCCGCGCGCCGGCGAGCCGGAACGACTGTCGCGCATGGTAGACATAGGGCGAGTCGACGCGGCGCGGCTGATCGAAGGCCAAATCGAGGCGGTCGACGCGATGCTCCTCGACCTTCCAGTTCGCCTGCCAGCCGTCACCGTGAATATAGAAAGGATCAGTCGTGTTGGGCGCCAGCGTGAAGTTTTGACCGCCGCATGAAAACGCATTGCCCTCGACGCGATTGCCGATCGGCACCATCGGAAAGCAAGCGCAGTGCACAACGTCGAACTCGGCCTCGCCTTGGTAGGGACGCAGGAATGGCACCCCGTCGGCCGTATGGCCGTTGACGATTGCGCTGCCAGAGGGGCTGATCTCGACGCACAGCCGATTGCTTTCCAGTAGTATTCCAGCCGACATGCCCTGCCCCGAGTCAACGCCGGCCCAAAGCCGACGAGCGCAGATTGTCGAGCAGCACGGCCAGGAGCAAAATAACGCCGCGCACGATGTACTGGTAAAAGGCCGGGATGTTGAGCAGGTTCATGGCGTTCTCGGCGATGCCCATGATCAGCACGCCGACGATGACGCCCGACATGGTGGCGCGGCCGCCGGCAAGCGAGACGCCGCCGAGCACGCAGGCCGAGATGACCGAGAGTTCCAGTCCGACCGCCGCGTTGGGCTGGCCCGAGGTGATGCGCGACGCCAGCAGGATGCCGGCGATGCCGCAGACGACGCCTTGCAGCGCAAAAATCCAGATGCGCGTCCGGTCGACATTGACGCCGGCAAGGCGCGAAGCCTCCGGATTGCCGCCGATGGCCAATGTGTTCTTGCCGAAGACGGTGCGGTTGAGGACGAAGCCGAAGATGCAAAACAGGATGGCGAGCACCCAGACCGGCGTCGGAATGCCGAGCAGTTTGGACAGCGCGAGCTGGTAGAAATCCGGGCTGTTGATGCCGACGGCGCGGCCGTCGGACGCAATCAGCGCAAACCCGCGCACGATCTGCATGGTGGCCAGCGTCGTGATCAGCGCGTTGATGCGGAATTTGGCGATGACGACGCCATTGATGAAGCCGACGAAGGCGCCGCTGGCAATTGCCGCCAAGAGGCCAAGCAGGATCGAGCCGGTGTAATTCGACGCCATCACAGCGACCATGCCGGCAAAGGCGACGATGGAGCCGACTGACAGGTCGAAGTCGCGTGCGGCAAGGCAGAACATCATGGTGCAGGCGACGATACCGACGGTGACCACCGACTGCAGCAGGCCGAGCATGTTGCGGTCGGTGAGGAAATTCGGCACCAGAGCCGAGACCAGCGCGAAGGCGACGACAAAGATGACGACGAGGCCCTGTTCGCCGAGCAGGATTTTTTTCAACTGGTCGGTCATGCCAAAAGTCCTCAAGATGCGATCGCGTCGGGGGTTTTCTGATCGGGGAGAGCGGCGGCCAGGATCGCCCTTTCGGCGAACTGGTCGCGGGTGAGCTCGGCGCTGACGCGGCCGCCGCACATCACCAGAATGCGATCGCAGATGCCCATCACCTCCGGCAGTTCGGACGAGACGACAACGATCGCCATGCCGTCCTGCGCAAGCTGGTAGAGCAGTTCATAGATTTCCGATTTGGCACCGACGTCGATGCCGCGCGTCGGCTCGTCGACAATGAGAACCCGCACCCCTTGTTCGGACAGCCAGCGGCCAAGAATGACCTTCTGCTGGTTGCCGCCGGAGAGGTTGATGATATCCTGCTTGCGCGACGGCGTGCGCACCTTGAGCTTCTTGATGAAGGTTTCGGCGGTGGCGATCTCGCTGGCGCGGTTCAAAACACCGAAGCGCGTGTGATGGCGCCGCGACGAGATGTTGATGTTCTCCTCGACCGAGCGGCCCTGGATGATGCCGTCATGCTTGCGGTCCTCCGAACACAGCACGATGCCGGCCCGGATCGTACCACGCGGATCGGTGGCAGGGACCAGCTTGCCATCGACGGTGATGGTGCCGCCCGAGCGCGGATCGGCGCCATAGACCAGACGCATCAGTTCCGAGCGCCCGGCGCCGATCAGGCCGAAGAAGCCGACGATCTCGCCTGCCCTCGCCTCGAAACTGGCCGGCGTCTTCAGTTTGGGGCCGCTGAGAGCGTCGACCTTCAGGCGGACATCGCCCGTTTTTCGTGCGCGAAAACCCCAGATATCCGAAATCTCGCGGCCGACCATTTCGGCGACGACCTGGTCGCGGGTGACGCCTTTCAGCGACGCATGGTGCGCCGCCAGCTTGCCGTCGCGCAGCACGGTCAGGCTGTCGCAGAGCCGGAACACTTCGTCGAGCCTGTGCGAGACGTAGATGATGACCTTGCCCTCGCCGCGCAGGCGGTCGATCAGGGCAAACAGGATTTCGCTTTCGCGCGAGGACAGCGACGAGGTCGGTTCGTCCAGCGCGATAGCGCGTGCGTCGAGCATGATCGCCTTGGCGATCTCGACCATCTGGCGTTCGCCGATGGACAGCGTCTTGACCTTGCGGCGCATGTCGATGTCGATGCCGGCCGATTTCAGCTTGGCGCCGACGTCGTCCAGCATCCGGCGGCCGGCGATGATGCCGGCGTTGGCAGGGAAACGACCGAGGCTGAGAATTTCGGCAACGGTGAGTTCAGGAACCAGCTGCAGTTCCTGATGAATGACGATGACGCCATTGTCGAAGGCATCCCGGGTCGACGTATAGGCCTGAACCCTGCCGTCGATGCGGATCTCGCCCTGATCGGCATGCTGGTCGCCGGACAGTATCTTGATCAGGGTGGATTTGCCGGCGCCGTTCTCGCCCATCAGGCCGTGCACGGCGCCTTTGTCGACGCCGAACGAGATGTCCGACAGCGCCTTGACGCCCGGATAGGTCTTGGTGATGTGCGAGAAGTCGAGAAAGGACACGGGCAGCGATCCTCTTGTGGAATGGCAAACAGGCGGCGGGATGAGCCGCCGCCTGTTTGTACAGGGAGGATTATTCGATGCCGAGGCCCTGGCGGACCTTCTGGTAGTCGTCGCGCTTGGCGAGTGCACCGGAAGTCAGGATCAACTTCTCCGGCTCCTTGTTGCTGGCAACCCAGTCATACATGTTGAGCGCCGTTTCGTAGCCATGACGCTTCGGCGAGATGATCACGGTGCCGACGAAGCCGGTGGCCGTCGGCTTCTTGAACTCGTTGATCGCCGAATCCGCGCCGCCAATGCCAACGCCGATCACGCTATCAGCGGGGATGCCGACGCTTTCGGAGGCACGCACCGCACCCAGCACCGCTTCGTCGTTGAGGCCGAAAGAAACCCACTTCTTGATCTCGGCATGGGCGTTGAGCACGACGGTCGCCGCATTGAGGGCAGCTTCCGTATCGGTCTTGGCCTGAGGGGCGTCAAAAATGTTCTCGGCCTTGAAGCCGTTTGCCTTGAGCACCGAGATGGCGCCTTCGACGCGGTCGACCGCGGTCGGCAGTTGGTCGTAAGAGACGCGGATGGCGCCGACCTCGTCGGCCTTCCAGCCGCGCGCCTTCATCTCGTCGACGATCGCCTGGCCAACCGCCTCGCCGATCTTGGTTGCCGAGATGCCCATATGCGGCACGTCTTCCAGCGCCTTGCCGTCGGCGCCGACCAGGCGGTCATCGACAGTCATCAGCTTGAGATTGTTGGCGGCGGCCTTGGCGACGATGCCGGGGCCGAGCTTCACGTCGGGCGTGCAGACGATGAAACCCTGCGCGCCCTGCGCGCCGAGATTGTCGATGGCCGACATCAGCTTCTCACCGTCTTCGGCGCCGATCTTGACCAGGGTAAAGCCCTTTTCCTTGGCGGCCTGGTCAGCGAACTTCCATTCGTCCTGGAACCACGGCTCCTCGGGCTGTTTGACGATGAAGCCGATCTTGGTGTCCTGAGCATATGCAGCGATGGTCGTGACGGACAGCACGGCAAGCGCGCCCGCGACGAGCGCGGTCTTCAAAAGTCGCATGATTACCTCCCAGCGATAGACCGGGCGCTCAGCCCGGATGCCGGAGTCTCTAATCGCTTTTATCATACTCGTCAATTGATCTGGTATGATAATTAATGTACATGCTCTGACCAGCGATCGCTGG
This sequence comes from Mesorhizobium sp. ISC11, assembly GCF_037162595.1. Lineage (NCBI taxonomy): Bacteria > Pseudomonadati > Pseudomonadota > Alphaproteobacteria > Hyphomicrobiales > Phyllobacteriaceae > Mesorhizobium > Mesorhizobium sp. ISC11. The sequence continues at coordinate 4,135,282 of NZ_JAVSPW010000001.1, forward strand.
CGCAATTGATCCGCATCCGTTAAGGCCGGACCGGTTGTGCGAAACCAGCGGTTCGCCGCCTTGGAGGAGGGCTGAGGTGACCGGGACTTTGAAGAAACCGCAAGGCGACACAGCCACTCGCCGCCCGCGCGTCATGCCCGACGTGACCAAGGCGATTGCCTCGGACATCTTTTCCGGGCGCTATCCGGCCGGCTCCTCACTGCCGACCGAAAACGAGCTCGGCGTCGAATACAGCGTCAGCCGCACCGTCATCCGTGAGGCCCTGAAAGTGTTGGCGGCAAAAGGGCTGGTGCTGTCGCGGCCACGCGTCGGCACGATCGTCTGCAATGAGGACGACTGGAACATCATCGACCCGCAGGTGCTGGCCTGGCACGCGCCGCATGCACTGGACGACAAGCTCTTCGACGCCATTCTTGAGACTCGCCGGGCCATCGAGCCGCTGGTTGCCGAACTCGCCGCCACGCGCGCGACGCTGCAGGAGATCGCCGATCTCGAAGCCACCTGGCGCGGCATGGCCGGCGCCGGCGAGGATCTCGCCGCCTTCTCGCGCAGTGACATCGCTTTCCACCAGATCGTCTATGCCGCGAGCCACAACCCGATCTTTCGCCAGATCGGCAATCTCATCGACACCGGGCTGAAATTCTCGCTGGAGGCGACGGCGGTGATTTCGCTCGACCGGCGCATGGAGGCCGTGGCGGCGCACCGCGAGGTGGTCGAGGCGCTGCGTATGCGCAATGCCGATGCCGCGCGTGGGGCGGCAAACAAGATCCTCGACCTCGCGGCGCGCGACCTCGTCAGCGCCAAGAAACTCAAAAGCAACTGAGACTGCGCATGAAAATCATCTCGCTCACCACCTACATCGTTCCGCCGCGCTGGCTGTTCCTGAAGATCGAAACCGATGCCGGCGTCGCCGGCTGGGGCGAGCCGGTGGTCGAAGGCCGGGCGCTGACCGTCGAGGCCGCGGTCAAGGAGCTTGGCGATTATCTCATCGGCAAGGATCCCCGGCTGATCGAGGATCACTGGACGGTGATGCACCGCGGCGGTTTCTACCGCGGCGGCCCGATCCTGATGAGCGCCATTGCCGGGATCGACCAGGCACTGTGGGACATCAAGGGCAAGGCGCTCGGCGTGCCCGTGCACGAACTGCTCGGCGGCAAGCTGCGCGACTCGATCAAGGTCTATTCCTGGATCGGCGGCGACCGCCCGGCGGAGGTCGCGGCCGGCGCCAGGGAAATGGTTGCGCGCGGTTTCCTGGCGCTCAAGATGAACGGTACCGAAGAACTGCAGATCGTCGACAGCCATGACAAGATCGACGCCGCTGTCGAACGCGTCGCCATGGTGCGCGAGGCCGTCGGGCCCAACATCGGCATCGCTGTCGATTTCCACGGCCGCGTGCACCGGCCGATGGCGCGCGCCCTGGTCAAGGAGCTGGAACCTTACAGGCTGATGTTCATCGAGGAGCCGGTGCTCAGCGAAAACCGCGAGGCGCTGAAGGAGATCGCCGCGCTTGGCTCGACACCGATCGCGCTCGGCGAGCGGCTCTATAGCCGCTGGGACTTCAAGTCCGTGTTCGAGGAAGGCGTCGTCGACATCATCCAGCCCGACCTGTCGCATGCCGGCGGCATCACAGAATGCCGCAAGATCGCGGCGATGGCGGAAGCCTATGATGTCGCGGTCGCGCCGCATTGCCCGCTCGGGCCGATCGCGCTTGCCGCGTGCCTGCAGCTCGACGCGGTCAGCTACAACTGCTTCATCCAGGAGCAGAGCCTCGGCATCCACTACAACGCCGCCAACGACCTGCTCGACTATGCCGCCAACAAGGATGTCTTCCGCTACGAGGATGGTTATGTCGCCATTCCCGACGGCCCGGGCCTGGGTGTCGAGATCGACGAGGATTATGTCAAGGAACGCGCCAGGGAAGGCCACCGCTGGCGCAACCCGGTCTGGCGCCACAAGGACGGTTCCTTCGCCGAGTGGTGATCCGGGCTGGCTTTCAGACTCCAAGCACTCCAGGAATAGTGAAGACTTTGTCCGGCGAGCAGTTGCTCTCGAGAAATGGCTCGTTCGTTCCGTTTGATCGAGGGGCCTTCAGCGGCATTGCCTGAATTGACCATCAAACGCAGATGACCGCAGTGCGGCACATTCATCGGCTGCGAATTGCAGAGGGACTGTTTGGTGGAGCCAATCGGGATCGAACCGACGACCTCTTGAATGCCATTCAAGCGCTCTCCCAACTGAGCTATGGCCCCACTTCCGGCAGTCAACCGGCGCCGTTTCCGGCGAAGAGATCCGGCGCGGGTTGGAGACCGCGCCGTTAGTGCAGGCGGCTTCTAACCCCGCCCTTCTCAGATATCAAGCCTTCGAGAGCCGCTTTTTCTTCACAGGCCTCGAAAGCCCGCAAACGCCCGCTTTCAAGGCCGATCAGACCTCGTCGTCGTCGTCGCCGACGCCGATCATGTCGGCAACGTCGTCATCTTCTTCCTCTTCGTCGGCGAGGAAGGTGTCATCTTCGTCGTCGCCGAGATCAACGTCGTCCTCGTCGTCGCCAAGATCCGGCAGGTCGTCGCCCTTGACGTCCTCATCAGCCTCTTCGAGCGAGACGACCTCAACGCCTTCTTCTTCCTCGGCGTCCACTTCCTTCTCGGCCACTTCCTCTTCCTCCTCGAGAGCGGCAATCTTGCCTTCCTCGAAATAGGAACGCGGATAGGTCTTGCCGGTGTAGGGCGAGACGATCGGGTCCTTGTTCAGGTCGTAGAATTTTCGGCCCGTCTCCGGGTCGATACGTTTTGTGCCAAGTTCGGTTTTTGCCACGGCAAGCCTCGTCAATAAAAGAGTGGTCCCCTTAACCACAGTTTGCAGCGCTGTCAAAGCGAAAAGCCGGCGTCACAAAACCATGCATTGAAAGGCCTCGCGTGAAGTGACGACCATGGGGATGACCATTTCGGCCCACCGTGGTACGAGACCGCCGCAACAAATGAAAAGCGCCGGCCCGCCGGCATTCCGTCCAGGGAAATTCCATGTCTCACGCCGCCGCCCCCAAGCCGGCCACCGCCCGCCAATCCCCAGCCCTTTCCGGCATCGCGCGCGTGCCGGGTGATAAGTCGATCTCGCACCGTTCCTTCATGTTCGGCGGCCTCGCCTCCGGCGAGACCCGCATCACCGGCCTGCTCGAAGGCGAGGACGTGATGCGCACGGGCGCGGCCATGAAGGCAATGGGCGCGCATATCGAGAAGAACGGCGACGAGTGGGTGATCCGCGGCACCGGCAACGGCGCGCTGCTGCAGCCGGAAGGCCCGCTCGATTTCGGCAATGCCGGCACCGGCTCGCGGCTGACCATGGGCCTTGTCGGCACCTATGACATGGAGACGACCTTCATCGGCGATGCCTCGCTGTCGGGCCGGCCGATGGGCCGTGTGCTGGAACCCTTGCGCCAGATGGGCGTGCAGGTGCTGAAGGCGACGCCGGGCGACCGCATGCCGATCACACTGCATGGACCCAAGCATGCCGCACCGATCACCTATCGCGTGCCGATGGCCTCGGCGCAGGTGAAGTCCGCAGTGCTGCTCGCCGGCCTCAACACGCCCGGCATCACCACGGTGATCGAGCCGGTGATGACACGCGACCACACCGAAAAGATGCTGAAGGGGTTTGGCGCCAATCTGTCGGTCGAAACCGACGAGCGTGGCGTGCGCCACATCTTCATCGAAGGCCAGGGCAAGCTGACCGGCCAGACCATCGCCGTGCCGGGCGACCCGTCCTCGGCCGGCTTCCCGCTGGTGGCCGCCCTGATCGTGCCGGGTTCGGACATCACGATCGAAAACGTACTGATGAACCCGACCCGCACCGGCCTGCTTTTGACGCTGCAGGAGATGGGCGGCAACATCGACATCCTCAACCCGCGCAATGCCGGCGGCGAGGATGTCGCCGACCTGCGGGTACGTTACTCCGAGCTCAAGGGCGTCATCGTGCCGCCCGAGCGGGCGCCGTCCATGATCGACGAGTATCCGGTGCTGGCGGTCGCTGCGAGCTTCGCCGAGGGCGAAACGCTGATGCAGGGGCTGGAGGAGCTGCGGGTGAAGGAATCCGACCGGCTGTCGGCCGTCGCCAACGGGCTGACGCTCAACGGCGTCGACTGCACCGAGGGCGAAGCTTCGCTTGCCGTGCGCGGCAAACCGGGCGGCAAGGGCCTTGGCGGCCATCCCAACGGCAAGGACACCACCGTGCAGACCCATCTCGACCACCGCATCGCCATGAGCTTTCTGGTCATGGGGCTGGCGACGGAAAAGCCGGTGACCATTGACGACGCCGCCATGATCGCGACCAGCTTTCCGGAGTTCATGGGGCTGATGACGGCGCTGGGCGCGGAGATCGGGTGACGGTCGTGGCAACCAATAGCCTTGGTACGTTGGCAGGCCAGCGCCCAACCCTTTCGGCGGTCTGCCAATGACACACGTCTTCACCATCGCCATCGACGGCCCCGCCGGCGCCGGCAAGGGCACCCTCGCCCGCCGGCTGGCCGACCACTACCGCCTCAACCTGCTCGACACCGGCCTCACCTACCGTGCCGTGGCCTATGCGCTCATCCAGCACGCGCTGCCGCTCGACAATGTCTCGGCGGCTGAAACCGCTGCCCGCCAGGTCGATCTGGCAAAGCTCGACCGGACGGTCTTGTCGGCGCATGCGGTCGGCGAGGCGGCCTCCAAGGTCGCGGTGTACCCGACCGTGCGGCGCATCCTCGTCGAAAAGCAGCGCGACTTCGCCAAGACGCCGCCGGGTGCGGTGCTCGACGGGCGCGACATCGGCACCGTGGTGTGCCCCGACGCCGACATCAAACTCTATGTGACGGCGAGCGCCGAGGTGCGGGCACAGCGCCGGCTGGCCGAGATCGAGAGCATCGGCGGGACCGCTGATTTTACCGAGATCCTCGCCGATATCATGCGCCGCGACGAGCGCGACATGGGTCGAGCGGACTCACCTTTGAAGCCGGCCGCCGACGCGCACTTGCTTGATACCAGCGAAATGGCTATAGAAGCCGCGTTTCTTGCAGCCATGGCGATCATCGATGACGTCTTGGCCAAGAGAGACTAGGCCTGATCCGGGTTTTTCCCTCGTCTTTCCGTTGTCGGAGGCGAAGAAAATACCCATATCGGGCACGAACCAGCCTGCCAGCATTCTTCATGCGCCGGAATTGCCGCTTAAAGAGCGGCCCAGGGCTTTTGTAGCCCGGAACGCCGGCAGGCCAACGCAACGCTAACCCACGGCGCCCGTCCCGCTTGAGATGCGGGCACTCCAGGAGAAACAATGTCAGCTGCAAATCCCACTCGCGATGATTTCGCGAGCCTGCTCGAAGAATCATTCACCACCGGTCACTCCGGCGAAGGCCAGGTCGTCAAGGGCACGATCACGGCGATCGAAAAGGACATGGCCATCATCGACGTCGGCCTCAAGGTCGAAGGCCGCGTGCCGCTGAAGGAATTCGGCGTCAAGGGCAAGGACACTACCCTCAAGGTTGGTGACACCGTCGAAGTCTATGTCGAGCGCATTGAAAACGCGCTTGGCGAAGCAATGCTTTCCCGTGAGAAGGCCCGTCGCGAAGAGAGCTGGGTCCGCCTCGAAGAGAAGTTCACCAAGGGTGAGCGCGTCGAAGGCGTTATCTTCAACCAGGTCAAGGGCGGCTTCACGGTCGACCTCGACGGCGCCGTGGCCTTCCTGCCGCGCAGCCAGGTCGATATCCGCCCGATCCGCGACGTCTCCCCGCTGATGCACAACCCGCAGCCCTTCGAGATCCTCAAGATGGATCGCCGCCGCGGCAACATCGTGGTGTCTCGCCGTACCGTGCTCGAAGAGAGCCGCGCCGAACAGCGTTCGGAAATCGTGCAGAACCTCGAAGAAGGCCAGGTTGTCGAAGGCGTCGTCAAGAACATCACCGATTACGGTGCGTTCGTCGACCTCGGCGGCATCGACGGCCTGCTGCATGTCACCGACATGGCATGGCGCCGCGTCAACCATCCGACCGAAATCCTCAACATCGGTCAGACGGTCAAGGTGCAGATCATCCGCATCAACCAGGAAACCCACCGTATCTCGCTCGGCATGAAGCAGCTCGAGAGCGATCCGTGGTCCGAGATCGGCACCAAGTTCCCGATCGGCAAGAAGATCAAGGGTACCGTCACCAACATCACCGACTACGGCGCGTTCGTCGAGCTGGAGCCGGGCATCGAGGGTCTCATCCACGTTTCGGAAATGTCGTGGACGAAGAAGAACGTGCATCCCGGCAAGATCCTGTCGACGACCCAGGAAGTCGACGTGGTGGTGCTCGAGGTCGATCCGGCCAAGCGCCGCATCTCGCTCGGCCTCAAGCAGACGCTCGAGAATCCGTGGCAGGCTTTCGCCTCGAGCCATCCGGTCGGCAGCCAGGTCGAGGGCGAGGTCAAGAACAAGACCGAGTTCGGCCTGTTCATCGGCCTCGAAGGCGACGTGGACGGCATGGTGCACCTTTCCGACCTCGACTGGACCCGTCCGGGCGAGCAGGTCATCGAAGAGTACAATCGCGGCGACATGGTCAAGGCGCAGGTGCTCGACGTCGACATCGACAAGGAGCGCATCTCGCTCGGCATCAAGCAGCTGGCCAAGGATACGGTCGGCGAAGCGGCGACTTCAGGCGAACTGCGCAAGAACGCGGTCGTCACCTGCGAAGTCATCGGCGTCAAGGATGGCGGTCTGGAAGTGCGGCTGGTCGACAGCGGCATCGAAACCTTCATCAAGCGCTCCGACCTGAGCCGTGACCGCGACGAACAGCGCCCCGAGCGCTTCACCGTCGGCCAGAAGGTCGATGCCCGCGTCATCGCCTTCGACAAGAAGACCCGCAAGCTGCAGGTCTCGATCAAGGCGCTGGAAATCGCCGAAGAGAAGGAAGCGGTCGCTCAGTACGGCTCGACCGACTCCGGCGCTTCGCTGGGCGACATCCTGGGTGCCGCGCTGAAGAAGCAGGGCAGCTAAGTCTTCGCACCGCGAAGCCTTCGCACAGGCTCCAAAACAAAACCCCGCCGGAGCGATCCGGCGGGGTTTTTCTTTGACCTAGGTAAAGGTTGGAAAGTTACGCCCTGCCGTAAAGCGGCACCAGCGTGCCGCTCATCGCCTGATTGGCCGGCGAGGCGAGATAGGCGATGGCCTCGGCGGCGGCTTCGAGGCTGACCCATCTTGTGACATCGGCATCCGGCATATCGGCGCGGTTTGCCGGCGTATCTAGCGTCGACGGCGCCACGGCATTGACCAGGATGCCCTTGTGCTTCAGCTCTTCGGCCATCGCCACCGTCATGGCTGCCACCGCCGCCTTGCTGGCGGCGTAAGCGACCATGCCGGCGCCGCGCCGCGGATCGAGCCCGGCGCGCGCGGTGACGTTGACGATGCGGCCCGCCGTGTCCGACGACAGCATCGAGCGGATCGCGGCGCGGCAGCACAGGAAGGCGGTGCGCGCATTGGTGTCCATCATCTCGGCAAAGGACGCCGACTCGATCTTTTCAACAGGCGCCGAGGTGAAGCCGCCAGCCAGATGGATCGAGCCCCAAAGGCCCGGAACCTGGCTATAGAACGCTTCGACCTTCGCGGGGTCCGAGAGATCGACGTTGTGCACCAACTGGACACGGTCATGCGAGGTAAAGGGGAAATGCGTAGGGGCGGCAGCATGAGCATTGGGCACATGGCAGATCGCGCCGTCGCTCAGCAGTTTGCCGACAACCGCACCGCCGAGCGCACCGGTCCCACCAGTCACGACGATATGCTTGCCTTCAAGTGTTTCCGTCATCTTGGACGCTCCTGTCATTTTTTTATCGTTAGGTCGTTTCTGTGCCGCCGACGCGAAGCGTCGCGCCTTTTGCGCCATCACTCAATTGACATCTCGACATGGCAGTTGTCGCGTCTTTGCATGCGTCCGACACTTCAGCCGTGGCCCGCCAAAACGGGAAACCCGCGCTTCAGTCAACTGTGATTTCGATGACGCGCGGCAGTCCGGTGGCCCGGGCGCGCTTCAGCGCGTCCGCGAGAGCATCGATATCGGCAAGCCGTTCGGCGCCGATGCCATAGGCCTCGGCCAGCTTGCAGAAATCCGGCGGCGCCGGCGATACGCCGACCGGCTCGACGCCGACATCGAGCATCGAGGTTTCGATCTCGCGGTAGCCTCTGTTGTTCCAGACGACGAAGATGACCGGTACCCGCGCGTCGAGCGCGGCGCCCAGTTCCGGCAGCGTGAACTGGAAGCCGCCGTCACCCGTGAGGCAGACGACCGGCGCATCGGGTATCGCAAAGGCCGCGCCAATTGCGGCCGGCGGGCCGTAGCCAAGCGCGCCGAAGCCGGTGGCGGCATTGAACCAACCGCCTGGCCGATCATGGTCGTAATAGAGGTTGGCCGCATAGATTGGCTGCGTCGAATCGCCGACGATGAGCGCGCCCGGCAAAGCGTCGCGGATCATCTCGACGGCGCGCACCTGCCCCTGCAGTGTCGGATTGAGCTCGGCAAAGGCTGCTTTGCGTGTAGTAGCGGCGCGCGACGAACCGCCCTCGCTTGCCCGGACATGGCGGGTTTCCAGAAGCAGTGCTTCGAGCGCCTCGGCGCAATCGGCCTGGATCGAAACCGTCGCCGGGCGGCGGGCAAGCTGGTCCGCGCCGATATCGATGCGGATCAGGTTGGCGGGCAGGACGAAGCCGCCATCGCTGTAGCCGTCATAGTCGGTCGGGCCGAATTCGGTGCCGGCGGCAATGACCAGGTCGGCGTCGGCCATCAGCGCCCGTACTGTCTTCAGGCTGGGACTGGCCGGCACGCAAAGCGGATGACCATGCAGCAGGCCGCGCGCATTGGTGGTCTGGACGACCGGCGCCCCCAGCCGTTCGGCCAGACGCCGCAGTGGCGCTTCGGCGCGTTTGGCGCCGCCGCCGACCAGGATCAGCGGGCGGCGCGCTGCACTGATGAGTTTGGCCGCGTTGGCAATTGCGACACCTTCCGGCACGGGCGGCGTCACATTGCTCAGCATGGCAGCGATGCCATCCGCCGGCTTGACCATGACGTCGGTCGGGATCTCGATATGTACCGGGCCGGGCCGGGCCGATGAAAACAGGGCGAAGGCCTGCGCCAGCGCGCCGGGCAATTCGCCAGCCTCGGTAACGCGCTGCGAAAACAGCGCCACCTTCTCCATCATGCCGCGCTGATCCGGCAATTCGTGCAGATGGCCCAGCCCCTTGCCCAGCGTCGGCGTGGCGTTGACGCCTGAGATCACCAGCATCGGCACCGAATCGGCGCGTGCCTGCCCCATGGCGGTGATGGTGTTGGTCAGCCCCGGTCCGGTGATGACGAAGGCGACGCCCGGTCTGCCGCTGGCGCGTGCGTAGCCATCGGCCATGAAGCCGGCGCCCTGTTCATGGCGCGGTGTGACGTGGCGGATCTTGGAGCGCGCTAGCCCGCGGTAGAGTTCTACCGTGTGGACGCCGGGAATCCCGAAGACCGTGTCGACGCCATGGGCTTCGAGCAGCGAAATGAGCGCTTCGCCGAGTGTCGTCATTGGTTTTCCTCCCCTTCCGGCGCGAGGCCTAGTTCGGCCTCGACGGCCTTGATGCCGATCGCCGCCAATTCGCCGGGCGAGAACATCTCGCCGGCCAGGCAGCCTTCGATCCAGAGTCCGTCGATGATCGCATTAATCGCGATGGCATGGTGGCGCAATTGGCTTGCGTCCGATTTGCGCCGTTCGGCGGCGAGCACCTCGGCCACAACCGCTTCCACCTCATTGCGAAAACCAAGGTAGCCTTCGCGGTGGGCGTGGGCCAAGGTCGGAGCCGCTCTGGCGCGGCCGATGAAGGTTGCCCAGAGCGAAAACACCCGCGCGTCGATAATCGGCGCATTGAGGTTGGCGGTGACGAAAGCCGCAAGGCGCTGGCGAGGCGAGGCATTCTCCATGACCAAAGCCGCTTTCGCCTGCTCGGTCATGCGGCCCATCAGCGCTGCATAGGCTTCCTGCAGCAATTCTTCCTTGCCGGGAAAATAGTGCCGGATCAGCCCGGCGGTGACGCCGGCACGCAATGCGATGGTGCGCAAGGTGGCGCCCTGCAGGCCATGTTCCGCCACGCTGTCCAGAGTGGCCTCGATCAGATCCTGCCGCCGCCGCTCCTCGCCCTCGCGACGGAACCTGCGGCGGGATGGCATATTCATTGGCGCAGGATCGGTCGCGTCAGGCATGTCGGCCCGCCCTCGCAGGCGATGCAGAGCGCATCCGCCTCGAAGATTTCGACCGTGCAGCCGGCGGCTTCCATCGCGGCTTTGGTCTTTGGAAAGCCCGCGACGGCAATGATCTTGTGTGGGCTGGTCGGCAGCACGTTCAGGCTAAGGCCGTTGGAAGCCGCGAACTCTTCGGCGTCGCCTTCGACCAGCCGGATGTTACGCGCCTTCAGCATCTGATAGAATGGGGCCGGCAAAAGCGGTGAATGGACCAGTGCGAGGTCGTCGGCCAGCGGGCTGATCACCGACATCAGATGCAGGCACGCTTCTTCGCCTTGCCACAGCGGAAGATCAAAGCCGTAGACGGAAACGCCCAGCGGCGTCAGCAGGTTGGAAACCTGCTGGATGCCTTCCTGGTTGGAGCGGACACCGCGCCCGATCACCAGCGTACGGGCATCGAGCCATACGCAATCACCGCCTTCGACCTGGCCAGGAACCTCGACGCGGCCCAGGATTGGAATGCCCAGCCTTCGGTAGGTTTCCTCATGCAGCGAGGGCTCCCTGGCGCGCAACGGCTTGCCCATGGACAGAATCAGCGCGCCGCGATCGGTCATCAGCGACGGGTCGTGCGTGAACACCGAGTCCGAAAGTCCATCCGCCGTGTCCTCGATCCATTCGATTTCGGCACCGGAAGCCGCCACCAGTTCAGCAAGGAGCGCGTGCTGCGATGCCGCTTTCGCCGGATTGAATCCCGGGCCATAGTGCCAGGCAACCCTGTCGGCATTGCGCATGGCGTTGGCCGCCGACCGCATCAGCACGCGGCGCAGCGGCGCCGCCATGGACTGTGATCCGAAAGCGCTCATCGAAGTCCTTTTTCGCTGAAAAAAATCGAGAAAATTTCATGGAAGGCTATTTATACACTTGCACAACAAGCTCGCAAGTGCCGTAATAAGCAGGATTGACGGGCTCTCGCCGTTGGGTCCATGCTGAAGTCTGGAGCGGGGCAGTACAGCGTATATGTTAATTAGCCGGATACACGTTCGACGAACCGCAGCCGACCCGATAGAGGTCACCCGGTGAGCGTGGTGGAAGCTGCCGCAGTCCGATCCGGCAAGGCGCAGGACGGCGCCGCCGAAGCCATCCATGTCGAGAACCTGCACAAGAAGTTCGGTGAGCTGCATGTGCTGAAGGGCGTCTCGCTGTCGGCGCGCGACGGCGAGGTCATCGCCATCATCGGCGGCTCGGGCTCCGGCAAATCGACCCTGCTGCGCTGCATCAACTGCCTGGAAAACCCGACCAGCGGCATCATTCGCGTCAATGGCGAGGAGATCAAACTCAAGGCCGACAGCCACGGCCACACCATTCCGGCCGACCGCAAGCAGATCGAGCGCATCCGCTCCAAGCTCGGCATGGTGTTCCAAAACTTCAACCTGTGGAGCCACATGACGCTGATCGAAAACGTCATCGAGGTTCCGGTGCATGTGCTTGGCGTCAAGCGCGATGTGGCGATCGGCGAGGCCGAGAAGCTGCTCGCCCGTGTCGGTCTGGCTGAAAAGCGCGACGTCTATCCGGCCTATCTGTCGGGCGGCCAGCAGCAGCGCGCCGCGATCGCCCGGGCGCTGGCCATCAATCCGCGCGTCATGCTGTTCGACGAGCCCACCTCCGCGCTCGATCCCGAACTGGTCGGCGAGGTGCTGAAGGTGATCGGCGACCTAGCGCGCGAAGGCCGCACCATGGTGCTGGTCACCCACGAGATGAAGTTCGCCCGCGAGGTCGCGACCCATGTCGTCTACCTCTACAACGGGCTGGTCGAGGAAGAAGGGCCGCCGGAGCAGATCTTCGGCGCACCGAAATCCGAAAGGCTGAAGCAGTTCATCCGCAACATCGGCTAGGCAAGCCGGGACGGAAGAAAACCGGGAACCAACAACAAACTGGGAGTCATGAAATGAAGACCGTTCTGAAGACATTTGCCGCAGCGCTGCTGCTCGGCGTCGCCGCCATGGGCGTGGCCAAGGCCGATCCGGTCAAGATCGGCGTCGCCGCCGAGCCTTATCCGCCCTTCACCTCGCCCGATGCTTCGGGCAAATGGATCGGCTGGGAGATCGACTTCATCGACGCCGTCTGCGCCGAGGAGAAGCTCGATTGCGTCATCACCCCGGTTGCCTGGGACGGCATCATCCCGGCTCTGACGACCAAGAAGATCGACCTCATCGTCTCCTCGATGTCGATCACCGCCGAACGCGCGAAGACGATCGATTTCTCGGACAAGTACTATAACACGCCGACCGCGATCATCGGCCCGAAGGACCAGAAATTCGGCTCCGCTCCGGACGACCTCAAGGGCAAGATCGTCGGCGTGCAAGTGTCGACGGTGCACGCTGTCTACGCCAAGAAGCACTTTGGCAGCACAGCCTCCGAGATCAAGGAATACCAGACCCAGGACGAGGCCAACAACGATCTGGCCGCCGGCCGTCTCGACGCGGTGCAGGCCGATTCCATCGCGCTTGGCGAATTCCTCAAATCCGACCAGGGCAAAGCCTGCTGCGACCTGAAGGGCATGGTCGCTCCCGATGACGAAGTGCTCGGACCGGGCGTCGGCGCCGGCGTGCGCAAGGAAGACACCGACCTGAAGGGCAAAATCAACGCCGGCATCAAGGCGATCCGCGCCAACGGCAAATATGACGAGATCTCGAAGAAATACTTCGATTTCGACATTTACGGCGGCGGCGGCGCGCAGTCGAACTGACGATCCTCGTATGAGCTGTGGGGTGTGGCGTCGCGCCATGCCCCACCTGCTCGATCTTTCCCAGGCATGTTTGCCGCCCACGCAGCCGTCGGCGGTTAGTCAGCACTTCGGGGGCGACGCTGATCGACGCACTTCTTTCGGCCTCCGCGGCCGGCATCACCGAGCTTCTCTCGCCCTACCCGCCAGGCTGGGGCGGGGCGCTTCTGGTTGGGCTGCTGCATTCGATCGAGATCGCGCTGGGCGCCACGTGCCTCGGCCTTCTGATCGGCACCGGCGGCGCCTATGGCAAGCTTTATGGCGGGCCGGTGGTGCGCGATCTCCTGGCGGTTTACACCACCATCGTGCGCGCCGTGCCCGAACTGGTGCTGATCCTGCTGCTCTATTACGCCGGCACCGACCTGATCAATCAGGCGCTGACGGCCATGGGTTATCAGCGCGTCGACGTGAGCGGCCTTGCCGCCGGCATCGCCGTGCTCGGCTTCGTCCAGGGCGCCTATTCGACAGAGGTGATACGCGGCGCGATCCTGGCCATTCCGCAGGGCCAGATCGAAGCCGCCCGCGCCTATGGAATGTCTCCGGGCCTGATGTTGCGGCGCATCACCTTGCCGTCAATGCTGCCCTTCGCTATTCCGGGCCTCGCCAATCTCTGGCTGATCGCCACCAAGGACACCGCGCTATTGGCTGTTGTCGGCTTCTACGAGCTGGCGCTGGCAACGCGGCAGGCAGCGGGCGTCACCAAGGCCTATTTCACCTTCTTTTTCGCGGCGGGCGTGCTCTATCTGCTTTTGTCGCTGTTTTCCAACCTCGTTATCGGCCGGGTCGAGACCTGGTCGCGGCGCGGCATGCCTTCGCTCAAGGAGGCGCGCTGATGGCCAACGAGGCGACCATCATCGACGTCGTCGCGCGAACGTCGCTGTGGCTGCAGCCGCACCGCATCGTGCTGATCCTGATCGCACTGGGCCTTGTTCTGTCGGCCGCCTTTTTCATGCGCTGGGACTGGCTGCCGCAATATTATGAAATGGGCTTGATCGGCCTCTGGCGCTCGCTGTGGATCCTGGCCGTCACCTGCGTGCTGGGCTTCCTGCTGGCCGTCCCGCTTGGCCTGGCGCAGGCTGCCGGCTCGTTCTGGTTCGCCGCACCCGCCAAGGTGTTCTGCACGGTGATCCGGGGCACACCGCTGCTGATCCAGCTCTGGCTGCTCTATTACGGCCTGGGTTCGCTGTTCCCGCAATATCCGTGGATCCGCGAATCCTGGATGTGGCCATATCTGCGGCAAGCCTGGCCCTATGGCGTGCTGGCGCTGACCCTGTCGTTCGCCGGTTATGAGGGCGAGGTGATGCGCGGCGCCTTCGCCGGCGTGCCCAAGGGGCAACTCGAAGCCGCCCGCGCCTTCGGCATGAGCCGCTGGAAGGCGTTCCGGCGGATCTGGCTGCCGCAAGCCATCTACCGGGCGCTGCCGACGCTGACCGGCGAGACCGTGCTGCAATTGAAGTCGACGCCGCTGGTGGCGACGATCAGCGTCATCGACATCTTCGCCGTTTCGTCCAAAGTACGGCAGGACACCTACCTCACCTACGAGCCCTTGCTGCTGCTGGCGCTGATCTACATGACGATAACCGGCATTCTGGTCTTCGCCTTCAGCAGGATAGAGGCCAGGATCCCGAACAAGATTGGTTAGAGGGGAGTAGGGGAGTAGGGGAGTAGGGGAGTAGGGGAGTATCAGGCCACTATCCACATTCACATTTCCATCCCCATTCGCTATTCACTGCCCACTGTCCCGTACTCCCCTATTTCCTTACTCCCCTACTCCCCTACTCCCCTACTCCCCTACTCCCCTAGGACGGCCATGATGCAACTCAGTCTCGACCAGGCAAAAGGACTGTGCCGGATGGCGGCACTTGGCGCCGGCGCCAATGAGGAAGCGGCGCAATCGCTCACTGCTTCGATCATATCAGCCGAGGCCGAAGGGCTTTCCTCGGTCGGTCTGTCGCATTTCATCGACTATCTCGAGGCGCTGGAAGCCGGACGCATCGACGGCAATGCCGACCCGGTGATCACCCGGCCGGCGCTGGCGGTCTATCTCTCCGATGCGCGCGGCGGGCTGGCGCATACCGGCTTCGACCGCACCATCGACGACCTCGCCAAGGCGGCAAAGCTGTTCGGTGTCGCCATCTTCTCGCAGAAGAACGCCTATACATGCGGCGCGCTCGGCTATTTCACCGGAAGGCTGGCAGCACAAGGACTGGTGTCGTTCGCAGCCACCAACGGCCCGGCCGTGCTTGCCGGCTCGGGTTCGGTCAAGCCGGTCTACTGCACCAACCCGATGTCGTTTGCCGCGCCTGCCGCCGACGGGGCGCCGCTGGTGATCGACCAGTCGTCGAGCGCCACCGCTTTCGTCAACATCCGCAAAGCGGCCGAGGACGGCAAGACAATCCCGGAAGGCTGGGCGCTGGACGCCAGCGGCAACCCGACCACCGATCCCGCCGCCGCCATGAAGGGCGCAATGCTCGCCTTCGGCGGTCAGCGCGGCGCCAACATCGCGCTGATGGTCGAGGTGCTGGCGGCGGGCCTGTCGGGCGCCAACTGGTCGCTCGACGCGCCATGGTTCAGCGGCGGGCCGGACAGCCCCGGCACGGGACTGTTCGTGCTTGCTATCGAACCCAAGCTGCTCGATCCAGATTTCGAGCAACGAATGAAGGACCAGCTTGACCGGCTGCGGCGGCGCTTCGGCGTGCATGTGCCCGGTCGTGCCCGCGCAGAGGCCGCCGAGAAGGCGCAAGCGCGCGGCATTACCGCATCGAAGGCCGTGGTGCAGCGCATTTCCGAATTCGCCGCACGCTATTCTTCCTGAACATCTATTAAATATCAATTAGTTATCTGGAATTCGCCCGCCGCAGGCGCGGCGCAGTGCGATTTTCTTTGCGCGCCGCTGAACCTTTCCGCGCCTTGCTGCGACCCAGCTTTGTCCAGGGCAAGGCGAGCTTGCCCGATCCACACCGAGGGAAGCAGCAAACCGAAATCGAAAGCCTGCATCACGCGAAGGCCGGTCCTTCGCGCCTCGGAAAACTCAACCCAAATCAAAGGAAATTGCCATGACCAACACCAAGATTACCATGCTGACCGCCGTCCTTCTGCTCGGCTCGTTCATGGGCGCCACACAGGCAGCCACCCTGAAGGCCGCACCGGTCAAGCCGTCCAGCCCGGGTGTCATCGCTGCCCCGAGCGGCGGGGCCACCGAAGACCACTACTGCAAGAACGGCCATGCAAAATTCGCCAATTGCAGCGCCGATTTCGTCGCCGCCTGCAAGAAGGTTGGTGGCACCATGTCGGATGTTCAGGGCTGGGTGGGCGTACTTGCTTCACGCCCTCCTGATACCGTCTCAGGTCAGGCCGCGCCGTCGGCCCCTGGCTTCGCATGGATGTCACCCGGAAAACCCCGCTTCGGCGGGGTTTTCTGCGTTTTGATCGCACGATGGTAAAACATTCTCGTTTTGGTCAACTTTTGTTTATTTGACTTCGACCAACCTGATCGGCCGTTTGCGCTGGTTGAGCAAAACAGAGGAGCTACAATGTCGGCAAGCACGGACAATCCCCGCAACGCCCTTGTCATCCCGGTCCTTGGCAGGTTTTACGCGGCCCTGCACGATGGTGCCGAAACCGTTCTTCGCGTCGTCGCCGGCGGGTTTCTCGCCATCCACGGTTCGCAGAAGATCGCCAATCCTTTCGGCGCTGCCGAGATGGTCGAGGGTCTCGGCTTCTATCCGGGCGCGTTGTGGTCGTTGCTTCTGGCCTGCACTGAATTCTTTGGCGGCATCTTCATCGCCATCGGCTTTTTGACGCGGCCGGCCGCCTTTGCCGGCCTGTTCGTGCTGCTGGTCACGGTCTGGTTCCACTGGGTCACCATGGGCCAAGGCTATTCGGGTGCGGAAAAGTCGCTGCTGTGGGCAGCGATCCTGCTCTTCTTCGTCATTCGCGGCGGCAACCGCCATTCGGTCGACAACCGTATCGGCAAAGCGTTCTGACAGGCTGATAGCGACGACGCGTCGCCCTTTGCCTTTGGCACGAAACGGATTATGAAACGGCTTCAGCCAAGCCTACGAGCGCCGGAGCCAGCCATGACCGAAATCCTGCAGACCCCAAAGCTCGTCGTCGTCTTTGGCGGGTCAGGCTTTGTCGGCCGCCATGTCGTGCGCGCGTTGGCCAAGCGCGGCTATCGCATCAGGGTCGCCTGCCGGCGGCCCGATCTCGCCGGCCATTTGCAGCCGCTCGGCAATGTCGGCCAGATCCAGCCGGTCCAGGCCAATGTGCGCGTGCGCTGGTCGGTAGACCGCGCCGTGCAAGGCGCCGACCATGTCGTCAATCTGGTCGCCATCCTGCATGAGAGCGGCCGGCAGAAATTCTCCGCCGTGCACGAGTTCGGCGCCCGCGCAGTGGCCGAGGCCGCGCGCTCGGTCGGCGCCGGCCTGACCCACATTTCTGCGCTTGGCGCCGATCTGGACTCCGAATCAGACTACGCGCGCACCAAGGCGCTTGGCGAAAAGGCTGTCCTGGAGACGATCAAGGACGCCGTGATCTTCCGGCCGTCGATCAATTTCGGACCCGAAGACGGCTTCTTCAACCGCTTCGCCAACATGGCGCGCTATTCGCCGGTGCTGCCGCTGATCGGCGGCGGCCAGACCAAGTTTCAGCCGGTCTATGTCGGCGACGTAGCCGAAGCGGTGGCGCGCTCGGTCGACGGCAAGGTGGATGGCGGCCAGATCTATGAACTCGGCGGACCGAAGGTGCTCACCTTCAAGCAGTGTATGGAAGAGCTGCTCGACGTGATCGAGCGCAAGCGGCTGCTGGTGCCGGTTCCGTGGTGGGTGGCCAACATCCAGGCCTCGATCCTCGGTCTCCTGCCCAACCCGCTGCTGACCAAGGACCAGGTGATGCAGCTGCGCGAGCACAACATCGTTTCGGACGCCGCCAACCAGACCAACAGGACGCTTGCGGGGCTAGGCATCCAGTCGCAGTCGATCGCGACGATCCTGCCCAGCTATCTCTGGCGCTACCGCGCCGCCGGCCAGTTCCAGCAACGCAAGCCCGCGGCCTAATTCAGCGCAACTGCCTGAAGGTGTCACGCCTAACGCGGCGTGACCTGCATCGGTAGACCGCCTTGCGGCTGCGTGGTCAGTTTCTGTACCGGCCAGGGTTTCGTTTCGGCGGTGGTGTCGAAGCGGAAGCGCGACAGCATGATCGCCAGCGCGATGATCGCCTCCTGCATGGCGAAGCTGGCGCCGATGCAGACGCGTGGGCCGGCGCCAAACGGCAGATACTGGAAGCGGTCGATCTTTTCGCGATTTCCCGGGTGGAAGCGCTCCGGCAGGAAGGCATCCGGCCGGTCCCACAGTTTCCTGTGGCGATGCACGACCCAAGGCATCACCAGCACCGCGGCGTGCTTGGGGATATGAAGATCCTTCCACATTTCCGGTTCGATCGGCTCGCGGTTGATCGACGGCGCCGGCGGATAGAGCCTGAGCGCTTCGTCGAAAGCCGCGCGCGTGAACGGCATGGCATCGAGCCATTTCGTCGGATCGGGCTCGCGCGCCAGCACCTGGTCGATCTCCTGCTCGACCCGGTTGCGCTCCCACGGTGATTCAGCCAGGCAATAGAGCGTCCAGCCCAGCGCACGCGCCGTCGTCTCATGGCCGGCGCCGATGAAGGTGATGATGTTGTCCTCGACCTCGGCCCGCGTCAGTCCGTCGGGTCCCTCGGCCTTGAGCAGCAGTGTCAGGAAATCCTGCGGCACGGCATCGGGATCGCGCTTGAATTTCGCTTCGCGCATCTTGACCGTGTCGGTGACGATCTTGCGGAAATAGGCCATGGTCTTGCGGCCACGGATGCGGGTCAGCCTCGGCAGCCAGTCGGGCGCACGCAACAGGTCGAGCGGATCGACGCGACCCATGGTCTCGAACAGGCGGTCGATCTCGTTGGCGAAACTGCCGGGCTCGCCTGATATCTCGCCGGAAAACAGCGTCTCGGCCAGGATGTCATAAGTGAGCAGCGTCATGTCATGGGCGATGTCAGACGTGCCGCCGTCTTCGTAACGGGTGACGAAGTCCTGCGTGCGCCTCAGCATCGGCTGGGCGAAGCCGAAGATGTGGCGCGGCGTGAACACCGGCGCCATCGCCTTGCGCGACCGCTTCCAGACCTCGCCCTCGGCGGTGAGCAGGCCGTCGCGCAGGATCGGCCGCAGTATCTTCTGGCGCACCGTCGCCATCTTGTAGTTCCTGGCGTTGTCGACCAGCACATGCCGGATCAGGGCGGGATCATTGGCGACGATCAGATGTCCGCCAACGCCGTTCGCCGAGATCCACGGCTCGTTGTAGGTATGCTCACCCCACAATTCGAGCGGGTTGCGGTAGACGATGCGGATCATCTCCAACGTCGAGGGCGGCGTCGTGCGCGGCTTCGGCGCCGGGGGAATGAAGGGGGCGGGCTGGATGTCCATGCTGTGCTCCGCTGATGACCCAATGTAGTGGGCCGCAAAGCAGGCGTCCATGTGACCGAACGGCAAGGCCCTACTCTCCGGAATGTGACCGGTTACCGCGAGGTGCCTTCTTGTTGCCCCGAGCGGCATGCCCTAGGTGGCAGTCACCAATGGATACCGCCACCGCAGGAGCCCAGCTTGAAGCACCAGTTGAACATCATCATCGGCAGCACGCGGCCAGGCCGCGCCGGACCGATTTTTGCCGAGTGGCTGGAGAGGTTCGCGCGCGAGCACGGGAAATTCGAGCCTGTACTGACCGACATCGATGCGTTCAAGCTTCCGGTGCTGGACGAACCGCACCATCCAAGGCTTGGCAACTACCAGAACGATCATACCAAAGCCTGGTCCAAGGCGATCGATGCCGCCGATGCCTTCGTCTTCGTGGCGCCGGAATACAATTATTTCGTGGCGCCGGCGATCGTCAACGCGATCGACTATCTCTCGCGCGAATGGAAGTACAAGGCAGCCGCCATTTTCAGCTATGGCGGCGTCTCCGGCGGCCTACGCGCGGCGCAAGCGCTGAAGCCGCTGCTGACCTCGGTAGGTGTCATGCCGATCCCGGAAGGCGTCGCGCTGCCGATGTACCAGAAACTGCTCGACGAAAATGGCGCTTTCAACGCCAGCGAACAGGTGCAGGGCGGAGCCAAAACCATGCTCGACGAGCTGCTGCGCTGGAGCGAGGCTTTGAAGCCGATGCGGGCAGGCTGAAAACGCTGGTCTTCCGCAAAAAACCCCGGTTTGCTGCCATAGAGAGGTGGTCGTGCACAGGAACGAGCTGGGGGGCAGTTCGATTTGCGCTTGCTGTTTGCCTTGCTGCCTATGCTCACCACCGCCACCGCAGTGGTGGCGCTTGGCCCTGGTCATCGCCAACGACGACCACCGCCTGATCCGGCCGCCCGCCCGACATGACGCCGGGGCGCGACCGCAGCAGGCGGCTGGCGCCGAGATACAAGTTCATGATCAAGGTTTCTCAAGGACCCGCTGGCCGAAGTGAAATGGGGGCCGGCGGAGGCCCGCCATTGGCAGCCGGCCATCCCCAGTGAAATGCCTGCAAACCTTGGAAAAACCGCCTTTTGCGCCTATATCTAGTCGATATCAGAGGCGCGATTCGGCGCGGATTTTTCGCGCTGTGCAGGCGGCATCCAGACAACAGGTTTTCATGAGCGATCAGATCGACAACAACAACGGCGCTGAAGCCGAATACGGCGCCGATTCCATCAAGGTTTTGAAGGGGTTGGACGCTGTCCGCAAACGCCCCGGAATGTATATCGGTGATACAGACGACGGCTCGGGCCTGCATCACATGGTCTATGAAGTGGTCGACAACGCCATCGACGAGGCGCTGGCCGGTCACGCCGACCTCGTCACCGTGACGCTCAACCCCGATGGTTCGGTCACTGTGATCGACAATGGCCGCGGAATTCCGACCGATATCCACACCGGAGAAGGCATTTCGGCGGCCGAAGTGATCATGACGCAGCTGCATGCCGGCGGCAAGTTCGACCAGAATTCCTACAAGGTCTCGGGCGGCCTGCATGGCGTCGGCGTCTCGGTGGTCAACGCGCTGTCGGCGTGGCTAAAGCTGAAGATCCGCCGCAACGGCCAGATCTTCGAGATGAGTTTCACGCATGGCAATGCCGACGCACCTCTGAAGGCGACCGGCACCTATGAGCAGGACAAGCAGCCGGGCACCTATGAGGGCCGCAGCGGCAGCCAGATCACCTTCTTCCCCTCGGCCGAGACCTTCACCATGGTCGAGTTCGACTTCGGCACGCTGGAACACCGGCTGCGCGAGCTTGCCTTCCTCAATTCCGGCGTGCGCATCATTTTGACCGATGCCCGTCACGCCGATGTCGTGCGCCATGAACTGCACTACGATGGAGGCCTCGAAGAATTCGTCAAATATCTCGATCGCGTCAAGAAACCGCTGATCGACAAGCCGATCGCCATCCGGGCGGAGCGCGACGGGATCACCGTCGAAGTGGCGATGTGGTGGAACGACAGCTACCACGAGAACGTGCTGGCCTTCACCAACAACATCCCGCAGCGCGATGGCGGCACGCATCTGGCCGGCTTCCGCGGCGCGCTGACGCGTCAGATCACCGGCTATGGCGAATCCTCTGGGCTGACCAAGAAGGAAAAGGTCTCGCTGATCGGCGACGATTGCCGCGAAGGTCTGACGGCGGTGCTGTCGGTCAAGGTTCCCGACCCGAAATTCTCCTCGCAGACCAAGGACAAGCTGGTCTCGTCGGAAGTCCGTCCTGTCGTCGAAGGCCTGGTCAACGAAGCGCTTGGCACCTGGCTGGAAGAACACCCGAGCGAAGGCAAGGTGGTCGTCGACAAGGTGATCCAGGCGGCGGCGGCGCGCGAAGCGGCGCGCAAGGCGCGCGATATCACCCGCAAGAGTTCGCTCGGCGTCACCTCCCTGCCCGGCAAACTGGCCGACTGCCAGGAACGCGACCCGGCGAAATCCGAAATCTTCATCGTCGAGGGTGATTCCGCCGGCGGCTCCGCCAAGGGTGGGCGTTCGCGCCAGAACCAGGCGATCCTGCCGTTGCGCGGCAAGATCCTCAATGTCGAGCGGGCGCGCTTCGACCGCATGCTCGGCTCCGACATGATCGGCACGTTGATCACGGCGCTCGGCACCTCGATCGGCAAGGACGAGTTCAACGCCGACAAGCTGCGCTACCACAAGATCATCCTGATGACCGACGCCGACGTCGACGGCGCCCATATCAGAACCTTGCTTCTCACCTTCTTCTTCCGGCAGATGCCTGAGCTGATCGAGCGCGGCCATCTCTACATCGCCCAGCCGCCGCTCTACAAGGTGACGCGCGGCAAGAGCTCGCAATACATCAAGGACGAGAGCGCGTTCGAGGAGTTCCTGATCGGTTCGGGACTGGAGGAAGCATCGCTTACGCTCGGCTCGGGCGAGGTTCGCATCGGGCAGGACCTGCGTGGCGCCATCGATGACGCGCTGGCGGTGCGCCAGCTGATCAACGGCCTGCACACGCGCTACAACAGAGGCGTCGTCGAGCAGGCGGCGATCGCCGGTGGGCTCAACCCGGACGTGTTCGCCGATCTCGGCCGCGCCAACGACATGGCGGAGCGGATTGCAAAACGCCTCGACATCATCGCCGAGGACACCGAGCGCGGCTGGACCGGCCGCATGTCGACCTCGAATGAAGGCGTTGGCGGCTATGTGTTCGAGCGCACGGTGCGCAGCGTCAAGGAATATGCGCATCTCGACCTGGCGCTGATCAATTCGGCCGACGCACGCCAGCTCGACCGCTACGCACAGCGCCTCAGCGAGGTCTACGGGTCGCCGCCGGTGCTGCGCCGCAAGGATGTCTCCGAAACCATCTCGGGGCCGCTGGCGATGCTCAATGCGGTCTTTGCGACCGGTCGCAAGGGCCTGACGATGCAGCGCTACAAGGGTCTCGGCGAGATGAACGCCGAACAGCTGTGGGAAACCACGCTCGATCCGAACGTGCGCTCGCTGCTGCAGGTCAAGGTCAATGACGCGACCGATGCGGATTCGCTGTTTTCGCGGTTGATGGGCGACGAGGTCGAGCCCAGGCGCGAGTTCATCCAGGACAACGCGCTGTCGGTCGCCAATCTGGATATCTGATCTGGACGTTAAATCTGAATTGGCGCGCTGCGGCGCGCCAATTGTTCCACCGGCGGCAACAAAATCAATTTGCAACGCGCCGGAACGGAAGTCCCTGCGAGACATTGTGACAATATCGATCACAATTTCTAACAGGAGGCTTCCATGGGACGCGGCATCTTGCTCTGGTTGCTCGGCATACCGATCCCGATCATCATTCTGATCATGCTGTTCGTACGATAGGGGGCACTTATGCAGTCCACCCTATCGGCTGTCGACGTTTCCACTTCAACAGAATCCTCCTCCACCGCCGTCAGTTGGGGACCGATCATCGCCGGTGCCTTCGCGGCCTCGACGCTGACCTTCATCCTTATGCTGCTGGGCTCCGGGCTTGGATTGAGCATGGTGTCGCCCTGGTCGGGATCCGGCGCATCTGTCACCACTTTCGCGGCATCCACCGCCGTCTGGCTGATCATCGTGCAATGGCTGTCCTCGGGTGTCGGCGGCTACCTTGCCGGACGCCTGCGTACCAAATGGGTCGGCATCCACACGGACGAGGTGTATTTCCGTGATACCGCCCATGGCTTTCTTGCCTGGGCGTTGGCCACACTGCTCGTCGTCGGCGTGCTTGGCTCCGCGCTTTCCGCTGCCATAGGCTCGGGCGTGCAGGCGGTGTCCACCATCGCGTCTGGTGCGGCCATGGGCGCATCGGCGGGGGCTTCGGCCAATGCCGGCAGCGCGTCGGCCGACAATGCGACATCCTACCTGGTGGATTCACTGTTCCGTCCGGCCGATCCGGGCAAGCTCGCGGCCGCCAATCCGGACAGCGATGCGGCCGCGGTTGGGCAGGCTTCGCGCATCCTGATCGCCGGCGCCGCGGCAGGCGAGGTTTCCGCAGACGACAAAACCTATCTGTCGCAGTTGGTCGCCGTTCGCACGGGGCTTTCGGAAGCAGACGCCAGGACCCGGGTGGATGCCGTCCTCGCCAAGGCTCAGGACGCCAAGGTCAAGGCGCAGCAGGCCGCCGACACAGCCAGGAAGGCCAGCGCGACGTTTGCCCTGCTTGGTGCGCTCTCGCTGGCCATCGGCGCCTTTATCGCCAGTGCTGCCGCGGCCCTTGGCGGCAGGCAGCGCGACGATGAGGAAGCGGTTTTTATCACCAACCGTTGAACTGCACTTGCAACAAAGCCACTCTGGCCCGCCCGGAGCGGCTTTGCTTTGAAGTTGTCGAGCGGCGCTGCCTTGGCCCCGCTGAAATCCGTTCTTATTTTCGGGGAGGAATCGCCGGCACTTCGGCTTGGCTCGGCTCCAGTTTGCGACCGAGGTCGACAGCGTCGCGCAGCACGGCGAGATGCGAGCGCGGCTGATCGCCGGCGGCAACCTCGCTACCGGTCGCCGCCAACGACCAGTACAGCGTGTGGGTGAAGACACGGCCGAGGGAACCGCGCAGCTCGACCTGAACGTTCTCCACGCCCGGGCCGAAATTCTCCGCCATCGGCCCTGAGATCGGATCGCCCGTCAGCCAACCGTTGCCGCGGTCGAAGATATTGGTCCAGCGCGTCGCAGCAAACACCGCGCCATGATGCACCGCCCGCTGCGGCTTGCCGGAAGAACGGTTGCGCCCTTCCTGATAAAGCACGGTGCCACCGGCCGCCGCTCCCTCGGCAATCGGCGGACATGCCGAGAACAGGCGTTCGGCGATGCCGCGCCTGAATTCGGCGAGATTGTGCGTCACCAGAAATTCGCTGTGGGTCAGCGGGCTACCAAGCGTGACGAAATCGCTGATCTTCCAAGGCCGATGGTTGTCGTCCCTGGTGCGCAGTTGGCGATAGAGCTCCCACTGATCGCGCCTGAACCCGGCAAGGTCGTCAAGGCTGCCGGGCCATGCCGAGCCGTCGGCAACAAGCGTCGCCTTGTCGATGGCGTGGATAGCCTTCAGTTTCGCCTTGTCGCGGATGGCCTCCAGTTTTCGGGGCCTGAAATCGGACCACAAGATCTGCAACAGGTCATAGGCGATCATCGAGCCGAGGCTGTGCGAGACCAGCACGATGCGATCGTAGGTATCGTCCATCATCAGACGCTTCAGCAGCTTCAGGCCGCGGTCGCGGATCAGCGCCCGCTTCTCTACCGTGGCCGCTTCAGCGCGCACATAGGCCGCGACATCGCCGAAATAGGGAAGGCCAAAACGGTCCACCGACCAGATGACGAACGAGGCCAGGATGGTGACGAGGACGCCGACGGTCCACGAAATCTGCTGCTGCCAAACCGACGTCGCAAGCGCGAGCGTCGCGACCAGGACGATGATGACGGCAACCAGAGTGACCAGATAGAGCTTTCGGGCGTCCGGCGGTATGTCGGCGGGCTTGCGCCACAGCAGATTTGTCACCCAGGCGGCAAGCCGGCCTCGCGTCGTGCCCTGCGTGATGTCGGCCCAGTAAAGCTCGTAGAAGTCGGTGCGGCGGCCATCGACATCGTAGGGCGTGGTGATGCGGCGAAGTTCGTACGAATTGGTCCGGCTGTCGGGAGTGATCCAGCTGTGGTTGATCTTCGCGCCGGCGGGGTCGGCCGGATCGGCGACATGGGCATAAAACGGCGCGCGGTTGGGGTCATGGCTCCAGACAGCCTGGACAAAGCCTCGCAGCGTATCCATCGGCCGCTGTTCGCCCATGCCATGCACGATCACCACCGCCTGGCCAGGCTTGCGCGGCGCTTTCCCGGCGGGCGGCGATGCGATCGGGTCAGGCACCAACGTCTCCGTCGACGACAATCCCGCCGTCGAGGCGGGAATTCGTCATCGTAGCGCCGAAATCGCCGTCAAGCCAAGAAAGCCTGCCAAGAAAAAGCCCGGCGCGAAGCCGGGCTCTTCTTGGCGTGTCCCGGCGCTTATCCCGGATCAGTGATCCATGGCCTTGACGATCTCTTCGGTCATCTTCTTGGCGTCGCCGAGCAGCATCATGGTGCCGTCCTTGTAGAACAGCGTGTTGTCGATACCGGCATAGCCGGAACCGAGCGAGCGCTTGACGAACAGGCAGGTGCGCGCCTTGTCGACGTCGAGGATCGGCATGCCGTAGATGGGTGAGGACTTGTCGTCGCGGGCGGACGGGTTGGTGACGTCGTTGGCGCCGATGACATAGGCAACGTCGGCTTGCGCGAACTCAGAGTTGATGTCCTCAAGCTCGAACACCTCGTCGTAGGGCACATTGGCTTCGGCGAGCAGCACGTTCATGTGGCCGGGCATGCGGCCGGCGACCGGGTGGATGGCGTACTTCACGTCGACGCCATTGGCCTTGAGCTTGTCGGCCATTTCACGCAGCGCATGCTGCGCCTGGGCGACCGCCATGCCGTAGCCCGGCACGATGATGACTTTCTGGGCGTTCATCATGAGGTAGGCGGCATCGTCGGCAGAACCCTGCTTGACCGTGCGTTCGATGCCGTCATCGGCGGCCGCTGCCGTCTCCCCACCGAAGCCGCCGAGAATGACCGAGATGAAGCTTCGGTTCATGCCCTTGCACATGATGTAGGACAGGATCGCGCCGGATGAGCCGACCAGCGCGCCCGTGATGATCAGCGCCAGATTGCCGAGCGTGAAGCCCAGCGCCGCCGCCGCCCAGCCGGAATAGGAATTCAGCATCGAGACGACGACCGGCATGTCGGCGCCGCCGATCGGGATGATCAGCAGGATACCGAGCACCAGCGAGGCGGCAACGATCAGCCAGAAGACCAGCTTGGACTCGGTGGTGACCAGCAACACGATCAGCACGACGAGCGCGATAGCAAGTGCGGCGTTGATGAAGTGGCGTGCGCCGATCATGATCGGCTTGCCGGACATGCGGCCATCGAGCTTGAGGAAAGCGATGACCGAGCCGGTGAAGGTGATGGCGCCGATGGCGACGCCAAGGCTCATCTCGATCAGGGCCTGGGCATGAATGTCGCCATCCGTGCCGATGCCGAAGCTTTCCGGGGCATAGATCGCGGCAGCCGCCACCATGACGGCGGCGAGGCCGACCAGCGAGTGGAAGGCAGCGACCAGCTGCGGCATCGAGGTCATGGCGATGCGGCGCGCGGTAACGGCGCCGACGCCGCCGCCAATGGCAAGGCCGAGCACGATCAGGCCGAAGCGGCCGGCGGACGGGGTCGCCAGAGCCAGTGTGGTGGCGATGGCAATACCCATGCCGATCATGCCGTAGAGATTGCCCTGGCGGCTGGTGGTCGGATGCGACAGGCCGCGCAGCGCCATGATGAACAGGACACCGGAGACGAGGTAGAGGAAGGACGCGAAGTTGGCGTTCATGGCGCTCTACTTGTCCTTCTTCTTGTACATGGCCAGCATGCGCTGGGTGACGAGGAAGCCGCCGAAGATGTTGACCGAAACCAGCATCAGCGCGACGAAGCCGAAGCCCGCGGCAATGCCGGAGGCGGCGATGCCGACGGCAAGCAGCGCGCCGACGACGATGACCGAGGAGATGGCATTGGTGACGGCCATCAGCGGCGTATGCAGTGCGGGGGTCACCGACCAGACGACGTAGTAGCCGACGAAGATCGCCAGGACGAAGATGGCGAAGCGGAAGACGAAGGGATCGATGGCGCCGCCGGAGAGCGCATGCGCGGCATCACCGGCCGCGTCAGTGCCGCCGGGCGCGGTCGCCAGATTGTGCACCGCCAGCCGGACGGCGGCGGAGGCCTGGTCGAGCTGGTCGAGGGCTTTCTGCAGGGTCTGGTCCATCACGCGATCCCTTTCGGCTTCGACGAGGGCGACTTGGGTGCGGCCGCCTTCTTGGGGCCGGTTTTCTTGGGCGAAGCATCGGCGACCATGGTCTTGGCCGGGATCGCGGCCGGCTCGACATATTGGCCCTTTGCCGGCTGCTGGTCGGCTTTCACGAAAGCCGGATGAACCACCTTGCCGCCATCGGTCAGCATCGTTGCCTTGACCAGATCGTCGTCGCGATTGATGGCAAGCGTCTTGGTCGTCTTGTCGACCAGCGTCTCGAGAAAGGCGAACAGGTTCCTGGCATAAAGCAGCGAGGCCGACGCCGCGATGCGGCCAGGCACATTGAGATGGCCGACAATCTTGACGTTGTTGGCGGTGGTGACCACCTTGCCGGCTTCGGCGCCCTCGACATTGCCGCCGCGCTCGACCGCGAGGTCGACGATCACCGAGCCCGGCTTCATCGAAGCGACCATCGCCGCCGAGACCAGCTTGGGCGCCGGCCGGCCGGGAATGAGCGCCGTGGTGATGACGATATCCTGCTTGGCGATGTGCTCTGATGTGAGTGCCGCCTGCTTGGCCTGATATTCCTTCGACATTTCCTTGGCGTAGCCGCCGGCCGTTTCGGCCGCCTTGAATTCCTCGTTCTCGACCGCGAGGAACTTGGCGCCGAGCGAGGCGACCTGTTCCTTGGCGGCGGGGCGAACGTCGGTGGCGGTGACAACCGCACCAAGCCGGCGCGCGGTGGCGATCGCCTGCAGGCCGGCGACGCCAACGCCCATGATGAAGACCTTCGCCGCCGGCACCGTGCCGGCCGCCGTCATCATCATCGGCAAGGCGCGGTCATATTCCGAAGCCCCGTCGATCACCGCCTGATAGCCGGCCAAATTGGCCTGCGAGGACAAGACGTCCATCGACTGCGCGCGGGTGATCCGGGGCATGAATTCCATCGAGAAAGCGGTGACGCCGGCCTTGGCAAGAGCTGCCACGGCGACATCGTTGCCGTAGGGGTCCATGATGGCGATCACAGCCGCGCCGGGCTTGTAGCTCTTCAGCTCGGCATCACCAGGCCGGCGCACCTTCAGCACCACATCGGCCTTGGCGACATCGGAAGCCTTGCCGATAGCAGCGCCGGCGCTCGCATAGTCGGCATCGATGATGCGCGATTTCAGACCGGCACCGGCCTCGACGACGACGTCGAAGCCCAACGCCGCCAGCCGTTTCACCGTATCGGGCGAAGCCGCGACGCGCGGCTCGTTGGCATCGAGCTCACGAGGGATGAAAACCGTCTGCCCCACCGCATGATCCTTTCGGCCGGAAGCTATTTCCCGCAAGACGCCGGCCGGCCTCGCGGCGGCGCCGTGGACAAGATGTCGGAAAAATCTATCGGAGGATAAAGGCGCCGACAGCCAGAATCAGGACGAACAGAATGGTCGCCGAGAAGAAGCCGCCCGCGAAGAAGCCGAAGGCCATCGCCAGGAGCAGGGCGCCACAAAACAGCGAGCCGTACTTGGCCAGCGCGAGGAAGCCCGCATAGGTGCGGTCATGCTCGGCATAGTCCATCTTCGCGCCCAGTTCGATAGGACCAGTCGGCGAGTGATCAGCCATAGGAATACCCCTTCGAAGACATCTTTCAGGCACATAGCGAAAAGCCGCGCCGAGAGCAATGGCGCTATTGCCGCACAACAACCGACAACTGCCTCAAAGAAAGATTGAAGCCAGCAGTCGACGCCGCGACGGAGTCCGATCGCTGGATTCTGATGCTTGATGCGGAACTCCGAAGGGCGGACGCTTGCGTGGCCTAAGCCGGCGCCTCAGCCGGCTAGATGCGGAAATAGCAACCCGACGACGATCAGATAGAGCGCGACGATGTAGTTCAACAGCCTTGGCATGACCAGGATCAGCACGCCGGCGATCAGCGAGATGAGCGGGGTTAGCGCAAGTGTGGAAATGGTCATGGCGGGTTCCCTCAAAAACCTCAGATCGACCCGGAGCGCTGCTCGTGGCCTCACCCAGAACGCCGAAGTCGCCAAAAGGCTCCTGTCGGCCCTGCAAAATCGTGTGGATCCCTGCCGTATCAGGCGGCTTCGTGATAGTATTTTGCCGTCGGCAGGATGGTCAGCGGCGCGAGTTCCCCGACATGCGGCGTATCGAACAGCATGCGCTGCTCCATTGGCGTCGAGCGGAAGAACGGGAACCGTGAGAAGGACCGCTCGCGGATTGCGTTGACGTCGGCGCGGTAGAGCACGACCTTGTTGAAAACGCCCGGATAGGCGCGCGACTCGCTGATTTTCTCCGAGTAGTAGATGCGCTTGTAGAAGCCGGCGTGATCCTCGCGAATGGTCGACAGGCAGTAGGGCGCGTTGAAATGGAAGCACGCCATGCCGGCCAGCCGCAGCGTCAGGTAGGGAATCTGCGGGTAGACGCGCGACCATTCGGGATCGGACGCAAACCGGCTGGGACAGATGAAGCTCAGCCCGTCACGAAGCATCGGCATGACGATGTCGCCAAAGGCCTTGGTGGAAGGCGACATCGGCGTCGCCAAGGTGACGTGATGGATACGCAGCGTGCTGACGAGTTCCTGGTCGATATAGACCCCGAAGCGGTACACATTCGGTGCCTCGTCGAGCTCATCGTGAATGGTATGGTTTTCGTTGTCGGGCACCATATCGTTCGAGCGATATGACTTGTAGCGCAGGCGGTAGATGTCCTCGAGATCTTCGCCCTTGTCGCAGCGGCGGTATTCTGTCCGCTCAAGCATCGCCGAAACGTTGCGGGCGAAGCTGGACATGGTGTCGGCGGCGTCCTTGCCGTCCTCGCCCGTCACCGGACGAAGCGAACTCAACTGCACAATCATCAACTCAATCCCCGTACATTGCCGCCGCGATCCGACACTACGACAGGGTCTTGGGATGTAAAAGATGAAAACAGGAAGCAGCCCGTTTACCAGTCATTAAGGTTAACGATTGCTAAAATAAAACTAAAATTGGTGGTTTTCTTCGTTTTCTGCGTCGCGACGGGGAAAGAGCGTATCTCGAACATGACGGGAAGCGGCTGAAATTCTGGCATGGCCCGCGATGTGCAAAGAAACCTCGAATGCAGTGAATGCCTAAAGCCTGGGCGCCTGTTCAATCCTGATGGAAACAGGGATGGGCTCTCAGTGCCTGGACACCATGCGCCAGGCGCCTCAAATCAGCGGCGTACCGCCTTTTTGGCGGTCCTGATATCCTTGGCGAAGGGCCATACCGTGTTCGACATCGTCTCGATACCGGAAGCGCTGAGCGCCGAACCGAACAGGAACCCCTGGACAAGATCAGGCTTGACCTGCAGCGCCAGGATCTTGAGCTGCTCGAAGGTCTCGACCCCTTCGACGGTCACCGAAAGCCCCAGCGGCCGCGACAGGTTGACGATACCCTTGAGCAGCTCGAGCGAACGGGGATTCTGGGTGACGTCCATCAGGAAAGAGCGGTCGATCTTGATCTTGTCGAGCGGCAGCTTGTGCAGGTAGCTCAGGCTCGAATAGCCGGTGCCGAAATCGTCGAGCGCGATGCGCACGCCAAGCTGCTTCAGCTCCTCAATATACTGGCGCGTCAGCGACTTGTCATCGAGCAGCGCCGTTTCGGTGACCTCGATCTCGAGCCTACTGGCGGCGAGGCCGGAGCCGGCCAACGCATCGCGAACCTTCTGGATGACATCGCGGCTGCGGAAATCCTTGGCCGAGAGATTGACCGAAACGCTGGTCTGGTCCGGCCATTTGGCGCATTCGGCGCAGGCTGCCTGCAGCACGAAGGTGCTGATCTCGGAAATGATGCCCATTTCCTCGGCAAGCGGAATGAAGATGCTGGGCGAGATTGGCCCGAGATCTGGATGATCCCACCGGCACAGCGCCTCGCAACTGGCGATACGCATGGTGCTCATCGCCACGATCGGCTGATAGACCACCCGCAGGCTCTTGCCCTCTACCGCGGTGCGCAGATCCGCCTTCATCAGCTGACGGTTGCGGAAGGCGGCATCCATCGAAGCTTCGAACAATCGCCAGCTGTTCTTGCCGAGTTCCTTGGCCTTGTAGAGCGCCAGGTCCGCCTTCACGATCATGGCGTCGACATCGGTATCCTTGACCCGTGACAGCACCGCGCCGCCGCTGGCCTGAATGCGCAGCCCGTGACCGGCGACGTCGACTTCCCCTTGCAGGCCGGCGAATATCTCGTCGAGCTGGCTGGTCAGATGGCTCTCATCCTCGACGCGGTCGAAGAAGATCATGAACTCGTCGCCACCGAAACGGCTGACCGTGATATCTTGCTTGGCAATGGCGCCAAGCCGCTCGGCAACGGCATAGATCAAGCCGTCGCCGATCGGATGGCCAAGCGTGTCGTTGACGCTCTTGAAATCGTCGAGATCGAGCACCGCAAGGCCGCAGAGACGGTCGCGATCGCCGGACGCCATGGCCTCGCCCACCAATTCATGGAAATAGGCCCGGTTGGGCAGGCCGGTGAGATTGTCGTAGCGTGCCATGAAGCGGATCTTGTCTTCCGCCTCGACACGGGCGGTGACGTCCTCGAAGGTGATGACGCCCAGTTCCTGGCTGCCCTCGCGAGCCGAGAACTCGTAATGCTGGCCGTTGGCGAGGGAAACCAGCACCTTGCGGTCGCGACCCTCACGCAGGGCACGCGTCAGCTGCGCCTCGATGTAGCGGCAATCCTTGGGCGCCAGCATGCCGCCGGCGACACCGCGCATCAACAGACCGTGGATCGACCGTCCGAGCAGCGCGTCGGGCGACTTGAGCGACATCAGATGCGCGGCCTCGGCATTGGCCACCGCGACGCGGCCGTCCGGACCGAGCATGACAAGGCCGTGCGACATGGTGTTGAGCGCCCGGTTGAAGCGCTGGGCAATGCGGTTGGCCTTCTTCTCTTCCGAGACGGCCGCAAAAAGCACATCGCGTACGGTGTTGGCGAATTTCCGGATGGCGAACAGGAACGGCGCCGACAGGAGCCCGAGGAGGACATGGTAGATGTCGCCGCGCAGCAGGAAGCCAAGCGAGATCGGCCAGGTCAAGGCAATGGTCAGGATGGTGACCATGCGCGGCGAGCCGTAGTTGCGGCCGGCGATGGAGGTCGCCGTCGCGAGCGTCAGGCAAACGGAGGCGATTTCGGCGAAACCATCGCGCGCGAAATAGATGCCGAGCAGGCAGAAAGCGCCAAGCGTCAAGCCATGCAGGGAGCCATAGAGAATGTAGTCATTCTCACGCTTGTGCGCCTCTTCCCAGGTCGTCGGCGACGGCATGCTGTTGTATTTTCGAAAGTTTCTCATGCGGAACACACCGACGAGAACCATCGAGATCGCGACCAGCAAATACCGCGGATCGCCGCTCTTCCACCAGACCAGGCCGATCAGGAAAGTCTGCGCGAGAATGCCGATCGAAAGCGTCAGCCCGTCGCGAAACAGGGTTTCCACGAACGGAATATAGACGTCGACCGGGATCTCGTTCTTTTTTCGCAGATTCAACGCCTGAATCCCAACCCTGGGGAGCCAAGCAGTGCCACATCCGCCTTAAGAAAGATTTAGAGAGACCCTCGCGCTCCTGCCGTCAAGCCGGGTGACGCAGCGGAAAGCAAGGAAACTGTCGTTCAGGTAAACAAGACGTATCGGTCATTCGGCGGCCTGAAGTTCGGGCCGCGCCGGCGTACTCGACAGGCGTTCGAGCAGCCTTTGGCGCTCGCCGGCGGCCTTTTGCGCGCTGGCTTGGCGGACGTGGCCATAGCCGCGGATGAGGGCAGGCACCGAGGCCAGCGCAACCGCCGCATCGACCCTGGCTGGGGCCAACGATCCGGCGATGAGCTCCAGATCCGCCTCGTACCGCGCCAGCAGCTGCCGCTCCATGCGCCGTTCGGCGGTGTAGCCGAACAGGTCGAAGGCGGTGCCGCGCAGGCCCTTCATCGCCGCCAGCACGCGAAAACCCTTCATCATCCACGGGCCGAAGCTCGATTTCCGCGGGCTTCCGTCATTGCCGCGACGGCCCATGATCGGCGGAGCGAGATGGAATTCAAGCCTTTCGTAGCTCTGGAACTGCTTGCCCAGTTCGGCGGCGAAAGAGCCGTCCGTGTAAAGACGCGCCACCTCGTATTCGTCCTTGATCGCCATCAGCTTGAACAGGTTCCTGGCGGCAGCCTGCGACACCGCGGTCGAACCAGGCACGGCCTTCGCTTCGGCGGCGCGCAACGCGGCCAGTTTTCCGGCATAACGCCTGCCATAGGCGGCGTTCTGATAGGCGGTCAGGAAGGCGACGCGGCGGGCAATGATGTCGTCCAGCGTCTCGGCGATATCCGTCTGGCCTGCCTTTCCAGCCGCGGTCGGACCCGGCTGGGCAACCAGCCCGCGCACGAAATCCGGCTGATGGGCAGCGCGACGGCCCCAGCGGAAGGCGGCGATGTTCATCGCCACGGCTTCGCCATTGAGCTCGATCGCCTTCTCGACCGCCTCGGCCGACAGCGGCAGGCCGCTGTGCTGGAAGGCAAAGCCAAGCATGAACATGTTGGCGCCGAGCGAATTGCCGAAAAGTGCCGTGGCAGTGCGGGTGGCATCGAAGAAATGTGCCTTGTCGTCGCCCGCAGCCGCGCGGATCGCCTTTTTCAGCCGCTCTATCGGCAACGAAAAATCGGCCGAGCGGGCGAATTCGCCGGGCATGATCTCGGCGGTGTTGGCGACGAAGATGGTGTGGCCCTCGCGCACCGCGGTCAGCACCTTCTTGGCGCCCGACACGACGAGATCGCAGCCAAGCACGAGATCGGCCTTCCCTGCCGAAACGCGGATCGCATGGATGTCGTCCGGGGTACGGGCGATGCGGACATGGGTGAACACCGAGCCGCCCTTCTGGGCGAGGCCGGCCATGTCGATCATGCCGCAGCCCTTGTCCTCAAGATGCGCCGCCATGCCGAGCACCGCACCGACGGTGACGACGCCGGTGCCGCCGACGCCGTCGATGATCGCCGCCCAGCCCTGCTCGCCAAGCGGGAATTGCGCCGGAACGGGCACGTCTTCCAGCGGATCGGCCTTGCCGGCCAGGCCCTCGGCCTTGCGGATCTTGGCGCCGTGCACAGTGACGAAGGACGGGCAGAAGCCGTTGACGCAGGAGAAATCCTTGTTGCAGCTCGACTGGTCGATCTTGCGCTTGCGGCCGAATTCGGTCTCGACCGGCTGGATCGAGACGCAGTTCGACTGTACGCCGCAATCGCCGCAGCCTTCGCAGACCAGTTCGTTGATGAAGACGCGCTTGTCGGGATCGGGGAATGTGCCGCGCTTGCGGCGGCGGCGTTTTTCGGCGGCGCAGGTCTGGTCGTAGAGCAAGACCGAAACGCCCTTGACGTCGCGCAGCTCGCGCTGGACGAGATCGAGGTCGTCGCGGTGATGGATAGTGGCCCCGGCCGGGAATTCGGCTTTGCCAGCATATTTGTCCGGCTCATCCGTGACGATGGCAATGCGGTCGACACCCTCGGCCCGCACCTGCCTGGCAATCATATCGACGGTCAGGCCGCCTTCGTGCGGCTGGCCGCCGGTCATGGCGACCGCGTCGTTGTAGAGGATCTTGTAGGTGATGTTGGCATCGCTCGACAGCGCGAAGCGGATCGCCAGCGTACCGGAATGGTTGTAGGTGCCGTCGCCAAGATTCTGGAAGATGTGCTCGCGCTTGGAGAACGGCGCCTGGCCGACCCATTGCGCGCCCTCGCCGCCCATGGCCGTGAAGCCGACTGTGTTGCGGTCCATCCACAGCGCCATGAAGTGGCAGCCGATGCCGGCCGCGGCGATCGAGCCGTCCGGCACCTTGGTGGACGAATTGTGCGGGCAACCGGAACAGAAGAACGGCGTGCGCGAGCCGATGTCGGTGGCCTCGGTGAGCATTGCCTGGAACTGGCGCAGTTTTGCCACCCGCGCCGAAATCTCTTCGGACGGGCCGATGGTCCTGACGATCCTCTCGCCAAGCGCGATGGCGATCTCGTTGGGATCGAGCGCGCCTTTGGCCGGAAACAGCCAGTCGCCGCGCTCGTCCTTCTTGCCGATAATGACCGGTTGGGTGGCAGTGCCATAAAGGCTTTCGCGCAACTGTACCTCGATCAGCGAGCGCTTCTCCTCGACGACGACGACGGTGTCGAGGCCGCGGGCGAAACCGGCGATGTGATGCAGGTCGAGCGGCCAGGGGCAGCCGACCTTGAACAGCCGCACCCCGATGCGGTTGGCGGCCGCTTCGTCGATGCCGATATCCTCCAGCGCCTGGCGAACGTCGAGATAGCTCTTGCCGAGCGTGATGATGCCGATCTTCGGATTGCGGCCGCCCGAATAGACGATGCGGTTCAGCCCATTGGCAAGGATGAAGGCGGAGGCCGCGGCGCGCTTGTGTTCATGCAGCCGCTCCTCCTGGCCGAGCATGTCGATCTCGTGGCGGATGTTGAGACCGCCAGGCGGCATGTCGAACTCCGGCACGACGATGTTCAGCCGCTCGAGCGCGGCATCGACCGAGGCGGTCGATTCGATGTTGTCCTTGACGCATTTGATCGCCGCCCACGTGCCGGCAAAGCGCGACATGGCGAAGCCGTAGAGCCCGTAGTCGATGATCTCCTGGACACCGGCCGGGTTGAGGATCGGCACCATCGTGTCGACGAACAGGAATTCGGTGGCGTGCGCATTGGTCGAGGATTCGGCCATATGGTCGTCGCCCATCAGCGCAAGCACGCCGCCATGCTTCGACGATCCGGCGAGGTTGGCGTGGCGGAACACATCGCCTGAGCGGTCGACGCCCGGTCCCTTGCCGTACCAGACCGAAAAGACGCCGTCATGAGTGCCCTCGCCCAGCAGCTCCGTCTGCTGCGCCCCCCAGCAGGCGGTGGCGGCAAGCTCCTCGTTGAGACCCGGCTGGAAGATGATGTCAGCCTGGGCGAGCTGTTTCTTCGCCTTCCACAGCTGCATGTCGAGGCCGCCGAGCGGCGAACCGCGATAGCCAGAGACGAACCCGGCCGTGTTCAAGCCGGCGCGACGGTCGCGCTCGCGCTGCATCAAGAGCATGCGAATGACCGCCTGCGCGCCGGACAGGAAGATGCGCTCCTTTGCGAGATCGAACTTGTCGTCGAGCGCGACGTCGTGCAGCGTCATCAGGCATTTCCTCTGCGGAGGCCACGCGGGGCAGGCAGCCAACGTCGGGGTCGGATGACGCATCCTTTCTCCCCTTGCAAGGCAGGTCAAACAAAATCGCAGATGCCAGGCAACGCGCAACGAACAGTCCGCGGCCATCCTGAATCGGGTATGAAACCGATCCGCGGACATTGCCCGGCGCATGAACATTACAGCTGCGGCGCGGCCGGCCGCGACGCGTCAGCCGCCTTTCGAGCAATCTGGCTTCGGCTCGCCCGGCAGCTTGCCGTCGGGATGGCCGACGAGATCGGGATTGGCGGTGTAGAGCTGGTCGATGACCAGCGGCCGGTCGGGCAGGATCGACTGGTCTTCCGTCGACATCAGCGTGGTGTCGATCTTCTGCAGGACCGCGCCGTCGGCGCCCTTGATGCTGATGGCAATCGCATAGGGCTTGTTCTTGACGACGCAGGTCAGTGCCGGGCTCTCCAGCGTCACCTTGTCGAGCTTCGGCCAGACCTTCTGCTCGACCACCAGAGGTGCGCCGCCGGCGGGATCCTGGAAGCTGGCGACCGCCACCTGGCCCTCTCCCATCGGCTTCAGCGGCCGCAGGGTCACCACATAAGTCGCCCTGGCGAGGCGGTAGTTGAAAACGAATATCTTGCCGGAAATCTCGAACAGCTTGCCTTCGGCGTCGCCGGTATCGCGGCAGGCGCCGAGCGCAACGGCCACGATGAGCGCCGCGCCAACAAGGATCGAACGGGAAAGGCCGCTACGCATTCTTGACCTCATTTTCCGCCATGCGACGACGGCGATAGTGACGGCTTGCCTTCTGACGGTTGCCGCACACCGCCATGTCGCACCATAGGCGGCTGGAATTGCGGCTTCTGTCGACGAACAGCCAGGTGCAGTTGGGACAGATCCTGAGCCTTGCGAGAGTATCGTCGCGCAGAAGCGATAGCGCCGAAACCGCCAGCGCCGCCTCGAAGGCGATCGGCGTCAGGGGATCACCGAATGGCCTTCCCGGCGCACCGATCTCGGTCCGGCTGCCGGCCAGACCCTCGGCGCAGGCGCTCAGGAATCCGGGCAGATCAGCGGTGGCGACCGCGCCCTTCGACACCGCTCCACGAAACAGCCGGTCCGTCGCCTCGCGGATCGACAGCACGACGGGTGCGATCGCCATCGCTGAGGATACCGCCAGCGGCCTTTCGCCAAGCTCGGCGGCGCGAAAGCGGCTCGCCGCGTCGGCGAAGCGGGCAATCTCGGCCGGATCTTCGAAGCGGTCGAACGTCCGCCCCGGATCGCCGCGCAGCACGACGGTGTTCGCCGTGTCGAGCGCAAGCAGGCCGCCGGTGAAGCGGTGCGGGGTCCATGATACCGTCATGGCGAAAATCTAACCGATAAATCATATTTGACAAGTTAGATTCAGCGATGCAACCTCACTCCGGGATGCGGTGGTCTCCGCAGCCTTTTGAGCATGCTGTTGGCCAGGACCGCTTCGCACTTT
This sequence comes from Mesorhizobium sp. ISC11, assembly GCF_037162595.1. Lineage (NCBI taxonomy): Bacteria > Pseudomonadati > Pseudomonadota > Alphaproteobacteria > Hyphomicrobiales > Phyllobacteriaceae > Mesorhizobium > Mesorhizobium sp. ISC11. The sequence continues at coordinate 4,173,697 of NZ_JAVSPW010000001.1, forward strand.
TGGGCGGCATGCTTCGAGGTTTTGCATGCTCTATTTCTTCCAGCAGGTGCTGAACGGGCTGCATTCGGGCGCGCTGTATGCGTTGCTCGCCTTTGGCTATGTGCTGACCAACGGCATCCTGCACCGCACCAATCTCGCCTATGGCGCGTTGTTCGCCTTTTGCGGCCAGACCATGATCCTGACCGCGGCCTTCGGCTATCAGGTGCTGTGGCTGACGCTGCTGGCGGCGGTGGCGCTCGGCGTCGTCGCTGCGTTCCTCTATGCCGCGCTGATCAGCCACGTGCTGTCGCGCAGTGTCTTCGAACCGTTGGCCGACCGCACGCCCAATGCAATCGTGGTGACGACGCTCGGCATCCTGCTGCTGCTGTCCGAAGCGAGCCGCATCGCCGCCGACACGCATGATCTGTGGCTGCCGCCGATGCTGGCGGAGCCCATCGTTTTCGCGCAGGGCGCGACCTTCAAGGCAACGCTGACGCTCATCCAGCTTATCGACTGCGCCGTGGTGGTGGCGGCAATCGCGCTGGCCAGCTGGGCATTTGCCCGATCGAGCTTCGGACGGCGCTGGCGCGCCGTCTCCGACGACCCCAAGGCTGCCGCGATGTGCGGCGTCGACGTACGCGCGGTGTTCCGGCACGCGGTGCTGTTCGGCGGCTTCTGCGCCGCGCTGGCCGGTGTCATGGCCGGGCTCTATTACGGCAATGTCAGCTTCGGGTCGGGCCTCGTCTACGGACTGAAGATCCTGTTCGTGACGGCGGTCGGCGGCTATCTCTCGCCACCGCGCGCGGCGCTCGGCGCGGCCGTCTTCGGCATGGCCGAATCGCTGTGGGCCGGCTATTTCCCGGTCGAGTGGCGTGACGCGTGGATGTACCTGTTCCTGGTCACGACGCTGATCCTCATCGGCGCCGGCCGCGACACCGGCAAAATCGCCTGAAAACGTCAGACTTTGGTTGCATGACGCGAGGGCAGATCGCCGGTATTGGGCACTGTCTGCCATGCGATGATATTCGCTGCCTCTATCCTTGTTGACCCGTCAGTCCACGCGCGGCATACCGTTGGACCACGTGGCGTGACGGACAAAAAGGGGGAAGCCGGCACGCCTCCGGTACAAGGGAGGAATGCATGGCAGGGCTTCTCGCTCTATCCAGGACTATTGATCGCGCCAACGAGTTCATCGGCAAATGGATATCGTGGCTGATCCTGCTGGCGATCCTGGTGAGCGCCGCCAACGCCATTATCCGCAAGGTGTTCGACATATCGTCGAACGCTTGGCTCGAGCTGCAATGGTATCTGTTCGGCGCCGCCTTCATGCTGGCCGCCGCCTATACGCTGAAGCAGAACGAACATATCCGCATCGACGTCGTCTACGGCCTGTTTCCACGCCGCGTGCAGCACTGGATCGACCTTTTCGGGCATGTCTTTTTTCTGATGCCGTTCGTGACGCTGATGGTGATCTATTTCGTTCCTTATGTGTCGCTGTCGTTTCGCAGCGGCGAGATGTCCAACAATTCCGGCGGCCTGATCATCTGGCCCGCCAAGGCCATCCTGCTCGTCGGGTTTTTCCTGCTGGCGCTGCAGGGCATCTCCGAGATCATCAAGAAGATCGCCATCATGCGCGGAGACATGGACGACCCCAATCCCTTCATATCGGTGCATGAGCAGGCCGAACTCGAAGCCAAGGCGCTGGCCGACGAGGTGCGTTCGTGATGGAGTTCATCGCGCAGAACATGGCGCCGATCATGTTCGCTTCGCTGATCATCTTCCTGCTGATCGGCTACCCCGTCGCTTTTTCCTTGGCCGCCAACGGCTTGATGTTCTTCTTCATCGGCGTGCTGCTGTCTCCCTATTCCGGAGGATCGATCAACCTCGCCTGGCCGCTCCTGCACGCATTGCCGGATAATTTCTACGGCAGCCGGGTGATGTCGAACGACACGCTGCTGGCCATCCCGTTCTTCACCTTCATGGGCATCGTGCTCGAGCGATCGGGCATGGCCGAAGACCTGCTCGACACGATCGGCCAACTGTTCGGGCCAATCCGCGGCGGCCTCGCCTATGCGGTGATCTTCGTCGGCGCGCTTTTGGCGGCGACCACCGGCGTGGTGGCGGCTTCCGTCATCGCCATGGGCCTGATCTCGCTGCCGATCATGCTGCGCTATGGCTATGACCGCCGGCTCGCATCCGGTGTCATTGCCGCCTCCGGCACGCTTGCCCAGATCATCCCGCCGTCGCTGGTGCTGATCGTGCTTGCCGACCAGCTCGGCCGCTCGGTCGGCGATATGTACGCGGGCGCGTTGATCCCGGGCCTCGTGCTCACCGGCCTCTATATGTCCTATATCCTGATCATGTCGATCATCCGGCCGAACTCGATGCCGGCGCTGCCGCTCGAGGCCCGTACACTTGGCCATGGCGTGATGTCGCTGCTGGTGGCTTTGCTGGTCACATCGGCGGTTTCCTACGCGGCATATCGTTATCTGGCGCCGGCGCATGGCGACAATGCCGACATTCTTGGCGCGACTGCCGGGGTGCTGTTCATCTACATCGTCGCCATTGCCGACAAGCGCCTGAACTTCAACATGATGTCCAGGCTCGCGCAGCAGGTGATCATCGTGCTGATCCCGCCACTGGCGCTGATCTTCCTGGTGCTGGGCACCATCTTCCTGGGCATCGCCACGCCGACCGAAGGCGGCGCCATGGGCTCGGTCGGCGCCTTGTTCATGGCGGCGGCCAAGGGGCGCTTGTCGCTTGACGTCGTTAAGCAGGCACTGGCCTCGACGACAAGGCTGTCGTCCTTCGTGCTGTTCATCCTGATCGGCGCACGGGTGTTCTCGCTGACCTTCTACGGCGTCAACGGCCACATCTGGGTCGAGCACCTTTTGACGTCGCTGCCGGGCGGCGAGGTCGGCTTCCTGATCGGCGTCAACATGCTCGTCTTCTTCCTCGCCTTCTTCCTCGATTTCTTCGAACTGGCGTTCATCATCGTACCGCTGCTGGCGCCCGCCGCCGACAAGCTCGGTATCGACCTGATCTGGTTCGGCGTGCTCCTGGGCGTCAACATGCAGACCAGCTTCATGCACCCGCCCTTCGGCTTCGCGCTGTTCTATCTGCGTTCGGTGGCCGCGCGCGTGCCCTATCTCGATCGTCTCACCGGCAAACAAATCGCGCCGGTGACGACCGGCCAGATCTATTGGGGCGCGGTGCCCTTTGTCTGCATCCAGGTGATCATGATCGGGCTGACCATCGCCTTCCCGCAAATGGTGATGCACTACAAGGGAACGACCGTCGATCCGGGCACCATCGACTACAAGGTACCGGAGGTGCCCGGCCTGTCGCCGCTGGGCACGCCGCCGGCGGATGGAGCGGCGCCCGCTGGTGGCGCCACGGCGCCGGCCGCCCCTGACCTTTCGCAACCGCCCAGTTTCGGCGATCCGACACCGGCAAAGCCGGCAGCGCCGCAGCCCGACCTGTCGCAACCGCCAAGCTTCAACTGAACCGGCATGGTCAAGACCATGAAAGCGGTGCGGCTGGACGCAGTGGGCGACATCACGCTGCGCGACGTCGACATGCCTGACATCGGTGCGGATGAGCTACTGGTGCGCATCGAAGCCTGCGGCGTCTGCGGCACGGACCGGCATCTGTTTCACGGTGAATTTCCTTGCACGCCACCGGTGACGCCCGGCCATGAGTTTTCCGGCATCGTCGAGGCGATCGGAAAATCGGTCTCGGGTTTTGCCATCGGCGATCGTGTTACCGGCGACCCCAACATAGCCTGCGGGCGCTGCGCACACTGTCACGCGGGACAAGTCAATCTCTGCAGCAATCTGTGCGCGATCGGCATTCATCGCGACGGCGGCTTTGCCGACTATCTTGCCTTGCCGCAGAAGCAGGCTTTCGTCCTGCCTGCAGGCCTGAACCCCCTGCACGGTGCCTTCTGCGAGCCGCTCGGCTGTTGCCTGCACGGCGTCGACCTTGCCGGTATCAAACCGGGCAGCTCGGTGGTCGTGCTTGGCGGCGGCGTGATCGGCCTGCTTACCGTGCAGCTGGCAAGACTGGCGGGAGCCACGACCATCATTCTGTCGACCAGGCAGGCTTCGCGGCGCGCCCTCGCCGAGGACCTCGGCGCGACAGCGACGATCGATCCGACAGCCACCAATGTCATCGATGCGATCGCCGGACCGGCCGGTCTGGCGCCAGGTGGCGTCGACGTCGTCTTCGAATGCGCCGGCGTGCGAGAGACCGTCGAGCAGTCCATGCGCCTGGCCCGAGCCGGCGGCACGGTCGTCATTATCGGCGTGACGCCGCAAGGCATGAAAGCGGAATTCGAGCCGTTCGACCTGTTGTTCCGGGAACTGAAGGTGCTCGGTTCCTTCCTCAATCCCTACACCCATCGCCGCGCCGCCGAACTCATCGCTTCCGGTGCGGTCGAGATCGACAGGCTGATCTCCAGGCAGGTGTCGCTTGAAGAAGCGCCAGCGGTGATCGCCAATCCGCCGGCGCCCGGCGAGGTCAAGGTTCTGGTGGTGCCGCGCCGCGGCTGAACCGCCGGCTTCGCCTCCCGGCATATACAGAAAAGCTCCCTGAGCGGGGTCCGCCCAGAGAGCTTTTGAGCAGAAGTCCGGCCGACTACAGCTTGCCGTTGCGCTGCTGGACCATCATGAAGGTGTCGTAATTGTATTCGGCCACCTGTGCCCAGAGATAATGCTCCTTGCGGAAGCCCTTGATCGATTCCCAGATCTTCTTGAACGGGGCGTTGGAGGCTTCCATTTCGGTATAGACCTCGTTGGCCTTTTCGAAGCAGGCGGCCATGATCTCCTGGCTGAACGGGCGCAGTTTCGCGCCGCCGGCCACCAGCCGCTTCACCGCCGCAGGGTTCAGATAATCGTATTTCTGCAGCATGTTGGCGTCGGCCGCCTGCGCGGCAGTGTGCAGCAGCGACTTGTACGTCGGCGAAAGTTCTTCGTACTTCGCCTTGTTGAACATCAGGTGGACGGTCGGGCCGCCCTCCCACCAGCCGGGATAGTAATAATAGGGCGCCACCTTGTAGAAGCCGAGCTTCTCGTCGTCATAGGGACCGACCCATTCGGCCGCGTCGATGGTGCCTTTTTCCAACGCCGGATAGATGTCGCCGCCGGCGATCTGCTGCGGCACGACGCCGAGTTTCTGCACCACCTTGCCGGCAAAACCGCCGATTCGCATCTTGAGGCCGGAAAGGTCGGCCACCGTGTTGATTTCCTTTCGGAACCAGCCACCCATCTGCACGCCGGTGTTGCCGCCCGGCAGGCCGAAAAGGCCCTGCGTGGCGAGAAACTCGTTGAACAGGTCGATGCCGCCACCATGGTAATGCCAGGCATTCATGCCGCGTGCGTTGAGCGAAAAGGGAACCGCCGCACCGAGCGCCCATGTCGGGTCCTTGCCCCAGTAATAATATGCCACCGTATGGCAGGCCTCGACCGTGCCGGCCGTGGTGGCGTCGGCGGCCTGCAGGCCAGGCACCAACTCACCGGCAGCAAAAACCTGGATCTGGAAATTGCCGTCGGTGGCTTCCGACAGCATCTTCGAGAACACCTCGGCGCCGCCATAGATGGTGTCGAGCGACTTCGGGAAGGACGACGCCAGCCGCCATGTCACCTTGGGATTGGACTGGGCGATTGCAGGCGCCGCCAGCGTGGCCGCCGCCGCCGCGGCACCGACGCCGGTGACACCGGCCTTGCGAATGAATGAACGACGATCCATGAAGTTCCTCCCTTTTGGATCAACAGGCCGACGTCAGAAAATCCTCGGTTTCCGTGTCGGTTCGTTCGAGACAATACACAGGCAAGAAGTCGAGTCCAGCAGGCCGGCCCGATTTGACGGCGAAGCCCGGCTGCACTGCAACTATAGTCTAACAGGCCGTTTCGTGGCCCATGCGACACGCCGAAACTTGGCATGGAAAAATAACGTGGGATCGCCTATTTTGAAGGCAGGTATCCCTTGCCCAAATGGAACACAGAGCCCAAATGCATCAGCCGCTCGTCGCCATATCGACCGACGTCCGTCAGTTCGACAACTACACCTGGCACGCCGCCCCACAACAATATCTGGAAGCGGCGATCACCGGCGCCGGCGTGTTCCCGGTGCTGGTGCCATCGTTCGGCGACCGGCTCGATTTCGACGAACTCCTGTCGTCGGTCGACGGCGTCATGGTCACCGGCTCAAAATCCAATGTGCATCCCTCGCTTTATGGCGGCGACGCCAGTGAAGCCAATGGCCCCTATGATCCGGCGCGCGACGCCACGACGCTGCCGCTGATCCGCCGGGCGATCGAACGCGGCGTGCCGCTGCTCGCCATCTGCCGCGGCATCCAGGAACTGAACGTGGCGTTGGGCGGCACACTCGGCACCGAGATCCAGGATCGCGAGGGCTCGCTCGATCACCGCGCGCCGGTGAGCGACAAGCAGGACGAACGCTTCGCCATCCACCAGACCATTTCGATCAAACCTGACAGTTGCCTGGCCGGTGTGTTCGGTGCCGGCGACATCAAGGTCAATTCGTTGCACCGCCAGGCGATCGACCGGCTCGGTTCGAAGCTGCAGGTCGAGGCCGTCGCCACCGACGGCACGGTCGAGGCGGTTTCGGTGCGGGACGCCCGCGCCTTCGCCGTCGGCGTGCAATGGCACCCGGAATACTGGGTCAAGTCGGACAGCAATTCGGTGAAAATATTCCGTGCCTTCGGCGATGCGGTTCGGCTGCACGCCGCAGCGAAGGCGGGCGCGCGGGCCGCAGCGGAATAATCAGTCGCCGGATTTTTTATCACGGGTGGCCGCCAGCGACAGCAGCGGCAGCGCCGGGGCATAGGATTCGTAGCCGTCGCCATCGGCAGCCGCGAAGGTGACGATTGGATCGGTGCCATTGGCGCTGAAGGCAACGGTGCCATCGTTTTGCTCGCGCCAGAACTTCGCCTGTTCTATGCCCGGCAAGAGCCGACGGCATTTGGGAGCAACGGTGAGCAACGACAAACCGTCCGAAATTTCGGCCCCGCGGCTGACTGCACAGACCGCCTCATCGCCATTGGCGACCAGCCTGTAGCTGTTGGACGGGGCGGCCTCGTTGGCTACGCTTTCCCGGCTGCCGCCATGAAACAGCTGAATGCCACCAAACAGCGCTGCGGCAGCGATCAATGCGGAAAGTGCTTTCATCATTCTTCATCCACGTACACGGACAGGTTGAACAATGATTCCAAAGGGTTAAGCTGACGTTAATAAATGTGGCAGCCACCGATCAGTTTCTAGCCTTCACATGCGCCGTCTCGGGCACCGGCGTCAGCGGCCGGCGCTCGGTGAACCAGGACACCAGATTGTCGACGCACAGATCCGCCATGGCGCGGCGTGTATGGTCCGAGGCCGAGCCGACATGCGGCAGCAGCGAGGTGTTGGGCGCGTCGAGCAGCGCCTTGGGCACGTTCGGTTCGTCGGCAAAGACATCGAGGCCGGCAGCGGCGATGGTGCCGTTGGCAAGGGCTGCCGCAAGCGCTGCCTCATCGACCGTGCTGCCACGGCCGATATTGACGAAGACGCCGTTGGCGCCAAGCGCCGACAGTATCTCGGCATTGACCGCCTTCTCCGTCGAGGCGCCTCCCGGCGCGACCGAAATCAGCGTATCCACGGCTTCGGCAAGCCCTTTCAGGGTCGCATGATAGTGGTAGGAAAGACCTTCGACACGGCGCCGGTTGTGGTAGGCGACCGGCAAGCCAAAGGCTTCCAGACGCCGGGCAATGGCCTGCCCGATGCGGCCCATGCCGAAAATACCCACACTGCGCCCGCGCAAGGTCAGCCGGCTCAGCGGATAGTTGCCCTTGCGCACCCAGCTGCCGTCGCGCAGCCAGGTCTCGGCGCGCGGCAGGTCGCGGATGGTGTTGATCAACAGCCCGATCGTGGTGTCGGCGACCTCCTCGGTCAACACGTCGGGCGTGTTGGTGACCATGATGTTTTTCGCCGCCGCATGACAGACATCGACCGAATCATAGCCGACGCCGAAGGAAGCGATGAGTTCGAGGTTGGGCAATGCATCCATCATCGCCGCGTTGATGCCGGCGAAGGAAGCGATGCCGCGCACATCACTGCGCATCTCGTCGGTGACGAGCGCCGGATCGGCGCGTTCAATTCTGACACGCCTGAACGTGCGGTTGATGCGGTCGACCGCGTGGTCGTTGAAATCGCCCGGCACCAGGATGGCGACGGTCTGCAATTGTTCGGCCTTGGTCATGCACGCTCCACCGGCTTGCCGGTCGACTGACGCACATGCAGTTCCGGCTTGATCAATTCCTGCGAGGGTCGCACCGTCTGCCCGTTGAGCTTGTCGAGCAGCGCGCTGGCGGCGCGGCGGCCAACCTCGCGCTGGCCGTTCCAGACTGTGGTCAGCGCCGGCGTCGCGATCGCCGCCTCTTCGAGGTCGTCATAGCCGGTGACCGAGATGTCGACGCCCGGCACCAGGCCGGCGCGGGCAATGCCGTTCATCAGGCCGATGGCGACGAGGTCGTTCCAGCAGCAGGCTGCCGTCGGCCTGTCCTTCAGCGCCAGGAACTGTCCGGCGGCCTCGAAGCCGGCCTGCTTGGTGCGCGGCCCGGCGATGCGCCAGGACGGCCTGACTTCCAGCCCGGCCGCCTCCATCGCGTTGATATAGCCTTGGTAGCGGTCACGGCCGGTCGAGGTCTGGTCGGTGCCGCCGATCATGGCGATGCGCTTGTGGCCGAGCGAGATCAGGTGGTTGGTGGCGAGGCCTGTTCCATAAGAGTCGTCGCCGCGAAAGACCGGCACGTCGGCACCCTCGACGGTGCGCGCGATCAGCACAGCCGGCAGGCCGTTCTCCTCGGCCATCACGATGTCGGAAGCCGGCGTGCCGATCGCCGGCGACATGATGACGCCGTCGGCGCCGAGCTGCAAAAGCGTATCGATGAAGGTGCGCTGCTTTTCGAGCTGATCATAGTGGTTGGACAGGATGAAGGTTTGCCGGCTGCGGTCGAGCTCGCTTTCGATCGAGCGCAGGATCTCGGCGAAGAACGGGTTCATGATGTCGTGCACGACGACGCCGACAATGCCGGAACGCGAGGTGCGCAGGCTGGCGGCGCGTCGGTTGTAGATATAGCCGATGGCGCGGGCATGTTCCTTGATGCGGTCACGGGTGGTCCCGGCAACAAGAGGGCTGTCGCGCAGCGCCAGCGAGACCGTGGCCGTGGACACGCCGAGCGCATCCGCGATCGTCGAAAGCTTGATTTTTTGTGCCAGCGACGTGTGCTCCCCGGACCTGACTTTCCAGACCTAAACTGTTTAAAGGCGGCGTTATGCCACCGATCGGGGGCAAATCAAAGTTTTTTTGCCAACGCCTCGGCCTCGACGTCCGAGGCCGCGCGGCTCCGCAGCCGAAGCCTATGCTCGCGATGGACGATGTAGAGGCCGCTGGCGACGATGATGGCGGCGCCGACCAGCGTCCAGCGGTCGGGAAACTGCTTGAAGACGATCCATCCGGAAATGATCATCCACACCATCTGCGAATAGGGATAGGGCGCCAAAGCCGTGGTCGTCGCCAGCCGGTAGGCCTGGACGAGCAGCCAGTGACCGACGCCGCCGAACACGCCGAGCATCAGCAGCACGAACCAGTGCCAGCCGTCATGCGGCAGGGAAAACGAAAACGGCAGCAGGGGCAACAGCAGCAGCGCCGGCGCCAGCGCCGAAAACAGGATGAGGCTCTCCGATGTCTCGGTCGCCGACATGCGGCGCGTCATGATGACGTAGAAGCAGTTCGACAGCATCGAGCCGAGCGCGAAGAGATGTCCGATGCCGAACACGCCCACGCCCGGTCGGGTGATGATGAGGACGCCGGCAAAGGCCGCCAGGATGGCCAGCCAGCGCCGCCAGCCCGCCCACTCGCCAAGCAGCGGACCGGCCAGCGCCGTGATCACCATCGGCCCAAAGAAATAGATCGAGGTTGTCTCGGCCAGTTGCAGGGATTTGAGCGCCAGGACATTGAATATGGTCGATCCGAACAGGAAAGCCCCGCGCAGGATATGCGCAGGCAGGTTGACCGGGCGAAACCGCATGGGTTGGCGCCAGCCGCGCAACAGGGTGCCGACCAGGATGACATGCACGGCAAAGCGCACCCAGGCAACGACCAGCACGGAAACGCCGGCAAGGACGAGGTATTTGCTTGATGTGTCGAGGAAGGTGAAGCAGACGTAAGTGGAAAGCATGCACAGGATCGCCACCGGGGGCGTCGCGCTTTCTACATGTCTTTGGGGAGCACTCACTTGCAGGCCGGGTGGGAGCTGGGCTGGACCCACCTTTGCGGGAATTGCCGGCTCCCGGCAAGCCAATTGTCGGCTGTCGCCACGCCAAAGCCGGCTGGCACAACAAGTGTCGGCGGCAGGCTTAGTCGATACTTTTGAAAGCTACGGGTGCATACGGGCGCCCTTGGTGATCTTGTCGACCAGCTTCTTGTCGGCGCGAAGCGCGATCCCGACCGCCTTGGCGTCTTCAGGCGCAAATTCGGCGAAGACGGCCCGGTTGGCCGCGTCAAAGCCGGTCGAAAACATCTCCTCGACATAGAGCGAGGTGGTCACGCCGCGCTCCAATGTGCGCCGGTGGATCGTGCCCAGCGTGGCCTGGTCGGCGGACAAAACGATGACCGGCTGGATCGACAGCGGGTTGTAGAGATTGCCGGCGCGGTCGCGATAGGGTTCACCGATGATATCGGAAAACTGCGCGACGATGCCGCTGGTCAGGAAGGCGGTGACGTTGAGTTTCTGCCAGACCGGCAGATCTTCCCTGAGCACGATTGCAAATTTCGTATCGAACATGAGACATTGGCCATTCGGTTTGTGCCCCAATGCGAGGCTTACGGAGACGATGTCGCACGATCTAGACAGCCAGGCTTTCGAGGGTCTTGGACGTTTGTGCATCGATGCGGCGGAAAACCGTATTATCTCCGCCCCCGATCCCGCAGGCATGGAGCGGATCGAGGCACGCTTCCATGGCAGCGCGTTCGACCTGCATCGCCACGACACCTATGCGATCGGGGTAACGCTGCACGGTGTGCAGACGTTTCGCTATCTTGGTGCTGCGCGTCACAGCCTTCCAGGCCAGATCATCGTGCTACACCCCGACGAACTGCATGACGGCGGCGCCGGCACCGAGGACGGCTTGCGCTACCGAATGCTCTATTTGGAGCCGTCGCTGATGCTCGACTGCCTCGGCGGCGCTTCGCTGCCTTTTGTGAGGGATGGCGTGGTGACGGACGCCGCCTTTTGCGCAACGCTGCTTTCGGCGCTGGGGCCGCTGGAGCAGGAACTCGACGACCTGTTCGTCGACGACTTCCTGGTCCAACTGATGCAAAGCCTGACCCGGCATGGCGGCCAGCCGGCAAAGCCGATGACCCGGACGGCGTGGCGGGCGGCTGCACTGGCGCGCGACTATCTCACGGAAAACCTGACCCGGCCGGTGCGCTCCGGCGAACTGGAAGCGATAACCGGGCTCGACCGCTATGCCTTGTCACGGCATTTCCGCGCGGCGTTCTCGACCAGTCCGCATCGCTTCCTGGTGATGCGCCGGCTTCAGCGTGCGCGGCGAATGATCGCCGCCGGCGAACCGTTGGCGCAGATCGCGGTCGAAGCCGGCTTCAGCGACCAGAGCCATTTCATCAGACAGTTCAAGAAGGCGTTCGGCATGACACCGGGACGCTGGTCGTCGCTGATCCAGGGCTCTGCCGCGGCGGCTTGATCGCCTGCCGCGACAATCCGCCAGTCAGTCGTCCGACTCGGCGTCGTCGTCGATGAGCACCAATTCCTCGTTCGAGAGGTTGGCCTCGATGCGGGCAAGCAGTTTGAACAGCGACTTCTGGTCCTTCTTGTCGAGGCCCTTCAGCGCCTGCTTTTCGGTCTTCTTCACCGATTTCTCGATGGCGTGGATGATGTCGCGGCCTGTATCGGTGAGAAAGATGTGGGCCTGGCGGGCATCGGCTTCAGAAGCGCGCTTCTCCAGGAAACCCTGGGCCTGCAGCCGGTTGATGGTCTTGGTGATCGTCGGCGGGCGCACGCCGAGACGTCCGGCAAGATTGCCCGGCGTCTGGCCGTCCTCACGGTCGAGCGCCAGCATGATCTGGTCCTGGCCGGCATAGAAGCCGTGCGCCAGAAGCCGGGCAGCCAGCGCCGTCCTTGCCAGCCTTGCCGCGGAATGCAGCCGGCTCATTGTCGCAGTCTTGTCCGCCTTGGCCATGGTCTTCCCTCTTCGGCCGTACCGGTGCGGGCAGCATAGAGGCAGCCGGCCGGTTGGCAATCGACGATCAAAAAGATTCCGGTGCTTCAAACAGCTTTGCCGGCAAGCATTGTGGTGTCCGCCGTGGCTAATGCCAGATGTTTATTTCAGTTAGATGACAAACGAATTCGTGACCGGAGTTTTCGCCGCTGACAAGGTGCGTGAGGGAACGCTCAGCCGGACTTCACCGCCACGATCATCAGCGCCTGATAGGCATCCTCCAACTCGCGCAGCGCAGCCTGCGATTGCGATCCGGCCCGCCTGGCGATGCCGTCATCGGCATTTGAAGTGTCGCGCTTGCCGGGCCGGTCATTGTAGGGCGCGACAGAGGTGAAGATCTGCTCGCTGAGGCTGTCGGGGAAAAACAACTGGCCGGTCATCACCGACCTGTCGTCGGGGAAGACCTTGAAATGGATGTGGGTGGTGCGGCCGCGATACCAGCCGGGATAGATCGTGGCGAAGGAGACGATGCCGCTTGCATCGGTTTTCTGCCAACCACGCAGGAAGGTCTGGCCCGACGTGTCGACGTCGCGGCCGTCACCCTGTCCGGGATAGCCGGAATAGGCGCCCTGCGCGTCGCAATGCCAGATATCGACGCGGGCGCCGGCAAGTGGGCGGCAGTCCACGTCGACAACCTGCAGCCGGACGTCAAGGGCAATACCTTTCTTGCCTTCGGTGACATCGGCACGTTCGAGTTTCGGGTCGAAATAGAACGGTCCCTCGGTCACTTCAGGCGTAATGGTGCAGACACCGGCGCCGTTTTCGAACAAGGCCAGTCCGGCATAGGGTGAAGCCTGGGCAGCCGAAGATTGAGCGGCCATTGCCGAGGCCGGCAGGAAGGCACCACCTCCGGCGGTGACCGCGATCAACCCGAGCGCCTGGCGCCGGCTCAATGAGAAGGAGGATGGCTTGCCGGACATATCTTGCCTCTCAAATTGACCTTCCGCATCCCGAGCTAGGCAATCACAGCGGCTTTCGCCAGTCAAAATCCGGTATTGTAGCAAGCCGGTTTGGCCCATCGGTTTGCCCCGTGCAAAAGCCCGGCACACATCCTATATGGAACCGACAATCCCTTTTGAGGGCCGGATCTTTTGCGGCCCAGCACTTTCGAGGCAAGCCATGAGCGACGCACAGACGCAAATCCCCGTAACCGTTCTCACCGGCTATCTCGGCGCCGGCAAGACGACGCTGCTCAACCGCATCCTGTCGGAAAACCACGGCAAGCGCTACGCCGTCATCGTCAACGAGTTCGGTGAAATCGGCATCGACAACGATCTGATCGTGGAATCCGACGAGGAAATCTACGAGATGAACAATGGCTGCATCTGCTGCACGGTGCGCGGCGACCTGATCCGTGTCGTCGAGGGCCTGATGCGCCGCCCCGGCCGCTTCGACGCCATCGTCGTCGAGACCACCGGGCTCGCCGATCCGGTGCCGGTGGCGCAGACCTTCTTCATGGACGACGATGTGCGCTCCAAGACCAGGCTTGACGCGGTGGTGGCGCTGGTCGACGCCAAGCACCTGCCGTTGCGGCTCAAGGATTCCAAGGAAGCCGAGGACCAGATCGCCTTCGCCGACGTCGTCGTGCTCAACAAGACCGACCTCGTCACGTCAGAAGAACTCGCCAAGGTCGAGGCAACGATCCGCGCCATCAATCCGGCGGCAAAGATCCATCGTACCACCCGCGCCGGCGTTGACCTGACCGAAGTACTCGACCGCGGCGCTTTCGATCTGTCCCGGGCACTGGAAAACGATCCGCACTTCCTCGAGGCGCATGACGATCACGATCATCATGACCACGACGGCCACGATCACCACCACCATGATCATGACGGGCACGACCACCACCATCACGCGCATGCTTCGGACATTCATGACGTGACGGTGCAATCGGTGTCGCTGCGCGGCGGCGAGATGGATCCGAAGAAATTCTTCCCCTGGATCGAGAAGATCACCCAGATGGAAGGCCCCAACATCCTGCGGCTGAAAGGCATCATCGCGCTCAAGGGCGACGACGAGCGCTATGTCATCCAGGGCGTGCACATGATCATCGAAGGCGACCACCAGCGCGCCTGGAAAGACGGCGAAAAGCACGAGAGCCGGCTGGTGTTCATCGGCAGGGAACTCGACGCCGAGCGGCTGAAGAAGAGTTTTGACGCCTGCCAGGCGGCTTGATTTCCAAGCCTTATAACGCTAGCGCTGCCCCTTCTGTCCTTCTCCCCTTGTGGGAGAAGGTGGCCGTGCGAAGCTCGGTCGGATGAGGGGTGCTCCAGCTGGGCACCGACGGCGATCCGTCCAACACCCCTCAACCGTCTCGGCGCTGCGCGCCGATCCACCTTCTCCCACAAGGGGAGAAGGTTGGCGCCACACCCGGCCGCGCTGGCGACTTCCCGGGGATGGCAACAAACTTCATTGGAATGGTTCCCTGATGCCCACAGTCGCCCCCCTAGACCTCGAAGGCCATTGCATCGCCGCCGTCTTTCTCGGCGACGTGCCGCATTTCGCGATGGCCGACGGTGCCATCCATCGGCTCGACCATGGCCACAAGACGGTTCAGGCCAATGACGGGCTGCTCGCCGCCTTCCATGATGCGGCCAATGACCGGTTGATCACCGGCGGCGAGGACGGCAAGGTGTTTGCCGTGAAAACGGGCGGCGAGGCCACGGAATTGGCAAGCGCGGCCAGGAAGTGGATCACCAGCGTTGCCGCCGGGCCGCAAGGCGCCATCGCCTATGCCTCAGGCAAGACTGCCTTCGTGCGCTTCGCCGACGGCAAGACCAGGGAATTCGTCCATCCGCGTTCGGTGGAGGGGCTGGCCTTCTCGCCCAAGGGCATGCGCTTCGGCGTCGCCCGCTACAATGGCGCGACGCTGCATTTCCCGGCCGCCGAGGGCAAGCCGGTGGAACTCGAATGGGCCGGCGCCCATACCGGCATCACCTTCTCGCCGGATGG
The DNA here is from genome assembly GCF_037162595.1 of Mesorhizobium sp. ISC11. NCBI lineage: Bacteria > Pseudomonadati > Pseudomonadota > Alphaproteobacteria > Hyphomicrobiales > Phyllobacteriaceae > Mesorhizobium > Mesorhizobium sp. ISC11. The sequence goes on from NZ_JAVSPW010000001.1 coordinate 4,188,924, forward strand.
CGCCTTCCTCGTCACCACCATGCAAGAAAACGCATTGCACGGCTGGAAGCTCGCCGACGGCAAGCACATGCGCATGACCGGCTATCCCGGCAAGGTCAAAAGCCTGTCGTGGAGCGTAAAGGGCAAGTGGCTGGCGAGTTCCGGCGCGCCGGCGGCGATCGTCTGGCCGTTTTCCGGCAAGGACGGGCCGATGGGCAAGGCACCGCTGGAACTCGGCACGCGCGGCAACGCCATGGTGACGGCTGTCGCCTGTCACCCGAGCCAGGATGTCGTCGCCGTCGGCTATGATGACGGCATGGTGATGGCGGTGCGTTTTGCCGACGCCAAGGAAGTGCTGTTGCGGCGACCGGGCAAGGGCGCCATCACCTCGATGATGTGGGACAAGGAAGAACGCCGCGTCGCCTTCGGCAGCGCGGCAGGCGACTGCGGCGTCATCGACATCACGGCCTGACCCCGCTCACTCCGCTCCGCACGACACTTTGCCGCTGATTTCAACCGGTTTGCCGTCCTGGTCCGTATCCGCCGCGGCGTCGTAGATGGAGAGCGTATAGCTCCCGTCGTAGACGCCTTCGTCGCTGGTCCTGGTCAGGATCGTCAGTTCGACCGAGTTGATCTTTTGCGCGGCCTCGTGCTCACGATAGATGTTCAGCCGCAATTCCTTGCCGTCGAGCCAGTACTGCGTCAGGTTGGAATCCTCAAACACGGTCTTGCGCAGGCTGTCGCTGGCAGGCCGGCTCAGAATTTCGAGGTTGCCGCGAAAGTTGAAGGTCGGCCCGCCCATGCCTCTGGTGACGCCGGCCTCGACCTCGAATGTCGCCGCCGGGTCGTCGGTGGAGCACCAGATGCCGCCCGAGGCGAAGGCCGCGCTCGCCGACGACAGGAGCATCGCCACACAGATGACCGTCCTCATTTTACCCCTCCCCCCTCAATTCCCGCTCATATTGGCGCCGACTTCGGCAGCACGGTCAAGCGCCGCCGCCAAAGGCTGAGCCAACGCAGGACAGATGCGCGGCCAATTGCGGATGCAGACACGGATTGGCTAAGAGGAATCGACCAGAGGGGTTTTCATGCACAGCGATATGTCCAAGACGTCCATCGGCGGCATCGGCCGCGACCGCATTGCCGATCTGCGCGAGACCGAGGGGGCAGCCTTCCGCAAGGCGCGGCCGCAATCTCAGGCGAAGGTCGGCAACGGCCTGCCCGGCTTCTTCGGCGGCGTGCCGATGCACTGGATGAACGACTGGCCGACGCCGTTCCCGATCCTGGTCGACAGCGCCAAGGGCGCCACGATCACCGACATCGACGGAAACAAGCTCGACGATTTCTGCCTTGGCGACACCGGCTCGATGTTCGGCCATTCGCCGCCGCCGGTGGCGCGCGCCATCCGCCGCCAGGCCGGACGTGGCCTGACCTATATGCTGCCTTCGGAAGATGCGCTGGCCATCGGGCCGCTGCTGCAGCAGCGCTTCGGCCTGCCATTCTGGCAGATCGCGACGACGGCAACCGACGCAAACCGTTTTGCATTGCGCGTCGCCCGCGCCGTCACCGGCCGGGAGAAGATCCTTGTCTTCAACGGCTGCTACCATGGCTCGGTCGACGAGACGATGGTGCGGCTGATCGACGGCAAGCCCGTCAACCGGCCGGGATTGGCGGGCGAGTTCCGCGACCTGACCCGTACGGCCAAGGTCATCGAGTTCAACGATATCTCAGCACTCGAAGCCGCGCTTGGGGATAAGGACGTCGCCTGCGTCATCGCCGAACCGGTGCTGACCAACTCCTGCATGGTGCTGGCCGATCCGGGCTACCATGACGCCCTGCGCAAACTGACACGCGCAGCCGGCACACTGCTTCTGATCGACGAGACGCACACGATCTCGACCGGCCCCGGCGGCTACACGAGGAAATATGGTCTCGACCCGGACTTCTTCGTCCTGGGCAAGCCGATCGCCGGCGGCGTGCCGGCCAGTGTCTGGGGCATGAGCGACGACGTCGCCTCGCGCTACGCGGACTACAACAGGACCAAGGAGCCGGGCTATTCCGGCATGGGCACGACGCTCTCGGCCAACCCGCTGCAGTTCGCAGCGATGCGCGCCGCGCTTGAAGAGGTAATGACGCCGGAAAATTATGACCGCATGGATCACCTGGCGCGGCGGCTCGATGCCGGGTTGACCGGCGTGATCGATCGCTATCGCCTGCCCTGGCATGTTTCCCGTGTCGGCGCCCGCGTCGAGTTCATCTGCGCGCCCGGTCCGCTGCGCAATGGCGCCGAGGCGGAAGTGGCGCATGCGCCGGAACTGGAGGCCGCGATCCATGTCGCGCTGGTCAATCGCGGCGTGCTGATCGCACCCTTCCACAACATGATGCTGATCTCGCCGGCGACCACTGCGACCCAGGTCAACCGGCTGATCACCGCCTTCGGCGCGGTTGCGGCAAAGCTTGGGGCATGAGACAAGCAGCGATGGACCATCCCAATGCCATAATGACCTCACCTTCGGGCTCGACATCCGCCGAGGCGCAAGCCTTTCTCGACGCCCATCCCGAGATCGAAGCCTTCGATATCGTGCTGACCGACGCCAATGGCGTCGGCCGCGGCAAGATCGTGCGCCGGCATGAACTGAAGAGCATCTTCGAGGGCGGCCGCCATATGCCGATCTCGATCCTGGGCCTCGACATCACCGGCGAGGATGTGCACGAGACCGGGTTGATTTGGACGACCGGCGACGGCGATCTCAGGGCATGGCCGATCCCCGGTACGCTGGTGCCGCTCTACGGCACGAGCCCGCCGCGTGGCCAGTTGCTGATGGCGATGTACATGCTCGACGGCCGGCCGATGTCGTCGGATCCGCGGCTGGCGTTGGCTCGGCAAGTCGACATCCTGGCGGCCAAGGGCCTCTATCCGGCCGGCGCCTTCGAACTTGAATTCTTCCTGCTGGCCAATGAGCGCGATGCCGACGGCAAGGTGCAGCCGGCGCGCGCCGTGCTCGACGGCCGCGTCTCGGGCAAGACGGAAGTCTATTCCGTCGACCATCTGCACGGCATGGAGCCGCTGTTCTCCGACATCTATGCCGCAGCCAAGGCGCAAGGCATTCCGGCCGAGACGGTCATTTCCGAATATGCGCCCGGCCAGTACGAATTGACGCTGAACTACCGCAAGGATGTGATGCGGGCGGCCGACGACCTGGTCATGCTTAAGCGGCTGGTGCGGGCGCAGGCGCGCCGCCACGGCGTCACCGCCTGCTTCATGGCCAAGCCGATCGAGAAATACGCCGGCTCGGGCATGCATTTCCATGTTTCGCTGCAGGACAGAGCCGGCCGAAACGTCTTTGCCGAAGCCGGCGGCGAGAGCTGGTCGCTGCCGCTGCTGCAAGGGCTCGGCGGCCTCATCCAGACCATGGCGGAATCGATGCTGGTGTTTGCGCCGCACGCCAATTCCTGGCGGCGCTTCGTCTCGCAATCCTATGCGCCGGTGGCGCCGACATGGGGCGTCAACAACCGATCGGTGGCGCTGCGTGTGCCGGCCGGCGACGCCAAGAACCGGCGCATCGAGCACCGGCCGTCGGGCGTCGACGCCAACCCGTATCTGATCGCCGCAACCGTGCTCGCCGGCATCATCAAGGGCATGGATGAAGGGCTCGATCCGGGGCCCGAAACGACCGGCAACGGCTATGAGGCAGCGGTCACGCGCACAACCATGCCTGTCGACTGGCGCGCCGCGATCGAATCGGCCCGGGCGTCCAGCTTCCTGAAGAACGCGCTCGGCGAGGACCTGCACCGGACCTTCGTGGCGATCAAACAGTCCGAATACCTGCGCGTGGCACGCACGGTCAGCGAACTGGATTACCACCTCTATCAGCACGAAGTCTGAGGGCCGGGCGGGCGATCACTTTTTCGCCGTTTCCATCAAATGAGGTGGCATAAGGGCGGATAAGAACATATCATGAACGGATGAGCGCACTCACCGTCCGTGAAAAACTGGCTGTCCTCTCCGATGCCGCCAAATACGATGCGTCCTGCGCCTCATCGGGTGCGGCGAAAAAGGACTCGCTGGAATCAGGCGGCATCGGCTCCACCGCGGGCATGGGCATCTGCCATTCCTACGCGCCGGACGGCCGCTGCATTTCGCTGCTGAAAATCCTGCTGACCAATTTCTGCATCTATGATTGCAGCTACTGCATCAACCGTTCGTCTTCCAACGTGCGGCGAGCCCGCTTTGGCATCGACGAGGTGGTGAAGCTGACCATGGATTTCTACCGGCGCAACTACATAGAAGGCCTGTTCCTGTCCTCGGGTGTCGTTCGCTCGCCGGACGAGACTATGGGGGAGATGGTCGAGGTGGCGCGCCGGCTACGCCTGGAGGAGAAATTCTCCGGTTACATCCATTTGAAGACCATCCCGGAAAGCTCGGCCGAACTGGTCGAGCAGGCCGGTCTCTATGCCGACCGGCTGTCGATCAATGTCGAACTGCCGACCGACGAGGGTGTGAAGCGGCTGGCGCCCGAGAAGAAGCCGGAGACAATCCGGCTTTCCATGGCCAGGCTGCGCCAGAAGATGGAGGAGAAGGCCGAGCCGACTTTGAAGACCAAAAAGCGCGAACGCTTTGCGCCGGGCGGCCAGTCGACGCAGATGATCATCGGCGCCGACAAGACATCCGACGACGGCATATTGCACACGAGCGCCAGGCTCTATGGCAGCTACCATCTGCGGCGGGTCTATTACTCGGCCTTCAGTCCGATTCCGGATTCGTCGTCGTCGCTGCCCCTGCAGAAGCCGCCTCTGATGCGTGAGCACCGGCTTTATCAGGCCGACTGGCTGATGCGGTTTTACGGCTTTTCGCAACCGGAAATCCTCGCCGGCAGCAGCGACGGCATGCTCGATCTCGCCATCGACCCGAAGCTGGGCTGGGCACTGCGCAACCGGGGGCAGTTTCCCGTCGACATCAATCGCGCCGACCGCGAAGCGCTGCTGCGGGTGCCGGGCCTCGGCACCAAGGTGGTGGCGAAGATTTTGGAGACGCGTCGGCACCGGCGCATGCGGCTCGAGGACGTCGGACGGATCGGCCAGTCGATCGCCAAGCTCAGGCCGTTCATCATCGCCGAAGGCTGGTCACCTGGCGCGCTGACCGACAAGGCCGGCCTGCGCGAAAAGATTGCCTCCTCCTGCGAACAGTTGTCGTTGTTCTGATCATGCGGCCGGCGGAACTCGATCTCGCCAGATACAGAGTTCGGCTCGACAGCGAGACGGATTTTGCGGGCTGGCGTGACGCGGCACGGCGGCTGGCCTTGAATGAGGTCAGGCCCGAGGACGTCGACTGGCATGTCGCGCCAGGCTCTGATCAGGCACAATTGCCTGAAGTGCCTGCGGGCGCGCAACTCGTCGTGCCGCGCGACTTCCTCGGGCATGCCGAAACGGCGTTCTGCCATTCCGATCCCGGCCGGTTTGCCTTTCTCTACCGAATGCTGTGGCGATTGCGCGACGAGGCTAAACTGCTGGAAATCGCGTCGGATTCCGACACCAGGCGGCTCGAGGCCATGGAGAAGGCGGTGCGGCGCGACAGCCACAAGATGCACGCCTTCGTACGTTTCCGGAAAATCGGCGACGGTGCCGATGAGCGCTATGTCGCCTGGTTCGAGCCGGATCATTTCATCGTCGAGCGCAACGCCGATTTCTTCGTCAGACGTTTCACCGGCATGCGCTGGACGATCCTGACCCCTTATGCCTCTGCCGACTGGGATGGCGAAAGGCTGGCGATCGGGCCGGGCGCGGCCAAGGGCGATGCGCCTGATCAGGACGATACCGAGGCGCTCTGGCGCACCTATTTCGAGAACATCTTCAACCCGGCGCGATTGAAGGTGAAAGCCATGCAGAAGGAGATGCCGAAGAAATATTGGCGGAACCTTCCCGAGGCCTCGCTCATTCCAGACATGATCGCAGGAGCGGACAAGGCCGCCAAGGACATGATTGCGAAGATGCCGACAACACCCGCGCCGCACCACGCAAAGGTGCAGGCACGGCATTGGCCGAAGCAGCCCGTCGAAGCACCGGAAGATGATGCAAGCACGATTCCGGAATTGCGCGAGGCAGCGAAAGGCTGCCGCCGCTGCCCGCTGTGGCGCGACGCGACGCAGACCGTCTTCGGTGAAGGCCCTGACAATGCCAAGGTGATCTTCGTCGGCGAACAGCCGGGGGATCAGGAGGACCTCGCCGGCAAACCTTTCGTGGGTCCGGCCGGCAAGGTGTTCGATACGATCCTGGACGATGCCGGTGTCGACCGGCAAAAGGTCTATGTCACCAACGCGGTCAAGCACTTCAAGTTCGAGCCGCGCGGCAAGCGCCGCATCCACTCCAAACCGAATTCCGGTGAGATTCGGGCCTGCCGCTGGTGGATCGACCAAGAATTCGAGCTGATCAAGCCGAACCTCGCCGTGGCACTCGGCGCGACAGCGGCGATGTCGCTGCTCGGCAAGGCGATTCCGGTGACAAAGATGCGCGGACAAGTGATCGAGCGCGAGGACGGATTGCGCGTGTTCATCACCATCCATCCCTCCTTCATCCTGCGCATCCGCGAACCCGCGGACAAGGAGGCTGAACGCGAACGGTTCCTGCAGGATATGAAGCTGGTGAAGCGGCTGATGGCCGCCTGATTGGTCTGTTTTGCGCGATTCCGGACGGAAAACCTTCCTGGAATTGCTGCGGCTACCTGATCAGAATTGCCCTGAGATCGTTGACATTCGTACCGGTCGGGCCGGGTACGAAGAGATCGTCAACCGCGTTGAAGGCCGTCCAGGCATTGTTGCCGGCAAGCATAGCCTTGGCGTCCACCCCGGCAGCGCGCATGCGCGACACGGTCGAAGCATCGGCAAAGGCACCGGCATTGTCTTCCGAACCGTCGATGCCGTCAGTATCGGCGGCCAGCGCATTGATACCGTCGACGCCATTGATGCCGATGGCGAAGGCGAGCAGGAATTCCGAATTGCGGCCGCCCTTGCCTTTTGCGCGCAGCGTCACGGTTGTCTCGCCGCCCGACAGGATCAGCACCGGCTTCGAGAAAGGCCTGTTGCGGGTCGCCACTTCACGCGTGATCGCGGCGTGGACACCGCCAACCTCGCGCGCTTCGCCTTCGATGGCATCGGAGAGGATAACCGCCTCGACGCCTTGCCGTTTCGCTTCCGCAGCGGCGGCTTCCAGCGATACCCCGGCCGAAGCGATCAGATGCACCTCGTTGCGCAAAAAGCGCTCGTCATCCGGGCTTGGCGCATCGGCGGCCGACGAATTGATATGCGCCATCACCGAGGCCGGCAGTTTCATGCCATAGGCCGATATCGAGGCCAGCGCGTCGGCGCGGCTGCCTGTATCCGGTACGGTTGGGCCGGAGGCGACCATTGCCGGATTATCGCCGGGAATATCGGAGACGATCAGCGACACCACCCTGGCCGGCCATGCGGCCGCCGCCAGCCTGCCGCCCTTGATGGTGGAAAGGTGCTTGCGGATAGTGTTCATCGCCGCGATCGGCGCACCCGAGGCGAGCAGCGCCTCATTGACGGCGATCTCGTCGGCCAGCGTCAAGCTGCCGGCCGGCGACGGCAATAGCGCCGAGCCGCCGCCGGAAATCAGCGCCACCACCAGATCGTCCGCCGTCAGCCCTTGCACCTTCGCCAGCAGCCGGCGCGAGGCTTCAAGGCCGGCAGCGTCCGGCACCGGGTGCGCCGCCTCGATGATCTCGATGCGCTCGCAGGTCGCGCCATAGCCATAGCGGGTGACGACCAGCCCTTCGATGGGGGCGTCCCACACTTTCTCGAAGGCTGCCGCCATTTGCGCCGAGCCTTTGCCCGCGCCGATGACGATGGTACGGCCCTTGGGCTTGGCCGGCAGATGATCCCTGATGGTTCGTTCCGGATCGGCGGCGGCGACGGCGGCGTTGAAGATGGAGACGAGGAACGATTTGGGGTCGAGCACGGTCATTCGGCTTCCCGAGGCAATGCCAAGCCGCGCTTGTCGACGCCCAAATGATCGCACAGCGCATCGACGACGACGCCGTGATCCTCGCGCTCCGGCAGTCCGGAAACGGCGATGACGCCAATGACGCCGGTGCCCTTGGCGGCCACCGGAAAGCCACCGCCGGCCAGCACGTAGTCGGCAATATCCAGCCCTTCACCAATCTTGAAGGTGCGGTCGGGGCGCTGCTGTTCCAACACCATGCGATAGGTGCTTCTCAGGAACCGTTTGACCACATTGATCTTGCGCCGCGCCCAGTCGGGATTGGAAGCGTTCGAGCCCGGCAGCGCGGCGTAGAACAGCGGCCGGTCCCACAGCCTGATGTCGACTATGATGGGTAGATCTTCGGCGATTGCACGATCGCGAATGGCGGAGCCGATTTTGAAAGCGACGGCCTCGTCGAAGGTCGCGAAGACAAGGGTCTCTTCCTGTCTCTTGATCAGAGCGATGTCGTCAGCAACGGCCATTTTCTTTCTCCGAAATCGTCACACGTCGTGTGTACGACAAGCTCCGCTCGGTCAAGCTTCCGTGGCGTGGCCACCTTCTCCCGAGGGGAGAAGAGACGAGCACGGGCCTCGGCTTCCTCCTCTCCCCTCGGGGAGAGGCCGGATTGCCCCGAATTGCCTTCGCAATTCGGTTGGCAATCCGGGTGAGGGGGTCTTACCCCGCGCTCATGTCAGCCTTGGCTGGCCGCCCCGCCACATAAACTTCGCGGACGGAGCGGTCGTCGCCCAGCGTCTGCAGGAGAAACAGTTCCTGCGCCAGCGTCTCGACCGTCTCCATCCTGAGCCGCATTCCCGGCGTTGCCCTGGCGTCCAGCACGACGATGTCGGCGTCGCTGCCTTCGTCCAGCGTGCCTATCTTTTCCACCACCGACAGCGCCTCGGCATTGCCGCGCGTCGTCTGCCAGAAGGACTGGAACGGGTTGAGCTTTTCGCCATTCAGCGCGATCACCTTGTAGCCTTCGTCCATGGTGCGCAGCATGGAGTAGTTGGTGCCGCCGCCGACATCGGTGGCGGCGGCGATGCGGATCGGCTTGTCGCGTCGGCGAAAGCGCTGATAATCGAAGAGGCCGGAGCCGAGGAAAAGGTTCGAGGTCGGGCAGAACACCGCCACCGAGCCCGAGTCCGAAAGCGCATCCGCTTCGCGCTCCGTCAAATGGATGCAGTGGCCGAACAGGCTCTTTTTGCCTAACAGCCCGTAATGCTCGTAGACGTCGGTGTAGTCGCGCGCCCACGGGTAGAGTTCCTGCGTGAAAGCGATCTCGGCGTGGTTTTCCGACAGATGCGTCTGCATGTGCAGGCCGGGATGTTCGCGGCACAACACGCCCGCCATCTCCATCTGCTCCGGCGACGAGGTGATGGCGAAGCGCGGCGTGATGGCGTAGTGCTGGCGGCCCTTGCCGTGCCACTCCTTGATCAGCGCCTTTGTGTCGTCATAGCCGGATTGCGGGGTGTCGAGCACGCCGTCGGGCGCATTGCGATCCATCATCACCTTGCCGGCGATGTTGAGCATGTTGCGGTCATGCGATTCTGCGAAGAAGGCTTCGGCCGAGGCCTTGTGCACCGAGCAGTAGGCGGCGACCGTCGTGGTGCCGTGGCGCACCATTTCGTCGAGGAACAGCCGCGCGATGCGGCGGCCGTGCTGGGCGTTGGCGAACTTCGTTTCTTCCGGAAAAGTGTAGGTGTTGAGCCAGTCGAGCAGTTCGGCGCCGTAGGAGGCGATGATCTGCATCTGCGGAAAATGCGCATGGGCATCTATGAAGCCGGGCAGCAGCAGATGCGGCCGGTGGTTAATCCTTTTCACCGTTTCGTCGGCTTGCTTTTCAACATCGGCATAACTACCCGCGGCGACGATCCTGCCGTCACGGATCAGCAGTCCGCCATCCTCCTCGTAGCGCCAGGCGGAATGGTCTTCGAGAGTTTGCGGCCAGCGCACAAAGGACAGCGTGCGGCCGCGCAGAAGTGTCGAATTCATGCTATTTCCCTGCGCCTTCGAACCAGGCCACCAGCAGCGCCCGTTCCTTGTCGGTGATCTGAGAGACGTTGGCGGGCGGCATGGCGTGGCTGCGGCCGGCCTGCAGATAGATTTCGCGGGCGTGGTTGGCGATATCCGCATCGGTGTCGAGCATCACGCCCTTGGGCGCATGATAGATGCCCTCATAGACCGGCTCCGCCGCGTGGCACATTGAACAGCGGCCGAGCACGGTGTCGCGCACCGCCGGGAAATGCGCTGAAGCGACATAGATTTGCGCCGACGCGGATTCCTTGGGTTCGCCGGTCAGCACCTTCGGCGCGGTCGACAGCCAAATGATGACGATGAACAGGACGAGTGCCGCCATCCAGGTCCAGGTCGGATTGCCCTTGCGCGCATGGACCGAGTTGAAATAGTGCCGGATCAGCACGCCGATGATGAACACCAGCGAGGCGATGACCCAGTTGAACTCAGTGCCGAACGCCAGCGGATAGTGGTTCGACAGCATCAGGAACAGGACCGGCAGCGTCAGGTAATTGTTATGGAGCGAGCGCTGCTTGGCGATCTTGCCGTATTTCGGGTCGGGCTTGCGGCCGGCTATGAGGTCGGCGACGACGATCTTCTGGTTGGGGATGATGACCATGAAGACATTGGCCGACATGATCGTGGCGGTGATGGCGCCCAGATGCAGGAAGGCGGCACGGCCGGTGAATAGGTGGGTCAGTCCCCAGGCGATGAACACCAGCACGCAATAGAGCACCAGCATCAGGCCGGTATCGCTTTTGCCCAGCGGCGAGCGGCACAGCAGATCGTAGACCACCCAGCCTACGCCGATCGTTGCCAGCGACAGCAGGATACCGACCGGCACCGACATCGGCAGCACGTTCGGATCGATCAGGAACAGATCGGCTCCGGCATAATAGACGACGCACAGCATGGCGAAGCCGGACAGCCAGGTGGCGTAGGATTCCCATTTGAACCAGGTCAGGTGTTCCGGCATTTCGGCCGGCGCCACCAGATATTTCTGGATGTGATAAAAGCCGCCGCCATGCACCTGCCATTCCTCGCCGAAGGCGCCGACGGGCATGCCGGGACGCTGGCGCAGGCCGAGATCGAGCGCGACGAAATAGAACGACGAGCCGATCCAGGCGATGCCGGTGACGACATGCAGCCAGCGCACGGCAAAACTCAGCCAATCCCAGAAAATCGCGAAATCCATCATTGAAATCGTCCCTGCCGATTGGGTGACTTTACGGGCTGGAGCGCAAACGGAAAGAGGCGAGGCGCACGAGGACTTTCAAAAAAAAATGGAAAATACTAGGTTGATCCTGCAAACCGGCGAAGGTGCTCCGCATGGCCTATCTTGACAATATCGCCGTCTTCGTTCGCGTCGTTGAACTCGGCAATCTGTCGGCGGCCGGGCGCGACATGCGCATTTCGCCGGCGGTCGCTTCCAACCGCATCAAGGAACTGGAGAAGCACCTTGGCGTGCGGCTGTTCAACCGCACCACACGGCAATTGATGCCGGCCGAGCATGGCACGGTTTTTTACGGGGGCGCCAAGCAGGTGCTGGAGGCAATCACCGAGGCGGAAGCGGCGGTCTCTGCCCTTTCCGGCCAGCCGCGCGGCACCATCCGCGTCACGGCACCGCTCGGCCTCGGCCGCCGGCTGGTCGCTTCGGGCATCCCCGATTTCCACGACAAATACCCTGATATCGAGGTGCGGCTCAGGCTCTCGGACCACAATGTCGACATCATGAAGGAAGGCATCGACGTCGCCTTCCGGCTCGGCATCATCGAGGATTCCAGCCTCAGGATGCGCGGCATCATGGAATGCGAGCGCGTGCTGGTCGCGGCGCCGAAATATCTCGAAGCGCGCGGCGAACCGTTGGAGCCGCAGGAGCTGATCGGCAAGAAGCACGACTGCCTGATGCTGCGTTATTCCGGCGCGCGCGAATATGTGTGGACGCTGCAGACCCCCACCGGCCCGCAGAAATTCGAGGTACACGGGCCCTACGACACCGACGATGGCGACGTGCTCACCGGCTGGGCGCTTTCAGGCCGCGGCATCATCAACAAGCCGCGCTTCGAGGTCGAGCCATTCATCCGCGACCGGCGGCTGAAGGTGATCCTGCCCAGCACGCCACCGACACCGGTGCAGTTCGCCGCCGTCTATCCGCACAAGAAGCTGCAGGACCCAAAAGTGCGGCTGCTGCTCGACTTCATGGCCGAGCGCTGCCAGCGGCTGATCAACGATCTTCTTGCTGGCAAGTAAAGGCTGGCCGGCAAATAGGGACTGGCCGGTAGGTGAGCGGCGGTTTGGCCCAGCGCCGGCGGTTGCCATCCCAGGATGTGGCGAACATAGTTCGGGTGGCATTTCATCTCATAGGGAACCCTCGATGGACAACGGCGCCACAATGCATCTTGCCGTTTCGCTCGCCGATCCATCACTCGAGACTGGGTTGGAATTCAGCCGCCTGGCTGGTTTCGTGCAAAAGGCTGAAGCAGCCGGGCTGGACATGGTGCTGCTTGCCGATGCCGCGCCAGCGTCCGAAAGCGAAGCCGCGAACAAACGGATGCCCTTCGAAGCGACGACCTTGCTGGCCGCTCTGGCGACTGTCACAAGCAGGATCGGCCTGGTTGCCGCTGCCTCGACAATTGCCCACCAACCCTACAATCTGGCACGCCGTTTCGCTTCGCTCGACGTTATCAGCCACGGCCGCAGTGGCTGGAACGCAACCATGACGCAAGCGCCACGGGAAGCAGCCAATTTCAGCCGGCCCGAAGGATTTTCGCCTAACGATTTCCGCCGTCGCAGTGAGGAATATATCGGCATCGTGCAAGGTCTGTGGCAGGGCTGGGATGCGGACGCGCTGCTGTTCGACCAGCGCGGCGGCCGCTTCCACGACCCCGAAAAGATGCACCTGCTGGAGCACAAGGGCGAATTCTTTTCCGTGCGCGGACCGCTGAACGTCGCCCGGTCGCCGCAGGATACGCCAGTGCTCGTCTTGTCGGGCCTGCAGGAATCCGACTTCGATATTGCCACTCGCACCGCCGATGTCATCCTGCTGGACGGCGGACTGGTGGAGGGCGCGACCGAACGCTATGACGATATCAGGCGCCGTGTCACGGCGTGCGGACGCGATCCGGATGCTGTGAAAGTGCTGACGAACGTCGCGCTTATCGCCGATAGTAAGCCGGCTGCCGTCGCCGAGAGGCTGGAAAAGGAATTCCGGGCGAGAGGCTGCGACGGGTTCAACATCCTGATGCCGGCACAGCTTTCTGCGCTCGACGATTTCGTCGATCTGGTCTTGCCGGCGCTGCGGCGGCGTGGCTTGTTTCGAGAGAACTATCGCGGCACGATGTTGCGCTCGCATCTCGGGCTTGCCGGCGGAGGTGACCGATGACCGCTCGCCAGATGAAGCTCGGCGCTTTTCTGTGGGCGACAGGTCATCACATCGCCGCCTGGCGCCACCCCAAGGCGCACGTCACCGCCGGCATAGACATCGATCATTACATCCAGCTGGCGCGCACGGCGGAGGCGGCGAAGTTCGACATGGTGTTCTGCGAGGACGCCGCCGGCCTGCGTGAAGCCAATATCGGCATTGCCAGCCAGACGTCGCGCTCGATCGGTTTCGAGCCGATCAGCCTGCTCTCGGCGCTCGCCGTCCAGACCAGCCGCATCGGCCTCGTCTCGACAGCGTCGACAAGCTACAACGAGCCCTATGGGCTGGCACGAACCTTCCTGTCGATCGACCATCTGAGCGGCGGCCGGGCCGGCTGGAATCTGGTCACCTCGGCCAGCCCCATCGAAGCAGCCAATTTCGGCGCGACGGGCCTCAAGCCCCATGCCGACCGCTACGAACGGGCGCGCGAGTTCGCTGAGGTGGTGACCGGCCTGTGGCACGGCAAGGCTTCCGGCCATAACGGCCAGAGCTTTTCGGTTCGCGATCCGCTCGACCTGCCGCGCTCGCCGCAGGGCGCGCCGGTGATGGTTCAGGCCGGCGCCTCGGATGTCGGCCGCGACCTTGCCGCCCGCACCGCCGATGTGGTGTTCACGGCGGCGCAGACCTTCGAGGAAGCCAAGGCCTTCTATGACGATCTCAAAGGACGTCTGCCGGCCTACGGGCGCGAGCCGGACGACATCAAGATCATGCCGGGCGTCGCACCGGTGGTGGCGGAGACCGAAGCGGAGGCCCGTGAAAAATACGAGGAATTGCAGGAGCTGATCCCCCACGATGTCGGCGTGGCGCTGCTGTCCAGCTATCTCAGCATCTCCGATCTGTGGCGCTATCCGATCGATGGGCCACTGCCGGAACTGCCGGAGAGCGAGGGGATGAAGAGCAGGCAAGCGCTGGTGATCGAGCAATCGCGCCGCGACGGCCTCTCCATCCGCCAGCTCGCCCGGCATTTTGCCGGCGCGCGGGGCCATTGGCGCATCGTCGGCACAGCGGCCCAAGTCGCCGACGAACTGCAGACGCGGTTCGAGGGTGGGGCGGCCGACGGTTTCAACGTCATGCCCTCATATTTCCCCGGGGAACTCGATGCCTTTGCCACGCTCGTCGTGCCGGAGTTGCAGCGGCGCGGCCTGTTCCGGACGGAATACCAGGGCCGCACGCTGCGCGACCATCTGGGTTTGAAACGGCCGGTTTAGCTGCGGCGCAGCTTAGCCTGCCATCACCCTGCCATGCGGAATTTGATGGTCGGCATTAAAGGCTGCGTTGTGATTGACCAACGCCGTCATGATCTCGGCCGCAGCCAGCGCCGCGATGACCTGAGGGCGCTTGTCCTTGACGGTGTCGCCGCCAATTGGCGAGACGAGGCGGGCAAACTCAGCCTGGCTGCCGTCCGCCGATTTCAGGAACCAGGTCCTGAACGTCGCTTTCTTCGTCTTCGAGCCGATCATGCCGACATAGGCGGTGTCACCGCGTTTCAGCGCTTCCGCGACGATCAGGAAATCCAGCGCATGATCGTGGGTCAGGATGGCGAAGGCGGCGCCGGCGGGGGCATTCCGCACCATCGCTTCCGGCATAGCTGTCAGCCGTGTCTCGATGGTTTCGGGCATGCCTTCCAGTGCTTCGGCCCGCGTCTCGATGACGACGCCGTGCACGGGAAGAAGTGCGATCGCCGATGCCAGCGCCTGGCCGACATGGCCGCCACCGAAGATGTAGACGTACGGCAGGTGCGCCTCCTCGGCTTCCGCGGCCGCAACCAGGTCGCCGGCAAGCGCAGCATCGACGAGCCGGATCAAGACTTCAACGCGCCCGCCGCAGCATTGGCCGATCTCGGGACCCAGCGGGACGTCTAGGGTAGCGCAGACTTCGTCAACCTCGATGCGGGCTTCTTTGCCCAACATCTGCCTGGCCTTGTCGATCGCCATATATTCGAGCTGACCGCCGCCGATGGTGCCAAAGATCGCCGTCTGCGAGACGAGCATGAAGGCGCCCTTCTCGCGTGGCGTCGAGCCTTTTGTTCCGGCCACTTCGACCAGGGCAACCCGACCGGCGCTGGCGAGAAAGGCTTTCAGGCTTTGCACTTTCGAGTTCATGGTTCACGTTCCCGAATGGGAAATATAGGTTTTTTCGGCCCGGATTGCACGCATTGCCGACCCTGGGGCCGGATTCAGGCGCCGGCCTCCTTCTTCAGCCGCTCGATCGCCATCAGAACCCGCTCCGGGGTCGCCGGAGCATCGAGGCGCGGGCAGATCCTGTTGTCGGCGACACTGGCCACCGCGTCCGATAGCGCATGCAGCACCGACATGCCGAGCGGGAACGGCGGCTCGCCGACCGCCTTGGAGCGGTGGATGGTTGGCTCGCCGGCTTCCGGCCAGTCGGCCAAGGTGACGTTGAAGATCTTCGGCCGGTCGGAGGCGAGCGGGATCTTGTAGGTCGACGGCGCATGCGTGCGCAGCCGGCCCTTGGCGTCCCACCACAGTTCTTCCGTCGTCAGCCAGCCCATGCCCTGGATGAAGCCGCCCTCGATCTGGCCGATATCGATCGCCCGGTTCAGCGAGCGGCCACAGTCATGGAGAATATCGGTACGCTCGACCATGTATTCGCCGGTCAGCGTGTCGACCGAGACTTCCGAGCACGAGGCGCCATAGGCGAAATAATAGAAGGGGCGGCCCTCGCCCTTGTCGCGGTTCCAGTGGATTTTCGGCGTCTTGTAGAAACCAGCCGCCGACAGCTGGATGCGGGCCATATAGGCCTGCTTGACGAGGTCGGCGAAGGCGATTTCCTGGTTGCCGATACGCACCCGGTTGGGCAGGAACAGCACCTGATCACGCGGCACCTGATATTTTTCGGCGGCGAAATCGGTCAGCCGATCCTTGATCTGGCGCGCGCCATTCTGCGCCGCCATGCCATTGAGGTCGGAGCCGGACGACGCTGCCGTAGCCGAAGTGTTCGGCACCTTGCCGGTCGTAGTCGCGGTGATCTTCACCTGGTCGAGATCGATCTGGAACTCTTCCGCCACCACCTGTGCCACCTTGACGTAGAGGCCCTGCCCCATCTCGGTTCCGCCATGGTTCAGATGCACCGAACCGTCGGTGTAGACATGCACCAGCGCGCCGGCTTGATTGTAATGCGTGGCGGTGAACGAGATGCCGAATTTGACCGGCGTCAGAGCGAGGCCCCGCTTGATGAAACGGCTGTTGGCATTGAAGGCCGATATTTCACGCCGCCGCCGCGCATAGCTCGCGCTTTGCTCCAGCTCGGCGACGATGCGCTGGATGATGTTATCCTCGACCGTCTGGTGGTAGGGCGTGATGTTGCGGCCCTCCTCGCTACTGGTGCCGTAGAAATTCTTCTTGCGGATTTCGAGCGGATCCTTGCCAACGGCAAAGGCCACCTCGTCGATGACGCGCTCGGCGCCGACCATGCCTTGCGGGCCGCCGAACCCCCGAAAGGCGGTGTTCGACACGGTGTTGGTGTAGAGCGGCGCCGACTGCGCATGCACCGCCGGCCAGAAATAAGTGTTGTCGCAGTGGAACAGCGCGCGATCGGTTACCGGGCCGGAAAGGTCCGACGAAAAACCGCAGCGCGCCGCGAAAATGAAATCGACGCCGAGGATGTTGCCCTCGTCATCGAAGCCGACCTCGTAATCGACGAGGAAATCATGACGCTTTCCGGTGGCGATCATGTCGTCGTCGCGGTCGGGCCGGATCTTCACGGCGCGGTGGTGCTTCTTCGCGGCGATCGCGGCCAATGCGGCAAACTGATTTCCCTGCGTTTCCTTGCCGCCGAAGCCGCCTCCCATGCGGCGGATTTCCACCGTGACGGCATTGCTCGGCACGCCGAGCGCATGGCTGACCATGTGCTGGACTTCGCTTGGATGCTGGGTCGAGGAATAGATGGTGACGTCCTGATCCTCGCCAGGAACGGCCATGGCGATATGGCCTTCGAGGTAGAAGTGTTCCTGGCCGCCGATGCGCATTTTTCCCTTTAGCCGGCGCGGCGCCTGACGGATCGCCGTAGCGGCATCGCCGCGCTTCAGGGTGAGAGGCGGCGTGACGAGCTTGTCCTTCTTCGGATCGAGCGCGCCGATGTCGGTGACGAAAGGCAATTCCTTGTATTCGACCTTTGCCAATCTTGTGGCGCGGCGCGCCTGCTCGCGAGTTTGCGCAATAACGCAGAAGATAGGCTGGCCGTAGAATTGCACCTTGCCGTCGGCAAGCACCGGCTCGTCGTGGCGGCCGGTCGGCGAAATGTCGTTTTCGCCCGGCACGTCACTGGCCGTCAGCACGTCGACAACGCCGGGCGCCGTGCGTACCGCCGAGAGATCCATGCTGGTAATCGTGGCATGCGTGGCACTGGAAAGCCCGAGGCAGCCATGCAGCGTGCCTGATGGTTCCGGCATGTCGTCGATGTAGACGGCGGTGCCGCTGACATGTTTGTGCGCGGAATCGTGGCGCTGATCGGTGGCGACGCCGCCAGCGATCTTTTCAGCCTTGAGGTTGGGGGCAGCGTGCTTGTTCATCGAATGCCTCTTTTCCCTTCTCCCCGCTCACGGGGAGAAGGTGGCCCGAAGGGTCGGATGAGGGGCGACGCTGACCCTGACTGGTTTGCAGATACCGATCGACGACGGCGCCGCCCCTCATCTGCCTGCCGGCATCTTCTCTCCGCGAACGGGGAGAAGGACCCTATTGGTTTGCTGGCGCTGATATGCATCACGCCGCCTCGTGCCGTGAGACCTGGAATGGCGCCTTGGTGCCGCTGGTCTCGGCAAAAAAACGCAACAGCAGGTTCTTTGCCGCCAGCGCCCGATATTCGGCGCTTGCCCGCATATCGGTCAGCGGCGTGAAATCATTGGCGTATTCGGCCATGGCCGCCTCGACCGTGGCCTCCGTCCAGGGTTTGCCGAGCAGGGCCTGCTCGACACCGAGGGCACGTTTAGGTGTCGCTGCCATGCCGCCATAGGCGATGCAAATGTCGGCCACCGTTCCGTCCTTGGCCAGATCCAGGAAAAACGCGCCAAGGGCCGCGGTAATGTCCTCGTCGCGACGCTTGGTGATCTTGTAGACGGCAAACTTCGTTTCCTTGGCCGGCACCGGCACATGCACGGCCTCGACGAATTCACCCGGCTGCCGATCCTGTTTGCCGTAGGCGATGAAGAAGGTTTCCAACGGGATCGTCCGCTGCTTCTTGCCCTTGCGCAAGGTGAGACTTGCGCCAAGTGCGATCAATGGCGGTGGCGTATCTCCGATCGGCGAGCCGTTGGCGATGTTGCCGCCGATGGTGCCCATGTTGCGCACCTGTTCGCCGCCGATGCGATCGAACAATGGCCCCAACGCCGGGATGCGCTTCGCCAATGTCGCGAAGGCGTCAGTGTAGGTGACGCCGGCGCCGATCGAAATGACGCCCTTGTCTTCCGAGATGGTGCAAAGCCCGTCGAGATCGCCGATGAAAATGGCCGGTGAAATATCGCGCATGTGCTTGGTCACCCACAGGCCGACATCGGTCGAGCCGGCCACGATGGTAGCGCCGGGTTCCTTGTCCAGCACGGCGGCGAAATCGTCGACATCGGCCGGCACGACCAGCCGCGCCTTGCCGGTTCCGATCTCGACCCGGGCGCCGTCACGCATGGCCTCGAGCCTCGCGGTGATCGCCTTGCGTTCCGTGGCCAGCGGGTCCTTTGCCGCCTTGCCGTAGCTGGAGATGGCCTGCGCGGCGCGCATGATCGCCTCGTAGCCGGTGCAGCGGCAGAGATTGCCTTGCAAAGCCTTTTCGACATCCGCGTTCGAGGGATCAGGCGACTTCATCCACAAGCCATAGAGCGACATGACGAAGCCGGGCGTGCAGAAGCCGCATTGCGAGCCGTGGAAATCGACCATCGCCTGCTGCACCGGATGCAACTGGCCGGGTGAACCGCGCAGATGCTCGACCGTCACGACATGGGTGCCGTCGAGCGAGCCGAGGAAGCGGATGCAGGCATTGACGCTTTCATAGACCAAGCCGCCCTCCGACAGCTTGCCGACCAGCACGGTGCAGGCACCGCAGTCTCCCTCGGCACACCCTTCCTTGGTGCCGCGCAGCGAACGGTCGAGCCGCAGCCAGTCGAGCAAGGTCGCGTCGGGTGCCACCGACGAAAGCGCCACATCCCTGCCATTGAGAATGAAGCGGATTTCGTTGCGGATGCTAATTTTGGTCATGCCTCAGCTCCCCCTGTAGGTCGAGTAACCGTAGGGCGAGACCAGCAGTGGCACATGATAATGCACAGGCTCGGCCATGCCGAAGCGGATCGGTATCACATCGAGAAAGGCCGGTTTCGGCAGGCTCAACCCCTGCTGGCGCAAATAGTCGCCGGCGGCGAAGACCAGTTCGTATTCGCCGGTGCGGAATTCCGCGCCGGCGAGCAGCGGCTTGTCGCAACGGCCGTCGGCATTGGTGAGAACGGTCTTCAGATGTGTCCGCTCCTTGCCCTCGAGGTGATAGAGCGCGATCGACAGTCCCGCCGCAGGCTTGCCGGTCGCCGTGTCGAGGACATGGGTCGTCAGACGCCCGCCGTCGGCTTTCGACGTTTCTGCCATTGGCCGCCTCCCATTTCCGGTACGAGCGAATTGGCCCGGTACGGTCAAGTATCAACAGTGAATTGTGCGCCAATTAAAGGCGATGCATAAGTCCCGGTCGAGCGGAGTGCGACAAAAACACTTTCAAAAATTTTCGGGGGAATGCGAGAAGCACCCTTTCGATATTCTGATCATACTTCGGGCCGTGCCCGGCGGGAGGGACGATGCGTTACAGCAGAGACATGCGTGGCTACGGAGCCAATCCGCCGGACCCGAAATGGCCTGGCGGTGCACATGTCGCCGTGCAGTTCGTCGTCAATTACGAGGAAGGTGGCGAAAACTGCGTGTTGCATGGCGACAAGGCGTCCGAAGCCTTCCTGTCGGAAATCGTCGGCGCCGCACCCTGGGTGGGTCAACGCCACTGGAACATGGAATCCATCTACGAATACGGCGCCCGCGCCGGCTTCTGGCGGCTGCTCCGGCTGTTCACCGAGTCGCAAGTGCCGATCACCTGCTACGGCGTCGCCACAGCGCTCGCCCGTTCGCCGGATCAGGTAGCGGCCATGCAGGACGCCGGCTGGGAGATCGCTTCGCACGGCTTAAGATGGATCGACTACCGCGACCACAGCGCCGAGGATGAGCGCCGCGACCTCGAGGCGGCGATCAAGCTGCACTACGAAGTGACCGGCGCGCGCCCGACCGGCTGGTATACGGGTCGCACATCGATCAACACGGTGCGGATTGTGGCGGAAGAAGGCGGCTTCGACTATGTGTCGGACACCTATGACGACGAGCTGCCGTACTGGTTCGAGCATGAGGGCGGCGCGCAGCTCATCATCCCCTATACGCTCGACGCCAACGACATGCGGTTCGCCACGCCGCAAGGTTTTAACTCGGGCGACCAGTTCTTTGCCTATTTGAAGGACAGCTTCGATACGCTCTATGCCGAGGGCAAGGCCGGCCGGCCACGCATGATGAACATCGGCCTGCACTGCCGCCTCGTCGGGCGGCCGGGCCGGGTGGCGGCGCTGAAGCGCTTCGTCGACTATGTGAAGTCGCACGACAAGGTCTGGCTGGCGAGGCGCATCGACATCGCCAAGCACTGGCAAGAGGTCAATCCTTATCAACCGGCGGCACTCCGTCCATCGAAGATGGAATTCGAGACCTTCGTCCACACTTTCGGCGGCGTGTTCGAGCATTCGCCCTGGATCGCCGAACGCGCCTACGAACTGGAACTAGGCCCGGCGCATGACACTTCGGGCGGCCTGCACAATGCGCTTTGCCGTATCTTCCGCTCCGCCAGCGAAACCGAACGGCTTTCGGTGCTCAACGCCCATCCCGACCTTGCCGGCAAGCTGGCCAAGGCCAAACGGCTGACGGCGGAATCGACCAGGGAACAGGGTCGAGGCCGGCCGAGGCCCGCCGAGACGTTCTCGCAATACATTGTCGAGGTCGCGCCCGGCGGCGGCAGCGATCGGCCGGAACCCGATGCCGGCGCCGAAGGCGCTCTGTTTGTGGTCGAAGGCGAACTGACGGTTCTGCTTGCCGGCAAGACGCATGTGTTGCGGCCCGGCGGCTTTGCCTTCTTGCCGCCGGCCAGCGGCTGGACGGTTCGCAACGAAAGCAGGGCCGCCGTGCGCTTCCACTGGATTCGCAAGGCTTACGAGGTGGTCGACGGTCTCGATGTGCCGGAAGCCTTCTTCACCAATGAGCAGGAGATCGCGCCAACGCCGATGCCCGGCACCGAAGGCCGCTGGGCGACGACGCGGTTCGTCGATCCGGCAGATTTGCGCCACGACATGCACATGACCATTGTCACGCTGGAACCCGGCGCGGTCATTCCCTTCGCCGAGACCCATGTCATGGAGCACGGTCTCTATGTGCTGGAGGGTAAGGCCGTCTACCGCCTCAACCAGGACTGGGTCGAGGTCGAGGCCGGCGACTATATGTGGCTGCGCGCCTTCTGCCCGCAGGCCTGCTATGCCGGTGGCCCGGGTAAATTCCGCTATCTGCTCTACAAGGACGTCAACCGGCACGCCAAGCTCGGCGGCGCCGGCATCGCAAGGCGCGCGCTGTGACCCGTATCGTCGCGCGGCCGCTGACCCGCGAGGGCTTTGCCCCCTTCGGCGATGTCATCGACATGGGCGGCGACAACCACTACCCGATCAATGGCGGCAGGGCCGAGCGCTATCATGATCTGGCTACCGCCGAAGCAACCGGTCCGAACGCCCGCGTGCTGATCTCGATGGTGCGCGGCACGCCCTACGAATTGCCCCTGAAATTGAGCATGGTCGAGCGCCATCCCTTCGGCAGCCAGGCCTTCATCCCGCTCTCGCCGCGCCCCTTCCTGGTCGTCGTCTGCCATGACGGGGAGCAGGGGCCGGGCGAGCCGCATGCCTTCATCACCGCACCCGGACAAGGCATCAATTACCGGCGCAATCTCTGGCATGGCGTGCTGACGCCGCTCGGCGAGGCTCAGGACTTCCTGATCGTCGACCGTGGCGGCGATGGCTCCAATCTCGAAGAGTTCCATTTCTCGCACGCCTACGAGATCCACTTGCCCAACGAGAGCCTCCTGTGACCGATATTTCACTGATCGACCGCCTGCTCGATGTGATCGAGCACGACATCGTGCCGAAGACGGCCGAGGGCGTTACCTATGGCAACAAGCTGTTCGGCGCGGCGATCCTGCGCAAGGACGACCGTTCGCTGGTGCTGGCTGAAACCAACAACGAGATGGAAAACCCGCTCTGGCATGGCGAGGTACACTGCCTGAAGCGTTTCTACGAAATGCCCAGGGCTGAGCGCGTCGATACGAAAGATGCCATCTTCATCGCCACGCACGAACCCTGCTCGTTGTGCCTGTCGGCGATCACCTGGACCGGCTTCGATAATTTCTACTATCTGTTCAGCCACGAGGATTCGCGCGACAGCTTCGCCATCCCGCACGACCTGAAGATCCTGAAAGAGGTCTTCACCCTCGATCCCGGCGGCTACAATGCCGAGAATGCCTATTGGAAGAGCTTTTCTATCCGCAGGCTGGTGCGAGCGTTGCCCGAGGCAGAGCGGCGACGGCTGGAGACCCGTATCGGCGCGATTTCGGCGCGCTACGATGAATTGTCCAACATCTATCAGGCGAACAAGGACGATAACGATATCCCGCTGAACTGACGCGGATTGACCAGCCGAATTCGTTGGCTGGCCCACGACGCGGCACGGCAGGTTCCATCATCTGGCGATCCTGGAGCATGCCATGAAAACCGTCACCGAATTTGCCCGCAAAATCGTCGAATTCCCGGATATGGGCATCGTCACGCCGGATGGCTGCCGCCTGTCGGCGCGGGTGTGGATGCCGGAGGATGCGGGCGACGATCCGGTGCCTGTCATCCTAGAGCATCTGCCCTACCGCAAGCGCGACGGCACCATCTTTCGCGATCAGCTGACGCATCCTTATTTCGCCGGCCACGGCTATGCTTCGATCCGCGTCGACATGCGCGGCAATGGCGATTCCGAAGGGCTGATGGACGACGAATATTCCGAGCAGGAATTGCAGGACGCCTGCGACGTCATCGCCTGGGCGGCAAGCCAGCCCTGGTGCAACGGCAATGTCGGCATGATGGGCATTTCCTGGGGCGGCTTCAACTGCCTGCAGGTGGCGGCCAAGCGGCCGCCGGCGCTGAAAGCGGTGATCAGCCTGTGCTCGACCGTCGACCGCTATGCCGACGACATCCACTACAAGGGCGGCTGCCTGCTGATCGAGAATTTCGGCTGGGCCTCGACCATGCTGTCCTACTCGTCGCGGCCGCCGGATCCGCTTTTGGCCGGCGACAACCGGTGGCGCGATCTGTGGCTGACCCGGCTGGAGAACCAATCCTTCCTGGCGCCGCTGTGGCTGAAACACCAGCACCGTGATGCCTACTGGAAGCGCGGCTCGATCTGCGAGGATTTTTCCGCCGTCAAAGCCGCCGTGCTGTCGATCGGCGGCTGGCATGACGGCTACCGCAACACCGTCTCGCATCTGGCGACCAACATCCAAGCCCCGGTCAAGGGCATCGTCGGGCCATGGATCCACAAATACCCGCACTACGCCGGGCCCAAGCCTGCCATCGGCTTCCTGCAGGAGGCCTTGCGCTGGTGGGACCGCTGGCTGAAGGGTGTCGACACCGGCGTCGAGGCCGACC
Organism: Mesorhizobium sp. ISC11; assembly: GCF_037162595.1. Taxonomy (NCBI): domain Bacteria; kingdom Pseudomonadati; phylum Pseudomonadota; class Alphaproteobacteria; order Hyphomicrobiales; family Phyllobacteriaceae; genus Mesorhizobium; species Mesorhizobium sp. ISC11. The sequence continues at coordinate 4,213,076 of NZ_JAVSPW010000001.1, forward strand.
CGGCCTACCGCGCCTATGTCATGGACAGCGTGCGTCCGGCGCGCTGGCACCCCGAGCGTCCCGGCCGTTGGGTGGCGGAGCAGGAATGGCCCTCGCCAACCATTAAGATGCAAACGGTCGATCTGATCTCCTCAACGGAAAAACCCGCCATCATCGCCTCTCCGCAAAGCTGCGGCCTGGCCGGCGGCGAGTATTTTCCCTTCACCTTCGGTCCCGAACTGCCCGGCGACCAGCGCCCCGACGATGCGCTGTCGGTGTGTTTCGACCAGCCGGAACTCAGCGAGCCTATCGACATCGTCGGAGCGCCGGAGGTCGAGCTGCGGCTGTCCTCTGATCGTCCGCAGGCCAACATCGCGGTCCGGCTTTGCGATGTGCATCCCGACGGCGCCTCGGAGTTGATCTCCTATGGCGTGCTCAATCTGACGCACCGCAATTCGCACGAATTCCCCGAGGCGCTGGTGCCGGGCGAAACCGTCTCGGTGCGCGTCGTGCTCGATCAATGCGCCTATCGTGTGCCGGCCGGCCACCGGCTGCGTGTTGCCGTTTCGAACGCCTATTGGCCTGCCATCTGGCCGTCGCCGGAGCCGGTCCAGCTCACCTTGTCGACGGCGACGCTCAATTTGCCGCTGCGGCCGCTGGCGACAGGCGACGAAGTAACGTTCGCCGAGCCGGAAGGTGCCACCCCCTGGGCAACAGAGACGATCCGCGCCGCCAATTCAGAGCGTCATGTCGATCGTGATGAGAAGACCGGAATGGTGACGCTTTCCATTGTTGACGATTTCGGCGAGGTGCGTGATCTCGCCCATGGCCTCGCCAATGGCAGCATCGCCCGCGAGACCTGGACGATCCATCCCGACGATCCGCTGTCGGCCTCGGGGAAGACGCACTGGACGCAGACCCTGTCGCGAAACGGATGGTCAGTACGCACCGAAACGACAGCCGAAATGCGATCGGATGCGCAAAACTTCATCGTCAGCGCCAGAATCGAGGCCTATGAGGACGAAACTCTCGTCTTCGAGCGCAATTTCGAGGGGAAGGTGCCGCGCGCGCTTCTTTGAATGCCGATTTGATTGGTCCAATTGCGACGTACGATTTACGCCACGGCATGTCGCATTCGGTCTTGCTTACCGCTTTCCCTTGCGGTCATTATTCTCCTCACAAGAAACAAGAAAAACGACCGCAGAGTCGAACCAACAGAGTGAGGAACTCAAAATGTCGAACGAACTGGAATTTCTTAGCCGGCGTGTCGCGTCGGGCAAACTGAGCCGTCGTGATTTTCTCGGCCGGGCGGCGGCGCTCGGTATCTCCGCGCCCTTCGCCAACTCGCTGCTTTCAAGCGCTGCACGCGCGGCAGGCCCGGTCAAGGGCGGCACACTGAAGGCCGGACTTGTCGGCGGCGAATCCACCAACAGCCTTGATCCGGCACTGTTCATGACTCAGGTGCCGTTCGCCTTCGGCAAGATGTGGGGCGAATTGATCGTCGAGCTTTCGCCGGAAGGCAAGCTCGAGAACCGCATCGCCGAGGAGATCGGCTCGTCGGACGACGCCAAGGTGTGGACGCTGAAGATCCGCGACGGCGTCGAATTCCACAACGGCAAGACAGTGACCGCCGAGGACGTGGCCGCCACACTTGAGCGCCATTCCGACGAGAAGTCGAAATCCGGCGCGCTCGGCTACATGAAAGGTATCGAGACCATCAAGGCCAGCGGCAAGGAAGTCGTGCTGACGCTGAAGGAGGCCAATGCCGATCTGCCCTATTTGCTCAGCGACTATCACCTGATCGTCCAACCAAATGGCGGCAAGGACAAGGCTGACGCAGGCATTTCGGCCGGTCCTTACAAGGTCACGACCAATGAGCCCGGTGTGCGCCATGGCGGCGAGCGTTTCGCCAATTACTGGCAGGGCGACAAGATGGGCCATGCCGACCAGATCGAGATCATCGTCATCAACGATGCGACGGCGCGCACGGCCGCCCTGCAGGGCGGCCAGGTCAACGTGATCAACCGCGTCGAGCCGAAGATCGTCGACCTGATCAAGCGCCTGCCGGGCGTCACCATCCGCAACCACGCGGGTCCTGGCCACTACGTGTTCATCATGCATTGCAACACGGCGCCGTTCGACAACGCCGATTTGCGCATGGCACTGAAGCTGGCCATCGACCGCGAGGAAATGCTGGACAAGATCCTGCGCGGCTACGGTTCGCTCGGCAACGACTTCCCGATCAATGCGTCCTATCCGCTGTTTACCGAGATCGAGCAGCGCAAGTACGATCCCGACAAGGCCAAGTTCCACTTCAAGAAGTCCGGCCACGACGGCGCGGTCCTGCTGCGGACCTCGGACGTCGCTTTCCCGGGCGCCGTCGATGCATCGCAGTTGTTCCAGCAGAGCGCGGCCAAGGCCGGCATTCAGATCGAGCTGAAGCGTGAGCCCGGCGACGGCTATTGGAACGAGGTCTGGAACAAGCAGCCCTTCTGCGCGTCATACTGGGGCGGCCGCTCGACCCAGGACCAGATGTACTCCACCGCTTATCTGTCGACCGCCGACTGGAACGACACGCGTTTCAAGCGTCCTGACTTCGATAAGATGGTGCTGGCGGCGCGCGCCGAGCTCGACGAGACCAAGCGCAAGCAGATGTATCATGACATGGCTGTCCTGGTACGAGACGAGGGCGGCCTGATCCTGCCGATGTTCAACCAGTTCATCGACGCTACCGGCGCCAAGGTCGGCGGCTGGGTCGACGATCCGCATCAGGAGCTGATGAACGGCTACGCGCTGGCGAAGTGCTGGCTCGAAGCCTGAGCTTGGCCTTGCGGATATGTCCTCACCCATCTTGAAACTGGTGGCCCAGCGCGTTGCGCTGGGCATTCTGCTCTTGTTGGCCGTTTCGGTCCTGATCTTCGCCGGCACCCAGATCCTGCCCGGCGACGTCGCGCAAGCCATTCTCGGACAGTCGGCGACGCCGGAGTCGCTTGCCAATCTGCGCGAGCAGCTCGGACTCAACCAGCCAGCCTATCTCAGGTATTTTCATTGGCTGGGCGGCGTGCTGACCGGCGATCTCGGCACGGCCATGTCGAGCGGGCAGGACATCGCCACGTCGATCAAGGGACGGCTGTGGAACACGCTGTTCCTCGCCTTCTGGGCGGCGATCGTCGCCGTGCCGCTGGCGATCATCCTCGGCCTGATCGCGGTGCGCTACCGCAATGGCTGGGTCGACAAGCTGATCTCCGGGCTGGCGCTGGCCTCGACCTCGTTTCCCGAATTCTTCATCGGCTATGTGCTGGTCTATTTCTTCGCCGTGAAATGGCAGATATTCCCCGGCATTTCGACCGTCTATGACGGCATGCCTTTTGGCGAACGGATGCAGGCGATCGCCTTGCCGGCGACGGCGCTGACGCTGGTCGTGCTCGCCCACATGATGCGCATGACACGCGCGGCGATCCTCAATGTCATGCAGTCGGCCTATGTCGAGACGGCGGAATTGAAGGGCCTGTCGGCCTTCAACGTCATCCGCAAGCACGCCTTCCCCAACGCCATCGCGCCGATCATCAATGTCGTCATGCTCAACCTCGCCTACTTGATCGTTGGCGTCGTCGTGGTCGAGGTGATCTTCGTCTATCCGGGCATGGGACAGTATCTGGTCGACCACGTCACCAAGCGAGACGTGCCGGTGGTGCAGGCGGTCGGCCTGATCTTCGCCGCCGTCTATATCAGCCTGAACATCATTGCGGACATAGCGGCGATCGTCGCCAATCCGCGTCTCAGACATCCGAAATAGGGGGCGGATATGCTCGATATCAAACGCATCCCCATCCCCGCGCTGATCGGCATCGTGCTGACGGCACTGTTCGTGCTTGCGGCGGTCTTCGCCCCCTGGATCGCGCCGCACGGCAATGGCGAAATCGTCGGCGATGTCTGGGAACCGATGTCGGCTGCCCATTTGCTGGGCACCGACAATCTCGGCCGAGACCTGCTGTCGCGCATGATCTACGGCGCCCGCATCACTTTGTTCATCGCGGTGCTGGCCACCGCGCTGTCGTTCTCGCTCGGCGCCATTCTCGGCTTCTCGGCGGCCGTCTTCGGCGGCTGGTTTGACACGCTGCTGTCGCGCCTCGTCGATCTCTTGATGTCGATCCCGACGCTGATCATGGGTCTCGTCGTGCTGTCGGTGCTGCCGACCAATCTGGTGACGCTGATCCTGGTGATGGGCATTCTGGATTCGACCCGCGTCTATCGCCTGTCGCGCGCGGTCGCCGTCGACATCAACGTCATGGACTATGTCGAAGCGGCGAAACTGCGCGGTGAAGGCAGCGGCTGGATCATCTTCCGCGAGATCCTCCCCAACGCATTGTCGCCGCTGGTTTCCGAACTCGGTCTGCGCTTCATCTACGCGGTGCTGTTCCTGTCGACGCTGTCGTTCCTCGGCCTTGGCGTGCAGCCACCGGACGCCGACTGGGGCGGCATGGTCAAGGAAAACAAAGACGGCATCGTGTTCGGCATCGCGGCCGCACTCATCCCAGCGGGGGCGATCGCGCTGCTGGCGATTTCCGTCAACCTGGTTGCCGACTGGGTGCTCAACCGGACGACAAGCCTCAAGGGAGGACGCGGGTGATGGCCGACACCAAAGCGAAGCTCGGGCAACCGAAGTCAGGCCTGCTGCTCGACATCCGCAATCTGCGCATCGAGGCTACCGTCTTCCCGCCCGGCGAACCGCCGAAGGACATCGTGCTGGTGCACGATGTCTCACTGACGCTCGAGAAGGGCAAGGTGCTCGGCCTGATCGGCGAATCCGGCGCCGGCAAGTCGACTATCGGCCTGTCGTCTATGGGCTACGGCCGCGGCGGCGTGCGCATCACAGGCGGCGAGGTGATCCTGAACGGCCGCGACATCCTCAAGGGCGGCAAGGACGGCTTCCGCAAATTACGCGGCCGCGAGGTCTGCTATGTCGCGCAGTCGGCGGCCGCGGCCTTCAACCCGGCGCACAGACTGATGGACCAGGTGGTGGAAGCCACCCTGCTGCACGGCACCGCGACACGCGCCGAGGCCGAGAAGCGCGCGGTTGCGCTGTTCAAGAAGCTCAGCCTGCCGAACCCTGAAACCATCGGCGAGCGTTTTCCGCACCAGGTTTCGGGCGGCCAGTTGCAGCGTGTGATGACGGCGATGGCCCTGTGCTCCGAGCCGGACCTGATCGTCTTTGACGAGCCGACAACGGCGCTCGACGTGACGACGCAGATCGACGTGCTGGCGGCGATCAAGGACGCCATCCGCGACACCCATGTCGCTGCGCTCTACATCACGCACGACCTTGCCGTCGTCGCCCAGGTCTCCGACGAGATCATGGTGCTGCGCCATGGAAGGCTGGTCGAATGGGGCGGCACAAGGCAGATCATCAAGGAGCCGCGCCAGGAATACACCAACGCACTGGTTTCGGTGCATGAGATCGAACACCAGGAGCAGAAGCCCGGCACGTCGCCGTTCCTGTCGGTGAAGAACGTCACCGCCGCCTATGGCCGCAGCCATATCAAGGTGCTGAAGGACGTATCCGTCGACATCTATCCGGGCCAGACGCTGGCCGTGGTCGGCGAGTCCGGCTCCGGCAAGTCGACGCTGGCGCGCGCCATCACGGGACTTTTGCCACCCGAACAGGGCACCGTCACCTTCGACGGACGCCCGCTGGCCAACAGGCTGGCCGACCGGCCGAAGGAGGATCTGCGCCAGTTGCAGATGATCTACCAGATGGCCGATGTGGCGATGAACCCGCGTCAGACCGTCGGCACCATCATCGGCCGGCCGCTGGAGTTTTATTTCGGCATGCGCGGCCGTGAGCGCGACAGGCGCGTTGCCGAACTGCTCGACAAGATCGAGATGGGCAAGGGATTTTCCGACCGCTACCCGGCCGAGCTTTCCGGCGGCCAGAAGCAGCGTGTCTGCATCGCCCGGTCGCTTGCCGCCAAGCCGAAGCTGATCATCTGCGACGAGGTGACCTCGGCGCTCGATCCGCTGGTGGCACACGGCATCCTCGAGCTGCTGCTGGAGCTGCAGAAGGAAGAGAACGTCGCCTATCTGTTCATCACGCATGACCTTGCCACGGTGAAGTCGATCGCCGATTCAATCGCGGTTATGTATCGCGGCGAGGTGGTGCGTTACGGCCCCAAGGGCAAGGTGCTGAGCCCGCCCTTCGACGCCTACACCGACCTGCTGCTCTCCTCCGTTCCAGAGATGGAAATCGGCTGGCTGGAAAAGGCAATCAAGGGACGGCGCATGGCCAGCGCGGGGAACTAAAGCAATTCCGGGAAAACTGGGAACCAATACTGCCGGAAGAAAAAGGCAGGCGCTTCCCCTGGAAATTGTGTCAGACCAAGCTGCCACATAGGGGCGTCAGCGACCGTCATCCGGATGCAACACTAGAGCGCCACACGTCCTTCGGGACCAGCGCCGCTCGCACGACTTTTAAACAGGGGTAGGACATGAAAACTGAACTCGATTATCTCGCCGAACTCGCCGGTCACGGCCGGATATCGCGCCGTGCCTTTCTTGGGCGCGCCGCCGCGCTCGGCGTATCGGCGGCCATGATGCCGGCGCTGGCCGGCAAGGCATTTGCCCAGACGGCGGTGAAGGGCGGTATCATCAAGGCTGGCCTGCAGGGCGGGGAATCCACCAACAGCCTCGATCCGGCGCTGAATCTCAGCCAGGTAACCTTCAGCTTCGGCAAGCTTTGGGGCGAGTATCTTGTGCGCCTCACACCGGACAACAAGCTGGTCAACCTGATTGCCGAAGAGATTGGCGCCTCAGCCGACGCCAAGACATGGACGATCAAGATCCGCGATGGCATCGAGTTCCACAATGGCAAGACGGTCGGCGCGGAGGACGTTGCCGCCACCATCGAGCGCCATGCGGACGAGAAGTCCAAGTCCGGAGCACTCGGCATCCTCAAGAACATCAAGGGCGTCAAGGCGAGCGGCAAGGAAGTCATCGTCACGCTCGGCGACGCCGATGCCGACTTCCCCTATCTGATGGCCGACTACCATCTCGTCATCCAGCCGAATGGCGGCAAGGACGATCCGAATGCCGGCATCAGCGCCGGACCCTACAAGGTCAGCGTCAACCAGCCAGGCGTGCGCCATGGCGGCGAGCGTTTCGCCAATTACTGGCTTGGCGACAAGGCCGGCCATGCCGACCAGGTCGAGATCATCGTCATCAATGATGCGACCGCACGGCTTGCAGCCTTGCAAGGCGGCCAGGTGCACATGATCAACCGCGTCGAACCCAAGGTCGTCGATCTGGTCAAGCGCATCGCGGGCGTTTCCATCGAGAACGTCTCGGGCAAGGGCTACTATCCGTTCAACATGTTCTGCGACACCGCACCTTTCGACAGCAACGATCTGCGCATGGCGCTGAAGCTAGCCATGGACCGCGACGAGATGCTGGAAAAGATCCTGCGCGGCTATGGCTCGGTGGGTAACGACTTCCCGATCAACGAGGCCTATCCGCTGTTTTCCGCCGATATCGAACAGCGCAAGTTCGATCCGGACAAGGCGGCGGCAGCCTACAAGAAATCAGGCCACAGCGGCTCGATCGTGCTGCGCACCTCGGACGTCGCCTTCCCGGGCGCCGTCGATGCCGCACAGCTCTATCAGCAGTCCTGCGCCAAAGCCGGCATCAAGATCGAGATCAAGCGCGAACCCGGCGACGGCTACTGGTCGGAGGTCTGGAACAAGCAGCCCTTCTCGCTCTCCTACTGGGGCGGACGCGCCACGCAGGACCAGATGTATTCCACCGGCTATGTCTCGACCGCCGACTGGAACGACACGCGCTTCAAGCGGCCGGAATTCGACAAGATGCTGTTTACCGCGCGCGGCGAGCTCGACCAGGCCAAGCGCCAGGCGATCTACCACGATATGGCAGTGATGATGCGTGACGAAGGCGGGCTGATCGTGCCCTTCTTCAACCAGTTCATCGACGCGGCCGCCACCAACAAGATCGGCGGCTATGCCAAGAGCCCTATCGGCGAAATGATGGACGGCTACGCGCTTGCCGAGTGCTGGCTCAACGCTTGAGCGGACCCTGATCGTCCGATTTCATCTATCAGAACGCCGTGTGCCCGGGACGGCACACGGCGTTCCCGTTTCAACCGCCAACCGCATGGAGCAGCCCGTGGCGCTCAAATCCAAGCTTCTGCTGATCATCCTCGATGGCGTGCCTTACCGGAACTGGCGCCGGCTGATGGGCAATCTCGAAGGCTGGGTGCAATCGGGCGAGGCGCGCGTCTGGAAGATGCGCTCGGTGCTGCCGTCGACCTCGGCCTGCTGCTATGCCTCGATCCACACCGGGGTTTCGCCGCAGGTGCACGGGATTCTCTCCAATGAGAACCGTTTCCGCGTCGAGCAGCCCGATATCTTCTCCGAGGTCAGCAAGGCAGGCGGCAAGACGGGGGCGGTGACCCATTCCTACTGGTCGGAATTCTTCCGCGCCTACCCGTTCGACCTGGTGGAGGGCATGGAATTCGACGAGCCAGGCGGGCCGATCACGCATGGCCGCTTCCACACCATGACCGGTTACAATCTCCGCAACCAGATGACGCCGAGCGATGTCGACCTGTTCGCGACGCTGACCATGCTGACGAAACGCCATGGCATCGACTACGGCATCCTGCACACCTGCACGCTGGATTCGATGGGACACCGCTTCGGCCACGACTGCCACGAGATGGACCATGCCGTCTATGCGATGGACGGCATGCTGGCCGCCTTCCTGCCACGCTGGATCGAAGCCGGCTATGAGGTGATCGTCACCGCCGATCACGGCCAGACCGATCGTGGCCATCACGGCGGCCATGACGACGAGATGCAGGATTTCGCGCTGTATTATTTTGGACAAGGCAAAGGGCCGGATGCGGACACACTACTCGACCAGCTGCAGCTGGCGCCGACGGTGCTGAGCCGACTGGGCGTTCCCGTGCCCGCGACGATGAAGGCGAAGTCTTTCTTGGAGTGAGAAGCGGTCCGCGAAGCTCTTCCCTTCTGCCCTTGTGGGAGAAGGAAGAGGCGCACCTCTGGCAACCTCCGCGCTCTTCGGTTAGCCTCCGCAAAATTCCTTGGCGGAGGATGAACCTTTTTGGGCCGATCAGCGACAGAGCAGACAGGAGCCAGGCGGCTCGACCGGCCATGACGGCAGCGACGGAGACCGATCGCGCGCTTGTCGACCGGGTCGCGAAGGGCGACCGAGCCGCCGTGCGGCTCCTGTTCATGCGTCACCACGCGCGGGTCTACCGCTTCGTGGCGCGCCAGACGGGATCGGAAATGATGGCCGACGATATCGCCAACGAAGTCTTCCTCGAGTTGTGGCGCCAGGCGCCCGGCTTCGAAGGGCGTTCCGAAGTCTCGACATGGCTGCTCGGCATTGCCCGTTTCAAGGCGCTGTCCTTTCTGCGCAAGAAGAAGGAAGACTGGATCGACGACGAGGCCGCCGCCGCGGTGCCCGACGGCGCCGACACGCCGGAAGTCGTCACCATGAAGGAAGACAAGGCGGCCGCCCTGCGGCGCTTCGTCGACGCCTTGCCGGAAGAGCATCGCGTCGTCATCGATCTTGCCTATTATCACGGGCAGTCGGTGAGCGAGATCAGCGAGGTGCTCGACATTCCGGTCGCCACCGTCAAGACCCGGATGTTCTACGCCCGCAAGAAACTCGGCGAGGCTCTCAAGGCCGCCGGTTACGACAGGGGGTGGCCATGAGCGCCGCTGAAAAGATGTCGCGCCGCGACGAAATGGAAACGCTGCTGCCGTTCTACCTGAACGGCTCGCTGGAAGGTTCCGACCTGGAAGCGGTCGAGGAATGGCTGGCCAGCGATCCGGCCGCACTTGCCGCCCTTGGCGAAGCTGAAGCCGAATTCTCCGGCGCCACGGCCGCCAACGAAGCAATCCGGCCGCCGGCCGATGCGCTCAGCCGCTTTGCCAAGGCACTCGACGCCGAGGCCGGGCCTGCGCGCAAGCCGGCAGGATCGTCCTGGCTGGCGCAGGCCTGGGGCCGCTTTATGGCGGTGCCGGTCGGCGTCGCCTGGGCGGCAGCCGCGGTTCTGCTGGCGCTGGTCATGGTGCAGTCGTTTGTCGAACCCGGCGGAAAGGGCAATGATTTCGAGATTGCCGGCGCGCAAGACGATCTGGCGAAAATGCCGTACGCCCTGGTCAAGTTCAAGCCGGATGCGAAGATGTCGGACATTTCCGCCTTCCTCGGCAGCAACGGGCTGAAGATCGTCGGCGGACCGACCGCCGACGGCGTGTTCCGGCTTGGCATCCCGGCTGCCAACGCAGCCGACTACACCAGGCAAATCGGCCTTGTTGCCGCCCAGGCTTTCACGGAGACTGTGATCGAGGGAAGGAAACCGGTTGATGGCGGCTGAGGCGGTCATTCGATTTGCGGCAATGCTTGCGGCGGCGATGACAATCGTCGCCGTGCCCGCGTCGGCGCAGACCAACGATCCCAATCCCGACCAGACGAAAATCGACTGCCGCGACGGGACCAATGCGGCAGGCGCCGACTGCGCCAAGGATGCCAGCGACACAGAGGGCGGATCGGATGCGGCGCAATCCGGCGCGGTGTTCCTGCCGGCCCTGATCGTCGACCTGTTTCCCAACCCGGCGGCGCCCCCGACCCCTGTGCCGACGCCACGGCCCGAACCGGCGACGCCGCCGGCCGACACTCAAGCCGGCCCCCCGCCCGGTGGCCCGATCGTCTCGCCGACCGATCTCATTGCCGTTCAGCCGCGGCGCGCGGTGATTGGCGATTTCGTGCCCGACGAGGTGCTGGTGACCGTCGACGGCGATGCCGGCGCTATCCAGCAGATCGCCGCCTCCTTCGGCCTGCAGGTGCGCTCGCAGCGCCAGTCGCGGCTGCTTGGCACCACACTGGTGCGCTTCGGCATTCCCGACGGCCGGCCCGTCGGCGTCGTGCTGGCGCAACTGGCCGCCGACGGCCGCACTCAGCGGCGCGAGCCCAATCACGTCTATTCGCTGCAGCAGGCCGCCGGCATCGTCAACTATGCGTTCGACCGCATTGCGCTCGATTCCAAGCAAGCCAGCGGAGAAAACGTCCGCATCGCGGTGATCGACACCGGCATCGACGACACCAACCCGGCGCTCTCGGGCGTCATTGCCGGGCAGTTCGACGCCATGCCCGACGTGCCGATCGAAAAGCGCGATCACGGCACGTCGATCGACGGGCTGATCGCCGGCGTCGGCACGCTGGAAGGCATGGCACCGGGCGCAAAAATCTATCACGCCCGCGCCTTCGAGGGCGGCAAGTCGACCATGGACGTCATCCTGTCGGCGCTCGACTGGGCGGCGGAACAGGACGTGCGCATCATCAATATGAGCTTTGTCGGGCCGAAGAACGATTTGCTCGGCGTCGCCTGCCGCAATGCCCGCGCGCTCGGCATGGTGCTGGTCGCCGCAGCCGGTAACAACGGGCCGAAGGCGCCCTATGGCTATCCGGCCGCCTTCGATAGTGTCATCGCGGTGACCGCCACCGATGCCAAGGACGGGCTGATGCCGCAGGCCAATCGCGGCGCCTATGTCTTCATCTCGGCACCCGGCGTCGAGATGGTGGCGCCGAGCGGCGCCGGCTCGGATGTGGTCACAGGCACCTCGTTTGCCGCGGCGATCGTGAGCGGCGCCATCGCCAATCTCATCCATGCCGCGCCCGATCGCTCGGCCGACGACATCGAAAAGGCGCTGGCGGCAACGGCCAGGGATCTCGGCCCCAAGGGACGCGACAATGATTTCGGCTACGGCCTGCTGGACATCAAGGCGGCGGCAAAGGACTAGTCTGCGACAGTCCAAGCCGCGGCTTGCGGAGGACGCACCAGAAAATAGAATGCGACGATGTGCGTGATCATCAGCAGCGGCACGTAAATGATCGGGATCGCGTAGATGGCGCCCAGTTCGCCCGCACGCTGGGGGAGGCCGACCTGGATGGCGTGGTAATAGTCCACGATCAGATCAACCGTCCCGACCAGATTGAAGGCGACGACGAGCGCCCAGAAGAGCTGAGGTATCCTCACCGTGAGCAGCGCCAGCATGGCCAGAACTCCTGTTGCAAGGTCGCCGTAGGCAGCAAACACGGCAAAGCCGGCAGGCAAATCGGGGCTGACGACACCCGGAACGAGGAAGACCAGCCCGAAGAAGCGGAAGCTGTGCAGAGTGGCAACAGCGCGCTGCGCCGCGACCCGGTCCATCGACCTGAGCCACGGCAAACCGTATAAACCGAAGCAAAGCAGCCACGCGACATAGCCCAGAACAAGATGGATTTGGAACACGATCTCGGTTGACATCTGGCCTCCCTCGGCAACTGGTTCATGCGGCCTCGAACACTGCGGTCAGGATACCGAGCCGACCTTGCATAAGATTTCGTCCGAGGTTGGCCGCAAGCTCAGCGAAGTCCGGTCCCATCACCACGCCGAGATTGGGCGAAGGCGGCGGCCCCGACGCGCGCAACTGTGCGAACCACGCCTTGGCGGCGTCGGTGTCGTCTTGCCATGCCAGCATGCGGAAGCTGGCCGGTTCGATCGCCTCGCGCGTCGCACCGGCTGTTAGGAGAAAGCTCGTCGCCGGCGTTCTCGCCCAGGGAAGCGGATAGTGCGGCTCGCCTCCAGACAACACGACGTCGTATGTGGCAAACCTGCCGCCTGGCTTCAGCACGCGCCGAATCTCGCTGTAGAGCAGCGTCCGGTCAGAGATGTTCATCGCCACGTGCTGCAACAGCACCGCGTCGAAACGGCCATCGTCGAATGGGAGCTCCAATGCGCTGGCGGTCTGGAACGACAGCTGCCCGCTCTGTCCCGTGCGCTCGGTCAGATAGCGCGCGGCATCCACGAAAGGCTCGCTGAGATCCACGCCAGTAACCCGGCAGCCATAGGTCGCAGCCAGAAAGCGCGCCGGCCCACCGACGCCCGAGCCGACGTCCAGTATCGACATGCCGGCAGCGATCCCCGCCAATTGGGCAAGCTCGGCGGTGGCAGCTAGCCCACGGGTGTGAAACTGGTCGAGAACGCCCAATTGTTGGGGCGTGAGGAGCTGGTCCTCCGGGCCGAGGGCAGCCAACACCGTCTTCAGCCGCTCGGTCAGGCCCGTCGCGCGATAATGGTCGCGTACCCCTTCAAGTTCATCGGTCATCGCATGATGTCTCCTAGGTTCAGCTCATACCTAGGCCCACTTCCATAATTCGACTACCCGGCGTAATAACAACAACCTATGAAGCAGAACTACACAGTCCGACATGGTGCGCTGGAGGGCATCGAGGCGTTCCTGGCTGTCGCCAGGCACCGCAACTTCCGCCGCGCCGCAGCGCAACTCGGCGTGACACCGTCCGCCGTGAGCCAGGCGGTGCGCGCGCTGGAGGCACGCATGGGTGCGGCGCTGTTCGTCCGCACGACACGGAGCGTCGGCTTGACCGAGCCTGGCCAGCGGTTCCTCGATCGTGCCGGCCCTGCTTTCGAAGAACTCGTCGCGGCCGGCGAGGCCGTGCGTGACATCGGCCAACGGCCGACCGGTCTGCTGCGCCTGTCCGTGCCCCGCGCTGTCGTGCCGTTGATCCTGGAGCCAATGATCGCGTCGTTCTGCCGGGCTTACCCCGAGATCGAACTGGAGATCGCCGCGAGCGACGAGATGGTCGATCTCGCGGCCGGCGGGTTCGATGCCGGCATCCGTCTCGGCCAGTTCATCGCGGTCGACATGGTCGCGGTGCGGCTAACCCCATCGTTTTCGTTCGTGGTCGTCGGCAGCCCTGACTATCTCAAACGCCACGGCCGCCCCGAACGCGTCGACGATCTGCGCAACCACGCCTGCCTGCGCTTGCGCCGTTCGAATGGCGCCATAGCGCCCTGGGCTTTCGTCGACGGCAACGAGGCGATCGAGGCGATGCTCTCAGGCCCGCTGATAGCGCACGATTATCCGACATTGCTCGGGGCCGCGATGCGGGGCGTCGGGCTGGCGCAGACGCCTCGACCAATCGCTGAAGCTCCGATAGCCGAAGGTAAACTGGAACCGGTGCTGGACGGCATCGCCGCCACGACGCCGGGCGTCTTCCTGTATCATCCCGGCAAGCGCCAAGTCCTGCCGAAGCTGCGCGCCTTCATCGACCACCTCAAATCCGCGGCGTGAGATATCGGAATCCGGCCCCCTTGCGGTGGTCTCCCTACTGCCGGCGTCGGGCGAGATTGATGCGGCGTGAGTGTCGCGTCTCAACTCGATCCCGCAGAGCACATGGATTTGATCTCCAGCTACGCCGGCGCACCGGCGACTGACCCTCTCACCACCAGGTCGACCGGCCAGACCTCGCCTCGCGCGCCCTCCTCCAGTCCTGAAATCCGTGCCGCCAGCCGCTCGGCGACACGGGCGCCGGCGAGACGGATCGATGAACGCGTCGTCGACAGCGGCACCGAGAAATTCTCCGGTCTCAGCCAGGGGAAGACATCGTCATGGGCGATCAGCGAGACGTCGCCCGGAATGCTCAAGCCGAGGTCGCGCACCGCACGCACGACGCCCAGCGCCATGATCAGGCTGGAGCAGGCGATCGCCGTCGGCGCGTCGTCCCCTTCCAGCAAACGCCTGGTGGCGCGATAGCCGTTCTCCTCGGTCATATCGACCGAGCAGACATGGCGTTCGATCAATGTCAGTCCGCTCGCGGCGAGTGCCCGGCGAACGCCGCGTTCGCGATGGATGGCGAAGGTCTCGCGGTCGTCACCGTTGATCAGCGCCAGCCGCCGATGACCGAGCTGGATCAGCAGCCTGGCCGCTTCGTGGAAGGCGCCCTCATTGTCGATATCGGTGAAGGCGTAGTCGAAATCGAAGCCCTCACTGCGGCCATGGACGATGAAGGGAATGCCGAGCGTGTTGACCAGCGCCACGCGCCGGTCAGCGGGCCTTGGAGAGGAGATATAAACAGCGTCGACCTGCCGGTTGGCGACGATGCGCCGGTAGGTCGTCTCCTGGTCGTCCGCGTCGGCCGGCGACAGCACAAGGTCGAGCTCGTGCGAGCGAGCATAGTCGCCAAGGCCGGACAGGAACTCGACGAAATGCGGATCGATGTCGACGGACGCACCGGTCGGCAGGACATAGCCGATCATGCCGGTCTTGCCGGTCGCCAGCCGGCGCGCGCTCGGGTTGGGCCGATAGCCATGGCGCTTGGCGGCATCCATGACACGCCTGCGCGTCTCCTCATTGACCTCGGGATAGCCGTTCAGCGCGCGGCTTACCGTGGTTTGCGAAAGTGCCAGCATGTGGGCGAGCTGCTTGAGGTTCACGAAAGTCTCCATTCCCTCAAAGCGCTTTTTAATTGAATCGACCCAAGTGCCATCGGGGCCGAGCCATACGAAGCCCAACCATAGACGCGGTTTGGGCATGTTTGAAACAAAAATTGCTGCTGCACTGCCATAATAGCATGCTGCGACGCACTTTTAGGGCGCAAATGCGCGAACCTAAATCGATTGATTCGCCAGCCTCTTGACTTCCCCGCGATTCAATGGCGTGATCGAAAAAGCCAAAGCGCTTTGGAAGACTCTTCGAAAGGTTGCGGTTCCTTTCCGACTGAGTCACAGTCCTGCGGCGTCGGCGGGCGGAATGGAGGTTCCGTCCGGTGTGTGAGACCCACTGGGAGGAATACCGATGAAGAAAATGGTTTTGCTGGGTGCTGCGTTTGCCACGTTCGCCCTGAACGCGCCCGCGCAGGCCGAACTGAAGTTCAAGCCCGGCGAAGACAAGCGCTTCAACTGGGCGAACTACGAAGAGCTCAAGAAAGTCGACCTCAAGGGTGAGACGCTGTCGATCTTCGGACCGTGGCGCGGCGAGGACGAAGGCCTGGTGCGCGGCGTTCTCGACTATTTCTCGGAAGCCACCGGCGTCGAGATCAAATACTCCTCCTCGGAGAATTACGA
This sequence comes from Mesorhizobium sp. ISC11, assembly GCF_037162595.1. Classification (NCBI taxonomy): domain Bacteria; kingdom Pseudomonadati; phylum Pseudomonadota; class Alphaproteobacteria; order Hyphomicrobiales; family Phyllobacteriaceae; genus Mesorhizobium; species Mesorhizobium sp. ISC11. The sequence goes on from NZ_JAVSPW010000001.1 coordinate 4,228,998, forward strand.
GCAGCAGATCGTCATCGACACGCAGGCCGGCAGCCCGCCCAACATCGCCGTGCTGCCGCAGCCGGGCCTCATCCAGGACCTGGCGTCGAAGGGCCTTTTGACGCCGCTCGGTGACGACACCGCCAAATGGGTCAAGGACAATTACGGCGCCGGCCAGTCATGGGTCGATCTCGGCACCTTCAAGGACAAGGACGGCAAGCCGGGCTTCTTCGCCTTCCCTTACAAGGCCGACGTGAAGTCGCTGGTCTGGTACTCGCCGGATAATTTCGAGGAAGCCGGCTACAAGGTGCCGAAGACCCAGGAAGAACTCGCCGATCTCGAAAAGAAGATCATCGCCGATGGCGGCAAGCCGTGGTGCATCGGCCTCGGCTCCGGCGGTGCCACCGGCTGGCCGGCAACCGACTGGGTCGAAGACCTGATGCTGCGCACCCAGCCTCCGGAGGTCTACGACAAATGGGTGAAGAACGAGATCCCGTTCAACGATCCGGCGGTGGTCAATGCCATCGACATTTTCGGCAAGATCGCGACCGACGACAAGATGGTCGACGGCGGCGCCAAGGCGGTTGCGGCGACCGACTTCCGCGACAGCCCGAAGGGCCTCTTTTCGGTGCCGCCGAAATGCTACCTGCACCACCAGGCATCGTTCATTCCGACCTTCTTCCCGGAAGGCACCAAGGTCGGCCAGGACGCGGACTTCTTCTACTTCCCGCCCTATGCCGCCAAGCCTGAACTGGGCACGCCCGTGCTCGGCGCCGGTACGCTGGCGATGATCACCAAGGACAGCAAGAGTGCGCGCGCGTTCATCGAATTCCTGAAGATGCCGCTCGCCCACGAGATCTGGATGGCCGAGGGCGGCTTCGTGACGCCGCTCAAGTCGGTCAACAAGGATGCCTATGCCAGCGACGCGCTGAAGAAGCAGGGCGAAATCCTCGCCAATGCCTCGACTTTCCGCTTCGACGGTTCCGACCTGATGCCGGGCAAGATCGGCGCCGGCGCCTTCTGGACCGGCATGATCGACCTGGTCGGCGGCAAGTCGGCGCAGGACGTCGCCACCGACATCCAGAAGAGCTGGGACGCCATCAAGTAGACGGCTGGCACGTAGACGACCAACCATTCTCGCACTGGATCCGGGCCCTACCGGCCCGGATCCGACGGCGGCCCGTGCCGCAGCCTTTCGTCATGAGCGCATTGACATGAAGCGCGATCGGCAATGTGCGCAAGCCGCCGATGACGCGCTCCAAACAACTGAATCGGCGCCTGGTCCCCGTCACCAAGGTCATTCCTTGTCGGGTCATGCGCAGGGGGAGAGGGACCCATGGCGGCTCAGATTTTCTCGGCCATATTCGTCATCATCGTCGGCGTCGGCGGTTGCGTCGCCTATTTCTGGGGCGCCAACAAACTGGTCGACCTGATATTCCCGTCACGCGGCGTCGCCGGTGCCGCGGCCATCGACAATCTACGCCGGCAAGGGCTGGTCCGCCCATGGCTGTTCGTCGGCCCGGCGATGATCATCCTCACCATTTACCTGATCTATCCGGTGGTCGAGACGCTGCGGCTGTCGTTCCTCGATCGCGGCGGCATCAATTTCGTCGGCCTGGCGAACTATGAATGGGCGTTCGGCGACCGCGAGTTCCGCAACTCGATCCTCAACAACATCATCTGGCTGGCGGTGGTGCCGGCCGCCTGCACCTTCCTCGGGCTGATCATCGCCGTGCTTACGGACAAGATCTGGTGGGGCACGATCGCCAAGAGCCTGATCTTCCTGCCGCTGGCGATCTCCTTCGTCGGCGCCAGCGTGATCTGGAAATTCATCTACGAATATCGGGGCGAGGGCCAGACGCAGATCGGCATCCTCAACGCCATCATCCAGCATTTCGGCGGCCAGCCGCAGGTCTGGATATCGCTGCCGTTCTGGAACAATTTCTTCCTGATGATCATCCTGATCTGGATCCAGACCGGCTTTGCCATGGTCATCCTGTCTTCCGCCCTGCGCGGCATCCCCGAGGAAACGCTGGAAGCCGCCGTCATCGACGGCGCCAATCCGTTCCAGATCTTCTGGAAGATCATGGTGCCGCAGATCTGGGGCACCATCGCCGTGGTCTGGACCACGATCACCATTCTGGTGCTCAAAGTATTCGACATCGTGCTGACCATGACCAACGGCCAGTGGAACAGCCAGGTGCTGGCCAATCTGATGTTCGACTGGATGTTCCGCGGCGGCGGCGATTTCGGCCGCGGCGCCACCATCGCCATCATCATCATGATTGCGGTCATTCCGATCATGGTCTGGAACATCCGACAGGCGAACAAAGAGACGGGAGGACATTGAGATGGCCGTCGCGACCGGAAATTCCTTCGCCAGCCGCTTCGGCGTCCACATCGCCGTGCTCATCTTCGTCGCGATCTGGACCATACCGACCCTTGGCATCCTGGTTTCGTCGCTGCGCGACAAGAACCAGATCATCGCCTCGGGCTGGTGGAACTCGTTCGCCAGTTCCACACAGACGGAAGCCGGCCGGCTGCCGCCCGCCTCGGCGCAAGTCGAGAAGAACGGCAAGTTCGTGCTCGAGGGCAATATCTTCGGCGACGGCGCCAAGCGCGACATCAGCGCCTTCGGGGTCAAATCGGCGGCACCGACGCAGTATCCCGCCGGCACCACAGCCGATCTCGGCGACGGCGTGACCTTGCAGCTCAATGCCGACGGCAGCTTCGTCATGCAGTCCCCGAAAGCGTTCGAAGGCGATCGCGGCCAGCGCGTCTATTATGCTTCGTCGGCGCCGCCGAAATTCACCACCGATAATTACAAAACCGTGCTGTTCTCCGAAGGCATCGGACGGTCTTTCATGAATTCTCTGACCGTCACCATTCCGGCGACCGTCATCCCGATCCTGATCGCCGCCTTTGCCGCTTATGCGCTGGCCTGGATGCGGTTTCCCGGCCGGGCGCTGCTGATCGCGGTCATCATCGGCTTGCTGGTGGTGCCGTTGCAGATGTCGCTGATCCCGCTGTTGAAACTCTACAACGGCGTCGGCGCTTTCTTCGGCATGCCGTCGAAGACCTATCTCGGCATCTGGCTGGCGCATACCGGCTTCGGCCTGCCCTTCGCCATCTACCTGCTGCGCAGCTACATTGCCGGCCTGCCGCGCGAAATCATGGAATCGGCGCGCATCGACGGCGCCAGCGATTTCGAGATCTTCGTCAAGATCGTCTTGCCGCTGTCGTTTCCGGTGCTGGCTTCGTTTGCCATCTTCCAATTCCTGTGGGTATGGAACGATCTGCTGGTGGCGATGGTTTTCCTCGGTACGGAGGCAGACCAGATCGTGCTGACCGCCAAGCTCAACGCCCTGTTGGGCTCACGCGGCGGCGACTGGGAGATTCTGACGACATCGGCTTTCGTGACCATCATCGTGCCGCTGATCGTGTTCTTCTCGCTGCAGCGCTATTTTGTCCGCGGGCTGCTTGCCGGCTCGGTGAAAGGAGGCTGAGACGATGCAATCCGCTTTGAAGGCCAGCTCGAAGCCTGACCTCGCCATCGATGGCGACTGGTGGCGGGGCGCGGTGATCTACCAGATTTATCCGCGCAGCTACCAGGACTCGAACGGCGACGGCATCGGTGACCTCAAGGGCATCATCGGGCGGCTACCCTACATCGCGGCACTCGGTGCGGACGCCATCTGGATTTCGCCGTTCTTCAAGTCGCCGATGAAGGATTTCGGCTATGACGTGTCGGATTACTGCGACGTCGATCCGATGTTCGGCACGCTGGCCGACTTCGACGCGCTGACCGCCGAGGCACACAGGCTGGGCTTGAAGGTGATGATCGACGAGGTGCTGTCGCACACCGCCGACAACCACCCGTGGTTCAAGGAAAGCCGGTCGAGCCGCAGCAACCCGAAAGCCGACTGGTACGTCTGGGCAGACGCCAGGCCGGACGGCACGCCGCCCAACAACTGGCTGTCGATCTTCGGCGGCTCGGCCTGGCAATGGGACACCAGCCGCCAGCAATATTACATGCACAATTTTCTGGCCGAGCAGCCCGACCTCAACTTCCACAACCACGAGGTCCAGGACGCGTTGCTCGACGTCACCCGCTTCTGGCTGGAGCGCGGCGTCGATGGTTTCCGGCTCGACACCATCAATTTCTACTTCCACAGCCAGGGCTTGGAAAACAACCCGCCGCTGCCGCCGGAAGAGCGCAACGACCAGACCGCGCCGGCGGTCAACCCCTACAACTACCAGGACCATCTCTACGACAAGAGCCGGCCCGAGAATCTCGGCTTCCTCGAACGGTTCCGTGCCCTGCTCGATGAATATCCGGCAACGGCAGCGGTCGGCGAGGTCGGCGATTCGCAGCGTGGGCTTGAAGTGGTGGCCGCCTACACCGCCGGCGGCAAGCGCGTGCACATGTGCTACTCCTTCGATTTCCTGGCGCCGGAAAAGATCAGCGCGGGCAAGGTCCGCTCGGTGCTGGAATCCTTCGGCAAGGTCGCCAGCGATGGCTGGTCGTGCTGGGCCTTCTCCAACCACGATGTAATGCGCCCGGCCTCGCGCTGGGCCGCCAATGAGCCCGACCCGACCGCCTACCTGAAGGTCATCTCGGCGCTGCTGATGTCCTTGCGCGGTTCGGTCTGCATCTATCAGGGTGAGGAACTTGGGCTCGGCGAGGCCGACCTTCGGTTCGAGGATTTGCAGGATCCCTACGGCATCCGCTTCTGGCCTGAATTCAAGGGCCGCGACGGCTGCCGCACACCGATGGTGTGGGACGGCGGCGCCAAGAATGGCGGCTTCTCCCAGGCAAAACCCTGGCTGCCGGTGCCGGCCAAGCATTTGGCGCAAGCGGTCAATGTCCAGCAGGGCGACGAGGCTTCGCTGCTCGAGCACTACCGGCGCTTTCTCACCTTCCGGCGTGCCCATCCGGCGCTGGCCAAGGGCGACATCACCTTCATCGAAAGTGAGGGAGATACCGTCGCCTTCACGCGCCGCGCAGGCAACGAGCAGATCGTCTGCGTCTTCAATCTGGGAGCCGGGCGGGCCAAGGTTGACCTTGGCGGCCGATCGCTGCAACCTCTGCCCGGGCACGGATTTTCGGGGCAGGCGAGCAGCGGTTCCATCGAGCTTGGCGGCTACGGCGCCTGGTTCGGGCGTCTCGACTGAATTTCCAATCACTGGAGGAAACCAATGGCCGATGTCACGCTAAGACAAGTGAAGAAGTCCTACGGCAATCTGAACATTCTCCACGGCATCGACCTCGATATTAAGTCGGGCGAGTTCATCGTCTTCGTCGGCCCGTCGGGCTGCGGCAAGTCGACATTGCTGAGGTCGATCGCCGGGCTCGAGGAAATCACCTCCGGCGAACTCAGAATAGCCGGCGAAGTGGTGAACGACGTGCCGCCGTCGAAGCGGGGCATCGCCATGGTGTTCCAGTCCTACGCGCTGTACCCGCACATGACCGTCTACGACAACATGGCGTTCTCGATGAAGATCGGCAAAGAGAACAAGGCCGAGATCGACCGCCGCGTGCGCCAGGCCGCCGAGATCCTGCAGCTGACCAAATATCTCGACCGCCTGCCCAAGGCGATGTCGGGTGGCCAGCGCCAGCGCGTCGCCATCGGCCGCGCCATCGTGCGCAATCCGAAGGTGTTCCTGTTCGACGAGCCGCTTTCGAACCTCGACGCCGCGCTGCGCGTCGCCACCCGCATCGAGATCGCCAAGCTCAAGGAATCGATGCCCAACACGACCATGATCTACGTTACCCACGACCAGGTCGAGGCGATGACGCTGGCCGACCGCATCGTGGTGCTCAAGGACGGCCATATCGAGCAGGTCGGCACGCCGATGGACCTCTACAAGAAGCCCGGCAATCTGTTCGTTGCCCAGTTCATCGGCTCGCCGGCCATGAACATCCTGCCGGCGACCATCGAAAAGACCGGAAACCCGACCGTCGTCAGCCATGTCGGCGGACGCAAGGCGACCGTGCCGATTGCGACGCCGGCTTCGGCAAAGGGCGCTGCGGTGAGCTTTGGCGTGCGGCCGGAGGACCTGATCATCGCCAGCGGCGCGGACTATCTGTTCGAGGGGACGGTCGACTATGTCGAGCAACTCGGCGAGGTGCAGCTTGTCTATGTCGACATCGGCCGCGCCGATCTGCCGCTGGTGACCAAGCTGCCCGGCAATGTCGAGGTCAAGCGCGGCTCGACATTGCGGCTGAGCGCCAATGGCGAGGACCTGCATATCTTCGACGCGGATGGACGTTCTTTCGCGTTGCATGAAGTGGAAGCAAAGGCGGCTTAACCGCAATTACCGTGTCAGGCACAAAAAGAGCGGCGGGCCGGGCCCGCCGCTCTTTGACTTGGAGATCGACTTCGGTTGTTAGTTGTTGCCGAAGAGGTTGCGGTCGGCACCTTGCGGAGCAGACTTCTGGGTGGTGTCACCCGACGAGTTCAGCAGCTTGTAAACCGGCGAACCGGTGTTGCGTACCGAAGAGGTGCGCGTGCTGTCGACCGAAGTCGTGGCGGCAGGCTGATTGGCACCATTGGAGCCAAAGTTGTCGCTGCCGGCGAAGGCACTGCCGGTGATGGCCAGAACGGCGGCGGCAGCAATAAGGATCTTGTTCATTTTAGTCTCCCGAATTCTGGATTTCGCCAGGACGGCAGACACAGCTGCCGTCGGTTGCGAAATTGGTTGTTAGCGACCGAAGAGGTTACGGTCGCTGCCCTGAGCGGGCGTCTGGGCAGCCGGTTCCGAGGTCTTGGTGGAAGCCGTGTACGACTGGTCCACAGCGGCGGCAGGCTGGTTGGGGCCGTTCGAACCGTAGTTGTCGCTGCCCGCGAAAGCGCTGCCGGTGATGGCCAGAACGGCGGCGGCAGCAATGAGGATCTTGTTCATCTTGAATACTCCTGAATGTCTGGATTTCGCCACGGCGGCGGGCGAGCCCGCCGTCGACCGGGAAACTGGGAATCGGCTGTTAGTTGTTGCCGAAGAGGTTGCGGTCAGCACCCTGGGCAGGCGCCTGAGCAGCCGGTTCCGACTTCTTGGTCGAAGCGGTGTACGAGCTGTCGACAGCAGTGGCTGCCGCGGCGTTGGAACCGTAGTGGTCGCTACCAGCGAAGGCGCTGCCGGAAATGGCCAGAAGGGCTGCGGCAGTGAGAATGATCTTTTTCATTTTTGGTACTCCAGTATCGTCTTTTTTCCGTCCGTCTAGCGGCGTGTCTTGGAAATGAAATCGCGTCGTTCGGACAGCCCCGATGTGGGAGGGCAAGGTCCTCTTTTCCAATCACGAAGTTGTTCCGTGTGGACCATGAATCCACACCTTGAAATTGTGCCAATGGAATCTAGGGATGCATTTTTCTTCTTCATATCAGTGTGTTAGGTGTAGCCACCTGATGGATCACTGACTGTTTCAGAGGCCCAGCGTTCACACCGTCCTGCACGCACCGTCAACAGAAACGAACCGTTCGGTTCGATTTTAGGGCGAGCTAATAGTCACTTTTCGAAACCATTAACCTTTTTTGACCCCCGCGAAGGGTCGGATTCGGGAAGATCGCAGCCGGCAAATGGCCGCCCGGGAGGTGAGATCTCGGCCCACGACGATCTGCAGTAGCGTTTCGCATGCCGTGTCGCGCCGCATGGATACGATGTCGTTTTCATGCCGACGGCGCGCCCGCGATCGTGGTTAGATCATACCATCTCAGGTGCCGCTTCGTGACGACGAGGCGGAGAATTGGGAAGCCGGTCAGAATCCGGCGCTGCCCCCGCAACGGTGGTGGAGTTCAAGTCGCAACGGGAGACCACTGGGCAACCGCCTGGGAAGGTGTCGCGATGGTCCGCAAGGACAACTCCAGAGCCCGGAAACCAGCCCGAGATTTTTAGACTCGACTGATCGCGGTGGGCGGTCAAGAGGTGGATAGCGCATGTCCGGCACACAGCCGGCCTGCGTTTCAATCCTTCCTCCGTCACCACCAGTTCAGTCCTTAGGAACGAGGACAGGACATGGATATCCGCAACGACATGCTGAGGCTCCTGAAGGGGCGCCGGCAAGGCTTTTCGCTGGAGCAGCCCTTCTACACCGATCCGGACTACTTCAAGCTCGACATGGAGCTGATCTGGTATCGCGACTGGCTGTTCATCGGCCATGATTGCGAACTGCCGAAGCCGGGCAGCTACATCACCGTGCAGGTCGGCGACTATCCGGTCGTCCTTGTCCGCGACCAGCACGGCAAGATCAACGCCTTCCACAATTCCTGCCGCCATCGCGGCAGCCGCGTGTGCAACACGGAGAAGGGTACCGCGGCAAAGCTCGTCTGCCCGTATCATCAGTGGACCTACGAGCTGGACGGCCGCCTGCTGTTTGCCCGCCAGATGGCCGACGGTTTCGACAAGAGTGATTTCGGCCTGAAGCCGGTCGCCTGCGAGAGCGTCGGCGGCTACATCTTCATCTGCCTGGCCAAGGAACCGGCAGATTTCGCGCCGATGCGGGCGATGATCGAACCCTATCTTTTGCCGCACCGGCTGCGTGAAGCAAAGATCGCCTTCGAGAGCACGATCGTCGAGAAGGGCAACTGGAAGCTGGTCTGGGAAAACAACCGCGAGTGCTACCACTGCGCCGCCAATCATCCCGAGTTGTGCAAGACCTTCCCCGAGGCTCCAACCGTAACCGGCGTCCATGGCGCCGACAGCGACCCTGAAATGGTCGCACACTGGGCCAGATGCGAGGCATCAGGCTTGCCGAGCAAATTCCGCATCGATCCGGCAGGGCAGTACCGCGCCACCCGCGCGCCCTTGCTGCGCGATGCCGTCAGCTACACCATGACGGGAAAACGGGCGGTCCAGAAGAACCTGTCCGACAGCGTTTCAACCGACCGCATCGGCTCCTTGCTGCTCTATCACTATCCGACGACCTGGAACCATATCCTCGGCGACCACGCCGTTACCTTCCGCGTGCTGCCGATCAGTGCCACGGAAACCGCGGTGACCACGAAATGGCTCGTCCACAAGGATGCGGTCGAAGGCGTCGACTACGACCTCGCTGAGCTCACCCATGTCTGGACCGAGACCAACGACCAGGACCGCCGCATCGTCGAGGAAAACGCCTTCGGCATCCTGTCGCCTGCCTATGAACCAGGCCCCTATTCGGAGCTGCATGAGGGCGGCGTGATCCAGTTCGTCGAGTGGTACGCGTCGTTCATCGGGCCGCGCCTTGCCGAAGGCGGCCGGCCGGCCCTGCGCAGCGTCGCCTAGCCAGGGGATAAGAGGATGAATGCGATGACGGACCTTGGCCTCTATCGCCATCTCGACCAGATGACGCCCTGGAACGACAGGCTGCAGGTGCTGGAAGTGATCGGCGTCAGCGACGAAGCGCCTGACGTGAAGACCTTCACCTTCCGCTCCGACAACCAGACCTGGTTCCGCTACAAACCGGGGCAGTTCGTGACTCTGGAACTGCCGACATCGGACGGGCCGCTGATGCGCACCTACACGCTGTCGTCCTCGCCGTCGCGGCCGTTCTCGATCGCGGTGACGGTGAAGGCGCAGGCGGGCAGCACCGGTACGCGCTGGATGTTCGACCATCTGACGCCCGGTTCGCACGTCAAGGCCTATGGGCCGACTGGCGACTTCTCGCTGCACAGCCACCCGGCGGCCAAATACCTGTTCATTTCGGCCGGCTCCGGCGTGACGCCTATGATGTCGATGCTGCGCTGGCTGAACGACTGCGCGCCATGGACCGATGTCGGCTTCGTCAACTGCGCGCGCCGCCCGGAAGAGATCATTTTCCGCAAGGAGCTCGAACTGCTCGGCAGCCGCATGCCTGGGCTGTCGCTCGGCTTCATGATCGAGGAGCGGTCGAGCCGCGAGGGCTGGTTCGGCCATATGGGCCGCATCGACGCGATCCGGCTGCCATTGCTGGCGCCCGATTTCCGCGAGCGCGAGATTTTCTGCTGCGGCCCCGATCCTTTCATGCGCGCCGTGCGCGGCATGCTGGACGCAGCCGGCTTCGACATGGCGAAATACCATCAGGAAAGCTTTGCCGCGCCTGCCGTGGAGGAGATCCCGGCGCCGTTCTCGCCGCCGGCGGAAGACGGCGCCGCTAACACCGTGGAGGCCGTGACACCGATCCGGTTCTCGCATTCCGATGTCGATGCCGAATGCGTCGCCGGCCAGACCGTGCTGCAGACGGCACGCGCCTCGGGGGTGCGGATTCCCGCCGCCTGCGAGTTCGGCCTGTGCGGCACCTGCAAGGTGAGGAAGGTCGCGGGCGACGTCGAGATGAGCCACAATGGCGGCATCCTCGATCACGAAATCGAGGACGGCTTTATCCTCGCCTGTTGCTCGAAGCCGCTTTCGGCGCTTGAAATCGAGGCGTGACCGGCAGGCACGGTCAGAGACTGTCCATGCCCGCGCGGCCTGCAGCTGCGCTCACCCGGGCCTACGCCATCTTGCCAAAAACCTTGCAAATGGTTAGACGCCTGCAACGGTGGGGTTGACCGTAGGGCCCGAAGATCATCTCCGCGGCCTGCTTCGGCGGGGAGCAAACATGCGACAATCCGGCGTATATGCCATTGCCAGCAAGGATATCGTCTTTGAATCCTTCGATGGCGAAGCCGTCGTTCTCGACCTGACCACCGGTAAATATTTCGGCTTCTCTGATTCAGGCAGCAGGCTTTGGGATGCACTGTCGTCCGGCGTGCCTGCCTCCGAACTGGTCGGCGCCGCGACCGGAATTGGCGCCCTCGATGCCGCCGCGATTGACGGCTTTGTTTCACAATTGCTGGAATTCGGTTTGCTGGCGGCCGTAACCGATGGCGTGGCAAGACCGGTTCCCAGTGAATTGCTGGCTCAGCTCGCCGCTGCCGGCGAGCCCCTCAAGGTCGACATCCATGACGACCTTGCCGACCTCATTGTCGTCGATCCCATCCACGAGGTCGAGGAGCCCCTCGGCTGGCCCGCGGTGAAGCAGGCCAACTGAGGCGCCCGCCAGGCTCTCGTTGCCGGACAGATCCGGAACAGGCAGACCATGCCAAACGTCACTCTCGAAAACCTGACTGACTACGCACGTCATGTCCTGGCGCAAGCGCAGAGCAGCGCCGCGCATTATCCACTGACCTGCAAGGTGGGCTTGCCGCATCTGGAGTTGACCGCGCATGTGAGTGCCGGCGCGTTGGCGGATGCCCTCGCTCATGGCTTTGTCACGGCTCCGGACAACCGAGCGCCTGCCGACATCTGCCGCATCTTCGTCGCACATCCCGGCATTGACGGCATCGCGGCACCGGCCAGATGGGGCCAAGGACCCTTCACGCAGCATGGCTTCGCCACCAGGCTGGCGGAAGCCGGATTGCGCGGCAACCATTTCCACGACCTGGATTTCTGGCAGTTCTATGATCCGCAACGTCGCGTTGGCGTGCAATTGATGGCCTCGGCCGATGCCTTTCCACCCTGGGAGCCGGGAGCGCCGCTGCGCCCCTTCTTCCATTGGGAATATGCGGCACGTGGCATGCGGCTGGCCCATGCGGGGACGCTCGGCACCAAAGGCAGGGGCGTACTGCTGGCCGGCGCGGGCGGCGCCGGGAAATCCGGGACCGTCGCCGCCGGCCTCCTCCACGGACTGGACAGCGTCGGCGACGATTATGTGCTGGTCGACCTCTCCAACGGCGTGACTGCCCGCCCGTTGTTTTCAACACTCAAGCAGGATCCCCAGGGATTCGCGCGACTTGGGCTGAAGCACCGGCTGAAGGCGCACGGTCCGCTCAACTGGCAAGGCAAGCATGCTTTTCACATTGTCGACATTGCGCCACGGCCGGTGCCCGAAACTCTGGACATCGTTGCGCTGCTGGTGCCACATATCGGCGGAGGCGGGGCAAGTTCGATCGTGCCGGTGTCGCGCAGGGATGCCATGATTGCCTTGGCGCCGTCCGGCATAGCGCAGATGCCGGGCGAGCGGGAGAGCGGCTTTCGCTTCTTCAGCGACCTGACCCGCCTGCTGCCGTGCTATCGTCTGTCGCTGGGGACGCAGCCACAGGAGATAGCCGGCACGATTGCGGACTTTCTTGTGCGGGGCGCTTCGTGAAACTGAGCGTGATAATGCCCGTCTACAACCGTGAGCGCTATGTCGTTTCGGCATTGCGCTCGCTGGTGCGGCAGCGGGACGCCGCCGATCTCGACATCATCGTCATCGACGATGGCTCGACCGACGGCTCTGCTGAGGCCGTACGCTCGATGATGCGCGAAAACCCCTGCATCCGACTCTTCCAGCAATCGAACATGGGCGTGGCCAGGGCGCGCAACGCCGGGCTGCGGCAACTGCCGCCGGATGCGGAGTTCGTGTCATTCCTGGATTCTGACGACATCTCGCTGGCCGGACGGTTCAAGGCCGATCTCGCCCGCTTCGAGGCTACCTCCGGGCTTGAGCTAACCTATTCGCTGATGACGCTGGTCGACCGGATCGACGACGAGAAGCTCGAGCCGGAGGCGGACTGCTGTACCATGACGCTTCGCGGAATTTCGCTGAGCACCGCTCTCTTCAGTCGAACGCTTGTCGATCGCATCGGCCATTTCGACGAGGACTTTGAGCAGTCCGAGGACACGGATTATCTGTTGCGAGTCTTCGAAACCGGTCCGCGCTACGAATTGCCGAACACCGTCGCGATCTACTACCGACGCCACGCCGGAAATGTCACCAAGGAACATAGCGGCAGGGTCCGCAACCACTTGCGTGCAATCCACAAGTCGATGCGGCGGCGCAAGGCCGATCCGTCACGGCGAGAGGTCCAGGGCATCTTCGAATTGAAGAGTCCCGCCGATTGGCGGATGCCATGATGCTCGACACAATCGGCTCGGATCAGCCAAGCCCGCAACGCTGCTGGAGACGCCGATGAGGCTGAGCGTCATCATGCCGGTCTACAATCGCGAACAATTCGTTGGCCTGGCGCTGCGCTCGTTGCTCAGGCAGCGCGAAGACATCGATCTCGACATCATCGTCATCGACGACGGGTCGACCGATGGCTCGGCAGCCGTCGTACGGTCGTTAATCGACGAGGCCCCATGCATTCGTCTTTTCCAGCAGATCAATGGCGGGGTCACCAAGGCGCGCAATGCCGGGCTGAAGCAGTTGCTGCCGCAGACGCGTCTGGTGTCGTTTCTCGATTCGGACGACATCTCCCCGATAGGCCGCTTCAAGGCGGATCTCGCCTGCTTCGAAGAGGATCCTGGCCTCGATCTGACCTATTCGCGCATGACGCTGATAGACAAGATAGATGGCGAGACACTGGAACCGGCCGCCGACAGCCACTCCATCACCGTGCGAGGAATCCACCTGTCCGCCGGGATCTTCGCGCGAGACCTCATCGAGCGCACCGGTGGTTTCGACGAGGATTTCAAACAGGCCGAGGACACCGACTATCTGTTGCGTATCTTTGAGAGCCAGGCAAAATACGTTATGCCCGATACGGTGGCTCTCTATTACAGGCGTCATCCCGGCAACATGACCAAGGAAGCCGATGTGCCCTTTCGCGAGTTCATGCGCGCCATTCACAAGTCGATGAAGCGTCGCCGGGCCGACCCCAGCTTGCGCCGGGTGGAGGGGATTTTCGACTTCAAGGATCTCGCGCAGTGGCGGTTCCTTTGATGGCAGGCTACGGCGTCGTCATTCCGGCTTTCAACGCGGCCGCCACCATAGGCGCTGCCCTGAACTCCGTTCTGGCCCAGACGGCAAAAGCGGAGGCCATCGTCGTGGTCGATGACGGTTCGACCGATGATACGGCCGCGGTGATCGATGCGATGAACTTGCCGGTGACGGTGCTGCGACAGGACAATACCGGACCCGGCAGCGCAACGACCCGTGGCATTGCGGCACTCTCGACGCCGCTCATCGCGACGCTCGATGCCGACGATTTGTGGTTGGCGGACAAGATCGAAAAGCAGCTGGCCTATCTCGACCGTCATCCCGGGACAGCGGGCGTCTTTACGCATTGGCGGACGTTTCGCGGCGACAGCCCCGATTTGCCCGATGCGGCCAGTGGAGCGGGCTGGTCGCGCACGACGATGATGATCCGCCAGGAGGTGGTGCAGAGCGTCGGTCCCATCATCGACCCACCAGGCGGTCGCGGCGAGATGATCGACTGGATCGCCCGGGTTCGTGAGGCAGGCTTTGTACTTGCCATGCTCGACGACGTGCTTGCATTGCGCCGCATCCGTCCGGGCAGCCTTTCCTACGGCCGCGATCCGGCACGCGACCGGGGCTATATCCAGGTCGCAAGGCTCGCCATGCAGCGGCGGGCCCAGAACAAGGCGGGCTCCAGTTGAACGCCAGGCCTGTTCGCCGCATCAGCCGCCGCTTCCCGGACTATGGCTGGTCGTGGCCCACTGGCCAGTTGGACCTGTTGCTGAAGGCGGCGCTGCTCTCCGATGAGGACGCAGCCGCTGCCTGCGCCGCGCGCTGGCTCGACGAGAACGACATCGACCTCGTCTCGTTTCGAGAACATCGTCTGCTCGCCGCCATCTCCGACAGGTTCGGCAGAAAACTGGCCGGGCATACCGCGCACCCGCGCCTCGTCGGCCTGCAGAAGATGCTGTGGACGCAGTCGCGCATGGCGATGCGCGAGGCCGAGCCGGCGCTGAAGGCGATGGCCGACGGCGGCGCCGACATCATGCTGATCAAGGGCGCCAGCCGCATTGCCTTGAACGCGTCGGCGCAGCGTGGTCGGGTGGCGCATGACATCGACATACTGGTGCGCCCGCGCGACATGGCTGCCGTCTTCGACATCTTGCGCGACCGCGACTGGCAGATCGCCTCGGGCGTCAGCGCGCAATATCTGCGAACCCGGTTGGCGTCGCTGCGGTCGATGAACTTCTTCAAGGGCCGTTTCGGCGACATCGACCTGCACCAGCTCGGCTATGATGGGTCGCAGACGAGCGCGGAAGACGACCTGGCGATCTGGCAACGGGCGGTCCCGGCACAATTCAGCGGCGTCGCGGTCTTCGTGCCATCGCCGGCCGATCGCATGGCACTGGCCATCGCCCATGGCGGCCTCGACGCCCACACCCACAGCGACTGGCTTGTCGACTGCGCGGTCGCCATCCATGCCGAAGACGTCGATTGGGGGATGTTCCTCGACATCGTCGGAAGACGCGGCCTGGCGGTTCCAGCGGCGGTGGCGTTATCCTATCTGGCGTTCGAGATTGGCATTCCGGTGCCGGAACGGACAATGGCCAGAATCTTCGAGATGGCCGACCGGGCTGGCCTGTCGCGTTGGTCGTCGGTTCTGCAAGCCAAGCCGCGCACGGATTTCGGCGGCCTGGTCTGGCTGTCGCGCGGCCTTGCCAAGCAGTTGCGCCTGAAGCGGAAGAAGGGCCGGTTGCAGCAGGAGCCGCCCGCCAAACCCTGGCGCGGGAGACCGGCCGCGGGCAAGCCGCAAGCCGCATCGGAGCCTCTGGTGTTTTCGCAGGCCATCGCCTGTCCGCAAACGACCGGCGACATGATGCTCGACATCACCGTCAGGATCGGCGTTCCGCCGGTCCGGCGCCGCATCGAAATGGAGATCAATGACGGTGGCGAGCATATCGCTCGCCTGCGTGCCGTGGCTATCAGCCGATCCGGCAGGGAACGCGTGCTGCATTTTCGCGGCAAGGTGACGCTCGACGGCGCGCGAGTTGCCTTGACGCTCGAGGCGCGACCATCGCGACAGTTTCGCGAGTGGAACGACGCGGCCACGGTGGCCGCCTATGGCGCCTTGCCTTTCCAGTTGCTGTCGGCGGGTTTCTTGCCGATCGGCTGAAGGCGAATCCGACGAACCTTTCTCGCAAGGCGGCGTCCGCTCAAACTCCGTAGCGTTCGGTGCGGATAATTTCGGCTGCAACGCCGGCATCGATCAGCGCCTGGGCTGCCGCGGAAACGAAGGCATTGGAGCCGCAGACGAAGGCGAGACCGGGCGGCTCGGGCAGCCGCGCCATGGCTTGCGCCATCATCGCGACGTCCACCCGCCGCGCATAGTCGGCCGGGCGGCGTGCGGCTTCGCGGGTCAGTGTCAGCACCAGCTCGAAGCCGTCCTGACGCTCGTCGAGGGCGATCAGCTCGTCACGAAAGATCACTTCGTCCCAGACCCGGGCCGAAAAGACCAGGACGACGGGCACCGCTGAATTCCGTGCGGCGCGGTGGCGGATCATCGACATCAAGGGCACGACGCCCGAACCGCCGCCGACCATCACAAGCGGCCCACTCTCATCCTTCGGCCAGACGAAATGCCCGCCAAGCGGCCCGCGCAGTTCGATTTCGTCGCCAATTGCCGCGACCTCGTGGAAGAAGGGCGAAACCTCGCCATCGTCGAGTTTTTCGATCGCCAGTTCGATTGCGCCATTCGTTTCGGGCGCGGAGGCGATGGAATAGGAGCGGCGCGCCTGATAGCCGTCCGGCGCCGTAAGCCTGACGTCGACATGCTGCCCGGCGCGATAGGCGAAGGGCCGAGACGGCTGAAAAAAGAAGCTGGTGACACGCGGCGTGCGCTTTTCGATGCGGACGATGCCGGCTGTTTGCCAGGGCGACTGCACTGCCGCCGTATCGCTCATGGATCGTCCGTGTAGCGTTGCTCGCGCCATGGGTCGCCATAGATATGGTAGCCGCGCAATTCCCAGAAACCGGGCTCGTCGCGCGTGGTGAATTGCAGGCCGTTCAGCCATTTGGCCGACTTCCAGAAATAGAGATGCGGCACCAGCAGCCTTGCCGGGCCGCCATGATCCGGTGTGATCGGCTTGCCTTCGTAGAGCAGCGCGACCATGGCCTTGCCGGCGGTGAGATCCTTGACCGGCACATTGGTGGTGTAACCGTCGAACGCGTGCGCCAGCGTGAAGCCGGTCGGCGGCTCCACACCCGCGTCGGCAAGGATATCGTCGACCAGCACGCCCTGCCACGGCGTGTCGAACTTGGTCCATGCGGTCACGCAATGGATGTCGCGCGTCATCTTGGTCAGCGGCAGCGCGTTGAACTCGGCCCAGTTCCATTTCTTGATCGGGCGTGGCCCATGTTTCAGCGTGAAAGACCAATCCTCGGTGCGCACGCGCGGCGTCGGACCGGCCGACAGCACCGGAAAACCCTGTTCAAGATATTGGCCGGGCGGGATGCGGGCATCGTCATCGGTTGGCGGGCGCCGTCCTGAAGAGAAACCTCGGGTGACCATCGCGGCAATCTCCTGCATCGGGCCGACATCAGCCTGATGCAATGTTCTCGAAGATGTCGTGGCGGGCAACCAAAATCTTGACGGGCGGAGGCCGGAGGGGATCGTCGCCGACGAACCCTGCCGGTCCCGTTCACGTCAAGGCCATTACTCAGCCATTGGCAAAAGGCACCGCGATGTAGATCTGAGCGTCGCCACGCTCGACCAGCAACAGCACCGACTTGCGGCCAGACTTGCCGGCTTGCGCGATTGCCTGGGTTACCTGCCTGGCGTTCTTAACCGGCACCTGATTGACGGCAACGATGATGTCGCCGGCCTGTATTCCGGAAGCGGCGGCGGCCTTGTCGGGATTGACGCTGGCAACCACCGCGCCGTGCTGCTTGCCGGCTAGGTTCATCTGCTGGCGAATGTCGGGCGTTATATCCATCAAGCCGAGCCCAATCGCCGGAGCGCGCCCGGCACTGGGCGTGTCGGACCCGTCATCCAGCGACGCGGTCTTCGCATCGGCGCTGTTCTGGCCGACATCGACGGAAATCCGCATCGGCTTGCCTTTGCGCCAGACATCGACCGTTTCCGTGGCGCCCGGCGCGACATCGGCGACCGCCCGCGACAGGTCCTTGGGGTCCTTTACGTCCTGCCCGGCAAAGCTGGTGATGACGTCACCCGTCTCGATGCCGGCCTTGGCCGCCGGCGAGCCGTCATTGACCTCTGAAACCAGCGCGCCGCCGGGATGGTCGAGCCCGATGGCGCTCGCGACATCCGGTGTCACCTCCTGGATCTGAACGCCGAGATAGCCGTACTGGATGGAGCCGCCCTTCATCAGCTTGGCCACCACCTTCTGGGCCTGGTCCGACGGAATGGCAAAGCCGACGCCGACGCTGCCGCCATTGGGCGAATAGATCGCCGTGTTGATGCCGACGACATTGCCCGCGACATCCACCAGCGGGCCGCCGGAATTGCCGTGGTTGATCGGCGCGTCGATCTGGATGAAATCGTCGAACGGCCCGCTATGCAGGTCACGGCCGCGCGCCGAGACGATACCTGCCGTGACGGTGGTGCCGATGCCGAACGGGTTGCCGAAGGCCAGCACCTGGTCGCCTGGCATAAGCTTGTCGGAATCGCCCCATTTGACGGTCGGCAGGGGTTTGTCCGACTTGATCTTCAGCACGGCGAGATCGTTCTTGGCATCGCGGCCGATGAGCTTGGCCGGAAGTTCGGTGCCGTCGTCGAGCGTCACCTTGATCGAAGAGGCCCCATCGATGACGTGATTGTTGGTGACGATGGTGCCGTCGGAGGCGACGATGAAGCCGGAACCCAGCGCCTCGGCGCGCTGCGGTTGCTGTTGCGGCGGCGTCTTGGGCGTCGGCATGCCCTGGTCACCGAAGAACTGGCGGAAATAGTCGTCGAAAGGCGAGCCGCCGTCGAAAGGAGAGGCATCGCTCATCGTTTCAGGCTGTGCCTTCATGACCGTGGTGACCGTCACCACCGCCGGCTTGTCGGCGGCAACGATGGGTGCGAACGAGCCATTGGGCGCAGTGATGCCGGCAACAGGTGTCTGGGTGGTCGGAACGGTGTTGCCCGCGCTTTGGGCGAAAGACATGACGAAGGGGGATATGATCAGCGCAGCGCCCAGCAAGGCCGCGACGCGATGCCTACGAAGGATATCTGACATGGTCGTTGTCCGGGCGAGAGTTGATCCAGCGCCGTGGCCTCCCATGCGGGAAATCGGTCATCGGCGTGTCGAGGTTGCAATTGCCCGTCTCGCCTACATGGCAGCCAACCGGATCGACGGCCTTGCATCTAGGGCGCGGATTGGCCCGATTTAGGGTTTTCGGGCGACCTTACGAAGATTTAATATCCGCACGGCGGCAGGGTCGCAAAGTCGTCGGGTCGCGCCTTGCTGCCTCGCTGGAGCCTCAGCCACCGGCGGTTCGTCCGAGATAGGCCGTAGCAATCTCGCGCATGCGCTTGCCGTCGAAGCTCGGTCCGTGTCCTCCATGACCGATACGGATCGGCAGGTCGAGCAGGCGCCGCATCGTACTGATATAGGCGGCCCGGTCGGAATCCGGCAGGTCGTCTATCAGCATGGCGTCGTAGATGGCATCGCCGCTGAAGAACAGTCCGTCGGCCTCGTCGAACAGCGCGATCGAATCCGGTGAATGGCCCGGCAAATGCAGCACGCGAAATTGCCGGTCGCCAAGATCGACGACATCGCCCTCGTCCAGGGTTCGCGTCAACGGCGCGGGCGGGATCCTGTAGTCGGCCGACTTCCATCCGGGCGCCGGCAGTTTCGAGACGGCACCCTCGAGGTCGTGGAACATGTAGGCGTAAGTCGCGGCCTCATCCATGGTCTCGAACCGAGCCGCGCTCATTCTTGGCCCGGCCCGCAACGGGAATTCATGCAGCGAGCCGACGTGGTCGAGATGGATGTGGGTGGCAACGACCAGCAACGGCTTGCCCTGCGGCGTCTCGATCTGCGGCGCCAGCGGACAGATGCCCATACCGGTGTCGACGAGCAGGTCGGCATCGCGACCGCGCAGATGCCAGATATTGGCCCGAACATAGGCATGCACGAAGGGCTCGGTCAGCATCGTCGTCTTGCCGTCGACCACGCTCCTGCTGAACCAGCTCGGCATCAAGTGTGAGTCCGGCATACGAAGTGAGCCGGGCATCAGGTGTGAGCCCGGCATCAGGTGTGAGCCCGGCATCAGACGAAGGGCTTCCCGACCTTGTACTTTTCCGGCACCAGCCGCTTGAGATAGGCCATGCCGGCATCCGACAGCTGATTGACGTCGGGCTTCATGAAATCGTCAGGCATGTGGCGGGTCTTGCCGGCGACGTTCTTGAGCGGCACTTTCTTCAGCACCGTTCTGGTGCCGTCATATTGCAGCGCCACCGAGCCGCCGCCCTGTTCGGCGACGGTGACCGCGAAAGCGCCGGCATCGAAAGCCTCCTGCGCGTCGACCGCGCTGATGGCGCCGATATAGCCGCGCGGCATGTAGCCGAGCGCGTCGACGCGGGCACGTTTGCCGGGCAGGCCTTCCGCCAACGCGCGCTCGAGTGCGGCCGGCAGGTCGCTGCCCGACAGCTTGACGTTGCCATGCGCGTCGCGCTCAAGCTTGTCCGGCGGCACCAGGCTTTCGACCAATGCCTTGCCGTCGGCGGTGCTGACGCCTTCCGAAACGGCGACGATGCAGCGCTTGTGGCGATCGAGCGTGGCACGCACGTCGTCGATGAAGCCAGCGGCCGAGAATGGGCGCTCGGGCACATAGACGAGATGAGGGCCGCTGTCGGGGTCGAGCTGCCAGGCAGCGGCAGCCGCGGTCAGGAAGCCCGCATGCCGGCCCATGACGATGCCGACATAGATGCCGGGCAGCGCGCGAAAATCGAGATCGACGGACAGGAAGGCGCCGGCGACGAACTCGGCCGCCGAAATAAAGCCCGGCGTGTGGTCGTTTTCCTCGAGATCATTGTCGATGGTTTTTGGCGCATGAACAAAGGCAATTGAGCCGCCGGCGGCGTCGGTCAGGATCTGCTGGGTACCCGACGTGTCGTTGCCGCCGATATAGATGAAGGCGTCGGCGCCGGCCTTCTTCAGGCCGTTGAGGATGACATCGCAATAGGCGGCGTCGGGCTTGTCGCGCGTCGAGCCGAGGGCGGCGCTCGGCGTGCCGGCAATCAGCCGCAGGCGGTCTTCCGGAATGGCGGAAAGGTCGACATAATTGCCGTCACGGATGCCGCGCACGCCATGGATCGAGCCCAGCACCTTGGCACCGGGATGCCGCTTGCGGATCTCCAGCGTCGCCCCGACAACCGTCTGGTTGATGACGGCGGTTGGGCCGCCGCCCTGCGCGATGACAAACGTTCCAGCCATGCTTGATTTCTCCCGGCGCGATGGTTTTCAAGGCACCTTGGCCTGTCTTGCCGCATCGCGCAACGGGAGTTTCGAGCGGCGCCAACACGCCGCATAAGCGTCAGACGACGACGACCGGATTTTTCTTGGAGACGCGGCTGTAGAGGTCGATGATGTCCTGGTTGATTAGGCGCACGCAGCCCGACGACATCGCTTGCCCGATGCTCCACCATTCGGGCGAGCCGTGGATGCGATAGCCGGTGTCCTTACCGTCCTGGTAGATGTAGAGGGCACGCGCGCCGAGCGGATTGGTTAGGCCGCCGGGCTGTCCGGCCTGCCATTTCACCAGTTCAGGCTTGCGGGCGATCATCTCCGGCGGCGGCGTCCAGGTCGGCCATTCCCTGCCGTACTGGATGTTGGCGCGGCCGGACCAGCGGAAACCGTCCTTGCCGATGCCGACGCCATAACGGATGGCATCGCCACCCGGCTGGACGAGATAGAGCATGCGCTCCTTGAGATGGACGACGATGGTGCCGGGCGCCTCGCCTGTCGTGTCGACGACGATCTGGCGGCGGAATTCCGGCTTGACCTTCAGATATGGCACTTCCGGCACGTTGAAGCCGCCGTCGGTCAGCCCGGCATACATGACCCCGGGGCTGGTGACGTTCTTGTCGACGCTGATGCTTGGCCGGATCGGCCGCACGGAACCCGTGGTGACGTCGTCGAGCTCGAGCGCCGGCAGGCCGCCGCCCGAGGTCGAGCAACCGGCGGCGCTCAGCAGCGCAAGCGCCCCTGCCCCGGACAGGATGGCGCGGCGGGAAAGATGATGATCGGTTTCGATTGCGTCGCCATTTCGCGGCGGCGTCAGACCTTGCGGCAACTCACGCATATACCCAGACCCTACGCTGTCGGCGGGAAGCACGGTCCGGCCGGATAGCAGGCATTTTCCTCATTCATGGTTGATAAAGCGTGAAGACCTTGCACAGCCTGCATTTGCGCATGGCCTTGGCGATGTTCGACCTTCTTGCCTGAACTTGAACGAAGGCTGCTGCACAAAAAGACCTCGGTCGAGTCATATTCCCGGCGCCGGCGTCTCCTACTCCTCGAACCATCAGCGAGGGGCCTCCATGTGCAAGACCTTAAAAACCGACATCAAGCTTTTTGCCGCTGCCATTGTCGCGGCGGCAACCGTTCTCGGTGCCAATGTCAGCCTGGCCGATATCGTGAGCACGCTGAGCGGCGCGAACTGACACCGATCTGCCGCTGGCGCAGTTAGGGAAATCGCCTCTTTACATTCTCCCGGGCCTAAGGATTTATCCTCTTCTTTAAGCTCAAAGGAGACGAGCATGTCCTTCGAAAACTGGGCCGCCTTCGCTGCCGCATCGACGATCCTTCTCATCATTCCAGGTCCGACCATCCTGCTGGTCGTGTCCTATGCGCTGGGCCAGGGCTGGCGTACCGCTCTGCCGATGGCCGTCGGCGTGGCGTTGGGGGATTTCACTGCGATGACGTTGTCGATGCTGGGTATCGGCGCGCTGCTGGCGGCTTCGGCGACCGTCTTCACCATCCTGAAGCTGATCGGCGCCGGTTATCTGATCTATCTTGGCGTGAAACTGTTTCGCGCCGGCGGCGCGTTGAAGGCCGAACCGCGCACCGACGCGGTCTCATCGGCCAAGATGATGGCGCACGCCTGGCTCGTCACCGCGCTCAACCCGAAAAGCATCACGTTCTTCGTTGCTTTCCTGCCGCAGTTCCTCGACCGGCACGCCGATTTCTGGACGCAGATGCTGATCTTCGAGACGACCTTCCTGGCGCTCGCCTTCGCCAATGCCTTCGGCTATGCGCTGATCGCGGCACGCGCACGCAACGTGGTGCGCAATCCCAAGGCGATCCGCATCTTCAACCGCACCGGCGGTACGCTGCTGGTCGGCGCCGGCATCGCCACGGTGGCGATGCGTTCCAGCAATTAAGCTGTCTTTTTGATCATGATCCCGAAACTGGTTTTCGGGATCATTACCGGCCTTACCATTTGACGCTGAAGCCCAGATTGCCTTCGAGGATCCGACGCTTGTCGCCACCGAGATTGGTGGTGTAGTCGCCGGTGGCGAAGATGCTGACCTTGTCCGTCACCTTGGCAATCACGCCGCCGCCGAACTCGAACGAGGTCGATCTGCCCTCGGTCGAGATGTCGGTGGTGTCGAAATTGACATGGCTGGTGCCGCCGAAATCGTGCCAGATGTTGGCCTTGAGATACGGCTGCAGCGCCATGCCATTGATCGCTGTTTCGCCTTGCAGCCGTGCGCCGAGCCGGCCGGTCACGCTGCCGTCCGTATCGAAGGAAACCGAAGCAAAGCGGTCCGACGCATCGTCGAGCGACAATTGCTGCCAGACCAGTTGCGCCTGCGGTTCAAGCGTCCAGCCTTGCGCCAGCGCGATGGGATAGCCGCCTTCCAGCGAAGCGGTGACGCCGGTCCCGCCGACGTCGATGCCAATGTCGCGCGACGATGTTGCGTTGCCGCCGAAGAAGGTGGCCATGAGGACGCCGTCCAGGTACCAGCCACCCTGACCGATCCGGGTCCAGTAGCCGCCGACACTGGTGCCGTTGATATCCATGCTGCCGACGGACAGATTGTCCCTGCCCAGCGCCTGGCCGCGCACGTCGCCATTCATGCTGGCATAGGCGACGAACAGGCCGGCGCGATCGGTCTGGCCCGACGCGGTTTCGCGGCCGAACAGATCGAAGCCCGCCTGGAGGCCGAACAGGGTGCCGTCAAAGGACGGCGATACCGTTCCTGAATAGGCCATCTTGCTGTCCTGACCGAAGATGCGGCCCCAGACCGGCGACAGCTCGGTGTTCCACAACAGGCTCTGCTCGCCGCGCCGTTCGTGGAAGGTACCGAGCGTCGTCATCGCCAGATGTTCGGCGACCGGCGGCAAGGCCGAATAGACCGGAACCTCGATGCGATAGAGCAGGATTTCCTCGCCCGCCGCCGGTGTCGGCAGGTCGGGCACCTCAGTTGGCACCACCGGCGGTGGCGGGGGCGGATCCGCCACTGGTGCCGGTGGTGGTGCCGGTGGTGTCGCGGGCGGCGGATCGGTCGGCACGACCGGCGGCGCCGGATCAACCGGATCGGGATCGCCGGGGGTGGATTCCGGCGGAGGCGGCGGCGCAGGGTCGATGGGCGGCGGCGGCGGCGGTTCGGCCGCCGGCGGCTCAGGTGCCGGCGGCGGAGCAGGCTCCAGCGCCGGCGGGGCTGCGGCCGGCGGGGCCGGCGTGTTCAGCGTCGAGCGCAGGTACCAGTTCTCCTCGCTGCCGGCGCTGACGCCGCCCTTGAACAGATAATATTCAAAGGCCCCGGCGGCGACCGGGGCGTCGAGCGCGAATGTCGTGGCGCCCGAGGTGGCGCCGTTGATTGCCTGGACGACCATGATGCCGTCCTGCGTGGTCGCAGCCCCCGCGCCGCCGAGATTGACCACGGAGATGCCGGTCGAACCGGAAGCCGTTCCGCTCGACAGGACCAACTTGTCGGATGCGGAGGAATCGTCACCGAGCTCGGTCTGGATAAGCAGCAGGCCACCCAGGCCGACATAATTGCCCGAAATCGTCAGGCTGTCGGTGGCGCCGGTGCTGCCATTGGTCAGGTCGATGCGCCCGGCATTGGTGACCTGCGCCAGCTGGCCTGCCGTAAACGCCTGGATCGCCGCATTGAAGCCGCCGCCGTAGAGCGTGCTTGCGGCATCGACACTGAGCGAACCCGTGCCGGTGCCGCTGTCGCCGAGCACCAGATTGCTGTCCATCGTCAGCTGGGTGTCATTGGTGGCGTCGATGCTTTCCCAGTTCTGGAGCCGGCTGACGCCATCCAGTTTGACGTTGTCCAGGGTCAGCGCATCGGTGCCGGCACCACCTGATATGGCATCCGTGGCACCGAGATTGGCATTGGTGAGGTTGCTGAGCCTGGCGGTGTCGTTATCGCCGCCGAGATCGACGGAACCATAGATGATGCCGCCACCGTTCCAGACGAAATTGTCGGCGCCAAAGCTCATCAGTATATCGCCACCGACCGTGCCGCCGGTGACCGTGACGCTGTCATTGCCGCCGCTGACGCTGATGTTGCCGCCGATGGTGCCGCCCGACAGGATGATCGTGTCCTTGTCGAAGCCGGTGACGAGGTTGCGGTCGATGGTGCCGCCTGACATGTTGAAATAGTTCTGATCGAGCTTCATGTTGACCCGGCCGATGCGGCCACCGGTCATCACGGCGTGGTCGCCATCGTCGAAGAAATCGACGATGCGTCCGCCGGTCATGGTGAAGGTGTCGAGGCCGTCGCCCTGGTTGAGCGAGCCGATCTGGCCGCCGCTCATGTTGAAGTCGTCGATGCCGGCGCCCTGCTGGACATTGCCGGCGACGGTGCCCGCGCCAATGGTGAAGAAATCCGTGCCGCCACCCTGATCGACGGCGCCGGTTATGGTGCCTGACTGCATGTCGATGCGGTCCGTGCCGACGCCAAAGGTCACATTACCTGATATCTGCCCGGTGCCGCCGGCGGGAAAATTCAGCGTGTTGTCGCCGTCGAGATCGGTGAGGCTGCCGCCTGAGTCGCCGCTGTCACAGGTGTAGACGGTGTTTCCGGCGGATGGAGCCAGCACGCATGCGGCAAACGCGGCGGAGTTGGGCAGCAACGCAAAAGCTGTAGTTGAGAGGATGCTAATAAGCCACGGATGTAACGGATGCGGCTTTCGCCGTTGCGAAGCAATTGTCACCTGCGCATCCGCCGAACGACTGTTCGGAAGCGAGTTCTTCACATGCCGCATCGCGTCCCCTCTCGATTCGCGATTTCCAGCCCCCGCCAGCCGCCGCAATGAAGACACAATTCATTCAATTTTACAAAGCCTAATCTGCCCCGCATGGTTGCTAAACTGCAAAGACTACTGAAAGGTCTGGCGTAGCGCACGGTTGGCGCGTCCGTGGCCTATGCTTTAGGATCGGTTTGGGCCGAAGGATCAAGGGCCTGTCACGGGTCGATAAAAGGACATCGCATGGCAACCAGGGACGCATTCGGCCTGGCACTTTCGGGCGCGACGGAGGCGGGATTCACGCCTTACAGCCAGGCAGTGCGTGAACTGCAGTGCTTCATCGGCGATCCCGTAGCCTCCGTCGACCGCGCCATCGCGGAAGATCCCGGCTTCGTCATGGCCCATGTCTTCAAGGGATATCTCTTCGGCCTCGCCACCGAGCGGGAGGCGACGGCCGTGGCCAAGGCTTGCCATGAGGCCGCACTGCCGCTTGCCGCGACCACGCGCGAGCGGGCGCATGTCTCGGCCCTTGGCCATCTCGCCAGCGGGCGCTGGCATGAGGCCAGCCGCGTTCTCGAGGACATCACCATCGAGACCCCGCGCGACGGGCTGGCGCTGCAGGTCGGCCACCAGATCGATTTCTTCACCGGCAATGCCCGCATGCTGCGCGACCGCATCGCTCGTGCCCTGCCTTCGTGGCAAAGCGGCATGCCCGGCTACCACGCCATGCTCGGCATGCAGGCTTTCGGGCTGGAGGAAATGGGTGACTATGTCAGGGCCGAGCAGCTTGGCCGCGAGGCAGTCGACATCGAGCCGCGCGACGGCTGGGCGCAGCACGCCGTCGCCCATGTCATGGAGATGCAAAGCCGGCAAAGGGATGGCATTGCCTGGATGCGCGCCAATCCGGAAGCGTGGACACGGGAGAGCTTCCTGCAGGTCCACAATTGGTGGCACCTGGCGCTGTTCCACTATGATCTCGGCGAGACCGACGCGGTGCTGGCCCTCTATGACGGCCCTATCTACAGCGTGCAATCGACGATGGCGCTCAACATGGTCGATGCCTCGGCAGTCCTGTGGCGGCTCCACCTCGGCGGCGTCGATGTCGGCGACCGCTGGGCGGCGCTCGCCGCCAACTGGGGCAAGGCGGGAGCGGGCCTTTATGCCTTCAACGACGCCCACGCGATGATGGCCTTCGTGGGTGCCGGGTTAGATGCGCCGGCCCTCGCCTTGCTCGAAGCTCAGCGCGAGGCCATGCGTGGCAGCGACGACAATGCGGCTTTCACGCGGGATGTCGGCCATCCGCTGACGCTCGCCATCAAGGCATTCGGTGAGGGCAGCTACGCCGAGACCGCGCGCCTGATCCGGCCGATCCGGGCGATCGCACATCGTTTCGGTGGCAGCCACGCCCAGCGCGACGTCATCGACCTGACGCTGATCGAGGCGGCCTTGCGCGCCGGTGAGGGTGCGCTGGCCAAGGCGCTCACGGCGGAGCGTTCGATGGCGCGGCCCGACAGTCCGCTGTCAGCGCTGTTTGTGCGACGCGCCGCCGATTTGTCGGAGAATTGACCCGAAGCGGATCTTGTTTTAAAAACTGGCCAAGCCAGATTTTTTCGAGACCCGAAAAAATTAACTGGCGTGGGAGGAAGACATGTATCTGGGCCTCGATCTCGGGACGTCGGGCGTCAAGGCGCTGCTGATCGATGCCGGGCAAACCGTCATCGGTTCCGGCCATGGTTCGCTTGATGTTTCACGGCCGCACCCCGGCTGGTCGGAACAGAATCCCGAGCACTGGATCCGGGCCTGCGAAGACGCAATCGCCGAGCTCAAATCCTCCCATCCGCATGAACTCGCGGCAGTCAAGGGCATTGGCCTGTCCGGCCAGATGCATGGCGCCACGCTGCTTGACGCCGCCGACAAGGTGCTGCGCCCCTGCATCCTGTGGAACGACACGCGCAGCCATGCCGAGGCCGCCGTCCTCGATGCCGATCCGCGTTTCCGCGCCCTGACCGGCAACATCGTCTTTCCCGGGTTCACCGCGCCGAAACTGGCCTGGGTGAAGAACAACGAGCCCGCTGTCTTCGCCAAGGTCGCAAAAGTGCTGCTGCCCAAGGATTTCCTGCGGCTCTGGCTTTCGGGCGAGCACATTTCGGAAATGTCGGATTCTGCCGGCACGTCCTGGCTCGATGTCGGCAAGCGGCGCTGGAGTGCGGATTTGCTCGCGGCGACATCGCTCGATGAAAAGCAGATGCCGTCGCTGGTCGAGGGTACGCAGAAGGCAGGAGCATTGCGCAGCGAATTGGCATCGAAGTGGGGCGTCCAGGCCGGCATTCCGATCGCCGGTGGCGCCGGCGACAACGCGGCCTCGGCCTGCGGCATGGGCACGGTTGGCGCCGGCCACGCTTTTGTTTCGCTCGGCACGTCGGGTGTGCTGTTTGCCGCCAACGCTTCCTACCTGCCCAACCCGGCTAGCGCGGTTCACACCTTCTGCCACGCGCTTCCGAACACGTGGCACCAGATGGGGGTCATCCTGTCGGCAACCGATTCGCTCAACTGGCTGTCGGAAATCACCGGGAAGAACGCCGGCGAGTTGACCACTGAGCTCGGCGACACATTGAAGGCGCCGAGCGGCGTGTCCTTCCTGCCATACCTCTCGGGTGAGCGCACGCCCTACAATGATTCCGCCATTCGCGGCGCGTTCACCGGGCTGGCGCATCAATCGAGCCGTGCCGTGCTGACCCAGGCCGTGCTGGAGGGTGTAGCCTTTGCCTTCCGCGACAGCCTCGAAGCGCTGGCCACAGCCGGCACAGCCTTGACGCGGGTGACGGCGATCGGCGGCGGTTCGCGCTCACGCTACTGGTTGAAGGCGATTGCCACCGCGCTTCAACTGCCTGTCGACATTCCTGCCGACGGCGACTTCGGCGCCGCCTTTGGTGCCGCGCGGCTCGGCCTGATCGCGGCGACGGGTGCCGATCCGCTCGAAATCTGTACGGCCCCGAGGACGGACGCAACTATCGAACCGGATGCGGCGCTCGGCGGCGCCTATGCCGATGCCTATCAGCGCTACCGGGCGCTTTATCCGGCAATCAGGGTCGCCACGGCGTGAGCGGTCTTTCGCCCACGCCGCGGCTGTCCGGCTCACTGCGCCGGCACCTTGTCGAGAAAACCGGTGACGCTCTTGAGGCGGCCGTTCTCGATGATTCCGATGTCGGTACCTTCGATCACCGAAGGCGTTCCCTCAGGTCCGAGATTCCACGAGAAGCGGATCTTGTCGGCAAAACCGTCCGGCGTACCCTTCAGCGAGAACCGGAAACCGGCAAAGCGCTGCTGCACGCCGTCGATCAGAGCCGCGACGCCTTCATGGCCATCACCCTGCATGAGCGGATCGCGGTAGCTGACGTCTTCCGTGAAGGTCGCCTTGAGCAATTCGGCCCGGCGGCCGGCATCGCTTTCGTTCCAGGCGGTGATGTAGTTTTTAGCGATCTTGGTGAGGTCGGTCATGGTCTGTCTCCTTCGTTTGGTGGCTTTGACATGACCCTTTTCAACCAGCGCCGGCGTGAAACCAATTACGCCTGAGGTAATGGCGTCAGAACTTTGTGAGAGGACAGAAATCATGAGCAGTGGATTTTTCGGCGACATCCAGAAGATCAAATATGAAGGGCCGGATTCGACCAATCCGCTGGCCTATAGGTTCTACAATCCCGATGAGGTCGTCGCCGGCAAGCGGCTGGAAGATCATCTGCGCTTCGCCGTTGCCTACTGGCACTCCTTTGCCTGGCCGGGTGGCGATCCGTTCGGCGGCCAGACTTTCGACCGGCCGTGGTTTCCCAAGGCCGGCGGCGTCGACACGATGGAGCTGGCAAAACTGAAAGCAGACGTCGCCTTCGAGATGTTCTCGTTGCTCGGCGCGCCCTACTTCTGCTTCCACGACGCCGATGTACGGCCGGAAGGCAAGGATTTTTCCGAGAGTGCGGCGCGCCTCGATGAGATCGCCGACTACTTCGCGGGCAAGATGAAGCAGACCGGCGTCAAGCTGCTTTGGGGCACCGCCAATCTGTTCTCCAACCGCCGCTTCATGTCGGGCGCGGCCACCAATCCCGATCCGGATGTCTTTGCCTACGCGGCGGCGACGGTAAAAAGCTGTATCGACGTCACCAAGCGGCTGAAGGGCGAAAACTACGTGCTGTGGGGCGGGCGCGAAGGCTATGAGACCCTGCTCAACACCGACCTTGCGCGCGAGCAGGAACAGGCCGGCCGGTTCCTCAGCATGGTCGTCGACTACAAGCACAAGATCGGCTTCAAGGGCACGATCCTGATCGAGCCGAAGCCGCAGGAGCCAACCAAGCATCAGTACGATTACGATGTCGCCACGGTCTACGGCTTCCTCAAGCGCTTCGGGCTGGAGAAGGAGGTCAAGGTCAATATCGAGCAGGGCCACGCCATCCTGGCCGGCCATTCCTTCGAGCACGAACTGGCTCTGGCCAATGCGCTCGGCATTTTCGGTTCGATCGATATGAATCGCAACGACTACCAGTCGGGCTGGGACACCGACCAGTTCCCCAACAACGTGCCGGAAATGGCACTGGCCTACTACCAGGTCCTGCAGGCTGGCGGCTTCAAGACCGGCGGCACCAATTTCGACGCCAAGCTGCGCCGCCAGTCGCTCGATCCGCAGGACCTGCTGATCGGCCATATCGGCGGCATGGACTCTTGCGCTCGCGGCCTGAAAGCCGCGGCGCGCATGGTCGAGGACAAGGCACTGTCGGCGCCGCTGGCCGAACGCTATGCCGGCTGGAACACGGCCGAGGGCAAGGCGATGCTTGCCGGCAAGCGCACGCTTGAGGATATCGCCGAGCGTGTCGTCAAGAAGAAGATCGAGCCGCAGCCGAGGTCCGGCCGCCAGGAACTGCTGGAAAACATCGTCAACCGCTACGTGTAGGGCGAGCGCCGCTTCATCTTTGGACCGACATCCGGCGCCACTGGCTGAAAGCCGCCGCCATCGCCATCTGCTAGTCAGCCCACTTCGCGACAAGCTGCCGAGGATCGCACAGATCTTCGGCAGCCTGCGTGGGACCAGGACGCTACACGTGTCACCGAAAGAGGGCCCGTGCGGCGGCATGTCGTCGTCCCAAACCGCTGTGCACTTTGGGCGACATGCATTGGCAGGAGACGGAAATGGCAGAGGATCGAATCATCGTGCGCCCTGCGCAGGCGAGCGATATTCCGGCGCTGAAGCAGGTGCTGCAGGAAACCTTCGAAGGCACCTGGCTGCCGAACATCACCGAAGCAGCCGCGCAACGCTATGTCGAGACGGATATTGGCGGGCGCTATGTCGACCAGAGCTGGCCTGAATTCGCCGTTGCCGAGATCGATGGCGAGGTCGCCGGCTTGATCCATTGGCGCGCGGATTTCATCGAGGCCCTGCACGTGATGGCATCCCGTCAAGGCCAAGGTGTCGGCCGCAAGCTGCTTTCCCATGCCGAACAGGCGGTCAGTGCGGCCGGATTGGCGCAGGCGCGGCTGGAGACCGACACGTTCAACCTGCCCGCACAAGCACTCTACAAAGCGGTCGGCTATATCGAGAAAAGCCGCTATCCCGATGACGAATGGGACAGTGGCTTCACCACGGTGCTGTTCGAAAAGCGGCTTTGAGCAATTCCAGGAAAAGTGGGTAACGGTTTCCCCGGGAAAAGCGTACAGCGCTTTGCCTTGGGAATTGCGCAATCCAACAATAGATTTCTCGTTGACCTGACCTGCCTGGGCGCAGGAACAGCTTTGCGCATGGCCCGGTCCAGCGACATGGTTTTGCCCTTCGACGCCCTTCAATGACCTCGCTCTTGCCTTCAAACTGCCGTCACGAATCTCGTATAAGAGTGGCTCGTGGCGGGAGAGGAAGAAGGAGGCGAACCGATATGCAGAACGAACGTGAAATCGACGCCCTGCTCTCACCTGGCGAGGCTGGATCGATCATCGACCGGCTGATGGCAATGCCGCATCCGAAGGACGGCACGCGCCGCTCGAACGAATGGGATCGCGCTGTGGCCAGCCGTTTCGAGACCCATCTTGCCAAGCAAATGCGCTCGCAGATCGACGGCGGCAGCGACCGTCAGAACGCTGCCTGATTCTATCATAGTCAGCCCCGGCGCAGCCTGACCGGCGCTTCGCCGAAAGCCCTTGAAAACGCTCTTGAAAACGCCGCGGCGGATGAGAATCCGGTCCGCCCGGCAATATCGGCCATGGCGATCCTTGTATCGACCACCAGCCGGCGCGCGGCGCCCAGGCGCAGCCTGAGATAATAGGCGCCCGGTGTCTCGCCGATCGATTTGCGAAAGATGCTCTCCAGCGTCCGTGCCGTCACGCCGGCGCGCTTGGCCACCGCTTCAATGGTCAGCGGCTGGTCGACATGCGCTTCCATCAGCCGGATGGCTTGCGCCAGCCGCGGATCGTAGCCATCGAGCCGGCCGAGCGAGACCAGCGGCTGTGCGTCGGTGGCGGCGCGCGCCTGGTCGTAGATGAAGACGCTGGCGACATCGAGCGCGACGGCCATGCCGAGCCTCGTGCGGATGAGATGCAGCATCAGGTCGAAGGTCGGCGACGCGCCGCCCGAGGTGAACACCGGCCCGTCGATGACATAACGGTCCGGACGCACGTCGACGCCGGGAAAGGCCGAGGAAAAATCCTCCATGTCTTCCCAGTGGGTGGTGGCGCTGCGTCCTTCCAGCAGGCCGGCGCGCGCCACCAGCCAGGTGCCGGCTTCGACGCCGCCGCAAGCGCGTGCTGTCCGTGCGGCCCGGCGCAGGCCGGACAACAGAGCCGATGTCGCATAGTTCTGGGTGCCGAAGCCGGCGACGACGACAAGAACGTCGGTCGACTCGCCCGCATCGAAGCGGCCGCCGACCGCCACCGGCAGGCCGCAAGTGGTGACTGGAGCCTCGCCGGTCACCGAGACCAGCTTGAAATCGAACAGGGTCTCGCCGGAGATGCGGTTGGCCGCGCGCAGTGGATCGACGGCGGATGCGACGCACATGATCGACGAACCGGAAAATACCAGCAGCGTGACCCTAAGCGGCGAGCGCTCGGCGCGAAAAATCGTTGGTTTTTCGCTTTTCGTCATGGAAGCTTCGTAAAACGCAAAACAGTTTCCGGCAAGTCGGGCATTGTTGAGGCCTATTTCTTTCGGAGGAGAGTTCCATGCCGCTTGCGATGAACCGTGAGGTCTTCATTACCTGTGCCGTGACCGGGTCCGGCGGGTCGCAGGACCGCAGCCCGCATGTGCCGCGCTCGCCCAAGCAGATCGCGGATTCCGCCATCGATGCGGCCAAGGCGGGCGCCGCCATCGTGCATTGCCATGTGCGCGATCCCGAGACCGGTAGGCCGAGGCGCGACGTACATCTCTACCGCGAAGTGACCGAGCGCATCCGCGCGGCAGAAGTCGACGTCATCCTGAACCTGACCGCCGGCATGGGCGGCGACATGGTGTTCGGATCGCCGGAAGCGCCGCTGCCGCTCAACGAAAAAGGCACCGACATGGGCGGTGCCACCAACCGCATGGAACATGTGCGCCAATGCCTGCCGGAAATCTGCACACTCGACTGCGGCACCATGAATTTCGCCGAGGCCGACTATGTCATGACCAACACGCCCGGCATGCTGCGCGCCATGGGCGGCATGATGACGGCGCTCGGCGTCAAGCCGGAGATCGAGGCTTTCGACACCGGCCATCTGTGGTTCGCCAAGCAACTGGTCGAGGAAAAGGTGCTCAACCCGGATGCGCTGGTGCAGCTTTGCATGGGCGTGCCGTGGGGTGCGCCTGATGATCTCAACACCTTCATGGCCATGGTCAACAATGTGCCGTCGACCTGGAACTGGTCGGCCTTCGCCATCGGCCGCAACCAGATGGCTTATGCCGCGGCGGCGGTGCTGGCCGGCGGCAATGTCCGCGTCGGGCTGGAGGACAATCTGTGGCTCGACAAGGGCGTGCTGGCCACCAACGCACAGCTGGTCGAGCGCGCCGCCAGCATCGTCACCAATCTCGGCGCCAGAATCCTTGGACCGGAAGAGGTACGGCAGAAGCTCAACCTCACCAAGCGGGCGCCGATCGCGGGAGGGTCGGCATGACTACCGTAAAATTCACCGCGATGAAGGATGGCGACCGGGACGACTACGAGTTCCTGACCGCGCATGAAATCGACTATGCGGCCAGGACCGGCGAGCGGCTGCTCGACGCGCTGGTGCAGCTCGACGCGGGTCTTTCCGGCTACAAGATCACCCGGCTCGGCCATTCGCTGCAGGCAGCGACACGTGCCTGGCGCGACGGCGCAGACACCGACTGGATCGCTTGCGCGCTGCTGCACGACATCGGCGACATCTATGCGCCTTACAATCACGACGAATATGCCGCTTCGATCCTGAAACCTTTCGTGCGCGAGCAGTGCACTTGGGTGGTGGAAAAGCATGGCGACTTCCAGCGGCTCTATTATGCCCATCATCTCGGCGGCAACCGCCACGCCCGCGACCGCTTTGCCGGCCATGCTTATTTCGACGATTGCGACCAGTTTTGCGAACGCTGGGACCAGTCCAGCTTCGACCCCGACTATGACACGCTGTCGATGGAATTCTTCCGGCCCTTCGTGCTCGAAGTCTTTGCCCGCAAGGCCTACGATCCCTCGGTGATCCGAGCCGGCGAGCGCGTACCCCTCATCGATCCCGCAACCGCCGCGACAAGAACCGGAGCTTCAGCATGAGCATCATCAACAAGGCAGCCGCCATCGGCGGCGGCGTCATCGGCGCCGGCTGGGTGGCGCGCCTGCTGCTCAACGGCATCGACGTGTCGATCTTCGATCCCGATCCCGAGGCGTCGCGCAAGGTCGGCGAAGTGATGAAGGGCGCGCGCCGCGCCTATAAGCAGATGGTGCCCGGCGGCCTGCCGAAAGAGGGCAAGCTGACCTTCGCCAAGACCATCGCCGAAGCGGTCGCCGATGCCGATTTCATCCAGGAGAGCGTGCCGGAGCGGCTCGACCTGAAACACCGCGTGCTGGCCGAGATCGACGCTCACGCGCCGGCCAACGCGATTGTCGGCTCCTCGACTTCCGGCATCAAGCCGACCGACATGCAGGTGGCGATGAAGAAGCATCCGGAGCGGCTGGTCGTCGGCCATCCGTTCAACCCGGTCTATCTCCTACCGCTGGTGGAGATCGTCGGTGGCGAGCAGACCTTTCCCGAGGCGATCGAGGTCGCCAAGGAGATGTATGCCTCGATCGGCATGAAGCCTGTCGTCATCCGCAAGGAGATCGAGGCCTTCGTCGGTGACCGCCTGCTCGAAGCGGCATGGCGCGAGGCGCTGTGGCTGATCAAGGACGGCATCTGCACGGTCGAGGAACTCGACGACATCATGCGCTACGGCTTCGGCCTACGCTGGGCGCAGATGGGCATGTTCCAGGTCTATCGCGTCGCCGGCGGCGAGGCCGGCATGCGCCACTTCATGGCGCAGTTCGGGCCGTGCCTGAAATGGCCATGGACCAAGCTGATGGACGTGCCTGAGTTCAACGACGAACTGGTCGACCTGATCGCCACGCAGTCGGACGAACAGGCGCATGGGCTGTCGATCCGCGAGCTGGAAAAGATCCGCGACGACAATCTGGTCGCCATCATGGATGCGCTGTCGAAACAAAACAAAGGCAAGGGCTGGGGCGCCGGCGCGCTGCACAAGGACTATACCAGGCAGCTGGCCAAGCTGGCGGCGAAGAAGCCTGTGGCCTCCAAGGCGGCCGAGAAGGCCAAAGCCTTGAAACCGGTCAAGAAAGCCGAAAAGCCGAAGAAAAAGACCGGCAAGAAGAAAGGCTGAGAGCATGGATTTCGGGCTGTCGGAGGAACAGAAGCTCATCGTCGAGACGACGCGCGCGTTCGTCGAGAACGAGCTTTACCCGCATGAGCGCGAGGTCGAGCGCACCGGTGTGCTGCGCCGCGACCTGATCGAGGAGATCAAGGTAAAGGCGATCGAGGCAGGGCTCTATGCCGCCAACATGCCGGCCGATGTCGGCGGAGCGGGCCTCGATACGGTGACCTGGCTGCTCTACGAGAAGGAACTCGGCCGCGCCAATTACGCGCTGCACTGGACCTGCGTGGCGCGCCCCTCCAACATCCTCCTGGCCGGCACGCCCGAGCAGCGCGAGAAATATCTGTTCCCCTGCATCCGTGGCGAGAAATGGGACTGCCTGGCGATGACCGAGCCGGGCGCCGGCTCCGACCTGCGCGGCATGAAGGCGACCGCCGTGCAGGATGGCGACGACTGGGTGCTGAACGGCACCAAGCATTTTATCTCCCACGCCGACCTCGCCGACTTTGCCATCGTTTTCATGGCCTCAGGCGAAGAGGATTCGCCGCGCGGAAAACGCAAGAAGATCACCGCCTTCTTCGTCGACAAGGGCACCAAGGGCTTTACGGTGCGCGACGGCTACCGCAACGTCTCGCATCGCGGCTACACCAACGCCATCCTCGAATTCGACGATTGCCGGCTACCCGGAGCCCAAGTGTTGGGCGAAGTCCACAAGGGGTTCGATGTCGCCAATTCCTGGCTAGGCGCCACCCGGCTGCAGGTCGGCGCCACCTGCCTCGGCCGCGCCGAGCGTGCGCTTGGCCATGCCGTCGAATACGCCGCGCAGCGCCAGCAGTTCGGCCAGCAGATCGGCAAGTTCCAGGGCGTGTCGTTCAAACTCGCCGACATGGCGACCGAACTGAAGGCCGCCGACCTGATGGTGTTTGAAGCCGGCTGGAAGTACGATCAGGGCACCATCACCGACCAGGACATGGCCATGGCCAAGCTGAAGGCCACCGAAATGCTCGCGTACGTCGCCGATGAAGCGATCCAGATCCATGGCGGCATGGGGCTGATGGACGATCTGCCGCTGGAGCGCATCTGGCGCGACGCGCGCGTCGAGCGCATCTGGGAAGGCACATCCGAGATCCAGCGCCACATCATTTCAAGGGCGCTGCTGCGCCCGTTCGGGGCATAACATATGCATAAACTGGAGCGTCTCCTGCGGCCTAAATCGATCGCCGTCTTCGGCGGTGCGCAGGCCGCAGCCGTCGTCGCGCAATCGATCAAGATGGGTTTTGCCGGCGAGATCTGGCCGGTGCATCCGACCAAGGACGAGGTTGCCGGTCGCAAGGCCTATCGTTCGGTGGCTGACCTGCCCGGCGCGCCGGATGCTGCCTTTGTCGGCGTCAACCGGCATTTGACCATCGAGGTGATCAAGGCGCTGGCCGAACGCGGCGCCGGCGGCGCCGTCTGCTTTGCCGCCGGCTTCCTCGAAACCGAGGCCTATGACGATGATGGCGAGCGGCTGCAGGCCGAGCTGGTCGCGGCGGCCGGCCAGATGCCGATCATCGGGCCGAATTGCTACGGCCTGATCAATTATGCCGACGGCGCGCTGCTGTGGCCCGACCAGCATGGCGGCATAAGACTGGCCGAGGGCGGCAAGGGCGTCGCCATCATCACCCAGTCCTCCAACATCGCCATCAACATGACCATGCAGAAGCGCGGCCTGCCGATCGCCTTCCTGATGACCGCCGGCAACCAGGCGCAGACCGGCCTGTCCGAAATGGCGCTCGGCCTGATCGAGGATGAGCGGGTCACGTCGCTCGGCCTGCACATCGAGGCCTTCGATTCGGTAGCCGGCTTCGAACGGCTGGCGGCACGAGCCCGCGAGCTGAAGAAGCCGATCATCGCCATGAAGGTCGGCCGTTCCGAACAGGCCAGGCAAGCGACTGTCTCGCATACCGCGTCGCTCGCCGGCTCGGACGCGGCCTCGGGTGCGTTCCTGCGGCGGCTCGGCATTGCGCGCGTCGATTCGATCCCTGCCTTCATCGAGGCGCTGAAGCTGCTGCACATCACCGGACCTTTGCCCGGCTATAGGCTGTCGTCGATGAGCTGCTCCGGCGGCGAGGCCTCCGTCATGGCCGACAGCGCCGAAGGCCGCTGGGTCAATTTCCCTGTGCTGACCGACAGCCACCGCGCCCATGTCAAATCGACGCTCGGGCCGCTGGTCGCGGTCGCCAATCCCTTGGACTATCACACCTTCATCTGGAACAACGAGCCGGCGATGACCGCCACCTTCACCGCCATGGTGTCGGGCGGTTTCGACCTCAACATGCTGGTGCTCGATTTTCCGCGACCCGACCGCTGCTCGGTCACCGACTGGTGGGCGACGTTGCGCGCTTTCGAATCGGCGCTCAAGACCAACAAGGCGCATGGTGCGATCGTCTCCTCGCTGCCGGAGAACCTGCCGGAGGAATACACTGCCGAACTGATGGCGCGCGGCATGGTGCCGTTGTTCGGCATTTCGGAAGCGATGGATGCAGCCGGCGCAGCAGCCTTCATCGGCTGGGCTTGGGCTGAACCGCAGGCGCAGCCGATCGACACGTCGGCCTCCGGCGCCTCTGGCGGGGACCACGTCACGCCCGACGAAGCCGAGGCGAAGTCACGGCTGATCAAAGCCGGCCTGCCGGTGCCGAAGGGCGAGCGCGCCGCCAATGCCGTCGAAGCGGTGATTTCGTCCATGGCGCTCGGCTTTCCCGTCGCGTTGAAGGCGCTCGGCGTCCCCCACAAATCCGAAGTTGGCGCTGTCAGGCTCAATCTCAGGGATGCCGAATCTGTCAGCACCGCAGCGCATGACCTGTTGCCGCTCGGCACCGGGCTCTATGTCGAGCGCATGGTGCGCGACGGTGTTGCCGAACTCATCGTCGGCTTCACCCGCGATCCGATGTTCGGCGCGGTGATGACGCTCGGCACTGGTGGCGTGCTGGTCGAGCTGTTGCGCGACAGCGTCACGCTGATGCTGCCGGCGACCCGCGACGATATCGAGGCGGCGCTGCGCGGCCTGAAACTGTTCCCGCTGCTCGAAGGCTATCGCGGCCGGCCGAAGGCCGATGTCGCGGCTGCCATCGATGCTATCTCTGGCATTGCCGCCTTCGTGCAGCAGAATGCCGGTGAGATCGAAGAACTGGACATCAACCCGCTGATCGTCTGTGCAGAGGGCAAGGGCGCCTGGATCGCCGACGCGCTGCTGGTGCTGGGAGAGAACAAGAATGTCTGACGTCATTTCGACCCGCCGCGAGGGCACCATCCTCGAAGTCACCCTCGACCGGCCCAAGGCCAACGCCATCGACCTGAAGACCTCGCGGCTGATGGGCGAGACCTTCAAGGCGTTCCGAGACGATTCGGAATTGCGCGTCGCCATCGTCAAGACCGCTGGCGACAAGTTCTTCTGCGCGGGCTGGGACCTCAAAGCAGCTGCCGGCGGCGATGCGGTCGACGGCGACTATGGCGTCGGCGGCTTTGCCGGCCTGCAGGAGCTGCGCGACCTCAACAAGCCGATCATCGCGTGCGTCAACGGCATGGCGGTCGGCGGCGGCTTCGAGCTGGCGCTGTCCTGCGACCTCATCTACGCCTCCGATCATTCCTCCTTCGCGCTGCCCGAGATCCGAGCCGGCACGCTGGCCGACGCGGCGACGATCAAGCTGCCGAAGCGCATCCCCTACCATGTCGCCATGGACCTTCTGCTCACCGGCCGCTGGATGGATGTCGCTGAAGCGCATCGCTGGGGCTTGGTCAACGAAGTGCTGCCCAAGGAAAAGCTGGAAGATCGCGTCTGGGAGATCGCCCGGCTGCTCGCAGGCGGCCCACCGCTGGTGTTTGCCGCGATCAAGGAGACGGCGCGCGTGGCCGAGGCGCTGACCTTCCAGGACGCCATGAACAAGGTGACCCGCCGGCAATTGCCGACGGTCGATGCGCTCTATGGCTCCGAGGACAATGTGGAGGGTTTTCGGGCTTTTGCGGAGAAGCGTCAGCCGGTGTGGAAGGGGAAGTAAGGATTGTTGCCTAAATGACGGCGCTTACCCCCCTCTGTCCTGCCGGACATCTCCCCCTCAAGGAAGGAGATTGGCAGCTTCGATCTCTGCACTCTTCTTGCGACGCAGAAGGTTGGCGAAAGCCTTCGCAACATCCGATCTCCCCCCTTGAGGGGGAGATGTCCGGCAGGACAGAGGGGGGCGCCCAGGCTCAGCCTTGGCCGCCTCTCCAGCACCCATGACCGACTACATCAAGCTCATCGACGCCGAGACCTGGGCCTTCATCGAGCGCACCAATTCCTATTACCCGCCCGATACGATCGACTACAAGATCGCGCAGCAGCGCGAGATTTACGACCGCATGTGCCGGGAATTCTTTGCCGGCTATCCCGAGGGCGTCGCTGTCGAAACCTCCGCCATCGCAACGCCGACGCATGACATCCCGATCCGCATCTACCGAAGCACACTTCAGGCAGCCGTGACGGTGCTCTATGTCCATGGCGGTGGCTTCATCCTTGGTGGGCTGGACAGCCACGACGATGTTTGCGCGGAGCTGTGCTCGCGCACAGGCTATGAGGTGGTCTCCGTAGATTACCGGCTGGCGCCGGAACATTTGCATCCAGCCGCCTTCGACGATGCCATGAGCGCCTTCGAATGGGCCGCCGCCAATCGCGATCATCCTATCGTGCTCTGCGGCGACAGCGCCGGCGGCAATCTCTGCGCCGCCGTCAGTCACGCCACGCGCGGCCATTCGAAAAAGGCCGGTCGGCCAGGTGCTGATCTATCCCGGCCTCGGCGGAGACCGCTCGAAAGGCTCCTATGTCAAGCACGCCGAAGCGCCGATGCTGACCGTGCGCGATCTCGAATTCTACAAGCACATTCGCACTGGAGGGCAAGACCGTAGCGGCGATGCGACGCTGGCCCCGCTTGCCGACACCGATTTCTCCAACTTGCCGCCGACAGTGCTGATCACCGCCGAATGCGACCCGCTGTCATCGGATGGCGAGACCTATCGCGACCTGATCATCACGGCAGGTGGCCACGCGACGTGGTTCGAGGAGCCGGGATTGGTTCACGGCTATCTCAGAGCCCGGCACACGGTTGGCCGCGCCCGCACCAGCTTCACCCGGATCGTCGATGCGGTGACCGCGCTTGGACGGGGCGGCTGGCGCTGGTGATCGCGGCCAAACTCTGAGGACCAAGTGGCGCCCCTTCACGCCACCGAGGCAGCCGCTGCCCGGCCGGCGCTGCGGCCGGAAAAGATGCAGCCGCCGAGGAAGGTGCCTTCGAGCGCCGCATAGCCATGCACGCCGCCGCCGCCGAAACCGGCGGCTTCGCCGACGGCATAGAGCCCGGCGACCGGCTGCCCATCTGCCCCCAGCACGCGGCTGTCGAGATCGGTCTGCAGGCCGCCCAGCGTCTTGCGGGTCAGGATGTTAAGCCGCACCGCGATCAGCGGGCCATTTGCCGGATCGAGCATCTTGTGCGGCTTGGCCGTGCGGATCAGCCGGTCGCCGAGATAGGCGCGCGCGCCGCGCAGAGCGGTGATCTGCATATCCTTGGAGAACGGGTTGTCGAGCTGCCTATCGCGGGCGCGGATCTCGCGCTCGACTTGAGCCACCTCAAGCAGCGCCTCGCCGCCGGCCAGCGCGTTCATGCGCGCGACCAGCGCCGGCAAATCGGCCTCGACGATGAAGTCCTCGCCCTTTTCCATGAACGCCTTGACGGGGCCCGGAATGCCCGATGTGGCGCGGCCGAGCACCTGGCGCCAGCTCTTGCCGGTCAGATCGGGGTTCTGCTCGGAGCCCGACAGCGCGAACTCCTTCTGGATGATCTTCTTGGTCAGGATGAACCAGGAATAGTCGAAGCCGGTGCTCATGATGTGGGAGAGCGTGCCCAGAGTGTCGAAGCCGGGATAGAGCGGCACCGGCAGGCGCTTGCCGCGCGCATCGAGCCACAGCGATGATGGGCCGGGCAGGATGCGTATCGCATGGTCGGTCCAGATCGGCGCCCAGTTCTTGATGCCCTCGACATAGTGCCACATGCGGTCGCGGTTGATGATCGAACCGCCGGCCTGTTCCGTGATCGCCAGCATGCGGCCGTCGACATGGTCGGGCACGCCGGTGATCATGCGCTTGGGCGCCGCGCCCAGCCGCTGCGGCCAGTTTTCCCGCACAAGCTGATGGTTGGCGCCGATGCCGCCGGAAGCGACGATCACGGCTTGCGCGCGAAGCTCGAAATCTCCTGATATTTCGCGCGAACTCTTGTGGCCGCGCTCGGCGGTGCTCGGTTGCAGGATGTCGCCGCGCACCCCGTCGACAGTCGCACCCGTGCGGGTCAATTCATCGACCCGATGGCGGAATTTGAAACTGATCAGTCCGCGCTTCTGCGCCTCGCGCACGCGCTGTACGAAGGGGTCGAGAACGCCGGGGCCCGTGCCCCAGGTGATGTGGAAGCGCGGCACCGAATTGCCGTGGCCGATGGCATTGCCGCCGCCTCGCTCGGCCCAGCCGACCACGGGAAAGAATTTCAGGCCGCGCTGTATCAGCCAGGAGCGTTTTTCGCCGGCGGCAAAGCCGACATAGGCTTCCGCCCATTTGCGCGGCCAGAAATCCTCGGGCCGATCGAAAGCCGCGGTGCCCAGCCAGTCTTCCAGCGCCAGGTCATGCGAATCGCGGATGCGCATGCGCCGCTGCTCGGGCGAATCGACGAGGAAAAGGCCGCCGAACGACCAGAATGCCTGGCCGCCGAGCGACTGCTCCGGCTCCTGGTCGACGATGATGATTTTCTTGCCGGCCTCGGCGAGCTCGGCGGCGGCAACCAGCCCTGCAAGGCCGGCGCCGACAATGATCACGTCCGCATCGTCAGCCATTTTTCCTCCCAGAATTAGCCGGCTATTTCAATGCAAGGAATTCAGACGGTCTCCCAGCCTTCTTTGCCGCCGGCGCGGAAGATGGCGTCGATGACTTTCTGGTTGAGCACCGATTCCTCCAGCGTGAAGACGCGCTCCTTGCCGCCCTGTGCCGCGCGCGCGAAGGTCTCGACCTCCAGCCGGTACTGCTGCGTGCCGGGAAAGCGGAAAACCTGCGCCTCGGTGTGGTTCTGGTTGTGTAGTTCGACGCGGTGGTGGTCGTAGAGCCCGGCATTGAAAGGCGAGAACAACTCGATGAAACCCTTCTCGCCGTGGAACACCATCACCTGGCGCGCCGCCATCTGCGTCGACAGATAGAACGACAGCTCGAAGTCACCGAAATCGGCACGGATCGAGGAGTAGATGTCGGTGCCGAATGTCTTGTCGCGCTCGATCGTCGCCTGCACGCGCAGCGGCTCCTTGCCGGTGGAAAAGCGCGTCGACACGGTCGGGTAAACGCCGATGTCGGGCAGCGCGCCGCCGCCGAGGTCGAGCTGGTTGCGCATGTTGCTGGGGTCGACGTTGTAGTAGGAGAACGCGCCCTGCACATGGCGCAGCCGGCCGATGGCGCCGCTGGCGATGAGCTCGCGCACCTTGATCCATTG
The DNA here is from genome assembly GCF_037162595.1 of Mesorhizobium sp. ISC11. NCBI lineage: Bacteria > Pseudomonadati > Pseudomonadota > Alphaproteobacteria > Hyphomicrobiales > Phyllobacteriaceae > Mesorhizobium > Mesorhizobium sp. ISC11. The sequence goes on from NZ_JAVSPW010000001.1 coordinate 4,272,165, forward strand.
CGGGTGGTAGATGACCATGAAGGCTTCGCAGACCAGCACCTTTTTCTGGTCGCGCAGCTTGATCAGCGGCAGGATGTCCTTGGCGTCGAGCGCCAGCGGCTTTTCGACCAGCACATGCTTGCCGGCTTCGATGGCCTTGGCCGCCCACTCGACATGCTGCGAGGTCGGCAGCGGGATGTAGACGCCGTCTACTTCTTTCGAGGCGAGCAGTTCCTCATAGGAGCCGAAGGCATGCCGCGCACCGAAGCGATCGGCCAGCGCCTTGGCCTTGGACAGATCGCGGCTGGCGATCGCCGACAGCACGCTATTCTCCGCCTCGACCATCGCCGGCAACAAATGCTCGCGGCCGATCTTGGCCGTCGACAACACACCCCATCGGAACATCAGGCTTCTCCATCACGATTACAGGCGACGAGGTTTGCCCGAAATCGCCGGAAAAGCCAATGACGAGGTCAGCCCCTTTTGCCGGTCAGCGTCATGTCGAAGTCGACGATGTTGGAATAGATCGGCGTGCCGACATCCATGCCGTAGCGCGACCTCAGCACCTTGCCGGTGACATGGAATTTGATCATGCCGGCCTTGAGACCGCCGAGCTCGGCCGTGAATTTTTCCGGGAACGTCTTGCCGCGCGCCGTCAGCCGGCCGCTGACGAGAGCCGTGGTGTCGCTGGTTCGGGTCACGCTGGTAGAGCGGAACTGGATTTCCGGGCTGTTGGCGGCATCAAACACCGCGTCGGAGCGCAGGAAGGCATCGATACGGCCCTGGCCGGTGCCGACGCTTTCGGGAAAAATGGTGAAATTGACAGCTGAGCGCCCGACATCGCTGTTGTCGATGCGGATCGAGCCCTTGAAGCGGGCGAAGGTGCCATTGAGGCCGCCGCCGCCGACCTTGCCGATGGAGAAGCGGATGCTGGAACTGGCCGGGCTGATCGAATAGCTGCCGGCGGCGTCACCCAGCGCGACGGCCGCAGAAACAGGCATGGCAAGGCAAGCGGCGACCGCCGCAAATCCGAGGATGCGCGTGTACATGGGGATGTTCCTTGTTGGAGGCAGCGCATTTCTTGCGCCCTCACTCCATGAACGAATGAACCGCTCGCTCTATTCCGAATCTGACGAAGGCGTGACCATGCGCGTGAGCACGCCATCCCTGAGCTGGAAATGATGCCGCAGCGCCGCCGCGACGTGGAGAGCCACAAGCGTCATGCCGGCATAGGCGAGATACCAATGTGCAGCCGCCCAGAAGCTCTCGGCACCATCCGATTCGGCCAGCGGCAGGTTCGGCATGACGAACAGGTTGAACGGCAGGCTGGGGATCTCCAGCATCGAGACCGACACCAGCGCCCAGCCGGACAAGGGCAAGGCAAGCTGAAACGCGTAGAGCGCAAGATGGGCCAACGGTGCTGCCCGACGCTCCAGGGTTCCGACCGAGCGCGGCAGCGCCGGCGTTGCATTGCCAAGGCGCCAGGCGATGCGCAGCAACACAAGCCCGAGCAGCAGGAAGCCGAAAGATTTATGCAGTTGGATCAGCTCGAAGGCGGTGCGCTGGCTGGTCAGCCGCACCATGACGAAGCCGAGCCCGAACTGGCCGATGAAAACGAGCGCAATCAGCCAGTGGAGAAGGATCGCGCCCCAGCCATAGCGGGTGGCGCTGTTGGTGATCGATGTTTGCATGGGGAGTGAACGAATGTTGGTTCGGCTTTCTTCCCGCGCGCTTCACCCTCCCCCTTGTGGGGAGGGTCGCGCAGCAAATGCCGCGAAGCGGCTTTTGCGAAGCGGGGTGGGGGTCTCGTAGGGCGCTACCCACCCCGTCCCTCAGCCGACCTACCGGGGCGAGCCGCCGATCTCGCCCGTCCTTCGGACTCCCATCAGGGCCCTCCGGAGGGAGACGAAAGGCGCGAGTTCGCCGAGCCTGGCTCCCTTCCTCTCCCTCCGGAGGGCCACAAGGGGAGGGGCGAGCCCGCTCTATCCACTCACCTTGAAGAAATCGACAAACGCCCGGAGCGCCGGGCGCATTTGCCGGCGGCTCGGATAATAGACGAAGAAGCCGTCGAAGGAGGGGCACCAGTCCTCCAGCACACGGATCAGCCTGCCGTCGGCGAGCGGCGCGCGGACATAATCCTCAAAGACGAAGGCGAGCCCAGCGCCGTCGACCGCCGCCTGGGCGATCAAATGGTCCTCGTCGAGGATCAGCGGTCCCTCCACCGCCATCTCGATCGCCTCGCGGCCTTTCTCGAACTCCCAGCGGTAGAGGATGCCGCTGGAGAAGCGGAAGCGGATGCAGCGGTGGTCAGCCAGGTCGCGCGGGTGACGCGGCTTGGGGTTGACCTCGAAATAGACCGGGGCGCCGACCACCGCGCCGCGAAGGTCCGGCCCGATGCGCACCGCGATCATGTCGCGCTGCAGGCTCTCGCCTAGCCTGACGCCAGCATCGAAGCCCCCTTCCACCACGTCGGTGAAACGGTCCTCGATGACGATCTCCAGCACGATATCGGGATAGGTCGACGCAAAGGCGCCCAACCGTGGCGTCAGCGCCAAATGGGCTGCGGTGCGCGGCACGGTCAGGCGCAGATTGCCGGCCGGCCGGTCGCGCGTCTCGATTGCCGTCTCCAGCGCCAGATCGATCTCCGACAGCGCCGGTCGCAGCCGTTCCAGCAACTGCGCACCTTCTTCGGTCGGCGCGACGCTGCGTGTGCTGCGCGCCAGCAGCCGAACGCCAAGCCGCGCCTCTAGGCTGGACACCGCATGGCTGACCGCCGAAGGCGCGATGGCCAATTCCCTGGCCGCGCCGCGAAAGCTGCCGCATTGGGCAACGGTTGCCAGCACGGCCAGTTGGGAAAGATGCGCTCGATTCATTGATCTATCTTCTAGAACAGCCCGTGCAAATGAGAGCCGATTATCGAACACAAGGCAAGGCGCTATTTCTGCCGCATCGCAACAAGGAGACGCGTTATGCAAACCCGCAAGCTAGGAACTGAATTGAACGTCTATCCCGTCGGCCTCGGCTGCATGGGCATGAGCTTCGCCTATGGCGGCCAGGCGGAAGCCGACGCAATCGCCACGCTGCACCGCGCCATCGATATCGGCGTCAATTTCTTCGACACGGCGGAGGTCTATGGCCCGTTCGAGAACGAGATCCTGCTCGGCAAGGCGCTGAAGTCCGCGCGTGACAAGGTGACGATCGCGACAAAATTCGGCTTCAGGATTTTGGAGGAAGGTACAGGCCTCGACCGCATGGCCGGCGTCGACAGCCGCCCCGAGCACGTCAAGGCGGTCGCCGAGGCGTCGCTGAAGCGGCTCGGCACGGATGTGATCGACCTCTACTACCAGCACCGTGTCGACCCCAACGTGCCGATCGAGGACACGGTCGGTGCCATGGCCGAGCTGGTGCGCGAGGGCAAGGTGCGCGCGCTCGGCCTGTCGGAGGCGAGTGCGGCGACCATCCGCCGGGCCCATGCCGTGCATCCAATTGCTGCCGTGCAGAGCGAATATTCGCTCTGGAGCCGCGACCCGGAAGACGAGGTGTTCGCCGTCTGCCGCGAACTCGGCATCGGTTTTGTTCCCTACAGCCCGCTCGGCCGTGGCCTGCTGACCGGCACGATCGCCAAGCCCGAGGCGCTGAGCGACGACGACTGGCGCCGGACCTTGCCGCGCTTCCAGGCCGAGGCGATGGAAGCCAACGCCGCTGTCATCGCGACGCTGGAAAAGCTGGCAGCTGAAAAGGGGGTAACTTCGGCCCAACTGGCGCTGGCCTGGGTGCTGCACCAGGGCGATTTCATCGTGCCGATCCCCGGCGCAAGAAGGATACGCCATCTGGAGCAGAATGCGGCGGCTGCCGGGATCGCGCTGAGTGCGGTCGAGGTGCAGGCGATTGGTGACGCGCTGTCGCCCGACAAGGTGGTCGGTAGGCGCTATGCGGAGAAGGAGCTCACGCTGGTCGATGGTTGAAAACTGGTGAGTAATCGGAAGGGGCGCCGCGCGCCCCTTTTTCGTACGCAGCGCGGTGCAGAAGGTGGGGACGCTGACGTGAAGCGCCCCCCTCTGCCCTGCCGACATTTTTACCAAGGCTCGACACTAATCTCCGGCCAATTCTCCCTTGCACGCTTACCCTTCGCCTCATGCGTGCGCTGATTGTCCATCACCCGGTTCGGCGTGATGTGAAACGAGAAAATGTCGTCAAGACCAAACGGTGCCACGATCTCGAGCTGCCCGTCAGCGTCGTATCGAACCCCGACGGCGTGCGTCTTCGAGGCAAAATGGCTAACGGATTCGCTGGCGCTCGAATAGCGCGGGCACGGCCGTCCGAACTTCTGCGGATACCACAGATGCACCCGCGCCTGGTTGCGCACCTCGACCGGCAACGCTAGCCCCTCGAAATGCTTCTCCGCCCGGCGGATCACCGCGTCCTCGGCCTCATAGGACAGGTCGCTGTCATCGAAGTAGAAAAGATCAACATCCTTGATGCCGTAGCCCGACGGTTTGCCGGTCAGGTGGTTCCAGATGCTGTTGTAGAGAGCGCCGGATACCACCAGCCAGTCCGGCAGGTCGAGCGTGCGAGCCCGCGCCACCGCGTCGCATAACAGCGGGTCGGCAGACACGATGGCGAGAAACGCCGCGCGCTGTTCTTCAAGGGGAAGGCCGGAATACCGCAGATGGTCCATCGCCCTTTGGAGGGCGATTCGCCATCTGCTCGCAAGTTTTTTAGCCCCGCAGAACGCCCCCGGTCTGCTTGCCGACATTCTCGATGATGCGCTTGGCCAGTGCCTCGAAATCCTCGTCGGTGAGCGTCTTTTCGACCGGCTGGATCGACACTTCGATGGCAATCGATTTTTTGCCCTCGCCCAGCGAAGCGCCTTCGAAAATATCGAAGATCGAGACGGCGGTGATGAGCTTCTTGTCGGCGGCGAGCGCTGCGCGCACCAGCGTGCCGGCCTCGACCGACTTGTCGACGACGAAAGCGAAATCGCGCTTGACCGCCTGGAAGGGCGACAGTTCCAGTTTCGGCTTGGTTTTCGTCGGCTTGGCCTTCGGTTCAGGCACGCCATCGACGAAGACCTCGAAGCCGCACAGCGGGCCGGAAACATCGAGGCCCTCCAGCGTCTTCGGATGGAATTCACCGAAAGTGCCGAGTACGGTTTTCGGGCCGAGCTTGATCGTGCCGGAACGGCCGGGATGATACCAGGCCGGGCCGCCGGCCTCGATCTGCAGCCGGTCGACAGGCGCACCGCAGGCTTCAAGTGCGGCGATCGCATCGGCCTTGGCGTCGAACACGCCGACTGGACCGGAATTGCCGGCCCAGTTGCGGCCGGAACCGTCGAGCTTGGCGGTTCCGCGACGCACGCCGGCGGCGACGCGCCGCTGCTGGTCGGCGCCGTCGCCCTCATAAGTGCCCGACACTTCGAACAGCGCCACGTCGCCAATACCCTTGTCGGCGTTGCGCTGGGCAGCCGCGATCAGCCCCGGCAGCAGCGAGGGCCGCATGTCGGACATATCGGCGGCGATCGGGTTGGCAAGCTTCAGCGCGGTCTGGCCGCCGCCGAACAGCTCGGCATGCTTGGCCGGAATGAACGACCAGGTAACGGCTTCCATCATGCCGCGCACGGCAAGCGCGCGCTTGGCCGTGCGGGTACGGACCTGCAGCGTGGTGAGGATCTTTGCATTGACCGCGTCATGCGCACCGAGCGGCTGCGGTGCGATGTTGTCGACACCGTGGATGCGCATGACCTCCTCGACCAGGTCTGCCTTGCCATCGACGTCGGGGCGCCAGGACGGCACGGCGACATCGACGACATCGCCCGAGCCCTCCGGCTTGAAGCCGAGGCGCGACAGGATATCGAGGCTTTCCGCGCTGGGAACTTCGATGCCGGTCAGCCGCTTCACTTCCGAAAGCGGGAAGGAAACGATCTTCGGCGTGTGACCGGCATAACCGACGACCTCCATTTCGGTCGGCGTGCCGCCGCAGAAATCGAGCACCAGTTTCGTCGCCAGTTCGACGCCCGGAACCATGAATTCGGGGTCGACGCCGCGCTCGAAACGGTAGCGCGCGTCGGTAATGATGCCGAGCGTGCGGCCGGTGCGCGCCGTGGTGATCGGATCCCAAAGGGCGGATTCGATCAGCACGTCTGAGGTGTTCTCGTCGCAGCCCGAATGCTCGCCGCCCATGACGCCGGCGATCGACTCGACGCCGTTGTCATCTGCGATGACGCACATTTCCGGCGTCAGCGTGTATTCGCGGCCGTCGAGCGCCTGCACCTTTTCACCATCGCGCGCGCGGCGCACGACGAGATTGCCGGCAACCTTGCTGGCGTCGAACACATGCAGCGGGCGGCCGCGGTCGAAGGTGACGTAGTTGGTGATGTCGACCAGTGCGCTGATGGGTCTCAGCCCAATGGCGATCAGCCGCTGCTGCAGCCATTTTGGCGAGGCTCCATTCTTGACGCCCTTGACCAAGTTGAGCGCGAAGCCGGGGCAAAGCTCCGGCGCTTCGATCGTCACCTTGATCGGACACATGCCATTGCCGACATGCGGCATGATGGCGCCGCCGACGAGGCGGCCAAGCCCGCTCGCCGCCAGATCCCTGGCGATGCCGTAGACGCTGGTGGCATCCGGCCGGTTCGGCGTCAAGTTGATCTCGATGACCGGATCGTCGATGTGCGCATAGGCGGCGAAGCTGGTGCCGACCGGCGCATCCTCAGGCAGGTCGATGATGCCATTGTGTTCGTCGGACAGCTCCAGCTCGCGCTCGGAACACATCATGCCGTGGCTTTCGACGCCCCTGATCTTGCCGACCGTCAGCGTTACGTCGATGCCGGGCACATAGGTGCCGGGCGCGGCAAAGGCGCCGATCAGGCCCGCGCGAGCATTTGGCGCGCCGCAAACGACCTGCACCGGTGGCTTGCCGTCGCCGGTGTCGACGGTCAGCACGCGCAGCCGGTCGGCATCGGGATGCTGAACCGCCGTCAGCACCCTGGCGATGACGAATGGTTTCAGGCTCGACTTGTCGTCGACATGCTCGACTTCGAGACCGATCGAAGTCAGCCGCTCGACGATCTCGTCGAGCGTGGCGTCGGTCTCGAGGTGGTCCTTGAGCCAGGAGAGGGTGAATTTCATGGGACTGTTCCGTCTGGTCTTTTGACGCTTGATTTCAGATGTCTCGGCAGGTCGTCGGACATATGCAGGAAGGCAAGCTGCTCGCCGATATAGGCATGCAGCGTCGGCTGGAAATCGGCCGGCATGTCCATGGCGCCGAGCATGAAGTAGATGTCTTCTTCCAGCCGCTCGTCGACATAGGCGATGGGTGAGCCGCAGGTGCCGCAGAAAGAGCGCGTCACCGGGCCGTTCTCATACATCTTCAGCGCCTTGCCGGTGAACGCGACCTGATCGACTAGGAAGCCGACAAAGGCCGACACCGGCGCGCCGCTGGCCCGCCGGCAATCGCCGCAATGGCAGTAGCTGACGTGATGCGGTTCGGCAGAGGCCTCGAACCGCACGGCGCCGCAGCGGCAGCCGCCGGCATAGGGCGCTGTCATGCGCTCAGGCCTCCGAACAAAGTCGGCATGTCGAGCGGCCGGAAGCCGTAGTGCGACAGCCAGCGCACGTCTGCATCGAAGAAGGCGCGCAGGTCCGGCATGCCGTATTTCAGCATGGCGATGCGGTCGATGCCCATGCCCCAGGCAAAACCCTGGTATTCGTCCGGATCGAGACCGCCATGGCGCAGCACATTGGGATGCACCATGCCACAGCCGAGGATCTCCATCCAATCGGAGCCTTCGCCGAAGCGCACTTCGCCGGGCCGCGAGCGATCGCACTGGATGTCAACCTCGAGGCTTGGCTCGGTGAACGGGAAGAAGGACGGCCGGAAGCGCATCTTGACCTGCGGCACCTCGAAGAAGGCCTTGCAGAACTCCTCCAGCACCCATTTCATGTTGGCGACGTTGGCCGTCTTGTCGATCACCAGCCCCTCGACCTGATGGAACATCGGCGAGTGGGTGGCGTCCGAATCCTGCCGGTACGTCTTGCCAGGAATGACGATGCGGATCGGCGGCTTCTTCGTTTCCATGGTGCGGATCTGCACCGGCGAAGTGTGCGTGCGCAAAAGCTTGCGCTCGCCCTTCTCGTCCGGCTGGAAGAAGAAGGTGTCGTGCATCTCGCGCGCCGGATGGCCTTCGGGGAAATTCAGCGCGGTGAAATTGTAATAGTCGGTCTCGATGTCGGGACCTTCCGCGATGGAAAACCCGAGGTCGCCGAAGATCGCGGCAATCTCGTCGATGACCTGGCTGATCGGATGGATACGGCCGCGCTCGGCCGGCGACTGCCGCACCGGCAGCGTCACGTCGACCTTTTCGGCGGCGAGGCGGGCGGTGATCGCCACATCCTTGAGCTCAGCCTTGCGGGCAGTCAGCGCGTCGGTGACGCGGTTCTTGAGGCCGTTGATGGCTGGGCCTTTGATCTGGCGCTCCTCGGCGGTCATGGCGCCAAGTGTCTTCAGCATCTCGGACACGCTGCCCTTCTTACCGAAAGCAGCGATGCGCACGGCCTCGATGGCCGGCTCATCGGCGGCCGAGGCGATCTCGGCCAGAAGTGAGTTTTCAAGCGTATCCAGGCCAGTGGTTGCGTCGTTCACGGTCAAACTCGCTGCGTTGGGAGGTCGGCCTCAAAGTGAAAGTCACTTCTAAAGTGAAATCACTCCAAGGATCAGGCAAAAGAAAAACCCGCGCCAGCCGTGCCAGCGCGGGTTCCCCAAATCAGAATTGCGAATGCTTGGGAAGCGCTGGTCTTAGGCGACAGCGCTTTCAAAAGCGTTCGGCGTGGTGTTCTTCAGATATTCGAGCGCCACCTTGGCCTTGGCGACCAGGGCCGCGAAAGCCTGCGGCTCGTGGATGGCCATGTCCGACAGGATCTTGCGATCGATCTCGATGCCCGACTTGTTGAGGCCGTCGATGAAGCGGCCATAGGTCAGGCCATGCTCGTGGGTCGCGGCGTTGATACGCTGGATCCACAGCGCGCGGAAGGAGCGCTTGCGGTTCTTGCGGTCGCGGTAAGCGTATTGCAGCGACTTTTCCACCGCCTGCTTGGCGATGCGGATGGTGTTCTTGCGGCGGCCGTAGAAGCCTTTCGCGGCTTTCAGGACCTTCTTGTGCTTGGCGTGCGAAGTGACGCCTCTTTTTACGCGTGCCATGTCATGATCTCCTTAAAAGCAATTCCAAGAAAAGTGCCTTGCGGTTTTCCGTTCGGAATTGCGTAAAACAAATGCGTGTCCGGACCGAATGCCTTAGAGGCCGTTCGGCAGAAAATTCTTGATGACCTTCTTGCCATCCGGTTCAGCCAGAACCATCGTGCCGCGGGCATTTCGAATGAACTTGTTGGAACGCTTGATCATGCCGTGACGCTTGCCGGCCGCAGCCGACAGGACTTTACCCGTACCTGTGATCTTGAACCGCTTCTTGGCGGCCGATTTGGTCTTCATCTTGGGCATTTTGCTACTCCGTATTGTTGGCGCACTATCGCGCTTCTTGTTCGCTTCAGGCCGACCAAAGCCCGAAAAGCAAATGAAACCGCCACGGCATGCCCTGCCGGGCGGTTTTCTTGAACGGCGGTGCTATACGTCAAAGACGGCCCGCGCGCAACACCTGTGGAGATGCGGCGCTGTGTCCTCGTCAGGGCAGCGTGAACCAGACCGGCAACATGCCTGACAGCTGGGCGCCGTCGATCAATTCGAAGGCCGGCAGCGCGATCAGAAACACCAGGCCGTCGAGCAGCGTGGTCAACAGCAGGCGCGGCTTGAAGTTTCCGGTATCGCCCTCCTGGTAGAGCGACAATTTTGGGAAGAAGCGCGGCACCCGCGCCAGATAGGCCTGATACGGCGCGCCGAGCGCTTCCTTGAGGAACTTCTCCTCGCGCAGGATGACGATATGGAACGCCCCCGCGCACAAAAGCCCGAAGAGGATGATACCGGAGAACGAACCGATCTGCGCGCCGACACCGGCTGCGGCTACGGTCGAGAACACATAGAGCGGGTTGCGGGTGATCGAGTAAGGCCCGCCAGTCACCACCTCGGACGATTTGCGCCCGCCTATGTAGAGTGTCGCCCAAAGGCGGCCCACGATGCCGAGGAAAATCAGCAGCACGCCGAACATTTCGATCGTCTCGTGCACGGCTGTGTCGGGCGGAAACGTCGATTGGCCAAATAGCAATGCTGCAAACAGCACGACCACGAGAACGGCAAGCACTATCCGGCGCATATGCTGGTAATTGCCCAGCCCGTGTTTGAAGTCCACGTCCGAAACCTTGACTTCATCGACCATAGTGAATCCGATCGTCAGGAATTTTGCCGGCGATCGCAGCGTCTGAACAAGAAGAAGGCGTCCCGCCGATCGCCGGGACGCCTTGCGATGTGATTCAGGCGGATTTAAGCGCGATGGCCAAGCCTGACGTCATCGTGATCCTAGATACGCGCCGATGCAGATCTTAGCGCGGCGACAGCACCATCATCATCTGGCGGCCTTCGAGCTTCGGTTCCGCTTCGACCTTGGCAATCGTCGCCACTTCCTCGCGGACCTTGTTCAGAAGCTGCATGCCGAGTTCCATATGCGCCATCTCGCGGCCACGGAAGCGCAGCGTCAGCTTGACCTTGTCGCCTTCCTCGAAGAAGCGGCGAACCGCCTTCATCTTGGTCTCGTAGTCATGGCTGTCGATGTTCGGGCGCATCTTGATCTCCTTGATCTCGATGACCTTCTGGTTCTTGCGCGCCTCGGCCGCCTTCTTCTGGTTGGCGTATTTCAACTTGCCGAGATCAAGGATCTTGACGACGGGGGGCACCGCGTTGGGCGATATCTCGACGAGATCGAGCCCGGCCTCTTCGGCCAGCAGCAATGCGTCGTTGATGGAAACATCGCCGCGGTTCTGGCCTTCGGCGTCGATAAGCTGGACCCGGGGAACCCGGATGTCACGGTTGGAGCGCGGGCCATCCTTGGTCGGCGCCGCTGCTTTGAAAGGTCTGCGAATGGTCGTGGTCTCCTTGGCCGTTTCGTTCAGGATTTGTCAGTGTTGATGCATGGACGCGCCAATGTGGTGAGCGCGCGGGCGGAGTCAATAGCACAGCATTGACAGAAAATCACCCTGATCGCTGTCCTGCACCAAACAAAGAACATAGTGAGCACTTTTCGCCACGCCACCGACCGTGCCACAAGAATCCCGCGCCAGAAGAGGGCCTGAGGAAAAAGCCATGACCGCAACGCCCCCCGTCTTTATGGATGTCGATGGATCGCGCATCGCGGTGCGCCATACTGCTGGCTCTACGCCCGGCATCGTCTGGCTCGGCGGCTACAAGTCGGACATGCTGGGCGCGAAGGCGCAGACGCTGTCGGACTGGGCGGCAAAAGAAGGCCGCGCCTTTCTGCGCCACGATTATTCCGGCCATGGCGAATCCGGCGGCGCCTTTGCCGACGGCACGATTTCGACATGGCTTGCACAAAGCCTTGCCGTGTTCCGGCATTTCACCAAGGGCAAACAGATCCTGGTCGGCTCCTCGATGGGCGCCTGGATCGCGCTGCGCATGGTGCAGGAATTGCGCAAGGCTGATGACAGCAACGTCGCCGGCCTGGTGCTGCTGGCGCCGGCACCGGATTTTACCGCTGAACTGATCGAACCGGTGCTGACCAAGGCGCAGAAGCGCGATCTCGCCAAAAAAGGTTTCTTCGAAGAGCCGTCGGACTATTCCACGGAACCCTACATCTACACACGCGCCCTGATCGAGGACGGGCGCGACAACCTGACAATGACAGGCCCGATCGACACCCATTGCCCGGTGCATATCCTGCAGGGCCTGGCCGATGCGGATGTGCCGGCAAGCCATGCACTGAAGCTGGTCAGCCTGCTGCCCGCCGACGACGTGACCCTGTCGCTGATCCCTGACGGCGACCATCGCCTGTCGCGACCGCAGGATCTCGACATGCTGGTGCGGGCCGTCGATGCAATGGCGCAGAGGGGAAACTGATGCGCCTTTCCATTCCGATATCCGCCTTCGTCGCGGCGATCGTCGGCTTCGGCGGCACGCTGGCCATCGTCATCGCCGCCGCCAACGCAGTCGGCGCGACGCAGATCGAGACGGCAAGCTGGGTGACGACGATCTGCCTGGCCATGGCGATCGAGAGCCTGTGGCTGTCATGGCGCACGAAAATGCCAGTCATCACCGCCTGGTCGACGCCGGGCCTGGCGCTGATCGCGGCATCGAGCGGCTTTTCGATGGGTGAGGCCGTCGCCGCCTTCATCGTCACCGGCGTCCTTCTGATCGCCACCGGGCTGTTTCGGCCCCTGACGAAGCTGATCTCGAGAATACCGCCTTCCGTCGCCTCGGGCATGCTGGCCGGCATCGTCGTCACCTTCGCGCTCAATGCGGTGAAGACCATTCCCATCGACCCGTGGCTGATCCTGCCGCTGATTGCAGCCTTCTTCGTCATCCGGCTGTTCAACCCGGCGCTATCGGTGCTGGCGGTGCTGATCGGCGGTGGCCTCGCCGCTTTCCTCACCGGCCGTGTCGGCGGCCTGCCGACACCGGAACTGTCGACGCTGACGCTGATTGCGCCTGATTTCACCGCCAAGGCGGTGATCGGGCTGGCACTGCCGCTCTATCTCGTCACCATGGCTTCGCAGAACCTGTCCGGCCTCGCCGTGCTGCGCGCCGCCGGCTACCATCCGGAGCCCGGCCCGCTGATCGGCGTCACCGGCCTGTTTTCGCTGCTGTCGGCGCCGTTCGGCGGCTCGACCACCAATCTGGCGGCGATCTCGGCGGCGATCTGCACCGGGCCGGACGTCCACCCCGACCCCGCCGAGCGCTGGAAGACCGGGCCGTTCTATGCGCTCGCCTATCTCATCTTTGCGATTTTCGGCGCTTCGCTGGTGGCGATCTTCGCGGTGCTGCCACAGAGCCTGATCGTACTGGTGGCGGGTCTGGCGCTGATGGCGTCGCTCGCCAACGCGCTTTCTATCGCGCTGAAGGAAGAGGCGGATCGCATGGCCGCCACCGTCACCTTTGTCGTCACCGCTTCGGGTCTGACGCTGTTCGGCGTTGGCGCCGCATTCTGGGGCCTGATTGCCGGGCTGGTCGTGCTTTTCCTCGATATGATCAAAAAGCGATAAACATTTCAGATGCTTGTCCGGATTTGGCGGACATTGTCTTGAATCGCCGTTTTTCTCTTCCCATTTCGATTCCACGCAGCCGGGTTTGGCTGTCTCCAACCGAAGGAATGGGAGAAAATGAACACATCCGCATTGATCCGTCCGGCCTGGACGCCGGCAACCATCGCGTTGATGGTTGTGGGTTTCATGGTGTTCTGGCCACTCGGCTTCGCCATGCTCGCCTACATCATCTGGGGCGACCGCCTCGATGGCTTCAAGCGTGACGTCAACCGCGCGACCGACGGCATCTTCGCCGGTTGCCGCCGCGGTTCCGACAAGGCCGCGCGCTGGGGCAATGGTTCCGCCCGCACCGGCAACGTCGCTTTCGACGACTGGCGCGAAAAGGAACTTGAGCGGCTGAACGAAGAACGCCGCAAGCTCGACGAGATGCTGACCCAGTTCGACGAGTATGCCCGCGAATTGCGCCGCGCCAAGGACCAGGACGAGTTCGACCGGTTCATGGCCAACCGCAACAAGTCGACGGCTCCGACGAAGACCGATCCGGGCACTGGAACGACGACCACCAAGCGTGGCAAGGGTTCGAACCTGCTTGACGACTGAGATCCGGCGACTGGTTACGTAAAAAAACGGCGTCGCGCGAGCGGCGCCGTTTCTTTTTTGTTCTAGTCGTTTTTCTCGAATCGCGTATCGTCCCGCCATGACTCTCGGCTTCTTTCGCAATCTGACAAAGCCCAAGCCCACGCCTGTCGTGGAGCGCGAATATTGCGTCGCCGGCCGCACGCTGCCGCTCAAGATCGTCGAGAGCGCCAGGGCGCGCCGAATGACGCTGCGTATCGATTCAGGCGGCCAGGGTCTGCGCATCACCGTGCCGCCAGGCCTGCGCCGCGGCGAAGTGGACAGGTTCCTCGAGCGGCATCAGGACTGGCTGGAGCAGCGACTGGCCAAGGTGCCGACGCGGCCGCAGGTGCGGCCCGGCATCAGGATCCCGGTGCGCGGCGTGCCGCACCGCATCGTCCATGAACCGTCAAAGCGCGGCACCGTCACCGTGTCGCGCGACGAACGTGGTCCGCTCTTGATCGTGCATGGCGACCGCATACATCTGCCGCGCCGCCTCGCCGATTTCCTCAAGCGCGAGGCCAAGAAGGAAATCGAGAAGCTGGTGGCCAAGCACACCGAGGCGCTTGGCAAGCGCGCCAAGGCGATCCGCTTCAAGGACACGTCAAGCCGCTGGGGGTCATGCACCTCCGAAGGCAATCTGTCCTTTTCCTGGCGCATCATGATGGCGCCGTCGCCGGTCATCAACTATCTCGTCGCGCATGAAGTGGCGCATCTCAAAGAGATGAACCACGGCCCGAAATTCTGGAAACTGTGCGAAAAGCTCTGCCCCGACACCGATCGCTGCAAGGACTGGCTGAAGCGCAATGGCGGTGCGCTGCAGGCGATCATGTTCGAGTAGATCGCTCAATCGTCGTTGGCGGCGTTCAAGTCTTCGGGCCGCAACCCCTCATCGCCATGATGCGGCCACGGCAGGAAATTGCCGTCGAACTCATCGCCGCCGAAATAGTCGAGCGCGCGGTGCGCCTCGGCGCCATTGAAGGCGGCCTTGTCGATCAGGTGCGCGATGACCTCGCGCGCCTGCGCAATCTTCTGCCTGAGTTCGGCTACGGTTCTGTCGGCCATGATCGTGCTCCCGCCTTGCGTCCTGTCCATCCATAGGTAGCGCCTTTGGCCGTGCCGGCAAACAGCATGCTTTTTCTCGACTCTTATCGCTTTTCATGCCAATTCCCGCGCCATGGCACTCGACATCAAGATCTGCGGCTTGAAGACCGACCGGGCAATGGCCGCGGCGCTGGCCGGCGGCGCCAGCCATGTCGGGTTTATCTTCTTCGCCAAAAGCCCGCGCTATGTCGAACCTGCCGAAGCTGGCCGTCTGCGCGAGGCCGCGCGCGGCAAGGCGATGGCGGTTGCCGTCACCGTCGATGCCGGCGACGCCTTCCTGGATGAAATCGTTGCCAAAATGCAGCCCGACATGCTGCAGCTGCACGGCGCGGAAACGCCCGAGCGCGTCGCCGAGGTCAAAGCCCGCTATGGCCTGCCCGTGATGAAGGCGCTGCCGCTCAGCGAGGCCGCCGATCTCGAACGAATGAAGCCATTCATCGGCATAGCCGACCGGTTCCTGTTCGACGCCAAGCCGCCGAAAGGCTCCGAACTGCCGGGCGGCAATGGTGTTGCCTTCGACTGGCGCATTCTCGCCGGCCTTGACGGCGGCGTCGATTACATGCTTTCCGGTGGGCTCAACGCCGCCAATATCGGCGATGCCCTTCGGCTTGCCAACCCGCCTGGGATCGACATTTCTTCAGGCGTGGAAAGCGCGCCGGGCGTCAAGGATCCGGCGCTGATCGAACAGTTTTTCCGGGCCGTCAGGGCCGCGCGGAACACCCGCGCAGCCTAGTGGTGCCTCAAACCAGAGCATGTCCCGGAAAAGCGGGAACCGGTTTTCCGACAAGGACATGCCTCATAGTCAAGATGCCAGGAGATCGGCGATGAACAAGCCGGCGACACCCAATTCCTTCCGCACCGGGCCCGACGAACAGGGCATGTTCGGCATTTTCGGCGGTCGTTTCGTTGCCGAAACGCTAATGCCGCTGATCCTCGATCTGGAGCGGCACTGGAACGAGGTCAAGAACGATGCGGATTTCAGGGCTGAGCTGACTGACCTGTCGACCCACTATGCCGGACGGCCGTCGAAGCTTTATTTCGCCGAAGGCCTCACGAAGCATCTTCGTGAGGTTTCCTCGGCCAGGGGCCTCGCGGGCGGCGCGAAGGTCTACTTCAAACGCGAGGATTTGAACCACACCGGTTCGCACAAGATCAACAACTGCCTCGGCCAGATCCTGCTGGCCAAGCGCATGGGCAAGAAGCGCATCATCGCCGAGACCGGCGCCGGCCAGCACGGCGTGGCCTCGGCCACGGTTGCGGCCCGCTTCGGCTTTCCCTGCGTCGTCTACATGGGCGCCACAGACGTTGCCCGGCAAAGCCCGAACGTCTTCCGCATGAAGCTGCTCGGCGCCGAAGTGCGCCCGGTGACCGCCGGCCACGGCACGCTGAAGGACGCCATGAACGAGGCGTTGCGCGACTGGGTGACCAATGTCGAGGACACTTATTACCTGATCGGCACCGCCGCCGGCCCGCACCCCTATCCGGAGCTGGTGCGCGACTTCCAGTCGGTGATCGGCATCGAGGCGCGGGCACAGATCCTCGAGCAGGAAGGCCGGCTGCCCGACACCATCATCGCCGCTGTCGGCGGTGGCTCGAACGCCATCGGCCTGTTCCATCCCTTCCTAGACGACAAGGAGGTCCGCATCATCGGCATCGAAGCCGGCGGTCGCGGTCTCGACGGCATCGAGCATTGCGCCTCGATGAATGCCGGCGCGCCCGGCGTGCTGCATGGCAACCGCACCTATCTCCTGCAGAACGCCGACGGCCAGATCATGGACGGCCATTCGATCTCGGCCGGCCTCGACTATCCCGGCGTCGGGCCGGAGCATTCCTGGCTGCGCGATTCAGGCCGGGTCGAATACGTGCCGATCCTCGATGACGAGGCGCTGGAGGCTTTCAAGCTGACGACGCGCGTCGAAGGCATCATCCCGGCGCTGGAATCGGCGCATGCCATCGCGCATGCGGTGAAGATCGTGCCTGCCATGGACAAGGATCAGATCGTCATCGTCAACCTGTCCGGCCGTGGCGACAAAGACGTGCACACGGTGGCTTCGATGCTGGGCATGGAGATCTGATCATGGCCACCCGCATCGACCGCCGCATGGCGAAGCTCAGGAACGAAGGCCGCCCGGCGCTCGTCACCTATTTCATGGGCGGCGACCCCGACTACGACACCTCTTTGTCGATCATGAGGGCGTTGCCGGGCGCAGGTTCCGATATTATCGAGCTCGGCATGCCGTTCTCCGATCCGATGGCCGACGGCCCGGCGATCCAGGCGGCGGGCTTGCGGGCGCTGAAAGGCGGCCAGACGCTGGCCAAGACGCTGAAGATGGCGGCCGACTTCCGCGCTGGCGACAATGAAACGCCGATCGTGCTGATGGGCTACTACAATCCGATCTACATCTATGGCGTCGACCGCTTCCTCAAGGACGCGATCGCCAGCGGCATCGACGGGCTGATTGTCGTCGACCTGCCCCCGGAGATGGATGAGGAACTGTGCATTCCGGCATTGAAAGCCGGCATCAACTTCATCCGGCTGGCGACGCCGACCACCGACGACAAACGCCTGCCCAAGGTGCTGCAGAACACGTCGGGCTTCGTCTATTACGTGTCGATGACCGGCATCACCGGCTCGGCGCTGGCCGACACCGGCAAGGTGGCGGCGGCGGTCAAGCGCATCAAGGGCCACACCGACCTGCCGGTCTGCGTCGGCTTCGGCGTCAAGACCGCCGAGCAGGCCCGGGTGATCGGCGCCAATGCCGACGGCGTCGTCGTCGGCACCGCGATCGTCAATGCGGTGGCCAATGTGCTGGGGCCGAAGGGCGAGAAGACCGCCGATCCGGCCGAGGCCGTCGCCACGCTGGTCAGCGGGCTTGCGCAAGGCGTGCGCTCGGCCCGCCTTGCTGCTGCCGAATAGTTTCCCTACGTCAGGTCTTGTGCATGTCGTTATCCCAAAACCGGTTCCCACTTTTGGGCGACATGCATTAGCAACTCTTCGTCAGGACAGGAGCCGAAGCGATGAACTGGATCACCAATTACGTTCGCCCGAAGATCAATTCGATGCTCGGCCGGCGCACCGACATGCCCGAGAATCTCTGGATCAAGGATCCGGAGACCGGCGAGATGGTGTTCCACAAGGATCTGGAATCGAACCAGTTCGTCATTCCCTCGTCCGGCCATCACATGAAGATCTCGGCCAAGGAGCGGCTGAAATTCTTCTTCGATGGCGGCAAATACGAGACCCTGGACAACCCCAAGGTCATGCAGGATCCGCTGAAATTCCGCGACGAGAAGCGCTATGTCGACCGGTTGAAGGACGCCAAGGCCAAGACCGGCCTTGAGGACGCGATCATCAATGCGCTGGGCACCGTCGAGGGTCTGCCGGTTGTGGTCACGGTGCAGGACTTCGCCTTCATGGGCGGCTCGCTCGGCATGGCCGCCGGCGACGCCATCGTGCACGGCTTCGAAGTGGCCCTGCAGCGCAAGCGGCCGCTGATCCTGTTTGCCGCTTCCGGCGGCGCCCGCATGCAGGAAGGTATTTTGTCCCTGATGCAATTGCCGCGGACAACGGTCGGTGTCGACCGGCTGAAGGAAGCCGGCCTGCCCTACATTGTCGTTTTGACCAACCCGACCACGGGCGGCGTGACCGCCTCCTACGCCATGCTGGGCGACGTGCACATCGCTGAGCCCGGCGCGCTGATCGGCTTTGCCGGACCGCGCGTCATCGAACAGACCATCCGCGAGAAACTGCCCGATGGCTTCCAGCGCTCCGAATATCTGATGGAGCACGGCATGGTCGACATGGTCGTATCCAGGCTGGAAATGCGTGAAACGATCGCGCGCCTGCTCAAGATGCTGCTCAAGCTGCCGGAAGAGCAAAAAACGCTGGAGCCGGAAATCCTGCCGCCGGCGGTGGTTGCCGCGGAAGCTCGGCCGCAAGCCTGAAGCGACACGAAGCGCCGCGACCGCGATTGCACGAGGGCTTCGGCGCGCTGTAGCCTTTGATTGCCATGGCCATCCGAAACCGATTCTGGTTTTCAGGCTCATGCGCTAGGATTCCACCATGACGACGCTTGCCGCCGACCGCGAAATCGAAGCCCTGATGGCGCTTCATCCGAAAGGCTTCGACCTTTCGCTCGACCGCATTTCGCGGCTGCTGGAGCGGCTTGACAATCCGCAGGACCGGCTGCCCCCGGTCATCCACATCGCCGGCACCAACGGCAAAGGTTCGTGCGCAGCCTTTTCACGCGCCCTGCTCGAGGCTGCGGACTACCGCGTCCATGTCCACACCTCGCCGCATCTGGTCAACTGGCATGAGCGTTACCGGCTGGCCGCCGATGGCGGCGGCAGGCTGGTCGAGGACAGGGTTTTCGCCGATGCCATTGCCCGTGCCGCCAGGGCCAATGAAGGCGAGAAGATCACCGTCTTCGAGATCCTCACCGCCGTCACCTTCCTGTTGTTTTCCGAACACCAGGCCGACGCTGCGATC
Organism: Mesorhizobium sp. ISC11; assembly: GCF_037162595.1. Lineage (NCBI taxonomy): Bacteria > Pseudomonadati > Pseudomonadota > Alphaproteobacteria > Hyphomicrobiales > Phyllobacteriaceae > Mesorhizobium > Mesorhizobium sp. ISC11. Next base: position 4,291,506 of record NZ_JAVSPW010000001.1, read on the forward strand.
ATCGAAGTCGGGCTCGGCGGCCGCTTCGACGCGACCAATGTCATCAAGGAGCCGGCCGTGTCGGTGATCATGCCGGTGTCGCTCGACCACGAGGCCTATCTCGGCGACCGTGTCGAACTGATCGCGGCCGAAAAGGCCGGTGTCATCAAGCCCGGCTGTCCGGTGGTCATCGGCGCGCAGGAAAGCGAGACGGCGCTGCAGGTGCTGATCGAAACCGCCGAGCGGCTTGAATGCCCCACCTTCGTCTACGGCCAGGACTTCCTTGCCTTCGAGGAAAACGGCCGCATGGTCTACCAGGACGAAGACGGCTTGATGGACCTGCCACCGCCCAGGCTGCCCGGCCGCCACCAGTTCGCCAATGCGGCGGCGGCGATCGCCGCGGTCAAAGCGGCCGGTTTCGAGATCAGCCATCGCGCCGCCGAAAAGGCGATGGTCAATGTCGCCTGGCCCGGCCGCATGCAGAAGCTCGTGCAGGGCCGGCTGGCCGAACTGGCACCCAAGGGCGCCGATATCTGGCTCGACGGTGGCCACAATCCGGGCGCCGGCGTGGTGGTTGCCGAAGCGCTGGCCGAGCAGGAAGAGAAGAACCCGCGTCCGCTGTTCCTCATCTCGGGCATGATCAACACCAAGGACCAGAGCGGCTATTTCCGTGCCTTCAAGGGCCTCGCCCGGCATGTCTACACGGTGCCGGTGAGCCTCAGCGAGGCCGGCGTGCCGAACGACGAACTGGCGATCCGCGCAACGGAAGCCGGGCTGACCGCCGAGCCGGTGAGTTCCGTCGCCAGCGCGCTGATGCTGCTGCGCGACACCTGGGACGGCCCGTCGCCACGCATCCTGATCAGCGGTTCGTTGTATCTGACCGGAGCGGTGCTGGCCGAGAACGGCACCCCGCCGACCTGAAGCAGGCGACTATTCATGCCTTGGGTGGCTGCGGCGGCTGAGGCCGAACCTTGGCTTTCGACCTTCAGAAATCCCACGGTGAGATCAGATCAAGGCTGGTGGTGCCAAAGTCGCTGAGATTGCGCGTTGCCAGCCGGCCACCGTTCACGCGCGCTATCGCCGCAATCATGCCATCGGGGGCTGACATGCCGCGACCTTGGCGTGTCGCGGCCCCCATGATCTCGCCGTAAGCCAAGGCAGCATCTTCAGTCAATCCAAAAATCCGGCCGGCAAATCGATGGCGCCACCGGGAAAGTCCCTGCTCCAGCCGATCGGGCACGCTCATCAGGCCGTATTTTTTGGATGCCGAAGGCGATTTCAGCAATCGTCACTGTGGGAAGGGCCAGTTCAGCGTCATTGCGGACAAGCCACGCCAGGACAGCTTGGTCCGGCGCCTTCTTCAGACTCTCCGAAATCACGTTGGTATCGACGAAAATCAAAGCTCAAGTCCCGAATGAACCTGGCGGCCTTCGCGAATGATCTTTTCCAGATCGATGTCGGCGCCATGGTTTGCAGTCAAGCTGGCATAGAAGGTGGAAGCAGGTTCACGGCCAGCTTCACGAATTTCGTAGGATTCGAGCGCACGTTCGACCACATCGGCTATCGAACGATTTTCACGACGAGCAAGTCTATGAGCCAGGTCGCGTGCTTTTGCGCTTCGGACTGAGAGTTGTGGTTCGGCCATTTCGAACTCCCTTTTAGAACGGATATAGGCCGATCCACTGCTGCCATCAAGGTGGCAGCTGATGGCGTGCCATCACGCGGGATTTCCAGCGCATTGATAGGCGACGTTACTTCAGCTCGATCTCGATAAAGGCGTATTCGCCTTCATTGGCGTTGATGACGTCGTGCTCTACGCCCTCCTTGCGGAAATAGGGCGCGCCCTTCTTCATCTCGGCGAAGGATTCGCCGTCCTTGGTCAACAGCTTCACCTTGCCGTCCATCAGCGGCACGACGACGTAGTCGTGGCCGTGGCGATGCCAGCCGGTGTTCTCGCCCGGCGCGAAGCGGTATTCGGTGACGATGACACGCTCGTTGTCGATGAAGACGGTGGCCTTGGCGGATCCGGTCATGGAGTTCTCCTGTCTGGCTCAAGCAGATGACATGGAGTGCCCGGATGCGAGAGCCAGAGCCACGCACCGATGACGCCAACAAAAAGCCCGGCGCGAGGCCGGGCTTGATATCAGGAATTTCAGATGGGTCAGGCGAGGTTGCCATTGATCCAGTGCGACAGCGCGGTCTTCGGCGCGGCACCGACCTTCATGTCGGCCATTTCGCCGCCCTTGAAGATCATCAGCGTCGGGATCGAGCGCACGCCAAACTGGGCGGCAAGCTCCGGATTCTCGTCGATGTTGAGCTTGGCGATCTTGACCTTGGCGCCAAGTTCGGTGGCGATATCTTCGAGCGCCGGCGCAATCATCTTGCAGGGACCGCACCATTCCGCCCAGAAATCGACGACGACCGGTACGTTGGCGTCAAGCACGTCAGCCTGGAAGTTGCTCTTGTCGACCTTCACGGTTGCCATATGGAAAAATCCTTTTGAAAGTTTTTGTCCCACCAAATGTGGTGGTGATCGCGCCCTTCTTCAAGCAGGTGTTGTGTCACGCTCCCGTGAGTCGAGCAAGGGCGTCGTCCATGGCGCTGGCAGGCAGTTCGATCAGCCGCGGCGCCTCGGTGAAGAGCAAGGCCGCCTTGACCGTGCGGCCGGGATAGAGCGGCTGCAACAGCGCGCGGTAGAGCGCCAACTGCAGGACATAGGCCGGCGGCACCTCGGCCAGAGTGGCGGGCGCCGGCCGGTTGGTCTTGTAGTCGACAATCGATACCGTGTCCGGCGTTACCGCCAGCCGGTCGATCTTGCCGGAAATCGAGCGCTTCTTGCCCTTGACCTCCAAGCTGCCCATGATCGCAACCTCGGCACGCGACGATGGCGCAAACAGCTGACCGAAGCCGGGATCGGCAAGGATCGATGTGACCGACGCCAGGGCCTTTTCACGCTCTGATGGCGGCCAGTCCGTACCGGTTCGCAAGAGATAGCGTTCTGCCGCTCCCGCACGTTCGGGCTCGGCAATACCGGGCAGCATCTGCAGCAGTTTGTGGAGGGCGAGCCCACGCAGCACGGCAAAGCCGGGCTCGGCATCGGCGTCGAGCACCGGCGACGCCTTGTCGACAACGGCTTGCTTGCCTTCGTCGATCAGCGCCGAGGCGCCCGATGGCGACAACGGACGCGGCAGATCCTCGAAGGGCGGCAAGGGCCGGAACAGCGTCGCCGGCAAAGGCCCAAAAGCGTCGGCCTGCCGTACCTGCTCGGCGGAACTTGGCGCGACGGGGGGCAGCTTGGTGACATGGAAACGGTGCACCGGCTCGCCGCCGGCGGGATGCGCACGCTGCTCGCTCTCCGGCGCACCGATCAGCGCGCGGCTGACGATCGAGTGCCAGGTGCCGGCGTTCGGCGCCCGCTTGCCATGATAGCCGCAGACGATCAGCCGGTCCTCGGCACGGGTCATGCCGACATAGAGCAGCCGGCGGTATTCGTCGTCGGCGAGTTCCCGTGCCCTTGAGGCCGCTGCTTTCGAAAAACCGTTGGCGACCTCGCTGGCCGAGCGCCAGAGATAGCCCTTGCCATCCCAGTTCGCGCCGGAGCTATCGAAGGGCATCAGGCGCGGCAAATGCTGGTCGCTGAACGGCGCGGAACCGCCATCGACCAGGAACACGACGGGCGCTTCCAAGCCCTTGGCGGCGTGCACGGTCATGACCCGGATCTCGTCGCGGGTCTGGTCCATCTCGCGCTTGATCTCGGGACCGGCGTTTTCCAACGTCGACAGGAAGGCTTCCAGCCCCGGCAGGCCGGTTCGCTCCTCGGCGAGGCAGAAGCTCAGGAACTCGTCGAGAATATCGCCGGCTTCGGGCCCGAGCCGCGCGATCATCTTGCGGCGCACGCCATCGCGCGCCAGCAGGGCGGCATAGAATTCGAACACCGGCTTAAACGCGGCTTCGTTCGTCCAGATGTCGACCTGGGCGACGATCTTCGCCAGTCTCTCGCTGTCGCCGGCGTGCTGTCGCAGCGACGCGATCAGCGACAGACCCGACGGCCTCTGCGCGGCGAGCGTGAAAAGCGCCTCTTCCGGCAGATCGAAGATCGGGCTGCGCAACACGGCGGCAAGCGACAAATCGTCCTGCGGCTGGATGAGGAGGTGACCGAGCGCGATCAGGTCCTTGACCGCGATGTGCCCGGGCAGGCTCAGCCGGTCGGCGCCGGCAACCGGAATGTCGCGGCGTTTGAGTGCGCGGGTCAGGGCATGGACGAAGCGATCGCGCTTGCGCACCAGCACCAGCACATCGCCCGGCCGCAGCCGCTTGCCGCGGCCTTCGATGATTTCGCCACTGCCGATCCAGCCGGCGATTGTGGCGGCGACGTTCTCGGCCACGCGCACCGCTGGCGCATGGGCATGGTCGATGGCTTGTGTCCAGTCATCTGGCTCATCGACGGCTTCAGCGCCGACCGACGGCCACACCTCGACATAGCCCGGCGCGTCGGTGCGGATCGCCTGGTGGCGAAGCGGATCGGGATCATGACTGATGCCGCGCCGCACGGCTGGATCGGCGAAGACGCGGTCGACCGCGGTCAGAACATCGTCGGTCGAGCGGAACGACCAGGTCAGCTTGAGATCGGCGAAGGACGCCTCGGCGTCACGCACTCGTCCGGCAAACAACAGCCGGCTGTCGGCGAAGGAGTCTGGGGCCGCACCCTGGAACGAATAGATCGACTGCTTCTCGTCGCCGACGGCGAACACCGTGCGATGGACCCTGTCGCGTGCGCCAAAGCCGGCAAAGAATTCCTCCGCCAGCCGTTTCACCACTTCCCATTGGTCCGGACTGGTGTCCTGCGCCTCGTCGAGCAGGATGTGGTCGATGCCCTGGTCGAGCTTGTACTGCACCCAGGGGCCGGCGTCCGGCCGCGCCAGCAGGTTGACGGTGCGGGTGATCAGGTCGTTGAAATCGAGGAAGCCGCGGCTGCGCTTCAGCATTTCGTAGCGGGCGATCAGCCAGTCGGCGATGGTCAGCGCGGCAGCCGTGCCTTCAAGCATCCGGAACAGGGCCAGCCGATCGGTGGTTTCGACTATGGCGTTGGCGGCCGAGAGATAACGCTCCGCCAGATCCGGCAACCGGTCGACCAGGGCCCTCTTGAAGGCCTTTGCCGGGTCGTAAGCGTCGCCATCGGTCTTGAGGAAGGCTCGCGCGAGCAGTTGCAGGCGGCGAATGGGATCGCCCTCGGCAAAGGCCTGCCGCGCATAGGGCAGGATGTTGTTCAGTACCGATCTGGCGTCGGTGGCCTCGGCGGCGTGGGCGAAGCCGGCAAAATAGTCGGGCAGGAAGCCCGGCAACGGCCATACCGAAGCGGCTATGCCCTCGGCTGTCTGGCCTGGATGGAAATGGAATTCGTCGAACAGGGCCTGGAAGTGCGTGCCATCGCGCCCGACCGCGTCGATGAAATGGCGCAAGCCGTCGCGCTTGCGCACAATCTCACCCAGCAAGGCGTCGAGCCCGGCTTCGCCGCCCCGATCGAGAATGGAGGCAAAAGCCTCGGCCAGATCCCTGTCACCGGCGGACGTGCCCGAAATCATCTCGCGGCGCGCCGCGGCAAACAGCGATGCCTCCATCTGGCCGTCGAGCATCTCGAAATGGGCCGGGATGTTGGCCTCCAGCGGGAACTGGTGCAGCACCGATTCGCAGAAGGCGTGGATGGTCTGGATCTTCAGCCCGCCGGGCGTTTCCAGCGCCTCGGCGAACAGGCGCCGCGCCCGGCGCATGGTCTCGAGATCGGGCCGGCGCCCCTCCAGCGCCTCGACCTTTGCCGCCAGATCCACGTCACCAAGCGTCGTCCACTCCGACAGTGTCGAAAAGACCCGGTTCGACATGTTGGCGGCGGCGGCGCGCGTATAGGTCAGGCACAGGATCTTCGACGGATCGGTGCCGCGCAGCAGCAGCCGGATGACGCGCTGGGCCAGCACATGGGTCTTGCCGGAGCCGGCATTGGCCGACACCCAGGCGGAATTGCCGGGGTCGGCGGCGCGGGCCTGGCTGGTCGCGGTGTCGCTGGGAATGGGATAGGCCTTCTTCATGCCTCCCCTCCCTCGTCGCCGGCATCCCCGCCTGCCGACCATTCGAGCACGCGGGCAAGATGGTCGTAGTCGCCATCCGTCTCGCCTTCGCGGAACGGCAGCGCGCGCGACAGATACCCGGTCGCAGGGTCTGCATAGTGGATCAGCAGCTTTTCCAGCCGTGCCCAGGCCTCTTCGGCAAGATCGGTCGCGGTTCGCGGCTGGCGGTTGTGTTCGAGGATGGATTCCTCGAACACCTCGCCATTCGGCTTCAGCCTGATGAAAGCCAGCTGAGAGGGCTCACGCACGCCCAAATCCTTGAAGGCGCCGCGCCTGAGCAGCGCGCCCTCCAGCGCCAGTTGCGGCGCAAGCAGCGTGTGGGCCTGCACCTTGGACGGCGAGGAGCCAGTCTTGTAGTCCAGTATGTCGGCCATGCCGCCGGCCAGAAGGTCGACGCGGTCGGCGTAGCCGGACAGCGTCACGCCGGATTGGCCGACAACGGTCTTTCCGGCGCGCTCCTCGGCATGCCGCCGGATGACTGCGTCGGCGCGCGTGCGCTCCCACTCGATGATGTTGGCGGCGAGTTTCTCGAAACGCGGCCACCACACGGCCTCGACATCGCCAGGAAGGGCGGCTTCGGCAAAGCAGGCGCGGCCGGCGGCGATGAGGCCCGCAAGCGCATCGGGAGCGCGCGGATCGGCGACGCTGCCTGAGAACAGGTGCAGGATGGCGTGAAACAGCGTGCCGCGCTCGGCCGCACCGGGGTCGCGAATAACCAGATCGAGCGGCATCAGGCCGAGGATGCGTCTTGCATAGACGGCGTAGGGATCACGGCGCAGGGTCTCGATCTCGGTGACCGAGAAATGCGTCGGGCGCACCGACAGCGGCGGCTTCGGCTGCGGCCGTGGTGCGAAATCCTGCCTTGGGCCGGCATCCAGCGCGCGCGCCCAGGCGAGCAGCTCGTCGCCACGCCGGCGCAGCTCCGCTGCCTGGTCGCTGCCGATGAAGGTCAGCAGCCGCTGAAGCCAGCGCGACGGCACGGCGGGTGCATCGCCGGCACGTGCCGAGCGGGACAGCACCACCTTCCCGGCGCCCATGGCCATCTGGAAATCATGCGCGGCAAGGCCGATACGCCGCTCGGGCGGCTCGAGGTCGATGCCGGTCTTCATCAGCCGCGACATGAAGCGGTCGCTCTCTGGCTTGCGCGGCCATACGCCCTCGTTGAGCCCGCCGATGACCAGCGTGTCGACCGTCTGCAACCGGGCTTCCAGCGCGCCCCAGATGGCGATGTTCCGGTCGGTGCCTTGTGCCGGCTTGACCGTTTCAGGCGCGATCAGCGCCGCCATGATGTCGGGCCACTCGGTCGCCGCGAAGGACAGCGAAGCCGAAGCCGCGACCAGCCCGCGCAGCAGTTCGGCAAGCTTCTCGCCGGCGTCACCGGCATAGAGTTCGCCAAGGCCGCCGTCGGCGGTGCGGCCGAGATTTTCGAGTGTCACGACACTGGCCCTGACAAGCGCGGCAAGGTCGGCGTCATCCCGGCCTCGGAAGGCTGCGAGCGGCGCCAGCGCCTGCTTGAGACGTTCGAGCAAATTCCGCGCAGTTTCGATAGAGCGCACGGTCAGCCGGGAAAACCAGAAGGGCTGTCGGCTGCCGCCGCCCAAGCCGGTGAGGCGGGCTTCGAACAGTTCCGGTAGCGAAACGATGTCGGGGCGGCCTGTGCCGCCGCGCAACGCCACCAGTTCGATCAGCTCCGCCGCGTGGCGCACATCGGCCCGTTCGAGGCCGAGGCCGAGCAGCGGATGCTTGAGCAGCGACAGCAGGCCAACCGGATCGCCTGGCCGGAACAGTGCCTCGAGCGCCAGCCTGAGCAGGCTGGCTGCCGGGGTGTTGGCGAGCGGTGTGCCACCGGAATCGTCGGCAACGACGCCGAAGCGCTGGAGCTCGATCGAGACGCGCCGCGCCAATGCGCGGTCGCCGGTGACGAGAGCCGCCCTTTGGCCGGGCTGTTCGACCGCGCGCTTGAGCGCGACGGCGATGGCGACGGCCTCATCACGTTCGCTGGCGGCTTCGAGCAAGGTCACCTCGGCGAAGGCGCCGGCAATGTCGGACGCCGGGAAACCGGCACGTGTCTCGGCCCAGAGTTCGGTGGTTTCGGCCGGCCGCAGCGCTTCGCCGACAAGGGCAGCGCGAAGCGCACGTCGCGGTTCGGCCACGCCAATCTCCTCGACGTCGCCGCGCAATACGCCGATCTTGCCGATCAGCCTGGCCAAGCCATATTGCGGGTGGCCGAGTACGGCTGGACGCGCGCCAGGCGCGGCAATCGCCTGGAACGACGCTTCGTCCAGCGTCCGGTCGAGACCCGGCAGCACGATGGCGCCGCCGGGCAGGCGCGCGATCGCAGCAAGCAATTCGGCCGTCGCTGGTATCGAGCCGGTCGAGCCTGCGGCGATGACCGGGCCGACGGGCGGATTGCGCTGCAGCCGCGCCGCCTCGGCGCGGATCAGCGCGCTGCGATGCGCGGCCGGATTGGAGCAGTCGCTTTCCGCGAGGAATTTCGGCCAGGCTTCGGTGACGATGCCGAGGAATTCGAGCGTCACCTGCCACCATCCGGCAAGATTGCCGGTCACCAGATCGGTGAGCTTGGCCCAGTCGGTGCCTTCCGTCTCGATCTCGTCCATCAGCCGGGCGAGATCGCGCGCCAGCCAGATCGCGTCGGCGGTGGAAGCCGGGATGACGATCTCCTCGGCGAAAAGGGCGGCGACATGCGCCGGCAGCCGGCGTTTCCAGGCGCGCACCAGCGGCGTCAGCAGCAACAGGCGTTCGGTTGCCGAAATCGGCGGCGCCAGATCGATGGCCGCCGCTGCCTCGGTCTCGAACGCAGCCTCATCCTCGTCGAATTCGCCGAGTGGCCGGATGACCGGCAGGATCGCCGAGCCGCCGCCGCCGCGTGCCGCCAGGCTGTCGACGAAGACACCCCGCAAGGCACGCGCGGCACGGCGTGTCGGCACATAGATGGTGGCATCGGCCAAAGCGAGCGGGTCGCCGTCGAATCGAAACCCCGGAACAAGACGACCGGCAAGCAGCGCCTCGGCAAGCGTCGGCAGAAACGGCGCTCCGGGCGGGATCGAGAAGACGCGGCTGGAGCCGCTCATTGCGACTCGATGAGCGCACCGGCGACCGCCGCTTCCGCGAGCGGTACGGCATCGGGCGTGCCGACGGTGATCCAGTGGCCATGCATGGGCATGCCGAACAGGCGCCCTGCGGCGATGGCGGAATCGAAATAGGCGTTGAGCGAGCGCGGCCCGGCCGGTGCGCCCTTGAACAGGCGCGGATCGACGATCGCCGCGCCGGCATAGATCAGCCCCGCCGGATCCCCCTTTGAACGCCGCAAGCCGCCATCCGGCGCCACCAGGAAATCGGTGCTGCCGCAGTGTCCGGTCGCCTGTTGGAGATCCGCCAGCATCAGCAGAATATCCATTTTCGCCGCGTCCCATGCAAGGGCGAGGCGCTGGAGATTGAGAGGACCGTCATCGATCCAGAAGGTGTCGGCATTGAGGATGTAGAAGGGTCGCTCGCCCAGTTCCGGCAGCGCCTTGACGATGCCGCCGGCGGAATCGAGCAGTTGTTCGCTCTCATCGGAAATGACGATTTTTGGCGCGCGGCGCGCGGCGACATGGGCGAGGATCTGTTCGGGAAAATAGTGGACGTTGACCACGGCCTTCGCGACACCGGCGGCAGCCAGGCTGTCGAGGCTCCAGTCGAGCAACGTCTTGCCGGCAATCCTGACCAGCGGCTTGGGAATGGTGTCGGTAATCGGCCGCATGCGTTTGCCAAGGCCAGCGGCAAGTACGATGGCGGTGTCCGGTCCTGCTGTCACAGCGCTCGCTCCTCCAGCAAACCGTGGGCGTCGTAGAACTCGCGCAGGCTTGCCAGCGCCGGATGAGACAAGGCCCGGCGCAGATAATCGCGAATGCGCGGCAGGTGTTTTAGATAATAGGGCTTGCCGTCGCGCTTTTCGAGGCGGACGAAGATGCCGAGGATCTTGGAATTTCGTTGCGCCGCCATGATGGCGTAGGATTCCAGGAAGCTTGCCTCGTCGAAAGCACCGGCTGCGTGGCGCGCCGCGACATAGGCATCCAGCGTCTTTCTCTCGATCTCGGGCGACATCGTAACACGCGCGTCCATGGCCAGCGAGGCGACGTCATAGGCGGACGGGCCGATCAGCGCATCCTGGAAATCGACGATGCCCAGCCGATCATGCCCTGAACGGTCGCCGCGCCAGATGATGTTGGGCGAATGGAAGTCGCGCAGCATCAGCGTATATTCGCGGCCGTGCAGCCGGTCGAGGAGCGCGCCCCATTGCTTGTGGTAGCCGGCGCGCAAGGCACCGCTTGCCGGGCTGCCCGTTATTGCCGGCACGTACCAGTCGACCAGCAGATCGGCCTCGATCATCATGGCCTCGCGGTCGAAAGGCGGGACATCGTGGAAGCCGCCATGCCCTGTTTCCAGGCGCTGCGGCCAGGTCCTGCCATGCATCATGGCCAGCAGCTCGGCCGCCGCCGCGCAGCGCTCGGGCAGCGGCTGGCCATCGCTGCCGAGGAACCCTTCCGAGCCAAGATGCTCGAGTAGCAGGAATCCCTGCTCCTGGTCCTCGGCATGGATTTCCGGAACGCTGACGCCGCCTGCCCTTAAGGCGCGGTCGATGGCGACGAAAGCGGAAACCGACTGGGCGGTGTGGGCGATCTCGGCATAGGGCTTGCCGTCGCGGACCGGCGGGCCGAGCACCAGCCGTGGCGAGTTCATCAGCACTTGCGGCTTTTGGCCTGGCAGCGAAACGATCTCGTAAGAGCGGGCAGAAGCATCGCCAATGAAATGGCGGCGCTGCGCTTGCGCCCAGCCGGCGCTCACGAGAAAGTCGCGCATGGCCAGCGACCGTGCGGCCCGATCGAAGGCAGGTCCCTGCCCCGACAATCGTGCCAGCCGGCCGTTGCCATGCTGGACGAGCTCGATCAGGACCGTGGTTTTCGGCAGATGGGCTTCCGCCCGCTCCGGCCATTCGACCAAAGCAGCACCTTGCGCCAAGGCTTCGTCGAAACCAAGCTCATCGATCTCGTCGGCCGAGGACAGGCGGTAGAGATCGAAATGATGCACCGGAATGCGGGTGTCGTAGCTCTGCACCAGCGTGAAGGTCGGGCTCGGAACGTCGAGGCCGGCATCGTCGGCCAAGGTCCTGATCAAGGCCCGCGCCAGCGTCGACTTGCCGGCGCCCAGATCGCCCTTCAGGGCAAGCACGTCGCCTGGGCGCAGCGACAGCGCCAGATCTTCGCCCAGCCGCGCTGTCTGGGTCTCGTCGGCGAGTAATCGCTCCAGCACCAGTCCGGTCATCGAACGCGCTACTCGGCCGCGGCACGGATGCCCGGCATGTCTGGAAAGGTGCAGATGACGGTCGTGCCCTTGTCCTTGCCGGTTTCGATGCGAACGCTGCCGCCATGCAGCTCGACGAAGCTCTTGACGATCGACAGGCCGAGGCCGGCGCCGCGCCGGCGGCCACCATTGGCGCGCGGCTCGAAACGGCGGAACACCGAATCGAGCACATCGGGCGGCATGCCGGGACCGTCGTCATGGACCGAGAATTCCACCCCGTCCGCCAGATGGCGGCAAGTGAGCCGGATGGTGCTGGCTTCCGGGGCGTAATTGGCGGCGTTGCTGAGCAGATTGTAGAGGATCTGGCGGACGCGGACCTCATCGCCGTGAAACGTCTTCGGCGCCGAGGCTGCTTCGACCTCGAGCCTGATCGAATGCTCTTCCAGCCGGTCGGCCACCAGTTCGGCCGCAGCGGCGATGGTGCGATCGACCTGCACCTCGGAAATATCGAGCTGCATGATGCCGGCGTCCACCGTCGCCAGGTCGAGTATGTCGTTGACGATGGTGAGCAGGACCGCGGAGGAGGAGCTGACATGCTCGACATATTCCCGCTGCTTCTGCGTCAGCGGACCGGTCGTGGGCTGTGACAGGAGTTCGGTGAAGCCGATGATGTTGGTCAGCGGCGAGCGCAGTTCATAGGAAACGTGCTGGACGAATTCGTTCTTGAGTTGATCGGATTTTTGCAGCGCCTCGTTCTTGTCCTTCAGCGCCCGCTCGACATGGACGCTGTCGGTGACGTCGACGAAGGTCATCATCACCTGCCCGTTGGGCAGCGGGATCATGGCGTAACTCAACACGTTGCCGTTGTTGAGCTCGGTCTGTCCGTGGCGGTCGCGGCGCTCGTCGTCGAAGCCGGTGACGGCGGCAACAAAGCCGGGCCAGGGGCTGTCCGCCGCCTGCCGGTCGCAAAGGTCGCGGATGGTGGAAACATGGACGCTGGGCTTGGCCGCTTCGCCGCTCAATCCCCAGAGCGTGGCAAAGGCAGGATTCGACAGCCGGAGCCTGCCGTCGGGTCCGAACACCGCTACGCCTTCGGCAAGATTGTCGAGCGTCTCGCCCTGGACCCGCACCGCTGTCTGGTAGCGGCTCTCGAGGTCCATCTTCTCGGTCAGGTTCTCGAACACCCAGGTCACGCCGCCCTTGGGCTGGGGGTTGGCGACGACGCGGATGGTCTTGCCATCCGGCAGATGCCACCAATGTTCCTGGGATTCCACAGCGCGATAGGCGCCGAGCAGGCCTTCCTTCCAGCGGCGCCATTCAGGCTGTTCGGCGATCTTGCCTTCGCTGCGCAGCCGGTCGAGCAGCAAGGCATTGTCTGGAGCGCTGTGCAGGAAGCCTGCGTCCAGGCCCCAAAGCTTCTGGAAGGCCTGGTTGAAGAACCGCAGCTTCTCGTCGGTGTCGAAAATGGCGACCGCCGTGTTGAGCTGGTCGAGCGTGTCGGCGTGGCTTCGCACCGTCCGTTCGTATTCGCCGCGAACGGCTTCGATGGCACTGGTGTCGCAGGCAAGGCCGGCCGAGCCATCGCTGCCGGCGAAATCGGTGACCGCGAACACACGGCGATCGCCTTCGATCACGGTGGACAGCGACTGCTCGAAAACCGGATGCGTCCTGTGCTGGGCGGCAATCGCATCGCGCGCCTGGCCGCCGAGGAACTCTTTCTTCTCCCGAACCGCGGCTTCGGCATTTTCGGCTTCGACGGCATCGGCATAGGCGCGGTTGACCCACTTCAGCCCGCCATCCTCGCCGCGGAGCCACGCCGGCATGTTCAGCGCGTCGAGCAGGCCGATCATCGTGTCGTGGTCGGCGGCCAGCCGCTGGTTCTCGATCTTCAGTCTGGCCTGGCTGCGCTGCGTCTCCGAGAGCGAGAGGAAACGCACGAGCACATGCGCGGCACTCTTGCGGCCATGCACTTCGAGCGGCGCACCGGCCTGCGATTCGATGACCAGGTCGAAGGGTTTGGCCTTTTCGCGCAATCCCGCGACGGCATGTTCGAGTGCCGCCGCCGAACGCGGCATCAGCCAGCGGCCGAAAGCAAGAAAAGCGGCCCTATCCTCGGGAGCGCCGCTTTCGACGGGCAATGTGCCGATGAGCTCGGGCTTCTTGTTTTCCGCAGCCCAGACGACGACGCGCTGGTCGCGCAGATTGAGCAGCGCCTCGGAACGGCGGAGCGCCGCGTTGATGTCGGCGAGGCGGCTCCTGAGTTCGACATTCTCCGCCGAGGTGCGGGCTCTTTCGCGGATGAGAACGATGGCCGATATCAGTGCGGCACCCGTCACGCCGACGAACACTGCAAGCTGCATGACATCAATGGCACTCACCGACAGTCCGGCGACGCTGGCAACAGCGGTCTCGGCATGCGCGGCGGCGCCGGCCAAGGGCCCCGCGAGCGCGGAGGTGGCAAGGAATGTCGACGCGCGGGCGCGCCAGGACAGGCTCCCCCCTTCCAGGGCGGAGTCAGCAATCCCCGAATCGTCATGGCCGCCGGAAACGGCCCGTCCCGCTCTGTGCGGGTGTTGCCCCGGCATGTCTTGGTCCTCTCCGCCGCCTGAATGCAAGACCGCCCTGATGCGTGCCTCTCTTGACCCTCTCGGGCTGGAAGCATCGCCGAATCACCTGACAATAACCCCTCGCCGAATCGCCGTGAAGGCTGATGGCGCGCAAAAATAAGGCCGGGCGAAAAGTCAATCGCCCGGCCTCAATATCTGGTAGTAATTTTAGCTTTGGTTAATAGCGGTAGTGTTCCGGCTTGAACGGACCCTGCGGCGTGACGCCGATATAGGCGGCCTGTTCACCCGACAGTTCGGTCAGGCGGGCGCCGAGCTTGTCGAGATGCAGGCGCGCGACCTTTTCGTCGAGATGCTTGGGCAGGACATAGACCTGGTTCTCGTACTGGCCGGGCTTGGTGTAGAGCTCGATCTGCGCCAGCACCTGGTTGGTGAAGGATGCCGACATGACGAAGCTCGGGTGGCCGGTGGCGTTGCCGAGATTGAGCAGCCGTCCTTCCGACAAAAGGATCATCCGCTTGCCGTCCGCGAAGGTGATCATATCGACCTGCGGCTTGACGTTGGTCCATTTCAAATTGCGCAGCGCGGCGACCTGGATCTCATTATCGAAATGGCCGATGTTGCCGACGATGACCATGTCCTTCATAGAGCGCATATGGTCGAGGGTGACGACATCCTTGTTGCCGGTGGTGGTGATGACGATATCGGCGGTGGGGGCCGCATCTTCCAGCGTGACGACTTCAAAACCGTCCATCGCCGCCTGCAGGGCGCAGATCGGATCGACCTCGGTGACCTTGACACGGGCACCGGCGCCCTTGAGCGAGGCCGAAGAGCCCTTGCCGACGTCGCCATAACCGCACACGACAGCGACCTTGCCGGCCATCATCGTGTCGGTGCCGCGGCGGATGCCGTCGACCAGCGATTCCTTGCAGCCATACTTGTTGTCGAACTTCGACTTGGTGACCGAGTCGTTGACGTTGATGGCAGGGAAGGGCAGCAGGCCCTTCTTCTGCAGCTGGTAGAGCCGGTTGACGCCGGTGGTCGTCTCTTCGGTGACGCCGCGGATCGCCGCCTTCTGCTTGGTGAAGAAGCCGGGCGAAGCCTTCAGGCGCTTCTTGACCTGGGCGTAGAAATATTCCTCTTCCTCGCTCTGCGGGTTGGACAGCACGTCCTCGCCGGCCTCGGCGCGGGCGCCGATCAGGATATACATGGTGGCATCGCCGCCATCATCGAGGATCATGTTGGAGAGGCCGCCGTCGGCCCACTGGAAAATCTTGTCGGTGTAGTCCCAATACTCCTCGAGCGACTCGCCCTTGACGGCGAACACCGGGATGCCGGCTTCGGCGATGGCCGCAGCCGCGTGATCCTGGGTCGAAAAGATGTTGCAGGAGGCCCAGCGGATGTCGGCGCCAAGCGCCTTCAGCGTTTCGATCAGCACCGCCGTCTGGATCGTCATGTGCAGCGAGCCGGTGATGCGCGCGCCCTTGAGCGGCTGCTTGGGACCGAATTCCTCACGGCAGGCCATCAGGCCCGGCATTTCGGTTTCGGCGATCTCGAGTTCCTTGCGGCCCCAGCCGGCAAGCGAGATGTCGGCGACCACATAGTCCTTGCTACCCGTCATGGCAGTACTCCGATGCGAATGTTGTGCTTGCGAATTTGTTGCGGACACGCCCGCGCCGGTCGGCGCGTCCAAGGGCGCGAATTGCCGGCCTGACTAGCAGATCGGGGCAAGGACGACAATGGGATATAAAGAAATCTTTATCCCTGCATGTCTCGCGGGTGCATATCGCGCTCTACCAGATCAGCATTCCTCGCCGAAGCGGGACGCCACCAGTTGCTCCAGGGCGTCGATGACCTGCTGGGCCTCCGGCCCGCTGGCGGTGACGCGGATCGAATAGCCGGGGCTTGCCGCCAGCATCATCAGACCCATGATCGAGGTGCCGCCAACCTTGACGCCATCCTTCTCGACATGCACCGAGGCATCGAAGCCGCTGGCCAGCTGGACGAACTTCGCCGAAGCGCGCGCATGAAGGCCGCGCTGGTTGATGATGGGAAAATCCCGGACTATCTGATCTTTTTCCGGGGACAGCGCGGTCATTTGCTGCTCAGGAGCTGGCTGGCAACATTGATGTATTTGCGACCGGCGGCCTGGGCCTCATCAAGGGCGGCCGCCATGTTGTCGCCCTTGCGGATCGAGGAAAGCTTGATCAGCATCGGCAGATTCATGCCGGCGATCACCTCGGTGCGGCCGGACTCCATCACCGAGATGGCAAGATTGGAGGGCGTGCCGCCGAACATGTCGGTCAGCACGATGACGCCCGCCCCGGTGTCGACACGGGCAACCGCGTCGACGATGTCGCGGCGACGCTGCTCCATATCGTCGTCGGCACCGATCGCCACGGTTTCGAAATTGTCTTGTGGCCCGACGACATGTTCGACGGCATGTCGGAACTCGGTGGCCAGTTGACCGTGCGTTACAAGCACGAGTCCGATCATTCTTTGGTGGCTCCCGTCATCGCCGCTTCACAGGCGCATTTTATGCTCGCCAGCCAATCCAGGCGGCGGGAGCGCTATCTTGTCGACGCGCGGCCCGTTGACAAGCCCAAAATTGCGCAGGCGCATGCCATTTTGACGCATTGCAGCAAAAAACCCGGAGCGGATCATAGAAAAGGCGCGATCGACAGCCGCGCCATCACGACCGGTAAGGCCGCCGGGACATTGCGTTCGACCACATCGACCTGTGGCACCAGACAACCCACGATGCTGCTTGCGGCATCCTCCTGGAAGCGCGGCGCTTCATCGGCCGGCACCAGGTGGACATGCAAGTCGACGAGGCCTGCCGGCTCGAATGGCAGAGGCCGGGGGCCGAGCCCAGGCACCTCGACGAGGCCTTCTATGGCGGCGGGAGCGCGGCACAGCAGCCGCCCGGCATGCGCCTCGACAAAGAGCTGATCGTCACCGACGAGCCGCGCGAACGATCCGCGCTGGCGACAATGATCGATGAGCGCCAGCGCCAGCGCCGTCTTGCCCGAGCCGGAGGCTCCGGTGATGAGAATGCCGCGCTCGCCGATCAAAACCATTGTCGCGTGAATGTTTTCAGGCTGCACGGCTGGACCAGGCATGGTTGGAATTCATGCTCTCAGCCTTCGGCCGGCAACGTCACCACAAAACGCGCGCCTTTGATCTCGCCGGGTTTGGTGCCGGGGATGTTTTCGGCGGTTAGCGTGCCGCCATGGGCCTCGACGATTTGCCTGGATATCGACAGGCCAAGGCCCGAATTCTGGCCGAATGCCTCGCCGGCCGGCCGATCCGTGTAGAAGCGCTCGAAGATGCGGTCGATGTTGTCGGCGCGGATGCCGGGGCCATTGTCGTCGATGGTGACGATGTTGAACTTGCCGGCACGCGCCAGCGACAGGCTGATGTGGCCATGATCCTCGGGAACGAAGGAACGGGCGTTCTCGATCAAATTGGTGATGACCTGGCCGATGCGCAGATCATGGCCGACGACGACATAGCCTTTGACGCCCTGCGGCAGTTTGGCGGCCTTGAACTCAATCTCGACCGCCTTCTTGTTGCGCGTCGCTTCGCGCGAAACGGCGACCAGATCGGTGATGAATTTCTTCAAATCGACCGTTCCCGCATCTTCACGCGCGAGTTCCGCGTCCAGGCGCGATGCGTCGGAAATATCGGTGATGAGCCGGTCCAGCCGCCTGACATCGTGCTGGATGATATCCATCAGCCGGCCGCGCGAATCGTCGTTCTTGGCCAGCGGCAAGGTCTCCACCGCGCTGCGCAGCGACGTCAGCGGGTTTTTCAGCTCGTGCGAGACATCGGCCGCGAAGCTTTCGATCGCCTCGATCCGGGCGTAGAGCGCGTTGGTCATGTCGCGTATGGCGATCGACAGATTGCCGATCTCGTCCTGGCGGTCGGAAAAGTCGGGGATCTCCTCACGGCTCTTGACGCCGCGCCGCACTCGCACCGCCGCCGCCGACAGCCGGCGCAGCGGATTGGCGATGGTCGAGGCGAGCAGCATCGACAGGATGGCGGTGACAAGGGCCGCGATGCCGAAGACGCGCAGGATCGCCTTGCGCTCGGCGGCGACGATCTTGTCGATGTCGCCGCCTTCGGTCGACAGCATCAGCACGCCCAGGACGGCACGAAAACGCTGGATCGGCACCGCCACCGAAACGATCTGCTCGCCCTGCTCGCTGACGCGCACGATGGTCGAAGGGCTGCCGGTGAGCGCCTTGACCACTTCCGGGAAAGCGGCGCCATTGCCGCCCGGCTGCTCGTGATAGACCGGCAGCTCGGTGTTGCGGAAGAAGTCGAAGACGAATTTCTGGATGCGCTCGACCAGATCGGGCTCTTCTTCCTCGACCGGCGGCAGGTCGTAGCGCAGGATCTGGCCACGCGAATAGAGGTGGCGCGAATCGAGCAGCAGATTGGCGTCGCGGTCATAGATGCGGGCGCGGGTCCTGGTCGGCGAGATCAGCCTTCGCAGCACCGGGGCGACACGCTCCGGGTTGATGGGGAAATCGAGATTGTCGAGCTGGTCGGAGCCCGGCCCCAGGCTTTCGCCGGCCTGCAGTTCAAGCAGCTTTTCCGGGTCGATGCTGATCGAATCCGTCTCGACCGTCGCCGAAGCGGCGATGGCGCCGGCGATGATCTCGCCCTGGGTCATCAGGCTTTCGACGCGGGCGTCGATCAGTCCGTCGCGGAAGGTGTTGAGATAGAGGATGCCGGTCACCAGCACGGCGAGGCCGGCAAGGTTGAGGAACAGGATACGCCGCGTCAGGCTGGAAAAGATGTGATGGCCAAGGAAGCGGCGCATCGGCACCGTGATCTTCGAGACGAAGGACGGCATGATCCGCGACGGCCGCCTGGAGGCGCCCGCCGGTCTTGTTCGCTGTGCTTCCACTGCCATCGAATAGCAGGCCCTGCTACTTATGCTTCGCGGAACCGGTATCCGACTCCGTAAAGGGTTTCGATCATCTCGAAGTCGTCGTCGACGGCCTTGAACTTCTTGCGCAGCCGCTTGATGTGGCTGTCGATGGTGCGGTCGTCGACATAGACCTGTTCATCATAAGCCGAATCCATCAGCGCATCACGGCTTTTTACTACACCGGGACGCTGCGCCAGCGAATGCAGGATCAGGAACTCGGTGACGGTGAGCGTCACCGGCTCGCCTTTCCAGGTGCAGGTGTGGCGCTCCTGGTCCATGACGAGCTGGCCGCGCTCGAGAGAGCGGGCCTGCTGGCTGGGTGTCTTGGCGGCGGCCTCGCGGGCACTGGCGCGGCGCAGCACGGCGCGCACGCGCTCGACCAGCAGGCGCTGTGAGAAGGGTTTGCGGATGAAATCGTCGGCGCCCATCTTGAGGCCGAACAATTCGTCGATCTCGTCGTCCTTGGAGGTCAGGAAGATCACCGGCAGGTCGGACTTCTGGCGCATCCGGCGCAGCAGTTCCATGCCGTCCATGCGCGGCATCTTGATGTCGAGGATGGCAAGGTTCGGCGGGCGTGCCGCCAGGCCTTCCAGCGCCGACGCACCATCCGTGTAGGTCTCGACGCGATACCCCTCGGATTCCAGGGCGATCGACACCGATGTCAGAATGTTGCGGTCGTCATCGACAAGCGCGATTGTTGCCATTTCAAGCGGCTCCCTCATGAGCTGTCCCTTCTGTCGTAGAGAAGGGGCTTTTGCAGGACAAATTAGGTACAAAATGTGGCATAGGCCTTGTCCGCTGTCACGCGCGGCATGCCGGCGGCCACAATCCTACCTCGACATGGATTGGACGAACGTACATCGCCAATCCTTTGGGCAACCACGAAACTTTTTGCACATATAAACGATTTAAACAACTTTCAAAATATTTAAATCGATTAATGATTTGATATCATTTGGCTTTTCTGGTTCTGACCATCTCAGCCCGCGTGGTGGGCGTGCCGGGAAGGTGCCGGCAAAGATGCGGCAAATCCAAGAGGGACACTCGATGTCGGAAGTCGGCAAACGCAATTCCGCCTGCGCGATCGATCATATCGGCCTGAAAACCACCGGCGTGGTGCGCTATAATTTCGGTGCGGCTGCCCTTTATGAGGACTCGATCCGGCGCGGCGAAGCCCGCTTGACGGCACATGGCGCGCTGGTCGCCGAAACAGGCCAGCACACCGGCCGCTCGCCCAAGGACAAGTTTGTCGTCCGCAACAGTGACACCGAACCGCACGTCTGGTGGGACAACAACAAGGCAATTTCACAAGCCCAGTTCGACACGCTGCTCGCTGATTTCCAGGCGCATGCCGCGGACAAGGATCTATACGTCCAGGACCTGATCGGCGGCGCCGATGCGGAGCTGAAGCTGCCGACCAGGGTGGTCACCGAATTTGCCTGGCACTCGCTGTTCATCCGCAATCTGCTCATTCGTCCCGATGCCGCCGAGCTCAAGCATTTCGTGCCTGACATGACGATCATCGACCTGCCGTCCTTCCGCGCCGATCCCGCCCGCCACGGCAGCCGCACCGAAACGGTGATCGCCGTGGATCTCACGCGCAAGATCGTGCTGATCGGCGGCACCTCCTATGCCGGCGAGATGAAGAAGTCGGTGTTCACCATGCTCAACTATCTGCTGCCGGCGAAAGGCGTGATGCCGATGCATTGCTCGGCCAACGAGGGTATGGCCGGCGACGCCGCCATCTTCTTCGGCCTGTCCGGCACCGGCAAGACAACACTCTCGGCCGATCCCTCGCGCACGCTGATCGGCGACGACGAGCATGGCTGGGGACCCCACGGCATCTTCAATTTCGAAGGCGGCTGCTACGCCAAGACGATCAAGCTGTCGGCGGAAGCCGAGCCGGAAATCTTCGCCACCACGCAGCGCTTCGGCACGGTGCTGGAAAATGTCGTGCTCGACGCTGATGGCGTGCCGGATTTCAACGACGGAAGGCTGACCGAAAACACACGCTGCGCCTACCCGCTGGATTTCATCCCCAACGCCAGCAAGACCGGCCGCGCCAACCATCCGAAGAACATCATCATGCTGACCGCCGATGCGTTCGGCGTGATGCCGCCGATCGCGCGGCTGACCCCGGCGCAGGCGATGTATCATTTCCTCTCCGGCTACACCGCCAAGGTGGCCGGAACCGAAAAGGGCGTGACCGAGCCCGAAGCGACGTTTTCGACCTGTTTCGGCGCACCGTTCATGCCGCGCCATCCATCGGAATACGGCAATTTGCTGCGCGAGCTGATTGCCCGCCACGGCGCCGATTGCTGGCTGGTCAACACCGGCTGGACCGGCGGCGCCTACGGCACCGGCAAGCGCATGCCGATCAAGGCGACGCGCGCCTTGCTTGCCGCCGCACTCGACGGCTCGCTCAAGACGGCCGAGTTCCGCACCGACCCTCATTTCGGTTTCGAGGTGCCGGTGGCGGTTCGAGGCGTCGACAGCGCCATTCTCGACCCGCGCTCCACCTGGGCCGACAAGGCCGGCTATGACCGGCAGGCGGCAAGGCTGGTCGGCATGTTCGCCATCAATTTCGAGAAATTCGAAAGCCATGTCGATGCCGTGGTGCTGGGTGCGGCGCCGCGCATGCAGGAAGCGGCGGAGTAATCGCGCTACGGGGTTCAGCTTCGTTGAAAGGCCCGGTTCGATCGGGCCTTTTCTTTTTCGATCCGCCGCGCCATGACTGCGGCATGGCGAGCGACGACAATATCTTCATATCAGGCGATGCGGTGATCCATCCGGGCGACCTGCACGAGGATTTCATCCGCTCGTCCGGTCCCGGCGGCCAGAACGTCAACAAGGTGGCGACGGCGGTGCAACTGCGCTTCGACGCCGCCAACGCAGCGGGTCTGTCGGAGCGCGTGCGCGAGCGGACGATCAAGCTTGCCGGCCAGCGTGCCACCAAGGACGGCGTCATCGTCATCGAAGCGGGCCGCTTCCGCACCCAGGAACAGAACCGGGCGGATGCGCGGGCACGGCTGACGGCATTGGTCGCCAAGGCCGCCGAGCCGCCACCGCCGCCGCGCAAGAAGACGCGGCCGTCGAAAGGTGCCGTGGAACGGCGGCTGAAGAGCAAGGCCGGGCGCGGCACGATCAAGAAACTGCGCGGCCGGGTGGAGAACGATTGAGCACCGCGAAGCTGCAACGCGCGGGTGGCTTCCAATTCTGGGTTGCAGATGGCAAGCTGCGATCACCCACCACAGCAATGGAGACCAACGATGGGCATGTTCGATTTCGTCAAGAGTGTCGGCAAGAAACTGGGCATCGGCGGTGACGACGAAGCCGCACCCACGGCCGACACACTCAAGAAGGAGCTCGATTCGCACAAGCTCGGCACCGATGGCGTCGAGGTCGTCGTCAACGGCGACACGGCGGTGCTGAAGGGTGTGGTCAAGGACCAGTCGATTTTCGAGAAGGCGGTCATCGCCGTCGGCAACACACTCGGCGTCTCCAAGGTGCAGGCGGACGAATTACAGGTCGCGCCAGCACCCGGCACGGCCGCCGCCCCGGCCAAGGAGCCCACCTTTTACACCGTGAAGAAGGGCGACAATCTCTGGAAGATCGCCGAGAAAAGCTACGGCAAGGGCCAAGGCGTCAAGAACACGGTCATATTCGAGGCCAACAAGCCGATGCTGACCCATCCCGACAAGATCTATCCGGGCCAGGTGCTGCGCATCCCCGACCTCGCCTGATCGGCGACTGCCAATTCGACAAGAGCGGCGGCTTTCGGGTCGCCGTTTTCATTTGATCGTGACATTTTACGGTTCCGAACCATCCAAGAGGCGATCGAATCCGTGCTCGTTCTGCCCAAAGGCGTCCGCCACATGCCGGCTTACCTGTCACGCACCGTGCAGGAAGAACTGGTCGACGAGGTGAGACGGATCGTGCAGCAGGCGCCGCTGTTCGTGCCGGCCATGCCGCGCACCGGCAAGGAGATGAGCGTGCGCATGACCAATTGCGGGCCGCTGGGCTGGGTTACCGACAAGGAGCACGGCTATCGTTACCAGCCGGCGCATCCGCTAACCGGGGAACCTTGGCCGCCAATTCCGGATGCGCTGCTCGACCTGTGGCGCGAGGTCTCGGGCTATCCGCATCCGCCGGAAGCGTGCCTGATCAATTTCTACACGGCGGATGCGAAGATGGGCCTGCATCAGGACCGCGACGAGACCGATTTTTCGGCGCCGGTCGTCTCCGTCTCGCTCGGCGACGACTGCCTGTTCCGGGTTGGCCAGACCACGCGTGATGGCGCCACCAAGTCGTTCAGGCTGCAAAGCGGTGATGTCGTGGTGCTCGGCGGCGAGGGGCGGCTGTGCTTTCACGGCGTCGATCGGATCTATCCCTCGACCTCGGCGCTGCTGAAAAACGGTGGGCGGATCAATCTGACATTGCGACGGGTGACGAAGCCGGCCGTCACAGCTTCCTGAGCGCCACTTCCTCGATCAGGTGGTCGGCCCCCTTGCGCAGGATCAAGTCGGCGCGGGCCCGCGTCGGCAGGATGTTCTCGCGCAGATTCTTCAAATTGATGTTGGTCCACAGGCCTTCGGCGATGGCGCGCGCCGAACCCTCCGACAGCTGCGAGTAGCGGTGAAAGAAGGAGTCCGGATTGCGGAATGCGGTCTCACGCAGCCGCATGAAGCGGGAAATGTACCAGTTGTGGATCAGCTTCTCGTCGGCATCGATGTAGATGGCGAAGTCGAAGAAGTCCGACAGGAAAGGCACGATCTTGCCGTCCTGCGGCAGCTTGCCGGGCTGCAGGACATTGATGCCTTCGAAGATCAATATGTCGGGCCGGTCGATGGTGACGAACTCGCCGGGAATGACGTCATAGGTGAGGTGCGAATAGACCGGCGCGCGGACATCGGGCAGCGCCGACTTGATGCCCGACAGGAAGCGCAGCAGCGCGCCGACATCGTAACTGTCTGGAAAACCCTTGCGCTCCATCAGGTTCTCGCGGCGCAGGACCTCGTTGGGCAGCAGGAAGCCGTCGGTGGTGATGAGATCGACCTTGGGGCTCGACGGCCAGCGCGCCAAAAGCTCCTTCAGCACGCGTGCGGTGGTCGATTTGCCGACCGCGACGGAACCGGCGATGCCGATGATGAAGGGCGTCTTGACCACGTCGACCGCGTTGAAGAAGGCTTGGCGTTGCCGAAACAGCAGCTGGCTAGCTTCGACATGAGCCGACAACAGCCGCGACAGCGACAGATAGATGCGCGTGACCTCTTCGAGATCGACCGGATCGTTGAGCGACCGCAGGCGGCGGAATTCGTCCGCGCTCAGCGTCAGCGGCGTGTCGGCGCGGAATTGCGACCATTGCTCGGCGGAGAAGAAGCGAAACGGGGAATACTTCTCGGTCGGCGCGAGCTGATCCATCGAGATACCTGCCCTTCCTCGCGGTCAGCCCTTGGGCCGTGACGCCTTCTCGGCGATGCCCGAACGCCGGGTGCGGCCTTCGAGCTCCTTGAGCACGTCGCTCAGCGAAACCCCCGAGAGGCCGAGAACGACGAGCCAATGATATATAAGATCGGCACTTTCCGAAACGAGGGCCTGTTTGTCGCCCTTGACGGCGGCAATCACCGTCTCGACCGCTTCCTCGCCGAGTTTCTGCGCCGCCTTGTCGATGCCGCGCGCGAACAGTTTTGCCGTCCACGAGTCCGGGTCGCCGGAATGGGCGCGTTCCCTGATGGTTTCTTCAAGATCTGACAGCGAAAACTCAGCCATGGCGCCATCTATCTGCTTGTTTAGGCATGATCTTTTCCGAAAACCGGTTCCCACTTTTCGGGATCATGCTTTAGGGCCGATTATTCACAGAGTCCAGCCGCATCGGCAGCCCTGCGGCGGCCATATGCGCCTTGGCCTGCGCTATCGTGTAGGTACCGAAATGGAAGATGGACGCGGCCAGCACCGCGCCGGCATGGCCGTCGCGAATGCCTTCGACCATGTGGTCGAGCGTGCCGACGCCGCCGGAAGCGATGACCGGCGCGCGCACGGCGTCTGATATCGCGCGGGTCAGCGCGATGTCGTAGCCGGCCTTGGTGCCGTCGCGATCCATCGAGGTCAGCAGGATCTCGCCGGCGCCGCGATCGACCATTTTCCGCGCGAACTCGACCGCGTCGATGCCGGTCTTTTCGCGCCCGCCATGGGTGAAGATTTCCCAGCGGTCGGCCTCACCGGTGGCGGACACTTTCTTGGCGTCGATGGCGACGACGATGCACTGGTTGCCGAACTTGTCGGCGGCCTCGGCAACGAAATCCGGGTTCTTCACCGCCGCCGTGTTGATCGACACCTTGTCCGCGCCGGCCAAGAGCAGCTTCCTGATGTCGGCGACCTGGCGCACGCCGCCGCCGACGGTCAGCGGCATGAAGCATTGTTCGGCGGTGCGTGCGATGACGTCGAAGATGGTTTCGCGATTGTCCGACGAAGCAGTGATGTCGAGGAAGCAAAGCTCGTCGGCGCCGGCCGCGTCATAGGCCTTGGCCGCCTCGACCGGATCGCCGGCGTCGACGAGATCGACGAAGTTGACGCCCTTGACGACACGGCCGTTCTTGACGTCGAGACAGGGGATGACACGGGCTTTCAGCATCAGCGGCCCTCTATCGTGGCGATGAGATCGTTCAGCAATTGACCGACCAGCGGCGGCACATCGGCCTGCGCGTCGAAAGCCGGGTCGTAGGCGGAGACGGTGATGCCGACGACCGGCACCGCAATCGCCATGGCGCAAGTGGCGTCGCGCAACTGCTCCGGGCTCGGGCCGCCCGAAGTGATATAGCGGTTGGCCTGCAACTCGCGGGGATCATGCACGTCCATGTCGAGGTGCATGTGCACGCGTTTGGCGCCGGCGATCTTCAGTCTTTCGGTCGCCTGGGCCACTCCGGAGCATTCCGTCCGCACGATCGGCAGCGTCTCCAGCAGCCGCTTCTCGTCCGGATCGAGATCGCGCGCGTTGACGAGCACGCAACGCGACGGATCGATCGGCTTGAAGCCGGGAATGGCCGACGCCATCGGCCTCCAGCACAGGCCAAGCACCGTCGCCAGCGCCATGCCGTCGAGAAAGCCATATGCCGATGTCTCGGGCGTGTTGAGGTCGCCATGCTGGTCGGCCCAGAAGATCGCATCGGCGTCCTCGCCAGCGACCGCACCGGCTGATGTCAGGCAATTTCCCGCAAGGACGATGGGAAACCGACCGGCGTCACGGGCAAGGCGAACCTCGGTCGCAACCGCGTTGCAGACAGCAAAGCCGGTGGCGATCTCGCGCTCCTGGATGTCTCCGACCCTGCCGATGTCTTCCACCGTAACGTCATGGCCGGCCATGGTCAGCGCGTCGACGAGCCCGCCTGATATCAGCGCGTCCGGGCCCTGGCCCATGCCGCCATGGTAATGACCGCTGTCGTAGGAGGCCAGGATGATGGAGATTTTCACGTCCGCGTCTCCGCCCTGCCCTGGAGGATCGCCAGGGCCTCGGCCGGATCGATGCGGCCGTCATAGAGCGCGCGCCCGGAGATCGCCCCTTCGAGCTTTTGCGCATCGGGCATGGTCATGCGCACGATGTCGGCGATCGAGGCGAGGCCGCCCGACGCGATGACCGGGATCGATACGGCATCGGCGAGATCGATGGTGGCGTCCCAGTTGATGCCGGTCAAAACGCCGTCGCGATCGATATCGGTGTAGATGATGGCGGCGACTCCGGCGCCCTCGAATTTCCTCGCCAGTTCGACGACGCCGAGGCTCGACGCCTCGGCCCAGCCCTCGACGGCGACCTTGCCGCCCTTGGCGTCGATGCCGACGGCGACCTTGCCCGGAAACGCCTTGCAGGCCTGTCTGACCAGGTCCGGGTCACGCACTGCCACCGTGCCGAGGATGACACGGGCCAGCCCGCGATCGAGCCAGTCCTCGATCTGCGCCAGCGTGCGGATGCCGCCGCCGAGCTGCACAGGGTTCTTCGTCGCCTTGAGGATGGCGCCGACCGCCGCGCTGTTGACGCTCTGGCCCTGGAAAGCGCCGTTGAGGTCGACGACATGCAGCCATTCGAAGCCCTGTTGCTCGAAGGCCCGCGCCTGCGCTGCAGGATCATCGTTGTAGATGGTCGCGGTGGCCATGTCGCCGTGCTTCAGGCGCACGCACTGGCCGTCCTTGAGATCGATGGCGGGGAAAAGGATCATCCGTTCAGGCGCCTTCCACAATGGCGAAATGCGATGTCGAATAGAGACGTCGGAACTTCAGCGCCGCCTGGTATTCGGGCGAATGGAAGCAGGCGAGTGCGACCGCGTAGCTCTCGAACTCGATGATGACATGGCGATTGCCCGACGACCCTTCCGGGCTCGACGACTGACCGCCGCGGGTCAGGAATTTTGCGCCATATTTGTCGAAAGCCGCTTTGTTGGCGGCAATGTATAGCGGATAGTTTTCCGGATCGGTCACCTCGACCATCGCCATCCAGTAACCCTTCTTGCTCATCGGTTTCCCCTTTGCTTGAGCATGATCTCGGGACAAACGGGACCGTTTGTCCGAGAAAACCGGGGTCCACTTTTCGGGATCATGCTCTAGGGCCTCCAGCGCAGGAAATTGGTGATCAGGGCGAGGCCCAGCGCCTGGCTCTTTTCCGGGTGGAATTGCGTGCCGACGAGATTGTCGCGGGCGACGGCCGCCGTCACCGGGCCGCCATAATCGGCGACCGCCAGCACTTCGTCCGGCTTGCGCGCATCGAGGTGGTAGGAGTGCACGAAATAGGCGTGCAGCCCGTTGGTCCCCGTGGGAATGCCGGCAAACAGTGGATGCTGGCGTTTGAGTTCGATCGTGTTCCAGCCGATCTGCGGGATCTTCAGCGCCGGATCGGAAGGCATGATCTCCTTGACGTCGCCCGATATCCAGCCGAAGCCCTCGGTAATTGTCTTTTCAAGGCCGCGCTGCGACATCAGTTGCATGCCGACGCAGATGCCGAGGAAAGGCCGGCCCTTGACGATCGCGACATCCCCGACGGCTTCCCACATGCCTTCGACGGCCTGCAGGCCGGCCGCGCAATCGGCATAGGCGCCGACGCCGGGCAGGACGATGCGATCGGCCGTGCGCACCCGCTCGGCATCGGCCGTCAGGTCGATCTGCGCCGCGATGCCGGCTTCGCGCGCGGCGCGCTCGAAAGCCTTGGTGGCCGAGCGCAGATTGCCCGAGCCGTAGTCGATGATCGCAACCCGCATATCAGCTTCTTCCCGGAGTCATGTCAGTTTCTTCCCGGTATGTGGGTCAGCCCCAGCGCAATGCCCGGCTGCGCTGGCCGCGCGAAGGCAGCATCGGGGACCATGCGCGGCGCCGGCACAACCTCATCGGCAAGCGCTTCCGCCTCCAGCGCATAGCGTGTGTCGGCATCGTCGAGCCAACCGGCTTCGACCGCGCCCCACTCGTGCCAACCACGCCGGCGAAGTGCCGCGATGCGCAGGCCTTGCCCTTCCAGGCCGACATAGAGCGAAACCAGCAACGACAGCAGCGACCCAGCCAGACCAAGGCCGAGCTTCTGGCCCAGCATCGAAAGCAGGCCCATGACGACGAAGGCAAGTGCTGCTTCGATCCACAGCCGATGCCAGGCGAACCATAGCGGCGGCACCAGGAGGCCCAGCCAGGTGAAGCCATCGCGGACAAAGGCCGTCGCATCAGCCTTTTCGCTGCGGCCTGGCGGTTCCATCACGACGTAGGTGGCCATGGCCTTATCCCTTCAACGATCCCTTGGTGGAGGGAACCGCATCCGGCTGGCGCGGATCGCGTTCGAGAGCAGCGCGCAGCGCGCGCGCCACCGCCTTGAAGCAGGTCTCGGCGATGTGATGGTTGTTGGCGCCATAGTGGTTGGTGACATGCAGCGTAATGCCGGCATTCTGCGCCAGCGCCTGGAAGAACTCGCGCACCAGTTCGGTGTCGAAGGTGCCGATCTTCGGCGACGAGAACGAAACGTTCCAGACCAGGAAGGGACGGCCGGAGACGTCGATCGCCGCGCGCGTCAGCGTCTCGTCCATGGCAAGGTCGATCGAGGCATAGCGCATGATGCCGCGCCGCTCGCCGAGCGCCTTGGTCAAGGCCTGGCCGAGCGCAATGCCGGTGTCCTCGACCGTGTGGTGATCGTCGATATGCAGGTCGCCCTTGGCCCTGACCGTCATGTCGATCAGGGAATGGCGCGACAGCTGGTCCAGCATATGATCGAAGAAGCCGACCCCCGTGGCGATATCCGACTTGCCGGAACCGTCGACATGGACCGACACGGAGATGTCGGTTTCCTTGGTCTTACGGCTCGCTTCGGCGGAACGGGGCGGCATCACTCTATCCTTGTCCAGAGGTTCACATCGTGACCGGCTCAGAGGCTTCAAGCGCTCGCAGGCTTGAAAACGAAAGCCTTCTAGCAGCATGATCCGGCGATTGCCAGTTGCCTCCGGCATCGGTATCGGCCTTGCCAGAGAGCGATTTGCAATCACCGGCCCCATGCATACATATGGCCGATCAAAGTTACTCGTACCGCGCCAATCGCCTTACCGGGATGGCGCTGCTCGGAGCCCAAGAAATGTCCAATGAACTGACCATGCACGCCACGACCATCGTGACGGTGCGCAAGGGCAACAAGGTGGTGATCGCCGGCGACGGCCAGGTCAGCCTTGGCCAGACCATCATGAAGGGCAACGCCAAGAAGGTGCGCCGCATCGGCAAGGGCGGCAATGTGATTGCCGGTTTCGCCGGCGCCACCGCCGACGCCTTCACGCTTCTGGAGCGGCTCGAGGCCAAGCTCGAACAATATCCCGACCAGCTGACGCGCGCCTGCGTCGAGCTCGCCAAGGACTGGCGCACCGACCGCTATCTGCGCCGGCTGGAAGCAATGATGCTGGTGGCAGACAAGTCAGTCTCGCTGGCGCTGACCGGCACCGGCGACGTGCTCGAACCCGAATTCGGCGTCATGGCCATCGGTTCGGGCGGCAATTACGCGCTGGCCGCGGCCCGCGCGCTGATGGACAGCGACAAGGATGCCGAGGAGATCGCCCGCAAGGCGATGCAGATCGCATCCGACATCTGCGTCTACACCAACAACAATTTCGTCGTCGAAACGCTCGATGCCGCCTGAAGAGGTGGTGACCTATGATTTTCGGCCGGTGACGGAGAAAGACCTGCCGATGATCGCCGGCTGGCTTGCCCAGCCGCATGTTGCAGAGTGGTGGGACGATCCGGAGACGGAAATCGCCGGGATTAGCGATCATATCGACTCGATTTCCGTCGAGCCGCTGATCGTCGAGCTCGACGGCAAGCCGATCGCCTATCTGCAGAGCTACGACCCGCATCTGGAAGACGACCACCCCTACGCCGACCAGCCGTTCGGCACGCTCGGCATCGACGTGTCGATCGGCGTGCCGGAGCTGGTCGGGCGTGGCCATGGCTCGGCGATCGTGCGCCAATTTGTCGAACAGCTTTTCGAGGAAGGTGTTCCGCGCGTCATCATCGACCCGGATCCCGCCAATGTCAGGGCGATCCGCGCCTACGAAAAGGCCGGCTTTGTTGCCTTTGACACCAGAACATCGGAGTACGGGCCAGCCCTGATGATGGCGCGCGACGCGACGCAGGAGCCCAATTGATCAGCGCCGAAACCCTCGACAAGGCAGTCGCGAAAGGTTTGATCTCGCAGACCTTGCGCGATCAGTTGGAGGCCATGGAACGCGCTGTCGCTCTCGCCCCCGAGGCCAGGCGCGCCGATGATGAGAGTGACGAGGAAAACCTGCGGCTGGTCGGCGGCGGCAACGATCTGTTCGTCACCGTGGGAACCGTTCTGCTCAGCGCCGGCTTCTTCTTTGTCCTCACCACCTTGCTTCCAGGCCAGACATTCTGGATCGCCGGCATCCTTGCGGTTTTCGCCTGGGGGCTCGCCGAAATCGTCACGCGTCAGCACCGGATGAAGCTATCGTCGTCCGTGCTTGCCCTGATTTTCATGGCCGCCATTCTGGCCGCTCTGGCGCTGCAAGTGGAGGCCAGCTTCGGCATACGCAAGCCGGAAACCATCTGGCAGCTATTGGCGTTGCGCCAGACGGCGTCCCGGGCCGGATATCTGTTCCTGGGCGGAGGAATAATCGCGGCGGCGATCTATTTCCGGCGCTTTCGCGTCCCCATCATTGCCGGGACCATCGCCATCGCCTTCACACTGCTTGCCTTCCTGCAAACGGCGATAATCCTGTATGACAGCGTGACAACCGGCGCGATTGCGCCGCCGCGCCTCGAGGACGTTCCCGAATTGCTTCGCGCGGCCCTTTACATGCCGCTGATCTGCGGCCTGATCGTGTTCGCAACGGGTGTCGCTTTTGACATTTACGACAGGGATCGACGCAAGATCTGGTCCGATTGCGCTTTCTGGCTGCATGTCGTCTCGGCGCCGATGCTGGTGCATCCGCTCTTTATCATGGCAACCGGCCAAAACGTCGTATTCGGACATATCGCGCCGGATGCCAATGCAACCATCATGCTGACGATTCTGATCCTTGGCTTCCTCTATGTCGCGCTGGCCATAGACCGCCGTTCGCTTCTGGTTCCTACATTGGCTTACTTCGGCTCGCTGGGCATCTATTATCTGGTGAATTCCGCCTCCGATTCGACGGGCATCCCGCCTTTTGCCTTGATCCTGGTCGTTGTTGGCGCGCTGATTATTCTGTTCGGGGCCGGCTGGCAGCGTATCCGGCGGATTGTGGTCAACCCCACCTTGCCGGCGGCCGTGATCCGCCGGCTACCGCCGCTGAAGGCGTGACAGGGCTTTGTGATGGTCGAGACGGCGACGCGAAACGAGGGGGAATGAACCGATGACGACACCGGCCACGGAAAACAGCTATTCGGCCTACGAAGACAGCTGGCGGATGGGGCTTCTGCTGGTGCTTGCCCTGGTCATCTTCCAGGCCGGGGCGCTCTACGGCATGGGGCGGACGCCGATCTGCACCTGCGGCTACGTCAAGCTCTGGCATAGCGTGGTGAACAGTTCGGAGAATTCCCAGCACATTTCGGACTGGTACACGTTCTCGCACATCATCCACGGCTTCCTGTTCTATGCGCTGGCGCGGTTCCTGTTCCCGCGTTCGCCGATCGGCCTGAGGCTGGCGTTCGCCGTCTTCATCGAGGGCGGCTGGGAGCTGCTGGAAAACAGCCCGTTCATCATCGACCGCTACCGCGCCGGCACCATTTCGCTCGATTACTATGGCGACAGCATCATCAATTCGGTGTCGGACACACTGGCCATGGTGCTGGGATTTGTGATGGCGCGAAGGCTACCTATATGGGTGATCGTCAGCCTCGCCATCATCTTCGAACTCGGCACCGGCTACCTCATCCGGGACAATCTGACACTCAACGTGATCATGCTGCTGCATCCGTTCGAGGCCATCAAGCAGTGGCAAAGTGGAATTTAGTGATATGAGCACATTTTCGCCCCGCGAAATCGTTTCGGAACTCGACCGCTTCATCATCGGCCAGAAGGACGCCAAGCGCGCCGTGGCCATTGCCTTGCGCAACCGCTGGCGCCGCCAGCAGCTGGAAGGCCAGATGCGCGAAGAGGTGATGCCCAAGAACATCCTGATGATCGGGCCGACCGGCGTCGGCAAGACGGAAATCTCGCGCCGCCTGGCGCGGCTGGCCGGTGCGCCCTTCGTCAAGGTCGAGGCGACCAAGTTCACCGAAGTCGGCTATGTCGGCCGCGATGTCGAGCAGATCATCCGCGACCTGGTCGAGATCGCCATCGGCCTGGTGCGCGAGAAGATGCGTGAGGACGTCAAGGCGCGCGCCCACATCAACGCCGAGGAACGTGTGCTGGAAGCACTGGTCGGCAAGACGGCGAGCCCGGCCACCCGCGACAGTTTCCGCAAGAAGCTGCGCGACGGCGAGCTCGACGACAAGGAAATCGAGGTTGAGGTTGCCGACACCGGCAGCGGCGGCATGCCCGGATTTGAAATCCCCGGCATGCCGGGCGCCAATATCGGCGTGCTGAACATCAACGACATGCTGTCGAAGGCGATGGGCGGCAAGAAAACCAAGATGCGCAAGACGACGGTGAAGGAGTCCTACGACCTGCTGGTCAATGACGAGTCCGACAAGCTGCTCGATCAGGACGAGGTGGTGCGCCGGGCGCTCGATGCCGCGGAAAACGACGGCATCGTCTTCCTCGACGAGATCGACAAGATCGCGGCGAGATCGGACATTTCCGGCGGGCCCTCGCGCGAAGGCGTGCAGCGCGACCTGCTGCCGCTGGTCGAAGGCACCACGGTGGCGACCAAATACGGACCGTTGAAGACGGATCACATCCTGTTCATCGCCTCCGGCGCCTTCCACGTCTCGAAGCCGTCCGACCTGTTGCCGGAATTGCAGGGCCGCCTGCCGATCCGCGTCGAACTGCGGGCGCTGGAGAAGGACGATTTCGTGCGCATCCTGACCGAGACCGAGGCCAGCCTGATCAAGCAGTATATCGCGCTGATGAAGACCGAGGGCGTCGAGTTGACCTTCACCGAAGACGCCATCGATTCGCTCGCCGGCATCGCCGTCGATCTCAACGCCAGCGTCGAGAACATAGGCGCCAGGCGCCTGCAGACGGTGATGGAGCGGGTGCTGGACGAAATCTCCTACGATGCGCCCGACCGCAACGGAACGAGCGTCACTATCGACGCCGCCTATGTCGAAAAGCATGTCGGCGATCTGTCCAGGAATACCGACCTGTCGCGGTTCATCCTTTAAACGACGGCGCCGAAACGTTCCGGCGCCGGTCCAGGCAACATTTTCCGGCAAGCAAAATCATGTGTGGCCAGATGGTACCATCTGGCCACCTTTCGTCCTGCCGGGTGAAGGGGCGCTCTCGACTCGACCAAGAGCTTTACCTAGTTTGCGCGGCAATTCTCGATCTCTTGGTTGACGCAATTCCGGAAAACCGTTTCACACTTTTCCTGGAATTGCTTGGGCGGCGGGTGCATGAAAAAACTGATCCTGGTCATTCTCGGCTTGACGCTGGCGGCGACGCTGTTCGCCGCCGAGGCAGCGACATTGGTGCCGCCGGGAAATCGCAATGCCGTGCAGCCCGACATTCCCGGCGCCTCCAGCCGGCGTACGCAGGCCACCAACACCAGCTTCCAGGCGAAGTACCGCAAGGTCTATGCCCTGCTGCAGAACGACGCCGAATTGCGCGGCAAGATCAGGAAGGCGGCGGCCGCCTACGGCATCGATCCCCTGCACATCGTCGGCGCCATCGTCGGCGAGCACACCTACAACGTCGATGCTTATGACCGGCTGCAGACCTACTATGTCAAGGCGATCTCCTATCTCTCCAGCAAGCTGTCCTTCGCCTATGACGGCGAGGACATCACCGACTTCGTCCAGCGGCCGGAATTCAAGAAATGCGCGGGGATGTCCGACAGCTACGATCTGTGGGAATGCCGCGAACAGGTGTGGAACCGTTCGTTTCGCGGCAAGTCGGTCGGCGGGACCAGCTTTCCCGACGACCGCTTCGGCGCCACCTTCTTCCAGCCTTATTATGCCGGCCAGACCTTCGGCCTCGGCCAGCTCAATCCGCTGACCGCCCTGCAGATGAGCGATCTGGTGCACAAGGTTTCGGGCCTGCCCAAGCTCGACGTCGGCGATCCCAATTCGGTCTACAAGACCATCATGGATCCCGACCTGACGCTGCCCTACGTCGCCGCGACGATCAGGAAATCGATCGATGCCTATAAAGGCATTGCCGGCTTCGACATTTCGGGCAATCCGGGGCTGACCGCCACGCTCTACAATGTCGGCAATCCGGAGCAGCGCGCCTATGCCCTGAAGGCGGAGAACGACAGGCGCCGCGCCGCCGGTGAGCCCGAAAAGCTGCCGGAAGAGAATTATTATGGTTGGCTGGTGAACGACAAACTGCCGGAGCTGAAGGCGCTGTTTTAGGGCTGGGGTTCAGAGCCTTTACCTCCCCCTTGTAGGGCAGGTCGGACCGAAGGTTAGGGGCGGTGCCGCACTCCCATCCCGCAGCTGCGCAGCGACCCAAAAAAGGGGGAGCGTAGACTCAGGCCGCCAACAACGACTTCAGCTTCACGTCCTGCGAGCCCAGCGCTTCCGGCGCCGGCTTGGCCCGCTTGGCGATCAGCATTTCGGCCAGCCTGATGTCGCGGGCGACCGCGTTGCCGGGGCCGATGCCGCTCGCCGCGACCAGCCTGCCGTCTTCAGCCAGATGGAAGAGGATGAAGGCGCCGTTGCCGAGATCGCGGCGCACGGTGTTTTTGCCCTCGTCGGGGAGCCCGGCGATCTGCAGGGACAAACCATACTGATCCGACCAGAACCACGGCACCGCCGCATGCGCCTCGTCGGCGCCGAGCATGTTCCTGGCCGCCAGCGCGCCCTGTTCCTGGGCGTTGCGCCAGGCTTCCAGCCGCACCCGGCGGCCGCCATAGACGGCGAGCGGAAACGAGCAGCAATCGCCGGCGGCAAAGATGTCGGGATCGCTGCTGCGCAGCTCGGCATCGACTGCAATGCCATTGTCGATCGTCAGCCCCGCTTCGGCCGCAAGCCCGGTCACCGGCACGGCGCCGATGCCGATGATCGCGAGGTCGGCTGATATCTCCCGTCCGCCGGCAAGGGTGACGCGCACCTCGTTGCCATCGTCGGCGATGGACGCGATGCCGTCGCCGCACAGGATGTCGACGCCCTCGGCGACATGCGCCTCATGGATGATTTCCGCGATCTCCGCCGGCACGCCGCGCATCAGGATTCGAGGCTGCGCCTCGATGACGGTGACCGCGGCACCGAGCTTGCGGGCCGCGGCGGCGAGTTCGAGGCCGATAAAGCCGCCGCCGATGATGGCGATACGGTTGCCGGGGGTGAGATGCGCGCGAATGGCGAGCGCATCAGCGAAGGTTCTGAGATAGACGCAGCGCGGACCCAGGCCCGGCATCGGCAGCTTGCGCGGCGTCGAACCGGTTGCCAGCAGGAGCTTGTCGTAAGGCAGGACCGATCCGTCCGACAGGCGCACAGTATGCGCCGCGCGATCGATCGCGACGGCCTGGACGGAATGGACATGCCGGATCGATTTCTCGGCCAGAATTGCGTCGCTGGCGATCGCCTTGATCTCGGGCGCATCGCTGGCCATCGCCTCCTTGGACAGAGGCGGGCGCTCATAGGGCAGATGCGGCTCGTCGCCGACCAGCGTCACCGGCCCCTGATAATCGAGGTCGCGCAGCGCCAATGCCGCCCGCCCGCCGCATTCGCCGGCGCCGATGATGAGCATCCCCCCCGCCATACCGGTCATCCGATCTGGATCAGGACTTTGCCGGCATCGACCTTGACCGGATAGGTCTTGAGATTGATGCAGACCGGGGCGCCGCGGGCGTCACCCGTCTTGTAGTTGAAGCGCCCATTGTGCTTGGGGCATTCGATGATGTCATCCATCACCAGCCCGTCGGCCAGGTGCACCTTTTCATGCGTACAAAGGCCGTCGGTGGCGAAGAACTCGTCGTCGGGGCTGCGATAGATGGCGAAGGTGCGGCCGCCATGGTCGAAGCGCATCACATCCTCCTCGTCTATGTCGCCGGTGGCGCAGGCCTCGACCCAGTCGCTCATTCAAGTCCTCCCAAAAGCAAAAAAGTGCGCAGCGGTTTTCCGTCCGGAATTGCGTTAAATAAACAGTCTGGATCGAATGGAAGCACGATCATTCCGCCGCGGCGGCGATAGTGTCGTTGTGGAATTCCTCGCGATATGGCCGTGCGGTCGGCGGCAGCTCGCGCTTGAGGAAATAGTCCTCGTTGCGCAGCTGGCGCAGGAAGACCGGGATCATCTCGCGGTAGCCGGCCAGGATCGACGGTGTCGCTTCCGGCAGATCGTGCTTGATCAGTTCGTGCAGCCTCGGCAGCGCATGATAGGGCACCATCGGAAACATGTGATGCTCGACATGGTAGTTCATGTTCCAGTAGATGAAGCGGCTGATCGGGTTCATGTAGACGGTGCGGCTGTTCAGCCTGTGGTCGGTGACATTGTCGGCCAGGCCGCCATGCTGCAGCAGCCCTACCATGACATGGTGCCAGGCGCCGTAGAGCCTGGGCAGGCCGACCAGCATCAGCGGCAGGAACGAACCGGTGTAGAGCGCCAGCCCGACGGTGGCGGCATAGATCGCCGTCCAGATGCGGGCGACGCGGATCGCCTTGGGCTGTTCCTGTTCTGGAATGAAGGTCTTTTCGGCGGCGCTGACGGTGCCGGCGGCGTTGCGAAGCATATCGCTCATCGCATGCCAGGCGTCGAGCACGCCGACGAAGCCCAGCATGGCGCGAACCAGATCCGGCGGCCGCATGACCGAGATTTCCGGGTCGCGGCCGACGATGACGGTGTCGGTGTGGTGGCGCGTGTGGCTCCAGCGCCAGGTAACCGGATTGCGCATGATCATGAAGCAGGCGATCTGATAGACCGCATCGTTCATCCATTGCGTGCGGAAGGCGGTGCCGTGACCGCATTCGTGCCAGCGTGAATCCGTCGAGGAGCCGTAGAGCACGCCATAGACGAAGAAGAACGGCACGCACCACCATGTGCCCCAGAGCCAGGCGCCGCCGGCGCCGCTGACGATCAGGGCGGCGAACCAGATCGCCGTATCGCGGATCGCCGGCCCGTCGGAGCGCTGCATCAGCTCCTTCATCTGCTTGCGCGGTACGTCGGTGTGATACCACTCGGCCGCCGACAGGCCGGTCTCGACGGCGAGCTTGGCGTCGCGGCCGATCAGGCTGTAGTCACGCCGGGACGGCGCAGTGGACATGATTGCCTCCCTCGGCAAAGGCATCCGCCAGAGCGAATGCCATGAAATCCCTTGGCTTCAGGCGTCAAAGTAACGCCGACCGATGATAGACTCAACATCATAAAGATAGTTTCTATCATTTCCCATCAGAATGATGTACGGAGGGCTCGAGCAAACCCGACGAGGCAAGCATGGTGAAGCGGCCGACAATATCCGATCTGGCGCGCATCTCGGGCGTCAGTGTCGCCACCGTCGACCGCGTGCTGAACAACCGGCTGCCGGTGCGCGAAGAGACAGCGCGCCGCGTCTACGAGACCGCTACCGACATCGGCTACCACGCCGCCGGCCTTATCAAGCAGCGCATGCGCCAGGAGTTGCCGGAGTACCGCCTGGGCTTCCTGCTGCTGCGGGGCAACGATGCCTTCTACGGTGACTTCGCGCGGGAACTCGAACTGGCCATCTCGCAATCGCAGCGCTTCCGCGGCGTTGCGAGCATCGATTTCGCCAGCTCCCTGGCTCCCGACGAGATCGCCTTGCAGATGCGCAGGCTGGCGGCGAAATCGAGGGCCATCGCCGTTGTCGGTCCGGACCATCCGACCCTGACAGCCGTCGTGGAAACCTTGAAGGCGAGAGGGCAGCCGGTCTTTTCGGTGCTGTCCGATTTTGCCGCCGGCATCCGGGAGGGCTATATCGGCCTCGACAACCGCAAGGTCGGGCGCACCGCCGCATGGATGATCTCCAAGGCAGCCAAGCGGCCCGGCAAGGTCGCCCTCTTCGTCGGCAGCCACCGCTTCCACGGCCATGAGCTGCGCGAGATCGGCTTTCGCTCCTTCTTCCGCGAGCATGCGCCGGAGTTCAGCGTGCTTGAAACGCTGGTCAATCTGGAAGCCAACCAGGTGACCCATGACGCGATGATCGATCTTCTGGCGCGCTATCCGGATCTTGCCGGCTGCTACGTCGCCGGCGGTGGCATGGAAGGCGCGGTCTCGGCGCTGCGGGCAGCGAAGCCCGCGACTATGCCGGTGGTCGTCTGCAACGAGATCAACGCCGAGTCGCGCGCGGCACTCGCCGACAACATCCTCACCATGGTGATCTCGACCCCGCTCGCTGCTTTATGCCGTGAGCTCGTCGACCTGATGGCGCATGCCATCGAAACCGGCGCCGCCAACGCTCCGGGCCAGACCTTTCTGCCCTTCGACATCTATCTGCCGGAAAACATCTAGCCAGCCGCCGCGCGAGGTGCCGAGGCAAATGATAGAATCCATCAGAGCGATGCGTAAATCGGCCCGCAGGCCGCGGAATCGCCCTTGACGCCCCGATGTGAAATGGAATAAATATTTCATCATCTGTATATTTTGGTTCTTTCGTTCCGGAATATCTGTTTCAAACAGAGGGTTTGACGTTCCAGCCAACGGCAAGCGTCACCCGGAATAGAAATGACATCAGGGAGAGATTCCCCGGGGAGATCGGGGATTCCGGATAAATCGGTGAAACCGGACACCAATATGTGGAGGAGAAACACAATGAAGAAATTGATTTTAGGCGTCGCCTTCGCGGCGCTGATGAGTTCATCCGCTCTGGCCGCCAAGGTTGGCGTGTCGATGGCCAAGTTCGACGACAACTTCCTGACCGTGCTGCGGAACGGCATGATCGAGCAGGCCAAGGGTATGAGCGGCGTCGAGCTGCAGGTCGAGGACGCGCAGAACGACGTTGCCAAGCAGCTTGACCAGATCAAGAACTTCGCCGCTTCGGGCGTCGACGCCATCATCGTCAACCCGGTCGACACTTCGGCCACGCAGGCGATGTCGGATGCCGCCGCCGCAGCCAAGATCCCGCTGGTCTATGTCAACCGCGAGCCGGTCAATGTCGACACGCTGCCCGACAACCAGGCCTTCGTCGCCTCGAACGAAGCCGATTCCGGCACGCTCGAGACCAAGGAAGTCTGCCGCCTGTTCAAGGAAGCCGGCAAGAAGGAAGCCAATGTCTATGTGATCATGGGCGAGCTTTCCAACCAGGCCGCTGTGCAGCGCACCAAGGACATCGACGACGTGATCGCGACGCCGGATTGCAGCTTCATCAAGATCATCGACAAGCAGACGTCGAACTGGAACCGCGACGAGGCGCAGAACCTGATGACCAACTGGCTGTCGACCGGCAAGCCGTTCGACGGCGTCATCGCCAACAATGACGAAAGCGCCATCGGCGCCATCCAGGCGATGAAGGCCGGCAACATCGACATGAAGGCGGTTGTCGTCGGCGGCGTCGATGCCACCCAGGACGCGCTGGCGGCCATGCAGGCGGGCGACCTCGACGTAACCGTGTTCCAGGACGCCGCCGGCCAGGGCGCCGGCGCTCTCGATGCGGCGCTCAAGCTCTCCAAGGGCGAGAAGGTCGAGCACAAGGTCTACGTGCCCTTCCAGCTGGTGACGCCAGCCAACATCGACAAGTTCCTGAAGAAGAACTGAGCCGCCAGCGGTTCGATACGGAGCGGCGCTCTCGATCAAGACAGCGCCGCTCCCCTCTCTCCCTCAGCGCCGGCACGGCGCGAGGGCGACCGCGGCTGATGGAGGACAGAATACGTGGCACAGACATCTCATGGCGTCGGCGGCGTCGGTTATGATGCGAAGAAGCGCACATGGCCGGCCGAGTTCAATGTTTTCCTGGCCCTGGTCATTCTCGTCGTCATCTTCGAACTGATCGGCCGCATCTTTCTCGGCGACAGCTTCCTGTTCAACACACGCAGCGATGTCGGCGGCATCTTCAACGAAGCGCGCCTGCAGATCATCATCCTGCAGGTGTCGATCGTCGGCATCATCGCCATCGGCGTGACACAGGTCATCATCACCGGCGGCATCGACCTGTCCTCGGGCTCGATCGTCGGCGCGACCGCCATGATCGCCATGAGCTTCGCCCAGGTGGCGACGGTCAACGGCAACCCCAATCCCAAGGCGATGTTCCTGGCGCAGGGCTGGACCGACCTGCCTGTCATCGTGCCGCTGCTGGTGGCGATCGCCTGCGGCCTCTTCGCCGGCCTGGTCAATGGCGCGCTGATCGCCTACACGCGCATTCCGCCGTTCATCGCCACGCTCGGCATGATGGTGACCGCACGCGGCATCGCCAAATGGTGGTCCAAGGGCCAGCCGATCTCGTTTCCCACCGAGAGTTTCGCCAGCATCGGCAAAGGCCTGATGCCGGTCGTCATCTTCCTGTCGCTGGCCATCCTGTTCCAGCTGATCATGACCTATACGAGGTACGGCAAGCACTGTTACGCGATCGGCTCCAACGAGGACGCCGCGCGCATGTCCGGCATCAAGATCGCCAATCACAAGATCCTGGTCTACGTCATCGCCGGCATTCTCGCCGCGCTCGCCGCCGTGGTGCTGAGCTCCAAGAACCTGACCGCGCAGTCCGGCATGGGCGTGATGTACGAACTCGACGCCATCGCCATGGCGGTCATCGGCGGGGTCTCGCTGTCGGGCGGCCGCGGCTCGATCATCGGCACGGTAATCGGCTCGCTGATCTTCGGCGTCATCATCTCCGGCTTCACCTTCCTGCGCCTCGACGCCTACTACCAGGAGATGGTCAAGGGCGTGATCATCGTCGGTGCGGTGGTTCTCGACCAGTGGCGCCAACGCCTGCGGGCAATGAGGGCATGACCATGTCAGACATCGTCCTGAAGACCGAAAACCTGACCAAGCGCTATGGCGGCGTGCATGCGCTGGAAGGCGCGAACTTCGAGCTGCGCAAGGGCGAGCATGTCGCCATCATGGGCGACAACGGCGCCGGCAAATCGACCTTCGTGCGCCAGATCACCGGCGTCGAGCAGCGCACCAGCGGCCAGATCTGGTTCGACGGCAAGGAAGTGAATTTTGCCGGGCCGATCGAGGCCCGCACGGCGGGCATCGAGACCGTGTTCCAGAATCTGGCGCTGGCCGACGATCTCGACGTGCCGTCGAACCTGTTCCTCGGCCGCGAGAAGGTTTTGTTCAACCTCGGCCCGTTCTCGATCCTCGACCGCAAATACATGCGCAAGGCAACCGAGGCGGCATTGGTCCGCACGGCGGTGAAGATCCCCAATCTGTCCAACACCATCCGCCACATGTCAGGCGGTCAGCGCCAGTGCGTGGCGATCGCCCGGACCGCGACCTTCGCCTCCAAGCTGATCATCATGGACGAGCCTACCGCCGCCCTTGGCGTGCAGGAGACCGCCCAGGTCGAAAACATCGTGCGTACGCTGAAGGACAATGGCGAGCCGCTGATCCTGATCAGCCACAATATGCGCCAGGTGTTCGATCTCTGCGACCGTATCGTCGTGTTCCGGCGCGGCCGCATCGTCGCCAATCTGCGCAAGGAGAACACCGACGGAAACGATATCGTCTCCTACATCACCGGCGCCAAGACCGGGGAGGCGGAACTCGCGGCCTAAAACAGGATGGTCATCCTGTTTTCTGGCGCGCTCGAAAAATAGCCTTGCCACCTTTCCCCAAAAGCAAGGTGCGGACAACTCTCTCCAACCCATTCCCCAGAGGAAATACCCATGACCGTTCGCTTCGCTCTCCTCGGTGCCGGCCGCATCGGCAAGGTCCACGCCCGTGCCGTCGGCTCCAATCCGCAGGCCAAACTGGTTGCGGTTGCCGATGCGTTCGAGAAGGCGGCCACCGAACTGGCCAGCGCCTATGGCGCCGAGGTGCGCAGCATCGAGGACATCGAGAAAGCCGGAGATATCGACGCCGTCATCATCTGCACGCCGACCGACACCCATGCCGATCTGATCGAGCGCTTCGCCAAGGCCGGCAAGGCGATCTTCTGCGAGAAGCCGATCGACCTCGACGTCAAGCGCGTCGAGAAATGCCTGGCCGTGGTCGAGAAGACCAAGGCGACGCTGATGGTCGGCTTCAACAGGCGCTTCGATCCACACTTCGCCGCCGTGCGCAAGGCGATCGACGACGGCGCCATCGGCACCGTCGAGATGGTCACCATCACCTCGCGCGATCCCGGCGCGCCGCCGATCGACTACATCAAGCGTTCTGGCGGCATTTTTCGCGACATGACCATCCATGATTTCGACATGGCGCGCTTCCTGCTCGGCGAAGAGGTCGTGGCGGTCAGCGCCCATGCCTCGGTGCTGGTCGACAAGAAGATTGGTGATGCCGGCGATTTCGATAGCGTCAGTGTCATCCTCGAAACCGCTTCCGGCAAGCAGGCCGTCATCTCCAACTCGCGCCGCGCCACCTATGGCTACGACCAGCGCATCGAGGTGCACGGCTCGAAAGGCATGGTCGCGGCCGAGAACCAGCGCCCGGTGTCGATCGAACTGGCCAACGAGAAGGGCTATACCCGCCCGCCGCTGCACGACTTCTTCATGACCCGCTATCTCGACGCCTATGCCAATGAGATCGCTGCTTTCATCGCCGCAGCGACGTTAGGCAAGAAGGCCGCGCCGAGCGGCGCGGACGGACTGGTGGCGCTGAAACTGGCCGACGCAGCGCTGAAATCAGCGACGACCGGCAAGACCGTCCGTCTCGACAAGTAAGAGAACCCTTAGGAAAAACCACAGGAGCAGAGCGATGAGCGCATCAGCCGATCGCAATTCACAGACACGCGCCATCGTCACCGGCGGCGCGCAAGGCATTGGCTTTGCCGTCGCCGAGGCCTTGGCCGATGAGGGCTGCCGGGCACTGGCGCTCATCGGCCGCTCGCAGGAGAAGGGCGACAAGGCTGTCGCCCATTTCAAGAAAGCCGGCGTCGATGCCATTTTCATCAGCGCCGATGTGTCAAAAGTGGCGGACTGCAAGCGCGCGGTCGCCACCGCGATCTCGCATTTCGGCACCGTCAACGCGCTGGTCAACGCCGCCGCCACTTCGGCGCGCGGTTCGCTGGTCGAAACCTCCGAAGAGTTGTTCGATACGATTTTCGATACCAATGTGCGCGGCCCGTTCTTCCTGATGCAGGGCGTGGTGGCGCATCTCCTTGAGAAGAAGGCGCCCGGCTCGATCGTCAACGTGCTGTCGATGTCGGCGCATACCGGCCAGTCGTTCCTGACGCCCTATTCGACCAGCAAGGGCGCGCTGATGACGCTGACCAAGAACGTCGCCAATGCCTATCGCTACAACCGCATCCGCTGCAATGCGGTGCTGCCCGGCTGGATGGACACGGAAGGCGAGGACATCGTGCAGAAGAAGTGGCACGACGCGCCGGACGACTGGCTGGCGAAGGCCGAAGCGACGCAGCCGATGGGCCAGTTGGTCAAGCCGGACCAGCTTGCCCGTCTGATCAGCTACATGGTCAGCCCGCAGTCCGGTGTCATGACCGGGTCGCTGGTCGACTACGATCAAAGCATTGCGGGGGCGTCACCGGAGTAACGCCGGCGAGTCTCAAACGCCCATCACTTCGTCATCCACGGGCGGAGCAAGGAGCGTAGCGACGCAGCGCAGACCCGAGGATCCATGCCGCGACTTCTGAGCGTTGCTGCGGTGCGGAATTCTGCTCCGCTGCACCATTCGGCCAAAGTCACGGAATGGATCCCAGGGTCTCCGCGACGGAGCTTCGCTCCTGCTCCGCCCAGGGATGACGAAATTTGGGTGCTTCGGCCATCCCGAATTGTCTCCGCATCAGGGCACGTGACAAGTGCCTCCGCATCGACTATATGAGCCTCATGATCAACCTGACCGCCACATATTGGTACTTTAGGAGCTCGCTGGCGGCGGGAGGATTGCGCTCGATCTGAAGATTGCAGCAACAAGATCCGAACAGCCGCCATACCTGGCGGCTTTTTTGTTTTCAGCCGGCAGGTTTCCTCTAAATCAAAGAGGAGCAT
The DNA here is from genome assembly GCF_037162595.1 of Mesorhizobium sp. ISC11. Lineage (NCBI taxonomy): Bacteria > Pseudomonadati > Pseudomonadota > Alphaproteobacteria > Hyphomicrobiales > Phyllobacteriaceae > Mesorhizobium > Mesorhizobium sp. ISC11. Next base: position 4,336,015 of record NZ_JAVSPW010000001.1, read on the forward strand.
GATGTCGTCCGAAAACCGCTTCACACTTTTCGGCATCATGCTCTCGACAGGAGCAGAAAGCCGTGTTGACCACCACAGACGACCTCCGGGTCAAGGAAATCCGAGAACTGAGCACACCGGACGAGGTGATGCGGGAGATACCGCGCACTTTGACGGCGACGCGCACCGTCAGCGCATCGCGCAACGCAACCCATGCCATCTTGAACGGGACCGACGACCGGCTGCTCGTCATCGTCGGCCCGTGTTCGATCCACGATCCGGTCGCGGCCGTCGACTACGCCAGCCGTCTGGCGGCGCTGCGCGAGAGCCTGTCGGACCGGCTGGAGATCGTGATGCGGGTCTATTTCGAAAAGCCGCGCACGACGGTCGGCTGGAAAGGCCTCATCAACGATCCCGACCTCGACGGCAGCTTCAACATCGACAAGGGGCTACGGATGGCACGCAATGTGCTGTCGGCCGTCAACAATCTCGGCCTGCCGGCGGCGACCGAATTCCTCGACATGACCACCCCGCAATACATTGCCGACCTCGTCGCCTGGGGCGCGATCGGCGCGCGCACGACCGAGAGCCAGATCCACCGCGAACTGGCCTCGGGCCTCTCCTGCCCGGTCGGCTTCAAGAACGGCACCGACGGCAATCTGCGCATAGCCGCCGAGGCGGTGAAATCCGCCGCGCAGCCGCATCATTTCATGGCGGTGACCAAGGGCGGGCGCAGCGGCATCGCCACGACCACGGGCAATGAGGACTGCCACGTTATCCTGCGCGGCGGCGTTCAGCCGAACTATGACACGGCGAGCGTCGAAGCCGCCGCTGTGGAACTCGCCCGCATCGGCGTTGCGCCCCGTCTGATGATCGATGTCAGCCACGCCAACTCGGCCAAGAAGCCCGAGAACCAGCCCAAGGTGGCGGCAGATGTCGCCGGCCAGGTCGCGGCAGGCGACGAGCGCATCATCGGCCTGATGATCGAGAGCAATCTCGTCGCCGGCCGGCAGGACGTGGTGCCGGGCAAGCCGCTGGTCTATGGCCAGAGCATCACCGATGGCTGCATCGACTGGGCGACCACCGAGACCGTGCTGCACGGCCTTGCCGGCGCCGTCGAGTGGCGCCGCTCGGCACGCCGCGCCATGATCGACAACCGGCAGGGAGCTGCCTGACAGGGCATAGGGAAGTGGGCGGCGGTGACCGGGATTACGCCGCCCTTAATCCTTCCCATGCCGTGAACACCGATACGGCAAAGAGCAGCAGTCCGGCCGCGCGGCCGGCAAAAATGGTCGCCCGCGGATTGGCGATCAGAAGGTTGCGGCTGCGGCCGGCCGTGATAGCCAGCCCGCCATAGATCGCAGCCTGCGTCACCACGGTCAGCAGCCCCATGACCGTCGCCTGCATCCAGATCGGACCGTAGTCCGGTTTCAGGAACTGCGGGTAGACGGCAAGCACGAACAGGTATGCCTTCGGGTTGATCAGGCAGGTCACAAATCCCTGGCGAAACGCCTTCCATGCGGAACGGCTGCCGGCAGGCCCCTCCTGGCCGACGATGATGGAACTGCGCATCAGCGTGATGCCTATGAAGGCCATGTAGGCGGCGCCGGCAAGCAGCAGCGGCTTGAACAGGATCGGCACGAAATGCATCAGCAGGCCGACGCCGATGGCGCCGTTCAGCGTGTGCACCATGCCGCCGACCATGATGCCGCCGGTCGCGGCAAGGCCTCGGTCGCGGCCGCCGGTCAGTGCATTGGCAAGCACGAAGAGCATATCCATGCCCGGAACGGCGATGATGCCGAACAGCAGGATAAAGAAAAGCCAGAGATTTTCCGCATAGCCCATGTCAGTTGCCTGCCGCCTCGATCCGCCAAACCGCAGCGGAACCTGTTGATTTTCAATTCGATAGGCGCTCCTATAGGTCAGCCCAACTGACGATGGTGTGTCAGTTGTGATGGAAACCGGGCGAGAAAAATGCGCAAGGCGTCGCGCCTGTTCGAGATCATCCAGATCGTGCGGCTGGCGCGGCAGCCGGTGACGGCAGCGACGATCGCCGAGCGGCTGGAGGTGACGGTGCGCTCGATCTATCGCGACATTGCCGCCCTGCAGGCGATGCGCGTGCCGATCGAGGGCGGGCGCGGCATCGGCTACATCCTGCGTCCCGGCTTCGACCTGCCGCCGCTGATGTTCTCGATCGAGGAGATGGAGGCGATCGTCCTGTCGCTGGCGCTGCTGGAGCGCACCGGCGACAGCGAGCTCAAGCAGGCGGCCAAGCGCGTCAGCGCCAAGATCGCCGGCGCGGTGCCGCCGCCCTTGCGCCAGGTATTCGACGCCAATGCGCTGCATGCGTGGGGGTTCGCCGCGCCTTCGACCGGCGCGATCGACCTTGCGCTGGTGCGACGCGCCATCCGCGACGAGGAAAAGCTCGACCTCTCCTATCGAGACGAAATGGGCCGCGCCTCCGAGCGCCTCATCCGCCCGATCGCGCTCATCTACTACGCCGAAACCGCCAACATCGTCGCCTGGTGCGAGCTGCGCCAGGCGATCCGCAATTTCCGCAGCGACCGGATCGCGGATTGCCAGGCGACCGGGTTACGCTTCAAGGGCGAAGGCGACCGCTTGCGGCAGGTCTGGGTCAACGGGTGGGAGACGAACGCTGCGGTTGGCGGCTGACGCGATTTCCCTTCTCCCCTTGTCAAGGGGAGAAGGGGAAGCAGCCGCTCTACCGTACGTCCACCCAGCGCTTTTCCTCGAACGAGCGCGCCATCGCGTGCACCGTGCGCTCTATCTCCAGCCCTTCGGCAAACTCGATGAGCCGCGCCGGCCTGCCTTCAAGCCGCGTCAGCAATTCGTGGCACTCGATGATCTTGAGATCGTTGAAGCCGAGGCCATGGCCCGGCGCCGGCACGAAGAGGTCATAGGGCTTGTGGTGCGGCGCCACCAGGATGGTGCGGTAGCCCTGTTCGGTCGGCCGGTCTGATGTGAGATAGAGCTGGAATTCGTTCGATCGTTCCTGGTCGAACAGGATCGACCCTTTAGAGCCGAAGATCTGCACGGCGATGCGGCCCTTGCGGCCCCAGGCTGAGCGGTTGACCAGCAGCGTGCCGGCAATGCCGTTTTCCAGATGCATCAGCACGCTGGCGATGTCGTAGGTCTCCACCGCGCGACGGCCGCCGCTGGCCAGCTTGCGATCGGCATAGGGTTTAGCCATGTCGCAGATGACACTGGCGACGCGGCCGAACAGGGCTGAGACCAGAGACAGCGGATGCACGGCGAAATCGTCGAGCGCGCCATAGCCGGAAGCTGCTTCGTGCTTCCAGAAGAACAGCGCTTCGGGGTCGGCCATGAAGTCCTCGTCCATCTCGATGCGCAGATGGTTGACCTCGCCGATGATCTTCTCTTCCAGCAGCGCGCCGATATGGCGGATGGCCGGGCTCTGGATGTAGTTGTAGCCGAGGGCCGCGACCTTGCCGGACTTTTTCGCCGCGGCCGCCATCGCCTCGGCCTCGGCAAAGCTCGGCGCCATCGGCTTTTCGCACCACAGATGCTTGCCTGCCTGAAGAACCGCGATGGCCATTTCCGGATGGAACTGGTTGGGCGTGGTCAGCGAGACGATGTCGACTTCGGGATCGTTGACGACGGCGCGCCAGTCGCCCGACGCCTTGGCGAAACCGAACTCGCCCGCCTTGCGCCGGGCAAGCTCTTCATTGACCTCGCCGAGATGGACCAGCCGTGGCTTGGCCACGTCGGGAAAGACGGCGCTGACGGCACTCCATGCGATGGCGTGACACTTGCCCATGAAACCCGTACCGATGAGACCGACGCCGACCATTTTCCGTTTCTCCACTGCTTGAAGCGCTGCGTGGATGAATTAGTCCATTTTCTCCTGAAATGGAATGTCTGCCTCATTTTTTATGGTGTTCTTGCGCAGGCTCGCTATGATGAGGCACAGAGGACGCTTCACGCATGAGCCTGGACAGAGCGACGATGGACGAACGGGTACCTCGCGATTTCGAGACGCTGCGCACCACCATCCTGGAGCGGCGCGAAAGCCTGCCGAAGCGCATCGCCCAGATCGCTGCCCATGCGCTCGACAATCCCGACGATATCGCCTTCGGCACCGCCGCCAGCATCGCCGCTTCGGCGGGCGTGCAGCCTTCGACCCTGATCCGATTTGCCCAGCAGCTTGGCTTCGATGGTTTCACCAGCCTGCAGCAGGTGTTTCGCGAGCGGCTGCGCGAGCGCAATTCATCCTATGACGAAAGGCTGCAGGCGCTGCGCGTCAAGGCTGAGGGAGGCGCCGGCCACCGGGCGATCTTCGACGGCTTCGTCGCCGCCGCCTCGACCTCGCTCAACGATATCTCGCGCACGCTGGACGAAGCGCATCTGGAAGACGCTATTTCCCTGCTGGCAAAGGCGGAAACCATCTATGTGCTGGCCAAGCGGCGCTCCTATCCGGTGGCGTCCTACATCGCCTATGCGCTGGGCAAGCTGAAGATCCGCAACCAGCTGATCGAATCGGCGGCCGGGCTGAATGCCGAGATGATCGGCTTCGCCACGCCGGCGGATGCCGTGATCGCCATCTCCTTCTCGCCCTACGCGCCCGCCACGATCGAGGAGGCGCGCAGCATTTCGGAACAGGGCGTGCCGATCGTCGCCATCACCGACAGCTCGTTTTCGCCGCTCGCCCAGTTCGCCAAGGTCTGGTTCGAGGTTGCCGAGGCCGATTTCGCCGGCTTCCGCTCACTGTCGGCGACAATGGCGCTGGCCATGGCACTGACCGTCGGCGTCGGCGAGAAGCGGCGCGACACGGGCAGGAAGCGCAAGGCCTGATCCACCGCCGAAAAGGTACTTTTCATCGAAGGAATGCTCATTCCATATTGACTATGGATTGGAATTATTATTTCATATTCCCGGCGCCACGCTGCCGCTCGCGCGTGTACCCCAACACAACAAGGCCGACGGGAGGTTCCAATGAGCGAAGCCGTGGACGCTGAATACGCGCCGCTCGACGTGATCACCATCGGTCGCGCTTCCGTCGACCTTTACGGCCAGCAGATCGGCTCGCGGCTGGAGGACATCACCTCCTTCGCCAAGTCGGTCGGCGGCTGCCCGGCCAACATCTCGGTCGGCACCGCCAGGCTCGGCCTGCGCTCGGCGCTGCTCACCCGCGTCGGCGACGAGCAGATGGGCCGCTTCATCCGCGAGCAGCTGACGCGTGAAGGCGTCAATGTCGACGGGCTCAAGACCGACAAGGAGCGGCTGACCGCACTGGTGCTGCTGTCGGTCGAGGACGAAGGCGTCTCGCCGATGATCTTCTATCGCTCGGACTGCGCCGACATGGCGCTGGCGCCGGAAGACATCGATGAGGCCTTCATCGCCTCGGCGCGCTCGATCGTCGTCACCGGCACGCATTTTTCCAGGCCTAACAGCGATGCCGCGCAGCGCAAGGCGATCCGCATCATGAAGGCCAAGGGCGGCAAGGTGGTGTTCGACATCGACTACCGGCCCAATCTGTGGGGCCTCGCAGGCCATGCCGAAGGGTTCGAGCGCTATGTGAAATCGGACCGGGTCTCGGCCCAGTTGAAGACGGTGCTGCCCGATTGCGACCTCATTGTCGGCACCGAGGAAGAGATCATGATCGCGTCGGGCGCCGACGATTGCCTGAGCGCCTTGAAGACGATCCGCTCGCTGTCGTCCGCCACCATCGTCCTGAAGCGCGGCGCGATGGGCTGCATCGTCTATGACGGACCGATCAGCGACGATCTCGAGGACGGCGTCGTCGGCAAGGGGTTTCCGATCGAGATCTATAATGTGCTCGGCGCCGGCGACGCCTTCATGTCGGGCTTCCTGCGCGGCTGGCTGGGCGGCGAAGACCATGCGACGGCGGCGACCTGGGCCAATGCCTGCGGCGCCTTCGCCGTGTCGCGGCTGCTCTGCGCGCCGGAATATCCGACCTTCGAGGAGCTGCGGTTCTTCCTCAAGAACGGCAGCAGGCATCTGGCGTTGCGCAAGGACGAGGCGATCAACCACATCCATTGGGCAACGACGCGCCGGCGCGACATTCCCTCGATGATGGCGCTCGCCTGCGACCACCGCGTGCAGCTCGAGGATGTGGCGGCGAAGGCCGGTGCCGATCCCGCACGCATCCAGGATTTCAAGGTGCTGGCGGTCAAGGCGGCGGCGAAGGTTGCCGCCGGCCGCGACGGCTACGGCATGCTGATCGACGAGAAACACGGCCGCAAGGCGATGTTCGAATTCGCCAGGCATTCCTTCGCCTGGCTCGGGCGGCCGGTGGAACTGCCGGGTTCGCGGCCGCTGCGCTTCGAATTCTCGCAGGACATCGGCTCGCAGCTCACCGAGTGGCCGGTCGACCACTGCATCAAGTGCCTGTGCTTCTATCATCCCGACGATCCGGCCGCGCTCAAGGAAGAACAGCAGCAGAAGTTGCGCGCGCTGTTCGAAGCGGCGCGGAAGGTCGGCAGGGAACTTCTCATCGAGATCATTGCCGGCAAGCATGGCAAGCTCGACGACACGACGATCCCGCGCGCGCTGGAAGAACTCTATGCGCTCGGCATCAAGCCGGACTGGTGGAAGCTCGAGCCGCAGGCGTCGAGCGGCGCCTGGGCGAAGATCGAGGCCGTGATCCTGAAGCACGACCCCTGGTGCCGCGGCGTCGTGCTGCTGGGCCTGGAAGCGCCGCAGGACGAACTGGAAGCGGCATTCGCCGCCACCGCCAAGGCGCCCATCGTCAAGGGTTTTGCCGTCGGCCGCACCATCTTCGTCCATGCGGCCGAACAATGGCTGGCCGGCAGGATGTCGGATGACGAGGCGATCGCCGACATGGCGCAGCGCTTCGAACAGTTGACGGATGCGTGGCTTGCCGCGCGCGGCCGCAAGGCGGCATAAGAAGGCGCGGAATAGGACTGCGGAGGAAAACACCATGAGCAAGACAATCCGCCTGACGATGGCGCAGGCGCTGACCCGCTTCCTGTCGCGCCAGATGACCGAGATCGACGGTAGCAAAGTCCCGATCTTCGGCGGCGTCTGGGCGATCTTCGGCCACGGCAATGTCGCCGGCATCGGCGAGGCGCTCTATCAGGTGCGCGACGAACTGCCGACCTTTCGCGCCCACAACGAACAGGCGATGGCGCATGCGGCAATCGCCTACGCCAAGGCCAATTTCCGCCGCCGCTTCATGGCCGCGACCTCTTCGATCGGCCCCGGCGCGCTCAACATGGTGACGGCGGCGGCGCTCGCCCATGTAAACAGGTTGCCCGTCCTGTTTTTGCCAGGCGATGTCTTCGCCAACCGCATCCCCGACCCGGTGCTGCAGCAGGCCGAGGATTTTTCCGACGGCACGGCGACGGTCAACGACTGCTTCCGTCCGGTTTCGCGCTATTTCGACCGCATCACCCGGCCGGAGCAGATCATTCCTGCGCTGAGCCGTGCCATGGCCGTGCTGACCGATCCGGCCGAATGCGGCCCGGTGACGCTGTCGCTCTGCCAGGACGTCCAGGCCGAGGCCTATGACTATCCCGAGAGTTTTTTCGCGGAGCGGGTCTGGCACCAGCGCCGGCCGCGCCCGGATCGCCAGGAACTGGCGGCCGCGGTCGCCGCGCTCAAGGGTGCAAAAAAGCCGTTGGTGATCGCCGGCGGTGGCGTCCTCTATTCGCAGGCGTCGGACGAACTGGCGAAATTCGCCGAGAGCGGCGGCATCCCGGTCTGTGAGACGCAAGGCGGCAAATCCTCGCTGCCGGACAACCACCCGCTCAACATGGCGGCGGTCGGCGTCACCGGCACTTCTGCCGCCAACCGGCTGGCTGAGGAAGCCGATGTCGTGCTGGCCATCGGCACGCGCCTGCAGGATTTCACCACCGGTTCGTGGGCGCTGTTCAAGAATTCGGGCAAGACCATCATCGGACTCAACGTGCAGCCCTTCGATGCCGGCAAGCACCGCGCCCGGCCGCTGGTGGCCGATGCGGCCGAGGGCCTAGCGGAACTCGGTGCTGCGCTGAAGGACTGGAAGGCGCCGGCAAGCTGGACCGACAATGCGTCCTCCGGCAAGAAGGCCTGGGCGGTCGAGGCGGCCAAGGTGACGGCGTCGACCAATGCCGCCTATCCGTCCGATGCGCAGGTGATCGGCGCGGTGCAGCGCGCCATGGGCTCCGGTGTGACGCTGCTGAATGCCTCCGGCGGGTTGCCGGGCGAATTGCACAAGCTTTGGCAGGCGGGCGCGCCCGGCTCGTACCATGGCGAATACGGCTTCTCGACCATGGGCTATGAGATTGCCGGCGGGCTCGGCGCCAAGATGGCGAAGCCCGGCGAGGAGATCGTCGTCATGATCGGCGACGGCTCCTACCTGATGATGAATTCGGAGATCGCCACCTCGGTGATGCTCGGCCTCAAGCTGACCATCGTGCTGCTCGACAACCGCGGTTACGGCTGCATCAACCGGCTGCAGATGGCGACCGGCGGCGCCAACTTCAACAATCTGCTGAAGGACTCGCGCCACGAGGTTCTGCCCGACATCGACTTCGCCGCGCATGCGGCGAGCATGGGGGCGATTGCCGAGAAAGTGCCGTCGATCGCCGGGCTGGAAAACGCGCTGGCACAAGCCAGGAAGAATACGCGCACCACGGTGCTCGTCATCGACACCGACCCGCTGGTTTCCACCGATGCCGGCGGTCACTGGTGGGATGTGGCGGTGCCGGAAGTGTCAGTGCGGCCGCAGGTCAACGCGGCGCGCAAGGCGTATGACGAAAAGCGGCAGATGCAGACCATCGGCGATTGATAGAGGCGCCGAAGCTCCTCCTTCTCCCTGTCTCTACACGGGGAGAAGATGCCGGCAGGCAGATGAGGGGCGGCGCCAACGAGCAAGAAACTGTTTTAGGACCGGAGTGACGACTTGAAAGCCAAACTGGGCATGTCCCCCATTGCGTGGTGGAACGACGATCTTGCGGAGCTCAGCGATGACGTGTCGCTGGAAGAATGTCTGCGCCAGTCGCGCTCGGCCGGCTTCACCGGCATGGAGATGGGCCGGCGTTTTCCCAATGACCCCGAAATCATGCTGCCGATCCTGAAGGCCGCCGACGTCACGCTGTGCGGCGGCTGGTTCTCGGGCACGCTGGTCGCTGGGGAGATGGCCGACAACAAGGATCGCATCCAGCCGATGATCGACCTGTTCAAGGCGGTGAACGCGCCTTGCATCGTCTATGGCGAGGTTGGCCGTTCGATCCAGGGCGACCGCTCGAAGCCGCTGGCGACCAAGCCGAAGCTGTCGGACGACGAGATGAAGGCTTATGCGAAACGCCTGACCGCGTTTGGCGAATGGTGCGCCGAACAGGGCATGCCGTTGTCCTACCACCACCATATGGCGGCGGTGGTCGAGACCGAGCCGGAACTCGATGCCTTCATGCGCTATTCCGGAGCCGGCATTCCGCTGCTGCTCGATGCAGGCCATCTGGCATTCGCCGGCGGCGACGTGCTGCGCGCCATCGACAACCATCATACCCGGATCAGCCATGTGCATGTGAAAGACGTCCGCATGGGGGTGATCGAAAAGCTCGACCGCACGAAGCAGTCCTTCCTCGATGCGGTGGCGCTCGGCGCCTTCACCGTGCCGGGCGACGGTTCGCTGGACTTCGGCGCCATCGTGCAGCGCTTCGCCAACCATGGCTATGACGGCTGGTTCGTGGTCGAGGCCGAGCAGGACCCGAAGAAGAACCCGCCGCTCAGGATGGCGCAAGTGGGCTACAAGGAATTGATGCGCGTCATGACGGCGGCCGGATACACGGTCGAGACGCAAGGCTTTCCAAATGTCTAGTCTCCCAATGGCTGATGCGACGGGTTCCCGGCGAGGCCGATTGCTGTAGATTGGCCCGATGAAAGATTCCGAACACCCCTTCTTCCGGCCTTTGTGGCGGCGTGTCGCCGTCGTCGCGGTCTGCGTCATCTGGTCGATCATCGAGTTCGCCACCGGCACGCCGTTCTGGGGCATGATCGCGCTCGGCTTCGCCGGCTACGCCGTCTGGCAGTTTTTTTATCTCTACAAGCCTGCTGACGAGGCGAGGCCTCCGGTCGGGCCCGAGCCGAAGGAGTGACTGATCGCATGCGTCGGCGGTTAGCTTCCAGTGCTTCTAACTTCGTCATCCTAGGGTCTCCGCGACGGAGCTTCGCTCCTGCTACGCCCTAGGATGACGAAGTTGAGAGGCTTCGGCCGATCTCGAAGATTTGCGATAGGAGAGACAAAAATGTCGAAGCTGCTCGTCAAAGCCGACAAGGGCCACGGTCGCGTCGCCCATGTGACGCCGAAAAGCGCCGGCTGGACCTATGTCGGTTTCGACCTGCATCGGCTGAAGCCCGGCGAGAGCGCCTCCGGCAAGACGGAGGATCGCGAAGTCTGCCTGGTGTTCGTCACCGGCAAGGGCAAGGCTTCAGCCGGCGGCAAGGATCTCGGCCTGCTCGGCGAGCGCATGTCGCCCTTCGAGGGCAAGCCGTGGTCGGTCTACGTGCCTGAGGGTTCGGACTGGTCGGTGACCGCGGACACCGAACTGGAGCTCGCGGTCTGCTCGGCGCCGGGCCTTGGCGGCCGCCTGCCGGTTCGCGTCATCGGACCGGACGATCTCGGCCAGGAGGTGCGCGGCAAGGGCACCAACACGCGCTATGTCACCAACATATTGCCGGAGGGCAAGCCGGCCGATTCGCTGCTGGTGGTCGAGGTCATCACGCCCGGGGGGCATACGTCGAGCTATCCGCCGCACAAGCACGACCAGGACAATCTGCCCGCTGAATCCTACCTCGAGGAAACTTACTATCACCGCCTCAACCCGCCGCAGGGCTTTGCCTTCCAGCGCGTCTACACCGACGCCGACAAGAACGGCCATCGCGCGCTCGACGAAGCAATGGCGATCGAGGATGGCGATGTCGTGCTGGTACCCAGGGGTTATCACCCCTGCGCCGCCTGCAATGGCTACGACCTCTATTATCTCAACGTCATGGCAGGACCGAAGCGGACGTGGAAGTTCCACAATGCGCCCGAGCATGAATGGCTGATGAAGGCCTGATCGGTCGCTGCGTGAGCACTCGCTCCCTGGTCCAGCACGAAAAAATCGTCGGCTAATGACCCCGCCGCAGCGTTTTGTTACCTGAAAGCCAGCAAGGCTTCGTCAATTCGTCATGGAAATCACCTATGGCAGCGAAGCTGACAAGGACTTTCCATGCGCTACGCCCTCTATTTCACTCCCCGGCAGGACGAGCCACTGGCGCGGATTGCCGCCGACTGGCTGGGCCGCGACCCGTTTGGCGCCGCCACGAGGCCGGTCGAAGCGGTGGCCGACCTGTCGGCGGCGGAAGTCGCTTTCCACACCGCTTCGGCGCGCCGCTATGGTTTCCATGCGACGCTGAAAGCACCGTTCCGCCTGGCTGCCAACGAGACGGAAGTCTCGCTGCGCGCCGCACTCGACCATTTTGCCGAGGTGACGCCGGTGGTGACCATTCCCCGTCTCGTGGTCAGCCAGATCGACGGCTTCTTCGCACTGGTGCCGGAAGGGCCAGTGCCTGCGCTCAACCGGTTCGCCGATGACGTGGTGCGCGACTTCGACCGGTTTCGCGCACCGCTGAGCGAGGCGGAAATCGAGCGGCGCAGCCCGGATTCGCTGAAGCCGGCCGAGTTCCGCAATCTCTGCCAATGGGGCTACCCCTATGTCTTCGAAACCTTTCGCTTCCACATGACGCTCTCCGGCCGGGCGGGGTCACAGGAGAGCCCGCGTTTGCGCGCAGCGATCGACAGCCTGTTCGCGGAAGTGCTGCAACAGAAGGTGCTGGTGGATGCGCTGACCTTATTTGTCGAAACCGAACCGGGTGCGCCGTTCATGGTGCTCTCGCATCACGCGCTCGGGCGCCGCCCGGCCAGAAAAACCGCCTGAAGGACTGCCTGAAATGACCGCCGAGACTGTTCTCCACAATGCCCGCATCGTGCTTGCCGACGAGATCGTCGAAGGTTCGCTGGTGCTGCGCGACGGCTTTATCGTCGGCATCGAAGCCGGCGCAAGCTCTGGTTCTAGTCGCACCGGCGAGGATATGGGCGGCGACTATATTATTCCCGGGCTGGTCGAGTTGCACACCGACCATCTCGAAGGCCATTACGCGCCGCGGCCCAAGGTGCGCTGGAATCCGATCGCCGCCGTGCTCGCCCATGATGCGCAGGTGGCAACCGCCGGCATCACCACCGTGCTGGACGCCTTGCGCGTCGGCATGGACGAAGACGCCGACCTGACATCGGCCGACATCCGCAAGCTGGCCGACGCGATCGAGGACAGTGTGAAGCAGGACCGTCTGCGCGCCGACCATTTCATCCACCTGCGCTGCGAGGTTTCGGCTCCGGACTGCCTCAGGGCTTTCGCCAATTTCGACGGCGACGAGCGGGTGAAGCTGGCATCGCTGATGGATCATGCGCCAGGCCAGCGCCAGTTCGTCAATCTCGAAACCTATGCCTACTATTACCAGCGCAAGCTGAAGCTGACCGATCGCGACTTCAAGGTGTTCTGCGAAAAGCGGATGGCCGAATCGGCGCGCAATTCGGCGCCGAACCGGGCGGTGATCGCCGCCGCCTGCCAGGAGCGCGGCATCGTGCTGGCCAGCCACGACGACGCCACATCGGGCCATGTCGACGAAGCGATCGAGCAGGGCGTGCGGGTCGCCGAATTCCCGACCACGGAAGAGGCCGCCAGGGCCTCGAAAGAGGCCGGGATGGGTGTGCTGATGGGCGCGCCAAACGTTATGCGCGGCGCCTCGCATTCGGGCAATGTCTCGGCCCGTACGCTGGCCAGCGACGGCCTGCTCGACATCCTGTCGTCCGACTACATTCCCTTCAGCCTGATCCAATCGGCGTTCTTCCTCGGCGATGTCGTCGAAGGCATTTCCCTGCCGCAGGCCGTCGCCATGGTCTCGAAGAACCCGGCCGATGCGGTTGGCCTGACCGACCGCGGCGTCATCGAGCAGGGCCGCCGCGCCGATCTGGTGCGGGTGCGCGTCGACGACCATGTTCCGGTCGTGCGCACCGTGTGGCGGCAGGGACGCCGGGTGGCATGATGGTGTCGGCACTGATCGAGCGGGAACTTTCGGCCGAGACGTTTCCGATCCGCGATGGCGTTTTCGTGGCCGTCGTCGGCCCAAGCGGCGCCGGCAAGGACACGGTGATCGGCTACGCCCGCAACCATTTTGCCGACGAAACGCGGCTGGAGTTCGTCCGCCGGGTCATCACCAGGCCGAGCGATGCCGCAAGCGAGGATCACGACACGCTGGCCGACGCTGCCTTCGCCGAAGCCGAAGCCGATGGCGCCTTCGCCATTTCCTGGGAAGCACACGGCTTGCGCTACGGCATCCCCGCCGATGTCGACTGGTCTGTCGCCAATGGCCGTGTCGCTGTCGCCAATGTGTCGCGCGCGATCATCCCCTCCTTGCGCGAACGCTATGCCAACCTGGCCGTCGTCGAGATGACTGCCTCGCCTGAAGTGCTGGCCGAGCGTCTGGCGATGCGCGGCCGGGAGTCCCGCGGCGAAGTGCTGGCGCGGCTGGCACGCAGCGCCAATGTCACTCTGTCCGGGCCCGGCGTCACCTCGATCGACAACAGCGGCCCGCGCGAAGCCGCCGGCGAACGCTTCGCCGAGGTGCTGCGCAAGGCGATGGCCTTTTCCGACATGTCGGGCCTGATCTAGGCTAGCTATTCCGCAGCCTGGCCCGCCACGCCCTTGCGGGTGGCGTCGACCATCAGCCGCCGTTCCCGGAACACGCCCCATTGCTGGTCGACCAGCACGCCGATGAGGATGACGCCGCCCATCACCGCGAAGTTGAGCGAGGACGGGATGCCGAGCAGGTTGACGAGATTCTGCAGCTCCTGCAGCAGCACCGTGCCGAGGATGACGCCGATCAGCGAGCCTTCGCCGCCGCGCAACGAGAAGCCGCCGAGCACGGCGGCGGCGATGGCGTAGAGCTCGTAGAACTGGCCGTGGCTGGCCGGCGAGATCGAGCGCGTGTACATGGCGAAATAGATCGCCGACAGCGCCGTCAGCACACCGCAGATGACATAGGCGGCGATGACGACACGGCCGGTGCGGATGCCCGAATATTTCGCCGCCTCCTCGTTCTTGCCGATGGCGTAGAGATAGCGGCCGAACACCGAGCGGTGCAGCACCACCCACATGACGATCGAAATAACGATCAGCGCGATGAAACTGTTCGGCACGCCATAGGAGCGTCCGGCCGTCAGGAATTCGAGCTCGGGAAAATTCTGGCCGAACGCAAAACCCGCCGTGCCGTCGGCAGTGTAGAAGCGGGCAACACCGCGGTAGATCAACAGGCCGCACAAAGTGACGACGAAAGGCTGCAGCTTGAGCCTTGTGATCAGCCAGCCATGCACCAGGCCTATGACGGCGCCGAGGAACAGGATCAGCACGAAGGCCAGCGGCCAGCCCACCTCGCGCACGGCGATGAAGTCGATGAACAGCGTTCCAAGCAGCGCGACCACCGAGCCGACCGACAATTCGATGCCGCCGGTGATGATGACGAAGGCCTGGCCGATCGACAGGATGCCGAACAGGCCGATCAGGTTCGAGGTGTTGGCGAGGTTGATCGGCAACAGGAAGCGCGGATTGATGATCGCCACGATCGCCCCGACCACCAGGATCAGGATCAGCAGGCCGAGATCTTTCTTGCTCATCGTCGTCTCCCCAATGCCTGAGCAGATCGCGCTTGCGCGAGACCCCGGCAAAACTACTTCGGCTGCTTGCCCACCGCCAGCAGCAGCACGTTTTCCTGGCTGAACCGGTCCTTGTCGAGAATGCCGGAGATTTGGCCCTCATGCATGACGGCGATGCGGTCGGACACGCCGATCACCTCTTCCATGTCCGACGAGATCATCAGCACGGCGACGCCGGCATCGGCCAATGCGCGCATCAGGCCATAGATTTCCGCCTTGGCGCCGATGTCGATGCCGCGCGTCGGCTCGTCGAGGATCATCACCTTGGGGTTCATGGCCAGCCACTTGCCGAGCACGACCTTCTGCTGATTGCCGCCCGACAGCGTGCCGGTGCGCGTCTGCACCGAAGGCGCCTTGATGCCGAGGTCTTTCTTCTGCTTCTCGGCGGTGGAGGTCTCGGCGCTTGAGGACACCAGGGAGCGGCGCGCATGCGCGGGCAGATTGGGCAGCGAAATGTTCTGAGCGATCGACAGGTCGAGCAGGATACCGGTCAGCTTGCGGTCTTCCGGAACCAGGAAGATGCCGTGCGCGACGGCGTCGGCCGCGGAAGCCAGCGCAAGCGGCTTGCCGTCGAGTTCCAGCGCGCCGCCGAGCTTCGAATCGATGCCGAAGAACACCCGCGCCAGCTCGGTGCGGCCGGAACCGACAAGACCGGCGAGGCCGAGGATTTCGCCGCGCCTGACGTCGAGATCGACCGGGCGGCCGGGATAGGCAGGGGTGCGGATGGCCTTGGCCGCAAGTGCTACGGCGCCGGGCGCACGCGCCGCTTCCGAGGCCTTCTCGCGCTCCTTCAGCATGCGGCCGATCATCAGCTTGACCATCTGGTCGTGGCCGATATCGCTCTTCGGCAAGGTGCCGGCCAGCATGCCGTCGCGCAGCACCACGACGCGGTCGGCGACGCGCTCGACCTCGTGCAGGCGGTGCGAGATGAAGATGACGCTGATGCCGTCGGCCTTCAGCGCCTTGATGACGTCGAGCAATTTGTCGGTCTCGGCGAGCGGCAGGCTCGATGTCGGCTCGTCGAGGATGACCAGCCGCGCCTCGATCGACAGCGCCTTGGCGATCTCGACCATCTGCTGCTGCGCCAGCGACAGGGTCGCGACCGGCGTGTCGGCGGAAAAATTGGCGCCGACGCGCTTCAAAAGCGGCGCCACCATGGTGCGCAGCTTGGCGCGGTCGACGAGCTTGAGCGGCCCGGCGCGCAACGGCTCGCGGCCGAAGAAGATGTTGGCGGCGACGTCCAGATTTTCGAACAGGTTGAGTTCCTGGTGGACGAAGGCGATGCCCGATCCCATGCTGGCTTCGACGGAGAGCCTGTCATGCGCGGTGCCGTCGACGGTGATCGTGCCGCTGTCGGGCCTGGTGACGCCGCCAAGGATCTTCATCAACGTCGATTTGCCGGCGCCGTTTTCGCCGACAAGGCCGATGACCTCGCCCGGCCTGACCTCCATGGAGAAGCCGTCGAGCGCGACGACGCCCGGATAGGTCTTGCGCACGTTCTCAAGGCTGAGGAACGGGGCGGTCACGGATGCAGCAATGGATGTGTCGGAATAATTCATCATGCCTGACAGCGATTGGCGGGCCAATTTCTGAGCATGATCTTTTCCGAGAACCGGCTTCCACTTTTCGGGATCATGCTCTTGGCTTTTGGCAGACTGACGATCCTCGCGGTGTTCGTCAATGCGAGCAGCCGGCCCAAGCGACGTTGAGCCGGCTGAACTGCTTCAAGTCTTAGTTTCCGGCCATCGCCTTCAGATTGGCGGCGTAGGCGTCGACGTCATCCTTGCCGATGATCTTGGTCGGGATGATGATGAGGTTGCCTTCCGGGATGCCCGACTTGTCGCCCTTGAGATAGGCAGCCATCAGTTTCATGCCCTGATAGGCCCATTCGAAGGGCTGCTGCACGACGGTGGCGGCAATGGTGCCTTCCTTGACGCCGCCCAGCGTGATCGGATCGTCATCGAAGCCGACGACGGTGATCGAGCCGAGCTTGCCGGCATCGCGCAGCGCTTCATAGATGCGCGGCGTGTTGTAGGAGTAGAAGCCGACCATGCAGGTGACGTCGGGGCTGGCGACCAGCGCGTCCTCGACGTTCTTCTTGGCGCGCGCCTGGTCGATGTCGTCGCCGCGCACGTCGATCAGCTCGATCTTGGTGCCGGCCAGGCCGTCCTTCATGCCCTGGATGCGCTCCTTGGCATTGTCGGCGCCGAGCAGGCCGACGAAGCCGAGGCACTTGCCGCCATTGGGCATCGCCTTCTTGGCGATCTCGGCCGCCTGCTTGCCGGCATCGACGTTGGACGAGCCGATATAGGCGACGCGCTTGGTCTGCGGCGCGTCCGAGTCGGTGGTGAAAAGCGCGGTTTCCGAGGCGATCTTGTTGAGGCCATCGGTCGAGGTCTTGGGATCGACGGCCGAGACCATGATGCCCTTGACGCCGGCGGTCACCAGATCGTCCATCAGCCGCTGCTGGATGGCGACCGAGGACTGTTCGGGATATTTGAGCTCGAGCGTATAGTCGGGCAGTTCGCCCTGCGCCTTCTTGACGCCGGCTTCGGCGGCCTTCCAGAAATCGGAAGCGCCGTTGACGACGAAGGCCAGCGTCGGCTTGTCGTCGGCGCGCGCGATTGCCGTGGCCGACAGGCCAAGCAGCAGCGCGGTCGCGGCTACGGATGCATTGCGTATCAAGGATTTCATGTTCAACCTCCCGTTTGGCTCAGTCGTTGGACCGGCCGATCTTGCACTGACCTGATTTGCCGTTTGCAGCGTGGACGCCCTCCTCCTCAAAGGGGTTCCCGGCACCGAAAGAATGGCGTCGTTCCAGCCACGACAGCGACCTTAGAGACTCATCCTTCATTCGTAAATAGTCCGATTTGTCTGACATATCACATATCCGAGACAAGGCTTGCGGAGATAGCATCCGCTCGCCACCGGGCCATTTTTCGTACTCTCCCGCCGCCCCGGACGTGACCGGCCGGATGCGACGATTGACGGTACAGCGCATTTTTGTATTAGTAAACAGTATTAGTTCCGAGCCAATGCCAGCGGTTTCGCGGTGTGCCCGCCGGCGTGCCGCCCTCACCGCTGGGCAGCCGCCCAGGCCTTTTATTAATTGAGCTTTCGCTTGTATGGAGATGCGTGGCGGATGGACCTCCGGCATACTAATAGTTATAAACGAGCTCGACGTTATTCCGATAAATCGACGGCGTCACGCCACCTTGCCGGCCTGACCGGCCAGCCAGACTGGGATTTGCCATGAGCGAGACGACGGATCGGGCCAGCGACACGGCGAGGCGGCGCAAGGCGCCGGCCAAGGGCGCCAAGGGCCGCGTCACCATGATCGATATCGCCAGGGCTGCCGGCTGCTCGCAGGCGACCGTGTCCTTCGTGCTCAACAATTCGCCAGGGATCAAGCTGTCGCAGCAGACCCGCGAACGGGTGATCGAGGCCGCACGGACGCTTGGCTACACCGCGCCCGCTTTCGAGGCGCTTCACCCGGCATTGCCTGCCTTCGAGGGGCCCGCCTTCGAAGGGCTGGACGGGGTGATCGGCTTTGCCGTCGACCAGCTCGCCACCAGCCCCGAAGCCGTGGTCGCCATCGAGGGCGCGCGCCAGGCCTCGTGGAATGCCGGCAACGTGCTTCTGGTGGCGCAGACGCTGGGCGATTCCGTCATGGAGCCGCGCGCCATTTCAGCGCTGACCAAGCGGGGCATTTCGGCGCTGATCTACATGACCATCTTCACCCGCGAGATCACGGCGCCCGACTATCTCTACGGCCTCGACATCCCGGTGATCCTGCTCAACTGCTACACGGCGGACTACGCCTTCCCGGCCGTGGTGCCGAGCGAGATCGCCGGCGGCCAGAGCTCGACCCGCCATTTGATCAGCCACGGCCACCGCCGCATCGCCACCATCACCGGCGAGCCGTGGATGCAGGCGGCACAGGACCGGCTGAAGGGCTACCGCCGCGCGCTCGCCACGGCCGACATTCCGTTCGATCCCGAGCTGGTGGTCGAGGGCGACTGGTCGGCCAGCGCCGGCTATGCCGCCACCGTCAAGCTGCTGGCGCTCAGGGATAAGCCCACCGCCATCTTCTGCCAGAACGACCGCACCGCGATCGGCTGCTACGAAGCGCTGAAGGAAGCCGGCCTGCACATTCCGCAAGACATTTCCGTGGTCGGCTACGACGACGAGGAAATCGCCCGGCATTTGTTCCCGCCGCTTACGACCTCGATCCTGCCGCACATGGCGATGGGCCAATGGGCGATCGAACAGCTGGAAGCGCCGGCGGCGCCTGGACGGGGGCGGTATCCGATCACGAAGCTGGAGTGCCCGCTGGTGGAACGGGAGAGTGTGCGGGCGGTGGTAGGGTAACGCGACTCGGCGGGCCCGCGCTGGCTTACCTTCGACCGTTAGGGAAACCTGACCAGTGGGACGAAGAGCTGATGGCGGCAATGCAGACAATTCTTGCGCGGAAGGGGGTCAAGGTCGAAGTCCGAGACATTCATTCCCATTGGTGCAACAGACCGGCACGGTTGCGAATTTGGGGTTGGACACGCCGTGCCGGCCAGTGCTGGACACCCCAGCCCGATTACGCTACCGGCACAACAGGAATCCAGCAATTAAGCCTGATGGTCTAGATCGCGAGTGCAGAGCCTGTTCTCGCGCTTCAGGGGGCCTTTTTACCACGGGCATTACTTCTCCTCCGGGCAGTCCAGCATCTTCGCATGGCGATGCATTTCTTCGCACCCGTCCGACAAGGCCGGGCTTGAACCATTCCGCCTTGTCTTTCTTCAGGCCTTCGGCACTGGTCCGCTAACCTTGCCCTGCACGCGGTCCCACAGGCAGTTGCGTCTGCCGAACTTGAAATTGAGGTTGACGGAGCCGACTTGCGGAATCGGCTGTCGTTTCCTGGAGAAAGCAAAAAGCCCGCCACCTTTCGGCAGCGGGCTTTCCAAAACTGTAACTCTCTTGGTTAATCGATAATCCCGGATGAGCTGGGCGAAGCCGTCACTGACGACAGTCGCTCACGCTTCGTGAAAACGGGCTTCTGATAGATTTTCTTCATCGACATTCCCCTTTGCCAATAATGTGTCACTCTTTGCCTTCCGCCGGGCAGCGTGTCAATCGCGCAACAAAATGCCGCCACCTTTCGGCAGCAGGCCGGTCACGGCGGTATGTCGATGGCCATCACCGCCTCCACGGAAGGAACGCTGATGGCATTCCAACTTGCCCATCGTTTTCGGATGATTAACAAAAAGGGCAATTATGTAACTGACAAACCCGGCTCTTATTGGCGCTGGCTGTCAGGAAAGATCTGCCTGCGCCTTGCCCTTGCCGATAACCTTTGCTTGCCTACTGTCCCGACCATGAGAGGAGGCAAACATGGAACGGCTTTACCCGGTAGCTCTCGTGACGCTGTTTTGTAGCTTGATGATATTCGGAATGGCGGTGACGGTCGCGAGAACCCACAAGAAGACTGGCATACTGGCGCCCGCAATGACCGGCGACCCGCTCCTTGAACGAACCATCCGGGCACATGCCAACGCGGTGGAATGGTTCCTATCTTTATGCCGTCGATGTGGCTGTTCGCGATCTACTGGAATGCCGCGTGGGCTTCCGGCCTTGGGCTGCTCTGGATGATAGGTCGGATTGCATATTTCGTAGGGTATCGCACCGCGCCCTTGAAGCGCTATCCCGGCTTCTTCGTCCAGTCGATTGCAGCCTTCGCGCTGCTTTTTGGCGCTCTGGGCCGGATCATCTATCTGATGCTCTAGGCGCTCCCCAGCCGCGGGAGAACGGCACGGTGCCTCATAAGCGGAGATAGGGCGCACTCACTCCGATCGGTGTCGGGTCGGTAACATTGCTGGACGCGTTCGAGGGGCGCCAAATGCTCATCGCCTCCTATTACATGTGGTTCGACGGCCGGCCGGCAGCCGAGCAATGAGGGGTGCACCTTCTTCACGACGCAGGTGGCCCATTCGCGGGCTCGCGACACCCTCGCCGCCGAACGCTGGCGGTTGCCCTGGCTGGCGGTTGAGAAGAATTATGCCTTTGAAGGGCTGAAGGGCCGCGTGAGCCTGCTCGACCGCAAAGCTGCCCACGACAAACGCAGTGCCCCGAAACGGTCCCTACATGAACTGGCGCACCCGACAGGATTCGAACCTGTGACCTCTGCCTTCGGAGGGCAGCGCTCTATCCAGCTGAGCTACGGGTGCTTTCCGGAATCCGGAAAACGAACCAGCCGGTGAACCGGCAAGTCACGGCTTCTTAGCGGAAGCGGGCGCGGGCTTCAACGGGCAATTGGAGATTGGCGTAGCGACTTGGCCCGGTGCTCCTGGCTGCGGCCTATGAGGTTCCCGCCCCCGCCTTCACCGTCCGCCTTCCACGCACCGCCCGCTTCGGCTTCTTCGCACCGGCCAGTTCGTGCATCGCGTCCAGCTGCATCTGCTGCATTTCGGCCAGGCGCGTCCATTGGCGCGAGATGAGGTAGTCGAGTTTTTCGTGCAGATGGCGTACTTCGAGCTCGGCCTTGAGGTTGACGCGGTAGTCGTTGAAGGAGCGCAGGCGGTCCTTGGACTCCTGCCGCCGCTGGCTCATCATGATGATCGGCGCCTGGATGGCGGCAATGCAGGAGAGCAGCAGGTTGAGCAGGATGAAGGGATAGGGATCGAAAGCGGCGCTCATGCCGGCGACCAGATTGATGCCGATCCACACCAGAAGCACGCTGCCGAACGAGATCAGGAACCACCAGCTGCCGCCGAAGGCCGCCATGTTGTCGGAGACGCGGTCGGCGAAGGTGCGGTGCTCCTCGAATTCTTCTTCCGAGTTTTCGGAAATCGTGTCCTGCCTGGCGATCGATTCGACCACCTGGCGGTCGAGCTCGGAGAATTCGCCGTGCTCCTGCTGCAGCAGCTCCTCCATATAGCGCATGCGGTAGCGGCCGAGCTCGGCGCGGCTGATGCGGGCGCCGGCCGGCAGGTCGGGATGGTCCGAGCGGATGCGGTCGGCGAGGCTCGGGCGCAGCGTGTCGATGCGCACCAGATCGCGCTTGCGGAATTTGCGGCCCGATATCGCCGACGGCTTTTTCTTCGGCTTGCCACGGTGGGCGCCGGGGCCTGCCGGTTCGGAGTCCGGCACTTCGGGCGTGTCGAAGTGTTCGTCCGATACCGGATCGGCCTCCAGCTCACCGACGATCGGCGCCTCGAAATACTCGCCGCCGTCATCGTTCTGATTGTCTGCCGCCTGTTCGGGCGTTTTGGGGACGGTGCTCATGGTGGGCTCCTGAGGGTGCTGGGCGACGATAGACAGAGGTGGCGGCGCATAGCCAGCGCCGGGCACGGATTTCGCAGGCCGGACAAGTGTTTTTGATCGGAGAAGGCGATGTGGCTGGCGGCGGCTCGCCTCTCAGGGCGGGTGGAGACGTTCCAGATTGGCCGGAGCGGGAAGAACTTGCCCGATGTTTGCGCCAATCACCCCCCGCTGTCCTGCCGGACATCTCCCCCTCAAGGGGGGAGATTGGCTGTTGTCCCGGCTTTCGCCAATTTCCACCGTCACAGGAGTGAGCGGAGCGCCGAAGCTGCCAATCTCCCCCCGGGTTGAGGAGCGGTCCGCGCAGCGGGCGGAAAGCCAATTGCTTGGCTTTCCGAGCGACGAAGATCCGGCAGGACAGAGGGGGGCGCTGTCCCGCCAACGTGCACAAGGTTCTGCAGGGCGGCGGGCAACAAAAAACCCGCCTTGCGGGCGGGTCACGTTTCCAGTCGATCAGTTGGCGCGACTCAGCACCATACCGAAAATAGTAGCATAGCTGCCCTCAGGGTCAAGAAAAAATTCCTATCGATATCCGTCCCCGCGCAGCCTAGCGCGATGCTTGCTACCGGCAGCTCGCCCTTCGCAGGCTCAGGGCGTTCGTCGTTCAAAAAGCCAAGCAATTGGCTTTTTGTCCGCTACCCGGACCACTCCTCACTGTTCCGCGAACATCAGCCTGGTCTTGGCGCCGTCCGTGGTCGGCGACAGGCTGCGCTGGATCAGCGCTTCGACATGGTCGTTGCGCTGGCGGGCTGAGTCGGCGCCCATCACCACGACGATCAAATTGCGGCCGTCGGCATTGTAGGAGGTGACGATGTTGAAGCCCGACGCCCTGATGTAGCCGGTCTTGATGCCGTCGACGCCGCGCACGCGGCCGAGCATGTCGTTGTGGCCGCGCACCAGCCGGCCGCGGAACATGAAGTCGCTTTCGGAGAAATAGTGGAACTGCTGGGGAAAGCGCTGATGCAGCGCCATGCCGAGCACCGCCATGTCGCGCGCCGTCGTCATCTGGCCATCGTCGGGCAGGCCCGACGCGTTGCGGAAGGTGGTGCTGGTCATGCCGAGCTGGCGTGCCTTGGATGTCATCATGGCGGCGAACTGATCCTCCGAGCCGCCGAGATATTCGCCGACCGCCACCGCCACGTCGTTGGCCGATTTGACGACGATGGCGCGGATCGCGGAATCGACGTCGATGCTTTCGCCGCGGCGGAAGCGCATCTTGGTCGGCGGCTGCGAGGCGGCATGGTCCGAAACCGGGATCTGCGTCTGCTTGCTGACGCGGCCGGACTCCAGTGCCTCGAACAAAAGATACAGCGTCATCATCTTGGTCAGCGAGGCGGGGTAGCGCTGCGCCGTCGAGCTGACCTCGAACAGCTGCTTGCCGGTCCTGGCGTCGACCACGATGGCCGCATATTTCTGCGCCGGCGCGGGCACGGCCAGCACGCTGTCGGGCGGCGTCGTGGCGCAGCCGGCCAGCAGCACCAGCAGGGCTAGTGCCGCAAAAACTCTCTGGATGAGCGGAAGGGGGCGCAGGTAGGACAAGGGCTGGACTGTTCTGGGTCGGCTGTTGCTGAGATGAGACGACGCTAACGTAACGCGGCTGTTGCGTCCATTTGGTTAATGCCGGTTAGCCCCAGGATTGTCGAGGCCTCGCAAGCTTGGCATCCGCCCCGAAAACGCCGGTTTTCCCGTGTCTTTCCTTGCCAAGGCCGCGTTTCCCGTGGGAAGGAGCGTGGTATCGAGGGCTTGGGGGCTTGGCATGACGAACATCGGGGCCGGGGGCGCTGCGCCCTCGCTTATCAGGGCATCACTCAGCCGCACCGGCAAATGGGCCGGCAGCGTCGCCTTTGTCGGGGGTGCCGTATCCGACATCCTCAATCCGCTGGCGCCGTTCGCCGCCTATGTCGCGCTGGTCGCCGCGGTGGCCGCAATCATCATCGCCATTGCCATCGTGCTCCGGCTGGTGCTGGCGGCCAAGGCGCTGCCGGCCTTGATCTTCGCCACCAGTGCGGCGGCCGTCGCCGGCGGCGTCTACGGCCTGCAGCAGCAGACCAACGCCCAGCACGGGGTGATCGCCAGCCTGGTGCCGGCCGTTGCCGGGCTGCAGCAGTCGATGGGCATCGTTACCGAGAAAGTTGCGAAGATCGAGCAGACCGTCACGCAGACGCAAAAGACGGTGGAGGCGGTCAAGCAGTCGACCGACACGGTGGCGAAAAAGACCGACGAGATCGCGTCCGTCCAGCAGCAGCAGACTGAGCAGACGGCGGAAGTGCAGAAGACCACCGACGAGGTGAAGAAGGAGACCGAGACGCTGGTCGCCGGCCAGGCGCAGCAGCAGGCCCAGACCGAGAAGCTGCAAGCGACGACCGTGCAGATCGCCGCCTCGATCGACATCATCGCCAAGGGCTTTGCCGCCTTGGCCGCGCAGGGCGGGGCGATCGCCGAGCCGAAGCGGCCGGACGAGTTCTACCACAATGCCCGCGTCTACGAGTTGTCCGGCGACATGCTCAATGCGCGGCGCTCCTACCTCGCCTTTGCCGGCTTCGACGTCGACGCCATCGACCCCTATACGCGCTTTGCCACGCTGCTTCGGGTGCAGGACGGCAAGGCCGGCGCGCGTGAGGTGTTCGGCGCGCTTGCCGACAAGGGCAAGGCGCTGTCGATCAAGCTCGTGCATATCCAGCAGTTCGACGACGCCCAGCGCCTCGACAAGCTCAACGTCTTCATATCAGCCAATCCGGATTTCGCGCCGGCCTATTTCCTGTTGGCGCAGGAGTTTTCCGAAGACCGCCTCGGCGCCCAGACGCTGGCCGACAAGCGCAACGAGGCCAAGGCGCTGATCAAGTTCACGTCCTACGAAAAGGATGGCGGGCTGCTCAAATATTTCGTCGACCAGACGCAGTTGGCCGACTGGCTGGACCGCAGCCGCAGCCGGCTGGCGGCGCTTGGCGACGTGCTCGACCCCGCCCGCTTCGTGCCTTCGCTGACGCCGATGCGCTCCAACCAGGGCTGGTCGATGACCATCTCGCTGCCCGAGCCGGCGACCGCCATCTCCTGGCGCATGGGCGACAGCGGTTCTTTCACCGACACCGGTTTCCTGGCCATGAACGACCAGACGACCGGCAAGCCGATGGCCAATCCGAGCTTCGAGATGCCCGGCAGCACCGTGGCGGGGATCATTGCGATCAAATATCTCGACATCAGGGGCCGCGAGACCGGCCCGTTCGACATCCGCTTCGACCCCGAAACAGCGCTTCAGCAAGGCAACAAGCAGATCCTCGACCAGTTCTGGACCTCGTGGATCGCCTTCGATGCCAGCGGCAACCACGGCCTGGTCTATTTCACCCAGATGCTGTCCTACCGCTGCGCCATCAAACAGGTGCATTACAGCCTGAACGGCGCGGCACTCGACAAGGAGATCAAGATGCCGCCTTGCGACAAGAAGGACCCCTACGCCATCCCCTACGATTACCAACCCTATTTCAAGGTCGCCGACAGCGTGAAATCGATGTCGGTGCAGGTTACCTACACCGACGACACCAAGTCGCCGGTGCGGGAATACAAGCGACAGTAGCTCACCCTCCCCTTGTGGGGAAGGTGAAGGTGCGCGATGCAAAAATGCCCTGTCGCAGTGCTTGCGCAACCGCCGCCGAACGGTTCAGTTTGCGCCTTCAGAATCGGTGACAGCGCAATGACCATCCACACCATCAAGGCCAGAGGCATTTCGGTTTCGCTCGACCTCACGGTCGGCCACATCGCCGACATGGTCGTCGAGGGCGGCGGGCGGCAGCTGAAGCCGCTGCATCGCGCGCCCTGGGTCGATGCGAACGAGACGCTGCCGAAAGACCTGCCGGAAGGCACGGTTCGGCTGTCCGGCGATTTTCTCTGCGCGCCGTTTTCGCGCAGCGATGTCGAGGAAGCGCCGCTGCATGGCTGGCCGGCCAACAGCGCCTGGGATGTCGTCGAAAGTGTCGCGACCGACGATGGCTGGCGCGCCGTCTATCGCCTGCGGCACGAGGTGATGGGCGCTTCGGTCGACAAGATCCTGACGCTGCGCGACGGCCATCCCTTCCTCTACCAGGAGCATGTATTTTCCGGCGGTCATGGTGCGATCTCGATCGCCCATCACCCGATGACGGCCATGACCGGCGGCGGCAGGCTGGCCTTTTCGCCGAAGCGTTTTGCCGCGACGCTGGACGATCCGCTGGAGCCCGATCCCGCACGCGGCCGCTTCATGCTCGCCTATCCGGCTCGCTCCACCGATCTCGGCCATTTTCCCGCCGCCGGCGGCGGCACGCTCGACCTGACGGAATACCGCATGGATGACCGTCGCGAGGATTTCATCACGCTGGTCGAAGCCGACCATGGCGGGCCGGGATGGACCGCGCTTGCACGACAGGCCGAGGACGATCTGGTGCTGGTGCTGAAGAACCCGGCCGAACTGCCAATCACCATGCTGTGGTTCAGCAATGGCGGGCGCGACTACGCCCCATGGAGCGGCCGCCACCTTGGCGTGCTCGGCATCGAGGATGGCCGCGCTGCCGTCGGCCATGCCGCCTCGATCGGCGACAACTGGCTGAAGCGCGAAGGGGTGGCGACCGCTTTTGCGCTGGGCGAAGGCCAAAGCGTGTCCTTTCGCCACGTCATCGGCGTCCTGCCGCTGTCGGGCGGCGAGCCGCCGCGGGACGTCACGACGGCGGATGGCCGCATGCGGCTGCAAGCCGGTGGTTCGACGCCGGAGGTTCCCTTCGACAGCGATTTCCTGCGCATTGGCCAGCCGCTGGCCTCGTAGGTGTGATTGCGCGGCCGCAGGGTTTGAAATTTCCGTGAACTGTCGCCAAGATGTGGCCGAAATCATCATGCGGAACATGGTGGATCTGAAGCTCTGCCAGAGAGGCTCTCATGTCCGAAATCGCCCATCTCGCCGCCACCATCTTCAAGCGTGCCGGCAAGGCAAACCGCTTCATCGTCGCCATTGCCGGTCCACCGGGCGCCGGCAAGTCGACGCTGTCGGCAAGGCTGCATGAACTGCTGCCCGAAGGTGCAGCGGAGGTCGTACCGATGGACGGCTTCCACTATGACGACGCCGTGCTCGAGCGGCGCGGTCTGCGCGCGCGCAAGGGCGCGCCGGAAACCTTCGACTTTGCCGGTTTTGAGGCCTTGCTGAAGCGTATCCGTGCCGGTGAACCCGACATCGCCATTCCGGTCTTCGACCGCAGCATGGAACTGTCGCGCGCCGCAGCCTCGATCGTCGCCACAGAAACCAAGTTCATCCTGGTCGAGGGCAATTACCTGCTGCTCGACGAAGAGCCGTGGTCGCGGCTGGCGCCGCTGTTCGATTTCTCGATCTTCGTCGACGTGCCGCGCAACGAGCTCGAGCGCCGCCTGATGGAGCGCTGGCACGAGCATGGCCGCTCCGATGAAGATGCGCGCGCCTGGATCGCTTCCAACGACCTGCCCAACATCGAGCGCGTGCTCGCGCGGCGCAGTGCCGCCGATCTGGTGATCGGCCTTTCCGCTTGATTCGACGGATTGTGCAAGGGGAACCTTAAGACTTTCAGGCCGTTATCCCGACACGACAATTGTGCCAAAAGAGGGATTCGGTCCAATGGCAACCAAGGCAAAAAAGCCTGCGCCCGCCAAGGGCAAGGCGACCCAATCCAAAATCGGCGCCGGCCCGGCGATGACAGCCCGTTCCAAGGACGCCAAGCCGGCTTTCGGCAAGGCAGCGCCGAAGAAAGTGGTGCCGGCCGCAGCGAAAGCCGCGCCAAAAGCCGCAAAGCCGAAGAAGCCCGCGAGTTCCAGCCACTCCTTGGGCGGCAGTGCGATGCGCACGGCCAAGGCCACGGCCAACGTCGCTGCCGGCGCGGTCATGGTCGCCGCCCGAGGTGCTGCGTCGCTCGCTGCTTCCGTCATTGGCAAAGGCGGTTCGAAAGCCAAAGCGAAGGCGAAATAGCCGCGCTTCGGAGGCTGGTTTTGCTATCCCTTGGCCGGGATGGTCAGGCCTTTTTGCACCGCCGGCCGCGCCAGGCCGCGCTCCAGCCATGTTCCCAGATGGGCGAAATCGTCAAAGCCGACGAGTTCGCGCGCTTCGTAGAATCCGATCAGGTTGCGCACCCAACCGAGCAGCGAGATGTCGGCGATGGTGTAGTCATTGCCCATGATCCACTTGCGCCCTTTCAGCCGGCCGTCGAGCACGCCGAGCAGTCGCTTTGACTCGTCGCGATAGCGCTCCAGAGGGCGTTTGTCGGCGATCTCGCGGCCGGCGAATTTGTGGAAGAAGCCGACCTGGCCGAACATTGGCCCGACCGAGGCCATCTGGAAGAACACCCACTGGATGGTCTCGTAGCGGCGCGCGCCATCAATGGGCATGAGCAGGCCGGTCTTTTCAGCGAGGTAGAGCAGGATGGCGCCGGATTCGAACAGGCCGATCGGCTTGCCGTCCGGGCCGTTGGGATCGATGATCGCCGGTATCTTGCCGTTGGGATTGAGCGACAGGAATTCCGGTGTCCAGCTTTCGTTCTGGCCGATGTTGACCCAATGCGGCTCGTAAGGAAGGCCGAGTTCCTCCAGGGCGATCGATATCTTCACCCCGTTCGGCGTTGTCGCCGAATAGAGCTGGAGCTGGTCCGGATGCTTGGCCGGCCAACGCGTTGCGATCGGAAAGGCGGACAGGTCTGCCATGGAAACTCCTGGATGAGGATTCGCGCCGAGCGGCGCGGTTTTGGCGGGTCGGCCAAGGATTAGACGCGGCGCACGGCACGATCAATATGGCGGCGAAGGGTTTCATCGAGCACGGACAGTCAACGGAATGGCCGGCCTGGGGCAGATCCGCCCGCCCCTTAGATCAGACAGCCTTGAAGGCCAGCACGGCATTGGTGCCGCCGAACGCGAAGCCGTTGCTGATCGCGGCGCGCACCTTGCGCTCGCGCGGCACATTCGGCGTGACGTCGAGGTCGCAATCGGGATCGGCCTCACGAAAATTGGCCGTCGGCGGCACGATGCCTTCGCGGATCGCCATCACGCAGGCGATCATCTCCAGCGCACCCGATGCGCCGAGGCAATGGGCGTGCATCGACTTGGTCGACGACACCGAAAGCTTGTAGGCATGGTCGCCGAAGACGCGCTTGATCGCTGCCGTCTCGATCTGGTCGTTGGCCTTGGTGCCGGTGCCATGGGCGTTGAGGTAGTCGACATCCTCGGGATTGAAGCCGGCATCGGCGAGGCAGGCGCGCATGGCCGCCGTCGGCCCTTCGACGGTCGGCGCGACAATGTCGGAGGCATCGGCGGAGAGGCCGGCGCCGGCGACCTCGGCAAGGATGGTGGCGCCGCGCGCCATGGCGTGCTCGTACGTCTCCAGGACCGCCATGCCGGCGCCCTCGCCGAGCGACAGTCCCTGGCGGTCGGCCGAAAATGGCCGGCAGGTGTCGGGCGCCAGCACGCGCAATGCTTCCCAGCCCTTCAGGATGCCCCAGACCAGCGGCGCATCGGTGCCGCCGGCGACCATCACATCGGCGCGGCCAAGTCTGATCTGGTCGACAGCCGAGGCGATGGCGTGGTTGGACGACGAACAGGCCGAGGTGACGCCGAAGACCGGGCCGCGCAGGCCCAGATTCATGCTGACATGGCCAGAGGCCGCGCTTGGCATGACCTTTGGCACGGTGAAGATGCCGGCGCGGTTCTTGCCCTCGACCAGGATGGCCCGATAGCTCTCTTCGATCGCCTCCCAGCCGCAGACGCCGACACCGACGACCGTGCCCATCCGATAGGTGGTGGCTTCATTCGAGACCAGGCCGGCGTGCTGCATGGCTTCCCTGGCTGCGATCGTCGCCAGCAGGCTGAAGCGGTCCATCGACACGGTCTGCTTGCGGTCGATGCCGTGATCGGGAAGCGTCTTGATTTCGCAGCCGACCTTGACCTTCAGATCATGCAGTTGGGGGCTTGTGATCTGGCCGATGGCCGAGCGGCCGGCGCGCATCTCGTTCCAGATCGCGGGCGCGCTGGTGCCGAGCCCGCAAATGCCGCCCATGCCGGTGATGACAACGCGCTGCCGCATTCAGTTCAGGCTTTTTTCGCGATCAGCGCGCGCACAGCTTCGACCATGTCGCCGACGTTCTTCAGATTGCTCCAGGCGTCGACCGTGTTCATCTCGATCTCGATGCCATACTCTTCCTCAAGATCGAAGATAATCTCCGTCAGCTCGAGCGAATGGATGCCAAGCGAGGTCAATTCGGTGGTGGTGGTGATTTCTTCGCCGCCCGGCTCGGCATGAGCCTTGATCTTCGCGATGATATCCGTTGCCAGCTGGTCGGCCATTCGGTTCCTTCCCCACTATCTCGCGTTTCCCGACGCCGACTGAGCAGCGCCCCTTTTTCTCCTGGTATCAAGCCGCCGTCGTCGTTTAATACCCCCGCCAAGCGCAGCATGACCGTACCAAGGTGGTTCCCTCTATAGAAACCGAAACGTTGTCAAGCAACAAGCTATATCGAACTCCATATCGACAAAGCCGCCGGAGTGCTTAACGTGCAGGCATGGATATGGGCGAACATGGCGGGATTTCGACGCAGCGCGTTGCGGGCGTGGCGCGGCTTTCCTGTGCGCTTGGCGAGGGCCGCACGCGCTTGCGGCGCCTCTATCAGGACGGCGCCGCCAAGATAAGAATGCCGGCCGTCTCGGCCGATCCGCTCGAAGCGGTGCTGATCAACACCGCCGGCGGAATGACGGGCGGCGACCGTATCGCCTGGGACGTGGATGTCGGCGCGGCCGCTTCGGCATCGATCACCACGCAGGCCTGCGAGAAGATCTACCGGGCGGCATCCGACCATGCCGAAGTGCGGGTCAATTTGTCGGTAGGCGAAAACGGCCGCATCGCCTGGCTGCCGCAGGAAACCATCGTCTTCGACAGGGCGGCCTTTGCCCGTACGCTCGACGTCGAGCTTGCCGTCGGCGCCGAGGCGCTGGTGCTGGAAGCCGCCGTCTTCGGCCGCCTGGCGATGGGCGAACGCGCCACGCAGGGCAACTTCCATGACCGCTGGCGTGTGCGTCAGGATGGCGCCCTCGTTCATGCCGAGGATTTCCGCATCGGACCCGATATCGCCGCAACGCTCGATCGCCCGGCGGTTGCCGGCGGCGCGATCGCGGTGGCGACATTGCTTCTGGTATCGCCACGCGCCGAAGCCCTGCTCGATCCGGTTCTGGAGATCGTCGGCGACCAGGGCAGCGCCAGCGCCTGGCGCGTGAAGAAATCTGGCAAGCTTCTTGCGAGGCTCTACGCCGGGGATGGCTACCGACTGCGCCAGCGGCTGGTTCCACTCGTCGAATTGCTCAACGGAAGGGCGGGGTTGCCCAAATTATGGTCACTATAGGCCTGCCTCTACCAATCCAGGGAAACGCATGAACCTGACGCCGAGGGAAAAGGACAAGCTGCTGATCGCCATGGCGGCGATGGTGGCGCGCAAGCGGCTCGAACGCGGCGTCAAGCTCAACCATCCGGAAGCGATTGCGCTGATCACCGATTTCGTCGTCGAAGGCGCCCGCGACGGCCGTCCGGTCGCCGAACTGATGGAAGCCGGCGCTCATGTCGTCAGCCGCGCGCAAGTCATGGAAGGCATCGCCGAGATGATCCATGACGTGCAGGTCGAGGCGACGTTTCCCGACGGCACCAAGCTGGTGACCGTGCACGAACCGATCCGTTGAGGAGGACAGGATGCTGGAGCTGCGTCCCAACTGCGAATGCTGCGACAAGGACCTGCCGCCCGAGGCGACGGATGCGCTGATCTGCACCTTCGAGTGCACCTTTTGCGCCGGATGCGTGGAACAGGTGTTGGGCGGCATCTGCCCCAATTGCGGCGGTGGTTTTTCGGCGCGGCCGATCCGCCCGGCAGCGATGCTGAAGAAATATCCGGCGTCGAGCAAACGCGTTCTCAAGGCCGAAGGCTGCGGCCCCCGCAAGGCGGCGTGAACACCAGACCGAGCAAAACGAAAGGCAAACAGAATGATATCCGCCAAACGCCTCTGCCTGTCGGCGATCCTGCTGCTGGCCGCCGCCCTGCCGGCCTATGCCCATGTCGGCCTGGGTACCACCTCCTCCTTCACGGCCGGCTTCATGCACCCGCTCTCCGGCCTCGATCACATGACGGTGATGATCGCGGTCGGGCTGTGGGCGGCGCTCAAGGGCGGCAAGGCGGTTCTTGCCTGGCCGGCTGCCTTTGTCGGCGTCATGCTGGTTGGCGGCGCGCTGGGCATGCTGCATATGCCGCTGCCCTTCGTCGAACCGGGCATACTGGCATCGGTCGTGACACTCGGACTGCTGGTGGCGCTGGCGATCGATCTGCCGGTCTCGGCCGGCGTCGCCATCATCGGCCTGTTCGCACTTTTCCACGGCCACGCGCATGGCACCGAGGTGCCGGAGAATGCCGGCGGGCTTGAATACATGGCCGGCTTTGCCATCGCCACGCTGTTGCTGCATGTCACCGGCATCGCCGCCGGTCTCGGTCTCGGCATCCGGTTTCGTGGCCTGGCCCGCGCTGCCGGTGCCGCCTGCGCGGCGATCGGCATCGGTCTCGCCTTCGGCATCGTGTGAGGGTGACCATGATCCCCGGTGAAATCATCACGGTGGGCGGCGACATCGAGCTCAACAAGGGCCTGCAGACCGTCACCCTGAAAATCGCCAACAGCGGCGACCGGCCGATCCAGGTCGGCAGCCACTACCATTTCTTCGAAACCAATGAGGGGCTGAAATTCGACCGCGAACGGGCGCGTGGCATGCGCCTCGACATTGCCGCGGGCACAGCCATGCGCTTCGAGCCGGGCCAGGAGCGCGACGTCACGCTGGTGCCGCTCGGCGGGAAGCGCGAGGTCTACGGATTTCAGCAGAAGGTGATGGGCAAGCTGTGAGATCTTCCGGCGCGCTCAGCTCAGTTCGATGGCTTGGCCGCGGCGTAGATGACGATCTTTCCGGGATTGTCGAATTCGACGGCGAGGACATCCTGCGCCTGCACGCGCCGCGATTCGATGGCGTTGAACAGCAGCGCGTTGGCCTCGATCTCCTTGCGCAGCTCCGTAATGTCGTCCTGATGCTGCTTGACCTTGGTCTCGATCTCCGGCGGCGGGCCGCCTTCGCTGCGCGCGGCGTCGGTGAGGAACACGATGTCGACCTTGTCGAGCTTGGATGTCTTGCGCACCGTGCCGATGTTTTCACGCGTGCGGTCGATCGCCGAGTTGACGTTGCCGGCCTCAGAGTTGGCCTTGGCCTCTTCCTGCTTGACCTGCGAGCCGACGATGCGATTGACGGTCTCCGTGCTTTCCAGTCCTTGCGCCTTCAGTCCGGCAGCAGGACCAGCCGCCGCCAGGAACGTCATGGCGGCGACTGCCTGCATTCTGGTCGAGAAAGAAGTGATCGCCATCGCTCGCTCCTGAGAGAAATCGTTTCGGGGCGCGGGTTAGCGCGAAAAGAACAAAACGAATCCGGCCCGGCGAAGGTTCCTTTCCCGATGCGGCCGGCCGGCCGGATGCCGGCCCGCCATGCCGTGGCGTCAGCTCGCCTTCTTGGTGATCAGGGTCAGTGCGCCATTGGGTTCCATACTGGCTGCGACCACCTGCGCCGAGGTCATTCCCTTGGCTTCGAGCGCCGACTTGACCTTGGGTGTGGCGTCGATCGAGCTGCGCAGTTTCTTCAAGCCGTCATCGCCGCGCTGGGCGATCACCTGGTTGACCTGCGTCTGGGTGTCCTTTGGCAGCTCCGTGATGTCGACGATGTTGACGCTCTGGATCGTCGGAACGGCCGGCTGAGCCTGGGGCGTGGCTGGAGCAGGCGTTGCCGGCGCCGGAGCGGGCTGTGGCGCGGGTTGCTGCTGGGCACTGGCGGCGCCCGCCAGCATCAGGCTGGCGGCGGCGGCAAGAGCTATCGTTTTGCGCATGGATTTTCCTTTCCATCGATTGGCAAACGGTCGGTCTGGGGTGACCCCCTAACCTCAACCGCCAAATGGGATCAGAAGGTGTCGCCCAGCAGGTCATTGCGTGACCATAGGATGGCAGCAATGTGCAGCCGCGCTTCAATCCAACCGCATTTCGGCAAACCGCATTTCGGGAGCAATCGCTGATGGCCAGAATTACCCGCGCCGCCTACGCGCAGATGTACGGCCCGACGGTCGGCGACAGAGTACGGCTTGCCGACACCGAACTGTTCATCGAGGTCGAGAAGGATCTCACCATCCATGGCGAAGAGGTGAAATTCGGCGGCGGCAAGGTGATCCGCGACGGCATGGGCCAGAGCCAGGTTTCCAGGGCGCAAGGCGCCGTCGATACCGTGATCACCAACGCGCTGGTGATCGATGCCAGTGCAGGCGTCTTCAAGGCCGACATCGGCCTCAGGGACGGCCGCATCGCGGCCATCGGCAAGGCCGGCAATCCGGACACGCAGGATGGCGTTACCATCATCATCGGTCCCGGCACGGAGATCATCGCCGGCGAAGGCAAGATCCTGACATCAGGCGGCTTCGACGCGCATATCCACTTCATCTGCCCGCAGCAGATCGAGGAGGCGCTGATGTCAGGCATCACCACCATGCTCGGCGGCGGCACCGGCCCGGCGCACGGCACGCTGGCCACCACCTGTACACCGGGGCCATGGCACATGGCCCGCATGATCCAGTCCTTCGACGCCTTTCCGATGAACATCGGCCTGTCGGGCAAGGGCAATGCCTCGCTGCCCGCCGCGCTCGAGGAGATGGTGCTGGGCGGCGCCTGCTCGCTGAAGCTGCACGAGGACTGGGGCACGACGCCGGCGGCCATCGATTGCTGCCTGTCGGTCGCCGACGATTACGACGTGCAGGTGATGATCCACACAGACACGCTGAACGAATCCGGCTTTGTCGAGAACACGGTCGCCGCCATCAAAGGCCGCACCATTCACGCCTTCCACACTGAGGGCGCCGGCGGCGGCCATGCGCCCGACATCATCAAGGTCTGCGGCCTGCCCAACGTCATCCCGTCCTCGACCAATCCGACGCGGCCCTACACGGTCAACACGCTGGCCGAGCATCTCGACATGCTGATGGTCTGCCATCATCTGTCGCCGTCGATCCCCGAAGACATCGCCTTTGCCGAAAGCCGCATCCGCAAGGAGACCATAGCGGCGGAAGACATTTTGCACGACATCGGCGCCTTCTCGATCATCTCGTCGGATTCGCAGGCCATGGGCCGCGTCGGCGAAGTCGCGATCCGCACCTGGCAAACCGCCGACAAGATGAAACGCCAGCGCGGCTCGCTGCCGCAGGAGACCGGCAACAACGACAATTTCCGCGTCCGCCGCTACATCGCCAAATACACGATCAACCCGGCCATCGCGCATGGGCTGTCGAAAGACATCGGCTCGATCGCGGTTGGCAAACGCGCCGACCTGGTGCTGTGGAACCCGGCCTTCTTCGGCGTCAAGCCGGACATGGTGCTGATCGGCGGCATGATCGCCGCCGCCCCGATGGGCGACCCCAACGCCTCGATCCCGACGCCGCAGCCGATGCATTACCGGCCGATGTTCGGCGCCTATGGCAAGGCCAGGACCAACTCGTCGGTGACGTTCGTTTCGAAAGCAGCGCTCGAGTCGGGACTGCATGGCAGGCTCGGTGTCGACAAGCAGTTCGTCGCCGTCGAAAACACCCGCGGCGGCATCGGCAAGCATTCGATGGTGCTCAACGACGCCACGCCGCATGTCGAGGTCGATCCGGAAACCTACGAGGTGCGCGCCGACGGCGAGTTGCTGACCTGCGAGCCGGCGACGGTGCTGCCGATGGCGCAACGGTATTTTCTGTTTTGAAGCGGCGCTTCCACCGGGCGAGCATTATCCGTTGCAGCCCTTGGTGGAAGGCAGCACTATGCGGCCAACCAACAGCTGCATTGTGATCGAGCATGACCACCGAAATCGCTTCCGCCCACGACATCTTCCCGCACATTCGCATCGTCATGGGCATGGTGATCGGGCTTGGTGTCGCCCGCCTGCTGTCGGGGGTGGCGCGCATCGTCCAGCATCCCGGCCAGTACAAGCTCTATACCGTGCATCTGGCCTGGGTCGTCTCGGTGCTCCTGATGCTGGTGCATTTCTGGTGGTGGGAGTTCGGTCTCTACGCCGTCGAAACCTGGACCTTCGGCAAATATTTGTTCATCATCTTCTACGCGATCACGCTGTTCCTGCTGTGCGCGCTTTTGTTTCCCGATTCGATGCTGGACTACACCAGCTATGAGGATTTCTTCTATTCGCGCCGGGCGTGGTTCTTCGGCCTGCTGGCGGCGACCTATCTGCTCGACGTGGTCGACACGCTGCTGAAGGGGCCGGAGCATTTCGCCCGCTTCGGCAGCGAGTATCTGTTTCGCACGCCGGTCTTCGTCGTGCTCTGTATCATCGCGATCCTGGTGCGTGACCGCCGCTTCCACATCGCCTTTGTCACGGCGGCGCTTATCTACCAGATATCGTTCATCCTGCGGCTCTTCGACACCATCGTCTGAACGAACGCGATGGTCTAGCTTTGTTGGGGAAAGGCAGGGTTCGACATGTACAAGGCCATTGGATCGCGCGTGTGCGGGCACAAGCAAATGGGAAATCCATGAAATGAAACTCAACCTCAACACCGACTTCACCAAATTCCCGCGCGTCGTCTCGGTGCTGTCCGCCGGCGCTGCCGGAACCACCCTACCGTCCGGCCGGGCCATTCTCGCCCATGACGAGCGGCATCTGCGCCGCCGGGCCATCGAACTTGCCGACGGCAGCAAGGTGCTGGTCGACCTGCCCGAACCCGTCGCCTTGAACGATGGCGACCGGCTGGTGCTGGAGAATGGCGGCCATATCGAGATCATCGCGGCACCGGAAGAGGTCTACGACATCCGCGCCCGCGATGGCGTGCATCTGGCCGAACTCGCCTGGCATATCGGCAACCGCCATCTCGCGGCAGGCATCGAGGCCGGACGCATCCTCATCCTGCGCGACCATGTCATCAAGGCGATGCTGGAGGGGCTGGGCGCCACCGTGACCGACGTTTCCGAACCGTTCAAGCCGGTGCGCGGCGCCTATTCCGGCCATGCTGGGCAAAGCCACGATCACGGCCATGCGCATGCGCACGCCGAAGCGCACAGCCATTCTCATGGCGAAGCGCATTCCCATTCGCACAGTCATGCCGGCCATCACCACGATCATGACTGACCAGCCTTCGAACATCGCCCTGCTGCGGCTGATGGCGTGGCTGTCGCCTGCCTTTCCGGTCGGCGGCTTTTCCTACAGCCATGGTCTCGAGCGGGCGGTGCAGGACGGGTTGGTTGCCGATGCCGGGAGCCTCGCCGGCTGGCTGGAGACGCTGGTCGAGATGGGCTCGGGCTGGAACGACGCCGTGCTGTTCGCCGAGAGCTGGCGCCGGGCACGCGGCACCGGTGATCTCGATGAAGTGGCGGCACTCGCCGAAGCCCTGGCCGGCTCGCGCGAACGCCATACCGAGACCATGCTGCAGGGTGGAGCCTTCCTCAAAGCGGCGGCCGCCTGGCCTAATCCGGTGCTGGAGCGCCTGCCGGCCGAATGCGCCTATTGCGTCGCCGTCGGCGCCATTGCGGGTGGCAACGGCATCGCGCTTCAGGATGCGCTGTCAGCCTTCCTGCAAACCTTCTTCTCCAACCTTGTGCAGGCGGCGATCCGGCTTGGCATCGTCGGCCAGAGCGGCGCGACCGCGTTGTTGGCCGGCTTCGAGCCGCTGGCCCTGGCGACCGCAAGCCGCGCCGCGCGCTCGACACTCGACGATCTCGGTGGCTGCGCCTTCGTCTCCGATGTCATGGCGATGAAGCATGAAACCCAATATTCGCGACTGTTCCGCTCATGATTTTTCTCGCCTTCTCGCTATCCTTTGTCCTGCTGCTGATCACCGTTCTGCATGTCTATTGGGGCCTTGGCGGCATCTGGCCGGGCCAGGACGCAGCCTCCTGCGCTCGCGCCGTGGTCGGCTTTCGCGGCGTCGATGAGATGCCGACGCCGTTTGCCAGTTTCGCCGTTGCCGCGTGCTTGTGCCTGGCGACACTATGGCCGCTGGCGCTCATGGGAGTCTTCGCTTCACCCTTCCCCAAGGAGGGTCTCGCCGCCACGTCGCTGCTCATCGGTCTGGTGTTCCTGGGGCGCGGCATAGCCGGCTTCACGCCATGGTGGCGGCGGCTGACGCCTGAACAGCCTTTCGCGCGGCTCGATGTCCGCTATTATTCGCCGCTGTGCCTGTTGATCGGGCTCGGCTTTGCCATCCTCGCCATCACGGAGTTTCCCGCATGACACAGACAAATGGTCCGCTGCGCGTCGGCATTGGCGGCCCGGTCGGTTCGGGCAAGACGACGCTGACCGAAAAACTGTGCAAGGCGCTGCGCGACGAGTTTTCCATCGCCGTCGTCACCAACGACATCTACACCAAGGAAGACGCCATGATGCTGGCGCGGCTGCAGGCGCTGCCCGAGGACCGCATCATGGGTGTCGAGACCGGCGGCTGCCCGCATACCGCGATCCGCGAGGATGCCTCGATCAATCTGCAGGCGATCGCGCAGATGAACAGGAAGTTCCCGGACCTCGACATCGTCTTCATCGAATCCGGCGGCGACAACCTTGCCGCCACCTTCTCGCCGGATCTCGCCGACCTGACGCTCTATGTCATCTCGGTCTGCCAGGGCGAGGAGATTCCGCGCAAGGGCGGGCCGGCGATCACCCGCTCCGATTTCCTGGTCATCAACAAGAGCGATCTGGCACCCTACGTGAACGTCAATCTCGATGTCATGGAGAGCGACGCCGGCCGCATGCGCGGCAAGCGGCCGTTCGGCTTCACCGACCTGTCGCGCGGCAAGGGACTGCAGGAGGTGATCGATTTCATCATCGAGCATGGCGGCCTGCGAGCCGGCGCTGCCGCTGCCAGCACGGCGGCGTGAGCATCCCTGCACCAACCAAAACCGGTTGCGGGAATGGGCTGGCCACGGCATTCTTGCCGAAACCGGAGGATTTTTCGATGAGCCTTGCCCGTCTGCAAAAGGAAACGCTGACCAACCTGCCCTACTATGAGGAGCGCGTCGATCTCGCCTGCGCCTTCCGCTGGACGGCGCGGCTCAACATGCACGAGGCGGTGGCCAATCATTTCTCGCTGGCCGTCAACGATGAGGGCACACAATTCCTCATGAACCCCAACCAGGTGCATTTCTCGCGCATCAAGGCGAGCGACCTTCTGATGATCGATGCCAACGATCCGGAAACGCTCTCCGGCCCCAACGCGCCCGACCCGACGGCGTGGGGGCTGCATGGCGCCATTCATCGCAATGTGCGTCACGCGCGCTGCGTCATGCATGTGCACTCGATCCACGCTACGGTGCTGGCATCGCTCGCTGACTCGACATTGCCGCCGATCGACCAGAATTCGGCGATGTTCTTCAACCGCCATGTCGTCGACGCGCACTATGGCGGGCTGGCCTTCGAGGAGGAGGGCGAGCGCTGCTCGCAGCTTCTCGTCGATCCCAAGGTCAAGGTGATGGTGATGAGCAATCACGGCGTGCTGGTCATCGGCGACACGGTCGCCGATGCCTTCAACCGCATGTTCTATTTCGAACGCGCCGCCGAGACCTACATCAAGGCGCTGTGGACCGGCCGCCCGCTGCGCACGCTGTCCGACGCGATCGCCGAAAAGGCGGCGAGCGAGATGGACGATTATCCCGGCCAGGCCGAACGCCATCTCAGCGAGTTGAAGGCGATCCTCGACGAGCAGGAACCGGTCTACCGGAATTGAGCGTCCTTCTCCCCGTGCCGTCACTATACGGGGAGAAGGTGCCGGCAGGCGGATGAGGGACGGCGCCGACCTGGGCGGTTTTCCTCAGAGCCCCAGCTCTTTCCGCAATTCCTCGGCGCTGTTGATGACGACGGCGCCGGGCGGGCCTTCCATCGGCTTTTCCGGCCAGAAAATCGTCTTCATTCCCGCCGCCAGCCCTGCCATGGCGCCCGGCCAGCTGTCGTCGATCGCCACCGCCTGCGCGGGGCCGACATCGGCCAGATACGCGGCGCGCAGGAATGGCTCGGCATGCGGCTTGCCTTCGCGCACGTCGTTGCGGCTGATCGTCTTCATGCCGGGGTAGATCAGGCCGACCATGCTCAAATTGGCGTCGACGATCATCCGGTCCGAATTCGAGACCACGGCCTGCTGGATGCCTCTTGCACGCAGCTCGTTGAAGATCTCGATCGCGCCGGGGCGCGGCTTCAAGCTCTCCACCAGCGGCAGGTAGTGTTCGTATTTGCGCAGGATCCAGTCGTCGAAAGGCAGGTCCAGGCCGAACTCGTCGCGCATCATCTCGTAGACCGGCAAGGCGGCGACGCCGAGCACGCGCTCATGCAGATCGTCCGGCGGGACAAGGCCGACATTGCGCATCGCCGCCACCAGGGCAGCTTCGTGCAGCGGTTCGCTGTCGACCAGCGTGCCGTCCATGTCCCAGAAAACCGCTTTCGGCGTCATGCGAGGCTCCTTTTTGCCATCCCTTAAAGGGTTTGAGCCGGGAGATAAACCTTCGGAGCGCAAGAACGTGCCGCCTGCCGGGACCGCAGCCAAGTCTCTTGGCGAGACGGACATCGTGGGGAGACGAGAAACTGGGCCGTGCCTACGCCGAGGGACAGCAAGCAATTGCCCCCGAGATTTGACAATTGCGCAGCAGGCCGTTCCCTGCGAAAGTGGGCATGGGCCGCTCTCATGACCGGCGGTCTCGGGAGGCAGGACTTTGAATAGCCGGCAGGATGGTGGCAGCAACAGGCTGGACGATGCGGCACGTGCCGGCTGGCTTTATTATGTTGCCGGCAACACACAGGACCAGATCGCTTCGACGCTTGGCATCTCGCGGCAAACGGCGCAGCGGCTGGTATCGCTGGCGGTGTCGGAGGGCTTGATCAAGGTTCGCGTCGACCATCCGATCGCCAACTGCCTCGATCTGGCGGCACGGCTGAGATCGCGCTTTGCGCTCGATCTGGTCGAAGTGGTGCCGAGCGACCCCAACTCGTCCTCGACCACGATCGGCATCGCCGAGGCGGCTGCCGCCGAGATCGAGCGACGGTTGCGTTCACCGACGCCGATCGTCATGGCGATCGGCACCGGGCGCACGCTGAAGGCGGCGATCGAGCAGCTGCCGCCGATGGAATGCCCGCAACACAAGGTGGTGTCGTTGACCGGCAACATCTCGCCGGACGGTTCGGCCGCCTTCTACAATGTCATCTTCACCATGGCCGACAGGGTCAAGGCACGCTCCTTCCCGATGCCGCTGCCGGTCATCGCCTCGTCGCCGGAGGAGCGTGAGATGCTGCTCAACCAGCCGATGATCCAGCCGACGCTTGCGCTTGCCGCCGAGGCCGACGTCACCTTCATCGGCATCGGCGACCTCGGCCCCAAGGCGCCGCTCTACGAGGACGGCTTCATTTCGGAGAGCGAATTGAAGGCGCTGCAGAAAGCCGGCGGCATCGCCGAGATCGTCGGCTGGGTGTTCGATAGGGAGGGCCGCATGATCGAGGGCATCACCAACGACCGGGTGTCGTCGGCGTCGCTGCCGTCACGCGAGAAATCGCTGGTCATCGCACTGGCGATGGGAGAACGAAAGCTGCCGGGCATTCTGGCGGCCGCGAACCGGCGGCTGATCAACGGCCTCATCACCGATGAACGGACCGCCGCCGCGCTGCTCGCCAGCATCTGACCGGAAGCACAACTGATCTGCGATAAAACCAACCGCGCTAGCTGTGCCGCCCGAAAGGGTCGTTGCCATCGAGAAAACCGAGATCGCGCTGCAGATGCGGCGACAGGTCCCTGATGTCGAGATGTGCCCGTTTTTTGGCTGCGAACCAGCCGAATCCATCCGTCAGCCACGAAAACCAGCGATGATCGGGTGCGGAAGTGCATTTTTGCTGCGCCATGGTCATGATCGTCAACCTTCGCTATCCTGAACCCGAATGACGGGTTGACTGGAAATGTCGGTCTTGACGGCGGCCTTTGCCAATCGAACGTCGATAAGGACCCATAAGGAGGCTTTATGCCGGACCTCAGCTCTCGGCAGGTTTCACAGCTTCCGCCGCTGCAGGCGATCCGGGTGTTCGAAGCGGTGGCGCGGCATCTTTCCTTCACCAAGGCGGCCGAGGAACTTGCCATGACGCAAGCGGCGGTCAGCTATCAGATCAAGGTGCTGGAGGAACGGGTCGGCGCGCCGCTGTTCCTGCGCCGGCCGCGCCAGATCGCACTCACCGAGGCTGGACAGCGCCTTGCGCCAGCGGTCAGCGAGGCCTTCGCCATTCTCGGCCAGGCCTATGCGGCGGCGCGTGGCGGCGCCGACGGATTGCTGTGCGTCACGACGGTGCTGACCTTTGCCTCGAACTGGCTGGCGCACCATCTGGGCTCATTCCAGATCGCTCATCCCTCCCTTGCCGTGCGGCTCGAAACATCGAGCCGGCTGACGGATTTCGCCCGCGAGGATGTCGACCTCGCCATCCGGTCGGGCGGCGGCAAATGGCCGGGGCTGGAAGCCTACAAGCTGCTCGATGCCGATTTCACGCCGATGCTGAGCCCGAAGCTCGCGGCAAGCATCGGCGGCGTCAGGGAACCGGCGGACCTGTTGCGGCTGCCGATCCTCGATCCCGGCGACATCTGGTGGACAC
Organism: Mesorhizobium sp. ISC11; assembly: GCF_037162595.1. Classification (NCBI taxonomy): domain Bacteria; kingdom Pseudomonadati; phylum Pseudomonadota; class Alphaproteobacteria; order Hyphomicrobiales; family Phyllobacteriaceae; genus Mesorhizobium; species Mesorhizobium sp. ISC11. Next base: position 4,378,722 of record NZ_JAVSPW010000001.1, read on the forward strand.
AATGGTTCGAGGCTGCCGGCGTGCACTCGCACGATCTCGCCAAACGGCCCGGCAGCAGCATGGGCGCGCAGGCCTATGAGGCCAATGCGGCGATCGCCGGTCATGGCGTCGCGATCCTGACCAGGGCGCTGTTCAAGGCGGAACTTGCCGGTGGGCGCCTGATCCAGCCTTTCGATCTGGTTGGCGACGACGGCCATGCCTTTTGGCTGGTCTACCCCGAAGCGCGCCGCAACGTGCCGAAGATCCGTGCCTTCCGCGACTGGCTGCTGGCCGAGATCGCCTGCTGACCGGCAGGCTTGCGGGCTGCACCTGGTCTCACAGATCCATCCGCTGTTGCCGCACTGTATCCGGCCAGGACGCTCTTCGTCCTGGCAATTTCCGCTCGTCCCGGCCTGCGGTGTCGCCCGGGTGCTGCGCTGCAGCATCGAATCCGACTTGACATAATTCACGCCAAGTGAGTAATTGCCCAAAGCCAAGGCAAATGCTCATCTTGGTTCAAGGGAGGAATTTGATGAAACTTCGCACGCTCACCCTGGGCTTGTTGTCGGCCAGCACGCTTGCGTTCGCCGCACACGCCGAATCCATCACCATCGCCACCGTCAACAATGGCGATATGGTCCGCATGCAAAAGCTGACCGAGGACTTCACCAAGGCGAACCCCGACATCCAGCTCAACTGGGTTACGCTCGAAGAGAATGTACTGCGCGAGCGCGTCACCACCGACATCGCCACCAAGGGCGGCCAGTACGACGTGATGACCATCGGCACCTATGAGGTTCCGATCTGGGCCAAGCAGAGCTGGCTTTTGCCGCTCGACAAGCTCGGCGACGACTACGACGCCAAGGACATCATCCCGGCCATTGCTGGCGGCCTTTCGGTCGACGGCAAGCTCTATGCCGCGCCCTTCTACGGCGAAAGCTCCTTCGTCATGTACCGCAAGGACCTGATGGACAAGGCCGGGCTGAAGATGCCCGACGCGCCGACCTGGGACTTCATCAAGCAGGCCGCCGACAAGATGACCGACCGCGCCAATGGCGTGAACGGCGTGTGCCTGCGCGGCAAGGCCGGCTGGGGCGAGAACATGGCTTTCCTGACCGCCATGTCGAACTCCTTCGGCGCCCGCTGGTTCGACGAGAACTGGAAGCCGCAGTTCGATCAGCCGGAATGGAAGAACACGTTGCAGTTCTATGTCGACCTGATGAAGGCCGACGGCCCCGAGGGGGCTTCCTCCAACGGCTTCAACGAAAACCTGGCGCTGTTCCAGCAGGGCAAATGCGGCATGTGGATCGACGCCACGGTCGCCGCGTCCTTCGTTTCGGACCCGAAGAACTCCACCGTCGCCGATAAGGTCGGCTATGCGCTGGCGCCCGACAATGGCCTGGGCAAGCGCGGCAACTGGCTGTGGGCCTGGTCGCTGGCCATCCCCGCCGGCACGCAGAAGGCGGATGCCGCCGAGAAGTTCGTCTCCTGGGCGACCAGCAAGCACTATGCGGAGCTCGTCGCTTCGAAGGAAGGCTGGGCCAACGTTCCTCCGGGCACGCGCTCCTCGCTCTACGCCAATGCCGAGTACCAGAAGGCCGCTCCGTTCGCCAAGATGACGCTGGACTCCATCAATGCCGCCGATCCGACACATCCGACGGTCAAGCCGGTGCCCTATGTCGGCGTCCAGTTCGTCGCCATCCCTGAGTTCCAGGGCCTTGGCACCACCGTCGGCCAGCTCTTCTCGGCGGCGCTTGCCGGCCAGTCGAGCGTCGACGACGCGCTGAAGCAGGCCCAGGACGCTGCCACCGCGGCAATGACCGAGGGCGGATACATCAAGTAAGGCTCCTCCCGGTGCCGACTGCCGGTCGCCTCCTTGACCGGCAACGGCCGCCCGAGTTCCCAGTTCGGGCGGCCGCCTTTAACGCCTTTGAAAATTCCGTCTGACCAGTGAAGGGTGACCGTCATGGCTACTCAGCAGACCCGTTCGCTTGCCCGTTTCATGATGGCGCCATCCGTGGTGCTGCTGTTCGTCTGGATGATCGTGCCGCTGGTCATCACCATCTGGTTCTCCTTCCAGCAGTACAACCCGCTCAATCCGATCCGCGACGGCTTCGTCGGCTTCTCGAATTACGCGCTGTTCTATTCCAACCCGGCCTTCCTGCAGTCGATCCTCAACACGCTCACCTTGGTGGTCAGCGTGCTCCTGATCACGGTGATCGGCGGTATCCTTCTGGCGCTGCTGATCGACCAGCCGATGTGGGGCCAGGGCATCGTGCGCATCCTCGTCATCTCTCCGTTCTTCGTCATGCCGCCGGTGGCCGCATTGGTCTGGAAGAACATGATCATGCACCCGCAATACGGGGTGTTCGCCGACATAGCCCGCTTCTTCGGGGCCCAGCCGATCGACTGGTTCGGGCAACATCCGATGCTGGCGATCATCATCATCGTCGCCTGGCAGTGGCTGCCCTTCGCGACGCTCATTCTTCTGACCGCGCTGCAGTCGCTCGACGGCGAGCAGAAGGAAGCCGCCGAGATGGACGGCGCCGGGTTCATCAGCCGCTTCATCTATCTGACGCTGCCGCACATGTCGCGCGCCATCACGGTCGTCATCCTGATCCAGACGATCTTCCTTCTCTCGGTCTATGCCGAGATCCTCGTCACCACCAATGGCGGCCCGGGATACGCCTCCACCAACCTGCCCTTCCTCGTCTACCAGAAGGCGTTGCTGGAGTTCAAAATCGGCCAGGCATCCGCCGGCGGTGTGATCGCCGTCATTCTCGCCAATATCGTTGCCTTCTTCGCCATGCGCGCCGTCGGCAAGAACCTGGACAAGTAAGGGAGGCTACGATGGCACGCTCAGTCACCACCCGGCACAAGACGATCGCGACGGTTGCCGCCTGGATCGTCGCCCTGCTGATCTTCTTCCCGATCCTCTACACGATCATCACCTCGTTCAAGTCGGAGCAGGAAGCCATCCAGGGCTTCAGCATCATCCCGTCGGGAACGTTCGAGAGCTATACCGAGGTCCAGGCACAGAGCGGCTACTTCAAGTTCTTCTTCAACTCGGTGCTGCTCTCGGTCGGCTCGACCATCCTGGCCCTGCTGGTCGCCATACCGGCGGCATGGTCGATGGCCTTCTCGCCGACCAAGCGGACCAAGGACATCTTGATGTGGATGCTGTCCACCAAGATGATGCCGGCGGTCGCGGTGCTGTTCCCGATCTACCTGATCTTCCGCGACACAGGCCTGCTCGACAGCCGCATCGGCCTCATGATCATGCTGATGCTGATCAACCTGCCGATCGTGGTGTGGATGCTCTACACCTATTTCCGCGAAATCCCTGGCGAGATCCTGGAAGCGGCGCGCATGGACGGCGCATCGCTGTGGAACGAGATCGTCTATGTGCTGACGCCGATGGCGGTGCCGGGCATCGCCTCGACAATGCTGCTCAACATCATCCTGGCCTGGAACGAGGCGTTCTGGACGATCCGGCTGACGACGACGGAAGCCGCACCCCTGACCGCCTTCATCAGCTCGTTCTCAAGCCCGCAAGGCCTGTTCTGGGCCAAGCTTTCGGCCGCCTCGACGCTGGCCATCGCGCCGATCCTGATCATGGGCTGGTTCAGCCAGAAGCAGCTGGTGCGCGGCCTGACATTTGGTGCGGTGAAATAACGGAATTGCCCGAAGCAATCGGCAGAAATAACCCCTCGGGGAGGAAACCATGGGAAACATCACGCTCAAGAACGTCTCTAAATCCTTCGGAGCGACGTCCATCATCCCCGGTCTCGACCTGGTGATCGAGAATGGCGAGTTCGTCGTCTTTGTCGGCCCGTCGGGTTGCGGCAAGTCAACGCTGCTGCGCCTGATCGCCGGGCTCGAGGACACCAGCGGCGGCTCCATCAACATCGACGGCCGCGACGTCACCGGCGAGGCACCGGCCAAGCGCAAGCTCGCCATGGTGTTCCAGTCTTACGCGCTCTATCCGCACATGACGGTGGCCAAGAACATCGGCTTCCCGCTGAAGATGGCCGGTGAGGACAAGGCGACCATCGACAAGAAGGTGGGAGACGCGGCGCGCGTGCTCAACCTGACCAACTATCTCGAACGCCGGCCCGGCCAGCTTTCAGGCGGCCAGCGCCAGCGCGTCGCGATCGGCCGCGCCATCGTGCGTCAGCCGACCGCCTTCCTGTTCGACGAACCGCTGTCCAACCTCGATGCGGCACTGCGCGGCACCATGCGGCTGGAGATCAGCGAGCTGCACCATCAGCTCAAGACCACCATGATCTACGTTACCCACGATCAGGTCGAAGCGATGACCATGGCCGACAAGATCGTCGTGCTGAACGCCGGCAACATCGAGCAGGTCGGCTCGCCGATGGAGCTCTACAAGACGCCGAAGAACCTGTTCGTCGCCAGCTTTATCGGCTCGCCGAAGATGAACCTGATCGAGGGCGCGCCGGCTGCCAAAAACGGCGCCAGGACCATCGGCATCCGTCCCGAACACCTGGAGATCTCGACCACGGCGGGCGAATGGAAGGCGGTCGTCGGCGTCGCCGAGCATCTCGGCTCCGACACCTTCCTGCACGTCCAGGCCGACGGCGTCGGTCCGCTGACCGTGCGCGCCGACGGCGAACTCGGCGTCCATCACGGCGACACCATTTACCTGACACCAGACAAGGCCAAGCTGCATCGCTTTGGCGCCGACGGAAAGGCAATCTGAACATGCGACTGGCCGGCAAATCCGCGCTGATCACGGGTTCGGCCCGCGGCATCGGCAGAGCCTTCGCCGAAGCCTATGCCGGTGAAGGCGCAACCGTCGCCATCGCCGACATCAATCTCGAGGCGGCGCAGAAGACGGCCGCAGAGATTGGCGGCAAGGCCTATGCGGTCAAGCTCGACGTCACCGACCTCGCCTCGATCGAGGCGGCGGTGAAAGCCGTCGAGACGAAGACCGGTGGCCTCGATATCCTGATCAACAACGCCGCCCTGTTCGACCTGGCGCCGATCGTCGAAATCACCAGGGCAAGCTACGACAAGTTGTTTTCCGTCAATGTCGCCGGCACGCTGTTCATGCTGCAGGCAGCCGCCCGCTCGATGATCGCGCGAGGCAAGGGCGGCAGGATCATCAACATGGCGAGCCAGGCCGGACGGCGCGGCGAGGCGCTGGTCGGCGTCTATTGCGCCACCAAGGCCGCCGTCATCTCGCTGACCCAGTCGGCGGGGCTCGACCTGATCAAGCACCGCATCAACGTCAACGCGATTGCCCCTGGCGTCGTCGACGGCGAGCACTGGGATCACGTCGATTCGCTGTTCGCCAAATATGAGAACCGCCCGAGGGGCGAGAAGAAGAAACTGGTCGGCGAGGCAGTGCCGTATGGCCGCATGGGCACGGCACAGGACCTCACCGGCATGGCTGTGTTTCTCGCCAGCAGCGACGCCGAATACATCGTCGCCCAGACCTACAATGTCGATGGCGGCCAGTGGATGAGTTGAGGGCGGGGGACGGCCTCTGCTCCTCGTCCCTCCGCGGGGAGCAGAGGCCGACTTCAGCGGGCGCGTAGCAAGTGCCACCCCTTATCCTCTCCCCGACGGGGAGAGGAGCATAACGAAGGCCGAAACCCGGCCAAAGGGTAAAACAGATGACCGTGAAACTCTCGTCCTCTAACCTCTCCAAGCTGCCCGCCAACGTCGCAGGTCCGAAGTATGACCGCGCGACGCTGAAGGCCGGCATCGTGCATTTCGGCGTCGGCAATTTCCACCGCTCGCATCAGGCCGTCTATCTCGACGATCTGTTCAATGCGGGCATCGGCCATGACTGGGCGCTGATCGGTGCCGGCGTGTTCGACGGTGAAAAGATCGGCCGCGCCAAGCTGGAAGAGCAGGACTGGCTGACCACGGTGGTCGAGCAGGACTCTGGCCATATGAATGCCCGTGTGACCGGCGCGATGATCGACTTCCTGATGCCCGGCGATGCGGCCGCTATCATCGAACGGCTTACCGACCCGGCGATCAAGATCGTTTCGCTGACCATCACCGAAGGCGGCTACTTTATCGATCCGGCTTCCGGCGTGTTCAACCCGACCCATCCCGACATCGTTGCCGATGCGCAGCCCGGCGCCACGCCGAAGACGGTGTTCGGCATCATTCTTGCCGGGCTGATGCGCCGCCGCGATGAAGGCACCGTGCCGTTCACCGTCATGTCGTGCGACAACATTCCCCACAACGGCCATGTCACCTCGGATGGCGTCATCGGCCTGGCCCGTTTGATCGACGAGGATCTGGCAAACTGGGTCAGCGAGCATGTCGCCTTTCCGAACGGCATGGTCGATCGCATCACGCCGGCCACCACCGACCGCGAGCGCGGCATCCTGGCCAAGGATTTCGGCCTCGAGGACAACTGGCCGGTGTTCTGCGAGCCGTTCCGGCAGTGGGTGCTGGAGGACCATTTCACCGATGGCCGGCCGCCGCTGGAAAAGGTCGGCGTGCAGTTCGTCAAAGACGTTGCGCCTTATGAACTGATGAAAATCCGCATCCTCAATGGCGGCCATGCAGCGATCGCCTATCCGGCCGGCCTGATGGACATCCATTTCGTGCATGAGGCGATGCAGGAGCCGCTGGTGAGCGGTTTTCTGGCCAAGCTCGAACGGGACGAAATCATCCCGACGGTGCCGCCGGTGCCGGACACGGTTCTGGAAGACTATTACCAGCTCATCGAGAGCCGCTTCTCCAACCCGAAGATCGGCGACACGGTGCGCCGGCTCTGCCTCGACGGCTCCAACCGCCAGCCGAAGTTCATCATCCCGACCATCGCCGACCGGCTGAAGGCTGGGAAAAGCGTCGCCGGCCTGGCCCTGGAATCGGCATTGTGGTGCCGCTACTGCTTCGGCACGACGGACAGCGGCGCCGTCATCGAGCCCAACGACCCGAGTTGGGACCGGCTACAGGCGACGGCAAAGGCAGCAAAGGACGCTCCCGCCGCCTGGCTCGCCATGGAGGACATCTATGGCGATGTCGGCCGCGCAACGGCGTTTGTCGAGGCCTTTGCCCATGCGCTCAACGTGCTGTGGGCGAATGGCGCGCGCGCCACGCTGACGCGCTACCTCGCCGGCAAGCTCTGAGAGCCATTCTCGGCCATGACGCCTGAACTGGTCATTTTCGACTGCGATGGCGTGCTGGTCGACAGCGAGGCGCTCTCCGTCTCGGCGCTGCTCGGCATGGTCAGGCTTGCCGGCGGCAGCGTCAGTGAGGATGCCGCCTACGAGCATTTCCTCGGCAAGAGCATGAAAAGCGTGCGCGAAATCCTCGGCCGCGACTTCGGGCTCGATATCACCGACCTGCACCTGACCGAGATGCGCGTCGAATTGATGCGCAAATTCCGCGAGGAGCTGAAGCCGATCGCCGGCGTCAAGAAGATGCTGCCGAAGCTTGGGCTGCCGTTCTGTGTCGCGTCCTCGGGCACGCTCGACCGCATCCGCTACGCGCTCGACGTCACCGGATTGCTTGGGCTGATGGAACCGCACCTGTTCAGTGCCACCATGGTGGCCAAGGGAAAGCCCGCGGCGGACCTGTTCCTGCATGCCGCCGCCAGCATGCGGGCCCATCCACGCAAATGCCTCGTCATCGAGGACAGCCCGGCCGGCATCATTGCCGCGCGGGCGGCGGGGATGCGCGTGTTTGCCTTCACCGGCGGCTCGCATGCCGGCAACCCGACCTTGAAAGCGCGGCTTGCGTCGAGTGAACCGGACTTTATATTCGCTGACATGCTGCAATTGCCCGATCTGATTGCAGGCCTGGGAGCGAGAGACAGAGCATCTTGACGAAACAGTTCGTTTGCGCGGTCGATGTCGGCACCGGGAGCGCTCGCGCGGGCATTCTCGACACCAACGGCACCTTGCTCGGCCGCGCCGAGCGGCCGATCGCCATGAACCAGCCGAAGCCCGATCACGCCGAACATGATTCGCGCGATATCTGGTCGGCCGTCTGCGCCGCCGTGCGCGCTGCCCGCGAAAAGGCCGGCATAGCTGCCGAGGAGGTCGTCGGCATCTCCTTCGATGCCACCTGTTCGCTGGTGGTGCGCGACCGGCAAGGCGGCCAGCTCAGCGTCTCGACCACGGGCGACAAGCGCTGGGACACCATCGTCTGGCTCGACCACCGCGCCATCGCGGAGGCCGACGAATGCACGGCAAGCGGCCATGCCGTGCTGAATTACGTCGGTGGCGTCATGTCGCCGGAAATGGCGACACCGAAGCTGATGTGGCTGAAGCGCAATTTGCCGGAGACCTGGAATGAAGCCGGCTATTTATTCGATCTCACCGATTTCCTGACCTGGCAAGCGACAGGTTCGCTGGCCCGCTCGCAATGCACGCTGACCGCCAAATGGACCTATCTGGCGCATGAAGAGGCCGGCTGGCGGCGCGACTTCTTTGCGCTCGTCGGCCTCGGCGATCTTTTCGAGCACGGCAATTTGCCGGAAAAGGCCAGTCCGGTCGGCGCTTATATTGGCCAACTGACCGCCCAGGCAGCAGCCGAGCTTGGGCTGAGCGAGAAATGCCGGGTCGGCGCCGGCGTCATCGATGCCTATGCCGGTGCGCTTGGCGTGCTCGGCGGCTTTGCCGGTGACCAACAGGACATCGGCCGGCATTTGGCGCTGATCGCCGGCACGTCGAGCTGCGTCATGGCGATGTCACCGGATCCGCAGCCCTTCGCCGGCGTCTGGGGTCCCTATTACGGCGCGGCGCTGCCCGGGCTGTGGCTGTCGGAAGGCGGCCAGTCGGCGACCGGCGCCCTGCTCGACCACATCATCCGCTGGCACGGCGCCGGCGGCGAGCCGGATGCCGCCATGCATGCGAAGATCGCCAGGCGTGTCGCCGAGCTGCGCGCCACCGAGGGCGACAACCTTGCCGCGCGGCTGCATGTGCTGCCCGATTTTCATGGTAACCGCTCACCGCTCGCCGATCCGCATGCCGTCGGCGTCGTCAGCGGGCTGACGCTGGACTCCTCCTTCGACAGCCTGTGCAAGCTCTACTGGCGCACCGCCGTCGGCATCGCGCTCGGCGTGCGCCACGTGCTGGAGGCGCTGAACGAGAACGGCTATCTGATCGATACGCTGCACGTCACCGGCGGCCACACCAAGAACCCGCTGTTGATGGAGCTCTATGCCGACGCCACCGGCTGCACGGTGATCGAGCCGCTGGCCGACGAGGCGGTGCTGCTCGGCACCGGCATGATCGCCGCCACCGCGGCCGGGCTGTTTCCCGACCTCAACGCGGCCTGTCTTGCCATGCAGCAAGGCGGCAGGAAGCGCGCGTCGAACCCGAAATCATCAGGGCGTTTCGACCGCGACTACAAGGTTTTCCTCGAGATGCACCGCCAGCGGCGGATGCTGGACGCGATCCGCTAGAGCATCGGGGCCGGTCCCTGGCTCAATCCGTTCCCTTCCCTCGTCTCTTGCCTTCATGTCGCGTTTCGTACAGAAGCTGACGCAAACGCCGCGAAGCCGAAGGTTTTGCCGTTTGACATGCGGCTTCCGGCTTTAATGCCGACGCGCCGTAGCTGGAAAGAGCGGAACAATGTCTGCGATCGAAGCCGGCGCTCGCGCGCCGGAAAATCTTTGGCGTCAGGAAATCAGGGCGACGCTGGCGCTCGCCTGGCCGATGGTGCTGACCAATCTCGGCCAGACCGCGATGACGGCCACCGACGTCATGATGATGGGCCGGCTGGGGCCGGATACGCTGGCCAGTGGCGCGCTTGGCGCCAACCTCTATTTCATGCCGCTGATCTTCGGCCTCGGCCTGATGCTGGCGACATCGCCGATGATCGCCACCGAGCTTGGCCGCCGCCGCTATTCGGTGCGCGACCTGCGCCGCACCGTGCGCCAGGGCCTGTGGCTGGCGATCCTGATCTCGATCCCGATCTGGCTCGTGCTTTGGCACGGCGAAGGCATTCTGCTGGCCATGGGCCAGGAACCGGCGCTGGCGCATCAGGCCGGCATCTATCTGCGCTGGCTCGAATGGGCGGTGCTGCCCTTCTACTTCTATATCGTGCTGCGCTCGTTCATCTCGGCGCTGGAGCGGCCGGGCTGGGCGCTGGTCATCGTCTTTGTTGCCGTCGCCTGCAACGCCTTCTTCAACTGGGTGTTCATGTTCGGCAATCTCGGCGTACCGTCGATGGGCATTGCCGGGTCGGGCCTTGCCACCTCGCTGTCCTCAACGCTGATGTTCATCGGCCTGGCTGCCGTGGTGATGCTGGAGAAGAAGTTCCGCCGTTATCGTCTGTTCGGACGATTCTGGCGATCGGACTGGCCACGCTTCAAGGGCCTGTTGCGGCTCGGCCTGCCGATTGCCGGCATTCTCGCCTTCGAGGTGACTATCTTCAATGCGGCCGCCCTGCTGATGGGCCTGATCGACGCGGATTCGCTGGCCGCGCACGCGATCGCCATCCAGATCGCCTCGATCTCCTTCATGGTGCCGCTTGGCCTCAACCAGGCGGTGACGGTGCGCGTCGGCCTTGCGCATGGCGCCGGCAATCCGCAAGGCGTGTCGCGCGCCGGCTGGACCGCCTTCGTCATCGGCGTCTCGTTCATGGCGCTGATGGGGCTGGTGATGATCCTGTGGCCGCATCCGCTGATCAGCGCCTTCATCGATCTGAGCAATCCGGCCAATGCCAGGGTGATCGAACTTGCCGTGTCGTTCCTGGTCTTCGCGGCGCTGTTCCAGGTCTTCGACGGCGCCCAGGCGGTGGCCGCCGGCATGCTGCGCGGCCTGCACGACACAAAGGTGCCGATGATCTATGCCGCGATCGGCTATTGGGGCGTCGGCCTGCCGCTCGGCGTGCTGCTCGCCTTCCATTTCGGCCTGCATGGCGTCGGCATCTGGATCGGCCTGTCGACGGGGCTGGCCGTGGTGGCCGCGCTGCTGCTGGCGCGCTGGCTGCGGCGCGACCGACTGGCGCCGCCGCTCGCGTTCGGGCATTGAACAGGACGGTTGGGCTCGGCGGCTGTTGTCCTGTGGACGTTGGCTCATTGAACGACGTCTTCAGAACTCCCTCGAAATCCGGCGCCGCGCTGGAGGCGGTCAGAATGTCGGCGGCGTGTTGACCCAGAGGATGCGGACCGTGGTCGAACCGATATTGCGGTAGCCGTGGCCGAGTTCGGAGTTGAAATAGAACGCGTCGCCTGCCTCGAGCGCCACCACGTTCGCCTCGACCAGCAATTCGACGGAACCTTCGAGCACGTAGCCGAACTCTTGTCCCTTGTGGCTGATCAACTCGGGGCTGCCGCCGCCGGCCTCGATCACATGAACGTTGATCTGCAGCAGATATTCCGGACCGGACGGCACCAATTGCTCGAGCACGACATGGTTGCCCGAACGCCGATGTCCCGTCTCCATGTGCGGACGCTCGTTTTGCCGCAAAACGAACACTTCCGAGGCATTGTGCTGCAGCGTGCCGAACATCGCGTTCATGTTGATGCCCAGTGCCTGCACCAGCCGGTGCAGAGCCGCCATGGACGGCGTAGCGCGGTCGTTTTCGATTTTCGAGAGATAACCCTCTGTCAGCCCGATGCGGGCGCCGAGCTCTTCCAGGCTGAGGCCAAGCACCTGTCTGGCATGGCGCAGCTTGACGCCGATCCTCGGGGTTCCGTTTCTGTCGCGCATGTCAGGTCCGCGTCTTCATCCAGTCCGCCAGCTTCGCCAGCAGGAAATCGACTTCCGCCTCGGTGTTGTAATGGGCCAGCCCGATGCGGACGACACCGTTGCGGTCCGCAAGCCCCAGCCGCTTGATTGGCTCCAAACCGTAATTGTGACCGTGCCAGAGATAGATGCCTTCCTCTGCCATCGCCTTGGCGATGTCCGCGGGATCGGTTCCGTCAACGGTGATCGACACGGTAGGCACACGGCGCGCCAGCGCCGCCACATCGGATATGCCCTGGATCAAGACGCCATCAATTCTGGACAATCCGGCAATCAGCCGTGCTGTCAGGACACGCTCATAACGGTCGGCGACTTCAATGCCGGCGACGATGCGCTCCCGCCGCGTCGCCTGCGGGTGGACGTTGCCGAAGGACTGTCCGAGCCAGGCATAGTGCTCGACGGCGCCAAGCACCCCGGCAAGCGCCTCGCGGCTTGTCGTTCCCGTCTCGAATTTTCCAGGTGGCGTATTGGAAGCCGCGCGCACCTTATAGGCGGTCAGCGCCTGCAGCAGATCGAAACGGCCCCACAACACCCCGTGATGCGGTCCAAAAAATTTGTAGGCCGAGCAAACCAGGAAATCACAGCCGATCTCCTGGACGTCGATCACCCCATGCGGCGCGAACTGCACCGCGTCGATATAGCTCAGCGCCCCGACCGCGCGGGCGCGCTGCGCGATCCGCTTCACGTCGTTGATCGTGCCGGTAACGTTGCTGGCATAGCCGACGGCGACCAGCTTGACGTCCTCGTCGATAGTCGCCTCCAGCGTCGACAGGTCGAGTTCGAAGGTTTTTGGATCGAGGTCGATCCAGCGTACTTCAAGCCCCCGATCCTCCGCCAGCATCAGCCAGGGTGCGACGTTGGCGTCATGATCCATGCGCGTCAGCACGATGGCGTCGCCGGCGTTCAGATCGCGGCCGATGACGCGCGAGACGGCGAAAGTCAGAGTTGTCATGTTCTGGCCGAACACCACCTCACGCCGGTCGGCGGCATTGAAGAAATCGGCCATCGCCTGATGCGCGTCGTCGACCATCGCCTGGGCCGCGAGTGAGGTTTCGAAATAGCCACCAAGATTGGCGTTGGTTTCGATCATGGCACACGTCATACGCTCGATCGAACGGCTCGCCATCTGGGTTCCCGCGGGATTGTCGAAGAAAATCCGCTTCTTCGGCTCGGCACCTCTCGCCATCGCCGGAAAAGCATCGCGGACTGTATCTATATCCATGTCTGAATTCCGTGTCTGATGATCGTTGTGCGGCGGCCCCTCGACCGCCGCCAGCAGCGGCTTCACGCGTTCAGCCGGCCGCTTCATGGATGGCGACAGCGCGAGCCGGGAAGCCAGATCCGGCCTTTGGCTTTGGCCAGCTTGCCATTATCAACGCGCCGGCTTCGGGCACCTTGTCGAGATTGGCCAAGAGCTCGATCTGCCAGCAGTCGCGCGACAGCACATAGTATTCCAGGCTTGCGTCACCTGCGGAAATGGCACGGCCGGGATCAGTGTCCATGCCCTCGTGCCCGATCGCAGCAACACCGCGGCGTTCCAAAAGCTCCTCCAGCACCGGCTTCGACCAACCCGGCGCATGCGAGATACCGTCGGCCGACTTGTTCCGAAACGCCACGGGGTCCGGCCAGCGCGGCCACCAGCCGGTGCGAAGTGCGACAAAACACTTTTCCGGGATACGGCCGTTCCGCGCCTCCCAGGCCGAAATGTCGTCGAGCGTCGGCGTCGCGTCGGGATCGGCGGCGACCCTGTCGCTGATGTCGAGGATGACCAGCGGCAGAAGCATCTCCGCCACCGGCAGTTGGTCGATCGAGCGGCCGCCGTCGATGAAGTGCACCGGCGGATCGACATGGGTGCCCCACTGTCCGACGAAGGCGTAGTGGTGGACCTGGAAGGCATCGCCCTTCGAAAAATCGAGCAACGCACTGCGCTCCTCGTCCGGGAAGGCCGGGAAATGCGGCTGACCCGGATGAAACGCATGCGTCAGGTCGGTGAAGGTCGCGGCGGAGAGCCGCGACCTGTAGATGTCCCAAAGGGAGCCCGGAGTGGACAAGATCACGGCTCCGCGACGAAGGTCGGTGCCGCTTCACTTGCCAGGACAAGCTTGCCGTCCTTGACACCAATGACCGAGACCGACTTGTCCGGCACCGAAATGCCCGGGCGGTAGGTGATCGTGCCGGTCACGCCGTCGAGCCCGGACGTAGCGGCCAGCGCGTCACGGATCTTGGCCGGATCCGGCGCACCGGCACGCTTGATCGCGTCGGCCATCAGCTTGACCGAGTCGTAGCCGAGCGCAGCGAACGCGTTCTCCGGGGCATTGCCGACCGACTTGGTGTAGGCGTCGATAAAGGCCTGCACCTTCGGGGTGGCGCCCTCACCGATATAGGCGTGGGTGGTGAAGTAGGTGTCCTTGGCCGCGTCGCCGCCGACCTGGATCAGCAAGGGCGTGTCGTAGCCGTCGCCGCCGACCACCGGCAGGTTGATGCCGGCCTGGCGCATCTGCTTCAAGATCAGGCCGATTTCCTCGGCATTCGACGAGGCATAGACGAAGTCTGGCTGCGGCGACAGCGCCTTCAGTTTGGCGATCTGCGCGGTAAAGGTCTTGTCGCCGATCTTGTAGGTGTCGCGCTCCAAAATCTTGCCCCCGCCATGCTCGTAGGCGGTGACGAAGTAGTCCGACAGCAGCGTTGTGTATTCAGTGCCGATGTCGGTCAGCAGGTAGGCGGTTTTGCCGTTCAGCTTGTTCAGCGCAAATTCCGCGCCAACCGCAGCCTGAACGTTGTCGCCGAAGGCGGCGAGGAAGATCTCGTTGCCGAGCTGGCTCGGCAATTTCGGCGAGGTCGCGCCTGGCGTTATGAACGGTATCTGCGCCGTCTGGACCTGCGGTCCGATGGCCAGCACCGAGTCGGAATCGGCGAAGCCGATGATGCCGACGACCTTGTCGCTGTCGATCAACTGGCTGGCGACGGTCGAGATCGTCGTCGAATCGCTCTTGGAGTCGTAGATCACCAGTTCTATCTGCTGGCCGAGCACGCCGCCGGCGGCGTTGATTTCGCTCGCTGCCAGCTTGGCGCCATTCAGCATCGGACCGTCGAGCGAGGCCTGGATGCCGGTCAGGTTTGCCGGATAGCCGATCTTGATGGTGTCGGCAGCAAGTGCCGTGCTGGCCGAGGCAAGCGCGAAGAATGCGCCAAGTCCCAGGCCGATGGTACCGCGTCGAGTGAGTTTGATCATCGTTTTCGTTCCTCTGTCTGGTTCACCGTTGCCGATCTTTGGGTTGATCCGAACGTAAGTTCCCGGTCCCCCATGATCCCCTTCGGCCGGAAGATCATGACTAGAATGAAGATGAAGCCGAGCACGATCTGGCTGGCGCCAAACAGGGCCGGCACCGCGAAATCGCCGATCGTGAAGCCGCGTTCGACCGAGCGCAGGATCTCCGACAACAGCGAAACGCAGATGACACCGACCACCGCGCCGGTCAGGGAGCCCATGCCGCCCAGCACCAGCATTGTGATCAGACTCATCGTCAGCGCGAAGTAGAACGTGTTCGGCGAAAACGAGCCGAGATAATGCGCATAGAGCGACCCGCCGACGCCTGAGAAGAACGCGCCGATGACGAAGGCGATCAGTCTGGTCCGCAGCACGCCGATTCCGACAGCGCTGGCCGCGATCGTGTCGTCGCGCACCGCCTTCATGGCGCGCCCGAAAGGCGAATAAACCAGGCGTGCCAGAACGAACACCGTGATGGCGAGCCAACCCATCACCCAGGGCAACGTCGTCTCCAGCGGCACGCCGGTAAACGTGCGGGCGCCTCGGGTGAAATCCGACGCATTGATCAGCACCACGTTGACGATAATCAAGAATCCCATCGTCGCCACCGAAACGAAATAGCCCGACAGGCGCATCAAGGGATAACCGACGACCACCGCAAGCAGTGCCGTCAGAACGCCTGCCACCAGCGTCGCCGGCAGGAAGGGGAGACTGAAAGCATGCAGAAACGCCGGCAAATGCGGCAGCAATGCCATCTTCTGCTGCACCGGGATCGACAGGATCCCCGAAATATACGCGCCGGCGCCGATGAAGCCGACATGACCGAGCGAAAACACGCCGGTAAAACCGTTGCTCAGCGACAGCGCCAGCACCAGGATTGCATTCAGCGCGATCAGCAGGATAATCCGGACGAAATAGTCGCTCAGCACGTGCGGCGCACCGAATGCGACAGCTGCCCCCGCCACCAGGGCGACGAGGACGAGGAGTGTGATCCGCGCTTCCCGGCTCACAGCTTTATCTCCCGGTTTGGCTGGAGCAGCCCGCCCGGGCGCACCAAGAGAAAGGCGATCAGCACGGCGAAGACGATTGCGTCGCGATAAGACGAGACGCTGCTCGGCAGGAATGCGACGATGAATATCTCCAGCGCGCCCAATATGTAGCCGCCGACCAGGGCGCCCGCGATCGACCCGAAGCCGCCGATGATTGCCGCCACGAAAGCCTTCAGGAGCGGCGTGAAGCCCATCTGCGGCTGCACCACGCCGGCCTGCGCCGCCCACAAAATGCCGGCGAGGCCGGCATAGGCGGATGCGACGATGAAGGCGACGATGATCAGCCGGTTGACGTTCAGACCGACAAGGTGTGCCGCCGACATGTCCTCGGCTGCGGCGCGCATGCCGAGCCCAGTCGTGGTGCGCGTGATAAACCAGCCGAGGAGCAGCAGCGACACGAAGGTCAGCGCGATGGTCAGGAGATTGATGCTGGTGAAGGTGATGGCGCCGTTCGACATTTCCCAGGAGGTGTTGAGAATATCGGGGAGTGGAAAATTGCGCGGCGAGGAGGTGAACACCAGGATGCCGACATTCTCGATGATGTAGGTGACGGCGAGGCTGGTCAGCAGTCGCGCGACGTCGGGCGCGTCGCGGATCGGGCGGTAGGCGATGCGTTCGATGAGGAAGCCGGCGACGGCGGCCGCGGCGATGCCGCAGATCACGGCGACCGGGAACGGAACGCCGATGCCGACCAGCAAGGCAACCCCGAAGGCACCTACCATCATGACGTCGCCATGCGCGAAATTGGTGAGCTTGAGGACGCCGAAGACGATCGACAGACCGACCGCCACCAGTGCGTAGAGGCTGCCGAGGCTCACCGCATTGACGATCTGCTGCAGGATATAGTCCAGCTGGGTCATGTTGCCGCCCCGAGATATGCCTGCGCCACGCGTTCGCTGTCGCGCAGTTCCGCGGACCGGCCCGACAGCGCCACCTGACCCGTGCGCAGCACATAGGCGCGGTCGGCGAGGTCCAGCGCGAGCGTGATGTTCTGTTCCACCAGAAGCATCGTCATGCCCTGGCGCTTCAGTTCGGCAAGCGCGCTGAAGATGTGGCGCACCAGCAGCGGCGCAACGCCGAGCGAAGGCTCGTCGAGCAGCAGCAGGCGCGGCGCCGCCATCAGCGCGCGCGCCAAAGCAAGCTGCTGCTGTTCGCCGCCCGACAGCGTGCCGGCCAGCTGCTTCAGCCGCTGCTTGAGAATCGGGAACAGCATGAACATGCGCTCGCTGTCTCTGACGACGGCCTCCTTGTCGGTGCGGGTGCAGGCGCCGAGCCGCAGATTGTCAGCCACCGTCAGGCCGCCGAACAGGCGCCTGCCCTCCGGGCTCTGCGCGATGCCCAGACTTACGATGCGCGACGGAGCGATACCTCCAATCGGCTTGCCATCGAAGATGATCCTGCCGCCGCGCGGCCGCGACAGGCCGGAAATGGTGCGCAAGGTCGTGCTCTTGCCGGCGCCGTTGGCGCCCACCAACGCCACCACCTCGCCGGCATGGACGTCGAGCGAAATGCCCTTCAGCGCACGCACCGCGCCGAAATTGACCTCGAGGTTCTCGACGCTGAGCAGAACGGGGCTAGGCGTGGCCAAGATACGCCTCCCGCACTTTCGGGTGTTCGCGTACCTGCTCCGGTGTTCCGACGCAGATCACCTCGCCAGTCGCCAGCACCTGGATGCGTTCGCACAGCGCCATGATCAGGTCCATGTCGTGCTCGACAACGACCACCGTTACGCCATAGCGGTCACGGATCGTCCGGATCAGCGCTGCCAACACCTTGGTCTCGTTGGAATCAAGACCGGCAGCGGGCTCATCGAGCAACAGCAGTTGCGGGCCGGTCGCCAACGCACGCGCAATCTCCAGCCGCCGCTGATCGCCGTAGGGAAGATCCGCGGCGACCCTGCCGGCCTGATCTGTCAGGCCCATGAGGTCGAGGAGTTCGTCGGCCTTCTGCCGGGTCGCGGCCACCCGCTCGCGATAACGCCGACCGCGCAGCACGGTATCGGCGGCGCCGACAGGATGGCGCAACTGCGCCGCCGTCAGCACGTTCTGCGCGACGCTGAGGCTGCCGAACAGGCGAGAGCCCTGGAAGGTGCGGGCGATGCCCATCGCGACGATCTGCGATGTGCGCAGGCCGACGATCGACCGGCCCTCCATCTCGATGCTACCGGAATTCGGCTGGGAGAAGCCGGTGATCAGGTTGAAAAGCGTGCTCTTGCCCGAGCCATTCGGCCCGATTACCCCAACGATTTCACGTTCGTGGAGCTCGATGGAATGATCACGCAGGGCAACCAGCCCTCGAAAGGCTTTTGTCAGCCCGACCGTCCTCAACAGCACTCGACTCGACTGTCTATCCACCCGCCGGTTTGCCCCTGTCCCTCGCCGCCCCGTTCGGCCCGGTCAAGCTTCAAATGGACAATTCGAACGGCAAGATGTCAAGTCCTATTCCCAACAGGAAAGCTGTATGCCTGCCTCGGCTCGACCGTTGCCGCGACAGCACCGGAATCGATGCAGGGCCTGCAGTCCAGCGCGCCAGCGCTCGCTTCTCGAGCCTCCGCGCATAGTGCGTGGGCGCAAGGCACGAGACGAAGACGATCGGCGCCACCGGCCCGTAGACCTTGGGCGTCCTCGGACCGCGCTTGTGCTAGCTTGTTATCTGTTCGGCGACAGCTTCTTCGAGGCCGGCTGCGGCCTGGGCGGCGAGAGCGCGCGCCGCCGCCTGTGAATCGTAGAATTCCTCGAGCGCATGAACCCTGCCCCACCGCAGCGTGAACACGTGGAGACCACGGTTGACGTAGGACGTATCGCCGTTGAGCAGGGTAGCGGTGCCATCCCACTGGGCAAACACGGTGGTATGCCACGGCCAGCCCTTCACCCACACGTGGTTGACCGTGAGATGGAGAGTGGGCAGGACACGGCCGAGGCGCTCGAACCACCGGCGCAGGGCTTGCTTGTCGTGACGCTCGCCACCAAGCGCGTGTGCGCCACCAACCCGGTGATGAACATGCGGCGCGATGGCCTTCACCGCCGCATCCCAGCGATGGTTGTTGACGTCGTCGAAGCTCTGCCGGATCGATTTCTCGACAAAATAGCTGTAAAGCATATGACCTCTCTCCAAACTTATCGGTGGCGCGCCGTTCCGACGCGAGACCCCGGCCAGCATCGCTCGGCCGCGGCCTGCGCGTCAGGTCAGGGCATTGTCGCGTCGGCTCGCAGGGATGTGTCCGTCTCGGTCGAGACCGTCACCTCCTCACCGGACCTTGAGAACGCGTAGAGCGGGCCCGGGTGGCCAGGTATGGAAAACGCCACGGAGTCACTGTTGGCGAGGCCCATGACAACCCGCAGCGGATCACCCCCGGCCTTCGGTGCGAAAGTGGCGGTGACCTCAAGCAGGTCGCCGCGCGGAACGTAGTAGGCCACCATGTCCAGGTGTCCCTGGTGCAGGCTACCGCCTTCGATCGGGCGCCCGATGGTGGCTTCCTCGGCAAGAGCCGGGGTTGCAAGAAACAGCGCCGCCAGCAGCGAGGCGCCCAAGGTTTTGCGGATCATCTCATTTGTCCTTTTTTAGATTGCGTTCACCCTCTATATAGGGTATAGATTACGAATGCAATCTAAAAAAGGAGATGACGATGCGTGTAAGTCGCACTCAGGCCGCGGAAAACCGTGAGACCGTGATCAATGTGGCAAGCCGGCTTTTTCGGGAGCGCGGGTTCGACGGCATCGGCCTCAAGGATCTGATGAAAGGGGCCGGGCTGACCCAGGGCGCCTTTTACAAGCAATTCGAGTCGAAGGACGATCTGGCGGCGCTGGCGTCCAGGCGGGCGATGGAAAGCGCCACCCACAAATGGTCGGCCGCGACCGCGGCAAATCCCGGGAACCCGCTCGACGGGGTGATCTCATTCTACCTCAGCATGGATCATCGCGGAGAAAAGATGGACGGCTGCCCGGTCGTTGCGCTGGGCTCGGATGCGGCCAGGCAAGGTGCCGAGGTGAAGGCATCATTCGAAGCCGGCATCAAGGCGTACCTTGAGATGCTCGGCGGTTGGGTTGGCGAGGGCGACAGCGAAAAGACCGGCAACAAGGCAATGGCCGTTCTCTCGACGATGGTCGGCGCGGTCGTGCTCTCGCGGGTCGTCAACGACCCCGACCTTGCGCAGGCTTTTCTGGATGCGGCGGCCGATCAGGTTCGCGAAGCAGTCGCTACTTGAACGGCGCGAGCAGCGCCGCCAGCACAGCAAGGATAGGAGAGCAGATGGAACGGATTGTCGTCACGGGCATGGGTGCGGTCACGCCCCTTGCCGCCAATGTCGAAGCGTCCTGGTCACGCCTGCTTGCTGGCCGGTCTGGCGTTCGCAGGCTTCCTGACGATGTGGTGGGAGAGCTACCGGCTAAGATTGGCGGCGTGGTTCCCTCCCTGGGCGAAGACCCCGAGGCTGGTTTCGATGCCGATGCCGTCCTGTCCGCGAAGGATCAGCGCAAGGTAGACCGGTTCATTCTCTTCGCGCTGGCGGCGGCGGAAGAGGCGCTTGCGCAGGCGCAATGGAAGCCTGCCTTGGAGACGGATCGCCTGCGCACGGCCACGATCATCGCTTCAGGTGTCGGCGGGTTCCCGGCCATCACCGAGGCGGTGCGCACGGTGGACCTGCGTGGCGCCCGCCGCCTGTCTCCCTTTACGGTGCCGTCCTTCCTGGTGAACCTCGCGGCGGGCCACATCTCGATCCGTCATGGCTTCAAAGGTCCACTCGGCGCACCGGTGACGGCGTGCGCGGCGGGCATCCAGGCGATCGGCGACGCCGCCCGCCTGATCCGCGCCAACGAAGCCGACATCGCCGTGTGCGGCGGAACGGAAGCGTGCATCAATACCGTCAGTCTCGGCGGTTTCGCCGCCGCTCGTTCTCTTTCAACCGGCTTCAATTGGGCACCGGCTCAAGCCTCGCGCCCTTTCGACACATCGCGGGACGGCTTCGTCATGGGCGAAGGGGCCGGCGTGCTGGTCATCGAGGCGTTGAGCCACGCGTTGGCGCGCGGCGCAAAACCGATTGCTGAGCTCGTCGGCTACGGCACGACGGCGGATGCCCATCACGTCACCTCCGGGCCAGAGGACGGCGACGGCGCGCGCCGGGCCATGCAGATCGCGATTGCCCAGGCAGGGATTTCGCCACGCGACGTTCGTCATCTCAATGCGCATGCGACCTCCACGTCAGTCGGCGACCTGGGTGAGATCGAAGCGATCAAGAGCGTGTTCGGGCGCGATTTCGCGATAGCTGTCAGTGCCACGAAATCGGCGACCGGACACCTGCTCGGAGCGGCCGGCGGGCTTGGTGCGATCTTCGCAATCCTGGCGCTCAGGGATCAGGTCGCCCCGCCAACCCTCAACCTGGGCGAGGCCGATCCGGCCGGCGACGGAATCGACTTCGTCGCCAACGCACCCCGGCCCATGGAGATGGAGTACGCGATCTCCAATGGCTTCGGCTTTGGCGGCGTGAATGCCAGCGCCCTGTTCAGACGCTGGAACTAGCGGTGGCCAGACGCAGTCATGACCGACGCCCTTTGCCCCGGCCTATCTCAATGCTTTTCCCAATCCGATCCAACGCAAAGAAGGATATGAATCCATGAACAAGACCAGTCCCGGCGTCGCCCTTGTCACAGGGGCATCTTCCGGCATCGGGCGCGCTACCGCCGACGCCTTGCTCGGCGCTGGCTTTCGCGTCTTCGGAACCAGCCGTCGCACGGCCTCACAGCAATCCGCCGGCGTGACCATGCTGACCTGCGACGTGACCGACGACGCGTCCGTCGCGACAATGGTCGATGACGTTCTGGCCGCGGCCGGACGCATCGACGTGCTTGTCAACAATGCCGGCATGGGGCTGTTTGGCGGCGCGGAGGAGTCCTCGACCGCCCAGGCCAAGGCGCTGTTCGACGTGAACGTCTTCGGCGTCTTGCGCGTGACCAACGCGGTGCTGCCGGCAATGCGGCGCCAAGGGAAGGGCAGAATCGTAAATTTGAGCTCGGTACAGGGGTTCATCCCCGCTCCCTATTTCGCGCTTTACTCGTCGACCAAACACGCCATCGAAGGGTATTCCGAGTCGCTCGATCACGAATTGCGCCCCTTCGGCATTCGCGTTTCGCTGGTGGAGCCCGCCTATACCCGCACATCATTCGAGGACAATCTTGCCGCCCCCGACCGGTCGCTCGAAATCTACGACTCCGCGCGCGCCGGGATGACTATGTCAGTGCGGAAATCGATGGAAAAAGGCGATGCGCCCGAAGTGGTCGCCAAGACCATTCTGGCAGCAGCGACCGATCCCGCGCCGAAGAAACGCTATGCGGCGGGAAAAATGGCGCGCCAGGTCAGTTTCCTG
The DNA here is from genome assembly GCF_037162595.1 of Mesorhizobium sp. ISC11. Lineage (NCBI taxonomy): Bacteria > Pseudomonadati > Pseudomonadota > Alphaproteobacteria > Hyphomicrobiales > Phyllobacteriaceae > Mesorhizobium > Mesorhizobium sp. ISC11. The sequence goes on from NZ_JAVSPW010000001.1 coordinate 4,401,069, forward strand.
CGCCGTTTCGTCCCCGCATCCGCATTCGACAAGAGCCTGCGCAAGCAGCTTGGGTTGCCGGTCTGAAATCGGGCGCTGCCTTGGCGCGTCAGCGAGCAGCCGCCTGTTTCTCGAGCCTGCGGGCGTATTGCGTCAGCGGAAAGCACATGACGAAGAAGATCAGCGCCACCAGTCCGTATACCTTGAACGGTTCGAAGGTCGCATTGTTGATGGCGTTGGAGGTCCGCACCAGCTCCTCGAAGCCGATGATCGAGGTGAGCGCCGTCGATTTGATCAGCTGCACCAGGAAGCCGACCGTGGGTGCGCGGGTGATCGAAAACGCCTGCGGCAGGATGATCAGCCTGAGTTCCTGCAGATAGTGCAGGCCGAGGCTGGCACCGGCGTCCCATTGACCGAGGGGTAGCGCCGCGACGCCGGAGCGCCAGATCTCGGCGAGATAGGCGCTGGCGAAGAAGGTGAGGCCGAGCGCCGCCGCGGTCCAGGGTTCGATGCGCAGGCCCAGCATCGGCAGGCCGAAGAACATCAGGAACAGCTGCATCAAGAGCGGCGTTCCCTGGAAGAGGGCGATGTAGCCGGAGGCGACACGCCTGCTCCACTTATTCTTGGCGATCCTGAAGAACAGCACGATCATGCCGACGATGCCGCCGCCGATAAAGGCGGCCAGCGATAGCAGCACCGTCCACCGGGCGGCGAGCAGTAGGTTGCGGACGATGTCCCAGAAGGTGAACTCGATCATGACACACCGGCTCCGAGCGCGCGGCGCCCGCCTGACACCAGCAGCCGGCGCAAGGCCATCGACAGAGCGAGATAGACCAGCGTCACGACGAAATAGGTCTCGAAGGAGCGGAAGGTGCGTGCCTGCAGCATGTCGGCCTCGTAGGTCAGCTCACGCACGGCGATCTGCGACACGACGGCGGACTCCAACATCATGATGACGATCTGGCTGGTGAGCGCGGGGTAGATGATCTTGAGCGCCTGCGGCAGCACGATCTTGACGAACACCTGGCGTGGCCGCAGCCCAAGGGCCAGCGCTGCTTCCGTCTGCCCGCCGGGCACGGCGTCGAGCCCGGCGCCGACGATCTCGATGGTGTAGGCCGCCATGTTGAGCGTCATCGCCAGCATGGCGGCCAGGAGCGGGTCGAGCCGGACGCCCAGGCTGGGCAGCCCAAAGAAGATGAAGAACAACTGCACCAGGAACGGCGTGTTGCGCATCACCTCGACATAGCAGGCGATTGCCCGCTTGAGCAGCACCGGGCCGTTTCGCCGCCCCGCGGCACCCAGGATGCTGAGCAGCGTTCCGGCCAGCGTGGTCACGGCGATCAGCAGGATCGTCGTGGCCGCGCCATGCGCGATGTCGCCCAGGGCACCCGGGAGCCAGGCAAAGGCCACGGAAACTCAATCCTTGAGATTGTCGGGATTGAGCGGCGTCTTCAGCCAGGCTTTCGAGCTTTCGTCCAGCTTGCCGTCGGCCAGCATCTTGGCGACCGCATCGTTGACGGCCTTCTTCAGGCCGTCTTCGTTCTTGTTGAGGCCGATATGCGAAGGCGAGGTCAGAAGCTGGAACTTCTGCTCCGGCTTCAGTGCGTCCTGCTTGGCCAGCACCTGCGCGCCGACGTCGTTGCCGACGACCATCAGCTGCGTCTGGCCGGAGATGAAGGCCTGGATCACCGAATTGTAGTTGTCGAAGCGCTTTATGTCGGCCGATGCCGGTGCTGCCTCGGTGAGCGAGGTGTCTTCCAGCGTGCCGCGATTGACGGCGATCGACTTGTCGGCGAGGTCTTCCTTGCCTTTGACGGCAAGCGCTGCCGGACCGATCACGGCGATGTAGTAGGGCGCGTAGGCAGCGGCGAAGTCGATGACCTGCTCGCGTTCCTTCGAATAGCCGACGCTCATCAGCAGGTCGACGCGATGATCGTTCAGATACGGGATGCGGTTCTGGCCGGTGACGGCGATGGGATTGAGCTTCACCTTGAGCGTATCGGCGATGTATTGCGCGACATCCATGTCATAGCCCTTGAGGCTCATGTCGGCGCTGGCCGAGGAGAAGGGCGGAAAGTCGGCGAAGACGCCGACATTGATGGTGCCGGCCTTGGTGATGTCCGCCAGCGCATCGGCGCTAGCGGCCTGAACTGCGAGGCCGAAACCGGCCGTGCCGAGCATCAGCACGGCGGCGATGGAGGCAAATGTCTTACGGATTGTCATTGTCATTCCCCTGTCTGGAAGCTTTGTTTGTTCGGGTCGGCCGCCGGCTCCAGCGCGGCGGCTGCCTTTGCTTTTCTAGACGTCAGGCGCCCTTGCCTGTTATCGCCGGGCTGAACACCATCAGGCTCAGTATCTCGAACAGCACCTGCGCCGCAGCGTGCGCCGTGTTGGTGGTGGCGTCGTATTGCGGCGCCACCTCGACGACGTCGCCGCCGACGATGTTGAGACCTTTGAGGCCGCGCAGGAGTTCAAGCACTTCGCGCGTCGTCAGCCCGCCGACCTCCGGCGTGCCGGTGCCCGGCGCGAAGGCCGGATCGACGCTGTCGATGTCGAAGGAGACATAGGTCGGGCCGTCGCCGACGATCTTGCGCGCCTTCTCGATGATCGCCGGAATGCCGAGGCCGGTCACCTCCTCGGCATGCACCACGGTCATGCCGGACTCGTAGGTGAACTCCCACAGATATTCGGCCGAGCCGCGGATGCCGATCTGGATCGTGCGCGTCGGGTCCAGCACGCCGTCAAGCACCGCGTTGCGGAACGGGCCGCCATGGTGGAACTTGGTCATGTCGAACAGGCCACTGGTGTCGCAGTGGGCGTCGATATGGATCAACCCCACCGGGGCCTTCTTGCCGACGGCCTTCAGAATTGGATGGCTGATCGAATGGTCGCCGCCGATCGACAGCGGAATGACCCCGGCATCGACGATCTGGTTGGTGCGGCGCTCGATATCCTCATGGCTGGTCTCAAGCCGGTAGCGGCTGCGGAACGGCGTGTCACCAATGTCGGCGACCCTGAGCTCATGCGTCGGCGCGCATTCCAGCACGTGATTGTAGGGCCCGATGCGCTCGATGGCGCGCAACGCCCTTGGCCCGAAGCGCGAGCCCGGGCGGTTGGTGACGCCGAGATCCATCGGCACGCCGATCATCGCCACCTGCAAATCGCCGAAATCCGGATTGTCGGCCGATATTTCGCGGTAGGGCGCGGCAAGAAAGGTCGGGATGCCTGAATAGGGCGCCAGCCGCGTGCCGCTCTTGGAGAAGATCTTGTCGGCGACCTTGCGGAATTTCGGGTCGAACATCTCGCCGCCATGGCTTTCACCATATTTGCGACGCAACGCATCGAGCTTGCCGCGATCGTATCCCATGTCCGCTCCTCCTGGGCTGATGCAGTGCCGGCGCGGGTGACGCCTGCGAACCGACCGTCATCCGGCCGGGCCGCTGTCCCGCTGGCTGCCTGCAGATTTCATGTCTTGATGCTGTTCTAAACTCAAGTGTCTGGCAGTGGCATTGAAAAATCAATTGATATTGTTAGGGTGTTTTCTGTGAGAAAATCTCACAACAAAGTGGTACCATGACCAAGCGCCTGCCACCGCTCAATCCGCTGCGCGCCTTCGAGGCAACGGCTCGCCATGGTTCACTGACCAAGGCGGCGACTGAGCTGAACGTCACTCATGGCGCCGTCAGCCACCAGATCAAGGCGCTCGAGCAGTCGCTCGGTGTCAAGCTGTTCGAGCGGGTCGGCCAGCGGGTCAAGCTGACACCGCATGGCGCGGAGCTTCTGCCGGCGGTGTCGACCGCGTTCGACGGCATCGCCGCCGCCACCCAGCGCATGACAAGGCCGGCGAGCAGCGGCACACTTTCGGTCTCCTGCGTGCCGGCGCTACTGTTGCTGTGGATGACACCGCGGCTCGGCAGTTTCATGGCGCAATATCCCGACATAAGGCTGACGCTTATTCCGTCCAACGATCCCAAGGATTTGCGGGCGCCCAATATCGATGTCTGCGTGCATTATGGCGACGGCAGCTGGACCGATTGCTGGATGCGCAAATGGTCGGGCCTCGAACTGTTCCCCGTGGTCAGCCCGACCTTGATCAACAACCGGCCGATCCGCAGCGTCAGGGATCTCGCCGATCATGTCTTCCTGCATGGCGATGACGGCCGCGAGTGGCACACCTGGCTGGCTGCCGCCGATGCGCTGGACCTGGAGCGGGGCCGCCGCCATCACTTCGGCGATGCGCGTATGGCGACCGAGGCAGCGGTGCACGGCCATGGCGTGGCGCTGGGCGACTCGGTGACGGCAAGCGCGCTGCTGGCCAGGGGCATGCTGGTCGCGCCGTTCAGCCTGTCGGTGCCGGCGGTCGACGATTTTTATGTCGTCTGCCGCAACGAGATGCGGACGACGCCGATCGTGCAGGTGTTCGTCGACTGGCTGTTTGCCGAGAAAGCGGGGGACGATGGGCGCGCCGACGCCCCTGTGGCCGGCCGCATCGTCAGCCGCCGCAAGCGTCCGGCGCTCAGGGTGATGGGCGGCAAATCCGCAAGCTGATGCCGGGCTGCGCGCCGCCGCATGCAGGCAGCTCTTTTTGTCGGGCCAGCCTGAAAGCGGGCAGCGTTGCGGCCGATTCGATGCTATGAGGCCTGTCGCGATTGTGGATGGCAGGCAGCGAAGGCGGTGTTGAAACATGGCTAAGACCGATATTGCGCGGCGCGTCTACAACCACACCTGGAAGCTCGACCCGATCGTGCGCAGCCTGCTCGACACGGATTTCTACAAGCTTTTGATGCTGCAGATGATCTGGGGCATGTATCCCAAGGTCGACGCAACCTTCTCGCTGATCAACCGCACGACCTCGGTGCGCCTTGCCGACGAGATCGACGAGGGCGAATTGCGCGAACAACTCGACCATGCCCGCACCTTGCGCTTCTCCAAGAAGGAGATGATCTGGCTCGGCGGTAACAATTTCTACGGCCGCAAGCAGATCTTCGAACCGGAATTCCTCGCCTGGCTGGAAGGCTTCCGGCTGCCCGAATACGAGCTGTCGAAGCGCGACGGGCAGTATGAACTGACCTTCAGCGGGGCGTGGATGTACACCACGCTGTGGGAAATCCCGGCGCTCGCCATCATCAATGAACTCCGATCTCGCGCAGCCATGCGGGCGTTCGGGCCTTTCGCGCTCGACGTGCTCTATGCCCGCGCCAAATCCAAGATGTGGGCCAAGACCGAGCGGCTGAAGGCGCTGCCCGGCATCCGCATCTCGGACTTCGGCACGCGCCGGCGCCATTCCTTCCTATGGCAGCGCTGGTGTGTCGAGGCGTTGAAGGAAGGCATCGGCGAGGCGTTCACCGGCACCTCCAACGTGCTTCTGGCCATGGACAACGACCTCGAAGCGCTCGGCACCAACGCACATGAGCTGCCGATGGTGTTTGCCGCGCTTGCCGACTCGGAAAAAGAGCTGAGACAGTCGCCTTACAAGGTGCTGCAGGACTGGCAGCGCTACTATGGCGGCAATCTGCTGATCGTGCTGCCCGACGCCTTCGGCACAGCATCGTTCCTGCGCGATGCGCCGGACTGGGTGGCCGACTGGACGGGCTTTCGCCCCGACAGCGCGCCGCCGATCGAAGGCGGCGAAAAAATCCTGTCCTGGTGGCGCGACAAGGGCAAGGACCCCAAGCAGAAACTGCTGATCTTCTCCGACGGGCTCGAGGTCGAGACCATCGAGGAGACCTATCGCCACTTCAAGGGCAAGGTGCGCATGTCCTTCGGCTGGGGCACCAATCTGACCAATGATTTCGAAGGCTGCGCGCCGACGGAAACCAACAGCCTCGACGCCATATCGCTGGTTTGCAAGGTCACCGAGGCCAATGGCAGGCCAGCGGTCAAGCTGTCGGACAATCCGGCCAAGGCGACCGGCGATGTGAAAGAGATCGAGCGGTATCTCAGGATTTTTGGCGAGAAGGACCGCGTGGAGCAATTGGTCAAGGTGTGAGGGGTGGGGTGGTGGGGCTCTTGGATAGGCCGAGTTCCTTGGCGCCCCCCTCTGTCCTGCCGGACATCTCCCCCTCAAGGGGGGAGATTGGACTTGGTCTCTGCTTTCGCCAATCTCCAACGCTTGAAGAATGGCGCCAACAGGCCGTTCTGCCGATCTCCCCCCTTGAGGGGGAGATGTCCGGCAGGACAGAGGGGGGCCTCGTAGAGCACTGCCATCAGCTGTTGGCGTTATTATCTGCGGCGCTGTTTGCCCTCCTCCCCACCCCAGCCTTCGCCCATGCCTCCGACCGTGGTCATGTCCTGCTGCTGCCGACCGGCTATTATCTCGCCGGCGGCGCTTTCGCAGTGGCCGTCAGCTTCCTCGTGCTGGCCCTGCTGCCGCCCGTGGCTCTCGACAAATTCTGGCGTCGGCGCTTGCAACTCTTCACCATCAGCGACAGCGCCCGCGCCGCCATCAGCCTGATATCCTTTGCCGGCTTTGCAATTCTCATCGCCGCCGGCCTTTTCGGCAGCCACGACCCGCTTTCAAACCCGCTGCCTTTGGTGATCTGGACCCTTTTGTGGGCCGGCGTCACGCTGTTGCAAGGCCTCTTCGGCGATCTCTGGTCATGGCTGAACCCCTGGTATGGACCATGGCGTATCGCCTCGCGCCTGTTCGGGACCGGGACATGGCGCCTGCCCCGATGGGTCGGCTGCTGGCCTGCGGCCATCTTGTTCTTCGCCTTTGCCTGGTTCGAACTCATCGATCCGGCGCCCGACGATCCGGCGCGTCTGGCCGTGGCCGCCGGCCTCTACTGGCTGTTCTCTTTCCTCGCCATACTGGCGTTCGGCTATCGCGGCTGGAGCCGCAGCGGCGAATTCCTGACGGTCTTCTTCTCCATGGTGGCGCGTTTCGCAATTGTGGTACGGAACGAACATGGCCGGCTTGCCCTGTGCTGGCCGGGCGCCAAGCTGCTGGCCGCGGAGCCCTTGCCGGCCAGCGGCATGGCTTTCCTGCTGCTCGCCCTGTCGTCGGTGTCCTTCGACGGCCTGTCGAAAACCTTCTTCTGGCTCGGCCTGTTCGGCATCAACCCGCTCGAATTTCCCGGCCGCACGGCGCTGATCGGCAGCGGCACTTTCGGGCTGATCCTGACATTCGCGCTGCTGGCGGCGGTGTTCCTGCTTGCCGTCTGGCTCGGCCAACGTCTTGCCGGCAGCGACCACATTCTTAACCAGGCGGCCGGTCAGCTGGTGTGGTCGATCGTGCCGATCGCGCTTGCCTATCACATTGCGCATTATCTGACGGCGCTGCTCGTCGACGGCCAATATGCGCTTGCGGCACTTTCCGATCCGTTCGCGATGGGCTGGAACCTGTTCGGCACCGCCGATATGCAGATCGAGGCCGGCATCGTTGCGGGGGCGGACTCTGCGTGGTGGCTGTGGAATATCCAGGCCGGCGCCATCATCCTGGGCCATGTGCTCGCCGTCCTCGTCGCTCACGGCTTCGCCTGGCGCCTGCACCCACAGCCCTCCCGCGCAGCCCTCAGCCAGTTCCCGCTTACCTTGCTGATGATCGCCTACACCGTCTTCGGCCTCTGGTTGCTTGCCACGCCGACTGTCGGATGAGAAAAGGCGACCAGCATGCCTTCGGGGAAAGCCCGCTTGCCACGTCGGGGCTTTGGTGATTTAGTTTGTACACATGCGATTTTTTGCCTCGTTGCAGCCAGTCAAAACTCAAAAACAGGGGAACTGCCGTGACTGACAAGAATGGGTTTTTCGATCTCTCCAGATCCACGCTCACCCGCCGCACCGCACTGAAGGGTCTGGCCGCAGGCGCCGGCCTCGGCCTTGCCCCTGGCTTCGTCCGCTATTCCCAGGCGCAGAGTTCGGCGCCGATCAAGATCGGCTTCCAGTCGCACCGAACCGGCATCGGCGCCGCCTATGGCCGCTGGTACGAAAAGACCACGGCTGCCGCGGTCAAGGCGATCAATGCCGCCGGCGGCATCAATGGCCGTCAGGTCGACGTGATCATCGAGGATGACGGCACCGATCCCGGCCGTGGCGCCGAGGTGGTCGGCAAGTTCGCCACCCAGCACAAGACCGACATCGTCTTCGGTACGCTGTTTTCACATGTCGTCATCGGCTCGGCGCCCGCCGCCGGCGAAAACAAGATGCCCTATTTCGTCGTCAGCGAAGGCCATCACGTCGCCTCGACCAAGCTGAACCGCTATGTCTTCCAGCCCGGCATCACCGACGTGAAGAGCCAGATCCAGTCGATGGCGCCGTGGATCGCGGCTAACGCCGGCAAGAAGGTGACGCAGATCTTCCCGGATTTCGCCTTCGGCTACGATCACCGCGACTACCTGCCGCCGGCGCTGAAGGCGCAAGGCGGCGAGGTCATCGCGCAGATCGCCATCCCGCCGACGGAATCGTCCTTCACCAAGTATTTTCCGCAGATCCCGGCCGAGACCGAGGTGATCTACCACGTCATGGTCGGCCCGGCCGTGCTCACCTTCGTCAAGGAGCTTGGTGAGTTCTACGGCTCCAACCGGCCGCAATTGTTCGGCTTCATCGATTCGCTCGAAGCCACCGACATCAACAGCCCCGGCCTCGAATTCCTCGATGGCAGCCATTTCTGGGAAGGCTCGCCGCGCTATGCGCAGGCCGATGATTCCGAGGCGCAGAAGGCCTATCGCGCTGCTGTCGGCATCGACGACAATGGCGCCGCCGTCGGCGACCCCAAGGACGTCTCCACCGCAGCCCACATGTTCGGCTGCTGGGAAACGCTCTACGTCGTCAAGAAGGCGATGGAGGACGCCGGCTACAAGGGACCGGAAGACCGCGCCAAGCTGGTCGAGGCGACCGAGGCGCTGACCGAATTCGCCGAAGGTCCGGAACATCCGCAGGGACCGAAGACCTTCAACGGCAAGATCCACCAGTGCTTTGGCATCCAGAACATCTCCAAGATCGAAGGCGGCAAGCTCAAGGTCGTGCACAAGACCAAGATCGAAGACGGACTTTACGAGGCCGAAGGGGATTATACGACGCAGGCGCTGTGAGCTGCTCCAGCACAAGCGTGAGCGCCAGGCCGCCCCCCTCTGTCCTGCCGGACCCGGCCCTTCGCTGTCGCTCCGGGCGTTCGTCGTTCGGAAAGCCAAGCAATTGGCTTTCCGTCCGCTGCGCGGACCACTCCTCACCCCCCGCCAGGGGCGCGATTGCGCTATCGCTGGGCGTGTAGCATGCACTTCGGTCCCCACCTCCTCCTCGCCGCCCTCGAAGGCCTCGTCACCTCAGCCGTGCTGGCGCTGACCGCGCTCGGCCTGTCCTTGGTGTTCGGCGTCATGCGGGTGGTCAATGTCGCGCATGGTGAGTTCTTCATGCTGGGCGCCGTGCTCGCCTGGGCGATCACCACAGCCATTGGCGGCCATCCGGCGCTCGGCTTCCTGGCCGCACTTGTGATTGCGCCGCTGATCGTCGGCGCCATTGCGCTGGTCGCCGAACGGCTGGTGCTGCGCCGGCTCAACTACAATCCGGAAGCCACCATCGTCGCCACCATCGGCATGCTCTACATTATCCAGCAGCTGGCGCTGACCTTCTACGGTCCGGAGGCGCGACCGGTGGAGCCGCCGTTCAGCTACCGCATCCTTTTGCCGTGGTTCGGCTACTCCGGCTACAAACTGTCTGTCATCGCCGCCTCCGCGCTGCTGCTCACCGCGACATGGCTGGTGCTGACGCGCACCAGGATCGGCCTCGTCATGCGCGCCACGCAGTATGACAGCGAGACGGCGCAGGCCTTCGGCATTCCCGTCGGCCGCGTCTATGGCGGCGTCTTCGCGCTTGGCGCCATGCTGGCGGCCATTGCCGCGGTGCTGATCGTGCCGATCAGCCAGGCGCATTACCTGATGGGGCAGGACCCGCTGCTGCTCTCCTTCATCGTCGTCATCATCGGCGGCCTCGGCTCGCTGCGCGGCACGGTCGTCGCCGCCGTGCTGATCGGTCTCTCCGACGGCATCATCTCGATGTTCTTCTCGCCGACGCTGGCCAAGATCATCGCCACGCTGCTGGTCGCCATGGTGCTGGTGTTCCGTCCGCAAGGCTTGTTCGGGACGAGGTCGCGATGAGCGAAGCTTCGCCGGTAAAAGCCTATGCCCTGCATCTCGGCGTCGTCGGGCTGCTTTTCGTGCTGAGCTTCCTTCTGCCGGAATACTATCACGGCCTGCTCGCCCGCATCATGGTGCTGGCGGTGTTCGCCATGGGCTACAACATGCTGTTCGGCTATGTCGGCCTGCTCAGCCTCGGCCATGCCATGTTCTTTGCCGCCGGGCTCTATGGCGCCGGCCTTGCCGTCATCCAGCTCGGCTGGAGCGTACCAGCGGCGTTCGCCGCCGGGCTTGCCTGTGGTGTTGTTGTGTCACTCGTGATCGGCCTGCTGGCGCTGCGCACCACGGGCGTCGCCTTCATGATCGTCACCATGATGTTCGCGCAAGTGTTCTACCTCCTCATCCTCTACTTCGCGACGTGGACCGGCGGCGACCAGGGCATGGTCGTGCCGCAGCCGGCCCGTGTGCTCAGCTTCGGCGCGACATCGCTCGAGCTCACCAATCCGACCGTTCGCTACATGACGGCGCTGGCGCTGTTTTCCATCGTGCTGCTCGTCACATTGGGCGTCGTCCGCTCCCGCTATGGCCGCGTGCTGGTCGCCATCCGCGAAAATGAGGAGCGCACGAAGATGCTCGGATACGACACGTTTTCGAACAAGCTCGCCGCCGTCGTCATCTCCGGCATCATCTGCGCGGCCTCGGGTGCCGCCTATGCGCTGCTGTTCGGCTATGTCGGATCGAGCTTCGCGTCGGTGCAATATTCGATCCTGCCGCTGCTGTGGGTGCTGCTGGGCGGTGCTGCAACAACGCTCGGGCCGCTGATCGGCACGCTGTTCATGTACTATGTCATCGATATCACCAGCGGCTACACCTCCGCCTATCTGCTGATCGTCGGCATCGCGCTGATCCTTCTGGTGCTGTTCTTCCCCAAAGGCATTCTGGGCAGCATTAGGCAGCGCTGGCTCGGGTGGCTGCCATGATGCCGCTTTTGACCACCAAGGGCCTTTCTCGCGACTTCGGCGGCCTGCGTGCCGTCGACCGTGTGGATTTCTCCTTGATGCCGGGCGAAATCCGCGCCGTTATCGGCCCTAACGGGGCGGGCAAGACCACCTTCGTCAGCCTGGTCAGCGGCCGCATCCAGCCGTCTGCCGGCATGATCGTCTTCGACGGCGCCGACATCACCAATCTGCCTGCCTATGTCAGGGTCCGCAGGGGGATCGCCTACACCTTCCAGCTCACCAGCGTCTATGCCAACCTGTCCGTCTACGCCAACGTCGCGCTGCCCGCGCAACTGACGCTGCGGCATGGCAGCCATTCCAGGAGCGCGATACAGGCCGCTGTCATGACCGCACTCGAACGCACCGGCCTGGCCGATCGCGCCCACATGCCGGCCGGGCAGTTGTCCTACGGCCATCAGCGCCTGCTGGAAGTGGCGATGGGCCTGGCGCTGAAGCCGCGCCTGCTGATCCTCGACGAGCCGACGCAAGGGCTGGCCGACAGCGAGATCGACAATTTCGTCACCCTGGTGCGAGAGATCGCCAAGAATGCCACCGTGCTTCTGATCGAGCACAACATGCCTGTCGTCATGCAACTGGCCGACCGCATCACCGTCTTCAATGCCGGCAAGATCCTCGCCGAAGGCACGCCCGAAGCGATCCGCGAAAACGTGGCGGTGCAGGAAGCCTATTTGGGGACTGCCCCATGACCGAGGCAAACCAGGCCGAGGCCACGCCTCAAGCACTCACCATTTCGGGGCTCGACTGCTTCTATGGCGAGGTCCAGGTGCTCTATGGCCTCGACCTGGTGCTGAACAAAGGCGAGGTGCTGTGCCTGTTCGGCCGCAATGGAGCCGGCAAGACGACGACACTCAAGGCCATCATGGGGCTGGTCCCCTCGAGCGCCGGCTCGATCAGGCTCGATGGCAAGGAGGTGACCGGCCTGCCGGCGCATGAGGTGCCGAAGGCCGGCGTCGCCTATGTGCCGCAGGGAAGGCGACTGTTCGCCGAAATGACGGTGGCGGAAAACATCGAGATCGGCCTGATGGCGCGCGGCAAGGGCAAGGCGACGCGTGAAAACGTGCTCGACCTCTTTCCATTGCTGCGCCAGCGGCTGCGGCAGCGTTCCGGCACACTGTCCGGCGGCGAACAGCAGATGCTGGCGATGGCGCGTGCACTCTGCCTCGAACCGCAGGTGCTATTGCTCGACGAGCCGACCGAAGGGCTGATGCCGTCGATGATCGCCAAGATCCGCGAGACGGTGTCGACGCTGCGTGACATGGGCGTGTCGACCATCCTGGTCGAACAACGGGTCGATGCAGTGCTTTCTGTCGCCGACCGCGTTGCCTTCGTCGAAAACGGCCGCAACCGCGAGACAGTCGATGTCCAAGAACTGCGCGCCGATCCGTCAGCGGTGCGCCGTTATGTCGGCGTGGGTTGATCAGCCGAAGAACAGAAAACCCGCTACCAAAAATGTCGGGATCAGCACCAGGCCCGACCATGCCATATAGCCGAAAAAGCCCGGCATCTTCACGCCGCGATGTCGGGCGATGGCGTAGACCATGAAGTTCGGCGCATTGCCGATATAGGTGTTGGCGCCCATGAACACCGCGCCGGCCGAGATCGCGGCAAGCGTCGAAGCGAACTCCGTCATCAGGTGCCGGGGGTCACCGCCGGCAAGCTCGAAGAACACCAGATAAGTCGGCGCATTGTCGAGGAAGGATGACAGCGTCCCCGTCAGCCAGAAATAGGCGAGATCGTTGGGCTGGCCGGAGGAAGAACTCACAAGCGACACCAGCGGCGCCAGCGCACCCACACGGCCTGCCCTGAGGATGGCGATGACCGGCACGATGCAGATGAAGATGCCGGCAAACAATTTGGCCACCTCTGCTATCGGACCCCAGTTGAAGCCATTGGCCTCGCGGTATTCCTTGCGCGAAATGACAAGTGAAACGAGGGCGAGCGCCAGGATCATGGCGTCGCGCACCAGGTTCTGCAGTTCCAGGCTGACGCCGAACACGGAGAAGCTGACGCCCGGCTTCCAAGCCGCCGATAGCAGGATGGCGACGATCACCCCCGCCAGCAGCGGAAGGTTGGCCAGGCCGCGCAGGCGCACCTTGGTATCCGGTGTCGGGTCCTTGATCTTCGGCGCGCCAGCCTCGCGCCGGTGCAGGATGATGTCGATCACCAGAAAAATGCCCAGGACGACACCGCCGACGAACAGCGTCTCGCGCCAGAGGTTCGTCGTCGTCCAGAAGAAGTCGACGCCGCGCAGGAAGCCGACGAACAGCGGCGGATCGCCAAGCGGCGTCAGCGAGCCGCCGATGTTGGACACCAGGAAGATGAAGAAGATGACGACATGGGCGTTGAACGGCCTGTTATCGTTGGCGCGGATGATCGGCCGGATCAGGATCATCGAGGCACCGGTCGTGCCGATCACCGAGGCCAGCAGCGCGCCGACCAGCAGCAGGCCGGCATTCACCAGCGGCGTGCCGTGAATGTTGCCGGCAAGGAGAATGCCGCCGGAAATGGTGAACAGCGCAAACAGCAGGATGATGAACGACATGTATTCGGTGAGCAACGCATGCAGCACCGCTTCGGTCGCTGTGGGGACACCGAAGGCAACCGCCAGCGGCAGGACCACCAGAGCGCCCCAAAGGGCCGCGATCTTGCCGTAGTGATGCTCCCAGACATGAAGAAACAGCAGCGGACCAGTGGCGATCGACAACAGCAGCCCGGCAAAGGGCAGCGCCCACCACAGCGACATCGAAGCGCCGGGCAGGCCGTGTTCCTCCGCCCCGAAAGCCTGTGCCGGAAACAGCACGGCCACGACGATTGCCGCTTTCGTCGCGACCCACAAAAAGCCCCTCTTGTGCCTCACGATCCGTCAGTCCGACAAAGGGTCTTCGAGCCTCACGCCGGCGTCGCGCATGCGCTGCAGCATGGCATTGAGCGAACCGTTGAGATCGATGCCGCGGCAGGCATCCAGCCGCACTGTGGTTTTGAAGCCCTGGCTGACGGCATCCAGCGCCGAAAAGCCGACGCAGAAATCGGTCGCCAGCCCGACCAGGGTCAGCGTGTCGATGCCGCGCTCCCGGAGGTAGCCGGCAAGGCCGGTCTGGGTCGTGCGGTCGTTCTCGAAGAAGGCCGAGTAGCTGTCGATATCAGGCCGAAATCCCTTGCGAATGACGAGCTCGGCCTTGGTCCAGGCGAGGCCGGAATGGAAATCCGAGCCCAGGCTGCCCTGGATACAGTGGTCCGGCCACAGCGTCTGCTGGCCGTACGGCATTTCGATCATGGTGAAGGGCTGCGCGCCCGGATGGCTGGAAGCAAAGCTGGAGTGACCGGCGGGATGCCAGTCCTGCGTCAGCACGACATGGTCGGTTCGCCTGATCAGGTCGTTGACCAGCGGCACGATCTCGTCGCCGCCGGCAACCGCCAGCGCGCCGCCGGGACAAAAATCGTTCTGCAGGTCGATGACGACAAGCGCTTCGTCGGCCATGGGCTTTCCTCTTCCGTATGCAGGCTCCAGTGGAAAATGCCGCTGACGCGACCGGACGCAGAAACTTGACCAGATGGCCGGCCGCGTCAACCTCTCAAGCCATAACAAATGCGTGCCGGCGGCGCGGCGGCAAACTCCGGCTTTGACAAATCCTGCCAGCTTGATATCATTTGCATACGAATGAATTTTCCGACCCCTGTGCTGGAAGGATCTTTCGAAGTACCAGCTCTGGAAGGCCTCTTTTCGGGAAGGCAAAGCGTGATCCGTTACGCGAAACCCACCTCGGTCGACGAAGCGCTCGCTTTGCTTGGCGAGGGCGCCTGGCGCATCCTTGCCGGTGGCACCGATTTCTATCCGGCACAGGGCAGCAAACCGATCCGCGACAATGTTCTCGACATTAACGGCCTGGCGGCGCTGTGCGGCATTGCCGAGGCGAGCGACCATTTCGTCATCGGCGCGCGCACGACCTGGACCGACATCGTCCGCCATCCCTTGCCGCCGGCCTTCGAGGCGCTGAAGCAGGCGGCGCGAGAGGTCGGCTCGGCGCAGATCCAGAACGTCGCCTCGGTCGCCGGCAATCTCTGCAACGCCTCGCCTGCCGCCGACGGCGTGCCGGCCCTGCTCGTCCTCGATGCCGAGGTCGAGCTGCGCTCGGTGGCAGCGACGCGGCACCTGCCGTTGCAGGACTTCATTCTCGGCAATCGCCGCACGGCTCTGCTGCCCGGTGAGATGGTCACGGCGATCCGCGTGCCGAAGCCCAGCGGCACGTCGGCTTTCGTCAAGCTTGGCGCCCGGCGCTACCTCGTCATTTCCATTGCCATGGTGGCGGCACGTCTGGCCGTCGACAATGGCACCGTCCGGCAAGCGGCGGTCGCAGCCGGCTCCTGTTCGGTGGTGGCCAAGCGGCTGGCCGGCGTCGAAGCCGCGTTGTGCGGGCTGCCGGTGGATGGCGAGCTTGCCGATGCGGTCCTGTCCGCGCCGATGAGCGAACTGTCGCCGATCGCCGATGTGCGCGGCAGCGCCGAATACCGGCTTGATGCAGTGCGCGAGATTGTTGCCCGCGCCGTGCTTGCGGCTGTGGGGCGGACGACTGGCGAAGAGGTGGCGGCATGAGCCAGGTTCAACCTGACGTGCGTGAAGCAGTGCCCGACCTGGGCGCCGTTCGGCCTGCTCGCGGCCCGGAGCGCGTTGACATCGCCTTCGAGGTCAATGGCAGCGCCGTATCGGTCAATGTGCCGCCGCTGCGCCGGCTGTCCCTGGTGCTGCGCGACGAACTGGGGCTGACCGGCACCAAGGTCGGCTGCGATGCCGGCGATTGCGGCGCCTGTACGGTGCTGGTCGACGGCGATCCCGTCTGCGCCTGCCTGATGTCGGCGGCGTCCGCTGCCGGCGCATCGGTGACGACCGTGGAAGGGCTTGCCAACGGCCGGCTGTCGGCGTTGCAGGCCTCTTTCCTCGCCCACGGCGCGGCGCAGTGCGGGATTTGCACGCCCGCCCTGTTGGTTGCGGCGACGGCGTTGCTGGAGAAGAAGGCGAGCCCCACCGAGGTCGAGGTACAGGACGCGCTCGGCGGAATTCTGTGCCGCTGCACCGGCTACCGGAAGATCATTGCCGCAGTGATGGATGCCCCCCTGCAGGCAGCAAGCCTGGATTTCCGCTTGCCCCGGTCAGGCCACGCGATCGGTTCCTCGCCCATCCGGCTCGACGGCGTGCCGAAGGTCACCGGGGCTGAGAAATTCGGCAGCGATTCCTTCCCCGCCGATGCACTGGCGGTACTGGTGATCCGCTCTCCGCATTATCACGCCAGCTTCGCCTTCGGTGACCTCGATGGCTGGGCGAAGGCACATCCCGGCGTTGCCGGCGTCTTCACCGCAGCCGACATTCCGGGAAAAAACTGTTTCGGCGTCATCGGCCCGTTCGCCGACCAGCCGGCACTGGCCGAAGGGTTTGCCCGCCTTCGCGGTGAGGCGGTGGCGTTGGTCGCTGGCGAGCGCGAGGCGATGCTCGATATCGACCTCTCGGATTTTCCGATCCGCTGGACCGAATTGCCGCATGTTCTCCAATCCTGCGAAGCGCGCGCCGGCGGTGCCAAGCTCATCCATGAGAACAGACCGGCAAACCTGCTGACCTCCGGCTTCGTCGAACGCGGCGATCCGGAAGGGGCCCTTGCCGGTGCAGCGTTCACGGTGTCCGGCGTCATCGACACCTCCTATGTCGAGCACGCCTATATCGAACCGGAAGCCGGCTATGCCTATGTGGACGGCGACACGCTGGTCGTCGTCGCCTGCACCCAGGCGCCCTATATGGACCGCGACGAGACGGCGAAGGTGCTCGGCCTTGCCGTCGACAAGGTGCGCATCGTGCCGACCGCGACCGGCGGCGGTTTCGGCTCGAAGCTCGACGTCACGCTGCAGCCGCTGATCGGCCTTGTGGCGATGAAGACAGGGCGGCCGGCGGCACTTGCCTACACCCGCACCGAATCGATGATGTCGACCACCAAGCGCCATCCGGCCGAGATGAAGGCGACCATCGGCGCCGATGCCGACGGCCTTGTCACCGGCATGATTTTTGAAGGCGATTTCAACACCGGCGCCTATGCAAGCTGGGGCCCTACCGTGGCCAACCGCGTGCCGGTGCACGCCTCCGGACCCTACGCGACGCCGAACTACCGCGCCGAAGGCCGCGCCATCCATACGCATGGGCCGATCTCCGGCGCCTTCCGCGGCTTCGGCGTGCCGCAAGCGACGATCATGCAGGAGACCCTCTATGATGAGCTGGCCGGCAAGCTCGGCATGGACAGGCTCGATTTTCGCCTGAAGAACTGCCTTCGTAACGGCTCCGAAACGGTCACAGGACAGCTTCTGGACTCGGGCGTCGGCATTGCCGAATGCCTCGAATCGCTGCGGCCGCACTGGGCGCGCGCAGCGGCCGATGCGGAGGCATTCAACAGTGCCAACACAGATAGGAAGCGCGGCCTCGGCGTCGCGTCCTGCTGGTATGGCTGCGGCAACACCTCGCTGCCCAATCCGTCGACCATTCGGGTCGGCATCGCGGCCGACGGCACGGTCATCCTGCACCAGGGCGCTGTCGATATCGGCCAGGGTTCGAACACGGTCATCGCCCAGATCTGCGCCGACGCACTCGGCCTGCCGCTGGAGAGATTCCAGCTGAAGAGCGCTGATACATCAATTACTCCCGATGCCGGCAAGACATCGGCCTCGCGCCAGACCTTCGTCACCGGCAAGGCGGCCGAAAAGGCCGGCCGCGCCTTGCGTGAAAAGATCCTGCGTTTCGCCAATGTTTCGGAAAAAGCCGCTCTCCAACTCGACGGCCCGGCGATCGTCATCCGCGAAGGCGAAGCCACGCGCCGCATCGACCTCACGACGTTGGACCTGGATGCCGAGGGCTTCGTCTTCCGCGCCGAGGAGAGCTACGACCCGCCGACGCTGCCCCTCGATGCCAAGGGCCAGGGCAAACCCTACGCCGTTTACGGCTATGGCGCGCAGATTGCCGAACTGGAGGTCGATCTCAAGCTCGGCACGGTGAAGCTCATCAAGATCACCGCCGCGCATGATGTGGGCAAGGCGATCAACCCGCTGCTGGCCGAAGGCCAGATCGAAGGCGGTATCGCGCAAGGCATCGGCATGGCGCTGATGGAAGAGTACATCCCCGGCCGCACCGAGAACCTGCACGATTATCTCATCCCGACCATTGGCGACGTGCCGCCGATCGAGACCATCCTGATAGAAGTTCCGGATCCGGAAGGACCCTTTGGCGCCAAGGGTTTGGGCGAGCATGTGCTGATCCCGACTGCGCCGGCAATCCTCAACGCCATCCGCCACGCCACCGGCGTTCTGATCACCAAGGTTCCGGCGACGCCGACGCGTATCCGCGCTGGCATCCGCGAAAAAGATGGCATCCGCGAAAAGGAGGCACGCCGATGAGCGAGCTTGCCGAACGCTTCGAGACCCATGATCCCGGTGAGAAGCTGGTGGCGGAGAAGATCCGCTGCGATGCCTGTCCGGTGATGTGCTACATCGCTGATGGTCGCACCGGCGCCTGCGACCGCTACGGCAATGTCGGCGGCAGGATCGTGCGGATGGACCCGCTGACCATCCTCGACCATGCGGCCGAGGCCGGCGCGGCAATCGTGCCCTTCGTCGCCGAGGGCGAACAATGGGACGGCGAACTGGTCAACACCGGCCGCCGCTTCGTTACCGCCATTGGTGCCGGCACCACCTATCCCGACTACAAGCCGGCGCCGTTCATCGTCAGCCAGGAAGTCGAAGGCATCGATCTCGTCACCGTCGTCACGGAAGGCATTTTTTCGTACTGCGGCGTCAAGGTGAAGATCGACACCGACCGGCATATCGGACCCGAGACGGCTATTGTGCGATCGCAAGGCGAGGCAATCGGCCATGTCACGACGGGTGAGTATGGCTCGCAGATGCTGTCGCTGGGCGGCGTACATCATCTGACCGGCGGCTCGAAGGCCGAAGGACGCGCCACCTGCGACGCGCTGCTCAATCTGTGCAACCGCAAGCCGGTGGAATTCGCCATCGACGGCGGCGCCACCATAACAGTCGAAGCCGGCAAAGCGCCTGTCATCGACGGCAAGCAGGAACATCGCATGCGCGTCGGCTGCGGCTCGGCGACCATCGGCATGTTCGCCACGCAATGGCGTGGCCTTGTCGACGAGGTGGTGGTGGTCGACGACCACATCACCGGCGTCGTTTCCGAGCATCAGGCCGGCAAGGTGCTGGGCTGGCAGGACACAGGGATAAAGATCCTCGGCCGCCGTTCGACGCCGGGCCGCTATTTCAAGGTGTCCGAGCCAGGCCTCGGCTGGGGCGGCACCAGCATTTCAGACCCGCTGTCGATCCTTGGCGAGTGGAACGCCAAGAAGGGTGCGCGGCCGGGCCTGTCGCTGCTGATGGTTTCGACCACCGGCGAGCAATTCGCCTATTACGAGCTCGACGACGAGTTGAAGCCGGTGCAAAAGCCGTTTCCGGAACGGCTGCAAAAGTCGGTCGGCCTGATCGAGGACAATTGCGAGCCGGCTTTGTGCACGGTGCTGTTCATCGGCGGCGCCGGCGGTTCGCTGCGCGCCGGTGTCACCGAAAACCCGGTCAATCTCACCCGCTCGGTTCAGGGCCTGACCACCTATGTCACGGTCGGCGGCGCGCCGGTCTATGTCTGGCCGGGCGGCGGCATCACGCTGATGGTCGATGTCACACGGGTGCCGGAAGGCGCCTTCGGCTATGTGCCTACACCGGCGCTGGTGGCGCCGATCGAATTCACGCTGCGCCGCGACGACTATGTCAGGCTCGGCGGGTACGAGGCCGAGATCCGCAGCGTCGAGGATATTGTCGCAAAAGGCGGTGAGTACCTGAATCCGCGCCGCGGCACAGGCGCCGAAACCAACAATCCATGGCCGCCACTCGCGCAGCTACGTCGTGCCGGCTCGAACGGGGCCGGGTGATGCAAGGCCCGCAAGCCCATTGGCTGCAGGACGGCAAGCGGCTGCATCTCAACCACGGGCCGATCGACCTGATCGTCGAGGTTTTTGGTGAGGCGGATGAATGCCGCCGAGCCTATGAACAGGCCATAGCGCGGTTCCAGACGATCCTGGTGGAGCTGGTCGAGGAACTCCCCGAATTGCGGCTGCCGGCGTTTTTCCTGGCGCCGCGCACCTTCGCCGGCCCGACGGCGCGCCGCATGGAGGCAGCCGTCATGCCCCTGGCGGAATGCTTTATAACTCCGATGGCGGCCGTCGCGGGATCGGTAGCCGACGAAATGCTCGCCGCATTGCTTGCCGGTCGCAAGATCGAGCGCGCCTATGTCAACAATGGCGGCGACTGCGCGCTCCATATCGGCAAGGGCCAGTCGATGGGTCTGGCGGTAGCCGGTACCGGCAACGGCATGGCCGACCGGATCACGATCCGCGCGGAAGATGGCGTTCGCGGCGTCGCCACCAGCGGTTGGCGTGGCCGCTCCTTCTCGCTTGGCATTGCCGACGCCGTCACCGTGCTGGCGCGGACCGGCGCCGAAGCCGATGCGGCGGCGACGCTCATTGCCAACGCGGTGGACCTGCCCGGCAATCCCGCCATCAAGCGCATTTCCGCACACGAACTGTCGCCCGACAGCGATCTCGGCTCGCGGCTGGTGACGCAAGGCGTCGGCACGCTTGCCCTTGGCGAAGTGGCGCGCGCGCTGGACAATGGCCTTGCCGTCGCCGAAGATTTTCGCCGGCGGGGGCTTATTGCCGGGTCGGCGCTGTTTCTCGGCGGCGAGATCCGCATCAGTGGCTCGGTTGCGCTGGCCGCGCCCAACGAAACTTCGAGGGAGGAAGTTGCCCATGCCTGAGTTTCCGATCCGCAAGATCGCGGTTCTGACCGAAGAGATCTTTCACGAGGGCGGGCCGGTGGCCAAGGTGCCGCGCCGCCGTGCCGCCGCCATGGCGCTGGTAAAGAACCCGTTCGCCGGGCGCTATGTCGAGGAGCTGCAGAGCGCCATGGACGATCTCAAGCCGCTCGGCCTGCTGCTCGCCGACCGGCTGATCGCGGCGCTCGGCGGCGACGTCAAGCAGATCGACGGCTACGGCAAAGGCGCCATTGTCGGCACCGCAGGTGAGCTGGAACACGGCGCGCTCTGGCATGTGCCCGGCGGCTACGCCATGCGCGAGCGGCTCGGCGACGCCAAGGCGATCGTGCCGTCGGCCAAGAAGGTCGGCGCTTTCGGTTCGAAGCTCGACGTGCCGCTCGGCCACATCAACGCCGCCTATGTGCGCAGCCATTTCGACGCCATGGAAGTCGGCATGTCCGATGGTCCGCGCCCCGACGAGATCCTGTTCTGCCTCGCCATGACTTGTGGCCCGCGCATCCACGATCGCATGGGTGGTCTCGCGGCCGATGACATCAAAGCCTGGGATGGGCTGCGGTGAGCGGCGAGGACAATCTGCTCAAGCTGGTCGAGGTCGAGGCGCCGGACGACCAGGATTACCTCCTGCAGGAGCAGGTCGGCTTCATCCTGCGCAAGGCGCATCAGCGCCATGTCGCGATCTTTGCCGCGCATATCGGCGATCTGACGCCGCCGCAATTTGCGGCGTTGGCCAAGCTGCGTGACGTCGGCGAGACCTCGCAGAACCAGCTCGGCACGCTGATCGCGATGGATGCGGCGACGGTCAAGGGCGTCATCGACCGGCTGAAGGCGCGCGGCCTGGTCGAGCTTTCCAGGCACGAGGTCGACAAAAGACGGCTGCTGGTCAATCTGACCGCGGCAGGCCGCGATGCCATCGAGCGCCTGATCCCGCTGGCGCGCGAGATCACAAAGGAGACGCTGGCGCCGCTCTCGGCCAAGGAGATCGCCACCTTCATGAAGCTGCTGGTGAAGCTGGCTTAGACCCGCCGGGCGCCAAAGGAGCACCCGGCAGGAAGTTTGCCTCAGAGGCCGTTGTCCTTCAGCACCTGGGCGGCGTTTTCCTTGGTGATCTTCTCGGTTGGCAGGGTAATGGTCTTTTCGACTTTCTCGCCGTTGAGGAACTTGATCGCCTGGCGCAGGCCTTCGGCACCGGGAGTGACATAGGTGAAGGTCGCCGTCAGCTCGCCCTTGTTCACCATCTGCACGCCTTCATTGGGCAGGCCGTCGATACCAATGAACTTGATGTCCTTCTCGCGGCCGACATCCTTGGCGGCGAGATAGGCGCCATAGGCCATCGGGTCGTTGTGGCCGTAGACGAGATCGATCTTCTCGTTGCTCTTCAGCGCGTTGGCCATCAGATTGTAGGCTTGGTCCTGCTTCCAGTCGCCCGATTGCTGGTCGAGCAGATATTTGATGCCCGGCTCCTTGTCGGTGAATTCGTGAAAGCCGTCATGGCGGTCATGCGCCGGCTGGGTGCCCATGCCGCCCCAGATCTCGACGACGTTGCCTGCAGCCTTGCCCTTGCCGCCCAGCAGTTCGACGGCATATTCGCCGGCCGCGCGGCCGATCAGCGCGTTGTCGCCGCCGACGAACTGCGTGTAGTCCTTGGTGTCGACATTGCGGTCGAGCACGAAGACCGGGATCTTGGCGTCGATCGCCTGCTGCACGACGCCGGTCAGGCCGGCCGATTCCTTCGGTGACACCAACAGCGCATCGACCTCCTGGCGGATCAGGTTCTCGACATCGGCGACCTGCTTTTCGGTCTTGTCCTCGCCGTCGGTGATGATCAGCTCGACCTCGGGGTGCTTGGCGGCTTCGGCCAGGATGTCCTTGTTGAACTGCGCGCGCCAGGGCTCGATGGTCGTCACTTGGGAGAAGCCGATCTTCCACTTCTTGTCCTGAGCGTAAGCGTTGCCAGTGGTCAGCAGCGCGGTGGTGGTCAGCAGTGCCGCGGTCACGGCGGCAAGCTTCAGCATGTCACGTCGTTTCATTTTTTGTTTCCTCCGAGATTGAGAGACGGTGTCTCTTGCGACGGCCGCTTTGCCGCGGCCGTTTCCTTGTGCGCCGATTGCCCGCCGGGCAGGCGCAGATAGGCCAGGAGATCACCGGCATTGCGCTCCTGCACGAGCACGGTGCCGATGATGATCATCCCCTTCAGCACCAGCTGAAGGTTCGAATTGATGTTGTGGAGCTGCAGGATGTTGGAGAGCAGACCGAAGATCAGCACGCCGCAGAACGTGCCGATGAGGCTGCCGCGCCCGCCCATCAGGCTGGTGCCGCCTATGACCACAGCGGCAATGGCGTCGAGCTCCAGCCCGGCGCCGGCATCCGGCTTGCCTTGCCGGTACTGCGCGACATAGAGCACGGCGGCAATGCCGGCGAGCAGCCCGGAGACGGCATAGGTGGCGATCTTGACGCGGCCGGCGGCGATGCCGGAGAGGCGCGCCGCCTCCTCGTTGCCGCCGATGGCATAGACATAGCGGCCGAACGGCGTGAAGCGCAGCACCGCGCCGTAGATCACGATGGCGCCGAGGAAGAACAGGCCCGGCATCGGGATGATGCCGAACACCAGCGAGCGCAGGATCTCGAAATCGGCGGTGGCGTTGGAGCCTGTATAGACCGGCAGCACCGCATTGTTCTGGCCGGCGGTCAGCCGTGCGATGCCGAGCGCCGTCACCATCATAGCCAGGGTGACGATGAAGGGCTGCAGCCGTCCGGCAACGATGATGAAGCCGTTGAGCGCGCCGAACAGCAAACCAACGCACGGCGCCACCAGCAGCACGCCGAGCACGCCGAATTTCGGCTCGATCTGCGGCAGCAGAAACCACAGCGACAGGCAGCACAAGACCACGCCGACGACGGCGGGCGTGATCAGGCCGCGAATCCCGTCCAGCCTGATCTCGCGGACGAGATCGGCGCCGGCACGGGACTTTGCCAGGTTCTGGAAGATGAAGCGGGTGACGACGAAACCGAGGCAAAGCGCCACCAGCGCGACGGTCGGCACGCCCAGCACGACGCCCGGCGTCACGCCTGGGACCGTCAGCAGCATGGCACAGACCACCGAGCAGATGGCCATCAGCGAGCCGACGGAGAGATCGATGCCGCCGGTGATGATGACAGCCGTCATGCCGGTGGCGATCAGCCCGGTGGTCGAGACCTGGCGCAGCACGTCGAGCAGGTTGCCGTAGGAGAGGAAGATGTTGTTGCCCTTGGAACTCATCGGCGAGCCCAGCACGCCGATCAGGAAGATGGCGATCAGGCCCCAGTAGAGCTTGGTACGGGACAGGAGTTTCAGGGCAGTCATGCGGCTGGTCTCGATATGGTCCTGCGCGGGGCGGCGAGACGCATGATGGCCTCCTCGCTGGCCGCGTCGCGGGAAAGAATGCCTGTCTGGCGGCCATCGGCCATCACCAGGATGCGGTCGGAGAGATGCAAAAGCTCCGGCAGTTCGGAGCTGATGACGGCGATGGCCAGTCCATCGCGCGCCAGCTTGAAGATCAGGTCGTAGATCTCGCGTTTGGCGCCGACATCGATGCCGCGCGTCGGCTCGTCCAGCAACAGCACCCTTGGCCTGGTCGCCAGCCACTTGCCGATGACGACCTTCTGCTGGTTGCCGCCGGACAGCGTGCCGGCAGGCTGGTCGATGTCCCGGCAGCGGATGCCGAGCGCCTTGACCGCCTGCCGCGCCAGCCCCTGCTCGGCGGCCAGCGAGCGGATGCCGAAGCGGGACAGCGACCCGACCAGCGGCAGCGCGACATTGTCTGCGATCGAAGCCTGCAGATGCAGGCCTTGCGTCTTGCGGTCCTCGGTGACCAGTGCAATGCCCAGCCGCCTTGCGTCGCGGGGCGAACGGATATCCACAGGCCGGCCGTCGACCTGGATTTCGCCACCGGTGCGGCCATCGCTCGAGCCGAAGATCGCTTCCAGGATCTCGGTTCGGCCCGAACCCAGCAGCCCGCCAATGCCGAGGATCTCTCCGGCGGCAAGATCGAAGCCAACGCCGTCGATCACCGTGCGCCAGCCATGCGCATCGGGCTTCGAGAGCGACAGGTTTTCGACCGAAAGCACAATGTTGCCGCCGGAGTGGCGCTCTTCCTGGGAGGAAGCGAGCAGGTTGCGTCCGACCATCGCCGAAATGATCGCATCTTCGTCCAGCCTGGCCATCGGCTCGGTCAGTACATGGCGGCCGTCGCGAAACACGGTGACGCGGCTGGCCAGATGCATGACCTCGTCGATGCGGTGCGAGATGTAGACGATGGCGACACCGCTCTCGGCAAGCTGGCGGATGATGCGGAACAGCCGCTGGCATTCGGCCGGCGACAGCGCCGAGGTCGGCTCGTCCATGATCAGGATGCGTGCCGACATCGACAGCGCCTTGGCGATCTCGACCAGCTGCTGCTCGCCGACACGCAGGGCACCGACGCGGGCTTGCGGATCGAGCTCGATGCCGAGCCGCTGCAACAAAGCGCCCGCCGCGCGGCTGCTTGCCTTGCGGTCGACAATCAGCCCGGCGATCAGCTTCTCGCGGCCAAGGAAGATGTTGTCGGCGACGCTGAGTTCGGGCACCAGGTTGAGCTCCTGATGAATGATGGCAATGCCGGCATCCTCGGCGTCGCGTACGCCAGCGAAATTGACAGGGTGGCCATCGACGCTGACCGTGCCTTCATGGCCGGTGTAGACGCCGGAGAGGATCTTCATCAGCGTCGACTTGCCGGCGCCGTTCTCGCCCATCAAGGCATGAACCTCGCCGCGCCGCAGCTCGAAGCCGACATCGACCAGGGCGGCGATGCCGCCGAAGCTCTTGGAAATATGCTCGGCGCTCAGAACGGTGTCCGACCGATCGGCAGCGCCGTGCTGCGGGGAAAGGGAACTGCTCTCTCGCATGACAATGGCGGCCTCCCTTCCGTCGTCGTCAACTTCCCGCAAACGCTAATCTAAACGTTTCGATCATGTCAAGCTGATATGAGGTACCGCATGTTTACTGCATTTCGATTCTTGCTAAAAAGGACAGGATTCCGTACGTATTGGCCGGCAAGGGTGGCGAAACGTTTCGAAAATGACAGCATCAGGGCAAAAAAAACACCGGAAATCCACCGCGCCCACCATGCTTCATGTGGCTGAAGCGGCGCGTGTTTCTGTCGCCACCGTTTCGGCGCTGATCAATGGCACGGCGACGGTCAGTCCGGAGCTTAGCCAGCGCATCGAACAGGCGATCCGCGATATCGGCTACAAGCGCAACGCGATCGCCCGCAGCCTGAAGATGGGCACGACCCGCACGATCGGACTGACCGTGCCGCACATCACCAACCCATTCTTCACCGATGTCGTCTCGGTCATCCAGCAGGCCTTCGACCGGGCCGGCTATGCCGTCATGCTGTGCTGCACGGACGAGGATTTGAATACCCAGGACGATCAGATCAAGCTGCTGCTCGACCGCATGGTCGACGGGCTGATCGTGGCGCGCGTCGGCGACGGCGCGATCCTCAAGCGGATCGTCGACGACGCCAACGTGCCGGTGGTGCTGCTCGATCGTATCTGCAAAGGCGTCGACACCGATGCCGTGGTGCTGGACAACCAGCGCGCGGTGTTCGACGCCATCACCTATCTGATCAATCTCGGCCACCGGCGCATCGGTTACATCACCGGCACGTCGGACATTTCGCCGATGCATGATCGCATGGCGGGATATCGCGAGGCGCTTCACGCCGCCGGCCTGCCGATCGCGGAGGAGTTGATCCGCTTCGGCAATTTCCACGAGATCGACGGCTACAACGCGACCATGCAGATGCTGTCCTCGCACGATCGGCCAAGCGCGATCTTCTCGGCCAACAACCCGATGGTGATCGGCACCATGAAGGCGATCCGCGACATCGGCCTGTCCTGCCCGGAAGACATTTCAGTTGCCTGCTTCGACGACTTTCCATGGTCCGACGTGTTTCAGCCGCAGCTGACCACCGTCGCGCAGCCGGTGCAGGCGATCGGCGAACAGGCGGCCAATCTGCTTCTCGACCGTCTCGCCGGCAACAGGGACGCGCCGCCGCGCAAGCTTTTGCTCAAGGGCCGGCTGATGATCCGCAATTCATGCCGCCCGCTCGGGGCGATTGCGCAGAGCGTGAGCGCATAGTTTTTCGCCCAGCATATATCGTACCAGAACTTCTCAGGCCGCCTGCGACAGCGATTTGTGCGCCTCGGCCAGAATCTCGAACGACCGCACCCGCGCCGCATGATCAAAAATCTGCGCGGTGACCATCAGCTCGTCGGCGCCGGTGCGGCGCACGAAGGCGTCGATGCCTTGCCGCACCGTTTCCGGGGAGCCGACGACGGCGCAGGACAATGCCTGGCCCAGCATGGTCTTTGCCATCGGATCGAGATCGCGGTCATAGTTCTCGACAGGTGGCGGCAGCCGTCCGGCCCGGCCGGTGCGCAGATTGACGAAAGCCTGTTGCAGCGAGGTGAACAGCAAACGAGCCTCGGCATCGGTGGGCGCGGCAAAGACGTTGAGGCCAAGCATGACATGCGCCTTGTCGAGCTGCTCGGAGGGCTGGAAGCGCGAGCGGTAGACATCCAGCGCGTGATCCAGATCCGCCGGCGCGAAATGCGAGGCGAAGGCATAGGGCAGGCCGAGCATGGCGGCAAGCTGCGCGCCGTAGAGGCTGGAGCCGAGGATCCAGACCGGCACGCCCTGGCCTTCGCCGGGCACGGCACGGATGCGCTGGCCTTCCTCGGCCGGCTGGAAATAGCCCATCAGCTCGACGACATCCTGCGGGAAATTGTCGACCCCGGCCTCGAGATTGCGGCGCAAGGCGCGGGCGGTACCCATGTCGGTGCCGGGCGCCCGGCCGATGCCGAGATCGATGCGGCCCGGATGCAATGCGGCCAGCGTGCCGAACTGCTCGGCAATCACCAGCGGCGAATGGTTGGGCAGCATGATGCCGCCAGCGCCGACACGAATGGTCTTGGTGCCGCCGGCGACATGGGCAATGACGACGGCTGTGGCGGCACTGGCAATACCCGGCATGTTGTGATGCTCAGCCAGCCAGAAACGCTTGTAGCCCAGGCGCTCGGCATGACGGGCAAGATCGAGCGAATTGGCCAGCGACTGCGAGGCATCGCTGCCTTCGACGATCGGCGACAGGTCGAGAACGGAAAGGTCGGTCATGGGTGGGATCCTGTGTCAGGAGCGCATGTAGGAAGCATCCGGCGGCGCCGCAAATTCAAAAATATTGATCAGCCTTTGACAGCTTCGGGGTCGGCGATGTCGTCCTCCTCGACGACAACCGCGTGCTGCGCGGCGAGAAAATTGCCGACATGGCTGAGCCCATCGAAATGATCGCAGAACACCTTGATGACGACCAGCAGCGGCACCGCCATCAGGGCGCCGACGAAACCCCACAGCCATGACCAGAAGGCGATGGCGATAAAGATCGCCACGGCGTTGATCTCGAGGCGCCTGCCGACCACCATCGGCGTCACGAACTGGCCTTCGACGATGTCGCACAAGATCACGAAGGCCGGCGCCAGAAGCGCGTAGAAGATGGTATCGAAGCTGATCAACGCCATGACCGTGACAAGCACGATGGTGATCAGTGCTCCGACATAGGGCAGGAAATTGAGCAGGGCGGCAGCAACGCCCCAGACCAGCGGATTGGGCACGCCGAGCGCCCAAAGACCGAGAGCGATGACCGTGCCGAGGCCGGCATTGATGATGGTGACGGTGAGCAGATAGTGCGAGATTTCGCGTTCGACGTCATAGACGACGCGCAGCGCCCGCTTCTTTTCGCTGAGGCTGGCGAAGGACTGGATGATCTTTTCATAAAACATCGTGCCGGAGGCGAGCAGGAACAGCGACAGCACGAAGATAATGGTGAGGCCTGTTCCCGCCGACAGGATGTTGCTGGCGGCCGCCGACAGGATGCCGGACTGCGCTACCGCCACCTTCTGAATGCCCGACTCCTGCGAGGTCTCGGTCAGTTGTTCGATCTGATGCGAAATCTGCATGATCTTCTCGAGCGGCTGTCGCAATTGCGCCAACCGTTCGGTGAGCTTCTGGCCGATCGACGAGGTGTTGTTGATAAGATCGATTATCGGGCCACTGAGCAGATAGCCGGCGGTGGCGAACACACAGAGGGACAACAGCACCAGAAGGGTTGCCGAGATCACTTCCGGGATACCGTGCTTGCGCAGCAGCCGGACGATCGGCGTCAGCGTCAGCGCCAGCAGGAAAGCCAGAAGCACTGGCATGAAAAAGGCGCGGGCGAAGTAGAGCGCGTAGATGGCCATGAACAGGAAGATGCCGATCAGCAACGAGCGCATCAGACGCGTGTCGGCGCGAGCCGCGGCACGCGATTCCGGTTCATCGGAAACGTCCTGACCCCAGGCTGTGGGTTCGGTTTTCATGGTCACCCCTCAAGCCGGCGCCCCTTCGCACGGCAATCGCCTCCATGAAACGCAGAATTACGGGCGAGGGTTCCATGAGCCGGCTTCGGGATTGAGGCCGCTCGCGCCGGCTCCGGGTCAAGCTGCCGGCGACGTGACGGCTGTGGCGGGCTTGGCTGTTTCCTTGCGCACGATCGGCGCCACCCTGGTGCCGTAGAGTTCGATCGCCTTCATGATCTTGGCGTGCGGCATGGTGCCGATCGCCATCTGCAGCAGGAAGCGGTCATTGCCGAAGATCTTGTGCTGGGCGACGATCTTTTCAGCCACTTGCTCGGGACTGCCGACGAACAGGGCGCCTGTGGGGCCGCGCGACTGGTCGAAATGCGCCCGCGATGTCGGACCCCAGCCGCGCTCGCGGCCGATGCGGTTCATCACCTCCGCCTGCGGGCCGTAGAAATCGTCGGCCGCCTGCTCGGTCGTCTCGGCGATGAAGCCATGCACGTTGATGCTGGTGGCAAGGCCCGCCGGATCACTGCCCGCGCGCTTGGCGGCTTCGCGGTAGAGATCGAACAGCGGCGCGAAACGCGCCGGCTCGCCGCCAATGATGGCGAGCGCCAGCGGCAGGCCGAGCGCGCCAGCGCGGGCGGCAGACTGCGGCGTGCCGCCAATGGCGATCCAGACCGGTAGCCTGTCCTGGAAGGGCCGGGGATAAACGCCGCGATCGTTGATCGGCGCACGCAGATTGCCCGACCAGGTGACCTTCACGCTGTCGCGGATGGCAAGCAGCAGATCCAGTTTTTCGGCGAACAGCTCGTCATAATCCTCGAGGTTGAAACCGAACAGCGGGAAGGATTCGATGAACGAGCCGCGCCGGCCATGATCTCGGCGCGGCCGCCCGACAGAAGATCGAGCGTGGCAAATTGCTGGAAAACGCGCACCGGGTCATCGGAAGACAGAACGGTGACCGCGCTGGTCAGCTTGATGCGCTTCGAACGCTCGGCCGCCGCGGCCAGGGCCACGACCGGTGCGGAGGCGGCATAGTCGGGCCGGTGATGCTCGCCGAGGCCGAAGACGTCGAGGCCGACCTGGTCGGCCAGCACGATCTCCTCGATCAGGTTGCGCAGCCGCTCATGCGGGCCGATGGCACCGGGGCCCGGCTGCGGGCTGACGTCGGCGAATGTGTAGAGACCGAGTTCCATTTGATGTCATCCTGGTGTTGGGTTTTCGGGTTAGACGTAGCGACGCCTCAGCCGCGCCGCCAGTGGGGCGGACGGTGAACAGTGCATGTCGGTTTCGGCTCTATCTCTTCGTCGCCATTCCGGACGGAAAACCGCTTCACACTTTTCCTGGAATTGCTCCAAAGGCGTCTCCCGAGTGCAACAGCCGACAATTTCATGGCTGCCATGCCGTTTTGGCGCTTGAACTCTCGGTTTTCGCGCGTATGTAAGCGTCGCGAATTGACTTCAGGGAAGTGGACTTGGCTATCTACAGGGAAAAAGACGTTTTCGAGCGGCGCAATGCCGCAAACGAGGCAAAGAAGGCGCTCCTCGAGCGCTTCAAGGCAAAGCCGGCGGCGGATGATCCCGCAGTGCTGGCGCGGCAGGCTGAACGCAAGGCTATCCTTGCGGCCCGCGAAATCCGCGAGGCCGAAAAGGCCCGGCTGAAGCAGGAGAAGCTGGCACGCGAAGCGGTCGAGAAGGCCGAGCGCGAGGCAGCAGCCGAAGCGGCACGTATCGCCGCCGAGGAAGCTGCACAGGCCGAGGCCAAGATTCGGGAATCCGAAGAGAACGAGCGCATCGCCCGTCTTCTGGCCGACGAAGCCGAACGCAAGGCCAAGCGTGACGCGCGTTATGCGGCACGCAAGCAGCGTACCGGCAGGACGCCTCCGGGCTTCTCCGCCCGCTAGCTCTCGGCTACGGAGCAATCTGCTTCGAGAATCAGGGTCGCTCGCAGCGGCCCTGAACGTGTTTGTCCCATGCATGTCGCCCTGGTCCCGGCTCTGGGAGGACGACATGCGCAAACCAAGAGACCTAAGCGTTACCGTCAGGCGGCGAACTTCAGCCCCATGATGCCGCAGACGATGAGCGCGATGCAGGCCAGCCTGATCGCGGTGGCCGGTTCGCCGAGCAGCCAGATGCCGAGCAGTGCCGTACCGACGGTGCCGATGCCGGTCCACACCGCATAGGCGGTGCCGACGGGCAGCGCCTTCAGCGCCAGGCCGAGCAGAGTGAGGCTGACGACCATCGAGGCAACGGTCAGCACGGTCGGCACCAGCTTCGAGAAGCCATCGGTGTATTTGAGGCCGATTGCCCAGCCGATCTCGAACAAGCCAGCGAAAAAGAGAAGAATCCACGACATCGACAACGCTCCATCAGAGCATCGGACCGAAAAGTGACTTCGGCGTCCGACGATCAGTCAAACAATGGCGGGTCGTCCCGTCCGGATTTGGGGAAGCGCGAGGTCGTCCCCGCCACGCCAATATAAGAATTTCGGGCGCTCGATCAACAGCGACCGGCAACAAGTGTCGCCGGCCGTAATCTTATTGCGAAGTGGATCGCCGGACCTACTTGTCCTTGAGCTTCATCGCCTTGACCGGCGGCGCCTTCAGCGCCGGAGCCGGAGCGGGCTTCTTGGCGTCCTTCTTCGGCTTGCGGGCTTCCTTGCCTGCCTTCATCGCACCTTTAGCCATGATTCGTTCCTCCTGATGTGAGAAGCCAAGTGAAACAAGAGAACCGCCCGACCGCAAGGGGTTAGCGACTGTTGCCGCCGACAGCGGATCGCTTTCAACCGGTTTCTAGAGCAATTCACCGTTTCGCGGAAACAGCGAATTGCTCTAACTCTTTGTTTTGACGCAATTCCGGACGGAAAACCGCTTCACACTTTTCCTGGAATTGCTCTAATTTGCTCGTAAACCATGGCGGTCCGTGCCATGGTCATTTTCGCACTGCAGCATCGACCCGAGCTTCGCCGGGTGATCGTCAGGCAGGCCGTCAGGACGACAATGCGAATCCACATCGGCTGCGAGATGAGCTTCGACTTTCCGCAGGAAACGCCGCTCATCGCGATGCTGAATGTGCACTATTCGCGGGCCTCCGATCTTGAGCGGCCGGATTTCCTGATTTCCAATCCACCGGTGCCGATCGAAAGCTATCGCGACAGTTTCGGCAATTGGTGCAACCGGCTTGTCGCGCCGCCCGGGCGCTTCACCTTCGGCACCGACGCGGTGATCCGCGACCCCGGCACCTTCGAGATGGGCGACCTGATGGCCTGGCAGCACGAGGTGCGCGACCTGCCGGCGGACACATTGCTGTTCCTGCTGCCCAGCCGTTTTTGCGAAAGCGACCTTCTGGCTGACGAGGCGTGGCGGCTGTTCGGCAACACGCCGCTGGGTATTCCGCGCGTGCAGGCGGTCTGCGACTTCGTCCACAGCCACATCGTCTTCAACTACGGCAATGCACGGCCGACGCGCACCGCGGCGGAAGCCTATCGTGAACGGAGCGGCGTGTGCCGCGACTACGCGCATCTCGCCGTCACCTTCTGCCGGGCGCTCAACATCCCAACACGCTATTGCACCGGCTACATCAGCGACATCGGTATGCCGAAGCCATGGGCAAGCATGGATTTCTGCGCCTGGGTGGAAGTCTATCTCGGCGGCCGCTGGCATGTCTTCGACCCGCGCAACAATGCACCGCGCATCGGCCGCATCCTGATCGCCTCCGGCCGCGACGCCGCCGACGTGCCGCTGACCCATATTTTCGGCCCGGGAACGCTTGCCGGCTTCAAGGTGTGGACCAGCGAGATCATCGAGTAGTCGCCGTTTTCCATAGACCGATCTCTCATGGCCGCTGCCGTGGACGACCCGACATTCGCGCGGTGTGATGCCTGTGGAGCTTTAGCGGCCTGGCCGCTAGACTGCGCCTTGAACGGGGCAAATGCCATGGCCGGGCACGGCGGCTCAAAAAAGGTGATCTACGCGGCGCTCGCCGGCAATCTCGCCATCGCGCTGACCAAGTTCGCCGCCGCCGCCTTTACCGGCAGTTCGGCGATGCTGTCGGAGGGCGTCCATTCGCTGGTCGATACCGGCAATGGCGGCCTGCTGCTCTACGGCATGCACCGCGCCGCTCGCCCGGCCGATCGCACGCATCCGCTCGGCCACGGCCGCGAACTCTACTTCTGGAGCTTCATCGTCGCGCTCCTCGTCTTCGCGCTGGGCGCCGGCGTGTCGTTCTACGAAGGCGTGGTCCATATCATGGCGCCGGAGCCGGTCGCCAACGCCAAGGTCAACTATATTGTTCTGGGCCTTTCCTTCCTGTTCGAAGGCAGTTCGTGGTGGGTGGCGCTGAAGGAGTTTCGCCGGCAGAAGGGCAGGCAAGGCTGGCTGCAGGCCGTGCAGTCGAGCAAGGATCCGAGCGTCTACACCGTGCTGTTCGAGGACAGTGCGGCACTTCTCGGCCTGATCGTCGCTTTCGCCGGCATATTGGCGGCGGAACTGCTGGAGATGCCGGAGCTCGACGGCGCCGCCTCTATCGGCATCGGGCTGATCCTTGGCGCGACCGCGATCTTCCTGGCCCGCGAAAGCAAGGGCCTGCTGATCGGCGAGCCGGCGTCGCCCGAGGTGCAGATGAAAGTGTTGGCGATCGTCCAGCAGGATCCGGCGGTGCAGCGGGCGAACGGCGTCCTGACCGTCCATATGGGGCCGACAGAGATCGTCGCCGGGCTCAGCATCGAGTTCGAGGACCATTTGACGGCGCCCGAGATCGAAGCTTGCGTCGAGCGCCTGGAGGCGCAGTTGAAGAAGGAAATGCCGGAGATCACACGGCTGTTCGTCAAGCCGCAGACGTCAGGCACCTGGGAGCAGCGGCGCAGGCTGATCGATTCCGCATCCGATCCTGCCCTGGACTAAAACCGTGCCATTGCCTCACGGCCTTGCGCCGCTAGATTGAAGGGGCTTTGGAGGAACGAAGATGAGAATAGACGGCGGCTGTCATTGTGGCGCCATCACCTACGAGGCGGAGGTCGATCCGGAAAAGACCACGATCTGCCACTGCACGGATTGCCAGCAACTGACTGGCACGGCTTTTCGCCTTACGGTTCCGGCGCCGGAAAGCAACTATCGCATCACCAAGGGCACGCCGAAAATCTACATCAAGATCGTGGCGAGCGGCGCCAAGCGCACCCAGGCCTTTTGCGCCGACTGCGGTTCGCATCTTTACGCCACGTCTGTCGGAGATGGTCCGAAGGTCTATGGAATTCGCGTGGGGACCGCGCGGCAGCGCCAGGATTTGATCCCGACACAGCAGAAATGGCACCGCTCGGCGCTGCACTGGCTGCCTGAATTTCAGGGCATGACCACGTTGGAGGAGCAGTAGCGCCGGTCCGGCACCGCGCCTCAATCGTCGCCTTCGACGACCCTCAGCCTGAGCTGCCCGGTTTTCGAATCGGCAACGCGCGCGCCGGTATCGACCTTGGCGGCGGGACCCCGTGACGCGGCGTCTACGGCGGCATCGCCGTCGGGCTGCGCGCCGAATTCCAGCGCCTCGATCTTCTGGCCGCGCTTGGTGACCTTCGACGTCGAAACCAGTATGTCGTCGATGTCCTTGGCCGACTGGCCGAAATGCACCTGCAGCTTGCGCACCCGCTCATCGACACGCGCAACATCCTCCATCAGCCGGATGACCTCGCCCTGGATCAGGTGCGCCTGTTCGCGCATGCGGGCATCCTTGAGGATCGCCTGGATGACCTGGATCGACAGCATCAGCAGCGACGGCGAGACGATGACGACGCGCGCACGGTGCGCCTTGTGCACGATCGCCTCGAAATTCTCGTGGATCTCGGCGAACACCGATTCCGACGGCACGAACATGAAGGCAGTGTCCTGCGTCTCGCCCTGGATCAGGTATTTTTCCGAGATATCGCGGACATGTATCTCGATGTCGCGGCGGAAGGCCTGCGAAGCTGCCTTCTGCAGATCGGCGCCATCGGCGGCGCGGATGGCGTTCCAGGCTTCCAGCGGAAATTTTGCATCGATGGCCAGCGACGGCGCGCCGTTCGGCATCTTCACCAGGCAGTCGGGCCGGCTGCCGTTCGACAGCGTCGCCTGGAACTCATAGGCACCGTGCGGCAGGCCGTCGGCAACGATCGCCTCCATGCGCGACTGGCCGAACGCGCCGCGCGTCTGCTTGTTCGAGAGGATCGCCTGCAATTGCACGACCTGGCCGGCGAGCGACTGGATGTTGCCTTGCGCGACGTCGATGACCGCCAGCCGTTCCTGCAATTTGGCCAGGCTCTCATGCGTGGATTTGGTCTGCTCGGTCATGGTCTGGCCGAGCCGGCCGGTCATGGCGTCGAGGCGTTGGCCGATCGATTGCGTCAGTTCCGCCTGCCGTGCGCCGAACACTTCCGCAATGGCGCCCATGCGGCCCTGCATTTCGGCCTGGCTTTGCAGAATGCCGGCCATCCGCACTTCCGCATCGCGGGCATGATCGGCGGCTTCCGCGGCCGCCACGGCGCGCGCCTTGGCCGACCGCCACAACGCAATGACCAGCGCCACGAACAGGGCCAGAAACAGCAAAACGCCGAAGGCCAGCGCATGGCCGAGCGTGATCGTTGTGGCGCCAAGCCGGGCGACAGGCTCCGAAAGGATGGTGCTCAAATCATTCATGTGGACAGCATAGACGATTCGCCGCGATAGCACAGATCAAAACGTGAACGCGCCTGATGCCAACCGGTTGACGCGTTTCGCTGGAGGTCTTAGGTGGAACGCCATGCCGATCAAGCCGCTCATCATCCTTCCCGACCCCATCCTGCGCCAGGTTTCCAAGCCCGTAGAGCGTGTCGACGCGCCTTTGCGCAAATTAGCCGACGACATGCTGGCGACCATGTATGATGCGCCGGGCATCGGGCTGGCGGCAATCCAGATCGGCGAGCCGCTGCGCTTGCTGGTGATCGATCTCGCCAAGGAAGACGAGACGCCGGCGCCGCATGTCTTCATCAATCCGGAAATCCTGGAGAGCGCCGACGCGCGCTCCGTCTATGAGGAAGGCTGCCTGTCGATCCCGGATTATTACGCCGAGGTCGAACGCCCCGCCGCCGTGCGGGTCAAATATCTCGACCGCGACGGCAAATTGCAGGAGATAGAGGCCGAGGGGTTGATGGCGACCTGCCTGCAACACGAGATCGACCACCTCAATGGCGTCCTGTTCATCGATCACATCTCGAAGCTGAAGCGCGACATGGTGGTAAAGAAATTCAAGAAGCTCGCCAGGGACAAGGCGCCGGGCAAGCTCGCGGGATAAGGTACGGGAGTCCCCTCCAGGCCTATTGTCGGCAGGATTGCCACCAAATGGAGATGCCGACGGTCGACATGCTGATCAGGGACATTCCTGAGCCTTTGAAGCGCGAGATCGAACTGGCGGCGCGCGAGGTCGGCCAGAGCGTCTCGGACAAGGCCATCGGCCTTCTGCGCAAAGGCATAGTTGCGGAGAGGCCGGCCCGAGAGGAGTCGAGCCTCTCGGCGTGGGCTGCAATTCGCTCGGCTTTCGTATCTGAAAGCGCAATTGGCGATGAATACGCGGAAATCATGGAGAAGATCGAAGCGGAAAGATAGCGCGACGGTCGTCCCGCGACTTCGACGGCCTTGACCTGAAGCTCGTAAACCCGTTTGAAGCGGATGCCTGAGCCGGCACACTGCGCGAGCAAGAAGACAGGATACCAGAAGAAAAAATGCCCCTTCGCGTCATCTTCATGGGTACGCCGGAGTTTTCGGTGCCGACCTTGCGCGCGATCGCCGAGGCTGGCCATGAGATATCAGCCGTCTATACCCAGCCGCCGCGCGCTGCCGGACGACGCGGGCTGGAGCTGACGCCGTCGCCGGTGCAGCGCGAGGCGGAGCGACTGGGCATCGAGGTGCGGACGCCGGTTTCGCTCAAAGGCGAGGCCGAACAGGCCGCTTTTCGCGCCTTGCAGGCCGATGTGGCGGTGGTCGTCGCCTATGGCTTGCTGCTGCCGAAGGCGGTTCTGGAGGCAACCCGGCTCGGCTGCGTCAACGGCCATGCGTCGCTTCTGCCGCGCTGGCGCGGCGCCGCCCCCATCCAGCGCGCCATCATGGCCGGTGACCTGGAAAGCGGCATGATGGTGATGCGCATGGAAGAGGCCCTGGACACCGGTCCGGTCGGGCTGGTTGAAAAGTGCGCCATCGAACCCGATATGACAGCCGGCGATCTGCATGATCGGTTGATGAGTGTCGGTGCTGCCTTGATGGTGGAAGCGCTGGCGCGGTTGGAAGGGAACACCCTGACATTCACCACACAAGCTGTGGATGGGGTGACCTACGCCAAGAAAATCGATAAATCCGAGACTCGCGTGGACTGGACTCGCTCGGCAAGTGAGGTCCACAATCATATTCGTGGCCTGTCGCCCTTTCCAGGCGCCTGGTCGGAGATAGGAATTGGCGGCCGCCAGGAGCGGCTGAAACTGCTTCGCTCGACGCTGTCGCAAGGCCTGTCGCCTTCGGAAGATTTGGGCGAGTCGGGAGGAATTCTCGATGACCGGCTGACGGTCGCCTGCGGGGCAGGCGCGATCAGGCTGGTCGAAGTTCAACGGGCGGGCGGAAAGCCCGCTGCCGCGTCGGAATTCCTGCGCGGGGCCAAGATCGAAAAAGGACTGAAATTCTCATGAGCATGATGTCGATACGCGCGGCAACGCCGCGGGATCGCGAGGCCATCCGCCTCGTCGAGGAACACGCTTTCGGCCAGCAGGCGGAGGCCGGTCTGGTCGACGCGCTGGTGACCGGCGGCGACGCGGTTGCCGAACTGGTTGCGGAAGAGGACGGCCAGGTGGTCGGCCATATCCTGTTTTCGCGGCTGTTCGTCCAGAATGGCGGCAAGACCTTCGCGGCCGTAGCGCTGGCGCCGCTGGCGGTGGAGCCCTCGTTCCATGGCAGCGGCATTGGCGGCGCGCTGATCCGCGAGGCGCATATCCGCCTCAAGGATGGTGGTGAGACGCTGGCCGTGGTGCTGGGCGACCCCACCTATTACGGGCGTTTCGGCTATAGCCACACGCGTGCCGAGAACTTCGAAAGCGAATACCAGGGCGAAGCGCTGCAGGCGCTGGCCTGGGGTGACGCGCCAGAAGCAGGCAGGCTGGTCTACGCCTCCGCCTTCACCGCTCTCGCCGCGTAGAACAGTCAGCCGTTTTCACGGAAACGGCGAACTGTTCTCCTCTTTGTTTTAACGCAATTCCGAACGGAAAACCGTTTCACACTTTTCCTGGAATTGCTCGAGGCGAGAGCTCTAGCCGCAAATGCCGCGTTTTCGCCTCGACATCGAATATGACGGCAGCCTGTTTGCCGGCTGGCAGCACCAGGCGGATCAGCCTTCGGTGCAGCAGGCGATCGAACAGGCGATCGAAAAATTCTGCGGCGAAGCGATCAGGCTGCGCGCCGCCGGCCGCACCGATGCCGGCGTGCATGCGACTGCGCAGGTGGCGCATGTCGACCTCGTCAAGGCGTGGCCGAGCGACAAGGTGCGCGATGCCGTCAACGCCCATCTGCAGGCGGCCGGGGCGCGCATCGCCATCCTGAAAGCGACGGTGGTCTCCGACAGTTTCGACGCCCGCTTCTCGGCCATTGGCCGCCACTATCTCTACCGCATCCTGAACCGCCGCGCGCCGGCCGCGCTCGACAAGGGCAAGGTGTGGTGGGTGCCGAAGCGGCTCGACGCCGGCGCCATGCACGAAGCGGCAAAGGTCCTGCTCGGACGGCATGACTTTACCACCTTCCGCTCGACCCAGTGCCAGGCCAACAGCCCGATCAGGACGCTGGAACGGCTCGATGTGAGCCGACAAGGCGACATGATCGAGGTCAGGGCTTCGGCGCGCTCGTTCCTGCACAACCAGGTGCGTTCGATGGTCGGCTCGCTCAAGCGTGTCGGCGACGGCGGCTGGAGCGCGGCCGACCTGAAAACATCGCTCGAGGCGCGCGACCGCGCCGCCTGCGGCCAGGTGGCGCCGCCCGACGGGCTGTTTCTCACCGGTGTCGATTATCCGGTCGAGACGAGCCCGGAAAGGCTCTGAACTCCGACATCGTCCGGGACGGTGATGCCGAGCAACGTCTGCAGGCCGAACAGCACCAGCAGCGACGCAATGAACATGCCGACGAAAACGGCCGTGCCGACCGCTGCGCCCCTGCCCATCGTGGCATTTGTCATGCGCCAGGTCAGCACCATAGAAAGGGCAAAGAGGAACAGCGACACAAGGCTCGAAACCTGGCTTGCGGACGACAGGAAAAGCCGGATCAGCGCCGAAGGCAGCATCAGCCAGGCGGTGATGGCCGAAGCCCAGTTGCTGGCAACGACGTAGTGGACGAAGCGGCCGCCTATGCCGGCGCGCGGCGCGATGAAAGCGAGCGCAACCAGCGGCAGCACCCAGGAGCCGATGTCGACCGTCGCCAGGCGCACCAGCATGCTGAAGCGCCCCGCGAAGGCGTCGGGATCGCCGATTTCGTTGGCGATGCCGACCCAGCCGACGATCAGCGCCGGTGCTGCAACGACAATGGCGAAGAAGGAATTCCAGAAGCCGTCGGCCGACAGGTCGAGCAGGCGCAGGCCGTCGGCTCTGCCGAGCATCAATCGCCAGGCGCCCGTCAGCGAAGCTTGGGTTTCGTCCGCCGAAAGCATGCTGTTCAGCCCTGTCCGAACCAGTCTTCTATGAAGCGCTGGTAGATTTGCGTCAGCGTCTCGAGGTCGGCAATGGCGACGCGCTCGTCGACCATGTGCATGGTCTTGCCGACCAGCCCGAACTCGACCACCGGGCAATAGTCCTTGATGAAACGCGCATCGGAGGTTCCACCGGAGGTCGACAGCGTCGGCTCCTTGCCGACCGCCGACTTGATCGAGCCGCGCAGCGTTTCGATCAGCCTGTCGTCACGGGTCAGGAAGACATGGCTCGGCCGGTCGCGCCAGACGAGCTCGTAGTCGACCGGCGTCTTCTTGCCCTGCCGGTACTTCTTGCGCCTGGCCGCCTGGTCGAGCCGGTTGTGGATTTCGGCCTGCAGGGTCTCGTCCGTCCAGGTGTCGTTGAAGCGGATGTTGAAGGTCGCGGTCGCTTTGGCCGGGATGACATTGGTGGCCGGGTTGCCCACATCGATGGAGGTGATCTCCAGATTGGTCGGCTGGAAATCCCTGGTTCCCTTGTCGAAAACCGGATGCAGCAAGGCATCGACCAGGCTCATCAGCCCGCGCACCGGATTGTCGGCAAGCAAGGGATAGGCGACATGGCCCTGGCGGCCATTGACGGTGACGGCGCCGGACATCGAGCCGCGGCGGCCGATCTTGATCATGTCGCCCAGCGCATCCGGGTTGGTCGGCTCGCCGACGACAGAGGCATCCCATTTCTCGCCCCTGGAAGCCGCCCATTCGAGCAGCTTGACCGTGCCGTTGATCGCGGGGCCTTCCTCGTCGCCGGTGATCAGCAGCGAGACCGAGCCTTTCGGACCGCCATTGGCCTCGACATGGCGCGCCACGGCGGCGATGAAACAGGCGATGCCGCCCTTCATGTCGACGGCGCCGCGGCCATACATCTCGCCATTGGCGATCTCGGCGGCGAAGGGCGGATGCGTCCAGGCGGCTTCGTCGCCGACCGGCACCACGTCGGTGTGGCCGGCGAACATCAGATGCGGGCCATTGCCGGAACGCCTTGCATAGAGGTTTTCGATATCGGGCGTGCCGTCTTCGGAAAACACCGGCCGATCGACCAGGAAGCCGAGCGGTTTGAGCATCGTCTCCAGCGCGGTCAGCGCACCGCCCTCAGCGGGCGTCACCGAAGCGCAACGGATAAGGGCGGCGAGGTTTTCGGCAGGATCGGTCGGCAGCGTCATGGCAAAAGCGATAGTCGAAAGCGCAGGGCCTGTCACGGCCAGACATAGGGGCCAGCCTCATGGCTGGCGATACCGCCGATATTATGGTTTTCATGTCGTATAGTTGCGACCCGGCGCGGGCGACAGGATGGCAGACAAGGACAAACGGATCGTCATAGCCGGTGCCGGCAGCATCGGCTGCTATGCCGGCGGCTGCCTGGCGCTGGCCAGCCGAAAGGTCATTCTGCTGGCCCGGCCGCGCATCGAGGCAGCGTTGCGGCAGGGCGGATTGCGGGTCAGCGACCTCCAGGGCCGCGATCGCTCGATCAAGCCGGAGGCGCTTGCCGTCACCACCGATCCGGCCGCCACCCTGCCGCAGGCGGACGTGATCCTGGTCACGGTCAAGAGCGGCGCCACTCAGGACATGGCGGATCTTATCAAAGCTCATGCCCGGCCCGACGCCGTGGTGATCAGCCTGCAGAACGGTGTCGACAATGCCGACAGGCTGCGTGCCGGACTTGGCCGGCGAACGGTGCTGGCCGGCATGGTGCCGTTCAATGTGGTGCAGTCGCCGGACGGCGAGCTGCCGCTGCGCGTGCACCGCGCCAGCGACGGCAAGGTGATGGTCGAGGATGGCGATGCCGGCCTGGTCGGCCTGCTTGGCGTCGAAGGGTTTGCGGTTGAAGCGCATGGCGACATGAAGGCGGTGCTGTGGGGTAAGCTGCTGATGAATCTGAACAACGCGCTGGTGGCGCTTTCCGGCCTGCCGCTGGCAACCGAACTGGCCGACCGACGCTGGCGGCTGATCCTGGCCGGCCAGATCGACGAGGCGCTGACGGCACTGAAAGCGTCCGGCATCGAGCCGGCGCGGGTCGCCGGCCTGCGGCCGGCGCTGCTGCCGAAAGTGCTCAGGCTGCCGGACTGGCTGTTCAAGCTCTTGGCGCGGCGCATGCTGGCGATCGACCCGCAGGCGCGCTCGTCGATGTGGGACGATCTTCAGCGCGGCCGGCCGACGGAGATCGACGATTTGCAAGGTGCCATCTTGCGGCTGGCGGGGAAGGCCGGCACGCCCGTGCCGACGGTTCAGCGGATCATCGCCTTGGTGCGCGCAGCGGAAGCGGAGCGGCTTGGCTCGCCGGGCCTGGCGCCGGAGCAGATTGTTGCACCGGCCGGCCGTCGATCAACGTGATCTTCTGCCAGATTTTCCGCGACAGGTTGGACGCCAGGCTCTCGATGTCGTTGACGCCGTCGATGACCACGTCGTCATTGACCGACTGCGCGAACAATGCGGCGATCTTGCCGGTGATCGACAGCATTTCGGAGCAATAGTCGAGGTAACGCGCCAGGTCGGCGGCATTGGTGATGCGGGCGGGCGAATGCG
Organism: Mesorhizobium sp. ISC11; assembly: GCF_037162595.1. NCBI lineage: Bacteria > Pseudomonadati > Pseudomonadota > Alphaproteobacteria > Hyphomicrobiales > Phyllobacteriaceae > Mesorhizobium > Mesorhizobium sp. ISC11. Next base: position 4,443,643 of record NZ_JAVSPW010000001.1, read on the forward strand.
ACGTCGGCTTGAAATCGGCCGACAGCGCCGCCGGATCCTTGGTCAGCTGGTGCATGTCGATGACGTGGATCAGCGAGCGCAGGCCATGCAGCTGGCGAAAGACCTGCTTGCGCTTGATGCGCTCCTCGGAGCGGATCAAGGCGAGAAATCCGACAATGGCGAGGATGAACATGTTGAGCGAAGCTTCGATGCCTTGCACCGACTGGACGGCATCACCCGGTTTGGAAATGCGGTCGAATGGCAGGACGGTGCCGACGAAGATGAACATCAGTGCGCCGGCAACGACAGCGGCGACGATGAGGCCGCGCAGCCACCAGATCGGCGCTTCCAGGGCCTTGGCGCCCTGTGCCAGGTCGCGCGACAGCGAGACCAGTTCGGCGGCAACGCCGCGCAGGCCGGCATCGGGGAAACGCTCCGCAACGCGCGTCTCCAGCCGTTCTGCGGTCTCGATGATCAGCTTCGGATCAAGCGTACGGTAGCGCATGTCCGATCGAACCTCAGGGTTGTGCTGGCTCGTTGGTGCGCCGGCCGTAGCGGTTGGGTCCAGGCTGCCCCGGAAACAGGCACAACACAAGGAAGGCCACGATCGAGACCACCGGCACGAACAAGATCAGCGCCGCAATGCCCGGCTTGTCCAAATCGTGCAGCCGCTTGACCGCCAGGGCAATGTTCGACCACAGCGAGGCGATGAAGGCGACGAAGAAGATGAACGACCACATGTTGCTCTCGGCCGAACCTTCCGGCACCAGCGTGAAGCGGTAGAGCGGGAAGGCCTGGATGATGGCGACGAGCAACCCGCCAAGAAAATAGGCCGCGCGACTGACGCGGCCCGAGGTTTTGAAGAAAAGCCAGGTGAGATCTGATCTGTCAGGCAAGCGGGTCCGGTCCATATTGATTGGCGCCCCTGGCGCCTTCGAGAATGCCGCATTCCACCAGAAACCAGATCGGGCCGATCAATGGCACCAGCATGATCAGGCTCCACCAGCCCGACTTGCCGCGATCATGCCAGCGCTTGGCGTAGACTGCGAGTGCGAAATAGATCGAGGCCAGAGCGATGAGAATGCCGATGATGCCGATCTGGGCGCCACTGGCCGTGGTGATGCGTGTACCGAGGATCGCATCGAGAATAAAGGCAACGATGCCAATGACGATGAAAACGCCAATCGCGGCCCAGAACTTGCCACGGTTGATGCGACCGTCAAAACTTGTGAGCAGATACTTCCAGTCCATGTCACCCCTCCATGATGAACCCGCGCGACCGATTGTCGCGCCGGCGGAAGGTGCGCCCGCTTTGCGCAAAGATCAATCGCGCAGCAATTCGTTGATCGAGGTCTTGGACCTGGTTTTGGCGTCGACGCGCTTGACGATGACGGCGCAGTAGAGGCTCGGACCCGGCTCGCCGTTCGGAAAGGGCTTGCCCGGCATCGCTCCGGCGACGACGACGGAATTCGGCGGCACTTCGCCATAGAAAATCTCGCCGGTAGCGCGGTCGACGATCTTGGTCGACTGGCCGATGAAGACGCCCATGCCGAGCACCGAGCCTTCGCGCACGATGCAGCCCTCGACCACTTCCGAGCGCGCGCCGATGAAGCAATTGTCCTCGATGATGGTCGGACCTGCCTGCATCGGCTCCAGCACGCCGCCGATGCCGACGCCGCCGGAAAGATGCACGTTCTTGCCGATCTGGGCACAGGAGCCTACCCCGACCCAGGTGTCGATCATGGTGCCTGTATCGACATAGGCGCCGACATTGACGAAGGACGGCATCAGCACGGCGCCCGACGCGATATAGGCCGAGCGACGCACGATCGACCCCGGCACGGCGCGAAAGCCCTCCTTTTCGAAATCGACAGCGCCCCAGCCATCGAACTTCGACGGCACCTTGTCCCACCACGTCGCTTCGCCGGGACCACCCTTGATGATCTCCATCGGGTTGAGCCGGAAGGACAAAAGCACGGCCTTCTTCAGCCACTGGTTGACATGCCACTTGCCGTCGGCCTGCCGCTCGGCGACGCGGACGGCGCCGCGGTCGAGCAGGTCAAGCGCCGACTGGATGGCATCGCGCGTTTCGCCGCGCGTCGCAGTCGAAATCGCATCGCGTTCCTCGAAGGCCTTCTCGATGCTCTTTTCGAGGCTCGCCAGATCGGGCTTCGACATGAATTCGCTCCATTACCAAGCTGTTAAGGGGCTGAGCCTTAACCTGTTTTGAAAGTCGCGCGGACCCTATGTTAAGGCTTAATGGGGGTCAATCGCGTGTGCGTCACGGGACGGCGCAGTTAAGGGAATTGGACGGGTAGTTATGACTCCTATGGAAAAGGCGGGGTGGACGCCGCTGCCGCATTCGGACGAGGATCTGGAGCGGTCGAAGAGCGTGCCTGACACGCCGCAGACGCGTGCCGAAACCTACCGGCTCGCCTGGAACGATCCCGACTTCATGACGCGGCGCGAGTTGCGCGCGGTCAGGCTGCAACTCGAACTCCTGAAACCGGAAATGATCCTAGCCGAACGCGGTATTCGCTCGACGGTGATCCTGTTCGGCGGCGCGCGCCTGCCGGAACCCGGCGGCGAGGCCTGGGCGGCCAAGAACGAGACGCAGAAGAAGAACCTCGAAGAGAACAGCAAATACTACGAGGAAGCGCGCAAATTCGCCCGCCTCTGCTCGCAGCAATCGGCTACCTCCTATTACCGCGAATATGTCGTGGTGACCGGCGGCGGGCCTGGCGTGATGGAAGCGGGAAACCGCGGCGCCGACGATGTCGGCGCGCCGTCGATAGGCCTCAACATCGTCTTGCCGCACGAGCAGGCGCCGAACATCTATGTGACGCCGGAGCTCTGTTTCAACTTCCATTATTTCGCTATCCGCAAGATGCATTTCGTCATGCGCGCCAAGGCGGTCGCGGTGTTTCCGGGCGGCTTCGGCACGATGGACGAATTCTTCGAGACGCTGACCCTGATCCAGACAGGGCGCATGGAGCGCGTGCCGGTGATCCTGTTCGGCAAATCCTTCTGGAAGCGGGCGATCGATCTCGATTTCCTCGCCGAGCAGGGCACGATCAGCCCCGGCGATCAGGACATCATCGACTTCGTCGACACCGCGGATGAGGCGTGGGGGATTATCAGCCGGTTCTATAAGTTAGGAGAGTAGGGCTGGGGATCGGGGAATTGAAGAATTGAAGAATTGAAGAATTGAAGAATTGAAGAATTGAAGAATTGAAGAATTGAAGAATTGAAGAATTGAAGAATTGAAGAATTGAAGAATTGAAGAATTGAAGAATTGAAGAATTGAAGAATTGAAGAATTGAAGAATTGAAGAATTGAAGAATTGAAGAATTGAAGAATTGAAGAATTGAAGAATTGAAGAATTGAAGAATTGAAGAATTGAAGAATTGAAGAATGAAGGGATTGTGGCTCTGCGTTCGGATCAATCCCCAATTCGTCATTTCATCATTTCTTCATTTCCCCTCCCCCCTCTCCACAATCGCCGTCAGAAACCCCGCCAGATCGTCGGTGACGAAATCGACATCATCCTCATTGGCCGGGTCGCGCTCCCATATCTCGGAAAAGGTCGGCTCGAAATTGCGCGGCACGATCAGCACCGTGGTCATGCCGAGCGACTTCGGCACCGAAAGGTTACGGGCAAGATCCTCGAACATCACCGCATTGTGGCCGGTGACGGCGTGGAGTTCGGCGAACTTCTCGTAGGTCTGGCGCGCCGGCTTGGGATTGAGCCCCGCAGCGACGATGTCGAAGATGTCGTCGAAATGGTCGAGGATGCCGAGCTGGCGCGCGGTGCGCTCGGCGTGCCTGCGGTCGCCGTTGGTGAAGATGAACTTGCGGCCGGGAAGCTGGCGGATGGCGGTGCCGAGAACGGGATCGGGCACCAGCCATGAATAGTCGATGTCGTGGACCTTCTCGAGGAAATCGTCGGGGTCGATGCCGTGGCGTGTCATCAGGCCGTTCAGCGTCGTGCCATATTCGCGGTAGAGCTCCTTCTGCAACTTGCGCGCATCGTCGCGCGGCAATGCCAACAGTTCGCCGACATAGGCGGTCATCTTGACGTCGATCTGCGAGAACAGATTCGAATGGTGCGGATAGAGCGTGTTATCGAGATCGAAGACCCAGTCGGTGACATGGGCGAAGCGGGCGGGGTCAGGGAGCGTGGTCATGGACTCCTTATGGCATGAAACGCGCATTCCGAAAGCGACTTTATCCACAACTTCTGCTCGTTGAGGTTGCGTAAATCGTCTCACGATTCAAATTTTAGGCATCTGGGAAAGGTGGCCTTCAGGGCTTGCTGGCAGAGAGGCAGTCTTGTGGGAGCAAGCGATGAACAGCATAATTCTGAGATCCGCCGCCGTTGCTTTCGCCTCAGTCGCGGCCTCTCTCCTGCTGACCCTGATCATCGTTCCGGCCATGGGATTTCCGGTCAACCGGACGATCTGGCTGACCTCCACGCTCTGTCCGCTGGTGCTGGCGTGGGCCGCCAGCGCAAGCACTTTCTGGCAAAGCGACAGGCTGAAAAACGCGCATCGCGATCTCGCCCGAGCCCATGCCCAGCTCGCCGCCGCGCATCGCCGCCTGGCGGAAAAGGCGAGCCGCGACGACATGACCGGCATGCTCAACCGGGAAAGCTTCTTTGCCGCGCTCGACGGTTCGCGCCGCAAGTCCGATCGCGGCGCGCTGCTGATCATCGATGCCGACCACTTCAAGACCATCAACGACAATTTCGGCCACCTGACCGGCGATGACGCGCTGCTTTTGATCGCCAGCGCGATTCAGCGCGGCGTGCGCAGCGGCGATGTGCTCGGCCGCATCGGCGGCGAGGAATTTGGCGCCTTTCTGGTTGGCGCCACCGAGCAGGAGGCCAAGCGCGTCGCCGAGCGCATTCGCCGCGAAGTCGAGCTGATCCGCTTCCGGCCCGTCGACGAGCGGACCATTCCGCTCACGGTCAGCATCGGCGGTACTGTCTGCGGCGAGGAAGCCAGCGTGTCGGAGTTGATGCGCGCCGCCGACCGGCGCCTCTACCAGGCCAAGCACCAGGGCCGTAACCTGACGATCATCGACACCGGCATTTCCGAGGCGGCGTGATCCGATCTGCCGCAACCGGCCTGTTAAGAAAACTCTAACCCTGTTTGCACTCGGTTGTACCGCTTAGCCGGGTTTTCACTGCTTTGCGGCCAGACTTGGCACGATACTGGCTTCCACGGTGATGCATGTGTCGTTCCGGGAATTGCCGTTCTGGGAACGCCATGCAGTGCCGAAGCCCAGCCGAGAGACCAGCCATGAGTTTCATCATCAAGAAAATGTCACGCCGCGCGCTCGTGCAGGCGTTGATCGCATTGCCTGCCCTGTCCTTGTTCCGCAAGCTGCCTGATGCCGATGCCGCCGGTCCAAAGCCCGACCCGAACGAGATCGTCGAGGTCGATGGCTGGATCCTGAAGCGGAGCGACCTGGCATGATCTTCGACAGCTACGAGGCGTATCGCGCTGCGAACTTCACCCCGAAGGTCTGCATCCTCGGCTCCGGTCCGGCCGGCATGACCATTGCCCGCAAGCTTGGCGCGGCCGGCATTCCGGTGGTGGTGATGGAGGCCGGTCCGCGCGAATTCAGCGACGACTCGCAGGACTTTTACCGGGGCAGCACGGTCGGAGATTTCTATTTCGATCTCGACATCACCCGGCTGCGGTTCATGGGGGGCAGTTCCAACCACTGGGCAGGCTGGTGCCGCGTGCTCGACAAGCAGGATTTCGAGCCGAAGGCCTGGGTACCCGATACGGGCTGGCCGATCGCCCGCACCGACATCGAACCCTATCTGCCGGAAGTGCGCGATATTCTCGACCTTCCGGCCCTCCGGCCCGATATGCCGATCTCGGACGACATTCGCTGGGTGCAGCTGATCAAGAGCCCGGCCGTGCGCTTCGCCGAGAAGTTCGGCGATGAACTCGACAAGGCCACGAACATCGCGGTGGTGCTCAACACTTGTGCCACCGAACTTGCCGGCGACGGCAGACGCGTGACTGGCGCCAGGCTGTGGTCGAACGGACAGGATGCCGGCTCGTTCAGCGCTGACTATTTCATCGTCTGCACCGGTGGGCTGGAGAATTCGCGGCTGCTTCTGTGGTCCAACCAGCGCTCGAACGGCGGCGTCGTGCCGAATGCAACTGCGCTTGGCCGCTACTGGATGGAGCATCCGACCTTCGAGGGCGGCAACGCCATCCTGGCCGACTACAACGCGTTCGAGGTCGACGCCGTCAACGAGGCCTTCTTCTCGCCGACGTTTGCCGCCATGGAGCGGCTGCAGATCATGAACTTCGGCATCCGGCTGATCGAGACGCCGTATCCCGGGGTCAAGAGCCTTATCGCCGACCTCGCCTGCACGGCGCCCAGCATGGCGGAATGGATGTCCTACCAGCTCAGTCAGCGACTGCGCTGCGCGGCCCAGCTCTACGTCGCCTGGGAACAGGCGCCGCTGGCCTCCAACCAGATCGAGTTGTCGAAGACCGATGTCGACCATGCCGGCGTGCCGCGCATCGAACTGCACTGGAAGAAATCCGAACTGGAACATCGCACCCTTCTCGAAGGGCTCAGACTGTTCGGCGCAACGCTGATCGAGAAGAATCTCGGCCGCGTGCGCATTGCCGACTGGATCAGCAATGGTCAGGACTATCCGACCAACGACGAGACGGCGGGCCATCACCATATGGGCGGCACGCGCATGGGCACCGACATCAGCAAGAGCGTGGTCGACGCCAACTGCAAGGTGCACGGCATGGACAATCTCTATGTCGGCGGCTCCTCGGTGTTCTGCACGTCGGGTCAATGCAACCCGACGACGACGATCACCGCGCTGGCCTGCCGGCTGGGCGACCATCTCAGCAAGGTGGTCACCGCCTGACGGCTGCAGGGCAGCATGCTGCCTAGGGCAGTTCACCGTTTCACGGAACGGCGATCCGCTCTAACTCTTTGTTTGACGCAATTCCGGACGGAAAACCGTTTCACACTTTTCCTGGAATGCTCTAGAGCGTCGCCGGATCGAGCGCCGGCTGGTCCTTGCGCCGGGCGACGATTGCCGCGAAATCGGCGGTCTGGAAGGCATCGCGCAAGGCGTCGAAGGACGGCAGCACGAAATAGGCGCGCTGGAACTTGTCGATCTCGTAGCCGGTGCGCATCACCGTTTCCAGGTCGAAGGGCACGTGGTGGGCGTCCTTGCCTTCGACGGCGAACTGCAGCTCGGTAAACGACGACATAAGGCCGGCGCCAAAGGCCTTCAGCGGCTGGCCGGCCTCCCGCATCAGGCCATATTCGGCCGTGTACCAGTAGAGCCGGGAAATCATCTCGTCGCCACCCAGCGCGATGATGTCGCCGGCCTTCTCGCCATACATCTGCATGAAATCGGCGAACACCGGTTGCGACAGCGCCGGCACATGGCCGAAGAAATCATGGAACATGTCGGGCTCGACAATGTAGTCGAGCTCCTGCCTGGTCCGCAGCCAGTTGGTGACCGGGAAGCGGCGATCGGCGAGATGGTCGAAAAACGGAGCCGCGGGAATGAGCCCCGGCACCGCGACGATCTCCCAACCGGTCAGTTTGCGCAGCTTGGCGCTAACCTCGTCGAAGTCGGGAATACGGTCGAGCAGGCCGAGTTTTTCGACGCCGTCGAGGTAGGAATGGTGGGCGAGCTTGCGCGTCAGTCTGGTCTGGCGGTCGCACAGCGTGCGCCACACCGCCTGCTCTTCATCGCTGTAATCGTAACCCTGCGACACGGTGAAATCGGCACGGCAGACCGAGTAGTCGCCGCGCAATCCTTGCGCCGCGCAGTCGCGGGCGTATTCGGCAACGCTCATCGTCGTCATGGTTTTTCTCCTCGCAAAGCAAATCGCTGACGTGCTGAACGTTAAGCGGATTTGCGGAGGCGAATCGGTTTTGATGATGGCTCGAATTCGGAAATCGGGATAATATTCACTCAGAAATTCCCAGGAAGGAGTGAAAATGCCTCGATTCGATGATTTCGAGATCAAGATGCTCGATGTCCTGCAGCGCGACGGGCGCAAACCGGTTTCCGAGCTGGCGCAAGAGATCGGCCTGTCGACGACACCATGCGCGCGGCGCTTCGAGGCGCTGCAGGAGGCCGGCATCATCAAGGGATTTGCCGCCGTGATCAGCCGCCGCGCTGTCGGGCTGATGGTCGAGGTGTTCATCCAGGTGCGCCTCGTCAGCCACAGCGACGGCTCGCCCGAAAGCTTCATCGCCGCCGTGCAGCGCATGGACGAGGTTTCCTCGTGCTGGACGATGACCGGCGACCATGACTTTCTGCTGCATGTCATGGTGCCGTCGGTCGACGAGCTCAACGCTTTCGTCATGCACCGGCTGATGCGGCTCGACGGCGTGCGCGACGTCCACACGCAGTTGGTGCTGCAGAACATCAAGGGCCCGGGCCATGTGCCGCTCGGGCATCTCAGGCGATGACAATGCCTGCCCTTCGCACTCCTTGAGGAAAAGCTGCACGCAAACTGCTGAAACGGGCCAAGCACGTGTCCACATCGCCGGCCAGCTTGTGCGGACCAACTGCCCAGGAGGTCCGCCATGAAAATCGTCCTGATCAATCCGCCGCACACCGCCATCGGCAGCCGCGTGCCCGACGATCACCTGCCGCCGCTCGGCCTGCTGGCGATCGGCGGGCCGCTGATCGATGCCGGCCATCAGGTGCGCCTCGTCGACGCCGAGTTCGGGCCGATGCCGCTCGATGACGTCGTGCGCAGCGCACTGGAGGACCACCCCGACTTCGTCCTGATCGGCCATTCCGGCTCGACCTCGGCGCACCCGACCGCCTTGGTGATCGCGCGCATGATCAAGGAGCGCGAGCCGGCGACCATCATCATCTATGGCGGCGTTTTCCCGACCTATCATTGGCGCGACATCCTGGCCGCTACCGATGCCTTCGACTTCATCGTGCGCGGCGAGGGCGAAGCGACGGTGGTGGCGCTGATCGAAGGGCTGGAGATGCGCCAGCCGCCGGCGGGCGTGGCCGGCATCGCCTATCGCGACGATCTCAGCCGCCCCTTCGCCACACAGGCGGCCATGACCATTGCCGACCTCGACGCCTACCGCGTCGGCTGGGAACTGATCGACCATCCCAGTTACAGCTACTGGGGCGGCAAGCGGGCCGTGGTCATGCAGTTTTCGCGCGGCTGTCCGCATCTGTGCAACTATTGCGGCCAGCGCGGCTTCTGGACCCGCTGGCGGCATCGCGATCCGGTGAAATTCGCCAGGGAGATCGCATGGCTGCATCGCCAACATGGCGTCGAGCTCATCAATCTTGCCGACGAGAATCCGACGGTCTCGAAGAAAGCCTGGCGGGCCTTCCTCGATGCCCTGATCGCCGAGAACGTGCCGGTGCTGATCGTCGGTTCGACCCGTGCCGACGACATCGTGCGCGATGCCGACATCCTGCATCTCTACCGCAAGGCCGGTGTCATCCGCTGGCTGCTCGGCATGGAAAACACCGACGAGCAGACGCTTCAATTAATCCGCAAGGGCGGCAGCACCTCATCCGATCGCGAGGCGATAAGGCTGCTGCGTCTCAGCGGCATCCTGTCTATGGCGACCTGGGTGTCCGGCTTCGAGGACGAAGGGTTTCGCGACCTGTGGCGCGGCTTTCGCCAACTCATCGCCTACGACCCCGACCAGATCCAGGCGCTTTATGTGACGCCGCATCGCTGGACGCCGTTCTTCCGCATCGCGCGGGATCGCAAGGTGATCCAGCAGGATGCGCGCCTGTGGGACTACAAGCACCAGGTGCTGCAGATGACGCGGCTGAAGCCGTGGATGCTGTTCTTCAGCGTCAAGCTGATCGAGCTGGCGGTGCAATCACGGCCGAAGGCGCTGGCCCGCATCCTGTTCCACAAGGATCCCGAGCAGCGCCATTCGATGCGCTGGTACACACAGATGGGCCGCCGCGTGTGGTTCCGCGAGGTCTGGGGCTTTCTGGTCCGCGACATCAGGGTGAAAGACGGCCCGACGCTGGCCGAATTCTGGGGCGCGCCGCAGGATGCCGAGGAGGAATCGATGTCCGTTCGACGCCCGGCCAGAAAGCCCGCCATTCCCACCATCGACAATATTGAAGATGCCGAGGCGAGAAAGTTAGCCGGCTGACGAGCCCCTCAGGGCACGATCAGCGTGCCGGCGCCATGTTCGGTGAACAGTTCCAGCAGCACCGCATGCGGGGTCTTGCCGTTGAGGATGACAACGCCTTCGACGCCGCGCTCGATCGCTTCGATGCAGGTCTCGACCTTGGGGATCATGCCGCCCGAGACCGTGCCGTCCTTGATCAGCGCCTTGGCCTCGGCCACGGTCAGTTCGTCGATCAGCTTCTTGTTCTTGTCGAGCACACCCGGCACGTCGGTGAGGAATAGCAGGCGCGTCGCCTGGCAGGCGCCGGCAATGGCGCCGGCGAAGGTGTCGGCGTTGATGTTGTAGGTGTGGCCATCGCGTCCCGGCGCCACCGGCGCCAGCACCGGGATCATTTCGGAGCGTGCCAGAAGATCGAGCAAGGTACGGTCGACCTCGACCGGCTCGCCGACGAAGCCGAGATCGAGCACGCGCTCGATGTTGGAGTCCGGATCGATCATGGTCTTGCGGGCCTTTTCGGCGAACACCATGTTGCCGTCCTTGCCGCACAGGCCGATCGCCCATTCGCCCTCGGCGTTGATCAGCGCGACGATCTCCTTGTTGATCGAACCGGCCAGCACCATTTCGACGATCTCGACCGTCTTCTGGTCGGTGACGCGCAGGCCGCCTTCGAACTTGGATTCGATGCCCATCTTGGCCAGCATGGCGCCGATCTGCGGGCCGCCGCCGTGGACGACGATCGGGTTGACGCCGGATTGCTTGAGCAGCGCGATGTCGCGCGCGAAGGCCTTGCCGAGCTCGATGTCGCCCATGGCATGGCCGCCATATTTCACCACGACCGTCTTGTGCTCGTAGCGCTGCATGTAGGGCAGCGCCCGCGACAACAGGGCTGCCTGCATTTCGGCGGTGGCGGTTATTTCCGTCATCGGCTTTTTTCCCTGGAGATCGGTAAGGACGGCGGCGTCTTAGCGGGAATTGGCGCCGCCCGCAAATGGCTTTGCTGTCATATTCGAGCGCTTCACGACCTCGTCATCGTGTCGGCACCATCAGCGGCGCCCTGCGACCCAGCCAACCCGAGATCTTCTCCATCTGCGCGGCGAGCGACAAAAGCGTCTCCTCGTCGCCCGGACGGCCGGCAGCCTGGACGCCGATCGGCAGGCCGGCGTCGGTGACATGGACCGGCAGGGCGATCGATGGCTGGCCGCTGACATTCTGGATCGCCGGCCAATGGGTGAACCAGAGGCTCTTGTCCATCAACTGGCCGAAGAACGGCTTCAGCTTCAGCAAGGGCGTCAGGTGAAGCTTGTCGAGCAGGTTCTCGATGAGGTCGTCGGCGCCTTTCGGATCCATTGCGCCGCAGGCAAGCGGCGGGTGGGCAATGATCGGCATCAGCACGGCGTCATACTGCGCGGTCTCTGCGATCAGCCGCCGTGAGGCGGCATGCAGCCGCTGCAGGTCGGCATAGGTCTCGCCGGCCGACACCAGTTCGCCGAAGCGGGCGAGCACGCGCGTGGCCCGCTCGATGTCGCCAGCAACGGAACGGCCGACGCGCAGCGCTTCGGCCCGCATCGTGCCAGCGACGGCGGAGGCAACCGTCCTGCAGAAATCGGCGAAGAAATCGCGGCCGATAAAGGGCAAGTCGATCTCCTCGACCGTGTGGCCGCCCTCGCGGGCAAGCGCCACCGCCGTGTCGAGCGCCTTGAGCGTCTCGTCCGAGATCGGCAGGCGAAGCGGCGATTTGCGGTACACGGCCAGACTGAGCTTGCCGGGATCGCGTGCGGCGGCAGCCGCGAACGTGCCTTTCGGCCGCGGCGCGGCATAGGGCGACAGAGGATCGGGCCCGTGGGTCAGGTCGAGCAGCAGCGCGCAATCGCGCACCGAACGGGTGAGCGCATGGTCGACGACCATGCCGTACCAGCTTTCGCTCACCAGGGGCGTCAGCGGTATACGGCCGCGCGACGTCTTCAGGCCGACAAGTCCGGTGCAGGCGGCAGGCACACGGATCGAGCCGCCGCCATCGGAGGCATGCGCCACCGGCACGACGCCGGCTGCGACCAGTGCTGCCGAACCGCCCGAAGAGCCGCCGCTGGTATGGCCGGTGTTCCACGGATTGCGGGTGATGCCAAAGGCCCTGGATTCGGTCATCAATCGAAGCCCGTGCTCCGGCGATGTCGAGGTGACGATCGGGATAAGTCCGGCAGCGAGATAGCGGTCGGTCAGCGCCGAATTGACATCGGCCAGCCATGCCGGAATGCGGCTGCCGCCATGCGTCGGCACGCCCTTGATGGCGATGCCGAGATCCTTGATGGCGAAGGGAACACCAGCCAGCGGCAGCGAGGGGTCGACGGTCTTGGCGCGGGCGCGGGCGGCATCGTAGAGCGGTTCGGCCGTGGCATTGATGTCGGGACGGGTGGCCTCGGCGCGGGCAATCGCGGCGTCGGTCAGTTCGACGGCCGAAACCTCGCCCTTGCGGACCAGATTGGCGAGGCCGGTGGCATCTTCTTCCCAAAGGATCCGTTCGACCGACATGCGCGCTCCCCCATCAATGAAGGCAAGCTAGCCAGTGGCAATTCCATTGGCAATCGACCGACGGATCCGGGCCGGCGACACACAAAAGCTTAGGCGTGCACAAGGTTATTTCCGTCGTTGCAAATACATGGCAATCGCCTAATTTGCCTGCAATGACGCCGCAGGACATCACCAAGCTGATCGTTCGGACTTCGATGAAGGATCGGGCCGCGTTCGATCTGCTTTACCGGCAGACCAGCGCGAAACTTTTTGGCGTCTGTCTTCGTGTATTGAACGACCGGGGAGACGCGGAAGAAGCGCTGCAGGAAGTCTTCGTCAAGATATGGACGAAGGCCGACCGTTTTGCTGTTTCCGATCTAAGCCCGATCTCCTGGCTGGTGGCAATCGCGCGCAATCATGCGATCGATCGCATCAGAGCGCGGCGCAACCCCGCCGCCGACATCGATGCCGCGCTCGACGTGGCCGATCCGGCGCCGGGGCCTGAAGCGATGGCGGTGGCGGGCGACGAATCCGAACGTATCCACCATTGTCTCGATGAGCTGGAGAAGGACCGGGCAGCAGCCGTCCGGGGCGCCTATCTCAAGGGCGAGAGCTATGCCGAACTGGCGGAGCGCCATGGCGTGCCGCTGAACACGATGCGTACATGGCTGCGCCGCAGCCTGTTGAAACTCAGAGAATGCCTGGAAAGATGACGCTGGCAGAAGACACAGGACCGGAACGTGGAGGCGACGACCTGCTCGCCGCCGAGTACGTTCTCGGCGTGCTCGATGCCGACGAACGCCAGATCGTCTCTCGCCGCATCGATGCGGATACGGTTTTCGCCCGTCTTGTCGAGGACTGGGAGGTCAGGCTCTCACCGCTTGCCGCCGCCTTTCGGGAAGTCGAGCCGCCGGTTTCGGTGAAGACCGCGGTCGACCGCCGCCTGTTCGCTACCGCTGCCGCGGTGAGCAGGCCCGCCGAAGTGCGCGGCGGCCTTTGGTCCAGCCTGGCCTTCTGGCGCGCCCTTGCCGCAGCCGCGGTTGCGGCACTGGCGATTTACATCGCCGTGCCCGTCTTCAACCCGCCGGTCGAGCAGCCGCAGGCGCGCCTCGTCGCTTCGCTGGCCGCCGAAGGCAGCGACGTCAGATATCTTGCCGTCTACGACGCCGCGCATCACGAAGTCGGCCTGTCGCATGTCTCCGGTGAGCGTGCTTCCGGCAAGGACTTCGAGCTGTGGATGATCGAGGGCAAGAACCCGCCGGTCTCGATGGGCGTCATTCCGACCGGTGCTACGGCACATATCGTCGTCTCGCCGGCGGCCCAGCAGAAGCTTGCCCAGGGCGCGGTGCTTGCCGTCAGCCTCGAGCCGTCGGGCGGTTCGCCGACCGGACAGCCGACCGGACCGGTGGTTGCCGCTGGCGACCTGAAGAGCATCTGACCGGCTCTTCACCTGAAAAATCACAACAGACTATCATAAGTCTATCCTTCGCTGAACATGCCCATAGACAGCATGTCGGCAGGCGGCCGACGGCTCGGGAAATCCCTCTGCGCCATGGATAAAATCAAAAATCACAATATTTCTGAAACTCGGGCGAGTTTGTTCCGTATCTCCTCGCGTCCCCAAAAATGGGAAGAGAAAAACCCGAGGAGTTCGACATCATGCGTAGATACGCCACCCTTTTGCTCGCCGGTACGATCGCCGTTTCGGCCCTTGCCACCGCCGCCTACGCCGAAAACCCGATGGTTGGCGGCGCCCCCATGTATGCCAACAAGAACATCGTCGAGAACGCCGTGAACTCGAAGGATCACACCACGCTGGTCGCCGCCGTGAAGGCCGCCGGCCTTGTCGAGACGCTGCAGGGCGCCGGTCCGTTCACCGTGTTCGCGCCGACCAACGAAGCCTTCGCAGCCCTTCCGGCCGGTACGGTCGAGACGCTGCTCAAGCCAGAAAACAAGGACAAGCTCACCAAGATCCTGACCTGCCATGTCATCGGCGCCAAGGCGATGGGAGCAGATGTCGCCGCGATGGCCAAGGCTGACGGCGGCACCCACAAGGTCAAGACGGTCGGCGGCTGCGAACTGTCGCTCAAGGCCGACGGCGGCAAGGTCACGGTCACCGACGAGAACGGCAATGTCGCCAATGTGACGATCGCCGATGTCGAACAGTCCAATGGCGTCATCCACGTCATCGACAAGGTTCTTTTGCCCAAGATGTAACAAGGGGCTTGCTGCCGGCGAACTGACGGCAAGGACCCTTCGTCGATTGCACGATCCCGCTCCCGTGATCCGCAATTGGCCCGTGCACTTCGCGCCCGCCTGCATTCGGATGTGGGAGGGCGCGGAGTGTTCGTTCGAGGGGCTACCGTCACCGGCTTTTGATTTCCGCGCGGCGGTGTAGTTTGGCAAAAGGACATCAGGAGGAACTGGTCATGAACCGTCGCGACTTTCTTTTGAGCGGTGCCGCCGCCATCGGCGTGATCGGGGCCGCGGCAACGATGCTGCGCATGGGCGATCCGCAGGCAGCACAAGCGGCCGAGAGCTTCGAGGTCGTCAAGACCGACGCCGAGTGGAAAGCCATCCTGTCGCCGGCCGCCTTCGACGTGCTGCGCAAGGAAGGCACGGAGTACCCCGGCACCAGCCCGCTGCTCAACGAACACCGCAAGGGCATTTTCGCCTGTGCCGGCTGCGACCTGCCGGTCTATTCGTCGGAGACGAAATTCGATTCCGGCACCGGATGGCCGAGCTTCTGGCAAGAGATCCCCAAGGCGATCGGCACGACCGTGGACAGGTCGCTCGGCATGACGCGTACCGAGGCACATTGCCGCCGCTGCGGCGGCCATCTCGGCCATGTCTTCGACGACGGTCCGGCGCCGACCGGCCTGCGCCACTGCATCAACGGCGTCGCGCTGACCTTCAAACCGGCCACGGCCTGAGTCCATAGACCCGAATGCAAAAAACTCCGGGCTTGCGGCCCGGAGTTTTTTACGCGGTCAGAGCTTTTCGGGCGTGGACTGGAGGAGCTTCCCGAAACCGCTGCCCACGTATCCTTGTCTTGTCGCAATCTCCAAGGGAAAGCGCTGCGCGCTTTTCCTGGAATTGCTCCGTATCAGTGCCCCCCACCACCGCCGCCCGGTGCGGCCGGCTTGCGGATCAGCATAGTGAACAGGCCAAGCGTCGCAAACAACACCGTCAGCATGAAGAACACGTCCATGAAGGACAGCAACGCCGCCTGCTGCTGGACCATGCCAGACAACTTGGAGATCGCAGCGCTTGTCGCGTCGAGGCCGGGGGTCTGCTCGAAATTGCGGGTCATGTTCTGCAGCTTGGCCTGCGCGGCTTCACTGCCCCATTGCACATGCTCGGAGAGCCTTGCGTAGTGGAAGGCGTTGCGGTCGATCAGCACGGTGTTGATCAGCGCAAGGCCGACGGCACCACCAAGGTTGCGGGTGAGATTGAACAGGCCGGACGCATTCTTCAGCCGCTCGGGCGGCAAGGTGCCGAGCGCGATGTTGTTGATCGGAACCATGCACAGCATCATCGAACAGCCGCGCAGGATCTGCGGGATGAGCAGCTCGTAGAAATCCCAGTCGGCGGTCAGATGCGTCATCCACCAGGTGCCGGTGGCGAAACCGAAGAAGCCGACCATCATCATCAGCCGCGGGTCCATCTTGTTCGACAGGATGCCCGAGATCGGCGCGGTGAAGAACATCGCCAGGCCGCTGACGAACAGAGCCTCGCCGATCATCATCGAATCGTAGCCGCGGATGCGCCCGAGGAACACCGGGTAGAGATAGGTCAGGCCGTAGAGGCCGATGCCGATGACGAAGGAGAACAGCGAGCCGAAGGCGAAATTGATGTTGGCGAAGGCCTTCAGGTCGACGATCGGCTCCTCGGCGGTGAACACGCGCCAGAAGAACAGCACCGCGCCGATGCTCATGACGACGGCGCAGATGAAGACGCCCTGGTCCTGCAGCCAGTCATTGTTGGGGCCTTCCTCGAGCACATATTCCATGCAGCCCAGGAAGGCTGCCATGCCGGCGAGGCCCCACCAATCGAACTTGCTGAACAGCTTGAGGTTAGGCTTGTCGAAGTCGATCAGCGTCCAGGCCGCCGTTGTCACCAGGATGCCGGGCACGACGTTGACCAGGAACAGCCAATGCCAGGACATGGCATGGCTGATATAGCCACCGACGGTCGGGCCGATGGTCGGCGCCAGCGTCGCCACGAGGCCGATCATCGGCGAGACGACGGCGCGGCGCGAGGGCGGGAAGATGGTGAAGGCAGCGGCAAAGACGCTCGGTATCATGCCGCCGCCGATGAAGCCCTGGACGGCGCGGTAGACGATCATCTGGTCGATGTTGGTGGCGGTCGCCGCCAGCGCACTGGCCGCGGTGAAGCCCGCCGCCGAGATGGTGAACAGCACGCGCGTCGACAGCATCCGGCTGAGAAAGCCGGACAGCGGGATCATCACCACTTCGGCGATCAGGTAGGCGGTCTGCACCCACGGAATTTCGTCGGAGCTGGCGCTCAGGCCGGCCTGGATCTCCGACAGCGAGGCGGAGACGATCTGGATGTCGAGGATGGCCATGAACATGCCGAACACCATCGCCAGGAAGGCGATAACGCGCCGCGTCGAAATGGTGTCAGGCACAGCCGGCCTCGCCGGCGGCGCTCCTGCTGTCAGGGTTGCGGTTGCCATGGCATTGCTCCCCGGCCGCCGCTCAATTCGACGCTGCCACTGACGCCGACCCGGATGGGGCGGTGCGGCTGTCGACGGCGACGACGACGCTCAGGCCGGCGCGCAGCTTACCGCTCTTCAGCGCATCGGCCGGCACATCGATGCGGACCGGAACGCGCTGCACGACCTTGGTGAAGTTGCCGGTGGCATTTTCGGGCGGCAGCAGCGAGAACACGGCACCCGAAGCCGGCGCCAGCGACGAAACGGTTCCCTCGAAGTCCTGGCCGTCGGTCGCATCGACCGAGATCCTGACCTTCTCGCCGGGAACCAGCCGGGCAAGTTGTGTCTCCTTGAAGTTGGCGACAATGTAGAGCTTGTCCATCGGCACGATGACGGCGAGCTTCTGGCCGGGGCTGACAAGGTCGCCCTGCTCGACCGAGCGGTTGCCGACGATGCCGTCATATGGCGCCTTGAGCACGGTGAAGGAAAGATCGCGCAGCGCCTTGTCATGGCTGAGCTGCAGGGACGCCAGCGTGCTCGCCGATTCCGCGCGCTGCGCCTGCAGCACGCCGATATTGGCTTGCGCGGCGGCGATCTGTGCGTCGGCGCCGACAAGGGCGGCATCGGCCTGCTGGACCGCGGTCTGGGCGTCGTCCAGCTGCGCCTGCGTGCCGACATGGGTCTTGAGCAGCTGGGAGGCGCGCGCCGCGACCTTGGCTGCATTGTCGGCCGCTGCCTGGTCGGCGACCTTCTGCGCCTGGGCCTGCTGCAGCGAGGCGCGGGCCGCGTCGGTCTGGGCGTCGATACGGTCGAGCGTCTTGCTCAAGGTGGCGATCTGCGCCTCGGCCTGGGCGACGGCAATCTTGTAATCGCCGTCATCGACGACGAGCAGCGGATCGCCGGCCTTGACCAGCTGGTTCTCGCTGACCTTGACCTGATCGACATAGCCGGAAATCTTGGGCGAGATGAACGCCATGTCCGCCTGGACATAGGCATCGTCAGTCGAGATCATGAAGCGGCCCGTTGTCCAGTAGTCGTACCCATACCAGGCGCCGGCGCCCAGCAAGGCAACACCGATGACCGGCAGCAGGAAGGAACGCACCGAACGCTTCTTCCTGGCCGGAGCCTCTGCCGGCGGCGACGAGACGGGCTGGACAGGTACTTCCGGTGCTTCCGTCGCCGGCGCAACCTTGGCGTTGGGGAAGGGACGGACTTCGGCAGTGGTCGGCGCGTTCGAGGACATGACATCTCTCTAAAGTTATAATATAATACTGAACCGTTCGGTTCGATCCGGCCGTTGACATAGCGCGTAAAGAGGACCATATCAAGGGCAATCGAACCGCTTGGTTCGAATTATTTTCGAGGTGTGACTTTCATGGCCGAGACCCCGCCCAATGTCGAAAACGAGTCGTGTGACGACCTGTTGGAAAGCTTGCGCCGTGGCCGCCCGGCCGCGGGGCAGGATCCGGCCAAGCGCAGCCAGATCATCGACGGCGCCCGTCGTGTCTTCATCGACAAGGGCTTCGAAGCCGCCTCGATGAACGACATCACCCGCGAGGCCGGCGTCTCCAAGGGTACGATCTACGTCTACTTCGCCAACAAGGAAGAGCTGTTCGAGGCGCTGATCGAGGAAGAGCGCGGCACCATCTTCAAGAACATGTATGACGTGCTGGACAATGCCGACAACCTGCGCGAGACGCTGGTGAAGTTCGGCAAGGTGCTGGCTCTCAAGATCACGTCGGCCAAGGTCGTCCAAGCGCAGCGCACGGTGATCGGGGCATCAGACCGGATCCCCGACATGGGCGCGCGTTTTTACGAGCGCGGTCCCAAGCGTGGCCACGACAAGGTCGCGGCCTTTCTCAATGCCGCCATCGAGCGCGACCTGCTGCGCATCGACGATGTCGATCTTGCCGCCTATCAGTTCACCGAACTGTGCCTGGCCGGTCTGTTCCGCCAGTGCATCTTCGCCTACCGCACCAAGGCCCCGACCCAGGACGAGATCGACCACATCGTCAGGTCAGGCGTCAGCATGTTCCTGAAGGCCTACGGCACCGAAAGGCTTGTGGCGGAAGAAGGCCATCAGACGATTGCTATCGAGGCCAAGCCCTAGCCAGACCATGCTCTAACTCTTTGTTTAGACGCAATTCTGGACGGAAAACCGCTTCACACTTTTCCTAGAATTGCTCTAAGGTGCGGATGCTTTAGCCGCCATTGGCGGCAAGCACGATGGCTGCCTGCAATTCCTGAAGGCCCTCGGCCTTTTCAGAAGAGGTGGCCAGCACGAACGGGAACGCCGCCGGCCGCTTCTTGATCTTTGCCAGCGTCTCCTCGATCAGCCTCGGCACGCCGGCAGTCTTGATCTTGTCGGTCTTGGTCAGCACGATCTGGTAGGACACCGCCGCCTTGTCAAGCAGCGACAGCACTTCGTCGTCCTTGGCCTTGATGCCATGACGGGCGTCGATCAGCACATAGACGCGTTTCAGCGTGACCCGGCCCTTGAGGTAATCGAAGACCAGCTTGGTCCACTCGTCGACCTTCTCCTTCGGCGCGGTGGCGTAGCCGTAGCCGGGCATGTCGACCAGCGCCAAGGGCGGCAGGTCGGCGCCCTCGCCCGAAAATCCATCCGGCACGAAATAGTTGAGCTCCTGCGTGCGCCCCGGCGTGTTGGAAGTGCGCGCCAGCCCCTTCTGGTTGACCAGCGCATTGATCAGCGACGACTTGCCGACATTCGAGCGGCCGGCAAAGGCGATTTCCGGCGGCCCTTCCGGTGGCAGGAACTTCATCGCCGGCACGCCGCGGATGAAGATCCACCCTCGCGTAAACAGTTCGGTGCCGATTATGCTGCTGTTCAGAGCGTTCAAGCTGCTGCCTCCAGAAGAGAAATATTGGCACCCCGGATAGCATCGAGGTTGCGGCTGACCTTGTCTACCGGCCAGTCCCACCACGCCACCGCCAGCAGCCGCCTGATTGTCCGGTCGTCGAAACGCATCTTTACCACCTTGGCCGCGTTGCCGGCGACGATCGCATAGGGCGGCACGTCGTGCGTCACCACCGATTTCGCAGCGACGATGGCGCCGTGGCCGATTTCCACCCCGGGCAGGATCACCGCCTCCATCCCGATCCAGACGTCGTTGCCGACGATGGTGTCGCCGCGCACCTCCTTCGACCAGGTCGCCGGGTCAAAACCCTTTTCCCAGCCATGGCCGAAAATATTGAACGGATAGGTCGAAAAGCCGGACATGGCGTGGTTGGCGCCGTTCATGATGAAGCGCGCGCCCTCGGCGATGGCGCAGAACCTGCCGATGATCAGCTTGTCGCCTATGAACGGATAGTGATGCAGGACGCATTTCTCGGCGAATTTGTCCGGCCCGTCGGGGTCGTCATAATAGGTGAAGTCGCCGATCTCGATGTTCGGCGCGTTCACCAGTCCCTTGAGGAAGCCGACGCGGGTATGCATCGGGATCGGGTGCTTGATGTCTGGGTTGGGTCCGTCCATGTCGAAATCCGTCAGAGAAATGGCCGCCAGGTGCATCCGAAACTCGAATGCGCCCGTTCAAAATAGCGTGATCCGCCCTATAGCACCAATCGGGCGACGAGCGAGCTTTCCTTGACGGCCTTGCTCATTTGCTGCCGCGGCAAATCACGATCGGATCGGACAGCGCACTGTCGAAACCGCTGCCCTGATAGACGGTGACATTCGTGGCGCCGGGCGGCAGCATGAAGCTGCCTTCAACGATTTTCTGGTCGCCGGCCGGCATGTGGAGAGCCCAGCTATAGGTGCAAAACTGAGGCGGCGCCTGGGGTTCGACGTGGCTGCAGTTCAATTGCGCGCCACCCAGCATGGCGGCGCCGCCGCAACTGACGGCGCCCTTTGCGAGCGCAATGCCCGGCCATCCCGCAATGGCCGCCACGGTCGCGATCTTCAGCCAATTCATCGTCGTATCCTTGCCCGGCAACAGCCCGCTACCTGAGCCTTTGGGTGGGTCGCAGCCCATGCGTCATTTTTTCCAGGCGGGCTTAGTCCGTCTTGCGCACCGCGTCCAGCAAGATTATGTGCATGATGATAATAAGCATGCTCACTAACAGTCGCGCCGAAAAACTCCAGTACCTCCCATGCCATCGTCACCCAACATCAGCTTCGTGCTGCACGATGTCGCGCGCCTGCTTCGAAAGCGGTTCGAGCAGAGGTCGCGGGCATCGGGGCTGACCCGCGCCCAGTGGCAGGTGCTGGCCTATCTCAGCCTGCATGAAGGCATCCACCAGAACAAACTGGCGGACCTGATCGAGATCACGCCGATCACGCTCGCCCGGCTGCTCGACAAGATGGAAGCAAGCGGCTTCATCGAGCGCCGGCCCGATCCCGCTGACCGCCGGGCATGGCTGCTGTACCTGAAGCCGCAAGCCCATCCGCTGATCGAAATCATGCGCGGCAATGGGCGGAAGACGCGTGACGAGGCCTTTGTCGGCCTTTCCGCGGATGCGCAACTGCATCTGCTGCAAACCCTATCCCTCATCAAATCCAATCTGCTCGCGGCTTGCGCCCAGCCTGCCGCCGACCGGGAGAAAACACATGGCTGAATCAACCTCACCAAAGAAGCCTGTCGAAGAAGACGGATCCGCCGCCGACCGGGCGCGCGACCAAGTCATCCGGCTGAACAGCGAACGCGAGCAAAGGCGAGCCAGCACCGTCATCGACAATGACGAGCTCGAAGCACCGGTCGCCCTGGAGCCGGCGGCGCTCGAGGCTCCGTCCAAGGAGCCACGCCAGGCCGGGGTTGCGGTGGCGCCTCCGGCGCCGGTCAAGCCCAAGCGCGGCCGGGCACGGCCGATCCTGTTTGCCCTGCTTCCGGTCGCGCTGGTCGTCGGCGGCTATTACTACGTCATCGGCGGCCAGGTCATGACGACCGACAATGCCTACATCCAGGCGCAGTCGCTCGGCGTTTCCACCGATGTCTCCGGCACTGTGTCCGAGATCGACGTGCACGAGAACGAGGCGGTGAAGAAGGACCAGGTGCTTTTCCGGTTGCGGCCGGCCTCTTTCGAAACCGCTCTTGCCGCCGCCCAGGCACAGCTCGGCACAGTGCGCAACCAGGTGCTGACCTTGCAGGCGAGCTACCAGCAGTCGCAGGCGCTGATCGAGCAGGCGCAGGCCGACATCCCCTACTACGAGGCCGCTTTCCAACGCCAGCAGGATCTGCTCAAGACCTCCACCTCCTCCAAGGCGACCTTCGACAGCGCCCAGCACGACCTCGTCGCCGCCCGCCAGAAAGTGTCCGTTGCCCAAGCGCAGGCACAGGCGACGCTTGCCCAGCTCGGCGGCGACGCCAGCCAGCCGGTGGAGAAGAACCCGTTCTATCTCCAGGCGCAGTCGGCGGTGGACGACGCCCAGCGCAACCTTGCCGATTCCATCGTCAAGGCGCCATTCGACGGCATCGTCACCAATGTCGACGCGCTTCAGGTCGGCAAGTACCTGCCGGCTTCGCAGCCGGCGTTCAGCCTGATTTCGGCGACCGATCTGTGGATCGCGGCGGAGCCTAAGGAAACCGAACTGACCTATGTGCGGCCGGGACAGACGGCGACGATCAGCGTCGACAGCTATCCCGGTGCCGTCTGGCACGGCAGGGTCGCCTCGATCAGCCCGGCGTCGTCGTCGAGCTTCTCGCTGCTTCCGGCGCAGAACACCACCGGCAACTGGGTCAAGGTCGTGCAACGCATTCCGATGCGCGTGACGGTGGACGATCTCCAGGGCAAGCCGCCGCTGCGCGGCGGGATGAGCGTCGTGGTCGGCATCGATACCGGCCATGCGCGCGGCCTGCCGGACTTCGTGACGGACCTCCTCGGTCGGTTCGGCCAAAAGTCATGACCGGCGCGTCCGCGACAGGTGGCGTGGTCGCCAATCGCGGCGCCATCACCGCGTGCGTGATCCTGGCCGTGATCATGCAGGCGCTGGACACCACCATCGCCAATGTGGCGCTGCCCTATATCCAGGGCAGCGTTTCGGCAAGCGCGGACCAGATAAACTGGGTGCTGACGTCCTACATCGTCGCGGCGGCCGTCATGACGCCGCCTTCAGGCTATCTTGCCAATCGCTTCGGCCGCAAGCGCATCCTGCTGATCTCCATCACCGGCTTCGTCGTTGCATCGGTGCTGTGCGGCTTCGCGCAGTCGCTGCCGCAGATCGTCGGCTTCCGCCTGCTGCAAGGCCTGTTCGGCGCAGCCCTGGTGCCGCTGGCGCAGAGCATCCTGCTCGACATCTACAGCGTCGAGGAGCGCGGCTCGGCGATGGCGCTGTTCGGCGTTTCGGTGATGGTCGGGCCGGTGCTCGGGCCGGTCATCGGCGGCTGGCTGACCGAGAATGTCAGCTGGCGCTGGGTGTTCTACATCAACGTACCGATCGGCGCGCTGGCTTTCGCCGGCGTCTCGATGTTCGTCCAGGAAACCAAGACGGACCTCAAGGCCAGGCTGGACTGGCTGGGCTTCGGCATGCTCAGCGTCACCATCGCGTCGCTGCAGATGTTCCTCGATCGCGGCGAGCAGCTCAACTGGTTCTCGTCGTCCGAGATCATCGTCGAGGCGCTGATCTGCGCGTCGGCCTTCTACATCTTCCTCGTCCACACCTTCACCGCCAAAAACACCTTCGTGAACCCGCGGCTGTTCCTCGACAGGAATTTCGCCGTCGGCATGATCTTCATCTTCATCATCGGCATCACCTATCTGGCCTCGCTGGCCCTGATGACGCCCTATCTGCAGACCCTGATGGGCTATCCGGTGGTGACGGCCGGCATCGTCATGGGGCCGCGCGGTCTCGGCACCATGGCTTGCATGTTCCTGGTCGGCAGGCTGATCGGCAAGGTGGACACGCGCTGGCTGCTTCTAACCGGCCTGCTGGTCACCGCCTGGGCGATGTACGACATGACCGGCTGGACCCCTGATGTCTCGCAATGGACGATCATCAGCACCGGCTTCATCCAGGGCGCGGGCCTGGGTTTCCTGTTCGTGCCGCTGACCACCATCACCTTCGCCACGCTGGCGCCGGAGCGGCGCGCGGAAGGCACCGGCCTGTACAATCTGTCACGAAACATCGGCTCCAGCGTCGGCATCTCGGTGGTCACCGCGCTGTTGACGCAGAACGTGCAGATCAACCACGCCAACATCGCCACCTATGTGACGCCCTACAACCAGGCGTTCGGCAATCCGGCGATCTTCCAGGCGATGAACCCCTACAGCGCCGCGGGCCGCGCCGCGCTCGACGGCGTGGTCACGCTGCAGGCCACGATCATCAGCTATATGAACGACTTCAAGCTGATGATGATCCTGTCGCTTGCCGCCATTCCGCTGGTTCTGTTGCTGCGCAAGCCGGCGACTCCGGCCAAGATCGACCACAGCGCCGTGATGGAGTGACGACGCTCGAAACTTATCCGGCTGCACAGGCAACAGCCAAAAAGAAACCGGGGTCCTGTGAGGGACAGGACCCCGGCCGATGCCGATACGACTTCCCAAGAAACATGGCACCTCGTCATGAGGCGGGGATGGCAGGCCCGAGAAAGCCCCAACGGACCTGCCTTGATCCCCTTTGCCGAAAGCCGTTACTTCGGCAACAACACCTTGTTGACGACATGGATGACGCCGTTCGACTGGTTGACGTCGGCGATCGTCACTCGCGCCTCGCCGCCTGACTCATCCATGATGTAGAGCTTGCCCTTCTTGACTTCGGCGGTCAGCGTGTCACCGGAGACGGTCTTCATCTCGTACTTGCCGCCCATCGCCTTGGCCTTCTTCATCATCTCGGCGCCGGAGATCTTACCGGCCACGACATGCGCGGTCAGCACCTTGGTGAGCTTGCCCTTGTTCTCCGGCTTCAGCAGCGTGTCGACGGTGCCCTTGGGCAGTTTCGCAAACGCTGCGTTGGTCGGGGCAAAGACGGTGAACGGGCCAGCGCTTTGCAGCGTGTCGACCAGGCCGGCAGCCTTGACCGCAGCGACCAGCGTCGTGTGGTCCTTCGAATTGACGGCGTTCTCGACGATGTTCTTGGTTGTGTACATCGGCGCGCCGCCGACATTCGGGTTCTTGGCATAGGCGGGCGCGGCAATCGCCACGCCGGCGACGAGTGCGGAAAGGGCGATGATCCTGAATGACGGCAAGCGCATGTGGTCTTCCTCCGTGTGAGGGCTGATCGGAATTGATAGCCTTTGGAAACGCACAGGCAGTCACGCCGCCGAGGGGGCGCAAGTTTCGCCGATCACGGGAACGTGATGCCGGAGCTGCTTAAACGAAAAGCCCCGCGCGAGGCGGGGCTTTGAAGACTGGAGAAAGCGCTGCGCCTTCTATTCGGCCGGTGATGGTTTCTTTCGGAACAGCGCGACCAGATTGTCCCACAGCTCGATCTTGGCGCCCTGGCGCTTCATGATGATGCCCTGCTGGAGGATCGACAGCGTGTTGTTCCAGGCCCAGTAGATGACCAGGCCGGCCGGGAAACCCGCCATCATGAAGGTGAAGATGACAGGCATCCAGGTGAAGATCGCCGCCTGCGTCGGGTCCGGCGGTGTCGGGTTCATGCGCATCTGCAGGAACATGGTGACGCCCATGATCAACGGCCAGACGCCGATCATCAGCATGTGCGGCAGGGTGACCGGGATCAGGCCGAACAGGTTGAACAGCGACGTCGGATCGGGCGCGGCCAGATCCTGGATCCAGCCGAAGAACGGCGCGTGCCGCATTTCGATGGTGATGTAGAGCACCTTGTAGAGCGAGAAGAAGACCGGGATTTGCAGCGCCACCGGCCAGCAGCCGGCAAGCGGGTTGATCTTCTCGGTCTTGTACAGCTCCATCATCGCCTGCTGCTGCTTCATCTTGTCGTCCGCGTATTTCTCGCGGATCTCGAGCATTTTCGGCTGCACCTTCTTCATGTTCGCCATCGACGCGTACGACTTGTTGGCGAGCGGATAGAAGATGGCCTTGACGATGACGGTGGTGGCGAGAATGGCCAGGCCGAAATTGCCGAAGAATTTGTAGAGCGTGTCGATCAGCCAGAACATCGGCTTGGTGATGAAGTGGAACCAGCCCCAGTCGATCAAAAGGTCGAACCGCTTGATATGACGGTCTTCCGCATAGGCGTTGATCTTGCCGACTTCCTTGGCGCCCGCGAAGATCTCGCTCTCCACCGTCGCCGACTGGCCGGCATCGACGGTGATCGGGTCGGTGAGGAAGTCGGACTGGTAGCGATGGCGGCCGTCCTCGAAATAGGCATAGCGCGGCTGGAACGGCTGCTTCTCGGTCGGCACCAGCGTCACCGCCCAGTATTTGTCGGTGATGCCGAGCCAGCCGTCGGTCGACTTGCCCGGCGTGAACTGCTTGTCCTTCTCGATGGACGCGTATTTGTGTTCCTGCAGGCCTTCCGTGCCGGTGAAGCCGATCAGGCCCTCATGCAGCACATAGGTGCTTGCAACGAGCGGCTTGTCGAAGCGGGTGACGCGGCCGTAATTGGACAGCGAGACGGCGGCCGTGCCGGCATTCTGCACCGTGTCGGACACCGTGAACATGTAGTTGGTGTCGACGGAAAAGGTGCGCTTGAAGGTCAGGCCCTTGTCGTTCGAATAGGTCAGCGTGACCGGGGTCGTCGGCGTCAGTGTCGCATTGCCGTCGACAGCCCACACTGTTTCGGGACCGGGCACCGCGCCGGTCTTGTCGTTGCCGACGAAGCCGATCTCGGCATAGTAGCCATTGGGCAGTGCCGCCGGGTTGAGCAGGCTGATCTCGGGCGAGTTCTTGTCGACCGTCTCGGTGTAGTGCTTGAGCTTGAGGTCGTCGAGACGGGCACCGGTCAGGTTGATCGAACCCTCGAGGCTCGGCGTGTCGATCTTCGCGCGGGTCGTCGTGGCGAGCGCCTGTTCGCGGCCGGCCGGCGTCACGGCATCGGTGCCGGGTGCGTTTGGAATGGCGCCAGGGGCGGCGGGCGTTCCGGTGTCGGTACCGGGATTGGTGCCGGCGGCCTTCTTCTGCTCCTCGACGCGCTGCTGTTCGACGCGGGCGGCCTCGCGCTGCGCTTCGCTGCGCGGCAACACATAAAAATATTGCCATACCGCCAGGATCAGCACCGACAGCGCGATGGTGATGAAGAAGTTCCGGTTGTTTTCCATCGAAAGCCCTTGGCCTATCGTGTTCCGCGCAGTCGGCGGGAGAGTTCGGCCTTCAACTGGCCGAACGGAGTGGTAAGCACGTCTTCGCGCCCGACGATGACATAGTCATTGCCAGGCGCCATGTCACTTGCCGCATGCGTACGGACGGCTTCTCGCAGCCGCCGCCGGACGCGGTTGCGGACAACCGCATTGCCGACCTTCTTGGTGACGGTGTAGCCGACGCGCGGCGACAGGCCGTCGCCGCGGTCGAGAACTTCGACGAGAAAAAGCCGCCCGCGTCGTTTTTCACCACGACGGACAGCCAGGAATTCCGCGCGCTTCAGAAGCCGCTTGGGATTTGGTCCCACTGGCTTGCCGGATGCGGGCAACGATCTCGTCTTCCGTTCAGGCGCTGAGCCGCTTGCGACCGCGGTTGCGGCGAGCTGCGACGACGCCGCGACCACCCTTGGTGGCCATGCGGGCACGAAAGCCGTGCCGACGTTTGCGGACGAGTTTGGACGGTTGGTAGGTACGCTTCATTTGTTTTAATACCGCGGGGTGCGGCCCTTCTTGATTCTGTCACTGTGTAACAGGAGCTTTGCCGGGCCGGCTTTGGCGCGATCGAAACCGCGCCGGGACGAATGGCCCGAGCGTGTGCGGGCTTATAGAAAGAAGGCTTTTGGAAGTCAATCCGGAGTCGTCGGGCCGAAAGCTTCGCCATTCAGGCCGGTTTATGTTTGCGACCAAGGATGAAATTGGCAAAAAAGCCGTAATCGCCTAATCTGCGTTGATCAAGTGATCGTGAAGACATTAGCCGCATGAGCGAAACCATACAGGCACAGGAAGGGATTGGCACGGCGGGGTCCACCGAGGCGCCGGCCAGCGTGCGCACGGTTCCGCTGTCGCGCGGCCTGTCGACCAAGCTGCTGCTACTGACCATCGTCTTCGTGCTGCTGGCCGAAGTGCTGATCTTCCTGCCCTGGATCGCCAGCTACCGGCTGAACTGGCTGAAGGAGCGGCTGAGCACGGCGGCGGCGGTGTCGATCGTGCTGGTGCAGGGTGAACCCACCTCGCTGTCGCGCTCGGCGCAGAACGACGTGCTGATGGCGATCGGCGCCAAAGCGATCGCGGTGCGCGACGGCGGCGTCTCGCGGCTGCTGGTGGTGGCCGAAATGCCGCCGAAGGTCGACGAACACATCGATATCGCCTCGATCGGCATGATCAAGGGCATGACCGGCGCGCTCGACACGTTGTTTTTCGGCGGCGACCGTATGCTGCGCGTCTTCGGTCCGGTCGGCGACTCGGACAAGGAGTTCGAGCTGATCATGCCCGACAACAGCCTGCGCAACGCGATGCTGCGCTATTCGCGCAACGTCGCCTTCGTCTCGCTGCTGATCTCGCTGTTCACCGCCATGCTGGTCTACGCCGCCATCGACCTGATCATGATCGGGCCGATCCGGACGATGACGCGCTCGATGCTGTCTTTCTCCGAAGCCCCTGACGATCCCGGGCGGATCATCCATCCGGCTGCCCGCGCCGACGAGATCGGCGTTGCCGAGCGCGAGCTGTCGCAGATGCAGGAACGGCTGCAAAAAATGCTCTCCGAGCAGAAGCATCTTGCCGATCTCGGCCTGGCGGTTTCCAAGATCAACCATGACATGCGCAACATCCTGGCTTCGGCGCAGCTGATGTCGGACCGCTTGCGTCAGGTCAAGGATCCGACGGTGCAGGCCTTCGCGCCGAAACTGCTGCGCGCGCTCGACCGCGCCGTGTCTTATTCCGAAGGCGTGCTTCACTACGGCCGCACGCAGGAGCCGCCGCCGGCGCGCCGACGCCTGAGGCTGCGGCAACTGGTCGAGGACGTGCATGGCCTGCTTGACATCGAGCAAGGCATCGAGTTCGTCAATTCGGTTGAGCCGGCCTTCGAGGTCGATGCCGATTCCGACCAGTTGTTCAGGGTGCTGACCAATCTGTGCCGGAATTCCGTGCAGGCGATGGCGACCGACAGTGAAAGCGCCCTGGTGCGCCGCCTGGCGGTGTCGGCCGTGCGCCTGGGCAGCGTCAGCCGCATCGCCGTCAGCGACACCGGCCCCGGCCTGCCGCCCAAGGCGCGGGAAAACCTGTTCGCGGCCTTTCGCGGCTCGGCGCGCAGCGGCGGCACCGGCCTTGGCCTGGCGATCGCGCACGAACTGATCCGCGCGCATGGCGGCACGGTCGAGCTGGTCGAGAGCATTGGCGGGCGCACCACATTCGCCGTCACCATCCCCGACCAGCCGGTCCGGCTCGACCAGGCCCGCAACGGCCTGCGCCGCCCGGCGTGAGGTTCTTGACCGGTTTCCGCTTGGCAACACCTAGCTTTTCGGTCTCACCCCTTCCTTCCAGAAACATGTCGCCCGCGAAACGGCCTTTTGCCCTGAGAGGCGGCATGCATGGAAAGCGCATCGTCTGAACCACCCAGACACGATGCGCTTTGGTTGTTTTGAGGCGCCGAGAAGCGAGCGGTCATTGCCGGATGACACGCCTGCGACAAAACTTTTGCCGGATCGGCTTGCTTTTCGGAAATTCAGTCGCTAGGGAACACGTCTCGTCGCGACCGGTCGTTCACGATCGGATCGCGGGGTCATGGAAAGCATGGCCTGTTGCGCGCCCGTAGCTCAGCTGGATAGAGCACCAGACTACGAATCTGGGGGTCAGGAGTTCGAATCTCTTCGGGCGCGCCAAAACCATTCATCGTTTCCCTGCGACGATATAGCTGCCGAATTGGTGCCTACGCGACGAGCGGGGAATAGCCTGCGAGCGAAAAAGCGTAGAAACGGCGGCGTTAGGCAGTAAAGAGTTCGAATCTCTTCAGATTGGCGGAGTTCCGACGCGGCCGGAGCGGAGTTCCAAGCGGTGATTGATGTGGATGGTGCCGACGACGATCTAACAGCGATCTCCCGATAGGCGAGCATCATTTGTATCAGATCATGGATCGACGTCAGCAGGCGCTCATACCACTTGGTCGGCGTGTGTCAGTCACTCGAAACCTGCTTCGGTTTTCCGGCATCCGCGGCATTGTCCCCATGCGCAGCGGCCTTCCCGGGTTCAGGAAAGCATTTCGACGCGCAGCGGATGTTCTCCGCGCGTCAGAAGCGGCGCCGGGCCCTGGTCCAGTCGCCCGAGCCGGATCAGGCCGCGCGACCAGCGGTAGGGACCATGAAACATCGCCAGATTGCCCCAGGGGGCGTAGTAGCAGAGATCGCCAGTCGCCTCGTTGCCGAAGCGACCGCTGCCTTCCTCGGTGAGCTTGCGCGGCAGGTAGGCGATCTTCTCGTTGGTCGAATAGTCGTCGATCGTCAGATCCAGCGGCAGGATCGAGACCAGATCGTGCGCGGAAGGATTGTCCTCCAGCGTCGCCGTGAAATCCTGATCCCCGAAGATGAATCTAAGGCGCATGGTGGCTCCTTTCCTATCCGTGGCTGCGTCGGTCTGAGAGCGCACCGAAGAGGGGAGCGCGAGGCTGGCAGCACCTGCCAGCAAGGTGCGGCGTGAAAGCCATACGGCGGCGCGTGTCATTTAAAGTCTCCCGGTCGGTGCGGCCATGTCCATCGTTCCTGCACACGGCCGCACCCTTCGACGATACGACCTGGTCAGGCAGCGAGATGCTGATTGAAGAAGCTGGTCAGCTTGTCGAACGGGATCACGTCCACCTTGTCGTAAAGATCGGTGTGGCTGGCGCCTGGAATGATCATGAGTTCCTTCGGCTCCGCCGCTGCCGCGAAGGCGGTTTCGCTGAAGTAGCGCGAATGGGCCTTTTCGCCATGGATGAACAGGATCGGGCGCGGCGAGATTTCAGCGATGTAGGTCAGGATCGGCATATTCATGAACGACAGCGGCGTGGTCTGCGTCCAGGAATTGCCTGAGTTGACCGCGCGCGCATGGTAGCCGCGCGGCGTCCTGTAATAGTCATGGTAGTCGACCAGGAACTGCGCCTCGCCGCCGTGCAGGTCGTTGTAGGGTGGTTGATAGGCTGGCGCGCCGTTTTCCGCATCCGTCCAACGCTGCCGACCCAGTTGCTCCAATGTCTGTGCGCGCTGTTCGGGGGTCAGGCTGTCGTTGTAGCCCTTCGACATAACACGGGTCATGTCGTACATGGTGCTCGCCACCACGGCCTTGACGCGCTTGTCTGCGGCGACGGCATTCAAAGCCATGCCGCCCCAGCCGCAGATGCCGATGACGCCGATGCGCTCACGGTCGACGGCGGCGTGCAGGCCGAGATAGTCGACGGCCGCGCTGAAATCCTCGGTGTTGATGTCCGGCGAAGCGAGATTGCGCGGCTCGCCGCCGCTTTCGCCGGTGTAGGACGGATCGAAAGCCAGTGCGACGAAGCCGCGCTCGGCCATCGTCTGCGCGTAAAGGCCAGAGGATTGCTCCTTAACAGCGCCGAACGGACCGCCGACGGCAAGCGCCGGCAGACGTCCGCCGGCCCGGTCCTTCGGCAGATAGAGATCACCCGACAGTGTGATGCCGTAGCGGTTCTTGAATGTGATCTTCTCGTGATCGATCTTATCGCTGAGCGGAAAGACCTTATCCCATTGCTTTGACATATTCTGAGCCTTTGCTTTGAAGGGGTTGGATATTGAAACTGCACCGAAGGCGGCGACGCCTGCGCCGGTCAACTTCAACAGTTCGCGCCGGTGGATGACGCTTGCCGAATTTTTCGTGTCAGGGGTATTCATGGGCATTTCCGATCTCCTGTTGGTATGAATTGGGATTGGGCAGTTCGTTGAACGAACGTCAGTGCGGGGCGTCCGGGCTTCAGCAACCGCCGGCCATTGCCGATCAGGGCGATTGCAAGGCCGGCGAGAACCACGCTGCCGGCGAAGGTCGCGAAGACCGTCATGCCATCCAGCAGCAGCGCGCCGACCACGGCACCGAGCAGGATCGACGCCTGGATGGCTGCGACCATCAGGCTTCCGGCGGCTTCCGGCGCATCGTCCGCGTTTTGGGACATCCACGTCATCCAGATCACAGACATTGCGGTGTTCGTCGCGCCCCAGAGAGCAAGGAAGAGGCCGGCGGCGGCTACCGAGCCGCCGAGAAGCAGGAGCCCCAGCGTGCAGCCGCCCATCAGCAGCGCGGGCAACCGCAGCAGCGGTGCGACATTGCCGCTCACGAAACGCCCTGTCGCCCATGTTCCGAGGAAGCCCGCACAGCCCAGTACAAGCAACAGGATCGAGAGCGTCCCCACGTTGACGCCCGTCACCTGCTCCAGGAAGGGGCGCAGATAGGTGAACATGGTGAAGGCCGAGCCCCAGGATAACATCGAGGCAATAAGGCCGCGCAGGAAATGGGGGCGCTTCAGCAGGCCGAACATCGTCCGGAAATCCTGCCGCTGGCGCGCGGGCAACGACGGCAGCGCGATCAAGTGCCAGACGAGGTTGATGGCGACGATTGGCGTCAGCGCCCAGAACACCGCGCGCCAGCCGAACACGGCGCCGAGATAGCTGCCGATCGGCGCGGCGAAGGCCGCAGCGATCGCCTGTCCGCCATACATCAAGGCGAGCGCGCGCGGCACATCCCTTTCAGGGACCAGCCGCATGATGACGGCGGTGGCCAGTGCCCAGAAGCCGCCGATGCAGATGCCCAACAGGCCTCGACCGAGCATCAGCACGGAGAAATTCGGGGCCGCCGCAACCAGAACCAGTGACAACAGCATGAAAGCCGTCATCGCGACCAGAACCCATTTGCGGTTCAGCGTTCCAGCGGCAGTGGTGATGACCATGCTCGCCGCTATGGCGAAAAGACCGCTGATCGAGATCGCCTGTCCGGTCTGTCCCTCGGTTGCGCGCAATCCTTCGGCCATGGGGGTGAGCAGGCTGACCGGCATGAATTCCGAGGCGATCAGCATTGCCACACACAGTGCCATCGAAAGAACCGCGCCCCAGGCGGCGTCCGGTTTGCTATCCGCATCGGTTGCGGCGGCAATCGCCATGTCGTTTGCTCCTGCTGAATTGTTGCAACGCAAAACTAGTGGCTTTGCCATAAAGCGATTAGCCATCGAAATTCGCATGAACTAATCGACCACATCGAATAATGTGCTGCGGCATGGCAAACGAGAGAAGCTCATAGCCAAAACCGACCTCAATCAACTGACGTGGTTTCAGGCCGTCGCCGAGGAGCGCAGCTTCACCAAGGCGGCGGCAAAGCTCGGCGTCGCGCAGTCGACGCTCAGTCACAGGATCAAGCAGCTCGAAGCGCAAATGGGCATACGCCTCCTGACCCGCACCACGCGCAATGTCGCGACGACCGCCGCAGGCGAGCGGCTGTTACAGACGATCGCCCCGCGCATCGGCGAAATCGAGGATGAGATCGCCGCGTTGATGGCGTTTCGTGAAAAACCCTCGGGCTCGATCAGGCTGACGCTGTCCGACCACGCGCTTGAAAGCGTGGTTTGGCCCAAGCTGAAGCCGATCCTCAGCGCCTATCCCGATATCGGTGTCGAACTGATCCTGGACAGCACGTTCCGCAACATCGTCGAGGAGGGCTTCGACGCGGGCGTCCGGTTGGGAGAGAGCGTCGAGAAGGACATGATCGCGGTCCGAATTGGTCCGGACTGGCGTTTGGTGGCCGTGGCTTCTCCCGACTATTTCGCCGCGCGTGGTGTGCCTGAGCACCCACAGGACCTGATCCGCCACGTCTGCATCAATATGCGTCACGAGACCGCCGGCGGTCTTTATGCATGGGAGTTCGAGAAGGATGGGCAGGCGTTGCGCGTCCGGGTAAACGGCCAGCTGACCTTCAACAATTCCTACGCCATGATCGACGCAGCCGTGCACCGCTACGGCATCGCCTATGTGCCCGAGAACATCGTGGAGCAGCACATCGCCTCGGGCCTGCTGGTGCAGGTTCTCGATGATTGGTCGCCCTTCTTCGACGGTTATTTCCTCTATTATCCGAGCCGTCGTCAGAATCTTCCCGCGTTCAAGGTCATCGTCGACACGCTACGACATCGGAATTGAGACAAGAGGATCTAACCCGCGCGATTGGCTGCACGCCGAGCCCGTTTCGCCCCGCTCGCATAGCACCCACCTGCGGAAGACACGGTATTTTCCGGATCTCGGGCATCAAGATCGTCCTTGCCACGCCCGCTCTATCGCCACGCCTCGTTCGGCTCGTCTTCGCACGTCGAGAACGCAAAGCGGGGCGGGATGTTGCAGAGCAAATCTTCGCAGCGCCATCACCCCAATGTGCGTGGTAAGACCGCGACAGGCGCAACCAGCGGAGCCTGATTTGACCATGACCTCTACCCCCATCAAGCGCGCTTTGATCACCGGGGCTGGTGCGGCCGACGGCATCGGCTTTGCCATTGCCCGGCAGCTCGGCCAAGCCGGCCATGCCGTTTTTCTCACCGGTGCCAGTGCACGTGTGCTCGATCGCGCCGTTGAGCTCCGTGCCGAAGGCATCGATGCCAGGGCCGCAATCGCCGATCTCACCATCGCTGCCGATGTCACGCGGCTGCGGGCCGATGTCGGCGCGGTCGATATACTGGTCAACAATGCCGGCATGGGCTCGCTGGCATCGCCATCGGTCGACAAGGCGTTTCTCGCCATGACCGAGGCCGACTGGGATCAGGGGATCGACGTCAGCCTGAAGACGGCATTCCTCGTCACGAAGGCGTTTCTGCCGGCGATGGTCGAAGCGGGCTACGGGCGCATCGTCAATGTGGCGTCGGTCACCGGGCCGCTGGTGTCTTTCGAAGGCACATCAGCCTATTCCGCCGCCAAGGCCGGCATGGTCGGCCTGACGCGGACGCTGGCGCTCGAAGTGGCGAAAAGCGGCGTGACCGTCAATGCCGTGGCTCCCGGCTGGATCGAAACAGGGTCGTCGAGCGAGATGGAGCGGCAAGCCGCCCTGAATACGCCGCCGGCGCGGGCCGGGCGACCGGATGAGGTGGCCGCCGCGGTCGTGTTCCTGGCCTCGGAAGGCGCCAGCTATGTCAACGGCGCCCTGCTGGTGGTCGATGGCGGCAACAGCCTGCAGGAGCGCAAGGGCTGAAGCCGTCCAACGCGTCGGGTGCGAGAATTCAGCCTTTGCCCGAGCTTTTGCCTGCCCCCGGCGCTTCCGGCCTGAGATAGACGGCCAAGCAGCAGCAACAGATCGCCAAGCCCGCGACTGGATATTTCAGGGCGACCAGCCCCGCCAGCGCGAATAGGCAGAGCGTCGCGAGCGACCGGATGCGCATGCGCTTGCGCACCGCGAGCGGAACCGCGTTCTCCGGCATCGGGTCGATGAGTTCGCGGATCAGAAGAATGTAGGTCAGGTTCACCAGGAAGAAGACGGCGGCATAGAAGGCGACCGGCTGCGGCGCCAGCTCGCTGACCGCCATCCACGCGGTCGCCAGCGGCAGCAGCGAAACCGAGAACAGATGCGCGAAATTGTACCACATCAGGCTGGCTGTCGCCTCCCTGGCGTGGCGTAACAGATGATGATGGTTCGCCCAGACGATGGCGATGAAGAGATAGCTGACGCTGTAGCTCAGCCATGTCGGCCAGAGCTCCAGAAGCGCCTTGAACGTCGGCAACTCCGGCGGGCGCAAGTCGAGGACCAGCACCGTGATGAGGACGGCGAACACGCCATCCGAAAATGCGCTCAACCGATCGAGCCCTGTCGAGGGAAGCACTGGACCGTCCTCGTCGCAGTTCGTGAGACATATAGTAGTGCTGTCGATAGCAATATCCATGGCCGCTCGGACCATCTGACGCCGCCGCCAGCGCCGCTCAGGACGCCTTGGCCAGAAAACTCTGGTAGTCCGATTTCGCCTGCAGCAGGCGCAGCACATTGTCGCGCGAGCCCCTTACGTGGGCGCGGGCCAGCGTGCCGGCTCGGGCGGCATCGCCGGCGCAGATCGCCTCGACGATCTCGGCATGCTCGTCGCGGGCGATCTTCCATTCGTCGAGCCACAACAGTTCGGTCCAGACATAGTGCTGGCACTTGTCGAGGATGCCGCACAGCATGCCATGCAGCATCGCATTGCCGCTGATTTCGGCGATGACGCGGTGCAGGTCGATGCCGACTTCGAGCTCCTGGAATTTTTCGCGCGTGGTGCGCTCCGGAATGGCGGCCAGCCGCTCGCATTCGGCCAGCATGGCACGCAGCCGCGCCTTGTCCTGTTCCGTCGCAGCAGCGGCGGCCAGTTCCGTCGCGTGGCCGTCGAGCAGTTCGCGGATCTCGAAGGCCTCGCGGAACATGTTGATGTCGAACTCGGTGACGACATAGCCCTGGCGCGGCCGGCCGGTGACCAGGCCGTCGCGCTCGAGGCGGTTGAAGGCCTCGCGCACCGGCGTGCGGCTGACATTGAGTTTTGCGGCGATGTCGTTCTCGGTGACGCGCGATCCCGGCGGGATCTGGCCGGTCACGATCATCGCCTTGAGCGCGGAATAGACCGAGTCGCGCAGCGTGTTTTTGGTTTCCTTGGCCAAGTTCCGTTTCCAGTTCTCCGGTCTTTCCGCCGGCATATGTTCTCACGCATAGCTGTATTCAAAGTCGGCGCGGTTTGCCACGCCCCGGCGCCCCATCTCCCAGCCCGGGTCGACGACCCCAGGCGCGCCGATCGGTGTTGACATCGCTGATCCCGAAGCTACACTCAAAATTGTATACAAAATAGCATGCGAAATCAAAAACAATGGGAACACCGGTGGAGAGCCGAAAATGAACAGGACCAGAAGCATCAGCGTTGTCGCGGTGGCCGCCCTCATGGCAGCGGTCGCGGCCCCCGCAATGGCGGGCGACACCATCACCGTCGCCTCGTGGGGCGGCACCTACCAGGAAGCGCAGACCAAGGCGTTCTTCAAGCCGACAGCCGACGCGCTCGGCATCACCATCAAGGAGGACACCACCAACGGCCTCGACGACGTCCGGCTGCAGGTGACCGGCAATGCAGTGAAATGGGACATCACCGAACTTGGCGCCGACGAATGCGCGCGCGGTTCGAAGGAAGGGCTGTTCGAAAAGCTCGACTACGGCATCATCGATAAGACCGGCATCAACCCGAAGCTTGTCCACGATGACTGGGTCGGCATTTCCTACACCTCCGTCGTGCTGATCTACCGGACTGATGTGTTCGGCGACAAAGGCCCCAAGACCTGGGCCGACTTCTGGAACGTGGAAAAGTTTCCGGGACGGCGCGCGTTGAGCGGCAGCCAGGCGACCGAAACGCTGAGCGTCGCGGCTCTCGCCTCGGGCCTGCCGATCGACAAGGTCTATCCCGTGGATGTCGACGGCGCGCTGAAATCGGTCGACAAGATCCGTGGCCATGTCGACGCCTGGTGGACCTCCGGCGCGCAGGCCATGCAACTGGTGAAAGACGGCGAAGTCGACATGGCGAGCATCTGGAACGGCCGCGCCGGCACCTTGAAGAAGGAAGGCGCGCCGGTCAGCTTCTCCTTCGATCAGGGCGTGCTGACCGCCGACTGCATGGTCATCCCCAAGGGTGCCAAGAACAAGGAAGCCGCGATGAAGGCGCTTGCGATGTTCGTCAGCCCGCAGCTGCAGGCCAATCTGCCGCTCTACGTCGACAATGGCCCAGTAAACGAGAAGGCTTTCGAGACCGGCAAGATCCCGCAGGACAGGATCAAGGACATCAATTCGGCGCCCGAAAACGTCAAGAAACAGGTGCTGCAGGACGCCGAGTTCTGGCGCGACAATCTGGTCGAGGCGACGGAGAAGTTCAACAATCTGGTCCAGCAATAGGCTGCGGACACAAGCTTACGGCGGGCAGCGTAACCAGCCACTGCCTCGCCACCTGTTCTCTGCGGCTAAGGAGCGAAAAATCTTGTCCATTGCGCCATCCGCGTTGCCCATCGGCATGCGCGGGATCGAGAAACGATTTGGCAGCGTGCCTGTGCTGCGCGACCTTAACCTCGATGTCGAGGCCGGCGAATTCCTGACGCTGCTCGGCCCTTCCGGTTCC
The DNA here is from genome assembly GCF_037162595.1 of Mesorhizobium sp. ISC11. Classification (NCBI taxonomy): domain Bacteria; kingdom Pseudomonadati; phylum Pseudomonadota; class Alphaproteobacteria; order Hyphomicrobiales; family Phyllobacteriaceae; genus Mesorhizobium; species Mesorhizobium sp. ISC11. The sequence goes on from NZ_JAVSPW010000001.1 coordinate 4,482,023, forward strand.
GGCAAGACGACGCTGCTGATGATCCTGGCCGGTTTCGTGCGGGCCAATGCCGGCTCGATCAAGGTCGGCGGCGACGAGATCATCACCACGCCGCCGCACAAGCGCAACATCGGCATGGTGTTCCAGAACTACGCGCTGTTTCCGCACATGAACGTCTTCCACAACATCGCCTTTCCGCTGAAGCAGCGCGGCGTCGCCGCCGCCGAGACGGCCGAACGTGTCGAGAAGGCGCTCGATCTGGTGAAATTGCAGGGCCTGGGCGAACGCCGGGTCGACCAGCTTTCCGGCGGCCAGCGACAGCGCGTGGCGCTGGCACGCGCCATCGTCTTCGAGCCGCGCATCGTGCTGATGGACGAACCCTTGTCGGCGCTCGACAAGGGCCTGCGCGAGCACATGCAGATCGAGCTGCGCGCCCTGCATCGCCGGCTCGGCATGACCACCGTCTATGTCACGCACGACCAGCGCGAAGCCATAACCATGTCCGACCGCATCGCGGTCATGAACGCCGGGCGCATCGAACAGCTCGACAAGCCTGAAACCCTCTACGCCAGGCCGCAAACGCGATTTGTAGCCGGCTTCATCGGCGAATCGAATTTCATTCCGGTCGAGTGCCGCAACGGCTCCGTCTGGTACGAGGACCGGAGAATCCATACCGCGGCACCAGTGCCGGCGGCAGGCCAGCACCTGATGGTGGTGCGGCCGGAAAAGCTGCGGCTCCTGGCAGACGCCGAACCGACAAGCGGCGTCAACGTGCTCGAGGCGAAAGTCAGCGACATCATCTATCAGGGCGACAGCTTCGTCTGCTACGCGGCGTTGCGCGACGGCCGCCAGCTGACTTTGCGCGACTATTGCCGCAGCGATGTGCTGGCCAAAATGCCGGCGCCCGGCCAGCCAGTCTCATTCGGTCTCGATGCGCAGGACACGATCCTGGTGGCGGCAGACTGATGAGCGCGCAGCCCGCCCTCATGGAAGAGATCGGCAGCGCCGCAGGCCGGGAGTTCAACACGCAGGGACTTCACGCCGACGCCCGGCGTGAATCACTACGGCTGCTGGCGCTGTTGTCGCCAAGCCTGCTTCTGGTCTTCGCCATCATCATCGTGCCGATCGGCTGGCTGTTCTGGCTGTCGCTGTTCGACGAAGCGGGCGGCTTCAGCGCCGCCAATTATGCGCGATTCTTCGAGCAGGCCTCCTACATCAAGACCTTCATCACCACCTTCAAGGTCGCCTTCATCGTCACCGGCGCCTGCGTGCTGCTCGGCTATCCCTTGGCCTACATGCTGTCGCAACTGCCGCGGCGGGCGGCGTCGATCTGCCTGATCTTCGTCATCCTGCCGTTCTGGACATCGGTGCTGGTGCGCACCTATGCCTGGCTGGTGATCCTGCAGCGCAAGGGACTGATCAACAGCTGGCTGATCGATCTCGGAATCATCAGCCAGCCGCTATCGCTCGCCAACAATTTTTCCGGCGTCGTCATCGGCATGACGCACATCTTGCTGCCGTTCCTGGTGCTGCCGCTCTACGCCTCGATGAAGACCATCGACACCGACTGCCTGCGCGCCGGCATGAATCTCGGCGCCGGCCCGACTGCCACCTTCCGGCAGATCTTCTTTCCGCTGTCGCTGCCAGGCCTCGCCTCGGGCGTGGTCATCGTCTTCGTGCTCTGCCTGGGCTTCTTCGTCACGCCGGCTTTGATGGGCGGCGGCAAGGTGATCATGTGGGCGATGCGCATGGAACAGACCACCAGCCTCTATTCAAACTGGGGCGCGGGTGCAGCACTGGGCGTGGTGCTGCTGGTGGTGACGCTGGCGCTTCTCGGCCTGTTCCAGTGGCTGCTCGGCGCGCGTGCCACCGGCGTGTGGAGTTCGAGATGAGTAGGGATCTCGGCCTGCCTATCTCGCACCGGCAACGCCTATGGCTCTATTGCTTCGGCGGCCTCGTGCTGCTGTTCCTGATCGCACCGTCGATCATCATCGTCATCATGTCGTTTTCCGATTCGACGCTGCTGCAATTCCCGCCGCAGCAATGGTCGCTGCGCTGGTACCAGGCCTATTTCGGGTCGCTGGAGTGGCGCGATGCCACGATCGTCTCGGTCAAGGTGGCTGTCATGACCGTGCTGGTGGCGACGCCGCTCGGCACCGCGGCCGCCTATGCCATCAACCGGGGCACGCTGCGCTTCAACGGCACCATCAACGCGCTGCTGACGGCGTCGCTGATCGTCCCTGTGATCCTGATCGGCATCGGCACCTTCTTTCTCTATGCGCGCATCGGCCTCAACAACACGCTGACCGGCCTGGTCATCGCGCATACGGTGCAGGCGCTGCCGTTGGTGGTGCTGACCGTGCTGTCAGGATTGCGCTCCTACGACATGAACCAGGAGCGCGTGGCGCGCAGCCTCGGCGCCGGCCGCGTCGCCGCCTTCTGGCAGGTGACGATGCCGCAGATCCGCTTCTCGATTGTCTCGGGCGCGCTGTTTGCCTTCATCACCTCCTTCGACGAAGTGGTGGTGTCGCTGTTCATCTCGGGCGGCGAGACGACGACATTGACGCGCCGTATGTTCAATGCGCTGCGCGACCAGATCGACCCGACGATCGCCGCCATCTCGACCTGCCTGATCGTTCTGTCGGTCGTGCTGTTGTCGGTTGCGCAGATCTTCGGCCGGCGGCATTGATTCACCAGATCAATTCGCAGAAGTGACCAATTTGCAGAAGTGACTAGGGGATATCCAGACAGAATGCGTGATTTCCAGTTTCCCGGCCGCTCGCCGGTTCGTGCCACCGAGGCGGTTGCCGCGACCTCGCATCCGCTTGCAACGCTTGCGGCCATCGACATGCTGCGCTCCGGCGGCAATGCCATGGACGCCGCGGTCTGCGCCGCCGCCGTGCAGGGTGTGGTCGAGCCGCAATCGACGGGCATCGGTGGCGACTGCTTCGTGCTTTATTCTCCCGGAGGACAAGGCAATGTGCTGGCCTTCAACGGCTCGGGGCGAGCGCCGGCCAGGGCGACGGTCGGCTGGTATCTCGAAAAAAGCTTCGACCGCATCCCGCTGCAGGGTCCGCATGCGGTCACCGTACCGGGCGCCGTCGACGCCTGGAGCCGCCTGCTCGAAGACCATGGCCGCAAGGGCCTTGCCGAGGCGCTGGCGCCGGCCATTCACTATGCCGAGAACGGCTATGTCGTGCACGACCGCGTCGCCTTCGACTGGGCCGAGCCGGAGACCGACCTGTCGGCCGACGAGCATGCCGCGCGCATCTTCCTGCCCGGCGGCAGGGCGCCGAAGGCGGGTGACGTCCATCGGCAGCCGGAACTGGCGGCGACCTTGCGCATCATCGCCAAACACGGCCGGTCCGGTTTCTACGAAGGCGCGGTCGCCGACGATATGGTGAGCCGGCTCAACGAATTGGGCGGACTTCATACGGCCGAGGATTTTGCCGCGACCAGAGGCGACTATGTGGTGCCGGTCAGCACCTCCTATGGCGGCCATGAGATCCACCAGATGCCGCCGAACAATCAGGGGCTGACGGCGCTTTTGATGCTCAATTTGCTGTCGGGCTTCGAGCTTGGCGGGCTCGACCCCAACGGCGCCGAACGCCTGCATCTGGAGATCGAGGCCGGGCGCCTGGCTTACCGCGACCGCGACCGCTATGTCGGCGACCAGGACCATGTCCCGGTGCCCCTGAAGCAGCTCCTGTCCGGCGCCTATGCCGACCGGCTACGCGCCGAGATCGACCGCGACCGCGCCATGACGCATCTGCCGCGCGTCGAGCTGCCCGGCAGCGACACGGTCTATATCTCCATCGTCGACCGCGACCGCAACGCGGTCTCCTTCATCAACTCGACCTATTATTCGTTCGGCAGTGGCGTCGTCGGCCCGAAGACCGGTGTCGTGCTGCAGAACCGTGGTTCGAGCTTCCGCCTCGACCCGGCGCATCCGAACGCGATCGCGCCGGGCAAGCGGCCGATGCACACGATCATGCCGGGCATGGCGACCAAGAACGGCCGCGTGGTGATGCCGTTCGGCGTCATGGGCGGCGGTTACCAGCCGTTTGGCCATGTCCACCTGCTCACCAACATGATCGATTTCGGCATGGACCCGCAGCAGGCACTGGATGCGCCGAGGGTGTTTTACAACGATGACACAGTGGAAGCCGAGCGTGGCGTTCCCACTGATGCAACCGAGGGCCTGCGCCGGCGCGGCCACCGCATCGCCGAACCGCATCATCCGCTTGGCGGCGGGCAAGTGGTGCTGATCGACTGGGAGGAGGGGACGCTGACCGGCGCTTCCGATCCGCGCAAGGATGGTTTGGCGCTTGGCTATTGAGGCGATCCGTTGTCCAATGGCGCCCATATCGAGGCAAGCCCGTCAGAAGGGCTCTCGCCAGTAATCGTTCGAAATCCAGCCGGTGATCATGACCCAAACTGAAACCCACGCAGATCTCTCCCGCCGTCTGGCCGCCGGCGCCGACGACGCCCCCGCCATTCTGGCGCCCGACAGGGCGACGCTCAGCCATGGCGGATTGCGCAGCATGATCGCCGACACGGCAAAACAGCTGCATGCGCGCGGCATCGGCCGCGGCGACAGGGTGGCGATCGTGCTGCCGAACGGGCCCGAGATGGCCACCGCCTTCGTCGCCGTGGCGGCCGCCGCCTCGACGGCGCCGCTCAACCCCACCTACCGGGCCGACGAGCTCGATTTCTACCTGACTGACATCGGCGCCAAGGCGATCCTCGTCGCGGAGGGTGAGACCGGCCCCGCGGTGACGGTGGCCGAACGCCTCGGCATCGGCGTGCTGCGGCTTGTCGTGCAGCCGAACACACCGGCCGGCAGCTTCACGATCGAGGGCGCGGCGATCGGACCGAAGGCCGCGCCAGACATGGCGCAAGACAGCGACATTGCGCTGCTGCTGCATACCTCCGGCACGACATCGCGTCCAAAACTGGTGCCGCTCAGCCATGCCAACATCGCGGCCTCGGCAGCCCATATCGGCGGCACCCTTGGCCTGACGGCCGATGACCGTTGCCTCAATATCATGCCGCTGTTCCACATTCACGGCCTGATCGCGGCCGTGCTGTCGTCGCTGGCTGCCGGTGGCAGCATCTACTGCACGCCGGGTTTCAACGCGCTGCGCTTCTTCCAGTGGCTGAGCGAGGCGCAGCCGAGCTGGTACACGGCGGTGCCGACCATGCATCAGGCGATCCTGGCCCGCGCGGCGCGCAACACCGAGGCGCTGGCGGCGGCGCGCCTGCGCTTCATCCGCTCGTCCTCGGCGTCGCTGCCGGCGCAGGTCATGACCGAGCTGGAAGCGACCTTCGGCTGCCCGGTGATCGAATCCTACGGGATGACCGAGGCGGCTCACCAGATGGCCTCGAACCGGCTGCCGCCGGGCCAGCGCAAGCCCGGCAGCGTTGGTGCCTCCGCCGGGCCGGAGGTGGCTGTGATGGCGCCCGACGGGCGGCTGCTCGATGCAGGCGAGACCGGCGAGATCGTCATCCGCGGGCCCAATGTCACGACGGGCTACGAAAAGAACCCGGATGCCAACGCCACGGCTTTCGCGCATGGCTGGTTCCACACCGGCGACCAGGGCGTGCTGGACGGGGACGGCTATCTCAGGGTCACCGGTCGGCTCAAGGAGATCATCAATCGCGGCGGCGAAAAGATCTCGCCACTCGAGGTCGACGATGTGCTGATGGACCATCCGGCGGTGGCGCAGGTCGTCACCTTCGCCATGCCGCATGGCAAGCTTGGCGAGGAGGTGGCGGCGGCGGTTGTGCTGCGCGAAGGCATCAGCGCCACCGAGGGCGACATCCGCACCTATGCCGCGACGCGGCTTGCCGACTTCAAAGTGCCGCGCAAGATCCTGATCCTGGACGAGATCCCCAAGGGCGCGACCGGCAAATTGCAGCGCATCGGCCTTGCCGCCAAACTCGGGCTTTGACGATGAAGATCACCATCTTCGGCGCCGGTGCGATCGGCGGCTATCTCGCTGCCAAGCTTGCCGCCGCCGGCCGCACCGATCTCTCGATCGTCGCGCGCGGCGCCCATCTGGAAGCGATCAAGGCAGATGGCCTGCGCCTGATCGAGGATGGCCAGGAGACGTCCGTCCCCGTCCGGGCCGCCGCCAAGGCCGAGGAACTTGGCGTGCAAGATTATGTCGTGCTGGCGCTGAAGGCCCATTCCCTCACCCCGGCGCTCGACCAGATCGCACCGCTGCTTGGGGACCACACATCAGTCGTCACCATGCAGAACGGCGTGCCGTGGTGGTATTTCCACGGCGTCGGCGGGCCACTCGAAGGCACCAGGCTGAACGCGGTCGATCCCGGCGGCGCGATCTGGCAGCGGATTGGACCGGACCGCGTCATCGGCTCGGTCGTCTATCCCGCGGTCGAGGTCGATGCGCCGGGGCTCATCCGCCATGTCGAGGGCAAACGCTTCTCGCTCGGCGAACCCTCGGGCGAGCGCAGCGAACGGGTCACGCTTCTGGCCGAGGAGATGGTCAAGGGCGGCTTGCAGGCGCCGGTGCGCGAAGACATCCGCAGCGAGATCTGGGTAAAATTGTGGGGCAATCTCTCCTTCAACCCGATCTCGGCGCTGACCGGCAGCACGCTTGCCGCGATCGTTGCCGACGAGGGCACCCGCACGCTCGCCCGCACCATGATGCTGGAGGCGCAGGCGATCGGCGAAAGCCTCGGCGTGCGTTTTCCCATCGCGGTCGATCGGCGCATCAAGGGCGCCGGCGATGTCGGCGAGCACAAGACCTCGATGCTGCAGGACCTGGAGCGTGGCCGGCCGATGGAGATCGACGCGCTGGTGAGCGCGGTGCAGGAACTTGGCAGGCTAACGGACAAGCCGACCCCGACCATCGATGCCGTGCTGGCGCTGGTGCGGCGGCTGGCGGTGGAACGCGGGTGTTATGGGTAATGGGCTCGGGGTTGATCAGCACCGTGGCGAGGGCGCGACGATCCAGGCCTTGAAGCGCCTTGGCCTCATCTCCCAGCTTGACCAGGGTTAGCAGCATGCTGAACGCCATTCACCACGTCGCGCTCATCTGCACCGACTACGACCGGTCGCGACGGTTCTACGTCGAACTCCTCGGCCTCGATCTGATCCGGGAGGTTTATCGGGAGGAGCGGCAGTCATGGAAGGCGGATCTGCGGATCGGGTCGGCCCAACTGGAATTGTTCTCCTTCCCTGCACCGGCGATGCGGCCGTCCCACCCAGAGGCTACAGGCCTGAGACATCTGGCATTCGCGGTGGCTCATCTTAAGCCCGTGATTATCCGCCTGGAAGCCGCAGGCGTTGCCGTCGAGCCAATCCGGATCGACCCATACACAGACCAACGGTTTACCTTTTTCAGGGACCCGGATGGATTGCCGCTGGAACTCTACGAAGCCCCATAAGGAACGGTTCGCTTTCACGACGGGCGCTTTGTACTGACGGTCTCGGTATCGGCGGACCGCGAATCTGTGCTAAGCGCGGCCCAACCAACCAAAGGACGACACCAATGAGCGAACTGACCGTGGCCGAGGCGACCGAGAGCATCTATGCCTCGCTCCGGGCGGACAATGCCGACATCGACACACATATCGCGGCGCTTAAGGCGGCGCTGACGCGAGAGGGGATCAAACAGGCGGTGTTCGATCCGACCAAGCTGGCGCAGAACAACCGCTCGGGCCGCAAGTTGATGCAGGCTTATTTTCGGCAACGCGGCGTGAGCGTGACGTTTTCGGACCAGTAGAACCGCGCACGGGCGATCTCAACCGTGTGATTGGTTGGTTTCGGACGCATGTTCTCCGACGCTCCGAGCCCTCCCATTTGGCCGGCTCAATAACAGCTATCCGCCGCCGCAAGGGCTTCGGCACGGTGAGCTTGGTCCAGTGCGCCAATCCGTCGGACTGACGCATAGAACCTGACATAGTCGCCCGAGCACAGATCGAACAGGCGGAGAAACGCGGTCACCCGATCGCTATAGACGGAAGTCGCGGCGAGCTTTGCATTGTTGATCGGGGAAGCGAACCAGGCATCGTATCCCCGGTATCGGCCCCAGCGCCTGTCGCGCATGTGTCGGTAGCGCATCCGCAGCCGTTCGATCGCGGCCGTCTTCGCGGCCAGTTTTTGCTCCGAGGTTCCGGCGTTGGAATAGACTTTCGCCAACTCGTCCCGTGTTTGCGACACCAGCGCAAGAAATTCAGCTTTGCGCCTCCGGGCGGCTTCGTAACGGCGCAATGCGGCGGTATCGCCAGCCGCGCGCAGCCATTTTCTCACGCCGGTCGTTTCGACGGCGACAGCGAACGACTCGTTGAATGCGGAATCGTCGTGCACGTAGACGCGCTGGTGGGCCAGTTCATGGAACACCAGCCCTGCAAGATAGGTTTTATCCTCGCTGAACATCGTGCTCAGCAGTGGGTCACTCGACCAGCCAAGCGTGGAATATGCGGTGATGCCCGTCACATAGACATCCATGCCGTGTCCTTGAAGTTCGGCAGCGGTTTCAATTGCGGACTTCCTGGAGAAATACCCCCGGTAGGGCACGCAGCCGAAAACGGGAAAACACCATGTTCGCGGCGTCAGCGAGAATGCCGGCGCGGCGAAGACGGCCCATGTCACCGAATCCCGGCCGATATCGACATAGCTGCGGTAGCTGCTGTTGTCGGGCAGCGCCAGTTCATCCGTTGCGAACTGTCGTATGGCGCTCGCCGATGCCATTCGAGCGCGCAATGCCTTCGGCGTCGAAGGGTCCTCGATCAGTTTTCCGACGTCCTGGCGCGCCGTCATGATCCGCAGATGACCCTGCACGGATTGCGCATAGTAGGAAACACTGGTGCAGCCGGTCACGCCGGACACCACGATCATAACGGCAACCAATCGAAAGAATGCGCGCATCACGATTTGCCCACAGCAGTGCTCCCGTACCGATCGGGCGATTGTCGCGATTGCCCCAGGTCCCAAGCAGCCGCATCGATTTGATCGAGGTCTATAGCTTTCTAAAGAATCCGGACAGGATATTCGGACCCACTTCCCCAGGGCGCAGTCTGATCCCGTCCTCGAAGCAGTTCAGCGTCATGCATTCGAAGCCGCTGTGTGCGAGGAGTGCCACCAGCGAGTCACGATCGAAGTGGTGGAGGTGCTCGTCGGGAAGACGCATACGCCACGTCCGGAACCAGGCGTCGCCGTCGGCGCCGAGCTCGCGCCAGCGGCAATAAGGGACGGCGACGGCCAGGTAGCGGGCCTTAAGCCGGGCGAGGAAACCCAGATCCGGGATATGCTCAAGCACATCGAACATGGCGACGAGATCCCACGAGTTGGAGAGCGCCTCATCCCAATCGACGAAGCGGACGCCCTTGGGCAGCGGAAACCTGGTTATGTCGCAGCCGGCGCAGTCGGCGACCCCGGTTATTTTCGCGGCTTCGATGAATGTGCCGGTGCCATATCCAATCTCCAGCACGGACCGGGGGATCTCGCCAGTGATCCCCAGCACCCAGCCGAGTCGCTGATATCCGAGCTTGATGGTCCGGTCACTCAGGTCCTCGTAATAGGAAATGTACTGCTTGTCATACTTGATCGGTTTGGAGTCGACCTGGTGGATCACGCCAAACCCGTCCACCGCGTAGTTGTCCAACATTGGCGTGCGGCCCCCAGGTTCCGGTGCTCAGTCCTTGCCCGCCCGCTTGAAAATCCGCGCATAAAATTCGCCGACGATGCCGCGCCGGAAGATCAGCACGCACACCATGAAGATGAGGCCGGTGGCGATGGTCACCGGAAAGCCGGAAGTGGCAAGCGTGTTTTCCAGGCCGATGACAAGGCTGGCGCCGATGATCGGCCCGACCATGGTGCCGATGCCGCCGAGAAGCGTCATCAGGATCACCTCGCCCGACATCTGCCAGGTGACGTCGGTGAGCGTGGCGAACTGGAAAACGATCGCCTTGAGCGAGCCGGCCAGCCCGGCCAGGGCCGCCGACATGACGAAGGCGCCCAGCTTGTAGTTGGCGACGGAATAGCCCAGCGAAATGGCGCGGTTCTCGTTCTCGCGGATCGAGCGCAGGATCATGCCGAACGGCGAGTTGACGATGCGCCAGATGGCGAAGACGCCGATCAGGAACACCGCCAGCACGAAGTAATACATGTTCAGCGAGACGTTCAGGTCGAGGACGCCAAGCAGCATGCCGCGCGGCACGCCCTGAATGCCGTCCTCGCCTTGCGTGAAGGGCGACTGCACGCAGAAGAAGAAGAACATCTGCGACAGCGCCAGCGTGATCATGGCGAAATAGATGCCTTGCCGGCGAATGGCGAAAAAGCCCATGACAAGGCCGAGCAAGGCCGCACCCGCCATGCCGAGCAGAATGCCGGCTTCCGGCGGCCAGCCCCAGACCTTGACGGCATGCGCGGTGAAGTAGGCGGCGCCGCCGAAGAAGGTGGCGTGGCCGAACGATAAGAGCCCGGTATAGCCGAGCAGAAGATTGAACGCGCAGGCAAACAGCGCGAAACACAGCATCTTCATCAGGAAGATCGGATAGATCAGGAAAGGCGCTACCAGCAGCGCCAGGATGCCGAGCCCGACCAGCATCCATTCCAGCCGTGCCGAGGTTTTGGCCGATGCCTCGCGAAGCGTCAGTTCGGTCATGTCAGATGTCCCTTCCGACATGTCAAGCGTCCCTTCCGAACAGGCCAGCCGGCCGGACCAGAAGCACGATGGCCATGATGACGAAGACCACGAGATTGGAGGCCTCGGGGTAGAAGACCTTGGTCAGGCCCTCGGCGAGGCCAAGCATGTAGCCGGTGACGATCGCACCGAGGATCGATCCCATGCCGCCGACCACCACCACCGCGAAGACGACGATGATGAGGTCCGATCCCATAAGCGGGCTCACCTGATAGATCGGTGCTGCTAGAATGCCGGCAAGCCCGGCCAGCGCGGAGCCAAGGCCGTAGGTGAGGGTCAGCAGCAACGGCACGTTGACGCCGAAAGCCTGGACGAGACGGGGATTCTCGGTTGCCGCGCGCAGATAGGATCCAAGCCTGGTCTTCTCGATCAGCGCCCAGGTGCCGAAGCAGACGATCAGCGAGGCGACCACGACCCAGCCGCGATAGTTGGGCAGGAACATGAAGCCGAGATTGGTGCCGCCGGCAAGCAGCGGCGGCACGGCGTAAGGGTTTCCCGAGACGCCGTAATAGTAGCGGAAGATGCCTTCGAGCACGAGCGCGAGGCCGAAGGTGAAGAGCAGCCCGTAGAGCGGATCGAGATCGTACAGCCTCGACAGCGCCAGGCGCTCGACCACGACGCCGAAGACGCCAACAATCAGCGGCACAAGGATCAAAGCGGGCCAATAGCCGATGCCGAGATGGGTGAGAAGCAGGTAGCCGACGAAGGCGCCGAACATATACTGGGCGCCATGGGCGAAATTGATGACGCGCAGCAAGCCGAATATGACAGCCAGGCCCAGGCTCAGCATGGCGTAGAACGAGCCGTTGATCAGGCCGACCAGCAACTGGCCGAGGAAGGCCTGAACCGGGATTCCGAAGATCATCGTCATGGCGCCATCATACACCCAGGACTTCGTGGAGCTGCGCCATGCGGTCCGGCAGTTCGCCGACCGGAAACCCCGCCACCACCTTGCCGTGCTCCATCAGATAGAAACGGTCGGCGACGCGACTGGCGAAGCGGAAGTTCTGCTCGACCAGCAGGATCGTCATGCCGCGCTTTTTCAACGTCGCCAGCAACGCGCCGATGCGCTGCACGATGACGGGAGCGAGCCCCTCCGTCGGTTCGTCGAGAAGCAGCATCTTCACGCCGGTTCGCAGCATGCGCGCGATCGCCAGCATCTGCTGTTCGCCGCCCGACAGCCTGGTGCCGGGACTGTTGCGCCGCTCCTTCAGATTGGGGAACAGATCGAATATCTCTTCGACGCTCATGCCGCCCTGCGCGACGACCGGCGGCAGAACCAGATTCTCGTCCACGGTCAGCGTTGCGAAGATGCCGCGCTCCTCCGGCACGAAGCCGATGCCTTGATGGGCGGTGCGGTGCAGCGGCAGCCGCATCAGGTCCTTGCCGTCGAAGGCGATCCGGCCGGTCCGCTTGCGGATCAACCCCATGATGGCGCGCAGCGTCGTCGTCTTGCCGACGCCATTGCGGCCGAGCAGCGTGACCGTCTCGCCGGCAAACACTTCCAGATCGACACCGTGCAGCGCATGGCCCTCGCCATACCAGGCGTTGAGGCCGGTGACGGCAAGCAGAGGTGCGGCACTAGTCATCGGCGGTGCCCATATAGGCGATCTTGACGCGCTCGTCGCGGCTAACGGTGGCGTAGTCGCCAGCGGCCAGCACCTCGCCGCGCTGCATGACCGTTATCCAGTCGCAAAGGTCGGCCACCACGGTCAGATTGTGCTCGACCATCAGCACGGCGCGATGCCTGGCAACCGAACGGATGAGGCTGGAAACCGTGGCCACGTCCTCATGCCCCATGCCGGCCATCGGCTCGTCCAGCAGCAGCACTTTCGGATCGAGCGCGAGCGTCGTGGCGATCTCCAGCACGCGTTTCCTGCCATAGGAAAGATCGCCGGCGAGCCTGTTCCTGGCGTCGTCGAGACCAACCGAGCGCAGCAATTCCTCGGCGCGCGGGGTCAGCCGGTCGAGCGCCGCGAGCGAGCGCCAGAACTGAACGCCGAGCCCTCCCGGCCGCTGCAGCGCGACGCGGACATTGTCGAGCACGCTGAGGTACGGAAAAATCGCCGATATCTGGAACGAGCGCACCAGCCCCATCCGCGCAACCCTGGCCGGCGAGGTGCGGGTGATGTCGTGGCCAAGCAGCTCGATCCTGCCGCTGGTCGGCGCCAGGAACTTGGTGAGCAGGTTGAAGACGGTCGTCTTGCCGGCGCCGTTGGGTCCGATCAGGGCATGGATGTTGCCATGGCGGACATCGAGATCGACGTTTTTGACGGCGATGAAGCCGGCAAAGTCGCGTCGCAACCCGCGGGCGGAAAGCACAACCCGCGGCTCGTTCGCGTCCAGGTCAGTCGGCGCCATCGGCCGCGCCGATCACTGGCCGGCCGTCGGACAGCCGCTTTCCTTCTCGCTGAGGAAGGCCTCGTTGCCTGGAATGGTGGCGAGATATTTGTAGTAGTCCCAATCCTTGGTGCTCTCGGCTGGCGACTTGACCTGGTAGAGGTACATGTCGTGGACCATGTTGCCGTCCGCCTGCACCTTGCCGTTGGTTATCACCGCGTCGTCCACAGGCATCGAATGCAGCTGCTTGGCGACGGCTTCGGTCTCGTCCGTGCCGGCCTTGTCGATCGCCTTCAAATACTGCGTCACCGCCGAATAGGTCGCGGCCTGGATCATGTTCGGCATGCGGTTGGTGCGCTTGAAGAAGCGCTGCCCGAATTCGCGGCTCTTGTCGTCGCGATCCCAGTAATAGCCTTCGGTCAACACGACGCCCTGCGCCGCCTGAAGGCCAAGCCCATGCACCTCGGCCAGCGTGAACAGGAGTGCGGCAAGACGCTGACCGCCCTGCACGATGCCGAATTCGGCCGCCTGCTTGATGGAGTTGGAGGTATCGAGGCCGGCATTGGCCAGGCCGATGACCTTGGCGCCCGACGATTGCGCCTGCAGCAGGAAGGACGAATAATCGGTCGATCCCAAGGGATAACGCACCTCGCCCAGCACCTTGCCGCCATGGCTTTCGACGAACTTGGTGGTCTGATCCTTCAGCGAATAGCCGAATGCATAGTCGACGGTGACGAAGAACCAGCTGTCGCCGCCCTGCTGCACGAGAGAGCCGCCGGTACCCACCGCCTGCGAGTGAGTGTCATAGGCCCAGTGGAAGCCGTAGGGCGAGCACTGTTTGCCGGTCAGCTCCGTGGTTGCCGCGCCGGTGACGATGTCGATCTTCTTCTTTTCCTTGGAAATCCCCTGGACGGCGAGCGCTACCGAAGAGGTCGTCAGTTCCATGATGGCATCGACTTGCTCGGTGTCGTACCACTGCCGGGCGATGTTGGAGGCGATATCCGGCTTGTTCTGGTGGTCGGCGCTGATGATTTCTATCGGCGCTCCCTGCACCTTGCCGCCGAAATCCTCAACGGCCATCTTGGCCGCCTCGACCGACCACTTGCCGCCGAAGTCGGCGTAGACGCCCGACTGGTCGTTGAGGATGCCGATCTTGACCTTGCCGTCGGAAATTTCGGCGGCCGAAGCGGGGATCGCGGATGCGGCGAGAAGTGCCGCGGAAACGAAAAGGCTTACCTTCATGGTTGACTTCCTCCCATAGCGATAAATCCGACCGACCCTCCTACGATCGATCATCGCAATGGTATTGAACATGAGGAAGATAGGGACAGAGGGCAAGAGGCCGTTAGGGATTTAGTGTTCGAAGCGATACGGTTTGGCGGCGGAACGCGAGCCTTGGGCGAGAGATAGAGACACAAACATGTGAACCGCCCGGCGGCAGTGCCGGCTCAGCCCTCGGCGGCGACGAGGTGGCCGTTGCCGACATCCCTCAGCGCCAGTTTCAGCGGCGCCTCGCCGATCCTGCGGGTGGCGCTCGGGATTTCCTGGTCGAGGCGCGCGAAGCGGCTTCTGCGCTGCGCGGGATCGGGCACGGGCACGGCTTCGATCAGGCGCCTGGTGTAGGGATGGCGCGGGTTGGAAAAGACCTGGTCGCGGGTGCCCATCTCGACGATCTGGCCGAGATACATGACGGCGACGCGGTCGGAGATGTTCTCGACCACCGCCATGTCATGCGAGATGAAGAGATAGGCGACGCCGAATTCGCGCTGCAACTCCTTCAACAGATCGAGCACGCGCGCCTGCACCGAGACGTCGAGCGCCGAGACGCTTTCGTCGGCGATGATCAGCTTCGGCCGCAGTGCAAGCGCGCGGGCAATGCAGACGCGCTGGCGCTGGCCGCCGGAGAATTCATGCGGATAGAGTTCCATCTGGTCGGCCGACAGGCCGACGCGCTCGAACAGCGCCGCGACACGCTCGCTGCGCTCTTCCTTCGAGGCGATACCGTGGATCAGCAGCGGCTCGGCGACGAGGTCGCCGACACGCATGCGCGGGTCCAACGAGGCATAGGGGTCCTGGAAAATCATCTGCACGTCGCGGCGCACCGCCTTGCGCTCGTCGCGGCCGAGGCCGGACAGATTGCGGCCGCCAATGGCGATGTCGCCGCTGTAGGGCACCAGTCCGGCCAGCGCCTTGGCGGTGGTCGACTTGCCACAACCGGATTCGCCGACCAGCGCCAGCGTCTCGTTGGGCGCGATCGAGAAGCTGACGCCTTCGACGGCGTGGACGCGACGAGTGACCCGGCCGAAGAAGCCGCCATGCAGGTCGAAACGGACATGCAGGTCCTTGACGTCAGCGACATTGGCCGGCGTTGCCGTCTCGGCACTCCTGGATTCCTGGCGACCGATACCGCTGCCGATGCGCGGCACGGCAGCCAGCAGCTCGCGCGTGTAGCCGGCTTGCGGCCTGGCGAAAATGTCAGCGGTTTTTCCCTCTTCGACCATGCGGCCATGCCGCATGATGATGACGCGGTCGGCCATTTCGGCGACGACGCCCATGTCATGAGTGATGAGGATGACGCTGGTGCCATGCTGGCGCTGCAGATCGCGCAAAAGTTCCAGCACCTCGCCTTGCACGGTGACGTCGAGCGCCGTCGTCGGCTCGTCGGCGATCAGCACGTCCGGCTCGAGCGCCAGCGCCATGGCGATCATCACCCGCTGGCGCATGCCGCCGGACAGTTCGTGCGGAAACTGCTTTAGCCGGCTTTCGGCTTCCGAAATGCGCACCGCCTTCAGCGCCTCGATGGCACGCTGGCGAGCCTCGCTCTGCGACAGGGAGGTATGCGCCTCGATGGATTCGGTGAGCTGCCGGCCGATCGACAGCACCGGGTTGAGTGAGGTCATCGGCTCCTGGAAGATCATGGCGATGCGGTTGCCGCGAATGCGCCGCATCCGGCGCTCGTCCAGAATCGTCAGATCTGTATCGCCGAGATGGACCTTGCCGGATGAAATCCTGGCGGCAGGCTGCGGCAGAAGCTGCATGATGGCCAGAGCGGTCATCGATTTGCCGGAGCCGGATTCACCGGCAATGCACAGCGTCTCGCCACGAGACAACGTCAGCGACAGGTCGGAGACGACCTCGCGCTCGCCCTCCTCGCCGCGCACGCTGACGGAGAGGTTGGCGATGTCGAGTATGGGTTCGCTGGCGGCGATCATTGCGCGCGTGACCTGGAGAGGGATTTACTCCGGCACACCCCCCTCCTCATTCAAACACGCAGCGCGGAAAGTAGAACGACACCACCCAGTTCGGCATGTCGACGATCTCGCTGATGCGGAGATCGCCGCAGACCGAGGCCAGCATATAGGCCTCGACTGGGTCGATGTGATAACGACCGGCGAGCAGGTCGACCATCTGCGCAACCGCTTCCCTGGCGCCGGTCATCAGGTCCGGACCGATGCCGGTCGTCACCTCATAGCCCTTGGCGTCGAGATGGCGCGTCACCGGGCCTGGCGTGGTGAAGCGCGGCGTCTTCAGCCTGGCATCCTTGACCAGGTCGAGCTTGAGCACGACGTCCATCGGACTTTCGATCGCCGTGCCGCAGACCTCGCCGTCACCTTGCGCGGCATGGGTGTCGCCGGCCGAAAACAGCGCGCCCGCCACTTCCACCGGCAGATAGAGCGTGGTGCCGGCGGCGAGATCGCGGATGTCGAGATTGCCGCCGACGCGCCTTGGCGGCACCACCGAGTGGTGGCCCTTTTCCGCCAGCGCGTTGCCTATGGTGCCGGCGAAGGGTTTCAACGGCACACGCGCATTCTTGCCGAACAGCGCCGGCTCGAGCGAGGCGGCGTCGTATTTCCAGATGTTCAGCGCCGGCTCCTTGAAGTCGTCGGCGAGCAGCCCAAAGCCCGGAATGTTGGCCGTCCAGCCGAAGCCGGACGGCTTGAACATCTCGATCGTCACCTTCAGCGCGTCACCCGGCTCGGCGCCCTCGACGAAGATCGGCCCGGTCACCGGATTGACGGTGGCGAAGTCGAGCTTGGCGACGTCGGCGACCGTGCTGCCGGCCTGCAACTGGCCGCCGGAGGAATCGAGGCACTGGAACTCGATCGTCGAGCCGGGCGCCACCCGCTCGGCCGGGGCAAACGAATTGTCCCAGCCGAAATGATGTTGGCGCCCGTGGATGGTGTAGTCGCAGTTATTGCACATCTTTTACGTACACATTGTCGTAGTTGATCGGGATATGAACCGGGTCGACATAGAGGTTGTCGGCGCCGCCCATGCGCGCCGATTTCATGGTGAAGCGCTGCTCGTTGAAGACCGGCGCCCAGGGCGCGTCTTCCATCACCTTGTCGTAGATGGCGCTCCACATCTTGTCGCGTTCGCCTGATTTAGCCGGGTCGACCACCGAGTCGGCCTCGGCCGCCTTGGCGTCGAGATCCTTGTTGCAATACCACGACCAGTTCCAGCCGCCCGGCACCGCACCGGCGCAGCCGAGGATCGGGCCGTAGAAGTTCGACGGATCCGGGAAGTCGGCGATCCAGGCCATGCCGCCGGACCAGATCATCGGTGCGCCGGCCTTGTCGCCGCCGGCGGCAATCACGTTTGCCTGCGCCAGCGACTGGATGCTTGCCTTGATGCCGATCGCCGCCAGATCCTGCTGGATCGCCTGGGCGATGCGCGGGTTGGGATCGGTGTTCATGGCAAACAGCTGTGTCTCGAAGCCGTCGGGGTGGCCAGCCTCTGCGAGCAGCGCCTTGGCCTTGGCGACGTCATAGGGATAGCCCTTGTATTCCTTGTCGTAGCCCGGCATCGACGGCGGCAGCGGCTGGTTGGCCGGCACGGCGCGGCCGTTGATGATCTGGATGACGCGCGCCTTGTTGATCGCCATGTTGACCGCCTGGCGCACCTTAACATTGTCGAACGGCGCCATGGTGGTGTTCATGGTGACATAGCCGGTGTGCAGTTGGCCGCCTTCGACGACGCGTGCCTTCTGCTCGGGATCGGCCATCACCTCCTGGAATTTTGCTGGCGGAATGCCGTCGCCGGGGACGTCGATCTCGCCCTTCTGCAGGCGCAGCAGCGCCACGATCGGCTCCTGGCCGATCTCGAAGGTGATCTTGTCCAGATGCGGCAGGCCCTTGTGCCAGTAGTCCGCATTGCGCTCGAAGACGATGCGCTGGCCGAGCGTCCACTCGGCGAGCTTGAAGGCGCCGGTGCCGACCGGATGCTTGCCGAAATCGGCGCCGTATTTCTCGACCTCTTCCTTCGGCACGACATGGGCGAAGTTGATGGCCATCACATGCAGGAAGGTGGCGTCGGGGCGGGTCAATTCGAACTTGACCGTGTAAGGGTCGACGACGGTGACGCCGGAGAGGCTCTCGGCCTTGCCGGCGGCGACATCGTCATAGCCCTTGATCGAGCCGAAGAAGCCGGCGCCGGGGCTCTGCGTCTTCGGATTGGTGACGCGGTCGAGCGAATATTTCACGTCGTCGGCCGTCATCTCGCGACCATTGTGGAATTTCACGCCATGGCGCAGCTTGAAGGTGAAGGTCTTGCCGTCGGGCGAAATCTCGTAGCTTTCGGCGAGGTCGGGTTTCAAATTGGTGGTGCCCGGCTCGTAGTCCATCAACCCGTCGAACAGGCTCTTGATCATCGACCAGTTCTGCCAGTCATAGCCGATCGCCGGATCGAGCGTGGCGACGTCGTCCTTGTAGGTGATGGTGATGGCGCCGCCCTGCTTGGCGTTCGGATCGACGGCGTCCTCGGCGCGAACGCTCGTCACGCCGAGCATCAGCGCCAGCGCCGATGCCGCTACCGTGGATGCGAGAAACTTTTTCATTTTTATGTTCCCTTTCTCTGTTTGGTTTTCATTTCATCTGAGCTTGATGCGGGGGTCGATGAAGGGCGCGATAATGTCGGCCAGCAGATTGCCCAGCACGATGGCGAAGGCCGACACCAGCGTCACACCCATGATGATCGGGATGTCGACGCGCTGGATGGCCTGCCAGGCGAGCTGGCCGATGCCGGGCCAGCCGAATACGCTTTCGACGACGACGATGCCGCCCATGAAGATGCCTATGTCGATGCCGATCATGGCGATCACCGGCAGGATGGCGTTGGGCAGCGCATGGCGGAACAGGATAGCTCGCCGCGCCAGGCCTTTGGCGCGGGCGGTGCGCACGTAATCCTGGCGCAGCACGTCGATCATCGACGAGCGCATCATGCGCGCGTACCAGCCGGCGCCGAGGATTCCCATGGTCAGTGACGGCAGCACCAGATGACGCCAGGTGCCGTAGCCGCCGATCGGGAACCAGCTGAGCCGCACGGCAAAGACGTAGAGCAGCAGCAGACCGACGACGAATTGCGGCGCCGAGACGCCGACGAAGGAGGCGACCATCAGCGTCTGGTCAGTGGCGGTGCCGCGCTTGACGGCGGCGATCAGGCCCATGCTCAGGCCGAGCAACAGCTCGCACAGGATGGCGCCGACCATCAGCAACAGGCTGGCCGGCAGCCGCGAAACGATCAGCTCGGTGACTTCGGAGCGCTGGATGTAGGAGCGGCCGAGATCGCCGCTGACGAGCTTCGTGAGATAGCGCCAGTACTGGACGACGAACGGCTGGTCGAGGCCGAGCTGCTGGCGGATGTTC
Organism: Mesorhizobium sp. ISC11; assembly: GCF_037162595.1. Classification (NCBI taxonomy): domain Bacteria; kingdom Pseudomonadati; phylum Pseudomonadota; class Alphaproteobacteria; order Hyphomicrobiales; family Phyllobacteriaceae; genus Mesorhizobium; species Mesorhizobium sp. ISC11. The sequence continues at coordinate 4,501,662 of NZ_JAVSPW010000001.1, forward strand.
TCGACCGTCTGCGGCGTGGCACTGCGGCCGGCGATCTGGCGCACCGGATCGGCCGGCAGGAGATAGAGCAGAGCGAAGGTGATCAGCGAGACGCCGAGCAGGATCAGCAGCGACTGGATGAGGCGGCGGCCGAGATAGGCGATCATGCCCGGCCTCTTTGCGTCGGATCGAGGATGTCGCGCAGCGCATCACCGATCAGGTTGAAGGCCAGCGCCAGCGCCAGGATCGCGGCACCGGGGAAGAACACCAGCCAGGGTGCGGCCTGGAAATAGGTCTGGTTCTCGAAGATGATGTTGCCCCAGGACGCCGTGGGCGGCTGGACGCCGATGCCGAGGAAGGAGAGTGTCGCCTCGAGCAGCACGGTGGTCGAAATGCCGAGCGTGCCCCAGACGATGATGGTCGGTAAGAGATGCGGCAGGATGTGGCGAAACAGGATGCGCGGCGCGCTCGCGCCGATGGTGCGTTCGGCATCGATGAACTCACGCTCCGCCAGCGATGAGGTCTCGGTGTAGATGACGCGGGCGGTCTGCACCCAGTTGACCAAAGCGATGACCATGGCGACGATCCACAGGCTGGGCTCGAACACCGCGGCCAGGCAAATGGCGAGCAGCAGTGCCGGAAACGCCATCATCAAATCGGTGAAACGCATCAGCGCGCTGCCGATCCAGCCACGGAAATAGCCGGCGACAACACCGACCAGCGTGCCAATGAACAGCGCCACGCCATTGGCGACGATGCCGATGATCAGCGAGGTGCGGGCGCCGTAGAGGATGCGGGTCAGGAGGTCGCGGCCGAGCAAGTCGGTGCCCAGCCAGAATTTTGCATCCGGCGGCAAGGGCGAGCCCTCGATGGTCAGGCCGTCGAACATCTGCTCGTTGGGATCATAGCCGGTCAGCCATGGCGCCAGCACGGCGCCGGCAACGACGATGGCGACGATGACCAGCCCGAGCAGTGCCAGACGGCGCCTGACCAGCCGGCGCCAGACGCCGACGCGCGGCTTGAGCGGCATGCGCCCTGGCGCGGTGAGATCAGGCGCGATGGGACTGGTCATCGCCGCCTTCTTCCCCTGTTGCTTCTTCACTTGTCATGGCCACGATCCGCCGCGCGGCATCCTCGACGCTGATCTGCCAGCTCATCGCCAGCGAGCGCAGCTGCGCATAGGCGCGGCCGTCATCGGCGCCTTTCGCCAGTGCCGTCACCGCGCGCACGATGGTCTGGCGCTCGGCAACGCGCTGGCGAAGCGAGGCGATCTCGCTGGCCAGGTGTTTTCGCGCCTCGAAACTCTGGCGCGCGATCAGCAGCGCGCTGTAGACGCCGGCATTGCCGACCGGCTTCAGCAGCTGCGCATCGGCCTTATGCGACAGCGCCCATTCGATGCGGCCCGGCGCCTCGGAACCGATCAGCGCCACCAGCGGCATCGGCGCTTCACCCGGCTTCCAGGGGAATTGCTCGTCAAAGCCGAGATCGGCGTCGAAGAAGACGAAATCGGCGGCCAGCGCCTCGGGCGGCAGTTCCGGCCAGCAATCCAGCGTGATCAGCCCGATGGCCGACAATTGCCTGTTGATCGCCTGCACCGTCGGATGTGGGCGATGCAGGATAAACGCCCTGGCGCCGCCGAGATTGGGGATGCGTGGGGCTCTGGTCACGACACCACCCTCAGGCGCGGGCGGCCGAATGTTTTTGCCGGGTCGTAGCGCGACAGATACGGATCCGGCGCGACTTCGTCCTCGCGGCTGACAACCTCGAAGAAGCCATCCGCGATCCGCCCGATGATCACCGGCAGTGTCGCGTGCTGCGAGTGGGCGTCGATGGCGATCGGACCGAGCCGGGTGGAGAAGCGGCGTTCGGCGAAGGCTTTGGAGAATTCCGCCGGACCGGCGTCGGGATTGCTGGAGAGCACGTCGGCCATCACCTGCACCGAGGCATAGGCGGAGGCCTCGAAGGATGAGGCAAAGGCAGCCGGGCGCGGCGCGAAATACGGCCCGACCGACAGATGTCCCTTGCCGGATTCACCGATCGCCGGCAGCTCACCTTCGGTCAGGTTGCAGGAGATGACGGGGCAAGTCCCGGGACTGAAGGCGGCATCCTCGTGACCCAGGTCGCGATAGGCCGCGAGGAAGGCGTAGGACGAGGTGCCGATCAAATTGTTGAGGATGAAGTTCGGCCGCGTGGCGCGGATCTCCGCGATCAGCCGCGACACGTCGGTCTCGCCGATGCGCAGATAGCGTTCGCCCAGCACCTTGCCGCCGGCATCCGCGATCAGGTCGCGCGCGACGCGATTCATCTCCCAGCCCCAGATGTAGTTCGAGCCGAGCAGGAAGCCGTTGGCGCCGAAACGCGGCACGACATGCGCCATCAGCGGCACCAGATGCTGGTTGGGGCAGGCGTGCATGTAGACGACATGCTCATTGGCTTCGAAGCCCTCATAGGGGCAGGCGTACCAGAGCATGCCGCCGGCTTTCTCCAAGACCGGAATGGTTTCCTTGCGGCTCCAGGAGGTGACGCAGCCGATGACATGGCGTGCGCTGCTGGTCTTGAAGATATCTTCGCAAAGCGTTGCGTAGCGGTCCGCATTGCTTTGCGGATCGCGCTCCACCGGCACCAGTTCGATGCCTGAGCTGCGATCGGCGTTGATGTCGGCTATGGCACGCATGGCACCGATGCGGCACGCATCGGAGACGAGCCGATAGCTCCCCGAGCGGGAATACAGGATGCCGATCTCGATGCGCCGTTTCAAACAGGACCCCAGAAATGACAATGCCTCGCAGCCTGCGCCGGAAGGGCGAGGCATACGAGGCATTTTTGCCGCCCGGCGATCAGAGCCGGTATTTTGCGCTAGCGTATTCGGTCCGGCGGGTCAGTCAAGCCCTCAACGATATCCGCCAAGGCTACGAACTCAGGTTAACGGGTTTCTTCGGAGCCTTCGCCGGCGCGCTGGCTGACGGAGCATCAAAGAAAAACCCGCCTGTACGGCGGGTCACTGGCGCAAATCAGCACCATAGGCAAAAATGTAGCATAGCTGCCGTCACCGAGTCAAGAAAAAATTCCTATCGTGAAAAGCTGCCAGCACAAAGGCTGCCGACACCCGCCGAACTGGCCGTTGTCAAGCCTTTTGCTAACCTGGGTTCGGAGCCCTGCTATCTGGCTGCCGGCCGCTGACCATGTTGGCGAGCATAGTCCACACAGGCGTCCACCGTGCTGACACAAAGCGCGTCGCGCCTGTTCGGCAAATTGTTGTCGCCGGCATAGGCAACTTCGGCGACACGGCCATCGACCATGCGAATTTGCGTATCGCAATAGCCGCCGGGAGCGACATTGACGGAGCCGCCGACCGCCAACGTCGGAACCACAATGCTGAGATTGCCGCGCTGGACGATGCGCTTGTAGGTCCAGATCTGGCCCGATTGGCCGGCGTCGGCGGTGGCGGTCGGAAACCCGGCGCACATTCGAACATCGGCTTCGCTGAGGCCGACCATCTCCTTGCGGGCAGCCGCCGCCGTTGGATCAATCTTGGCGATACGCGACGTATCGTCGGGAACGACGCAGGAAGACTGGATGCCGACACAGAGAGCAGCGAGGCCAAGCTTTCGAATGCAGGAAAATATCATGCCGACTGTCAGATTTGCCCGATTGTCAGATTTTGCGTGGCGCCCGCCGCTCCTTTCTACCTAGGCAGACAGGCGAGCGGATCAACCCGTTCAGCTTCACGAAAAAGTGGCTGTGGCTGCATCATGGCCGGTCGGGAAGCCAACGCCCTGGCGGAAGCGGGCTCGCGCCGGAACGGCGCGCCAAGGTCCGCATCCATGGTCACCCATCAATGACCCTGCAACTGTTTCCGCCGCCAGGACGCGGGCGCTTCGCCGACCCGCGCGCGAAAGAATCGTGAAAAATACGCCGGGTCGTCGAAGCCGATCTCGTAGGCGATGTCCTCGACCGTGCGTACGGTGAACAACAGCAGCCGCTTGGCCTCCAGCAGCCGTCGCTCACTGATGACGCGTTTGACGCCGCTGCCCAGCACCGCGCGGCTGGCCTTGTCGAGAAGATGCGACGTCGTGGCCAGCGCCTCGACGTAGCGATCAACAGGCCAGTTGTCGCGGAAATGCGCATCGGCGAGCCGGCGCAGCCCCAACGCCAGTGAGGCATCAGAAGACGCCGTGGCATCCTTTGTCTCGGGACTGAGGCGCGCGATGTGGGAGAGCGCGACGGCGATCAGCGCCTGCAGGACCCTGTCATTGCCGGCTTGCGCCTCGGCGTATTCGGCGGCGATCATCTCCAGCACCGCCGCCAATCTGGCCCACGCTGCGTGCTGCGGCATGCCGTCGGCAAAGACCGGCCGGTCCAGCGGCAGCAGGCTGTGAGCCGCGATGGCCGCAAGCGCGCCGTCGGCGACCGAGACGACGATGGCGTCGGTGCCGGGGCCGATCGAGAAGCCGTGCACGATAGTGCTCGGCACGAAACTCACGGCAGGCGCCGAAAAGTCCCAGGATCGGTCTTCGATGCGGTAGGTACCGGAGCCGCTGGTCCAGAAGGTGATCTGACCCATCTGCGGGTGCTTGTGCGCGGCGACCTCACCAAGATGGATATTGCCGCGCGCAAGCACCGTCTCGACATGCAGAAAACCGACATCGAGCGGCCGCACCGGCTCGCCATAGACGAAGAAGTCGGGGATGGATCTCTGGCTCATGACGCCGGAAAAAGTCCAATCGGTTTTGCCGTTCCGTCCATAACCGATCGATGCCCAGGGCGCTAGGGTTACGGCTTAAGAGGAGGACCATCATGCGATCAGAAGACTTCCGCACTGATAAGGCACGCCCGTTCACCGGGGCCGAGTATCTGGAGAGCCTGCGCGATCGCCGCGAGGTCTATATCAACGGCGAACGCATTGCCGACGTCACCACGCATCCGGCGATGCGCAATTCGGCGCGGTCGCTGGCGCGCCTCTACGACGCCCTGCATGATCCAAAGCGGCGGGACGCGCTGACCTCGCCGACCGACACAAGCTCGGGCGGCTACACCCACAAATATTTCCGCGTTGCCAAATCTTCCGCCGAGCTTGTTGCCCAGCAGGCGGCGATCGCCGAGTGGTCGCGCATGTCCTATGGCTGGATGGGCCGCACGCCCGACTACAAGGCGGCGCTGATGAACACGCTCGGCGCCAATGCCGACTGGTACGGGCCGTTCAAGGACAATGCCCTGTCCTGGCACAAACGCGCGCAGGACGCCGCGTTGTTCATGAACCACGCCATCGTCAACCCGCCGATCGACCGCCACAAGCCGGCCGAACAGGTGAAGGACGTCTTCGTCCACATCACCAGGGAGACGGACGCCGGCATCTACGTGTCCGGCGCCAAGGTGGTGGCGACGTCTTCGGCGCTGACGCACTACAATTTCCTGGCGCAAGGGTCGGCGACGGTGACCGAGGATCCGTCGCTGTCGGTGATGTTCATCGTGCCGATGAATGCGCCGGGGATAAAGATGTTCTGCCGCGTCTCCTACGAGCAGACCGCCAACACGATGGCGGCACCCTTCGACTATCCGCTGTCGTCGCGCTTCGACGAGAACGACGCGATCCTGGTGCTCGACAATGTCTTCATCCCCTGGGAGGACGTGCTGGTGCTGCGCGATGCGCAAAAAATCCTGTCCTTCCATCCGGCCTCCGGCTTCATGCATGGCTACTGCTTCCAGGGCTGCACGCGTTTCGCCGTCAAGCTCGACTTTCTCGCCGGCCTGCTGGCCAAGGCGCTGCGCGCCACGGGCGGCGATGCTTTCCGCGGCAACCAGGCGGCACTGGGCGAGGTCATTGCGCTCAGGCACATGTTCTGGAGCTTTTCCAACGCCATGGCCTACAACCCGATCCCATGGGCGAATGGCGCCGTCCTGCCCAACCTCGAAGCCGCCCTTGCCTACCGCACCTTCATGTCGGAAGCCTATCCGCGCGTCATCGACACCGTGCGCCGGGTGATCGCGTCCGGGCTGATCTACCTGCCGTCGTCGGTGCGCGACTTCAACAACCCCGAGATCGACAAGTATCTGGCGCAATATGTGCGCGGCTCCAATGATATGGGCCACATCGAGCGCATCAAGATCATGAAGCTGTTGTGGGACGCGACCGGCACCGAGTTCGGCGGCCGTCACGCGCTCTATGAGCTCAACTATGCCGGTGCGCCGGAAGAGGTACGGCTGCAGGTGCTGAAAGGCGCCGAGCGCGGCGGGCGGCTGAAGGCGATGGAAGAGCTGGTCGACACCTGCATGGCCGATTATGACGAGAATGGCTGGACCGGCGATACCTGGTTCAATCCGCTTGTCTCAACGGCCGAGTGAAATCACATGGCCACGCAGATTTCGAAAGCCGATTTCCGCGACGCCATGGCGAGGGTCTGCGCGCCGGTCAACATCGTCACCACAGACGGGCCGGCAGGACGCGGCGGCTTCACCGCCACCGCCATGTGCAGCGTCTCGGACGAGCCGCCGACGCTGCTCGTGTGCATGAACGGGCGCTCGACGCAGGCCGCCATGTTCCTGTCCAACCGGCGCTTCTGCGTCAACGTGCTGACGCATGACCACATGCATCTGGCGGGAAAGTTCGCCGGCGCGACCAGGGACATGGAGGCGCGCTACGCCTCGGCGCGTTGGCAGACGCTGACCTCCGGCACGCCGGCGCTGTCGGATGCGATCGTCAACTTCGATTGCGAGATCGAGACTGTGCATGTCGTCGGCACGCACAATGTCATGATCGGCCGCGTCATCGATGTCCGGCACGGCAGCGGCGGCTCGGCCCTGCTCTATGTCGACCGGAATTATACGCAGCCGACACGGTTGGGCAGCTTTGGCGGGTGAGCCTGGACGAAACGGCCAGGACCGACCGCTCAGCTCTCGCCGTCGATCAAGCTCTCCAAGAGGTCGAGGAGCTGCTCCAGCTTCTCATGCCCAAAACGCTGTTCGATGTCGTCATAGATGACGCGACGCTCGGGCGACAGGGCGTCGATCAGGGCGGAGCCGGCAGGCGCAATGGTCAGCACGACGCGGCGGCCGTCGCCTTCGGCCTTGTTGCGGGTGATGAATTTGCGTCCCTCGAGCGCCTTGATGATGCGCGTCAAGCTGGGCGGCAAAACCGAGGCGCGATCGGCAAGTTCCGTCGCCTCGACCGGGCCGGCTTCGCTGAGCACACGCAGCACGCGCCATTGCTGTTCGGTCACGTCATGCGCCGCAAGCATCGGCCGAAACCGCGCCATCACCGCTTCGCGGGCATGAAGCAGCGCCATCGGCAGGGAACGACGGGTATTTTCAGGCAGCAAAAAAGAGCCTCCCACGCTTGCGATCGAAACAGGCCTTCCCTCGGTCGAATCCGCCTGCCGGGGCCCGTTCCTGCCATCCCGTATCGTTGCGCCAAGGCCGATGCAAGACTTGACTTCGCGGATGCCGCATGTAATTAACGCGTTAACTACAACAAAGCAATAACCCAGGGAAACGAAGCGCCGTGCCTCACTTCTCCATCGAGTATTCGGCCAATCTCGATGCCAAGGTCGATATGGACGAATTGTGCGCGCTGGTGTTGCGCACAGTGCTGGACACCGGGCTGTTCGAGACCGGCGCCGTGCGGGTGCGGGCCTTTCGCGCCGAGGCCTACGCGATGGCCGACAGCCTGCCGGAAAACGCTTTTCTCGACATGTCGTTTCGCATCGGCACCGGCCGCAGCCCGGACGAGAAGAAGCGGACCGGCGAGGCTGTCTTCGCGGCGGTGAGCGAATACCTTGCCACCCTGTTCGAGACCCCGCATTTCGCCCTGTCGCTCGAAATCCGGGAAATCGACCCGGTGCTCAGCTGGAAGAAAAACGCAATCCACCCGCGGCTGCGCGGCAAGTGACGGAACCCGACATGTCCGACCTGCAAGGCAATCTGAAAAAGGCCGAGGCCTATCTGGCCCGCTTCAAGCGCGATGGCGTTTTGAACCAGATCGGCGGCGAGGCGGTGCCGGCCCTCGATGGCGCGACGTTCGAAACGCTGTCGCCGGTCGACCTCAAGCCGCTGGCAAGCGTCGCGCGCGGCGGCGCCGCCGACATCGACCGCGCCGCCAAGGCGGCGAAGGCGGCGTTCCCAGCCTGGGCGGCCATGCCTGGCGAGGCACGCAAGAAGCTGCTGCACAAAATCGCCGACGCAATCGAAGCGCGCACCGAGGAGATCGCTTTTGTCGAATGCATGGATACCGGCCAGGCGCTGAAGTTCATGGCCAAGGCAGCGCTGCGCGGTGCCGAGAATTTCCGTTTCTTCGCCGACCGCGCGCCCGAAGCGCGCGACGGCGAGACACTGCGTACGACAGGCCAGGTCAATATGACGACGCGGGTGCCGATCGGCCCGGTCGGCATCATCACGCCGTGGAACACACCGTTCATGCTGTCGACGTGGAAGATTGCGCCAGCGCTGGCGGCCGGCTGCACCGTGGTTCATAAGCCGGCTGAATTCTCGCCGCTGACCGCCCGCCTGCTGGTCGAGATCGCCGAGGAGGCCGGCCTGCCGAAAGGCGTATGGAACCTGGTCAACGGCCTTGGTGAAGACGCCGGCAAGGCGCTGACCGAGCATCCCGACATCAGGGCGATCGGTTTTGTCGGCGAAAGCCGCACCGGTTCGATGATCATGAAGCAAGGCGCCGGCACGCTGAAGCGCGTGCATTTCGAGCTTGGCGGCAAGAACCCGGTGATCGTCTTTGCCGACGCCGATCTCGAGCGCGCCGCCGACGCCGCCGTGTTCATGATCTATTCGCTGAATGGCGAGCGCTGCACCTCGTCGTCGCGGCTTCTGGTCGAAGCCTCGATCTATGAAAGCTTCACCGCCAAAGTCGCGGAGAGGGCGAAGCGCATCGTCGTCGGCCACCCGCTCGATCCGAAAACGGTGGTCGGGCCGCTGATCCATCCGGTGCATGAAAAGAAGGTGCTGTCCTATATCGACATCGGCAGGTCGGAGGGGGCGACGCTGGCCGTCGGCGGCGGCAAGGTCGATGGACCGGGAGGCGGCTGTTATGTCGGCCCGACCCTGTTCACCAACGTGACCAACGGCATGCGCATCGCGCAGGAGGAGATTTTCGGGCCGGTGCTGAGCGCCATTGCGTTCAACGACGAGGCGGAAGCGCTGGCGCTGGCCAACGACACGCAATACGGCCTGACCGGCTATCTCTGGACCTCTGACGTCACCCGCGCCTTCCGTTTCACCGATGCGCTGGAGGCCGGCATGATCTGGGTTAACTCCGAGAACGTGCGGCATTTGCCGACCCCCTTCGGCGGCGTCAAGAATTCCGGCATCGGCCGCGACGGCGGCGACCATTCCTTCGACTTCTACATGGAGACGAAGAACGTCGCCTTCGCGACGACGGCGCACGCGATCCAGAAACTCGGCGGCTGACCGGAGGAAATCGGATGCCCTTGCCCAAACCCAATCTCTACCCCGCCTTCAACATCGTGCGCCTCAGCCATGTCGAGTTGGCTGTCACCGACCTCGCCAAATCCCGCGCCTTCTATGTCGACACGCTCGGCCTGCAGGTTACCGACGAGACATCAGGCGCCATCTACCTGCGCGCCATGGAGGAACGTGGCCATCACTGCATCGTGCTGCGCAAGGCGACGACGCCGGAAGCGCGCGACCTCGGCTTCAAGGTCTTTTCTAACGACGACCTCGACAAGGCCGAGTATTTCTTCAAGGGCAAGGGCCTGCCGGTGGAATGGGTCGAGCGGCCCTACCAGTCGCGCACTTTTCGGACGCGCGACCCGCACGGGATTCCGCTGGAGTTCTATGCCCAGATGGAAAGGCTGCCGCCGATCCATCAGAAATATGCGCTCTACAAGGGCGTCAAGCCGCTGCGCATCGACCACTTCAACTGCTTCTCGCCCAATGTCGACGAGTCCGTCGCCTTCTACAACGAGCTCGGTTTTCGCGTCACCGAATACACCGAGGATGCCGCAACCGGGAAGCTTTGGGCAGCTTGGACGCACCGCAAGGGCGGCGTCCACGACATCGCCTTCACCAACGGCATCGGCCCGCGCCTGCATCATGTCGCCTTCTGGGTGCCGACGCCGCTCAACATCATCGACCTGCTCGACCTGATGGCAACCACGGGCTATTTGCCGAACATCGAACGCGGCCCCGGCCGGCACGGCATTTCCAACGCCTTCTTCCTTTATGTCCGCGACCCGGACAACCACCGCATCGAGATCTACTGTTCGGACTACCAGACGGTCGATCCCGACCTGGAGCCGATCAAGTGGGACCTCAAGGACCCGCAGCGCCAGACGCTGTGGGGCGCACCGGCGCCGAAAAGCTGGTTCGAGGAGGGCAGTGCGTTTGCCGGGGCGGAGGCGCGCCAGCCGGATTTGGCGGCTTCGCCGATCATTGCGCCGTGAGTGGATTCTAATCGATGTCAGCGTTCCTTCGCGCCCCCCTCTGTCCTGCCGGACATCTCCCCCTCAAGGGGGGAGATTGGCTAGGCCCATGGTCAGCGCCTCTCTTGCAGCGTTGGAAATTGGCGAAGGCAGAGATGACATCCGATCTCCCCCCAAGAGGGGGAGATGTCCGGCAGGACAGAGGGGGGCGCCGTAGAGCTCCAACCTCGCCCACCACCATCGCCGGAGCCGCAGCATGAACCACGCACGGCTCGCCACCTTCACCGTCGGCGGTAAGGCGCGCTATGGCGCGGTCACCAGCAAGGGTGTCGTCGACCTGTCGGCGCGCCACGGCCAGTGGCCGACGCTGCGGGAGGTGATCGAGGCCGGCGCCTTGCGGCGGCTGGCGGAAGAGGCAGAGGCCTTCCCAGTCGATTTCCCGCTCGACGCCATTGCCTACGAAATTCCGATCCCGTCGCCGGAAAAGATCATCTGCGTCGGCGTCAACTACCCCGACCGCAACGAGGAGTACAAGGACGGCCAGGCAGCACCCTCGAATCCGTCGCTGTTCGTCCGTTTTCCCCGCTCCTTCGTCGGCCATGGCGCGCCGCTGGTGCGGCCGCCGGAATCCCCGCAGCTCGACTATGAGGGCGAAATCGTCATCGTCATCGGTAAGGCGGGACGGCGCATTGCCGAGGCCAACGCGCTCAGCCATATTGCGGCACTGTCGCTGTGCAATGAAGGCACCATCCGCGACTGGGTGCGGCATGCCAAGTTCAACGTCACGCAAGGCAAGAATTTCGACCGCAGCGGCTCGATCGGCCCTTGGCTGGTGCCGTTCACCGACGCGGAGCAGATCGCCGACATCGCGCTGACCGCCCGCGTCAATGGCGAAATCCGCCAGCAGGACCGCACCAGCCGGATGATCTTCTCGTTTCGCAAGATTATCGCCTATGTCTCGACCTTCACCACACTGGTGCCGGGCGACATCATCGTCACCGGCACGCCGACGGGCGCCGGCGCCCGCTTCGAGCCGCCGATCTGGCTGAAGCCCGGCGACGTCATCGAGGTCGAGGCAGACGGCATCGGCGTGCTGCGCAACAGCGTCGTCGACGAGGAAGCAGCATGACCCCGGAGCAAGTGGAAGACGCCGCGGCACGGCTGTTCGAGGCCGAGCGTTCACGCCGCCAGATCCGGCTGCTCAGCCTCGATTTTCCCGAGGCGACGATGGAGGATGCCTATCGCGTGCAGGCAGCGCTGGTGACGCGCAAGATCGATGCCGGGCTGAAGCCGAAGGGCTGGAAGATCGGCCTGACCTCCAAGGCGATGCAATATGCGCTCGCCATCGACACGCCGGATTCGGGCGTGCTGTTCGACGACATGTTCTTCGACGATGGCGCGACCATTCCCGCCGGCCGCTTTATCCAGCCGCGCGTCGAGGCCGAGATCGCCTTCATCATGAAGGCGCCGCTGAAAGGCCCCGGCGTGACGATCTTCGACGTGTTCAACGCCACCGACTACATCACGCCGGCGCTCGAAATCCTCGATACGCGCATCGAGCGCGTCAATGCGGAGACGAAGAAGGCGCGTACCTTCTTCGACACCATTTCGGACAATGCCGCCAATGCCGGCATCGTCATCGGCGGCCGGCCGCAGCGGCCTGATGAGACCGACATGCGCTGGATCGGCGCCATCGTTTCGCGCAATGCCGAGGTCGAGGAGACCGGGCTTGGCGCCGGCGTGCTCAACCATCCGGCGATGGGCATTGCCTGGCTGGCCGACAGGCTCGCCCGCTACGGCATGTCGATCGCTGCCGGCGAGGTCGTTCTCTCCGGGTCGTTCGTGCGTCCGGTCGAGGCGCGACCCGGCGACACGATCGTCGCCGATTTCGGCAGTTCGGGCACGGTCAGCATCCATTTCGCGAAGGGCTGACGGTTCCGCCAGTTCTTATCAATCGGCCTTATTCGCCATGCAGATAGGCAATCACCACATCGGCTGCGATGGCCGACATGCGCAGGCCGACCTCCCTGGTGATGTCGCCTTCGACGCGGCTCTGCACCCAGCCGAGGAAGGCGAAGGCCCGCAAGGCAGAAAACAGCGGCAGCGCGGCGATGTCGCGCGCCGTCAGTTCGCGCTCCTGCCGATAGCCCTTGAGCAAAGCGTCCTCGATCAGCGGATAGATCGCCTCATCGCGGTTCTGGTAAAGCGCGACGGCAAGGTCGTATATGTGCCAGCCATGGCCGCAATCGTCGAAGTCGATGATGCGGATCGCACCATCATGGACGAGCACATTCTCGCGCACCAGGTCGGCGTGGATGATGCCGAAATTGCGGGCACTGCGTTCATACGTCAATAGCGCGCGCACGGCCTTTTCGCGCGCCCGCAAAACCAGTTCGCGGCGAGGACCGTCGAGGAAGGGCGAGGTCTCGAAACGCCCCCAATTCGGGTTCGCGCCGAAGAAGCCGTCGAAATCCCAGGCATGGCGGGCAAAGCCGGACGGAGGCGTCCAGGCTGCTGTGACATTGTGCATGTGGGCGATGGTTCGCCCGATCTCGGTAAAGATCTGTCTTGCCTGCTCGGGCGTAAAATCCAGCGGCACGCCTCGCGCGCCGACGGCGCGGCCTTCCAGCCAGCTCAGGCAATCGACTTGCCGGGGTTGCATTGAGGCGTTCGCGCTGACAAGCACGAACAGATCGCCAGCCGGCGTGGCGACCGCAGATGGCGTGGCGATGCCGGCCGATTGCAGAAAACCCATCCATTGCAGTTCCGAGCGCAGGGCGGCGTCCGTGTGATAGCCAAGCCGGTGAATGCGCATGGCGGCCGGCTGGCCATCGGGCAGACGGATCCGGAAGACCGCGTTCTCGCGGAATTTCAGCAGCTCCGGCTCACCCTCATCAATGCCCCAATGGGCGAGCGCGCGCCTGGCCAGCGCCGTGACGTCGGCTGCCGTCTCGGGTTCGGATTGCGCGGAGACTGCGCTCACGCCTTCACTCCGCGGACTTCGCCAAGCACTTCGTCGAGGACGCCGATCAGGAAGTCGGCATTGTCGCGGGAGAACGGCATTGGCGGGCGGATCTTCAACACATTGCCGTGGATGCCGGTCTTGCCCATCAGCACGCCGCGCTGGCGCATCCGGTTGGCGACCTGCTCGGCAATGTCGGGCGCCGGTTCGCGCGTCTTGCGGTCGTGAACCAGTTCGGCGCCGAAGAACAGGCCAGCGCCCCTGACCTCGCCGATACATTCATGGCGATCGGCGAGCGGGCGCAGCAGGTTGAGTGCATAGGCGCCGACGTCACGCGCGTTGGCAACGAGATCTTCCTGCTCGATGACGTCGAGAACGGCATTGGCCACCGCGCAGGAAACCGGATTGCCGCCGAAGGTGTTGAAATAACGGAAGGCGTTGCGGAAGATCGCCAATATCTCCCTTGATGTGACCACGGCGGCGATTGGATGGCCGTTGCCCATCGGCTTGCCCATGGTGACGATGTCGGGAACGAAGCCTGCGCGCGGGTGGCCCCAGAAATGACTGCCGGTGCGGCCGAAACCAGGCTGCACCTCGTCGGCGATGACCAGTCCGCCGGCGTCACGCACCGCGCGCATCGCGTCGTCGAAAAAGCCGGATGGGAGCGTCGGAAAGCCTTCATTGGCGAGCAGCGGACAAAGGATGATGCCGGACAGGCCGATACCGTCCTTTGCCAGCGCGGCGATGGCTTCGCGCACCGCGTCGCCAAAGGCTTTGCCGTTGGCCATCGCATCCGGATGGCGATAGCTGTCAGGCGCCGGCACCAGCCTGACGTGACGGGCGCGGCCGCCGACCGGCGGCATGCGGGTGCTGAGCTGCGAAACCGCCGCGGTGTTGCCATGATAGGTGGCGTCGGTGGCGATGATGCCCATGCGGCCGGTGGCGGCCTGCGCCATGCGCAGCGCGATGTCGTTGGCCTCACTGCCGGTGCAGGTCAGGATGGCGGTCGGCAGGCTGGCATCGAAGGTCGCGGTCAGCCGCTCGACATAGTCGAGGATGGCGGTGTGCAGATAGCGCGTGTGGGTGTTGAGCAGGCTTGCCTGCCGGCACAGGGCCTCGACCACATAGGGGTGGCAGTGGCCGACATGGGCGACGTTGTTGTATGCGTCGAGATATTTGCGGCCGTCGGCATCGTAGAGCCAGACACCTTCGCCGCGCACCAGGTGCACGGGCTCGTCATAGAACAATTGCGATTTCGCACCGAGCAGGCGCGAGCGCCGGCTAACCAGCGCTTCTTGCGGTTGAGTCATTGCGTCTCGAAACTCCGTTCTCTCCAATAAACCGTCAGACCTTCGACAGGCCTGCATCCAATGCTTCGCCGATCCTCGCGACATCCGCGGCGCTGACGATAAGCGGCGGCGACAGGATGATGGCGTTACCGGAGACGCGCAGCATGACGCCGGCCTCGTAGGCCGCCTCCGAAACCAATGCCATGGTCTTCTTGTCGGCGGGCTTTTTCGTCGCGCGGTCCGAGACCAGCTCCAGCGCCGCCATCAGGCCCTTGTACCGGACATCGCCGACGATCGCATGCTTCGCCTTCAGCCCCTCCAGCACGGCTGCGAGTTCGACACCACGCGCGGCGGCGTTCTCGTTCAGGCGCAGCCGTTTGGTCTCGGCAAGCGCCGCCAGACCCGCGGCGCAGCCGACAGGATGGCCGGAATAGGTATAGCCATGGCCGATGGCGCCGAAGCTGGTCTTGTCGGCCTCGAAGACATCGGCGACCTTGGCGCCGATCAAAGTGGCGCCGAGCGGGAAGTAACCCGAAGTGATCGCCTTGGCGATGGTCATGAAATCGGGCTTCACGCCGGACAGCCGCGAGCCCGACCAGGCGCCGGTGCGGCCGAAGCCGGTGACAACTTCATCGGCGATCAAAAGGATCTCGTGGCGGTCGCAGATCTCGCGCACCAGCGGCATGAAGCTCTCATGCGGAACGATGACGCCGCCGGCGCCGAGAACCGGCTCCATGATGAAAGCGGCGATGGTATCGCCGCCCTGGAAGGCGATTTCGTCCTCCAGCGCCTTGGCGCAGAGTTTTGCCAGCCGCACTGGGTCGGTCTCATCGAACGGGTTGCGGAAGGTCCAGGGCGCGGGAATGTGGAAGACGCCCGGCAGCAGCGGCTCGTAGTTGCGGCGGAAATTGGCATTGCCGTTGACCGACGCGCCGCCGAAATGCGTGCCGTGATAGCCTTTCTTCAAGGCGATGAATTTGGTGCGGTCGGCCTGGCCACGGATCTTCCAGTACTGCCGCGCCAGCCGAAGTGCCGTTTCGACCGAATCCGAGCCGCCCGAAGTGAAAAACGTCCGCACCATGCCTTCTGGCTCGAACCATTCGCAGAGTTCGTAGGCGAGCTCGATCGACGGGCCGGTCGAGGTGCCGCGAAAGCCGGAATAATAGGGCAGCGCGCCAAGCTGGTCGGCGATCGCTTTCTTGATCGGGTCGCAGCTGTAGCCGAGATTGACGTTCCACAGGCCGCCGACGGCGTCGAGCACGGTGTTGCCGGCGATGTCGGTGACCATCACACCCTCGCCTTTCATGATCACCTTTGGCGGGTTGGCCCGCATCTCGGCCGGATGCGCCATCGGATGCCAGATCGGCTTGGCGTTGGTTTCGGTGAGAAAATTGATGTCGCGCATAATGGACTCCGCAAAAATCTCAGGCAACTGGGACGAGGTCGAAATGGCCGAGGGCCTCGGCATAGGAATGAGCCGGGCGAGCGACGTCGAAATGCACCGTGCGCATGCCGGCAGCACAGCCGCCATCGACATTGCGCCGCTGGTCGTCGACGAAGACGCAAGCGCCGGCAGGCAGGCCAAGCGCCTCGGTGACGAAGGCATAGGCACGCGGGTCGGGCTTGAGGATGCCGGTGTAAGTGGCGTCGATGATAACATCGAACAGGCCGAGCAACGGCAGCCGCTGGCGGAAGTCGGCGCCGTAGAACAGGTCGAGTTCATTGGACAGGATGGCCAGTCGAAAACCGGCGGCATGCACCGTGCGAATGGTGCTGTCAGCCTCCGGCCGCACCACCTTTTCCGGCTCGGCCCCTCGCGCGCGCCGGACGAAGGTCTCCATCGCCTGCCAGTCCTCGCCCACCAGACGGCCGACCTCGCTTGTGCGTGTGCGCCAATAGTCACGCTCGCTGATCTCGTCGGCCTGCATGGCGCGCCACAGCGGATCGCTGCCCGGATCGAACGGCCCGCGCCATTGCAGCGTCCCCGGCGCGAGGCCGAGCGCCTGTTCGGTCAAGGCGTGGGTCTCGAACAGCGTGCGGGTGACGACGCCGCCGAAATCGAGGACAAGCGCCTGGGCGGGAACAGCACTCACGCCGCCACTCCCTCGGCCGGCTTGCCGCGCGGGACGATGCCTTCCTCGACCCAGCGGTCGAAGATCTCGAGCGCCTTGCCGACGAAGTCGTCGCTGTTGATGTGAGCGTCGATCTCGTGGAACTCGACGCCGGCGGGAATGACCTTGCGAATTTCGTCAGTGAAGGCGGCCAGGGCTTCCGGCTCATAGAGCGGCTCGCCCTCCACGTCCCATTCCTGGATGCCCTGGGACGGCAGGATGAAGGCGGAGCGGCCTCTGGCGGCACCGAGCTTGGCGGCGATGGTCCTGGCGACCTGGCGGCGATCGTCGGCATCGACGGTGATCGAAGCGATCAGCCTGTTATGGGCATGAAACGGTCGCGTCGAGAATTTAGCCGGCAAATCCTGCCAGGTCGGCAGATCGACCATGTCGACCGCACCAGGCGCGGCGATCTGCGGAACGCCGCGAGCGCCGGCATTCTCCAGCCGGTCGGTGCCGGAACTGACGACGGATCCCGCGAGATGATTGGTGATTTCCTGCAGGCTGAAATCGAACACCGCGCAGAAATGGTCCTGACCGGCAATCGATTCGAAGGCACGGCCGCCCATCCCGGTGGTGTGGAAGACGGCAACGTCATAGCCGCGCTGTTCCAGCGCCGGCTTCAGCGTCTTCATGTAGCGCAGGCAGCTGCTGCCGAGCGAGGTCATGCCGATGGTCGGCCCGATTGCCGGAGCCGACATGCGAGTCTCCAGCACGATCCTGGCCGCGCCGACGACCGCACCACAGGCCTGTGACAGGACCAGCCTGCAGATCGAGTTGAGGCCGTACAGCCCGCCCGCCCAGAGGATCATCATCAGGTCGGGCGCGACGCGCTCGGGTGGGATGAGGTGCGAATAGGCGATGGTCGAGACGACGAATTTCGGCACGCCGAGCGGCAGGCAAAGCGCCACGTCGAGCGCCAGATCGGTTCCCATCGAACCGCCGATGGCGATGAAGGCGTCGATCTCGCCGTTTTGATGGAGCTTGCGCACCAGTTGCACGGCGCCGCCGGCCATCAGCGTCATGGCGGTGTTCTCGTCACCGCTCGAAACGATCTCGGCGATCGTCACATCCACCGCCCGCGCCACGGCGTGCTTATCGTGGTCCGGGCTGTAGGGCGGGTCGCCCAGCACGCTGACATCCATCATCACGGCGCTGCCGCCCGACTGCTCGATGCACTGTTTCATGAACAACAGCTCTTCGGCCTTTGTGTCGCCCGTGCCGATGACCAGGATGCGGGGTGCTGTCTCCGAGGGCATCAGGCCTGCCTCCTCAGGGTTTGCAGGTTTTCACCGTTGAGGCGCATGGAAATCTCCCGTGCCGCCGCCCTCACGGCAAGTCCCCGCTCCGTGATCGCGGCCGCCGTCGTTCTGGCCTTTGGCGCCGCCACCGCGATGGTGCCGAGCGCAAAGCCATCCGCCCCGCGGATTGCCGCCGCGACGCTGATCACACCTTCCTCATAGCCCTGGTCGCAGATCGAATAGCCGCGCTCGCGCGCCTCGCCCATGGATCTTGAGATGGCGGCCGGCTCGATCAGCGTATGGGCCGTGAAAGCGTCGAGCGAACCCGTCAGGCACGCTTTGACGGCCTCGTCACGGGCGAAGGACAGATAGGCGATGCCCGACGCGGTCGAATGCAAAGGCAGCAACTGGCCGATGTCGATGTTGACCCGGTTTGCCCATGCTGGATGCTCGACGTGGACGGTGACCAGCCTGTCGACGCCGAATTCCGACAAATGCACGGTCTCGGCCGTCGATGCGGCCAGGTCCCGCACCAGCGGAACGGCCGTCTGCAGGAAGGGAAAGCGCGCCTCGCGGATGCGCGCCAGCCGCGACAGCCCGGCGCCGAGGCGATAGTGCCGCGTACCCGCATCCTGCTCGACGAAACCACGGCCGGCCAGCGCTACCAGCAGCCGCCTTGTCGTCGCCTTGTCGAAGCCCGAGCGGCGCGCCAGATCGGACAGGCCGAGCTCGGGCTCGTCGACGTTGAACAGCTCCAGAAGCGAGATCGCTTTTCCGACCGTACTCAAATTTGCCTCCCGGTTCGGGACAATCATTTAACGTGTGAATTAACTTGACAGGCATCAGCATTGTTTGCAAGTCTATATTCAAAATAACGGTTCAAATAATGAACCAACCACCAGAGTGCATGGGACAGGCCATTCGGCCGGCGAACTCAAGGGTTTGCAAACAGGAGGGATCAATGACAGCAGTCTCGGAACAGGCGCCGGCCAACAGGCTGCGCAAGAACAGTCTTGGCGTCGGCGCCATCACCTTCATGGTGATTTCTGCGGCCGCCCCACTCACGGCAGTCGCCGGCGGCACGCCGCTTGCATGCTGATGGGCAATGGCGCCGGCTTTGCCGGCACCTATCTCATCGTGACCGTGCTGCTGCTTTTGTTCGCGGTCGGCTATGTCGCCATGTCACGCCATGTCGGCAATGCCGGCGCCTTCTATGCCTACGCCGCACGCGGCCTCGGCAGCATGGCCGGCGGCGCCACGGCGCTGATCGCCATCCTGTCCTACAACGCCATGCAGATCGGCGTCATGGGCCTGCTGGGCGCCGCAACCGCCGGCCTGTTCGCCGGCTGGGGCATCAACCTGCCCTGGTGGGTGTGGAGCTTCATCGCCATCGCGCTGGTCGCCGTGCTCGGCTATCGACAGGTCGACCTCTCCGCCAAGATCCTGACGGTGCTGGTGCTGTGCGAATATCTTGTGGTGCTGATCCTCGACGTCGCCATCCTCAAGACCGGCGGCGATAGCGGCCTGTCGGCGGCGCCATTCAGCTGGAGCCAGATCGTCAGCGGCTCGCCGGCCATCGCCATCCTGTTCTGCTTCGCCGCCTTCATCGGTTTCGAGGCGACGACGATCTATGCCGAGGAAGCCCGCGATCCAAAGGTCACCATTCCGCGCGCCACCTATTTCTCGGTCGTGCTGATCGGCGTCTTCTACATGCTCACGGCATGGCTGATGGCGGTCGGCGCCGGTGTCGACAAATTGCTGCCGACGCTGCAGGGATTGCAGGATCCGACGACCTTCCTGTTCGGCCTGTCCGACCGCTACGCCGGCACGATGCTTTCGCAGGCGATGAGCATCCTGTTCGTGTCGAGCCTGTTTGCCGGCGTGCTGGCGTTCCACAATGCGGTTGCGCGGTACATCTACGTCTCGGGCCGCGAGAAGCTGTTGCCGCAGACGATCGGCGTGACGCATCCGGTGCACCAGAGCCCACATGTCGCTTCCGTCGTCCAGAGCGTGCTCGCCGCGGTCGTTGTCGGCCTGTTCGCCGTGCTCGGCCTCGATCCGGTGCTGGCGCTGTTTTCGTGGCTGACCAATGTCGCGACGCTCGGTGTCATCGTGATGATGGCGGTGGCATCGCTTGCCGTGGTGATGTTCTTCCGCGCCAACCCGGCGGCCCACGAGAATGCGCTGAAGACCACCATCCTGCCCGGGCTGACCTTCATCGCCTTCGTCATCATCATCTATTTGATCGTCATCAATTTCGGCAGCCTGTCGGGAGCCGGCGGTTTCCTTGGCGTGTTCCTGCCGGGGCTGGTGCTGATCGCCGCGATCGTCGGCCTGCTGCTGGCCAGCGCGCTGAAGAGCCGCGATCCGGTCGCGTTCAAAAACCTCGGCCAGCCGCTGAAAGATTGAGAAAAGCAAAGGGGCGGCATGCCACGCCGCCCCTTACACCACAAGGGGAGTGGCGGATTTGAGCTTTGCCGAAAATATCACCGTCGAGGCATTGGAAGCCGATCCCTACCCGATCTATGCAGAGCTCAGGCGCAGTGCGCCGGTCGCTTTCGTGCCGGCGGTCAATCTTTGGTTCGTCACCCGCTGGAAGGATGTCGAGAGCGTCGCCAAGTCGCCCGAGATCTTCTCCGCCGTCGTCGGCTCGTCACCAGTTGAGCGTTCCTTCGGCAAGCCGACCATCCTGACCACCGATGGCGAGACGCACAAGCAACTGCGCCAAGGCGTCGACCCGAAATACCGGCCGCGCACCGTCGCCGCCTATGCCGGCGACCTCGTGCGGTCGATTGCCGAACCTTTTCTGGACCGGATCGTCAACCAGGGCTCCGCCGAGCTGATGGCCGATTATTTCGAGCCGGTGTCGACGCTCAGCCTGGCGCGCTCGCTCGGCCTGACGCGGCAGACGACGCGGGCAGTCGAGCTTGGCGGCGTGACGATCCCGGCCGGCGCTGCCGTCGCCGCCCTCGTCGCTTCGGCAAGCCGCGACGAGAGCCGCTTTGCCGATCCCGACCGCTTCGACATCAACCGCAACGAAGGCAACCATGCCGCCTTCGGCTTCGGCCATCATTTCTGTTCGGGCCGGTTCTTCGCACGCGAGCAGATGTGCCTTGCGGTGCGGCTGTTGCTCCAACGCTTCCCCGATCTCAGCCTTGTGCCGAGCAGGGAACCGGTGTTTCGCGGCTGGGAATTCCGCGCGCCAACCACATTGCATGTTTCCCTTGGAGTCCGTCACCAATGATCAGTCAGAATGCCATCGAAACGCTGCGCAAGACGGAGATCGGCGCGCAGGGCCTGTTCATCGATGGCGTGCAGGTCGAGGCAACAAGCGGCACAAGCCTGCCGGTGACGTCGCCGATCGACGGCCGACCTTTCGCCAGCATCGCCGACGGCAACGCCGCCGATATCGACCGCGCCGTGAAGTCGGCGCGCAAGGCGTTCGAGAAGGGCTCGTGGTCGCGCGCCGCACCCGCCTTTCGCAAGAAGGTGCTGACGAAATTCGCCGAGCTGGTCGAGAA
The DNA here is from genome assembly GCF_037162595.1 of Mesorhizobium sp. ISC11. Lineage (NCBI taxonomy): Bacteria > Pseudomonadati > Pseudomonadota > Alphaproteobacteria > Hyphomicrobiales > Phyllobacteriaceae > Mesorhizobium > Mesorhizobium sp. ISC11. The sequence goes on from NZ_JAVSPW010000001.1 coordinate 4,523,153, forward strand.
ACACGCCGATGAGCTCGCCGTGCTCGGTGTGCGCGACAACGGCACCGAGATCGGCATGGCCTACAAGGCAGAACCGCTGTCGGCGGCAGGCACCATCCGCTACTATGCCGAGGCCATCGACAAGGTCTATGGCGAGATCGCGCCGACGGCCGAGAATGTGCTCGGACTGATCCACAAGGAGCCGCTCGGCGTCGTCGGCGTCATCGTGCCCTGGAATTTCCCGCTGATGATCGGTGCCTGGAAGATCGCGCCTGCACTTGCCGCCGGCAATTGCGTGGTGGTCAAGCCGCCTGAGATCGCCTCGCTGACGCTGCTGCGGCTGGCCGAACTGGCAAGCGAGGCCGGCTTGCCCGCCGGTGTGCTCAATGTCGTCACCGGCCGTGGTTCGGTTACCGGCGAGGCGCTCGGCCTGCATATGGATGTCGACGCCATCGCCTTCACCGGTTCCGGCCCGGTCGGCAGGCGGCTGCTCGAATATTCCGCTCGCTCCAATCTGAAGCGCGTCTTCCTCGAACTCGGCGGCAAGTCGCCGAACATCGTCTTTGCCGATGCCCCCGACCTGAAACAGGCGGCGGTCGTCTCGGCCAACGGCATTTTTCGCAATTCCGGCCAGGTCTGCGTCGCCGGCTCGCGCCTGCTCGTCCAGGCGTCGGTCTATGACCGCTTCATGGATGAGCTTCTCCAGGCAACGATGCGGCTGAAAGTCGGCGATCCGCTCGATCTCGCCAACGATGTCGGTGCGGTGTCGAGCGCCGAACAGCTGGACAAGAACCTCGGTTTCGTCGCCAGGGCCACGGAAGAAGGCGCCCGGTTGGTCACCGGCGGCGAGCGCATGCTGACCGAGACCGGAGGGAGCTACATGGCGCCGACGATCTTCGAGAATGTGACACAGGATATGCAGTTGGCGCGTGAGGAGGTGTTCGGGCCGGTGCTCGGCGTCATGCGCTTCGAGACCGAGGAGGAGGCGGTTCGGCTTGCCAATTCGACCGTCTACGGGCTTGCCTCCGCGGTGTGGACCGCCAATCTCTCCACCGCGCATCGCATGGTGCGCGCCATCAATGCCGGCGTCGTCCACGTCAACACCTATGGCGGCGCCGACATCACCGTGCCGCTCGGCGGCGTCAAGCAGTCCGGCTTCGGCCGCGACAAGTCGCTGCACGCGCTGGAGAAATATTTGGAACTGAAGACGGCCTGGATCGCGCTTTGACGGCACGCTGAGCTCTCTGAGAATCTGACGACCTCCAGACGCGCGCAAGATCGCGCCGCGATCCGCTGCGGCCGGTCAAGCAGCGGCTTTTGCTCACGCTCTTGAAAATTTTGAGAGAATATTCCCGGCTTTGGCGAGAATGGCGAAACGCGTTCTTTGATAAACTTGATAGAATTTCTGAGGATGCGACCAAGGCTAGGCAATCCGCCTCGCTGCCATGACTTCACAACCGCAGAGATCAATCATGACTGACTTCAAGAACACTTTGCCATCTTCCCCCGGGTCAACCGTCAACCGGCGCAGTGGCCTTGCTCTGCTGTTCGCCTCGGTCGTCGCGATCGGCAGCCTGATTGCACCGCATGCGTCGTTTGCCGAGGACAAGAAGGCGCTCAAGGTCGGCATCATCAGCGGCGAGGACGAGGACGTCTGGCGCGTCGTCGTCGCGCAAGCCGCCGAAAAGGGCCTTGCCATCGAGACGGTGGTATTCAACGACTACACCCAGCCCAACGAGGCGCTGGAGCGCGGCGAGATCGACGCCAACGCCTTCCAGCACCAGCCCTATCTCGACAACCAGATCAAGACGCAAGGGTATCACATCGTCCGTGTCGGCTATACCGGCGTCTGGCCGATCGGCCTCTACTCTAAGAAGTTCAGCAAGGTTGCCGACCTGCCCGAGGGCGCGGTCATTGGCGTGCCCAACGACCCATCCAATGAAGGCCGGGCGCTGCGCGTGCTGCAGAACGAGGGCGTGATCAAGCTCAGGGATGGCACCGGCATTCTGGCCACCACCGCCGACATCGCCGAGAACGCGAAGAAGGTGGTGATCAAGGAACTTGACGCCGGTATCGTCGGCCGCTCGGTCGAGGATCTCGATGCGGCCGTAGTCAACACCGACTGGGCGCTGAAAAGCGGCCTGTCGCCGGAAAACCGCATCGCGCAGGAGCCTATCGCCGACAATCCCTACCGCAACTTCATCGCGGTGAAGACCGGTAACGAGAACGAGGCCTGGGTGAAGACGCTGGTGGCTTCCTATCAGAACGAGGCGGTGAAGGCCGAGTTCGACAAGGTCTACAAGGGCACCGGCCTCAGCGCCTATTGATCCGGTCCTCGGCCGGAAGCCCGGTTCGAGAGCAACAGCGGTCCGCGCTCAGGCGCGGGCCGCGATTGCGTTTTCGGGAACAGGAATATTCATGAACCAGCATATCACGGCATCCGGGAAGACCGCCGATCCGACCCAGACCCGGCCCGACGCATCTCAGGATGTCGTGCGCCTTGTCGACCTGAAGCGCCATTTCGGTGTGACGGCGGCGCTCGACGGCATTTCGCTGACCGTGCGCAAGGGCGAGATCCTCGGTATCATCGGCCGCAGCGGCGCCGGCAAATCGACGCTGATCCGCTGCCTGAACGGGCTGGAACGGCCTGACTCCGGCGAGGTGTTCATCGAGGGCCGCGAGATCAGCCGGCTCGGCGAGCGCGACCTGCAGCCGCTGCGGCGGCGCATCGGCATGATCTTCCAGCATTTCAACCTGCTGTCGGCCAAGACCGTCGAGGACAATGTGGCGCTGCCGCTGAAGATCGAGGGCCGGCCGAAAGCCGAGAGGCTGAAGCGCGCCGCCGAACTGCTCGATCTTGTCGGCCTGTCGGAGAAAGCCAAGGCCTATCCGGCGTCGCTGTCGGGCGGCCAGAAGCAACGGGTCGGCATCGCCAGGGCGCTTGCCGCGCGCCCGGCGCTGCTCCTGTCGGACGAAGCCACCTCGGCGCTCGATCCGGAGACGACGCGCTCCATCCTCGCACTGCTCAAGGACATCAACCGGCAGCTTGGCCTGACCATCCTTTTGATCACCCATGAGATGGAGGTGATCCGTTCCATCGCCGACCGCGTGGCGGTGATCGACGCCGGACGCATCGTCGAGCAAGGGCCGGTCTGGTCGGTGTTTGCCGACCCACAATCAGACATCACCAAAAGCCTGCTCGGAGCCATCCGGCCGCAGCTGCCAGCCGAACTGGCGGCCCGGCTGCTGCCGGCGGCCGGCGCGGAGACGATTCTGCGCGTGGATGTGGCCGGCGAAGCGGCAAGCAGGCCATTGCTGTCCGACCTTGCCACGGCTGTTCCAGGCGCCTTCCGCCTCGTCCATGGCGGCATCGACCATATCCAGCAGCAGCCGGTCGGCACGCTGTTCCTTTCGGTTCCCGGCAGCGATGCAAATCATCTTGCTGACATCATCACATTCCTGAAGGCCCGCCAGGCGCGGGTGGAGGTCCTTGGCCATGTCGCCAATCCTGTTTGAACTTCTGCTGCGTTCGATCTGGGAGACGGTGCTGATGACGGCCGCCTCCGGCCTCATCTCGCTGGTCTTCGGCCTGCCGCTCGGCCTGGCGCTGATTGCTACCGAACGCGGCGGCATTGCCGAAAGCCTTTGGGTGAACCGGGCGCTCGGCGCCATCATCAACGGCTTCCGCTCGGTGCCCTTCATCATCCTTCTGGTGGCGCTGATCCCGGTGACGCGGCTGATCGTCGGCACCTCGATCGGCACATGGGCAGCCATCGTGCCGCTGTCGATCGCCGCCACGCCCTACTATGCGCGCATCGCCGAAGTGTCGCTGCGCGAAGTCGATCGCGGGCTGATCGAGGCGGCGCGCGCCATGGGCGGCAACCGCTGGACGATCATCCGCGAGGTGCTGGTGCCAGAAGCCCTGCCCGGCATCGTCGCCGGCTTCACGGTGACGCTGGTGACGCTGATCGGTGCGTCAGCCATGGCCGGCGCCATCGGTGCCGGCGGCCTCGGCGACCTCGCCATCCGCTACGGCTACCAGCGTTTTGAGACGTCGGTGATGATCGCAGTGGTCATCGTGCTGATCATCCTGGTCTGCGGCATCCAATGGGTGGGGGATTGGTTGGTGGCGAGGCTGGATAGACGGGGGTGATTGTTAGGCCGACGAACGAGGCGATGATGTCTTCTATCAGTGCTTGCAATGACGCTTCTGAACCGCTGAAACTGTCGATCATGGCTTGAATGACGCGATCCCGTTCAAGGATGTCGTCATTGAATGTCAGGCCCGCGTGCTCGGCGAGCATCGCAAGGAAGGTGAGCTGGGTTCGGCCGTTGCCTTCGCGAAACGGATGCACGGCGTTGATCTCCGCGACGATGTGCGCCAGATGCTTCGCAAAGCTGGTGCCGTCGAGATGAGCTAAGCGGTCGGGATTGCCGAGTTCGCGAAAGACCCGCGCCATCTCGGTGGCGATGTGTTCGGAATAGCAGAACCAATTGCCGGCCTTGCCGATGCGGATGGTGCGCGGCTGACCGGCCCAGCCACACATCCTGGAACAGGTGCCGGTGCAGGCCGAGATAGTGACGGTAGTCGAGTTCGCCTGCCGGCAATGGCTCGTCAGCGCGAGTCAGGAACAGCGCGAGCTCGACTTCATCAAGCTCAGCCTGGTCGCGGATGTCCAACAGGTTAATGAGCACCGTCGTGCCGGGGTAGCACAGCGGATCGAACTCAGCGGCGTAGACCAACGTCTATTTCTTCTTGCGGATTTCTTCCTTGATGAGCGAACGCCGCTCATCACCGGACAGTCCGTGTCGTACGCCTAGGGCGAGTAATTTCGCCATGCGAGGCGATAAGGTCATGCCTTCCACGGCGCTGATTTTCTCGCCGCGCTCGCTGGTCAGCACGAACTGGCCGGTCTTGGCTGAACGGCTGGCTCGTGAGCTAGGAGACTTCATTTCGAGACAATATCATAACCATTGAGGAGAGACCAAAATGATTTCCAGGGTAAGCCCAGTTAGCCGCGCAACCTCCCCCCCTCGGGATCGAAGAACGGTATCGGCGCCACGACCGCCCGGCTGGGCTTGCCATCGATGTCGATGCTGAGTTCGGTGCCAATCGCGGTGAAAGGCAGCCGCAGGTGCGCCGTGGCCAGCACCTTGCCCAGGGAATAGCCGTGGTCGCTGTAGGTGACGGTGCCGGCGTCCTCGCCATCTGCCAGGACCCTGGCATCGGTGGCGGCCGGCGTGTCGCCGTCGAGGATCAGGCCGACCCATTGCTCTTCGAGGCCCTTGTCGCGGACCTTGAGCAAAGCTTGCCGGCCGACGAAATCGCCCTTGTCGAACTTGATCCAGCGGTCGAGGCCGACATGGAACGGCGTGCGGCTCTCATCCATGTCGATGCCGTGTGCCGGATAGGCTTTTTCCAACCCGAGCGTGAACATTGCCAGCACGCCATAGGGTTTCAGGCCAAAGTCCCGGCCGGTCCGCATCAGCGCGTCCCAGACTGAAGCGGCCTCGTCGGCCGGCACGAACAGCTCGAAGCCGAGCTCGCCGGTGACCCCGGTGCGCGAGATCAGCACCCGCGTGCCGTTGATGTGGCCTGACGTGAACGACCAGCGTTTCAGCCCGTCCAGATCGGCATCCGAGATCATCGCCTTCAACAGTTCGCGCGAGCGCGGACCCTGGATGGTCGGGAAGGCGATGGCTGCGGTTATGTCGGTGACATAGGCTTTGCGACCCTGCGCGTGATGCAACAGCCAGGGCAGCATCTTCAGGCGGTTGACCGAGCCGGTTACCAGCATGAAGTGCTCCGGACCCAACCGAAACACGGTGAGGTCGTCCATGATGCCGCCATCCTCGCGGCACACCGTGGAATAGCGGACCTGGCCCGGTTTCATGGCAGCGGCATTATTGACGATGACATGGTTGACCAGCGCCTCGGCGTCCGGCCCCTTGATGTCCATCTTGCCCATGGTGCTGAGATCCTGCACGCCGACATTTTTGCGGGTGTTCAGATGCTCGTCGGCAATGCCGGAATAGGTTTTGGCCGAGATGAAATCGCCCCCGACACGACCCATGGTCGCGCCCAGCCCGACGATGCTGCTGTAGAAAGGGGAACGCCGCTCAGCCAAGGAAGTCTCCATCATGAATTGCGATCCAGAGACCGTTTCGAAATTCGCTCTGGCGAGTCATATGATGGTGGTTTCGAGAACCGGAGCGCAGCGGACATTCAGGTCCGTGAGCACCGGAAGCGCAGAAAACGCCTTCAGATGGCCGCCAGAGTAGAGTTTCCAAACGGTCTCAGCTGCCGTAGACGTCGAACGAGAAGTACTTGTCGTTGATTTCCTTGTACTTGCCATTGGCGCGCAGCGCGTCGATGGCCGCATTGAGCTTGTCGGCCAGTTCCTTATTGCCCTTTTGCAGCGCGATGCCGACGCCAGGGCCGTGAATGGCCGGATCGGCGGTCAGCGTGCCGAGCAGCTTGCAGCAGGCGCCGTCTGGCTTCTTCAACCACTCGGTCAGGATGATCGAGCCGTCCATGATCGCGTCGAGGCGGCCATTGGCCATGTCGGTGCGGGCATCGTCGCCCGTCGGATAGGCCTTGACCGTCGAGCCTGCATATTTCTGGTCGGCGAATTTCTGGTGGATGGTCGCGGTCTGCACGCCGAGCGCCTTGCCTTTCAGGTCTTCAGGCGAAGTGCCTGCGATGGTCGAATCCTTCGGCACGGCGATGGCCGGCGGCGTCTGGTAGTATTTGTGGGTGAACTCGACCTTCTCGGCCCGTTCGGGCGTGATGGTGATGTTGATGATGGCGTCGAACTTGCCGGCCTGCAGCGCCGGTATGGAACCATCGAAATCCTGCACGCTGAATTCGCACTCAGCCTTCATCTCATCGCACAGCGCCTTCCCCAGCTCGATGTCGAAGCCGCCCAGCGTGCCGTCGGCGCTGGCGTAGTTGAAGGGCGGATAAGCGCCTTCGGTGCCGATCCTGAGTTTTTTGTCCTGGGCGGAGGCGGCACCCGTGGCAAGGGTGAGGGCGACGGAAGCGGCAAGCACGAAACGACCGAAAAGACGCATGTTCGAGATCCCCGTTGAAAGCGGGAAGTCTACGGTCTTCCAGGCGCGCGGCGGAGACGGAAACGACATGCGCTGCGGCGATCGCGGCGCGGCGAGCAGACCAGTCGAGCGCGGTGATGTGTTAGCCGACGCGCTGCTTGTCGGTGGCCGTCTGGTCGATGGCCAACTCCCCGGCCGAGAGGACAACGCCAAACTTCTCGGTGGCTTCCTCTGATGTGTAGTACCCCAGCGCCACGTCGCGCAGCACAAGATCGGCATCGCGCTGCAGCGGATCACCATAGCCGCCGCCGCCCGGCGTACCGACGCGCACGCGGTCGCCGGCTTTCAGCGCGATATCCTGTTCCTTGGACAAATGCGGCGGCACGTGTTCCTCGCCGTTGCGGAAGACGGTCACCGTGTTGACGGCGCCGTCCTTGCCGCCAAGCGCGCCCTGCGGGCCGAACCGGCCATGGTCCATGACGAAGGAAGCGCGGGCGTCGCCACGCAGGATTTCCACCTCATAGGCGAGGCCGAAACCGCCGCGATGCTTGCCGGCGCCGCCGGAGCCTTCACGCAAGGCGTAGTGGCGGTAGAGCACCGGGAATGCCTGTTCCATGATCTCGACCGGCGGCGACTTGGAGATGCCGATGGTCGAGCAGCCATTGGTCAGGCCGTCATGGCCTGAATTGCCGCCATAACCGCCGCCGGAGATCTGGTACATGACGTAGTCGCGGCCGCGTGCCGGGTCGTTGCCGCCGAGTGCGAAATTGCCGCTGGAACCGGCGGGTGCGGCGGTCACCTTGTCCGGCAATGCCTGTACCATCGCCGCGAATACCGCCTCGGCGATGCGCTGCGACACCTCGGCGGCGCAGCCCGAGACGGGGCGCGGATATTTGGCGTCGAGGAACGTGCTTTCCGGCCGCTTGACGATCAGGGGTTCAAACGCGCCGGCGCTGATCGGCACATCCGGGAAAATGTGGCGCATGGCGAGATAGACCGAGGATAGGGTCGTCGCCAGCACGCTGTTCATCGGCCCGGCGCAGGGCTTTGACGAACCGGTGAAATCGAAGGTCAGCGTGTCGCCCTGTTTTTCGACGGCGAGCGCGATGATCAGCGGCTCGTTGACCACCCCATCGGAATCGACAAACGCCTTCGAATGGTAGGTCCCGTCGGGAATGGCTGAGATGTTGGCGCGCATCTGTTCGGCCGCGCGGCGGCGCAGTTCGGCGATCGCCTCTACAACCGTTTCATCCCCGTAACGATCCAGGATTCCATTCAGCCTGTCCCGACCGATCAGCAGTGCGGCGGCCTGGGCCCTGATATCGCCGATGCGCTGGTCGGCGACGCGGATGTTGGAGCAGATGATGGCGTAGATTTCCGGATCGAGCACGCCCTTCTTGAACAGTTTTACGGGCGGCAGTCGCAGGCCTTCCTGCTCCACGGCAGTCGCCGAGGCTGAAAATCCGCCCGGCACCGAGCCGCCAATGTCGGGCCAATGGCCGGTGTTGGATAGCCAGCAGAAAATCTTGCCGTCCCGGTAGACCGGCATGGCGAAGCGCACATCCATCAGATGGGTGCCGCCGAGATAGGGGTCGTTGACGACGTAGATGTCGCCTGGTTCCGGCGGCAGGCAACGGCCGTCGGCGATCATCTCGATCACCGTCCTGGTCGAATACTGCATGACACCGACGAACACCGGCAGGCCCTGGCTGCCTTGCGCGATCAGCGAACCGTCGACAGCCGAATAGATTCCGTCGGAGCGGTCATTGGCCTCGGCGATGACAGGCGAGAAGGCGGCGCGTGAGAAGGTCAGGTCCATCTCGTCGCAGACCTGCTGCAGGGCCGCCTGGAGGACCGAAAGGGTGATGGCGTCGAGCTTTGCCATATCAGGCCTCACCAATGTCGATGATGATGTTGCCGTCAGCGTCGCTGCGTGCGCGGTCGCCGGGTTCGAGCACGGTGGTGGCATCCATCTGTTCGAGGATCGCCGGGCCTTCGATGATAGCATCGAGCGGCAGCTTTTCACGCGCATATACGGGCGTGTCGTGCCAACGGCCGGCATACCAGACCGGCCGGATTTCGCGCCGCGCCTCGTCCAGCGTTGCTGCGCGCCCCTCCGGATCGATCAGGCGCGACAGATCGATCGCCAGACGCACGCCGGTGACCGATGTATTGAGATTGACGAGATTGGCTCGGATTTCCGGCAGCTCGACCTTGAAGCGGGCGAAATAGGCCTTTTCGAAAAGCTGCTGCAGCGTTGCCCGGGTCACCGAGGAGGACGGCAGCGCCACGTTGATGATGTGGGTCTGGCCGACGAACTGCATGTCGGCGGAGTGGGTGACGCGGATCGTCTCCGGCTTTACCGCTTCCTTGCCGATCAGTTCCTCGCCTTCGTTTCGGTGCCGTTCCAATACCGCGTGAAGATGCGTTTCGTCGAGCACCGACACCGGCTGGTTGATGGTGTTGACGAAGTCGTGGCGCAGGTCGGCAACGACGCAGCCGAGCGCATTGGTGATGCCTGGACGCGCGGGCACCAGCACCTTGGGCAGGCCGAGTTCGCGCGCCAGGGCAGTCGCATGCAGCGGCCCGGCGCCGCCGAAGGCGAACAGCGCGAAATCGCGGGGGTCATGACCGCGTGACACCGACACCATGCGGATGGCGCCGGCCATCTTCATGTTGCCGAGCCGCAGCACCGCGCCCGCCGCCTCGACGCCGGACAGGCCGGTCGGCTTGCCGATTTTCTCCTCGAAGATGCCGGTGACGCGCTCTGATGTGACCGGGTTTTCGACTGCCAGCAGCTTCTTCGGCGCCAGCCGGCCGAGCACCAGATTGGCGTCGGTGATGGTCGGCTCGAGGCCGCCGCGCCCGTAGCAGATCGGGCCGGGATTGGCGCCGGCGCTTTCCGGGCCGATCTGGATCAGGCCGGCCGCATCGACGCGGGCGATCGAGCCGCCGCCGGCGCCGACCGTGTGCACCGCCACCATCGGCACATGGATCGGCATGGCATATTCGATCTCGATCTCGTTCGAGACAGCCGGCTCGGCATTGCGGATCAGCGCCACGTCGGTCGAAGTGCCGCCCATGTCGTAGGTGACGAGGTTTTCGAAGCCGGCACGTTTTCCGGTATAGGCGGCGGCGATGACGCCGGAGGCCGGGCCGGACATCACAGTCTTGGCCGATTCTCGTGTGACGAAGCGGGCCGAGATCATACCGCCATTGCCGTTCATGATCAGGAAGTCGCGGGCATAGCCTTTTGCAGCCAGTTCCTTGCGCAGCCGCTCGACATAGCGCTCGAGGATCGGCTGCACCGAGGCGTTGACCGAAGCGGTGACGCCGCGCTCGAACTCGCGCGCCTCCGACAGCAGCGCATGGCCTGCCGTGATGTAGCCGTTCGGCCAGAGCTCGGCGGCAATTTCGGTGGCGCGCCGCTCGTGCGCCGGATTGGCGTAGGAATGCAGGAAATGGATGACGAGGGATTCGCAACCGGCCGCGATCAGCGTCTGCACCGCCTCGCGCATTTCGGCCTCGTCGAGCGGTGTGCGTATCGCACCCGACGCCTCGACGCGCTCCGACACTTCGAGCCTGAGATTGCGCGGGATGATCGGCACGAAGCTGCCGGTCATGCCATAGGCCTGCGGCCGCGTGCGCCGGCCAAGCTCGATCACGTCGCGAAAACCGCGCGTGGTGATCATGCCGGTTTTCGCCAGCCGGCGTTCGAGCACCGCATTGGTGGTGGTGGTCGTGCCATGCACGATGAGGTCGATGCCGTCGATCGGAAATCCGGTGGCGCCGAGCGCCGAAACGACACCGAAGGCCTGGTTGTCGACCGTGGTCGGCGTCTTGGCCAGATACACCCTGCCGCCATCGCTTCCGTCGATCAGGAGCAGGTCGGTGAAGGTGCCGCCGACATCGATACCGGCAACGACATTTCCCTGGGGAACGCGCGCTTGCGCCGAAATATTCTCTTCCATCGTCGAAACCCGAAATGCGCGGACTACGGATATGCGTCAGTTTGGAAAGCTGTTTTAAGGGAGCATCTTGACGCAAATATCGTTTGTATACTAATAAATTCCGGACACAAGAGCTTGCCGCTTTGGAGTGTGCGAACAGCACGCCGGGACCTGAATGGTCCGGGCGCGCAGGTGAAGGTTTGGCGCCCGCGTCCGTGAGCTGGGCCAGAAGGTTGGATTTGATGAACACCACATCCGCTCTCAACACCGTCGGCGCCCGACCGCTGCAGTTCCCGATTCCGGCCAATGTCTATGCCGAAACCGTGGTCTCGGTGAAGCACTACACCGACCGGCTGTTCTCGTTCCGCATCACCCGTCCGCAGTCGCTGCGCTTCCGCTCCGGCGAGTTCGTCATGATCGGCCTGCCCAATGCAGAGAAGCCGGTGTACCGCGCCTATTCGGTGGCGAGCCCGGCTTGGGACGAAGAGCTGGAATTCTTCTCGATCAAGGTGCCGGACGGCCCGCTGACTTCGGAGCTGCAGAAGATCCAGGTCGGCGACACCGTCATCATGCGCCAGAAGTCGACCGGCACGCTGGTGGTCGACGCGCTGACGCCGGCCAAGCGGCTGTTCATGATCTCGACCGGCACCGGCATCGCGCCCTTCGCCAGCCTGCTGCGCGACCCCGACACCTACGAAAAATTCGATCAACTGATCCTGACCCATACCTGCCGCGACAATGCCGAGCTGACCTATGGCCAGGAGCTGGTCGCAGCACTTGAAAGCGACCCGCTGATCGGTGAACTGACCACTGGGCGCGTCACGCTCTACAATTCGACGACCCGCGAGGAATCGGCACGCATGGGCCGCATCACCGCGCTGATCGGCTCCGGCAAGTTCTACAGCGATCTCGGCATCGACAAGCTCAACCCGGCAACCGATCGGATCATGATCTGCGGCTCGATGCATATGCTGAAGGACGTCAAGGAACTGGCCGAAAGCCTCGGCTTCGAGGAAGGCTCGCTGAGCCATCCGGCGACTTTTGTCGTCGAGCGCGCCTTCGTCGGCTGAGCCGCACCAACATCTCGAGTCTACGCTTTTGACCGCACGGTCAAAAATTGCTGCTTTCGCCGCCTTTTTCGGTTATGACCGCCCGCAGGACTCGTGAAGTACGGCTTCACGGGCTATCTTCGGCACACGTCGCTGAATGAAAGGGCAGGAGATGAGCAGCACAATCCGCGAAGCCGATGTCGGCTCGTCCAAGGTGACGCCGCTGCCGGCGCGTGCCGCCGCCAATACAGCCGTTCCACCGGACCATCGCGTTGCGCGCAACCCCGGCATGAAGCTCGACCTTGGCTTCATGGAATCGGTGCGCAGCGTCAATCGCTCGGCGCTGGAACGGCGCGTCGCCAGCCTGACCAAGCGGCGCTCTATCAAGGCCGACAATCAGGCCGCCTGGCTGCTGCGCGCCGTCGCCTGCATGGATTTGACGACGCTGAATTCCAACGACACCGAGGAGCGCGTGCGCCGGCTTTGCGCCAAGGCGATCAATCCGTTCCGCCGCGACATTGTCGAGGGCCTCGGCATATCAGGTGAAACCATCCGCCCGGCCGCCGTCTGCGTCTACCACCCCTTCGTTGCCACCGCCGTCGATGCGGTGCGCGGCACTGGCATCCATGTCGCCGCCGTCTCCACCGCCTTTCCGCATGGCCTGGCGCCGCTGTCGACCCGTTTGCAGGAGATCGAGGCCTCGGTCCGTGACGGCGCCGACGAGATCGACGTCGTCATCCCGCGCGGCCTGGTGTTCGGCGCCAAGTGGCGGGAGCTTTACAATGAGATCGTCTCGATGCGCGCCGCCTGCGGTGATGCGCATCTGAAGGTCATCCTCGGCACCGGCGACCTCGCCACGCTGCGCAATGTCATGCTGGCCTCGATGGTGGCGATGATGGCGGGCGCCGATTTCATCAAGACCTCGACCGGCAAGGAAAGCGTCAACGCGACGCTGCCCGTCGGCCTCGCCATGGTGCGTGCCATCAGGGCCTATTTCGAGGAAACCGGCTATCTCATCGGCTTCAAGCCGGCCGGCGGCATTTCCACGGCCAAGGCCTCGCTCGACTGGCTGGTGCTGATGAAGGAAGAGCTCGGCCGGCCATGGCTGGAGCCGGACCTGTTCCGCTTCGGCGCGTCTAGCCTCTTGACCGACATCGAGCGCCAGCTCGAGCACCATCTGACCGGACATTATTCGGCCAATCATCGCCACGCGATGGCGTGAGCCTTTACCCCCACCCCGATCGGCTTTTGCCGATCGACCCTCCCAGGCGGGAGGGTGAAGGAGGCACCTGATGAACATTCTCGACCGCTACCACGCCATGGAGTACGGCCCGGCACCGGAGGCCCGCAACGAGGCCGACGCCTGGCTTGCCGCGCGCGATTTCGGCAAGGCGCTGTTCATCGGCGGCGACTGGAAAGCCGCTGCCGGCGGCAAGACCTTCGAGACCAGCGAGCCGTCTTCCGGCAAGCTGCTGGCCGAGGTCTCGGACGCCAATGCCGCCGATATCGACGCGGCGGTTGCGGCCGCCGCCAAGGCGCTGCCGAAGTGGTCGGCAGCCTCAGGCTATCAGCGTGCCAAGGTGCTTTATGCCATCGGCCGCGCCATGCAGCGGCATCAGCGCCTGTTCGCGGTGCTTGAGACCATCGACAACGGCAAGCCGATCCGCGAAAGCCGCGATATCGACGTGCCGCTGGCGATCCGCCATTTCATCCACCATGCCGGCTGGGCGCAGGCGCTGGACAGGGATTTCCCCGGCCATAGGGGTGTCGGCGTCGTCGGCCAGATCATCCCGTGGAACTTTCCGTTGCTGATGCTGGCCTGGAAGATCGCGCCGGCGCTCGCCGCCGGCTGCACCGTGGTGCTGAAGCCGGCCGAGTTCACGCCGCTGACCGCCATCCTGTTCGCCGAGATTTGCGAGCGTGCCGGCGTGCCGAAGGGCGTCGTCAACATCGTCCAGGGCGGCCCTGAGGCCGGCGTCGCCATCGTCAACCATCCCGGCGTCCAGAAGATCGCCTTTACCGGCTCTTCCGAGGTCGGCAAGATCATCCGCAAGGCCACCGCCGGCTCGGGCAAGAAACTGTCGCTGGAGCTCGGCGGCAAATCGGCTTTCATCGTCTTCGAGGATGCCGATCTCGACAGCGCCGTCGAAGGCCTGGTCGACGGCATCTGGTTCAACCAGGGCCAGGTCTGCTGCGCCGGTTCGCGGCTCCTGGCGCAGGAAGGCATAGCCGACGCCCTGATCGCCAAGGTCAAGACGCGGATGAGCCGGCTGCGCGTCGGCAGCCCGCTGGACAAGAACACCGATATCGGTCCGCTCGTCGATCTGACCCAGCTTGACCGCGTCAAGGGCCTGGTTGCCGAAGGCGCCAGACAGGGCGCTGTCTGCTGGCAGCCGGATGCCGCGCTGCCGTCCTCCGGCTACTACCATCTGCCGACGCTCGCCACAGGTGTTTCGCCGGCTAACATATTGGCGCAAGAAGAGGTGTTCGGCCCTGTTCTGGCGACCATGACCTTCCGCAACACCGAGGAAGCGATCGAGCTCGCCAACAACACGCGCTATGGCCTCGCCGCCTCGGTGTGGAGCGAGAACGTCAACCTTGCCCTGCACGTCGCGCCCCAATTGAAGGCCGGCGTGGTCTGGGTCAACGGCACCAACATGTTCGACGCCGCCTGTGGCTTCGGCGGCTACCGCGAGAGTGGTTTCGGTCGTGAGGGCGGGCGCGAGGGCATGTTCGAATATCTCACGGCAAAATTGCCGCTCGGCCCGGTCATCAAGCCGGCGACGATGTCGGCGCAACCGGTCGAGCAGGCCGACGGCGCGGCAATCGACCGCACGGCAAAGCTGTTCATCGGCGGCAAGCAGGTACGGCCGGACGGCAATTATTCGCTCGCCATCGCCACCGCCAAGGGCAAGCTTGCCGGCGAAGTTGGGCTCGGTAGCCGCAAGGATATCCGCGATGCCGTCTCCGCCGCCCGCGGTGCCAAGGCCTGGCCGGAGGCGACCGCCTATAACAGGTCCCAGGTGCTCTATTATCTGGCCGAGAACCTTTCCGGCCGCGCCGGCGAGTTCGCCGCCCGTCTCACCGAATTGACCGGCGCTACGCCCAAGGCCGCGCGGGAAGAGGTAGAACAATCCATCGAGCGCCTGTTCCTCTATGCCGGTCTGGCCGACAAATTCGAGGGCCGCGTGCACCAACCGCCCGCGCGTGCCGTGACATTGGCGCTGCACGAGCCGGTCGGCGTCGTCGGCATCGTCGCGCCGGATGCCTCGCCGCTGCTCGGCCTGATCTCGCTGATTGCACCCGCACTCGCGATGGGCAACACCGTGGTCGCAGTGCCGTCGGAGCGCTACCCGCTGCTGGCGACCGATCTCTACCAGGTCATCGAATATTCCGACATTCCCTCAGGCGCCATCAACATCGTCACCGGTCGCAGCGCCGAACTCGCCGGCGTGCTGGCCAAGCATGACGATGTCGACGGGCTTTGGGTGTTCGCCGATGCCGAGACCTGCGCCAAGGCGGAAGCCGAGTCCATCGGCAACCTCAAGCGCGTCTGGAGCGGCAATGGCCGCGGCATCGACTGGGCATCCGACCAAGCCGCCGGCGACGCCTTCCTGCGCCGCGCCGTCGAGGTCAAGAATGTCTGGGTGCCTTACGGCGATTGATGGCCTGCCGGTACTGTTCAGATCGTGTTCGGGCTTGACGCCCGGACAGATGTTCTTTAACGAGAAAAAACATCTTTATCAGTGAACGGTCAACGGCGCAGGCTGCACGATCACGCGTGACTGGCACATGACGCCTTGGCCAGCCGCAGGTAGACCCGGACTATCCCAGCGGACGAGGAGAACAGCATGGCGGATCTGGCAGGCAAGGTCGTTGTCGTCACGGCAGCGGCGCAAGGGATCGGCAAGGCGAGCGCACTGGCCTTCGCAAAAGCCGGCGCCATCGTCTACGCCACCGACATCAACGAGACGCTGCTGGCGGAACTCGCCAAGACGCCAGGGATCAAGACCCGCAAGCTGGACGTGCTCAACGACGAAGCCGTCAACGCCGCCTTTGCCGAGATCGGTGTCGTCGACGTGCTGTTCAATTGCGCCGGTTTCGTCCATTCGGGCTCGATCCTGGAGATGAAGGACGGCGACCTCGATTTCGCGCTGAACCTCAATGTCCGCGCCATGATCCGCACCAGCCGGGCCGTGCTGCCCGGCATGCTGGAACGCGGCGACGGATCGATCATCAACATGGCCTCGCTGGCCAGTTCCACCAAGGGCGTGCCCAACCGCTTCGTCTATGGCCTGACCAAGGCCGCGGTCATCGGCCTGACCAAGGCGATAGCCGCCGACTATGTCGGCAAGGGCATACGCTGCAACGCCATCTGCCCCGGCACGGTCGAGAGCCCATCGCTGCAGGACCGCATGCACGCGCAAGGCGACTATGATGCCGCCCGCGCCGCCTTCATCGCCCGCCAGCCGATGGGCCGGCTCGGCACGCCGGAGGAAATCGCCGATCTGGCCGTCTACCTGGCCGGCGCCACGTACACGTCCGGGCAGGCCTACAATATCGACGGCGGCTGGTCGATCTGACTGCGGAAATCTTGCGTGGGCCGGACGATCTGGCCCGTTGCCGGCGTTTAACAGGGGATCGAACAGTCTGAAAATCCCGCGCGCCGGCTATCTTGTATGGCGATCGCGCTTGTCCGGAGTCAGGTCGGTGGGTACGGTCCGCCGGTTCCTTGAAGGAGCAATCGCCTTGGCGGAAAGTTTGCAAAAGGCCACGAGGCCGCAATCAGGAGAAGGATTTAGATGAAACTGCTGCGCTATGGCGAGGTGGGAAGCGAACGTCCCGGCCTGCTCGATGCGGATGGAACGATCCGTGATCTCTCCGCTCACGTCACCGATATCGGCGGCAAGGCACTCGATCCGGCATCGCTGGCAGCACTCGCCAAGCTAGATCCGAAGTCGCTGCCGGCGGTTTCCGGCAGCCCGCGCCTCGGCGCCTGCGTTGCCGGCACGGGCAAGTTCATCTGCATCGGCCTGAACTATTCCGACCACGCCGCCGAGACCGGCGCCACCGTGCCGCCGGAGCCGATCATCTTCATGAAGGCAAGCTCGGCCATTGTCGGGCCGGATGACGACGTGCTGATCCCCCGCGGCTCGGAGAAGACCGACTGGGAAGTCGAGCTGGCCGTGGTCATCGGCAAAACCGCCAAATATGTCAGCGAGGCCGATGCGCTCGACTATGTTGCCGGCTATAGCGTTGCCCACGACGTCTCCGAACGCGCCTTCCAGGCCGAGCGCCAGGGCCAGTGGACCAAGGGCAAGAGCTGCGACACCTTCGGCCCGACCGGCCCATGGCTGGTGACCAAAGACGAAGTGGCCGACCCGCAGAACCTCAAAATGTGGCTGACCGTCAACGGCAAGACGATGCAGAACGGCTCGACCAAGACCATGGTCTATGGCGTCAAGTATCTGGTTTCCTATCTCAGCCAGTTCATGTCGCTGCACCCCGGCGACATCATCTCCACCGGCACGCCGCCCGGCGTCGGGCTGGGCATGAAGCCGCCGGTGTTCTTGAAGGCCGGCGATGTGGTTGAACTGGGCATTGAAGGCCTGGGGCAGCAGAAGCAGACGTTCAAGGCGGACGTTTAGGCAGTACATTTCGGGGTCAGCGCTGCCCCCTCATCCGGCCGCTTCGCGGCCACCTTCTCCCCGCTGGGGAGAAGAGACTGGCGTCGGCGCTGACAATCTCCTCTCCCCTCGGGGAGAGGTCAGTCGAGCGAAGCGGAGGCTGGGTGAGGGGGCTGCGCCGCCGCGCTACTTCAGCACCTTCCCATCAACCCCAAACCGATACGTCTTCGCCGGATCCGGCGTCGCATACAGCGTGGCACCCGGCTCGGCATCGTACACCCCAAAAATCCGCACGGTGATCAGCCCGGCCTTCTCGCAGTCGAGATAGAGGTTGGTGTCGGCGCCGAGATGCTCGGCGTGCACCACCGTTCCCTTCCAGGAGCCGGATTTCGGATCGACGGTCAGATGTTCCGGCCGCACGCCGATTGTCCTGGCGGTTTCGCCGAGACGGGCGCCGTCGACGAAATTCATCTTCGGTGAGCCGATGAAGCCGGCGACGAACTCATTTGCCGGCGAATTATAGAGCTCCATCGGGCCACCGATCTGCTCGATTTTCCCTGCGTTGAGCACCACGATCTTGTCGGCCAGGGTCATCGCCTCGACCTGGTCGTGGGTGACGTAGATCATCGTCGCCTTCAGCCGGCGGTGCAGCTGCGCGATCTCCAGCCTTGTGTTGACGCGCAGTGCCGCATCGAGGTTGGACAATGGCTCGTCGAAGAGAAACAGCTTCGGCTCGCGCACCACGGCGCGGCCGATGGCGACGCGCTGACGCTGGCCGCCGGAGAGTTCGGCCGGCCGCCTTTCGAGATAGGGCTCGAGCGACAGCATCGACGAGGCGATGCCGATGCGGCGCTCGATCTCCGGGGCGGGCGTGCCGGCCTGCTTGAGGCCGAGGCCCATATTGTTCTTCACCGTCAGATGCGGATAGAGCGCATAGGTCTGGAACACCATGGCGATGCCGCGCTTGGCCGGCGGCGTGGCCGAGACGTCCGCGCCGTCGATGACGACGCGGCCCGAAGTCGAGTCCTCCAGTCCGGCGATGACCCTGAGCAGGGTCGACTTGCCGCAGCCGGACGGCCCGACGAAAACGACGAACTCGCCGTCGTTCACTTCGAGGTTGATGCCCTTCAGCACCTCGACCGGCCCAAAGGCCTTCTTCACGTTCTCGATGTTCAGCGAGCCCACGGCTTCGTCCCTGTTCTAGAGTTTGACGGCGGCGCCGCTGCGCACGCTCTCGTCGGCTGCAAGGCAGACGGCGAGCGATTTGACCGCGTCGTCCATGTGTTTGGCGAGGTCCAGATCCTCGCGGATTGCCTTCAGCACGAAGGCCTGTTCGAGGTCGCAGAGGTCCTGATGGCCGGGTTCGCCTGCCATCGACAGCATTTCGTCGGCCTTGAGAAACTTGCCGTCCGCGTCGGTCGCCGCATTGTGCAGGCGGATGGTCGAGGTCTTGGTGTGGGTGTCGATGTCATCGGACTTCACACCTTCCTTCATGACGATCGACACGCAGCCATTGGGCGAGATGACGTCCTTCACGAAGAAGGCGGTTTCCGAAATCATCGGCCCCCAGCCGGCCTCATACCAGCCGACCGAACCGTCATCGAACAGCACCTGCAAGTGGCCGTAATTGTACATCGAGGGCGCGACCTCGTCGGTCAGCCGCACGCCCATGCCGCGCACTTCCACGGGCTTCGCATCGGTGATCTGCAGCATGACGTCGAGATAGTGCACGCCGCAGTCGACGATCGGCGAGGTCGTCTGCATCAACTGCTTGTGCGTCTCCCAGGTATGGCCCGAGGATTGCTGGTTGAGGTTCATGCGGAAGACGTAGGGGCCGCCGAGCTTGCGCGCTTCGGCGATGAGCCGGATCCAGGACGGGTGATGGCGCAGGATGTAGCCGATCACCAGCTTCCTGCCGTTGGCCTTGGCCGCCGCGACGACGCGCCTGGCATCGGCCACCGTCGTTGCCAGCGGCTTTTCGACGAAGACGTGGCAACCGGCCTCGAACGCCTTCACCGCATAGTCGGCATGGCTATCGGAATAGGTGGCGATGCAGGCGACATCGGGCTTTTCGTCACGCAATGCCTCGTCGAAGGAGCGCCTGATGCCGTAACCCGACAGCCCGTCCGGCAGCGGCACGTCGGAGCGATTGATCAGCGCCGCGATCTGGAAACCTGGATTGGTATGGTAGGCCAGCGCATGGCTGCGACCCATATTGCCGAGGCCGGCGACGACGACACGCAGGGGTTGGGCCATTTCAATTCGCCTTTTCTTGACTGCGGGCTGCGAGAGCCACCATCACCTGTGGCTCACATTCATCTGCGACCCGCAGGGCTGCTTCTTCGCTGTCACACCGGGACAAAAGTCGAAAGCCATAGGCATCAACTCCGTCCTTGACCAGTGAAAGCCTCTGATCATCAGGCAAGGGATGCTCAAGGTTGAGCGCCTGCTCGAACGCTTTCGACTGCTCGTCTTCCATCTGGGAATTGACGCGCCAACGAATGTGACAATTGTATTCCTTCGGCCGGCGCTCCGGCCCAAGCCGTGCAAACCAGACAGCAGCGTTGATATAGAATTGCGGACCCCAGGAAGACTTCTGAAGGTTCAGCACACAGATCGTCTCCGGCCACTCTCGGTAGAAATTTTTGGCGCGAACGCCCCGGAATCCATAGTGGCTCGCTGTCTCGACGAGGGCCTGTACGATAGCTTCTTCCCCGCCGCTCACTTCACCGCTCCGGAAGTAATGCCGCGGATCAACTGCCGCGAGAAGATGACGTAGAGGATAAGCACCGGCATGATCGCCAGCGACAGCGCCGCCAGGATGGCGTTCCAGTTGGTGACGAACTGGCCGAGGAAGAGCTGCGCGCCGAGCGTCACGGTCTTGGTGTCCTCCGACGGCGCCAGGATCAGCGGGAACCACAGGTCATTCCAGATCGGGATCATGGTGAAGACGGCGACGGTTGCCATCGAGGGCCTGACCAGCGGCAGCACCAGGCGGAAGAAGATGGTGTATTCCGACAGGCCGTCGATGCGGCCGGCATTCTTCAGATCGTCGGACACCTGCTTCATGAACTCCGACAGGATGAACACGGCAAGCGGCAGGCCTTGCGCGGTGTAGACCAGGATCAGCGCCGTCAGCGTGTTGACCAGCCCGCTCGCCACCATCAATTGCAGGATGGCGACGGTGCCCAGCCGGATCGGGATCATGATGCCGAGCGCCAGATAGAGCCCCATCAGCGAATTGCCGCGGAAGCGGTATTCCGACAGCGCAAACGCTGCCATGGCGCCGAACAGGAGCACGAAGAACAGCGAGGCGACAGTGACGACGAGGCTGTTCTGGAAATAGTGGAAGAAGTCGCCCTGGCCGATGACGGTGGTGTAGCCGATCAGGTCGAAGGTCTTTGGCGTCGGCGGCGTCAGCGGCGCGCCGAAGATGCCGGCGCGGGACTTGAACGAGTTCATGATCACCAGGATCACCGGAAACAGCGCGATCACCGTGTAGGTCAGCAGGATCGCATGGGCGCCGATGGTGCGGGGCACGGAACGGGTGGCGGTGCTCATCTCTCGGCCCTCAGAACTGGTAGCGACGCAGGCGCGTCTGGACGAGAAAGAGATAGACGCAGACACCGCCGAGGATGATCAGGAACATCATCGTGGCGATCGCTGCGCCCATATTGGGGTCGCCGACCTGCAGCTGGAAGCCGAAGAAGGCGCGGTAGAGGAAGGTACCGAGAATGTCGGTCGAATAGTTCGGCCCGGCGAGCGCGCCTTGCGCGGTGTAGATCAGGTCGAAGGCGTTGAAATTGCCGACGAAGGTGAGGATCGAGATGATGCCGATCGACGGCAGGATCAGCGGCAGCTTGATCTTCCAGAACTGCGCCAGGCCGGTGATGCCATCGCATTCGGCGGCCTCGATCACCTCTTCGGGGATCGACAGCAGGGCGGCGTAAATCAGCATCATCGGGATGCCGACGAACTGCCACACCGAAATCAGGCTGAGTGCGGTGAGCGCATATTGTTCCTTGCCGAGCCATGGCGTGAACAGGCTTTTCAGGCCGACGAGATCCATCAGATGCGGCGCTACGCCCCACAACGGGGACAGGATCAGCTTCCAGGCGAAACCGACGATGACGAAGGACAGGATGGTCGGCACGAAGATCGCCGTGCGGTAGAAGGCCGCGAACCTCAGTCTCGGGCTGGACAGAAGCGCGGCCAGCATGACGCCGATCGGGTTCTGCACCAGCATGTGGATGATGAAGAACCAGGTGTTGTTCCTCAGCGCGTTCCAGAAACCCACCGACCAGTTGGGATCGCCGAACAGCATGCGGAAGTTTTCCAGCCCGACGAAGACCTGGTGCTGCTCGATGTTGCGGAACAGCGAGAGCTGCAGCGTGCCGGCGAGCGGCAGGATCATGATTGCCGTGTAGACAAGCACCGCCGGCGCCAGGAAGACGCCTATATGCCAGCGGAACGGTCTTTTCGGTCTGATATCTGCGGCCATGAGTTCGGTCCCCGCCGTCTCTCGGTTCCAAAGGGTATCGATCTAGATGATGCCTCGATGCACGGCCCGACCATTCCTGCCGATGCGGCAGGAACAAAGGCCTGCGACTGATCAGCTAGCCTTCCCCGAAGAGAGGGTAAGGCCGGGAGGCGGTGCCGACAATCGCAATCTGAATAGGCGCACTTTGAATGAGGTAGTCCGGAACCGGCCAGGCGTGCGCCGGCCGGTTCCATTACCTGAGCTCTTACTTGGCCGGATGGTACCAGCTGTCGAGGCCGGTCTGCAGCTTCTTGGCCGCCGCTTCCGGCGTATCGGTGCCGTTGATGACGTTGGCCGATTCAACCCAGGTCTCGTTCTCGAGGTTCGGCGTGCCGCGCGACAGGATCTGGTAGGTCGAGCGGATCGTCGACTTGCACTTGCCGCGCCAGGAGACGAATTCCTGCGCCAGCGGGTCTTCCATCTTCACCGGCGAGGAGTTCAGGCTGAAGAAGCCCGGCAGTGCGTTGGCGTAGATGGTGGCGAAATCCGGCGAGGCGACCCAGGACAGGAAGGTCTTGGCCGCATCGGCGTTCTTCGAAGCCGCATTCAGGCCCATGCCGATATCGGTATGGTCGGAGATGTAGCAGGTGTCGCCGGCCTTCTCGACCGGCGGCGGGAAGGCGCCCATCTTGAACTGCGCCTGGGTGTTGAACAGGCCGATCTCCCACGAGCCGGCCGGGTAGATGGCGGCGCGGCCGAGCGTGAACAGGTTCTGGCTGTCCGGATAGGTCTGCGCCTCGAAGCCATCGCCGAGATAAGGCTTCCACTTGGCCAGTTCCTCATACGGCGCGACCCAGTCCTTGTCGGTCAGCTTCTGATCGCCCTTGATCAGCGCCGCGCGGCCGTCCTCGCCCTTCCAGTAGTTGGGGCCGATGTTCTGGTAGCCCATGGTCGCGGCTTCCCAGAGATCCTTGGTGCCCATCGCCATCGGGATGTAGGTGCCGTCGGCCTTGATCTTGTCGAGCGCGGCGAAGAACTCGTCGCGGGTCTCCGGCACCTTGATGCCGAGCTTGTCGAAGGCGTCCTTGTTGTAGATGAAGCCGTGGATGACCGAGGCCATCGGCACGCAGAAGCTCGCCTTGCCGTCGTCGGTCTGCCAGGCGGACTTGGCAACCGGCGAAAAGTTCTCCATGCCGGGCAGCGCCGAGAGATCGGCAAGGTTGCCCTTCTTGAACAGCTCAAGCGACTTGTCGAACGGGCGGCAGGTGATCAGGTCGCCCGCCGAGCCGGCGGCGAGCTTGGCGCCGAGCGCGGCGTCATATTCGGTCGGAGCCGAGGGTGCGAACACGACCTTGATGCCCGGGTTCTTGGCTTCGAAAGCCGGGATCAGCTTGTCCTTCCAGATGGCAAGGTCGTCGCCGCGCCAGCTTTCGATGTTGAGCGTTACGTCGTCGGCGTGAGCCAACCCGGCCGAGCCGAGAATGCTGGTGCCCAAAAGCAGTGCCGTCAGTAGTTTCGTTGTCATGCTCAGTCTCCCTGTTGACCTTTTTCAGGTTCGGTTTTGATGAGAACAGAGGCTTTTGAGCCCTTGCTCCCCTCTATAGCGGAAAGGGCCGGCCGCAACTTCTGGCCGGCCTCTTCCAGTATCTTCTGCGCCGCGTCAGTGCTGTCGGCGCCGGCGGCGAGCAGAATGGCGGTCTTGACCGCGCCGCCGCTCTTTTCGAGCAGGCGGGCCGCTTCGTCCGTGCCGCGCCCGCTGACGGCGGCGACGATGCGCGCCGCGCGGTCGCGCAGCTTGATGTTGTCGGCCATGAGATTGACCATGTAGCCGTCATGCACATGGCCGAGATGGATGGCGGTCAGCGTCGACAGCATGTTGAGCGCGATCTTCTGGGCAGTGCCGGCGCCCATGCGCGTGGAGCCGGCGATCAGTTCCGGCGGCGTTTCGAGCAGGATGGCGGTTTGTGCCTGGCGCAGCAGCGCAGAGTCCCTGTTGTTGGCGATGCCGATGGTGGCAGCGCCGCGGCGGGCAGCCTCCTCGATGGCCCGCACGGCATAGGGCGTCGTGCCGCTGGCGGAAATGGCGATCAGGCAGTCGCCCTTGCCGAGGCCGGCCTCGGCGACCGCTGCCGCGGCTTCCTCGGTATCGTCTTCCGGCCCGCCGGCCAGCGTGCGGAAAGCGTCGTCGCCGCCGGCGATCAGGATGGCGATGCGGTCGCGGTGAATGCCGAAGGTGCCCGGCAGCTCCAGCGCATCGGCCAGTGCCATCAGGCCTGAGCTGCCGGCCGCGGCGTAGGCAAGCTTGCCCCCGCTCTTCAGCCTGCCGGCGATGATCTCGGCGGCCCTGGCGATGGATGGAATGGCATGGCGCACCACCTTGGCGGCTTCGATCTGCGCATCGGCCAAATAGGAAAGGATGGCGTCCGGAGGCTGGATATCCAGCCCCTCGGCATTTTTGTGAAGCGCTTCGGTGCGCGTTTCGGCCATCCCGGTTCCTCCAATACCAGAACAATACCAAAAAAATACCACTTGTCCACACGCATTAACGAATTCGCGGGCCGGAAATCGCTGAGCCGCCGAAATACGCAGATTTTTCAATAAAATACGGCTTAAACTTTTTGAAACGGAAATTAACCCTTGGCTATTGGTATTTTATTGGTATTATCCGCCCGGAGGAGAAATCAACGTGAATTTCGTGCTCGGAATCGATGGCGGCGGCACCAGCTGCAGGGCCGCCCTGGCAACGGCGGACGGCACGGTGATCGGCCGCGCCAAAAGCGGCGCCGCCAACATCCGCACCGACCTGACCGGCGCTCGCTCGAACATCGTCGAGGCCGCCAGGCAGGCGTTCCTCGTCGCCGGGCAGGATCCGGAACTGATCCCGCGAACGCCCGCAATTCTCGGCCTTGCCGGCGCCAATGTCGGCACCTACCGGCAGCAGCTCGAGGCGATCCTGCCATTCAGCATCAGCCGCGTCGAGACCGACGCCGAAATCGCGCTGGAAGGCGCTGTCGGCTCCGGTGACGGCGCCATGGCGATCCTCGGCACCGGCACCGCCTATATGGCGCGCAGACAAGGCAAATCGCGCGCCATCGGCGGCTGGGGCTTCCAGGTTGGCGACCAGGGCAGCGGCGCCCGTATCGGCCGCGACCTGCTCGAACAGACACTGCTTGCCTATGACGGCGTCCGCGCGGGCTCGCCGCTGACGCAGAGCATGCTGGCCGTCTTCCGCAACAACCCGGAGGATGTCGTCGAATTCACCACCAATGCCAAGCCCGGCGATTTCGGCGGCTTCGCACCCAAGGTGTTCGAACACGCCGAGAAGGGCGACAGCGTCGCCAACTGGATCCTCGACAGGGTGGTTGCCGATGTCGAAGCCTCGCTCGGCGCGCTCGACCTTGCCGACGACGCGCCGCTGTGCCTGCTCGGCGGGCTGGCGCCGCTCTACGCGCCGCGCCTGTCTGCCCGCTACCGGGCGCTGCTGAAGCCGCCACTCGACGACGCGCTGGGCGGCGCGGTGCAGATGGCGGTTCGCCTCCTTGCCGGACACGCGGAGGCAACTCGATGAGCGAGGCCGCCGACCAGATCTTCGCCACGCTGAAACATCAGGCGCAAAGCGGCGCGCCGCTTTATCTGCAGCTGCGCAAGAGCATCGAGGACGCGGTCAACCGCGGCCTGATCGGGCCGGGCGACGCGCTGCCCTCCGAGCGCGACATCGCCACCAAGGCCGACATTTCGCGGGTCACCGTGCGCAAGGCGGTGCAGGACCTGGTCAAGGGCGGCATCCTGGTGCAGCGCCACGGCTCCGGCACCTTCGTGGCGCCGCGCATGGAGCGTGTCGAACAGTCGCTGTCGCGGCTGACCTCGTTTACCGAGGACATGGCGCGGCGCGGCATGGTGGTGCGTTCGGCATGGCTCGACCGCGGCCTTTACGCACCTTCGCCCGACGAAATGATGGTGCTCGGCCTGTCGTCGAACGAACTGGTGGCGCGCGTGGCGCGCCTGCGCATTGCCAACGACACGCCGCTGGCGATCGAGCGGGCCTCGCTGTCGGCCAGCGTGTTGCCCGACCCGGCCGACATAGGCTCCTCGCTCTATGCCGCGCTGGAATTGACCGGCAATCGGCCGGTGCGGGCGGTGCAGCGCATTTCCGCCGCCAATCTCGGCGACAGCGACGCGCGCCTGCTCGAAGTGCCGCCAGGCATTGCCGGCCTGCACATCGAACGTATTTCCTATCTGGCGAGCGGCAAGGTGATCGAATTCACCCGCTCTATCTACCGGGGCGACGCCTATGATTTCGTCGCCGAACTGCGGCTGACAGGGCCGAGCGAAGAGGGCCGACCATGAGCACGACAGAGCCGACCATGTCGACAGAGATGACCCATATGCGGCGCGAGATCGAGGAGGTCCCGCAGGCCGTCGCCCGCCTGCTCGACGGCTCCGGCGCCGTGCTGACCGAAGCCGGGCGCGACATCCGGGAACGCGACCCGCAGTTCGTCGTCACCGTGGCGCGCGGCTCGTCCGACCATGCCGCCACCTTCATGAAATACGCCGTCGAGCTGACCGCGGGCCTGGCCGTCGCATCGGTCGGGCCGTCGATCGCCTCGATCTATGGCCGCAAGCTCAGGCTCGCCGGCTCGGCCTGCCTGGCGATCTCGCAGTCGGGCAAGAGCCCCGACATCGTCGCCATGGCCGAAACCGCGCGGGCGGGAGGCGCGCTGACCGTCGCCATCACCAACACCGCCGATTCGCCGCTGGCGCGTGCCTCGGACTATGCGATCGACATCCTGGCCGGCCCCGAGCGCAGCGTCGCGGCCACCAAGACCTTCATCAATTCGGCCGTCGCCGGCCTCGCTCTGATGGCGCATGCCACCGGCGACGATGCGCTGCTGGCGGCGCTTGCCCGCCTGCCAGAGCATTTCGGCAAGGCGATCGCCTGCGACTGGATGAGCGTGCTCTCTGAGACGATCGAGAAGCAGAAGTCGTTGTTCATCCTCGGCCGCGGACCGTCGGCGGCGATGGCCAATGAGGCTGCGCTGAAATTCAAGGAGACCTGCGGCATGCATGCGGAAGCCTACAGCGCCGCCGAGGTCATGCATGGCCCGCTGGCGCTGGTCGGCCCCGATTTTCCGGTGCTGGCGCTGGCCGCGCGCGACGCGTCCGAACCGTCGATTGCCGAGGCCGCCGACAGCCTGGCGGCCAAGGGCGCGCCGGTGTTCGTCACCTCGGCACTTGCCCAACGCGCCGTGCGCCTGCCGCATGTCGCCACAGGCCATCCACTGACCGATCCGCTGACGCTGATCGTCTCCTTCTACATGTTCGTCGAGGCGTTTGCCCGCCATCGCGGTCTCGACCCGGACACGCCGCGCAATCTTCGCAAAGTGACGGAGACCGTATGAGCAATCGCTTTGCCCTGACTGGCGCCCGGATTTTCGACGGCGACGATTGGCATGAAGGCCACGCGCTGGTCGTGCGCGACGGTCTCGTCGAGGCCATTTTGCCCACGGGCGCCGTCCCCTCGGACATCGCCCTCGTCGACGCCGGTGACGGCCTGCTGGTGCCGGGCTTCGTGGACCTGCAGGTCAATGGCGGCGGCGGCGTCATGCTCAACGACCATCCCGATGTCGCTTCCATCGAGACCATCTGCCGCGCGCACGCGCCCTTCGGCACGACGGCGCTGCTGCCGACGCTGATCACCGACACGCCTGCAATCACGGCCGCCGCTGTCGCCGCCGGCGAGGCGGCGGCGCGCCAGAAGGTGCCTGGCTTTCTCGGGCTGCATCTCGAAGGCCCGCATTTGTCGGTCGCCCGCAAGGGCGCGCATGATCCGGCGCTGATCCGGCCGATGACGGATGCCGACCAGGCGATGCTGATCGCGGCGCGGCAAAAGCTGCCGGTGCTGCTGACCACCATCGCGCCCGAATCCGTCGAGCCGGCTCGCGTCGCGGCGCTGACTAAGGCCGGCGTCATCGTCAGCCTTGGCCATTCCGACACCGGCTACGCCACCGCCAGCGCCTTTGCCGCGGCGGGCGCCTCGATGGTTACCCACCTGTTCAATGCGATGAGCCAGATCGGCAATCGCGAGCCTGGCCTGGCGGGCGCCGCCATCGACATCGGCACCTTGTCGGCCGGTCTCATCGCCGACGGCATCCATGTCGATCCGGCCACCATCAAGATCGCACTGCGCGCCAAGCAGGGGCCGGCCAGGATCGTTCTGGTCACCGACGCCATGGCGACAATCGGCACCGACATGACGTCGTTCACGCTCAACGGCCGTACCATCTATCGCAGGCATGGCAGCCTGCGGCTCGGCGACGGAACGCTGGCGGGCGCCGATCTCGACATGATCTCGGCCATTCGTTTCACCCACCGCGTCATCGGGGTCGAGCTTTCCGAGGCCTTGCGCATGGCTTCGCTCTATCCGGCGCAAGCAATCGGCCAGTCGCACCGGCTTGGCCGATTCGCCAACGGCACGGCTGCGGATATTGTCGCGCTGTCGGACGATCTCGACCCGAAGGGCGTCTGGATCGGCGGCGAAAAGGTTTTTGGAGCCGGCTCCGGCACTGCGCATTGATATCGGCTGTCGTCGTGAAACCTTTTGATTTTGAGGTCGTTGTCGGAGCGTATGTCCGAGGCGAAACCCAAATTGAAACAGGCCGACGGCATCAAACCGCGCGGTGCCTTGAAGCCGCGACAGCAAGCGCCGCGTGACCACAGGCCGCGCCACGAGGATCTGCGCGAAAAAAAACCGCCGACTGCCGAAGCTGCCCCCGAGGTCGACGGCCAGCCGGGACCGCCACCGGAGGCTGTCGAGCCGGATCCGCAACTGACGCCCGAAGAAGCCGAGCAGGCGCGCCGGAAATACCTGCTGCGGCGTTTCTGGATCAGCGGGCGCGGCTACTGGGCCAGGCGGGGCGATGGGCTTGCCTGGCCGCTCACGATCGGGCTGTTGATCCTGATCTGCGTCAATGTCGGCTTTCAGTACGGGATCAACGTCTGGAACCGCTCCTTCTTCGACGCTATCGAGCAACGCAACGTCCACACCGTCTATGTGCTTAGCGCCATATTCCTGCCGCTCGTCGCTGGAAGCGCGGGCCTTGTGGTCGCGCAGGTCTATCTGCGCATGACGATCCAGCGCCGCTGGCGTTCCTGGCTGACCACCGCCGTCATCGCACGCTGGCTTGCCAATGGCCGCTACTACCAGTTGAATCTCGTCGCCGGCGACCACTCGAACCCCGAAGCCCGCCTCACGGAGGATCTGCGGATCGCCACCGAGTCACCCGTCGATTTCATCTCCGGCGTCCTCAATGCGTTCCTGTCGGCCTCGACCTTCATCGTGGTGCTGTGGACGATCGGCGGCGCGCTCACTTTGCCGATCGGTGGCGAAAACCTGACCATTCCCGGCTTCCTCGTCATCACCGCAGTCATCTATGCCGCCATCACCTCCACGTCGATGGTGGTCATCGGCCGGCATTTCGTCCGCCTCTCCGAGCAGAAGAACCAGGCGGAAGCCGAATTCCGCTACACGCTGACGCGGGTACGCGAAAACGGCGAGAGCATCGCATTGCTCGGCGGCGAGGAGGAGGAGCGCAGCGGCATCGACAGGAATTTCGGTCATGTGCTCAGGCAATGGGCGCTGCTGACGGGCCAGCACATGCGCACGGCGCTGGTGTCGCAGGGGTCGAGCCTGTTTGCGCCGGTCGTGCCGGTCCTGCTTTGCGCGCCGAAATTCCTCGAAGGCTCGATGTCGCTCGGACAGGTGATGCAGGCTGCCTCCGCCTTCGCCATCGTGCAGGGCGCGTTCGGATGGCTGGTCGACAACTACCCGCGTCTTGCCGACTGGAACGCCTCGGCGCGACGCATCGCCTCGCTGATGATGTCGCTCGACGGGCTCGAGCGTGCGGAGCAGAGCGACGCGCTCGGACGCATCCAGCACGGCGAAACCGAAGACGGTGCGATGCTCAGCCTCGACGATCTCTCCGTCACGCTCGACGACGGCACCTCCGTGGTCAAGGAAACCGAGGTTGCGATCGAACCGGGCGAGCGTGTGCTGGTGGCTGGCGAATCCGGCTCGGGCAAGTCGACGCTGGTGCGGGCCGTTGCCGGCCTGTGGCCGTGGGGCGGCGGCAGCGTCAATTTTCACGCCGACAGGCGACTGTTCATGCTGCCGCAACGCCCCTACATCCCCTCGGGCACGCTTCGCCGCGCGGTCGCCTATCCCGCGGCCGCGGACAAGTGGACGATCAAACAGATCAAGGCCGCCCTCGACAAGGTCGGCTTGGCCTATCTTGCCGAAAGGATCAAGGAAGAAGCGCCATGGGACCAGACGCTGTCGGGCGGCGAAAAGCAGCGTCTCGCTTTCGCGCGCCTGCTGCTGCACCGCCCCGATATCGTCGTGCTGGATGAAGCAACGTCGGCGCTCGACGAGAAGAGCCAGGACGCCATGATGGCGACGGTGATCCGCGAATTGCCCGATGTCACCATCATCAGCGTGGCGCACCGTGCCGAGCTGGAAGCCTTCCACAGCCGCAAGATCACCCTCGAACGGCGCGAGGGCGGCGCCAAGCTTGTCAGCGACATCAACCTCGTGCCGCGCAAGCGCAACCTGCTGAAGCGCGCCTTGTGGGGCTCCGGCAGTCGGGTCGAAAGGGCGCGCAAGGAGTAAGGCGCCGCTGCCCCGGGCACCGCGCAACTATGATGCGTATATGTCCTTGTAGGTGTCGCGCAGCAGGTTCTTCTGTACCTTGCCCATGGTGTTGCGCGGCAGTTCATCGACGAAGATCACGCGCTTCGGATGCTTGTATTTCGCCACCCGTCCGGCGATGGCGCCGAGAATTTCGGCACCGGTGATCCGCGATGACGGCGCCCGCACGACGACGGCGGTGACGCCTTCGCCGAAATCCGGATGGGCAACGCCGATGACGGCGCTTTCGCTAACCCCGTCGAGCGCATCGATCTCGCTTTCGAGCTCCTTCGGGTAGATGTTGTAGCCGCCCGATATGATCAGGTCCTTGCCGCGGCCGACGATGTGGACATAACCGTCGGCGTCGATCGTGCCGAGATCGCCGGTGATGAAAAAACCGTCGGCGCGGAATTCCGCCTTGGTCTTCTCCGGCATGCGCCAATAGCCGTCGAAAACATTTGGGCCCTTCACCTCGATCATGCCGACCTCGCCCTGCGCAAGCGCTGCGCCGCTGTCTGGATCGGCGATGCGAAGCGTGACGCCGGGCAAGGGGAAACCGACGGTGCCGGCGCGCCGCTCGCCCTCATAGGGGTTCGAGGTGTTCATGTTGGTCTCGGTCATGCCGTAGCGTTCGAGGATCGCGTGGCCGGCGCGCTCGCGCCAGGCCTTGTGCGTCTCGGCCAGCAGCGGCGCCGACCCGGAAATGAACACACGGATGTTTTTCGCCGCCTCATGGTCCAGCCCCTCATGCTGCAGCAGGCGCACGTAGAAGGTCGGCACCCCCATCAGGGCCGTGGCACGCGGCAGCAGCGAGACGATGCGGGCCGGATCGAACTTCTGCTCGAACAGCATCGAGGCGCCGGCCATCAGGACGACGTTGGTGGCGACGAACAGGCCGTGCGTGTGGAAGATCGGCAATGCGTGGATCAGCACGTCGTCTCCGGTGAAACGCCAGTGCTCGACCAGCACGCGCGCGTTCGAAGCAAGGTTCTCGTGGCTGAGCATGGCGCCTTTCGAACGACCGGTGGTTCCCGACGTGTAGAGGATTGCCGCGAGGTCATCCGACCCGCGCGCCACATCATGAAAATCCGTCGGCAGCCGCGAGGCCTGCTCGGTCAGCGATCCCCGGCCATCGCGGCCGAGCGTGACGGTGACGGCGCCCGTCTTTTCCGCCAGCGCGCCGATGTCGGCCGCTCTTGCCGGATCGCAGACGACCAGGCGTGGTTCCGCGTCGCCGAAGAAATACTCCAGCTCAGCCAGCGTGTAGGCGGTGTTGAGCGGCAGGAAGACGGCGCCGGCGCGCAGGCAGGCGAGATAGAGCATGACCGCTTCCGGGCTCTTCTCGACCTGCACGGCAACGCGGTCACCGGGCTCGACATCCAGTTGCAGGAGCGCATGCGCAAGCTGCGCCGAGCGGGCCAGCATATCGCCATAGGTGATCGAGCGGCCATCATCGGTTTCCATCAGCAAGCGCGCTGGCTTAGGCATCCGGGACCGGAACGCATCGAACAGATGATTGCTCATGAAGACTTCCCTGGGGTGCTGCGGCGCTGAGCATGCGCCTGTCGCGGCATGCCTCGGCGGCGAGAGTTCGCGGTTCTTGGCCGCGCCGTCAAGCCCGCCGACAGCGGTTCACGCCGGTCGCGCCGACGCAGGTTGCGTGCAAGAAACGAGCACAAGAGACCCGCCAGGAAACGACTGCTATCGCCGAGCGCGTTTGCCGGCGATTTCTTTCGTTTCCTCGTCCTGCTCGAAGCGCTTCATGCACATGGCCGCAGTCAACCGGTAGTGGTTGAGCAGGGCCTCGACGGCACCGTCGGCATTACCGTCGAGGGCACATTCGGCGATCAGACGATGCTCGCCGAAATCGTCGCGCTGGACGCCTTCGCCATCATTGGCCATTTGCCGGTAGCGATAGGCGTGATCGGAGAGCTGGTCGCAAAAGCCCACCAGCCATTGCGACCGGCAGGCCGAAATCAGCACCCTGTGGAAGATGCGATGCAGCCTCTCCCAATCGGGATTGAGCGAGAAGAGATTCTGCGGTGCCAGACGTGACGCGCGTCCCAGGCGATGCAGCGCCAGCACGAGCTGTTCTTCCCATTCGGCGGTGCGGTGGGTGATGGATTCGCGAAGCGCTCGCTCCTCGAGCCAGCAGCGGGTGCGCGTCAGCTCCTCGAGTTCCGAGGCGCTGACCGGCATGATGAAGAAGCCGCGCTGGTCGTGCCGGCCGAGAAGCCCTTCCGAGGCGAGGCGATTGAGGGCTTCGCGGACAGGCGAGGCGCCGGCTCCATATTTGGAGACCACCCACTCGACCCGCAGCTTGCTCTCGGCTTCAAGGACACCGCCGAGAAGATCGTCCCGCAATTGCTGATAGACCGTAGTGGCAAGCGTGCTCTTCGGTCCGGCAGCGTCGTCGTTCAGATTGGCAGCTCCGTATGTCAAAGCGACTCCTTGTCCCCAGGACTTGTCCCGGGCGATTCGAGTCCGAAAGCATTCGCCTTCTCGTACTTGTACCATACAGCGCGAAGATTCGCCTGCTCAAGCAGAAGATCACGTTATTGTACTTTAGCACAAAGGAATATGCGGCATTTCGGAGTTCAGTGCTGTAATTCCGCGCTTTTTCACAACCTGCGGGCACTTAACATGTTTTGTATGCACGCAGGAGAATCTGTTCTTTTTGTTCTTTTGTATTCGCGCGAGATCAACTGTCTGCTTTGGGCATAGACGACGGAGCTGAAAACCGAATCAGGCAATCGCTCACATCCGATGCCGTTGCCCCAAAAGCTTCACAAACCCGCCCGGCACCAGAACCTTAGCCGGCATGCAGGACTGACGCGGGAACACTGCTGGTCAACCGGCTGCCTTATCGGCTGCCGTCCTGATCGCCTGGATGTTCTGCCGATAAGCCTCGACGCTGCCGCCTTTGAAGATGGCGGCGCCCGCCACCAGCACATCGGCGCCGGCAGCGGTGACCAGCGGCGCGGTTTCGGCTGAAACACCGCCGTCGATCTCGATGCGGATCGGCCGGCCTCCGATGAGGGCCTTGACCCGCGTCACCTTGTCGACGATCGCTGGGATGAAGGCCTGGCCGCCGAAGCCCGGATTGACGGTCATGATCAGGATCAGGTCGAGCCGGTCGAGCACGTATTCGACCACGCTTTCCGGCGTCGCCGGATTGAGCGACACACCGGCCTTCTTGCCAAGATTCCTGATGGTCTGCAGCGAGCGGTCAAGATGCGGGCCGGCCTCGGCATGGACGGTCAAACCGTCGCAGCCGGCCTCGGCGAAAGCGGCCAGATAGGGGTCGGCCGGGGCAATCATCAGATGGCAGTCGAAGAAGACCTTGGTGCGGTTGCGGATCGCCTTGATCACTGGCGGGCCAAAGGTGATGTTGGGCACGAAATGCCCGTCCATAACATCGAGATGTATCCAATCGGCGCCGGCTGCCGCTACCGCTTCGACCTCATCGCCGAGTTTGGAAAAATCCGATGCCAGCACCGATGGTGCAATCAGGGTCTTTCTGCTCATGGATGCGGCCTTTCCGAGTGTCCTTCTCGTTGGCCACCCTATCGACTGCCTAATGCGCCGCAGCCGACTTGTCGAGGGTGCAGGCGCGGTCGACGCGCAGGCTGGGACGCGTGCCGTTATCCGCGATCATGCTGCGGCCAATTCCCGCTTGTCCCCACAGCTGCGAAGAAAAACCCGCCGGATTGCTCCGGCGGGGTTTCTGGTCTCGTGTCGAGCAGGTGGTTATTGCTGCTGGAGCTTCAGGATTCTGTCTGGAACCTGGTCCTGCCGCTGTTCGACTTGCGGCCTGCGCCGTGGCAGCACCTGCTGCAGCAGCAGGCCGGGGTTCAGCTCCAGCGACGGTTGTCCGCGGACCGCCCGGCAGTTCGGATAGCGCCCGATCGTGCCTTCCGGGCAGCGCCTCCTGATGATCGGCTGGCACTGGCCATCGATCATCTGCGAGCCCGGTGCGCATTCCACCTCCTGCCTGCGGCATGCGCCGTTGATCACCTCGGTGCCGCGCGGGCAGACACATTCGCCGCGCTTGTTGTGGACCTGGCCGCGTATGTCGCACTGCTCCTGCGTCGGCTGCTTGCGCCGGCAGGCATTGCCCCGCACCTCGGTACCCCTCGGGCAGACACAATTGCCGTCGGCGTCGTGGACCTGGCCACGGATGGTGCACTGGTCAGGCCTTGGCCGGATCGAGCGGCAGGCGCCGTTTCTGACCTCGTTGCCTTGCGGGCAGACGCAGTCTCCGTCGGCGTCGT
Organism: Mesorhizobium sp. ISC11; assembly: GCF_037162595.1. Classification (NCBI taxonomy): domain Bacteria; kingdom Pseudomonadati; phylum Pseudomonadota; class Alphaproteobacteria; order Hyphomicrobiales; family Phyllobacteriaceae; genus Mesorhizobium; species Mesorhizobium sp. ISC11. The sequence continues at coordinate 4,558,248 of NZ_JAVSPW010000001.1, forward strand.
GGACCTGGCCACGGATGATGCACTGCTCAGGCTTCGGCCGGATCGGACGGCAGGCGCCATTGCGCACCTCGGTCCCTCGCGGGCAGACACAGTCTCCATCGGCATCGTGGACCTGGCCACGGATCGTGCACTGCTCCGGCTTTGGCTGGATCGGGCGGCAGCCATTGCCCCTGATCTCGGTTCCCCTGGGGCAAACACAATCGCCATCCGCATTGTGGACCTGGCCACGGATAGTGCACTGCTCGGGCTTGTCGGTCCTGACGCACCTGCCGTTCTCGAGCCCGGTTCCGCGTGGGCAGACGCAGCGGCCGTCCTCGGTGCGGATCTGGCCCTCGAGCAGCACACAGCGTTTCGGCTGTTCCGGCTTCGGCACGATACCACCGCCCGGCGAGCACTGGCCGTTGCGGTAGGTGGTGCCTTCGGGGCAAACGCAGCGGCCGGCATCGTTCATGACGAAGCCTTGCGAGCATTCCTTCCTCGTCTCCTGGCTAATGGTGAAGGGATGGCAGGCATAGGCCTTGCCGCGATCGCCCTGCACATTGATCTGATCGCCGCCAAGCACGTCGCCACCGCCCTGCACCCGTGTGTCGGGAGACAGCACGCCGACGCAATTCTGGCCGCTGACATTGCCCTGCAGATTGGCCAGGCGGCCGTCGTCGGGAATGACCACGGTGACATGGTGTACCCGGCTTTCGCCGGCGCCGAGCGTCAGGTTGGCAATGCAGGACGCAGGCAAGGTTGCCGGTTCCGGCGAGCAGCCGAAGGGCGGATCGATCGAGGTGATCTCAACGCCTTCCAGCCTGCCGAGCCCCTCCACGCCGATCGCATCGCCGATGCGGACCGGCCCGGAGAAGGCGGTCGCTCCGTCATTGGTGATGGTGATCTCGAACGAGCAGGGTTGGCCGAGCCTGCATTCGCGGTCGCCGGTCTTTTCGACACGGATGGTCGAAGAACCGCCGCCCTTGGCGCAGGCCTGGCCAAAGGGATAGACGACGTCGTCGCCCGGCGCAGGCCCATAGGAGCCGCGCGCGCAGTTTTCGAACGCGCCATTCGCCGAGACCGTCACGTCGAAGTGGCGGCTGGTTCCAGGTGTCATGACGGCACCGGGAATCTGGCACGACAGCGCATTGGCCGGAACCGGTCCGCACGCCCATTCCGCGCCGTCGGGGGTGACGGTCTGGATCTGGACGGGCGCGCCGCCGGCCACCAGCGTGGCGGCATCGTTGACCCGCACCGGACCGTTGGGGGCAGCGGTGCCAAGGCTGATGACGGTGATGCGGCAAGAGACGACCGCGGCACCGGCGAGCGAGCCGTTGCACACCTTGGTGATGCGCAGGGTCGGCTTGCCGCCATTGGGATGACGGAAGCGTTCCTTGGCGCAGGCCTTGTTGTTGGTGAGGTCGTTTTCACCGGCGATGGGCTTCACCTCAGCGCAATTCTCGACAGTGTCCGACTGGTAGCCGGCCGGCATGACCGCCTTCACGAAGATCGGCGTCGAGGCGCCCGCAGGCAGCGAGATGCCGGCATTGTCGCAGCGGAACTGGCCGGGGCCGTTCGGTCCGCATGTCCAGGGCGGGCTCGGCCCGAAGGTCGAGGAGGACGGCGCGCCGCCCGGATAATTGTCGATCACCGTCAGCGGTCCATTGTAGGTGGCGCTGCCGTTGTTGATGATGTCGATCACGAAGGTGCAGATGCCGTCGGCCGAGCAGACCGGGACGCGGGCACGCTTCTTCAGGATCAGGTCGACCTTCTTCTCCACCGGCGGCCGGCAGTCGCGGTCACGGTCGCCGCGCCGGCAGATCGGGATCGAGGCACAGCCGCGATCGTTCGACTGGCTGCCGAACAGCGGCTTGCCGCTGGCGCCATAGTTATAGGTGGCGCAGTTGCGTAAAGCACCGCCTTGCCAGCCTCCGGCCGGCTTGAAACCAAGCTTGAGGTCGACGGAGGCCCCCGGATTGAGCGTGGTCACCGGATAGGTGCAGGTCATCGGGGTGGTTCCGGGTACGCAGACCCAGGGCGGATTTGGCCCTGAATCGAGCGTCGAGCCGGCCGGCAGCGTCACCTCGTCGAGCACGATCTTGCCGTGGTAGGCACCGGTGCCGACATTGGTGACCCTGATGGTGAAGTCGCAGCCGCCGCCCATCGTGCAACGCGTCACGTCGGCGCGTTTCTCGACCTTGAGGTCCGGCTCCTTGTCCCTGGGCGGGCACCTCTGGTCTCGCGGGATGACGATGTCGATCGTCTGCGTGCAGCACAGGCCCCAGCCTTCCTTCGGACCGGCATAGGTTTCGATGCCGGTGACGATGAGGTGGATGACGTCGCCGGGCGAGGCACCGACGATCTTCCAGTTGAGCACACCGCCGCCCGCCGGCACCAATTGGGTATCGGGGATGATGTTGATGCCGGGCGTGCTCGTCGACACCTGCACCCACTTGCCGCCCATCTCCGGGCCGACCGGCATGTGGTAGATGAAGGCGCCGCCGCCGGGCACGCAGTCGACCGTGCCGCGTTCCACCTTGAAGCATTCCTTGCCGGGAGGTGGCGGTGGCGGATTGCACTTGGTGACGTCGATCTTGATCGAGGTCTTCACGCCGGTCTTGAAGTCACCGTCGTCGGGCTTGCCCGGATCCTGCGACGGGATGATGGTCCCGGTGCCCGGTCCGGCCGTCACCTTGATCATGCCCTGGTTGTCGACGATCATCGGCGCGGGAAATGCCGCACGATCGATCTTGGCCGTGATCGCGAAGTTGATCACACGCTCGTTGGCAGCGCCGACGCCGTCGACATCGGACGTGGAGATCCGGAAGTCCGAAACCGTGGCAGTATCGTTCGGGTCAGCCGAAGTGCTGATCGTTGCACCCGGCAGTGATCCGCCGGACGAATCCGTGCCGTCGCCGGACACGTTGACGTTGATGATCGCAAGGCCGTGCGGAAGCTGGTCCTTGAAGTCGATCCTGACCTTCTTCAGCCTGGCCTCGAGGCTCGGGTCGGCAAGGCCCTGCGGATCGCCGCGCAAGCCGAAGCTCAGCGAGTAGACGACGTAATCGCAGCCTCTTTGAACGCCTGTCTTGGTGAAGAAAGGCACCACCTGGTCAGGCCTCGGAGTGACGACGCGCGAACTGTCAAGATCGAGCTTCAGCTCCGGGGTGATCGAGGCAGCGTCTTCTGCAAAGCCTTGCACCGGGGTGAACATGGCGACCGCGATACCGGCCGCCATCAGCCAGCGCGCGCCGCGCCTGGCGTATGACAGGGGTTTCATGATCGTCTCCATGACGGTTGTTTGGGCGTTCGTTGCGAGCGGGGAGAGTGCGAGATTTTTCATCTTCCCCTCCTCAACGTTCGCAGCTGGCGGCTGGGGTTCTGAGCGGCAAAGTCATCTTGCAGCAAGGGTAATAGCCACCCTTGTCCTTGTCGGACTTCCTGTAGAAGCAGAGCCCGACATCGACTGTGTCGCCCGGATAGTGGCCGGTGATGTCGATCGTGTAGGGCTTGCCGGGCGCATGCGACTGGGATGATGTCACCCCGACGCCTGGCGTCCTGGACTGGACCTTGATCGAATCGCCGCCGAAGCCGGCATGGTCATGGAGATAGAGATCGGCCTCGAGGCCGGAAGGCGTGCAGTAATACTGGACGTCGTCGACGTCGAGACATGGAGGCAGGTTGCCGGGTGGTGGGAAATCCGGCGGGTAGAAGGGGGGCAGGTAGCCGCCCGGGATTTCCTCGTAATAGCCGGCGCGGCCCTCGCAAGGGTGCCAGACGGCAACATCGCCGACATGGCCCTCGACCTCCGGGTCTTCGAAATAACCGTCGAAGTCGACGAACCATGAGCCGAAGGGCGGCACATTGGCCGGCTTGACCAGCTCTTTCGGCGTGATCTGCACACCGTGTACGGCCAGCGGCCCGCCGGCTGCGAGCTGTTCGGCGAGTGAAGGATTGTCGCGCAGCTTGTCGCCCGTGTTGACCAGCGTCTGCGTGCAGACGGAGCTGTCGAGATTGCCGTCGGCATCATAGCCATATTGCAGATCAAGACCGCCGGCCGACTGCCGGTTGCCTTGGGGGAAGCCGACCGCATATTCCTGCGGCACTTCGACCCAGAGCGATTCCGTTTCCGGATCGTCCGGGTTCTCCCGGAAGTAGCGGATGACCTCGCCTTTACCGGAATCGGCGAACTGGCTGTAATCGTAACGGTTCTCGACCGGACCGCGCTGGGCCAGGTACATGAAGCCGCTGTTGTCGAAGGCGATGTCGGTGACGGCGTAGTCCTTGTCGGCCCTGACCGTCAGTTCCCAGCGCGGGTCACCGGCAAAACTGCCGTCGCGAGCGATGCCCACCGACCAGATTTCCGACTTTTCGCCGACCGAATAGTAGAGCCGGCCGCCATGGTAGGAGACACCCCAGACGCGGCGCTCGTCCTGCGTGTAGCCCCAGCTGTCGGGGTCTTCGCTATCGAAGGCGGCACCTTGTATGTCCATCACCGAACCATCGTCGGCGACGGGAGCGAGCCCATGCGTGGGCCGGCCGGCAACGCCGTGATCGAAGCTGTCGATCAGTCTGCCTTCGGCGTCGATGCGATGGATCAGGCCGGTGTCGAGATCGGACGCAAAGAACTCGCGGTGAGTGGCGTCGAAAGTGAGATTGCCGATGCCGGGACCGCTGTTGGTGTCGATGTCGGCGAATTTGGAGACCTGGCCGGTGATGCCGTCGATCTTCCAGACGGTGCCCGGCCCGCCACCGTTTTCGGTGCCGAACTGGCCATCCATGAAGGTGGCGCCGGCAGCGCCGCGGCGCTGCCTCTCGGGGCGGCCGTCATCGTCGGCATCCGGGGTGACGATACGGATGCCGTGCAGCGAGGTGGCGCCGGCATAGAGATTGGGAATGCCCGATGGAACGCCGTCGCGCACGCCGTCATCATAGGTGACGCCGAACACCTGGCCGATCTGCTCCGCCGTCACCTCGAAGGGCGGCGGCGTGTTGACCAGCTGGCCGGAGGCTGGGCCGCCCAGATGCGAAACGTCGAACACGCGCAAGGTGGCGCGCGTGGGGTCGATGAAGGTTTCGTCGACCGGATCGACGCCGGGCGGCAGGCCCTCTTTTTCGGAATCAGGGGGGTCGAAATTGGGAATGATGGTGCCGGAGAATCCGGTCACCGCCATCGAGCCGGGATAGATGATCCGGGTTTCCTGCGCCTGCGCGGCGCCCAGCCACAGGCCGAGTGCCAGCGCCAGCAACCCGCCTGGATGCACAGCACGGCGCAAGCCGCCATCAAGAGACGACACGAACGAGCCGCGGATGCGAGACATGACACTACCCCCCGTAGTCGACGGGAGAACGTCGGGGCTGGCCGCGCAAATCAGGGCAAGGCGCGGCGGTCCGGCTCGTTCTTCCCTGATCGAATTGTCTGCTTTCCTCAAGACGACGATACGCCTGGTCTTACGCAGGGTCAACGGAATCAGCGGAAAGCCCAGCGCATCGACCCCGTCCCGAAGGCGGTGGTCGCGCCGAGCTCCTGTTGTTCCCGGAGACCTCAGAGCCTCTGGGTTATTGGTCATGGGGGCTTCCTTTCCGGGCCGCACCATGCGGCACCTGGAGATCAGTCGCGGGCGGAGATGGAAAGGTTCATGGAAGGCCTGCGCAGAATGCTTGCGCGCGATGCCGCCTGTTCTTATATACGCGCCAAGCCGTTCGGCGCCGGAATGCCGGTTGCCGGAACGGGATTTCTTGTGAACAGGGGCTTTCGTCGGAACGCCTGTACGGGTCCTGAGAGCCTGCTTAGCGGAGAGACTAGAGAAATGGCAAAAGTAATCGGTATCGATCTCGGCACCACCAACTCCTGCATCGCCATCATGGATGGCAAGGAGCCCAAGGTAATCGAGAATGCGGAAGGCGCGCGCACGACGCCTTCCATCGTCGCCATCTCGGGCGACGACGAACGTCTGGTCGGCCAGCCGGCCAAGCGCCAGGCGGTCACCAATCCTGAAAACACCATCTTCGCGGTCAAGCGCCTGATCGGCCGCCGCTATGACGATCCGGTGACGGAGAAGGACAAGAAGCTTGTCCCCTACAAGATCGTCAAGGGCGACAATGGCGATGCCTGGGTCGAAGCCGGCGGCAGGAAGCAGTCGCCCTCGCAGATTTCGGCCATGATCCTGCAGAAGATGAAGGAGACGGCGGAAGCCTATCTCGGCGAAAAGGTCGAGAAGGCGGTCATCACCGTTCCGGCCTATTTCAACGACGCCCAGCGCCAGGCGACCAAGGATGCCGGCAAGATCGCCGGCCTTGAAGTGCTGCGCATCATCAACGAGCCGACCGCGGCAGCGCTTGCCTATGGCCTCGACAAGAAGGAAGGCAAGACCATTGCCGTCTATGACCTTGGCGGCGGCACGTTCGACATTTCGGTGCTCGAAATCGGCGATGGCGTGTTCGAGGTCAAGTCGACCAATGGCGACACCTTCCTCGGCGGCGAGGATTTCGACATGCGCCTGGTCGAATACCTGGCGGCCGAGTTCAAGAAGGAACAGGGCATCGACCTGAAGAACGACAAGCTTGCCCTGCAGCGCCTCAAGGAGGCGGCTGAAAAGGCCAAGATCGAGCTGTCGTCGACCACCCAGACCGAAATCAACCTGCCCTTCATCACCGCCGACGCGACCGGGCCGAAGCACCTGACGCTGAAGCTGACGCGCGCCAAGTTCGAGCAGCTGGTCGACGACCTCGTCCAGCGCACGATTGCCCCTTGCAAGGCGGCATTGAAGGATGCCGGCCTGAAGGCGGGCGAGATCGACGAAGTCGTCCTGGTCGGCGGCATGACCCGCATGCCCAAGATCCAGGAAATCGTGAAGCAGTTCTTCGGCAAGGAGCCGCACAAGGGCGTCAATCCGGATGAGGTCGTCGCTCTCGGCGCCGCCATCCAGGCCGGCGTGCTGCAGGGCGACGTCAAGGACGTGCTGTTGCTCGACGTGACGCCGCTGTCGCTCGGCATCGAGACGCTGGGTGGCGTGTTCACCCGCCTGATCGAACGCAACACGACGATCCCGACCAAGAAGAGCCAGGTGTTCTCGACGGCCGAGGACTCACAGTCGGCAGTGACCATCCGGGTCTTCCAGGGTGAGCGCGAAATGGCCGCCGACAACAAGGCGCTCGGCCAGTTCGACCTGGTCGGCATTCCGCCGGCGCCGCGCGGCGTACCGCAGATCGAGGTCACCTTCGACATCGACGCCAACGGCATCGTCAACGTTTCGGCCAAGGACAAGGGCACCGGCAAGGAGCACCAGATCCGCATCCAGGCATCGGGTGGCCTTTCGGACGCCGACATCGAGAAGATGGTCAAGGACGCCGAGGCCAATGCCGAGACCGACAAGAAGCGGCGTGCGCTGGTCGAGGCCCGCAACCAGGCCGAAGCGCTGCTGCATTCCTCGGAGAAGTCGCTGAAGGAATATGGCGACAAGGTTTCGGAAGGCGAGCGCACGGCGATCTCCGACGCGATCGCGGCGCTGAAGACCGCGACCGAAGGCGACGACGCGGCCGACATCGAAGCCAAGAGCCAGGCGCTGGCCGAGGCTTCTATGAAGCTTGGCCAGGCCATGTACGAGGCTTCGCAGAAGGAAGCGGCGGAAGCCGACGCCAAGGCGGACGCCGCCAAGGACAGTGACGTTGTCGACGCCGATTTCGAGGAAATCGACGAGGACGACGACAAGAAGAAGTCGGCCTGAACCGTTTGACGGCAAGATAAAGCGAAAAGCCCGGCGAAGGCCGGGCTTTTTTGCAACCCCTTGCAGAAAAACAGCGGGCCTTGCTGAAAAAATGCAGGCAAAGCCGCGTCGACACTGGCATCCCCCTTCCATCGCACCTAAATCGAAGCGTCAGTGCCGGCAAGAGACGCAACAATGCTTCAAGACGTTGAGCATCCGGACAGCGGGAAAAAATGAAAGCTGATTTCTACGAGACGCTGGGCGTGCAAAAGGCGCCGATGAGAAGGAGCTCAAGAGCGCTTTCCGCAAGCTCGCCATGCAATTCCATCCCGATCGCAACCCCGGCGACCATTCCTGCGAGCACAAGTTCAAGGAAATCAACGAAGCCTACGAGACGCTGAAAGACCCGCAGAAGCGCGCGGCCTATGACCGCTTCGGTCACGCCGCCTTCGAACAGGGCGGCATGAATGGCGGGGCCCAAGGCTTTGGCGCCGGCGGCTTCGCCGACATTTTCGAGGACATTTTCGGCGACATGATGGGCGGGCGCCAGCGCCGCTCGTCGGGCGGCCGCGAGCGCGGCGCCGACCTGCGCTACAACATGGAAATCACCCTGGAAGAGGCTTTTGCCGGCAAGACCGCACAGATCCGGGTGCCGGCGTCGATCTCGTGCTCTGAATGTTCGGGCAGCGGCGCTAAGCCCGGCACCCAGCCCGTCACCTGCTCGATGTGCAACGGCCACGGCAAGGTGCGCGCCACGCAAGGCTTCTTCTCGATCGAGCGGACCTGCCCGCAATGCCAGGGGCGCGGCCAGACGATCAAGGATCCGTGCCCGAAATGCGCCGGCCAGGGCCGCGTCACCGAGGAGCGTTCGCTGTCGGTCAACATCCCGGCCGGCATCGAGGACGGCACCCGCATCCGCCTTGCCAATGAGGGCGAAGCCGGCCTGCGCGGCGGGCCCTCGGGCGACCTCTATATTTTCCTGGCGGTCAAACCGCACGAGTTCTTCCAACGCGACGGCGCCGATCTCTATTGCAAGGTGCCGATCTCGATGACGACGGCAGCCCTTGGCGGCTCCTTCGAGGTGACGACGCTGGACGGCACGCAGACCAAGGTCAAGGTGACCGAAGGCACACAGAACGGGCGCCAGTTCCGCCTCAAGGGCAAGGGCATGCCTGTGCTGCGCCAGCCTAATGTCGGCGACCTCTACATCCAGACCGCGGTCGAGACGCCGCAGAACCTGACCCGGCGCCAGCGCGAACTTCTGGAGGAGTTCGAACAGCTCTCCTCGCAGGACAATTCGCCTCAATCGAGCGGCTTTTTCGCCCGTATGAAGGATTTCTTCGAGTCTTTCGGCGAGCGTTGATGCACTTTGGCCCGCGTAAGCCGATTTGCCACGCGTAAATCCTTGAATCGCGTCGCCCCTTGAGACGCGACGAAAATTATCTTATCCACGACATGCGTCCGGCCGCGCCTTGCCTAGCACCGCTCAGGTGCTAAGTAACTTTGCGGGGAGCGCTGAGGAGAGCTTGCATGACACGTGGCCCTGGACTGCGGAAGGCGCTTGTCGAAAAGTTCGACGACGAACTCAAATTCTTCAAGGGCTGGATCGACAAGCCGAAGACGGTTGGCTCGATCGTGCCGACCAGTTCGATCACCGCGCGCAAGATGGCCTCGATCGTCAATCCTAAATCCGGCCTGCCAGTGCTCGAGGTCGGTCCCGGTACCGGCGTCATCACCCGCGCCATCCTCGCCCAGGGCGTACGCCCCGAAAACCTCTACGCTGTCGAATATTCCACGGATTTCGTTCGTCACCTGCGGCGGCTCTATCCCGGCGTCAACGTCATCGAGGGCGACGCCTTCAACCTCAACGCCACGCTTGGCGACAAGAGCGGGATGATCTTCGATTCCGTCGTTTCGGGCGTGCCGCTGCTCAACTTTCCGGTCGCCCAGCGCATCGCCTATATCGAGAGCCTGCTCGACCGCATCCCGGCCGGACGGCCGATCGTGCAGCTGACCTACGGACCGATGTCGCCGATCCCGGCCGGCCGCGGTGACTACACGGTCAAGCATTTCGATTTCATCCTCCGCAACATTCCGCCGACGCAGCTGTGGATCTATCGCCGCGAAGCGCACTAGTGAGAAGGGAATAGGGCAATAGGGGAGTAAGAGAGTAGGGATGAAGGGTTCCATTTCCAGGCTATTTTCTACTCCCATATTCCCTACTGCCCTATTCCCCTATCCAGCCGTTGATTTGAGCCGTCCTTGGCTGTACCTGTCCGGGAACAAGGGTGGCCAATGGCAGTGATCCCGAAAATCCTCGTCTTCGCCGGCTCGGTGCGCAGCGGCGCCTATAGCGGCAGGGCCGCCGACGTGGCGCAAAAGGAACTCGCCATGCAAGGTGCCGAGGTGACCCGCATCTCGCTCGCCGAATACCCCCTGCCGATCATGGACGAGGACCTGGAAAAGGAAAAAGGCGTTCCCGAAAACGCCCAGAAACTCGGCCGTCTGATTGTCGCCCATGACGGGCTGCTGATCGCCACACCCGAATATAACGGCTCCATTCCGCCGCTGCTCAAGAACACGATCGACTGGGTGAGCCGGGTGCGCAGGGATGGTGGCCGGCCAGTCAGGCCGCTGGCCGGCAAGGTCGTTGGCCTCTGCTCGTCCTCCAACGGGCACTTTGCCGGTATCCGCTGCATCAACCATCTGCGCGCGGTGCTGGTGCGTTGCCAGATGGAGGTGGTGACGCCGGAATGCTCGGTGCCCGACGGCGGTGACGCCTTCGACGAGGATGGAAATTTCCGTGACGAAAGACTGCACAAATCGATGGAGCACCTATGCCGCACGCTGATCGAGACCTCGCGCCTGCTGTCCACCCGGATCGAGGCATGATCGCCAATAGCATGCGCGACCGGCTCATCGTCGGCCTCGACGTGCCGACAGTGAAGCAAGCCGAGCAGGCAGTGCGCGAACTCGACGGCATCGTCTCCTTCTACAAGATCGGCTACCAGCTTGCCTTCGCCGGCGGGCTCGACTTCGCCAGGGAGCTGGCCAGCGGCGGCACCAACGTCTTCCTGGACATGAAGCTGCTCGACATCGACCACACGGTGGCCAAGGGTGTCGAGAACATCGTCAAGATGGGCGTGACCATGCTGACCATCCACGCCTATCCCAAGGCCATGCAGGCCGCCGTAGAGGCGGCCAGAGGCAGCGACCTTTGCCTGCTTGCCGTCAGCGTTCTGACCTCGATGGACGAGCAGGACATGATCGACGTCGGCTATGAGTACGATCCGCATACGCTGGTGCTTAGGCGCTCGGAACAGGCGCTGCATGCCGGCATGGGCGGCATCGTCTGCTCGGCCGCGGAGGCCGAGGCGGTGCGCCGGATCGTGGGACCCGACATGGCGGTGGTGACGCCCGGCATCCGGCCGGCGGGCAGCGACCATGGCGACCAGAAGCGCGTGGTGACGCCGGGCCAGGCGATTCGCAACGGCGCCAGCCACCTCGTCGTCGGCCGTCCGATCATTGCTGCGGCCAACAAACGGGAAGCGGCCGAAGCCATCCTCGACGAGATGCGCTCGGCCTGAGATTTCCAGGAACAAGTTCGGAGACCAAGAAAATGCCCAAAGGATACTGGATCGCTCGTGTCGATGTGCGCGACGCGGAAGGCTACAAGGACTACGTGGCCGCCGCCAAACCCGCCTTCGAGCGCTTCGGCGCGAAATTCCTGGCGCGCGGCGGCGAGCATGAAAAGGCCGAAGGCCCCGGCCGCGCACGCAATGTCATCATCGAGTTCGAATCGCTGGCTGCCGCACACGATTGCTACCACTCGCCGGAATACCAGCGCGCCGCCGCCATCCGGCAGAAGGTCGCCGATGGCGAGATTGTCCTGGTCGAGGGCGCCTGAGGTCCCCTGCAAGCATAGTTCCGGTTCTAGCCGGAGACGTGCTCAAAATCGGATAGAGCCTGGCGGCGTTTGAAGCCTCGCAGGCTCATTTTACATATCTTTGCTCCGCGATTTCACGGTGATCTGCCTGGCGCAGTTGCCAGGTGCGGAGCCGTGCCGACGAGCGGTCATTCAACGCCGGTCGGATTGCCGGTTGACATGCAGGTATTTACCTGCATATTATGCCTTACAACAGAGTGAGGCAGATGGACGCCGACAAGGTTTTCAAAGCGCTGGGCGACCCGACGCGCAGAAGGCTGCTCGACCTTCTGTGCGAGCAGAACGGGCAGACGCTCGGTCAGCTTTGCGATCATCTGGACATGGCCAGGCAATCCGCCACCCAGCACCTCGACCTGCTGGAGGCGGCCAACCTGGTGAGCACGGTCAAGCGCGGCCGCGAAAAACTACATTTCATCAATCCCGTGCCGCTGCACGAAGTCTACGAGCGCTGGGTACGGAAATTCGAACGGCAGCGGCTCAGCCTGCTGCACGACCTGAAGCAGGAACTCGAAGGAGAAGACCAATGACCACCAGAGAGACCACGAGCTTTGTCTACGTGACCTATATCCGCTCGACGCCGCAGAAGGTGTTCGAGGCGATAATCAAGCCCGAGATCGCAAAGCGCTACTGGGGCCACGAGAACGTCTCCGAATGGACGCCGGGCTCGAAATGGGAGCACATCCGCGCCAAGGACGAACGGACCGTCGAACTCGTCGGCAAGGTCGTCGAGATTTCGCCGCCGACCCGCCTCGTCATCACCTGGGCGAACGCTTCGCAGGCGGACGATCCGTCAAAAACCAGCCGCGTGACGTTCGCCATCGAGGAATACGACACCATGGTGCGGCTGACCGTCAGCCATGACGAGCTCGAGGCCGGCAGCGGCATGGCGAAGGGCGTCAGCCAGGGTTGGCCGGCGGTGCTGTCCAGCCTGAAATCCTTCCTCGAAACCGGCAGCGGCATCGATATTTTCGCCAAGCCGAAGTCGGCCTGATGTTGCGACCTCGAGCAGAATCAGACCCGTGGAGAATAACAATGACCCAGCGCTATACCGGCGGCTGCGCATGCGGCGCGATCCGTTACGAGACCAATGACGAGCCTATCTTCCAGAACCACTGCCAATGCAGCGATTGCCAGAAGCGCTCAGGCACCGGCCACGGATCCTACCTGACCTTCGGCCAGCGCGCCGATATGGCCATTACCGGGGAGGTGAGCACCTGGCGTGTGGCGGGCGCCAGCGGCAATGAAAAAATCCACACCTTCTGTCCAACCTGCGGAACGCCGGTCTTTCTGATATCCGTCGCCATGCCGGAATTCATAGCGGTCCATGCGGCCAGCCTCGACGATCCGGAACAGTTCAGCCCACAGATGGTGACTTACACGAGCCACGGCCATGCCTGGGACAAGATGGATCCCGCCTTGCAGGCGGTCGAGCGAATGCCGTAGTGAAACGCGTCCGCCGGTCGGCCCGCGATCTGCCGTAGCGCCTTCAGGCGCGATGCTCTTGGCCGATCAGCCGGCTCGCCGCTGTCTCGGCTATGGCATCGGCAAGCTCGAGGCCCCATTGCTGGCGGCAATAGGCGCGGAAATCGAAGCAGGGCAGGCCGGGGCAGACCTCGAACTCGATGAGGTGGACGGTGTCGTCGGCCTCGACCCTGAGATCGATGGAAAACACGTCGCGCAGGCCGAGCCCGCTCATCAGCCGCCCGGCGATCGCACGAATCCTGGCGTCGGCGGCCGGCTGGCTGTCGGCGACCGCGACGAGCTCCGGCTCGGCGTAATGTCCCGCCGCTTTCGCTGCCTCGCCAGTGTCGCCGTAGAGCGCCAGGCTGTCGGCCATGGTCTGGAAATCGGCGCCTGAATCGACAAAGGCCACGCCAAGCACTTCGACTCCCGCGCCCGGCATCAGGCTAAGGAAACTGGCGCGCACGTTGCGGCCGGCGACGTAGGGCTGGACGACGACATCGTCGCGATAGGCCGAAAAGACGCGCCGGCTGAGCTCCAAAGCGTGGGCGAGATCGCTGCAGCGCGACTCCGGCCAGATGCCGATCTTGGCGCCGAGCCGGTTGGGCTTGACGAACCAGCCGGCGGGCGAGGCCGGCGGCTCGACCAGCCATTGGCCGTCACGCGCGAGCCCAGCCTGTGGCACCGGCAGGCCGAGCGCGCCGAGCACGGCGCCGGAGCGGAACTTGTCCTGGCAGAGCGCGAACAGCGCATCGTCGGCGCCGATTGTCTTGAAACCGCCCAGTCGCGCCAAAGCGGGCGCCGCGCCGCCGCGGAAATAGGCGATGCCGTCGGTCAGCGTCCAGACCACCGTTGTGCTGGGATGCTCGCCGGCGAGCACGCTGGCAGCGTCGTCGAGCCCCACCGGCGCGAACGACAGGCCGCGTGCCTGGCAGGCACGGCCAAGCACGTCGAATTCAGGAGCGAGATCGGTCGACTGCGCCAGATAGGACGCGATTTCGGTTGCGCGCTGCGGCGCATGGCCGTCGGCGACCAGACGGTCGAAACAAGCCTTTTCCGGCTCATGGACGAGTATCAGTTTCGGCTTAGGGCTTGGCATGAGATGAACGATCCCCGGCGGTACGATCACCTACCATCGCATGGTCGAGACGTCAGGCTCTCGCGAAACCGACACGGTGCGGGCGGTGGCGTGACAACGCACCGTCCGACCATAGAATCCAGTTCGATCAGGCGATCAGCACGCGCGGCTCGAAGCGGCCGTTGACGGGAATATCGAGCAGAAAGGTCATGCCGCCCTGCAGATCCAGCAGACGCTGCTTCTCATCCTTGCCCGACCAGGCGGAGGTGACCGCCAGCCGGTCGGCCTTGGCGCCGACGAAGGCTGGGCAGGATGGCTGCGTCACCGGCATGGCGACCGTGCGGACGAGCTTGCCGTCGGGTTCGTAGGCTTCGATGACGCTGCCGCCCCAGACGGCGTTCCACAGGATGCCGTCGCGGTCGAGCACGGATCCGTCGATATAGCCTTTGGCCGAGCGGTGGTCGACGAACAGCTTGGGCTCACCGGCAGGCAGACCGGTCGCCGGGTCGCAGGCGACGCGCATCAGCATCCCGGTCGAGGTGTCGGTGTAGTAAGCGATCGCGCCATCCTCGGTAAAACAGATCGAATTGGAGACGGTGATGTCCGAAAACAGCTGGCGCAGTTCGCCCTTGAAAAACCAGTAGATCGAACCCGCGCCTTTTTCCTCGCCCTTGCCCATGGTGCCCATCCACAGGGCGCCGCAGGGATGGACGCGGGAATCGTTGGAGCGCGTGACCGGATTGTCGGCCTCGACAGGCGTGTGCAGCGTCAGCTTGCCGGTCGCGACATCGCGGACATAAAGGCCGGTCTCGGCGGCGATCAGCTGGCGCTTGTCGTCGATGACGGCGATGGCGCTCGCCATTTGGCCAAGCTCATGGACGGTGGTCGCGCCGCCGGACAGCCGCTTTTCCAGAAGCTGGCTGTTGACGATGTCAAACCAGTAGAGCGTATCGGTGGCGGGATCGTAGCTCGGCCCCTCGCCGAGCTGGCAGACGTGATCGGAAAAAACCGAAACGATCGCTTCGCTCATCCTGCTTCTCCGAACACCGCATCCCAGGCCGCGACGGCAGCGTGCGCACGCGCGGCCACCTCGTCGACGCTCATGCCCGGCTTGAACAGGCTGGAGCCCAGACCAAAGGCGGTCACGCCGGCAGCCTTGTAGCCGGCAAAATCTTTTTCAGAGACACCGCCGACGGCGCCGACCAATGTCTGCGCCGGCAACACCGCGCGCATCGCGGAAATGCCGCCGGCGCCCAGCACGCTCGCCGGGAAGAATTTCAGGGCCGAGGCGCCGAGCTTGATCGCCAGGAAGGCTTCGGTCGGCGTGAACACGCCGGGCATCGTCACCATGCCGTAATGCATGGCGCGCGCCATCACCTCGGCATCGATGTTGGGACTGACCAGCAGCCGCCCTCCGGCCTGGTGCAAGCCATCGACATCGGCCGGCGTCAGCACCGTGCCGGCGCCGACCAGCGCCGTTTTCGGCAGCACTTGGACGATGCGGGCGATCGACGAGAACGGTTGCGGCGAGTTGAGCGGCACTTCGATCGCCTCGATGCCGGCGTCGAACAGCGCCTGGCCCATGGCCATCGCCTCGGTGGGCTTGAGCCCGCGAAGGATGGCAACCAGGCCGCGCTTGAGTTTTGGAAACGGTGCGGTCTGGCTCATCGGGCAACTCCAATTCTGGCGATCATGCCGTTCTCGCGCGCCGCCTCGACGAGACCGGCACGCACTGCCTCGTCGGCGTCGACGGCCCGGACCTCAAGCCCAGCAAGACCAAGTGCGGCCTGGTAGAGTGCGGCCAGCGCGCCGGAGGCAATCAGCACCACGGGTTCGGCGCCGGCGCCATGCCGGCGGCTGGCGGAGGCGATCTCGCCGCCGATCAAAAGGCCGGACAGGCAGGCGGCGGCATCGTCGGCTTTCAGATCCTGCAGCAGGCCGGCGGCGCGGATGGAAAACAGCCGCGAGGTGACATCGCCGCCTTCGCCCAATGCGGTTTCGCACCAGCGGCGGAAGAACGGATTGTCCGATGTGACGGGCTTCGGATGTTCGCCGAGCGAATGGCGCAGGATCGAGTGCGCGGCTAGCACGGAAAACAGCTCGCCGGTCGGCCAGGTGCCGAAGCCGGCAACCGCGCCATCCTCGACCAGCACCCATTTCGAATGGGTGCCGGGCATGCAGACCAACTGGCGCCCCCTGGCCGGCAGGCCGGCGCCGGCAAGCTGGGTTTCCTCGCCGCGCATGACGTCGGGCGCGTCAGTCAGCCGCTGGGCCAGACCCGGAACGATGCGGATGTCACGGCTCTGTCCGGGCACGCTGGCGGCGCCCGCAAGGATGGCGGTAAGCGGCGCCGGCACGGTGACATAGGGCGCTTCGAGCCAGCCCTGGCGGGACCCGGCCATGCCGCAGATGATGACGGGCAGCGCCGCTGGTGCTCCCATCGCCGCCAGATGCCCTTCGAGGATGGTCGAAAAGCCCTTTTGCTGCGCGGTGATCAGGCCGTCATCGCCGCGGCGTTCGGCAAGCATCTTGCCTTGCCCGTCGATCAGCCAGACCCGCATGCGGGTCGTGCCCCAGTCGACGGCGGCGACCGCCGGTGCGTTGCCGGCTTGGCTCACAGGAAACCTCCATCGACGATCAGCATCTGCGCCGTCAGCATGCGCGAAGCGTCCGAGGCCAGGAACAGCACCGTGCCGACGATGTCGTCGGGCTGCATCACCTGTTTTATGCACTGCTTGGCGACATGGGCGGCAAGCCCCTGTTCGGTCACCCAGAGCTCCTTCTGCCGCTCGGTGATCACCCAGCCGGGCGCGATGGCGTTGACGCGGATGCCGTCCACACCGAGCTTGCCGGCCAGCCCCTTGGTCAGACCGAGGATACCGGCCTTGGCGGCCGTGTAGGACGGCATGTCGGGGTGGTTGATCAGATAGGACGTCGAGGTGAAGTTGATGATCGAGCCGCCGCCGGCCCGCTTCATGCCCGGCGCCACCGCTTGCGCGGTGAAGAAATGCGGCCTCAGATTAATGGATTGGTTGTTGTCCCAGAACTCGACCGTCACGTCTTCGACGGCGTGGCGTTCGTCCCAGGCCGCATTGTTGACCAGCACGGTGACATCGCCATGCGCCTCGGCAGCCTTCGCGGCGGACGCCCGCAGGGCCTCGACATCGCGCAAATCGGTCTTGAGATAGAGCGGCCGGCGGCCGAATTCTTTCTCGATGCGGTCGGCAAGAGCTGTGCTTGGGCCGTCGGCGATGTCGATGAAGGCGACATTGGCGCCCTGGCGCACAAAACCCTCGGTCAGTGCCGCGCCAATTCCGGAGCCGCCGCCGGTGATCAGCACCGAGGCTCCTTCGAGGTCGGCAAAATGCGCCGATGGCATCATCGTTGTTGTCTCCCAGCGCATGACCCCGAAAATCGGATCGATTTTCGGAAAGGGATCATGCGCAAATGTTAAATGCTACAGCGTCCTTTGCGCGTCTTGAAAGACGCGCGGCGCCGTAGCGTGATCGGCGCGCATCCTAGCCACGCAAGGCGCTCGGGCAAGGGCGAACCGCCGAATTTCAGGGCTTATGTCAGACAAAACGACAATGCGCCGCACCGGATGCGCACGGCAGCACCGTCGGGGTTGGGGATTGCGGAGGACCGCCGGTCAGATCGCCTTGGCGCGCAGGGCGCCGCGGAAGGAATCGCGGAGATAGCCGAGCGTGGCGTCGGCATCGACCGGCTTGCCGAACAGATAGCCCTGTCCGCCGGCGCAGCCAAACTGGACCAGGCGATCGGCCTGCGCTTCCTGCTCGATTCCTTCGGCGACGACGTCCATGCCGAGCCCTTCGCACATTGCGAGGATAGCGCGGATGATGTGTTCCGACGGCCTGTCGTCGAGAATGGAGGAGACGAAGGCGCGATCGATCTTGAGCTTGTCGAAATGGAATTCGCGCAAGCGGCCGAGCGAGGACTGGCCGGTGCCGAAATCGTCGAGCGAGACGCGGATGCCGACGCGGCGCAGATCCTCGACGATCTGAGCGGCCGAGGCCGGGTCGTTCATCAGGCCGGTCTCGGTGATCTCGATCTCCAGCCGGCGCGGATCGAAGCCGGTGCGGTCGAGGATCGCCAGTATGTGCAGGCCGGTGTTCTGGTCGACGAGCTGCGAGGGTGACAGGTTGAACGACAGGAACAGGTCCTTCGGCCAGCTTCTGGCGGCCTCCGTCGCCTTGCGCAGCACCAGCTGCGACAACGGGCCGATGATGCCACGCTCCTCGGCGATGGGAATGAAGACGGTCGGCGGCACGGAACCCAGGTCGCGGTCGGTCCAGCGCGCCAGCGTCTCGAAGCCGATGGTGCGGCGCGTGGCGAGATCGACGATGGGTTGGAAATGCGGCTCCACCTCGCCGGCCGAGACAGCCCGGCGCAGCGCCTGTTCGATGCGGGTGACGCGCTTGGCCGCTTCTTCCATCTCACGGGTGTAGACGACGACGCGGCCACGGCCGGAACGCTTGGCGTGGTAGAGTGCCGTCTCTGCCTTGTTGATGAGGATTTCCGTGGTCTCGTCGCCCGAATAGAACAACGAGCAGCCGACCGAGGCCGAAAGCCTGGCGGTGCGTTCGCCGACATCGTAGGGCGCCGACAGGATCTCGATCAGCATGCGCGACTTTTCGGCCGCAGCGTCCTCGCTGAATACCATCGGATAGAGAAAAGCGAATTCGTCGGCGCCGATGCGGCAGACCGTGGAATAGCCGTCCATAGAGGCGCGCAGCCGCATCGCGACCTGGATCAGGATGTCGTCGCCAGCCTTGTGGCCGAACAGATCGTTGATCGGCTTGAAGCCGTCGAGGTCGAGAATCCCGACGGTAAAGGGCGCGGGATCGTCGGCTCGGTCGGCGATCAGCCGATCGACCTTGTCGAAGAAGCGGCGATGGTTGCCAAGCCCGGTCAACGGATCGGTGAATGCCAGATCCGTGCTCTCCCTGTTTGCCTGACCGGTGCCAAACGAAGTTTGCATCGGTGTCCCTGTTTTGTGACTTCGGAATTTATTTTCAGACTGGCAGCAAACCCTTTAGGAAACGTATCGCGAAATCGATTTTCCATGGGCAACCGCGACCTGTTTCGAAGGATCGATGTGAGGTGTGCATTCGGGCTCAAGGAACAACGAGGACGCGCAGCCTGGCTCCTGTCACGGAATGACCGGCAGGGCCGAGCTTGCGACTTGCTGATGCCAATCTTCAAAAGGTCGCGATTGGCAGACGGGCAGTGAGCCTGTACAGGCAGGACAGTCGTCCATCCGAGCCGCCGGAGACCCGCCATGAAGCTGAAAATCGCCGTCCAGATGGACCACATCTCCACCGTGTCGATCGCCGGCGACACCTCGTTCGCGCTGTCGCTGGAAGCGCAGCGGCGTGGCCATGAGCTGTTCCACTACACGCCGGATCGGCTGTCGTTGCGCGACGGCAAGGTGTTTGCTCGCATTGAGGAGATGCAGGTGCGCGACGAGAAAGGCAGCCACTATTCGCTGGGCGAGAAGGTGCGCACCGATCTGTCGGAGATGGACGTCGTCCTGCTGCGCCAGGATCCGCCCTTCGACATGAACTACATCACCACCACGCACATCCTGGAGCGCATCCACCCGAAGACGCTCGTGGTCAACGACCCGGCCTGGGTGCGCAACAGCCCGGAAAAGATCTTCGTCACCGAATTTGCCGACCTGATGCCGGACACGCTGATCACCAAGGATCCACTCGAAGTTGCCGCCTTCCGCAAGGAGTTCGGCGACATCATCGTCAAGCCGCTCTACGGCAATGGCGGCGCCGGCATCTTCCATCTGCTGGAGGGCGACCGCAACCTGGCCTCGCTGCTGGAAATGTTCGGCCAGATGTTTCGCGAACCCTATATCGTGCAGCGCTATCTCAAGGACGTGCGCAAGGGCGACAAGCGCATCATCCTGATCGACGGCGAGCCGGTCGGCGCCATCAACCGCGTGCCCGCCGAACATGATTCCCGCTCCAACATGCATGTCGGCGGCCGCGCCGAAAAGACCGAGCTGACGGCGCGCGAACGCGAGATCTGCGCACGCATCGGGCCTTCGCTGAAGGAGCGTGGCTTCATCCTGGTCGGCATCGACGTGATCGGCGACTACATGACCGAGATCAATGTCACCTCGCCGACCGGCGTGCGCGAGGTCAAACGCTTCGGCGGCGCCGACATCGCCAGCCTGTTCTGGGACGCGGTCGAGGGCAAGCGCGGGTAAGCCGTTTTCATTTTGTCTTAACCATGTTCCGTTTTTGCAACCGCGCTCAATTCGGCTGCAACCCACGCGCTCACATGTTCCCGTAATGTTCTTGATTTGACCGAGGATTTGTGATTGTCTGCCCGTGGGGCCATTTCTTGGCCATCGCGTGGGTTGTGGCCTGGGGGCAAAGAAATGGTGGCGCGGGTTCGCACGGTCGCCTTTCCAGGGCATCGAGGCCGTGCCGGTCGACGTGCAGGTGATGATCGCGCCCGGCAAGGTCAACATGCACATCGTCGGCCTGGGCGACAAGGCGGTGGCCGAAAGCCGCGAGCGGGTGCAGGCCGCACTGCATGCATCCGGCCTGTCGATGCCGTCGAAGAAAGTCACGGTCAATCTGGCGCCGGCCGACCTGCCGAAGGAAGGCAGTCACTACGACCTGCCGATCGCGCTTGGCCTGATGGCTGCCCTTGGCGCCATTCCGGGCGACATGCTGGCCGGCTATGTCGTGCTTGGAGAATTGTCCCTCGACGGCACGATTGCCGCGGTCGCCGGCGCCTTGCCGGCGGCGATCGCCGCCAATGCCGAGGGCAAGGGCCTGATCTGCCCGTTCGCCTGCGGACCTGAGGCGGCCTGGGCTGGAAAGGATTTCGACATTCTGGCACCGCGCAGCCTGATTGCCATCGCCAATCATTTTCGCGGCACGCAGGTGCTGTCGCGCCCCGAGGCCGGCATCCACGCCGCCGCGCCGGATTTGCCCGACCTCGCCGACATCAAGGGCCAGGAGACCGCCAAGCGGGCGCTGGAAGTGGCGGCCGCCGGCGGGCATAATCTTCTCATGATCGGCCCGCCGGGCTCGGGCAAATCGATGCTGGCGCAGCGGCTGCCGTCGATCCTGCCGCCGCTGGCGCCGAAGGAATTGCTCGAAGTCTCGATGATCGCGTCGGTGGCGGGAGAGCTCGGCGAAGGCAAATTGACCGACCGGCGGCCGTTCCGCGCGCCGCACCACTCTGCCTCGATGGCGGCAATGGTTGGCGGCGGCATCCGCGCGCGGCCGGGCGAGGTGTCGCTGGCCCATCACGGCGTGCTGTTCCTCGACGAGTTTCCCGAGTTCACGCCGCAGACGCTCGATGCGCTGCGCCAGCCGTTGGAGACCGGCGACTGCATGATCGCGCGGGCCAACCATCGCGTCACCTATCCAGCGCGTATCCAGCTGGTGGCGGCGATGAACCCGTGCCGCTGCGGCATGGCCGGCGAGCCTGGTTATCGCTGCCTGCGCGGCGAGCGCTGCCGCACCGACTATCAGGCGCGCATTTCGGGCCCGCTGCTCGACCGCATCGATCTCAGGATCGAAGTGCCGGCGGTCTCGGCCAGCGACCTGATCCGGCCCGACCGGGCGGAGAAAAGTGCCGATGTGGCGATGCGCGTGGCACGCGCCCGCACCATCCAGCGCGAGCGCTTCGAGCGGCTCGGCGCCACCCGCGCCACCACCAACGCGCATTGCGCGCCCTCGGTCATCGAGGAGATCGCCATGCCGGACGCCGCCGGCCTGTCGCTGCTCAAGGACGCCAGCGAAAAGCTCGCCTTTTCGGCGCGAGCCTATCACCGGGTGCTGAAGGTGGCGCGGACACTCGCCGATCTCGACGCCAGCGAAACCGTCGGCCGCATCCATCTGGCCGAAGCGATTTCCTACCGCATGAGCTCGGAGCGGGTGGCGCAGGCGGCGTAGGTCACTCGCCGCCCGACAAGCCGACCTTGCCACGCCACCTTCCGCAATCACGCCATAACCGTCATCCGACGAATCGGCCATCTCCGCACTGCGGCGGACCTGATTGTCCGCTTGGTCGACGTCCTCACCACCCAACGGCCCCCACCGACCGGGCGCCGGCCGTTTCTCCGTCTTCGGGGGCGTGGACGTCATCGCATCGGACCAAAGTCTTGGTCTCCGCATTGGGAATTCCTTATTTAGATAATGTGAATATGATTGCGGTCGGGGAGCCCGCTATGTTCGTTGACTACTACGAAGTTTTGGAAGTCAGCCCGAACGCCAACTCGGAAACGCTGGAGCGCATATTTCGCTATTTTGCGATGCGCTATCATCCCGACAATCGCGAAACCGGCGATGAAGCCCGCTTCAGTGAAATCGTGGAAGCCCACAACACGCTCAAGGATCCGGTCAAACGCGCTCAATACGACATCGCGTATAGGGACCATGCCGGCCTTCGCCGTGAATTGACCGAGGAAGCCAGCAACAGCAAAGGCATCGAGCGGGATGTCGTGATCCAGGCCAGGCTGCTGTCGCTGCTTTACGCGAAGCGCCGGCACGACGTCAGCAATCCCGGGATCGGGGATGTGGAGCTCGAACGCCTGTCAGACTGTCCGCGAGAGCATCTCGAGTTTCACCTCTGGTATCTGAAAGCGAAGGGCTGGATAGCAAGAGTGGAAAACGGGACGATCGCGATTACGGTGGAAGGCGTCGATCGGGTCAACTCCGAACACCGTCGCGATCCCACCATCCGGCTCCTGGACCATACAGCTTCCTGACGCCTCACCTCCGGAGGAAGTCAGGTCGAAGACCTGCCGCCCCATTCACGGCAGGGACTGGCCTCTTCAGCCCTGCTGCGCCTTCAGTTCCAGCCGCCGCGCGTGCAACACCGGCTCGGTGTAGCCGTTGGGCTGGACGCGGCCCTTGAAGACCAGGTCGCAGGCGGCGAGGAAGGCTATCGATTTGTCAAAGTCGGCCGCCATCGGCTCGTAGAGCGGGTCGCCCTCGTTCTGGCGGTCGACGATGTCAGCCATGCGCTTCATCGTCGCCATCACCTGGTCCTCGCTGCACACGCCGTGGTGCAGCCAGTTGGCGATGTGCTGTGAGGAAATACGCAGCGTGGCGCGGTCTTCCATCAGGCCGATATCGTTGATGTCAGGCACTTTCGAGCAACCGACGCCCTGGTCGATCCAGCGCACGACATAGCCAAGAATGCCCTGCGCGTTGTTGTCGAGTTCCTTCTGGATATCATCCGGCGACCAGTTCGGTCGCACGGCAACGGGCACCGACAGGATGTCGTCGAGCTTGGCCTTCGGCCGGTTCTTCAGCGCCGCCTGCACGGCGTGAACATCGACCTTGTGATAGTGCGTGGCATGCAGCGTCGCCGCCGTCGGCGACGGCACCCAGGCAGTGTTGGCGCCGGCCTTGGGGTGGGCGATCTTCTCGACCAGCATCGCAGCCATCAGATCCGGCATCGCCCACATGCCCTTGCCGATCTGGGCGTGGCCGGCCAAGCCGCATTCCAGCCCGATGTCGACATTCCACGCCTCGTAGGCGGAAATCCAGGCGGCCTGCTTCATGTCGCCCTTGCGGATCATCGGGCCGGCTTCCATCGAGGTGTGGATCTCGTCGCCGGTGCGGTCGAGGAAGCCGGTGTTGATGAACACGACGCGCTCTTTTGCGGCGCGGATTGCTTCCTTGAGGTTGACGGTGGTGCGCCGCTCCTCGTCCATGATGCCCATCTTGATGGTATTTTTCGCCATGCCGAGCAGCGCTTCGACGCGGTCGAAGATCTCGACGGCGAAGGCGACTTCGTCGGGCCCATGCATCTTGGGTTTCACGACATACATCGAGCCGGCACGGGAATTGGCGCGGCGGCCGTTCGGCCCGACATCGTGCAGCGCGATCAGCGCCGTCATCGCCGCATCCATGATGCCTTCCGGAACCTCATTGCCGTCGCGGTCGAGGATCGCCGGGCTGGTCATCAGGTGGCCGACATTCCTGACCAGCATCAGCGAGCGGCCGGGCACGGTCAGCGTGCCACCGGCGGGCGCGGTGTAGGCGCGGTCGGGATTGAGCTTGCGGACAAAACTCTTGCCGCCCTTGGTGATCTCTTCCGCCAGGTCACCCTTCATCAGGCCGAGCCAGTTGCGGTAGACGACGACCTTGTCTGGCGCATCCACCGCCGCGACCGAATCCTCGCAGTCCTGGATGGTGGTCAGCGCCGATTCCAGGATGACATCGGCGATGCCCGCCGGATCGGTGCGGCCGATCTGGTTGTTGCGGTCGACCACGATCTCGATGTGCAGGCCGTTGCGCACAAGCAGCACGGCATCGGGATTGGCGGCATCGCCGCGATAGCCGACGAATTGCCTGGGGTCGGCCAGCGTCGTCGAGCCGGCGCCGGCGCTCAGCCGCAAGGCACCCTGCGCCAGCGACAGGCCATTGACGCCGGCCCATTTGCCGGACGTGAGCGGGGCAGCCTCGTCGAGAAAGGTCTTCGTCCAGGCGACGACCTTGGCGCCGCGTGCCGGATTGAAGGCTTTGCCCTTTTCGGCGCCATCCGTTTCGGGGATGGCATCGGTGCCGTAGAGCGCATCGTAGAGCGAACCCCAGCGCGCATTGGCAGCGTTGAGCGCATAGCGCGCATTCATCACCGGCACGACCAGCTGCGGTCCGGCAACATCAGCAATTTCCGGGTCGACATTGTCGGTCGACACGCTGAAGGCCGGGCCTTCGGGAACGAGGTAGCCGATCTCTTTCAGGAAGCCCTTGTAGGCCTCCATATCGACCGGCGCGCCGTGATCGCGATACCAGCCGTCTATCTGTTCCTGGATGGCGTCGCGCTTTGCCAGCAGCGCCCGGTTCTTCGGCGCCAGATCATGGACGACGGCCGAAAAACCGTTCCAGAAGGCGTCCGCTTCGATCCCCGTGCCCGGCAGCGCTTCCCTGGCCACGAACTCATGCAGCTCGCGGGCAATCCGCAATCCGGCGATCTCGATGCGGTCGGTCATCAGGCTACTCCAGATGAAAGGCTTTGCGGGCCTTTGGCATGTCAGGTTTGCCGGGTCAATTCAGCTTAGGGTGAAGGTGGCGTATTTCGCCGCGTCGCTCAAACCGCAATCCTTGGCCTACCCGAGGCCACGGCCACGACATGCGCCTCGATGAACATGCGCTGGGCCTCGACGGTCGAGACCCGGAATTCGGTGGCGACGTCGATCTCGGCGCTGTCGGTGCCGGCATCCCTGGCGCGCTCCGCGACGATGGCGCGGACATCGGCCTCGGCCGCCGCGATCGCCGCTGCCTCGTCGAGGAAATCGCGTACGGTCTCGCCCGAGGCGAGACGAAACAGCCCTTCTATGGGCTGGCTGACCCGCGCCTCGGCCGAAACCCTGACCTGGCCGACGACGGCGCCGAGCGCGTTGGCGACATCGGTATCCCTGGGCACCACGCAGTCATTGCCGATCAGCTCGGCCAAGCCGGCATAGTGCAGCGGCGCCGAGGCGCCGAGGCCGATGACCGGGCGGTCGAGCGCAACGCTCAGGCGGGCGATGCCGGGATGCGCGTCGACCGCGCGCTGCACCAGGGCGTGCGCCACCGTCGCGGCGCCGTCGAGCCCATCCTCGGCAAAGGCGGTCTCGAGGATATATTCGGCCGACCAGCGCGTCAGCGTCACCAGCACCCGTTCCGAGATCGCTTCCGGCGAAGCGGCAATGTTCTGGCCACGGCCGTCACGCTTGCGGGCGAACAGTTCGGCGCCGAGGCGCGCCGCGATAGGGTCCCAGTTCGCCTGCTTGCCCAGCACGTGGGCGGCGTCCGACGGGGTGAAGCCGGCGACATGCACCAGCCCGCGCGACACCAGCCGGTTCAGCGTCGCGTTCTGCGCGTTCGAGGTCAAAAGCCTGTCGACGGCGAGCGGCACGGCACCGACGGCCTCGTAGAGCCTGGCTTCGGCGCCGGTCAGGCCGGCGGCGAGCCGGTCCGGCACGCCGGTGCGCACCGCGAAACGGCCGTCCATGCGGCCGGGATTGGGTGCCCGCAACTGGCGCTCCAGCTCTGAGATCACCGCTACGCCATGCGCCATGCCGGCCAGCGCCAACGGCACCAGGCGGCGCGGTCCGAGCAGGATCCTGGGGTTGAGCGCGCCATCCTCCAGCGCCACTTCGGAATCGCCGCCGAGGCCGAAGGTGCGCATGGCGACGGCCTCGACCATGGTGCGGAAGCCGCCGACGGTGGCGCCTTCCGGATCTAGCCTGGGACGGCCGCCGTCGAGCACGGCGACGTCGGTGGTGGTGCCGCCGATGTCGGACACCACAGCATTGTCGAGCCCGGTCATGTGGCGGGCGCCGACCAGGCTGGCGGCCGGGCCGGACAGGATGGTCTCGATCGGTCGCTGGCGGGCAAAAGCGGCTGAAACCAGCGCGCCATCGCCGCGCACCACCATCAGCGGTGCTGCGATGTTGCGCGCCTCGAGGAAGCCTTCGGTCGCTGCCACCAGCCGGTCGATCATCGAGATCAGCCTGGCGTTGAGCAAAGTGGTCAGCGCCCGGCGCGGGCCGCCGAGCTTGGCCGACAGCTCGTGGCTCGATGTGACCGGCAGGCCGGACTTGTCGCGGATCAACTCGCGGGCGGCGATCTCATGCGCCGGATTGCGGGTGGCGAAGTAGGCGCAGACGGCAAAGCCGGACACCGAGGCGCCGAGTTCCGGCAGCGCCGCTTCCAGTCCGGACAGATCGAGCTTGGCGGCATTGCCATGCACGTCGTGGCCGCCCGGACAAAAAACCACCGGATCGGTGCCGAGCGCGGCCTTCAGCCCGTCGCGGGCGAGGTCGCCCTCGGAAAAGCCGATCATCACCAGCGCGACGCGGCCGCCCTGGCCCTCGACGAGCGCGTTGGTGGCAAGCGTCGTCGACATCGACACCAGCTTGATATCAGCCGGATCGGTTCCGGCTTTCTGCAGCACCGCGTCGACGGCGCCGGAAATGCCGACGGCAAGATCATGCCTGGTGGTCAGCGCCTTGGCCTTGGCCAGCACCTTGCCCTTGTTCGGCCCTTCTTGCGGGCCTTCCGTTTCAGACCACAACACGGCATCGGTATAGGTGCCGCCGGTGTCGATCCCGAGGAACAACGGTTTTGGCTTGGTCTTAGGTGTCATTTTTGGCGGCGGTCCGGCTGGGGAGTCTGTCTGCCCCTGCCTTTAGCCGATGCGGGCCGGTCGATAAAGCTGCGAGCGCTGGGCCAAGGCGGAGATTGGCAGCGTTGGCCGAAGCGCCAACCTACCCGACAAACCCCACTTTCTTGTGCGTGCCATCGCAGAACGGCTTGTTGGCGGAATGGCCGCAGCGGCAGAGGAAGGCGCGTTGTGTACGGTCGACCGTATGGCCGGTTCCGGTGACGATCTCGAGATTGCCCTCAAGCTTGAGCGGGCCATTGGTGGTCGGCGTCACTTTCAGCGGACCATTTCTCGCTTCGAGCGCCGGCGTGTCCTTCAGCTGCGGCTCGCCGGTGGCGGCAAAACCGGATTTGTTGTGGCTGCCGTCGCAGAACGGCTTGTTTTCCGAAGCGCCGCAGCGGCAGAGCGTGGCACGATAAGAAGTCTCGCCGTCGAGAACGATCTCGGCGTGTACCGCCAGCGGGCCGTTTTCCCGCAGCCGCACCGTGTTGACCACCGGTGCTTGCTCCTGCGGCCCGCCATCCTTCCTGACATAGGTGATGGCGCCCGACGGGCAGCTTTCGGCGATGGCCACGATCTTCTCGACGCTGGCCGCCTCGGGATGGATCCATTGGCCCGGCGCGTTGGGCATGAAGACGTGCGGATCGCCGAGCACGCAGTTGCGCGAATGGATGCAGCGCTTGCCGGAAAACCCGACGTCGATCTTGTCGCTTTCGACCATGCCGGCCATAGCTGAGCTCCTTTTGCCTGAAGCACGTCGCGTCTGAACAGTTCGAGGCGGCGCGCGCTGCGTATTTGCACAGGCTATGGCTCCAGCCCGAAGACCGTCAAGCTGGCAAACCGGTCAGGGGACCAGTTCGATCTCCTCGGTCTCCCCGCCGCTGCAGGTGTAGCAGCAATCCTCGCATTTTTCCTTGTTGCCGGGGCCGACGCCCCAATAGGTGCCCTCGTCACCATCGACCCAGGCGCCGTAACAGATCGATTCCCCGGCGTTGCAGGATATCGGCAGCTGCTTGGTCTCGCCGTCGTCGAGGTAGAAGTCCTTGTCATCGCCCGGCCAGACATAGTCGCGGTCCTGGCTGTAGAGTTCGACGCGCATGGCGTTGGGGTGGCCGTTCTTGATGGCAAAGGTGACATCGTCGGCACGCGCCGCCGGCACGAGCAGCATGAGGAGAGACAGCGCGGCCAGCACGCGGCGCGCATAGACATGAAACATGAGTGACCCCCTGAATAAGCGGCCCACCCGGCCGCGTGGCGACCATCGCACGCAGCGCTGAATCGCGGAAGTGGACCGGACGAGCCGATCCCTGACTTAATTTGGGTCCAACGAAAACTTCCGCGCTCTACGGCACCAGATCGATCGTCTCTGTCGAGTGTTCGACGCAGATGAAGCAGCAGGTGTCGCAAGGCTGGTCATTGTCCGGCCCGACGCCGGCCGAGAGGCTGTCATTGCCGTCGGCCCAGGCGCCATAGCAGATATGTTCGCCCTGATTGCAGGAGAACGGCACAGATTTCTGCGACCCTGGGGCGATCAGGAACACCTTGTCGTTGCCCGGCCAGACCGTCTCGCGGTCGCGGCTGAACAGCTCGACCGCGACTGCTTCCTTGCGCAGGTTCTTGACGAAGAAGGCCATGTCGGCGGCCTGCGCCGAGGCGGTGAAGACCAGCGCCGCCAGTGCAACCATACGAAACAGCGTCACGGCCTGGATCTCCCGAATCACCGCGGCAGAATCGCATGCCTGCCCGCTACTAGGAAGGTGCGGAACCCTGCGTCGCGATCTCATGCCCCAGCCGCACCGTTTCACGCACCAGCAGGTCGAGATCCTCGCGCCGTGTGCGATGATTGGTGATCGCCACGCGCAACCAGTGCTCGCCATGCACCGTGGTGTCCGAAAGGGCCGCAATGCCCTGTTCCTGCAGCCGCAGCATGATCTCCGTGTTGAGCGCCTTCAGAGCCTCGCCTGTCAGACCGGGCTGATAGCGGAAGCAGACGATGTTGACGGTCGGCGATGCCGCCAGCTGCAGCCGCGGCGCGGCCTCGATCAAGCCGGCAAGATAGACGGCCTGGGCAATGTTCTGGTCGATCAGGCGGCCGAATTTCTCGACACCGTGCTCCTTCAGCGCCATCCACACCTTCAGCGCGCGAAAACCGCGCGACGTCTGCAGGCCGTAGTCGTGCAGCCATTCGCCGGAAGCGAGGCCGCGCGGCGTCGATTCCAGATATTCCGGCGTCACCGCGAAGGTCCCGCGATGCGCGGCGGCATCCCTGACCAGGGCGCAGCCGACTTCGAACGGCGCGTGCAGCCATTTGTGGGGATCGAGCGCGACCGAATCCGCCCGTTCGATGCCGGCGACGCGATGGGCATTCTCAGGCGCAACGGCGATCAGCGCGCCGATGCAGCCGTCGACATGGAACCAGAGGCCTTCCTCATGTGACAGCTTCGCAAGCGCCTGCAAATCGTCGATCGCCCCGGTGTTGACGGTGCCCGCCGTACCGATGACGCAGGCCGGCTTGAACCCTGCCGCGCGGTCCTCTGTG
Source organism: Mesorhizobium sp. ISC11 (assembly GCF_037162595.1). NCBI lineage: Bacteria > Pseudomonadati > Pseudomonadota > Alphaproteobacteria > Hyphomicrobiales > Phyllobacteriaceae > Mesorhizobium > Mesorhizobium sp. ISC11. The sequence goes on from NZ_JAVSPW010000001.1 coordinate 4,588,115, forward strand.
ATCGCGGCACGCAAGGCGGCGATATCGATGCGCAGCCCGGCATCGGTCGGGATGCGGCGCAGTGCCCGGTTGCCGAGGCCAAGTGCCTCCATTGCCTTGCGGTGGCAGGAGTGGATCTGCTCCGAGCCGTAGAAGCGCAGCGGCTTTTCGATGGCGGCGACACCATGCTCGCGCACGTCGAGGCCGGCCTTGACGTTGCGCGCCACGGTCAGCCCGATGATGTTGGCCATCGAGCCGCCGCTGACCAGCGTGCCGCCGGCAGAAGCGGGAAAGCCCAGCATCTCTTTGCACCAGTTCACCACCTGGCTGTCCATCAGCCCGGCGGCGTGGTTGCCGCCGCCGAGGTTCGAGCCCTGGATTGCCGCCAGGAAATCGCCGAGCGCACCGGTGAAATTGCTCGACCCCATATACCAGGACCAGAAGCGCGGATGGATGTTGCCCATTGGATAGGACATCACCGTGCGGGACACCTCAGAATAGACCGCATCCAGCGGCGCCGGCGAGCGCGGCAGCGGCGCCGAGAAGGCCCCTCTCACATCGGCCGGCATCTCCCGCCAGACCGGGCGGTCGCGCACATCGCGGAGGTAATCGACCGCATCGTCGATGACCCGGTGCGACAGGGCCTGCACATCGGCCCAGTCCAGGGGGTCGAGCGTTTCCTCGGCCAACAGGCCTAGGTTATCTTGCACGGCGTCCATACCAGATCTCCCGTCAAGCCGCCGGGAACTGGCAGCCGGGCGTCGAGCGCGACAGGGCGGTCTCGTCGGCATCCATCTCGGCCTCGATGCCGTCGAACAGCGGCGTCGACATGTAGCGTTCGCCGGTGTCGGGCAGCATGCACAGGATCACCGCACCGGCCGGCGCCTTCTCAGCGACCTGCCGCGCCACGGCGAAGGTCGCGCCGCCGGAAATGCCGGTGAAGATGCCCTCTTTGCGCGCCAATTCCCTCGCCCATTTGATGCCCTCGGGCCCGGCGATCGGCATCACCTCGTCATAGAGGCTGGTGTCGATCGCCTCCTGCAGCACGTTGGGGATGAAATCTGGCGTCCAGCCCTGGATCGGGTGCGGCTCGAAGGCTGGATGGCTGGCGGCGGGAGCACCATCGACGCCGCGCTGCTGGACCTTGCCGCTGCCGATGAGCTGCGCGTTGGCCGGCTCGGACAGCACGATGCGGGTTTCCGGCCGCTCGCGGCGCAGCACGCGCGCCACGCCCACCACCGTGCCGCCGGTGCCATAGCCGGTGACGAAGCAATCAAGCCGCGAGCCGGCGAAATCATTGACGATCTCGCGCGCCGTCGTTGCCTCGTGGATGGCGGCGTTGGCGGCCGTCTCGAACTGGCGGGCAAGGAACCAGCCATTGGCCTCGGCCAGTTCCACCGCCTTCTTGTACATGCCGAAACCTTTTTCGGCGCGCGGCGTCAGCACCACCTTGGCGCCCAGCATGCGCATCAGCTTGCGGCGCTCGACCGAAAAACTGTCGGCCATCGTGACGACCAGCGGATAGCCCTTTTGCGCGCAGACCATGGCGAGGCCAATGCCGGTGTTGCCGCTGGTCGCCTCGACCACCGTCTGGCCCGGCTTCAGCGCCCCGCTGCGCTCGCCCTCCTCGATGATGTTGAGCGCCAGCCGGTCCTTCACCGAGGCGCCGGGATTGAAATACTCGGCCTTGACGTAGATCGTCGCGTGGGACGGTCCGAGATTGTTGATGCGAACCACCGGCGTGTCGCCGACGGTGTCGAGAATGCTGTCGAACAGGCGGCCGCGCCCGGCCGTGGTTCTGATCTTCTGCTGCTGCAACATCTTGGTCTCCTTGATTGTCATCGCGTTTTGTCTTCACGGGCCGGTTACAAACCGGCGGGCTGGGCGGCGAGGTTTGGTGACCTTGCCGCGCTAGGACTGACATGCCGCACAGCGGCAATGCCCGTATCCGGCGCTGATATCCGCTGCCGGATGCGCCGTGTCGTGTTTGGTGATACAGGAGAGGCCGACAGGCCAGCGTGGGAGCAGGCGTGGAAACGCACGTGGAATCCACTCGATCGAGGCCGGACGGCGACATGCCGGTCCTTTCCGTGCGCCTGCTCGGACCGCTGATGATCTCCCGCGACGGCGCTCCGGTTGCCCTGCCCGCGTCACGCAAGCTGCGCGCGCTGCTCGCCTATCTGGCGCTGGCGCCGCATCCGGTCAGCCGCAGTCGCCTGTGCGAGTTGTTGTGGGATGTGCCGAACGACCCAAGGGGCGAACTGCGCTGGTGCCTGAGCAAGCTGCGCGGCGCGCTTGACATGCCGGCCCGGCGCCGGGTCTCCACCCAAGGCGATACGGTCGCACTCGATCTCGACGATTGCCTGGTCGATGTGCTGGAGGTCAGCCGCGCCGCCGCGCAAGGGATCGGCACGCTTGACGTCGAGCGCTTGCGCGTGCTGGCCGGACTGTTTGCCGGCGATTTCCTCGACGGGCTGGAGCTCGAGCGCAGCCCGCATTTCAACAGCTGGCTGATCGCGCAGCGCCGCCGCTTCAGCGCTTGCCATGCCGCCGTGCTGGAACGCCTTGTCGCGAGCCTGCCGGCTTATAGTGACGAGGCGATCGCCCATCTCGACACATGGGTGGAACTGGCGCCGTTCGACACGTGCGGACATCTGGCGTTGCTGTCCAATCTGGCCGGGCGCGGCGAGGTCGGCGCGGCCGAAGAGCATCTGGCCGCGGCGGAACGATTGTTTCGGTCGGAGGAGCTCGATTTCGCACCGCTTCGCGCGGCCTGGCGGGCGATCCGTGACCGACAGTCGGGCACCTCGCTTCGAACGGCCTGCCTGTCCACGCTATCGCCACTGGTGGCCACCATGCCCACCGCACCCGGCCCGGTCGAGCCCAGCCACGCTTCGCTGGCGGTGATGCCGTTTGTCGAGGAGAGCGGCGGCACGCGCGGCGGATTGGCCGACGGTTTCACCCACGACATCATCACCCGCCTGGCCAAGCTCAGGGATTTCTTCGTCATCGCGCGCGGATCGGTGTTTGCGCTGGCAGAGCAGAACATCGCGCCCGAGGATGCCGGCCGCCGGCTGAATGTCGACTATGTCGCCACCGGCACGGTGCGCAGCCCGTCCGGCCGCCTCATCGTCAGCGTCGAGCTGATCGAGGTGCGCAGCGCCAGGATCGTCTGGGCCGAGACCTTCGAGCGCAGGCCCGATGACATCTTTTCCGTGCTCGACGACATCGGCAACAGCATCGTCTCCTCGATCTCGGCCGAGATCGAAACGGTCGAGCGCAACCGCGCCATGCTGAAGGCGCCCAGCTCGCTCAACGCCTGGGAGGCGTACCATCGCGGCCTCTGGCACATGTACCGCTTCACCCAGGCCGAAAACGAGCAGGCGCGGCATTTCTTTGCCCAGGCCTTGCAGCTCGACCCGACCTTCGCCCGTGCCTATGCCGGCCTGTCCTTCACCCACTGGCAGAACGCCTTCCAGCGCTGGGGCGATCGCGACCGCGAAAGCGCGCTGGCCTTCGAGAGCGCCGGCCACAGCCTGCTGGTCGACGACCACAATCCGGCCGCGCATTGGGCGATGGGCCGGGCGCTGTGGCTGCGCGGCGAGCAGGACGGCTCGCTGCTCGAACTCGAGCGGGCGGTCGATCTCAGCCCCAACTTCGCGCTCGGCCACTACGCTTTATCCTTCGTGCATTCGCAGTCGGGCGACCCGCGAGCGGCGATAGGCTCTTCCGATCATTCGCGCCATCTCAGCCCGTTCGACCCGCTGCTGTTCGGCATGCTGGGCGCACGCGCCATGGCGCATGTCCGGCTCGGCCAGTTCGAGGAGGCGGCCGAATGGGCGCTGAAGGCGGCGGCGCGGCCCAACGCCCACGCCATCATACTGGCGATCGCCGCGCACTGCCTGGCGCTGGCCGGACGGCTCGACGAGGCGCGCGGCTTCGCCGCCGCCATCCGCAAGACAAGGCCGGACTATTGCGCCGACGATTTCATCGGCACCTTCCGCTTCGAACCGGATGCCGTAGCGCTGTTCCGGCAGGGCGCCAGCCGCATCGGGCTCAACTGAAGCCTGGATCGCCATCTTGGGGATCGCGTGGGAATTTCGCCTCAAATCCGCCGGGTTAACGAAGTCGGAAGGAGTTGTTTAACCGTTAGCTTCTATGTCACGGCCCGGGGGGCCGACAAAGTGAGTATGATGAGCAACAGCCCCGACAAGCGCAATGAATGGCGCGCCATATTTTACGTGCAGGCTCGCGTTGCCATCCTGTTTGTCCCGGTGGTTGCCAGCCTGCTGATCATAGCGGCGCTTGCCGGAAACGAACGCAAGTCGGTTCCCAGCATGATCGACCCGACCGTCACCGGCTCCGTGCGGTAGGCGCTATCGGTCGGCGTTAGCCCTCTCGGGGAGAGCGCCTTCTGAAGAAAAAGAAGGTCGAAAGAAAGGCCCTCCCGATCAACGAGGGAAGGCGCCATGCGCTTTTCCTGGGAAACCACTTCACGCTTTCCCGGACTTGCTCCAGGAGAGCGTGCTTTCCGGCAGCATTCGCTTGAGCACGTCGTCCTTGCGGATGAAATGATGCCATAGCGCCGCGGCCGCGTGCACTCCGGCGAGGATGAGGATCGAATTGGCGCACAGGCTGTGCAGTTCCCTGATGAACCGGGCCGTGTCGCGGTCGGGCGATACCGGGGCCGGGATGGTGAAGAGGCCGAAGAAGCTCAAGGCGTCGCCCCTGTACCAAGTCAGCAGGATGCCGAGAGCCGGAATGGTCACCAGCAGCGCATAGAGCAGCAGATGCGCGATCTTGGCCGCCCATCGTTCAAGCTCCGACATTTCCGTCTGCAGCCCTGGCGTTCCCAGTATCAGGCGCAGGCCGACGCGGATGACGACCAGCGCAACCAACAGCAGCCCGAACGAAATATGGAACCACCAGACGAGCGCGCGGCCGGGATCGCCGCGCGGAAAAAGTTCTTCCACATAGGTCAAGCCATAAAGGCCGATGACCAGCAGAAACACCGCCCAGTGAATGGCTTTTTGTGCGCTTGTATAGGTGGGGTGCATGCGAGCCTTCCAGTTTTGAATATTTCTAAACTAGCCGCGATCATGTCAAAGCTTTGTCGGGCTCGGATGATCGTGAGCTGGCAGGACACTGGAACGGGTAAGCTGTCAGTTTGCGGACAGTCGGGCATCGAGCGCGTAATGCTGGACAAAGAAAAGCCCGGGCGAACCGGGCTCTTCTTCGGCGTCTCCAGGGCGCTCAAACAAAGCGCGGGATCGGACCGTTCTGCGGGGTCACATCGTCGCCGAGGTCGACAAACACCTCGTCGACATAGCACCATGCCCAGCCTTCGGGTGGATCGTAGCCCTCGATGATCGGATGCTTGGTGGCGTGGAAATGCTTGGTGGCGTGGCGGTTGGGCGAGTCGTCGCAGCAGCCGACATGGCCGCAGGTACGGCACAGCCGCAGATGCACCCATTGCGACCCGCTCTTCAGGCATTCCTCGCAGCCGAGCGCGCTCGGCGTGACCTTCCTGATGTCGCGCGTATGTCTGCATTCATCCATCATGGTCTCCCGGCCATTTGAAATGTGTCGGCGTTGCCGCGCGCGAGGTAGGCATGCAGAGCCGCGACCACCTGGGCGCCTTCGCCGACAGCCGCCGCGACCCGTTTGACCGAGCCCGCACGGACATCGCCGATGGCGAATACGCCGCTGCGGCTCGTCTCCATCTGCGCCGATCCTATGTCCGATCCGGTGCGCACGAAACCCCTGGCGTCCAGCGCGACATCGCAGTTGGCCAGCCAATCGGTGTTTGGATCGGCGCCGATGAAGAGGAAGAGATGGCGGATCGGGCGCGTTGTTCCCGCGCCGCTGGCGCGGTTGCGCCAGCGCACCGTGGCAAGATTGCCGTCTTCGCCGTCCAGTGCCTCGATTTCGGTCCCGGTCAGCACCTCGATGTTCGGCTGCGCCCGGATGCGCTCGACCAGATAACGCGACATGCTGGCCTCGAGGCTGCCGCCGCGCGCCAGCAGCGCCACCTTCCGCGCATGACTGGCCAAGTAGACAGCCGCTTGCCCGGCCGAATTGCCGGCGCCGACCAGCGCCACTTCCTGGCCCGCGCAAAGCCGGCCTTCGATGGGCGACGCCCAATAGTGCACGGACGTCCCCTCGAACCGCGCCAGATTGGCGATGTCGAGACGGCGATAACGCGCGCCGCTGGCGATCACCACACTGCGCGTGCGCACGGTCTCGCCGTCACCGACATCGAGCAGATAGCGGGCGCCTGACGTGTCGGTGGCCGCGCTCAAAAGTTTCGCCTCGTCCGGGATGACCATTTCAACGCCGAATTTCTGCGCCTGGTTGTAGGCGCGCGCCATCAGCGCCATGCCGGTGATGCCGGTCGGGAAACCGAGATAGTTCTCGATGCGCGAGGAGGCGCCGGCCTGTCCGCCGAAGGCACGGCAATCGAGCACGATCGTCGACAGCCCTTCGGATGCCGCATAGACCGCCGCCGCCAGCCCTGCCGGGCCGGCGCCGACGATGGCCACGTCATACACCGTATCGGCATCGATCGGGCGCAACAGGCCGACGCAGCGGGCGAGGTCCTTTTCGCCGGGGTTCATCAGCAGCCTGCCGTTTGGACAGAGCACAATCGGCAGGTGGTGCGGATCGACCTCGAAGCGTTCTACCAGGGTTTTGGCGCAGGGATCGCTGTCGGAATCGAGCACGCGGTGCGGCTGGCCGCTGCGCGCCAGAAAACCCTGCAGCCGCAACACGTCGGCATTGTCCTGGGGTCCGATGATGATCGGCCCGCTGGTGGCGCTCTCCAAGAGCCCGACGCGGCGCAGGATCAGCGCCCGCATGATGCGCTCGCCGAGATTGGCCTCCTGCACCATCAGGTCGCGCAGCCGTTGCGAGGCGATGACGAACGCCTCCACCGGCTCGGCGGCCTGCGCATTCACCAGCGAGGGACGGGCCGAAAGCTGCGCCAGCTCACCGACAAAGCTGCCCGGGCCGTGCGTGACGATCGTCTCGCGCCGGCCGAGCCCGCCGTCCTGGGTGATGTCCACGCTACCCGACAGCACGACGATCAGGCCGGGCGCCACATCGCCGGCTTCGATGATGTGCTCGCCGGCTGCATAGGCGCTGGCCTCGCCGAACCGGCGCATGCGGTCGATGTCCACCTCGGCCAGCGTGGGGAACGCCTGGTCGCGGCGGGCACCGAAGATCGGGTTGGTGGATTGAGCCATGGTTTTGAGCGTAGCGAAGCGGCCGCGGAGTTTGAAGCGGTTTGTGAGGGGACTGGCCGGAAGGGGAGGTTGGCTGAAAAGAAAAAGCCCGGACGAACCGGGCTTTTTTCTCTAAGTTTCTGAACCGTCAAGTGGTTCGAAACGGGAATTTGGTGCCCAGAAGAGGACTCGAACCTCCACTCCTTGCGGAACACGGACCTGAACCGTGCGCGTCTACCAATTCCGCCATCTGGGCTGGTGCGGGCTCATGTAAGCGGGCAAGCGATGTGTGTCAACGCGCTTTTTTCGCAGGTACTCCGTTCGCCGGCTCAGTCGTCCAGCACTTCCTTGGAAGCGACGGTGGAATCGGCGTTGAGCTGGTAGATGACCGGCACGCCGGTGCCGAGTTCCAGCTTGACGATCTCCTCACCCGACTTGCCGTCGAGCGCCATGATCAGCGCGCGCAGGGAGTTGCCGTGCGCGGCGACCAGCACGGTGCCGCCGCGCAGTACATGCGGCTGCAGATCGTGCAGGTAATAGGGCCAGACGCGGGCGCCGGTGTCCTTCAGGCTTTCGCCGGCAGGCGGCGGCACGTCGTAGGAGCGGCGCCAGACATGCACCTGCTCCTCGCCCCATTTCTTGCGGGCGTCGTCCTTGTTGAGGCCGGAGAGGTCGCCATAGTCGCGCTCGTTGAGCGCCTGGTCGCGGATGGTCTTCAGGTCGCCCTGGCCAACCGCGTCGAGGATGTGCTGGCATGTCTTTTGCGCCCGGATCAGCGCGGAGGTGAAGGCGATGTCGAATTTCAGGCCGCGCGCCTTGAGCTTTTGCCCGGCGGCCTTGGCCTCGGCGTGGCCCTGTTCGGTCAGGTCGACGTCGCGCCAGCCGGTGAACAGGTTCTTCAAATTCCATTCGCTCTGGCCGTGGCGCACGAGCACGAGGGTTCGCGACATGTTTGCTCCTTCAGGTTTATGGATCAGGCCGGCTCAGCTGAGGCCGAGCACGTCCCGCATCGAATACAGTCCCGGCTTCTTGCCGCGCGCCCAAAGCGCCGCCTTGACGGCGCCCCGAGCGAAGATGGCGCGGTCCTCGGCGTGGTGCGACAGGGTGATGCGCTCGCCGGTGCCGGCCAGCATCACGCTGTGGTCGCCGACGACAGAGCCGCCGCGCAACGTGGCAAAGCCGATCGAGCCCGTCTTGCGCACCCCGGTGTGGCCGTCGCGGACGCGCACGTCGTTGCCTGAGAGCTCGATACCACGCCCGGCGGCGGCGGCTTCACCCAGCAGCAGCGCCGTGCCCGAAGGCGCGTCGACTTTGTGCTTGTGGTGCATTTCGAGGATCTCGATGTCGAAATCGTCGGCGTCGAGCGCGCGCGCCGCCTGCTCGACCAGCACCGCCAGCAGATTGATGCCGAGGCTCATATTGCCCGACTTGACGATCGTCGCATGGCGCGCCGCCGCAGCGATCCTGGCATTGTCATCGGCCGAACAGCCGGTCGTGCCGATGACATGGACGATGCGCGCCTGCGCCGCGTAGCCGGCGAATTCGACCGTCGAAGCAGGCGTGGTGAAATCGAGCACACCGTCGGCCTTGGCGAACACCGGCAGCGGATCGTCGCTGATCGGCACGTTGATGATGCCGATGCCGGCCAGCTCGCCGGCATCCTTGCCCAGATGCGGCGAATCCGCCCGCTCGACCGCGCCGATGACCCGCGCGCCTGATATAGAGTGGATGGCGCGGATCAGCGTCTGGCCCATGCGGCCGGCGGCGCCCACCACCACCAGGCCCATATCATTTGCCGGTCCGTCGGTTGCGGGCGTGGCGCTCATGTCGTGCTCCCGGCGATGCTCTGCGTGTCGATGCCTTGTGACAGGCGTTGCGCCGAAGTCCGGATCGGCGCGCTGTCGTCGACAAGCCCCAGACCCTTGACGCCCTGGATGCGGTGGAAGCGGGCATAGACGCTGTGCGGATCGGCCATCAGCGAGGCGTGCGTGCCTTCCTCGACCAGCCGGCCCTGTTCCATGACGATGATGTGGTCGGCATTGACCACCGTCGACAGCCGGTGCGCGATGACGATGGTGGTGCGGCCTTCCATGACCTTTGTCAGCGCCTGCTGGACGCGAGCCTCGGCCTCGTTGTCGAGCGCCGATGTCGCTTCGTCGAGCAAAAGGATCGGTGCCTGCCGCACGATGGCCCGCGCGATCGAGACGCGCTGGCGCTGGCCGCCGGACAGCGTCACGCCGTTCTCGCCGACCGGCGTGTCGTAGCCCTGCGGCTGCTGGCGGATGAAGTCGTCGGCCGCGGCTTGGCCCGCGGCCTGTTCGATCTCGGCATCGGTGGCGCTCAGCCGGCCGTAGCGGATGTTATCGCGGATGGTGCCTTCGAACAGATAGGGCTGCTGCGAGACATAGGCGATGGAACCGCGCAGCGACTGTTTGGTGACCTTCGAGATGTCCTGGCCGTCGATCTCGATCGACCCCGCCTCGACATCGTAGAAGCGCTGCAGCAGCGCCACCAATGTCGTCTTGCCGGCGCCCGAAGCGCCGACGATTGCCGTCACCTTGCCGGCCGCGGCGACGAAACTCAGATCCTGCAGCACCGGGGCCTCCTCGACATAGCGGAAGGAGACGTTGTTGAAACGCACTTCGCCGGAGGTGAATTTCGCCTCGGCGGCGCCTTGCGCGTCGCTCTGCTGCGGCTCGATGTCGAGAAGCTCGTAGATCATGCGCGCATTCACAAGCGCGCGTTCCATGCCGACCTGCATGCGCGCCAGACGGCGGGCCGGATCATAGGCGAGCGTCAGCGCGGTGATGAAGGAAAACACCGCGCCCGGCGGCTGGCCGAGAACGGTGGCCCGGTAGCCGGAATAGGCGATGACGCTGGCGAAGGCGATGCCGGCCAGCAGTTCGGAAACCGGCGTCAGCCGCTCGGAGACGCGAGCGATCTTGTTCGACCGCTGCTCGGCATCCTCGGCGAGCTGGCTGATCCGGCGCGACAGCTCGTCCTCCATGGTGAAGGCCTTGACGATGGCGATGCCTTGCGTGGCTTCCTGCATGGCGCCGATCAGCCGAGAGTTGATCTGCACCGATTCGCGCGTGATGCGGCGCACCCGGCGCATCAGATAGGTGACGGTCCAGATCAGCGGCGGCCCGATCAGCAGCGAACTCAAGGAGAGTATCGGATCCTGGTAGATCATCACGCCGACCAGGCCGACCAGCGAGACGGCATCACGCGCGGTCGAGGTCACCGTCATCGACAACAGGTCGCGAATGCCGTTGACGTTCTCGTTGACCTGCGCGGCCAGCCGCCCGGACCTTGTGTCGTTGAAGAAGGAGACGCCAAGCTTCATCAGATGGTTGAAGATGCGCTGCTGATAGCGCGCCACCAGATTGTTGCCGATCCTGGCCATCGTCACCGCCTGGCCGTAGCCGGCAAGGCCGCGCAGGATGAAGGCACCGAGCAGTGCGGCGCAGATCCATGGGATCAGGTCGCCGCGTCGTTCGTAGAAGATCTGGTTGACGACCGGGCTCATGATCCAGGCGGCAAGCGCCGTCGTCGCCGACACGGTCAGCAGGCAGAGGATGGTGAAAACATACGCGCCCCGATAGTCGCGGCCATTTTCCTGGAGGATACGGCGGATGACCGCCACGATCTCTCCCGCACGGGGTTTCGACAAATTGGGGGGCTGAAATGTCAAATTGGAGCGCTTCGTAGATTTCCGCTTCCCGCGGCCGGGCAATTTGGCACCCCTCTTAACGCCAAGCAGCCAGCTTGCCTATGCCTCGGGGTGACTAACTTCGTCGCGCCAGCGCCGGCCCTCGGTCTGGACACCGAACAGCGAGGGGTTCCTGGCATAGGCGGCAAGGCCCAGAAGTGCGGCCAGCGGATGGGTAATGACATAGACCGGCATGGTGCGCATCATCGCGCTGTGCGGCGCCTTGTCCTCGAAAGCGGCGCGGAAATTGCCGGCTTTCAGCGCCGGCACGATCTTCTGCGCGATGCCACCGGTGAGAAACACGCCGCCGCGGCTCATGAACACCAGAGCAAGGTCGCCTGCCGTGCGCCCAAGGCAGGTGACGAAGGTCTCCAGCGCTTCCTCGGCAACCGGATCGGTTTTCGCAAGTGCCGCGGCAGTGATCTCGGCCGGCGTGGTGAAGGGCGACGGCTTGCCGTCCGCCTTGGCAACCGCCCGATAGACATTGACCAGACCGCGTCCGCACAGGATCTGCTCGCCCGAAATGCGGCCCTCCAGCTTCTCGATATGCGGAAAAACCTCGAAATCGCGGGCCGAGCGCGGACCGATGTCCATATGGCCCCCCTCGCCGGGCACCGGTATCCAGTGGTGCAGCGCATGGACCAGCCCGGCGACGCCGAGCCCGGTTCCGGGGCCGAGCACGACGCGGCCGGCATTGGGCTCCGGCGTGCCGCCGCCGATCTTTTCCATGTGCTCCTCGCCGAGCGCGACGACGGCCAGCGCCTGCGCCTCGAAATCGTTGAGCACGACGATGTCGCTCAGGCCGAGGCTGGCGAACATTTTTCTCGGCTTGACGATCCAGGGGCAGTTGGTCAGTTCGATCTCGTCGCCGTCGACCGGACCGGCCACCGCCAGCACCGCCGAATTGGGACGCACCGACGAGCGATCGAGCACGGCCGCCTGGATCGCCTCGTCGATGGTGTTGTAGTTCGCCGTCTGGACGATGGTCGGCTCGCCTGCCTCGGAATTGGCGTCGAGCACGATCGAAAAGCGCGCATTGGTGCCGCCGATGTCGCCGATAAGGATCGGAAACCGCAACAAAGTATCGTCGTCGCCTGTGCCTGGCATGCTCTCGTCCGTCTCCGGCGCCACCGACGGCATCTAGCCGTTCTTCCGTTGACTAGCGCATGGGTTTGAAAAGGGAAACGGTTTTCGACCCCGGCGGCGCGCTGAGGCCGGCTGTGCGGCCAAACCGACACGGTTTCGCAAAAATAAGGCCCCGAATCGATTGGGCCGTGACCGTCAGTTTCCTGGCGGCCGCGGTCGCGGCAGCGGCACGCCGATTTCGGGGGTCGCCGTGAAGGCGTTCACCGTACTTGGCAAGCCGGCGGCGGCCGGCGTGGCGGACAATGACGGCGCTTCGGGTTCGGGTGCGGCAGCCGCGACCGGCACGCCGCCGCCATGATAGGTCGCCGCCTCGGCCGAGGCCGGCCCCGGCGCGTCGAGCACGGCGCGGCATTCGCTCGGCAGGTTCGCCATCGTCATCAGGTCGCGTGCCTTGGGGGCATCCGGGTTCTTGTTGGGCCGCCACGGCTCCTGCGTGAACCACCAGGCCAATGGCTTGCCGCAACCGTCATCGTCCGGCGTCGCTTCCTGCGCCTTGCAGCCGGGGGATCCCGGCTGACAGCCGATGCGCATGTGAAAATGATAGTCGTGGCCCCAAAACGGCCGGATCTTGCGCAGCCAGCCGCGGTCGCCCCTGACGGTGTCGCAGAGTTTCTTCTTGATGCCCGGATTGACCAGGATGCGCTCGACCTGGCTGTAGCTCGCCGCCCGCTTCAGAAGCCTTGTGTGCGCCGGCGTCCACAGCGCGTCCTTCACCAGATGGGTCTTCTCATCGACCATCAAGGTGGCGCTCATCGATTCGCGCTGCGCCATCGACAGCGGGCGGCTGGGCATCGGCGTCAGCCAGATGTCGGCGTCGAGCCCGATCTGGTGCGAGGCATGCCCGGTCAGCATCGGGCCGCCGCGCGGCTGCGAAATGTCGCCGATCAGCAGGCCCGGCCAACCGTCGGCTGCCGCATCGCGCGACAATTTCTCGATCACCGCGATCATAGCCGGATGGCCCCAGCGACGGTTGCGGGACGGCCGCATCACCTCCCAGGTCGGACCGTCCATGGGAATGGCGACGCCGCCGGCAAAACAGCCCTTGGAATAGAAGCCGATCGATTGCGCCGCGCTCGCGGCTGGCAGTTTCTTGGCGCCGAACAGGTCTTTTGCCCGTTCCTCGGCCGCGGCCGGCCGTACGGCTAGACCGGCAAGGACGAACAGGCCGAGAGCGGCCGCCAGCCTGAATTTTTTGCCGAGAGATGGCTGTATCGGTGTTTTCATGAAACCGGATCCCCACCAGGCCGAATCATAGCATGCAACGCGGAACGCTTCGATCGACAGAGCGGTTCACCGAAACGGTGAACCGCTCTGTCTCTGTTTTGACGCAATCCCGGACGGAAAACCGTGTCACACTTTTCCTGGAATTGCTTTTAGCGCTTCATCGGGCTGCGCGCCTCGCCGTCGCGCCAGTCGTCGCTCGCCCACATATGGTCGAAGGCGGCGCGGTAGTCCGGAAAGCGCAGGGAATAGCCCGCCGCCTTGATCGCCGCGTTGCCGACGCGCTTGTTCTCGCCATAGAAGGACCGCGCCATGGGCGAAAGTTGGGCGGCGTCGAAAGGAATCTCGGGCGGCGGTTCGATGCCCATCAATGATGCGGCATAGGCGACGACGTCCTGCGGCGGCGCCGGCAGATCGTCGGTGACGTTGAAGATGCCGCCTTCATTGCCTTGGATGAGCTGCCACAGGGAGCCTGCAATGTCGTCGCAATGGATGCGGTTGAACACTTGGTCGGGCTTGACCAGCCGCCTTGCGCTGCCGTTTTCCAGATTGACCAGGGCATTGCGGCCCGGCCCGTAAATGCCGGAGAGTCGCAGGATCGCCACCGGCCGGCGAATCTCGCGGCCCAGCTCCAGCCAGTCCTGCTCTGCCGCCACCCGCATCATCGAACGCTTCGACACCGGCCGGCATTCAGCCGTTTCATCGACCCAGGCGCCGTCATAATTGCCGTAAACCCCGACTGTAGAGAGATAGCCGATCCATTCCAGCAAAGGCATTTGAGCGATTGCCTCTCGCGCCGCACCCAGCACGGGATCGCCGGCCTCCTCCGGGGCGACCGAAATCAGCAGATGCGTTGTTTTCCGCAATGCATCGCCAATCTCATCCGTCAGCGCACCGTCGAACAACAGCGGGGCGATGCCGGCCTGCCGTAGCGTCTCGAATTTTTCCGGCGAGCGTGTCGTGCCGAAGATCGTCGCGGCGCCTTTGTTGGCCCGAGCAAAAGCCCTGCCCGAATAGCCGGCGCCGAAGATGAATATCTGCTTTTCGCTCATGCATTCGCCCTGGTTGGCCGCGCCAGACGCCATTCGTCGCGCACGGCTTCGTCGCTCTCGGTTTTCAGGCCGATGGCTGCCCTTTCTGAATATTCGGCGTTGGGCACCAGCCGCGCCAGCGCCCATATTGCCGCGCCCCGCACCAGCGGGGACGGATCGCCGAGCAGCGCAAGCACCGCGCCGGACAGCGACGCTTCGCCGGAATTGCCGGCGGCGATCAGCACGTTGCGGATGAACCGATCGCGGCCGATGCGTTTTATCGGCGAACCGGAGAAGAAAGCGCGGAAGGCCGCGTCATCGAGACCCAAAAGGTCGGCGAGCGGTGGTTCGCGCAGATCATCGCGCGCGGCGAGTTTTGCTTCCGAAGCCGCCCGGGCGAATTTGTTCCACGGGCAGGCGGCTAAACAGTCATCGCAGCCATAGATGCGGTTGCCGATCTTTTCGCGGAATTCGTGCGGAATCGGCCCCTTGTTCTCGATGGTGAGATAGGAAATGCAGCGCCGCGCATCGAGCCGGTAGGGCGCCGGAAAAGCATCGGTCGGGCATGCGTCGAGGCAGGCGCGGCAGGAGCCGCAATGGTCGATTTCGGCGCGGTCGGGCACCAGTTCAGCGGTGGTGAAGATGGTGCCGAGGAACAGCCAGGAGCCGTGCTCGCGGCTGACCAGATTGGTGTGTTTGCCTTGCCAGCCAAGCCCGGCGGCTTCGGCCAGCGGCTTTTCCATGACAGGTGCGGTGTCGACGAACACCTTCACGTCACCGCCGGCGCGGGCAACGAGCTTGCCGGCGATCTCCTTCAGCCGGCCTTTCATCACATCGTGATAGTCGCGGTTTTGCGCATAGACCGAGATCGCGCCGCGGTCGCGCTTGGCCAGCACTTCGCGAAGATCATGGTCGGGGCCGTAGTTCATCGCCAGCACGACGATCGAGCGTACCTGCGGCCAGAGGGCCGTTGGTTCACTGCGGCGTTGCAGCGTCTCGGCGATCCAGTCCATTGAGCCGTGAAAGCCATCGGCGACGAATTCGGCCAGGCGCGCCGGCGCCAGCGGGATCGCATCGGGGGAGGTGACGGCGACGGCATCGAAGCCGGCGCGCTGCGCCTCAGCGTCGATCAGCGCGCGCAGTTTTGCGGCGTCAGAAGTCGAGGTCCGCATAATGCGACACCGGTGACAGGCCGCGCACCCGGTCGGTCAAAAGCGGCCGGAAGGAAGGCCGCGACTTGACCCGCGTGTACCATTCGCGAGCAGCGCTGTGCTCGCGCCAGTCTATCTCGCCGAGATAATCGAGCACCGACAGCGTCGCCGCGGCCGCGAGATCGGCATAGGTGACCCTCGAGCCGGCCAGCCAATGGCGGGTGCCGGCCAGCCAGTTGGTGTATTTCATGTGCTGGCGGATGTTGGCGCGCGCCGCACGGATCGCGCCCGAGTCGGGCGAGCCGCCGCCCGCCGTTTCCGGCATGACCGGCTTCAGCACGCGCTCACGCACCAGATGACGGGTGACTTCGCTTTCAGCCTTGTTGAGATACCAGTCGATGAGCCGGCGGATTTCGGCGCGCTGCATCGGGTCCTCGGCGAACAGCCGCTTGTCGCGCTTCAGCACGCCGCGCGTTTCATCGAGATATTCCGATATGACCGTCGCGCCGACGATCGGCACGTCGCCTTCGGCCAGCAGGATCGGCAGCGTGCCGGCCGGGTTCAGCGCCAGGAACTCCTTGCGCCGGGTCCACGGCTTTTCCTCGATCAGGGCCAGCTCCTCGCCATACTCGCCGAAAGCGAGGCGGACGAAGCGACAGGTGGCGAACATGGGATGGTGGAAAAGCGTCAGCATGGTTCCGCGATGATAAAGCGCACTGGCGAATCGCAGGGCGCACCGGTAAGTCTTGGCCGCCCGGTTAGCGGGCCGTCAGGGTGTTGCGACCTATAGGGGGACTTCAACGCCATGACAAGCAAGCCCTTCTGTCAGCCGTCACGCCAATGCCGAGGTAGCCATGGAAAGCCAGACCATCGTCGAAGCCCTGCTGCTCGGCCTGCTGGAGGGGCTGACCGAGTTCATCCCGGTGTCCTCGACCGGCCATATCCTGCTCGCTGGCCATTTCCTCGGCTTCCACTCGACCGGCAAGGCCTTCGAGATCCTGATCCAGCTCGGCGCCATCCTGGCGATCCTCAGCGTTTATTTCCGCCGCCTCTGGAAAATGCTGCTCGAACTGCCGCACGACCGACTGACCAGGCATTTCGTCATCGGCATCCTCATCGCCTTCCTGCCGGCGGCATTCATCGGCGCGCTGGCGCATGATTTCATCAAGACGGTGCTGTTCGAATCGCCAAGGCTGATCTGCATCATGCTGATCATCGGCGGCGTCGTGCTGCTGGTGGTCGACCGCATGAACCTCAAGCCTGTTTATCGCGACGTCGAGCGCTTCCCGACCCGGCTTTACCTGCAGATCGGGCTTTTCCAGTGCCTGTCGCTCATTCCCGGCACATCGCGTTCGGGCTCGACCATCGTCGGCGCCCTGCTTTTGGGCGTCGACAAGCGCGCGGCCGCTGAATTTTCCTTCTTCCTTGCAATCCCGACCATGGTCGGCGCCTTCGCCTTCGACCTGTTCAAGAACCGCAACGTGCTGAGCAGCGCCGACCTGCCGATCATCGCCGTCGGCTTCGTCGCCGCCTTTGTCACGGCGCTCATCGTCGTGCGCTTCCTGCTCGATTACGTCTCGCGCAAAGGTTACTCGCTATTCGGCTGGTGGCGGCTGGTGGTGGGCGGTGTCGGGTTGGTGGCGTTGATGATCTGGGGGTGAGGAGTGTTCCGCGTAGCGGCCCTCACGCTTCGTCCCACGGGCTCCGCCCGTGGATGACGAATGAAGGAGGGCTGCCCCCTCTAACTCTTCCCATAAAACGCGTTCTCGACATGCACCGGCCAGCGCCAGGGCAGCACGGCGACCATGTCGAAGCGCATCGACAGCCTGCCGTAGTCCGCTTGGCGCGACAGCCAGATGTCGGCCGCGCCTTCTATTCGACGTTCCGATTCGTGGCCGATCGCCTCCATGGCTTCCATCAGCGACCGGCGCGCCTTGACCTCGACGAACAGCACCAGATCGCCGCGCCGCGCGATCAGGTCGATCTCGCCGAAGCGCGTGCGGTGGCGGCGGGCGAGAATGCGATAGCCTTTCAGCATCAGCGCTACCGACGCCAGCCATTCGCCGCGATGGCCGCGCCGATAGGCTTTCTGGCGGCTGGCGCTCGGGCGTTCAGCCACCGCCGCTTTCTCCCGAAGCATCCTTGAGCTCCAGCAATCGCCGATAGAGCGCCTGTTTCTGGCCGCCGGTCATCTTCGCGGCTTCCGCCGCCGCCTTGGAGGCCGGCATTTCGGCGGCAAGCGACAGAAGCAGACGGTCGATGTCGGCGGGTTCGTCGACCCTGGCCTCGGCCGGAGCGACGCAGACGACGATCTCGCCCTTCGGCGTATCGGCCGCGGCATAGTGGTCGGCCAGCGCCTGCAGCGTGCCGGTTCGCATCTCCTCGAAGGTCTTGGTCAATTCCCTGCCGATCGCGGCCTTGCGCTCGCCGCCCAGCGCTTCGACCATGGCACCGAGGGATTCGGCCAGCCGGCGCGGCGATTCGAAGAAAATCAATGTCGCCGGCACGGCTTTCAGTGCCTCCAGCCGCGTCAGCCGCTGCCCGGTCTTCACCGGTAAAAATCCGGCGAACATGAAGGCATCGGAGGGCAGGCCGGATGCGGTCAACGCCGCGAGCGGCGCCGATGGGCCGGGGATAGGCACGACGCGAATGCCGTGGTCGAGCGCCTCGCCGACCAGCCGGTAGCCGGGATCGGACACCAGCGGCGTGCCGGCATCAGAGATCAGCGCCACGCTCTGTCCGGCCTGCAGCGCCGCGATCAGCTTCGGCCCGGCCTCGCCGGCATTATGCTCATGATAGGCTGTGGTGCGGCGGCGGATGCCATAACGGTCGAGCAGCACGCGCGACACCCGTGTGTCTTCGCAAGCGACGATGTCGGCGGCGGCCAGCGTCTCCAGCGCGCGCAGCGTGATGTCGGCGAGATTGCCGATCGGCGTCGCCACCAGATAGAGCGCCGGCTCCAGCGGCCGGGCCGCGATCTCGGTCTGCCCGACCACATAGCTGCGCTTGCCCGTCTCTGCGGTCACTGACGACTTCTCCATTCAGCCCTGTTTGGCACGGCTGACGCGGGCTTGCAAAAGCTGATGCCGATGTAGGGAATTCGCCTTTCCTTTGCCACAGTGGGGAACCAAACCGGCGTTGGCAGATTAGCCCCCTGATTCCGGAGGAGGACAGGATGGATAGCCTCAAGATACAAGACGCTTTCGAACCCTACTATGCCGGCCGCAACCGCGTTGCCACCCCCAGGGACAAGCGCCCGTCTGCCAAGACCGAGCACAGCCTGACCGAAGAGCGCGTCGCCAGCACCTTGCCGACGAACGTCAGCCTTTCCGACAACAAACCCGACAGCACGACGGAGCACTGACCGGACGATGCCCAATCGCTTCGATATCTTCATCACCCGTCTTGAAACGAAGAACGCACGCCATGGCGCGCAACTACCCTCGATAGGCGACCAGCACAGCACCCGCCGCGATAAGGGTGACGCCAAGCCAGTTCGCTCCGGACAACCGCTCGCCGAGAAAGGCCGCGCCAAACACCGCCACAAGCACGACGCTTAGCTTGTCGATCGGCGCCACCTGCGCCGCATTGCCGATCTTCAGGGCGCGAAAATAGCAGAGCCATGAAGCGCCGGTCGCCAGACCGGACAGGGCGAGGAAAGCCCAGGTCTTTCCCGAGATCGTAGCCGGCGACTGGAACTGGCCGCTGGCGAGCAGGATGGCACCGAGCACGATCAGGATGATGATCGTGCGGATGAAGGTGGCGAAATCGGAATTGATGTTCTCGATGCCGACCTTGGCGAAGATCGCCGTCAGGGCAGCGAATGCAGCCGAGAGCAGCGCCCAGAATTGCCAGGAGGATACGGTCAGGTTCATGCGGGTGGCCTTCGCGGATTGCGTCTTAACCGAGATACCGTGAAACGCGTGCCTTCAGAAGGCCAGTCAACTCCAGATCCATGAATTCATAATTGTCAGGTATGTCGAGGCAGATCACACGCGCCTTCTTCAGGCTGGCCCTGAATTTCTTCTGCAGCTTGGTGCGGTGCGCCTTTTCCATGACGAAGATAATGTCGGCCCAAGCGACCAGCTCATGCGTCAGCGGCGTGTCGGCATCGTGGTTGGTTCCGGCCGAGGCCACCTCGATATCGCGGCGCGTTGAAAACACCTGTTCGGCGGTCGGGCTGCGCAAGCGGTTCTGGCTGCAGACGAAAAGGACGTTCTTCAAGGGTTAGCGCGCCAGATCGGCGACCACCGCGTCGAGCACGATCATGCCGGCGGCCGTGGCGCGCAGGCGCGCATTGCCGATCGGCGCCACCAGCCCTTCGCCCTGCAGCATCGACAACCGCGCGCTCGACAGGCCGCGCCCGGAGAACGCCTCGTAGCGGGCGAGGTCGATGCCTTCGGCCAGCCGCAGGCCCATCAGCAGGAATTCGTCGGCCTCTTCCGAGCGCGTCAGGATCTCGCCGCCGGTGACGCCATGGCCCTTGGCCTCGACCAGATTGGCCCAGGTTTCCGGCATCCGCTCGGCGATTGTCACCGTGCGCCGGCCGTTCTCGACGAAGCGGCCATGCGCGCCCGGCCCGACGCCGACATATTCGCCATAGCGCCAGTAGGTCAGGTTGTGCCGGCTCTCGGCGCCCGGCCTGGCGTGGTTGGAAATCTCGTAGGCCGGCAGGCCGTGTGCCGTGGTGATCTCCTGCGTCAGCGCATAGAGGTCGGCGGCATGGTCGTTGTCGGGAATGATGAATTTCTTCGCCGCATGCAGCGCGTGAAAGGGCGTGCCTTCCTCGATGGTCAGCTGGTAGAGCGACAGATGGTCGGCGGCATGGCCGATCGCCTGTTCCAGCTCCGATGCCCAAGCCTCCGGCGTCTGGCCGGGGCGGGCGTAGATCAGGTCGAAGGACAGCCTTGGGAATATTTCCCGCGCGAGGCCGATGGCGTGCAGGGCCTCTTCGACATTGTGCAGCCGGCCGAGGAAGCGCAAATCCTTGTCGTTCAGCGCCTGCACGCCGAGCGACACGCGATTGACGCCGGCTGCCCGGTAGCCGCGAAAGCGCTCGGCCTCGACCGAGGACGGATTGGCCTCCAGCGTCACCTCGATGCCGGCAGGCACAGTCCAGTTCTTCGCCACGGCGTCCAGAACCCTGGCCACGGTTTCCGGCTTCATCAGCGAGGGCGTGCCGCCGCCTAGAAAAACGCTGGTCACCTCGCGCGGCCCGGTGCGCTCGCGCATCGTCGCCAGTTCGGCCTCGAAGGCGGCGGCAAAGCGCTCCTGGTCGACCGGCTGGTGGCGGACATGGCTGTTGAAGTCGCAATAGGGGCATTTGGCCGCGCAGAACGGCCAGTGGACATAGACGCCGAAGCCGGGCGTCCGGTCGAGCAGCATGCTCATGCCGAGCCCAATCGAGCTTGGGCGAATTTCTGGAAGGCGCGGGCGCGGTGCGACAGCGCCGTGGCCTGGCCGGGCTTCCAGCCATGCTTTTCCTCGGCGCTCATTTCGCCGAAGGTTTTTTCGAAGCCATCGGGCAGGAACACAGGATCGTAGCCGAAGCCGAGCTCGCCGCGCGGTGGCCAGACCAGCGTGCCTTCGGCCTCGCCGCGATAATATTCGGCCTCGCCGTCGGGAAACGCCAGGCAGATGACGGCGACAAAGCGTCCCTTGCGCTGCTCCGGCAAGGCGGCGCCGACCTCCTGCAGCGCCACTTCGGTGCGTTGCATGGCCATGCCGAAGTCACGCGAACCGTCCGGGGTTTCGGCCCAGTTGGCGGTGTAGACGCCGGGCGCGCCGTCAAGCGCGTCGACGCACAGGCCGGAATCGTCCGACAGCGCCGGCAGGCCGGTCGCCTTGGCGGCGGCGAGCGCCTTGATGTAGGCGTTCTCCTCGAAGGTGGTGCCGGTCTCGTCCGGCTCCGGCAGGCCATACTCCCTGGCCGACTTCGCTTCGAAGCCGAACGGTCCCATCAGGTCGGCGAATTCGCGCAGCTTGCCCTCATTATGGCTGGCGACGACGATCTTCTTGCCATCGAGAGAATGCATCAAAGGCCCCAGATTCTTGGCTCGGCAAATTCGATCGAATTGCCCGAGGGGTCGCGTATATAGATCGAACGGCCGCCCTGCGGCCACTCGAATTCGCTCTCGATGGCGATCTTCTTTGCCTCCAGATGGGTTTTCCAGCCGGCGATTTCATCGGCGGTCGCCGTAAAGCAGAGATGACCTTGGCCGACCGCGCCGTGCGGTGGCACCGGCAGCCTCGCGTCAGGCGCCGGCGGGATTTTGGTTGCCTCGGCGTTGAAGACGAGCAGCACGCCGGGGCCGCAGCGGAAGAACAGGTGGCGGCCGTCGACCTTGCCGAGGAGATTGAGGCCGAGGATGTCGGTGTAGAAGGTTTCGGCGGCGGGCAGGTCTGTGACGTAGAGGGCCGATTCCAGGATGGCGGAGGGTGTCACGAGGCGCCCCCCTCTGGCCTGCCGGCCATCTCCCCCTCAGGTGGGGAGATTGGCAGCTTCTGCATTGTCGCGCACCCTACAACGCCGGAGATTGGCGAAGCCCTAGACGACATCCGATCTCCCCGCTTGAGGGGGAGATGGCCGGCAGGCCAGAGGGGGGCGCTCAGGCTCGACATCTAAAAACTAAGCCACCGCCATCTGCTGCAAACTCACCAGGCGCTGGATGCCTTTCTTGGCCAGGCCCATCAAGTCCGCGAACTGCTCCTCGGAGAAAGGCTCGCCCTCGGCGGTGCCCTGGATCTCGACGATGCCACCCTTGCCGGTCATGACGAAATTGGCGTCGGTGCCGGCTGCGGAATCCTCGATATAGTCGAGGTCAATGACCGGCTGGCCGTCATGGATGCCGCAGGAGATCGCCGCGACATGGTCCTTCAGCACCTTGGCGACGCTGGCCATCTGGCGGGCTTCCATCCAGCGCAGGCAGTCATACAGCGCCACCCAGCCGCCGGTGATCGAGGCGGTGCGGGTGCCGCCATCGGCCTGGATGACGTCGCAGTCGACGGTGATCTGCTGTTCGCCCAGCGCCTGCAAATCGACCACGGCGCGCAAGGAGCGGCCGATCAGCCGCTGGATTTCCAGCGTGCGGCCGCCCTGCTTGCCGGCCGAAGCCTCACGGCGCATGCGCTCGCCGGTCGAGCGCGGCAGCATGCCGTATTCCGCCGTCACCCAGCCCTTGCCGGAGTTGCGCATCCAACCCGGCACTTTTTCCTCGAGGCTGGCCGTGCACAGGACATGCGTGTCGCCGAACTTCACCAGGCATGAGCCTTCGGCATGCTTGGAGACGCCACGCTCGAAGGAGATGGCACGCATTTCGTCGAATTGGCGTTTGGAAGGGCGCATTCAGGGCTGCTTTCTTGTCATTTTTCGGAATCTTGGCCGGCTTGTAACCGCATGGGACGCGTGGCGCAAAGGAAAATGGCCTGACGATCGGACACAGACACCGGGTTGCGCGGGTGCAGTGTAAGTCTATATCCTTGGGCCGGAGGTTTTTGGCCGTATGACCAAGGCAGTCGATCCCGCTTCGCAGTCGCCCGCGCTTCAGTCGCCAGTATTCCAGGCGCTCGACATGCGTTCCCGCGACATCTTTCGGCGCATCGTCGATTCCTATCTCAGGGACGGTGAACCGGTGGGATCGCGCAGCCTGTCGCGTATCCTGCCGTCCTCGCTGTCGCCGGCGACTATCCGCAACGTGATGAGCGACCTCGAGCATCTCGGCCTGATCTACGCGCCGCACATTTCGGCCGGCCGGCTGCCGACGCAGGCCGGCCTGCGTTTCTTCGTCGATGCCTTCATGGAGCTTGGCGACCTTTCCGACGAGGAGCGCCGCGCCATCGAGGCACAGGTGCGGGCGTCCGGCTCCGGTGCGACGCTGGAGCACATGCTGACCGAGGCCAGCCAGATGCTGTCGGGCATGTCGCGCGGCGCCGGCCTGGTGCTGGCCGCCAAGAACGAGGTGGCGCTGAAGCACATCGAATTCATCCAGCTTGAGCCGACGAAGGCGCTGGCGGTGCTGGTGTCGCAGAATGGCGACGTCGAAAACCGCGTCGTCGACCTGCCCGCCGGGATCACCGTCTCGCAACTACACGAGGCCTCGAATTTCCTCAACGCCCATATACGCGGCCGCACGCTGGCCGAGGCGCGGATCGAGATCGCTCGCATCAAGGAAGAAACCAGGGCCGCGCTCGACACGCTGTCGCAGGACCTGGTGGAGAAGGGGCTGGCGGTGTGGGCCGGCGCCGACAGTGGCCTGCCGGCACGGCTCATCGTGCGCGGGCGTGCCAATCTGCTTGAAAACGTCACCGCCCAGGCCGACATCGAGCTGCTGCGCCATCTGTTCGAGGACATGGAGACGCAGGACGGGCTTATCCAGCTGCTTGACCTCGCCGAGCAGGGCTCGGGTGTGCGCATCTTCATCGGCTCGGAAAACAAGCTGTTTTCGCTGTCGGGCTCGTCGCTGGTCGTCGCCCCCTATCGCGACAAGGATGCCCGCGTCGTCGGCGCGCTCGGCGTCATCGGCCCGACCCGGCTGAATTACGCGCGCATCGTCCCAATGGTCGACTATACGGCGCAGCTGATTTCACGCATGCTGCGCTGAGCTGATCCAACCGAGGAGACGACGATGGCGCTCGAAGAATTCAAGGCCCGGATCAGCCTGCTGCTGGAGGAGATGGTCAACCAGCCGGAAGACCAGCACGAGATCCAGGAGCAGCTGCGCGAAAAGCTACGGGAAATGCGCGCCATGGGCCTGCCGCTGCCGGCTGACCTCGTCGAGTTGGAAAAACGCCTCGACGACGATTTCTACGCCGCCGGGACCTGAACCGGAAAACCGCAAGCTTCCTTCACCTCATCGTGTGCCGTGGAACGATCGACGAAACCGGTCGTTCCTGTTTTCACGCCCGAACACTGGAGGACCGAATGATGCGTTTTGCCGGCCCCGCACTTTCCGCCGCACTGTTTCTCTCGACCGCTTCATTCGCCCAGCAGGCGGACGAACCGGTGCTGAAAGGCGCGGCTGCCTTCGGCGACTGGCGAGCGGACAAGCCGGGCACCCGCCGCCTGATCAGACCGGATGATCTGCCCAAGCCCAATGCCACCCGGTCGACCTCGAACAGCGCCGGCATCGCGGACATGCCGGCAGACGCGAAGCTGCAACTGCCGCCGGGTTTCTCGGCCGAGCTGGTTGCATCGGGCATCGACAATCCACGCGTCGTACGCGTCGCACCGAATGGCGACCTGTTCGTCGCCGACAGCAAAGCCAACCAGGTCCGCATCTATCGCCTCGCCGAAGGCAGTGCGAAGCCGGCGCAGGACGGCATCTTTGCCGGCAATCTCAACCGGCCCTATGGCATTGCCTTCTATCCGCCGGGCGCTGAACCGCAATGGGTCTATGTCGCCAACAGCGACAGCATCGTGCGCTTTGCCTACCGCAATGGCGACCTGAAGGCCTCCGGCGACCCGGAAACCATCGTCGGCAACATCCCCGCCAGTCATCACTGGACCCGCGATATCGCCTTCTCGCCGGACGGCAAGACGCTTTACCTCTCGGTCGGCTCGGGATCGAATGTCGCCGAGGACATGGGCCGGGAGCCGAAAGGCGGACTCGATGCCTGGGCGAAATCGCAGCCGCTGGGTGCAGCCTGGGGTTCTGAAGACGGCCGCGCCGACGTGCTGGCCTTCGATCCCGATGGCAAGAACGGCCGCATCTTTGCCGCCGGCTTGCGCAACTGCTCGGGTATGACTGTGCAGCCGGCGACCGGCGCGCTGTGGTGCGTCGTCAACGAACGCGATGCGCTTGGCGACAATGTGCCGCCCGAATACGCGACCGTGGTCAAGGAGGGTGCCTTCTATGGCTGGCCCTGGTACTATATCGGCAACAATGAGGATCCGCGCCACAAGGGTGAGCGCCCCGATCTTGCCGGCAAAACGACCGTTCCCGATGTGCTGATGCAGGCGCATTCGGCGCCGCTCACCATCGCCTTCTACGAGGGGAAGAGCTTTCCAGCTGAATACAAGGGCGATGCGTTCGTCGCTCTGCACGGGTCATGGAACCGCGGCAACAGGACCGGCTACAAGGTGGTGCGGTTGCTGTTCAAGGACGGCAAGCCGACCGGCGCGTATGAGGATTTCATCACCGGCTTCGTCGTTTCCAACGGTGAGGTCTGGGGCCGGCCGGTCGGCGTGGCGATTGCGAGCGACGGTGCGTTGATCGTCAGCGAGGACGGCAACGGCACCATCTGGCGTGTCACCCATGGCGACGGTCCGTCCTGATCTGCTCAGGTAACGCAGGCCCCCTCACCCGGATTGCCAACCGAATTGCGAAGAGCAATTCGGGACAATCCGACCTCTCCCCGAGGGGAGAGGAGTCAGCAGACGCTGGCGCCCGTCTCTTCTCCCTCGGGGAGAAGGTGGCCGCGAAGCGGCCGGATGAGGGGGTTTCGTAAGGCGAGCCCTCGATATCTGGTGCAATAGAATCCGGCCCCAGGGAATTCAATCTTGGCCTGTCCCATGCAATAAAACGCTCTGATCCGAGACCAGTGCCATGACCCTTACCGGATTCCTCGCCTATAGTGCGGCCCTCGGCATCGCCGCCGCGATTCCTGGTCCCGGCATCACCGCGCTGGTCGCCCGTGCGCTCGGCTCAGGCTTCCGATCGTCGCTGGCGATGTCGTTTGGCCTGATGGTTGGCGACATCACCTATCTGACCGCCGTGGTGCTTGGCCTCGCCTTCGTCGCACAATCCTTCGGCATGGTTTTCCTGGCCATCAAATGGCTCGGCGTCGCCTATCTCGCCTTTCTCGGCTGGCGCTTCTGGAACAGCGGCATCACGCCCGAGACCGTCGAGGCCGGAAAAGGCAAGGGCGGCTTGCTGTCGAGCTTTGCCGCCGGCCTGACCGTTACCCTCGGCAATCCGAAGACGATGATCTTCTATCTCGCGATCACGCCGACCATCGTCGACCTGAAAACCATCACGCTGGCGGATTACGGCATCCTCGTCGCGCTGACCGTTGTCGTCCTGTTGGTGGTGCTGGTGCCGTATCTGGCGCTGGCGGCCAAGGCGCGCTGGTTTCTGAAATCGCCCCGCGCGCTCAAGGCGCTGAACCGCACGGCGGCCGGCTTCATGGTCGGTGCTGCTGCAGCGATTGCCGCTCGGCAATAGAAAGCTTTCGGCCAAAGCATTTCGCAAACAGGCCTTTGCGAGAAATGCTTTTCCGGGACCGCACGGTTTTAGACACAGGTCCCACTCGGATATTTTCAGCCGACAGTCTATCTTGCGCGACCGAAGGCCCTATCTTGCCGGCTGCAATTCCACTGCCTGAAATCCTTACTCGCCTGAAATTCTGGGAGCGAAACCAATGAACAAGCCCGTCACAGCCCGTGTGCCCGGTCGCGGCCGCGTCTACAATTCCATCACCGATACGATCGGCGACACGCCCCTGGTGCGGCTCGACAAGTTCGCCAGGGAAAAGGGCATCGTCGCCAATCTCATCGCCAAGCTCGAATTCTTCAATCCGATCGCCTCGGTCAAGGACCGCATTGGCGTGGCGATGATCGAGGCGCTTGAGGCATCAGGCAAGATTTCTCCCGGCAAGACAACGCTGATCGAACCGACGTCGGGCAACACCGGCATCGCGCTTGCCTTCGCCGCCGCGGCCAAGGGCTACAAGCTGATCCTGACGATGCCCGAAACAATGTCGGTCGAGCGCCGGAAAATGCTGGCGCTGCTCGGCGCCGAGTTGGTGCTGACCGAGGGTCCGAAAGGTATGAAGGGCGCCATCGCCAAGGCCGACGAACTGGCAGCGACGATCCCCAATGCGATCATCCCGCAGCAGTTCGAGAACCCGGCCAATCCGGAAATCCACCGCACGACGACGGCCGAGGAAATCTGGAACGATACGCATGGCGAGGTCGATATCTTCGTCGCCGGCATCGGCACCGGCGGCACAATCACCGGCGTCGGCCAGGTGCTGAAGAAGCGCAAGCCCTCCGTGCATGTCGTCGCCGTCGAGCCCGACTCCTCGCCGGTTCTGTCGGGCGGCCAGCCCGGCCCGCACAAGATCCAGGGCATCGGCGCCGGTTTTGCGCCCAAAATCCTCGACACGACGATCTATGACGAGATCGTCAAGGTGTCGAACGAGGATTCGGTGGCCAATGCCCGCCTCGTCGCCCGCCTCGAAGGCGTGCCGGTCGGCATCTCTTCGGGCGCCGCCCTGCAGGCGGCCATCGTCGTCGGCTCGCGGCCGGAGAACAAGGGCAAAAATCTTGTGGTGGTCATCCCGTCCTTCGCCGAGCGCTATCTGTCGACAATCCTGTTCGAGGGGCTGGGATCGTAGTCCGACGCTCCTTCGCGTCCAAGCTGGCCCGCTGAAAAAACGCGCGTGGCCGCCATCGGCGGCTTGAGCGCGGCACCGCTTCCGGTTCATATCGCCCCGGCCTGCTTTGCGCGGCCGGGGAGAATTTCATGTACAAGCTTTATACCCGTCCTGGCAGCGGCGGCTTCGTCGTCGAGGCAGCGCTGGCGTTGGCGAATGCACAGTTCGAGCAGATCGACGTGCCGAAGACCGACCGGCCCGACCCCGCCTTCCTCGACATCAGTCCGTTGAACCAGGTGCCGGTGCTGACCTTGCCGGACGGAAGCTCGATGACGGAATCGGCGGCGATCTGCATCCTGCTTGCCGAGCGTCATCCCGATGCCAATTTGGCGCCGGCAGCAGACGCGCCTGCCCGCGCCGATTTCCTGCGCTGGATGGCCTTCATGTCGTCGGTGCTCTATCCGGCGGTGCTGCGTTTCTACTACGCATACCGCTACACTGCCGATCCCGAAGGCACCAAGGCGGTCAAGCAGGCAGCCGTGGCCGAGATGGACCGTGGCTTTGCCGTTCTGGATGCCGCGCTTGAAGGCCGTGACTGGCTGGTCGGCGACCGGATGTCGCTGGCCGACATCTATCTGGTCATGCTGGTGGCCTGGCATCCCGACATCGACAGCGCGCGGACGGCATGGCCGAACATTGAACGCCTGTGGGCGCGGCTGCGCGACCATCCGCTGATGAAGACGCTCAACACCTCGCACGAGATGTGGCCGGGCTGAAGCTCAATTTCTGAGCACTGCCCGCTTTTCCTGCAGGAAGCGGCGCACCGCCGGGTCGCGCTCGAGGCCGATCGCCCGGTCATAGGCTTCGCAGGCTTGCGGTACCTGACCAAGCCTGGCCAGGAGACCGGCGCGTGCGGCCCAATAGGGCTGATAGTCATCAAGCCGTTTGTCGTCGCCCAGCACGTAGAGGGCCGCCAATCCCGCCACTGCGCCCTCGGCCTCGGCGATCGCCACCGCGCGGTTTATCGCCACCACCGGCGATCCTGCGATCGAAAGCAACGCCTCGTAGAGCTCGCGGATCGCCGCCCAGTCGGTGCGGCCGGTCAGCCGTCGTGCCGCATGCGCGGACTGCACGGCCGCCTCAAGCTGGTAGCGGCCGATGATGCCCTTGGCCGCGGCGTTGGAAAGCAGCGCCTCCGCCTCATCGATCAGGGCGCGGTCCCATAGAAGGCAATCCTGTTCCGCCAGCGGCACGAAGTCGCCGGCGGCGCTGCGCCGTGCGGCGCGGCGCGACTCAGCAAACAGCATCAGCGACAGGAGGCCCAGCGCCTCCGGCTCCTCCGGCAACAGCGAAGCCACCAGCCGGCCGAGCCAAATGCCTTCGGTCGCCAGATTGCGCCTTCGCGTCTCGGTGCCCGCCGGGTCGGACCAGCCTTCGGCGAAGGCGGCGTAGATCGCTTCCAGCACCGCATCCAGCCGTTCGCCGAGTTCGCCCTGCTCCGGCACGCGGAACGGAATACCGGTTTCACGGATTCGGGACTTGGCTCGCACCAAGCGCTGGCCCATCGTTGCCGGCGAGACCAGGAAGGCGGAAGCGATCGTCGCGGCGTCGAACCCCAGCACCGTCTGCAGGATGAGCGGCGAACGCACGCTCGATTCGATCGCCGGATGGGCGCAGGCGAACATCAGCCGCAGCCGCTCGTCGGGCAGGTCTTCGTCGGTCATGCGCGCCTCCGCTTCCTCGGCAATCAGCTTGAGATGCTCGCGGCCGGCCTCGCTGGTCAGCCGGCGCCGCACCGCATCGACGCGGCGCCGCCTTGCCACCGCCAGCAGCCAGGCTTCCGGTTTCTTGGGTACGCCGGTTCTTGGCCAGCGTTCGAGGGCGGCGGCAAAGGCATCGGCCAGCGCGTCCTCGGCTGCGGCCACGTCGCGCGTGCGGGCCGCGAGCCAGGCGACAAGCTTGCCGTAGCTTTGCCGGGCGGCGGTTTCCGCTGCCGCCCGCGCGATCTCCAGGCCACTTTCCATCACATGGTCTGTTCCCAGATCGGCCGCAGCTCGACCGTGCCGGCGCTGGCCGCGGGGCAGCGCGCCGCCCAGGCGATAGCGGCATCGGCATCCTCGGCCTCGATCATGTAGAAGCCCGCAAGCTGCTCCTTGGTGTCGGCATAGGGGCCATCGAGCACGTTGGTCTTGCCATTGACCATCCGCACCGAAGTGGCGGCCTGGGTCGGCTTCAGCCGGTCGCCGGCCAGCCAGGCGCCGGATTTCTTCAACGCATCGGTATACGCGCCATAGGCAGCGCTGATCTCGTAGGTCTTATCGGTCGGCGCGGCCGCCATCGCGGCTTCATTGACGTAGATCAAAAGCATGTATCGCATGGTCTTCTCCCGTTGTTTCGAAGGCTGCTTCGTTTGCGAGCCGGACGTATGTCGCGCGGCCCTGGCCGATTTCGACAGGCATTGGAAAAATCTTTCGGCTCCGAAGACATTTCACGCAAGCGGCCATCTGTGCATCCCGCACTCAACCATTCGTCTAACGCATGGGATTGCGGGTTGGCATTTCCATCTCGCTGTCTAAACTCGCTTCTGTTCGCGTCAGGGAGGTGATGCGGCTGCTATTTCAGGGAGGAAATCAGATGTTCCATTTCAGGACGAAACTTGTTGCGGCCGGCGCCGTGGCGCTGTCGCTTGGCCTAGGCGCTGTTTCCGCCAAGGCGCAGGAATTCATCAACGTGCTCACCGGCGGCACATCTGGCGTCTATTATCCGCTCGGCGTGGCACTGTCGGAAATCTACGGCAAGGGCATCGAAGGCGCCCGCACCCAGGTGCAGGCAACAAAGGCTTCGGTCGAAAACCTCAATCTGTTGCAGCAGGGCAAGGGCGAGATCGCGTTTGCGCTGGGCGATTCCGTCAAGCTGGCCGCCGAAGGCAATGCCGAGGCCGGTTTCCCCGGCAAGCTCGATAAGTTGCGCGGCATCGCAGCCATCTATCCCAACTACATCCAGATCGTCGCCAGCCGGGAGTCCGGCATCAAGACGCTGGCCGACCTCAAGGGCAAGAGCCTGTCGGTCGGCGCGCCGGCCTCCGGCACCGAGCTCAACGCCCGCGCCATCTTCGCCGCCGCCGGGTTGAAGTATGAGGATCTCGGCCGGGTCGAGTATCTGCCCTTCGCCGAATCGGTCGAGCTGATCAAGAACCGGCAGCTCGACGCCACGCTGCAATCGGCCGGGCTCGGCGTCGCCTCGATCCGCGACCTCGCCACCTCCGTGCCGATCAATGTCGTGGCGGTGCCGGCCGAGAACGTCGCCAAGATCGGCGCGCCCTATCTGTCGGTGGTCATTCCCAAGGGCACGTATGAAGGCCAAAACGAGGATGTCGCCACCGCCGCCGTCGGCAATTTCCTCATCACCCGCGCCGATGTCTCCGACGAGACCGCCTACCAGATGACCAAGCTGATGTTCGACCATCTCGACCAACTGGCTGCGGCACATGCCGCCGCCAAGGCGATCGACCCGGCCAAGGCGCTCGACGGCATGCCGGTGCCGCTGCACCCCGGTGCCGAGCGGTACTACAAGGAGAAGGGCTTGTTGAAGTAGGGCGGGTCCGTCGGATGACCGAAGCAACGTCTGGAACGTCAACCGACGGCAAATCCGCCACCTTCCATCTGCCTGCCGTCGAAGAACAGGTCGAAGGGCTGCCGCCGGGCTTCGGCGACGGCCTTGCGGGCAAGGCCGCCTTTCTCATCGCCGTCGCCTTTTCCGTGTTCCAGATCTATGTCGCCGCCTATGGCAGCATTCCGAGCCAAGTGGTGCGGGCCATGCATGTCGGCTTCCTGCTGCTGCTCGGCTTTGGCCTGATCGCCAATCTGCGCG
Source organism: Mesorhizobium sp. ISC11 (assembly GCF_037162595.1). Taxonomy (NCBI): domain Bacteria; kingdom Pseudomonadati; phylum Pseudomonadota; class Alphaproteobacteria; order Hyphomicrobiales; family Phyllobacteriaceae; genus Mesorhizobium; species Mesorhizobium sp. ISC11. The sequence goes on from NZ_JAVSPW010000001.1 coordinate 4,619,763, forward strand.
CCAAGAGCATGCCGGCGAAAGCCGCGTTCTGGACGCTCGGGGCGCTCGGCTTCGGCACCGGCCTCTACAATTGGGTGTTCTACACCGATCTGATCCGCCGCTCCGGCTTCCTGACCACGCCGGACCTCATCGTCGGCGCGGTGCTGGTGGTGCTGGTCTTCGAGGCAGCGCGGCGGCTGATGGGCCTGCCGCTGGCGGTCATCGCTTTCATCTTTCTCGCCTACTGCTTTTTCGGCAACCATTTGCCGCCGCCGCTCATCCATCGCGGCTATGATTTTGCCCAGCTCGTCGACACCTTCGCCTACGGCACCGAAGGCATCTACGGCACACCGATCTATGTCTCGGCTGCCTACATCTTCATCTTCGTCGTCTTTGCCGCCTTTCTCGAACGCGCCGGCATGATCGCGCTGTTCAACGATTTCGCGCTTGGCCTGGTCGGCTCGTGGCGCGGCGGCCCGGCGCAGGTCTGCGTGCTGTCCTCGGCGCTGATGGGCACCATTTCCGGCTCGGGTGTCGCCAATGTGGTGGCCAGCGGCCAGTTCACCATCCCGCTGATGAAGCGCTTCGGCTTCCGCTCGGCTTTTGCCGGCGCCGTCGAGGCGACCTCCTCGATGGGCGGCCAGATCATGCCGCCGGTGATGGGCGCGGTCGCCTTCATCATGGCCGAGACGCTGAACGTGCCTTATGCCGAAGTGGTCAAGGCGGCGATCATCCCGGCGCTGCTCTATTTCGGCGCCTGCTTCTGGCAGGTGCATCTGGAAGCCGGCAAGGCGGGCCTGCACGGCATGGCCAAGGCCGAGCTGCCCAATCCGTGGGACGCGGTGCGGCAACACTGGCCGCTGGTGCTGCCGCTGGCAGCGCTCATCTACCTGCTGTTTGCCGGCTATACGCCGATCTTCGCCGGCACGATGGGCCTGGCGCTGACCATCGTGCTCATCCTCGGCACGCCGTTGGCGGCAGCGATCGGGCCGCTGGCCTTCCGCATCGTCTTCTGGATCGCGCTCGGGCTTGCCGCCGCTTCGTTCATGAAGTTCGGCGTCAACCTCCTCGGCCTGGTGATCGCCGCACTGGTCGTCGCCTGCTTCACGTTCAAGGGCGGCCGCGAGACGTTGCAAATCTGTGTCGACTCGCTCGCCGAAGGCGCCAAGAACGCGCTGCCGGTCGGCATTGCCTGCGCCATTGTCGGCATCGTCATCGGCACGCTGACGCTGACCGGCATCGCTTCGACCTTCATCGGCTGGATCATCTCGATCGGCGAGGACAATTTGTTCCTGTCGTTGGTGCTGACCATGGTCACCTGCCTGGTGCTGGGCATGGGCATTCCGACCATTCCCAACTACATCATCACCTCGTCGCTGGCCGGGCCGGCGCTGCTCGAGCTTGGCGTGCCGCTGCTGGTCAGCCACATGTTCGTGTTCTATTTCGGCATCATGGCCGATTTGACGCCCCCGGTGGCGCTGGCGGCGTTCGCCGCCGCACCGATGGCCAGGGAAAGCGGCCTGAAAATCGGCATCCAGGCGACCAAGCTGGCCATTGCCGGCTTCGTCGTGCCGTTCATGGCGGTCTACACGCCGGCGCTGATGCTGCAGGACGCAGGTCCGATCGCCGCCCAGTTCGGCTATCCCGTCGAGGTCGGCTACATCGTCGCCAAGGCGTGCATGGGCATCGTGCTGTGGGGTGCTGCCGCCGTCGGTTTTCTGGTCACCCGCATGGCGTGGTGGGAGCGGCTCGTCGCCTTCGCGGCCGGCGTGCTGCTGGTCGCCGCGGTGCCGCTCACCGACGAGGCCGGCTGGGTGCTGGCGCTGGCCTGGATCGGCTGGCACTGTTTTCGCGCGCGGCAGGCTTCAGTCAGAACATGAGCCTGTGCATCCTGGCCGCGGGCAAGACGGTAACGCTCTCCGTCGCCGCCTTCACGCTGTCCTGGACGCATTCGGTGGAACGGACGCGCTGGCAAGAAGACTGGAAGGTCACGTCCTCCGGCCTGCAGGTGGTCGAAGCCCGGATCGAGGGCTCGGGCGCCGGCATGGAGCCGCCGGAAGGCGCGGTGCTGAAGGAGGGTTGGTGGAGCTATGCGCCTGATGTCGGCCCGCAGCGGCGCGTCGTGCTCGCCGCTTCAGGTGCAACCAGCGACGGCTGGACACTGTGCACGGTTCAGGGCTGCCGGGAATTGGGGAGGACGGCAGGCGGACCGATCGTGCTCGAGCCGTGCCGGCCGGATGGCACGAGCCAGCCGCGGTAGCGCATAGCCACACCCTCAGCCAAGGAACCGCTTGCGCAGCTCCGGAGAAGGAATGTCGCAAGCATCCTTCCTGCCGAACAGGGCGTAGCGGTTCCTGGCGATGCGATCATAGAGCCAACCACGCAGCGGGCGCGGCAACAGCAACAGTGCCTTGGCCGCCCGCCAAGGCCAGCCGAGTTCCGCCATGACGGCGACAAAACTGTCCAGCCGCGTGAAGGCGACGCCGTCGATCAGGACGAGATTGGTTTCGTAAGAGTCGGTGCGCAGTCCATGCTTCCGGAACAGCGCTTCACCGAAGGGCGACTGCGCGGTGGCGAAGCGGAAACGGCCTTGGCGGTCGAGCCTGACCACCATGCGCACGAAACCGGAGCAGAGCACGCAGACGCCATCGAAAACGATCAATGGATGGCGTGAGTCGAGAACTGTTTCGAAGGGACGAGTTGACTGGGGTCGAACTGGTTGAGGATGGTCCGTCACGCTGGCCTCGGCTGCTCGTGTCCTATGACACTAAGCCGGCCAGCGATGGTATCAAAGCCGTGGCGATGTCGCACGGCGCCTGTCGGCGAGAGCGGGACGCTCGGCGCGATAGGTGGTGGCGCGGGTAGAGGCGGCCGGCCTGCAGATCCGGCTGTTGTGGCGATTTTCGAAAGCCATGATCAGTGCGCGCCCAGCGAGTTGCCGCGACGGGCGCAGGCCGGGCCGGGGCCGCGCATGTAATAGCGTTCGGGCCGGTAGGTCGGCGCGACGAATTCGCGGATGGCGGCGGCATAGCCGATGAGGTGCGCGAGGAAGTTCATTACCTTGTCCCTGTCCCGATTTTCGGATGTCCCTTCCGAATTGCGGTCATCATAGCGTCGAGGCGTGAATAGTCGGTGAACGTGATGTTAATATCTGGTCGAAAATGCCTTGCTTCGTGGCTGGAATGCGGCTGATTCGGGGTCTTTCCGTGCAGTTGGTTGGCATTCCGGCCAATGTGACTTCTGCATCACATATGTTTCGTTTGAATGTCGCCTGCGCGCGGTTCTGTTTCAACTTTTGCCGAGCCCGCGAAATTTCCGTGCTGGCGGCCAGAACCACTCAGGCGGCCCCTTGGCATCCAGATCGGCGCGGGAGCGCGGAACTGGAGCGCGATCTGTCCGTTCTCACCTTCATCTGGTTCTGAAGGGAAGATATCATGGCGCCGCGTCCGGCCTGGAGAGGCTATCTGAAGCTTTCGCTGGTCACCTGTGCCGTCGAACTGACCAATGTCGTCACCCATACGGAGCGGGTCTCGTTTCGCATTCTCAACCGCAAGACCGGCAACACGGTGAAGCGCCTCTATGTCGATGCCGAAACCGGCAAGCCGTTGGAGGAGGATGACGAGATCAAGGGTTATGAACTCGACGATGGCAATTTCATCCATATCGAGGAAGACGAGATCGAGGCGGTGCAGATCGAATCCTCGCACACGATGGCGCTCGACGGCTTCGTCGACAAAGCTTCGATCCAGCAGATCTATCTCGACACGCCCTACTATGTGGCGCCGGCCGACAAGGTGTCGGAAGAGGCGTTCGCCGTCATCCGCGATGCGATGGCGGGCAAGAAGATGGCCGGGCTGGCGCGTATCGTGCTCTACCGACGCGAACGGCCGGTGGTGATCGAACCGCTCGGCAAGGGCATGGTGCTGACGACGCTGCGCTACGATAACACGGTACGCCAACCGGACACCGTCTTCGGCGACATCGAGCCCGTGAAGACCGATCAGGAGATGACCGATCTGGCCGAGTTGATCATCGACAAGAAGAAGACGAAGTTCGATCCCTCGAAATTCGACGACAAATACGAGGACGCGCTGCTGGAGCTGATCCGCGCCAAGAAGGCCGGCCACAAGGCGCCGAAGGCCAAGGCGGCGCCCAAACCTTCCAATGTCGTCAATCTGTTCGACGCGCTGAAGAAGAGCCTGTCGGACTCCGGGTCATCGAAAACATCTTCGTCGGCGAAGGCCAGGCCAGCGGCCAAACGCGCCAAGTCGAAAGCCAGCGCGCCCAAACGCAAATCGGCGTGAGGAACCCAACGGATGGCCAGCCTCGAACAATATCACTCCAAGCGCGATTTCAAGAAAACCGCCGAACCGGCCGGCAAGGTCGCCCGGACCAAGAAGGGCGAGGCCGGCGGCATCTTCGTCATCCACAAGCATGCCGCGACGCGGCTGCATTACGACTTGCGGCTCGAGCATGACGGCGTGCTGTGGAGTTGGGCGGTGACGCGCGGCCCGAGCCTCGACCCGCATGAGAAGCGACTGGCTGTCCATGTCGAGGATCACCCGATCGACTATGCGCCGTTCGAAGGCACCATTCCCAAGGGCGAATATGGCGGCGGTTCGGTTATCGTTTGGGACGAGGGCACCTGGATTCCCGAGATCGACCCAGCCAAGGCGATGAAAAAGGGCCATATCAGCTTCGAGCTCAGGGGACACAAGCTGCATGGGGCATGGCATCTGGTGCGGCTGAAGCCGCGTGCGGGTGAAAAGCGCGACAACTGGCTGCTGATCAAGTCGGACGATGCCGCAGCGCGTCCCGGCGAGGACATCCTCAAGGAAGCGCCTGAATCGGTGAAATCGGGCCTGACCATCGAGGAGGTCGGCGAGGGCAAGACCGCGAAGGGCGAGAAGCCGAAAGTCTGGCATTCCAACAAGCCGGCCGCCGTCAAGACAAAAGCCGGCAAACGCCTCGACTTTATCGAGCCGCAGCTGGCCACGCTCGAGCGCGATGCGCCGCCGGGCAAGGACTGGCTGCATGAGGTGAAGTTCGACGGCTATCGCATGCAGGCGCAGATCGCCGGCACCGATGTGCGGCTGCTGACCCGCACCGGCCTCGACTGGACGAAGAAATTCGGCGGCGAGATCGTCGCGGAGTTGGCCGGGCTGAAGTGCAGCGACGCCATCCTCGATGGCGAGGTGGTGGTGTTGGCCGACAGTGGTGTTTCGTCCTTCGCGCTGCTGCAGCAAGACCTGTCGGCGAAGCGGACCAATCGTTTCATCTATTACGTGTTCGACCTGATGCGCCTCGATGGAAGGGATTTGCGGCGCGAGCCGCTGGTCGAGCGCAAGCAGGCCTTGCAGGAACTGCTCGGCGAACAGTCCGACAATGCGGCGGTCCGCTTCAGCGACCATTTCGCCGAACCCGGCAAGATCATGCTGGAGCATGCCTGCCGCATGGGCCTGGAAGGCGTCGTCTCCAAGCGTGCCGATGCACCCTATCGCAGCGGCCGCGGCCCGACCTGGGTGAAGTCGAAATGCACGGCGCGGCAGGAATTCGTCATTGGCGGCTACCTGCCGTCGGACAAGACCGGGCGCGGACTGCGCTCGATCCTGGTCGGCTTCCACGAGGGCGGCAAGCTGCATTATGCCGGCCGCGTCGGCACTGGTTTTTCGGGCAAGGGCGCCAATGAGCTGAAGGCAAAACTCGATGCGTTGACGGCAAAATCATCGCCCTTCTCCACCGCCGTGCCGAAGGGCAAGGGCCTGGTCTGGGTCAAGCCTGAACTTGTCGGCGAAGTGGAGTTTCGCAGCTGGACCTCGGACCGTATAATACGCCACGCCTCGTTCCAGGGGTTGCGCGAGGACAAGCCGGCGGAGGAAGTCGTGCAGGAAAAGCCCAAAGCGGCGACAGGCAAGCCATCGACAGGCAAGAGCACGGCCAAGCCGGCATCAGGCGGCAAAGCCGCCGGGTCGATGACGACCACGGTCAAACTCTCGCATCCCGACAAGCTGCTGTGGCCGGACGAAAACATATCCAAGCAGGGCCTGCTCGACCATTACGCACAGGTTTGGCCGCGCATGGAACAGTTCGTGGTCAACCGGCCGCTCAGCCTGGTGCGGGCGCCGGACGGTGTCGGCGGCCAGCGTTTCTTCCAGAAACATGCCTCGGCTGGCATGAGCGATAAGATCGCGCGCATGAAGGACCCGACCGACGGCGAGGAGATCCTGTTCATCCGGGATTTCGATGGTGTTGCCGCACTGGTCCAGTATGGCGTGGTCGAGATCCACATCTGGGGGTGCACGATCGATGAGATCGAAAAGCCCGACCAGATCATCTTCGATCTCGATCCCGATGAAGGTGTCGATGTGAAGGCGGTCCGCGAGGCGGCACTCGATATCCGGGGCAAGCTCGACGAGCTGTCGCTGCCGAATTTCGTCAAGACCTCGGGCGGCAAGGGCTATCACGTGCTGGTGCCGCTGAAACCGGCGGCGGATTGGGATGCGGTGAAGGGCTTCGCCCATGACTTTGCCCGCGCGTTGGAGCAGGGTGCCCCCGATCGCTACACGGCGACGCTGTCGAAAAAAGCGCGCACGGGAAAGATCTTCGTCGACTATCTGCGCAACGGCAGGGGCTCGACGACGGTCGCGCCCTATTCCTCGCGCGCCAAGAAGGGCGCCACCGTGTCGATGCCGGTGACCTGGCCAGAGATCGAGGCCGGCTTGCCGCCGAACGCTTTCCCGATCGGCGACAAGACGACGCTGAAGCAGCTGGCGAAAGCCGATCCGTGGAGGGAATTTTTCAAGCAGGGGAAGGCGTTGAAGCGGGGGTAGTTCGCGCAATTTGCCAGCGCAGCGGTCCTTCACGCCCCCTCTGGCCTGCCGGCGTGACGAAATCAGCGTCGGCTCCTCAGCTCAGAAACACCTTCTCGAAAGCCTGCTTGCCCGGCAGCGAGAAAATCACCGCGCGGCTGTCCTTCTCGCGGCGCGCCCATTTCTCGGCAAGGATCTTGCCGAGGATGGCGGCGCCCAGCGTGCCGGCGAGGTGCGAACGGCGCACGCTCCAGTCTAGGCAGGCGCGGCATACCGGCCGGCGCGGCTTGGTGTAGACGTCGATGCCGATCGCGGCGAAATGCGAAGCCGCCGATGGCCCGAGCCTGATCTCTTGTTCGTCGCGGACCAGTACGTTCTTGGCGACGAGCCGGTCGAGCATCGCCACTGCCTGCTCGCCGGCGAGGTGATCGTAGCAGACGCGCGCCACGCGCATCGCTGCATCGCGCGGACCCGGCCGCACACGCTTTGGACCGACGGCTTCCGCGACGCCTGTGATGGCTTCGATCATGCCCGCCACCTGCGGTCCGGCGAGGCCGTAATAGCGATGCCGGCCCTGGCTCGCCACCGTGAGCAGCCCACCTTCCATCAGTTTGCCCAGGTGCGAGCTGGCGGTCGGCAGCGAGACGCCGGCCTCGAGCGCCAGCTCGCTTGCTGTCAGCGCCGTGCCGCCCATCAGGGCATTTAGCATGTTTGCCCGTGCCGGGTCGCCGACCAGGCTGGCGATGCGGGCGATGTCGGGTCCTTCGCGCATAGTTCGTTCCTCATCGAAGCGTTCTTGTCAGATAATCACTATTCTCCGGTGAGATCAAGGAGACGACGATGGCCGCACGAACCGCTTTCCCCTCAGCCCCGCTCCACAGCCGTCGGTTCTTCCCGTTCGTCAGCTGGTTGCGTTCGCGGCTGCTGGCCCGCTGGTATGACCGCCATCTGCAGCGTCTCGACCTTGCCGAGATCGACGACCATCAGCTGCGCGACCTTGGCCTGACGCGGCAAGACGTGCGCCGGAATGCGCGAAGTCCTTCTGGCAGCCCTAGCAGACCAGTCGGCACGACGTTTCGATGCCGTTCAAACTATTGACGCAGCCCCGAGGAGACCACAATGACCATCACCTGCTTCATCCGCTACGAGATCGACCCGTTCGGCAAGGCGGCCTTCGAGGAGTATGCGCGCAACTGGGGCCAGGCCATTCCGCGCTGCGGCGCCGATCTGATCGGCTATTACGCGCCGCATGAGGGCTCGGCGACGACCGCCTATGCGGCCTATAACATCGAAAGCCTGGCCGCCTACGAAGCCTATCGCGCCCGGCTTGCCGCCGATCCCGCCGGCAAGGCAAACTACGAGTTCGCGAAACGCGAGAGATTCATCCTGAAGGAGGATCGCATGTTCCTGAAACTGGCCTCAGGCCCGCACGCGAAACTGGTGCTGCCGTGATTGCCGTCATCTTCGAGGTCGAGCCGGCGGAGGGTCGGCGCGATGCCTATCTGAGCATCGCCGCGGACCTGCGTCCGCTGCTCGACGGCATTGACGGCTTTCTTTCCATCGAGCGTTTTCAGAGCCTGGCCGATCCGAACCGCATCCTGTCGCTGTCGTTCTGGCGAGATGAGGAAGCCGTGAAGGACTGGCGCAACACCGAGGAACACCGGCAGGCGCAGAAGGCCGGTCGCGGCGGCATCTTTGCCGGCTACCGATTGCGCATCGCCCATGTCGTGAGGGACTATGGGCTGACGGAAAGGGACGAGGCGCCGGCCGACAGTCGGGCGGTGAATGGGTGAGTGAGGCTACTCACGCATTCCCGATCAGCACGCCGGCCGCGAACACCAGGGCGCCGCCCAGCACCACCTGGAAGGCGGCGCGCAGGAAGGGCGTCTGCATGTAGCGGTTCTGGACAAAAGCGATCGCCCACAATTCGAAGAACACCACCACCGCGGCAACCCCGGTCGCCGTCCAGAAATGCGGAATGAGATAGGGGAGTGCATGCCCGAGACCGCCCAGCGTCGTCATGATGCCGACGGTCAGACCGCGCTTGAGCGGCGAGCCGCGGCCCGACAGCTTGCCGTCGTCTGAAGCGACTTCGGTGAAGCCCATCGAAATGCCGGCGCCGATCGAGGCGGCAAGCCCGACCAGCAGCGTCTGCCAGGTGTCATGCGTGGCAAAGGCGGCAGCAAAGATCGGCGCCAGTGTGGACACCGATCCGTCCATCAGCCCGGCCAGCCCTGGTTGCACATAGGTGAGGATGAACTGGCGCTGCTCGGCGGCGGTCTCTTCGTCCTTCACTTCGCCCGGCACATGTTTCTGCTCCAGCCGCTGCGCCAGTGTCTCATGGCCCAGTTCGGCCACCGCCAGATCGTCGAGCAGTTTTCGCGTCGAGGCATCCGCCGTGCGCTTGGCAGCCTCGACATAGAAAAGGTAGGCTTGCCGCTCCATCGCCTCGGCCTGGCTGCGCACGTGCTCGATGCCGAGCGGCCGGACCAGCCAGTCGGGCTTGCGCTCGTAATAGCCCTTCACATGTTCGCGCCGGATCAGCGGAATGCGCTCGCCGAAACGCTTGCGGAAAAGCTCGATCAGCGAATCGCGATGGCCATCCTCTTCCTCGGCCATCTCCTCGAACACTTTTGCCGATTGGGGGAAGTTTTCCGTCAGGCCGTCGGCATAAGCCCGATAGATGCGACCGTCATCCTCCTCGGACGAAATGGCCAGCGCCAGGATCTCCTGTTCGGAAAGCGATTCGAAGGGGCGGCGGCCGAAGCCGAAAACACGGGAAAGCATGAGGAATTCACCCTAGTTTAGAATAATTCTAAACTAGGGCTCAAGGTGCCTCCGGTCAATTGCGCGCTTGGGGTCGCGGTCAAGAATTGTTGAAGCTCGCATGCCGGGCCGACCCCTTCATTATCAGTGAATGTTCACCTATATAATTCAACCCAGCCAGAACAAGGAACCCGCAGATGACGGCAAAACAGCCTCCGCATCCCTATGACCCAAAGCCCGTTCTCGATCTCATCGCCAGCATCGAGGCCGATCTGCAGCGCCTGAAAGGCCTGGTCGAGCAGCAGGTCGAGAAATTCGACCCCGCCAATCCGCACAACAAGGCGCCGGACGGCAAACTGACCGAGGAAGGCGTCGAGTGCTGCTACCGCATGTTCGACGAGGGCAAGTCGCGCTATTCGGTCGCCAAGCAGATGAAGATATCCTTTGCCGCCGCCAGCCACCGCTTCAACAACTGGCGCAAGCTGGGCGGGAGCAAGAGGCAGAGGACGCTGTTGGGGTGAACTCGTGGGACGGCGGCGGGACGGCGCCCCCCTCTGTCCTACCGGACATCTCCCCCACGAGGGGGAGATTGTCAGCTTCATTAGGTGTGCCCCTTCTTCAACGTTGGAAATTGGCGAAAGCGGATACTCAGCCGATCTCCCCACCCGTGGGGAGATGTCCGGCAGGCCAGAGGGGGGCGTGCAGCCGAGGCGTTGGCGACCGCCTCGCTAAACCTTGTAACGGTCACATTTTTCCCATGGTGCGCCGCCTCCCTTTGCGGGCATCATGGAAAGACCCCTGTCCACTGGACCTCACATGACCGCCACCACCCCTCCCGGCATCGCCGACATCCACGCCGCCGCCGCGCGTCTCGCCGGCCTGATCGTCGAAACCCCGTTGATCGAATCGCAGGAGCTGAACAAGCGCTTCGGCGGCCGCATCCTGTTCAAGCCGGAGACGCTGCAGCGTACCGGCTCGTTCAAGTTCCGTGGTGCCTACAACAAGCTGTCGTCGCTGAGCGACGAAGAACGCAGCCAGGGCGTCGTCGCCTTCTCGTCGGGCAATCATGCGCAGGGTGTCGCCGCTTCGGCCGCGATGTTCGGCGTCAAGGCGGTCATCGCCATGCCTTCAGACGCGCCGGCGATGAAGATCGCTAACGTCCGCAAGATGGGGGCGGAGGTGGTGCCGTTCGACCGCTTTCGCGACGACCGCATGAGCGTGGTTCGCCCTTACGTGGAAAGAGGCATGGTGCTGGTGCCACCCTTCGACGACCCGGCCATCATTGCGGGCCAAGGCACGATCGGCCTCGAATTGATGCGCCAGGCAAAAGCGCTTGGCGTCGACCTCGACGCGGTCGTCATTCCCTGCGGCGGCGGCGGCCTGACCAGCGGCATTTCGGTTGCCGTCAAGGACGCCTCGCCCAACACTGCGGTCTGGGCGGTGGAGCCCGAGCATTTCGACGACACCCGCCGGTCGCTGGCCGCCGGCGCCAGGGTGTCGAACGAACCCGGCCATGCCTCGATCTGCGACGCGATCCTGACCGCGGAGCCCGGCCTGATCACCTTCGAGATCAACCGCAGGAACCTGGCAGGCGGCATCGCCGTCTCCGACAAGGCGACGGCACAGGCGATGCGCGACGCCATGGCCTATCTCAAGCTGGTGGTCGAGCCCGGCGGCTGCGTGGCGTTGGCGGCGCTGTCGTCGGGCGAGATCGAACTGTCCGGCAAATGCGTTGCCGTGGTGCTGTCCGGCGGCAATGTCGATTTCGGCACTTATGCCGGGATCATGGCGGCGGCTTGAGACGAGATGTCCAAGGGGTCCGACATGGATCTGAGGCAGGTTTCGCCTTGGATCACTCCTCGCCCGCCTCCAAATCGTCGGCGGGCTGAACATGGTCATCTACCGCCCGCTCACGCGTTCTGAGCTGCCCGACGATACAGCATCCCTTGCCCGCACTCTCATCGGCAAGATCGTGGTGCGCGAACTGCCCGAAGGCATCGCCAGCGGCCGCATCGTCGAGACCGAGGCCTATGTGACCGGTGACGCCGCCGGGCACGGCTATCGGGGGATGACCCCGCGCAACCGTTCGCTGTTTCTCGACGCTGGGCACGCCTATGTCTATCTCGCCTACGGCATCTCCTACATGCTCAACGTCTCGAGCGAGATGGCAGGGGTCGGAACCGGCGTGCTCATCAGGGCGCTCGAACCGCTCGAAGGCATTGCGCTCATGCGGCTCAATCGCGGCATCGAGCGCTTGCGCGACCTTGCGCGAGGACCGGGAAGGCTGGCCCAGGCGTTGCGGATCGATCGTTCGCTCGACGGGCTCGATCTCTGCCGCAAAGGCCCGCTATGGCTGGCAACCGACGAGCATCAAGGCGGCGACATCGCCCAAGGCATCCGGATCGGCATTACAAAGGATGCCGATCGCCCGCTGCGGTTTTACGTCAAGGGGAGCGCCTTCGTCAGCGGCCCGAAATCGCTCAACGGTTAGTGGCAGTTATAAACCATGGAGATTGGCGAAAGCATTTCTCCCTTCGTCATCCACGGGCGGAGCAAGGAGCGAAGGCTGGTAGCAAGACTGGAGGTCGTGCGGCGTCTAATCCAGTGTCCGCCTGAATCGCACCAATGCTACGCCGGCAAACAAAGCCACGAACACCACCAGCCAGCCAATCTCCGTTGCCACGGCCGGCAGTTCGGCCCCCTTCAGCATCACCGCGCGGGTGATGCGCAGGAAATGCGTCAGCGGGAAGATCTCGCCGAAGATTTGTGCCCAGTCCGGCATGCCGCGATACGGGAACATGAAGCCGGACAGCATGATCGACGGCAGGAAGAAGAAGAAGGTGAGTTGGAGCGCCTGCATCTGCGTGCGGGCGATGGTCGAAATCGTGTAGCCGAGCAGCACCAGCGCCAGCACGAAGATCAGCACGGCCGTCAGGAGCAGCGACATCGATCCGGTGAAGGGGATGGCGAACAGAAGTTTCGCCGCCGCCAGCACCACCACCACCTGCACGCCGCCGACCGCCAGATAGGGCAGCACCTTGCCCATCATGATCTCGAGCGGGCTGGACGGCATCGCCAGCAGGTTCTCCATCGTTCCGCGCTCGGTCTCGCGTGTCAGCGCGATCGAGGTCATCATCACCATGGTCATCTGCAGGATGACGCCCAGCAGGCCGGGCACGATGTTGTATTGCGAGATGCCTTCGGGATTGTAGCGCCGGTGTACGACGACATCGAGCTGACCCTTGGCGGCCTCGGCGGCGGCTTCCTGCGTGCCTTGCGCCCTCAGCAGCGCCTGGCTGGCGACTGTGCCGAGCGTCGAGATGGCGCCGCTGGCCACCGCCGGGTCGGTGGCGTCGGCCTCGATGAGTATCTGCGGGCTGTTGCCGCTCTCCACCCTCCTGGCGAAATCGGCCGGGATGGTGACGACGAAGGCAACGTCGCCGCGCGATATCAGGAACTCGGCCTCGGCGGCACTTTGCGCGACATGGTCGAAACGATAGTAACCGGTGGTCTGCAGCGCCGCGACAATGGCGCGCGTATAGGGATCGTTGCTCGTCGCCACGAGTGCTGCCGGCAGGCTTTTCGGGTCGTTGTTGATGGCGTAGCCGAAAAGCACCAATTGTATCAGCGGCACGCCGAGCATCATGGCGAAGGTGATGCGGTCGCGCCGCATCTGGATGAATTCCTTGATCAGCAAGGCGCCAAGCCGGGCGAAGGAAAAGACGCTGTTCATGCCATGTTGTCCTTCGAGCCGGACATGAACTGGATGAAGACGTCCTCGAGGCTGGTTTCGCCGGGCGAAACTTTCACGCCCTTGTGCTCTCTCTCGACATCGGCAAGCGCGGCTTCGAGCTTCTTCCGGTCGGAGCCGACGACATGCAGCGTCGCGCCGAACGGCGCCACCTGATCGACGCCGGGGCGGCCCTGAAGCGCTTCGGCGACCTGATCGAGGCGCGGACCCTGCAGGACGAAGGTGGTCAGCCCGGCATTTTTCACCACTTCGGCGACAGTGCCGGTGGCCAGCATCTTGCCATAGGAGATGTAGCTGATGCGGTGGCAGCGCTCGGCTTCGTCCATATAGTGGGTGGAGACCAGCACGGTCAGCCCGCCGCTGGCGAGGCGATGGATCTCGTCCCAGAACTCGCGCCTCGCCTTCGGGTCGACACCGGCCGTAGGCTCGTCGAGCAGCAGCAATTTCGGCTTGTGCATGATGCAGGCGGCCAGCGCCAGCCGCTGCTTCCAGCCGCCCGACAAGGTGCCGGCCAGCTGGTTGCGGCGCGACGTCAGGCCGAGGTCCTCCAACGTGCTCGCGACATGCTCCTCGACCGGCTTCAGCCGGTAAAGCCGCGCGACGAATTCGAGATTCTCGCCGATCGTCAGATCCTCGTAAAACGAGAATTTCTGCGTCATGTAGCCGACTTCGCGCTTGATGCGCAGGCTGTCGGTGCGGATGTTGAAGCCGAGTACCATGCCTTCGCCCTCGTCCGGGGTCAGCAGGCCGCACATGATGCGGATGGTGGTCGTCTTGCCCGATCCGTTGGGGCCGAGAAAGCCGACGATCTCGCCCTCGGCAACCGACATCGTCACATGGTCGACGACGGTCTTGTCGCCAAAGCGCTTGACCAGGCCGTGGACGTCGATGGCGTTCATCTTGCGCTGTCCGCCAGATCGACATCGACGATCTGGCCGGGCTGCAGCGGGCCGGCATCGCCCTCCGGCCGCGCCTCGACCAGGTAGACCAGCTTCTGCCGGTTCTCGAGCGAATAGATCACCGGCGGGGTGAACTCGGGATCTGGCGAGACGTAGCTGACGCGCGCCTTCACATCCGGGCCGCAGCCGTCGCAATGGACGCCGAGCAAGGTGCCGACCTTGACCGAGGAGAAGGCGCTCTCCGGGATATAGACGCTGAGCTTGACCGCGCCGTCGGGCAGGATCGAAATCACAGGCGCGGTCGGACCTGATGTATCGCCCGGATTGCGGATGACGTCGTTGACGCGGCCGGGCGAAGGGGCGGCCAGGACGCGCTTCGACAGCCGCCACTGCGCCTGCTCCAACGCGGCCTGCGCCTGCTTGACCTGATTGTCGGCGGCCTTGATCGTCTCGGGGCGCGCCGGCAGGCCGCCGACGGCGAGATTGGATTTGGCCTGGCCGACCTGCGCATTGGCCGTTTCGAGCGTGGCCGACGCGGTGTCGAAATCCGCTTGCGTGCCGGCGCCGCGCTTGAACAGATCGGCGGCGCGGTCGTATTTGCGCTTGGCGTCGGCGGCCTGGGCGCTGGCCATATCGACCTCGGCCTTCAGCACGGCGATCTCTTCCGGCCGCTTGCCGATCTGCAGGTCGGCCAATTGCGCCTGCGCCTGGGCAAGGCCGGCCTGCGCCTGCGCGACAGCGATTTTTGCGTCGGCACTTTCCAGCGTCACCACGGTCGTGCCAGGCACCACACGGTCGCCGCGCTTGACCGTGACGGTCTCGACCTGCGCCACCTCGATCGGCGCCAGCAGCACGTAGTCGCCTTCGACATAGCCGACGGCCAGCGGTGCTGCCGGGGCACAGGCCGAGAAGAGCTGCGCGGCGAGCGGCAGCGAACACAGAAAGCTCATGGTCTTTGCCCCTTTGTCTTTGCCCCTTTTCTGGCGGCGAATATGGCCTTGAGATTGCCCGATGTGACCGCCACCACCTTGGCGGCCTCCGCGGCGCCGATATCGGGCCAGCCCATGCGGCGCATCACCGCCTCACGGCCGATGCGGAAATAGATGACCTGGCCGATCAGCGTGAACACGGTGAGCCTTGTGGCCTCGCTTTCGGCGGGCTCGCCAGTTGCCTGTTCCCACAGCTGGCACAGCCGGCGATGGCTTGGCTCGAAGACACCGTCATAGATACGATCGAGGGCTGCCGTTGGATGGGAAAGTTCGCGCAGGATGAACTGCACGATCTCACCGGCCTGCGGACTGGCCACGACAAAGCCGACCATTCGCTCCAGCGCCGCGAAGAGCTGCGCCTGCGCTGCCTCCGGACCGACCGGCGCGGGCGCCTGTGCATTGCCGAGCGCCGGTCCGGCGACCGTCTGGATGGTCTCGACGATAAAGTCGGCGGCGGCCGTGCGAAGACCCTCCTTGCCGCCGAAATGATAAGCGATCGAGCCGATATTGGCTTGCGCCTCGGCGGCGATCTCGCGCGTCGAGGTGCCGTCGAAGCCCTGCCGTCCGAACAGCTTCAGTGCCGCCTGGACAAGCGCCGCGCGCGTCATCTCGGCGGGCTCGCGACGAAGAACTTTGGGCTCAGGTAGTTTGATCATGAGCGCACTTTAATCAATCGATTGATTAAAGTCAACTTCTGTTCGTCATTGTCTTGCCATCGACGGCGGCAAACGCTTTAGTGCGCGGCCATGGGCAAGGAAGTCGAACGAAAATTCCTGGTCACCAGCACCGCATGGCGGGAGTTGGCCGAGGCCAATATCCGCATTCTCCAGTTCTATCTCGCTGCCGGCCCCGGGCGCACAGTGCGCATCCGCATCAGCGACGGCACTTCCGCCAAGCTGACGCTCAAATTCGGCAGCAAAGCGCGCGAGCGCGACGAATTCGAATACCCGATCCCGCTGTCGGAGGCGGTGGAGATGCTGGACTTCGCCATCGGACGTGTCATCGAGAAGACACGTCACCATGTTAGGCACCGTGGCTATCTCTACGAAGTCGATGTCTTTGGCGGACCGCTTGCGGGACTTGTGGTCGCCGAACTTGAGACGCCGGAGGACGTGCCGGACGAAATGCTGCCCGACTGGCTCGGCCGTGAAGTCACCGGCGAGCAGAAATTCTACAACGCGTCGCTCGCCCTTGGTGGGATTCCGGAGATCGCCGCATGAGCTTTCGCATCGATCCGCGCCTGCCGCTGACCGGCGAGGTCAGGAGAATCCTTGCCGAGGAGATCGGCAAGGCGCTGCATCATCTTGACGCCGCACGGAGCCGGCCGGAACAGGCGCTGCACAAATGCCGCAAGCGGCTGAAGAGCGCTCGCGCGTTGATGCGGCTTGTTCGTTCCGGTGACGAAACATTCTGTGAGACAGAAAACCAGTGCTACCGCAACGTGGCGGCCCTGCTTGCCGGCCCGCGCGAGGCGACAGCGCTGATCGAGACCATCGACCGCCTGGCGGCAAGCTTTCCCAAGGAGAGCGCCGACGATGGGCTGGGCGCGGTTCGCGACAGGCTGATCGCGCGCCAGCATGAATTGCACGAAGGTACAGGGCTCGAAGCGGCGATCGGCGCGGCGACCGCCGCCTGCGAGGAGGGCCTGCACCGCATCGGCACTCTGGCCTTGCCCGACCAGCCGGAACAGGCGGCCGACGTGCTTGCCGAAGGCGCCCGCGTCACGCTGCGCCGCGCCAGGAAGGCGCTCGACAAGGCCGGATCGCGGGGAGCGGCCGATGATTTCCACGATCTGCGCAAGGCGGCCAAGACCCACGGCATGCATCTGTCGCTGCTCGGCAGGCTGTGGCCGACACCGATCAAGGCAAGGCGCAAGGCGGTCGACGAACTGGGCGAGCGGCTGGGCGACCTGCACGATGTGCTGGTGATGCGCGCCCTGCTCGAGGCCGACGACCAGCTGCTCGGGCCGCCCGAGGACACGAAACTTCTGGCCAAGCTTTTGAAGCGGTCGGAAAAGCAGCTGAAGAAGAGCTGCATTGCCGAGGCGGCCGAGCTGTTCGGCGACAGTCCCAAACGCTCGACACGCAAACTGGCCCGCAAGGCGCGCGACGATCTGGCTGCGCCGCCGGAAGAGGCCGCGGCATCGTAGGATGACTTGGCGCTCTTCCTCTCGGTCCGGACGGGGGGAAGAAAGGCGTGCGCTAGCCCTCATTACCCGCCCATGCTAATCGCCATGGAGTATGACCGAGCCCGGCGACACGCTTCTGGATCGACTTGGCCGCTGGCTTGCCGGCCGGCTGCAGGAAGAATCGTCCGGCTACGAGCCCTACACCCCATCCGATGCCGAAACGCTGCGTCGCACGCTTGAGCCCGGCGACATCCTGCTGATCGAGGGCAACCAGAAGATCTCGGCGGCGATCAAGTACCTGACCCAGTCGACCTGGTCGCATGCGGCCTTCTATATCGGCGATGCCTTGCCCGCGCCGGCGGACGGCTCGGAGCGGCCGCGCCTGATCGAGGTCACGATCGGCGAAGGCTGCGTCGCCGTTCCATTGTCGCGCTACCGCACCTACAACACCCGCATCTGCCGGGCGAGTGGGCTGGCGCCGGAGGATCGCGACAAGGTCGTCGCCTTCATGATCGGCAAGCTCGGCCTGAAATACGACCTCAAGAACATTTTCGACATGCTGCGTTTTTTCTTCCCGACACCGCCGGTGCCGGTGCGCTGGCGCCGCCGCATGCTGGCCTTCGGTTCCGGCGATCCGACACGGGCGATCTGCTCGACGCTGATTGCCGAGGCCTATGGCCAGATCCGCTATCCGATCCTGCCCGAGATCACCCGTGCGCCCGGCCGCGCCTCGGCGCAGTCGAACTATTCGCGCAAGGAAATCCTGCACATCCGCCACCATTCGCTCTACACGCCGCGCGATTTCGACCTGTCGCCCTATTTCCGCATCGTCAAGCCGACGCTGGAATATGGTTTCGACTACCGGGCGGTGACCTGGGACGACAAGCTTGCCGATCCCGGGGCCAAGGCCGCCGAATAAACGCGATCAAATGAGTCCAGCCGCTGCACAGGACCGCTGGCCGGCAGCCGGGCGTCAGTGCTTGCAAGCCGCGGCCCGCACGTCCGAGGGTGTGGCGTCATAACGGCGACGGAACGCCCGGTTGAAATAGGAAAGGTCGTTGAAGCCGGCCTCGTAGGCGATCGCGGTGATGCTGCGTCCGGCATGGCGCGGATCGCCGAGCATGCGATGGGCGCGCGCCAGCCGTTGGGTCATCATGAAATCAATCAAGGATGTGCCATCGCTCTCGAACAGCTTGCGGACGTAGCGGGCCGACAGTCCGTGGCGGGCGGCGACGTCTTGCGCCGACAGGTCGACATGGCCACCATGCGCGACGATATCGGCCTTGATGGCGCGCAAGCGGGCAACGCTGACGCCGCGGCCGCGTGCGATCTGGGCCGCATCCCTGGTCGCGCCCATGGCGAGTGCGGCAAGGTCGAAAACATGTGCCGCCGCAAGGTGGCAGGCCTCCGCAGTCAACTCGTCTCCGACCTCCTGGATCGAGCTGATATAGTCGAGCAACAGCCGCATCGCCCCGCTTTGGGTCGGCAAGGGCCGCATAAGAACCGCGGCCGGATCGCCGATCAGAGGCGAAAGCTGCTTGCGCGAAAAACTCAGATTGACGAAGCGAAACCCGCCGGCGCCGATCAGGTTGAGGCCAACCTCTTCACCGCTCATCATCAGCGCCTGGCCGTTGCCGACCGCCTCCTCGCGGCCGCGATGCTTCATCACACTGCCCCCGTCGAGGGCCGCCAGAAGAACGAAGTCGTCATTGTCGATCAGCGACGACGTACGATGCACCCGGAATTCCGATGAGCTGCCGGTGGCGATGCCGAGGCCTGGCAACGCGCGCACCCGCATGTCGATCTGCGCCGGCGCCAGCGGATCGAGGTCCACCCTCAGAACCGTGCGGCCGTAAACCTCACGCGTGATCTCGACGCGATCCCGCTCCGGAAACATCTCCGTCGCCAGCCTGAATGAGGCTGACGTCCCCATCGTCGCAGTCATCGACACCCCCCATGCCCAAGAGCGCGGTCATATGCGCCGGAGCCTGCAAAACGTCAATCCCGGGCCGTTTTGGCCGCTTTCAGTGCCGTTCTGTCCAAGCTGCCCCCCTTTTATGCCCCTAGTTTGCGGCGCGATTCCGGAACCGGAACCGCATTGGCGGCAATCCAAAGGGGGGCACGATGTTTCATTTGCAACTGTTCAAGACGCTGTCGGCACTGGCTGCGGCAGGGTTCAATCCGCGCATCTATCTGCTGTCGATCGCCTTGGGCAACGCAGTGACCGATCATCGCGAGGCCAAGCTGCCGCCGCGCGCTGCCCGATGATGAGCAGCACCATGAAAAAGAGCATTTTCCTGGCCCTGACCATTGCCCTTGCGGGCTGCCAAACGGGCCAGGTCGACGACAGGCCGGCA
This sequence comes from Mesorhizobium sp. ISC11, assembly GCF_037162595.1. Lineage (NCBI taxonomy): Bacteria > Pseudomonadati > Pseudomonadota > Alphaproteobacteria > Hyphomicrobiales > Phyllobacteriaceae > Mesorhizobium > Mesorhizobium sp. ISC11. The sequence continues at coordinate 4,639,441 of NZ_JAVSPW010000001.1, forward strand.
TCGATCGCGAGCGCGGCCGGCAGCAAGAAGGCCCGGAACGAACCGACGACGGAAACGGCATGCGCCGATGCGGCCAAGAAGGCGGCGAAGGCGCAGACCAATGCGGCTCTGCTCGGCGGTGTGCTGTCGATGGCGGGGGGTCTTGGCGGTCTGGCTGGCAATGGTGGGGTCATTGCCGGCCAGGCCGCCTCGATCGGCGGCTCGGTTCTGCAGTCCCAGGCAACGAGCAGTGCCCGGGCCGGCATTGCGGAGGATTGTTATGGCTGAGCGGCGTTTCGCAGCCATGCGCCGGCTGGCCGGCGCGCTCGCACTTGCCGGCATGATCTTCGACAGCCCGCCTGCCTTGGCGCTGACAGCGCGGGATGCGTCGGCGGTCGTCGGCCTGATCGAGGCCCTGCAGCCCGAATTCGGTCAGTTCGCCTATGACGAGGAGATCGCCGCCGACTGGTACGAGCGCGATGCCGCGGACAAGGGCTTGATCGGCAGCGCCGGTTTCACCGCCGACAGCTGGAAGGTCGCGCTTGGAGAGACCATGCGCGGGTTCCTGGCGACGATGCCGGTCGCAGAACTCGATGCCATTTTCGCCAAGCTCAGAAATGCCATATCCGGCATGAGGGAGCTGACCGAGGCACAGAAGACGGAGACCATCGCCGCGATCGACGAAGAGGTCGAAGGCTTGATGGCCTTGCGGGCCGAGGGTGACCCCTTCGCCGATGTCGTCAGGCCGCTGACGCCAAAAATCCGCAGCCTCATCCTCGGCCCGGCGATGGGGCAATAGGATGTTGGACAACAAGAAACGGCTGGCGGGAAAAGCAACTCCGGGCGGGAGCCTCGAGGCCGAACATCGCGATATTTTTCCAGCCACGGCACGTGTCAGGCGAGGCAGTCCGATCGCGATGCTGATCTGCCTGCTGGCCTCCGGCTGCAGCCAGACGGCCGCCAGCCCGCCGATCACGCCAGACCAGCATGCGCAATTGGCGGAGTTGGCGGCCGGCCCGGACTCGCCGGCAGGTCTCGGCGAGGCCCTGGCTGCAGTCGAGGCGACCAGGAAAATGCAGGACTGCCGGGCGCGTATGAACGAGACGGTCGGGCAGATGAAGACGATCGGCGCCGTCAATGGCGCGGTCGGCGTCGCCGGTCGCATGGCGGGTCCGGGGGGCAAGACAGCGGCAAAAATGGTGGCGGTCGGCACTGCCAGGGTCGTGCGCGGCAAGCTCAGCCGCCAGATGCAATCGTGCTGAGACGATTGACGCGGTGCCTGGTCAGGCCGGCAGCGGCCGCCGTCCTTTCGCGGCGGCGGGCGTATCAGGCCTCGCCCCGGCATCTCGCGCGTGCGGCCCGATCGGCATGATTGCCGGAAATGGCGTCGCGCCAAAGGCAAACGTCCATTTGTAGCCGATCAGGCCATCCTCCGGCGTCGTGTGCTGGTCGTGATGGGCGAGCAGCTTGGCGCGGTCGGCGAGATCCTCCGCCTCGCGCCGCACCATTTCAGCCGTCTCCGGCCGCATCCGCCTGGAGAAGCTGACGAAGGTCGCTTCCTTGTCGATATGGGTGATGGCCCAGCCGATGAAATTCTTGTTGGTCATCTCGAACAGCGGCCTGAGCGGCCCTTCGAAGTTCCACTGGATCGGCGTCTCGACCAGCAGTCTCGCCGAAAGACCCCGTCCGAGGGCGATCAGGCCGAGTTCCTCGAGATCGCGCAGATAGAGGAACATCGAAGCCTCGCTCAGGCCTTGCGAGCGCATGATGCCTTCGGGCGTGAACTTTTCTGACAGCATGACGAAGATGAACAGCAGCGCCGGCCGGCCGGCGAGCTTGCGCTCGATCTCCGGCGCGATGTGGTTGACCGGCCCAGGCCCCCGGTTCATCGAGCCGAGCACGTTTTCCAGTTCGACACCGGCGGCAGCGCAAATCTCCATCAGCCGGTCGAGCTTGCAATTGCGCTCATGGAAGATACGCTTCACCGTCGGTTCGGAAACGCCCATGCGTTCGGCAAGCGCGCGATAGGTGACGCCCTTCGCCTTCAACGTCCGCTTCAGCGCCTGGAAGATCAGACCGTTCATTGGATGCACCTCTTGTCGCTAGTTTCGTATCGATATTCGATACTAGCGGCGTCAGGCCTTTCCGAAAAGTATCGAAAGCCATAGCTCTGCCTCGTCATCTCAGGAGAGCAGTCATGAACACCCTCATCACCTCAACCTTTATCGCCGTCATCGGCATTGCCGCGGTGCCCGCCGCGGAGGCCGGCGAACTCTGGCGCGCCACCGGGCTCGAACAGCCGGAATCGGCCCTGTTCGACGCCGCTGACAATCGCATCATCGTTTCCAACATATCAGGCAATCCCGGCGAGGCCGACGGCAACGGTTATCTCTCCGTGCTGTCTCTGGACGGCAAGACGGTCACCCAGCACTGGACCGACGGCATGGACGCACCCAAGGGTATGGCGATCTCGGGCGGCAAGCTCTATGTCGCCGACATCACGAAAGTCCGCGTCGTCGACCTCGCCAGCGGCAAGCTGGTCGCCAGCATCTCGGTGCCGAACGCGGTCTTCCTCAACGACATGACATCGGACCAATCCGGCAAGGTCTATGTCACCGACATGCTGGCCGACGCCATCTACCGCATCGATGGCGACCGGCCGGAGCTGTTCGTCAAGGACGGGGCATTGGCTTCGCCCAACGGCATCTTTGCCGATGGCGGCCGATTGATCGTCGCCTCCTGGGGCAAGGGCATCAAGCCCGACTTCAGCACGACGGAGCTTGGCGGCCTGCTGTCGGTCGACATCGCCAGCAAGGTGGTTTCGCCCTTGCCGGCCGCCCAGAAATTCGCCGATCTCGACGGCGTCGTAGCCATCGGCGGCACCATCTACGCCACCGCCTACATGACCGGCACGCTCTACCGCTATCATGCGGGCGCGCCGGAGGTGGTGGCGCAGTTCAAGCCGGGCAGCGCCGACATCGGCACCGATGGCAAGTCGATCCTTTATGTGCCGTTGATGAACGAAGGCGAGGTTGTGGCGCTGAAGCTCGACTGAGAGCCATGGTCGGTGCCTCGGGGCAGAGCTGCGAGACGTTCGCCAACGGCCGATGGACTGTCGTTAGTCGGCGAGGATCGTATTGTGGCCAATTAACGACGTCCCCGGATCGGCCCACCTTGTGCCAAGCGCCAATAGCCGACATTGCCGAGCAGATATTTTGATCTCGCCTTTGGGCCGGGAGCGGAACGTCCGGTTCGGGACGTGCTTGTGGCGAAGCTTCCGTCGCCACCGGTTCACCGCCGCCGGCGACCATACAGCGCGGAAGTCGCGTATCCCGATCGCTAGAGCACCCCGATACTACGGAGCAAGGCTTGTAGTTCGGCCTCGACACCTGCCGCCCGCAGGACGGCATCCCGATTAATCCGGCGCGCCAGGTTGGCGCGCGTCATGGGCTTTTTGTATTCCGGCCATTCCTTTTCGAGCGCCTTAACCGCCCCCGGCGTATCGGGCGGGCGGTTGGCCGCCTTGCCCTCCAGATGGCGCAGCAGCATTGCCTCAAAGCAGGGCCGTTGCCAGAGAATCGTGATTCCGTTGTCGGCCGCGAGCTTGCGCGTTCGCTCGGCGCGCTGCGGATCGCGCTCGGCCTGGTCAAAATCCAAAAGCGCGAAGCGTTCCGCGGGCGCACGGCGTTTTCTCTGGAGCAGCTTCAGGCGCAGCACCGCCATCTCGATACGCGACAGCGGATCGCCGGTCCCCGGCCCCAATTCGTCAACGTGCAGGTGCACCGGCAAATTGGCATCGCGGATCAGATCTTGCAGAAAGCCGGCATAACCGACTTCTGACGCTCCCTCGCAGCCAATATAAACCGGACGGCGAAGCTCGATATATGGCGGGCGACGACGGCTCATCCGAGGTGTGGAACCCCGCCGTATGCACCGCTCAGATATTTGCGGTAATGGTTCTCGTCGCGGCGCACCTTCACGTCCATGAGGCTGTAAAGGTGGCTGCGGCCCTGCCGGTCCTTCTCGCAGATCACGATTTCCTCCTTGTTGAGGTCATCGAGCAGCGAGGCCGAATGGCAGGAGAGCCATAGCTGCGCGTCGAACTTGTTACGTCCCGAGGCCGCATAGAACCAGCGCACCAGCTCGGGCAGCATGTTCGGGTGAATGGCCGCGTCCATTTCGTCGATCGCGGCGATCCCGCCGGTATCGAGTGCGCTCATGATGAAAGGGAACATCTTGATAAAGGCCCGCGTGCCGTGGCTTTCCATCAGCCAAGGCATTTCGACCGCAAGACCCGCGTGCTTAAACAGCAGCAGCGGCCCGTTGTCCGTATGCTGAAAGCGCATCCCTTCCACACCCACATCTATGCGGCTTAGCTCATCCTTCAGCCGCGAGACGACGTTGGGCTGGTTCTTTAGATAGTCGATCACGTCGCGATCGACGAAGGAGTGCACAGGCTCAATTTGGAAGAAGGCCTTGCGCGCCGTATCCACAAGAAGCTGCGCGGTCGGGTGCTGGAATTTCGCGAATGATGACAGCACCGTGTGATTGCCGGCGAGCGTCTTCACGAGGTGCTGGAAGCCCGAGAGGCTGAAGGTTTTAGAGTCCTTCACCTTGCCCTCGGCATCGCGCTCATAGACGCGCTGCCATTTCCCTTGGCCGTTCGGCCTCTGGCGCAGCGACTCGGACGCGATCCGCACCGCGAGCCCTTCTTTGAGTTCGATTTCCAGTTCGTAGCGGTAAGTGCCTTGCTCGACCTTTTCGCCGCTCGTGGCGCGCTGAAAGACTTCCGGCGTCAGGTTTATGATGCCGCCCAGCTCGATCGCGAACCGGATCGGCCGACTGCCGGATTCCACGTCGTTGAACCGCTCGATGCCAGCGAAGCCTGGCACCGTGCGCGCTACGCTGTCGCGGATCATCGTCACGACGAATTCGAGCGCGCGCAGCACCGTCGTTTTACCCGAGGCGTTCGCGCCATAGAGGGCGACGACCTTCGGCGCGCGCACGTCCGCACCCTCGAAGATGGGGGCATAACGGCCTTCAGGATCGGGCACTTTTCCATCCACCGACAGGTCGAGCACCTGCGGATCGCGGATGGAGAAGAAGTTTTCGACCTCTAGCTTGTAGAGCATGGGATACCTCACTTGGCGATATAATAGAATCTATAACGATATTTCGTCAATAATTCGATTACAGGATCGCTTCATGCTCACCGAGGATTGAGCATTGGCGGCGCAACGTGGATGGATGCCAGCTTTCGGAATCGGAGGTTGGTTCTCGAAATGACCAAAAAGAGGCGCAGTGCGGTTGTTCACGTCGCGCCGTGCGTGAGTCAGCTCAACGTCAAGAAGTTGGCATTCAAAAGGTGGACACCTTGTCCTGACAATGGCCACCGGCCGGCAAATCCCGGCCCCTACCCCGCCTCGATCTTCCCTTTCAGCTGCGCCCGCGCATCCTTGATCGAGGCGGCGTAGGTCACCAGCGGGCGCTTGACGCCGTGGGTGATCAGCATGCGTCGTATCTGCGGCGCGGCGCCTGATATGATGAAGCGGACACCGGCGCGTTTCGCCTTGTGGGCGGCGCCTTCGATGACGTTGGCCGCCGTCGAATCGAAGAACGGTACGGCCGAGCAGTCGAGGATGAAGTTCCTGCGCTGGTCGGCTATGCGGTCGAGCACGGTGCCGACGGTCGATGCGGCGCCGAAGAAGAAGGCGCCCGAAATGCGATAGACGACGGTGTCGGCGTCGGTCGCCTCGCTGGCATCGTAGGCCTTGGTGCTGTCGGCGACATCCTCCTGCACCAGCGGCTGATCGGCCTCGACCGCAATCGACTTGGCCATGCGGTCGATGAACAGGATCGACCCCAGCACGAAGCCGACGACGATGCCTTCGGTGAGATCGCGGAAGATGACGAGCAGAAAGGTCGCCATCAGCACCAGCGCATCGCCGCGCGAGGCACGCAGCAAGGTGGCGAAGGCCTGTTTCTCGAACATATTCCAGCACACGACCGCCAGCACGCCGGCCAGGGCGGCGAGCGGGATATAGCTGGCGAGCGGCGCCGCCACCAGCATCAAGGCGAGCAGGATGGCGGCGTGGACGATGCCCGAAACCGGTCCGTGGGCGCCGGCCCGCACATTGGTCGCCGTGCGGGCGATGGTGCCGGTGGCGCAAATGCCGCCGAACAGGGCGGATGCGATGTTGGCGAAGCCTTGCGCCACCAGTTCGCAGTTGGAACGATGCCGGCGGCCCGTCATCCCGTCGGCGACCACCGCCGAAAGCAGCGATTCGATGGCGCCCAGCAAGGCGAAGGCAATGGCATCCGGCAGCACGTCAATCATCCTGTCCAGGCTGATCGGCGGCAAAGCGGGCATTTGCAGGCTGCGCGGTATACCGCCAAAGCGGGTGCCGATCGTCTCCGCCGGCAGTGCGAGAAGCGCCACGACCAGCGATGCCAGCCCGATGGCGATGAGCATTGCGGGCCATGTCGGTCGCCAGCGCTTCAGGCCAGCGATGGTGGCGATGGTCAACACCGCCACGAAGGTCGCCGCCGGGTTGATGGTGCCGGCCGCCTCGCCGACCGCGATCAGCTTCGGGACCAGCGGTCCCGGCTCCTTGCCGGCAAGCTTCAGCCCGAACAGTTCGACGATCTGTCCGGAAAAGATGATGACGGCGATGCCGGCGGTGAACCCGACCGTCACCGGATAGGGAATGAACTTGATGTAGGTGCCGAGACGGAGATAGCCTATGGCGAGCAGGAAGACCCCTGCCATCATCGTTGCCAGCAGCAGCCCGTCGATACCGACCCGGGCAACCGTCGCGGCCACCAGCACGATGAAGGCGCCGGCCGGGCCGCCGATCTGGAAGCGGCTGCCGCCGAGCGCCGAAATGATGAAGCCGCCGACAATCGAGGTGTAGAGGCCGCGCTCGGGCGTGACTCCCGAGGCGATCGCGATGGCCATCGACAAGGGCAGCGCGACAATGGCCACCGTCAGCCCGGCAATGGCGTCCGCCTTGGCGTCGGCGAAGGTGTAGCCCTCGCGCCAGACCGTCACGAGCTTTGGCGTGAACAATTCGGGAAATGTCGGCTTTGCCGACTGGTGGGCCGACCTTTGGGCCGATCTGGGGGCCGGTTCATGCACTGCCCGCTGCGTCTGATCCATGGACTGCCTTTCGCACCCTGAAAGGCGGCGGGATCGTCGGCAGGGCTGTCGGCGGTCGCCGTCGCGACTTTATGCCGGCTCAGCCTTGGGATCCGGCGGCACGGCAGGCTTGAGGCGCACGCCCCGGCCGCCGCGCTCGCTGGCCTGATTCTCGCCGATCAGCTCCACCCCGGCCTCGTCGAGGGCCTGGATGACCTTCATCAGCGTGTCGACCACGCCCCTGACCACGCCATCGCTCGCCTCCATGCGCTGGATAGTCGGAAGCGAAACGCCGGCGCGCTCGGCGAGCGTCTTCTGATCGATGCCGGCCAGCGCCCTTGCGGCGCGCATCTGCGCGGCAGTGATCATCGGCCGGAATCCCCGTCTGAGTCTGCAGGAGTAAGGTATAATATCATCATTCTGATGTTTCAAGCATTAGGATGAATGTTTGAGACGTAAGTAGCGGCGCCTGACTGACCATTTTTTAGATACTTTCCCGGGATTGCGCGCTAAGGTCTTCCATCTGGGCAGGGGGTAACGCGGTTGAATATCTTCAAGACTTTCATGACATCGGCAGCCTTGCTGTCGGCGGTTTTCCTGTTGGCCGGCTGCGGGCACGGGCTGATCAACCGGCTGATCTAGTCTCCAGTCTCGCCGTCCGAGTGCTGCCCACGCCATCGCTGCCACGTCCGGGCAGCGAGCCAGCACAGCATCGCCCAGACGAAGCCGGCGCACCAGCCGGCCAGCACATCCGACGGCCAGTGGACGCCGAGGTAGACGCGGCTGATGCCGACCAGCAGCGTCGTCAGCACCGCCAGCGACAGCACATAGATCTTCGTCGTTCGACCGGGCAGGAAGCGTGCCGCCAGCGCGCCGAGCGTCAGATAGGTCACCGCCGACAGCATGGCGTGGCCGCTGGGAAAAGACAGCGTCGTTTCGTTGACGAGATGCGAGACGAGTTCGGGGCGCGGCCGGTCGATTCCGGCTTTCAGCAGGCTCGACAGCACCTGACCGCCGGCCACCGCCACGAAGATGAAAAGGGCGGTCGCCGGCCTGCGGATAAGCAGGAGATAGACGATTACCGCCGTCACGATCAGCACCAGCACGCTGCCGCTGCCAAGGCTTGTGATGTCGCGCATCGCCCCTTGCAGCCACAGCGGGCCGATCGGGCTGTCAGGCCGCCCCGCCTGGCGGAAGGCGAGCAGGATTTCGGTGTCGAAGGCGTGCGGGGTGGTGGCGCGCGCCATCTCCATCAGCTCCTCGAATCCCCAAAGGCCGGCCGCGATGACCAGGCCGGCCAGCAGCACCGGGAATTCGACCCGGTTGAGCAAAGCGTTCGCGGCATTCTTCATCGGCCATCCGCCCGTTACAGCCGGCCTTGCAGATAGGGTCCGAGCGTGATCAGCGCCACTGCGGCGATCGCCAGCATGATGCCGGTCGCCTGCAGCGCGTTGACGCGCTCGCCGAAGAAGACCAGTGCCACGACGTTCACCGATACCAGCTGGATGACGGCAGACAGGCTGAACGACACCGACATGCCGAATTCGCGGATCAGCCGCAGCATGATCAGATTGCCCAGCGAATAGAGCGCCAGCGTCAGCGCGATCTTGCCGAGGCTCGGCGCCAGGCCCCATTGCTTGGCGGCTGTCGCCGCCAGCAGGAAAATGACCGTTGAAAAGCCGAGCTGCAGCAGTCCCGAAAAACTCAACGTTCCGTCCCCTCTCGAAGCGGCTCCCGCCGCATGTATCGCGGACGTTGTTTCCGAAGCGCGCCGGGACGTCAAGCGCTCGACCAAACGAAGCTCTTGGCAATGGCAAGACGGAGGCTCAATGTACCGACATCGTCCAGCCAGTCGATTGAAGGGCGGTCAGGGGTTCATGATTCGTATTCTGCAGAACTTGACGCGACGCTGGAGCGAACTCTCTCTTGCCTTGCAATTCGTCGTTGCCGGCGGTTTTGGCCTGCTGGCCGTCATGCTGGTGGTGGGCGCCTGGGTGACGGCGCAGATCAGAGAGGGCGTCATCCGCAATTCGGCCGCCACGACGGCGCTCTATGTCGACAGCGTGATTGCGCCGCTGCTTCCCGACTTGCGCAAGGAGCAGGAGCTCAGCGATTCCGTCAAGCAGGCGCTGGACGAGACGCTTGGCCAGGGCGCGCTCGGCAAGCGCCTCGAATCGTTCATGCTCTGGCGCCGCGACGGGACGGTCCTCTATGCCAAGGAGACGGCCCTGATCGGCCGCCGCTTCGCTCCGAGCGACAATCTGCGTTCCGCTTTCCAAGGCAATGTCGTCGCTGAATTCAATACTTTCGATGAGGATGAGAGCGAGGAGAAGGCGACCGGCTTGCCATTGCTGGAGATCTACAATCCCGTGCGCGAGCCCTGGTCGGGCGAGGTGGTGGCGGTTACCGAGTTCTATGAGATCGCCGACGATTTCCAGGCCACCCTGGCTTCCGCTCTGTGGTCGAGCTGGCTGATCGTGGCCGGCGCGACCCTGGCGGCATTCCTGCTCCTGTCGGGCATCGTCCTGCGCGGCAGCCGCACCATCGACGACCAGCGTGGGGCGCTGCGCCGCCAGGTGTCGGAACTGCAGGGCCTGGTGGCGCAAAACAGTGCCTTGCGACTGCGCGTGCAACAGGCCTCGCGCCGCGCCACCGCGCTCAACGAACGATATCTGCGCCGCATCGGCGCCGACCTGCATGACGGCCCGGCCCAACTCGTGGCCCTGGCGGCGCTGCGCATGGACAGCCCGATATTTTCCAGCGATGGCCATTCAGGCGCAAGCCGCTCGACCGAGGTCACGATGATTCGCAAGACGCTGGAGGATGCGATGCGCGAAATACGCGGCATCTGCACCGGCCTTGTCCTGCCGCAGATCGAGACGGCTGCCGCAACCGACATTCTGCGGCTGGCCGTCAAGGAACACGAACAGAGGACGGGAACGTCGGTGACGCTGACGCTGGCCGGACAGTTGCCTGAACCCGGCGCCTCCGAGAAGATCAGCATCTATCGTTTCGTCCAGGAAGGGCTGAACAATGCCTATCACCACGGGCTAGGCAAGGATCAGGCGGTGAGTGCCGGGATGAAAGGTGGCAGGCTTTTTGTCGAAGTGTCGGACCGCGGGCCGGGTTTCGATCCGACGGCACGGGTCGAGGGCCTCGGGCTCGCCGGCCTCAGGGAACGGGTCGAAAGCATTGGCGGACAGTTCGAAACCTTGACCGGGCCGCAAGGTACGCGTTTGGTGATCCGTCTGTCGGTCGAGGAGCAAGCATGACTGGGACCATTCGCATTGCCATTGTCGACGATCATCCCCTCTTTCGCGAAGGTGTGACGCGCAGCCTGTCGGAGATCGGAGGCTTCGAGATGGTTGGCGAGGGCGCCACGGCGCAGGATGCCGAACGCCTCGCCGCGACGATGCGGCCCGACATCTTGCTGCTCGACATCTCGATGCCGGGCGGCGGGCTGAGCGCGGTCGCAAGCATCCTCGCCAACCATCCCGCCCAGAAGATCGTCATGCTGACCGTCTCGGAGGCCAATGCCGATGTGACCAAGGCGCTGAACGCAGGGGTGAATGGCTATGTCCTCAAAGGCGTCGGATCGCGCGGGCTCGCCGACATCCTGCGCAATGTCGCAGCCGGCGAAAGCTATCTCTCGCCGACACTATCGGCCCGGCTGCTTTCGGATCTCCAGTCCCAGCAGCCGACCGACGGCTTGGCGGAACGGCTGCGGCAGCTCACCGATCGGCAAACGGAAATCCTGCGGCTGGTGGCGGAGGGGCTGAGCAACAAGGAAGTCGCCTTGCGGCTTGAGCTGCAGGAGAAAACCGTCAAGCATCACATGACCGGAGTGCTGTCGAAGCTCAATGTGCGAAATCGCACCGAAGCGGCCTTGATGATGCGTGAGTGGCGCGACCGCGACAGGCCTTCCTAAAGCATTTCACCGTTTCACGGAAACGGCGAGCTGCTCTAACTCTGTGACGCAATTCCCAAGGGAAAAGCGCTACGGGAAAACCGCTTCACACTTTTTCTAGAATTGCTCTGGGCAGGTCCGAAGAAATGCGCAGCGGTTTCCCGTCCCGGATTGCGCAAAAGCGCGTCGCGCCTCGGGACCGCAGCCATTGCGGTGCCGAAAACCGGGACGACGCCGGCCGGAAACGAGGTCACCTCCGCCGGGGGGCGGCGGAGGTGACGTGCAAAGCTGACCGTTGCCTGTTGGCCAGCTTCACAAGGCCTTGAGACGATTGGCATCGGCCGGCGTGGCCTGGCGGTCGATGATCGTGCGACCGAGAGCGTCCTTCATGCTGAAACGACCGTTCTCGAGCTTTTCCGTTATGCCGTCGGGATGCCTGACTGTGATCTTGTTGCCGGTCACGTCGACCTTGTCACCGGTCTTTGCATTGACATGGCTCCCGCTCTTACCCTGACTGGATCCTGATTTGCCGTTGTTGCCACTGTTGCCGTTATTGCCGCTGTTGCCGTTATTCCCATTGCCGTTGCCGCTGTTCCCGCTATTGCTTCCGCCGGAATTGCCGCCGTTGCCGCCCCCACTGTTGCCTCCGCCACCACCGCCACCACCACCGCCGCCACTGTTACCGCCACCCTTGGCGTATGCGCTGACGGTGTGGATGCCGGAAACGGAGCCGTCCAGGACAATTTGATAGGGCGCAATCGTCAACACCAGCGCCGCTGCCGATTTGAGCGCCAGCCGGCAACAACGGGTCGTGACCGATCTGTGCATTCTGATCTCCGACGACTGAGCCCGGCGCGCCCCACCCCAACGTTTGCAGTGCAACCAACATTGCCGAAAGACGCGGCGCCCGGAAGCGACCTCCGACCGTTGCGGTTGTCAACCAGGACCATTGCAAGCGCAAGGTTGGACTAAAGTCCCAAGTATATGCTACATTAGCTTCGCATGAACGGCGCCGTGACCGCCATCGCTAAACGGGAGGCTGGCTTTCCCGATGCCTGACGACGGCAGACGCCGAACATCAAGTCACCTCCGCCGGGGGCGGCGGAGGTGACTTGTCGAGCGTGCAGTTGCCCGTTGATCTGTTTTTTGCAAACGACTGATGTCGTCCGCCGTCGCAGGATGCGCGGCCAAGATGCCGCCTAAGGTCTCCTTTCATCTCGAACCGGCGATTCTGGAGCAGTTCCGGTCTGCGGGAATGCTTAGCCAGCGCTGCGCGCAATGCCTGTCGCGTCTGAAAGGTCTCCCGATGTCACGAAAATGTGATCCGGCGATTATAAGGGGGTCAAACAGGTACCCACGCTCCAGCCAATCCAACAGCCAGAGGCAAGCCATGACTGACCTTCGCTCCCCCGACACCCGATTCCGCACCAGCCTGCTCGAGGAAAACGACGGCCCGGCCATCAACGCTTCCGACAACCGCACCATGGGCGAGATCATCGCCGCGCGGTTCTCGCGCCGCGGCTTCCTCAAGGGTTCGCTGGCTGTCTCGGCCATCGCCGCCACCGTCAGCCCGCTGGCGCTGATCAGCGCCGACGAGGCCCGGGCCGCTGAAGGCTCGGCCTTCACGTTCGACGAACTCGAGGCCGGCATCGACGACAAGCACCACGTCGCGCCGGGTTACGATGCCGATGTACTGCTGCGCTGGGGCGATCCGCTGTTTGCCGATTCGCCCGACTTCGACCCGACGAAGCAGTCGGCCGAGGCCCAGGCGAAACAGTTCGGCTACAACAACGATTATGTCGGCTACATCCCCATCGACGGCTCGGCCGAACATGGCCTGCTGGTGGTCAACCACGAATACACCAATCCGCATCTGATGTTCCCGGGCATCGTGAAGATCGTCGAGAAGGACGGCAAGAAGTCGGCCGAAGTCGCACCCCTCTCGAAGGAGCAGGTCGATGTCGAGATGGCAGCTCACGGCGGCACCATCGTCGAGATCCGCAAGGCATCAGGCAAATGGCAGGTGGTGCGCGACGGCAAGCTCAATCGCCGCATCACCTCCAACACCGAAATGGCGCTGTCCGGTCCGGTTGCCGGCCATGACCGCGTCAAGACCAATGCCGATCCGTCCGGCACCAAGGTGTTCGGCACGTTCAACAATTGCGCCGGCGGCGTCACGCCCTGGGGCACCTATGTGATGGCCGAGGAGAACATCCATGGCTATTTCTCCGGCGAGTTGCCGGAAGGCCACAAGGAAGCCGCGAACTACAAGCGTCTCGGCATTCCCGAAGGCGCCTATGAATGGGCGGCGCATTACGAGCGTTTCGACCTCGCCAAGGAGCCCAATGAGGCCAACCGCTTCGGCTGGATCGTCGAGGTCGATGTCAACGACCCGACCTCGACGCCGAGGAAGCGCACCGCCATGGGCCGCTTCAAGCATGAGGGCGCCGAATCGATTGTCGCCAGGGACGGCCGCGTCGTCTTCTATCTCGGTGACGACGAGCGCTTCGACTATGTCTACAAGTTCGTGACCAAGGCCGCGTTCGATCCGAACGATCATGCCGCCAACAGGGACCTGCTCGATGATGGTACGCTGCATGTCGCCAGGTTCGCCGAAGATGGCACGGTCGAATGGCTGCCGATCGTCTTCGGCCAGGGACCGCTGACGGCTGAAAACGGTTTCACTGGCCAGGCCGACGTGCTGATCGAGACGCGCCGCGCCGCCGACCTGCTCGGTGCCACCAAGATGGACCGCCCCGAAGACATCCAGCCCAATGCCGTCAACGGCAAGGTCTATGTCATGCTGACCAACAATTCGAAGCGCAAGGCCGACCAGGTAGACGCCGCCAACCCCCGCGCCGAAAACGCCTTTGGCCACATCATCGAGATCGCCGAGGACGGCGGTGATTTCACCGCCGCCAAGGGCAAGTGGGAAGTGCTGCTGAAATGCGGTGATCCGGCGGTTGCCGATGTCGGCGCCACCTTCTCGACGGCAACGACGGCCAATGGCTGGTTCGGCATGCCCGACAATTGCGCGGTCGATTCGGCCGGGCGTCTCTGGGTCGCGACCGACGGCCAAGGCCCGAAAGCCACCGGCCGCACGGATGGTCTGTGGGCGGTGGACACGGAGGGGGCGGCGCGGGCAACCTCGAAACTGTTCTTCCGCGTGCCGATCGGCGCCGAAATGTGCGGTCCGCTGTTTGCGCCCGACGACCAGACCGCCTTCGTCGCCGTCCAGCATCCGGGCGATGGCGGCGAGGACTGGGAAGCGTTCGGCCGCCCGTCCTACTATGAGGATCTGTCGACGCGCTGGCCCGACTTCAAGCCCGACATGCCGGTGCGGCCGTCGGTGGTCGCCATTACCAGACAGGGCGGCGGCAAGATCGCGGTCTGATCGCCCTCCAGCATGGGGCGCAGCAGCGGAGCAGATTTGCACCGCTGCCGCCCCTTGAAGTCGCGGCATGGGGTGAAGTTGGTCAAGCCTCGGGAAAGATTGGCAATTTAAGCATGGCGCCCTAGGTCTTTATCAGGAGATCGCCATGTCGAAGTCCGTCTATGACCGTGGCTTGCTCAAGCCAGCCGATATCGCCAAGCTGCAGCGCGTGTTCGACGAGGCCTGCCGGCGGCGCGAGGCACATCCCGATTCCGCCGACGCGCGGGAAATCGCGCTTAACCTGCTCGCCCTGCACAATGCCGGCATGGTGGAAGAGGACATGCTGATGGAGGCCGTCGGTTTCCGGCGGCTGGAACCCAAATCAGCGTGATGCGCCGGGTTGGTGCGAGGCCGACCCCGCAATCCGTTTGGCGATCGCCTTGGCCAGGATGCCGGCATTGGCGAAGCAGCCGCGAATGCTCGGCCGCATGCCGGTGAACCACAGACCGGGCAATTTCGGATCGGCTTGCCCGCCGTTGAAGAGCGGAACGCCCTTGGCGTCGAGCACGCCGAGCTTGCCGACCATCGGCTCCAGCCCGGTGCGGTAGCCTGTCGCGGCAATGACGATGTCAGGATAGATCAGGCTGCCATCGGCCAGGATCACGCCGTCACGGGTGAATTCCCTTATGCCGGGTACGACGGTGATCTTGCCGGCCTTTATGGCGCTGACGGCGCCGTCGTCGGCGGCGATCGCGGTGTAATCCGAGGTCAGGCGGCTGGCGCCGCCCGCAGGCGCGGGCGGCAGGCCGAATTTGGTCAGGTCGCCGAAAGCCAGGCGCTGCGTCGCCGACATCACCGCGTCGGCGACCCGCAACGGCAAGCGAGCCATGAACGGCGAAAGCCGGTGCACGGCGATCTTGCCGATGCGCTTGGGCAGCAGGGCGGGACCGCTGCGGGCCGACAGCCAGATGGCGGCCGTGTCTATGCCGGCCAGATGATTGAGCGCATCGAAACCCGAATTGCCAGCGCCGACGACCAGCACTTTCTGGCCCGCATAGGCCTGTGCGTCACCGAAATCCGCCGAATGGATGATGCGCCCGACGAAATCCTTCATGCCTTTCCATTCGGGAATGAACGGCTGCCTGTCGCGGCCGGTGGCGACGACGACATTGCGGGCCAGCCGCAGGCCAGCGCCGGTCCGTACCGCCCAGTGATCGCCCTTGAAGGCAATCTCTTCGACAGCGACGCCAAACTGCACCGGCAGCCGGTTTTCCTCCCTGAAATCATTCATGTGGCGGATGACGACCGTCCGGTGCGGAAAGGCGGGGGTGCCGGGGGGATAGGGGAGACCAGGCAGCGAAGAAAGATCGCGGTGGGTGTTGAGATGCAATTGCTTGTGCCGCCGGTGCCATGGCTCAGCCAACCGGCTTTCCTTTTCCAGGATCGCCGTCGGCACGCCGGCGTTCATCAAGGCGTGCGCGACGGCCAGCCCGGCAGCACCGGCGCCGACGACGATTGCCGGCTCGACCTTGGCCGGCAGATCCACAACCGATCTGATTGTCGTATCAGTCATTCACTCGAATCCCGTTCGACGCTAGGCTGGCAGGACGCTGTAACCGTTTGATCCCGCGCAGGATCCCTGCAGCAAACCGCGGCCGAAATTTCGAGCGATGCGAATTAGCTCCGTACGCCGGGCCGCGGTTGCGCTCTATATGGCATATGCGCGATATCAACGGTAATCAGGTCGCGGCAATGTGATTGATTCGAGGCTCGGGGTGGCTGGCGGGTCTCGGTTATCCCCACGCGCATGCCCGAAATCGACTCCGATTTTCGAGTCATGCGCAGAATCAAAGTGTTACAGCACCTTGGCGCGTCCTGGACGGCCGGCGCTGTAGGCGGCACGCGGAATCTCGACCATGCCCTCCTTGCGGTTCTATTTCGACAAGATCCTTGAGGCCGCCGCGCCCGAGGTCGAGCGGCAGGCGCTGACCCATGTCGAACGCCTGGCACTGGTGCGCCGCTATGGCGACTTCTCGCTCGCCTATTCCACCGCCGTGCAAGGCAAGCTCTCCTATTTCGGCGACGCCGACGGCTACATCGCCTTCGGTACCAAGATGAAGCACCATTTCGCGCTCGGCGACCCGGTGGCGGCTCCGGCGCGTCGGGCCGATTACATCAAGCGCTTCGTCGAGACCGCCGGCAGCCCGTGGTTCGTGCAGGTCGGCGAGGAAACCGCACGCGTGCTGGCCGGCCTTGGCTACAAGGTCAATCGCCTCGGCGTCGACACCCGCCTCACCCTGCCCGAGCATGATTTTTCCGGGAAGCGCAACGAGACCGTGCGCTACTCCGAGCGCTGGCTGCTGAAGAAAGGCTTTTCGTTCGACGAGGACAAGCGCACGATTTTTCTGGATGAAATTGCCCGGCTTTCGGAAAACTGGCGCGGCGACCGCATCGTCAAGCGCTGGGAGATGGGCTTTCTCAACCGCAACTTTGCCGACCATCTCGGCACCGACATGCGCCGTTTCGTCCTGCACGGTCCCGACGGCGGACTGGTCGCTCTGCTCGACTTCGACCCGCTGTGCCGCAACGGAAAGGTCATCGGCTACACGACGGCCTTCAAGCGCAAGCATATCGACGCTTCGCCGCATGCCGAGGTCGGCCTGACCAAATTCGCCGTCGATCGTTTTCGCGAAGAGGGCATCTCGGTGGTCACGCTCGGCCTGTCGCCGATGCTCGATATCGGGCCAAGCGGCTTTGCCGAAAGCGATTTCTGGCGCAATGCCTTCCAGCGCGCCTACGATTCGCCCTGGGTCAATCGCCGCAGGTTCAACCTGCAGGGCCAGGCGGCCTTCAAGCGCCGCTTCCACGGTGTCGAGGAGCCGGTCTACATCGCCTTCCGCAAGGGGACGTATGTCGAGATGCTGGGGTTGCTGCGGCTGGTCAAGGCGATCTAGATCTATCGATATTCAGGTGAGGCCGGCCTGCAAATGGCGGCTTCCTGCGCTTCCGGTGCTCACGTACGAAAAGTACGCTCCGCTCCGGTTCTCGGAATCCGCCATTTTCGACTCGGCCTGACCTGAATCTCAACAGACCTGGCGGCGTTCTGCCGTCAATTCCTCAACCGATACCCTGTCCTGAAGATCCAGGCGACGATCGTTATACAGATCAGCAGGAAGACGACCGTCATGCCGAGGCTGACGCCGACCGAGACGTCGGACTTGCCGTAGAAGCTCCAGCGGAAACCGCTGATCAGATAGACGACCGGGTTGAACAGCGTGATCGTGCGCCAGACCTCGGGCAGCATGTTGATCGAATAGAAGCTGCCACCGAGGAAGGTCAGCGGCGTGATGATCAGCAGCGGAACCAGTTGCAGCTGCTCGAAACTCTTCGCCCAGATGCCGATGATGAAGCCGAACAGGCTGAAGGTCACCGCCGTCAGCACCAGGAAGGCGAGCATCCAGAACGGATGCAGGATGGTGAGCGGCACGAACAGCGAGGCGGTGGCCAGGATGATCAGGCCGAGGATGATCGACTTGGTCGCGGCACCGCCGACATAGGCGATGACGATCTCCAGATAGGAGACCGGCGCCGACAGAAGCTCGTAGATCGAGCCGACGAATTTCGGGAAATAGATGGCAAAGGAGGCGTTGGAGATCGACTGCGTCAACAGCGACAGCATGATCAGACCCGGCACGATGAAGGCGCCATAGCTGATGCCGTCGATCTCGGTGATGCGCGAGCCGATGGCCGAGCCGAAGACGACGAAATACAGCGACGTCGAGATGACCGGCGAGACGATGCTCTGCAGCACGGTGCGGAAAGCACGTGCCATTTCCATCCGGTAGATCGCCCATACTGCGCGAAGGTTCATGGCTCCCTCCTCACCAGATTGACGAAGATCTCCTCGAGCGAAGAGTTTTGCGTGTCGATATCGCGGAACTGGATGCCGCCGGCCTCGAGATCGCGCATCAACGAGGCGACGCCGGGCCGCTCGGCCTGGTTGTCATAGGTGTAGGTCAGCTGCCCGCCATCGGGCGACAATTCCAGCGCATAGCGCGAGAGCGCCTCGGGAATGGCCGTCAGCGGATTGCGCAGTTCCAGTACCAGCCGCTTGCGGCCGAGCTTGCGCATCAGTTCGGCCTTGTTCTCGACCAGGATGATCTCGCCGCGGTTGATGACGCCGACGCGGTCGGCCATCGCTTCGGCTTCCTCGATATAGTGCGTGGTGAGGATGATGGTGACGCCGTCCTCGCGCAGCCGGCGCACCATCGCCCACATGTCCTGGCGCAGCTCGACATCGACGCCGGCGGTCGGCTCGTCGAGGAACAGGATGCGCGGCTCATGCGACAGCGCCTTGGCGATCATCAGCCGGCGCTTCATGCCGCCCGACAGGGTGATCGCCTTGGCGTCCTTCTTTTCCCACAGTGAGAGATCGCGCAGCACCTTCTCGACAAAGCCGTGGTTGGCCGGCTTGCCGAACAGGCCACGGCTGTAATTGACCGTCGCCCAGACGCTCTCGAAGGCATCGATGGTCAGTTCCTGCGGCACAAGCCCGATCAGACCGCGCGCGGCGCGATAATCCTTGTTGATGTCGTGGCCGTCGACGGTGACGGTGCCCGACGAGCGGTTGACGATGCCGCAGACGATCGAGATCAGCGTCGTCTTGCCGGCGCCATTGGGCCCAAGCAGCGCGAAGATTTCGCCGCGCTGAATGTCGAGATTGACTTCCTTGAGCGCGGTAAAACCGGTGGCGTAGGTCTTGGAGACCCCGGAAATGGACAGGATGGAAGGCATGGATGAAAACGGCTGCTTGAAAGAGGTCCCCTGATATAGGCCGAATGTCGGTGCTTGCAACCGCAAGTCAATGCCCTGCTGACAGTTCTCGACAATCGTTGCCGGCCGGCCATTGCAGGTGCGGCGCACAGGCCCGGAGTTGCGCGGCATGCAACCGGGAAAATTGTCCTGTGGCGTTCAGCCTCGCGGCAGGACGCCGCTTTGACCTGAACTCGCTTCGGGCCTATTCTTCGCGAGTATTTGCAGCAGCCGGAGCCCATCATGGACCCGCTCATACTTTCGCGTATCCAGTTCGGCGCGAATATTTCATTCCACATTCTATTTCCGACGATCACCATTGCGCTGGGTTGGGTGCTGCTGTTCTTCAAGCTGCGCTACAACGCGACCAACGATTCCGCCTGGATGCGCGCCTATTTCACCTGGGTGAAGGTGTTCGCGCTGTCCTTTGCCATGGGCGTGGTTTCGGGCGTCACCATGAGCTTCCAGTTCGGCACCAACTGGCCGGGCTACATGGAAAAGGTCGGCAACATCGCCGGGCCGCTGCTGGCCTACGAGATCCTCACCGCCTTCTTCCTCGAAGCGGCCTTCCTCGGCATCATGCTGTTCGGCTTCCGCCGCGTTTCCAACCGCATCCACACGCTGGCGACGGTGCTTGTCGCCGGCGGCACCACCGTCTCGGCGTTCTGGATCATCGCGCTCAATTCCTGGATGCAGACGCCGGCCGGCTTCGAGATGCGCGACGGCGTGGCGCACGCGGTCGACTGGTGGGCAATCATCTTCAACCCGTCGATGCCCTACAGGCTGACCCACATGCTGCTGGCGTCCGGGCTGACGGTGTCGTTCCTGATCGCTGGCCTGTCGGCGCTGCGCTATCTCACCGGCGACCGTTCGGAATCGATGTGGAAGGCGCTGCGCACCGGCGTCTTCACGGCCGCGATCCTGATCCCGATCCAGATCTTCGCCGGCGACCAGCATGGGCTGAACACGCTGGAGCACCAGCCGCAGAAGATCGCCGCCATGGAAGCCAACTGGAACACCGGCCCCAACGTGCCGCTGGTGCTTTTTGCGCTTCCCGACGAGGCCGCGAAGGAAAACAAATTCGAGATCGCCATTCCCGACGGCGCCAGCCTGGTGCTGCGGCACTCGACCAGCGGTGTCGTGCCGGGACTGAACGATTATCCCGGCAACCATCCGCCGGTCTTTCCGGTGTTCTGGGGTTTCCGCGTGATGGTCGGCACAGGCATATTGATGCTGCTCGTCTCGTGGTCGGCCGCCTTCTTCCTCAAGCGCCGGCACAGCCTGCCGAAGCCGCTCGCCATGCTGATGGTACCGATGGCGCTGTCGGGCTGGCTGGCAACGCTGGCCGGCTGGTACACCACCGAAATCGGCCGCCAGCCCTGGCTGGTGACGGGCGTGCTGAAAACGGCAGACGCGGTCGGCCCGGTGGCGGGCAGCCATGTCGCGCTGACGCTGGCGATCTACCTCGTTCTCTATGTGCTTTTGCTGATCGCCTATCTCGGCGTGCTGGTGCACCTGGCGCTGAAGGCGGCGAAGGACGGCGATTCATCGCCGCTGCCGGGCGTCATGAACGCCGCCATGTCACAGCCGGCGGCTGGCGAGTAGGAGAAGAAGATGAGCTTCGACTGGCCAACCGCGCTTCCCCTCATCTTCGCCGGCCTGATGGGCCTCGCCATCCTGATCTACGTCATTCTCGACGGTTTCGATCTCGGCATCGGCATCCTGTTCGCCGCCGCCGAAGACGCCGAACAGGATACGATGATCGCCGCGATCGGCCCGTTCTGGGACGCCAACGAAACCTGGCTCGTGCTGGCCGTCGGCTTGCTGCTGGTCGCCTTCCCGCTGGCGCATGGCGTCATCCTGACGGCGCTCTACATTCCGGTCTTCGTGCTTTTGCTCGGGCTGATCCTGCGCGGCGTTGCCTTCGATTTCCGCGCCAAGGTGCCAGCTGGCCGGAAGCATCGCTGGAACCGTATTTTCTTCCTGGGTTCGCTCATCGCCTCGCTGGCGCAGGGCTACATGCTGGGTGTCTATGTGCTCGGCCTCGATGTCGGCCTCGGCGGCATGGCGTTCGGCGTGCTGGTGGCGTTCTGCCTTGCCGCCGCCTACGCGGCGATGGGCGCCGCCTGGGTGATCTACAAGACTGAAGGCGAATTGCAGAAGAAGGCGGTGCGCTGGCTGCGCACGACGCTGGTGCTGACCGCGCTCGGCATGGCGGCAGTGTCGCTGGCGACGCCCTTCGCCAGCCCGCGCATCTTCGACAAATGGTTCGTCTGGCCGGAGATGCTCTATCTGTCGCCGCTGCCGATCCTGTCGGCGCTGCTGTTTCTGTGGCTGTGGCGGCAGACCTTCCATCTGCCGAAGCCCGACGACCGCCATTCACTGACGCCGTTCCTGACGCTGGCGGCCATCTTCGCGCTTGGCTTTGCCGGCCTCGCCTGGTCGTTCTACCCGTTCGTGGTGCCGGATCGCCTGACCATCTGGCAGGCAGCCTCGGCACCGGAAAGCCTGGCCATCATCCTGGCCGGCACCGTGGTGGTGCTGCCGATCATCATCTTCTATTCCTTCTATGCCTACCGGGTGTTCGGCGGCAAGGCGACCGACCTG
Organism: Mesorhizobium sp. ISC11; assembly: GCF_037162595.1. Taxonomy (NCBI): domain Bacteria; kingdom Pseudomonadati; phylum Pseudomonadota; class Alphaproteobacteria; order Hyphomicrobiales; family Phyllobacteriaceae; genus Mesorhizobium; species Mesorhizobium sp. ISC11. The sequence goes on from NZ_JAVSPW010000001.1 coordinate 4,661,257, forward strand.
ACCTACGATTGATCCGCTCCATCTCTTTGACGCAAAGCGCCATGGGCTTTCTCAGGAAGGGCTGCTTTCAGATCAGCCCGGAATCGCGCGCGGCAGCTGTGGCCTCGCCACGCGAGATGGCATCCAGCTTACCCAGAACCGCGGAGACATGGTGATCGACGGTTTTTGGTGAAATGGTCAGATGCTCTGCGATCCGCTTGTTGGAGAAGCCGCGCTCGATCAGTTGCAGCACTTCCATCTGGCGTTGGGTCAGGCCGGCGCTGTTGGCGCGCGTGGTCTGGCGCGGCCCCCGGGCGATGCGAATGACGCCGTTGCGCCGCATGATTTCGCGCACATGGCTCGCAACCGGCTTGGCTCCAAGGGTCTCGAATATCTCGAGTGCCGCACGCTGCGCCGGCTCATCGCCCTGGGCGAGCGCGAGCGCACGTTCATAAGGTGCGTTGAGATCCGCCCAGACCGCGGCCGCCCCTTGCCAGTCGCCAGCCAGGAGCATTCGGTACGGCGCGGCCATGCCGGCCGTATCCCCCGCGTCGCTACCGGCGGAGAGGATCTGGCGCCAGCTGGCCAGTTCGGCAAACATGGCCCGCGTCGGCGACAGGGTCTCGGCAAGGTCGATCAGCCGCAGCGCCTCGGCGATTTCCGCCTCGCCGAGCCATGCCTGCTCGGCGACGATGGCGGCGTACGGCAACAGCCGCTGCAATTCGGCTCCCCTTTCCAGGAACCGATTCATTTCCGCCAGCAGCGGCTCGGCCGAAGGATCTCCGCGCCGAAGACGCAGTTTCACCAGGGCCACCAAAGCGGGATAGCGGACCAGCGCCGTCGCCTGGTCATTGCTTATGACATCCAGAGCCTCGGCGGCAGCTTCGTTCCAGTATCCCTGACGCAACAACAACTGTGCCCGAACCCCACGCATATAGTCACGCCAAGTCGCCAGATCGTTCTCGACGCAATAGTCGATGCCGCGATCGAGGAAGGATTGAGCCTGGCTGTAGCCCAATTGGTTGATCTCGCCACAGGCGCAATTGGTGAAGGCACGCGCGGCGTGCTCCTGAAAATTCTGCTCCAGCGCGATTTCGAGGCTGCGGGCGAGATGCAGCCGGCTGCGGGCCAGATCCAGCCACTGCTCGGCGGCGCCGACATTGTTGAGCGCGTGACAAACGACATCCTGCCGGCCCAGCTGCTCGGCAAGCTCGATCGCCCTGCCGCCCAGCGACAGGGTCTCGTCGAGCCTTTCGGACAGCATCGCCAGCTGCGAAAGGTTCGAATAGGCCATCGCAAGTTCGGCACTGGCGGGAACTGCCTCCAGCAACGCGACCGCCTGGGCGCCGAACAGGTCGGCTGCCGGGCGGTCGCCCAACAGATAGGCGAAGCGCGATAGCCACCTGAGGCTGTCGCCTTCCTTCAGCGTGTTGCCAAGCGCCTTTTGCAACGCGCGGGCTTGTTCCTGCGCCTTGATGGCCTCGTCAATGCGGGCGATCAAGTGACACTCGAAGGCATACTGCTCGTAAAGTCCGGCGCGTTCTTCCACGGGCAAGGTGTCGGCCTGCCGCAAGGCGACCTCATAGTAGCCGGCGGCGTCGCGATGGGCGCCGACACGCGAAGCCTCGCGCGCGGCGATCGGCGCGAATTCGCGCACCGCCTCGAAATTGTGCGCTTCCACGGCGTGATGGACCAGGCGTGCGGTGGCGACGCCGCCATTTTCAAGCAGCGCCGACAGCGCGCGCTGGTTGAACAGTCTCCTGTAACTTGTCGTCAGCATCATCTCGATGGCGCGGCGTGCGATTTCATGGCGGAAGGCATAGCCATCGCCCAGATCGTCGAGCAGCCCATTCGACACACATTCCGCCAGCTGTCCGGCGCTGGCAACGCCGCACAGGCCCTGCAGAGCCCAAGCATCGGCCCGCCTGGGAAACACCGACACCGCGTCGAGCATCGAGCGGGCACCGGCGGACAGCCGTTCGGCCCGCGCCACAACGGCGTCCCGCACGCTGGCCGGCGGCGTCATCTCATTGTCGGCGCACAGGAGCTCGGTGACGAAGAAGGCATTGCCGGCGGTGACCCGGTAGATGGCGTCGCCATCGCGGCCGGCAGCGCTGGCGAGCGACAGGACGGCCGCCTCGCTCAACAGCGGCACGTCGATACGGGCAACGTTGCCCGACGGAATTTCACCCAGCGCCCGGCGCACACGCGCCTGTCCTTCGCTGCGGTCGGTGCGCGCCGTCAACAGGACCAGGATGTGGGTGTTGGCGATGCGCCGGCCAAGAAAGCGGACGAAATCGAGCGTCGCGTCGTCCGCCCAATGCAGATCCTCGATTACCAGAAGCGTCGGCTGGGTCCTTGTCTCGAACACGTCGAGGGCACCGGAGAACAGTGGCAGCCGCTGACCCTGCCTGGCGTCGATCGCCTGGGGCATCGCCCATTGCGCCTCGCGGGCGAGGTCATAGAGCGGTCCGAGCGGGTCGGGGATCGACAGGTCCTCGCAGGCGCTGCGCAAGATGCGCGTAGCCTTGGCCGCGCCGGCGACGAAGGCCTCGACCAGTGCGGTCTTGCCGGCGCCGGCCTCGCCCGACAACGCCACCACGCTGCCGCGACCACGCGCGGCTTCGGCGAGAAGTCCGTCCAGCTGCTCCAGCTGTGTCTGCCGTTCCAGAAGCATGATCATCCGCTTTTCGTGATCCGGGTCGCTGCCGCACCCCGCTTTCGTCAGGCAGGATAGCGCGGCCCGGTATCGGCTTTGTGGCTCCAGCAGTGAACGCCGTTAACATGGGGAATCGTCCCACGAAACATAGGGAAAGGTTCCGATGCGCGCCCCTGGCGAGTGTGATCAATGTCCTCCGCGCTCAAAACCGGGCGTGAAACAGCAAAGGAACCTGATATGCCTCGCTATGTGGTTGAACGTACATTTCCCAACGGCCTCAGCGTGCCGGTGAACGATGCCGGCGCCGATGCGCTGGGCGGCGTCATCATGCGCAACGCGGAGAAAGGCGTGACTTGGGTGCAGTCCTTCGTCTCGCCCGACAAGAAGCAGAGCTTCTGCATCTATGACGCGCCTTCGCCGGAAGCGATCCGCAGCACGGCCCAGAAAAACGCGCTGCCTGTCGACAAGATCACGGAGGTGCGGGTTCTTGACCCTTACTTTTACCGTTGACCCGATCGATGAGCATCAAACTGCCCTTCGCGGCGACGGCAGCGTGCCTGACGAATCGTTCAGCGGGCCGTCGGCGGCGTCGAGACCCGTCGGACGAGACCCGTTACCGGGCCGGGCTTTCTGGCGGCTGGCCTCGCTGCTGTTCGCGCCATTGCGCAAGAGTCGGCGTCGATTGCCTCCGCAGGACGATTATCTGAGACGCGACATCGGCCTGCCGGAGCTCGAGGGTCTGCCGCACTACTGGGACTTCACCCGGTACCAATGATGCGTGCAGCCGAGATCCGACGTCGCAGCGGGAGCGGCTGCTCCCGCGCGCCATCAACAAGGAGGAGAGAACATGAACATCCATCTGTGGACCAAACACCTCATCAACCTGTCGATCCTGTCGATCGCGGCCACGGCGGCCAATGCTCACAACGCTGGCGCGCTGGACGAGAAGGTGCGGGCAGCCAACAGCCGCTTCGAGAACGTGGCGATGGCGACGGCCGAGGGCTATGCGCCGATCCCTTGCGCCAGCGGCATCACCGGCGGCGCCATGGGCATCCACTATGTCAATGCCGGTTATCTGAAGGACGATGCGGTCGAACTCGCCAAGCCCGAGGCGGTGATGTACGAGCCGATGGCAAACGGCAAGCTGAGGCTGGTGGCCGTCGAGTACATCACCTCGAAAGGTCCGGCTTCGCTGGAAGGGCAGCTGTTCAATTTCGACAGCGCGCCCAACCGCTACGGTCTAGGCCCGTTCTATGAACTGCATGTCTGGGCCTGGAAGAAGAACCCGGCCGGTACCTTCGCCGACATGAACCCGACTGTGTCGTGTGACGCGATGAAGGCCATGTAGCCGGCAGGGGCGGGGCGGCTGAGTGCGCAAATCTCCCCCCGCGAGGGGGAGATTTGCGCGTTCTCAGTTGCTTGCCGCCAGCACCAGCACCGGCTTCTCGCTATAGAGCGCCGGGAACAGCGCCTTCAGGTTCGCCACCTTGGGCAGGTCGTTGTAGACGATGTAGGGATAGGTCGGGTTCAGCGTCAGGAAATCCTGATGATAGTTCTCGGCCGGATAGAAGGTCTTGCCGGTTTCCAGCGTGGTGACGATCGGCTCCGGGAACACCTTGGCCTGGTCGAGCTGGGCGATGTAGCTTTGCGCGATCTTCTTTTGTGCATCGTTTTCGGCGAAGATCGTCGAGCGGTACTGCGTGCCGGAGTCCGGACCCTGGAAATTCAGCTGGGTCGGGTTGTGGGCGACCGAGAAATAGACCTGCAGCAGCTGGCCGTAGGTCACCTTCGACGGATCGTAGGTGATCTCGACGGATTCGGCATGCCCGGTACGGCCTGAGCCGACCGTCTCGTAGACGGCGGTGTCCTTGTCGCCGCCGGTGTAGCCGGAGACGGCCCTGGTGACGCCCTTGACGTGCTGGAACACGCCCTGCACGCCCCAGAAACAACCGCCGGCGAAGACTGCCTTTTCAGTGCCGGTGGCCGCCTTCTCGTCGAGTGCCGGCGGCGGGATCTTCACCGCGTCCTCGGCCGAAACCGCCGGCGTCAGGCAGAACGCGGCGCCCGCTGCGGCCAGCGCAAGGGCGGCGAGCGCGCTGCGGAAGACGTTCGACGATTGTCTGATGACTGGTTTTTGAATGTCGGTCATGGCTTGAGCTCCTGTGACGTCCATCATGTGGAGTCTATTGGATAAGATACGATCATGCGACGGGCGAGTTGCGGCCGAAGCCTCACTTTCACGTGCATCCGGCTTCGGACCCGCGGGACCGAAGCCGGAAACAGCACCGCCTTTACTTGGCCGGAGCCATCGCATCCGTTGCCGGCTTCATGGCGTCAGCCGCCGGCTTCATGGAATTGGTGGCCATCGGGTCGGCAGGCTTCATCGCACCCGTTGCAGGTTTCATGGCGTCTGCGGCCGGCTTCATCGCATCCGCGGCCGGTTTCATGGCATTTGCAGCCGGCTTCATCGCATTGGTCGCGTCGTCGGCACGGGCGATGCCGCCGGCAAACAGCGCCGTCGAGCACAGAGCGAGAGCGAGCGCCGGCAGCGTCAGGCGGGAAGTGGTCATGATGGTCTCCTTGGGGTTGGTCGGTCGTTGAAGGCGCGTCCTCTTGACGGCCGTGCTATGCGGCGCCGCTCCATGCGGCGTTGCGCAATTTCTTGTCGAAGCGCGATCTAGTCGGTCGCAGCAGCCAGGATCGGTCCGCCACCGGGCGACTGCACGAGCACGACGGTGCTCAGGCCGCCGGATGCGGCGGGCAGCGGATACGTCGCGGCCGCGCCGGTCCAGCTGCCGAGTTTTTTCAGCGCATGCACGACATTGGCGTGCGGCAAGGTGCGGCCGGTGTTTTCGCCGCGCGCCACAGGCACCTCGACGACGCCCTTGGCATAGCGCACCAGCCAGACATCGGCGCGGCCGCCAGGTGCGGCGCCGGCGCCGATGCTGATCCTGCCGCCATCGAGCGACAATGCCGGGCCGCTTGCCCGGCCGCTCGCCGCAATCAGCTTTTCGATTTCGCCGGGTGCGGCACCGACGACATCGGCATGGCCGTTGACCACCACTTGCGGCGTGAACGGCCCGTCATGGCCGAGCGCCGGCTCGTAGCTGACCTGGCGCTGGGTGAATTCCTGTTTTCCGAAGATATCCTTCCAGCCGAGATAGTCCCAATAGGTGACGTTGAACGACAGCGCCAGTACGCCCGGCTGGTCCTTGACCTTGATCAGATTGGCGTTGGCCGGCGGGCAGGACGAGCAGCCCTGGCTGGTGAACAGCTCGACCACGCTGAGCGGCTGGGCGGCGGCCGCACCGAGCGACGCTGCCAGCGCAATCGCCGAGAGGCTGGACATTTTGATGAACGTGCTGGACCCTGACATCGGCTTGCTCCGTGGGCGGCGGCGCCTGGAAGCACCGCAGATATCCCCACTTCGCCGCTGTCGGCGCCTTCGTTACAGCGCTCACCGGTTTGTGATCGGGCCGCAGGCGTTCTTCCCTTCTCCCCCTGTGGGAGAAGGTGTCGCCGCAGGCGACGGATGAGGGGTGTTCCAGGGAAAGCCAACGTCTCACTCCGCTAGAACACCCCTCATCCGTCTCGGCGCTACGCGCCGATCCACCTTCTCCCACAGGGGGAGAAGGGAAGAACGCGCCCCTACCGCCAAGGCTGTAGGCTGGTATCCCGTACATAGGCGATGATGGTATCGCAAACGGCGTTCATGTCTTTCAGAACGTCATCGTTCCAAAAGCGCAGAATGCGAAAGCCTTTCTCTTCCAGGTGAGTTTTGCGGACGCTGTCAGACTCCAACTCCGCATGCTGGCTGCCATCGATCTCGACGACCAAGCGTGCTTCGAAGCAGACGAAATCAGCAATGTACTTTCCAATGGGAACCTGGCGCCGAAATTTTATCCGGTCGAGCCTGCGGTCGCGCAGTTCATGCCACAGCCGGTCTTCCGCTTCCGTCATTACACACCGGAGCGAACGGGCGAAGCTTCGTTTGGCTGGCGGGACAGGTTGATGCGGCATGGCTTAGATTAGCCGGCTATTGCGCTCCGTCCAGCACCCCTCATCCGTCTCGGCGCTACGCGCCGATCCACCTTCTCCCGCAAGGGGAGAAGGCAAGAGGAGCAGCATCTACTGCGTCAGCCGCGTGTTGTTGGGCCGCTTGTTGAAGTCGCATTTGCCGGTCACGTTGTAGAAGAAGTCGGCGTTGCTGACGGGCGCCGGGACCTTGTTGCCGCCGTCTTCCCAGGCCTGGTAGGCTGTCGCGCCGCAAGGCACGAGGCCGAAGATATCAACGATCTGGCCGGTCGCCATCTCGTTGTAGTCGATAGCGCCCGTCTGGTCCGATTTGAGGCCGCTGTAGAGCCTGTTGGACGTGGTCGGATCGTTCGACATGAGCTTGCTTGGGTTGCCCGATGGCACATCCATCTGCAGATAGAGGCCGGCCATCTGGCTGACATTGATCTGCGCGCCGGCGCCATCGGCGGGATACATCGTATCGACGCAGTAATATTTCGTCTGGAACCCGTCGGTCAGGATCACCGCGCCAGCGGGCGTGCTGGAATCGACGAGCTTGCAGACCTGCTTCTGGGCCACCGTGGTGACCGTCTTGCCGGCTGAATCGGTGGTGAGAACGCTGACGGTCGTGGTGCCGTAGCCTTTCGGATCGCCAGTCTTGCCATAGGCATAGTCGATCGTCATCAGCGGCTTGCCCGCTGCGGCGCCGAACATCGTGCCGTAGAGCGTCATTTTCTTGTTCCAGTAGCCCGACACGCCGGTGACCTTGAAGGTGGCCTCCACCAAAGCCGGCGCCTTGTTCACCGCCGACGTAACGCCGACTGCCACCGAAGGAATCCTGGCGATCTGCATGAACACGGTCGGCATGGCGAAACTTGCCGAGGCCTGCGCGGTGGCGGTGCCGTTGGCGCTGACGTCGAAGCTGTTCAGGGTCGCTGCGCCCCGTCCGCCGTTTTCTCTGTAGGTATCCTGGAGCACCACCTGGCGCTGCGGCTTCGTCGAGGCCGTATCCATCGTGGTGATCGACAGGATCGCGGCGTCGAGTGCCGCCTGCTCGGTCGACCTGGTCTGGACAGCGGAGGTGTAGTCGACGGAAAAGCCGATCGCGGTGATCAACGGTATCATGGCAAGAATGAGTATCGGTGCGAACGAGCCGCTCCGCGACTCGATAAAACTGCCTGCAAGCCCCCGCATGCCTTCGTCCTTACATCAGATATTTCCCTCCGCTAACATCCCGTTCGCAAATTATGCTCTAACGGGCTTGGTTAAAATTTATAGATTTTTCGCGAAAAGCGCGAAAAAAGCGACAGGTGCCCGTGCTGCCTGCTCCGGCAAAGGCGCACAGCTTGCTCGGGCAAGCCACCCCTGCTAAACGCGCGCCATGAGCACGCCCCTCGACCACATCCGCAATTTCTCCATCGTCGCCCATATCGACCATGGCAAATCCACGCTTGCCGACAGGCTGATCCAGCTGACCGGCGGGCTGGAGCTGCGCGACATGAAGGAGCAGGTGCTGGACTCGATGGACATCGAGCGCGAGCGCGGCATCACCATCAAGGCGCAGACGGTGCGGCTGAAATACCGCGCCAACAATGGCGAGGACTATATCCTCAATTTGATCGACACGCCCGGACATGTCGACTTCGCCTATGAAGTGTCACGGTCGCTGGCCGCCTGCGAGGGTTCGCTGCTGGTCGTCGACGCCTCCCAGGGCGTCGAGGCGCAGACGCTGGCCAATGTCTACCAGGCGATCGACAACAACCACGAGATCGTCGTGGTGCTGAACAAGGTCGACCTGCCGGCCGCCGAGCCCGAGCGCATCCGCGAGCAGGTCGAGGAGGTGATCGGCATCGACGCCTCCAACGCCGTGCTGATCTCGGCCAAGACCGGCCTTGGCATTCCGGACGTCCTGGAGGCCATCGTCCACCAATTGCCGCCGCCGCGCGAAGGCGACGCCACGGCGCCCCTGAAGGCGATGCTGGTCGACAGCTGGTACGACGCCTATCTCGGCGTCATCGTGCTGGTGCGCGTCATCGACGGCGTGCTGAAGAAGGGCCAGACCATCCGCATGATGGGCACCGGCGCCAAATATCTGGTCGAGCGCACCGGCGTGTTCACGCCGGCGCGCATCAATGTCGAGGAGCTCGGCCCCGGCGAGTTCGGCTTCTTCACCGGCTCGATCAAGGAAGTGGCCGACACCCGCGTCGGCGACACCATCACCGAGGACAAGCGCGCCACCGCCAAGGCGCTGCCCGGCTTCAAGCCGGCGCAGCCTGTGGTGTTCTGCGGCCTGTTCCCGGTCGACGCCGCCGATTTCGAGGATCTGCGCGCCGCAGTCGGCAAATTGCGCCTCAACGACGCCAGCTTCTCTTTTGAAATGGAAACCAGCGCGGCGCTCGGCTTCGGCTATCGCTGCGGCTTCCTTGGCCTCTTACATCTGGAAATCATCCAGGAGCGGCTGGAGCGCGAGTTCAACCTCGACCTGATCGCTACGGCGCCCAGCGTCGTCTACCGGCTGGCTCTGACCGACGGCTCGATGAAGGAACTGCACAACCCGGCCGACATGCCGGACGTGGTCAAGATCTCGGCGATCGAGGAGCCGTGGATCCGCGCCACCATATTGACCCCCGACGACTATCTCGGCGGCATATTGAAACTCTGCCAGGACCGGCGCGGCATCCAGGCCGACCTGTCCTATGTCGGCAAGCGCGCCATGCTGATCTACGATCTGCCGCTCAACGAGGTCGTCTTCGATTTCTACGACCGGCTGAAGTCGATCTCCAAGGGCTACGCCTCGTTCGACTATCACCTGACCGACTACCGGGAGGGCGACCTGGTGAAGATGTCGATCCTGGTCAATGAGGAGCCGGTCGACGCGCTCTCCATGCTGGTGCACCGCACGGCGGCGGAAAAGCGCGGAAGGCAGATGTGCGAGAAGCTGAAGGAGCTGATCCCGCACCACCTGTTCAAGATCCCGATCCAGGCCGCCATCGGCGGCAAGGTCATCGCCCGCGAAACCATCTCGGCGCTGCGCAAGGACGTCACCGCCAAATGCTACGGCGGCGACGTCTCGCGCAAACGCAAGCTGCTGGACAAGCAGAAAGAAGGCAAGAAGCGGATGCGGCAGTTCGGCAAGGTGGATATCCCGCAGGAGGCGTTTATCCAGGCGCTGAAGATGGGGGATTGATTACTATTGCAATTGAGCGACTACTCGATCTCTTACATCCTTTCCTCTGCCTCCCCCAAAGAGTGAAGCCTCTGAGTTGAGCCAAAGTCGCACGAATTGGCAAAATTTATAACCCTCCTTGCGCCCAACTAGACTAAAAAAACTCTCACTTTGTTTAACTTCCGACGTCTTGTCTACAAATCCGTATATTTCTCTCGTCTCAACAAGAAACATTGCTGCAAACAGAGCCGCACTTATAGCATCGTCATTCATTTCTTCTAGGCGAATGCCTTTTGTGTGGGTTTCCACCCCCAGCCCTCGAACATTGTTGTAATTTACTATTAGCTCGTACTTTCCTGCATTTGCAAACGAACTTTCTGCTACAGCATATGCTAACTTTGCGTACGGCAACGTTTCGAGTGGCCATCCATCAGCATGAGATGCGACCTCCGAAAGCATCCGAACACCGTCAAACAATGCTCCCTCGTTGCGGTTCTTTGTCCATTTACTCGTCCACAGGCGCAGATTGAATGATCGTGCGAGATCCCAGTCGGGATCGGCTGTGCAATCAAAGATCCATCGCAGAACGAACGGCGATCTTATCTGCCAAGAACGAAACGCATCGGAGATTTTCGCCATGGACGGCAAAAGCTCTTGGGGCAGCGCCTTGGTTGAGTAACCTGAAATACGAGCTAATCCATCAAGTACCGGCGAGAATCCGGCTAGCTGTTCCACATTTTTGGTTTTAATGAATTCATCGGCAAACGCGGAAAAAATAACATTCCTTAGAGGGTTTTCCGTACCAACGATGTGCAAGAGAGACATGTCGTCTCCCAACTTCATCGCGAGACTCGTCAGATGCCGCACATAATTTATGAGCGCTTCTCCATTTGGAGTTAGATATTCCAGAGTGTCAGAACAAAACCGCAATACATTCACATTCTTCTTGGCTTCTGTGAGATGCCGAGCGATGCGATCCGACACAGCACGTTTATCGCGCGCTCGCATCTGAAGGGATAGATGCGCAGGCAGCGTGCGTTGGCCCTCGCGGATATAAGGCAAAAGATCATCGAGCAGCGCTTCTGTTACCTCAAATCGCGCGTCCAACGATTGGGCATAGAAGAATTCCAAAAAAGTGCGGTGCGTAAATTCGAACACCTCATCCCCGACCTCATGAAGTATCCAAGCTCTACCTGTCAGGTGATCGACCAATTTAACAGCTGCTTCGGAGGCCTTTCCCTGGGCGTTGTCCGTGTAGTCACTCAAGAAGAACCTCTTGGAGACTTTCAGTAAATCCGACCTATTTATGTTTCCTCCATAAGCGGGGTCCTCGTACAACAATGCTGAGATGTGCATCAGCAAAAGCTATCCCAGCGCTCAAACAACAGGTCAGCGCATGTTGCATATAGATCTGCGCGATTATCGGGAATTTCCTTTCGTCTTGCGTGTATTATTGTTATAAGTGTTAGCAATAGCGGATTTGAAATTAACTCGTCTGCCTTTTTCTTCGCATCTGACATGAAGGTCGCCCGTTCACGATCAACGCGTTCTTTTGCTTTTCCGAGAACAGAGATAGAAACTTTGGTAAAAATTTCACCTATCTGTTTGTCATCAAGTTTTCTAACAATAAAATGGTCAAATCCTTTCAAAGGGGCCGTCTCGTAGCCCACAATGCGTGAAGTGACCAAAAATGAAGAAAGTGGATATCGGTCACAAAACGCGTTCACCAGCTTTGCTATCTCGAGGCGACTTGACCCGCTCAACACTTCGTCAAGCCCGTCGAAGACCACGAAGCACCTTCCTACGGAGAGAAGGTAGTTGATTATCTTCAATAACTCGTCCTGCTCCACATCGGGCACATATTCGTGAGCTATTGTATAGATATATTCTATTATGCTAATACTAGATTGGCGGCTACGCGCTGCAGCATAAGATCTAAGCTGGAGAAAGAATGGTAGAACAATCCCACCTTTCTGTGCCGCTCGTGAAATTTCTAAGCACACCTTCTTAGAATGTGTACTCTTCCCTCCTCCTGGGTTTCCGAGGAGAACGCGTCGCTGCGCTACTTTCGTAAGGCCCGACCATCCGGAGATTTCGTCCGATGGTTCACTCCAGATCGCATGTCCAGCAAGATTCTCGAATCTAAAGCTGCCCTGGATGCGTTCGCGGCCTACCGCGTATCTTTGCAATGATAAGTCAACGAACACGTCGTCCAATGAGACTCTATGAATATCTCCAAATGCACCATGTACATCTATCTCGTCCACTAGACGCTCCACGTTGGATGCGATGGTGTGGAAGACATAGCTGTCGGTCTCGCTACAGGTAGCAATTCCGAGTAGGGAAACTGAAAAGTTCTCCGGGTGAGTTAAATCATTTCCGAAATTTAGATTCGTTAATGCCGACTCGGTTCGACGGAACCTGTCTTCTCGCCGCTTTTGCTGGACAGTGTTCTCTGAATCTAATATGACTTTCTTTTCGATGAGAGAAGCAACAACTGCCTCAAGAGCTGCTCCAAGGGCAGCGACAAAATCATCTGCGTCGTTCTGTTGACCTCCAGACGTAATATAGATGGTGCCAATAATGTCCCAGATCTTACCTCCCGCCTTCTGAAGACGGATACCATCGAGAGCGTGCGAGAGAATTACAGGTGAGGCAATAACAGTTTTGATGGCTGGCTCGGAGATACCGTTCAAAAGTCCTGACTGAGCAAAACCAACGTGAACGGCGTCACCAATGACGTCATTTAGAGATTTCTTTTCAAAGGATTTTCGCAATATGGCCGAGCGAATTTGGAAGTTCCGCGCGATATCGGCCGCCAAGTACGAGTAGATGCGCGCCGCCAGCGCTTTGGTCGTGTTTGCAACAACACCAACTGAAATAGCTTCCAATATCCCGGTCATCGTCCCCCCAACCAAAAAACGACAATACATTTGTCGCCGCATAACACCTGTAGAATGGTCGATTCCAATCGTCAAATTTGACGTGGCGTTCTCCCTCGGAAGTACATCGCTTGACGTCGAAGCCAGATACGATCGTGATATTCAGCTTGGCAAAGTAATGCTTTCTTCCACATCAATCCGCCAGAAAATGGCACGCGGCGCGGGACCGCTCTTTGAATGCCCGGCACGGGAGCGTCTTTCTTGCAGCTTGGAGAGACACCACATGCGCACCACATCGGACACCGTCGCCGCGATCGCCCTCGCCATCGGCGGTGCCTTCGGCCTTGCCGGCACCTTCGTCGCCAGCGCGCCGCTGCGCGAAACACTCTGGACGATCGACGGCGCGGCACTGGTGTTCGCCACCGCGCTGCTGACCATGAAATACCAGCGGCTCGGCAATGACTGCGTAGCTGCCGGGTTCCTAACCTTCCTCGCCGGCGAGACCCTGCTGCTGGCCGGCAATGCGGCGGGGCTGGAGGCCAGCGTGCCCTCCTATGTCGGCGGCATCTCGCTGTGGGCGGCGGCACTGGTCATGGTCAGCGCGCCGAAGACTTTCGCCCTGTGGATGCGGCTCACCGCGCTCGTGGCCGCCGTGCTGTTTGTCGTCTCGGCTTGCATGATCCTCTGGGGCGCGCCCTTGCTGCCGACCTCGGCGCCGCTGCCCGCCGCCGGCTATCCGTTCCTGGTGCTGACCTTTGTTGGCTGGATCTGGGCGCTGCTGAGGGCGGAGCGGTGAGCTTTTGTCCGCTTCCGTACCAAACGTCCGGCCTGGTTGATCGGGCATCAGCGGGGCGGTAAAAACTCCGGGCGGCGGACCCTTATCAGGTCGCCAATGGCCGGCGCGGGCTCAGGCAACTGCCTCACCGGCATTCGCGCCGGCCATTTTCCACCCGCAGATGATCGCAGCGATCCACCGGCCAGCGCCGCACTTGAAGGGGCGCTGACGCTTCTGACCTTCTCCCCTTGTGGGAGAAGGTGGATCGGCGCGCAGCGCCGAGACGGATGAGGGGTGCGTGACGGAGTGAGGCGGTGAAGGTTCTGCTCTGGTTCAGGGCGTTTACTGTTGGCGTATCGCCAAGCTGGAACACCCCTCATCCGTCTTGCCGCTGCGCGGCAATCCACCTTCTCCCACAAGGGGAGAAGGTTAGAAATGCCGGCGCATCACCGTCGCCCGGCCCTTCGCAGGCTCAGAGCGTTCGAGGCTCGTAAAGCCAAGCAATTGGCTTTACGTCCGCTAGCGCGGACCGCCTCTCAACTCTCAATCCACACCTTCTCGAAATGCTGCTCCAGCGCCTGGTGCTGTTCGCAACCCTCCACGCCCTTGCGATAGGTCCGGTAGACCGAGCGCCAGTAGGGTTGGATGATGATGCCTGAATCGCGCAGATTCTGCTCGATCTTGCCCATGATCTCCTTGCGCGCCTTGGCGTCGGGTGTCGCCAGTGCCTTGTCGAGCAGCGTGTCGAACTCGGGATTGGCATAGGCGCTTTCGTTCCAGGCGGCGCCGGATTTATACGCCAGCGCCAGCACCTGGACGCCGAGCGGGCGGCCGAGCCATTCGGTGCAGGAGAAGGGGTATTTGCTCCAGTCGTTCCAGAAGGTGGCGGCCGGCAGCACGGTGCGCTTGATCTTCAGGCCGGCCTCGCGCATCTGCGCGCCGATGGCGTCGCCGGTGCTCTTTTGCCATTCGACATCGACGGAGATGAGCTCGAACTCGTGGTCTGATTTGCCGGCCTCGGCCAACAGCTTCTTCGACTGCTCGACGTCACGCTTCGCCGGGCCGATATCGGCATATTCGGGGTGCATGGGGCCGACATGATGGTTGTCGGCGGGCTTGCCGCGGCCGCCGAGGCCGAGCGCCAGCACGGCGGCATTGTCGACGGCGAGCTGGGCGGCGCGGCGCACCTTGACGTCGTCATAGGGAGCGTTGGCGACATTGAAGCGGGCGACGATGGTCGAACCGGTGGCGATCTCGGAATTCATCAGCCCCATCGTCTCGGTCTGCGAGACGGCATCGGAAGCGGTCTCGTGGTCGGTGTCGATCTCGCCGGATTCGAAGGCCGAGAGCATGGCGTTGGGGTCGGAGCCGTAGTCGACCCATTTGATGCCGTCGAGATGGAATTCGCCCTTCCACCAGGGCTTTTCCTTGCGCTTCACCTCCGCACCCGTCTCGGCATCCCAGCTTACCAGCTCGCAGGGGCCGGTGGTGATGGCAAGCGCCTTCAGGGGATCGCCGTCGCCCTCATAGGAGCGGTGCATGATCAGTGCGGGATAGTCGGCCATGCCGGCGATCAGCGAGATGTCGGGCTTCGGCAGGTTCAGCTTGATGGTGAAGTCGTCGACCTTTTCGATGCCGCCATCGACGACCTTCTTGGTGTCGGCATTGACCAGCGCGCCCATGCGCGCAGCGACCGAATTGCCGGGCACCGAGGCATCGCACCAGCGGGTGAGGTTGTGAATGACATCGTCGGCGTTGAAGGCATCGCCGTTCGACCACGAGATGCCCTTGCGCACATGCAGGGTCAGCGTCCTGGCGTCGTCGCTCGCCTCCCAGCTTTCGAGCAGCCAGGGCTCGAAGGAGAAGTCGGTGTTCCAGCGCACCAGATATTCGTTGCAGTGGCGCGCGACATTCGACATCTCGACGCCGTCGAAGGTGCGCGGGTCCTTGAAACCCTTGACGTTCATGGCGACGCGCAGGACGCCGCCCTTCTTGGGTTCCCCCGCGCGGGCAGGGATGGTGCCAAGTCCGCCCAGCGCCAGCGCCCCGGCGGCGCTGACGCCGAGGCCGGCCATCAGCGCCAGATATTCGCGGCGGTTGATGCCGCCGGTCCTGAAATCGTCGGCCACGGGTTTGGCCTGCGGGTGGAGTTTGCGGTCGGTCAGCATGAATTTCATCGTCGTTCCCCTGTTGTTGATGCATGCCGCCCAAAGGTGCCCAGCGGTTTTGGGACAATGGCATGCACAGAAAAATCGCCCCGGCCGATCGACAGGCGCGGGGGCGGACGCGACCGCCGGGGCGCCGTTGCCTGAGGGGGAATGATAGAGCGGGGTGACGCTGCGGAGTGTTCGCTTTTCCGCAGTGATTGTGCGGGGTTCCGCGGGGAGGCTTGGGTTCCTCGCCCCACGAAAGTGGGAGAGGTGGCTCGGCGAAGCCGAGACGGAGAGGGGACCGCTCTACGAAGCCCCCTCACCCAGCCTCCGCTTCGCTCGGCTGACCTCTCCCCGAGGGGAGAGGAGACTTGCAGCGCCGGCGCTTCCCTCTTCTCCCCAGCGGGGAGAAGGTGGCCGCGAAGCGGCCGGATGAGGGGGCCTTCGCTATGTTCAATACGGCCACTCACCCCTGCCCAGCGCTGCAACCGCGCCGACGATCCGCGCAAACGCTTCCGCCGCCGCCGGCACCGTGGTGCGGGCGCGCAGGAAGCTGTGCACCAGCCTCGGCTCTTCGTGCCACCACGCCTTGCCGCCGGCGGCCACAATGCGGTCGCGGTAGGTCTCGCCATCCGAGGACAGCGGGTCGCATTCGGCGGTGACGATCACCGTCGGCGGCAGGCCGGTGAAATCCTTGTCGCGCAGCGGCGCAAAAGTCGGATCGTCCAGCGATTGGCGCCTGGCCGAGCGGACGTCGCGGTAGAAGGCGACGTCGGCCACCGACAGCAGCGGCGCGTCGGCGTGTTCGATGTAGGAGCCGGCGCCCTCGTCGCCGCCGAGCTCGGGGTAGATCAGCACCTGGCCAATGGCAGCGCTGGCGTGCCGGCGCGTCGCCTGCGCCACCGCCGCGGCCAGATTGCCGCCGGCGCTTTCGCCGCACAGCACCAGCGGCAGGCCTGATCTCGCCGCTGCCCATTCGAAGGCGGCCACCGCATCGTCGAAGGCGGCGGGATGAAGATGCTCCGGCGCCAGCCGGTAATCGACCGACAGCACGTCGAAACCTGTGCCGGCGCAGAGCTCGGCGCAGATGTCGTCATGGCTTTCCAACCCGCCGAGGATGAAGCCGCCGCCGTGGTAGTAGATCACCATCGCCTTGGCGGCGTTGCCCTCGAGCCGGTAGCGCCGGACCGGGATGTCGCGGCTGGCGGCGGCGATCAGGCCGTCGCTGGCCTTGACGCCAGCCGGGCGGCCCTGGTGGAAAGCCCGGCTCATCCTGTTATAGACGGCGCGCTGCTTGTCGATCGGCAGGCCGATGATTTCGGGCGGATACCAGGCGTTGACGGCGTCGATATAGGCCCAAAGGGCCGGGTCGAGCCGTGTTTCGTAGGGGCCGCGCGTCGTCATAGGTCGGCGTAGAGCGCGGCCGCGTTGTCGAAGGAGAAGCGCAGCGGCACCGAGCCCTCGACCTGCCAGACGGTGACGGTTTCGCCGGCCAGCAGCCGGCAGGCGCCGTCGGTGTCGGTGACGGCGCCGCCATAGAGCCGGTTGGCGAGGTTGAGGATCCCGGTCTGGTGCATGGCCGCGCTGCCGCTGCCGCAGGCATCCTTGACCAGCAGCACGCGAAAGCCTTTTGCCACCGCATCCTTGACCGACGCGTCGATGCAGGCCTCGGTCCAGACGCCTGATATGACCAACCATTCGATGCCGGCCGACTTGATGTCGCCCGCCGCCGGCCCGGTGCGGAAGGCGCTGGCCTCGGCCTTGATCAGCAGCGCCTCGCCCTTGGCCGGCGCCACCTCACGGCAGATTTCGGTCAGCGGATCGCTCTTGTCGGAAAAGGCCGACTTGCCGTCCTCGCCGAGCGGATGAAACGGGCGGTCCTGGCTGTCGAGATCGACGATGTAGGCCCAGTGGTAGAGCGGCACATGGTTCTGCCGCGCCGCCGCCTGCAGGCGCTGGACGTTGGCGAGGATGCTGCTGAAGCCTTCAACCAGATAACGCGGGTCCTGCCGGTGCTCTTCCTGCAGGTCGATGAAGATCGCGGCCACGGTGCCGCGCTTGATGGAGATGGGGGTTTTCATGCGTCGCCTGCGTGATGCATGGGCGAGGCAGTCAAAGACCCTTCCGTATGCCGGCGGGACAGAGGGGGGCGCCAGGCAACGAGGCGCTCATTGGTTGCCCGTATCAAACCTGTGTCTCCAGAAACTCGTCCTCATAAGGAAAGCGCGACAGCAACTCCGTGCCCGTCTCGGTGATC
The DNA here is from genome assembly GCF_037162595.1 of Mesorhizobium sp. ISC11. Lineage (NCBI taxonomy): Bacteria > Pseudomonadati > Pseudomonadota > Alphaproteobacteria > Hyphomicrobiales > Phyllobacteriaceae > Mesorhizobium > Mesorhizobium sp. ISC11. The sequence continues at coordinate 4,679,139 of NZ_JAVSPW010000001.1, forward strand.
AGGATCTCGTCCTCCAGCTTGACGCCCTCGCGGCCGCCCTTTTCGCCGATATAGCTTTCGACGCTCACCACCATGCCTGGCACGATATGGCCGTCGCGGCCATAGGTCTCGTAATCCATGGCGTGCGCGATGAACGGTGTCTCGCCATGCATGCCGACGCCGTGCATGACCGAGGTGTAGCGCTGGTCGACGAAACGGTCGGGGATCTTCCACGCCTGCTCGGCGATCTCGCGGAAGGCCATGCCGGGCTTGACGATCGAAATGTTGTGCTGAACCTGGTCATGCGCCATGCGGTAGAGCGACTTCTGGTAAGGGGTCGGCTTGCCTGGCCCGCAGCGGAAGGTGCGCGAGAAATCCGAATAATAGCCGTAGCAGCCGATGGTGTCGGTATCGAGCGCCAAGAGTTCGCCGGGGCGGATCTTGCGGCCGCTGGCCTCGTTGAACCAGGGGTTGGTGCGCTGGCCTGATGTCAGCAGCCGCGTCTCGATGAACTCGCCGCCCTGGCGGATGACCTCGCCATACATGATGGCGAACAGGTCGTTTTCGGAAACGCCAGGCTTGATCGCCTCACGCACCGCATAGACGGCAGCCTCGGCGCCGGCCATCGACACCTGCAGGCATTTCACTTCCTCCGGCGTCTTCACCGCGCGCACCGCCAAAATCTCGCCCTGGCAATCCCTGACCTCACAGCCGCGCTTTTCCAGCGCCAGCGCCTGCAGATGGCTGCAGCGGTCGAGGCCGAGCTTCATCGAGCCGCCGCCATGCTTTTTCAAAAGCTCGGCGATCTCGTCGGCGAACGGACCTGCGGTCTCGTCGTCGCGGCCCGAGACCGACGACCAGACCAACTTGGAAGGCCGCGCCTCGTCGATCGTGTCGAGCACCATGGAGACATGATAGCTCTGCGGATATTCGAACAGCACGATCGGCCCGTCGGTCGGGATAAAGAAATAGCGGGTCGAGTTGCGCAGGAAATAGCCGAACATGTTGCGCGAGCCGGTGGCGTAGCGCTGGTTGTACGGATCGAACAGCACCACGCCGCCATAGCCGGCCTCGCGCATCCAACCGCGCAGCTTGGCCAGCCGGCTTTTGCGCAAGGCGTCGGCATCGATGAAGGACGGTTCGGTGTCCGACAGCCACATGCCGCCGGCCGGATCGGCCGCCGCGGGGTGGCGCATGCGGTCCTTGAAGTCCACGTCCTCGGTGCTGTCGGGGTCGAAAACGACGATGCTCATGGGCTCGGCCTTGGCTGGGTTGCGAGGTCGCAGCATGGCGCAGGCGAGGCGGATGGATTGTGCGGAAAACCGCATGTGTTGTGCGGGATGCCGCTGGCCTAACAAGAGATGCGCTAACCTCTCACAGCGTCAGCGAGCGCCAAACCTAATGCCGTCTCGCCAGTTTCGGCGGGTGCCCATGCTCCTCGCGAAACGCCCGGGCAAAACTCGACATCGAGGCAAACCCACACGCCAGCGCCACGTCGCGCACGGCGAGCGTCGAGTGCGCCAGCAGGTCAGCGGCGCGTTTGAGCCTCAGGCGCCGGTAATAGCCATTGGGCGAGATGGCGAGTTCGGAGCGGAAGGAGCGCTCGAGCTTGTCTGAGGACACGCCGAGCTTCGCGGTCAGCTCGGCCATGCCGAGCCGTTCCTCGACCGCGTCTTCCATGATGGCGATGGCCGACAGCACCAGCTCGTTCTGGACGCCGGTGCGCAGGCGCAGCGGCATCATCTTGCGGTCGATGCTGGAGCGCAGCTGGCTGTGCACGAACCATTCGGCGACGCCGGCGGCAAGCTCGGCGCCGTAGTCGCGGGTGATGATCTCCAGCATCATGTCGAGGCTGCCGACACCGCCGGCCGAGGTGAAGCGCTTGCGGTCGATGACATAGAGGTCGCGCCTGAGCTCGATGTTGGGGAAGGCTTCGGTGAAGGCGGCCTGGCTGGTCCAGTGCAAGGTGCAGGCATGGCCGTCGAGCAGGCCGGCGCGCGCCAGGAAGAACGCGGCATCCGCCACCGCACCGATATGGGCGCCATTGCGCAGGCTCTTGCGGATCCAGTGTGCAGCGTCCTCGGCGACGAGGTGATCGGCATCGCCGCCCGAGCAGACGACGATGCGGTCGACCTTCGGCGCATCCTCGGCGTAAAAGCCCGGCTGGATGACGACGCCGTTCGACGCCTCGACCGCACCTTTCGTGCCGCCGACGATGATCCAGCGATAGCATTGCCGTTTCGCCAGGACATTGGCGGCGCGCAGCGGCTCGATGACCGAGCTGAACGCCATCATCGGAAAACCTGGGAACACCAGCACGGCGAAAGTGAGGGGTTCAGTGGGCTTGGGTGGTTCGCGCGTGGCCATGGGGCGCTACATTTCGGGCAGATGGGGTTCGGGGTCAATTGGCCGGTCCATCATCATGAGACGTCGGCGCCGCCCCTTGCCCTTCCTCTCCCCCGTCGATCGGGGGAGAGGTGTCGAGCGAAGCTCGACGGAGTGGGGGTCGACCCTCGCCGCGCGCCTGAGGTCTCTTGCTCGTCAGATTGTGCCTGTCTTGCGGCGACTGCGCGTCTGCGAACGCCTTCCCCACTCCGTCTCGGCTTCGCCGAGCCACCTCTCTCCCCTCCGGAGGGAAAGGAAAGGAGCCAAGGCAGGGCGATGAGGGGCAACGCTGAAGTTGCAAGTTGATTGAGCTTCTAGCCCGCCAGCGCCTGCTCCAGATCCGCAATCAGATCATCGCCATCCTCGATCCCCGCCGACAACCTTACCAGCGAATCCGATATGCCGATCTCGGCCCGTTTCTCCGCCGGTATGGAGCCATGCGTCATCAGCGCCGGGTGCTCGATCAGGCTCTCCACACCGCCGAGGCTTTCGGCGAGCGTGAACAATTGCGTGCGTTCGAGGAACTTTTTGGTGCCGGCTAGGTCGCGGTCGAGCACGGCTGTGATCATGCCGCCGAAGGCATGCATCTGCTGGACGGCGACGGCGTGCTGCGGGTGGCTGGCGAGGCCGGGATAGATGACGCGGCGGACGTCGCGGCGCGCTTCCAGCCATTGCGCGATCTTGAGCCCGTTGGCGGAATGGCGCTCCATGCGCAGCGCCAGCGTTTTCAGCCCGCGCAGTGCCAGAAAACTGTCGAACGGGCCCGAAATGGCGCCGATGGCGTTCTGCAGGAATTTCAGCTGGGCGGCCAGATCCTTGTTGTCGCCGACGACGGCGACGCCGCCGACCATATCGGAATGGCCGTTGAGATATTTGGTCGTCGAATGCACGACGATGTCGATGCCAAGCTCCAGCGGCCGCTGGATATAGGGGCTGCAGAAGGTGTTGTCGGCGACCGTGAGAATCCCCTTGCGCCTGGCAAGTGCGGCGACGCCTTCGAGGTCGACGATGCGCAGCAGCGGGTTGGTGGGGGTTTCGACCCACAGCATTTTCGTCTCGGGCCGGATCGCGGCCTCCACGGCGGCAAGGTCGGTGAAGTCGACGAACGAGACCTGCAGATTGGCCGAGCGTTTGCGCACCCGCTCCATCAGCCGGAAGGAACCGCCATAGATGTCGTCGGTGGCAACGATATGCGCACCGGAATCGAGCAGCTCCAGCACGGTGGCGATCGCCGCCAGCCCGGACGCGAAGGCGAACGCAGCCGAGCCGCTTTCGAGATCGGCCACGGCGCGCTCGAACGCAAAGCGCGTCGGGTTCTGGCTGCGGGCATATTCAAAGCCCTTGTGCACGCCGGGCGATTGCTGGCCATAGGTCGAGGTGGCGTAGATCGGCACCATCACCGCGCCGGTCAGCGGGTCGTGGCTCTGGCCGCCATGGATGGTGCGCGTCGAGAAAGCCAGACGGTTTTTCCCGGCTGGCGGAGTATTGCTGGTCATCGTGCGCGCCTCAGATGGTTGATCAGATCGATGCGGGTAATCAGGCCGACGAATTCGTCGCCGTCGAAGATGATGGCGACCTCGTTGCGGTCGAACACCGGCAGCAGCGCGTCCAGCGTCTGGCTGGCCTGCAGCGTGTGCAGGTTGGAGGTCATGGCCGTGCGCACTGGGCCGTTGAAGCGCTCCCAGCGGCCGTCATAAGGGCCGTCGACCTTGGCCAGTATGTCGCTTTCGTCAACGATGCCGACGAGCTTGCCATTGTCGAGCACCGGCAGCTGCGAGACATCGGAGCGGCGCATGCGGCCATAGGCATTGAGCAGGCTTTCGTCCGGGCCGACATAGACGGTGTCGCCGGTGCGGTGCGAGCGCATCACCAGGTCACGCAGATCGCCATGCTGCTCGTGCTCGGCCAGCCCCTGCTCGGCCAGCCAGAAATCGTCGAACACCTTCGACAGGTACTTGTTGCCGCTGTCGCAGACTAAGGTGACGACGCGTTTGGGCACCGTCTGCTCGCGGCAATAGCGCAGCGCCGCCGACAGCAGCGTGCCCGACGATGAGCCGGCAAGGATACCTTCCTTGGACAAGAGGTCGCGCACCGCCAGCATGCTCTGCTTGTCGGGGATCGAATAGGCCTTCTTGACCAGCGACAGATCGGCATTGGGCGGCACGAAATCCTCGCCGATGCCTTCCACGGTCCAGCTGCCGGCCTCTTCCATCTTGCCGGTCTTGATCAGCGGCGCCAGCACCGAGCCGACCGGATCGGCCAGCACCATTTCGGTCTTCGGCGACACTTTTGCGAAGTAGCGGCCAAGCCCGGTCAGCGTGCCGCCCGAGCCGACGCCGACCACCACGGCATCCACGTTACCGTCGAGCTGCGAAAAGATCTCCGGGCCGGTGGTGGTTTCATGCGCCAGCGGATTGGCCGGGTTGGCGAACTGGTTGGCATAGAAGGCGCCGGGCGTTTCCGCCGCGATCTTCTCGGCCATGTCCTGGTAATATTCGGCATGGCCCTTGCCGACATCGGAGCGCGTCATGCGCACTTCGGCGCCGAGCGCGCGCAGGTGCTGGATCTTTTCGCGCGACATCTTGTCGGGCACCACCAGCACGATGCGATAGCCCTTGGGGATGCCGACCTGGGCAAGGCCGAGGCCGGTGTTGCCGGCGGTCGCTTCGACGATGGTGCCGCCGCGCTTGAGCTTGCCCTGCTTTTCAGCTGCGGCGATCATCGACAGCGCGATGCGGTCCTTGATCGAGCCACCGGGGTTCTGGCTTTCGAGCTTGATGAACAGCCGGCATTTGCCGGTGTCGAACTTGGTCAGCTCGACCACCGGCGTCTGGCCGATCAGGTCGAGCACCGACTTGTAGGGCGGACGCAGGCGGGACAATTCGGCTTCCGAGGGGGCACTGTCCAGTGCGGCGATCTCATGCTCGCTCATATCGATGCTCCATGACCAAGCGACCGCCTCTGGGCAGGGCGGCAGCGTAGCCTCTTTTCCAGCCCTTTGCAGTCGGAAAGAAGATAGATCGTGCCAATCAACCGGCCAGATGCGGAATGAAATTCCGGTTTGTGCCTCAAGGGCTTGGAGGGTGTGTTGAGATTCAGGTCAGGCCGAGCCGAAAATGGCAGATTCCGAGAACCGGAGCAGAGCGTACTTTTGGGTACGTGAGCACCGGAAGCCACAGGAAGCCGCATTTGCAGGCCGGCATCACCTGAATATCGACACAGCCTACCCCAGCAGCTGCTTGCTCAGCCTCGCACACTGCACGCGGATATCGGGGATGGCGTCGATCTCGAAGAAGGTGCCGCGCGTCAGCGGGCCGACGGCGAGGATCTTGGCCGAAACGGTTCCGTCGCCGGCGATGATCTCGCATTTGGTCGATACGTCGAGGCCGATGCGCAGCGGATCCGGCCTTGCCAGGCCGCGGTCGACCAGCGAGCGCACGACGCTGTTCGACGAGGTCGAGATGTCCCTGACGATGCCAGAGCAATCGTAGATGCGGGCGACCTCGAAGGTCTCGAGACGCTGCGTGTGACGCGACTGGACCTGGACGGTGAATTCGCCGTTGCGCGCAATGTCGACGACGCGGCCGGCGACCAGGCGGATGCGGCCGGATTGCACGGCCTCGGTGACACGGGCGTAGACCTCGGGCGCCATGCGATGGCGGTGGATGTCCCACCAGGCCTTGGTGTGCTCGACGAAGCGGCGCTTGGCGGAAGCCGGCCAGTTCTGCCAGATCTTCTGGTTGAACGGCCGCAGCCCGTCGACGACGTCACGCCAGTCGATGCCGGCCTTCTGGTTTTCCTTGATCAGGTCGCGGAACCAGCCGACGAAATAGGAGAGCTGCGTGCCGAGCGGAATGTCGGCGACGTCGAGCTTGATCGGATTGCCCTTGCGATGCGGCGAGGGCAGCAGGCCGCGCCTGGACACAGCTATGATGTCGCCGCGATGGCCGCGTTGCTCCAGCGCCAGGAAAGCATCGACCATGCTGAGGCCGGTGCCCAGCACCATGACGCCGGCGCCGGGCGGAAGTGCTGTGTCGGCTTCCGATCCCATCCTGATGGCATGGCCTTGCGCCGGCTCCTCGTCATGGCCGGTGGCCAGCACGGCGAGATGCGCAACGACGCTGGTGCCGTTGGCCAGCGCCACTTCGACGCCGGAGGCGGTGGGCGTGATCGAGAGGCTTTCCTCGCGGATTAGCCGAAGCCGACCGCTCTGCTTTTCCCGCGCTTCCAGATCGACCAGCAACTCGCCGAGATAGCGGGCATAGATGCTGCGTGGCGCATAGAAGGGCGCCTCCTCAGCCGTTGCCAGGCCGCGTTCCTGAAGCCAGCGCCAGAAATTGCCGGGATCGTCGGCATAGGCGCTCATGCCGGCGGCGCTGACATTCAGTACATGCGCCGACAGCAGCGTCGAATAGGCGATGCCCTGACCGAAATGCGGGCGCCTTTCGATCAGCGTGACGCGCAGGTCGGGATTGGGCGACTTCAGGAGATGCGCGGCCAGCACGACGCCGCTGGCGCCGCCACCGACAATGATGATGGAGTTGGCGCGCCCGGTCATAGGCATGCCTTCGCTCTGCGCAGCGCCAGTGTCAGGCCTGGACCTTCACCGCGACCGGCAGATCGCCGATGCCGACCGACAGGTCGTCGAGAGAGATATCGCGCATTTCGGCGAGGCTGCGCTGATCGAGCACCTCGGCGATCGCCTGCCGGACCTCGAGCATCAGATGTCGGACTTGGCATGTCGCCTCGTTGCAATCTTCACAGCGCTGGTACTGGGTGCGGCTGGCGCAGGGGATCGGCGCCAGCGGACCGTCGAGGACGCGCACGACATGGCCGACCTTGATCTCGTCGGCGGGCCGCGCCAGGCGATAGCCGCCATCCTTGCCCTTGCGGCTCTGGACGAAGCCGGCATTGCGCAACTCGCCCAGGATGGCGTCAAGAAATTTCTTCGGGATGTTGTTGCCGTTGGCGACGTCGTTGACGAAGGCGAGCTGCCCGGCCGGCAATCGCGCGAGGTGGACAAGCGCCTTGAGGCCGTACTTACCTTTTTTGGTGAGCATGAGATCAAATTTTCTCTGGCATGCGACGGCATGGAACCATCGGTTGCAAAACGCCTGGCGTGCGTTGCCGCCGCGTCCAAGCCCGCATGACACATAAATTCTAGTGACATGATGTACAAGCCGAGAACTGCTGATTTTGCTTCGTTTTCAAGCCGCGCCGGCCATTTTGACCAGCCTTTGTGCCCACAGGGACACAAAAGCGCACGAGTTTGGGGGCGCGATCATCGCGATATGGTGACTGCTCATCGTCGCCTCCAGTCTCAATGTCGATAAGATTACTATACTTACCCCCGAACACGCGGAATGGGTTGTTAAATCGGCGGTTGTTTGAGGCATGAATTTGCCTGGAAGAGGCCGGAAGCGGGAATTCTAATTCGCGGTGGGCGTAAGCGGAGCCATCGCCGCAGTTCAGGAGGTTAAAGGTCGGTGGGACAGAGGGGGCGCTGGCCCGCCGGCGTCGAAAGGTCTGCCCTGTGGCGACACTCTGCCCACCGCAACCACCCTATCCGCCTCACCACCTCACCATCGACAGCTTTTTTCTAACAAGCCCGCCTTCGTTGGAAGGATTTAACTCTACAAGAACCATAGAATTAGCTGACTATTATGAAGCATTCCGGTTTTTCTCTTTTCAGGAGCCCTTCATGTCCACCATTTCGCGACGCATTGTTCTCCTCTCATCAGCCGCACTTGCCGGCGCGGCCTTCCTCGGCCCGGCCCTGGCCGACGACCTCAAGATCACCATCGGCTACCAGACGGTGGTCGAACCCTCGAAAGTGCCGCAGGCCGACGGCGCCTATGAAAAGGCGACGAAGGCCACCATTGATTGGCGCAAATTCGATTCCGGCGCCGATGTCATCGCCGCGGTCGCTTCCGGTTCGGTCGATATCGGCTATGTCGGCTCGAGTCCGCTGGCGGCGGCGGCGAGCCGCGAATTGCCGATCCAGACCATCTTCATCGTCGGCCTGATCGGCGAATCCGAGGCGCTGGTGGCACGCAACGGCGCCGGCATCGAGAAAATCGCCGACCTCGCCGGCAAGAAGGTCGCCGTGCCGTTCGTCTCGACGACGCATTACAGCCTGCTCGCGGCACTGAAGCATGAGGGCGTCGATCCGAAGTCGGTCGAGATCCTCAATCTCAGGCCTCCGGAAATCGCCGCCGCCTTTTCGCGCGGCGACATCGACGCCGCTTATGTCTGGGATCCGGCGCTCGGTCAGATCAAGACGACGGGCAAGGTGGTGGTGGATTCCTCGCAGGTCGCCGCCTGGGGCGCGCCGACCTTCGACGCCTGGATCGTGCGCACCGACTTCGCCGAAAAGAACCCGGAAGCGGTGCGCGACTTCGTCAAGGTGACGGGCGCGGCATATGCCGAGTTCCTCGCCAAGCCCGAAGCCTGGTCGGTATCGTCGCCGCAGGCGGCCGCGATCGCCAAACTCACCGGCGCCAAGCTGGAAGAAGTGCCGCAACTGCTCAAGGGCTATGTCTTCCCGACGCTCGAAGAGCAGGCCTCCGACAAATTCCTCGGCGGCGGCACGGTCAAGGCGATCGAAGCGACATCCACCTTCCTCAAGGAGCAAGGCAAGATCGACGCCGTGCTTCCCGACTATTCGAAATACGTATCGTCGAAATACGTCACCGAGGCGCTCGCCTCGAACTAGTACTCGCTTAACGCAATTCCGGACGGAAAACCGCTTCACACTTTTCCTGGAATTGCTCTGAACGCGCGCGGATCTTTTTCCCTAACGCCGCGTGCTGACTGCCCCGGAACCGCTGACGAGGGCCGGGGCAGTCGGATTTCAACGAACCGCGAGGCATCCATGCCGCATCTCGTGCTCGACCCGCATCTCGTACTGGACAAGGTCTCGATCCACTATGACGGCCAGGCAGCGCCTGCCGTCGAGCGGGTGTCGATCGATGTCGCCAAGGGCGATTTCGTCGTGCTGGTGGGCCGTTCCGGCTGCGGCAAGACCTCGCTGCTCAACGTCGCCGCCGGCCTTGTCGCGCCGGCGCGCGGTACGGCTTCAATCAACGGCAAGCCGATCACAGCACCTGGCTCGGACCGGGCGGTGGTGTTCCAGAACGATGCTTTGTTCCCATGGCTGACGGCGCGCGAAAACGTTGCCTTCGCGCTCAGGCTGCGCGGTGTCGCTCCGGCCGAGCGGGCGCGGCGCGCCGATGAGCTGCTGGCGCTGGTGAAGCTCGCCGACGCCGGCGACAAGTGCATCTGGGAGCTTTCCGGCGGTATGCGCCAGCGTGTCGGCCTGGCTCGGGCGCTCGCCGCCGAACCCGAATTCCTGCTGCTCGACGAACCGCTCGGCGCGCTCGATGCGCTGACGCGCGAGCGCATGCAGACGACGCTGCTCGATCTGTGGACGGCAAGCGATGTCGGCGTGCTGATGGTGACGCATGGCATCGAGGAGGCGCTGGTGCTGGCCACCCGCATCGTCGTGCTGGCGCCTGGCCCGGGCCGCGTGGTGCAAACTTTCGAACCCGGCTTCTCCAGGCGCTACGCATCGGGCGAGGCCATCCGCACCATCAAGGCCGACCCGGCCTTCGCCGCGGCGCGCGGCGAACTAACCGACGCGATCTTCGAAGGAGAGGCGGCATGACCGTTACCTCCTACACCGAGCGGCCGGGACACAAGGTCGACGAGACCGACGGCCTGTCGGTGCCGTGGTCGCGGTCCAGCCCGAAACGCAAAGGCGTTTCCGCGCGCGCGGTCAGCGTGGTGACCATCCTGGTGGTGCTGGCGCTGTGGGCGCTGTCGGCCCGCCTGCAACTGGTGTCGCCAGTGTTCCTGCCCTCGCCGGTTGCGGTGTGGAACAAGTTCATCACCGTCGCCCGCGACGGCTTCGTCGATGCGACGCTGCTGCAGCATGCGATCGCCAGCCTGGGCCGGGTTTTCGCCGCGCTGGTCGCCGCCATCCTCGTCGGCGTGCCGGTTGGGCTCGCCATCGGCATCAGCACGATCGGGCGCGGCATCTTCGATCCGCTGCTTGAGTTCCTGCGGCCGATCCCGCCGCTCGCCTACCTGCCGCTGGTCGTCATCTGGTTCGGCATCGGCGAACCGTCGAAGATCCTGGTGATCACTATTTCCATGCTGGCGCCGGTGGCATTGTCGACCGCGTCCGGCGTTCGCGGCGTTTCGCAGGAACGCATCAATGCGGCGCGCTCACTGGGTGCTACTCAGCGCCAAGTGGTCCGCCATGTCATCCTGCCCAGCGCGCTGCCGGCGATCCTGACCGGCCTGCGCATCGCGCTCGGCGCCGGCTGGTCGACGCTGGTCGCCGCCGAACTGGTGGCGGCGACGCGCGGGCTTGGTTTCATGATCCAGTCGGCCGCCCAGTTCCTCGTCACCGACGTGGTGGTGATGGGCATATTGGTGATCGCGGCCATTGCCTTCGTGCTGGAATTCACCCTCCGCAGGATCGAGCGCGTGCTCGTCCCGTGGGCGGGACGCGAATGATTGGGAACCAGAAGAGCAGGAAAGAATGCCGATGACCCATTCCACCGCCGTGCTGTTCGCCCAAGCCGGCAATTGGCTTCTCGCCTGGACCGGGGAAAGCCAGCCGCTTGAACAGCAACCGAAATCGCCAACGCCGGTCCGCTGGGACGCCGAGCGCGACCGCCTGCCGCCACGCGACGAGAGTTTTTACTGGGCCTGGCAGTACTGGTCGCAGTGAGGGGATTGGCGATTGGCACTAGCCCCCGCGTCTTCGTCATCCTAGGGCGGAGCAAGGAGCGAAGCGACGCAGCGCAGACCCCAGGATGGCGAATTCCAGGTAGCCAAAGAAGATAATTCCCATTCTCCCCTCTAACTCGCAAAATCATTCCTCTACTAAATTTATAGAATTACCTAGCCTCATCCATCTTCCAACCGGCGAGGCCATTTCCGGCGCCGATCCGCAGCGAAGGAGAGGGATCAATGTTCAATCTAACGAGACGTGTTTTCGGCATCGGCCTGCTGGCGGCGACGGTTGCCGTGTCGTCCGGCGCCACGGCGCAGGAGCTGAAGCAGTTCAGCATCGGCTATCAGAAGACCGGCCTGCCGGTGATCGCCAGGCAGCAGCAGGTGATCGAGAAGGCACTTGAAGACAAGGGCGTGACGGTCAAGTGGGTCGAGTTCACCGCCGGTCCGCCGCTGGTCGAGGCGCTCAATGTCGGCGCCATCGATGTCGGCTGGACCGGCGACGCGCCGCCGATCTTCGGCCAGTCGGCCGGTGCCAACATCGTCTATGCCGCAGCGCTGCCGTCGAATGGCGAGGGCGAGGCGATCTTCGTCAAGCCGGCGTCGCCGATCCAGTCGGTCGCCGATCTCAAGGGCAAGCGCGTCGGTGTCGGCAAGGGCACCAGCGCGTACAATCTGCTCGTCGCCGCGCTGGAGAAGGCCGGCATCCCGTTCGACCAGATCACGCCGGTCTATCTCAGCCCGGCGGATGCGGCCGCAGCCTTTGCCAGCGACCAGATCGATGCCTGGACCGTCTGGGATCCGTTCTTCGCCATCGCCGAAACTCGCTACCAGCCGCGTGTGCTGGCCCGCTCCAGCGAGGTGCTGAAGGTCAACACCTATTTCCTCGCCAACAAGGACTTCGCCAAGGCGCATCCCGAAACCGTCACCACAACGATATCAGCCTTGGGCGAGGCGGCGAAATGGGCCGACCAGAACCGCGACAAGGTGGCCGCGGCGCTGCATGAGGTGACCGGCGTGCCGCTCGACGCGCAGATCATCGCCGCCAACCGCACCAAATTCGGCGTCTTCCCGATCACCGACGAGATCATCGCCGGCCAGCAGGCGACCGCAGACCGCTTCTTCAAGCTCGGGCTGATCCCGAACGCGGTCCGCATCTCCGACGCGGTGTGGACGGCACCCGGCAACTGACTTGTCCCCTGACGGCGCCGGGTGAGAACGCCCGGCGCCATTTGCGTTCGCACCCATATCTCCAGGAGATCCGCCCGTGACTGTGCCAGACATGACCGCGCCTGCCAGCACCGCACCGCTCGATTTCTTCTGGTTCATCCCGACGCATGGCGACGGCTCCTATCTCGGTTCCGAGGAGCAGCAGCGGCCGCCCGAATTCGGCTACTTCAAGGAGATCGCGCAGGCGGTCGACCGGCTCGGCTTTCCCGGCGTGCTGTTGCCGACCGGCCAGAATTGCGAGGATTCCTGGATCACCGCGACGGGCCTTGCGACACTCACCGAAAAACTGAAGTTCCTGGTCGCGCTGCGGCCGGGCGTGACGCTGCCGACTTTCGCCGCACGCCAGACCGCCGCCCTCGATCGCTTGAGCAATGGCCGCCTGCTGCTCAATGTCGTGGTCGGCGGCAACCCGACCGAGCTCGCCGGCGACGGCGTCTTCCTGCCGCATGACGAGCGCTATGCCCAGGCGCATGAATTCCTGACCATCTGGCGCGGCCTGGTGTCCGGCGAGCGGGTCAATTTCAACGGCAAATATTACCGCGTCGAAAATGGCCGCCTCGACCTTCTGCCGCACCAGGAACGGCCGCCGCTCTATTTCGGCGGATCGTCGGATGCGGGCCAGGACCTCGCCGCGGACCTCGTCGACATGTATCTGACCTGGGGCGAACCGCCGGCACAGGTGGCCGAGAAGCTGGCCGCGGCGCGCGCAAAGGCGGCGCGGCGCGGCAGAAAACTGCGCTTCGGCATCCGGCTGCATTTCATCGTGCGCGAGACCGAGGACGAAGCCTGGCGCGCCGCCGACCGGCTGATCAGCCATGTCACCGACGCCCAGATCGAAAACGCGCAGGCGCGCTTCCTCAACCAGATGGATTCGGTCGGCCAGCGCCGCATGGCGGAGCTGCATGGCGGCCGCCGTGACAGGCTGGTGGTGTCGCCCAATCTGTGGGCCGGCGTCGGGCTGGTGCGCGGCGGCGCCGGCACGGCGCTGGTCGGCACGCCGGAACAGATCGCCGGGCGCATCCGCGAATACCAGGCGATCGGCATCGATACCATCATCGGCTCGGGCTATCCGCATCTCGAGGAGGCCTACCGCGTCGCCGAGCTTCTGTTTCCGAAACTCGGGCTCGGCACCAGGCGGCAGCGGGCGCATGAGAACATCGCCAACGAATTCTCGGTCGGCTTCCATGGCGCCAACCGCCTGCAGGCTTCGTCATGAGCTTTTCCACGCGCCTGCATAGCAACGCCACCGGCTGGCTGCTACCGGCGCTGATCATTGCCGGCTGGGAGATTGCCAGCCGCGCCGGCGTCATGCCGGCCAACGTGCTGCCGGCGCCCAGCGCGGTCGCCGAGGCCTTCTGGCGGCTGACGCTGTCGGGCGAACTGATCCGCAACATCGGCGTCTCGACCGCGCGCGCCCTTGCCGGCTTTGCCGTCGGTGGCTCGATCGGTTTTGCGCTCGGCCTTGCCAACGGGCTATCGACGCTCAGCCGCGGCCTGACCGACACGACGCTGCAGATGATCCGCAACATTCCGCATCTGGCGCTGATCCCGCTGGTCATCCTGTGGTTCGGCATCGACGAGGAAGCCAAGCTGTTCCTGGTGGCGCTCGGCGTGTTCTTTCCGATCTACGTCAACACGCTGCTCGGCATCCAGAGCGTCGACCCACAGCTGGTCGAGATGGGCCGCGTCTACGGCATGGACCGTCGCACGCTATTCTTCCGCGTCATCCTGCCCGGCGCGCTGCCGGCGATCTTCGTCGGCCTGCGCTATGCCCTGGGCATCATGTGGCTGACGCTGATCGTCGCCGAAACCATCTCGGCCAGTTCGGGCCTCGGCTACATGGCCATGCAGGCGCGCGAATTCCTGCTGATCGATGTCGTCGTGCTGTCGATCCTGATCTATGCGCTGCTCGGCAAGCTCGCCGACAGCCTCGCCCGCCTGCTCGAGCGGCTGTCGCTCGGCTGGCATCCGGCCTTCCAGAACGGATGAGAGATTGCCCATGACCGCCGCCAGCCTGACCGCAGCCCGTTCCTTCGTCGCCACGCCGGTGCGGCCGATCGGCTCCGTCGAAGGACAGCGGGCCTTTGCCTTCAGGCATGCCGGCAAGCGCTTCGGCGACAAGACCGTGCTCGACGGCATCGACCTGGACGTGCCGGCCGGGCAGTTCCTTGCCGTCATCGGCAAGAGCGGCTGCGGCAAGAGCACGCTGTTGCGGCTTCTGGCCGGGCTCGACCGGCCGACATCGGGATCGCTGTCCTTCGGTGTCGAAGAGGAAGGACACAGCCGCACGCGCTTCATGTTCCAGGAGCCACGGCTCCTGCCCTGGGCCAGCGTGGTGAAAAACGTCGAGGTCGGGCTGACCGGCATCGCCACCGGTAGCGAAGCGAGGCACCGCGCGCTCGACATCCTCGGCGAGGTCGGGCTTGCCGACCGGGCCGACGAATGGCCTTCGGTGCTGTCCGGAGGTCAGAAGCAGCGCGTGGCGCTGGCCCGCGCGCTGGTCGGCCACCCGCAGATCCTGGCTCTCGACGAGCCGCTCGGCGCACTCGACGCCCTGACCCGCATCGAGATGCAGCAGCTTCTGGAACGCATCTGGATCGCGCAGAAGTTCACGGCCGTGCTGGTCACGCATGATGTCGCCGAAGCGGTCGCGCTCGCCGACCGGGTCGTGGTGATCAGCGAAGGCCGGATCGCGCTCGATCTGGATGTGCCCGTGGAACGGCCGCGCCGTCGCGGTTCGGTGGAGTTGGCCCGGCTGGAGGGCAAGATTCTGGATCGGCTGTTCGGGTAGGGCTGTCGGGGGCAGGGCCCTCGAGGACCGCCTTCCCCCACTCCGTCGCTGCTTCGCAGCGCCACCTTGTATCTACACGAGAGAGATTTCGTGGGATTAGAGCGATTGAGCCAAGGTCCGGGTGGCCGCCCGGACCTTGGCTTGGCGAAGTCGCCCGTACCACCTGAGGTTACAGCCGCGGGAGAGCTTGGGATCTTCGCCTTCATCACGCACGACCGAACAGTCGCTTGGTTCCAACCGTACGCACAAGGCAGGTTACCGTGAACAGGATTATTTGTGGAGTTGATGTTTCGAAAGATTGGCTGGACGCGCATATCTGGCCTGGCGGAGCGGCAGCGCGCTTCGCCAACGACGCGGCGGGGATCGCAGCTCTTTGGCTGTTCTGCCGCAGCCATGACGCAGCCCTTGCGGTGATGGAGGCATCGGGCGGCTATGAACGGCTGGGATTCATGCTCTTGTGGACGCACGGCATGCCGTGCGGCGTGGTCAATGCCAAGAGCGTGCGCCGTTTCGCCGAGGCGATGGGCTATCTTGAGAAGACCGACAGGATCGACGCCGCTGTCATCGCCCACTACGGCGCAGTCAAGAACACTGTGCCGACGCCACCGCCAAGCGCCGCCCAGCAGCGGCTTGCCGCGTTGGTTGGCCGGCTTTGCCAGATTGTTGGCGATGCGACCATCAACAAGCAGCGTAGAAGTGCCGCACGCGACGCCGAGGTATGCGCCAGCATCGAGGCGATGCTGGCCTTCCTCAAGCGCGAGCAACGGCGCCTGGAAGGCGAGATTGCCTCGATGATCGATGACGATCCGCTGTGGGCCAGGCTGGAGCAGGTCTCCAACAAGGCCATCGCCAAGCTGGCAGGCCTCGCTCCCTTCGCCAACGATAGCGGCAAGCGCACCGGCAACAGGCATGTGCGCGGCGGACGCGCCGGGCCGCGTGGCATCCTCTTCATCGTCGCAGCCATCGTGGCCAAATTCGATCCCAATCTCAAAGCTTTCGCTCAACGGTTGCAACAGGCGGGAAAGCCAAAAATGCTCATCCGCATCGCACTCGCCAGAAAACTCCTCGTCATCCTCAATGCAAAAGCACGCGATGCGCGCAACGAGTTCGCGAGTGCAACTTGACACCCCAGATAGTCGCTCTCCCCCCTCCGGAGGGAGAGGAAAGGAGCCAAGGTCGGCGAGCTCGCGCTTTTCCTCTCCCCCGTCGATCGGGGGAGAGGTGGCCCGAAAGGCCGGAGTGGGGGTCGACCTTTCATCAAGCTCACCCGCTTGACCGGTTCGCCCACCCCAACCCGATCAGCCCGACCAGCATGGTGACGACGCCGATATAGAGCCATTGCGACTGGCCGGTCATGAAGCTGCCGCCGACAACGCCGATGCCTTGCAGCGACCACAGCGCGCCGACGGCAAGCACAATCAACGCCAGCAGATTTTTGGTCAGCCTCATTGCCGGATCTCCCTTTTGAAGTCGATTGGTTGCAGCATCGGGACCGCGATAAAAGAGCCAAAGGAAGTGGCCCGGCCGCGCCGAGCTCTACTTGGATATTAATGTTCGATCTTGTCAAACGGATGCCCGATAGCAACACAAAGATCATCGTTGATTGATCATCGCGTGCCGGAAAATCCCTGACAGACTGTTACCCAGCGACTCCAAACGTGTGCCATTGCCACGGAACCGCCAGATCACTGCCGCATTTCCCGCCTTATTTGGCACCTAACGGCTGGGGTCTGTCAAAAACGGAGCCATCCCCCAAATATGAAGAACCCAAAACAGACCGCGATTGTCGCGGTAACGATCGCTGCTGGCCTGATGGTCGGCGCTTCTTCGGCGACCGCCGCCGCCCAGTGCGGCCGCGCCTCGTGGTACGCCCTGCACTCCAGAACCGCCTCGGGCGAGCGCATGAACCCGTCGGCGATGACCGCCGCGCATCGCACCTTGCCTTTCGGCACCAAGCTCAGGGTTACCAACAAGAACAACGGCCGCAGCGTCGTCGTGCGCATCAACGATCGCGGTCCGTTCATCAAGGGACGCGTGCTCGACCTGTCGAAGGGCGCGGCCGGCCAGCTCGGCTTCATCGGCTCCGGCCACACTTCCGTGTGCATGGCGCGCGTCTAGAGCTTCCTGTGTCCGGCAAGGGCCGGACACATTACCTACACATTTCGCAGCCGCACACTGAGCCGGCTGGCACCGTTCGGCCCCGATTTCCATGGCCTTGAACCAAAGAAGCATTGGTCACGCAGCGTGACGTATTGCATCGCAGCAATTAGTTGTTAACTTCCCCGCGAGACATTTAGGCTCGGCGCTGCTCGTCGTCCCTTCGGTCGCAGGCAGCAGCGGGGTTTCTCGATGTTCTACCAGCTCTATGAGATGAACCACGCCGCCCTGCAGCCGGCGCGCCTCTATGCCGACGCGGTGCGGATGTTCTACTCCAATCCGCTCAATCCGTTTTCCCACACGCAATGGGGCCGTTCGATCGCGGCGACGGCCGAACTGTTCGAGCGCACCACGCGCCGCTACGGCAAGCCGGCCTTCGGCCTGAGCAAGACCGTGGTCGACTGGAAGAGCGTCGAGGTCGCCGAGAAGACCGTCTGGTCGAAGCCGTTCTGCAATCTCGTGCGCTTCGAGCGCGCTGTCCCCGCCGGGCGCAAGCCCGATCCGAAGCTTCTGATCGTGGCGCCGATGTCGGGCCATTATGCGACGCTGCTGCGCGGCACGGTGGAAGCGATGCTGCCCTATGCCGACGTGCACATCACCGATTGGGTCGATGCCCGCATGGTGCCGCTTGCCGACGGCCAATTCGATCTCGACGACTACATCGACTATGTCATCGACATGCTGCACACGCTCGGGCCGGACACGCATGTGATGGCGGTGTGCCAGCCTTCCGTGCCGGTGTTGGCCGCCGTGGCGCTGATGGAATCCAAGGGCGACCCGTTCGTGCCCTCGACGATGACCTTGATGGGCGGGCCTATCGACACGCGCAGCAACCCGACCGCGGTCAATCTGCTGGCGCAGGAAAAAGGCATCGACTGGTTCCGCGACAATGTCGTGATGCATGCGCCGTGGCCGGTGCCAGGCTTCGGCCGCGAGGTCTATCCAGGCTTCCTGCAGCTGTCCGGCTTCATGAGCATGAACCTCGATCGCCACATCATCGCCCACAAGGACTTCTTCATGCATCTGGTGAAGCATGATGGCGACAATGCCGAGAAGCACCGCGATTTCTACGACGAGTATCTGGCGGTCATGGACCTGACGGCCGAATTCTACCTGCAGACCGTCGACACCGTCTTCGTGCGGCAGGCCTTGCCAAAGGGCGAGATGACGCATCGCGGCACCAGGATCGATCCATCGGCGATCCGTAACGTCGCGCTGTTCACGGTCGAAGGCGAGAACGACGACATATCAGGCCTTGGCCAGACCAAGGCGGCGCATGATCTTTGCCCCAATATCCCGGCTGAGCGGCACGCCCATTACATGCAGCCGGCGGTCGGCCATTACGGCGTGTTCAACGGTTCGCGCTTCCGCTCCGAAATCGTGCCGCGCATCGTCGACTTCATCACCAGCTACGGCCGCCAGGAGCGTGTCGCGGCGAAGCCGAAGCTGGTCCGCGCCGCCAAGAGATAATGCACGTCGTCCAAAATTGCGGGTTTTGGGACGATGACATGCATAAAACCAAGCTTAACGGCGATAAACCGTGCGATTGACCGGTAAAAGCCGGCCGGCTGGCTGATTCTGTTGCACAAGTGCCGCTGTCCAGCCCCTCGGGTAACCATGCCGACAATCCGACCGTCGTCGTAATTGACACGGACTGTAAATCCCCCTTAACCTTTCGTTAATAACAAAGGGTGAGCGGGGACAATGATTTCCTCATCGATGGCGCGACGGCTGCGCGTGTATGTGGCGGCCGGGCTGGCAATGACGGCGGGCTGGGTGGCACCGGCCTTGGCGGGTGGAGCGATGGCGACCGGGGGGCTCACCTCGCAGCCGATCGGCCACTATGATTTCTGCAAGCTGCATCCGGGCGAGTGCTCGATCCGCCCGGCCAATCTGGCGCCGGCTCCGATGACCGACGCGCTGATGCGCAAGCTTCTCAATGTCACCGCCAGGGTCAACGCCGCCGTCAAGCCGATGAGCGACATGGACATCTACGGCAAGGACGAGGTCTGGGCTTATCCCGACAAGGGCGTCGGCGATTGCGAGGACTATGTGCTGGAAAAGCGGCGCCAGCTTTCGCGCATGAGCATCTCGCTTGCCGATCTTCTGATCACCGTCGTGCGCAAGCCCGACGGCGAGGGCCACGCCGTGCTGACGGTGCGCACCGACGACGGCGACTATGTGCTCGACAATCTGACCGACAAGGTCAAGCCATGGGACGCGACCGGCTACCGCTTCCTCAAGCGGCAGGCGATCGACAACACCGGCCGCTGGGTCTCGATCCGCGGTGGCCAGCAAGTTCTGGTCGGCGCGGTTCAGTAGGCACCAGCAACGGCGGCTTCCCTAGGGGCGGCATCCAACGCTTCGTCATCACAGGGCTGAGCAGGAGCGAAGCTCCGTCGCGAAGACCCCGGGATCCGTGCCGTGATGCCGATGAAGAGCGCTGCGGCGCAGGAACAGGCGCCTGCAATCGTCATACCGTCATCACCAGATCTTTTGCACCGTCGCGACGCTCGCAACTCGCGGCATGGATCCTCGGGTCTGCGCGCCCGCTTCGCCCGTGGATGACGAAATCGATGGGCCCTCCGCCAGAATTCGCATCTCTCCGTGAACCATTTCGCTCCGGCCAGCGACACACAGCCGTGAACCGAAACCAACCATGGAGACTTCAGATGACTGCTTTTCTGCGAAACACCCTTCTTGCCGCTATCGCGGTGTCGAGCATGGCCGGATCCGCCATGGCCGATCAGACCACCAGCTGTGCCAAAACCAACCTCAACGACCTCTGGGCCGGCCGCTGTTGCGGTGATGCCGGGGCGTCGGACTGCCTGGGCGGCGGAAACAATGGCCACGACCACGGCGATCATGGCCGGGGTGGAAATGGCGGCACCGCCGGCAAGAAATGATCTCACCACTGTGCCCGCCGGCGGGCCGCCGGCGGGCAGTGTCCTCGTGAGGCAGGCGAACTTGTACCGGCGCGGACCGTCAGGCTACGGCCGCTGGTTTAACGCCGCGCGGATCGATGCGGTGATGCGGCGAAGCTCGGTTTCGTCGAGTTTCTCGATGTTTTCCGCCAGCAGATTGGCGAGCTCGGTGGCGGCGGGGGAAAGACCCGACGTGTCGAGTTTTACACGCGGGTGCGAGGCCTCGGCCAGCCGCGCCAGTTCCTCGGCATCGTCCCAGATGATGTTGAAATAGCCGATGATCTTCTGGATCAGCGTCCAGGTCGGGGCGCCTCGCCTGCCATGTTCGAGCGCCGACAGATAGGCGGCGCTGACGCCGATCGCCGCCGCCATGTCCTTCTGGCGGACACCGCGTTCGCTTCTCAGCGTCCGCAGCTTCTCGCCGAACGGGGTCATGCGCCCGTCCTCATGAACGGACCCGCCGCAGGCGGATATAGAGCGCACCCGAACCGCCATGATTGCGGGCGGCATGATCGTGGCTGGAGACGAGCGGCCGGAAGGCAGGCGTCGACAGCCAAGCCGGCACGGCGCGCCGCAACACGCCATCGCCGCCGGAAGACGAGCCCTTGCCAGTGATGACCAGGACATAGCGGACGCCGCCGGCATGCGCCCGGTGCAGGAACGAGAACAGCAGCGAGTAGGCTTCGTCCTGCGTCATGCCGTGCAGATCGACGCGGCCCTCGATCGGCAGCCGGCCCTTCGACAATTTGTCCAGCGTCGGTTCGTCGAGGCGGTGCGTGACATGCTGCGCCTTCGGCTTCGCGGTCCCTGCGACATTGGCGACGGGCTGGGCGGGCTGCGACTGGCTTGGCTTGGCCTCGGCAGGAATTTCGGGGATGTCGACGGCAAATTTCCCCTTCAGCGGCTTGGCCGTGCGCGCCACCAGGTTCCACAGAACCCGGTCGTCCTCGCTGAGCTTGTCCGGGCGCCGGGTCATCGGACCGCACCCGCAATGAGCGCGCGCGGCACCAGCGCATAAAAATCCGCGGCATTGCGGACCACGCCGGCGATCTCGCCGGCAGCATCGCCCGAACCGGCGAACAGGTCGCCCCGCGCCGGCCCGGTGATGGCGGAGCCAGTGTCCTGCGCGATCATCAGGCGCCGGAATGGTTTTGCGTCGAAGGCGGCGAGCGTCGGCGCGTCGATGTAAAAGGGCGTGCCGAATGTGTGCAGCAGGCGGTCGACGGCGATCGAGCGGCCCGGCGTCAGCGGCACCTTGGCGGCGGCGATCGGACCAAGGGCAACGTCCTCGACATCGGCCGGGCGGAAGAAAATGTAGGAGCGGTTCTGCCACAGGATCTCGTCGACGCGGTCCGGATGCGCCTTGAACCATGCGCGGATCGATTGCATCGTCACTTCCGCCAGCGGGATCTCGCCAATCTCGCTCAAGATCCTGCCGGGTCCGGTGAAGCGCTGGCCGGATTTGGCGGCATAGGTGACGCGGGCAAGCCGGCCGTCGGTCATGGCGAGGCGTGCGGCACCTTGCACGTGAATGAAGAAGGCATCGACCTTGTCGGCCAACCAGGCGATTTCCAGGCCCTTGCCATCAAGCGCGCCGCGCTCGATCTCGCCACGGTCATGATATTCGACCGGCCCGTTCGGCGTCTGGCGCGCGAAAGCGAGATAGGGGTCCAGGCCCGGCGGCCGGTTTGCGTCATCGATATCGACGAGATCGGCCGGGCGCGACAGCAGCGGCACCGAAAACCGGTCCGTGCGCACCGGTGACGCCTCGACTTGCGGTTCATAGAAACCGGTGACGAGCCCATTTTCGGCAGGGATAAGCGCCGGCACAAAATGGCGCTCGAAGAAGGCGCGGGCCTCCCCGCGGGTCAAAACCGGCGACCGATTCGCCGGCGAAACGGTCCGGGCCTCGGCGTAGGCATCCGCAAAGGCGTCGAAGTCGACGCCGAGCGCGCCGCTGCGATAGGGTTTGGTCAGGACATGGAAGGCCGAGCGCCGAAAGGCGGCGAAGGCCGCCGAATGGTCGTCATCGTTCCAGCCGGGCAGATCGCCGAAGGCTTTCTCGACAAAAAGAGGCGATAGCGACACCGGAGCCTCGCCGCGTATTCCCTAGTCTTCTTCCTCGGTGGCGACGAGCTTCCAGTTCGGATCGCGCGAGCGCGTGTCGCGGGCGAAGGTCCAGACATCCTTGACCTCGGCCACGGTTTCCGGGTCGCCGTCGATGACGGCACCGGCCTTGTCGCGGGTCGCCGAAATCAGCTCGCTGATGATGCGCAGCGTGACATGCGCCTCGCCGCCCTTCATCTCGGCCGAGACGATGTCGGCCTTGTCGATGCCGACGAAGGAGGACTGGATCTTTTCCGCCTTGGCCTCGCGCTCGCCGATGGCGGCGACAAAACCGTCATAGACCTCGCGCGACAAAAGGTTCTTCAGCGTTTTGCGATCGCCGTCGGCATAGGCCATGACGATCATCTCGTAAGCCATCTTGGCGCCGTCGACGAAACCCTTCGGCTCGAAGGACGGATCATTGTCCTTGATCGTGCGCAGGCCCTTGTTGAGGTCGGTATCGGGCTTGGCGAAAGCGTCGATCGCGGCATAGGCGTCAGGAGCCGGCTCGCCTGGCGGACGCTTGCGCGGCAGCGAGACGACGTTTTCGGATTTCTGGGCGGCATCCTTGTCGCCGGTGCGAGCCGCCGAATAGGGATCGAAGGGCGGCCGTTCGCTGCCGGTGCGGCGGCCCAGCACATTGCGCAGCTGGAAAAAGATGACCACCGCCGCAATCAGGAAGAAAATCGTGCCGAAGTCGAAGAATCCCATATCTTCCGCCAATCAATCCCTGCCCTGTGGCCGGACCGTCAGGCCTAACGGCCGCGGTCGCATAGCGTTCAACATTCAAAGCATATAGAACGCAAGGCGCAATCATTCAAATCAAAGGCAGGCATACCTATCTAACAGCCTCGGTGCCAGCGGCGATTGCCAGTTGGCGGCCAAAACAATCAAAACGGTCATAACGATCGAAAAAGGTTGGCAAGACTTGCGCATTTCGTTGCTTCCCTTCTTTCTCTTTGCACTGCCGCTGCTGGAAATTGCCGGTTTCGTCATCGTCGGCCGCGAGGTCGGCGCGCTGGCGACGGTAGGCCTCGTGCTGGCCTCGAGCATCGCCGGCGTGCTTTTGCTCCGATACCAGGGTTTTGGTGTCATGGCCCGCATCCGCAACGAGATGGCCGCCGGCCAGAACCCCAGCCGCCACCTTGCGCACGGCGCCATGATCGTGGTTGCGGCAATCCTCCTGATCATCCCCGGCTTCATCACCGACATTATCGGCCTGCTGCTGTTTCTGCCGCCGTTGCGCGACTTTGCCTGGAGCCGGTTCAAGGGCCGCATTGTCGTCGCCACCGATTTCTCGTCCGGCGGTTTTCGTGGCCGCCAGCGCGACAGGGTCATCGACCTCGAAGACGGCGACTATTCGCGCGAGGACGATCTGAAGCGCGGCCCGGATCACAACTCGCCGTGGCGCCGCCTGAAGGACGATTAACGCGCCGTCCCATCTCCATGCCGCAGCCGGGAAGCAAGGCGGCAAACCTTGTCTTGTCATCCCCGCCATGGTAGCGAACGCCCGATTTCAATTCGGTCAGCGACGCTGCCCAGGCAAGAGGACAAGGCTTATGGCCAGCAAAGATGACGCGCCGGTCGGCGCAGCCAACGGAAACGGCAATGCGGCGCAGCCGTCGCTCAACGTTCTGGCGCAATATGTGAAGGACCTGTCCTTCGAAAGCCCCGGCGCGCCGAATTCGCTGCGCGGCCGCGACAAGGCGCCGGGCATCGCCATCAATGTCAACGTCAACGCCAACCCGCTCTCCGACAAGCAGTTCGACGTCAATCTGACGCTCAACGCCAAGGCGTCCTTCGACCAGGAAGTGCTGTTCAATGTCGAGCTGGTCTATGGCGGCGTGTTCGCCATCGCAGGCTTTCCGCAGGAACACATGCTGCCGATCCTGTTCATCGAATGCCCGCGTCTTTTGTTCCCGTTCGCCCGCCAGATCATCGCCGAGGCAACCCGCAATGGCGGCTTCCCGCCGCTGATGCTCGACCCGATCGACTTCGCGCAGATGTTCCAGCAGAAGCTGGCGGAGGACCAGGCGTCGTCGAAGGTCCAGGTGAGCTGAGGGCTGCCTGCCACGGATTGTGAAAAGCCCGGCCTTGCGCCGGGTTTTTTGTTTTGGGCGGGACGATTGAGGCGCCGGCAGGGCAGAGGGGGGCGGCAAGGATCGCCAACGGGACGATTTTAGTTCCCGTGAACCTTCAGCCACAGCGCCTTTTCACCCAATGTCCCGACCATGCCGGCGTGCGCGGCACGTTCGGCTTCTGTCACGCGCGGCGGCAGTGGCGCCGGGCGCGGGGCGACGACGATTTCGATCTGGCGGACATTCTCGCCCTGGGCCGGCGCGGTGGCGCTGTCGAGGATGAGGGCCGCCTGCTTGCCGCCGATCAGCTCGATATAGACCTCGGCCAGCAATTCGGAATCGAGCAGGGCGCCGTGCTTGGTGCGCTTGGTGTTGTCGATGCCGTAGCGCCGGCAGAGTGCATCGAGCGAATTAGGACCCATCGGGTGCTTGCGGCGCGCCAGCGCCAGCGTGTCGACGACGACGCCGTTGTCGATGACAGGGTGACCCAGCCGGCCGAATTCGACGTTGAGGAAGCCGACATCGAAAGTGGCGTTGTGGGCGACCAGCTTGGCGCCGTCGGTAAAGTCCAGCCACTCCTGCACGATCTCGGCAAAGGTCGGCTTGCCAGCGAGGTCCGCCGCGCTGATGCCGTGCACCGCCTGTGCCTCGACATGGATCGCGCGGCCTTGCGGGTTGATGTAGTGGTGGAAGGTCCTGCCGGTCGGAAAACGGTTGACCAGTTCGACGCCGCCCAGCTCGATCACGCGGTCGTCGCGCGAATCGAGGCCGGTGGTTTCCGTGTCGAAGATGATCTCACGCATCGAATCAGTCGCTCCAAAGGAGCAGAATCGTGAGAGCGGAACAAAATGGCAATGAGAAACTATGATGGCCAGGGCAATCGCACAGGTTTGCGCCGCCCCTCATCGCCCTGCACCTTTCCTCTCCCCCGTCGATCGGGGGAGAGGTGTCGAGCGAAGCTCGACGGAGTGGGGGTCGACCTTTGCCGCTTGCCTAGGTTTTCTTGCTTGCCAGATTGTGCCTGGGTTGCGGCTACTGCGCGTTTGGCGAATGCCGTCCCCAACTCCGGAGGGGGAGGAAGGAGCAAAGCCGGCAGGCAGATAAGCGGCTCTCACATCGACAGCTGGCGGTCGAGCGGTGGGCTCAACCACCTGGCTTGCCAACCCCTATCAGCTGGCTGATGATTGCAGCGACCTCCGCCCGCGCGGCGTCCATCCCCTGTCCGGTGTCGACGATGAAATCGGCCTGACGGCGCTTTTCCGCGTCCGGCACCTGCTTGGCCAGGATCGACGCCAGCTTCTCTTCCGTCATGCCGGGCCGTGCCAGCACGCGTTCGCGCTGGATCTCGGCTGGCGCGGTGACGACGACGACCTTGTCGACGCGGTTGCGGCCGCCGGTTTCGAACAGCAGCGGGATATCGAGGACGGCGATCGGCGCGCCTGATCCACGATGCCTGGCCAGAAAGGCATCGGCATCGGCGCGCACCAGCGGGTGGATGATGGTCTCCAGCCGCTTCAGCGCCGCGGCATCGCCGAGCACGCGCGCGCCAAGTTTGGCACGATCGACCATGCCAGCGGATGTGGTGCCGGGAAAGGCGGCCTCGACCAGGGGGGCTGCCTTGCCCGCGTAGAGGCGATGCACCGTCTCGTCGGAATCGTGGACCGGCACGCCGGCCTCGGCAAACATTTTTGCCGTGGTCGACTTGCCCATGCCGATCGAGCCGGTGAGGCCGAGCACGATCATGGCTTCGGCACCAGATCGGCGACGATCAGGGCCCGGAGTTCGGCCGTCACCCGCGGCCTGATGCCGAACCAGCGCTCGAAGCCAGGCACGGCCTGATACAGCAGCATGCCAAGACCGTCGACCGTCTTCAGATTTCGCGCGCGGGCGGCCGCGAGCAGCGGCGTCTCCAGCGGCACATAGACGATGTCGGTGACGATGGCATGGTCGGGCAGCCGGGCGGGATCCGCCGACAGGCCTTCATTGCCGTGCATGCCGAGCGCGGTGGTGTTGACCAGCAGGCCGGCATCGCCGAGCAGTTCGTTGGTCGCCGCCATGCCATGCGCCGAGACACCGGTGCCGAAACGATCGCGCAATTCCTGCGCTCGGGCCAGAGTGCGGTTGACGATGCGGATGTCGGCAACGCCGCGCTCCTTCAGCGCATAGATGACGGCGCGCGACGCGCCGCCGGCGCCGAGCACCACCGCCGGACCCTTGCTTGCCCAGCCCGGTGCATGATCGTCGAGGTTGGCGGCAAAGCCGTGACCGTCAGTGTTGCCGCCCCACAGGACGCCGTCCTCGAACCACAGCGTGTTGACGGCGCCGATTTCTTGCGCCGCCTGGTCGCGGCGTTTCGCCAATGCGAAGGCCGCTTCCTTGTGCGGGATGGTGATGTTGCCGCCGCGGTAATTGTTTGCCTGCAATGTTTCCACGAACACGGCAAAGTCTTGCGGCGCGACATCGATGGCCTGGTAGCTTCCGTCGATGCCATGTTTGGCCAGCCAGTGGCCATGGATCTTCGGCGAGCGCGAATGCTTGACCGGATGGCCCGACACGAAGGCTTTTTTCGACGCCTCAGCCATCGATCGCCCCCAGGTCTCGCAGTTCGGCCAGCAGCGGCAACAGCGGCAGACCGACAATGGTGAAATGATCGCCCTCGATTTTCTCGAACAATTGAATGCCGTCGCCTTCGATCTGATAGGCGCCGACGCTTCCCAGCGCCTTGGCGCCGACGCGGGCGAGATGGCGGCCGATAAAGGCGGGGTCGAGCTTGCGCATGGTCATCGAAGCGATGCCGACATGCCGCCACAAAACCTTGCCGTCGCGAACCAGCACGGCGGCGCTGTTCAACTGATGGGTCTTGCCCGACAGCGCCAGCAAATGACGGCGGGCACCCTCCATGTCAGCCGGCTTGTGGAACACCTCGTCGCCGAGCGACAGCGTCTGGTCGCAGCCCAGCACCAGGGCGCCCGGCCTGCGCTCGCTGACTTCGGTCGCCTTAGCCTCGGCCAGCACCAGGGCGACGTCCTCGGGCGAGACGCCGCTATCCTGCAAAGGCGACTCGAGCGCGCGCTCGTCGACATCGGCCGGCACCGCCTCGACATCGACGCCGGCATTGACCAGCATCGTCTTGCGGAACGGACTGCCGGAAGCAAGGATGAGTTTTTCGATCATGCTGATTCACCCATGTTGGCGCTCCGTCACGCACCCCTCATCCGACCGAGCTTCGCTCGGCCACCTTCTCCCACAAGGGGAGAAGGGAAGTCCCGCGCGTACGCCGCTGCAAATCGCCAACTGGCGGTATCTTGCGGAGACGACGGTGCCACGTTCTTCCTTCTCCCCTTGTGGGAGAAGGTGGCCTCGCGAAGCGAGGTCGGATGAGGGGTGCTGGTGCTCACTTATCTTACCTGCCCTATCTATTCTTCCCCCGCAGGGCAACGATGGCCGCCGCCGTTTCCTCGATCGAGCGACGGCTGACGTCGATCATCGGCCAGCCATGGCGCGTGCAGATCTTGCGGGCGTAGGCGAGTTCTTCGCTGATCGCCGCGCGATCGACATAGTCTGATGCCTCATACGAGCTGCTGTTGCCGAGGATGCGGTTTTGCCGGACGTGCGAGATGCGCTCGGCGGTGGCGATCAGCCCGACGATGAGCGGCTTGCTGGCGGCAACCAGGCTTTCCGGCACCGGCACGCCGAGCACGATCGGGATGTTGGCGGTCTTGATGCCGCGGTTGGCGAGATAAATGCTGGTCGGCGTCTTCGACGTGCGAGAAATGCCGATCAGCACGACATCGGCATCGTCCATGTTGAGCGGCAGCTGGCCGTCATCATGGTCCATGGTGAAATTGAGCGCATCGATGCGGCGGAAATATTCGGCGTCGAGAACATGCTGGGCGCCGACCCGGCGGCCGGCGGGGGTGCCGAGATAGGACTGGAACACGGTCAGCACCGGCTCCAGCACCGACACACAGGGCAGGCCCATGGCCGCGCAGCGCTCGTCGATGCCGCGCGCCAGCTTCTGGTCCACGACCGTATAGAGGATGATGCCCGGCTCTTCCTCTATGTCCTCGAACACCTTCGCCACCTGCTTTTCGGTGCGGATAAGCGGATAGATATGCTCGATGGCGCGCGCATCCTTGTACTGCGCCGAAGCCGCCCGGCCGGCGGCGAGCAGCGTTTCGCCGGTCGCGTCGGAAATCAGGTGCAGGTGGAAGAAGCTCTGGGGTTTGTTCACAGGGGGTCACCTGGGGCTGTGGGCTTCTGTGGATAAAGCGGGATGAAAAGAGGGGTCGGTCGGAGGCGACTGTATCAGATGGCAGTTTGTCCACAATTCGATGCGCTGTCAGCTTCGTCGGGCGACTGGGGACAAGTTTGGGGACGGCTTTTTTCGCCTACAGTCCGTCCACAGGACCTGCCTTTCACCGCTCTGCCTAACGCTTTGACTCGATTGATCGATTCCGACCTATCCCCAGAACCCTACATCTGGGAAAAAGAAGCACGCGACAATATGTTGGCTGGTGTTTTCCGGGGCAAAGCGGGACAGGTGGCAATCACCAGAACCAACAGACTCTTAGAATCAGAAGAATCTTAGATATAAGAATCTTTGATTATAGAAGAGGCCGGGAGAAGCGAGCGCTCGATGCCCCAGAACCGGATCATGCTGGATGTCCTGAAGGGCAAGGCTCATTTTCCGCCTCCGCTCTGGATGATGCGTCAGGCAGGGCGTTATCTGCCGGAGTATCGGGAGACACGCAGGCGAGCAGGCTCGTTCCTCGATCTCTGCTATGATCCAGACCTTGCCGTCGAAGTGACCTTGCAGCCGATCGAGCGCTTCGGCTTCGATGCTTCGATCCTGTTTTCCGATATCCTTGTCGTTCCGCATGCGCTTGGCCGTGACGTCCGTTTCGAAGAGGGCAGAGGGCCGCTGCTGACGCCGATCACCGCGCCGGAGATTCTGGCTCTGGAGGGCAAGGTGTTTCACGTGAATCTCGAACCGGTCTACGAGACGGTTCGCCGATTGCGGGCCAAATTGCCCGACGAGACAACCCTGATCGGCTTCTGCGGCGCGCCGTGGACGGTGGCGACCTACATGATTGCCGGCCATGGCACGCCCGACCAGGCGCCGGCGCGGCTCTTTGCCTATCGCGAGCCGGTGGCCTTTCAACGATTGCTGAAGGTGCTTGCCGAACATTCGGCCGCCTATCTCATCCGCCAGATCGAGGCGGGCGCGGATGTGGTGCAGATTTTCGATTCCTGGTCCGGCGTGCTGGACGATGAAACTTTCGATTTGTTCTGCGTTCAGCCGATGGCCGAGATCGTTGGCCGGGTGCGGGCGGTTTATCCCGATGTCCCGATCATCGGTTTTCCCAAAGGCGCCGGTGCGCGCTACCGGACCTATCGACAGAAGACCGGCGTGACGGCGCTGGGCATCGACTGGACGGTGCCCCTGATCGCGGCGAAGGAATTGCAGCGCTCGGGTGCGGTTCAGGGCAATCTCGATCCCTTGCGGCTCGTGGCTGGCGGCAAGGCGCTGTCGGATGGCATCGAGGCGATCCTGGGAGCGCTGGGAGACGGGCCGCTGATCTTCAACCTCGGTCACGGCATCACGCCGGAGACGCCGATCGCCCATGTCGAGGCGATGGTGAAACAGGTGCGGAGCGCGACACGCTGATGGCTCAGATGAACAACACGAACAGCGGCGGCCAGGCGATGATGCGCATGATATCAGGTATCGCCGTGCTGATCGTTTTCACCGCGCTTTTGTATTTCGCGGCACCCGACAGTTTCTACCCCTGGGCCAAGGCGATCCATATCCTCGCCGTCATCTCGTGGATGGCGGGCATGCTCTATCTGCCGCGGCTGCTGGTCTACCACGCCGATGCCGAGAAGGGTTCGGTGCAGTCGGAAACCTTCAAGGTGATGGAGCGGCGCCTGCTGCGCGGCATCATCAACCCGGCGATGATCGTCACCTGGGTGTTCGGCCTGTGGCTCGCCTGGAAGGGTTTCGGTTTCCAGGGCGGCTGGCTGCACGCCAAGATCGGAGCGGTGCTTTTGCTGTCCGCCGTTCATGGCTATCTGGCCGGCGCGGTGCGCAAATTCGCCGAGGACCGTAATGAAAAACCGGCCAGGCACTGGCGGATGGTCAACGAGATCCCCACATTGCTGATGATCGCAATCGTCATCCTGGTGGTCGTCAAGCCGTTCTGATGCATGTTGCTCAAAAACGGCCAGGAGACTGCGACAGGCATTGATGCGTTTAGGCCTTCATAGGCCATGCAAAACGCAGCTTGCTCTTTCACCCGACCGACGATAAAAGACGGGTCTTCCTTCCCGTCATGCGCCGCCCCTCGTTGTTTTCGGCCGCGCCCGGCATTTGTCGCATCCCGCCGATATTTTCCCAAAGCCTACCCAGACTCCATCTATTCAAGGTCCGTCTATGCAAGAAATGAAACTCGCCGAGTTCAAGAACAAGAAACCGCCAGAGCTGATCGCTTATGCCGAATCGCTCGAGGTCGAAAACGCCAGCGTCATGCGCAAGCAGGAGCTGATGTTTGCGATCCTGAAGAAGCTGGCCGCCCAGGAGATCGAGATCATCGGTGATGGCGTGGTCGAGGTGCTGCAGGACGGTTTCGGCTTCCTGCGCTCCGCCAACGCCAATTACCTGCCAGGTCCCGACGACATCTATATTTCACCGTCGCAGATCCGGCGCTTTTCGCTGAAGACCGGCGATACGGTCGAAGGGCCGATCCGCAGCCCGAAAGAGGGCGAGCGCTATTTCGCGCTGCTCAAGGTCAACACCATCAATTTCGACGATCCCGAGAAGATCCGTCACAAGATCCACTTCGACAATCTGACGCCGCTCTATCCGACCAAGCGGCTGAAGATGGAGATCGAGAATGTCACCACCAAGGACATATCGGCCCGTGTGATCGACCTGGTGGCGCCGATCGGCAAGGGACAGCGCGCCTTGATCAACGCGCAGCCGCGTACCGGCAAGACGGTTCTGATGCAGAACATCGCCCACTCGATCACCGCCAACCACCCGGAATGCTATCTGATCGTGCTGCTGATCGACGAGCGGCCGGAAGAAGTGACCGACATGCAGCGCTCGGTGAAGGGAGAGGTGATCTCCTCGACCTTCGACGAGCCGGCGGTGCGCCACGTGCAGGTCGCCGAAATGGTCATCGAGAAGGCCAAGCGCCTGGTCGAACATGGCCGCGACGTCGTCATCCTGCTCGATTCGATCACCCGTCTCGGCCGCGCCTACAACACCGTCGTGCCGTCATCCGGCAAGGTGCTGACCGGTGGCGTCGACGCCAACGCGCTGCAGCGGCCGAAGCGCTTCTTCGGCGCCGCCCGCAACATCGAGGAAGGCGGTTCGCTGACCATTATCGCCACCGCGCTGATCGATACCGGCAGCCGCATGGACGAAGTCATCTTCGAAGAGTTCAAGGGCACCGGCAACTGCGAAATCCAGCTCGACCGCAAGGTCGCCGACAAGCGCATCTATCCGGCCATGGACATCCTGAAGTCCGGCACCCGCAAGGAAGACCTGCTGGTTTCCAAGCAGGACCTGCAGAAGATCTTCGTGCTGCGCCGCATCCTGGCGCCGATGGGAACCACCGACGCGATCGAGTTCCTGATCGACAAGCTGAAGCAGACCAAGACCAATGCGGATTTCTTCGATTCGATGAACACGTAAGGGGATGGGGTAGCGATCCTTCGCGCCTCCCTCTGCCCTGCCGGGCATCTCCCCCTCTAGGGGGGAGATTACACCCTTGGTCGCTTTCGGCAATTATCAACGCCGTAAGGTGAGCGGAACAGCGAAGCTGCCGATCTCCCCACTTGAGGGGGAGATGGCCGGTAGGCCAGAGGGGGCGTCTCTCGCCGGCGGTTAGCAAAACTATCGCCGTCGCAACAATCGCTCGAGCTCTTCAGCATCCGTCACCGCCGGCAAACAAACCTGCCCCGTGCACAACCATGCACCTGCCTTGTCGGTCGGCGGCAGGATTCCACCGGGCAGCAAGGGTCGATTCGCCGTACCGATCGGCACGACGATGTCGATGCGGCGCGGGTCCGGGTTTCGATTCGCAACCGGAACGAGCTTTGGATCTGTGAACTCATCCACCAACACCAGCTTGAGCGGCTCGATCGCCAGCGCGCAGGCATTGACGATGCCGGCCTGGCCATAGGCCTGGTGCGCCGCGCGGCCGGCGGCATGCTCGGCGACGTGCCAAGCTCTTTCCTGCAGCTCGAGATCGCCGGTGACGGAGGCGAGCCTGACCAGCGCCTCGATGATCTGGCCGGTGGCGGAGGGAATAGCTTCGTCGACATCGCCGCGGATGCGGATCGGCACGTCGGTGCTGTCGGAAGCAGTCAGGTAGTAACCTGTCTTCTCGGCGTCGGCGTGCCAATGCTCGAGCTGCCCGACAAACTGGCCAGCCTGGTCGACATAGCTCCAATCCCCGGTGGCCTCGAACAGCGAGATCGCGGCGTTGGTCATAGCGGCATAGTCGCTGGACAAAGCCGGGAACAGTTTTCTGGCGCCGAGCATCGAATGCGGCAGACGGCCGTCGCGGCTGGCAGCGCTGATATGGGCAAAGGCCTTTGCCGCCGCATCGATCCAGTCAGGCCGCGCCAGCGCCCGGCCGGCCTCGGCAAGCGCTGCGATCATCTGGCCGTTCCAGTCGATGAGGGTCTTTGCGTCAAGGCCGGGCCTGACCCGCTCTTCCCGGACAGCAAGGAGTTTCGCCTTGAGCGCGCTGATCTCTTCGCGGTGGATCACATATTGCAATTGCTGAGACAGCGTTTGGTGGACGACCGGCTTGCCTTCCCAGCCATGCGGGCTGGAGAGCGTGAAGTGCTTGAAAAACAATGCGGAATCGTCGCCAAGGGCGGCTTCGATCTCGTCGCGGCTCCAGGTGTAGAACAGACCTTCCTCGCCGTCGCTGTCGGCATCGAGACTGGCGGCAAAAGCGCCGCCGTCGACGCGCATTTCGCGCAGCAGCCAGCCGATCGTCTCTTCGATTCGCAGCCGGAACAATTCATTGCCGCTTGCGGCATAAGCCCAGTTGCAGAAGCGGAGGAGCTGGGCATTGTCGTAGAGCATCTTTTCGAAATGCGGCACCAGCCATTCGGCGTCGGTCGAGTAGCGGCTGAGCCCGCCGCCGATGTGGTCGTAGATGCCGCCGCTCAGCATCTGCTCGAGGCTGTTGAGGACGTCGTCGCGATGGGCGGCATTGCCGTCGCGAAGCCAGGACAGCCACAGCGTTTGCATGAACGGCGCGTTGGGAAATTTAGGCGCGCCGCGCAATCCGCCGAGATCACGGTCGATCATGCCGTCGATGCCCGTGGCCAATTCCGCCAGCGTGGCGCGGTCGAGCACGGTTCTGGCATGCGAACCGGCGAGCCGTGCCTCGACATGCGTCGTCAGGCCGTCGGCGCTCTGGTTGAGGCTCGCCCGCTTCTCCCGCCAGGCCTTGTCCACCGCCTTCATAACCTGGATGAAGCCGGGGCGGCCGTAGCGTGGCTCGCGCGGAAAATAGGTGCCGCCCCAGAACGGCTTGCCGTCCGGGGTCAGGAACATGGTCAGCGGCCAGCCGCCCTGCTCGCCCATCGAGGACAGCGCCGCCATATAGATCTGGTCGATGTCCGGGCGCTCCTCGCGGTCGACCTTGATATTGACGAACAGACGGTTCATGACGGCGGCGACGCCATCGTTTTCGAAGCTTTCATGCGCCATGACATGGCACCAATGGCAGGCGGCATAGCCGACCGAGAGCAGGATCGGCCTATCCAGCGCTTTCGCCTCTTCGAGCGAAGCCGGCGACCAGGCCCGCCAGTGGACGGGATTGCCGCTGTGCTGCTGCAGATAGGGGCTGGCTTCTTCGGCAAGCAGGTTTTGCGCGGGCAGCGTCACTGGGCAAACTCGGGTGCGATTGGCTGATAGGCGTGAAGCTAGGGCGGTTCGGTAGAGCGGGCAAATGATTTCAGGCGATTCCATCGTAGCGCTGTCGAGCGGCCGGCTGCCTGCCGGCGTCGCCGTCATCCGAATTTCCGGCCCGCAGACTCGATTCGTGGTCGAAACGATTGCTGGGACTATGGTTAAGGACCGCGCGGCGGTTCTGCGCCGATTCAGGGCGTCTGACGGGACATTGCTCGATACCGGCCTGGTTGTGTTCTTTCCCGGCCCGGCCAGTTTCACCGGCGAGGACGTCGCGGAATTCCACGTTCATGGCGGCCGTGCCGTTGTGGCAAAAATGCTGGAGACGATGACCGGTT
Organism: Mesorhizobium sp. ISC11; assembly: GCF_037162595.1. NCBI lineage: Bacteria > Pseudomonadati > Pseudomonadota > Alphaproteobacteria > Hyphomicrobiales > Phyllobacteriaceae > Mesorhizobium > Mesorhizobium sp. ISC11. The sequence continues at coordinate 4,713,815 of NZ_JAVSPW010000001.1, forward strand.
TTGGCGGCGTCAGGCACGCGGAACCGGGCGAATTCACGCGTCGCGCCTTTCTGAACGGCAAGGTAGACCTGGTCGAGACCGAGGCGCTGGCGGATCTCGTCAATGCCGAGACGGAGGCGCAGCGGCGCTTCGCGGTCCAAAATGCCGGAGGCGCCCAAAGCGAACTCTATCTCGGCTGGCGCCGCAGGCTGATCCATGCCCGCGCGATGATCGAGGCCGAGATCGATTTCGCCGACGAGGAAGACGTCCCCGGTTCCGTTTCGGATACGGTCTGGTCCGATGTCAGAACGATGATCGACGAGATCGACCGGCACATCGCCGGATTTCGCGCCGCCGAGATCATTCGCGATGGATTCGAGGTCGTCATCCTCGGTGCCCCCAACGCCGGTAAGTCGAGTCTGTTCAACGCCCTGGCGCGGCGCGATGCCGCTATAGTAACGGATGAGCCAGGCACGACCCGCGACCTGCTTGAAGTGACACTTGATCTTCAGGGGCTGCGTGTCCGGCTTACGGATACGGCCGGGTTGCGCGATGCGCCGGGGAAGGTCGAAGCGATCGGCATCGACAGGGCGAGGGCCAAGGCGCATGGCGCCGATCTCTTGCTGTTGCTTAGGGATGTCGCCGATCCCAGGGAGATTGGACTGCTGCCGACCGAAGCGCCGATCTTACGTGTCGGCACCAAGCTCGATCTGCTGGAAAGCCGCGCGGCGAGCGACGCGACGGAGGATTACGACCGTGTCATTTCAGTGAAGAACGGGACGGGCGTGGAGGAACTGCTGGCGGAGATCGGCCAGCGGGCGGCGGAGGCGGCCGGCAGCGTCGGCGATGTCCTGCCGTCGCGCCTTCGCCACGTCGAATTGCTTGGCGAGACCAACCGCCATCTGCTCCGCGCCACCGATGGCCGTTCTGTCGGGCAGGAGCTGCGCGCCGAGGAGTTGCGGCTCGCAGCCGATCGCCTCGGCCGAATCGTCGGCGCCATCGACGTCGAGGATATGCTGGACGTGATCTTCTCGCAGTTCTGCATCGGGAAATGACTCACGTGAAACATTGGGTCGTTGCGGCGTGAGCTCCCTTTAGATCGTATGTTGCTTTGCCGCATGCCTTCGTGATTTTCGACGAACTCCGAAGGCGGGGAGGCTTCATCTGGGCCACCACCGCGCTGCGCCGCCTGCATGACTCACGTGAAACGTGTCAGGCGGCCCGATGACTCACGTGAAACACTGGGCTGACTAGCGGCGCGGCTGTTTCACGTGAAACTTGTCGCGGAGTTTTCTTGACAGCGTCGCTCCGCAGGGACATGTGTCCCTCATTCTTCTGAGTCCAGGACGTTTGGAAATGACCAATCGCTATGATGTGGTTGTAGTGGGCGGCGGCCACGCGGGTTGCGAGGCGGCCAGTGCTGCCGCGCGCGCCGGTGCCAGGACCGCGCTGGTGACGCTGCGTTTTGACACGATCGGGGTGATGTCGTGCAACCCGGCGATCGGCGGGCTCGGCAAGGGCCATCTGGTGCGCGAGATCGATGCCATGGACGGCTTGATGGGGCGCGTGGCGGATGCGGCAGGCATCCAGTTCCGCCTGCTCAACCGCCGCAAAGGCCCCGCGGTGCGCGGACCGCGCACGCAGGCCGACAGAAAGCTCTATCGCCTTGCCATGCAGGAAGCGATTCGGCAGCAGAACGATCTCGACGTGGTCGAAGGCGAGGTTCTGGACTTCGAAATCGCCGATGGGCAGATCAGGGCTGTTCTCCTGGCTGATGGGCGGCGCCTGGCCTGTGGCGCGGTCGTCCTGACGACCGGGACCTTTCTGCGCGGGCTTATCCATATCGGCGAGAAGAAGATCGTCGCCGGCCGCATGAACGAGCAGGCGAGCCTCGGCCTGTCGGCAACGATGGACCGCGCCGGCTTCAAGCTTGGACGGCTGAAGACCGGGACGCCGCCGCGGCTCGATGGCCGGACCATCGACTGGGCGTCGCTGGAAAGCCAGGCGGCGGATCCGGATCCGGTGCCGTTCTCGCTGATGACCGACCGTATCACCACGCCGCAGATCGATTGCGGCATTACGCGGACGACGACCGCGACGCATGAGTTGATACGCGCCAATCTCGGTCGCTCGGCCATGTATTCCGGATCGATCGAAGGCGTTGGGCCGCGCTATTGCCCTTCGATCGAGGACAAGATCGTCAAGTTCGGGGACAGGGACGGGCACCAGATTTTTCTGGAGCCGGAAGGCCTGGACGACGACACCGTCTATCCCAATGGCATTTCGACCTCGTTGCCCGAAGATGTGCAGCTCGATATCTTGAAAACCATTCCGGGGCTTGAGCGGGCCGTTATGCTGCAGCCCGGCTATGCCATCGAATATGATCATGTCGATCCGCGCGAGCTGCATCAGACGCTGGAGACGAAGCGCGTTAGTGGCCTGTTCCTCGCCGGGCAGATCAACGGCACGACCGGCTATGAAGAAGCGGCCGGGCAAGGCTTGCTTGCCGGCCTCAATGCGGCGCGGCGGGCGGCGGGCAGCGAGCAGATCGTGCTCAGCCGCACCGAGGCCTATATCGGCGTCATGGTCGATGATTTGACCAGCCGGGGCATTGCGGAGCCCTACCGGATGTTCACCTCGCGGGCCGAATTCAGGCTGTCGTTGCGTGCCGACAATGCCGATGAGCGGTTGACGCCGCTGGCGGCCAGGCTGGGCATCGCCTCGGCGCAGCGGATGCAGCGCTACGGGGATGTCATGCAAAGTCTGGATGAGGCTCGGGAGCTGGCGAAATCGCTCACCATGACACCCAATGAGGCGGCGCGACACGGGCTGGAGATCAACCGGGATGGCGTGCGCCGGTCCGGTTACGAATTACTATCCTATCCCGACGTCGACGTGGCCTGGCTGGGTCGTATCGATTCGCGATTCGCGGCAATCGACGGCAAGACGGCGGAGCGCCTCGAAACAGAGGCGAAATATTCAGTCTATCTCGATCGCCAGAAGACGGATGTGGCGCAGATCCGGCATGAAGAGGGCCGGCTGATCCCCGAGACGGTCGATTTCGCTGGCGTGCCGGGTCTGTCGAACGAGTTGAAGCAGAAGATGCAGGCGCGGCGGCCGCGCTCCATCGCCGATGCCCAGCGCATGGAAGGCATGACGCCGGCGGCGCTGGCGATCATTGTCGCGCATGTCCGTCATGCGGAGAGCGCCCAGCGCCTGCAAAAGGATGTTGCGTGAGTTCTATGACCCTAGCGAGCCTGCAGGACACGGCAGGCCCGGTTTCACGTGAAACATTCGATCGGCTGGTGCTGTTCGAGCAGATGTTCCAGAAGTGGAATCGCAGCATCAATCTGGTGGCGCAATCGACCTCGGGCGACGTCTGGCAGCGTCATATATTGGACAGCGCGCAGCTCGCGCGCATAGAGCCGGCCGCCACACGCTGGGTGGATATCGGCTCAGGCGGCGGATTTCCGGGCCTTGTCATGGCTTTCCTGCTGGCCGAGCGCGACGGCGCCAGCATCGATCTGGTTGAAAGCAATCGCAAAAAAGCATCCTTCCTGCAGACCGTCATTGGGCAGTTCAGCCTGCCGGCGCGGGTGGTTGCGCGCCGCATCGACGACAGTCATGCGCTTGTTTCGACGCCGCAGATCGTCACGGCGCGGGCGCTGGCTCCGCTTTCGACGTTGCTGGACCTGTCGGCGCCCTGGCTGATTTCAGGCGCGCGCGGCCTGTTCCACAAAGGCCGGGATTACCGCACCGAAGTGCAAGAAAGCGTTCACCGATGGTCCTTCGATCTGGTAGAACATCCCAGTGTGACCGACGCTGGCGGCGTCATCCTGGAATTGTCCAACCTGCGACCTGTCTGATCCGTCACTGACAGGCGATTTGGCGCCCAAAATGAATTTCTGGCATAAACCCATGATGAAGAATGGCCCCCGAATCATCACCGTAGCCAACCAGAAAGGCGGCGTCGGCAAGACAACCACCGCCATCAATCTGGCGACCGCGCTGGCCGCGATCGGCGAAAAGGTGCTGATCGTCGATCTCGATCCGCAGGGAAATGCCAGCACCGGCCTCGGCATCGACCGCAAGGATCGGACGGTCTCGTCCTATGACGTGCTGACCGGCGAGTTGGAGCTGGAGGCCGCGGCCATCCCGACGGCGGTGCCCGGCCTGTCGATCGTGCCGTCGACGCTCGACCTGCTCGGCATTGAAATGGAGATCGCCTCCGCGCCCGACCGGGTGCTCAAGTTGCGTAATGCGCTGCGCGCCGCGACCGAGCGCGGCGCACCCTTTGGCTATGTGCTGATCGATTGCCCGCCCTCGCTCAACCTTTTGACTTTGAATTCAATGGCTGCGGCTGATTCTGTTCTTGTGCCGCTGCAATGCGAGTTCTTCGCGCTCGAAGGTCTCAGCCAATTGCTGGAGACGGTCGAGCAGGTGCGCCGCTCGATCAATCCGGATCTCACCATCCAAGGCATCGTGCTGACCATGTATGACGGCCGCAACAATCTCGCCAACCAGGTGGTGCAGGATGTGCGGGCGCATATGGGCGACAAGGTCTACGAGACCGTCATCCCGCGCAATGTGCGGGTGTCCGAGGCGCCGTCCTACGGCAAGCCGGCGATCCTTTACGATCTGAAATGCTCGGGCAGCCAGGCCTATCTGCAACTGGCGTCGGAAGTGATCCGCCGCGAGCGCAAGTTACGCGCCGCTTGATTAGACTCCCTGCAAATTAAGAGCCGATTCGATACCGAAACGATCCGGAACCTGGAATAAAGATGAGCGAAGACCTTTCGAGAAAGAGACTGGGGCGTGGGCTGGCGGCGCTGATCGGCGAGATCGATCGCCCAGCTGCGCCTGAAAAACCAGGCATGAGCGCCGACGGCAAGGTGCCGATCGAGTTCCTGACCCCCAATCCGAAGAATCCGCGGCGGCATTTCGGCGACGCCGAGCTGACCGACCTTGCCCAGTCAATCCGCGAACACGGCGTCGTCCAGCCGGTGGTGGCGCGCCCTTCGCCGGCACAGGCCGGCCGTTACGAGATCATCGCCGGCGAGCGGCGCTGGCGGGCGGCACAGCGCGCCGGGCTGTCCGAGATCCCGGTCATCATCCGCGAGGTCAACGACCGCACCGCGCTCGAGCTGGCGATCATCGAAAACGTCCAGCGCACCGACCTCAATGCGGTCGAGGAAGCACTTGGCTACCAGCAGCTGATCGATGAGCACGGCTACACCCAGGCCGATCTCGGCCAGGTGATCGGCAAGAGCCGCAGCCATGTCGCCAACACGCTCAGGCTCCTGAAGCTGCCGGACGTGATCCGCGACATGCTGGTCGACGGCGCGCTGTCGGCGGGCCATGCCCGCACGCTGGTGACGGCGGAAGATCCGGCCGGCCTTGCCAAGCGTATCGTCGAAGAGGGCCTTTCGGTACGCCAGGCCGAAGCGCTGGCCCAGATACCGGCCGGCACCAGCAGCACCAAGGAAGCCAAGCCGGCGCCAAGTCCGGAGCAAAAGGACGCCGATACGCTGGCGCTGGAAAAGCTGTTGACCGATACGATCGGCATGATTGTGTCAGTGGATCACAAGGGCAAGGGCGGCACTTTGCGGGTTTCATACCGGTCGCTGGAGCAGCTTGATGAGCTGTGCAGAAGGCTGAAGCAGGAACGTTAGTTAGCCGGCGAAGTATATTGAGACCGGAGATTGCGCATGTGGAAAGGGCTGGCCGTTTGGCCGGCCTTTTCCTTTTGGGGCGCTGGTGATTGGCGAAATCGGTGACGCCGCGAATCTCCCTCCTTGAGGGGAGATGGCCGGCAGGCCAGAGGGGGTCGCCCCACATCAAGCGCCGGGCCCCTGCGGGAACGAAGAAGAGGTCAGCGCCCCACGCGCGGCGGCCCCCTCTGTCGCCTTCGGCGACATCTCCCCCCTCGAGGGGGAGATCAGGCTCGCTCCCCAGCCTCGCGCTCTCAACCGCGATCCCAAGCAGCGCCTGCCGCCAGCCCTGCCGCTCGCGGCTTGACAGTGCCAGGCAACGGCGTAACCTATATTAGATATGGCTTAAATTATGTGCCCTAGCGTGCCGGTCAGTCGAGGCGGGGGCTATTTGCCGTTCCTACAACAATCGTGAAATGGCACCGCCCCGCCAATGCGATATGCCGACGCGCCTGACGCAAGTGGGAGGTGCAAATGGCAGTCCGTTGGCAATTGTCCGGAAGTTACTTCGAAAATTGTAGCTGCGATGTCGTATGTCCTTGTCTGCTGTCCACCAACGCGCAGCTGACATCGAAGCCGACGAAAGGTGTTTGCGACGTCGGTTTGGTCTTTCATATCAACACGGGCAACTACGGCGACGTTCGATTGGATGGGCTCAGTGTCGCGATGGTCGCTCACACGCCGGGTCCTATGGCAAACGGCAATTGGACGGCCGCCGCCTATATCGACGAACGGGCCGATGACAGGCAAACAGAGGCGCTAGGTGCCATCTTCACCGGCGCTGCGGGCGGCCCTATGGCGGTGCTGGCCCCCATGATTGGCACGAATCTTGGCGCCAAGAAGGTGCCGATAAGCTACCGGATAGACGGCAAGAAGCGGTCGGCGGAGATTGCGGGCGTCATGCAGATGGCGGTCGAGCCGCTGCCGACAATGCGCGAGGACGGGCAGATGTGGGCGGCCACCGGCCATCCTGTCAATCCCGATTGGCTCGCCCTGGCGATGGGGGCGGAAGGCAGTACATTCAGCGATCATGGCATGAGCTGGGACAATTCCCGCCGAAACGGACATTACGCTCCGATCAATTGGTCTGGGCAGCAGTAGCCGTTGGCAGCGTAGCACGGAACGACCTCGTCCATGGCCCCGACGTTGCAGCGATACATCATTCTCGCGCTGCTGATCGCTATCGCTGCGGCGGCGTGGACCCTGCTTGTCTGGCAGCAGATGGGCATGGACGCGGACATGCGCATGGAAATGTACGCACTCACCATGGGTATGAAGGCGCCGCTGTTTCTTGCCATCTGGATGATCATGATGATTGCCATGATGTTTCCGACGGCCGCGCCCATGATCCTGACGTTTCACCAGGTCCAGGCCGGCAAACAGAGCCGGGGCGAGACCTTTGTCTCGAGCTGGGTGTTCGTGGCCGGGTATATGCTGGTTTGGGGCGTGATGGGCTTTATCGCCTTTGCCGGTGCGGCGGGTGCGGAGATGCTTGCCGGGCATGTGGGATTGTCCGCTGCGACGGCCGCGCGTATCGGCGGCGCGCTGCTGATGATTGGGGGCGCCTATCAACTCTCCCCACTGAAAGATCTGTGTCTGGCCAAATGCCGCACGCCGATCGGCTTCATCCTGACCTCATGGCGCGATGGTTATTGGGGTGCGGTTCGCATGGGCCTGGAGCATGGACTTTTTTGCCTGGGCTGCTGCTGGCTTTTGTTTCTCGCCCTCTTTCCTCTCGGGATCATGAACGTCGCCGCAATGGCCGTGGTCACCTTGCTGATCTTTGCGGAAAAGACCCTCCCGTCAGGAGGTGGGATCGCAAAGGTGTCGGGTATCGCTCTGCTTCTTTACGGCGCGGCGGTGCTGGTCTTTCCACAGGCGCTGCCAACCTTCCAGCAGGTGGGCGCTATGACAATGAATTGACCGATGGAGGCAGCGCTCGGCGCCGAGAAGAGGAGGATCGCTCTCCTACCTCCGCGCCAACCTGCTGCTCTCCACCGCAATGCCAAGCAGCGCCTGTCTTGCCAGCGCGACGGAAAGATCCGGCCGCCGCCTGGTCTGCAGCACCGCCGTCTGCAGCCGGGTCAGTGCGCGGCCGAGCGCTTCGGTGCTCCAGCGTTCCAGCGCTTTCTCCACCAGCTTGCGCCTGGAGAAAAACACCGGCGGGCGGGCGGCGGCAACGACCGAGGCGGCGTTGCGGTTGCCGGACTCCATCTGGCCGCGCATGATCTGGATCTGCTGCAACTGCCGCATTGCCGAGGACAGCACCAGGAAGGGCTGGCCGCCGGACTGGCAATGGCGGGTGAAGGCGGTGTCGAAGTCGCCGATCTTGCCTTCGAGAAGCGCGTCGACCGCGTCGTCGAAAGACGCGCCGGAGACATCACCTGACATCGCTTTGACCTCCTCCAGGCCGATCTCGGTCTGGCCATGGGCGTAGAGCACAAGCTTCTCGATCTCACCGCGCGAGGCCAGCCGGTCGCCGCCGAGATTGCGGCGCAGCGCCTGTCTCGCTTCCATGGTCATCGACATGCCGGCCCTGCCCAGTTCGCCGTCGATGACGGTGTCGATGTCGCGGGCTTCATCGGCATAGCAAGGCAGGGCCATGGCGTTGTCGGCCGCCTCGACGATGGCGCGCAGGCCGACACCTTTCTTGAGGTCGCCGGCCTCGATGAGAATGATCGCATCGCGCGCGGGCTCCGCCGTCAGCGCCTTGACGTCGTCGGCCAATGCTTTCTGGCCGCTGGCATTGCGCACCCACAGCAGGCGCCGGTCGGAAAACATCGGCACGGTGCGGGCCTCGTCGAGCAGCCGGCCCTCGTCTCGGTCGACCTCCGAACCTTCCAGCCTGACCACCGAGAAGGGATCGTCGAGCGGCAGGCCGGTCTTGCCGGCAAAGGCCTTTGCTCGCTCGGAGACGAGGCCGCGATCGGGGCCGTAAAGCAGGACGATGGAGATCCGCTGGTCCGGCTTCGCGAGCCAGCCATCGACCTCATATGCTTTCTTCTGTGCCATGGCGGGCTGGTTAGCATGATGTGGGGGCGGCATCCAGCTTGGGCGAACGGTCGACCCCCACTCCGTCGAGCTTCGCTCGACACCTCTCCCCCGATCGACGGGGGAGAGGAAAGGCGCGAGTTCGTCGACCAATCACCTTATCTGCCGGCAAACCTCGCCCAACCTTCCCTCTAATTGCGCGCCACCGCCCAACATCGACAAGAAATTTCGCGGACATATCTTCATCTTGGGTGTGGGAGGCTGGATCGGCCGGCGTGGCCGGGACCGACGTCCGCAGGCTACCCGACGAATTCGCACTGGCGGCGCAGATATGCAAATATCTGTTCCGGGCAACATTGGAGGACAAAGGTCATGGCCGATGCTGGGATGTTGCGTTTCCACGTTCCGGAGCCGGAAGTGCGGCCGGGTGGCACGCCTGACTTTTCCAATGTGCCGATCCCCAAGGCCGGCTCGGTGCCGCGTCCTGACATCGATGTCGATCCGCGCAGCATCCGCGATCATGCCTTCTCGATCATCCGCGTGCTGAACCGCACTGGCGAGGCCGTCGGCCCGTGGGCCGGCCTGCTGTCCAGCGACGAGCTTCTCACCGGCCTGCGCCACATGATGACGCTGCGGACCTTCGATGCGCGCATGCAGATGGCGCAGCGGCAGGGCAAGACCTCGTTCTACATGCAGCATCTGGGCGAAGAGGCTGTGGCTTGCGCCTTCCGCAAGGCACTGGCGCCGGGCGACATGAACTTTCCGACCTATCGCCAGGCCGGGCTGCTGATTGCCGATGGCTACCCGATGGTCACGATGATGAACCAGATCTATTCCAACGAAGCCGACCCGCTGAAGGGCCGGCAATTGCCGGTCATGTATTCGTCGAAGGAGCACGGCTTCTTCTCGATCTCCGGCAATCTGGCGACGCAGTACATCCAGGCGGTCGGCTGGGCGATGGCCTCGGCGATATCGAACGATTCGCGCATCGCAGCCGCGTGGATCGGCGACGGCTCGACGGCCGAGTCCGATTTCCATTCGGCGCTGGTGTTCGCCTCCACCTACAAGGCGCCGGTCGTGCTCAATGTCGTCAACAACCAGTGGGCAATCTCGACCTTTCAAGGCATCGCGCGCGGCGGTTCGGGCACGTTCGCGGCGAGGGGCCTCGGCTTCGGCATCCCGTCACTGCGCGTCGACGGCAACGACTATCTCGCCGTCCACGCCGTGGCCAAATGGGCGGCGGAGCGGGCGCGCAGCAATCTCGGGCCGACGCTGGTCGAATATGTCACCTACCGTGCCGGCGCACATTCGAGCTCGGACGACCCGTCCGCCTACCGGCCGAAGACAGAATCCGACGCTTGGCCGCTCGGCGACCCGATCGTGCGGCTGAAGAACCATCTCATCGCGCTCGGTGTCTGGTCGGACGAGCGTCACGCGCAGGCCGAGGCGGAAATCCTCGACACGGTTATCGCGGCGCAGAAGGAAGCCGAAGGCCACGGCACGCTGCATGCCGGCGGCAAGCCGTCGACGCGCGACATGTTCGAAGGGCTCTACGCCGAGATGCCGCCGCATCTCAGACGCCAGCGCCAACAGGCGGGAGTCTGAGCCATGCCGAGACGGACCATGATCGAAGCCATTCGCGATGCCATGGATGTGTCGATGGGGCGCGACGAGAAAGTCGTCGTGTTCGGCGAGGACGTCGGCTTCTTCGGTGGCGTCTTCCGCTGCACGCAGGGCTTGCAGGCCAAATACGGCAAGAGCCGCTGCTTCGATGCGCCGATCAACGAATCCGGCATTGTCGGCTCGGCCATCGGCATGGCCGCCTATGGGTTGAAGCCGTGCGTGGAAATTCAGTTTGCCGACTACATGTACCCGGCCTACGACCAGCTGACCCAGGAAGCAGCCAGGCTGCGCTACCGCTCCAACGGCGATTTCACCTGCCCGATCGTGGTGCGCATGCCGACCGGCGGCGGCATTTTTGGCGGCCAGACGCACAGCCAGAGCCCTGAGGCGCTGTTCACCCATGTGTCGGGGCTGAAGACGGTGGTGCCGTCCAACCCGCATGACGCCAAGGGGCTTTTGATCGCGGCGATCGAGGATCCGGATCCGGTGATTTTCCTCGAGCCGAAGCGGCTCTACAACGGTCCGTTCGATGGTCATCACGACCGGCCGGTGACGCCCTGGTCGAAGCATGAGCTGGGCGAGGTGGCCGACGGCCACTACACGGTGCCGCTCGGCAAGGCGGCGATCCGCAGGGCAGGCTCGGCCCTCACCGTGCTCGCCTACGGCACCATGGTCTATGTCGCGCAGGCGGCTGTCGAAGAAACCGGCATCGATGCCGAGATCATCGACCTCAGGACCCTGCTGCCGCTTGATCTCGATACGATCGTCGCCTCGGTGAAAAAGACCGGGCGCTGCGTCATCGTGCATGAGGCGACGCTGACCTCGGGCTTCGGCGCCGAGCTGTCGGCGCTGGTGCAGGAAAACTGTTTCTATCACCTCGAAGCGCCGGTTGCTCGCGTTGCCGGCTGGGACACGCCCTATCCGCATGCGCAGGAGTGGGATTATTTTCCCGGTCCCGCTCGCGTTGGCCGTGCCTTGCTTGAAACCATGGGAGCCTGAGATGGGCGAACACATCATCAAGCTGCCCGATGTCGGCGAAGGCGTCGCCGAGGCCGAGCTGGTCGAATGGCACGTCAAGGTCGGCGATATCGTCCGCGAGGACACTGTGCTTGCCGCCGTCATGACCGACAAGGCGACGGTTGAAATCCCCTCGCCGGTCGATGGCGAGATCCTGTGGCTGGGCGCCGAGATCGGCGACACGGTGGCCATCGGCTCGCCCATCGTGCGGCTGAAGGTGGCGGGCGAGGGCAACGCCAAGCCGCAAGGCGCCGAAGCGGAAGCGGTGTCCGCTGAGCCTCCGGCAAAACTTCCGACCCCGAAGCCCGAGGCTGCTGCGCCGGTCGTGAAGACGTCGGTAAAGAGCGACGAGCCCAAGGCGAAACCGGCAGCCTCACAGAAAAGCACGGCGCAGCCTTCCGTCTCCGGCACGCCGCGGCCTGGAGGCGAAAGACCGCTGGCGTCGCCGGCCGTTCGTCTGCGGGCAAAAGAAGCCGGCATCGATCTCAGGCAGGTTGCCGGATCCGGTCCGGCCGGTCGCATCGGCCATGAGGACATCGAAGCGTTCCTGGCGCGCGGGCCGCAGGTCGCAAAGGCATCCGGCCTCGCCCGCAACGATGCTGTGCAGGATATCAAGGTGGTCGGCTTGCGGCGCAAGATCGCCGAGAAGATGTCGCTGTCCAAATCGCGCATTCCGCACATCACCTATGTCGAGGAGATCGACGTCACCGCACTGGAGGAATTGCGCGCGGCGCTCAACAAGGAGAAGCGTCCTGGCGTGGAGCGGCCGAAACTGACGCTGCTGCCGTTCCTGATGCGGGCGATGGTCAAGGCGATCGCGGACCAGCCCAATCTCAACTCCCTGTTCGACGACGAGGCCGGCATCGTCCATCAGCATGGCGGCATCCATATCGGCATCGCCGCACAGACGCCGTCGGGGCTGGTGGTTCCGGTGGTCAAGCACGCCGAGGCGCGCGACATCTGGGATTGCGGCGCCGAGGTCATCAGGCTGGCCGAGGCGGCCAAGTCCGGCACGGCAACACGCGACGAGCTGTCCGGCTCGACCATCACCATCACCTCGCTCGGCGCCATGGGCGGCGTGGCGACGACGCCGGTCATCAACCATCCGGAAGTGGCGATCGTCGGCGTCAACAAGATGATGGTGCGGCCGGTGTGGGACGGCACCCAGTTCATGCCGCGCAAGATGATGAACCTGTCGTCGAGCTTCGACCATCGGGTGATCGATGGGTGGGATGCGGCGGTGTTCATCCAGCGGATCAAGACGCTGCTGGAAACGCCGGCGCTGATTTTCGTGGATTGAGGGGATGAGAACGGTCGCAAGGGCCCCCTCACCCGGATTGCCAAAACCGAATTGCGAAGGGCAATTCGGGGCAATCCGACCTCTCCCCGAGGGGAGAGGAGGTCGCCGGCGTCTGTGCTCGCCTCTTCTCCCCACCGGGGAGAAGGTGGCCGCGAAGCGGCCGGATGAGGGGGCCTTCGCCACCAGAAAGAGCGTGCCATCATGAAAGAAATCTCCTGCAAGCTGCTCGTCATCGGCGCCGGGCCCGGCGGCTATGTCTGCGCTATTCGGGCCGGACAGCTCGGCGTCGATACGGTGATCGTCGAGGCCGGCAAGCCGGGCGGCACCTGCCTCAATGTCGGCTGCATCCCGTCCAAGGCGCTGATCCATGCGGCGGAGGAGTTCGAGAAGGTGTCGCACATGGCGGGCGGCAAGAGCCCGCTCGGCATTTCGGTCACCGCGCCGACGCTCGATCTTGCCCGGACCGTCGCCTGGAAGGACGGCATCGTCAGCCGGCTCAACAGTGGCGTCGCCGGCCTGCTCAAGAAGGCAGGCGTGAAAACCGTGCATGGCTGGGCGAGCTTTCGCGACGGCAAGACGGTCGCGGTCGAGACCGAGACGGGCGTGCAGGTGATCCGGGCCGAAACGATCGTCATCGCCTCCGGTTCGGCGCCGGTGGAGCTGCCGTTCCTGCCGTTTGGCGGTCGGGCGATTTCGTCCACCGAGGCGCTGGCGCTCAGCGACGTGCCGAAAAATCTCGCGGTCGTCGGTGGCGGCTATATTGGGCTGGAACTCGGCATGGCATTTGCCAAGATGGGCGCTGAGGTGACCGTGATCGAGGCCTTGCCTCGCGTGCTGGCGCAGTATGATGCGGAGCTGACCCGGCCGGTGGTCAAGCGGCTCACCGCGCTCGGCGTCGAGGTGATGCTGGGCGCCAAGGCCAAGGGGCTTTCAACCAAGGGTGACGCGTTGCTGGTCGAGACCTCGGACGGCAAAAGCGCCAAGGTCGCCGCCGAAAAAATCCTGGTCACGGTCGGGCGCAAGCCGGTGACCGAAGGCTGGGGGCTCGAGCAGATCGACCTCGACATGGCCGGCAAATTCATCCGCATCGACGACCAGTGCCGCACCTCGATGCGCGGCATCTTCGCCATTGGCGACGTCACCGGCGAGCCGATGCTGGCGCACCGGGCGATGGCGCAGGGCGAGATGGTCGCCGAGATCGTTGCCGGCCACAAGCGCAGCTGGGACAAGCGTTCGATACCCGCCGTTTGCTTCACCGATCCCGAACTGGTGACCGCTGGTCTTTCGCCGGAAGAAGCCAAGGCGCTCGGCGGCGAGATCAAGATCGGCATGTTCCCGTTGGCGGCCAACGGCCGGGCGATGACGAAGCTGGGCGAGGACGGCTTTGTCCGCGTCTTGGCCCGCGCCGACAACCATCTGGTGCTCGGCATCCAGGCGGTCGGGCAGGGTGTGTCGGAACTGGCGGCGGCGTTCGGGCTGGCGCTGGAGATGGGCGCGCGGCTGGAGGACATCGCCGGCACCATCCATGCCCATCCGACGCAGGGCGAAGGGTTCCAGGAAGCAGCGCTGAAGGCGCTGGGACACGCGCTGCATATTTGAGGAAAGGGGCGAACCTGTTCGAGTCGGCTCTCTTCCTTCCCTCGCCAGCCCATCGATCAACTCGCCAGCCGCTCATCTAGGCGCGACCAAAGCGATTGGCGGGAAAGTGCCGCGTACCATGTTTTCCGAGAACCGGATTCCACCCTTCGGGATCATGCTCTAGTCTCCTCCCATGAGCACCGACCTGAAGAAATACGTGGCGATTCGCTACAACACCGCCACCGGCTTCATGCCGAGCCAATGGAATGGACACGGCAGAGCCAATCTCGACCCGGTGTGGCTGGTCGAGCGGCTGGCGCTGTTCGACACCTATTGCGCGCCGTCGCTCGAGGGCCAGTCGCAGAAGGACTTTACGGTCCTGATTGCGTTCGATTCCGAAACACATGAGAACTACATCCGGATCGTCTGCGGCTGCGCGGCCGGGATTGATGTCAGGCCGGTTCTCATCAAGGCCGGCGAGAACTACAATGTCGCCTTCAATGCGTTTGTCCAAAGCGACACGGATGCCGAATTTGTTTTGCTGACTCGGCTCGACAGCGATGACGCGCTGGCGCCGACCTTCATGGAGCGTGTCGATTTCTACGCGCGCCGGGAAATCGCCAAGGGCGAGGTGAACCAGCAACCGCTCTATATCGCCTTTCCGCACGGCCAGAATTTCGATGCGGCAACCAACCACTACACGCAGCACGAATATCCAACGTCGGCCTTCGGCACTCTGGTCGAGAAGCGATCACCGTCCATGAACGGGGTCTATTGCGACGAGCACACGAAGATGGCGACGCGTTTCAACACTGTCGGGGCGGCCTCGAAGGAGGCTCAATGGTGCATCGTCATTCATGACAACAATGCAGCCAATGTCTTGCGCGGCAAGCCGGTCGCGGAGCCGGCTTTCACCGTGGGCCGGCCCGGTGCCGAGACAAATGCGCGCGCGCCGGCTCGAAAAGAGACTACACAAAAGCAGATGCCGCAGACTTCGGCCAAGGCCTCGCGCAACGCCGGCAATTTTGTCCGGTTTCTGCTTGGGCGGCCGATGGTCTTGCGGAAATAGCTCGATGCTAATCTCCCCCTCAAGCGGGAGATTATGCGCTTCACCCCGCCAGCCGGCTCACCATTTCGTGCTGGGCATAGGCGCGGCCAAAACGGTTGGCTAGAAATGCGTCCAGCGCGATGTCTTCCTGCTTGATGAAGCCGGTCGCCGGCAGGCTGCCGTCGGCCAGCATGTCGAGCACGGCGCAGATGCCGGACGCCGTGGTGATCTGGATGGCGCTGCGCACCACCTGGCCGATACGCTGGGAATAGACCTTGTTGGCGTAGGTCTCCTGCAGCAGGCGGCCGTTCTTGCGGCCGGAGACGGTGACGAAGACGATGACGACGTCCTGCAATGTCGCCGGCAGGGCGCTTTCAAAAATGTCCTTCAGCACGTCGCGGCGATGGCGCAGGCCGAGGTCGTTGAGCAGCGCCTTCATGATCGCGGCGTGGCCGGGGTAGCGGATGGTGCGGTAGTTGAGCGTGCGCACCTTGCCCTTCAGCGTCTCGGCCAGCGTGCCGAGGCCGCCGGAGGTGTTGAATGCCTCGTAGGTGACGCCGTCGAGCGAGAACTCCTCGCGCTCTTCCAGCGGCGGCACCTCGACCAGCTCGCCCTCGACGATCGCCTCGCAGGGCTCGCAATATTCGTTGATGACGCCGTCGGTGCTCCAGGTGAGATTGTAGTTCAGCGCGTTGGACGGGTATTGCGGCAGGGCGCCGACGCGCATGCGCACGCTTTCCAGCGAATCGAACCGGCTGGCGAGATCGTTGGCGACGATCGAGATGAAGCCCGGCGCCAGGCCGCATTGCGGAATGAAGGCGCTTCTGCCCGAACGCGCCAATTCCTTGACGCGGCGGGTCGAGACGACGTCCTCGGTCAGGTCGAGATAGTGCACGCCGGCACTGGCCGCCGCCTCGGCGATGCGGGTGGTCAGATGGAAGGGAGCGGCGCTGAGCACCGCGAATTTGCCGGCGAGTGCGGCTTCAAGCGTGCCGGACGCTTCGATGTCGAGCTCCAGCGTCGCAACCGTGGCCGGGACTTCGGCCGCTGCGAGCTGTGCTGCCGAGCGGTCGACGAGCGTGACCTGATAATCTCCCGTGGCGGCGAGCATCTCGGCAATGGTCGAGCCGATCTTGCCGGCGCCGACAACGACAATTTTCTTCATGACAAATCCCTCACTGGTTGTGAGCACAGATTCGCAGCTTGCTCGTCGAAAGGAAGCGTGATTCTGTACGAAACGAACCCATTGATTGGTCAGTCCGCCGAGAAGAATCGTCGAAATGCTCAGCGATGCCGAACAGACCCTGCTTTCGCTGCTGCGCGAGAATGCGCGCGCCTCGACCGCCGAGCTGGCGCGGCGGCTTGGCGTCTCGCGGACAACCGTGCAGAGCCGGATCGAACGGCTGGAGCAGCGCGGCATCATATCAGGCTACGGCGTGCGGCTGGCGCCGGATTATGAGCAGGGGCTGGTGCGGGCGCATGTGCTGCTCACCGTGACGCCCAAGCTTGCCGACAAGGTGGTGCGCGGCCTGCGCGGTTTGGCGACGGTCAGGACGCTGCATTCGGTCAGCGGCAATTTCGACATGATCGTCATCGTCGATGCGCCATCGATCCGCGACCTCGACATGCTGCTCGACCAGATCGGCGCCATGGATGGAGTCGAGCGGACGCTGTCGTCGATCATCCTGTCGACGCGGATAGATAGGTGAGGGGACCTCTCAACCCAAGCTGGGCTTGAACAGCACCAGCCGTTTCGCCGGCTAATCCGTAGCCAGCGGAAAACGCACCACCACCGCAAGTCCCGGTCGGCAATCCTCGAGCGTGATCGATGCGCCGTGCAGATCGGCGATGGCCCGGACAAGGCTGAGCCCGAGGCCGCTGCCTGATGTCGAGCGGCTGTGGTCCAGCCGGTAGAGCCGCTGGAACACTTTCTCGCGCTCTGCCGCCGGAATGCCGGGACCGTTGTCGGCGACGCCCGCAACGACGCGTTCGTCCTGGCGCGCCACCGACAGCTTTATCGTCGTGCCCGATGGACAATGGCGCAACGCGTTCTCGACCAGATTGGCGAACATCTGCGTCAGCAGCTCGCGATCGCCATGGATCCGGTCCGTCGTTTCCTGTGGTTGCGCCAACGACAGCGACTTTCCGTCGTCCTCGGCAACATCGGCATAGATCTCGGCGATGGTTTGCAGCACCTCGCCCAGATCGACATCGGTGAACCGCGCCCGGCGGGCGCCGGCCTCGATCTGCGCGATGCGCAGCAGGGCATCGAAGGTCTCGTTGATCTGCAGGCTCTCGGCATGCGCCTCCGCCAGTTCAGCGGCGATTTTCCGGCCCGACAGGTTCTTTTCCGACGCGGTGTCGAGGATCATCTGCAACCGGTTGAGCGGCGTCTTCAGATCGTGGGCGATGTTGGCGCTGACCTGTTTCATGCCTTCGACCAGCGCCGACAGGCGGTCGAGCGCGGCATTGACCTGGCTGGAGACGATGTCGATGTCGTCACCCTTGCCGGTCAGCGGAATGCGGGTGTCCAGCCGTCCATGCGAGACATCCACCATGGTGGCGGCGATGCCGTCGAGACGGCGCTGGACGCGCGAGGCGAGCAGGGCGCCGCCGGCGACCGCCAGCCCGGTGATGATCAGGGTTCCCCAGCCAAAGCTCATCAGCACGATCCTCTCCAGCTCCTCCGTCTCGGAAAGGCTGAAGGCGACGGTCAGCGTGTTGCCGCCGACCGGGCCGGAATAGGCGCGGTACTCGGCGCCGGGCGGCACGCCGGGCATTTCGGTGTCGAACATCGAGAAGCCGTCGGGAAGCCCTGCCGCGGTGAAGTTGCCGGCCAGGCGATTGCCCGTTGCGTCGGTCAACGAAAACAGCTGCTCCTTCTTGAGGCTGCGCAGGGAGTGGCTGCCGACGGTCTCAACCAGCTCCTTGAGATCGTTCTCGGCATAGGTCGCGGCGACGACCGCGTAGGTTTCCTTGATGGTGTCGTCGAGCCGCTCGGCAAGATCGGCGCTCATCATCTGGTAGACGATGGCGCCAGACAGGACGAAGGCCAGCACGAACAGGAAGGCGAAGGTCAGGGCAAGCCGGAATGGCGTGCTGCGCAGCAGGCGGGACCAGGTTCCGGTCATGGCGCGTGCAGGCTGTAGCCGGTGTTGCGGACGGTGTGGATGAGCTGGGTTTCGAAGGGCTTGTCGACCTTGGCCCGCAGCCGGCTGATATGGGTCTCGACGACGCTGGTCCTGGGATCGAAATGAAAATCCCAGACACGCTCCAGAAGCATGGTGCGGGTGATGACGCGGCCTTCGCCGCGCATCAGCACTTCCAGCAGGCTGAACTCCCGCGGCTGCAGGTCGATCGGCTGGCCCCGCCTCGTGACGCGGCGCATGATCAGGTCCATTTCGAGGTCGGCGACCCGCAGGACGGTTTTCTGCTCCTGCGCCGCCGGCCTCCGGCCAAGCGCATTGATGCGGGCGAGGAGTTCGGAAAAGGCGAAGGGCTTGACCAGATAGTCGTCGCCGCCTGCCTCGAGCCCCTCGACGCGGTCGTCGATGCCGCCGACGGAGGTGAGGAAGATCGCCGGCGTGCGTACGCCGGCGGCGCGCACCGCCTTGACCATCGACAGGCCGTCGAGACCGGGGATCATCCGATCGGCGACGATCACGTCGTATTTGCCCCGGGTCGCCGCGAACAGCCCGTCATGGCCGTTGCGCAGGAGGTCGCAGACATGGCCGGCCTCGGTCAGTCCCCTGACGATATAGTCGGCCGTCCTGTGGTCGTCCTCGACGAGAAGCAGTCGCATGAAAGGTCCGGTCCGTTGCCGAGATGGAGAGGCTATCACCGGCACGGGCTTGTTCCTAGGATGTCACGAAGGCGCAGGCATGGTGGCGCTAGAACGTTCACGATTGGCCGAAGCGGTGGGGTTTTCGGCAATTGTCAATGCTAGCGCATCCGCCCTGCACCTAGTCCAGGTCCAGCAACAGTTCATCGGCTTCGTCGGTTGTCCCCTTCAGGGTCATGTGCAGGACGAGCGCAATGATACAGCCGAGGAAGAGCAGGCTGGTGAAGATGGTGCCGAAGCCCAGGCCGCCATACCTGGCCGACCGCGACAGCAGGTCGCCGAAGGAGGCGCCGAGCGGCCGCGTCAGGATATAGGCGAGCCAGAAGGCCAGGATGCCGTCGAGATTGAGCAGCCAGTAGGCCAGCACGATGAGCGCGATGGCGCCGCCGAACAGCAGGCCTGTGGTGAGGTAGCCCATGTCGAAGCTTTCGGCGACGAGATCGCCGCCGGCGGTGCCGAGCGCGAAGGTCAAGAGGATCGCCAGCCAGTAGAAGATTTCGCGCCTGGTGGTGAAGATGGTGTGGATCGACAGCGTCCGTTCGCTGGCGTACCAGACCGCGAATGTCGCGGCGAGCGCAACCGAGAAGGCGATGGTCGTGGTCTGCAGGCGCACGCCGAAAGTGTCGACGAGATTGTCCGTCACCAGGGTGCCGACGATGCTGATCAGCACCACCGCCAGCCAGTAGGCCCACGGCACGTAACGCTTCTGCGCAAACTGCAGGACGAGGGCAGCGATCAGGATGCCGGTCATGATCAGCGAGGTGACGGTCAGCCCAAGCCCGATCGTGTCGGCAAGATAGTCCGCCGCAGTCTCGCCGGTGGTGACCGCCATCAACTTGATCACCCAGAAGTCGAGAGTGACGTCGGGAACCCTGTTGTGGCTCGGTGGGGCGGGTTGTTGCCTGTTGGGCGCGAGCATGGCTGAAGTCCTGAGGTCGACGGTTGCGGTGGCGGTGGCGGTGGCGGTGGCGATCCGCGCAGCGTAAGCAAACGAGCTCACGCCGGCCTGTCCGGCGGCATACAAATTCGTAAGAATGGGCGTGGGCCGCGCAAAGGTCCTTTACGAACGCCCGGCGCTGCGCCGATAGAGGGCGTGCGCCTTTCATCCGCCATCAATGTCATGCCCATTGCTCACGGGCACCCGTCAGTGCCCCAGGAAACACCAAATGACCTACGCTACCCTCAAGCCGGTTTCCCAGGCCTTCGACCAGCGCAAGCGCCTGATCTTCGTGCGGGTTGCGGCGGCGCTGGCGGTGTTGCTGCTGTTTCTCACCAAGCCGGGGCTGAGCGAGGGCTCCGACGGGCACGAAACGATCGAATTCTTCGGCTTTTGCCTGGTGCTCGTCTGTGTCGTCGGGCGGCTGTGGAGCATTCTCTATGTCGGCGGCAAGAAGAACGAGGAACTGGTCTCGACGGGACCGTTCTCGACCACGCAGAACCCGCTCTATTTCTTCTCGACGGTCGGCGCGGTCGGCATTGGATTGCTCTACGGCTCGCTGATGGCGGCCGTGGCGCTGGGCCTTGCCAGCTTTTTCATCTTTCGCGTCACGGCGCGCAAGGAAGCCGAATTTCTGCTCGGCAAGTTCGGCCCAGCCTATCTTGCCTACACCAAGAGCACGCCCCGGTTCTGGCCAAACCCGCTGCTCTACCGCGACGATGACGAACTGCAGTTCTCGACGCGGGCTTTGAAGCGCACGTTTTTCGACGGGCTCTATTTCCTCGCCATCTTCCCGGCCATCGAACTGGTCGAGCATTTCCGGGCGACCGGCATGCTGTTTCCGGCCTTCGTCACGCTCTACTGATCAGCTGGCTCTAGCTGCCGAGCGGATGCGGCATGTAGCCGACGAAGCCTGATATCTTCCAGCTTCCGCCGACCTTGCTGCAGAAATACAGCGTCTGCCATTTCAGCCGGTCGACGCTGCCGTCCGCCTTGGCGACCGAGCCGTCGAATTTCTTGTGCAGCACGGCGCGGTCGCCGTCGACGTCGATGTCTCGCATGTTGGTGACGCGAAACAGCGCCTCGCGCAGCGGCTCGGCGAATTTGGTCGCCGCCGTCTCTTCGGCCTGGCGCAGCCATTCGTCGCGATAGACTTCGAGCCTTGGAAACTGCAGCCGCCAGGCGTCGGCGTTGTGCAGGAAATGCGCATGCATGCCGAAGAAGCTCTCGGCGACGAAATCGTCCTCGACCATGGCCCAGTCTTGGCCGATGAAAGCGTCGATGTCGCGCCGCACCAGCATTTCCCAGAGCGCGTGGCGATCGGCATCGCCTGATGGAAACGGGTTCTTGTCGTAGGTCATTGCTGCTGTCTCCGCTCTGGCAAATCCGTCTATGCGGTGCGGCTTCCAAGCCGCC
Organism: Mesorhizobium sp. ISC11; assembly: GCF_037162595.1. NCBI lineage: Bacteria > Pseudomonadati > Pseudomonadota > Alphaproteobacteria > Hyphomicrobiales > Phyllobacteriaceae > Mesorhizobium > Mesorhizobium sp. ISC11. Next base: position 4,735,256 of record NZ_JAVSPW010000001.1, read on the forward strand.
CGTCAGCGCGTACGATGCAAGGGCTCTTGTAATAAAGCAACGCAGATTTCCAAGAATGTTGCTTTCCAACAAGGCCCCTATGAGGATCGGCCGGATCGGCGTAAATGTCGATCGAAGCGGGCGCCGCAATGGCACCCCGTCCTGTCATCAGAGGAGGCTCGTCCCTTGCCGAAACAGTGTTTTGGAACGTCGCATGTGCCGTTGTCGCCCGCCGTGCGGGCCGGCGATCTCGTCTATGTCTCGGGCCAGGTCCCCGTCGGCAGCGACGGCATCGTGGTCAAGGGCGGCATATCGGAACAGACCGAGCAGGTGCTCGCCAACGTCAAGGCCGCGCTGGCGCTGGCCGGCTGCACCATGGACGATGTGGTGAAGACCACCGTGTGGCTGGAAGACGCGCGCGATTTCGGCGCCTTCAACGCCGTCTATGCCAGGCACTTTCCGAAGAACCCGCCGGCCCGCACCACGGTCGAATCGCGGCTGATGATCGATATCAAGATCGAGGTCGAGGCGGTCGCCTATCGGCCTCTGTAAGCAAAGCAACGAGCGGAGGTTACTCCATGCAATTCGACCTCCTGCTGAAGGGCGGACGGCTGATCGATCCGGCCGCTGGCCTCGACGCGCTGCGCGATGTCGCCATCGCCAATGGCCGCGTTGCCGCGGTCGACGCCGATATCCCGGCGGACAGCGCCGCGCAGATCGTCGATGCCGCCGGCTGCATCGTCACGCCGGGCCTGGTCGACCTGCACAGCCACGTCTATTGGGGCGGCACGTCGCTTGGCGTCGATGCCGACCGGCTGGCCGCCAAGAGCGGCACCACCACTTTCATCGATGCCGGCAGTGCGGGCGCCGGCAATTTCCTCGGCTTCCGCCGCCATGTCATGGAGCGCTCGAAGGTTCGCATCCTGGCCTATGTCAACATTTCCTTTGCCGGCATTTTCGGCTTCTCGCAGACGGTGTCGGTCGGCGAGTGTAGCGATCTCAGGCTCTGCGAGCCGCGCGAGGTTGTGGCTGCGGTGCGCGAGCACCGCGATGTCGTGGTCGGCGTAAAGGTTCGCTCGGGCAAGCATGCCGGCGGCACCAGCGGCATCGCGCCGGTGGATCTGGCGCTGGAGGCCGCCGACCAGGCCGGCCTGCCGCTGATGGCGCATATCGACGAACCGCCGCCCGGCCGCTCGGAAGTGCTGCCGCGCCTGCGCAAGGGCGACATTCTCACCCATTGCTTCCGGCCTTTCCCGAATGCGCCGGTGTTCGCCTCCGGCGCGGTGCGGCCCGACATGCGGCTGGCGCGCGAGCGCGGCGTCATCTTCGACATCGGCCACGGCATGGGCTCGTTCGATTTCGCCGTCGCCCGCGCCATGCTCGAAGAAGGGCTGGCGCCCGACGTGATCTCGAGCGACGTGCATCTCTACTGCGTCGACGGTCCCGCCTTCGACATCCTCGTCTGCATGTCGAAGCTCCTGGCGCTCGGCATGCCGCTGGTCGAGGTCCTGCGCGCCGCCACGCAAGCGCCGGCGCAGGCGATCGCGCGGCCTGACCTGGGCACACTGGCCATCGGCACGGTCGGCGACGTCGCCGTGCTCCGTCAGCGCCCGGGCCGCTTCACCTTCGTCGACGCGGTCGGCGCGTCATTGGTCGCTGATCAGAGACTGGTGTGCGAAGGCATCGTTATCGGCGGCACCTGGTGGCCGAACGATGCGGTCAACGATGTCAGCGAGACTGAGCGGTTTGTGGCGCATGCCGCGCATACCCATGTCGAGGTTGCGGCGAGGCACTTTGGGCATCGGCACGACTAGCTGATCTCGCCAGCTTGTGCCTGTCTTGGGACTGTGCGCTTGGCGAATGGGGGTCGACTTTACCCGGCGTTGCTCACCGCCCCGTAAACCGGCGTCTCAATGCCTTCCATCCGCGCCTTGATCTGCAGCGCCACATATTTCGAATAGAAGCGCGACAGCGCCAGATTGCCGCCGTGGAACCAGAGCGCTTCCTGGGCGGTCGGCTTCCACATATTGCGCAGCTCGCCTTGCCAGGGGCCGGGGTCGCCCTTGACGCCGGAGCCAAGACCCCAGCACGGGCCGACCTTGTCGGCGACTTCGCGCGAGACGATCGCGGCGACATTCTCGTTCATCGACTGATAGCCGGTGCAGGCGATGATGGCGTCGGCGGCCAGTTCGGTTCCGTCCTCGAACAGGATGCCGCTCGGGGTCAGCGACTTGATGGCGACGCCGCTGCGGATGCCGATCTTGCCGTCGATGATCAGGTCGGAGGCGCCGACATCGATGTAGTAGCCGGAGCCGGTGCGGTAGGCCTTCATCAACAGGCCGGTCTCGTCGTCGCCGAAATCGATGGCGAAGCCGGCGGCGCGCAGGCGGTCGTAGAAGGCCGCGTCGCGCGCCTTGATCACCTCGTAAAGCGCCCGCTGGCCCTTGGGCACCAGCGCGAACGGCGTCGAGGCGACGATCATGTCGGCCTTCTCGGTGGTGATGCCGCGCGCCAGTGCGTCTTCCGAGAAGATCTCGAAGCCGACTTCCATCAGCGTGTCCGACTTGACCACTGTCGTCGGCGAACGCTGGATCATGGTGACCTCGGCGCCGCTCTCCCAGAGGTCGACGCAGACATCGTGGCCGGAGCTTGCAGCGCCAATGACGGCGACTTTCCTGCCGCGGAATTTGTCGCCGCTGGCATACTGGCTGGAGTGCAGCAACTCGCCCTTGAACCGGCCGGCACCCGGCAGATCGATCCGCCGTGGCGGGCCGTAGGCGCCGGTGGCGAAGACGATGTGCTTGGGCTTCAGCGTGATCTGCCGGCCAACGCGGTCGACGACCACGGTCCAGACTTTTTCGGCCTCGTCATAGCTGGCGCTGAGGCATTTGGTGGCGACCCAGTAGTTGAGCTCCATGACGCGCGTATACATTTCCAGCCAGTCGCCCATCTTGTCCTTGGGCGTGAACACCGGCCAGTTTTCGGGGAAGGGAATGTAGGGCAGATGGTCGTACCAGACCGGATCGTGCAGCACGAGCGTGCGGTAGCGGTTGCGCCAGGAGTCACCCGGCCTGGCATTCTTCTCGATGACGATGGCCGGCACGCCGAGCTGGCGCAGTCGCGCCCCCAGCATGATGCCGCCCTGGCCGCCGCCGATGACCAGGCAGTAGGGCTGTTCATCAGTGCCGAGTTCGCGCGTCTCGCGCGCCCGCGCCTCCGACCAGGTCTCGCGCTGGGGATCGGCCTTGTGGCGCACGCCGAGCGGCCGCGCCGCGCCCTTGCGCTCCTCGAAGCCCTTGAGGTCGGCCATCGCCGTGAACAATGTCCGGCAGCGGCCGTCGCGCAGCCGCATGATGCCCTCCCCCCTGGCCACCACGGTTTCGAAGCTGAACCAGGCCTCGATGGTGCCGTCGTCCGAGGTCGCCTCGCCGGTCAGCCGCCACGCGCTCGGCTTGGCCGTCGCCAGCGTCGTCGCCAGCATGTCGGCGATCGCCGCGCGGCCTTCCATGGTCGTGATGTTCCAGGTGAAGGTCAGGAGATCGCGCCAGTAGCAATCGTCGACGAACAGGTTGCTCGCATCGGCCACGTCGCCGGCTGCGAGTGCCTGCGCCAGGGATTCGAGCCATGCGGCTGCCTGTTTCGTCGGTGCTATTTCGAGCATCTCTTTCCCTCTTCCTGCGTGCGTCTAATCTGTGTTGGAATGGCAACTTTCGAACCCGGCGCTGCCCCTCATCCGCCTGCCGGCACCTTCTCCCCGTGAACGGGGAGAAGGGAGCTAGTCTCCGAGCGGCTCCATCTCTTTGCCGGTGCGGTGGATCTGGGCATTGTATTTGATGCGGCGCACCGTCTCGCGGGCCGAGCCGTCGAGCTTGTAGGCGGAGGCCACCGCCAGCAGGTCGATCGCTGCCAGAAAGGCGAAGCGCGATGCCGTCGGCTTCAGCGTGTCGGGATATTCCGGCACCGCCACCGTCAGCCTGACGTCGCAGGTGCGGGCGAGCTCGGTGTCGGGCGCGGTCACGGCGATCGCATTGGCGCGGTAATGCTTGGCGAGTTCGACGGCCTCGATCACCTCGCGGGTGCGTCCCGTCGCCGAAATGGCGATCACCAGATCGCCGGGCTTGAGCGTCGAGGCGGTCATGCGCATCAGATAGGGATCGCACTGGGCGCTGACTGTTATGCCGTAGCGGAACAGCCGGTATTGGGTTTCCTGCGCCAGCGCCGAGGAGCTGCCGCCGAGGCCGAAGACCGTGACCTGGCGCGCCTTGGCGATCAGCTCGGCGGCTTTCTGCAGCTGGGCCGGGTCGAGCTGCCGCTCGGCCTCCTGCAGCGCCCGGCGCGCCTCGCCGAACACGGCGTTCCAGAACGGCATGCCATTGTCATTGCTGACGGAAGGCGACTTGGCCAGGTAGAGCGCGCCGACGACGAGGCTCTGCGCCAGCTTCAGCTTGAAATCGCGCACGCCCTCGCAGCCGATGGCGCGGCAGAACCGGGTCACCGTCGGTTCGCTGACCCCGGCGCGCTGGGCAAGGGCGGCGTTGGAGGCGTCGACGGCATATTTGACGTCGTCGAGAACGACATCGGCGACACGCCGTTCGGCCGGGCGCAATTCGCTGTAGGAATCCTTGACCAGCGAGATGATGTCGGGGATGCGCCGGACAGGATCGCGCCCCTCGGTATCGGGGCCTGGAACAGGCTCGTCCTGGCTGCCAGCGTCGGTCATGGGGTCCTGGTCTCTCCCTGGGTTGCGAGGCTGTCGTCTTAGCATGTTTGCACGCCCTGGCTCCACGTGCCCAACCGGATCGCAACCGCAGCGTGTCGTTGGGGAAAGCTCACCTTCCTCCGTTCCTCTCCGGTCCGTGTCAGTTCCGAAGTATGTAGGAAAGCAACATGCATTTCAAGGCCGTAAAACCGACGGTAAAACAAGACGATAGGTATACTAATCGATTTTCGTGATACGGCTGCTATCGTCGGCGCTTGACAGGAAAGTAGGATAGTTACAGACTGATTTTCGCTGGGGATGAGCCAATGGATCATCGCGCAATCTTCCCGGGGGGCAGATGAACACGGGCGATGCAAAAAAGCCGAAGCTTGGCGTGCAGGCAGCGACCAAGATCTATCACACGGCCTCCGGCGACCTGCTGGCGCTGGACCGCTGCAGCCTCGATGTCAGCGTCAATGAAATCGTCTCGATCGTCGGCCCTTCCGGCTGCGGCAAGACCACGCTTTTGTGGTCGATGTCGGGCCTGCACAGCCTGACCAGTGGCGAGATCCGGCTCGACGGCAAGGCCATCACCGGTCCGCATCCCGATATTGGCATCGTCTTCCAGGAGGCGAACCTCCTGCCGTGGCGCAACCTCGACGCCAACATCCGCTTCCCCTTCGAGATCAAGGGCGAGAAGCCGGATCGGGCGTGGATCGCGCATCTGCTCAACCGGGTCGGGCTTGATGGCTTTGGCGGCAAGTTTCCGCGCGAGCTGTCGGGCGGCATGCAGCAGCGCGCGGCGATCGTGCGGGCGCTGGCGCTAAAGCCCTCGGTGCTTTTGATGGACGAGCCGTTCGGCGCGCTCGACAGTTTCACCCGCGAGGAGATGAACCGGCTGGTCGAGGAGATCTGGCTCGACACCAAGACAACCATCGTCTTCATCACCCACTCGATTGAGGAAGCGATTTTTCTCTCGGACCGGGTGGTGGTGCTGAGCGCCCGGCCTGGCCGCGTCGCCAAGGAATACCGCGTGCCGTTCCCACGGCCGCGTTCGCTGGAGATCATGGCGACGAAGGAGGTCTTCGACCTCACCAACCGGATCAAGATGGACATTGTCGGCGAACGCACGCGGCCAAAAGCGCCGGAGCGCCCGAGCGCCGAAATCGTGAGGATCAGGCCGTGAGCGGGGGCGATGCCATTCCGGAATTCTCAAAGTCCAAGTCGGGCGCCAAGGCGGGCGATGGCCACGAGGTCAGCCTGACCAACCTTTCCGCCTTCGCCAGCGGCCCCGGCATCAAGTCGGGCAAGGAGGTGGCGGCCATTCTTGCCGTGGCGGTGATCATCATCGGCGGCATCGAACTGGCGCTGCGGCTGTTCCACGTGCCGCTCTATATCATGCCGCCGCCGAGCTCGATCGCTTATGCGCTGTTCGACGAGTTTCCGCTGATCGCGCCGCATCTCGGCTACACGCTGGTCGAGCTGGTGTCCGGCTTCACCATCGGCGCCATCATCGGCCTGGTGCTGGCCGCCGTCATCACCCAATTCCCGTTCGCAGAGAAGATCGTCGCGCCTTACATCCTGCTTCTGGTCACCACGCCGATGCTGGCGCTGGTGCCGCTTCTGATCCTGCGCTTCGGCTTCGGCTACACGCCGCGCATCATCGCGGTGGCGCTGGCCGCCGGGCCGATGGTGATGATCAATGCGGCGACAGGCTTTCGCCGCGTCGACAGCGCCAAGATCGCGCTGGCGCGTTCCTATGGCGCCAGCACCCTGCAGATCTTCTGGAAGATCCGCGCGCCGATGGCGCTGCCGATGATCCTGGTCGGGCTGATGATCGGCGCCATCTTCGGCCTGCTGACCGCGGTCGGCGCGGAAATGGTCGGCGGCGGTTTCGGCCTCGGCAACCGGCTGACCACCTATTCGTCGATGATCCAGATGCCGCAGTTCTTCGCGGTGGTGCTGATCCTGTCGACGCTAGGCATCCTGATCTACGTGCTGTTTTTCCTGATCGGCAAGAAATGGGCGAGCTGGGAGGCTTGAACACAGGGATATGACGGCGCCCGGGAGGCGGGCGGCAAGAGACTGACATCAAACAAAAAAGGGGAATGCCATGACCAAAGAGAACTCGATCAACCCGGCGGGGATCAGCCGCCGCTACTTCCTGCAGGTCACCGGCGCCGGGCTGGTGACGGCGACGGCGCTTGGCGCCACCGGCCTGAAGGCCAGGGCCGAACCCTACGGAAAATTCACCTGGATCTCGCCGCGCGGCACGCTCGAAGTGCTCGACGACTATCCCTACTGGGCGGCCAAGAAGGCCGGCTATTTCGACGGGCTGGACACCGACATGCAGCCGGGACCATCGGACGGCACCGCGACGGTGAAGTTCGTCGATGTCGGCCAGGCCGATATGGGCTTCCCGTCGCCCGGCGTGTTCTCCTTCGCCATCCAGAACGGCATGAAGCTGAAGTCGGTGTTCCATATGGGCGCGCGCGACACGTTCAGCATCGCCTTCCGCAAGGGCGAGGGATCGAACGACCTGAAGAAGCTGGAAGGCAAGACCATCCTGCTCGGCTCCGCCGCCTGGCAGTCGATCACCGACCCGCTGCTGGCCGCGCAGGGCGTCGACATCAAGAAGGTGAAATATGTCGAAGCCGGCTGGCCGACCTGGGGCACGGCGCTGGCCGGCGGCCAGGGCGACGCCGCCCTGTCGTGGGAAGGGCTGCGCGCCGAATGGATCGCCAAGGGGCTCGACTTCGAATACTGGCTCGGCGTGCAGAATTCGAAGCTGCCGGCCAACACCTTCGTCGTGCGTGCCGCCGATCTCGAGGATCCCGACCGCAAGGCGTTTTTGGAAAAGTACCTGCGCGGCTGGGCGATGGGCCTCGAATTCGGCTACCAGAATCCACGCGCGGCGGTCGAAGCGGTGTTCGAGCAGTTCCCGACGCTGGCCAAGAATCTCGGGCCGGAGCTCGGCACCACCTCGATCCTGCAGCAGATCAACGTTTTCCGCGGCGACATGGACAAGCGCGGCGGCTGGGGCTCGCACGACATGGCGAGCTGGCAGGGCTTCTTCGACGAAATCCACAAGATCGGCCAGATCACCGCCCCGGTGAAGGCCGAGGATGTCTGCACCAACGATCTGATCGGCCCGGCCAATGATTTCGACAAGGCCAAGGTCAAGGCCGATGCCGACGGCGTCAAGCTGTCGGAAGGTTTTGCCGCGCTCGATGTCGAGAAGATCAAGGCGCATCTGTTCGATTCGGCGGTGAAATAGGGCTGCGCAACGGGTCATGTCGGCGCCGCCCTCCATTACCCTGCCTTGGCTCCTTTCCTCTCCCTCCGGAGGGGGGAGAGGTGGCGCCGCGAAGCGGCGACGGAGTGGGGGAAGGCGTTCGTCAAACGCGCAGTCGCCGCAAGACAGGCACAATCTGACGAGCAAGAGACCTCAGGCGGGCGCGAGGGTCGACCCCCACTCCGTCGAGCTTCGCTCGACACCTCTCCCCCGATCGACGGGGGAGAGGGCAGGCAATGAGCGGCGGCGCTGACCCGAGGTGGTTGTCCCGGATAGACATGCGAGCGGCAACCGATCGCCGCATATTATTCAATCAAGAATTTGGGAGGTAGCGGTGTCCGACAAGGTGAAAGTGCTGGTGGTGGGTCTCGGCAATATGGGTGCGTCGCATGCCAGCGCCTATCACCGGCTCGACGGTTTCGAGATCGTCGGCATCATGAGCCGGTCGATCAGGAGCAACACGAAAATTCCGGAAGAGTTAGCCGGCTACCCACTCTACGAGGATTTCGACCAGGCGCTGAAGGAAACAACACCGGACGCCGTCTCAATCAACAGCTGGCCGAACACCCACGCCGAATACGCGCTGAAGGCAATCGCCGCCAACTGCCATGTGTTCATGGAAAAGCCGCTCGCCACCAACAACGAGGATGCCGAGAAGGTGGTCGCGGCGGCGCGGGCCAAGAACCGCAAGCTGGTGCTCGGCTATATTCTGCGCGTGCATCCGTCGTGGATCAAGTTCATCGAGGTCGGCAAGACGCTCGGCAAGCCGCTGGTGATGCGGCTCAACCTCAACCAGCAGAGCAGCGGCAGCGCCTGGCACTGGCACAAGAACCTGATCGATTCGCTGATCCCGATCGTCGATTGCGGCGTCCACTATGTCGACGTCATGTGCCAGCTGACCGGCGCCAAGCCGGTGCGCGTGCACGGCATCGGCGCCAAGCTCTGGGCGGAAGCCGACAAGCAGAATTACGGCCATCTGCACGTCACCTTCGATGACGGTTCGGTCGGCTGGTACGAGGCGGGCTGGGGCCCGATGATGAGCGAGACGGCCTATTTCGTGAAGGACGTCGTCGGCCCCAAGGGCGCGGTGTCGATCGTCGCCGGCCAGCAGGCAAGCAGTGTTGCCGAGCTGGCAGAGGTTTCGAATTCCGCCGACATCGACCGCCACACCAAGACCGATGCGCTGAAGATCCATTATGCCGCTGTCGACGGCGACAAGAATTTCTCCAAACCCGACGAGATCGTCAGCATGGAGGACGAACCCGGCCACCAGGAACTGTGCGATCGCGAGCAGGCCTTCTTCCTGCGCGCCATCCGCGAGGATCTCGACCTCACCGAGCAGATGGATGCGGCGGTCAACAGTCTGCGCATCGTGCTGGCCGCCGAGCAGAGCATCGCACTGGGGCGCACCATCGACCTGGCCTGAAGTCGCACCAGCCCCCTCATCCGGCCGCTTCGCGGCCACCTTCTCCCCGTTGGGGAGAAGAGGGTGGCGCTGGCGCTGCAAGTCTCCTCTCCCCTCGGGGAGAGGTCAGCCGAGCGAAGCGGAGGCTGGGTGAGGGGGCCGATGCCCCAATACAGTTCTCCGCAGGAGCAGCATCAACACAAGCTATCCGCCGAAGGAGAGAGATATGGCCGCCGTCACCGACAGTCTGCTGAAAACCTATGCCGAGTCCGACGCGCTGGACCTTGCGGCGCTGGCGAAGCGCGGCGACGTTACCCCGGCGGAGCTGGTGGAAGCGGCGATCACGCTGGTCGATCGGCTCAACCCGACGCTCAATGCGGTCATCCATCGCCTCTACGACATGGCGCGCGCCCAGGCGCAGACGGTCGACACATCAGCGCCCTTCGCCGGCGTGCCATTCCTGCTCAAGGAGCTGGCCTCGTCCTGGACCGGGGCGCCGAACACCAACTCCTCATTCTACCTGAAAGATGTCGTCGCCGATTTCGACACCGAAGTGGTTCGCCGCATGAAGGCGGCCGGGCTGGTGCTGGTCGGCAAGTCGAACGCCCCAGAAAATGGCTGGTCGATCACCACCGAGCCAAAGCTCTACGGCGCGACGAAGAACCCGTGGAAGGAAGGCATCACGCCCGGCGGCTCCAGCGGCGGAGCGGCCGCGGCGATTGCTTCGCGCATGGTGCCGATCGCCGAAGCCAGCGATGGCGCCGGCTCGATCCGCATCCCGGCCTCCTGCTGCGGCATCGTCGGCCTGAAGCCGTCGCGCGGCCGCGTCAGCCTCGCGCCGTTCGGCGACTATTGGTATGGCGGCGCCTATTTTCTTTGCTGCTCGCGCACGGTGCGTGACACGGCGGCCTATCTCGACGCGGTCGCCGGCGCGCTGCCGGGCGACCCCTACACGCCGCCGGTTCCTGATGGCACCTGGCTCAGCCTGTCGGCGCGGGCGCCAACGAAGCTGCGTATCGGCTTTTCCGTCACGCCGCCCAACGGCACTGCGACCGATCCGGAGGTGAAGGCGGCGGTGCTGGAGACCGTGGCGGTACTCGAGCGGCTCGGCCACCATGTCGAGGAGCATGACATGCCGCTCGACGCCGATGCTGTGTGGAAGACCTACACCAACATGACCTGCGTGCAGACGGCGGCGACCTTCGACTACCTTGAAACGGTGATGGGGCGGCCGGTGACACCGGGTGATGTCGAGGCGGTGACCTTCGCGATCATCGAGCGCGGCCGTGCGACCAGCGGCACCAGGCACATCTCCGACGTCGAGCAGCTCAGGCAGGTCGGCCGCGACATCGTCGGCGACCTTGGCGCCTACGATCTCTTCATTACCCCGACGCTGACGCAGCTGCCGCGCCCGCTCGGCCATTACGACATGTCGGAAACCGATATCGACCGCTACAACGCCAAATGGGCGGACTCGGTGTTTGCCTTCCCCTTCAACATCTCCGGCCAGCCGGCGATCTCGCTGCCGCTCGGCTGGTCGAAAGACGGCGTGCCGATCGGCGTGCAGCTGGTCGGCCGCTACGGCGACGAGGCAACGGTGCTGGCCGCGTCGGCGCAGCTGGAGCAAGAGATGCCGTGGAGGGGGAGAAGGCCGGCGGTGAGTGGTTAGGTGCTTGGCAGCCCACCGCCGAGTTCCGTGGCGCCCCCCTCTGTCCTGCCGGACATCTCCCCCTCAAGGGGGGAGATTACGCGCTCAACAGCCTTCGCCAAATCATCTACACGGTAAGGTGGGCGAGACGGCGAAGCTGCCAATCTCCCCCCTTGAGGGGGGAGATGCCCGGTAGGGCAGAGGGGGGCGCCGTAGAGCGCTGCCCCTGCAGTGACCCGCCTCCCTATCCAATCCTCTCCAGCCGCCTCGGCAGTCGGTTCATCGGCTTGGGCCCGTCCGGCATGATCAGGAACTGGTCCTCGAGATTGAAGCTGGCGAGGCCGTCTATGTAGAGCGGGATCTCGAAGGCCAGCACCATGCCGGTTTCGATCACGACATCGCTGTCGGCGGCGATGAACGGCCATTGTTCGGAAAACACCGACTGGCCGACGCCATGGCCGAAATGGCCGCGGCGGTAGGTGCGCAGCCCTTGCCGCGCCAGGCTGTCGGTGGCGACGCGATGCACGTGGGCGAGCGTGGTTCCCGCAACAAGGGACGCCAGCCCGTCGTCAAAGGCCCGCTCGGCAATGGCGTGCAGTTCGGCCTGCTCGGCGGATGGCGGCCCGAAGGTGAAGTTGCGCGACATGTCGGAGGCGTAGCCGCCGACCGTGCAGACCATGTCGCACTTCAGCGGATCGCCAGGCATCGCTTTCGCATCGGCATCTTTGGCCCGAGCGCCCAGCGTCACATATTCGGCCGTTTGGACCGGATGGGACAGTCCGGCCGCGGCCGTGGCGACACCTTGCCGGTAGAGGGCAATGAGATCGGCGTGGCGCATGCCGGCCATCGCATCGACCTGCAGCCGCTCCAGCCCGGCTTCCGACAGGATGATGCCTTGCTGCAGCAGGTCGATCTCGCGCGGCGACTTGATGGTCCGCAACCTGTCGAGCACGGCCGAGCCGTCGACCATCGTGCAGGCCGGCAGCAGCGCCTGCATGACCAAGAAATCGGCGGCGGGAACAAAATCGAGGTCGACGCCGACCCTTGCGCGCCCGAGCCCGAACCCGGTCAGGATCTGCTTCAGCTCGTCGACGGCACGGGCGAGTTCGAATGTCGCGGGCCGAGAAAAACCAGGCGCCCGGCCGGCAAGGCCGGCCTCGATGCGTTGCGGCAACCCTTGCCCTGACGTCGAGGCGTCCAGCGTGGCGGCTTCGATCCAGATCGGGTGGCTGCGGATAACAGCGTCCGGCAGAACCCGCTGCAGTTGTCCCGCATTGAAGTCCGCCACCACGACGCCGATCGGCAGGTCTCGGCCAGCCGGGATGACGACAAAGCCGGCGCCGGCGCGCCGGAACAATCCCGCCGGGCCGATCGAGGCTCCGGTCGCATAGTGGAAGGCCTCGGGCGCGCACAGCACCAGCGCCTCGATGCCGGCGCGGTCCATCAGTTGCGCAGCGCGCTGGCGGTCGACAAAGCCTGTCATGGGTTTCTCCACTGTCCGAAGCGGCAACGGAGCATTCCGGGTGCGTACAATCAAGCCGCTGACAACAGCTACTTGATCGATTCCAGCTTGGCGACGGCGGCGGTGAAGCCAGCCAGCGACACCGGGATGGTGACCGGCTTGCGGGTGACCGATTCCATGCCGATGTTCAGATTGGTCCCCGACTTCATGGCCTTGATGAGATCCGCCGACAGCGGCGTGGCGGCATAGGCGCCGTTCTGGTCGCTGGTCTGGATGGCAATCGTCGTCTTCTGGCCCTGATCGATCTGGAAGGAGGCGCCGGACGGCAGGAACAGGCCGTGCGGCAGGGCAAGCAGCATGGCGAGGCTGCCATTGCCGTTGTCGCGGCGCACGGTCACGGTCAGCACGCGCTGCCCGGTCTTGGCCTCGGTCAGGTTCTGCGAAAGCTGGCACTGAAGCTCGGTGGTCGTCGAACCGCTGGAGCAGTTCACCGCCCACGGATTGGCATCGGCCGGTTTTGCATTGCTTTCAGCCGGCTTTGGCTGGGCCGGCTTGGCATCTTCGGCGAGGGCTGGGCCGGTGGCCAGAGCAAGCCACAGGGCGGCCAGTCCCGCGGCCATGCCGAGTAAATTAGATCTAGCTAAAGTAAATGTCATGTTGTTTTGCCGGATGCCCTGCATGTTTCCTCGCCGCGCCCGGTATTCTCCCGAGCATGGCTTGATACAACACCCGCGACTGTTCCGAAAGCCGAGCAGGAGGCAAGCAAGCCGGCGAAATTACTGTGGCTTTTTGGATACAACGAACAATATTGCAGGAGGCCCTCAGAAATCGAAGCGCCGGAGACTCGCTATACAATAGAATTCGAGTAAGATTTTACACGGGGTGCGTGCAGTCCCCGAAGGACTCGCCAGGGATGGGAACTACCGAGACGCCTCGGCAAGTTGGTGAGATGGCGGCGCGTGGGGAGGATTTCCGCGTGCACGCCGGCTATCGCCGTTCGCGAATCGCCAGGCATCTCTGGAAGACGACGGCACTGACGACGCTGGCGCTCGGCCTTTCAGGCATGGCCGCCTATGGCGATCCCAACGGGCTATGGCAGCCGCAGATCCGCGCCATCATCGGCGCCGACAACAATGGCGGCAACGGCGCGCTCGAAGGTTTCATCCCGCTCAAGCAGACGGCCGAATCCGTGCTGTTCCTGGATGTCCGGGCCAAGCACGATTTCAAGGATGGTTCCGGCCAGGATGTCGGCCTCGGCATTCGCCGCATCGTCAACCCGGACCTGATGATCGGCGGCTACGCCTATCTCAATCTCGAGAACTACAACTCCACCCAGTTCACCGCGGCCACGCTGGGCGCCGAGGCGATCACGCCTCATTTCGATGCGCATGTGAACGTCTATCTGCCGATCAAGGGTGATTCGACGGATCACTCGACCAGTTCGACCCTGTCGATGGTCAGCAACCAGCTGATCGAGCAGATCTCGGTCCTCGACCACCGCGATTACGCGGCATGGGGCATCGAGGGCGAGATCGGCGCGCAGGTGCCGGTCAACCTGCCCGACAAGCATTCGCTGCGGCTTGACATTGGCGGCTATCATTTCGAGGATCCGCATGGCGACGACGGCAGCGTCACCGGCGCCAAGGCCGGGTTCGAGTATACGATCGGCGATGTCTTCGGCAGCAACACGGAACTGGTCTTCGCCGGCGAGGTCCGCAACGACAATCGCGACGACACCCAGTTCGCCGGCAGTGTGCGGCTGAACATCCCGTTCAATCCCGGCAGCGGCTCGGACCACGCCGCCAATGGGGCCGATAGCGGGCCGGAGCCGGTCTATCCGGTCAGCGAAGGCCTGCGCAAGCGCGTCAACGAGCGCGTGCGTGGCGATATCGGCGTCCGCGTCCAGTCGCAGACGCTGACCGGCGGCACGACGACGCGTGTCGCCATCAACGCCGCCACCAATGCCGCCTTCGGCAAGTTCTACTACGCCGATGGCGGCCTCGCCGGCGCCGGCACGCTGGCCGACCCGACGACGCTGGACGACGCCGTGACCAAGTCGGGTGCGAACGGTTTTGTCGTGGCACTCGGCGGCAACGGCAATCTGACGACTGGCGGGGTGACGCTTGCCAATGGACAGACCGTCATCGGCGGCGGCGAAAGCGTCACCGCAAGGCTTTTCGGCGGCGGCACCAGCACCTTCAACCTGGGCGGCAGCGACGGCACGATCCAGGGCACCAACGTCGCCAACCCCGTCTTTACGCTCGGCAACGGCAACACGCTCAACGGCATCACCATCACCGGCGGCGGCGACGGCATCTTCGGCAACAACATCACCGGCGCGACGCTGACCAATGTGACGGTCACCGGTGCGGGCGGCAACGGCGCCGACTTCACGGGCAGTTCGACCGGCATCACCGGCTCCAACTTCACCGCCACCGGCAACGGCCTCGACGGCCTGCACATCGACGGCGACGGCACCTACAATTTCACCGGCACGACGCTGCTGCAGGGCAATCTCGACGACGGTCTCGATATCACCGGCAAGGGCACCTACACCTTCGCCACCGTCAATGCGCAGGACAATACCGACCGCGGCATCACCGTGCAGGGCACGTCGACCGGAGGCACGTTCACCACCACCGGCGGCACCGTGTCAGGCAATGGCGGCACCGCCGTCTTCATCGATCCGATCACCGCCCATGTGGTGCTGGACTCGATCAGCCAGAGCGGCGGCACGTCGGGTGTCGTGCTGGAGAATGTCGCGGGCAGCTTCACCGTCAACGGTGCGACGACGATCTCCAACACGACCGGACCGGCGATCGCCATTTCGGATTCGCCGGCGACGATCCGCTTCGGCGACATCAGCATCACCAACCCCGGCGCCGACGGCATCTCGTTTGCCGGCGTCAATGCGGCGGTGGTCGCCGGCAACATCGTCATCTCCGGACTGGGTGTCGGCACCGGCCTCGACTTCTCCGGATCCAAGACCAATTTCACCGCGCAGTCGCTCAGCATCACCGGCACCGGTGCTGCCGGCTCGATCGGCATCGATCTGACGTCGCCGAGCGTTGGCGGCGCGGTGATCATCATCACCGATGGCGGCGTCATCACCAATGTCGGTACCGGCGTGCGGCTGGGCATTGCCGGCACGCCGGGCGCCACGGCCAACGCCGAATTTACCTTCGGCGGCAATTCCAGCTCCATCTCCGGCATCACCGCCTCGCTCGATGCGCGCGGGCTCAATGAGGGCAGCGGCCACTACGCTTTCGGCACGACCGCGTTTACCGGCCCGCAACTTTACGATCTGCGCAATTACATCTTCGTTGCGGCCGGGGCTTCGGGCGGCGGCACGTCGATCACCGACCTCGCCTCGATCGAATATGCCGACAGCATTACCGCCAGCGACGCCATCATTGTCCTGGTCAACCGCGGGACAATCGACGACGCCACCGGCTTCTCGCTGAGCGACGGACAGGAACTGGCCTCGTTCGGCAACGACCGCGCGTTCTCGCTCGGCGGGGTGCCGTTGAATGTCACCGGCACCAACATCCATCATGACGAATCCATATCGGATTCAGCGGGTGCGGCGACGCTGACCAGTTCCGGCGGCGGTAATGTCGTGACGCTGGGCAACGGCAACACGCTGCTCGATTTCAACATTTCCGGGGGTTCCGGCTCGGCGATCTACGGCCTGGGCATCAACGGCCTGACCGTCCAGGGCGTGACGGCCAGCAATGTCGGGTCCGGCCTCTACCTCAATGGTGTGACCGGCACGGTCTCGGTCGACGACCTGACCGTCCAGACCGCATCTCAAACCGGCATCGTGCTTGTCGATTCGAGCGCGACCGTCGATTTCACCGGCAACACCAAGATTACCAGTGCCGCCAGCGTCGGGCTGTTCGCCAACAATTTCGACGGCATCGCCACCTTCGACGATCTCGACATCAGTGGCGGCGGCAGGGGCGTGGCCATCTGGTGCGGCTCGAGCGGCACGCTGACTTTCGCGGCCGCGAGTTCCATCACCAACACGGACGATGTAGCCTTCAACATCAACGGTGCGGTGCCCAACGTCACCTACAACGGCACGATCGACCAGGCCAATGCGGCCAACGCGGTCAGGATCATCGGCCAGACCGGCGGCACCGCCACCTTCGGCGGCAAGATCACCGCCAGCACGGGCTCGGCCAACGCGATCGACCTGTCCGCCAACACCGGCGGCACGGTGAAATTCAACGGCGGGCTGGACCTGACCACGACGACCGGTACTGGCTTCGATGCCACCGGGGGCGGCACGATCACAGTCGCGGCCGCGGGCACGGAGCAGATCACCACCGGCACCGGCCGGGCGATCAATCTCGACGGCATCACCATCGGCACCGGCGGCATGGCGTTCGACAGCATCACGACAGGCGTTGCGACGGCCACGGCGCTCAACTTCAATGCCGTCTCGGGCGGCCAGTTCCTGGGTGGCAATGTCACTGTCGGCGGCACCGCTGCCGGCATCAACGGCCTTGCAATCAACGCTTCGTCATCGACCTTCACCATCACCAATCTGGTGACGACCAATGTCGCGGGCACCGATGTCAGCCTGACCAACAATACGGGCTCGATCACGATCCTCGGCGGCACCATCACCAATTCGGGCGCTGGCGACGGTGTCGTCGTTTCCGGCGGTGGCGCGATAGTCGGCGTAGCGGCCAACGTCTCCAGCTCGGCAACCGCGCCAGGCGCGGCGGTCAAGGTCGACGGCACCACCGGCGGCTCGGTGACCTTCAGCGGCACCATCACCTCCACCGGCACCGGCAATCTTTTCGCGATCGGCTCGACGCTGCCCCCGGTCGGCGGCGCGATCAGCTTCACTGGCCCGACCTTGTCGGCGACGGGTGGCGGCGGGGCGCTTGTCAGCAGCCTCGGCGGCACCGCGACGTTGAACGTGACCGCGCCGCTGTCGATCACCAATGCCACGGGCACCGGCCTGTCCGTCACCAATGTCGCCAGCACGGCATCCGCGAGCTTTGGCGAGGTCACCGTGACGACGCCTGGCGGCACCGGCATCTTCATTGCCGACAATGGCACGGTCACCTTCGGCACAACCCAGGTTACGCTGGGAGCGGCAAGCACCGCCGGCATCGAGTTCCTCGACATCAACGAACATATCAGCTTCGGCACGACCACGATCGACGAGGTTGGCGCCAACCAGACCGGCATCGACTTCAGCGGTTCCTCGAGCGGTTCCTCGACAAGGGCCGATTTCGGCCTGACCACGATCACCGGCACCGGCAGCCTGACCTCGCGCGGCATCGACCTGTCGTCGACGACCGGCAACAAGACCATCACCTTCCTGCGCGGCTCCAGCATTTCCAATGTCGGCGTCGGCGTCGAATTGTCGTCGAGCGGCGCCACCGCGACCTCGGCCAACGCCAACTTCACCTTCGGCGACGGCACGTCCGCCGATGGGCTGCAGTCCTCCATCAGCGCCGCCGCCGGCGGCTACACCGTCAACACGATCGGGCTCGATCCGACGCTCGGCAATTATGATTTCGACGACGTCAACTTCACCGGCGCCGCCCATCTGGCCAGCGCGGTCGGTGGGACCATCATGATTTCCCAGGGCGGTGGCATCGTCCACGCCAACACGGACGGGCTCAGCGCCGACGTGACCACCTACACGGTCGCCGAGGCCGATGCCATGACCGGCACGCTGAACTTCGCCTTTGTCGGCACCGTCGATCTCAGCGGCACCCCGTTCACGCTCGATTCCGGCCAGTCGATCATCGGCTTCGGCAACGGCGCCTCCATCCTCACCTCCGGTACCGTCCAGCCGGTCAATGTCCAGGGCAATCTCGGCGCCACCGGCGGCAACGTCACCGGCGATGAGGGCGTGGTCAAGAGCACGGGCAGCGATACCCTGCATCTGCTCGGCAACAACCAGGTGCGCGACACCGCTTTCGACTTCAGCGGCGGCAGCGGCTCGGTCTTCCTCGTCGACGGGAGCGCGGCTGGCTTCGTCAATACCGGCGGCATCTTCATCGAAGGCGTCACGGTCAGCAATGTCGCCGTGGGCCAGACAGCGTTCAAGGTCGTCGGCCTCGACACCAATTTGTCGATCGCAGACAACAACGTCAACGTTGCCGGCACGCTGCTCGACGCCAATGGCGGCAGCGGCGACATCACGGTCACGCGTGGCAGCTTGCCCAACAGCGGTCCGGCGGGCACGCTGACCGGCGGCGGCATCAACCTGCAGAACCTGACCGGCACGGTGACCATTGGCGACGGCACGCTGACCAACACCGGCGCGAACACGGCTTTCAATGTCGGCTCGACGACTGCCGGGAGCGGCGGCAGCGCGATCATCTCCTATGCCGGCACCATCAACAGCAACGGCACCGGCGCGGCTGTTTCGATCCAGAGCATGACTGGCGGCTCGGTGACGCTGTCGGGCAACCTGACTGATACCAACGCGGCCGCTGGCGGCAATATCGTCATTGCCGGCAACGACTCGGCCGCGATCACCTTCTCGGGCACCAGCAAGGTGATCAGCTCGGGCGCGACGGACGCCGTCAGCCTGGGTCTCGTTGGCAATTTCCCCGCAGGCACACCGGCCCCCAACACCAATTCCGCGATCAATTTCACCAATGGCGGTCTCGACATAACGACGACGACCGGCACCGGCTTCATCGCCTTCGGAGATTTTACCACCGGCGCCGTTACGGTCACCGGCACGGGCAACGAGATCAATTCCGGCGCCGACGGTCTTATCTTGTTCGGCGCCAATGTCGGCGCCGGCGGCGTTGCCTTCGACAGCGTCTCGGCCGTGTCCACGAGTGCCGGCGCTGGTGTGCTGCTTGGAGGTATCAATCTCGGCGGCGACGTCAACATTGGCGGCCTGAGGGATACCGGCTACATCGGCGCTTCATTGATCGGCCTGAGCGGCGCCGGCGTGGTCAATTTCACCGGCAAGACCGATCTCGACGTCAGCTACAGAGGGTTCGATATTGGTGGGCCGCTGGTCGGCACCATAAACATCGCCAATGTCGCCGGATCCACCCTGAACATCGATGGCGCCGAGATCGGTATCGCATTGACGACCTCGAGCGGGACCGTCAACGTTGGCGGGAATGGCGGCAGCGCCAGCATCGGCGCGACGACAAGCACCACTGGTTCAGCGATCACGCTCGCCGGCGGCAATGATCTTGTCCACGCCACACTGAACTACACCGGCTCGATCAACGTCGGCGCGGGCAGCGTCTTGCAAGTCGGCGGCGGCGACTGGAGCGAGCTCAACATGAGCGGTTCGGTCGTTTCGACCTCGGCAGTAGCGCTGCCGGGGACAGCGGTCTTCACCTTCAGCGGCAATGCCGAGGGCGTGTACAATATTTCGAGCACGATCAATCATACCGGCAGCGCCGTCGGCGTCTTGTTCGACGGATCGTCCGAGGGAACGGCCACCTTCTCCGGCACCTCGAAGATATTCGACACCAGCAGCGGCACCAACGGCGCCATCGTCAAGCTCCCCAGCATCGGTCCGACCCAGGGCACGGGCACACTGGCCTTCACCAATGGCGGCCTCGTCATCACCACCTCGAGCGGCGCCGGCTTCACCGCCAGCACCTTCGCCGCCGGCACGGTCAGCGTCAGCGGCGCCGGCAACACCATCACCACCGGCACGGGCACCGCGCTCGATCTCGACAGCGCGACGGTCGGCGCAGGCGGCATCACCTTCGATTCGATTTCGAGCAACGGCGCCGCGACCGGGGTGTCGCTCAACAATGTCGGCGGCGGCGCCATCGACCTCGGCGCGGTCAACCTGCAGAACATCACCTCGCGCGGCGTCGACATTTCCGGCACGCTCGGTTCGGCGCTGAGCTTCGACAGCCTGAACATCGGGATCGCGGCCAGCGCCACCAACGCCGTCGGCCTCGACCTCAACGGTGCGGCGCTCGGCACGAGCACCATCACGGCGGACGATTTTGATGTCGATGGAGGCAACTCCACAGGGTCGATCGGCATCGACATGGCCGGCACGACCGGCACCGGCACGATCCAGCTCGGTGACCTCCTCAACAACAATCCTGGCCCGGCTGGCCAGACGTCGACCATCACCAAGGTCGCCCAGGGCGTCCAGTTCTCCAGCGCCACCAACGCCAGGCTGGTGTTCGGCGACGGCGGCAGCCCGGCCGAATCGAAGATCGAGACCTTCGGCAACGGCCAGGTCATCCACGCCACCGACACGCTGCCGACCAATGGCGACTACAATTTCAACGACGTCAATTTCAGCGGCGACACGTCGAACCTGTCTTCGTACAAGGTCTACTATGTCACCGCCGATGCCACCGCCCTTGGCGACGGCAGCCTGCTCAATCCAGGCACCTATGCCAACGCCCAGGCATCTACCGCCAATGTCATTGTGCTCATCGACAAGAACGTCGACGGCAGCCAGGCGACGATTGACCTCGGCGGTACGTCGTTCCAACTCGATGACGGGCAGGTACTGCTCGCCTTCAAGAGCGACGACGCGGCCGTCGATGTCTCGCAGCTTGGCGTCGATACCAGCGCCGGCGCTTCGGCTGCGTTCCATTTCACCACCGTGCAAAACTCGCCGATCATCGCGGCACCGGCGGGCATCGACACGCTACGGCCGATCCTGCAGAGCAACACAGCCGGCTCGGTGGTCGATCTGGCGACATCAGGCTCGGGCGTCGTCACCGGCGGCCTCCAGAACCTCATCATCCGCAACACAGGCACCGGCACTGGTGTCGCCGTCAACGCGACGTCCGCCTCCAGTTTCTTCCTCCGCAACAACGACATCGCGGCCGGCGGCAGGGCGCTCGATTTCTCCACATCAGCTGCGCCGGCCAACACGCTTCTGCTTTCGATCGACGGCAATACGCTGAAATCGACGGGATCGGCGCTGGCCGCGTCCTTTGCCGGCCAGAACATCAGCGCGACGGACAACTCGGTCGAGATCCAGTCCTTTGCCGACAACACTGTGCTCGGCGGCACTGGCGGCGGCATCGCCTTCAACAATGTCCGCTTCGACTCCAACGGCGCCGGCGGCACTGTCAGCGCCGGAACGATCGGTGTTGGCTCACCAGGCCCAGGGCGCGTCCAGGGCGACGGCCTCAGCTTCACCAACACCAGCGGCACCCTCGATCTCGGCGCGTTCAGCGTCTTCAACAATGGCGGCACCGGCGTCCTCGCCAACACCAAGACCACCAATTTCACGCTGAACAGCAGCAGCGGCGGCGTCTTCACGGGGAATGGCGCGGCGTTCGATCTCGATCCGCTGACCGTCAATATGGTGGTGACCAGCATCAGTTCAGGCGGCAGCAGCGGCGGCATCATTTTCGACGGCGTCGCCGGTACCTTCACCGTCACCGGCAACACGAGCGTTGCCGCGGCGACGACTGCCGGCATTATGACGATCAACGCCGGTAACACCGGCGTCTTCACCTTCAACACGGTGACCCTGAACAGCACCGTCACGGTGGGCGGCGGCATTCAGGTGGCGAGCGGTACGCTCAACATCACCGGCCTCGCCAACATTGACACGACCACCGGCGTCGGCGTCTCGCAAACCGGCGGCACGGTCAGCTTCACCGGCGGCGTGACCATCGACACCGCCAGCGGCACCGGCATTGTTGGAACCGGCGGCACGATGGGCATCACAGCTACCGCTGCCGCAGAAACGGTGAGGGCGACCACCGGCCAGGCGATCAATCTCTCTGGCGTCGCCGCCAGCATCGCGCTCGATTCGACCAATTCGGTCGGCGGCGCCAACAATGTCAGGCTGACCAACGTCAGCGGCATCGTCGGACTTGGAACTGGTTCGCTGACCGGCGCAACGGGCGCGTCGTTCAATGTCGTCGGCGGCACGGCGGCCGTCAGCTATTCGGGCACTGTCAGCAATTCGGGCGCATTCAGTCCGGCGCTGAATGTCCAGAGCCGGCTTGCCGGCGCCGGCCTCGTCGCCCTGAGTGGCAATCTGACGGCCAGCGGGCTGGGCATATCGCTGAACAACAATGCAGGCGGCACGGTGACGGTGTCCGGCGCCTCGAACAGCTTTACCGGCGGGGGCACCGGCATATCGATCACCGCCAACACCGGCGGCACCTACAACATCAGCGGCGCCAGCTACGCCATCGGCATGAGCGGCGGCGGGCTTGGCGTCGACATTGCCGGCAACAGCGCCCCGGTCACGGTCAATTTCAACGGCGGCGGTCTGACGATCGTGACCTCGGCAGGCGCCGGCTTCAATGCCACGGGCTTCGGCGCGGTCAGCGTCACCGGCGTGGGCAACTCCATCGCCACGGGCACCGGTGTGGCGATGAACCTGAGCGGCGTCACCGTCGCGGCCACCGGCATGAATTTTTCCTCGACCAGCAACGGCGCCGGCGGCAACAGCGCCGTCGTCCTCACCAACGTCATCGGGTCGGGGACGATCAATCTCGGCGCCGGCACGCTGGTCGGCGGCAGCGCGGCAACCATCGCTGTCAGCGGCGGCACCGCCAACCTCAACTATACCGGCAATGTCAGCCAGTCGAACAATGCGACCCTGGTCAGCGTCGCGGGCGGGCACAGCGGCACGCTCAACTTCGCCACCGGCGCGCTGTCGGCAACGAACGGTACCGGCCTGCAGTTCGACAATGCGGACGGCATCTACAGTTTCGTCGGCACGACGACGCTGAATGGCGGCAATGCCAGCGTCGACATCCTCAACGGCTCGGGCGGCACGTTCAATTTCGGTACCGGTACCTCCATCGTCAGCCCCAGCGGCACGGCGTTCAACGTCAATGGCGGCACCGCCACCGTCACCTATGCCGGCACGATCACGCAAGCCACCGCCGGCCAGCGCATGATCGTCGTCGCCGACACCGCCGGCGGTTCGGTGAATTTCACCACCGCCGTGGCGAACGGGCTCAACGACACCGGCGGCACCGGCATTGTGATCGACGGCGCGGCGGGCAGCGTCACCGTCAACAATGCCAGCCTGACGGGCACGGCCGGCATCGTCATTCTCGGCGATTCGACCAACAATGCGACCGGCACCTACACCTTCAACAATGTCGCCATCCAGACCGACGCAGGGGCTGCGAACAATGCCTTCGTCGTCGATGGCGACCAGGGCACGCCGGGCAATGACGACGTCAGCGCGGTCGTCAACCTGAACAATGTCGACATCACCAATCCTGGCGGCAATGTCGCCAACATCCGCGGCATGGCCGGCGGCTCGGTCAATTTCGACAGCGCCAGCTCGATCACCCGCAACGATGGCGGGCTGGGCATTGCCGTGCTCAGCAACGCTGGCGGCACGATCAACTTCGGCGGCGGAGTCAAGACGCTCTCGACCGGCGTCAACGCCGCCGTCATCCTGACCAGCAATCCCGGCGCAACCATCAATTTCACCAATGGCGGGCTGGCGATCAACACAACGAGCGGCGACGGCTTCAGCGCCACGGGCGGAGGGACGGTGACGGTGCAGGGCGCCGGCAACACGATCGCGTCCGGCACAGGCACGGCGCTCAATGTCGTCAACACGACGATCGGCGCCAGCGGGCTGAATTTCCAGAGTATCTCGTCCACAGGATTGAGCGGCAACGCAGGCATAGTCCTCGACAACACCGGCTCAGGCGGCGGACTGACCGTGACGGGTACGGGTAGTGCAGGTTCCGGCGGCACGATCTCGAATAAGACCGGCGGCGATATCCTCAACGGCAGCACCGCAGCCGGCAACACCACGTCCGGCACAGGCGGCACCGGTATCTTCCTGCGCAGCACGGCGAACGTATCGCTGGCCAACATGCAGCTCAACGACTTCTCCAACTTCGCTATCTACGGCAAGACGGTTACCGGCTTCACGATGACCGGCATGACCATCAGCGGCGTCAACGGCTCCAACGATGCCGGCGATATTGAAGAAAGCGCTGTCCGCTTTGACAATCTGCTCGGCAGCGCCTCGATAACTGGTTCCAACATCAGCGGCGGCGCGTACGGAAATCTCGCCGTCTGGAACACCAGCGGCACGCTGAACCGGCTGACCATGAGCGGCAACACGTTCGGCCTGATCAGTTCAACCCTCGGCAACGATAATGTCGGCTTCACCGTCTACAACAACGCAACCGCGAATGTGACGCTCGACAACAACACGTTCTCTGGCACGCGCTCCGACTTCTTCGAGGCGGTCGCCAACAACAATACGACCATGGATGTGGTCGCCACCAACAATATTTTCCACAATGGCCAGACGATCATACCGGGCGGCGGCACGGCAATTTCGGTGCGCAGCGGCTCTGCCGGCAACACGTCCGCCGCGACGACGACCTTCAACATCTCGAACAACGTCAACAGCGATGGCGGCGCCAATGCCTTCGACACGGTCGGCATCTTCGTCGCCAAGGGCCAGGACCTCGGCACTATGACCGGCAGAATCGTCGGCAACACGCTGGTTGCCAAAACGGGCTCGAATTCCGATGGCATCTTCGTCCGCTCCGCAGGCGCCAGCGGCTCGTTGACCACGCTTATCCAGAACAACACCATCGCCGGCTGGGGCAATACAGGTATCCACCTGCAGAACAACGATGGTGGCGCGACAATGAATGCTTCAGTGTTCGGCAACAGTGTGACTGCGCCAGGTAGCGCATTCCCGTTCTCCGCATTCTTTGCCGATAATGGCGGCACGGCCGGGGATACAAGCACGATGAACCTCGTGCTCGGCGGTGCGGGTGTGCAGCAAAACACCTTCGCCGGCGGGCCAAATGCAATTGTGGACGTCAGCTTAAGCAACTTCAACGCCAGTACACACTTCAATCTGTCTCGCAACGGCTCGGTGGCGGGCACCGCCGGAGGCGTCGTACAGGACGACAATGTGGGCGCACCTACCTACGATGACACGGGTGGAGTGGGTACAATCGTGCTGGTGAATACTCTGCCGGTAACGCCGCCCTGATCAACCAAATCATTTATTCGGCAAGCAACACTAAGGTTCTCAACCTTTGATCGGGCTCTATGCGGCAGCTCAGTTTGATCAGGTTGGTATTCACTCGGGGAACGTTCGAGCGATGACGATTTCTACCCAGTTGCTAAATGGATTTCTGCCGAATTTTAATAAAAGCGCATTCAAGATATTTCTCTATTTGCGATTCTCCTGTCGTTGCGTAATGTCACTGTGGTGCGTTAGTATGCGGAAACAACGAGGAGGTGGCGATGTCGGAACCATTTATTTCCGAAATCAGAATTATGTCTTTCATATTCGCGCCAAAGGGCTGGGCGCTCTGCAATGGACAGTTGCTGCCCATCAATCAGAACCAAGCGCTGTTTTCGCTGCTAGGCACCACCTTCGGCGGCGACGGCCGGGTGAATTTCGCGCTGCCCGACTATCGCGGGCGCGTGCCGATTCATGTCGGCGGCGGGCACACGCTGGGCGAGCGCGGCGGCGAACAGGTGCACACGCTTTCGATCGCGGAATTGCCGTTTCATAGTCATGTCGAGCAGGCCACCACCGCCAGTGCCGATGTGCCGGTGCCCACGGGCAATCTGCTGGCAACCGTCGCCAACACCTATACGCCGCCCGGGAACGTCACGGCGATGGATCCCGGTACGCTGGCCTCCGTCGGCAACAACCAGGCGCATTTGAACATGCAGCCATTTCTGACCCTGAGCTTCTGCATCGCTTTGCAGGGCATCTTCCCGTCGCCGAATTGAGGGAGCGCAGCCATGGGACAACCCTTCGTTGGCGAAATTCGCATGTTTGCCGGCAATTTTGCGATAGCCGGCTGGATGTTCTGCGAAGGGCAGCTGCTGCCCATCTCGGAGAACGAGACGCTTTTCCAACTGATCGGTACCACCTATGGCGGCGATGGCCAGAGCACATTCGCGCTGCCCGACCTGCGCGGCCGCCTTCCGATCCATCAAAGCGCCGATTTCATTCTTTCCCAAACTGGTGGCGCGGAAGAAGTCACGCTTACGCCCCAGCAGATGCCATCGCACACGCATCCGTTCCTTGCTTCGCTAAACAATGCCGGGGCAAGCACCCCGGCCGGCAACATGACCGGGCAGGTCGGCGCGTCACAAATCTATCGTGAGGCACCGGCGGCTGCGGCGATGTCCCCGCAGACGGCCGGGCAGACCGGCGGTAGCCAGCCGCATACGAACTTCCAGCCGTATCTCTGCGTCAATTTTATCATTTCGCTTTTCGGCATTTTTCCGTCGCCGACCTGAGAGGACATCATGGCTGACCCATTCGTCGCCGAAATCCGAATCTTTCCCTTCAATTTCGCGCCCAGCGGCTGGGCTTGGTGCGATGGCCAGCTCCTACCGCTGTCGCAGAACACCGCGCTGTTCTCGTTGCTCGGCACCACTTATGGCGGCGACGGCAAGTCCAACTTTGCCTTGCCCGATCTGCAAGGCCGCGCACCGATGCACCCAGGGCAAGGACCTGGGCTTTCGCTGCACGATCTCGGCGAGACGGGCGGTTCGCAGACAGTGTCGCTGCTGATATCGGAGATGCCGCAGCACGGGCACAATTTGATGGCCAACGTCAATCCCGCCAATCTGGCGGCGCCAAGTCCCGCACGATCTTTCGCGCGGACGGCTCCCGGGCAGTCCTACTCGGCGACGGCCACTTTGACGCCGCTCAGCGATCAGGCGGTGCGGCCGATCGGCGGCGACCAGCCGCACAACAATATGCAGCCCTATCTCACCTGCTATTTCTGCATCGCGCTGCAAGGCATTTTCCCACCAAGAGGCTGACCGAGCCAACAGGGCAGGACCGATATCATGGCCAAGAACGCAGAACCGAAGTCGAAGGCCCCCGCGGCGAAGACGCCGGCGCGGAAAGCGCCCTCCAGGGCCAGGGCTCGCCCGGCGCCGTCCAGCCCCCCACCCATTTACCAGCACAAGCCGGCCGGCGCGTCATTCTTCGAACTGTCTCGGCTGATGGTGGTGGGCATCGATTCCGCCAAGGGGCAGTTGATCCAGAAGGCGCAGCTTTCGCCGAACGGGCCATGGCCTTCGGCCTGGTCGTTCATCGCGCCCGGCGCCTGGGTGATCATGACGGCGGGGCTGACCAGGGACGGCCGCGTCGCGGTGGTCGCGCAGCCATCGGGAACCACCAACCTGTCCTTCATCACCGAGGACGCCAACCAGATCGGCCCGGTCGAGAAATGGACCGCGCCGATGAGCATCGGCACGCCGCCCGGCGCGACCAGCTACCAGAAGCTTTCGATGGCGCGCGATGCCGATGGCCGCATCGAAGTCTTCGTCACCGACAATCAGGGCCGCATCTGGTGGATCTACCAGAATCCGGACCAGATCGTGCAGGTGCAGAAAACCATCACGCCACCGGGCACGACGACGCCGATCGTCGTCACCGTCGAGGTGCCGGCGCCGCCGGCCAAACCGTGGAGCGACTGGATCCAGATCCCCGGCGGGCTTGTGACGGTTTCGGCGATACGCCAGGGTGACGGCCGCATCGCGCTGTTCGGCATCAATTCGAACCTGCATCTCTATCGCTGCCAGCAGGCGAAGGCGCGGGCCTTGAGGGCCGCCGACTGGACGGGTTGGGTGCAGATCGACACGACCCAGACAGGTGGCTTCATCGAGATGGCGCCGGTGATCGGCCCGCTCGGCGCCACCAATCTGTTCGCCCTGACCCAGAGCGGCCAGGTGCTGCATACGCGCCAGATGCCCGCCGGATCGGATACGTGGACGCAGTGGGCGACACCTGGCTACTCCAGGGCGTCCAACCTGGCGCTTGCCGCCGGCATCCAGGGCGACGGCGATATCGTGCTGGTCGCCGCCGACCAGCATTTCCTCCAATTCAACGCGCAATGGGATGCCTACACCCAGAACTGGTCGGGATGGCGCGATTTCGGCGCATCCCTTCGCTCGACGCGCCTGACGCTCAACTACAATGCCGATGGCCGGCTTGCTCTGTTCAGCCTGGCGCGCATGCCGGACGGCACCAACGGGCTGTGGACGATCAACCAGATGGGCATCGACAGTTCCGAATGGGAGTATAACTGGACGTCGCTGACCGACAACAATCTCAAGCAGATCGTCGTCGTGCGCGACCTGACGCCGCCGGTCTGACGGTTGATTTCCGGTCGCGTGGCAGAAACGAAACAGGCACGTCCGGTATGGTCGCGCTCCGACAAGGCCGGGCTCCGCTTTCGTGCGGCAATGGACGCGGACATGCCGTTCCTGTCGCGGCTCTACGCCTCGACGCGCATGGATGAACTCGCCGTGACGGCGTGGAGCGACGCGCAGAAGGCCGAATTCCTCAGCATGCAGTTCCAGGCGCAGCACGCGCATTACCAAAAACACTATCCCGAGGCCGACTGGCTGGTGGTGGAACGAGCGGGGAAAGACATCGGCCGGCTCTACATCGAGCGCTGGCCAAGCCAGCACCGTATCATCGACATTGCCTTCCTGCCGGAGCATCGCCACAAGGGCTACGGCACCGCACTGCTGCGCGATCTCATCGACCAGGCATGGTTAGCCGGCAAATCAGTATCGATCCACGTCGAGAAGCACAATCCGGCCAGGTGGCTCTATGTCAGGCTCGGTTTTGCGGTGGTCGAGGACAAGGGTGTATACGATTTGATGGCGTGTGCGGCGCCGAGCGGCGGGGCGGGGTGAGACGATGGCTGTCCCGCTGGCGTCAAGGTTTCGCGCCGCAGCGCAAGCGTCGCCTCAAAAAGCAAACGTCGCCTAGTTGAACACCGCTTCGTACAGCCGCCCGGCCGCATCGGCGGCGACCGGCACGATGAAGATCTCGTGGCTGCCGCTTTCCCCGGTGAAAAGGTAGGTCGCCTGCGGCAGCGCGATGTCGCGCGGGCCTCTGAACAGCAGCGAGAAACCGCCACCTGGGCGCGGGCTGGCGGCGATGGGTTTGACCGCGCTCAGTTCGAGCGGGATCTGCTTGCCCCCGGCTTCGATGGTGAAGGTTTGTCCCTGCTCGAAATCCGACACCGACGCCATCCCGTTTGCCTCAATCTGTGCGCTGGAGCGGTTCAGCGTTCGGATCCGATCCAGCTTTTTGTTTCTCCGCAATTGCCAGGGGAAAACCGCTGCACACTTTTCCCGGAATTGCTCCAGCGGCGGCACTGTCGCCGCTTCGCCGTAAGCTGTCCAGAGGCAGGCAGACTGCCGGGCCGGGCGCCCTAAGACAATTCGTCGCCGCAATCCCAAAATACAGCACCGCCTGTCCTTTTATGCGCGCAAGAGACGCTGTAGTACTTTGTTCCTGCGCGGGATTCCTTTCGATCCAAGATCAGCGCAAACAAAGCATAGATCCCGGCTTCGGGACCATTGGCAGCCTGACGGGCGTGCGGGAGACGGATGATGGCGGATGCAAAGACGGACGTGCCGGGCGATGCGCTGCCGCTGTTCTATTCGAGGCCCGAGGCGCTCAATCCGGCGCGGCACGGCTCGCTTGGCCTGACCGCGCGCAGTGACTTCGGCTTCGCCCGCTCGGCGCACGCCATTCCGGTGGTCGCGTCGGAAATGCCGGCGGCGATGCGCTCCTACCCGATCGTCTTCATCGGCCCGGCCAAGTCGCCGGTGATCATCACCGGCGTGCGCCAGAACGAGAACCTGTTCGTCGATGCCGACGGCAAATGGACCGGGCCCCACTACATCCCCGCCTATGTCCGCCGCTTCCCCTTCATCCTGGCCGAAGACCCGACATCGGCCGGCCGGCTGACGCTGTGCGTCGAACGGTCCAGCGACCGTGTCGTCGACCAGCTGCTGGCGCCGTTGCGCGACGACAAGATCCTGCCGTTCTTCACCGGCAACGAGCCGACCGAAGCGACCAGACAGGCGCTCGCCTTCTGCAACCAGTTCCAGATCGACTTCCGAGCCACCCGCGAGATGGTCGAAAAGATCGACGCGCACGGCCTTTTTGCGCCGCGCCAGAGCAAGGTGACGCTGGAGGGCGGCGAGGTGCTCAATCTCACCGACTTCCAGGTGATCGACGAGCCGGCCTTCAACCAATTGAGCGACGAGGCGTTTCTCGACCTGCGCAAATCAGGCGCGCTCGGCCTGCTCTATTGCCACCTCGCCTCGACCAACAGCTGGACCTCGCTGGTGCATCAGGCATCGCTGCGGAAGGCGGATGGGGCGAAGGGCTGACTGTGAAAAGCTTGCGCAACCGATCGTCTGGGCGGACAGGCGGCTAGGCAGCAACCCTTCTGTCGTGCCGCCCTTCCCTGATCTCCTCGGCGAGCTTGTCGCAGAACGCGTCGAGATCGCCGGGATTGCGACTGCTGACGAGCCCCTGGTCGGTGACGACTTCGGTGTCCTCCCACAGACCGCCGGCGTTGATCACATCGGTCTTGATCGATTTGTAAGACGTGACCCGGCGACCCCTTACGATGCCGGTCTCGGCGAGAAGCCAGGGCGCATGGCAGATCGCGCCGACGACCTTCTTGGCCGACCAGAACGATTCGATGAAGTCCAGGGCCTTTCGCTCGACGCGCAGCAGATCCGGATTGATAACCCCGCCGGGCAGGACGATCGCGTCATAGTCGTCCGACCGCGCCTCATCCAACGTCTTGTCGACGGGAATCTCCCGACCCCAGTCCTTGAGGTCCCAGCCTTTGATCTTGCCGCTTGCGAGCGACACGACATCGACCTCGGCGCCCGCCTCGCGTAATTTTTTGAGCGGAACTTCAAGCTCGGATTGTTCGAACCCGTTTGTCGCAAGGATAGCGACGCGCTTACCGGAAATATCCTGCATTGGTTTTTCTCCATCGCTAGGTGATGGAGGGCTAACGAGGCGAGGCGGGAAGCGTTCCTGGCTGTAATTTTATGTGACATGAGAGGCGGATGGACGAAGCGCAGTTCGGCCCAAGCTCCCAGTTCGACAATGTCCAAAAACGAAAAAGCCGCGGCGGACCGCGGCTTTTCGATGCTTGATTTCCTAAGAGGAAATTGGAGCGGGTGAAGCGATTCGAACGCTCGACCCCAACCTTGGCAAGGTTGTGCTCTACCCCTGAGCTACACCCGCTCGCACGGCGTCTTGGCCGCAAGCCGGGCCTATATGGCTGAAGAGCGCGGCGATTGCAACAGGGAAATCGCAGGCTTTTTTACGACCCGGCAAGCGAGGCCGGCAAGCCGCCGGCGGGCGCGCGAGTGGCGGGCGGCGGGGGCGCCGCCGCAAAGGGCGGGTGCCGCTCACCGTGATCTCGCATGACGGTCTTGTGTCGGCTGCCCCATTGGCCGTAAACGGCATGGGCTCACAAACGGGACGAAGACGAAACCGATGCCGAAGACCGAAGCCGAACTTTTTGCCTTTCTTGCCGAGCTGGGCATTGCTGCCTCGACCAAGCGCCATCCACCGCTCTATACCGTCGCCGATTCACGGGCGCTGCGCGGCGAGATCGCCGGCGGGCACACGAAAAACCTGTTCCTGAAGGACAAGAAGGACAATTTCTTTCTGGTGACCGTGGGCGAGGACGCGGTCGTCGACCTGAAGCAGATCCACCAGGTGATCGGCGCCGCCAGCCGGGTTTCTTTCGGCAAACCGGAGATGCTGATGGAGCTGCTCGGCGTCACGCCGGGCGCCGTCACGGTCTTTGGCATCATCAACGACACGGCAAACAGGGTCAAGCTCGTGCTCGACAAGGATTTGATGGAGCATGCGGTGATCAATGGGCATCCGCTGACCAATGAGGCGACGACATCGATCGCAGCGGGCGACCTGATCAGATTCGTCGAGGCAACCGGGCACGATGCTGCTATCTTGAAAGTCTCCGCGTGATCGCCACATGGATGGCTTAAAACCGATGGTCTGAAGCATAGGGCGCCTGGCTGCCGGCCGGCGGCGCCACGGAAGGGTAAAGAGATGAGCGACAACAATCCGTTCGGCGGCCCCTTTGGCGGCAATGGCGGCCAGTACACCACCTCGGTGCAGTATGGTGGAACCGCGCCGGCGCCGGCGAAAGTCGCGCTTGGCGATACGCCCGCCGCTCCCGCCGATGTGATCAAGGACACGACGACGGCTGCCTTTGCCGCCGATGTCATCCAGGAATCGCGCCGCCAGCCGGTGCTGGTCGATTTCTGGGCGCCCTGGTGCGGACCTTGCAAGCAACTGACGCCGCAGCTGGAGAAGGCGGTCAAGGCCGCCGGCGGCAGGGTCAAGCTGGTCAAGATGAACATCGACGACCATCCGTCGATCGCCGGCCAGCTCGGCATCCAGTCGATCCCGGCGGTCATCGCCTTCAAGGACGGCCAGCCGGTCGATGGCTTCATGGGTGCCATCCCGGAGAGCCAGATCAACGAATTCATCACCAAGGTCGGCGGCAAGGGCAATGGCGCGCCGCCGGTGGCCGAAGCTCTGGCAGCGGCGACCGAGGCGCGCGACGCCGGCGACATGCAGACCGCGGCCGACATTTATGACGCCATCCTGGCGCAGGCGCCGGAGACGATCGAGGCGATCGCCGGACTGGGAGAGCTGCTGTTCGAGGCCGGCGACACGGAAGGCGCCGAGGCGCTTTTGGCAACAGCCCCGGAGGCCAAGAAGGATGCGCCGCCACTGGCAGCCCTGCGCGCCAGGATGGCGGTTGCGGCGCAGGCGGCGGCTCTCGGCAATCCAGCCGAATTCGAGCGGCGCCTTGCGGAAAATCCCGGAGATCACCAGGCGCGTTTCGATCTGGCCATGATCCAGAACGCCAACGGCGACCGTACGGCCGCCGCCGACAATCTGCTGGCCATCATCAAGGCCGACCGGGCCTGGAACGAGGATGGCGCCAGGACGCAATTGCTGCAGCTGTTCGAGGCCTGGGGCATGACCGACGAGGCGACGCTGGCCGCGCGCCGCAAATTGTCGGCGCTGCTGTTTTCCTGAGCCGGCTGCCGGTTGTTTTGCCGCACGGGCTTGGCGTCGGCGATGATTGCGCCAGATTAGGGCCAAGAACTCACGCGCTTCTTGATGGCGCGATCGGAGGAACGAGGTGCAAGCGGGAAACGCGCATTACCGGCTCGCCAAGGATTTGCCGTCGACGATCCCTATCTTTCCGCTCGAGGGGGCGCTTTTGCTGCCGGGAGGCCGCATGCCGCTCAACATCTTCGAGCCGCGCTATCTGCAGATGGTGGACGAGGCGATCGCCGGCTCGCGGCTCATCGGCGTCATCCAGCCCAGTCTCGACGGCGCCTTGCGCGACGACGGTGAGCCGGAACTCTGCAATGTCGGTTGCGCCGGGCGCATCATCGCCTTTTCCGAGAGCGGCGACGGCCGTTACCTGATTTCGCTGCAGGGCGTGTGCCGGTTCCGCATCGCCCACGAATTGACGGTCAAGACGCCGTTTCGCCAGTGCAAGCCCTCGCCTTTCCTTGCCGATCTCGATGAGGACCAGGCGGGCAACGAGATCGACCGGCCATCGCTGCTCAAGGCATTTCGCGCCTATCTGCAGGCCAACGACCTCGAGGCCGACTGGGAAAGCGTCAGCCGGGCCGAAAATGCCATGCTGGTCAATGCGTTGTCGATGATGGCGCCCTACGGGCCAGCCGAGAAACAGGCGCTGCTCGAAGCGGCGGATTTGAAGACCCGGGCCGAGACGCTGATCGCCATCACCGAAATGGCGCTGGCGCGCGAGAATGAGGATTTTGGGTCGAGTTTGCAGTAAGAGGGCGCGATGGCGGACGGACGTGACGGGAAGAAGGTCGACCCCAAGCTGCTGGAGTTGCTGGCCTGCCCACTGACCAAGGGGCCGCTGGCCTGGGATCCGGAGCGCGGCGAACTGATTTCCAGGGTCGCCAAGATTGCCTATCCGGTGCGTGACGGCATCCCGATCATGCTGCCTTCCGAGGCGCGGACGCTTTCGGTGGAGGATGTGCTGGCCCCGCCACCTCCGCGTCTGGGTGGGCCGGGCTGAGGGGCACGTTTCTTGTACCCAATAGGCCGGCAGGACAGAGGGGGGCGCGAAGGATCGCCGACGTCCGCTTTCGTTCCGTTCTTGGCATGGCCTTGCCTACTGAAAATTCCGCCCCTTGGGCATGACCTGTTCCGCTTCTTCCGACAGCGTTGCGAGATCCTGCCGGATCGGCGCGCTTTGTTTGGCGGGGCTGGAGCGATCCGAACCGTCCTTGGCGAGGTCTCTCGGAGGAACCGCTGGTGCAGCCTCGCTGACCTTCTCCAGAAGCACGGTCAGCCAGGGCGTCAGATCCTCGATCTTCCCGGCAACGATGTGGACCACACCCGATTCCGACTGCAATTTCCCGGTGACCTTGACGAACCGGGCCCCCATGACGATAGGCCGATAGCGGTCGAAGGTTCTTTGCCAGAAGATGATGTTGGCCACCGCCTTGTCGTCCTCCAGCGTCAGGAAGATCGCATTGCCCTTGCCGGGGCGCTGCCGCACCAGCACGAGGCCGGCGACCGAGACGCGCCTGCCGTCGCGCACGGAAGGAAGATTCGCATTCGGGATGACGCCGGCGCGGTCGAGCCGCTCGCGCAGGAAGGCGACCGGATGCGCCTTCAGCGACAGGCCGAGCGCGCGGTAATCGTGGATGACATGCTCGCCGAGCGGCATTTTCGGCAGCCTCGTCTCCGGTTCCAGCTCGCGCAGGCGAAGCGCCGGCTGGTCGAACAGCGGCAGCCTTTCGGCGGCGCTCTTGCCGTCGAGCGCGCGCACCGCCCACAGGGCTTCGCGACGGTCAAGACCGAGCGAGCGAAAGGCATCGGCCTGCGCCAGTTTTTCGATCTCGCCGACATCGAGGCCGGAGCGCAGCCAGACATCCCTGACGGATACATAGCCTGAGCCGCGCCGCTCGACGAAAGCCTCCATGCGCTCCTTCGACAGGCCCTTGATCTGCCTGAAGCCGAGCCGGACGGCATGCTTCGTCTCGATGACGCCGCGCATTTCGGCATGGCGTGGCAGGATGCGGGCCGGATCGAATGGCGCCTTTTCCAACGTACAATCCCACACCGAAAAATTGACGTCGACGTCGCGGATGTCGACGCCATGGTCGCTTGCGTCGCGCACGAGTTGGGCCGGCTGGTAAAACCCCATCGGCTGCGAATTCAGGATCGCGGCGCAGAACACGTCGGGATAGAAGGTCTTGAACCAGCAGGAGGCATAGACAAGCAGGGCGAAGGAAGCGGCATGGCTTTCGGGAAAGCCATATTCGCCAAAACCCTCGATCTGCTTGAAGCAGCGTTCGGCGAAATCCTTCGTGTAGCCCTTGCCGACCATGCCATTGATCATACGGTCGCGGTAATTGCCGATGGTGCCGGTGCGCTTGAAGGTGGCCATGGCGCGGCGCAGTTCATCGGCCTCGCCCGGTTTGAAACCGCCGGCGACGATGGCGATATTCATCGCCTGTTCCTGGAACAGCGGTACGCCAAGCGTTTTCTTGAGGATCGCTTCCAGCTCCGGTTTTTGATACTCGGGTTTTTCCTTGCCTTGCCGGCGGCGCAGATAGGGATGGACCATATCGCCCTGGATCGGGCCCGGCCGAACGATCGCCACCTCGATGACGAGATCATAAAAGGTTTTCGGCTGGAGGCGCGGCAGCATCGACATCTGCGCCCGCGATTCGATCTGGAAGACGCCGAGCGTGTCGGCGCGGCAGATCATCTTGTAGACCTGCCTGTCCTCCGGCGGCAGGGTGGCCAACACATAGGGCTGCCCATACTCATCCCGCGCATTAGGATAGTGATCCGTGAGCAAGGTGAAGGCGCGTTGCAGGCAGGTCAGCATGCCGAGCGCCAGCACGTCGACTTTCAAGATCTTCACCGCGTCGAGATCGTCCTTGTCCCATTCGACCATCTTGCGCTCGTCCATCGCCGTCTTGACGATAGGCACAATCTCGTCGAGCCGGTCCCTGGTGATGACGAAGCCGCCGACATGCTGGGAGAGATGGCGGGGGAAGCCCATGATCTCATTGGCACGCTCCATCACGTGCCTCGACACCGGGTCGGTGCGGTCGAGGCCGCCGGCGCGGGTTTCCTTCTCGCCAAGCTCCGATGTCGACCAACCCCAGATCGAGCCGGAAAGCGATGCCCTGACATCCTCGGACAGGCCCATCGCCTTCGACACTTCGCGCAGCGCCGACCGGCCGCGATAGCTGATGACGGCGGCGGCAAGTGCCGTGCGCTTGCCGCTGTATTTCTCGTAGATGTACTGGATTACGGTTTCGCGCTTTTCGTGCTCGAAATCGACGTCGATATCCGGCGGCTCGTTTCTCTCCTCGGAAATGAAGCGCTCGAAGAGCGAATCGATTTTTTCCGGCCCCACTTCGGTGATGCCGATGCAGAAGCAGACGACCGAATTGGCGGCTGATCCACGTCCCTGGCAGAGAATATCCTTGCTGCGCGCGAACTTGACGATGTCGTAGACAGTCAGGAAATAGCGGGCATAGTTGAGGCGTTCGATCAAAGCGAGCTCTTCCTCGATGCGCTTGGTCACGGAATCCGGCACACCAGCCGGATAGCGGTTCGCCGCTCCCTCCCGAGCCAGTCGCGCCAGCTCAGCCTGTGGACCAAGACCCGATTCCGTCGGCTCGTCGGGGTAGTTGTACTGGAGGTCGCCAAGCGAAAAAGTCAGCTCTTGCGCAAACCGCAGCGTCTCGGCCAGCGCCTGCGGATGCCGGCGGAACAGGCGGCCCATCTCCATCGGCGGCTTCAGATGGCGCTCGGCATTGGCGGAGAGTTGCAGCCCGACCTCGGCAACGGGCGTGTTGAGGCGGATCGCGGTCAGCACGTCCTGCAACGGGCGTCGTTCGGCGGTGTGATAAAGAACGTCGTTGGTCGCCAT
The DNA here is from genome assembly GCF_037162595.1 of Mesorhizobium sp. ISC11. Lineage (NCBI taxonomy): Bacteria > Pseudomonadati > Pseudomonadota > Alphaproteobacteria > Hyphomicrobiales > Phyllobacteriaceae > Mesorhizobium > Mesorhizobium sp. ISC11. The sequence goes on from NZ_JAVSPW010000001.1 coordinate 4,772,502, forward strand.
CAGCGGAATGCCGGCGCTCTCGGCAAGTGCTGCCGCCTGCTCGATGCGGAAACGGTCATTGCCGGCGTAATCGGGCGAAACGCCAAGCCGCAGGTTCCTGCCGAAACGGCCCTTGAGCTCACCAAGCAAGGCAAGACTGTCTTGCGCCCCCGTCGACAGACCGGGCAGGACCGCCAGCGACATCAGGTCACCCCATTCGAGCAGGTCGCCGCGCTGGAGAAGGGTGGCGCCTTTTTCGTTCTCGTCGCGCAGATTGGCTTGCGTCAGCATGCGGCAGAGGTGCCCCCAGCCCTTGCGGTCCTGGGGATAGGCGAGGATGTCCGGCGTGCCGTCGTCAAAAACCAGCCGGCAGCCGGGGTGATAGGAGAGTTTTTCGACCTTGGCCTGCTGCCAGGCGCGCACCACGCCGGCCACCGTGTTGCGGTCGGCAAGTCCGATCGCCGAGAAGCCCAGGAGCTTGGCCGCGACCACCAGCTCCTCCGGCTTGGAGGCGCCGCGCAGGAAGGAGAAATTCGACTGGATGCCGAACTCGGCATAGGGAATGACCGTCAGCGCGTTCATGCGAAGACTCCATGCAGGAACCAGCGCGGCGGGACTTGCGAGGCGCCGCCGTAGAGGCCTTGCCGGTAGAGCCAGTAGCGGCGGCCGTCGGCATCCTCGATGCGGAAATAGTCGCGCGTCGATGCCGCCTCGTCGCTTGGCGCTTCCCGCCACCATTCGGCGGCGATGCGTTCCGGCCCTTCGGCGCGCTTGACCCGGTAGAGCGCGCGCCGCCAGCGGAAGTTCAGCGGCGGTCCTTCCGGCATTTCGGTGGCCGGCACATCGATGGGTTCGGGCGAGCGGAACAGCCGGATCGGTCGTTCCGGCGGAAATATGGTTTTTGGTGCCTGCAGCCTGTCCGGCTTCTTCGGCGGCGTGGTCCGGCACGGCGCGTCGGTGAAGGGGATGGTGGCGACGGCACGCTCCGGCAGATGGCTTTCGACCGCGACCGGCCGGAGAACCGCGCCATCGCCGAGCCGGGCGCGGATGCGGTCGGCGAACAGCGCGATATCGGCGCCGTCGTCGGTCACCTCGCCGGCAAGATCGGCCTGCTGCATGTCGAAGGTGGCTGATGCCAACACCGAGAGCCGCACCAGATCGAAACCATAGCCGGCATCGATATCCTGTTCGAGCGCGGCCAGCCTTTCATGGAACAGTTTCTGGATCAGCATGGGTTCGCGCATCGGCCGCGAGGTACCGAGCGCGATGCGGCTGACGGCGCCGTCGACGCGAAAGAGCAGCAGCGCCAGCGTCCGGGCGCCCTCGCCGCGGCGCTCGAGGTCGGTCTTCAAGGTCGCCGCCAGCATGCCCACCAGCCGTTCGATGTCCTCGGTCAGGGTGACGGGTTCGGCGAGGTGGCGTTCGACCGAAAGCGGCGCGACGGGCAGGCGCGGCGACACCGCCTCGTCGAGCCGGCCAAGCGCCTGGTCGAGGCGCAGGAGCAGCAGGGCGCCGAAGCGGCGGGCGAGCGGCGCGCGCGGTGCCGCCATGACGGCGCCCGCCGTGCGCAGGCCCACACTTTCCAGGCTGGTGCGGGTCGAAGGTTCTATGCGCAGCGCGGCCAGCGGCAGGGGCGCCAGCAGCGCCTCCTCCTCGCCTGACACAACGATGCGGTCGCCGCAAAAGCGTGCCGCCGCCCAGGCTGCACCCGGCGTCGCGGCAAGCCCGGCGCGGACATCGAAACCCTGATGGAAGAAGCGCGACAGGATGTCGTCCAGCATGGCGCGCTCGCCGCCGAACAGATGGGTGCAGCCGGTGACGTCGAGAAACAGGCCGTCTGCCCCGTCCAGCGCCACCAGCGGGGTGTAGCGGTCGCACCAGTCGGCGAGGCCTTCGAGCAGGCGGCGATCGGCTTCCGGATCGGCCTCGACGACGTCGATCGACGGATGCATGGCGCGCGCATCGGCGATGCCCATGTCGCGCTTCAGGTGCAGCGCCTCAGCCCGCTCGTCGAGGGCCGAGATGCGCTGTGCGTTGCGGTCGCGATGGCTGATCACGAGCGGCGGGTGAGAGGGGTGATCCGACGGCCGGGAACGCCAGGACCGCCCCAGACGCTGGCGCAGGATCCTTTCCGCCGCCAGATAGGGAAACCATAGGGACAGGATTCTTTGGCCGGTTTCTTTCCCCACCTGCTCCTTCGTCGCCCGCTCTTTCGTCGAATGCGCGTTCATCGGGGTTCCACTCCAGTGTGAATTGTCCAGGCAGGGCCGTGCGGCTCTTGCCGATGGTGAGGGTGAAGGCGGGGCGGCCGATCGAGCCGGCCAGCGGCCCGGCGATGGTGTCGCGCGGCACCGCCGGCGCCGAGGCGACGATGAGGCGGACGGGTGCCGCCGTCGGTTCGGGCCCAGCCGCCTGCCGCAGCAGGAACACCGGCCGGCCGGCCGCTTGCGCCCTTGCATGCAGCCGGCGTGTCGCGGTCAGGTCAAGCCGCTGCGGATTGCCGCGGATTTCCAGGATGACGGCGGCGAGCGCCGTCATCCGGGCCGCCTCCTCGGCGACCCACAGCGCATCGACGAGCCTTGGCGCCTCGGAAAACAGCAATTGCTCCGGCTCGATGCCGAACGAGGCGTGAAGCCCCCTGGCATAGGGAAAGCCGGCCTCGCGAAAAATCTCCGATGTGCCGATCCACAGCACCGGCAGCCCCGGCGTTTGCTTGAGGATCAGGCTGGTGAGCGACAAAGCGAAGCCGGCGACGGCCCCGGCATCGCGGGTTTCAAGCCCATGGATTTCGCTCAGGGCGGCCTTCGGCAGCCCGCCGCTCAGGGCGGCATCGAGGCGCCCGACGCCGATAGGCAGGAACGCATCCGGCAACGCCGCGGCAATGCCACGCCGGACGATTGTGAGATCAGTGTTGACGTCAGCATCAAAGGGTGCGGCTGCCGGCGCAGCCAAGCGCTCGGGCAGCGTTCCCTCGATTTTCGCGATCTGGCGGCGCAGGGCAAAAACAGTCTCCCGCGCCACGGCGGTCATCGCCATGACGGTCAGCTTCCACTCACAATTGTTCCTGTTATGTTCTTATAGATTCCAGAGCGCATCCCAAGAGTCAAGCAGAGTCATGGGGAATTTATTCCTCTCTGTAGGGATGGCGCAGGCGCATCGGCCCGTTCATTTGCCGATTCCGGTGCGAAAGCCTATATGCCGGGATCAAAGGACAAAGCATGGCCCGCATCTACAAGACCCGCACCTGGCACGACGAACTCTCGCCCTCGATGGACGAAATGGAGTTCCTGGCGCTGGAGGCGTACGCCCATCTGCCGGAGGATTTTCGCAAACTGACCGGCGAGATCGTCATCCAGATCGCCGAGTTCCCGACCGACGAAATCATGGACGATCTGTCGCTGGAAACGCCATTCGACCTGCTCGGCCTGTTCGAGGGACGCGGCATCGCCGAGCGCTGGAACCCGCAGACCGGCGAAGGCCCGAACCGCATCACGCTCTACCGCCGCGCCATCCTCGATTACTGGTCCGAGAACGAAGAGACGCTGGGCGACATCGTCACCCACGTGCTGATCCACGAGATCGGCCACCATTTCGGCCTGTCGGACGAAGATATGGAGAAGATCGAAGAGGCGGCGGAGTAGGGTGCGCTGATATTCGGGTGATGCCGGCCTGCAAATGATGGCTTCCTGCGCTTCCCCGCTCTACCGCGTCGCGGTAGAACTGTGCTCACGTACCCAAAAGTACGCTCCGCTCCGGTTCTCGGAAACCACCATTTTCGACTCGGCCTGACCTGAATCTCAACACACCCTGCGTCGGAGCTTTTCAAATCTACCAGTCACTCAGCTTGGTATCGGGCCCGTATTCCTGACCGTCGATATCCTTGACCACGGCCTGGCCGCAACGCATCGCTTTGGCCTTCTTGTCGTAGGCATAGGTCGGCGAGCCGAACAGATGCCAGCCCTTGTTCAGCGCCGCTGTCACCTTGTGGCAGAAGCTGGCATCGTCCGGAGCGGACAGAAAGCGGTAGAGTTTCATTGTTCAATTCCTGTCGTGAGTAGCTGTAGCCCGCTCGCATCCATCGAGCATTTATGACCCGATGGCGGCTGCCTTCGCCAGCAGTTTTTCGGCCTGCGCCAGGTGCAGCCGTTCGACCATCCTGCCGTTCAGCGCGATCACACCCTTGCCGGCATTCTCGGCGAGCGCGAAGGCTTCCTTCACCGAGCGTGCCTCGGCCACCGCTTCCGTGGACGGCACGAAGGCGCGGTTCGCGGCTTCGATCTGGGCCGGGTGGATGAGGCTCTTGCCGTCGAACCCCATGGCCGCGGCTTCCGCGCATTCATGGGCGAAGGCGTCGAGGTCGCGAAAATCGTTGGAGACGCCGTCGAGCATGTCGATGCCGCCGGCGCGTGCGGCCAGCACCATCTGCATCAGCCATGGCACGAGATAGCGCCTGTCAGGCGTCGCCAGAATGCCGGTCTCCTTGACCAGATCATTCGTTCCGGCAACGAAACAATTGAGCCGCGAGGCCGGATCGCGGCCAAGTTCGGCGATGGCGCCGATGTTGAGCAGCGCCTTGGGCGTCTCGATCATCGCCCATAGTTTCACGCTGTCGGGGGTAAAATTGTCGTCAAGCACGTCGCCGGCCTCGAGCAGGTCGCGCGGCGTGTCGACCTTGGGCAGAAGGATGCCGTCGGGTTCGCAGCTTGCGGCAGCCAGCAGGTCGTCGGCGCCCCATTCGCCTGATATCGCATTGATGCGCACGATCATCTCGCAGCGTCTCTCGGAATGGCCGGCGAAAATGCCGGCCAGTTTTTCGCGGGCGGCGATCTTGTCGGCCGGAGCGACGGCGTCTTCCAGGTCGATGATGATGGCATCGCAGGCAAGCTGCGCGATCTTGGCCAAGGCCTTGTCGCTGGAGGCCGGGATGTAGAGCACGGAGCGGCGCGGACGGTAGGTTTCCATGGCTGATCTATGCCGCTTGTGGGCGGGTGAGGCAAGTCGGGGCATGAAGCTGCCAATCTCCCCCACGAGGGGGGAGATCGGCAGCGTTTACCCCTGCACGAAAACTGCACGGGCCTGCGGAAAACCTCCTCCGATCCGCCCTGCCCTTTCCCCGCCTGCTTGCGAGACAAGCGGCATGCACAAGCGAGCAAAGCCCCGTTGGTCCCTGCCTCACCGACTGCGTAGCGAGGGCTGGTGGCTGGCCGATCCGCCGCGCGCGTGTCCCGTCGCAACCCTCATTCCCTTTGTCCGCAAAAGCCCGCCAACGGTTCGGCTGGAAGCCATCAGGAAAGCCAGGTCATGACAGCGTTGTTCTCCGCCGCGCCGAGCTATTGCAGCCGTTTCGGTGTCGCCATCCTGCTGGCAGCGCTCGCGGATTTTCTGTTCTATGGCCAGCCCGCCGGGATCACGGTTTTCCTGTTCGCCCTGCTGATTGCCGCGGCGGTCGTCGCTGTGCACCCGGCCGCCTTCAACGACGGCCGGGTCTGGCTCAAGCCCATCGCCTTGCTTGTCCCGCTGCTGCCGCTGGCTGAAAACGTCAGCACCCTGTCGGTCTCGATCGCGCTGGCGGCGCTGACCGTCTTCGCGCTTTCGTTGAGCGGCCGGCTGCGGCACAGCATCGCCCGCATTGCCGGGCAGATCGTGCTGTTCGGGCTGGCGGCGCCGTTCCGCTTCGTCATTGATTTCATCCGCTGGCGCAGGACGGCGCGGCGGTTCGGTGGGCGTCGCATCCGGCTGGCGGCGATCGCCGTCTGGGTGATGCCGCTGACGCTGGGCGCGGTCTTCCTGGCGCTGTTCGGTGCCGCCAATCCGGTCATCGACTATTGGCTGTCGCTGATCGATCTCGTGAGGCTGCTCGATCTTATCCAGCTGGCGCGGATTGCCTTCTGGCTGTTCGTGCTCGCCGCTGTCTGGGCTTTTCTGCGACCGCGCCTGCCGCGCCTGGTTCGCCGCATCCCGCGCGCGTTGCCGGCGGTCAGCGCTCAAGCCGGCAAAACCGCCACCACCATCGAAGACATCCTGTTCGGCAAGGCCGCCATCCTGCGCGCCCTGATCGTCTTCAACATCCTGTTTGCGCTGCAGACGGCGCTCGACGCCGCCTATCTGTGGGGCGGGGCAGCGCTTCCCGATGGGCTGAGCTACGCCTCCTACGCGCATCGTGGCGCCTATCCCTTGATCGTCACGGCACTGCTTGCCGCCGGCTTCGTGCTGGCAGCGCTGCGACCCGGCAGCGAAACCTCGGCCGATCCGCTGATCCGCCGGCTGGTGTATGCCTGGGTGGCGCAGAACATCATGCTGGTCATCTCGTCGATCCTGCGGCTCGACCTCTATGTCGGCATCTATGCATTGACCTACTGGCGCGTCGCCGCCTTTGTCTGGATGGGGCTGGTGGCAGCAGGCCTTGCCCTGATCATTGCCCGCATCGCGCTTAGAAAATCCAACGAATGGCTGCTGTCCGCCAATCTTCTGACGTTATCCCTGACGCTTTATGCCGGCTGTTTCATCAATTTCGCAGCAACGATCGCCAACTACAATGTCGACCATTCCCTCGAAATGACCGGCCAGGGCATTCCCCTAGACGCCTGGTATCTTCACTCGCTCGGTCCGGGTGCGTTTCCCGCGCTCGATCGCTTCCTCGAGCACCAGGGCAAGACGACAGCCGCCGGCACTGTCCGCGAACTGGCCGGCGTGCGCGGCAGCGACGAAATCTGGTATCGAACCATCCAGCAGAACTGGCGGGCCTGGAGCTTTCGCGACTGGCGGCTGCTTCGATATCTCGACACCAAGGAGCCGTTCGTGATTCCCTCCGCTATCGAACCTTCCATGCCGGGCCGCTGATCCATGCCGCATCACATCCTCGTCGCCGACGATGACCCGCACATCCGCGAGGTGATCTGCTTTGCCTTGGAGAAGGCCGGCATGAAAACGACAGGGGTGGCCGACGGTGCCGCCGCCTTGCAGGCAATCGGCCGCCGGGCACCGGACCTCGTCGTGCTCGATATCGGCATGCCGGAAATGGACGGGCTGGAGGTCTGCCGGCGGCTGCGGCATATATCCGATGTGCCGGTGCTGTTCCTCTCTGCGCGCGACGAGGAGATCGACCGCATTCTCGGGCTCGAAATGGGCGGCGACGACTATGTGACGAAACCATTCAGCCCGCGCGAGCTGGTTGCCCGCGTCAACGTCATCCTGCGGCGCGCCCGCCCGGCGGCGCCCGAACCGGCCGACGACAGGCAGTTTTCGCATGGCAAACTGGCTCTGGCGCCGGCCAGCCATACCGCCAGCTTCGACGGCAAGCCGTTATCGTTGACAGGAATAGAGTTCTCGATCCTGAAGGGGTTCCTGGCGCGGCCGGCGCATGTGCTCGACCGCGACGCGGTGACGGCCAGCGCCTATGCCGCAAACATCCACGTCGCCGGCCGCACCGTCGACAGCCACATCCGCAACATCCGCGCCAAACTGGCAGCTGTGGGTTGCCCAAATGTCATCGAGACGGTGCATGGCGTCGGCTTCCGGCTTGGCCGATGCGGCTGACGGCCTCCAGCAAATGGATCGGCCGCAAATGGCGGCCACGGCTTGCCACGGTCGTCGTCGCCATCCTGATCATGGTGATGGCCTTGCCACTGGTCGGCCTGTTCTTCTTCCGCCTCTACGAGAACCAGCTGATCCGCCAGACCGAGGCGGAGCTGATCGCGCAAGGCGCTGCCATCGCCGCCATCTATGCGCGGGATGTACGTGACGCCGGCATCCCACCGGAAAAGCTCGGTGCGCCGATGCCGGAGCCAAGTGGGGATTCAAGCCGCAGCGTCAATCCGGACCCGCTCTACAGGCCAATCGAACCGCAGCTCGATCTTGCCTCGGATTATGTCCTGCCGACCCGGCCGGCGGCGATGCCGGCGATCGTCGATCCCGCCTTCGCGGTGATCGGCGCGCGCCTGTCCGGCATCCTCGACGCCACCCAGAAAACCACGTTGGCCGGCTTCCGGCTGCTCGACCCCCGGGGCGTCGTCATTGCCGGGCGCGGCGAGGTCGGCCAGTCGCTCAGTGCGGTCGAAGAGGTGCGCACAGCACTTGCCGGCCACTATGCCAGCGCGCTCAGGCTGCGCATTCCCGACCAGCCGACGCCACCGCTCTATTCGGTCAGCCGCGGCACCAAGGTGCGTGTCTTCGTCGCTCTGCCGGTCGCTGTCGACGGCCAGGTCGCCGGCGTCGTCTATGTGTCGCGGACGCCCAACAACATCATCAAGCATCTCTATGGCGAACGTGGCAAGGTGACGTTGGCGGCGATCGCCATTCTCGGCGGCACGCTGCTCATCGGTCTCATCTTCCTGCGCACCGTCAGCCGGCCGATCTATGCGCTGATCGACCGCACCGAGCGCATCGCCGCCGGCGACCGCACGGCGATCCGGCCGCTCGACCACCACGGCACGCGAGAGATGGCGGAGCTGTCCGCCGCCTTCCTCGACATGGCCGAGAAGCTTCAGGCGCGCTCGGACTCGGTCCAGACTTTCGCCACACATGTCTCGCATGAGCTCAAATCGCCGCTGACGGCGATCCAGGGCGCGGCCGAATTGCTGCGCGATTCCGGTGGCGCGATGGACGATGCGGAGCGGCGGCGTTTCTCCAACAATATCGTCACCGATGCGGGGCGGCTCAATCTGCTGGTGCGGCGCCTGCTCGACCTGGCACGCGCCGAAAACCTGGCGCCGAGCGGCGAAAGCACATCGCTCGGTGCGGCGCTGGCGCTGCTGCCCGTCGACAACAGGCTCGCGGTTAGCGTCGGGGCGGGCGGCGACATCAGATTGCGCATATCGGCCGAGAACGCGGCTATCGTGCTGGCCAATCTCATCGACAATTCGGCCAGGCATGGCGCGACGCAGGTTTCTGTCTCCGCTACGAGCGCCGGCGGCAAGGCGAGGATCCTGGTCAGCGACGACGGTGCGGGCATTTCGCCGAGCAACCGGGTGCGCATTTTCGAGCCGTTCTTCACCACGCGGCGCGAACAGGGCGGCACCGGCATGGGGCTTGGCATCGTGCTGGCCCTCCTGAAAGCGCATGATGGTATGATCGCGCTGGTTGACAGCGAGCGCGGCACGCGCTTCGAGGTCATTCTGCCGGTGGCGTGAAGGACACTATCGGCCGGATCGGAGAGAACATGCGCTACGACATCGTCATCATCGGCGGAGCCATCGTCGGCTCCTCGGTCGCCTATTACCTGCTTGAGCAAGGGTTTTCCGGCACGATCGCGCTGATCGAGCGTGATCCGCAATTCGCGCATGCGGCAACGACGCTGTCCATGGCCTCGATCCGCCAGCAATTCTCGATCCCGGAAAACATCCGCCTGTCGCAGTTCACGCTGAAGCTGTTCCGGCGGTTGAAGGAAGAGTTCGGGGATGACGCCGATATCGGCTTTCGCGAGGGCGGCTACCTCATCCTTGCCGGCGAGGACGGCTTGCCGATCCTGAGGAGCAATCACCAGGCGCAGATCGCGGAGGGCGCCGACATTGTGCTGGAGGACGCGGATCAGCTGGTGCGCCGGTTCCCATGGCTGTCGACCGAGGGCATTTCAGCCGGCGCCTATGGCCGCAGCGGCGAAGGCTGGTTCGACGCGCATGCGATGCTGACGCTGTTCCGCAAGGCGCTGCGGCAGAAGAAAGTCGATTTCATCACCGCCGATGTCACCGGCATCGCGCGCGATGGCAACCGCGTCACGGGAGTGAGCCTGGGCAATGGCGAGACGCTGGAGGCTGGCATCGTCGTCAACGCCGCCGGCCCGAACGCCGGCAAGGTGGCTGCCATGGCCGGGCTTCATCTGCCGGTCGAGCCGCGCAAGCGCAATGTCTTCGTCTTCGAGGCACGCGAGAAATATGCCGACATGCCGCTGCTGGTCGATCCCTCCGGCATCTATGTCCGTCCGGAAGGCTCGGTCTACCTCACCGGCGGCGCCGAACCGGAGGAAGGCGACTGCGCACCCGATCCCGGCGACTTCGAGGTAAACTGGCCACTGTTCGAAGAGGTGATCTGGCCGGTGCTGGCGACCCGTATTCCCGCCTTCGAGGCGATCAAGCCGACCCGTGCCTGGGCCGGCCACTACGACTACAACACGCTCGACCAGAACGCGGTGATCGGTCCGCATCCCGACGTCGGCAATTTCCTGTTCGCCAACGGCTTTTCCGGCCACGGCCTGCAGCAGGCGCCAGCAGTGGGCAAAGCGCTGGCCGAACTGGTCGTGCACGGCGGTTATCGCACGGTGGATTGCTCGGCGTTCGGGTATGAGCGGGTGGCGGAGGGAAGGGCGTTCCGGGAATTGAATGTGATTTGAGCGGGCAAAGGGAAGGTTCTTTTTGACGCTGGCGCGAAGGATCGCTACGGTTGCGGAAGAGTATTTCGAGCGAGCCTTAACCCTTGCGGTCGAACCAGAAGGCGTCGGCCATGCGCTTCATGCCGATACGTTCGTAGAAGCCTACGGCATCGGGCATGGAGATCAGGCTGATGGCGACCGATGGTCCAAGCTGCCGGCGCGCCTCGTCCATCAGGCCCTTGCCGATGCCGAGCCCCTGTGCCGATCGGGAAACGGCGAGTTCGGAGATGTAGCAGACCCAGGAGAAGTCGGTGATCGCCCTGATGACGCCGATCAGCGGCTTGCCCTGAATATCAAGGCGCGCGGTCAGCACCAGATTGGCGCCCGACAGCATCGCCCGCAGCCGCGCTTCATCATCGATCGGCCGTGTCTCGCCGAGGCCGGATTCGACCAGCACGCGACGGAATTCGGCGATGTCGAGCGCGGATTCTCTTTCGTAGAGGACGTGTGCGTTTTCTGCCATGGCCGCCAGATTGCACCATCGGGCTGGCTTGTGCCACCGTGCACGAACAGTTGCCTTTTATTTGCCGCCGGCTTTGTGTAAACCGGGCCTCAGCAAATTCCCCCGCAACGAAAACACGGGCAAAAGCCATGGAAAAATTCACCAAGCTCACCGGTGTCGCCGCTCCGATGCCGATCGTCAATGTCGACACCGACATGATCATCCCCAAGGATTACCTCAAGACGATCAAGCGCACCGGGCTCGGCACCGGCCTGTTCGCCGAAATGCGCTACAAGGACGACGGTTCGGAAAACCCGGATTTCGTGCTCAACAAGCCGGCCTACCGCAAGGCGCAGATCCTGGTCGCCGGCGACAATTTCGGCTGCGGTTCCAGCCGCGAGCACGCACCATGGGCGCTGCTCGACTTCGGTATTCGCTGCGTCATCTCGACCTCGTTCGCCGACATTTTCTACAACAACTGCTTCAAGAACGGCATCCTGCCGATCACCGTCAGCCCCGAGGATCTTGAGAAGCTGATGGACGACGCCTCGCGCGGCTCCAATGCCACGGTGTCGGTCGACCTCGAAGCCAAGGAAATCCGTGGGCCGGATGGCGGCGTGGTCAAATTCGACCTCGACGACTTCAAGCGGCACTGCCTGCTCAACGGGCTCGACGATATCGGCCTGACCATGGAGAAAGCCGGCGCCATCGCTTCGTTCGAGAAGCGGAACGCCGAACAGCGCCCCTGGGCCTGAGCGGCGCGCTCCGGACGGATGGATCTGGCCTTTCGGGCCGGTTCGCGGCGACTGAGTGGAGGGACAGTCATGACACGTTCGCTTCTTGCCGGCCTTTGCGGGCTGGCCTTGTTGCTGGGGCAAATCGCCAGCGCGTCTGCGCAGACCCAGACGCCCGCCATACAGCCGGCCCCGGCGACGGAGCAGCCGTCCGCCGATCAGGGGACGAACGCCGCCGATGCTTCCGATGACGACAAGCAAGCTCCCGTCCCGTTCGAAGGCGGCACGCTGACCATCACCCAGAAGGAACAGTATGGCGAGAAGGTGCTTGCCTATGACGGCAAGCAGTTGGCCAGCAATTACGATGTCTTCTTCGACAAAATAATCGAGGTCGGCGACGTCAAGGTGGCGCTGTTCGATGTCGGCGACGGCGGCAATCAATGCGGGCCGGCGACGGTGATCGTCTGGAAACCGGAAGGCGGCACGATCCAGAGCACCACGGTCGAGCAGGACCAGTGCGGCGCGCCGCCCTCGGCGGTGTCCGACAACGCCATCTATTTCGTGCCTTACCTGTTGCCGGGAGATCAGAAGCCGGCTTTGCAATGGTCGCCGACCGACGGGCTGACGATTTCGGGCAATCTGACCTACATGCCGGAACCCGGCACGGACTGGAAAGACATCGATCCGGAAAAGTACCAGAACATCATCGACGCCTTCCACAATGAGGCCGTCTACAAGGAAGCGGAAAAGCTGCTCGGCAAGGACATGGCCGACATGGCGACCAGCCTGCTGGTCGGCGGCGGCACCGAAAAGACCGCTTCGGGCGCCTTCTACGCCAGCGGCTGCGTGCCGCATGATTGCGGCGGCAATGACGGCTTCATGGCGGTCGACCCGGCCCAGCACAGGCTCTATTTTGCGCGCCGCGGCGACAATGGCCAGCCGAACGCCTGGCCTGATGTGGCGACATGGCCGGCGGATGTGAAGGCGGCGTTGGACAAGGCGCTGGGGGCGGCAAATTAAAGCTTTAGCGTTGCGCAGCACCCCCTCGCTTTCGTCATCCCATGGTCTGCGCCGCGTCGCTACGCTCCTTGCTCCGCCATAGGATGACGACGGAAGGGATGCTTCAACCAATCTCGGAGGTTCGCGCTTCGCTTCCGGGATAACAGTTTGCCTGGCTTGGCCCACGACCCGCGCCGTTCCGCCTGCTAATGCTGGCCGACAACCCAAGCAAGGCCCCTCATATGCGCAAACTCATCTCCACCGGTTCGCCGTTCGAAAAGACCGCCGGCTATTCGCGCGCCGTGGTGCAGGGCGACTGGTGCTTCGTCTCCGGCACCGCCGGCTACGACTATACGACGATGACGATGCCGGAAACGGTGGAGGCGCAGACGCGCAATTGCCTGGCGACGATCGGCAAGGCGCTGAAGGACGGCGGCTTCGAGATGGCTGACGTGGTGCGGGCGCATTACTACATCACCGACCAGGCCTTCGTGGATGTAGTCTTCCCGATCCTCGGCGAGACGTTCGGTGACATCAGGCCGGCAGCGACGATGATCGTCTGCCAACTCAACAAACCGGAAATGAAGATCGAGATCGAGGTGACGGCGCTGCGGCGCACGGCCTGAAGGGCGACCGACGATGAAAGTCCAGCGCATTGTTGCCAATATCGAGACAGCGGATGTCGCGGCGGCAAAACGCTTCTACCACGATGTGCTCGGCCTCGACGTGCTGATGGATCTCGGCTGGATCGCAACCTACGGCTCCGATGAAACGATGCAGGTGCAGGTCAGCTTCATGGCGCAAGGCGGTTCCGGCACGCCGGTGCCGGATCTCTCGATCGAGGTCGACGATGTCGATGCAGCGCTCGATGCCATGAAGGCGGCGGGCTTTGCCATCGAATACGGACCGGCCGACGAACCGTGGGGCGTGCGGCGCTTCTACGTGCGCGATCCGTTCGGCCGGCTGGTCAACATTCTCTCGCATCAGTGATGACGTATGCCGGCGGGATAGCGCCCCCCTCTGGCCTGCCGGCCATCTCCCCCCTCAAGGGGGGAGATTGGATGTCGCCTCGGCGTTCGCCAATCTCCACGTCAGAAAGAAGAGGCGAAACGATAATGCTGCCAATCTCCCCCCTTGAGGGGGAGATGCCCGGCAGGGCAGAGGGGGGCGCTACGGATCACCAACGAATCGGGTCATCCGTGATCGCTGCGTTCCTGCTTGCATGCAAGTCGCTTGGCGTTTAGCAAGGCCGCGGTTCAAATCTTTCCAGGACGGTTTCTCCATGGCAACGAAGCATCTTTTCCTGCTCCCCGGTGACGGCATCGGTCCTGAGGCCATGGCCGAGGTCAAGAAACTGATCGCGGTCATGAACGACAGGCTCGGCAGCGGTTTTGCCACCGATGAGGGGCTGGTCGGCGGCTGTGCCTATGACGCGCATGGCGCGGCGATCTCCGATGCCGACATGGAAAAGGCGATGGCGGCCGACGCGGTGCTGTTCGGCGCCGTCGGCGGTCCGAAATGGGATGCGGTGCCCTATGAGGTGCGCCCGGAAGCCGGCCTGCTGCGCCTGCGCAAGGACATGGAGCTATTCGCCAATCTGCGCCCGGCCATCTGCTATCCGGCGCTGGCGGCGTCCTCCTCGCTCAAGCAGGAGGTGGTCGAAGGTCTCGACATATTGATCGTGCGCGAGCTGACCGGTGGCGTCTATTTCGGCGAGCCCAAGCAGATCATCGATCTCGGCAACGGACAGAAGCGCGGCATCGACACGCAGGTCTACGACACGTTCGAGATCGAGCGCATTTCGGGCGTCGCCTTCGAACTCGCGCGCACCCGCAAGAACCACGTCACCTCGATGGAAAAGCGCAATGTGATGAAGTCGGGCGTGTTGTGGAACGAGGTCGTCACCCAGACCCACAAGGCGCGCTATTCCGACGTCAAGCTCGACCACATGCTGGCCGACGCCGGCGGCATGCAGCTGGTGCGCTGGCCAAAGCAGTTCGACGTCATCGTCACCGACAATCTGTTCGGCGATATGCTGTCCGATATCGCCGCTATGCTGACCGGCTCGATCGGCATGCTGCCGTCGGCCTCGCTCGGCGCGCCTGACGTGAAGACCAAGAAGCGCAAGGCGCTCTACGAGCCGGTGCACGGTTCGGCGCCCGACATTGCCGGCAAGGGCATTGCCAACCCGATCGCCATGATCGCCTCCTTCGCCATGTGCCTGCGCTATTCCTTCGGCATGGTCGATGAAGCCGACCGCGTCGAAGGCGCGATCGCCGCCGTGCTCGACGCGGGCCTGCGGACGAAAGACATCATGTCCGATGGCATGACCGAGGTCGGTACGGTTGAGATGGGCGACGCGATCATCGCCAAATTCCTGGGCTGATACCGTGACGGTCGACGTCCGCTGGGCGACGATCGAGGACGCGACGACGCTCGCGGCCATGTTTTGCGAGATGGCGGAACATTATCGGCAACCGCCTCTCGATGCCGACCGGGCCCTGTCTGCGGCACGAAAATGGCTTGGCGAGGAAAGCCCGGCCTATCCGCATTTCGCGCTCGCCTTCATCGAGGGCGAGGTCAGCGGCCTGGCGTCGGTGGCGATCGCGCATCCCGGTATCGATCTCGAGCGGCTGCTGTTCCTCAAGGACCTGTTCGTGCGCGACAAAGCCCGCAACGGTGGTGTCGGCCGGGCGCTGATCGGCTTTCTCGCCGATCATTGCCTGCGCGAAGGCATCGGCCGCATCGACCTGACCAGCGAGGACTGGAACGAAGGCGCGCAGCGCTTCTACGACCGGCTTGGCGCAGAACGCCACGGCCAGAAGGTCTTTCTCAGGCTTTCGGGCGAGGCGCTGAAGGCGATCATCCCTAGACCCTGACGCCCGCCGGCACCGGTCCCCACTGGTTTTCGCGGGCCTGCGTCGGGATCAGCGCGAAGACCAGGATGATCAGGCTGCCGATGGTCGGGATCAGCACCACCAGATAAAGCCAGCCCGAGAGGCCGATGTCATGGATGCGGCGAACGGTCATGCCGAGGCTGGGCAGCAGTGTCGCCAGGACGAAGGTGCCGCAAAGGCCGACGGTTACCGCCGCCGATACGCTGCTGTCGAAATTGCCCATTTCGTTGTCGGCGAAAAGACCGATGCCGCCGATGACAAGCAGCGAGACCACCCAGAACAGGAAATACCCCCAATATTCCTTGCGACGGGCACGTCCGGCGAAATTGAAATAGTTCTGCGTCACGCCACGCCAGAAATAGCCCCAGAGATCGGTGGGCTCGGCCGGCCCGGAGGAACGGCCGAAATGCTGGGCCTGTGGCGCAGAAGCGGATGGTGCGTTACCGGCTTGAGTTGGCGCGGCGCTCGTACCAGCGTCGCCGGCCGGCGCAGCCGTCTCGGCGGCGATCAAAAAGACGTCGCGCGCCTGGCCGCCGCCCGCCTGGAATTCCACGCCCGCGCCCTTCCGCATAGTGGTTTCCCGGCGCAGGTTTTCGCGGGTGAAGGTGTAGCGGTTGCCGTCGGCTCCGGTGATGAAGCCGAAGCCCTGGACTTCGTCATAGTGAAGCACTTTGCCGCGCATTTGCCACCCCCACTTGCCACGTCCCTGCCAAGGTGTGGCACATGGCCGAACCGATGGGCAAGACCGCATCGGGATGCGGCCGGCGTCATGCGGGCGGATGAGGCTCGTTGCCCGGTCTTACGAAGGCCGCTTCTTCGCCTTCTTGTGCTTGGGTGCACCAGAGGTGTCGAATTTCGGCTTGCCCGGCTTCTTCGCCCATGGCTTTGCATCATGCGGGGCGGTCGGGCGCTGATCGGCTGCTGCCGGTGCACGTTTTTCGAATTTGCGCTTCGGCGCGTTGGGATCGAACGGCGCCTTGCCGCGATGCGGCTTCTTGTCGGGGCTTGGCGGCTGATAGCCGGCGCGCGACAGATCGGGCGTACCGTCGAGCCGCTTCACCAGGATGTTGCCTTGCAGCTTCCGGTCGGGACCGATCGCGGCCAGGAAGCGGTCTGCCCAATCCGCTGCGATCTGCACGTAGGTCTCTTCCGGCTGCATCTTGATGGCGCCGATCTCTCGCTTCGAGATGCTGCCGGTGCGGCATAGCATCGGGATGAGCCAGCGCGGTTCGGCATTCTGCCGGCGCCCGATCGACAGCGAGAACCAGACGCTGTCGCCGAAATCGTCGCGGCGGCTGGGCGCCTCGTCGCGGCGCGCGAAACCTTCGCCCGCCGGTCTTTCACGCGACGGCGTGAAGGGCGCGATCTCCATGAGGTCCTCGGGGGCCGAGCGGCTGGCGCGGCACTGGCGCACGAAGGCAGCGGCCACCTGTTCGGCGCCATGCCTGGCGAGCAGTGCGTCGATGAAGGAGCGCTCGTCCTCCTTCACCGGCTCATCGAAAGCCGGATCGGCAAGGATGCGCTCGTCGTCGCGCCGCATCACGTCGTCGGCCGAGGGCGGGCTCGCCCATGTCGCCTTGAGGCCGGCGTTCTGCAACAGCCGTTCGGTGCGCTTGCGGGCGCTGTTGGGCACGATCAGCGCGCTGACGCCCTTGCGCCCGGCGCGGCCGGTGCGGCCGCTGCGGTGCAGCAGCGTTTCCGGGTTGGTCGGCAAATCGGCGTGGATGACCAGCTCAAGATTGGGCAGGTCGATGCCGCGCGCCGCGACATCGGTGGCGATACAGACTTTTGCGCGGCCGTCCCGCATCGCTTGCAGCGCATGGCTGCGCTCATTCTGGCTGAGCTCGCCCGACAGGGCGACGACGGAGAAGTTGCGGTTGTTGAAGCGCGCGGTCAGATGATTGACGGCGGCACGCGTGTTGCAGAACACCAGCGCGTTCTTGGCTTCGTAATAGCGCAGCACATTGATGATGGCGTTCTCGCGGTCGGGCTGGGCGACGCTCAGCGCCCGATATTCGATGTCGAGATGCTGCTTCTCCTCGCCGGCGGCCGAAATGCGCACCGCATCGCGCTGATAGCCCTGGGCGAGCGTGGCGATCGAGCGCGGCACCGTGGCCGAGAACATCAGCGTCCGGCGTTCGGCCGGAGCGGCGTCGAGGATGAATTCGAGGTCTTCGCGAAAGCCGAGATCGAGCATCTCGTCGGCCTCGTCGAGCACCACCGCCTTCAGCGCCGACATGTCGAGCGAGCGCCGGGTGATGTGGTCGCGCAGCCGGCCGGGCGTGCCGACGACAATATGGGCGCCACGCTCCAGCACACGCCGCTCCGAGCGCATGTCCATGCCGCCGACGCAGGACGCCACGGTGGCGCCGGTCAGTTCGTAGAGCCATTCCAGTTCGCGCGTCACCTGCAAGGCGAGTTCGCGCGTCGGCGCCACCGCCAGCGCCAGTGGTGCAGCGGCGTGGCCGAAGCGCTCCGCGCCCTCAAGCAGGGTCGGCGCCAGAGCGAGGCCGAAGGCCACCGTCTTGCCGGAGCCGGTCTGCGCCGAAACCAGCGCATCGGCCTCGCCGAGCTCGGGCGCCACGACCGCCTTCTGGACGGGCGTCAGCTCGGAATAGCCGCGTTTCTCCAGCGCCCTGGCAAGCGCTGGAACAAGTGCTTCGAAGTTGGACATCTCACTCTTTCGGAATTTTAGGGTCCGCGCTCATCACGGAGCACATGCCGGGGCGGGCCTCGCGCCAGCCAAACAATCTTGGCCGTTCGTACTTCGCGCAGCCGCGATTGTACAGGGCGCGCGCAAAACCAGGCGCCGCTCGGCAATTGACTCTTGCCGCAAACCGCGTAAAAGCCGGCACCGAACGGGACAGTTTCGATGCGCGGCCTTTTGACGGCTCTTCCTGCATTCGATGCCCCCAGCCTCAATGCACATCATTGGGCCGGGCGCGTCGGCGCGTCTCCTCGTTTCAGCAAAACCGCATTCTTGGCCAAGAAAACTGGCAAAACCACCACCAAAACGGTGTGATTCCCTTGGCCTAACCACCCTCTCCCGGGTTCGGCCCGGGGGACGGAACCCGCAGCGGCCAGCGGGTTTCTCCAAAAACCAAGCGGAGAGGGACAGGAGATTTTTCGATGAGTTTCAAGGTAGCGATCGTCGGCGCCACGGGCAATGTGGGCCGGGAAATGCTCAACATATTGGAAGAGCGCGGCTTTCCGGTAAGCGAAGTCGTGGCGCTGGCGTCGCGGCGCAGCCAGGGCACGGAAGTGTCGTTCGGCGACCGCACGCTGAAGGTGAAGACGCTCGACCAGTATGATTTTTCCGACACCGACATCTGCATCATGTCGGCCGGCGGCAGCGTCTCCAAGGAATGGTCGCCGAAGATCGGCAAGCAGGGCTGCGTCGTCATCGATAATTCGTCGGCCTTCCGCTACGACCAGGACGTGCCGCTGATCGTGCCGGAAGTGAACCCGGACGCGATTTCGCTGTTCACGCGCAAGAACATCATCGCCAATCCGAACTGCTCGACGGCGCAGCTGGTGGTGGCGCTGAAGCCACTGCACGACTTCGCCACCATCAAGCGCGTCGTCGTCGCCACTTACCAATCGGTGTCGGGCGCCGGCAAGGAAGGCATGGACGAACTCTTTACCCAGACCCGCGCGGTCTTCGTCGCCGATGGCGTCGAGGTCAAGAAGTTCACCAAGCGCATCGCCTTCAATGTCATCCCGCACATCGACGTCTTCCTCGACGACGGCTCCACCAAGGAAGAGTGGAAGATGGTCGCCGAGACCAAGAAGATGCTCGACCCCAAGATCAAGCTGACGGCGACCTGCGTGCGCGTGCCGGTGTTCATCGGCCACTCGGAAGCGGTCAACATCGAGTTCGAAAAGCCGATCACCGCCGACGACGCGCGGGATATCCTGCGTGAAGCCCCAGGCTGCCAGGTGTTGGACAAGCGAGAGGACGGAGGCTACATCACGCCGCTGGAATCGGCCGGCGAGGACGCCACCTTCATCTCGCGCATCCGCGAGGATTCGACCATCGACAACGGCCTGTCGATGTGGATCGTCTCCGACAATCTGCGCAAGGGCGCCGCACTCAACGCGGTGCAGATCGCCGAGCTTTTGGTCGAGCGCGGCCTGATCCAGCCGAAGAAGAAGGCGGCCTGACGGCTGATTTAGTTTTCGCTCACGGGCCGCACCGCCGCTAGCGCGGCTGGCCCGCGGTCGCGGGCTCCGCCCTCGGCCGGGATGCTGAAGGTTTGCGGAGCATTGATGAAGGCCAATCTCCCCCACGAGGGGGAGATCGGCAGCTTCGCCGATGCGCTACACTCGGTTGTCCTCGGCCAGCCCGATCAGCAGCTTCAGTGCCTCCTCCGCCCTATCGGCGGGAACGAACAGATGGTCGTGATAAAAGGCCGAAACCGGGTTCACGCCCATGCCGGCGGCGGCCAGGCGCGTGGTGATGGCGGCGAGGAAGCCGACGGCTTCCAGCGACGAATGGATGTTCAGCGTCAGCATCCGGCAGCGGAACGAAGCGGTCAGTGCCGCGGCGTTGGCCTCCTCCTCGGTCACGATCAGCGTCACACCCTCGCGCTCGCGAAACACCATCACCGGCTCAACGCCTTCCGGCTGAGGGACGCCGGGTGCCAGCGTGACGAAGACATAGGCGCCGGCGAGCAGCTCCGGTGTCATCGACGCCAGCAGTGTCTTGAGATCGGTTTCGCCGGCCATCTGTCTTCCCTCGCCTGCAAAAAACGGGCCGCAGCCCACGTGCTCTTCAATATCCGCGACCGGCGCGTGCCGATAGTCCAGGCGCTGCAAGGACGACATGGCGATGTCGCTGGCGGCTGGGCTTGCAGAGCTGTCGCATCGCACAATAGAGAAGCTGAGGGCCAGTGCCGGTCCGTGAAAGGCCTTCGATGATCGTTCGCCCGCGCCCCACATTCCTGCAGCTGTTCTTCATCATGCGCGGTTCGGTCGTGCCACGCATTCTGCCGCAAATATTGGGCTTCGCGCTTTATTCCGCGATCGTCCTGGCCGCGGCGCGCCGGTTCCAGCTTGATTTCAGCGTCTTCAACATCACGCCTTTCGGCCTGGTCGGCGTGACATTGTCGATATATCTCTCGTTCCGCAACAACGCCGCCTACGACCGTTGGTGGGAGGCGCGCAAGCTGTGGGGCGCGCTGGTCTTCGAAATGCGCAACCTGGCACGCGCCACCACCAGCCTCATCCCGGACCAGACTGAACAGCGCGCCCTGCTGATGGAAGCGCTCGCCTTCTGTCATTTCCTGCGCGGGCAGCTGCGCAAGATCGACAGCATGAAGGATGCCCGTGCCTTCATCGACGCGGAGGCGGACAAGGCAGCAGCCTTTTCCAATCCGGCGGATGAGATGGTCAGGCGGATGGGCCGGCGTGCCAATGCGCAGCGCCTGGCGGGCGACGTCGACACGATCGGCTTTCGTATCCTCGATGAGAGGCTCGCGTCGGTCGCGGCCATCCAGGCCGGCTGCGAGCGGATCGCCGGTACGCCCTTGCCGTTCGCCTACACGCTGCTGGTGCATCGCACGGCCTATATCGTCTGCCTGCTGCTGCCGATCGGCCTGATCTCGAGCACCGGTTGGGCGACGCCGCTGTTCACCGCGCTGATCGCCTATACTTTCTTCGGCCTCGACGCGCTGTCGGAAGAGCTCGAGGATCCGTTCGGCACCGAAGCCAACGACCTCGCTCTCGACAGCCTCTGCCGTGTCTGCGAAATCTCGGTGTTCGAGGCGCTTGGCGAAACGCCGCCGAAGATGATCCCGGCGGAAAAGTTCTATTTTTCGTAGGCAAAGGCGCGCGGGCTTAGCGGGATTAAAAGAATCCGCCCCGCTGTCGGATCGCCGCTCCATGCCACGTCCTTGGTTCGACCCCAGCAAGAAGGGAATAGAACCATCAGGAGGGACCATCATGAGCATTTCCGAAACCGCGCCCGTCTCGCCGGGCGCTTTGTGGACCGGCCGCGCGCTCAGCGGCGTCATCGTGCTGTTCATGATCTTCGACGGCGCCATCAAGCTGCCGCCGCTCGATATCGTCGTCCAGACGATGGTACCGCTTGGCTGGCCGGCCGATCCGAATGTCGCGCGCATGCTTGGCGTCATCGGCCTGATCTCGACCGCTCTCTATGCGCTGCCGCGCACCTCGGTGCTCGGCGCCATCCTGCTTACTGCCTATATGGGCGGCGCCATCGCCACCAATGTCCGCGTCGACAACCCGCTGTTCTCGCACATTCTGTTCGGCGTCTATCTCGGCATTATCCTGTGGGGTGGCCTGTATCTGCGCGATCCCAGGCTCCGCGCGCTGATCCCGTTCAGCCGTTAGATCCGGATCGAAGCACCACTTTCGGCTCGAAGCCTGAACCCTTTGCCGGGCAATATCTCAGGGATCGAATCGTCGAGTTGCGAGTTAGAGATTCGCCCGGCGGCGGAGGCGGCTCCTATCGGAGAGGAACGACGATGAAGAAAACGATGCTTTTGATGGCGCTGCTGGTGCCGCTCGCCGCTTGTTCGCAAACGGAAAAAGGCGCGGCCGTAGGCGGCCTCGGTGGCGCTGCCGTCGGTGCGGCGGTCGCCGGCGATCCGGTTGAAGGCGCCGTCGTCGGTGGTGCCGTCGGCGCTGTTGCCGGCGCGCTGATCGGCCGGGCGAGCGAGCGTGGCGAATGCCGCTACCGCGATAGCCGTGGCCGCGTCTATATTGACCGCTGCCCGCGCGGCTATTGACCGGGCGGCTTTTACAGACAGGGTCGAATGAAAAAACGGCGGGCACATGGCCCGCCGTTTTCCTGGATGCGATAGAGCAAATACTTATTCGGCGGTTGCGGCTTCCGCCTCGGCCGGTGCAGCCGCGGCGGCGGCAACGGCAGCAGCGGCATCTTCCTGCGCCTTCTTCAGAAGAGCAGCGCGTTCCTGCGCCTTCTTGCCCGGCTCGGCCTTCTTCGGGTTGGAACGGGCGTCGCGCTTGACAAGGCCGGCCTCGTCGAGGAAGCGCAGCACGCGGTCGGTCGGCTGGGCGCCATGCGCCAGCCAATGCTTGACGCGGTCGGCGTCGACCTTGACGCGTTCGCCATCCTTGGGCAGCAGCGGGTTCCACGAGCCGATGGACTCGATGAACCGGCCGTCACGCGGCGAACGGGCGTCGGCAATGACGACGTGGTAGTAAGGACGCTTCTTTGAGCCCGCACGGGCCAGTCGGATCTTCAAGGGCATTTCTTTTCTCCTAAAAACTAAGTTCGTTGATTGGGTTTCAGTTGGTTTTCGTCACGCCGTTGGAAGCGGCGATCTGTTCGTGGTGGCGGATCACTTCGCGGACGACGAAGTTGAGGAACTTTTCCGCGAAATCCGGGTCGAGATGGGCATCCTTCGCCAGCTGGCGAAGCCGGGCGATCTGCTGCTGCTCGCGTGCCGGGTCGGCCGGCGGCAAGCCATGAGTCGCCTTCAGCACGCCAACCGCCTTGGTGCAGCGGAAGCGCTCGGCAAGCATGTGGATGAGGGCTGCGTCGATGTTGTCGATCGACGCCCGGTAATCTGCCAGGAGGGCGCGGGCGTCGGCCATGTCCTTTTCTTCGTTCATGGCGTCCTCACTTCTTCTTGCCAAGGCCGGGCAGCCCGCCACCGCCGAGGCCGGGAAGCCCGGGAAGTTTCATGCCGCCGGGCAAACCTGGCATGCCGCTGGGCAGGCCACCGCCGCCGGGAAGGCCTTTCATGCCGCCGCCTAGGCCGGCTGCCTGCGCCTGCTTCTGCAAGGCTTCGAGCTGCTTGGGGTCCATCTTCGACAGGTCCGGCATGCCGCCGCCCATCATGCCACCCATACCGCCGGGCATCATGCCGCCGAGGCCCATCTTGGAGGCGAGGCCGCCCATCATGCCGCGCATCAGGCCGCCGCCTTTGCCCTTGCCGCCCATCGCCTTCATCATGTCGGCCATGCCGCGATGCATTTTGAGCAGCTTGTTGATTTCGGCCGCGTCGGTGCCGGAACCGGCAGCGATGCGCTTCTTGCGCGAATGCTTGAGCAAATCGGGATTGGCGCGCTCTGCCTTGGTCATCGACGAGATGATGGCGAGCTGGCGGCCGAACATCTTGTCGTCGAGACCGGCGGCGGCCATCTGGTCCTTCATCTTGCCCATGCCGGGCATCATGCCCATGATGCCGCCCATGCCGCCCATCTTCGACATCTGCTGAAGCTGGCCGGCGAGATCGTTCAGGTCGAACTTGCCCGACTGCATCTTCTTGGCCATCGCCGCCGCCTGTTCGGCGTCGATGTTCTCGGCGGCCTTTTCGACGAGCGAGACAATGTCGCCCATGCCGAGGATGCGGTCAGCGATGCGCTTGGGGTGGAATTCCTCCAGCCCGTCCATCTTTTCGCCGGTGCCGATCAGCTTGATCGGCTTGCCGGTGACGGCGCGCATTGAAAGGGCAGCACCGCCACGGCCGTCGCCGTCCATGCGGGTCAGCACGAGACCGGTGATGCCGACGCGCTCGTCGAAGCTCTTGGCCAGGTTGACGGCGTCCTGGCCGGTCAGCGAATCGGCGACCAGCAGGATTTCGTGCGGGCTCGATACCTTCTTGATGTCGGCCATCTCGACCATCAGCGGCTCGTCGATATGGGTGCGGCCGGCGGTGTCGAGGATGACGACGTCGTGGCCGCCGAGCTTGGCCGCCTGCACGGCGCGGCGCGCGATGTCGACCGGCGACTGGCCGTCGATGATCGGCAGCGTGGCGACCTTGACCTGTTCGCCGAGCTGGCGAAGCTGCTCCTGCGCGGCGGGGCGCCGCGTGTCGAGCGAGGCCATCAGGACCTTCTTGTTCTGACGCTCGGAAAGACGCTTGGCGATCTTGGCCGAAGTGGTCGTCTTGCCGGAACCCTGCAGGCCGACCATCATGATGACGACCGGCGCCGGGGCATTGAGATCGATGGCGACGCCTTCGGCGCCGAGCATGTCGACCAGTTCGTCATGAACGATCTTGACGACCATCTGGCCGGGCTTGATCGACTTGACCACGGCAGCGCCGACGGCCTTCTCGCGCACCTTGTCGGTGAAGGAGCGCACCACTTCCAGCGCCACGTCGGCTTCGAGCAGCGCACGGCGCACCTCGCGCAGCGCCGCCGAGACATCAGCCTCCGACAGCGCGCCGCGGCCGGTCAGGCCGTTCAGGATCGAACCAAGACGTTCCTGTAGCGATTCAAACATTCGTTTTCCTTTTCCCTGGCACCCGGATGGTGCCCGAGAGGTAATGCGTTCGCGCCCAGTGTCCAACCAAAAGTCCAAGCAAAAGCCAAAACCAAAAAGCACCCGGGGGCGCTCAGCGCTGCCGGGTGTTGGCCTCCAGGATCGATTTACAGCACTTCACCTCAAAGAGGTTTCGGCGTCCTGGTCGGCTTGCTCGGAGGGATACTCGTCGCGGAAGTCGGGGCGTGTAGACAGGAAATCTGCGCAAGAGTCAAGACAAGGGCCGGGTAGCGTCGTTCCCGGACCCGCATTCAGGCCGTGCTCGCGCGGTCCGGAAGCTCGGCGGCGACCTTGAGCGGCGAGCGCGGATGCAAAAGCAGCCCGATGGTCAGCAGGCTGCAGGCGATGCCGATGAAGGCGATGAGAACCGCATCCGACGTTGCCCAGCCCGGTCCCTCGAGCGGCCTGGCGTTGAACAGGGCGAAGGAATTGTAGCTTTCCTGATGCGAGATCAGCAGGAAGCCGGTCAGGTTGTTGCCGAGATGAGCACCCAGCGCGGCGCCGAGATTGCCTGTTGCGTAAACGACAAGCGTCAGCAGCAACGCGAAAGCGGCGATCGACGCCAGCACACAGGCGTTGATGGCTGGCGACGAACTCGCACTCCAATGCAGCGAGGTGAACAGCAGGGCCGGCAGCAGCGCCCAGATGAACGGGCTCTTGAACCGGCTGGCCAGCCCGCGCAGCAGGTAGCCGCGAAACAGCAACTCTTCCGACGAGGTCTGCAACAGAGTGAGCGCGGCGATCGGGATCGCAAACAGCAGCCAGGACGACAGGCTGATCGGGCCGCGCGCGATCTGCGGCTGCAAGAGATAGAGCAGGATTTCGGAGATCAACGAGGTGATCAGCACCGCGATCAGCCCCTTGAGGAAGCCGGACCATGAAACACGCCGGCTGTTGCCGAGCAGCGCCGACAGCTTCTCGCCATGCACCCAGCGCATCGCGACCCACAGGCCGATCCAGATGCCGGCGAACGAGACGAGCGCGGTGAGAATGCCGATGGGCGAAGCGAGGAAACCCTGCATGCCGGATGATGGGGCCGCCTGCCGGGCGAAGAAGGCATAGGTGCCGCCGACCAGCACGGCCACGGTGGTTGCTGCCCAAAAAAGGACGACGATCCCCGTTCCGAGCAACAGGCGCGGCAAGGTCGTCCTGGCGTTCGGCGAATGCCTGTAGCGCTCGAAGGCGGCCGGATCGATGGTCACGCGGGCTCCTTTGCCAAAGTCATCGCCTATTGACTAATCGATGGCCCGGAAAATCGGAATCGTTTTCCGCAAAGCGCAACCCTCAAAGCAGCGTCGGCGCAGAAGAGGCGACGCTGCGGTGCCGCCTGCCGGCGGCCGCTGCTGTGGCAGCGGCCGCTTATGCCAATTGTCGTCAGCGCACGACGTACATGATGCGCCGGGTCTGCGGATCGATCAGCGCCCGCTGGCCGTTCACATAGACATAGCGGTAATTGTAGTCCGGAATCTCGCGCAGCTCGACGGTGTCGGGCAGGGTCGCGCCGGTGACCACTTCGCCTTCCAGATAGATGGGATCGAGGCGATGCGTGTCTACATAGGTGCGGACTTCAGCCGGGGGCGGCGGGAAGTCATCCACGACCGGATCGCTGGCGATGATCGCGCCGGTATAATCGGTCGAGTAGTTGCCGATGTCCTCCGGCGGCGAGACGACAGCAACGCTGGCGCGCCGTTGCGTCAGCACCACCCGGCTGCCGCCTATATCGGCCGTCACATAGTCGGAATAGACCCAGCCCTGGCCGCCGGCCTCGGCTATGGTGCACCATTTGCTGTTTTCGATGCAGCCATTGAGCGTTGCCGACTGACCGGCGGCGAGCACGCCGATGACAGGGTATTGCGGGCCGGGTCCGGCGCGCACGTTAAGGTCGGTGACGGCTGAGACGGCGGTGTCGGCAAACGCGGCGCCCGACATCACGGTCAGCATTCCGGCGACCGCCGGAAACAACAGGGATTTCATGGTTTCTCTCCGTTTTCATGGTCCCTCGCCAGCGAAAACGGGGCAGCAGCTCATGCGTTCCCGCTAAAGCGCCTGTGCCAACTCACGATTTGTTCCCTGTTCTCCAGGCAAATCGGTCAGAAGTTCGTGAACGAAGTCCAATTTCCGCGCCGTGACGTCCGAAATGACAAAGGGATAGAGGTCCGGCAGGCCCATGCAGCGGTTGATCGAATTGGAGGCTTCCGACAGCACCAGCCAGCGGGCAAGGATCTTTTCGAAAGGCTCGGGCGCGGTCGGCGGCTCCGAGGGTGCCGCCTGCAATTCGCCGCCGGTGTCGCCGCGCGGCAAGTCGTTGGCCTCCACCGTCTCCAGCCGGCCGAGCGGAAAGTTCAGTGCGTGCACCATTTCCAGCGTGTCGGTGATGTGCAGGTGGTGAGCCCAGGTCTCGGCCCAGTCCTCCCATGGATGCGAGGTCGCATAGGCCGAGATGTGGCCTTGCTGCCAGTCGGGCGGCGCACCATTGGCATAATAGGCCTTCAGCGCCTGTTCGTAATCGGCGCGGTCATCGCCGAACAGTGCGCGGAAAGCTTCGAGCCGGTGCGGATCGTCGCGGATCAGGCGGTCCCAATAATAGTGCCCAAGCTCATGACGGAAATGACCGAGCAAGGTGCGGTAGTTCTCGCCCATCTCGACGCGGCGCTTTTCGCGCTCGGCCGAATCCGCCTCGGCGACGTTGAGCGTGATCAGGCCATTGTCGTGGCCGGTCAGGATCCGCTCGCCGCCGGGGCCGCCGCCGATCGGATCGGCGAGGAAGTCGAAGGCCAGCCCGATCTCGTCGGCGGGGTTCTGCTTGGGCGCCACCGGCAGCCCGAAGGCCAGCAGCGAATAGATGGCGCGCTTCTTCGCCGCTTCGACACGGATCCAGCGGCGGCGGTTGCCGTCGACGGAGAGATCCGGGATCAACTGGTTGAGCGCACAGGCGCGGCAAAAGGCGTGTCCGGGCTCGGCCATCCAGTTGCAGGCGCATTCATCGGCGTTGGTGCACTGGAAGATGCCGTCGGCGCTGGCCAGCGCGAAACAGGCGTGCTCGGGATCGTAGAGCACGGGGTTCCCGCAGTTCAGGCACTGGGCGTTCTCGAAATAGATGCGATGGCCGCAATGCGGGCAGTCGAAGAGTTTCATGTCGGTCTCAATTCACCGGAGGTGACATAGATGTTCACGGCGGCCCGTGCCCAACGCGAACAGCCGCGCGGCGTTCCACATTTTCCTGAAGCTATTTGGCCGCAAGTTGGGCGACAACCTGTCTTGCCACCGCTTCGCCCGACAGCCGTGCGCCGCCGCAGGTCTGCATCAGCGGGCCGGCCAAGTGCTCGCCGGCGAAGAAGATCTTGTCGGCCACCGGCTGCATGAGCGCGGCGCGCGCCAGTGAACGGCCAGGGCGGGCGGCGGCGTAGGCGCCGCGCACGAAGCGCTCGCCGCCCCAATTGGTCATCATGGCGCGTCCGACATGCTTGCGCGTATCGCCACCGAAGATGCCGCACAGCCGGTCGACGACGAAGTCGATGCCGGCCGCCTCGCCGGCCGCCGACATTTCCCAGGCGAAATCGCCGCCGACGAAGCCGACCATCAGGTCAAGGTCGAACGGGAAGCACAGGAAATAGATGTCGTGCCTGGCCATCCGTTCGATCAGCAGGTCGTCGAAGGGCTGCAGCCCGAGCCTTGTGCCCGATATTTCGACCGGCAATTTGGTCAGCATGCCCATCGGCAGGTCGAAGAAGGCGCCAAAATGGGTGTCGGGCAGGGCCGGCGAGAACGCGATCTCCTCGAAGGCGAGCACCGCTGGCGAAGCGGTCACGATCACCGCTTTGGCGCGGACGGTGCCGCGATCGGTGACGCAGGCGACGCCGGGCACGTCCCACAGGATCTTGCGTACCGGCGTCGACAGTTCGACCGGCACGCCGGCGCCGAAACGCGCCACCAGCGCGCCAAGGCCCTCCTTGCTGAAGTAGTTCGGGTCGAGATCGGCGGCGGCCTGGAAGTCCAGGATCGAGATTTCGTCCTCGTCGGCGCCGAAATCCATCGGCCCGGCGAAGGTGGCGGCGGCGCGCGGCGCATGGCCTTTTGCCAACAGCGCCGAAAGACGATCGTCATCTCCGTCCTTCACTTCATGCCTGGCCAGCAGTTCGAACAGCTTGGCGTCGGCGGCCTTCATGTCGGCTTCTTCCGCTTCGCTCGCCTTGCGCTCGCGGTAGTACAGATGATCGACATTCATGTCGTGATGATGCAACGTCCAGCCTGCCACTTGCGCTTCGGGAAAATAGGGATTGCGGTCGGCGGCATGCAGCCAGGCGCAGCCGATGTCGAAAGGCACGCCGAAATGCTGGTCGCTGGTCCAGGCTCGCCCGCCGATTCGGTCCATCGCTTCGAGCAGCGTGAAGGAAAGCCCCGCCGCCTGCAGGGTTTTGGCAGCGGCAAGACCCGCCGAGCCGGCGCCGATGATGACGACATCAACGTCTTGCATGCAGCCCCCTTGCCACAATAATCACTTGATCCTAGGCAAATTCCACGGCATTCGCCAGCATTGCAGCGGTGACAGTGACAAGTGCGCGTTTCGCTGGCAAGTTCGCAATTGGGACGTGATTCAGGCAACCAGGAGATCAACATGGCAATTCTTGCCAAGGGAAAGATGTTTGCAGCGGCCGTGGTGGCGGTGCTTGCGCTGGCGACGGGCGCACAGGCAGCGGCCAGCTGCGGCAAGACCGGCGCCGGCTTCGAGGCCTGGAAGCAGGACTTTGCCGCGCAGGCCAGGTCGGAAGGTGTAGGCGCCAAGGGGCTGGCCGCTCTGGCCGGGGCAAACTACGCGACAAAGACCATCTCAGTCGACCGCGGCATTCACAAGGCCTTCAGCGGCTCGGTGGACGATTTCATGCGGCGGCGCGGCGGCGCGGCGATTATCTCCAAGGGCCGGTCGCTGAAGAAGTCGAATGCGGCGCTGTTCTCCAAGATCGAAGCGAATTACGGCGTGTCGCCGGGCGTGTTGCTGGCCATCTGGGGTATGGAAACCGGCTTCGGTTCGGCCATGGGCAACCAGAACACCGTCTCTGCGATTTTGACGCTTGCCTATGATTGCCGCCGCCCGGGGTTCTTCTACCCGCATGCGATCGCCGCCCTGAAGCTGGTCGATCGCGGGGCGCTGACAGCCTCGTCGGTCGGGGCCGCGCATGGCGAGATCGGACACACGCAGTTCCTGCCAGGAAACGTCCTGAAATATGGCGTCGGCGGCGGAAACCTGCGCGACAAGGGCACGGCGCTGGCTTCCACCGCCAACTTCCTCAAGGGCCATGGCTGGCGGGCAGGCGCGAGCGCGAGTGCGAATATGGGCGCGATTGCCGGCTGGAATTCCGCGAGCGTCTATCAGCAGGCCATCGCCCGCATTGCCACGGCGATCGACGGCGATTGACGGAACATGCACCGGGCAGAAGGCCCCGGCCATTTTTTGACTTGATCGAAAACCCGGCGTGAATGCCGGGTTTTTATTTGATTTCGAGCGTGTAGGAGCAGCCGGCCAGGGTCTTGCCGGGATGGGACTCGACGGTCGAGACGTTGAGCTTGACGTCGGTGGAGAAGGTCAATCCTTCCGACTCTTCGGTGCTTTGGACAACGACCTTTTCGCCAAGGAATTTTTGCGGCGTGGAAAACACGGCCATGACGTCGAGTTCTTTTGCAAGCTCCGGCGCGGCAACGCCGTCGAGCACGGCCATCGGCCCCGCAGCGGTAAACACGATCGATCCTGTCTCGCGGTTGAACACGCGGATTTTGGCCGGCAGTTCGTATTGGCTGAGAAACGGATTGGCGGAGGCAACCTCCTTCCAGCCAAGCGTTTCAACGGCACCCGGTGCGCTGAACAGCCACAGGGCAAAGTCGTTGTAAGTCGGAACGTCCGCCCTGCACTCGATCAGCGCGGGAAGGTCAAGAGAGGCGGGGTCGAACTCCTGGCCGGCGGCCGGCGTCGCCAGAACAACCAGCGGCGCCAGGCAGCGACCGAAACCGCGCATCCGCCCTACTTGGCGCGGTTGCGCGCTGCCAGCGTTCTCAGCCGCAGTGCATTGAGGCGGATGAAGCCGGCGGCGTCCTTCTGGTCATAGGCGCCACGGTCATCCTCGAAAGTGACCAGCGCATCGGAGTAAAGCGTCTTCTTCGACTTGCGGCCGGTGACCATGACGTTGCCCTTGTAGAGCTTGAGCCGCACCGTGCCCTCGACGTCTTCCTGGCTCTTGTCGATCATCGCCTGCAGCATCAGCCGTTCGGGCGCGAACCAGAAGCCGTTATAGATCAGCTCGGCGTAACGCGGCATGAACTCGTCCTTGAGGTGGGCCGCACCTCGGTCGAGCGTGATCGATTCGATGGCCCGGTGGGCGGCGATCAGGATGGTGCCGCCTGGCGTTTCGTAGACGCCGCGCGACTTCATGCCGACGAAGCGGTTCTCGACCAGGTCGAGCCGGCCGATGCCATTGTCGCGGCCAAGATCGTTGAGTGTCGCCAGCATGGTTGCCGGCGACAATTTCTTGCCGTTCAGCGCGATCGGATCGCCCTTCAGGAACTCGATCTCGATCTCGGTGACCTTGTCCGGCGCGTCCATCGGCGAAACGGTGCGCTGATGAACGAATTCCGGCGGCTCCACCCACGGGTCTTCCAGCACCTTGCCCTCGGAGGACGAATGCAAGAGGTTGGCGTCGACCGAGAACGGTGCATCGCCCTTCTTGTCCTTCGGCACCGGGATCTGGTGCTGCTCGGCGAAATTCATCAGGTCGGTACGCGACTTGAACGTCCAGTCGCGCCACGGCGCGATGACCTTGATGTCGGGGTTCAGTGCGTAAGCCGAGAGCTCGAAGCGAACCTGATCGTTGCCCTTGCCGGTGGCGCCATGCGCGATCGCATCGGCGCCGGTTTCCCGCGCTATATCGACCAGATGCTTGGAGATCAGCGGCCGGGCGATCGAGGTGCCGAGCAGATAGGTGCCTTCATAGACGGTGTTGGCGCGAACATCGGGAAGACGAAGTCGGCGACGAATTCCTCGCGCACATCGACGATACGGATGTCCTTGATGCCCATCATCTCGGCCTTGCGGCGCGCCGGTTCCAGCTCTTCACCCTGACCGAGATCGGCGGTGAAGGTGATGACCTCGGCGCCGAACTCGGTCTGCAGCCATTTCAGGATGATGGATGTGTCGAGACCGCCGGAATAGGAGAGCACGACTTTCTTGATGTCTTTGGTTTTGGACATTTGGCGGTTCCGCGACAGGAGTTCTTGGCGCGCGAGTATCACGGGGTTTCCGGCTTGCGCAAGAGATGAACGGCGCACGGCAGGGGTGACGAACGCGGATAACGAGCTTTCGCTGTTGTGGCTTGGCTGATCGCGTGGGTTCCGATTTATCTCTTTCAGTCCTCTGAGAACTTCGCCGTCAACCCGGCTCGGAACGCTGGCGTTACAGCGCCGCGCGTGCTTCAGACACGCGAAAGATGCGGCAGCACTTGATTTTAGCGGCCGAAGACAAGCTTTCGTTGCAGAAATGCTGCACCTTGGCTGCAATCGGCCAAGTCGAGCGGTCGCGTCCATTTCTTTTTACTTTTAGGACCTTCCGCGTGTTAGCTGCGTCAGTATATTCGGAATACTCGGGGGTCACATGCAACGTTTTCCTATTGTCGTCGCGTCATTGGTCGTGGCGACGTCTTCCTACGCGGCCGACATCTTGCAGCCGATCGCAGAAGAAACGGTGGTCACGCCGCATATCTCCGGCTACGGCGAACTTTACCTTGGCGGACTAAGGTTTCCCGACGGCAATGACGACACGGTCCGGGCCGGCGGTGGTGCAGGTCGCGTCAACATTCCGTTTGCCGGGCGCTGGAACCTGCAAGGCGACCTCACTTACGATCGCATCTGGCAGGACGACTTTCATTTGGATGGCACCGGCGCCGCGATCCATGGCTATTATCGCGATCCCGACAGTTTTGCGGCTGGCGTTTTCGCTGCCTACAAATCCTATGGCTCCAATTTCCTTCGCGACGTAAGTGTGTACGACTATCAGGTGGGCCCGGAAGCCCAAGTCTATCTCGGCAATTTGACCCTTTACGGCCAAGCCTATTATGGCCAGTTCACCTTCGATTCCGAACATTTCGATATCGAACGTTTCAGCCAATGGGGTGTCCGCGGCGTCGCGCGTTATTTCGTCCAGAAGAATTTTCGCCTGGATGCCGAACTCGATTTCCACAGAACGCTCGTGGGCTCCAACGAGGACATGTTTGACGCCGCCGTTCAGGCCACATACCGCTTCGACGACACGCCGTGGTCGCTGTTTGGACGCTATCAGTTCGAGCGGACCACGGTCTCCGCGTCGGGTTATTCAAGCCACGCATTCCTGATCGGCGTGCGCGCCAGCTTCGGCAGCAACTCGCTGCTTGACGAAGATCGCAACGGGGCGACGATGGACACCATGCGACCCAACGGGGTGAGAAGTTTCGGGGGCTAAGCTGGGTCCTACGTTCCGCTTCCGGCATCATCGCCTGTCTTGGTACCAACAGCCCCGGCCTCGCGCCGGGGTTTGCGCGAGATGCGCCGATGATCGATGCGCTCAAGGCCGGCGCGCTGTGCGGCACGCTGATCTGCACCACGCTGGCGGTGGTCGCGCTAATCGCCGCCTCATCGATGGCCTTCTTCGCACTGAAGATCTTTGGCGCCGGCTATCTCGCCTTCCTTGCTTGGCAGGCGATCGCAGGCACGTGCCAGACTGCCGATCCAGCGTGAGGCAGGCGGCGGGCATGATGTCTGGATAAACGAAAAAATCGTTTGTCCGAGAAGCCGGCCCGCTTTTCGGGGCCATGCTCTGGGAAACAACCTGCTACAATCATAGGATGCATTCGACTGGCGGATTTAATCAAGTTTTCATGCGGCCACGCTAAGCAAGCAGGACAGAGTTGTCCTGGTTCGCATGTCGATGCCGGAGCAGCTTTTGCTCGCACATCGCGGGCTCCTCGGGCTTGGGCGACTCTCGATGCGCGTTATATCATGCATCGCCACGGAGCATAATCTGTGGCTTGTCCTCCTGGCGGCGCTGATGTGCGTCACCGGCTGTTGGGTGACGATCGGCCTCTTCGACCGTTCGAGGAAAACCACCGGCGTGCAGATGAAGGGCTGGCTGTTCCTGACCGCGGTCGCCGCCGGCTCGTCGATCTGGTGCACCCATTTCATCGCCATGCTGGCCTACCAGCCCGGCGCGCCGATCACCTTCGATCCGGTCCTGACCATGGCGTCCCTGGTCATCGCCATCGTCGGCACCGGGCTGGGCTTCACCCTCGCATCCGGCAAGAGCCGGCGGCTGGCCCCGGAATGGGGCGGCGTCGTCGTCGGCCTGGCGATCTCGGCCATGCACTACACCGGTATGATGGCCTATCACGTTGCCGGCATCGTCGAATGGGACGGCTCCTATGTCGTGGCCTCACTGGTCATCTCGGCGGTGTTCTCCGCCCTGGCCGTCGGCCATGCCGTGCGCCGGCCATACCGCTGGTCGCATTATCTCGCCATCGGGCTGCTGGTGCTGGCGATCGTCGGCCTGCATTTCACGGCGATGGCCGCGGTGGCGGTGACGCCGCTGTCTTTCATCAGCACAGGCACCAATCCCGATATTCTGGTGGCAATGGCGGTCGCCGTCGCCGTGGTCGGCCTGATCGTCGCGGCCACCGGCTTCGCCAGTTACCTGATCGATGAGCGTGGCCGACTGGAGAGTTTCGAGCGGCTTCAGCATCTCGCTCTCAACGACGCCCTTACCGGCCTTCCCAACCGGGTCTCCTTCAACGACCGCCTCGACCATGAGATCGACCGGGCATGCGAGGGCGAGGACACGATGGCGGCGGTCATCGTCATCGATCTCGACCGCTTCAAGGAGATCAACGACCTCAGGGGACACGCGGCCGGCGACCAGGCTCTCAAGATCGTTGCCCGCAGGCTGGCGAAACTCACCGGCGAGGGCGAGTTCGTCGCACGGCTCGGCGGTGACGAGTTCGCCGCCATCAAGCGCTTCAAGGATCAGAAGGACCTGCTCGGCATGGTCTCGAGGCTGGAGAAATCCCTGTTCGAGCCGTTGCGGCTCGACGATTTCGAGATCGCCGCCGGCGCCAGCATCGGCGTCGCGGTCTATCCGCGCGACGGAGCCGATCGGGAAAGGTTGGTCAGCAACGCCGACCTTGCCATGTACCGGGCGAAGAACGACGTGACGCGAGCCGTCTGCTTCTACGAATCCGCCATGGACGAGACGGCGCGGGCGCGCCGCGCCTTGGCCACCGACCTTCGCCAGGCGATCGACCGCGGCGAGCTTTCGCTTCACTATCAGGCGCAGACCTCGGTCCCGACCGGCGCCACCTGCGGCTACGAAGCGCTGCTGCGCTGGACCCATCCCGTGCATGGCATGATCCCGCCCGCCGAATTCATCCCGATTGCCGAAGAGAACGGCTCGATCATGGCGATAGGCGAATGGGTGCTGCGGACCGCGTGCCGGCAGGCGGCCTCGTGGGGCAATGGCCACAAGATCGCGGTCAATTTGTCGCCGGTGCAGTTCGCTCATGCCGATCTCGCCAAGCTCGTCCATCAGATCCTGATCGAGACCGGGCTGTCGCCGAAACGGCTGGAGCTGGAGTTGACCGAATCGACGATCGTCGCCGACAAGGTGCGCACGCTGCATGTCCTGCGCCAGGTCAAGGCGCTTGGGGTGACGATCGCGATCGACGATTTCGGCACTGGCTATTCATCGCTCGATACGCTGCGCTCGTTTCCCTTCGACAAGATCAAGCTCGACCGCTCATTCATGGCCGATGTCGAGCGAAGCCCGCAGGCCAAGGCCATCATCCGGGCGGTGCTGACGCTGGGCCGCAGCCTCGACATTCCGGTGCTCGCCGAAGGCGTCGAGACACATGTCCAGCTCACCATCCTGCAGGTCGAAGGCTGCAATGAGGCGCAAGGCTATTTTCTCGGCCGGCCGAAGCCCATCGACCAGATCACCGGGGACACCGATGTCCGCAACGATCGACTCTTCGCGGAGGAGCCAGCGAGGATACGGCTGAGCAGGCAGGCATAGGACTGCCGCGGCCGGCGCCCAGCGAATGCCGTGCAGACGCCTGCTGGATCGAGATCGGATCGCTGCTGTGTCTGGCGTCGACATGGCGCATCCTGTATAGGCCTCCCAATTCCCCGGGGCCGCTCATGTCGTTCATTCCAGACACCACCACGCTGATCCAGTTCGCCATCGCCACGGTCATCCTGGCGATCACGCCGGGGCCGGACATGACCCTGTTCGTCTCGCGCACGCTGAGCCAGGGCCGTGCCACTGGCTTTGCCTCGATGGCCGGCGCGCTGTGCGGCACGCTGATCCACACCACGCTGGTGGTGGTCGGCGTCTCGGCGCTGATCGTCGCCTCGCCGATGGCATTCTTCGTGCTGAAGATCTTCGGCGCCGGCTACCTCGTTTTCCTGGCCTGGCAGGCAATCACCAGGGGCTCGGCCTTTTCGCCGGAAAAGAAGACAGGCCCCGAGATTTCGCTGTTGCGCAGCTGGGCGGCGGGCCTCGGCGTCAATCTGCTCAACCCGAAGATCATCCTGTTCTTCATGACCTTCCTGCCGCAGTTCGTCTCCGCGCATGATCCGAACGCACCGGGAAAGCTGTTTTTCCTTGGGCTGATGTTCATCGTGCTGTCGGTGCCGGTGACGGTGCCGATGGTGCTGGCGGCGGAAAAGTTTTCGGCGGCGATGAAGGCCAGCCCGCGCGTCACGCGGGTGGTCGACTATCTCTTTGCCGGCGTGTTCTCCGCCTTCGCCCTCAAGATCCTGACGGCGCAGGCAAAGTAGGCGCCGTCATCCTGTATGGCCATCTTCTTTTGAGCCTGGTTCGCCTTGCCACCAGCTTGCGGCCCAGCGCCCGGCGCTGAGCCAGTAAAAGATACCACCGACCATGCCGCTGCCGATCACGGCCATGATGGCGCTGGTGTCCCTGACGGCGAAGGCGCTGTCACCGCTGTGGTCGGCAAGCCCGAGGAAAACACCGGCAACCACCGCGCCCGCCAGCGCATAGAACAGCCAGTCGCGCCGGCCCAGGATTTCGGCAAGCAGGATGACGACAGAGGCCGGCATCAGGGCGAAATAGGCGACGAACAGGGCGGCGAAGGGAATTGAGAAATACAGGGAAGCCGTCGCCGTCGGATGTGCATGCTCCGGCGTGTAGCCGAGCGATGCCAGGAACAGGATGTTGAGGAAGGCGCTCGCCGCCAGCGAGGCGACGGCATAGCCGAACAGGATGACGGTGAAACGGATGAGGTAGCCGACGAGACGCGCCATCAATCCCGGCCCAGATTCCGGCCTGTGCCGGACCTGCGTCCAGCCAGAAGCCAGTAGATCCAACCGGCGGCGATGCCGGCGGTGGCGAGAAAACCCAGAAAGCCCGGATTGAAGACAAAGCTGCTGGCGGAGCGCGGCATGGATACGCCAAAGGCGATGGACGTGATCGCACCGGTGGCGGCGAAGTAGAACCATCCCCGAAGTGAAAACCGTTCGGCGACAAAGAGCGCCGGGCCGACGATCAACAGCGCGCCGATCATTACGGTCAACACGGCGAGCGGGAACGAGCCAAGCCAGTCGAAGGCGAAAATGATCGACCAGTTGCCGTCTTCGATGCCTTCCAGAAGAGCGATCAGCAGCACCGGCACCAGGATCGAGGTCAGCACGGCGGCGATATAGCCGACCGCCATGATGGCGAGGCGTCTTAGCCAGGCGAAGGGGCGGTTCACGCCTCGCCGTGCCCCGCTATCATCATCGCTTCCAGAGCCAGCCGGTCGACCTTGCGCATGCGCTCGGAGTCGGATTTGAGCTGGCCGCAGGCGGCGAGGATGTCGCGGCCGCGCGGCGTGCGGATCGGCGAGGCATAGCCGGCATTGTTGATGTAGTCGGCGAATTTCTCGATCGTCTCCCAGTCCGAGCACTGGTAATTGGTGCCCGGCCACGGGTTGAACGGGATCAGGTTGATCTTGGCCGGAATGCCCTTGAGCAGCTTGATCAGTCCCTTGGCGTCCTCGATGGAATCGTTGACGTCCTTCAGCATCACATATTCGAAGGTGATGCGCTTGGCGTTCGACAGGCCCGGATAGGCGCGGCAGGCGGCGATCAGTTCCTTCAGCGGATACTTCTTGTTGATCGGCACAAGCAAGTCGCGCAGATCGTCATTGGTGGCATGCAGCGAGATTGCCAGCATGACGCCGATTTCCTCGCCGGTGCGGAAGATTTCCGGCACGACGCCGGAGGTCGACAGCGTGATGCGCCGCTTCGACAGGGACAGGCCGTCACCGTCGGAAGCGATCAGCAGCGCCTTCTTCACCGCTTCGAAATTGTAAAGCGGCTCGCCCATGCCCATCATGACGATATTGGACACTTTGCGGCCTTCGGCCGGCACGATGGCGCCGTCGGGCGTGTCGCGGTCAGGGAAATCGCCGAGCCGGTCGCGGGCGGTTAGCAGCTGGGCGAGGATCTCCTCGGCCGTCAGATTGCGCACCAGCTTCTGCGTGCCGGTGTGGCAGAACGAGCAGGTCAGCGTGCAGCCCACCTGGGAGGAGATGCACAGCGTGCCGCGACCCTCTTCGGGAATGTAGACGGTTTCGATCTCGACGGGCCGGCCGGCGCCGCGCGGCGGAAAGCGGAACAGCCACTTTCGCGTGCCGTCGGCGGAAATCTGCTCCTCGACGATCTCGGGCCTGGCGACGGTGAAATGCTTGTTGAGCTCAGCACGCAGATCCTTGGAGATGTTGAACATGCCGGCGAAATCGGAGACGCCGCGCACATACATCCAGTGCCACAGCTGCTGGGCGCGCATTTTCGCCTGGCGCTCGGGCACAGCGCCTGATGCAACCAGAGTCTCGGCGAGTTCGATCCGCGTCAGGCCGATCAGCGACTGCTTTTCGGGCTGTGCCGAGCGGGCACGCAACGCGTCGCGGGCGCTGTCAGTGGTGAGATCGAATGAAAGGGTCATGGTTGCACTGATATAAGCGGTTTGCGGCCGATTTCACGCATCGTGCCGGAAAGGAAGCGCGGCGCATAGCACAGGTTGAGGGCAGAGTCATGCTCAGCTAGCTTTACGATCTACGATCGCCTTGGAACGACGTCGGCACCGCCCCTCGTCATGGCGGGCATTTCTCTCCCGATAATGCCTGTCTTGCGGCGGCAGCGCGTTTGGCTGATGGCTTCCCCCACTTCGTCGAGCGTAGCTCGACGGAGTGGGGGTCGACCTTTCACCGAAGCGATGCTTCCGCCTGGCACTCAGGCGAGCGCCAACGACAGGTTTTTCCGGCGCTAGTTTAATAGACTGCCCAGCTGTGTTAGGCCGAAACATTCCCCGCTCGAGGACAGACATGGCCGGCACATCGCGAAAATATCCCATGCTGCGGCGTTCGCGCGCGATGTGGGGCTCACGGCGGGTCTGGCAGCCGCGCCTGGTGTTCTGGGCGGGCGCGCTTGGCATCGGTGTGATCAGCGTGCTGTTCGCGGTGCTGGCCGACAGGGCGCAGGAACTGTTTCAACTGATGACAGGAGATGCAGGCGGCTGGCGTTTCTATCTGCCGCTTGCCATTACGCCGTTGGGTTTCGTGCTGTGCGCCTGGCTTGCCCACACCTTCTTTCCCGGTTCGCAAGGCAGCGGCATTCCGCAGGCGATCGCCGCCCGCCATCTGCGTGACGACGAGGACCGCAGCCATATCCTGTCCCTCAAACTGGTGGCCGGCAAAATCATGCTCACCATCGTCGGCCTGTTCTGCGGCGCCTCGATCGGCCGCGAGGGTCCGACGGTGCAAGTCGGCGCGTCGCTGATGCTGCAGGCGGCACGCTGGGGCGGCATGGTGCAGGCCCGGGGTCTGATCCTGGCCGGGTCGGCCGCCGGGATTGCCGCCGCCTTCAACACGCCGCTGGCCGGCATCGTCTTCGCCATCGAGGAGATGGGCCGCACCTATGAGGCGCGAACCAACGGGCTGGTGCTGACGGCGGTGATCCTGGCCGGTCTCGCTTCGCTCGGCCTGCTCGGCAACTACACCTATTTTGGCGTCGCCAGGGACACCATCTCGTTTGCTGCCGAATGGCCGCTGGTGCTTGCCTGCGGCATCATCGGCGGCGGGTTCGGCGCGCTGTTCTCGCTGCTGGCGTTGAAGGCGACGCGGCGGATCCGGCGCTGGAACACTGGGCAGCCTTTGCGGCGCGCCCTGGTCGTGGCCGCAATCTGCGGGCTTGCGGTGGCGGTGATCGGCATCGCCTCGGGCGGGCTGACCTTCGGCACCGGTTACGTGCAGGCGCGGGGCGCCGTCGAAGGCACGCCGCTGCCGTGGTTCTTCTTCGCCGAAAAGTTCCTGGCGGGATTGCTGTCGATGATCTCGGGCATTCCGGGCGGTATCTTCGCGCCCTCGCTGGCTGTCGGCGCCGGCATCGGCAGTTCGCTCGGCCTCCTCTTTGGCGCGAGCACTGGGGTGGCGGCACTGCTCGGCATGGCCGGCTATTTCGCCGGTGTGGTGCAAGCGCCGATGACGGCCTTCGTCATCATCCTGGAGATGACCGGCAATCACGACAATGTCATCGCGCTGATGCTGGCCTCGATGCTGGGCTACGGCACGGCGCGCATGATCTCGCACGAGCCGCTCTATCACGCGCTATCGCGTGTCTTCATCGCCGAGGCGATCCGGCGCCGCCGGGCGGAGGCCGGGCCGGGGCAAGTATGAAAGAAAAAAGGCCGGGCTTCGCGGCCCGGCCTTTCTCTCAAAAAAAGTAGCTTTGCCTATTTACACTTGGCGATCGATGTCAGCGCCGCCGAAATGCCCTTCAGAGAGAAGACATAGGAGGTGGGATTGCCGCGGCCGGACTTCGCCGTCACCTTCATGTCGGTGCCGGTCTTCATGGCGGCGATCAGTACCGGCTCCTCGGCGGCATTCTCGACCCAGGCCGATTTGCCGCGCGTGAACATCGAAAACGTCTTCTTGTCGATGGTCACAGTGGCCTTGGAGCCTTCCTGGAAATTGTAGCCGGCAATGAATTGCGGCTCGTAGGACACTTGCTGGCCGGGCCGCTGGCTGACGAAGAAGAACATATCGCCATGGTCGAGCGTGGGCGGCTGCTTGTCGGTCGGCACGGTCAGGACATAGCAGACCTTGCCGCCCGATGCCTGGTAGCTGTAGGTGCCCCAGGCATTGTGCTGGCCGATCTTGGTCGCCGACTGCGCCAGTGCCGGCGCTGCCACGGCCACCAGGGCCAGACTCGAAACTATCGCAATCAATCCGCGCATCGCTTTTCCCGTATTCCAAATGGTGCGGAGGCAGGCCGGCTTGGCGTCCTGCCCGTCGCTTCATTTTGATTTAATCTGGGTTACCAAACGGTGAATTTCCGAAGAGAAAAGGACCCTCACCCCGAGGAAACCGCCACCATACCCGCGCCGCCGCCCTGCGAGCGGGTGGCGCGACATCCCTTTGGCGACTTGGAGGCCACGAAAGCGGCAAGAGTTTGACTTTTTACGCTGTCGCCGAAAGCCGGCTTCAACGGCGTTCCGCGCGCGTGTTCAGCCCTTCTCGGCCATGGCGTCCCTGGCGGCCTGCCGGTGCGCAGTGGTGATATGGGCACTGACGGCGGTGATCGCGGCGGTGAGCACGGCGATGTCGTCGGTGAAGCCAAGCCCGAAGACGAAGTCGGGGATGACATCCACCGGCAGCACGAAATAACCGAGCGCGGCCAGCAGAATGCCCTTGGCGCGCAGCGGCGTGTTCTTGTCCATGGCGCAATAATAGGCGGCCACGACCTCTTCCATGAAGGGGATCTGCCGCGCGGCCTTCTTGGCTGTGCGCCAGAATTTCTCGCGCACTTCGCTCTCGTCTGACGGCTTGCCGCCAAAGCCGAAGAAATCAAAACCGGATTGTTGCGCCATCAGTCTCTCCTTGCGGGGCTCATGCGCATCCGGCGC
Organism: Mesorhizobium sp. ISC11; assembly: GCF_037162595.1. Lineage (NCBI taxonomy): Bacteria > Pseudomonadati > Pseudomonadota > Alphaproteobacteria > Hyphomicrobiales > Phyllobacteriaceae > Mesorhizobium > Mesorhizobium sp. ISC11. The sequence continues at coordinate 4,814,144 of NZ_JAVSPW010000001.1, forward strand.
CTGCCCCGCGGGGGAAAATGTGGTGAAACCCGACCCCCGCTACAAGATGCCGGTGCCGATTTGGGCCTGCCGAGGCGATGCCAGGCCTCAGGCGCCGGCAAAACGGTTCATTTTCGTGGCCAGATCGATATCGAGCGCAGTGACGCCGCCGGCGTCGTGGGTGTTCAGCGTCACGTCGACGGTCTTGTAGACATTCGACCACTCGGGATGATGATCCATCGCCTCGGCGGCAAGCGCGACGCGGGTCATGAAGGCGAAAGCCTCGGAGAAATTCGCGAAGGTGAATGTGCGCTTGATGGAGGCGCCGTCTTCCGCCAGCGCCCAGCCGTCGAGGCCCGTCAATGCGGCTTCAGCGGCTTGCCTGCCCAGTTTCTCTCTCGCCATGTCCCTATCCTGTGCTATTCGAAAACGACCCTCACCATAGCGACGGATCGATGAGCGCGAAGCCTATAAATTCCATTCTCTTCGTCTGCCTCGGCAACATCTGCCGGTCGCCGCTGGCGGAAGGTGTCTTCCGCGCCGTTTGGGCCGAGCGCGGGTCGGCCCGGGATATCCTGCTCGATTCGGCGGGAACCAGTGACTGGGAGGCCGGCTCTGCCCCCGATCGACGCGCGATCGCGGTCGCCATGCGGCACGGCGTCGACATTTCCGGGCAGAGGGCGCGCAAGGTCACGCCACAGGACCTCCACCGTTTCGACCTGATCCTCGGCATGGACCGGTCGAATGTCGCCGACCTGAAGGCGCTGGCGCCGGCGGCCGTGCAGGACCGCATCCATCTGTTCCTGGAATTCGCGCAGGGAAAGGCACGCGACGTGCCGGATCCTTATCATGACGAGGCAGAAGCCTTCGCTTCCGCCTATCGCATGATCCGCGAGGCGTCGGAGGCGCTGGCGACAAGGCTGGAGGCGCGGGCGTCCGTGCCTGACAGCGGCCAGGCTTCCTCGACGATGTAGGGTCCGCCGCCGACCGAATCGCGCGACGACATCAAAACGAAACGGCCGATGCGGAACGGCAGCGTCGAGAAATTGCCGCGCGCCGACAGATATTGGGCAACGTCCAGCGGGGTCGAATTGCGCAAGCGCGCCAGCGTCACATGCGGCATGAATTTGCGCGGGTCGGCCGGGATGCCGAGCCGCTGGCAGATGCGGTCGATCTCACCTTGAAGGGCGGCCAGATCGGGCGAGGCGGAAGCGCCCGCCCACACCGCATGCGGCTTCTTCTGGCCGAAAGCGCCGACGCCGGTCAGCGCCAGCGAGAAAGAAGGGCGGTGGACGCGGTCGAGCGCGTTGGCGATCTCGTCGGCGACATGGCCGGGAACATCGCCGATGAAGCGCAGCGTCAGATGGTAGTTTTCGACGTCGATCCAGCGGGCTCCCGGCAAGCCGCCCCGCAGCAGGGACAGCGAAAGGGCAGCGTCACGCGGAATTTCGAGGGCGGTGAAAAGACGCGGCATGAAGAGCCTCCCTTCCTCGAATCGAACTGTCACCCATAGCGAATCATCGATAGTCAAACGGAGCAAGAGGTTTGTTGGCCACAGTCCCTGTTAAAAGCTCGCCGGGCGGAAACAGTTCCAACCCGCTAGGAATCGCCCGGCACTGCCGCGATCACCTTCTCGACCGTGGGCAGGATGCGTTCGACCATCTGGTCGACGCCTCGTGCGCTCGGATGCAGGCCGTCCTCGAGCTGCATGCCGGGCTGGCCGGCGACGCCGTCGAGAAAGAACGGGTAGAGCGCGACGTCGTATTTCTTCGCCAGGTCCGGGAAAATGGCGTCGAAGGCGCTCTGGTAGTCGGGACCGAGATTGGGTGCGGCGCGCATGCCGGCCAGAAGCACGGCAATCTTGCGCTGCTTCAGCTTGCTCAGCATCTCGTCGAGGTTCTTTTTGGTGATGTCGGGCGAGACGCCACGCAGCATGTCGTTGGCGCCGAGTTCGAGGATGACCAGTTGCGTGCCGTCCGGCACCGACCAGTCAAGCCGCGCCAGGCCGCCGCTCGTCGTGTCGCCGGAGACGCCGGCATTGGCGACGGTCACGTCGTGGCCTTTGGCGCCAAGCGCTGCCTGCAGCCTGTCGGTAAAGCCCTGGTCGGGTCCAAGGCCATAGCCCGCCATCAGGCTGTCACCGAAGCCGACGATCTTGAACGGCTCGGCACGCGCCGACGACATGACGCCGCAAATGGCGAGGAAAACCACGAAGCCTGCGGCAATACTGCGTTTGAAAGACATGCGGCAGGCCCCATATGAGCTAGGAATTCTTCAGTCGACGGCTTCCGGCAAGCAGAGCCTTCATTCCCAGATATAGGACGATTTCATTTTGACAGAAGCCGTCATCGCGCTGAAAGATGTGTCCCTGACCCTTGGCGAGGGTGCTTCATCGGTCCATGTGCTGAAGGGGGTGAGCCTCGATGTGGCGACCGGCGAGGCGACCGGCATCGTCGGACCTTCGGGTTCCGGCAAGTCGACCTTGCTGATGGTCTTGGCAGGCCTGGAAAAGGTCGATTCGGGTACGGTCCGAATCGCCGGCGAGCTGCTCAACGGCAAAAGCGAGGACCAGATTGCATCGTTTCGTGGCCGAAACATTGGCATCGTGTTCCAGTCCTTCCATCTCATTCCCAACATGACGGCGCTCGAAAATGTCGCGGTGCCGCTGGAACTGGCGGGCCATGCCGATCCGTTCGCGGTGGCGGCGCGCGAGCTGGCGGCGGTTGGCCTCAGCGACCGCGTCACCCACTATCCCGGCGAATTGTCGGGCGGCGAGCAGCAGCGCGTGGCGATCGCCCGCGCATTGGCGCCGTCGCCGCGCATCCTGATCGCCGACGAGCCGACCGGCAATCTGGACCAGGCGACCGGGCGGCAGGTCGCTGACCTCTTGTTTGCGAAGGCGGCCGAGCGCGGCATGACGCTGGTGCTGGTCACGCATGATCCGGCGCTCGCGGCACGCTGTTCGCGCCAGGTTTCGATGCGCTCGGGCCGGATCGAGGTACCGGCGCCGGTCAAGGTGACGGCCTGATGCCGCTGTCCCGGACGTTGAGGCTCGCTGTCCGCTTCTCGCTGCGCGAGATGCGCGGCGGCCTGTCCGGTTTCCTGATCTTCCTCGCCTGCATCGCGCTCGGCGTCGCGGCCATCGGCGGCGTCAACTCGGTGGCGCGTTCGATCACCGCCGGTGTCGCCAATCAGGGCCAGACGCTGCTTGGCGGCGATCTTCGCTTCCAGATCAACCAGCGTGACGCCAGTCAGGCGGAGCGCAGCTTCCTTGACGGGCTCGGCACGGTTTCGCGGACCGCCAGCATGCGTTCGATGGCGCGTCTGGCCGACGGATCCGACCAGGCGCTGGTCGAGGCCAAGGCGGTCGACCATGTCTATCCGCTCTATGGCACGCTGGAGACCGAGCCGGCGCTGTCGAAACAGGAACTGTTCGGCGAAGAGTTCGGCGTCTTCGGTGCGGCAGCGCCCGATCTTCTGTTCGAGCGGTTGCACGTCAAGCTTGGCGACCGGCTGAAGCTCGGCACCGCTACTTTCGAACTGCGCGCCAAGCTGGTCGCCGAACCGGACGCCGTGTCCGACGGCTTCGGCTTCGCGCCGAGGCTGATGATCTCGACCGAAGGGTTGGCGGCCACTGGACTGATCCAGCCGGGCAGCCTGGTCGAGAATGCCTACAAAATCCGGCTGCCGGCGGACGCCGACGAGACGAGGCTCAAGGCCATCCAGGATCAGGCCGCCACGGATTTTTCGGAAGCCGGCTGGTCGATCCGCACGCGCAGCAACGCGGCGCCCGCGCTGTCGTCCAACATCGAACGCTTCTCGCAGTTCCTGACCCTGGTCGGGCTGACGGCGCTGGTGGTCGGCGGCGTCGGCGTCGCCAATGCGGTGCGCGCCTATCTCGACGGCAAGCGCGGCGTCATCGCCACCTTCAAGAGCCTGGGCGCTTCGGGCGGCTTCGTCTTTGCCGTCTATCTCGTGCAGATCCTGATCATAGCCGGATTGGGTATCGTGCTGGGCCTTGTGCTCGGCGCACTAATGCCCTTCGCGGCGAGCGCGGCCTTGCAATCCGTCATTCCGGTGCCGGCCGAAGGCGGCTTCTATCCCGGCGCGCTCGGCATGGCGGCACTGTTCGGCCTGCTGGTGACGTTGGCTTTCGCGCTGCTGCCGCTCGGCCGCGCCCGCGACGTGCCGGCAACCGCGCTGTTTCGCGAAATGGGGCTGGAAGGCCGCGGCTTGCCGCGCCCCGCCTATGTCGCGGCGGCCATAGGCATCGCGCTGCTGCTTGCGGCGCTGGCCATTCTGTTCTCGGGCGACCAGCGCATCGCCTCGATCTTTGTCGGCGCTACCGTCTTCGCCTTCCTGGTGCTGCGCGCGGTCGGCGCACTGGTGCAATGGGCGGCCAGGAAAAGCCCGCGCGTGCGCTTCGTGGCGCTCAGGCTCGCCATCGGCAACATCCATCGGCCAGGCGCCCTGACGCCATCGGTGGTGCTGTCCCTGGGGCTCGGGCTGACGCTGCTGGTGACGCTGGCGCTGATCGACGGCAATCTCAGGCGACAGATCTCGGGCAGCCTGCCGGAACGGGCGCCGAACTTCTTCTTCGTCGACATCCAGAGCGCCGATGTCGCGTCCTTCTCGGCGCTGATCGGCAAGGAGGCGCCGCAGGGCGTGCTGGCCAAGGTGCCGATGCTGCGCGGCCGGGTGATGGCGCTGAACGGTGTCGATGTCGACAAGGTGAAGGTGCCGGCGGAAGGCGCCTGGGTGCTGAGGGGGGATCGCGGCCTGACCTATGACACCAGGCAGCCGGAGAACGCGACGCTGACCGAGGGCAGTTGGTGGCCCGAAAATTACAGCGGCGAACCGCTGGTTTCGTTTTCGGCGCAAGAAGGCAAGGAGATCGGGCTGAAGCTCGGCGACACCATCACGGTCAATGTGCTGGGCCGCAACGTCACGGCCAGGATCGCCAGTTTCCGCCAAGTCGAATGGGAGACGATGGGTATCAATTTCGTCATGGTCTTCTCGCCCAACACATTCGCGGGCGCCCCGCATGGCTGGATGGCGACGCTGACCGAAAAGAGTGCATCGACGGCCGACGACGCCCGCATCCTCAACGCCGTCACCCGCGCCTTCCCGGCGGTGACGACGGTGCGGGTCAAGGACGCGCTCGACGTCGTCAACCGGCTGGTCGGGCAGCTCGGCACGGCGATCCGGGCGGCCGCTGGCGTGGCGCTGATCGCTTCGGTGCTGGTGCTGGCCGGCGCGCTTGCAGCCGGCAACCGGGCGCGCATCCATGATGCGGTGGTGTTGAAGACGCTGGGCGCGACACGCACGATGCTGATATCGGCCTTCTCGCTCGAATATATGCTGATCGGGCTGGCCACCGCCATTTTCGCGCTGGCGGCGGGCAGCGCAGCCGCCTGGTTCGTCGTCGCGCGCATCATGACTTTGCCGTCGCATTTCATGCCGGAGGTGGCGGTGGCAACCATTCTGTTTTCGCTGGTGATCACGGTCGGCATTGGTCTCGCCGGCACCTGGCGGGTGCTCGGCCACAAGGCAGCACCGGTGCTGCGCAACCTGTGACGACAGGCCCGGAACGGGCACCATGGATTAAATCTTGGTAAGAAAGCCGTCCGAAAAGCCGAGGAATCGGCGCTTCGCCCTCTCACGAACCGTTACATCCGGTTACGGTCTTGTTCTTGACGCGAATAACCATCATATTTCGCCACAGGCATGCTGGAGCCCTGCCAGCGGCGCCTGGGTCCGGAAGGACCTGACACCGGACGGGGCAGAAGCAATAGAGGACTACAATGGCTGATCCCATTCGCAACTACCAGACGCGCGCCGTGCCCGGCGTCGGCGTCGGTGCCGACATCGATCAGGGCCTGCGCGCCTACATGATCAAGGTTTACAATCTGATGGGGCTTGGCCTCCTCATCACCGGTCTTGCCGCTGTCGGCACGATCATGCTGGCCACCACCACCGATCCGGCTTCGGCTGTCGCGACGCTGCCGAGCGGCGAGATGCTGACGTCCTTCGGCTACGCGATCTTCGGCTCGCCGCTGCGCTGGGTGGTGATGCTGGCGCCGCTGGCCGCCGTTCTGTTCCTGTCGTTCCGCGTCCAGTCGATGAGCGTTTCGGCGGCGCAGACGACGTTCTGGGTCTATGCCGGTCTCGTCGGCCTGTCGCTGTCTTCGATCTTCCTGGTCTACACCACGGCCAGCATTTCACAGACCTTCTTCGCCACGGCCGCCGCCTTCGGTGCGCTGTCGCTGTTCGGCTACACCACCAAGCGCGACCTGACGGCGATGGGCTCGTTCCTGATCATGGGCGTGTTCGGCATCATCATCGCGTCGGTGATCAACATCTTCCTGCAGTCGTCGGCGCTGTCGTTTGCCGTGTCGGCGATCGGCGTGCTGGTCTTCGCGGGCCTCACCGCCTATGACACGCAGAAGATCAAGGAGATGTATTTCGAGGGCGACAGTTCGGACGTTGCCGGCCGCAAGGCGATCATGGGCGCGCTGACGCTCTATCTCGACTTCATCAACCTGTTCATGTTCCTGTTGCAGTTCATGGGCGACCGTCGCTAGTTCAGCATGCTGGACCATCGAGTTCCAAAAGGGCGGCCCAACGGCCGCCCTTTTCTTTTGTGCCGGGCTTTGCTGTTATCGCGAGCAGAGAAATGGCACCCATAAACTATGAGCACTATTACGATTCGACCGGCGACAGCGGCCGACCTCGACAGCATCACCGGCATCTACGCCGACGCGGTCGCCCAAGGCACGGCGAGCTATGAGTTGGAGCCGCCGAGCCGCGCGGAGATGGGTGTTCGATTCGACAGCCTGATGGCCGGCGGCTTTCCCTACCTTGTGGCGGAGAAGGACGGCGCGGTTCTCGGCTACGCCTATGCCGGTGCCTTCCGGCCACGCCCGGCCTATCGCTTCATTGTCGAGGATTCGGTCTATGTCGCGCCCGAGGCCAAGGGCCAGGGCGTCGGGCTCAAGCTGATGCAAAGCCTGATCGAGGCGGTGACGACGGCGGGCTTTCGCCAGATCATCGCGGTGATCGGCGATGGCCATCCCGACAGCGCCTCGGTGCGGCTGCACGAAAAGCTCGGCTTTCGCCATTCGGGCCGCCTGGAAGGCTCCGGCTACAAGCACGGGCGCTGGCTGGACACGGTGTTCATGCAGCTGTCGCTGAATGGCGGGGCATCGGCGCCGCCCGATCCCGAATCGCTGCCGGAGCGGAAGTTTCGCCTTAGAGCGGACTGAAGAAGGAACTGAAGAATTGCGGAATTGAAGAACTGAAGAATAAAAAGAAGCGGCGGCAACAGATGACGCCGAGGCCTTTTCTCAACTCATCAATTCTCCATTTCTTCAATTCCCCTGCTCTAATTCCCTGCTCAGGCTTCGACCAGCTTCAACTTGCTGTCGAACACACCGAGCACGCGGCCGAGTTCCTGGCCGCGTTTCAAGATGCGGCCGCCGGCGGCGATGACGGCAAAGGCGCCCTGCTTGCGGGCCAGTTTCGGATCCTTGACGATCTGGAACAGCGGCACTTCGCTGGTGCGGCGGAAGACGGAAAAGACAGCGCGGTCGGCGAGATGATCGATGGCGTAGTCGCGCCATTCATTGGCGGCGACCATGCGTCCGTAGAGCCTGAGGATCTGGTCCAGCTCGCGTCGATCGAACCGCACCGGCTGATCGAGACGTTCGCGTCGCGCCTCGTGCAGCGGGATTATTGCGGATGCGTCCCCATCCCCCGTCCCGCCACTGTCATCGGTCATGCCTCGATCCTTCAAAATGAATCTTTGCCAACCAAAGTTGGCGTGTTCGCGACTGAATTGCAAGGCCCGGCGAACCGAGCCCCGCGCCGCGCCGTTTCCGTCACGTCCAGTCACTTTTATGAAACGCCGTGTTGGAATTGGTGATGTTCCGCCACATTTCTGCCTTTTTTTATCCGCGCTCATGCCCCAATGTCCGACGAATTTACCGGCGTTGCCTGAGACGGTTCGGTCCGGCACCGGCTCGTAAACCCCAAGCCCCCCGCCCACGGGTCTGCGTCGGATCGAACCAACCTCGGCTCTTCCTCGGAAGAACCGGGAGCGACGATCCCAAAACCTAAATGACCGGCGTCAGAAGCAAGCTGACGTCGGTTTTTTATTGGGTGGTGATAGGTGAGCCTTCGCGCTACCGCGGCAGGGGTTTGAGCGCTCTCAAGGCTTGTGGATGAATGCGGCGCCGAGAATGGGACCGGGCATGCCGTCCTTGCCGACCGACTGCAGCAGCACGGCGCAGCCGCCCTTTTTGGCAATCTCGCTCATCGGCAGTTCGTAGCGCTGTGCCTTGCCATGCCACATGCCGGCGGTCTGGATGCCGGTGACGGCGTTCCAGTAGGTCATCTTGCGGCCGGTATTTTCGCCCTCGCCGACTTTGACCGTCTGCGGCGGGTCGAAATAGACGATGACGACATGGGCGTCGCTGGGGCCGTTGCCGGCATCGCCGGCGTCGATCATCACGCGATCGCTGGTGCGGCTGACCTTGACGGCGACGCGCATGCCTTCGCCGCTCTTGGCCATGCGGGCGAGCGCACCATCGACCTCGCCGCGGTTGGCGCCGTTGACATGGACGCGGCCATTGATGACGGCCTGCGGCGTATAGACGGAGCGGCTGCCGAAGGCGCGCATATAGTCGTATTGCCGCTCGGTGTTCTCCTTGCGGCCGAGCGTGTCCTGCCAGCCGAGATAGTCCCAGTAGTCGACGTGATAGGCGAGCGCGACGATGTCTTCCTTGGCGGCAAGTTCGGAGAACAGAGTATCGGCCGGCGGGCAGGAACTGCAGCCCTGGCTGGTGAACAGCTCGACCACGCCCAATGGCTTTTCGATCTGGACCCGGTCGGTCTGGGCGCGATCGGATTCGCCGGCATGCCCGGCGCCGGCAGACGCCGAGAAGGCCAGCGCAAGAGCTGCCAGCCACAATGATTTTCGCGAGGCCATGGCCATTCCGATTCCCGCCGGTGATGCCGGCTTTATCTTGATTGCTGAAATATGTGGCAGAACCGGAAGTCAACGGGAAGTCACGTTGCGGTGAAATTTTGCCGTTGCAGCCGACCGCAACCGCGCAATAGGAAGGATCTGCGCTTCAGGATAGAAACCGATTCGGGCGGCAATCGCGATGTGGCAAACGTTTTTGGCGCCGGTCGACCTCTATTGCGAGCGGACCGGCCCGGAATTCTGGTCCGAACCGGTCAACGCCCTGACCAACTTCGCCTTCATCGCCGCCGGCCTGTGGGGCGTGCGCGAGGTGCGAAGGCTGGGCACCGGCGCCTTCGCCGAGGTTCTGGCCTGGTGGGTGGTGGCGATCGGCATCGGCTCGACGATCTTCCATACTTTTGCCACCAAGGGCACGGTCTGGGCCGACGTGCTGCCGATCGCCGGCTTCACGCTGGCCTACACGCTGTTCAACCTGCGTCGCTTCCTCGGCATGCGATGGGGCAAAGCCATCGCCATCTTCATCGCCTTCTATGTGATTGCCGGGGCGATAACCGTTGCCGTGCCGGACTGGCTGCGCCAGGCGTCGAACGGCACGACGGGCTATCTGCCGCCGTTCCTGGCGCTCGCCTTCTTCGGCGCGCTGGTAGCCAGCGGCAATCGCGCCGGCTGGTACAATCTGGCCGGATCGGCGATCTTCGTGGTGTCCGTCGTCTGCCGGATGATCGACCCGCTGGTCTGCGGCGGTTTCCCGCTCGGCACGCACTTCCTCTGGCACATCCTCAACGGGCTGATGCTGGGTGTGTTGTTGGCCGCCGCGGCGCGGTTCGGGAAGCCGAAAGTAAGGGAATAGGGGAATAGGGGAATAGGGGAATAGGGGAATAGGGGAATAGGGGAATAGGGGAATAGGGGAATAGGTATTCCCTTCCCTACTCCCCTACTCCCTTACTAAGCTGCCAGATCGCGCAGCACGTATTGCAGGATGCCGCCGTTCTTGAAGTAGTCGAGCTCATCCAGCGTATCGATGCGGCAGATGATCGGCACGTTCTTCACCGTGCCGTCGCCATAGGTGATTTTGGCGATCATCGTCTGGCGCGGCTTGATGGTGCTCAGTCCGTCGATCTCGACCAGCTCGTCTCCCTTGAGGTTGAGCGATGCCCATGAGGTGCCTTCCTCGAAGACGAAGGGGATGACGCCCATGCCGACCAGGTTCGAGCGATGGATGCGCTCGAAAGACTGGGCGATGACCGCGCGGACACCGAGCAGATTGGTTCCCTTGGCCGCCCAGTCGCGCGACGAGCCGTTGCCGTATTCGACGCCGGCGAAGACGACCAGCGGCACGCCTTCCCTTTTGTACTCCATCGCCGCGTCGTAGATCGATTCCTCTTCCTTCGACGGGTAGTGAATGGTGTAGCCGCCCTCGCGGCCGTTCTCGCCCAGCATGTGGTTGCGGATGCGGATGTTGGCGAAGGTGCCGCGCATCATCACCTCGTGATTGCCGCGCCGCGTGCCGTACTGGTTGAAGTCGGCGACACCGACGCCGTGGTCGGTGAGATATTTTCCGGCCGGCGACGCTGCCTTGATCGATCCGGCCGGCGAGATGTGATCGGTGGTGATCTTGTCGCCGAACAGGCCGAGCACGCGGGCGCCCTTGATGTCGGCGATCTTGCCGAAACCTGATGTCATGCCGGCGAAATAGGGCGGGTTCTGCACATAGGTCGAGTTGTCGTCCCAGGCATAGGTCTGGCCTTCCGGCGCCTTGACGTTCTGCCAGTACTCGTCGCCCTTGAAGACGTCGGCATACTTGCGGGCGAACAGCTCGCGGGTGACGTTCTTCTCGATGAACTCCTGGATTTCGGCCGAGCTCGGCCAGATGTCCTTGAGGTAGACCGGCTCGCCGTTCTTGTCCTCGCCGAGCGGCTCTGTCGTGAGGTCCTTGGTGACAGTTCCGGCCAGCGCGTGCGCGACGACCAGCGGCGGCGAGGCCAGATAGTTGGCCTGCACGTCAGGCGAGACACGGCCTTCGAAGTTGCGATTGCCTGACAGGACCGCGGCGGCGATCAGGCCCTTGTCGTTGATGGTTTTGGAGATCGGCGCCGGCAGCGGGCCGGAATTGCCGATACAGGTGGTGCAGCCGAAGCCGACCAGGTTGAAGCCGATCTGGTCGAGCTCCTTCTGCAGGCCGGATTTCTCCAGATATTCGGCGACCACCTGGCTGCCGGGAGCCAGCGAGGTCTTCACCCACGGCTTCTGCTTCAAACCGAGCCGGTTGGCATTGCGGGCCAAAAGACCGGCGCCGATCAGCACGCTCGGGTTCGAGGTGTTGGTGCAGGAGGTGATGGCGGCAATGACGACATCCCCGTGACCGAGATCATGGTCGGTGCCTTCGACGGCATAGCGCTTGGAGATTTCGGCCGCCTTCTTGTATTCGGTCTCCATCGCCTTGGCGAAGCCTTCCGGAATGCCTTCCAGGGCGACGCGGCCTTCAGGCCGCTTGGGGCCGGCCATCGACGGCACGACGGAACCAAGTTCGAGCTCGAGCAGATCAGTGAAGACAGGGTCGGCCGAGCCGGTTTCACGCCACAGGCCCTGCGCCTTGGCGTAGGCCTCGACCAGCGCGATGCGGTCCTCGCTGCGGCCGGACATTGTGAGATAGCGGATGGTTTCCGAGTCGACTGGGAAGAAACCGCAGGTGGCGCCATATTCGGGGGCCATGTTGCCGATGGTGGCGCGGTCGGCCAGCGTCATGTTGGAGAGGCCCGGGCCGAAGAACTCGACGAACTTGCCGACGACCCCCTTCTTGCGCAGCATCTGGGTGACGGTGAGCACGAGGTCGGTGGCGGTGACGCCCTCTTTCAGCTTGCCGGTGAGGCGGAAGCCGATGACTTCCGGCAGCAGCATGGAGACCGGCTGGCCGAGCATGGCCGCCTCGGCCTCGATGCCGCCGACGCCCCAGCCGAGCACGCCCAGGCCGTTGATCATGGTGGTGTGCGAATCGGTGCCGACGCAGGTGTCGGGATAGGCTGTCGTTTCGCCGTCCTCGGTGTTGGTCCACACCACCTGGCCGAGATATTCGAGGTTGACCTGATGGCAGATGCCGGTGCCGGGCGGCACGACGCGGAAGTTGCGGAACGCCTGCTGGCCCCATTTCAGGAATTTGTAGCGCTCTTCGTTGCGTTCATATTCCAGCTCGACATTGCGGGCGAAGGCCATCGGCGTGCCGAATTCGTCGACGATGACGGAATGGTCGATGACGAGGTCGACCGGCACCAGCGGATTGATCTTCTGCGGATCGCCGCCGAGCGAAGCCATGGCGTCGCGCATTGCGGCAAGGTCGACCACGGCCGGAACGCCGGTGAAATCCTGCATCAGCACGCGGGCCGGGCGATAGGCGATCTCGACGCCGGCGGTGCCCTTATCGGTCAGCCAGCCGGCCACCGCCTGGATCGAGTCCTTGGTGACGGAGCGGCCGTCTTCGTTGCGCAGCAGGTTTTCCAGCAGCACCTTCATCGAATAGGGCAGTTGCGAGATGCCGGTAAGGCCGTTCTTTTCGGCCTCGATGAGATCGAAATAGGCATATTCAGCGCCGCCTGCGGTCAGCGTGCGGCGGCAATTGAAACTGTCGAGGGATTTTGACACGTGCGATCCTTGTCTGTTCAGCCTGAAAGGGAACGGACGCCGATGGCATGCAATCACGCGCAAAGGTGCGGGTACGGCCATTTCCGCTGTCCGTTCCCAAGCAACCCGAGCCGTTCAAGGCGGCGCGTGCGCTGGTTCGGCGCTAATTCTGTTCCCGTGCCGACCGCTGGCACGGATGCACCGCATATAGAGAATTTTCTGGAATAGTTCTAGACAGTTGGAAAGCAATTTTGTGCGATGCGGCAGCGGCCGCGACACATGGTTTCAGGGCAGGCGAGGAATGCGGCTGATCGCCGAAAATCTGGGCGGCGAGCGAGGCGGCGACGCGGTGTTTTCCGGCATCGGCTTTGCCTTGGAGGAGTGTCAGGCGCTTATCGTCACCGGGCCGAACGGATCGGGCAAGTCGACCTTGCTGCGGATCATCGCCGGGCTGCTGCCGGCGGCGGAAGGCAGCGTGAGGATTGAGGGCGTCATGAAGGTTGAAGACGGGGGCGAAGCGTTCCCGTCTGTTGCCTCGGCCTGCCACTATCTCGGCCACCAGAACGCAATGAAGCCGGCGCTCAGCGTGGCGGAGAATTTGCGCTTTTGGCGAGACTTCAATGGCGACGGACAGCTCGGCGTCGAAGAGGCGCTGGAAACGGTCGGGCTCGGCGGCATCGGCCACCTGCCGTTCGGCTATCTATCGACCGGGCAGCGGCGCCGCGCGGCGATCGCCAGGCTTTTGGTCAGCCACCGGCCATTGTGGCTGCTGGACGAGCCGACGGCGGGGCTGGACAAGGCGGCGGAGGCGCGGTTTGCGGGGTTGATGGCGAGGCATTGCGCGGATGGCGGGATGATTGTCGCGGCGACGCATCTGCCGCTCGGGATCGAGGGGATGGAGTTGAGGATGGGGGAAGCCGGTTGATGGTGTCTGGGCGAAAGCATCTCAAACCATGCTAGCGCTCTTCCTGCGCGACATCCGCCTCAACATCCGTGCCGGCGGCGGAGCGCTGACCGGGGTCATCTTCTTCCTCGCCGTCATCGTCACCATCCCGTTCGGGGTCGGGCCGGACCTGAAGCTGCTGGCCCGCATCGGACCGGCCATCCTGTGGATCGGCGCGCTGTTGTCCTGCCTGCTCGGGCTCGACCGGTTGTTCCAGGCCGATCGCGAGGACGGTTCGCTCGATCTCCTGGTGCTCGGCAACGATCGCCACATGCTGGCCTTGACGGTGCTGGTGAAATGCCTGGCGCATTGGGCGGGCAGCGTGCTGCCGCTGGTCATTGCGGCTCCCCTGCTCGGCCTGTTCATGAACATGGAGCCGCTCGGCATCGGCGCCACGGCGCTGACGCTGCTGGTCGGCACGCCGGCCATCACGTTCATCGGCGCCGCCGGTGCGGCGGTGGCGGTGGCGCTGCCGCGTGGCGGGCTGCTGATCTCGGTGCTGGTGCTGCCACTGACCATCCCGGTGCTGATCTTCGGCGTTTCGGCAAGCTATGGGGCGACCGCCAATCCCGACCCGTTTCTGCAGCCCTTCCTCATTCTTGCCGCGCTGACCCTGTTTCTTGGCGTGCTGGGTCCGGTCTCGGCGGCGCTGGCGCTGCGCCATGGCACGGATTGACGCAGCGTATGACTGCGGCGCGGCGACCGATTGCGAAGCCGACGGAGCGAGGCTAAGGAAAAGCATGTCTAGACTGGGCGACATGATCGGCTTGGAAGGCCGCACTTCAGCGGGACCTGCCGCATGAGTGCGCATGCACTCTACGTGACCGCCGCCTATGGCATCACTGCCGTGGTGCTGGCCGGATTGATCGGCTGGATCCTGCTCGACCAGCGGGCGCGCAAGCGTGAGCTTGCCGAACTGGAGGCGTCCGGCGTGAGGCGTCGCTCCGACAAGGTCGCCAAGCCATGAGCACCGAAACGGAAACGCCGCCGCCCAGTCGTCGCCTGTTCGTGCTTCTGCCGCTGCTGATCTTCCTCGGCCTGGCCGGACTGTTCCTGTCGCAACTGCTGTCGGGGCGCGATGCTTCGGAAGTGCCGTCGGCCCTGATCGGCCTGCCTGCGCCGCAAACCAGCCTGCCGGCGCTGGAGGGCTCAAACCTGCCGGGGCTCGATTCGAAAACCTTCGCCGGCAAGGTCACATTGGTCAACGTCTTCGCGTCGTGGTGCGCGCCATGCCGCGAAGAGCACCCGGTGCTTCTGGCGTTGTCGCAGGATAAGCGTTTCACCATGGCAGCGCTGAACTACAAGGACCGGCCCGAAAACGCACGCCGGTTCCTCGGCGATCTCGGCAATCCGTTCCAGGCGATAGGGGTCGACGAAGCGGGCCGCGCGGCGATCGACTGGGGCGTCTACGGCGTGCCGGAAACCTTCGTCATCGGCAAGGACGGCAAGATCGCCTACAAACATGTCGGCCCGCTGACGCCCGAGACGGTGCAGGCGTTGCTGTTGCCGCAGATCGACAAGGCACTGGCGGCGCATTGATATTCAGGTGATGCCGGCCTGCAAACAGCGGCTTCCTGCGCTTCCGGTGCTCGCGTACCAAAAGTACGCTCCGCTCCGGTTCTCGGAAACCACCGTTTTCGACTCGGCCTGACCTGAATCTCAACGCACCTTGGCGGCGCGTCTTATCGGGCTTGAGATCAGCCGTAGATCTGCTTGTGGATCTGGTAGAGCATTTCCGAGCGGTCGGCGCGCATGTCGGCCAGATCGCGGCTGGAAAAGCTGTCGATTTCGGCGACAAGGCGGTTGTAGTGCTTGCGCTTGGCAATGCTGTTGCGAGCGCGGTTCATGAGACTGTCGAGGATCATAGCAAGGTTCCTTTTTGGCGCCGCATTTCGGCGGCGGTTTCTTCCTCCCTTGATCGATACGAAGCATGACATAGTAATGGTGCATTGCAAAAAGAAGACGTTGCAATGCACCATTGCGCTGGACGCATAGCCGGTTAATGCGGCGCTAACGTCATGCGCAGAGCCGGCAAGCGATCTTTTGTGGGACACTGTGCGTACCCACATTGCCTTCTGTCCCTCCGGCTGGCTTGATCCCTGTCATTGATGCCGGGAGGAAAGCATGGCGGCCGCAGACTATTATGAAATTCTCGATCCGCGCTTCGCGCGCCTGTTCAACGGCAACGCGCAGGTCGAGAAGCTATTCACCGGATGCCAATGGGCGGAGGGGCCGGCCTGGTTCGCCGCCGGCCGCTATGTCGTCTGGTCCGACATCCCCAACAATCGCATGCTGCGTTATGACGAAACCGACGGCAATGTCAGCGTCTTCCGGCAGCCGTCCGGCAACTCGAACGGCAACACCGTCGACCGGCAGGGCCGGCTGATTACCTGCGAGCATTCGGGCCGCCGCGTCAGCCGCACCGAGTTCGACGGCTCGGTCACCACGATCGCGGCCAAATGGAAAGGCAAGCGGCTGAATTCGCCCAACGACGCGGTGGTGAAATCCGACGGTTCCATCTGGTTCACCGATCCAAGCTACGGCATCGATACGGATTATGAGGGCGACAGGGCTGAGAGCGAAATCGGCGCCTGCCACGTCTACCGGGTCGATCCCGGCACCGGCGAGGTCGAAGCCGTCATCACCGATATGGTCAGGCCCAACGGCCTCGCCTTCTCGCTGGACGAGAGCAAGCTTTATGTCGTCGATACCGGCCGCACGCATGGCGCGCAGAATCCGGCGCATATGCGGGTGTTCAATGTCGGCAAGGGCGGCAAGAAAGTCTCCGGCGAAAAAGTCTTCGCCGACTGCACCGCCGGCCTGTTCGACGGCTTCAGGCTCGACGAGGACGGCCGCATCTGGACCAGTGCCGCCGACGGCATCCATTGCTACGATCCGGACGGCACGCTGATCGGCAAGGTCAAGGTGCCGGAAGTCACCGCCAATTGCGTGTTCGGCGGCAACAAGCTGAATTGCCTCTACATCGCCGGCACCACGTCGCTCTACATGGTGCGGCTGATGGTCAACGGCGCCAAGACATACTGAGAGTTGAACACTGGCGACCGTTCGACGGTTTCATCGAAGCGGGTCGTGAGCACGAACATCCCCGGGAGGACAAGAAATGCCATTCGTCAACATCCGCATCGTCAAGGAAGTGATCGCCGCCGATCCGGCGGGCAAGAAGGCGGATATCGCCAAGAAGGTCACCGCGGCCATCATGGACGCCACCGGGCTGAGCAACGACGATGTCTGGGTGGTTTTTGAAGAGGTCAACGCCCGCGATTGGTACGTGGGGAAGACCGATGTGGAGACGCTGCGAAAGGGGTAGTGCGCGATCTTTCCTTCTCCCCTTGTGGGAGGTGGATCGGCGCGCAGCGCCGAGACGGTTGAGGGGTGGGTGACGGATTGCCGTCGGTGCCAAGCTGGAACACCCTCATCCGACCTCGCTTCGCGAGGCCACCACCCTGGGGCGAGCCACGGGTCTCGCCCCGTCCTTCAGACCCCACAAGGGGAGAAGGAAGAGAGGCCGCCGCTCAACGCGAGCGGATAAACTCCGCGAAGGCATTCAGTGCATCATGCATCGCCTGCCGGTTCGCCGGCGCCGCCAGGATGCCCGCCACCTCCGGCGGCTTCCTGCCGAGCAGGGCGATCTCCAGCACATCGTCGTAAAGCGCGAACGACATGGTGCGCATGATCTCGGCCAATGCGGCGCGGGCGAACAGCGAGCGCGGCGAGGCGTGTACCAGCATGGCGGGCTTGGCGACGGCGGCATCGCGCGAGACCAGCCAGTCGAGCGCGTTCTTCAGCCCGCCCGGCACGCCATGGGCATATTCCGGACAGGAGACGATCAGGCCGTCGGCTCGACTGACGGCATCGATCAGCTTGGAGGCTTCGAGCGGCGTCCGCTCGCCTTCATCGTCGGGATTGAAGATCGGCAAACAGCCAAGCCCGTCATGAACGGTGACGCGGCAGCCGGACGGCGCTTCGCGCGCCAGTGCGGCGATCAGCGCCGAATTTGTGGAGGCCGCGCGCAGGCTGCCGGAAATGGCAAGGATGTTCAGCAAAGTATGGAATCGGTCCAGACGCGAATCGCGTCCGCAAAAACTACCACATCGTCTTCTTGTATTCCTCGTCGAGCCAGCGGTCGGTCGCCTCGGCGGAATCGGCAACCGCCAGCTGATCGCGCATGATCTGGCCGAGCGTCGGCAGCGTCGCGCGGTCGTACCAGGTTTCCGGCTTCCACAAATCCGAGCGCATGAAGGCTTTTGCGCAGTGCATGTAGGCCGCCTTGACGCTGACCACGACAACGCTTTGCGGCTCCCTGCCGTCGACGGCGAGCCGTTCGCGCAAATTTGCGTCGACGGTGATGCGGGCATCGCCGTTGACGCGCAGCGTCTCGTTCATGCCGGGGATGAGGAAGAGCAGCCCGACCGAGGGATTGACGAGGATGTTTTCCAGCGTGTCGAGCCGGTTGTTGCCGGGCCGGTCGGGAATGGCGATGGTGGTGTCGTCCAGAACGGTGGCAAAGCCCGGTTTGTCGCCCTTCGGCGTCACGTCGGCATTGCCGGCACCGTCGGACGAGCCAATCAGCACGAATGGGCTCTTGCCGATGAAGGAGCGGCAATGGCCGTCAAGTTTTTTCAGCTCCTTGCGGATAGAACCGTCGGTCGGCCGTGGCGTCTTGTAGATCGTCCTCAACTGGTCGCGCGTGGTGACGAATTCCATGGCCCTTTCCCCTTATTTGCAGGCTCTATTTCCCGGCCTTCTCTTCTTTGCCGGTCTTGTCGTCCAGCGAATGGCGCAGGATCAGCGGCATCTGGCTGAAGGTGAACAGAAGCGTGATCGGCATGATGCCCCAGACCTTGAAAGTAACCCAGGCGTCGGTGGAAAAATTGCGCCACACCACCTCATTGACGATGGCCAGGAACAGGAAGAACAGGCCCCAGCGGAAGGTCAGCTTGCGCCAGCCTTCAGCGTCGAGGCTGAAGGCTGAATCGAAGACATAGCCAAGCAGCGACTTGCCGAAATACAGGCCGCCGAGCAGCACCCCGCCGAACAGCGTGTTGACGATGGTCGGCTTCATCTTGATGAAGATGTCGTCCTGCAGATAGAGCGTCAGCGCGCCGAAAATGAAGACGACGACGCCCGACACCATCGGCATGATCGGCAAGGTGCGGGTGAGCAGCCACGAGGCGATCAGCGCGATTGCCGTGGCGGCCATGAACAGGCCGGTGGCGACGAAGATCGGCCCGCCGAACTCGGCCAGAACAGGGAATTTCTGCACCAGCCATCCGCTGCGCGCATTGGCGAAGAAGAACACCATCAACGGACCCAACTCCAGCACCAGCTTGAGCAGCGGATTGACGCCTTCCTTCTTCTGCTTCTGCGGGTCTGACGGATCGCGTTCGAGAATGGGTGGGTTCATGGAATCTCTTTCTTGCGCATGATCTGATCCAAAAAGTCTGCACCTTTTTGGGACATGCTTGTTAAGCTACTCCAGCGATCGCCCTGGCGAATTCGCTTGCCGAGAAAGGTTCGAGGTCGTCGACCTGTTCGCCGACGCCGATGAAATAGACCGGCAATTTGTGCTTTGCCGCGATCGCCACCAGAATACCGCCGCGCGCCGTGCCGTCCAGCTTGGTCATCACCAGGCCGTTGACGCCGGCGATATTGCGGAAGATCTCGACCTGGTTGAGCGCGTTCTGGCCGGTGGTGGCGTCGACCGTCTGCAGCACGGTGTGCGGCGCTTCCGGATCGAGCTTGCCGAGCACGCGAACGATCTTTTCGAGCTCGGCCATCAGTTCGGTCTTGTTCTGCAGTCGGCCGGCGGTGTCGATGATCAGCACGTCGGAGCCGGCCTCTTTCGCCCGCTCGAATGCATCATAGGCAAGGCCCGCGGCATCGGCGCCGAGCTTGGAGGCGATGACCGGCGATTTCGTCCGCTCGCCCCAGATCTTCAGCTGCTCGATGGCTGCCGCGCGGAACGTGTCGCCGGCGGCGAGCATGACCGACAGGCCGCCATCGGTCAGCTTGGCGGCGAGCTTGCCGATGGTGGTGGTCTTGCCGGTGCCGTTGACGCCAACCACCAGGATGACATGCGGCTTGTGCGAGAGGTCGAGCTCCAGCGGCATGGCGACATGGGTCAGCACTTTTTCCACCTCGGCCGCCATGATGGCGCGGACCTCGGTGTCGGAAACGTCCTTGCCGTAGCGGCTGGCGGCCAGCGCGTCGGTAACGCGCAAGGCCGTCTCCATGCCGAGATCGGCGCGGATCAGCACATCCTCCAGGTCCTGCAAAGTCTCTTCATCCAGCTTGCGCTTGGTGAAGACGCCGGCAATGTTGCCGGTCAGTTCCTTGGACGAGCGGGCAAGCCCGTCCTTCATGCGCTGGAACCAGGAGCGCCTCGGTGCCGGCTCCGGCGCCTTTTGCGGCTCGGCCTTCTGCTCGACCTTCTTGGTGACGGTCACCTTGCCGGGGGCGGCTTTCGGCTCCGGCGCGGGTGGTGGAAGAGGCTGCGGCTCGGGCGCAATTTCCGCAATGACCGGCTGCGATTCGATCGGCGCAGGCTGGCGAATGGGAGGTGCGATTTCGGCGGCGGGTGCTTCGGGCGTCGGCGCTGAAACTTCTTCCTTCTCCCCGTCGCTATACGGGGAGAAGGTGCCGGCAGGCGGATGAGGGGCGGCGCCGGCCTCTGAAGACGGCTGAAGAGGGGACGGCGCCGGTGTGGGCACCTCGATCGGGGCTGGTGTTTCTGCCGGAACCTCGGCCGGCGTCGGCACTTCGACTGGTGCCGGCTCCGGCCGCTTTTCCGGGCGTGACGGGACGATCTCCGGTTCGGCCGGCGCCGGCGCTGGGACTTCTTGCGGCTGCCGTTCGGGCGTGGGTTCGGGAGTCGCAGGGGTGAGCGGAACTTCCTCGGGCGCCGGCGGCTCTGGAGTCTCTGGCGCGGGCGCCGGTTCTTCTTTCGGCGCGGGCTCCGGCAGAGGTTCCGGCTCGGAGGGAACAGTCGGCTCCGGTGCTGGCGGGATGGTCGGCTCCGGCGCGGGCACCGGTTCCTCGACAGGCGCCGGTTCCGGCGCAGGAATTACCTCCGGCTCGACCGTCGGCGTCGTTTCTGCCTCGGGCCGCGGCTCGTCGCGCTTCAAGAACTCCGGGACGACCTGTTCGGCCGCCGGCTTCAGCGCATCGAGTGCTTCCCATTTGATCGGCGGTAGCGGGGCGGTCTCGTCGATCCGTTCCTCGACCACCTCTTTCTTGCCGAACGAAAATATCTTCTTGAAAAAACCAGCCATGCTTTGCGTTTCTCAGGCGGCGCGGGCGGCAAGCGGCGCCGCGATCAGCCTGGTACCATCGTGGCCCGATATATCGGCCTCGACGATCTCACCCGGTGCGCCCGTGCCGAGTGCGGCAAGCGTAAAACCCTCGGTGCGGCCAAGGCCGTCTCGCTCGATCAGGATCGACTGACGCGTACCGGTGAGCAACGACAGATGCCTGACATAGGCAACTTCACCGGCGGCGCGCAGCCGGGCGGCGCGCTGCTTGACCACCTCGCGGCGGAGCTGCGGCATGCGCGCGGCAGGCGTGCCTTCGCGTGGGCTGAAGGGGAAGACGTGGAGATGGGTCAGGCCACACTCCTCGACAATTTTCTCCGAGTTCTCGAACATTTCGTCGGTCTCGGTCGGGAAGCCGGCGATGATGTCGGCGCCAAAGACGATACCGGGGCGCAGTTTGCGCACATCCTCGCAGAAGCGGATCGACTGATCGCGCAGATGCCTTCGCTTCATGCGCTTCAGGATCATGTCGTCGCCCGACTGCAGCGACAGATGCAGATGCGGCATCAACCGGGGCTCGGTGGCGATGGCGTCGAGCAAATCGTCGTCGGCCTCGATCGAATCGATCGACGACAGCCGCAGGCGCTTAACATCGGGCACCTGTTTCAGGATGGTCTTCACCAGTTTGCCGAGCTTCGGCGCGCCCGGCAGGTCGGCGCCGAATGAAGTCATGTCGACGCCGGTCAGAACGATCTCGGCATAGCCGTTGCCGGCGAGCCGCTTGACCTGCTCGACCACGGCGCCCATCGGCACCGAGCGCGAATTGCCGCGGCCGTAGGGAATGATGCAGAAGGTGCAGCGGTGGTCGCAGCCGTTCTGCACCTGGACGAAGGCGCGTGCGCGGCCCTCGATGGCGTCGACCATGTGGCCTGCGGTCTCGCGCACGGAAAAAATGTCGTTGACGCGCGCCTTCTCGGTGTCGTTGACGCCGAAATCCGGCAGCGCGCGGTAGGAATTCGCGTTCAGCTTCTCTTCATTGCCAAGCACGAGATCGACCTCGTCCATGGCGGCGAATTTTTCAGGCTCGGTCTGCGCGGCGCAGCCGGTGACGATGATGCGCGCCTGCGGGTTGTCGCGGCGCGCCTTGCGGATCGCCTGCTTGGCCTGGCGCACTGCTTCGCCTGTCACGGCGCAGGTGTTGAAGATCACGGCGCCACCTTCCAACGCGCCGAGGCCCGCACTTTCAGCCTCGCGCCGCATCACCTGCGATTCATAGGTGTTGAGCCGGCAGCCGAAGGTGACGACATCGATCCCCGGGGACACCGGGCTCTTGGGCAGAGCGGACATCAGGCCGCGCTTTCAGTGTCGCGGGCCCATGTCCCGATCGACGGGTCGAAGTTGCCGGAAAATTCCCATTCGGCGGCGCCCGTCAGGACCACGTGGTCATCGTCGCGCCATTCGACATGCAGCGTGCCGCCGCCTGGCGTCAACAGACTGACGCTGCGGCCGGTCCGGTTGGTGCGGGCCGCGGCCACCACGGCCGCGCAGGAGGCCGAGCCGCAGGCCTTGGTCAGGCCGGCGCCGCGTTCCCAGGTGCGGATGATCATGGTTTCGGGCGAAGTAACCTGAGCGATGGTTATGTTGGCGCGCTCGGGGAACATCGGGTGGTTCTCGAGCAGCGGACCGAAGCGGTCGAGCTCGTAGGACCAGACGTCGTTGTCGACCCAGAAGATCGCGTGCGGGTTGCCCATCGAAACGACCGAGGGTGAATGCAGCACGGGGGCGTCGATCGGGCCGATCTGCAGCTCGATCATGCGGGTGTCGCGGAATTCCTCGGCCAGCGGGATATCCTGCCAGCCGAAGCGCGGCGTGCCCATGTCGACCGAGATCGAACCGTCGGCGTGTTCGCGCGCATTGAGGATGCCCGCCACGGTCTCGAAGGTGAAGATCTTCTGGCCGGTCTCGGCGGCGAGCGCCTGGACGACGCAGCGCATGCCATTGCCGCAGGCCTGCGCACCGGTTCCATCGGAATTCAGGATGTCGATGAAAAAGGCGGTGCCAGGCGTCCTGGCGTCATGGATCGCCATGATCTGGTCGAAGCTGGTCGCGGCATCGGCGTTCAGCGCAATCGCCGCCGCCGCCGTCACCCGATCGGCACGGCCACGCATATCGGCAACGATGATCTCGTTGCCGATGCCGTTCATCTTGGCGAAAGGGGCAGTGCTGGCCATTGCTCCGAAAAATTCCGTGTCCGTTTGGCGCTATATGGCGGAAACGGGCAGGAATTACCAGTGCGCAGCCGCTTGGTCTCGGCGAAAGCGCCGGACTTACGTGACGGCGAAAATGCCCAGCACCACCAGCAGGAAGATGATCAGAACGATGCCGATAAGGATGCGCGCACCCGTGGCCGCGGCACCTGCCAGTGCCGGCATGCCGAGCAAGCTCGCCGCCGCTGCGACGATCAGGAGAATGATAATCCATTTGAGCATGACAATGCCTCGCAAACCGGCAAATATTTCAACCACATGAAAACGCGGTTGCAGCGCTGGGGTTCCGTCGAACCGATGCGGATCAGGGCGCTATGTGCTCCGGCACATCCCAGACCTCGCCCGGCCGCAAGGCGCGAAAGCGCTCGCGTGGGATGCCTCGATCGTCAAGCGCCTCGGTCAATTTGCGCGCCGGCTCGTCGATCGGTTCGTCGGTGAGCTGGAAGGTGCCCCAGTGACAGCCGGCGGCATGGGCGGCGTTGCACAGCGTCATGCCTTGCACCGCTTCCCAGGGGTTCTGGTGCTGCGGCGCCATGAACCAGCGCGGCTCATAGGCGCCGATCGGCAGGATGGCGAAGCGGAAACCGCCATGTTTCTCGGCCATCCGCCGGTAGTTGACGCCATCGTGGAAGCCGGTATCGCCGGCGAAATAGAGCTTGCCGTCAGGCGTTTCGACGACAAAGCCGGCCCAGAGCGCCATGCGCCGGTCTCGGGCGCCACGCGCCGACCAGTGATGCACCGGCTCGACATGGACGGCGGCGCCATTGCCGATCTCGACGCTGTCGCCCCAGTCATGCGCCGACAGTCGCATGCCGGGCACGGCGGCTTCGATGATGGCGTCGTTGCCGAGCGGAGTGAGCACCAGCGGGTCGTGGCCGGCCTTCAGCCGCTTCAACGTGGCGAGGTCGAGATGGTCATAGTGGTTGTGGCTGACCAGCACGAGATCGATCGGCGGCAGGTCGGCAAAGGCGATGCCTGGCGCATTGATGCGTTTTGGTCCGGCGAAGGAAAGCGGCGAGGCGCGCAGCGACCACACCGGATCGGTAAGGATGTTCAGACCGGCCGTCTGGACCAGCAAGGTGGAATGGCCAACCATGGTCACTTTCAGCGCGGCGCCCTCGACCCGAGCCGTCGGTTTCGCCTGCGGAAAGGGGCTTGCATCGCTCGCCGGCCATTTCGAGCGCTGGCCATTCAACTGCCATTTCAGCAGGTCGGCGAAACGGCCGGGTGGCTGGCCGTCGGGATTGAAGAACAATGCGCCGTCGAAATGGTCGCTGGGCGGGCCGCTATAATAGCGATTGGCGGCTGTCTTTCTCGCGGCCAATTTTGCGGCTCCGGCAGGTGTTTCGTTTTCCAGACATAGGCGCTAAGGCGGCTCGCGCAAGCGTCCAACCGTCGAATGTCGGCGCTGCACTGCTTTGACCGGATCCCCAGGCGACGCGCGACAAGCGGTCAGCCGCCGCGATTGCGATAAATTTGCAACAATTCTTGCTGCAAACTGTATTTTAACCATATCGGGTTGAAATTTCGCCACCTTCTCCATCTTGGTGGGGGTGAGATTGTGCGGACGGCTTCCCCCCAGCCGGATCCGACGGAGGTTGGAATGACTTTTTCGAAAACCGGTCTGGTGGCCGTATCGCTGGCGGCGCTCGTTGCGAGCGGCTGTTCGACCTCGCGTTTCTCCTCGATGGATGACCAGCAGCCGGCACCGCTGGAGGCCGCGCCCGCCGGCAAGGTGACGGCGAACCAACTGCCGCCGCCAGCATCGCCCGGCACCACCGACCCGTCTCAATTCCCGACCGCTCCTGCGAACACGCAGGTCGCCGCGCTGCCTTCGGATGGTTCGGCGCCGGCCGGCGCTTCGGACGTGACTGCCGCCAGCGTCGCCGGTGTCTGGAACGCCAGCGTTGCGGGCCAGAGCTGCAAGGTGGCGACACCGCAGACCAAATTCGGCGCCGGCTTCCGCGCCGGGCCGCTGCATTGCCCGGCGCCGATGGATGGCGTCAAGTCGTGGAACGTCGCCGGCAAGCAGCTGACGCTCTATGACGAGAGTGGCGGTGCGCTGGCGCGGCTCTATTCCTCGGGCGGCTCGAAATTCGACGGCCAGACTTCCAACGGCCAGCCGATTTCGCTTACAAGGTAGGCTAATGCATGTCGCCCAAAAGTGGCCGCGGTTTTGGGAAAACAAAGATCTAAAGCGGGTCGTCTGAATCCGTTCAGACACGACCGCTTTAGTCCTTCCGAATGCATCTCGCGCAGAAGTGACCCCGGTTTCGGGACAGCGACATGCATAAACAAATGACGTGACCGATGCATCTGCGTGACGGCCTCCAGACCCATGCGACCGTCAGGCAGCGCTACGACCATCTGGTGGAAACCGGTACGATCGACCGCGATCCGGCGCAGGAACGGATCGTTGCGGCGCTCGACCGGCTGACCGATGAGATCTCGGCCAAGCGGCTGGCGCATAAGTCGAGCGCGCTGGGCTGGCTGTTCGCCCGCAAGCGCGAGACGCATGAGGCCGTCAAAGGCCTTTACATCCATGGCGGCGTCGGTCGCGGCAAGACCATGCTGATGGACATGTTCTTCGACTTGCTGCCGGTGCGGCGCAAGCGCCGCGTCCACTTCAACGACTTCATGGCGGACGTGCAGGACCGTATCCAGAAGCACCGGCAGGCGCGCAAGAACGGCGACGTCAAGCAGGACGATCCGATCCCGCCGGTGGCCAAGGCCCTTGCCGAGCAAGCCTGGGTGCTGTGCTTCGACGAGTTCTCGGTCACCGACATCGCCGACGCGATGATCCTGTCCAGGTTGTTTTCGGCGCTGTTTGCCAGCGGTGTGGTGCTGGTCGCCACCTCGAATGTGGCGCCGGAAAACCTCTACAGCGACGGGCTGAACCGTCAGCTTTTCCTGCCCTTCATCGGCATACTGGAGCGGCACACACAGGTGCTGGCGCTCGATGCCGACAAGGACTACCGGCTGGAAAAGCTCGCCCGGACACCGGTCTATGTCACGCCGGCCGATGCGGCGGCGGACCAGCTACTCGACGAGGCCTGGCAAGCCATGACGCGCAACGCGCCGGCCGCCGAGACATCGATTGCCCTCAAAGGGCGGCAGGTGATCGTGCCGCGTGCGGCAGGCGATGCGGCGCGGTTCTCCTTCGCCGATCTCTGCGAAAAGCCGCTTGGCGCGCGCGATTTCCTGGCGATCGCCGGGCGCTTCTCAACCATTTTCATCGACCACGTCCCGGTGCTCGGCGAAGGCAAGCGCAACGAGGCCAAACGCTTCATCCTTCTGATCGACACGCTCTACGACCATCATGTGCGGCTGGTGGTGAGCGCCGAAGCGCCGCCGCAAGCGCTTTATGCCGCCAAGCGCGGCGTGGAGGTCTTCGAGTTCGAGCGCACCGCATCGCGGCTGATCGAGATGCAAAGTCGCGACTGGCTGGAGGATTGGGCGGAGCGGCAGAAAGGGAAGCCGGCGCCAGAGGCACAGCAGGCGCAGGCCTGAATTTCCAGGGAATGCGTCGGTAGCGATCCTTTGCCCCCCTCTGTCATGCCAACGTCTACAACTCGAACCTCCTCGGCCACCCGCATCACAAGGGCGTCATTACCCGCATTCAGCCTTACGATTTCCATCTTCGTCGGTTATTTCCTCCCAAGTCGGCTTACAAACTTTGACGTTTACGTAAATCCCAAATGATCTAACCGATTGAAAACACTGACGCCAAAATAATCGTTTGAATTTTTCCCGTGCAGGGGCTATTGGGTGCGGCGAAAATTCGCGGTTCCCCGCAGCATTCCGGCCTCTTCTTCGACGCCGCCATCAAGTCACCAGAGATTTGAGACGTCGTCACCGACAAAGGGAAAACATCCTCACATGGCACGCAACAAGATAGCGCTTATCGGCTCTGGCATGATCGGCGGCACGCTCGCTCACATGATCGGCCTCAAGGACCTCGGCGACGTGGTGCTGTTCGATATTGCCGAAGGTATCCCGCAGGGCAAGGGGCTCGACATCGCGCAGTCGTCGCCTGTCGATGGCTTCGACTCCAGGCTCACCGGCATCAACGACTATGCCGGCATCGAAGGCGCCGACGTCTGCATCGTCACCGCCGGCGTGCCGCGCAAGCCCGGCATGAGCCGCGACGACCTTTTGGGCATCAACCTCAAGGTCATGGAGCAGGTCGGCGCCGGGCTGAAGAAGTATGCGCCGAAGGCTTTCGTCATCTGCATCACAAACCCGCTCGACGCCATGGTCTGGGCGCTGCAGAAATTCTCAGGCCTGCCCAACAGCCACGTCGTCGGCATGGCCGGCGTGCTCGACAGCGCGCGCTTCCGCTATTTCCTGGCCGAGGAATTCAAGGTCTCGGTCGAGGACGTCACCGCCTTCGTGCTCGGCGGCCACGGCGATTCCATGGTGCCGATGATCCGCTACTCGACGGTATCGGGCATTCCGCTGCCCGACCTCATCAAGATGGGCTGGACCTCGAAGGAGAAGCTCGACCAGATCGTGCAGCGTACCCGCGACGGCGGCGCCGAGATCGTCGGCCTGCTCAAGACCGGTTCGGCCTATTACGCGCCGGCCGCTTCGGCGATCTCGATGGCAGAAGCCTATCTCAAGGACAAGAAGCGCGTGCTGCCCTGCGCGGCGTATCTCTCCGGCCAGTATGGCGTCAAGAATACCTATGTCGGCGTTCCCGTGGTGATCGGCGCCGGCGGCGTCGAGCGTATCATCGAGATCGAGCTCAACAAGAGCGAGCAGAAGATGTTCGACTCCTCCGTGGCGACGGTGCAGGGCCTGACCGAGGCCTGCGTCAAGATCGCGCCGCAACTCGCCTCCAAATGAATCTCCAGTAAGTGAACCCCCAGTCGATCCGGAGACCATACAGATGAACATCCATGAATATCAGGGCAAGGCACTGCTGAAGTCGTTCGGCGCGCCGGTGGCCGAAGGCGTGCCGGTGTTCAAGGCGAGCGAAGCGGAAGCCGCCGCCAAGGCGCTGCCGGGCCCGCTCTATGTGGTGAAGAGCCAGATCCATGCCGGCGGCCGCGGCAAGGGCAAATTCACCGAGCTCGGCCCGGACGCCAAGGGCGGCGTGCGGCTGGCGAAATCGGTGGCCGATGTCGTCGCCAACGCCAACGAGATGCTGGGCAACACTCTGGTGACCAAGCAGACCGGCCCGGCCGGCAAGCAGGTCAACCGCCTCTATATCGAAGACGGCGCCGACATCGAACGCGAGCTCTATCTGTCGATCCTGGTCGACCGTTCGGTCGGCCGCATTGCGTTCGTCGTCTCGACCGAAGGCGGCATGGACATCGAAGCGGTTGCCCATGACACGCCCGAAAAGATCATCACCGTCGCCATCGATCCGGAAAAAGGCGTCACATCGGCCGACCTGAAGGCGCTCAACGGCGCGCTCAAGCTCGACGGCGATGCGGCCAAGGACGGCGATACGCTGTTCCCGATCCTCTACAAGGCCTTCGTCGAGAAGGACATGAGCCTGCTCGAGGTCAATCCGCTGATCGTCATGAAGAACGGCCGGCTGCGCGTGCTCGACGCAAAAGTGTCGTTCGACAACAACGCGCTGTTCCGTCACCCCGACGTGCTCGAACTGCGCGACACCACGGAAGAGGACGAGAAGGAAATCGAGGCGTCGAAATACGACCTCGCCTATGTGGCGCTCGACGGCAATATCGGCTGCATGGTCAACGGCGCCGGCCTTGCCATGGCGACGATGGACATCATCAAGCTCTATGGCGCCGAACCCGCCAACTTCCTCGATGTCGGCGGTGGCGCTTCGAAGGAGAAGGTGACGGCAGCGTTCAAGATCATCACCAGGGATCCTGCGGTCAAAGGCATCCTGATCAACATCTTCGGCGGCATCATGAAGTGCGACATCATTGCCGAGGGCGTCATTGCCGCGGTCAAGGAAGTCGGCCTGGAAGTGCCGCTGGTGGTGCGCCTGGAAGGCACCAATGCCGAGCTCGGCAAGAAGATCATCAACGACAGCGGCCTGAACGTGGTGTCGGCCGACGATCTCGACGATGCGGCCAAGAAGATCGTGGCGGCGGTGAAGGGCTGATCTGGTGCCTCCGCATAAGATAAACCTGGTCGAGGCTGCGGATCAAAAGATCAAGAAGGTCTTCGATCCGCATATCGCCGGCGACGTCAACGACAGCCAGGCGAAGGTCGCCAAGTTCGGCGAGGTCTTCGACTGGCATGCGCATGACAATGAGGACGAAGCCTTCCTCGTGCTGCGCGGGCGTATCGCCATCGATTTCCGCGACGGCCCGGTCGAACTCGGCGAGGGCGATTTCATCGTCGTGCCGCGCGGCGTCGAGCACCGGCCGCGCTCGCTCACCGTTGAGCCCGTGGTGCTGATGTTCGAGCCGGCAACGACGCTCAACACCGGCAACGCCAAGAGCGACCTCACTGTCGCCGACTTGAAGCGGCTCTGACCATGTTTCCCTCGATCAACGGTTTTTAGAAAAGGGCTCCCATGTCCATCCTCGTCGACAAGAATACCAAGGTGCTGGTGCAGGGCCTGACCGGCAAGACCGGCACGTTCCACACCGAACAGGCGCTGGCTTATCACGGCACGAAAATGGTCGGCGGCATCCATCCCAAGAAGGGTGGCGAGACGTGGACCGGCGCGAAGGGCGAAAGCCTGCCGATCTTCGCCACCGTCGCCGAGGGCAAGGAAAAGACCGGTGCCAACGCGTCCGTCGTCTATGTGCCGCCGGCGGGTGCCGCCGAGGCCATCCTCGAAGCGATCGAGGCCGAGATCCCGCTGATCATCTGCATCACCGAAGGCATACCGGTGATGGACATGATCAGGGTCAAGGCCAGGCTCGACCGTTCGACCTCGCGGCTGATCGGCCCGAACTGCCCGGGCGTGCTGACGCCGAACGAATGCAAGATCGGCATCATGCCCGGAAACATCTTCCGCAAGGGCTCGGTCGGCGTTGTTTCGCGGTCGGGAACGCTTACCTATGAGGCAGTGTTCCAGACCACCAATGTCGGCCTCGGCCAGACCACCGCCGTCGGCATTGGCGGCGACCCCGTCAAAGGCACCGAGTTCATCGACGTGCTCGAGATGTTCCTCGCCGACGAGGAGACCAAGTCGATCATCATGATCGGCGAGATCGGCGGTTCGGCCGAGGAAGACGCCGCGCAGTTCCTCAAGGACGAAGCCAAGCGTGGCCGCAAGAAGCCGATGGCAGGCTTCATCGCCGGGCGCACGGCGCCGGCCGGCCGCACCATGGGCCACGCCGGCGCGGTCATCTCCGGCGGCAAGGGCGGCGCCGAAGACAAGATCGCGGCGATGGAATCGGCCGGGATAAAAGTTTCGCCGTCGCCGGCAAGGCTGGGCACGACCTTGGTCGAAGCGATCAAAGGGTAAGGGAATAGGGGAGTAAGGGAGTAGGGCAGTAGGGAAAATAGCAGCGGCAAAAAGCCCTACTCCCCTACCCTTATTCCCCTACTCCCCTCCAAAAACAGGAGACGGAGCCGGGCTCCGCGGACAAAAATGGCAAGACAAGATCAGGCCAACGACCAATTTTCGCTCACCTCTTTCCTCTATGGCGGCAATGCCGACTATATCGACGCGCTCTATGCCGCCTATGAGGACGATCCAGCCTCGGTCAATCCCGAATGGCAGGAGTTCTTCGCCGGGCTGAAGGACGATGCCGGCGATGTGCGCAGGAACGCCAAGGGCGCCTCCTGGGCCAAGCCCTCCTGGCCGCTGCAGGCCAATGGCGAATTGGTGTCGGCGCTCGACGGCAATTGGGGCATCGTCGAGAAGACGATCGAAAAGAAGGTCAAGGACAGGGCGGTCACCAATGGCGTCGTCCTGTCCGACGCCGACGTGCACCAGGCGACGCGCGATTCGGTGCGCGCCATCATGATGATCCGCGCCTACCGCATGCGCGGCCATCTGCACGCCAATCTCGATCCGCTCGGCATCGCCAAGCCGCTCGAGGACTACAACGAGCTGTCGCCGGAAAACTACGGCTTCACCGAAGCCGATTACGACCGGCCGATCTTCCTCGACAATGTGCTGGGGCTTGAATTCGGCAGCATCCGGCAGATGCTGGAAATCCTGACCCGCACCTATTGCTCCACGCTCGGCGTCGAGTTCATGCATATTTCCGACCCTGAGGAAAAGGCCTGGATCCAGGCGCGCATCGAGGGTGCCGACAAGGAGATCACCTTCACCGCCGCCGGCAAGAAGGCGATCCTGCAGAAGCTGGTCGAGGCTGAAGGCTTCGAGCAGTTCATCGACGTCAAGTACAAGGGCACCAAGCGCTTCGGCCTCGATGGCAGTGAGGCGCTGATCCCGGCGCTGGAGCAGATCGTCAAGCGCGGCGGCCAGCTCGGCATGAAGGAAATCGTGCTCGGCATGGCGCATCGCGGCCGGCTGAACGTGCTCTCCCAGGTAATGGCCAAGCCCCACCGCGCCATCTTCCATGAGTTCAAGGGCGGCTCTGCGGCACCCGATGAGGTCGAAGGCTCGGGCGACGTCAAGTACCATCTAGGCGCCTCGTCGGACCGCGAGTTCGACGGCAACAAGGTGCATCTGTCCCTGACCGCCAATCCTTCGCATCTGGAGATCGTCGATCCGGTAGTGATGGGCAAGGCGCGCGCCAAGCAGGATTATCTGTTCGGCCGCAGCCGCGAGGAAATCGTGCCGCTGGAAGAGCGCGCCAAGGTGCTGCCGCTCTTGCTGCATGGCGATGCCGCCTTCGCCGGTCAGGGCGTGATCGCCGAGATCCTCGGCCTGTCCGGCCTGCGCGGCCACCGCGTCGCCGGCACGCTGCATTTCATCATCAACAACCAGATTGGTTTCACCACCAACCCGCGCTTTTCGCGCTCCTCGCCCTATCCGTCCGACGTCGCCAAGATGATCGAAGCACCGATCTTCCACGTCAATGGCGACGACCCGGAAGCCGTGGTGCACGCCACCAAGGTGGCGATCGAGTTTCGCATGAAGTTCTTCAAGCCTGTTGTGGTCGATATGTTCTGCTATCGCCGCTTCGGCCACAATGAGGGCGACGAACCGGCCTTCACCCAGCCGATCATGTACCGCAACATCCGCAACCACAAGACGACGGTGCAGATCTATGGCGACCGGCTGATCGCCGAGGGTCACCTCACCCAGGCCGAGCTCGACCAGTTGAAAGCCGACTGGCGGGCGCATCTGGAATCCGAATGGGAAGTCGGCCAGCACTACAAGCCCAACAAGGCTGACTGGCTCGACGGCGCCTGGTCGGGCCTGCGCACCGCCGACAACCAGGACGAACAGCGGCGCGGCAAGACCGCCGTGCCGGTCAAGACGCTGAAGGAAATCGGCAAGAAGCTGACCGAGGTGCCGAAGGACTTCGAGGCGCACAAGACGATCATCCGTTTCCTCGAAAACCGCCGCCAGGCGATCGAGTCCGGCGAAGGCATCGACTGGTCGACGGCCGAGGCGCTGGCCTTCGGCGCCATCCTGCTCGACGGCAATCCGATCCGCCTGTCGGGGCAGGATTCCGAACGCGGCACCTTCTCGCAGCGCCATTCCGTGCTCTACGACCAGCGCGACGAGACCCGCTACATCCCGCTCAACAATCTGTCGGCCGCACAGGCCGGTTACGAAGTCATCAACTCGATGCTGTCGGAAGAGGCGGTGCTGGGCTTCGAATATGGCTACAGCCTGGCCGAGCCCAAGGCGCTGACCCTGTGGGAAGCGCAGTTCGGCGACTTCGCCAACGGCGCCCAGGTGGTGTTCGACCAGTTCATCTCGTCAGGCGAACGCAAGTGGCTCAGAATGTCGGGCCTCGTCTGCCTGTTGCCGCATGGCTATGAAGGCCAGGGTCCGGAACATTCCTCGGCCCGGCTCGAACGCTTCCTGCAGCTTTGCGCCGAAGACAACATGCAAGTCGCCAACTGCACCACGCCGGCCAATTACTTCCACATATTGCGCCGACAGCTGAAGCGCGACTTCCGCAAGCCGCTGATTCTGATGACGCCGAAGTCGCTGCTGCGCCACAAGCGGGCGGTGTCGACGCTGCCGGAAATTTCGGGCGAAAGCTCGTTCCACCGGTTGCTGTGGGACGATGCGCAGCTGCTTTCCGGACAAGCGATCAAGCTGGTCAAGGATTCCAAGATCCGCCGCGTCGTGCTGTGTTCGGGCAAGGTCTATTACGACCTCTATGAGGAGCGCGAGAAGCGCGGCATCAACGACATCTATCTGCTGCGCGTCGAGCAGCTTTACCCGTTCCCGGCCAAGGCGCTGATCACCGAACTGTCGCGCTTCCGCAATGCCGAGATGGTGTGGTGCCAGGAGGAGCCCAAGAACATGGGCGCCTGGTCGTTCATCGACCCGTATCTGGAATGGGTGCTGGCGCATATCGACGCCAAGCATCAGCGGGTGCGCTACACCGGCCGTCCGGCCGCCGCCTCGCCGGCGACCGGACTGATGTCGAAGCATCTCGCCCAGCTCGCCGCCTTGCTCGAAGACGCGCTTGGTGAATAGAGAAGATCTGGGCGAACAACAGAACCGAAAGAAAACGGACAGGCACAATGGCTACCGAAATCCGCGTTCCCACTCTCGGCGAATCCGTCACTGAAGCGACCGTCGGCAAATGGTTCAAGAAGGTTGGCGATACAATCGCCGCCGATGAACCGCTGGTCGAGCTCGAGACCGACAAGGTGACGGTGGAGGTGCCTGCCGCCGCCGCCGGCACGCTGGGTGAGATCACCGTCAAGGAAGGCGAGACGGTCGGTGTCGGCGCGCTGCTGGGGTCGATTTCGGCAGGCGGCGCGGCTCCCGCCACGAAGCCGCAAGCGGTGTCGCAGGCCTCGTCGCCGGATGCGGCATCGACCGGCAAGCAGGCCGCGGCCGAGACCGCCAAGATCGCCGGCGATGCCGGCCCGGTCGAGCCGCGCACCATGCCACCGGCACCGGCCGCGGCGAAACTGATCGCCGAAAGCAATCTCTCGGTCGACCAGATCTCCGGTTCGGGAAAGCGCGGCCAGGTGCTGAAAGGCGACGTGCTCGACGCCATCTCCAAGGGCGCGCCGTCGCAGCCGGCCGAGACGCCGAAAGCAGCACCGGCACCGGTTGCCGTGCGGGCGCCGTCCTCGGGCGACGATGCATCGCGCGAGGAGCGCGTGCGCATGACCAAATTGCGCCAGACCATCGCGCGCCGCCTCAAGGAAGCGCAGTCGACCGCAGCCATGCTGACCACCTTCAACGAGGTCGACATGTCAGCGGTGATGGCGCTGCGCACCAAATACAAGGACGTGTTCGAGAAGAAGCACGGCGTGAAGCTCGGCTTCATGGGCTTCTTCACCAAGGCCGTCACGCACGCGTTGAAGGAAATCCCCTCGGTCAATGCCGAGATCGACGGCACCGATATCATCTTCAAGAACTATGCCCATATCGGCGTCGCCGTCGGCACTGAAAAGGGCCTCGTCGTGCCGGTGGTGCGCAATGCCGACCAGATGTCGATCGCCGAGATCGAGAAGGACATCGGCCGGCTGGGTATCGCCGCGCGTGACGGAAAGCTGTCGGTCGCCGACATGCAGGGCGGCACGTTTACGATTTCGAACGGCGGCGTTTACGGGTCGCTGATGTCGACCCCGATCCTCAACGCGCCGCAGTCGGGCATTCTCGGCATGCACAAGATCCAGGACCGGCCTGTCGTGGTCGGCGGCCAGGTCGTCATCCGGCCGATGATGTACCTGGCGCTCAGCTACGATCACCGCATCGTCGACGGCAAGGAAGCGGTGACGTTCCTGGTGCGCGTCAAGGAAAGCCTGGAGGATCCGGAACGGCTGGTGCTTGATCTCTGAGGTCTGGTGCTGATCCGGCTGTTGGAATGTGTGCCGGAGGAAGGGATCTGCGCGGCAGAATGACGACCCGTTCCCTTAGCCTTTCCAAGGTGCTTTCGATCGCATCGATCGCGGCCGGCATGGTGCTGGCCGCTGCCGGCGCCCATGCCGCCTGCCCGATAGAACTCGCTGTCTATGGCGACGCCCAGAGCGGCAGCGAGATCGATTTCACGCCGACCGGCACCTCGGCGACCGTCACCAACAGCTTCCGGATGATCCTCGACAACAATGTGGTGCTTAACGGCATCGTCATGTGGAATGAAGGCGTATCGCGGCCGAACGGCGCGCTGATGCACAAATGCCCCGAGGGCGACGTCACCGGCGAGGAGCTTGCCGCCTGCACGCCCTGGCACGGCGTCATCTACACGGCGGATGAAAAGGGCAACATCGGACTGCTGCCGGCTGAAGGCGTCGAAGCGCCGAAGACGCTGATCCTGCCGGACCTCGGGCCGGCGTTGCGCCAATCCAGCGCCTATGGCGGCAGCGGATTTTCGAAAGTGCCGTGGGATGTGTTTGCCTTGAAGGGATGCCAGGAATGAGCGGGACGCAAAAGGTGCTGCTGGTCACCGGCGGCAGCCGCGGCATAGGCGCCGCGATCTGCCGGCTCGGATCGAAGGCCGGCTACCGGGTCGCGGTCAACTACGCTTCGAACCAGGAGGCCGCCAAGGCGCTGGTCGCCGAGATCGAGGCCGCCGGCGGCGAGGCTTTCGCGGTCAAGGGCGATGTCGGCAAGGAGTCCGATATCGTGGCCATGTTCGAGGCCGTCGACCGCGCCTATGGACGGCTCGATGCCTTCGTCAACAATGCCGGCATCGTCGACGTCAAGGCGCGCGTCGACGAGATGGATGTTTCGCGGCTGGAGCGCATGATGCGCATCAATGTCGTCGGCTCGTTCCTCTGCGCCCGCGAGGCGGTGAAGCGCATGTCGACCCGTCATGGCGGGTCGGGCGGATCCATCGTCAACATCTCGTCGGCCGCGGCGACATTGGGCTCGCCGGGCGAATATGTCGATTATGCCGCCTCCAAGGGCGCCATCGACACCTTCACCGTCGGGCTCGCCCGTGAGGTGGCGCTAGAAGGCATCCGCGTCAATGCGGTGCGGCCGGGCATCATCGACACGGACATCCACGCCTCCGGCGGGCAGCCGGACCGGGTGGAGCGGTTCCGCGATCTGCTGCCGATGAAAAGAGCCGGTACAGTGGATGAAGTCGCGGGCGCGGTTCTCTATCTTCTCTCCGACGCCGCGTCCTATACGACGGGCGCGATCCTGAATGTAAGCGGCGGCCGCTGAGCGCTCTCAAGCAGATCGAGCATGATGTTATCCGAAAACCGCGTCACACTTTTCGGCATCATGCTCAAAACAGAAGGACAGTATCATGGCTTATGACGTCGTTATCATCGGATCGGGACCCGGCGGCTATGTCTGCGCCATCAAGGCGGCGCAGCTCGGGCTCAGGGTTGCGGTGGTCGAGAAGAACGCGACCTTCGGCGGCACCTGCCTGAACATCGGCTGCATCCCGTCCAAGGCGCTGCTCCATGCCTCCGAGATGTTCGCCGAGGCCGGCCACTCCTTCGACACGCTCGGCGTCGAGATATCGGCGCCGAAATTGAACCTGAAGAAGATGATGGCGCACAAGGATGCGACGGTGTCGTCGAACGTCAACGGCGTCGCCTTCCTGTTCAAGAAGAACAAGATCGACAGTTTCCGCGGCACCGGCAAGGTGCTCGCCGCCGGCAAGGTGTCGGTCACCTCCGAGGACGGCAAGGTCGAGGAGATCGAGACCAAGAACATCGTCATCGCCACCGGCTCGGATGTCGCCGGCATTCCCGGCGTCAAGGTCGACATCGACGAGAAGGTGATCGTGTCGTCGACCGGCGCGCTGTCGCTGGATAAGGTTCCCGGCCATCTGGTGGTGGTCGGCGGCGGTGTCATCGGGCTCGAGCTCGGCTCGGTGTGGGCGCGGCTCGGCGCCAAGGTCACCGTGGTCGAATTCCTCGACACCATCCTGGGCGGCATGGACGGCGAGGTCTCCAAGCAATTCCAGCGGTTGCTGGGCAAACAGGGCTTCGAGTTCAAGCTCAGCGCCAAGGTCACCGGCGTCGCCAAGGCCAAGAAGGGTGCGACCGTCACCTTCGAGCCGGTCAAGGGCGGCGCCGCCGAGACCATCGAGGCCGATGCCGTGCTGATCGCCACCGGCCGCCGCGCCTATGCCGACAGTCTCGGGCTCGGGGAAGCCGGCGTCGAGGTCGACGAGCGCGGCCGGGTCAAGACCGATGGCCATCTCAAGACCAATGTCCCGGGCATCTATGCCATCGGCGATGTCATCGCCGGGCCGATGCTGGCGCACAAGGCCGAGGACGAGGGCGTGGCGGTAGCGGAAACCATTGCCGGCCAGGCCGGCCACGTGAACTATGACGTCATTCCGAGCGTCGTCTACACCAGCCCGGAAATCGCCTCGGTCGGCAAGACCGAAGAAGAGTTGAAGAAGGCCGGCATCGACTACAAGGTCGGAAAATTCCCGTTCAGCGCCAATGGCCGGGCGCGCGCCATGCTGCACACGGACGGTTTTGTGAAGATCCTCGCCGACAGGCAAAGCGACCGCGTGCTCGGCGTGCATATCGTCGGCTTCGGCGCCGGCGAGATGATCCACGAGGCGGCGGTGCTGATGGAGTTCGGCGGTTCGTCGGAGGATCTCGCCCGCACCTGTCATGCGCACCCGACGATGTCGGAGGCGATCAAGGAGGCGGCGCTGGCGACGTTCTTCAAGCCGATCCACATCTAAGGCCCTTTCATAAACTCTACTCCGGCGGCCATCTGGCGAGGTTTTCTCCGCTTTCACAGCGTCGCGCGTCCCTCCTGGACGCTCAAAGGATGCTGTGATCCTTTTTGATTGGCGCATGATCCTCTCCGAAAAAATCGGACTGATCTTCGGGGTCATGCGCTGCTCACGGACCCAATGTCCGCTGCGCTCCGGTTCTCGAAAACCACACCAGCTGACTCACCGGAGCGAGTTTCTGGAAAGGCCTTTCTGGCGGCCCCTACAAAACAAAACAAAACGGCCCGCTTTTCAGCGGGCCGTTCGTAACTGATATCGAGCCAATCACTGGGCCGGTGCAGGTGCCGGCGCAGGGGCTGGTGCCGGCGCAGGAGCCGGTGCGGGCGCGGGTGCCGGGGCAGGCGCCGGTTCTGCAGGTGCCGGAGCAGGCGCGGGCGCAGGTTCAGCCGGCTTCATCGGTTCCGCCGGTGCAGGCGCTGGGGCCGGTGTGCTGGCCGCCGGCGGCTCGGCGGGTGCCGGGTGCTCACCACTTCTTCCGAAAACATAATA
Source organism: Mesorhizobium sp. ISC11 (assembly GCF_037162595.1). NCBI lineage: Bacteria > Pseudomonadati > Pseudomonadota > Alphaproteobacteria > Hyphomicrobiales > Phyllobacteriaceae > Mesorhizobium > Mesorhizobium sp. ISC11. The sequence continues at coordinate 4,852,411 of NZ_JAVSPW010000001.1, forward strand.
CGCGACAACCGCCAGAATAACGACGACCAGGGCAATCAGCCAACCGCTACCACCGCCGCCGCCACTTGGCCTTGGTGCGTTGGTGGACGAATTGAACGGGTCGTTTGGATTCGGTGTGTTCGCCATAAAAGTGTCCTCCGTGGATGAAAAATATCAATCAACACCATACAACGCGCAATCATTGAACTGGTTTCACGCTAGGGTTGGAAAACGCCAAAAACAAGGACAATCCTGCCCTTCCGCAGCCGGAATGGCGTCGTTTCGCCACGCAGCGCGCCAAGTTTGCGTCTGTTAAGGTCGAATCAGAGGGTTTTGCCGTGACGAATCCGTCAGCTCAGCTTGTCCCGAATCACTGCGATGCTCTCGCCAGAGCCCAGTTCGCAGACCGCTATGTGCTGGTCACTGAAGGCCTTTCCTTAACCGCACTCGGCGCGGCCGAACGCGCTCTGGGGCGAACGCCGCCCTGGGTCGGCAGCCTCATGGCGCTGCGCAATCTTGCCGTCAGGCCGTTCCGGCTGAAGACGGGCTTGGAAACTGCGGTGTTGCCGTCGGGCCGGATCGGGATATTTCCGCTCATCAGCCAGTTTCCCGGCAAGGTTGTGCTTGGCCTCGACGACCGGCATCTCGATTTCCGTGTCCTGGTCGAAGTCAGGGATCTCGGCGAGGGCCAGCAAGAGGTGGCCGCGACGACGATCGTCAAGACGCACAATTGGCTCGGGCGCGCCTATCTCGCGATCATCATGCCGTTTCACCGGATCGTCGTTCCGGCGATGCTGGCCCAGATCCTGGCGAAGTAAGCTGAAGTCACTAAAGTCCGACAGGCGTGACGGTGTAACCGGCCTTGCGGAAATCCTCGACCAGGCCTTCGGGGCCGGGGAGGTGGAGGGCGCCGACCGCCATGAAGACGTTGCCTTTGGCAAGGATCGGTTCGGCATGCTCGACCATCACCTTGTTGCGGCTGGTGATCATGGTTTCCTCGAACGCCGCATAGCCCGCGGGGTCGTCCTGTTGGTCCGGCATCGCGGCACGAAACAGCGGCCAGAACATGCCGGTGTCGCCACGCTGGTAGAGCACGATCATGGTTTCGTTGATGTCGTTGACCTTGTCGCCGAGCTTCAGCGTGTCGACGAGGCCCTTCATGTGAAACGCCAGCGGCAGCGAGGCCATGGCGCGCAGTTGGCCTTCAGCCGTCTCCAATCCTTCCACCGGCTTGCCGGAAGCCTTCGCGCCTTCCGCCAGCCTGACATCGAGCACCGGGGCGCCGCCTGACTGACGGGCCAGCTCGCAGGCCGGCAGTGCCATCATGGCCGAGAGCATCCACGGCTTCATCTTGGCAACCGTTGCCGGCGGAATGCCGCGTGCGTCGAGCGCGGTGTTCATGGCCGCCGCATCGTCGGGCGACAGTAGCGACGCCAGCGTCGTCGAATCCGTGAACATCATCAGGTCCGGCTCCTTGAGCATCGCTACCATCATCTTCTGCTTGTCGAGCACGTCGGTGGTTTCGATGACGATGGTGCCGGCGGCGTCATAGGCTTTCTGCGCTTCGGGAGGCAGCGTGGTGACGCGCGGGTCGGTCATATGCATGGTGCCGAACAGGAAGGACGGCTTCTCGCCGGGCTTTTCCAGCTTCCACAACAGGCCCTTGCCGTTCGGCGTCGCGGCGGCTTCCGCTTCGATCTTGCGGTAGGTCGCCGGATCGTTCTTCTGCAGGGCCGACAGCATGTCGGCACCGGTGCAGGTCGGGACGTCGGCATGCGCCTTGCCGGCCGCGAACAGCAGCACGGCGAGGAACGACAGGAAGAACAGAACATTGAGCGCGACGAGCAGCTTCAGCGACACGGAAGCAGCACGGTCGGCGATGGCTATGACGCGTTTCATGAGCCTCTTCTAGGACTGAAAAGCGGCAAAACGGTTAACCTGTGCTGAGAAATTGTCTTGGACTGGCTATCGCCCTCAACTGACGTCGATGGGGCTCATGCTTCAACGATTAGCGGAAACGCCCATTTCTTCGTCATCCCAGGGTCTCCGCGACGGAGCTTCGCTCCTGCTTCGCCCAGGGACGACGACGTTGGGAGGCTTTCGGCCAAATGGTGAACGTTACCGGCGTTCACGCCCTGGGATGCGCCTGCTCATAAATCTCGAGCAGCCTCGCGGTGTCGACGCCGGTGTATATTTGCGTCGTCGACAGGCTGGCGTGGCCGAGCAGTTCCTGGATGGTGCGCAAATCACCGCCGCGGCCGAGCAGATGCGTGGCGAAGGAATGGCGCAGCGCATGCGGCGTCGCGGTATCGGGCAGGTTGAGCGCCGAGCGCAGCTTGGCCATGTCGCGCTGGACGATGGCCGGGTTGAGCGGGCCGCCGCGGGCGCCGCGAAACAACAGGCCCTTGGGGTCGAGATGGTAGGGGCAGAGCCGGCGATATTCGGCGATTGCCCTGAGCGCCACCGGCAGCACCGGCACCAGGCGCGTCTTGCCGCCCTTGCCGGCAACGCGCAGCACCGTGTCGGCCGCCGACGCCAGATCGGCGCCGGCCAGGCCGAGCGCCTCGGAAATGCGCAGGCCAGAGCCGTAGAGCAGCGTCAGCACGGCGGCGTTGCGGGCTGCGATCCAGGGTTCCTCCGCCAGTTGGCCTTCGATGGAAACGATATGCTTGGCATCGCTCGCTGTCAGCGGCTTGGGCAGCGATTTGGGCTGGCGCGGCGCGCGCAGTGCCGCCGCACCGGCCGCATTGGCGAGGCCGCGCCGCTCGAGGAAACGCAGCAGCGAGCGGATGCCGGCGAGACCCCGGCCCAGCGTGCGGGCGCCGGCGCCGCCATTGCGGCGGGCGGCAAGGAAGCCGCGCAAATCCGCCGGGCGCAGATCGGCGATGTCCGAAATGCCGGGCGAGCCGCCGCAATGGCCGGTGAGGAAATGCAGGAACTGACGCGTGTCGCGCTCATAGGCTTCCACCGTCTCGGGCGACAGCCGACGTTCTCGCGCCAGCATCTTTAGCCAGCTTTCGCGCGCCGCCTGGAGATCGGGTTTGGCCGGGATGAGGAATTCCTGCATGGCGGCATTTTCGGATATTCGGGTTAGGAAGCGGTGAATAGCCCGTCATTGAAATGATAGCCGCGTGGGGCTAGAGCAGGCCAAAGGATATTTCGCCATGAGCAAGCCCCAGAACCCTGTCCAGATGGCCGTGATCGGCGCCGCCCATGGCATCAAGGGCGAATTGCGGGTGAAGACCTTCACCGGCGAGCCGCTGGCGCTGGCCGATTACGGGCCGCTCTACGCCAGGGACGGGCGCGCCTTCCAGATCGTCGACATCAGGCCCGCCAACACCGTCGTCGTGGTCCGTTTCAAGGGCATTGCCGACCGCAATGCGGCCGAGGCGCTGGCCGGCACGGAGCTGTTCGTCGACCGTTCGATGCTGCCGGACGATGGCGAGGAAGACGAATTCTACCATGCCGACCTCGTCGGCCTCGAAGTCCGCGACGACACGGGTGCCGTGCTTGGCAAGGTGGTCGCGGTGCACAATTTCGGCGGCGGCGACATTCTCGACGTGACGCTGGGCGGGCGCAAGGGCGTGCTGATCCCGTTCACACAGGCTGCCGTACCGCAAGTGTCGATCGCCGAAGGTTTCGTCCGCGTCGATCCGGCGGCGGCCGGGCTGGTCGATGACGAGGATGGCGGTGGTCCGCGTGAGGAAGACTTCGATCCGAAGGGCAGGCCGCGCGGACCGAGCGATGCCGGGGGCAACCGGTGAGTTTTTCCGCTTCGGTGCTGACGCTTTACCCCGAGATGTTTCCCGGCGCGCTCGGCCTGTCGTTGGCCGGCCGGGCGCTCGAGGCCGGGACGTGGTCGCTGGAGACGATCCAGATCCGCGACTTCGCCACCGACCGCCACCGCACCGTCGACGACACGCCCGCCGGCGGCGGCGCCGGCATGGTGATGCGCGCCGACGTGCTGGCGAAAGCCATCGACCATGCTTCGCCGGAAGGCGATGCGCGGCCCCGGCTGCTGATGAGCCCGCGCGGCAAGCCGCTGACCCAGGCGCGTGTGCGCGAGCTGGCCGCTGGGCCGGGCGCCGTCATCCTGTGCGGCCGCTTCGAAGGCGTCGACCAGCGGGTGATCGACGCGCGGGAATTGGAGGAAGTCTCCATCGGCGATTTCATTCTCTCGGGTGGTGAGCCGGCCGCCCTTGTGCTGCTCGACGCGGTGGTGCGGCTGCTGCCCGGGGTCATGGGCAACGCGATGTCGGGCGAGGAAGAGAGTTTTGAAAACGGCCTGCTCGAACATCCGCACTATACGCGGCCGCAGGAGTTCGAAGGCCGTGACATTCCCGAGGTCCTGATTTCCGGCAATCACAAGAAGATCGCCGCCTGGCGGCGGGCGGAGTCAGAAAGACTGACAGCCGAGAGGCGTCCGGACCTGCTTGCCGCTGCTCAGCCCTTGGCAAAATAATAGAAGGCCAAAAACAGGCCGACGGCGACGACGAAGCCGCGCACCGCGTTTTGCGGCACCCGCTTGGCGATCCAGACGCCGGCATAGCCGCCGAGCGCGCCGCCCGGGATCATGATGATCGCCTGCGGCCAGGCGACGACGCCGCCCGAGACGAAGACGACGATCGCGACAGCGGCGATGACCATGGCCAGCATGTTCTTCAACGCGTTCAGCCGGTGATAGTCGCCGGCCTGGGTGAGGCCGAGCGTCGCCAGCATCATCACGCCCATGCCGGCGCCGAAGAAGCCGCCATAGATGGCGGTGAGAAATTGTGCGAGCGAGCCGGCCAGCGAGCCCACCGCCGCTTCATGGCCGGGCTTTGGCACTGGTTTCAGCCAGGGGCCGGCGGCGAACAGGGCCGTCGCGGCTAGCAGCAGCCACGGCACCAGAGCGCGAAACGAGGGATTGTCGAGCGCCAAAAGGATCAGAGCGCCGGCCAGTGCACCCACGGCCGAGATCAGGCACAGCAGCAGCGCGCCGCGCCAGAAGTGCCTGATATCGGCCGAGTAGGCGAGGGTCGAGGTGATGTAGCCTGGAAATTGCGTCACCGAGGAGGTGGCGTTGGCAACAATCGGCGGCAGGCCGACCAACGTCATGGCGCCGAAGGTGATGAAGGTGCCGCCACCGGCGACCGCATTGGCGGCGCCTGACAGAAAGCCCGCTAGAAACAGCAGGATGGCATCGAAGACAGACATGAATTGCGGCCGCTCAAAACTGTGTTGTTTCAGGCTTTAGAAAGCCTGAACGACCGGCGCAACCCGGCACGGCAGGATTACGATGGTGCCATGCGAGCAGAAAATGCGCGCCCAAGGCGTGACAAAGCGGCGAAATAGCTGTATGTGCCCGCCCGTACCGGCCAGAAAGAATCTGCCGGACCCGTCAACAATGACGGTGTAGTCGCCCCTGCCTGATGTTTCAAAGACAAATGTCTTGGAGACAAAAGGCATAGCCAAGCGGTCAATGGAACTGCAAGGCGAGTGTCGGACGCTCTGACTGTCGGAAGAACAAGAAGTGGACTTTTGAGATGGATATTCTCCGTCAGCTCGAGGCCGAACAGGCCGCCAAGATCGAAGCCAAGCGCAAGCTTCCCGAATTCCAGCCCGGCGACACCGTGCGCGTCCAGGTCCGCGTGACCGAAGGCACCCGCACCCGCGTCCAGGCCTATGAGGGCGTCGTCATCGCCCGCGCCGGCGCCGGCTTCCAGGAGAACTTCACGGTTCGCAAGATTTCCTACGGCGAAGGCGTCGAGCGCGTGTTCCCGGTCTACTCGCCGATGGTTGAAGGCGTCGAGATCGTTCGCCGCGGCAAGGTGCGTCGTGCCAAGCTCTACTACCTGCGCGATCGTCGCGGCAAATCGGCCCGTATTTCGGAAAACACCGGCGTGCGCGCCCGCAAGCTGAACGATGAGGAGCGCGATGCGCTGAACGCCGAGAAGGCCCGCATCGAAGCCGAGAAGGTGGCAGCAGCCGAGGCCCTGGCCGTCGAGAAGGCCGCCCAGGACGCCGCCGAGAAGAAGGCCGCCGCCGAGGCCGAAGCAGCAGCCAAGGCCGCCGCAGAAGCGACCCCTGCCGAATAAGGTTTTCGGAACTCATTCAAAAAGGCGGCTTCGGCCGCCTTTTTTCGTTTCACCAGACTGTGAACGCTTTCAGCGCCAGACACAGGATGCGGCTGTTGACGGCGTATTACTTTGTGCACTAAATAATCGCGCACAAAGTAATTGGAGATTTGATATGGCACTCTACACCACACAGGCTCACGTCACCGGCGGCCGCGCCGGCCATGGCGAGACCAGCGACGGTCTGCTCAAGGTCGATCTGGCAATGCCCAAGGAACTCGGCGGGCCGGGGGGCGCCACCAATCCCGAGCAACTGTTCGCTATCGGCTATGCCGCCTGCTTCGAAAGCGCCATCCGCTTTGTCGCGCGCAAACAGAAGCTGTCGCTGACGGATGCCGGGGTAACCTCCACCGTCAGCCTGCTTCCCGATGGCGAAGGCTTTAAGCTCGGCGTCGCGCTCGCGGCGGAAACGAAAGGCCTTGATCAGGCGGCGGCGGAAGCGCTTGTATCGGAGGCGCACAAGATCTGCCCCTATTCCAACGCCATCAGGGGCAATGTCGACGTAGCGCTTTCGGTAAAGGCGGCATGACGGAAAAGACGACAAAGAGCACCAGGGACGTCCCGGCGGAGGCCACCGGGACGTTTCACGTTCCGCGGCTCGACCAACAGCTCTGCTTCGCGCTCTATTCGGCAAGCGGGCTGATGACGAAGCTCTACCGCCCGCTGCTCGATCCGCTTGGTCTGACCTATCCGCAATATCTGGCCATGTTGGCGCTTTGGGAACGGGCTCCAAGCACGGTCGGCGAGCTTGGCGAAGCGCTCGGGCTGGATTCGGCGACGCTGACGCCGCTGCTCAAGCGGCTGGAGGCCGGTGGCCTGGTCACACGCCGGCGCGACCCCGCCGACGAGCGCCGGGTTCTGGTCGAGCCGACAGCGAAGGGACAAGCGTTGCGTGAGCAGGCCAAAAGCGTGCCGGCGGCGATGCTTTGCAACCTGCCGCTGGATGCCGACGAGTTGAAATCCCTGCACCGCACGCTGACGCGGTTCGTCTCCGGCTTGCGCAAGGCGGATGCCGGCATCGTGAAGCGGAGCTGATCGCTGCCGCGACACCGTTCATTCCTGAATCCCGGAAATGAAGGCATCGGAATCCCTTTTCGCGCGCGCTGACGCAGCGGACCGTCTTGCATGACGCTTGCGGAAAGCTAAAGTCGGCGCCGGATTTTCCTGCAAGCCCGGCCGTGCCCGGGTCCGTCAATTTCCGGGGAGTGTGTCATGACCAAATCGAAACTGCTGCTGGCAGGCCTGCTTGCCCTCGTCCTGGTACCCGTTGCCGCCTTTGCGCAGGCGCTGCCTGACCTCGGCGGCAAAAAGGTGGTGGTTGTGACCGAAAACGCCTATCCGCCGCTGCAGTTCATCGATGCCAAGACCGGCAAGCAGATCGGCTGGGAATATGATGCGATGAACGAGATCGCCAAGCGGCTGAATTTCGCCGTCGAGTACCAGAACACATCCTGGGACGCGATGATCCAGGCGGTTTCCGACAACCAGTACAACATCGGCATGACCGGCATCACCATCAAGGACGACCGCAAGGAGAAGGTCGATTTCTCCGACCCCTATATGCGCTCGGAACAGTTCATGCTGGTGCGCGGCGATGAAAGCCGTTTCACCGACGCCAAGACCTTCGGGGCCTTCAAGGATGGGCTGATCGGCGCGCAGGCCGGTACCACGCCCTTCTACACCGCCGTCTACAGCGTGCTCGACGGCAATGAGCAGAACCCGCGCATCAAGCTGTTCGAGACCTTCGGCGCCACGGTGCAGGCACTGAAATCCGGCGACGTTGACGTCGTCTTGACCGACGGCACCGCGGGGAAGGGCTATGTCGACGCCTCCGAGGGCAAGCTGAAGCTGATCGGCGGACCGCTCGGCACCGAGGATTTCGGCTTCATCTTCCCGAAGGGTTCCGACCTGGTGAAGCCGGTCAATGCGGCGATTGCGGCGTTGAAGGCGGACGGGACGTTCGATGCGCTGAACAAGAAGTGGTTTCTTGATTACAAGATGGGGCAGTGATTTCGCACTGACTTCGCGCTTGAACGCCCCCCTCTGCCCTGCCGGGCATCTCCCCCTCAAGAGGGGAGATTGGCTGTTTTTTCCGCTTTCGCCAATCACCAAAGTTGTAAAAAGAGTGCCGTCGACGAAGCTGCCAATCTCCCCTCTTGAGGGGGAGATGGCCGGCAGGCCAGAGGGGGCTGCCTTGGCGCAATCCTTTTGATGCCTCCCGCCTCTTCCTCCAAAGCCGACTTCCCCTGGTGGCTCGTCGTGGCCGTGACCATCGCGATCGCGGTGGCCGTCTTCGTCGCCACCAGCAATCTCTATGCCCAGGTGTTCGCCACGGTCGCCAAGGGTATCGGCGTCACCATCTTCGTCACCGTGATCGCCTTCGTGCTGGCGTCGGCCATCGGTCTCGGCATCGCGCTGATGGGAATGTCGGGTTCGCGCTGGCTGCGCCAGATCGCGCGCTTCTATGTCGAGATCATCCGCGGCGTGCCGATCCTGGTGCTGTTGTTCTGGATCGCCTTTGCCGGCGCGCCGGCCTTCGTCGCGGCCTGGAACGCGCTGACCGCGCCGCTGCAAAGCGCCGGCCTGTTCGGCGAGCTTTTGGTGCGCGACGTGTCGCTGTTGTGGCGCGCCATCATGGCGCTGACCATCGGCTATTCGGCTTTCATCTCGGAGGTTTTCCGGGCCGGCATCCAGGCGGTGGAGAAGGGCCAGATCGAGGCGGCGAAGGCGCTCGGGCTGACCCGCGCGCAGCGTTTCCGGCTGATCGTGTTCCCACAGGCGATCCGCACCATCCTGCCGCCGCTCGGCAATGATTTCGTCGCACTGGTCAAGGATTCCTCGCTGGTCTCGGTGCTCGGCGTTGCCGACATCACGCAGATGGGCAAGGTCTACGCCGCCGGCTCGTTCCGTTTCTTCGAGACCTATTCGATAACAGCCTACATCTATCTCATCCTGACCGTCGGCCTGTCGCTGGCGCTCAGGGCGCTGGAACGGCGGCTGCGCCGCCAGCACGAGGAATAGTCTTTCGGCCAAGGCAGCGCTACGATCCCCGAGCATTCCCGTTGAGGAGGTCCCATGATCGTCGACAAAGCCAATGCGGCGCTGGATTCCGTGTATACGGCCGACACGCCGGAAGCGCTTGAAGAGGCCTATGCCGCATGGGCCGCGACCTATGACAGCGAGACCGCCTCGCTCGGCTACCTCCTGCCTTTCCTGATCACCGCCTGGGTGGCGCGCCATGTGCCGGCGGGCGATGGCCCGTTGCTCGATGCCGGCTGCGGCACCGGCCTGTCGGGACCGTCGCTGAATGCGCTCGGCTACCGCGACATTGCGGGGCTCGACCTCTCGGACGATATGCTGAAGATCGCCGGCAGCCGCAATGCCTACAGCGAACTGAAGCAGGCAATGCTGGGCGGTCCGCTGCCGTGGCCGGACGGGTATTTCCGCGCCTTCTTCTCGACAGGCGTGTTCACCATCAGCCATGCGCCGGCGACAGGCCTGCACGAACTGGTGCGCATCACCCGCAAGGGCGGCCATGCGATCTTCACCGTGCGCGACCGGGTGTTCGAGAGCGGCGGCTTCCAGGCGGTGTTCGATGAGTTGGAGCAGACTGGGAAATGGCGGCCGGTCGAGGAAAGCCCGTGGTTCCGCTGCTATGCGATCGCCGAGCCGGATGCGCTGGTGAAGACGTTCGTGTTTGAAGTGATCTGAGCGGCGCGTTCTCCGATCTTGGCTTCCTTCCTCTCCCCCTGAAGGTGTGGAAGTGAGGACGAGGAACCCGAGTTCTGCGAAGGCAGCTTCCAATTGCCGAAAACCCAAAACATTGATATGAGCCACGCCATGGAAGAGCTTTTTGGCGATCCGGCCTACAAGGGGTTCGTGCTGCAGGACAGAAAACGCCTGCCGTCGCGCTTCTCCGCGCGCGTGTCCGGGGCGCTGACCAGCCGACTACCCTAGGCCGACCCATCGGGGTCGTTTCGCCGGGCCGGAGGTCCGGCACCTGCTCTTTCCCATTCTCATATCGACGGATTTACGCACATGAGCGCACCGCGCACCCTCTACGACAAGATTTTCGACGACCATGTCGTTGATCGCCAGGAAGACGGCACCTGCCTGCTCTACATCGACCGCCACCTGGTCCATGAAGTGACCAGTCCGCAGGCCTTCGAAGGCCTGCGCATGACCGGCCGTAAAGTCCGGCATCCGGAAAAGACGCTGGCCGTGGTCGATCACAATGTCTCGACTTCGCCCGAGCGCAAGTTCGGCATCAAGAACGAGGAAAGCCGCATCCAGGTCGAGGCGCTGGCCAAGAACGCCAGGGATTTCGGCGTCGAATATTATTCCGAGAACGATATCCGCCAGGGCATCGTCCACATCATCGGTCCGGAGCAGGGCTTTACACTGCCCGGCATGACCATCGTCTGCGGCGACAGCCACACCTCGACGCACGGCGCTTTCGGCGCGCTGGCGCATGGCATCGGCACATCCGAGGTCGAGCATGTTCTGGCGACGCAGACGCTGATCCAGCGCAAGGCCAAGAACATGCTGGTGCGTGTCGACGGCCAATTGCCGGAAGGTGTCACCGCCAAGGACATCATCCTGGCCATCATCGGCGAGATCGGCACTGCCGGTGGCACCGGCTATGTCATCGAATATGCCGGCGAGGCGATCCGTGCGCTGTCGATGGAGGGCCGCATGACGATCTGCAACATGTCGATCGAAGGCGGCGCGCGCGCCGGCCTGATCGCCGCGGACGAGACGACCTTCGCCTATGTCAAGGACAAGCCGCGCGCGCCGAAGGGCGCTGCCTGGGATGCGGCACTCGAATACTGGAAGACGCTACAGTCCGACGAGGGCGCGCATTTCGACAAGGTGATCGTGCTCGACGCGGCCAAGCTGCCGCCGATCGTCTCCTGGGGCTCCTCGCCCGAGGACGTCGTGTCGGTGCAAGGCATCGTGCCGAACCCGGACGACATCACCGATGAGAACAAGCGCACCTCCAAGCAGCGCGCGCTCGACTATATGGGTCTGACGCCGGGCACCAGGATCACCGACATCACGCTCGACCGCGTCTTCATCGGTTCCTGCACCAATGGCCGCATCGAGGATCTGCGCGCCGTCGCCAAGGTGGTCGAAGGCAAGACGGTCAGCCCGCATGTCGATGCGATGATCGTGCCGGGCTCCGGCCTGGTCAAGGAACAGGCGGAAGCCGAAGGCCTCGACAAGATCTTTGTCGCCGCCGGTTTCGATTGGCGCGAGCCGGGCTGCTCGATGTGCCTGGCCATGAACGACGACCGGCTGAAGCCGCATGAACGCTGCGCCTCGACTTCGAACCGCAATTTCGAGGGCCGGCAAGGCTTCAAGGGCCGCACCCATCTGGTGTCGCCGGCGATGGCGGCCGCGGCGGCGATCGCCGGCCACTTCGTCGACATCCGCGAGTGGAAGTAGTCCAGACTTGAACGGACCCGAGCCGCACCCGGCTCGGGTCAACGCTTCCCGTCGCGGCGGACGAGTTCGTGGAACTCCTCGCGGCGTCCGGGCTGTTCGGCCGCGACCACAAGCGCAAGCTGTTGTTCTTCGAAGAGCTTGAACCATTCGTCCCATTCGACGAGTTCATAGCCCCCCGCATTGAGCGGCCGTTCAGGCTGGTCCTGATCCTGATAGGCGTGCTGGCCGAAGACCAGCCTCAACATGGGCTGCGTCCCCGCTTCGGGCGAGATGTCGACGATTGCGGGAAAGCCGGCGCGCCCGGCAGCCCACGAGCGGATCGCATCGTGGTCGGTCAGTGTGATTGTGTCGGCCATCGGTCGCTCCAGATTGTCAACGAAGGAACGCTGACCGGAGACGGCGGTTCCCTGACATTATTTTGAGATGGCGGTCCTGCTTGCGGCGAGGCTTAACCGCTTGTTTGGGCTTGCCCTCTAAGCTCTTCCCCGACGTAAGCGAGGGGAAGTCATAGTCGTTTGGACACGGGTCTGCTCATAGCGCTGCTCAACCCGACGATCGCGCTGGCGCTCGGCGCGGCGTTCCTCGTGCTATGGTCCTATCAGCGCCACCGCCCCTATCTGGCCGTGCTGGCGCTCAGCTACAGTCTCTCGGCGGTGGGCTTCCTGCTTCAGTATTTCACCTTGCCGATTGGCATGCCGCTGACCAAGCTGGTGTCGAACATCTGCTTCAGCATCGCCGGCTGCTGCCTGGCCGGCGCCATCGTCCACCGCTATGGCCGCAAGGTGCCCTATGTGGGGATCGGCGCGCTGGCCTGCGGGGGACTGGCGTCGTTCTGCTGGTCCCTGTTCATCGCGCCGGATCTCACCTGGCGCATCCTGGCGATGAACTTCGCTTTCGGCGGTATCAGCCTTCTGGTTGCCGCCGAACTGCGCCCGGTGCGCAACAACGGCCCGACCGAGAAAATCCTGTTCGTGCTGTCGCTGCTGTCGGGCGTCAACTTCTTCGTGCGCACCCTTATCGTCGTCATCGCGCACGGGCCCTTCACGAGCTATGACGGGTTCTATGGCTCGTCCTACTGGACGACGGCGCTGCTGTCGCACGCGCTGCTCTCGCTGCTTATCGCGCTGTGCCTGTTTTCCGCCGCGGCACTCGACGTGTTGAAGGCGTTGAAGACCGAGACCTTTACCGACCCTCTGTCGGGCCTGCTCAACCGGCGTGGCTTCGAGGAGCGCGGCATGCTGCTCTTGCGGCACTGCGCCTCGGCGCGGTTCCCGGTCGCGCTGGTGCTGGCCGACCTCGACCATTTCAAGGCGCTCAACGATGTGCATGGGCATGGGGCGGGCGATCGCGTGATTGCCGATTTCGCCGCCAAGCTTCGGTCGGCGGCCGGCGCGCGCGGTGTTGCCGGGCGTATCGGCGGCGAGGAATTCGCCGTGCTGCTGCCACTCAGCGATCTTGCCGCGGCACGGCTGTTCGCCGAAGCGGTGCGCACGGTCTATTCGGCCGGCCATGTCGACGGGCTTCCCCAGGGAACGAAGGTGACGGCAAGCTTCGGCGTGGCGGCCCGCAGCGGTGACGAGGCGCTGGAGCCGCTGATGCGCCGTGCCGACGATGCGCTCTACAAGGCCAAGAAGAACGGCCGCGACAGTGTACGCCTGTCCTATGAGCGACCGGAAACGGCGTTCCTGCCGGAGCCGCTCAAGACCGGCTGAATCCTGCCCGGCCAGGACGTTAACGTCTTCTTCGCCCGTCGATGATTAGCTGTCGGCGCGGGTGCGGGAGAACATGAGCGGCGCCAACTTCATCCTGTTGATCAATCTGTCGGTTGCCGGCCTGCTGGCGGCCTGCTTCATGGCGGTCGCCTTCCACGATGTCGGCCGGGCGCCGGCGCGCTGGCTGGCATTTGGCTATCTGCTGGGCATGGCCTATTCGGCCATCGAATTCTCCATTCCCGCTTTTGCCGACGCGCGGCTCCCGGTCGTTGCCGCCTTCGCGGTCTTCCTTGCCGCCACCATTGCGTTCAATGGCGGGCTTGCCCGCAAATACGGCGTGGCACCGCCCTGGAAGGCGATGCTGTTTTTCCTGTTGGCCACCACCATAGCTGTGTATTTCGTACAGGACCTGCCCCGCCAGTCGCTGATCCGCATCATGGCCTATCAGCTTCCCTATGCGGTCATGCAGTTCATCGGGCTGGCCATCGTCTGGTCATCGAGGCAAAAGCTTGCCCGTCTCGATCGCATATTGATGGCCGTGCTGGCGGCGAGCGGCCTGCAGTTTGCCTCCAAGCCATTCATCGCCCATGCGCTCGGCGGCTGGGGCGCCAATCCGCAAGCCTATCTGCAAAGCAACTACGCGCTGGTGTCGCAATCGCTCGGCACTGTCTTTGCGCTGGCGCTGGCGCTGCTGATGCTGGCCATCCTGGTTCGCGACGTGCTTGCCGAAGTGACGTCGAAGTCGGAGACGGACACGCTTTCGCGCCTGCTCAATCGCGGCGGCTTCACCCGCCATGCCGAACTGGCGGTGCTTGGCGCCCTGCGGCAAGGCGTGCCGGTCGCGCTGGTCATAGCCGATCTCGATCATTTCAAGAGCGTCAACGACAGCTTCGGCCATGCGTCCGGCGACCGGGTGATCGAGACTTTTGCAGGCTTCCTGCGTGAAGCCGCCGCCGCGCATCACGTTGCCGGCCGCATTGGCGGCGAGGAGTTCGCCATCATCCTGCCGGGAACCAACCTTGCCGCGGCGCGGCTGTTCGCCGAGGGAACGCGCAGCGCCTTCGGCGCGCTGCCCATAGACGGACTGCCGGCTGACAACCGCTGCACCGCGAGCTTCGGCGTCGCCGAACTCCATGCGAGCGAAGACTTTGCCGATCTGATGCGGCGGGCCGACCAGGCGCTCTATCAGGCGAAGAATGCCGGGCGCGATTGCGTGCGCGTCTCCGTCGGGCCTGCCGGCAACTGGTCGTCAGCCGGAACGGAAGCTAGCGGCAGGGGCTGAGTTCGGGCATCTCGCCGTCGGAGAGGCCGTACATATAGGAGCGGCCCTTCACCAGCACCGGCGGCCGGTAGCAATCGCTATAACCGCCGATTTCGTCGGCTTCGTTCTCGTAGATCACCTTGGGCTGGCCGGCGCTGGTGTAGTCGGAGAGCTGCTTGGCCAGCCTGCCTTGGCCGACGATGATGCGCTTGTAGCCGGCGGCGCTGTCGACGACGAGGTTGCCGAAGGAATCGGCGTAGACGCGATCCTGATGCCGTGCGCCGGCAAGCGCTGGCGCTGCAAGGCCGGCGACCGAGGCTGCTACGACGAGCGCCGCAAGGCGCGATTTGCCCGAATTCGAACGCATGGCGTCCTCCGTGTCTTGAGGGAAAGCCTCCTCGAATCAGAAATTAACGGTTTCTTAACCTTTGTTAAGAGGCCGGCGCGTTTGGCGGCGATGTCTCGGTAAACATGGTTAATATCCGTTAATATCCGACTAGATGGAAAACCCGGTGGCCATCATTCGGCCATGCTTGGCCGCACCATCGCGGCGGCGTCCGCCTTGGCGTCGGGACGATCGTGATCTGGACAAAGCATCGTGGCCGCTTGCCGCGCGGGAGGACAGCATATGGCGCTACGCCGGCCGATTTGGGTGTCCGTTTTCCCGTTGCTCGGTGTCGTCGCTGCCTGTGTGCCGCAAGACAGCGCGCCGAAGGCAGCCAATACCGTCGTCGTCTCACCTGCGCCGGCCCAGCAGTCCGTCGCAGCCGCGGTGCCTCCGGCAGCTGCAACCAAGATTATCACCGACCTTACCGCGCCGCGACCAGGCACAGGCACAGGCACAGGCACAGGCACCTATAGATGCGGCAACAACGGTATGATTTCCATCCAAAATCTAGGCACGTCGTTGCGTGTGGTCGGGTCCGACGGCGCGACCGAGGAGTTTGCGGCGTCGCCTGCCAACCAGAGCAGCCGCTACCAGGCGGCCACGCATGACGCAATCGTGATCGACGGGCGCGAGGCGCTGGTGATGAAGAAGGGGTCGACGCCGCAGACCTGCAAACGCTGACGCCAGTCTCACCACCGCTGGGCCCTGGGGCCAGATATGTTGCACTGCAGCGATATCGAGCCGGCTTCAGGCCTTCCCGGCCTAATCGATTGAAGCCAAAGCCCGCCTTTTAGTCAGACTAAATTACGTTTTCGAAACGGTTTTCTGGCTTTGACGCGGTGCAAAAAGAGCATTAGAAACCGGCTGTCCGAAGTCGCAACCGGAAGCGGCAATGCCGCATTTCCACCTGAGGCTCCAGAGAGACGCCGAACTGGGGGAGCCATGAGCAAATCACCAGCCACCCGCGAATTTGCCAGACGTGAACGGCCGATTTCGCCGCACCTCACCGTGTACCGGCCGCCGATCACCATGACGATGTCGATCATTCACCGCATCACCGGCGGCGCGCTGTATTTCGGCACGCTGCTGGTCGCCCTGTGGCTGATGGCGGCGGCAAGCTCGCAGGCGACCTTCGATTGGGCCAATTGGGCCTTCGGCACCTGGCTCGGCCGGATCATCCTGTTCGGCTACACCTGGGCGCTGATGCATCATATGCTGGGCGGCGTACGGCACCTCATCTGGGACACGGGCGCGGGCCTGGAAAAGCATACCGCCTCGAAGATCGCCTGGGCGACGCTGGCCGGCTCGATCCTGCTCACGCTGCTGATATGGATCGCCGGCACCATGGCACGGGGAGCTTGATCATGAGCGGCAAAAACACCGACATGCGCACGCCGCTGGCGAGGGTCCGCGGCCTCGGCTCCGCCCGCGAGGGCACCGGGCATTTCTGGCGCCAGCGCCTGACCGCGATCGCCAACATCCCGCTGATCCTGTTCTTCGTCGGTTTCCTGATCGCGCTCAACGGCGCCGACCACGAGCATGTGCGGGCAGCCCTTGCCAACCCGTTCGTGGCGCTGGTGATGGCCCTGGTGCTCATCTCCGGTCTCACCCATATGCGGATCGGCATGCAGGTGATCATTGAGGATTACGTGCATGGCGAAGGCATGAAGCTGGCGCTGATTGCGCTCAATACATTTTTCACCATAGCGGTCGGCGTCGCCTCGATCTTCGCCCTGCTCAAGCTGGCATTCGGAGGCTGAGTTGGCCAAGGACGCGAAACAAGCCAACACGGCAGGCTATACCTTTGTCGACCACAAGTTCGACGTGGTGGTCGTTGGCGCCGGCGGCGCCGGCCTGCGCGCCACGCTCGGCATGGCCGAACAGGGGCTGCGCACCGCCTGCATCAGCAAGGTGTTCCCGACCCGCTCGCACACGGTGGCGGCGCAAGGCGGCATTGCCGCCTCGCTGTCCAACATGGGTCCCGATTCCTGGCAATGGCACATGTACGACACCGTCAAGGGCTCGGACTGGCTGGGCGATGTCGACGCCATGGAATATCTGGTGCGCGAGGCGCCGGCCGCGGTCTACGAGCTCGAACATTACGGCGTGCCGTTTTCGCGCACCGAAGAGGGCAAGATCTACCAGCGGCCGTTCGGCGGCCACATGATGAACTATGGCGAAGGTCCCCCGGTGCAGCGCACCTGTGCCGCCGCCGACCGCACCGGGCATGCCATCCTGCACACGCTTTACGGCCAGTCGCTGAAGAACAATGCGCAGTTCTTCATCGAGTATTTCGCGCTCGACCTGATCATGGAGCCGGACGGCACCTGCACCGGTGTCGTCGCCTGGAACCTGGATGACGGCACCATCCACCGCTTCTCGGCCAAGATGGTGGTGCTGGCGACCGGCGGCTATGGCCGCGCCTATTTCTCGGCCACCTCGGCGCACACCTGCACCGGCGACGGCGGCGGCATGGCCGCGCGTGCCGGCTTTCCGCTGCAGGACATGGAGTTCGTGCAATTCCACCCGACCGGCATCTATGGCGCCGGCTGCCTGATCACCGAGGGTGCGCGCGGCGAGGGCGGCTATCTCGTCAATTCCGAGGGCGAGCGCTTCATGGAGCGCTATGCGCCGTCAGCCAAGGACCTTGCCTCGCGCGACGTCGTCTCGCGCTGCATGACGCTGGAGATCCGCGAAGGCCGCGGCGTCGGCAAGAACAAGGACCACATCTTCCTGCATCTCGACCATCTCGATCCCGCCGTCCTGCATGAGCGGCTGCCGGGGATTTCGGAATCGGCCAAGATCTTTGCCGGTGTCGACCTGACCAAGGAGCCGATCCCGGTGCTGCCCACGGTCCACTACAATATGGGCGGCGTGCCGACCAATTACTGGGGCGAGGTGCTCAACCCGACGGCGCTCAATCCAGACCAGGTGTCGCCCGGATTGATGGCTGTCGGCGAAGCCGGCTGCGCCTCCGTGCACGGCGCCAATAGGCTCGGTTCGAATTCGCTGATCGATCTTGTGGTGTTCGGTCGCGCGGCGGCGATCCGCGCCGGCCAGGTCATCGACCGCAAGTCGGCGATCCCTTCGCCCAACGAAGCCTCGGTCGAAAAGATCATGGACCGCTTCGACAGGCTGCGCCACGCCAACGGCTCGACGCCGACGGCGGTGCTGCGTGAAAAGATGCAGAAGGCGATGCAGGAAGACGCGGCCGTATTCCGCACGCAGGAGTCGCTCGAAAACGGCTGTAAGCGCATTTCGCAGATCTGGGGCGAGTTGAAGGACATCAAAGTGTCCGACCGCTCGATGATCTGGAACTCCGATCTGGTCGAAACGCTGGAGCTGGAAAACCTGATGGCCAATGCCATCACCACGGTCTACAGCGCCGAGGCGCGCAAGGAGAGCCGTGGCGCGCACGCACGCGAGGACTTTTCGGCGCGCGACGACGCGGTCTGGCGCAAGCATACGCTGGCCAGGCTGAGCGAAGACGGCAAGGTGGCACTCTCCTACCGGCCGGTACACACCGAGCCGCAGCTGGCTGAAAAGGACGGCGGCATCAGCCTCGCCAAGATCGCGCCCAAGGCCAGAGTGTATTGAGGATCGAACATGGTTGAACTCACGCTCCCCAAGAATTCGCAGATCAAGCCGGGCAAGACCTGGCCGAAGCCGGAGGGCGCCACCAATCTGCGGGAATACCGCATCTATCGCTGGTCGCCGGACGACGACGAGAACCCGCGCATCGACACCTATTTCGTCGACATGGACGATTGCGGGCCGATGGTGCTCGACGCGCTGCTGTGGATCAAGAACAAGATCGACCCGACGCTGACCTTGCGGCGTTCCTGCCGCGAAGGCATTTGCGGCTCCTGCGCCATGAACATCGACGGTTCCAACACGCTCGCCTGTACCAAGGGCTGCGACGACATTTCCGGCGCGGTAAAAGTCTACCCGCTGCCGCATATGCAGGTGGTCAAGGACCTGGTGCCCGACCTCACCAATTTCTACGCCCAGCACGCGTCGATCCAGCCCTGGCTGAAGACGGTGTCGCCGGAGCCGGCCAAGGAGTGGCTGCAAAGCCATGAGGATCGCGAGAAGCTCGACGGGCTCTATGAATGCATATTGTGCGCCTGCTGCTCGACCTCGTGCCCGAGCTATTGGTGGAACGGCGACCGCTATCTCGGCCCGGCAACGCTTCTGCAGGCCTATCGCTGGCTGATCGATAGCCGCGACGAGGCCACCGGCGAGCGGCTCGACAATCTCGAAGACCCGTTCCGGCTCTATCGCTGCCACACCATCATGAACTGCGCGCAGACCTGCCCCAAAGGCCTCAACCCGGCCAAGGCGATCGCGGAGATCAAGAAGATGATGGTGGAGAGAAGGGTTTAGGCGGTTGGTTGGTTGCCGGCGAGAGTAATCCAATGAGCGATGACCTTCCCATCCTTTCCCCTGTGGAAGCTCGCATTCTCGGCTGCCTGATCGAGAAGAAGGAGCTGACGCCGGATGTCTATCCGCTGACGCTCAACGCGGCACTGGCCGCCGCCAACCAGAAGACGGCGCGCGAGCCGGTGATGGCGCTGGAGCAGAGCGAGGTGCACCGAGGGCTGAAGCTGCTCGAACAAAAGGGGCTGGTGCGGCAGATGTTCGGTTCGCGTGTCGAGCGCTACGAGCACCAGATGGCACAGCGCTTCTCGCTGACCACACCGCAGACCGCCTTGATCGGCTTGCTGTTGCTGCGCGGGCCGCAGACGGCCCATGAATTGTCGGCGCGCACCGAGCGCATGGCCCGGTTTTCGTCGATCGAAGATCTGCGCGCCGAGCTCGACATGCTGATCGGCCGCCGACCGCCACTCATCCAGGAAATCCCACGCGGACCGGGCCAGCGCGAGGAGCGTTACGTCCATCTGCTGAGCGGGACTCCGCAGATCGCCCCCATCGCCATGCAGGCTGCGTCGGCTGCTTCATCTGCCTCCGGCCTCGAGGAGCGCGTCAGCGCCCTCGAGGAGGAGATTGCAATGTTACGCGCCCGCATCGACGCGCTGACCGGCGAGCGCTAGGTTCACCTCCTCGAGTAAACGCCGCTCGCTTCGCCGTCGGGGTCGATCAGCCGCAACTGGTTGCCGTCCAGTTGCCAACGCAAGGAGACCGGCTTCAGGTCACCGGGCTTGAATTTCCAGAGGCCCGTGAGGTCGGGCCGGCAACCATTGACGGATTTGTAGGTTCCTGCCGTCGGCGTGAAAACCAGGGTCGAACCGCGCACGGAGGCCTTGCCGGTCTTCAGGGTCAGCGACCGGACCTGACCGCAGCCGTCGACCAGAGACGATTGGAACAGCGCGTAATAGGTGCGCCCGTCAGCCCCGAAGGTAAAGGTGACGCTGCCGCCGCTGCCTGGATCGCAGTTGCTGAATGTGTCGCAATAATTGCCGCTGGCAACTGCAAAACCCCACTTGCCGACAAGCGCTGCCGGCATCGCACCGAGGCGCGAGCGTGTCGTCGGTCCCTTGCCCTGGCCGTAAGCGCCGCCGGCGCTGAAGGCCAGCCAGCCGGCAAGCCCGACAAGTGCCGCCCGGCAGGCGTGGTGTGACGAGGCCCTCAACATCCTTTGCTCGCAACAAGCTGCCGGAGATAGACAAGCCGCGTGCCGATGACATTGTTGACGATCGCCGTCTTGCCGGCCGGCGCCATGCCGCCGTATTTCTTGACCGACGGCCCATGATTCTTCGCCTCTTCGTAACCTGCCATCAATTGCCGCAGATCCGCACAGGACATCGAGGCGTACTTCGCCTGCTCCTGCGGGCTGATGACGCTCGATTGCGCCATGCCGGCGGAGTTGGCCGCCGCCATGCCGGCCATGCCGACGACCGCAGAAACCGGGTTGATGCCGACGCAGCCCGATAGGCCGAGGCACAGGACCGGTGCCGCCAGGACTGTATGCCGGACGCTCATGGCCGACGCTCCCCACACGGCCGCTTCGGATCGCGATGGTCGGCGACGGTTCCGCCGAGAGCGATGGACAACAGATAGACGCGTGGATTGAAGCCTGCCGAGGCGAGCCCCGACAGTGTCCTGAACAATTGCAAATGATACATCGAACCCCCTTGTGGCTGTTTGCGATGCGCTTCCTGATCGGAAACGCGCTGCAAACTAGGTCCGGCAAAAGCGGGCAGCTTGGACGCAGCGGCCCTAAAAACGGCCCAAACGGCCCTGTATTGACGTTTTCGGAGGCGCGGCGCATATCACGCCGCTTCCAATTGACCTGAGGCATGGGGGATGCCGGTGACGGCGACGATGGGGCCAACCGCCTCGTTCCGACTGATGACGGACGCGCTTCCGGAGCGGGATCGCGTCGAGGTCATGCGCGAGGTCTATGGCCGCACGGTGCTCAAGGTCGATCTCGATCCACTCGGCCCGACGCATGTCGATATGCAGGTGCGCGCGTTGCCTGGCCTCGGCATCGCCACGGGCACGTGTTCGGAATTCCGCGTCCATCATTCGACGTCGCTGATCGACAGCGACGATCTCGTCCTCCTGGTCGCCCTCGATGGCGCAAGCGTGATGAAGCATCGCGGCCGCGAGGAGCCGGTCGGCAACGGCCAGGCGCTGATGATGAGCGGCGAGGAGGTCGGCCTCAATGTCATCCAGCCAGGCGGTCTTCGCTTCGTCAATATGAGCTTCTCGCTCAAGGCACTGTCACCGCTGATCGGCGACCCGGCCCCGGCGCTGATGCAGCCGCTGCCAACCTCCGGCGGGGCGATGCGGCTGCTGCTCGACTATGTCAGGTCGATCCAGGATGCCGGCGACGTGCTGACCCCGGAGGCCTGGCATCTGGCGACGACGCATATTTTCGATCTCGTCGCTCTGGCCATGGGTGCCACCCGAGACGCGGCAGAAATCGCCCGGGGCCGAGGCGTGCGCGTGGCGCGGCTGCGTGCCATCAAGGCCGAAATAACAGCCCATGGCGGCGACCTGTCGGCCGAAGACATCGCCCGCCGTCACCGCCTTTCGGCCCGCTACATCAGAAAACTGTTCGAGAGCGAAGGCACGTCGCTGTCGGATTTCATGCTGTGCCAGCGCCTGTTGCGCGCGCATCGGATGCTCATGCTCAGCAATCCTCGTCATGCCGGACGCAGCATCACGGCGATCGCCTTCGAGGCAGGCTTCAACGACCTCTCCTATTTCAACCGGGCGTTCCGGCGGCGCTACGGCGCGACGCCATCGGATGTGCGGGCGGCCGCGTTGAAGGGCTGACCGCAAACGAAAACGCCGGCCCAAGGGCCAGCGGTTTCTGGATGAATTTGCCGTTCGGGCCTTCAGCCGAGCTTGGCGTCGAGCGATACGTTTATGGCGCCGAGCGCCTTCGAGACCGGGCAGCCGGCCTTGGCCTTTTCGGCCAATTCCTTGAACTTCGCCGCGTCGATGCCCGGGACCTTGCCGACCACTGTGAGGGCGCTTCCGGTGATCCCGGTGCCGGGAACCAGCGTCACCACGGCCTTGGCGTCGAGTTCGGTGGCCGGCGTGCCGTTCTCGGCCAGGAAATGCGAAAACTGCATGGCAAAGCAGCCGGCGTGCGCCGCCGCGATCAGCTCTTCAGGGTTGGTGCCGGATTTGCCGCTCTCGTCCTCGAAGCGCGCTTTGAACGAATAGGGCGTGCCCTTCAGGGTTCCGCTCTGGGTGTCGAGCGTGCCCGTGCCCTCTTTCAGATTGCCTTTCCAGACGGCGTTTGCGGTGCGGTCCATGAATTCCTCCTTGTTACAGCGGTGGCGCCGGCCAGGCGGCGTTCCTCCCAACTATAGCGCGGGCGCGAGGGAAGGCCACCGCGCTGTTTGCGCGCGCATGCAGCACCGGCGAGCCGCACCGAATTTTTTTGAAAAATGTACGTGCAAGAATGTCGACTTGCATCGGCCCCGACCGTCCTGCGGGCGGCCACGGATTCTCGTGGCGGATGGAGGTTCGCATGAACAATCTGTTTTCTGCCCATTGGACAAGCACCTGCCGAACGGCCGATCCAGGGAAAAGCGACCCGCTGCATGTGCCGCCCTCCGGCTTCGGCCGGCTGCTTGCGGCAGTTGCAATCATCGGCGTTGCGGTCAGCCTTCTCGACCATGTCGCTGCCGGCAAGAACTCAACCGATACCGTGATCGCCTATGGTTCGTCACAGCAAGGGAGCTGGAAATGAAATATGTCTGTCTGGTCTATGGCGAGGAAAACGACCTCCATGCCATGACGCCGGAGCGTCTGGCCAAGCTCGATGCCGATTCGATGGCTCATGACCGGTCATTGGATCATCGTGGGGTGCTGATCGTCGCGCAGGCGCTGCAATCGGTGAAAACGTCGAAGACGGTGCGGCGACGCCAGGGCAAGCGGCTGATCACCGACGGCCCGTTCGCCGAAACCAAGGAGCAGTTGCTTGGCTTCGTCATGATCGAGGCCGACAATCTCGACCAGGCGCTGGAGATCGCCGGCGAGATCCCGCTGGCCGAAATCGGCACCATCGAGGTGCGGGCGATCTACGATGTGCCGGGGTCATAGCCCCCGCCATGTGCTACAGCCACGCGGAAACCAAGGCGTTCGATTGAACGATCGTCCTTGTTCATTTCGTGCGCAAGCTTTGCGTGTTGAAGCAATGCAAGAGTTCTCCTATCGTCGCCGGAATTCTTGGGGGATTTCGACATGCCTTTCCTGATTGCCGCACTTGGTGTGTTGGGAGCGGCGGCGTTCTGGTGGTACCGGATGAAGGCGATGAACGACGCGGCTCGCGAGGTTGCGGACGTTGTCGGGCGCGTGCAGGGCAACATCCGTCGCAAGAAGCTGCGCAAGCAGGCGGCTCTGTCGCCTCTGACGGCGATCGATGATCCGGTCGTAGCGGCGGCTACGCTGATCACATCAATCGTCTCCGAGGATGGGCCCATCCTGCCGCAGCGCGAGGCTGTCATCCGCGCGGTGATTTCCGAGATCGCCGACAAGAAGAAGACCGACGAGGCGGTGATCTACGCCAAATGGGCGGCGGCGCAGGTCGACGACACCACCGTCGTCATCGACAAGCTGGCGCCGTTCCTGCGCGAACGCCTCGATGTCGCCGAGCGAAACGATCTGCTGCAGATGGTCAACCGCGCCGCCCAGGGCGGGGAAAAACGCCTCGAAATATCCGACCAGAGGATATTGCGGCTGCGGCAGAAGCTGGGTTTCGAGGTCAACTGAGCGATAGCGCTCAGATCGCCTCGCCCTTCAACAATCGCGGCGTGCTGGCGGACAACCCCGACGCCTGCCGTATAAAAAAGTCCTTCAGGCGCGGCATGCGTTCGACAAGGCCGAGGCCGATGTCGCGGACGGTTCGCAGCGGGCCGATATCGTTGGAAAACAGCCGGTTCAGCGCGTCCGTGGTGATGCCCATCTGCACCGTGTCGAAGCGGCGCCATTGCTGGTAGCGTTCGAGGACGTCGAGCGCGCCGATGTCCTGGCCGAGCCGGTCGGCCTCGACGATCACCTCAGCCAAAGCCGCGACATCCTTGAAGCCGAGATTGAGGCCCTGGCCGGCGATAGGGTGGATGCCGTGGGCGGCGTCACCCGCGAGCGCGATGCGGGGTGCTATGAAGGCACGCGCAATGGTCAAGCCGAGTGGCCAGGCGCGCGGCTTGTCGGCGACGCGGATTTCGCCAAGCTTCAGGCCGAAACGCTGTTCGAGTTCGTGCTCGAAGACGAGATCGTCGCCTGTCACCAGCTTCTCTGCATCTTCCGCACGTTCGACCCAGACGATCGACGAGCGGTTGGTGCCGTCCTCGCCAGGCTTGAGCGGCAGCGTGGCGAAGGGTCCCGCCGGCAGGAAATGCTCTTCGGCGCGGCCGTTGTGCGGGCGTTCATGCGCTACCGTGCAGACGATGCCGGACTGGCCATACTCCCACTTCACCGTCTTGATGCCGGCCATGTCGCGCAGCTTGGAGTTGACGCCGTCGGCGGCGACCAGCAGCCGCGCCTTCAGCGTCGCACCGTCGGCAAGGTGCACGGTGATGCCACTGCCGTTGGTCTCGAAACCCTGCACCGCGACGCCTTCGATGATATCGATGCCGAGCTTTTCGGCGCTGGCCCGCAAGGCGCCGTTCAGCACCTTGTTGGCGACCATATGCGCAAAGGGCTCGCCCGGCGCCACTTCGCCGCCGAAGGTCAGGAAGACCGGACGCACCGGATCGGCGGTGCGCGAATCGGTGATGATCATCTCAGTGATCGCCTGCGCCTGGGGTGCGATCTCGGCCCACACGCCGAGCTGGTCGAGCATGCGGCAGGCGGCAGCGGCAATGGCCGAGGCGCGGCCATCCCTTTGCCAGGCGCCAGCAGGTGCCGCATCGACGAGAGCGATGGCGAGGCCCGGTCGCGCCTGTTTCAGCGATACGGCGGCGGCCAGGCCGACATAGCCGGCGCCGGCGACCAGGACATCGAGCCCGGATCTGTTTTTCGTGTCCGCCTTGCGTTCCATCATCTTCGCTCCTGCGCCGGCCGGGTCTTGCGCCCTTGACTGCCTGTCCGTCCTGTCGGAAACCGCCATAACACTTCTGCGGCGAGGGCGCGAAATATGACGGCAGCCATGGACGAGCTTCTCGGCATTCTCGACCTCGAGAAGCTGGAACACAATCTGTATCGTGGTCGCAGCCCGCTGCTCGACTGGCAGCGCGTGTTCGGCGGCCAGACCATCGCCCAGGCGCTGGTGGCGGCGCAGCGGACAGTGGATCCCGATCGGTACGTGCATTCGCTGCACGGCTATTTCATGCGGCCCGGCGACACCAAGGTGCCGATCGTCTACGAGGTCGACCGCATTCGCGACGGCGGCTCCTTCACCACGCGGCGCGTGGTGGCGGTCCAGCACGGCCAGGCGATCTTTTCGCTCGAAGCCTCGTTCCAGCAGGATGAGGTCGGCCTGGAGCACCAGGTGCCGATGCCGCAGGACGTTCCGGGGCCGGACACATTGCTGTCGCAACGCGAATTGCTGGGCAAATTCGGCGAGGCGGTGCCCGATGGCATCAAACGCTACTGGGAGCGCGACCGGCCGATCGAGATGAAGCCGGTGATGCTGAAGCATTACACCAGCCGCGAAAAGCTGGAGCCAAAGCAGAACATCTGGATCCGCACCACCGGTCCGGTGCCGGCGGACCGCGCCATCCAGGCAGCGGTGCTCGCCTATCTCTCCGACATGACGCTGCTCGACACATCGACCTTCGCGCATGGCCGCGCCATTTTCGATCGCGATATCCAGGCGGCGAGCCTCGACCACGCCATGTGGTTCCACCGCAGCCATGCGCTCGACGACTGGATGCTCTACACGCAGGACAGCCCGTCGACGCAGGGCTCGCGCGGCTTTACACGCGGCTCGCTGTTTGCCCGCGACGGTACGCTGATTGCCTCGGTTGCGCAGGAAGGGCTGATCCGGCTCAAGCGATCGCCTGCAGAGTAGGCATTTTTCAAAATTTGCCTAATTTTTAAGCAGGCGTATCGCCGCAGCTGTGGGCAGGTTGCGTCGGTGCACCCCCTAATCTCTTTGTTTACAGTGGGTTAACACCCTGCTTCGGCACTTGGCACGGAGCTTGAATCCTTGTGGGCACTCTCCGGCTCTTTGGGATCGGTGAAGGTGTACAAACGCGGGGGACCGCAACAGCAAAGGGTGAAACCTTATGAAAATCGTGATGGCAATCATCAAGCCGTTCAAGCTCGACGAGGTACGCGAAGCGCTCACCGCCGTCGGCATCCAGGGCCTGACCGTCACCGAAGTCAAAGGCTACGGGCGTCAGAAAGGGCATACGGAGATCTATCGCGGGGCGGAATACGCGGTCAGCTTCCTGCCGAAGATCAAGATCGAAGTCGCGGTCAGTGCCGACATGGTCGACAAGGCCGTCGAAGCCATCACCGCAGCCGCCAAGACCGGCCAGATCGGCGACGGCAAGATCTTCGTTTTCGGCATCGATCAGGCGGTGCGCATCCGCACCGGCGAAACAGACACCGACGCGCTCTGAGCGGCGATCACGTATTCCAATGGAGAGTTCAATGAATATTCCTTCCACCTTGAAGACGACGGGACGAGCTGCCCTTTTGGGTTCGCTTGCTCTCGCAGCATTGGGCACGGTCGCCGCCTTCGCACAGGAAGCGGCACCGGCCGCAGCCGCGGCCGCGCCGGCTGCTGCCCCGACCCCGGTGCTCGACACCGGCAACACCGCCTGGATGCTGACCTCGACGGCGCTGGTGCTGATGATGACCATTCCGGGCCTTGCGCTGTTCTACGGCGGCATGGTGCGCAAGAAGAACGTGCTCGCCACCGTCATGCAGAGCTTCGCCATCACCTGCCTGGTGACGGTGCTGTGGTTCATGTTCGGCTATTCGCTGGCCTTCTCGGACGGCGGCGGCGTGAACAGCTATATCGGCGGCACCTCGAAGTTCTTCCATCACGGCATCACCACGGCCTCGCTGTGGCTGCCGGGCGTCGCCAACATTCCTGAATTCGTGTTCTCGATGTTCCAGATGACGTTCGCCATCATCACGCCGGCGCTCATTGCCGGCGCCTTCGCCGAACGCATGAAGTTCTCGGCGCTGCTGATCTTCATGGCGTTGTGGCTGCTGGTCGTCTACGTGCCGATCGCGCATTGGGTCTGGGGTGGCGGCTTCCTCGGATCGGCGGGCGTGCTCGACTTTGCCGGCGGTACGGTCGTTCACATCAATGCCGGTGTCGCCGGTCTGGTCTGTGCGCTGGTTCTCGGCAAGCGCGAAGGCTATGGCACCACCAACATGGCGCCGCATAACCTGGTCTATTCGGTGATCGGCGCTTCGCTGCTGTGGGTTGGCTGGTTCGGCTTCAACGCCGGTTCGGAACTGGCAGCCGACGGTCTTGCCGGCGCTGCCATGCTCAACACCCAGGTTGCCACCGCGGCGGCGGCACTGGCCTGGATGTTCGCCGAATGGATCGTCGCCAAGAAGCCTTCCGTGCTCGGCATCATCTCGGGTGCGGTTGCCGGCCTGGTCGCAGTGACGCCGGCTTCCGGCTTCGTCAACCCGACCGGTGCCTTCATCGTCGGCATCGTCGCAGGCGTCGTCTGCTACCTCTCGGCGGTCAAGGTCAAGCACATGTTCGGCTATGACGACTCGCTCGACGCCTTCGGCGTGCATGGCGTCGGCGGTGTGGTCGGCGCTCTGCTCACCGGCGTGCTCGCCGACCCGGCGATCAACAGCCTCGGCGCAGGTGCTTCGCTCGGCAAGCAGATCTACGGCGTTGCCGTCACCATCGTGTGGACCGGCATTGCCACCTTCGTGCTCCTCTACATCGTCAAGGCGCTTGTCGGCCTGCGCCCGACGACCCAGGAAGAGGTCGAAGGCCTCGACATCTCCCAGCATGGCGAAGTGGTGCCGTAAGGCCAGCTTAGCCAAGGGGCCGGCGGAACCCTCCTCCCGCCGGCCCCATATCTCCACGCAATTCCGAATGGAAAGCGCTGCACAGTTCTCCTGGAATTGCTTTGAAAGATCCCGTCGTGACGCTCCCGAAAGGAGTTCACGCATTGAGGCCCGGATCGCATCCGGGCCTCTTTTTTTGGCAAGCCATTCCGGCAATGCCCGGCTTCACGCAATCACGTTCGCGTGATCATGTTTTTTGAGGAAACAACGACCGCTCTGGTTCCGAACCGTGGGGACGATCGTCGTTCTGACGCTCGTGCCAAACAACAGGGAAGGAAACCATCTCATGAACCTCAAGAACATCTGTCTCGGAGCGCTTGCTCTTTCCATGATCGGCGGCGTGGCATTTGCCGGTGCTCTGGACGAGCCCGACAACATGGCGCCGTTCTTCACGGATTCCGGCATGAAAACCATGAAGCCGATGGCGGACTTCAAGACAGCTTTCATGGCCATGCCGATGGAAAAGCAGGAAGCGATGAAGAAGGAATGCCAGGATGCGGCGATGAGCAAGCCGCATGCGGAATTCTGCGCCAATGTGCAGGCGCTCGGCGGCGCCAACTGATTTGCCGCGATCGGGCCGAGACCCGATCTCCGTTCAGACGACCAATGGCGGGCCGGCAGCCCGCCATTGTTTCATTCGATGGAGCTCCATCGGTCCGTCGTCCATCATTGCCTCATACGGCTCAACCGGCGGTAATGAGGTTTGAGCGTCTCAACCTCTTATAGTTAATGCGCCCTTAACCTTCCCACCGATAGTCTGAGACCCGAATCTGCCGGAGTGCGCCACGCACCCGGCGAGTCCACGACAGACGGGGAAGAGCATGCGTTCAGGGGCTTCAGCACCGCTCGCGCTGGCCGATACGGGGCACGGCATCCAGGCGTTCGCGCGGCGTCAGGTCGGGCGGCTGGTTGGCGTCGGCCTGTTCGCGCTGGCCGCCTTTGGCGTTGCCAGCCTTGCCACCTGGAATGTCGCCGATCCGAGTTTTTCCCACGCGACGAACAACACCGTCACCAACGCCATGGGCTATGCGGGTGCCGTGTTCTCCGACCTCGCCATGCAGTTCTTCGGCCTCGCCGCCGTCGCCGCCCTGGTTCCGACGGTCATCTGGGGCTTCCTGCTGTTTTCCGCGCGCGGCGTCGACAGGCTGCCCAAGCGCGGGTTGTCCTGGTTCGGCTTCGCGCTGCTGGCCGCGGCGATGGTCGGCTGCGTGGTGCCGCCCAAGACCTGGCCGCTGCCCACCGGCCTCGGCGGCGTGTTCGGCGACATGGTGCTGAAGATCCCCGGTGTCGTCATCGGCGGCTATCCGACCGGGCTGATCGCCAGCATCATCGCCATCCTGCTTTCGGCGCCCGCACTGTGGCTCTTTGCCCATGGCTCGGCGCTGATCGGACGCAAGAACGGCTTTGCGGTGATGGAGGACGAGCCCGCCGTCGATCCGCGCGAGGACGACCTTTTGTTCGACAATGACGAGGACGAAGGCGACGAGGGCATCCTGGCGCTCGGCGCCATCACCCATTGGTGGCTGTCGCTGCGCGCGTGGATGCACCGCCGCGCCGTGCGCCGCAGGCAAGAGCGGGACGAGTACGAGCCGGAGATGGAGCAGCGCTCCACCGCCTGGCGCCGCGCCGCCGAACGGGTCGAATCGGCCGAGTTCGCCGAGCAGCGGATGAGCCAGGATGGCCGCGCCCGCGTCGAGCCGGAATTCTTCGCCGCCATGGTCAATGACCGCAGCGCCTCGCTCGACCCCGACGATGCCGATATCTTCGACGACCGCTTCGACAATGCGGGCGAGGATGCCGATTTCGACGATGAGCCTGTCGTGCAACGCCGCGGCGCGCCGACCGCCAAGGTACAGCCGTTCCGTTCCGATGCCGCCACGCGCGTCGAGGCGCCGGCGGCGCGCCCCGTGCCAGGCGCCCGTGTGCAGCGCGAGGCGCAGACATCGCTGATCGGCTCTGAAAAATTTGAAATGCCGTCGCTGCACTTCCTCTCCGAGCCGAAGAACGTGGTGCGCGACGCCAGCCTGTCCAAGGACGCGCTGGAACAGAATGCTCGCCTGCTCGAAGGCGTGCTGGAGGATTTCGGCGTCAAGGGCGAGATCATCGCCGTCCGTCCGGGTCCGGTCGTCACGCTCTATGAGCTCGAACCGGCGCCCGGCATCAAATCGTCGCGCGTCATCGGCCTGTCCGACGACATCGCCCGCTCGATGAGCGCCATCGCCTGCCGCGTCGCGGTGGTGCCCGGCCGCAACGCCATCGGCATCGAACTGCCGAACGCCAAGCGCGAAACCGTCTATCTCAGGGAGATCCTGGCCAGCCGCGATTTCGAGACGACGAAGGCCAAGCTGGCACTGGCGCTGGGCAAGACCATCAATGGCGAGGCGGTCATCGTCGACATCGCCAAGATGCCGCACGTGCTGGTCGCCGGCACCACCGGCTCGGGCAAGTCGGTCGCCATCAACACCATGATCCTGTCGCTGCTCTACCGGCTGACGCCGCAGGATTGCCGGCTGATCATGATCGATCCGAAGATGCTGGAACTCTCGGTCTATGACGGCATCCCGCATCTGCTGACGCCCGTCGTCACCGATCCGAAGAAGGCGGTGGTGGCGCTGAAATGGACCGTGCGCGAGATGGAGGACCGCTACCGCAAGATGTCCAAGGTCGGCGTGCGCAACATCGACGGCTTCAACGCCCGCGTCAGCCAGGCGGACAAGAAGGGTGAGAAGATCTCGCGCACCGTTCAGACCGGCTTCGACCGCCAGACCGGCGAGGCGATCTACGAGACCGAGAACCTCGATCTCGAGCCGATGCCCTATATCGTCGTCATCATCGACGAGATGGCCGACCTGATGATGGTCGCCGGCAAGGACATCGAAGGTGCCGTGCAGCGCCTGGCTCAGATGGCGCGCGCCGCCGGCATCCATGTCATCATGGCAACGCAGCGGCCGTCGGTCGACGTCATCACCGGCACCATCAAGGCCAATTTCCCGACCCGCATCTCCTTCCAGGTGACGTCGAAGATCGACAGCCGCACCATTCTGGGCGAGCAGGGCGCCGAGCAGCTGCTCGGCATGGGCGACATGCTCTACATGGCCGGCGGCGGCCGTATCCAGCGCGTGCACGGCCCGTTCGTCGCCGATGAAGAGGTCGAGAAGATCGTCGCGCATCTGAAGCTGCAGGGCGTGCCGGAGTATCTCGACGCCATCACCGAGGATGATGGCGAGGATGACGACGAGCCGTCAGGCAAGGGTGGAGCGAGCGGCGGTGGCGGCAACAGCAATTTCGAGGATTCCGACGATCCTTACGATCAGGCGGTCTCCGTGGTGCTGCGCGATGGCAAGGCCTCGACCAGCTATATCCAGCGCCGGCTGAGCATCGGCTACAACCGCGCTGCCTCGATCATCGAGAAGATGGAGAAGGAAGGTATCGTCGGCCCGGCCAACCATGCCGGCAAGCGCGAGATCCTGGTGCCGACCGAAGAGGACAAGTTCTGACCAGAAAGCCTGACCCTTGTGACATCCCGGTCCGGCAACCTTGAACCTTTCAAGGCGTTGAAGCGACCAAGGGACGCCCGACCCGCCAAATTTCAGCCCAACTGGGGGTCCAAGCACAGAACAACTCAGGAATCAGACGAGAGTGACCGACATGAAAAACGATCTTTCAGAGCTCAGCACATTTGCTCCCTCCCGGCGTCAGTTGCTGGGCCTCGGCCTGGCGTTTGCAGGGGCGGCAGCCTTCAACGCGGTGCCCGGCTTCCAGCTGCTGGCCTCGGCGCAGGCGGCTGTGCCGGCCGCTGCGCAGAAGATCGCCGACCACTTTTCCTCGGTCAAATCGATGAGCGGCGAATTCGTGCAGTTCGGCCCCAAGGGCGAGCAGACCGGCGGCAAGTTCTTCCTCGAACGGCCAGGCAAGATCCGCTTCAACTACGACGGCTCTTCGAACTTCCGGGTGATTTCAGACGGCCAGTCGGTGGTCATCCTGAACAAGAGGCTCAACACGTCCGATCTCTATCCGCTGTCGAAGACACCCTTGAAGCTGCTGCTCGACAACAGGATCGACCTCTCCGGCGACCGCGTCAAAAGCGTCAAGCAGGAGGACGACCTCACAACCATCCAGCTCGCCGACAAATCGGTGTTCGGCAATTCGAAGATCACCATGATGTTCGATCCGAAAACCTTCGACTTGCGGCAGTGGACGATCACCGACGCGCAGGGCAAGGATACGACGGTGATGATCTTC
Source organism: Mesorhizobium sp. ISC11 (assembly GCF_037162595.1). NCBI lineage: Bacteria > Pseudomonadati > Pseudomonadota > Alphaproteobacteria > Hyphomicrobiales > Phyllobacteriaceae > Mesorhizobium > Mesorhizobium sp. ISC11. The sequence goes on from NZ_JAVSPW010000001.1 coordinate 4,884,976, forward strand.
AACACCAAGGAAGGCGTCAGCTTCGCGCCGGATACTTTCGCCATCGACTACACGGCGAACCGCGAGCTCAACACCAACAAGGCGCGCTAGCTTCAAACGCTTCAATAGCTGTGGAAAGCACCGGGCCGCGCCTCGTCGAGCGTTGCCCGGCTTGTCTTTGCGGCTTGCGGCTGGCAATTTCCCGGACCGACTCCGTCAAAAGGCGTCTTCCCCGCCGGGACCCATCGGTTCTGGCCGGTTGCACGCTGTCCTGGATTGCCAAATGCCCTTCTCCATCGCCACCTGGAACATCAACTCCGTTCGCCTTCGCATGCCGATCGTCGAGCGCCTGCTCGTCGAGCATGCGCCCGACGTGCTGTGCCTGCAGGAAACCAAGGTTCCCGACGAACTGTTCCCCGAGAAGGCTTTCCGCAAGCTCGGCTACGAGCACATCGCCTTCCATGGCCAGAAGGGCTACCACGGCGTAGCAACCGTGGCGCGGCGGCCGATCGAATTGGTCGAAAAGCGACGCTTTTGCGAAATCGAGGACAGCCGGCACCTCTCGGTGACGGTGCGGGCCGGCGGCAAGGCGATCCTGCTGCATAATTTCTACGTCCCGGCGGGCGGCGACGAACCGGATCCCGTCATCAACAGGAAGTTCAAGCACAAGCTCGATTTCGTTGCCGAGATGAATGCCATCCGGGCAGAACATGACGAGGTGTCCGGCTCGGTGCTGGTCGGCGACCTCAACATCGCCCCGCTCGAACATGACGTCTGGTCGCACAAGCAATTGCTCAACGTGGTCAGCCACACGCCGGTCGAGACGGAAAATTTCGAGGCGATGCGTCGCGCCGGCAACTGGGTCGACCTGATGCGGCTCAACGTGCCGGATGAGCAGAAGCTCTACACCTGGTGGAGCTATCGCGCGCAGGATTGGGAGCTGTCCAATCGCGGCCGCCGCCTCGACCACGTCTGGTCGTCGCCGAACCTTGTGCCCAGCTTTTCCGGCTACGAGATCCTGCGTCTGGCGCGCGGCTGGGAGCGCCCGTCGGACCATGTGCCGGTCATCGCGCGGTTCGATCTGGACTAGTCTGGTCGAAAATGCCCGCGTGCGGCAGTCAGTCTGTAGAGTTGGGACCGGCTGGATCCACCCACGGACGGCCCAATCGTGTCACCATCGCCGCGTACCCAACGGCACCTGCCGCCCAAAGGAAGATGCCAAGCTCTTTGACGACGTCCTCGGCGATGGCGGCCGCAGAACCGGGGGTAGGAAACAGCTCTCCGAGTTGGTCGATCGATGCTGACATCGCCAGCAGGAAGCCTGCGGCCACAAAGATGATCGTGCCGTCGAATGTTTTTCGTCGCAGCCGGAAGAACCAGAACAACCCGGCGGCGGCGTAGGCAATCATCGGAACGATCTCTGGTATCCCAACAATGGGCAGCACGTCCTCATGGATCAACAACAGGTCATCGAGGCCCAGGAGGAGGGTAAGGCCGCCGAGAAACGTGCAATCCCATCGGCGCGTGAGCAGGCCAGCAAACAGGGTCGCGGCGCCGGAGCCGATCCATAGCGAAGCACCCAGGGACGAAATCCACCCCGTATAGAAACCGACTCCGGCGGCTGCGGATGGATCTCGATAAAAGATCCACGCGTCCAGACCACGAATTTGCGCGACGGATAGCGCGGCCAAGAGCATCGCAACGTTGATCGCCGCCGCCGCCACCACGACCAAACGCCAGGCTATTGTCCATTCGCCGCCATGCTTTGTATTCGGCGCGCTGTTCTCTGGCATTAGCTATTCTCATTGAGGACTGAGAGGAACTCCATTGGGATCAAAGATCAAGAAGTGCTGACCTATGCCTAATCCAGTACGATGGCTGCCAGCTCTGCCGCGCCGAGAACTCCGCCTGCATTGTGCCGGTGGTCAGCATCGAACGGTTGCAGCGCTTCGCTCCACCGAACCCATTGTACCATGGCGCCGATGTTCAGAGGAGGCCGGCCTGCAAATGCCCGACCTGAATCCCAGCACGCTTCGAAGCGCGACCAAATGAATTCGAACTCAAACGGCGCGCTTCACGTCTTCACGCATGTCGTTGCCCCAGGGCTGCTGCGCTGACAGGCCTGCGAGATCCGGCAGATGGGGATGGTCGCGGCGGCGTGTCGCCAGCATCCGTTGCGCCGCTTCGATGATTGTCGGCGCCGGGACATCGGCGACCAGGCCGGTCGGGCTGGCATGGCGGGTCGCGATCACGTCCACGCAGTTCGAAAGCGGCCTCCAACGGGCCATGTTGGCGCCGCCATTGAGGATAACCATCGGCGTCATCACCGTTGCCATGAGATGTGCGGTACCGCCTTCGGCGCCGATGTAAAGATCGGCAAACTCGCCGAGCGCCAGCAAGATGTCACCGATATCGACACCTCCGATCGCGGCGGAATCGACAAGCCGCAGCTTCGGCACGCGCTGAGCCAGCTCAGCCATATCGGGACCGTCGCCGGGGGTTTTCACATAGAGAAGGTTCGCCCCGTCGGCGATCAGGCTGTCGGCGATTGCGGCAACCTGATCCGCCGACATGCGCTTGCTGGCGCTGCCATGCGCCGCGATAATGATCAAGGGAGCATGCTTGTCGTCCGCAAGGCTCCTGGCCGCCGCTCGTGCGGCCGGGCTAGGCTCCAGCCGATGATCGAAAGGCAGCCGCTTGCCGGCAAGGCGTTCGATGAGGCGATGGTAGCGCCAGGCATTGTGCCCGGGTCGTGCTTCAGGCCTGTGACCCAGGCGCCAGGAAAGGGCGAAAGCCGGAAAGTTTGCCTCATAGGCGATGCCGCGGCCGAGCAGTGATGCCGAGGCTTGAAGCAGCCAACGCGCCGAGATGCGGAAATCGACGACGGCCAATTGCCCCTTGCCCTTGCTGTGACCGGCGATCAGGCGCGCCAGGGGCGTCCGCACATTGATCGCATCGACCAAATGGCGGGCATGGCGATTGAGGCTATGTTCAAGGGACGACGACCGGGTGGTTCCGTAGACGATGAAACTGTCGGGGAATGCCGTTCTGGCGGCGCGCAAAGCCGGAATCCGGAACAACCCGTCGCCGAACGCGTCATTCCGCGAATACAAGATGATCGTCTCGTACCGAACTGGCAGCATGCCTCGCTCTCCCCAAGGAGCCTGGTGGTGATGGCGCCTGCTGCGCCGGCCGCCTTCGAGGCTCTGTAGGATTTCACCTCTAGCCTGTCAACGAAGCTCGCCGCTCAAGTTCGCGCCGCGGAATGGCCAAGCCGTCGGCGTTTTTCCCACTCCGGCCGCAGCTGCGCCATGACCAGCTCGTCGCGATGCACACCTTTGAAGAACGCGCTGCCGCGCGCGATACCTTCGGCGGTGAAACCGACAGCTTCGTAGGCGCGGCGGGCGCGATGATTGTCCGGGAAAAGGCCGATGCAGAGCCGATAGGCGTCGGTCTCGAGGAAAACCCGATCAACCGCGGCCGCCAGCAGCATCCTGCCGTGGCCCTGTCCTGGTGCGGTGACGGCGATGCGCTTGACCAGTGTCACGCGCTCGACCGAGGCCCATTGGCGAAGGATCACGAAGCCGATCGGCTCTGAACCGTCGACGCCGACAAAATAGGCATGAGCATCATCGAGAAGGGCTTGGCGATGACGCGCCTCGTCCCAGCGCCCGACCAAGGCGTCATAACCCTCGCGGCGTTCGGTCGCCATGATGAAGGGCAAGTCATTTTCGCCAGCGCGTACGAGCTGAAAGTTCATTCGCGCCTCAGCCGGAAAAGCGTGGCGCCAGTTCCTCGATGCGGCGGATCATCGCCTGAAATTCCTCGGAGATGCGCTGGTGCAGCTTGACCGCGACCTCGGGGTATTCCTCCAGGATGCGGTGGAACATCTTGCGGCTGAGGCGCATCACTTCCGAATCGATCTCGGCCGAGGCGCTGGTCAACCGGTTGGTGTCGGCGATCAATGCCAGTTCGCTCAGGATCGTGCCGGGGTCTGCCGTGCCAATCGGGATCCGTTCACCATTCTGCTCCCGGTAGAGCACGATGCGCCCGCTGACAACGATATAGGCGGAATCGGCCTCGTCGTCCTCGCGATAAAGCTTGTGGTTGGCAATCAGCCTGGTGTTCTCGGCGCCAAAGGCGAGCAGGCGCAGTTGTTCCTGCGTGAAGCCCTCGAAGAGCCTCACGGCGGACAGAACGCGGATGTCGTCATCCAGCGCCATCTAGCTATGTCCCCGAACCGACAGTCCGACTCCTCCTCTGCGAGTTCGATCCAAACCACCCTCCAACTGGATCGTACCCGAAAGCGGCCCCGCCCGGCCGCTCATTGGATAATGAAAATGTTTAAGGAACCAGCTTGTAGCCGCCGCTTTCTGTCACAAGAATTTCCGCATTGGAAGGATCGCGCTCGATCTTCTGGCGCAGCCGGTAGACATGGGTTTCCAGCGTGTGCGTGGTGACGCCGGAATTGTAGCCCCACACCTCCTCGAGTAGCACGTCGCGCGTCACCACCTTCTGGTCGGCGCGATAGAGATATTTGATGATCGAGGCCTCCTTCTCCGTCAGCCGCACCTTGCCGCCGCGCGGGTCGAGCAGCAGTTTCTGGCTGGGCTTGAAAGTATAGGGCCCGACCGAGAAGGTGGCATCCTCGCTCTGCTCATGCTGGCGCAACTGCGCCCGAATGCGCGCCAGCAGCACGGCGAAGCGGAACGGCTTCGTCACATAGTCGTTGGCGCCGGCCTCGAGACCAAGAATCGTATCCGAATCGGTGTCGTGACCGGTCAGCATGATGATGGGCGCCTTGTAGCCGCCCTTGCGCAGGATCTTCACCGCTTCGCGGCCATCCATGTCGGGCAGCCCGACATCCATGATGAGCAGATCGATGAGGCCGCCGCGCGCTGCGGCGACACCTTTTGCCGCAGTCGATTCCTGCAGCACGTCGAATTCCTCGTAAAGGGATAATTGCTCGACCAGCGTGCCGCGCAGGTCATCATCGTCGTCGACGATCAGTATGGTGCGTGAAGTCATGGATCAATCCGTTGTTTTGAAAAGAAAATTCAGTTGACCGCTGCCTGTTTATGCGGAAGCTGACCGGCGTAACAGCCGTTCACAGTGATTTGTTCCGTGGCACGATCATACAAGAAAAAACACGATCGCAATGCAGCCGGCGCAATTTTGCGAAAAGGGCTGCGTGTGCTGACCGTGCGGGCGAGGCCTGGGCATCCAAGCCAGGGCCTGCTGCAGGCCGGGAAAACGGTGTTTGCCTGTGCGCTGGGGCGCGGTGGCATCTCGGCCCACAAGCGCGAAGGCGATGGCGCCACGCCGCTGGCCGCGATGCGGATCCTGTCGGGGTATTTCCGGGGGGATCAGTTCTCCAGCGGCCGCAGGACCCGGCTGGCGATGACGCCGATCGGGCCCGATCTGGGCTGGTGCGAAGTGCCTGACGACCGCAACTACAACAGGCCGGTCAGGATTCCCTATGGCGCCAGCCACGAACGCATGCGGCGCGACGACAGGCTCTACGATGCCTGCCTGGTGCTCGACTGGAACCTGTCGCCGCGCCGGCGCGGGCGCGGCAGCGCCATCTTCTTCCATCTGGCGCGCCCCGGCTTCACGCCGACGCAAGGCTGCGTGGCTGTCACGGCGCAAACCATGGCGCGGCTGCTGCCGCTGCTGTCGGACCGGACGGTGGTGAGGGTGGTAAGATAGTAGGGGAGTAGGGACAAGCTCGGCGCGGCCTTAGTTTTTCCTATTCCCCTATTCCCCTATTCCCCTATTCCCCTATTCCCCTATTCCCCTACGGCCAGGTCTCTGCCAGCCGATGTCGAGCAGGCCCAGCCGGCCAAGCTCCTTGTCCATTGCGCGAGCGACATCACGGCGCGCGCCGCCGATATCGCGCAGTTGGCGGTCGGAGAGATCCTCGACGTTCTGGTAGGCAGTATCGCGGCGGGGGAGGCGTATCGCGACCCGGGCGTGACGCAACCAGTCGAGGGTTTCGGCCAGCCAGTTCGGACGATGTGCGGACGAATTCAAAACGATGATGGACATGGTGTGCTCCGTTCTCCCCGAATATCAAATCCGGCTTGATGATGTTTCGATGGACAGATCATGCCAGATTGAAATCTCTGTAGGAAACGAGTAGTTTTCTCTCGATCATCAAGTTTTCTTTGAGGATAGGATGGCTCGTCTTCTGCCTGGGACTCGTGCCTTGAGGACGCTGGAGGCGGCGGCCCGGCACCTCAATTTCACCCGTGCCGCCGACGAGCTTGGGCTGACACCGGCCGCCGTCAGCCATCAGATCAAGGAAATCGAGGATCAGCTCGGGCTGGTGCTGTTCACGCGCACCAGCCGCACCATCCGGCTCACCGAGGCGGGAACGGTGCTGTTCGACGCCTCGGCGGACGCGCTCGACCTGCTTGGCCGGGCCGTTTCGCGGGCGCAAAAGCTGACGCGCGGCACCGCTCTTTTGAAGGTAACGCTCGACGCGCAGTTCGCGTCAAAATGGCTGATGCGACGCGTCGACGATTTTCGCAAGCGTCACCCCGATATCGAGTTGCGATTCGACATTGCCTATGAAGTGCGGGATTTCGAACTTGACGACATCGATGTCGGCATCCGTTTTGGCGCTGGCAAATATCCGGGCCTTCGCACCCACCGGCTGTTCGACAACATCCTCATTCCGGTGTGCAGCCCGAGCCTTTTGACGTCCGGTCCGCCGCTGCGCGAGCCGCGCGATCTTTTCAACCATACGCTTGCGCATATCGAATGGTCGCGGCAAGGCGTGACGTGGCCGAACTGGCGGATGTGGATGGCGGCGGCCGGCATCAATGATTTCGACGACAGCCGGACAGTCGTGTTCGGAAATTCCACGGATGCCGTCCAGGCAGCGCTCGACGGCAATGCCGTTGCGCTCGCCGATTTCGCCATGGTGGCGAACGACCTTTCCCAGGGCAGGCTGGTGCAGCCTTTCGAACTCGGCCTGCGCGTGGCGCCCGAGTTCGCCTACTTCCTGGTCTATCCCGAAAATACCGCCGACGATCCGCGCATCGCCGCCTTTCGCGAATGGATGCTCGAGGAAGTCGCCAAGACGCGGACCACGGATAAAGGGCAGTAGGCAGTAGGGCAGTAGGGCAGTAGGGCGGTCTTATGTAGCAAACGCACCAACATTCCCATAGCCGCTACCTAGTGGGTTCCCATAAAATCCGATGCATGGGACAGCCAATTGTCATCTACGCATTGATCGCCAAGCGGGCAGAACTGTCGGGCCAGGTTCTCGAATTGGAACGGCAGAAAGCTGCCCTGGAAGACCAGCTAAGCCACATAGACCATGCGCTGGCGATCTTCGGCTGTGCCAAGCCGCCGCGCGACATCAAGCCCAAGGTCACGGCTGTCCGCCTATTCAAACGCAACAACCGTGAAATCGCCCTTCGGATCATGGTCTCGAAGGGCTTGGATAATGGCGATGGCGCGCTAGTCGCCAAGGTAACGGATAGCGTCAAGGGCGCGAAGAAATGAGCAGGGCGAAAGAGGCCTCAGTGAAAGGCCAACGTCGCGTCGTCGCCCGCTTCTGTCTTTTCCGTAGATTCCGAACCGGGGGGTTGATGACCGGCCGGAGCGTAGGGGCGTTCCGCCAGCCAATAGCCGAAACCCTTTAGATTTACGAAGCCGGGAGCGCGCGAAAGCGTGGTGCCAAGGATATTAGGCGGGTTGGTGCCGTGAATTTCGACGCCCTCCCTAGTCAACCTATCCAAAAGCTCGCCTCGCGACATTGGATGGGGCGAATTCAACAGCACGTCCTTTACTGCCTTTACGATTTGGGTCGGCTTTGCACCGGACCTGGTGCGAGCGCCGCCACCGCCCTCGCTTGGCTCGTCGCCATCATCGTCGGCCGATTTAATTTTGGCCGCCGCCTTCGCCACGTCCTTTTCGATTTTTTCGATGCCAGCCATCTCCTTTTTAAGCTCTCTGAGCAGCTTTTCGATTTCCTTTTTTCGCCGCTGAAGTTGGGCGAACTGGTTTCCGGCCATGGAACCCTCCTGTGATTGTTATGTGTTGCATAACACATTTTACAGCGCGCGAGAACACAAAACACACAAACGAGTTTGCGTGAGCATGACAAATCTGGTAGATCGACTTGTAGCGTTTGTGTTTCGAGTATGATGACCGCTTCTCAAACGCAAACGACCCGCCTTCCGAGGGGCGGGTCGTCAGCGGTAAGTGGTAAACCCGCGCCACTGGATGGCGGCGAGCGTGCACTTGGCGTCGCACCCAAGAATCGCATGTTCTGCCGCCGTTTACAAGGGGATTTTGCCAATCGGAGGCGCGCATGCGGCGACGCGTGTACGTCCGGGCCTATCGTAGGCGGCGGTTTGGTGTGCTCGAATTTGTCAGATCACACACCCGCAGCTGGCCCGGCCAACTCTCTTTCAACTTCATGAGGGCGGCTTAGTCCTCCCAAGCGCTCCCGCTGTGGGCGAGGGATTGCCCACAGCTATTCAGCTCGCTTTCCACACGCGCGACACGGAATGATTGAGCGCGCCGCCAAGGCAGGGCGAAGGCGTTGCCGCCATTCGGCCGGCGACGGTGATCTTCAAGCCATGCGGCGTGATTGGCGTACTGGTAGAGGTAGCGGTGCGAAACATGATGGTGCTGGCCGGCAACCATCCGGCGAAGGCGGCTGAAATAGCTCTCCACCATGTTGGTAATGCTTGCCGTGCCCGTCGCTGTAGCTTTCCGAGTGGTTGATGCGGGTCGAAGCGTAGTCAGCCTCCAGCACGTCCCAATGGCTCGCCTCATCGGCAAACAGCTTGGAACCGGCCAGGATCCGAGCGCGGGCGATATCGACGCCTTCCGCTTCGCGGTTACGGACGAACGTCAGGGTGCGGCCAGCGCGCTCGCGCAGGGCGATGACAACACGGCGACGGTCTGACTGGTTCTCCTTCATGCGGCGGTCTTTGCGGTCCTCTACGCGGTTCTCAGGGCGCACAACGCCGCCGAAGTAAGCGCCGTCAATCTCGACCTCGCCTTCAAGGGTTTCGTTCTTGGTTTCAGCCGACAGGGCTTCGCGCAGCTTGTGAGCCAGCGCGAAGGCGGTCTTGTATTGAACGTCCAGATCGCGGGAGAACTGGACCGCCGACATGCCCTTAGCACCGTTGATGAACAGGCAGATCGCGGCGAGCAGATCGACAAACGCCAGCTTGCGCGAGGCGAAGATAGAACCGGACGTAACGGAGAACTGCGCACCGCAAGCTGCGCACTTGAACTTGCGACGGGTCGGAATGTCGTAGTGATCCAGGCACCCGCATTTCGGGCAAACAGGCTCGCCTTGCGTCGAAGCCCAGCGAAGGCGCTTGAACGTGTCGTAAGCCTTTTCCTCGCCGCCCTTGTAAATCTCCTTAAGGGAGAGGGTGCGGCTTTCGGCGGAAAGGAGGAAGTGCTGGGCCATTGTCATCATACCCGGCGATATTATTCACCGTATATGCGGACTTGCATCCCTAAATTCAAGGGCCTATACCATCGAATGTGATGATATTTTTCGAGGCGAGGATATGGCACGCAAGGACGACCCACAGACCGTCGAATACGAGACGAAGGCCAAGAACCTTTTGAAGTCAGAGTTGAAGCGGAAGGGTGTCACCTACGCCCAGCTCGCGGAAAAGCTGGCGGCTATGGACATTCACGAAACCGAGCGTAACTTGAACAACAAAATAAGCCGGGGGGGCTTTAGTGCTGCGTTTTTACTTCAATGTCTCAGCGCGATAGGGTCGCAGACACTGCACTTGGGCTAGTTGTTGGGCTTGCCATCGCGCTTTTGATTCTTGTCTGGACCGTTCCGGGGTTTAGTGATCCGGCCGATAGTAAGAATCGACAGCAACACGCCGAACAGACAACCGGCGGGAACGAGAAGCCAGTCGAACCGCCCGGCTTCTGGGAAACCTACACTACGCCGTCTGATACGTACGCACAGTGGGTCGCAGCGTTCTCCGCTCTCTTCAGCGTAGGCGTTAGCACTTGGGCCGTGTGGCTGGTGAGAAACACCCTCGAATTGAACCGGCAAGCTACCGCCGCCGCCGTCGAGGCCAACCAGCTTTCCCGCCAAACGTTCATTGCTGACCAAAGGGCTTGGATCGAAATAGAGGGAGTTGAGATCGTTTCTCCACTCACTTGGGACCGCGAAGGGAGACAGGGGAAGCTGTCGGTAAAATTCACCGTAAGGAACATCGGCAGGACGTTGGCCAAAGGCGTATGGATAACTGCCAAATTTGTGGCTTTCCACGACCGCCGAGATACTCTTGTGGCCGAAATGTATGCCCAAAGTAAGAATATGTCGAAGAACCTCGGGGCCAGCATTTTCCCCGGCAAATACACCACCCAAGTCCACCATCTTACAATCGAGAAATCCATTACAGACGCCATCTCGAAAAATTTCCAGCGAGACGTCTGGGAAGATGAGACACCAACGCCTCTCAGGTTGGCAATCAGCGTCCATTATTGGCTGGTCGTATCCGATGAGCGCCATCAAACCGGCGGTGTTATCGATCTTGTCAGAGCGGATATGCCGGGCAACATGGCCTACGGCCCCGGATACGGAGATACACCGGCGAACAAACTCGGGTTCCAAAAGGGGATCGACGGAGACTTCAACGCCGATTGAAGCGCAAATCGCTGCTCCTAGAAAAGCGCCAACCATCATGGCGCACCTACCCGCCCATCGGGTTTGGTGCGTTTGCTACATAAGACCGCAGTAGGGCAGTAGGGCAGTAGGCAGTAGGCAGTAGGCAGTAGGCAGCAGGGATAGCAGTCGGTGCCGTTTGCCCCCTATTCCCCTACTGCCTTACTGCCCTACTCCCTTCTTGATCAGGTTGCCGCCGCGCCGAACCAGCCGATCACGGCGCCGATGATCAGCAGCACGCCGAGCCAGTGGCCGCCGTCGATGAGGGTCAGGTCCCAGCCGAAATTCTCGTAGCGATGGTTGACCGAGAGCGTCGTGGCGACGAAACCCAGCCAGAGCACGAAGCCGAAGACAAGTCCGGCGAGCCATGTCGGCTCGCCGCCGGTCATCGCGCCGACGACCAGCGCCATTATCGTGGCCATGACCAGTTCGGCGATGAAGCTGACGACGAAGGGCAGCGGCGACTTCTTCATCGTGGCCGGATCGAGCTTGGCGGCCTTCAGCCACGCCTTGCTCAGGCTCATGTACCAGGCGGCGCCGAACAGCCACGCCACGATTGCGGCAGCGACCACCGCCAGCCAGTTCACTGCTGAAAAATCCATGAGCTCCCCCCTCTGATTTGGATATGATGGAACGCCTGTTCGGCGATCGCGTCAAGCGAACCGCCAGACGGTCGTGCGCTTGACCAGCGCATCCTCCAGCGCCCGCGTGACGGCCACTTCATAGACCGCAAGCGGCTCCAGCCCTGTCTTCGGCAGATACGACCGGCCGGGATCGCCGACAAGGATTTCGGCGCCGCGCGCCTTCAGCGTTGCGAACCATGGCACCAGCCGGTCAGCGAAAGATTTGTCATAGAAAACATCACCGGCCAGGACCACGTCCCAACCTGCATCGGTGCCGATGCAATCCGTGCCGAGGAATTCGGTCCCGATACCGTTGATCTCGCTGTTGAGCCGGATCGCGGTGGCGCAGAACGGGTCGATGTCGGAGGCGATCACCTTGGCGGCACCGGCCTTGGCAGCGGCGATGGCGACAAGGCCGGAGCCGGAAGCGAAGTCGAGCACGTGCTTGCCACGCACCGTGCCGGAATTGTCCAGGACATAGCGGGCAAGGCCCTGGCCGCCGGCCCAGGCGAAAGCCCAGAAGGGCGGCGGCAGGCCGATTTCGACCAGCTCTTCCTCGGTCCGCTGCCACAGGTCATGCGCTTCGTCGGCAAGATGAAGCAGGATCTCCGGCACGTGCGGCGGCGCCATCAGCGCCGTGTTGTCGAGAATGAACTGTTTGGCACTGTTGGGCGTGAGCGCCGTCACGGAGCCGGCGTCAAGCCGCCCATGCGGCAGACTTCCTTCCATTCGGCCGGCGTCACCGGCTGCACGGAAAGCCGTCCGAGCCGCACCAGCGCCATGTCGGCAAGCCTGGGATTGGCCTTCACCTGTTCCAGCGTCGGCGGGTTCGGCACGTCCTGCACGGCGCGGATGTCGACGCATTCCCAGCGCGGATCGTCCGAGGTGGTGTCGGGATGGGCAAGCGCGCAGACTTCAGCGATGCCGACCACGTTCAGCCCCTCGTTGGAATGATAGAAGAAGCCGAGATCGCCGATCTGCATCGCCTTCATGTTGTTGCGCGCGGCGTAGTTGCGCACGCCGTCCCATTGCGTGCCGGCCTTGCCCTTGGCCTTCAGCATCTCGAAGGAGAACTTGAATGGCTCGGATTTGAACAGCCAGTAGTTCATGTCTTTCTCCTCCTTGGAATCGCGCGGGCGACCGGGATTTAACTAGCCGCCGGCTTGTTGAACGTCCAGTTCCACGGGCGGATTTCGACGCTTTCGAAGAGCCCGGCCTTGGCGTAGGGGTCGGCCGCCGACAGAGCCTGCGCACCTGCCAGGTCGGGTGCTTCGACGACCACAAGGCTGCCATTCGGCTTGCCTTCGGTGTCAAGGAACGGACCGGCGAATGCCAGCTTCTTGTCGCCGTTCAACCCCTCGAGAAAGGCAACATGCTCGGGCCGCGTGTCGAGGCGCACCTGCAGGCTTCCGGGCTTATCCTTGCAAATCACAGCAAACAGCATTTTTTCTCCTGATCGTTCAAAGTCGTGGGATCAATCGTTGGTTTCGGTCTTCAGCGGCCGGGTCATCAACGCCGTCACGGCCTGCCGGACGGTGATGGTGCCATCCAGTATGGCGGCGACGGCGGCAATGATCGGCGCGTCGATGTTGCGCTCGGTGGCAATGCGGGCTGCGATCGCCGCCGTCGGCACGCCTTCTGCCAGCGGCAATCCGGCAAGTGGCTTGCCTTGCCCGAGCGCCAACCCATAGGCGAAATTGCGCGACTGGGTGGACGAGCAGGTCAGCAGCAGGTCGCCAAGGCCGGAAAGCCCCATCAGCGTTTCGGGCCTGGCGCCGAAGGCAGCGCCGATGCGGCGCAATTCGACAAAGCCGCGCGTCACCATGGCGGCCTGGGCGCTGGCGCCGAGACCCGCCCCAGTGACGGCACCTGCGGCAATGGCAAAGACGTTCTTCAAGGCGCCGCCGATCTCGACGCCGATCAGGTCGTCATTCGAATAGCAGCGCAGGTTTTCGGCGGAAAAGCGGGCGGCGAGATCGGCGGCCAACGCCTCGTCGCGGGCGGCGACCACAACGGCCGTCGGCAGGCCGCGGGCGACGTCGTTGGCGAAGCTCGGGCCCGACAAAACGGCAACCGGATTGAGCGGCAGGATTTCTTCGACAATCGCCGATAGCAACGCGCCAGTCTCGCTTTCGATGCCCTTGGCGCACAGAACCAGCGGGATACCGGCCAGCATATGGTCCTTCGCGGCCGCCAGCGTCGCCCGCAGCGACTGCGCCGGCGTCACCGCCAGCACGCAATCGGCACCGTCGAGCGTGGCCTGGATGTTGCTCGTCGCCACGATGCCGGGCTGGAGCGTAATGCCCGGCAGGTAGCGTGGATTTTCGCCGCGGTCGATCGCGGCGACGGTCTCCGGATCGCGCGCGTAAAGGCGGACGAAATGGCCGGCGCGCAGCATGGCCAAGGCCAAGGCAGTGCCCCAGGCGCCGCCGCCGAGCACGGCAACGCGCCAGCCGCTTGGCGCGGTGACGTTGCCGCTCATTGCCACCTCGTTCATGCCTTGGCTCCGCGCCGGCCGGAGCCGACCATCGGCGCCGAGATGCTGTCCAGCGGCCAGCGCGAGCGCGGCACGAAATCGAAGCCGTTCTCTTGCGCCATGCCCTCGCGCAGCCGCTCGATGCCGGCCCAGGCGATCATCGCCGCATTGTCGGTGCAAAGTTTCAGTGGCGGCGCAATGAAGGTGAAGCCGGTCTCGGCGCAGAGCCGCTCCAGCATGGTCTTGATCGTGCGGTTGGCGGCGACACCGCCGGCAACGACGAGGGCTGGGTTCCTGGTGCCGGGAAATGTCTCGCGAAAGCGCGTCAGCGCGCGAGAAACACGGTCGGCCAGAGCATCGGCTACGGCCCCCTGGAACGAGGCGCAGATGTCGGCGACGTCCTGGTCGCTCAGCGGCGCAATGGCGCTCGCCGCCTGGCGCACGGCGGTCTTGAGGCCGGAGAAGGAGAAGTCGGGCTGGGCCGAGCCCTTCATCGGACGCGGAAAGGCAAAGCGCGAGGCGTTGCCGGCCTGTGCCGCCTTTTCGACATTCGGTCCGCCGGGATAGGGCAGGCCGAGCATCTTGGCCGTCTTGTCGAAGGCTTCGCCGAGCGCGTCGTCGATGGTCGTTGCCCAGCGCTGGTAATCGCCGACACCCCGCACGGCGACGATTTGCGTATGGCCGCCGGAGACCAGCAGCAAGAGATAGGGAAAGTCGAGCCCGTCGGTCAGCCTTGCGGTCAGCGCATGGCCTTCGAGGTGATTGATGGCGATCAGCGGCTTGTTCGCCGCCGCGGCGATTGCCTTGGCGGTCATCAGTCCGACGATCAGCCCGCCGACCAGGCCGGGGCCGGCGGTGGCGGCAATCGCGTCGATATCGGCTAGTGCCGTGCCCGAATCGGCAAGCGCCGCCTCGATGATGCCGTCCAGCGCCTCGACATGGGCGCGCGCGGCGATTTCCGGCACGACACCGCCGAAAGCGGCATGCTCCTCGATCTGGCTGAGCACGATGTTGGACAGGATTTTTGGCGCGGCGTCGCCGTCGATGGCCACCACGCTGGCGGCGGTCTCGTCACAACTCGTCTCAATGCCCAGCACGCGGATCAATTCGTCGCTGTCCCTAAAGATTGTATCATGGGGCTTTCCCCGTTAGGAGAACCCCGGAAAAGCCTCGCTTGCCGGGGGGTTATCACGGACTGCGCGCCATGCAAACAATCTTGAGAATCGGAACACGCGGCAGCCCGCTGGCGCTGGCGCAGGCGCATGAAACGCAGGCGCGGCTGATGGCCGCGCATGGCATGCCGGCGGAGGCGTTCGAGGTGGTCGTCATCTCGACCAGCGGCGACCGCATTCAGGACCGGCCGCTGTCGGAAGCCGGCGGCAAGGGCCTGTTCACCAAGGAGATCGAGGAGGCGCTGCTGGCCGGCCGGATCGACATCGCCGTGCATTCGTCGAAAGACATGCCGACGCAACTGCCCGACGGCCTCGAACTGTCGGCCTTCCTGCCGCGCGAGGACGCACGCGACGCCTTTGTCGGCAAGGTGGCGAAGACGATCGCCGAACTGCCGCGCGGGGCGAAAGTCGGCTCGTCGTCGCTGCGGCGGCAAGCGCTGATCCGCCGGATGCGGCCGGATCTCGACGTGGTGATGTTCCGCGGCAATGTGCAGACGCGGCTGCGCAAGCTCGACGAAGGCGTCGCCGCCGGCACGATCCTGGCCTATGCCGGGCTGAAGCGGCTTGGGCTCGAGCATGTCGTCACCGACCTGATACCGCTCGATGTCTTCCCGCCGGCGCCGGGGCAAGGCGCGATCGGCATCGAAACTCGTATCGGCGACCGCGATGTCGAAAAGATGCTGGCGGCCGTTCATGATGTGCCGACCGGCCAGGCGTTGGCCTGCGAGCGTGCCTTCCTGGCGGCGCTCGATGGCTCCTGCCGCACGCCGATCGCCGGCTATGCCGCGATCGAGGCCGGAAAGCTGTCTTTTGCCGGGCTGATCATCTCGCCCGACGGCACGCAGTCGCACACGGTCGAGCTGCAGGGATCGGCGCAAGACGCCGCCCGCATCGGCGGCGAAGCGGCCCGGAGCGTGCGCGCCAGGGCCGGCGAAAAGTTCTTCGACGGCTGGCTCTGAAATGCTTCGCGTCCTGGTGACCAGGCCGGAACCGGGTGCTTCGCGCACAGCGCATCGGCTGGAGGAGGCAGGTTTCCAGCCGGTTCTTTTGCCCCTGACCGAAACAAAGGCGTTGCCCGCCGCTGCCGGACTGATCCCGGACGATGCCGTCGCGGTGGCCGTCACAAGCGCCAATGCCATGCGCCATGCGCCGGAAGAAATCATCGCGACGCTCGCCCGCTTGCCTTGTCATGCGGTCGGCAAAAGGACGGCGCAGGCGGCGCGTGAAGCAGGGTTCTTATCGGTCAGTGAAGGCCCCGGCGATGCGGAGGCGCTGGCCGACGTTCTCGCTGCCGATTTTTCTGGAAAGACGATTGTCTACCTCTGTGGGCGCGTGCGGTTTCCGGCGTTCGAACAGAGGCTCGGGACGGTGGGCGTTCGGGTCCACGCCGTCGAGACCTATGACACGCTGACAGTGGGTTATCCGGACGAAGTCACCCTCGAACGCCTGTCCGGGCAACCTGCCGACGCGGTATTGCTCTATTCAGCCAAGGCGGCGGCGGCGATGCAAATCCTGGCAAGACGGCCCGCTCTGCGCGGTCTCTTCGAAAAAACATGGGTTTTTGCGCTTTCCACGCGGATCGCCGCAGCCTTCGACGATGCCGCCAGCGAAAGGATCCGCATTGCCGCGCAACCTGACGAGGAGGCATTGCTGGCGCTTTTGCAGGCGCCGCGCTGAGCCGCGTCATCACACCGCCCCTTTTCACCGCTTGGTGATGTGCTAGACCCTTTCTGAACCATCATGCGCCGCCAGGCGTTGAGACGAAGCGAATGTGCGGAGCCCAGGCATGGTCAAGACGCCGAAGATGCGACACTCGAAAAGCCGCCGCGAGCCGGTGACCATCGATCTCGAGCCGGGCGCCGTCTCACGCATCGCCGACGAGGACGCCGCCACGCAGGAGGCGCAGACAGACGAGGCGAAGGCCGAGGAAGCAGCGAACGCTTCGCAGCCCGAGGTTCCCGAAGAGCCGGTTCATGCCGACCAGACCGATCTCGAGCCGTGGGAACATGCCGATGGCGCCGCAGGTGCGGAAGGGCAAGCGCCGGCGGATGGCGGAGCCAAAGCCGCCGAGCCAGAGCTGCCTTATCCCGGTTCGGATGCGCCGCCCAACCGCGCCAAAACCTTCGACTACAGTTTCGACGACGCGTCGGCAGCGCAGACCGACGGCAACAAGGCAAAAGCCGAGACACGGGACGAGAAAATGGCGCCAGCCCCTGAAAAGCGTGGCGGCCTCAACGGCATCGCCGCCGGCATCATCGGCGGCGTCATCGCGCTGGTCGGCGCCGGCGGGCTGCAATTTGCCGGCCTGCTCGGCGCGCCGGGCTCCGGTGCCGGCGTCTCGCTCGATGGCGTCAATGGCGACATCGCCTCGCTGAAGACCGAAATCGCCGGCTTGAAGGACGCCGGCGGCAATGGCGATGCAGCGGCGAAGATGGTCGGGCTGTCCTCGGGCCTGGAGCAGGTCAAGGCCGATGTCGCGGCGCTGAAATCGGCTGTCGAGAAAGGTGGAGCAGGCGACGCGGCCGGCGTCACCGCACTGGGCGACAAGGTCGCGCAGATCGAGACGGCGGTCGCCGCCCTCGGCAAGGCGGGCAGCGCGGCGCCGGTCGATCTTGGTCCGCTCACCGAAAAACTGGCAGGCCTCGACGCGCAGGTGAAGTCGGCCGGCGAGGCGGCTACCGCGCAGGATGGCCGGCTGAAAGCGCTGGAGCAGTCTGTGTCGCAGCTGTCCGGCAAGGTCGAGGCGGCGGCGGGACAGCCGAAGATCGCGCTTGCCATCGCGGCGTCGGCCTTGAAGGCGGCGCTTGAGCGTGGCGGGCCGTTTTCGGCCGAACTCGAAACCCTCGCCGCGATTTCGCCTGATGCGCCGCAGCTTGCGGCACTGCGCCCCTATGCCGAAAAGGGCGTTCCAACCCGCGCCGAGATCGCATCGCAGGCTGATGCCGCCGCCAATGCCATGGTCACGGCGGCAACGCCTGTCGATGAGAATGCCGGCTTCGTTCAGAGCCTTCTGTCGAGCGCGCAATCGCTGGTCAAGGTCAGGCCGATCGGCGCCGTCGAAGGCGCCGGCGCACCGGAAACCGTCGCGCGCATGGAGGCGGCGGTCAACCAGGGCGACTACGCCAAGGCACTCAGCGAGTATGAAACGCTGCCCGAGGCCGCCAAGGCCGCGGGCGCCGACTTTGCCGGCAAGCTGAAGGCGCGCATCGAGGTCGAAACCCAGGTCGATGCGCTGATCTCGGGCGCGATGAAGGCATGAGGGCAACACAATGATCCGCCTGCTCGCCTTCCTCATCGTCGTTTTCGCGCTCGGGCTGGGCTTTGCCTGGCTGGCCGACCGGCCGGGCGACATGGTCGTCACTTTCAACGGCTATCAATACCAGGTCAGCCTGATGGTGGCGGCGGTGGCTGTCGTTGCCGTGGTCGCTGCGGTGATGATCCTGTGGTGGCTGCTCAAGGCGCTGTGGAACAGCCCTTACACCATCTCGCGCTATTTCCGTGTCCGCCGCCGCGATCGTGGCTATCAGGCGCTGTCGACCGGCATGATTGCCGCCGGCGCCGGTGATGGCGCACTGGCCCGCAAGAAGACCAAGGAAGCCGCCAAGCTGATCCGTTCCGACCAGGAGCCGCTGATCCACCTGCTCGAAGCGCAGGCGTCGCTGCTCGAAGGCGATCATGAAGGCGCGCGGCAGAAATTCGAGAGCATGCTCGACGATCCCGAAATGCGGCTGCTGGGTTTGCGCGGGCTTTATCTGGAAGCCGAACGGCTCGGCGACCGCAACGCCGCCAGGCATTATGCCGGCCGCGCCGCCGCTGTGGCGCCGCAACTGGCCTGGGCGGCGGAATCGACGCTGGAAGAGCTGACCGCGCGCGGCGACTGGGACGGCGCCCTGAAACTCGTCGACGCGCAGAAAGCGACACGGCAGATCGAACGCGATGCCGCCAACCGCCGCCGCGCCGTGCTGCTGACCGCCAAGGCGCAGGCGCTTGCCGACAGCGATCCCGCCGCCGCCAGGACGGCGGCGATCGAAGCCAACAAGCTCAGGCCCGATTTCGCGCCTGCCGCCGTGGCCGCCGCGGCCGCACTGTTCAAGCAGAACGATGTGCGCAAGGGCTCGAAGATCCTCGAGGCGGCGTGGAAGGCCGAGCCGCATCCGGAGATCGCCGAGCTCTATACCCATGCAAGGCCGGGCGACGCGGTGCTCGACCGCCTCAACCGGGCGAAGAAGCTGCAGGAGATGAAGAAGAACCACGCCGAATCGTCGATGACGGTGGCGCGCGCCGCGCTCGACGCGCAGGATTTCGCGACCGCCCGCCGCGAGGCCGAGGCGGCGATCCGGATGGACCGTCGCGAGGGCGCCTATCTGCTGCTCGCCGACATCGAGGAGGCCGAGACCGGCGATCAGGGCAAAGTTCGGCAGCTGCTGTCCAGGGCGGTGCGGGCGCCGCGCGATCCGGCCTGGGTCGCAGACGGCGTGGTATCGGAACGCTGGGCTCCGGTATCGCCGATCACCGGCCGGCTCGACGCCTTCGAGTGGCGCGCGCCGATGGAGCGGCTTGGCCAGTTGATCGACAGCCATGATGACGCGCCAGCGGGTGTGGCACCGGTTATTGAAGCATTGGCAAAGCCGACGAGCGAAAAAAGGCCGATCGAAGTGATCGACGACGCCGGTGGCGAGACGTCGGCGGGCAAGCAAGCTGAAAGTCGCGAAGAAGATCATGTCAGGCCGATCACGGCAGCGGCATTCGCCGCGGTGCCGAGCGATGCAGAAGGCGTCGAGCCGGCCGAGGAGCTTGCGCGGCTGCCGGACGATCCCGGCGTCGATCCGGACGAGGAAGCGGAGAAATCGCCGCGCCGGTTTCGGTTGTTTTGAGTTGGGCAGGCCGTCAGGCCGTTGGGGTATGGATCTATGTTTGAACGCGTTCTGTCGTTTCTCAGGGATTTGCCGGCCGGTGCCGGCACGCATGCCAGCACGGACGATCCGCGTGTCGCCGCCTCGGCGCTGCTCTACCATGTGATGAACGCCGATGGCGTGCGCCAGGATGTCGAGTGGGAGCGGTTCAAGGCGGTGCTGGCCGAGAGCTACTCGATCAGCGGCGCCGAACTCGAAGCGTTGGCCGCTGCCGGCGAGCGGGCCGACAATGAGGCGATCGATCTCTATGCCTTCACCAGCGTCCTGAAGCGCCATCTCGATGCCGATGCGCGCAAGGCCTTCATCGGCCTGATGTGGGAAATCGTCTATGCCGACGGCGAGTTGCACGAGCTCGAGGACAACACCGTCTGGCGCGTCGCCGAGCTGATCGGCGTCGAACGCCACGATCGCGTCGAGGCGCGCCGCAAGGCGGCGGCGCACGCGCCCGGCGCCACCGGAACATCGAGCGACGAATAGGATCTTCGCCTTCCCATGCCACGCCAGACGAGTTCGAAGCCAAAGATCCTGATCGTGCTGCATCAGGAGAGTTCGAGCCCGGGACGTGTCGGCCATATGCTGCTGGAAGAAGGTTTCGATCTCGACATCCGCCGGCCGCCGCTTGGCGACGCCTTGCCCGAAACACTGGACGACCACGCCGGCACGGTGGTGTTCGGCGGCCCGATGAGCGCCAATGACGACGACGAGTTCGTTCGTCGCGAGACCAACTGGCTGGAAATACCGCTGAGGGAGAACCGGCCATGTCTCGGCATCTGTCTCGGCGCGCAGATGCTGGTCAACTGTCTCGGCGGCAAGGTCGAGGGTCATGGTGAAGGGCTGGTCGAGGTTGGCTGGTATCCCCTGAAGGCGACCGAAGCCGGCAAGCAACTCATGCACTGGCCGGAGATGGTCTACCAGTTCCACCGCGAGGGTTTTTCGCTGCCCAGGGACGCGACGCTGCTGGCGACGGCCGAAACCTATCCCAACCAGGCCTTCCGCTACGGCGACAATGCCTGGGGCATCCAGTTCCATGGCGAACTGACCAGGGTGATGATGCAGCGCTGGGTGGTGCGCGGCGCGCATCGCTTCGAATTGCCCGGTGCCCAGCCCGGCCGCGATCATCTCGGTGGCCGGCTGATCTGGGACATGCATCTCAAGCGCTGGCTGGACGAGTTTTTGCGGATGATCTTCGGCAAGCCGAGCAGATAGCTAAACCGTCGTCTGAACGGATTTCAGGCGACCCGCTTTAGGTCTTTGTCTTCATGCATGTCGTTCTCCCAAAACCGGGGCCACTTTTGGGCGACATGCATTAAGGTTCGAGCACCGGCCGCAGGAAGCTGCGCTCGTAGCTGAGAATGCTGCGATTGCGTTTTTCCATTTCGAACACGTCCTGGCATTCCGGGTCGGCAGCCATCCGTTTGCGATAGTCCTCGTAGTCGGCAAGGCTCGGGAAGCTGAACATGGCATAGGCGATGTTGCTCGCCCCCTCGCTCGGAAGGAAATAGCCGTGATGGTTTCCGCCGAGGCGGTTGACCAGAGCTATCCAGCGGCGACCATAATCTTCGAACTCGGTAAGCTTGTAGGGGTCGATGACGTATTTCAGGTAGCAAGTGATCATGAGAGCTCCTGTGGCATGGGCTAGGCATGTCGGCTGTCAACCGTGGGAAGATCAGTTGCGCCCGTTGAGGTGGCGCACCTTGCGCAGTTGCGGGAACAGCACCACCCACAGGCCCGCGACGGCGATGGCGCCGATGCCGCCGATCACCACGGCCGGCACCGTGCCGATCAGCGCGGCCATCGTGCCGGCGCGGAATTCGCCGACCTCGTTGGAGGCGCCGACAAAGACCTGGTTGACGGCGTTGACGCGGCCGCGCACCTCGTCGGGCGTCCACAGCTGGATCAGCGTCTCCCTGATGTAGACGCTGAACATATCGGTGGCGCCAAGGAAGACCAATGCCACGATCGACAGCCAGGTGATGGTCGACAGGCCGAAAACCACGGTGAAGGCGCCGAACGAGGCTGCGGCGGCCAGCATGATCATGCCCGCGTGGTTGCGAAGTGGATGCCCGGCCAGCCAGATGGCGACGCAAATGGCGCCGATGCTGGGCGCCGAGCGCAGCAGGCCGAGGCCCCACGGGCCGAGCTGGAGGATGTCGCGCGCATAGACCGGCAGCAGCGCCGAGGCGCCGGACAGGAGCACGGCGAACAGATCGAGCGAGATGGCGCCGAGCACGATCTTCTCGCTCCAGATATAGCTGAACCCGCCGAGCAGGTGCTGCATCGTCGGCTTGTCCGACTCGGTGCGCTGCGACGGCTTCGGGATGGTGAAGATCAGCAGCCCGGACACAAGCATCAGGACAGCGGCGGTTCCGTAGGCCGCTTCCGGCGACACGCCGTAGAGCAGGCCGCCGGCGACGGGTCCGACGATGGTCGCCGTCTGCCAGGCCGATGAATTCCAGGCGATGGCGTTGGCGAAATCCTGAGGCGGCACCAGATTGGCGAACAATGAGGCGGAGGCCGGACCGAAGAAGGCGCGGGCGACGCCGAACATGGCAAGCACGCAGAAGATCGGCAGCGGCCCGCTGATGCCGCGCAGCGCCAGGAACAGCAGCGCCAGCGCGCACATCGCCTCCACCACGACCGCCAGCGCCATGATCAGGCGGCGGCCGAAGCGGTCGGCGACGACGCCGGTGACCAGCACCAGAAGCAGCGACGGCAGGAATTGGACGATGCCGACCAGGCCGAGATCGAGCGGGTCGCGGGTCAAATCGTACATCTGCCAGCCGACCGCGACGGACACGATCATGGTGGCGAATGTGGTGAGGAAACGCGCCGCCCAATAACTCAGGAAGGAGCGGTGGCGGAACGCGGCATAGCGCTGGTCCGGTGATATCTGTTCGGCGGTCATGATTTAAGAGGCCCCATTGCAGTGGCGTCAGCTGGCGGGGCACTTCCACGATGGGCGCTGGTCCGGCTGGCGGAACTTTTAGCTCAGTTCGCCGCGGATATGCGTCAGAATCAGTGCTGGATCAAGGAATTTTCAGCCTGCTCCATCGCCGGCACGCGGAAGTTACTGCCGCAGCGCGACGGAGATGGCGTCGAGGCCGCCGCGCAATTCGGCTTCCGTCGGCCAGCCGAAGCCGACGCGGAAGAAGCGTTTTTCCATCTCGAACCAGTGGCCGGGTCCGACATAGGTTCCATGGTTCTCCAGCAGGTTCGCATAGAACCGGTCGAGGTCGAAGCCGGGTTCGACATCGAGGCGCGGGAAGCCGACGACACCGCCTTCGGGCCTGATCCAGTCGACCAGCGGTTCGCGGTCGATCCAGGCCTGGACGATGTCGCGGCGCTTGGCCATTTCGGGCAGCAGGGTCGCCAGGAAGGCGTCCCGGCGCTCGAGCATGCCGCGGGCAATGCCTTCGTCGATGACGCTGCCGCAGATGCCGATCTGCTCCTTGGCGGCGAGGAATTTTTCCTGAAGCACCGCATCCCTGGTGATCAGCCAGTCGATGCGGATGCCGGGAATGCCGAAGGCCTTGGACAATGACGAGACGCTGATCGCCTTCGGGCTGAGCGAGGCAGCCGTCGGCAGCCGCCTGCCGTAGGAGAGGTCGCGATAGGTCTCGTCGACCAGCAGACGGCAGTTGCTGCTTTCGGCAAGCGCCACCAGCGCATCGAGCTCGGCTCGGCTCATCATCGTGCCGGTCGGGTTGTGCGGGCAGGTGACGCTGATCAGCTTCGTGTCCGGCCGAATCGCGGCCTTGACGCGTTCGACATCGATGGCGAAGCCTTCCTCGAAGGCCAGGTCGACAAAGCTGATGGCGCAGCCGATCGCCCTTGGGGTTTCGATGTTGGTGGCGTAGTTGGGCCTGATGACGACGAGATGGTCGTTGGCCGACAAAAGCGAGGTCGAGATGATGAACAGCGCGCCCGCGGCACCGGCGGTGACCAGCACATCATCCGGCGAAATGCCGGCATCCTGCGCCGATATCAGTGCACGCAACTGCTTGTCGCCGCGATGCTCGCCATAGAAAAGCGTGAGATCGGGCAGCGACAGGCCGATGTCGGAGAGCTTCTGGTCGGCGATCGAGCTTTCGGAAAGATTGAAGCGGATACGATCGTAGCCGTATTCTTCCGGTGCCTCTTTCTCGATCACCATCCTGGTGTAGTTCATGGCTCACTCCCCGAGAGCAGTTCACCGTTTCACGGAAACGGCGACCCGCTCTAACTCCTAGATTTTACGCATTCCGGACGGAAAACCGTTTCACACTTTTCCTGGAATTGCTCTAGGAACCCGTCCACCTATCCAAGCCATAAAAATAGGAAGCCTGCCAAGGCGAATTCGCCGGCAGGCTTCTGTTCCAGTCGTCCTAACTGTTGGCTCAGGACTGAATGTTCAGGCCGAGGCCTTGGCCTTCCTGCCCTTGGCGGGCGCCTTGACGGGGGCGGCCTTGCGGCCGAGGCCGATCGACTTCGCCAGCAGCGAACGCGAGGCCGCGTAGTTGGGAGCGACCATCGGATAGTCCGACGGCAAGCCCCATTTGGCGCGATAGGCGTCCGGCGTCAGGCCGAAATGCACACCGATGTGACGCTTCAGCGATTTGAACTTCTTGCCGTCTTCGAGGCAGATGATGAAATCGGGCGTCACCGACTTCTTGGGATTGACCGCCGGGACCAGTGGGGCAGCCACCGGGACCGCAGGCTTGCCGAGCCCGCTTATCGACGCGCTGACGCTGGCGATGAGGTCGGCCAGGCCGGAGGCAGGCAAGCGGTTCTTCTCGACGTAAGCGGACACGATGTGGGCGGTCAGCTCGAGCAGATCGATGTCTTTACGGGCACTGTTGCTATCGTCGGTCACTCTATTTCTCCGTCTACAGCGAATGACCTGAAAATCGGATTCGACTTCCGGAAAGGATCATGCGCGAAATCAAAATGCTATGGCGTCCTTCGTGCGTCCACGGGACGAATTGGCGTTGTTGTAGCGCGGAATTCCTAGTCGGCAAATCTGCGTATTGCAACGACTTGATGGCAGGTCACACGTTATTTTGAACAACTATATTAAACAATAACAGTATCAGACTATCAGCGCTTTGTCGCGCCACAAACGAAACCCGCCTTCGAAGGCGCGTGTGTTGTCGCCGCGCCTGGAGTCGGCGGGCAATTCATCGAGCTTGTCGACGTTGCCGCCGCCAATGACGACATAGTCAGGCTGCATGGCGGCACGGAGCCGGTCGACGACGTCGAAGACGTATTTGCGCCATTTCTTCTTGCCGCGCTTTTCCAGGCCGCGTTCGCCGACATAATCCTCGAAGCTCTTGCCCTTCTTGTAGGGCAGATGCGCGAGTTCCATCGGTTGGGCGACGTTGTCGGCAATCATCGCCGCACCGAGCCCGGTGCCGAGCCCGAGGAACAGCATGCGCCCGCCCTCGTAGCTGCCGATGGCCTGCATCAGCGCGTCATTGACCACTTTCACCGGTTTGCCGAACGCGCCCGCAAAGTCGAATCCAGCCCAGCCCTTGCCGAGATTGGCGGGGTCGGCGAGCGGCCTGTTGTGGTTGACCGGACCGGGATAGCCCATCGAGACGACGTCGTAGGACAGGCCTTCGGCGAGCTTCTTCACGGTATCGATCATCTGTTGCGGCGTCAGCCCCGGCCCCGAATCGGCGCGGCGCTCCGCGCCGCCGGCGCTGGTGAGGATCTTGACGTGCGAGCCGCCGATGTCGATCGTGAGCACGATCTTTTCAGCATCTGGCGTCTCGGTGCCCGATGCTGGTTGCTTCACTGCCTTGGCCATCGCGTGGTTCCTCTCACTTCACCGGATCGATCCAGCCATTGGGTGGCCCGAACCCGGCCATGACGTCCGCCGGTCCCCATGTGAGCGGCTCGTAGAGGTGCGGCGGCGTGGTGTCGCCAAGCACCGGGCCGACGATGCGCCAGGCCAGTTCGCTGGCGTCCTGGCGGGTGAACAGCTGGCCGTTGCCGTTCATGGCGTCGCCTATCAAGCGTTCATAGGGCGGCATGTCGCCCTTCGAGTCGTCGAGCGCCGTCAGTTCGACCTGCTCGCCGATCATGTCGTCGCCCGCCGCCTTGCGCTGTGCTCCGATGGCGATCACCACCTGTGGGTCGATGCGGAAGCGGACGTAGTTCTGGTCGGCGGGCTTGATCGGATCGAAGACATCGAGCGGTGGCCGCTTCAGCCGCACCACCACTTCGGTGACATGCACCGGCATGTTCTTGCCGGCGCGGATGAAAAACGGCACGTCCTGCCAGCGCCAGGTGTCGACGAAGAAACGCACCGCCGCGAAGGTCTCGACGGGCGAGTTCGGCGCCACGCCGGGTTCAGTGAGATAGCCGGTGAACTGGCCGCGCACGACATCGTCTTTGGTCAGCGTCCTGATCGCGCGCAGCACCTGCACCTTCTCGTCGATCAGATCGTCGGCGGAGCGGCCGACAGGCGGCTCCATGGCAAGCAGCAACAGGATGTTGAGCAGATGGTTCTCGATGACGTCCCTGATGCAGCCGACATCGTCATAGAAGCGGCCACGTCCCTCGACGCCGAAATCCTCGGCCATAGTGATCTGCACGCTCTCGACGTAATTGCGGTTCCAGATCGGCTCGAGGAGGGAATTGGCGAAGCGGAAATAGAGCAGGTTCTGGATCGCTTCCTTGCCCAGGTAGTGGTCGATGCGGAAGATCGACTGCTCGTCGAACACCAGATGCAGGACCCGGTTCAGCCAGCGCGCCGATTGCAGATCGTGACCGAAGGGCTTTTCCACCATCAGCCGCGCGCCATGCGCGGTGCCCGACTGCTCCAGCCCCTGGACGACGGTCTCGAACATGGTCGGCGGCACCGCCATGTAGTGCAGCGGCCGCTGTGCGGTGCCGAGCGCGCTCTTCAGCTTCTCGAACGTCGCTCCGTCACGGTAGTCGCCGCTGACGTAGCGCAGCAGCGAGGCAAATTTGGCGAACGCTTTTTCGTCGATCTTGCCGAGCGCATTGACGATGCCGTCACGTGCGCGCGCCTGCAATTGCTTGAGGTCCCAGGCATCGAAGGCGACGCCGATCACCGGTTCGGTAAGCGTGCCCTTGGCGACCATCTGGTAAAGGGCTGGAAATATCTTCTTGTGGGCGAGGTCGCCGGTGGCCCCGAAGAGCACCAGCGTGTCGGACCGTTCCTGGCTCATGCGCGTGTCTCCCCCGCTGTCCTCACTTGCCGGCCTTCGGCTTCTCGACATGGCCGCCAAAGGCATAGCGCATGGCGGAGAGCAGCTTGTCGGCGAATTCGGATTCGCCCTGCGAGGAGAAGCGGTCGAACAGCGCCGAGGACAGCACCGGAGCCGGCACGCCGGTGTCGATCGCCGCCTTCAGCGTCCAGCGGCCTTCGCCGGAATCCGAAACGCGGCCGCCGAAATTCACCAGGCCCGGATCGCTTTTCAAGGCGCCGGCCGTCAGGTCGAGCAGCCAGGAGCCGATAACGCTGCCATGCCGCCAGACCTCGGCCACCTGGGGAAGGTCGATGTCGAACTGATAGTATTGCGGGTTTTCCAGCGGGCTGGTCTCGGCGTCCGCCGTCCGTTGCCGCTTGCCTGCATTGGCCGATTTCAGGATGTTCATGCCTTCGGCATAGGCGGCCATGACGCCATACTCGATGCCGTTGTGCACCATCTTGACGAAGTGGCCGGCGCCGCTCGGTCCGCAATGCAGGTAGCCGAAGGGCGCGGTCCCGGCATCCCTGGACGGATTGGAGCCGGCATCGGCGCCCGGTGCCAGCGTGGCGAAGATCGAATCGAGGTGCTGCACCGCCACGTCGGGACCGCCGATCATCAGGCAGTAGCCACGCTCCAGGCCCCAGACGCCGCCGCTGGTGCCGACATCGACAAGATGGATGCCCTTGCCGGCCAGTTTCGCGGCCTGGTCGACGGCGTCGTGATAATAGGAATTGCCGCCGTCGATGACGATGTCGCCGGGCTCCATCAGGGCCGCCACCTGGTCGATGATCCTGCCGGTGATCGCCGCCGGCAGCATCAGCCACACACAGCGCGGCTTGGCCAGCTTGCCGATGAATTCTTCCATCGAGGCCGCCCCTGACGCGCCGTCGGTCACCAGGGCCGCGACGCTGGCCGGGTTGATGTCGTAGACGACGCATTCGTGGCCGTCGCGCATCAGGCGCCGGACCATGTTGGCGCCCATCCGGCCCAGTCCCATCATTCCGATCTGCATGGTTTCGTCCCTGTTTTCTAGGAGATTTGCGGGGTTATCGAGGGAAGGTCTGCTGGCTGTCCTGGTCGCCTGAGATGACGGAGAAGTCGACATTCTCCCAATCGCCGGCCCCGGGCCAGAAAAAAGTGAAGGTCAGCGTGCTTCCCTTAGGAAGGCCAGAGACGGGCAGATCTGCAAGATGGATGCCGAAATCGTTTTCTACCGTCTGGCTGTCGTGGGCGGTCGCCCAGTTGTCGGTGCTCCAATGGACTGTAGCCGGGGCCAGCAGTTCGACGCGCAGCGTCTTGCCGGCCGGGACCGTGCGGATCTTGTTGTTGAACCGCCATGTCCTGAACGGCGATACGGTCTTGTCCTCGATATAGCGCTTGACGCCTTGCGGCGGCATGTCGAAGACCGCGCCGTCGCGCAGCGAGCGCAACAGCTTGATATGCTCCGAATGCGCCCAGACCAGCGGCATGGCGCTGCCCGAGGGGCGGCCGTGCAGCAGTTCGCGCTCCGGCATATCGGCGCCGTCCCAGACCTGCTCCGGCAACAGGCCGCCCGGTCCGGCCGAGCCTTCCAGCGCTGCCAGCAGGCTGGCTGCCTTTTCCCTACGCCCGGCCGCCACCTCATAGTGGGCGCGTTCGCCGGCCAGCAGCGGCCAGGGGCGACCCTGGCCGGTGCCGTCGAAAGGTGCGCCATCTTCATGCTCGCCATAGCCGTCGCCGTTGTAGCGATACCAGAGCGGCCCTTGCGGCAGATCGCAGCGCAATTGCGCGTCGATGACCCTGACCGTGTCTATCATGCGCGGGTCGTCGGCCGCCCGCAGCCCGAAGCGGACAAGTGCAAGCGCATCCGGACTGACGATTTGCTCGGCCGGCCGGTTGGTGTCGCCGGGCGGCCGGTTCTTGATCGGGACATAGCCGTCCTTCGGCGAACCGGCCGAGGCGCTGTCGGGTGGTGCGATCCGGACATAGTAGCCTTCGACGCCGACTTGACCGCAGATCGCCGTGCCGGTGACGTAGGTCCAGCGCTCGACCTGGTCGTTCCAGACGTCTGATGTCTCGCGCAGATAGGTCGCCGCGTCCGGCTTGCCACAGGCGTCGAGCAGGTCGGCTGCGGCAAGCAGTGCGGCGATTTCGACGGCGAGCGTGAACGGGCTGTAGCCGGCATCCTCTTCCCAGCGGTCCTCGCCGGTGACCGGCCCGTTGCGCACGACGAACCCGGCAGCGCGCTCGATCATCGGCAGAAAGACTGCGAGCCTGGCGTGCGGCAAATGGCCGGCGCGGTGCAAAGCTTCGGCCAGCAGCAGCGGAAAGGCGCATTCGTCCATCTGGATGCCGGGCCAATAGGCCGATCCGTCGAGCCAGGCGTTCTGCGGCCAGTGGCCATCCGGCTGCTGGATGGAGCCGAGATAGTCGAGGATTTGCAACGCCGAGGCGGCGTCGCCGGCAGCAAGAAAGCCGCCGGCCGTCTCGACCAGATCGCGCGGCCAGACCAGATGGTAGCCGCCGAGGTCGTCGTCACCCTTGTTGAAGCCCCACGGGATCGACAGGCTGGCGACCGCGGCGCCTGGCATTGCGATCGACCGGTGCGTCGCCAGAACCGCCGTCGAGACGCGATAGAAGTTGATCCCGGGCACCGCGTGCCGGTCGAGCGGCAGCAGGCCCTTTTGCCAGTTGCGCCAGTTCTGGAGGTAGGATTTCGCCGCGGGTTCAAAACCCTGCTTCAGGCTGGCGAAAGCATGTTCCGCAGCCTCCTCGGGCGTCGCGCCAAATCCCAGCGCCAGCAAAGCCTTGTTCCTGGCCGCGGAAAAGCCGATCTCGCCGGTCAGCGCGACATTGCCGTCCTCGGCCCGCTGGTATGCAGCATCGAGCTCACCTGTGTTGTGCAGTTGCTGCCAACCGTCGGAAAAACCGACATAGCCGGCCGAACCGGTCCGCCAGGGCAGCGACGAGACCAGCGCCAGGCAGGAGCCGCGCCCCGAGGCGAACAGCACGGGCTTTCCCTCGTGCTCGCCGACCCAGGCGGTGTTGCCCATGCCGGCATTGACCAGATGCGGCGCCAGAAGCGCGTAGACGCGATAATCCCTCAGCGCCGTGAAGGTGATTTCCTGCAGCAGCGCCGGGCGCGCCGGATCGGCGAGGATGCGCTTTTCGATCCGCCAGGCGCCGTCGTTCGCCGTGTTGACCAGCCGGTAGGCGGGTACGCCGTCCTCGAACGGTTCGATGCTGTGCGTGGCATCGCGCTTCTCTTCCGAGAAATAGCCGGCGGCGCCGGTGACGATCAGGCCGAGGTCGCGGGTGCAGGCACTGTCGACGCGCGAATAGTAGATTTCGTTGAGGATGCCGTGGCTGATCGTGAACCAGATCCGGCCGGCCGGCGAAAGCGACGTTCCGACGCCGCTCTTGGCGCTTGACGTCCAGCGCGCCGGAATTCCCGGGGCGCCCGGAGCAACGTTTTGCGTCACTGGCATTCTGTTTCGGTCTCCTGGCCTCCTCCCTAGACCAGGACGCGAACCCTTTACAATCATTGCACCGCAAGTTGATCGGCGCCGACGGCAGAGCAACGAACTAGGGCTAACGGGTTTCTTCGGAGCTTTCGTCTGCGCTGACGGAGCAGCAAACGAAAAACCCGCCAGTGCGGCGGGTCACCGGCGCAAATCAGCACCATGGACAAAAATGTACCATAGCTGAGGTCACCGAGTCAAGAAAAAATTCCTATGACCAAAGGCGCCGTCGTTGACAGCGGCGGCGGCATGCGTCCACTATTTCCCGGCACGGGAGGATCGTGAAAGCAATGGCGGAAGTGTCCCTGGTCCTGATCGACCGGCTGCTGGCGATATCGCGGGCGCTTGCCGGCCATATCGATCCCGGCACGGCGTTCCGCGCGACAGCCATCGAGATCGGCTCGCTCATCCCGCACGACCACATGGATCTGGCGGTGCTGTCGCATGATGGGCGCCGGCACGCCTGTTACGAAGCCGGCTTCCACACCAGCTGGAGCGAGCTTGCCCAGCATCCGCTGCCGACCGAAGTCAGCCCGATCCGCTCGGTGCTGTGGGGCGAAGTCCCCTATCTGCTCGCCGACGACGCGCTGAGCGACGAGCGGTTCCATTTCGCCACCGCTATCGATGGTCCGATCTTCGCCGCCAGGCTGCGCAGCCGCATCGTCGTGCCGCTCAGGGCGCGCGGCGGCATCATCGGCGCGCTCAACATCAGCCGGCACGAGGTCGACTGCTACACGCTTGCCGACGTCGCGGTCGCGCAACAATGCGCCGACCTGATCGCGCCCTACATCTTCGCGCTGATCCAGACCGAGGAGGCGCGCCGCGCCATGCTGGCCGAGAGCGAGGCGCGAAACCGCGTCGAGCTGCTGCGCGTCGGCGCCTCGCAATTGACCGAAGGCATGGAGCGCGAACGCCGGCGCATGGCCATGGACCTGCACGACCAGACGCTTGCCGATCTCGCCCGGATCGCGCGCCAGCTCTCGGCCCTTCGCGGCCAGGGCGTGGCGCGGGCAGCACAGCTTGCCGATCTCGAGAAGGAGGTCGCCGGCTGCCTGACGGAACTGCGCCACATCGTCGACGACATGCGGCCGAGCGTGCTTGAACTGTTCGGCCTGCGCGATGCGGTCGAGGCGCATCTCAACCGCAGCGTCGCCAGGGCCAAGCCGCCGATCGCCGTGCGCATCGCCGACACCAGCGACGGCGGCGCCGACAGCCTGTCGGAGCCAGTGCGGACCGCGCTCTACCGGATCGTGCAGGAAGCGATCAACAATGCCGTTCGCCATGCCGCGCCGCACCGCATCGACGTGCTGCTGGCGTCGACCGCGAGCGTGCTGCGGGTGATCGTCACGGATGACGGCCAGGGCTGCGGCGCCGTTGACCCGGCCGCGTATGGCGGCATCGGCCATATGCACACGCGGGCAGCCCTTATCGGGGCGCGGCTGCGCATCGGCCAGGCCGGCCGCAAGAACGGCGGCACCCGTGTCGTCGTCGAGATCGACCGCCAGCCATCACGGGAACTGGCGGCGGCTGCAACAATGCCTGGCGAACTCGCCGTATCGGAGGCCATGTAATGCTTGTGATGATCGCCGAGAATGACGGGCTGCACCGTAGCTTCGCGCGGCGAACGGTGGAGCAATTGTGGCCCGGTGACGTCGAGGTGATCGAAGCGAGCGACGGCGAGGACGCCATCAACCTGGCGACTGAGCGCGAGCCACTGCATGTCGTGCTCGATTTGCAGATGCCGAAGGCGACGGGAATCGAAGTTGCCAGGGCGATCTGGAACCGCCGCGCCGGCACGCACATCCTGTTCTGGTCGAATTTCGCCGACGAAGCCTATGTGCGCGGCGTGGCGCGCATCGTCCCGCCCGGCTCTGTCTACGGTTATGTGCTGAAATCGGCAACGGAGGAAGGCATGCGGTCCGCCCTGCGCGGGGTTTTCCGCGAAGGCCACTGCATCATCGACCGCGAGATCCGCGGCATCCAGCATCGCGTTCAGGACAAGTTCGAGGGCATCACCGACGGCGAATATGAAAGCCTGATCGACATCGCGCTCGGCCTGACCGACCGGGCGATCGCGGCACGTCGCGGCCTGTCGATCCGTGGTGCGCAGAGCCGCATCAAGCACTGCTACGACAAGCTCGGCATCGTGCCGGCGGAGGACGGCACCGGCGATATTTCCGTGTTCAACTCGCGGACGCGGGCGATCTATCTCGCCATGGCGCGCGGCCTGATCAACATCGACGCACTGCGCCGCGAACAGGACCGGCTCGACGCCTGGCTGGCGGAGCACTGAAACAGCGGCGGCCACAAGCCGGAACATCGGAAGGTCCGGCGCATTGCTAGTGAACGCCAACTCAACGCCTGCGGATCCGAAGTGCGACCCTCATTTGCAGATTCATGGCACCTGGTGCGCGAAAGCGTCGTCGGTTTCATCGACGACAATGCGCTCAGCCATGGTGCGGCGATGGCCTTTTATGCCGCCACCTCGCTGGCGCCGATCTTGCTGATCGTGGTTGCGATTGCTGGTCTCGTCTTCGGCCACGATGCCGCACAATTGGCCTTGTCCGCGCAGATATCAGGGCTGATGGGACCGGAAAGCGCCGATCTCCTCAAGACTGCGCTGGAAAGTGCATCCGGCAGGCTGTACGGCACCTGGGCCGCGATCATAGGGCTGGTTACTTTGCTGGTGGCCGCGTCTGGCGTCTTCGGCGAAATGCAGCAGTCGTTGAACACAATCTGGAAGATCGAACCGCAAGGCAATTCCCTGTCGCGTCTGGTGAGGGCGCGGGCCGCCAGTCTGGGGTTGGTGGCCGCACTCGGGTTCCTGTTGCTGGTCTCTCTCATCGCAAGCGCTGCGATTTCGGCACTGGGCGCTTTCATCAACGCCCATCTGCCGTTTGGAACGATCATACTCAGCGGGATCAACGGCGTCGTTTCGTTTGCGCTTATCGCCGTGATGTTTGCCGCCATTTACAAGGTTTTGCCCGATCGAACCCTGGAATGGCGCGATGTGGCAATCGGCGCTGTCGGAACCGCGGCCCTGTTCACATTGGGAAAATCGCTTATAGGCTGGTATATCGGCACCAGCGCGATTGCGTCGTCGTATGGCGCCGCCGGCGGACTGCTCGTGATTTTGCTCTGGGTTTACTACTCGTCGGAGATTTTCCTCCTCGGCGCCGAGTTCACGCGCGCCTATTCCGTTCGGCACGGCAGCCGGTCCGATCTGAAGAGGTTGGTTCACAGCCCTCTGCCCGCGCAGCACGGCTCAGCTCGAACACAACAGGAGTCCAACTCTGCCGGCGTTGTCGTGCTCGTGGCGGTGGCGTGCGCGAGCGCAACCTTGACCGCGCTTTTGCGAAGTGTTCGCCGGCCCTGATCTGACGTCGCCGGTATTCTACGCTCGATAGGCACGGGCGACTGTGCAAATGCACAGTCGCCCGTGCGCTTTGACCCGTATCGGCTCGTCGGGACCGCGCCTACGCTCTGCCCCAACAAGAAGACTGTATCGGGAAGCGCTCATGCCATTCGTCACCATGCGGAGTAGCACGGCTGTTCGCGCCGGGAGCCGATGATGTCGGTGCCGGCGCGTGCGCGTCAGTCCGGCTTCGACGATGTCGTCGGCGATGCGCCGATCGAAATGCTGGCGAGCGGCTTCGGCTTCCTCGAAGGACCGGTCTGGCATCCCTATGAGAAATGGCTGGTCTTCTCCGACATTCCGGAAAGCCGGATGTATCGCCGCAGTGCCGAGGGCGAGATCGAGCTGTTCCGCGAGCCGAGCCACAAGGCCAATGGCAACACGCTGGACCGCCAGGGGCGGCTGGTCACCTGCGAGCACGCAACAAGCCGCGTGACCCGCGCCGAGCCCAACGGCAGCGCAACAGTGCTGGCCACGCATCATCAGGGCAAGCAGCTCAACAGCCCGAACGATATCGTCGTTGCCACCGGCGGATCGATCTACTTCACCGATCCGGGCTATGGCCGGAGGGAGTTCTATGGCGTGCCACGCCCGCAGGAGCTGCCGTTCCAGGGCGTCTACCGCATCGATGGCGACGGCGCCCGGCTGACATTGCTGGCCGACGATTTCGGGCAGCCGAACGGGCTGTGCTTTTCGCTGGACGAGTCGCGGCTGTTCATCAACGACACCGAACGCGGGCACATCAGGGTGTTCGGCGTCGAAGCCAATGGCGACCTCAATGGCGGCGCGGTGTGGGCAGTAACCGAGGGCGAGGGGCCGGGAGCGCCCGACGGCATGAAGATCGACAGCCGCGGCAATCTTTACTGCACCGGACCCGGCGGCATCCACATTTTCGACGCGTCGGGCACCATTCTTGGCGTCATCCGGACGCCCGAAGATTGCGCGAATTTCACCTTCGGCGACGACGATTTGCAAAGCCTCTACATTACCGCGTCGACGTCGCTGTACCGGCTCAGGGTGCGCGTGCCGGGATTGAGACTGTTTTGAGCTCGCGACAATCCGTGCTCAAATCAGAGTTGGGAGTGCCGGGGTCAAAGCCGGTGGGAATGCAGCAGTCAACACATCTGGGAGGATAACGACATGAAGAAACTGTTCGTTCTGGGCGCTCTGGCGGCAATGCTCGCTTCGGGCACGGCGCTGGCCGACACCAGTGGCAAGAAGATCGCCTTCTCCAACAATTATGCCGGCAATTCCTGGCGGCAGGCGATGCTCGACAGCTATGGCATCGTCACCAAAAAGGCAGTCGCCGACAAGGTGGTCGGCGCGGCCGACATCTTCACCACCGCCGACAAGGAGGTGCCGACGCAAGCGGCGCAGGTGCAGAACCTGATCCTGCAGGGCTATGACGCGATCGTCATCAACGCTGCCTCGCCGGATGCGCTCAACGGCGCCATCAAGCAGGCCTGCGATGCCGGCATCACCGTCGTCTCCTTCGACGGCACCGTGACCGAGCCTTGCGCCTACCGCGTCGTCGTCGACTTCAAGGACATGGGCAAGCAGGAAGTCGAGCAGATGGCCAAGTTCCAGCCCAAGGGCGGCAATCTGCTTGAAATCCGCGGCCTTGCCGGCACCTCGATCGATGATGCCATCCATGCCGGCATCCTCGAAGGCGTCGCCGCCCATCCCGAGTTCAAGATCGTCGGTTCGGTGACCGGCGACTGGGACCAGACGACGGCGCAAAAGGCGGTGGCGACCATCCTGCCGTCGCTGCCCGACATCGTCGGCGTCGTCGATCAGGGCGGCGACGGTTACGGCGCCGCACAGGCCTTCGCCGCCGCCGGCAAGCCGCGCCCGACCATCATCATGGGCAACCGCCAGGACGAGTTGCAGTGGTGGAAGGAACAGAAGGAGAAGGACGGCTACCAGACCTGGTCGGCATCGATCGCGCCCGGCGTGTCGTCGCTCGCCTTCTGGGTGGCGCAGCAGGTGCTCGACGGCCGCACCGACATCCCGCATGACCTGCTGGTGCCGTATCTGGCCTTCACGCAGGACGATTTCGAGGCCGAGCTGCCAAAGATCCCCAAGGGCGGCGTCGCCAGCCACGAATACACGCAGGAAGACGCGATCGCGGCCATCAAAGCCAACATCAAGTGAGTGTCGGCCAAGCGTTGCCGTCCGTATCGCCAAGCGAGTATCGTTGAGCATGCCCAGGGGTAACGCTGACATCATCAGACTGAACGGCGCCGAAAAGCATTTCGGCGCCGTTCGCGCGCTGGGTGGCGTGGATTTTCACGTCGGACCCGGCGAATGCGTCGGGCTCGTCGGCCACAATGGCGCCGGCAAATCGACGCTGATGCACATGGTGGCGGGCACGCTGGTGCCCGACAGCGGGCAGATCGGCGTGCATGGCGACATCGAGGACAACTACTCGGTGTCGCGCGCGCAGCAGCTCGGCATACGCTGCGTCTTCCAGGAGCTGTCGCTGTGCCCCAATCTCAGCGTCGCCGAGAACACACGCATCAACCACGCTTCGCTGCGTGGCTTCGGCTGGCGGCGCAAGGCGGCCGAGCTGATCGCCGCCAAGCTCGACGAGATCTTTCCGGGTCATAGCATCTCGGCGTCGGACATTGTCGGCGACCTGTCGATCGGCCGTCGCCAGATGGTCGAAGTGGCGCGCGCCTTCACCGTCACGCAGGATCGTCTCGACCTCGTCATCCTCGACGAGCCGACATCGTCGCTCGACGCGCATACGGCGGGCCAGTTGCTGGCCTTCGTGCGCCGCTTCGTTGCCGGCGGCAAAAGCTGCATCCTGATCTCGCATGTGCTGGGCGAGGTGCTGCGCAACGCCGACCGCATCGTGGTGATGCGCGACGGCAAGGTGGTTGTCGCCGATGCGGCGGATGCATTCGACCGCGACCGGCTGGTGACGGCGATGGGCGGCGCGGAGGCGCGCCAGAAGATCGCCGCTGAAATCGCTGCCGCCAAGCCCGCCGCCAGTCCGCTGCGGGTCCGGGCGCGGCCCGCCGCGCAGAAGGACGGCACCGACCTCGTCGCCTGCGCCGGTGAGATTATCGGCCTTGCCGGGCTTGCGGGACATGGCCAGACCGACCTGCTGCTGGCGATCTTTAGCGGGGCATCGCGCGCCCGGGCCAGCATCGAGGTGACCGCACCGGTGGCGCTGGTCGCCGGCGACCGCCAGTCGGACGGTATCTTTCCGCAATGGTCGATTGCTGAGAACATCGGCATCCGCTCGCTGGCGCGGCTGCGCAGCGGGCTGCTGATCTCGCCGCAGCGTGAGGCCGAGCTTGCTGCATTCTGGCAGAAGAAGATCGGCATCCGTACGCCTGATATGAACAACAACATTTTCTCGCTATCGGGCGGCAACCAGCAGAAGGCGCTGTTTGCGCGTGCGCTCGGCTCGGATGCACAGATCGTGCTGATGGACGACCCGATGCGTGGCGTCGACATCGGCACCAAGCTGGAGGTCTACGACCTCGTGCGCGAGGAGGCTGCCCGCGGCCGTACCTTCCTCTGGTACACCACGGAAACCGAAGAGCTCGACAATTGCGACCACATCTATGTCTTCAAGAACGGCCGCATCGTCGCCAATCTGCGTCGCGACGAGTTGACCGAAGAGAAGATCATCCAGTCCTCCTTCGGCGATGCGGCCTGAGATGACGGCCGCCAGCCTCGACACCGCTGCCAGGACTTCCGCCGAACGTGGCGCGCTGGCCCGTGCGCGCTTGCTGCGCGGGCTGCTGCCGGCGCTGTCGCTGGCGCTGGTGCTGCTCGCCATCGCTTGGCTCAACCCGCGCGCCATCAGCTATTTCGGCTTCAGCCTGATGCTGAACCTGGCGATCCCGATCGCGCTGGCGACGATCGCGCAGATGTTCGTCATTGCCGGAAACGAGCTCGACCTGTCGATCGGCACTTTCGTCGGCTTCGTCGGCTGTGTCACCGCGACCTGGCTGAAGGACGCGCCGCTCATCGGCGCCGCCATCCTGCTCGGATCGATCGGCGTCTATGCGCTGCTCGGCGCACTGATCCATCTGCGCAATTTGCCGTCCATCGTGGTGACGCTCGGCATGAGCTTCGTCTGGCAGGGGCTCGCGATTCTCGTCCTGCCCAAACCGGGCGGCAAGGCGCCGGACTGGCTGCTCGGGCTGATGGCGTTCAAGCCGCCTTTTGTGCCGTTCCCGATCATTGCGGCGCTGCTGATTGGCCTCATCGTCCATTTCGGCCTGATGCGCACCTCCTATGGCGTGATCTTGCGCGGCTCGGGCGGCAATCCGGCGGCACTCGGTCGCGCCGGCTGGTCGCTGCTCCGAACCAAGATCGTGCTGTTTGCGCTCGCCGGCCTGTTCGGCGTGCTGTCCGGCATGGCGCTGATCGGTATCACCACCTCGGCCGACGCCAATATCGGCAATGGCTACACGCTGCTGGCGATCGCCGGCGTAATCCTCGGCGGCGGCGAATTCGTCGGCGGCCGGGTGTCGCCGATCGGTGCGGTGATCGGCGCGCTGACGCTGGCGCTGGCCGCCTCGCCGCTGCTCACCTTCATGCACATCCCGCCCGACTGGCAGGTGGCCGCCAACGGCGCCATCCTGATCATCGTGCTGGCGGCGCGCGTGCTGATCAGCCGCAAGGAGAGGTGAGCGATGACATCGGTGAGATCGATGCTTACCAAACCCTGGATCTGGTCGTTCCTCGGCGCGCTGCTGGTGTGGCTGGCGACGATCGCCTTCACCGGCGGCTATGGCGGGGGTGGCATGGTGACGGCAGCCCTTTCGCTGGCGGTATTCACCGTCATTGTCGGCGTCGGCCAGATGTTCGTCATCACGCTGGGACCAGGCAATGTCGACCTGTCGCTGCCGGCCAATATCGGCCTTGCCAGCGCCGTCGCGATGAAGGTGATGGACGGCAACGATTCCATGATCGCGGTCGGGCTTTTGGCGGCACTTGCCTGCGGGGCGGCGATCGGCGCCGCCAACTACCTGCTGATCTGGGCGCTGCGCATCCCGCCGATCATCGCCACGCTATCGGCCAGCTTCATCATCCAGTCGATCGACATCAGCTATGGCCGCGGGCTGCAGATCAAGCCGCCGCCGGGCTTCGCCGATTTCGCCAACTGGCAGGTGCTGGGCATTCCGGTGCTGGCGATCCTCACGGTATTGTTCACCGTCGGCGCGGCCATCGCGCTGCAGCGTATGATCTATGGCCGCTCGGTGCTGGCGATCGGGCAGAACATCCGCGCCGCCTGGCTCGCCGGCGTCAATGTCGGCCGCATCCGCTTCCTCACCTACACGCTGTCGGGCGCGCTCGGCGGCATCGACGGCGCGCTGCTCGCCGGCTATTTCCGCGGCGCCAATGTCGACATCGGCAACGAATACCTGCTGGCCTCGATCGCCGTCGTCGTCATTGGCGGCACGTCGGTCGCCGGCGGCAAGGCCAATGTCCCCGGCGTCTGGGGCGCGGCTTTGTTCCTGGTGCTGCTTTTGACCATGCTCAACACGTTTGGGGTGAGCGCCGGGGTGCGGTTGCTGCTGACGGGGCTGATCATTGTCGGGGTGATCACGGCGGCGGGCGGGCAGAAGGCGCTGCGGTAGTCTCCGCCTTCGTCGTCCCAGACACCTTCAAGGCCTGTAATCATTGTGCCAGGCCGACATCCGGTTCCCTTCGACGTTATGGCGCTGTAAATCCCGTTCGCGTGGCCACGGCCGCTGAATAATGCTGGGAGGTTTGCGTGTCCGATTTTGTGAAGGTCAGCCGCGACGGCGACGTTGCCGTCGTCACCATCGACAATCCGCCGGTCAACGCGCTGAGCTTCCATGTCCGCGAACCGCTGATGCAGGCGCTGGTCGGATTGCGCGACGATGCGTCGGTTGCCGCCATCGTCATTGCATGCGCCGGCCGGACCTTTGTCGCCGGCGCCGACATCACCGAGTTCGGCAAGCCGATGCAGCAGCCCGAACTGCGCGCCATCGTGGCGACGCTGGAAACCATCGCCAAGCCGACGGTCGCAGCCATCCACGGCACCGCGCTCGGTGGCGGGCTGGAGCTGGCGCTGGGCTGCCATTTCCGTGTTGCCGATGCCGGCGCCAAGCTCGGCCTGCCGGAAGTCAAACTCGGCCTGCTGCCGGGTGGCGGTGGCACGGTACGGCTGCCGCGCCTTGTCGGCGCGGTGAAGGCGTTGAAGATGATCGTCTCAGGTGCGCCGATCGGCGCGACCGAGGCGCACGCCGCCGGTCTCGTCGATGCCGTCTTCGAGGCGATCTGACCACGCATGCCGTGAACTTCGCTGGGGAAATCGCCCGCAAGGGTGGTCCCTTCACGCCGGTGCGCGATCGCAATGATGGTCTCAAGCAGACTGATCTCGCGGCGTTCGACGCCGGGGCTGCGGATCTTGCCAGGAAAGCGCGCGGCCTCGAGGCGCCGATCGCTTGTGCGCAGTCGGTGCGCAATGCCGTCACGCTGCCCTTCGATGCGGCGCTGGCGGCAGAGCGTGCGCTGTTCGTCAAACTGGTCGCCAGCGACCAGTCGCGGGCGCAGCGCCATCTGTTCTTCGCCGAACGTGAGGCGGCAAAGCTTCCGAGCAAGGACATCGTCAAGCGCAGGATCGCCCGCGTCGGCGTCATCGGTGCCGGTACGATGGGCGGCGGCATTGCCATGGCCTTCGCCAATGGCGGCTATTCCGTGATTTTGCTGGAAACCAGCCACGAGGCCCTGCAACGCGGCTTGGCGACCATCGACAGGAACTACTCGGTGTCCGTCACGCGGGGTTCACTCAGCGAAGACGCCAAGCGGCAACGGCTCGCCCAGTTCAAGGGCTCCACCGACTATGCCGATCTCGCCGATTGCGACCTGATCGTCGAGGCGGTGTTCGAGGACATGGCGGTCAAGAAGGAAGTGTTCGGCAAGCTCGAAGCCGTGGCCAGGCCCGGCGCGATCCTGGCCACCAACACCTCCTATCTCGACATCAACGAAATCGCTGCCTCGACCTCGCGGCCGCAGGATGTGCTCGGCCTGCATTTCTTTTCGCCGGCCAATGTCATGAAGCTCTTGGAGATCGTGCGCGCCGAGAAGACCGCGCCCGATGCGCTGGCGACATCAGTCGACCTGGCGAGGCGCATCGGCAAGGTGGCCGTCGTGGTCGGCGTCTGCCACGGCTTCGTCGGCAACCGCATGCTTGCCGCGCGGGGCTCGGAATCGGAAGCGCTTCTTCTGGAAGGCGCAACGCCCAGCCAGATCGACCAGGTGTTCACCGATTTCGGCTGGCCGATGGGGCCGTTCCAAATGGGCGATCTCGCCG
Organism: Mesorhizobium sp. ISC11; assembly: GCF_037162595.1. NCBI lineage: Bacteria > Pseudomonadati > Pseudomonadota > Alphaproteobacteria > Hyphomicrobiales > Phyllobacteriaceae > Mesorhizobium > Mesorhizobium sp. ISC11. The sequence continues at coordinate 4,926,237 of NZ_JAVSPW010000001.1, forward strand.
GCCTCGACATTGGCTGGCGCAACCGCAAGGCACGCGGCCAGAAAGCCGTGATCGCCGACACGCTGTGCGAACAAGGACGCTTCGGCCAGAAGACCGGCCGGGGTTTTTATCTCTATGAGGCTGGCGCGCGCACGCCAGTGCCGGATCCCGAGGTTGAAGCGCTGATCCGCGACAAGGCCGCCGAGAAGGGTCTCGCACCGCGTGCGATCAGTGCGGAGGAAATCGTAGAGCGCACGCTTTACCCCCTGATCAACGAGGGCGCCAAGATCCTGGAGGAAGGCATAGCGGCCCGTGCGTCCGACATCGATGTCGTCTGGGTCAATGGCTACGGCTTCCCCATCGGCAAGGGCGGACCGATGTTCTGGGTTGGCCTTGAAGGTCCGGCCAGGATCATCGAGCGGCTCGAATACTGGCATCAACGGACGGGCAAGGATGTGTTCAAGCCGGCGCCGTTGCTGAAGCGGATGGCCGAGACCGGGTCCTGGGAAGCCGGCGGTTAGAGAGCCTACCGGATCCGTGCATCGATGATCTCGACGAAGCGCGCGAACAGGCCGGCCTGCGACTTGATCTTGAGCTTGCGGTAGATGTTGCGGCGATGGACCTTCACGGTTCCCGGCACGATGCGCATGGCGCGGGCGATCGACTCCGTCGAATGCCCCTGCAACACCAGGTCGACGACATGCTTTTCGCGCGGCGTCAGCGACAGGCTCTGCCAGATATGGGCGCGGTCGAATTCGTTGACCATAGCGGCCGTCTCGTCCTGCTTCGCTTCCGCCGTTTCGTCGGCCGGAAGAGCAGGCCAGCGCAACCTGATGAAGCTGATCACCGCGGGAGCCATGTCGCGCAGCAATCTGGCATCGGCGGTGCCGAAAGGGCCTGAAGCGCGCAGCCGCATCAGCGACAACACCAGCGCATCCTTGCCCGGCAGCGGCACGAAGAAGCCGACCTCCTCGGCCAGCCTGGTCTGGCTGTAATAGGAGCGGAAATACTCGCTGGCATAGAAACGGTCCGGCGCCAGCTCGCGCATGCGCCAGAACCCTTCCTTGCGCTCGACCGCAGCGTGATGGAACGGATCGAGCAGATACGGCCCTTCCTGATAGAGCGCGACGAACACATGGCTCTCGGTGGGCGAGAAGGTCTCGAACAGCAGCGGCGGGCGCGAGGCGCCGCGATAGCCGAAGATCACGCAGTGATCGAATCTAACGTGCTGCCGCAGCCACTCGACCAGCGCCTGGCCAAAGAGATCGCCGCTGGTCTCCCGCGTCGTCGCGACGAGCGTGGCGAGCCGGCTGTATTCGTCGCTGCGGGACAATGCTACCCCCTTAAACGAGAAAATAGACCAGATATACCACCTGAGAGGTATATACTAGCCGCCATTGGCTCTGGTAGCGTTCCGATATTGCCCTGTTGCTGGAGCCATCAGCGTTGACCGCAGTGCCCGACATCGAGTTTCGCGGCGTCACCAAGCGCTATGGCGCGGTGACCGCGGTCAGCGGCATCGATCTCGCTGTCCCGCCCTCCGCCTTTGTCGCGCTGCTCGGTCCCTCCGGCTGCGGCAAGACCACCTGCCTGCGCATGATCGGCGGCTTCGAACAGCCGAGCGAAGGCCAGGTGTTCATTCGCGGCCAGGACATGGCCGGCACGCCGCCCTACCGGCGGCCGGTCAACATGGTGTTCCAGCAATACGCGCTGTTTCCGCATCTCGATGTCGAGGACAATGTCGCCTATGGGCTGCGCCAGGCGCGGCCAAGGCTGTCTTCGCGCGAGATCGCCTCGAGGGCGGGCGAGGCGCTCGAAATGGTGCGGCTCGCCGGCTATGGCCGCCGCAAGATCCACGAACTGTCGGGCGGCCAGCAGCAGCGTGTGGCGCTTGCCCGCGCCCTGGTCAACAAGCCGGCGGTGCTCTTGCTCGATGAGCCGCTGGCGGCGCTCGACAAGAAGCTGCGCACCGACATGCAGATCGAGCTGCAGAACCTGCAGCGCGAGATCGGCATCACCTTCGTGCTGGTCACGCACGACCAGGAGGAAGCGCTGTCGATGAGCGATTTCGTCTGCGTCATGAATGGCGGCCGCATCGTCCAGCTCGGGCAGCCGAGCGAGATCTATGACGAACCGGCCGACCTGTTTGTTGCCGATTTCGTCGGCAAGACCAATCTCTTGAGCGGTACTGTCGCCGGGCATTCGGGCGATCTGGTGGAGGTGGCGCTTGCCGACGGCACCGTCATTGCGGCGCGCAAACGGACCGCCCTGCAGCAGGGCGAGGTCGTTTCGGTCAGCCTGCGTCCTGAGTCGCTCAGTCTCGGCGCCCAGGCAAGCGGCCCATTCAAGGGCATCGTCCGCAACCGGATATTCCTGGGCTCGACGGCGGAATATGCGATCGAGGTCAAGGGCATCGGAACGCTGCTGGCCAAAGCCGATCACCTGATCGGTCACGGCAATCTCTTCAAGCCGGGTGAACCCGTCGCCATCGGCTTTGCCTCCGGAACGCCGCTGGCGTTTGCGGAGACCAAGAACAACGGGGCCAACCAGAGGGTAGATAAACATGTCGAAATCATATCGTGACGGACTGCCGATAAGCCCCGAGAATTTCGTCGACCAGCTGATGCGTTTGAAGCGCGGCTCGATCGGCCGCCGCGACTTTCTCGGTCTCACCGGCCTTGGCATTGCCACTGCGGTGATGGCGCGCGAGATCGGCATCATGCCGACACCGGCCTTTGCCGCGGAAAGCCTTGGCGATCGCATGTCGATCGCCACCTGGCCGAACTATCATGACCCGGCGACCTTCGAGAACTTCAAGAAGGACACCGGCGTCGCCGTCGAGGTCAACGTGTTCGGCTCCAATGAGGAGATGCTGGCCAAGCTGCAGGCCGGCGCCTCGGGCTGGAGCCTGTTCGTGCCGACCAATTACACGATCTCGACCTACAAGAAGCTCGGCATCATCGAGCCGCTGGAGATGGCGAAGCTGCCGAATTTCGACGGCTCGCAAGAGGATCCGCGCTTCACCTCGGAGGGCACGATCGATGGGACGATCTACGCCGTGCCGAAGAACTGGGGCACCACCGGCTTTGCCGTCAACACCAAGAAGCTGACCAAGCCGATGACGAGCTGGAAGGAGTTCTGGGACACCGCCATGGCGGAAGGCGACAGCCGTACCATGGTGCATGACTACCAGCTGACCACGATCGGCAATGCACTGAAATATTACGGCTACTCGTTCAATTCGCTCAAGCAGGACGAACTGGCCAAGGCGGAGGAACTGCTGCTGAAGGTCAAGCCGCATCTGTTCGCGGTCTCCTCCGACTACCAGCCGGGGATGCGCGCCGGCGACGCGTGGATGACCATGTGCTGGACGAATGACGGCGCGCAGCTGCATCGCGACATTCCCGAGATCGCCTATGTGCTGGGCAAGGAAGGCGGCGAGATCTGGACCGATTTCTATGCCATTCCGAAAGACGCGCCGAACAAGCCCGCCGGTTACGCGCTGCTCAACTACCTGATGAATCCGCAGGTGGCGGTGAAGGAGCATTTGGCCAATGGTGCGCCGTCGACCGATGCGCGCGTCAACAAGCTGCTGCCCAAGGAGGTGCTCGACAACCCGATCCTCTATCCGGCAGCCGACCTGTTGACGCCGCTGGAATTCGGCGCGGCGGCAACGTTGACCGACCCCGGCCGTGCCGAACTGATGGCGCGCTTCAAGTCGGCCTGAGCCAGGCGGCCTCAAATTCGACTCAGATAATTTGACCGGCGGGTTTATGCCCGCCGGCACCGGGGCAATCTTTCCATGCACGGCAGCCGTCTTCGCAGGAATTTTCTGACCGCCATGCTGCTCGGTCCGGCGACCGCGTGGCTGGTGGTGTTCCTGGTGCTGCCGTTCATCGCCATCGCCGTGTTCAGCGTCGGCGAACGCGCACCGGAAGGCGGCTATCAGGCCGCCTTTACGCTGGCGCAATATGCCAATCTTCCGGCGCGGGCGACCGCCTTCTGGAACACCATGGTGCTGGCGCCGGTGGGAGCGCTCGCCTGCCTGCTCGTCGCTTATCCCGTTGCCTACTATCTCGCCTTGCGCGCGCCGCAGCGCTGGCGGCTGATCCTGCTGGCGCTGGTCGTCATTCCGTTCTGGACCAGCCTGCTGATGCGGACCTATGCCTGGATGTACATTCTGGGCGGGCGCGGCATTCCGGCGCTGCTCGCCTTTGTCGGCATCGAGGATGTCAGGCTGATCAACACGCCGGGCGCGGTGCTGCTCGGCATCGTCTATGGCTACCTGCCGCTGATGATCCTGCCGATCTATGTCAGCCTCGAACGGCTTGACCGCAGGCTGCTGGAAGCCTCCGCCGATCTCGGCGCCACGCCATTATCGACTTTCCTGGGCGTGACCCTGAAACTGTCGTTGCCGGGCGTCATGACCGGCTTCTCGCTGGTCATGATCCTGCTGCTCGGCGAATATCTGATCCCGACGCTGCTTGGCGGCGGCAAGGTGTTCTTCATCGGCAATGCACTGGTCGACCTGTTCCTGCAATCGCGCAACTGGCCGTTCGGATCGGCCATCGCGATCACGCTGGTGCTGGTCTCGGTGGTGGTGCTGATTGCCGCCAACCGCATCTCGACCCGGGTTTCGGGCGCGCGCCGGGTGGATCTGATCTGATGCGGGCTTTCGTCATTGCGGTGTTCGCTTTCCTCTATCTGCCGATCGCGCTGGTGGTGCTGTTTTCTTTCAACGCCGGCCACCATGCCAGCGAGTTCACCGGCTTTTCGGTGCAATGGTACGGCAAGGCATTGGCGAACCCGTTCCTGGTCGAAGCGCTGAAGAACAGCCTGTTCATCGCCACCACCAGCGCCTTGCTGGCGGCGCTGTGCGGCACCGCGGCGGCACTCGGCCTGGCGCGCGTCGGCGTGCGGACCCGCGCGGTCTTCGACGCACTTCTGGGCGCCGCGATCGTCGTTCCGGGCGTCGTCATCGGCATTTCGACTCTGGTCGCGCTCGTCCAATTGTTCACCGTCGTCAATCCGTTCCTCGCCTCGATCTGGCCCGACGACCAGCCGCCGCGGCTAGCGCTCGGCTACGGTTCGATCATCGCGGCGCACGGGCTGTTCTCGATGGCGCTGGTGACGATGATCGTCGGCACGCGGCTCGGCAGCCTCGACCGCAATCTGGTCGAGGCGTCGAGCGATCTCTACGCGACGCCGTTGACGACGTTCCGCTCGATCGTGCTGCCGCAGATCATGCCGGCGGTCGTTGCCGGCTTCCTGCTCGCCTTCACCTTCTCCTTCGACGATTTCATCATCGCCTTCTTCGTCGCCGGCGCGCAGACGACGCTGCCGATCTATGTCTTCGCGTCGATCCGGCGCGGCGTGACGCCGGAGATCAACGCCATCGCGACGATCGTGCTCGTCGCTTCCGTGCTGCTCGTGGTGCTTGCCCAATGGCAGTTGCGCCAGCGCAAGCCGTCGAACTGAAAGCCGCATCATGATCCTCAAAGACCGCATCGCCGTGGTGACAGGCGCCGGCTCCGGCATCGGGCGCGCCGGCGCCATGATCATGGGCAGGGAAGGCGCGGTGGTCGTCATCGCCGACAGGGATCAGGCCGCCGGCGAAGCAACGGCTTCGGACATTCGGGCAGCGGGTGGACGGGCCGAGGCGATCAAGACCGATGTCGCTGATGATGCGGCGGTCGAACAGCTCATTGCCGGCACGCTCGACAGGCATGGGCGCATCGACATCCTGCACAATCACGCCGGCATCCAGGTCGGCGGCACGCTGACCGAAGTGGAGGTCGGCGGCATGGATGCCTCGTGGCGGGTCAATGTGCGGGCGCAGTTCCTGGCGGCCAGGATCGTCATGCCATCGATGATCGCACGAGGCGGCGGCGTCATCCTCAACACCGCCTCCAATTCGGGCGTGTTCTACGACCGCGAGATGATCGCCTACGCAACCTCCAAACATGCGGTGGTGGCGATGACACGGCAGATGTCGCTCGACTATGCCCGGCACAATGTGCGCGTCAACGCGCTCTGTCCGGGCTGGGTCGACACGCCGTTCAACGAACCGTTCATCGCCCAGATGGGCGGACGCGGGGCGATCGAAACCTATGTCCGCACCAAGATCCCGATGGGCCGCTGGGCCAGCGCCGATGAGATCGCCGAAGCGATCCTGTTCCTTGTCTCCGACCGTTCATCCTTCATGACCGGCCAGGCGCTGGTAATCGACGGCGGTGAAAGTATCGGCTGAGCCTTTTGCTTTCGCTATCAACTCCCCTGTTTTCAAAGCTTGTCCGATGTACCACGCAAAGACTTTCACCCATGCCGCTGCTTGCCGGCAGGACTATAGTCCTGCCGGCATGGGACTTCAGTGCCATGGCCGTCCAAGAGCGTGAATTTGTGTTTGATATCAGTCGGTTAAGTTTCTGGCCGGGTGCCAGATCGCGTATTGAGACGGCATTTGTCTAAAGTTTACTCTGCACTATTAGCAATTCCTCATAGGACGGTCGCTTAGCGGTCGGGCCAGGGCGACGATTCCCGAGGAGATTACCATGACAAACCGGAAAACTCTGCTGGCGGCGCTTGCCGCATTGGCGCTCCTGGCATCTCCGGCGCTCGCCGGCAATGGGCACGGCGGTGGCGGTGGCAATGCCGGAGGCAACGGGCACGGCAACGGCGGTAGCAATGCTGGCGGCAATGGCAATGGGGGCGGCAACGGCCACAACGGCAGCAATGGCAAGAGCGGCGCTTCGCACGGCAAATCTTCGTCGGCCCCGGGCCGGGCCAAGGCCAAAGCGGACGACACCACGGTCGACACAACCACAAAGGTTTCGTCGGTTCCCAAGGAGAAGAACATCCACGCCAAGCTTGGCCGGCTGAACTCACTGCAGCGCAACATCAATGCCTATATGAACTCGAAGAGCAAGAAATTCGCCGCCCTTCAGGCATTCGTGACGCAGTCCGCCAAAGCCAAGGTCGCTCAGGCCGCCGCCGACGCAGCACAGGCTAAGCTGGATGCGCTGACGTCCCTGACACCCGATCAGATTGCCGCGATGTCGCCCGAAGATCAGGCGGCCCTGCCTGGGAAGATAGCTGCTCTGCAGGCCGAGGTCGCTGCCGACAACGCTGCTGCTGCTGCGGCCGCGGTCGGCACCGATGATGCATCGCTCGACGCGGCATTGGCGGATATGGCCAACAAGCCCGTCGACGCTGCGGTCACGTCCTGGGCTCAAGACGTCCTTGCCGGCAAGATCGACCAGACGGCTGCCGCGATGCAGACGGAAACGACGCCGTAACGAACCGCCGCCGAAACGGTAGTGGTCAGTCAAAGGCAATGCCGCCGGGTTTCACTCGGCGGCATTGCCTTTTCCCGCTCATGGTCGGGCTGGCTATCCAGGGATAGCCACCGAGCTGGCGTCCAGGGATAGCCAGGCTCGAAACACTCAGACATGCTTGCGGCCGCCGGTCTCGCGAAACCAGCTGTCGGGGTAGGGGTACCACCAGTCCTGGATCGCAGGCTTGTGGTCAATGATCACCATCTTGGAGCGGCGGAAAGCGTCGAGGCCCTGGCGTCCGAGTTCGCGGCCGAGGCCGGAGGCCTTCCAGCCGCCGAACGGCAGGGCGTCATTGTCGATCAGCGGGTTGTTGACCCAGACCATGCCGGCTTCGAGCCGTTCCGCCGCCTCGTGGGCTTCGGCCAGATCCGATGTGAACACCGAAGCGCCGAGCCCGAACGGGCTGTCATTGGCAAGCCGGATCGCCTCGTCGAAATCCCTGACCCGGCAGATGGCGGCGACGGGTCCAAAACACTCTTCGCGCACGATCGCCATATCAGGGGTGACGCCGGTCAGGATCGTCGGTTCGTAGAACCAGCCGACATTGTACGCAGGCGGGATACGCCCGCCGGTGACTGCGACGGCGCCATGAGCGATCGCATCGTCGACAAGGCGCATGACTTTGGTCCGCGCGCTTTCGCTGACCAGCGGGCCGATCTCGGTCTTGTCCATGCCGTTGCCGATGCGCAGCGCCCGCGTCCTTTCGGCGAACAGCGCGACGAAGCGGTCATGCACGGAATCGACGACGAAGAAGCGCTCGGCCGAAGTGCAGACCTGGCCGGTGAGGTGGAAGGCGGCGGTGACGCTGCCGGCCGCCGCGATCTCGAGCGGGGCATGCTCGCTTATGATCAGCGGGTCGCTGCCGCCGGCCTCGATGACGCACGGCTTCATGCGTTCGGCGCAGGCCACCGCCACCGCCTTGCCTGCGGCGACCGAGCCGGTGAAGGCAACGGCATGGGTGCGGTCGGAGGCGATCAGCGCCTGCGCTGTGGCCGCTCCGCCGGGCAGGCAGGAGACCAGCCCCTCTGGCAGCGAGCGGAACACGGTCATGTAGTCCAGCGTCGACAGCGTCGTCGCCTCGGCCGGCTTGATGATGCAGGCATTGCCGGCGGCGAGCGATGCGGCGACCGTCCAGCACATCAGCAGGATCGGGAAATTGTAGGGCATGATGTGTACGGAGACGCCGTAAGGTTCGTAGCGCGCATACTGGAACGAACCGGCCTGCGTCGTGCCGGCGATCTTGCCGGCATCGTCGCGCGCCATCTCGGCATAGTAGCGGAAGATCGGCGCGCAATTGGCGATCTCGCCGATCGCTTCGGGGTAGGGTTTGCCCATCTCGCGCACCATCAGCTCGGCGCAACGCGTGAAGTCCGCCGCCTCGATGGCGTTGGCGACGGCATGCAGTTGCTTGGCCCGGCTCTTGGCGTCGAGCTTCTTCCAGGCGGCCTGCGCCCTGGTTGCCGCCGTGAGCACAGCGTCGATCTCGCCGTCGCCGGCGGCGGCAATGGCGCCGACGGTTTCCAGCGTCGCCGGATCGATCACCGGTTTTGCCGCGCCGGCCATCGACCGGTTGTCCGGATTGACGAAGAAGGTTGGCCGGTCAGGAGAGAAATCCATTTTGTCCTTCTCCATTTATGGAGCCTTTTTGAGAATTCGTCCTGCCGAGGCAGATGGCGTGGCTTTCGAGAACCGGAGCGCAGCGGACATTTAGTCCGTGAGCACCGGAAGCGCAGAAAGCCGCGTCAGGTGTCCGGCAGGGCAGAATTATCGAGAAGGCTCAGCGGATCATGTAGACCTTCTTGATTGTCTCATGGACGGTGCAGACGCCCTTCCAGTCCTGCGGGAAGAACGCTGCCGTATCCGGCTCGATCTCGATGACCTCGCCGGATTCATGCACATAGGTGCAGCGCCCTTCGAGGAAATGGCAGAACTCGTCGCGGGTGACATGGCAGTGCCATTTGCCCGGAGTGCATACCCAAAGCCCGCATTCGGAGCGGCCTTCCGGCCCCTTGTACAGCAGCTTGCCCGAGGTATGGGATTGGCCCTCGATCATGGTCGGGATGACGCCCCAGTCGACGAGGTCGGTAATGGTAAGCGGGGATTTCATGATGGGGGTTATCATATCGATTCCTTGGAAATGAGTGCTCAGCGGCACATGAAAGCCTTGATCAGCGTTTGCGTGATGATGGAGATGCCGGTCCAGCCGGCGGGGAAGAATACCAGCGTGCCGGCCTCGACCGCGATCTCCTCGCCGTCGTCATGGACATAGCTGCCGCGTCCCGACAGGAAGTGGCAGAATTCGTCGGCGCCAAAGGTGACCTTGCGCGTGCCCGGCGTGCACGTCCACAGGCCGCATTCGCTCGATCCGTCCGGGTTCTGCGCCAGGATCTTGCCCGAAGCGCGCGGCGAACGGGCGAGCGTGTTGCTGCCCGCGCCCCAGTCTTCCAATTCCACGGCCGAAGCCTTCGGCCAGTGCGGTGTCGACATGTCATCAAGCTCCGTGGTCACGCCAGCATGTAGACGTTGCGCATCGTCTCATGCACGGTGCATTCGCCTCTCCAGCCGGCAGGGAACATGACCACGGTGCCGGTGGAGACTTCTATCACCTCACCGACATCCGACCGGTAGGTCGCGCGGCCGGCGACGAAATGGCACAATTCGTCGCGCGGGATACTGAGGCGCCAGCGGCCTGGCGTGCAGACCCAGATGCCGGATTCCGGCTGGTTGTTCGGGCCTTTGTGCACGAGCCTGCCGGTCGAGTGCGAAGTGCCGCCGAGCGCATCCGGCTGGACGCCCCAGTCGACGAGATCGGTGCGGGTGGAGGCCTGGTGGAGGTGTGGGGCGGAGGAGGTCACAGCAACCCCTCCAGCAATCCTGCCGCCTTCTCCGGCCCATTCTGCGCGTGCATCTGCGCCGATGTCTTCGCCAGCTTGGCTTTCATCGCCGGGTCGGTCAGGCAGGTCTCGATCCTGGCAACCAGCTCGGCATCGGTCCAGTCGTAGCGCGGCATGCCGAAGCCGTGGCCGGTTTCCTCGACGCGGGTGGCGTTGTCGTGGCCGTCCCAGACATAAGGCATGATGATGGCCGGTTTGCCGAAATAGAGGCACTCGGTGAACGAGTTGTTGCCGCCATGGTGGATGACGGCATCGACCTGCGGGATGACCGAGGGCTGCGGAAACCAGCTGTCGACAATGACGTTACCGGGCACGTCCGTGTACTGGTCCTTGTAGCCGCCGACATTGACCAGAGCCCTGTAGCGCGTCTTGCCCAATGTCGCGATGATGCGCTTCAGCAGATCGACATCGCCGGCGCCCAGGCTGCCGAAGGAGACGTAGAGCAGCGGCCCGTCATTGTTCCTGGAGAAGGTCGGCACCGTGTACGGCTTTTCGTGCCGCACGCAGCCTTCGAGATACTGGAATTTTGCCGGGTCGAGCGGATGGCGGCGCTTGAATTTTGCCGCCTCGGGGTAGAGCAGCAGGTTCAAATAGGGCGAGGCTTCGAAGAACTGGCCGACCGGATAGGGCGCCTCGTGGTTGGCGGTGAGGAAGGCGTTGAAGTCGTCATGGATCGGCTTGATCACCGCATTGAAGTGGTCGCGGTAGCGCTGGTGGCCGGCATGGTCGTTCTCGCCGCAGCCGGAGAGATGGGGCGGGATGTCCTCGTCCTCGATCTCGTTTTCCGAACACGAGATGACGCGCACCCACGGCTTGCCGTACTGCTTGATGGCCGGGAACAGGATGACGTTGTCGACGCAGATCACATCCGGCTTGATGGCTGAGAGAACGCGCGGCAGATCCTTCTGCGCCCATTTGGCGCTGTCGACGATCGCCGTCCAGCAATCCTTGACGTAGTTGTCGACCTGGTCGTAGGGCGATTTGCGGAAGTTCGGGATATGGCCGTTGATGAAATCCTCCCAGAATTTCGCCATCTGCTCGGGCGGCATCGGCTCCGACAGGTTCACCGGATGCGCCTCGAAGCCGTAGCCCTTGTAGACATCGACGAAGCCGGGGTCGGACAGGAACACCGCCTTGTGGCCGCGCGCTTCGACTGCCTGGGCGATGCCGACGGAATTGAGCGCCGGGCCGTAGGCGGCTTCTGGAAAAAACGCGATCGTCTTCTGCGCCATCAGGCTTCTCCTGTCATTCTGCGAAAATTCTGACATCGGCGGCATCCCAGCCGAGTTCGACCTGGTCGCCCGACGAGACCGGCCGGCGGTCGGCGGCATCTGCGGTGACGCGCACCAGGAACGGTTTTGGCGACAGGGGCGTGCGGACATGCAGCTGCAGGTCCAGCCCCTGATAGGCCAGCGCCTCGACCGTGCCGGTGATGCGGTTGGCGGTTTCCGCCGATGGGAATAGCCGGATGCGCTCAGGGCGCACCGAAGCGACAGCGGATGCGCCGGGCGAGAGCGTTGCCGGAACCTTGCCTGATATGCGTGCGCCATTCGTGGCTACAACGCCATCGGCGGCGGCTTGGCCCGGCACGAAATTCATCACGCCGATGAAGTCGGCGACGAAGCGATCGGCGGGGTGTTCGTAGATCGCGTGCGGCGTGTCGCATTGCAGCAATCTGCCGTCTTTCAGCACCGCCATGCGGTCGGCCATGACAAGCGATTCCTCCTGGTCGTGGGTGACGATGACGAAGGTGATGCCGACCTCGTGCTGCAGGCGCTTCAGTTCCAGTTGCATGGCGCCGCGCAGCTTCTTGTCGAGTGCGCCGAGCGGCTCGTCGAGCAGCAGCAGCCGGGGCCGCTTGACCAGCGCGCGGGCGAGCGCGACGCGCTGCTTCTGGCCGCCGGACAATTGCTCCGGCTTGCGGTCGGCGAAGGGGACGAGCTCGGTCGTCGCCAGGATGGCATCGACGCGGGAGCGGATTTCAGCCGCCGGCAAACGTTCCATCTCCAGGCCGTAGGAGACATTGGCGCGAACGCTCATATGCGGAAACAGCGCGTAGGACTGGAACATCAGGTTGACCGGCCGCTTGTTGGGCGGGGTTTTGGCGATGTCGCGTCCGTCGAGCAGGATGCGCCCGTCATTGGGCGTCTCGAAACCGGCCAGCATGCGCAAGAGCGTGGTCTTGCCGCAGCCGGACGGGCCGAGCAAAGCGAAGAACTCGTTCTCGCGGATGTCGAGCGAGATGCCGTCGACAGCCGTCACCCTGCCGAAATTCTTCGACACATGATCGATGGCCAGCAGAGTGCGGGGTTCGCTCATTGGCCGATGATCCCACGGTTGAGCCGCTGCGACAGGGTCAGCGCGGTGATCGAGACCGCCATGACGATGGTCGCCAGCGCGTTGATCTCCGGCGTGATGCCGAAGCGGATCATGGCGTAGATCTGCATCGGCAGCGTCGTCGAGGCGCGGCCGGCGCCAGCGGTGAAGAAGGCGATGATGAACTCGTCGACCGAGAGCGTGAAGGCGAGCAGCGCCCCTGCAATCACCGCCGGCGCGATGACCGGCAATGTCACCCGCCGGAAGGTGGTGAGCGCGGAGGCGCCGAGATCGGCGGAGGCCTCGACGATCGACCAGTCGAAACTCTTCAGCCGCGCGCGCACCACCGAGCAGACGAAGGCGAGGTTGAAGACGACATGGGCGAGGATGATGGTGTGCAGGCCCATCGTCAGGTTGAGCATGGAGAAGAACGAGAGCAGCGCGATCGCCAGCACGATGTCGGGAATGATCATCGGTGCGAAAATCAGCGCTTCGAGAGCCTTGCCGTATTGCCGGCGCATCTCGATGCCGATCGCCAGCAGCGTGCCGAGCAGAGTGGCGATCGCGGTCGAGACCAGCGCCACGATCAGCGTGTTGAGGGCCGCGGACAGGATCGCCGAATTGCCGGCCAGCGAGGCGTACCATTTCAGGGAGAAGCCCGACCACGCCGTCGGCAGCCCGCCTTCGTTGAAGGACAGCGCCACCAGCACGGCGATCGGGATGTAGAGGAAAGCGAAGACCAGGCTGAGCACGAGCCAGAGCGTGCGCCGCGTGGCAGGGGAGCGCTCAGCCATCGGTGTCTCCGCCGGCTTGCGTGACGTGACCCGAGGCGCGATTGGCGGCCAGCGCTTGCGCCATCAGTACCAGAAGCATGATGGCAATCAGCGCCATCGCCAGTGCCGCCCCGAAAGGCCAGTCGTTGGCGGTCAGGAACTGGTCGTAGACGAGGTTGCCGATCATCTGGAAGCGGCCGCCGCCGAGCAGCGCGGGCGTGACGAAATTACCGATCGACAGCACGAAGACGAAGACCGCGCCGGCGGCGATGCCCGGTACGGTCAGCGGCAGGATGACACGACGGAACGTGGTGGCTGCCGAAGCGCCGAGATCACGCGAGGCCTCGGCGAGTTCCGGGTTGAGCCGCGACAGCGGCGCGTAGCAGGCGAGGATGACGAAGGGCAGGTAGTTATAGACCAGGCCGGCGATAACCGCGCCTTCGGTGTAGAGCATCGACGGCGGCTCGCCGGTGTAGCCGAACCAGCGCAGCAGCTGGGTAATCAGGCCTTCGCGGTTGAGCAGCACGATCCAGGCATAGGTGCGGATCAGATAGTTGGACCAGAACGGCAGCACGGCGACGAACAGGAACACTGGCTGCCACCGGCGCGGTGCCGCCGATATCGCGTAGGCGGCGGCATAGCCGATCACCACAGCGATTAGGGTCGCGGTGCCGGCGATGCGCGCCGAATTGAGGAAGATGCCGGCATAGAGCGGGTCGAAGACCAGGCCGAAATTCTCCAGCGTGAAGGTGTATTCGATGCCGCCATAGATGCCACGCCGGAAGAAGGCGAGCGCCAGTACCAGCGCGCACGGCACCACCATCAAGGCCGCGAGCCAGGCCAGCGCCGGGGCCATCAGCAAGGAGGAACGAAGTCTGGTTGAGGACACGATTGGGTACCGCATTCAGCGGCCGACGGCGGAAACCCGCCGTCGGCCGTGGTCTCTGATGTGCCGCCGCTTACTGCGCAGCCTTGATCTCGCTGACGATCTTCGAATAGTCGCGCTGGGCGTCGCCGACGTCACGCAACTGCTCGAACTTGACGAGATCGGCCACCGGCATCGCCATGTTGGGGAATTTTGCCAGGAAATCGGCCGGCAGGCTTTCCATCGCCGGCTTGTTCGGCACCTTGTAGTCGATGTTCTGCGCCGCCCAGGCGTGGTTCTTGGCGTCGAGCATGAAGTTGATGAACTGGAAGGCGGCGTCCTTGTTGGCGGAGGCCTTCATCACCACCATCGTGTCGACCCAGAGGTCCGAACCTTCCTTGGGAATGACGTATTTGATCTCCGGCTTTTCGGCGATGCCGTAATTGCACCAGCCGTCCCAGGCCTGCACCATCAGTGCCTCGCCGGACACCAGCTTGGAATAGAAGGTGGTGTCGTCATAGGCGAGCAGGGTCTTCTTGGCCGAGATCAGCAGATCCTTGACCTCGGCCATCTTGGCCGGATCGGTTTCGTTGACCGAATAGCCCTTGTCGAGCTGGCCGGCGGCCAGCAGCCAGCGGTCGGTCGCCAGCATGGTGGTCTTGCCCTTCAATTCGTCGGAGGGCGCGAGCAGGTCGCTCCAGCTGGCCGGTGCGACCTTCATCAGATCCGAGCGATAGCAGAGGCCGGTGGTGCCCCAGGTGTAGGGCACCGAGAAGGCATTGCCGACATCGTGCGGCAGCTTGGCTGCTTCCGGATAGAGGTTGGCGAGGTTGGGGATCTTGGCGTGGTCGATCGGCTCGGTCAGGCCGAGCTTGTTCAGCACCTCGGCGAAGGGTGAGGAGACAAAGACCACGTCATAGCCTTTGCCGCCGGCGGCGATCAGCTTGCCCATGATCTCTTCATTGGTGGCATGCACCACCACTTCGCCCGAAACGCCGGTTGCGGTCTTGAAGGTGGCCATGGCGTCGGGTGCCATGTAGCCGTCCCAGTTCGAAATGACGAGGTCGGCAGCCGTTGCCGGCGCGGACAGCGCCAAGGCCAGGCCAAGTGCGATCGAAGATGTTTTCAGCGCACGGCGCCGCAGGCTGGTAGCGGTCATGACAGACTCCCATTCGGTTGATCGTCGAATTTCATTCGCCGGACCAACGCTTGCGACCCTTGCCGCTGCCTCGATCCTGTTCCCTCGGTCTTTTTCTCGCCGATTGTGTTGACAGTACTATTGCAGAAAAAAGTACGTCAATCCATAATTTGCCAAACGACCGAGGAAACTGGCCGATTGCGTCCGTTCGGGCGATCGGTCAAATCAATGCGGTCATCCGTTTTCCGCTGGACCAGCCATGCAAGCCGCAGCCAGACGACCCCGCACCAACCATCTTGATCTGGCGCAGCGCATCCTGGATGTGGCGCGCCAGCGCGGCTTCGAGCCCGGTACACGCTTGCCCGAGCAGCAGATCGCGTCGCTGTGCAATGTCTCGCGCACGCCGGTGCGGGCGGCACTCGGCCTGCTCGCGGAACGGGGCGTCGTGCGCTGGGAGGCGGAGTCCGGTTATCATCTGGCCATCGACCTCACCGCGCAGGCTTCGGTCGCCACGGAATTGCCCGCTGCCGAGGAGGACGAGTTGGCCGAGGCGATCCTGCGCGACCGCTCGGCGCGGCGACTGGACCAGACGGTGACCGTCGCGGGATTGATGCGGCGCTACAGTGCCGAGCGCAAGACGGTACTAAAAGCGTTGAACAAACTGACCGAAGAGAATCTGCTGGATCGTGCGCCTGGCCAGTCCTGGCTGTTTCGGCGCACGCCCGACGATCCGGAAGCGCAAGGCGACAGCTACGAGTTCCGCTTGCTGCTCGAGCCCGCGGCCATCCTGACGCCCGGCTTCAGGCTGGACGGCGCGCGGGCGGCGACGTTGCGCCAGGCTATGGAAGCGCTGGTGACGCTGCCGGACGCCGCCTTCGACACACGCGAGTTCCAGCGGCTGGACATCGATTTTCACGGCATGCTCGCCGAGGGCAGCGCCAACCGCTTCATCGCCGACGCGCTCGCCGATCACCTCAGGCTGCGCCGGCTGCCGGGCATCTATGCCGGCGTCAACGTCTTCCGATTGCGGCAATCGCTGCGCGAACACTTTGTCATACTCGACCATCTTGAAAGCCTGCAGTATGAGGTGGCTGCCGATCTGCTTCGCATTCATCTGCGGCTCTCCCGCAACCAGCGACCGCAAGCGGCCAGCCGCGGGGCTCCCGCGCTGTTCGGCACGATCAGCCGGCCGGAATGACGAGGATTAATTGACGCGTAAAGCCAGCCCGACCATCGCGCTGTTTCCCGAAGCAAGCTTCGGCGCGGCGTTGAATTGCGTCGGCATCGCGCAGGCTCTGCGTGCGAAAGGCGCCCGGCCCGTCTTCATCTGCCATGCCGGTTTCTCCGGCGTCTTTGCCGATTATGGTTTCCAGGAATACCAGCTGCCAACCGACGAGCCGCTGAGCGAGAGCCAACGCCAGAGCTACTGGCAGGCTTTCGTGCGCCGGCACCTGCCGCATTTCAGGCTGAGCCCGATCGACCAGCTTGAGACCTATGTCGCTCCGACCTGGCAGGCCATCGTCGACACCGCGGTCAATGCCGAGGCGCCGCTGCGCCAATTGCTGGCACGGCTCAAGCCGGATGCCGTGGTGCTCGACAATGTCATCATGTTCCCGGCGATCGCCGCCGCCGGCTGTCCGTGGGTGCGCGTCGTCTCCTGCGCCGAGACCGAGCTGCCGGACGCCAATGTGCCGCCCTATCTGTCGGGGCTTGGCGTGGACGACCCGCAACGCGCGGCGTTCGAGGCCAGGTATCTGGCGGCTTGCGCGCCGGCGCATGACCGCTTCAACCGCTTCCGGGCGGATGCCGGACTGGGGCCGCTGCCGAAGGGTCAGTTCCTCGAGACGTCGCCCGATCTCAACCTGCTGCTGACGCCGACGATCGTGCGCCGCGAGCGTGCCGAGCCGCTCGACCCCGCGCGCTTCGTCTATCTCGAGGGCTGCGTGCGTTCTGAAGGGCCGTTCGAGGTGCCGGTGTTCCCGCGCAATGGCGGGCCGCTGGTCTATGTCAGCTTCGGCAGCCTGGGTGCCATGGATGTCGGCCTGATCGAGCGCATGCTGGTGGTGTTCGACAGGCTGCCGGCGCGCTTCATCGTCAATGCCGGCGGCCTGCGCGACGCTTACCGCGCGGTGCCGGACAATGTCTATCTCGACGCCTGGTTTCCGCAGCCCTCGGTGGTGGCGAAGTCGGATCTGTTCATCCATCACGGCGGCAACAACAGTTTTTGCGAAGCGCTGCGCTTCGGCGTGCCGTCGCTGATCATGCCCTATTGCTGGGACGGTCACGACAATGCGCGCCGTGCCGAAGAGACCGGCACCGGCGACCATATCGGCCGTGACGGCTGGACCGAAGGAGTGTTGGAGAAAGCCATTCTCGGCCTGCTGGCCGACGATGCCATGCGTGCCCGCCTCAAGGACAATGCAGCCCATATGGCGCTGAAGCCCGGAACGGATGCGGCCGCGCAAGCCATACTCTCTCTGATACGGATTTGAACGAAATGCCTGACAACAACACGAACATCTCGCTCTCCAGCGACACCGATGCCAAAGCCTGGCTGACCCGGCACGGCATCAACGAAGTCGAGTGCCTGGTGCCCGACATGAACGGCGTCCTGCGCGGCAAGGCCTTGCCGACGGCCAAATTCCTCCAGGCGCTTGAAGACCGCGCGCTCTATCTGCCGAGCAGCGCTTTCCTGGTCAGCATCGACGGCCGCTATTCCGGCTCGATCGACGAGGGTTTTGCCTATTCGGATCCGGACATGCGCATGGTGCCCGATGTATCGACGCTCTGCCTGGCGCCGGGTGCCGCTCCCGGCAAGGCCTATGTCTTTGCCGATGCCTTCCATATGGACGACCGGCCCTGGATGGCCTCGCCGCGCCATGTGCTGCGCGCCGTGCTCGATCTCTACGCCAAGCGCGGCTGGCGGGCGGTGGTGGCGCCCGAGGTGGAATTCTATCTCACCGCGCCCAATCCGGATCCGGACCGTCCGCTGACCGCCCCGGTCGGCGCCAATGGCCGCGCCGAGACCGTGCAGCATCCCTACGATATGGCCGGGCTCGAGGAGTTCGAGCCGGTGATCCGCCGCATTTACGATTATGCGGCGGCGGCCGGCCTGCCGCTCGACACGCTGATCCATGAGTCGGGAACCGCGCAGTTGGAGATCAACTTCCTGCATGGCGATGCGCTGCCGCTGGCCGACAAGGTGCTGCTGTTCAAGCGGCTGACGCGCCAGGCCGCGCAGCAAAGCGGCATGCACGCCACCTTCATGGCCAAGCCGATCGCCGCACAGGCCGGCAGCTCCATGCATCTGCACATGTCGGTCATCGACGAGGCCGGCAGGACTTTGTTTGCCGGCAGCGACGATGCCGACACCGCAATGTTTGGCCACTTCATCGGCGGCCTGCAGAAATATGTCCCCGAAATCATGCCGCTGTTCGCGCCCAACGTGAACTCGTTCCGCCGCATCAGGCCGAACCACAGCGCGCCGGCCAACATCGAATGGTCGCATGACAACCGCTCCTGCGGCCTGCGCGTGCCGGCCGGCGGCCGCGCCGCGCGGCGGGTGGAGAACCGGCTTCCGGGCGCGGATTCCAATCCTTACCTGGCGATCGCCGGCTCGCTGCTTGCCGGCTATCTCGGCGTCGAGCAGAAACTGGCGCGCTCGCCCGAGGCGTCGGGCAATGCCTACAAGATCAAGAGCACGCTGCCGAAGACGATGGAGGAGGCGCTCGATCGTTTCGAGGCTTGCGGCCCGGTGCGGGAACTGCTCGGCGAGGATTTCTTCCAGACTTATCTGCGCGTAAAGAGCGTCGAGCTCGACCTGTTCCAGGGCGTGGTGACGAGCTGGGAACGCGACCACCTTCTGCTGAAGGTGTGATCATGGCTTCCAGTTCAACGGGCTTCAATTCGGGCCTCGATATCGCAAAATCCTATTATGTCGCCACCGCCAATCCGGCGCCGGACCATCCGGCGCTGGTCGGCGACGTCGACACCGACCTGGTTGTCGTCGGCGGCGGCTGCACCGGCCTGTCGGCCGCCCTTCACGCCGCCGAGCGCGGGTTGAAGGTGGTCCTGCTCGAAGGCGGCAAGATCGGCTGGGGGGCGTCGGGCCGCAATGGCGGCCAGATGATCCCCGGCCTGCGCAAGGGCGCCAAGGGACTGGTCAAGCTCTACGGGCCTGAGCGGGCAAAGGTGCTGTTCGATCTTGCCTTCGAGGCGCGCGGGCTGGTGCTCGACATCATCGAGCGCCATGCCATCGATTGCGATCTCAGGCTGACCGGCCATCTGGTCGGCGCGGTCAACGGTTCCGACCTCAAGGATCTCGAGGAAGAGGTCGAGTGCCTGGCCACGGTGATGAAGTTCCCGCACGCCGAAATCCTGTCGGCGGCGGAAGCCCGAGCCAAGGTCGACACACCCTATCATGGCGCGATGTATGAGCCGCTCGGCGGCCACATGCATCCGCTGAACTACACGCTCGGCCTTGCCCGCGCGGCGATTGCTGCCGGCGTCGTCATCCATGAGAATTCGGTGGCGGTGAAGCTGGAGCGTGAGCCTTCGATCCGGATCTCGACGGCAAAGGGATCGGTGCATGCAAAACATGTCGTGCTGGCCGGTGACGCTCTGCTCGATGGGCTGGAGCCGCGCGTCAACAGCCGCATCATGCCGGTTGGCAACTACATCGTCGCCACCGAGCCGCTGGAGGGCAAGCGCAATGTCATCCCGGCCAATGTCGCGGTGTCCGACACACGCTTCGTCGTCAACTATTACCGGATGTCGGCGGACGGCCGGCTGCTGTTCGGCGGCGGCGAGCGCTACACGCCGTCACCGCCGGCCGATATCGCCGGCTTCGTGCGGCCGCATATGGAAGCCACCTTCCCGCAACTTCAGGGCTGCCGCATCGATCACGCCTGGGGCGGGCTGGTGTCGGTGACGACATCCAGGCTGCCGCATGTCGGGCACTATGGCGAGGTCTATTTCGCGCATGGCTATTCCGGCAAGGGCGTCATCCTGTCGACGCTGTCGGGCAAGCTCCTGGCCGAGGCGATCGCCGGCGACGCCTCGCGGCTCGATCTGTTCTCGACGCTCACCCCGATGCCATTCCCCGGCGGCACGGCGTTGCGCGGTCCGCTCTATGTGCTGGGCATGCTGTGGTATGCCATGCGGGATCGCATCAAGCATTGAGGGTCGGCGGGGCGGCGGCGAATTGCAAAACGCCGCGATCCTTCGCGCCCCCCTCAGTCCTGCCGGACATCTCCCCCTCAAGGGGGGAGATTGGCAGATTGGTGGCTTCGCCCATTCCTGCGTCGTTGGAGATTGGCGAAAGCCGGCGTGACGTCCGATCTCCCCCCAAGAGGGGGAGATGCCCGGCAGGGCAGAGGGGGGCGCTGTCCCGCCGACGGTGAAGGTTGTTGGAGAAGGCCTCTTAAACCACAAAAAAATCTTCAATCCGCTGCCTGGCCTCCAGCAGCGCCGGCAGAATCTCCCGCTCCATCTCCGCGACGGAGAACCGCGCCGATTGCGTCGAGACGTTGATGGCCGCGACCGTGCGTTCTGCGCGGTCGCGGATCGGCACGGCGATCGAGCGCAGGCCGAGTTCCAGTTCCTCGTCGACGATGGCAAAGCCGTCCGCTTTCGCCTTGCCGATGGCGTTGGCTAACAAACGCCTGTCGGTGATCGTCTTCGGCGTCCGTCTCTCGATCGTCGCCTGGCCGAGGAATGCGTCCAATTCCTGAGGCGTCAGACCGGCAAGCAGGATGCGTCCCATCGAGGTGCAATAGGCCGGCAGCCTGGTGCCGACATCGAGCGACACGCTGAGGATGCGGCGGCCGGGAATACGGGCGACATAGACGACATCGGCACCCGACAGGATCGCCGCCGAACAGGCCTCGTTCAGCTGTGCGGCGACAGCGCGCATGATGGGTGCGGCGAAGGCCCAGAGCGAGGCGCCGCCGAGCCAGGTGCGGGCGATCGTCAGCAAGCGTGGCGACAGCGAGAACACGCGGCCGGCTTGCGTTGCATAGCCGGTGGCGGTGAGCGTCAGCAGAAAGCGGCGGGCGCCGGCGCGGGTCAGGCCCGCTTCCTCGGCCATTTCGGTCAGCGTCATGCCCGAGGGATGCCGAGCCAGGATCTCCATGACGGCAAGGCCGCGCTCGAGCGAGCCGACATGATCACGGGAAGCGGCTTCTTCGTCCATCTCAACTCCGCGGAACGACATCGACGCCAGGATTGACTCCGCGCCCTCGCCCAGCGTAGAGAGTATCGCATACAAAACATATGTTCGCAATACGAACTTTTGAACCCGGAGCCGATGCGATGGTCAAGTTCCTGCCGCTCAAACAGGCCGTTGCGGAGAATTTGAACGATGATGACACGGTCGCCTTCGAGGGTTTCACCCATCTTATCCCGACGGCGGCGGCGCATGAGGCGATCCGTCAGGGTTTTCGCGAGCTGACCCTGGTCCGCATGACGCCGGACCTGATCTACGACCAGATGATCGGTATGGGCATGGCGAAGAAAATCGTCTTCTCCTATGTCGGCAATCCCGGCGTCGGCCTGCTGCGGCGCGCCCGCGACGCCATCGAGAACGGTTTCCCCAGATCGATCGAGATCGAGGAGCACAGCCATGCCGGCATGGCCAATGCCTATGAGGCGGGCGCGGCCGGTCTGCCCTGCGCGGTGTTTCGCGGCTATCGCGGTGCTGGCCTCGCGGCGGTCAATCCGAACATCAAGTCTGTCACCTGTCCGTTCACCGGCGAGGTGCTGGCGGCTGTTCCTTCGATCAGGCCTGACGTCACCTTCATCCATGCGCAGAAGGCCGACAGACAAGGCAATGTGCTGGTCGAAGGCATCATCGGCATCCAGAAGGAAGCGGTGCTGGCGGCCAAGCGAGCGGTGGTGACGGTGGAGGAAGTGGTCGATAATTTCGACGATCTGCACCCCAATCTGACCGTGCTGCCGCGCTGGACGATCGCGGCGATATCCGTCGTGCCAGGCGGCTCGCACCCGTCCTACGCACATGGCTATTATGCGCGTGACAATGCCGCCTATCTCGAATGGGACCAGATCGCCGCCGACCGCGAGAAATTCCAGGCGTGGATGCAGGCCAACGTCATCGAGAAGAGCGCCGGCGATTTCGCGGCCCGGGTCGAGCATTTGAGGAAAGCGGCATGAGCGACAATCCATTGGGTTTCACCCCCAACGAGATGATGACGATCGCCGCCAGCAGGGCGCTCAGGAATGACGATGTCTGCTTCGTCGGCATCGGCGCACCGTCCGCGGCCTGCAATGTGGCGCGGCTGACACATGCGCCTGACATCACGCTGATCTACGAGAGCGGCACGATCGGCACCGCGCCCGATGTGCTGCCGCTGTCGATCGGCGACGGCGAATTGTGCGAGACCGCCGTCACCACCGTCGCGGTGCCGGAGATGTTCCGCTACTGGCTGCAGGGCGGCCGCATCTCGATCGGTTTTTTGGGGGCGGCGCAGCTCGACAAGTTCGGCAACATCAACACCACGGTCATCGGCGACTATTTCCATCCCAAGACCAGGCTGCCCGGCGGCGGCGGCGCGCCGGAGATCGCGACCTCGTCGAAGCAGATCTACATCACAATGGCGCAGACCAAGCGCGGCATGGTCGAGAAGATCGACTTCTTCACCTCCTTCGGCCATGGCGAGGGTGGCGATCATCGCAAGCGGCTTGGCATCGACACATCAGGTCCGACCTTGCTGATCACCGATCTCGCCATCTGGAAGCCGGATCCGGTGACCAAGGAATTCACCGTCGTGTCGTTGCATCCGGGCGTCACCCGCCAGCAGGTGCAGGAGAGCTGTGGCTGGGTGGTAAAGTTCGCGGAGGCGCTTGACGAAACACCGGCGCCAAGCGAACTCGAATTGAAGACATTGCGCGACCTGCAGGCCCGCACCAAGGCGGCGCATGAGGGAACCGGAAAAGCAAAGGCTGCATGACATGGCCGAGGCCTATATCTGCGACTACATCCGCACGCCGATCGGCCGCTTCGGTGGCTCGCTGTCTTCGGTGCGATCGGACGATCTTGGCGCGATACCGCTGAGGGCGCTGGCCGAGCGCAATCCGGGCATCGACTGGCAGGCGATCGACGATGTCGTCTATGGCTGCGCCAACCAGGCCGGCGAGGACAATCGCAACGTAGCGCGCATGGCGCTGCTGCTGGCCGGGCTGCCAAAGGAGGTCCCGGGCTCGACCGTCAATCGCCTGTGCGGCTCCGGCATGGATGCGCTGACCATTGCCGCCCGAGCCATCAAGGCCGGCGAGGCGGAGCTGATGATCGCGGGCGGCGTCGAATCGATGAGCCGGGCACCCTTCGTCATGCCCAAGGCCGACACGGCGTTCTCGCGCAATGCCGAGATTTACGACACCACCATCGGCTGGCGCTTCGTCAACCCGCTGATGAAGAAGCAGTATGGCGTCGATTCCATGCCGGAAACCGGCGAGAACGTTGCCGAGGATTTTTCGGTGTCGCGGGCCGACCAGGACGCCTTCGCAGTGCGCAGCCAGAACAAGGCCGTCGCCGCACAAGCCAATGGAAGATTGGCGAAGGAGATCACCCCAGTGACCATCCTGCAGCGCAAGGGCGATGCGCTCATTGTCAGCAAGGATGAACACCCCCGCGCGGGCTCGACGGTCGAGGCGCTGGCCAAGCTGCCGACGCCGTTCCGGCAGGGCGGCACGGTGACGGCCGGCAACGCCTCCGGCGTCAATGACGGCGCGGCGGCGCTGATCGTTGCCTCCGAGGCGGCGGTGAAAAAGTATGGGCTGACGCCGATCGCCCGCATCGTCGGCGGAGCCGCCGCCGGCGTGGCGCCGCGCATCATGGGCATCGGCCCGGTGCCGGCGACGCAAAAACTCTGCGCGCGGCTTGGCCTGACACCAAAACAGTTCGATGTCATCGAGCTCAACGAAGCCTTTGCCTCGCAAGGCATCGCCGTGCTGCGCCAGCTCGGCATTGCCGAGGACGCCGAACACGTCAACCCGAATGGCGGCGCCATCGCGCTCGGCCATCCCCTGGGCATGTCGGGCGCCCGCATATCCGGCACGGCGGCGCTGGAGCTTCGCGAGCGCGGCGGCCGGTATGCGCTTGCCACCATGTGCATCGGCGTCGGCCAGGGCATCGCGATCGCGCTGGAACGGGTCTGATCGGCAAGTCTCTCCGGCTGACTTCGAGAATCCGGTGCGGTCAAATTTGACCACGTGGACAAAAGTCCGGACCCGTTCCATAGTTCCTCGTCTGATTTTTAGAACAGCCGGCTCGACACGGCTGTCGAACAGAGGGGAATACAATGGAAAACCGAAAGAACAGATTTCAATCCGCACGCGAAGGGCTTTCGCGACGCAATGTGCTGGAGTTGGGCGCGCTTGGCCTGGCTGCGGCAGTGCTGCCGGGTGCAGCCTTCGGCAAGGACAAGAAACTGAAGGTGGCGGCGATCTTCGCCACGCCGATCGAGGAGCCATGGGACAACCAGATCCATGTCGCCCTGCAGAAAGCCGAGAAGGAACTCGGCATCGAATACAAATGGTCGGAGAAGGTGCAGACCGCCGATTTCAGCCGCGTCATGCGCGAATACGCGCAAGGCGGCTACCAGCTGGTGCTGGGTGATGCCTTCGCCGCCGAGCGTGAATCGCGCCGCACCGCCAAGCAGTTCCCGAAGACCGCCTGGCTGTTCGGCTCCGGTGCTGGGCCGGCGGAACCGAATTTTGGCGTGTTCGACAACTGGATCCACGAGCCCGCCTATCTCTCCGGTATGATCGCCGGCAAGATGTCGAAGTCGGGCACGATCGGCGCCGTCGCGGCGATGGGCATTCCGGAAGTGAACCGGCTGGTCAACGCCTTCTTCGCCGGCGCCAAGGAGGTCAACCCGAACATCAAGAAGAAGGTCGCCTTCATCGGCTCTTTCTTCGATCCGCCCAAGGCCAAGGAAGCGGCGGTCGCGCAGATCGACGCCGGTGTCGACGTCATCTATGCCGAGCGCTTCGGTGTCATCGAAGCGGCGGTCGACAAGAAGATCCTTGCCATCTCCAACATGTCCGACCAGTCGAGCCTCGGCCCGGATACGGTCATTACCGGCCCGGTCTGGGACATGTATCCGA
The DNA here is from genome assembly GCF_037162595.1 of Mesorhizobium sp. ISC11. Classification (NCBI taxonomy): domain Bacteria; kingdom Pseudomonadati; phylum Pseudomonadota; class Alphaproteobacteria; order Hyphomicrobiales; family Phyllobacteriaceae; genus Mesorhizobium; species Mesorhizobium sp. ISC11. The sequence continues at coordinate 4,951,661 of NZ_JAVSPW010000001.1, forward strand.
CGGTCGAACAGGCGATCAAGCTGGTCAAGGCCGGCGTCTTCACCGCGCAGGACTATGGCGACTTCTCGCGCATGGCCAAGGGCGGCTCGCATCTGGCGCCTTACCACAAGTTCGACAAGACGCTGCCGGCTGACGTGAAGGAGCTGGTCGAAAAGAAGAAAGCCGAGATCCTCGAAGGCAATTTCCGCGTCGACGTGGACGAGAACACGCCGGTTTCGGATTGAGTTCTGGTTTGAGGGGCTGGCGCTAGGCGCCCCCCTCTGTCCTGCCGGACATCTCCCCCTCAAGGAGGGAGATTAGCAGTTTCGGCGACGCGCTGTTCTTTCAAGAAAATTGGCGAAAGCCGATATGACATCCAATCTCCCCCTTGAGGGGGAGATTGCCGGCAGGCCAGAGGGGGGTGCAGCGCATTCCTCTCAATCAAAGTTGAATCGCAAAGCCCGTCCGTTCAGGAGCCCCCTTGTCCGCCCCCCTCATCGAAATGCGCGGCATCACCAAGAGCTTCGGCGCCGTCAAGGCGAACGAGGCCGTTGATCTCAGCGTCGCGCCCGGCGAAATCCTCGGGTTGCTGGGCGAGAACGGCGCCGGCAAGACGACGCTGATGAATGTGCTGTTCGGCGCCTATGCGCCCGACGCCGGCGAGATTCTCATCCAGGGCAGGCCGGTGCGGATCACAAGTTCCGCCGATGCGCTAGCCGCCGGCATCGGCATGGTGCACCAGCATTTTCATCTGGCGCCAAGGCTGACGGTGCTGGAGAACCTGCTGATAGGCATTCCCGGCAAGACAGGGCGGATCGACCGCGCCGGCGGGCTGGCGCGGCTGGCCGAGATCGGCCGCCAGCATGGGCTGACGCTTGATCCCGATCTTCCGGTCTCGGCGCTGTCGGTCGGCGAGCAGCAGCGGCTCGAAATCGTCAAGGCACTGTTTCGCGGCGCCAGGCTCTTGATCCTCGACGAGCCGACGGCGGTGCTGGCGCCGAGCGAGGTCGACGGGCTGTTTTCGGCGTTGCGGTCGATGGCGGCGCAAGGGCTCGGCATCATCTTCATCTCGCACAAGCTCAACGAGGTGCGGGCACTGACGCATCGCTGCACCGTGCTGCGGCATGGGCGCGTCGCCGGCCGCGTCGACGATCCCGCCAACACGGCATCGTCCGCAATGGCGCAACTGATGTGCGGCCATGAGATCGTGCCGCCGGCGCGGGGACCATCGACGCCGGGTGCCGCTGTGCTCACCCTCAATGGCATTTCCACCTCGCGTCATTCGGGTACGGCGCTGCGCGACGTGTCGCTTGCCGTGCGTGCAGGCGAAATCCTCGGCATTGCCGGCGTGTCGGGCAATGGCCAGCGCGCGCTGGCGGAGGTCATCTCCGGCGTGCGCGTACCTGACGCCGGCCGGATGACGATCGCCGGCCAGAAAGTCTCACGCTTTTCGCTCCGCGAGGTGCAGGCGCTCGGTCTCGGCCGTATCCCGGAAGACCGTATGACGACGGGGCTGGTTACCAACCTGCCGCTCGCGGATTCGATGGTGTTGCCGCGCATCGGCACCGCCGCGTTCAGCAGCAGAGGCCTGCTCAAGCCGGATGCGATCCGCGCCTTCGCGGAAGAGCAGATCAAGGCCTATGATATCAGGTGCCCTGGGCCGATGACCCGCGCGGGAGCGCTGTCCGGCGGCAATCTGCAGAAGGCCCTTCTGGCGCGCGAACTCGCTTTCGACCCGAAGGTTCTGATCGTCTCGCAACCGACGCGCGGGCTCGATATCGGCGCGGCGCGTTTCATCCACGAAAAGTTCCTCGACATGCGGGCCAAGGGCTGCGGCATCATCGTCATCGGCGAGGATCTGGAAGAGCTGCTGGTGCTCTGCGATAGCATCGCGGTGATGTATGAGGGCCGCATTGTCGGCACGCTCGACAGCGCCGATGCAACGATCGCACAGCTCGGCCTGATGATGACCGGGGCGGAGGGGCACAGCTGATGTTTCGCCTGGAAGTCCGCACCTCTACGCCGGCCTGGTTCAACCTCGCTTTGCCGCTGCTGGCTATCGGCGCGACGCTTGTCCTGTGCAGTGGCCTGATCGCGCTGGCCGGCGCCGGCGTGCTCAATGCGTATGGCGTGATGTTCACGGCCTCGCTGGGCGACAGCTATGCGATCACCGAAACGATGGTGCGCGCCGCGCCGATGATCTTCACCGGACTGGCGGTGGCGGTCGCCTTCCGGGCAAAATTCTGGAACATCGGCGCCGAGGGTCAATTGCTGGCCGGCGCGGTGGCCAGCTGCTTTGTCGGCGCCATCCCGATGCCGGGACCGCTCGCCATGGTGTTGATGGCGGTCGCAGGCGCTGCGGCCGGGGCCGCGGTCGCGCTGGTGCCGGCGACCCTCAGGGTAAAATTCAAGGTCGACGATGTCGTCAGTTCGCTGCTGCTCAACTCGGTCATCTACTACGCGCTGATGGCGCTGATCGAAGGACCGTGGAAGGACTCCTTCAGCGGCTATCCGATCTCGCCGCCGATAGAGGATTCGGCCAATTTCCCTGTGCTGATCGAAGGTACAAGGCTGCATCTCGGCGTTATCGTGGCGCTGCTGGCGGCACCGCTGATCTGGTTCCTGATCGTGCGCACCACGCTCGGCTTCAGGATAAGGGTCACCGGCGAAAACCCGGAAGCGGCCAGATATGGCGGCATCCATGTCGAGCGCGTGCTGATCTCGACAGCGCTGCTGTCCGGCGCGCTGGCCGGACTGGCCGGCGTCGGCGAGGTCGGCGGCGTGCATTTCCAGGTGATGAGCGACATCTCGCCGGGCTACGGCTATTCCGGCATCGTCGTGGCCATGCTGGCGCGGCTCAACCCGCTCGGCGTCGTGCCGGCGGCGATCTTCCTTGCCGCCGTGATGACCGGCGCCGAGGCGATGTCGCGGGCGACCGGCGTGCCGGCCTTCCTCAGCGATGTCATCCAGGGCACCGCACTGCTCGCCATGCTGGTGGCGCTGCTGTTCACCGCTTATCGCATCCGCCGCGTCGGGGTTGCCCGATGAGCGCGGTGTTCGAACAGATCTTCCAGGTCGGCTTTCTGGCCGCGATCATCCGCATCGCCACGCCGCTGGCTTTTGCAACGCTGGGCGAAATGTTCTCGGAACGGGCAGGCGTGCTCAATCTCGGCATCGAAGGCATCATGCTTTTGTCCGCGATGACAGGCTTCACCGCTGCCAGCCTCAGCGGCAGCCTGTGGCTCGGCGTGCTGGCGGCGGTGCTGACCGGCATGCTGATGGGCGCGCTGCATGCGTTGTTCACGGTGGTGCTCGGCCTCAGCCAGCATGTCTGCGGCATCGGCGTGACGCTGTTCTCGTCGGGCCTTGCCTATTTCCTCTACCGGCTGATCTTCGGCCAGCAGTCTGTGCCGCCCAACATCAATGGTTTTCAGACGCTGCCGATCCCGATCCTGTCCGACATTCCGGTGCTCGGGCCGGCGGTGTTCAACCAGTTCGCGCTGGTCTACATGGCGATCCTGGCCATTCCCTTGGCCGCTTTCATACTCTACCGCACGCCATGGGGCCTGTCGGTGCGCATGGTCGGTGAAAATCCGCGCGCCGCGGATTCGGCCGGTGTCAGTGTCATCGCCACACGCTTCCAGGCGGTTGTCCTCGGCGGCGCGCTGATGGGGCTGGCCGGCGCCTTCCTGTCGATGGCGCAGTTCAACGCCTTCACCTTCGGCGTGGTGTCGGGGCGCGGCTGGGTGGCGATCGCGCTGGTCGTCTTCGGCCGCTGGGATCCATGGCGCTCGGCGGGTGCGGCACTTCTGTTCGCCTTCGTCGATGCCTTGCAGCTGCGCATGCAGGCGAGCGGGCTCGGACACATCCCCTACGAGGCGTTCCTGATGCTGCCGTTCATCTTCACCATCGTCGCCATGGCTGTGATGTCGCGCAACGCGGTGGCGCCGTCGGCGCTGCTCAAGCCATTTAGACGGGAAGAGCGCTGACAGCCGGGCGGCTGTCGGCGTAGCTGTTCACATCGCGGTAAAACCGTTGTCGACGAACAGATGCGTGCCGTTGACGAAGCTCGACTCGTCGCTGGCGAGGTAAAGCGCCGCCCTCGCCACCTCTTCCGGCTCGCCGATGCGGCCCTGCTGCGCGGCCAGCGCTGCGTCCGAGACATCGATGCCGAGCCTGCCGAGGTCGGCAACCTCGCGCAGGCCGTGCGGCGTGCGGATGAAGCCCGGGCAGACGGCGTTGCAGCGGATGTTGCGGTCGCGGAACTCGACGGCGATGGCGCGGGCGAACATGTGGCAGGCGCCCTTGGTGGTGTCATAGAGCACTTCGTTGGGAGTAGCCGCCACCGCCGAGATCGACGAGGTGCAGACGATCGAGCCGCCGCCCGCCGCAATCATGCCGGGCAAAACGGCGCGCGTCATCAGGAACATCGAGCGCACATTGACGGCATGCAGCCAATCCCATTCCTGCACCGTGGTCTCCAGGAAGGGCTTTATCACGATGGTGCCGGCGTGGTTGAACAGCACGGTGATGGGCCCGAGTTTTTCGATAGCACCCTTCACGGCGGCTTCGACCTGTGCCTCGTCGGAGACGTCGGCGACAAAATGCTCGGCGACATGGCCGCGTGCCCTGATTGTCGCTGCGGTTGCGGCGGCCGCCTCGCCGTTGCGGTCGATGATCGCCACCTTGGCGCCTTCGGCGGCGAACAGCTCCGAGGTTGCTCCACCCATTCCCGTCGCGCCGCCCGAAATGATGGCGACCTTGCCGGCCAGTCTTGTGCCCATTTTTTCTGCCCCTATGTGACGATTTCGCGTTGCTGGTTGGGCGATGCTACCGCGCCGGCGCCGGGCGGCCAATCCACGAATTGAGTGCAGCGAGGGCAAGGCCATAGGTCCATTCGGACGCAGACCCGAAAACGGACGCGCCATACGGATCGGCCGCCCGAGTGCGCCTTGTAAGCAAGTGACTACCAACCTCCCATCACATAAGAGAAAATTATTCTAGATTTGACCGAAAAATAGCAATCGACAAAGTCTACAAGTTTTATAGATTAACCGGCGAGACGGAGGTCGATATGTCCTATATCCAGAACGCCCAGGCGGATCGCAGTGGCCAGCGGGCGGCCAATGCCCAGACCTTCCGCCCGGCCTATGCCGGGGCTTTCGCCTATCTCGTCTTTGCCCTTGCGTTCGTGTTCACCGGGGCCGTTGTTCTGGGTCTTATTCCCTGAGTCGTCAGATCGACCGGGGTTAGCTGCCCCACCACTTACAGGCAATTGGAGTTGAATGAACCGAATCCTCGGCGTGCTTTCGCGCGCCCGACACCACGGAGGACATGGCAATGCCGATCGAGTTCACGCATATTCCCGGCAAGACCGCCGATGCCGCGGTTCCCTTTTTCTACGACTTTGCCGAGACCGCGACCAAGCTCGGGCTGATCGAGGACGGCGGCTTCCGCAAGATCGTCGTCGACGATTCGGCCGGACTGCTGACCAACATGGATCTTGCGGCCCAGGTGCTCGATCGCACCTCGTCGCTGGAAGTCGTGCTCACCCATTGGGCGGGCGTGGTCGAACCGACCGTGGCGGCCCGCCAACTGGCGTCGATCGACAGGCAAAGCGGCGGACGCCTGGCGCTGAGAATGATCAGCGAGCCGCTGAGCGATGCCGACGCCGAAACACGGCCGGTCGGGCACACCGTCATCTGGCAGCGAATAGACGAATATCTGGTGCTGCTGAAGCGGCTGTGGTCGAACGACCGGCCCTTCGACCACGAAGGAACGTTCTACAGCATCAAGGGCGGCTACGTGCCGCGCAAGGGACCGCACGGCGCCGACCTGGTCATCCGCATGGGCGGGCAGTCCGGAACGGCGCTCAAGGTGGCCGGCCGACATGCCGATGTCTTTGAACTGGCGCCGGGCTCGATCGACGAGATCCGGCAATTGATGGAGCGGGTGCGCCGCTCCGCCGCCGAACATGGCCGGGCCGGCAAGCTGCGCTTCGCGCTTCCGGTCGGGATTCACCAAGGTGCTTCCGCCTCCGGTCACAAGGCGGTCGATGTTGCCGGGCCGCCAGCCCAGGCCGCCCTGTCGCTGCTTGCCTATGCAGCCCTCGGGATCGATGAATTCATGATTGTCGGTGTCGACACGCCACGCGAGATCGCAACGCTCGGCCGGGAAACGATCGCCCTGCTGCGCAATTCGCTGGCGCGTCGCGAACACGAGGCATTCCAGCCTGGGGCATATGCGTCTCGTGCAGGATTGGAGACGCGCGCAACGGGCTGAAGTCCTTCAGCCTTTTGTTGCCTCTGGCCTGTCGCCAAGCCGCGACAGGCCTTCAATGACAGCGCCCGAATCCGCCAGCGCGCCGAAGACGCCATCTTCGACCGTCACCATATGAAGCGCGGCCTCGTGGGCTTGTTTGTCGCCGCTGGCGCAGGCGTCGGAAATCGTCAGGCATTGAAAGTTGCGGTCGCAGGCTTCGCGCAGCGTGGTGTGGACGCAGACATCCGTCGTGCATCCGGAAAACATGAGATGCGTGATGCCTTGCGCGCGGAGCACAAGCTCGAAATCCGTATAAATGAAGGCGCTGTTGCAGGTCTTGTCGACGATGATGTCGTGCGGTGCCACGTCGATCTCCGGAACGATCTGGAACCCCGTGCCCGAGCGCAGCAGGATATCGGTGCCGTCGAGACCGGAGCGCTTGCGGCGCCATTTTTCGTAAGGCGTCATATCGGCCATGTCGGCCCTATAGCCCTGCCTGGTATGGATGACCCTGACGCCGGCCTTGCGCGCGGCCGCGATCAGCCGGCTCACCGTCGGCAGGATCGCCCTCAGAGGCGACGGGTCATAGCCCTGCCTGGCGAAGTAGCCCGTCGTCGACAGGAAATCCTGCTGCAGGTCGATGACGATCAGCGCGGTGTTTTCGGCCACCAGCCTGCCGTCAAAGGGAAAGTCGAAGGGCGTTGCCTTGATCATCCGGGCGCTCCCTGCTTTGGCCGCTACCATAGTGAATCAACGCGATGACACCAGATGCTGGGCGTCGTGCAGGCGTCGATAGATGCCGCCGGCACGGATCAGTTCGCTGTGCGACCCCTGCTCGACGACGCCCGACTCCGAGACGACGACGATGCGGTCGGCGCCGCGGATCGTTGCCAGCCGGTGTGCGATGACCAGCGTGGTTCGGCCTTCGGCAAGTTCGGCCAGCGACTTCTGGATTTCGCGCTCGGTCTCGGTGTCGAGCGCCGACGTCGCCTCGTCGAGGATCAGGATCGGCGGGTTCTTCAAGAACATACGGGCAATCGCCAGCCGCTGCTTCTGGCCGCCGGACAGTTTTACGCCGCGCTCGCCGATGATCGTGTCATAACCGGCCGGCAGGCCTGATATCATGCCGTCGAGCTGCGCCCGCCGCGCGGCATCGGCGATGGCGTCGTCGGAGGCGCCGAGACGGCCATAGGCAATGTTTTCGCGGATCGAGCCGCCGAACAGGAAGACATCCTGCTGGACGATGCCGATCTGGCCGCGCAGCGAAGCGAGCGTCATGTCCCTGATATCGATGCCGTCGATGCTGATCCGCCCGGCGCTGACTTCGTAGAACCGCGGCAGCAGCGAGCATATGGTGGTCTTGCCGGCACCTGACGGCCCGACGAAGGCGATGGTTTCGCCGGCGCGGATGGTGAGATCGATATCCTTCAGCACCGGCTTGCCGTCGCCGTAGCCGAAGCTCACACCGCGATATTCGATGGAGCCCTTGAGGCCGCTGGCGGTAACGGCACCGGGCCGGTCGGCGATGTCGGGTTCGGTGTCGAGCAACTCTGTGTAGCGGCGGAAGCCGGCAATGCCTTTTGGATAGGTCTCGATCACCGAATTGATCTTCTCGATCGGCCGCACGAAGACGCCGACCAAAAGCAGGAAGCCGACGAAGCCGCCATTGCTCAGGCCTCCCGTGATGACGAGGTAGCTGCCGGCAATCATGACCACGAGCTGGATCAGCCTTATGCCCATGTAGTTCAGCGAATTGCTGGCCGACATGATGCGGTAGGCGTCGAGCTTGGTCTGGCGGTAGCGCTGGTTGTCATGCGCGAACAGCGTGCGCTCATGCTCCTCGTTGGCGAAGGCCTGGACGACGCGCATGCCGCCGACATTCTCCTCGATGCGGACGTTGAAATCGCCGACACGCCGGTAGAGCGCCTGCCAGTTGCGCTCCATGCGGTCGCCGTAGCGCATCGTCACCCAGGCGATCAGAGGCACGATCACCGCCGTGATCAGCGCCAGATGCATGTTGACCGTGAACATCAGCACGAAGGCGCCGGCGAACGTCATGATGGCGATGAACAGGTCCTCGGGGCCATGATGCGCGATCTCGCCGATCTCCTCGAGATCCTTGGTGACGCGACCGACGAGATGGCCGGTCTTGTGGTTGTCGTAGAAGCGGAACGACAGTTTCTGCAGATGATCGAAGCTCTTGCGCCGCATCTCGGTCTCGATGTTGATGCCAAGCATGTGGCCCCAATAGGTGACGACCGCCATCAGCACCGTGTTGAGTAGATAGATTACCAGCAGCCCTGCCGAGGCGATGATGATCAGCGTCCAGTCCTGCCGTGGCAGGAGCTGGTCGACGAAGGTGCGGACCGCCATGGGAAAGCCGAGTTCGAGCAGGCCGGCCAGCACCGCGCAGGAGAAGTCGAGCGCGAACAGCCCCTTCCAGGGCGCGTAATAGGACAGGAAACGTCTGATCATCGAGGTGAACCGCAAGCTGTCTTGATGGACGCGGCGAGGGCACCGGCCGCCATCGATGGGCGCTGCTTACAATCGGCAGGGCAGGGTCGGCAATATGCCAGGGCCGACTTCATTGCCTGCCTTTCCACATCAGCGCCATGAAATAGGGGCCGCCGACGAAGGCGGCGATGAGCCCGGCCGGCACCTGCCAGGGAAAGATCAGCGTCCGGCCTGCCCAGTCGGCGGCAACGAGGATCAGCCCGCCTGTCATGGCCGAGGCCAGAAGCTGCGGCACGGCACGGCGGAAGCCGAGCATGCGCGCGAGATGCGGCGCCATCAGGCCGACGAAGCTCAGCGGGCCGATGACCAATGTCGCGGTTGCGGTGGCCAGCGCGGTAAGTGCCAGCAGAATGGCGCGAACCCGTCCAAGCCGCAGGCCAAGGCCACGCGCGGCAGTTTCGCCGAGCGGCACTATATCGAGCCAGCGCGCCGTCAGCGGCGCCAGCGCGAGGACGGCGACCGCGACCGCAGCGGCAGTGAAGGCATCATTGGGCGTTGCGCGATAGGTCGATCCCGATAGCCAGGCGAGCAGGAAGCCCGTGCGCGGATCGCCGCTGGCCAGAAGCAGCGCGGCGAAGGCCGACGCGACCGTCGCCACGGCGACGCCGGCAAGCAGCAGCCGCGCCGGCGACAGTGCATTGCGCCGCCCGACCAGCACGACGATCGTCAGCGCCAGCAAGGCGCCCGCGAGTGCGGCGCCGAGCATTGCCGCGCGGTCGAAGCCGTCGCTGAGCAACAGCAGCGCCAGCACGCCGAAAGAGGCGCCGCCGGAAATGCCGAGCACTTCGGGTGCTGCCATCGGGTTGCCGGTCATGCGCTGCATCAGCGTGCCGGCGACCGCGAGCAGGACGCCCGCCGACAGGGCGACGACGACGCGAGGCGCGCGCAGGGCAAGCAGCTCGGTCAAATCCTCGGATGCGATCCAGTGCCAACCGCCTGCGCCACGGCCAAAGCCCATTGCGACGACAACCGCGAGGATGAGCGCCAGCAGGCCGGCGATCAACGGCAGGCCGTTTGTCGGCAGGCGTACGGACGACATCATATCGGCCTGCCTTTCGGGGGTGGTTCGCATTCGCGGCAACAGGAACAGCAGCAGCGGCGCGCCGAGCAAAGCGGTCGCGGTGCCGGCGGGGATTTCGCCGGCGAACGGCAGATGCTGCACCAGACGGTCGGTGAGCCAGAGCAGGGCGCCGCCGACCAGCGGCGACCAGACCAGGCGGCGGCCAAGCGTGCGCGCTCCGGCCAGCCGCGCCAGCGCCGGGGCAGCGAGCGCCACGAACCCGATGACGCCGACCTCGGCGACGACCAACGCGCCAAGCGAGACGGCGACAGCCATGCCGGCAAGGCGGATGACGGCCGGGCGGGTGCCGAGCGATGCCGCGCCGTCGTCGCTGAGATCGAGCAGGCGTAGCGGTCGCCAGAGCAGGAACGCGGCGCAGATGCCGGCCAGCAGCCACGGCGCCAGAGCAACGACGGCCGCATCGCCATTCTGCACCAGCGAGCCGCTCTGCCAGATGAACAGCTCCTCGGTGTATTCGCGGTTGAGCGCCATCAGCAGCGCGCCGGCCGAACCGAAAGTGAGGCTGACGACGAGGCCGGCGATGATGATCGACACTGGCGAAAAGCTGCGCCCGCGCGCCAGTGCGAAAACGGCTGATGTGGCGAGAGCGCCGCCAGCCAGCGCCACCCCTTCACGGCCGCCTTCCAGCAGCCATGGTGCGTAGAGGGTGGCGGCCGCCAAAGCGAGGCTTGCTCCGGCATTGGTGCCGATCGTGGTCGGCTCGGCCAGCGGGTTGCGCAGCACATGCTGCATGACGACACCGGCGAGACCGAGCGCCGCGCCGGCCAGCACGCTGACGGCGACACGTGGCAGGAAAGCATAGCGATACAGCAACTGCACTGGATCGGATGTGTCGGGGGCGGTGAGCGCCTGCCACCACAGGTGCGCCGGCAGAAGGTGGATGAGATCGATGACGCTCAGCACCAGCGCCAGACCCGCGGGCACGGCCACCAGCAGGATGAGCGCGCCGATGCCGTCGCGCTGTCGCGGCAGGGACATTGCCTGAGCGATCATGCCGCTGCCACGAATTCGGCGAAACGCGCGGCGGCAGTAAGACCGCCGAACGGCCAGACCGGCGGAATGGTCCGCACCTGGCCGTTCCGGACGCAGGGCAGATTGGCCCAGAGCGAGTTGCGGGCGATCCTGATCCTGACGTGCGGCGGGATCGGATCGAGCGAGATCAGTTGCGCCTCGCCGACGGCGACCAGTTCCTCGATGCCGACCGTCGAAAAACCCCATTCATTGGTGGCGCCAGTCCAGGCATTGACGAGGCCGAGCCGGTCGAGGACGTCCTGCAGCAGGCTGCCGGCGCCGTAGACGCGGACATGGCGATCGTCGAACATGCTGACGACGCAGACCGGTTTTTGCGCCGCCCGCTCCAGCCTGGCACGCGCTTGGGCGATCGAGGCTTCGGTGCGCCCGACAAGGTTTTCTGCTTCCGTCCCACGGCCAAGCATGTCGCCAAGCTGCAGCGTCACCTGCTGCGCCTGCGCGTAAGGTGGAGCCTTGCCGCTGTAGAACGGCACATTGAAGGTCGGCGCCAATCTGGTGAAGCTGTTCTCGTCCAAGCCATAGCCATAGGCGCCGACGATCAGGTCGGGCCGCAATTCCCGAAGCAGTTCGAGATTGGGCTCGCTGCGCGATCCCAGGTCGATGGTGGCCTGCGGCAGCGCCGGGCCCTGGACCCAGTCGCCATAACCCCTGGTGTCGCCGACGGCGAGCGGCGACACGCCGAGCGAGACCACCATTTCGGCCGATGTCCATTCCAGGCAGACGACGCGGGCAGGTGCCGCGCGTGCCGTGCCGCCCGGCAAAGCGAGGCCGGTCGCGGCGAGGCCGGCAAGATACTGGCGCCGTGTCAGCGCCGCCATTTTGGGCCGGCCCGCCACATTGCTTCTACCATGTGTATTTCACCGAACCGTTGATCCTGCGGCCCTCGCCGTAGAAGCAGCCGAAGCCCGAGGAGAAGCAGGAGGCGACGTAGCGTTTGTCGAACAGATTGCTGGCATTGAGGCTGAGCGTGGCGTTCTGCCAGGCGTAATGCACCGCCGCGTCGGCGAGCACGACCGACGGAACCTTGAAGCTGTTGGCGTCGTCGCCATAGGTCGAGCCGACATAGCGGACACCGGCGCCCAGGCCGAGACCTTCGAGCTTGCCGCTCATGAAGGTGTAATTGGCCCAAAGCGATGCGGAATGGGCCGGCACGCCGAAGGGCGTGTTGCCCTCGTTGCTGACCCAGACGCCGTTGACGTCTTCGACAGCGGTCGCCCTGGTGATCTTCGTGTCGAGATAGGTGTAGGCCGCTCTCAGGTCGAAGCCGGAATCGAGGCTGGCAACGGCCTCGAATTCCACGCCGCGCGAACGGATCTCACCGGTCTGGAACAGATCGTTGGGTGAGCCCTCATTACCGGAACGCACGACATTCTGTCGGGTCAGGTCGAAAACCGATGCCGTAATGAAGGAATTCCAGCCAGTCGGCTGGTACTTCAGGCCGATCTCGTACTGCCTGCCGGTCTCGGGCACGAACAGATTGCCGTCGCTATCGGCGCCGGCCACCGGCTGGAACGACTCGGAATAGCTGACATAGGGTGCCAGGCCGTTGTCTGCGAGATAGACCAGGCCGGCGCGGCTGGTGAAGGCGTTGTCCTTCTGCTCGGGAATGTAGCCGCCGGCCAGATTGTCGTAGACCTTGGCATCCGACCAATCCTGGCGGCCGCCAAGGGTCAGCCGCCAGTTGCCGAACTTGACCTGGTCCTGGGCATAGAGACCGACCTGCTGCTGGGTGGTGTCGGTATCGGTGTAGGGCGTCAGATCGGTGATCGGGTACCCGTAAACCGGATCGAAGATGTTGAAACCGTCCTCGACGGTCCCTTCCGAGGCATAGTCGCGGTAAGTGTAGCGTTTGTAGTCGAGGCCGACGAGCAGCGTGTGGGCAAGCGGCCCGGTGTCGAAATCGGCTTGTGCCTGGTTGTCGATGGTGACGCCGCTGAGTTTGGTGCCGCCGGCATCTGCGTAACGGTAGTAGTCGCCGCTTGAAGGTTCCAGGCCGTTCGAGTCCGTCAGTCCGCCACCAAAGACGCCCTCCTCGGTGTGGGTGAGGTGGACGTAGCGGGCATGCTGTCGCACCTGCCAAGTTTCGTTGAAACGGTGATCGAATTCGTAGCCGATCGAGGCCTGGTCGTTGTTGTAGGAATCGAAGCCGGGTTCGCCGACGAACATGCTGTTCGGCAGGTACTTGCCGTCCTTGCCCGGTATGACCGTGCCGTAGGCAGGCAGGTACTGCATCGCCCATCCCGAGCGGTCGCGCTGATAGTTGGCGAGGATGGTCAGGCTGGTGTCGGCATCGGGCTGCCAGGTGATCGCCGGCGCGATGAAGATGCGATCGTCCTTGACGAAATCGGTCTGCGTGTCGCCCATGTGAGCGGCACCGGTGAGGCGAAACAGCAGCGACTTGTCGGCGTTCACGGCACCGCTGAAATCGAACTTGCCTTCATAGCGATTGAAGCTGCCGCCACCGAGTTCGATCTCGCGCAGGTTTTCCTCGGTCGGCCGCTTGCTGACATAGTTGATGATGCCGCCGGGGCTTGCCTGGCCATAAAGCACCGAGGCTGGTCCGCGCAGCACTTCGTAACGTTCCGCCCCGTAGGAATCGAGCGCGGTGAACAGGGTGAAATTGCTCTCCTTGAGCTGCAGCCCGTCCTTGTAGAAGACGCCGTTGGCGTTCGAAATGCCGCGCAATTGCAGGCCGAGGCCGCGATTGTCGGTGCCGTAGAGATCGCCAGTGGCGCCGGGCGTGTAGCGCAGAACGCCGCCGAGATTGTCGATCGCCTGTGCTTCCATCTGGCCCTTGGTGATCACCGATATCGACTGTGGCGTCTCGATCAGCGGCGTGTCGGTCTTGGTGCCGGTGGAGCCCTTGGTGGCCACGTAGCCCTTGACCGGCCCGAAGGCGCTTTTGACACGTTCCTGGACGTTGATCGGGTCCAGGGTGGTGGTGACCGTCTCCTGGGCCAGTGCATGGCCGCAGCCAAGCAGGGCCGGCACCGACACCGCTGCGATCAGCAGGCGCTTTCGCGCCATCCGGTCCTGCCAAATCAGTCCACGTCCCGAGATCATCCTGCGCCCCCTTTTCCAAATTTCATGTCGATATTGCCGGTCGCGACGATTTGTTGATCGTTGCAGTCATCTTCAATGTTGACTAGTAAGGTCATGTTTCATAGTCAACCGGGCATGAGCCGTCGAAAGCCGGAATCTGGAAATGCGGGCGGCCGCACTGGAGAAAAGCCATGAGCATGGCTGGAATTGATGCCCAGACTGCCTTCCATATCGACGCGGTGCGCTTTGCCGTCGGCGAGCGGACGCTGCTCGGTCCGGTCTCGCTCGAACTGGAGCGCTCGCGCGTCTATGGGCTGATCGGCCACAATGGTTCGGGCAAGTCGACGCTGATCAAGCTCATGGCGCGCCAACAGCCGGCGAGTTCAGGCGCCATCACTTTCGCCAGGCGTCCGTTGCCGCAATGGGGCGCCCGCGAATTTGCCCGCGCGCTTGCCTATCTGCCGCAGACGACACCGGCGGCGACCGGCCTGACCGTGCGCGAACTGGCGACGTTGGGACGCTATCCCTGGCATGGCGCGCTTGGCCGCTTCCGCGCGCAGGACAGGCAGCATGTCGACGAGGCGCTGGCCCTGACCGACATGGACGGGTTCGCGGATCGGCTGGTGGACGAATTGTCGGGCGGCGAGCGCCAGCGCGCCTGGCTCGCCATGCTGGTGGCGCAGAACGCCGGCGTCATGCTGCTCGACGAGCCGATCTCGGCACTCGACATCGCCCATCAGGTCGAGGTGCTCGGGCTGGTCAAGGAACTCAGCCGCAAACGCGACCTGTGCGTCGTCGTCGTGCTGCACGATCCCAACATGGCGGCGCGCTACTGCGACGAGCTGATCGCGCTCAAGGACGGCAAGCTGCTGACGCGCGGCACACCAGCCGAGATCATGCGCAGCGATGTGCTGAAAGGCATTTTCGGCGTGGAGATGGGCGTGTTCGCGCACCCCGTCACCGGCCAGCCTGTCGGCTATGTGCAGTGACGAGATCTGGTGCGGCGGCGGGAAATAGAAGGCGGCTGGCCGCTGTGAGAACAAGGAAGAAGCTGTTGTCGAGAAGTGGTTTGTTGGCGGCGTTGGTCGCATCCGTCATCCTGTCGGCCGGCAGCGCGATGGCCCAGGAGCAACCGGCCGGTGCCGCGCCGGCGATTGATGCCCCCACCCCGGCTGCTCCCACGGCCCCAGCGCCGATTGCGCCGGCGCCCGCCGCACCGGCAGTCGCTCCGCCGGCCACGATGGCGCCTTCGCAGCCGGGCACCCAGCCGAACACGGCCGCGCCAGCCGAGGCCGGACCTTCGACGGCGATGGAATTGACCTTGCCGCATGACCTGTCGCCATGGGGCATGTTCATGGCGGCCGATATCGTCGTCAAGGCGGTGATGATCGGGCTGGCCTTTGCCTCCCTCGTCACCTGGACGATATGGCTGGCCAAGTCGCTGGAGCTTTTCGGCGGCAAGCTGCGCATCCGTCGCGCCGTGCGGGCGATCGGCAAGGCCGCCACGCTGAAGCAGGCCAGCAGTACCCTCGACCGCAGCGGCGGCCCGGGCGCGCTGCTGGTGCGGGCGGCCGAGGAGGAGACCGCACTCTCAGCCGGCGCCCTCGATCATGTCTCAGGCGATGGCCTCAAGGAACGGGTTACGTCGCGCCTGTCGCGCATCGAGGCGGCGGCGGCGCGGCGCATGTCACGCGGCACCGGCGTGCTGGCGACGATCGGCTCGACCGCGCCCTTCGTCGGCCTGTTCGGCACGGTCTGGGGCATCATGAACGCCTTCATCGGCATCTCGCAGGCGCAGACCACCAATCTCGCCGTGGTCGCGCCGGGCATCGCCGAAGCGCTGCTGGCCACCGCGATGGGCCTGGTCGCGGCCATACCGGCCGTCGTCATCTACAACGTCTTCGCCCGCTCGATAGCCGGCTATCGGCAGATCCTCGCCGATGCCTCGGCAGGGGTCGAACGACTGGTCAGCCGCGACCTCGACTTCCGCACCGTCGCGCCGGCCGCGCCACTGGCGGCGGAGTAGCGCCATGGGAAGCAGAATCCGACAGACCATGGATGACGATCTCGAGGAAAGCCACGAGATCAACGTCACCCCGTTCATCGATGTCATCCTGGTGTTGTTGATTATCTTCATGGTCGCGGCACCGCTGGCCACGGTGGATGTCAATGTCGACCTGCCGGGTTCGACCGCAACGCCCGCGCCGAGGCCCGAGACACCGCTGTTCCTGACGCTGAAGGACGATCTGACGCTGGCGATCGGCAATGACGGCGTGCCACGCCCGGCTTTCGCCGCGACGCTGGACGCCAAGACCAAGGGTGACAAGCAGACGCGCATCTTCCTGCGCGCCGACAAGGCGGTCGCCTATGGCGACCTGATGGAGGCGATGAACCTGTTGCGCGGCGCCGGCTATCTGAAGATCGCGCTGGTCGGCCTGGAGACGGCTCCCGCGTCCAATGCCCCCGCGCCCACAGCCACCGGTGCGGCGGCGCCATGACGCAAGCGGTCGCCGTGCCCTCGGTCCAGATGTCGCGCTTCGGCTGGCGCGACCTTGGCTTGTGGGCCGGTGCTGCCGCGCTGGTCCTCGGAGCCCATGTCGCGGTCGCCTATGCAGTGCAGAATCTCACCATGGTCACCGAAGCGGACGGCGGTCCGCCACCGGCCCAGGTGATCGAGATGGCGCCGATGGTGGTGATGCCGGCCGTACGAGAACAGGTCGCCGCGCTGGACGCGGTGACGCCAGATCAGACCGAACCGACACCGACGACCGAGCCGACGCCTGAAGAACCGGTCGAAAAGGCGGAGCCGGTTGTCGAGCCGCCGGAAGCGGTCGCGCCTGACGAGGCCGAACCCAACCGGACCGAAACGGCTGAACAGGCCGATCAGCCGCCGCCGGATGAGGTCATCCCGGATGTTGTCGAGGCCGTTACGCCAGACGTCGTCATTCCCTTGCCGCAGCCGAAACCGGTCGAAATTGTCAAAGACAAGAAACCGGTCGAGGCCAAGGCGAAAAAACCTGTCGAGAAGCCCAAGCCGCGGCTTAAGAAGGAGAAGGCGGCTCCGCCGAAGACGGCAACCGTCGCCAGCGCCGACGCACGGCCCGCGGCCAGGACCGCGGCGCCGAAGGCGGCGGAATCGACGTCGCGCTCCGGCGACTCCAGCAAATGGGACTCCCGTCTGGGCGCCTGGATCAAGCGGCACACGCGCTATCCCAGCTCTGCCAAGGCCCGAGGCGTGGAAGGCAGGCCGTATGTCGCCTTCACGGTCGACTCGTCCGGCCGGGTCCTGTCCGCCAAGCTCTCTCGTTCCTCCGGGGATGCGGATCTGGACCGTGCGGCGCTCGCCGTGCTGCAAGGCGCCACGGTGCCGGCACCGCCACCGGACCTCGGCTCGCGTCTGAGCCGTACAGCGCCGTTCGTGTTCAGCCTGCGCAACTAGAGCAGCTCACCGTTTCACGGAAACGGCCAACTACTCTAACTCTTGTTTTGACGCAATTCCCAAGGGAAAACGCTATGCGTATTCCCGGGAAAACCGTTTCACACTTTTCCTGGAATTGCTCTAGAGCCGAACTTGATCGGCTGGCCTGTCAATAGGTCAGTGACAGGCTCAGGGCCTCGACCTGTTCGAGGTAGAAACGGCATTTCGTGCGCAACAGCCCGAGGCTCGGGTCATCGGCTCCGTTGATCTCGATGGTCTGCATCATGAAGTCGAAATGGGCGTGGAAGGCGTCCACTGTACCCCAGAGACTGTCGGCCTGGCAGCTGTCGGCAATCGCCATCGAGACGAGTTGGCGGGCCTCGATCCGCGCGGCGTCAGGCGATGGCGGTCGCCTGGCGATCAAGACGTCGAGCCGACTGAAAATGCTTTCCCTGGCATCGACGCTTCTGATGTTGGCTATCATGTTCATGTGCAGGTCCCCCTTGGCATTCCAGGCGCGCAATAGGCTCCGGTCTGGAATTGCCTGAAAGCTGGTGATCAGAGCGGTTCAGCGGCGCTGAACCACTAAGCGCGTGGCGTTTGGGCGGGCGACTTGCATCAAGCCTGAGCGACCGGATGCCGGTCCTGCGGGCAGGATGCAATCAGGGTCGGGATCGCGGTTGCATCGGAGGGGTGGCCCCTGATGATGTTGGCGACCTCGGCATCGGCCTGCTCGAACCAGTAGACCATGTCGGCGCGGTGCAGATCCGTCGCGGCTTTCTTCAGCAGCGGCAGCAGGCTTTGCAACGCGCACAGCGTCTCCCAGCGGTTTGGCCGGGAGGTCGAGCCGGCCACCGCGCATGCGGCTGACGATTGCATGTCGCTACGCTCTCCGTGGCTGGGCGGCACGATTGTCTTTTGCCTGCGCCTTGGGGTGCAGCGGGTTGCCGCTGAGCTGCGCATGCCTGGCCGGCCGTGCGCCGCGAAGAACGTCGAAGGCCTCCGCATAGGCCATGCCCAGCAGATAGGAGATCATCGGAAAACGGCTTGATTCGGCCATTTGCACGAGCTCATTGGTCATCGACGAAATATATTGAAGACTATCGATTTCCGACTGGCGTAAGGATTGATTTGGCACGTGCTGCTCCTGTCTCTGGTTATACCCTGGGGAACGCGTTACTGGCCGGACTGCACATTGTTGGTCGACTAATTGATGGATTGGCTCGCGGTGGACGGGTCTCTTTCCGGGGTCGAGAGGGTCAAGGCATAGATCGGTGCGTCGGTGAGACTGTCGAGACCAAGCAGCCGCTTGATGGCGGAATGATTGAGCGCGGCTGTCGGACATGCCGACAGGCCATGATTGGTCGCCGCCAGCATGATATTCTGGCCGATATGGCCGGCCTCGATCAGCACGACACGATAGGCGTTGGCGTCCTCATATTTCCACATCGTGCGATCGAGCCTGGCGCAAAGCAGGATCAGGCACGGCATGCTATCAGCCCACTCCTGTCCGCCGACCAGTTCGGAGATCTTCGGCAGATGGTTCGCGGAAATCCTGCCAAGGTCGTGATCGGCGGCGGAATAATGATAGACACCGGGCTCGAGGCCATCGACGCCGAGCGCGACCACATAGGCCTCATAGGGATTCCGCGCGCCGCCGGAAGGGGTCATGCCAAGCGGCAGGGTGCCAACGCAATTGGCGGTCTCGCCGATGATGCCGAGCCCTGCGAACAGGCAATCGGAAAGCTGTTTGGCTGTGATGGTGGGCTGAGCCGCCGTGCGGTTGGTGCGGCGCCGCGCCATCAAGCTAAGAAGTTCGTTGTCTTCCAGTGCATTCGGCAGCTGGATAGCGCCGGCGGAATTCTTGAGCAGGAGGTCCGGCTGCGGCGTATGGCCGGCGCGTTCTATCTGCCGCTCTTCCGCCTGCTCGATGGTCATGTATTCGCTGTCCTGGACGCAGAAATGCATCAGCGCCGTCGGAAGCCCCCAACTCCATTGTCCTGAAAATTGTTCCTCCTGCTCGGCGAGAGGCGATCCGGCGGTGACCAGGGCGGAAAAATCGAGCAACTGCGGAACGACAGCCTTCAACTCGGACTTCGACCACCCATGGGCGCGGGCAATGTCCGCCGTCGATGCCCATTTGTCCCACGATGCGAGAAGGCCGACCATCTCAGGGCTGCATTCGAAGACGCTTCTGGTCAGGAAGTTGCATGCCGTGACCTTGTTCGGTCCGGGGTAGAAAACGAGCGTTTTCGAAGAGCGCATTTTCATGAAGCTGGATGCCATCTGCGGAGCCGAGGCGCCGACAAGCGAACCGCTCGTCGGCGCAGAACGGCTTCAGCGCTTGTTGTAGTGCATACCCTGCGAAAAGAAGACGGTCTGCGTGCCGGCGGCAATCGTCAGCTTCGGAGCGTTAGTCACTTTCTTGGCCATTTTTATCCCTTTCCTGACCCCCATTTGGGATCCGTTGAAAGACCCCCAGAATGGGATCCGCGTGAAGAAAGGTAAGGTCGGAAGAGTTAATGGTTTGTTAAAATTATAGTAAAACCACGAGCCGAAGACGGACGTGTGGATTATCTTTCCTGGCATTAAAGTGTAAAATATCGATTTTATTCAGATACAGAGTAGACAATCGTTGGCATACGCTTTATCGGCGTACGCTTATTCTTATTTGGCGTAAGACACGGCGATCCGAGGGATTAGCCCAACCCGTCCCGGGTCAGGCTGACAACCAGTTGGTCGACGCCCGCATCGTCGAGGCTGATGACATGCGCCATGCTGATGGCATCCCTTGCCTGGATATTGGCAATGTCGCGCCGCATGATGACGGACACGAATGCCGGGCCGGCCTCCGTCAGAAGCATGGCCTTGCCCATCAGCACCGGTTCGGAGATGGGAGCCCATTGCACGGAGATCAGCGACGGCTCTCCGGTCTGTCGGCGATTGATGCCGCTGAAATAGATCCAGTTCAGCCGCGAGATCGCCACGCCATAGTGATTGCCGCGCGCTCGTGCCCAGGTCGATCCCTGGCGCTCCGACCATCCGGTGACCCTTCGGAAGGTGACCAGTTCGGCTTCGCGCCGCACGAAGGTCACCGAGCGCATCAGGAGGTCGAGGCGGCCCGGGATCGAGAAATAGGTGAAATAGGTGCCGCCCGCGATCGAAGGACTGGGAGGGCGGATCATCTGGTTGAACAGGCTCTCGGAAACCGGCGGCAGGCCACGCATCGCGGGCTCGGGTGCGCCGGGATCCTGGTACAGTTCGGCCTCGTCGATCCGAAAGTAATCGCATATCAGCTTGGCGGTGGCCTTGTTGGGAACGGTCTGCCCTTGCAGGTAGCGTTCGAACTGCGTGCGATTGATGTGCAGCTCACGGCATACCGCACTTACGGAGGCATGGTCCTTGCTCAGCCGTCTAAGATTTGCAGCGAGATTCTCGCGAATTGACACGTCTTTGCTTCCGCGGGCGGGTTTTTCATTTCAACTCGAAATCCATATAGCGTCTCCGGTCGCCCCCGCCGAAACGCCTTGGCCACAACGCACAGAAAAAACTGATTTGGTAACGTCAATTTAGTGGGGCGGTTTGCAAAAAAAACGGAAACAATCGACGAGCGCTTCCGCCATAAGTCCAATTGACAAAAGTCTTGCCGGAGATTGCGAAAACAGGCGGCGCGGCGCGCGGCCTTTTAGGCGCGCCGGCACGGCAAATGCCAGCCGTGGAGGCCAGCCCGGACGAGCGTCGCGGACTGCATATGGCGCGGAGAGCGAGGAATTAATCCGCTGGTGGAGCTGAGGAGGATCGAACTCCTGACCTCGTCATTGCGAACGACGCGCTCTCCCAGCTGAGCTACAGCCCCGTCCAGCGGATGGGCGCATTTATCGGGCGCCGCGGTTTCCTGTCAAGGCGGAGGTTTGCCGAAATCCAGTGGCCTGGCAGCCGTACCGGCGCACCGTGGCAGGCGGCCCTTGCCGGTTTCGCGTGCAATGGCTACATGTCGGCAACAATTGGAGACCGGCATGCTCGCCCTCATTCAGACAATCGTCATGGCGCTCGACCTCTACTGGTGGATCATCATCGCATCGGCGATCTTTTCCTGGCTTTACGCCTTCAACGTCGTCAACTCGCGCAATCAGTTCGTCGGTTCCATAGGCAACATGCTCTATCGGCTGACCGAACCGGCGTTGCGGCCGATCCGCCGGTTCATGCCGGACCTTGGCGGCATCGACATCTCGCCGATCATCCTGCTTCTGATCCTGTTCTTCCTGCGGCAGTTCATATTGACCAGTGTGGCGCCTCTGGTCCTGTGAGGCCGATGATCGTATGAGCGCGCCGTTTCGCCTGCGCGATGATGGCGTCGAGCTGTTTGTCCGGCTGACGCCGAAGGCTGCGCTGGACAGGCTCGAAGGCATCGAGACCACGGCGGACGAGCGAAGCCATCTGAAAGCGCGCGTCCGCGCCGTGCCGGAAAACGGCGCCGCCAATCATGCGCTCGAAAAGCTGCTGGCCAAGGCTCTGGGCGTGCCCGGGTCCGCTGTCTCGGTTGTCGCCGGCGGCACCGCGCGGCTGAAGACCGTGCGCATTGAAGGCGATCCGGCGACGTTGGCGAAAAGCATCGAGGCGCTCGGCCATCAGCCCTGATGTCCTTCCCGGAGGGCTCAATCGCCCAATGGCAAACGCGGATCGTCGACTTTCAACGTGTTCACGCTCTGCTTGATGCGGCGCAGATTTTCCAGAACCCTTGGTCCGCGCGTCTCGGCGACCGAGGTGACGATCATGTCGACGATCGACAGCAGCGCATAGCGCGACGATGTCGGCTTGTAGATATTGCCGTCTTCCAGCGACTGGAAATGGATGACCGTGTCGGCGACCTTGGCGAGCGCGGAGTCCGGCGGGGTGATGGCGATCGTGGTGGCGCCATATTGCTGGGCGACCTGCACCGCATCGATGACCGATCGTGCATAGCCGGAGACGGAGAAGGCGATCAGCGTGGTGTCGGGGGTGGCGACGGCAGCGTACATGCGTTGCAACTGTCCGTCGATTTGCGCCAGCACGGACACGCCAAGCCTGAACAGCCGGTTCTGCATTTCGGTCGCCATCATCGACGAAATGCCACCGGAGCCGATGCACAGCACATTGCCGGAAACCGCGATGCGTGCGGCGACGGCGACCAGCGTCGTCATGTCGAGGTTTTCGCTGGCGCGCTGGATGGCCGATATCGCCGCTTCGGTGATGGCGGAAGCGATGCGCTGTTCGCGGGCATCGCGGCTCAACGGCTCCGGCGACAGATACTGGCCGCCGATGGCGATGGCTTGCGCCAGATAGAATTTGAAGTCGCGCAGGCCCTCGCAGCCGAGGTTGCGGCAGAACCGCGTCACCGTCGGCTCGCTGATACCGACGCGCGCGGCAATTTCCGAAATCGCCGCCTTGGAAACGAAGTCGAGGTCTGCCAGCACGAAGCCGGCCAGCTTGCGATCCGACTTCGTTCCGTCCTGCGACATCAGCTGCAGGCGCGTGATGATGTCGGCCGGCGTCTTCATGCTGATATTTTCATAGAGGCAGGCCCGTCGCCTTGTCGAACAGATGGATGTTGCCGGGATCGACCGAGACCGGCAGCAGGTCTCCCGGCCTGACCGGCACCCTGTCACGGAATACGGCGCGTACCGTATCAGCACCGATAGCGCCATAGACATGTGTTTCGGAGCCGGTGGGCTCGACGACATCCACCCTGATCGCCATCGCGTCGACAGCCTCGCCGATGACAAAATGCTCGGGCCGGATGCCGGCCTCCACCGCGCTGTCCGCCGGCACCTGTTTGCCGGCAAGCGCCAGCCGCCCGCCACCGGCCGATTCGAACCAGGTTTTCTCAAGCGTCGTCTTGAGCGAACCCGAGACGAAACTCATCGACGGCGAGCCGAGGAAGGAGGCGACGAACTTGTTGGCCGGCCTGTCATAGAGCTCCAGCGGCGCCCCGACCTGCTGGATCCTGCCGCGATCCATCACGACGATGCGGTCGGCCATGGTCATAGCCTCGATCTGGTCGTGGGTGACGTAGACGATCGTCGACTTCAGCCGCTGGTGCAGCGCCTTGATCTCGACGCGCATCTGCACGCGCAATTGTGCGTCGAGATTGGACAGCGGTTCGTCAAACAGGAACACAGACGGTTCGCGCACGATGGCGCGGCCCATGGCGACGCGCTGGCGCTGGCCGCCCGACAGCTGGCGGGGATAGCGGTCGAGATAGGAGAAGAGATTGAGGACCCCGGACGCCTTCTTGACCTTCTCATCGATTACCGTGCGCGTCTCGCCGCGTATCTTCGGGCCGAAACCGATATTGTCCGATGCCTTCAGATGCGGAAACAGCGCATAGGACTGGAACACCATGGCGATGTTGCGCTGCTGCGGCGGCAGCGCGTTGGCGCGCACGCCGCCGATCAACAGATCGCCGGAAGTGATCGTCTCCAGGCCGGCGAGCATGCGCAGCAAGGTCGACTTGCCGCAGCCGGACGGGCCGACCAGGACGACGAACTCGCCGCTCTTGATATCGAGGCTGATGTTCTCGAGGATCTTGTGCTGCCCGAAGGATTTCGACAGGTCGCGGAACTCGACGTCGGTCATGCTCACGCTCCCAATATGTCGTCGATGAAGGGCAGGCAACCGGCGGTCAGTCCCGCGTCCACGGGCATCACCACGCCTGTTACTCCCGATGCGCGATCGGACGCAAGGAAAGCGACGGCTTCCGCCACTTCCGCAGCGTTGACGATGCGGCCGAGCGGATAGAGCCGCTGCAATTTGCCGAGGATTTCGGGATCCTTGGCAAGGCGGTGGTCCCAGGCGGCGGTGCGGATCGATCCGGGGCAGACGACATTGGCGCGCAGGCCGCTGCGGCCGAGCTCGACGGCGATCGCCTTGGCATAGGCGTTGATGCCGGCCTTGGCCGCGGCATAGGCGGGATTGCCGAAATGCGCGATGGCGTTGACCGAGGAGATGAAGACGACGCTGCCGGAGCCACGGCTGGCCATCGCCTTGACCAGCGGATCGGCGAAATTCATCACGCCGGTCAGGTTGAGGTCGAGTTCCTGCTCAATCCTGTCGGGGTTGAGCGCGGGGAGCGTCTCGGCGCGCGTCCAGCCGGCATTGTTGATGAGAATGTCGGGCACACCGTCCCGGTCGAGGATGACGGCGATCGCCGTGGCTATCGACGCCTTGTCGAGAAGATCGAAGACGTGGCGGGCGGCAAAATGCGGGCTCTTCAACGCCTCGCTCGACTGGTCGCAGCCTACGACCCTGGCGCCCCTTTGCGCCATCAGCGCCACGATGGCCGTACCGAGGCCGCCGCCCGCACCCGTCACAACGACAGTCTTGCCCTCGAATTCGGCCCTGCCTTCGAGTTCCGTTTGCGAAACCACCGTGCGTCATCCTCCGGGACCTCCGACAGGTCGTATCAGGCCTAGTCCACAAAATGTAATTAAGCAACATAATAATCTGCTTGCAAGCCCTCAAATCCTCGATAATGTAGGAAAGTCACATAAATCTTCTGCTTGGGTAACGAAGAGGCGCGCAGGCGCAAAAATCAAAATGGGAGAGTTCAAATGAGTCTTGCAAAATGGACTATCGGCCTGATGGCCGGAATGAGCATGCTGGCAATTGCGGCGCAGGCGGATGCGGGCGAGGTGCGGGTCACCGTGGCCGAGTACAGCGCCAAGACTGGCCCTTATTTCGACAGCGTCAAGAAGGAATTCGAGGCGGCGAACCCCGGCATCACGGTCAAGTTCGAAGTGGTGCCGTGGGATGTGCTGCTGCAGAAGCTGACCACCGACATCACCGCCGGCACCAATGCCGATCTGTCGATCATCGGCACGCGCTGGCTGATCGACTTCGTCCAGCAGGATGTCGCCGAACCGCTCGACGGCTACATCAAGCCCGACTTCAAGGACCGCTTCATCGACACCTTCCTGTCGCCCTCGATCATGGATGGCAAGACCTACGGCCTGCCGATCGCTGCCTCGGCGCGCGCCATGTATTACAACAAGGAGCTGTTCGAGAAGGCCGGCATCGCCAAGCCACCGGCAAACTGGACCGAGCTGCAGGAAGATGCGCGCAAGATCAAGGCTCTGGGGTCGGGCACGTTCGGCTTCGGCCTGCAGGGCAAGGAGATCGAGACCGACGTCTATTACTACTATGCGATGTGGTCCTACGGCACGGAAATCCTCAACAAGGACGGCACTTCGGGCCTGAGCACGCCCGGCGCGCTTGAAGCCGCCAAACTCTACAAGTCGATGATCGACGAAGGCCTGACCGAACCCGGCGTCACCTCCAACAACCGCGAGGACGTGCAGAACCTGTTCAAGCAGGGCAAGGTCGGCATGATGATCACCGCACCCTTCCTGTCCAACCAGATCAAGGACGAGGCGCCGAACCTGAAATACGGCGTTGCGGCCATTCCCGCCGGACCGACCGGCGCGCGCGGCACCTATGGCGTCACCGATTCCATCATCATGTTCAAGAACTCCAAGAACAAGGACGAGGCCTGGAAGTTGCTCGATTTCCTGTTCACCACGGAGCAGCGTGCCAAGTTCACACAGGGCGAAGGCTTCCTGCCGGTGAACAAGGAAGAGGCCAAGATGGACTACTACGTCAACAATGCCGATCTGGCCGCGTTCACCGCTCTGCTGCCCGACGCCCGCTTCGCGCCGGTCATCCCGGGCTGGGAAGAGGTCGCCCAGATCACGTCGGACGCCATGCAGAAGATCTATCTCGGCGGCGACCCCGAGGCAGGCCTGAAGGACGCGGCGGCCAAGGCCAATGCGGTGCTGAAGAAGTAGGGGCAGTGCTGAAGGAATAGGGCGTATCTCCCTGCGCCCGTGGCGCGCCCCAGATTCAGGCGGGGCGCGCCACATCTTGCAGCCTCGAGCAGAAAGATAGTTCGTCGATGTCAACGCCGCCCAGCCAGGCTCCTTTCCTCTCCCACCGGAGGGGGGAGAGGTGGCTCGGCGAAGCCGAGACGGAGTGGGGGAACCACCTGGCAGCCACCGCGAACGGATATAGGAAGAGCACCAGGCGCAAGCCTCGCCTTGCGCCCAAGGGGTCGACCCCCACTCCGTCGAACTTCGCTCGACACCTCTCCCCCGATCGACGGGGGAGAGGAAAGGGGCCCTTCCGCAACTGCTGCGGAGAACGGACGAGCAGGTGAGGGCAGCGCCGACGGTTGCAAGGAATCCTGAAGCGGTGCCCTGAGAAGAACGAGGCCGGACCAAGTCAATCTGTTAAGCCAGCGAAATCCAATCTCCCCGCAACGCGGTACAAAGCCAGCCGATGCAAAATCGTTTCTTGCCCTATCTCCTGACCTTGCCCAGCCTGTTTCTGGCGGCGGTGGTCATCTTCTGGCCGGTCTGGGACCTGATCCAGATCTCGACGCATGACGTCAGCCGCTTCGGCCAGCTTCGTGACTTCAACGACTTCGCCAATTTCGCGGCACTCGCTGCCGATCCCGATTTCACGGCCGCGCTTTGGCGCACCGGCCAATGGACGGTGATGGTGGTCGGCGGCGCGCTTCTCTTGTCGATCCCGGTGGCGATGATCCTCAACACCGATTTCTATGGCCGCGGCATTGCCCGCGTCATCATCATGCTGCCCTGGGCGGTGTCGCTGACCATGACTGCGGTGGTCTGGCGCTGGGCGCTGAGCGGCGAAAGCGGCATGCTCAATTCGGCGCTGATCGGCCTCGGCCTCATCGATCACAACATCCAGTGGCTGGCGAGTGCCGAAACCGCCTTTCCGATGCAAGTGCTGATCGGTATCCTGGTGACGGTGCCGTTCACGACGACGATCTTCCTCGGCGGGCTGTCGTCGATCCCGGACGATCTCTACGAGGCGGCGGCGCTTGAAGGGGCGACGCCGCTGCAGCAGTTCCGCGAAATCACCTTTCCGCTCCTGAAACCGTTCATCAACATCGCCATCGTGCTCAACACCATCTACGTCTTCAATTCCTTCCCGATCATCTGGGTGATGACGCAGGGCGGGCCGGCCAACTCGACCGATATCCTGGTCACCCATCTCTACAAGCTGGCCTTCCGCATCGGCAAGCTGGGCGAAGCATCGGCGGTGTCGCTGGTGATGTTCGCCATCTTGCTGGTCTTCACCATGATCTATGTGCGGCTGGCGATGCGGGAGCAACGCGCATGACGAGCAAGCTCAAGCGTTCGATCATCGCCTGGCTGCTGCTGGCGCCGCTGATTGTGGTGACGCTCTTTCCCTTCGCGGTGATGTTCCTGACCGCAGTCAAGCCGAGACAGGAAGTGCTGTCGCCGACCTGGTGGCCGAGCGAATTCCGCTGGTCGAATTTTTCCGACATGTGGGTGGCGACGGGCTTCGGCCAGGCGCTGCTCAATTCGCTCTACGTGTCTGTGATCGCCACCGTCGGCGCCATCCTGATCTCGGTTCCGGCGGCCTATGCGATGTCGCGCTTCCGCTTTGCCGGCTACGGCGCCTTGCGCCAGTTCCTGCTGATTTCGCAGATGATCTCGCCGATCGTGCTGGTGCTCGGCCTGTTCCGGCTGATGGCCGCCTGGGGCCTGGTCGAGAGCACGACGGCGCTCGGCTTCATCTACATGGCCTTCAACGTCGCCTTCACGGTGTGGATGCTGCAGAGCTATTTCGACACCATCCCCCGCGATCTCGAGGAAGCCGCCTGGATGGAGGGCGCCGGCCGCTGGCTGACCTTGCGCAAGGTGTTCCTGCCGCTCTGCCTGCCGGCGATCGCGGTGACGGCGATCTTCACCTTCATCAACGCCTGGAACGAGTTCGTCGTGGCGCTCACCATGCTGCGCAGCCAGGAAAGCTACACGCTGCCGATCCAGGTGTTTTCGCTGGTCGCCGGCCGCTACACCATCGAATGGCATCACGTCATGGCCGCGACGCTGCTGGCGACCTTGCCGGTGGCCATCCTGTTCATCTGGCTGCAGCGCTACCTCGTCAGAGGTCTGGCGCTCGGGGCGGTCAAATAGCGCCTATTCACGGACGGAGCTTTCATGCGCATTTTCACCGCCTCGCTGGCGACGGAAACCAACACCTTCTCGCCGGTGCCGACCGATAGGGCTTCGTTCGAGATGGCCTTCTATGCCGGGCCCGGCAAGCATCCGGAAACGCCGACGCTGTGCTCCTCGCCGATGGTGGCGCTACGCCGGCGTGCGGTGGCCGAAGGCCTCGACGTCATCGAAGGCACCGCCACCTGGGCGGAGCCGGGCGGCCTGGTGCAGCGGCAGACCTATGAGGCTCTGCGCGACGAGATTCTGGGCCAGCTCAAGGCGGCGCTGCCGGTCGATGCTGTCATCCTCGGCCTGCATGGCGCCATGGTGGCGCAAGGCTATGACGATTGCGAAGGCGATCTGCTCGAACGGGTTCGCGCGATGGTCGGGCCGGAGGTGGTGATCGCCGTGGAACTCGATCCGCACAGCCATCTGACACCGAAGCGCGTCGCGGCCTCCGACATTCTCGCCTATTTCCTCGAATTTCCGCACACCGATTTCTACGAGCGCGGCGAACATGTCGTCGAGCTTGGCCTGGCAGCAGTGCGTGGTGAGATCAACCCTGTCATTTCGACCTTCGACTGCCGCATGATCCAGGTGCTGCCGACCAGCCGCGAGCCGATGCGGTCCTTCGTCGATCGCATCAAGGCGCTGCACGGCAAGGACGGCGTGCTGTCGGTCTCCGTCATCCATGGCTTCATGGCGGCCGATGTGCCCGAGATGGGCACGCGCATCCTGATCGTCACCGACAATGACAAGGCCAAGGGCGACGCGCTGGCGGAACGGCTCGGGCGGGAACTCTACGCGCTGCGCGAAAAGACGGCGATGACGATGCTGAGTGCTGCCGACGGCATCGATCGGGCGCTGGCCGTGCGCACAGAAAATCCGGGCAAGCCGGTGGTCATCGCCGATATCTGGGACAATCCCGGCGGCGGTGTGCCCGGCGACGGCACCTTCGTGCTGCGCCAGATGCTGGCGCGTGGCCTGGACAGGTTCGCCGTCGCGACCATCTGGGATCCGATCGCGGTCACCTTCTGCCTGGCGGCAGGCGAGGGCGCAGTCATCGACCTGCGCTTCGGCGGCAAGGCCGGGCCGCAAGCCGGCGAGCCGATTGATGCGCGCGTGCGCGTGCTGAAGGCGGTTGCGGAGGGCTGGCAGAGTTTCGGGCCAAGCCGGGTGACGCTTGGGCCGACGGCGCTGGTCCGCCTCGAAGGCACCGAGGTCGACATCATCCTCAACACCAACCGCACGCAGACTTTCGAGCCGGATATCTTTTCCAACATCGGCGTCGATCCGCTAGCCAAGGACATGCTGCTGATCAAGTCGACCAATCATTTCTACGCCGGCTTCGAGCCGATCGCCGCCGAGATCATCTATGTCTCGGCGCCGAGTTCGTATCCCAGCAATCCGGCGGTGACCGATTACAAGAAGCTGACAAGGCCGGTGTGGCCGAGGGTTGCGGATCCGTGGAAAGTGTAGGGTTCTCCCTTCTCTCCTTGTGGGAGGAGGTGGCCTCGCGAAGCGAGGTCGGATGAGGGGTGTTCCAGCGGAGTGAGGCGTTGGCATTTCCTGGAACACCCCTCATCCGTCTCGGCGCTACGCGCCGATCCACCTTCCCCCACAAGGGGGGAAGGGAAAGCCAATCACGCCAGCCCGCGCTTGGCCATCATCGCTTCCGGCGACGGCATCTTGCCGCGGAAGGCGGTGTAGAGTTCTTCCGGATCCTTCGAGCCGCCGGCGGCGTAGATGTTCTTGCGCAGCCGCTCGGCGAGCGCCGGGTTGAAGGGGTCGCCGGTTTCCTCGAAGGCGGCAAAAGCATCGGCATCGAGCACTTCCGACCACATGTAGGAATAGTAGCCGGCCGAATAGCCTTCGCCGGAAAAGACATGGCCGAAATGCGGGGTGCGGTGACGCATGGCTATGGTGTCCGGCATATGCAGTTCTGCAAGCGTTTCGGCTTCGAAACGAAGCGGCGCTTCAGGCGCCTCCGCCCGCGCGTGATAGGCCATGTCCATCAAGGCGGAGGCGGTGAATTCGACCGTGGCGAAGCCGGCGCCGAAGGTGCGCGCGGCCAGCATCTTGTCGAGCAGCGCCTTGGGCATCGGCTTGCCGGTCTTGACGTGCAGCGCGTGCTTCTCCAGCACTGCCGGCACGGTCAGCCAGTGCTCGTAGAGCTGCGAGGGCAATTCGACGAAATCACGGCTGACCGAAGTGCCCGAAACCGAGGGCCAGGTGACGTCGGTCAGCATGCCGTGCAGCGCATGGCCGAACTCGTGGAACAGCGTCTTCGCCTCGTCGACCGACAGCAGAGCCGGCTCGCCCACCGGCGGCTTGGCGAAGTTCATGATGTTGTAGATGACCGGGCTTGCACCGTGGCCGAGCCTATAGCCGGATTGCAACGCGCTCATCCAGGCGCCGGATCGCTTTGACGGCCGGGCGAAATAGTCGGCCAGGAACAGGCCGCGCTCGCTGCCGTCGGCATTCTTCACCACGAAGACGCGGGCGTCCGGATGCCAGGCCGCGATGCCCTTTTTCTCTTCGAAGGTGATGCCGAACAGCCGTGTCGCCACGTCGAAGCAAGCGTCGATGATCCGGTCGAGCTGTAAATAAGGTTTCAGTTCCGCCTCGTCGAAGGCGAATTTCTCCGCGCGCAGGTTCTCCTGGTAGAAGCGCCAGTCCCAGGCAGCGAATTTTTCGTTGCTGCCGGCTGCGGTGGCCAGCCGTTGCAATTCGATCTGGTCGCTTGCTGCCTTCTCAAGCGCCTTCTCCCACACCGGATCGAGCAGCGCGTGCACGGCCTTCGGCGTCTTGGCCATGGTGTCGTCGAGCTTCAGCGCGGCGAAAGAGGCGTAGCCCAGCAGCTTTGCCTTTTCCGCCCGCAGGCGCAGCATGTCGCGCACCACGTTCGTGTTGTCGGTGGCGCCGCCATTCTGGCCGCGCATGGTGAAGGCGCGGAAGGCGATCTCGCGCAGATCGCGGCGTTCGGAGAAGGTCGAGAACGGCTCATAGATCGAGCGCGACAAGGTGACGGCATAGCGGCCCTTCTGGCCACGCATTTCGGCGGCCTCGGCCATGGAACTTTTCACGAAGTCCGGCAGGCCGGCAAGGTCGGCTTCATCGAGGAACAGCGCCCAGTCGCGCTCGTCGGCCAGTACATTCTGGCCGAAAGCCGTGCCGAGCGAGGACAATTCCTCGCTGATGCTTGCCAGCCGTTTCTTGCCGTCGGCGTCGAGCTTGGCGCCGGAACGGACGAAGCCCTTCCAGGTCTTTTCCAGCACCCGCAAGGTCTCTGCGTCGAGCTTCAGGCTCTCACGGCGCTGGTAGAGATCGTCGATGCGGGCAAACAGCCGCTCATTCATTGAAATCGCCGAGAAATGCCTGGACATTTTCGGCGAGATGTCGCGCTCTAGCGCCTGGATCGTCTCATTGGTGTAGGCGCCGGCGCGGCACCAGAAGATCGACGAGACACGATCGAGCGCTTCGCCGCCGAGTTCCAGCGCGGCAAGCGTGTTCTCGACGGTCGGCGCATCCTTGTTGCCGGCGATCGCCTCGATCTCGGCCTCGTGCGCCTTCAGCGCCGCGTCGAAGACCGGGGAGAAGTCGCCGTCGCCAATGCGCGTGAAATCGGGCAGGCCGAGCGGCCCCTGCCACGCGGTCAGCGGATGGGCGGCGAGGTCGACGGCTTTCGTGGAAGGCATGGACAGTCTTTCGTTGGTGGGGCAGGCAGGCGGGTCGTACCCGATGTAGGGCGCGGCCGGCGGACCCGCAATATGCGGATTTGGCCGATATCGCCCTCAAAAGCCGTCGCAGTTTTCGGCGATCGCCGCTTGTGAACTGGCGGTGATGCGGTTGTCGGTGACCGCGAAAGTTTCCTGCATCAGCATGTCGTTGTTGGGGAAATCGTAGCAGGCGACCACCGTGGTGACGCCGCCTTCGCTTTTCTCGATCCGGTGCCGGATCGCAGCACCGGCAACGGCACCTTTCCATTCGTCGATCGAAGCGATGAATTCCTGCTTGCTTTGCACGATGCCGAGGTCGTCCAGCTTGATGCGGACATCGTCGGCGAGCAGGTCGGACAGTTCCGTGCGGTCGGCGACCAGCAGCGCCGAATACCAGCGGCTGATGAGGGCACGATCATCGGCGCGGGCGGCAATAATCGCCAGCAGCAGTGCGGCCGCCACAAAAGCGACCGACCTGATGTTCACCAGCTTGCGCGCCGCCGCGTTCATCCCAGTTCCGGCCGTTCGAAATCGCCAGTCTCCTTGTTCATCGTCCAGAGTTCGCCGGTCGAGATATCGAACCAGGCCCCATGCAGCGACAGCCGTCCCTTGCCTTCGAGAATCGAGACGCAGGGAAAGGTTCTGAGGTTGGCGATGGAATAGCGGATCGAGATGCGCTCCAGCGCGGTCTGGCGCTCCGAAGCGGTCATGAAGGTGCTGGAGGAGACGGTTTCGGCCGCCGGCGCAATCAGGCTCATCCACTTGCCGATGAAGTCGCCCGGCGACAGCGGCGCGGAATTGGTGTCGAGCGCTGCACGGATGCCGCCGCAGCGGCCATGGCCCATGACGACGATGTTCTTGACCTTGAGGCTCTGCACGGCGAATTCAAGCGCCGCCGAGGTCGAATGGAACTCGCCGTCGGGTGCATAGGGCGGCACCAGATTGCCGACATTGCGCAGAACGAAGAGTTCGCCCGGCCCAGCGTCGAAGATCGCCTCGGGCGCCGAACGCGAATCGCAGCAGGCGACGATCATCGTCTCCGGCGCCTGGCCTTCGCGAGCGAGATCGCGATAGCGCCCGCTCTCGGTGAGATAGCGGCCATTCATGAAATTGCGATAGCCGGCGAGAAGATGTTCAGGGAGATGGGACATGGGCGGCGTCTGGAGCCTTTCCGGGTTGGATGCGGCAGCTCGTTGCGGTCTAGAGAGGCTCTAGCGGCAAAAGCCGGTCGCGAGCAATGCAGAATTATGAGGGCTGGCTAGAAATGCCATGCATCGAGCGCAACCGTGGCCAACAGCGTCACGCCCAGATGGCGACGGGAATGCCAAAGCTGTCGCGGCCCGGCGGGTCGGGAAACGGCCGCGCCTCGCCGTCGACGATGCGACCGGCGATCAGCGTCATCGCGGCTGCGTCGAGGAAGTCATCAGCGGCGGCACCGCGGGGCGGCGGCTGGTCGAGAAAGCCCTTATCATAGCCGAGCCGGCAGAGCAGCGCCTTGCGTTCCGCCATGCCGGCCGGATTGATGCTGCCCTTGATCTTCTTCGGCAGTTGCATGGCTTGATCGCCGTTCAAGCGGCAGAAAGCGACTTCCGGGTGCGATTCAAACACGCGGCTGCGCAAATCGGGCCGCGCGATCAGCACGGCGTCGATCTCGCGGATCTTGGCAAAAATGCCGAACGCCTGGATCGAGACGCCGCGCGGCGGATCGGATGTGGTCAGGGCCACCGCGCTTGCCCTGACGTGCGCGGCATACCAGGCTTCGATGGTGGTGAAGCCGTTGGTGTCGGCATAGAGCGCGGCACGGGACGGGATCGAGAAGACACTGGACTGGCGTGCCCCGAGCAGCGGCCGCACCAGGGCTTCGGGGCCGCGCCCGCCCTTGCCCGAAAAGCCGGGCAGGCCGATCGGCATGTCGACGGCGATGACAGCGTCTACGGGAAGGGATGCGAGCAGGGCAGTGAAGGTTGCAAAGACACCGACCGACGGTGCCATGCCAAAAGTTCGTCGGACGGCGATCCAGCCGGCCTTGCAGCCATCGACGCCGACAAGTACGGCCTCAGTCGATGTCACGCCCGGCGGCCCCGCCCTGGATGTGTGAGGTGGCGAAGCTGGACCATCGCCATCGGATGCGACAGGCTCTGCGCATCGGTTTCGAGCTGCAGTTCGTCGCCGCCGCGCTTGGCGGTGCGTGCCAGGATCTCGTAGACCGCCGCCGTCGTCGATTGCAGCGCCTTGATCGGTGGCTGGCCGGACAGGATGCGTGCCAGGTAAACGGCCGCCGTCAGATCGCCCAGGCCATTCGGCGGCTTGTCGATCAGGCGATGTTCGGCGAGCAGCGCCTGGCTGTTATCGAGCAGGAGGTTGCCGGTGCCGCCCGTCATCATCGACGGCGCCGAGGTGACCAGCATGGTCGATGGTCCGGCGTGCAGCGCCGCCGCGATCACCGATTTCATGTCTGGCAACGCGGCGCCGGCCATCCATTCCAGTTCGTAGCGGTTAGGGGTGGCTATGTCGGCGATCGGCATCAGCCGATCGCGCATGGCGATGGCGGTCGGTTCGGGCACATAGAGGCCGCCCGAATCACCCATCACCGGATCGCAGATATAGACGGCGCCGGGCGTCCTTGCCTTGACCGCGGCGACCAGCGAGGCGACGGCCTCGGCCTGGCCCGCCTCGCCGAGATAGCCGGACAGCACGGCGCCGACCTCACCCAGCCATGGCGCCCGCTCGAGATCGGCCATCAGAGCCTTGAACTCGTCGAGCGGCGGCACGATGCGCGTCGCGCGCCCATGGCCGGGATGCCAGGGCAAGATGACGGTCGGCACCGCCCAGACCGGGAAACCCAGGGTCTCCAGCGCAAAGACGGCGGCACGGTTGCCGACCGAGCCACGCGCGACATGGCTGGAAATGACGATGACCGCACGCGGCGCGTCGGTTTGTTCGGCGCTCATTGTCGTTTGATTCCTAACTGCCCCGGATGACGTAAAGCACGAGCCAGACCATCAGGCCCAGCGCCAGCAGCAGGCCCAGCGTGCGGCCAAAGCGGGTGCCCCAGACTTCGATCGGATCGGCACGATCGGCATCGGCCGCGGTGACGTGATCGTGCATGCCTTTCGCTGCCCGCGCTACAAACGAGTTGCCGGCCGGATCCGTCTCGCGCGCAATGCGCTCGAGGATACGGCGCGATTCCTTGTCGCTGTCCTGGCGTTCCGCCATGATGATGTCCCGTTTTGCCGGACCTTATCGCGTTCGCACGGCCAATCACAGAGCCTTGCAGCGGCACCGGGCGTGCCAGGCGAGGGGCTGCCGGCGCGGGCGGTTTTCTTGCGCGCTGATTGTGGTAATGCTTCGCGTGCAACTTCTACCGAGGGACCCCATCATGTTTGCCCAGCGCCTTGCCTTGCCGTCCACGTTCCGCACGCTGCCCGCCTTCCTGATGATGGCGATCGTGCTGCCGCTGCTTGCAGGCTGCGGCTATAACACCATCCCGACGGCGGAAGAAAATGCCAGGGCGGCATGGAGCGAGGTGCTGAACCAGTATCAGCGCCGCGCCGACCTCATCCCCAACCTGGTCGAGACGGTCAAGGGCTATGCCTCGCATGAAAAGGATACGCTCGACGCGGTGGTCGAGGCGCGCGCCAAGGCAACGCAGATCACGGTAACACCGGAAACGCTGAAGGATCCCGAAGCCCTCAAGAAGTTTCAGGATGCCCAGGCGGGGCTGACCAGCGCGCTGTCGCGGCTGATCGCGGTCTCGGAGGCCTATCCCGACCTCAAGGCCAATCAGAACTTCCTGGCGCTGCAGGCGCAGCTCGAAGGCACCGAGAACCGCATCGCGGTGTCGCGGCGCGATTACATCCAGGCGGTCAGGGACTACAATCTGACGCTGAGGACGTTCCCCTCGGTGCTGTGGGCGACCTTCTGGTTCCGCGGCAACGAGCCCTTCGCCAATTTCACCGTCGCCGAAGACAAGATGCAGCCGCCGAAGGTCGATTTCGGCACGAAGCAGGGCGGGTGAACGTCCACTGTCATCGGAATAAATCCCGCGAAATGACGGGCTGCTGGCGTGCAAACACCCCCCTCTGTCCTACCGGACATCTCCCCCTCAAGGGGGGAGATTGGCAGCTTCGGCGCTGACGCCCATCTTGCGACGTTGAAAATTGGTGAAAGTGGAGATGGCGGCCAATCTCCCCACTTGAGGGGGAGATGCCCGGCAGGGCAGAGGGGGGCGCTCCGGAACGCAAGCCTAGGGTTCCTTTTCGCTCTTCTAAGCCTCCTCTTCCTCCCCTTCACCGCCCTCGCGGCCGATCTCCCGGCGCTGACCGGCCGTGTCGTCGACAATGCCGGCATCATCGACGCCGCGACCAGGGCGGCGCTGACCCAAAAACTCGCCGATTTCGAGACAAAAGGCTCCGACCAGATCGTCGTCGCGACGATTCCCAGCCTTGATGGCGAGGAGATCGAGCCTTACGCCAATCGGCTGTTCCGCTTCTGGAAGCTCGGCCAGGCGAAGGAAAACAATGGCGTCCTGCTGCTGGTGGCCCCGAACGACCGCAAGATGCGCATCGAGGTCGGCTATGGGCTGGAAGGCACGCTGACCGACCTGCACACCAAGCTGATCATCGAAAATGACATGGTGCCGGCCTTCCGCGCCGGGGACTTCTCCGGCGGTATCAGCAAGGCCGTCGACGACATGGTCATGGTGCTGGAAGGCAATCCGGAGGAGCTGGAGGCGCGCGGCGAGCGCAACCAGCAAGCGCCTTTCGATTCCGACGACCTGTTCTTCGCCGTCTTCATCAGCATCTGGGCGATCATCTTCTTCGGCAGCATTGCGGCTTCCGTGCTGCCGCCGATCTTCGGCCAGAAGCTTGGCCCCGGCCGCTACCGCTGGCTTGGCATGACCTTCGAGCCAAGCCGGCGATCCTCCAGTGGCGGCTGGTCGTCGGGGAGTTCCGGCGGCGGCTGGTCTTCGGGGTCAAGCAGCGGTGGAGGCTTTTCCGGCGGCGGCGGTTCGTCCGGCGGCGGCGGCTCGTCGGGAAGCTGGTGATGGCATGATGGTATCCAGCATCAGCCTGTCGAAACGCGACCGCCTCGCCTCGGCCGTCCTGATTGCTGCGGTCGTGCTGTTCTCCTGCGTCATGGCCTACGCGGCCGACCTGCCGGCGCTGACCGGCCGTGTCGTCGACAATGCCGGCATCATCGACGCCGCGACCAGGGCGGCGCTGACCCAAAAACTCGCCGATTTCGAGACGAAAGGCTCCGACCAGATCGTCGTCGCGACGATTCCCAGCCTCGATGGCGAGGAGATCGAGCCTTACGCCAACCGGCTGTTCCGCTTCTGGAAGCTCGGCCAAGCGAAGGAAAACAATGGCGTCCTGCTGCTGGTGGCCCCGAACGACCGCAAGATGCGCATCGAGGTCGGCTATGGGCTGGAAGGCACGCTGACCGACCTGCACACCAAGCTGATCATCGAAAATGACATGGTGCCGGCCTTCCGCGCCGGGGACTTCTCCGGCGGCATCAGCAAAGCCGTCGATGACATGGTCATGGTGCTGGAGGGCAATCCCGAAGAACTGGAAGCGCGGGGCAAGCGCAATCCCGCCGATGACGGCACGTCCATCGATCCGATCTTTGCCGTGTTCCTGATCCTGTGGGCGACGATGTTCTTCGGCGGGATGGCGATGGCGTTCCTGCCGCCGATGTTCGGCACGAAACTGTCGCCGGGCGTGTACAAATGGCTGGGCATGACGTTTCGTTATGGCCGCGGGCCGAGCGGGTACTCGGGCACTGGCTGGACAACCGGTTCGTCGTCGGGCGGCGGCTGGTCTTCGGGTTCGGGCAGTGGCTGGTCCTCGGGGTCAAGCGGCGGTGGCGGATTTTCCGGTGGCGGCGGCTCGTCCGGTGGTGGCGGTTCTTCAGGAGGCTGGTGAGACAGATCATGGCAACGCGACCAATCAGCCCGCAGGATCATGAGCGCATCGCAACCGCGATCCGCGCCGCCGAGGAGAAAACCGACGGCGAAATCTACTGTGTCGTGGCGCATGCCAGCGACGGCTATTTCTTCCCGGCCGCCTTCATGGCGACCGTGTGCATGCTGTTCGTCAGCCTGGCGGTCGGCTACGGTCTGGAGGCCTGGTGGCTGTCGATCCGGCTGCCGCATTTCGTCCTCGCCCAGCTCCTGGCGCTTGCCTGCGTGCTGGCCTTGTTGTGGGCGCTGCCTGGTATGCGCATCCACCTGGTGCCGAGGCGGCTGCGCTACCAGGCGGCGCACGCCAACGCGATCAAGCAGTTCCTCGCCCGCAACGTCCACCGCACCACGGCGCGCACCGGCGTGCTGGTCTTCGTCTCGATCGCCGAGCGCTATGCCGAGGTGGTTGCCGATTCGGGTATCGACGCCAAGGTCGGCCAGCATGTCTGGGATGGCGTCGTGCGCGACCTTACCGTGCATGCCGGTGACGACCGGCTTGCCGACGGCTTCGTCAAGGCGATCGAGTTGGTGGGTGCGGTGCTGGCCGAGCATTTCCCGGTCACTGCGGGCGACAGCAACGAGCTCGACGACCATCTCGTCGAGATTTGAGCCTTTCCACAGAAGTCTTGAAGGCGCCTCACCAGCGCGGTGATCGCCTGTGAGAAAGCAGTCGGCGGGCGGCCCGGACCCTTGCAATCGGGCGATGCGGGTTTATGGTTAACAAATCATGAATACGCTGACGATCGACATCCGGAAAGCCGACCCGCGCGATGCCAGTGCCATCGCCGAGGTGCATCTGGAGGCCTGGCGCGGCGCCTATTCCGGCATCATTCCGCACCGGACCCTGACATCGATGATCAACCGCCGTGGCGCCGACTGGTGGGCGAATGCGATTCGCCGCGCCGCCACCGTTCTGGTCGTCGAAATCGGCGGCAAGATCGCCGGCTATGCGACGATCGGCAAGAACCGCGCCCGTGAACTGCGCCAGCAGGGCGAAATCTACGAATTGTACCTGCGCCCGGAATATCAGGGCATCGGGCTCGGCAGCCGCCTGTTTTCGGCGGCCAAGGCGCGGCTGGCCGATCACGGGCTGAAAGGCATGGTCGTGTGGGCGCTGGAGGACAACCAGAACGCGCTTGCCTTCTATGCCGGCGCCGGTGGCCGCGATGTCGCCGAGGGCGTCGAGATCTTCGAGCAGAAGGCGCTGAAGAAGGTCGCTTTCGTCTGGGAATGACAACCCGGCCTTTCGGCAATTGGGCGTTCCATTCGCATCCAGCACCATTCGCCGCATTGCACCATGGCGCGCCGCCCGCTATCGATCGTCCATCGAGAGAGGGATTTAAGCCATGCGCATTGAAGCCATAGCCAGCGGAAAGAATCCGCCTGAGGACGTCAACGTCATTATCGAGGTGCCGATCGGCGGCGAGCCGATCAAGTACGAGATGGACAAGGAGGCCGGCACGCTGTTCGTCGACCGCTTCCTGCACACCTCGATGCGCTACCCCGGCAATTACGGCTTCGTGCCGCACACGCTGTCGGGCGACGGCGATCCGATCGACGTGCTGGTCTGCAACACGCGCGCGCTGGTGCCGGGCTGCGTCATCAACGTGCGGCCGATCGGCGTGCTGATCATGGAAGACAATGCCGGCCAGGATGAGAAGATCATCGCCGTGCCGTCGCCAAAACTGACGCTGCGTTACGAGAACGTCACCGAATACACTCAGCTGCCCGACATTACGCGCCAGCAGGTGCAGCACTTCTTCGAGCACTACAAGGATCTCGAGCCCGGCAAATGGGTCAAGATCGAAGGCTGGCACGATTCCAAATACGCCAAGAAGATGATCGTCGACGCGATCGAGCGGGCCAAGGCGAGCAAGTAGCCCGACCGGTCAGTTGTCGACCCGGCCGAAAGCCGGCACTTTGCCGATGACGGTGTGTCTGTCCTTGCCGCAGGCGAAGGTGCGCGCCTTGTCGTCGGCAAGCTTGCGCGCCTGGTCGTTGGCGGCGGGATTGCCGGTGGCCAGCACCAGGCCGACGGTGCAGCCGTCGCGGGCGTCCATCTGGCCGACCTTGGCGACGAGCAGCACCTCGGTCGGCTTTTTCTCGTCCTCGGGATTGCTGATCGAGCGGCGATGGATGACGGCATAGGGCACTGCCGTGTCGCCCTTGGTTTCGATGCGCCATTCGACTTTGGCTCCGGACGAATTGAGGCCGGAAAAGCTTTCCCAGACCGTCGTCATGTCGCCGCCGGGCGGAAAACCGTAGAACAGCGATTCACGGGCGTCGTCATAGGCGATCAGTACGGGATAGCCGCGATAGCCTGAACAGGCGAGTTCGGCCCAGTCGCCGTCGCCTTCTTCTGCCTGCGCGTAGGTCACGCAGTCCGTTTTCGAATCCAGATCGGTGTAGGCGCTGGAAATGCCGTCGGCTTGCGCCGCCTGACCGAGACCGACCAGAACAAGCGGGATCAGAATGGCACGCATGGCGGTCAATCCCCGTTGCAAGCCATTGCAGCGTAGCGCCAAACGCTATTTCTTCAAGCTGGCTTCGATCAGCAGGTCGGCATTGCGGGCAACCGCTTGCGCCGGACCGCCGAGGCCGAACAACTGGCCGCTGATATAGGCGCCCTCGATCAGCAGCAGCAGGCCGTCGCCGAGCGTGTCTGGGTCTTGCGCGCCCATCGCAGCCGCCATGGCGCGCAGCCGGCGGCGCAGTTCCTGCTTGTTGGCCTCGCTGACCACGCGAGCCGGGTGGCTGTGGTCGGGATATTCGACCGCCGCATTGGTCATGCCGCAGCCGCGATAGTCCGCCACCTGCGTGCGCTTGCCGATGCGGGTCAGGAAAGCCTTGATCTGAGCGCGCGGGTCGCCGGGATGAGCGGCGACCGCTTCGTCGAAGCGCTCCCAGTATTCACGGTCATATTGCCTGAGATAGGAAGCGGCCAGTTCGTCCTTTGACGGAAAGCTGCGGTAGAGGCTGGGCTTGGTGACGCCGGCACGCTTGACGATCTCGTCGACGCCGATCGCCCTGATGCCGCGCCGGTAGAACAGGTCATAGGCCACATCGAGGATCTTCTTGGCGGCTTTCGGCGGAGCGGATGCATGACCGTCGCTGATGGTCAGTTCAATATTTTTGTCGGTTGGCATCGTGTGACTCGATTGACAATGTTACCGATCGGTACGTATACATGTTCCCACCCTGCAACGTACCGGTCAGTAACATGATAACTCAATCTCGCCCCTTTGGCCAGCGCTACGCTTTCGTCGTGGTCGGCGTCATCTTCCTCAGCCTGCTGGTCGCGGCTGGCCTGCGCTCCGCACCCTCGGTCATGATGCTGCCACTCGAGAACAGTTTCGGCTGGCGCCGCGACATCATCTCCCTGGCCGCCGGTGTCGGCATTCTGCTTTACGGTTTGACGGGGCCATTTGCCGCAGCCCTGATGGAGCGCATCGGGCTGCGC
The DNA here is from genome assembly GCF_037162595.1 of Mesorhizobium sp. ISC11. Taxonomy (NCBI): domain Bacteria; kingdom Pseudomonadati; phylum Pseudomonadota; class Alphaproteobacteria; order Hyphomicrobiales; family Phyllobacteriaceae; genus Mesorhizobium; species Mesorhizobium sp. ISC11. Next base: position 4,993,159 of record NZ_JAVSPW010000001.1, read on the forward strand.
CGCACGCTGCTCGCCTCGCTGGTGGTGATGTCGGGCTCGACCATGCTCAGCCTGCTGATGACCAAGCCGTGGCATCTGTTCATCACCTGGGGCGTGTTCTCGGGCATCGGTTCCGGTGCCGTCGCCAGCGTGCTCGGCGCGACCATCGTCAATCGCTGGTTCAAGACCAATCGCGGCCTTGTCATGGGATTGATGTCGGCCTCCAGTGCCTCGGGCATGCTGGTGTTCCTGCCGCTGATCGCCGCACTGGCACAGTCGGGCGGCTGGCAGCCGGTTGTCATTGCGGTCGCGATCGCGACCGCTGCCCTGATACCGCTGGTCTGGCTGCTGGTGCCGGAGCGGCCGGCATCGATCGGCATGGTGCGCTATGGCGCCGAGGCTGACGATGTGCCGCCGACCCCGCCTGCGTCACAGGGCAACTTTCTGGCGCATACCTTCTCGACGCTGCGCCGTGCTGCCGGCACGCGGGTGTTCTGGTATCTGTTCGCCACCTTCTTCGTCTGCGGCTTCACCACCAACGGGCTGGTCGGCACGCATCTGATCGCGTTTTGCGGCGACATGGGCATTGGCGAGGTGCAGGCCGCCGGCCTGCTGTCGATGATGGGCATTTTCGATCTGATCGGCACGACATTGTCGGGCTGGCTCACCGACCGTTTCGACCCGCGCAAGCTGCTCGGCGTCTATTACGGCATCCGTGGCCTGTCGCTGATTTACCTGCCCTATTCCGGCTTCTCAGCGACCAGCCTGATCATCTTCGCCGTGCTCTACGGTCTCGACTGGATCGCCACCGTGCCGCCGACTCTGAGGCTCGCCAATGAGGCGTTCGGCGATCGCAGTGGGCCGATCGTGTTCGGCTGGATCGTCGCCGGCCACCAGATCGGTGCGGCGACCGCCGCCGCCTTCGGTGGCACCATGCGCGAGTTGCAGGGCAATTACGAACTGGCCTTCCTGATCGCCGGCATGACGGCAATAGCCGCTGCCTGTATCTCGCTGCTGATCAACACCAGCAAGCCGGCATTCGAGCCGGAGCCGCAGGCGGCGTAGGGAGAGACGCTACCGGCCAAGCTGCCATCTCCCCCGCACGGAGGAAGATCGGCAGCTTCGCCGTCCGCGCAAACGCCCACCCGCCTGTTGATCGTCAGAAAAACTTCATGATCCCGAGATGTCCCTGAAACATTGACGCTGGATTTTGGTGGCACTGTTCAAGCCATCCAGGAGACAGCCGTGAACAAGCTTTCGATGACTCGCCGCGCTTTCGTCACCTCCGCCAGCGCCGTTGGCCTGGCCGGCGTCTCGAGCCTGGCGCTGCCTTACTATTCGCGCGCCAGTCAGCGGCCGGCCTTCACCCATGGCGTCCAGTCCGGTGATGTCGACGCAACCAGCGGCATGGTGTGGACGCGCACCGATCGCCCGTCGCGCGTCATGTTCGAAGTGTCGTCGACGGAGAATTTCGCCAATGCGACACGCCTGGCGCCGCTCGATACGTCGCCGGCCAGCGACTACACCGTCAAGCGGCTGCTCACCGACCTCGCTTCGGACCAGGATATCTTCTATCGCATGACGGCAGCCGATCTCGCCGACATCAACGCCGTTTCCGAGCCTATCACCGGGCGCTTCAGGACGGCGCCGGCCTCGAAGCGCGACATCCGCTTTGCCTGGTCGGGCGACACCGCCGGCCAGGGCTGGGGCATCGATGAGACCGGCATGAAGACCTACGCCACGATCGGCAAGCACACGCCCGACTTCTTCCTGCATTCGGGCGACACCATCTATGCCGACGGCGCCATGAAGGACGAGGTCGACCTGCCCGGCGGCGGCAAGTGGAAGAACGTCGTGCTGATCGACGGCAAGCGCAAGGTTGCCGAGACGCTGGACGAATACCGGGACCAGTGGAAGTACAACATGATGGACAGGAACGTGCTCGGCCTCAGCGCCATCTGCCCGACTTTCTACCAGTGGGACGACCATGAAGTCCTGAACAACTGGTCGGATTCGAAGGATCTCAGCGCCGACAGCCGCTATACGGAAAAATCCATCCACGTGCTGGCGGCCCGTGCGGCGCGGGCTTTCCACGAGATGACGACGATCCGCTACGAACCTTCCGAGCCCGGCCGCGTGTATCGCAAGATCGCCTACGGGCCGCTGCTCGACGTGTTCTTCCTCGACATGCGCTCCTATCGCGGCCCCAATGGTCCCGACATGCAGGATGAGATGACGCCGCAATCGCGCATGCTCGGCGAACAGCAGACGAAATGGCTGAAGCGCGAACTGGCGAATTCGAAGGCGACCTGGAAAATCATCGCCGCCGACATGCCGCTCGGCCTCGTCGTCTGGGACGACGGCACCAAGAAGGTTGGTGCCGAAGCAGTCAGCAATGGCGACAATGGCTTGCCAAAAGGGCGTGAGCTCGAGATCGCCGACCTGCTGCGCTTCATCAAGAATGCCGGCATCAGCAACACCGTCTGGCTCACCGCCGACGTGCATTACACGGCCGCGCATTATTACAACCCGGACACGGCGCAGTTCCAGGATTTCAATCCGTTCTGGGAATTCGTTTCGGGTCCGATCCATGCCGGAACGTTCGGGCCGAACGATTTCGACATGACGTTCGGTCCGGAGCTGAAGTTCATCAAGGCGCCGACCGCCGAACAGGGACAGAACCTACCGCCGTCGGCAGGTCTGCAATTCTTCGGGCTGGTCGATATTTCAGGCGCCAGCGAGCAGATGACGGTGCGGCTGATGGATCGCGACGACAACGAACTCTACAAGGTGACGCTCGACCCGGTGCGGTCGGCATAAGCGCGCGCTGATGGAAAGGTGTCGCGCGTCTAGGGCGCGCGATGCCTTAGTCCGGGTAGCAGACCATAGGGATATTCGGCCAGACGGCGCTGTCGCAGTTGGCGGCGTCCTGCCGCTGCTTGAAGGCGGCGCTAACCGGGCCGGTCACCACCGGGTCGACGCCGTCGGGCGCGTCGGCGAAAATCTGCTCGGCCGACTGTGCCTCTGACGGCAAGGCAGGCCGTGATTCCTTCGTCGTCGCGGCCGACTGCGCGGCGTTGGCCGCCAGCAGGACGGCGAAGGCAACAGAGGCGATGAGCGGCCAGAATCGGTTGAGTTTATCGGTCATGACGTTCGAACTGCCCAGGCCCCGAAGGGTTCCCGCCTTGGTTAACAAAATCATCTCACACGCAGATGCTTAAGATTTGATGAGTATTTGGTGACGCGCCTCCTCTTTCGCAACTGCGAAAAACCCTGTATGAGCCGCGCAACCGAAAGAGGCAGCGCCTTTTGGCCTGCTGCCTGCAACGCTTCCGAGACCAGAACATGAAAATCCGTAATATCGCGATCATCGCGCACGTCGACCATGGAAAGACCACCCTGGTCGACCAGCTTTTGAAGCAGTCCGGCTCCTTCCGAGACAATCAGCGCGTGGCCGAGCGCGCCATGGATTCCAACGACCTCGAAAAGGAGCGCGGCATCACCATCCTGGCCAAAGCGACCTCGGTCGACTGGAAGGATACCCGCATCAACATCGTCGACACCCCCGGCCACGCCGATTTCGGTGGCGAGGTCGAACGCATCCTGTCGATGGTGGACTCAGCCATCGTGCTGGTCGATGCCGCCGAAGGGCCGATGCCGCAGACCAAATTCGTCGTCGGCAAGGCGCTCAAGGTCGGCCTGAAGCCGATCGTCGTCATCAACAAGATCGATCGCCCGGACGCCCGTCATGTCGAGGTGGTCAACGAGGTGTTCGACCTCTTCGCAGCGCTCGACGCCACCGACGAGCAGCTCGACTTCCCGATTCTGTACGGCTCAGGCCGCGATGGCTGGGTTTCGGAAAATCCGGAAGGACCGAAGGACCAGCAGTTGGCGCCGCTGTTCGACCTCGTCATCAAGCATGTGCCGGAGCCGACCGTTCATCCCGGTCCGTTCCGCATGATCGGCACCATCCTGGAAGCCAATCCGTTTCTCGGCCGCATCATCACCGGCCGCATCGAGAGCGGCACGCTGAAGGCCAACCAGCCGGTCAAGGTGCTGCACCATGACGGTACCCAGATCGAAACCGGCCGTATTTCCAAGATATTGGCCTTCCGCGGCCTTGAGCGCCAGCCGATCGAAGAAGCGCAGGCGGGCGACATCGTCGCCATTGCCGGCTTGTCGAAGGGCACCGTCGCCGACACGTTCTGCGACCCGAGCGTGAGCGAACCGCTGCATGCGCAGCCGATCGATCCGCCGACCGTGACCATGTCGTTCCTGGTCAACGACAGTCCGCTGGCCGGCACCGAAGGCGACAAGGTGACCAGCCGCGTCATCCGCGACCGCCTGCTGCGCGAAGCCGAAGGCAATGTCGCGCTGAAGATCGAGGAATCGCCTGACAAGGATTCGTTCTTCGTCTCCGGCCGCGGCGAATTGCAGCTGGCCGTGCTGATCGAGACGATGCGGCGCGAAGGCTTTGAAATCGCCGTGTCGCGTCCGCGCGTCGTCATGCAGAAGGGCGAGAATGGCGAATTGCTGGAGCCGGTCGAAGAAGTCGTCATCGACGTCGACGAGGAGCATGCCGGCGTCGTCGTGCAGAAGATGTCCGAGCGCAAGGCTGAGATGGTCGAACTGCGCCCATCCGGCGGCAATCGTCAGCGCATTGTCTTCCATGCACCGACCCGTGGCCTGATCGGCTACCAGTCGGAGCTTTTGACCGACACGCGCGGCACCGCCGTGATGAACCGGCTTTTCCATGCCTATGAGCCCTACAAGGGCGAGCTGCCAGGCCGCACCAATGGCGTGCTGATTTCCAACGAACAGGGCGAATCGGTCGCCTACGCCATGTGGAACCTGGAAGATCGCGGCCCGATGGTCATCGATCCGGGCGTCAAGGTGTATCAGGGCATGATCATCGGCATCCATAGCCGCGACAATGACCTTGAAGTGAACGTGCTCAAGGGCAAGAAGCTGACCAACATCCGTGCCGCCGGCAAGGACGAGGCGGTCAAGCTGACCCCGCCGATCCGCATGACGCTGGAACGCGCGCTGGCCTGGATCCAGGACGACGAGCTGGTCGAAGTGACGCCGAAGACCATTCGGCTGCGCAAGCTCTATCTCGATCCGAACGAGCGCAAGCGGTTCGAGAAGTCGTCCAAGGTGGTCGGCGCGGCGTAAGCTCTTATTTTTTCCAACAGCGGAGAGGGGCGGAGCAACCAGTGTTCCGCCCCTTTTTCGTTCATCCACCGGCAGCCGCGATGATGGCCTGCCGATCGGCCTCGCCGGCCAGATCGATGCGGATCGTGTTTCCCGCACGGGCCGGCTTGCGCAGGGCCTTTGCTCCATCCGGGTCAACGATGAGCAGCCGCTTCTCCTCCAGCGCCTGAAGCCGTGATCGCGAGATGCAGAGTTCGCTTGCGAGCAGCCGGTCGAGCCGCAGCGATGTCGGCATTTCGAGCCCAAGCTGGAGTTCCAACACGGTCGCGGCTTCCCTGGTGTCGCCGAGCCTGCGCTTGTGAACGCTGACATCGGAGAACTCCTCGACGCGCCCGATCCGGTTGCGCAACGCCACCGCATCGAAGGCATGACGGTGAGCGAGTGCAGGATCGTTGCTTTCGAGCGCCGCCAGCAGCGCCGGGTCGATGTCGCGGCGGTTGCAGCGTTCGAAAATGCCGAAATTCCAGGAATTGTCGCAGTCGATGCAGCGATAGATCAGCCACACGTCGATGCGTTTGCCATTGGCGTTGACGCGGAACTTTCCGCTGCTGCAATAGGCCCTCACGGTGCGGCAGCGGTTGCAATTGATGAGCGGTCGAGGTGCGGTCTTGGGCGCGATTGCCCAGTGGATACGCAGAAGTCCAGACATGCCGATAAGCCCTTCCCGTCGGGAAGTTCATCAGGCCGGCGATGTCGAGATGCCCATGCGGGCGCGGCGTGGCGGTCGCTTGCTATGATCGGAAATCGGATGTCACGGGCGGCAGCGCGCAACAACGGTTCAGCAGTGCCAAACCGGTCTCGAACCGCCGCCCAGAAGAACACATGAAAATGAAAACAGATACCGCAAATGCGGTGTCATGCAGTGTGTCGGGGGAGTTGGCGAGACCGGCGGTTACGTAGGCAAAGTGAAGCTCAAAATTGTTTCGCGATGGCCTTTCTAGCCGCGACATGCCGGACCGACAAGGGTCTTTTGTCGGTGCTACCGCAGCCGAGCCACTTGCGTTAATATCCGAAATCGAAGGTTTTCAACCAGAGACCCGGTTATGCACCCCACCTCGCTCCTGATTTTCGCCGCCGCTCTGTTCATTGCCGCGGGCTCGCCTGGGCCATCGATCGCGGCGCTTGTCGCCCGCGTCATCTCGAAAGGGTTTCGCGACGTGTTCCCGTTCCTGCTCGCCATGTGGATCGGCGAGGGCATCTGGCTATCGCTGGCGGTGTTCGGGCTGGCTGTCGTGGCGCAGACCTTCCATTTCGCCTTCGTCGTGGTGAAATGGGTCGGCGTTGCCTATCTCGCTTACCTCGCCTGCAAGATGTGGACCGCGCCTGTCGATGCAAAAGAGGGCGAGATGCCGCGCGAGGATTCGGCGATAAAACTGTTCTTCGCCGGCATGGCGGTGACGCTCGGCAATCCCAAGATCATGATGTTCTACCTGGCGCTGCTGCCGACCATCATCGACCTCGCTTCGGTCAGCATCGTCGGCTGGGTCGAGCTGACGGCGACCATGGCCGTGGTGCTGGTCGCCATCGATCTCGCCTGGGTGCTCGCCGCATCACAGGCGCGCAAGCTTTTGAAGAGCAAGCGCGCCATGAAGATCGCCAATCGCATCAGCGCCACGACGATGGCCGGTGCGGCGGCCGCCATAGCGACGCGGTCCTGAGCCGGCGCGTCACATCACTTCAATGATCGGCGCGATCTCGACGCTGAAGGCCGGGTTCATCAGGATCGGGCAGTCCTTGGCCTTGGCGACGGCATCGTCGATGTCTTTCGCTTCGACGATCGTGTAGCCGGCGGCCGGATTGCTGCCGCCATTGTTCTCGACCTTGCCGCCGGGCAGCACCATCTTCGACATGCCGACCGGATTGCCGCCGTCGACCACGGCCGAGCCGAGCTTGCCGTACCAGCCGTTCCAGGCGTCCATTGCGGCCTTCCGCTCGGCCTCGTCGGTCGGCATCTTGCCCGAGCCATGATAGACGTAGAGATACTTCGCCATGTTCTCCTCCCTTGGTGAGCGGCATCGAACCGGCATGCGGTCATGCCGCCTGCCGATCATCGGACCAAACCGGCAAACAAGCAACGAGAATGCGACACTGCTAATATAACGCCCCGGTCTCGCCCCTGCCGCAATCCGTCACCTTGCCATGGCGTGGTATTCGTCGTTCGGCCGCATATCGATTGCCGCAGCCACTCGGTTCGACATGTTGAAGAAGGCAGCGGTCGAGGCGATGTCCCAGATGTCGCGATCGGTGAAGCCGGCCTGACGCAGCGCGGCCCGGTCGGCCTCGACGATCTTGGCCGGCTCTTGCGTCAGCTTGACGGCGAATTCGAGCATTGCCGTCTGCCTGGGCGAAAGATCGGCGGCGCGGAAATTCATCACCATCATTTCACCGAGCGGCGGGTCGCCGGAGAGCTGGCGCACCGCCGCGCCGTGCGCGGTCAGGCAATAATAGCAATGATTGATCGAGGAGACGGCGACCGCGATCATTTCGCGCTCCAGCTTCGACAGGCCGGACTCACCCAGCATCAAATCGTTGTACATGTCGGTGAAGGCGCGCAGCTTCTTGTCGTCGAAGGCATAGGCCCTGAGCACGTTGGGGACGAGGCCGAGCTTCTCCTCGCATTTGGCGAAATAGGTTTTTGTCGCCTCGCTCAGCTCTCCCTGGCCAAGATCAAGCGCGCTGATTTTGCCGGTCATGGGTCATTTCTCCTCGTTGCGCGGCATCTTGTCGCCAAATTCCGATAATTCTTGGCAAGCCGTCAAACCTTTGTCGCCAAACAGCGGTCATCTGCTACCATAGTCGTAAAAGCATTCGACGGGAGGGACGTGCGTCATGGCCAGCGTGAAATCCGCGAGCAAGCCGAAGAAAAAAGCCACGGCAGCGCTTAAAGCGGTGGAAAGGCCAGCCAGGCTTGCAGACTATCTGCTCGCCCGCGCGCCAGCTGAAGACATTGCTCCCTACGATGTGGCCGACCTGGAGCGGGCTGCCGATCTCGCCGGCCAGGCAGTCGCCGCTCACAAGAAAGGCGAGTGCGTCGTCGCCGTCGATGCCGATTCGGGCGTTGTGCGAGACGGCCGCCCGATGACGGTTGTCACGGTCGTCAACGACAACATGCCGTTCCTGTTCGATTCCATCCTCGGCGAGATCACCGAGACATCGGGCGAACCGACCCTGGTCACCCATCCGGTTATCGTGGTGCGCCACGGCAAGGGCGGCGTGGAAGAAATCCTCGGCGACGGCAATTTCGCCAAGGACGATGGCAGCCACGATCGGCTGAGCGTCATCCATGTCCACATCCCGCGGCTGACATCCGAGCAGGCGAGCGGATTGAGCGAGCGGCTGCGCAAGATCCTTGGCCAGGTCCATGCCGCCGTTCACGACTGGAGGCCAATGCTGGCCCGCCTCGATCAGGCGATCTCGGAATTCCGCTATACGGCCGTGCCGCTCGACAAGAAGAGCGTTGCCGAGGCTCTCGCCTTCCTAGAGTGGCTGCGCGACGACAATTTCACCTTCCTTGGCATGCGCGAGTTCAAATACACCGGCGGCGAGGAAAGCGGCACGCTGGAGCGCGCTGAAAAGCCTGGCCTCGGCATCCTGTCCGATCCCGACGTGCTGGTGCTCAGGCGCGGCACCGAAGCGGTAACGACGACGCCGGAGATCCGCGCCTTCCTGCATGGGCCGGAGCCGCTGATCGTCACCAAGGCCAATGCCAAGTCGTCCGTGCACCGCCGCATCTATCTCGATTACATCGGCATCAAGACCTACACCGCCAAGGGTACGCTCGCGGGCGAATTGCGCATCGTCGGCCTGTTCACCTCGACCGCCTACACGCGCTCGGTGATGAAGATCCCGTATCTGAGGTCAAAAGCCGAAACCATCATCGCCAAGTCCGGCTTCGACCGGCACGATCATTCCGGCAAAGCGCTGATCAACGTGCTGGAAAGCTATCCGCGCGACGAGCTGTTCCAGGTGCCGGTGCCGATCCTGCGCAAACATGCCGCCGCCATTTTGGGCCTGGTCGAGCGGCCACGCGTGCGGGCGCTGGTGCGCGCCGACCAGTTCGACCGTTTCGTGTCGATCCTCGTCTTCGTGCCGCGCGACCGTTACGACAGCGTCGTGCGCGAGAAGATTGGCTCCTATCTGAAAACCGTATTCGAAGGCCGGCTGTCGGCCTACTACCCGGCCTTTCCCGAGGGCGGGCTGGCGCGCGTGCACTTCATCATCGGCCGCTCCGGCGGCAAGACGCCGAAGGTCGAGCAAGCGACGATAGAGGCGGCGATCCGCGACATCGTGCGTACCTGGGAGGACGCCCTTTCCGATGCGGCCGAGGCCAGTGGCGGCGACCAGGCTTTGAAGGCGATCGCCGCGCGGCTGCCGGAAAGCTACCGCGATTCGTTCAGCGCGGCGGTGGCGCTGGCCGATGCCGGGCGCATTGCCAAGATCAGCGCCGGCAATCCGATCGCCATCGACTATTATCGCCATGCCGAGCAGAAGCCGCATCAGGCGTCGCTGAAAATCTATCACCATGGCAGCCCGGTGGCGCTGTCGCGCCGGGTGCCGGTGCTGGAAAACATCGGCTTCCGCGTCATCAGCGAGCGCACTTTCGAGGTCGGCGACGACCAGGTCGGCACGATCAATAGTGATCGGCCCGGCTTAGTCTTTATTCATGACATGGAGCTTGAGAACAGCTACGGCCAGCCGATCGACCTGACCGATGGCGGCGCGCTGTTCGAAGATGCGTTCCTCTCCGTCTGGCGCGGCGACGTCGACAATGACGGCTATAACGGCCTCGCCCAGACCGCCGGCCTGTGGTCTGGCGAGATCACCATCCTGCGCGCCTATGGCCGTTATCTGCAGCAGGTCGGCATTCCGCAAAGCCAGGATTTCATCGCCGCCGCGCTCAACCGCTATCCCGACATAGCGCGTGGCCTGCATGCGCTGTTCATCGCCCGGCTTGGCCCGACAGCGGAGACCGAAGGCGTGGTGGCCGCAAAGCACCTCAAGGCCAAGATCAAGGATGCGCTGGAGGATGTGCCGAACATCGACGACGACACCATCATCCGGCGCTACCTCAATCTGATCGAAGCCACGCTGCGCACCAATCATTTCGTTGCCGATACGAAAGAAAAGGGCCAGTCGCTGGCGATCAAGCTGGACTCGCACGCGGTCGAGGGCTTGCCGGCGCCGCGGCCGTGGCGGGAGATCTTCGTCTACGGCTCCGAGGTCGAAGGTCTGCATCTGCGCTTCGGTCCGGTGGCGCGCGGCGGCCTGCGCTGGTCCGACCGCGCCCAGGACTACCGCACCGAGGTGCTCGGCCTGGTCAAGGCACAGCAGGTCAAGAATGCCGTCATCGTGCCGGTGGGCGCCAAGGGGGGCTTCTATCCGAAGAAGCTGCCGATGAGCGCCGGCCGCGACGCGATCTTCGAGGCCGGTACTTCGGCCTACAAGAACTTCGTCTCCAGCCTGCTGTCGATCACCGACAATATCGGCCTCGACGGCGTCATCCCGCCGGCCGGCGTTATCAGACGCGACCTGGACGATCCGTATTTCGTCGTTGCCGCCGACAAGGGCACGGCGACCTTCTCCGATACCGCTAACGCGATCTCGGAGAAGCACGGCTTCTGGCTCGACGACGCCTTCGCCAGCGGCGGCTCGGCCGGCTATGACCACAAGAAAATGGGCATCACCGCCAAGGGCGCCTGGGAAGCGGTCAAGCGGCATTTCCGCGAGATCAACCGCGACATCCAGACCTCGTCCTTCACCGTCGTTGGGGTCGGCGACATGTCGGGCGACGTGTTCGGCAACGGCATGCTTTTGTCGCCGAAAACCCGGCTGATCGCGGCCTTCGACCATCGCGACATCTTCATCGATCCCGATCCCGACATGGCAGCCTCGATGGCCGAGCGCGAGCGCATGTTCGCGCTGCCGCGTTCGAGCTGGCAGGACTACGACAAGACGAAACTGTCGGAAGGCGGCATCATCGTCTCGCGCAACCAGAAATCGATCACCTTGCCGGCGGCGGCGGCGGCGGCGATCGGCCTGGCCAAGACCACCGCCACGCCGGTCGAGATCATGACCGCCATCCTCAAAGCGCCGGTCGATCTTCTGTGGTTCGGCGGCATCGGCACGTATCTCAGGGCATCGACCGAGACCAATGCCGAGGTCGGCGACCGCGCCAACGATGCCATTCGCATCACCGCGCTCGACGTCCGGGCGAAAGTGATCGGCGAGGGCGCCAATCTCGGCGTCACGCAGCGGGCGCGCATCGAGTTCGGCATGAATGGCGGCCGCTGCAACTCCGACGCCATCGACAATTCGGGCGGCGTCAACTGCTCCGACGTCGAGGTCAACATCAAGATCGCGCTGGCTTCCGCCATGCGCAAGGGGTCGTTGACACGCCCGGCACGCAACAAGCTGCTGGCCGAGATGACCGAGGAGGTCGGCTCGCTGGTGCTGTCCAACAACTACCAGCAGACGCTGGCGCTTTCGATCGCCCGCAAGCGTGGCCTCGCCGACATCGCGCATCAGAGCCGTTTCATGACAGCGCTGGAGGCGCGCGGCCTGCTCGACCGTGCCGTCGAGACGCTGCCGTCGCCGGCAGCGCTGGCCGAGCGCGAAGCGCGTGGCGAACCGCTGACCAGAGCCGAACTCGGCGTGCTGCTCGCCTATGCCAAGATCGTGCTGTTTTCCGACATCGTCGCCAGCGACGTGCCTGATGACGCGCATTTCGACCGCGACCTGATGGGCTATTTTCCCGACCAGATGGCGAAGAAATACGCCGCCGAGATCCATGGCCACAGGCTGCGCCGCGAGATCATCACACGGGTCGTCGCCAACGATCTGGTCAATCGCGGCGGCCCGTCCTTCGTCAACCGGCTGCAGGAGGCCACCGGGCGCACCGCCGCCGACGTGGTGCGGACCTTCGCGGTGGTGCGTGACGGTTTTGCCTTGCCGGCGCTCTATCGCGAGATCGACGCGCTCGACAACCAGATCGACGGCCAGGTGCAGCTTGATCTCTATCAGATGGTTAGCCGGCTGATCTATGTGACCAGCGGCTGGTATCTGAAGAACGATGCCGGCACGGCACCCCTCAGCCAGCGCATTGCCGAGTTGCAGGAAGCCCGCAAGGCGCTGGAGCCCAAGCTCGTTTCGCTGCTGCCGGCCTTTTCACGCGAGCGCATCGAGGAGAAGCGGCATGGGCTGTTCAAGGCCGGCGCGCCGGAAAGCTTGGCCGGGCAGCTGGCACTGAGCGAGGTGGCGGAACTCATCCCCGACATCGCGCTGACGGCGCGCACCGCCGGCGCCGATATCGTCGCCGCGGCCAAGGCGTTCTTCGCCGTCAGCGATGCCTTCCGCATTCCGCGTGTCGAGGATGCCGCACGCTCGATCACGCCATCGGACTACTACGATCAGCTGGCGCTTTCGCGCGCCACCGACACGATCGATGCGGCACGGCGCGGCATCGCGGTGGCGGCGCTCACCGGCCACGCCAAGACGGCCGATCCGGTGGCTGCCTGGCTGGACGCCGGCGGCGAGCGGGTGGCGCGCATCCGCGAGCGGCTGCAGGCGTTGACCGAGGGCGGCGACATCACCGTGTCGCGGCTGTCGGTGGCGTCGGGGCTGATGAGCGATCTGACGGGGATGTGAACCGTCCGTGATTGCCACACGCGTTGTCGGGTGCGTGTGGCGCCTTTTCCAATGTTGTCGGCGCTTGGCGTTCAGCAAGCTCACCAGGAATGTTTGAGGGTGCCGACGATTTTCAGCCGGTCGCCGTAGAATTCGGTCCCGTAATAGCTGGTTGTCAGATACTTCCGGTCGAACAGGTTCGTTGCGTTCAAGGCCAACGTCACGTCCTTGGTCATCTTGTAGCTAATCGCCGCATCCACCAGTGCGTAGCCGCCAATCGAAATGGTGTTCGCGTCATCCCCGTAGGTTTGTCCGATATAGCGCACGCCACCGCCGATGGTCAGGTCGCCACGCGGTCCTTCCTCGGGAAGCGTGTAGTCGACCCAGGCTGACGCCAGGTGGCGAGGAACGCGCTGCGGCCGATTGCCGGCATTCCCGCCAATACCGTCTTCCAGGATCTCGGCATCCCAGTAGGAATAGGCAAGCGTCAGGTTCAGGTTTTCCGCGATGGCGGCCTTGCCCTCGAGTTCGATGCCGCGGACGCCAACCTTGCCGATCTGCTGCTGGACAACAGGCGTGACATAGGTCGGAACATTGGTTTGGGTAAGGTCGAAGACCGCGGCTGTGAACAGGCCGTCGAAGCCGTCGGGCTTGTACTTGATGCCTGCCTCATACTGTTTGCCCTCCTGAGGCTTCAACGAGCCCGAGACCGCATACCCGTTGGCGCTTGGCGACACGAGCGGCTGGAAGCTTTCCGAATAGTTGGCGTAGACCGCGAGGTTCGGCGTGAATTTGTAGGTCAGGCCGGCGCGCTTGGTGAAGGCCGATGCGGTGTCGTCGTCCTGCGTTCCCAGATCGAGATAGTCCGCCGTCGTATGGACACGGTCCCAGCGCCCGCCCAGGGTGACGATCCAGCGGTCGTCAAACGTCAATTGCTCCTGGGCATAGACACCGACCGCCTGCTGCTTGACCCGCCAGTTCACATAGGGACCGAGGTTGATGCAGGACAGACCGCAATAGGTCGGGTTGTCGATGTCGATGGGGCCGGCAGTGCCGAAGAGGATGTTTTCATGGGTGTTGTCGTTGGCGTAGTCGACGCCGACAAGCGTCTTGCTGGCGACCCGGTCCCAGCCCGTATCGTATTGCAACTGATTGTCGAAGGCATAGCGGTTGGACAGGCCGCCGACGGAAAATGCCGTGCGGTCCGCCGTGGGGTCAAGCGACGCGCCGTAGACCTCGGCGTAGTCGAGGCTCAAATGCGTGTAGCGGGCATTGGAGCGGAAGGTGAGATTCTCGTTGAATTCATGTTCGAACTGGTAGCCGATATCGACCTGCTCGGTGTTGAAGCGGTTGAAATCCGGCTCGCCCAGGAAGGTGCCGATGTCGATATTGGCGCCGGCGGGGGTGCCGCGTGCGCCTGTGCCATCTCGCTTGTAATAGTCAGTCAGGATGGTGAGCGAGGTTCCTTCCTCGGGCTTGATGGTCAACGCAGGTGCGATGTAAAGCCGGTCGTCGTTGGAATAATCCCACCCTTGATCGCCATCCTTGGCCAGCCCGGTGAGCCGATAGGTCCACACGCCATCGGCGTCGATCGGCCCGCCAAAATCAACACCAATCTCCTTGGTGCCGTCGCCATAGGACGTGTAAATCTCCCCCTGCTTCTGGTCCAGCGGCCGCTTGGTAATGGCGTTCACCAATCCGCCAGGGCCGTTGAGACCAAAAAGCGTCGATGTCGATCCCTTTAGGACCTCCACGCGCTGAAGTCCGTAAGGTTCGAGACGGCTGGCCGTGAACCAGGCGGGGATGCGCGCCGTCAGGCCGTCGCGATAGGTACCGAGCGATGTCTGGTCGAAACCGCGGATGCGAATATAGTCGTATCGGTCATCGTTGCCGAACTCGTCGGTGAGGACGCTGGATGTGTAGGCTACGGCCTGCTGGAGGCTTTCGACATGGCGCGCCTCCAGTTCCTTTTGGGTTACAACTGAAACCGAGGCGGGAACGTCGACGATCGGCGCATCGGTCTTGGTGGCGGTCGCCGTGTCCTTGGCGACGATCGTTTGATCGGGCCCGCCAACGCGGTCCGACTTGCCGGTGACGACGATCGTTTCCAGTTGAGTTGCATCGTCCGGCGAAACGTCCTGGGCCCGGCCGGTCCCCACCATTCCAAAAGATGCCGCTATCAAGGCACTGCTCGCAATCAATCGCCTTGCCTGAATGCGCAACAATGCCTGTCGACCAATCGTCATCTCTTATTCCCTGTCAGACCAATTTCGAGCAGTTCGGCCGGTCACCGTTCCGGCCCTGCGCGAGCGCAATTAGTCAAAGCGGACAAAAAGAGTCAACTTAATAATCAAGAAATCACGCCGGCGACAATCGTTGCGAAGCAGGGGGTGGAGGACGGCGCCGGACCTACGGTCCGACTTCCCCCACGAGAAAAATACGGGCTTGGTTCGCGTAGCGGACGAAAGCCGGTTGCATGGCTTTCGAACAGTGAACGCCCGGCAGCGTCAAGGGTACGGCACCGAGCTTCGTTCATTGCATGAGGGCATGAAACATGCAGACATGGCGCCCGACACGGAACCGGTGCCGAGGGATCATGATGACGGTAGAGACAGTGCAGCGTGCGTCCGGGCGCGGCATCTGGGGATGGATGCTGTTCGACTGGGCGGCGCAGCCGTTCTTCACGGTCGTGACGACCTTCATCTTCGGACCTTACTTCGTCTCGCGCATGGCGAGCGATCCGGAGACCGGCCAGGCGGCCTGGGGCTACGGCATTGCCGCGGCAGGTCTTGTCATCGCCGTGCTGTCGCCCATCCTCGGCTCGATTGCCGACCAGACCGGCCCGCGCAAGCCCTGGATCGCATTCTTTGCCGCGGTCAAGGTCACCTGCCTTTGCATGCTTTGGTTCGCGGCCCCCGGTTCGAACCTTTTCCTGGTCGTGCTGTTCTTTTCGCTGGCGTCGGTCGCGGCCGAGTTTTCGACCGTGTTCAACGATTCGATGATGCCGCGCCTGGTGCCGAAGAGCGAGATCGGCCGAATCTCCAACATGGCCTGGGGCCTTGGTTATCTCGGCGGCATGATCGCGCTGATCTTCGTCGTCGCTTGCTTGGCCGGTTCGCCGGAGACCGGCAAGACGATCATCGGCACCGACCCGCTCTTTGGGCTCGACCCGAAGCTCGGCGAGGACGCGCGCGCAACCGGGCCTTTGTCAGCCGGCTGGTACTTCCTGTTCATCCTGCCGATGTTCTTTTTCACCCCCGATGCCATCAAGGGCCTGTCGATCGGCCCTGCGGTGCGAGAGGGGTTGGCGGAGCTGAAAGTGACGCTGGGCGAGGTGCGCAAGCGCAGCGGCATCTTCCGCTTCCTTGTCGCCCGCATGATCTATCAGGACGGTGTCAATGCGGTGCTGGCGCTGGGGGGCACTTTCGCAGCAGCGATGTTCCACTGGTCGATCACCGAAATCGGTATTTTCGGCATCATTCTCAACGTCGTCGCCATCTTCGGCTGCCTGGTTGCAGCCCGTCTCGATACGGCGCTTGGCTCAAAAACCATCGTCATGATCTCGTTGGTCCTGCTCAGCATCGCCACGATCGGCATCGTCTCGACCGGACCGGGCTATACTTTGTTCGGCCTCTGGATGATGCCTGGACCGGACAGCGGTGGCCTGTTCGGCACGGCAGCGGAAAAGGCCTACATCTTCTTCGGCCTGTTGATCGGTGTGGCTTTCGGGCCGGTGCAGGCGTCGTCGCGATCCTACATGGCGCGCAGCGTCACGGCCGCAGAATCCGGCCGCTATTTCGGCATTTATGCGCTGGCTGGACGGGCGACCAGTTTCCTGGCGCCGTTCATGGTCGCGTCCGTCACCCTGGCCAGCGGCTCGGCACGGCTCGGCATGGCGGTGATCGTGCTGTTCCTCGGGATCGGCATGGCGATCCTGGTCAAGACGCCCTATCCAGCGGACCGGCCGGCGGATTGAGTGGCACGATGAAAGGCTGGCGAACGCCGGGACGCTGCGGAGCAGCGGGGACCCGGCAGGGCGGATCGTCCACCGCCCGGCCCTTCGCGGGCTCAGGGCGTTCGAAGCTCGAAAAGCCAAGCAATTGGCTTTTCGTTTGCTGCGCGAACCGCTTCTCACCCCGCAAGGAGAGAAGGAAGAAGTGCGTCAATGCCTGAAATGCCGGACGCCCGTAAACACCATGGCGATGCCGTGCTCGTCGGCAGCGGCGATGACGTCCTTGTCGTTCATCGAGCCACCCGGCTGGATAACGGCAGTGGCGCCGGCGGCGATCGCCGACAGCAATCCGTCGGCGAAGGGGAAGAAGGCGTCGGAGGCGACGACCGAGCCCTTGGTCAGCGGTTCGGCAAGGCCGGCGGCCTCGGCGGCGTCGAGTGCCTTGCGGGCAGCGATGCGTGAGGAGTCGACCCGGCTCATCTGGCCGGCGCCGATGCCGACGGTGGCGCCGTCCCTGACGTAGACGATGGCGTTGGACTTGACGTGCTTGGCGATGCGGAAGGCGAATTTCAGGTCGGCCATTTCGACCGGCGTCGGCGCCCTCTTGGTCACCACTTTCAGTTCGAGGTCGTCGACGACAGCGTTGTCCCGGCCCTGGATGAGCAGACCGCCGGCGACGGATTTGACCGTCGTGCCCGGCGTGCGCGGATCCGGCAGCCCACCGGTGACCAGCAGGCGCAAATTCTTCTTCGCCGCGACGATGGCCGCTGCCTCGTCAGTGGCGCCGGGCGCTATGATGACTTCGGTGAAGGTTTTTACGATCTCTTCCGCCGCCTCGGCGTCGAGGGTGCGGTTGACCGCGACGATGCCGCCGAAGGCCGAAACCGGGTCGCAGGCGAGCGCCTTGGCGTAGGCGGCTTTCAGCGAGGTGCCTTCGGCAACGCCGCACGGGTTGGCGTGCTTGATGATGGCGACGGCGGCGGAACGCGCCGGATCGAACTCGCCGACCAGCTCGAAGGCGGCGTCGGTGTCGTTGATGTTGTTGTAGGACAGCTGCTTGCCCTGCAACTGACGCGCCGTGGCGACGCCCGGCCGCTTGTCGCCATCGATATAGAAGCCGGCGCTCTGATGCGGGTTCTCGCCATAGCGCATCACCTCGACCAGCCTGCCGCCAAAGGCACGCCACGTCGGGTGTTCGATCTCGAGCGCTTCGGCGAACCAGCCGGAGATCGCCGCGTCATAGCTGGCGGTGCGGGCGAAGGCCTTGGCGGCCAGCTTCTTGCGGAAATCCAGCGACAGCGAGCCGATGTTCATCTCCAGCGCGTTCAGCACCGAGGCATAGTCGCCGGGATCGGTGACGATGGCGACATAGGCGTGGTTCTTGGCCGAGGCGCGGATCATGGCCGGGCCGCCAATGTCGATGTTCTCGACGATCGATGCGTAGTCGGCGCCGGAGCGGCGGACCTCCTCGAACGGATAGAGATTGGAGACGACGAGATCGATCGGCTCGATGCCGTATTTGCGCATTGCCGCTGAATGCTCCGGATCGTCGCGCACGCCAAGCAGCGCGCCATGCACGCCGGGATGCAAGGTCTTGACGCGGCCATCCATGATCTCGGGAAAGCCGGTGAGCTCGGAGACGTCGCGCACCGGAAGGCCCGCGTCAGAGATCGCCTTTGCCGTGCCGCCGGTCGAGACCAGCTCGACGCCTGCGGCTGCCAGCGCCTTGGCGAAATCGATGAGGCCGGTTTTGTCGAAAACGGAGAGCAGGGCGCGGCGCACGGGAACCAGGTCTGGTGCGGGAATGTTCTTGGCGGCGACGGCCATGGGCTGGCGGCCTTTCACGACTGGTGTGGTGGATGCCCGCGCCCGTAGCACATGCCGCCCGGAAATCAAACCGGCGGTCAGGTAGGTCAGTTGTTTTCCGGATAACCGGCGATGCTGGTGCGGGTCAGCTGCCAGTGGACTTCGGCGATTTCCGAGGCCTTGAAGGCAAGCACGATCTGGCGGCTGCGGCGCGGGCCGCCAAGACCGGCGAAATAGATCGATTCCTCGACCTCCGGCACCACTTCGGCCGATGTGAACACCCAGGTGTCGGCCTGATCGGCGGCCAGCACCAGGCGGTCATGCTCGTCCTGCAAAAGGTTGACATCGGGATGAACGTGGAAGCGGACGGTGACGAAGTCGCGGCCATTGTTGCGGATCGCGGCACTGCCGGGGCGCTGGAAGCGGTCCCGGCCGGCCAGCACATTGCCGTTCGACGACAGCTTCAGCTCGCGCTCATGCAGGAAACCAAAGCGCGCGACATAGCCGTCATGGCGGGCGATGAAACCCTGAACGCCTTTCTGATCGGTGCGCTTGCACTGCACATGCTGCGGGCCGCCGATCAACGGCGAACCGAGCAGGTCGTTGACGCGCAACGAGTGGCTGAAGCGCGCCGACGAGGTGTCGTTGATGGTGGCGGTCGAGTGCGCGGCGGTGGCGCGCGCCAGCGGCCGGAATTCAGCCGCGCCGTAGGTGTCGATGCCGGCATTGACGATGTAGTGCTGGCGCCCGGACGACAGTTCGAAGGCAAGGCAGCTGGCATGTGCGGCATTGGACACGTCGACCGGCGGCGGCGGGCCGGTGTCGGCGATGACCGTGGTGCCGCCCATAGACAGGCGCTCATAGCCGGAATGCGGCGCATGCAGCAGCGGCGCGCCAGCGGTGTCGTCGTGGCGCAGGATGGTGGCGATGCGGTCGTGGATGGTGGCGCCCATGCCGTTGAAGCGGGCGAGGCTGCCATCCTGATGGCGGAAGAAGCGCAGCGCCGGCAGCATGCGGTCGATGGCGCCGATCAGCGCCTGCGGCGGCGTTTCCGCCTGGTTGGCATAGGTCTGGCGCAGCGGCAGAAGGTCGGCGAGGATTTCCAGGACGACCATCGGATTGCGCGAAATGTGCCCGCCATCGGCGAGGATCTGGCGGTCGAGTTCCTCGGCAAGGTTGCGGGTCGCGCCACGCAGCGCCGATGCCGGCGCCGGCAGGGACAAGGCAGCGAAGGCGAGCGCGATGCGGGCCCGCAGCCTGTCCTTGCCGTCGGGCATTTCGCGCGCCATCGACCTGAGATAGCGGATCTGCATGGCAACCGACTTCAGGAAGGCGCGGTAGAAAGGGAACTCGGCGCCCTGCAATACGACCGAGGAGTGCTGCAACCAGGCGATGATGCGCTTGGCCGTCGTGCCGGGCTCCCAGGCGATGCCGGAAATATGGCTGCCATGCATGGTGATCCAATCGGAGACCAGGGCGCGGGCATTGGCAGCGGCAAGCTCCGTGCCGGCGGCGCGCATATGGCGCAGCCAGCGAAAGCCGTGCAGCGTCTTCTGCCAGCCGTGATTGGGCACGTTGATCTGGAAAGGCGACTTGCCGCCGGTCTCGACCAGATGCCCCGACAGGGGATAGCGGCCGTAATAGATCTCGAGTGCGATCTGCGGGTCGGCGAGGCGCAGGTCCGGCGGTGCGATCAGCACACGTTCCGGCGTGCGGCCGGAATAGCGCCAGCGATAGACAGGCCCGGCGCGCAGGCGCCGGCGCGTTTTGCGCCAGAACTCCTTCGCGACAAGCGTCCACAGACGCGTCGTGCTGCTGGCAGCCAGTGCCAAAACCCCTCCTGATCGTCCTCTACCCCGGCGCCGAGTCTACATGATTGCACGATTCGTGCGAAGGCGAATTCCACGAGCCCGGGCCGGTTCACCTGCTTCTGCCGCCGGTCCTGCCTAAAAAAGGCAGCAAATCCGGCAGTTCAAGCCCTAGCCGGCTCGCCGCATGCGAGCGGCGAAGAAGCCGTCGAGGCCCGAGCGTTCCGGTGCGCCGAGGTCCAGGTCGGCGGGCGTGGTGCGCAGCGTGCCTTGCGGCGTCAGGAATGGATCGATGCCGGCGATCTCGCCTTGAAGCAGCGGATCATTGGTGATTTCAGGCGTGCCGGCGAGAAAGGCGCGACAGAGATCCTCGCCTTCGAGCGGATCGAGCGAACAGTTGGAAAAGACGATCCTGCCGCCGGGCTTCACCAGCGTCACAGTGCGGGCGAGCAGCCTGCGCTGCAGGTCGGCCAGTTTTTCCACATCGGCCGAAGTCTTGGTCCATGGCACGTCGGGATGCCGCCGCACCGTGCCGGTCGACGAGCAGGGTGCGTCGAGGAGAACGGCGTCGAACAATTCCTTCGGCTCGTATTTGAGCAGGTCGGCCTGGACGATCTCGGCGGACAGGCCGAGGCGGTCGAGATTCTGCGTCAGCCGCGCAAGCCGGTTTTTTGACGTGTCGATGGCGGTGACCTTCGCGCCGGCAACGATCAGCTGCGCGGTCTTGCCGCCGGGCGCGGCGCAGAGATCGGCAACCCGCAATCCCGTGACATCGCCGAACAGTCGGGCGGGCAGGCTGGCCGCGGCGTCCTGGACCCACCAGGCGCCCTCGGCAAAGCCAGGCAATTCGGTGACAGGACCGACAAGATTCTCGACCCGCACCGTGCCGGTCGGCAGGACGATGCCGCCGAGTTTTTCGGCCCAGAGTCCGGGATCGGCCTTGACCGAGAAGTCGACCGGCGCCTCAATGCGATGCGCTTCGAGGATCTGTCGGGCCTTTTCGTTGCCGTAGGTAGTCTTCAGCCTGTCGGAAAACCATTTGGGCGCCTCGTCGGTGGCGGCAAGGGCGGCAGGCAATTCCGTTTCCTTGGCCCGTGCCAGTGTGCGCAGCACGCCATTGACGAGGCCGGAGAACCGCACCGTGCGCGGATCGGACTTGGCATGGGTCACCGCAATGTCGACGGCGGCGCTGTCGGGAATATCGAGGAACAGGATCTGTGCGGCCGCCACATGCAATATGTGCGACAGCGCGGTGGCATTGGGCGGCAGCGGCTTTTCCAGGCGCCGCGCCAAGAGCCCCGATATGGTCATGCGATAGCGCAGCGCGGTGACCATAATGGCGCGGACAAGGCCGCGATCGCGCAAATCGAGCGCCTTGTATTGCGGGTGGCCGTTCTCGTGATCGGTCAGCCCGTCAAGCGGTGTCCTGGCATCGATGACGGCGGCAAGCAGGCGGGCCGCTGCCTTGCGCGCGGCGAGACCGGCGACGAAGTCGCCGCCGTCCCTGTGTTCCTGATCACCTGAAACCGTGCGTCGAGGTCCTCTGTCCGCCACGCTCACGACCACCGGCCCCTGGGCCCGGTCGGATTGCGACCCCATGGGTTGGATTTGGGCTTGGCGGGCTCCGCCGGCTGCTCGGGCCGTGCTGTCTGATCCCACGGGCCGGATGGCCGCAGTTCGTCCGCCTGGCGTGGCGTTGGGGCCTGGCGCGGTGCAGCCCGGGTTTCGCTGCCGGCCATGTCGCGCGCCATCGCCTGCAAGGCTGCAATGCGGTTCTCAGTGGCGGGGTGGGTGGAGAACAGGCTGTCCATGCGCTCGCCGTGAAGGGGATTGATGATGAAGAGATGCGCGGTCGCGGGATTGCGCTCGGCATCGGGGTTGCGGATGCGTTCGGCGCCGCGGGCGATCTTGTCAAGCGCCGATGCCAGCCAGAGCGGGTGTCCACAGATTTCGGCGCCACGTCGGTCGGCCTCGTATTCGCGGGTGCGGCTGACCGCCATCTGCACGACCATCGCGGCAAAGGGCGCTACGATCATCGCCGCCAGCACGCCGACAAAGCCGAACGGATTGTTGTCGCGATTGCCACTGAAAAAGAAGGCGAAATTGCCGAGCATCGAAATGGCACCGGCAAAGGTGGCGACGATCGTCATGGTCAGCGTGTCGCGGTGCTGCACATGGGCGAGTTCGTGCGCCATGACGGCTGCGACCTCTTCAGGCGTCAGCGCCTGCAACAGGCCGGTGGAGGCAGCGACCGCCGCGTTCTGCGGGTTGCGGCCGGTGGCAAAGGCGTTCGGCTGCGGATTGTCGATCAGGTAGGTCTTCGGCATGGGCAGGCCGGCCTGTTTGGCGAGCGACTGGACGATGGCGTAATATTCGGGCGCGTTCTTC
Organism: Mesorhizobium sp. ISC11; assembly: GCF_037162595.1. Taxonomy (NCBI): domain Bacteria; kingdom Pseudomonadati; phylum Pseudomonadota; class Alphaproteobacteria; order Hyphomicrobiales; family Phyllobacteriaceae; genus Mesorhizobium; species Mesorhizobium sp. ISC11. Next base: position 5,015,929 of record NZ_JAVSPW010000001.1, read on the forward strand.
TCGTCGACCTCGACGGCACGGTTCATCGACAGCACCATCTTGTCGGCATTCCAGTAGCTGAACAGATTGGTGCCGGCGGCGATCAGCAGCGCGATCATCATGCCGCCGGTTCCGCCGATCAAAAAGCCGACGCCCATGAACAGCGCGGTCATCGCGGCAAGAAGCATGGCGGTGCGAAGTGTGTTCATCGTCTGCTCCTATCCAGGTGATAGCGAAAAGGGGTCGATCCGCTTCGTCTCATCGCTATATGATGGGAAACACCAGTTCCCGTTTCAATCCGCTGGAAATATCGCATGAACGACGAAGCCAGTAAAACCGATGCCGAGCTTGCCCATGATGTCGAGCCAAAGGCGCTGACGCCGGAAGCCAGACGTGCGCTCGCGGAAGCCGAAGCAAGGCGTGTAAAGTACCTGGAAAAGGAAGCCTCGGCGCCGAAGGAAATCGGCGGCCGCGGCGGCAAGGAGCCCGGCCGCTACGGCGACTGGGAGGTAAAGGGCCTGACCAGCGATTTCTAGACGCGGCCTAGGCGGCGTTGCGCTGCGGCTCGAGCGCGATCCAGCCACGCTCGTCGACGGTGATGCCCACCATGTCGTAGCCCGCGATCGCGGCGTGTTGCGTTGGCAAGGGGTGCTTGTGCGTGGCGCTGATGACCATGACCGCCGCGCCCGCCGCTTCGGCTGCCGCTATGCCGGCCGGGGCATCCTCGAACACGAGGCAGTCGCGCGCGTCGAAGCCGAGCCGTTCCGCGCCAAGCCGGAAGCAATCGGGCGCCGGCTTGCCGCGGGAGACATCTTCCGCTGCGACGATGACGGCCGGGACGGGGATGCCCGCGGCCTTCATGCGCAACAGCGCCAGCTCACGTGGGGCGGAGGTTACGATCGCCCAGCGTTCGGGCGGCAGCGAGTCGAGAAATGCCACGGCGCCGGCGATCTGGATAATGCCATCGAGATCGGCCGCCTCGGCCTTCAGCAGCAGATTAGCCTCGTGTGCCGGGTCGACGCCCGGCAGCGCCAGCCCGGTGATGGTCTCGATCGCGCGTACGCCATGGATCGTCGGCAGGAAGGCAGCGACGTCGAGGCCCTGGCGACGTGCCCAATCGCTCCACACCCGTTCCGCCGAGGCGATGGAATTGATGAGCGTGCCGTCCATGTCGAAGAGGAAGGCCGCGAATTTTCTGCTTGAATACATGATTTTCCTTGAGTCCGGGGAGCGCTGGTGGGGTTGCCGAACCTAACGTCTCGACCGCGGCAGGGGAAGACACGGGGTGGGCTTTTCGATCGGCCCAGGGAACCACGGTATCCTCCGGGCGTTTGGGAAAGACTGCTTCTCACAAGATCGAAGGGGGGACCAACGATGCTGATCCGGCTCGGCTACGAAATCGCCATCGAATGCGTAGCCGCCACGCCGGTGATTTCAGTGCTCGAGATCCATCGGGACAGGCAGGCTGATATCAAGCGGCAGACGCGGGTGCTGACCTCGCCCGCGGTGCCGACAAGGCTGTACCACGATCTGCATGGCAATGCCTGCCGGCGCTTCACAGCGCCCGCCGGTGGTTTTCGCATCCTGTACGACGCGGTCGTCGAGGACAGCGGCGAGACGGACGAGGTAAACACGCTGGCCAGGGAAGTGCCGGTGGCGGACCTGCCGGACGAAGTTCTCGGTTATCTCCTGGGCAGCCGCTATTGCGAGACGGATCATCTGAGCAGCCTGGCCTGGCAGCTCTTCGGCGACATTCCGTCCGGTTGGGCGCGCGTGCAGGCTATCGTCGACTATGTCCACAACCGGCTGTCGTTCGGCTATGGCTATGCGCGCTCGACCCGCACGGCGGCTCAGGCGCATGAGGAACGCGTCGGGGTCTGCCGCGACTTCGCTCATCTGGCGATCACGCTTTGCCGCTGCATGAATATTCCGGCACGCTATGTGAACGGCTATCTCGGTGATATCGGCGTGCCGGCCGATCCGGCACCGATGGACTTTTCGGCGTGGCTGGAAGTGTTCCTCGACGGCAAATGGTACACGTTCGATCCTCGCCACAACACGCCAAGAATCGGCCGCATCGTCATCGCCCGCGGCCGCGACGCCACCGACGTGCCGCTGCTGCATAGTTTCGGCGCCCACCGGCTCAGCCTGTTCAAGGTATGGACCTATGAACAGGAAGGCAATCTGTTCAACCCGCCCTACCACGGTATCGACCGGACCGTCGGCGCACAGATGCTGGCCTAAAGGTATGTCGATTCAGGTGAGGCCGGTCTGCAAATGACGGCTTTCTGCGCTTCCGGTGCTCACTGACCAAATGTCCGCTCCGCTCCGGTTCTCGAAAGCCATCATTTTCGACCTGGCCTGACCTGAATCTCAACACCCCTTGAGGCGCGCGGCCAAAAAGCGGCCCTGGTTTTTCAAACGTGATGGCGCTTTGGTCTTTCGACGGCCGGAGGCGTTGGATCCGATCATTTCGCGCCCTGCAGTCTAGGGACAACTGGCCCGCTTCGGCACACGGACCCTGTCCCGCAACAGGACGTCATCGGGATTCCGTGATTGCTTCGTCTTGAGCATGGTAACCGGCTCGTAAACGCAGCCGCGGCCGCGCTTTTCTGTTTACCAGTCATTCACCTTTGCGGAGCTTGAAGCCGAACAAAAACAATGATTTGGCGGCAAGCGGCCGGCCTTCTGCCAGCCAGCGGCGTCATCCGGCGGGAATCCTGCATTGCCCTGTCCGCGGCGACGAGGCCGAGGCGAATGGAGGCTGTAGGATGCGGAATTACGGGGGTCTTGTTCACGCGGTCGGCGGGTTCGCCAGGGATCGCGGTGGAAATTTCGCAATCCTGTTCGGCCTCAGCGCCTCGGTCTTGGCGCTGGCTGTTGGCTTCTCGGTCAACGTATCGCAGCTCTACAATGCCAGATCGAGCCTCCAAGGCGTCGTCGACGCCGCGGTCACATCGACGGCACGCGACCTAACGACCGGCGCCATCAAGGAAGCCGATGCCAACAAATCGGTGCAGGCCTTTCTCGACGCCAACAGCCAGGCAGGCATTCTGCAGGCCGACCAGATCGTACTCGACAGGCTGATCGTCAACAGGACCGCCAAGACGGTCCAGGCTGACGCCCATGTCGATGTCGGGCTGTATTTCCCGATTTTTGGCACGGGCGACATGAAACGCGTCGCCGCCTCCACGACGGCGCTCTATTCGGACAAGACCGTCGAAGTGGCGATGATGCTCGACATAACGGGGTCGATGGCCAAGCGCGGCAAGGTCGACAAAATCGGCGATCTGAAAACAGCTGCAAAAAACGCCGTTCAGACGATGCTGCAGAAACAGGATCCGCAGAACCCCCGCATCCGCGTCGCGATTGTGCCTTACGCATCTGGCGTCAACGCCGGCAAGCTGGCGGAAAACGTCTATGCCGAAAAACAAGCCAGCACTGAGCTCCCACCCGTCGCCGGCAGTCCGCTTCTCGTCGCCAAGACGGGCAAAAATCTGCTGCCGTCGTTCAGCGACTACATCTCCATTGTCGGCGCGGCGATGCCACGCCCCGACAATTGCGCCACCGAGCGCAAGGACAAGAACGGCAACGCGGATATGAGCGCCGACGGCCCGGATACTGTTCGCACCGACGGGAACGGCAAGAAATTCTATGCCCTGGTCAACCGGGACGATCATCTCGGTGACGGGGACATGAACAGGTGTCCTGATGCGAAAGTGATCCCGCTGACCGCCGATTCCGATGCCTTGCTTGAATCGATCGAGGACTTCCGGGCCAATGGGTTTACGGCCGGCGCTATCGCCATTCAGTGGACCTATTATATGCTGTCGCCGCAATGGCGCACTGCGATCAGGAATGCCGGTCTTGGCAAGGGTGCCTCGGATGCCGATCCGAAGAAGATCGCCAAGGTCGCGATCCTGATGACCGATGGCCAGTTCAATACGGCCTTCGCCGGTGCTGGGGACAGCTACAACAGGCAGGGCAATCTTGCGCGCGGCAACGCCGAAACGCTGTGCGACAACATGAAAAACGACGGCATCGAGATTTTCACCATCGGCTTCGATCTGGACGACAAGGATATGTCGACAACCGAGCGGGACCAGGCAAAGGCGGTGCTGAAGGATTGTTCGTCGAAGGATACCTCCGGCGCCAAGAGGCATTTCTTCGACGTGTCCACCGGAGCCGAATTGGACGACGCCTTTCAGGAAATCATTCGCAACACCGAAAAGGTCGCATTAACTCAGTAGTCTAGTCCGCAAACGGAAAAGGCCGCCGCTTCTTTCGAAGCCGGCGGCCTTCCGTGTTTCCGTCCGTGGCGCGGCCCATGGCGATGACCTATCAGGTCAGCCGCCGCGCATTTCGCGCCTTAACGGGAAGACTGCTTCCCGAAAGTGCAATCCGCTGAGGCCACGTTCTGGAAAACGAAATCACTCGACATCGGATCACCTCCTTTCGATTTGTTGAACACATACTCATGATGGGGTGCATTGCAGCAAAAGACAAGGTGCAGGTCTGAAATTAACCAACGGGCGGGCCTGGTGCGGGCCGGCTTGCGATTGCCAGGCCGACCGGGCAAACTTCTGCCCCGGAGCCAGCATTCGGAGGAATCGCATGGAGGCAGCCGAAAAGGCCGCTCGCATCGTTCGGACGGTGATCGAAACATTGAAGCCGGGTTTTGCGGTCAGGCTGTGGACCGGGGAGCGGATCGGCCCCGCCACTGGTCCGGTGCTCACCATCAACGACCAGGACATCGTCTGGCAGATCGTGAAGCGACCGTCCCTGTCGACGCTGATCGAGATGTGGATTTCCAAGACGATCGACATCGAAGACGGGACGATCTTCGATTTTTATGCCCTGCCGTCGCAAGGCAAGCTCAGAACCAAGCTCAAGTCGCTGCCGAAAATGGCGATCCTGCGCGACCTGCCTTCCGTGCTTTTGGCACGCAAGCAGATGGGCGCGGGGACCGATCTGTCGGGGCGCAATCCCTATGTCAGCGGTTCGAGCCAGGAGGCGATCCAGCATCACTATGACATCTCGAACGCCTTCTACCGGCTCTTTCTCGACGAGCGCATGGTCTATAGCTGCGGCTATTTCAAGGATTTCGCCAATGGCATCGACGAGGCGCAGGTCGACAAGCTCGACCACATCTGCCGCAAGCTCCGGCTGAAACCGGGCGAACGACTGCTCGACATCGGTTGCGGTTGGGGCGCCATGCTGATCCATGCGGCGAAGAACTACGGCGTCGTCGGCCACGGTGTGTCGCTGTCGCAGGCGCAGACCGAGCTGGCCCGCGAACGCATTCGCGCCGAGGGGCTGGAGGACCGCATCACCATCGAGATCAAATCCTATGCGGAACTCACCGGCAGCTTCGACAAGATCTCGTCGATCGGCATGTTCGAACATCTTGGGCTCGCCAACCACGCCGCTTATTTCAAGACCATTCATCGCCTGCTGAAGCCGGGCGGCATCTATCTGCACCATGCCATCACCCGGCGCAGCAAGGGCGACATCAAGAAGACCTTGCGCAAGGGGCCGGAGTTCAAGGCGCTGCTCAAATATATCTTTCCCGGCGGCGAACTCGACACCATCGGCATGACAACAGGCAATCTCGAGGCGCATGGTTTTCTCGTCTACGATGTCGAGAACCTGCGCGAGCACTATGCCCGCACCTGCAGGCTGTGGGCCGAGCGGCTGCAGGCCCGCTTCGATGAGGCAATCGCCGAGGTGGGCGAGGCCAGGGCGCGGCTATGGCTGCTTTACCTGACGGGCTGTTCGATCACCTTCGAGCGCGCCTCGGCACAGATTTTCCAGACCGTCGTGACCAAGCGCGCGCGCGGTCCAAGCGGCCTGCCGCCGACACGGGCGGATCTGTATCGTTAGCTTACAGGAAGCGCATCGCGTCGCCGACTTCGACGCGCGCCGGCCGGTCGACCGTGCAATAGACGCCGAGATTGTGGGCGTTGTGGCGGACCAGGTTGCGCAGGATCGCCGGATCATGGTCGAAGCCATCCTGGGCGACGATGGTGAAACCGCAGCGGCGGCAGGGTTCCGAGATGGTCAGCAGGAGATCGCCGACGGCAAGCTTGCGGCCGATCCATTCCGTTTCGGGAAACGAGCCTTCGATCGCCGCCATGTCGACAACGATGTTGGGGCGGAAGCGGCGCGGGTCGGCGACCCCTTCCGGGTGCAATGCTTTCAGGCGTGCCAGCGAAGCCGTGGTCAATAGATGAATCGGCGCCTTGCGGTAGCGCTCCGCGGTCAGCGGGCCGGCATAGTCAGGCCCGGTATTCTCGCGGCGAAACGGACGGAGCGAGGCCTCGAAGCCGAGATAGGCCGACACCGCGCGGTCGCTCTCGATGCTTGGCGCGGCCAGCCAGTCGCCCTCGGGAACGGCAATCTCGAGTTCCAGGGTCGGCGACAGCCGGGTGCGGATGCGCGGCACCTTGTGCCATTTCGCGTCGCGGTCCGGTCGTGCGATCTCGTTGTCGGACACGTCGACAAGGCCGAACAGGCGGTCGCCGTCGATGCTCTCGACGTCGACCGAGATTGTTTTCAGGCGCTCGCCGGCAAGCGAACTCGCCGGATAGCGCCAGAGTTCGCTGACAGTGCCCAGCGCGGCCTGCATCAGCTCTTCTTGTTCTGCCGGTTGGCGACCAGATCATCGACGACGGCCGGGTCGGCCAGCGTCGAGGTGTCACCCAGGGCAGAAAAATCGTCCTCGGCGATCTTGCGCAGGATGCGACGCATGATCTTGCCGGAACGCGTCTTCGGCAGGCCCGGCGCGAACTGGATCTTGTCGGGCGAAGCAATGGCGCCGATCTCCTTGCGGACATGGGCAACAAGCTCCTTGCGCAGCTCTTCGGTCGGTTCGGCACCCTTCATCAAGGTGACGTAGCTGTAGATGCCCTGGCCCTTGATGTCGTGGGGATAGCCCACGACTGCGGCCTCGGAAACCTTCTCATGGCTGACCAGCGCCGATTCGACTTCGGCCGTGCCCATGCGGTGGCCGGAGACGTTGATGACGTCGTCGACGCGGCCGGTGATCCAGTAATAGCCGTCGGCGTCGCGGCGGCAGCCGTCACCGGTGAAGTACTTGCCCTTGTAGGTCGAAAAATAGGTCTGCACGAAGCGGTCGTGATCGCCATAGACGGTGCGCATCTGGCCCGGCCAGGAATCTGTGATGCACAGATTGCCGTCGGCCGCACCTTCCAGCACCTTGCCCTCGCCGTCGACCAGCTGCGGCTTGATGCCGAAGAAAGGCCGCGTCGCCGAACCCGCCTTGAGGTCGGTCGCACCTGGCAGCGGCGTGATCAGGATGCCGCCGGTCTCGGTCTGCCACCAGGTGTCGACGATCGGCACCTTGCCGTTGCCGACGACGTTGAAATACCACTCCCAGGCTTCCGGGTTGATCGGCTCGCCGACCGAACCCAGCACGCGCAGCGATTTGCGCGACGTCTTCTTCACGTGCGCATCGCCGGCGCCCATCAGCGCGCGCAACGCCGTCGGCGCGGTGTAGAAGATATTGACCTTGTGCTTGTCGATGACTTCCCAGAAGCGCGACTGCGACGGATAGTTCGGCACGCCTTCGAACATCAGCGTGGTGGCGCCGTTGGCGAGCGGGCCGTAGACGATGTAGCTGTGGCCGGTTACCCAGCCGACATCGGCGGTGCACCAGTAGATGTCGCCGTCATGGTAGTCGAAGACATATTGGTGGGTCATCGAGACGTAGACGAGATAGCCGGCGGTGGTGTGCAGCACGCCCTTCGGCTTGCCGGTCGAACCCGACGTGTAGAGAATGAACAGCGGGTCCTCGGCCTTCATCCTCTCGGGCTTGCATTCGGCTTTCACCGTCGCGATCTCGTCGTGATACCAGACGTCGCGGCCTGAAACCCAGCCGGTCTTGCCGCCGGTGCGTCGCACGACCACCACCTTTTCGACTTTCGTTCCGGCTTTCGCGGCGATCTCGATCGCCCTGTCGGTGTTTTCCTTCAAAGGGATCGGCTTGCCGCCGCGCAGGCCTTCGTCAGCCGTGATAACGAAGGTCGACTTGCAGTCGTCGATGCGGCCGGCCAGCGCATCCGGCGAGAAACCGCCGAAGACGATCGAATGGACGGCGCCGATGCGCGTGCAGGCCAGCATCGCATAGGCGGCTTCCGGGATCATCGGCATGTAGATGGTGACTCGATCGCCTTTCTTGACGCCGTGTTTCTTCATCACATTGGCGAGCCGGCAGACATGCTCGTAGAGCTCGTTATAGGTGACCTTCTTGTCGTCGTAGGGATTGTCGCCTTCCCAGATGATGGCGGTCTGGTTGCCGCGCTTCTTCAGATGCCGGTCGATGCAGTTGTAGGAAACGTTGGTCAGTCCGTCCTCGAACCATTTGATCGAGACCTTGCCGTCGAAGGAGGTGTTCTTGACCTTGCTGAACGGCTTGAACCAGTCGATGCGCTTGCCGTGCTTGCCCCAGAATTTGTCCGGGTTCTTGACGCTGTCGGCATACCATTTCAGGTAGGTGTCATTGTCGATCAGCGCGTTTTTCTTCCACGCCGGCTGGACGCGATGGACATGAACCTCGGACATTCCTGACTTTCCTCCCGAACCAATCGCCGGCTTGAAATGCCGGCGGGATCGCGGCGACACGGCCGCGAATTCGGCGGCATTATTACCAGTTCCGCCGTTACGGCAACATTAGACGTTGGATTCGCGCGGCGGGATGCCGCAGGGGGCTTCTCCAGGGCTGTCAGCACTCGAAGAGGTGCGCTGCTAACTGCATGTTTTCGCATGCTAAAGCCGGTTCAGATGAAGAAAAAATCAATAGACGGTTAATCAGCGGCGCGCACAATCAGCCGTGGGAGGACAGGCGAATCAACCTGGGGACCGTCATGCGCGACCATGCCGAAATGGACCTGATGCTCAAAGGCTATGGCTTGACCACTGCCAAGATTCTTTATCACTTTCCCGATCACCCGCATCTGCTGCAGAGCTTCATCTGGCAGGACTACGATCTCGCGCCGAAGTTTCCGGTGCTGATCAAGTTCATCGAATTCTGGAAGGCCAAGCTGGACGGGCCGCTGCATTCGATCAGCTATACGCATCAGAAGCTGATCGCGCCGAACGAATGGCGCAAGGTGGATGGGGAGTTCGTGCTGCACTAGGGGCGAGTTTCGCAGCAACGGCTTCTTGAGGTCGGCGTTCTACGACGCCCCCCTCTGTCCTGCCGGACATCTCCCCCTCAAGTGGGGAGATTGGCAGCTCCACCGACAACGCCGCCCCTTGTTACGCCTGCGATTGGCGAAAGTCGCCGCGACATCCGATCTCCCCCCTTGAGGGGGAGATCGCCGGCAGGACAGAGGGGGGCGCTGGCCCGCGAACCTTGCGCCATGACGGCCCGATGCGCTCAAACCACCGGCGGGTTCAACCGAGCAAAGCCTTCCTGGCGGCGGTAGGGGAAGTACGGGTAGGGCGCGGTGACTTCGCTTGCCGCGTCGAGCTGCCTTATCTGCTCCGGCGTCAAGGTCCAGCCGACGGCGCCGAGGTTCTGGCGCAACTGCTCCTCGTTGCGGGCGCCGATGATGACCGACGATACGGTCGGGCGCTGCAGCAGCCAGTTGATGGCGATCTGCGGCACGGTCTTGCCGGTTTCCTCGGCCACGACATCGAGGGCATCCATCACTCGATAGAGATGCTCGTCCTCGACCGGCGGACCGAAGCTTGCCGTGTCGTGCAGCCGGCTCTTTTCCGGTAGGGACTGGCCACGGCGGATCTTGCCGGTCAGGCGGCCCCAGCCAAGCGGGCTCCACACCAATGCACCGACGCCCTGGTCGAGGCCGAGCGGCATCAGCTCCCACTCATAGTCGCGGCCGACCAGCGAATAGTAGACCTGATGGGCGACATAGCGCGGATAGCCTTGGCTGTCGGCTTGCGCCAACGACTTCATCACTTGCCATCCGGAGAAGTTGGAGACGCCGACATAGCGCAGCTTGCCGGCACGGATCAGGTTGTCCAGCGTCGACAGCACCTCCTCGATCGGCGTGCCTGCATCGAAGGCGTGTAGCTGCAAAAGGTCGATGGAGTCGGTGCCGAGGCGCCTCAGCGCATCATCCACGGATCTGATCAGCCGCGAACGTGACGAGCCGTAATCGCCCGGCCCATCGCCCATCGGCAGCGCGGTCTTGGTCGAGATCAGCACGGCATCGCGGCGGCCTTTTATCGCGTCGCCAAGCACCTGTTCAGAAGCGCCGTTCGAATAGACGTCGGCCGTGTCGAACAAATTGACACCAGCCTCCAGGCAGATGTCGATCAGCCGCCGCGCTTCCCTGGCGTCGCTGTTGCCCCAGGCGCCGAACAGCGGGCCGGAACCGCCAAAGGTTCCCGCGCCGAATGAGAGTGCGGGCACTTTCAAGCCCGATGCACCGAGACGTCGATAATCCATCTTTTTACTCCTGGTGGTATGAAGGGTGTCGGAAGCGGGTTTGCCGAGGGTAGTCACGACCGGATGGAGGCAGGCTCGCCGAGCGCCGGGGTGCGATCGAGACGCAGCGCCAGTCCCGCCACGGCGAGTGCCGCGAGCGGCAGCAGGGCGGCGACCCAGGTCAGGGCACCCAGGCCAAGCCCTTGGCCAATCACCGCGCCGCCAAGCCAGGCGCCTGCGGCGTTGCCGAGATTGAAAGCGGCGATGTTGAAGGACGAGGCGAGGCTCTGGCCGGCACCTTGCGCCTTGTCCAGCACCCACATCTGCAGCGGCGCCACGGTAGCAAAGGCGGCGGCACCGAGCAGGCCGACATAGATGACGGCCATCACCTGGCTGTGGATGGCGAAGGTCATCGTTGCGAGCACCAGGGCCAGCACCACGAGGCTGCCCAGCACGGCCGGCACAAGCCAGCGGTCGGCGACCTTGCCGCCAAGCAAATTGCCGGCGATGAGACCGCCGCCGAAGACGAGCAGGATCGGCGACACGGCTGCTTCCTTGAAGCCGCTGATCTCGGTCAGCAACGGAGCGATATAAGTGAAGACGGCGAAGACGCCGGCATAGCCGAGCACGGTGGTGGCGAGGCCGAGCAGGACGGGGGTGCGGCGCAAAACGGCGAGATCGGCGCGCAGGTCGCTCTTTTCGGGCGCCGTCCGGCTGCGTGGCACCAGAGCCAGGATGACGGCGAAGGCGGCCACACCGACCACTGTCACGGCCCAGAAGGTCGCGCGCCAGCCAAAGGCCTGGCCGAGCCAGGTGCCGAAGGGCACGCCGAGGATGTTGGCGATGGTCAGGCCGGTGAACATCAGCGCGATCGCCGAGGCTTGTCTGTTGGGTGCGACCAGCCCTGTGGCGACCACCGAGCCGACGCCGAAGAATGTGCCGTGGGCAAAGGCGGTGATGATGCGGGCGCCCATCAGCGTCCAGTAGTCGGGCGCCAGCGCGCAGGCGAGATTGCCGAGCGTGAAGATCGCCATCAGCGCCAGAAGCACGGTCTTGCGCGGCCAGTTGCCGGTGGCGATGGTCAGCAACGGCGCGCCGATGACGACGCCAAGCGCATAGCCCGAAATGAGCTGGCCGGCAGCCGAGATCGAAACGCCGAGATCCTTGCTGACATCGAGCAGCAGACCCATGATAACAAATTCGGTGACGCCGATGCCGAAGGCACCGGCGGCGAGGGCGTAGAGAGCAAGAGGCATGGCGATTTTCCACTTCGATGCGAAGAGCGCCGTCCCGCGCCCCGACCCCTGAGATCGTGCTTCCCTGCATTGTGAACCAGACTTGCCTTGGGCATATTTTCTGTGAAATAGATTCATAAATGGCCAGGCCCGATATCAATCGCTCCGGCGAGATCGAAGTGTTCGTGCGCGTCGTCGAGGAAGGCAGTTTCTCCTCCGCGGCACGCGCGTTGCGCATGACGCCGTCGGCGGTGAGCAAGCTGATCGCGCGGCTGGAGGCCCGGCTTGGCGCGCGGCTGGTCAGCCGCTCGACGCGAAAGCTGCAACTGACGCCGGAAGGCACAGCATTCTACGAGAGCGGCCTGCGCATCCTTGCCGACATGGCGGCAGCCGAGCAGGAGGCAGCGGCCGGTGCTTCACCGCGCGGACGTGTGCGCATTAACAGCTACGTGCCCTTCGGGGTGCATCGGCTGGTCCCGCTTCTGCCTCGGTTCCTGGAACGCTACCCCGAGATTTCGGTCGATCTGGTGCTGACCGACAGCGTCGTCGACCTGATGGCGGAGCGCGCCGATGTTGCCATCCGTGCCGGGCCATTGAGTGGGTCACGGCTGGTGGCGCGCAAGCTCGGGCAAAGCCCGGTGGTCGTTGTTGCAGCACCTTCTTACCTCGATACGCACGGCATACCGCTGACGCCAGCCGATCTCGACAGGCACAACCGCATGGGCTTCGGCTTCGTCAGGCACCTCGATGGCTGGCCGTTCCTCGACGCGGAAGGCCGCGCCATCATGATTCCGATCACCGGCAACACGCTGGTCAGCGATGGTGAGGCGATGCGGCTCATGGCACTGGCGGGCGCGGGCATCGCCCGGCTGGCGCGCTGGCATGTGGCGGAAGACATAACGGCCGGCAGACTGGTGCCGCTGTTGGAGGCATTCAATCCGGGTGACGAGGAGCCGACCCACGCCGTCTATGTCGGTCAGGGCCGGCATCTGCCGGCGCGGGTGCGCGCCTTTCTCGATTTTCTGGGCGAGAGCGTCCGGCTGACCTGACATCTCCGGAGCCACGGCTCCCGAGATGTCAGCGTGGGCTGTATTTATGTTTTCGGCGTGAACGCCGCCGGGCGGCGGCCCGCTGCCTGACGCTCCAGCATCCAGCCTGGATATTCGGACGGCAGCGCGCTGACCTCGTCGAGACGAACCAGATCGACGGTGTCGAGCTTCACTTCAGTCGCTGCGAGGTTCTGTTCAAGCTGGTCCATGCGGCTGGCGCCGATGATGACGCTCATCACGAAGGGCTTGGCCAGGACATAGCCGAGCGCCACCGTGGCGACGCTCACATCATGTTTTTTGGCGATGTCGCGCATGACGGCAACGGCCGCCCAGGCGCGGTCCTCATTGACCGGCGGGAAGTGGAAGGACGCGCGGCGGCCTTCGCCATTGCCGGGTGCGCCGGGACCATATTTGCCGGACAGCAGGCCACCGGCCATCGGCGACCACACCATCAGGCCGAGCTTCTCCTCATTGAGCAGCGGCACGATCTCGCGCTCGAGATCGCGGCCGGCGATCGAATAGTAGGACTGCACGGTCTCGAAACGGGCAAAGCCCTTGCGCTCGGCGATGCCAAGCGCCTTGGCGATGCGCCATGCCGCCCAGTTCGAGACCCCGACATAGCGGACCTTGCCGCTGGCAACGAGATCGTCGAGCGCCCGCAGCGTTTCGTCGATCGGCGTCACGGTGTCGGTGCCGTGCAACTGATAGAGATCGATATGGTCGAGTTGCAACCGCTCCAAGCTGGCATCGACCGAATCCATGATGTGGCCGCGTGACGAGCCGCGCTGGTTGGGGCCTTCACCCATGGCGCCATGCGCCTTGGTGGCGATGACCACATTCTGCCTGTTGACCTTGAGATCCCTGAGCGACTGGCCGAGCAACCGTTCGGATTCGCCAAAGGAGTAGACGTCGGCCGTATCGAAGAAATTGACGCCGGCGGCAAGCGAATGGGCAACGATCTCGTTGACGCCCTTCTGGTCGAGGCTGGCGATCAGGCCCCATTGGGCATTCTGGCCGGCGGCGCCGAAGGTCATGGTGCCGAGGCACAGTTCGGAGACGAACATCCCCGTATTTCCAAGCTGGTTGTAGCGCATGGTGGCGGCTCCAGAGAGTTTGTGATGACGCAAAGCAAATAGGAACGGTACGTTTCGTTTCCAGTCCTGGAGCAACGAGCCTCTCGGATTGGCCCAAAGGCCGTTGCGTCTCAGCGAGTGCCGAAGATCGCCGAACCGACGCGGACGCTGGTGGCGCCGAAGGCGATTGCTGTTTCGTAGTCCCCGGACATGCCCATCGAGAGTTTGGCGACGTCGGCTTCCTTGCTAAGCTTCTCCAACAGCGCAAAATGCGGACCGGGATTCTCGTCGGCCGGCGGGATGCACATCAGGCCTTCGATGGCGAGGCCATGCACCTCGCGGCAGCGGGCGACGAAGGCCACGGCGTCGCGGGGCTCGATGCCGGCCTTCTGCGGCTCGGAGCCGGTGTTGACCTGGACATAGAGTTTTGGCGCGCGGCCCTGTTTGGCGATCTCCTTGGCGAGTTCGGCGGCGATCTTCTCGCGATCGACCGTCTCGATGACGTCGAACAGTGCTACCGCTTCCCTAGCCTTGTTGGATTGCAGCGGGCCGATCAGATGCAGTTCGATGTCGGGAAATGCGTCCTTCAGATCAGGCCATTTGGCTTGCGCCTCCTGCACCCGGTTCTCGCCGAAGACGCGCTGGCCGGCTTCGATGACCGGGCCGATGTCGGCGGCATCAAAGGTCTTTGAGACCGCGACCAGGGTCACGGCGCCGGCTTCGCGGCCGGCCTCGCGTTCGGCGGCGGCGATCTTCGCCTTGACCGCGAAAAATTGCTGAACGGCGTCACCCATATGCAAATCCTGCTGTTTTGACCGGCGTTTTTGTCAGACGCGGTACCCATATGGTTGACGGGTTTGCCAAACCATGGTGAACACCCGGACCACATTCCCTGAACTGCCGAGCCATCGCCCGCAGTTCGCGCATGCTTTTAAGTGAAAAACGTCCCATGGCAACCGAACGATACAATCCGCGCGCGTCAGAGCCCAAATGGCAGAAGGCCTGGGACGCCAAGAAGCTGTTCGAAGCGCACAATGACGATCCGCGCCCGAAATACTACGTGCTGGAGATGTTCCCCTATCCGTCGGGGCGCATCCATATCGGTCATACCCGCAATTACACGATGGGCGACGTGGTGGCGCGCTACAAGCGGGCCAAGGGCTTCAACGTGCTGCACCCGATGGGCTGGGACGCCTTCGGCATGCCGGCCGAAAACGCGGCGATGCAGAACAAGGTCCACCCCAAGGAGTGGACCTACCAGAACATCGCCACCATGCGCGAGCAGCTCAAGGTCATGGGGCTGTCGCTGGACTGGGCGCGCGAATTCGCCACCTGCGACGTCGATTACTACCACCGCCAGCAGATGCTGTTCCTCGACTTTGTCGAGAAGGGGCTGGTGACGCGCAAATCCTCCAAGGTCAACTGGGATCCGGAGGACATGACGGTGCTTGCCAACGAGCAGGTCATCGACGGGCGCGGCTGGCGCTCGGGCGCGCTGGTCGAACAGCGCGAACTGACGCAGTGGTTCTTCAAGATCACCGACTTCGCCCAGGATCTGCTGGATTCGCTCGAAGGCCTCGACGAATGGCCGGAAAAAGTGAAGCTGATGCAGCAGAACTGGATCGGCCGCTCGGAAGGCCTGCTGATCCGTTGGCCTCTGGCCGACGCCTCCGATGGCGAGCATGAGCTGGAAGTCTATACGACAAGGCCCGACACCATCTTCGGCGCTTCCTTCATGGCTGTCGCCGCCGATCATCCGTTGGCCAAGAAGGCCGCTGCGCACAATCCGGCGCTGGCGAAGTTCATCGAGGATATCGGCCACATGGGCACCTCGGTCGCGGCGCTGGAGACAGCTGAGAAGAAGGGTTTTGACACCGGCATCCGCGTCGTCCATCCGTTTGACGACAACTGGACGCTGCCTGTCTATGTCGCCAATTTCGTGCTGATGGAATACGGCACCGGCGCCATTTTCGGCTGCCCGTCCGGCGACCAGCGCGACCTCGACTTCGCCAACAAATACGGCCTGCCGGTGATTCCGGTGGTGATGCCGGAAGGCGAGAATCCGGCGACGTTCCAGATCATCGATGAAGCCTATGTCGATGACGGCGTGATGATCAATTCGCGCTTTCTCAACGGCATGAGGCCGGATCAGGCTTTCGACGAAGTCGCCAAACTGCTGGAGCAGAAGACGATCGGCAACCGGCCGATGGCCGAGCGCAAGGTGAATTTCCGTCTGCGCGATTGGGGCATTTCGCGCCAGCGCTACTGGGGCTGCCCTATCCCGATGATCCATTGCGAGGCTTGCGGCGTGGTGCCGGTGCCGAAGGCGGACCTGCCGGTGAAGCTGCCCGACGATGTCGATTTCGACCGCCCGGGCAATCCGCTCGACCGTCATCCGACATGGCGGCATGTGAAATGTCCGCAATGCGGCAGGGATGCGCGGCGCGAAACCGACACGATGGACACGTTCGTCGATTCGTCGTGGTATTTTGCCCGCTTCACCGCGCCGTGGGCACATGAACCGACCGATCCCAAGGCGGCCAACGAATGGCTGCCGGTCGACCAGTATATTGGCGGCATCGAGCACGCGATCCTGCATCTGCTCTATTCGCGCTTCTTCACCCGCGCCATGCGCGAGGCCGGCCATGTCGATCTGGCCGAGCCGTTCAAGGGCCTGTTCACGCAAGGCATGGTGGTGCACGAAACCTATCGCGTTGGCTCGGCATCGAACGGCCGCTGGCTGGCGCCCACCGAAGTTCGGCTGGACGACGTCGACGGCAAGCGCAGCGCCATCGAGATCGCCACCGGCGAGACCGTCTCCATCGGCCCGCTGGAAAAGATGTCGAAGTCGAAGAAGAACACTGTGAGCCCGGAAGACATCACCGATGGCTACGGCGCCGATACGGCGCGCTGGTTCATGCTGTCGGATTCGCCTCCCGAGCGCGATGTCGAGTGGACCGACGATGGCGCCGCCGGCGCGCATCGCTTCATCCAGCGCATCTGGCGCCTGGTGTCGACGGCGGCCGAAACACTGGCCGGCATCAAGCCCGTGGCGGCCAGCAGCGGCGAGGCCGCGGTGGTTTCCAAGGCCGCGCACAAGATACTCAAGGCGGTCGGAGAGGATATCGAGAAGCTCGCTTTCAACCGCGCCATCGCCCGCATCTACGAACTGGCCAACGCGCTGACCACGCCGCTTAACGAGGTGGCAGAAGGCAAGGCCGATGCAGCGCTGAAAGGCGCCTGCCGGCAGGCGGTGGAGATTCTCGTGCATCTGATCGCGCCGGTCATGCCGCATCTGGCCGAGGAGTGCTGGGCAACGCTCGGCGGCACCGATCTCGTTGCCGAACGGCCCTGGCCGGTCTTCGATCCGGCGCTGGTCGTCGACAACGAAGTCACCTATCCGGTACAGGTCAACGGCAAGAAGCGGGGGGATTTGACAATTGCCCGCGACGCGGACCAAGGTGCGGTCGAAAAAGCGGTATTGGCTCTCGACTTCGTGCAGAAAGCACTCGAAGGGAAGGCTCCGCGCAAGGTGATCATCGTGCCGCAGAGGATCGTCAATGTCGTTGCCTGATCGGGAAAAGACAGAGTTGAGCCATTTGCTGCGCCGCATGGCGCTTGCCGGCCTGATAGGTTCGCTCGCGCTTGTCTCGGCCTGCACGGTGCGGCCGCTCTATTCGAGCGCGCCACTGTCGGGTTCGCAGGCCAGTGCCAGTGCCGAACTGGCGTTGATCGGCATCAAGCCGGTCAATACGCGTTACGGCCAACAGGTGCGCAACAATCTCATTTTCGGGTTTGGACGAGGCGCCGGCGAGCCGGCCTCGCCGGCCTATTCGCTCAATCTCGGCGTGACCGAAGCGGTCGAGTCCGCGGCACTTGTGCAGGTCGGAACCGACGAAGACGAGCCGACCGCCGGTTCCGTGACGCTGACCGGCAGCTATACGCTGGCCGATGCGAAGACCGGCGTGGTGATCGCATCCGGCAAGCGTTCGATCACCTCGTCCTTCGACAGGCCGCGTCAGGAATTCGCCGCATACCGGGCGCAGATCGACGCCGAGAATCGCGCGGCGCGAGAGTTGGCGGAAGCGCTGCAGCTGTCCATTGCCCAGGACCTTGTCCGGCACGGCAAGACCGGCTAGCGCACCTCATCTGCTTCACGAAAACGGTCTGGCGCCCCAGGCATGACGGGATGATCGTGGGATCATGACCAGATTCCCGAACAGAGCCAGATTCTGAACAGAGATTGGCCGAAGAGACCCATCGGCCTGCTATGGCACAGCGAGTAGATCGCGCCACCGGCGAGGCGACGATCGTGCCACGTCGCTCGCAGACTGCCACGAAGATTTTGGCGCTCAGGATCGTCGGCGACCCATCCGGGAAGCAACTGTTAACCACTCGCTCCCTATTGCTCGGCAGACATTTCACAGTGAGTCTTGAGAATGGAAGCCAAGCGTTTTTCCCGGGTCAATTTGTCGACGGCCGCACCGCCTGATGATCCCGAGGGGAAGCGCTTCGAGAGCATTGGCGACAGGGGTGATCAGCGAAGTTCTTCCGCCGCAGGCGCCCTTGATCGTATGGCTCGCAAGGAGCCGGACGGTCGGCAGCCCGCCACACGCCAGGCCGGCTATTCCGCGCCTATGGTCGATCTCGGCGGCAACAAGCGGCCCTATATGGAGCCGCGGAGTGGCTCCGACGACACGCCTTCGAAAATCGGCGATATCGAGAGCCCTGCCTGGCAGGAATATTTCTTCCTTGCACCCAACGTGCGTTTTACACGCACGCCGGATTATGAGGCCAGGAAGCATCATCCGCAGCACGAGCGTGTCGTCGAACACGGCGCGACGCGCCCGGCACAGCAAGCCGTTGCGCAACCCATGGTCGGCAGGGCGTCCTCCGCGCCCTCGCTCCTGGCATTGCCGGCGTCGGTGAAAAGCCCTGCCTCCCAGCCGCAGACCGGGCGCGCCACGCAAGAGCCACTGCCGCCGGCTGCTGCCTTTGTCCCGTCGGTGCGCGCCAGGGAGAGGGCGCCAGCCGTTGCGCCGGTGCCGCCGAGGACGGTCGCAACGGGACGGGCATCCGCGCGTGCGTCCGTTGCTCCGGGCGCCCCGACCAAAACCGAAAGGCTGCGCTGGCCCTATCTTTCGGATCATGCCTTCTTCGAGGCTATGGCACCCTATCTGGTCGACGTTTCGCCGCCGGCCCGGCAAACCGGTTCAGCGTCGCCTACGCCGCTCGCCGCAGCGCCAGTCACCACTATGCCGATCGACATCCGTCCGACGACAGGGACCGATGCCACCGCCTTGTTTCGTGTCATCGACTGCCTGCCGGGCCAGGCCTTGAAGCCGTTGCCGGATGTTTGGCCGGCCAATTCGAACCAGGCCGTCGCCCAACCTGACGTGCCGGCGAGCAATGCGCCGTCGCCGGTCCAGCCTGTCATAATTCCAGCCGCCAAAAGTGATGCCGTTTCCGCGCCGGCCGCGCCAAATGTGAACGTCCCTGCCAAGGCCGTTGGCGCCCGCTCTGCACGCCTGCCTGGGGCTGGAAAGGTGGTGCTGTCAACCGCGGGCGATCCCTACGAGCTTCCCTCGGAAGAGCTGTTGCAGCAGCCACCGGAGGGACAAGGCTTCTACATGTCGCAGGAGCGGCTCGAGCAGAACGCGGATCTCCTGGAAAGCGTGCTCGAAGACTTCGGCGTGCGTGGCGAGATCATTCATGTTCGTCCCGGCCCGGTCGTCACGCTCTATGAATTCGAGCCGGCGCCGGGCGTCAAATCTTCTCGCGTCATCGGGCTTGCCGACGATATCGCCCGCTCCATGTCGGCGATTTCGGCGCGCGTCGCCGTCGTGCCCGGCCGCAACGTCATCGGCATCGAGCTTCCGAACGAGGTGCGCGAAACCGTCTATTTCCGGGAACTGATCGAATCCGAGGGCTTCCGCAAGACAAGCTGCAAGCTGGCGCTGTGTCTCGGCAAGACGATCGGCGGTGAGCCGGTCATCGCCGAGCTGGCGAAGATGCCGCATCTGCTCGTGGCCGGAACCACCGGCTCCGGCAAGTCGGTCGCCATCAACACCATGATCCTGTCGTTGCTCTATCGGCTGAAGCCGGAAGAATGCCGGCTGATCATGGTCGATCCCAAAATGCTCGAACTCTCTGTCTATGACGGCATCCCGCATCTTCTGACGCCCGTCGTCACGGATCCCAAGAAAGCCGTCACGGCGCTCAAATGGGCGGTGCGCGAAATGGAGGACCGGTATCGCAAGATGGCGCGGCTCGGTGTGCGCAACATCGACGGCTACAACGAGCGCGCCGCCCAAGCCCGCGACAAGGGCGAAACCGTCGTCATGACGGTGCAGACCGGCTTCGAAAAGGGCACCGGCGAACCGCTTTTCGAACAGCAGGAAGTAGACCTGGCGCCGATGCCCTACATCGTCGTCATCGTCGACGAGATGGCCGACCTGATGATGGTCGCCGGCAAGGAGATCGAAGGCGCCATCCAGCGTTTGGCGCAGATGGCACGCGCTGCCGGTATTCACCTGATCATGGCAACGCAGCGCCCCTCGGTCGACGTCATCACGGGCACGATCAAGGCCAATTTCCCGACCCGGATTTCCTTCCAGGTGACGTCGAAGATCGACAGCCGCACCATCCTGGGCGAGCAGGGCGCCGAGCAGCTGCTCGGCCAGGGCGACATGCTGCACATGATGGGTGGCGGGCGCATTTCGCGCGTGCATGGGCCGTTTGTCTCCGACGCGGAGGTCGAGCACGTCGTGGCGCATCTCAAGGCGCAGGGCCGGCCTGAATATCTGGAAACCGTGACCGCCGACGAGGATGAGGAAGAAATCGACGAGGACCAGGGCGCGGTCTTCGACAAGGGATCGGTTGCAGCCGAAGACAGCGATGCGATCTACGACGAGGCGGTCAAGGTGGTGGTGCGCGACAAGAAGTGTTCGACCTCCTACATCCAGCGCCGCCTCGGCATCGGCTACAACCGCGCCGCATCCCTGGTCGAGCGTATGGAAAAGGAAGGATTGGTCGGCGCACCCAACCATGTTGGCAAACGCGAAATCATCATGGGCCGGCGCCAGCCGGCGACCGTGCCTGAGGATGACGGCGCGGACTGAGCGACCCCGGCCGTTATGGGATCATGCTTCAGGGGATGCTTCAGCTGCGGGTCAAGCTCGTGAATTCCATCACCTATCCCAGCCTAAACCTTAAGCATCTACACTAGCGGTTAGTGACGGCCTTTCCAATGCTGACGACCACATAGGATAACCAGCCAATGACATGCCCGAAGAAATAGATGCACAGTCCCAAATATGTAAGCAACGCAATCACAAATAGCTTCTCACCTAACGCAACATTCGTCACGAAGCCTTGAGGCAACAGGGCAAGAATCCAACCGAAGTGAAGGCCCCAGCTACACCCCCATTGACCACACGTCCGGTTGGCACTCAGCACCGTTGCGCCAAGCCACACGACCGAAATCACTATGAAACTCACCCACGAATAACGTTTGTCCCGAATGAGGCCGTAGATTGAAAATGCCTTTGCGAAAGCGAGTCCTATTGATGCAAGAACAGAAAAGGCGATTGAGATTAGAAGGCTCATTTTCGACCCAGTAGCTAAAACATCGAAGCTACAGCCAGCACCTTTACAAAGGGTTCGACCAAGTCATCGTTTTTTAAGTTCGTCGAAGGGCATCTCTCTAGCGTGATATCCAGGGTATGCTTCAGCAGCGTGTCGATCTGGTGAACTCGATCAAATATCCTGTTTTGAACTTGTCGCTCTCGATTTCAGCTGGATGCAATGCTGCGATGCAGTAAAGCCAAAAGAGCTAGTGCAAGGCACGCAAAAACAAAGACATGGAAAGTCACCCCACCCGCAGCACATAAAAAAGACCGGTTGCCCGGTCTTTTTTCACTGCAAGCGCATTGGCTTCAGCCGATCGCCATCTCAGCCAATCGATTGGCCGGTCTTGGCCCAGTCGGCGAGGAAGGCGGCGAGGCCCTTGTCGGTCAGCGGATGGTTGACCAGGGCCTTCAGGGTCGCCGGCGGCGCGGTCACGACGTCGGCGCCGATCAGTGCCGCCTGCTTGACGTGGTTCACGGTGCGCACCGAGGCGACGAGGATCTCGGTCTGGAAATCGTAATTATCATAGATCTGCCGGATTTCCTGGATCAGCTCCATGCCGTCGATGCCGATGTCGTCGATGCGGCCGACGAAGGGCGAGATGAACGAGGCGCCGGCCTTGGCCGCCAGCAGCGCCTGGTTGGCCGAAAAGCACAGCGTGACGTTGACCAGGCGGTTCATCTCGGTGCGGATGGTCTTGCAGGCCTTGAGGCCGTCCAACGTAAGCGGCACTTTGATGCAGACATTGTCGGCTATCTTGGCCAGAGCCTTGGCCTGCTGCATCATCTCGGAATATTCGGTGGCGGTCACTTCAGCCGAAACCGGACCCTTGACGATGTCGCAAATCTCTTTGGTGACCTCGGCGATCTTGCCGCCGGATTTGAGGATCAGCGAAGGATTGGTGGTGACGCCGTCGAGCAGCCCCAGATCGTTCAGCTCACGGATATCCTTGACGTCGGCGGTGTCGACAAAAAATTTCATGGCGGGTCTCCTGAAGATTTTCATGTGCATGCCATGCACATTTGGGGTCGGCCTTTGATCTAGACCAAAGTCAGGGCAAGGTCACGCCTCATGATCGAAGATTCGCCCTTTGTCGCAGCCGCACCGGTGCTGGTGCCGATGCCCGCCGAACGCCCCTACACCTATGCCGTGCCGGCCGGCATGCGCGTGGTGCCGGGCTCGATCGTGCGTGTGCCGCTCGGGCCGCGCCAGGTCGCCGGCATCGTCTGGGATGGCGCGGTCGAGAAGGTCGACGCGAAAAAGCTGCGCCCCATCGAACAGGTCTTCGACTGCCCGCCGATCGACCGCGCGATGCGCCGTTTCGTCGACTGGGTGGCGCAATACACGCTATCGCCGCCGGGCATGGTGGCGCGCATGCTGCTCAGGGCGCCGGAGGCTTTCGACCCCGAACCGTGGATCGAGGGGTTGCAGCGCACGCTTCTCGCACCTGACCGGATGACGGGCGCCAGGCAGCGCGTGCTGGAGACGGCCGAAGGCGGCCTTGCCTGGACGCGCTCCGGCCTCGCTCACGCCGCCGGCGTGTCCTCGACGGTGATCGACGGCCTGAGGGCGCAAGGCGTGTTCGAGACCGTGATGATACCGCCGCGCCCGGTGGTGGCCGCGCCCGATCCCGGCTACGCTATTCCGGAACTGATGCCGGACCAGGGCGCCGCGGCGCAGATGCTGCGCGCCAATGTCGCAGCCGGCGTGTTCAACGTCGCGCTGCTCGACGGCGTCACCGGTTCGGGTAAGACCGAGGTCTATTTCGAGGCGGTGGCGGCTGCGCTCGACCAGGGCAGGCAGGTTCTGATCCTGCTGCCGGAAATCGCGCTGACGCATGCCTTTCTCGAGCGCTTCCAGCAGCGCTTCGGCGCCAAGCCGGGCGAATGGCATTCCGACCTGCCGCCGCGGATGCGCGAGCGGGTTTGGCGGCAAGTGGCGGAGGGCGGCGTGCGGGTCGTCGCCGGCGCGCGCTCGGCGCTGTTCCTGCCGTTCAAGGAGCTCGGCCTTATCGTCGTCGACGAGGAGCACGACCCTGCCTACAAGCAGGAGGACCGCGTCTTCTACAATGCGCGCGATATGGCCGTGGTGCGCGGCCATATCGGCAGTTTTCCGGTCGTGCTGGCGTCGGCGACGCCGTCGGTCGAAAGCCGGGTCAATGCGGGCCAAGGTAAGTACAACAGAGCCGTGCTCTCCGCCCGCTTTGCCGAGGCGGCACTTCCGCATCTGAAGGCGGTCGACATGCGCCGCGCACCGCCGGCGCGTGGCGGTTTCCTGTCGCCGGTTCTGCTCGACCAGATGCGTCAGACGCTGGAGAGGCAGGAGCAGTCGCTGCTGTTCCTCAACCGGCGCGGCTATGCGCCGCTGACGCTGTGCCGGGTCTGCGGCCATCGCTTCGGCTGCCCGGTCTGCTCGGCCTGGCTGGTCGAGCACCGGTTTCGCGGCCAGTTGGTCTGCCATCATTGCGGGCACAATGAGCGCCGCCCCGAAGCCTGCCCGGAATGCGGCACACTGGATCATCTGGTCGCCTGCGGTCCAGGTGTCGAGCGCATCGCCGAGGAAGTCGTAACGCATTTCCCCGACGCGCGCACCATCGTCTTGTCGTCAGACCTGATGGGCGGCGTGCGGCGGCTGCGGCTGGAGCTGGAAGCGATCGCCGATGGCGAGGCCGACATCGTCATCGGCACGCAGCTCGTCGCCAAGGGCCACAACTTTCCCAACATGACTTTGGTCGGCGTCGTCGATGCCGATCTCGGACTTGCCAATGGCGATCCGCGCGCCGCCGAGCGCACGTTCCAGCTGCTCAGCCAGGTCACCGGCCGCGCCGGCCGCACCGGCAAGAAGAGCCTTGGCCTGCTGCAGACTTTTCAGCCCGACCACCCGGTGATGCGGGCGATCGTCTCGGGCGACGCCGAGGCATTTTACGAACGTGAGATCGCCGAGCGCGAACGGGCTGCCCTGCCGCCCTTCGGCCGGCTCGCGGGTGTCATCGTCAGTGCGGTGACACGAGCGGAAGCCGAGGGCCACGCACGTGGCCTGCGCCGCGCCGCACCCGAGGCGTCAGATCTGTTCGTGCTGGGGCCAGCCGAGGCGCCACTGTCACTGCTCGGCGGCCGCCACCGCTTCCGGCTGCTGATCCAGGGCGAACGGCGCGCCGACATGCAAGGTTTTATCAGGGCCATGCTGGCCAACGGGCCGAAGCAACGCGGCTCGGTCCGGGTGCAGGTCGACGTCGACCCGCAGAGTTTTTTGTAAGGTTGCGCTTTCAGCGATAGGTTGCCCGCAAGCCAGCGAGATGTGGAAACTCATATGAAGACCCTTGGCCTGCTCGGCGGCATGAGCTGGGAATCGACCGCCATCTACTATCGCCTGCTCAACGAGATCGTGCGCGAACGGCTGGGTGGGCTGCATTCCGCGAAACTGCTTCTGTGGTCGTTCGACTTTGCCGAAATCGCCGAGCGGCAGCATCACGGCGATTGGGACGGTGCCGGCGTGCTCCTCGTAGAAGCGGCGCGCAAGCTTGGGGCCGGCGGCGCGGAAGGTCTGCTTTTGTGCACCAACACCATGCACAAACTGGCCGATCAGGTGCAGGCGTCGGTGTCGATCCCGCTGATCCACATCGCCGATGCCACCGCAGTGGCGGTCAAGCGTGCCGGAATGCAGCGTCCGGCGCTGCTGGCGACGCGCTTCACCATGGAGCAGGATTTCTACAAAGGCCGGCTCGCTGACAGATTTGGCTTGGACCCCGTGGTGCCTGATGCGGCCGGGCGCGACATGGTGCACCGTGTCATCTACGAGGAACTGTGCCAGGGCATCGTCACCGAAACATCCAAGGCGGCCTATATCGCCGAGACAGAACGCCTGCGCCGCGAAGAGGCGGCCGACAGCGTCATCATGGGCTGCACCGAGATCACCATGCTCATCGGCCAGCAGGATTTCGACATCCCGGTCTTCGACACGACGCGCATCCATGCCGAGGCGGCTGTGGAATTCGCGCTCGGTTGATGCGCGCTGCCTAAAGTACCTGGACCCATCTGGCGCGGGGGCTTTCCTCCGTTAGAATGCCCGGAATTTCAAAACAGGCATTTCGAGGGGACAAGATGGATTTTGCGCTTCCATGGCCGACGAGCCAGGGCGAATGGCTGGCTTGGTCGAGCGCCGTCTTCACGGTGCTGCTCGGGCTTTTGTTCTTCCTGGCGCCGGGTCTCGCCTTTCGTGCCCTGCGCCTGCAGGTCAAGCCAGAGAAGGCTGCGGCGATCGCCGAGGGGCGCGGCAGGATGTCGGGCTTTTATCTGGGTGTCGGCCTGTGCTGTATCCTGCTGGCGCAGCCGCTGATCTACATGGCGCTTGGCTTCTCCTGGCTGTTCACTGCCTTCGGCCGGCTGCTGTCGATGATGTCTGATGGCGCCAACACGCCTTTCAATTGGGTTTCCATTGTGCTGGAATTGGTCCTGGCGGCGTTGCCGCTCGCCTTCGCCTTCGGCTTTCTGCCCTGAATCGTTGGGTATTCCGCGATGGAAGACGGGCGACTTTCGCCGGATGCGACAATAGTGCCTGAAAACCATGCGGAACGACGCATTGCGGTCTTAAAATGCCTGTGCTAGACGGCAATCGACTTTCGGCCGGGGATAGCGGAAGCCGCGCCTCCGTGCTCGAAAAAATGCAGTAAGGTCAAAGATTTAGCCAGAGTTTTTGCTCGCGCCAACAATCTACGGCCTGTCAGACAAGAGAAAAGACGGTCCGTGGCTCAATCGTCATCGCCAATCTCAGGTGTCGCAGAACGCTATGCGGGTTCGCTGTTCGAACTCGCCCTGCAGGCAAATTCCGTGGCCAAGGTCGAAGCCGACCTCAACAGTTTCGAAATCATGCTCGCGGGCAGCGCTGATCTCACCCGGCTGATCAACAGCCCGGTGTTCTCCAGCGAGGACCAGGCGAAGGCCATCGCGGCGATCGCCGACAAGGCCGGGATCACCGGCCTTACCGGAAATTTCCTGCGTGTCGTCGCCCGCAACCGCCGGCTGTTCGCCATTCCCGGCATGATCAGGGCGTTCCGCCAGATATCAGCCGAACACCGTGGCGAGACCGCTGCTGAAGTGACGTCGGCTCACGCGCTGACGGCTGTCCAGCAGACCGAACTCAAGGCGGCGCTGAAGAGCGTTGCCGGCAAGGATGTGGCTATCTCCGTCACCGTCGATCCGTCGCTGCTCGGCGGGCTGGTGGTCAAGATGGGCTCGCGCCAGATCGATACGTCGCTCAAAACCAAACTCAATTCGCTCAAGCTTGCACTGAAAGAGGTCGGCTGATGGACATCCGCGCCGCGGAAATTTCCGCAATTCTGAAAGACCAGATCAAGAATTTCGGCAAGGAGGCCGAGGTCTCCGAAGTTGGACAGGTGCTGTCCGTCGGTGACGGTATCGCTCGTGTCTACGGCCTCGACAATGTCCAGGCCGGCGAGATGGTCGAATTCCCCGGCGGCATCCGCGGCATGGCGCTCAACCTCGAAGCCGACAATGTCGGCGTCGTCATCTTCGGCGCCGACCGCGACATCAAGGAAGGCGACATCGTCAAGCGCACCGGCGCCATCGTCGACGTTCCCGTCGGCCCAGGCCTGCTCGGCCGCGTCGTCGATGCGCTCGGCAATCCGATCGATGGCAAGGGTCCGATCAAGGCAGTCGAGCGCAAGCGCGTCGACGTCAAGGCGCCCGGCATCATTCCGCGCAAGTCGGTGAACGAGCCGATGTCGACCGGCCTCAAGGCCATCGATGCGCTGATCCCGGTCGGCCGCGGCCAGCGCGAGCTGGTCATCGGCGATCGCCAGACCGGCAAGACCGCCATCATCCTCGACACGATGCTCAACCAGAAGTCGGTGCACGACAACGGCCCCGAGAAGGAAAAGCTCTACTGCGTCTACGTCGCCGTCGGCCAGAAGCGCTCGACCGTCGCGCAGTTCGTCAAGGTGCTGGAAGAGCGCGGCGCGCTCGAATACTCGATCATCATCGCCGCCACCGCTTCCGACCCGGCGCCGATGCAGTTCCTGGCGCCGTTCGCCGGCTGCACCATGGGGGAATATTTCCGCGACAACGGCATGCACGCGCTGATCAGCTATGACGATCTGTCGAAGCAGGCCGTCGCCTATCGCCAGATGTCGCTGCTGCTGCGCCGCCCGCCGGGCCGCGAAGCCTATCCGGGCGACGTGTTCTACCTGCACTCGCGCCTGCTCGAGCGCGCCGCCAAGCTCAACGACGATCTGGGCGGCGGGTCGCTGACCGCTCTGCCGATCATCGAGACGCAGGCCAACGACGTGTCGGCCTACATCCCGACCAACGTGATCTCGATCACCGACGGCCAGATCTTCCTCGAAACCAACCTGTTCTTCCAGGGCATCCGTCCTGCGGTGAACGTCGGTCTGTCGGTGTCGCGCGTCGGCTCGGCCGCGCAGATCAAGGCTATGAAGCAGGTTGCCGGCTCGATCAAGGGCGAGCTCGCGCAGTACCGCGAAATGGCGGCCTTCGCGCAGTTCGGCTCGGATCTCGACGCTGCCACGCAGCGCCTGCTCAACCGCGGATCGCGCCTGACCGAACTCCTGAAGCAGCCGCAGTTCTCGCCGCTGAAGACGGAAGAGCAGGTCGCGGTGATCTTCGCCGGCGTCAACGGTTATCTCGACAAGCTGCCGGTCAACCAGGTCGGCAAGTTCGAGCATGGCCTGCTCAGCCACATGCGTGCGGCCGGCAAGGACGTTCTCGACGCCATCCGCAAGGAAAAGGCACTGTCGGACGATCTGCGCGCCAAGCTGAAGGCCGAGATCGACGCTTTCGCCAAGACCTTCGCCTGAGCGAAGCGACAAGACGGGATCAGGTTTGAAGCATGCCTTCATTAAAAGACCTTCGTAACCGTATCGCCTCGGTCAAGGCGACGCAGAAGATCACCAAGGCGATGCAGATGGTCGCTGCGGCGAAGCTGCGCCGTGCGCAAGAGGCTGCGGAAGCGGCGCGCCCCTATTCGGAGCGCATGGGTTCCGTGCTGGCCAACATCACCCAGGCGATCGGCGGCGGTGGCGATGCCCCGGCGCTGATGACCGGCACCGGCAAGGATGATGTGCATCTGCTCGTCGTCTGCACCGCCGAGCGCGGCCTGTGCGGCGGCTTCAATTCGCAGATCGCCCGTCTTGCCCGCGACCACATCCGCAAGCTTTTGGCCGACGGCAAGCAGGTCAAGATCATCTGCGTCGGCAAGAAGGGTTTCGACATCCTGCGCCGCGACTACGCGTCGCTGATCATCGATCGCGTCGATCTGCGCGAGGTCAAGACACTCGGTTTCGTCAATGCCGATGCCATAGCCAAGAAGGTCATCCATCTCTTCAACGAGGGCGGCTTCGACATCTGCACGCTGTTCTATTCGCAGTTCAAGTCGGTGATCAGCCAGATCCCGACCGCGCAGCAGATCATTCCGGCGGGCGTTGCTTCGGCTCAGGCGGAAGTGACGGATGGCGGCAACGCTGTCTATGAATACGAACCGGAGCCGGGCGAAATCCTCTCCGATCTCATTCCGCGCAACATTTCCGTGCAGGTTTTCCGGGCACTGCTCGAAAACGCGGCCGGCGAGATGGGCGCCAAGATGAGCGCCATGGACAATGCGACGCGCAACGCTGGCGAGATGATCAACAAACTGTCGATCACCTATAACCGCCAGCGGCAGGCGCAGATCACCAAGGAACTGATCGAAATCATTTCGGGCGCCGAGGCGCTCTAGGCGCGGTCCGCGGGTTTTTTGCCCGCGACCGGACCGCGTGAGAAACAAAGGACGAAAAAGGGTAAAGACGATGGCGAAAGCAGCGACCCCCCAGAAGGCAGCCCCCAAGGCCGCAGCCGCGAAGGCAGCAGCCCCCGCGAAGGCGGCAAAGGCTCCAGCAGCAGCCGCGAAGGCGGCCCCGGCCAAGGCAGCAGCACCGGCGAAGGCCGCAGCTGCCAAGACATCGGCAGTGGCCAGCAAGGCAACCGGCGTTGTCGGCAAGGTCCGCCAGGTCATCGGCGCCGTCGTTGACGTGCAGTTCGGCGATCACCTGCCGGCGATCCTGAACGCGCTCGAGACGACCAATGTCGGCAACCGTCTGGTGCTCGAAGTCGCCCAGCACCTGGGTGAAAACACCGTGCGCTGCATCGCCATGGACTCGACCGAAGGTCTGGTTCGCGGCCAGGAAGTGCGTGACACCGGCGCGCCGATCACTGTGCCGGTCGGCCCGGGCATGCTCGGCCGCATCATCAACGTCATCGGCGAGCCGGTCGACGAAGAAGGCCCGGTCGACGCGATCGAAATGCGCTCCATCCACCAGCCGGCTCCGACGTATGTCGAGCAGTCGACGGAAGCACAGATCCTGATTACCGGCATCAAGGTGCTCGACCTCTTGGCTCCCTACGCCAAGGGCGGCAAGATCGGCCTGTTCGGCGGCGCCGGCGTCGGCAAGACCGTGCTGATCCAGGAACTGATCAACAACATCGCCAAGGCGCATGGCGGCTATTCGGTGTTCGCCGGCGTCGGCGAGCGCACCCGCGAAGGCAACGATCTCTATCACGAGTTCATCGAATCCGGCGTCAACAAGAAGGGCGGCGGCGAAGGCTCCAAGGCCGCGCTCGTCTACGGCCAGATGAACGAGCCGCCGGGCGCGCGCGCCCGCGTCGGCCTGACCGGCCTGACGGTTGCGGAGTATTTCCGCGACCAGGGCCAGGACGTGTTGTTCTTCGTCGACAACATCTTCCGCTTCACGCAGGCTGGTTCGGAAGTGTCGGCTCTGCTCGGCCGTATTCCTTCAGCCGTGGGCTATCAGCCGACGCTCGCCACCGACATGGGCGCGCTGCAGGAACGCATCACCACCACCACCAAGGGCTCGATCACGTCCGTGCAGGCGATCTACGTGCCCGCCGACGACTTGACCGATCCGGCGCCGGCGACCTCGTTCGCCCACCTTGACGCGACGACGACGCTCAACCGCGCCATCGCCGAAAAGGGCATCTACCCGGCCGTCGATCCGCTGGATTCGACCTCGCGCATGCTTGATCCGCTGGTCGTCGGCGACGAGCATTACGGCGTCGCGCGCCAGGTGCAGTCGATCCTCCAGCGCTACAAGTCGCTGCAGGACATCATCGCCATCCTGGGCATGGACGAGTTGTCGGAAGAGGACAAGCAGACCGTGGCCCGCGCCCGCAAGATCGAGCGCTTCCTGTCGCAGCCCTTCTTCGTCGCCGAAGTGTTCACCGGCGCGCCGGGCAAGCTGGTCGACCTCGCCGACACCATCAAGGGCTTCAAGGGCCTCTGCAACGGCGACTACGATCACCTTCCGGAAGCTGCCTTCTACATGGTCGGCGGCATCGAGGAAGCGGTCGAGAAAGCACAGCGCCTCGCGGCTGAAGCGGCGTAATCAAGCGAATAGCGAATAGGGAGTAGCGAATAGGGAATATGGGCCGGCGAATTCTTCTTCTGACTACTCGCTGCTCGCTATTCGCTATTCGCTAAATTGATCATGGCTGAAGCTTTCAAGTTCGAACTGGTCTCGCCGGAGCGCCTGCTTGTTTCCGAGCAGGTTGAATCCGTCGTCATTCCGGGCGCCGAAGGCGAGATGACCGTGATGGCGCATCACGCGCCGGTCATGACCACGATCAAGCCGGGTGTCGTCACCGTGAAGACCGCAGCGGGCGGCGAAGAGCGCTATGTGGTGTTCGGCGGCTTCGCCGACATCGTTCCGGCCGGCTGCACGCTGCTGGCGGAATCGGCTGTCGCGGTGAAGGATGTCGACCGCGCCGATCTCGCGCGCCGCATCCAGGAAGCCAAAGAAGACGCCACTGATGCCAAGGACGACGAGGCTCGCAGCAAGGCGGAACAGTTCCTTAGCCAGCTCACCACGCTGGAAGGCGCCATCCTGCCGGCTTGAAATTCGGTTCGATGAAAGAGTAAAAAGCGGGGCCTTGCCTCGCTTTTTTGTTTAAATGCCCAAGGCTGCGAAAGCCAATGTCGGGCCGTCTCGTCGCAGGTGGACGAGATGCACGGCCACGAGCTCGATCAAGGTCTGGCGCTCGGCATGGTCCCTGGCGAAGCCGGCGAGGTCGAACACTGCGGTCACGGTTTCGTTCGCCGGCAGTTGCTCGCCCAAAAGTGCCGTCAACGCCGCGTCGAGTGGGTCGGTGAAATGGCCCTCCGGCAAGGTTTTTCCTCGTGCGGCGCAAGCAGCGATCCAGGCAGCCACCACCAACGTGAGATGGACCAGCTCGGTACCGGCTTCTAGACATTCGATGGCGGAAGCGACGATGCGCTGCGGCAATTTCTGGCTGCCGTCATTGGCGATCTGAGCCGTACGGTGGGCAAGTGCAGTGTTGGAAAAACGCTCAGCGAGCTCCGCGGTGTAAGCGCTCGGGTCGAGCCCGGCATCCTCGGGCAGGGTCGGGATGGCTTCCGCCCACAATGCATCGACGAATTGCCGGATCGCCGGGTCGGCGAAGGCGCGGTCGACGGTGGCATGACCGCTGAGCAGGCCAAGATAGGCGATGGCCGAATGCGAGCCGTTGAGCAGCCTGAGCTTCATGTCCTCGAACGGGCCGACGTCGCGAACCATGGTGACGCCGAACTGTTCCCAGTCCGGGCGGCCCGCTGGGAAATTGTCTTCGACCACCCATTGGCAGAACGGCTCGGTCATGACAGGCCAAGCGTCCTCGGCACCGAGTTCTTCAGCGATCCGCGCCCGATCGGCATCGGTGGTTGCCGGCACGATGCGGTCGACCATGCTTGAAGGAAAGGCGACCTGATGGGCGATGTGATCGGCAATTCCGACATCACTCGATTGGGCGAGCCCGGCATCTCGCAATTGGGCGAATTCAACCAACAGCCGATGCAGCGTGGCGCCGTTGGCCGGCAGATTGTCGCAACAGAGCACGGTAAAGGGCGGCGTGCCGGCGGCGCGTCGCCGGGCAAGCGCCTCGGTCAGGAAACCATGCGCTGTCTTCGGCATCTGCGGATTGGCCAGATCATGGGCGATATCGGGATGAGCAGCGTCCAATCCGCCGCCAGCCGCCCTCAGATAGGCCTTTTCGGTGATCGTAAGCGTGACGATGCGGGTGCGCGGATCGGTCAGCGCGGCCACTACCGCGCCCGGATCCTCCGGCGCCACCAGCATCGCGGTAATCGAGCCGATGACCTGAAGTTTTTCGGTTCCACTGCTTCTGATCGCCAGCGTGTAGAGCCCATCCTGCGGCGTGAGTGCGTCGCGCGTGTCGGCGCTGCGCAGCGAAACGCCTGTTATGCCCCAATCCGTCTCGCCGGCCGCCAGGCAATCGTCGACATAGGCGGCCTGGTGGGCGCGATGGAAGGCGCCGACGCCAAGATGCACGATGCCCGGGACGACGCGGCTGCGATCATACGAAGGCGTCGCGATCGAAGCCGGCAGTGCGCGCACCGTCTTCGTGGAAAGGCGTTCGGTCGTCGTGGTGCGACTGGTCTGGTCGGATGACATGAGTGGCCTCGGCAGGGATCGGCAAAGCGGCGTAACATTCGATTTCCCGCCACACAATGGGCCGAAAAGTCATCATACAACAATCTAATTTTTGTATGTTGACATTATTTCTTGCCGCCCCTACCGATAGCGGCCCTGGGAGGATTGCCGTGCCACTGACCGATGCGGATCTGCTGTTTCCCGCCGATGCGCATTCGCGCTCGGTTGCCCGCGATCTCTATGCCGGGATCAAGGACCTGCCCCTGGTCAGCCCGCATGGCCACACGGATCCGCGTTGGTATGCGCTGAACGAGCCTTTTACGGATCCGGCGCAACTGCTCATCGTTCCGGATCACTACATTTTCCGCATGCTGTTCAGCCAAGGCATCCGCCTTGAGGATCTCGGCGTGGCGACGCTGGACGGCGCGCCTGTCGAGACAGACGGCCGGACGATCTGGCGTCGTTTTGCCGAGCACTATTATCTGTTTCGGGGCACACCGACCCGGCTGTGGTTCGATCATGTGCTTGCCGATCTGTTCGGCATCGACGAGCCGCTGACCGCAGCGACCGCCGACCGCCACTACGACGCCATCGCGACGCTGCTGCAGTGGGAGAATTTCCGCCCGCGCGCCCTGTTCGAGCGCTTCAACATCGAGGTCATCGCGACCACGGAAGGCGCGCTCGACGATCTCAAATGGCACCAGATGATCCGCGACAGCGGCTGGCAGGGCCGTGTGGTCACCGCTTATCGGCCGGATGCCGTCGTCGATCCCGACTTCGAGGGGTTTTCAACCAATCTCGACCGGCTCGGCGAGATCACCGGCTGTGACACCGGCAGCTGGGCAGGCTATCTCGATGCGCATCGCCAGCGGCGCGCCTTCTTCAAAAGCTTCGGCGCGACCTCGTCCGACCATGGCCATCCGACGGCCGAGACCGCCAATCTTTCGGATGCTGCAGCGCAGGAGCTGTTCAATCGCGTTCGCCGTGGCTCCGACGACGAGCGCGAACGGAAACTGTTCCGCGCCCAGATGCTGACCGAGATGGCCAAGATGAGCCTCGACGACGGGCTGGTGCTGCAGATTCATCCCGGCTCCTGGCGCAATCATTCGTCGGCTGTTTTCCAAAAATTCGGCCGCGACAAGGGTTTCGATATCCCGACCCGGACCGACTATGTCACGGCGCTGAAGCCACTGCTCGACTGCGTCGGACTTGAGCGCGACCTCACAATCGTTCTCTTCACGCTCGACGAAACAAGCTATGCGCGCGAACTGGCGCCACTCGCCGGTGTCTACCCGGCGCTGAAGCTCGGGCCGGCCTGGTGGTTCCACGACAGCCCGGAAGGCATGCGGCGCTTCCGCGAGATGACCACCGAGACCGCCGGCTTCTACAACACCGTCGGCTTCAACGATGACACCCGTGCCTTTCCCTCGATCCCGGCGCGCCACGATGTGGCGCGGCGGGTCGACTGCGCGTTCCTGGCGCGTCTCGTCGCCGAGCATCGGCTGCGCGAGGACGAGGCGCATGAGCTGGCGCGGGAGCTTGCCTATACACTTGCGAAAAAGGCCTACCGGCTCTGAGCCGGGCGTTTTGGTTTCATAGGGAGGAAGTCATGTTGCATCTTTCGAAATTGACGGCAGTAACATTCGTTTTCGGCTCGTTGCTGGTCGGCATCGCCAACGCCGAAACCGTGCTGCGGTCGTCCGATACCCATCCCGACGGCTATCCAACCGTCGAAGCGGTCAAATATATGGGCGAGCTGATCAAGCAGCGCACCAATGGCCGCTATTCGGTCGAGGTCTATCATTCGGCGCAGCTCGGCGAGGAGAAGGACACGATCGAGCAGACGCAGACCGGCGTCATCGATCTCAACCGCGTCTCGATGGGGCCGTTCAACGGCATCGTTCCGCAGACCGCGGTGCCGTCGCTGCCCTACATGTTCCGCTCGGTCGAGCATATGCGCCATGTCATGGACGGGCCGATCGGGGACGAGATCCTGAAAGCCTTTGAGACTCACGACCTTGTCGGTCTCGCCTTCTACGATTCCGGGGCACGCTCCTTCTACAACACCAAGAAGGACATCACCTCGATGGCCGACATGAAGGGCATGAAGTTCCGCGTCATCCAGTCCGACGTGTTCGTCGACATGGTCAATGCGTTGGGCGCCAACGCCACGCCGATGGCCTATGGCGAGGTCTATTCGGCTTTGCAGACAGGCGTCATCGACGGCGCCGAGAACAACTGGCCGAGCTTCGAGTCCGCCAAGCATTTCGAGGTCGCCAAGCACTACACGCTCGACCAGCACCAGATCGTGCCCGAGGTTCTGGTGATGTCGAAGGCGAGCTGGGACAAGCTCGCCCCGGAAGACCAGGCGATCGTGCGGCAGGCGGCCAAGGACAGCGTCGTCAAGATGCGTGAATTGTGGGACGCGCAGGAGAAGAAGTCGCGCGACATCGTCGAGAAAGCCGGCGTCAAGGTCAGTGAGATCGACAAGCAGCCGCTGATCGATGCGATGAAGCCGGTCTACGAGAAATATCTCTCGACCCCCGAGTTGAAAGATCTCGCCGCGCGCATCCAGGCGACCAAATAATCCGTTCGCGGCAATGGTGGCGCGAGCTTGCGCGCCACCGTCCAGGGGGAAGCGCGCATATGAAACCATTCTGGCTGGCAATAGAACGGCTGCTGTCACGGCTGGCGAGGCTTGCGCTGTGGGTCAGCGGCATCGGACTGACGCTGATGACCGTGATCATCTTCTGGCAGGTGTTCTCACGCTATGTGCTCAACAGTTCGCCAAGCTGGACGGAACCCTTCTCGGTGATTTTGATGGGGTGGTTCATCTTTTTGGGCGCGGCCGTCGGTGTCCGCGAACGCACGCATCTGGGCTTCGATGTGCTGCTCTATTTCCTGCCGCCCGCCGCAAAGGCGGTACTGCGCAGCATTTCGGATGTCGTCGTGCTCGCCTTCGGTCTCGGCATGATCGTCTACGGCGCCCAGCTCACCCGGCTGACATGGAACACGGTGATGCCGTCTCTCGCTTTCCCGGGCGGCGTCAGTTTCCTGCCGGTCATCCTGGGCGGCGCGCTTGTCTGCCTGTTTTCGCTCGAGCGGCTTGCCGGGCGCTTTGCCGGACTGCCGGTCGATGCCGATCAATACGCCACGGGCGAGGAGGGTCTCTAGATGGCATTGACGGTTCTGTTCGGCACCTTCGTCTTTCTTCTGATCATCGGCACACCGATCGCCTTCTGCCTCGGTGTCGCCAGCTTCGCCACGGTTCTGGTGCTGGGGCTGCCGCCGCTGGTGGTGTTCCAGCGCCTCAACTCCGGTGTCAGCGTGTTTTCGCTGATGGCCATCCCGTTCTTCATCTTCGCCGGTGACCTGATGGTGCGCGGCGGCATTGCCGCTCGCCTTGTTGCGCTCGCCGGGGCGTTGGTCGGCCACCTGAGAGGCGGGCTCGGCCAGGTCAACATCGCCGCCTCGACCATGTTCGGCGGCATTTCCGGCTCGGCGGTGGCCGATGCCTCGGCGGTCGGCGGGCTGATGATCCCGCAGATGAAGGCGCGCGGCTACGGCGTCGATTATGCTGTCAACATCACTTCGGTCGGCGCCATCATTGCGCTGCTGATACCGCCTTCGCACAACATGATCATTTATTCGATTTCGGCCGGCGGCCGGATCTCGATCGCCGATCTGTTCACCGCCGGCATCATACCGGGCCTGCTGCTGGCGCTATCTCTGATGGTCACGGCCTATTGGGTCGCCAGCCGCCGCGCCTATCCGACCGAGCCGTTCGCCGGCTTCGGCAGGGCGCTGCAATTGCTCGTTGCCGCAATTCCCGGGCTGATCCTGATCGGCATCATCTTCGGCGGCGTTCGCTCCGGCGTCTTCACCGCCACCGAAAGCTCCTGCATCGCCATCGTCTATGCTTTCCTGGTGACCCTGCTGATCTATCGCTCAATGAGCTGGAACGACTTCGTCACCGCGACCACCGCTGCCGTGCGCACAACCGCAATGGTGCTGATGATCATCGGCTGCGCCGCCGCCTTTGGCTGGCTGCTGGCCTATCTCCGGGTGCCGGCCGCTCTGGTCGCCTTCCTGCAGTCGGTATCCGACAACAAGCTGGTCATCCTGCTGTTGATCAACGTCGTGCTTCTCATCCTCGGCACGTTCATGGACATGTCGCCGCTGATCATCATCACCACGCCGATCTTCCTGCCGGTGGTCATGGCCTACGGCGTCGATCCGGTGCATTTCGGCGTGATCCTCATTCTCAATCTCGGCATCGGCTTGTGCACACCGCCGGTGGGGGCCGTGCTGT
Organism: Mesorhizobium sp. ISC11; assembly: GCF_037162595.1. Lineage (NCBI taxonomy): Bacteria > Pseudomonadati > Pseudomonadota > Alphaproteobacteria > Hyphomicrobiales > Phyllobacteriaceae > Mesorhizobium > Mesorhizobium sp. ISC11. The sequence continues at coordinate 5,053,093 of NZ_JAVSPW010000001.1, forward strand.
TCGTCAGCTGTGCGATCGGCCGGATCCCGATCTGGACGGCGATGCGTTCGATCTGGCCATTCTATGGGGCGGCTTTCGCTGTGTTGATGCTTGTCACCTACGTGCCGGAAATTTCGTTGTGGTTGCCGCACCTGTTCCACTAGAGCAGTTCACACAACGGCGAACTGCTCTAACCCTTTGTTTTGACGCAATTCCGGACGGAAACCGTTTCACATTTTTCCTGGAATTGCTTTAGGAGACCATCACGTGTCCGCTGCATCCGCCGATCTCAGGGTCGAGAGAAAACCCAAGCTGTCGGAGACCGTCGTTGCGGCGATCCGCAAGCAGCTGCAGGCGGGCGAAATCCTGCCTGGCCACAAATTGCCGACCGAGGGCCAGCTGACCGAGACCTTCGGCGTCAGCCGCACCGTCATCCGCGAGGCGCTGGCCAAACTTGCCGCCGACGGCCTGGTCGAGCCGCGTCAAGGCGCCGGCGTCTTCGTCACCGAGCATATCTCGACGATGTTCGGAGCGCTTGCCGCCGACATGGGAGCCAAGGATTCGATCGCGCTCAACGTGCTCGAGGTACGCCTGGCAATCGAGATCGAGTCGGCCGGGATCGCCGCTATTCGCCGCAACGCCGCGCAGGAGGCGGCGATCCAGGAAGCCTTCTTCGAATTCGAGCGGCTGCTGCTTGCCAGCGAGCCGACCGGCCCGGCCGACCTCGCCTTCCACCGCGCCATCGCCAGCGCGACCAACAACCCATTCTATGTCGAGATGCTCGACGTGCTCGGCCGGCGCGCCATTCCGTGCGACGTGACCTCGCCCTGGTCGACCGAACTGGCGCAATCCGACAGCTACCAGCGCGGGCTGCAGCGCGAACATCTGGTGATCCTCAATGCGATCACATCGGGCGATGCCGAAGCGGCGCGCGAGGCAATGCGCGCGCACCTCACAGCCAGCCAGCAGCGCTACCGCGAACGCCTGCATGCGCGGCAGGCTTTCTATGCCAGTTCGGTCAGGGCCGCCGCCGGCGAATGACCCATTTCAAGTCAGGACGAAAATGAGCCAGAGCCATACCGATTACACATCCCGCTTTGCCATAGACCCGGTTGCCGCCGCGGCGATGGGAACCGATGAACTCCGTCACAATTTCCACATTGACGGCCTGTTCCAGTCCGGCCGCATCAGCCTGACCTACACCCACTACGACCGCATGATCGTCGGCGGCGCCGTGCCGATAGGCTCGCCGCTCCAACTGGAGGCGATCAAGCCGACCGGCACTAAAGGTTTCCTCGACCGGCGCGAGTTGATCGCCGTCAACATCGGTGGCGTGGGCGTCATCACGGCCGGCGGCCAGTCCTTCGAATTGCAGGCGCGCGACATGCTCTATCTCGGCATGGGCACACAGGATGTGTCCTTCGCCTCAGCGGACGAGGGGGCGCCGGCGAAGTTCTATCTGCTCAGCGCGCCGGCGCATCTGGCTCATCCCAGCCGGCTGATCCGCATCGGCGATGCAAAGCGCCTCGATCTTGGCAGCAAGGATGCCTGCAACGAGCGTTCGATCTTCCAGTTCATCCATGCCGATGGCGCAAAGACCTGCCAGCTGGTGGTCGGCATGACCCAGCTGGCGCCGGGCTCTATCTGGAACACCATGCCTTGCCATGTGCATGACCGGCGCATGGAGGCCTATCTCTATTTCGACCTGGCCGAGACGGCGCGCGTCTTCCACTTCATGGGCGAGCCGGACGAAACGCGCCATATCGTCATGGGCAACGAAGAGGCCGTGCTGTCGCCGGGCTGGTCGATCCACTCCGGCGCCGGCACTTCCAATTATGCGTTCATCTGGGCGATGGCCGGCGACAATGTCGACTACACCGATGTCGACCCGGTGGCGTTAGGCGATCTGCGGTGAGCGACCCCTTCAGCCTTGCCGGGAAACGTATCCTGGTCACCGGCGCCAACACCGGCATCGGCCAGGGCATCGCCGTATCGATCGCGCGCGCCGGCGGCACGGTGATCGGCGTCGGTCGCTCGTCGGTGGACGATACGGCCAGAAAGATCGCAACGATGGGCGGGCAATTCGAGGCGGTGAGCGCCGATCTTGCCGACACGTCAGCCGCCGGCCCCTTGCTCGACCGCGTCTGGGACGAAAGCGGCCCGCTCGACGGGCTGGTCAACAATGCGGGCATCATCCGGCGCGCCGATGCCGTCGATCTCAGCGAGGCCGATTGGGACGACGTCATGGACGTCAATCTGAAGACGGTTTTTTTGCTCTGCCAAAGCTTTGCCAGGCGTGCCTTGGCCGCTGAGCGGAAAGGCAAGATCGTCAACATTGCCTCCGTGCTGAGCTTTCAGGGCGGCATTCGCGTGGCGTCCTACACCGCCTCGAAGCATGGCGTGCTCGGCATCACCCGGCTGCTTGCCTGCGAATGGGCGCAAAAAGGCATCAACGTCAACGCTATCGCGCCAGGCTATATTGAAACCAACAACACGCAGGCGCTGCGCGCCGATCCCGACCGCAGCGCCGCTATCCTGGCGCGCATCCCGGCCGGTCGCTGGGGCGAGGCGGGCGACATTGGCGATGCCGCCGTCTTCCTGCTGGCGCCGGCGTCCAACTACATGCATGGCGCGGTGGTGCCGGTGGATGGTGGCTGGCTGGCACGCTAGGTTTTGACGCAATTCCGAACGGAAACCGTTTCACACTTGTCCTGGAATTGCTCTGAGGAGACGACGATGACCGCAAAGATCTTCGCGCATGCCGGCGAGGGCGCCTGGACGGCGACACCGGACGGCAACAGGCGCCGCATTCTCCTGCACACTGACGAGTTGATGCTGGTCGAATTCGGCTTCGACAAGGGTGGCGTCGGCGCCCTGCATTCGCACCCGCACGTCCAGGCAAGCTATGTCGCCGAAGGCCGCTTCGAGGTGACCATCGACGGTCGGACCGAGATCGTTGGGACGGGCGGGAGTTTCATCGTGCCGTCGGGCCTGGTGCACGGCGTCAAGGCGCTGGAAGCGGGGCGGCTGGTCGACAGCTTTACGCCGCACCGGGCCGATTTCCTCGGCTAGAGCATTTCACCGTTTCACGGAAACGGCGAGCTGCTCTAACTCTTTGTTTTGACGCAATTCTAGACGGAAAACCGCTTCACACTTTTCCTGGAATTGCTCTAACGAGGGGTAAGAGATCGAGCGGGAATGACCCGCACCCCAGAAAGAGGCGCGGGTCTGTTGCCTGGGCGCTTGTGGCGCCGCGGTACTCAAGACATCACCGCAGGATGAGGACCCTGCCGCACCGTGGTGAAGATAGTCTTAATGCACCGGGGCTGCGTAGCTCGGTCGGTCAGGTGATGTGACGCAGGAGGCTGAAAAGCCGTTCGAAGGTCTTGCCGTAGGGCGGGCGCAGCAGGCTTCCCGCGCTCAGCCGCGACTGCATGAAAACCGGTTTCTCCTTGCTGAAGGTGCGAAAACCCCATTCGCCGTGATAGGCGCCCATGCCGCTGGCGCCGACGCCGCCGAAGGGCTGGTTTTCCTGTACCAGATGCAGCATGCAGTCGTTGACGGTGACGCCGCCGGCAATTGTCTCGCGCAGGATGCGTTGACGGTTGCCGCTGTCGCGGCCGAACCAGTAGAGTGCCAGCGGGCGGTCGGCCCCGTTCACATGGGCGATCGCCTCGTCGATCCCGGTGTATTCTACGATGGGCAGCACCGGCCCAAAGATCTCTTCGCGCATCAGCCGCAGGTTTGCGCCGGCATTGCGGACCAGGGTCGGCAGCAACTTCCGGCTGTTGGCGTCAAGTTCCTCGCCGGCCGGGTTGATTTCGGTGACGTCGGCGCCGGCGTCACGCGCTTCAGTGACCATGTCGCGCAGGCGCCGGTGGTGCCGGTCGCTGATGATGGCGGTATAGTCGGGGTTGTCGCGCAGGGTCGGGTAGAGCTTCGCGATCGCCGTTGCGAGCCTGGCAGCGACCGTGCCTGCTTGCCCGTTCGGCACCAGAAGATAATCCGGCGCGATACAGGTCTGCCCGGCATTCAACAGCTTGCCGTAGGCAATGCTGGATACTGCCGCGTCGAGGTCGCATGACGGATCGAAGATTGCCGGCGACTTGCCGCCGAGTTCGAGCGTGACCGGGGTCAGGTTGGCGGCCGCGGCGATCGCGACCTGGCGTCCGACCGCGGTCGAGCCGGTGAACAGCAAATGATCGAAAGGCATCGATACGAAGGCCTTTCCCATCTCCGCGTCGCCGCTGATGACGCTGAGCTCATCGGCTGCGAAATGCTCGGCAACAAGTTTGGCCAGCAACGCCGAAAAAGCCGGCGTCAATTCGGAAGGTTTTATGAGCACGCGATTGCCGGCCGCGAGTGCCGCGATGACCGGCGCGACGGCGAGCTGGAAAGGATAATTCCAGGGCGACACGATGCCGATGACACCGAGCGGCTGCGGGATGAGGCGATTTCTGCCGGGCAGGAACGGCATGGTGGTGGCAACGCGGCGTTCGCGCATCCAGCCCCTGAGGTGCGACAGCGCGTGGCGGATGCCGGCACGTACGACGAACAGTTCCGCAAGACGCGTCTCATGCGCGGAACGGCCGCCAAAGTCGGTGTCGATGGCGGTGCAGATGTCGGCTTCATGCCGCTCGGTCAGCGCGAGCAGGCGTTTGAGGCGATCCTTGCGAACGTCAAAGTTGGGGAAAGGCTGCGCCTCGAAGGCGGCGCGCTGCAGGTGGAACCGCTCGCCGAGAACATTCTGTCTGGTCTGCAGCATCACGCCCTCCCTGGCTTGCCGGACGGAGCTTACATCGTGGTGCGTGGCGGAATCCAGCGGGGGTGCAGGTGTCCTAGGGGAAGCCGCTTTCGGATGTGCACGGCATCCGGCTGGCAGGCGCCGATGGCCGCATCAACGACAGGTTCCTGCAAAGGGGGCGTTGTGGTTGGATGACGGCTGCGCTACTCCAAAGCGTCACGCCAGAGAGTCGTCTTGACCGGTTTCCACATCCTCTCCAGTCTACGAAATTCCAGCCCGGTGTCCGCCTGATGCTGATATCGGCGACGAGCATCTTGGCCATGGACCCCAAGCGGCGCGTTCCGCGCCGCGCGGCCCAGCGGAATTGCGGATGAAGGGCGCTCACAGGCTTGAGGCTGCGTTTGGAGCGGCTGCGCGAAGGGTTATGCGGGAGTTCCTGCGGTTCGTGCCGCTGTCTCTGAGACAGCGCATGCAAAGACGCAGATATGCACGCGCGACGCCCGCCAACAGAATTTTCATTTCGGGCTGCGCACGCAGCGGGACGACGCTGACACAGCGGCTGATGAGGTGTTTCGAGGACATTTTCGTCCATCCGCCCGAAGCGCGATACGCAATGCTGGACATGTTGGACCGGCCGGAATCGAACCTCGTCGTCAAGCGCGATGCGCGCGGTTTTGCGCATCTGGCGAAGCTACCGACCTCCATCGGCTTGATCTATTGCGTGCGCCATCCATTCGACACGCTGACAAGTTCGCATCCGCAAACACGCAACCAGCGTCGGTTCCACGTCACGCCGCAACGCTGGCTGACCGAATACGACGCGCTGATCCGGCTGAAGAAGGCACAACCGCACCGGCAGATCCTTTTCGTCCGCTACGAAGACATGATCGGCGCGCCCGATGCGCAGCAGGACAGAATCGCGCAGTCATTCGGACTGACACCGCGCATTCGTTTCAGCGAGGACCCGGACAATCCGATCCGGGTGGCTTCGTTGAGAAAATGGGAACGGAATGAAGAATTCAGGACCTATCTCGGCGGCCTGCCCCCGGCATTTCTCGCCCGCGTCCAGCGTTTCTGCGCCGAGTTCGGCTATGACATGCCAATAAGCACGCCGACCGTGGACGCGCGGTGATGCAGGCACCGGCGGCCCTCGCGACAGAAGAGCTGGATCCCAAGCGGCGCGTGCTCAAGGACGTGTTCGGCTTCGATGATTTTCGCCCCGGGCAGGCCGATGTCATGGACGCGCTGCTGGCCGGGCGTCATGTGCTGGCTGTGATGCCGACTGGTGCGGGCAAATCGCTTTGCTACCAGGTGCCGGCGCTTGTCCTGGGCGGGCTCACCATTGTCGTCTCGCCGCTGGTGGCGCTGATGCAGGATCAGGTCGCCGCCTTGCGGCTTGCCGGCGTGGCCGCCGATACGATCAATTCCTCGATCGACCGCGATGCCAATATCGCCGCATGGCGTCGCGTCGCCTCGGGCCAGACGCGCCTGCTCTATCTCGCGCCGGAGCGGTTGATGACCGAGCGCATGCTCGAGGCGCTGGCCAGGCTCGATATCAGCCTGATCGCCGTCGACGAGGCGCATTGCATTTCTCAATGGGGGCCGGCATTCCGGCGCGAATACGAGGACCTGTCGCGTCTGCGCGGCATCTTTCCCAGCGTGCCGATCATCGCGCTGACGGCAACGGCGGACGAAGGCACGCGCACCGACATCGAATCCCGGCTGTTTGCCGAGCGCGTCGAGACCCTGGTGCTGGGCTTCGACAGGCCGAACATCAAGCTTGCCATCGAGGCCAAGCAGGACAGCAAGCGGCAATTGCTGCGCTTCGTCGAGCGCCATCTTGGCCGCAGCGGCATCGTCTATTGCCTGTCGCGCAAGAAGACGGAGGAGATGGCGGCCTTCCTCGAGAAGAACGGCGTCACCGCGCTCGCCTATCATGCCGGCATGAGCAAGGAGGCGCGTGACGCCAACCAGAACAGCTTCATGACCTTGTCCGGCGTCGTCATGGTGGCGACCATCGCCTTCGGCATGGGCATCGACAAGCCTGACGTCGCCTATGTCTTCCACACCGACATGCCGGGCAGCCTGGAGGCCTACTACCAGGAGATAGGCCGCGCCGGCCGCGATGGGCGGGACGCCGAGGCGCATATGCTGTTCGGCCTGGGCGATATCCGCATGCGCAGGTTGTTCATCGACGACGAGGATGCGCCGCCCGAGCACAAGAGGCGCTCGCATGGCCGGCTCGACACGCTGATAGGCTATTGCGAGACGGCGCAGTGCCGCCGCCAGGTGCTGCTCGGCTATTTCGGCGAGGAAGCGCAGCCCTGCGGCAATTGCGACACCTGCCTCGACCAGGCACCGCGCGCCGATGGCGGAGCCGAGGCTCGGATCATCCTGACGGCGATCGCCCAGAGCGGTGAGCGTTTCGGTGCCGGTCATGTCATCGACATCCTGCTCGGCCATGAAACCGAGAAGGTGCTTGCCAGGAACCACCAGAGGCTCACGAGTTTCGGCAGTGGTCTGGCGCACAAGAAGGATTTCTGGCTATCGCTGATCCGGCAACTCGTCGCCGGCGGGTTCCTGATGCCGGATCCGGCCGGTCATGGCGGCCTCGCCATCGCCGAAAAGGGTCATGCGCTTGGCCGTGGCGAGGTGCCGTTCCATTATCGTGTCGAGGTACGCAGCCGCGCCTTGCGCGGCAAGATGCGCTCGGGGCAGGATCTCGGGCAGTCGGCTGTGGACACCGGGCTACTGGCCGCGCTCAAATCCTTGCGCCTGCGGCTCGCCAAGGAGCGCCAGGTGCCGGCCTATGTGGTGTTCTCGGATCGTACGCTGATCGACATGGCAGAGCGCCGCCCGCACGACCTCGACGCCTTCGCTGAAGTGAATGGGGTTGGGGCGGCAAAGCTGAAGGAGTTCGGCCAGGTTTTTCTGAGTGCGATTGCCGAGCACCGGTCGGGTGAGGCAGCCTGAGGTCAGATCAGCGACTGGTCACGCGCCGTGAAGCAGAGGGATCTTCGGAGAAGGCATCCGCTCCGAAACCTCCTGTGCCGCCGCCGCCCATTCCTCCACCGCCCATGCCCCCCAGGGACCGATTAGTTCAACGTTTTCTGGCCGGCCGGTCGACAGATCAGGCCCAGACTGAGGCGTGCATCGACTTCATGGCCGAGCATTTGCAACCGCAATAGATGCCGCTGTCCGCTTGCAGGCACCTATCCACTGCAAGCGTCGCGGGCGACCCGCCGGGCGTCAGTCGCGCGATGTGGACAGTCCCGCGAGAAGCGGAGCGTAGGCGGCGAGCCTGCGGGATACGAACTCAGTGAAGAGCCGCACGCGCTTCGTCTTGCGTGTCTCCGCATGTGTGAGAAGCCAGAGCGTTCCGTACAGGTGCAGGTCGGTGCCCGGCACCCTCACCAGCAGGGGGTCGGCATCTCCGACGAAGCACGGCAGTGTCGTGATCCCGAGACCTTGCCGTACGGCAACGATCTGCGCCTCGGCGTCCGTGATCCTGAATGGAACTCCCGTGGTGCCAACCTCACCCGCGCTGGCCCACTCTGGAATTCCATGAACGCTTATGACGATCCACCGGATGGGATCAGGTGCGCCCGCACGCCACGCGGCCAGGCGGTCGCGGGACATGTAGACGCCGCCAAACACCTCCGCTCCCTTCAGTCCGTGAAGATTGAGCGGCAGGTTTTTGCGGTCGTAGACGACGCGGATCGCCACGTCGGCCTCTCGGTTGGTCAGATTTGCCAGCTCGCCGGACGACAGGATTTCCATCTCGATGTCTGGATGCAGGTGCGCGAAATCGGCGAAGTCCGGCATGAGCAGGTGCGTCGCGAGGGGCGGTGCCAGCGTCACCCGCAGAAGCCCGCGTACGCTCTGGTCGCGCCCGAAGACGCGCGTCTCCAGCTGGTGCGACGACGCTTCCATCTGGTTCGCGAGCTCGAGGACCTCCTCGCCCGCAGCGGTCAGGCGGTAGCCCGAAGGCAGCTTTTCGAACATTTGCGCCCCGAGGCGTTCCTCAAGCTGTGCGATGCGTCGCAGCACGGTCGAGTGATTCACCCCGAGCTGCGCGCCGGCAGCCCGCACCGAGCCTCCGCGTGCGACGGCTAGAAAGTAGCGAACGTCATCCCAGTCGATCATGGTGCAATCCGGCACCGCGCGGTGCGCCTTCCAAAGCCCGTATCTAACACATCCTACAGCAGTAGGGGCGGGATATCGTGGCTTGTGTCGACAAGGGCGACGCTATTCCGAACGGCGGACACGGATCGTCGCGGGCTGGCGTCAATCCTGAAAGCGGATCGATTCTGCACCACCGATGTGCGCGCTTCCGCACTCACCGCGCGACCCCGGCGGGCCCATCTAGAGGTTCTCGGGGCGTCCCCGAACGACCAAAGACAGAGCCTGGAAGGATTAAGTCATGGGAAAACTGGATGGTAAGGTTGCGGTTATAACGGGTGGTGCCACCGGCATCGGCCTCGCCGCTGCAAAGCGCTTCATCGAGGAGGGCGCCTTCGTCTTCATCTTCGGCCGCCGGCAGGAAGCGCTAGACGCCGCTGTGGCCGAGCTCGGGCCCAATGCCCGCGCGGTGAAGGGCTCGGTCTCGGATGAGGCCGACCTCGATCGGCTCTACGCGGCGGTGAAGGCCGAGCGCGGAAGCCTCGACATCATCTTCGCCAACGCCGGGGTGGGAAGCCTGCTTCCGCTCGGCAAGCTCACCGCCGAGCACATTGACGAGACCTTCAACACCAATGTGAAGGGTACGATCTTCACGGTCCAGAAGGCGCTGCCGCTGATGGGCGAGGGCGGTTCGATTATCCTGACCGGATCGAGCGCCGGCACCACGGGCGCGCCCGCATTCAGCGTCTATAGCGCGAGCAAGGCGGCCGTGCGCAACCTCGCGCGGACCTGGGCGGAAGACTTGAAAGGCACCGGCATCCGGGTAAACGTGCTGTCGCCCGGGCCGACGGCGACCGAACTCGCGAAGGCAGCGATAGGCGAGGAGGGCTTGAAGGTCTTCGCCTCGATGAATCCGCTTCAGCGTATGGCCGATCCAGCGGAGATCGGGGCGGCGGCTGCGTTTCTCGCGTCGCCCGACAGCAGCTTCATGACTGCCAGCGAGGTCGCCGTCGACGGGGGCTTGGCGCAAATCTGACCCGCTACGCCCCGCCGTTCATTCCATTCGATATCCCGAGCCCGCAGGGCCTGGTAAACTGAAGGAGAGTATACATGAGCTACGCAATTATCGGCTTCGGCAAGATCGGCCAGGCTCTTGCCAAGGCATTTGCCCGCAAGGGCCTCGAAGTGTCCGTGGCAACCACGCGCGACCCGGAAAGCTTTGCATCCGACGCGGCCGCGATCGGACCCACGATCATCCCGAAAACACTGGCGGACGCCGTCAAGGCGGACATCATCTTTTTGGCTGTCCGCTTTGAATCGCACCCGGATGTCGCGAAGGCGCTGCCAAGCTGGGAAGGCAAGACGATCATCGACGCGACGAACGTGTTTCCAGTCCCCGAAGAGCTGGACGGTCTGCCGTCCTCCGCCTTCGTCGCGAAGGCGTTCACCGGCGCCAAGCTCGTCAAAGGCTTCAATCACCTGATTGCGGCCACCTTGGCTGCCGATCCGATCGTCGAGGGCGGGCACCGGGTCGTCTTTCTGTCGAGCGACGACGAGGACGCGATCGCTCCCGTGGCGGCCTTGGCCAGACAACTCGGGTTCGCACCGGTCAAGCTGGGGAAGCTCAACGAGGGCGGCACGCTGGTGCACGCACGCGGCCGCACTTGGGGCCAGCTGATCTTCCAGGACCTGTTCAAGAAGGAGCAGTAACGGATTTATCGTGCGCCGACAGAGTGGCAGGCGTTCGATGCCGGCCACATCGTCGGCAACGAGCCAAGCGCGCGAAGTGACATGCTTGAAAGCTTACATCTGCCTGGGATCCTTCGGCCGACATGTGCCTGCCACCCAGGAATCGTAGTTGCAAAAGCTGATGTCCCAGCCGGCATCGCATCTTTTGGGAGTTGCCTCACGGCCGCTCGCGCGGATGGGGCCGAAGCCACCCCAACTGCCATCCGAGCCTTTGTAATTTCCCATGACGCGACAATTGCAGTTGTTTACGACGACGTTGCCGTCCATCGACACGCATGCCGATGCAACAGTGGAAAGACTGAAGAAAGCTGCGATGGCGAGAGAGGCTTTGCGCATCGTGGTCTCCTAACTGGGTTCGGCGAACCAACCGTTACGAGATCGTGGGCCGGGCCTCTTCCCCATTTGGGCTAAACCGGCTGGTAAATTCACGGCGGCATGGCTGCGCTTGCGGACAGAAGCGATGTGCGGAGATGCCGAATGGGCCTGCCCATCGCCGAAGCTTTACGGCCTCCGCGAAGGCCAGAGTGTCCCGGCTCGAGCGGCTCTATCGCCGCCTCTCTACCAGATCCGCAAGATTTGCCGGAGGTTAACGGTAGACAATGAGCGGCCGCAACTGTGTCTCTTTCCGGCCATTTTCTTCAGTCCTGGTTCGGCCCAAAGGCCATATGTCAGGGGGATCACTTTTCAGGGGCAGGCCAGTTCCGCTCGACGGGCAGTGAGAGGCGGAATGTCGACCCGTTGACGTCGCTGGCGGCCAGTATGAGACCGCCGCCATGCTGCCGGGCGATCTCGCGTGAAATGTAGAGCCCTAAACCGGAGCCGTTTACCAGTTGGCCCGCGGCGCGATAGTACCTCATGAATATGAACTCGTGGTCGTCGGGCGCTACGCCAGAGCCCTGATCCGCCACGTGTACAAACGCCACGCCCTGCTCAGTCGACAGCCGGATCGTCACAGAGCTGGTCACCGATGAGTATTTCAGGGCGTTCTGGATCAGATTTTGTATCACAATCTCCAGCAGGTTGCGGTCACCTTTCACAATCACTTCATCGCCGTGAGTGAAGCTAACACGTCCGGCCGCAGCATCATCCAACCCCGCTTCGGCGGCGCGCAAAACCTCATTCAGGTCGAACATCTTGATCCTGGGAAGAGTTTCGTGCCCGCCATTGAGCCGGTCGAAGGCTAGGACGTTTTCAATCAGCGATGACATCCTTTTGACGGTCTGGCGGATCCTTGTGGTGCGCAACTTGATATTGTCGGCGCTTTCACCTGCAGAAGATGACAGATTGTCGGCGGCGGCAGAGATGACGGCCAACGGGCCGCGAAACTCATGAGATACCAAGGCCACAAAGTCCCGCTGCTGAGCCAGAGCATCGTTGGCGGTGTCCAGAGCCTGCCTGAGCTTGAGTTCAAGCAGGTGACGTCGATCCACTTCCACCATGAGCGAGGTGTTTCTTTCCCCAAGCTCAGCGGTCCTTTCGCGCACCTTGATAGTCAGCTCCTGCTCGGCCAAGCGCGACACTGCGATGACGCGGTCCTTTTCCTCGCTCAAGCTGCGCTCGGCAAGCCGCGTTCTCTTCGCGACGGCCGCGCTGAGCAACGCCAGGTGAATCACGGTCCCGCCGGCCAAGAATCTGGACAAAGAGCCATCCAGTTGGAACGGGTTGGCCCCAGTATACATCATCTGCATCACCAGCATGACAGAGATTACGCTCAAAAATGCAATCGCCGACAGCAGATATTGATACCGTCGCCGCACAATGAGCAGATAGAGCACCAGCAGCGAAATGAAGATGAGAGACAGCTGCTGCAGTCGCGATACGAAAAACCCGACGTCGCCGTAGCGTCCCACAATCGCAAAAGCCAAGGCGATGCCATTGAGCAGTACAACGCCCTGGGAGATGCGCCACGCCCAGATCAATTGGCGGTGAAAATCAAACAGTCTAGATAAAAATAATATCAGCACTATACTGTATAATCAAACGATAATACCCCAAATGAGGTGTATGGTTTTCGGCTCTAGAGACCTCAGAATTTCGGATGCGTATCCCATGTGGAAGAGACTTATTAGCCCAGACTCTATGATAACCGCGATGTATAGAAGATATAAAGAATCCCGGAGCCATACGGCATACAGAAAATTGGTGAAGATCATGACGAAAATCGCGCCAACCACCATGCCCATGACCCAATCGTCGGATCGGCGATACTCTTCATAGCCTTGACTCTGCCAAAGGTTCAGCGAAGTCGTGATCGAGGTCGACGATTGGAGTCGGATGTAATAATCGGTTCGGGTGGACGGCACGGAAATTGGGAAGACGGCCGGATATGCGTCGGCGTCTGCTCCATCCCCTAGGTTGAGTCGGTCAGGGGGCAAGACCGAATAACCTCCCGCCCCGTCAGAGACATACAGCGTGATGTGTTCGATCAAGGGCCGTTCTACCTGCAGCAGCCATTGCCTTGGAGCCGTGGAGGCAGACAGGGAGAACCGGGCCCAGATTGCGCCCTTTTGATAGCCCTGCGTGAGCATCGAAGGGATGGGTTCGAACTGGATGTTGGAGCGCTTGGAAACGATATCATTGAACGTGAGCGCGCCGGTGGGATCATGAAAGATTGCGAGGTGACCGCTGAGTGAAACCGGAGCCTTGAGGCCGTCCGTCGGTTTCAGCGGAAGCGCCCATAACGTTTGCGGCACAACACACACAAACAATATAGACAATGCGGCGAATAAATGAAATCGAATGGTATCAGATTGCTGCATGGGGTCCGTAGATGATCGGAGAAGGCTACAAGCATGGCGATGTCGTGATCTCCCCCCTTGTTTATCTTGTCGATGACGACAGGGATTTCCGCGAGGAGATGGTCTTCGGACTATCCAGATTGGGCCTGAACGTACATGGATTCCACAATGCTGCCGCCCTCTACCGAGCCTGTGCCGCCAAGCCGGCTGAAATCGTCATTCTCGACATTGGCCTGGAGGGCGAAGACGGCCTTTCCATAGCTACCCATTTGCGGGCCTTACAATCGGTCGGGATCGTCATGGCGACGGCCCGGAGTTCCATCGACGACCGGCTCAATGGTCTTGAAGCGGGCGCTGACGCTTACCTCGTCAAACCCATTGATGTTCGGGAGCTTGCTGCCACGGTGATGGCGGTCAATGAACGTCTCAACAGGCGCCGCGCCCCTTCGTCGTCTCCGGCCCCACGATGGGCCCTGGAGGAAGGCGGCTGGGTGCTTACCGACGGCATGGGCCATCGCCTTCGCTTGACCACCTCGGAACGGCACTTTTTGGAACGCTTGTTCAGTGAGCGTGGCAAGACCGTCGATCGCCGCGCGCTCGTCGAAGCCATGGGCGCAGACATCTATGACTTCAACTATGCCCACCTGGACACCATCGTGAGCCGGCTGCGTCGAAGAGCCAAGAAATCCGACATGCTTCTCCCCTTGCACGCAATTCGCGGGTCAGGCTTCGCCTTCCCCGATTAGAATGATCGTGCCGACCCTGTCCAGAGAGAAGATTGCCGATCTCATCAATTTGGAAGATGACAGGGAAGGGATTCGAGAAGCATCCTCAAGCGACTGACAGTAAGTGTAAGGATATGACAGTTACTGCGATTGTGAATAATCGCGAGATTAATTACTTCAAGGAAAGGGTTGGATAAATCCGCATTCGTTAGATGGCTCGCATTCTATGCATAATCGAACAGGAATGTATCGTGCGCATGGCGAGGTAGATAACGAGGGCGGCGGTGCGCAGAAGGGGTGCGGGATGCGGCAGCATAAGAGAATTTTATTTGCCAGTTGTTCTATTCTAACGTTCGCATCCATCTATGTCGCGATTACCCCCGCGCTAGCCGGGGCGCCAAGCAACGAACAACTCTATCAGATGATTTTGGACCTGCAGCGAAATCAGAAGCAGATGGCGCGCAAACTTGAGGCCGCCTACGCCGAGACTGCTCAGGTTAAAGAAGAACTGGCCACCCTCAAGGGTTCGGTGGCCCAGAGTCGCGAGATGGCTGCGCTATCCTCGGTTGAGAGGCGCATGTACCTGTCAAATCCGCAATCCGACACTCGTGCCGTTGCCGCGCCCAATGTGCGTGTCGGATTCGGCGCGGGAACCAACGGTCACGACCCGTATGCCTTTACCGACGGTTCCGTGGCGCTCCCGCTCGGTGAAAAATACGGCTTCCAGGTCGATGCGATTGGTGGCGTGACGCCAAACAGTAACTTCACAGGTGCCGCCGCGCATCTGTTCCGCCGTGATCCGAAAGTTGGGGCGCTGGGTCTGTATGGAAGCTACCTTCACGGCGGAGGTGGTTACGATGATGGTGGAGTTCTTGAAAACGGTTATGTCGAAGGCAAGCTCGGCGTTGAAGGCCAGTACTATCTGGGCCGGGTCACGCTTGAGGGACTTGCCGGTATAGAATGGAATTCACTTGAAGAGGACGTCAGCCCGTTCGCCGAAGGCAGGGTCGGGTACTATCCTACGGATAACTTCAAGGTTAATGGCGGCCTGCGTCATCGCGACGCCTTTGGTGGTAGAACGCAACTTGTTGGCGGCGCCGAGTACCTGACCGAGTTCGGAAGCGGGATAGCGACTTCTATCTACAGTGATTTCAGCTTCGATCTGACGAACAGCGACGTCTCCTCAAGCGGCGATTTTTCTGCGATGGCCGGTTTGAGATTCCACTTCGGCACCAATGGCGATCGAAGCGCCCCGAAGACAGTCTTCTGCAAGGATCCGGACCAGAATTTCGAGTGCGCGGTCACGGATGGTCAGAACGATTATTATGCCGACAAGCCAGGTCGTTCCTTGATTCAGCGTGATCGTGGCGACTTCCTTCCATCGCACATCGTAAAAGACGTTGGCAACTTGCCGACGCCTTCCACCAATGTTTGGGGACAGCCGGGGGCGCCTGGCGCACCCGGCGAGGCTGGTACGCCTGGAGTGCCCGGCGCGTCTGGACCTCCCGGCGCGCCCGGCGCGGAGGGACCTGGCGGACCTGCTGGGCCTGTCGGACTGCCCGGATCGGACGGGACACCTGGAGCGCCCGGCGATACCGGCGCGTCTGGACCTCCCGGCGCGCCCGGCGCGGAGGGACCTGGCGGACCTGCTGGGCCTGTCGGACTGCCCGGATCGGACGGGACACCTGGAGCGCCCGGCGATACCGGCGCGTCTGGACCTCCCGGCGCGCCCGGTGCGGAGGGACCTAGCGGACCTGCCGGACCTGCCGGACCTGCGGGACCGGAGGGACCTGCCGGACCGGTGGGGCCGGTGGGACCGGAGGGACCTACCGGACCGGCAGGCCCATAGTGCCTCCTTCTATCCTGGTCATGCCGCTACGGTTGGCGACGTGATCAGCAACTTAGAATCGAATCGTTTGAGGATAGCGGAGAGTATGACCGGCCCTCGTCTTGACTGCATGATCCAGGCTCCGAACCCGCCTGAGCTTGTCGCCGCGGAGGGGACGCGAGACTGGATGGATGCGACCGACCAGCATTTCGCCTACCGCTGCACGCCGCTTTCAATCGCCAATGCCAGCGGATGGGAATTGTTGAACCCCATAAATGTGACTGTTACTTGGAACGGATACAACACTACAAAAGACATCGCCTTCCATGTAAACGAACCGAACGTCACGCACCGATTCATCAGCTCGACCTTCGGGCACGGCATAGTAACCTTTCATCCGGGTTACGTGTTTCGCACCGAGCCGGGCTGGATGGTGTGGGCTCGCGGCTCTCCCAACCGGATGAAGGACGGAATCGCGCCGCTGGACGGCTTGGTGGAAACCAACTGGCTGCCGTTCAGTTTCACCATGAATTGGCGCTTCACCCGCCCTGGGTCTGTCACTTTTGCCAAGGGCGAGCCATTCTGTTTCATCACCATGATGCCAAGTGTCGCTATCGAGCAGGTGCAGCCGGTCATTCGTCCGATGGAGGACGATCCTGAGTTCCATAAAGAACATAAGGTTTGGAATAGCGAACGTCGACGGTTTTCGGCCGGCCTGCAGATGAACGACGAGCTTACCAAGGAGATGAAGTGGCAGAAGCACTATCTGCAGGGTGTTTCGCCGACGGGGAAATCGGTCGCGGATGACACTCACCGAGTAAAGCGAACTCTAAAGCGGCCGATCCACATCGACCAGTTGCGGGCCCAGGAAAAAGGTTCGCCAGTAGATGAAGCTAGCCAAGAGTAAGCGGCCTGTGCGCATTCCTCCAGTTGGATCGCTAGCATTTGGCCGTTCGATTAACGGGTCGGTTTCGAGCAGAGACGAAAGACCGGAATGCATCCGCCAGTTCGTGCGGTCGGGCTTTGTATTGGCGCTGGCGGCGCTCCTTGTCGGTTGCCTGGCGGATGGAAAAGGTAGCCCGAATACGGCTACAGAGTTAGTTCGCGTGAAAGCCGCTTACGCGAGGGAGCCGCATGAGGTCTTCATCGTCGATCGCAGCAAGTTTGACCAACGCTTTCTGCCTGTCGATGTGACGCCCCCGGAACGCTTGCCTGCCGGTACGGTGTTGATCGATACACGGCAGAGGTTCCTCTATCTATACCGCCTCAATGGGATGGCGCGGCGCTATGGTGTCGCCGTCGGGGCTAGCGGTTACAGTTGGTCGGGCATTGCCAGCGTAGGGCGTAAGGCGGAGTGGCCCGCATGGCATCCGACTGACGACATGCGTAACCAGTCGCCCGACCTGCCGCGCATGATCAGGCCCGGCACGCACAATCCGCTCGGCGCGCGAGCTCTCTATCTGTACAAGAACGGCGTGGATACGCTTTATCGTATCCACGGCACCTCAGAGCCCTGGACCATAGGAACTGAAGCGTCCTCAGGGTGCATTCGCATGCTCAACGAGGATGTGATCGAACTCTACAGTCTGGTGCCGAAGGGAGCAAAGGTCATCGTGAAGTGACGCGAATTGAACAGGCACAGGCCAACGCTTGCTGTCGGATGCCGTTGGACAATACCCACGCCGGTGGCACAGGTGACGGCAGATTTCTGCTTCTATCCATATTGCGTCATAGAGGGAGAATTTAAGACATAGGCGTCGCTGCTCGTATCGATATCACTCGCGAATAAGGTTTTGGATACCTTAACCGTCATCTCTGTCCGTCATAATCGACGTTTAGGTATTCTTTTTTACACCTTTTGCGTGTATTGAAATAAAAAAATTCAATGGACGCGTCTATATGTCAGTTCTCGTCAGTGACGGCATGCCATTCGTCTTCCCGTTCGCCGTCGGCATCAGTCAGGGCGCGAATGTCCGAAGGACAAATCCAGGCTGATGGATTGGCAATTGAACGGACCGAGTGAAAGGACCTATGATGAGGCGCTCTCTATTCATGCTGGTTTCCGCCGCGCTATTGAGTACCGCCGTTGCGGGTCCAGCGGCAGCGCAGACCGCCGCTGAAACAAACCAGACCCTTGACGCGCTGTTCGGCAGTCACACAACCTATCAGCAGTTCTTCGACAAGCTGCAGAAGGCTGTCAGTGCCGGCGACAAGCAGGCCGTCGCGTCGATGATCGATTATCCCTTCCGCGCCAGGATCGGCGGCAAG
The DNA here is from genome assembly GCF_037162595.1 of Mesorhizobium sp. ISC11. Lineage (NCBI taxonomy): Bacteria > Pseudomonadati > Pseudomonadota > Alphaproteobacteria > Hyphomicrobiales > Phyllobacteriaceae > Mesorhizobium > Mesorhizobium sp. ISC11. Next base: position 5,071,246 of record NZ_JAVSPW010000001.1, read on the forward strand.
GCGATCAAGATAAACGACGCCGCGCATTTCGTGACGGATTACGACAAGATCGTTACCGCCAAGGTCAAACAGACCGTCCTCAAGCAGACCTACCCGACGCTGTTCGCCAATTGGCAAGGCGTCTCAATCGGTGATGGCGAGGTCTGGTTCTCCGGCGTCGGAGATGGCAACACCATCAAGATCACCGCGATCAACGACTGACACCTGGCGGAAGAAATTCCATTTTCGATGATACCGACGCAACCGGTCGTTGACCACTCCGGAGGGGTTCACATGCTACGTTACATGTTCATTGCTTTGCTCGCGCTCGGCTCATCGTGGATGATCTCTGATGCCCGCGCACAATCGACCGTCGAATGCCAATCGAGGCACTATCAGTATGGCGAATGCTGGGCGGGCCCGCTGAGCAAGCCGCAACTCATTCATCAGACTTCTGGAAGTCCTTGTATTTTGAACCGGACCTGGGGCTACAATCCACGCAGCAAATATATTTGGGTCGCGCAAGGTTGCTCCGGAATTTTCGCCGATGTCGGCGGCTACCACCATGGACGTGGCGACAGCTTTGATCCCAATGCCCGCATGTATGACCATCGCGGTCATGACGTCGGCGCGGTGGTTGGCGGAGCTATTCTCGGCGCTCTGATCGAGGGGATGGCGGACGATCATCACAATCGACGGCACACGACGAGTAACTACCGCCCCGATAGCAGCTACAATGGTTGTCATGGCATGGGATGCAAGGTCGACAATCCTGACCAGGCAATCGATACCCGACCGCAATTTGACAGGCAGGGAGAGCCAAACTTTGATGTGCATGGCAACTACCAAGGATGCCATGGTGCAGGCTGCCTTGTCGACAATCCTGACGCGGAGTGAATTGAAGGACGAAGGAAGCCGGTCACGATTGTCAAAGCGGGGCTCTTAAATCTTTCCCGCAGCATCAATCTTGATCTTCATCCTGGCATCACCACGGCAGACTTCGTTCACCTGCTTCTTGGTTTCTCCTCGAAGCGGTGGAGGCAGCCGAACATGTTCTCTATCTCCTCCTGCATCGTGGCGGCGCTGAGACGATAAGATCGAGGTTCTTATGATGTCGGCCCATAGGGGCTTGTGCGGAAGCCTCTTTGTACCACGAAATGCACCAAAGAGAGCCGATATTCGGAAAAATCGTTGCGAATCAGGCCGTTATGGGAAATCGATGGCGGAGAGGGAGGGATTCCCTTTCACCTCTATGATACTGAAAATACTAGTCTTTTCGCGCTTTTTGTTACACAGTTTGTTACACAGCTACAACTACGATTTATAACCGCTCTAAGCTCGCAGCTTTTGGGCTCGCCTGCCCAATCCATCCGATCTGTCGAAACCGATGGCTTGTAGGACACTCCCGCGTGTGTACGTTGGGGCTTGGGTCAGAAGGTGACCCACAGCAAAGACGGGAGCGCCGCAGCGCAAAAGATCTCATCGGTCAAGGAACAGATAGTGAAGTAGCCTGTGACAATCGGCGCCAGCATCACCTCCAAAGCCGACCAGGAAAAACCCGCAAAAAACGTCGCCCTCAGATACCCCGTCGGCAATGAATATGGGACCGAAGTTGCGCGGCAGATCGGGCGTTAGATGCCTTCATGACATCTGAACCTGAGCAGGCTCCTACGCCGCGAGCCGGCACATTTCCGAACGGAGTTTCGTCCGGCTGCGCAAAAAGGTGCCCTGTCGAGACTTACTTGTTGGCCAAATGGCTTAGCAGGGACGAACTCGTGAAGAGATTGATAATGCAACACTATCAGTCGTTGTGCTGATCCGACAGGCTGTGCGTTTTGGCACGAAAATCATGGCGAAAAGCGCACCGGCACTTTACTCTCCAAATTATGATTCGCCTCGATCCCGCGACCGCCAGCTCCTCTGCGCCGCCCTCCGTTCCCGCGTGGGCGATCACAAGCGCCGGCGCGCCGAGTGACGGCGACGCCGCCTTCCGGGCCGGCGCCGCCCTGGGTGCCCTCGACACGCTCGCCCGCGCGCAGGCAGCCTGGGCCGGCGCTTGGCGGCAGCGGCTGGCGGTTCGCTGCGCCGCCTCCAGCATGCGGCTCGCCGGCCGCGCCGAGGATGCGGCCGCCTTGCGCGATGCCTGGCATTTGCGTCCCCTACGTGCTGACCCCGGTCCCGCAGGCGCCGTCTTTGGCGCCTGGCGGCAGTTGGCCAGGCAGCCGCCCGCCGCTACGCCCGGCCGGCTCGGGAAGATACTCGACCAGCTTGGCCTCCATTGGGACGGCGCCGCGCTCGCCGACCTTTGCACGCAGATCGAAAAACTCGGGGTATCCCAGCGGTCGGCGCCATTCGACGCCGCGGCGATCGCCGCTGAGGTCGTCGCCATGCGTCCCGATGCCGAAGTCTTTGGCTGGTGGCTCGCCGACCTGGTACTGGCGCAACGCCTGGGCTGGCCGCAGCCCCTGCCGCTCCTAATGGCGCAGGGTTTTGGACCATCTTTCCGCACCGAGGCCGGCGGTGGCCGGCGCATCCGGCCCGGGGACAAGAATTTTGAGCGGGCGGTTTGCATCGCGCTCGTCGCGGCCGCCGCGGACGCTTGTCGGTTGGCCGCCGAGCTGTCGCGCCGGGCCGAAAAACTCCTGGCGGTGGCGCCGAAACTGCGCGCCAAAGGCGCCGGCGACGTAATCTTTCTGCTGCTCAGTGAAGACGCCGTGTCCGGATCGCTGACGACGGACAATCTGTCGCGCTTTGCATCGCGACGGCTGTTCGAACGGCTGCAGCAACTGGAGGTCGTGCGCGAGCTCTCCGGCCGCCCCACATTCCGGCTGTTCGGGCTGTAGCGATGAGCGAAGCGTCCGCCCGCCGCAAGCCAAACGATCAGCCGGCGCTGCTCGACACCGAACTGGAACATCTGCCGCCGGAGCTGCGCTGGTGCGAATGGATGGCCCGCGTCGAAGCGGTGATCTTTGCGGCAAATGAACCGGTGACACGTAGTGTCCTCGCGCGGGTGGTGGGAAAAAACTGCAATATCGAGCTGATCATCGACGACATTCGCGCCGAACTCGCCGGCCGCCCTTACGAGCTGGTCGCGGTCGCCGGCGGCTGGCAGCACCGGACCAAAAAGGTTTTTGGCGACGCCATTCACGCAGCCTTCGGCACGGCAGCGGGCGAGGGAGCAAAAGAACTGTCGCAGGCGGAGGCGCTTGTCTTGATGTGCATTGCCTATTTCCAGCCGATCACCCGTGGCGAGCTGTCGAGCTTTTTCGGCAAGGAGGTGTCACGTGACCTGATCGGCGTGCTGCGCGCTGAGCAGCTGGTCGCCTCGGGGCCGCGCAGCCCGCAGCCGGGCGCGCCCTACACCTATGTGACGACCAAAACTTTTCTGTCGCAGTTCGGGCTCGACACGCTGCGCCAGCTGCCGGATTTCGAGGCGCTCGAGGACGCCGGGCTGCTGTCGAAGGAGAAGCTGCTGGATCATCCCAGGGTTTGCAGATATCGACGATGATGGCGCCAGCGCCGCGCTCGACGAATAGATGATCCCATCACGGCGGGACACACGCGATCTCGCCGCTCGTCACATAGAAGATTGCGCCACGCACGCCGTCTGGTCTCGCCGGCTGGGTCCTTCGCGTGACGGAAGGGAGGTGGCGGCACGCGTCCGCTTGTCGATGAAGGATAAGCGAACAGGCAATTGATCGAGCCTGGTCGCACATGTCGATCACCATTGAGAGCTCTCGAAGGGAGAAAGTTCAATTGAACCACGTCTACCTTGAGCTTCTCGCGACGATTGAGGCGTTAAGATCCAGCCCATCGGGGCGACCATTCAGACGCTGATGGACAAGGTTCGCGACCTTTCACAGACGATCAAAGCCCTGAAAGACGATCTCCACCAGACAGCCGGCTATGGCCTGCTAAGAACCTAGCCAGCCGGCGAGTGCCCATCCCGGCCATTGTCAGCGAGGCGGCCATCCCAACAAGATCGCCTTGCCGCCACCGCCAATGGCGGATGCTGACAGCAGCGCCATAAGAACGCCAACGTAGATGGGGAAGATCATCCTCGGGCTATTCGTCCTTCCAAATGACAGTCTTCCCCCGAAAATCCCAATGAAATTTGAGGTTGGCTTTCAGTACCTCGGTGGGGATCCTCGGCTCGATCGCTGTGTGGAGAGCGTTATACGTTTCTCGGCAGAAGCTCGGCGGCGGGACATTCAGCTTGTACCCCGACGGGTACCTAAAATCTTGCTGAGAATTCATCAGGTCAAGGTTGTTGGCAATCATCTTCACGTTCCCAATCGGCGGCATTCCTAGGGCCACTGCGGCTTCGTAAATGTCCTCGATCTTGTGACCGAAGCCGAGCCGGAGACCGCGTTTCGACACGCCCTTTGAAGCTAGATACGCTTTCAAGAGGAGTTCTAGGTGTGAGCTTTCGAGAGGTTGTCCATTCGGACCGGACCGAGGAGACTGGAGTTACCACGCTTCAGCATCCATCGGAGGGTCCGAATGAACATCCACAAGAATGCCCGTCTCACACCGCTGCGTCGAGAGGAGATGGCGTTATCGGTGATAGAAGGCGCTTTTTCCAAAGCCCATGCGGCGCGCGTCTATGGCGTGTCGGCCAAGATCGTGGCGCGCTGGGTCGAGCGCTATAAGACCAAAGGGCGGGCCGGCATGGTCGACCGCTCGTCGCGGCCCACCGTCATGCCGAGCCTGACCGAACAGTCCGTGGCCGAGCGCATCGCAGCCTTGCGTCGCCAGCGGCTGACCGGCAAGCACATCGCCCATGAGGTCGGCGTCTCGCCCGCCACCGTCAGCCGGGTTCTCAAGCGTGCCGGGCTGTCGCGGCTCAGGGATATCGAGCCGGCCGAACCGGTCCGGCGCTACGAGCGGGAGCATCCCGGCGAGATGATCCATATCGACATCAAGAAGCTCGGCCGCTTCAGCCAAGTCGGCCATCGTATCACCGGCGATCCGCAAAAGGGCAAGTCGCGCGGCGCCGGCTGGGAGTTCGTCCATGTCTGCATCGACGACGCGTCCCGCATCGCCTTCTCGCAAATCCTGCCCGACGAGAAAAAGGAGTGCGCCATCGCCTTCCTCAAGGCCGCGGTCGCCTATTACGCCAGCCTCGGCGTCACGATAGCCCGCGTCATGACCGACAACGGCTCCTGCTACAGATCAAAGGCCTTCGCCAAGGCCTGCCGCGATCTCGGCCTCAAGCACGTCACGACAAGACCCTATACGCCCAAGACCAATGGCAAGGCCGAGCGCTTCATCCAGACAGCACTGCGCGAATGGGCCTACGCCATTGCCTATCCGACATCCGATCATCGTGCCGCCGAACTGCCTGTCTGGCTGCACAGATACAATTGGCATCGTCCACATGGCAGCCTAAAGTCAAAAACGCCTATCAGTCGCCTCGCCCTGATCGAGGACAACCTGTTGAAGCTCCACATCTAGGGCATGCGAAAATAGAAAATAACGGGCAAAAAGATGCGCCTTTTCCGACTCCGAGCCTAGATGGTTGAAAGCCTCGAAGTACTCCTTCGTCCGCTCGAGGAGATCTCCCGCATAAAGCGCCAACGGCTGTGACACGGTGACCCTCGGGCGCGCCTTGACCTTCGGCGTCTCAGGTCCACTCTTGGCCATCTCAGATTATCGGCTTAATTCCGGTGCCGGTATGCGACAAAGCCGAACAGAGTAGCCGCTGCGACGTTGAAGATTGCCCACAGCTCGCGCGGCAAATGAACCGGCATGAACGGGTTGAAGATCGCTGCCGCTCCAAACAGCGCCCAAGCCAGGGTGCGATTTTCAGGGCCTGATCGCCACACCATGGCTCCGCAGTAGATCCCGGCGAAAAAGACCACCACGCGGAGGAATTGGTAATAGCCGTACGGCCATGGCGCTACCGCCAGCAGCGAGGCAATAGCTACACAGATGCAGACCAACCGGACCGTTCCGGCCGGCGTCGAAAAGCATTATTTTCAGCAAACTTGATCCTCAAACGCCCAGCACGGTTGTTAGTGGAGTTTCGGCGCCCGCCATATATTTGAAAAGCCAGATTGCCCAAGTGATCGGCCAAATGAACGCCAACATCGCATCCAGGCTCAAGTTAATCAGGATTTTTACGACCACTGATGCATGGCCCTGCCATGTGTCGACGACATTCATCACGTAGGTGATCGGCCCGCCCAGCATGAAGAGGAGGCCCAGCGGAGCTGACATGATGTTCTTCAGCATGTTTGTGTCCCTCAGAAAGGCGTGACCTTCAGTGACAGTGATACGCGCCGGTCTTATGGTTGGTATGGCAACCGTTGGCATCAGTGCCGCCACTGTGTGCAAACGCGCCGGTCGCGCAAGCGATTATTGCAGCGGCCATAGCCGCGAGAAATGTTGTTTTCATTTTATTGCCCTCCCAAAGTATTTCAGACAGAGCACTATTGCCGGTCGGGCACAAGCTGCTCGTGGCACTGTGAACACAAATAGGATAGATGCTCCTCTGTGCAGGCCAAGATCGGGCGAGGAGAATACTTTGGATGGATTGCGATTGATGCACGTCCCGTTGGCGATCCTGCTGACATGGCCAAGGGTGGCGACGGCAAATGAATGCCTCTCGAAGTACACCAAGACCGACGTCTGCGCCTACGCAAAAAAAATGCAAACCGAAATGGCTCCAGCATTGCCCATGCTGATCAGTTCGAACATCTCCGTTCGGAGCATCATCGCAATCGGGCCAAGGATCGTTTTCAACGCCACCTGGGCTCAGACCGATGCGGAAGTAGACGCCAAATTGTTGGCTGCTGGCGTCTCGCGGCCGGTCTATGTCCAGAAGATCGATGAAATGACCAAAAACTATGTCTGTCGTGCGGAGGAACTATCTGCCTTCGTTCGCCTGGGCGGTGAGATCCAGTACACGTATACGACTGTGGATAATTTCCCAGTCGCGAACCCGCTCGTAGCACTCTGTCCTTAGAGCATCGCAGCACGGCTCATGACATGACTAGTCGCGGCCGATCAACCAGTTGATCAGCAGCCATGATCATTTGTTGGAACTCAATTGAGCCTGATCCGCACTAGCAAGTGGATAGAAGTGAATGTGCGGTTGCCCTTTAGCTCTACTATGCATAGAAACCACTCTGCCGGGGGGCGTAAAGTTGGGGTTGTGAGTGCGTGGGCTCTAAATTCGAAAAACTAAATAAGTTGCGTGACTCACTGCGAGAATCCAACCACGATTTTCGGGCGAGCACTCAGCTATTCAACAGCCTGGACCCTGCCAAGATCGACGGCGACCTGGATGTCATTAACCGCGGAAAGCAGCGCGGCGAGGTGAACCAACCCCCGAAAACGGCAAAGAATCTCGACGATGTCGAACATGCCATCGTGGAACGCGTTGAGGATGAGAAGAAGGCTGCGCATCACACTCTTGAGGACAACCTGCAACTCCTTGGAGGTCGTCTTGCCGGCCTCGATTTCGAGGAACAATTCGGTCTAATCCGTCAGACGAATGCCGCTAGCGTTTCGGACTTCAAAGCCTCGGTCGCCGTGGGCCTCGATGAACTTCACGGCCTGAGAAGGGCCCTGAACGACGCCGAAAAAGAGCATGCATGGTTTAAGGAGAAGCACGGTCTCGTTCGTGCCGCGCGTGTGCAGCACGGTGCCGCTCACATTTTCCGGCTATCGCTTCTGCTATTTCTGTTTCTGGTCGAGACAGCGATGAACGGCAACTTCCTGGCCAAGGGCAATGAGCAGGGATTTTTTGGTGGCATCCTTGAGGCTGCGGCATTCTCTTTCATCAACATCGGGGCGGCTTTGCTCCTGGCGGTTTTCTGCGCTCGTCTCGTCACCCATCGGTCGTTTTTCGTAAAATTCGTTGGGATCATTTCAATCCTTTTCTATATCGGCTTGGCGATTTCGATAAACTTGGCGCTAGCGCACTACCGTGAGGTCAGCGGCTCGCTCGCTGACGGCGCCGGCGCTGAGGTCATCCGTAATATGCTCGCCAATCCAGCGGGTCTCACGGACATCAAGTCCTGGTTGCTGTTTGCGATCGGCCTGATGTTTTCGCTTTTCGCTTTTATCGACGGCTGGTTCGTGCTCGACCCTTACCCAGGCTACACTGGCGTTGAAAATCGGCTCGTTCGACGGCGCGATGACTACATCGATCGAAAGAAGGAACTGATCGAAGAGCTGCAGGATGTCCGCGACGACCACAACGAAAAAGTGGAGGAAATCGTCAAGCAGCTTGGTAGTCGCCGGCGCGAGCACCGCGCGATTGTCGATCATCGATCGAGGCTTCTGGCTCTTTTTGCGCAGCATCAAGACCAATTGGAGCGAGCCTGCAATCAGCTTTTGTCGATGTATCGGGAAGCCAACATCCAGGCGAGGACCGAGCCGGCGCCCAAGCATTTCGGAACGCCCTACAAACTTGATCGCATCAAGCCATACGTCACCGGCGAGCGGGAGTGGAATGAGGGAGATGTTGGCGCATCAATTCGCCAGGCGCAGGAGGAACTCAACGAGCAGGTTCGTCTGATTGGTCAGGAATGCGAACGGGGAATTGAGCAGTACCGAGATCTTGATAAGCTTCACCCGGACAGCGTGAATGTCTAGGCGAACCCGCAGACGCAAGAAAGGCAATGCGGGTACCATTGCCGCGGCCATTGCCCTTGGTGTGCTATCCGTTGCGATGTTGGCCGGCTTCGGCTGGATGTGGACCAGGTCTGGCAATGGCCATATCGACGCCAACACGAATTGCCCATTGGACGGACCCTCCAGCCTGACCGCCGTCCTCATCGACGCCACTGATCCAATTTCGGCAACGACGATGGCTGATCTCAAGAACGAGTTCCGAAAGACCATTGGGCAGGTCGAGCCGGGTGGGTATGTGAGGATTTATACCCTGAGCTCGGCGCCTGGTGAGCTGACGGTGATGTTCGATGGATGCAATCCCGGTGATGGGTCGACCGTCGATAGTTGGACCAACAATCCTGCGCGGCGTCAAAAGAAGTGGGAAAACGCCTTCGGCGATCCTTTGAACAAACTTCCCGATGAAATCCCGAATGCGGCTTCCGCGAGCCAATCTCCGATCATGGCTGGAATTCAGAAAATCAAGCTGTCGCTCTTCGATAGCAGCTTGGCCAAACAGGGCAGTCCCAAGCGATTGGTGGTCGCCTCTGACATGATCGAGCATACGACGATTTACTCGCAGTACCGATCGGGACTGGATTACCAAAAATACCTCAACAGCGCCGCCGACCGCACATATGGGACGTCGCTGGATGGGGTGGGCATCACAATTCTTTATATCGATCGGGCAAAGAAGCCATTTCAGACCCTGGATCACGCGGAGTTCTGGACACATTGGGTCCAGAACCATCACGGCGAGTTCGAAAAGCTGGTTGGCTTGGATGGGTTAAACTGATGGCGAGAGCGCACGACAAACCTTTGCTGGATCATCCACGTCTGCCGGTCGTGGTTTTCGCGGCATTGACACTCGGCGGGTGTGTATTCATCGCCATTGCAAAACTCTCAGGCGTAAATCCGATCGTCGCGGCGGTAGCACCGGCCTGCCTGATGTTTTTCTATCTCGGGGTTTCGATCTTTGCTGGAAAGCTACAACTGCACGACGAGCAGACCGGCGATAACCTCTACTATATGGGCTTCCTGTTCACCCTGACGAGCCTTGGGGTCTCGCTGTTTCAGTTTGGAACGGAAGGCTCAACCGACACGATCGTCCAAAATTTTGGCATCGCGATCACGTCGACGATCACCGGTATTGCTCTGAGGGTTTTCTACAATCAGATGCGGCGCGATCCCGCGGACATTGAGCGAACGGCGAGGCACGAACTTGCCGACATGACACGGCGTGTAAGAGCCGAGATGGAAAGCGTAACCAGGGAGTTCGCCGACTTTCGTCGTGTCAGCCATCAAATGCTCGAAGAGGGCTTTGCAGAGATTGCCGAGCAAGCGGCACGCAATGGGGAGCACATTCGATCTGCCCTGGACAATATTGCCATGGAATCGATCAAGCCTGTCCAAGAGGCGTCTGCCAAGCTCAGTGACGCGTTGCAGCACAATTTCGGGCAAGTCGAAACCCAGTTTGCTTCGATAGCGAACCGCGTTGGAGCTGCAGCGGATTTGCTGGATAAAGCCAACAGCTCGATGTCCAACTCTGTTGGAAAGCTCGGTAATCAAGCCGACAATATGGCTGCCAAGCTGGAAAAGGTGGTTGTTCCTGATGAGGTGCTGAAGAACGATCTGGCGCCGATGGTCAAGCTCCTGGGTAATGCTGTCGCACAATATGCGATAAAAACCGAAACAGCCTCGCAAGAGCAGCAAACGCGGATGACCGGTCTTGCCGACGCAGTGATCAAGGTGGCGACTGGAGTGGAGAGAGCGGCAGCGGCCGCAGAAAAGACCGCAGAAACTGTCCAAGCGCAGCAGCGTTTGACTGAGGAGTTCATGGCTGTGATGCAGAAACACAGCAATGAAACACGCGGCCTCGTCGCAACCCTTACACAACATAGCCTCCCGGCCGTGCGCACTCCCCAGCCTCTGAGCAATGCGATAGCGAACGATGTCGAGCGAGTGGCGGCACCTTCCACTGTTGCCTCCCCTGTGGAGACGCCAATCAAGGTTTCGGATGACACGGAGGGCGACACCTTCCGATCGTTAAGCAGTCCGGCGGAGGTGGAGAAGGGTGAACCGCCAAAGAGAGCAAGTTGGTGGGGCAGGTGAGTGAGGTTAGCGGAACAGCCATTACGTTTGAGCGCAAGGGCTATGGCCGCGGCCTGATACTCGGCCTGACGATGGCTGAGACGATGCTGCTTCTCGTTTTCTGCCTTTTGCTTGCTGCAGGCGCGCTCATCGCCAAGACAAAGAAAGAGGCTGCGGCAGCGCAGAAGATTGCGCAGTCCCTCAATGAGAACGCTCGCAAGCTTGACGAGGAAAACAAGCGGTTGCTGGCTCAGCTGAATGCCATGGTCAAGCCTGCAAGTCGACGCAATGTACCAGATCAAGAATGGCGTGAATTGGTCCGGGCCAAAGAGGCCGCAGAGGCAATCAAAAAAGTGGGACTGACCCTTGAGGAAGCGGTGAAAAGCGCGCCGGCCGCCAAAGTCCTCTCTGACAACGACGTCGACGTTGATCAGGCCAAAGCCATGATCGAGAAGATGAAGGTTCTGCGCGAGCTCGGCTACGTTGGCACGGGCAAGACGTCCAAGGATCTTGCTGACGCACTGAAGAAGGCAAGGAACGAGGCCTCTGCTGACAAGCCACACGATTGGCCACCGATCATCAGTCTTAGCGAGCTCGATGGCTATAATTTCGATACTGGAAGTGCGGAGCTTTCCGGTGGCTTCAAAACGAAGTTGCGGCAGATGTCGAAGACCATTGCTGGAATTGCAACTTCCTATGGTGTGGACGTCATTGAGGTGATTGGCCACACGGACGAGCAGGCGATGTCCGGTGACTCATCGAATATGGACAGAGGCCTTCAGCCCGTACTGGCGCGCAAGATGGACATTGGCACACTCCATCCTGCCGACAATGCCGGGCTTGGATTAGCGCGAGCGATCTCCGTCACAGGCATCCTGCGCGATATGCCGGAACTGAAAGGCTTCACCATCCTGCCAATGTCCGGCGGCCAGTTGATATTGCCTGGCGACCGGCTCACCGACGGCGCACAGGCCGGCGACGTCAAGGCGAGGAGGCGAATTGAGATCAGGGTCAGGCAACGTTCGCGAGAGACAGATATTGGACTGGTTCCGGTACCAAAGTTGTGAGGCGAACTGCCCTTGGGTTTCGCTCACAGGGCTTGGGGGGGATTGCGGGGATGGGGTTTTACGTTCGAAAATCGATTAGTGCGGGACCTTTCCGCTTTAACTTCTCGTCTGGCGGGGTTGGCGCGTCCGTTGGCGTGCAAGGTCTTCGTATCGGGACTGGCCCACGAGGGCATTATATTCATGCAGGCGTCGGCGGTCTCTACTACCGAGGCACTTTGGGAAAGCGCAGCGCCAAGCAGACGCTGCAACTGTCTGAATTCCCATCTGGGCCAAAGCCCCATCCAACATCCTCACCCGTGGAATATGTCAGCGGTGGCGTCGTGATGAGAGAAATCGAGTCCGCCGATGTGATCGAGATGCGTGATGAGACATTTGCCAATGTGCTTGATGAAATCAATGCGAGGCAATCGCAGACGCGAATGTCGCTCATCCTGGCCGTGCTGTTTGGGATCGCCGGATTGATCGCAGGCGCAATGCTGGGAGGTGGGGTGGCGCTGATCGGTATTGCTGCCTTTTTGCCGGGCATGCTTATTGGCAACTGGTTGGACAGCTACCGCCGGGTGAGCGTGCTCTACTATGATTTGGAGCAGGACGCGGAGGCGGCCTACGGGCGACTTGTCGCCGCCTTTGACACGCTCACACGCTGCGCGGCGAGTTGGCATGTCGCGGCTGGTGGCAAGATAGAGGATCTGACGACTTGGAAGCGCAATGCGGGAGCCACGATGTTGGTCGATAAAAAGTCGACGACGCTCCAAGCTTCCTTGCCGACGGTTGTTCGCAGCAATGTCACACCACCGTCGATACACGTCGGCCGGCAAATCCTTTATTTCATGCCAGACATGATTTTGGTGAAGGACGGAAACCAGTACGGTGCCGTTGGGTATGGAGACCTCAGGACGCAATTTGCCCCCAGCAATTTTATTGAGACCGGCAAAGTTCCATCTGATGCTGAGATCGTGAGCTATACCTGGGCTCATCCCAATAAGAATGGCGGACCCGACAAACGCTTCAGAGATAATCGGCAGATCCCTGTCTGTCGCTACGAAGCCTTGCGGTTTTCTAGCCCATCCGGGCTCAACGAGCTGGTGGAATTTTCCAAGACAAACGTCAGCCAGCCCTTTTGCCAGGCTCTATTGGCACTCGCGCAAATGCACCGAAACGCTGGTGGCCAGTCCGGCTTGCTGAAAGCGCGCTAAGGAATTGGCTTGGTCAGCAAATGCCTTCGCACGGAATTCCGTCGCCGTCCCGGTCCAATTTGGGTCCCCAGCTACAGTTATTGAGATACCAGCGCGCCTCATCGCATGAGGAGATTTGCTTACAATAGCGACGCGGTTGACACGAATAGCTCTGAGCTATTTGGCGACGGCCTGTAAGGCCGTAGGATGTGTCATTACCGGGTTTATTGTTGGCTGCATGTGTTGCTCGCCAATCCCAAGGGGCTGTGAAAGTGCCAACCCAGATGCCAATCTTGGCCCTTTGGGCATCTGCCTGTTGTGACGCGTAACTACCATGGCTGTATCGAGGCCAATCCAGGGCATAACCCTGTTCGACCATCCAAGACGCAATGCTAGCACCGTCCGCCCGCTGACAATCACCAACGAAGCGGTTGTAACGATCCCACGAAACAAAGTTGCACTGGATGGGTCGGGATTGACTGAGGAAGATGTCCAGTGCTTCTGCGGATTTGCGGCCGCATGGGTATTCTTGCCCGCTTGCGTCGCTGCAGTTTTGGCTGCTTTCAGGTGCGTCGATGCCATTGAAACGAATACGCTGTCCGTGGATCTCGATCGTGTCCCCGTCAACGATGGACGCTACGCCGACGATAGGCTTCGGTTTTGACCCGAGTGCGCTTGCTGTATTGGGTCCCGCGATCTGGTTGCCCCACCCTGTAAAGTAGGAGGTGACATAAGCGCCCACTGCTAGCGTGATCACCAGGATCGCGGCTAATGATTTATGTGAAAAGAAACGCTTGCGCATAATTGAAACCCGGCCGCGTCTTGGCCGCGAGCTGCGGCGATGGGAATAGCGATCGCGATTCAATTTTCGATCCTTTGCGAAGCTGCCAAATGTTTTGCTAGCGCGTCTTTGACTTCTTGGCTGCTGCTTTCTTGGGCGCGGCTGCTGTGCGACCGAGGCCAATCGATTTTGCCAATCTGGAGCGATTGGCTGAATAGTTAGGCGCGACCATGGGGTAATCGTTGGAGAGGCCCCATTTTTGGCGATAGGCGTCGGGCGTCAGTCCAAAATGCGTGTTCAAGTGTCTCTTGAGGGACTTGAACTTTTTGCCGTCTTCGAGGCAGACGATGTAGTCTGGAGTGACTGAGCGCTTGGGGTTGACCGCGGGAACTTGGTCGGGTTTTTCCGGTTCGGACGGCTGGCCGATACGCGCTAATGACGAATTGATGCTGGCAATAAGGTCCGGCAATGAGGAGACCGGCACTGAATTCTTGCTCACATAAGCCGCAACGATATCGGCGGTAAGCTCCATCAGCGCGGTGGCCGTATTTTGGATTTCGTCAGTCACTTCATGGCTCCGGACTTCTGCAGTGAAATCCCGATCTATTACTTATCGGCTAAAAAAACCAGTAGAGGGAGGATACTAAATGCCAGGCGCTAATAGTGATGAATGTTAAAGCGCCAATCAGAATGCGGAACCACGAGAGACGGTGGATTGATTGGGCGCGGCGTTTTCTTTGTATGACCAGGAAAGCGGCTTGAGGCTCACAGGCGGATGCATTTAGATTTGGACGAGTAGGACCTACGCATGACATTTTCGAAAGACCCGCCGCCGGAGGTTAAGCCCCAGAAGGATAAGGCAAAGACTGGATCTGAATTGGACCGCGTTCCAAGTGCGGGAGCCATTCGGGTCCGCAACGGACTCTCTGTGTCAGAAAAAGACATTGTGGAGGCGGCTAAATACGGGGGCAGGGAGCGAGAATCCTCGTCGGATAGCGACTAGGCAAAGGGGGCCAAGAATGCAGGCTCTGACCCATATCACACGTCGCAATATTGGACGGTGTCCAGAAGTGATCGCAGTCGTTTCTAATTGAACACGGCTGTTTTTTCTTGCGCGAACGCTCTACGCGGGCTCTAGCTGGTTCTCCTTTCAAAGGGGATGTAAGTCTTGGACGTAAAACAGTCAGTCTTCCAAAGCGATCTCCCTCTAAAGGAGAAACTCGAGCGCGCCAGGATGGAGTTGCTCGATCTTTCCGCCCGCAATCGACTTTTGAATGTGCCGCGGTTTTCCAAGAGCGCGAAGACGATCGATATCGTCGATGAGAAGTCGTCCGAAATTTATCGATTGCTGGTGACCGAAGGAAAGGCTTTTACCTTCCTGGCCGGCAAGCCCGATAGGCCGAAAGCGGGCCAGGATGAAAGCAGCCCTCCAGACGAAGAGATCGACTATTCCCCCGTCGCTCTCGCCCAACCAGAGGACGATGGAGTCGATAACAGAGGGATATCCGCGCGGCACTCGGACACCAAGCTGCAGACGCGTATGACCCCAACTGGGCTGCAGCGGCGGCTCCTTGATCTCTACCATGATGCCCGCACACTCGAGGAAGAGCAGGGCGTCAATATCCTCTTTCTGGCCCTTGGAATGCTGAAGTGGATTGACCCGAACAACAAAGAGAACATCCGTCAGGCCCCCCTCATTTTGGTGCCGGTTCGGCTTGAGCGAGGGGCCGCTGGAGAAAAATTCCGCCTACGAGCCCGGCCGGAAGATCTTACCGCAAACCTCTCCTTGGAACTCTATCTCGACCGCATTCACAAGCTCGCTCTGCCGCGTTTTGAGGTGGGAGATGACTTCGACGTCTCGGCCTATCTCGATGCCGTTGCCGAAGCAATTTCGACCAAAGAGGGTTGGGAGGTGCTTCGCGACGATATGGTGCTCGGCTTCTTCTCGTTTGCGAAGTTCTTGATGTACCGTGATCTGGATCCGGATCTCTGGCCCGATGGCGCAAAGATTATCGAACAACCGAAGATCCGCTCGCTTCTTTCAGATGGTTTCGAAACACGCGAGCCGCTTATGTCGGACGACATAGCGATTGATCCGCACATTGCGCCCGCCGAAATGTTGCATATCGTCGACAGTGACAGTTCTCAGACACTGGCGATCCATGACGTCAGAAAAGGTCGCGACCTCGTTATCCAAGGTCCGCCTGGGACAGGAAAATCGCAGACGATCGCAAACATTATTGGGTCGGCCGTTGCCGACGGAAAGACCGTGCTGTTCGTGGCCGAAAAGATGGCAGCGCTGGAGGTCGTCAAGCGACGGCTTGACACTGCTGGGGTGGGGGACGCCTGCCTTGAGCTGCATAGTAACAAGGCGAACAAGCGCATGATGCTAGAGGAGCTGCGGCGAACCTGGCAACTCGGATCGCCCAGGGGCCAGCTTCCTTCTTCCCTAACTGATCGCTTGCTGGAGGCTCGCGATAAACTCAACGCACATGCTGCACGAATGCACGTTGCGTTCGGAGCGTCCGAACTCACTCCTTATCAGGTTCTCGGCCAGCTAACCCGACTAAGGCAGGTCGGTCAGAAACCAGTGGACATCGAACTTACGGATGCCACAAGCTGGACAACTGACGGCGTTTCGCAACGTCGCAAATTGCTCGATGAGGTCTCTCAGCGGATCAACGAGATCGGCTTGCCGATCCACCACCCGTGGCGGGGAGTTGGCCTGGATGTCGTTCTTCCAACGACCATTGAGAGGCTCGTCCCACGCATCGCGGCGTTGCTGGACCAAGCCAAGGCACTGCACGCCAAACTGGTCGGTATCGCTGAGCGGATCAAGGCCGAGCCTCCGAAAATTCTCAGCGACAGCGGCGAGATAGAAGATCGCGCTGAGCTTCTCGCGTCCGCGCCTGGACTTCCTGCCGAGGCGCTCGTCTCGCCGGTATGGGATGAGCGTCCGAAAGACATTTCATCGCTTCTCTGGTCAGGAACGGATTTCGCCCGCAAGTCCGAGGAACTTTCGGAGCAGTTGGCGGCAACGGCTATCGACACGCCAATTGAAGGTCTCGAGACAGAGCTTGCAAAGCTTCCCTCGGAATTTCCGAAAGATGGTTTCCATCGTGCGCGACAGCTCACCATTCTGCTCCCACGCTTGAGGGAAGAAGCTGAGCGCCTGAATCAGGAACTCGGATCGGCGATATTGCCAGACACGTTGGCAGGCTTGCTCAGGCTGGCCGTGACCGGCGAGCGAGTAGCGGCAGCACCTGACGCAAGTCCGGAGGCCTTCGCAGCCACCGTTTGGGACTCCGGACTTGAGCAGGCAGGCGACCTTGCCGACAGCGTAGCGACGCTTGAGGCTGCCAGAGCCGACCTTCAGGGCAAGGTTGTTGACGCGGCGTGGAGCACCGAGGTGGCCGCGGCGCGGCAGGCGCTCGCCACACACACGGGAATATTGAAAGCATTGAACGGCGACTACCGTCGCGCCACAGCACTTGCGCGGACTATTGTGGTCGACCCTAGCGCGCCTGCGACGCAGATAGTTGGTCTCCTCGACCTTTTGATGAAGGGTCAGGCTGCCGCAGCAAGAGTCCGCGAAGGCGACGCTTTTGGCCGTTCCGCCTTCGGGGCAGATTGGCGTGGGGAGCGATCGGCTTCCGCGCCACTGCTCGCGCTAGTGGAGTGGATGCGGACTCTACGAGGGCTAGGCCCCGAACCTCGGATTATCGCCGGCCGGATGGCGGAACGCTCCGAGGCCGGTGCGCGTGCAGCGCGCGTTCGCAAGGTTATCGAAATCGGTCGGCCAATTATCGAAGGTTTCTGGAACGATCTCGGGCACCTCGCGTCATCCATGCTAGGCGACGTGGCTTCCGCCGAGCGGGCCTCGCTGCAACTGATGGAAGCGAAGGCGAGCACTGTAGCTCAAGCCGATGATGCGTCACGACAGGTTCTGACTGACGTTCCGGATCTAATCACTGAGCGGGTGGAGCTACTGCGCCGACTAGGCAGACTACAAGCACTTGCTCAAGGGATCGATGCGGGAGAGAGCCTTGGCAAGTTCGTATTCGGCTCGTCGTGGCACGGTCGAGGATCCGATTGGGCCGCTCTCACGCAAGCCGAGCTTTGGCTGAAAGAAAATGGCTCGATCCGACATCTGGCTGCGCGGTTGCCTGAAAGAATCGAGATCGCAAACTCGGCACGTTCAGCACGTGAAGCGGCCCAAGCGGCAGCGCGGGAATTGAAGGCGCTTACAGGGGATTTGAAAGCCGATGCTCCCTCCTTGTTTGGAGTAGTCGATTTTCCGGACGTCGCGATAGGCGAGGTCGTTTCTCGGCTGCAGGGTTGGCTCGATCATCAGGAGCAGCTCTCGAAATGGGTTGCCTATGAAGAGCGATCCGAAACGGCCCGAAAGGCTGGACTGGGACAGTTGATAGACGGCCTAGCCAACGGCCAGATTACAACAGGATCGGCTCGATCAGTTTTTGATATGGCCTACTACGAACGAATGTTTCTGGCGATGGCGACCGATGAGCCGGAGCTGGCAAGGTTCGACGGGGAACTGCATTCCAGGGCTGTACGTGACTTCGCAGATCTGGACCGCCAGCGCATCAAGGCCGGCGCCATCGAAGTTGTAACGGCTCATCACCGGAAAATTCCTTCAAGAGACGGCGGAGCTGGACCTGTCGGACTGCTTCGTTCTGAGATGGCGCGCAGACGAGGCCACATGCCCATCCGGCAATTGATGCAGAAGGCAGGCCCTGCCATCCAGGCGCTGAAGCCAGTGTTCATGATGAGCCCGCTTTCGGTGGCGCAATTCCTGTCGCCCGGCCGGATGTCCTTCGATCTGCTCGTGATGGACGAGGCGTCTCAGATCCAGCCCGTGGACGCACTTGGCTCGGTCGCCAGGGCCAGTCAGGTGGTCGTCGTTGGCGACGAACGCCAACTGCCACCCACGACATTCTTCGCGAAGATGACAGGCTCGCAGTCTGAAGATGACGAGGGTGAGGGCGCGCAGGTCGCCGACATTGAAAGCATCCTCGGCCTGTTCACGGCCCGCGGCTTGCCGCAGCGTATGCTGCGCTGGCACTACCGTAGCCGTCACCAATCTCTAATCGCAGTATCGAACAGCCAGTTCTACGAGAACCGGCTTTTCATCGTGCCAAGCCCTTATACCCAAGAGGCAGGTATGGGGTTGCGGTTTCATCATGTGCCGGAGGGGGTCTTCGATTCCGGCGGCACAGGAACCAATCCGGTAGAGGCGAGAGCAGTAGCGGAGGCGATCATCCGTCATGCGAAGGTGAACCCGCAAGAGACTCTAGGCGTTGCAACATTTTCGGTTAGCCAACGCCGCGCGATCCAGGATGAACTCGAAGCGCTGCGGCGACTAAATCCCGACACCGAGGAATTCTTTCACGCTCATCCAAGCGAGCCATTCTTCGTCAAGAACCTCGAAAATGTTCAAGGCGATGAGCGCGACGTGATCATGATCTCGGTGGGGTATGCCAAGAATGCCCAGGGATACATGGCCATGCGTTTCGGCCCTCTTGGCGCGGAAGGCGGCGAGCGTCGGCTCAACGTCCTCATAAGCCGCGCCAAGCGCAGCTGCGAAGTATTCGCGTCCATCACAGACGAGGACATCGACCTGGAGCGTGGCAAAGGGAAAGGCATCTTCGCCTTCAAGCTCTTCTTGCACTACGCGAGAACAGGGCGAATTTCGCTTGCCCAAGTCACGGTTCGCGAAATGGATTCAATCTTTGTAGAACAGGTAGCCAACGCGCTGATCGAAATGGGTTATCAGGTTCATGCTCAAGTGGGCATTGCCGGCTTCTTCATCGACCTCGCAGTTGCGGATCCAGAGAGGCCAGGCCGCTATATTCTTGGCATCGAATGCGATGGCGCAGAATATCACTCATCTCGCTCGGCCAGAGATCGAGACCGGCTTCGGCAGTCGGTTCTGGAAGACCATGGTTGGATCATCCATCGCATCTGGAGCGCTGACTGGTTCCAACGGCCTCGTGAGCAGCTGGAGCGAACCATACTAGCGATTGAGGCCGCCAGAAAAGAACTCGATGAGCGGGCCGAATTGGGGGTCCAGAGAAATCGAGCTGTAGCCGTGCAGGTTGTTACGGTCGACCGAGGCAACGTGACGGAAATCGGTCTCGAAAGCACAAACGGATCCGAGACACCCAATCGAGCCTACGAAGAGGCCGAACTAAAGCGACCGGGATCGTTCGAACTCCACGAGACGCCCAGCGGAATCATGGCCGGACTGGTCGAGCAGGTCGTGGCTACAGAAACGCCAATCCATGTCGACGAAATAGTTTCGCGTATTCGGGACGCCTGGGGTCTGCAGCGGGCCGGTGGCAGGATTCAGGATGCAATCGAGCGGGGGGTAAGCATAGCACAGAGAGGTGGTTCAGTAGCCCGTCGAGGCAACTTCTGCTTCAAGCCAGGTGTTCCTGTTCGTCTCAGGGATCGCAGTGGGGTCGTGTCCGCTGGATTGCGCAAGCCCGAAATGATTGCGCAGGACGAGGTCGCCCAAGGCGCTATGGAAGTCGTGAAATCCAACCTCGGTGCGACAGAGGAAGAAATCGCCACAGGCGTTGCCAGGATGCTGGGCTTCAAAGCCACAAGCGCACAATTAAGGCAGCTGATTTCAGCTGGGGTCGCCGATTTGGTTGCCAAAGGAGTGTTACGGTCCCAAGACGGCTTGTTGGTGGCCGGCGAATCCGCGAGCGAGAAATTAGCTGAAGTGTAACGGGGCGCTGCAGCGCCCTCGTTGCAATTTCTGTCGAAGCTCGGAACACCTCTTTTGCTGGCGGAGGCCGAATGGCATTTCGATTCGTACACACGGCCGATATTCATCTCGACTCGCCGCTTCGTTCGCTGGCGATGCGAAATCCCGATCTTGCCGGGCTGGTGGGCGACGCCAGCCGCCAGGCATTCGTTTCGATAGTGGATCTCTGCCTTGAGGAACGTGAGGCCGCGTTGGTCATTGCTGGCGACCTATACGATGGCGACCAGACTTCAATGAAGACAGCGCGGTTCTTGGGCGCGCAGATGACACGCCTGCACCAGGCCGGCATCATGGTTTTCAAGATCCGCGGTAATCATGACGCCCTGTCGCGGATTTCCAAACAGCTGGTATTTCCCGACACCGTTACCATCTTTGGTGGTCGTGCTCAGTCGGTATTGCAGACAGCCGGCGGTCTGGACGTCGTATTCCATGGTTTGAGCTTTGCGAACCCTAAGGCGCCGGACAGCCTGTTAACCAAATATCCGGCGGCTCGTGAAGGGGCCGTCAACATAGGCATCATGCATACCAGTCTGGCTGGATCGCCAGGTCACGACGTTTACGCGCCCTGCAGCATCGCTGACTTGCACGCCCACGGTTTCGACTATTGGGCCCTCGGCCACATCCATGCTCGCCAAGTCCATCCTGGCGCCAGTGCCGTGGTGATGCCGGGAATACCGCAGGGGAGGGATATCAACGAGGCCGGTGAGAAATCAGTCACCCTGGTGACGGTGCGCCACGACCGTTCGGTGGAGATCGAGGAACGGCTGACCAGCGTTGCGCAGTTCGAACGGGTGAGCGTCGACCTTACCGGAGCGGTGGAGTGGCCCGAGGCCGTCGCGCGTGTTCGCTTCGCACTCGAAGAGATGCGGGCAACCGTCCGATCGCGTCATGCTGTGGCTCGCATTGGCCTGACAGGAACGTCACCACTGATGTGGGCGCTGATCCGCGACAGGGACCTCCTTCTTGCCGAAGCCGAACAGGCTGCGGAACAGCTAGGCCATACGTGGGTGGAGAAGCTCGAGCTTGACCTCGCGCCGCCTCGGACGGAGACCGCCGAGGATATTGCTGATCCGATTTTCGAACTCGAGCAATCAATGCGTGCCGATGCCACCTCGGAGGCCTTCCGCGCTGAGGCGAGGGCGTTCGTCCAAAAGATGGTCGCCGACCTTCCGGCCGACGGGCGGGATTTTGCTGGGACGGACGAAGCCGGGCTGGAACAGTTCCTCGATCAGGTGCTTTCCAAGGGCGCGGACTTGGTGACTGCCCGCCTTAAGGCCGGTGGATCGTCATGAGGTTGCGGCGCCTTGACCTCATTCGTTATGGAAAGTTCACCGATCGTTCGATCGACTTCGGACCCAAACCGGAATCCGGACCTGATCTGCATATCGTGTTTGGCCTGAATGAGGCCGGCAAATCGACTGCGCTTTCGGCCTATCTAGACTTGCTGTTCGGCATCGAGGAACGGAGCCGCTACAACTTCCTGCACGAGTACAGTGCCATGCGCATCGGCGGGGTGCTGGAACTGGCCGGCTCCGAACACACGTTCACGCGTACGAAACAGCGCAGTAATTCGCTATTGAATGCGACGGGCCAACCGGTAAGCGAGGTGGCGATCACGGCGCATCTCGCCGGTCTGTCGCGCGACGCCTACACGACGATGTTCTCACTCGATGACGAGACGTTGGAAGCCGGCGGAAAATCTATCCTGGAGTCGCGGGGCGACCTCGGCAAGCTTCTGTTCACGGCCAGCGCCGGTCTTGGGAACGCAAGTGATACGTTGAACGCCCTCGAGGCCGAAGCAGACGCTCTGTATCGGAAGCAGGCGCATGGAACCGAACTGGCGCTGTTGAAGAAGCGCC
Source organism: Mesorhizobium sp. ISC11 (assembly GCF_037162595.1). Lineage (NCBI taxonomy): Bacteria > Pseudomonadati > Pseudomonadota > Alphaproteobacteria > Hyphomicrobiales > Phyllobacteriaceae > Mesorhizobium > Mesorhizobium sp. ISC11. The sequence continues at coordinate 5,093,613 of NZ_JAVSPW010000001.1, forward strand.
TTGTTGACGTAAAGTCGCGCAGGGATGCGATCGACACCCTTGCATCAACCTACGAGGGCCTGGAGGCCGAACGTCTCGATGCAGCGCAGCAGTACGGCCGAACCATCAGCGATCGGGCGGTGCTGGTGGCCAGGCTGGATACCTTTGCTCGTTACGTGCGTGCTGCGCCGATGCTGGCGGATATCCGGCGCAAGATTGCCCGGCTGGATCAGCTGCCGGACATCGCCTCCCCAGCCCGGACATCGACGGGAAGTGTCACCGAACTGATCGATGACGATGCCAGCCTCAGAACGCGGCTGTCCGCAAACATCGACGAGACCGAGCGCCTGGCGGAAAAAGTCACTGCGGTCGACGAGGACGAACCGATCCTGTCGATTTCCGAACGCATTCGCGGGCTGGCGGAGAGCAAGGTGCGCCATACCGCGGCTGGCTTTGACTTGCCCACTCGCAGGATGGAGCTGCAAATCCTCAACAACAGCGTGGCGAGCTGCCTTGCCGCCTTGGGCCGATCTTCCGAGGCGGATCCTGGCGCGCTGCTTCTGCCTGCCGTCACCGTTGGCGTCGTTCGCGCCATGGTCGAGCAGAGGTCCGGGATTGCTACCGGGATGCGTGCCGCTCGCGACGAAGCCGCGGCGGCACTCGATGCGCTGCAGGTGGCAAGGCAGCGGGTCGGCGAGGAAAGGGCGGTGCCCGAACCTGCCAGGGCAAGGCTGGGCTCGGCTTTGTCGAAAGCGCGAGCAAGCGGACACCAGGCAGAGATTAGGACGGCTCGCGAGGCGGAAGATGCGGGAACAATCCGATGGAAGGCGGCGCTCGCGCGCTTGCGTCCATGGAACGGAGATGCCCTCGCTCTCGCCAACGTCGCGGTTCCGAGCGCCGGGCAGATTGCCGCCTGGAAGACGGTAGCGTCAGAACTGGCAAGGAACACCGCCGTACTTGCCGAACGCCTTGCTGAATACGAGGGCAACCATGCCATGCTCGCCGCACGATTGGATGCCCTTCGTGCCTCGGGCGACATTGTCGACGATGAAGCGGCTACCGCCATCCGCCGAGTTCGCGATGATGCGTGGGCAACGCACCGCGCAGCGCTGACCGGTGACACCGCTGACGACTTCGCCGTGGCATTGGCGCGCGATGACATTGCCAGCGCAGGCCGGCTGGCCGGCGCGGCGGATCTGGCTGAGATCCGGGCAACTACGCGCGAGCTGGCCGAGGCCGCGGCCAACCTGTCACGCAACGGCATCCAACGCACACAGCTCGGCAAGGATGTGGATACCCAATTGTTGGAAATCCGCGCGGCCGCCAGGGACCTGCTCGGAGACGCCGTGGAACCTTCGTCTGAGCGCCTGATCGAAAGGATCGAGGATCAGATCGAGGCGCGCAGCGATGCGCTCGCTGCCTGGGAGCAGATCGAACTTGCTCGCTTGAAGGCCGAGCGAGCCGCTGACGCCGGCGAGCAGATACGCTTGGAAATGAGAGCAGTGCTGGGAAGCGTCGGCATTGTATCAGAGTCCAACGACACCCTCGAAGCAATCATGGCCATCGCGGAGCCGTTTCTGGATCGGCAGCGCAAGGTGGACGCCGAGTATGCCGAGGCGCTCAGAATGGTGAGCTCCAAAGAAGAGGATCTAGCGGCACGACGGGTTGCAGTAGGTGTGGCGGAGCGTCGCGAGGAGGAATGGCTGGCCGGCATTACCGAAGCACTCAAGGGAACTTGGCTCGAAAGCGGGCTCTCCGCATCCGGCGTCGGCACTGTGCTCGATCAATTGGCCGAACTTTCAAGAAGCCTGCAGGAACGGGACGACCTGCAGCTGCGTATCGACAAGATGGAGGCCGACAGGGCCAATTTTCTGGTCGAGGTCATCGCCGTTGCGGTTGAAGCCGACGAGCCGACGAAGGATACCGACCCGGAGCAGTTGGCCATCCGCCTTGCCGAGCGCCTAGAGCGTGCCGAGCGGACACGTGAAACGAAGGCAAGCCTCGGCAACGACCTGAAGCGCCTCAAGGAGGCGCGCGACATCCTCGACACTGAGATTTTGGCACACGAACGCCGCAAGAACGAGGTGCTGGGCGTCTTTGGTGTCGCCACTCTGCCCGAGGTAGTCGAACGCGATGAGCTGTTGCGTGAGCGCGATGGCTTGCGCACCACCGTCGCCGAACTTGAGGAACGGATAGTGGCGGAGCTCGCGGTCGACGGATTCGAGCAGGCCCGCTCGATCCTGGACGCGATCGATTTCGACGGCCTCGCGGTCGAGAAGGCTGAGGGTGAGCAGCGGCTTCGCCTGTTCGATGAAACCATCCAGCAACAGCTGATCCGGCAGACGCGCGCGGCCGACAAGCTGGACGCCATCGGCGGTGATAGTGCGGTTGCACGCCTGGATGCTGAACGGCGCACAACCCTGCTGGAAATCGAGGAGAAGGCCGTTCGCTACATAGAGCTGAAGCTTGGCATCATGTCGGCTGGCAATGCTTTGCGGATCTACCGTGAGAGCCATCGCTCCGGCATGATGGCGCGCGCATCAGACGCGTTCAAGCTAATGACGCGTGGCCAGTATTCGGGGCTGACAACCCAGCCTGTAAGAGGTGGTGAGGTTCTCATTGCTGTGCAGGGTGACGGGCAATCCAAGGTCACCGAAGCGCTTTCAAAGGGTGCACGATTTCAGCTGTACCTTGCCCTAAGACTCGCCGGTTATTACGAGTTCGCGCAATTTCGGCCCTCGGTCCCATTCGTCGCCGACGACATCATGGAGACGTTCGACCATATTCGCTCGGAGGAGGTTTTCAGGCTGTTCGGAGCGATGGCAAACACAGGTCAGGTCATCTACCTGACGCACCATAAGCATCTATGTGAAATAGCTGAGGCTGTCGTACCGGGAACGAGGATCCATCAACTCGCACAGTAATTTTCTCCGGAATACGTGAACGAACCAGTGAAGGACGCCGAATTTGACGGCAAGTATGCGCCCAAAGTCAGACGTTCCGGCAAACTTCGCGTTCGTCCAAAAGCGGACATATCGCCCGAGCCATAGACGGCCCCGATGTGCCCATAATGGACGTCCTGCAAATTCATTGTCCTGCCGAATCTGGACTTCGAGAGCTGGCCCTAAACAGCAATTGTATCGCGCCTAGCCGTCCTATCGCCGGGGCGCCAATTGTAAACAACGGCGAACTATACCAATATCGTTACTGGCTTCTTCCGGTGCGACTCGGGAGAACGGGATGGGCAATGAACGCGAAGACGCAAACGGGAAAACACAGCGCCGCTGGCCAATACCTCGGCTATGCGCTTCAACCTGTACGCCTTTGCTTTCACCTGCTCAACGCGCCTAGCGGCGCCTTGGTCTCTCTTGAACATTTAGACGATGTGGCGGTTCACCTGGTCGGCGGCGAAGTCGTTCTTGAGCAAAGCAAGAGCGCACTGAAGCAAAATCCGATATCCGACTGGGCTGCGGACCTGTGGAAGTCTCTGGCCAACTGGCTCAGCTTCATGGCGGCGGGAGAGATCGACCCGGCGACCAGCCATTTCCGGCTATATGTCACACCGGTGAAGGCGGGTGCCTTCGCGATCGCGCTGAACGACGCGAAAACAGATGCCGACGTGGAGGCGCTGGTCGCTAACCTCGCCAAAGCCCACAGCAAGCTGAAAGCTGCACCGGCATGCGACGCCGACGTCCAAGCTTTCCTGAACGCTGATGCGGCTCATTGCGCCGCCTTGGTCAAGAATCTCGCCGTTATCAGCGTCGATGCAGATCCCGTCGATCCGATACGCGCGATCTTCAAGCCGACGGTCTCTCCGCTCATCATCGACCTAGTGTGCGAACGCGCGATCGGCGCTGCGAAGGAGGCGGCGGACAGGCTGATTAGAGCTGGCAAGCCCGCCATCTTGGACGTGGACGCGTTTCAGGCCGAGCAAAGAGCATTTGTTCAGAAGAACAACCTTCCAGGGCTGCTGTCGTCTTTCACCAAGCAACCGCCTGTCGAGGCCATCGAACAATTGATCGCCGACCGTCCCGCCTTCGTCCGCCAACTCGAGCTGATCGAGGTGGGAGACGAAGCGTGCGTCCGGGCTGTTAGCGATTACCTTAGGACGCTCGCCGACATCTCGATCTGGGGCGAAAGCGGGCTAATCTTTGAGAAGAACCTAAGTGACTGGGACGATGATCTTGTCGGTCGCTATGAGCACGTCAGTGCAGAGGTGCACGACATACAGGCCGGACACCCCGCAACGGTTCGTGGTAGAATAGTTTACAGGCGCTGCGCGCAGTTGCAGCCTCCACTCGATGGTCGAGTCGTCCCCGGTCATTTCGTCCACGGATCATTCAACGCCCTTGCCCACGGCCTGCGCCTCGGCTGGCATCCCGACTACCAGACTCTTTTGGAGCCAGCGACTTGATTGAGGCTGGCCGATCGCACCTACCGCTCAGCGACCTCGCCCTTGTCCAGAATCCAGGACTTGGGGCTTTCGCATTGTGGCAATTTGGCCAAGGTTTCCAGGCTGAGGACGAACGTCCAGCGCCGTTCGCCTTGGCGTTTCTCGTGCTGCCAATCGTCCTGCATCGCGCAACGCTCGAAATCGTGACTTCGACAAACCGACCCTCTGGACTGGCGCTCTTCGCGGCCAAGCTCGGGAAGGAACGGGAACAACTCCTCGCCGTCCACGAGCGAGCGCTGCTGCTGCGTACTCTGACATTGCAATCGGCCGCTGTCGGTGTGAGCGGGCGGCTGCTGTCCGTGGATTACAAGGATGCTACTTTAAGAGCAAACGTACCAGAACCGAAACCGAGGAGGCTCGTCCTTCCAGAGCGCGTCAAGCACCTCGGACCTGCCTCGGAGAAATTGGGTTTCTGGTTTTCGAACCTGGGGACCGCGCAGGTGGCCAACCTGTTACGGGTGGAGTTCTAGATGTATTTCCAGCTTCGAAAACTGATCCTTTGGCCCCGCAATGGTGCAGCGCCGCGGGTCGTCAAGTTCGAGCCCGGTGTCGTCAACGTCATCAGCGGCGCGTCGAAGACCGGGAAGTCCGCCGTTATCCCTATTGTTGATTACTGTCTGGGCTCGGAGAAATGCGCGATTCCGGTGGGCGTAATCCGCGAGAACTGCAGCTGGTTCGGCATTCTGATCGAGACGCTGGAGGGCGAAAAGCTCTTGGCGCGACGCGAACCGGGGGACCAACAGAGCACAGGCGACATGGTGCTGCTGGAGGGCGCACAGGTCGAAATTCCGGAGACGATCACCGACAAGACCACCAATGTCGACACGGTCAAGCGCGCGATGAACCGCCTGGCAGGACTGACTGACCTCGACTTCGAACCAGGTACAGAGAATGGATTCAAGCAAAGGCCAAGCTTCCGCGACCTCATGGCCTTCACGTTCCAACCTCAGAACGTGATCGCCAATCCCGACGTGATGTTTTTCAAGGCCGATACGACGGAACACCGGGAGAAGCTAAAGACCATCTTCCCGTACGTTCTGGGCGCGGTCACGGCAAAGATTCTCCAGGCGCGGTTTGAGATCGATCGGCTCCAGCGCAACCTCCGCCGGAAGGAGGCTGAGCTACGCGCGATCGTGTCGGCAACTGGCGCTTGGCGGGCGGAGGCGGAGGCGTGGCTGCGTCAGGCAGTCGAACTTGGCCTAGTCGATTCCTCCACTGAAGTGCCGAAGGACTGGAGTGACGTTGTTGACCTGCTTCGGCGCGTGTCGAACAGCAACTCAAGTCTTGCTCGACCAAGCCTGGCCGGCATCGATGTGGTGCTGACGCGTCTGGAAACCCTTCGTGCGTCGGAAACTGAAATCGCCGCGCGACTTACCGAGCATCGTCAGCGCCTGAACGAACTGCGCCGTCTGGTGGAGAGCAGCGAGGCGTACGGCGACGCCATGCGCATCCAACGTGACCGCTTGGACCTTTCCACGTGGCTGAGGGACTTGGCCGACGAGTTCGCCGATCCGTTGGTCGCACTCGGGGACGGCGGCCGCGAGAAGGTCTTGGCCCTTTGCGACAACCTCGGCGGTCTGGAGATCCGACTGCGGACCCACCCTGCGATGTCTAACACGCTTGACAAGGAAATCCTGCGCCAGCGCGGCGCCGCTGAAGCGGTCCTATCTGAGTTGAACGATGTCCGTAGCGAGATAGCGGTGCTGGAACGGGACTCTGACGTCGCCCGAGACGAGGCCAATCGCTTCGATAGGCTTGAGCGCTTCCTCGGTCGATTGGAGCAGGCGTTGCACGTCTACGACCGCGCCGACCAGTCGTCGGATTTGCGGCAGGAACTCACCTCGCTGCAGGCCGATATTGCAACGCTGCAAAAGACGATCTCCGAGGCCGACATCCAGCGCAAGCTATTCAACGCGTTGCACCAAGTCTCCCATCATGCCAATCGGCTGATTCCGCAGCTTGACGCGGAGTGGCCCGAGGCCCCGATTAGGCTGTTGATTGAAGACCTGACCGTCAAGGTGACTAGGGGAACGCGTGAGGACTACCTGTGGGAGATTGGCAGCGGCGCCAATTGGCTCGCGTATCACGTCGCACTAATGCTTGCGCTGCAGCACTACTTCCTGGCCGAACCTCATCACCCAGTCCCTGGTCAGCTGATCTTCGACCAACCTAGCCAAGTCTATTTTCCTAAGCGGGCGGCGGGCGACGAGGGCCCCGACCTCATCGCGTGGAGGGATCAGGACGTGGTCGCCGTCAGGAAGGTCTTTGCGCTCCTAGGCGCTGAGGTCATGGCCGCGAAAGGTCGCCTCCAGATCATCGTGCTGGATCATGCAGATGAGGACGTCTGGGGCAAGCTTCCCGGAGTCAAGTTGATTGAGGAATGGCGTGGACAGGCCCTCGTGCCTCAGGCTTGGATTGCCGCCGCATCTTCCAACGGTGGATAATAATCTGCTGCCAGAGGAGAAGGCATGGCGAACGTGGACGAGATCAACCGTCTGACGGCCCTTGGCTTGAACGTCATCACAGCCATGGATGTCGCGGAAGGAAAACTAGACGAAGCCTTCGAGGTCGCCCGCGCTCAGGAGAAACGCAAGGTCGACATCTGGTGCAAAGGAAGAAAGAACATTCCGGTTGCACTGACTGCGATATGGGACTGCGATCCTGCAAACTTCTATCTCGCGTTCGACGGCGATGATCCCAGCGACCACGCTTCGACGGATTTCATTCTTATCGACGCTGATGTCACTGACGTTGGCGGCAGGCTTACCTACGCCGCCAGCAGGGACAAGGGTCCTTGGCATCAACGTTACAAGAGCAAGAGCTGTGGGATCGCCTACCGATGGCTGCATGGCCGCGGTGTCACACCGCCTTTGCTCGGCGAGTACCAAGGCCAAGTTCACATCGTAGGAGGCATGCACCGCTTCCATCTTGCCAAGCACTATGGGACGACGCGCATGCCATTCCTCGTCCGGAGGGCCGAACTAGCCGCAGTAATGGCGTTGATCCCCTCGGCGACCGACACCGCCAACTCGTAATGGCGGGGACTGCAGAAAAGAAGCGAATGAGTTGCGAACTTACCGGGATCACTCCCCGAAAGCTGACCGACGGCTTCCGGCCCCGTTGCGGCCATTCTTACTCCCGCACTTTGGCTTTTCCAGCGCTAAACCGGCCTTGGGCGATGAATGGAAACGGTCAGATGTTCCCGGTCTGTGCTCGAAAAGTCGCATAAAAGGGCAGACTGGTGTGACGTCCGGAATTATTGGGCCTTTCACGGGTTTACCGGTCCCGAATTATCGGTTGCTGGCGGGCGGGCTATGCGATTGAAAACAGGAGAGTTTTCTGGCTAAGGGTGGGGTTTCAGACTGAGTTTACCAATGCCCTTAATGACGATTAATTCTGGATTGGCATCAGGTGATTGGGTTTGCGCAGAATATAGCCGCCCTTATTGGTAAACCCGCTCACGGTCGACAACGGATTGGTCAACCTAGGACGACAGGATTGGTAAACCGGAGCCGCCCTATCGACGAAGGTCTAGCTTGGCGCATTCACTGTCGCCGGTAGGCAGATATTCGGGCGACAATCGGGACCAGCGTGCGACGCCGCCAAGCGTGAGACACGTCGGCTACGCCGCAAATCGACACGGTTTGACCGGGCGCAATACCGCACCGATCTTCTAATCTCGGCTTAATTCCGGAGAGAGGCAGATAATTCCGGACGCCACACTGATTGGTAACCTAAGGCCACCCACCACGCGGATTGGTAGCCCACAGGAATAGGTTTGGTAACCCTTATCGAGTGAGGGCCGCTCGTACCTTTCGGCGGGTTCGTTTCAGTTCTAAGCCCGGCTTAATTCTGGACAACGACAGATAATTCTGGACGGCACAGTGGAACTCAACGCGTTGTAAGGATGGCATAGAGAAGCAGTAGCCCTCCAGTCTCGCTACTGGAAAAATTCTGGAAAATGGGTCTGCTTGGCTGGACGCAGAACGTTGTGATTATTCAGCCGGCATTTCTGAAGCTTCTCGAACACAAACAGCTTGCCTTCGCGCACGCTATCTTCGAGCGACTTCGCCTTCGCCAGATGCGCCGCAATCGCGCTGGCCAGCATGCAACCTGTTCCGCGCATCGATATAGCAAGGCGCGGCGTGTCGAAGTGGATGGGTTCATGATCGGAGCGTAACAGAATATCGGCCGATCGGGGACCCGACGCGTGCCCACCCTTGATCAGCAGGGCCTGAGGGCCGACGGCCTGCAGTCTTTGTCCTTGTTGGAGCGCACCGTCCTCATCCGAAGCCGGTTCGGAACCAGTAAGGAGCGCCAGTTCAGGAAGGTTGGGCGTGACAATGCAGCAAAGCGGCATCAAATCGCGCTTCATGGCAGCGATAGCGCCTGCTTCCAGAAGTGCGCGGCCTGAGGTGGAGGCCAGCACAGGGTCGAGTACTGCCGGCACTTGCGGAAATTTGCGCAGCACTGCGGCAACGGCAACAATGATCTTGGCAGTCGCCAGCATGCCGATCTTGATTGTGGCTACGTCGTTGGCCTGTAGCGCGGCACACATCTGATTGGCCACCATGCTGGGTGGCGAATGATGGATTTCGATCACGGCGTCGTGCGTTTGCACCGTTAGCGCTGTGACGGCGAGACAGGTGCGCACGCCAACGGCAGAGATCGTCTCGATGTCGCGTGCTATTCCAGCACCCCCGCTGGAATCTGATCCGCCAACGACAAGCACATGCGGTTCTCGTCTCATCGCCATCGGTCCGTCTTTTCGATCCATTCTCGCGTGCGCGCTTCGGGGTCGAAGCTCAACGTGATGTCCGTGACCACTGCGGCGCTGTTGGCGCCGGCCTCAAAGACGCCGTCGAGGCGGTCGGGGTTGAGGCCGCCGATGGCGACCAATGGGATCGGCGCCACCCGCCGCTTCCACTCGCTGATCCGCTCTAGCCCTTGCGGTGCCCACTTCATTTTCTTCAAAGTGGTGGGATAGATCGGACCGAGCGCGACATAGTCGGGCTCGGCAAACATGGCCGTTTCCAGCTCGACATGATCATGCGTGCTCAATCCGAGCCTGACGCCCGCTGCCCGTATCCTCGAGAGGTCGGCCGTTTGCAAATCCTCCTGGCCCAGATGCACGAAATCGCAGCCTTCCTCGATTGCCAGGCGCCAATAATCATTGATGATGAGCTGGCTTTTGTGTTGGACACACCAGGCCTTCGACTTGCGGATCTCCGCGCGCAGCCCGGTTTCATCCATGGTTTTGATGCGAAGCTGAATCAGCTTGACGCCGAGCGGCGCCAACCTTTCGATCCAGGCGGCGCTGTCGACGATCAGGTAGAAGGGATCGAGCTTCATGAAAAAACGGCCCTGCCGACCATCGGTGTCGATGGCACGGCGACGTCGCGCGGTTCGAGCATTCCCGAACTGAACGCCTCACGACCGGCGTCGACCGCCTTACCGAAAGCACGCGCCATGCCGACCGGATCTGCCGCCTTGGCGACCGCTGTGTTCAGGAGCACGGCGTCAAAGCCGAGTTCCATGACGGTGGCCGCGTGCGACGGCCGTCCGAGCCCCGCATCCACAATCAGCGGGACGCCAGGGAAATATCCGCGCATCGAGCGCAGCGCCGTCATGTTGACCGGTCCCAAGGCGGAACCGATCGGTGCGCACCACGGCATCAGGACCTTGCAGCCCGCTTCCAGCAGCCGCTCGGCGACAACGAGATCGTCGGTGGTATAGGGGAATACCGCAAAGCCGTCCTCGCACAGGATGCGGGCGGCTTCAACCAGACCGAACACATCCGGCTGTAGCGTGTCGTGATTGCCGATCACTTCGAGCTTGATCCAGTTGGTGCCGAAGACCTCGCGCGCCATTTTCGCGGTGGTGACGGCTTCCTTGACGGAGAGGCAGCCGGCGGTATTGGGCAGGGTTCTGGCGCCCAGCGAGCGGATCAACGACCAGAATTGTTCGCCGGCCCTACCGCCCGCCATCTCACGCCGCAACGAGACGGTCACCACCGACGTGCCCGATGCCTTGACTGCATCGGCAAGGATGGCCGGCGAAGGATACTGAGCCGTGCCGAGAAGCAGGCGCGACGAAAGCTCGGTTCCATAAAGCTCCAACATGCTAGCCGCCCTGCATGGGCGAGAGGATTTCGATCCGGTCGCCGTCGCTCAACTGGAACTCCGCGCGGTTGGCTTTGTGCACGAGGTCGCTGTTGACGGCGGTGGCGAGCCAATCGCCCTCATAGTCGAGCGCGGCAAGCAACTCGGCCAGCGTGGTGGCGGCAATCTCACGCGCCTCGCCGTTGACCATCAGTTTCATGAGCATGCTCCTTGGTTCTGTCTTGACTGAAAACCAGGTCGGCAGCCTGGCGCGCCATGGCGGGGGCGAGGAGAAAACCGTGACGATAAAGACCGTTGATCGCGATGATCTCACCGTCTGTTTCGACGCGTGGCAAATTGTCGGGAAATGCCGGACGGACACCCACACCGGTTTCAACGATCTCGGCCTCACCAAAGGCCGGATGGAGGGCATGGGCGGCGCCCAGCAGCTCCATCATGGAACGCGCCGTCACCGGTCCGGCGCTCTGGCTTTCAATCATCGTCGCTCCGATCATGAAACGGTGATCGGTGCGCGGCACGGCATAAAGCGGAAAGCGTGGATGAAGCAAACGGACCGGCCGCGACAGCGAGACATCAGGCGTGCGAAGGATCAGCATTTCGCCGCGAACACCGCGCAGCCTGTCATCGGCCGCTGCCATTCCCATGCAGTCTATCTGACGGGCGAATCCCGAAACAGGCCGGGCGTCGCAGCCGAAGTGGAATTTGACACCCATGGTCGCAAGCTTGTCATGAAGTGCCGCCATCGCCGGGCGTGGGTCGAGGTGAGCCTCGTCGGGGAAGAGCAATCCACGCCGGAAGCGGCCGGCGAGGTCGGGTTCCAGGAGCGCAATTTCGTTTTCATCGACGCGCCGATGCCCTGACGTGCGACTGGCGAACCGGTCAAGCTCACCGGCATCACGCGGCGCGGCCACGACCAATGTCCCGGCCCGTGTCACCTGACCCGACAGCACCGCATCCCACCAGTCGGCAGCATCGCGTCCGAGATCCAGCACCGGCTGCTCCGCGCTTTCGCGCTCGCACCATGGCGCCAGCATGCCGCCGGCGAACCACGACGCGTTGCCACCAAGGCCATGCCGCATCTCGGCGACGGTGACCGTCGCGCCGCGGGCGGCGAGTTCGAAAGCGACGGTGAGGCCGGCAACGCCGGCCCCTTTGACGAGCACCCTCATGATGGTTTGGGAGCCTCTGGCACGACCGGTACGCCAGTCTCGTCCGCCTGCATGTAGAGATCGCCGCCCTCCCGGTATTTTGCCGCCATTGCCGCCATGCCTTCCTTCTGGGCCTCGGCACGGATGTCGTGGGAAATGCGCATGGAGCAGAATTTCGGCCCGCACATCGAACAAAAATGTGCCAGCTTGTGCGCCTCCTTGGGCAAGGTCTGGTCGTGGAAGGACCGTGCGGTTTCGGGGTCGAGCGACAGGTTGAACTGGTCCTCCCAGCGGAACTCGAAGCGCGCGCGCGAAAGGGCATCATCCCTGGTTTTCGCTGCCGGATGGCCCTTCGCCAGATCGGCTGCATGGGCGGCTATCTTGTAGGTGATCACGCCAATCTTGACGTCGTTGCGGTCGGGAAGGCCGAGATGCTCTTTCGGCGTGACGTAGCAAAGCATTGCGGTGCCGAACCAGCCTATCATGGCGGCACCTATCCCTGAGGTGATGTGGTCATAGCCCGGCGCGATGTCGGTCGTCAGCGGCCCCAACGTGTAGAACGGCGCCTCACCGCACACTGCGAGCTGCTTGTCCATGTTCTGCTTGATCTTGTGCATGGGGACATGGCCCGGGCCTTCGATCATCACCTGGCAGTCCTTTGCCCAGGCAATCTTGGTGAGTTCTCCAAGTGTTTCCAGTTCGGCGAATTGCGCCGCGTCGTTCGCATCGGCGATTGAACCGGGACGAAGGCCGTCGCCGAGCGAGAAGGAGACGTCATAGGCTCTGGCGATGTCGCAGATCTCCTCGAAATGCTCGTAGAGGAAGCTCTCCCGGTGATGGTGCAGGCACCATTTGGCCATGATCGAGCCGCCGCGCGAGACGATGCCCGTGACCCGGTCGACGGTCAGCGGGATGTAGTGCAGCCGCACGCCGGCGTGGATGGTGAAATAGTCGACGCCTTGCTCGGCCTGCTCGATCAGCGTGTCGCGGTAGACCTCCCAGTTCAGATCCTCGGCGATGCCGTTGACCTTTTCCAGCGCCTGATAGAGCGGCACCGTACCGATCGGCACCGGCGCATTGCGCACGATCCAGTCGCGGATGTTGTGGATGTTGCGGCCGGTCGACAGGTCCATCACCGTGTCCGCGCCCCAGCGGATAGCCCAGACCATTTTTTCGACCTCTTCGGCCATCGACGATGTGACAGCCGAGTTACCGATGTTGGCGTTGATCTTGACCAGAAAATTGCGACCGATGATCATCGGCTCGCTCTCGGGATGATTGATGTTGGCGGGAATGATTGCGCGCCCGCGCGCCACCTCGTCGCGCACGAATTCGGGTGTGACGAAATCTGGGATCGCCGCGCCGAAGGCTTCGCCGTCGCGTTGCAGCTTGCCGCGCATCACCTCGCGGCCGAGATTCTCGCGGATGGCTACGAACTCCATTTCTGGCGTGATGATGCCGGCGCGCGCATAGGCAAGTTGGGTCACCGCCTTGCCCTGCTTGGCCTTGAGCGGCCGATTGCGTATCGGAAATTCCGGTGTCAGGCGCTCGCCGGTGGCGAATCCATTGTCTTCCGGCCGGACGTGGCGGCCGTCATAGGCTTCGACATCGCCACGCGCCGTGACCCATTCGTGGCGAAGCCGGGCAAGGCCTTTTTCGATGCTGGTTTCGACTGATGGATCGGTGTAGGGGCCGGACGGATCGTAGACGGTGACGGGCGGTTCGCCGGCCGTCGGATGGACGGAAATCTCGCGCATCGGCACCCTGATCTGCGGGTAGAGGACGCCGGGCTTGTGGATTTTCCGCGAGGCGGGCAGTGGTCCCGTCGATACGGCGGGGGTGAGGGCATTCATCGTGAGGCTCCTTTGCTCATGCATTGGAGACCCAGTTCTGTGCCGGAAGGATGAAAAGACGCTTCTGTAGACCTGCTGCAACAGGACCTCGGGCGTAAACTCCCGCAAAGCGCTTGCACCGTCCCTACGCCAGTATGAACTGGATCAGGTTCAACGGGTCACTGCGCCGCGAAAGCCAGCAGTATCTCAGCCCCTTGCCGGGACTCCCCTGGTGAATGCCTTAGGTTGAACGGGCTGACGCTATCTTGTCAAGCGCATTCGGGCGCCTTCGGCCGGTGGCGACGACCGGCGGCCAGCCGGGCGGAGAGCTCGCGCATGCATCGGGGACAAGTCACGCCCCGTAGACCGGGGCTGAATGGCCAAAGCCTCATTCGCTTCGTGAAGGATGGAGAAACTGTATTGGCCATGTGCGCGTATCGACCAAGTAGCTCAGGCGGTCACGGATGTGGTTATTCTGGTCGAAGGTGACGAACGGCCTTGGGGGTCACCTCCTTTAGGATTCAGAGGTTGGAAGACGGCTTCTCGCGATCACGGCCATCAGGAAATACCTGTCTTCGGCTCAACCTCGACATGGCGTCCGATCGACCGCAGATATACAGCTATCTCGTTCATGAGATGATCGCGTTCGCCGTAGATTTCAGCAATCCTACGCAGCTGTGGCTCGACGGCCCTCCGTTGCGCTGGCGTGAAATCAGCATCGCCAAAGACGTATCCCAAGTTGCCAATCGCGCAAATTTTGCAGCCGGCGTCCACAACTGCTTGTACGAATGCCGGAATGTCTTTTTCTTGCATGGTCTTCATGTCGAACCTCTCGTGAATGGCGTGCTTGCGCCCCAATCTGCCTTTTCAGCGTGTCCTCTGGGCGGCGCAAGCCCTGAGCGTGACTGTGCACGGGCAACCTCGACTATCCCATCTGCCACGCTCTTTAGAATCGGTGGGGTCTGGTGATCGCAGGCTGGGCCACTCAAAAGCCTGCAAGAAGAAAGTCATGGCGACCATTGCTCAAGATCGCAAGGGTGCGTGCAAGACCTTCCGTTGGCAGTCATGCACGCTCGCTCAGAGATAGTCCGGCCGCGGAAATTCTCCCTTATTCGTAAGAAAGCTCATTGAGCAACTGGGCATTGAGCAACTGGGTCTCACGTCACGGGTCTCGTGTGCTTCACAGCCGAAAAATAGCCGCCGTGGCAATTCTCGAAAAGTGCAGGCTACCTCGTTAAGGACACTGCGGATGATCGTTCGCGCTTGGCAAAAGCGAACGGATTAGTCTATGGCTCTCGGCAGGGGGGCGAGTTATGCGGCGGGTGCGAATCCTTCAAGTAGGCGATATTCACTATCCGGACTGGCATCCTTCCTCTAGCAACATCGATGCCAAGGATAGCAAGTTCGCTCCGAAAATAACGCAGAAGCTACGCGCGTCTTCGCTGCGTGCCGTCTTGACGAAACTTCGGCGGCTGACGACTTCGAAGCCCTTGGATTCGATCGCCTTCATGGGGGATTTCACGAGCCGTGGCGACAAGACCTTCATTGCTTCGGCATTCCAGCATTTCACGTTGCTCTGCCGCGCACAGGGACGCAGTTCAAAGGCGCTTCCGTTGATATTCGTACCGGGAAATCACGATGTGAACCGTGATGACGCGCGCGAACTTGGACCGACTGAGAAATTCAGCGAAATGGCGAGTTTAGCCGCCCGCTTGGGTTGGCAGACCGTTCCCGTGGACCAACCCGTGCACTTCAGACTTCCGACAGGATCCGCAGGCGCAAACTTCATCCTCGTCAACACAGCGATAGGCAGTTGGGAGCTTCAAAACCTTCCCGCGTTCCTTCGTGATCGTCTCGAGGCACTCAGTCCTTCTACAGAGCCTGTAGATCTCGGCTCGCCGGACATCTCGGGACATTCGCCCGCGACACCTCCCAGCGATCCAGACAAGGAGGCGTCCGACGACGAGTATTACGGTCAGATGGACACGCCATACATCTCGCGTGAGATGCTTGCAGGCCTACAGGAATTGCTCCAGCAGCCCGACATGCGTTACGGCATCATAATCGGCCATCACAATCTGCTGCCACAAAAGACTCCGCGCATTACGCCATACGCGGAGATGCTCAACAGCGGATTTGTCAGAACTCAGCTGCTGCAGGGCAACAAGCCTATCGTCTACCTGCATGGACACATACATGCTGATCCGGTCGAGATCGTCAACGATCCAAGGTTTCCGGACGGCAAATTGATCTGCATCTCAGCACCAGAGATACAGTCAGGTTTCAATGAGCTCGTCTTCTTCACGACCGATCAGGGAGAGCTCGTCGGCATCCGACTTATACCCTACCGCACCAATGTCGCCGACGGGACGGTCATGGAAGGCGAACATTGCTTTATTTCGACCATGTCCAACGGCAAGGCCTTTCTGAACAACGACACGTTTGACCTGCTGCGCCGACTGCGCGACCATGCCACCAGGCGCGGGAATGGGTTACTCTTCTGGGACGAGATCACTGAGATTGCTGCCTCCGCCGAGCTCGGGCTAGATCTGGAAGACTCTCTTCTGATGCTCCAAGCGGCGCGCTTCATCGAGATAGACGGCCTCACCAAGGCAAACTCGGCTTGGCGCATTAAGGTAAGGGACGAATAGCGATGGAGAATCCGTTCGGCCCCAACAGGATCGAGTACGAAAGCCGCCCGATACTGTGGTTCAGTCAGAAGTCGGCGTTGATTTCTGCCGCCGCCAAGCCGGTCTTCGTCGCAGGGACGAGAGGCAGCGGCAAGACCAGCATTCTTCGCTCGCTTTCCACAGTCCATATTCTTGAAGACAAAAGTCTCTCGGACCAAGTCGGCAAGCTCGCTTGGTATGGCGTCTTCTTCCAGCTCAATGAGACATTCTCGCCCCTAATCGACAACGCCGTTCTGAACCTCATTCCGGAGCGGATACGCTTCGACACGGCCGCCGTGATCCCGCGGCAATTCGTAATCTTCTCTCACTATCTGGAGCTGAAGATAGTCGAACGCCTGCTCGAGAGCATCGGCCAGCTCAGACGCGACGGCCACTTGAAATACCGGGCCTCCGAAGATAGGGACGTCGCCCTGGCACTGCATCGCGAAGTGCTGCACTTCATACCCCAACCTGCCCGTCTCGACTTCTTCAGCATCGATGAGCTGCGGGGTGGGATAACCCGGTACGTCGACGAATGCTTCAACGCGTTCTTCTTTGCCGCCGATGCCGGAGCGACCGGCTTCAGAGCAACAGACCCTGGCGCGATCATTAACAAGGTCGCGACCGCGATCACTCCACTTTTAAATGGCCCATCTTTCGCCGGTGACAGGGCGCCCTTCTTCAAGATACTGATTGACGACTGTGAAGCACTGACACCGCTCCAACAGCAGTTCCTGAACACCTTGGTGAGAAAGACGCGCGGCAACGTGAAATGGGTCCTCGCCTACATCGGCGGCCTCTACGACACGATCCGGACGATCATACCCGGCCAGTCGCTCTCGAATGCTGACCGGGACGTCGAGAATCTTGATTCAGTCGATCCGAGGGAGTTCGCCACGCTGTGCGAGAACGTGTCGTCGCTTCGGCTGTACTATGCGCTTCCTGACCATCTGCGGAGTGATCTCGAGCGCAACGATGCGCTCAGCGCGTTTTCGCTCAAAAACCGGCTGGGGCGGCTTTCCGTCAATGACATCATCGAGCGGGTTATCATATCGGGTCATTCCGAGGGCAGAGAAGAGCTTGTGGCACTTGCTGATGCAGCACGTGAATTCCTCTCCGTGAATTTGAGGACGGCGGATCAGCAGCAATTCCTTCTTGATCGAAAAGCGCGCCCTTATGCCGAAGGGCTGGCGCTCGCGCTCATGAACCCGGAAATTAAGCGCCGGCCCATGAGCAAGGCGGATGCTTCAAATCTGAAGAGGTCGATCGCCCGGAAACAGGGATGGGCTTTTCTGAAAGCGTGCCAGATGCTGCGTCTGCATGACTACCCGTACGTAGGGCACCAGATCATCACATCATTGAGCGACGTCTGTATACGCGATTTCCTTGATATAATGGGAGAGATCTTCCGCCGCAGTGTTCCGAGTTCCAGTGATCCACGAAAACTGGTGGAATTCATCAACTCGGATTTACAGATTCATCTCGAACAGCAGAGACAGGCTGTGAACGCCGCCTCTCAACGGAAGCTTGATGGACTTCAGGCGCTTTCACATCCGTACGAAGAAGAGAGCGTGCGCATGGTGCGGGCGTTGGGTTACCTGACCGCTCGCCTCCAGACAGAGTTTGCCGAAGAAAATGCTCTAGGAACGACAGAGAGAGGCATTTTCAGGGTTGATCTAAAGGAAATGCGCTCGCTGGTGAACCGACTGGAGCAACCCAGCGGAAAACTGGACGAGGTCCTGCGTCGGGCGGAAAGGGATGGGTTTATCCGGGAGGTCTCCGCCGCCGGCAACTTTGAGGTGGACCGCGCCGACCCCGCATCGAAGGAGATGATGATCAGATTGCATCGGCGATTTGCACCTTACTTCGGGTTCTCCTATCGCGGCCCGTACGAAATCAACACAATCCCTGCGGCGCGGATGGTCGACCTGCTTTTTACCAGGCATCGGCTCCCAGAAGACTGGGCCGACTCGGTGTTTAAGGAGCTCGTCGCGCGGCCCGCACTCAAGACCGAATTCCAGCACTCGCTTTTCGAGAGCGATCTCGAATGACCGCTTCAACTGTCGAGTATCGAGTCTTCGGCCATCTGGCCGTCACCGAGAAGGCGAGAGATGCAGGTACCTGCGAAACGATGGAGGCAGATATCGCGATCGTCGCGCTTGGATGGGAAACGCGTTTCGCCGCGTTCGAAAACCATCTTGACCTGAAGGTCGGCAAGATCGTGGTTCTGGACTTTGCTCTGAAGGAAGCGAACGTCCCAGCCGTCGAAGAAAACCGGCGAAAGCTCATCGCTATGGGTACCCGATGGGGCGTCGAAGTGACTGTGATCACCCTCGAGCCTTCCATCGAGTATCAGAAGAACATCAATCTCCTCGATCACCTGCTCACTCAGATGGCCGCTTCATGTGGCTCATACGAAGGAAGCCTGCGGAAGGTTTTCGTCGAGTGCTCGACGATGCCGCGAATCTACATCCAATGGCTGATTGCGGTGGCATTCAAGAAAATGTCGATTCAGTCTCTCGAATTCGGGTACGCCGAAGGTATCTACGGGAACGCGATCGGCAAAGAGGATTTTTCCAGCGGCTTGGACCGATACGTCACCGTCCCTCATCTTCAAGGCAGCGGAGGAATGGGCGAAGAGAAAGTCCTGCTCGTGGGGATCGGAGGAGATGCCGACGTATTCTACGGATTGATCGATATCGTCAGTCCGGAACGGATCTCGCTCCTCGTCCCAAGAAGCGACAAGAATGCGCATATCGATGCTTTGCTCGATCAACAGGTGGCCAAGGTACGTGAAACCCACCGGCTCGAAGATGGCGAAGTTCGCGACATCCAGGCTTTCGGGCTGATGGCCCACCTCGATGCTTTCGAGACGTATCTCGACGGGTTCGGCTCGCGTGCGGTGGTGAACGTTTTTGTCAGCGGCCCGAAGGTTCAGGCCATCGCTGCTGCCGTGCTCGCCTGCTCCGACAGCCGCGTCCATCTCAAGGCAAGAATTCCCACCTCCTATGCCCATCGTGAAGTCTCAGCGAATGGGCGGTATCATATCTATAGGCTGATTGACCTGACATCCCCTGCCTGCAGCCTTCCCGGGACGTTCTGACACTATCTTGCATTCGAGTAGCATCATGGTCCCAGTAGCCGTTCCGCCAAGCCTTCAGCGCATGTTCGTGTCGCCCGATCCGGTCGATGGGGGGCTAATTCCCACTTGGAAGCTGCTCTACATCAGATCAGGGGGGAATGCAGACTGGCAGAATTCCGTCTAATTAGCGACTAGCTAAAACATATACTCAGGCGAGACTGTTCAGCATAGAAATAGTGAGTCGGCCGTGAACTATCCGCAAGCCATTGATCTGGCCTGTTGATTGAGGCGGATAGCGGCTTTGGAATTGCAGGATTAGCGGTATTTGGACGCTGTTTTCCTGCAATTCGGTTTTGCGATTCCCTTGTGGCGCGGAGCGTGATTCACTCGGTTCGGCGGCGGCGAATCGAGGGGACAGCGAATGTCCAGGCCACGCGAGAAGCGCGAGACGGGAGAGCAGGACCTGTTCCGCTCCCGGCTCGACCAAATCATCAACATGAAGCACGAGCTGGTGCGGCTGGCGCAGGCGATCGACTGGCCGGTGCTGGAGGAGCGTTTCGGCGCCGTCTATTCGGACGGCCCCGGCATGCCGCCGCTGCCGACCCGGCTGATGGCGGGGCTGGCGATCCTCAAGCACACCTTCAACCTGTCGGATGAGGTGCTGTGCGAGCGCTGGGTGGAGAACCCTTATTTCCAGTATCTCACCGGCGAGACGTTCTTTTGCCATACGCTGCCGTTCGACCGCTCCTCGATGACGCGTTGGCGCAGCCGTATGGGCGAGGAGCGGATTATGGTGCTGTTGCAGGAGAGCCTCAGCCTCGCGGTCAAGACCGGGGCGATGAAACCGGCCGACACGCGCCAGGTGATCGTCGACACCACCGTGCAGCCGAAGAACGTCATGTTCCCGACCGACGCCAAGCTCATCCATCGGGCACGCGAACGGCTGGTGCGGCTGGCCAAGAGGACGGGTCTCCATTTGCGCCAGAGTTATGTGCGGGTCGGCAAGCTGGCGCTGATCAGCCACCAGCGCTATGCCCACGCCAAGCAGTTCAAGCGGGCCAACAAGGCGCTACGCAAGCTCAAGACCTATCTCGGCCGGACCATTCGCGACATTGGTCGCCAGATCGCCGGCGATCAGGGGCTGGACGCTGTTCAAATGGCCGCTCTACCAGGCCGCCACCGTTCTCGAGCAACGCCAGCGCCAGCGCGGCCGCAAGATCTACAGCCTGCACGCACACGAGGTGGAATGCATCGGCAAGGGCAAGGCGCATGCGCCCTACGAGTTCGGGGTGAAGGTGTCGGTGGCCACCACGCTGAAGCGCTCCAGGGGCGGCCAGTTCGCCCTGCATGCAAAAGCACTGCCCGGCAATCCCTATGACGGCCACACGCTGGCAAGCGTCATCCCCGACATGGAAAAGACCATCGGCAACGAGATCGGCCGCATCCTCGCCGACGCCGGCTATCGCGGCCACAACGCACCGCAGAGCCACAAGCTCAGGGTCTTCACCGCGGGCCAGAAACGCCGCGTCACCCCAGCCATCAAGCGCCAGATGCGACGGCGGTCGGCGGTCGAGCCCGTCATCGGCCACATCAAGAGCGAACACAGAATGGGCCGCAACTACCTCGCCGGCCAGCAGGGCGACACCCTCAACGCCATCCTGGCCGCCGCCGGCTACAACTTCTCCCTCCTGCTCAGGTGGCTGAAGGGGTTTTTGTCGCTCTTGATTGCCCTGCTTCAAATCCGGCCGAAGCCGGTCGCCGCTTAGGGCTCGGATTGTTCACGGTCGACTAGTGAGCACTCTCCAATATGTTAGGCTCTGTCGCAGTAGCGCAACAAGCTCAGTCTTTGGATGGGTGGTATGAGGATGAGACGACTGAATGTGTACAGGCTCAGTCTTTTTATCGAGGCTCTCGTTTTTGTCGTAAGCGCGTTCGGTGCGACGTGGCTTACCAGCTTTGTGAACGCGCCATGGTGGACATATGTGATTATAGCGGCCATCGCTATGGGCATGTTCGTCGCCGTGCGTGGGGTCCTTTCTGAGCCGCAACGTATGGGACTCTTGGCACACAACTCGGCAGCGACCTCTGCGTGAACCCAGACGCCTTGAAAATGTGCCCGATGCGTCCGGATTTTTGGCGGTGATCTTCATCAAATGCGATGAGCTGCAATTTCTGGCGACGGCCACGCTAAGGGCGGGCCTCCAGCACCATGTTGAACGGTGTCTCCGCGGCGCGACGCAATCGCTTGAAGCCGCCGCCGGTCACAACCTTGCGCAGCCTCGCCTCACCGGCCTGGGCTCCAAGCGCGAGCCCGACTTCCTGCGACACGGATGCGGGCGTGCACACGAAAGTGGAAGCGGCATAGTAAACGCGGCCGACGGGATTGAGGTTCGCCGCCAGATGATCATGCGCGAACGGCTCGACGATCATCCACGTGCCGTCCGGCTTGAGCGATCCGTGGACATGGGTGGCGGCGCCCGTCGGGTCGCCCATGTCGTGAAGGCAATCGAAGAATGTGACGAGGTCATAGGTTCCGGGATAGCTCTTGGCGGCCGCCACGTCGAACCGCGTGTTAACGCCGACGCCGGCTACCTCGGCCGCCTTGCGGGCGCGCTCAATCGAAGGGGCATGATAGTCGAAGCCGACGAAGCGCGAATTGGGGAAGGCCTGTGCCATGAGCACGGTCGATGCACCATGACCGCATCCAACATCCGCGACGTCCACGCCGCGTTCGAGCTTCTCGACGACGCCCTCCAAGGCCGGCAGCCAGGAGTCGATCAGATTGGCATTGTAGCCTGGACGGAAGAACCGTTCCGTACCGCGAAACAGACACGCGCTATGATCGTGCCACCCGACGCCCTTGCCGGACTGGAATGCCTGCCTCACCTTTTCTTCATCGAGCCACAGCGCGGACAGGAACTCGAATGCGCCTGCCATGAAGGCCGGGCTGTCTTCATCAGCGAACACCAGCTCTTGCTCGGCGTTGAGATAGAATTTGTCGCTCGCTTCATCGTAGTCGACGTAACCCGCCGCCGCCTGCCCGGAAAGCCATTCCCTTACGAGGCGTTCCTGGGTGCCGGTGCGTGTCGAAAGTTCGGCGGCCGTCATCTTGCCGCCTTCGCGCAATGCCTTGAACAGGCCGAGTCTGTCCCCCAGCAGGACTCCCGCGCCCGTTGCGATCGCACCGAGATCGCCGACCATTTTCCCCAAGAATGCGTCCAACTTTTCCTGATTCGCTTCAGACATCTGAATCTCCCTTTGGGTTCAATCTCTCCAGGCGACGGAGCCGTGCTCGTCATGAGGCGCCTTGAGCATCAGATGCTCGAAGACATGCAGATATCCCCGGCGGCTCATTCCGCGCTGCCGATCCTGCACCAGACCATATGGGTGACGACCGGCGCGGTGGTCGGGAATGACAGCCACCTCCATGCCGTTGAAAAGCAGGAAATCCGTCACTTTGCCCTCGTCGGTAACCGGCGGAGCCGGAGTGGTCGTCACCAGGGCAAGCCCTGTTGCAGCAGGTATCCTTGGGCAGCCTGTCAGAACATCGATGACTCCGGTTGTGGTGCCGGGGTGGGCGATCAGGGGCCAAGTGATTGTTCCGCGGCGGCTGTATGTTGTGGTAAGGTGATCATGCGAACTCTTGTTGGTCGGTCACGTGTTTTGCGGATGACCCGCATGTACTGTGCCAAATGAGAAAACCATTCAAACGCAATCCAGTAGATCTGACTGTATCCGACATTGTCGGAATTTGGACATCGCCGAACGCGAAGCGCTCGGGGCTTGTGACGATACTTGAGCGTGCTGCTTCGGAGGAGGGATGAGCCTCGAACCGGCCGCGAGGCCTTTTTCTGGCAACGGATATTCCGGCCGGGTTAGGCCGCGAGGAAAGCGACGGTGAATAAGAGGTAGAGGACCAACCGTTTTGAGCGGGTAGTTGCCGTGTTGCGCCCCCAGGCAAAGGCCAGCACCACGGAGCAGTATTTCTGGTGGCGATACTACAACGCCTTTTAGTGCCGGTTACCCGTTTTTACCCAGTTGGCCTGGTGCATTCAGAGCGAGCTCGTTGGAAACCGCTTATTGTGGCTATGAGCGAACTCGGGATGGAGGAGTGGACCCAAAAATTGGCAAAATGCCCCAGGGAGGATTACATGGGTCGCTCATTCCCCGTACTCGTTACAGGTGCGCGTCGCTTCGCAAACAGCTTGCTTTTGACTTGGCGTTTTTTGCCGTCTCGGCATCGCTCACTAATTCGGCCGCTGCCGACACCGTGAACTGGCGTCAATTCGAAGGGACCAGCATAACTTGGGCCTACGACATCCACCCCTATGCGGATGCTCTCGCTGCGCAATTTCCGGAGTTCGAGAAGCTGACCCGGCATCAAGGTCACGCCGGAACTCTACCCAGACGATTCTTACTGGAACAAGATGACGATCCAACTGACGACGAAGTCGCCAGCATGGGATGTGTTCGGCACTGGCATTCAGCCCGCGTAGGACCTCGCTCCGAGTGGCGCCCTGGAGCCGCTGGACAAATACCTGAGCGATTGGAAGCTTACCGATGCTGGATACGACTACATTACGTGGACATGATCAAGAAGTGCGCGGCTCCTTCCTTCGCGTCCGGCCGCAGCGCGATGACGATCGACTCAAATATGTTCGGCTTCTGGAACGATGTTGCGGGGAAGCCGGCATCCGGCAAGATCGCCTTCGCTCCGCCGCTGCACGCACCGAGCGCCACGAGCTTGGAGTCTGACATCTGGATCTGGGCTCTCGCCATGAACGCGGCTTCCGAAAAGAAGGGCACGGCCTGGCTGTTCATCCCGTGGGCCACCTCCAAGCAGGTGGCGCTCAAGGGTGCCCTTGCTGGCCAGCTCGTCAATCCGCCGCGCACGTCGACCTGGCAGACGACACCTGGACTAAGTACGCTTCGCAGCCCGAGTTCAACAACTTCGTTGACAGCTTCAAAAAGATACAGGACCAAGCCGCGCTGGCTTTCACACCGCGTGTCGGCTTCGGCGAAGCCATGAACGCATGGGCCGTGGCGATGCAGAAGATGGTAAACGGCGATGACGTCGAGACGACGTTGAGGGCGCTTGCCGAAGAAATCCGCACTGGCCTCTGATCAAAAGGAACAGGGCAGTACTATTGCACTGCCCTGTTCCCGCCAACGGCGGAGATCACGCCGTGTCACCCCAAGCACTTAAACCCAGCGTGCCGATGGCAGCCGAAGGACCTGGCGCGCGCGCCTCGTCCGGTTCGGCTTCGCTGGAGGGGCGTTCCATCGACTGTTTCAGCCTTGCAATCATCCAGGCGCTGGCCAAAAGCCAGATGGAGCGCCGGCTCAGGAACCGGCGCAAAAACTCGAGCCTGCCGGCGCTGATCGAGCTGGTGCTGGCGCGGCCGCTGGTGTCGGCAGGTCTGGTCGCGGCCGAGCTGAAAATTAGCCAGCGCGCTGCGCTCGGGCTGGTGCCGAACTCGGCATCCGTGAGGTGACCGGCAGGGGGCGCTACCGGGCGTGGGACCCCGTTTAGCTGCGGCGGGCTTTGGCGAAAGCGACAGCACTGATGATTTTTGCTGTACGCTCATTCTCCCTCATCTGCGCGTTGACAGAAAACCAGCAGGCGAGGGTCACAGCACGCTGTGCTCCCCGCGATTTCCGGAAAACCAATGAAAAACGACTTTGATCGATCGCGCGGGACGTATCATTCAACCATGTCGAGAACGGGCGTGACGGCACGTACACTATGGACCGAGAGAACTTTGTCTGGCGACTTTGCGCACGCTTGCAAAACTCTTCGGAAAACTTCCTTCTGTTGATCCAATGATCGTAATGAGCTGGAGTGGCATCGCCGCTCTCCTCGGTTCTTGCTCTCTCAGTTGAACTTGATGCTAGCCTGCACGAAAACGCCGTAGCGCTTTGCCTTCCAATCGTCGGCCTGCGGGGAACCACGACCGCCCATTGCCTCTTCGAAATGAGCGGTGCCGTTATTCGCCACGGCCGCAACACCGCCTCGAGCTGGACGCCATGCCCATCGCCGTCTTCGGGAATTAGCTTGATCTTGGGCGCATGTGGTGCTGCTCTTTGCCGTCGAGCCGCGTGAAGAGGAACGCCACGTCACCAGAAAGGCTGAGTCGCTCGGTGAGTTGCGTCTGCCCGGCCAAGCCGAGTCGCAGCGAATGCCAATCGTTGTCCTGGCTGAGAGGTTGACGTAGGTGGGACGGTTGGCACACAGGTTCCCCAGTTGGTCGCCTGCTGCGTGCAACCGAAAGCATCGTAGCTCTCGTGCCAGAAATTGTTGCCAACAAAAGCACCGATGCGGTAGCGCGGTGAGTTCAAGAAATTATATCCAAGATCGGCGGTGAAATAGCTGACGCCGCCCCCGCGCTGATCACTGAATGTGTTTGAGTAGCCCCCCATTTCCGTAAGAAGTCCTCGTCATGAGAAAATCCTCCCTGATGCCGCCCGCACCGAGGAGGCCTTTACGAAAATGCCAGTCGGATTGTGGACTCGAATGCGCGTCTAGATCGTCATAGGTGAGCCGCGAGACCAGTGACGTACCTTTATGATTGTAAAGTTCCTTCGATGCGTTGCCGGTACTGGCCAGTAACGTAGTCCACCCTCGAAGGAAAAGACTGAGGCCGCCGACCCGGCTACCGACGCCGACTCGCAATCACCGGCACTCGACGGCGGTTCGGAACTTCTCGGTGCCGCAGCGCCGGCCAAGCCGGACGGGCCCGGTGAAAAATTCGTCGTCGAGGGCAAGGCGCCCGCTGCTGCGCCCGGCCGCGCCGACGATTTTTCTTGGCCGCCAAGGCGGCAGCCTGCGGCCGGGGCCACAACCGAAACGACCACGGCGATCAGTCCGTAAGCTGCCCGGGGCAGCGGAAGGGCGGAAAGCGCCTTCAGGTGGCCGCACAAGTAGGGTCTCGAGACGGACTCAGCGCGGCAGCACGCTCGATCCCATCAGCGCCTCATCGATGGCGCGCGCCGCCTGGCGGCCCTCGCGGATCGCCCAGACGACCAGCGACTGGCCGCGCCGCACGTCGCCCGCCGCATAGAGCTTTTCGACGCTGGTCCTGTAGTCCCGGTCATTGGCCTCGACATTCTTCGAGCGGCGGCTGTCAATGGCGATCTTCATCTGGCCGGCCAGTTCCGACACCGGCCCGCGAGCGGCTGGCCCGGCAAAGCCGATGGCGATGAACGCGAGATCGGCGCGGATGACGAATTCGGTGCCGGCGATCGGCTTGCGCTTTTCGTCGACTTCGCAGCATTTGACCCCGGTCAGCTGGCCGTTTTCGCCGATGAATTCAAGCGTCGCCACCTGGAATTCGCGCTCGGCGCCTTCGGCCTGCGAGGATGACGTGCGCATCTTGGTCGCCCAGTATGGCCAGACCGACAGCTTGTCTTCCTTTTCCGGCGGCTGCGGCCGGATGTCGAGCTGGGTGACGCGCACCGCGCCCTGGCGGAAGGCGGTGCCGACGCAGTCGGAGGCAGTGTCGCCGCCGCCGACGACGACGACATGCTGGCCGCCGGCGAGGATCGGATGCGACGGCCACGCCACCGACTGGATCGGTTCGCCGCCGACACGCCTGTTCTGCTGCACCAGATAGGGCATCGCGTCATGCACGCCGCCGAGATCGTCGCCGGGAATGCCGGCCGCGCGCGGCGTTTCGGAACCGCCGCAATAAAGCACGGCGTCATGTTCGGCGAGCAGCTCGGCAACCGGCTTGTCGACGCCGACATTGACGCCGCAATGGAAGGTGACGCCCTCGCCCTGCATCTGCTCGATGCGCCGGTCGATATAGTGCTTCTCGATCTTGAAGTCGGGAATGCCGTAACGCATCAACCCGCCGGGCCGGCTCTCGCGCTCATAGACATGGACGTCGTGGCCGGCGCGGCCGAGCTGCTGGGCAGCCGACATGCCGGCCGGGCCGGAGCCGATGACGGCGACGCGCTTGCCGGTCTTCTTCTCCGGCGGATAGGGCCTGATATGGCCGGTCTCGTAAGCCTTGTCGGCGATCGCCTGCTCGACCGTCTTGATGGCGACGGGGATGTCCTCGAGGTTCAGCGTGCAGGCTTCCTCGCAAGGTGCGGGGCAGATGCGGCCGGTGAACTCCGGGAAATTGTTGGTCGAATGCAGGTTGCGGATCGCATTGTCCCAGTCGCCATTGTAGACGAGGTCGTTCCAGTCCGGGATCTGGTTGTGGATCGGGCAGCCCGTCGGCCCATGGCAGAACGGAATGCCGCAATCCATGCAGCGCGCGGCCTGTTTCTCGACCTCTTTGTCGGACATCGGCAGCGTGAATTCGCGGAAATGCCGGATGCGGTCGGAGGCCGGCTGGTACTTGTGCACCTGCCGGTCGATTTCGAGAAAGCCTGTTACCTTGCCCATAGTCCAGTTCCTGCTGTCCAGATGGTGCGCCTGGCGACGCCCTGCAGCTGGATCAGATGGGGCATCCCGTCCACACATGGGCCGCACCAAGTTGCCCAAAATTCGACTATGTACACTTGCCGGGCTCAAAGCTCGTGAGGGGCTCGCCATGCAGCCAGTTCTCGACTCTAATCGAAGGAGCCGGGGACTCCATCTGCAATACCACGTTGCGGTCCAAAGCTATTTCCAAAGGTTTCTGCACGAGCTGGTTTCCTCTCAGAGACGGCACACGGGTTCAGGGAGGAGCGCATCGCTCGTCTTGCCCCATTGAGTGCAGTCACAGTCACTCAGTCTCAAAAGCCATGCCAACGCGCTCAGCGCGCAGTTAGCGCCCATTGCTTCGAAAAACCTCGTCAGTGCCCAGATGTTGGTTGTAATGAACCTGACATTTGTCTGACGCTGTCAGCTTTTGGACACGCGATCACGCGCTTCGTGCCGCCAGATGGCCAGGCCGAGCCCTGTGTTGCCAGCGGTCGCTTCGATGATTGTACCGCCCCGCGCGTGCCACGCTGTTCGGCATTAACGATCATCGACAACGCAATGCGATCCTTGATCGATCCGCCGGGATTCTGGCTTTCGATCTTGACGAAGCGACGACACCTGCCGGTATCGAATCTCTTCAGTTCGACGACCGGCGTCTCCCCAATCAGATCGAGCACTGACAAATGGCGGACGCAGGCGAGAGGACGCCTTTGTCGACGGTCGGCGGAACATCTCGAGGCTCATGCGGCTGCGGTCTCCAGAATGTCGGCATAGTGCCGTTGCGCAATATCGGGATGCGAGCGCAGTCGGCTCTTCAGCAGTTGCGGAACAGGGGATTGTCGGGGTCGCTGGCGGGGCACCCGCTTCGGCAGCCAGTTCAGGCGGCAGGTCAAGAAACCGTATGTCGGCATCAAGCCGCGCGCCGAAGAAGAAGGGAATAGAAACAGTGCCCTTCGAAAGACCCAGGGCGACGGAAATCATTGCATCGGGCGAGTTCATGCGCCTGAAGCAGCGCTGGCTGCAACTGCTTCATAGCGACAGGCGGGCGGAGACTCTAGCGGGGCTTTCGCCGCTTGGTTGATTGAGGCTCTCGACGAAGCCACTAAGATTCGGCGGCCGATAATAGCTTGCTGCTCATTGGGACGCCGACCAACGCCGGGATTGAGAAAGGCAACCCTGCCCCACAAGGCGGGTGTCACACGTGCGGTGCGTCCGCTCGTCGCGCCGGATGGTCTTTGAGACCTGGGTTCACGGCTATTCAGATGCACCCCTGTCGGCTTTTCGGTGCAGGCCGCCAGGCGGCGTGTTGCAGCAGCGGTAATTAGTTTGAGAGCGTGCGAGCACGGGCTGCATAGTGAGATCATTTGCCGGCGTGGGGACCAAGGTGTGGCGCAGCCTTAGAGAACTCAACACCGAGACCGGAGCAACGGAGACGGCTCTTTCGTCGAGACAGTTTAATTGGAAGGCCGAGAAGCACCGGCTGGGTAGCGTCACGCCGCATCATTCTTTGCGGAGCTGGAGCGCGCGGGATCGCTGGAGCGGCTGGTGAAAGCGGTTGCCGGGGCGCACGCCAACAACAACACGTGAGCTGGCGCCTCGTGTGGCAAAAGGAGGGGGCGAGAGCCCATGGCCTGCAATGAAGCGATCAAGCATTGCGATCGTGGAACCAAGCTGCCTAGTCGACCATCCGGACCGCGGCCTTCAAGCCAGCTCGCCTTGGAATCGGCCTTCCAGGAATCACCGTCAAGGCCGACTCACGACCTTTTCGCCATGAGCCGCGAAGAGGGCATTCCGCCGGAAGCCGATGGCTGCCTTCTCTCGTTCATCGACGGCTATGTGGTGAGCGGCCATGTGCCGGTCGGCACGGTCAACAAGCTCTTGACCGAGCGGCCCGACATCAAAGGGCATGACGCTGCCCGGCATGCCGATGGGCTCCCCCGGCATGAGTGGCACGAAGGAAGCGCCCTTCGAGATTCTCGAAATCCGAAAGTCTGACGCGACCGGCGGCATCTACGCCACGGAATAGGAGGCTTCGATGATGGAATGCATGAGCGGCATGATGATGTTCGGCACGGGCCTGGTGTGGCTGCTTGTCGTCGTCGTGCTCGTCCTCGGGACGGCCGCGCTGATCAAATACCTGTTCTCCAGCGGCGGCAAAGGAGAAGGGCGTCGGTCCTCTTATCGATGCGTGGCCGCGGCAGGCCTCGGATTGGTCTGGACATTGCCTTGGCTCGCCAACCGGATGGCCGCGCCCCGGCCGCGGCGATAGCGCTAGGCAAGACGGTTTTAGCCAGGCGAAGGTCAGCGCGATTGGAAAGCCCGCTGCCTTCGGGACGCATGCCGGCGCCGGGACCGGCCGCGGTCGTCGGCGGCGGCTACCAGAGCGACATGCCGGGCTTCGGGAATGTCCTCACCGACGAGGAGATCCGGGCCGTTCTGGCCTTCATCAAAAGCACATGGCCCGAGCGGGAACGCGCCTATCAGGCAGATGAGCCGCCGGGAGCGGGAGCAGACACAGTGAGACCAATCCTAGCCGCGGAGCCCTCGAACGCCCCCAACCGGAATGCATTGTCCATGAAAGCGAAACCGTCGCTTGCGATTCAATTTCTGGCGCTGATCCTCGGGACCTCCGCGCTGGCCCACCATCCGGGCGCCGATCTCGACAAGATGAGGGACAGCGCGGAGAGGTTCTTCCAGGCGATCGACGAGCAGGCCGCGCCGCCTTTCGAACTGGCCGACGCGGACGGAAGGGCCGTCCGCCTTCCGATCTCTCCGACAAGATCGTGGTGCTCTACTTCATGACGAGGTAACCTTGGAAGAAGAAGGCGACGGCCACTGGCGGCAGGATGGCAAGCACGCTGGCCGCAAAAAGCGGCCCATACTCATAGAAGCGGGCCGGTTCTGTCGCAAATCGTGCTTTTGGCCACAACTGGACGCTTTCGCGCGCTTATGGACCAGCTCACATGACAGGGCTCGACGTGCCCCGGGGTGGCGCCCTACTTCCACGCTCGCACTGTCACACTCCCGCCGAAAGGCGGGTTTAGTGAGTTATGGCAGTGACTGTGCCACCAGTCCAAACGTCGAGTTTCGCGGCAACTTCGACGCTTTCCTTAGCTGACTTGCCCAAAACCAGCGCGGCCAAAGCATACTGCTTGCCGCTCCCGATGGCATAATATTCACCTTTCACGGGATCACTTGGCAGCCAATTGCCGTCCAACAATACGGCTTCCCCATTTTTGCGCACTATCAGCGCCTCAAATTCAAAATTGTCGTCGTTGCGCGGCACAGGAATATCAGAAACATCCATGCCCTTCTCAACCCAGTCTCGAACGGCCTTTGGAATACCCAAGGACGAAGAGGAAACGCCGATGAGTGTGCCGTCGCATAAGCGAAACACCTTCGTTTTCTCACCGACGGATACTGAGTCAAAACCCAAGGCTCGGCCGTCGCCAGCCATGGTTCCGTTCCTGTAAGCTATTGTTGTCATTGGCACCCTTCTATCGCTGCATCAAACTTCAGGACCTTGCGCATGTCCCCTGTGTCAAGGTCACTGACCGACGGCCTATTTGCCTGATACACGATACAGGCTGCGCTCCTTGAGTTCGCGCACGGGTGGCCGTCATCTTGCCGCCTTCGCGCAATGCCTTGAACAGGCCGAGTCTGTCCCCCAGCGGGAATGACAACCACCTCCATGTCGTTGAAACGCAGGAAATCCGTCACTTTGCCTCGTCGGTAACGGGCGGAGCCGGAGCGGTCGTCACCGGGCAAGCGCGGTCGCAGTAGGTATCCTGGGCAGCCCGTCAGACATGGATGGCTTCGGTTGTGTCATGCGACTTCTTGTTGGTCGGTCACGTGTTTCCGGATAACCAGCATGCGCTGTGCCAAATGAGAAAACCATTTAAAGTCAATCCAGCAGATCTGACTGTATTCCGACATTGTCGGAAATTGGACATCGCCGAACGCGGGCGCTCGGGGCTTGTGATGATACTTGGGCGTGCTGCTTCGGAGGAGGGATGCGCCTCGTACCGGCCGCGAAGCCTTCCTGCATTTAAGGCGCCAGATCAATTGAACGCGATGCCGGGCAGCGTCGCAGCGGCTAAGCCAGCCACTCGCATTGCTCCCTGACAGGATGGTGCCGATCCTGCTGAGATCGCATGCTGGCGCGACGTTGCTTTGCGGCCACCGTCGCGCCTGCCCGTGAACTGTTCGCGCCTGTGCTCATGCTCGCCTTGACACCCTCGATGGGTCCATCCGGGATGGTCAACCATCCGGAACATAGCGGGCAGGCGGGCATCTTCACCAGCAGTCTCTGTGTCGCTCTCGTGGCGGCAAACAAGATCGAGGCTGGCGGGGTGATGATCAACGGTCCTCGAACCATCGATTTTGATCGCGGTGGCCGTTCAGTGCGTTCAAGCACGAGGCGCCGTTAGACGGCACCGCAGCATCATAGCGAAGTGCCATGCAGGACGACTCCCTGCAGCATCGTCTCGCGCAGCCAAACACTTGCCGGATCACTGTTGTGAACGGCCGGGCGTTTGACGGCCTGTGACGCGAAAAGGCAACGGAAGATCTAGCATTTATGGGGGAAATGTTTTTTCGGAGTGCTTGACCCGCAGGAAGGGCAGGGCATGACTGCCTATCGCCCGACCCGGCAAGGCCGCACTCATGACCGGCTGGGCTCGGTTAATCCTGCATGCCGCGCCCATGAGGTTACTTGTCCGGAGTGCGTCGAGCACAACGAGGAGATGTAGTTCACGATCTTTGAAAAGCGTGGTCAACCATCCAAAGTGTGGATGCCTTTCATCGAAACAAACGATTTCATCAATGTTCTGGAATCCTGCATGGGCAGAAGCACCTGATGGACACCGATGCCCCCACTGCCTCATGGCGTGGCGAGCGTCTTAAGAAACCGCCCGAAAGGAGATTTTTCATGCGCTCTACCGGGCAGTGGAGTGCTGGGAAAGGGAGTTGCAACTGACCGGCCATGTCAAACTGTCCGACTTCTTCCGAGCCTATGGACAGACCGGGAGACGCGCACGTGTAGCGGCTCACATCGTCATACTGCACCTACGCCACACACCGGCCGGACCTGATCCGGCTTTATGAGCATTGGGTTTTGTCAGTTGCCCAAGCGTGATGGCTTTCGCGACGCGGCGCGCCTCAGGAACTGAGCCGCGTCCAGGTCGAAACGCGGGAAAGAAAGACAGGAAACAGAATGGCCGATCAATTCGCAACGGACGTCATTGCCCTGATCAAGAAACGCGCCGAGTCGGAGAGCGGTGAGGGAATGCCTGCGTCATTCGTCGGCGAGATAACAATCGCCACGGAACTGGACGCGCTCGGGTTCGATTCGCTGGGTTTGGCGGACGTCCTCTGGGATGTGGAGCAGGCCTACGGCATCAAGATCGACATGAACACGGCCGATGCCTGGTCCAATCTCAAGAATGTCGGCGACGTCGTGGAAGCCGTCCGCGGCTTGCTTGCGAAGGAGGCTTGAATGCACAGGCGCGTCGTTATCACCGGAGTGGGCGGCCTGTGCGGACTGGGCACCGACGCCGCCTCTATGTGGAAAGAGATGCGCGAAGGCCGCTCCGCCATCGGCCCGATCGCCAATTCCGAGCTTCATGACCTGGAGGGCATGACCGGCGCTGAGATCAAGGCGCTGCCCCAGCACGACATCAACCGGGGGCATCTCATCTCCATGGACCGCTTCAGCTTGCTCGCCGTGCTTGCAGCGCGCGAAGCCATGCGGCAGGCCGGACTTTCCTGCGACGAGGGGAATGCCCATCGCTTCGGCGCGACAGTGGGCGTCGGATTTACCGGTTCGTACGCAACAGAACAAACTTACCGCTCACTGCTTTTGGGTAGCGCAATCCGTGCTGAACTCTTCACTGGAGTAAAGGTGATGCCCAGCGCCGCTTCCGTCCATCTTAGCTTGAGCCTCGGCTTGCGCGGGCCGGTCTTCGGGGTGACCTCCGCATGTGCCTCGGCCAACCATGCGATCGCCTCGGCGGTGGACCAGATCAAGCTGGGCCGGGCCGACGTAATGGTTTCCGGGGGCAGCGACGCACCCTTCGCATGGGGCGTGCTGAAAGCATGGGAAGCAATGCGCGTGCTTTCACCCGATACCTGCCGGCCCTTCTCCGCCGATAGGAAGGGCCTGGTGCTGGGCGAGGGTGCGGGCATGGCCGTGCTGGAAAGCTACGAGCATGCCACGAGGCGTGGTGCCACAATTCTTGCCGAGATCGCCGGCGTCGGCCTTTCCGCCGATGCCTTCCACATTGCCGCGCCATCTGTCGAGGGGCCAGCGTCGGCGATGCGCGCCTGCCTTGCCGATGCCGGGCTGAATGCCGAGGACGTCGACTACCTCAACGCGCACGGCACCGGTACCAAGAGCAATGATCAGACTGAAACGGCGGCGATCAAGCGTGTGTTTGGAAACCACGCTTATTCGATGTCCATCTCTTCCACCAAGTCCACGCACGCGCATTGCCTCGGCGCAGCGAGCGCGCTTGAAATGATCGCCTGCGTGATGGCAATCCAAGAGGACGTCGTGCCGCCGACCGCCAACTATCGCGAGCCAGATCCCGCTTGCGACCTCGACATCACACCCAATGTGCCGCGGGAGCGCAAGGTGCGCGTCGCCATGAGCAACGCCTTCGCCATGGGCGGTACGAACGCAGTTCTGGCATTCAGGCAGGTGTAGAAGCCATGCAAGACGCCTCATTTGAGGTCACCTGTCGTATCTAGCTGCTTGCCGGACCACTATGTAAAGCGAGCGCTATTGGCTGCCTCTGCGATGCGGGAATTGGCAGCGGACGTCTCTCGATCAAACAGGCATCTTGCTTGTAGAATTCTTTTAATCGTGAAGCGGCGCGAGTGCGCTATCCGTTGAGGTGAGCAAGGCCGGCGCCCTGGGTGAGCGCTGGTGTCGGGTGGTGGAAAGTACAGGGGGAGCTGTGTGGCCCCTCTTTCTCGGCCTCGACGATGTGCGAAGGAGCCTGCGCGGCGAACGGGCCAACGCCCCAGGCTCAGAACCTGGGCGAACCTAACTCCCGCCAAAGGACAGCCCAGAGCTGGATACACGAAAGAGATACTGAACCCGCGAATCAGATTCTGATCAATCGTCGTGTCTGAGCTCCACTCGGCTCTTACGGAGATAATCGCGCGGCCCGGCAACGGCCGCGCGTGCCGCGGGCGTGAGCTTTGCGCTTCGTCAGAAGTGCCTCGAGCGTGACGACGATAATTGACCAGCCATATGGAACGCATTCGCCCAGTTATCCAAAGCGTGGATACCTTTCATCTAAACAAAGGATTTTACCGTTTTTGCTGCAGGTCCCATAGAAGCGCTTCAAGTTGGAAAGATAGGTAGTTCCGATGGTTGCGTTGGATCTGAGGAGCATCATCTGGTGTGCGGGGCGTACAAAGTCAGTCGCATCTGCATTGCGGCTTGGTCTTTCGGCGGTCCCCACAAGTTACGCCCCGTTGGCGCGACGCCAATTATTTAATCAATGCTTGGACATTTATCTCAACCAGACAGCTACAAGGTGAGGTCTTCCATGCGTCCGAATGTCGAGTGGAAGTTGTGCTGGGAAAATGAGCTGCAACTGGCCGACCATGTCGAACTCTCCGACTTTTTTCGAAAGACCTATGGACGGACTGGCGCCTTCAACGCGGAGCCATTCGAAGGCGGCCGCAGTTGGGCCGGCGCGAGGCCGGAATTCCGCGCAATCGGCTACGACGCGCATGGGGTAGCGGCTCACATCGGCATGCTGCGGCGCTTCATCAAAGTTGGCGAGGTCGACTTGATCGTCGCTGAATTGGGCCTGTACGCGGTTCGTCCGGATCTTGAAGGGCTCGGAATCGGTTTTTCGATGCGCGTGGCGTACCCAGTGCTCCATCAGTTGGGTGTTCCATTCGCTTTCGGCACGGTTCGGCACGCGCTGCGAAACCATGTCGAAAGATTCTGCAGAGCCGGCCTCGCGAACATTGTGTCGGGCGTTCGCGTACGGTCGACCCGTCCAGATGTGCATCCCGACCTGCCGCCCACGCGCCTGGAAGACGTACTCGTGTTGGTTTCGCCGATCGGACGCTCGATGGACGAGTGGCCGTCTGGTACCCTGATCGACCGGAACGGTCCGGAACTATGAAGCCTCTGGACTACATATGCGAAGGGCAGAGTGACAATGCCGATCGCATTGCAGAGCGCAGCGTCTATCTGACGTTTGACGACGGTCCCAATTCATTTTTCACACCGCAGATACTCAATGTGCTGGCGCAACATCAGGTGCCGGCGACCTTCTTCGTTGTTGGGGCCTACGCGGCCGACGAGCCGGAACTCGTTCGCCGAATTATTACAGACGGCCACGGTATAGCCAACCACACGATGACTCATCCGGACCTAGCTAAATGCGGGTCCGTCGAAGTCGACTGCCAGATAGTTGAGGCAAACAGAGTCATAGGGATGGCTTGCCCGCAGGCCATGGTTCGGTACTTTCGTGCACCCTATGGCATCTGGACCGAAGAAGTAATCGCTGCATTAGCGGGTGAGGCATTGGCGCCCGTCCATTGGTCCATTGATCCACGCGACTGGTCTCGCCCCGGCGTTGACGCCATCGTCGACAGAGTGCTCGCCGATATCCGGCCGGGCGCAATCGTGCTGTTGCACGACGGGTGCGCTCCCGACGAATTGCAACCAGGCAATCAAGCCAGTCTGCGCGACCAGACGGTGACAGCGTTGTCACGCCTAATTCCAGAATTGCACGGCCGCGGATTTGTAATCCGATCACTTCCTCAACATCCCTGAACAAACAGAGATCCTATGGACCTTCTCACCACAGCCAGTACTGTTGCCGTTTCGTCTTATGCGGTGCTCTCGACTGTTTACAGAGGCATGCAAGCGGTCTACTCCCAACCGGAAAATGTTACGCCGCCGTCGGAAAGCTTGTTCGGATCCGACCGTTGGCCGAGCGTGGATGTCATTATCCCCTGCTACAATGAGGACCCGCGCACACTCGCGGCGTGTTTAGCTTCCATTGCAAATCAAGATTACTCCGGAACATTTCAGGTCTATCTGGTTGACGACGGTTCTGGAAATCGTAATGCCGTCATCCCGGTACATCACGCCTACGAGGGCGACCCGAGATTCAATTTCATTCTGCTCCGCGAAAATGTTGGCAAACGCAAGGCGCAGATCGCCGCCATCCGCCGCTCATCTGGAGATTTCGTGCTCAGCGTCGACTCTGACACGACACTTGCGTCCGACGTCATCACGAAGCTTGCAGTAAAAATGCGGGATTCCATGGTCGGAGCGGCCATGGGCCAGCTGACGGCATACAACCGCAGCGACACTTGGTTGACCCGATTGATCGATATGGAATACTGGCTGGCTTGCAATGAGGAGCGCGCGGCGCAAGGTCGCTTTGGTGCGGTCATGTGCTGCTGCGGCCCATGTGCAATGTACCGCCGGTCTTGTCTCCTTTCTCTGCTGGATCAATACGAGACGCAGCTGTTCAGGGGGAAACCAAGCGACTTCGGTGAAGACCGTCATCTTACGATCCTCATGCTGAAAGCAGGCTTTCGAACCGAGTACGTTCCAGGTGCCGTCGCGGCGACAGTCGTTCCGGACAAGATGGGACCTTATTTGCGCCAACAACTCCGCTGGGCACGAAGCACTTTCCGGGACACGATGCTTGCGCGAGGTCTACTGCGTGGCCTGGATCGCTATCTAACTTTGGATGTGATGGGAGAGAATCTCGGCCCATTGTTGCTCGGCATCGCGGTAGTAACGGCGCTCGGTGAGTTACTATTTTCACATACAGTAAATTGGTGGACGGTGCTGGCTATTGTCACGATGACCATAATCAGATCTACGGTGTTATCTTTCCGCACTCGGCAGCTTCGATTCATCGGCTATTCAATGCACGCGTTAATCAGGATATTCCTGTTGATCCCCTTGAAGGCTTACGCCCTGTGTACATTGAGCAATAGCGATTGGCTGTCGCGTAAAAGTGTTCCCCTGCCCAACAGCAGCACAAAGGAAATCACAAGCGCGATGCCGCTTGGCGGAGCAAATGCTGCGGGCAATTCTGGAATTGCGGAGTCACTTCATACTGCAGATCTTTCGCTCACAGCTAGTGAAGTCTGACGGCCTTGCAGCGCCGAGTGACCGAGTAAGTTGTGTCAGTCGACACGGGGTGAAGCTTGTCGAGTTACCTATGGTCAGAACGGGGACTATGTGGAAGCGACACGTGGCATCTTGACGTTATTCTTTGGCGGAAGCGATACACACGTCGCTCCGGCCGCGACTTTCCAAAGGTGTCATCTCAAGGCGGTGGCCTGCTCTGAACCAGAATTCGCAAGTAAGCTGCCGGTGGCCAATCGGACTCATTCCGCTTGAGATAGACGCATGTCCAATGTAGCAATCGACCTTACCGGCGTAACCAAATTATTCGGAAACAAGCTCGTTGTGGACGGGCTGTCCTTCACCGTTGCATCGGGAGAGTGCTTCGGTCTGCTGGGGCCTAACGGCGCAGGCAAGAGCACGATTGCGCGTATGCTCCTCGGTATGACCCGGCCTGACGCGGGTGATATAACAGTCCTCGGTCTACCAGTGCCGGCACGCAGCCGCTTGGCCCGCAAGGGCATAGGCGTGGTCCCGCAGTTCGACAATCTCGACCTGGAATTTACGGTACGTGAGAACCTGTTGGTGTTCGGGCGCTACTTCGGCATGAGTACAAGAGAGATCAACGCCGTCATCCCACGGCTGCTCGAGTTCGCTCGCCTTGAGAGCAAGGCGGATTCACGTGTCGGCCTGCTATCCGGCGGGATGAAGCGGCGCCTGACGCTGGCACGTGCTCTGATCAACGACCCCCAGTTGCTTGTGATGGATGAGCCCACGACCGGCCTCGACCCGCATGCCCGCCATCTGATCTG
Source organism: Mesorhizobium sp. ISC11 (assembly GCF_037162595.1). NCBI lineage: Bacteria > Pseudomonadati > Pseudomonadota > Alphaproteobacteria > Hyphomicrobiales > Phyllobacteriaceae > Mesorhizobium > Mesorhizobium sp. ISC11. The sequence goes on from NZ_JAVSPW010000001.1 coordinate 5,132,249, forward strand.
GGAGCGACTTCGTTTCCTGCTGGCGAGCGGAAAAACGATCATTTTGACCACCCATTTCATGGAAGAGGCTGAGCGGCTTTGTGATCGGCTGTGTGTTCTCGAGCGGGGACGCAAGATCGCCGAGGGCAGTCCTCATGCGCTGATCGACGAGTACATTGGGTGCAACGTGATCGAGATCTTCGGCGGTAATCCACAGGAGCTGATTTCGCTGATCAGACCGTACGTTCAGCGTGTCGAGGTAAGCGGCGAGACGCTCTTTTGCTATGCGCCTGAGCCGGAGGATGTGCGCATCCAGCTTCGCGGTCGAGCGGGTCTGCGTATTCTAGAGCGTCCACCCAGTCTGGAGGACGTTTTCTTGCGGTTAACCGGACGTGAGATGGAGAAGTGAGCAATGGGTGAACGTTTTGCGGCCGCTCTACCCGCCAACGCCTGGAACTGGATGGCGGTGTGGCGCCGCAATCATCTGGCATGGAAGAAGGTGGCATTTGCTTCAATGCTCGGCACCCTTGCTGATCCGATGATTTACCTTTTCGGGCTCGGCACTGGCCTTGGACTGTTGGTAGGCCGCATCGAAGGTGCATCCTACATCGCCTTTCTGGCAGCCGGCATGGTTGCGACGAGCGCGATGACAGCATCAACCTTCGAAACAATTTACGCGGTTTTCGGTCGAATGCGCGATCAGGGCACTTGGGAAGCAATCCTGCACACACAACTTACCCTCGGCGACATCGTTCTCGGTGAATTGACCTGGGCAGCCACAAAGGCTTTTCTGGCCGGTACGACAATTGCGATTGTTGCGGCCGCGCTAGGTTATGCCGCGTGGACGTCGGTTCTCTACGTGCTACCGGTCGTCGCTCTCACCGGATTCGCCTTTGCGAGCCTGGCCATGCTCGTCATCGCGCTCGCGCCCAGTTATCACTATTTTATTTTCTATCAGACGCTTGTCATCACACCCATGCTGTTCCTTTCGGGCGCGGTTTTTCCAGTCGGCCAATTGCCAGGAGTGTTTCAGCAGATTGCGGCCTTCTCGCCCCTGGCGAATTCTATCGAGCTAATCCGTCCGGTGATGCTCGGCCGCCTGGGCGACAATGTAGGGCTGCATATAGGCGCACTTTGCATGTTCGCTGTATTGCCTTTTTTTCTGTCGGCTGGACTGTTTCATCGACGACTAATGCGTTGACGCTTGCTTACACCCATTAACCAGAAGGAGGTCCGCAATGCCGGATGCAAACTGCCCACAGCGGCCCGGAGGCATGCGTATGCTAGGAATCGCGAGTGGTACAACGCCGAAGCCGGGCGCCACCCAGCCGCTGCAGGCACCCGCCCAGCTTCGCGACCACACCTCGAAGAACAGGCTGGATGGTGAGGCGCGGACCCACCCGGAGCGTTCAATCGATAGCAGCCAAGCTTCTTGTGCGCGTCCACAGACCGTCGCGGCCATTATTTAGTTGGATACACATGCAATGACCCACAACGAAGCAACTCCTGAGCCTTTTGTGATCCTTGCTATGCCAAGGACCGGAACACACTATTTAGAAGAATTGCTAAACGAGCATCCGACCGTTTTGAGTAACGGTGAGTTGCTAAACGAATATGATCCCAATTGGCCCAGCACTGATCGCCTGCTAGGCACGGATCGCGAGCTTCTTGAGCTTGCCTATGTGCGCTGCCCTATGCGCGACTACAAGAATGTGACGCATCTTGGATGCAAGATCAATGAACCTCAGTTTCGCGAGCGTCCCGCATTCTTTGCGGAACTGGCTCGTTGGCCAGCACTCAAGGTCATCCTTGTTGTTCGCCGAAACGTATTGGAATCGCTCCGATCCTTTGTGCAGGCCAGGGAAAGCGGTCACTGGCTGAAGTTCAGCTGGGACAACGATACCGCTCGGCCACCGAGCGTCAGGTTGTCAATCGCCGACTGTGAGGCTTATTTCAAAGCCGCCGACGATTTTCACGCTCGCGTTATGGACTCCTTCACGTCGACCAACCTGCTTGTAATGGAATACGAGAGCCTACTTCACGAACCTGCCCAATGCCTGGGAGCGGTTTGGGATTTCCTGGGCGTTCCAGCGCTTGAGCCATCAGATAACGCCATCCTGCAGCGCCAGGAAACGCGACCGCTGGATCAAACGGTGGAGAACTTTGACGAGTTGCGGATTCACTTCGCACGGGGACCTTATTCAAGATTTTTTGACCTCGGAGATTCAATGCGCTCCTACGCTTAATCGCTTGTACCGCGTGCTCTGATGGGCGTGTAGGATATCCTGCAGTTTGCGCGCATTCCGTCGCAAAACTGACAAACCAAAGTCACCAAGACGACAGAGATATCGGCCGGCAGTCGATCTGCGGCAGACATCAAAGACACGGCCGCAAGGCGACCTGGTCAATTCCCTCTCTGGCGAAGCACTTCTTCAGACGCGATCTTTGGCGAGCCTTGAGTGCAAATTCCGGCAAAGGTGGAGGGTTCCAGTGCGCAACCCGCACCAATCTCGCTGGACGGGACAGGCCTCCAGTTGGCACGGCGCTTGCTCCGAGATGACAGCAGCGCTCGACCGGAGCGCAGCATGGGAGAAGGAGGAGCCCCCACCCCGATCCGGTCAGGGAGAGAGAAACGGTGTTGGTTCCAAGAGTCCCCCGCGCGATCGCAGCGCCCCGCAAGCCCCATTTTGCCCGGACCTACGTGCAGGTGCTTGCCGCCATAGTCCTGGGAGCCGCAATTGGCTACCTCTATCCGGAAACCGGCCAGAGCCTGAAGCCGCTCGGCGATGCCTTCATCAAAGTCGTCAAGATGATTATCGCACCTGTCATCTTCCTGACAATTGCGACCGGCATTGCCGGCATGAGCGATCTGCAGAAGGTCGGCCGAGTTGCCGCCAAGGCGATGGTTTATTTCCTCACCTTCTCGACACTTGCACTCGTTGTCGGACTGATTGTCGCGAATATCGTTCAACCTGGCGCCGGCCTCAACATCGATCCGGCCTCGCTCGATGTCCAAGCCGTTAAGGGCTATGTGGCCACGGCTCACGAGCAGTCCGTGACCAGCTTCCTGATGAACATCATCCCGTCAACGATTGCCAGTGCCTTCGCGGAAGGCGACATCCTGCAAGTCCTGTTCTTCTCGGTCCTGTTCGGCATTGCTTTGGCGATGACCGGAGAGACGAGCAGGCCGGTCGTTACCTTTCTCCAGGCGCTTACCGCCCCCATTTTTAAGCTCGTCGGCATTCTGATGAAGGCTGCACCCATCGGCGCCTTCGGCGCAATGGCCTTTACGATCGGCAAATACGGAATCGGTTCGGTGGCCAACCTCGCGATACTGGTCGCGACGTTCTATCTTACCGCCTTCCTCTTCGTGTTCGGGGTTCTCGGCGCGGTCTGCCGCTACAACGGCTTCTCGATCTTTTCTCTCGTCCGCTACATCAAGGACGAGCTGCTGCTTGTCCTGGCAACGTCCTCCTCGGAGGCCGCGCTGCCCTCGCTAATGGAGAAGATGGAGAAGGCCGGCGCCGCCCGTTCGGTCGTAAGTCTCGTCATCCCTACTGGATACTCATTCAATCTGGACGGTACCAATATCTACATGACGATCGCCGCCCTCTTCATCGCCCAGGCGACGAACACAGATTTGTCAATTGCCGATCAGATCCTCCTGCTGCTAATTGCGATGCTTTCCTCGAAGGGTGCGGCAGGCGTCACCGGCGCCGGCTTCATCACATTGGCCGCTACTCTCTCTGTCGTGCCGAGTGTTCCCGTTGCCGGAATGGCTCTAATTCTTGGCGTGGACCGCTTCATGTCGGAATGCCGCGCGCTGACGAATTTAGTCGGTAATGCGGTGGCATCGCTCGTTGTCGCTCGCTGGGAAGGCGAATTGGACCAGTCACGGATGGAAACCGCTTTCCGCGGTTAGGGTTACATCAAACTGGCTCCCCGCAAGCAAGATCGCAACAGCGCGACGTGTAAGTAGCGGCCTTGACACAACAGTCGAATTGCCAGCCTCCAAAGAGCGCTGGAAATAGAGTACTAACGCAGTGAGTAATACAACACCATGAAGCCCCTAAGCAAACGAACGGTTCACGGAGACTCATCTGGGTGCGCATGGAGCGCTGTTCGTCGAATGCGCTATCCGCGGGGTGGGGGAACTATTTCAGCTTGCCGCCCCAAGCCGTCGCGGGAGCGCACCGGATGATGGAGGACCGGCCGATCAGAATCGCTAGGGGAAAGCGCGTCACAATAGCCGATCTCGCCCGCGAAGCCGGAGTCAGCGTAGCAACAGTCGATCGGGTTCTGAACGTCCGCCTTCCGGTGCGAGAGGAGACCGCCCAGCGGGTCCATGCGGCCGCGCACGCGATCGGCTATCATGCTGCCGGTCTCATCAAACAGCGCTTGCAGCAGCACCTGCCGCACTACAAGCTGGGCTTCATCTTGAGAAAACCTACCCACGATTTCTACCAAGATTTCGCTCGCAAGATCGAAGAGTCGGTCAGTATGGCTAAATCCTTCCACGGCCTTCCGATCATCGAGTTCGCGCAGTCACATTTGCCGCGTGACCTGCTCCCGCTTCTTAAGGACCTTGGGAGCCGCTGCCAGGCGATCGCCATGGTGGCGGCCGATCACCCGAAAATCACAGCATCAGTCGAGGAGCTCAAGGCGAAAGGTATCCCGGTATTTTCGCTGCTATCCGACTTCGCCGATGGCGTGCGCGAGGGCTACATCGGCCTCAACAACAGCAAGGTCGGACGGACTGCCGCTTGGGTGTTTTCCAAGGCCGCAAAACGGCCCGGCAAGGTGGCGGTGTTTGTCGGAAGCCATCGCTTCCAGGCGCATGCGACGCGGGAAACGGCCTTTCGTGCGTATTTTCGTGAGAACGCGCCAAAATTCGAGGTGCTTGATGCGCTCGTGAACCTTGATGAACGGCAGCTCACTTACGAAAAATTGCTGGATCTTATGCAGCGGGAACCAGAGCTCGTCGGCTTCTATATGGCCGGCGGGGGGATAGAGGGGGCAATTTCCGCGCTCCGAGAAGAGGGGAGCGGTCAGGATCTCGTCGCGATCGTGAGTGAAATGACGCCGCAGTCACGTGGGGCGCTTGCGGATGACATCTTGACGATGGCGGTCGGCACGCCAATGCGCCGACTTTGCCAGGAGCTGATAATGGCAATGGAGCGGGCCATCAAAGCCGGCGTCGCGGAGAGCCCGGGGCAGACATTTCTGCCGTTCGACATTTATCTTCCGGAAAATATTTGACCTTGATGGATTTCTATCATGAGCGCCCATTTTCCTTTCACCGATGAAAGGAAAGCTCGATTGACTCGGCCGTCTCTGTCCGATCTGTGAACCGGCGTGGTTCCGTCTTGAAAGAAGCCGGATGCCGAAATGGCAGCCGCGCTTCATGGAAGGAAAGTCAAGCAATGCGCCAGGTATCGCCCCGCTTTGCACTCGATCACATGGCGGCGCCCCGCCTTGACGTCAGTGCGCTTTTCGCGCTTGCCCGTGACCAAGGCCTGACCGACGTCCAAATCCGTTACCCTCATTTCAGCAATCCTGTCGCACGCGGCATTCCGGCTGCGGACGTTCGGTTGGCCGCTACCGAAGCGGGCGTCACGATCATCTCTGTCAACGCCTTGCAGCGGTTCAACGACTGGACTCCAACGCGTCAGGCCGAGGCAAGCAACCTCGCCGATTATGCGACGGCGTGCGGGGCGGAGACGCTCGTGTTGGTGCCGGCCAACCGCAGCTCGTGGCCCACCAATAGCGAGCGCCAGGACAATCTTCGTTTCGCTCTAAACGAGATCAAGCCAATCCTCCAGTCGCGGGGTCTGATCGGTCTCATCGAGCCGCTGGGTTTCCGAACCTGCTCGCTTCGATCAAAGAAGGAAGCGGCCGAGGCCGTTGCCGCGGTTGATGGCCAGTCCGTCTTTCGCCTCGTGCACGACACGTTCCACCACACCCTGGCCGGGGAGACATGCCTGTTCTGCGAGCTTACCGGCCTGGTGCACATTTCAAGCGTAAACGACCCGACCTTCTGGATTTACCCCGATCGCTTTCTTGCAGGTTCCGACAATGGCAGCCAGATTCAGGCGCTGCTGGATGGCGGCTACGCGGGACCTTTCTCATTCGAGCTGGTCGAGGAAGTCCATTCTCTGGACGATCTCGCAGGCGCACTTGCCGCCAGCATCGACTTTATCCGGCGAGGGCTATTGTCGTCAAAGTAGATGGTGACAGGAGTAGTGACTATAGGTGCGCCTGAATTTTCCGTGGGTTCACAGCGGGGCAGCCATCCGAGATGCCTCCTGTATCATTATCTCCCGCATCCAGATGCTTGCCGGATCGCTATTGTGGAGGGCCGGCCATTGGAGGGTCTCGGTGAATGTGGGAAATGGCAGCGGAAGTTCGATAACCCGCAGGGGGAACGTTTTTTCGAAATGCCTGACCAGCCGTAAGGGCATGGTCGCTATACGAGCTGTGCCGGACACCATAGGTGGAATCATGCTGAAGCCCTGCACGGCGACCTCGACACGTCTCTTAAGGCCATGCTCAAGCAAAAACCATTCCTCGATAGACGGCTTCATCGTACGCCCGAACCTGACCGCGACGTGCCTCATCGACATGTATCTCTCGAATGTAAGCTGCTGTGGCAGCTGCTTGTTTGTGGGACAGCCTACGCACACGAGCTTCTCGTCAAACAGCGCAACGCTTGAATGCACACTCGACGTGAACATATCCGGTAGAATTAGAAAATCGACGTCACCGCGCCGGAGAAGCTCATCGGGGCTATCGTCGACAGGCAGCAGTTCGAAGCTGACGGCGGGGGCTTCCCGTGAAATACGCTCCACAAGCTTTTCGAAAAACACGAGCGTGACGAAATCGGAAAGAATGATCCTGAAGAGGCGATCGGCTCGAGCTGGGTCAAACGGATCCGAAGAAATAATCGAGCACTGGATGTGCTGGAGAGCGTCGCGAACTGCGGGGGCAAATGCTGCCGCACGCGGGGTTAGAAATCTTTCGCGACCTCTTATCGTAAACAGTTCATCGCGGAAATAATCGCGCAGTCGGGCGACGGCCGCACTCATGGCGGGCTGACTCAGGTTAATCCTGCGTGCCGCCGCCGAGAGATTACGCTCCGTCAGGAGTGCGTCGAGCACAACGAGGAGATTTAGATCAAGTCCTTTGAAACGCATGTCATCAGCCATCCATGGGATGGATGCCTTTAACCGAAACAAACGACTTTAACAATTTAGCATTCTTGCAATCTTTTGTCGCAAAAAGTTTATGATGGATGACGTTAAGGTCCGACATATGAGCCGCGTGATCTGCCGAAGCGAGCAATCGTTCGTACTGTGCAGGTCAGAGATTGGCAGTTTGAAACGCCGGGCCGATGGCGCCGGTCTATCAACCAGCGTCTTCGGCGGCCCCGACCTAGCTAGGCGTGGAACCTAATAGGGTGCACCTTTCCAGTCCGAGGCGACTGATGGGCGGTTTGATCCTAAGCTGCCGTGAGGCCTGTGCCAATTGTATCGGCGAGCCAATGCAGCAGTCCGGCAGCGTTTTTGAGAGCTGTTGTAGGCTCGGCCTAAGCCCATTGGCGCAAGCCTATCTGAACGAAGCGCTTGGCCTTGCCGCTATCCGGTATGTGATCTGTGGTGCCTTCTCGTCCTGCTGTTCTTGTTTTGGAACGCCCTTATGGTGAGCCCATCCGGGACGTGGGGCACCGGGAGCACAAAGGTGCAGGCAGGCCGTCAATAGACCGTGGGCTGAGAGCCCGAGCTCGTTACATGGCCGCCCCTCGCGACTTTCCCGGATGCGCTGCGAGCGCGGATCAGTAGATGTCGTGTTGCCCGCCAGCTCCCGTCTTTGACCGAGCCAAGAAGGAGGAACGGGCATGCTTATCATCGGACTGGATATTCACCGCGCCTTCGCCGAAGCAGTGGCATGGGAGGAGGGCAGGCTCAGGCGACTCGGCCGCGTCGACATGCGGCGCGATCTGCTGGCGGCGTTCGCCGCGAAGCTGTCGCCGAACGATGTCGGGGTGATCGAGGCCACCGGCAACGCGACGTCCGCTGCAGCTGTGGTTGCGCCGCATGTGAAGAAGGTGGGGATCGCCAAGCCGAAACAGGTGTTTATCGTTGCCTATGCCAAGATCAAAACGACGATCGACGCCGACGTTCTTGCGCAGCTCTATGCCAGCGGCTTCTTGCCAGAAGTCTGGATTGCGGACGAGCCGACGCAGGCTCTGCGTCGACAGGTGACACGGCGCAATCAGATTGTCCGACAGAGATCTCGATTGAAGAGCGTCATCCAGTCGATCCTTCATAGCCACCTGATCCGTCCTGCCCGCATGCTGACCTGTGCGGCGCCAAGGGTCGGACCTGGTTAATCGAGCAGGTCGTACCGCAGGACGAGCGCCTCGCGATCGATGGGCATCTGCGCGAGTTCGACCGATTGGGCGAAGACCTCCAGGTCATCGAACGCGATCTTGTCCGCTCGGCTCTCGAGGATGAAGGCGTGAAGCGGCTGATGACCATTCCCGGCGTCGACATCACCGTCGCGCTGGCGATGAAGGGCGGCGATCGGCGACGTGTCGCGCTTCGACGATCCGCAGAAGCTCGTGACCTATCTCGGGTTGAACCCAAGCGTCCAGCAGTCCGGCCAGGTCCGGCCTACCATGGGCGGATCACCAAGCAGGGCCGTGGTCATGCGCGCGGCATGCTCGTCGAGGCGGCCTGGGCGGCCGCTCGTGCTCCCGGACCGTTGCGAGCCTTCTCCCTGCGGCGTGCGAGCCCGGCGCGGACAGCATGTCGCGGCCGTGGCAACCGCACGCAAACTCTCTGTCGTGATCTGTCATCTGTTGAGAAGGGCGAGAGTTACGCGTGGGCTCGACCCTCCCTGCATGCCAAGAAGCTTGCGCGATGTGGAACTCAAGGCCGGGAGCAAGGCTGTGCGCGGCCAAAAGGGAGCGCACGCCTACAACATAAAGAGCCACCGGGAAGAAGAGCGCCGCTGGGTGGAGCAGGCCGAGGGCGCCTATGCACGCCTCGTCGCCGGTTGGAACCCACGAGGTCCGAAGAGGGTAGGCACGGATGCCGCAAACGAGGCGCGACGATAGAAGCTGCGCGGCAGGGCTCTCATCTCGGACCCTGCTCTTCGCCACGCGGTCGTCCGTGCGCGACAGGAGAATAGCGCAGATTTATCAAAAAGGCTCTTGTCGATCACATCAGTGGTCTTGGGCGCTGTACGGCCGGGTGAAGACTTTGCAGGTGGCCCGGAAAGCGTTTGACCTGCAGCGAAGCAATTGTCGTCATTACGCGCTCGACCCGGGCGCCCAGCTTGGCATAAGGGCTACGTGGCCTCAGGAAGCGTCGTCGCCAATGCAGACCATGGACGAATTCCCAGCCGATGCCGAGATGCCGGTCGACCGTGCCTGTCGCCGTCCGGTGATGCGATGCCCCCGAGCGGATGAGTTCGCCCCGGATGCTCCCGGTCACGACGCACGGGTTCGGGTTCCAAGGCGCTCAGTTTTGTTCGCGCCCAATCGGTGTAGGACGCGGCAGAAATACGAGCGTGACGAAATCGGAAAGAATGATCCTGAAGCGGCGATTCGGTAGAGCCGGGTCAAACTATCCGACGAAATAAACGATCACTGGATGGGCGGGGGAGCGTCGCAAACTGGAGGGCAAGAGCTCCCGGACGCAGCGTTAAGTTTGAATACCTCCGCGGACATGGTCGCGAGCTTATCGCGCAAATAAATCGAGCAGCCGAGCGCCGGCCGCACTCATGACCGGCTGGGCTCGGTTAATCCTGCATGCCGCGCCCATGAGGTTACTTGTCCGGAGTGCGTCGAGCACAACGAGGAGATGTAGTTCACGATCTTTGAAAAGCGTGGTCAACCATCCAAAGTGTGGATGCCTTTCATCGAAACAAACGATTTCATCAATGTTCTGGAATCCTGCATGGGCAGAAGCACCTGATGGACACCGATGCCCCCACTGCCTCATGGCGTGGCGAGCGTCTTAAGAAACCGCCCGAAAGGAGATTTTTCATGCGCTCTACCGGGCAGTGGAGTGCTGGGAAAGGGAGTTGCAACTGACCGGGTCCGACTTCTTCCGAGCCTATGGACAGACTGGGAGACGCGCACGGTGTAGCGGCTCACATCGTCATACTGCACCTACGCCACACACCGGCCGGACCTGATCCGGCTTTATGAGCATTGGGCTTTGTCAGTTGCCCAAGCGTGATGGCTTTCGCGACGCGGCGCGCCTCAGGAACTGAGCCGCGTCCAGGTCGAAACGCGGGAAAGAAAGACAGGAAACAGAATGGCCGATCAATTCGCAACGGACGTCATTGCCCTGATCAAGAAACGCGCCGAGTCGGAGAGCGGTGAGGGAATGCCTACGTCATTCGTCGGCGAGATAACAATCGCCACGGAACTGGACGCGCTCGGGTTTGATTCGCTGGGTTTGGCGGACGTCCTCTGGGATGTGGAGCAGGCCTACGGCATCAAGATCGACATGAACACGGCCGATGCCTGGTCCAATCTCAAGAATGTCGGCGACGTCGTGGAAGCCGTCCGCGGCTTGCTTGCGAAGGAGGCTTGAATGCACAGGCGCGTCGTTATCACCGGAGTGGGCGGCCTGTGCGGACTGGGCACCGACGCCGCCTCTATGTGGAAAGAGATGCGCGAAGGCCGCTCCGCCATCGGCCCGATCGCCAATTCCGAGCTTCATGACCTGGAGGGCATGACCGGCGCTGAGATCAAGGCGCTGCCCCAGCACGACATCAATCGCAAGCAGTTCGTCTCCATGGCCCGCTTCAGCTTGCTCGCCGTGCTTGCAGCGCGCGAAGCCATGCGGCAGGCCGGACTTTCCTGCGACGAGAGGAATGCCCATCGCTTCGGCGCGACAGTGGGCGTCGGCGGCTTGGGCTGGGATGTGATGGAGGAAACTTACCGGGCCCTCCTTTTGGACGGCGCGAGGCGAGTTGGCATCCTCGCTGTACCCAAAACGATGCCAAGCGCCGCCGCCGGCCAGGTGAGCTTGAGCCTCGGCTTGCGCGGGCCGGTCTTCGGGGTGACCTCCGCATGTGCCTCGGCCAACCATGCGATCGCCTCGGCGGTGGACCAGATCAAGCTGGGCCGGGCCGACGTAATGGTTTCCGGAGGCAGCGACGCACCCTTCGCATGGGGCGTGCTGAAAGCATGGGAAGCAATGCGCGTGCTTTCACCCGATACCTGCCGGCCCTTCTCCGCCGATAGGAAGGGCCTGGTGCTGGGCGAGGGTGCGGGCATGGCCGTGCTGGAAAGCTACGAGCATGCCACGAGGCGTGGTGCCACAATTCTTGCCGAGATCGCCGGCGTCGGCCTTTCCGCCGATGCCTTCCACATTGCCGCGCCATCTGTCGAGGGGCCAGCGTCGGCGATGCGCGCCTGCCTTGCCGATGCCGGGCTGAATGCCGAGGACGTCGACTACCTCAACGCGCACGGCACCGGTACCAAAAGCAATGATCAGACTGAAACGGCGGCGATCAAGCGTGTGTTTGGAAACCACGCTTATTCGATGTCCATCTCTTCCACCAAGTCCACGCACGCGCATTGCCTCGGCGCAGCGAGCGCGCTTGAAATGATCGCCTGCGTGATGGCAATCCAAGAGGACGTCGTGCCGCCGACCGCCAACTATCGCGAGCCAGATCCCGCTTGCGACCTCGACATCACACCCAATGTGCCGCGGGAGCGCAAGGTGCGCGTCGCCATGAGCAACGCCTTCGCCATGGGCGGTACGAACGCAGTTCTGGCATTCAGGCAGGTGTAGAAGCCATGCAAGACGCCTCATTTGAGGTCACCTGTCGTATCTAGCTGCTTGAGGGGCGGGGCATTGTGATACAGGGAGAGCTGTGGGGTCCCTCCTTCTCGGCCTCGACGATGTGGAAGGAGCCTGTGCGGCGAAACGGGCTAGACGCCCCCAGGCCCAGAACTTGGGCGAAACCAACTCCCACCAAAGGACAGCCGGTTTAGTAGCCGAACAATGAAACCTCGCTCGACGAGCCGCCGTCTCTACTGTCTCCGGCCTCACGCGGTTGAAGCGAACAGCGCAGCAGCTACTGTTCCGCACAACTCGGATGGCAATTGGGACAAGTCCGCACATGTCGTCACGTACGCTGAACGCCGCAGGTACAGCCAAACTGGGGCGGGGCGTTTCTGCCGTTTTGATAGAATTCTATCAAACTGACAATTTTCCTTGCATAAATGCAAGGAGAGCTCGGTTGACTCCCCTCCTTTCTTGTCAAGGATGAGTTTGCAGGCTGCGGTGCGGCAGAAGCCGGACAGAACAGCGACCGGTCGAGTAAAGGCCTGCGCAAACCGCATATTGCGAGCGCCCGCGCGGAGGAAGACGCTCGTCCTGGTGAAAGGCAACGATGCTCAGGCGCCATTGCCATTTGCCGAGGGCGTCCGCGCGCCGAAAATTTCGAAGCAACAAAGGTGAGATCGAGAATGATGATGACGAAATACAACACAGCTCACCGTCCAGTGCAGTTCTACCGGCGGGTGGCGGAGTGGGATGGGCTGCCAAATGGAACGTAAAAAGATCAGCAAGGAGATGCTTGGCGATAGTCAGGCGCTGCGCAAGCTGCGTGAGCACCTTGTCAAGGTGGCCAAGGCGAAGACTACGGTCCTGTTGCGAGGTGAATCCGGAACCGGTAAGGAGCTGGTTGCCAAAGCCATTCACGAGCTCTCGCCTCGCGCCAAGCAGCCCTTCATCAAGGTCAATTGCGCGGCGCTCACCGAGACGCTTCTGGAATCTGACTTGTTCGGTCATGAGAAGGGTGCCTTCACCGACGCGAGCAGTTTGCGCAAGGGGCGCTTTGAGGCTGCCGACAAAGGCACATTGTTTCTGGACGAGATTGGCGAAATATCAGGTTCGTTCCAGGCTAAGCTGCTGCGTGTCCTGCAGGAGCAGGAGTTTGAGCGCGTCGGCAGCAACCACACCATTAAAGTTGATGTTCGCGTGATTGCCGCAACGAACAGGGACTTGGAAACGGCAGTTCAACGCAAGGAGTTCCGGCAAGACCTCTATTATCGCATCAACGTCGTCACTTTACGCGTGCCGGCATTGCGCGAAAGGCGAGGTGATATTCCGCTCTTGGCCGCTCAGTTTCTCAAGAATTTCAATACTGAGAATGATCACACGCTGACCTTCGCTCCCGAAGCGATTGAGGTGCTAATGAACTGCGAATTTCCAGGCAACATCCGAGAGCTCGAAAACTGCGTTCAGCGGACGGCAGTTCTGGCGACGGGTCCATCAATCCTCAGAACTGACTTTGCCTGTTACGCGGATCAGTGCTTGGCCGCGGCGCTGTGGAAGAACGGACCGCCGACGTCAGAGAAGTCGACTACGATCGAGCCTTCCGCCGCCTGTGCCGCCCCGCCCGTCGGCGACGGGCAAGCGCCGATAGGCCCTGCCACGAGTCGTGGTAGGGTGCCCGATGCCGATACGGTCATTGCTGCCATGGAAAAGTGTGGCTGGGTGCAGGCAAAGGCGGCGCGCCTGCTCGGTTTGACCCCGCGCCAGATCGGCTACGTGCTGAGAAAACGCGGTATCGAGATCAAGCGTCTCTGAAACAACCCGCCGAGCAAGAGCTGGAGCAGGTCAAGCATTGGTGCTCTGGCGAGCCCATCGGCCAGGCTTACGAAGTGGGTGTGAACAGCGCTGCCAAGATTCCGGCCGTGTGCTTTCTACCACGTAGTCATACTGGGGCTCTGCGACTGACAAACTAAAAAGGAGTAATCCTATGGCTAGTAACTTCGCTCTACACCGCAAGGGCAAATCAATTCGACGTGCCTGGATCCAGAAATAATCGATGTATTATTGGTGACACGCCAGCATGCGTAGAGGCGACGCGCAGATCTCCGCTGGCGGGACCTGGTCGATACATTAGCTGATGGCTTACCGCTCGATATCACGCAATCTGAGATGGGCATGAAAGTGAGTTCGACCGCTGGACAGTTGCCGACCTCGTCAGGTATTGGCCCCTGCGACCGGTTGATCTGCGATATCCAAATTCGCGGAAGTTGGTCGAGACGAAACTGTCGCCCCGGCTCGTGACCGACCGCGCGCCCGGCAAGACCGAGTTACAAAGTTGCCGAGGCAGTTTGATGTGCGTTCCTGCATCACTGTACGGGACACGACCTGACGGGAGACTATGATGCGTAGCCAAAAAGAAAAGATGCTCGCAGGCGAGTTTTACAATGCGGCGGATCCGGAGATCCAAGCTGACCTGTTGGCCACCGGGGCTTGGCTCAAGCGGTACAATGATACGCTGGGGCAGACCACGGGGCATTGGCATGAGCTTTTGTCCGAGCGGCTGGGAGAGGTTGGGCGCGGAACGGTCATCCGTCCGCCCTTTTTTTGCGACTACGGATTCAATATCCGCATTGGAGCCAATGCCTACATCAACTTCAACTGCGTTATTCTTGACGTGGTAGAGGTCAAAATCGGGCAAGGAACGGCAATTGGGCCTGCTGTGCAGATTTATACCGCCGATCATCCACATGATGCCGAGCAGCGGCAGGCCGGCCTGCAGGTCGGGCGTCCTGTTCACATTGGCAGCCGTGTCTGGATCGGCGGTGGAGCAATCATTCTGCCTGGCGTCACGATTGGTGATAATGCAGTGGTAGGCGCTGGCTGCGTGGTCACACGAGATGTTCCCGCCGGGGCAAAGGTAGTGGGAATTCCTGCTCGCGTGGCCGACCCACATAAACAGGCATAATCAACCTCGTTGACCCTGGAGGTGCATGCGAACTGTCGAAACTGTGCCGAATTTTTGTCGAAGCCATTGAGCGCTGCATATGTTGTCGCGACTCGGGCGCTTCAGTTCTTTTGCCACGGGGGTCACAAGATCATGTGCGTAATGCCGCCGCAACGTGCTCACGTCCCGCAGCAGCGGACCCTTTCACATCGCCCAACGAATTCAGAGCCTACGTTGTGCTGCCACTAGCATTACTACTCACGAATGTATTCCCAACTGAGTTTTCGCCCTTGGAGGCAAGCAGCGACTCACCAGCAATCGCCGGCCATTAATCCTGGCTAGCATCGACCCCGACGAGGCGAGCCGCGGCGTTGCGGATCGGCATGTCGATGACCGTGATTGCGCCTTCGGCAAGGAAACGACGTTCGTTTCTGGTCAGCGTAGCCGAATCGATCACCGCAAAATGTGGGCCAGTGGAGCGCTTCATCAGCTGTCTGGCATATGTGCGCAGCATCTGATCGTTGAAGCGGCAGCCCACGAAGAAAAAACCCCGGTTGACGCGCCGTTGCTTCACCGCGTCCGGGATCGGCGTCTGGATATCAATTTCGGTTAGGACTTCGACGTAATCGGAATCAGCCACGAGGAAGTTTGCCGCCGGCCTGACGCTGCCGTGCGGCGCATAGAGCACCGTCCTAGCCACTTGTTCGGCCTCGAGTTCTGTTCCTGACAAATCGTAAGTTCTCGTCCAGATGTTACCGATTCCGGTCGCGCGCGTCGTTCCTTGTATCTCGACAACGTCTGTTTGGCCGGCCTCTGCAAGGGCTGCTCGCATGGCGCCATCGTACCAGCTGTCGATGATGACAGACAGTTGAAGGGTTGCGAGCCAGGCGTGAAGAACGGTCGGCTCGGCGGGGGCTGCGAATATCTCCGCCATCCACGCTTGGAGAGTCCGACGATGTCGGCGCTGCTCGATAAACTGCGCGACCGACCACATATTGGTGCGAATCCTGGAAGGGGCAGGCGCCCGCTTGTTGAGGGCCGCGGCGACATCTTCAGGGGTGCAAGGTACAGGTGATTCCGGTGGGTTAAGCTGCAGAAGACCAGGACCGAGATAGGGGATCACTCGATCGGCCTTGAGAGCGCCGTTCAGCAGGTCAATCAGTTTTTTGGCAAAACTGCCCCGGACGACGACGAGATGGTCCCAGCTCAGCATCGTGTTCATACGCGTTTCCTCTCCGCCACTGAACCCACCGGCATCAGGCCCCGTCGGAAATCTTCATCGCCTCGACGGTGATCGGCAAACGCGTGTCGCGCGGAAGGTCGGGCAGCATGAGCCGCCAACCGTTCCTGAGCGTCACGGTCCCGCCCCATAAGTCAGCGTTCTCAATCTCGGTGATCGGCTCTTCGAGATCCTTCTTGGGGACATAAGCCGACAAGCCAGTAGCGGTCCTGCGAATCATTACTTTCATCCGGCTGTTCCCCCGTTGGAAATGCCTTCAGCTCCGCAGGGAACCTCGACTTTGTCGAGGCTAATGAGTTCGCGCGCTCGCATGCCGACGACCGTGCCACGATCGATCCATTCGACCGCATAGATGAAGAATTGCTGGAGAAAGGTTCCAATGTCGCGCACGTAGCCTTCGTCGCCCTTCCGCACGAGGTTTTCGCCGATCTCCTTGCCGGGATAGGTGCCGTCGTTTTTTATGTGGCGTATCGCACGGACCCGCTCACCCTGCATGAACCGTGGCGGTCTGCCGATTTCGACCTCCTGTTCGCGTCTGGACCACATGCTGTCCATTCCTTTCTCGAGGTTTTTGTTGTGGTCGCGGGTTGCAGGCGTCGTCGTGCGGCGAACCCGACCGTTTCGGTAGGAATCAAGCGGGAACGCAGGTTTTCGGTACCGGACAGACCGACACGCATTGCTGCGTATCGAAGGCCTCCTTGCATTCGGTGCACTTGTTTGGATCGATCACATAGGCGTCGCCCTTGAACTTGATCGCTTCCGAAGGACATTCGAACTCGCAGGCCCCGCATTGGGTACATTGGGATGCGATGATCTTTAAAGCCATTCTAACTCCTGGTTATCGGACGAGACGGCTCAGGCCGTCGCCGCTAGTGGTCTGATCCCAAACTCTGCCGCGTAAAGTGCGCTGACTGCGGTCTCGATGTAGTCATGGCCATAGGCGTCGGTTACGCGCAGTCCAGCTCGCGAGAGTTGTTCCTTCGGGCGATTTCCGATCTTGGCGCATAGCACTATGTGTATGCCTTCGAGCGCTGCGATGACGCCCTCGAGGATGGCGTCTTCGCCCCCGCCTCCGAGGCAATACCGCTCGACCTTCCGATGCCCGACCAAGCTGATCCCTCTAGGCGAGACTTCATAAACCTGGAATTCCTTCGCGTGGCCGAAGTGTTCGTTGACCCGTCCACCTCCCTTAGTGGCCACCGCAACCAGAAGCGACTTTTCGGAGTCTGTTGCCTTGACCATACCGATGGCCTCGCTCCTCGCCGCCTCATGATCACGGCGCTCGTGTGCGACCACCTGCCGATAGGCCTGACGCTTGCCAGCATCGTAGGCGACATCGTCGGGAATCCCGTCCAGCGTGAATTCCTGGCCACGATCTTCACCGAGCAGGCCGACAGCATCTGCCCGGCACTGCCGGCAGTGGCGCATCAACTTGGCGCCACCTTCAAGTCGATCCTGAAGAGCCATCATCTCCATTGCCGTTGGGCCGCGCTGCCCGATGAGTCCGTAGTGGGTACCGTGCGCCGGGTCCGAAATCAGAGGCATCACGTTGTGCAGAAACGCGCCCCGCTCCCTGACCATTTTGTTCACCTCAAACAGGTGCTGGTCGTTCACTCCAGGAATCATCACCGAGTTGATTTTGGTGAGGATGCCGCGCGCGCTCAGCATCTCCAGGCCCAGCATCTGCCGCGCGTGCAAGATTCGAGCGGCTTCGATGCCGAAGTAGCGGCGATTTTCATAAAAGATCCAAGGATAAATCTTTGCGCCGACTTCCGGGTCGACCATGTTGATGGTGATCGTCACGTGATCAACATTCATTTCGGCAAGCTCGGCGACATGGTCCGGCAGCACGAGCCCGTTGGTGGAGACGCACAGCTTTATGTCGGGGATTTCCCTGATGACGCAGTCGAACGTTGCCTTCGTTTTCTCCCAGTCGTAACAGGCATCCCCCGGCCCAGCGATGCCAAGAACCGAAAGCTGCGGAACTTTGTTGGCAACCGCGATGACCTTGCGTAGCGCTTGGTCGGGCGTCAGCTTCTCAGACACAACACCAGGCCGGCTCTCGTTGGCGCAATCGTATTTGCGATTGCAGTAGTTGCACTGGACATTGCAAGCCGGCGCGACCGCCACATGCATACGCGCGAAATAGTGATGCGCTTCCTCCGAAAAGCAGGGGTGATCCTTGATCCTTTCCCAAATAGCCGGATCCCCTTCGCCCGGGCTGGTCGGCGACGAGCCGTAGGAGGACGATGCGCAGACGGATTTCGCGGCTGCCAGAAAACCCTCGGATGTCGTGCTAGTCGGACCCTCAATCGAAACTGTCGGTGAGGACATCAAACGGCTCCGTTGCTGGTAACGTCGCGGTTCAAGGTGCAAGAGCCATACCAACTTAAAACAGCGGCTTCAGTTCACTATTTGGGTCAATATCGCATTGTGTCAGGCGGGCGCGACACAATTTTGTCCTGCTTGCGACAGCACAAGTCCAAATCCGTTCAGAAGCACAAAGCACTCCTTGTCGCGCACAGGGCGCGCAAGACCACTGGCCTGACGATTGGCTCATCAGGCTCTTAGAATTTCCTTCGGCTCGATACTATGCCGGCGTATCGCCTAGCCGACTTGTCGCAGCGTGAGGCCGAGAATTCGAGCCGCATTAGCCTGAACCCAGCCGGCCTTCTCCATTGTGTCGATCAGCCGTCAGGCTCCGTCCGCCGCGGTCCCAGCCCCCGTCCGGCCGTATCGTTAGAATCGCAACCGGCTATTTCGTGCTCAGGGGGCGCCGATGCGCCGAACCGGCATCGTGCTGGCCCGTGAGAGCTCGTCGATGACATTGCCACGTTCCGAAAGATTGGTTCCTTCCAGAGGAGAACGCCAAGCACGCAGTTCTCCGGCTCGCGGACGTTGCCGGGGAAATAGCATTGCGAGATCAGCTCAACTGCCGACGGCGCAAAGCCATGGTTCTCCATATTTCAAGGGTAAGCGCTGTGTCCTTCCAGGAGGACCCGGCGATCTGTGGGCCTGCCGATTCTGACGTGGATCGGAGATCGGCTTGTGTCTGAACTTGAACTTAAGATTGACGCTGAGCGGCAGCCTCGGCGTTTTCGAGGGTGATCAACGGCGCTGTTGGTCGGCGGCGTTGGTCGATGGACGACAAGGCACGGAGTCATCTCCGAGACCCTGGAGCCGACGCGGTGATCTCGGAGGTTGCCCGGCGCTACGGGCCGCGGCCGCGGCGGAACGCTCGCAAGCTTGCGACGCTGGCAGGACAGGCCACTCCCGCCTAGTGGTTTCGGTGGCGCCACCGGAACGACCCGTTGGGCCAACATCCGTGCACCAGAGCTCAAGGCCACGGCCTGAGAATCGGCCGCCGCTCACCCTTTACTTGGTTCCTCAGAGAAGGAGAGCAACTTCCGTCGGTGCGAGGGTCATTGCGTCGGCCAGTGGCGAGTTCCTGCCACGCCCAGCCATCCTGCTTCGCGACCCATTCTCGCGCTCCCGCCATCGCGGGTGGAGTGGATTAGTGCAGACGACATAGGTTCGGGGCCTGCCGTTGCCGAGCGGGTGCTCGAGCTTAAGTCCGCTTTCGTAGGTGCCTGCCTGCGCCGCACTCAGTCCGTGAGCGAGTGTCCCTCGGGAATGCCGAATGCTGTTGGCGGCGGAGTCGGCATGAAGATACCCGTCCTTCCTCCGCAACCAATTTTCGACGGGCGGCAACGATGTCGGGGGGCATGGTGCTGAATCCACTTTGACCGCTCTCGACGATGGCGCCGTCGAGATAAACGAGATGGCTGATATGGTCGGGTATCCGGTCGGCGGCGCCGGTGATGCTGATGCCGCCTAGACTGTGACCGACAAGGATCACATCGCTCAGTTCTTCCGTCACAATGTGGTTGACGATGTCGGTCACGAATGTGTCGGGCGTGATGTCCTTGCACAGCAAACGTGCGCGTTCGCCGACACCTGTCTGGGTCGGCGTGGTCATGTGGTATCCCATCTTACGAAGATTGGCGGCCACGTCCCGCCAACACCATCCGCCATGCCAGGCACCATGCACTAGCACATACGTCTTTGCCATGGGTTGTGCCGTTCCACTTGCTCACCGGCCGTTGTGGCTGCCATCCGGCACGATGGCCGGGCGTTGTCCCAAAGGGGGGCTCGACCACGTGACCGGTGGTAAGTCCGGCGCACAGGGCAGCGCCGTGGCCTCGAGGACACCGCTAACGAGTCAAGGAAATTTGAATTGCGAAAGGCCAATATTCACTAGCTCTTTGCAAGTGGATGGAGAGGCTCATGGTGTGCCGCAGTTGCTCGCTGCCGGCATGCTCTTGGCACGGTTCCGGCTGATCATCCGAACTTGAACAGGACACCAAAGCCGCCGCGCGGATAGTTCCACTCGATGTCGCCGCCTTTCTCGCACAATATCCGGCAGGTGCCGCATTCCATGCAGCCGTCGGCGGTGATCTCGACTTGACCCTTGTCATTCAACTCATAGCATTTCGCCGGACAGACGTAGGTCAACGCAAGCAAGTTCGCGCTTGGCTTGTCGTGCGGTCGCACTATAATATGGGGGCGGCCGGAATCGACCAGATAGCGGTTCTGGTAAAGTTTGTCCTCGACACGAACCTTCGTCACTGCGATCGTCATCTTGTACCCTCTTCAGCGCCATGCCAATGCCAGGCGGACCGCGTCGCTGACCAACCCCCAGCGCGAGCGCGCGTTGATGAAGGCGGCCGTGGTGTTCTTTTCCTTCTCGATCTTCGGCGTGCCGTCGACACGCATGAAGTTCTGAGCGGCATGCGACATCAACCGCGGATAGCTGTCAAAAAAGTTGCTGGAATTGGTGTGGAGCAAGGCTGGCATGTCCTTGTATTTCTTAAGATCCTTGATCACAAAGGAGTCATCCAGCATCGTCTTGTAGAGCGCAAGGTTCGCTTTGGTCATAGGACTGTTGCGGCTTTTGACTTTGATGATCGCCTCAGCCGCGACACGACCCGAGGTCATGGCAAGGTTCGAACCCTCACGGTGAATGGCATTGTTCAGTTGCGCTGCGTCGCCGACGATGACCCAACCGTCGCCGAAGAGCTGCGGAATGGCCTTGTAACCACCTTCGGGGATAAGATGGGCGGCATATTCTTTCACCTCCGAGCCAGCGATCAGCGGCCGGATCGAAGGATGGTTTTTCATCGCATCTAGGAGGGCGGACGGGCTCTCCATCGTCGCGGCGAAATCCGAGACCAGGCAGCCGATGCCGAGTGAAATCGACTCCTTGTTGGTGTAAAGGAAGCCGAGCCCGGCCATGCTGCGAGAGATCGTGCCCACGGCCTCGATTACGCAGCCTTCATCGCCCTTGACCCCGAACCGCTGGCCAATGACCTCTTCGGGCAAGAAATGCATTTCCTTGACGGCAAGCGCCACGGTCTCCGGCTTCGGCATCTCGCGCAGGCCTGCGCGAGTGCCAAGCAATCCCGACACCCCTTCTGCGAGAACGACCACATTCGCGAAGACCACTCCGCCAGCCCGGTCTGTGCGGACGCCGATCACCTTGCCATTGCCATCACGGACGAGTTCCGTCGCGGTCGTCTCACACAGGACCGTCGCGCCAGCCTCGCGCACCTTGCGGGAAAACCATTTGTCGAACTGGGCGCGGATGATCGTGTAGCGGTTGGGTTTCGCCTCATTGAAGTCGTCCGACCGGTAATGAATTCCGGTGTGAGACGTGTCGTCCATCACCCAAAGTCGCTGTTCGACCAGGTGCCGCTCGAGGGGCGCATCATCCCGGAAGTCCGGGATGATCTTCTCCAGCATGTTCGCGTACATTATGGCACCCTGGACGTTCTTAGAGCCCGGATATTCACCGCGCTCCAACTGCAGTACCTTCAGCCCCTGGCTTGCCAAAGTGTAAGCAGCTGCGTTTCCAGACATGCCGGCTCCGACCACAATGGCATCGAATTGTTCAATCATGTCCTCTCCCTCAACTCGCAAGCTTGTCTCGACTGTGCGGCGACAGCCGCCGGGTGAAGGCTTCCGTCAGTGCGGGCAGGAAGCGGATTGCATCCGTGACGATCCCGAGGTGGGCGAACTCGAAAATCGGCGCGTTCGGATCGGTGTTGATCGCGACGATGAGATCGGCCCCCTCGACCCCAACTCGGTGCTGGATGGCGCCGGAAATTCCGGCCGCGATGTAAAGCTTCGGTCGAATGGTCTTGCCAGTTTGTCCAATCTGTCGATTAGCCGGCATCCAGCCCTTCTGGACCAAGGGGCGCGAACAGCCATGCTCGGCGCCGATCGCTCGGGCAAGATTCTTCACAAGCTGAAGGTTCTCCGCCGCTCCGAGACCGAGGCCTCCCGCAACCACGACATCCGCATAGGCAAGATTTGCCATTGCCGACTGGTTATCCGGTAGGAAGCCGAGGACTTTGGTGACGATATCGTCCTCAACGAGCGACAGCTTGTGCCGCATGACACGCCCGACCGGCTTATCCACCCGTTGCGGCATAGGCATGACCCTTGGTCGCACCGTCGCCATTTGCGGCCGGTAATTTAGTGTATAGATCGTACACAACAATGAGCCACCAAAAGTCGGACGGGTCGCGGCGAGTGAACCGTCGGAATCTACATCAAGTTCGGTGCAGTCGGCCGTGAGCCCCGTCTGCAGGGTCGTCGCTACCGAGCCTGCAAGATCCCTGCCCAGTGTGGTCGCGCCGAGAAGGAGGATTTCGGGTTTATGGGTATTGACCAGATCCGTGAGCGCCTTGGCGAACGGCTCGTTCCGGTAGTCGGCGAGCGGCGGCGCATCGACGATGTAGACAAGATCCGCCCCGTAAGCGAAGGCCTCGGCAGCAGCGTCCTCGACCATCTCGCCCGGCGGTCCCAGCACGACGCCCGCGAGCTGGACTTCAAGCTTGTCGGCCAATTTGCGGCCTTCGCCCAGCAGTTCGAATGATACAGGATGCACATTGCCGCGTTCGAGCTCGAGGAAGACCCACACGTGCCGGTAGTCTTTGAAACGGTCGGGAAGTTCTTTCTTTACACCGGCACGGCCGGGGGCAATGCGAGGGGTAGTTTGGCTTGCGGTCGACATTTTCTGCTCCTGGCCGTCACGTGCCGCTGTTGAAGGCCAGCTCATGTTCCAGCGCCGGCCGGCGGGTTAAGATATCGGCGATGAGTTCATCGGCTATGTCCTGCAAGCCCCTTTCCGCGGTGTCGATCTGCGCCGCGCTTTCTGCCCGTGCGGTGGGGGCGAAAACACGCTTGACGACTGTAGGCGAGCCACGCAGACCGCACCGGGTGAGATCGTCAATGCCGGCGTCGGCTGCAGTCCACTTCACGACTTGGCTGCGCGCCGCGCACAGAGCCTGCTGGAGCGAGCCCCGGCGGATTTCGTTGGTGTCTTCCAGCATGGTAATGAGGCAAGGGAGTCTGCTCTTCAGCAACTGGGTGCCGCCTTCGGCGCGACGCGCGACTTCGATCTCTCGCGTATCGAGATCGATGGAGGCAATCTTCGCGACATAGGTAAGTTGCGATAAATCTAGGCGCTTGGCTATGCCCGGTCCGACCTGGGCGGTATCGCCGTCAATCGTCTGCTTGCCGGTGAAGACGATGTCCGGCCTGCCGAAAGTCTCCCCAATTTTTGCGATTGCTTGCGAAAGAGCAAAGGAAGTCGCCAGCGTATCGGATCCGGCAAAATAGCGGTCCGTCAAGAGAACTGCTCGGTCAGCACCGTAACCGAGCGCCTTTCGCAGCGAGTCCTCCGCCATGGGCGGACCCATTGTGAGCACAGTAACCTCGCCACCATGAACGTCGCGCAGTTTGAGCGCTTCTTCGAGGGCGAACAGGTCGTAAGGATTGATGATGGTCGGAACACCCTGACGCATGATCGTGTTCGTCACCGGGTGCACGCGGATCTGTGCCGAATCCGGCACCTGCTTAATGCAGATTACGATATGCATTGGCGGTTTCTCTAAGCTCCCAGTCCGGATTCGTGCTTGGCGGTTCACCTCATTGCCTGCATCGTTCATGCCAAGTCGTCTTCCTGCCTCTATTCCAGAAGGTGGCTTCGTTTGCTTCCGAGGAGGCGTCATGAGGACTGGATTTGTCGACTTCTCGACATTGTCGCGTCGCAGCCGTGTCGGGCTCATTACTTTCCGAACCGCTTCAGTGCAGAGTCGAGCGGGACGAAGGCGCGGCCAGGTGCGGGACATATGTTTGGATCGTGGTCCCTTAGCACCTTGAACACACGTTGCGTGAGCGGCGAGGAAGTCGCGAAATCTTCGTAGGCGCGTTCCAGCTTGGCGCGCACCCGCGCGGCGATTACCTGGTTAGGCAGACCGGAGAAATCTTCTTCGGCAAGGTATTGGCCCACGCGCTTCATGATATGGAGCCGCGAGACATTCATCACTTTCGGGTCGTAGGAGACGCCAAGGCAGGCGAAGAAGTCCTCCGCGGCCGACAGGCCCTTCAGTCGCGCTAGGATATCGGTGCGATCGATCGGGCGGCTATCAGCGGAGCAGTTCATTGTATTCTCCCGGCGCGTAATTGTGGTGTCGATGCATTGGTGACATTGCTGACGGCGTGCCGACCTCTGGCACGGCGGCTGGGCAAGAGACTTGGCGATCTCAAGCTTTTCTGAAGTGGTGAAGGCGACCCCGAGTTTGACTGCTCTCCATTGCGCAGGGTCGTCACGTTGAGGAAGACCTCACGGCTCGTCGGCTATTGTGCCGCTCGGACCCGGGCCGGAATGAAGCTGTTCCGCACCTCGCCCGCACAGTCCAGCACTGGGAACGGCCCGTAGCTTCTCGGTGATCGCAGGCAGGACCTCAAGCACGCGGTCTACGTCATCTTCGCCGTTGTCACGCGACAAGGAGAAGCGGACTGCCCCACATGCCGCGTTCATAGCGATCAGAACATGGCTCGGTTCCAGTGAGCCAGAGGCACAGGCGGACCCGGCGGAACAGGCGATTCCCAGCCGGCTCAGGACAATTGGAATTGCATCGCCTTCGATACCTTCGAATCCAATGTTTGCAGTGTTTGGCAATCGCTCTTGCGGATCGCCGTTGATGGATGTGTTTGGGATGCGCTGGATGATCCCGTTCTCAAGGCGGTCGCGCAACCATTTTATTCGTTTTGTCTCGTCCATGAATTTCAAGGCGAGTTCGGCCGCCATGCCCAGTCCGACTATGCCGGGTGTGTTTTCAGTGCCTGCACGCCGGTCGCGCTCTTGGTGCCCACCCTTGATCATGGAGGAGAAGCGCACGCCACGTCTTACATAAAGCGCGCCTATCCCCTTTGGACCATGCAGCTTGTGGGCGGAGAGCGACAGCATGTCGATCGCGGTCGATTTCAGCTCAATCGGAAGCCTTCCGACCGCCTGCACTGCATCAGTGTGGAAAAGCGCGCCGACTTCCCTGGCTAGATCGGCAAGCTTAACCACGGGAAAGATCGTACCGGTCTCATTGTTCGCCCACATTATCGAGACGATTGCCACTTGTGGAGTGAGAGCGGTTCTGTAGGCGTCCAGGTCGAGCCGGCCGTGGTGATCGACTGGGATAATGTGCACCTTGACGCCGCGCGTCTTTTCAAGGTGCGCGCACAACTTCAGAACGGCCGGATGTTCAACCGCGGAAGTCACTATTTCCGTTCGGTCGGGCATCACCTCCAGCGCCGAAAGGATGGCTGTACTGTCGCTTTCAGTCCCGCCCGAGGTGAAGATGATCTCGTCCTCGAATCCCGCGCCGATGAGGGCTTGCAACTGTTGCCTCGCCTTTCTCACGGCTTCAGCAACCGATGCGCCATAGGCGTGCATGGACGAATGATTGCCAAATTGCTCCGTAAAGAAAGGCAACATCGCTCCAACGACTGCAGGATCAACCCGCGTCGTTGCGTTGTTGTCGAGATAGACAGGGTTCATGGGAGTGATCCTTCAACTGCTGAAATGATTCAAGGGTAGGCGGGCGGCCATTGAACCTCTGGCGCATATCGTATCTGGTAAGGTGGGCGGCCGGGCGAGCGATGGCTTGGCTGACCGGTCGCTGTCGACATTGCCCTTTGGTGGCGGCATCTGCCGGGAATTCAGCTGTTTCGGGCAATTTTGTTTGCTTGCCCACGGCAACGATCGATGATCGCGATTTGGCGCATCACCGAACGCAATTGTTCCGGGCCGACAGTGCGTGTCGGCCGGTTCCAGAGCGCCGGCGGTTACCGGTTCGACGCAGTATTCCTTGGCGTCGCTATAGTCGAACATAGCCTGTTCCCTAGCAATCATTTGCAGGACTTGCCGCAGCCGCACGTCTCACGCGCATTGGGGTTATCGAAAACAAAGCCGGATGTTTCGAGCCCATTGACGAAGTCCACGGTCATGCCGGCGGCATGGGGTTGGGAGCCTCTATCCATGAACACCTTGAGCCCATCTCGCTCGATGATCGCATCGCCCTCACGTGAGACGCTCTCCAGGCCCATTGAGTATTGGAAGCCGGCGCAGCCGCCGGCATGGACCATGATGCGAAATCCTTCCGCCGGCTCGCTGGCGCGGTAAAGAGCGGCCTTGATGGCGGCAACAGCGTTGTCGGTGAGCGTAATCATGGCTCGATTTCTCCTCGGTCCGACGTTTTCGCGGATCATCTCGCATGGACCGTGCCAAAGGGAAGACGTGTCAAAAACCGTAGGACATCCCGACGTCTCTTATGCTCGATTGCTGGGGAGACGTCCGACAACCGACACTTACTGTCGGATTTGTCGCGTCCGCGTCACAGGAAGGGCGCCTGAGTTCGCGATGCACTCACGCGTAAAGCAATGAACAGAGCCAAAGATGTTCAGAGCTTGCCGCGGAGCAACTGGCACGATTTTTGTGAAGCCTTCGTTGCGGCGGCAAAATTGCCGGCCGATTCACCTTTGGGTTGCCCTCGCAATCGAAGAACGAAGGAGAGCAATATGATCCATCAGACCCGCCTTGAGTGGGAAAGCAGCACCGCCGGTGGTACCCGAATGCTCGATCGGCCGATTGGCGCCGACCACCCAACAATCGCTCTCTACCGGCGATTGGCCGCTGACCGCCCGGAGACAGGATTCGACTGGCATGTGCCTGACGATCGATCGCGTCCGCCGTGCACACCCCTGAGGCCCGTTTTTCGATCGATCGTCAAAAGAAGAACGGGGCAGGGGTAAAAACATGGATCAGCGCAAGAAGCGGTCGCCCAACGAAATCCGGCGTGCGTGGGAAGTCTGTCCGAACATTCCCGCGCGTGATTTCGCAGCCCAATTGGCCATTTCGGAAGCGGAACTGGTCGCGGCCCATTGCGGTTTCGGCGCGGCACGCATCGACCCGCGCGTCAATCACGTTCTGACGGGCCTCGAATTCGTGGGCGAAGTGACGGCGCTGACCCGCAATCAAGGTGCCGTGCACGAAAAGATTGGCGTCTTCAACAGAGTGATAACCGGCAACAATCACGCCATGGTCCTTGGTGACGAATTCGACCTTCGCGTCTTCCCGCAAGCTTGGAGGTATGGTTTCGCTGTTGAAAGGCGCCATCGCGGCGGAATCCAGCGCAGTTTGCAATTCTTCGACGCCACCGGCGCAGCAGTGCATAAGGTGCATCTCAGGCCGGTCTCCAACCTTCATGCCTATCGAAAGCTGGTGGCCGAGCTCGTATCCGCCAACCAGGAGCCGACCATGTCGCTTAAGGCGAGAGTAGCCGACCTGGGCGCGAGGACTGCGGACTGGGCCGGCACGGTGGACGACCTACGCGAGCACTGGAGCCGGCTGACTGACGTCAACCTTCTAAAGACGCTCAAGCTCAGCCGCTGCCAGGCTTTGCGCATGGTCGGCCAGGATTACGCTTGGCTGCTCGACAATGCCGCAGTTGGCGCCGTGCTCCAGCGTGCGGCCGAAGACGAATTGCCGATCATGTGCTTCGTCGGCAACCGAGGTTCTATCCAGACCCATTCCGGCTTAATCAAGTCGGTCAAGCAGATCGGGCCGTGCATCCATGTGCTGGACGAAATGTTCCGGCTGCATCTCAGGACCCACCAAATCCGTGAGGTTTGGGCCGTGCGCAAGCCGACCAATGACAGTCACGTCACCTCGCTCGAAGCATATGGGTCCGACGGCAAGATCATCATCCAGTTGTTCGGTGCGCGCAAGGAAGGCGAACGCGAGCGCGACGACTGGCGGGTTCTGGCGGAAAACCTGCCTCGTTTCCCCGACAGCTACATGAGAAAAGACCGATCGTCGTCGGTGGGACGCCGGCGCCCATCTGCCTCCGCAGCCAGTAGCCGGGCATTGAAGCCGAGACCGGGGACACGATGACGCAATAAGCGCGCTGTATTATCGCAACGCGATGAGCAGGAAGCAATTTGGCGCTGCCCCATCGACCGCATGGTTACGACGAAGCCGCGGCCTTTGGGCCGAGCTCAGAGGTGGCAATAGCGTGAACGCCGCCGACCGTCACTCCCCACCAGGCGGTCAGGTTTTGCGGTTCGGGCCGAGCAAAAATACTGTCAAGACAGCGAGGAACGTGGCAACCGCGCTGTAGACAAAGACACTGGCAATACCCGTGTGATCCACCAATAGGCCACCGAAAGTTGTGCCGGCTGCGATGGCCACTTGGAAGGTTATGACCATCAGTACACCAGCGCTCTCGGCCTGTTTCGGAGCGGCGCGTAGCACCATCCATGTCTGCAATCCGACCGGGACCGCGCCAAAAGCAAAGCCCCATACGGCAACTGCAATTGCCGAGGTCAAGGCCGATGCTCCCATGGTCAGGAGCGAGACAGCGGCTACGGCAATGAGCAGGGGCGGCAGGGCCGCGACCGCCTTGAGACTGTGTTTGGTGAGGAATGCGCCGGCTAAATTGCCGAAGACGCCGGCCGTGCCAAAAGCAAGGAACACGAGCGGGATTGACTTCTTTTCGAGCGCAGGAACGCTCTCGAGAAAGGCGCGGATGTAGGCGAAGCTGGCAAAATGGCCGGAAGCGACCAATAGCACGACTAGCACCGCAACCTTCATCGCCGGATTCTTCGCGACATCCAGCGGGCTGCGGAATCTGCGCACTTCGATCGGAGGCAGTGGCGGAATGGTTACGAGTTGCACGAGCAGCGCAACGGCACTCACGATTGCGGCGACCTTGAACGAGGCTCGCCATCCCCAAATGTCACCGACATAAGCGCCGATTGGAGCCGCGCAGACGGAGGCGACAGAAACGCCGGTGAGGATGATCGACATGGCGCGCGGCATGAGGTGACTTGGAACCAGCCGCATCGCCAACGCTGCCGAAATAGACCAAAAACCACCAAGCGATATGCCAAGGACGACGCGTGCCGCCAGCAAAACCGGCAGCGACCCCGCAACCTCTGCCAGAACGTTCGACAGGATCAGCAGGAGCGTCATCGCCCAGATGACGACCCTGCGGTCCAGACGCTTTGTCACCATGGCGATTATCGGTGCCGAGATCGCCGCGACGATTGCGGTCGCTGTTAGCGCCTGTCCAGCCGTGCCCGTGGTGATACGGAGATCATGCGCGAGCGGTGTCAGAACGCTGGCGGGCAGAAACTCTGCCGTCACAAGCCCGAAGGTGCCGAAGGAAAGCGAAATGATGGCACCCCATGCAGGGCCAGAACGTTGATATGGACTTTCTGGGTCAAGCCGATCTCGGTCGAACAAAGCCGCGTCCACTAAATCTGTCGCCGATTCGGTCATGAATGAGTTCTCCGGCTAGGAGCTGTTGCAGCAGGGGTGGCTACATCGCCGGGGATCAAAGCCGCGAGACCTTCCGGCGGCGGCCAGTCGGCATCAGTCGAGGCCTCGGCGCCCGACGCATCCGAGGCCTCATCGGAGGGCCGACGGACCCAACCGTCGACAATGCGGGAGAGTTCTCGGCGCGGTCGCATCGATCGCATTCGTGAAGTGCGGTCTGTTCACTGCGAACCAAGCAAGCCGAACGCGGTGTCCTCGATCGAGGCCTTGATGGGGGGATGATCGACGATCTCTATATTGCTTTGAAGCAGGAAGTTCCGTCGCCATATGTGGTTATCCTGGCAGCCAGAATTGAGCGGTTGTCGCAAGCACCAAGGCGGTCGCAATGAGTGCAACGAGGCGGAAGTCTGATGGATGGCTGCGGTTCGATGGCCGCGCGATCGACAAAATTGAGGTGATGAGTTATCCCTTTTGAAGCCGTTGCTCCCAATTCTGGGATAAGGTAATTGCAGGCGGTCCCAGCAACGTCGGGCGGCCTTTTTGGTGATCGAATTCATGGGACGACACTCTCGGTCCGTGACGCATCTGCGAATGACTGCGCAAGTTCCGTGCCATCAACGACAAATCTGGCTCTGCTGAGCGGGTGGTGGAGGCACGAGCGTGGGCTATCCCAAGAGCTTGCCGCAAGGTTGTTCGAAGTTGAGGTGCCGGATAGACCGCAAATATGTCGGGCGGCCTGGGGTTGGCCAACACGAAGATGCGCAAGTTCAAAAGGACGAGCTGAACCCTTGCCGATATCCGTCCGAGGCTGATCTGGAGAAGGTCAAGAACTGCGTCTTGAAGGCTTCCGCCGCACCGGCAAATGCGAAGCCAAGGTGCTGGGCAAGATGGACAGGGCCATCCAACCCGTCGACTGGACGCTCATTAATGGCGTCGGTGTGGCTCTGTAGCTGGCGAGAAAAACGCCCTGCTGAAAGACAAAAGCTCGTGTGGCCGGCTCTGAAGGACGGCCAATGAGGCAGGCGAGGAGAGGCTATAGTCCATTCGTGTAGGCTGATCTTGTCCCACGGAGGCGGCTAACCACCCCGCCAGACATCATCGAGGGGAGCGCCACTAGGCTCACCCCAAGTGTTGGTCGTTTCCACCTGGTGACCTCGGCCAAGTCACCAAGCCGCTTAGCGCAAGCTTTCGAACTGGATGCTCCCCAGGCACATGATCGGCTAGCGATCCCACCAGTTGAGTTGCTCCAAGTCGGTGTCTAGCTTTCTACATTCTGTGTCCGACGCTGGACAAGAATGTTGCAATCCCGACCAGTAAGTCAGCACAGGCGCCACCTGTTGCCCAGCAAAACGGCAAGGATTATCGAAAGACGAATTCGGCACGGAGCTTGCACCAACGATTGCATGCAAATGCCGACAGCATCTCATGAACGGTCTCTCGATTCTGGCGCGGTTAAATCGCGGCCGGTTCCAGATCATGTCCCGCCCGAAATGGTGAGGGACTTCAACCTGTTTACGTCGCCCGGCATGTTGCCGACGGCTAACGGGGATCCGCATGCCGCGGTTGCTTGCGTTCATGCCGGGCCTCCGATCTTTTATTCAACCAGCAACACGCGCGACGGTCGGGGTACCTGGGTCATCACTCGCGCGAGCGACCAGCGCCGGGTGCTGCAGGACACCGAAACGTTTTCCAGCCATCGCAGCATCTTCGCCTCTGTGCTCGGCGAGAGCTGGCCGATGATCCCGCTTGAGCTCGATCCGCCATTCCACGGTGTTTTTCGCTCACTGCTCAATCCGCTGCTTTCGCCAAAGCGGGTAATGGCATTGGAGCCGGCTGTCCGGGAACGAGCGATCAAGCTGATCGACAGGATCGCCGCATCAGGCACGAGCTGCGACATCATGAAGGATTTTGCAGTTCCGTTCGCGGTCAATATCTTCCTTCGCTTTATTGGGCTTTCGGACGACGGACTAGAAACATTTGTCGGCTGGGCTAGAGATCTGCTCCACGGCGATAAGGAGCAACGACCACCCGCAGCCCGGGCGATCGTGGCCTTCATCGACGAACTTGCCACCGAGCGCCGCAAGGAGCCGGTCGATGATTTCATGACCTTCATCGTGAAGGCAAAGGTCGAGGGTCGTCTGCTCAGTGACGAAGAAGTCCGTGGCATCGGCGTGCTTGTGTTCGTCGCGGGACTCGACACGGTCTCAGCAGCCATATGCTTCGACTTGGCCCATCTCGCGCGCAACCCCAAAGATCAGGAATTGCTACGAAGCGAACCTGACCGGATTGCCGTCGCTGCGGAAGAATTGCTGCGCGCCTATTCGACCATTCAGATGATCCGAGTGGCAACGAAGGATGTCGACTTCAAAGGCGCGCCGATCCGCAAGGGAGATTATGTTTCCTGTGCCACGATGATTGCCAATCGTGACCCGGCGGAATTCGAATGCCCGAATGAGATCGATCTGGCGCGCGAGGACAACCGGCACGCTGCCTTTGGCTATGGTCCCCATCGTTGTCTTGGCTCACACCTTGCCCGGCGGGAGATTGTCATTGGCCTGGAGGAGTGGCTGGCGCGCATCCCAGCCTTTCGGATCAAGACAGGGACTGAACCTATCACCTTCGGCGGCCATGTGTTCGGGATCGAGAATCTGATCCTGGACTGGTCCTGAAGTTTCAGCCAACGACATTGGAGTTCGCTATGCGTGTCGTCGTACATAAAGCCAGATGCCAGGGTCATGCGCGCTGCTGGGCGCGGGCGCCGAGAGTCTTCAAGCTTGATGACGCCGGCTACATCTTGCCCGGTGATATTGATGTTGCCGATGGGGAGCAACTGCTTGCCTCAAAAGGGGTACGAGCCTGCCCCGAACAAGCTCTGGAAGTTGACGAGCCCCCCGCTAACTCAGTTGTAGAGAGAGACACACGCAAAGTGCAGACTGGCATCGGGAAGGACAAAACAATCATACAATTCGCGACAGACCCTGTCGACCACGCGAAAATTACCGAACTGCGTGACCGAGAGGCGATCCGCAACTGCCTGTATCGGTACTGCCGCGGGATAGACCGCGCCGATGAGGCGGCGCTGCGTAGCGCATACTGGCCCGAAGCGTATGACAGGCACGGTCCCTATTGCGGACCGGCAGAGGACTTCATCCAATTTGCTCTCGGTCTGCCGGGGCACCGTAACATCCATCAAATCACGAACAGCCTGATCGACTTCATCAGTTCAGCAGAGGCCGCGGTCGAGAGCTATTTCACCGCGCTGCAACGCGGACCGGATACAGACCAAGAAATACGTCAGACGCTGCTTTGCGGCCGTTACTGCGATCTGTTTCAGAAGAGGCAGGACGAGTGGCGAATTGCGGAACGGACAGTCGTCTACGATTGGGTTGAGGAGCAAATCCCGCCAGCGATTCTTGAGGCAGATAGGTTCGGCCAGCGACAGCCGATTGGAGCACCACATCCAGACGATCCCATCTACCAGTTGCTCAAGGGTCACATCCCCACCGACCAAGATGGCGTCGAGGGTCCCCAACTGGGAGCTGCATAAGTGGGTAGAAATGGAGGATGAGCGCCCTACGGGAACGACATCTGTGTGGGGCCGCAACTGGCGGTCACTGCAACGATTTGGCTCGGCCCTTCATTCCGCCCAAGGTTGATGGGCTGAGATCACAAGCGGTCATCGTGGAGAAGCTCTCGTGAAACTGGCAGCACGCACCGTAATCATCACAGGCGCTGCGGGCGGGATCGGCCGTGCCCTGGTCGATATCCTTGCCGCGGACGGAGACACTGTAGTTGCGGTGGACCTTCCGGGCAGTGGTGTGGTTGAACTGGCTCGGGATCTCGGGTCGCCGCACGTCGGTCTGGAGTGCGATGTGTCGCGAGAGAAGGACATGCTCTCACTTTTCGGCCAGGTCGAAGCACGCTTCGCGCAAATCGATGTCCTCATCAACAATGCGGCGGTTGGACCCACGATGGATAGGATCATCGACACCGCTGTCGATACCTTCCGACGCGGCGTGACAGTGAACCTTATTGGGCCATTCGTTATGGCCAGGGAAGCGGCGCGGCGCATGAAGCCGGGCGGTGCGATCGTCAATGTGGCTTCGATGGCGGGCGTGGTCGGCAATCCCAGGCGCAACGCCTACGCAGCCTCGAAAGCTGGCGTGATCTCGTTGACAAAGTCCCTTGCATGCGAGTGGGCTATGCGAGGAATCCGCGTCACGGCGGTGGCGCCGGGCTCCGTCCGCACCCCAATGGTCACAGAACTGGCACGCGCTGGCAAAATGGACCTCGCGGCGATACGCCGCCGCGTGCCGATGGGGCGCTTGGCTCGCCCCGACGAGATCGCCAGGGTCGTGCGTTTTCTGAGCAGCACGCAGGCGCGCTACATCACCGGCTCGGTGCTGGCAGTCGACGGAGGCTGGATGTCATTCAACCAGCCGGGGGATGCTCACCCGCCGGTGGATGGTGCGCTCCAAGCCGAGCTCTCCTGTCCGGCCGAATGCACAGATGCGCGAATCGTGCTCGTCACCGGTGGCGCAAAAAGCATTGGCGCGGCCGTCGCTCGCCGCTTTGCCGCGAACGGCGACACCGTCGTGATTGCTGATAAAGATGGCACTGCAGCGGCAGAGCTGGCTACATCGCTCCCCGGCAAGCATCTGGCGAAATCGCTGGACGTGGCCGTCGAGAGCGATGTGGTGTCGATGTTCGAAGAACTGAGGGGACGCTTCGGGTATATCGATGTTCTGGTCAATAGTGCTGATACCGCCGACAGGATTGTGCCTGCGATCGAGCAACTGTCGAAACAGCTCGAACACGTCCTGGATGTCAACCTTACCGGCGCCTTCACCTGCGCGCGCGAAGCGATCAAGGCTATGCGCCCGGGCGGCGTGATCCTCAATCTCGGGTCGATCGACAGCTTTCTGCCGTTCGCGCCGCGCCATGCCTACGGCGCCTCCAAGGCGGGGATGGATATGCTGACCCGTTGCATGGCGGCCGAACTCGGGCCGGTCGGAATTCGGACAGCCACCGTCGCTCCTGGCCACATCCGCACGCCCGCACTTGCTCAGTTGGCCAAAGCCGGCCGCATCGACCTGACAGCAATCGGACGACGCATCCCCATGGGCAGGATGGGACGGCCAGAAGACGTCGCAGATGCATCGTTCTTCCTTGCTTCGTCTGACGCCTCATACATCAACGGCTCGATCCTCTACGTGGACGGCGGCTGGACCTCGTTCGGTGATGCGGGAAACGCCAGCGAGCTCTATGACGAATGTTTTGCGGAGGCGGCAGGTTAATTGCCAGGCCTTCGCAGGGCGACCGGCCGAGCATTATGAAGCCTCGGCTCCACGACGCACCTGAGGTGCTTGAGATCCAAGCATGCGCATGCCGAGCACATTCCCGGTCGGCTGACGTGTCTATAACGAGGAGAAATCATGGAATTTGCCACTTTCATTCTGGCCGCCCAGCGTGGCTATCACCAATCCTCAGAAAGCGTCATCCGCAACTCCATCGAACAGGCCGTCGCTTCGGAGCAGGCTGGGTTCAACACCGCGTGGTTTGCTGAGCACCACTTCAACAATTACAGCCTCATACCATCCCCGCTGATGATGGTGGCGCACTGCGCCGGCTTGACAAGCACGATTCGCCTGGGCACTGCCGTCTGCGTGCTGCCGCTTTACCAACCGCAGCGCCTGCTGTCCGAGATCGGCTTCGCCGACATCGTTGCGAACGGCCGTCTCGAGCTCGGCGTAGGCTTGGGATACCAGCAGTTCGAGTTCGAACGGTTCGGCGTGGACATCGATGAGGCGCCGGCCGTCTTTTCGGAATACCTGGACATCATTCTCAAGGGCCTCAACCAAAACGTCTTCGAACACGACGGCCAATATGAGAAGATCCCCCCAACAGCGATTTCGGTCCGCACAGTCCAGCAGCCGACGCCGCCTATCTGGATCGCTGGCGGAGCCGCACGGATGGCTCGGGCCTACCGCGAGGGGCACAATTTTTTTGTCACAGCCTTCCACGACGGCTTAGAGACTTTGACCACACTGCGTGAATCAGTCGAGAGGGCGGCGGCATCCGAGGAAAAGAACGTCACCGACGTCAAGATATCGCTGCTGCGCTGCTGCTATGCCAGCCACGACGAGTTGGAGATCAACAGCTATCTCGACAATGCCCGCTTCCAGCGCCGGCTTTCTGAAGCCCTGCATCAGCGCCGCCAACAGAGCCACGATGGCTACCTGCTGCAGGAGACACCGACCCAGCAGGATCTGTCCTTCGAGACCATGCGCAAAAATTTGCCGATTGGCAGCGTAAATCGCGTGATTGATCGCCTGCTGGAAGAGATCGATATCTTGAAACCGGACCAGATCGCAGTTCAGACTCAATTGGGCGACTTCGACCAAAAGACGATGCTGCGCCAGATCGAGCTCTGGGGCGACAAGATCATCCCTGCGGTCAACAAGGCGCTTTGTCATGCCGGAAGCTGAAGCCGGCCGTTACGATGATGGCTGCCTATCCAGCGCGCAATGGCGTGGGTCCGAGCTAGGGAGGAGCTTCGATCAGCATGTGCTGCCCTGCGTACATTCACGTTCGCTTGAGGAGGTCCAGGCGGGCGAGGTGTTGGCGACGGAGGGGACAGGCCTTTCGTCTGTCGAATTGCGTGATGTCTTGGCCGCAACTTTCCCGTCTACCTCCAGCAGCGTATTCGCTTTGGAGGAGTTGAGCGAGCCCGAGCCGGAACTGGAAGAGGAACTGCTACGCCGGCTGCTGCTAGCGCATGCTGCGCCGGCCGACCCGGCGAGCGCCCGCTTGGCCAAGATCATCGCCCGGCGTGCGATGCGCATGGACCATCTTTGGCGGGATCTTGGCCTCTCAAATCGCGCTGAGCTCAGCCGCCTGCTTGCCAGACATTTTCCCGCGCTGGCGGCAGGCAACACAGAAAACATGAAATGGAAAAAGTACTTTTACCGCAAGCTGTGTGAGGCCGAAGGCTTTTCGTCATGCACAGCACCCAGTTGCGGGGAATGCCATGACTTCGAAAGCTGCTTCGGCCCGGAGGAAGTTGAGAGTTGCCTCTCGCCGACCACGAATGTCGGTTAGTCACTTCGCTTGATCGCAGCTGCGGACAAACGCTTATCGCGGCGCCGTCGTATGGAGGAAGGGATGTTCATCGCCTCGCGATATTTGGTGACGGTACGGCGAGCGACATCGATGCCGGTCTCCTTGAGTTGAGCAACGATGTCTTCGTCGGAATGTACCTTGTCGAGCGATTCTTCGGCTATGATTGCCTTGATCCGATGGCGGACAGCTTTGGCGGAGTGCGCATCGCCGCCCTCGCAGGATGCGATTGGCGCAGCGAAAAAATGCTTCAGCTCGAACACCCCGCGCGGAGTTAACATGTACCTGTTCGAAGCCACCCGGCTTACCGTCGACTGGTGCATGCCGATCTCGTCAGCGACATTTTTGAGACAGAGAGGCCGCAGATGGGCGGCGCCGTGTGTAAAAAAGGCATCCTGCTGGCGCACGATTTCGGTCGCAACCTTAAGGATCGTCTTAGCGCGCTGCTTGAGACTGCTGATCAGCCAGTTCCCTGTTTCCTGGCAATGGTCGAGAAACGCTTTGCCTTCCGGATTTTGCTTGGTCAGCTGCGAGATTTCGGCGACATAGGTTTGGTTAATCAACACTTTGGGCAGCGTGGCCGGATCAAGCTCCACCCGCCATCCACCTTCGGACGAGGGCATTACCCAGACGTCCGGTACGATGGTTTCCGGCGTCCCGGACTGGAACCGGTCTCCAGGCTTGGGATCGAGCGCGCGGATTTCGTTCCTCATGTCGAGGAGATCCTCCTCGTCGACTCCGCAACGCTGCTTCAATCCCTGAAAATCCCCCCGTGCAAGCATCTCGAGATTGGCGACCAAAGCTGCCATAGCCGGGTCGAACCGGTCTTGCTGGCGCAGCTGAATCTCCAGGCATTCGCTGAGAGTTCGCGCAAAAATGCCCGGCGGATCAAATTGCTGCAAGATTCCGATGACCCGTTCCACATCAGCTTGCCGAACGTTTAACCTACTGGCCAGATCGAAAAGGTTTACCTGAAGATAGCCAGTGTCCTCCAGATGAGCGGCGAGCTGTCCGGCAATCAGCCGCTCCTGGGGGGTGAACGGGGTGAGGGCGACCTGGCGGGCGACATGGTCGTGCAATGTTTCGGTGTGGGCGGTAAACTCCTCGACGGCAGGTCGATCGTTGCCGCTACTGCGTTGCGACTTCCATTGCCCGCGCCCGCCAGACGGCCCGCCAATGGGCGATTCGCCGATTTCGCTTCTGCTTTGACTGCTCCGCTGATCCACCCCTGGCAGCGGCGAATCGTCGTCAAACGGGTCAGGCTTCAAAACGGGGTTCTTCTCGAGTGCCTGCTGCACGAGCTGATGGAGTTCAGTATGCGTCAATCGCAGCAAGCGAATAGCTTCAATGGCTTGAGGCGATAAGACCATACGTTGCTTCTGGCGTTGAAGCAGGCTTGCTGAGAGATGCATGTTGAACCGTGATCTGCCGAGGAGGCTCTAGTGTGTGCTTGGGTTGTGTGAGACTTTCCACTTCTGGGTCATGCCGCCGCCTTCAATTTGTCGAGAACGTTTTGCGGGGATGAAACGCCATAGGGGTCCGTCTCGCAGTTGTCACAGAAGCCTTCCTCCTCGAACCACTGCTCCACCACGCCATCGTCGATCAGAGCGGCGTATCGCCAGGAGCGCATGCCAAAGCCCAGATTGTCCTTCGCGACCAGCATGCCCATTTTGCGCGTGAACTCGCCCGACCCGTCTGGGATCAGCTCGATCTTCTGCAGCCCCAAGGACTTTCCCCACGCATTCATGACGAAAGCATCGTTGACCGAGACGCAGTAGATCGCGTCAATTCGCAGTTCCAGAAATTGATCATAGAGTTTTTCGAAATCGGGCAGTTGGAAGGTCGAGCAGGTCGGGGTGAAGGCGCCAGGCAGCGAGAACAGGATGATGCGCTTGCCCCCGAAATAATCGTCGGAGGTCTTGTTCTCCCACCGATAAGGATTTGGCCCCCCGATCGACTCATCGCGAACACGCGTGCGAAAGGTCACGAGAGGAACGTTCTTTCTATAGGTCATTGATTTGCTTCCAGGCCAAAGTGGTACGGTGCATTTTTCGGTTAAACTGAAGCGGCATCGACTTCGGTCGACAGTTCCGGCAGCCTCGCGCCTTGGCGTGGTTGCCTCGGACCGGTCTTGTGCAAGACCGCCCCCGAGCAGGCACGTTCAACGGCGACGAGCTTCCGCGGAGACGGGGAATTTTGCTCGCGTGCTTTATCGAGCTTTGAGAGGTAGGCATGGTCTGCAACCGTGATTTTGACTGCGTTCTATCGACCGAGTCGCAAGCGCCATGCCAATTGACCCGATGCCTTGGGTTCACTTCGGTTTTTGCAGCAACTTTCGTGTTGTGCAGTAATGCCGGTCGATATTATTGCTCAAGCAGCACTGGAAATTGGGTGCGACTCCGTTCGGCAAACCCGGCCTTTGTCCGAAGCCGGACACGAATGTCGGAAATAGCCAAACGCCAGGATCTGGGGCGGGTTAAGAAACGTTACCGTGGGCACCGGCTTCAGCACAATTGCGCCACGCGAGCATGGCTCCCAGCGTCAATGCCGTGCAGCAGCGAGACGAAGTCACTGCAGAATATCAACCTCTGCGAAGTCGTTGAAACCCAGCATGTGCGAGCCGTTCGAGGCGCAGATCAAGGCATGCTCGAGGAAGAGCTCGTGCTCTCGGCAGCAAGTGTTGCGACGTCTGACAAGGATCGTCGCGCTTCAAGGAAAAGAACCTGAATGGTGCACGGCTTGTGAAGGCCGGCGCATGGAAATGGCTGGGCTGATCATCCTCCATGAGGGTTGAATGAAGAGCTGGCCCCTATCTCCCTCAGCTGCAACGGGGGGAGATAGGGCATGTCCGTCTATCGCGCTGGGTAACATTCCTCGGTGATGCAATAAGGGGGAGCAATTTCTCATTTCGGCAGACACGACCCAGCTCTCCTTTCATGCGCTGATTCCCCCAGGGGAAATCGCGACTCCAGGCTTCCTATGCAGCGAATCGCGGTGCTGTCCGATGTCCGACAATGTCGGATGCGGATCGTAGCTGGGCTAGATCCGTCACTTTGCCTCGATGGTTTCCCACTGGCCTCATATCTGCTTCGCCCAAATGCGGCGACATAACCTGTGCGGCATCTGTGAATGGATCGACTTCAATCCAGACCTCGGAGGTCCCGATGCGCGAAGGGAGCTTGCCGATATGACGGCCACCATAGCGAACCACGGTCCGGACGACGAGGGGACTTGGATCGGCGGGCCTGCGGCGCTGGGACACCACCGCCTGGCAATCATCGATATCCAGGGCGGCCGCCAGCCGAGGATGCTCCAGGAGGATGGCCGACCTGACTTGGTGCTCGTCTACTCGGGTGAGACTTACAACTACCGCGAGCTGCGTCAACAGCTGGCCGGCCTAGTCCATCGCATGAACACGAGCAGTGACACCGAGGTGGTGCTGCACCGCCCCCGCGAGTAGGGCTCTTCGGCGGGTACACTTTTTTCACGAAATCCGTGAATGTTTCTCGCGACATCATCCCGCAATCGGTGGTGCAGCGGGTGAAGAGCCCGTATCCGGCTATCCAGAATGCCGCCTACGACAAGATACTACGTACGCGATTCACTGTGATGCTGGACGACCTAGTGCCGGCAGCGGCACCGCTGTTGTCCGTCGACAGGTCCCGCGCTTGCTCGGTGCGACCAACAACCTTAAGCGCTAGGGCGTAACCTGACCCTGCAAGATCTCCTCACCGACTATAAGGTGCGCCTCACGATCTGAGACGATGGGACAGGATGGCTAAGGAGGTGCGCCGTCTTGCATGCCCCGCCAGCGAGGCGAACCCTCTTGGCTACGCGCGCCACCAGCGACGCTCCATATCGTCAGGCCTGCGTCTCATGCTCAGATGAGCCGGTATTTGGCTCTCTCATCAGCAAACCGAGAGAGCCCATGCCAAGACGGAAGCAAGCAAGACGAACGAGCGTCAGAGATATCCTGCGCCTGACCCATAAACAGGGCAGTCCGGTGGGCCAGGTGGCAGAGCAACTGAGGTTCGGCAAGACTTCGGCTTCCACCTATCTGCGGGCGCTGGAGACGGGCTGTCGTGCAGGCCCTGCATGCGGCTTTGAGGACGATGCGATGTTGAAACACCGTCTGTTGGGCCGAATCGGCCGTCGGCCACACGTTGGGTCGTCATCAGGTTCTCGACAGCTTCCCGGTGTCAAATCCAAACCGTGGTCGGCGATCCCCACCAGGGTGGGAAGGCAGCGCTGATATAGCCGAACGTCGATCAAGTCACGATCAACGATTGCCTCATGTCACATGCCCTGCGGGACTGAAAAACGGAGAAGAACATGTGCGATGCAAAACTGAAGACCGTGCTTTCGCTTTTTTCGCCGGTGGCCAGCAAATTAGATGCTCTCTCGTCCAACGGACCAGCGACGGATGCAAATTGCGTTAAGCTAAATACGAACGAGAACCCGTTTCCGTTGCCGAAGAGCGTAATGCAAAGTGCAATTGCTGCGATCGAACACCAGTATCTTTATCCGGAAGACGACAATCTCAGCTTAAGGGCAGCTGCCTCCGATGCTTACGGATTTTCCAAAGATCAGGTGATTGCCGGCAACGGTTCGTCGGAGCTGCTCGGACTCATCTACAGAGCTTTCCTCGCCCCAGGAGATAGAGTGGCAATGCTGTCGCCCGGATTTTCGTTCAACCGTAAACTTGCCATGTTGCAGGGTGCCGAGTTTCTCGAAATCGCATCGAGCGAAGCTCATCCCCTGCCGATAGAAAAACTGCTGTCCGGCCCTGCAAAAGACGCGAAGTTCATTCTGTTGGCTAATCCGAACAATCCGACCGGAACATTCGTGCCGGTGGCCGAAATCGAACGCCTTGTGGAGCAAGCAGATCGCTTGATCGTCTTGGATGAGGCCTACGTTGACTTCGCACCCGACCATGCCCTGCGCCTCGTCAATAGACATCCGAATCTTTTGATCTTGAGGACTTTTTCAAAGAGCTATGCTGCTGCTGGCGTGCGAGTCGGCTTCGGTTTCGGTCACCCAGAAATCATTGGCAGGCTGCGCAACATCCAGAATGTCTTCAACATGAACGTGATCGGGCAGGCGGTCGGGAAAAGCATTCTTGCGCATCGCCACGCCTACGAAGAGAACCACAGGCACATCAAGCATGAACGACAGCGAGTGACCCTGGCGCTGTTGCAACTTGGCTTTTCCGTAACACCCTCCCACGCAAACTTTTTGCTGGCCCGTGTGCCAGCGGGACAGGAGGGCTCATGCTGGCAAGCCGCGTTGAAAGAGCAGGCGATCCTCATCGCCAGCTTTCCTGACGTAGATTTGAAGAACTGTATTCGCGTCAGCATTGGCACCACAGAGCAGATGGACAAATTCCTTGCTGCCGCCAAACGCGTCTGTATGAGCTTTAAGAAGAATCGCGGTGTGCTCAAGCATGAAGTCAATTCACATTAAGCATCAAGTAATGATATGTCTGAGCTATGATGGTTAGCGAATAAATATAGGTAATTTGGAGAACAATTAATTGAAGAAAATTTCCGCTTCGGGCCTGACCTTCGGCATCTTCGATCATCTGGACGAAAACGGCGATGACATCGCACAGCAATATGCAGATCGGCTGAGCCTAGCAGAAGCGTGCGATGGCTTTGGCTTTTATGCGTATCATCTCGCCGAGCACCACTGTACCCCGCATGGCAGAGGTCCATCACCGAATATGTTCTTAGCGAGCGTCGCCCAGCGAACCCGCAGTCTTCGTGTTGGTCCCATGGTAATGCTACTTGCGCTCTATCATCCGCTGCGTGCCTTCGAGGAGATCTGCATGCTTGATCAGTTGAGCGGCGGCAGGCTTGAACTCGGCATAGGGCGCGGCTCTGCTCCCACTGAATTGGGATACTTCGGGGTTGCTGTAGAAGCAGCACCAGAACAGTATGCGGAGGCCAGTGAGATTCTCATCAATGCGATGAAAGGCGGGACGCTTTCTTATCAGGGCCGCCACTTTGAGTTGAAAGATGTTCCGCTGACGTTGAGACCTCACCAATATCCCCATCCGCCGACATGGATCGCCACCAATCGACCCGAGCCGGCTAGCTGGGCCGCTGCGAATGGGGCAAACATCGCCTGCGTCGGACCCTCCACTTCTGTTCGCAGCGTTACCGACGCGTTCCGCGCCGCCCGAATTCACGATGCTGACATTGGCCAGCAAGCGCCATTTCTTGGATTGCTCCGAATGGTGGTGATAGG
Organism: Mesorhizobium sp. ISC11; assembly: GCF_037162595.1. Lineage (NCBI taxonomy): Bacteria > Pseudomonadati > Pseudomonadota > Alphaproteobacteria > Hyphomicrobiales > Phyllobacteriaceae > Mesorhizobium > Mesorhizobium sp. ISC11. The sequence goes on from NZ_JAVSPW010000001.1 coordinate 5,175,271, forward strand.
GCCTTCTGAAACAGATGCGTATTTGCTCGCAGCACCTGCCTATGAACGATGGCTCAATAGCTTCAAATTTCTATACGAACTAAATGCCATTTCCACTCCACCAAACTTGCCTTTGAACTTCGATGCAGCAATTGAAAGTGAATTGTGCGTCGTGGGAACGGCAGATTCTGTCCGAAAAGCTCTCCTTGATCAGCTGGAAGAGGCAGGTGCTAATTATCTTCTGTGTCAACTGGCATTTGGAGATTTGCCGCTGGATGCCTCACTATACACCGCATCGGCCATTCGATCCGAAATCATGGCTCGAGTTGCCGCATCGTGAATCCGTCGTGTGATTGGAGGAGCAGCGGCAGCGCTGCTCCTCATTGCGAAACGGTTGTGGGGGCCGGACTCCTGTGTCAGGTGTAAACCATTGGAGCACGTCCTATCTGATCCAGGTCATATCCTGCGGCTTTGAAGTAGTTGGCACATTCGGCTGGGGTGAAGAGGTCGACGACCGCGCCGAGGCGTCCTGACCTTGCCCCTCTGATCTAATCCGGTTTGAAGTTCGTTCTGGCCCATCCAGAGGACCAGGACATGAAACGCAGCCGCTTCTCTGAAGAGCAGATCATCGGAATTTTGAAGAAACACGAGGCCGGGGTATCGGTTGGCGATCTGTGCCGCAAGCACGGGGTCAGCGACGCCTCGATCTACAATTGGAAGGCCCGCTTCGGCGGATGGATGTCACCGAGGCTCGGCGACCTGAAGGCGCTGGAGGACGAGAACACGCGCCTGAAGCGGCTTTTGGCCGACGCCATGCTCGACAATGCCGCGTTGAAGGACCTTGTGGGAAAGAAATGGTGACGCCCGCCGCCAAGCGGAAAGCTGTCGCTCGCCTGAAGGAAGGCTTCGGGATGAGCGAACGGCGGGCGTGTAAAGCCATCGGCTGTTGCCGCATGACGGTTCGCTACCAGACCAGCAGGCCGGACGACCGGGAGGTTCGCGAGCGGATGAAGGCGATCGCGCAGGAGCGTCGCCGGTTCGGCTACCGGCGTCTTCTCGTGATGCTGAGGCGGGAGGGCCTGGTCGTGAACCACAAGAAGCTGTTCCGGCTCTATCGGGAGGAGAAGCTCGCCGTTCGCCGCCGTGGCGGCCGCAAGCGGGCGATCGGGACCAGGGCGCCGATGCTGGTGCCGCTGAGGCCCGACGAGCGCTGGTCGCTCGACTTCGTATCGGACCAGCTCACCGACGGGCGCCGCTTCCGCATCCTGGCCGTCGTCGACGACTGCACGAGACAGTGCCTGGCACTCATCGTTGATACGTCTCTCTCGGGCATGCGGGTTGCCCGCGAATTGGACCGGCTCATCACCAGCGCGGCCGGCCCAGGATGATCGTCAGCGACAATGGCAGCGAGTTCACCTCGAACGCCATCCTCTCCTGGGCGGATCAGAACCGCGTCGAATGGCATTACATTGCGCCCGGCAAGCCGATGCAGAATGGCTTCATCGAGAGCTTCAACGGCCGACTGCGCGATGAACTGCTCAACGAGACGCTGTTCACCTCGCTGGCTCAGGCGCGCGTAGCCATCGCCCTGTGGCACGCCGACTACAACACCGCGCGGCCGCACTCCCCCCTGGCAGACCCCGGCCAAGTTCGCCAGCACCTTCAATCCGCGACGGTCGCTCGCGCTGCGCTATGCCAAAGGCTCCGCGCCAGCGCCCGTCGCTTCACCCGCCCAGCAGGGCACAACCCACGCCGGAAACGAACTCAAAACTGCTGGGGCAACGTCAGTCCCATAGAGCCTTGATGGTTATCTCGGCCTTTGCTCGCAGCAGCGCCTTAGGTTGGGCGAAGGCGTTCTCAATTGATGGTGTGGATGGCTCCTGCTCCCGGCGTCGCATTGCGCCATAGTTGGGATGTTGTCATCCCCGAGCAAAGGAGCCATCCATGTCAGAACTTGCCACAGTAGGCATCGACCTCGCGAAGAGTGTCTTCCAGGTCCATGGCGTCGACGAGAACGGTCGGGTTCTCGTGCGCCGCCAGCTTCGCCGAAGCCAGTTGCTGGCGTTTTTCCAGAAGCGTCCGCGATGCCTGATCGGCATGGAGGCTTGCGCAGGTTCTCACGACTGGGGGCGCCGGCTTCAGGATATGGGGCATGACGTCCGGCTGATGCCACCATCCTACGTGAAGCCTTACGTGAAGCGCGGGAAGACGGATGCTGCGGACGCGGCCGCCATCTGTGAAGCCGTGACGCGCCCCTCCATGCGGTTTGTCGCGATCAAGAGCGAAGCCTGCTCGTCGGTTCTGGTTCTTCACCGCACGCGGGACTTTCTGGTTCGCCAGCGCACGCAGATCGGCAACGCGATTCGAGCCCACATGACGGAGTTCGGTGTCATAACGGCGAAGGGCGCGCAAAATGTCGATCGTTTGCGGGAACAACTGGATCGGCTGCCGCAAGCGGCTCGGCTGCCCATAACCCTGCTTTTCGAACAGTTGGCCGAGACGAACGAGCGGATCGAACGGCTGACCGAAGAGATCAAAGAGACCCACGAGCAAAATGAGGCAAGCCAGCGTCTGGCTACGATCCCGGGCGTCGGCATGCTTTCGGCGACGATCATCGCGGCGACGACACCTGATGTCAGCAATTTCGACTGCGCGAGGGACTATGCAGCTTGGCTCGGCCTTACACCCAAACCGCACTCCACCGGCGGCAAGCAGAAGGTCGGCCGAATATCGAAGATGGGTAATCGATATATCCGCCGGTTGCTCTATCTGGGCGCCATGGCACAGATCATGCTCAGATGTAGACTGAAGCGCGAGCCCGGATCGGACTGGCTATCAAGCATGTTGATGCGGAAGAAGACGAAGGTCGTCGCCATCGCTTTGGCGCATCGCATGGCAAGAACAATTTTCGCCGTCCTTAGGGACGGATCACGCTACGAGCCACAGGCAGCCTGACAGGCTCTCGGAATGGTCAGGGCAAAGTGAGGTGATGGCGAACAAACGGAGACGAAGAACCAGGACACCCCGATCAATCCGAAGCGCCTCAAGCGCGCTCGATTGAGTGGGACCTGTTCTCCAAGCGGATATTCATCAGGGCGCGCAGCGATCCCGTTGCACATTCAGACGCCGTATACATGGCCGCAACCGACCTGTTCACCAAACCCGATCTGACACCCTTGACCCGCAGGAGCCATCCATACACGGATTGAAGTCGGGACTGTAGGGCGGCAGGTAGAGCAGGCTCGCCTGCGGCCTCAATCGCGCCGCGCAGGGTTCTCCAGGCGGATGTCGCCAATGTCAAATTTGCTGGCATCCATGTCGCCCTCGCCAACCGCACAAGCGAAGGCCAGAAAGCCAACATGTGTTCTGCGGCTTAATTAAGAGCCAGCCGATGTCGGCCGAACATCACCTTGTCTCGAAGTCGACGATCGGACAGCAGGTTGCGAAAGTTGGCGCGATGCGAAACAAACTGCTGAAGCGCTCAACTTTTATTGATCACGCGTGTTGGACGCGACGCACTCCCGTTCCAATCGGGCTGAGCGCAAATTCTCCCGGTTCACAAAACTGAGTCGCTGGAGTAGTGGGGGCGCAGAGAAATCTCCGGTCGCAGCCTTACCCGGTCAAAACAAGGATACCAATGATGAAGACTCTCGCCGTCTGCTCTGGCGGATTGGACTCCGTTTCCCTTGCTCACATGGTGGCAGCGGAGCACGAACTCACCGGCCTTCTATCTTTCGACTATGGCCAACGGCACAGGAAGGAATTGGGCTTCGCCGCTCTTTGCGCGCAGCGACTGAAGGTCCCGCACCAGATCATCGACATCGGCGAAATTGGCCGTGGCCTTTCCGGCTCAGCGCTGACTAGCAGTATCGACGTGCCGGACGGCCACTACGCCGAAGACACGATGAAGATTACGGTGGTGCCGAACCGCAATGCCATCATGTTGGCAATCGCCTTCGGTCTCGCCGCCGCCCACAGCGCCGAAGCGGTGGCGGCGGCCGTGCATGGTGGGGACCATTTCATCTATCCCGATTGCCGTCCGGCCTTCATTGAAGCTTTCCAGACAATGCAAGACCGCGCGCTCGACGGCTATGCGCAGATACGCCTCTATGCACCGTATGTGAATCTCAGAAAAGCTGACATTGTTGCGGATGGCGCAAGATACGGCACCCCGTTTGCTGAGACCTGGTCCTGTTACAAGGGCGGCGTGCGTCACTGCGGACGATGCGGGACCTGCGTCGAGCGGCGCGAAGCGTTCCATCTCGCCGGGCACGCTGATCCCACCGACTACGAGGACGCCGATTTCTGGCTTGAGGCGCTGCGCAGGAGGCGCGCGTAATGTTCCACATCAGCAAGGAATTCCACTTCTCGGCCTCGCATCAGCTCACCTCCTTGCCTCCCAACCATCAATGCGCGCGCCTGCACGGGCATAACTATGTCGTCGTAGTGCAGCTGTCGGCCAAGGAACTGGACGCCCACGGCTTCGTGCGCGACTATCACGATCTGGCGCCGCTCAAACGCTACATTGACGAGAGCTTCGACCATCGGCACCTCAACGACGTGCTGGGACATGAGAAGGTCACGGCGGAATGCCTGGCCAGACATTTCTATGAATGGTGCAAGGCACGTCTGCCGCAGACCGCGGCCGTGCGCGTTAGCGAAACACCGAAAACTTGGGCGGAATACCGTCCGTGACCGACATGCATCCCGCAATCCGTGTGAGCGAGATATTCGGGCCGACTATCCAGGGCGAGGGCGTGCTCATCGGCTTGCCGACGGTGTTCATCAGAACCGGCGGATGTGATTATCGCTGTTCATGGTGCGACAGCCTTCACGCGGTGGACAATCAGTATCGCCATGAATGGCTACCGATGCCGATCGATGCCGTGTGGCAAACCGTCCATGCGCTTTCCGGCGGCAGGCCGGTTATGGTCTCCTTGTCAGGCGGCAACCCGGCCATTCAGCCGTTCGGTCCCCTCATAGAACGCGGCCATCGCGAGGGCTATCGTTTTGCACTGGAAACGCAGGGTTCCGTGGTGAGGGAGTGGTTTGCGGATCTTGACGTGCTGACCCTTAGCCCAAAGCCGCCGTCCAGCGAGATGACGACCCGTTGGGCTGCGTTTGATGCATGCCTCGAAGCGGCGCAAGAGAAGCCGCAAATCGTGCTCAAGCTCGTCGTTTTCGACGAGAGTGACTATGCCTACGCCAAAGAAGTCGCGGCGAGATATCCGCACCTTCCGATCTATCTGCAACCCGGCAATCACACGCCGCCGCGCCCTGGCAGTGAAGACGCCTCTGTCGACTTGGACGGAATAATGATGCGAATGGAATGGCTTGTCGAAAGGGTGACTAGCGACAGGTGGTTCGAAGCCCGCGTGTTGCCGCAGCTGCACGTTCTGCTTTGGGGTAACAAGAGGGCGGTCTAGTCTGCGGCTTGCGTCGCACCGGAAGGCCGGGCTCCAACGGCTTGGCAGGCTCTCTTCGCGTGCCGAGTACAGCCGAGCTTTGTTCGCGTCAGCGGTCTCGCGATTGTGCGGCTGGAAACCGCCCGGACACCCCGCTGCCGGCGTGTGTCACCTTGACTCCGATGAGCTGTCGTCACGCAAAGTTGAAATCCGCAAGAACTGGCCTTCTCGCCCCACCTGCTCCGTCGCAAGCACGTCATCCCCTCATCCTTGTCCAGCTCTTATCGATGTATCTCATTGTCCGGCCTGACGCACGACTGTCAGCATGGGAATGCATCCATTGCGCAAATGCCTTCCATAAAGAAGATCGATTTCCTCACTGGCCCAACGTGAAATATAGCAACGTTTTCGTGGCGTGGGTCGGCTGCGTCGGGAGTAGCGATGAAAACGTATTAGGGTCGCCTGCGTCTCCTTGGGCAGCGAGTGTAAAGTATAGCGATGCGGCCTCCGGCGCGAACGGCAGCCGCGCAGTGATCACCTTCGCCTGTGCCTTTGCGGCGGGGGTCAAGCGCTGGTCTGCTCAAATTTTTTATCGTTTAGCTGGTTGAAACTGCTCCCGTTGCGGGCTGCAGAAGCCGGCCAGCCGAGAAACGGCAGCCGCACTTATGAAAGCACGCCAAGGCATGCGGGCATCTATCAGTTGCAAAGGACAATACTGGCCGCGCCGATTGGCCATCACGCGTCCATTAGGGCAGCCACCAACATCAGTTCGCAAGAGGAGCAAAAGTAATATGTATCGTCGTCACCTGATCAAAGGGTTGGTTGCGCTCGGCGCATGCCGGATTTGCGTTCAAGCCGCCCAAGCGACCAGTGCCCATTGGGGGTACACCGGTCCGGTCGGACCGGAGCACTGGGCTGATCTGGATAAGGAAAATTTCGTATGCTCTGCCGGCACGCAGCAATCGCCGATCAATATCAACAGCGCGGTCAAGGCGGATATCCCGCATATCGCCATCGGCTGGCACAAGGGCGGCGGCAATATGGTGAACAACGGCCACACCATTCAAATCAATATGCCACAAGGCAGCACGCTGACCCGCGGCGATCGTGTCTACGAACTGGTACAGTTCCATTTCCATGCGCCAAGCGAACATCACGTGGCGGGCAAGAGCTTCCCGATGGAGGTGCATTTCGTTCACAAGGACACGCAAAGTGGTACTCTGGGCGTGCTGGGCGTCTTTTTAACGCCCGGCGCGACAAATGCCAGCTTTGCTGCCCTTGCTGCGGCCTTTCCCGAACTGCCGAATGGGGAGGTGACGATCGACGAGGTGAATCCCAACTGGCTTCTGCCAGCCTCGCTTGGCTATTGGACTTATGAGGGCTCACTGACGACGCCGCCGTGCACCGAAAACGTCGAGTGGATGGTGGCGATGGAACCGGTTGACGTTGATCCGGCAGACATCCAGCGATTTGCCTCCCTCTACCCGTCGAACGCGCGCCCTATTCATTCACCCAATCGACGCTTCATCCTGCGCCAGAGTTGAGCGCCGCCCCAGCGGTTCCGCACGGTCCAACATTCTTGGCACAAGTTGGCGCGAAGCCTCCTCTTCCGGTCTGGCGGTCTGACGGCGCTCCCCAAGCTGGCTAGTCTAAATGATAGGGATTCGGTGCCGACACCACTCGTCCCAAAGACGTCGCGGCGAGGTTTGTCTGCAACCCGGCAATCACACGCCGCCCCGCCGTGGTAATGAAGACGTCTCTGTCGAGTCCGACGGAATATGATGCGCATGGAATCGCTGGTAGAAAAGGTGACCAGCGACAGGTGGTTCGAAGCCCGCGTCTTGCCGCAGCTGCACGTTCTACTCTGGGGTAACAAGAGGGTGGTGTATACCTTCTCCTAGCTTCGCCGCCAACTACTCGGTTTTCCGAATTGCTCTCTATATTCTTGAAGACGATGCGTTCGTTAAAGACATGTGCTGCGCACCTGGTGTAAAAGCTGCTCTCATCATGCAGAGGTCAAGCCAGTCGGGCTCATCCGAGGCTATGGCCGTGAGCACTGTTCAGTTCGGCAGAGAGGGCGCTTTTGTACACACTTTGCGATCGTGGCGGCCCCGTGGGCAGATCTGCAAGCTGCCGCGACACTAACCTCTCGAAGCCTGCCCGCCCGCCTGTTGATGCGTGTCTCCCAGTAAGATCCTGTCCAAGAACGTGATAATCTTCTTGCCAGTGTTGTAGCTGATGTTGCCCTTGATGCCGCAGCCTACCGCGGCGGGACCAAACTCAATGGCAAGCAGGCCGGCTAGGATCGTGCAGCCAGTCGCGAGCCTCGCCCACAACGGGGTCTCACGCGCATGAGGGCGCCGACCATGGGTTCGGCGGTTCGTACGCGTATAACACGTATCTTTCTGAAAAAATCAATGCTCTCGGCTAAGCTACTGAATTATCTGGCTTCCATATAGCGCGTCGGCGGAACCAACTTGTAGACGGGCTATGAAAGGTTAAGCGCGGATGTCTATCGGCCGCCGGCGTTCCCGCTCTGTGAGCCTGCCTGAACTACCCGCGCCGCGGTCAAGCCCCAGGCTCCTGCTCATCCAGCGACCGCCCGATCAATGGCAGGCTGGAAAGACAAGAGCCGATGTCTTCCGATGGTCTCGCCATCAGCTTTGGGCTAACTTCCCCATTCTCCCGCTTCGAGCTCGACTCACGGCGGTTTGGATGGCGCACGACAATCTGTGTCGGCTTTGTCGTGTCCGTGACAGACGCCTGAAAGGCCCGTTCGCGCGTTTTGCCGCCATCTAAGCGGCTGGAATTTAATGACAAAGTTTCTTCTGGGATCGGCCGATCACGCTGGTACGCTTTTTGCGATGCTTGGTGTGAGGCGGCACGAGCTGCCTATCGGCACTTGTGTCGCGGGCAGTCGCGATGATTAGAACGAAGGAAGGAAAGCTATTATGTCAGGTCTGCGTCAGATCGCCTTTTACGGAAAAGGCGGCATCGGCAAGTCCACCACGTCCCAAAATACGCTCGCTGCCCTTGTCGACCTCGGGCAGAGAATCCTCATCGTAGGATGCGACCCCAAAGCCGATTCCACACGCTTGATCCTGAATTCGAAAGCTCAGGATACCGTCCTGGATCTCGCCGCACAGGAAGGTTCGGTGGAAGACCTCGAACTCCAGGACGTGCTCAAGGTGGGCTACAGAGGCATCAAGTGCGTGGAGTCCGGCGGCCCCGAGCCGGGTGTCGGTTGCGCCGGCCGCGGCGTCATCACCTCGATCAATTTCCTCGAGGAGAATGGCGCTTATGACGATGTCGATTATGTCTCCTATGACGTCCTCGGCGACGTGGTATGCGGCGGCTTCGCCATGCCGATCCGCGAAGGCAAGGCCCAGGAGATCTATATCGTCATGTCCGGCGAGATGATGGCGCTCTATGCCGCCAACAACATCGCCAAGGGCATCCTCAAATATGCCCATTCGGGCGGTGTGCGGCTGGGCGGGCTGATCTGCAATGAACGTCAAACCGACCGCGAACTCGATCTGGCCGAAGCACTGGCTGGCCGATTGAATTCCAAGCTCATCCACTTCGTGCCCCGCGACAACATCGTCCAACATGCCGAACTCAGGAAGATGTCGGTGATCCAGTACGCGCCGGACTCAAAGCAGGCAGGGGAATACCGCGCTCTGGCCGAGAAGATCCACGCCAATTCGGGCCAGGGTACGATCCCGACGCCGATCACCATGGAGGAGCTGGAGGAGATGCTGCTCGACTTCGGCATCATGAAGACCGACGAGCAGATGCTTGCCGAGCTTCACTCCAAGGAAGCGGCGAAGGCGGCAGCCCAGTAGTGACATTAGCGCTGCCATCAATCGGCGCGCCTTGCAGAGAACGGCGCCTATTCTTTGAGGCGTCACCCAACCTTGAAAGGGGGACTCATGAGCCGGGAATACGAGAATGACGGTGCTCTTCATGCGAAGCTTATCGAAGAGGTGCTGTCGCATTATCCCGACAAGGCGGCGAAGCGCCGCAAGAAGCACCTCAACGTCGCAAAGAGCGGCAACGAGGCTGGCGGGGAAAGCGAGGTCCTTTCCGAATGCGACGTCAAATCGAACATCAAGTCCATTCCCGGGGTGATGACGATTCGCGGCTGTGCATATGCTGGTTCGAAAGGCGTGGTGTGGGGGCCAGTCAAGGATATGGTCCATATCTCGCACGGCCCGGTCGGCTGCGGCCAATATTCTTGGTCGCAGCGCCGCAACTACTACGTCGGTACAACGGGCGTCGACACGTTCGGGACAATGCAGTTCACCTCCGATTTCCAGGAGAAGGACATCGTCTTCGGCGGCGACAAGAAGCTGGAACAGATCATTGACGAGATTGAAGTCTTGTTTCCGCTCAACAACGGCATCACCGTGCAGTCCGAATGCCCTATCGGCCTGATTGGCGATGACACCGAGGCCGTTTCTCGCAAAAAGACCAAGGAGTATGACAAGACGATCGTGCCGGTACGCTGCGAGGGCTTCCGCGGCGTCTCGCAGTCGCTTGGCCACCACATCGCCAATGATGCAATCCGGGATTGGGTCTTCGACAAAAAGGATGTCAAGTTCGAGGCCGGCCCCTACGACGTCAACGTCATCGGCGACTACAATATCGGCGGCGATGCCTGGGCCTCGCGCATACTGCTTGAGGAGATAGGGCTGCGCGTGGTTGGCAACTGGTCGGGTGACGCCACACTCGCAGAGATCGAGCGCGCCCCGAAGGCTAAGCTCAATCTTATCCACTGCTACCGGTCGATGAATTACATCTGTCGGCATATGGAGGAAAAGTATGGCGTCGCCTGGATGGAGTACAATTTCTTCGGTCCCTCCCAGATCGAAGCCTCTCTGCGCAACATAGCCAAGCATTTTGGGCCGGAAATCGAGGAGAAGACCGAAAAGGTCATTGCCAAGTACAGGCCGCTTGTTGATGCGGTCATCGCCAAGTACCTGTCGCGCCTGGAAGGAAATACCGTGATGCTCTATGTGGGCGGCCTGCGCCCCCGCCACGTCGTCACGGCCTACGAGGACCTCGGCATGGTCATCGTGGGCACCGGCTATGAATTCGCCCACAGCGACGACTATCAGCGCACCGGCCACTACGTGAAGAACGGCACGCTGATCTACGATGACGTGACCGGCTATGAGTTGGAGAAATTCATCGAAGGGATTCGCCCAAATCTGGTCGGCTCGGGAATCAAAGAAAAATACCCGGTGCAGAAGATGGGCATACCGTTCCGCCAGATGCATTCCTGGGATTATTCAGGCCCGTATCACGGCTACGATGGCTTTGCCATTTTCGCACGTGATGTGGATCTCGCCATTAACAACCCGGTCTGGGACCTATTCCACGCGCCTTGGAAAAGAAGCCGGGGCGATGAGCGGGCGATGGCTGCCGAATAAACATTTGCTTCAGCCCCAGTCTCCCACTGAGACGGTGAACTCCCGCGGCCTCTGATCCGCCGGAGCCTGGAACGTCTTGACGTCCTGAGCTGCCGTCCCGCGCAGCCAGATGCAAAAGAGGTAATCATCATGCCGCAGTCGGCTGAAAAAATTCTCGATCACGCTCCCCTGTTCCGCGAGCCGGAATACAGAAAGATGCTCGCTGAGAAGAAGCTAAACTTCGAATGTCCGCACCCCGATGAAATCGTTTCCGATCAGCGCGATTTCACCCAGACGTGGGAATACCGCGAAAAGAACCTCGCCCGCAAAGCGCTTGTCGTGAACCCGGCCAAGGCCTGCCAGCCGCTGGGTGCGGTATTCGCTGCCGCCGGCTTCGAGCGAACCATGTCCTTCGTCCACGGCAGCCAAGGTTGCGTCGCCTATTACCGCTCGCACCTGTCGCGCCATTTCAAGGAGCCTGCCGCGGCGGTCTCCTCCTCAATGACCGAGGATGCGGCGGTGTTTGGCGGCCTGAAGAACATGGTCGACGGGCTCGCCAACACCTACCAGCTCTACGACCCCAAGATGATTGCCGTGTCGACGACCTGTATGGCAGAGGTCATTGGCGACGACCTGCACAGCTTCATCCAGAACGCCAAGGACGAAGATTCAGTCCCGCGCGACTTCGACGTGCCCTTTGCCCACACCCCGGCCTTCGTTGGCAGTCATGTCGACGGCTATGACAACATGGTCAAAGGCATTTTGGAGCACTTCTGGAAAGGTCAGGAGCGTACGCAAATCGAAGGAACCATCAACATCATTCCGGGCTTCGACGGCTTCTGCGTCGGCAACAACCGGGAGCTCAAGCGCCTGCTCGATGTAATGGGCGTGTCCTATACATTGATCCAGGATGCCTCTGACCAGTTCGATACGCCTTCGGACGGTGAATACCGCATGTATGACGGGGGCACGAAGATCAACGAGGTGAAGAAGGCCCTCAACGCCGAGGCAACGCTTTCGCTGCAGCATCACAACACCCGAAAGACACTGGGCTATTGCGAGGAGGTCGGGCAGGCGACGGCCTCGTTCCACTATCCGCTCGGCGTTCAGGCGACGGACGAATTCCTGATGGAGGTCGCGGCGATTTCCGGCAAGGAGATTCCCGAGGCAATTCGCCTCGAGCGCGGCCGACTGGTAGACGCCATGGCGGACAGCCAATCCTGGTTGCATGGTAAGAAATACGCCATCTACGGTGATCCCGACTTCGTTCACGCAATGGCCCGCTTTGTCATGGAGACCGGCGGCGAGCCAACCCATTGCCTCGCCACCAATGGCACCTCGGCATGGGAAGCCGATTTGAAGAAGCTGCTAGCATCCTCGCCTTTCGGCAAGGCTGCCCAGGTTTGGGCGGGCAAGGACCTGTGGGCGCTGCGCTCACTGCTCTTTACCGAGCCGGTGGACCTTTTGATCGGCAATTCCTACGGCAAGTACCTGGAGCGCGACACCGGAACACCGCTGATCCGGCTGATGTTTCCGATTTTCGATCGGCACCATCATCACCGCTTTGCGCTCTTTGGCTACCAGGGCGCGTTGCGCGTGCTGACGACGATCCTCGACAAGATCTTCGACAAACTCGATCGCGAGACGAGCGAGACGGGTGTGACGGATTATTCCTATGACCTCACGCGCTAAGAGCCGTGGCCGGCTTTTCGCCGAGGCCATTCCTTGCCCAATGGACTGGGGAGGCTGAGCAATGTCCTCCCTCAGCGCCAAAATCAAGGACGCCTTCGATGAGCCCGCCTGCGATAAGAACCGTGGCAAAGATGCCAAGGCGCGCAAGGAGGGCTGCTCGAAGTCGCTGACACCAGGGGCGGCAGCCGGCGGCTGCGCCTTTGACGGAGCCAAGATCGTCCTGCAGCCGATCACCGACGTTGCGCATCTGGTCCATGCGCCGCTCGCCTGCGAGGGCAATTCTTGGGACAACCGTGGTGCGGTTTCGTCAGGGCCGACCTTGTGGCGGACAAGCTTCACGACCGACCTCACCGAACTCGACCTTGTGATGGGGCAGGGCGAGCGGAAACTCTTCAAGGCGATCCGCGAGATCAAGCACACATACGCGCCGCCGGCGATCTTCGTCTACTCGACTTGCGTAACGGCGCTGATCGGTGACGACATCGAGGCCGTGTGCAAACGCGCCACGGAAAAGTTCGGTTTGGCCGTGGTGCCGATCAATGCGCCTGGCCTGGCAGGCTCCAAGAACCTCGGCAATAAGCTCGCCGCCGAGGCGTTGCTCGATCATGTCATCGGCACGGTCGAACCCGACGACCCCGGACCCTACGACATCAACATCCTTGGCGAATTCAACCTCTCGGGCGAATTCTGGCTTGTAAAGCCGCTCCTCGATCGGCTCGGGATCCGGGTGCGCGCCTGCATTCCCGGCGATGCGCGTTACCGCGACATTGCTTCCGCGCACCGCGCCCGGGCGGCAATGATGGTGTGCTCGACCGCGCTGATCAGTCTTGCCCGCAAGATGGAGGAGCGCTGGGACATCCCGTTCTTCGAGGGCTCCTTCTATGGCATCTCCGACACATCGCAAGCTCTTCGAAACCTTGTCAGGCTGCTGGTGAGGAAGGGCGCCGATCCGGAGATCCTCGAGCGCACAGAGACGCTGATCGCGCAGCAGGAGGCGATCGCGTGGAAGAAACTCGAATCCTACCGGCAAAGGCTCCAAGGCAAGCGCGTGCTGCTCAACACAGGCGGTGTGAAGTCCTGGTCGGTTGTCCATGCGCTGATGGAGATCGGAATCGAGATCGTCGGCACCTCGATCAAGAAATCTACGGTGCAGGACAAGGAGCGCATCAAACAAGTTCTCAAGCACGACAAGCACATGTTCGAATCCATGGCTGCGAGCGAGCTGTACGCCATGCTCTCTGAACACAGGGCCGATATCATGCTGTCGGGCGGTCGCACGCAATTCATTGCGCTCAAGGCCAAGACGCCCTGGCTCGATATCAACCAGGAGCGCCAGCATCCTTATGCCGGCTATGACGGCATGGTGGAACTCGTACGCCAGATTGACCTCGCCATTCACAATCCGATCTGGTCTCAGGTGCGCCAGCCGGCCCCGTGGGATTGCCAGCCTGAGCTGATAGGCGAATTGCCGTGCACGAGGAACGAGACCGCGTACCTGTTTGATGAATTCGCCTGCGCGACGGCACACGAGTGTTGAGGCGACCGATGGCCCGCATCCTTCCCCAGAGCAAATCGGCGGCAGTCAACCCGCTGAAGTCGTCGCAGCCGCTGGGTGCCGCCTTTGCCTTTCTTGGCGTCGACGGTGCGATGCCGCTGTTCCACGGCAGCCAAGGCTGCACAAGCTTTGCGCTCGTTCTCTTCGTGCGGCACTTCAAAGAAGCGATTCCCTTGCAGACTACGGCGATGGATGAGGTGGCGACCATCCTCGGCGCAGCCGACCATCTGGAAGAGGCGATCCTCAACCTCAAGAACCGCACGAAGCCAACGCTGATCGGAGTGTGCACGACCGCGCTGGTGGAGACGCGTGGCGAAGATTGCGCGGGTGATATTGCCAACATCATGCGGAAGCACACGCAACAGCTTGCGGGTACGGAGGTCGTGCTGGCCAACACGCCGGATTTTGACGGCGCGATCGAAGAGGGCTGGGCCAAGGCAGTCACCGCAATGATCGAAGGGATTACGCGCTCGGGCGAACGGGCGCGGCACCCGAAGAAGATCGCAATCCTGCCCGGATGCAACCTCTCTGTCGCCGACATCGAGCATATGCGGGACATGGTTGAAAGCTTTGGGCTCAAGCCGGTTATTCTGCCCGACATTTCAGGCTCGCTCGACGGTACGGTTCCTGACCGCTGGGTAGCGACCACATACGGCGGCACCAGCGTCGAAGACATTCGCGAGTTGGGTACGGCCATGCGATGCATCGCCATCGGTGAGCACATGCGCCGCCCGGCGAAAGCGCTGCTCGGGTTGACCGGCGTGCCTTACGTGTTGTTCCAGTCACTGACTGGGCTGCAGGACACGGACCGCTTCGTGTCGCTGCTGTCTTCGATTTCGGGCGCGGCGGTACCGGCCCGCGTGCGCCGGCGCCGGGCGCAATTGCAGGACGCGATGCTCGACGGACATTTCCATTTCGGCGGCAAGAAAATTGCCATCGCTGCCGAACCAGACCAGCTGTTCCAACTTGCAACCTTCTTTGCTGGTCTCGGCTCCGAGATAGCCGCGGCCGTCACAACGACCGACAGGTCTAAAATTCTCAAGAAAGTCCCGGCGGTTTCGGTTCAGATCGGCGATCTCGGCGATCTGGAAAGTCTTGCCGTCGGTGCTGACCTGCTTGTCACGCATTCGCACGGGCGCCAAGCATCGGAGCGGCTCGGAATTCCGCTCATGCGCATCGGGTTCCCGGTCTTCGATCGACTAGGCAGCCAGCACAAGCTCGCAATTCTCTATCAGGGCACCCGCGACATGATCTTCGAGGTCGCCAGCATCTTCCAGGCCAACCAACACGCGCCCACTCCTGAGGCGCTTGATCCACTCCGTAATCGAGAAATATCACGATGAACGCTGTTCGCCGCCTCTCGCTGGTCAGTAATGAGGTTTTCGCCCCGATGCCTGAACGACGTAAGGGCGCATTGCGCGTTGCGATCGCCACTCAGGACATGCAGGACCTCAACGCCCATTTCGGGTCGGCCAGGCGCTTTGCTGTCTACGACGTGACGCGCGAGGAATGGAATCTCGTAGAAGCCGTGGCCTTCGATGACGTGTCCGATGAAAGCGGGGAGCATCGGGCCGAGCGCGATGATCGCATCACGCCAAAGGTGGATGCGCTCAAGGGCTGTCAGATCCTGTTTTGTCTGGCAATTGGCGGCCCTTCGGCAGCCAAGCTTGTCGCGGCAAAAATCCACCCGATCAAAGTGGCGGAGCCCCAATCGATCCCACAGGTGCTCTTGCGCACGCAGATGATGCTCAGGACGTGTCCTCCGCCTTGGCTGCGCAAGGTGCTGGCGCGAGCGGGCATTGCCGAAAAGAAACCGTCCTTCGAGGACGAGGACTGAAAAGAGGAGGACGCCAATGCCTGACCCCGCAATCCCCCCAGCTGTCGCCGAAGACGAGGCGGCTCTTTGCACCCCGTTCGTCAAATGCCTCGTGCGGCTGATCCGTTCTCAGGATTCCTATGGCTCGTGGGAACGCAAAGCGGACGCTGAGCTGCTGGGCGACTTCATCATTACCAAGGATCAGCGCCGAGGGATCCCAATCATCGGAGATCCCGATCCCGACGTGCTGTGGAGGCTCGACAAGTACTACGCCGCCATCGGGCTTGCGATCGAGGAGCGCTGCGGCCTTATGGCATCGCCGATGATCCAGGTGAGCCATGAGGGTTTTGGTCGGGTGCTTTTCACGACCGGACGGCTGGTCGTTCTGTCCAAAACGCTGCGCGATGTCCACCGGTTTGGCTTCGAGACGCTCCTGAAGCTCGCCACGGCCGGTACGAAGTTGGTCGACGATGCGATTTCAGTCATCGAAACCTTTCCCCACGTGGCGCTGGCATGATGGGCGCGATTT
Organism: Mesorhizobium sp. ISC11; assembly: GCF_037162595.1. Lineage (NCBI taxonomy): Bacteria > Pseudomonadati > Pseudomonadota > Alphaproteobacteria > Hyphomicrobiales > Phyllobacteriaceae > Mesorhizobium > Mesorhizobium sp. ISC11. The sequence goes on from NZ_JAVSPW010000001.1 coordinate 5,191,661, forward strand.
TCGAGAAAGGCCATCATGACGGACCCGAGAAACTATGTTGGCCAGTCCCCTCGATCCAGGGACTCGAGGCCGACCAGGTTGTTGGGGTATCGCCGATGAAGAAGCCGCTGGTCCTGATCTGCTCGCAAGATGCCGAGTTCTATCTGCTCTACAGCCACATACTGGAGGTTGACGGTTTCAGCAGTGAGACGGCAGACGGCGCGAAGGCTGCGCTGGCCTTGGCCGAACAACGGGAGCTTCAGGCCGTAGTGCTGGATTGCGACCCAGCCAGCATAAACGGGTCCGCAATTTGCGCCCAACTCAAGCGGGAACCGCGCACCACCGACCTGCCTATCATCGCCCTGATCGCGCCTGGCGCCGAGCACCAGCACCTCGATCTCTTGAAGGCAGGCGTTGAGAGCTTTGTGCGGCCGGTGGCTCCGGCCAAGCTGCTCGACTGCCTGCGGGCGAGGCTCGGGCTGACCAAGCGTGGTCCGAACGGGGTTGAAAACGACAGTTGGATTTGTTGTGGAGGCCTGGAGATGAAGCTCGATGCCCATAGGGTTCGCGGTAATGGCCACGACATCCATCTCGGACGGATCGATTTCAACGTGCTGCGGCTTATGATTGAGGCCCCCGGCAAGGTCTTCAGCCGGGACGAGCTTATCGGGGCGGCCTGGCTGCCCAACATTCATGTCGGTGCACGCACCGTCGATGTCCATATCAGTCGAATCAGGAGGGCGCTGAAAACGGCCTTGCCCGGCAGCGTCATCCGCACCGTCAGGTCGGCCGGCTACTCGCTCGAGAAGCCGGACGACTGAAATCGGTGATCGAACGTGGTGCCGCTCTCTCTTCCTCCGGAGAGCGGTGTTGCCGCTTTGAGGCGCTCCTAACGAAGACCAGGAGAAGCAGGCAAATGGAATTTAAAAGCATATTCAGTGTGACGGGTGCTGATCATTCTGATGAGGACCTCACAACAGCTGCCGGACTGTGTGCCGAGGTCGGCGCGCACCTATCGGTACTCATTATACCGCCTCCATTGCTCTTGATGTCGTCTCCGCCCCCCGAATGGAATACAGGACGTGCACAGGCAATTGCAGTACCGAACTATCGATTTCAGCAAATCGAGAAATTTTCACAGGACGTGACCAGAATGGAAAGACGGTCCGCGGATATCCTCAAAAGGCTGAAAGCTATGTCGCTTTCCTGTGACGTTGACACCGACTATTGCGATCCGGCTAGCCTCGGTGAAGTGGCACGACAGCGGGCGCTCTGCGCTGACCTGACGATCGTTGGAGGAGACCTCCTCAACGATGAGACTCTCGGACCTCCTGTTGTCAACGGCTGCTTGTTCGATAGCGGAAAGCCGGTGCTCATCGTGCCGAAGGGCGTTAAGGCGACGCTGTCGCCTCGACGCGTGCTGGTCGGCTGGGATTCGCGTGTAGAGGCCTCGCGTGCGGTTCGGGAAGCTCTTAGTATCCTATCCGCTGCCAGGGAAGTCTGTGTCGCTATGGTCGATCCAAAGGCGCAAAACAACGGGAAAGGCGCGCAGTCTGGAGCTGACATCGCTGCCTATCTTACTCGGCACGGTGCTCGGGTCTCCGTTGACCTGCTTAAGAGCGCCGGCAAATCGGCGGGCACAGTGCTGACCCAGCACGCGAACGACATCTGTGCTGACATGATGGTTATGGGTGCTTATGGCAGCCGTGGGCTGCGTGAGCGGATTTTCGGCGGTCCGCCGAGCTGGAGCTTTGGGAAGACCACATTGCCGCTGTTTTTGGCTCGCTGATCAGCTCCGTAGGAACACCGATCAGGTCGTAGGACCGCCAACCAGTCCGAAGTCGTCGTCGGTTACCGGTCGGATTGCGGAGACATGGCTGGATCCGCGAACATCTTGCGACGCTTGTCAGAGCCAAACCGGACGCCTCGACTGCTTCACGACGCTCTCGTGAACCAACTCGTGCGAGATCGTCCGCAACGGGCAGTAAAGACGAACGGCTGCAGCAGACCGCAGCCAAGCCACAGGGCGGGTGTACCAGGAGACCCCGCCTCGTGCGCGAACCCTGTTGGAAGGCCCCTTATCAGTACCCGGACGCGCGTCAAATCGGCGGCTGTCCCTGTCAGCCTGCGGTGTGCAAGGGCCGCTGCCGCGGAGCTTCCCCTGCCCGATCGTCGGGCGTGCGACAATGTCGGATTCCAGACGAGCTGGAACTGCGCGAACTCGTTGGTTTGACAGGTCTTTATCCGGCACGCCGCATGCATGGGAGTCTCCGAAAGCATTAAGAGCCGTTATCCATGGTTACGCCCCTCGAAAGAAAGAGCCGCTTCCGTCGTGGCAGGGAAACAGCCACTCCTGGGGTGGAGGCCGGCGCTAGAAGCCGCCGTAAGATCCGGAAGAGCCGCGCGACAGCATCACACACTTTCCTTCTGCTCTTGGGTTCGGATCACGCCGCGCCGCTGTCGATGCCGCCGACATTGAGCCCAAGACCTGGAAGGCGGCACACGCTTTTGCTGTCCTCTCAGTCGGGACCGCGGCTCAAGCATGCCTGTGAGGTTCGCATTGCTCAATGCCCGGCGATCGACGTCAACATGCCGCTGAGTTGGAAAACACTCCTAGAGGAGTAAGGATAAGTGGACCTCTTTTGTATTGGTGTGGGTGCTGGACCATCTAATTTGAGCCTTGCGTGTCAGATACAGGAAGAGATTGCGCAAGGGGCACTGTTCCTGGACCGGGAGGTCGATTTCCGAGGACATCCAGGCAGCGCTTTCGATTGCGCGGAGCTCCAGGTCGGCCACTTCCAGGATCTGGTTACTCTGGTCAATCCGCGATCAGCCTACACATTCGTAAACTACCTCCACGAGAACGGGCGTCTTTACAATTTCCTCAATGCGCAATTTCACGGGGTGCTTAGAGCCGAGTTCGCCCAATATCTCAACTGGGCGTTCCAGAAGAATCCGCTTGTCCGTGGCGGCGAGGCCGTTCGCGAAATCCGCTTTGACGGCGAGTTTCGCGTGCGGACGGACAACGCGGTCCTTGATGCAAGAAACCTCGTCATCGACATAGGCAAGCAGGCGCAAATTCCGCCTCAGTTTCATGGCTGGACTGGACCCAACCTGTTCCACTCATCTGAGTTGGCCCACATCAATCCTGAGGTGCAAAAAAAGCATGTCTGCGTTGTTGGCGGCGGACAGTCGGGAGCCGAGCTGCTACTGCACCTTGTCGGCCGGCCGAAAGAACGGCGGCCCGCGGCGATCACATGGGTCTTGACGCGCGAGATGCCTTTCGACGACCACGCGTTCACAAACGGGCTGTTCACGCCATGCTTCTCGGATCGTTTTGCTGCGATGAGCGAGGTGCATCGACAGCTGTTCCTGCGGCGTTTCGCGCTTGCCTCCGAGGGCATTTCAGAAAGCAAGTTGCGCGCGGTCTATCAGGCGCTCTACCACCACGCCTTTCTCGAGCCACACCAATGCGAGATCACATTGCGGCCAAGTTGCAACGTGTCGCGCTGCATCAATGCCGGAGCAGGGCACAGGCTCACGCTGCAACGCGGCTTGGACAACATCGGAGAAGTAACCGCCGATATCGTCATCCTGGCCACCGGGTACGAGAAACCGCTGCCGGGTTTCCTAGAACCGATCGCAGATCGCCTCGAACAGATCGGCAATGAGCTCGCCATCGGCGAGGATTTTTCGGTGTACTGGGACGGACCGCGAGACCGACGCCTTTTCGTTCAGAACGCCTGCCTTGGACAGCGCGGGCTGGCTGATCCGAACTTTGGGCTGCTGGCCTGGCGAGCGCGCCGCATCCTTGACAGCCTTCTGCGGCGCGCGCCATGCGCCAATCCCGAGCATCTAGGGTTCATCAACCGTCCCTTGACGGAGTGCTGGCCCGACCTCGGAGTCGAACAAATGGGCAGCGGGATATGATTCGTCGATATTGATGATCGGCGGTGGCATTCAGGAAAGATTTCCGCCTCTGGCGGCAAAAGCGGGACGAGCAATATTCCTACGGCGTCAGATCGCTCTGCTCGCGCTTGAGCAAGGTAGCGTCGCGCGACTCCTGCTTGGCGTGAAACAGCAAAGGGCATTCAATCACGATGCAGCTTTACGTGCTGTCGGGCTCAACGCCACGTGGATCGAGCCCAACGCCGCCGTTGGCAACCGCGACGCGAATTATGACGCCGGGCCACATGCGGCGGTGGCTGCAAGGGTACCGAGCCTCTCCCGCACTTTCGACCCCATCGCCGAAGTGCGACTACTCCAGGACGCCGAAGCCGGTCTTATCGCCAGCGGGCCAGCCAAACTCTCACCTTCCTAAACGGCAGCCGCTAAGGTGAGCCGTCGAAAGCCGACATTCAGGTTAACGTCAGCTGGCCGTGTTAGGGCTCGCTTATTCAAGGCGGTACCGGCGCTTGCCGAAGCTAAGAAGGGTTGGCATGCCCTTTGCCGTGCTTGATGTGCGGCAACACGGTGAGAGCTCCGCTGAAGCAAGCGAGAGGGAGCAATGCCCTCGAGACCGTGTCCGATTTTGACTGGAAAATATTCCGCGACAAAAGAGACGAAAGGTGTGGAATGACTTTGGACACCAAGATGGAACTGCGTATGGGGTCCCCGGCTCCTGCGCTGAAAGTGGAGAACTGGCTGCGTGGCGAGCCCCTCACGAGCCTTCGGCCCGGCAAGGTCTACCTCGTTGAATTTTGGGCGACTTGGTGCCGACCATGTGTCCACGCCATGCCCCATTTGATCGAACTGCAGGAGAAATATAAAGACAGCGGATTTGAGATTATCGGAGTCGCAGCTTGCGAAAAGGCTGCAACCGCGGACGAAGCGCGGACCAACGTGGATGCCTGGCTGACCGAGAAGTTCCCGAATCTGAATTATCGGACAGCGTTCGATTGCACTGGCGAAATGAAAAAGCTCTGGCTGGAACCCAGCTCTTCGTTCGGGATTCCCACCTCGTTCGTGGTCGACCGCGACGGCCACATCGCTTATATCGGCCACCCGGCACCTCTCGATGACGTTTTGCCGAAAGTCCTTAACGGCAGCTGGCGCAGCAGCTATGAAGCGAAAGCCGTCGATGCAAAGCGAATCTCGCGTGTGCGCGAATCGTCGCTGAGTCAGCCGATATACGCCAAACTTGGGCCGGCGATGCAGGACGAGGATTGGGCAGCGGCACTATTGGCCATCGAAGAAGGCCTCGCCGTGATGCCAGACTCTTTTGATTTTCGGCGGGTTCATGCGGATATTCTGCTTCACAAGCTGCGCGACATCAAAACCGGCTTGCCGCTTATGCGCGAATTGGTCGAGGACGCGATCAACAAAAAGTTCGAAGCGATGTCTTGGGTGGTGATGGCGCTGAACCAACTCTTCCATCCCACGATCGACAACTCCCATCTTCCGCATGATGATCGCTTTGCGATGGGCAAGGAGCTCTCCGAACAGATCCTGGAACTTAATCCTCCGCAAGGCGATGGAGACTTTAAATTCGGGTGTTACTTTCCGGTCGCTCAGTATTATTACGAGAGCGGCAACAAGGACCGGGCGATCGAGTTGATCGAGGTGGCAATCAAATCGCTGGACCATTCGGAGCCAGTGCCGGACCAAACCAAACAGCGCTACCTCACCTCGTTGCTCCAAGCCCTGGCCAACTACACGGGTGAGCCTGCCTGTCACGCGGGTCTCTGTGTGGCTCCGCAAAACAAGACTTCCGAAACTCAAAACGCTGTCACTTCCTGAGCAAGGATCGCGAAGGGCATGACAATTGGAATTGAACACCGGCAAATCCGCCCGCCCAGGCGCACTTCGCAGCAAACGTCGATGCCGCAAAAGTGCGCGGCTTGCGGCAGGTGGAATTTCCATTGCGTTTACCTCGGGTCGAACCGCCGCGCAGGCGTTCGCGCCGCGGTGAAAGGTCTCGCATTGGTGGACGTGCTCGAGGTCGGCCACGGGACACTGTTGCGTGGGATCGGCTCGCCCAAGCCATTCCCCGCCCACGCAAGCGCCCGAACCACACATCGCAGAAAAAGAGATCGTCCTTCAAGAGGAGTACTGAAATTGGGGAAAAGCGAAATTCCTCATGAACCGGTTGGCCCTGCTGTCCACGGGGACGACGAGGCCCTTGCTTCCCCGTTCGTCAAATGCCTCCTGCGGCTCATTCGTACTCAGGATTCCTTCGGCTTATGGGAAGGCCATTCGGATGCCGAGCTGCTGGCCGAGTTCATCATCACCAAGCAACAGCAACGTGCGGTACCCTTTGGCGGCGATCCCGATCCTGACGCGCTGTGGAGGCTCGACATGTTTTACACCGCCGTAGCGCTTGCGATCGAGGAGCGCTCCGGCGTGTCGACGTCGCCGACAATAGAAATGAAACCCGTGGGGGCTTCCGGCGGTTGGGCGTTCTGTCGAGACGTCCACCGGTTCGGCTTCGAGACTTTCCGCAAACTTGCTGAGGCCGGTACGAAACTGGTCGACGATGCGACTGCAGCCATTGAAGCCTAGCCCGAGATGGAGCGCATCAAGAAACCATTGTTCCAGGAAGGATCTATGTCAGACCTAGATAGGATGAGGAAAAAAGTCTGAAAGCTCCAGTTGCGTGCAGCTATTGCCAAGATGGCATTGCAGGACCTCGTCGAGGGTCTGCCGGGCAAGTGGGCCGACATACAGGAAGTCGCCGAGAAAACCCAAGCCGTTTATGCCGAGTTGGATGTTGCCAAGAGAGAACTCGCTTCAATGAAGAATTTAGGATGATGCGCACATTCACCACCCGTGACGGCTCCATTTGGATGCCGCCGTACCTGACCTCCATCGATAGCAAATCTGCATCGGCTGCTGCCGTTGTTTCAAGGTCTGCTCGCGCGATGTCATGCATCTTCACGGCGTTGATGATGCGGGTGAAATCCTCGCCCCTGCGATGACGAGGACGACGATTTCGACGGCAAGCTCAATCGCATGATCATGGTTGTCGATGATGCCGGCCGCTGCATAGGCTGCGGAGCCTGCGGCCGCGTCTGCCCCAAGAACTGCCAGACGCATGTTGCGGCCGACGAGCTCGCAACATGATCTGGCGAAAACCAGGGGAGCGGCGTGCACTTCATCTTTTTGTCGGCTCGTGGGGCTGGTCCTGTGCAGCAATGCGTCGATGGTTTACTTCGCTTTGGATTCGCTCCGTGTGGCAGTCGTCACGACGCTGGCCTGTTCGCTGCTGCTTCAGGCCGGCTACTTCGGCCGCGTGCTCTTTCTGATCTGGCAGTCCTCTAGCCGCGCTCGTGGAACTCGCCACAGGGGCCAGCATGCCGATGGTTACAGGAAAGCTCGGGTACCAGTCGTCTGACTCTGATCAACTGCGGAATGCAATTTTCAGCTGTGTCCCGGCTTGGTCGAATGCCCAGCATGTGCTGCTGCTTTGATGCGCGGATGACAGGATCAGTGCTCAGACCCACACCAATTTTGGTCACCCTCTGATGACTGAGCTGATCGTATAGGGAATCTGTGTTCGGCTAACACGCGACCATACCCCTGGGCTGACCGGTGCGTAGCAGGTTCAGGTACTTTTTTGCTGGAGATAGCATGCTGGAAAAATTCGAACGTTATCCGCTCACCTTTGGACCCACGCCGATCGAGAGGCTCGACCGCCTCGGCAAGCATCTGGGCGACAAGGTGGAAATCTACGTCAAACGCGAGGACTGCAACTCCGGTCTCGCGTTCGGCGGAAACAAGCTGCGCAAGCTCGAATACATTGTGCCCGACGCGATCGCGTCAGATGCCGATACGCTCGTCACAATCGGTGGCGTGCAGTCCAACCATACGCGCATGGTCGCTGCGGTCGCCGCCAAGATCGGCATGAAATGCCTCCTGGTCCAGGAGAGCTGGGTCCCACATGATGATGCTGTCTACGACCGGGTCGGCAATATCCTCTTGAGCCGCATCATGGGGGCAGAGGTGCGCCTGGTTGACGAGGGCTTTGACATCGGCATCCGCCGCAGCTGGGAAAAGGCACTTTATGAAGTCAAGGCAAGGGGCGGCAGGCCATATGCGATACCTGCCGGCGCCTCTGTCCACAAATACGGCGGCCTGGGCTATGTGGGGTTCGCTGAGGAGGTGCGTGCCCAGGAAGAGCAGCTTGGGTTTGCCTTCGACTATATCGTCGTCTGTACGGTGACTGGTTCAACCCACGGCGGCATGCTCGTCGGGTTCGCCAAGGATGGTCGACAGCGCAACGTGATCGGTATCGATGCCTCCGCCATGCCCGCCAAGACCAAGGCGCAGGTGCTTGGCATCGCCCAAAATACAGCGAAGCTCGTCCACCTCGGAGCGGAAATTGTCGAGGCAGACGTGGTGTTGTTCATGGACTACGCGTACCCGGGTTATGGCGTTCCATCGGAGGAAACCAAAGAGGCAATCCGTTTGTGCGCGCGGCTCGAGGGCATGATTACGGACCCCGTTTACGAGGGCAAATCGATGCAAGGGATGATCGACCTCGTCCAGAGGGGCTTCTTTCCACAGGGATCGAGGGTCCTCTACGCACATCTAGGCGGCGCACCGGCGATCAACGGGTACGGCTACACCTTTCGCAACGGCTGACGTTCGGCAGTCTGCGATTCCGCGGTCGCGCTCGAACGTGGGTAGGTAGCGTCGTTCGAGCGCTTGGCTGGAGAAGTGGAGGCAGCGACGGGCATCCACTAATTGGTACCATTACGTGCTGTCGGTGCTCAACGCCACGCGCATTGAGCGCATGCCGCCGTTGGCAACCGCGAGGCGAATTTTGACTCCGGGGCAAGAATCCACACGCGGCGGTGGCGGCACGAGGACCAAGCCGGCGAGTTCGGGCTTTCGAACTGGCGCCAAACTGCCACTGCTCGAGGACCGAGGCCAGTCTAATCACAGGCGAGCCGTCCAAGCTCTCAAGAGTGATAGGGCGAAACCCGACAGCGGCAGAAGACATGTCGGGTTCACGACAATCGGCCGCATTTGGCCTCGTGGAGAATTTCAAAGCATTTCCCGCCGCTTACCGGAGCTGAGGGAATTGGCACCTCCGTTGCAGCTTGATGTGCGGCAACACGGTGAGAGCTTCGCTGAAGCAAGCCAGAGGGAGCGATGCCCTCGAGACCGTGTCCGATTTTGACTGGAAAATATTCCGCGACAAAAGAGACGAAAGGTGTGGAATGACTTTGGACACCAAGATGGAACTGCGTATGGGGTCCCCGGCTCCTGCGATCAAAGTGGAGAACTGGCTGCGTGGCGAGCCCCTCACGAACTTTCGGCCCGGCAAGGTCTACCTCGTTGAGTTTTGGGCGACTTGGTGCGGACCATGTGTCGACGCCATGCCCCATTTGATCGAACTGCAGGAGAAATATGAAGGCAGCGGATTTGAGGCGGTCGGAGTTGCCGCCTGCGAACAGGGTCCTACCGCAGACGAGGCGCGGACCAACGTGGATGCCTGGCTGACCGAGGAGTTCCCGAATCTGAATTATCGTATCGGGTTCGATTACATTGGCGAAATGAACAAGCTCTGGATGGATCCCAGCTCTTCGATTGGGATTCCCACCTCGTTCGTGGTCGACCGCGACGGCCACATCGCTTTTATCGGCCACCCGGCGGAACTCGATGACGTTTTGCCGAAAGTCCTTAACGGCAGCTGGCGCAGCAGCTATGAAGCGAAAGCCGCCGATGCAAAGCGCATCGCGCATAACCAACTTGCAGCGCGCGAAATGTCGCTTACCGGGCCGATATACGCCAAACTTGAGCCGGCGATGCAGGCCGAGGATTGGACGGCGGCGCTCTTGGCCATCGAAGAAGGCCTCGCCTTGATGCCAGACTCTTGTGAGTTCCGGCAGATTCATGCGGATCTTCTGCTTCACAAGCTGCGCGACATCAAGACCGGCATGCCGGTCATGCGAGAATTGGTCGAGGACGCGATCGACAAAACGTCCGACGCGGTGTCGTGGATGGCCTTGGCCCTCAACCAACTCTTCGATCCCACGATGGACAATTCCCATCTTCCGCGCGCGGAGCGCTTTGCGATGGGCAACGAGCTCTCGGAACAGATACTGGCACTCAATCCCCCGAACGGCGATGGCCCGTTTAAATACCTCCGGTACCTCCCGGTAGCTCAGTATTATTACGAGAGCGGCAACAAAGATCGCGCAATCGAGTTGATCGAGGTGGCACTGAAATCGGTGGACCGGCTGGGGCCAATTCCGGACCACACCAAACAGTACTATCTTACCCCATTGCTCGAAGCACTGGCCAACTACACGGGTGAGCCTGCCTGTCACGCGGATCTTTGTGTGGCTCCGCAAAAGAAGGCACCCGAAACTCAAAACGAAGTCACTTCCTGAGCAAGAATCGCGAAGGGACTGACAATTGGAATTGAACACTGGCCAATCCGCCCATCGAAGCTCTCTTCGCAGCAAGTATGTCGATGCAGCAGGGCGGCGGCTTGCGGAAGGTTGGATTTCAATTGCGTTGACCACCGGTCGGATCGCGGCGCAGACGATGTGCGCCGCGAATTCGCGCCGCAGGTCTCGCACTCGTGGACATGTCGAGGTCGGCCACGGGGCACTCTTGGGGTTGGCCCGCCCAAGCCATTCGTCGGCCACGCAAGCGGACCCGGAGTGGGCATCGCAGGAAAAGGAAATCGTACCTCGAAGACGAAGACTGAAATGACGAACAACGAAATTCCTCCGGTTGGCCCTGCTGTCAACAATGACGACGAGGCCCTTGCTTCCCCGTTCGTCAAATGCCTCCTGCGGCTCATTCGTACTCAGGATTCCTTCGGCTTATGGGAAGGCCATTCGGATGCCGAGCTGCTGGCCGAGTTCATCATCACCAAGCAACAGCAACGTGCGGTACCCTTTGGCGGCGATCCCGATCCTGACGCGCTGTGGAGGCTCGACATGTTTACACCGCCGTAGCGCTTGCGATCGAGGAGCGCTCCGGCGTGTCGACGTCGCCAATAATTGGAATGAAGCCCCTGCGGGCTTCCAGCGGTTGGGCGTTCTGTCGAGACGTCCACCGGTTCGGCTTCGAGACTTTCCGCAAACTTGCTGAGGCCGGTACGAAACTGGTCGACGATGCGACTGCAGCCATTGAAGCCTAGCCCGAGATGGAGCGCATCAACAAAACCATTGTTCCAGGAAGGATCTATGTCAGACCTAGATAAGATGAGGAAGAAAGTCCGAAAGCTCCAGTTGCGTGCAGCTATTGCCAAGATGGCATTGCAGGACCTTGTCGAGGGTCTGCCGGGCAAGTGGGCCGACATACAGGAAGTCGCCGAGAAAACCCAAGCCGTTTATGCCGAGTTGGATGTTGCCAAGAGAGAACTCGCTTCAATGAAGAATTTAGGATGATGCGCACATTCACCACCCGTGACGGCTCCATTTGGATGCCGTCGTACCTGACCTCCATCGATAGCAAGACCTGCATCGGCTGCTGCCGTTGTTTCAAGGTCTGCTCGCGCGATGTCATGCATCTTCACGGCGTTGATGATGCGGGTGAAATCCTCGGCCCCTGCGATGACGAGGACGACGATTTCGACGGCAAGCTCAATCGCATGATCATGGTTGTCGATGATGCCGGCCGCTGCATCGGCTGCGGAGCCTGCGGCCGCGTCTGCCCCAAGAACTGCCAGACGCATGTTGCGGCCGACGAGCTCGCAACATGATCTGGCGAAAACCAGGAGAACGGCGTTGCACTTCATCTTTTTGTCGGCTCGTGGGGCTGGTCCTGTGCAGCAATGCGTCGATGGTTTACTTCGCTTTGGATTCGCTCCGTGTGGCAGTCGTCACGACGCTGGCCTGTTCGCTGCTGCTTCAGGCCGGCTACTTCGGCTGCGTGCTCTTTTTCGCGGACGTCGATGATCTGTAGAACTGTTCATTCGCTCCGCAGAGGGCCGGCGAATCCAATCTCTTCCTAAGCCCGTTGGCCGTAATCGAAAGACACGGGGCCGGCGAGTTCGTGCTCAGCTGCCACTGTGCTAGCAAGGGAACGGAATCCAATCCCGGAGCAGATGGCCAGAGTTGAGCGAAGACTGCGGTCGGAGCTCCTGCGCTTCCGGGTCTCCAAGGGGACGACTTTGCGAACCGAAGGGACTTTGAACCGTTGACGTGGCCGGCGTGCGGTAGGTTGGGCCAGCGACAGGGATCCCAGCCGGCCGGGAAGCACCGCCCTCTCAATGTGCGTTGACTTCGCTTCCTTTGGCGAAATGTGGGTAACGGCGAGGGCCGCACTCTTCCCGGGCCGTCGACATTCCCGCCCTTTTGGTGCGTGCGCCGTTAGGCGCGACAATTCGGTGCCCGCGTGTAACTGCGCGCATTCGCCGAAGCTTAGACGTGGTGCATTCCCGCTCGCCCGTTTGGCGGACAGTTCCGGCCGTGCTGGTTTTGCCGGCCTAACGCCCGCCGCTCGTCACTGCCACACCCCTCTCCGGCAACGGCTCGGCGCATCGCGCAAGCCGGTTTAGCGATCAGGCCAGGCCCTTCGCGAGTTCCAACGCCTGCCGTTCGAAGAGGCGGCGGTAAATGCCACCATCGTGATTGATCAGGGCGGCATGATCGCCGTCCTCCATGATGCGGCCACGGTCGAAGACGAGCAGCCGATCGAGCGAGCGGACCGTCGACAGCCGGTGTGCGATGACGAGTGTGGTTCGGCCCACCATCAACCGATCCACCGCTTGTTGAATGAGCACCTCGGATTCCGAATCGAGGCTCGATGTGGCCTCGTCCAGAATAAGGATCGGCGCGTTCGCGAGGAAGGCGCGCGCGATCGCCACGCGCTGGCGCTCGCCGCCGGAGAGCTTCAAACCCCTTTCGCCGACCAATGTCCCATAGCCCTTCGGCAGGGGCGCGATGAATTCGTGGGCACTTGCCAGTCGTGCCGCTTGCTCGATCTCGGCCTGGCTCGCGCCAGGCCGGCCATAGGCGATGTTCTCGGCAAGCGACCTGTGAAACAGGATCGGCTCCTGCTGCACGATCGCGATCTGCGAACGAAGGGACTCTTGGGTCACCTCCGAGACGTCCTGACCGTCTATCAGGATCCGGCCGCCGCTCAGGTCGTAGAGTCTCTGGATCAGCTTCACGAATGTTGTCTTGCCGGAACCGGAGGGTCCAACCAACCCAACCCTTTCGCCAGCTTCAATCGACAGCGAACATTCGCTATAGAGCGGCAGGGGATGGTTGGCGTAGCGGAAGTGGACGTTCTCGAAATCGATACGGCCGTTCGTGATCCGGATCGGCTTGGCCTCTGGACGATCGGCAACATCCACCTGCTGATTGTGGATGGCCACCAGTTCTTCCATATCATTAACCGAGTGCTGCACGTTGCGGACATGCATGCCGGCATCACGCAGATAGCCCTGCAGGACGATGAAGGACGTGAGAACATATGCTATCTCGCCCGGCGTTGCCTGTCCATGCGACCACAGAAGCAGGGCATATCCGACCACCGCCACCCTGAGCGCAACCAAAGTTACGCCTTGGGTTGAGCCGATGATCGTTCCGCGCACCCAGCTCCGGCGCGCGCGGTGCCGCCATTTCGTCATGATATTTGCAAGCCGCTCGTCTTCGCGAACCTCTGCGCCGAAGCCCTTGACCACAGCGTTGCAACTGACCGCGTCCGCAAGCGCGCCGCTGAGCCTTGTGTCCCATCGGTTGGCAAGGCTCGCCGCTGGCGCGACATAGCCGAGCGACAGCGAAATCGAAAACGCAAGGTAGACGAGAGAGCCGCAAGCAAAGATCACGCCCATGACCGGCCAGTGCCAGCCGAGCAGCACCGTCGAGCCGATCAAGATGACAAACGACGGGAGCAGCGTGACGAGTATCGTGCTGTTGAGGAGGTCGAGCGCCCACATGCCGCGCGTTATCTTGCGCACTGTCGAGCCGGCGAAGCTGTTTGCATGCCAGTCTGTCGAAAAGCGCTGCACATGATGGAACGCTTCGGTCGCGACGTCGGAAATCATTTTCAACACCAGGTCGCTCAGGCCAATGAAGGCGACGTGGCGCATGGCAATGCCACCGAGTGCCAATGCAATCGGTACAGAGAATGCTGCAACAGCTGAATCCGAAGCTGGTGCTGCCGCATTAGCAGCACGAGAAACAGCGTCGATGAGTCGGCCAGAATAGAGCGGCATCAACACGTCAGCCAGCGTGGAGGCGAGCATCGCGGTCATGATGATCGCGAGCCGGGCCGGCTGCCTGTTCCAGAGGCGAACAGTGAAGGCGAAAACGTCGCGACAAGTGGCGCCGCGCCCATGGACGGGGAAACGTCTCATAGTTTCCAAGCGGGCGCATCAACACGCTCGGTCCCAAAGACGATAAAAGACAAAACTGGAATTTCGACCTCCCCCATAACAGCATCAATTTTGGCGGGCAGCTCTTGCCGCCTCACGACGGTGAGTTCAAAAGTCGTGCCAACTGAGCGGGAACATCCGAAGGACAAATTCAGCAGGTTACCGAGCCTGGAGAAAGTCAGCCGCCATCCAGTCGAATACGATTGCTACGGCTGCTCAACTCGGGAGATTGGAAAAGAAGGTCGATGTATCGATTGAATTTTGAGCTTGTTCTTGCCTCGATCAAATAAGTACAGTTGCAATGCAGCTTTCTCAGGCCCGGCACTTAGGTGCTGATTTCAAAAGCGCGCCGCGAATACTTTCCTGCCCATATTCCGTCAATCGAATGCTCGACTGTCGGATTGTGCGCTCCCCGACACAGTGCTGTCGGTTCGCCTCCTGGGTACCTCCCCCGTCGATTGACGACCTGAAGGAGAAGCTTCGCTCGCAAGCTGGCACGACTCTTGAGGGTACTCCAGGTGGCGGAAGGAACTCCGGCTCGAGTCCCGTTGACTTCGGATGTTGCGAGGCTGGGTTGGAGCAAACTGTGCACCAATGAGAACGCAATGAAGGAGACATCATGGAACTCCGGCGGATTGCGGTGGAGTTAGACCTATTCCTCAAGATGACTGATGATGTCGCTCAATCCGAACAGTTGTTCGAACTGTTGTCTGCGTTTGCGCTGAATTTCGATTGCCCGTGGATTGCCTATGGGCCGCTCGCATCAGAGAGGGCTTTCAAGCCGAACCGAGAGGGTTCTGTGGTGATGTGGAATTATCCTGCTGAATGGCAGGAGCGCTACTCGAGAATGGGCTATGCCAAAATAGACCCCCTCATCAAGAAAGGTCGAAAGGAGGCGGGACCCTTTCGATGGAGCGAGGTGTATACTGATGAAAACATAACTGAAGATGGACGCCGCGTCTTGGACGAAGCAGCAACATTCGGCTTGAGGTCAGGCGTTACCGTCCCATTACATGGCCCTGGTGGCAGCTTTAGGTTTGTGAGTTTTGCTCAATCCTCGGACTGCGAATTGCAGAATAGAGCGATCACCTACCTGCAAATGGCCGCGCTGCGGTTTCATCGGATGGTTACGAAGTTCGACACTACGACTGCGTCGGAACGAGCTCATAACCTGTCTCCGAGAGAAATAGAGTGCATTGATTTGGTGTCACAAGGAAAATCATCTTGGGAAATAGGAACTATTTTAGGCAGATCACGAAATACGATAGATTTCCATTTAAAAAATGTAATGCGGAAGTTGGATGCGACCAGCAGAACGGTAGCTGTTGTAAAAGCTTTGAACCTTGGGATTATCGAACCGCCGTAGGTGCGCAGCTAGTTCTCCGCCCGTAGTAGCGCGCGTGATAGCCGAGACGCTCCGGCGTGCGCTCGCTCTTCGAAGCACCCAGCGCCTCGTCCATCTCGGCCTCGAGCACCTCCTGCATCACGGCGCGAATCACCTCGTGCAATCCATCGGCTTCGAAAGCAAAATGTCGTTGACGCTGCTATGGCGGATTTATCTTCAGGCTTGGTCCTGGTGGCGATGCTGAGTTCGCTTCGCTGAGATTGGGCGGTCATGACAGGGTGGTGTTCAATGTCACCGATTCCTGGAAGAAATTACCATCCGTATTAAGCGACTGACGATGAGTGATGTGTGTCCAAAATCTGACAGCTGTCAGAAAACATGTCGGGTTCAATACAGCGGAGCGTCTTAGCTCTGTCGGGCTTTTCGAAGCCTATCTCGCAGTAACTGCGCGCCAGGCGCACTAGCTCGGCCTTTGCTGGTCGATGTGCGGCAATATAGTGTGAGGGCTGACCCGCATGAGAACACGGAACTCGCTCGATGAAGGATGATCGACGGCATCCAGAAAGCTTCTCTCCGGCGGGTTCGAGGGTGCTGCGCGCGCATCTCGGCGACGGGCCAGCGACCAACGGTTGAGGCTACATCTCCGGAGCGAGTGATGCCTCGAAAGATGCAATGCTGTCTCTGGTCCGACGCGCTGGAAGTTTGTGAAGGTCGGCCCGGCAAGTCGGTGAACCGGGCGGCTTAGGCTGCCAAAAAGGGTAGATGTCTGCGTTGCCTCGGTAGATCAGCAGGCGGTATCAGAAAGCCAAAGGCACACGCACACCATCGTGGCGCTTCGCAGGAAGTAGATGGGAGTAATCACCAGTGATTTTACCGGAACTTCGCTCAGCAAACACAGCCGGCAGGGTTTTGGAGATAACGACGACCACGGGATGCGTCGTAGGATGTTCATATTGTCCCCAGGACAAGTTCGCGGTCCGGCAAAGAAAAGTGTCTCATGCGAGTCATCTGGATCTTGAAGATTTCAAGCGGTGTCTGGCCCGCGTACCGACTTCCGTCGACATTGGTTTTGCGGGATACTCCGAACCTTGGCTCAATCCGGACTGTACCGAAATGGTGGAGCACGCCTTCGCCAAAGGCCATGGCATCAGGATTTTTACGACGCTGGTGGGAATGAACGGGCAGGACCTGCAGCGATTGCAAGCCTTGCGCTTGGGCGTATTCGTGGTCCATGTTTTCGATGACGGCACCTACATGAACAGCCGCCTGGTCGGAGACAAGTATCGCGATCTGGTTCGTCAACTCGTCGACGCGGACATCCCCTTGATCCGATTCGTGGCCTTGGGCGAGCCCCACCCAGATATAGCCGACATTATTCCTACCGAAGCCCTGATAAAAGCGCGGCCGGTGAGCAGTAGGGGTGGAAGCGTCGACCCTAAGATCGTTGCACCACGTCAGCCAGTGGTCGGAGCCCTAACCTGCGTGGACGCACGACAGTATCGGAATGTTCTTCTTCCAAACGGCGACGTTACCCTGTGCTCTATGGATTTTGAACGGCGTCACGTATTGGGCAACCTTCTATATGAGGGTTACTCCGCTCTGTTTGAAAAGCCAGTTTTTCGCGAAATCGTCGACCGCATGAATGGAGCAGATGGTTTTCTGCTTTGCAGGATGTGTGAATTCGCCGACCCAAACGACCGGACCTGAGTGCATGCCGGCCGAGAGGGCGTGCCTGGCAGTGCGGATGGCCCCACGACAGATGCACCTGCCCGCGACGCCATCGTGTTTTCACGTTACGCCAGTATGTTCCTGTAGGCGCGGCAGTGGGTCTCGAGCATTTCGGAGACGAGCTCATCGAAAGGTCTTCGCCTTCCAACCGAGCTTGTCGGCCTGCCTAGCTTGAGGTAACGCCGATCACAGGTCAACCATCGGTCGGATGGAAACAGTGTTAGTCGATCCCGATCAGAGCTTGATTGCTTACTCACGGCTCACCTCGTCAAACCTTCACCCTCCCGGACGATCTCCTTTTCGACTCGCCTGAAGGCAGCAGCCCAGCTGCGGCCGGGGATGGTTGCCGTCGCGGTAGTGGACGTTCTCGAAACCGATGCGGCCCTTCGCCAGCGCGTCTCCCGGTTGCTTCCGCCTGGCCTACGAACGGGCTTTCCGTCAAGGGGGTCCACGGCGGCCCCGCCCTCTTGATCCGGCGGCTCGGGCCAGACATCGCGCAAGAGATCGGAATCCGCATTCTTCTCAAAGAGAGCGTGGCTTTCGCTGTGTCATCGGTCATCAAATAGTTTCTTGAATCAGGTTGGTGTCCGCAGACCGAGGTTGAACGGCGAATATTGATGACCGCCGCGAAGCCGCTCGCTCGCTACGGCGCTATTGAGGAGCGCGCTCGCGAGCGGCTTCGCTACCGCCGAGCGACACAACCTCTGGCGACGCGACCCTGCTGATCTCCTTGGACATTTGTCCGGAGGCGCTATGGGCAGCGATGGGTGGTACGTCAACTACCTGATGCCATAGTAGCGATGCTTTCGCGGAAGCTTTAGAAGCCATCCTGTTGCAGCACATTCTCCGAAAGCATCCGAATGGAGGGCAACGCAACCCAACAATATTTGATGAGGATGCCGGCATCACCAGACTAACCAAGGCTGCCTCCGGCATTCTGCTCTCAATGTTAGATGACGAACATCTACCGCGAGCAACCAGCGATTAATCGCTCTCTTCTTTGAACGACCCAAGTGCAGAGGACTCAATATGAACACCGACCCTTTCACGGCCCATGAGTCCAACGTTCGTCGCTACGGTCGGTCGTTTCCCGCCGTCTTTGCGAGGGCACTTGGGGCCACCATCTGGGACGAGACCGGTAACGCATACATCGACTTCCTCGTTGGGTCCGGGGCGCTCAATTACGGGCACAACAATCCGGATATCATGGCGCCGGCGATTGAATATCTCGTCGGTGAGAACATTCTTCTGTCGCTTGATATGCATACGGCGGCAAAGCGTGACTTCATTGAAGGGTTCGTCGATTGGATCCTGAAACCCAGAGGCCTTTCATACAAGATTCAGTTTCCTGGGCCGACCGGCACGAACGCCAACGAAGCGGCTCTGGCGCTGGCGCGAAAATACACCGGCCGCTCGAGCGTCATGGCCTTTACGAATGCGTTCCACGGTATGTCGCTCGGCTCTCTAGCGGTGTCGGGCTCGGCCTCAACCAGGGAACTGGGAGGCGTTGCTCGCCACGATGTGATCCGTGTTCCCTATGACGGCTATCCGAGCCAAGCTTTCGATTCCGCCAGTTACATCGACAGCGTTTTGAGCGACCCGGGGAGCGGCATAGAAAAGCCTGCCGCAATCATTCTGGAGACCATCCAGGCCGAAGGCGGCATGAACGCCGCATCCGCAGCTTGGCTCACGGAAATTCAGCGCATTTGCCGTACTCACGGCATTGTTTTTATCGTCGACGATATTCAGGCGGGTGCGGGCCGAACTGGCGATTTCTTCTCATTCGAGTCCGCGAAAATCGAACCGGATATTGTGTGTCTTTCCAAGTCACTAAGCGGTTCAGGTAGTCCGCTGTCCATCGTTCTGATTCGACCCGACTTGGACATATGGAAGCCCGGAGAACATAGCGGGACCTTCAGAGGCAACAATTTCGCCTTCGTGACGGCAGGAGCCATGTGCAAGATGTGGTCGGATAGGAAATTTACTGCAGGTGTCGAGCGGACAGCCGTCAGGCTGCAAACGCACCTCGATCGCCTGGTTGCGAAATTTCCAAGATACATCGAACAGAAGCGCGGCCGCGGTCTGATGGCCGGCCTGAAATGCCGTTCACCGGCAGTTGTCGGCCGCGTGCACGATGTCGCATTCGAAAATGGCCTTCTTATCGAATCCTCGGGGCCAAATCGCGACGTTATCAAAGTCCTCCGCCGATAACCATCACCGATGCCGAACTCGATCGTGGCATCACCATCCTTGATCACGCACTACAGGAGCAAGACAATGCCTAGTCAGATATCTCAAGTGCCAGCCATCTCCCCGGTTTCGATCAGAGAACGGATTGGCTCGATCAACACTGCGGAGATCATCTCGGTCCTGAAAGGTGAGCTCACCGCTCTGCACATCAAGCAAGCTTTCAGCACCGAAGTAGCCGAGGAGATCACCACGAACTTTATTGGAAGCTCCGGTCTCAGAGAGCGTAAAGATGGTGTGCCCGGACAATATGTCGGCGCATCTCACTACAGGAAGGATGCAGCCACCTATTTCACAGATGCCGAAAACGCGCGGCCGTACGTCGATGCCCTTTTTAAGAATTTGGTTGACCCGGTTCGAGCAGTATTCGGGGCGTTGAAGCGAGAGCTTCACAACCAGGGAATCGAATTGCGGCTAGCCCGTTCCGAACACGGCCAGGCCAATGTTTGTCGCGGCCTCAGTTGGTCGGGCACAGGCACGTTTTCCTTGGATCCCCACGACGACGTCGCTCAAGTCTTACGTGCTGGCGATGATTACGAGCTTTCTGCGGTGGCGCACAATACGGTCGCAGCGCTCAACCTCTATCCCAGCATGCCTGAGGAAGGCGGCAATCTGAAGCTCTGGAGCCACAAGCCGACGGTTGCGGACCGGATATCGCAAGGTGTGGAGACCACTGGATATCCCTATTCGGCAGCCTATCTGGAAGCCGTCCCTTGCCGCGAGTTCGAGCTCAAAACCGGGGATATCGCCCTAATCGATGGCGGCTTCGTTCACGGGGTTACCGGTCAATCAGGCGACGGAAAGCGTCGCCTGGTGCTGAATTGCTTTTTCGGATTTGCGCGGCCTGATCTTGTTCTCTGGTGGACGTGACGTGGGACGTCGCAGCTGCGACAGTTCAAGCATCTGTAGCCTTCCCAATGGGTGACCTGCCATATGTAATTCCACCAGGCTGGGATTAGAAGCCGGCTTTTATTGAAGGATGGTCGGGCGAAGAAAGCGTTTTACGGACGATCAAATCGAATTGATCGCGAGCATGAGCGTGTCGCCCGGGAAATCGACATAATCGCCGAGCGCCGGTGTCGGACAACTTCCTAAGAGCGGAACGAAATTGAAGCAGACGGTCAAAGTCTCTCTATCCGCTGGTGCGCGCCGCAGCGAGAAGCTGCACGCACCGCTCTCGGCCGCCGCCGCTCCATCATTCCCTAGGTGCTATGGCACCGAGCTGACCTCGAATTGGAGTGCCGTTCGACGCGGCGATCCCGCCAAGGCAGGATGGCAAACGGCCTCCACCAGATAATTTAGCGGCACGCCCGCAACAGTTCGAAGATGGAGGATTGCGCCCAGGCACACCGAGCCTACCATGGGTTCACCATCTTGAATCGCAAATCCGTGAACAGGGCCAACCTTTATAGACGTGGACAAAACGGTGAGCACAGCAGATCTCTACTGCCGGCAAGAGGGTATCAGATGGTCAAGCGTTCCCAAGCGGACCATCCGCCCAAGCAAACGGCAAGTGAGGTCGTCATCGCCAGCGCTTAGTGCTGCTACGCCAGATCGAACTTTCCAAGCCCTTCGACGACCTCGATGCGCGAACCATATTCCATGGACGCCGATGCAACCTTCCCCAGGATGCGATCGGCGGCGGGTCCCGTGGCCAAATGCGGCACCAGGCGGCGCTGCAGGACTTCGTCCTTCAGCCCTTCCTCGCCACCTAAAATGACCGGGTGGAGGGTCAGAGATGTCAACTGACAGTTCTGATCGAATGAACAGACGCCGACGACGCTTTCCCAAACCTCGTTTGCCTTCCAGAAGTTCGACCGTGAATGGAATATGAAATTGCCGAGGCTATGGAAAATGGGCCGGCCCTGATAGATCTCGATGGGCAAGAGTGCCGGAACGCCATGGCTGACGAAGATCGCCGCACCTGCATCGATGCATTGCCGCGCGACGGCGCTGATCCAGTCGGGCGACTGTAGCCAATCGCCCGCCCAGTGGTGATGATGCAGATAGGCAATTACTAGATTGCCAGCATCTGCGGCGGTTTGGATGGCCCGGAGATTGTGCTTGAGATCTTCTCTGTCGATCTCGACAGTTCGCTTGAATCGGTCCGATTTGCGAAAGGCAGCGAGCCCGATCCACAGTTCGCCTTGGTCGAGCGGCGGCTGGTCCTCCGGCTCGTATAGGTCCAAAGAGGAGTACCCAGCCTTGTCAAGTATCGCCTCAAGGCGGTCAAATGCCTCGGCGTCGATGTCGAGAATGCGAGAAATTCGGAGGCGATTGATGCCAGGTCGCTCTGGGCTGTAGTCCGTGGCGTCAGCCGCGTACCTCAAGTCCTCCCCTGGCCCCCCATCCATGGCAACCATCGCGACGGCTCGTTCGCCGAAAGTAGCGTTGCCAGGTCGGAGCGCCTCGCTTGCGTTCCGCCCAATGCCCGCATGCAGAAATCCCCTCTTGCCGACCTCTTGCAAAGTTGAGAGGATGCCCGAGGGTCCCAAATCGAATGCATGATTGTTGGACAGTGAGAGGGCTTTGAAGCCGATCTCCTCCAGCGCATCCAGAACAAACGGTTTGCTGCATCCGAACCAGTAGCCTTTCGTGGGCCACCCACAATGAGAACCGTATATCGTCCCCTCGAAGTTCGTGAATGCGAGATCCGCGCCCTTCAGGATCGCCTTGACGCGATCGAACTCGGGGCTTCTGACATTTCGCGTGTCGTGATGAATCAGGGACTGGCCAGTGACTGCCAAGGTAAAGTTGTTGTTCATTAGTGTGCCTTTTTCGTCTAGATTCTTCCCAACCTGAGCGCAATTTTCTGTTCGCCCGATTTGTTGTCAGTCATAAAGCCTACGAAAGGGGCGGCCTCACAGCGAAAAAGACTCAGGTGCAGGATTACTTATTTTCGCTACCGCGCAGAAGGCTGGATACGTCGTCCACATTCGCCCGCTCACACGCTGGCTAGCAGAGCTGCTGAAACAAGCGCAAACAGCGTGTCGTAAATCGCTAGGCCGTTCGTTGCCGGTGGACTGAGCCGTCGAGCCATCGGATCGATGGAATCGAACTCGCCATTCTGGCTGTTTGCGACGGCGGTGGGCGCTGGGGGCCCCGCAGCACTGATGCGATCGATACAGTCGTTCCGGCGGCAATGCCCATCTTCGGTCGGGTAACTGGCCGGATTGATGATGCGGATCCGACCCGCCTAAATTTCGGCAAAGGCCGCGTGAACGGGGAAACAACCGACGTGTGCATCCTCAGCCGCTGGCGTGGACACGTTCGGTGACGGAGCTCGGACTGACGCTCAATGAGGCGAAGACTTCGCGAAGAATGCCCGCAGGGAACGCTTTGACTTCCTTGGTTACAGGTTCGGCCCGCACCGGTAACTATTGCTCTTCCTTCAGCCACGTTCGGAAGCGGATCGCATCGCAACCTGCGAATAGTCGAAATGCCTCTGTCCATCCCCTGGTAATCAAGTCGTTGCAACAGACGCTTCAACTAACTTCACAGAATCTTTGCAACCGAAAAACGCTGACACTGGTATATCTGTGCAAAGTTCTAGTTAGGCACGGATGCAAGCTGATGTGTATTTATCCCCATACCATCACGCAGCAAGAAGGGTAAAGGTCGCCAATGGCACAAAGAGCGCTAATCCTGGTTGAAGGTCATGGAAGGAGCAATGGTCTGCCATACGTCCAAGCAGCCCAGCGCCTTGGCCTTCATCCGATTACTCTGTCGGTTGATCCAGCTCAGTACGACTATCTTACGGCAGAAAGGCTTGAGGCGATCCGGGTCGATACAGACGATCTCGATGCGCTGATCTCCGAATGTTCTCGGCTGAGTGAGACTTATGACATTGCTGGCATTACATCGCCTTGGGAGGCGGTTTACGCAACAGTTGGCAAACTTTGCCGGCATTTCGATCTACCAGGACCTAACCCCACATCAATTGAACGATGCTGCGATAAATTCTCTCAACGTCAACTGCTGGCGGAGGGTGGCGTTCCAATACCTGCTTATCGCTTGGCAGCGAATGCGGCGGAGGTAGAAAGCTTTGCCGCCGAGATTGGCCTACCGGTGATTCTTAAGCCGGCCGTGGGCGTAGGCAGTAGAGGGGTCCGATTGTGCCGCAACGTCGATGAGCTAGCCGAACATGCGACCTATTTGTTGGGCGGAAGGCACATATGGCGGTCTTCACCAAGGATACTGGTCGAAGAATTCGCACAAGGCCCCCTTTATGTCGCTCATTTAATGGGAAATGACGTCATTGGAATTATCGCCTATGAGTTCGGCCCGCCACCACATTTCGTCGCTCATGAATGCATCTTTCCGGCTCTGCTAACCGATGACGAGTACACACACATCGCCGAAGTTTCGCGAAAAAGTTTGCAAGCTCTCGGCCTCGGCTGGGGACCGACAAACATTGAACTGCGGTGGACGAAGCTTGGCCCGGTGGTTATCGAAGTCAATCCGCGTATGGCGGGCGGAGATCCTAAACTCATCCAGCTGGGGTGCGGTCTCGATCTCATTACTGAGCACACCAAGCTTGTCACCGGCGAGGAATGGGATTTGCGTCCAACCTATTCGCAGACTGTGGTCTACCGATCCTTAGTTCCTGACCGCGATGGCATCCTCGATTGGATCGATGGAGGCAGCCGGGCGGCCGCCGTGCCAGGTATCGTCGAGGTCAAACTCTATGTTGAACCCAAAACCCCGGTCGTTAGGAGGGGCGATTCCCGAGATCCGATCGGACATGTCATCGCCGCTTCACCCAGCCTTACTCAGACCCAGGCGATACTTCAGCGTGGCATCGACTTAATCAGCTGGTCGATCACACCATTTCCGACCGCTCGCGAATAGGGCCGTGTGGCGTTTATCTCCTCCCACCAGCAAAGTTGACTCCAAGTAAGAGGTGAGTATCTCTGAACCTTAGTGCAATTTAACATAGACGGTCGCGTGTCAAAGACGATGTTATCTTTGTTTCTGGCGTCGTCTCTTTCACGATGGACAGTAATGGAGGACCTGATGCCGAAGCCTACCAAGCATAGCGCTTCTTCTCGATCGGAGCAGCCAGAATCGCACCGCCCTTCGTGCATTGCCGGAGATGGCGGCGTCGAGCAATTCACTGGGGCGAGCGATATTGAACAGCAGATGCGAGATTTTTTCATGGAGTGCGATAAGGCGCCGCGATTGAATGAAATGGCCGAATTTTTTTCAGCGACCGCTGCTGGACGATCAGGAGTTCCGACCAAAGTGCCGCGAGTTGATCCGCGCCTTTTCCGGGGGGATGTGGCGTTGGTAAGCTTCAACAATGCGCATCGCCAGATCTGGGGCTATTTCGGCCATCATTATTATAGCAGTATTCCATATCGTCTTGAAGAGGACATTCGCCTTGGCGATGCATTCTTACGATATGGGCGCACTACTGCAAGTGACAACAGCCCAGCGCGAATCTATGTACTCGGCGCGGCCGAAGGCATACTCGCTCGAACGCTAGCCAAATTAGGCAACGGAAAGATTGAGACCCTTTCGTGCAGTCCGAATAAAGAAAACGAGAAGAGTTTCTTTCTTCACGGACGACCCGAGCACGCGACGTTCTTTCTGGGCCCATTCCATCACTTGACCCGGAGCCGAATGGCGGCGACGCCGGGGCTCAGGCGTTTTTCCGACGGATTCGACATCATCCTCGAGGATACTACGTTTCAAATGTATTCTCCCGATCGAGCAGCGCAGATTGGCTTTGTGAAACGTCATCTGAAAGACGACGGGATATTGCTATTGTTAGAAAAATTCAGGCAAGCGGAGACCGAGGAATACCTCCGTCGTGAGCTGCAGAAGGACCATGGTTATAAAACGCGTTTCTTCTTGTCGAGTGATATCAAAATGAAAAATGACGTCATTCTCAAGCAGATGAACATTAACGAGGCGACACTCGATAGTTTATCAACGGCATTGGCAGGTTATTTCAAATATGGTTGCGTGACATGGAGCTGTGGTAATTTCTGCACGCTCGCTGCTAGCAACAGCGGGCACAATCTGCGGCGCCTAATTTCGGCGATGGCCCCGCCGTGCATTCCAAATGAATATGTCTACATAGAAGCTCCCGCTTCGCTGCCGGGATTGGCCTTTGAAGCACCATCATTTCGACGCTTGGGGCGCCCTCCAGACGGATTTGGACGCGAATAGCCGAGGTATTGGACTTAAATCGGTCAGTTTGGCACAGCGCTTTTTTGTGAATTGCGAGGTTCACCTAATTACTGCGCTGCTCAAGGCTGTCGACCCGCCAGGCGGAAGCAGAAAAATGCGGGCTGCCTGAAAACAAGTTGGTTCGGTGGCGAGGGACCCAATGCGACTAAGTCGCATCAAGCAATACGATAGTGCCTATACCCAACGACAGGAGAATTGCATATGTCGGACAAGTTTATCTATGACGATAATTCGGCTTCTGTGTATGAGAAATATACCACTATGGTGGGAAAAGTCGCTGAAGCAGGCGAAACTGCGGTTTTTCTCGAAAGATTTTCCAGCGGAGGGAGTGCTCTTGAACTTGGTATAGGCAACGGGCGCGTAGCGGTGCCCTTGAGCGAACTCGGCGTCAAGGTCGAAGGG
The DNA here is from genome assembly GCF_037162595.1 of Mesorhizobium sp. ISC11. Classification (NCBI taxonomy): domain Bacteria; kingdom Pseudomonadati; phylum Pseudomonadota; class Alphaproteobacteria; order Hyphomicrobiales; family Phyllobacteriaceae; genus Mesorhizobium; species Mesorhizobium sp. ISC11. The sequence goes on from NZ_JAVSPW010000001.1 coordinate 5,217,847, forward strand.
ATAGACAATTCGGAAAGCATGTTGAAACTTCTCGCCAACTGTACTGATCAGATCAAGGCGTGGAAGGGGAATATTGCCGATTTTAAGTTAGAGCAACACTACCGACTAATCTACTGTGTATTTGGCACGTTAATGCTGCTCGTTAGACGGGAAGAGCAAATAAGTTGCCTCAGATCGGCCGCGGATTTGCTGGATGATGACGGGGCTTTAATTATAGAAATGCCTGTGCCATCTTTGGATGGTTTCGTCAAAGGTCATAGGATGACTACTCGGCTCTTGGATCAGGAAAATACACTGCTTACTGCGGAAGTTCACGATTCAGTGAATCAGATGTTGACTTCAACCTCCCTCTGGTTTTCCGGTACATCGATCACCCGACTCCCCCAATGTATTCGATACGTCTATCACCAAGAGCTCGATACCATGGCCGAATGCGTAGGACTCAAGCTAGCGGAGCGGTGGGAAGATTGGGCGGAAGGTGCGTTCACCGATATCTCCAAACGTCATATCTCGGTGTACCGCCGGACTAGCGTGTAGTCCGTAACCCGCCTTCGAACTCTTATCAGTGAGCACCTCGGCAACATACCCGATGCTTGGACAGTCGGGCCTCCGGAGTCGCCCGGTCAGAGTGCACGGCTGGATGTATCCCTGGACTTCATGGCGGGCGGGAACCTTTTCACAGATCGCGCCATGAAGTTGGATCGCGTTGGAATTTGGTCGCGCAACCTTCCGTGCTTGAGAGTTACCGGTTCATGCGTGCGGTCTGCTGATCGAGTGGCTTGGCGGGGAACCTCTTCGATCCGTCGATCTTTCGCATCGAGATTTGGCCGGACGCCGCCAACTTCCAGAACAACATTTCTGTGTCTTCGGCCAATGGCAGCAGTGGGTCTTGATGCATCCCTTGAACTTCTCATGCAGAGGCGCGATCGCGTTGGTTGAGCGCGCGCTTTTCCACTGGCTCGGCTCAGCGGGTGAAGGTGAAAAGGCGCTCACCGGCGGCCTCCTTCAGGCAGTCGGCCACCGCCCGCACCTGCCGCGTAGATCATATCGGGTGTAATCGGCGCTGATGTCCTCCTAAAGGCGTTCGAGAGCTCGGGCGAGCAGAGTCCTGTGCATGTGAGCCTGCGTCTTCCGACCGACACCCGCCCACAGCGCGGCGAAGCCCTGTCCAATCCCGGTGCGGCATATGCGAACGGTCGCTGCCTACGTCTTTGTCTCCGCACCAGTTGAAGCGACGCCGATCGGTCGGCTGCGAGTTGGCGCCGAAGAGGCGACGGGCGCACGAACAGTCCTCTGCTGAGGTCGAGAATTTAACCAAGCATCATCCACTCGGTGCGGGGCTCAACTTAAGAAGACGTGGCCGATCCGTTTCCGCTCATCACCTGTCCGACTCGCCGCGTGAACTGGGCGTCGATGTAGCCGATGGGGCCCGCCGATTGCATCTGCATCAAGGGGTGCGGCAAGCTACCGTCGATGAATGCTGGACATTGAGAGGGGCAGCTGATGTTCGGTCTGGGGTTCTTCAGGCTCGCGTGAAGCGCAGGTTCTTAACCCAGTCCGTGTTCAACTCGAAACCATCTACGATGACGTTCAGCGTCGCCCTCCAAGGCAGGTCGGTTTCGGGCTGGAGCAGGAACCAAAGATCGCTGTCGGCGGCGACGATGGGCGCGTTCATCGCGCCGAGATCGGAGCGCAGCCGGAAAATGCCACGTTGTGAGTCGCCCTCGATCTCGACCTCAAGGCCTTGCGCCTTGTTGGCGTAGCGTCCGGCGAGAGGAACGGCCGCCTTGCCGTCTGCGGCCAGGGGTGCGTAGACCCTCGGCGCTCCGCAGAACATGCCATCGAGCTTACCGTCCGGTCGTGGACTGAGAACAAGGTCGGTAATCCCGCGCTCGGGCTTGGCGCCCCCAGGATGGGCGAAATCGAACCCGGTCACGCCACTGGAACTCAGGAAGGTCGGCACGCCGTTCTTGACGACGATCTCGAACACGTCGGGGCCGCCTTCCTGCCGATAGTGGCCAGGAGCTAGTTCGAGTTGCGCCGGCGCGGTCGTGCCGAAATAGATGTCGGCAATACGGCGGGCGACCTTGAACGCGGCGATCTGGTCGTTGTTGGCGATGATGACGATGCCGAGCCCGTGGTCGACGAAGCGCATTGATTGCGACTTGCCGCCGGCAACCCCTCCGCCGTGGCCGACCGCGCGGCGGCCGCGATACACGTCCGTCACGAGCCCGAGCCCATAGAAGCCGGTCGCGCCGTTGTCGAAGACGCAAGGCGTCGCCATGCGCTCATACATTTCCGCTGTGCCGATCTTGGGATTGATTAAATTCTGCTGCCAGATCACCATGTCGTCGAGCGTTGAAACTATGCCGCCTCCGCCATCTTCTTCGATCCCCCAGCCCAAATGGGCCCAGCCCTCGGCGCGTTTTGTGTAGTGGGCGGCTAGCCGTTTCATCACCGAGCCGTCGCGTACCATGAGCGAGGTGTCGTACATGCCAAGCGGGCCAGTGACGCGATTCCGCAATACCTCGTTAAAGGTCGCGCCCTCGATCTGCTCAATGATTTCGTACAACATGAAGAATCCGGAATTCGAATAGATCATGGCACTGCCGGGCTTGAAGTCGAGCTCGTCCTGCCTGGCGATGATCTCACGGATGGTCTGGCGGTCCGACGGCGCAAACCACGACAGACCGCTAAAGACCATGACCTCCATATAGTCGCGGTAGCCGCTGGTGTTGGACGCAAGTTGCCTGAGCGTGAGCGGGTATTCGAACCGGGGCACATAGGGCAGGTGCTTCTGAACCTCGTCCTCCAGGTTGAGCTTACCTTCTGCCTCAAGCATCAGGACCAGCAACACGGTGAACTGCTTGCTCTGCGACCCTATGCGCATGATGGTCTTCCGCCCCATTGGGACGTCATCGTTGATGTTCGCCAGGCCATAGGCATTGGCGAAAATCTCGCGACCATTCTCCGTCACCGCGACGACAGCGCCGGGCATTTCCGGCCCGCTGAACTCGCTGAACAAAGCATCGACGCGCTTGGCAAAATCGGCGTGTGACATAGACATGATCGTGATTCCTGGATAGTGATTCTGGTGAATAAGGCTGGGCAAGATAGTCTTGGTGCCGAACCAACCAGTTTATCGGCTACGAACCGCGCAGTGTATAGCTGAGTAATGAGCCTAGGATTGTGTTGTAGATATCGTCGAGTCAAACATATTTTATGTATTGTCGTCATCTATAAACGAGATTGAGGCAGAGCCACATAAAACCTGAAGTGGTGGACGGGTCCTCCCGGGCCATCGCTTTCCAAAACACGGCTACCAATCAAGACGGATCGGATGACGCCAGCGCCCTTGCGCAGATCTGCACCCCGATACAACTGGCTCATGCTGCGGTATCCTGTCCGGCGATCCCGGAGAATGCCGCGACTAAGATGGGCATGCGGTCACCGAACCGCCTTCAGATGAGTGATGATCCGCTTATCATCCCGCCGGCAGTGGCGCGCTGATCATTCCCGGCCGCTCTGCCGGAGAGCACCGCGACAATGCCGTCAATTACACCACCTCTCAGTGAACGCGATCGCGCGCACCACGCTGCCTCGGCTGCCGCCGCTCCCCTATAGGTGCCACAGTCCCTGCTACAAAGCGTTCGCTTTCCACGAGGCGTGCCACGAACTTGGCCTGCATTCGCACCAGACCATACACGTCGAAGGCCAATGAAAAGGCCGAGCGCTTCCGCCATCGCCCGGCGATACCCTCGATGGGACCGCGGACTATGGTTCGAGTCGACTCATCTCAAAAACAGATGACCGCAATACAAACATTGAATTTGACGTAAGCTCCGGGGAATTTGAAAGTCGAATAAACAAACATAAGCCAAAAAAAGGGGCGGAAACAATGGGACTCTTTGGCAGCGCTTCGTGTAGCCGCCTCCGGTGTCGCGGTTAGACACTGCCTTCGGTCGCCGGCCCAGTTTGGTCGCGATTATAGGATTTAGCTAACGCAAGACCCATTCCAGCCGCGACCAGCACTAAGGTAACGGCTGTGGTCCGCGAATAGATTAGGCTCTGCCGAGTGAGTGGATGTGCTACGCAGCACAAGACCGCAAACTCAAATCCACATCCGTGCACGTGCATCGACCGCGCCACTGCTAAGAAAGGAATGGACATGACAATTTCTCGACGCGAAATCATCAAAACGGGTTTGGCCGCCGGAGCGGCTGCTTCGATTCCATCGGTCCTGCGGGCACAGACATTGGCAGCCGACGCTCGGACGGTCCGAATGGTGAAGCCCCCCCTCAACGGCTTCGATCCGGTCTTCTCGAGCAATTATTACGTCGGCGACCACGGCTTGGCAGTTTACGACACGCTGTTTGCGCTTGATTCCAAATTAATGCCGCAGCCGCAAATGGTGGGGAAGTGGGGCGTTTCCGACGACAAGAAGACCTACACGTTTGAGCTCCGGGATGATCTTGGCTGGCACGATGACACCCCCGTCACTGCGGCAGATTGTGTCGCATCGATCCGTCGCTGGGGCCAGATACATCCTGGCGGGAAGCTGCTCATGGAGCGCGTAAAGGATATCTCGAAGCACGACAACAAGACCTTCACCATCGTCCTCAAGGAGCCGCTTGGGCTTGTGATTGATATCCTGGCGGACCTTACGACACCGTGCCTTTTCATCATGCGCGAGAGGGATGCGAATCTTTCTCCGACGGAGCGCGTGACGGCGAATATCGGATCGGGGCCGTTCAAGTTCAACGAGGCTCTTGCCAAGCCGGGCGCGAGCTTCACCTATGACCGTAATGAACACTATGTCCCGCGCAAGGAGCCATCTGACGGACTCGCCGGCGGGAAGGTGGTCAAGGTCGATCGGGTCATCTGGGTTGATATCGCCGATCAGCAGACGGCCGTCGCGGCCTTGCAAGCGGGTGAAGTCGATTTCGTCACAGGGCCACCCGCCGATCTTTACTCAGCGATCGAAGGCGATCTTAATCTCGAACTTGAGGTTCTGAACAAGTCAGGCGATGTACTTTTCCTGCGCATGAACTGCCTGCAGAAGCCGTTCGAAAACGTCAAGGCACGCCAAGCGATGCTTCATCTGATCGATCAGGAGGCGGTGATGCAAGCTGTGGTCGGAAACCCACAATATTTCAACACCATCACTGCGGCATTTGGGAGTGGAACGCCCTATTCCAATGACGAAAACACGGGATGGTTCAAGAAGGGGGGGAATCCGGAAAAGGCCAAGCAGCTCTTCAAGGAGGCGGGATATGCTGGCGAAAAGATCGTCATTACCGATTCCACAGACTGGTCAGAAGGCCACATTGCCGCGCAGATTGTGGCGGATCAGCTGCGCAAGATTGGGATCAAGGCTGAGCTTGCGCCGAGCGACTGGGGCGGGGTTAGCGAACGCGTGAGGAACAGAGGCCCTGTCGAGGACGGCGGCTGGAGCATACACATTAACGGCGAATCCAACTTCGATCGCAACAACGTGTTCAACGCCACTCAAACAGCGAATGGTGAGAAGGGATTCACTGGCTGGCCGACGAGCGACGAATATGAGGCTCTTCGGGCCCAATGGGCGGATGTCGAACCGCTAGAAGAGCGCAAGGCGCTGGCGCGCAAGATGCAAAAACTGTATTGGGATTTTGTTGGGACCGTTCTGTTGGGTCGATATGTCTCGCCGATTGCCCGCAGGAAGACGCTCACCGGTCTCATTGGCATGCCGGCGCTCGTGCCCATGTGGAACATGCAGAAGGCTTGAGAGCGCAATGGCCGCCTACATCCTTCGCCGATCGATCTCAGCCATCGCGGTCATGGCGATGGTCGGGATTTTCGTCTTCCTCCTTCTTAGGCTGGCGCCCGGCGACCCCGCAATTAGGATGGCCGGCAGGGTGGCCACCGAGGAGAGGATCGCCACCATCCGCGAGCAACTGGGTTTGAATGATCCCATGCCGGTTCAGTTCATCCGTTGGGTGCGCGACATGCTCGGCGGTGATTTCGGCACCTCGATTTTAGCTGGGCGACCGGTTCTCGAGCTCCTGTCGCAAAGGCTTGAACCGACCCTTTCCCTGTCGATCCTGACGATGATCCTTTCTGTGACCGTCGGGGTCTCTTTCGGCATCCTTGCCGCGTGGTGGACTGGCGGTTTCGTAGACCGCTTCCTAACGGCCTTTTCAGCATTTGGTTATTCCGTCCCGGTTTTTGTCATCGGATATTTCATCATATACTTCTGCGCTATCAGGACACACTGGCTTCCGGTCCAGGGATATGTGCCGCTGTATGGTGGCCTCGGACCATGGTTCGCGCACTTGATCCTGCCTACAGTGGCCTTAGGTCTTGGCTACATTGCATTCATCGCCCGGGTTACGCGGGCAAGCATGCTCGAGGTTCTGTCGGAAGACTATATGCGAACGGCCGCCGCCAAGGGCGCTTCCTCCTATGCCATGCTTGTTCACCATGCCTTGAAGAATGCCGGCGTCCCAATCCTGACAGTCATCGGCATAAGCTTCGCCTATCTGATCGGCGGAGTCGTCCTAACGGAAACGGTGTTCAACATACCCGGTGTCGGTCGTTTGGTGGTCGACGCGATCAACAACCGCGACTACCCGATCATTCAGAGTGTGCTCATCCTGACTTCGGGTTTGTACGTTCTTATCAACCTCACAGTCGATCTGGCGTACACCGTGATCGATCCCCGTATCCGGTACTAATATGACGAGTTTATCCGCATCAGTTGAGCACCTCCCTGCAGGCCGCCTGCGAACATCTGATCTTCCCCGTCTGGCAAGGCGCCATCCGTTGGTCTTGATAGGCGGCGGCCTGCTGGGGCTTCTGATCATCCTGGCGCTCGCGGCTCCACTTTACGCCGGCGATCCGGGGAACATGGATCCGTTCAAACGCCTTCAGCCGCCTTCCGCCGAAATGTGGTTTGGGAGCGACAATCTGGGCCGGGATGTGTTTGCGCGAACGATCTTCGGTGCCCGCATCTCCCTCCTGGTCGGGCTGCTGTCGGCAGCGAGCGCGGCCGTGGTCGGGCTCCTGATCGGTGTCATCGCAGGTTACAGCCGCAGCTTCGACAATGTCGTCATGCGGGTCATGGACGGCCTGATGTCGATCCCGACGATTCTGCTGGCGATTGCGCTCATTTCTCTGATAGGACCGGGGATCGGCATCCTCATCGTCGCCATCGCCATCCCTGAGACGCCAGCCGTCGCGCGGCTGGTTCGTTCTGTGGTTCTGGGTGTTCGCGAGCGTCCCTATGTGGAGGCCGCGCTCTGCGGCGGGGCGCGCCTGCCGAAAGTGCTGTGGCGACATATCCTGCCGAGCACCATTCCGGCGCTAATGGTCCAGGGCGCTACCGTCTGCGCCAGCGCGATCCTGACGGAGGCGGGGCTGAGCTTCCTCGGCGTGGGCGTGCCGCCCGAGATTCCGAGCTGGGGCAACATGATCGCCAGTTCGCGGCTGTATCTCGCCATCGCCCCATTGACGATCTTCGCCCCCGGTATCTGTCTTGCCGTCACCGTCCTTGCCGTCAACCTGCTCGGGGACGGCCTGCGCGACCTGTTCGATCCCCGCGCCAAGCAGAGGCGCTGACATGCAGATGCATCAAGGGTTAGGGAACGACTTGCTGCTCGACGTGCGAAACCTCGAAACGCATTTCTTTGGCGAAGAAAGCGTCACTCGTGCCCTGGGCGGCATCAGCTTCCAGGTCAAGAAAGGCGAGACGCTCGGCGTCGTTGGCGAATCCGGATGCGGGAAGAGCGTCACCGCCCTGTCGATCCTTCGCCTGCTGCCGAAGCAGACCGCCAGGACCGTCGGCGGCGAGGTCCGTTTCCAGGGACGCGACCTGCTTCAGCTGTCCGATCGGGAGATGCGAAAGATCCGCGGCGACCGGATCGCCATGATCTTTCAGGAGCCGATGACGAGCCTGAACCCGGTCTATACGGTCGGCCACCAGATCGCCGAGGCGGTGCAGATCCACACCAAGGCTTCCCGCCCGGCGGCCATGAAGAAAGCCGAAGAGATGCTGCGTCTCGTGCGCATCGCGGATCCCGAGCGTCGCGTCAACAACTATCCTCACGAAATGTCAGGCGGCATGCGCCAGCGCGCCATGATCGCCATGGCTCTTGCCTGCTCGCCGGAACTGTTGATCGCCGACGAGCCGACCACTGCGCTCGACGTTACTATCCAGGCGCAGATCCTGCGGCTCATCGTCGATCTGAAAGAGCGCACGGGAACGGCCGTCATTTTCATCACGCATGACCTCGGCGTTGTCGCCGAGACATGCCAACGCGTGATCGTGATGTATGCTGGTCGGATCGTGGAACAGGCCAACGTTATCGATTTGTTTGCGCGTCCGGCGCATCCCTACACTCAAGGGCTCATGCGATCGGTGCCTGACCGGCGGCGCGGCCGTCAGCGCCGCCTCCCGGAAATCCCCGGCATTGTCCCAAGCCTGCGCGAGCCCATTGTCGGCTGCAGCTTTGCGCCTCGCTGCCCGTTCGCGATCGACATTTGCCGCGAGAAGACACCCGTCCTGCGTGATGTCGGGTCGAGCCACGCCGCAGCTTGCTGGCGCGCCGAAGAGGTGATGGGCGCATGAACGGTCCTTTGCTGAAAGTCGAGAATCTGACCAAGCATTATCCGCTCGGTGCTGGATTCCTGACGAAGACAATTCCGGTGATCCGGGCGGTGGATGATGTATCCTTCACCGTTGAGGCGGGCGAAACGCTTTGCATCGTCGGTGAATCCGGCTGTGGCAAGTCGACTGTCGCGCGGCTCCTGATGCGGCTTGTGCAGCCGACGGGTGGGCGCGTGTTGATCGACGGGACCGACATTGCGGGCCTCAAGAAGGACGCGCTTCACGCGTGGCGCCGTCGCATGCAGATGGTGTTTCAGGATCCTTACTCGTCGCTAAATCCGCGCCTCACGGCCGGGCAAATTATCACCGAACCCGTCGAGAATTTTGAACGTCTCAGCCGGAAGCAGCGCCAGGCACTCGCCACGGACCTTCTGCGAAAAGTCGGAATGTCGCCCGAGATGATGCATAGGCTGCCCTCCGAGCTGTCGGGCGGACAGCGCCAGCGGCTCGGTATCGCACGCGCCCTGGCGCTCAACCCCTCGCTGATCATCGCCGACGAGGCCGTGTCAGCGCTCGACGTCTCCGTGCAGGCACAGATCCTGAACCTGCTTCTGGATCTCCAGCAGCAGATGGGCATCGCCTTCGTCTTCATCTCGCATGACCTCGGCGTCGTGGAGCATATCGGCCATCGCGTCGCGGTCATGTATCTGGGGCGCATCGTGGAACTCGCACCCTGCGAGGCGCTCTTTGCCAAGCCGGTCCATCCCTACACCGAGGCGCTAGTCGCGGCCGCACCGGTGCCGGATCCGACCTTCGTTCGGCTGCAGGCGCCAGTTGAGGGCGAGGTGCCAAGCCCCATCAAGCCGCCGAGCGGGTGCGCGTTCCACCCGCGCTGCCCGCTCGCCACTGAGCGCTGCCGCGTCGAGGTGCCGCCTCTGGTGCCATTGGCAGATGGGCGCGTCGTGGCCTGCCATGTGCGCGCTCCGGCTACAGGCATGCCGGTCCACCCGGCTCCGGCGGATAATTCTTCGCTCCGTCCCGTGGCCTAACCACCGGTCCCTTCTGACGCCGAACATCGTTGCCGCGTGCGGCAAGCATAAAGGAGAAGCCTATGGAGAAATATACACAGAGCGGTTCTCATCTGGTCGAGCAGGGTGGAGACTACGATGTGGTCGGCTCGATTCAAACCAACGTCGCAGACGGCTTCACGATGGTAGCAGTTGGCGACCTCATCGTATCGCGGCCCCTGACCAAATATCAACATCCCGGCTTTGGCGACGTCGTGAAGATTCTTCATGACGCCGACGTCACATTTGGCAATATGGAGACCCTTATCTTCGACATCCGTTCGTTCAAGGGAAGTCCGCAGGCTGAGTACGGTGGTGCATATCACGTGAGCCTACCGGAGCTCGGCCCTGATCTGAAGGCGATGGGATTCAACCTAATGAGTCGCGCAAATAACCACACGCTTGACTGGGGCGTTGAAGGCATGCGCGAAACTAGCCGCGTGCTCGATGAGAGCAGCATCGTACACGCGGGTGCTGGGGAGAATCATGCCGAAGCCGGTGCTGCTCGCTTTCTGGAGACCGCTCGAGGTCGGGTGGCGTTGGTGTCGCTCGCCACGACCTTTATGCCAATGTCTCGAGCGTGCGATCCCGCAGGCGAAGCACCCGGCAGACCAGGGCTCAATGCCCTTCGTTTGACGCGAAACATCATCGTTCCCCCGGAGATGATTGAGAGCGTCAGACGGCTACGTGATGTGTTACCAGGCTATAACGCCGGCGAAGTAGATCAAGGTCAGGTCGTACTCCTTGGGCAGACTTTTAAGGCAGGCGAGAAACCCAGTTTTAGCTACGAAGAAAACCGTCGCGATGTCGCCGACATCTTAAGAAACGTTCGCAGGGGCAAACAGTTCTCCGACTTTTGCATCATCACGAACCATGGTCACGAGCCTGATTGGATCGAGGAGGTTAGCCAGGAACCGCCGGATTACGAGCAATCCTTCGCGCGGAAGATGATCGATGCCGGGGCAGACGCATATATCGGGCACGGACCGCATCTGCTGCGCGGTATCGAGATCTACAGGGGCCGGCCAATCTTTTATAGCTTGGGAAATTTCTTCTATGACGATCTGCGGACGCCCGTGGGGGCTGACATGTTCGAAGCCTATGGCAGGGACCCTCGGATCGACACAGATGCCGAGGTGACGGCCGACGAGGAGGCAAAAGGATACCCGACGCCAGACGGCTTTGTGGGAGCGCTCGCGGCACCGATTTTCTATGAGAGCGTTATCGCGGTCAGTCGCTTTGAGCAGAACCAGCTTGCTGAATTGCGACTCCATCCTATCGAGCTTGGCTACTCCAAGAGGTTTGCCAACCGGGGTATCCCGCGGCTGGTGACCGCGCCTCAGGCAAAGGCCATTCTCGAACGTCTACAGAGGCTATCCGAGGCATTTGGGACCGAGATCGCCATCGAGAATGACGTTGGGGTGATCAGATTGAGTCCGATTTCGCCGTGATCGTCCGCTGGGCTGCGGGATCTAATCATCTATTCTTCATTCGGAGTCATCGAAATATGATTTGAGCATTTATGGCCGGCGGCCGCAGGCGATCACGCTTGGCTCCGACCCTCCCCACAACGCGGAGACAGTCGTCAACGAACTGCGCTCGAGGAGCGGATGCCGGCCACCACATATGGGATTTCAAATGCGGGCCGCTCCATCGCGGACATCGGTTTGACTAACTCGCGGGCAGCAGGATGGGGCCTTCAGTTGCCTGTTTCAACTCATTTGCGATTGCCGTTTCGGGCCGGTCAAGAGCGGCTGCGCTTGCTTTCTCGTGCTGCCAACCCGTTTTTCGTTGTCAGTAGGGGCCACCGCGGATGTTTATGGCAGGGGCGTGGGGTGGACGGGCTCGGCCGCAGGCGGCATGCGGTCGAGGCCGGATCGAGAATGGCGTTGGGGATAAGTAGGTGATCGCTTTGATGGTCGGTGCACGCACGCACCAAATCGCACAAGCATAGCCGCCATCTCGTTTCCAGATGCCGACAATACATAAACAGTGTTTGACGGAAGCTGCCGAGCGATTGATCATTGAATGAGTAAGATGCCCCAGCCGTTGATTTGGGACTACAGATGCATACCGTCAAACTACATCGCGATCTGCAGAACAAGGCAGCCACGCGCCTACGTTCACCAAAAGCGCATGAAGGCTGCGGCAGCGTACCCTTCGACAACCGATGAGGACCCTTCGCGCCGTCGCGTGCTCTTTCGCGCGCCACTGGCGAGGAGCTGTGTCGACGGGAGCTCAATCTTGTCGCTCCGGCCCTCCCTTCGCCTGCCAGCATCATGCCGGCTGTCCAGCTTTTCCTTTCGGCTCTCTTGATCGTCTCCCTCATTGCCGGCTTGCTGAGGTAGCGGTTTGCTGATCAGCGCCCTTCCGCCAGTTGGGCAGAAGCCGGGAAGACCCACATAACAGGAGCTTAAGTTCCATGAACGTTTCAACAGAAGTTGGCGAGATTGTTGAGGTGTCCGAAAGAAAGTCGCTGCCCTCCAAAGCGCGAGCGGTCATAATCGGAGGCGGGGTGTCGGGATGCTCCGTTGCATATCATTTAGCAAAGCTTGGATGGACCGACGTCATTCTACTTGAGCGCAAGAAACTTACTTGCGGCACAACGTGGCACGCGGCCGGCTTAGTGAGCGAGCCGCCTACCGGTTCTAGGGTTATGACAAATCTGTACAAGTACTCGATGCAACTTTACTCGAGTTTGGAGGCCGAAACAGGAATAGCGACCGGACTCCGCCGCACAGGATCATTGTCAATCGCACTTACGGAGGAGCGAAAGCATGAATTGTACAGGCAGCTGTCTCTCGCCCCTGCGGTCGACGTCCAGGCGCGAAAGATCTCTGTACATGAACTCAAGGAAATGTACCCTCATGTAGATGTATCTGATGTCACCGCTGCGCTTCATTTTCCTAATGATGGGCAATGTGATCCAACTAATGTTACGATGGCGTTAGCCAAAGGCGCACGAAAGCGGGGCGCCGCGATATTCGAAGGAGTGCAAGTCACTGGTGTTCAGACGAGCAACGGCCGGGTGTCGAGCGTGACATGGGAGAAGGATGGCGAGCGAGGGCTAATTGAAACAGACAACGTCGTAAACTGCGCCGGTATGTGGGCTCGAGAATTAGGCTTGAGAAGTAACATCGGGATACCACTGCATGCATGCGAACATTTTTACATGCTAACTGAACCAATAGAAGGGCTGACCCGACTGCCGGTACTTCGTGTTCGTGACGAGCAGACGTACTACAAGGAAGATGCTGGGAAAATTCTCTTTGGGGCGGTAGAACTGAAGGCGAAGCCGTGGGGGATGGATGGCATCCCAGAAAGCTTCTGCTTTGATCAATTGCCCGAGGACTTTGCGCATTTCGAACCTATTATGGAGAGGGCTCTGAAGCGCATGCCGATCTTGGCAACTGCTGGTATCCGGACCTTCTTCAATGGGCCAGAAAGCTTCACGCCGGACGATAACTACCACTTGGGAGAAGCACCCGAACTTAGGGGCTATTGGGTAGCTTGCGGTTACAACACCGGAGGGATAGCCTCCTCGGGTGGTGCGGGCTTAGCGCTGGCCCAGTGGATGAATGATGGAGAGCCGCCATTCGATGTGTCGGGCGTGGACATCCGTCGGATGCAGCCTTTTCAAAGGAATCGCTCCTACTTGAAGGAGCGGGTGTCGGAGGTAGTGGGGCTCACCTATGCCGACGACTTCCCCGCCCGTCAGAAGACAACTTCTCGTGGTATTCGACGCTCGCCAATTCACGAGCATCTTAAGGTGCGTGGGGCGGTGTTCGGCGAGGCGGTGGGCTGGGAGCGAGCGAACTGGTTTGCCAGGGAGGATCAGGAGCGCGAGTATCGGTACTCCTGGCACCGCCAGAACTGGTTCGATAACCAGCGCGATGAGCACGTTGCTGTGCGCGAACAGGTCGGGATTTTCGACTTGACCTCATTTGGAAAAATCCGTGTGGAGGGACGAGATGCCTGCAGCTTCCTCCAGCAGCTTTGCTCCAACGACGTTGACGTGCCAGTCGGTCGGATAGTCTATACGCAAATGCTGAACGAGCGCGGCGGGATCGAGAGCGACCTTACCGTGAGTCGCCTCACGGAGACTGCTTACCTGCTCGTCGTTTCGGCATACACATTGTATCGTGACTTGTATTGGCTTCGGCGGCATGTCGACGACAGGTTCGTCGTTATTACCGATATGTCAGCTTCGGAAAGCGTCCTTGCGGTGATGGGGCCGAAATCGCGCGAACTGCTTGGCAGAGTAAGCCCGAATGATTTCTACAATACGAACAATCCTTTCGGCACCTTCCAAGAAATAGAGATCGGCATGAGTTTGGCGCGGGCGCATAGAGTAACTTATGTCGGCGAGATGGGTTGGGAGATTTTCGTCCCAACGGATCAAGCCGCGCATGTTTTCGAAGTAATCGAGGTTGCCGGCGCTGACATCGGACTCAAGCTGTGTGGGCTGCATGCCATTCTCTCGTGCCGCATCGAAAAGGCATATCGTGGTTTTGGGGAAGATATTGGCAGTGATGATCATGTACTTGAAGCGGGATTGGGTTTCGCCGTAAAAACAGCGAAGCCTGCATTTATTGGGCGAGATTCAGTGCTGAGAAAACGTGAGGCAGGGTTGGAGCGTCGGTTGGTGCAGTTTCTGCTCAAAGATCCCGCTGCACTGATGCATCGCAACGAGGTCATCTTGCGAGATGGTCGAATGGTGGGAACGATCACGTCTGGTGACTACGGGCATACACTCGGCGGTGCGGTAGGCCTCGGATACGTGCCTTGCAAGAATGAAAGCGAAGACGAGCTTCTCTCCTCCTCTTACGAAATCGAAATCGCAGGTGAGCGCTTTGCGGCGGACGTTTCGCTTAAGCCGATGTATGATCCAAAGAGCGAGCGGGTGCGGGCTTGAATTGCCACGGGAGCGGTTCGGAATTCAGCGGGTTAGGCGTGCAACGATCCAGCAGCGTTTGAAAGGCACACTGAACCGCGGGAAGGCCCAAGAAGTCATAATTGCGGGCTGCCGCCCAAAGCTGGTTCCCGTTCGACGGTGCCCAAGTGATGTGCCAACGGCCGCCTAATCTACAAAAGATTATTGCCTCACAATGCATTCGCTTCATCTCGAAACCAGATTAGCGCAATTCATAAACTGAATTTGACACCAGCCCGCATGTCGAATGAACCTCCTGAATAGGTTCGAACGCCGAGAGCTGATGCCTTGCCCAGGCATATGAAGCGACCGAGTGACACCCAGAGTCTTTCCGATCTCGACTGTGAGTAGCCCCATTTCAAACGAAGAGTATTCGATAGCGTTACCCCATGAAGACTGATAGAAAATCCGTTGCAGGCAAAGAGCTGATCGTCCAGGAACACACCCAACTCTTGGTAGTTGGTGCAGGTCCTGCTGGTCTAGCTGCCGCAACTGAAGCGGCTCGGCGAGGCCTCTCAGTCGTGCTCGTGGACGAGAATCCGGTTGCCTTCAAAACCATGGGCGAAGACGTGCCGCTACAATACGGACGGGGCATGTCCGGCGTAGCACGCAACCACAACGCAATGATCGAGGCGTTCCTCACTAGCGAGCCACTGATCCAGGCAGCGTACGAAGGCGGGGTGGACGTGCGGCTCGGCACCGCATGTTGGGGGCTTTATGCAAATGGTCCCGGTGTCCACTGGCTACCAGGCACGGTTGCCGGCTTGTCCGACCATGATCGCGGCTGGCTGATTGGAGCCGAACACGTCATTGTCGCGGCCGGCCGGCGAGATATGGGACTGGGATTTCCCGGTTGGGAGAAGCCGGGCGTGATGGGCGCCACGGCGGCGGTTACACTCGCGGCACGCTTCCGAGCGCTGCACCCTAGGCGGGTGGTGATCCTCGGGACGTCCGCAGAGGCGCTGAGTGCTGCTGCAGCACTTGGGAACGCCGGCATTGAAATCGCCGCGATTGTCGAACAGGCGATCGAGCCCGTCGGTCCCTCTCAACTTGTGACCGATTTGCGCGCCGCTGGGTGCGAATTCTTGACCAGTCATGTCGTGCGCGAGGCGGTGGGGCGGCGATCGGTCGAGGAAGTGCTCATCGTCGCTGTTGACCAGGCCGGTCGGGCCTTTGGCGAAGAGCGCCGCATCAGCTGCGAGGGCGTCTTGCTAGCGGTCGGCGCAACTCCGGTGGTCGATCTCCTCGCCGCCCATGGCTGTCATGTCGAATTTCACTCCGAACGCGGCGGCTATGCGCCGGTAGTGGATGGGGATCAGCGTACCAGCGTCCGCAATGTCTTCGCGGCCGGCGATTGTGCCGGCATCTGGCCTAGGAAATCGCTCGACCGCAGCATCGCTGCGGGCGAAGGCCTTCGCGCGGTAGCCGCCATTCTAGGGGGGGCTAAAAATCCTCTACCCGCCGAGGTCAGGGAGTCCGACTGGCCGGCCTATGATTTGTCAGCCTATCGCAAGGCTTGGGTACGCGCCAGCGTCGTGGAGGCGCGTGGGGAATTCCACGTATGTCAATGTGAGGAGGTCACCGCCCTCGATATCCTCGAGGTCCGTCCGCCTCGCTATCTCGGCTGGCAAGCCGACCGCAGCAAGAATCGGTCGCTCTGCTCACTGCTTGAGGAAGTTCCCCCAAACCCAGACCAGGTCAAGCGGCTCACCCGCGCGGGCATGGGACCGTGCCAAGGACGGCGCTGCCGTGAGCAGATAGCGGCCTTGCTTGCGCTAAAAGCCACCGTGCCGCTCGCGGATATTCCTCTTGCGGGGTACCGCGCGCCGGTGCGCCCGCTTCCGCTGGCGATCGCAAGCCAGCTTCTGGAATCTGATGATCAAGCCAAAAACTGGGAGCCTTGGTTCGGAATCCCCTCGCAATGGGTACCTCCAGGGGAGGTTCCGGAGCTGTTTACAGTTGCGACAAGTGAGGAAACGTCGTTGGGGCAATGAGGCTATGACTGAGGTCAAGGGTGCATCAGTCGTCATCGTCGGCGGCGGCGTTACAGGGCTGAGCGCCGCATGGTGGCTGGCACAAGCCGGCGTCGACGTACTAGTTGTCGAGAAAGGGATCGTCGGTTGGGAGGCGTCTGGCCGCAACGGCGGCGGCTGCGGGCACCTCTTATCGCCTCTTTACCCCGAGATGCTGCGTCTGTGGCCCATCATGGATGAACTGCTCGGCTACCCGACAGAGTTCTCTCCCAACCGCATAAACGTTGCCGTTACCGAGCAACAATTGGTGGACAACACCCACAGTGCTGAGTCGGCACAACGACATGGATACCGGAGCGAGCTTCTCGACAGTAAGCAATGCCGTGAACTGATCCCCCTGATTGGGGATAACGTCGCAGGCGCGCATTTTTACCACTTTGGCGGGCACGCAAATCCACACCGCACCGTTCAGGCCTACGCGTGGGCAATGCAGGATCACGGTGGCCGACTGATGCAGCACTGCAGGGTTGTTGGGTTCCGCACCGAAGGTGAGAGGGTGGTGTGCGTAGAGACGGAGCGCGGCCCGCTTGGCTGCGATCAACTTTTGATTGCGGCAGGTCCACACACTGGTCGCTTGTCCGCGATGCTGGGTCAGGAAGTCCCCATGCAAAGCGCGCGCGCTGAAATGATTGTTACTGAACCACTTCCCATAATGGCTTGTGGCGGTGTGGACGGTAATGGCCTTCACGGCCGACAGACACTCCGGGGCAATTTGGCCTTTGGAGGCGGTCCGCACGAATGGCTGAAGTTGTCCGAGGCAGGCGGGTTTGCTAGCCCCTCGACCCCGCTGCTGGGCCATATTGGCCGTCGTTTGATTGAGATGATGCCGAAGACCGCGCACGCCCGCATCATTCGATCTTGGGCCGGTATAATCGAGAATACGCCTGACGGGCGTCCTGTGATCGACCGGCTCTCTACCTTTCCTAATGTGGTTGTTGCGACCATGTCCAGCGTGGGCTTTGGTCTCTCGCCATCCAGCGGGCGGGCGATCCGCGACGTGATTGTAGACGGCACCTGTAGCTTCGCGGACATTTACTCATTCAGGTTGGCACGATTTGCGAGACTCGAGCCCGACTGGCGTGAATTGCAGGGATGGATAGCGCTCTCGACGGAGTAGGCCGGTCTCCCGATGAGGTGCGCAGAGGACTCTCACGCCGGCAGGATAGCCCCACATGACAAGATCAATTGATTTTGGAGATGAACCTCGCCACGACGATCTTTTAAGTTTTGTAGCCAAAGAAGTCCAGCGGGTTCTGGCTCAGCACGAGGAGGTCATTAAAGAAAGGAGTTCAATCTCTTCGCATGTAAAACCCTGTTCAAAGCGCCCGCAAGGGATTCATGACCGTTTAACCGCACTGGCCTTCGAATTTGTTCTCAGGCTTGCAGCCGAAGCAGGACGTCGTTCCCATGAAGGCGTAGGTGAGACGGCTCCCCCCAGTGTGCGAACCGAGGGCGCGCGTGAAGGCGCAGTCTTAGAAGCGCGAGATCAGCAAAACGATTGTCAACGTATCGAAGACTGGGCGGGCACTGTTGCTGGCCCTACTTATCTGAAAGTACATTTCGGCATACCGCGATCGACATTGCATTGGTGGCAACGGCACAACGATGTGGTTGCGTTGCGGAAAGGCGCCCGCAAGCATGTATTCCCCTTGGCTCAGTTCGTCGACGGCAGGCCCGCGCCAGGAATACGACAAGTGCTCTCGTTGATCGCCAATCCCAGAGCGGCCTGGCTCTGGCTGACCTCCCCTTCACCTCAACTTGATGGCCGAACTCCCATAGAGCTGCTACGGCAAGAGCTGGCTGCAGAAGTCCTTCGGGCTGCACGAGATTTTTCTTTGACCTTAAAGTAACCGACAAAAGCTCTTGCAAATGAGAGGGCTAGTCTAGGCGCGAGTGGTCCGCTGCGCTTTGAAAACTTAGGGCTGCGCTACGCATATTGCCTCAACGTGCAATATATTCAGAATGTCCAAGTAATATTCGTATAGTATGTACTAATTGTATAAATCTTATTTGCGATTAGTGACAAATCGGCAACGGATGCTGTGCATCGATCCGAAATGTAGGCATATATATATTGAATTTCTCAATCTTACGTATAGCCTGATTTACGAAAAAGCGGCGCGACGTGCATCTTTTTCCATTGTGTGGAGCGGGAGGGATGCTGGTCTTCCGAAAGAGGATGGCCCCCGGCCCTTTTTTAATTTTTTGAGTTGGAGATC
This sequence comes from Mesorhizobium sp. ISC11, assembly GCF_037162595.1. Classification (NCBI taxonomy): domain Bacteria; kingdom Pseudomonadati; phylum Pseudomonadota; class Alphaproteobacteria; order Hyphomicrobiales; family Phyllobacteriaceae; genus Mesorhizobium; species Mesorhizobium sp. ISC11. Next base: position 5,236,686 of record NZ_JAVSPW010000001.1, read on the forward strand.
AAAAATGAACATCAAGAGCGTTCTTCTCGGCTCCGCTGCGGCGCTGATCGCAGTTTCCGGTGCGTGTGCCGCCGACGCTGTCGTCGTCGCCGAGCCGGAACCCGCCGAATACGTCAAGATCTGCGACGTCTACGGCGCTGGCTACTTCTACATCCCCGGCACCGAAACCTGTCTGCGCATCGGCGGCTATGTCCGGTGGGATGCTTCGGCCGGCCAGGAAGGTTCGTTCAACGGTCGCCGTGTCGTCGACCATGAGGACGGCAGCATCAACGACACCTGGCACAAACAGGGCCGCTTCTCGCTGAAGACCTGGACGGCCCAGGAAACTGAACTCGGCACCCTCAAGTCCTACACTCAGAATAACTTAAGTTATACCAATGGCATTGACAGCAGCACGTTGAAGTTTGCCTGGATTCAACTCGGTGGGCTTCGCGTGGGTAAGGACGAATCGGCCTTCGACACGTTCATCGGCTACGCCGGCAACGTCATCAACGATACGCTGGTTCCCTACGGCGATTTCGACACCAACGTCGTGCAGTACTACTTCGACGCCGGCAGTGGTTTCTCGGCTATGGTCTCGCTCGAAGAAGGATCGGGGGCTGCTGGTACGATCGACAGTTATATACCGCATGTGGTGGGCGGCGTGAAGTACATGCAGGGCTGGGGCGCCGTCACCGGTGTTCTGGCTTATGACAGCAACTACGAAGAGGTGGCTGGCAAGATTCGCTTGGACTTGGCCCCGGCGCAGAACCTAGCACTGTTCGTTATGGTTGGCTACGGCACGAACGACAAGCTCTCGGATCCAGCCTATGCGGTCCCTGCTGGCGGCCGCGGTTTCTACAAGCAGTGGGGCGGCAACTGGGCAATCTGGAGCGGTGGCACCTACACCATTAACGAAAAAACCAGGTTCAATCTCCAGGCTTCGTACGATGAAGACAAAAACCTCGGCGTCGCCGCAAACGTTGAATACGACATTGTCCCCGGTCTGACGATCACGGCCGAAGTCGACTACATCAACGAAGGCAACTCCAACTGGACTGGTATTCCGGCGGGTGAGGATAACGCCATCGGGGGCATCCTCCGTTTTCAGCGGTCGTTCTAACGCAACGAAGCTTAGAACTCAGCGTCCGTCGGAGGTGTTGCGTGCGAATGCGGCTCCTTCGGTCGGTGAGGACCAAGCCATCGCTCCGGGAAGTCCGCCATCCTGCGAAAGGCGCCCAAGGTCTTGAGCTTGTCGGGATACAACACATGGACCATCTGGAAACGCGATGCACCCGCCTCAGACTTTATATTGGCGACTCAATGCCGGGCGGCGCATAGTTAGGCAGACGGTGGGCGGGCCAAGATACGGAACAAGTCGAGCGAACCGAAGTGCAGATCAAAGATGTCCTTCTCGCGCCTGGCAACGGTGCATTTTTTTATGACGATCAGGAAGCCATCAGGTCCGGCGCAATCCAGGACGGCTTCATCTATGTTGGCCCGCCGACAACGCCCGGGTTCCATTCGATTCGCATTGCAGCTTCGTCGCTAAGTATCGGTTTAGTCCTTCCTGACGACCACGTTGTCTGGGGCGACATGATGAATGTCCAGTACTCTGGTACGGGTGGACGTGATCCTTTGTTCGATACGAACCAAATCTCAAATTTGACTTCGCGCGTTATCGCGCCACGGCTTCTCGATGTTGATGCCTCTAGCTTTCGTACTTCTTGCGCAAAGGTTTTCGAACATGTTGAAGATCAACGGTTGCCCCTGGCCGTGGAGTATGGCGTTAGCCAAGCTCTTCTTCGCGCAGGCGCCTATCTTCAGCGCAAGACAATGGCGGAGATCGTATGCTTGGAGTTTGGCCTTCCTCTGCCGACGCGCCGAGTCCCGATCTACTGCCAGAGCGGAGACGCTCGCGAAATCAACGTTGATAAGATGATCCTGAAGGCAGTAGATGTGCTTCCCCACGGTCTGATTAACTCGCGACAGAAATTTGGAGTCGACGGCCAAACGTTCATAGGGTTCGTCAAGTGGGTAGCATCGCGTACGCGTCAAATCGGCCGCCCTGGCTATCATCCGGTACTGCATTTCGATGTATATGGCTGGATCGGCCAAGAAATCGGAATGGAGACGCAAAGGATCGCCGACTTTATCTGCAAGGTCGCAGATGCCGTCCCGGATTTCACACTCAACATCGAGTCCCCTGCTGATTTTGGCTCGACGCAAGCTCAAATTGAAAACTACGCCAAAATCGTATCGCTTTTGGAGTGCCGGGGTTCCAGCGCACGGATTGTTGTAGATGAGAGATGCAATACGCTTGAGGACATTCGGCTCTTCGCCGAAGCGAACGCCGCGCATCTGGTCCAAATAAAGACGCCAGACGTCGGCTCAATCGCCGATACGGCGCGCGCAGTTCTCATCTGCAAGGAAAATAGGGTGGGGGCGTATGTCGGGGGAAGCTGTACCGAGACAGATCTCTCCGCCCAAGTTTCTGTCCACGTATCTGTGGCTACTCAGGCCGACATGATGCTTGCAAAGCCGGGAATGGGCGTCGACGAGGCGTTCTCAGTTGTTGGGAACGAGCAAAATCGGTTGCTGGCGATGCTGAGCCGTCGTCGAAATCAAAACGAAAAAACAGTATGAAAAGTACGGTGCCGCATGCAGAATTCTCTTGAGGCCATCACTGTCGTAGCCGTGGAGCAGGCCGTGGCCGCGCCTTATGCATCGTCTCGTCTCGCTGACGCGGGCGCCCGGGTCATCAAGATCGAAAGGCCAGAAGGGGACTTTGCCCGCAACTATGACAAGTTGGTGCAGGGGCAGAGCGCTTACTTCGTTTGGCTCAACCGGGGTAAAGAGTCGGTCTGTCTGGACCTGAGGTTGGAGGCAGACCGCGAGGTCCTCGACGCGCTCATTGCCGCAGCTGACGTCTTTATCCAGAATCTGAAGCCAGGCAGTATCGAAAAACTGGGGTTTGGATCTGCTGATCTTCGTCGACGACATACCGGGCTGATCACCTGCGACATCTCTGGTTTCGGTGAGAATGGGCCGTATTCCCATTTGAAGGCTTATGATCTCATCGTTCAAGCCGAAACAGGCCTGTGCGCCATCACCGGCAACCAACAGGGACCCGCGCGTGTAGGAGTGTCGGTTTGTGACATCTCTGCAGGTATGACTGCGCACAGTGCAATTCTTCAGGCACTATATCACCGGGAGGTCACTGGCGAGGGGGTCGGGATTCAGGTGTCCCTGTTCGATGCTGTCGCTGACTGGATGAATGTACCGGTTCTGCAAAACGACTATAGCGCCTATCAAACGGTACGTGCGGGCGTGAAACACCCCTCACTGGCACCGTATGGCGCGTATCGCTGCGCCGACGGCAAAGACGTGATCTTCTCCGTTCAGAATGACCGGGAATGGGTGAATTTCTGCGAGAAATTTCTGCTGCGGCCTGAACTCACACGTGCACCCGGGTTTGCCGATAATATGGAGCGCCTCGGTCGACGTGCGCAACTTGATGAGATCATTGAAAGGCGGTTTTCCGAACTGTCCTGCCACGAAGCAATGCACGAGCTTGAGGCGGCCGGATTGGCATATGGGCGACTGAACGAGGTGGCGGATATTTCGAGGCATCCACACATCCGCAGGGTTGAGGTTGGCACCCCACAAGGAACTGTAGAGACCATCGCTCCGGCGGCGATCTTCAACTCTGAGCGCCCCTCGTTGCGCGCAGTTCCGGCTCTTGGTGCGCATACGGAGGCTATCCGAGAGGAGGTTCGAGCAGGGTTGCGCGCAAGAGCCGCGTCAGCGTGAGCGTGCCTCTGGTCGGGAAGGGGCGCGGTCGCAATTTACACAGTGCATGCCTAGCCCGCGATATGTCAGCGCTACGACCGCCCAGCAAGCTCACTAACACCGCCGCACTAAAATCGACGGCAAAGGCCACTTCATGAAGCACACTGGTCCGGCCGCTGGAAGCTCGTTGTCGATTCCCCGCTGGAGATCTCTGCTCTTCGTTCCCGCTCATGTTCGGCGCTTTGTGGACACGGCTCATGAACGGGGGGCAGATGGCGTCATACTCGACCTCGAGGACTCCGTTCCGGAGGATCGAAAAGATGAGTCACGGCGCCAGCTTTCTGCATCCGTGGCAAAGGTGGGCAGAAGGGGTGCTTATGTTTTAGTTCGCGTGAATCGCGGTTTGCGAGCCTTGGCGTCCGATCTCGATGCAGCCGTGATGGCGGGCGTTGATGCCCTTGTTCTTCCTAAGACGGATTCGGCAGCGTTGGTATTAGAGATCGCGAATGCGGTATCGGAACTCGAACGGGAAAGAAATCTTGCGGTGGGTCGAATCCGGTTCCTTGCCTTGATCGAGACCCCGGCAGCATTACAAAGTCTCTCAGCCATTGCGTCGGCCCATCCCAGGATGGTTGCAATGGCGCTCGGTCCTGAAGACTTCAGTGCCTCTGTTGGCGGTGCACCGGAACTCGACCTTCTTTTGACACCGAGCCTTTCCGTTCTGTTTGCCGCTCGCGCCGCAGGCTTGCTACCACTTGGCTCTATAGGAAGTATCAGCGAGTTCTCAGACAAGGACAGACTTCGTGAAGCTGCGGCGCATGCGCGGCGGCTTGGCTTTGCCGGAGCTTTGGCGATCCATCCAGCCCAGGTGGCCATATTCAATAAGACTTTCTCACCAAGCCCACAGGAACTCGAGTGGGCGCGTCGTGTCCTTGTGGCGGAAAAAGAAGCGACGGCGCAGGGCAGAGGCGCGTTCGCCCTGGACGGAAAGATGGTCGATCCTCCGGTTATCCGAAGGGCGCGAGATATCATCGCCACGGATCCGGCCGCCGAGTTGGCCGTTTGAGTCCTCGGCGGGTTGATCAAATCAGACTGGGACAACACGACAGCAAGGCGTCATGCAACTCGGCACAATTATTGCTGTCGCGCCATCGCATTTCGAGATAGATTAGATCGATTGCAATCTCCGCCCTCGGAAGAGTACCCGTGGAAATCAGGCAGTTAAGATACTTCGTTGGCGTGGTCGAAGCAGGCAGTTTCACGAAGGCCGCTGGCTTTCTGAATGTCGCCCAGAGTGCGCTTAGTCTGCATGTACGCCAACTGGAGGAAGGCTTCGGCACTCAGCTGCTGATACGCGACAGGACCGGCGTGAGCGTGACGGCGTCAGGAGCCAAACTGCTCGAGCGGGCGCGGGCGATTCTCAAAGAAATTCGACTTACCGAGGCGGAATTGACCAACACAGCCGCTTCCCCTGCCGGGGAGGTGACTATTGGCATTCCGTCTGGGGCTGCTCGCGTCCTGAGCGGTCCGCTGCTTGAGGCGGTGAGAAATGAACTGCCTAGGGTGTCCCTCAAGATGGTCGAGGGCATGACGGGACCGTTGGAGGAGTGGATGGCCGGTGGACGCTTCAATCTGGCGGTTTTGTACCGCACTGCGGACAGTGTGGGGCGAATGACTGTGCTAGCGCGCGAAGATCTTTGTCTGGTGGCTCCGTCCGGCCAGCCACCGTTCGAAGATGCGATATCTCTGGCGGACCTGCATGCATTCCCGTTGGCGGTTCCCATGCGAAATAACAATGTCAGGCGTTCGGTGGCTGACGTCGTCGCACAACACGGTTGCGCGCTGGACGTCAAGTTTGAAGTGGACTCCCTCTCAACGATCATCAACATGGTCGTAGAGGGAAAAGCGCATTCTATTCTCGCCCCGTCTGCCGTTCAGAAAGAAGCCTCTCAAGGGCTGGTCCGGACGGTCAAGATCGTCGATCCGGTGATTACCCGCTCCGTCGTGCTTGCTGTAAATTCCAAAGATGAGCGTTCTGCGGCTGTTTCCGCGGTCCGCAAGCTCGTTCCGAAGGTCGCCAGAGAATTGATTGAAATTCGGGGCTGGGCAGCGGTGGCGCCTGAGGCGACCTGACAACCTAACCTGTAAAGCTGGGGCATAATCTTTTGCGGCCATCAGGATCAGCTCGATCTGGATTCCAGATGGATTTCGGCAATATTCGATATTTGACCCGCCGCCACCATCGCGATGAAACTGGCTCAAGCGAGTTCAGAAGGTTCAGAAGTTTCGATATCGAAACTGCGCTCGTATGGCAAGAATTCAGTCAAGTGGAGCCCGCGATGTCCGACGCCAAGAGCTTCGAGCTCTTCATTAATGGCAAATGGCGAGCCGGTGGTAGCCGAGCCACTTTGCCGGTGATCAACCCGGCGACGGAGAAGGTATTTGCCTCAGTGGCCTCGGCTACGGTGTCAGACTTGGATGAAGCTCTTACTTCGGCAGAACGCAGCCGCAAGGCGTGGTCCTCACGACCCGCCAAAGAGCGTGGCGAGATCCTCGTCTCTGCCGCCAGCATTCTGGCAGAGAAAGCTGGCGCCGCAGCCAGGGACCTGTCGTCCGAACAGGGAAAGACGATCGCCGAAGCGACAGGAGAATACGCGCGCGCGGTCGAAACGCTGGAATGGAATGGCCGGCATGCCGATGAGTTGTCGGCCCCGATTCCGTTGGGCTTGAACAGGATGATAGCCCCGGAGCCGCTCGGTGTCGTCGCTGCATTTACGCCATGGAACTATCCGGCCGTTCTTATCGCCCGCAAGCTCGCCCCCGCGCTGGCGGCAGGCTGCCCGGTGATCCTCAAAGGGGCCGAGGAGACGCCAAGCGTGGCTGTCCATATCGTGGAATCTTTGCGTCAAGCAGGGATACCGGAAGGCGTGGTCAACCTGGTCTTCGGTGTTCCTGTGCATATATCGCGGCATCTGCTCAGTTCGCCAATTGTGAAAGTCTTGACGTTCACGGGGTCGACCGCTGTTGGAAAACAGCTGGCCACGCTCGCCGCGAAGAATTTGCAGCGCTGCATTTTTGAACTCGGGGGACATTCCCCGGTCATTGTGTGCGAAGATGCGGATCTGGCAAAGGCGATACCGGCTATTTCGGAATACAAATTCGAGTGCGCGGGCCAGAGCTGTAATGCGCCCAGCAGGATTCTTGTCGCCCGATCCCGCTATGAGGAATTCCTGTTCCGGATGACGGAGGCGGTCCGAAAAATCAGAATCGGTCCACCGGATGACCCTGCAACGCAAATGGGGCCAATGGCAAACGCGCGTCGAATAGAGGCCATGAAGCGCCTGACCAAGGATGCGGTAGAAGGCGGCGCCCGCGTCGAGACCGGTGGCACCCCCCTTGACCGACCGGGGTTTTACTGGCCTCCAACCATTTTAACGGGCGTACCGAAGGAAGCTAGAGTGCTTCATGAAGAGCCGTTCGGACCGATACTCACTGTGGCTCCTTTCGATACGATCGAAGAGGCGATCGATGAAGCCAACGCCACGGAGTACGGTCTGGCCGCCTACTTGTTTACTGGCGCGGCCGATACGCAACAGAGGCTTGTGAGCGGTCTTTCTGCGGGCGCTGTTAGTGTGAATTACCTGAAAGGGGTTTCCGCTGATGCCCCTTATGGAGGAGTCAAGCAAAGCGGCTATGGATATGAAGGCGGCGAGCAGGGGGTGCGAAGCTTCCAGATTCTGAAAATGGTCAACGGCCTCGGTTCATTTGGATGAAATCCGGTGGGAAATAGAACACGGACCATCTCCGGTAGCGACATCACAAGGAGTGTCGCCGACGCCCTTCAGTACATCTCGTACTATCATCCGCCAGATTATATCCGGTCTCTTTCTGAAGCATACACGCGAGAACAGAGCCCGTCGGCGAAGAATGCCATAGGTCAGATTCTGCTGAACTCCCGCATGGCGGCCTTTGGTCGGCGCCCGATCTGTCAGGACACCGGGCTTGTGGTGGTCTTCGCAAAGGTCGGCATGGACGCCCGCATCAAGTCAACGGCCAGTTTCGCTGATCTTGTGAATGAGGGCGTACGTCAAGCCTATCTCGATCCGGACAATCCCCTTCGGGTATCGATCGTTGCGGATCCCCTCGCTAGACGGGTCAACACCCGCGACAACACGCCGGCAGTTGTCCATGTCGACTTGGTGCAAGGTAACCAGATTGAGATCACCATCGCCGCGAAAGGCGGCGGGTCGGAGAACAAGGCACGTTTTACCACTCTCAATCCCAGCGCCTCCGTTTCCGACTGGGTGGTCAATACCGTTTCGACGCTTGGCAGCGGGTGGTGTCCACCTGGACTGATCTCTGTCGGCATCGGTGGTAGCGCTGAAAAGGCGATGCTGCTGGCCAAGGAAGCCATGAACGAGCCCATCGATATGGCGGAACTGATCGCAAGGGGGGCGATAAGCCCAGAAGAGGGACTGCGGATTGAGCTTTATGAGCGCATCAACGCGCTTGGCATCGGCGCCCAAGGGCTTGGTGGTCTGACAACAGTCGTTGACGTCAAGGTTGCGACCTATCCTACTCATGCGGCTTCCAAGCCCGTGGCGCTCATCCCGCAATGCGCCGCCAACCGGCACCTGAAGTTTACTTTGGACGGCTCTGGACCCATCAGCCTCCAGCCGCCCGATTTGCGCGAATGGCCCGACATCGGAGCCGACGAATTGAACCCAGCCGGCGTCCGGCGGGTCAATTTAGATTCCCTCACGAACGAAGAGACGGCATCGTGGCGCTGCGGTGAAACGCTCCTGCTGTCTGGAAAGATACTGACGGGCCGTGACGCTGCCCACAAACGAATGATCGAGCTGCTCGATGCCGGCAAGCCGCTTCCGGTCGATCTGCGGGGACGCGTGATCTACTACGTCGGGCCCGTCCGGGCTGTGAGGAATGAGGTCGTTGGACCTGCTGGTCCAACAACCTCCAGCCGCTTGGACGATTTTACGGACAAGGTGCTCGCCGAAACCGGCCTTTTCGCGATGGTGGGCAAAGCGGAAAGGGGACCGGCGGCCATCGAGTCGATTGTAAGACACAAAACGCCCTATCTTGCTGCAGTGGGTGGCGCTGCGTACCTGATTTCAAAATCGATTAAGGCGGCGCGGATCGTTGCCTTTGAAGACCTGGGCATGGAAGCCATCTATGAATTCGATGTGCAGGACATGCCCGTTATCATGGCCGTCGATGTTGAGGGAAACTCCATTCACAATTCCGGGCCTCTTGAATGGCGTAAGCGTATGGCGGCAGACAGCATCGCACGCAACATCGGCGTTTGAGTCTTTCCGTTGGGCGATTTACGCCAGCCTCCCGCACGGATTTTGTGTCGCATGACGACAAGCTGCATTTTATGGTTCAGCTCTACTGGGGCGAGCCAGTTAAGTTCCAAACCGAATTCGCCGTCACGCGTTCGATGCTGATGCTGTTGAGGGTGCCAGCCAAGTCAAGCACCGGAGAGGCCAAAGATGCGCTATGTCTTTGCGATTTATGAAGAGGACGTCGCCGAAAGGAAATATCCTCTAGAAATGCGTCGTTCGCAACTGATGACCTCACACACTGACGCGGCGCGAGCCAAGGATGGATGACTTTCACTACATTCGCCCTCTTCAATTAATACATTGTGTTGGCACTGCTTACGCTGTCCAACGCGGCTTGAGAGAAAGGTCATGAAGTCTAAGCACGATCCTGTGCGACTGGACGCTTGGGATGTTCGGATTCTCTTGGAGCTCCAGTCAGATGGTCGCATCTCGAAAAGCAAGCTCGCAAAGCGTGTTCACCTTTCGCCTTCGGCTTGTTCGGACCGGCTCCGTTTACTTCAGGCCGCAGGGATCATTGAGGGGTTCTACGCGCGATTGAGTCCCGCCCTCGTCGGGGGGGTTATTTTTGTGATGGTAGAGGTGGTACTAGATCGCCACCGTCTTGAGGACCAACGACATTTCGAAGCTGCGGTCCAAGACATTCCGGAAATCCTGGACTGCTGGGCTATCGGTGGGAGGATCGATTATCTGATGCGCGTTTCGTCTCCTTCTATGGTCGCATATCAGGATTTCATGGAGAGACTGTTGCAGTCAGGCTTCGGGATCGATCAATACTACAGCCTTGTCGTGACGAAACCAGTGAAAACCAATTCACCGATCCCCTTGTCGGCAATAAGGCAACGATAAAACGTCAAGGCGTGGTTTTCACGGCGATTGGCCTCGATTCCGTTAATATCTCGGCTAAACCTGTTCATTTCCGCGAAACTCAACAGGTGTTTGCTATTATTGTTTGGTTTCTACAAGGGCGACAGGGTCCGCCCTGCTGACTGATCGCAGACTGGGAGAGGACGATGACCTTAAGCAATTTGGGAACCGAGCAACTCCGGGAGAAGGATCGAAGCTTCGTCTTTCATCCGTCTACGCATTTGGCCAAGCACAGCCGCGGCGAGACGCCAAACCGGATCATGGCCGGAGCGGAAGGCGTGTACATTTGGGATACGGAAGGGCGAAAGAGCCTAGATGGCTTCGGAGGGCTCTACTGCGTCAATATGGGATACGGTTGCACGGAGATAGCCGATGCCATCGCAAAGCAAGCGCACGAGCTGCCGTTCGCCCATGTCTACGCGAGCCAGGGCACCGAGCCAGTCGCCCTCCTGGCAGAGGCCGTGGTCGATTATTTCGGTCAGAACATGCGGAGGGTCTTTTTCGGCCTTTCCGGCTCCGACGCCAACGAAACCAACATCAAGCTGGTCTGGTACTACAACAACATTCTCGGGCGCCCTGAGAAAAAGAAGATCATCTCGCGGCATCGCGGATATCACGGGTCCGGGCTGGTCACCGGTAGCCTGACAGGCCTACCCTTTTTTCACGATTTCTTCGACCTGCCTCTGGATTTGGTGCGCCATACGACGACGCCGCACCATTACCGCCAAGCGCGTGATGGCGAAAGCCAGGAAGCATTCTCTAAGCGCTGTGCCGATGAACTTGAGGCGTTGATCCTCGCCGAAGGCGCAGAGACGGTTGCAGCTTTCATCGGAGAGCCGGTACTTGGGACCGGCGGCATCGTTCCGCCCTCAAACGGATACTGGACGGCCATTCAGGCGATCCTCGACAAGTACGACATTCTTCTGATCGCTGATGAAGTGGTCTGCGGCTTCGCGCGAACCGGTGAAAAATTCGGCTCTCACCTGTATGGCATGCGTCCGGATTTTGTTACCATTGCCAAAGGCTTGAGCTCTGCCTACCTACCCATCTCCGGGTCAATTATCGGCGACCGCGTCTGGACGGTCTTGGAACAAGGAACGGAGAAGCACGGCCCACTCGGCCACGGCTGGACATATTCCGGTCACACGCTTTGCGCGGCAGCCGCGCTCGCCAATGTTAAATTGATAAAAGAAAGGAATATCTTGGAACATGTTCGGGATGTCGGACCCTACTGGCATGCCCGCATGAAAGCCGAACTGGAGGAACATCCCATCGTTGGCGAGGTTCGCGGCGTCGGCGTTCTGTCCGCTGTGGAGCTGATGCGGGATCCTAAAGGACGGGTACCGTTCGAATCCAGGCTTCAGGTCGGCGTGCGCGCCGCCGCTGCTCTGTTTGAGAATGGTGTCATCGGCCGGGCTATGCCGCATGGCGATATTCTCGGATTTGCCCCACCACTGATCATTACTCGAAAAGAGATCGACATCATTGTCGATGCGACCGCGAAGTCAGTCGACACAACATATCGCGCGCTTAAGGCCGAGGGCGCGGTATGATCATGACGGCCCTTGGATTTGCTGCGGGCAACCAGTCAAATCCCAAGCGTTCGCTTGAACGCGTCTGACGGGCATTCGCCTGCCGTGGTGCCGCTTCTGTTCATGAGCGAAGGTGCATGTCCCCGCGGGGACTCGACCAGGTTGTGGCACCTCCTAGCAAGGGCTCTGGTTTCTTTCGCCATAGCCAGAATCTGACGAGGAGCGTCGCCGCGGGTAACCGCCGGGACGCTATCATCCAGGGCGCCAAGTCTATCCGTTTCCGGATCCTTGGCAATTCCCTGGGGCGAATGAAGCCAAACTCAGACGGATACCCGCCAAACTTTCACCGCAGCGGTCTTTGGCGGATCAGCAACTCGTAATGGCGCTGTAGAAAGCTCTGAGCGATCACAGGCGCGGCTGGCGCCAAGTGCTGCCATGTAGAGAGCACGGCGGACCGCGCGATCGGCCGCAATCTGGCATCTATGATTGAGGTTGCCGCTCTTGTTGTCGGAGGGAGCAAGGCCGGCGAGTGCTGCGATCGAGTTGGGTGAACGCTAGCCGAGCTCGGGCATGTGCGCCAGCAGAGAGAACGCGGTGACCATGGAGACACCGGGCACGGAGACCATCAGCGCGTGGTCCCGGGAATTGCCTCGGCTCGACGAATGGCTTCGGCGATCCGGCTCTCGAGCGCCTAATGCGTGCGTTGAAGGCGGCGATCAGCTCTTCGAGTTCGGCGATGACAATCTCGTCGAAGGCTTCGCCGCGATAATTCTTCAATCTTGCCCTGGATATCGATCAGTTGGCCACTGTGACGGGCAAGTGATTGAAGCTGTTTCGCCTTCTTCGCGCGGCGCCGGCTCGGCTTTAGGGTGATAGCCATAGCCGCTCAACACCTTGGCGTCGAGAGGGTCAGGCTTGGCGACCGCGCCGACGCAACGGCTGCCTTGGCGATGATGCAGCAGTCGGTCATGGACCCCTGTCGCTTCCATGACAACGAAGTCAGCCAGGGTGAAGGCCTGCCGGATAGGCAGCGATCGCATCGACCTGATTTTCGATGCGCTGGCAACGACCGCTTGCCTCATCAAAAAAAATCGAGCCACTGCTTGCAGATGTCGCAGCCGACATAGCTCTGCCGTTCATGTCCACGCCTCTTCCTGTGGTGCGGGTCTGCTTATGACAGTCGGTGCAACTGTTCAGGTTGATGGTTCACCGGTGGGAAGGGGCCGAGCCATGCCGCGGCCTGTCCCGAAAGGGACGACCAGGATCCTCTCGGCCTCCTTCCGGAACAACACACAGGTCCTGCCTCCCGCCGTCCATGTTTTGCAGGCCTGACCACCAGCCAGTCGCCAAAAATCCGCCACGTGCGTCCCAAGGAAGATCGATCTGCGTTCTCGGCCCGCTCCTGTCGCCGATCCACCCGATCTTCTCGAAGAAAGCCGGCTTCTCAAGGACCCAAGGCGCTCGCTCTCGGCGGTGCAATCCGGATGATCTGTCACACACGAGTGTGGATCCATCTCATTCTCAGATGGCTTCAATACATGAACTGGATTTGACCCAAAGCCGCTCGCTGGTTCATCCTTGAGTTCGATGAAGACGTGATAATTTGGGATTCCAGATGAGCAGCGTAGAAACTTTCCGAGAATTGCAGGTCGAGGTAACTGAGTGGCGGCGCTACCTCCACCAACATCCCGAACTCGGTTACCAGCTACACAACACAGCGAGATTCGTAACCGAGAAACTAGCTTCGTTCGGCATAAATCACATAGAAACAGGAATAGCTGAAACCGGGATCGTTGCGTTGATCCAAGGCGAAGGCGGGGATGGGCCGACGATTGCACTCAGAGCCGATATGGATGCCCTTCCGATTCTCGAAGCATCAAACAAACCCTGGTCGTCGACAATACCGGGGAAGATGCATGCATGCGGCCATGATGGCCACACGGCCATGCTGCTAGGAGCAGCCAAGCACCTTGCAAGTACACGCAACTTCAAGGGTACCGTCGCTCTTATCTTTCAGCCCGCGGAAGAAGATGGAATGGGTGGCCAAAGGATGGTCCAGGAAGGGATCATGGACCGTTTCGGCATCTCCCAGGTTTTCGGTCTGCACTGTGCGCCAGATTTGGCCGTGGGCAAGTTCAGCACTCGCTATGGCCCACTGTTGGCTGCGCTCGATGAGTTTGACGTAGTCGTTAAAGGTAGAGGTGGTCATCCAAGCGAGCCTCATAAATGCGTCGATCCTATTGTCATTGCAGCGCAGATCGTCCTTGGCCTGCAGACTTTGGTCTCTCGCAGCACAGACGCGCTAGAGTCACTCGTCATCTCCATCACCAAACTAAATGCGGGAACGGCTTACAACATTATTCCTGATCGCGTTGAATTGGCCGGCACCGTCCGGGCTTTTGCGCCTCACCTGCGGGACTTCGCGGAACAACATATACGCGCAGCCGCCCAAGGCATCGCACGAGGATTTGGCGGGGATGTTGATTTCAAATACCGGCGATTCGAGCCCGTCACCATCAACTCCACTGACGAGACCAATCTAGCGCTCAAGGCAGCAGGCATTCTGGTTGGCCCTGAAGCCGTGGACGACAAGTTGCCAGCCAACATGGGATCCGAGGATTTTTCTTATATGCTGGAAGCACGGCCGGGCTCTTACGTATTCTTGGGCAATGGATCAAGCGCTACCTGGCATCATCCGGCATTTGATTTCAACGACGAAGCCATACCCTACGGCGTCGGATTTTGGGTTAAGGTGGTGGAGACCGCGCTGGCTGCGTAACATTGGCGCACGGCGCTACCAAACCATGGACGCTGAGACCGTCTTCATGTTAGTCTACCTAGGCTGGTTTGCGTCCATAAGGAAACCGTTGCTGTTGTTTACGGGTCTCGGCTTTGCGCGAACGAGGCGCGGCGGGTTCCAAAGCACGCCATCGCCGGGGCCGACAATGCGCCAAGAACGCACGTCCAGCCAGCATACGATATTTCCCCAGAGACGAGATCAGCCACGAGTTGAAGGCGATGTCGCAATGGCTTGAAGAGCATCGTGACCTGCTTGGCTTGGTGCGGGGGGGTCCGCAGGGCCGCCAGCTGGACTCATGATTGAGCAACGGACGAAGCAATCGTTTTTAGCTCAAAAGCGCCGCCTGTGAAAACTGTCTCTTCCCCCATAGCAAAATGGCGATGAACATGGCACGCCCCAAGCTCGGCAATCCGGGCCACGCCTCGCCTGGGCCGCCCGACTGGATCCAGGGCCGCTAGATGGCAAGTTCTGCAAAAAGGGGCGGCCATAGTGGTGGTCATGCGGCTTGACGCAGTGCAACTTTCTTGTGTTCGCGTAGATCGTCCATGTTGATGTAGCGGTTGGCCTCCATCTAGTTTTCGTTGGTCTCGACGACCAGCGCCCTGACCCGGCGCAGGCAGCTTTCGGCGTTCGGGAAGATGCGCACGACATAGGCGCGCCGGCGGATTTCCTCGTTGAGGCGTTCCAGCATGTTGGTGGACTTCAGGTGCTTGTGGTGCTGGCGCGGCAGGCAAAAGAAGGTCAGCGTGCATTCGATGGTCTCCTCTACCCAGCTCGTCAGTCGCGGACAGCGGCCCGACCATTTGGCAAGCCATGCGGCGAGATCGGCCTTGGCCTCGGCGAGATCGCGCCGGTCGTAGAGCCAGCGCAACTCCTGCAGGCAATCGTCGCCGTGCTTTCTCGGCAGGTGATCGAGCGCGTTCCTGAGGAAGTGCACGTAGCAGCGCTGCCAGGCGGCTTCGGGGATCACCTCGCCGATCGCCGCGACCAGGCCGGCATGGTCGTCAGAGACAACCAGCTCGACGCCCTTGAGGCCGCGCGCCTTCAGCGCGACGAGGAAATCCCTCCAGGCCGAGCGGCTTTCGCGATTGGCCATTTCCACTGCCAGGATCTGGCGCCGCCCGTCCCAGTCGATGCCGACCGCGATCAGCACCGCCTGGCTCGTGACGATGCCGGCCTCGCGCACCTTCTCGTAGCGGGCATCGAGGATGAGATAGGCAAAGGGCTCCTGAAGCGGGCGCTCGGCAAAGGCCTTCAGGCTCTCGTCCAGCCGCTTGTTGATGGCCGAGATCGACGAGGCCGAGAACGCATGGCCGCACAGCTCTTCGGTAATCGCCTTGACCTTCCGGGTCGACACGCCCTGCACATACATCTCCGCAAGCGTGGCCACCAAGGCCCGCTCGGAACGCTGGTAACGCTCGAAAAGTTCGGTCGAGAAGCGGCCCGCCCGGTCCTGCGGAACCCGCAGCTCAAGCTTGCCGACCCGCGTGACAAGGGTACGGCCATAGTAGCCCAAGTGATAGCCGAGACGCTCCGGCGTGCGCTCGCTCTTCGAAGCACCCAGCACCTCGTCCATCTCGGCCTCGAGCACCTCCTGCATCACCGCGCGGATCACCTCGTGCAATCGATCCGGGTTCGAAAGCAGGATGTCTTTGACGGCGGCTATGGCGGATTTATCTTCAGTCTTGGTCATGGTGGCGTTCCTTCAAAGGAATCGGTGACGTTGAATGCCATGACCGCCCTCTCAGCGAATTTGCAGAAATCAGCACACGACCCGGATGGCGTTCCGGGTCGTCCGCCGGCACTCCGCCTGGTCCGAAGGATCCACCTCCTACCGGATGTCCTGTAGGATGAGGGGACCAGAAACTTTCCGCACAGGCACTGCTCTCGCCGACAGACGGCAACCTTTGCTTGTTGGGCCGCGACGCGGGCTCTGGTCCATCAAGTGGACGTTGGCAAAGCTTCTTGAGCAGCTTACCACGGTTGATGGACGGACCCGCTCGCCGTCAGATCTGCAGTTCAAAATATCCATGGCCGGCGATTGGCTGCAGACTGGCTAGTTGCTGAGGTTCGGAAATGGTGTGATCGACAAATCGATTTGCTCGACGGCACGCTGAAGTATCTCCTCCGTCTCAGCAGGGCAGGATGAAGCGGCGATGACATGTCCGATACAGTCTCGGTAATCACCTTTCCTGACGATCGGCGTCTTGGGTCCAATATAGAACTTGACCTCAGCGACTCCAGGTAGAGCAGCGGCGCGACTGTTGCCGTCGGTTCCCTCAAAGGTGCCATCGCAATCAGGAACAAGAAACCGCGCAGTCGCAGTCTGCAAATGCCTTCGGCGCAAATTCCATTCGCCGCCGATTACAAGTTTAATGTGCTCTGCCACGAGATCGACACCATAAGCGAGCTGAACCAGTTCAGGACTAGGCGATCCAGGAAGACGCGGGTTGACTTCAATAATGACTGGGCCACGCTTCGTCCACCGAAGTTCAATGTTAGTTGGTCCCCAGCCAAGTCCGAGAGCTCGCAAACAACTCTGGGAAACATCAGCGATACTTTCATGCTCGTCATCAGTCAGCACGGCGGGATAGGTGCACTCACGATAGACGAAATGCGGTGGACCGCCGAAATCAAGAAGGGCGATCCCGATGATCTCGTTGCCCATTATGTCAATGGTATAGTGTGGGCCTTGTGCGAATTCTTCAACGAGTACGCGTGGGGAAGATCGCCATTTGTGCTTCCCGCCCAAAAGATGGGTCGTATGTTCGGCTAACTCATCGAGATTGCGGCACAATCGCACACCGACGCTGCCGCTGCCCAAGGCTGGCTTAAGAACTAGAGGCAGGCCGATCTCAGCGGCAAAGCTCTCGACCTCATTTCCATTCGCTGCTACCCGATAAGCTGGCACTGAAACTCCAGCCTCCGCGAGAACCTCACGTTGAGCAAATTTATCGGAACATCGTTCGATCGACTCGGGGTTCGGGCCCGGCAGATCGAAGTGCCTGCAGAGCTTGCCAATGGTCGCTGGGATTGCCTCGTCGTCGCCCGCAAAGCCGGTAATGCCGGCAATGTCGTGCGTAGCACGCAGCTGGGAACATTCCCGGATCAATACATCGAGATTGTCTGTATCCGCACAGATTGCCTTAAGCCCCGCAAGATAGTTGTACTGAGCCGGATTAGCGACCAGGGAAATTGGGTCAAGACCAAGACGCTGAGCCGCTTGGACGTGCAGCGGACCATTACCCCTATGTCCCCCAACCAGAATAAGCGCTTTTCTTGCCATGGGCTTGTGACTCCGACGTTGTGTGCTGTGCAGGATCACCGTAATTAGGCATCAGCTTTGTATCGTGCCTGACCTAGAACGTTGCGGTGAAAGTACCATCGTCAGGACTCGGCGATCGCAAAGATCCTGTAAACTTAGTTGAACGGTATGTTTCAACCACTTGGCACCAGCCGTGTGGCACACAACCTCATCGATGATGGCGGTCAGCGGAGGACTGCGGACAATTCTTCGGTTTTGTCGTGCTCGCGACACAGGCTTGTGTAGGCAAGTGCTTGTGTTGCACCGGCCAACCAGTTGAAAAACTGTCGGGAATTTTTTCTTCGCGTCGTTCGGCCAATCGGCACGAGTTTTGAAGCCTCATTATAAGACGGCAGCAGGTACCGACCGGCGCGCCGATGACAACCTGCCTCTACACGGAGAACTTTCATGAACACGCTCGAGCAGCAGACGGCACTGGATCAAGCCGCACGAAGGCGCATTAAGGATTCCCACACCCTAGACGGCGACGTCATTCGCTTGGGCCACTTCTATCGCGAATGGGCCATTTCGTACGATCTTGATGTCGGCCGTGACGGGTACTGCGGGCCAAAGATCGTAGCTGAGCTGGCTGGTGCCGTGCAGACGGCCTATTTGGCCACTGAGCGCGCTGACATCGCAATCCTCGACGCCGGCTGCGGAACGGGCCTCCTCGGCGCGGAATTGGAACGCCTCGGGTTCAGATTGATCGACGGGATCGACCTCTCCGAGGAGATGGCCGAGCGGGCCCGGCAAACCCGAGTCTACCGCCAAGTCCGAGGCGGTGTCGATCTTAACAGGCCGCTCTCGGACTACCCCAGCGCGAGCTATGATGTCTCGGTGTGCTGCGGCGCTTTCACGCATGGGCATGTTCGACCGGAGGGATTGCGCGAACTGGCTCGTGTCACGCGCCCGAACGGATTTGTCGTCGCAAGTACCCGAAAGAGTTATGTGGAGGCCGCATCCTTTGAAGATGAGGTGCGACGCCTACAGGATGTGGGCATCCTTGTTCCGACACAGCGCCTAGACAACGCCCGGTACGTCGCGGAAGAAGGCGCGCACTACTGGGTTTTCCAGGTGCTCGAAAAAGCCAGCGCCCCAAGGGAGGCGCCATGACCGCGCTGCCGCAACGTCGCTGGCGAGACTGGCAGCCCTAGGCGACAACAAAGAGTGAAGGCTAGGATTTCCCTAGCAGGAGGTTGGGGTTTAGCGAGTCTCCTCAGAAGAACTCTCGGTAGCCTATGACGCTTCGTCACGCTGCCAGGATTTCTTGGGCGACTGCAAACAGAGGTGTCGTACTCATGTCTAAAGATCTCATGGTCAGACTTGACAACAAGCTGCACGCGAAGCGCGAAAATTTTGACAAACTCCCGGTGGTTGACATTGCGCCGCTTCTCGATGGTAGCAATAAGCAGAGGGTAGCCAAAGAGATACGTTGGGCTCTGTCAAACGCTGGGTTTATGTATGTGAAGAACCACGGTATTCCGCAGTATTCTGTGGAGTCGGTTTTCGATGTGACCCGTCGCTTCTTTGATCTGCCCTTATCGCGTAAGATGATATTGCATATTAGCAACTCCGATGTGGCCCTTCGCGGATACATCGAGCCCTTCGGGGAAAACACCGATCCGTGCAAGACGAAGGACCTAAAAGAGTGCTTTGATCTCGGCCCTGAACGGCCGACCCTGGAAGGTCCGTTTTTTGGGCCCAACCAGTGGCCCTCAAGTCTGCCTGAATTCTCTGAATTGACCTACGGATACCATCAGACAATGGTCGATCTCGGGAAAAAACTATTAAAGGGCATCGCACTCAGTCTGGACCTGTCGGAAAGCTATTTCGAGGACCTCATGCGTAGCCCGATTAGCATTCAGCGCCTGCTCCACTACCCACCGCAGAGTGGCTACGTCAGCGAAGACATCATCGGAATTGGTGCCCACACCGACTACGGCAATCTGACCATCCTGTCGCAGGACGACGTGGGTGGTCTTCAGGTCATGAACCGAGACGGCGAATGGGTAGAGGGCACGCCGATCCGAGGCACATTCATAATCAACATTGGCGACCTCATTCAGCGCCTCACCAACGGCGTATACTTGGCGAACATCCACCGCGTAGTGAATATCTCTGGGCGCGAGCGTTACTCGATCCCCTTCTTCATCGACGCTGATTTCGATGCGATCATCGAACCATTGGCCTCATGTGTCACAGACGGCAACCCACTTCGCTATGGGCCGGTGATTTGCGGCGAACATAAATTCCGGCGTTTCGCAGCAAGTTACGCTCACTTGGCCAAAGCGTGATGAGGGCGGACAGCTACTTGCTCACCTAACACTGCCTGTCGGACCCCCGGAGAGCTACAAATTCATGGCAGCGAATCTTACACGCATAGAACTGAGTCGCAAAAAAGTATTGTGACAGGTGACTTTATTTCTGCTGTTGCTGGTCACCACTTTGCATATAACCGTAGACATGTAGCCCACATTGGAGCGAGGCAGATGTCGTTTAAAGGCGTTATTCCGCCCGTCACAACGCCCTTTCATGCCGATGGATCGATTGACCGTGACGGCTTCTGCGTAACGCTCGAGCACCTCGTCGCGACTGGCGTCCATGGTATCATTGTCGGTGGCACCACGGGCGAGTACTACGCCCAGTCACGAGATGAGCGTGTCGGCCTGCTAAAGCTTGCCAGGAGCATGGTGAAGGGGAAGATGCCCCTGATCGCAGGCGTCGGCGCTATTCGCACTGAAGACTGCATCGAATATGCGCTGGTTGCAAAGGACCTGAAGTGCGACGGGATCCTGATCGGGTCGCCGTACTACGCTGTGCCCACGCAGCTCGAACTGGCCAACCATGCGCTTGCGATCGACAAAGCCGCCAATCTGCCGGTGATGCTTTACAACTATCCGGGGCGCACCGGCACGATGATGGATTTCGAGTTCCTGGACCGCGTCGGTCGCAGTTCTAACTTCTGTGCCATCAAGGAATCCAGCGGCAGTATGAACCAGCTGCACGCCTTGGCTCGTGACTATCCGCATATCGACCTGTTTTGCGGCATGGACGATCAGGCGCTTGAATTCTTCGCCTGGGGCGCCAAGGGTTGGGTCTGCGGAGCTGGCAATTGCCTGCCGGCTGAGCACCTCGCGCTATACGAAGCGTGTGTTATTGAGAGGGACTTCACTAAGGGACGGCAGATCATGTCGGCCCTTCTGCCTCTGATGAGGCTGCTCGAACAGGGCGGCAAGTTCGTCCAGAGCATCAAGTTCGCGTGCGAGTTGGCTGGATTACCGGCTGGACCCGTGCGCCGGCCTATGCGGGCACTCGACGACCAACAGAAGCGGGAACTTGAGTCGACGATCCGCACCCTTAAAGCAGCCATCGCGTCGATCACTGCAAAATCCCAAAAGAGGGCTTCCGAGAATGTCATCGCTATTAACGCGTAATGAGTACCAGAACCTGGCGGACAGCTTGCCACTGCCGACCAGTGCAGTGATTGATGGTAAGGCGCGGGCAGCACAATCTGGGGATACTTTCGAGACCATCAATCCCGCCACAGGCCAGGTCATCGCGAGGATCGCTTCCTGCGGCCAGGCCGACGTCGATTTCGCTGTCGAAAAAGCGCGACTGGCGTTTGAATCAGGCGTCTGGTCGCGTGCGCATCCGAGCGAGCGCAAGCGCGTTCTGCGGCGGCTCGTGAAATTGATGAAGCGAAACGCTCATGAGCTTGCTGTGCTTGAGACGCTCGAAAGCGGCAAGCCGATCTATGACGTCGAAATCATAGACATTCCTGAGGCCCTGCATTGCCTCGAGTGGCACGCGGAAGCCACAGACAAGCTCTACGGCCAGACGTCGCCTTCTGGCGATGATGTCGTGTCGATGATCGTACGCCAGCCTTTGGGCGTGGTCGCTTGCGTTCTGCCTTGGAACTTCCCGATCCTGATGCTGGCCTGGAAGATCGGACCGGCTCTTGCGACCGGCAACTCTGTCATCGTCAAGCCGGCCGAGCAAACCAACATGTCAACATTGCGAATTGCCGAATTGGCGCATGAGGCGGGGATCCCCGCCGGCGTCCTTCAGATCGTCACCGGTCCGGGCGAGATCACCGGCAAGGCACTCGGCATGCATCCCGATATCGATATGGTCGCATTCACGGGATCAACCGACGTCGGCCGGAAGTTTCTGGAATATTCCGGCAGGTCCAATCTCAAGCGCATCGTGCTCGAATGCGGCGGGAAGAACCCTTGCATCGTTCTGGATGACGCCGAGAACCTCGATGTCGTAGCGCAGCATGTCACTCAGGCGGTCTTCTGGAATATGGGCGAGAACTGCTCGTCCAATTCGCGCCTTATCGTGCACGAGAAGATCAAGGACCGTTTGGTGGAAACAGTCCTCCACAAGCTCAAGGAATGGCCTCTGGGCGAGCCATTGGACCCAGGCAATCGGCTCGGCGCCATTGTGTCGAAGGAGCAGTTCGACCGCATTATGGGCTACATCAAGAAGGGGCGGGCGGAAGGCGCCAGGATCGTGACGGGCGGGAACGCCCACAAGCACGGCAAAGGCTATTTCATCGAGCCAACTGTATTCGATGATGTCACGCCCGAAATGGCTATCGCTCGAGAGGAGATTTTCGGGCCGGTGCTTTCGGTCATCAAGGTCACCAACGCTGATGAAGCGGTACGGGTCGCAAACGACACGCAATATGGGCTAGCAGCCTCAATCTTTACCGCCAATCTTGGCAAGGCACATCGTATCGCGCGGGACATCCGCGCTGGAACTGTGACAATCAATTGCTACGGCGAAGGGGACGTCTCGACACCCTTCGGTGGCTTCAAACTTTCGGGCTTCGGTGGACGAGACAAGTCATTGCATGCCCACGACCAATATACCGAACTCAAGACGATCTGGGCCGACATCTCCGATCCTGAGGTCTCGCGTTCGGTAGCCTAGCCGATCGCTAAGATGACCGACCACGCGGCTGTCCGCACGCCTGCGGACACGTCCCTGTCCGGCTGGTACGGTATTCTGCCGCCTCCCAAGGCACCGGAGGTGCTGCGCGGCCGTCACAAGGCAGACTGGCTCATTGTCGGAGCCGGCTTTGCTGGTCTGGCGGCCGCGCGGCGTCTGTCCCAACTGGTGCCGGACGAGCGCATTGCGGTCGTCGACGCCCAGCGCATCGGTTGGGGTGCTGCCGGGCGCAACTCCGGCTTCATGATCGATCTTCCGCACGAACTCGGCAGTGAGCACTACGGCGGAAGCCAGGACCGCGACCGCCGGCGCATCCGCCTGAACCGGGCCGCGATCGAATTCTCTGCTTCATCCGCAGACGAGTACGGTCTGCAGAAGTTCTTTGTTCGGGCCGGCAAATTTCATGGGGCGGCAACCGGCCACGGTCTCTCTGCCCTGAGCGGGTTCGAGGAGCACCTGACGGGATTAGGCGAGCCATTCGAGCGGCTCGACGCGCTGCAGCTGAAGGAAATCACCGGAACCGACTTCTTCGCCGGAGGTACCTTTACGCCGGGAACAGTAATGGCACAGCCGGCCGGCTTCATCCGCGGCCTCGCCCAAGGGTTAGCCCGCGGTATTCATATATTCGAAAATTCGCCGGTCACATCTCTGCAGACCGGCAAAATGCATACCGTGAGGACGGCCGGGGGCGAGATCACCGCGCCGCGGCTGATACTGACGGTCAACGGTCATCTTGAAAGCTTTGGCTTCTTCAGGAAACGCCTGCTGCATGTGTTCACGTACGCCAGCATGACAAGGCCGCTCTCCAGGACCGAACAGGCGCTTCTGGGCGGTGAACCGAACTGGGGCCTGATCCCGGCTGATCCGATGGGATCGACTATCCGGAGGATCGGCAACCGGATCCTCGTCCGCAACACCTTCACCTATAATCCGGATATGTCCACCAGTGAGAAGCAGATCCGTCGGATCGGCGCTGCGCACGACCGATCGTTCCAGGCGCGCTTCCCTATGCTGGGTGAAATACCGATGGAATTTCGCTGGGGAGGCCACTTGTGTCTCTCCCTCAATTCAGCGCCCGCATTCGGCGAAATTGAGGATAGGGTCTTCGTAGCCGGATGCTGCAATGGCCTTGGAACGGTGCAAGCTACCCTCTATGGGATGCTGGCTGCCGATCTTGCCGCCGGCAGCGACGAGCCGATGGTTGCAGACGCCCTGAGCGAGCCAACCCCGGTTCGGCTGTATCCAGAACCGCTGATGTCGATCGGAGTGCCGTTGAAGCTGTGGGCGATGCAGAAGCGGGCCGGCAGAGAGCTCTAGCTTTCTCGTTCTTGCGCCGCCGTTTCCCGGATCCAGCTACGGAGGCTCTGCGCGGCAGGGGACAGTGTGCGATTTTCATACCAGGTGAGATAATAGCTACCAGGGGCGGGCAACTCGAGATCCGTCAGTCTGACGAGTTTCCCTTCTTCGATCTGCGCCTTGACAAGGCGGTGCCAGCCAACAGCCACCCCTTGATCGGCTTGAGCGGCCTGGAGAGCCACGAAGAACTTGCCGAAGCGCCGACCGCGGGTCGGCCCATGCGAGACTCCCGCGCGCCGCAAGACCTCGTCCCAGCCAGCCCAGTCGGGATCCACCCAGTCAACGTGCAGCAAAGGAATGTCGGCCAATGACTCCGCTGTTGCGTCGCGATGCTTGCTTGCAAATCCAGGCCCGCATACCGGGTAGATTGTTTCATCGAAAAGGAGTTCAGCATCTTCATTCGACCACGATCCAAACCCGTAGCGGATACGCAGTTCGACTTCGGCGCGCCGGTATTCTCGAGGATTGTCCGAAATCAGGTGGTCAACGGCAATGACCTGATTTCGCGTCCAGAAGTCCGGCATCCGTGGGATCAACCACATCGACGCGAACGCATCAGAGCAGGCGAGAGTGACGTTCTTCGCCCGGTCGCCGCGCTTCACATTTCGGACGATATCTGCGGCCCGCGAAAAACCGCTGGCCAACGCGCCATAAAGGTCTTCGCCGGCGCCTGTCAGCGCCACGCCGGTTGCCAGCCGAGCGAAGAGCGGAACACCGAGCTCATCCTCGATCGCTTTGATCTGCCGGCTGACAGCCCCAGGAGTGACGTTCAGTTCGGCAGCAGCCAATTTGAATGACAGGTGCCGGGCAGACGCTTCAAAAACAGCCAAAGCAGTCAGGGACGGCAGGTCGTAATAGCGGCGAACCATCTTAAGCTCCAAATACTTCGACAATCGCGCCGCGCGACAAATATATCAAGCCACTCGGTACTTTTGGAAATCAGGTTGCGGCTGATAGTCTGCGTTACGGCCGATTATGGCCGCGATTCCAACCCAGCTGCGCCGCAGCTTAGTAAAACTGCTCGAACCATGCTTCGCGATCTGCGACGCTGCCCGATCAAAGTCCGACACCGCTGTAGCGTAGCACAATCCGTGGCGATGCCGCTGACTGACAACTCAACAATGAGGTGGAACTTTTGCAGGACTGCCCCACTAGTCTTCGGTGTCCTTTCAGAGATTATGAGCGGAACTTTTCTCAAAGGTTGACTTTAGCTGTGACTGGCAATGATAAGAAACTGCGGTGATAACAAGCGCCGCGGGATGCATAGAGCAAGCTATCTCCAGGCAGTTCGTTGAAAGGGCTTTCGTGTGGTTGCGGGCAACCTCGATCAGGCTGGTCTCGGCACGCTTGAGGCAGAACTCAATCTAACCGGACAGAATGTCTGGACCAAAGCCGGTGACCTCAGGAGCAAGGACTATTGCGAGGATTTGATCGAGTACTCCGTTCAGGCGACAGGGCGGCTCGACATGCTCGTCAACAACGCCGGAATCATCACGCGAGGAAATATTCTCACGACGACCGGCGAAGATTGGGAGCGGACGTTCGAGATTAGCGTGTGTTCCATTGTCGATACCTCCCGGAAAGCCATGGGCCACATGAAGAGACATGGCGGCGGCGCCTTTGTGAACGTCGCATGTTACGGGGACCCCATCCCGGGCCTGGGCACGCCGCGTACTGGATCAGCGAAGAAGCCGTGGCGGCGTTTTCAAAATGTCTCGGCCGCGACCAGGCAAGTAACGGGACGCGGGTCAACGCGCTGTGCCCCAGTGAAGTCAACACGCCGACGCTGCGTACCGGCTCTGTCCGGCCAAGCTACGACCCGTACACAGCCGCCGCGGAGATCAACAGCACAGTGCCTTTAGGCCGGATCGCTGAGCCGACGCACGTGGTATTCTTCCTATGTTCCGACGCCGCCCGCTCCGTCGCGGGCACGGCGGTCGAATTGAACGACGCAAAAGCTCACTATTGAGGCACCCATGGCTGACAGGCTAGCAGGCAAGATCGCAATCGTGACAGGCGGCGTACGTGGTATCGGCGCCGGTATTACACAGCGGTTCGTAGAGGAGGGGGCGAGAGTTGCCATTGTGCGTTGCCATTGTGCAGAGAAATTCGCCGCCTGACGGGTTGCTTGACGATCGAACCATCTATGTGAAGGCAGATCTCGCGAATTCCGACGACATTCGATCGGCTGTCGAAACTGTTGTCAATGCCTTGGCGGTCTGGATATCCTGGTCAATAACGCTGGTGTCATGTTCGAGAAGACGGTCGACGAGATGACAGAGGCCGACTGGGATGACATGATGGATATCAATCCCAAGGCTCCATTCCTGCTGACGAAGGCGGCGTTGCCGCACCTCCGCAAGCGGACCGGTGCAAGCGTGGTGAATATCGGGTCGATTGAAGGCCTGGCCTCCAATCCTGGCCATCCTGCATATTCCGCCTCGAAGGCCGGCATTCACGGCTTTACCGCAGCATTCGCGGTCGATCATGGGCATGAGGGCATCCGGTGCAATGCCATTGCACCGGGCTGGATCAATTCTGATCTCAGTGAAATCTACATACATAGCATGGCCGACAGCTCCCGCTTCTACAGAGAACTGCTCGCCATGCATCCGGTTGGCCGTCTTGGCGAGCCAACCGATATCGGAAATCTAGCCGTTTGGCTTGCCTCGGCAGAGAGCGCCTTCGTTCGCTCGGCGGACCGGACCGCGCTCCACGTGTCTGTAGCGGCCTCCCTCATCTCGCCTGCAGCAGTTCGAGAATACAACCGCGTGGGGGCATGGTTCTAATGCCTGTCCCCTTTACTGGAGGTCGTGACCTCTGGATGACATGACCATCGGTATCGATCAGCCGCAGCCAACTCGCTTTGATAGACTTCACGCAAGTCCAGTGGAAGTAGCAGCTCGATGGCCTCTCCCGGTTGGCGCGTTGCCACTTTTTTGGAGTTCACAAAGACGCCGAAGATTCCGAGATAATGAAATAGACTTCATTGTACCGCCAATCCTGCTCAATCAACTTTGCCTCCTTGGAAAATTCCACAATTTGTCCGAGACCCTACTGGCCATAGGCGACTCAGGAATCCCACCGAGCAGACGTTGGCCCTCAGGCTCTTCTTGATAGAGGCGCTGCCCCGCGATCACGTGAAAACCTTTCCTTCACAATCTAAAATAACTCGGCATCTTTTGACCGCCTGAAGAGTTAACTGGCTACCTGAAGCAATCTTTTAGCGGTCGTCCAAATAGTTTGAAGAGCCCAGACCACCGGGGGGGCGGCCATGCAAATGAATGAAGCTAGGACGAGTCGGCCGGCGGCGTTGAAAGTCTTGAATTTACGATTTGCGATGAGAGCCTGCACGGCGACCTGGAGCGCTAGGTCGTTCAAATAGTCGTCGGTCGCGGATTGACCATCCTCCGGAAAATACCGCCTCCTGGCGGCTTCACCGAATTCCTCTGATCGCAGTTTTGCGATGTCGCCGAAATATAGGAGGTTCGCCGATCCATCCACGGTCCGATGAAAGTGATGTAGGAATTTTGGTAGGAATGAAGTCAATGATATGACAGCCGCTACGGCCAATAGAGGAAGAACAACAAGGAATGCTGCTCGGTAGCCCATGGGCGGTTCGTCCGAGGATCGGAGTATAGTGATAATCGATCCCATCCAAACCGAGCAAAAGGTGAGCAGGGCTGCATTCTTCGTTTCTGCAAATTTCACGAGGTCCAGCATCCGCGCATGGCTGGCGGAGAGCAGTTTCTCATAACTGTCTTGCTGATCATTTCTGGCCATCGCAATCCTACGCAGCTTCATTGAGTTGCACGCCTAGAATGTTGGCGAGAGGACAGTTATCCATTGTCCCGCAGCATTTCAGCGTCGAGTTTTTGAAACTGTTGAAGAACGCCCGCTCAGCCTCACGCCAGCCATCTAACGCTAGGACGAAATCGGCGAGGACTTTACCGTGATCTGAGCAGGCGGAAATTGGGCGGTTCTCATGGCCGCATTTGCATCTTTGCCGAAGCGTCATGACGCGACGCTCCTTTCGCACGACTGAAAGCAGCCTCTTACCGTCCAAGTGCAGTCGCACTCGGCGCTCATTGTTTACCCGCTTCTCCACGGTCGAAAAACGGTCTTCCCGAAGAAAAGCTATGTACGCTTGGCCGAGGTTGGACGCATTGAATTCCGCGACCGCTTGAAGTTTCGCAGCCTCTGACCCGTGGGCCCTAGCATCGGCCTTTCCAGGCCATGAGCGTATTACCGCGGCGGCGCCTTGCCTAAGGAGAAAGAGTAGCAACTTCCGCCACCATCCAGCCGCCGCCTCATGACTGTCGATGGTATGAGGCTCGAGCTCCGCCCAAAAAAGACAGAAGCTTCCGTCGAAGTTTATGTGGCGTTCCGGGCAGAACGATGGAAGATGGTCCGGTTTCAATTCGCGAGCTTTAACCGTCTCGCCGACCCTCTTGACATCGATAAGAAATTTAGTCCCTGGGGCACCGGAAGCAAGCGGGGGCTGGACAGCAAAGATTGCGCTGTCGCCATTCTCGCGAATGAAGACGGCATGGTTCAAGTTTGCAGTCTCAGCCAATAGCCAAACGGCCGACATCGGTGTTAGCACTTCTCCCAGTAAGGTCGGAACGGCTCTTCGGCAGCTCTGGCTATTGAAGGACTCACCACCACGTAAGCGGCAGCGTGTATGGCTTTGGCCACCTTGTTTTCATCGGCAACGAGTGCTTCTAGCACCACATCATACGTGAGACCTGACTTTCGCCTCGACGTTCCGAAGAGCGTGCGCACCGATGCCGTGCCTCCGTCATATGCGGTTTGGCCGATTGCCGTCTGCTCGCCAGTGCAGCGCTTCTGTTCGTCCTCTGATCCTAAGACTGCTCGTCCTGTGGAGCAGCGAACACGATTGCCCTGCATGCCAAGTCGAGTGATGGTAGTTGGTCCATACTCAAAACCAATCGCCAATCCCAGACCGTCCGTATCTACGTTATTCGCGCGCAGCCGCTCAAGCGCTAGGTCGAAGCTGCTCCTGAAGGCACCGGCGCAAAGTGTTCCAGTCGATACCGTGTCCTCAGTGTAGGTCTGAAAGGCGGTACCCTCCATCAAATGGCCATGGATGCAGTCACCGATGAACCTGATACGACGTCCCGAGAAGTCGGAAGAAAGAACCCGATCAAGTTCTGAGCGGATGACATGGAGACAGCGAACAACGTCTTCCGGATCATCGTCGATATGGGTGTCCACATAGGCTGTGAAATTGTCGACGTCAGCGTAGACCGAAATCGTCTCCATCCGTCTTGAGTTGCCCGGGGTCAGCAAAGGGATGTCGAGATCTCGCAGGGGTGGCGT
The DNA here is from genome assembly GCF_037162595.1 of Mesorhizobium sp. ISC11. NCBI lineage: Bacteria > Pseudomonadati > Pseudomonadota > Alphaproteobacteria > Hyphomicrobiales > Phyllobacteriaceae > Mesorhizobium > Mesorhizobium sp. ISC11. The sequence goes on from NZ_JAVSPW010000001.1 coordinate 5,265,975, forward strand.
GACTCGCGTGAAGACAAAGGAGCCGATTGGATTGTTCTTGTTGTCGGCGTGCCATTCCGACACCAGGGTGTCCTTGCTCAAGCCGAGCTGCGCTGCATCCTGGCACTCGGAGATCTCTGCGTCGGTCAATGGCGTAAGCGGTATGTCCTCAGCATCGAGCTCTTCGAGGCCTATTGCAGATCGTGCCTCGTTGCTGAGATAGATTCCAACGTCATTTCCGTTCGACGCGATCTTTGCGGCCATGTTGGCAGGGCGGCCAAGGAATAGCGGTTCTCGGTTGCCGTTGCGGCCGTTGTTGACGACCAACGCACGGCCGCTGTCTATGCCAATACGAACCTGCGCTGCGGGGATGTTCTCATCATCGTCGCCCGTTTCCTGCAGGACGTCGCTGATCAACCGTGCAATCGCCACCGCTCGGTTCACGCGGTCGCCTTCCGAATCCTCGCCGTAGGGCTTGGCGACGACCGCGTGGAGGCGCTGGTTATGAAAATCGACACGCAGGGCATCCGACGCTGATAAGATTCTGTGTACGGCCCGGTAGTGAAGATTGAGAAAGCGGAGTGTCCTCTTATGGCAGGTCTCTCCTTCCGTCGCGGTGCTTTTAAGCATGTCTCGAAGGTTCAAAATGTCGGCGTAGAGGTGAACAGCATCTATTCGGTAGGCTTTGTTCGTCGGTATGGACGTCAATGACGTATCTCGCTTGTAGTCGGCGACCGTCACCGTTTCAACGTCCTTGATGCGGGCATCAATGGCATTCTTGGCGCGGTCATATTTCCAACTATTCGACAATTTTCGACTCCATTCATCTTTAGGCGCCCGGGGCGCCTCACAAGCTTCGATCAAATTCCTGTCCGTCTAGTTCGCATAGAAGCGTCGAGATTGTGCGCCGGAAGAGATGCCCTCCTTGCGTTCAATTCGCTGTTTGTTCTGACAGAGATTTTCCAAACGCCTTTGCATCTGGGAAAAGCGGTTCTTTACAAAAGCCTCAGTCACCTCTTGGACGGGGGAAACATGTCGAGGCGTACACTCGTCTCATCGAGGCCAGTTTTACTGCAAGAATTGCGTCAAACGGATACTTGGGCCGGCTGAGGAGCAACAGGGCTGTCCCAGATCCCGCATATTTCACCATGCTGCGAATCCAGCCCCAAACGTACGCAACGTTGTCGTCTAGAGTCACAATTTTGAGTCCCACCAACACCAACCAACACTTGCTAGCACGGAACCGCACAAGGTCGTTGGCGCAAAAAAGTAGTCTCACGATTGAATTTTTTTCCTCGATGCACTCGTCGAGTGTGCACCCGTGACCTGCCTTCGGCGGGAACCGGTCTTTCTTGTCGATGCGAGCTATCTGATCGGACGGCCCGACCACGGCCGCGCGTTAGTCAACAGACGCGTGAGACTTTTGCAGTAGGTCAAAACTTCGGGCTACAGCAATAGTTGAGGCCGGCTCACACGGGCCGTACCGTTATTCTGGAGGCCGGCATGACTGCTCAGCTACAACTTTCTCGTAGAGGAGGGCGGGAAGCGCGGCGGACGATCCGCATGGCGCCGAAGGTCGACATGTTGCCGACGCTGAAGCGCGGCCTGCCGGTCGTAGAGCCGATGAATGCCGAGCAGGTTGAGCGCGTTCACGAGGCTTCTCTCGCGATCCTTGAAGAAGTAGGCGTAGTGTTTCGCGATCCGATCGCAATCGAGGACTGGAAGAGAGCCGGAGCGGACGTGCGGGCGGATGACCGCGTTCACCTCGACCGCGGCCTGGTCATGGAACTTGTCAAGACCATCCCCCCCAAAGTCGAATATTTCGCTAGGGATCCGGCGAAGAATGTCGCGCTCGGCGGCAACAAATCTATCTTTGTACCTATGACCGGCGCGCCTTACATGCGCGATCTAGATGACGTCCGGCGTGGCCCGACGATCGCGGACCTTGGGACCTTTCACAAGCTAGCGCACATGATGCCGGCGTTGCATTCATCGGCGCACCACATCGTGGAGCCAATGGACATTGTTGTCGCGCATCGGCACCTGCACATCACCTATTCGTCAATGAGGCATTCCGACAAGATATTTATGGGCATGACTACTTCGCCCAAAAATGCGGAGGATGTGCTTGATATGTGCGAGATCCTGTTCGGCGAAGGCTTCCTCGACAAGCATGCAGTGACCACCGGAAACTGCAATGGCAATTCGCCGCTCGTGTGGGACCAGGTTATGCTGGGCGGCATGCGTGCTTTCTGCCGGCGCAATCAGCCCGTTCTGTGCTCGCCATTCGTTCTCGGCGGCGCTAATACGCCGGCCTCCACCGCGGCGGCGGTGGCTCAGCTCAATGCGGAGGCGCTTTCTGCACTCGCGTATACGCAGGTGGTCCGGAAGGGCTGCCCCGCGATTTATGGGCACTATCTGTCGACCGTGTCGATGCAATCGGGAGCGCCGATGGCGGGGACGCCGGAGATATCGCTCATGAACTTCATGATCGGTCAGATGGCTCGCCGCTATAATGTCCCTTGGCGTACCTCAAACCTGCTCGGCGGCGCCAAGGTCTTCGATGCGCAAGCCGGCTATGAGAGTGCGATGACGATGATGGCCGTGCTGATGTCAGGCGCAAACTACATTTGGCATTCGGCTGGCTGGAATGAAGCCGGTATGCACTGCTCGATCGCGAAGTTCGTCGTCGACGCCGAAGTCTGCTCTATGGGCTATCGCATGACCCAAGGCATCCAGTGGGACGACTTTGACGAAGCCTTGGCTGCGGTCCGCGATGTCGGGCCCGGCGGCCATTACTTTGGACATCCCCATACACAGGCGAACTTCGAGAAGGCCTTCTTTATCCCGAAACTGTTTGACAATAACTCGATCGAGCAGTGGTACGCCGATGGCTCCAAGGACATCAAGCAACGCGCGCTCGATCATGCACGCCGTCTTCTGGACGAATATGAAGAACCTAAGCTCGATGTCGCTAAGGACGAGGAATTGCGCGCGTATATCGATCGTCGCTCACGGGAAATCCCCGCCGTCGATGCCCTGAATGAAGACTTCTGACCCACGTCATGCGCATCGATCAAATCAACGTTTATACCACTCGGCTACCGGTTAAGGGCGGCGTCTACCGTATGGCGAGCGACGAGGTGGAGTCGCTGGACAGCACGCTTCTCGAGATAGTGACCGATCACGGACTCACGGGCTGGGGCGAAACCTGTCCAGTTGGGCCGCTATATCAACCGCATCATGCATTGGGCGCCCGCGCAGCGATAGCCGAAATCGCCCCGGGGCTCGTCGGTTCTGAGATAGCCTCGATCAGGCTTCTAACAAAACGCATGGACGAACGCCTCAACGGGCATGGCTATGCCAAGGCAGCGTTCGACATGGCGTTCCTGGACCTCCTCGGCCAGCAGCTAGGCGTCCCGGTCTCGACTCTCTTGGGCGGAGCGCTGACTGACCGCGTTCCAGCCTACTATTCGCTGATCGTCGGCGCACCGGATGAAACCGCTCGAATTGCCGCCGATAAGCTGAAGGCGGGCTACTTGCGCCTTCAGGTCAAGATCTCGGGGCGCTCTCTCGAAGAGGACGTGGCCACAATTCGCAAAGTTTGGGAGGCAGTCGGTTACAAAGCGCGCATCGCTGTGGATGGCAACAGAGGCCTCACTGTCGCTTCTGCAATCCATCTTGATCGGCTATGTGAGGCAATCCCGTTTGTTTTCGAACAACCTTGCAACACTATGGATGAGGTCGCCACTCTGAAGGGCAGGGTAACGCACCCTATATATCTGGACGAGAACACAGAGGATCAGAATGCCGTACTCAAGGCGATCTCCCAGGGCATCGCTGACGGCTTTGGCTTCAAGGTCACTCGCCTTGGAGGCCTCACAAAGATGACGGCCGTTCGCGACCTTTGTGCCATCCGCTCCTTGCCGCATAGCTGCGACGACGCCTGGGGTGGCGACATCATTGCGGCGGCCTGCGTCCATCTCGCCGCGACCGTAGAGCCGTGCCGCATGGAGGGTGCCTGGATCGCGCAGGAATATATCGACGGACATTTCGACGCGAAGAACCCGGTTGTTATCGAAAAGGGTCACATCGCCGTGCCGCAACTGCCAGGCCTCGGCGTCAAACCGGAAGCCGGCATGTTCGGCAAAGCATTGGTCACATACGGATCCTGATGAACGCGCCTGCCAATATCAGCGTAATAAAGTCGTGGGCCGCGCCGGCGATTTCGGCGGCCGGCCGACCGTTTGATCTAGTGGTTCTGGTGCTGCCCGGGTTCTCGCACTTGGCGCTTCACGCTTACCTCGAACCGTTCCGAATCGCCAATACGGTGTCGCCGCTGCCCCTGTTCCGGTGGGGAATCGCCGGCCTTGACGCCCGGCCTATTGAGGGCGCCAACGGCCTTTCGGTTGCTGTCGATTTCGCAATAGACGAGCTGGTATTAGGCGCGGAAGATCGCAGACCGAACCAGCTCGCTATTATGACGGGCGTGCCGGTCGAACGGCAACTGACACCTGAGCTCAACGGATTCCTGCGAACGATGGCGCGTCGCGGGGTGCCGATATCTGCCGTTGGGACAGCGACATGGCTGCTTGCTCGAACGGGCCTTCTGGCAGGCACACGCTGTACGATACACTGGTCGCGCCTCGCTGCGTTCGCCGAAGTGTTCAACCAGGCTCGTGTAAGCGATTCCTTGTTTGTCAAGGACGGCCAGTATTCAACCTGCGCAGGAGAACTGGCAGCCTTCGACCTGGCCGTGGATCTGATTGGCAGCCATGCCGGCGGGTATATTGCCCAGGAGGTCTGCCGCCACGCGACAGTTGAAGGTCAGCGCTCAGGTTCAAACCGCCAGACCGGCCCAGCGGGCCTGGCCTTTGTCGGCGTGAGCGACAAGCTCCTGATGGCAATGCGGATCATGGAAGAAAACGTGGAGTTCCCGCTCGCAATGGACGAGGTCGCGCAAAAAGCCGGAGTGTCACGGCGCCAGCTGGAACGCTTGTTCGCTTCCCATATTGGACTTCCGCCGGTGCGTCACTATCTCCGGATTCGAACAGAGCATGCAAAGCGCCTGATTGAAGGCACACGGATGCCCATCATTGACGTTGCCATGGCCTGCGGGTTCATGTCTGCTTCGCACTTCGCAAAGTGCTTCAGAATCTTCAATGGAATGTCGCCGCAGCAGTGTCGAGCGAGAGTACCGGCCTGGGTTGGTCCCGGCTTAAGATGATAGACTGGCAATTTGAACTTTACGGAACGGCGGCATCCGTATGATCTTTGAAGTCGATCTGCCCAGCAACACACAGAAGCGGCGCAACTACGTTCCAGATCACAGTGCCAGAGCGGCGAAGATGAGCGCCTGTCATTCTCTTTTTCGTGCGGAGCGACGTTGACGCAGCAACCTCTGGACTGATGATTCCTTTAGATGCCGCTGACCATGATGGCGCAGGATGACTTCTCACCACTGAGTGATGCAGGGGCGCTGTGTCGTTTCACTCCGAGAGGGCTCTCTCATTGCACAATTGCGTTTGGAGAGATGCTCAAGCGTCGCGGAGATAGCCGTCCCAAGGCCCAGCGTAGTTGCCATTGGGATCATCGGAGCGAAGATCCAGACGTTGCGCCATTCTGCAAGGACTGTCAGGCGGCCCATGCAGAGATGCGGGCAGCGGTTAAGCGGGCCGCTTTACCGGGCCTCCAGTCGGCGTGGCGCGCAGCAGACAGATGGAGAAATTGAGTCAGGACAATGACAAAGGATATGCCGCTTGTATTCGAGACATTTCTGGAAAGGCTCTCGGAGAGCGTCGACGAAACAGATCTTCGGGATGCCTTGGCCAGCGCGGCCTCAAGATTTGATCTACTCACGTTTGCCTATCTATCCCTGCCCTCACAACCTTCCGGCGAGCCCAAGTTGATCTCAAATTATCCGCATCCCTGGACAGCGCACTATCTGCGAAACCAGTATCAGAGAGTCGATCCCGTCATCATGCGTGCGCGACTTGCCGAACGTCCATTCCAATGGGAATGCGACCTTCGTGGCGTTGAGACATCGAAGGTTCAGCAAAGGCTGTTCGCTGAAGCGGCAGAGTTCGGCATCTGCTCTGGATTGACGATCCCGATTGTCGATCGCAGAGGCCGTGTTGCTGCGATGACCTTTGCAGCGCGTGAGCCGTCCGCTTTACTGCGCGTCGCCGAGCGGTATGAGCAGGCGCTCCAACTCATGGCAATGTGCTTTCACATTCATATTCGCCGCAAACTCTCTGTCAATCGAACGGTGGACGGCATTTTGCTGACACCACGTGAATATGATTGCCTGCGGTGGGCGGCGCGCGGCACGTCCGCCTTGGATACGGCCTGCATCTTGGGCATCACGGCGCGCACGGTCGCTTTTCATCTGGATAATGCCAGGAATAAGCTCGGCGTGCGCACCAAAAACCAGGCCGTAGCGCTGTTAGCCTCCTCACGATCTTCAATTCTCTAGATTAGTAAACTGCTTCGGCCTTGGTTCCTCTATGCTTTGCACAGGCCGCTTCAGTAGGTGCACTAGCCTCCGATGGCAGGCTCATTCCTGCTGTTTCCTTGCGCAACATTGCGCCAGATGGCATTGCAAGCCCGCCCGCGAATTGACGGCCGCTGGAGTTATTCAGGCGGCCAGAGTTCATCAACGGTCCCCGCGAATAGCTTTATCTTTGGCGATCGGAACAAACGACGTCGATGGCGAACCGTTCTCGATGGCGGCGAGCGGGTAAGGTTCGGTTCCTCTCGCAATGACCATGCCGCATCCCGCGCCCATGGCTATCTTTGCTGCCATTAACTTTGTTACCATGCCACCCGAACTATAGCGGGTGAGAGAATGACCCGCCATGGCCTCTATCTCGGGGGTAATGCACCGCACTTCTGTCACGAGACGAGCCAACGGATTGTCGTGCGGGTCTTCCGTGAATAGGCCATCTACGTTAGAAAGCAAAATTAAAAGGTCGGCATTTACCATCTGCGCGACCCGTGCCGCCAGCCGGTCATTGTCGCCAAAGCAGATCTCGGCCGTTGCGGTCGTGTCGTTCTCGTTGATGATGGGTACGGCCCCGATTTTGAGAAGTTGTTGAAGGGTCGACCATGCATTGTGCCGGCGATTCTGGTTCTCTATGTCTTGGCTGGTCAATAACATTTGCCCCGACGCAAAACCATGGCGCTTTAATCTCTGTTCGTAAGCAAGCATAAGTCGAACCTGACCAATTGCCGCCGCCGTTTGCTTCTCCTCAATTCGGAGAGGTCTGTCTAACCCATCGAATTGACAAGATCCAAGCGCGACAGCACCTGATGTGACGAGAATCACCTGCTGCCCGCGTGAGAAAAATCGGGCGACATCGGCTATTAGCGACTCAAGCCAAGCGCCGCGCAGCTTTCTCGTTTGTGGATCGACAAGCAGTGCAGAGCCAATCTTCACGATGATCCGGCGAGCCGAAAGCAATTGGCCCGCGCTTGTAGTTTTTTGGATTGGGTGTTGCTGCCATGGCAGGGAAGACATTTTTTCAATCTCTTGGTATCCAAACAGCCGGCTGTGCGGCCTTGCAGGATGATCAGCTTTCAACTTCTTTGTATGACCTAACACTTTGCGGGGCCGCCGAAGACTTGCTGGGGAACGTACCACTTGTCAGTGATTTCGGTCGTGAAGAGTCTTTAAATTCGTTGTAACCGGGGGTTCACGATGATTAAAAGGCGCGCATGGTGCCCTTGCTGCCGCGTTAGCTGCCAGTTGCCTTGCCAATCTATGAGTTCATTTGGTCAAATCAGACTGCTGCGGCGATCGAGCGGCGAAACTCGGGGTCTGCACGTTGCGTGCCCAGCCCAAGTCGAATAGCGCCTCGCCGTCGATTGCAATTCGGATATTCAGCGGCCCGAATCTGTTCGGCACTCTGTCCATACCCGACCATGCTACTGCGGGGAGCGAGGCTACGAGGAACTGCGGCGGTTGTCGTCGCATCATCCAGCGAGATCGCCAAGGACGCACAGGCAACTGCCAAACCCTGTTTCGCTGGAAGAGCGCTCTCGCCGCCTCGGCTTCGTCCTGCGGGCGCTCAACGGTTCGCCTGCGGGTGATTGGCGGTAGCCAGTTCGTTGCTCAAGAAGCGAACGCCTTGCCCTTTTCGTCAGCCCGGAACAGTTCCTTGTAGCCGGTCGTAATCATCCAGTTCGCCCGGTCGATATGGCTGTGAATAGCTTTGCGGGCGCGCCCCGGTTCAAGTGCCGGGTCAATACCGAGAATGAGATCGGCCATCTCCTCTACGGTAGCATTGTCGGCGCAGGCGTCGAGGATCCTCAGATAGATTTTGAAATGCTGCCTGTCATAGCTCGTGAGGCTGTCTGACCAAGGGACCTCGTCGAGCAGTGTTGAGCTTTGAGTCCTATCTGTTCCCGTTGTTCGATTCATGTCTGCCGCGAACCTCGCTTCTTGATCGCTGGATCCAAGGCAGAATATCCCAAAATGGGATAATCCGAAACGGGGATTAGTCGCTGAGCCGGTCTTCACCTGACCGGTTCACCTTAATGCCCAAATCTCTTCGATCTTCCCGCCACCAGCGGTTTCTGAGCCAGTTGATCTCACTGCGCAAGGACAAAGGACTGACGCAGGCGCAGGTGGCTGAGAAGCTTGGTCGTCCGCAATCCTTCGTGGCGAAATATGAGGGTGGAGAGCGGCGTCTCGATATCATTGAGTTTCTCGACATAACTGCGGCCCTCGACGCTGATCCGTGTGAGATTCTGTTGAGCCTGCGGACGTAGTGGGCGCCCGCGCCCATCACCGCGCGTGCCCGGGTGCCGGTGGGTAGATCCCCGCTTTTCTTGGCTCAGGGCGTCTCGACCATTCCGCTGCGCCTCCTAGCGCGTCGTTAGACTCTCGCAATTCTCTCTGTTGTGCCTTTCCCAGCAGGTGGCGCCGCATCCTTCTAGGCCCGCCGCGGCGTCCCGCAACCCTTAGCTCTCGCTTCGGGTCCTTCTACTCGTTCCGGTCCTTCGGATGCAGTGCGCCTCAGACCGCGGGCCCGTTCCTGTCGTGACTAGCCGCACCGCTTCCTGGGAGCAGCGATTGGCGAGCGGAGGACAAAACGATGAGACAGAAGCGTACCGCCAGCGAAGAGCAGGCGAGGCGGGCACCATGTCCTCAATTCCCGCTCTGCTTCGAAACGTCGGAATCGTTCCTGTCTCCGTCTTGTTGAGGCCAGTTGCGCGGGAACGGTCCCAAACCGCTGCCCAAGCGGGTGCGCCCATAGGTGGCGCAATGCTATCGGTCGTGGTCACGACCAGTCCGGGGACCCCACGGCCGGGCTACACTTAACCAGTGTCCCGCAAGGTCTCCCTTGCTGCCGCAAGCTGCCCGTTGAGCCACGCTTCGGCATGCTGCGCATCCATAATTATGCCGACCGCCTGCGTCATCACGCTTGTCTGCCTGCGAATCCACGCGCGGAGAAGGCAAGTTGCCCGGGACCACAAGGATTGCGGCGGTTATCGTCACACCCGTCCGGCGAGATCGCTGTTCGACGTGGCGAGGCTGGCATGCTGCGCAACGGCATTTCTGGGGGGCGCCGCGAGCATATGCCCTGGCCCGATCGGCGGTTGAAAGCCGCCTCCGGACTCTCTTGAAGTGTCAACAGTTGCGACGCAAGGGCGACTGCAAAAAACCCTGTTTCGCTCAAAGCGCGCTGCCGTCGCCTCCGCTTGGTCCTGCAGGCGCTTCGACGCTTGGCTTGCGGGTGCCGAAGCACTGGGCTATCCGCGCCGACTGGAAGTCCTCGCGATCATCTTCGAGCGCATTCGCGCTGTGGTGATGCGTCGATGCAGGGTGGTTACGCGACTTCGTTGCTTGAAGCGAAGCGACCGCACCGCCCATTTCGTCAACTGGCGAACAAATCCTTGTAGCCGCTCGTCACCACCCAGTTTGCACGGTCGAGATGACTGCGAAGAACGTTCCGTGCGCGCTCCGGTTCGCGTGCCGGATCAATGCCGAGGATCACATGGGCCATTTCCTCTTCAGTGGCGTTGTCGGCTGAGGCGTCCAGGAGCCTCATATAGGTTGTAAAGTGGTCCTTGTCGTAGGCTGTAATGCGGTCCGACCAGGGGACCTCGTCGGCAAACGGCGTGTTCGATTTGGGCTGTAACATCGCTAATTCTATCTCCGGCCAATGGACCCGCGAAGCCCTCTGCCTGCTAAATGTGGATTACATATTATAGTTGATAAACTCAAGCCGCCTGATCCGCTGGCTTGCGTGCATGGATATGCGCAAGTTGGTCGGACGGAATGTGCAGAGGATCAGGCAAAGGAAGCGTCTGACGCAGGAGCAGCTTGCGGAGATTTCCGGGTTCAGTCAGCAGTACATCAGCGGCTTGGAGAAAGGCCGAAGAAATCCGACAATTATCACGATCTATGAACTGGCATTGGCCCTCGGCGTCAGCCACATGGATCTGGTTCGGCCCGACAAACAGGCCTGATGCACCTGCCCTCCAAGTACCTGGCGGCCTGACGGCGCGCGCCGGGTGCTCGTGAACCCAATCCGCTTTTCTTAGGGCCCCGGCAGCCCCTGCCATTTGGCTCGCCTGGCACGGGCGCACCCTATTGGACAGTCGGCCGCTGCGGTTTTTGTCAGCCTTTCCTGGGGCGTGGGGGTTGGTCGGCATCCCCTTTTAGGCCCGCCGCGGCCTGCCGCAACCTTCGCTCTCGCTTCAGGTCCTTCTCTTCGTTACGGTCCTTCGGATGCGGTCCGCCGCTTTCAGCGGGCCTAATCGCTTTCTGCCGCCCACCCACGGGGACAGGCACGCGAGACTGGTATGGAGCGTTGCGGTTAGCGCGCGAACAGCAAAGGAACTGAAAAAACAGGCAACTGTCGCAGCATGGCTGAACCAGCCATCGTGCCGGCATCTAGGAGCCGCGTGTTCGCCTTGCGCTGACACGAAGCTCAGACATGACGTCCGGGAGACGATGCTGGCAAATGGTCTGGCTGAAGCATTCCACCCATAATACCAAAGCCCGTCCCGATCCAAAGCGCTTCTAAGCACTCCATCTCAGGCGCAAGGCCGGTTGGCCAGTGCACCTTCTTGGTCCGCCAGAAGAGAACCCCGCCCTCTCGACAATCGGCTTCATGAGGTCTCGCCCTGCAGTGTCGACCGTAAAAAAGGGCGCGCGAGGCGCCCTTCATTTAAACCGGCAGTCGGGAAGCAGACTTCACTCTGATATTCAAAAGCGGTAGGTGACACCTGCGCCTATCAGCCAGGGATCGAGCTCCGCCTTCCCCGTCAGCTTCGCGCCGGCCACCGTGACGTCGAAGTCCGGCTTCAGGAAAAGCTTCTTCACGTCGAAGTTGAGGCCCCAGTGCTGGTCCACCATGTAGTCGAATCCGACCTGCAGCGCCGTGCCGAACGTGTTCTTCACCTTGAGAGCATCAGCGCTGCCAGTGTCCTGGTTGTAGAAGATCGTGTAGTTCACGCCGGCGCCGACATAAGGCTTGAACGCGCCGAGATCGGAAAAATGGTACTGCAACGTGAGCGTCGGCGGCAGCAGCCAAACTTTGCCGATGTTGCCCAACCCTCCGATCGTCCCTTGGCCCGCGATGTTGGCATAAGTGGTACCGAGTATGATTTCGGCGGCGATGTTGTCGGTGAAGAAATACGAGATATCGAGTTCCGGCGTCACCGTGTCCGAATACGAAAGACCGGAGCCGGGAAGCGTATCAACGTAGCCCAGATCTTTCGTAACGACGCCCAACGCCCGCAGGCGGATCTGCCAAGGGATTGGCGCTTCGGTGACCGAGGCTCCCGTCTCCGCCAGGACGGTCTCTGCTTGCGCAGGCTCCGCGGCGACGGCCTGCTGTCCCACCATGATCAGGGCCACCGCCGCTGCTGTTGCCCGCGCTACGCCCATTCGCGTTCTCGCCATGAGATTCACTCCTTGATGTTCAGAAAGGATGCACTGCACTATTTCGTCTCCTGCTCGAATGAATTGTTGATGGACCTCAAATGCCCCACTTGCGTTGCAACGCGTTCCGCCGTCTCCGGAAGGTGATCGTTGAAGCCGATTGCGCTGCGGAGAAAATTGGTGCCTAGACTGATGAATGCGGCTTGCTCCCGATTGTCCTCGCCGCAGCCGTGCCCGCCTGCGCTGGCCTCGTAGAAGTAAGCGGGATAGCCAAGAGCCTGCAGTTTTGCGGCCATCTTGCGCGCATGGCCCGGATGGACGCGGTCGTCGCGTTTCGTGGTGGCGATCAGGATAGGCGGATAGGGCTGTCCCGGCGCTGCGGCGTGATAGGCGGAGATTTCCTTCAGGAAAGCCCAATCGTGAACCTTGTCCGGATCGCCATATTCGTCGATCCAGCTCGCGCCCGCCAAGAGCTTGGTGTAGCGACGCATGTCGATAAGCGGTGCTGTGCAGAACAGAGCCCCGAAATGCTCAGGATAGCGGGTCAGCATGTTTGCGATCAGCAGGCCGCCATTTGAGCCACCCTCGGCGGCAATCCGCCTCGGCAGGGTGATGCCCCTTCGCACGAGGTCGGCGGCAACGGCGGCGAAATCGTCATGGGCGAGACGCTTGCCCTCCCTGCGCCCGGCTTCGTGCCAGCGGGTGCCGAACTCGCCGCCGCCGCGGATGTTCGCCTCGACACACGTGCCGCCGCGCTCGAGCCACAGCTTGCCCAGCGGGGAGTTGTAGTAGGGCAGGAGTGATACGCCGAACCCGCCATAAGCGGAAAGGTGAATCGGAGCATCTCCGTTCCCGTTCGCCGGACCAACCTGCGTATAGGGGATCAGCTCATGATCGATAGAGACTGCCTCGTGGCGCGTGACCACCAGTCCGGATGCATCGAAATTCTCCGGGCTGCGCTTCAGGATTGCTGAAGCGCTGAGAGACGGCGCGGCATTGAGATCGAATAGCAAGAGCTGCGGCGGCGTGATCGGATCCTGAGCACAGACCAGGACCTCTCCATTGGCCTCGTGAACTGCCGCATCGAATGACCAGACGTGGACAGTCCCTTCGGCGGGCAGAGTGTCCAGGACTCGGCGCGTCCATTCCTGGTGGCCGGGAGTGAACATCTCGAAACGCGGTACGAGATTGATGAGGTAAGAGATAATGAGCTTCCCGTCATTCCAGAAGAATGACTGCAGGGAGCGCCTTTCCCCTGGTTGAAACAGGGTCTCAAATCGGCGTCCGCCGGCGAGGAAAGAGCAAAGCGAGATGACGATCAGCGCGTCGGCGGGATGGGTGGTGCCTCCCACCGTCCACGGCTTGCGCGGCCTTACCGCCAGCCAGTCGCCGAAGACCCGCCACGACGCGTCACGAGGAAGATCGATCTGCCTCCTCGGCCCGCTCCTGTCGCCGATCCAGCTGATTTCCTCGAAGAAGGCCGGCTTCTCGATGAACCAAAGGCGCTCGCTGCGGCCGGTGCGGTCCGAATGACCAGACACCTTGAGGCTCTCGAACCCGGCCTCGAAGATTACCGGCGTGGTGAGGGGATCCGCGTCACGCTTCCACAGTCGCACGGTGCGCGCATAGCCGGAGCGGGTGGCCATGCCATTACCAAGCGCACTGGAAAGCAGAAGCGTGTCAGGGTCCAGCCAACTAACGTAGCCTTTGGCCTCGGGGAGATTGAAACCGTCGGCGACAAAGCTCAGAGAGATCAGGTCGAATTCGCGATGCACGACCGCGTCGCTGCCGCCGCGCGACAGGCGCAGAACGGCTCTTTCCCGTCTCTCCGGCTCGATGGACGCGCCGTCCCAGATCCAATCCTCTCCGTCGCTAGCCGCGAGAGCATCCAGATCGAGCAGTAGCTCCCATTGGGGATCCGCCTTCATGTAGGCGGCAAGGGTGGTCCGGCGCCACAGTCCGCGTGGATTTCCGGCATCTCGCCAGTAATTGTGGAGGTACTGACCATGGCGCGCGATCAGGGGAAGGTTGTCGCGATTGTCGAAAATGGCTGTCAGAGCCGCGCGGTCGCGCTCGAACTGCGTTCCACCGAAGTGCTTTAGGGTCTTTGCCGACTGGCCGGCGGCCCAGGCAAGTGCCCGCTCGCCCTCTATATTTTCAAGCCAGAGATAGGGATCGTCGTCGGGAGCATCCAGCGTTGGACGGACATCAAATGCGTTCATGTCCGAACGACCTGAGGAATGAAAGTGGAATGGCTTCCGTTTGATCGGGAACGCTCAGTGTTGGTAGCGGCGCCCACATGTTCGAAAAGCGTGATCATTGATGAGTTCTTCCAGTCGGTGCGGCATCGCAGTGCTTTTGCGCATAGGACCGCAACCGACGTGCCAACTGGGAAAATCGTTTCGGAACAATGCGATCGCTCTGGAAGCGTTGTGTCACATGTCCGACATCGTCGAGAATCCGACAACGAGTGCTCCTCCTAATCCCGGGTCAACTCCGGCGCCAGTCGGTGACACCGTGCAGAATTCGAGCAGACGAGCGCCCCCAAGCTCGCGAAGCGCATTGAAATACGTGAGCACTGTCAGATACGGATCGGCGGCATCTTCCCCTTCTTGCGTCGGGCTGGAAGTCAATGCCTGCGCGCCTGCCAGCAGGGTCTGCATGCTCCGAAGAAAGAGGAGTTTAAGCCCGCGACCCTGACTCGCCACACCGACGTAGAGGCGGGCTGGCTCTCGTGCCGATGGCACAGTGCTGGCGAAGAACCTGTCGGTACGGTGGATGCCGGGTGGCGGAAATACGGCCGTCTCCGAACGATCGAACAAGGCTGCGATCTGTTTCTCCGCCCTTCGGACGGTCGCGGTCGAGGCGACGATTTTTGGACGAATGAGTCCATGAAGACCCGGCCGCGACGACAGCAGGTCGATCGCTGTTTCGTAGAGTGCGGCCGCCGTTCCAAGCGGGCCAGAGATCAGGTGCAGTTCGTCCTGGATGACAAGATCCGGCGGATCGAGCCGATGCCCGTTTCCGAAGGGGCGACCTTCGCCTGGCTCAGACGCGCCGAAGAACCCCTTGTCCGGATCATGCCGATCTACGTGTCCAAAGAATGCGCCGCTCTTGCCAATCCATGGAAGGGAGGCAAATTTGTCCACCGTGGCGATGAGAAATGCGGGAAGACGGCGGTAAATTGGCTCGTCCACCACGAGCACCGGCAGGTGTCGATCCCGCGTGAAGTCGCATTCGGCGTTCTCGCATTTGAGCACTAGATTCTGCGGAGCTGTCCTGTTGGGCGTGAAGTGGAAGCTCTCTGGCTTGAAGGGCTCACCACACCAGGGACATGCCTTCAGTGGCACCGGGGTTTCGTCTTAGGTCTGCTCTGGTACCGCTTCAGCCAGGTCGTCGCGGCGTCCTTGCCGGAAGAATTTCGCGGCTGGATTGTTCGGTGAGGCTGCGCCGCCCACCCAGAGTCCAATCTCGATCGGCCATTCGCCAAGCGTCTTCCGGCCATTGTCATCATGGGTCCGCAGGAGTTCGAGCGCGCAGACGAGACCAGCGGCGTGAGCAGGCGTAACGTGTAGCGCATGATGACGCTGATGCCCGCACCCAGCACGCCAGATCCGCGGAGCCGCCTCGGCACAATCGCATAGGCGGCAAGTCCAAGATATGCTTCCGTCTTGCCGCCGCCGGTCGGAAAAAAGCAGGTCGACGATCTCGCGCTCACCACTGTTTCGGTCGGTCACGCCAACGAGATTGAGGAGGACGAAGGCTAGCTGGAACGGCCGCCATGTTGGCGGGTCTACATCGCCCGGCAGCTTCTTCTGCCTCGCGCCGGCGGTTGGCCATCGCCATCGCCGTATTCATCAGGCCGAATGCTTCACGCGCCATCGTATCACGCTTAAGGAGATCTATCCCATCGCGAATCCTGCTGCCGGCGGTGTCAACATTTTCCAGAAGCGCCTGGCCCGTCTTTAGCCGTCTCGGCGCAAGCCCTGTCATCAGTCCTTCCTGACTCCGCCGCCACTCGGCGTAAAGTTCAGGCAGTGAATCCAAGGCTGCACTGACCGCTTCGGCTCCGGAAACGGCAGCCCGAGCGAGAGCCTCCATGCCGAACTCGACGCCATCGCTCCTTGCCGGGACGACACGTTCCACCTCCTGCTGCGGAAGGAAATCGGTCCAAACACGCGTCACGGGAGCGGATCGTTCGTCGCGTCAAGCCGTTCTTGCCAGCCTGCAGATGTGTTGCGACCAACGGCATATTCGCGGACATCGCGATAATGGAGATCGCCCAGCCTAAGGTCGAAATCATCGGACTGGTAGGTGGACAGGTCGCTGCGCGGATAAAATCCATCCGCACATTCGAGCTCGATCCGGGTCTGGAACGCGTAGGCCACGTCCTTGTACGGAGCCTTTGTGCTCCGTCGACGGTTTACCAAGAAGACGGTGATGACGCGCAGACGCTCTTCAGCCCCCTCCGGAGTCTTTTGACGGAGCACACGGTGTCAACGGCGACTTCGATGCCGCCGCCCGGCCTCTGAGTCAGCGCTTTCCGGCAGCAGGATTCCGGACTGGTTCCGAGTGACGTCGAGGACGATCGCGGCTTCGCCGGGAACCCGAACCCAACGGAGGTTCTCGGGCTTTTCTGGCTTTGGCTTGCCCTTTCCCGACAGTTCGGGAATGAGGAGCGCATCGGGCAATGGGGGCTCCGTCTTATAGTTCCCCCATGTTGCGCGCAGCGTGACTTGACTCACCGTTTGCGGAAGAACCACCGTCAACCCTATCGACGACGGAAGAAACCTGTCCCGCGGTGGTTGGTCAGTCGAATCCTTCTCCTCGACCTCCCCCTCGACAGCGGAGTCCAGCATCTCACTGGCGAGAAGGTCGTCGGCGGTTTCTTCGATGGTTTCCTCGCCGTCAGGTATCACAGGCGCAACACCGTCGTAGGCGGGAACGATAAAGCCCCCGGCGTCCCAGCGATTGCTTCTCGGTCAAACTTCGCGTGCGAGATTCTGATCAAGGTCAGGATTCGGGCCGACTAGGTCGCGGCGGAGGATGTCGATCAGCTTGTTTCGTACCTCGAGCGAATTCGTCATGGTGTCGGTCTCTCAAGGTAAAGCTGCGCAGCGTCTGGTCGAGCCATTTTTGGGTATAGGCATCTTTAACAGGACCTTCGGACGATGGCCGATATCGGCGAGGAGCCGCTCCAACGAGACCAGTCTGTCGCGCAAGCCGAGGCGCAGCCCAACGCGAAGACTCGCCTTATCCGGACCGCAAAGGAGCCAAGCGTCGCTGCGCGTGATGGTGTGTCCAGAGCATCTGCTCTCCGGCGTCCAGAAAGCGCATATGGTCGTCACGCAATAGCGCGCTCGCGCGTTCAATGTCGCTGACCGGATGTACGGCTTTAAGTGTCTCTCTCAGAACATTAGCTTCGATCTGCTGTTCGGGCCGCCGCCTCTGGAGCCCTGTCTGGGTTTCGATCTCACACATCTCGACCGTCTCCACCGGGTACCCGCTCGTCAGCGCCTTCCATGCCGACACACGCCAGCACTCGATGATGACGTTGGTATCGACCAGCAACGAACTTCGGTGCCGCGGCATTCACCCGCCTACAACTCGTATGGCGCTTCCACGCTGTGAACTGCAAAGAGGTCCGCAAGATCGTCGATCGAGATGCCGAGCAGGTGCAATACGCGCCTCATCGCCACGCGACCCTCATTGACAGCCTTGCCGATCACCTCGACGAACGTCGGGGAGAACAGCGGAAGCAGCGGCTCTTCGGCGGGCTTGCTACGGCCGTTGTTGCGAAGGCGATCTTCGGCGATACCCCTGCCAATATCCTTGTCGATCCAGTCAAGGCCGACCAGCCGCCAGCGCAATGCGGAAGCCGTGACCCTCAATTCATCTGCGACCGCGTTCAGCCGTACGATGAGTTCGTCGCCTGCCAATTCGGACCAATCGCCAACCTTGCCAAGCACAGTTGAAGGCATGAGGAGAGCCGAGGCGAAATTGTCGGCGAGTTGCTCGACCCGGCTACGTTTCTTGGGCACGACATCTTCGACATGATCCGGCGGCATCGCGTCCCAGGTGAGGATGTGGAAAAGCTCGTGAGCGAGGTCGAAATGGCGGCGACCCGCAACCTCGCGGCGATTGATCAACACGACATCCAGTTCCGGCAGGCGGCAGGCGGCGCCCGACACGCCTTCGATCGGATCAACCATCAGGACCAGCATTCCGAGATCCCGCTCCATGACCTCGGCGAGGCGAGCGGCAGGCACGTTTCCTAGCTTATATTCGCCGGCGAACCGGTCGCCCGCAGCCGATGCATCCTCGTAGCTGGATTCTTTTGAAAGACCGAGCGAGCACCTCAGCAGCGGAGCTTCCCTGCCCACTTGTGGCGCGAGCGTACGGAATGCCGCGATCACGCGGCCCGCGTCTTCTTCGTAACCCAGTAGGGCACGACCGATGACGCCGTTCTGACGCCAGGAGAACTTACCTTCGCCGACGAGCAGAAACGGATCGGTGAAAAAGTCCAGCGGAACGCGAAAGATTTCGACGGCGCGAACGAGTTCCTCGGCCGAAAGTCGCCGCTCGCCCGTCTCGATGGCGGAAATGGTCTGGCGGTCCTTGAAGCCGAACAGACGCGCGGCCTCCTCCTGCGAGAGGTTGCGCTGTCTGCGCAGCGCTTTCAAACGGATGCTGATGGTGGGAGTCGACATGTCGCACCTCCGCAATCGCTATAATCTTGCGAATTTTGAAATGCAAGGATATGTCGCGATTTGGACCAGCAAAGCCCCCGTGAGGATCGTGGCTGGCCGTTGATCGGAAACGAATCGGAGGCACCTTCAGGTAACGCACGATGAATTTCACCATTTCCCTTTCTGATGCAGCTCGTCACACTATTACGCTTGCCACACTGGAAGCCTATGTTCTCGGAGATGGTCGTCCGCGCCGAACAAAGCTGGAAACGCTGGGGTATCTTTGGGGCTTCAGTCGCGAGGACTCGAAAGGAACGACCCATTTCCATGTCGATCTTATGAGTCTCAGCATTTCAGCCGAGCGATCACGGAACAGCGTGAAGCCCAACAATCAGGCTGTCCGCCTGAAGAGCGAACTGATGGATCGATGGGCACCACACTTGACGCTCATCGGTGATTTCCACAGTCATCCCTATGAAAATCTTGCCGAGGTACGGGACAGTAGTGGATTCGAGTTTTCGGATGCTGACGAAGCAGCATTTCTAGACGACGACTTCCTGTGGGAGCGGGCTAACAGCCAGCCAATCATGCTGGCAATGACAATCTGCAAGCTGGCGCGGGTCCATGAAAAGCATGCCGCTGAGACCATACGCTCGAACATTGCGCATTTCGACGTGGGTGAATTTCGGTTCTGGTTGAATGCCGCTGTTGGATTCCTAGACGCCTCCGGGTCCAGACGCTGCACTGGGAATCGGCCTTCAAACGTGGAACTCAGAATTGATTCTCGCTTCTACAATTTCTCGAGAGACAGGCTCGTCGTTGCTACCGTGCATTGATTTCCTCGCCTTCTCCTATGGGACCTTAAGTTTCGTGCGGAAAAAACGATTATCAAGAACTCGCCGACGTAAGTCCGGAAATTGGCACGCTACAGGCAGGCCTTACGGTTGGAATGATAATGACACTAGAGCTCATCTTATGACTTGCGAGTCGGTTTCCGATGTAACTACGCGAAATATCAATTCGTCACAGCTATGTCCCTGTGGTTCATGACGGTGGTTTCGGGGGACTATTCTTTTGCAGAACGCTTCTTCGACGCGACACCGCCGAGTGGAAAAATCTCTGAGCGTGTTTCCGCTCCAGAAGAGACGTTGGTTGGAGCCGACGCAAGCATTCTAGACTTCATCCGAGACGCCGACCAAAGGCCGTGTCGGCTAGTTGTTTCCTGACGCCAGACCGAAGGTCTCGTCAGCATTTCAGACATGCAGAAATTGCCAGTGCGAGCAGCGTCCATGGCGGATGCGATAAGGAGACGCTTCGAAACGCCGGGCCGCTGGCTGGAGAAGCTTAGCGCCGAAAGAAGAAAGAAGATTTCTCAAGTGATCGCCGATGCGAAGAGTGATGATGGATTTGTGGACGAGATCCTATTCACTCAGTTCTGCGACAAATCTGATGTTGTTCGAAAAGGAATAGAGCTCCCCCGGAGCGCGACATCGGCCGCCGACGTGTTCCGGCGAGCTGAGAAACTTAGAAATGCTGTTGCGCATGGAAATGACTGTGCCTGGCTCCTTCCGCCGCGAAAAATATCGCAGTGTTGGTCACAGATATGATGATTTTCAAAAGGGAGATTGATGGATAGAAGGCTTGCTCTGCACAGTTGCCTTTTTGGTGCGTTGGGAGACTGTCGACAGCGCGGCCCTTGCGTGTTGGATAAAGCCGCAAACCGGTTGCAAGAAATTCCGTTCGGATCGACGAAAATGACGGTGGCCGCCATCCCATGCACCTGCATCATGCCATTCAAGGCCGAGGCTCTGGTCGAGGTCACCTCATTGAGGATGACGGCGGCCTGAATTGCCTGGATCAAGCAGCCAACCGTGGTACGCGACACCTCATTTATTGAAATGAGGGTGGGTCCGGTGTTCCGGCATTGAAGTCCTGATATCAATTGTGCGACAGGCTGCCTCATCGAACCGCTGGCGGAGGCAAGCGTGGGCTGCAGTACCAGATCACAGGCATGCCGCCAGCGAGGCCCTCCCATGTGCTTAATGGCCATGCCGCCAAGATCGAATTCGCTACCGGCATGAAACCTTGGTGTGGTGGAGGTGTTGAGAGGCACCTGCGCCAGGCTGGCGAACGGTTAGTAGCGGGCAAAACCCGTAGCTCAGCTCATAGCCCGCCTAAACAAAGGCGGGCATCGTACAAGGCCGCAGTCCTTCGGACTTAGGTCCAAAAGAGCGGCCCAGGTGATTTCGCAAGCCGGGCGGGGTTTGCGCCGTTCGCATCAAGAGCTGTCCGCCCGGCCAGTTCTGTCCCTCACATAAGCTGGCGGTCAGCCGCAAACGGTATACCAGCTGTCGAATCGGCCATTGTTTGGAACCGCACACAGAGCGCCGTAACAAACCTTCTCACCCTTGAAGTAGGCCAGGAACTGCAGCAAATGCGATATTTCGCGCTGTTCATCTTCGTCCCGGATAAGCTCCGGACCGCCCTGCGACTTCAGTGCCAGTTCGATCAACTCGATCGCCCGATCTTTGTTGCCGCTCTCGTGATAGTAGAGGGCTGCCAAACGATAGGGCAGGAGCTTACGTTTGTCGCTTTCCGGGGGATTCAGTGCCAGGATGTGTTCGGACAGCTGTTTTCCCATCGCCAAGCGCTCAGCAGACGGAAAGTGCGAATGGTCATAGTTCGGAAAGAAGAGCTCGTCTAACGCCGCAACCATCCAATTCTCGGAGTTTCTGTTGATCGCGTCGCGAACGAATTGGCGCATGACGGGCAAGCCGACCTGCATGTCCTTCATTTTGTGAAGCAACAGATTCACATGAGAACGGCGGAAACCGAGGTTGTCCGGCATCAAGGCGATGCCTTCTTCGATCGCCGAGAGCGCCGTCCTCCAATTCTTTTTCTCCACCGCCGCCCGATATCTGTCATTGATCGGCTTCTTCAGCGCTTGTTCGCGCGCTATGGGTTCGCCTTCCGCGATCCGCTCCGCATCGGCGGATTTTGCTTTATCGCTGGTGCGCCAGCTGCCGTTAAGCACCTTCGGCAAGACCTCATCGAGTTCCGTCGGTGCACCAATAAAGGCGATGCAGCCGTCTCGGTCGACCACGAAACTGGTGGGAATCCAGAAAGAAAAGCTGGGCTCCATCCAAAGCTTGTCCATTTCGCCTGTCGAGTCGAATGCGATCCGATAGTTCAGATTCGGGAACTTTTCCGTCAACCAAGCGTCCAACGTGCTTCGGGCCTCATCGGCCGTTGGAGCGCGTTCACTAGCCGCGACTCCTACGATCTCAACGCCGCTTTCCCTGTATTTCTCCTGCAGCTGCATCAGATGGGGCATCCCGTCCACACACGAACCGCACCAAGTTGCCCAAAATTCGACGATGTACACTTTGCCAGGCTCGAAGCTGGTGAGGGGCTCGCCACGCAGCCAGGTTTCCGCTTGAATCGAAGGAGCCGGGGACTCGATCTGCAACACCACGTTGTTCTCCAAAGCCGTTGTCAAAGGTTGTGAGATTTTCTGCACGAGCTTATTTCCCTCTCAGAGACGGCACACGGTTCAGGGGAGAGAACATCCTCGTCTGCTCCATTGCATACCGTCCTGCTGCAAGCGTTGCAAGGTCCATGCCAGCGGGCTCGGCGCGCAAGTGCATGAATATGCTTTGAAAAACCTCCGTAGTGCCCGGATGGCGGTTGGATTGAACCTGACAAATTTCTGCCTTTGTCAGGTTTTGAACGCGCATTGCCCGTGTTTCGCGCCGCCAGAAAAGCGTGGCCCATCCGCACGATCCTGAAGCCCAAACCGTCGAACCCGTGCGACACCGCCGCAATCATGTCGCGCCATGCATCGATGCCAAGCGCCTCGGCGTTGAGCTCGCAGCACGCCAGAGACATCATCGACGAGACGTTCAAGCTCTACCCGGGAACGGGAAAACGGCCCGAGGTTTGGCCTTGGTCGGGACGGCCGAACGGCAATATCGCCGAGAGGGAAAGACGCAGAAGAAGATCATCACACCCGGCGAGCCGAAAGTGTCGGCAAGCCATCGCAGAAGGCAGCAAACATGCAGGCCCAGACGTATCGCTGGGCGATCTGAGGGAGTGGCATACGTCGCGCGCCTGGTGCAGAAATTGCTCGCATCATGCCGAAGTAAGGTCGGCCGCGCTAATCCGCCGGTATGGCAAAGGCGCGCTATTCAGCACGGTCGAGGGCACTTGGTTGCCCGGGAATTGAACCGGCTCATCACTGGTCAGTGACAATGCCAGCGAGTTCATCTCGAACGCCATCCTCTCCTGCGCGGATCAGAACCGGTCGAATGGCATTCCATGCGCATGGCAAGCATCGCTATCGCCTGTGGCGCGCCGACTGCAACACCGCGCGGCCGCACTCCCAAATCGCCTGGCAGACATCGGCCGAGTTCGCCACCACCTTCAACCCGCGACGGTCGCTCGCGCTGCGCTATGCGAAAGGTTCCGCGCCAGCGCCCGTCGCTTCACCCGCCCAGCAGCGCACAACCCACGCCGGAAACGAACCCAAAACTGGAGAAACTCGGGGCGACGTCATTTAGATTCCACCCATGCAGAGGTACTTCATTCCGAGGTAGTCTTCGAGCCCGTGGCGGGAACCCTCCCGCCCGATGCCGGACTGCTTCAAGCCGCCAAAGGGCGCCGCTTCCGAAGACATACGCCCGTATTGATGCCAATCATGCCATCCAATGCCTCGGCCACGCGCCAGACACGCCTCAGGTTCGAGGCATGGAAATAGGCGGCGAGCCCGTAATCGTGTCGTTTGCCTCACAGATGACCTGATCCGCATCGTGGAAGCGGATGATCGGCGCCAACGGCCCGAAAGTCTCCTCTTGCGCAACCGCCATGATGCTGGAGATCTCGGTGAAGACTGTGGGTTTGAAAAAGGTGCCATCCTTGCCGATATGTTCGGCCGCGCATCGAATTATCCCACCTTTGGCAACGGCATCTGCGATGTGGGACTCGATCTTGGCCAAAGCATGCATGTCGATGAGTGGTCCGACGTCCACTCCCGGAGCGAAGCCGTCGCCAACCGATAAGTGCCGGACTTTCTCCACGAACTTCTCGACGAACTCATCGTGAACGCTCGATTGGACGTAAAGCCGGTTCGATGAAACGCGCAAGTCTGGCCGGCATTGCGGAACTTCGCCTGGATCGCGCCGTCAACCGCAGCGTCAATATCCGCGTCATCGAAGACGATGAAGGGCGCATTGCCGCCGAGCTCGAGGCTGACCTTCTTGATCTGGTCCGAGCGCTGGCGCATGAGCAGTCGGCCAACCGCGGTGGAGCCTGTAAAGCTGATCTTTCGGACCTTGGCATTGGAGCAGAGTTCGCGGCCCCACGCGACCACCTTCGGTCGCATAGACCAGGTTGACGACGACGTCAGGAAAAGCCGGCTTGCTGCGCGAGGGCAAACATTGCACCTAGCCGTGCCACGCCACGATCAGATCGAGCGCGGCTTCGTTGCGTGCGGGTTCTGTGGTCAGTGGAGGGCGGAGGAAAAAGCGCTCGGCGTGCTCGCCCTCGCGATACCGCTGGTTCGCGCCGGCAAGCGCCCATGTCGCGTCGGCAGCGCCCTGGGCGCTGCCGTATTGTTCTATGAGGCGGTTCGCGATTGCCTCGCGCATCGTCTCGCCGATGGATGCCGCGTGTTCGCTGCGCAGGCGGAAAGCTTCGAGGAAGCGCTGGCGCATCGAGGAGACGTCGATCCGGAATTCTCCCATTCCATCATCGACAACCGCTTGAGCGACTGATGGGTGGTCGGGAGCTGCGTTCTGAATGATTTCCAGCAAGCGCAAGCGCGTGCGCTGTATTCGTCGCCCGCTCAGGAACAGGCGGCCATCCCGGGTCGGGCCGAGAAGCACAGCGCTCGCCGCCGAGAGGTAAGCGTTGGGATACAGGTATTTGGCGATGGCGTGCTTGAGTATCATGGCCTCGATATCCTCCCCGGCATCGAGATAGATGCCGCGCATTAACTGGACGAGCTTGCCCGTTTCAGCCTGATAGTGGCTGCGGGTTTTATCGATGTTTTCACAACGAGGTGAAGGGCCATTTCTAAAGTTCCCTGAGATACGGGAAAGCTAGCATAATCATCATATTCAAGAGTTTCTAACTTTCCCGTATTTGGTATACTCAAAAGTTAGAATACTTTCTCGGAACGACGGCATTCTTCGGGGCGGGAATCGAATCACGGGAGAGAACCTGGTCTGCGAGGGCGCGCAGGCAGTCTCAAGGCGTTCATTCTGCCACACCATAATCGGATCAGCCACACGTAGTTCGGCGAGTCCTTCAGCTATTGTAGAGCGTGGGATTATTCGCTGTCACGGGCCAACGCCCGGCCAAGCGTGGCGGAAATCGACCTGGAGGAACCCAGATTGTCGATAGCATAGGCGCCGATCAGATACTTCTTGCTCGCTTCGAGTTCGGCCGCTGTTGGGCCTGTGTCCACCAGCTCGTTGATTGGTTGTGTTATCAGGTCGAGCGTCTCGGCCGCCCTGTCGGCGCGCGTCGACGTCGTCACGACAAGCATGTTGGAATGCTGGTAGCCTTCCAAGCTGGACGAGACACCGTAGGCAAGGCCGCGCTTTTCGCGCACTTCCTGGAACAGACGTGAGGTAAATCGTGAGCCTCCGACTATATCGTTCATCAGCTGTCCCGCGTAGAATTCCGGGTCGTTGCGTCCAATGGCGGGAAAGGCCAGCTGGAGCGAAGTCTGGTGGAGGGCGTATGCGACCTGCGTCCGCTCGGCGCTTCGGGGTGACATCAGGTACGGGGGCGAGCGCCTGTTTCTGAGGCAAATCGCCGAACAGCTGGTCGAGCCTTGCTCTCAGGGCTTTGGCATCTATGTCGCCTACGACCGCCACATGCAGCCCGTCGCGGGCGAAAGCGGCTTTGTGGAAGGCGCTTAGATCGGAGGGCGTTACGCTGGTCAGGCTCCCTTGGGCGGTCTCGAATACGCCGTAGATTCCGCGCCGCCAGGCCAGCTCGGCGATCGCGTGAGGTTCGCGCTCATTGGCAATGATTTCGGAGAGAAGCTGGGCGCGTATGCGGTCGAAAAGTGCTGGTATAGCCGGCTGCGAGTCCCGCCGCCGAGGATGTCGGCCAGTAGTCGAGCGCCTCGGCCTCGCACCAGGGACCGCCCATCGAATGACTCATGCGAGGCGTCTCAAGGCTGTCCGCGATCCAGCGCCAGATCTCCGCCTCGCCCGAGGCGCGCAGAGCTGGCCGGTTGTGCAGGAGCCGTAGGCAATATTCGCCTTCCTTGTTCGGACGTGTAACGCTTGCGTCTCCCGTCGCATTCTACCTGGCTTTCCGAACGTAGCCGTGATGCGAACTCTTGCTGCATATAAAGTCGAATCAGGGGGATTGAGTCATACGATACGGAGTCTTGACTTTGGCAGTCGCTCTGCGACATTACCTATATAAAGGTCGAAAGATGGTGATATGGATCATGCATAGGTCACGGAGACCCGAATGACGGCAGCGCATAAACGCACCTATTCGCGCTACGCGATGGAAGCGCTTGGCCTTTTCGGTAAGACCATCCGGCTGGGCCGGATGCAGCACCGGTTAACCGCACAGGAGTTAGCCGAGAGAATCGGTGTTTCACGCAGCACCCTGCAGCGCATCGAGAAGGGCGATCCCAAAGTCGAAATCGGACTGATGTTCGAAGCTGCTGCCATTGTCGGTGTGAAGCTGTTCGATGCCGACGGCAATGGCATCACAGCCCTCACAGGCCGCATTGACGATCGCATCGCGCTGCTGCCGAAGCACGTCTACAAGGCCGGCAAGCAGATCGTCGATGAGTTCTAAGGTCCCCAAGTACGACGAAGCCTATGTCTGGGTCTGGCTGCCGGGCGAGACCGCGCCGGTTGTCGCCGGGCGGCTATATGCCCATGACGGACTCGTCAGCTTCAACTATGGCAGGAGCTTTCGTGAACTGGGCAGCGCGATCCCGCTTTATCTCCCGGAACTGCCCCTGAAGGCAGGCGAATTGCCTTTGCTTCCTGGCCTAACCATGCCGGGATGCATCCGCGATGCTGCCCCCGATGCCTGGGGACGACGGGTTATCCTAAACCGCAAATTCGGTGTGAAGGGCGATGAAATCGCGCGGCTCGATATTTCAGAACTGACGTTCCTGCTGGAATCAGGCTCGGACCGCATCGGCGCGCTCGATTTTCAGTTTTCGCCCACGAATTACGAGCCGCGCGCACTGGCCAATGCCACTCTCGAAGAGCTTGTCCAATCGGCGGAGCGGGTAGAGAAAGGTATTCCGCTCACCCCCGAATTAGATCAGGCGCTGCATCACGGCAGCTCGATCGGCGGCGCAAGGCCAAAGGCGCTGATCGAGGATGACGCCGTCAAGCATGTCGCGAAATTTTCCTCGTCTGCCGACCTTTACAGCGTCGTCAAAGGAGAATTCATAGCCATGCGGCTTGCCGCCTTGTGCGGCATCAGAGCGGCATCCGTCTCGCTCGTTCGCGCCGCAGGCAACGACGTGTTGCTCGTCGAGCGATTCGACCGGATCAAGGTCACGGGCGGCTGGCAACGCAAATCCATGGTCTCAGCGCTGACGATGCTCGCGCTCGATGAGATGATGGCGCGTTACGCCAGCTACCAGGATTTGGCGGAGATCATTCGCCACCGATTCACCGCGCCGTCGGAAACTCTGCGCGAGTTATTCAGCCGCATTGTCTTCAACATACTTTGCGGCAACACCGACGATCATGCCCGCAACCATGCGGCATTCTGGGATGGCGCTAAGCTCACCCTCACGCCTGCGTACGATATTTGTCCGCAGGCCCGCAGTGGCCAGGAGGCCAGCCAGGCCATGCTCATCAGCGGCAATAACCGCATGAGCCGGATAGCGTCCTGCCTTGAAGCCGCGCATCACTTCCTGCTCAGCGCGCCGGAAGCTCTTGCGATTGTTGAAGGCCAGCTCCGATGCATTGCGGAGAATTGGCCGCGTGTTAGCGAGGAAGCTACGCTATCCGGCACAGATCGCAATCTGTTCTGGGGCCGACAGTTCCTCAATCCCTACGCTTTTACGGCGCTGGAAGGAAGCGCCGACGTTCTCCGCGCTCTGGCTGACGAACTACGCAACAGTGTTCACGCCTGATCCGGCGCTGGATTTCGGACAAGCTCGGCAAGCGTAAGACGCCCACAATATGGACAACCCTTGCCGTGCCAGGACGAAGATTGAACAAACGGCTCTTCAACAGTGACAACGTGCACTGCGGAGAGATGTGGAGCTGACACCGCAAAAGCCCAAGACGCGCGACTTCCCGCGATACAACTCCACATAACTGAGCGTCTACAAGCGGTGCAGCCAGCCAAACATCCAGCCATCAAAGCGATGATCGTCTGATCTTTTGCCGATGACATCACGTCGGGGAAGACTTGTTCGAGCGCTTGCCGCTTCATATCGATACCGGCCTGGGCGTAGCGCATCGTTAGTTCAGCCCGAGTGGCCTGGCCATCGACTGATGGTGGCGATGTCAACACCCGCCTTGACGAGGTGGATGGCCGTCGTGTCCCGCAAAGGGCGATGATGGATGCTTTTTTCCGCCAGGGTGGTTCCTTCGCCCGCAGCCATGTGTGCGCAGCAAGTATCGAACACCGAACCGGGTGAGCAGTGTGGGGCGGTCGTTGCTTTGCTCGGCGGGACAGGGCGATACCAGACGAAGGTCACAATCGAAGAGTCAGGATCCCTGAACTCGTGCATCCGTATTGAACATCAGCGAAAACAGAGCGTAATCCCGCTGTCCAGAAGGCGTGCGGCGGTCGATACGCGCCAGGACGCTCTTGATTTCCGGGCTCATCGAGATATTCGACAGGTGCCACCCACGCGCTCTCTTGAAGGGAAGTGTCACCACCAGTTGCAGCGTATCCTAATATTCGGGGTGCTCCGAAATCAGGAACCGCGCAAAGGCATGCATCGCCGCCAGCCTTGCATTGCGGGTCGCAACTGCCACGCTCGACCTCAAGTGATGTGAGAAAGCTGCCCATCCTGTCGGTATTGATGTCGGAGACCGCTTCTTTCAAGAATATCTTCCCGCTCTCCCGCGGCATGAGCCCGTGGCATGCTTCGGCCCAATGCTGTGGATTGATGTTTCTTCATGCCACAACCTCGCTGACGAGACCGCCGAAAGGCCCTTCAAAGCGGTCGGTGGCGATCTCTCGCAGCTTTGGAAGGTAGTGCATTGATTTTTCGTGGAATGGGGACCCTGTTTAAAGGGTGATTTTCGTCCAAACGGGACCCTTTAACGATGGGGTCATCAAGATGCCTCCGGCTTGATCGGAGGCATTTGTGTTTTGGATGTTGGTTTTAGAGACGATTGCAAAGATACGTCGGCTGTCGCTGGTCCAGGGGAAGTCGATCAAGGCGATCTGCCGTGAGCTGAAGATCTCGCGCAAGGTGGTGCGCAAGGTCCTGCGTTCTGAGCAGACGGAGTTCCGCTACGAGCGCAAGCACCAGCCCTCCCCGCATGGGAGCCTGGCGTGAGACGCGGGACCGGCTGCTGTCGGCGAATGCGGCCAAGCCGCAGCGGGAGCGGCTGCCGGTCGCTTCGACGGCTTCCATTGCATTCCCCCGTCGGTGTCGAAGACCTGCACGGTGCGCTTCGACAACAACAAATACTCGGTGCTGTCGAGTGCCGTCGGTCGGCCCGTCGAGATCCATGCTTATGTCGATCGGATCGCATCCGCCAGAGGATGGCGTGGTCGTGGGAGAACACGTTCGCTCCTTTGGCCGCAACGAGGTCGTCTACGATCCCTGGCACACGGCGCGCGCCGTTCCTTAGCTGGGTCCTGCGGTCGGCAATGGAGAAGGTGCGGCGCAGCTCAAGGCGGTTGATGACGTCGACCGGCAGATGGTGTTGATCCTCACCTGGGTGCTGACCGACGGATTGAGCGCGGTCGAGGCCGCCTGTCAGGAAGCCATCGAGCACGGTGCATCGTCGGCGCCGGTGATCCTCAACATCCTGGCCCGCAGCCGCGATCCGGCGCCGGGCACGATCCTTTCCATTCCCCAGGCGCTGAAGCTAGCTCACGAGCGGTCGCCGACTGCGCCCGCTATGACAGTCTCAGGAGGACAAACGGCCATGGAACGCACCGAGGTACTGGAACTGATGGGAGCGCTGAAGCTCTACGGAATGCGCAGAGCCTATGACGAGATCATGGGCGCGTCGCCATCAAGCGACGGCACGAGCCCAGGATTGTCGGTGATCTCTTGCAGGCCGAGATATCGGAGAAGCAGGCCCGCTCCATCAAATACCAGTTCGCTGTCGCCAAGTTGCCGCTGGCCAAGGACATCGACGACTTCGACTTCGCCGACACGCCGGTCACCCCCTGATGCGCGATCTCGCCCGGCGGCGCCTTCGTCGCCGATCAGCGCAACATCGTCCTGGTCGGCCGCCTTCACGGGTCACCCAACTCGCGCGGAAGGTCGACCGCATTGCGACGGGCGCGTGTCGACTTCCCAACAATGTCAGACAGGAGGCACAACGCTATCGGAGCGATCGCATTGCCCGAAACGATTTTCCCAGTTGGCACGACAATTGCGGTCCTATGCGCAAAAGCAAACTAGACCTGAGAGCCGCACCGCATGAATGTAGCCTCCCAATATCTGCCGCTTGTGGCGCATCACGAAGCCGGGCACGCGGTGGCCGCCATCGTTTTGCACCGTCAGGTGTTCGACGACGACCGTGAACTCCCTGCTTTCTCAAGTGTTAGTATTTACCCCGACGCCGGTGACGGAGAGTGCGGTGGTGTTGTCGAAGGCGCGGGTTTTTATTCAGCGCAAGGAGTCACCTCGAAGCGAAAGCCGATTTTCGAGGACGATATGGATCGATATTTGAAACGCGATTGTGCGATCCAAGAGATAGTTGCGTGTCTGGCAGGTCCTTTTGCAGAATCCGCATTCGAAGGCTATCTGGACCCGCGCGATATGGCGATGAATGCGTCCGATGGGAATGACGGGAGCAGCGACTACGCGGATGCCAAGCGAATCTATGGTGAGTTGCGGTTCCTGATGCCGCGCCGCCCCGTTGGAGGCGGATCGAAGATCGCACGGCCCGGCTAGTACTCGATCACTGGTCAGCCATCGAAGCATTGGCCGCGCATTTGCTGGTCAAGCATGATCTCCAATTCGATGAGGCTCTGACGATTGTTGCGCCGCATCTTCCGCCCATGCCAGCAGCTACGCCGCCAGAGCGTCATCCGCAGCCTGCTTGATCAGCCATTCGATGTGATTTGACCACATCTGCAACACCTCGCGCCTCTCCTTGACGTTGCTAAAGAGATTGTAGATTTCGCCAATGTCTCAGGGACGACGCCTTGTGTTCACTATGTGCTCGATGACGTGTGGCAATACCTGCCGCCTGCCGAGATTTGTCGCGAGCGTCCTGCGCAGATCGTGAAGGGTCCCGTTCTCCAAAGCCACCCCGTCAACATTGACCTTGCCGTCTCGAGCCTTCTTGCCCTTCGCGTAGCCTGAGAAGTGGCTTTTTTTGTTGACCCTGGCAGGGAAAACAAACGTGTCATTAGTCTTCGGTGCCGACTGGGGGACCGACACCGCCAGTGTGGACAGCGGAATAAGCGTAGGCTCTTCGTTCTTCGTGCGGTCATCCGATAGTTCTCATGTTCCGGCTTCAAGGTTGAGTTCAGACCAATGCATCGCGGCAACTTCCGTACGCCTCTGTCCGGTCAGCATGAGCAGCTTGACGATGGAGCCGAACGAATAGCCGATATCGCCCGGTTCGGGCTCACAGCCCGTCCATATAGCCGCCAGTTCGGCATCGTTCACCACTCGCTTGCGCTTGACGATCGGGGCCGGATACCTAATTTCCCAAACCCTCGCGGGAAACCGCGATGAGCCGTTGCGGCGGTTTGCGATACCAGTTGAAAATGCCCGCATATACCAGAAGGCCGTGTTAGCCCTTTGCGGGTGACCCCCGGCGACGATCTTCTTGGTGATGTTAGCAATGTCCGTGTCGATCACATGGTGGATAGAGCGACTCCCGAGGGCACGCACAAGATACCGGTTCAGGCTGGCCTCGACCAGTGCGGTGTTTTGAGGGTCGTTACTCGGCGGCCTGGAGGTGATCGCCATCGCCGTCCTCGGTATCGTCAGCGCTGATATGCGCCTGATCGGCAAGGAAGGCTGGCAGTTCCGATGGAGCTATGCTGGAATTTGGGCGACGAGGCTGATCAAGCGGCGCTCTGCGGCTTCGTTTCGATGACCTGGATTCCGTCCAGGAACCTGGCACCTGCGATGAGTTTCGGCAACTGATTTTGTCCTTTCAATCGTCGCCACTTCCTGGCCGCGGCCAACAGCTTGAAGACCATCAGCTGGGCGGTTTTCGAGGATAGCGAGCCCTTGGTGCGAACCGTGCGATAGCGAACGGTTGCAAAGACGCTTTCGATGGGATTGGACGTTCGCAGATGATCCCAGTGTTCGGCGGGGAAATCGTAGAGCGCCAGCGACGCATTCTGATCTTTCGTCAGGCAGTCGACCGCCTTGGCATACGCCTCGGCCTCCATCTCGATCGCATGCGCAAGCAATTTGCGCGCGCCGCTGCGAAGTACATCCGTCAGGGTATCATCGATTTCGTCGGGCTGACGAAGGCGAACAATGTGTTGATAGTCTCGTTCATGGCGTATCACTCTCCTTGAGAGGTACTGGCAGGCTTCATCACCCGCCTCGATACGCCGCTCTCCTCAAGCCGCCATCATCCAGTTTCCGCCATGGCTCCCCCTGATTGATCCGCTTCACCTGTGCAACTGCACAGGCTGCCCTAGCGGGGAGATTGGCCTCCAATGGCGAAAACTTGCCGCAGGAGACCCTCCGATGACCGTGCCTATGGCGCCGCCGCTACGACAACTTGCCGACAAGCAGCGTGCGATCCACTGCCGCGCTACTGCGCCTTCAAGGGACGTCTGGATCGCGACGCAGGAGCCGATGACCGTTACGGGATCAATTCCAGGTCGCGCTGGCCGTCGCTGTGCCAGTTCGACGGTCTGGTGGCAATTTGGGCACATCTTCTGTCGCCGACAGTGGCGATGGCTGACGCTTCAACGAAACGGGGTCTTCGACGTCTGCTGCCTTCGCCGATGCTTTGCGAAGTGGCATAATGTTTCGACGCACGCAGGCGCGGGCAGGGGATGTCAGTCATGAATCTCCTGACTGGCGCGGATCAGGCCGATTGGCGGGATGAAAGATCATACGACTACACCGCTGGCCTGACGCTGCGGGAGTGGGCTTGGGAGTTCTTACGCCGCAATCCAGCGTTCCAGCGCGATCTGACCGCTGCGCGCCAGCATTGCAAGACTTGGTCTCTCCAATCCTTTCTCGATATGGTCGCGTCGGCCGGCGACCTGTCACGCTGGGGTGTTCTGTTTCGCGGAGTCTTGTGGCCGCGCTTCGGTCGTATTCTGGTGTCCGCTCTGGTGCGTCCATGTGCTGCCGGTCATTGCGGAACGGTTGCCTGCCTCGTCGCCGACACCGCCGTTCGAACTCTCGGCATTGCCCTGTCGTGCAACCGTCCTGCTGGCGCCCGACAAGAGCCAGCATGTTCTTCTTCGCAATGCGGACCACGCGCTGCAGCTCGCCGTCTCGGGCGCGAATATCCTCCACCCTGTTTGCCTGCATACGCAAGCCATCTGGCCCGCGGTGCTTTTAAAGCATCGACTGAGGGGACTGGAGTGCCTCAATGCTCTCAGTCTAGGGCAACAGTTGCCCCCCCGCTTGTTTGCGCCGGAAAAGCGCGGCGTCCGTTTGTCCTTCGTTCTTCGTGCGCTCGACGGTTCGCTCGCCGGAGCACCTCATCGCGAGCTCGCCGAAGTTCTCATCGGTCAACGGCGCGTCCATGCCGACTGGGCGGATCCTCGCGATCATCTGCGCGACCGCATCCGTCGGGCCGTCTCGCGTGGCCGCGCGCTCATGAATGGTGGCTACAGAGATTTCCTAATTTGAAAAGCGACAGTCCGCGCTGTGCGTCGGTGGATGAACGTTCGCTCGCAGCTGTACCCGTCACCAACAGTTCGCCCGCCGACAGGACTGCATGGCGCCTTGCAAGGTGCGCTCTGGTCTAGCTTGTCGATGCCGCAATGAGATGGGCGAGGGTGCCAAGGCGGTGGTTCATTAGGGCCGGCCTCGACCTGGACGCACATCATTGGTCGGAAAGCGGCGTGCACCGCAATGTCGCCATAGCAGCCAAGATCCTTTGAGTCCGGACCTGCAGTCCTGTTGGACCGGCGGGTGCAACAATATGGAGGGATTTGAGGCCTCACACCGCTCCCTGGTCGACAGCTCGGTCAGACATAGCACCCACCGCTTGATTATGGAAATGGTGTGCCTGGAGTGCAGCGAGTAGCGGCTTGCTGCGCACTGTCCTAAGAACAGCAGTCATGACCCGTCTGGGGGTCTGCAACACGACGATTCAACCGCTTGGGCATTGTCGCATATCCCCACAATGTAGAATGCGCAACAGGGCAAAAGCTGATCCATCGGCGGTTTATCAATGCTTTTTGGCTTGGCACGGCACATGCAACGCAATCGGCAAAAGGCGCACGAACTGAGTGGCCCATCGGCCCTAGGAGCGCTGACTTATGCCCTCCCAAGGCATGTCCGGCCCGGCAGCGAGCTCAGTCTCCTGCCGGGCATCCGTGTTTCAGGTCAACGGCGTTTGGAACTTCCAATTAGGTGGCGGCATTGGCCGCAGGCCGCCCCCCGGTGGGGCGGAGAGACAGTGCAGCAGGTTTCAAATCCCGCCCATGCAAAGATATTTCATTTCCAGATAGTCCTCGAGGCCATGACGGGAACCCTCCCGCCCGATGCCGGATTGTTTGATCCCGCCAAACGGTGCCGCCTCCGAGGACATGCGTCCCGTGTTGATGCCAACCATGCCATATTCCAGAGCCTCTGCCACACGCCAGACCCGCTTCAGGTTTGAGGCATAGAAGTATGCGGCGAGGCCGTAGATCGTGTCATTGGCCTCGCGCACGACCTGATCCGCATCGTTGAAGCGAATGATCGGCGCGAGCGGCCCGAATGTCTCCTCTTGCGCGACTGCCATGACGCTGGAAATCTCGGTGAGGACCGTGGGTTCGAAAAACGTGCCATTCTTGCCGATACGTTGGCCCCCACATCGTATTGTGCCGCCTTTCGCAATGGCATCTGCGATGTGAGACTCGATCTTGGCCAGAGCATGCCTGTCGACGAGCGGTCCGATGTCTACTCCGGCACCGAATCCGTCGCCAACCGACAAGTGCCGGACTTTCTCCACGAACTTCTTGACGAACTCATCGTGAACGCTCGATTGGACGTAAATACGGTTCGCCGAAACGCAGGTCTGGCCGGCATTGCGAAACTTCGCCTGGATCGCACCGTCAACAGCAGCGTCGATGTCGGCATCATCGAAGATGATGAAAGGTGCGTTGCCGCCGAGCTCAAGGCTAACCTTCTTGATCTGGTCAGAGCACTGACGCATCAGCAGCCGCCCGACCTCGGTCGAACCGGTGAAGCTGATCTTGCGGATCTTGGAATTGGTGCAGAGTTCACGGCCGACGCGATCACCTTCGGACGCATAGATCAGGTTGACCACGCCATCGGGAAAGCCGGCCTGATGGGCAAGGGCGAACATTGCGCCAGCCACGAGCGGCGTCTGTTCAGCGGGCTTGAGCACGATCGTGCAGCCCGCAGCCAAGGCCGGCGAGATCTTGCGCGCCACCATGGAGGCCGGGAAATTCCATGGCGTGATCGTGCCAACAACGCCGATGGGCTGCTTGATCACTAGCATTCGGCGGTCTGTCGAGGGTGCCGAGATCGTCTCGCCATAGACGCGATTGGCCTCCTCGGCATACCATTGCAGATACGCCGCCGCATGCGATACCTCTGACACGGCTTCGGCAAGCGGCTTGCCCATTTCCGCGGTCAGAATCGCGGCGAGATCGCCTGCATGGTCGATGATCAGCTGATGCCATCGCCAAAGAACGTCGCTACGCTCTCGGGCAGTCAACGCGGCCCATCCCGACTGCGCAACATAGGCCTTGTCTACCGCAGCACGTGTCTCCTCCACGCCCATATCGGGAAGCTCTGCCAAAACTTCGCCGGTCGACGGATTGACGACCTCGAACGTCTTATTGCCAACCGGTCTGCCGAGTGCCGGCAGGCGGTCGATGGCTCCAAACAGGTGCGGGGATTTCAGACGGCGGATCATCGGCAGGCACAGGGGCAATACCGGATTCCTCCTCAACGCAGCGAACATCCAGGTCGACAGGCCGTCGGTGTGTATTCTGCACCAGCGGGTTCGTCCTAGGGCCTCGGCAAAGCAGTTGGTAGACCAAACATACGACAACAGTTCCGTTAGTTTGAGTGCCCGCGGTTCATCAGTTGATGGATTGAGCAGCCGGATGTTTGCTTCATCCACCCGCTGCCTGCTGGTGACGTGCGAGTGTATTCTGCAAAAGGCGGCATGCATGCTGAGGAGCGCCTTTTCGGCGAGAGGCCCCTGGACCGCCAATGCCGCGCAAGGCCCGCGAAACGACTCCGCGGGTCTGCATGATCTGCTTGGCCCACCGGCCTCCATATTCGCTCTTCCCACGAGAAGCCCCAAGGAAGAAGGAAGGCGAGATGAGTTTCTTTACTCATCCTTGCCGCCCAGCGGCGGGCCGACCACCAAAATGGCGGGCTCGGCCGAAAGCAGCTTCTTGGCCGCCGCCTTGACCTGTTTGAGCGTCACCCGACCGATGCTGCGGGCGCGACGCTGGTTGTAGTCGACGTCGGCATTTTGAATCTGCAAATCCAGGAGCCGGTCTGCAATCGAGCTGGTCGAGCCCAGACGGTCAATGGCATAGGTGCCGATCAGGTGCTTCTTCGCCGCCTTGAGCTCGGCCCCGGTCGGTCCTTGCTGCGCCATCTGCTTTACCACCTCTCGCACGATGCTCAGCGTTTGGGCGGCGCAATCCGAGCGTGTCTCTGTCGTAACCAGAAGCTTGTCAAGGGTCAGTTCAGAGCTGACGTGATAGGCAAGGCCGCGTTTTTGGCGTACCTCCTCGTAAAGGCGGGAAGTCAAGTATGAGCCGCCAAGGATGTCGTTCATCAGCACGGCGGCGTAGAAATTCGGCGCGCTACGCTTCACGCCAGGCCAGGCCAACGTTAGCGAAGTCTGCGGCAGGTCGTAGTTCTCCTCCACCAGTTGACCGAGTTTCGGCGCGACATCGTAGACGGGGACGAGGGTTTGTTGCTCAGGCAAATCACCAAACAGCTGGTCAAGCCTTTCCCTCAACGTGTTCGCGTCAATGTCACCCACCACGGCAATATGGAGCCCGTCGCGAGCAAAAATGGCCTGGTGGAAGGCGAGGAGGTCGGACGGCGTGATGCCGGCGAGGCTCTCTTTTGTGCCTTCTCCCGGCCTTGAACAAGGATGCGCGCC
Organism: Mesorhizobium sp. ISC11; assembly: GCF_037162595.1. Classification (NCBI taxonomy): domain Bacteria; kingdom Pseudomonadati; phylum Pseudomonadota; class Alphaproteobacteria; order Hyphomicrobiales; family Phyllobacteriaceae; genus Mesorhizobium; species Mesorhizobium sp. ISC11. Next base: position 5,302,991 of record NZ_JAVSPW010000001.1, read on the forward strand.
GTAGATCGCGCGCAGCCATTTGCGCTGAGCGATTGCGCCAGGGTCTCGCTCGCTGCCGACGATGCCGGAGACAATCTCGGCGCGGACGCGATCGATCGGCCCCTGGTCGAAGCGCGGCGCGTTCAGCGCGAGCCGAAGCAGGCCGAACGCGGCGTCCTGCTTTTTGGAAAGCATGCACACCGATCCGTAGATGTCGTCGCTTTGCGCGTCCAAACTCATTTCGGCGCCGGCATCGTCGAGCTTCACCTGGAAGGCATCGCTGTCGTAATGGCCAGCGCCTTCGATGAACAGGCCGGCCATCAGTTTGGCCATCCCCTCCTTCCCGACCGGGTCCTGCGTGGTGCCGCCGTTGAAGGCAAAGCCGATGTTGACGATTTCCACTGTGTGGTCCTCCACCAGCCAGGCGATGATGCCCTTTTCGGACTTCACCTCCTGGATGTTCATCGCAGCATGGGGCTGAGCGCCGAGCGTCATCTCTTGATTCTCCGTCTTGGGCAAGAGATAGCCCGTGGTCGAACGGTCGAACGCGAGATAGCGGGCGGCAACTGCTTTGATTTGCGCGGCGGTAACCCTGCGGATGCGAGACGGCCGTTCCTCGACATCTTTCACGGTGCCGCCGGTGGCCAGCGTCGAGCCGTAGATGCAGGCGAGGTCGTCCTGGTCGTCTTCGGCAAAGATCATATCGCGCACAAAGCGCTCCTTGGCCTTGCCCAGTTCCTCGCTGCTGACACCATCCTTGGCAATGCGAGCGACTTCGGCAGCGGCCGCCGCTTCGAGATCGGCCAGCTTGGCATCGCCGCGCGGCGCGCCATAGATGGCGAACCTGGTGTCGTCGAGCATGGTGCCCTGGAAATAGGCGCAGGCGCTGGAAGCGATACCTTGCTGGACAGCGAGCGCCTGGTAAAGCCGGCTGCGGTTACCGCCGCCGAGGATTTCGGACAGCAGGTCGAGCGCTTCGGCCTCGCCCGGCTTGGCGGTATGGTAAGACGGCACCACCCACTGCGTCGAAAAACTGGGCACGCTGACGCGGGCGTCGGAGAGCGTGACGGTGCGCCTGGTGTTCTGCTCGGGCTCAACCGGCCGGATGCGCGGCGGCAGGTCGGGCCCGCGCGCCACCTTGCCATAGGTCTTCTCGGCCAGCACCTTCACCGTTTCCGGCTCGACATCGCCGGCCACGATCAGCACGGAGTTGTTGGGCCAGTAGTATTTTTCATAGAAGGCGGTGGCGTCGACGCGGTTCAGCTGCTCGATCTCCTGCATCCAGCCGATGATCGGGATGCGATAGGGCTGGTTCTGCCACAGCGTCGCGTCGATCTCCTCATGGAGCACGTCCTGCGGGTTGGTGTCGGTGCTTGAGCGGCGCTCCTCGATGACCACGTCGCGCTCGGTCTTGACGACATCGTCGGTGAGGATGAGGTTTCGCATTCGGTCGGCCTCGAAGCTCATCATCAGCTCGAGCGCCGACGGCGCCACTGTCTGATAGAAGGCGGTGTAGTCGGAGGAGGTGAAGGCGTTGTTGGAGCCGCCGATCTCGAACACTGCGCGGTCGAATTCGCCGCCCGCATGGTTGGTCGTCGCCTTGAACATCAGATGCTCGAAGAAATGGGCGATGCCGGATTTGCCCGGCGGCTCGTCGGCGCTGCCGATCTTGTACCACACCATGTGGGTGACGATCGGCGCCCGGTGGTTGGGAATGACGACCACCTCCATGCCGTTGTCGAGCACGAAATCCCTCGCCTTGCCGTCCTCCCATGCGACGGGGATCGGAGCCGGCCCCGCGCCGACCAACTCGGACGCAACGGACGTCCTGCGAAGCCCATGAGTGCGGGGCTTGCTTGGTAGTTCTGGTAGGGAGAGTGGGGTTATGGGCTGCGTTCCTGGCAAAGTGATCTGTTCCTCATTTTGAAGGATCTATGTCTCCCGAACGCCTATTGGGAGAAAGTGGATCGGCACGGCGACGCCGAGCCACATGAGCCGTCAGCGTGTTGCTGGGCCTGACGCGAGCCTCATCTTTGGATGCGTCCGGGAAACTTTCGGCATGGTGAGGCCATGGGAAGTCTGCTCGTTATCCATTGGGTGTTTGCGGATACCTGAGCATGCCCCGTGCCAAGTAAGAAAGCCCCGATTCGCAAGGTTTGATCCAACCTTGATACTTGCGATATCCGACATTGTCGGGCATCCGACAGAAAGCGCCTTTCGCCGGCGCGCCGGCTATGACGCTCGCCTCCTCCGGCGTGACGACGATCCTTTGGCGGGCGCCGCGCACACCGATCTGCCCGCCTATCAGCACCGCGACATCGAAGGACAGCGCGATCGTGACTGGATGGGTCTTACGCAAACATGCAGCAGTGCCACCGCGATCAGGACTTCATCCGCCCCACAAAGACCCGAGCGCGAGGGACGACGTGTAAGGCAACATGTCATCCTCGATAATGATGCCGCGCATAAAGAGGTAAGGTCCCTCGTCGTACCGGCGAGCCCCTTCGCTGGGTCTCGCGAGGGTCTGGTTTGCGAACGTCGACCGACAGCATCACGGCATGGGCGGCCCCATCGGTAGGCAAGCATTGACCGTGCCGCAGCGCAGAGCCCAATTTCCCGGTGCCAGCCGGTACGTTGGAGCTTCAACTGTGGCCAGCCAAGCGGGCCGAGGCCGTGAAACTCCTGATACCCTGGACCGTCCCGATTGCAACGCACGACGCCTTGGTCTCGCGCCAACGTCCATTGACGCTCAGCGAAGCATCATGCGGACGAGCTGGGAAAGCTTGGCCGGGCCGGCGCCTTCCCAGGCGCACGGGACGCGCGACGACCCATGTGGACCTTGGATTTCACTACGCACTTACGCTGCTTTGGCCTTGTCAGCAGCCTGAGCATAAAGCGTGCTCAGCTTTCAGGGCGAGCCTCTTTCATGTTGATAGCATCTGTCGTCATTCAGGATCGCCCCATTTTCGCATGCCGCTTGCAGCTTTCAGACTGTTGTCAGCCAGGGCCGCCATAAAGGGTCTCGTTTAACGCATTCGGGAGGCTTCATCACTCGACCACATTAATTTCGGGCGGTTCGCCGGCGCTCCGAATGGCACTTAACACCAGATCCTCTCCAAACCCGTGATGATCCAAGAGGAAAACGAAAAATCCCTAAATCATAAAAAAGCACCGATACGGTCGGCTCCAGGCTGATGAAATTGCGGTCTCACTGGCCACGCACGATACTTGCGATGGCGATGGCCATTGCAAAGGCCGGTCAAGCACCCAAGACGCTGACAAGCACGCCTCCGACCAAAGCTCGATCGTTGGCAGCCTTTCTAGCCGTATACTTGGGGCATTTTGGGACGGCGATCCGGACGCCGATTAAAACCTGCCGGTCGTCTAAATGGAATGGTTGGTCCGGGTCCTTACTGGACCTGCGCCAACCCGATCGGGCCGGCGCACAGGGGCACCCAGACAATTGGACACGTCGCCTTTTCGCGGCGGCTTGCACTTTCTCGGATGGCCTTTTTTCTCCCCGGGCGAAATCCAGCGAGCGGTGAGGCGGAGCCTTCGATTTTGCCGATCATGTCGTGTCGCTTCGATCGAACTGCTCAGACGATGATAGCGGCATTGATTGCCGCGGCCGAAATGCGTTGTGTGAAGTACGATTTCTACGCCGTATACATACTGCCGTACAGTTCGCCATGTCAGCAGCCTTGCCAGCAATCCGCCCTGTGTCCAACTGTCGTCGAATTCACCGGTGTCATTGAGGAATTCGTATGATCGCCTCGAAACCATCATTGCGACCGCGGGCGGGCGACGCAAGCTCTAGACTGCCACCGATCCGCTGGATAACCATGTTAGCGATATGTAGACCAAGGCCTGAGCCCGCAGCAGGAGTAGCACCACGACTAAATCGCTTTGTAAGCCCTTCGAGGTCGGGGAGGGGCACCACCGGTCCGGCGTTTGCAATAGCGATGGTTCCATCAGTTTGGACGGAAACTGTTGTCGGAACAGTGGGCAGTCCATGTATCAGCGCATTCTCGATCAGGTTACGAAGGAGGATCCCAAACGCATCGACATCCACTTTGCGCATCAAAGTGGGGCAGCCGTCGACGTTAAGATGCAGGCGTCCGGCATATTGCGGCTTTTTCCTCAGGTCGTCGATTTCCAGCCGAACCGATCGGACAAGATCGATCGCGTGATCCGCCATGCCAACCCCCGATTCGGCTTGAGCGAGCTGAAGCACTTTTTCGACAAGGCGGCCAAGGCTCGACAGCGCTTGCTCGATGCCGCGCGCACGCATTTTGGCCGACCCATTGGGAAGCTCGGCCACTAATCTCTGCATCTGAGCGATTGAACCTGCGATCGGCGTGCGCAGTTCATGCGCACTGTTTGCGGCGAACTCGCGTTCGGCCTCGAGAGCCGCCCGCAGACGATCGAGAAGCCGATTGACGGATGCCGCGATTGGAGCCAACTCTGCCGGGAAATCGCCCAAGTCCATTGGTGACAGATTGCCGCCGTCGCGCGATCCGATCTGCTGTCGCAGTACCTCGATTGGCCGCAGCGAGCGCCGGATCACGATCCACCAAACAGCTAAGCTAAAGGGCAGGAGCACGAGTGTCGGAAGGAAGACAAAAAGTGCGCCCTTCGCGATTGTGGTACGGCGGCCATCAAGCGGTTCGGCCAACTGATGATACACGCCGTCTTGGATCTCCTCTGTGTAGACGCGGTAATCAGCGTTTCCCCAAAAGCCGTTACTCAGGGGAGCATCAGGGAAGGGCTGCTGACCCTCTTCCGGTTCAGAAATAAGCACTATCCCGTACTTATTAATAACCTGCTCACGATAGGTAAAGTACTTTTCGTAAGTTGGAAAGTTGTTATTGTATTGATCAACGTGTTTTCCATTCAAGACCTTGATCAGCTCTGGTTGTCTGTACTTTGCGCTCCCCTGGAGCAAGTCATCCGAACTTTCGTTTACATTATTGCAAAAAATGAACGCAGCCATGGTTGGGGCGGCGATCCAAACCAGGAGCGTTGCCCCGCCTAACCACGATAGCAGCTTTCTCGTCATGCTGTTCGAGTTCGTCATGTGACCACGAGCCTGTATCCGGAGCCACGCACGGTTGCTATTCTATCCCCGCCGATCTTCTTGCGGAGCCGGCTGACATAAACCTCCACTGTGTTGCTCTCGAACTCCGAATTGAATGAATAAAGCGCGTGCTCGATCCTCCCCTTTGAAACGACCGAACCGGGCCGGCGTAGAAGGCAGTCGAGCACCGCCCATTCGCGTCCAGACAGGTGGACCTCCTGCCCGTCGCGGAAGAGGCGTCGCTCGGCTGCCTGTATGGAAAGCGTCCCAACCGAAAATTGCGGCTCCGGAAAATGCCCTTGGCGACGTGCCACTGCACGGATGCGTGCCGAGAGTTCCCCCAGATCGAACGGCTTGACCAAATAGTCGTCGGCGCCAGCGTTGAGCCCCTCGATGCGATGCGAAATCCGATCGCGGGCTGTCAGAATGATGACCGGCGTTGTATCAAGCCCCTTGATCAGCTCCCGCAGATAGTCGATGCCATTGCCGTCCGGCAGGTGAACGTCGAGCAAAATAACGTCGTAGCCGGCCACAGCTGCATGACCGCGCGCTCCGGACAGGCCCTCGGCCCAGTCGACCGCGTGGCCACCAGCCACCAAATGATCGTGCACAGCACTTCTAAGGTCGTCGTCGTCTTCAATGAGCAGTATTCGCATCAGGCTGCCGAGCTCCGGTATGAGGGCAAGGCTCCTGCCTTATTGATCGAAGCTGACAGTAGGCTGAACCGGCGCCAGCGAATATCTGGGGGCTTTCAGGCTGCTGTCAGCTACAATTGCAAGAAAGGGGTCGTTAACAAAGCCAAACGAAGAGCCCCTATGAGACCCCTCCTGATCTCGGCACTTTTGCTCAATGTGACCACCGGCGGCTGTACACTGGTTGGCGGGCAATTCGACGTGGCGGTCAACGAATGGCAGCCGCGCCACGCGTCAATGTCCAGGCTTGAAACTGACAGGTGTCTTAAATACGAGGGCACTGTAGCGGGTGCCTCCAGTTATCGAACAGTGCCTAGCAGGTCAGAAGTGCACTTTGACCATAGGGGTCGTCCGTATTTTCGGCGCTCGCGAACAGAGTCGACGGTCAATCGATGCGCCACTGCCAGAGTCTGGAACGGTCAAGTGTTTGTTATCCCCCGTCCGGGCCATATTCTCTGCCGAGGACCAAGAAGGCCCTATTTTCGGTGCCCACGAACAGAGCCAACGGTCAATCGATGCGCCACTGCCAGGGTCTGGAACGGTCAAGTGTTTGTGATCCCCTGTCCCGGCCGTGTTCTCTGCCGAACTCGCCCTTGTAGTCGGCACACCAAAGATCGTTAGGGCGACAGCCGTTTGAAAGTGGTGTCCCCGTCGCCCTGTTGCGCCTGCGCTTGCGGCGCTCGACCATGCCGTGGCGGTCGAGCACGGCATGCACGGTCGAGATCGCGGGCCGGTGCACATCCGGATACAGCCGGGCCAGCCGCTCGCGTATCTTCGGCGCACCCCATGTCGGCTTGTCTTGCTTGAGGCGCACAATCAGCTTCTCGATTTGAAACGGAAGCTGATTGGCGTGGCGATAGGGCCGCCGCGATCGGTCCGTCAGCCCCTCCAGGCCGCTGTCGTTGTAGCGCGTGAGGATCTTGTAGCCGGTCTTGCGCGAGATATCGAACTCCCGGCAAAGCACCGCCATCTTCTCGCCGTCCAGCAGCCGGGCGACGAACTTCAGCCGCTCTTCCATGACGTTACACTCCTTCCAAGGCACCTTGCTCTCCTTGCAAAGGGCCGAAAGTTTAACCCATCTATCCGGAATGAACTGTCACCCATCTCTCGGGAAGGGCAGTCATGGCCAAGGCAACTGGAAGCCGAATTTTCTTTTAGAGTATGAATCAGCGCCGTCTGCCGAAAAGCGCGTCCACGATCTTCCCTTTTGAAACGACCGTGCAGGGCTGGGGCAGACGGTAGTCGAGCACCGCCCACCCGCGTCAAGTCAGGTAGACCTCCTGCCCCTCGCGGAAGAGGCGTCGCTCGGCTGCCTGTATGGAAAGCGTCCCAACCGAAAATTGCGGCTCCGGAAAATGCCCATGGCGACGTGCCACTGCATGGATACGCGCTGAGAGTTCCCCCAGATCGAACGGCTTGACCAAATAGTCGTCGGCTCCAGCGTTGAAGCCCTCGATGCGATGCGAAATCCGATCGCAGGCTGTCAGAATGATGACCGGTGCCGATTCAAGTTCCTTGATCAGCTCCCGCAGATAGTCGATCCCATTGCCGTCCGGCAGGTGAACGTCGAGCAAAATAAGGTCGTAGCCGACCACAGCTGCATAATCGCGCGCTTCGGACAGGTTCTTGGCCCAGTCGACCGCGTGGCCACCAGCCACCAAATGATCGTGCATAGCACTTCCAAGGTCCTTATCGTCTTCAGTGAGCAGTATTCGCATCATGCTGCCGAGCTCCGGTATGAGGGCAAGGCTCCCATCTTATTGGTCGAAGCTGACAATAGGCTGAACCGGCGGCAGCGAATTATTTGGGGAGCTTTCAGGCTGCTGTCAGCTACAACTTGCAAGAAAGGGGTCGTTAACAAAGCCAAACGAAGAGCCCCTATGAAACCCGTCCTGACCTCGGCACTTTTGCTCAATGTGACCCCCGGCGGCTGCATCAGCAAATTGATTTGGGAAACAGGCGCGCCGGTTCTAACGACCGACGCAGGCCGAGGTCTGGAACAGCTGGACCAGCGAACGGCGTCTTCGGTTTTTCAGGCAACAGCCACATGGAAGAATATGATTGGCTCGACCATGCGCCGAGCTTTGTCGAACGGATTGGTCGCGGGCGCACCACCACAGATTATGGCAGGTTTACGCCCTGGCCTTGACACCCGGGGTGATCGTCACCGGCGGAGCCGCGGCGTACTGATCGGATATCCAACGTCGCTGAGTCTCTCGTCGGTGCAGTGGATCTCTCGGCTTAGCCATCATGCAAAAAACGACGGTTCCGCGACACCACTTTTCAGGTCCGTGACACAGGCTTTGTGAGCCGATCTGTTGTTCTTACCCCAGGCTAATGGCTGAACAGCTCTGTCGCCGGCTCGATGCGCCAGATGGCGCGATGTTTTGAACCCTTTCACGAGGCGACGGCAGCAGCCGACCGGCTCTCCTATCGCGGCTCCCGCGATCCACACACCCAACAAGGGAATCTACCATGGTAATGAAGGCACCGGTTGCCGACGCTAGGAATGGGTCGGTAGTAGATCGGCTGGTCGGCATCGACCTCGCTCGGGGCCTGGCTGTCTTCGGGATGTATGCCGCCCATCTCGGTCCCGACCCCGGCGAAGGAGGACTAGTCGGGTTTCTGATGGAACTAACCCATGGGCGGCCGTCGGCCCTGTTTGCCGTATTGGCCGGTTTTTCAATCCTCCTGATTACAGGTCGCAAGGCGCCGAAGTCGGGGATAGCCGGTAGACAGGCCATCGCCAGAGTCGCAATTCGTGCCCTTGTTTTGCTCGCGCTTGGCTCAATCCTGGGCTGCCTCGGTACCCAGGTCGAAGTCATCCTAGAATACTACGGAATTTGCTTCTTGTTGGTATTGCCGCTCCATCGGCTCAGCGCATATCAGCTGGGCTTGATCGCTGCCGCTACGGCATTAGTTCTCCCGCAAGTCCGTTCCTCCCTTCTGTCGGTTGCCCCCAACCTCCTCGACCCGGTCTTCAACCTCATGGTCAACGGCTACTATCCCGCGGTGACCTGGGTTCCTTTCCTCATCGCTGGCATGGCCATCGCGCGCCTTAATCTTAATACGCTAGCAGCGCATTGGCGCCTTGGTCTGGCGGGGGTCGCGCTGGCCGTGTTGGGCCATGGGGGATCCTTGCTCGCGCTGAGTTCCCGCGCTTTGACTGAAACCTCCTTGTGGTGGTCTGACGTTGACGGCGCTTTTGAGCCTTCCAAGTCGTCATTTATAGTCAAGTCGTCATGGATAGCCGCACCTCATAGCGAAACGACGCTTTCGATCGTGGGCAGCACCGGTTGCGCAATGATCATCTTGGCGGCTTGCATGCTCGCTGTGGATGCGCTCCCGCGTCTGCGAAAGCTGGTCTGGCCAATAATCGCAGTCGGCTCGATGTCTTTGACGGCCTATGTGCTGCACATTGCGGGAATAGCCTATCTTATGAAGATAAACATTTTCAAAGACGAGAGCCTGTCCACGCTCTTTGGCTTCGTTGTGGTTATCAGCACTTTTGCGGTGCTTTGGCTGCGCGTCTTCCAGCGAGGACCGATGGAAGTGCTGATGGGTAGGGTCGCAGATCTCGCGCGTCACATCCGCTGAGCACCGCCGCGCCCCGGCCTCCCGATCACATTACGGACAAGGTGGGGCTTTGTCCAAAGCTTGTTCGCGGCAGGGGAGGGTACTTCCTCCCACCCTGCCGCCTTGTTGATGGAAGCTAAAACGGTCGCGCAGGCGCTAGAGTTGCATCGGCATAATCAGCTTAAACTCGCGAAGTTAAACCCGCGGTTGGTCTATCTCGGCCCGCCTCACCTGAAAGGCTAAGGTATCCGTTTCGGTCAAGGGTTTTAGGGGCCATTTTCGCTGCGCCTTGAGGAGAGCGTTTGCTAGGATGAGGAGCTTTCGCAACAAGATGATGACCTTTGCGGGTTTGCCTGCCGCCTTTAGCGCCTGGTATTTTGCCTTGAGGTCGGGGTTGAAGCGCAGGGCGAAGGGCCGGGCATGTAGAGGGCCTGGCGAACATTGGCCCGGCCGCCCCGGAGAAGGCGCGGCCGCTCCATTTTTTGCCGAGGCCGGCGAGGCTTGCGGCCTTTGGTTCCGAGTTCCGGCATGTCGATGGTGAGTGTGCAGGCGGTGGCATCCGATGCGCCATATGCTGGTCAGGATTTCGCGGCGCTGGACAGCGTCGGGATCGGCTTTCATGAGGGTAAGCATCGTCTGATCGATATCGCTGAGTTCACGTGGATCTGCTTCCAGCCACTCGTTGTTGTGGCGCCTGAGCAAGGCAAGCGGTCAAGGTCTGGCTCTGGTGCTGGCTGCGGTGCGATCCCCGCACGGGCCAGGTGCCGATCGTGTCGACGATCCACCTCGCCGCGACCAGAGAGCTGCTACTCTCTTCCGCTGTTCATTCTGGCCTCTTCGCAATGAATGTCATAAAATCACCTGTCGCAATTAATGGTTTTTGATTTTGCTCCAACAGCTGGCAGATATCGCCGAGAGTTCCGCAGAGAGCGTCGAAAGTTTTGGCCGCCTTCTTCCGCAGCCGCGCCTTGAGTTTTGAGCAGACCTGTCTTGATTGATGGTGTGGATGGCTCCTGCTCCCGGCGTCGCATTGCGCCATAGTTGGGATGTTGTCATCCCCGAGCAAAGGAGCCATCCATGTCAGAACTTGCCACAGTAGGCATCGACCTCGCGAAGAGTGTCTTCCAGGTCCATGGCGTCGACGAGAACGGTCGGGTTCTCGTGCGCCGCCAGCTTCGCCGAAGCCAGTTGCTGGCGTTTTTCCAGAAGCGTCCGCGATGCCTGATCGGCATGGAGGCTTGCGCAGGTTCTCACGACTGGGGGCGCCGGCTTCAGGATATGGGGCATGACGTCCGGCTGATGCCACCATCCTACGTGAAGCCTTACGTGAAGCGCGGGAAGACGGATGCTGCGGACGCGGCCGCCATCTGTGAAGCCGTGACGCGCCCCTCCATGCGGTTTGTCGCGATCAAGAGCGAAGCCTGCTCGTCGGTTCTGGTTCTTCACCGCACGCGGGACTTTCTGGTTCGCCAGCGCACGCAGATCGGCAACGCGATTCGAGCCCACATGACGGAGTTCGGTGTCATAACGGCGAAGGGCGCGCAAAATGTCGATCGTTTGCGGGAACAACTGGATCGGCTGCCGCAAGCGGCTCGGCTGCCCATAACCCTGCTTTTCGAACAGTTGGCCGAGACGAACGAGCGGATCGAACGGCTGACCGAAGAGATCAAAGAGACCCACGAGCAAAATGAGGCAAGCCAGCGTCTGGCTACGATCCCGGGCGTCGGCATGCTTTCGGCGACGATCATCGCGGCGACGACACCTGATGTCAGCAATTTCGACTGCGCGAGGGACTATGCAGCTTGGCTCGGCCTTACACCCAAACCGCACTCCACCGGCGGCAAGCAGAAGGTCGGCCGAATATCGAAGATGGGTAATCGATATATCCGCCGGTTGCTCTATCTGGGCGCCATGGCACAGATCATGCTCAGATGTAGACTGAAGCGCGAGCCCGGATCGGACTGGCTATCAAGCATGTTGATGCGGAAGAAGACGAAGGTCGTCGCCATCGCTTTGGCGCATCGCATGGCAAGAACAATTTTCGCCGTCCTTAGGGACGGATCACGCTACGAGCCACAGGCAGCCTGACAGGCTCTCGGAATGGTCAGGGCAAAGTGAGGTGATGGCGAACAAACGGAGACGAAGAACCAGGACACCCCGATCAATCCGAAGCGCCTCAAGCGCGCTCGATTGAGTGGGACCTGTTCTCCAAGCGGATATTCATCAGGGCGCGCAGCGATCCCGTTGCACATTCAGACGCCGTATACATGGCCGCAACCGACCTGTTCACCAAACCCGATCTGACACCCTTGACCCGCAGGAGCCATCCATACACGGGTTGAGATCGGGCGAGCATGGCGGCAGGATCAGGAGCCAGTGCCCCTTTGGCCAACCAGTGGGCGGCGCGTACCTTGCCGACAATCTGGGGTTCCGAACCCGACAGTTGGTTTTCAACCCGACAGTGGCCCGCCTCAGAGCAGGCTACCGCCCTTCGGAGCAGGCAGAAGCTAATCGAGGTTCGCGGGTTCCGGTTTGAATGTGCAGGTCGCTGCGCGCCTGATCTTTCGGTCTGGCGGCACATGACAAAAACCCTCATTTTGGCCGACGATACCCGGTCAGGAGCGGGTATCGCAGTCGAGAAGCGACCCGAGCACGTCCACAAGATGTGCCGAGTTTGCAAGGTGTGTCATTGTTTCTGTCAACGTTCGAGCGACAGCGCACGACGAAACGTCTGGCATACGCCTCGTCTGGCACGCGCCTCGCATATGTTGCAGTTGCTGCTGGAGATCAGGCGATCGAGTGGGCCTTGCAATTTTCCGATTTTGATGCGCCTAAAGTCTCGTGTACAAATCAGGCTGGCGTGAATGGCCTGCCTAAGTTGCGACTTATTACAAAGGAATGGATATGGCGACTGGAACGGTGAAGTGGTTCAACAGCACGAAGGGTTTTGGTTTTATTCAGCCTGACAACGGCGGTCAGGATGTCTTTGTCCACATTTCCGCTGTTGAACGAGCGGGCCTGTCGACCCTTAATGAGGGCCAGAAGATCAACTACGAGGTGGAACAGGATCGCCGCACGGGAAAGTCCTCTGCAGGCAGCCTCAGCAAGGTTGGCTAACGGTCCGGGAAAGCCTTGGCAAGGTTCGTCATCGCCGGAACGCATTGACGGCTCGAAACCCGGGCCGGAGCATGCAAGTTAATGCCGCGGCAGGGATTGCTGGAGCCATCATGAATTACTCTGGAAATGAGGCTCTTGGACGGGAAAGGCGGGGCTCATCCCCGCCCTTTGATTCCGCGCAGATTGGGCCAACGGCTGCTGCGCGTCCGAACGACTGTTGATACGGATTTAGGCTGCGACCTTCTTGCGGGTCCGTTTCGCCGGCGCCGTGGCTGGGGCTTCCGGCTCTTTCGGTTTGCGGCCGAGTCCCATGGTCTTGGCCAAGGCGGAGCGCGCAGCGGCGTAATTCGGCGCCACCATGGGATAATCCGACGGCAGACCCCATTTGGCGCGATATTCGTCTGGGGTCAGACCATAGTGCGTCGCCAGATGGCGCTTTAGCGATTTGAATTTCTTGCCGTCTTCAAGGCTAATGATGTAGTCCGGTTCGATCGACTTTTTGATCGGGACAGCAGGTTTTTTTACAGGCACAGGCTCTTCTGCCGGTATGAGTCCAGCCGTGCCGTTTAGAGCCCCGTGCACTTGGGCGATCAGGGCAGGAAGCTCCCCCGCCGGGACGGGGTTGTTGGAGACGTAGGCTGATACAACATCGGCAGTGAGCTCGATGAGGATGTCGGTCTTGTGGGGTTCTTCTGTCATAAACTTCTCCGGGCAGCTTAAAACACAGTTGGGCGAAGTGTCGCTTCATAGTGGCGGTTGCCGCTGAAAGCAAATGGATCGACGGGTGCGCTGCTCCTCCACCATTGAAGTCTCGGCGACGCATCCCGTCATCGTCCATCGCTAAAGGCAGCGTATTGAATTATGGGAGCGGTCGCGCCCGCCCCACCATAGCGATACAGCAAGACAATCAAAAAAGCCGGTCTTTGCTTGGCCCCAAATCTTTTCTCCTTTCGTGAACGCTGAGCTGCCAAGCTGCTACAGTTCACCTCGCGGGGCAACCGTGCACAACACAGGAGTCGCCCGAGCGATACATTCTTCACTTGCCGCTTATCAGCGCTGGTGATTGCACTTTGCAGCCTGCCTCCGGACCCGCAGCGCTCACGCTGTTGGTTTTGCGCCTGCAGGCGTCGGAAGTCGGATCGCCGCAGCTAATTTCCTCAGGCGGACGAATTCAACAAATCGATTGTTTGGATCGAAGGCATCCACACCATCGATGCCTCTAGAATATGATCCAGCTACAATCACCGTGCTGTAATGGCAGGGACGGCCAGCACAAGCGCGACACGATCCGGCGGGTCCATCGCTGCGTTACGTATTCATGGCTACTGCATCGGGCGCTCGGTCGACCGCCTTAAGCCAGGTCGCCGCATTGCGAGACGGTGACCGGCGAGGGAGAGGGCGCTCTGGCAACGAAGCGAGGCGGGTGGCCTTGCGGGTGGCCGCGTGATGTCATCCGGCTCTCCTGCCGATCTCTGCCGGCCAGATCTGGAGCAACTGTTTTGCATAGATATGGCTCTCTTCAGGGGGCCATCTATGATGGGAGCCGAGCGCGTGTTCGAGCCGGGGAACAGGCTGCGCATGCACTGTGCCCACCTATTGCGATCGTGCTAACCTTGGTTGTTTGGACTTGCCGTTAAAGGCAAGCGACAGATTGAAGTTATGCTGCACCATCTGATTGCCTGGCTCGTTTTCGAGAGCTCGCCGATACAGGGCCTGTGCCGCGTCATGCCGCCCCTCAATGTCCAAAATCACGCCCTTCGCATTCAATGCACGTACGTTTCCTGGGGCTGCAACCAAGACGCTGTCGAGCACCTCAACCGCTTCGTGCGGGCGCTTCTGGCCCACCAAGGCATTTGTAAGTCGTATCGCCGCATCAACATTGTCCGGGTGCTGCTTCACCTCATCCCGCAAAGCCCGCTCTTGAACATCCTGACCAACTTCGCGCAAAATGCGTTCGCGCATAGCCGGATCGATTTGATCGGCGCTGAGCAACTCGGGGGAAGATGTCTCCTGCACGGAAAGAGCCGGCTTTTGCCAGCTGGCGCAACCGCCCAAAGGCAGAATGGCGAGTACGGCAAAAAGAAGTGAGTTCCGGCGCAGAAACATAGGCGATGGAGAAACTGTATTGCTATTCATGTTATCTCTCAGTTATCGGGGAGGCGCGTGGCGTTCAGTTAGGAAAGGTGGGACTACTCTAACAATCCGCTGTTCGATCCGTGCGGGAGTGTGACGGATCCTGCGGGGCGAATTGTAAAGTCGGAGGCGAGGTCTTGATAAGACAGCACGGCGAGATCAACCCCGTTTCGCGTCAGAAAGCCGCGGACGAAACGTCGGACATCCATCGACGTCAACAGAATAGGGCGGGTTTGACCCGGTTCTGCGTTCGAAAGGACCTGACGTATCTGTGATAGCATCGCTTCGCTTTGCCGATCCTCCAGTGCGAGATAGGGGCCTGCATCCGAATCTCGAACCGCGCCACGCATCACATCCTCGCTCTCGCGCTCGACGACCAGGGCGGACACGATGCCCTCCGTGTTGGCATGGCGGTGGCAGATCTGTCGCTTCAAACCAGAACGGACATATTCCGTCAGCAGGGCAACGTTTTGCTCACGCTCGCTCCATTCGGCCAATGCCTCCAACACGAGACGGGTGTGGCGGATTGGGATACCTTCCTCCAGGAGGCGGCGCAGAACATCGGCAATCCGAGGAATCGGCGTCGTGCGTAGCACCTCTTTCACAAGCTCAGAATATTCCTGCTCCATTCGGCCCAGGAAATGTCGGGTCTCTTGGATGCCCACCAATCGCGGTGCGTAGCGGGTCAACGCTGCATGGACGCGCAAGGCGAGGAGTTCGCCGGGAGCCCTATGCTCCGTGCCGGCGCCCGTAAGGGCCTTTGCAGGGGTATGTTCAACCGGGAGTCTGTCCGTTTTCGGCTCACGTCTAAGGGGGACACCGCTCGAGTCGACGTGCGCTACATCGGCTCGGAGCGCCATCTGGTTTGGATCTAAGGCGTCCTGTTCGACTGGCACGCCCTCGACATCAATTCGGAATTGCGATTCAGGCAGCTGCTCGTCAACCAAGACAGGGATGCGAGGAACGATAATGCCCAGATCGGCTGTGACCAGGAGCGAAACGCGCCCAATATGTTTTTGCAATTCGGCTTGATCGACCGCCTGCATAAGATCTGGCGCTAGAAAAAATGCGATCGGGAATTCCTTCGCAGGCGCGGCTTGCTTAGGCTCCGCTGCAGTTCCACCTTTCGCATCGGCAGTGCCGGCGCCCAGCACATCAGCCTTGACAATGCTTACCGCAGCGAACACTGCGGCCAGCATCAGAAAGACGGGGAGGGGAAACCCAGGAACGAACCCCATTACAACCAGGACGCCGGCCGCCAGTCGCAAGGCTCGAGTGCTGGCCGTGAGCTGACTGACCATTTCTGTACCGAGGTTGATCCTCGCCGTCCCAGTCACACGGGTGACGATGGTCGCCGCAGTAATGGAGAGCAGAAGGGCCGGAATCTGCGATATCAATGCATCGCCTATCGTCAGCAGAGTGTAGTGATGCAGTACCTCGCCGAAGGACATGCCCTTGGAGAGCAGGCCGATCGAAATTCCACCCAGCATGTTGATGCAGATAACCACCAGCCCGGCGATGGAATCGCCCTTCACAAATTTCATCGCGCCGTCCATCGCGCCATAGAGTTGGCTTTCCTTCTCCAATTCGGCGCGCCGCCGGCGGGATTCGTTGGCATCGATGTGGCCGTTGCGTAGCTCTGCGTCGACCGCCATTTGCTTGCCCGGCAGAGCATCCAGCGTGAAACGCGCCGCCACTTCTGCCACCCGTTCGGCACCCTTCGCGAGGACCATGAATTGCACCATGGTGACGACCAGAAATATGACGAAACCCACCACGATATTGCCTGAAATGACGAAATCGCCAAAAGTATGAATAATGCTGCCGGCCTCCCCCTCGGCCAGAATCAGTCGCGTCGTTGCGACCGTGAGCGCGAGACGGAATACAGTGGAAATCAAAATAACGCCGGGCAAAGAGGAAAAATCAAGTGGAGTACTGACATACAGGGCAACCATCATCAGCAGTATGGCCAACCCCATATTGAATCCTATCAGGGCGTCGACCACCACGACCGGGATAGGCATGACCATCATCGCGACAGCCAGAAGCAGCATCAACGCAACCATTAAATCCGGGCTGGCCGGCGCACGCTTGATGAAGTCACGCAGGACGTTGGCCATCGAGACACCTTTGCAATCGGTTGAGACTTACTCTGCTGTTACGCCATGAAACGTGGCTTTCGAACTCCGAAGGCGCCTCAGCCTTGGCCAGCGCGTGACCCTGCATGAGAGCCACAAGCAGGCGCGAAATGGCTGGGCAGCAAATGTTTCCAACGCAGCCAGCTTGTCAGCACCGAGCGCGACAGGATGTTTGGCTGGCCATAGAGTGCTGCTTGATGGGGCCTGCGAGCTTTCAATATTGGAGAGCAGCAATGCGGCCATTCCTGCTCAGCAGCACACGGCTGTCCTCAATACGTTCGACCACCCATCCATCAGCCAAAATGGCGCCGACAAAATACTTCTCGCTGTCGATGACAATATATGGTTGGACCCCATGCCACACAGCTTCGACCGCGATTGCGGATGGCGCCTTCTCCTCTTTGATGAGCACTCCGTTCACCAGTGTTAGAGTACCCTTGGTGCGACGATCGAACGATTGCTGAAGCTTCTGCCAACTGATGACCGATTCAGACGTGACGGTGCCTTCGGCGGTCACAACACCCTTTGCCGACCCAATCTTGACGTCGAGAAGACCCGCTCGATCGACTTCCTCCTGCAGCTCTTGGGCCGCTGCCTCCGTAAGTTCATTGTCAGCGCGGTGACTGATCGTTCTGGACGCGACTTCAGCCCGAAGTGAATTGGGGCTCGATCCACTTGCATTGCCAAGATAGGAGATCGTGCCTGAAAGCGCGCCGATCCCGAGTGAGCTGATTATGACCATGGCGAGCACACCGATCGGTAGGCGCGGTATGCCGGTCGAACCAGGCGGCTCTGCATCCTGCACGGACAAAGCAATGGACATCTCGCCTACGAGCAGGACGACAGGAAGGGGCACAACAACGGACTGGCCTGCGGCGATATTCCGGTTGCCCTCGATACTGAGTCCGGGTGCAAGCGCCTCCAGTTCGATCGACTTGCCAAGAAGAGTTACACGAAGGTGATGCGGTGCCAGTCCCTGCTCGACAAAGACCAAATCGGCATCGAAGCCGCTGCCGATTAAACACTTTTGAAGATCCGTCTTGCCGGTCAGACCGCAATAGTGCCCCGAACGCACTTCGAAACGGAGGGAAACGGCGTCATCCACAGAGCATCTCTCAAACAGGATAGAAGCCGCATGGCAATTGCCATGCGGCTCATTTCGGGACTACGTCGCGTCAATAAGGAGACGCGCTAGGGGGCAGTCTAAAACCCGCTTCCGACATTACGAAACGCGTTCGTCGGCGGCCTTCTTGATGGTCTGGAGATTGGTCGTTAGAGTGCGCAACTGGACACTCCTTTTCGTCGCCTCCAAGCTAACATTGGTTAGTTCCTGCACTTGCGCCTGAAAAGCAGTAGCATCAGCTCCGCTTGTATTGCCGGGAGTGCCACTGTTAGTTTTATCGGTATTGCCGGCGCTACTGGTATTGGTATTGCCTGATTTTTTATTATTATCAACTGCAGCCATGATCATTCCTTTTTCTGTTGGAGTTGTGCCGTCAATAACGGCCTGTATGACCTCACGCCGGATTTTCCCGCGTCAGGCATCTTCTGTGTCATCCAAAGCTTCATCGGCCTCAGCCATCGCATCGTTCGCGAATTGGAACGCGAACGATCGCAGGATACTTTGGAAGGCTTCACTTTGTGCTGCAGACTGTGAGTTGTCTTGAAGTTGATCATTTGAAACGGTCCGGTTATCCGCCCGATCGTTCCCGCCAGCTGCCTTGCCATCATTCCCACCAGCTGGCTTGCCATCATTGCCATCAGCCGGCTTGCCATCACCAGAATGCTCGGATTTCGAATCCCCATGGCCCTTTCGGATCAAGGAAGTCCCGAGGTTGCCAACTCCACTCCCAATTGCTGCTATCATCAGGTACTCCGGCATTTGCCATTGGCGGCGACGTGTTAAAGGTTAGCCTCGATCAAGCTAAGGGCGGGAGCTTTCGAGAACCTGACGGCTTTTGACAAAAACCGGCCAGCGCAAAAACGTATGCTCTGCAGGATGTTGCTCTCGCATCGAACAGTCGACCACGATCTCGGCTGTTCGGCCAATCCCGCCGTCCACGCATGCCGCGACCGAATGGCAGCCGCAGCAGCTCGTTTGCATCCTCGATGCTGTGGTGTCGAACAGGAGACACGGTCCACGTGCTGCATGACCGCAATGACCGTATTCTTGCTGGCTCCACGGGCGCACGCAACGAGCAGGAACTCGGTCTTTGCATCACCATTCTCTCGCCTGCACATCACGGCCCGGCGCGGTGAGCTCATTGGCTTCGAGAAGGTCGGCGACCGTACGAACATGGGATGGTCTGCCGGCTTTGGGAGGCCGGTGCGGATCCTCTTCTCACCATATCGAAAGCTTGAAGCGGTCGGATTTTCTTGCCCTGTTCGTGAGAACTCCCATCGTCAGCTAATCGTCAGCCAAGCGGTCTATCTAGGCCGGCCGTGCCTGACCTTCGGATCCAAAGGTCCCGTCTCGACACTTTTTGTAACTATAGATCGAAATGGTCCGCGTGATACGCAACGCACACGCTTCTCTGAAGCAAATGTGTGACTTTGTCGGTGGCGAACGAGAGGAGTGACGCATCAATAAAATCGTCAGGCACGTGTCTAGGAAGGGGAGCTAGCCGAGTTGGTCTGATTTCATTCGCTGTTCCTGGAAATCGGCGGACTGAAGCGCTGATAATCTCAGGACATCGATGGCAACGTTGCGAAAGTCCTGTGAGCTCGGGCCAATCTTGGCCTGCTACTGAGAAGCACTTTGGCGGGAACATTACGCCGTCGCGGGTCTGGCTGACCGTGACGTTAACCGAAAGATGCCGCTGGTCTCGTCAGCCGCCAGCACAATAGCAGCACATTCTCGCCTACTACGGAGACGCAATATGAAGGGCATTGGCCGACCACGGAAATCGCAGGCTGAAACTGGAGCCAGCCGCGCGGGGCGGGCGAGCAGTTCCCTTTCGCAATCAAGTCTTGCTGCGGGAGAAGGTGGACAGTCATTCGATTCCGTTGTGGAGCAGATGCGCTCTGGGGACGCCGATAGGAGGCCCTCCTCCCTTCCAGTTGCGCGCGGTCCAGGCGATGCCCGCGAAAGTCTGCCAGGCGCCTCGATTGGCGAAGATCAAATCCTGAACACACCGCCACGTGGAGCCGCTGCGCCACCACGCGGAACCGTAGCGCCACGTGGCGCAGCCGCAAGGCGGCGCGGTTCTCCCTCCATGTCTGAGGGCGAAGCCATGGCGCCGGTCGGTAGCCAACTATCAACCGCGCAGGTGGAAGGCACCAGCTCATCGTCAAATAAAGATATCAGTCCGACACAGCTCAGAATGAACAGTCTTGTTCAACAACTGACTGATTGCGAGGCTGCGGCCAGGAAAACCGACGTCCCCGAGGAGGCGGTGGAGCTGATCAGTGGGGTCGTCGATGCAGCCTCAGCAATTCTGGAGTACCGCGCTAGCCTGCCTGCGGCTGAGGCGCAGACAATTATGCCAGACGACAAGGTGCGTAGATGTTGCCAGATCGTGTGCGACGCCGCGAATGAAGTAGACAAACTTGGCCTGTCGACGATCACGAAATTGGACAAAAAGACCAAGAAAGCGGCAGGTATGGTCGATAAACTCTACTCCTACTCCCAGGCGGACCGGCAGGAGCTGTTGATTTTAAATGTGGAGAACCACCATACGGCGGCAATTAAGTGGTGGGAAAAAAAGGCATGGCGCTCCGAACGGCAGCGATCCGCCTGCGCTGCCACCGCTAGCCTATCCAGTGGAACGCCCGTGATGCGGGAAGCCGAGCGGTGCGCACTGCGGCTGCGTGCCGGCTCGGTACTGAGTGTCAGGATCTGGCTGGTCCGTGAGCGGATCGGTCTTGCGCGGGCCAAGATTGAACTGCGGGCGAGCAGGTTCGAGCCAGATTTGAAGGAACTCCTCGTCGGTCGAAATGGAGTGGTGCAGCTGATGGCAAGCGCCGCTCAAGAAGCTCTTCGCGCCCTCTCTTTGGCGAAGGGCATAATGGATGATGGCAAAACACTCAACGCTCATGATTGCGCGGTTGTAGAAAAAATCATGGAGCGGCTTTCGGATTTTGGATTGGCGTTGCACGAGGTGCATACCAAGCTAAGCCATACCTACCCAGATGCCGGCCTCCCATTGAAACTGTTCGAACGGATCGTGGACGATGCATGGATCACTGCGCACGATGCCATGCACTTGTTGAACCTGCAGTCTCCGCCGTCAGCCATCATGGCGCCACAGGCCCAGGCGGGCGCTGCGATGCCGGCCAGGGCAGGCGCTGCGATACCGGCTGACACTGCTGGTACGGCTGCAGTGTCAGAAGGCACTACAGCGCGAAGGAAAGGGAAGTCAAAGCATAAGTCGGCAGCTCGCGCCGGGACTTCTGCCGCCGGGCAGCCATCAACACCAGTCGCTGCGAACGCCGGCACAGTGCCAGCAGCCAAGGTTCTCGCGCGCTCGGATCAAGTTGCGAGTACACAGGTGAGAGCGCAAGAGGTGGCTGCGAGTTCGTCGGGGGCAGGCTCGACAATCGGGGGCGCCGCGTTGTCAATGGAGGTATTGACGGAGCGGCTCAAACGATTGGACGAACTTTTGCAGTTCGATCTGGCCGGTCAGCAAAGCGTCGTCTCCCAAGTGCGCCAGATGAAGCCTGAGGAGGCCGGTAAGGTCGTGGACGATGTGGCCCAGTACCTGCGAGCCCAGGCCATTGAGATGCAAACCTGTCTCGCCGGGTTGCAGGGGCGTAATGTACGCCTGCTACTCACCTCCACCCAGCTACCCAAAGTGCACGAACGCACAGACCAGCTCAAAGGGTTGCTGAACATGGTGCTGGGACAGGCCAACGCATTGAATGAAGGAAAAGCCGGCATTACGACTGATTGCATGAAGACCTACGCATTTCCGGCGCAAAAATACCTGGAACATTTGTGCAATGCCGACGAATTGATGCCGCCGGAGGCACCGGTCGCGCTGCGTGGCGAGCCAGGAAAGCTGTTTGAGATGAAGCTGCAGCCCAAGATGCTGGTCAATGGTGCGATGCCGAGCCCGATGTGGGTGCACATCCACACGAGTCGCCCCGTCATGGCCAGAAACTTGGAAGGGCTGGCTGATTCCGAATTCACCGCTTGCCACGTTAAATCCAACGAACAGCGCGGCTACAATCGAGAGCGAGAGGAAGCCGATGCTAGGTCCGGTCGCGAGAAGGTCATAATTCATCGCGGCAAACTCACCCCCGCTTTCTGTAAGTCCTTGTTGACCTCAGGGCTTGGCCGCCAACCACGCCATTCGCGTGCCGAGCTCCCGTCGGCGCAGGCTGCATGACAGGGCACTCAGAATGCGGCCGGCCACGCTGTGAGTCAGCGAGCATTTCTCCTGGCCAAACCGCGAATGCCGCTGCGCGAGTTGCGGTCCGGCGATTGGAGTCGATCGGCTACCGTCAGGGCCGATTTGCGATGTCGCGTTACCGGCTGTTGACGTGGCGGCGTATCTTGCCTCCCATCCAACTTATCGCCGAGATCGCGCCGCCAAGATCGAGGCGGAAGGTCTTCCTGCGAGCGCGGAGCAGGCATAGCCGATCCGATCGGGATCGGCGCATCGCAACGACCCAACGGTGTGGTGGAGAAAATTGGATTCGGGAGAGCTCGGTTCCAAGAGGCGGAGTTCCGGCCCGAATACAATCCGCTCGCAAGCACCCACGATGCGCATCCGCAGTTTATTGTCTGGGAGATGGGCTGGATTGCTCGGCGGCGCTGGCGCTAAGGCGGGGCTGTCGCCGGACAATTAGCATTCACTGCCAACAGCCTTGCAACCGTCACCAGTTGCAAGGCTCGGCGGCGGGTCGACAAATCACATGAAATCGTCGTCGGACCCGCTATCGCTGCTGTCGCTATCCTCGGTTTTGTGGAGATAGAGTGGAGGTTTGCCTGCACGCTGCCACTCACCGGCACTGTTCTTCGTCCATTTGTCGGGATGCTGCGTAGGGTCAAGCACCAGGTCGCCATGATCCACTTCAACAAACCCCATCGTCTGCGCGCGCGCTTGTGCTTCCGGATTAGCCGCACGCCAATTCAGCAACGGTCGGTCGCCGTCTATCCGAAGTTGATGCTCCAGCAGAATATCGCCCGCATTTTCGACGAGCGGATGGGCGACTTGAAGATCCACTATGGAAGTGACCTCAGTTCGACCAGGAAATTGTTCCCGCCAACTTTCCGATTCGAACTCGTTCATGCTGAATCCGCCTTCCATTCTCAGCAGTCCGGCACTCCGGTCTCCCAATTGGTAACTGAAATATCGCGCGTGCTCCGTATCTCGACGGATGCCATATTGCTGAGCAACGTCCGCGGTGCGCCTGGCTCGTGACGATACGAACTCCGAATACTCTTGAGGATTGTCGGCGATGTGCGTGATTTCATCACCATGAAATTGCCTCACCTGTCTCCTGAAGGAAGTCCTGTTGATCTCCACCACAGGAGGTCGGGAATTGAGGGAGTATGCTTGGGGAGCCGCCGATGATGAGGCGCCGCTACCTTCCGATCCGGATAAGTGCATTCGGGCAAATGTGTCCGCGAACCCTTCGCTTCCTGCATCCGATTGCTCGCCGGCATTATGCGCGCGGTAACTATCGGATGAGCCACCAATTCGACCATACATGACGATTCGTACTCCTATGTTTCGCAACCGAGCTCAAGTTAGCACGGCTGTTCAACATAGGGCGCTTAGTTGACGACTAGCTGACGAGGGCATTCCAACGGCTGCACCAATCAAATCCGCACTGCCGGCCTCAAAACCTCGGACTGCGCCACGCACCGGCCAGCAGAGGCTGCAAGGTCATGCCCGGAGGACTTGCCGTAGTTGCTGGGTGGCAGATCCGAGGGGAGTGATTGCCCCAGGCCCGCGGTTGCGCGGTTGGCCTGACAGAGACACTGGGGCACGGATGGCCAGCCGACATTTGCCACTAGCATGGAGCCAGGTCAGTTTTGAACTGGGCAGTCGTGGACTTCCATGACTAGGCCAAGCCTGCGGCAAAGAATGCTTTCGCGACAGGCTGGAAATATTGCATAGGAACCGCGTGGCCGAGTTTTGTAGTGCCTATCAGCTGACGCGCTAAGACATGGTCATGGACGATCGTCAGGCGTAGTGCCCGCGCCTCGCTCAACACATGTGAAACGCGCTCACCTTCGGCACGGCAAACTAAGAACGGCACCCCGGTTTCACCGCGAACGTAACGCAGACCGATCAGGACCGCCCTTCCTGTTAAGACCAGCGTGGCGCGATGCACGCCAAGCGCAGGCTCGTCGGCCGCCTCCTCGCGGATGCGACGCTGTTCACCTTTCAACTCTGGCGCTCCTTGCTGATCCTTCGACTCGCGCGTCACTTCGGTATTGGTCATGCGCATTTCGCGCAGATACAACGCGCGCTGGAGCAGAAGATCGATCAGTCCGCCGACCAGCAGTGCGCCGGCGCCAATTCCCATCAGCAATTTTGTCTCCATAAAGATGAGGCCAACACAGCCCATGCCGCAGATCGGCAGAGGGACCATTGTCTTCCACATCCCGAGAAGGACAATGGAAAAGGTTGCGCTGAGAACCAATACCTTGAACATGGTCTTGCAGACTTCGACCATGGAACGAGCAGACCCCAAGCGCTTCAGCCCTTCAAAGGGGTCAATTTTCTTAAAGCTGAGCTTCATCGGCTCCAGAGAGAAGACAAATCCACCATTGGCTAGCAGGCTGGCCAAAATCACCGCGGCGACAAGGGTTCCAAGCAGCGGGCCAACAGCCGCGACTGTGAGTTGGACGAGCACAACCAATGCCTGCGGCACCGCGGTATCGAAAGGTAGGCTCTGCAACTTGGTGGCTAATAGGAGCGCTTCCCGGCATTTGTCCTCGATCACGCTGCCTCTTAGCCAAAGGTAGCCGAGCCCAGCGCAAGTCCCGACCGCGCGGACGAAATCGGAGCTACGTGGCAGCTGTCCTTTTTTGCGCGCTTCACTTAACTTCTTCGGGCTGGCGGCGTGTGTCTTCTCTTCACTTGTGTCGCTCATGGCAGCAATTTGTCGAACCACTCCAGCACGCCGTTGGCACGTGTGACCTCCAGTTTCATGCTCTCCACCAGATAGGCAGCGTAGGTGACCATGAGAACTGGAAAGACAATGTTCTTGATTGCCGGAGACAGTTGGCTCGCCTTAAATTGCGGGGCAAAGCGACGCAGCAGCATCATCGATATATCAATCAGTATCAGGAAGAACACGACAGGCCCCGAAACCAATAATGCCGTGCGCATTATGCTGTCGAGAAGCCCCAACAACTCCATTGCTCCTGGCCCGCTCAGTGTCGGGTGAAACTGATACACCGGCCAGATCAAGTAGCTGCGGTACAGGACACTGATCAAAGTTTCCAGGCCTCCTGATCCGACGAATATGGCAATCGCAGTGATCCCCAGAAAAACGCCCATCGCGGAAGCCTGACTGTTCGTCGCGGGATCGGCCGAAGCGGTCGGGCTGCTGATGCCGCGTTGGTTGTCGATAAGCTCCCCGGCAGCCTGAAGGCCCCAAAGCGGAATGCCAAGAAAAGTGCCAAGGAGTACACCGACAAAAACTTCCTTGAATCCGAGCAGGGTTAGCTGGATCAGGCGCGTATCAGGATCCAGCGCCGGCAATCCGCCGCTGACGTGTGCCAGGCATGGTAGTGCGAAGCCAACAGCCAAACAGCCCCGGATCAGCCCACTGATCTGCGAGCGTGTGAATACGGGAAAGATCAGCATGATGCCCATCGCGCGGGCTGCCCCAAGACCTGCCGCAACGACGAGTTCGAAAGCCGTCTGGATCAGAATTTGAATATCGGCCGATGGCGCGTCCATGGGGCGGACTAGTAGCTAAGTGTCATTGCGGGAAACTCGGTGAAGATCTGATCGGCTAGCTCTATGAGCGGGGCGCTTAGCACAGGAGCAAACAGCCCAATCACCGCGACAACGACCAGAAGCTTCACGGTGAGCGGCAAGCTTTCATCCTGGATCTGCGTCGCCGCCTGGAGGATGCCGATGACGAGGCCGACAACCACTGATGCAATGAGCGGCGGTAGAATCCAGATCATGAAAACCACCAGTGATTGGCTCATAAGAGTAATGATGCTGGATTCAGTGATGATCAGCCTCCCGGTAACGTATAACTCAGCACAAGCCCATGCATCAATTTTGACCAACCATCAATGGCAACAAACAAGAAGATCTTGAACGGGACAGATATAACAGTTGGTGAGACCATCGACATACCCATTGCCATCAAGATAGTTGTCACTATCAGATCTATAACAATAAAAGGCAGATAAAGTAGAAATCCTATCTCAAATCCGCGCTTCAATTCTGATAGCAAGAAAGATGGTACAAGTATTGCAAAGTCATCAGGCGTGGCTGCAGCGTGCATTTCCTCTGGCCAGACCTTTTCTGTCGAAGATAGGAAAAATCGCCGCTGCTCTTCATTTGTGAATTTCTTGAGATGCTCGCGCAAGGGCTCACTTCCGGCTTTAGCGGCGCTTACCCAGTCGTCGAATGTCTGATAGTGGAGCTTGGGATCCGACATGCGGTCATAGGTCTGCTCAGCAACGGGCGCACTAACGAACATAGTGAGGATCATCGCCGCGGCGTACAGCACCACATTGGGTGGTATGGTCTGGGTCCCGAGCGCATTGCGGACGAGGAAAAGAACAATTGATACCTTTACAAAGGCCGTTGTCGTGGCAACTGCTAAAACCAGCAGACCGAGTCCGGCGGTAACCGCAAGAAGCGCCAGGATTGTCGGCTGAGCTTCACTCATTGCATGCAAACCCGCCACGCAGCCTGATGCCCAGCTCTTCTCCGATGCGGACAATGTCGCCACGCCCGATACGCTGACCATTGGCCACTATGTCGACCGGGCCGTCGATCGGCCATCCAAGTTCAAAAATATGCCCTTCGCCGGCACTTCTTAATTCCCCAAGAGAAATAGGCCAGCGGCCGCATTCAAAGACAAGCACGATCTCGACATCGTCGAGATCCTTAGTAAGCTCCAGTTGCGATCCGGGTTGTGTCATATGCGCACTCTCCAAAGGACACGGTCGCGGGCGGAAAGGCCCCCGCAAGATTAATTCATCGCCGTCAAGATCCGCCTCGGCGCACAACTGGCCGACAGCTAGGGTGATCTGGCCGCGGCCGAACGGCGCAATATCGGGCAACAATGCATCACCGACACATGCGCTTCGAAGAAGCGCCGCAGGAAGGCGAAGCGTGCCGACCTCTCCTGCAACAATGAGCGGGAGCTCTGGAGGCAGCCCGCCCAGCTGCCGCGGCAACTGGGCAAGCAGTTCGCCTAGCGCGCGAAACGCAGGCGGTACTAAGCCGTCAAGTGGCGTGAACAGGAATAGACGGCCCTTGCCCTTGACCGCGCCGAAAATGATGTCGAGTTCAAGATGAGGAGCCAGCATCGTGGCTTCGCATACCCGCACGAGTTGCACGTTCAGACGCGTCGTCTCCTCCAGTCGAGTGACAAGCGGCTCCAGAGCGAGTTCGAGAATTAGCGAAGCAGTTGGCTCGGAAGGGAAGGCCAAGCCGTTCTGCACTGTCGTGATGAACTCCTCTACGAGCGGGCGCGACAGTGACAAGATGACCGTTTCGGCTCCCACTCTCCAGACGCAGTCAAGCATCGGAATGGCAGCAGGTTCCTGCTGCCAGACAAGCCCTGCCGTTCGCACCGATAGCGGCACCTCGTTGATCCGGCTTTGAAACGGCGTGCGCGGCGCTGCTGTATCATTGAGCCACGAGACAACCGTGTGGGACAGTTTCAGAACTGGTTCGAACATGGCGGGTGTGACCGCAGCGCCTATCAAAGACTGCACGGTCGTGTCATTCGGACGACCTCTTGCGACCGTCGGATCCGGTTGCGCGGCATTTAGGCAAGCGACCCCCTCGCATATTTCAGCAGTATCTCATCGTCGGCCTCGATCTCGGCTGCGGCCTCCGAATGAGTCTCGACGGCGCGCCGCACGTCGTCCTCGATTTGTTGCCATTTGTCCCTTGCCGCCGAACATATGACCCATAGCTCCCTCGTCCTGGACGCCGCCATCTCAGCCTCCTCTTGAGCGATTTGGGTATCATCAAGCATCTGCCGTCTGGAATTGATCTCAGCGGCAAGTTGTTCAGTGTGAAGGCGGTGACGGTCGAGCGCTGCGCTAGACAAGTTGTCGAGTGACATCAGATGCTGATAGAGCGCTGCTTCTTTTCTTGAACAATGTTGCTGTATCATTGCAAGCTCCCTAGAGGCATTTTGTACGGCTGAGGCGGCCACATCGCGCTGGGCTTCCTTCTTGGACAGCTCGCCAAGGGCACGACGCTCTTGCATTTCCTTCAGAAGCCGTATACTCGAAGACTGAATCCAGTTTACGCGGTCAGACGCGACATCCATGCGACCGTCTCCTCGAAATCTGACGCGTCATCTTCGCTCTGGCGCAGAAACTCCCTCAGTTCGTCGATTGACGCGACAGCCCGGTCAGTCAGGGGATCTCCACCTGGCTTGTATTCGCCAACATTGATCAAGAACTCGGTCTCGGCATAGCGCGACAGGAGCTCGCGGAAAATGGATGCTGCCTTGCGATGTGTCCCCGAAACGACTGCATCCATGACGCGGCTGCGACTCTGCAGCACATCAATAGCGGGGAAATGCGATCGCGCCGCAATAGCGCGTGAGAGGATGACATGGCCATCGAGAATACCACGCGATTCCTCGGCGATTGGATCACCCGTGCCATCACCCTCTACAAGCACCGTATAGAAGGCCGTGATTGAGCCCCGCTCACCCATGCCGGCGCGCTCGAGCAGGCCTGGCAGCATGCCAAAAACGGAAGGAGGAAAGCCCCGTCGCGTCGGCGGCTCACCCGCAGCAAGGCCTATTTCGCGCATAGCGCGGCAGAAGCGCGTCAGCGAATCCAGCATGAGAGCAACGCGTAGGCCTTGATCGCGGAAATATTCCGCGAGCGCAGTCGCCATTGGAGCGCATTGCGCACGCTCTACCGCCGAGCGGTCGGATGTTTCAACCACGACGACCGTACGGAGAAGGCCCTCTTCACCAAGATTCCTTTCGATGAATTCACGAACTTCCCGTCCACGTTCGCCTATGAGCGCCACTATGACGACGTCAGCGGCGGCACCCTTTACGATCTGTGACAACAGCGTCGACTTGCCACCACCTGGCTCGCCATAAATCCCGATCCGCTGGCCCTCGCCGCACGTCAGCAGACCATCGAGGACACGGACCCCAAGCGGGAATGGCCGCTCAATCATGCGCCTCGTCATCGGATTGGGGGCTCTGCCATGCAGGGGCCGAGTTTCGACGGTCTTGATTTCGCCTTTGCCGTCCAATGGGCGGCAACGACTGTCGATCACGCGACCGAGCAAATCGCCGCCGACGGGCACCTCACGCATTCGGCCAGTGGCCACGACCTCTGCGCGGCTGGATAGGCCCACCAAGTCCCCGATCGGTGTCAGCAATACACCATCACCCGACAGGCCGATCACCTCGGCCTCGAGCGACAGCCCGGTTCGCGGGTCCTCTAGGAGGCAAAGTTCCCCAATACGAGTGTCTGGCAAGACGGCATGAACCAGTGTGCCGATAGCCCGCGTGATCCGACCGCGCACCGCACGCGTGTCAATTCGCTTGGCCGCAGCCCTCAAAGACGAGATTGCTGGAACGAGAGCTCGAGTGTGGGCGTCAGCGTTATGTTCTGGGACGGGCTTTCTCATAGCTCGCCTTTCTCACAGAGCGTCCCGAAACCAAGGCGCAGCGCGCGCATCTGGGCGTCAAGTCCAAGGTCAACATTGCCGTACTCGCTCCACAGCACGCAGCGTTGCGGCGACAATGTCGGGTCGGGCTCGATCCGCACCCTTGGTCGACCATCCTGGCCGTCGCATCGAGCAAACTCTCGTGCAAGCATGTCGACTTGCATGGGAGAAACATGAAGGCAAACGTCGGCGCCGCTGTATTGACACTCTATGGCGTGACGAACAGCCCTCACCAATAGCTCGCCCGGATCGAAAGCGCCGATAAGATCGCTCAATATTTCCATCACGAGCTGCGGCAATTCCTGCTCCAGAGCCGCCTTTCGTCGCGCGATTTCGGAGATTGTCTCCGCAATCAACCCTGCCATCTCCTCGGTGCCTGCATTCGAGCCCTCCATGTGGCCGCGCGCCCACGCCCGCTGGTAAACCGCGCGTGCCCAGTTTCGAACGCGCTGCCGATGCCGTTCTGCCGCGGCAAGGGCTTGCGCGGCGCTGTGCCAGGTTTCGAGCTCGCTCGCGGGTATCAGTGGTCCGACTGGACGCATCTGCGGCGCTATTGGCCCCTCGGAAAGTTCGACTGTCATTTCACCGGGGTCTCTGTCTCAAAATGAGCTACTACAAGTGAAAGCAATTGGCCGGCGGCGGTCCAATGCTCATGTGCTGGAGTCTCCGCGGCAGTCCCCTCGGGCAATCGAAGAAGCACGCGGTTACGCTCGGTCGCTGAACTGTCCTGGAGCCAAGCTCCAAGACATGCGTGTCCATCGTATTCGATTTGCTGAGCGAGTTTTTCTGGGTCCGAGATCAGTCTTTTGTCAACAGCATGCAGCAGGTGTCGGATTCCGAATGCGTGTGCATCCACGCCGATGCGTTTAACAAGGATGGCAAGCTCAGGCTGAGAGACAAACGCGACCAGCGAACGGGCATGCCAGATACTACCAGCAAGAAGGGTCGCTCGATATGGATCATGCCCGCGTAGAAGGTCCGGCCTGCAGCCGATGTGGTTCAGATCCACGTCATCGTTGCCCAGCAATTCTGCCAGCCTTGGATGCAGTCTGGAACACTTCTGCAACTTCACTAACGTTTCGGCCGATAACGCTGGATCAAGACGCGCCGCAAGACGGGTTGGATGGGCCGAAGCCGCAAGCTCGCTCGCGCCCGGAAAGTGCGGACCATCAGGTCGGGCGGTCTGTATAGGCATTGGCAATGAGATGTCACCCACGTCCAATTGCAGGCATTCTTTTGCGAATGGCCTCGACAGCAGAAGCATCCCGGCGCCCCTCGACCTTGGAAACGCCGGTTGATTGCTTGCGCCGACGCGTAACAACGCCGATCAAGAGATAACAGGCCACGGCGAATACGGCTGCGGCAAAACCTGTTACGGTCGCCAGAAGTGGCGCAGGAAGAGGTAGTGATGCTTGTGGCAAAACAGCAGTCGGATCGGGCCGTTGCTCGTGTGCGGAACGTTCTACCGGCACCAAAACCACTTCCACCTTATCGTAGGACAGGCCTTCGATGCTGTCGGCTACAAGCATCTTTATCTTTGGCAGCAGAGCCGCGACATTTGTTTTTGCGTCGTGCCTGATAAACACCGAGGCCGAGGATGGCGTGGCACCGGCTCGCACAAGGTCGTTATGCGGCAGCACGACGTGAACACGTACAGAAAAAACGCCATCGATATCGCTGATCGTCCGCGACAACTCTTCGCTCAGGGCATACACGTAACGGGCACGCTCTTCGGTCGGCGAGGCAATCAGGCCTGATCCTTGGAATATCTCACCGAGGTTCTTGAAGGATTGGCGCGGCAGCCCCTTGGCGTTCAGAAGGTTGATTGAGAAGGCGAGCAGCTTTTCGTCAACCTGGATCGTGCTGGTTCCATCCTTGGCGACCACCCGGATCGCGGCGACCCCGTTGTCTTCAAGAAGTGCGAGCATTTCATTTGCCTCACGCTCTTGCAATTGCGTGTAGAGGTCGGCTTTGCAAGCAGTGAGGGCGACGAGAACTGGCAGCATGACAAGTCTAACCGACCGCCACCCTGACAGGCCACGCATGATTTCGCCCTCGGCCAAGCCAATCATGCGCGCGGTTCAGCCTTCCTTCAAAAGTTTATTCACGGATGATGTGACGCCGCTGACGCCTTTGGAGATAAGCGCCACCTGGGTGACGCCGTTGTAAACATCCCGAAGACCAGCCATCATCGTTTCGAAGTCTTGCCCTTGTTGGGGAATGCCCGAGATTCCGGTTCCCGCCTCACCTGGAACGGGAAGCTTCTGCGCCGGTCCCGGTAGAGCGCCCTTCGAAAGGGCTATGTCATGGTCGAGCGCGGGGAAGGAAACAGTGTTGTGTGGATATAGGGAGGAAATCGTCTGCAACACGCGATCGCCCATGCCGCTCGTCGGCGCAGCCGCGCGCTGAACATCCATCGCCGCAGCAACTGGCGCCGCACTCGCTGGCCCCGCGGCGGCATCGTTTTTCAGCGAGTCGGCTGCATGCCCTAAGGCGCGCTCAAACTGGGCCTGCTCGACAATCGACGGTGATCCGACCCTGGGGAGGCCAGCCGTTAGAGTGGCAGAGATCGACGTGACAGGCATCATCATGTAAGGACTCGGTTGCTCTCTCTGACCGGGCGAGCCCCGCCCATTCATCACCCGGTGTCGGCGCAACACTCCTAGGGGGGCAAGCTGACAACAAGCTGACTAACGGCGGCGTCATTTCGACAATCTAAAATCTCTTCGGCAATTTAGTCACTTGTGATGATTTCAGCGTTTGGTTTATCAGTGCGACATGCCGAGAACGCTTATCCAACCCGTCACCCTGCATGTTTTGAGACTTCTTTGTGCCGGGTTTTTTCTGTCCACCGGGATTCACCCGGCGCATGCAGTCCCGCTGTCCCTTCCGGCGACACCCTATAGATACACGGTTCTGGATCAGGAGCTCGCTGCAGCGTTGCAGGAATTCGGCAACAACCTGAATATCAGGGTCAACATCAGTCCTGCGGTGAAGGGGCGAATTCGCGGACGTATGCCTGATTTGCCACCGCGCGCGTTCCTCGACCGCTTGACGAACCTTTACGGTCTACAATGGTACTATGACGGCCTTGTGCTCTATGTGTCTGCTGCACAAGAATCGCAAACTCGAATGCTTTTGATGACGTCGATTCGCTTCGATGCGTTCAAGGGGGCTCTCGACAAGCTTGATATCTCCGACGAGCGCTATGTGGTCAAACCCGTGCCAGGCAATGGCCTCGTCTTCGTTTCCGGTCCACCGCGCTTCGTCGCACTCGTGGAGCAGACCTTTAACGGCTTGGTGGCGCAGGCGCAGGCGCAGACTCACATAGCGGCAACGCCAAAGGAATCAGTGCTGATCTTGTTTCGCGGCTCCTCCACTACGGTCGTTCGCGACGGACGACCGGATGCTTCTTATTCTTCTGACATCCCACAACAGGATAGCGTTGGCGGGAAGCCTGAGCTGGGCAAGAAATGAACATTGAGGATTTCCCGCAGCTCTGAAGAACATGACTGCGGCTACCCCTTTGTGAACTCTTCGCAAACTCGTCAGTTTCTCGAAAGCTAATCCGCTCATGATGAGTCCCGGCAGCTCTCGCGGTGACTCCGGCCATTGTGTTGGACCGAACCTTGGAGCCGGCCCGGAACACAGCAATTGAAGGCAGGGCAGGCGCATTCGTGACCTGCCGACGCTTGGAATTGTCGAATTTTGTGAAACGCAAGGGATCTTCTGTCGGGGTCTCTTGTGGGGATTTCAACGTCACGTCTGAGGATGCATAATGTCGGCCAGTAATCTTTCAACTTTCTACCGCTCAAATTCGCTACAGTCCGCAAGGGGTTGGCCGGGCCTGAAAGTTTCCCATTTTGCGACCCAGCATCAGCAAAGTGCATCGTGCTTCGAAGCGATGCTGTCCACTTGTGTGCTGGCAGACAAGCCCGGCTCTTTCGCGCAAGGGGATCTGCCAGCGTCGAATCTTGATTCGACAATGGATAAATTGCGGCAGGACCCTTTGGGCCATCTGGCACCGGATGTCTTGACATTGAATGGCTTGGAGCAACACCCACTGGATCTGCTGCCGCCAAATATGAGGGCGGCTCTCAAGGAGGACCAATCGCAACGCTCCAAGGCGACTGAAGCCCAACATCTGCTCGGCGTCACTCCGAAGATCGAGCCGGCTCCCAGGCCGAGCCCCGGAATCACGTGGAACGGTGGGTCGCTGACCACGGCTGAGTTGCAGATTGTTGCGGTACTCAACCGTCACAAGGACCAATGCCCGCTTACTTGGAAGTCGTTGACCGACAAAGCCAATGATCCCTCTACGCCACCGGATCTGAAAGCGGCGATCCAGGGACTGCAGCAGGATTCGGGACTTTTTTATGCGATTGGCTCGCAGGGCGACGGCCGCTGTGGAGGCAAGATCAACGCCAAGGACTTGGCCGGATTTTCAAACCACCACCCACAAGTTGCTGCATTTCAGGAAGCCCAAGCGCGAAGCTACGAGCAGAACTACATACCATCCGACGGCAGCGGAGGTTTGCAGCCTTCGGTCATGACCTTGAGCGATGCCTTGCGGGAGTTTTACCGGTACTCCGAAAATCTGTCCAAGGACCTGAGTCTGGATGAGTTCAAGAAAATGGTCGGCGGCGAATCGAAAAACGGCAAATTTCCGCCCCAGGTCATTGCGGCGGCGCAATATTTCCTCGATCACCCCGATGCTTGGAACCAGTTGTGCGGTGGCTCGAAAGGGAAGATGCACAAAGAGGATTTCCTGCAAGTCGCCTCATCGTCGATGAGCCTCACGCAAACTGAGCTGAATACGGTCGAGATGATCAAGGACCATCAGGACACGTTCTTTGGAAGCGGTGTTCTGACTCGCGACAAACTGGCGAAAATGAAAGACGACAAGAGCCTTGATCCGAAAGTGCGGGAAGCAGCCTCTCAGCTCCTTTCAGATCCTCTTTTGTTTGGCCTCCTGAACAATTCGATCACGGGCTATAAGACCCATCATAAATTCTTCGACTTTGGCGGCGGGCATACGGTTGATTCCGGCAATATCAGCAAAAAAGACTTTGCCCATTTTTGCACAAACATGTCGTCTGCGAACCGCAACGTTCAGCAGCCAATCACCCACGGCGCCCAAACCGCAGAAGAGCAGAATGCCGTCGCGGACATGAAGATGGGCCTGATGGACCAGCCTGACATTAAGTCAGCCAAAAAGAACGGCGGGGCCGTCATGCACGTCGTCGACTCCGTGCTCAAAATCGAGACGAAAGTGCTCGACTTGGCGGCAACGGCGGTGGGACTGCTCAGCTTCATTCCGGGCCTCGGACAAGTAGCCGATCTTGCCTCGATGGTTCTCGAGGCTGAGTCGCAAGCAGCCAATCTCCTGCGTACGGCCATTAACGGAGGCGATATGAAGCGAGCGCTGGAGGAAGCTGGCCTCAATATGGCCGCGCAGGCGATCGGCCTTATCGCAGGCCCCGAGGTCAAGCTGGCCATTCGAAATGGGCTCGTAAAGCACCTGATGGAAGAGGCCTTGGCGGCAGGCATTGATCTTTCGGTCTCGACGGCGCAGGACTACGCAGAAGGCTATGTGAATAACCTCAAAGCGCGCCTTGCAGGCGGCCCTGAGCAAAGCCTAGGCCTTCCGAGCATGCCATCATTCCAGAGTGTGGCAAGCAATGTGCCCTTCGTCGGCATTGCCTTATCCTAGCCGTCGCCTTGCGCGGAAGCTTTGGCTCGCGCGCTGACATAAGGGTCATTGTGGCACAAGCAGGGGTTCATCCGCATCAACGCAAGCGGTGTTCCTGACGCCATCTGGATCGGACTGTGAGGGGGATGTCCGAAGTCTGTGAAGACTTCGGTATATGACGACTTCAGAGTTACGCTGAGCCCAGCCATCTCGAGCCGGTGCGCCGGGTCGAGGTTTTCACGGGCGCCGGCCGGTAGCGGGAATGGTCTCCGGAAGGCACGGCGCGGATGGTGGCGGAGCGGCGCAGCCGAAGGAACGGCTGTCGCGCGCCCAGGGCGGCCTCCCGAACAGCAGACGATGATCTCCTGCCTTGGGCCTATATCCTCGTGCCACGCTCAAGGCAGTCGGCTGAAAACAGCGCTGATTTAAAACAGCATTATCCTGCACTGCACCCTCGATCCTTGCGCTCACCGATCGCTCGTCGACACGCACGCGGTCAAGTCGTTATCGGCGCTATGCCGATGGGCTTCGAGAGCAAGGTGGACGCTGAGCGGTGCGTCAGCCTCAGGGCGCGGCTGGCCAGCTTTGGGTCTCACGCTCTATGACGGCAACACCCGGCTGATCCACTTGGCCTGTTCGCGGGCTCCCGGCAGCGGCGCGGAAGCCACGGTCCGCCTTCCTCGGCTTCAGGCCAAAGATACCGCAGCATGCTCCAGAGCTATGTCTGCCGCCTTCGCCCCATCGTCGCTGGTCATGTGGAAAGGACAAGCAGGCTACGCACCCTATAATCCCGTCGGGCAGGATTCGACAGTCGACGGCGAGACATTCGCCAAACCTCCCCCTTGATTCTCAGCAACGTTAAAAAAAATTCACATAATGTTCGTGAGTGTAGTCTCCTGTCAGGTGGTACATTAGCCCCAATATCTGGCGTCTTAGTCGTAGAAAGGACTGTGATCTATCTTCCATTAGCATCCATACCAGCGGATTTACAGCAAATGACGAGAGAGGTCTCATGCGGATTGATGGGGATAGAAGGGCTAGCGGCTTGCTGCATCCCGTCCGGGTTGATGCTAACCAATGTTGACACTGGTAAATCGCCTAAGGACGGCAGCGCATCTTGATCGCCTTCGAATCCTGGGCCTTTGCGCGCATGCGGATCTAACCGTCGGCGAGCTGGCCGATATTACCGGTCTGCCTCGCGAGCAGGTTCGACGCCACGTTCGGCGGCTGGTCAGAGCCAACTTTCTTTGCTGCAACGAACAACGTCCGCAGTCTTCGTACCATATGCAAGCAGGAGGCAAGGATGGCGAGCTGGCTCAATTGGTGGTCGATCTCCTGCCCCACGATGATGGCCATCATAAAAGAGACCTACAACGCCTGGAAGCAATACAAGACGCGCGGTTGAAGGGACCGCCTGCTTGATCGTGAAATAGATCAGTCCAAATGGAGCGCGACTACCATGGATAACTCCGCCGGCGGCGCCATCGCGCAGCCCGACACTTACGGGCGGCCTCACTTAGCCGCCGTCGACTCCCGCGTTCACGAACTGCTTCTAAGACAGGAGCGTCAGGAGCGGACAACTCTCAAACTGATCGCCTCCGAGAACTTTGCCTCCTCGGCGGTGTTGGAAGCGACCGGGTCGATTTTCACCAACAAGTATGCCGAGGGATACCCCGGTGCGCGCTACTACGCCGGAAACGAGATCGTCGATGAGCTTGAGACCCTCGCGATCGAGCGCCTGAAAGCGCTATTTGGCAGTGAACATGCCAACGTCCAGCCTTATTCAGGCTCGCCAGCCAACCAGGCTGTCTATCGCGCGCTTTTGAGCCCCCGTGACAAAGTCATGGGCTTGCCTTTACCCGAAGGCGGCCATCTGACTCACGGTTGGTCCGTCAATTTTTCCGGCAGCGATTATCAGCGCGTCCCGTACAGGCTGCACGAAAAGACACAGCAAATTGACTATGACCACTTGCGCGAGACCGCCAAGCGGGAACGCCCGAAGCTAATTTGGGTCGGCGGAACTGCTTATCCGCGTATTTTTGACTACGCGGCAATGGCCGAAATTGCTTCGGAGGTGAACTCGTATCTGGTGGCTGACATCGCCCACATCTGCGGCCTGGTTGTCGCAGGAGTGCATCCGAACCCCGTGTCCCATTGCGATGTGGTCACCAGCACCTCTCACAAGTCGATCCGCGGTCCCCGGGGTGGCTTCATTTTATCAAGGAATGAAGACCGTTATCAGCCCCTCCATCATCCGAAGAGCAAACACAATCTGGCCAAACGTATAGACCGCGCCGTGTTCCCTCTTCTGCAAGGCGGACCGCATATGAATACTATCGCCGCGCTTGCCGTCGCTTTGCAGGAAGCAGCGAACTCGTCCTTTCGTGTCTACGGTCAGCAGATCGTCCACAACGCCAAGGCTCTGGCCCAGGCACTTCTGGAGCGAGGTTATGAACTCGTCACCGGGGGCACTGACAATCACATGCTGATCCTTGATCTTCGGGACCGGTCGCTGTCAGGCAAAGCCTATGCGGAGCGCTTATCGCGTGCAGGCATCATTGCGAATTTCAATATGGTCCCGGGCGACCGGCGGCATCCGGCGCTGACAAGCGGCATCCGCTTAGGGACACCAGCGGTGACGTCCATGGGCATGCGCGAAACGGAGATGGTGCAGATCGCCGCTTTCATCGACTCGGTCTGCCGCCAGCCCGATGACCAGGAAGTTCATGCGAGCGTACGAAGAGACGTTGCCGACTTCTGCACTGCGTTCGATGTTCCCGGCATCCCCGACCGATAAGCCACCCCAATCCAGAAACTCCTCACTAACTCCAGCACTTGAAGCGAGGGCATTTTTATGACCAGGCAGTTCGTGTTCTCTTCCGAATCCGTCGGCGCGGGACACCCCGATAAGATGGCAGACAACATCTCCGATGCCATTCTCGATGCGGTCCTGCGCACCGATCCGAAGGCGCGCGTCGCCTGTGAAGT
This sequence comes from Mesorhizobium sp. ISC11, assembly GCF_037162595.1. NCBI lineage: Bacteria > Pseudomonadati > Pseudomonadota > Alphaproteobacteria > Hyphomicrobiales > Phyllobacteriaceae > Mesorhizobium > Mesorhizobium sp. ISC11. Next base: position 5,341,198 of record NZ_JAVSPW010000001.1, read on the forward strand.
GTTGGTGAAGACGGGGATGGTCGTTGTGGCTGGCGAGATCACCAGCCATGCCCACATCGATTACAGCCAAGTCGCCCGCGATACGATACTCGATATTGGCTACGACGATGATGCGATTGGCTTTGATGGTCGACGTTGCGCCGTCGTTCTGGCCCTCACCGAGCAGTCGCCCGACATAAGCCAGGGCGTTGATGAAGGACGAGGGCAGGATCTCGGGCAAGGGGCAGGGGATCAGGGCATCATGTTTGGATTCGCATGCAACGAGACGGATACATTGATGCCCCTGCCGATCCAACTCGCTCACCATTTGACGAAAAGACAGGCCGAGGTCCGGAAAGCGGGACAGCTTGGCTGGCTGCGTCCGGACGTGAAATCTCAAGTGTCGGTACGCTACGAAGGGCTCCGCCCGGTGGCGCTGGATACCATAGTCCTGTCAACGCAGCATGACGAAGCGGTCTCACAAGCCACGGTCCGCGAAGGCGTCATTGAGGAGATCATAAAACCGGTCCTGCCGGCCCACCTGGATACTTCGGGGATCAGATTTCTGGTCAACCCAACAGGGCGGTTCGTGGTCGGTGGGCCTGCCGGCGACTGCGGCCTCACAGGACGGAAGATCATCGTCGATTCCTACGGTGGGACCGGGCGTCACGGCGGCGGTGCCTTTTCGGGCAAGGACCCATCCAAGGTTGACCGCTCGGCGGCCTATGCCGCCCGGTATGTCGCGAAGAACATCGTTGCCAGCGGCCTTGCGGAGGTCTGCGAGGTTCAGCTTGCCTACGCGATCGGCGTGGCCAGTCCGGTTTCTGTCATGGTCAATACCTTCGGAACCGCAAGGATCGAGGAAAAAAGGATCGAGCGCCTTGTTCTCGAGGTTTTCAATCTCCGACCGAAAGGCATCATCAAGATGCTTGATCTCTTACGGCCGATATACCGCAAGACGGCGACATACGGACACTTCGGGCGTGAAGAGCCTGAGTTCACTTGGGAGAAGACGGACAAAGCTGACGATTTGCTGCGTGAAGCCGGACCGGCAGCTGCGTGAGGGCGGCTGGATCAAGCGCATGCGGCAACCCATTTCAACTCGCGAGACCACGCCCGGCCGGCGTGGCAAGAAGCCGGCTCGGGTTTTGGCGGAGATTTTGATGCCGGATTATGACGTGCTTTGCATCGGCAATGCCATTGTCGACATCATCGCCCAGTGCGACGAGGAATTCCTCGAGACCAACGGCATCATCAAGGGCGCGATGAACCTCATCGACACACAACGCGCCGAACTGCTCTACAGCCGCATGGGCCCGGCGATCGAAGCGTCCGGCGGCAGCGCCGGCAACACGGCGGCCGGCGTCGCCAGCTTTGGCGGCCGCGCGGCCTTCTTCGGCAAGGTCTCCAACGATGCGCTGGGCGAAATCTACGCCCACGACATCCATGCGCAGGGCGTCGCCTTCGGCACCACGCCGCTCAAGGGTGAGCCGCCGACGGCGCGCTCGATGATCTTCGTCACGCCCGACGGCGAGCGCTCGATGAACACCTATCTCGGCGCCTGCGTCGAGCTTGGCCCTGAGGATGTCGAAGCCGACAAGGCGTCCGGCGCCAAGGTCACCTATTTCGAAGGCTATCTGTGGGACCCGCCGCGCGCCAAGGAGGCAATCCGCCAGACGGCGAAGCTGGCGCACGCGGCAGGCCGAGAAGTGTCGATGACGCTGTCGGATTCGTTCTGCGTCGACCGCTACCGCGACGAATTCCTCGACCTGGTGCGCTCGGGCACGGTCGACATCGTCTTTGCCAACAGCCACGAGATCAAGTCGCTCTACCAGACATCGTCGTTCGACGAGGCGCTGGCCCAGATCCGCAAGGATTGCCGGATCGCCGCCGTCACCCGCTCGGAAAAAGGCTCGGTGATCGTGCGCGGCGACGAGACCGTGGTGATCAAGGCGACCGCCATCAAGGAACTGGTCGACACGACGGGCGCCGGCGATCTCTATGCCGCCGGCTTCCTGCATGGCTACACGCAAGGCCGCGACCTGCAGACTTGCGGCGACCTTGGCTCACTGGCAGCCGGATTGGTGATCCAGCAGATCGGCCCCAGGCCCCGTCAGAATTTGCGCCGCGAGGCTGAGCAGGCGGGGCTGACCATTCCGGACGTTCAAACGAGTTAGTGGCCTACCTTCCCGTTGTGCAGGCTATCTCGCCAGAAGCGCAATCACGGAATAGGGAAATCCTGATGTCGAACATGATGAAGGCGCTTGTGAAGGCCAAGGCCGAACCGGGCATCTGGATGGAAGAGGTGCCGGTGCCGGAAATCGGCCCCAACGACGTGCTGATCAAGATCAAGAAGACGGCGATCTGCGGCACCGACGTGCACATCTACAATTGGGACCAGTGGGCGCAGAAGACGGTGCCGGTGCCGATGGTGACGGGCCATGAATTCGTCGGCACCGTTGCCGATTTCGGCGCAGCGGTCACCGAATACAAGGTCGGCCAGCGTGTATCGGGCGAAGGCCACATCGTCTGCGGCCATTGCCGCAACTGTCGCGCCGGGCGAGGGCATCTGTGCCGCAACACGCTCGGCGTCGGCGTCAACCGTCCAGGCGCCTTCGGCGAGTATCTGGCGATCCCGCAGCACAATGTCGTGCCGATCCCCGACGATGTGCCCGATGAGATTGCCGCGATCTTCGATCCCTTGGGCAATGCCGTCCACACCGCATTGTCCTTCGATCTGGTCGGCGAGGACGTGCTGGTGACTGGCGCCGGGCCGATCGGCATCATGGGCGCGCTCGTCGCCCAATGCGTCGGCGCGCGCAAAGTGGTCATCACTGACATCAACCCGGTGCGGCTGGCGCTAGCCAAGAAACTCGGCGTCCAGCATGTCGTCGACGCCTCGAAGGAGAAGCTGCGCGACGTCATGCCGGTGCTCGGCATGACCGAGGGGTTCGACGTCGGCCTCGAAATGTCAGGCGCCGCCCCCGCTTTCCGCGACATGATCGACACCATGAACAATGGCGGCAAGATCGCCATTCTGGGCATCGCGCCGACCGGCTTCGAGATCGACTGGAACAAGGTCATCTTCAAGATGCTGCATCTCAAAGGCATCTACGGCCGCGAGATGTTCGAAACCTGGTACAAGATGATCGCGCTTGTGCAGGGTCCGCTGGATGTCTCCGGCCTGATCACCCACCGCATCGGCATCGACGATTTTCAGATCGGTTTCGATGCGATGAAGAGCGGCAGTTCCGGCAAGGTGGTGATGGACTGGTAGGGATTGCCTTGGCCGCTATTCAGGAAAAGCTGACGACAGCACCTCTGGTCCGCCGGACATTTTCCAACTAGGGGAACATGGCTGGGTGGAGAGCTATGGCTCCGCTACGTGCGCTCGCTAATCATATACGGCGACGTATCGCGGCCCACCCGGTGACGGTCGATGGGGCAATTCGCTTCAGTCGATGACGGAAACCCGGTGAACCGATGCTGAGGCCCCGACGCGATCGTCTATTTCCTATGATCTGCGATTGAGGTCGAGGTGTTGCCGCTTTCAGCGGGTAAGATGCGATAGACGACTTCCGGTACCCTTCCGGTCAGCGAAAAGGAAGGCAACGAGCCGCATTGCCTCAAGCAAAATGTTACCAATAGTGTCCTGTTCCAAAGGGGATGGACAGGTCGTGCCATTCCGGTTCGGGGGAAGGATGGCGCGGCTCAGCATGGCGACACGGTGAAGCGGCGATCGTGGAGCTTTATTGCGGCGTTGACAAGCGGCGCATTCTGGATGAGTTCGAGGCGGTAACCGGCTATTATTCGCAAGCGCGCGATCCGTCTTATGAACCGTCGTGAGCAGAGGCCGTCTGCGGGCAAGAGCCGCAGCCGCTGTTACGGCAGCGATGTCCGCGACGCGCTCATCGTGTTGTGGGAGGATTCGGAGCGGCTGGGTCCGCATCGACGCTCGCGGCGGCCAGCGCCGCCGGGCAGGAATGAGTTCGCAGTTCGCCGCTCGGTGCCAGCCCGCACCTTCGGCGATTGGAAAGATCCGCCGCCCGGCTTTGTTGAGCGCATTCGGGCACGTCTTCGTCAGGGAGCTTCGTGCAGACGATGGTGCTGACCGGATTGCCGCCGGCTGGACCGATTGCATTCCGCTCCGCACGCGCGACAGCGGCAATGTGATCATGGCGATCAAGCAGGCCCGCTCCCGGTTTCGCTGACCCTGTGCTGCTGTTTGCCGGCATCCGCCCGCACAGGAAGAGCTTGTAAAAGTGCGGAAATCGAGGAGCCGTTGGTCGTCGATCTTCAGCCTGAACGCGGTCGTTTGCTGGTGCCGCAAATCGGCTGTTGCATGTACATCCCTGTCAGACGTCAGTTTTCCTCGCCTATTTTGGTGTCGAGCGCGAAGTGCTCCAACCAGATTGCAAGGCTTTTTGGAAATGAGAGCGGCTTTGCGCAGGGCGCTCCGTTGTTGAGCATTCAAGCTACCAAGCCAATGACGCGCAGGTTCCACCAGGCTCGCCAGCCTTGAAGGACAGCGAAAAAAGCAGAGCACGACAGACACAACAGTGCATCAGGACGCCGCAGTCGTTGAAGATGGTGCGCTGCATCCATACCGTGGATGCATTCGATCCAAATAATCGATTTGTTCAATCAGTTTCTCGAAAGCTAACCCTACCCTCTGTGGGAATCGGGCTCTGAGCCGCGACGCTGCCTTGCGAGCGCAGGGGCTGCACGTAGGAGAGATGATGCAACGAGAAATCGCACGCGGGTTGCTGGCCTCGTGGGTTCGCCGACCGGCGTATTTGAGCCCGTCAGTTGGTCCTCACCCGCGCCTATTGCCACCGAGCGACTTGCATGTCCCTCCGACTCGGACCAGTTCCGAGAGCTGCGACGAGTTGCGCGCCGTGTGCTCCGATCAGATGGCCGCCGGTGACGCGTTCGATGGGCCGTCCCTCTTCGAGAGGAGATGAAATGCGAACGCTGCTCGTGGATCATCATGCGGATCTTGCGCGCGCCATGCGACTTGCGCTCGGGGATGGCGGCTTCGTCGTTGATGTCGTTGGTACTCTGGAACTGGCTTCGAGTGCATTTTCTTGCGCCAGCTATGAAATTCTCCTGCTGGAATTGGCTCTGCCAGATGGCGATGGCTTGGGTTGGCTGAGGCAGTTGAGGACCCACGGGCATTCAGTTCCTGCCGTCATTATGAGCAGCCTTAACGATCTCGATAAGCGAATTGCGATCTTCAACGGTGGTGCGGACGACTTTCTGCTCAAACCCATCTCTACCGATGAGCTTATTGCCAGAATGAGAGCCATTCTGCGCCGGGCGACACAGATGACCGACCTGAGGCTCGTATTTGGCAATCTCGACTTTGATCCGGTCGCCCGCCAGGTTTTCGTTGATGGGCACCCAATGATGATCGCACGTCGCGAACTCTGTGTTCTAGAGCACCTGCTTAACCGGGCAGGCCGCATCGTGCCCCGTGCGCAATTGGAAGATCACCTCTATTCATTCAACGACGACGTGTCTGCCAACGCGCTTGAAGTCGGAATTTATCGTTTACGGGGACATCTGACCAGATCAGGTGCAACGCCACGGATCAAGACCATCCGAGGCATTGGTTACATCCTAGAATTGACTGACGCCTCGTCCGCATAGTTTGTCGAATCGAAAGAAGATCTATTTTGCTGATCCTTCAACATCCTTGCGCTGCGCTCAATTGGCGGGCGATCGCCAACAAGGTTACAAGACCTGCAGTGCCCCGTTACCTGGGCCATCTCCTCTGCGCGCTTATTGTGACTTTCCCACTTGGTGTCGCGGCGCAAAACAAGCAGGACAAAGGCCCGCCGCATGCGGCTTCGAATAGCATCAACGCCACGCTGACCCTTTCCTCTTCGCTCGGGGAGACCGTTCATCTGCCCGGGCCAGCCACGACCATCTTTGTTGCTGACCCCACGATCGCGGATTTTCAGGCGCCATCGAGCAAAACAATCTTCGTCTTTGGCAAGAAATCGGGGCGGACCAGCCTATTCGCCTTGGATGGCAATGGCGAGCCTCTCGCCGAATTGCGTATCGTTGTCACGCAACCGATCGGGGATTTACGCGCCATGTTGCGGGAGCAGGTCGGCGACTATCCCATCCGCGTCAACTATACGCCGCGCGGCGCAATCCTTAGCGGGACGGCGCCCGACGCAGAGGTCGCCGACACCGCAAAAAGAGTCACTGAGCAATATCTGGGCGACGGAGCGCAAGTCGTCAACAACATCAAGGTCGCTGGATCCCTGCAAGTTAACCTCAGCGTGCGCGTAGCCGAAGTCTCACGCAGCGCCATGAAGTCACTCGGCGTCAACTTGTCCGCCTTCGGTCAAATCGGCAATTTCAAAGTGGGCGTTCTAAGCGGAAGCGCTGCAAGCGCTGGGTCTGGTTCAACCCAGGGTGGCGGTACAGCAGAAATCGGATTCGACAACGGTGCCGTCAACGTCAGCGCGGTTCTCGACGCGCTCGCCAAGGAGCATATAGCTTCCGTCCTGGCTGAGCCGAACCTCACCGCTATGTCGGGTGAAAAGGCCAGCTTTCTCGCGGGCGGCGAATTTCCCATTCCTGTCCTGCAGGAAAACAGGCAGGTATCGGTTGAATTCCGTCACTTCGGCGTCAGTCTGGAATTTGTGCCGACAGTTCTCAGCAACAATCAAATCAACATTCACGTAACGCCCGAAGTCAGTGAACTGTCGACGCAAGGTGCCGTGCAAATCAACGGAATTTCCGTGCCGGCAGTTTCCACGCGCCGAGCCGATACGGTCGTCGAACTCGCCAGCGGCCAGAGCTTCGCAATCGGCGGTCTAATCAGGCGGAACGTCAACAATGATGTCAGGGCCTTTCCCTGGCTCGGAGAACTGGCGATCCTGGGACCGCTTTTTCGCTCGACCTCGTTTCAAAAAGAGGAGTCAGAACTGGTCATTCTAGTTACGCCTTACATTGTAAGACCAGGCTCCAACCCAAACCAGATGAGCGCACCGACCGAGCGGGCGGCACCGGCTTTGAACGGAGGGGGCGCTCCGACGAATTCCGTGACAAGTCCCCCGCGAGACCGCGCTGCTATCCGTGCGGGCGCGCCAAGCGCCCAGGGCGGTCTCGGCTTCATCATCGAATAGTGTCATCCAAAGATGTTGCGTTTTATAATCCTCTTTGTCGCTCTGGCACCAAGCGTAAGTGGCTGCACAAGCACTACGCCAGTTGATGTCGAACCATCGGCACCAATGCTTGTCCGAGAGGAGACCACCGTCCTGACGTTGCAAAGCCTGCGCGCTTCCGAACGGCAGCGTTTGCGTGTTTTCCTAGACAAGGCCAGTCGCGGCCGGTTCGATGCCATCCACCTCCTCATCAGCGGTTCGCCCCAGCTCAGCGCAGGGGTAGCCCATCAGGCCAGGCAGTTGGCAATCGAAGAAGACAACATTCAATTGCGCGATCAACACGACGCCGGCTCAGTGCGAATTGAGGCGATTGTCTATCACGCCCGTCCGCCGGTCTGTCCCTCATATGGTGCCTTACCCAATGAAGAATCCTTCAAACAGCCGCTTGGTTGTTCGACAGGACATAACCTGGCCGTGATGGTCAACGATCCGCGCGATCTGCTCGACAATCAGGCCGTCAAGGCCGGCGATGGCGATCGTGCTTCTGTACCAGTTGCAACTTACAGAACATTCGGGACGGATAAAGGTGGCTGATACCGCCCTTATCTCGGCAGCACTCCTACCGGAGATTGAAAGCTTCCAATCGCGTCCTGATCTAAAATAAAAGGAACCGCTGGATGCAATATAGGCGCTATATCGAGGGCCTTAGGGCCGTTGCTGTACTTCCGGTCGTACTCTTTCATTTCGGAATTTCGGCGATCCCGGGTGGCTTTAGCGGGGTCGATATCTTCTTCGTCATCTCCGGCTACCTAACCAGCGGAAGCCTCCTGGATGACCTTGAACGCGGCCAATTTTCCATCGTCAACTTCTACTGGCGCCGTGCCCGGCGCATTCTGCCGGCGCTCGTCTTTGTGATGCTTCTCACCTGCATTGCGGCATTGTTCATTCTTCTGCCACCGGATCTGCGCGGATTCAGTCTTAGCATCATAGCTACCTCGACCTTCTGGTCGAACGTTTTCTTCTGGAAAACGTCAAGTTACTTCTCTATCGATGCCGCGCTTCTACCACTGTTGCACACTTGGCCGCTTTCCGTAGCGGAGCAGTACTACATCTTCGCACCAATCCTGATGTTCCTAATCTATCGCTACATCGGGAAGCGCTGGCTGACGACACTTCTTCCGATAATTCTCTGCAGCTTCGTAGTGGCGGTGATGGCGACATCGCTGGCACCCACCGCCGGATTCTATCTGCTGCCGACCCGAATCTGGGAACTCATGTTGGGCGCCCTGCTCATGCTCAAATGCCCCTCGCCGCTGGGCAACCGATTCCTGATGGAGTCGGTGGGGGTGGCCGGATTTGGCCTTCTCGCCATCGGGTTCTTCGCGATTTCGGCGAGTGATCCGTTCCCAGGCTACAACGCCTTGTATCCATGCATCGGAACGGCCCTTCTGATCTATGTTGGCCAAAATACCCCCTCGACGGTCGCCACCCGCATGCTCGAAGTCAGGCCGCTGGTCTGGATTGGGCTCATCTCGTATTCGTTGTATCTTGTTCACTGGCCTCTCAATGCGTTCGCGCACTATCTTTCGTTCCAAAAACTCGATCCGTTGATGACCGGTGCGATGTTGGTGGCAAGCCTCGCATTGGCTGCATTCTCCTGGAAGTTTGTAGAGCAGCCGTTTCGACAGAAGAGGGCCTTCACCTCCCCGGGGCCTATCTTCGCCTTTTCAGCGCTCGCGATCGTTGTCCTTTGTGCCGGCGGAGCGGCGGGGGCGCTCGGCAACGGCTTTCCGCAACGGTTTCCGGACTATGTCCAGCGGCGCATTTCCGTCGGGGACTGGAGGAATGGCATCTGTTTCAACGAGGGCACCAGCCGGATCGAAAGCTGGAATATGGAGGATTGCACGCGCACCAGCGGTTTTCCAACAACGGTTTTTTTGTGGGGCGACTCCTTCGCCGCGCACTATGTTTCCGGCTTGGGTGCTAACATAAATCGATTGCAGGCGAACATCGTTGAATATACGTACGCCAGCTGCGCGCCGATACTCTATTACTACCCGTACGATCGTCTTGATTGTGTCCGGTTCAATCGCAAGGCCTTGGACGTCATCTTGGAAGCGGACATCAAGACGGTTATCCTCAGCGGTAGATGGAGTGACTATGAGGTCAGAGGTTTCGACGGTCTTCAGCAAACAATCGCTACGCTTCGTGCCCTGGGCGTGCGCGTGTTTGTCATCGGCCAGTCTCCGCAGTTCCCAACTGACGTCCGGAAAATTGCGTTCTTCGCCAAGCGCCAAAATCTGGACGATACGTCCTGGCCGATCGCGATGGACCCCGACGTCAACGAACGTGTGCGCTCATTTACCAAAGGCGCCACATTCATCGATCCGCTGAAATTCCTGTGCAGCGCAGGACGCTGCGCCTATTTCGATAGAGGAGAGTTTTTATATTTCGACTATGGTCATTTCTCTTCAGCCGGCGCCACACTGGCAATCTCGAAATACTGGCCGGCTTTTGGCAAGGACAATGCTCTTCCTAAGACGAAGTAGCGGCTCAGCGGCTGACAAGCACCAGTACGGGTCCCAGTGATAGCTCCTGCTTCCGCAGCAGCCGCGACGATGGAGCTGTTCAGGTTTAAGGCCCCCCGATAGTGACCTAGGTGTGGAGCTTCAACAGGTTGTCCTCGATCAGGGCGAGGCGACTGATAGGCGTTTTTGACTTTAGGCTGCCATGTGGACGATGCCAATTGTATCTGTGCAGCCAGACAGGCAGTTCGGCGGCACGATGATCGGATGTCGGATAGGCAATGGCGTAGGCCCATTCGCGCAGTGCTGTCTGGATGAAGCGCTCGGCCTTGCCATTGGTCTTGGGCGTATAGGGTCTTGTCGTGACGTGCTTGAGGCCGAGATCGCGGCAGGCCTTGGCGAAGGCCTTTGATCTGTAGCAGGAGCCGTTGTCGGTCATGACGCGGGCTATCGTGACGCCGAGGCTGGCGTAATAGGCGACCGCGGCCTTGAGGAAGGCGATGGCGCACTCCTTTTTCTCGTCGGGCAGGATTTGCGAGAAGGCGATGCGGGACGCGTCGTCGATGCAGACATGGACGAACTCCCAGCCGGCGCCGCGCGACTTGCCCTTTTGCGGATCGCCGGTGATACGATGGCCGACTTGGCTGAAGCGGCCGAGCTTCTTGATGTCGATATGGATCATCTCGCCGGGATGCTCCCGCTCGTAGCGCCGGACCGGTTCGGCCGGCTCGATATCCCTGAGCCGCGACAGCCCGGCACGCTTGAGAACCCGGCTGACGGTGGCGGGCGAGACGCCGACCTCATGGGCGATGTGCTTGCCGGTCAGCCGCTGGCGACGCAAGGCTGCGATGCGCTCGGCCACGGACTGTTCGGTCAGGCTCGGCATGACGGTGGGCCGCGACGAGCGGTCGACCATGCCGGCCCGCCCTTTGGTCTTATAGCGCTCGACCCAGCGCGCCACGATCTTGGCCGACACGCCATAGACGCGCGCCGCATGGGCTTTGGAAAAAGCGCCTTCTATCACCGATAACGCCATCTCCTCTCGACGCAGCGGTGTGAGACGGGCATTCTTGTGGATGTTCATTCGGACCCTCCGATGGATGCTGAAGCGTGGTAACTCCAGTCTCCTCGGTCCGGTCCGAATGGACAACCTCTCGAAAGCTCACACCTAGGATGGGTGCTGCCACGCGGCTCGGACTCAGCGTGCATTATCACGTAAATGTTGAGAGAATGAATGGCGCCGCGAAGGGCAATTCCAGCCGTCCAAAGCGACAGGCGTGTCGCGGCCTCGACATTGCAGTGGCGCTTACCTAACACGGCCTCACACTGCCCTCTAAACGGCCCCGAATTTGAACTGACGGCCCCTGGCCGGTTCATCGGGCAGGTCAAGGGCTAGGTGTAGTACACAGGGCTCATAACTTTCAGTTTCTAGTTGGTACGATGGGCCGTGGACGGTCGATGCAGACTTCAAGATGGCGAACGAAGCTCTCCATGCGTGCGTTGTCGAGGCAAGTGCCTTTGCCATGCTCGCGACTGGAGAGATTTCAAAATGAGCCTTGTAAGCGGAGAATGCCGCCGACGCTGTTCGGCTTGCTCGTGCCCTTGACGGCGGTAGGCTCGGCAGGGCCGAGGCCAGAGTTGCCGTAGTGGTCGTAATCGACCTCGGCTGTGACCGTGAAGCCGGGAACGACCATGTAGGCGACGTTTGCAGCCACACCAGCATCCTTGAGCTGATCACCCGAGACCTGAAGGTTGAACGAAGTTTTCTCGTCAAACTCGTAGGTGGCGCCCGCCCAGAAAGCCCACTGGCCGTTCCAGATTTTGTACGAGCCGCGCCCATGATTGGCAATTGCGCCGTTTGAGTCCTCGTTGAGACTGGCATTGGAACCGTAGCCGAAGAGTCCAAACAGCGACAGCTGGTTTGTGACAGCGACGTCGACGCGGATCTTGCCGGCAAAAGCTTCGTAATTGCTGTCATAAGCCGCGACGCCGATGATCGAGCCCCAGCCTTGCGTGTATTTCAAGCCGGCGACAACGTGCGGAATATAGCTGTCGATAGTACCGGCTGAGCCCGATCCTTGTTCGAGCGAAATCACAGTCGAAATGCCGTTGCCGGCGTCGAAGTGGTACTGAGCCACGTTGGTGTCGAAGCCGGCCGACGGAACGAGCATACTATCGAGAACGTTGCCAGCGTAGCTTGCAAACGTATCGAAGGCCGACCCCTCCTTGCCAACTCGCAGGCCTCCCAGCTCGACCCAGGCAGAAGCCAGTGCGAGGCCGCTGTTGAAATCATAGTTCTGAGGACTGTCATGCGAGTTAGCGCTGTTGCCAAAATTCACCTGGGTTTCGGTATAGGTCGTCAACGCGCCGAGCTCGGTCTGCTGGCCGGTCCAAGTTTTGAACGTGAAGCGTGTGCTGTTTCGCCAAGTGCCTTGGTCCTCGCCAGTTCTCACGTCCGAGGTTCTTGCGCTGTCATACGATCGGACGTCACCCAGGCCGATATCGTAACGGACATAGCCGCCGATGCGCAGGCAGGTCTCGGTGTTGGGAATATAGGAATATCCCGAGCCGAGGACGTCGCAGATCTTGATGTACTCGGCCGGTTCCCGCTCGGCGCCAGCTGCTCGACCGACGGAAATGGTCATCAGAGCAGTTAAGCCGAGAAGAGGACTCTTGATGTACATGTCTAGATCTCCATGAAGGAATAAAAAGGATAGAGGCGAAAGAGCAAGCTTTTCCTCTAAATTTTGTGCGTGTTGTCTCCAATATGTGGACGCCAAAGCGCTTGACACGAGAGGTGAGCCAGCGTAAAAGCCACATGTACTTATAATAGTGTTTTCTGCTAGGAGATTCATTATCGTTTACATGTGAAACACTCCGGTCGGACCGCTGCAGCTCTCCGAATAGAGCAGCAAGCGACATGCCAACCTGAAGCGTAGATGCGGCCGACACCAAAATCGGGCCGACGCGCCTTCGTCTCGCTGGAATCACTTTTTTTGAGGGTCACTGCGAAAAGAAATGTGCGACACGGTTCGCCATGTTCGATATGTGACAGTCTCGTTTAACAGCGACGGCTTCCCGTCTGACCGCAACGGAGGCCGCGCCATCCGCTACCGAGAAGGATCACTGCGCGTACGCTCCGCAAGGGCTGCGCCAGGAACAGAGGGCGTGCACGTCCGAGGCGTCGCATGGTGGCCGCAGCACCTTTTCGCCGCTGTAAGTTCGCCGTGCAGGTACATTGCGCGGCCGGAAGCGAGAGGGAGCGCACCCTGAAACGGCTGCCTACGGCTCGCCTCGAGTAATTGGCGATGAACAGTATTCTCGAGAACTTAGTCTCGACGGAAAGAGCAACGAAAGGAAGCCGCTTGGACGAGCACGATCCGAAGGAAGAACCGATCGAGACCATTTTCCGCAACGGCACAATCACTGCCGTGGGTATCCTGCTTGCCTTTTCCCTCGGCTTCCTCACTCATTGGGCCGCGAACCCCTTGCCATGGCAACTCTACGATCTGTTCGCCGTAGTGCCGATCCTGCTCGGCATCGCACTGCAGATGAGAGCGCTGTCCATGCTGCTCGACATGAGTTCCTTGCGGCGCCCCATCTACGAACGCGCCAATCGCATTTTCATGGTCGGCCTCATCCAGACCGCGTGTGGCGTCGGCATGGCCATCTTGGTCGATCTTTTCGGGATATCGGTAGGGGGCACGCTGCCCGGCGCTTGACGACAAGCCACACCGCTCTTCGCTCGAAGCGACGTCAAGCCGGGGAACCTTGTGCACCCCCTAGCGGCGTCCTCCTTTCATCAAATGAGCCGACGTCAGCTTTAGAGCGTCTCGGTGGCTAAAGCCGGTATGGTTTTTCGGCCGGCAGGGAAGGCCGCTGGCTGGACCTGGATGGCGTCTGAACGAGGCTTGACAGGTCCGTTGCGTCGGACATGAATTTCGCATTGCAAAGTTCTTCCGCAGACGCCTCAAGCACACTGCACTGGCGTCACGTACTCAGACGTTGAATGCGGCACCGCACCATCACCTCAGGCGCAACCATGGCACGCGCGCTCCCCGGCGTGGTTGACCCCATCCTGTCCAAACGAGACTGCGACATAAGCGGGACGCACTGACTTAGGTCAGAGACCAGGACGAGCGCGCAACGAAAGAATGATGGATGAGCGACGTGGGATGACAGCTCCTTGCACACCTCAATCCTGACAAAGTACCGGGACCCCCGGCCGCCTTGGTATACCATCTATCCGACTGTGCCAGACTTCTCTGCGGCAGTTGGTGCTGACGATTATGAGGAATGGCTGGGGGGCCTCCCGGCCGACGAATCGGTGTCGCTCTATTTCCACATTCCGTTTTGCCGATCCATGTGCTGGTATTGCGGCTTCCCTACCGCGGTCATCCGTCGCAACGGCCCGATCCTTAATTATTTAGCGGTGCTGCGTCAGGAGATCAGTTTGGTGTCGGAGCAAGTGCGGCAAGGGCTGCCGGTGAGCGATGTGCATTTCGGCGGCGGAACGCCTCACCTTATCGGGCCAGCCGAGCACTTGGCGCTGATGGAATTTCTACGCCGCCACTTCGCTTTCAGCAAAACTGCTGCGATCGCCGTGGAGATCGATCCCCGAACGTTCACACCGGAAATGGCCGAAGCCCTGGCAGCTAACGGTGTCAACCGCGCGAGCATCGGATGCAGAGCTTTGATCCCGATGTGCAAAGGCGATCAATCGGATCCAGAGTAAGGTGCAGACGGCCGCTGCAGTCCAAAATCTCCGCCGGCATGGCGTTGGCCATATCAACTTCGACCTCATCTTCGGTCTACCGAAACAGACTGTGCAGTCCTGCATCCAGACCGCGATGGCTGCGGTCGCCATGCGCCCCAACCGGCTTGCGGTGTTCGGATACGCGCATATTCCTTCCGTGATAAAGAATCAGCGCCTAATCGAGCAGGCAGGTCTACCGGACGGCGATCTTCGCGCCGAACAGGCTGCAACTGTCGCCGAGACACTGGTTGGCGCTGGCTACCGGGAGATCGGGCTCGATCATTTCGCTCCGCCGGACGACGAACTTGCGCTAGCGACAGAAGACCGGGCGCCTACGGCGTAATTCGCTGGGATACTCGGCCGATACTTGCAAAACGTGATCGGCTTCGGCGCGTCGGCTATTGGCCGAGTCCGCGAGGGGTATGTTCAGAACGAAGTAACACGGGATTCTTACGCCCGGCACATCGCAAGTGGACGTCTGGCGACATCAAAGGGTCACCGTCTGACCGACGATGACCGGGTGCGCGCAGCGATCATCGAGCGACTGATGTGCGATTTGGAGGCCGACGTGCCGACCATCTGTGCCGCCCACGAAATCGAACCAGCTCGTTTTCTCGATTCAGTTGAGAGTTTGGTGACGCTGGCTGAGGAGGGGATCCTGGACGTCGAAAACGGCTTCATCCGCGTGCGGCCGGAGCACCGCTTTGTTGTTCGCGCCGTTGCTGCTGCATTCGATGCTTTTCTCGCGAATCGATGAGTTGAGGCCACGACGCCGAAAGGCATCAGACCTTGTTTGGCGCTCGTCGGCATGGGCTCTCGCAGAAGACTCCGCAAGCGTATGCAGGGGACTTCCACTTGACGCCGCGTTCACCATCATCTCGCCTGGGTGCGCGCGAAAGCGCACAACCCGGAGCACGCTGCTCTCGGTGTGAGGCTGTGCTCTGCAAAGCACCGGTGATCCACCCTGTCCCTGGACAGCAGCTTGATGGCGTCATCTTGGAGGACGAGAAAAGATTGTCGAGGTACGGGTACGAATTGCCTCGGTCGTCCGTTCAATCGAAAGCACTGTCTGCGGAGGCACCTCTCCTTCATGCAGTGACAGGAGATGCTGGGCGACTTCCTTATCTGCTGCGGTGAGTCGATGATTTAGGCGGAGAAAGTCCATCCAGGTGGGGGTGCGGAATGTCTCCGTCCAAAGTGACGGTGTTTGCAGATTTCGCTGGAGCGTCCAGTTTCGTGCACCGGCACGGCTCTGGACGTGTCGCCGCGTGCGCATGGAGCCCAGAAAGGCCTCGATATTTTCCTCCGATATCAAATACTCGACCTTGGCCACGATAGGGCCACTTCTGGGTTTCAGATCGAGAGCCACGTCCGGCGGATGAAAAACTGAACTTTCTTGATCGGTTTCTTCCCAGGGACGGACCGGCAACACGATCCCCGCTGCTGCAACCAGCAACAGAGCGCCTGCGGCGCCCTCCAATGCTGAGGTCAAGGAATAGTTTTGCGCGACAGAACCCCAGATCCAGCTGCCAGCAGCCATACCGCCTGCGCTCAAGGCGTAGTAAATGGAGAGCGTGCGGCCTACAACCCACCTTGGGCTTGCCAACTGCACCGACACGTCAATGCCCGTCCAGGTGATAAGCCAACCCGCTCCGCCGAGCGCCAGCGAAATGGCCGCCACAGGAAGCGACGATGTAAGGGCAAGGGAGAGGCAACAGACTGCACAAGCCACAGAGGCGAAGGCCACCAGCCTGTTTTGAGACGTGACCTTCCTCAAGAAGCCGTTGCCCATACCCGCGATGAAAGCACCCATGCCGAAGCCGGCCAATAAGATACCGTAGACAATTGGCCCACTCTTCAACTGATCCCGGACGACGAGGGGGAGCAACGCCAGAATGGAGATGCTTGCCAACCCGAAAAGAGCGGCTCGGGCGGTCGCTGCCCTGATCTCCAAAGACATCGCCGTAAAGCGCACTCCGTCATGAATTGCCGTCGTCATTCTCTCACGAGGGAGAGGCGAAGAGCGGACCTCCCATTTGGTGCGCCATATCGCGCTTATGGGCGCCAGATCACTCACCGCAGCCAAGGCGAAAGCGGCCAGCGGCCCAAAGACGGCCAGGATCACGCCCCCCAAGGCTGGACCAACGCTGCGCACAATGTTGTATCCGACGGACATAAGCGTCACTGCGGCCGGAATGTCGCGTTTGTGAAGGATATCGCCGACCGAAGCGTGCCAAGCCGGATCATTCAAGGCAAAGCCGCAGCCGGCCAGGAAACCTAACCCGAGAATCAGCCAAGGACTGACAAATCCCAGACCCACAGAAATCATCAGCGTCGTCGACGCCGATGCTATCAGGCAGTGTCCCGCAAACATCACCCACCGGCGGCTGAAGTTGTCGGCAATGGCTCCGGCGAAAACTGAGAGGAAGAACACCGGCAATGTGGATGCGGCCTGGACGAGTGCCACCATGAGGTCGGACGCTGAAATCGTTGCCATAAGCCAACTGATGGCGACCGTTTGCACTAGCCAACCGAGGCTGGAAATCTGGGTGGCCGCCCAAATTGAGCGAAACACCTTGTTTCGAAATGGGGCGAGCGTCTTTGAAACGGGCGGTTGGGGATTTTCGCTCTGCATGAGGTATTGCTGGCCTTCGATGAGCGCTGCGATTTGAGCAAGCGGGTCGATACTTAGACATCGCGGAGCACCGCACGGACCCCAGCTCTATGGAGCTTGCCGGCGACTATTTGCGTATTGAGCCATTCTCATAGTCTCATTCATGAGCAGTCCTGTGCGCAAGCATTGCTTTGCTAAATTCCCACCACAAGCGCGCCGCCGCTGAGACCCGCACCCGCTGCCGCCAAGAGGACTTTCTCGCCAGGCCGAAACGGCTGCGCCCGATGGGCCAGCGACAATGAGAGCGGGATCGTCGCGGCGGAAGAGTTGCCATATTCGGCGATCGTCTTGACGATCGAGTGATCAGCGATGCCGAGGTTCCTGCCGACCGCGTCGAAAATGCGCGCATTGGCCTGATGCGGCACGAAACGATCGAGGTCTTGCGGCCTCAGTCGGGCAGCAGTGAGCGCATCTCTCGAGCAGGCGGTCATCATCTCCACGGCCTTGCTGAATACTTCACGGCCGTCAGTGATCGTCATCCGTGTCTGCGCGAGGTCGAGGTCGGCATGGAACGGAGTGTTGCTTCCCCCGGCGGGAATCTGGATTAGCCCGTAGCGCGAGCCGTCGGAATCCACCGAAGCGCCGAGAATGCCTCGATCCGGGTCATCGCAAGGACTGATCACCATGGCGCCGGCGGCATCGGCAAACAGCACGGCGCTGGCGCGCTCGGCCAAATTGATGCGGTGGCTGAGGATGTTGGCGGCGATGACAAGGCTCGCTTTGCCGTGCAGGCGGGTGAACCCGTCGGCGAACATCAGCGCATAGATGAAGCCGGCGCAGGCGCCGGTCAGGTCGATCGCTCCGGCGCGGCCTAGCCCCAGCCGATGTGCGACCAGCGGCGCGCTTGGCGGCAGAAGGTGATCGGGCGTCGACGTGGCGAGCAAGAGTAGACCGACGTCGCCGCGGTCGATACCGGCATTGGTCAGCGCCATGTCGCCGGCAGAGGCGGCAAGGCCCGACAGCGTGTCTTCGTCTGTTGCCCAGAAGCGCGAGCGAATTCCGGTGCGCCGCTCGATCCAGCCGGGCTCAAGCCCGAGCCGGTCTTCGATTTCCGGGTTCTCGACCTTGCGCGTCGGCGCATGATGGCCGAAGCCGAGAACGCGCGACGATAGGTTCATGGCCGCGAGCCGAAGCGTTCGCCGGCCTCCTCTATCGCGTCATAGAGCCCGTCCAATTCGTCGCTGGTGATGCAATAGGGCGGCAGAAGATAGAGGACATTGCCGAGCGGGCGCACCAACAGGCCGCGCTCAAGGAAAAAAGCGCGCAGTTTTGGCCCGATCTCGGCCAGATAACCGGCTGAGCCGGTGCGTAGGTCGAGTGCCGCGATGGTGCCGGTTGTCCGGCAGTCGGTGAAATATGGATTGTCCCGGAAGCGTTGCAGCCCCGCGGCCTGCCTCGCGCTCAAGACCGCGATCCGCTCGGCCACCGGCTCGTCACGCCAGATCTCGACATTGGCAAGTGCTGCCGCGCAGGCGATCGGATTGGCGGTGTAGGAGCTCGAATGGAAAAACGTCTTCTTGCGATCCTCCGAAAAGTGAGCGTGGAAGATGGCATCGGTGGCGATCGTGGCGGCCAGCGGGATGGTACCACCGGTCAGACCTTTCGAGGTGCACAAGATGTCGGGCGAGACGGACGCCTGTTCGCAGGCAAACATGGTTCCGGTGCGCCCCCAGCCGGTCATCACTTCATCGGCGATCACGAGCGTGCCGGAGGCTTCGGCGATCCTCTTCAATTCGGCAAGAACCCAGGCCGGATACATCAGCATGCCGCCGGCGCCAAGCACCAGCGGCTCGACGATCAGCGCGGCTGCGCGCCGGTCGCGGCTAACGGCCTCGAACCGATCCAGCGTTTCCTGCTCGCGCCCGGCGGCCGGGAAGGGGATGGTGTCGACCTCGAACAGCAAAGGCTCATAGGCGGCGTTGAAGACGCCACGGGCGCCGACGCTCATCGTGCCGATGGTGTCGCCATGATAGCTGTGCTCCATGACGGCGATGCGCGAACGCGACGCGCCGATGTTACGGAAATAGCCGAGCGCCATCTTCAGCGCGACTTCGACTGAGGTCGAGCCACTGTCGGAATAGAACACCCGGTGGAGGCCGGCGGGTGCGATGCCTACAAGCGCCTCGGCCAGCCGTTCGGCCGGCTCGTGGGTGAAGCCCGCGAAGATGATCTGGTCGAGGCTCGAGGCGGTCGTCTCGATGGCCTTCATGATGCGGGGGTGGCGATGGCCATGGGTGACGACCCACCAGGAAGAAATCGCATCGAGGATGCGGAAGCCGTCGGCCTTGTGGAGATAGGCGCCTTCAGTCAGCACGATTTCAGGGAGCGAGGGCTCTAGCGCGTGCTGCGTGAACGGATGCCAGACTCGAGACTCCGCCATCAGTCGCCTCCGGCAATCATGGCCAGGTCGAAGCCGGAAATCATTGCATCTCTCAACGTTTCACCCGTCAGCGGACCGAGGTGCGGCAGCCTGCCCAGCTGCGGCACGCCGCCGAATTCCACGATTGT
The DNA here is from genome assembly GCF_037162595.1 of Mesorhizobium sp. ISC11. NCBI lineage: Bacteria > Pseudomonadati > Pseudomonadota > Alphaproteobacteria > Hyphomicrobiales > Phyllobacteriaceae > Mesorhizobium > Mesorhizobium sp. ISC11. Next base: position 5,360,764 of record NZ_JAVSPW010000001.1, read on the forward strand.
CCTTTGTGTATCGGCCACCTCTTCGCCAATGAAGGCAATGCCGATGAGCGGGATGGAGCGGGCTCTCAGGGCCTCGATCGACAACAGCGTATGATTGATGGTGCCAAGCGCGGTGCGGGCGCACAGTATGACCGGCAGCCGCCATTGTTCGAATATGTCAATGAACCTTGTCTGTCGATTGAGCGGCACCATCAGCCCGCCGGCGCCTTCGATGACGAGCGGTGTCGGCAGGACCGGAAATGAAAGATCGTCGGCCTCGATCGCGACGCCGTCGATTTCGGCTGATCGATGCGGCGACAGCGGCATCGTCAGTCGATAGACTTCGGGCAGCACGCGTCCGTCGGGCAAGCCGGAAAGCCGGGCGACGACCTCGCTGTCGGTCTCCTCGTTGAGGCCCGATTGCACCGGCTTCCAGTAGAAGCCGTCGAGCAGCCCGGCAAGTCCGGCCGAAAACACTGTCTTGCCAATTCCAGTGTCTGTTCCGGTGACGACGATGCGTTTGGTCATGCTGTGGCCAACACTCCGACGAGAGCCTCGACCATGGCGGAAATGTCGGCTTCGTCGACGTTGAGAGTCAGCGAAATGCGCAGGCGCGACGTACCCTCAGGCACTGTCGGCGGGCGAATGCCGCGTATGTCGAAGCCGCGTGCCTGCAGTCCTGCCGCCACCGCCATGGTGCGGCTGTTATCGCCGATCACAAGCGGCTGGATCTGCGAGCCGCTGGGCATCACGCCGCAGCGTTCGGCCAATTGCCGGCTCGCGAAAGCGACACGCTCGTGCAACTGAGCACGACGCATAGGCTCGTCAGACAGAATAGTCAGCGCCTCACGTGCCGCGACTGCCATCAGCGGCGATGGTGCGGTCGCATAGATGAATGGCCGGCACCGGTTGATAAGATAGTCGCACAGTGTTCGCGGTCCGGTAACGAGCGCGCCGGATGCGCCAAGCGCCTTGCCGCATGTGTGGAGCGTGACGATGTTGTCGCGGCCTTCATACGCGGCGGCCAGTCCCCGGCCGTCCGGTCCCCAGACGCCGGTGGCATGCGCTTCATCGACGACGATGAATGCCTGGTACCGATCAGCCAGCGCGACCAGGCTCTCCATCGGCGCACGGTCGCCATCCATGCTGTAAAGGCTTTCGAAGGCGATCCACACCCGCCCCATGCCGCCTTCGGCGCGCCAGCGGGTGATTGCGTCCTCGACAGCGTCGACGTCGTTGTGCGCGGCCAGCTTGAACTCAGCGCGCCCGGCCTGGGCACCCTCATGCATGCTGGCATGAGCGAGCTCGTCGAGGACCAGCAGGTCGCCTTTCTGCGGCAGGGCCGTCAGCAGAGCGAAGTTGGCGATATAGCCGCTGCCGAAGAACAGTGCACGCTCGGCTCCGAAAAATGCCGCTGCGTCCGCCTCCAGTTGCTCATGTTCCGGTGCATTGCCGCGCAACAGCCGCGATCCGGTGGCGCCCACTGGCGTGCCCCGCGCAATCGCCGTCGAAACCGCATCGCCCAGTCTTTTGGAGGCGGCAAGTCCGATATAGTCGTTCGACGAGAAGTCGAGCCCGGCGCGCGGTGCGAGCGTCCGCAACCGGTCCTTGCGCCCCAGTCCCCGCAAGGTTGCGTCATAGCGGGCAAGAATTGCCTCCTTCATTGCGTGGCGAGTTCCATAGGCTCAATGCCGAGGCGCCGGAACAGAAGGGTATCCTTGTCCTCGCCGGGATTTCCCGCCGTCAGCAGCGTGTCGCCGACAAAGATCGAATTGGCGCCGGCAAAGAAGCACAGCGCCTGCGTTTCGTCGCTCATCGCCGTCCTGCCGGCGGACAGCCTTACATAGGATTTCGGCATCATCACCCGCGCGAGCGCAACGATGCGGACGAAATCGATCGGATCGATGGCGTCGGCCGCGGCAAGCGGCGTGCCTTCGATGGGAATAAGCATGTTGATCGGCACGCTTTCCGGCGGCTCGGGCAGGTTCGCGAGCGTGACCAGCATGTCGATGCGATCGGTCTTTTCTTCTCCCATCCCGACAATGCCGCCGCAGCAGACTTTCATCCCAACCGCGCGCACGTGCCCAAGCGTTTTCAGCCGGTCGGCAAAAGTCCTGGTTGAAATAACCTCGCCATAGTAGCGCTCAGAGGTATCGATGTTGTGGTTATAGTAGTCGAGACCGGCCTGCTTCAGGCGAGCAGCTTGCTCAAGATCGAGCATGCCGAGCGTCATGCAGGTCTCCATGCCGAGGGCCTTGACGCCCTCAATCATGGCGACCACAACGTCCATGTCGCGCTCCTTGGGACTTCGCCACGCCGCGCCCATGCAATAGCGCGTTGCGCCGCCATCACGCGCCTTGGCCGCTTCGTCGATGACATGCTTGACGTCCACCAGCTTCGACGCCTTCACACCGGTTTCGTAATGCGCAGACTGGCTGCAATAGCCGCAATCTTCGGGGCACCCGCCGGTCTTGATGCTAAGGAGCCGCGACAGCTGCACTCGGTTTCGATCGAAGTTCTGGCGGTGGATCGTCTGAGCCAGGAACAGCAGATCGTTGAATGGCATGCCGTAGATGGCCTCGGCCTCTTTGCGGTTCCATCGCGGAGGCGTTCCGTCGACCGATTGCATGGTCTGGTTCACGTCGAACTCCGAGTTCATTCCAATCGTCATCGTCAAACCTTTGTTTGCTAGTCCGGTACGCCTTCTTGGCTTTGGGGCGCACTCGCTAAAGGCGAGCTGCGGCACGTCTTTCCAGCACCTCCTACGCCTGCCGAGCTGATGTTGCTCCTCACGCCGTAATCCTCAGTTCAAGTGCTTGCAGATGTTCTGGTGGTCCGGCATGTCCAGGCCGATGTCGAGGATCGGGGCGCTGTGCGTCAGCCAACCCATGGAGATGAGATCGACACCGGTCGCCGCAATCGCCGCCGCCGTTTTCGGCATCACCCGACCGGACGCCTCGGTGATCGTACGGCCATCCACTATAGAAACCGCGCGGGCAAGATCCTCGACCGACATATTGTCGAGCAGCACCGCGTCAACACCAATCGCGAGCGCTGCATCGAGCTGCTTCAGCGTGTCGACCTCGACCTCGACCTTCACCATATGCCCTGCTGCGGCGCGCGCCCGCTCTATTGCTGTGCGCATATCGCCGGCGATCGCGATGTGGTTGTCCTTTATGAGCACGCCGTCATCGAGGCCGAACCGGTGATTGGCACCGCCGCCGACGCGCACGGCGTATTTCTCCAATGCCCGCAGCCCGGGCGTCGTCTTTCGCGTCGATACAATCCTCGCCTTGTGACCGCGCACGGCCTCAACCATGGCCGCTGTGGCAGTGGCAATGCCGCTCAGCCGGCATAAGAAATTGAGGGCCGTGCGTTCGGCCGTGAGCAGGCCTCGTGCGGGTCCGGACAATCTTGCAATGGTTTCCCCGGCCCCAACCTCGCTGCCATCAGGGCGCCAGATCTGGATGTTGATCGCCGGTTCCACGAGAAGGAAGGCATACGAGACCAGATCGAGCCCGGCAACGACGCCCGCCTGCCTCGCTTTGAGCACCAACGTGGCAGTGCAATCATACGGGATAACCGCATCGGTGGTCAGGTCGCCGGATCTGCCCAGGTCTTCGAGGAGCGCAACGCGCACAATCGGTTCGATCAGGGTCGCGGGGAGGGGGGAGAATGAAGTCATATCAAGTGCTCCGTATGGTAGCCCGGCAATCGAGTGCGGCCGCGGCCCGCATTGCGCTGTGCAGTGTCAGCCGTGATGGGCGCACGTTGGCATCGTGGAGCGGGAAATCGGACCGACAGTGCGCGCCTCGACTCTCTTCCCGCCTCAGGGCCGCCGCGGCGATCATCAGTGAGACCAAAGCCGGACCAGAGGCAGCGACACTATTGGCTGCGATCGGCAGCAGGGTCGCCACCGCTTCGCGCATTGCCTCGCCGTCGCGGATGATACCCAGGGCGGCGGAGACAATCGGGCGGACCACGGAAGCGTCTGGTCGTGGAGGGACGAATGTGGAGCATCTGCGCGGTCGCCGGGTATACGACGTGCCGGCAACGCTTTCGGCAACCCAGCTCGCGGTGACCGCCGCTTCGGTGAGCGAGTTGCTGGCCAGGCGGTTGGCGCCGTGCAGGCCGGTACAGGCCACCTCACCGCAGGCCCACAATCCCTCGATGGAGCTGCGGCCGGCGCTGTCTACGGCGACGCCGCCCATGTGATAATGTGCCGCCGGGCGCACCGGGATCAGGTCGGTCGCTGGGTCGATTCCTGCGCTCCGGCACAATTCGGCGATGCCTGGAAAACGCTTGCCAAATCTCGGGCCGAGACTTTGCCGTGCGTCCAGGAATACGCGGCGTCCAACGGCAAGCTGGTGCCAAATGGCGCGCGCTACGACGTCGCGAGGCGCAAGTTCACCGCCAGGTGTGTCGGCGAGGAAGCGCTCTCCTCGCTCATCGATGAGCACCGCGCCTTCGCCACGCACGGCTTCGCTCACCAGCGGCATCGGCCGGCGCGGACCGTCGAGCGCAGTTGGATGGAACTGTATGAATTCCAAGTCGGCGAGTTCCGCCCCCGCCCATGCGGCGAGCGCCAGCCCGTGACCCCATGAGCCAGCGGGGTTTGTCGTGTCGCAAAACAGCCCGCCGACGCCGCCGGTCGCCAGCACCGCGCGACGCGTGGGCAGAGCGAGCGCGCCGGCTCGTCCTGCTGCGACCACGGCGATGACCGACCCGTCCTGCACGACCAGCCGGCGGACCTCCACATTTTCGATAATGGTGATCGAGGCTGTACGCCGAACCGCGGCGACGAGCGCGCGCACCAACTCGCGACCGGTGGCGTCGCCGGCTGCATGCACAATCCGCCGTCGCGAGTGTGCCGCCTCGAGCCCAAGTCGCAACGCGCGGTCAGGGTGCTGGTCGAAGTCGACGCCGAACCTTTGGATCGTCCTAATCGCTTCGGGTGCAGCTCGTACCACTCGCCGCACCGTGGCCTCATCGCAGAGTCCGTCGCCGGCAGCTATCGTGTCGCAAAGGTGAAAATCTGGGCCGTCGTCGCCCCCGAGACTTGCCGCAAGACCGCCCTGGGCAAGTTCACTGCAGGCTCCGGTTCCAAGCGGCGCGTTGGTCAAAAGCACGACCGGTTCCGGCGCCAGATGAAGCGCCGTCATCAGGCCGGCAATGCCGCCGCCGATGACGACCGGCGCCCCCGCGATTTCGCGAACCTCCAGACTCATAGGGAAAGCATGCGCTCGACCGCGCGGCGGGCGGGGCCGGCAATTTCGGGATCAATCCGGACCTCATGCCGGTTCTGCTCGAGTGCGGCGCGAATGTTGGCCAGGTTGATGCGCTTCATGTGCGGGCACAGATTGCATGGGCGAACGAACTCGACGTCGGGATGCGCGACCGCGACGTTGTCGCTCATCGAACATTCGGTCAGAAGGACGACACGCTTCGGTTTCTCACGCTCGACATAATCCGACATCGCCGCGGTCGAGCCGGAGAACTCCGCCTCCGCGACAACGTCTGGTGGGCATTCTGGATGGGCCAGCACGATGACGCCTGGATGGGCATCGCGCAGTTCCCGGATGTCTGCTGCGGTGAAGCGCTCATGCACCTCGCAATGGCCTTTCCAGGCGATGATCTCGACGTCTGTATCGGCTGCCACGTTCCTCGCCAGATATTCGTCCGGGAGCATCAGCACACGCGCCACGCCAAGCGATTCCACCACCGCCTTGGCGTTGCCGGACGTGCAGCAGATGTCGGACTCCGCTTTTACGGCGGCGGAAGTGTTGACGTAAGTAACAACGGGGACCCCCGGATACCGCAGCCGCATTAGCCGCACGTCGTTTGCCGTGATCGATTCGGCCAGCGAGCAGCCGGCGCGGAGATCCGGGATGAGCACGGTCTTGTTCGGATTGAGCAGTTTTGCCGTCTCGGCCATGAAATGAACGCCGGCAACCACGATGATGTCGGCGTCGACCGTCACCGCCTTGTGGGCCAACGCCAGGCTGTCGCCGACGATGTCTGCCACGCAATGAAAAATTTCGGGCGTCTGGTAATTGTGCGCCAGCACCACCGCATTGCGCTCACGCTTCAGCGCTAAGATGGCTTCAATATCGCCGGCGAACGCGGGCCATTCAACGGGTGGGATCACCCGCCGGACACGCTCATACAAGGACGCAGCCATAGGTAACGCCCCAGTCATTGGCGCCTCGATTATATTCGGTTTGACAATAAGGGAATATATCTACCTTGACTATAAGTATGTCAAGCCCGCGCCAGCGGTAATTTTGTCCCGGCGATAGCCCTGTCGTCGAGGACGGCATGCCGGAAGCGATAAAGCTTCGCCGGTCGGCCGCCCGTGTCGAGGGAGGTCTCCCCGGTCTCCTCAACAAGTTCCTGCTGCTCGACCAATCTCCGGAAGTTCGGCTTGTTGATCAGCCTGCCAGCCAAAGCTTCCACGGTTCGCTGCAGTTGCAGCAGCGTGAAGGAAGGCCGCATAAGCTCGAACACGACCGGCCGGTATTTGATCTTCGAACGCAGCCGCGCGATCCCGGTTGCCAGAATACGACGGTGGTCAGCGACCATTGGTTTGCCAGCCGCGGCCGCAATCGCGTCCCTGCCGCCACCGGCCTCCTCAATCAGAGCAGCTTCATAGAGCAACTCGTAGCGTTGGAGCGTGAGTTCCTCGTTCCAATGGCGGTCGTCGAAGCCGAAGGCTATCGCAGCGCGCTGCCGGCGCTCGCGTTGAGTGGTCGGCTCGCTGGCGCCGCCGGCCCACTCAATCAGGCGGGGCCGCAATCTATCGAGCAGCACAGGCGGCGTGCCGAAGCGGTGGTCCTCCCAGGGAAAATATTCGTACCAACTTTGCCAGCCGCACGCGGCCGAGTTCGTTGCCTGTTCCTTCCTGGTCAATGCGAGATAGCTGATTGAGATGACGCGCTGGTGGCGCTCAGTGCCGATGCGATCGCGATCGGCGAAGGTGTAGAGTTGCTCGATGTATCCAAGTGCATGGCCGGTCTGCTGCTCCACCCACCCCCTCAAACCCGACTGCAGTGATCGATGCTCAAGGGCAAAAGGTCCAGAAGGGAGGGTGTCCGCATGACCGACTGTGAGGACACAGGGCTCACTGTCGTTTACGGCGACCACGACGGCAGTCAGGTCCACTTTGGCTTCGTCAGCTTTGACGGCGGCTTTGCCTTTCTTGGTTCTTCTTGTCTGAGGATCCATGTTTGCGAAAGCGGGTTGGCCCAACGGAGCGCCTTAATCGATTGAATGTAACCTTGGAAGCCAGCACGTCAACACCGGAGTACTCAAGCGCTGTTTTTAGCTCTTCGCAGTCGCACAAAAATATGCCAAACGCGACACCCGCTGTTGGTAACGTAAGGGAAGGGGCCTCGGTTGAGCGCGGCTGGTGAGATAAAAGGGATGACTCCTCCAGATATTCGATCGCGAAAAGGCCAGACGCCACTTGTATGCTTGACGGCCTACACCACGCCGGTCGCGAGGCTGCTCGATCGCCACTGCGACATCGTTCTTGTCGGCGACAGCGTCGGCATGGTGCTGCACGGCCTGTCGTCGACGCTGGGGGTCACGCTCGACATGATGATCATGCACGGACAGGCCGTTCGCCGCGGCCTTGAACACGCGCTGATGGTCGTCGACCTGCCCTTCGGTTCCTACGAGGAAAGCCCAGAGCACGCTTTCGGCAACGCTGCGCGCGTGATGGGTGAGACCGGTTGTTCAGCGGTAAAGATCGAGGGCGGCGAGACCATCGCGGAAACCATCCGCTTCCTTACCGCGCGCGGCGTACCTGTCATGGCCCATGTGGGCCTGACGCCGCAGGCGGTAAACACGTTTGGAGGCTATCGTGTGCAGGGCCGGGGAGCCGATGCAGAGCGGATCAGGCGCGACGCCAGGGCGGTAACTGAAGCTGGCGCCTTCTCCTTGGTGCTGGAAAAGATACCGGAGCAGCTTGCACGGCAGATAACCGCCGATATCGACATACCCACCATCGGCATCGGTGCCTCGCCAGCTTGCGACGGCCAGATTCTGGTGAGCCACGATATGCTCGGGCTCTTCACCTCATTTCGGCCGAAGTTCGTCAAACGCTATGCCGAGCTCGGTGAGCAGGCTGAGGCGGCAATCGCCGCTTACGCCACCGATATGCGGAACCGGCACTTTCCGGCGGTCGAACATCTCTATGTCAACGCCTTGAAGGCCGGTGACTTCACATGAGCGTGCCGATCGCTCGAACCGTGAGCGAGCTGCGCGGCGTCGTTGCGCAATGGCGTCGCTCGGGTGCCACGATCGGTATTGTGCCGACCATGGGAGCCTTGCACGACGGGCATCTGAGCCTCGTGCGGAAGGCGCTCGAAAGGGCCGAGCGGGTGATCGTGACGCTGTTCGTAAACCCCAAGCAGTTCAACAGCCCCGCCGACCTGATTGCCTACCCTCGGACGGAAAGCGACGATGCTGCCAAGCTCGCTCTGCTGGGCACGCATCTGCTCTATGTGCCGGACACAGAGGAAATGTACCAGGTGGGCTTCGCCACGGCCGTTTCAGTGTCCGGCATCAGCGAATGCCTTTGCGGCGCATTCCGGCTCGGCCATTTCAATGGCGTGGCGACGGTCGTGGCCAAGCTCTTCCTGCAGGCCGGCGCTGACTTCGCCTTTTTTGGCGAAAAGGATTTTCAGCAACTTCAGCTTGTCAGGCGCTTGGTCCGGGATCTCGACATTCCGATCACTATTGTGCCCTGTCCGACAGTCCGCGAAGCCGATGGTCTTGCGCTATCGTCGCGTAACGTGCGGCTCTCCCCAGCCCAACGCGCCATTGCCCCAAAACTAGCATCGGTCCTGCTCGATACGGCCGAGCGGCTTGCACGCGGCTCCCCCATCCTGCCTACGCTTGATGAAGCGCGTGCAGCAATTCTGGCTGCCGGCTATCGCGAGCTCGAATACCTGGAGCTTCGCGGAGAAACAGACCTGCAATCGTTAGCAAGCCTTGACCGACCGGCACGCTTGCTTGCTGCGGCTTGGCTTGGCGACACGCGGCTCATCGATAACGTCGCAATATCACCCATCGGTAGTTGGTCAGGTGGGCGGAGCTCTCTCCAATCGGAAGCAGCACAGCAATTGCGGTGATGACGGCGGCGCGTCGTATGCCCTGCAGGGACAGGCCATCATTTAGAACCACGTCTCCGTCGGCTTCCAGCAACCTCCGCGAGGTACGCTAAGCGCAGATGCATCGCGTATTTGAAACCTTGGTCGAGCAACTCTCTGCAAGCGTCGATGCCGTCGATCTCCATGAGGCAATGGCGTCCGCCGCAGCCGGGTTCGACTTTCCGCTCTTCGCTTATTTCACCTACCCATCCGCTTCCGGCGACAGGCCGCGATTGATCTCGAATTATCCATCATCATGGACATCACATTACCTGCAACAGCGCTACCACAGCGTGGATCCCGTGATCCTGCGGGGACTGCGGGGCTGGGATACCTTCGACTGGGGTGTGGACCGCGATCACCGTTATTTGCCGACCTCTCAGCAGGAAGTCCTGGAAAAAGCAGCTGAGTTCGGCATTCGCGGCGGACTGACCATGTCGATGCATGATCATCGCGGCCGGTTCGCCGCACTGACCTTCGCCTCCAACGAGGCGCATCCGCCATTTCTGAGGTCGCTGACGCGCTACGAAAAAGCAATGCAACTGGTTGCGATCAACGTTCATATCCATGCCCGGCGCAGGCTCGCCGAAGATTGCGTGGTAGATGGCATAATGCTCACCCGGCGGGAGTTCGAGTGCCTGAAATGGGCGGCGTGCGGCAAGTCGGCCTGGGATATCAGCCAGATTCTCGGTGTCTCGAAACGCACCGTGACCTTCCATCAGGAAAACGCCAAGGCGAAGCTTGGCGTGCGAACCATCAACCAGGCCGTAGTGCGGATGGCTGCTCGGGCGAGATCCTGATCCTCTCCAAGTCTAGCTGTAAAGGTCTACAGGCTGCATTCATGACGGCTTTGCCCTTCGATTGCGTGGACACATCCCGCACGGAGACGACAATGATGCAGCTGATAACACCCGACTGCTACGCCGAGTTTGCGAGCGAACTCAAGGAAATGCACGGACTTAGGTATCGGGTTTTCAAGAAGCGGCTCGATTGGGAAGTGCAGACCGAAGGCGAAATGGAAACGGACTCGTTTGACAGCCTGAACCCCGTCTACCTGCTTCTCAAGGGGTCCGATTGGCGAACTTGCGGCTGCGTCCGCCTTTTGCCGACCACCGGACCGACAATGTTGCGCGATACGTTTCCGACGCTGCTGGATGAGATGGTGGTCCCTGCGAGTGCCGATATCTGGGAGAGTAGTCGTTTCGCGCTCGATCTCCCTGCGACAGCGCCGAAGGCAGCTGGCGGCCTGGCCCAAGCAACCTACGAGCTCTTCGCGGGGATCATCGAATTCGGCTTGGCCAACAATCTCTCCGGGATCGTAACGGTGACAGATACGCGCATCGAAAGGATCCTTCGTCTCGCGACCTGGCCGTTGTCACGTATCGGACAGCCCAAGCAGGTCGGCAACACCGAGGCAGTCGCCGGCTTCCTCGATATTTCCTACGCCAGTCTCTTGCGCATCCGCTGGAGGGGACGCCTCAACGGGCCGGTGTTGTGGCAACCAGTTCTCATCCAATCGGCATAGCGCCTGCGGATGCTCAGCCGTGACTTGAGTTAAGTCTGCTCACGGCCGCCACCGCCGCCGTGAGGGTGAGCGGACCCGCCCCACGAGCTTTCGACTGTTCCGGTCGATTGGCTCGCGCGGCCGGACTTTGGATTTCCGTAGGCGCAACCCGCAGTCCAGCGTGAGCACGCCAAAATGGCGCCCCTCCGCTTCGTCCAAAGAAGCCAACGTGGCTTCTGAGGTCGTCTTAGAATATTGGACCGGCCGCCGTGAGCGATCGCAACCTCAAAGCTTTGCCGGTATGCCGGTTTGGCCGGACCGTCGGCCAGTCGGAGCAGTCCCCCGATAAGGACCCGAGCTGACGCGCGGTCCAACAGCGCCCGAGCCTATGCTTTGTGCATTACCGTTCGGTTGGCCATGTCGTCCAAGACCGCATGAAGAAGGCTTCCAACCTCCTGCGCAGCGAGCTCTGGCGCAATTCCTACATCGGACAATTGAATGAGCATTTTCTTGGCGGCACAGCGCCAGAACGCGCTCGCCGCCTCGCCGTTCTTGGTCTCGAGGGCCTGGGCGATACTTTCGACCAATATACGTCGCCGATGCAGCGGAAATACGCAAATGTTTGATTCATGCATCAATCACCTCACAGATTCAGTTCCACAAAGAAAAACACCGGCGTCTTCAAAAGAGCCCCGCTAGCGCGGTGACGGTTCGCGGCGACATGACGAGTTCCACTTCCCCATCGACAAGCCATTGGGAGATGAGCCGCCGGACCGCATATCCGGGACCGCACATAAGGTGAACCACCATTGCTCATCCGGCTGCATTTTCCTGGGCCGTTCGACGAGGCGTTCCAGCCGAATTGACGTCCAATGACTTGATCTCTGAAAGGGCAGGGCGGTACGAATCACCCGACTGTTCCGCTGCTTACATTCCTGCGAGCTTGTGTATGAACGATTAAAGCGTGCCCGAGCCGTTCTTGGTGGCCGCCGCAGAAGGGAATCATGTCATCCGCTGCCTATCGTAGGCGGCGCGACTTCTAGCATGACTGCACTGCCCCGACAGGGCTTTGCAATCGCGCGTTTCGAAGCCTATGCTTTGGCATCGGCCGGCATTTACTTCGGTGCAGCCGACAGTAAGACGTACGCGCTCTTGCCCCGTTGGAAGAGAGCCTTGCCCGATCCCTCTTTCGCGACCAGGTGCTGAAGCCCTCACCCCGCAGGACTTCGCGCTTTTGCGACCATCGCTGCATCACGTCGAACCGGGCATCAAGGACAAGTTGGAGGTCGCGCATCAGCCGATCAAGAACGTATATTTTCCCGAGAGGGGCATCGCGTCGGTGGTCGCCACCATGACCGGCGGGCGGCAAGGTGAAGTCGGCATTGTCGGCTATGACGGGATGAAAGGAATTGCCGTCATTCTCGGAAAGGAAAGCACTACCTGGCGCCTGCCGGTTGAAAACCTTCGCCCTGCGATTAGCCCGTCGCTTCGCACCTCAGTGCTGGACTATGCCCACGCGTTCCTCGTCCAATCATGCCGGACGGCACTGGTCAATGGCCACTCCAAGGTCGAAGAACGGCTGGCCCGCTGGCAGCTGATGGTCCACGACCGTGCGGAAGGAGATAAGATCCTCCCGACGCATGAATTTCTGGCGACCATGCTCGCGCCCACCGCCCGGGGTCACCACGGCCCTGCAAATGCTTGAGTATCGAGGACTGGTGCACGCCAAGCGCGGCGAGATCACGATCATCGACCGTGCCGGATTGATAAAGCTCACACATGGCGCTTATGACAAGGAGGAGCAGCGTTATTTCGGCCTGGCCGCTGCCTGAAGCATGTCGGTTGAAACGGGTTCAGCCGACGTCTCCTTGCCCCTCACCAGGTCGCCCAAAAGCATCAGCGGTTTTGAACGAATCGCAGCGATTGTCCGCAATCGGACATAGGCTTGAAGGCGGTCGAATTCGTGCCATAAGTCGGGTTGGTCAGGGTTCAGGGAGGAATTCGTCATGACCAATTCGTTTCACACCGTCACCGTCGAAAAAGCCGCAGAAGCCTATGTCCTTTCCAGGGGAAGGGTCCGCTTTCTCTCCATGGCGCAGGCGATCCGCGCCATCCGAACACTAATGCCGGCATGCAAGGCCACCGACCGCGAGTTGGAGGAACTGTTGGCGGCCGCTTCCTTCGTTCATGGCGTGCCCGTCGCCTTCGACACAAAAACAGCCGATGGTGTAGAACCACGGCTGCATTCCTAAGAGGGCATGCCGCGCCATGCAGACTGTCAGAGGGCATTCGTCAGATGGTAGTCCGCTAACTTAACTGCAGAGTCTAAAGGACGTGTTCCAGCATTGCGAACTCACCGATCGCTTTGTTGCCAAAGCTGCCAGCAAGCGATCGCCTCATCCAGCCGTTTGCACCATCTCATCACAGACATCATCGCGATGCTACCTGTCCAGCATATGTCCAGCATTTCGCAAGGCGGCCAGAAGGAGCCTCGCATAGCCTGTGACATCGATCTGGGCCTGCATCGAAAGGGGCATGCTGGTCCAGTTCTCCAACGGTGCAATGAAAGGTGAGAAGGTGCCATTGACAAGGCAACAACAGCTAACAAGGCCCTCTCGGTCCAATGCCACCACACCGATCTTGTCGCCTGGATATCCAATGGCTGCGACTCGCTGGACCTCCAGGTCACCGTCCACCCGCACGTCAAAAAGAAGGCTACCACGGCTCCTCGTGGCTATCTCAGCCGCCTTCTCATCAAAGCTTGAAGAGAGCAAGCGGACGCTTTCCACCGCCATCTGGAAAATCACCAAATCCAGTTCATTCACGGCCATATGGGCATTTCCGCGCAACGGGTGGTGATTGCAATGACACATACTGCTTGTTCACAGATGTCGGTCACGAACGATCATTCGTCGGGTTCCGGTTCCGACCAACGGTGTCGCCACCTGATCGTGCTGCGGTTCGAACCTTCCGAACGCGAGCCGAGCGCGCTATGAGGTTGGAGTCTAGGTCTCGGACCCTGCCTCGCGGCCTGCTCATCTTTGGCAGACCCGTTGCAACGCCGCCGCGATGGCGCAAACGCCAGATGACGCTGATCCATCGCTTGATCGTGAACTGAGCTTCTGAACACCATTGGGACAGCAGGGTGGAAGGGCTTGACCAACGCTGCCCCCGTTTTCCAAGAGGACCCGTCCTCGATTGAATCTTTCGAGCCCCGTGCAGCGCGCAGCCAAATGATGACCATCTGGACCCAGCTCGCAGACCGCAAGGCAAAGAGGGAACCTTCCAGGCAGCCAAGCTGCGTCGACGCAAAGAGCGGCCTTTGGAGTTCCCAGAATCGACCCTTCCATAGTTGCGACAGGCAACCACTGCACGAGTGTGGGAGAGCGAATCGCAAGCATTGCGTGAGGTCCTGCGCGTTTTCCCCTCTTGCTATTTGGCACATCGTTTGCGCCGAAGTGGGCGCAGCGTTCGACCGGAGCACTGCATGGGAGAGGGAGGAGCCCCACCCCGATCCGGTCAAGGAGAGAGACGGTGTTGGTTCCAAGAGTTCCCCGCGCGATCTTAGCGCCCCGCAAGCGCCATTTTGCCCGGACCTACGTGCAGGTACTTGCCGCCATAATCCTGGGTGCCGCAATCGGCTATTTCCATTTGGAGACCGGCCACAGCCTGAAGCCGCTCTGCGATGCCTTCGTCGATGTCGTCAAGATAATCACCGTACCTGTCATCTTCCTGACAATGGCGACCGGCATTGCCGGCATGAGCGATCTGCAGAAGGTCGGCCGAGTTGCCGCCAAGGCGATGGTTTATTTCCTTACCTTCTCGACGCTAGCACTCCTTGTCGGGCTGATTGTCGCGAATATCGTTCAGCCTGGCGCCGGCCTCAACATCGATCCGGCCTCGCTCGATGTCGAAGCCGTTAAGGGCTATGTGGCCACGGCTCACGAGCAGTCCGTGACCAGCTTCCTGATGAACATCATCCCGTCAACGATTGCCAGTGCCTTCGCGGAAGGCGACATCCTGCAAGTCTTGTTCCTCTCGGTCCTGTTCCTCTCGATCCTGTTCGGCGCGGTCTGCCGCTACAACGGCCGCTCGCTCTTCTCTCTCGTCCGATACATCAAGGACGAGCTGCTGCTCGCAATGTCCTCCTCAGAGGCCGCGCTGGCCTCGCTCATGGAGAAGATGGAAAAGGCCGGCGCCACGCATTCGGTCGTGGGTCTCATTCCATTCAATCTGGACGGCACGAATATGATGCTCGCCGCCCTTTTCATCGCCCAAGCGACGAAAACTGATCTCCCGATCGGCTGCCGGATCCTCATGCTGTTTGTCGCATTGTTCCCTTCGAACGGAACAACCCGCATTACCGGTGCAGGCCTCGTCACAATGGCTGCAACGCTCTTTCTTGTTCCGGCCGCACCGGTCACCTCCGTGGGGCTTATTCTTGGCGTCGATCAGCTTATGTCCGAATGCCACGCGCTGACGGTTTTTCTCCGCAGCGTAGCGGCAACGCTGGCTGTCACCCGGTCCGGGGCGAGCGGGATAAACGACGATTCGGGGAGCGCCTCACTAGCGGACCGTTCAGCGCTCTGGCGGTGGACGGTCAAGTCGCCCGGCGTGGTGAACACAATTCCCCGTGCGAACGACGCTCAGCTATTGGGGTGGACCCGATGGCGCAAAGCCGTATTTGAGAAACCGCCAGATCGCACCGGCACCTGTGCGCCTGTAGCAACTGCGGGGCACGATCAAAACTGACCCATTTTACACCAAAAAGGCGGCCGTTGCTGCCACGCCGTCCATGGATTGGAGACTCATGTCTAAGCCGACTGCCATCACTGTCGCAGCTCTTCTTTTACTCCTCGCCTTGCTGGCGAGCCAATATAGCGCGAACCTGCACCGGCAGGCGTGGTCGACCGACAGGCAAAAGTGGAGCGGCGCATTCGACAACGATCTCCTTCGCCAATCGCCGGCAACCCGCAAGGCGATGCCGTTCTGGTCATATTCAATGACTACCACAACTGTCCGCATTGCAGACTGGCTGATATCAACTACCAAAAAGCCTTCAAGCATGAGCCCAATCTGAAGCTTGTGATCAAACAGTTCCCGGTCCTGGGACCGGATTCCCAATTCCCAGCCTTCGCCGCACTCGCCTCGAGAAAACAGGGAAAGTTCGACGAATTCCACCGCGCCCTTATGATTTCCCCCAGTTGAAGGGTCACTCTCAAGATCGCAGCGCGTGTAGGCCTTGACGTTGAGCAGCTCAAGCGGGAATGCAAGATCCGGCCATCGCAGATGAAATGCGCGCGTCCGCGCACTCGCGAAAGGTCTGCACTTAGACGGTACGCCCGCGTTGGTGGTCGGCGATATAGTGGTCGCCGACCTTGTGGACATGGCCAGCTTGCAACGCTTGCATCGCCGATGCGCGCTCAAAGCGTGCTGGCTCTCGTGCGGGGCAGCATCTGTAGACCGGCCACGCTGTTGTTGCCGGAGCGTGCCGTTTGTGGCAGCTGGCTTTGCTGTCGCTCCTCGTAATCTTGTTGCGGTCATCCAGCTGCCGTGGGCGCCAACAACAATCCTGAGCGCCCGCGCCTGAAGTCGCTGGCCGGGTGCTCGTGAACCGAGCCCGCTTTTCTTCGGCAAGCTCAGGCGGTCTTGGCCCTGCGGCATCGCCCCCTGGCGCGGGGCAGCCTTCGGCTGCTGACGGTCGCCGGCCTGTCGGCCGGCGTCTTTCTATTGTGGCCTTCCCCCTGGCGCAGGGTGGGCAGCACTCCCTTCTAGGCCCGCCGCGGCGTCCCGCAACCCTTCGCTTGTCGCTTTCGGGTCCTCCACTCCGTTCCGGTCCTGCTGATGCAGTCCGCCTCCGACGGCGGGCCTTTCCGGTCGCTTTTGCCGCCCACCCCGCTTCCGGGGAGGGCGCGCGATTGTAGAGCGGAGGACATCACGATGCGTGCAAACAACAAACGTTGCGGCAGCCGACAGGCTGGCGCAGACAGCGGCGGGCGCACCGGCGCCAGCCTTTATCAGGAAATCACCGACCGCATCATTGCCGAACTGGAGCGCGGCACCGTGCCATGGGTCAAGCCGTGGGGCAGGGCAAGGACAGGCCTCGGCCTGCCGCGGAATGCGGCCACCCAGCGCCGATATTCCGGCATCAATATCCTGATCCTGTGGGGCGCGGTCATCGAGCGCGGTTTCCCCAGCCAGAACTGGCTCACCTTCCGGCAGGCGCTTTCGCTTGGCGGCAATGTCAGGAAGGGCGAGCACGGCACCACCATCGTTCACGCTGACCGCTTTGTTCCCAAGAACGAAAAGCAACGCGCCGACACCGATGGCGACGAACCGCAGGCGGTGCCCTTCCTGAAGC
Organism: Mesorhizobium sp. ISC11; assembly: GCF_037162595.1. Taxonomy (NCBI): domain Bacteria; kingdom Pseudomonadati; phylum Pseudomonadota; class Alphaproteobacteria; order Hyphomicrobiales; family Phyllobacteriaceae; genus Mesorhizobium; species Mesorhizobium sp. ISC11. The sequence continues at coordinate 5,377,763 of NZ_JAVSPW010000001.1, forward strand.
GCTTCACCGTCTTCAATGTCGCGCAGTGCGATAATCTGCCCGAACATCTTTACGCCGCCGGCGAGCCTCTGCCTGAGCGCGAGATGGTCCCGCAGGCCGAGGCGCTCATTCATGCAACCGGCGCTGATTTTCGCGTCGGCGGCGAGCGCGCCTTCTACATGCCCGGCAGCGACACCATACAGGTGCCGCCGCAGCCGGCTTTCTTCCACCAGATCGACTATTACCGGACCTGCTTTCACGAGCTTGGCCACTGGACCGGCCACCCGAGGCGACTCGCGCGCGACCTGTCCGGCTCCTTCGGGTCCAACACCTATGCGCGCGAGGAACTGGTCGCCGAAATCGCATCAGCCTTCATCTGCAGCAGTCTCGGCATCGAGCCGACCGTGCGCCATGCCGACTACATCGGCTCATGGCTGACGGTTTTGCGCGAGGACAACCGCGCCATCTTCCGCGCCGCAAGCCATGCCTCGAAAGCCGCCGATTTCCTGCTTGGCCGCAATGTCGATGTCGAAGGCGAGGCACATGCCGAAACCGCCTATGGGAGCGCGCAATCCTCACACGCGACCGCCTTGCGCCTCTGATGACGCAAAGCCGCGCGCAACCAACTCGACAGTTCTTTTGAGGTTGCCCTAACGCCGATGGCCGGCGTTGGCGTCGATCGTTCATCGGACCGAGGTTCGCAAAAAAAGAGGGCGGCATTGATGCCGCCCTCTCGTTGCGAAAGCTGCCAGAGCTGGATTAGAAATCCATGCCGCCCATGCCGCCCATGCCGCCGCCGCCCATGCCGCCAGGCATGCCGCCGCCAGCCGACTCCTTCTTCGGAGCCTCCGCGATCATGGCTTCGGTGGTGACCAGCAGGCCGGCGACCGAGGCCGCGTCCTGAAGAGCCGTACGGACAACCTTGACCGGATCGACGATACCCATGGCGATCATGTCGCCATACTCGCCGGTCTGGGCGTTGTAGCCGAAGGTCGCGCCCTTGTTCTCAAGGATCTTGCCGGCAACGATCGATGCTTCCGCACCGGCGTTGGCCGCGATCTGGCGGGCCGGAGCCTGCAGCGCACGACGCACGATGTTGATGCCGGCGGCCTGGTCGGCATTGACGCCGGTGGCCTTGATGTTGGCCGAAGCGCGCAGCAGCGCGACGCCACCACCAGCAACGATGCCTTCTTCGACGGCCGCGCGGGTCGCGTTGAGGGCGTCATCGACGCGGTCCTTCTTTTCCTTGACTTCGACTTCCGTCGCACCGCCGACGCGGATCACCGCAACGCCGCCGGCGAGCTTCGCCAGACGTTCCTGCAGCTTCTCCTTGTCGTAGTCCGAAGTGGTCTTTTCGATCTGCTGCTTGATCTGGGCAACGCGGCCCTGGATCTCGGCCTTCTTGCCGGCGCCGTCGACGATGGTGGTGTTCTCCTTGGAGATCGACACCTTCTTGGCGCGGCCGAGCATGTTGAGGCCGACGTTCTCGAGCTTGATGCCGAGGTCTTCCGAGATGACCTGGCCACCGGTGAGGATGGCGATGTCTTCCAGCATGGCCTTGCGGCGATCACCGAAGCCCGGCGCCTTGACGGCGGCGATCTTCAGGCCGCCACGCAGCTTGTTGACGACCAGCGTGGCCAGAGCCTCGCCTTCGACGTCTTCCGAGATGATGAGCAGCGGCTTCGAGGTCTGCACGACGGCTTCGAGAACCGGCAGCATGGCCTGGAGGTTGGACAGCTTCTTCTCGTGCAGGAGGATGTAGACGTCCTCGAGTTCGGCAACCATCTTGTCGGCGTTGGTGACGAAGTAGGGCGAGAGGTAGCCGCGGTCGAACTGCATGCCTTCGACGACTTCGAGTTCGGTCTCGGCGGTCTTGGCTTCCTCAACCGTGATGACGCCTTCGTTGCCGACCTTCTGCATCGCTTCGGCGATCATCTTGCCGACCGAAGCATCGCCGTTGCCGGCGATGGTGCCGACCTGGGCAACCTCTTCGGAGGTCTTGATCTTCTTGGCGTTCTTGATCAGGGTCGCAACGACGTCGGTTACCGCGAGGTCGATGCCGCGCTTCAGGTCCATCGGGTTCATGCCGGCGGCAACGGCCTTGTGGCCTTCCTGGACGATCGACTGCGCCAGAACGGTCGCGGTCGTGGTGCCGTCGCCAGCGATGTCGTTGGTCTTCGAAGCAACTTCGCGGACCATCTGCGCGCCCATGTTTTCGAACTTGTCCTCAAGCTCGATTTCCTTGGCGACGGTGACGCCGTCCTTGGTGATGCGCGGGGCGCCGAACGACTTGTCGATGACCACGTTGCGGCCCTTGGGGCCGAGCGTGACCTTCACCGCGTCAGCGAGGATGTTGACACCGCGCAGCATGCGCTCGCGGGCATCGCGGGAGAATTTTACGTCTTTGGCAGCCATTTTTAGCTCCTGGCAGGGGCTTCAATCGAGCCCGGGAATTCAGTTGACGAAAGGGCCTGATATGAGCCGATGATGCCCATGATGTCGGATTCCTTCATGATCAGAAGGTCTTCGCCATTGAGCTTGACTTCCGTGCCCGACCACTTGCTGAACAGGATGCGGTCGCCGGCCTTGACGTCCAGCGGGACCAGCTTGCCAGCTTCGTCACGAGCGCCGAAGCCGACAGCGATGATCTCGCCTTCCTGCGGCTTTTCCTTTGCCGTGTCGGGGATGATGATCCCGCCAGCGGTCTTGGATTCGGATTCGACCCGGCGAACGACCACGCGGTCATGCAGCGGGCGGAACTTCGACTTTGCCATTTTCGGATTTTTCCCTGGTGCGCTGTTGAGGGGTTTTTGTTAGCACTCGCGATGGACGAGTGCTAACGCGATAGTGAGGTAGGCTGTAAGCGGGCACTCGTCAAGACGGACGAGGGCAGGCGAGGAGCTCTGGCCCCCTCCCCGGTGGAACCCAACGCATACGCGGCATCCGCGTTGATGGCTGCGAGCCCCACATTTCCATTGAATTCGGCGTCATGACGCCAACTTGCTCGCGCCGCTTCCAAGTCGTCAGTCGTGCTGCCGTCAGCACGAACATAGGGCTGCGCTTCACTTCCCGTCGAAGCCGCGGCAAGCAGCGTCGCCGTCAGCACGCTCCTTTGCAGATGCTTGCCAAAGGTGGACAGTGAGCGCACCTGCGCCGGGCTGTTGGTGCGAACGTAAGACGTCATTGACAACTCCTTTTTGCAAGTCGAGCCCCTTCTCCACCTTCGGCCGCCGTCGACGCGAAGAAGTCCGCATCGCGTTGAAGACGAGCTGCGAAAAAGAGAAAGATGTGTTTGATGGCTGCGGCCCCAACGGTGCCTTCAGATTTGAGATCACTTCCGCCGCGAGCGGCTGAAGCTCCTCGCAACGTCAAATCGAATCTGCTGCCAAGCCTCCAGGAAAGGAGAGCATTGCTCATCTCGCGCTTGTGCATGCAGTCAACCTTCGATCCGTGTTGCCACATCAAGAGCAAATGCCGTGCCAAAGCTCACTGGGAAGTGAACGCATGGCTCTCCCTGAAAACCTCACAAATCCAGCATGGTCAATTGTGCGGAACCCGACATGCGTCTTCTGCCACTGTCAGCTTTCGGACAGGCATGACGCGTTTCGCGCCGACCACCGGTCGATCGGTTTTGGGGCCGGTCTGTTCGCCTCATAAGAGCGCGTTACATTGCGTAGCGGTTTCCCGAGCGCCGCCACATGACACTGGACCTGCAGGTAGCACCGGCTTCTCATCCAGCCTTACTTTGGCCCCCTCGCGTATCAAATTCCCGCTGGCGAGCCCTGCTTTCATAGATCGCACCATGCCGGATGTCTGCTCTGGCGCCCGACCCGCTGGCACGATCTCGATCCGGCATAAGGGCGCAGCATCTTTGCAGGCCGTTTCATCCCGGCGTCCTGCTTGGCTGACAGACCGCACTTGGCGAGCGGTCTCCATGCTCTCTCCAAGGACCATCCCTGCGGCTGGCTTGTCGACCTATGGGCGGGTCCGGCCGCCCGAAACCCTCGCGCCATCAGCTTTTTTCCCCGCCGCCTGCGGCGGCTTCCTCGCGCCGCTTCGCTCACAAAAAAGCTGCCCGCTCGGGTCCTTCACTGTCGCTGCGGCCCTGTCGGATTCAGGCGGTCCTGACGCGCCCATTACGGTGCGCCATCGCAGGGGATGGTCCCCGGCGAAACCACAAAAGGAGACTTCGAAATGACCGCGATCGGTTACGTCAACAAGCAGGAAAACGGCGCCTACAAGGGCCAGTTCAAGACGCTCAGCGTCCGCGCCGACATCGATATCGTCCCCAACCAGGCCAAGAGCGCCGATAACCATCCCGACTTCCGGGTGCTTACGCAAGGGGTCGAAGTCGGCGCTGGCTGGATCCGCACCGGCGAGACTTCCGGCAAGGATTATGTGAGCCTGTCGATTGCAGCGCCGGAGTTCGGACCGCGCAAGCTCTACGCCAATCTCGGCCGAGCCGCCGGCCAGGACGATCACGACACCTACGCCATCATCTGGAACCCGGCCGACTGACCGGCCGAGATAAGAGCCTCGCGCCGCAGCCCCGGCGCGGGGCTCATTCCCAGGAGTTCCACCCAAACCCCGTCCGCCCTAAAGGGCGGCGAAAACTCTCCCCCGACTCTTCGCCCGTCCCCGAGACGATCTCCCTCGCCCATCCTCGCCCTCGCTTGTCCGAAGCGAAACGAGGATCATCATGGACGACGAAAACGAACGCGCGGCCCGCGCGAAAAAGGGCAGCCCGTTTCTCAGCACAGCCCAAGCCGCCTTCTATATCGGGCTCTCCCAGCGCACGCTCGAAAAGATGCGGCTCAAGGGCGGCGGCCCGAAATTCCGCAAGCACGGCCGCTATGTCCGCTATCACATCGACGAACTCGACCATTGGTCGAAAGGACACCCGCAGCACTCCATCGCCGGCGATGGCAAGGCCGGTTCCGGCCAGGGCGGCACGGGAGGCCGTTCATGAGGCGGCGCCCTTCCATCCATCTGATCGGCAGCCGCCTGAGGCGTGTTCGAGCCCGTAAGACGGTCGCCTTGGCCGCGGCCGGTCTCGGTCTTTTGGGCTTCACGGCGCTGGGAAAGCCCGCCCCTTGGCTGGTCTGGAACGCCTCGGCCAGCGCGCCGATCGGCCTTTACCGCATCGCTGCGGGAGCGCTGGCGCGTGGCGATCTCGTGCTCGTGCGCCCGCCTGAATACGCGGCGTATCTCGCCGCCGAGCGCAGCTATCTGCCTCGCAATGTGCCGCTGGCAAAACGTCTTGCAGCGCTGCCGGACGATAATGTCTGCGCCTTCAATGACGCCATCATCATCGGCGGCGACATCGTCGCGCGCCGGCTCAAAATCGACGCCGAAGGCCGACCTTTGCCATGGTGGAACGGCTGCCGAGCGCTCGGGGATAACGAGGTTTTCCTGCTCGGCAGCGACAAAAACCGCTCCTTCGACAGCCGCTATTTCGGGCCTGTTCCCACTCAAAATGTCATCGGGAGGCTCGTACCACTATGGACCGAGTGACCCTCCTCTTGTTGGGCATGATCGCCATTGCGCCATGCGCCTGTTCCGCCTCGACCGGCGCTGAGCCGGTCGCCATCTCCCAAAGTCCGCAGCTGCGAAAGTGGCAGACGTTGGTATCGGAAGCAAGCCGGCGCTTCCATATTCCCCAAGCCTGGATCTATGCCGTCATGGCTGCCGAAAGCGGCGGCAAGACAATGCGCGGCGGCCGCCCCATCACCTCCCCCGCTGGCGCCATGGGCCTCATGCAGGTGATGCCCGGCACCTATGAAGAGATGCGGGTCGAACACGGCCTTGGGCCTAACCCCCACGATCCGCGCGACAATATCCTGGCCGGCACGGCCTATCTCAGTGCCATGTATGACCGCTTCGGATTTCCTGGCCTGTTTGGCGCCTACAATGCCGGTCCCGAGCGCTACGACGAGCATTTGAAGCGTGGCAAACCGCTGCCAGAAGAGACCGTCGAGTACCTCGACCAACTCAAGGCGGCCGGAGTTTCGGCGGCCGACATCGAGGCGTTCGAAAGCCAATCTGTCGCTCCAAAGGCGCAAATCGCTCCTCTCGGACGGTCGCTGTTCTTCATTCATGACGGTGTTCACTCAGGCGTGCGAAACGGCGATCTCTTCGTGCCGCTCGGCAAGGACGGCGCGCAGCCGAAGGAGCCGGTGCGTTAGCCATGGCGGACGGGGGCGCGTCTGGCGGGGCTGGGCGCGGAAGGCAAGATAAAGGTACCGCCTCCAGGAGGCGGTTAAATCTTTGTCTGCACATCGTTTTTCCGGGAGGCTGCCGCCGGTGCCAAGAGGGTTTGACGTGTAAGTGTCTGATTTTGCTTGATATGTCTGGGAGGCTCGCATTAAGGATGACGAGTTCAGGCCGAAGCTCGGCAAAATCGGGTCGCGCGGCTCGAAGGCCGGCAAACGCTATGCCGGCCAGGTTCGTGCGGCGATCAACCGGGCTGGCGGCCGGCCGCAACGCGGTGGTCGCTTCACAGGAAGCCGGACAGGGCGCGGCGGGGCGGCCGCCGCACTGCTGAAATCGCGCGACCGGTATGCCGCCTTCCGCCAGCGCCGGGTGATCGTCAAGGCGCGGGTCGTCAAGCTCGCCGGCAAGGGCGCGGACGGGGCGCGTGCCCATCTACGCTATCTTCAGCGCGACGGGGTCACCCGCGAAGGTGAACCTGGCGAGCTCTACGGCGCCGACAGCGGCCGCGTCGACGGCAAGGCGTTCATCGATCGCGCGGACGGCGACCGCCATCAGTTCCGCTTCATCGTCGCTGCCGAAGACGGCATCGAGTACGACGACCTCAAGGCGCTGACGCGGCGGCTCATGGCGCAGATGCAGGAAGACCTCGGCACGAAGCTCGACTGGGTCGCGGTCGATCATTTCAACACCGGCCACCCGCACAGCCACATCATCGTCCGTGGCAGGGACGACCGTGGCGAGAACCTGGTCATCGCGCGCGAATATATCTCATCTGGCATCCGCGAGCGGGCGGCCGAGCTGGTCAGCCTCGATCTCGGTCCGCGAACCGACCGCGAGATTGAGCTTCGCCTGCGCCGGGAAATGGAGCAGGAACGCTTCACCAGCATCGACCGTCGGCTGCTCAGCATGCGTGATGATGACGGCCTGGTCTCGCCGGGCGGTCCCGACGCCATTCGCCAGACGCTGCACCAGGGACGGCTGCGCAAGCTCGAGCGGATGGGTCTGGCCGCGGAGGTCGGCGCTGGCTCCTGGCGCCTCGACGATGAGCTCGAAGCCACGCTGCGCCGCACCGGCGAACGCGGCGACATCATCAAGACCATGCACCGCGAACTGACCGGCAAGGGGCTTGCCCGCAGGGCCGCCGACTGGGTGATCCACGATCGATCCGGCGAGCCCGTCCAGTCTCTCGTCGGTCGCGTTGTCGCGCGTGGACTGGCCGACGAGATCAATGACCGCCATTACATGATCGTCGACGCCGTCGACGGTAAGAGCCATTGGATCAACATCGGTAGAGGCGAGGCGATGGAAACGATGCCTAATGGCTGCATCGTGCGTGTCGCGCCAAGGAACACCGAGCCGAGGCAGGTCGATCGTACCATCGCCGAAATCGCCGCCGCGCATGGCGGCCGTTACGACGTCGATATGCACCTGAAGCATGACCCATCCGCCACCGAGAGCTTTGCGCGAACGCATGTGCGGCGGCTGGAGGCGATCCGCCGCGCGACCGGCGGCGTTGAGCGAGAGCCGAACGGCACCTGGCTCATCGCGCCGGACCATCTCGATCGCGTCGCGAATTATGAGGGCCAGCGGGCCAGGGCCGAGCCTGTCGTTGCCGACAAGCTCTCCTCAATGGCGCTGGAGCGACAGGTCAGCTTCAACGGCGCCACCTGGCTCGACCGGGAGCTGGTTGCCGATAGACCCGAGCCTTTGCACGGATCCGGCTTCGGCCGCGACGTGAGAGAGGCGCAAGCTCGCCGGCGGCAGTGGCTGATCGCGCAAGGCCTCGCGCATAAAGAACAGGATGGGATCGTCTATCGAGCCAACATGCTTTCGATCCTGCGCCAGCGAGAACTGAACCGTGTTGCTGGCCAACTGTCGGAGGAACTTGGCCTGCCCTATGCCGAAGCGCGATTCGGAGGACGAGTAGAGGGTACGCTCCGCCGCTCCGTCGAGCTTGCCAGCGGAAAATATGCCGTCGTTGAAAAGTCGCGCGAGTTCACGCTGGTGCCATGGCGGCCGGTGCTTGAGCGCCATGTGGGCAAGGAGGTCTCCGGTGTCGTGAGTGGGGAGGGGATTTCATGGACCGTCGGCCGGCAAAGGAGCGGACCTGGTGTTTCGTGAGATGGTGTACAGCTTTTTAGCCAGCGGCGCGGGCAGCCATGCGAGCCCGCGTAGACCTTATGGCCGCACGCCCGCAATCGGTCGCATGGACCTGCCAGGCGGGGCGGCTTTGGAGCGTTCGGACCCGACACGCTGCGTGAGTGGCCAGACTTCGAGCGCTCGAAGATGCGGACTGTTGTCTGCTGGCCGGCGTTATTCCGGCTGGCCTATGACCGCGGCGCAACAGTTCACCGCTGAAGTTGCCACGGGCGAACATCGACAAGAGAAAAAACACCATTGCGCGTTACAAATCGCCGTTGAAAGCGTTTAGGTTGCATGCGCTTCGCCAAGTAAACGGATACCCCAGAAGAGAGCCATGACCACGGCCCGCCATATCGTGACGCTGCTTAAAAGCCACATTGCCGGCGACGAGGATCGTTTCCTCTCTATCGCGATGCAGCTTGCTGCGCATGAGGCACGTCAAGGCCATGGCAAGCTTGCTCAGGAGCTCAAGGATCTGGTCGACGCAGCCAAGAGCAGGGACGCCCGGATTGCCAAGAGCAGTCGGCCGGTTCCCCTTTTTCAGCCAAAGGGCGAACTCGCAGGCCTCCTGCATGTGCGCTATCCGGACCTGCGACTGACGGACATGATTTTGCCGGACAGTCTGCGCTCGCGCCTGCACCGCGTGCTGGGAGAGCAGCGCCAACAAGCAAGCTTGCGCGAGCACGGGCTTGTTCCCCGTCGCAAACTGCTTCTGGTCGGCCCGCCAGGATCAGGCAAGACGATGACCGCATCGGCATTGGCCGGGGAGCTTCATCTGCCCCTTTTCATGATCGTCCTCGATGGTTTGATCACCAAGTTCATGGGAGAGACTGCCGGAAAGCTGCGGCTTGTTTTTGATGCAATGCAGGCGACGCGGGGCGTCTACTTCTTTGACGAATTCGATGCCATCGGCGCGCGTCGAGGCGAACGCCAGGATGTTGGCGAGATTCGGCGCGTGCTGAATTCGTTTCTGCAGTTTCTCGAGCAAGACGACAGCCACAGCCTGATTATTGCGGCAACAAATCATCCCGAGCTGCTCGACAGAGCTTTGTTCCGCCGTTTCGACGATGTCATCGAATACGCCGTGCCCGATCGGCCGATTATCGAGGCGCTGCTTCGGGCTCGACTCGACCGCTTCGACACCAGAGGGCTTGCCTGGAACGAGGCGATCTCTCAGGCAGAGAGACTGTCGCAGGCCGAGATCACCCGCGCGGCCGACGACGCTGCAAAAACCATCATATTGCGGGGGGGGAAGCGGATCACCTCGGAAGCGCTCATCGACGCTCTGAAGGAACGCCGGCAGGCTTCGCTGTCTGAGTAGCGACAGCACAGATCATAATGGCAGACGATTTTCCGCGCGACCGCGCCCATATCCACCTTCGCAACAACGGCATTCGGGAAGCCTATCGGCGGCCCAACCAACTTATACATGCACCGCCGCTGCCGGCGCGTGATCGGGCGTCGCATGCTGCGGCCTTGACGCAATCCATCGAACAAGCGGTCGAAAGTGCACGCCAGCAGATTGCGGCGCGTGACCCCCAGCTGTCGGTCGGCACGCCTGGCTTTTACCTCGAGATCGATCTGCCCATGTCCGGACGGGCGGCCCTCGACCAGTTGGCCGATCGTCGCCAGCACATGGAGCTGGTCGCCGTCCATGAGCCAACTCAACCCGGTGCTCCCATCACAGCGTCGGTGTTCCTGCCGCAAAGCGCGCAAGCCTATTATTTGCGGAAAGTCGAGGCGTATCGAGACGTTGACACTGACCGCGGCAGACCGCGCAACGAGCCGCTCGTCTCCCGCATGGAGACAGTCAGGCTGGCGACTGCACGATCGTTGTTTACCGACCACGACGACCTCTTCCCCCAGGCCGCTGACGAGCAGGTGTGGTGGGAAGTCTGGCTGCGCGACGGTCGCCGCGAGAACTTCGAGCACATTGCCGAAGCCCTGAACATCACTTTGCGCACGCATGCGGTCAGGTTTCCGGAGCGGGTGGTCATGCTGGCACTCGCCAGCACGGCAATGCTCGACCGCATGATTGCGCACAGCGATGTCGTCGCCGAGCTGCGGCGCGCGAAGGATACGCCGTCCTTCTTCATGGGCCTTGGCGGCGCGGAGCAAAGGGACTGGAGCGACGAGCTTCTCGGGCGCGTCAGACCGCCTCAATCCGATATTGCGGTCTGCATTCTCGACAGCGGCGTACGTCGCACCCACCCGTTGATCGAACCCGCACTTGCCGTTGAAGACTGGCACACCGTCAAACCGGCATGGGGCAGCGACGACACACCTGCGTGGAGCGGCCACGGGACGCGAATGGCAGGTGTCGGCCTGTACGGTGATCTGGTCCCGCTCCTGGTCGGAGGCGATCCAGTTCCATTGCCCTTTCGGCTGGAGAGTGTCCGTATCCTTCCGCCAGAAGACGAGGCAAACGATCCAGAACTCTATGGCTCGATCACCGCGGAAGCGATCGCCCGCGCCGAGGTGCAGGCGCCGGAGCGCCGCCGCGCGATCGCAATGGCTGTGACAAGCGCCAGTCCGGCGCGTGGAAGGCCCACATCGTGGTCTGCCGCTATCGACCAACTCTGTTTCGAAGAGGAGCAGCGACGCTTGATCGTTCTCTCTGCCGGCAACATCGGCGATGACCTCATGCCGGCCGAGCATTTGACGCGCAACGATCTGGAAGCAGTCGATGATCCTTCTCAGGCCTGGAATGCGCTGACGGTCGGCGCTTTCACAGAAAAGGTCGATATCATTGACACCGACTTTGCGGGCTACGCTCCGATCGCGCCGGTCGGCGAGCTCTCGCCGCGCAGTCGCACTTCGGTCGTTTGGGACAGGCAGTGGCCGGTGAAGCCCGAGGTCGTCTTCGAAGGCGGCAATCTCGCCCATGACGGTGTGTTGCCTGGCGAGCCGATCGACGATCTGCAGATATTGACCACTTTCTATCGACCCGAACTGCGCCACTTCACCACCCTCGGAGATACGAGCGCGGCAACGGCCCATGCCGCACGGATGGCGGGACTAATTCTATCAGCGCGCCCCGAGCTGTGGCCTGAAACGGTTCGCGCCCTGATCGTCCACTCGGCCGAATGGACTCCGGCGATGCGCGCACGCATCGATGCGTGCAACGGAGCGAAGGGCGAGATCCAGGCGCTCGTGCGGCGCTATGGTTACGGCGTGCCAGATCTTGGGCGCGCGCTTCTGTCAACGGTGAACGACCTCACGCTTATCGTTGAAGATGAGCTTCAGCCTTTCCAGCGCGAGGGCGGCGCGGCTGCCAAAACGCGTGACATGAAGCTGCATCGCCTGCCTTGGCCGAAGGAGCAGCTCGCGGCGCTCGGCGCTGCCCAGGTCGAGCTCCGCGTCACGCTGTCCTATTTCATCGAACCCAACCCCGGTGAACGCGGATGGACCCGCCGGCATCGTTACGCGTCCCATGGTCTTCGGTTCAGAGTAAAGTCAGCGACCGAGACAGTCGACGAATTCCGAGCCCGCATCAATCAGGCCGCTCGGGACGAGGAGGAAGGGGCGCCTGCTGGAGGCGGAGAAGAGTGGCTGCTCGGCACCTTCCGCGATCGCGGCTCGTTGCACGCCGATTTCTGGTCGGGCAGCGCCGCCGATCTCGCCGAGCGTGATGCGATCGGCGTGTTCCCGGTCGGGGGCTGGTGGAAGGAGAAGCCTTACCTGGAACGCGTCGACGCTCTGGCTCGGTACGCCCTGATTGTGACGATGCGGGCGCCTGGGGTCGATGTTGACATCTTCACACCCGTCGAAGCAGCCCTGACTGTCGAGACGTCGGTCGAGACCTGATGCAGCACTGTCCAAATCGGCCAACAACGGAGGTTTGACCAGCCTCTGGTGCCATGGCGGCTGGTGCTGGATCATCACGTCGGCAACAGGGATCATGCGCGGAGGACGATAGGCCGGCAAAGGAGCGGGCCAAGCGTGTGATAATGGCGCCCATGGTCACGCCCACAAGCCGCGCCCCCTGCGTCTACGGAGAGGTGCGCGTCTGTTTAGGCGGCCGAGACATCGCTTACCTGATCAACGCGCTCGCCGTATTTGCGCCTGTAAGCGGCAATGAAATCGTCGTCGCTACAGATGCAGCGGCCGCTGGAGTCCTTGGCCTTCGGATCGTGCAAGTGAGAGCCAAGGGGGCGCAGAAGATTCACCCGAGTGCTCGTCGTCGGGCTCATGGGAAACCCCGCACTATGTTTGACCAAATCCGCGGCAAGCATAATCCCGGCAAGCACCGACTGAAAGGCCATCGGAACCACAGTTCGAACGCGGCGACTTCCTTCGCTAAGCTGGAACACCAGACCGCCGCAGATAGCCTGCTGATAAAAGGAGCGCAGGGGCTGGCCGACAAACGGGGCTAGCGGTTCAAACGGCACAGCCATCGCTGTAGCCACGCGAACTACAAAGTCGTTGGGAACTCCGGCATTGGTCTGCAGGAGCGTTTTCACCTGCTCGTGTGCTTCCGGTATTCCGAGTTCCTCGGCAATCAGCTGGTGCTCGTCCTTGGATTTTCCGGATGGCAGGTACATGCAACAAAGGCAAGCCTGGCCGTCATCGAAACCATGCCGGGAGATACCGAGATCGTGCTCCTGCGTCCAAGCGTTTGCGATCCATCGCGGCAGTGCACCTTGGACAGCCAGACGGTCGGCGGCGGTGTCAAGCGCCACACCCACTTGGTCGAAGACCCAATTGCCCCGGCGCGCAACATATTCTGCCCACGTCAGAGGGTGCGCCTCGACCTCAAGGGCAGTCGATCTAAGGGCGGTGGCTGCAAGAACCGCTTTGGACATACCAATCTCCGCCTGGCCAGCCAATGCGTAGCGCTGCAGGTTTGAGAGTTCGATCGCTTCGTGATCGATTACATGCAGACGACCTTTGAGATCGGGTTGTCTCGCTAGCGCCCAAAGCGAGCCATGGCCTATCGCACCGAGCCCAACGAGGTGGGTTTCGCCAAGGTCGACTGGGAAGTCGATCGGGCCAGGCTCTCCGGCTTTGGTCTTGTCGTAGCTGCATAGCGAGAGGTCGATGGTTTCGTCCAACTCGGCGCCGGTCAACTGGGCAGCGAAGATAGTTCGAAAGACGTTGGCGGCGCCGAAGCAACTGGCGGCGCCAGCTCCATAAGGCAGCAGACTTGGGCCAGAGCCCACCGGGTCCGTACGCGACAGCTTTGCCGCCCAACCGTCCGATCCCACGAAAAAGATCGGGCACCGGAGTGATGGGCGCGTTACCCCTGCAACGACGCAGACGGTGGCAGACTTGCCGGAACGCCGGATGCCGACTTTTGGATTGATCGACTTTGCCAAGCGCTCCAGCGCTTGGGCTTGAGAGCTCGCCGCGCTGTCCAGCGGGAGTATCGCCAGAACCGGGTAGAGCCTAGCGAGCAATCTCACCGCAAGATCTAGTGTCGCCTGGCCTTCGGCGCAGGAAGCGGCCTGATGGTCGAAGGCGACTGCCACGACCTGCTTTTCAAGAGCTGCTTTGAAGTCTCCCAGATGAAAATCGGCCAGGACCTGAGATGCCGCCGTGGCGGCGCGATCGATGAAGTTAGCGAATGCCATTGTTCAACTCGATATCATGATCATTCGCGACAGTGCCGCGGGAGGGAGCGCATTCCATTTGGCCTTTTCGTCAAGCCGATAGGCGGCGACCCGAGCAAAATCGAAAGGCTCGCGGGCGAAATTCGGCACTACCAGCGACAGACACCCAACCGTGGTAGCAACCGCATAAGCGTCGTCCGTCGTCGAATGGTAGGCGCGGCCCGGATGGCTGTGAATCTGGGCCAAGAGTTTCAGGCCGCTTTTGTAGAGCCAGACATTGAGCCGGTGCAGTTCTTCGGCCGCAACGATCACGCAAACGCCATCGTTTGTCCGAATGTGACGCTGCGCCGGGATAACCGTCTCTGTTACGGCAAAGTGCCGCTCTTGCTGAACGCCGACCCAGAGCGCCATCCCCTCATTGCCCTCGCGACCAACTGAGCGCAGATGCCCATGCGTGGTCGAGATGCAGCCGCGCGGGAGAGTCACGATCGTTACATCTCTCAAACCAGTCATTCTTGTATCGCCTGAGGGGATACCACCATTCCTACGATTGTCGGTTGGAGTTGAATCTGCAACTGCTCTATAGGAACGATTCCGTACTTGATGATCTTGTCCAGGATGAAGGCCAAACAGCCTTCGCCAGAACCCCGATGAAGCAGCCATGGATCACCTGAATGGGCTGGATTGTCGTGGTATTCCCGGACGCCCGCCATGCACAGGAATGGTTCGTCCTCGGGACTGTTGGCCTGGATGAAGTCCGTCAGCGGCACGGCGTTCTGCTGGATGAGAGCTCCTATCATCTCCGGCGGCGTTCCGGGCAGCGGCGGACGTCTAAGCATTTTCAGGTATAGATCTTTCCGGGCAATCGGATGACGCGTAAACGGATCGACGAAGACCACGGACGGTGGTCTTAAGTCGTAGTCGGTGAAGTCGACCTCGCTCGCTGCGCTGACCACCCGTGGCTTTAACTTGGGGCTGGCGAAAATGAAGAAAGCGCGCGGAAAGGTCGCCTCGATCAAGAAGCAGCCCTGAGCCCGATAGACATCAGCATATGGCCGGAACCGGCCGATCTCCCGATCAAACTTCGCTCGGGAGACCTCCGGATCCACACTTTGGTGTTTAGGCACCTGCGACGCCCGCCTTCAGGCTGAGGAACAGGGTCACAGTATTCGGGAAACCGAAGTCGCCAAGCTTCTTGTCGACATCGAGCAAGTTGCCGGCCTCATCCTTGAATTCCCAATTCTCGGCTGGTTGGGCGACATTCTGCGTGTTCTCAAGGGCTTTGGTACGAATGACGTGAAGCGGCTGGTTGGGATTGGCTTCGACCTGCGTGGGCTGGCCGTTCACCACCACCGTGATCTCGATCTTGCCCGGTCCGCCGCCGTGATTATCGCCCTTACCCGAATCCTTCGACATTGTCCTACTCCTGTGGCTTGCCAACCGCCCCACGCCCTGGCGCCCACCTGCGAGTGAGACCGGCGGTCTTCAATCGTTCACCCGGCGCCACGGCCGCGAGTACGCGAAAGACAGGGGATAAGCTACCGAATCGGTGCTTGCCTTCTTTTATGGGTGACTTGAGCCGCAAGTAAATGGTCTCAAATTGCTCCTCACAACTATAATCGATTAGAGCAATGCAAAAATATTGGCGACACGCCTATTCATCTGCTCTCTCACTCGCCTGCTCCGTGCTTGGCAAGGGGAGCTTTGACTGCGTCACGCGTCCCCCAAGCAGCCGATTGCGCCGGCAGCGCCGTAGGAACCGTCGTTCAGAGTCTTCACCACTCAAGCAGCCGCATGGATGCAGCCGACGCTCGTCTCCACAAACAGCGCAAGTGGTGCCTTGTTGGATAAGGTCGCCTCGTCCCTGGTGCAGCATCTGTCGGAACGGGTCCGCTGCGAGACCATGCCTCATCATCGCGCATGCGCAGCAGCCGGCGGTCGATGCTCGTAAGGCGTTCTGCTCATTTCGTGGCGAAGGCGCTGCTCGACTCGCGGACATATGCGGGCACCGAGGCGGAGGCTGACCAGTCGGCGCCGCGTTCGCGGATGTCGCTTGCAATGTGCTCGCGTGCGTTTGCCGCCGGCGACCTTGCCGTCCTCGCCTGCTATGGCGAGCCGGCGCAAGCGGATTGCTCGATACTGCCGGCGAGGCTGCGGGCCGGTCCTAACGGCCGTTCACAAGAGCTTGCATCAGCAACTGGCAATCGGATCGATAACTTCGCGATCGCCGTTATGGCGCGGAGATGCGGTCTCGCCGGGTTGTGGCTGGCGCTTCGTTGTGGGCGGCGCGTCGTAGCCGAGGGAGCAGGGGCGGCGCCATGATCCAGACCGAACGCGCGCTGCAGCAGGTGCTTGAGTGGGGGCGTGCCCTGACCGGTTTCGCGGATGAGCATGCTGAGGAAGCGGTAAGGGGCGGCCAGTATATCCTGCAACGCATTCACCCGAGCCTGCGCGACACCAGCGCCCGCACCGGCCGCGATCCGCAGGACGAAACGCTGATCGTGGCGTTCTATCGCGAACTGGCGCTGCTGTTCTGGCTAGACGATTGCAACGACGTTGGCCTGATCGCGCCGGAGCAGCTCGCCGCCCTGGAGCAGGCGCTGGGGCACGGCGTACCGTGCGTGCTCTCCGGATTCGAGGGCTGCGCTCAGCTGCGCGCTTCGCTGGCTGCGCTCGCTTACGATCGTCACGACTATGCTCGGCTTCTCGACTATACCCGGTGCTACTGCGCGGCGCTGCGCGCCGGACACGCGCAGGCGGCAGGGGCGCGACGCTGGTCTTACGCCGAGTACCTGCACAACGGCATCGATTCGATCGCTTACGGGACCGTGTTCTGTTGCCTGTCGCTGCTGTGGGGGCTGGACATGGCGACCTTGCGCGCGCGTCCAGCGTTTCGCCAGGTCCTGCGGCTCATCTCAGTGATAGGGCGCCTGCAGAACGATCTGCATGGACGCGACAAGGACAGGTCGGCCGGCGATAACGCGGCGATCCTGCTTCTGCAGCGCTATCCGGCTATGCCTGTGGTTGAGTTCCTCAACGACGAGTTGGCCGGCCATACGCGCATGCTGCACCGGGTGATGGCGGAAGAATGCTTTCCCGCGCCGTGGGGACCGTTGATCGAGGCGATGGCGGCGATCCGCGCGCAGTACTACCAGACTTCGACCAGCCGCTATCGCAGCGACGCTGCAGGGGGAGGCCAGCGTGCGTCGGCCTGGACGCGCCGGAGGCGGCGGCTTGGGCGCGCTGCCGTCGGTTCGATCCGACGCAACGCCGTCGCCCGCTGCTACGGATGGAGCGAGCATGAGCGACACCGCCCTGAGCCGGGGAAGGACGAACATCTGGACATCGTGCTGGATCGGCGAACGGCGCCGGCCACGGTGGCCGCTGGCTGGGAGTACATCCATCTCGAACACTGCGCACTGCCCGAGTTGGACCTGACGCAGATCGACCTGCGCGCCTCGCTGCTGGGCAAGGCTATGCGCGCGCCGCTGCTGATCAGCTCTATGGCCGGCGGCATGCCACGGGCCGAGGCCATCAACCGGCATTTGAGCGAGGCAGCGCAAGCCTTGGGGATCGCCATGTGCGGTTCGCAGCGTGTGAGCCTGCAATCCCGCAACTCCCAGGGGCTAACGCGCGCGCTGCGCCGCCTGGCGCCAGACATTCCCTTGCTGGCCAATATCGGCGCCGCGCAACTGCGGGAGGCCGACGGCCTGGACCTGGCGCGTCGCGCGGTGGACGCGCTGGAGGCCGATGGGCTCATCGTCCATCTCAATCCGCTGCAGGAAGCGGTACAGCCGGAGGGCGACCGCGAACTGGCGCGGCGTCCTGGCGCTGATCGCTGGCGCCGCGCGCATCGTGGGCGTGCCGATGGTGGCCAAGGAAGTGGGGGCGGGCCTGTCCGCCTCGGTGCCTGTGCGCTCGTCGAGGCGGGCGTGGCGGTAATCGATGTCGCCGGCGCCGGCGGCACCAGTTGGGCCGCAGTGGAGGGCGAGCGCGCCCGCAATGCCGCCGACCGTGCAGTGGCGATGTCATTCGCCGATTGGGGGATTCCACCCTGACCAGCGTGCAGGCGGTGCGTCGGGCGCTGCCAACGGTGAAGCTGATCGCGTCGGGCGGGATCCGCGATGGCGTCGACGTGGCCAAGGCCATCCGCCTGGGCGCGGACATCGCCGGGCAGGCGGCCAGCGTGCTGGGCGCGGCGACAGTGTCCACCGGGGCCGTTGTCGCGCATTTCGAGATCGTCATCCGCCAGTTGGCCGTCGCCTGCTTCTGCACGGGCTCGGCTGATCTGGCGGCGTTGCGTCAGGCGCGCTTGTTGCCCTCGTCGCATTTGTCCGCCGGTTGATGTCGGCGTCGTCCGCACGCTAACAGCAGGCTGCTGAAATACCTACGCCAAAGACAGACTATTGATCCCCCTGGCGAGACGGCTCGATTGACGGGAGCGATGTGTTCATGGAGCAGCTGTTCACGATGAAGCGGTTGGAAGATTTCGTTCCAGCCGGTCATCCTGGTGCCCGCACCGGCTGATGATCAATGGAGCGCTGGTGCGGCTAGACGGCATCCTTTCCGGCATGTACGCCTGCAGTGCCAAAGGCGGTCGCCCCAGCGTTGCGCCGGAGAAATTGCTGCGGGCCGTGTGTTGCAGGTGTTCTACAGCGTCCGTCGGAATTGATGCAGCAGGTGCTGCTGTGGCAAGGCCAAGACCCGGGAATGCCGTCAGCTTTGATCAGGCGCTTCGGGCCGTCGGAAACGCGCGAAGAGTCCGGCTTTCGAAAAAGGCCGAACGCCTCAGATAAAGCCAGAACTCCTTGGGTCACCATCAAACCAATTTGACGCCCCGGGACAATTTCGTCCGGCATTGTCCGGTGTGCGACGATGTTGGGGATGCGACATAGGCGGATTGCCGTGTATTTAAACCGCTTTTCCTTTGGCACGCATATTGCGCCCTATCGGTAAACCTCGTCATGGGCCGGCGGCAATCGCTCGGAGATTGTCGAAATAGCACAATGATTTCTGCCGGGGTGACATCCGGCCCGACTAGAGCAGGACCTTTCAGATGATGCAGAAAAGCAAGCGGCCATACTCGCGGGGAAATAGTCGCGTCAGGGCTGCATGGACGCTCTTTCCTGGTTGTTTCGGCGGCGGACGCCAACTCTTCAATCGGCACCCGAACCAGTGCCTGGATGTCCAAGGAGCGCCCCTGTTGCGCGTGCCTGGCTGCACCCGCGTGCTGGCTCTCCTCCAAGGCGACGCTTCGGCGCTGCTGCAGACCGGCGACGAGAACCCAACTTCAAAATTAGCATTCCGAAAACCGAAAGAAGTGAACAGGTATGTCCAGGATCGGCGCTTTGGCGCGCGCCGCATGGCGATCGGCAACTCAGACGCTGGCCAAGGGTTCGAAAAGTTTACACCCGACGCTAGCGCCGGCCGATTTCAAGCGCGCACTTACGATCAACGATCGATATGGCGGGCTCACTGTCAATGTCCCCAAAATGCCTTTCTGGCTGACCGGGGGTGAAGCCTTCGTCTACCGCCGGACTAGCCACGGCGAGCAGCAGTTCATGCAGGTCGATGCTGCCACGGGTTTCAAGCGGCCCGCTTTCGATCAGGCGCGTCTGGCGGCAGCGCTAAACAAGGTGAGCCATGAGAGCTATCAAGCCGGCAATCTTCCGTTCGACCGTTTCGAACTGAGTGAGGATGGTCGCAGGCTCGACTTCCAGATTGAAGACACCCGGTGGAGCTGCGACCTTGCAAGCTATGACTGTACCAGCACCACATTCGATGCAAGGAAAGGGGACCGTAGGGAGCTCAGCCACCGCTACACGCCGCCAGCGGAGAACAACCCCGACAAGAGCAACGCGTCGCCCGACGGCAAATGGATCGCCTATATCAAGAACTGCAACGTTTTCCTGCGCAGCGAGGACGGATTGCAGGATGTTCCTCTGAGCCGGGACGGAGCCGAAGGCAATTGCTACGTCTTTTCGACGCTGAGCTGGTCGCCGGACTCGCGCCACCTCGCCGCTTACCTTGTTCGCCCCGGCTATAGGCGAGAGGTCCGCTACCTCAATTCTTCGACGGACCAGTTGGAGCGGGAATATTCAACAAAATTCTATCCCAGGCCGGGCGATGTCCTTCCGCTGCCCCAGCCAGTCCTGTTCGACATTGCCGGCCGGCGCCAGATCGTGATTGACGGTGCCCTCTTCTCGAACGTCTTCGAACTTTCCCCTCTCCGGTGGTGGGCGGACAGCCGCGGCTTCACTTTCGAATATAACCAGCGCGGGCATCAGCTTTATCGCCTGGTCGAGGTAGACGCCGCCTCGGGCCGCGGGCGCTCCCTGATCGATGAGACCAGCGAGACATTCGTTGATTATTTGCCGCTGGGGCATGGCCAGGAGGATGCCGGAAAAATCTTCCGTTACGATGTCGATGACGGGAAGGAGATCATCTGGGCATCAGAGCGCGACGGGTATGAGCATTTGTATCTTTTCAACGGCCGGACAGGCGCGCTCGAAAACCAGATCACGCGAGGTGAGTGGGTCGTCCGGAGGGTCAACCATGTCGATCCGGTCAAGCGTCAGATCTGGTTCGAGGCGAGCGGGATGAACTCGCAGGAGGACCCCTATTGGGTCCATGCTTACCGCATCGGCTTTGACGGCAAGGGACTGACTGCACTGACGCCCGAACCGGCCAACCACCATATCGAGTTCTCGCCTGACAGGCGCTATTATGTCGATCTCTGGTCACGCATCGATCTGCCCCCGCGCATGGCACTCTACCGCGCCAGCGACAATGCCAAGCTCCAGCAGATCGAGACGGCCGACATTTCTGAGCTCGTCGCCGCAGGCTGGCAGCCGCCGCTCAGTTTCCATTCCAAGGGGCGCGACGGCAAAACTGACATCTGGGGCGTGCTCCACCTGCCAGCCAACTTCGACCCGACGAAGAAATACCCGGTTGTGGAGAATATCTATGCTGGACCCCACGGCTCCTTCGTCCCAAAATCCTTCTCGCGGTGGACAGAGCCGCTCACGCAGCTGGGCTTCGTCGTTGCTCAGATCGACGGCATGGGCACCAACAACCGCTCCCGCGCCTTCCATGATGTTGCTTGGAAGAATCTGAAGGACGCAGGATTTCCCGATCGCATTCTGTGGCACAAGGCGGCGGCCGCGCAATATCCATGGTACGACATATCCAACGTCGGCATTTTTGGCGCATCCGCCGGCGGCCAGAGTGCAGTCAGCGCGCTGCTCTTTCACCCCGATTTCTACAAGGTCGCCGTCGCCAAAAACGGCTGCTTCGACAACAGGATAGACAAGACCTGGTGGAACGAACTTTGGATGGGGTGGCCGGTCGGCATTGAATATTCGCAATCCTCCGCCGTTGACAATGCTCACAGGCTGCAGGGCAAGCTGATGATCGCGGTCGGCGAAATGGATGATAATGTCGATCCGTTTTGCTCGTTCCAGCTTGCCGATCGACTCATCAAGGCAGGAAAAGATTTTGACATGGTCTACGTTCCTGGTGCCAATCACCATACTCTAGGCACCTACACCGAGCGCAAACTCCTAGACTTCTTCGTTCGCAACATTCTCGGTCAGACCCCGCCCGACTGGAACACCAAACCGATCGAGCTGGAATAGCTTGTGGCTCTTGCAATTGTTAGCTCGCCTTATCAGCTGTAATCAGGGCGAGGCGCGAGCAAATCTGCACCGAAGGACGATCGTGGAGTCTAGGACTTGCGCTGCGTATTGAGGATCGGCTCGCCGCGACGTTGGTCTGAGCAAACTGCTTGATAGGCACGCCTGCAGACCGCGTGTGTGCGATTGCAAGATCCCCTATCAGCCTGGTGTGAAGCGTTCAGGGGAAAAGCCGCACCCAACGCCGCTTCCGCTCGCCGTAACGCTACGGCGGTGCGGCCCACCGATCCGCTCGACGAGCATTGGAACACATAGGTCCCCGAACGGACGATTGCCTTGGCAATAGAAGACCCTCGTCGGTCATCGCCGCTGTGGGTGGCAGCCCGTCGGTCTGGAGCTGCCACGATTCTCATCCTCGCGTCACATATGAGCTGAAGCTTTCCGGATCGGGTATCCAATCGGCATCCAGTTGCTCGGCGATATGGTTGAATTCTGCCCTCAGGACAAGAGTGAGTAGAGCAGCCCCGCTACGAAAATCCCATCCTGGTTCGTTTGACGCATCGACTATTCAGATTGATTGGCGTGATACCCGGCGCGGCCGCAACACGCGAGGCCGTCAACCGCTGAGCAGAAAACCAGCCTTCGCCTTCCGCGGCGGCGGACCTCGTCAGCCTCTCGAAAGCTTGCCTGAGTAGGTTGCTCATGTGATCTGTGGAAGTGAGGATAGCGTGCACCCGTACAAACTAGACATTCATCGTGGCAGCTTGGCTGCAGGTGCAGCACGCCGTACCGCACGAGCAAGCGGACAGGCCGGCCAAGCCGGTTTTGAGCAGCACTTGGGCGAACTGCAGGCGGCGGACGAGTTGATGGGTGCGCTAGGCGAGGAGGTCCTCGTCAATGGCTCGCATGGTAAAGGTGAGTTGAGACCAACGAAGAGGCAGAGGATCCAAAGCAATCTGCAGCATGCTGTCACTGAGCGGCAACCAGGTGAGGTTGGCAACTCAGGCGCTCGCGTGATGATGCAACTCCCCACCGATCAGGTGGGTACATCGGAACGGGAGGCGCAACTTGTGATGCAGGGGGACGAGCACGAATACACCCCAGCACCGCATCTCGACGGGTCGATGCCCTCGACAGTGCAGCCGGATCGTCCAATTGTGGTCCCCGACGGTGCCGACAAGCGTCCTGTTTATTCCAACGATGCCACCGCCATCGAAGGGCTGAAGTCAGCACTCCTTGCGGGTAAAGCCAGGCCGGACACGGTCACTCGCAGCACAAATTCTCTTTTCGGCTTTAGTCGTTGGCTCTTTCAAAACAACAAGCCAGGGCTTGCTGCTCGGCTTTACCATCCGTCGCTGAGCCAGGATCTCGAGGAGTACGAGAGTAGGGGTGGTTCCTCCACCGTGGCTGGCGCACTGCGTCAATTGATGAAGTCGATGGGCGGAGCCGGCCCGATTGTGGGTCGCGCTGTCCTGAACCCCCATCCTGACGACGCCGCGCTCACCAGACATTTCAGATCCGCGAGCGGCTACGCAACTGCTCTTAACCATTTCAGTCATTACCTACGTCAAAATGACAAGCTCGGAATTGCGGGTCGCATTTACGATAAATCGCTGGATAAAGATGTTGAGAGCTACAAGGCCGCCTCCTCTAATGGTGGAGCTCCGATCGAATCTGCGCTGGTTTATCTCCGCAAGAACCCGCCGCGCGTTATACTCGGGAATCATCTGGAAAACGCGGTCAGCATGGAGGCTCGTCCCCGTGGCGACGCTGCTCAGCATACCGCACCACAGCAGGGATTCGATTGGCCAGAGGAGCTCCTGCCGGTAGGTTATAAGGAGGGCACCGATCTACCATTGTCTCTCGCCCCAACCGCGCACCAACACCAAGCGCCCGACTTTGGAGAGGCCGTCCCTCACTTGAACTGGCGCCACGGCGACCAGGGCGCCCCGGAGGAGCTGGTAGCTGCACGGGACAGGAGCAGCCCGCTGCCAAGCGAGGCGGTGCCACATAAATCTGGACGGGGACTCGCTACGCAGCCCAGATTGTGGGCGGAGAAATCCGCCTCGCCAGAGCTCTTTCGACGGCGGGCGGAGCAGGCTCTGCCGGCGTCCGCCAGAGGTGTGGAGACATCCTCCGCGGTTGATGAAGCCGCGCAGGCCGCTCGCCAAGCTTTGGCTTGGTTGCAGCAGGAGATGGAGGGGATCGAACCGATGCAGGATCCTCATGAGGTGGCTACACCGGAATGTGAGGCGCAGCTCGTCAGGCAGAGGGATGAGCACGAATCCACCCCAGCACCGCATCCCGGAGGTGGTGGGTCGATGCCCTCGACAGTGCAGCCGGATCGTCCAATTGTAGTCCCCGACGGTGCCGACAAGCGTCCTGTCTATTCCAACGATGCGACCGCTATCGAAGGGCTGAGGGCAGCATTCCACGCGGGTAAGGCCAAAGCGAACACGGTCACTTACAATGTAAATTCTCTTTTCGGCTTTAGTCGGTGGCTCCTTCAAAACAACAAGCCAGGGTTTGCTGCTCGGCTTTACCATTCGTCGCTGGATCAGGATCTCAAGGAGTACGAGAGTACGGGTGGTTCCTCCACCGTGGCTGGCGCACTGCGTTACCTCAAGAAGTCGACAGGCGGAGCCCCGATTATGGCTCGCCCTGTCGTGATCCCCTATCCTGACGATGCCGAGCTCATTAGAAATTACAGAGCCGCTTCGACCAAGGAGTACCTGGCAGCGCCTGCGACCGGACGGAATCCAGATACCGTGGGCGGCTATACAAATTTTCTTAGACATTTTAGTCAGTACCTGCGTCAAAATAACAAGCTTGGGATTGCGGCTCGGATTCACGACAAATCGCTGGATAAAGATGTTGAGAGCTTCAAGGCTGTCTCCTATGGTAATAGGCTAAGTATCAGTTCTGCATTGGCTCACCTCCGGGATATCCTGCCGCGCATTGTGCTCGGGCGCGAAACTGTCCTTTCTGCTCATCCGGCAGACGCAGTCACCAGGCGCGTTGGGGCCGCTGCTGAAGCTGGGCCAGCGGCACCGGCAAGAGCTCCCCAACCCGCCTCGCCAGCAACCGCTAGGCTGCCAGGCACCTACCGCGGCCTTCCACTGGTTGATGTGACCACACTGACTACCAGTTCCTCTGGGGCTCAGATCGGGGCGCTCGATCCGACAGCCCCGTCCAACGTTGCAACGGGGCGGGTGCTCGGCGCCGCCGAATGGCTGAGCGACGCCCATATCCAGAGAGATTACAATTTGCTGGAGGGGCAACTGCAGGGGATCAATCCGGCGCTCGCTGCCCGGACTCGGCTGGTGGATCCTTCCGTATCCCATCTACTGCGACACACGTCGCCGCAAGACGCTCGAGGCATATTGCAGTCCATCTATAATCAAAACAACGCCACAGCCGACTTCCTGTTCTTGCCAGTGAATAATGGCACGGCTACTAGCCCCGGCACCCATTGGTCGCTGCTGCTCGTTGATCGCCGCGACCCGGAAAGGCGGTTCGCCTATCACTACGACTCCCTCCAGCGAGAGGGATATAACGACGTGCCTGCAAAACAGCTCGCAGGACTGCTGAATGCCACCTTGGCGCCAGCCCCCATGGCCAGACAGACGAACCATTATGATTGCGGCGTATTTGTCCTGGAGGGCACGTGGGCGCTGGTTGAACGATTGGTGAAAGGGCAGCGGCCAGACCACGAGCCGCTGCCCCTCGACAACCTCGTTGCCGATCGGCAGGCGCTGCAAGACCGGCTAAGGAGGCGCTTGCCGCACGAGGAAGAGCCGCGGCAGCTGCTGGAGGATGAACCCGCCTCCCCACCGATGATGGCATTCGAGCCAGGGGAACTGCGGCAACTGTTGGAAGACGAGCCTGCCTCCCCACCAATGATGGCGTTCGAGCCAGGGGAACTGCGGCAACTGTTGGAGGACGAACCTGCCTCCCCACCAATGATGGCGTTCGAGCCAGGGGAACTGCGGCAACTGTTGGAGGACGAGCCTGCCTCCCCACCAATGATGGCGTTCGAGCCAGGGGAACTGCGGCAGCTGTTGGAGGATGAACCCGCTTCCCCACCGATGATGGCGTTCGAGCCAGGGGAACTGCGGCAACTGTTGGAGGATGAACCCGCTTCCCCACCGATGATGGCGTTCGAGCCAGGGGAACTGCGGCAACTGTTGGAAGACGAGCCTGCCTCCACTTGGGCACAAATCAATTCGACCCCACATGCGCGAGCGGACGGTGTTCATCAGCCAGCCCAGGCGCCGTGGCTCCCTGAACGCAGAAGATAACTTTGCGGAGGAGCGGTCACGCAACTGTCGGCGGCGCCGGGCCTCAGGGTGAATGGAAAGGATGGAGTGGCGGATGGTGTCGCGTGAAGGCGCAACACGCGTGCTGACCGACCTGCATACGTAGGAAGTCGTTCATTGCTCCCAAATCGTATGTGAGGAACATTCCTGTCCCGGCTGCGCCGCGCGATGCTAGGTCGCGTTGTTCAGCGGGCCAAGCCGATGACACCTACGAAGCTACTGATCGGGCAGATCGCCGTTGTGTGCGCAATTGTCATTATCGGCGTATGGACGGCAACCCAATGGTGCGCTCAAATGCTGACCTACCAGACGCCTCTCGGCGCACCATGGTTTCTCTTCGCCG
This sequence comes from Mesorhizobium sp. ISC11, assembly GCF_037162595.1. Taxonomy (NCBI): domain Bacteria; kingdom Pseudomonadati; phylum Pseudomonadota; class Alphaproteobacteria; order Hyphomicrobiales; family Phyllobacteriaceae; genus Mesorhizobium; species Mesorhizobium sp. ISC11. The sequence goes on from NZ_JAVSPW010000001.1 coordinate 5,403,945, forward strand.
GCTGGCCAATCTACAAGCCGTGGAAGCTGTTTGAATGGTGGTTCCACTTCGATGCTTATGCGCCGGAGGTCTTCGACAAAGCCGGTACGCTTGCAGGCGCCAGCGGATTCCTGGGTTGTGCCGCCGCAATCGCTGGCTCGCTTTTGCGCGCGCGACAGCGCGGGTCGGTTACGACCTATGGGTCTTCACGGTGGGCCACGACTCATGAGGTCGAGACGGCAGGGTTGTTACGGCCGGCGGGCGTTTTCCTCGGTAGGCTGAACGATCGCTATCTGCGCCATGACGGCCCGGAGCACGTCATGGCATTTGCGCCGACGCGTTCGGGCAAGGGCGTGGGGCTGGTTGTTCCAACGCTACTTTCCTGGACCGGGTCTGCCATCATTCATGATATAAAAGGCGAAAATTGGCAGTTGACCTCCGGCTGGCGGTCGAAATTCTCGTACTGCCTTCTGTTCAATCCGACCGACCCGAGATCGGCACGCTACAACCCGCTGCTGGAGGTGCGCAAAGGCCCAGATGAGATCCGGGACGTTCAAAACATCGCCGACATCCTCGTCGATCCCGAGGGCGCGCTGGAGCGACGGAACCACTGGGAGAAGACCAGCCATTCACTCCTAGTTGGCGCCATTTTGCACGTGCTCTACGCTGAAGAGGACAAGACGCTGGCCCGCGTCGCCACCTTCCTGTCGGACCCGCAACGCTCGTTTGCCGCAACGCTACGGCGGATGATGACGACAAACCATCTCGGGACGGGGCATAACCCTCAGGTCCATCCCGTAGTGGCCTCGGCGGCTCGCGAACTCCTGAACAAGTCGGAAAACGAGCGCTCAGGCGTCCTCTCGACCGCCATGTCCTTTCTCGGGCTTTATCGTGATCCAACGGTCGCGGCGGCCACTTCGTCCTGCGACTGGCGCATCGCTGACCTAGTGGATGGAGAGCGACCGCTGTCGCTCTATCTGGTCGTGCCGCCTTCGGATATCTCGCGCACCAAGCCTTTTGTGCGACTGATCTTGAACCAGATCGGCAGGCGGTTGACGGAGCGTCTGGAGGGGGACCCGAAGAAGAGCCGTAAGCATCAGCTGCTCATGATGCTGGACGAGTTTCCGGCGCTCGGTCGCCTCGACTTCTTCGAAACGGCGCTCGCCTTCATGGCAGGTTATGGCATTCGCTCCTATCTGATCGCACAATCTTTGAACCAGGTTTCAAAGGCCTATGGCGAGAACAATGCTATTCTCGACAATTGCCACGTGCGAATTGCCTTTTCCTCCAATGACGAACGCACGGCCAAGCGCATCTCGGATGCCCTCGGCACCGCAACCGAACTTAGGTCGATGCGCAACTATGCGGGCCATCGGCTTGCGCCCTGGCTTTCACATGTCATGGTGAGCCGCCAGGAAACCGCGCGCCCGCTCCTGACGCCAGGCGAGGTGATGCAATTGCCGCCGTCAGACGAATTGGTCCTGGTTTCTGGGTTGCCGCCGATCCGCGCCAAGAAGCTGCGCTATTATCAGGATCAGAATTTCACAGATCGGGTGCTGCCTGCGCCGGTGCTGCACGACGGACCCTATGCGGACTGCCCTGCATCACGCCCGGACGGCTGGACTGGACAAGTGTGCAGCGTCGATAGCCGACTTGCTGCGGACGAGGAAAGCGCCGACGCGCCAGTTGAAGACGAGGGAGGCGTTCAGCAGCAACGCCATCCAAGCCTGCCCGAAGAAGACGTTGTTGTCTCTCAAGAGCCCGATCAGGCCGATCTGTACAAGCCCGCAGACGATGACAGCGAAGCGCTCGCGGACAAGCGTGTCATGGATCGGATTTCCACTGCGGCCCGCGTCTACGGTATCAACGAGGGCAGGGGCGACGATGTCATTCCCGGCTTCTGAAGTCCGCTGAGTTGCAGAGCGCACCTCAGCGTAGATAACGGCCATAAGCAATTTTGAGCGTCTGGCCGATGCTTCTCCCGTCGCCGGCGCAACGCCGGGCCGTCGGAACGATCCGCATGAAGCCGCACCGCATTCGCCATCAGTTTCTGCTTGAGCCGGAGCTCAGCGAGAAACTGGACAACCTCAGTCGCGATCCGTCAACGACCAAATCAGCGATCGTGGGGAAGGCGATCGAGGCGTTCATCGAGCGGCGTGGCGAGAGCGAGTTCGATCGGCGCTACGGCGTAAGGCTTGACCGGCTCTCCCGCGATCTTGCCCACGTCAGGCGCGATTCCGAGGTGATCCTGGAGAGCCTGGCGCTCTTCATCCGCTTTTCGATCACCCTTCACGCCCACACGCCGGTCCCGGATCGGGCAACGCAGGCTATTGCCCAAGAGCGTTTCGAGAAATTCGTTGAGAAGGTCGGCCGCCAGATCGCTTCCGGCAAAAAGTCGCTTAGCAAAGACAATGGTGGGGGAGGGGAAGGATGAGCTCTCATCCCGAGGCCGACCACCGGCGGCGTGTCATGCTGCGCACCGCCATGGGTCCGGCAATCACCGAAGCCCTGGCCGATCCGTCCGTCATCGAGGTGATGGTCAATCCCGACGGCGCGCTGCGACTCGACCGGTTAGGCGAAGGTCGGGTCGATACCGACGTTCACATGCACCCGTCCGAGGCAGAACGTATCATCCGCCTGGTTGCTTCGCACGTGCGCGCCGAGGCGCACGCCGACAACCCGATCGTCAGTGCCGAATTGCCGTCTGGCGAACGCTTCGAAGGCCTGCTGCCACCTGTGGTGTTGGCGCCATGTTTTGCCATCCGCAAGCCCGCCGCGAAAGTCTACACCCTGGCCGACTATGTTGCCGAACGCATCATGCTGCCGCTGCAGGCCGATGCGCTGAAAAAGGCCGTCCGCGAGCGGCGCAACATGCTGATCGCCGGCGGCACTTCCTCGGGGAAGACAACACTCGCCAACGCTCTGCTGGCTGAAGTCGCCGAATGCGACGATCGGGTGATCCTGATCGAGGACACACGCGAACTGCAGTGCGCGGCCAGGGACTGCGTTGCCCTGAGAACAAGGCGGGGCTCGGTCACCCTTGCCGATCTCGTGCGCTCGACGCTGAGGCTCAGGCCGGACCGCATCATCGTGGGCGAGGTGAGGGGCGCGGAAGCGCTCGACATGCTGAAGGCATGGAACACCGGGCACCCAGGCGGCATCGCTACCGTACACGCCAATTCCGCGCGCTCGGCTCTCTATCGCATTGAGCAACTCGCCCAGGAAGCGGTGGTCACCGTTCCCCGCCGGCTCATCGCTGAGGCGATAGATCTGATCGTCTTCATAGCGGGACGCGGCTCGTCGCGCCACATCGACGCAATCGCCGAGGTCACCGGTCTCGACGGCAGCGGCGATTACGCCGTTGCCCCGCTCACGCTTTCGCAACTCCAGCAGCTTTGAAAGGCCTTCCTCATGCGCAAGAAGCTTCGCTTTCTTTCGTCCACAGCGCTCGCGTTTCTTATCACGGCCCCGGTTTATGCCGCCGGCTCCGGCATGCCGTGGGAGCAGCCGCTGCAGCAGATCCTGGAGTCCGTGCAGGGACCGGTCGCCAAGATCGTTGCGGTGATCATCATTATCACCACCGGCCTGACGCTTGCCTTCGGCGACACCGCCGGTGGTTTTCGGCGCCTGATTCAGATCGTCTTCGGTCTGTCGATCGCCTTCGCGGCATCGAGCTTCTTCCTCTCCTTCTTCTCCTTCGGTGGTGGGGCGCTCGTCTGATGGCCGCCGGGGAGCAGCATATCGAGGGCTTCGCAGTACCGGTCCACCGGGCGCTGACCGAGCCGATCCTGCTCGGCGGGGCTCCGCGCGCGGTGGCGATCCTCAACGGTACAGTGGCCGCGGCCATTGGCTTCGGCTTGCAGCAATGGATTGCTGGTCTGGTGCTTTGGATCGCAGGCCACTCGTTAGCGGTGTTTGCCGCAAGACGCGATCCGGACTTCGCCAGCGTGCTTGTGCGCCACCTACGTCTGAAGGGGTGGCTTGCATGCTGAACCTTTCGGAATATCGAAGCAAAGCCGACCGGCTTGCCGACCATCTACCCTGGGCTGCCTTGGTGGCGCCCGGCATCGTGCTCAACAAGGACGGCAGCTTTCAGCGGACGTTGCGGTTCCGCGGCCCGGATCTCGAAAGTGCGACGGAGGCTGAACTCGTCGGCATTTGCGCCCGGGCGAACAATGCTCTCAGACGCCTTGGCTCTGGCTGGGCATTGTTCTTTGAGGCCGAGCGCACAGAAGCGCTGGGCTATCCGAACTCGCATTTTCCTGACGCCGCGTCGTGGCTGGTCGACGAAGAACGCCGCGCTGCTTTCGAGGGGAAGGTAGCGCACTACGAGAGCCGCTATCATCTGACCTTGGTGTTTATGCCACCGCCGGACGCCCAGGCGCGCGCAGAAAGCACGCTCGTCGACTCTCATTATTCCCGAGGAGAAAGAGACTGGCGCCAGGATCTGGCGAGGTTCCGTGACGAGACCAACCGCGTGCTCGATCTCTTCTCGGGTTTCATGTCCGAAGTACGCGTCCTCGATGATGCTCAGACGTTGACCTACCTCCACGGCACGATTTCGCCTCGTCGCCATCCTATCATGGCCCCGGAAACGCCGATATATCTGGATGCAATCCTGGTCGATGCGCCGCTTACCGGTGGCCTGGAGCCGATGCTGGGTGAGCAGCATCTTCGCACACTGACCATCCTCGGCTTTCCGAACCTCACCCGGCCCGGAATCCTCGATACCCTCAATCATCAGGATTTCGCCTATCGCTGGATGACGCGCTTCATTCCGCTCGAGAAAACGGAAGCCACGAAGACGCTGACGCGATTGCGCCGGCAGTGGTTTGCCAAGCGCAAATCGATCGTGGCAATCCTACGCGAGGTCATTACCAACGAGCCGGTCCCGCTTGTCGATAGCGATGCCGACAACAAGGCGCTCGATGCCGACGAAGCCCTTCAGGCATTGGGCGGTGATCATGTGAGTTTCGGCTATCTCACCACCACCGTGACGGTGTGGGGCGAGGATCGCCAAGCCGCTGCAGAGAAGCTTCGCGCGGTCGAGCGCATCATCAATGGGCTCGGCTTCACCACGATCCGAGAAGGCGTCAATGCGGTCGAGGCTTGGCTCGGCTCATTGCCTGGCCATGTCTACGCTAACGTTCGCCAACCGCTCGTTCATACATTGAACCTTGCCCATCTCATGCCGCTGTCGTCGGTTTGGGCCGGTCCTGCGACAAACGAGCATCTCGCGAAAGTCACCCAAACCGAAGCGCCACCGCTTTTCGTTGCCGAGACCAGTGGGTCGACACCGTTTCGGCTTTCCACCCACGTCGAAGATGTCGGCCACATGCTGGTTGTTGGTCCGACCGGCGCCGGCAAGTCGGTTCTGCTTGCTCTGATTGCTCTGCAGTTCAGGCGCTACGCCGGCGCCCAGGTTTATGTCTTCGACAAAGGCAATTCGGCCCGTGCTGCAACACTTGCCATGGGTGGAGAACACCACGCGCTAGGAGCGGACGGTTCCCTTGCCTTTCAGCCACTGCGCAGCATCAACGACCAGGCTAGCCGAAGCTGGGCGGCCGAATGGATCGCCAGCCTTGTTGCCCACGAGAACGTCACCGTCACGCCGGAGGTGAAGGAGGCTATTTGGTCAGCGCTGGCCAGCCTTGCCACCGCGCCGGCGCAGGAACGCACACTGACCGGTCTTTCGGTCCTGCTTCAATCCAATGCGCTGAAGACCGCATTGATGCCCTACACGCTCGACGGTCCCTTCGGCCGCCTGCTCGATGCCGATCATGATGGGCTGGCCTTGTCGGATGTGCAGTGTTTCGAGACCGAGGAGTTAATGCACAGCCAAAGCGCTTTGCTGCCGGTGCTTACCTATCTGTTCCAGCGACTTGAGGAACGGTTCGACGGACGGCCCACGCTGATCATGCTCGACGAGGCGTGGGTCTATCTCGACAATCCGCTGTTCGCCGCCCGCATCCGCGAATGGCTGAAGGTGCTGCGAAAGAAGAACGTGTCGGTTGTCTTCGCTACGCAGTCGCTGGCTGATATCGCGGGCTCTGGCATAGCGCCGGCAATCATCGAAAGCTGCCCGCAGCGCATTTTCCTTCCCAATGATCGTGCCGTGGAACCCCAGGCGCGCACAGCCTACGAGCGCTTCGGTTTAAGCGAGCGGCAGATCGAATTGATCGCCCGCGCCACGCCGAAGCGTCAGTATTATCTGCAATCGCGCCGCGGCAACCGTCTGTTCGAGCTCGAGCTTGGCCCCATCGCTCTTGCGCTTTGCGGTGCTTCCGATCCGGCCACGCAGACTCTGATCGACAGGATCATGTCCGAAGACGGGCAAGGCAGCTTTGCCTCGCAGTTCCTGATCGCGCGCGGCCTCGATTGGGCCGGCGAACTTCTCAAGCAATTCCCTCAACCAGACAAGGAGCAATTCTCATGATGCGGCGACGCCTTCTCTCCGGCCTGATCACCGTTTCCCTGATCGCCAAGCCTATGGCCGACTATGTGCAGCCCGCCTACGCCCTTATCGTGTTCGATCCGTCCAATTATGCGCAGAACGTGCTGACGGCCGCGCGCGCATTGGAGCAGATCAACAACCAGATCCAGTCGCTGCAGAATCAGGCGACCATGCTGCAGAACATGGCGCGCAATCTTCAGCGTCTGGATTTCTCTTCCGTTGGCCAACTCACCGGTTCGCTCCATCGCATCGACGGCTTGATGGACCAGGCGAGTGGCCTCAGCTTTGATCTGGGCAAGCTTCAAGACCAGTGGCGCAGCCAATATCCGGAAAGCTACGACGCCACGATCAAAGTCAGCGATGTGGCGAGTGCTGCGCGGGAGCGTTGGCAAACCGCCATGCAGGCGTTCCGCCAGACCATGGGTGTCCAGTCGCAAATCGTCGAGAACGTCCGCGCCGACGGCGATCTGCTCGCCGATCTCGTCAACCGCAGCCAAGGGGCGGCCGGTGCGCTTCAGGCAAGCCAGGCCACCAACCAGCTGATGGCGCTTTCGACAAAACAGCAGATGCAGATCCAGACGCTGCTCGCAACGCAGTTTCGAGCTGAGGCCGAGGATGCCGCCCGCAAGGCCCAGTCAGACGAAGCCGCCCGCGAGATGACGAAGCGATTCTTGGGTACCGGCTCGGCTTATCCCGGCAATTAATCACGAGTTCATCACGACGAGAAAGGCAGCGGCATGAACGACCTTGGCGTCATCGATCGCTTCATGGAGACCTTCATCCGCTACATCGACAGCGGGTTCGGTCTGCTATCGGGCGACCTCGCCTTCCTCACTACCATTCTGATCGGCATTGACATCACACTTGCCGGCCTGGCGTGGGCGCTCGGCGACGAAACCAGCGTTCTCGGCCGGCTTGTCCGCAAGGTGCTCTATGTTGGCGTCTTCGCCTTCATTCTGAACAATTTCAAGAACCTCGCCGATATCGTTTATCGTTCTTTTGCCGGTCTCGGGATTAAGGCGTCGGCCGGCAATCTGTCGGCAGACAATCTCTTGCGCCCGGGCCGCATTGCCGCGACCGGTTTCGAAGGTGCTTGGCCAATGCTTGACCAAGCCAGTCAGCTCCTGGGCTTCCCGGAAATCTTCGGCAACGCACTGACCATCTTCGTGCTGCTGATGGCCTGGTTCCTGGTCATCATCGCCTTCTTCATCCTTTCCATCCAGCTTTTCATCACCATCCTTGAGTTCAAGCTCACCACGCTGGCAGGTTTTGTTTTGGTTCCATTCGCACTTTGGAACCGTTCAGCGTTCCTGGCCGAACGCGTGCTCGGCCATGTTATCTCGTCAGGCATCAAGGTGATGGTGCTCGCCGTCATTGTCGGTATCGGCTCCACGCTCTTCGGGGAGTTCGCTTCCGCATTGCAAGGCAAGGAGCCGGATCTTGCCGGTGCCATGTCCCAGGTACTGGGCGCACTGGCATTGCTTGGCCTTGGCATTTTTGGGCCGGGGATCGCGTCGGGTCTTGTCTCAGGCGCACCGCAGCTTGGGGCGGGCGCCGCCCTCGGCACGACCGCGGCGGCAGCGGGTGTATCACTCGTTGCTGGAGGCACAGCATTTGCTGGCGCGCGTATGGCAACCAGCGGCGGTGTCGCCGCCATCCGAGCCGGCACAACAATGGGATCGGCTGCTTCCACGTCATGGCAGATCGGGCGCGCAACCTCGCCCGACGCTGGCCTCTCCGGTGTGGCTGCTGGAATGCATGGTGTAACCAGTGCAGCTGGCGGCGCCGCTATACGCATAGCGCGATCCGCCACTGCAAGTGTTGGGCGCAACGCCGATGCCGGGCGCGATGCCGCGTGGACCGCGACCGGCGGCACGCCGACAGCGCCAATGACCGAACGCTCTGCCGGTTCGGCCACTGTTTCGGCGCCGACGTGGGCAAGGCGCCTACGTTCTGAACAGACCGCCCGTGCAAATCGCCACGCTGCCATGCAAGCTGTCCGAGACGGAGACCGGCCGGGAGGCAGCGCCACCCCCTCTCTCAACGACAAGGATGACTAGATGCTCTTCAAGCGACCCGTGCACCGTTACGGCAAAACACCCGAACCGGTCACGCCGTATCAAAAAGCCGCCCAGCTGTGGGACGAGCGCATCGGCTCATCTCGACTGCAGGCCAGGAACTGGCGGATCATGGCCCTTGGCTGCCTGGCCTTGGCGACCGGGCTTTCCGGCGGACTCGTATGGCAGTCGATGCAAAGCCGTGTCGTGCCTTATGTCGTCGAGGTCGATGGCTTCGGCGAGACGCGCGCCGTCGCGCCGGCGATCCGGAATTATGAGCCCTCGGATGCTCAGATCGCCTGGCATCTCGGCCGCTTCATCCAGAATGTCCGTTCCGTTTCCACCGATCCGGTTTTGGTACGGCAGAACTGGTTGGCAGCGTACGACTTTGCTAGCGATCGCGCAGCGCTCTTCCTCAACGAATACGCCAAGGCGAACGACCCCTTCGGTCAGATCGGAACGCGCAGTGTTTCGGTACAGGTCACCAGCGTGGTCAGAGCCTCCGAAAGTTCATTCCAGGTCAAATGGACCGAGCAGGTGTTTGAGCGCGGAAGCCTTGCCAGCACGATGCGCTGGACTGCGATCCTCACGATCGTGATTCGCTCGCCAAGCAATACGGATCAGCTGCGCAAGAATCCGCTCGGCGTCTTCATCAATGCCATTGACTGGTCACGCGAGCTCGACAGCGCCGTCCCAACCCCCCTTTCTCCGACGGAGTCCACCAATGAAAGGTAAAATGTCACCGATTCGTGCCGTGCTGATCCTATCGGTGTCGGCAGCGGTCGTTTCCGCTTGTGCATCGAAGAAGGTGCCGCCGCCTGAGATTTCCTATGACGCTGCCGACTTCAAACCGGCCGCGATCGAAAAGGCGCCGGAGAGGCCGATTAGAATTGTCGAGGTGCCAAAACCACTGCCGCTGCCTGGCCAAATGCAGCCCGAGCCCGGCAAGGCCGAGGACAAGCGCCCCCCTGAAGAACGCGTCGCTGATGCCAACAAAGCCGCGACCCAGCAACCCACCAAGTACGGGTATGTTAATGCCGTGCAAGTCTACCCCTTCACCGATGGCGCGCTTTATCAACTCTATGCCGCGCCGGAGCGCGTGACCGACATCGCTCTGCAGCCGGGCGAGAAACTAACCGCCGTGTCGGCTGGCGACACCGTGCGCTGGGTCATTGGCGATACCGCAAGCGGCACCGGTGACAATCAGCGCACCCATGTTCTGGTAAAACCCTTCGCGCCGGGTCTTGCCACCAATGTCGTCATTACGACGGACCGGCGGACCTATCATTTGCAGCTTCAAAGCACCGAGAAGACCGCAATGGCGGCAATCTCCTGGACCTACAGCCAAGACCAGATCATCGCGCTTCGCCAGCGCAATGCTCAAGCCGAGGCAGTTACACCGGTCGCGTCGAATATCGCGCTCGAAAACCTTCGCTTTCGCTACTCAATCAGTGGCGACACACCGCCCTGGAGACCGACGCGAGCCTTCGACGACGGCAGCAAGGTCTATATTGAGTTCCCTCGTCGCATAGATCAGGGCGAGGCGCCACCACTCTTCATCGTCGGCGCAGATGGGAGCAGCGAGCTCGTCAACTATCGCGTGCGCGGCAACTATTACATCGTCGATCGGCTCTTCGCCGCGGCCGAACTTCGCCTCGGCACCAAGCGGCAGCAGGTGATCCGCATCAGCAGGATTGACGGCAGGCAACCGCAACGGCGGATCTCGCTCTTTCGCGGCAGCCGGCGAGGTGAGGACTCATGATCGAAAATTCCCGCTCTGGCATCCCGCCGAAACTGGATCCCGAGGAACTGCAGCTTCGGGCCTCTCCCCGCCGCGTGGTGCGGTTCAGGCGCGGTGTGATCATCGCGATCGCAGCGCTCGGATCCGGCGCTGTCTTCGGCGTTACCATGATCGCCCTCCAGGGGCCGGCCCTTCGCATCAGGGATCAGGCGGAAGATCTCTACAACACTGAGCGCAAACCAACCGCCGAGGGGCTCGATACGCTTCCCCATGACTATTCCGGCATGAAGCCGAAGCCTCCCGTCCTTGGGCTACCTTTGCCGGGCGACCTCGGCCGCCCCATCCTCGAGCGGCAGCGCCAGCTCGGCATCGTGCCGGGCCAAGACATCTCGGCCGAGGAGCAGCGTCTAGCGCAGCAGGCGATCGAAGCGCGTGAATCGCGGGTGCTTTTCCGCGTCGAAAATCGAGCTCAAAAGACAGATGTCGGAGAGAGCGTGCAAACTGCTCAGCATCCATTTGAGGCGCTTCCCCAATCCGAAGCAGGACGCGCGTCAGCCTCGGTGGCGGCGGCGGAAGGCGACCAGAACAATCAGCAGCGAAAGCTTGATTTTCTCAGCCAGCGGAGCACTGGCGGGATCTACAATCCGCATGCGCTGCAGACGCCGATCTCGCCATATCAACTGATGGCTGGCAGCGTGATTGCCGCCAGCCTGATCACCGGCATCAATTCCGATTTGCCGGGCCTTGTCGTCGCGCAAGTCACCGAAAATGTGCACGACACGGTCACGGGCAACATATTGCTGATTCCGCAGGGCTCACGTCTTATCGGCGTCTACGACAGCGTCGTCGCGTTCGGGCAAAAGCGAGCGCTGCTGGTCTGGCAGCGCATTCTGCTGCCCGACGGCTCGTCGGCCGAAATCGACAATCTGCCCGCGAGCGACACCGCCGGCTACGCAGGGCTGGAAGACGAAGTCGATTTCCACACTTGGCAGATGATCAAGGGAGTGGCGCTTGCCACATTGCTCGGTGTCGGCACAGAATTCAGCCTCGGCGAAAACGAGAGCGATCTGGTCAAGGCGATCCGGGAATCAGCCCAGCAGAACGCCAGTCGAGCCGGCCAGCGCATCACCGAAAAAAACCTCAATATCCAGCCCACCATCGTCGTCCGCCCAGGTTGGCCACTGCGCGTCATCGTGCACAAGGACATCGTGCTGCGGCCATACGCCAGTTGAGCAGGAGTTATCATGGCTGACCTGAAACTTGGAAAACTTCCGGACCGAACAGCTTCGAAGATCACCATTACCGTCAGCGCGGAGCTGAGCCAAACACTCAAGGAGTATGCTGCACTTTACCGTCAGACCTATGGTCAGTCTGAAACCGTGGCAGAACTCATCCCTTTCATGCTGGCGGCGTTTCTGGAAGGCGACCGAGCCTTTGCCAAGGCCAGAAAGGAACGTCTGCCGACGGAGCTTGCCGGAAAATCGTGACTCCTCCGCTAGGGCAGCTGGAACATTGCCTAGCTGTCGCGACCTACCTGCTCCTCGCGAAGCATAGGATCAAACACCTTGGAATGCAGGTATGCGCAAGAGATGATGTGGAAGGAGATACCGCGCAACAGCCTAAGTTTGCATTTTCGATTTGGTCGGCCGTGAACTATCCGCAAGCCATTGATCTGGCCTGTTGATTGAGGCGGATAGCGGCTTTGGAATTGCAGGATTAGCGGTATTTGGACGCTGTTTTCCTGCAATTCGGTTTTGCGATTCCCTTGTGGCGCGGAGCGTGATTCACTCGGTTCGGCGGCGGCGAATCGAGGGGACAGCGAATGTCCAGGCCACGCGAGAAGCGCGAGACGGGAGAGCAGGACCTGTTCCGCTCCCGGCTCGACCAAATCATCAACATGAAGCACGAGCTGGTGCGGCTGGCGCAGGCGATCGACTGGCCGGTGCTGGAGGAGCGTTTCGGCGCCGTCTATTCGGACGGCCCCGGCATGCCGCCGCTGCCGACCCGGCTGATGGCGGGGCTGGCGATCCTCAAGCACACCTTCAACCTGTCGGATGAGGTGCTGTGCGAGCGCTGGGTGGAGAACCCTTATTTCCAGTATCTCACCGGCGAGACGTTCTTTTGCCATACGCTGCCGTTCGACCGCTCCTCGATGACGCGTTGGCGCAGCCGTATGGGCGAGGAGCGGATTATGGTGCTGTTGCAGGAGAGCCTCAGCCTCGCGGTCAAGACCGGGGCGATGAAACCGGCCGACACGCGCCAGGTGATCGTCGACACCACCGTGCAGCCGAAGAACGTCATGTTCCCGACCGACGCCAAGCTCATCCATCGGGCACGCGAACGGCTGGTGCGGCTGGCCAAGAGGACGGGTCTCCATTTGCGCCAGAGTTATGTGCGGGTCGGCAAGCTGGCGCTGATCAGCCACCAGCGCTATGCCCACGCCAAGCAGTTCAAGCGGGCCAACAAGGCGCTACGCAAGCTCAAGACCTATCTCGGCCGGACCATTCGCGACATTGGTCGCCAGATCGCCGGCGATCAGGGGCTGGACGCGCTGTTCAAATGGCCGCTCTACCAGGCCGCCACCGTTCTCGAGCAACGCCAGCGCCAGCGCGGCCGCAAGATCTACAGCCTGCACGCACACGAGGTGGAATGCATCGGCAAGGGCAAGGCGCATGCGCCCTACGAGTTCGGGGTGAAGGTGTCGGTGGCCACCACGCTGAAGCGCTCCAGGGGCGGCCAGTTCGCCCTGCATGCAAAAGCACTGCCCGGCAATCCCTATGACGGCCACACGCTGGCAAGCGTCATCCCCGACATGGAAAAGACCATCGGCAACGAGATCGGCCGCATCCTCGCCGACGCCGGCTATCGCGGCCACAACGCACCGCAGAGCCACAAGCTCAGGGTCTTCACCGCGGGCCAGAAACGCCGCGTCACCCCAGCCATCAAGCGCCAGATGCGACGGCGGTCGGCGGTCGAGCCCGTCATCGGCCACATCAAGAGCGAACACAGAATGGGCCGCAACTACCTCGCCGGCCAGCAGGGCGACACCCTCAACGCCATCCTGGCCGCCGCCGGCTACAACTTCTCCCTCCTGCTCAGGTGGCTGAAGGGGTTTTTGTCGCTCTTGATTGCCCTGCTTCAAATCCGGCCGAAGCCGGTCGCCGCTTAGGGCTCGGATTGTTCACGGTCGACGATTTGATGCGGTAGTCGCCTATGAGCGGTCAAAACGAACGCAGCTGGTTCGCCGATCGACCAAACGGCGAGCGCACTGTGCTTTGCTCAGACCGCCACCGAGTGCCTCGCCGTTCCCCCTTTGAAATATGTATCGAACTTGGCCGCGATGGTTCGAATGAAGGGGCGACTTTCAGTCCGTACGAGGAAACTGTCACCATCGAATTCAAGCGCTCGGGCAGGATCGTGGAGTGCGATGGACCTCGAGCGATGAAGGAGCTGCTCGCCGGCTTTGCCGAACCGCTCCACCAGGTCGACTGCCGAGAAGGCAAAATCACACATCAGCCGCTCGATGATCCAGCCACGGACGCGATCGTCGTCGGAAAGGGCAACGCCGCGGACGGCAGCCAACCCGCCATCCGCAACCATGCGCCCGTACCCGGCAGTCGAAGCCATGTTCTGCACGTAGCCTTGGCGAAAACGACCGATGGACGAAGGGCCAAGTCCGATCAGTGTCGGGCAGCGATCCTCAGTGTAGCCCTGAAAATTGCGATGCAAAACCCCTGCGCGGGCCGCTATGGCCAGCGCATCGTCGGGCTTCGCGAAATGATCGAGTCCTATTGCCTCATATCCCTTGGCGACAATTGCCCGCGCCGCGAGTTGAGATTGGGCGAAACGCTCAGTGGGACTCGGCAGCCATGCCTCGTCGATCATCGTCTGATGCTTCTTGAACCAGGGCACATGTGCGTAGCCGAACAGGGCCATCCGGTCTGGCTCCAAGGTCAGTGCCTGCGCCACCGTGGAACAGATCGTCTCGCGTGTCTGATTCGGGAGCCCGTAGAGCAGGTCCAGATTGACCGATTCGACGCCCCGCGAACGAACCCCGTCGACGACTGCCTTGGTCTGCAAAAAACTCTGCTCACGATTAATTGCTTTTTGCACTTGCGGATCGAAATCCTGCACGCCGAGGCTCGCCCGCGTTACGCCGATTTGAGCAAGTGCATCAAGGCGCGCCTTGTCCATGTCGTTGGTTTCGATTTCGATGCTGACCGTAGCATCCGGGAGAAGGTCGAAGCTGTCCCGCAAGGCCGCTCCAAGAGCAACCATATCATCGGGCCTCAGAATAGTTGGCGAACCGCCACCGAAGTGGATTGCACGGACATGTGCCTTGCCGCTCACCAGACCGGCAATCGTGACGATTTCGGCATTCAGCGAGCGCAGATAAGCGGCCACCGGCTCATATTGGTGCGTCTGCTTGGTGTGGCAGGCGCAGAACCAGCAGAGCTTGTCGCAGTAAGGAATGTGCAGGTACAGCGAGATTTCGTCGCCGCTTTCCAGCGTCTCCAACCAGCCACGGTAAATGGCAGCATCGATCCCCGAATGGAAATGCGGCGCCGTCGGATAGCTGGTGTAGCGTGGGACGTTCTCGCTGAGTTTGACAGCTATTTCCGATTGCATCTCGCGTTCACCGTGTTGCCCGCCGGAACACTGCACGCATCGCTGAAGCAGACCCTGATCTCGATCAGCCGCGCTCATGGACAAACCGCCGCAGGATTTCTCTACCCTGGATGGGTATCCTGCCGGCAGTTAGGATCGGGTAAGGCGAACGCATGACCTTTCGGCAAGACATTCATAGTTCCGGCATTCCTGTTCTTTGCTTCCCTTGCGAGGCACGGCGTCGCGGTGTCTGCGGTGCGCTCGATCCAGACAATTTGGTTGGGCTCGCCAAGACTTGCTCGCGTCGCCGGATCGAGTCAGGAATGGAGTTGACCGGCGAGGCACAGAACGTCGACAGCTACTCCAACGTGCTTTCAGGCGTGGTAAAGCTATCAAAGAGCCTGTCGGATGGGCGCCAGCAGATCGTCGGTCTCCAGTTTGCACCGGATTTTCTGGGACGTCCTTTCAAGGAGGAAAGCTCGATCAATGCGGAAGCGGCAACAGCAGTCACGCTGTGTTCGTTTCCGCGAGCGGCCGTCGAACGGATGATGAAGGCGTCACGGGAATTCGAGCATCGCCTGCTCAAACAGACGCTGAATGAACTCGATGAGGCGCGCGAGTGGATGGTGACGCTGGGGCGCAAGACAGCTCCGGAAAAGGTGGCGACTTTTCTCCTCATGATGGCCCGGAATATCGATTCCAGTCTCGATGCGGCTTCCGGGTCGGCCTCCTTCGATCTGCCGCTGACGCGTGCCGAAATGTCTGATTTCCTTGGAATCACCAGCGAGACCGTGAGCCGCCAACTGACGCGATTGCGGGCTGACGGGGTGATTCGGATTGAGAACGCACGCCATGTGACGGTGGACAGCATAAGCCGTCTGGAGAAGCGCTGTGGCGGCGGACGCGAGCGGCCCTAAGCGGCGAGGCCATGTCGCATGACTCCGGGGCGGGCCGTGTTTGCCTTTTAATGCGATGTCGCCGCGCCTTCGACGAAGCGGCGTCACGGTTGTCGAGACAAACAGCTTTCGGGCTTTGATAGGAACGTGACCAATCGCCAGGTGTGTTTCGGCACATACCGGCGAAGCATGGTCCTTAATCTGCCACGGCTCGGCGGAACGATCGCGTTCGTTTCCAATGGGATCCGAACAACGTTTGGCAGGGCATCGGCAATAGCATCCAACGCGCGCAGAGCCTCAGCTTTCGCCTCAGCGATCGCGTCTGCGCCCGCCCAACCCAGGGAACGCCTTCCATGAGGGAGTGAGCCCGCGCTGCGTTCCTCGTTCATTCGCCACCTGCTGATTGCGCCGCACAAAATCGTGCGGCCTGACATAGATCAGGGCGAGGGGGCGGCGGCTGCGCGATTAGTGCGCTGCGGATTTGGCATCCACCAGATTCGAGATCGGGATCTGCAATGAAATTCGGCACAGAGATCGTCCTTCTAAGCGTGTTCGCTTTTGCGGCCCTGGTGGCCGCCGGCTTCGGCGTGGATGAACCTTTCCGCCGACACATGTGGGTGTTGTTCTTCGCAGTGGCTGGTTTCACTGCGATCCTGTTGCGCAACACGGAGTTCAGGCCAGCAGCTCCGATTGACCCATCCGCTTACATGGATGGTCCGATCCGCTACGGCGCGATCGCCACCGTGTTCTGGGGTGTCGTCGGCATGCTGGTCGGCGTGGTGATCGCGCTGCAGCTCGCCTACCCCGATCTCAACATCCAGCCCTGGTTCAATTTCGGTCGTTTGCGGCCGTTGCACACATCCGGTGTCGTTTTCGCCTTCGGCGGCAACGCGCTGCTTTGCACGTCTCTGTATGTCGTGCAGCGCACCTGCCGCGCGCGCCTCTTCGGCCGTGATCTCGCCTGGTTCGTCTTCTGGGGCTACCAGCTGTTCATCGTCATGGCCGCGACCGGCTACCTGCTCGGCATCACCGAGGGCCGCGAGTACGCCGAACCCGAATGGTATGTGGATGTCTGGCTGACCATCGTCTGGGTCGCCTACCTCATTCTGTTCCTTGGCACGATCCTGAAGCGCAAGGAACCGCATATCTACGTGGCCAACTGGTTCTACCTGTCGTTCATCGTGACCATCGCGATGCTGCATGTGGTCAACAACCTGTCCATACCAGTCTCGTTCCCGGGCTCCAAGAGCTACTCCGCCTTTTCAGGGGTCCAGGACGCCTTGACGCAATGGTGGTACGGCCACAACGCGGTCGGCTTCTTTCTCACCGCCGGCTTCCTCGGCATGATGTATTATTTCGTGCCCAAGCAGGCGAACCGGCCAGTCTATTCGTACCGGCTGTCGATCGTCCATTTCTGGGCTATCATCTTTCTCTACATCTGGGCCGGGCCGCATCACCTGCACTACACCGCCTTGCCCGATTGGGCGCAGACGCTCGGCATGGTGTTCTCGATCATGCTGTGGATGCCGTCCTGGGGCGGCATGATCAACGGCCTGATGACGCTGTCCGGCGCCTGGGACAAGCTGCGCACCGATCCGATCATCCGCATGATGGTGATGGCCGTCGCCTTCTATGGCATGTCGACCTTCGAAGGCCCCATCATGGCGATCCGGGCGGTCAATTCGCTGTCGCATTATACCGACTGGACCATCGGGCACGTCCATTCGGGTGCGCTCGGCTGGGTCGGCATGATCTCGTTCGGCGCGATCTACTACATGGTCCCGAAGCTCTGGAACCGTCAACGGCTCTACTCGCTGAGGCTCGTCACCTGGCACTTCTGGCTGGCGACACTCGGGATCGTCGTCTACGCCGCGGTGATGTGGGTGTCCGGCATCATGCAGGGCCTGATGTGGCGCGAATATGGCGAGCAGGGCTTCCTGGTCTACTCCTTCGCCGAAACCGTCGCCGCCATGCACCCCTACTATGTCCTGCGCGCCATCGGCGGCGCCATGTACCTCTCCGGCGCCCTGATCATGGCCTGGAACATCACCAGGACCATCCTCGGCCACCAGCGCGAGGAGGAGCCGATGCCGAGCCCCGTCGCCATCCGACCTGCGCGATCAGGAGCCAGGTAATGGGCTTGATGGACAAACACGCAATCATCGAGAAGAACGCCACGCTTCTTCTCGTTGGCTCGCTGCTCGTGGTGACGGTCGGCGGCATCGTCGAGATCGCGCCTCTCTTCTATCTCGACAACACGATCGAGAAGGTGGAAGGCATGCGCCCCTATTCGCCGCTCGAACTTGTCGGGCGCAACATCTATATGCGCGAGGGCTGCTACCTCTGTCATAGCCAGATGATCAGGCCGTTCCGCGACGAAGTTGAGCGCTATGGCCACTACAGCCTGGCTGCCGAGTCCATGTACGATCACCCCTTCCAGTGGGGATCGAAGCGCACCGGGCCGGATCTCGCCAGAGTTGGCGACCGCTACTCGAATGCATGGCATGTCGCGCATCTTACCGACCCGCGCTCGGTGGTGCCGGAATCGATCATGCCGAGCTATGGGTTCCTGAAAGACACGCCGATCGACGTGAAGGATTTCTCGACGCATCTGGTCGCCAACAGGCTTGTAGCCGTCCCTTACACCGATGACATGATCGCCCACGCCAATGCGGATCTGGCGGCGCAGGCCGATCCCAATGCCGACACATCAGGCCTTGAGGCGCGTTACCCAAAAGCCAAGATCGGCGACTTCGACGGCAACCCGCAACAGGTCACCGAAATGGATGCCCTGCTCGCCTACCTGCAGATGCTTGGCACACTGGTCGACTTCAAAAATTACGACGAAGCCGCCGGCTACCGCTGAGGAGAACGCTGATGACCTACAATTTGATGCGGGCGTTTGCCGACAGCTGGGGCCTGGTTGCGATGGCGCTGTTCTTCGTGGGGTGCATCGCCTTTGCCCTACGCCCCGGCAGCCGAAGGCTGGCCGACGAAGCGGCCCGCATTCCGCTCGAGGACGAGTGATCATGAGCGACGAGCATATCGATGAAATCTCTGGCGTCTCGACCACCGGCCACGAATGGGATGGTATCCGGGAGCTGAACAACCCGCTTCCCAGATGGTGGGTTATCACTTTTTACGTCACCATTGTCTGGGCGATAGGCTACACCATTGCCTATCCAGCATGGCCTCTGTTGCACTCGGCGACAACGGGTGTGCTCGGCTATTCCAGCCGCAACGAGGTCAGGAACGAGCTGACCGCGGCTGAGGCCGCCAAGGGCAAATATATCTCGGCGGTGGAGTCCAAGAGCGTCTCGGAAATCGCCGCGGACGACGGCCTGCGCGAATTCGCAATCGCCGCCGGTGGCGCCGCTTTCAAGGTCAATTGCGTACAATGTCATGGCTCCGGCGCCCAGGGTTCCAAGGGCTTTCCCAATCTCAACGACGACGACTGGCTGTGGGGCGGCAAGGCCGAGCAGATCCAGCAGACGATTACGCACGGCATCCGCTTCGCATCCGATCCGGACACGCGCCTGTCGGAAATGCCGGCCTTCGGCGACATCATTACCGCCGACCAGATCGCACAAGTCAGCGCCTACGTGGCCAGCCTTTCCGGCAAGGTCCGCGATGCAAGTCTGATCCAACCCGGCGCCAAGGTCTTTGCCGAGAATTGCGTGGCCTGTCACGGCGACAATGCAAAAGGCAACAGGGAATTCGGCGCCCCCGACCTGACCGATGCGATCTGGCTCTATGGATCCGGTGAGACAGCCATCGCCGCACAGGTCCGTGCGCCAAAACAGGGCGTCATGCCGGCCTGGGTTGGCCGTCTCGGCGAGATCAAGGTCAAGGAACTTGCAGTTTATGTCCATTCGCTTGGCGGCGGAGAATAGGAATGGAAGGTCCTATTCTTCGGTCCCCCCTGCCAAGCGGACGAGGCCCGGCGTGAGCCGGGCCTCGACACCATCCCTAATGCGATCTGCACAACCCGGCAAGGCTATCCTACGGCGAGGCTTTACGACAGGTGCCCCTGACATTGGCTGGGAAAGTGGAGTTGCACATGCGTGACAAGACGCAGTTGACAGGGCTCGAAACAGAAACTGTCAATTCCGCCAAAACCCGCAAGCCGCTTTATGCCGCGCGTCAAAAGATCTTTCCGAAGCGCGCCTCGGGCAACTTTCGTCGCTTCAAATGGCTGGTGATGACGATCACACTTGGCATCTATTACCTGGCTGCGTGGCTGCCTTGGGCTCGCGGTCCATTTGCCCCGGACCAGGCAGTCCTGCTCGATCTCGCGAACCGGCGCTTCTACTTCTTCTTCATCGAGATATGGCCCCAGGAATTCTTCTATGTGGCCGGCCTCCTGGTCATGGCGGGCGTCGGTCTTTTCCTGATCACCTCGACTGTCGGCCGTGCCTGGTGCGGCTATGCATGCCCTCAGACGGTGTGGGTCGATCTGTTCCTCGTCGTCGAACGTGCGATAGAGGGCGACCGTAACGCTCGCATGAAACTCGATGCAGGCCCCTGGACCGCCCGCAAGCTGATGCTGCGCTTATCGAAGCACGCCGTCTGGCTGGTCATCGGTGCGGCGACCGGCGGCGCCTGGATTTTCTATTTTGCCGATGCGCCGACGCTGGTTGGCGAACTCTTCACCGGCACCGCGCCACCCGTCGCCTACATCACTGTCGCCGTGCTGACGGCTACCACCTACACGTTCGGCGGTCTGATGCGCGAGCAGGTCTGCACCTACATGTGCCCATGGCCGCGCATCCAGGCAGCGATGCTCGACGAAAGTTCTCTCACCGTCACCTACAATGACTGGCGCGGCGAACCGCGTTCTCGCCACGCCAAGAAGGTCCTTGCCGCAGGGCTGCCGGTCGGTGACTGCGTCGACTGCAATGCCTGCGTCGCGGTCTGCCCGATGGGGATCGACATCCGCGATGGCCAGCAGATGGAATGCATCACCTGCGCGCTGTGCATAGACGCCTGCGACGGGGTCATGGACAAGCTCGGCAAGGAGCGCGGGCTGATCTCCTATGCGACACTGTCCGACTACAACGCCAACATGATGCTGGCGACCGCGGGCGGCTCCAGTTCAGTCAACCCGTCGCAGGTCAGGACCGCTGATGGCCTGTTCTCCGACAAGGTGGCGCATTTCCATATCCGCAAGATCTTTCGGCCACGCACCTACGTCTACATGGGTATCTGGTCGCTGATCGGCCTGGGTCTGCTCTATTCGCTGCTGACGCGCGATCGGCTCGAAGTCAACGTGCTGCATGATCGCAATCCGCAATTTGTCACGCTGTCCGACGGCTCGATCCGCAACGGCTACACCGTCAAGCTGCTCAACATGATCCCCGAGCCAAGGACGATCGTTGTCGCGATTCAAGGCTTGCAGGGCGCCGAGATGAGCGTGGTCGGCGACGACATCCCGGAAGGCCGTTCTTTTGCCATTCCGGTCGAACCCGACCGCCTGAAAATGCTGAAGGTCTTCGTGCGCCAGCCGGCGGATCAAATCCAGGGCACAGCGCAGACCTTCAAGTTCCGTGTCGAGGACAAGGCGAGCTTCGAGGCGGACGAATACACCGCCACCTTCAACGCGCCGGAGACTGCCAGATGACCGCTAACGCTGAAAAACCCCGCGTATTCACCGGCAGGCACATGCTGGCCATCATCCTAGCCTTTTTCGGGGTGGTCATCGCGGTCAATCTGACGATGGCAACGCTCGCCAACACGAGCTGGACCGGCCTTGTCGTCGAAAACACCTATGTGGCGAGCCAGCAGTTCAACAAGAAGGCCGAGGAGGGGCGGGCGCAGGCAGCGCTCGGCTGGACCGGCAAGCTGACCATCGCATGGGGCGAGGTCCGCTATAGCCTTACCGACGCCGTCGGCAAGCCGATTGCCTTGCATGGCGTCAAGGTGCTGTTTCGCCATCCCGCCTACGAGAAAGAGGACAAGGCGGTCAACCTCGCCCTCGCCTCCGGCCAGGAATTCGCAGCCCAGCACATGCCGAAGGATGGCGTCTGGATCGTCGAAGTCGACGCTGACGCCGGTCTGGCCGAGCCCTACCGCGAAGTCCGCAGGATCATGATTTCCCATGGAGCGCTGAAATGAGTTGTTGTGCACCGGGCGCCGAAATGGCGCTTGATCTGGGCAGCACCACGTCGGTCCTGCCGTCTAGTCAAGAGATCAGGCTGGCGAGCCGATCGCTTGGAGATGATCTCCGCCAAACCGATCTTTCGGTGCCGAGCGTTCATTGCGCAGCTTGTATCCAGACGATCGAGACGGCGTTGGGAACGCTCGATCGCGTCGAGAGCGCCCGCGTCAACCTGTCGACGAAACGGGTCTCGGTCCGCTGGCGTGGCGACGAGGTTCCACCGTTCGTCGCCGCGCTTGGACGGCTCGGCTACCAGGCGCATCTCTTCGCCCCCGAGATTGATGAAAAGGACAGGACGCTTTCGGAGTTGATCCGCGCCGTCGCGGTTGCCGGGTTCGCGGCGGGCAATATCATGCTGCTTTCGGTCTCTGTCTGGTCCGGGGCCGAAGGGGCTACCCGCGACCTGTTTCACTGGGTCTCCGCATTGATCGCCATCCCAGCGCTCGCCTTCGCCGGCGGCATCTTCTTCCGCTCGGCCTGGAATGCACTGCGCCACGGCCGCATGAACATGGACGTGCCGATCGCGGTCGGAGTGTCGCTCGCTTACGCCATGAGCCTCTATGAGACGATCAACCATGGCGACCACGCCTATTTCGACGCGTCGGTTTCGCTGCTTTTTTTCCTTTTGATCGGCAGGACGCTGGATCACGTGATGCGCGAACGTGCCCGCACCGCGGTGAAAGGCCTGTCGCAGCTGGCCGCACGCGGCGCCATGGTGCTGCGCGGCGATGGCGCGCGCGACTATCTGCCGGTTGGCGAGATCGAACCGGGGATGCAGCTGCTGATCGCGGCCGGTGAAAGGATCCCCGTCGACGGCAAGATCATCCACGGAGCGTCTGATCTCGACTGCTCGCTGGCCTCAGGCGAAAGCGCGCCGAAAAACGTGGCGCCGGGCGAAGCCGTGCAGGCCGGCGTGCTCAATCTTACCGGCCCGCTGACGATCGAGGCGACCGCCGCCGCGAAGGATTCGTTCCTCGCCGAAATGGTTCGGCTGATGGAAGCCGCAGAGGGCGGTCGCGCGCACTATCGCCGCATCGCTGATCGCGTGTCGGCACTCTACGCGCCCGTGGTTCATCTCACCGCCTTCGTGACATTCCTGGGTTGGATGGCGGCGACGGGCGACTGGCACCGGGCGATGACGATCGCCATTGCCGTTCTGATCATCACCTGCCCGTGCGCGCTCGGCCTCGCCGTACCGATCGTTCAGGTGGTCGCCGCGCGGCGTCTGTTCGAGAACGGCATCATGGTCAAGGACGGTTCGGCCATGGAGCGCCTGGCGACGATTGATAACGCAGTGTTCGACAAGACCGGAACGCTCACGCTCGGACAACCCCGGCTCCTCAATGCATCGTCGATCGATCCGGCCATGCTGGCAATCGCGGCAGACATGGCCGCGCACTCGCGTCACCCGTTTTCAAAGGCCATAACCGGCTTTGCCGCTCCTGGCGGGCAACACAAATTCGATGCCGTCACAGAGCATCCGGGGTTCGGGATCGAAGCCACTGTCGCCGGAAGCATCTGGCGGCTGGGTCGACGCGGATGGGCTGGATGGAAGGCCCGGACCGGTGGTGAAGGCAACCATGGCTATGGCGGAACGGTGCTGACAAAAGACGGGTTCATTGTCGCGACCTTCGATTTCGAGGATGCGCTGCGCGCCGACGCGGCGGCGGCGATCAAGCGATTGAACGATACTGGGGTGTCGATGCAAATGCTGTCGGGCGATACCGCAGGTGCCTGCGGTGAAGTTGCAAGAATGCTGGGTGTCGAGGACTTCGTTCCGTGCCTGCTGCCGTCGGGCAAGGTCGAGCGCATCGAGACCCTGGCGAAAGACGGACACAAGGTTCTGATGGTTGGCGACGGCCTCAACGACACGCCGGCGCTGAGCGCGGCGCATGTCTCGATCGCTCCGGCCACCGCCGCCGACATTGGCCGCAATGCCGCCGACTTCGTATTCCTGCGCGAAAGCCTTCTGGCAGTGCCTCTCGCGCTGGACGTCTCGCGCAAGGCGGGACACCTGATCCGCCAGAACATCGCGATTGCGATCGTCTACAATGCCGTCGCCGTGCCGATCGCCATCCTGGGCCACGCCACGCCTTTGTTAGCGGCGATTGCCATGTCTGCCTCATCGGTGCTTGTTATTGGAAACGCATTGCGCTTGCACGGCTTCGGGGCGAATGCGACGCTGCAAGTTATTCAAAAAGTCGGACGCTCCGCAGTCAGCTATTCGGCATAATCCTCGTGACGACGTTGCTCTATCTCATACCAGTGGCCCTTTTTCTGGGTGCACTGGGTGTGTCCGGCTTCGTCTGGGCATTGCGAAGCGGTCAATACGAAGATCTCGACGGAGCCGCCGAGCGGATACTAATTGATCGGGACGACAAACCGGAACGCTGATTTCAATCCGCTGTGCATAAGATGCGCGGATCGCGCTCGTCAGTCGAGCCGGCTCGGTCGGGAACAAGCTGTCCATGCTCCATGCTCCATGCTCCATGCTCCATGCTCCATGACCATCTTGACCTAAGCTGCACACTACATTTGTGAAAAGCCTCTGTCGTGCGAAGGACTGCCTCCCATTGCACCCAGTATGAGGCGTGTGATGCCACGAGAGTACCTCGCGTGGCCGGACGAGAGCTTGGCAATGTGCGCACGGGTTCCAAAGTGGAACGTCACGGTCGATCACCTGACCGTGAACCGCCAGTGCCGATTGGTCATGTCTGGCTGATCCAGATCAGGGTCATACTCATCGGCGTGGTCTATTGACCAGTCTTCGACGGAGAAATGCATGACTTACGGAAAGATTGGTCGTCATTATCAGCACCTTCACGGTTCTGGGTTTTCTGTCGTGTGGTCGGCCATGCCTTGTGCTTACGGCGCAGCCATTAGCTGACCGGCGTCGTGTGTATCTCGCTTGCTGGCTGACCATCCGCGTGGCTGCGCGGACAGGGGGCCGATCAACAGCTTTCGCCTTTGATGGGTTGTGTGCGTCGTTGCCGATCCATCCCGATTCCCGGCCCGCGCCTTGAGGCTATGCGACGGTACCGGAACCCAGCGCACGTCACGCGGTTCCGCGCGCGTGGTGTCCGCTCGTCACGACGATGAACGAACAAGCGGCTGGAGTACCATGAACACCGTACACATCATCGACTGCCACAATGCAAATGACTACTTCGCCGACAGGCAAGAGGGACCGATCGTGCAGCACTTGTTAAAGGCTGTCAACATCCGCGCGGAGCTCCACATGGCGTTGAACCGAACGAAATTTGGTGAGGCTGTAGTACGAGCGATGGAGGCGGAGTGCGACGTGCTTCACATCGCCGGGCACGGCAATGGTGACGGGATCGCTTCGTCCAGTGGGCGAAGTGGCCTTCTTTGGGCTGACTTCGTAAAAATGTTCCAGGGCTCGCATCCAGCGCCGAAGATCCTCGTGATGTCAACGTGCTGCGGAGCATCATCGGGGTTGGGACGTGCGTTTTCGAAATCGATCAACCGTCCGAAGTTGATCATTGGTTCGAGTGACGCGCGCTATTTCGACGACTATGTCGCCGCGTGGGCTTTGCTCTATCGGCGACTGAATTGCAAGGACATCGACATCGAAGCCATGCAGCAGGTTCTTGATGAGATATGCGCGGTCGTGGATAAAAGTTTCCGCTACCTTGGCTGGGATGACGAGAGAGAGCGCTACGTTCGATACCCTCACCCTCGCAAGAGAGCCCGCTTCGACGTCGTGGAGCGTGAGTAGTATGCGCAAGGGTTCCAGGTGGAATGTGGCGATCGATGCGGCGCGGCCGTCGCTGACCAGCGTCGCGAGTGTCTCGCTTGCTGGCGGCGATCTGCGCGGCTGCGCGGCGAAAGGGCGGGATCGGTTAGCCGCATCCACCTCTGAGCGCTTTGAGTGCTTCGTTGCCGATCGATGCGAATCTCCCGGCCCAGCGCCTTTAGGCAATGCGGCGGGCACGGAGCTCATGTCACTCGGCTCAGTTCCACCGTTACACGAGGATAGGCGACCGGATGGCGGCACGCTGATGGGCTCTGACGATAATTTTGACATCGTTGTCGTTGGAGCCGGCCCGGTCGGCCTTTCGTTCGCTGCGTCGCTTGCCCAAAGCGAACTCAAGGTGGCAGTTGTTGAACAGAACACATTCGATAGTCTGGCGAATCCGGCTTTCGATGGTCGCGAAATCGCGCTGACCAACGCTTCGATCAGAACCCTTCGCGAGCTCGGCGCCTGGGATGTCATCCCGGCTTCGGACAAATCAGCACTTCAAGGCGCGCGCGTGCTCAACGGCTCGAGCGCATTCGCTCTTCGTTTCGATCCTCCCAGCAACTCTGGAGAACCGCTGGGGGTTTTGGTTCCAAATTGCCGGATCCGCGAGGCGCTGTTCAAAATCGTCCGCTTGCAGGATCGCGCCCGGCTGTTGTGCGGCCACTCGGTCGTCGATGCAACAAACAGCCAAGAAGGAGCAGTCGTAACGCTCTCTAATGGCGCGCGTTTAACTGCTCGGCTGGTTGTTGCCGCGGATTCGCGTTTGTCCGCCACGCGTGATCTGCTAGGCATCGGCGCCGATATCAACCGGCTTGGCCACTCGATGCTGATTTGCCGAGTGAGGCACGAGCGCGCCCACCACCAGATCGCCATCGAATGGTTCGATCACCATCAGACGATAGCGATATTGCCCCTCGCGGAGGGCATGTCGTCGCTGCTGCTCACATTGCGCTCAAACGAGGCCTATAGACTGCTTGCCTTCGATGATGATTTGTTCCTGTCGGAGTTGACGAAACGGTGTCGAGGGCGCCTTGGAAAAATGACCTTGGCAAGCAAGCGCCACACCTATCCGCTGGTCACGACCTGGGCGCACAAATTCCGGGCGCCGAGCGCCGCACTCATCGGCGACGCTGCCATCGGCATGCACCCGGTGACCGCTCACGGATTCAACATCGGTCTCAGCAGCCAGAAGCAACTCGCCCGTGGAATCATGACTGCGTGCCGCGACGGCCGCAATGTTGGCGACCCCGACATGCTGCATATATACGAAAGGCGGCTGCGCCTGTCGGCGGCGCCGCTCTACCATGCAACGAACATATTGGTTGGACTCTACTCCAGAGACCACCTGGCGGCACGGCTTGCAAGGCATCTGGGGCTTCGCTTTGCCCAACATGTTCCCCTTGTCCGGCATGGGATTTCGGCGGAGCTCCAGCGGTGATACTGCACCAGCAGTCGCATTTTTGCGCGTGCTGGGCGAGCGATGAGAGAGTGCATGATGCACCGGAGTAATCCTGCTCCCCGACGCTGATCTCCGATTGAAGAATTAACCCGTCCTTCAGGGGGGCTGCATAGGCTGCGGACAAGCAGGAGTAAGCAAGCTGACCCGTCCAGCCTTGGAAAAAGAAGATCCGCTGGAGGCGAGAATCCTTCAGGACCAGCTCGCTGATCTGAGGGCAGGCCTTTTCGTCTCAATGCCGATAAGCATTGTGCTGTCCGGGCTGATTTTGACCGTGCAGGCCCTTTCCGGGAACGGTCTTGCTGGCGCGGCCTGGTTTTCGGTCGTTAATGCGATAAATGCCGCCCGCCTTGCACTCGCCCGTCATCAGCTGAAGGAACCCGGAGTCCAGGATGATCTGACACGGGTTTGGCTGCGGCTTCGCTGGTTTGGCAGGCTTGCTCTTCTGGCGGGATTCACCTGGTCATTCCTTGCCGTCCTAACGGCTGGATACACGACGTCTCAAGCATCGCTGCATCTAATAATTCTGGCGGGCATTTCAGCTGGCGCGGTCACGTACGGCAGCTCATATGCTGCGGCAGCGATATGCTTCATCACACCGCCACTCCTCATTGCCGCCGCATGTTTGCTGACGAAGGGAGCCCCGGAAAACTACATTCTGGCTTTTGCCGTCCTGCTTTTCGAGGGCGGCCTGGTTCGATCCTCGTTCGTTGGACAAGCGCGCTTCCGTGACGCGAGCCGCCTGAGACATCAAGCCGAGCGGCTTGCCGCGGAAATGGAGCGCAATTCCAGGGAGGACCATCTTACCGCGCTCCTCAACAGGCGGGGCCTCGAACATGCAATCGATCAGTTTGAGAACACCGATGGACCCTTTGTGGCCATGCTGATTGATCTGGACGGGTTCAAATCTGTCAACGATACCTACGGTCACAGAACGGGTGACGAGCTGCTTGCCAGGATCGCCCGCCGAATAGAGGAAGAAGCACCGGAGGGCTCAACGCTCGCCCGCATCGGTGGGGATGAATTCGTGCTGGTTTTTTCTTCGCGAAAGAATTCTCCTTCTCCCACCAATCTCGCGTCCAATCTCATAGCCAAGCTTGCTCGCCCCTATCCTGGGATCGCATCAGTCCGCATTGGAGCGTCTATAGGAATCTACTTGGCTGAAAACCCCGGACTAACGGAAATGTTGTTGCGGGCCGACATCGCCCTTTACACAGCTAAGCGCCGCGGCAGGAATGAATTTTGTCTGTTCGATGCCGAGCTAGCCCGGGAGTTGCAACGCCGCCAGTCAATCGAACGCGATCTTCATTCGGCGATAACGATGAGAAGCTTGGTCGCTTGGTTTCAGCCAATCGTAAGACTCGAAACTGAAGCCGTCGTCAGTTTTGAAGCCTTGCTAAGATGGTCTCACCCGCTTCACGGTCCCATTTCTCCGCCCGAGATCATGACAGCGGCACGCGAAACTGGAATGCTTCAGCTGCTAACTCAAACGGTATTCGCCGACTGTTGCGCTCTTATCGAGGGCTTGGTCAAAGCTGACCGTCGTGATGTTCGTGTGGCGATGAATGTTTCACCGTGCGAGTTGGAAGCTGGCGATATTGACGAGATGATTCTTAATGGTCTGGCGGCAAAAGACCTCCCTGCAACGATGTTCGACATCGAGATTACCGAAGAAGCCCCAGTGGATCCGGACAGAGTGGATGAAAAGCTCGCCCGGCTTTCACATGCTGGCATTTCTATCGCGCTCGATGACTTCGGCACCGGTTTTTCGACGTTGGCATCGCTCAAGGACAGTCGGATCAGGAAGGTGAAAATAGATCAGGGCTTCGTTCGCGGCTTAGCCAAGTCCCGGGAGAATCGGCTGCTTGTCAAAGCGGTGATTGATCTTGGTAGGACGCTCGGGATCGAGGTCATGGCCGAGGGCGTTGAAACAGAGGCAGATCGGCAAACTCTGTACAAGCTTGGCTGCAGAACCGCGCAGGGCTTCCTGTTCTCTAAGGCAGTGCCTCTCCATTTGGCACTTGATTCGGTAGTAAAAGAGCACGCGAAGGAGTTGTGACCGGCCTCTCCGTCCGTGCTGCTCGCGGAACTTTCATGTGGGGTGGACCTGACGCGCGAAAGCCGTTTCGGACGGTAGAGTTATTACGGGGGCGAAACTGAGCACGTGGTTTGGATAGCAGCAATCCGGTCCACCGGCGCACATGCAGCGGCTTCATACAAGCGTTCAAGTTGCGAGATGAGCTTGAGTGAACGACGTCGGAGAATTGCGTCCTTTGGACGCTGGTTTCGCGGTTCCCGTAGGATTCGATTACGGGAAGCGTTCTTGGCTGCTTCTCGGCTCAGCGCTCATCGGGATGAACAACGTACCCGCGGTCAAGGTCTTCGCGACCTCAACCCAGTCACCATCCCGCAACAGCAGCGGTCGGGTCCTGATCAAGCGCTCAGCCTCAGCACAGGTGCTGGAGCAACGGTAGAGCGCGGAAAACGTGTATCGGAATGCGCTGGCTCACCATAGGAAGCTGCCACGGCATGTCGAATGTCCCCAGGGGGCGGACCGTTCCCTTGCATTTGTCTCGATGACGGGCTCTCAAAGCTAAAGCCAAGAGAGCTTTATAAAAATCGCACCCGATCGGCTGCGCAACGACGACCAGCTGAGGCCCGATCGGGTGCTAAGGTCGTGCCAAAAAAGGCGCGTCACTGTCGCATTTCTAGCCGGCTTGCGATCGGACGTCATCTCTTGGCGATCGCTGCCCCTTCTCTCAAATGCGCTTAGCGGCGCCGATGGCGAATAGCGCAAGCTTTTCCACCCGTTTCTACTCCACTACCGAGACTCGTCACCAACCTCCTTTTATTCGCTTCCATATGGCCCATCCTGTCTCCAATCGAGGAGGAGCGCGAACATGGGCCAAGCCGTAGAACGTCTCAGTCTCGGGAATTCTTCTGCTCGCCAAACTGCCGTTGTCGCCGGCACCATATTTGGCAGGGTGACAGTGCACGACAAGATATCAGGCGTTCTTGTCTGGGCTGAACTATGCTTGCAAGCCATAACCCAAAAATCGCCGATCCCTTTGAATTCGAGCCGGATGAATGGGTGTTTCAAAATTTTTGGCGGTTTTAGGCAGAACCCTCCGATGGCCCGCGTACCGGTCAAGCTTCGTGAGCACTTTAGGTTCGTCGATCAGGCATAGGTTTCTTTCCCATGCCACATGCTGGCCGTTTGCCTAGTTCGGAAGCCCTCGAGAGGCGTTGCTCGTCTTGGTATGGCGTCGCCCCTTTTTCCGATCCATCGGCCACGGAGCTAGAATGGTGTCTAGCTGTTGCCGCCTACTTGGTCATCCGGCATGGAGATGCCTATATACCGACCTTCGAAAGGCTGGAATACGAGGTCGAACAAATGCGGCGGAAGCTCGGAAATCGCGAGCGAGCGCAGCGCGTGCTGGCCACGCTCAACCTAAATGGCTCGGACAGCTGGAGCCGTGAGGTTGGTTCTCAAGGCCTGGATGGCGCCGCAATCACATTCGCCCGGGCGGGGTAAAAGCGATTTTTTGGAGCCACTCGCGCTTTTGCGCTAACGAAGGTCCCGCGCCGTATTTGGGCCGGATCCATTTGTGGCCCATCAGAGAAGCAATTACCTTCTCCGGCGCCTCAACTGCCGTCAGCCGGTCCTCGAAAGTGTGTCGCAGGCTATAAAGACTATGCTCGGAAGTCGGCAGAAGTTCCTTGCTGGCGAGCACCTTGTTGACGAGCGCTGAAAGTGACGCGGCCTTGTCGCGATAACGAGGAAAGCCGTCCGGATGGAGCTTGATGGCTGCAAGTGCGCCGCCAACCAAGGGAATGTCACGGGCTGAATGACCGGTCTTCAAGCGACGGCCATTGGGGCGCACCCGCACATGCGGGATTTCTCGATCGAGGTGGATTGTTTCGGTGGTGAGGTTTGCCGCTTCAGAAAGCCTGAGTCCGGTATCGGCAATCACATAGATTAGATGGCGGGCTTCGTCATTGAGTCCGTCGAGCGCGCCTTCAGCGAGTATCTTCTCCTGAATGAACTCCGCTGTGAACGCAGCGCGTTGCCCGGGGACGGCGCCGGAAAGACGCAGGTTTCGAAAAACCGGCTCCAGCTTGAGCTGGTGAGTCAGATCGACGACGCGCAGCATTTTCGAAACATGGCCGATGTCCTTGTTGGCCGTACCGATATCAAGTCCATCCTCAACGATCCGCTTTTGCCACCACTCGCGGAACGCGATTGCGTCGTCCCGAGTGAGGCTTGCGATCTCCTTGTCGCCAATGACTCCAACCAGATTGGCAACTGCGCGCTTTTTGGGGTTACGCCATTTCTTGATTTGGTTGGGCGACATGGTCAGCAAGTTCTGTTGCTCGATCGTCTCGAATTCCTTGATAAGACCGCTCAGGCGGACCGCTGGCCGCTTCTCCCCACCCATGACGGCCGAGACGTCCTGCGCGTCCTCGATCGATTTTTTGTCGAGGAGCAGCTTGATACGGGCCATGAGTTCGTCGAGCGGCCCCGCTGCTAGTTCCTCGTTAGTGCGATAGGCCAATCCAAATGACCGCGCGCGCTTCCTCGCGGCTTCGAAACGCAGCCCCGCCTCGGCGGATTGGCCTTCCCGCAGTCTACGCCAATACGCCTCCAGCCCCGCGCCGAGGCTTTGCACTGCATCTCGCGCCCGTACACCGCGGGGATCGTCAGCCACGGCGACGCCCGTGGAAATGCGTACTAGGCAGCGGCGATCAAACGCCGCGAATTCCTTCGGCACCCTGCGGACGAGATACCAGATGCCTTCACGTTTATGCGGCTTTGGCGCTGCGGAACGTCGCATTATCTTTCTCTAATGTTACACAGTTTGTTACACAGTCTAAGATATGTTTCGCTTCGTGCTGGTCAAGCGCAACAAGGAAGCTTTTGAAAGGAAAGGATTTTTATGGAAGCTAAATGGCGGAGAGGGAGGGATTCGAACCCCCGATGGGCTTGCACCCATGCCGCATTTCGAGTGCGGTGCATTCGACCACTCTGCCACCTCTCCGCGGTCATGGTCGGCCGTTGCCGGCGCGGCGCACTAGATAACGGCTGAACGGGCAGGTTACAAGGCCAATCCGTCAGTTATTTGGCTTGCCGGGCAAGCAGCGGATTCGCGACGGTTCAGCGGCGGCGAGGCCTGGGTAGGTTGGTAACCAGTCACGCGTGCTTGCCTCGATGACGGTCACGTCGTGCAGTCGTGCTGACACGCTCGATCCTTCGGCCGCCAACAACAGTCCCGACAACAGCTGTTTGCCTTGACTCGCACTCAACCTTCGGTTAGGGACAGCGCGCAATCGGCGTGGAGGGTTCTTCTGCGCCGCTTGTTTTTTGAACCCGCAGACTGACAAAAAGACGGCTGAACCGCCAGAGGCGGCTCATCAAGGCCGACCGAACAGCGAAAGGCAAAAAATGTTCGCAGTCATTAAAACGGGTGGCAAGCAGTATCGCGTTGCCGCCAACGATCTCCTGAAGATCGAAAAACTCGAAGCCGCTGTCGGCGATATGGTCGAGATCGGCCACGTCCTCGCACATGGCGAAGGCGAGAATGTCACGTTCGGCGCGCCGTTCGTCGACGGCGCGGTGGTCACCGCCGAAGTCGTCGAGCAGGGCAAGAACCGCACCGTCATCGCCTTCAAGAAGCGCCGCCGGCAGAATTCGCGCCGCAAGATCGGCCATCGCCAGCTTTTGACCACCGTGCGGATCTCCGAGATCCTGCTGGGTGGCGCCAAGCCGACGAAGACGGCAGCGGTCAAGGCGCCGAAGAAGGTGAAGGCCGAGGCCGCCACCGAGGTGCAGGCGGAAGCCGCGCCGAAGAAGGAGCCCAAGGCCAAGGCAGCCGAGACAAAGGCAGCCGAGACCGCGGCAGCGCCGCTGTTCAAGGCGCCCAAGGGTGAGCCGGACGATCTGACCGTGATCAAGGGCATCGGCCCGGTCGCGGCCAAGGATCTCAACGAGCAGGGCATCATCACCTTCGCGCAGCTCGCCAAGCTGACCGACAAGGATGTCGCCAAGATCGACGAGCACATGCCCTTCAGCGCCGACCAGATCAAGGACTGGCGCGAGCAGGCCAAGGAATTGGCGGCGAAGTAATTTTCTGGCGACCAGGTCGCCGGATCGGACTTGAAACGGAACGCGAACGCGTTCATAAGGCCTTTTAGGCGCCTTGCGGCGCAACGGAGTTAGTTAGATGGCACACAAGAAAGCTGGCGGCTCGTCGCGCAACGGTCGCGACTCGCATTCCAAGCGTCTGGGCGTGAAGAAGTTCGGCGGCGAAGCCGTCATCCCGGGCAACATCATCATTCGTCAACGCGGCACCACGTGGCATCCCGGCGTCAATGTCGGCATGGGCACGGACCATACGCTTTTTGCGCTCGAGACTGGCGCCGTGACGTTCAACAAAAAAGCCAACGGCCGAACCTACGTATCGGTCAACCCGATTGCCAAAGCCGCGGAGTAGCCGGTTCCGCACTAGAACACCGGCGCCCATCTCGGGAACCGGTGTCTGGCAAAGCCAGGAAAAGGATCAGGGGAGATGGGTTTCCATCTCCCCTTTTTCTTGTGCCTGGAGGACTTTCAAATGGTTGCCGAAGCGGAAGACTCAGAAGACGAAAGTTACGCGATAGACTGCCCGGTGCTGGTCACCGAGCGGCTGGTGATGCGGGCGCCACAGGAGGGCGATATCGCGCAACTGGTCGAGCTTGCCGACAACCGCCATGTCGCCGAAATGCTGGCACGCATGCCGCACCCCTATGGCGAGGCCGAGGCGCGCTCTTTCCTTGCCATGACCAAATCGCGCCGGGCCGGCATTGCTTATGCCCTGACGCTGGCCGGCACCGACACGTTCGTCGGTTGCGCCGGCCTCAACACCACCGATCGCGGGCTGGAGCTCGGTTACTGGATCGGCGAGCCGCACTGGAAGAAGGGCTATGCGACGGAAGCAGCGCACGCGCTGGTCGATCTCGCCTTCCAGAGGACGTCGATCCAGGTCCTGCATGCCTCGACGCGGGTCATCAATCCGGCCTCGCGCCGCGTCATCCACAAATGCGGGTTCCAGTATGCCGGCCAGGGCATGCTGAACTCGATCGTCGCCGGCCAGGTTCCCGTCGAGCGCTACCGGCTCGATCGCAAGACCTGGACCAGCCTGCGGAACTGGGTGCATTTCTGATGGATGACGGCGGTCAAGCCAATGGTCGACAGCAGCGATATTGAAACGGCCGCGATCGCGCCGATGACGCCTGGGGATATCGAAAGCTTTCATCGCGCGCTCGATGTCGTAGCGCGTGAGCGAAAGTACTTGTCCTTCCTTGAGGCGCCACCGCTGGATCAAGTCAGAAGTTTCGCAATGGACCGTATCGGGAGAGGCGATCCGGGGTTCGTGGCCGTTGTTCGTGGCGAGGTCGTCGGCTGGTGCGACATCTCACGCCATGATCGGCTCATCCATGCCCATCGCGGCTCCCTCGGGATGGGGATTGTTCCTCCCTATCGGGGGCGAGGGCTTGGACTGCGGCTCATCAATGCAACCTTGGCGCAAGCGCGCAGGGCCGGTTTCGTCCGCATCGAACTCTCCGTGCATTCCGACAATGCTCGCGCCATCTCTCTCTACGACAAGGTCGGGTTTGTCAGGGAGGGCGTGCAGAGCGATGCCGTCCATGTCGACGGGGAATACCGCGATACGATCATGATGGCGATCGTCGAACGCGAAAACGCCGCCAGATGAATGGCCATCAGCCCAGCTCGACCCACACCGGCAGATGGTCCGAGCCGACTGCCTTTCGGTCGACCCATAGACGCTGCAGGGATCTGGCAAGCGAAGCGCTGGTGAAGATATAATCGATGCGCTTGTGCCGGCTGGGATCGGTGGGTTGCTTGGGATCGACCCAACTGATGAGATCGTCGCCGGTGGCGTTCAGCCGCAAGGCGGCATCGACGGCGAAGTCGGCGGTCAGCGGCATGCCGAATTCATGGTCCGGCCGGCCGGCGAGTTCGACATATTCGGGTGAGCCGGCCAGCATGTTGAAATCGCCCATGCCGACAAAGGCTTCGGGATGCGGCAGTTCCGGCAGGCCGATCTCGGCGACGCCGGACAGTGCTCCGCCTTCGAGCGCATAGTTCAGCATGCGTTGGCGCAGGAACTGGATCTGGCTGGCGCGTTCGAGGGGGCTGCGGTGATCGAGATGGATGGAATAGAAGCGGATGAAACCAAGCGGCGTCTCGATCAGCGCTTCCAGCCCGCCGCGCTGGAAGTTCATCATCTCGAAGCTGCGGCTGCGCGGCAAAAGCAGGTTGCGCGACAGATGAATGGGCGTCCTAGACAGCACCATGTTGCCGAGCTGGAAGGTTTTCGTCACGGCACGGCCGTTGTCGATGTGCGAACCGATATTGGCCTCGAAATTGCTGCCATAGACGGCGAAATAGTCGGGCAGCGCCTCGCCGATCTCGGCGACCATGTCGCGGCCGCCATTCCGAGGATTGTTGCGGGTCACCTCCTGCAAAGCGATCACGTCGGCGCCGCGCACGGCATCGGCGATGCGCCCGACATCGTACTGCCCGTCGAGGCCGATGCCGTACTGGATGTTGTAGGTTACAAGCTTCATTCCGACGGCTCTCCGGCCAACCCCACATGGCCATTGTCACAAAACGGCCTCGCCCTTCGCCGCGCCTTGGTTTAGAGCAAGGGCCAAGGTTTAGAGCAATGCCGCAAAGCCACTAGTAGAAACTGTACAATCTCATGAAATTTCTCGATCAAGCCAAGGTATACATCCGCTCCGGTGACGGCGGCGCCGGTTCGGTGTCGTTCCGGCGTGAAAAATTCATCGAGTTCGGCGGGCCGGATGGCGGCGACGGCGGCCGCGGCGGCGATGTCTGGCTGGAGGCGGTCGACGGGCTGAACACGCTGATCGACTACCGGTATCAGCAGCATTTCAAGGCCAAGACCGGCGTCCACGGCATGGGGCGCAACATGACCGGAGCCAAGGGCGCCGACGTCACGCTGAAAGTGCCGGCCGGAACGCAGGTGTTCGAAGAAGACAACGAGACGCTGATCTGCGACCTGACCGTGGTCGGACAGCGCTTTCTGCTGGCCAAGGGCGGCAATGGCGGTTTCGGCAACCAGCATTTCAAGACCTCGACGAACCAGGCGCCGCGCCGCGCCAATCCCGGCTTGCCGGGGCAAGAGCTCAACATCTGGCTGCGGCTGAAGCT
Organism: Mesorhizobium sp. ISC11; assembly: GCF_037162595.1. Lineage (NCBI taxonomy): Bacteria > Pseudomonadati > Pseudomonadota > Alphaproteobacteria > Hyphomicrobiales > Phyllobacteriaceae > Mesorhizobium > Mesorhizobium sp. ISC11. The sequence continues at coordinate 5,440,291 of NZ_JAVSPW010000001.1, forward strand.
GATCGCCGATGCCGGGCTGGTCGGGCTGCCCAATGCCGGCAAGTCGACATTCCTGGCGGCGGTCACCGCAGCCAAGCCGAAGATCGCCGACTATCCGTTCACGACGCTGCATCCCGGCCTCGGCGTTGCCCGCATCGACGCGCGCGAATTCGTCATCGCCGACATTCCGGGCCTCATCGAAGGCGCGCATGAGGGCGTCGGCATCGGCGATCGCTTCCTTGGCCACGTCGAGCGCACGCGTGTGCTGCTGCATCTGGTTTCGGCGCAGGAGGAAAATCCGGGCAAGGCCTACAAGACCGTGCGAGCCGAGCTCGACGCCTATGGCCATGGCCTCACCGACAAGGTCGAGATCCTGGCGCTTTCCCAGGTCGACACGCTCGACGCCGATGCGCGCAAGAAGAAGGTCGCCTCGCTGAAACGCGCTGCCGGCCGCGCGCCGATGCTGTTGTCGGCGGTCACCGGCGAGGGCGTCGAGGCGGTGCAGCGGGCGCTGATGGCGGTGATTGCTGAGGCGCGCGCGCAGATCGCGGCGCCGGTCGAGACGCGCTGGGACAAATAGGGTCATGCAGTCGCTGAGAAAATATCGGCGCATCACCGTCAAGATCGGCTCGGCGCTGCTCGTCGACCGCGCGACGGGCCTGAAGCGCGACTGGCTGGCTTCGCTCGCCGACGACATTGCCGGGCTGGCCCAGGGCGGCGCTGAAATCCTCGTCGTCTCGTCCGGCGCTATCGCGCTTGGCCGCACCATCCTTGGCCTCGGCAAGCGAGCCCTGAAACTGGAGGAGAGCCAGGCGGCGGCCGCCGTGGGACAGATCGCGCTGGCCGGCGCCTGGTCGGACGCGCTCGGCAAGGGCAGCCTGAAATCGGGCCAGATCCTGCTGACGCTCGGCGACACCGAGGAGCGCCGCCGCTATCTCAACGCGCGGGCGACGATCTCGACACTCTTGAAGATGAAGGCAGTGCCGGTCATCAACGAGAACGACACGGTGGCGACTTCCGAAATCCGCTACGGCGACAATGACCGGCTGGCGGCCCGCGTCGCCACCATGATGGGCGCCGATCTTTTGGTGCTGCTTTCCGACATCGACGGGCTCTACACCGCGCCGCCGGCGCGCGACCCCAACGCCAAATTCATTCCGGTGGTCGACCGCATCACGCCTGATATCGAGGCGATGGCGGGTGCGGCCGCTTCCGAGCTGTCGCGCGGCGGCATGCGCACGAAGCTCGATGCCGGCAAGATCGCGACCGCTGCCGGCACCGCGATGATCATCACGTCGGGCACTCGGCTGTCGCCGCTGATGGCGATCGAACGCGGCGAGCGCGCTACTTTCTTTCGGCCGAGCAGCAACCCGGTCAAGGGCTACAAAACCTGGATCGCCGGCCAGCTCGAGCCGGCCGGCCGGCTTACGGTCGATGCCGGCGCCATCGGCGCGCTGCTGTCGGGCAAATCGTTGCTGCCGGCCGGCGTCAAGCTGGTCAGCGGCAATTTCTCGCGCGGCGACACGGTGGCGATCCTGTCGCCCGAGGGCCGCGAGATCGCGCGCGGGCTGGTTGCCTATGATGCCGCCGATGCCGTAAGGATCGCGGGCCTGAAGACGGCCGAGATCGAAACCGTGCTCGGCTACGAGGCGCGTTCGGCGATGATCCACCGCGACGACCTTGTGGTGAGCCATTCGGGTGACCAAGTACGGGCCGGCGACCAAAAAGGGGCCGGTGACCAAGTCACGGTTGGTGGCGATGTAAGCGGAGGATGAGCCATGCTGAAACTGCATGAAAAATCCGGGGATGACACTGTCGCGCTGATGGCCGATATCGGCCGGCGCGCCCGCGCTGCCGCCCGGCCGCTGGCCATTGCCACGACCGCCGCCAAGAACGCCGCACTGCTGGCCATGGCCGAGGCGATCGTGGCCCGTGAGCAGGACATTCTCGACGCCAATGCCATCGATGTTTCGAATGGTCATGAATCCGGGCTTTCCACCTCCTTCATGGACCGGCTGAAGCTCGATCCGGCGCGCATCCGCGCCATGGCCGACGGCATCCGCGAAATCGCCGCGCTGCGGGATCCGGTTGGCGACGTGATCGCGCAGTGGGACCGGCCGAACGGTTTGCATATCGAGCGCGTGCGCACGCCGCTCGGCGTCGTCGGCGTCATCTATGAGAGCCGCCCGAACGTCACCGCCGATGCCGGCGCGCTGTGCCTCAAAGCCGGCAATCCGGTGATCCTGCGCGGCGGTTCGGATTCGCTCAATTCTTCCGCCGCCATCCACGCCTGCCTGGTCGAAGGGCTGAAGCAAGCGGGCCTGCCGGAGGATGCCATCCAGCTGGTGCCGACCACCGACCGCGCCGCCGTCGGCGAGATGCTGAAGGGGTTGGGCGGCAACCTCGACGTCATTATCCCGCGCGGCGGCAAAAGCCTGGTCGGACGGGTGCAGGCCGAGGCGCGGGTCCCGGTCTTCGCGCATCTCGAAGGCATCTGCCATCTCTACATCGACCGTTCCGCCAAGCTCGATATGGCTGTCAGGATCGCCGTCAACGCCAAGATGCGACGCACCGGCGTCTGCGGTGCCGCAGAGACGCTGCTGGTCGACCGGGCGGTTGCCTCCACGCATCTGGTGCCGATCCTTGATGCACTTCGCGCCGCCGGCTGCGAAATCCATGCCGACGCCGAGGTGCTGAAAGTGTTTTTCGACGCCAAGCCGGCGACCGATGCCGATTGGGTGACAGAATATCTCGATGCCATCATCGCGGTAAAACTGGTCGACGGTATCGGTGGTGCGATCGAGCATATCGAGACGTTTTCCTCGCATCACACCGAGGCGATCGTCGCCGAGGATGCGCAAGCCGTCGAGCGGTTTTTCAACGAGATCGATTCGGCGATCCTGCTGCACAACGCATCGACGCAGTTCGCCGACGGCGGCGAATTCGGCATGGGCGCCGAGATCGGCATCGCCACCGGCAAGATGCATGCGCGCGGACCGGTGGGCGTCGAACAGCTGACGTCGTTCAAATACCGTGTGCGCGGCTCGGGACAGGTGAGACCTTGAGCGCTGGTCTTACCCTTCCCCTTGTGGGGAGGGTGGCGAGCATAGCGAGCCGGGTGGGGGGACGACGCTGAATTCCGCGATACCCCCACCCCGCTCCGCTTCGCGGATCGACCCTCCCCACAAGGGGGAGGGTAAGGAGGCTATCACCTCCCACTATTTCAAAATGCCGCACGCCGAGAAAGGCCTTGCCGTCGGCCTGTTCGGCGGTTCGTTCAATCCGCCGCATGCCGGCCATGCGCTGGTCGCCGAGATCGCGCTCAGACGCCTGGCGCTCGACCAGTTGTGGTGGATGGTGACGCCGGGCAATCCGCTGAAGAACACCAGGGAGTTGGCGCCGCTGGGCGAACGGCTGCAGCTGTCGGAACAGATCGCCAAGAACCCGAAGATCAAGGTCACCGCTTTCGAAGCCGCCCATCACGTCCGCTACACCGCCGATACGCTGGCGCTGGTCAAGGCGCGCAACCCCGGTGTCGATTTCGTCTGGATCATGGGTGCCGACAGCCTGCGCGATTTCCATCGCTGGCAGCGCTGGCGCGAGATCGTCATGACCTTCCCGATCGCCGTCATCGACCGCCCGGGCGCGACGCTGTCGTTCCTGTCCTCGGTCGTCGCCAAGACCTTCGACTATGCCCGCATCGACGAGGGCGATGCGCCGCGGCTTGCCCGCATGAAGGCGCCGGCCTGGACCTTCATTCACGGCCCGCGCTCGTCGCTGTCATCGAGCGCGATCCGCAAGCTGGCGAAGGGGTGAGCCCGGCCGCCCGGCCATGTCGCTTTTATCGCTTCCTTTGCCCGTTCCATGGGCAATCCTGAGCAGGCATGTCGATTCCCAGGAAAAACCGCAGCGAAGCCGAGCAGGGCGCCGAGCCCACGCCGCTGATCGCGATTGCCAGCGTCATCGTGTCGATGGCGCTGATTGCCGTCGGCAACGGGCTGATGTTTGCCTACATCCCGGTCCGGCTTGGCGCAGAAGGTTTCGATCCGACCTGGGCCGGGCTGATCATCACCGGGCTTTCGGCCGGCGGGCTCGCCGGCTGCATCTTGACCGGACCGCTGGTGCGAAGGGTCGGCCATGCCCGCGCCTTCATGGTGCTGTCGGCGCTGATCGCGCTGGCCAACGCCGCTGTCGGCGCCGGGGTCCTTCCGCTGCTGTGGATAGCCGCCCGCGCGCTCTACGGCTTTGCCATATGCGGCCTGTTCATCGTCGCGCAGAGCTGGCTGAACGATGCCGTTGCCAACGCCATCCGCGGCCGGGTGATGGCTTTCTTCTACGTTGCCTATGTCGCCGGGCTCGGCGTCGGCTACGCGACGCTAGCGCTGGTCGATATCAGGACAGCGGATGCGCCGCTGATCGGCATCGTCTTCACCGCGCTGTCGATCCTCCCTGTCGGGATGACCAAACTTGCCCAGCCGCCGGCGCCGCAGGCGGCCTCGGTGGCGCTGCGCCGTGCCTGGCGGGTTTCACCGGTCGGCGTCGCCGGCATGCTTGCCGTCGGCGGCCTGTCGATGTCCATTGCTGGCTTCGCACCGATCCACGCCACGGCCAAGGGCTACAGCCAGGCCGACGTGGCGCTGCTGCTTTCGGCGATGCCTCTCGGCACGCTGATCCTGCAGATCCCGCTTGGCTGGATTTCCGACCGAACCGACCGCCGCTATGTGCTGATCGCCGCATCCGCGCTCGCCATGGTCGCCGGCCTGTTTGCACTCGGGTTCGATGGCGGCGCGCTGGCCGCGTTGGTTGTGATCTACATCGTGTGGGACGGCGCTTCGGAATCGATCTATTCGCTGGCCAGCGCGCACGCCGCCGACCGCGCCGGCAAGGACGACATGGTGGCGCTGTCCAGTTCGCTTTTGTTTGCCTGGTCGCTGTCGGGCTTCGTCGTGCCCGGCATCGTGACGGCGCTGTCGGCCGTCTTCGGAACGCAGGCTTTCATCTATGTGGCTGTTCTCATCGCCGCAGCCTTCTGCCTGTTCGTGCTTTTGCGTGTGTTCACGACGCGTGCGGTCCCGGTCGGCGAAACCGGCAGTTTCGCACCGATGACGGCGCAGGCGCCGTTGCCGGTCGAACTCGCCTTCGCACCGGACGATGAGGGCCGGCACTGAGCCACCCGACTATTGTCGACGGGCTTCCGGCGACGGGGCTTCCGGTGGCGGCAGCGGGATCGATATGCCTTCGCTATCGAATTCCTGCTTGGCGCGCTTGGTGAGATCGGTCTGGGTGGCGAAGAAGTCCGCCGACGATGTCCAGTAGCGCAAGGCAATCGAAACGGTGCTATCGCCCAATGTCGCGACGAAAGCGATCGGTGCCGGCTCACGCTTGACCCGCCGTTCGGCGGCGGCAATGGCAAGCAATGTCTTTTGAGCGCGGTCGATGTCGTTCCAGGAGCCGATGCTCAGCGTGATGTCGCTGCGGCGCACCCCATTGCGCGAAAAGTTGCGCACCGGCTGGTTCCACAGCGTCGAGTTGGGCGCCAATATGTAGACCCCGTCGGCCGTCCTGAGCTTGGTTGCGAACAGGCCGATCTCCTCGATCGTACCGGCAATCGAACCGACCTCGACGGACTCGCCGATGCGAAACGGCCGCAGTGCCAGAAGCATGATGCCGGCCGCGATGTTCTGCAGCGTGCCTTGCAACGCCAGGCCGATGGCGAGGCCAATGGCACCGATCGCGGCAATGATCGAGGCCGTCTGCACGCCGAACTGGCCGAGCACCATGATGGTGACGAGGATCAGGATGGCATAGCGGACGATCTTCGAGAAGAAATGCCGCAACGTCGCGTCGAAACCATGGATATGGCCGAGACCGGCGAAGATCGAACGTTCGGCAAGGCCGGCGACGATATAACCGACGATCAAGAGGATAACGGCACCGATGGCCGAGAAGGAGTAGGAAACAATCAGCGTGCTCAGTTGGGCGAGGCCAGCCTGGACGCTGAGGAAGGCGTTTTGCGGGTCGATCGGCATGGGGGAAATCCGGTTGGTCGGTGAGCCGATAACCCATGCCGACGGCGAGGGTTCCGATCTTTTCCGGTGTGCGGCGGAACCACAGGAGCGACAATACGTTCGTGCGAGGCAGGGTCCCGTCTTGAAACTGTCAGGGAACTCTGCCTATCTAAGTGGTGTCACCTGCTTCAAGGGGTGATTTGGTTGTTCTTGCTGCGAAAGGAAATACACTGAGAACAGCACTGCGGAAGAAGGCCGATATCATGCCTTCGCCGGCCAGGATCAGCGTAGACGACGCCGTGTCCCGCGCCATCAAGACAGTCCTTGCCAGTCTGGAAGACTCCAAGGCCGAAAATATTGTCTCCATCGACATCCAGGGGAAATCGAGCCTCGGCGACTATATGGTCGTCGCTTCGGGCCGATCGCACCGTCATGTCGCGGCTGTCGCCGATCATCTTCTCAAAGCGATCAAGGATGCCGGTCTCGGCACCGCGCGCGTCGAGGGGCTGTCCGGCGCCGACTGGGTCCTGATCGATTCTGGCGACATCATCGTCCATGTCTTCCGCCCCGAAGTCCGCGAATTCTACAATCTCGAAAAGATGTGGCAGGCGCCGGACCTCGAGGAAGAAACGCTCCACTAAGTCGTTCGCGCGGCTTACAAGGCAAGGATGAAGATATCAGTTCATGCCGTGGGCCGGATGAAAGCCGGCCCCGAGAAGCTGCTGGCCGACCGCTATTTCGAGCGCTTCGCCAAGAGCGGCCCGGCGGTGGGGCTTGAATTTGGCGGCATTGCCGAAATAGCCGAGGGGCGCGGCCAGACTGCCAACGAGCGCCGGCGTGAGGAAGGCCAGAAACTGCAGACGCAGTTGCAGCCCGGCACCGCCCTGATCCTGCTCGACGAACGCGGCAAAAGCTTTTCCTCGGAAGATTTCGCCGGGCGCCTCGGCCTGTTGCGTGACGGTGGCCGCAAGGCGCTGATCATCGCCATCGGCGGCGCCGACGGCCACGATCAGTCGCTGCGCGACCAGGCCGAACTGGTGATGTCGTTCGGATTGCTGACATGGCCGCATCAACTGGTGCGCGTGATGCTGGGAGAGCAGCTTTATCGTGTGGCCACTATCCTTTCGGGACATCCCTACCATCGCTCGTAAGCCGGTGAATTGGTGCGACACACCCGGATTTCCGCCCCAATGCCAACGTAACATTGCATCGAGTGGGCGGTTTCGAACATGGTTGATTGTTCGTTAACGAAGCCACGCATAGAGTCGGGCTTCAATGTCTGAAGACAGAAAATCAAGAACGGGCTCATGGCGCGCGCGCTGCGGCATCGCGGCGGCGGTGCTTGTGCTGTCGCTGCATGCGGGGCGGGCGGAAAACACGCTCGACCTGGCTCCCGATCCGGACCAGAGCCGGGCCGAATATGAACGGGTCTCGAAGGAGATCACGCTGTCGTCCGAACGATTGGCCAAGCTCTCCGCCGACATCGCGACGATCAAGAAGGATCACGCCTCGATCACCGCCGCATTGATCCAGTCGGCGATGACCGAGCAGAAGCTCGGCCAGGACATCGAGGACATCGGCGCCAGGCTGGAAGGGTTGAAGGGCCAGGAACAGAAGATCCGCGCCTCGCTGATGGCGCGGCGCGACGTTCTGGCCGAAGTGCTGGGCGCGCTGCAGCGCATGGGCCTCAACCCGCCGCCGGCGATCCTGGTCAAGCCCGAGGACGCGCTGTCGTCGGTGCGCAGCGCCATCCTGCTCGGCGCGGTTGTGCCGGAACTGCGCCAGCAGACCGATAGCCTGCTTGCCGATCTCAAGGAACAGACCAGGATTACGGCGTCGATCGAGGCCGAACGGGCGCGGCTGACGGCGGCGGTCGGCGACCAGACGGCGGAAAAGAAGCGGCTCGGCATGCTGCTGGAGGCCAAGCAGAAGCTCGAAGCCGACACGCAAACGCAAATGGCCGCGGAAAAGCAGCGATCCGAGGCGCTGGCGGCCAAGGCCGGCAGCCTGAAAGAGTTGATCGCCTCGCTCGAAGCGCAGGCCGACAAGAGCCGCAAGGCCGCCGATGCCGCCAAGGCCGCTGAGCAGAAGACGGCGGATGGCGACAAGACATCCGCGCCGGCGGAACTGGCGTCGCTGCCCGTTCCGGAAAGCAACCAACTTGCCGCCGCGGTGCCCTTTTCGGCGCTGCAGGGACAGATCGCACTGCCGGTGACCGGCCGCATCAAGCGGCGATTCGGCGCCGACGACGGTAACGGCGCGGTGATGCTAGGCGACATGGTTGCGACACAATCGGGAGCCATCGTTACCGCGCCGGCGGATGGAAATGTGCTTTATGCGGGGCCGTTTCGCTCTTATGGTCAACTCTTGATCCTGAACGCAGGCGACGGCTATCATGTCGTTTTGGCGGGGATGAGCAGAATCAGCGTCGCGACCGGTCAATCAGTGCTTGCAGGAGAGCCGATCGGTGCGATGGGAGAGGCCCGGGTGGCGAGCACCTCGGTTTCGAAGAATGGAAATGCCACGCCGGAACTCTATGTCGAGTTCCGCAAGGATGGAAAACCCGTCGATCCGGCCCCATGGTGGGCGGACCGTTTTTCTGGAAGGACGTGAATAATGCGGAAACTGTCGCTTCTGTTTGCCGGTGCGCTGATGGGCGCGTCCGCCATGAGCCTGGTCTATGGCGCACCCGGCTCGGCGGCGAACGCTGCAGGGTCGGAGACCTACAAGCAACTGGCGATCTTCGGCGATATCTTCGAGCGCGTGCGGGCACAGTATGTGACGCCGCCCGACGACAAGTCGCTGGTCGAGAATGCCATCAACGGCATGCTGGCTTCGCTTGACCCGCACTCCTCCTACATGAATGCCGAGCAGGCGCAGGATATGCGCGTCCAGACCAAGGGCGAGTTCGGCGGCCTCGGCATCGAAGTCACCATGGAGAACGATCTGGTCAAGGTGATCACGCCGATCGACGACACGCCGGCCGCCAAGGCAGGCGTGCTGGCCGGCGACTACATCGCCAAGATCGACGGCGAAGAGGTTCGCGGCCTGACCCTCAACGATGCGGTCGACAAGATGCGCGGCCTGGTCAACACGCCGATCAAGCTGACCATCCTGCGCCAGGGCGCCGACAAGCCGATCGAACTGACGGTCGTGCGCGACATCATCAAGGTCAAGGCGGTCAAGTTCCGGGTCGAGAACGACATCGGCTACATGAAGATCACCTCCTTCACCGAAAAGACCTATGACGACCTCGAGAACGCCATCGACACCATCAAGAAGCAGATTCCCGACGACAAGCTGAAGGGCTACGTTCTGGATCTCCGCCTCAATCCGGGTGGCCTGCTCGACCAGGCGGTGAGCGTGTCCGATGCCTTCCTCAACCGCGGCGAGATCGTCTCGACGCGCGGCCGCGACCCCAAGGACGTCACCCGCTTCGACGCCAAACCCAAGCAAGTCGACGACATCAACGGCAAGCCGATGATCGTCCTGGTCAATGGCGGTTCGGCCAGTGCCTCGGAAATCGTCGCCGGCGCGCTGCAGGACCTGCGCCGCGTCACGGTGGTCGGCACGCAGTCCTTCGGCAAGGGTTCGGTGCAGACCATCATTCCGCTCGGCGAGAATGGTGCGCTCAGGCTGACGACGGCGCTCTATTACACGCCGTCCGGCAAGTCGATCCAGGGCAAGGGCATCACGCCCGACATCAAGGTCGAACAGCCACTGCCGCCGGAACTGCAGGGCAGGGATCTGACGCGTGGCGAATCCGATCTCAAGGGCCATATCAAGGGCGCCGACGAGAGCACGACGGGTTCGGGCTCTGCGGCCTATGTGCCACCGGATCCGAAGGACGATCTGCAGCTCATCTATGCCGAGCAGCTGCTGCGCGGCCAGAAGACCGATCCGTCCTTCCCGCCCAATCCGCAAAAGGCGGTTCTCAACCAGTAAGCATCTGGAGCGGCGCACGCGCCGCTCCATCTTTCTGTTTGAGCATGATGGAAGCAATGCGATGCTGCCGGGACCGAAAGGTTCCGGCAGTTTGATTCGGGGGCGAGGCAAAGCTCCCAAGGCATGGCGCGGGGGTGCGCCGGGATTGATGAATTCGCGCATGCCGTTTCGAAGTGGCTTCGCCTTCGGAGCCATGCGCCCGGGGATTACGCTTGACTGATATCGGCAAGGACATCGAACGCCCGCTCGGACAGGCAGTCCGGCCGCCGCGCGCCGCCGGCAAGCTCAGCGGCGGTGCGATCATGGCGACAGTGGCCGTGCTGGTGGTGGCAGGCATCTCCGGCGCGATCGCGCTCAGGGAAAAGCCGTTTCGTAAGCCGCAAGAGGTTGCCGTTTCAACGCCGAAAGTGACCGCGGCGGCCGAACCTGCCGCCGCGCCGCCTGCATTGGTCCCGGCGGCACCGAAGCCGGAGGCGACGGTCAAATCAGGTGGGCCGCAGATCATCCATGTGCAGACGGAGGAGGGCGATGGGCCGCCCAAGGCAGCGATCGTCATTCGCGACCCGTCGACCGTCGGCCAGAACCTGAAGATCGCGCATATTCCCGACAAGGCGCTGATCGAGGCCAGCGAGACCGGGCCTTTGCCGGTGCGCGCCGCCGATGGCAGGCGGCCGTTCGACGTCTATGCGCGGCCCTGGTCGGGCGGGCGCGGCGCACGGGTGGCGATCGTCATCGGCGGGCTTTCGGTTTCGCAGACCGGCACCCAGGCGGCCATCGCCAAGCTGCCGGCGGAAGTGACGCTGGCCTTCGCGCCGCAAGGCAACAGCATCGGCCGCTGGATGCAGGCAGCCAGGCAGAGCGGCCACGAGATCGTCATGCAGGTGCCGCTCGAACCGTTCGATTATCCCAAGGTCAATCCGGGACGCAACACGCTGACGGTGGCGGCGAGCGCGGACGAGAACCTGAAGAGCCTGCACTGGGCGCTGTCGCGGACGACCAACTATACCGGCGTCATGAACTATATGGGCGCCCGCTTTTCCGCTGACGCGGCGGCGATGGAGCCGTTCATCGCCGAGCTCGGCAAACGCGGCCTCGCCTATATCGATGACGGCTCGTCGGCGCGCAGTCTGGCGCCGGATCTGGCGCTGAAGGACGGCGTGCCCTTCGTCGCCGGCGACATGGCGATTGATGCCGTGCAGGATCGCGGCGAAATCCTGAAGAAGCTCGACAGCCTGGAGGCGACCGCGCGGGCCAAAGGCACTGCCGTCGGCATCGGTTCGGCCTTCGACCTGACGGTCGATACCGTGTCATCCTGGGTGGTCGAGGCCAAGAAGCGCGGCATCGAGATCGTGCCGATTTCAGCGGTGGCTATCGATCCGCAAAAAGGCTAGCCCTCGGAAGACGGCTGGAAAGAGTGACTGATGCCAAAGACGAACAAAATCGACCGCGAAACGCTGCCTTACCGACCCTGCGTCGGGCTGATGATCCTCAATGCCGAGGGCCTGGTCTGGGTCGGGCACCGCATTGCCGAACCGGACAGCGAATTTGCCGGCACGACGCAGCTCTGGCAGATGCCACAAGGCGGCATCGACGAGGGCGAGGAGCCCCTGCAGGCGGCCGAGCGCGAGCTCTATGAGGAGACCGGCATGCGCGGCGTCTCGCTACTGGCCGAGGCGCCGGACTGGATCAACTATGATTTGCCGGAGCATCTCGTCGGCATCGCCTTCAAGGGCCGGTATCGCGGCCAGACGCAGAAATGGTTCGCCTTTCGCTTCCACGGCGATGTCAGCGAGATCCAGATCAATCCGCCGCCGGGTGGCCACACCGCCGAGTTCGACAAATGGGCATGGCGGCCGATGCAGGATCTTCCTGACCTGATCGTGCCGTTCAAGCGCCATGTCTATGAGGATGTGGTGGCGGCGTTCCGGCATCTGGTGCGACAGTAGGGGAGTAGGGGAGTAGGGGAGTAGGGGAGTAGGGGAGTAGGGTTGAATGTTCTGTTGCGGTCCGCGCCAATTACTACTGACTACTGACTACTGATTAACCCATCCACCACAAGAACGGTCGCCATGAACGACGCCCTCCAAAAATCGCCGCCAGAAGAGGTCACCGCCACAAGCGAAGTGGCGGCTGGGGCCATCCTCACCATCGACCTCGGTGCAATCCGTGAAAACTACCGGCGGCTGAAGGCGCGGTTGGGCGATGTTGCCTGCGCTGGTGTGCTCAAGGCGGACGGCTACGGCCTTGGCGCCGGCCAGGTCGGGGCGGCACTGCTGCGCGAAGGCTGCGATATCTTCTTCGTTGCGCTTCTGGGCGAAGGCGTCGCCCTGCGCCGCTCGCTTGGGGCCGGCCCTGCCATTTTCGTGTTGAACGGCATTCCGCCCGGTGCCGAGACGGACGCCGTGGCAGCAAACCTTTGCGCTGTTATCAACAGCCCCGAGCAACTGGCAGCCTGGCGTGCTGCGGCCCGCCGCGCCGGCCGAAAACTGCCGGCCGCGATCCAGGTCGACAGCGGCATGTCGCGGCTCGGCATGGCGCCTCGGGATGTGGATCGCATCGCCGCCGATCCGCAGGCTTTCGACGGCATCGACATCCGTTACGTGATGAGCCATCTGGCCTGCGCCGACGAGCCGGAGCACCCGGCCAATGAGCTGCAGCGACTGGCATTCGAGCAGCTGCGCAAGATGCTGCCGGCGGCACCGGCCTCGCTGACCAATTCCTCCGGCATCTTTCTTGGGGAGCGCTTTCACTACGATCTCGCCCGCCCCGGTGCCGCGCTCTACGGCATCAATCCGACGCCGGCAAAGCCCAATCCGATGCTGCCGGTGGTGCGGTTGCAGGCAAAGGTGGCACAGACGCGAAGCGTCGAAAAAGGCGCCGGCGTCGGCTATGGCCACACCTATCATGCGCAAGGCCCGCTCAGGCTGGCGACGATTTCGTTCGGCTACGCTGATGGCTGGCAACGCCGCGCCGCGTCCGCCGCCTGGTTCGAGGGTGTGCGGCTACCTTTCGTCGGGCGGGTGTCGATGGATTCGATCATTCTCGACATTTCCGCCCTGCCGGGCGGCAGGCTGCGCGAGGGTGATCTGGTCGAACTGCTCGGTCCCTCGCAAAGTGTCGATGACGCTGCCGGCCATGCCGGCACCATCGGCTACGAGATCCTGACCAGCCTCGGCCCGCGCTTCCATCGGCGCTATGTCGGCGGTTGAGCGGTTTGGCCGCGCTTGACAAGCGGACGCCTGTCGGCAAGGCTCCATGCATGAGCAACCCAGCTTATATCAGAACCTTGTTCAGGGTCTGCCCGATCGCGGGATCGTAGCCCCGGCGCGTTCGCCTTTTGGCGTCCGTCCGAACCGGGGCATTTCTACCTGACATTATCATTCCCGAGCCAGACAGCTTCGCGGCTGCCGGTTTTTCATCAAGCCACCGTTTGCGCGGCGGCAGGCGCGCGTCTGTTCGATGCGCCAAGTCATGAGGTTTGCCATGCAACATGCAACAGGATTGCGTCCACCGAGCCGGCTTCTGGTAACCGATGCCGACCATCATAGGCTGACGGGCCTAGCGCGGGCGTCGCTCGACCGCGTGCCCGAGACGGCCGAAGAATTGCTTTCGGAGATGGACCGTGCCGTTGTCACGGCAGCGGCTTCCATGCCGGCCAATGTCGTGCGGATGGGTTCGGCGGTGACAATCCGCAACGATGGCGGCAACATCCAGCGCGTCACGCTGGTCTATCCCGGCGAAGCAGACATCAGTGAAAACAGGATCTCGGTGCTGACGCCGATGGGGACGGCGCTCATCGGCGCGACCGCTGGGCAGACGGTGTGCTGGAGCAGCCGTGGCGGCCGGGAACTGTCGGCGACCATCGAAGTGGTCGATACGCCGGCCTGCGGGCGGGAGGGGTCTTGATCATGGAGACGGCGATGACAGGCGCGAATTTCCAGCTGACGACAAAGGACTTCGCCGTCCTCGAAATCATGTTGGAGCGTCGGCGGGCTTTCGCGGATCCGATTGTTCCAATGCTTGAAGACAAGCTTTCCAAGGCCGAGGTCGTCGCGATCGATTCGGTCGGATCCGATATCGTGACGCTGAACAGCAGGCTGGTATTCCGTGTCGATGCCGGCCCCGCCCAGACCCGGACCCTGGTGCAGAACGAGGTGCGCGGCCCGGTCGGCTCCAGCCTGTCGATCATGACAAGGCGGGGGCTTTGCATGCTCGGCATGGCCGAGGGCCAGACTGCATGGATCGAACAGGCCGACGGCAGGCGGGAGTCGGTCCTGATCGCGACCGTGCTCTACCAGCCGGAGGCCGCGCGGCGTGCCGTTAGGGAGAAATCCCAGGCCGAGGCGCGACGGCCGCATGGGCTCACCCTCGTCTACAGCGCCGCAGCCGATTGGCGGCCCCTTGGCGAAAGGGCCGGAATGCGGCAGACAGGGGATGACGACCCCGGTCCTGCGGCGGCGTGAACAGGCAACACTGCATGATCTCGAAAATCGGCATCGATTTTCGCCGGGGATCATGCGCAAATCGGAATGCGCCGCGTCCAGGCGTCCTCAAGGGCGTGCGACGCGGCAAGGAGTAAACGATGAAGATCATGGTGCTGGGCGGCGGCGTCATCGGAGTGACCACGGCGTACTTTCTCGCCGAGGCCGGTCACGAGGTGACGGTTCTCGACCGCCAGAAAGGCCCGGCGCTGGAAACCAGCTTCGCCAATGCCGGCGAAATTTCGCCCGGCTACGCCTCGCCCTGGGCCGGACCCGGCATTCCGCTGAAGGCGATCAAATGGCTGCTGATGAAGCATGGCCCGCTGGTGGTGCGGCCGGCCTTCGATCCGCATATGTGGACATGGCTCATCAAGATGCTGCGCAACTGCACGGCCGAGCGCTATGCGATCAACAAGGCGCGCATGGTGCCGCTGGCCGAATACAGCCGCGATACGATCAAGGCGCTGCGCGAAGCGACCGGCATCGCCTATGACGAGCGGACCCAGGGCACGCTGCAGCTGTTCCGGACGCAAAAGCAGCTTGACGGCACCGGCGGCGATGTCGAGGTGCTGAAGAAGTATGGCGTGCCTTACGAGATCCTCGACCAGGACGGTTGCATCGCGGCTGAGCCTGGCCTTGCCGGGGTGCGCGAAAAGTTCGTCGGCGGCCTCAGGCTGCCGCACGACGAGACCGGCGACTGCAAGATGTTCACCGACAGGCTGGCCGAACTCTGTGTGGCCCGTGGCGTCAAGTTCGAGTACGACGTGACGATCTGGCGCGTCATCCGCAGCCGCAACCGCATTGCCAATCTCAGCACCAGCAAGGGCTGGAAGACCGCCGACGCCTATGTGATGGCGCTGGGCAGTTATTCGGCGGGTTTCATGCGCCGAGTGAAGCGGCCGATCCCGGTCTATCCGGTCAAGGGCTATTCGATCACCGTGCCGATCAAGGACGCGGCGGCGGCGCCGGTCTCGACGGTGATGGACGAGACCTACAAGGTGGCGATCACCCGGCTTGGCGACCGCATCCGGGTTGGCGGTACGGCCGAGATTTCCGGCTTCGACCTCAGGCTGCACGAATCGCGGCGGCGCACGCTGGAACACTCGGTCGGCGATCTCTTTCCCGGCGCCGGCGCCATGCGGGACGCGACGTTCTGGTGCGGGCTGCGGCCGATGACGCCGGATGGTCCGCCGCTGATCGGCCGCACCGAGCTCTCCAATCTCTATCTCAACACCGGCCACGGCACGCTCGGCTGGACCATGGCTTGCGGCTCGGGCAAGGTGCTGGCCGACATCATCTCTAGCCGGGTGCCTGACATCGACGTCCGCGACCTCGCGCAGGAGCGTTATCTGCGGTAGAGAGTCAGAACGCCTGCCGGACCCAGTCCTCGTCGAACAGCAGCCGGTAGGCCCACGGGATCGTCACATTGGTGGCGACCGGATTGGAGTGGGCGACATAGTCGTCATAGATCGGCTTCATCCTGGTGTAGAAGGCCGGATCGAGCACCATCATGCCGTTCTCACTGTCGTGGAAGAAGCTGCGGTTGTTGAGGTTGACCGACGAGATGGCGACCAGCCTTTCGTCGATCATCATGATCTTGGAATGCAGCACCACGTCAGGCGCCTTGAACTCGCGGATGTTGATGCGGTCGCCATATTTCTCGACGAACAGCTTGTTGAGCGCGGTGAGGAACTTGCCGCCGATATCGCCCTTGAGATCGATGCGGCCGACAATGTCGATCCTGACGCCGCGGGCGAGCGCCCGGTCAACAGCCTGGGCAAGCTTGGGCGTCAGGTTGAGGTAGGGATTAACGATCTGGATATGGTGCTGGGCGGCGTCGACCAACTCGACGAAATAGTCCTCCAGCGCATGGCCATCCTCGTAAGGCACCGAAATGAAGTGTCGTGCCGTCCCTGAAGGACGGGCGCCGTCGGACCGGACCGGAATGGAGAAGGGGCGCGCCAGATTGGTGTCGGCGTCGCGCAGCCACACTGTCGAAAGATGCGCGGCAAGGGTCTCGACCGTGGCCGGATCGGCGAACTCGATGTCGAAGTCGCTCCAGTTCGAATAGTAGTTCAGCGAGAACCCGTCGGTCTTGCCGTATTGCTCAAGGTCTGGATAGCGCGACAGATCGATCGGCTGGTGGAACAGGAAGCCGTCATGGATGTTGCGGCCGCCGATGATGGCGCGCGACCGCCGTGGATCGTCGGCAAGCGTCGCCAGCATCTTGACGTGATGGACCTTGTGCAATTGTGAAATCTGCTCGTCGATCGGCGCGCCCCGGTCCGCCCGCCAGCGATATTCCTGCAGCCCGACATTGGGGAATTCGGCCGCCAGCCGATGCAGCATGGCGTCGTCCTTGTCGCGCTCCAGCACGTCGGTGACCAGGATGCGCACCTTGGTGCCGAGGGCTGCATGATGACGGATCAGCCGTTCGATGATGCGGCCGGAGAAGTCGGCCTTGAACTCCAGGGATGACAGATAGATCAGCTTCAGTTTTGGGGCCCTGGAGAAGTCGAGCGGCAGCTCCGGGTCGCCCTTGTCGATGGCGCTGTCGGACAGCGGCGCTCCCATCAGCGCCTCGACCTTGGCGTTGAAGCCATCGCGCGATTTGCGCAGCAGGCGCGGCTTTCCGATCGGCAAGGCACAGGTCTGCGACAACCAACGGCTGGCATAGAAGGCGCGGCTGAGAGGATCGAGGCCGGTTGGGTCTGGCGTCGGGCAACGCTCGTAGCGACTGTCGAAAGCGGCAAGCGCCGGATCGGCGGTCTCTTCGCGTCGGATGGTGAGCGGCGCGCCGGCCGGAGCAAGGCTGGAGCGGATTCTTGTCGCGCAGCGGTTCAGGCCGTCACTTGGAAACAGGCTGACCGTATCGTCCTCGCCGGACAGGCGAAAGCGAAATGCCGTGCCGGTGGCGATGGTGCGTGAAGCGCCGCCGGCACGGATCGCCAGCGTGCCGTCGCATGTGCCCTCGATGGCGGCCGGTTGCTTGCCGGCCTGGCGCAGCACGATCTCGACGCCGCGCGCTTGCAGGCCGGAGAAATCGAAGGTCTTGGGCGCCGAAGGCCGCGCCGCTGCATCGATGTAGAGCGTCTGTCGCGACACCCGCCAGCGTCCGTCAAAATGACCCTCGCCGCTGTTGGCGTCGGCCGGCGGCAGATGCGTTTCGGCAACCGGCCCGGCCAGTTTTTGCAGCGTCCGGTAGGTCGCCTGGAAATCGCTGTTGGCGATCTCATGGCGGTCGTGGCCGAAAGGGCCGGTGCCGTTGGCGCGGTCCATGGCGCCAAGCTGATGGCGGGCGAGCAGCGCCAGGAAGCGTTTTTCGTAGTCGCTGGTGCCGGCGTCGCCGAAAAACTGCGCGGCGGCGATCCGCGGCCCAGCTGTCTCCGCGGAGAGCGCGGGTCGCGCGCAAGCGCTCTGGCCTTGCAGGAGATCGCAGGCATTGCGACCAGTACCGGCACAGCCGGCAAGGACAGCCAGCCCGAACAGAACGACGGCGATGAATGCGCGACCCTTCACCCGGCCGCTCCGGTCTTCAGGGCGCTCAATTGCGCCGGATCGCGCGGCGGCATGAAGCCCTGCGGGAAGACCTTGCAGACGGGAATGGCGAAGGTGGCGATCAGCAGTTCGGCCTCGCCGCGCATCTTGCGCGGCGTTGCGTTGTCGTCACGGATCGCTTTCGCCGAGGCGACCAGGGCGCCGTCGCAGTCGCAATGGTTGTGGCGGGCGATGTAGCAGGCATCATGCGTCTGGCAGGCCGCATCGAGGCGGTCGGCCGGCCGGGCCGATAGATCGCCGGTGCGGGTGCCGGGGCCGCAATAATTGCCGAAGACGAAAGGCGAAGGCCGCGCCATGGCGTAGCGGATCGGTTTGGGCAGTTCGGCCTCCGGAACCTTCGTCCACGGATTGGCGCAAGCGGAAACGAAAAGCAGCGGCAGGATGGCAAGAACGGCTCGCATGTCTATCCGCGCCAGCTTTCTGAAAGGTTCCCCACCCGGCGACCTGCCCGTGGCCGGCGACCGCACGCCTGATGCCACACTGGCCGTTTTTGTGGCAAGGAAAAGGCGGCACGGCCAAAGCGTATCGCGTTTGATCGGATTTATGCGATGCGCTTTAGCGTCTTAATTTATGCATGTCGTTCGCCCAAAACCGAGATCAGTTTTGGGCGACATGCCTCAGACGAACAGGTTCCGCTCCCGCTCCACCATCTTGGTGATGAAGCTGGCGACGATCTGAACGCGGCGCAGCGGCCTGACCGATTCGTGATAGACCAGCCAGTAGGCGCGGCGGATCGGCGCGACTACATCGACCGGCACCAATTCCGGCATCCAGCGGGCGACGAAGGTGTGCAGGATGCCGATGCCGGCGCCCGAGCGCACTGCTTCGGCCTGGCCGAGCGCCGAGGAGATGGCGAAACTGGTGCGCCAGTCCGCGCTGAATTCGGCCGCGTAGTCGAGCGAAGGGCTGACAATGAGATCCGGCACATAGCCGATAAGGGTGTGCTGGCCGAGTTCGGCCGCTGTTTTGGGCAGACCATTGGCATCGACATAAGCGCGCGAGGCAAACAGGCCGAGCGAATAGTCGACCAGCTTTCCCGCCACCAGCCGGCCTTCGGTCGGCCGCTCGACAGTGATGGCGATGTCCGCCTCGCGGCGCGACAGGGAGAAGGAGCGCGGCACCGGCACCAGCTGGATCGTCAGCTCGCGGTGCAGGGCGGTCAGCGCGCCAAGGCGCTTGGCCAGGAAGGCAACGCCAAAACCGTCCGGGGCGCCGATGCGCACCGTGCCGGAAACATCGTCGCCTTCGCCTGATATGGTCGAGCGCGCGGCGATCATGTCGCCCTCCATGCGCTCGGCAATGTCGAGGAAGCGCTCGCCGGCGGGAGTCAGCTCGCTGCCGGTGGTCAGCCGGCGAAACAGCTTTGTCCGCAGCGCATCCTCGAGTGCGGCGATGCGGCGTGAGACGGTGGCGTGGTTGAGCTCCAGCCGTTTGGCGGCGCCAAGGATCTGGCCGGCACGCGCCACGGCAAGGAAGATGCGGACGTCATCCCAGTTCATGGGGATGGTCCAGATGACAATCGCTGACGCCGCGTCCTGTGGTGGGAACTCAATCTCTCAATCCCTGCTGCTATCAGACGGGGTCTCCGCATTTGCGAGAATTGATGCTCGTCCGTCAACCGCTATCTACTTTCCGCACAACGGTTGCGTTCTCCGTCGCGTTGCCATCCGCCGGCCAAAGGCGGACAATGCAGCATCACAAACAAGGGAGAGAAATCATGATCGACTATGGTCATTTCATCGGCGGCAAGCATGTCGCCGGGACCAGCGGCCGCAAGCAGGATGTCATGCAGCCGATGGATGGCTCCGTGCGCGGCACGGTGGCGCTGGCATCACAGGCGGAACTGCGCGCTGCGGTGGAGAACGCCAAGGCTGCGCAGCCGAAATGGGCCGCAACCAACCCGCAGCGTCGCGTGCGCGTGCTGATGAAGTTTCTCGAACTGGTCGCCCGCGACTATGACGAACTGGCCGACATCCTGGCGCGCGAGCACGGCAAGACGATCGCCGACGCCAAGGGCGACATCCAGCGCGGCCTCGAAGTGGTCGAAGTCTGCATCGGCGCGCCGCACATGATGAAGGGTGAATTCACCGACGGCGCCGGCCCCGGCATCGACGTCTATTCGATGCGCCAGCCGCTCGGCGTCGTCGCCGGCATCACGCCGTTCAACTTCCCGGCAATGATCCCGCTGTGGAAGATCGCGCCGGCCATCGCCTGCGGCAACGCCTTCATCCTGAAGCCTTCGGAGCGCGATCCGGGCGTGCCGATGCGCATCGCCGAACTGTTCCTCGAAGCTGGCCTGCCGGCGGGCATCCTCAATGTCGTCAATGGCGACAAGGACGTGGTCGACGCCATCCTCGACGATCCCGACATCAAGGCCATCGGCTTTGTCGGCTCGACGCCGATCGCCCACTACATCTATTCGCGCGGCACGGCCGCCGGCAAGCGCGTGCAGTGCTTCGGCGGCGCCAAGAACCACATGATCATCATGCCCGATGCCGACATGGACCAGACGGTCGACGCGCTGATCGGCGCCGGCTACGGCTCGGCCGGCGAACGCTGCATGGCGATCTCGGTTGCCGTCCCGGTCGGCAACGACACCGCCAACCGGCTGATGGAAAAGCTGATCCCGCGCGTCGAAAGCCTGAAGGTCGGTCCTTCGACCGACTCTTCCGCCGATTTCGGTCCGCTGGTGACGCGCCAAGCCCTGGAGCGGGTCAAGGGCTATGTCGACACCGGCGTCAAGGAAGGCGCCAAGCTGGTCGTCGACGGCCGCGGCTTCTCCATGCAGGGCTATGAAGACGGCTACTATATGGGCGGCTGCCTGTTCGACAACGTCACCGCGGACATGCGCATCTACAAGGAAGAGATCTTTGGGCCGGTGCTGTCGGTTGTGCGCGCGCCGACCTATGAGAGCGCGATCAAGCTCGCCAACGACCACGAGATGGGCAATGGCGTCGCCATCTTCACCCGTGACGGCGATGCCGCGCGCGACTTCGCAAGCCGTGTCCAGGTCGGCATGGTCGGCATCAATGTGCCGATCCCGGTGCCGATCGCCTACTACACCTTCGGCGGTTGGAAGGCATCTTCCTTCGGCGACCTCAACCAGCACGGCCCGGACGCGTTCCGTTTCTACACCAAGACCAAGACGGTGACCTCGCGCTGGCCGTCCGGGATCAAGGACGGTGCCGAATTCGTCATCCCGACGATGAACTGACCGGACGATTTCCTGGTTGCGCGTCCTCGCCTTCGGCTGCGGTCGCGCGGGCAGGCATCAAGGACGGTGCCGAATTCGTCATCCCGACGATGAACTGACCGGACAACAGATTGATTTTGAATTTGAGGCCCGGGCGCTCGCGCCCGGGCTTTTTTGCAGGTCGGCGACGACCCTATCTGCGTGAACGCTAATGTGATGGAACCAAGTGGGCATCTGCCGTCTTGGTTTGCAGTCCTGCCGCAAGGAGGTACGGCAGATCAAGCAACGGCGCTGGCGACAGCTTCGGGGACATCGTCTGGCGCAAGGAGGTGTCAGATGACCCGTCTTGTGGCAACGCTATTTTTCGCGGCGGTTTCCGCGTTTGCCGCCGTCCCGGCGATGGCGGAGCAATGCGCAGCCCGTGCGGATATGATCAAAGCGCTCGGGGAAAAATTCCACGAAAGCGAGGCTGCGCGCGGCCTGGTCAACCCGAGCGTCATTCTTGAGATATTCGTCTCCGACCAGGGCACCTGGACGATCCTTGCCACCGACACGCATGGTCAGAGCTGCGTCATCACGGCGGGCGAAGGCTGGGACGGTTCGGTGATGGCGGCGGCTGCCTTGCCAGGGACCTGATCCGAGTTTCGAGGAAGCACCGGCGGCGAAAGCGCATCGGATTAAAAGACGTTCAGCGCGTCGCAGCCGTTTCGGCGTGGCCGCGCAGCAGCGCCATCAGGCGTTTGGCATCCTTGGCCGCGGCCTCCTCGTCGCCGGCAAGGATCGAGCGGATCAGCGCGACATGGTGCTCGGCGGATTCGGCAAGACCGGTCTCGGCCTTGTAGCGGAACCAGAAGCGGCGGCTGTGGGTCTGCAACGGGGCGGCCAAACGGACGGCGAAGGGATTGTCGGCAGCCAGCGCCAACGCTTCGTCAAGTGCCTTGTCGGCCTGAATGAAGGCAAGCACGTTGCCCGAGATCACCGCTTTCTGCATGGCAAGCGCTGCTTCGTGAAACAGGTCGGCGGCCTCGCGGGTGACGAAGCGGGCGGCCGAGCGGGCCAGCACCACCTCGACGCCGCGACGCGCGTCGAGCACGCGCAGCCAGTCGCCGGGATGCAGCGGGGCGATGGCGATGCCTGCGCGCGGCCTGATGTCGAGCAGCCCTTCCCAGGCCAGCCGCTGGATCGCCTCGCGCACCGGTGTCCTGCCAAGCCCGAGCCTGTCGATCAGGGCGCCCTCGGTGACGAAGCTTGCCGGGGCCAGTTCGAGCGTGACGATCATGTGCTCGAGCACATGGTAGGCCCTGGTCGCGGCCGGCTCCGCCGAGGTGCTTGCTGCCGTGGATATCAAATGCGCTCTCCTGATATATCTTGAATATATCATAACGGATTCCGCATTGACAGCGGGTTTGTTAATAGATATACCAGTGATATATCAGATGGAGAGATGATCATGTGGACCGGAGTTTTTCCTGCCGTCACGACCAAATTCACCGCGGATGATCGCCTCGATCATGCCGAGATGGAGCGCTGCTTCAACCTGCAGATGGAAGCTGGCTGCGACGGCATCATCGTTTGCGGATCGCTCGGCGAGGGGCCGATGCTGTCGCCCGATGAGAAGATCGAGGTGCTGAAGACCGCACAAAAGGTCGCCGGCAAGAAGCCGGTGCTGCTGACGGTCAACGAGGCCGGCACACGCGAGGCCGCCAGCATTGCCAAGCGCGCGAGCCGGGAAGGCGCCAACGGCCTGATGGTCGTGCCGAGCCCGATCTACCACACCAATGCGGAAGAGACGGTCGCGGCGCTGCGCGCGGTCGCGCAGGCTGGCGACCTGCCGGTCATGATCTACTCCAACCGGCTTGCCTACCGCGTCGACGTCAGCGTCGACCAGATGGAGGAGCTGGCGTCGGACGAGCGCTTTGTCGCGATCAAGGAATCCTCCGACGACATCCGTCGTTCGACCGAGATCATCAATCGCCTGGGCACTCGCTACGACCTGTTCACCGGCGTCGACAATCTGGCCTTCGAGGCGCTGTCGGTCGGCGCCATCGGTTGGGTGGCCGGACTGGTCACCGCCTTCCCGCGCGAGACGGTCGCCATCTACCAGCTGATGAAGCAGGGTCGCCGCGAAGAGGCGCTCGGCATCTACCGCTGGTTCCGGCCGCTGCTCGACCTCGACGTCTCGACCTATCTGGTCCAAAACATCAAGCTTGCCGAAGTGTTCGCGATCAACACAAATGACCGCGTTCGCATGCCGCGACAGCCGCTGTCTGGCGATCGCCGCAAGTCCGTCGAAAAGATCGTCAAGGATGCGCTCGCGGTGCGGCCGACACTGCCGCAGTTCTGAGGCTTCTTCTTCCTGTTCGCAGGGAGAAGATGGTGGCAGCCAGATAAGGGGCAGCGCCCACGTGCAAGGAAATTCCAGGTCGACAGAAGCGGGGCGCAGCCCCTCATCCGCCCTTCGGGCGCCTTCTCCCCGTGAACGGGGAGAAGGGTTGGACATAGCCATCGTCGGTGGCGGCATCATCGGTGTCTGTGCCGCTGCTTCTCTCGCTGAGGCGGGACGCAGGGTCACCGTCTTCGATCGCACAGGCATTTGCGAGGAGACGAGCTCCGGCAATGCCGCCGCCTTCGCCTTCTCCGACGTGCTGCCGCTGGCGCACAAGGGCATGATGCGGCAGCTGCCGAAATGGCTGGCCGATCCGCTCGGCCCGCTCAGCATCCCGCCCGCCTACCTGCCGACGCTTCTGCCCTGGCTGATCCGCTTCTGGCGCGCCGGTGCGCCGGGGAAATACGAGGCGAGCCTTGCCGCTCAAGCAGGCATGATGAAGCTTGCCGAGGCGGAGTGGATGGGCTTGCTCGATCGCTCCGGCACGCGGTCGATGCTGCGCGAGGATGGCTCGCTCGAGCTTTACGAAAGCGAAGCCGAATTTCAGGCCGGGCTGCCCGGCTGGGCAGCGCGTAAGCGTTTCGGCATCGGTTTCCGCCACGTCGAGGGCGAGGAACTGGCCGCCTTGCAGCCGGGCCTGTCGCCGCGCTTCATCAAAGGCACGTTCGTGCCGGGATGGAAGACGGTCGCCGACCCGAAACTGCTGGGCAAAGCGGTGTGGACCTATGCGCAGGCCAAGGGCGCTCGCTTTGAGCTGGTCCGGATCAGCCAAGTCGCGGCGGATCAGGATGGAGCGACGCTGACGTTGGCAGACGGCACGACCAGACAGGCCCGGCACCTCGTCGTCGCCGCCGGCGCCTGGTCGCATCTGCTGGCCAAGCAACTCGGCGATCGCATTCCGCTGGAGACCGAGCGCGGCTACAACACCACCTTGCCCACGAGTGCCTTCGACGTGAAGCGGATGCTGATCTTCTCCGGCCATGGTTTCGTCGTCACGCCGCTCGAAACGGGCCTGCGCGTCGGCGGCGCCGTCGAACTCGGCGGCATCGAGCGGCCGCCCAATTATGCCAGGTCGAAGGCGCTGCTGCAGAAGGCACAGAAATTCCTGCCGGGGCTCGATCCCTCGGGTGGGCGCGAATGGATGGGGTTCCGCCCCTCGCTGCCGGATTCAGTGCCCGTCATCGGCGGCGCGCCGGGAAAGCGGTCGGTGGTCTATGCCTTCGGCCATGGCCATCTCGGCCTGACCCAGGCGGCGGCCACCGGACGGTTGATCAGGGATCTTGTCCTGGGGCAGACTCCGCCGATCGATCTGGCCCCCTTCAGTCCGCAACGATTTTGATTTTTCGGGTTTTTGATTTTCGAGGAGCGTCATGGCCAAGAAATCCTTCTTCTGCATAGACGGCCACACCTGCGGCAATCCTGTGCGGCTGGTCGCCGGCGGCGGCCCGCTGTTGCAGGGCGCGACGATGATGGAGCGGCGTGCGCATTTTCTGGCCGAATATGACTGGATCCGCACCGGGTTGATGTTCGAGCCGCGCGGCCACGACGTGATGTCCGGTTCGATTCTCTATCCGCCGACGCGCGAGGATTGCGACATCGCCATCCTGTTCATCGAAACCTCCGGCTGCCTGCCGATGTGCGGCCATGGCACGATCGGTACGGTGACGATGGCCATCGAGCACGGACTGATCAAACCAAAGACGCCGGGCGTGCTCAGGCTCGACACGCCGGCCGGGCTGGTCGTCGCCGAATACAAGCAGGTCGGCGACTATGTCGAGGAGGTGCGCATCACCAATGTGCCATCCTTCCTCCATGCCGAGGGGCTGACGGTCGAATGCCCCGGGCTCGGTGAAATCACCGTCGACGTCGCCTATGGCGGCAACTTCTACGCCATCGTCGAACCGCAGGAGAACTATCGCGACATGGCCGATCATTCGGCGGGCGACTTCATCGCCTGGAGCCCGGTGGTGCGGCAGCGGCTCAACGAGAAATATTCCTTCGTGCATCCGGAAAATCCTGGCATCAACCGGCTGTCGCACATGCTGTGGACCGGTGCGCCGACGGTGGATGGGGCGGATGCCCGCAATGCCGTGTTCTACGGCGACAAGGCGATCGACCGCTCGCCCTGCGGCACCGGCACCTCGGCGCGCATGGCGCAGCTTCATGCCAAGGGCAAACTCAAGGCCGGAGACAGCTTCGTGCATGAATCGATCATCGGTTCGCTGTTCAAGGGCAAGGTCGAAAAGGATGTCAGCGTGGCCGGCAAGCCGGCCATCATTCCCTCGATCGGCGGCTGGGCGCGCATGACCGGACTGAACACCATCTTCATCGACGACCGCGACCCGTTCGCGCACGGGTTTGTTGTCAAGTGATGGGAATCCTGACCTTGCGGAAAGCAACGACCTGAAAAATGGATCGTGCCAAAAACGCAAGGATTCCTTTCATCACCTAATTTTGACGGCGATTTCTTCGAAACGGAGCGCATGATGCGGTCGAATCGTCAAAGACATTGCGTTATGCCAATGGTAGGGTCCGCGATAGTCCAGGGGTCGGATGATGGAAAACGGGCAATCGGACGGCGTGCTTCGAAAACACGCATGACGATTGAAAAATGACGTTGCAATCCGGGCTCGAAACTTTACGACTAGGGGAAATACGAAAAGGAATGCGTCTGCATGGGCGACATTCCAGGGGAGCCATGTACACATGCAGTACTTTGTCCAGCAGCTTATCAACGGGCTGACGCTGGGATCGATCTATGGGCTGATCGCGATCGGCTACACGATGGTCTACGGCATCATCGGTATGATCAATTTCGCCCATGGCGACATCTTCATGGTGGGTGCCTTCACGGCACTGATCGTCTTCCTCGCCCTTGGCGCGCTGTTCTATTCCGTGCCGGTTGTGCTGGCGCTGCTGATCATGATGATCGTGGCGATGCTGCTCACCAGCCTCTACAACTGGACGATCGAAAAGGTGGCCTACCGGCCGCTGCGCGGTTCGTTCCGACTGGCCCCGCTGATCACTGCCATCGGCATGTCGATCGCGCTGTCGAACTTCGTCCAGGTGACGCAGGGTCCCCGCAACAAGCCGATCCCGCCGATGGTCAGCCAGGTTTACAACATCAACGGCATCAGCGTGTCGCTGAAGCAGATCATCATCGTCGTCGTCACGGCGCTGCTGCTGGCGCTGTTCTGGTATCTGGTCAACAAGACCTCGCTTGGACGAGCGCAACGGGCCTGTGAGCAGGACCGCAAGATGGCGGCGCTGCTCGGCATCGATGTCGACCGTACCATCTCGATCACCTTCATCATGGGTGCGGCCCTTGCCGCGGTCGCCGGCACTTTGTTCCTGATGTATTACGGCGTCATTGCCTTCTCGGATGGTTTCACGCCGGGCGTGAAAGCCTTCACGGCGGCGGTGCTGGGCGGCATCGGTTCGCTGCCGGGCGCGGTGGTCGGCGGGCTGATGATCGGCTTCATCGAGAGCATGTGGTCGGCCTATTTCTCGATCGACTACAAGGATGTCGCGGCGTTCTCGATCCTGGCCATCGTGCTGATCTTCCTGCCTTCCGGCATATTGGGCCGGCCAGAAGTCGAAAAGGTCTGAGACTATGGCCGTCACCGTATCTCCGGAGCGCGACACCGTCGCCACCCCCATGCAGCGCGCATTGCGTGAGGCGCTCTATGCCGCTGCCATATCGTTTGGCCTGTTCGTGCTGTTCATCGGCCTGAAGACCGGCCAGAACATTTCCAATGAACTGGTCCTGACGACACGCTGGGGCCTGCTTGCCGCCGTGGTTATCGCCACGGCTGTCGGGCGCTTCCTCTATGTCGCCTATGGACAGCCCTTCCTGGCCAACCAGAAGATCACCGACGTCGCCACCGGCCTGCTGCCGGCCAGCGTGGCGTCACGCTTCTTCCAGTTGCCGGCCTTCATCGTGGCCTTGGTCGCGGCGGTGGTGTTGTTTGCGGTCAACAGCTCTCTCGTCGGATGGGTGGGAGCGGAGCCGGCGGGCTATCTGCAGTTCCTGCGCGCCTTGTCGGTCATCTATGTGCTGGCCTGCGTGATCTATTATTTCCGCGGCTTCATTCATGCCAACTTCACCAAACTCGGCATTGCAGCGCTGATCCTCTATCCGATCCTGGTGGTGGCGATCCTGTCGCTGATGTCCTGGTCGTTCGTCGGCGGACTGCAAGGCTCGCTGAAATGGGTCGACAATTTCGGCATCCAGATCCTGATCTATGTGATGCTGGCCTGGGGCCTGAACATTGTCGTTGGCCTCGCCGGCCTGCTCGACCTCGGTTATGTCGCCTTCTACGCGGTCGGCGCTTATGCCTATGCGCTGCTCGGCACGCAGTACGGCCTGTCGTTCTGGATCCTTTTGCCGGCCGCCGGCGCCATGGCCGCCTTCTGGGGCGTGCTGCTCGGTTTCCCGGTGCTGCGCCTGCGCGGC
Source organism: Mesorhizobium sp. ISC11 (assembly GCF_037162595.1). Lineage (NCBI taxonomy): Bacteria > Pseudomonadati > Pseudomonadota > Alphaproteobacteria > Hyphomicrobiales > Phyllobacteriaceae > Mesorhizobium > Mesorhizobium sp. ISC11. The sequence continues at coordinate 5,468,297 of NZ_JAVSPW010000001.1, forward strand.
GATTACCTGGCGATCGTCACCTTGGCTTTCGGTGAGATCATCCGCCTGGTGCTGATCAACTGGCGGGAGGTCACCAACGGTTCAGCCGGTATTTCCGGCATCCCGAAGGTCACCTTCTTCGGCCTGATGACCTTCAACGTGTCGGACCCCAATTACGTCGCCAAGGTGCTGCATCTGGCGACATCGAGCGCCTACTACAAGATCTTCCTCTATTACCTGATCCTGGCGCTGGCGCTGCTGACAGCCTTCGTCACCATCCGGCTGCGGCGCATGCCGGTCGGCCGTGCCTGGGAAGCGTTGCGCGAGGACGAGATCGCCTGCCGCTCGCTCGGCATCAACACCACCACCACGAAGCTTACGGCCTTTGCCACGGGTGCGATGTTCGGCGGCTTCGCCGGCGCATTCTTCGCCGCACGGCAGGGCTTCGTCAGCCCGGAATCCTTCGTCTTCCTGGAATCGGCCATCATCCTGGCCATCGTGGTTCTCGGTGGCATGGGCTCGCTGGTCGGCATAGCGGTCGCCGCAATGGTGATGATCGGCGGCACCGAGGCGTTGCGCGAACTCGACTTCCTCAAGCAGGTCTTCGGACCGGACTTCACACCGGAACTCTACCGCATGCTGCTGTTCGGCATGGCCATGGTCATCGTCATGCTGTGGAAGCCGCGCGGCTTCGTCGGCAGTCGTGAACCAACCGCCTTCCTGAAGGAGCGAAAGGCCGTCTCAAGCTCCTTCACCAAGGAAGGACACGGCTGATGAATGCGAACCCTGTTCAGAAAGCCGCTTCGGGCATGAACGACGCTATCCTTCAGGTCGATCATCTGTCGATGAAGTTCGGTGGCCTGGTGGCCATCGGGGATCTGTCTTTCGCCGCCAAGCGCGGCGAGATCACCGCGCTGATCGGCCCCAACGGCGCCGGCAAGACCACGGTGTTCAATTGCATCACCGGCTTCTACAAGCCCTCGGAAGGCATGATCACGCTCAACCGGAACGATGGTTCGACCTTCCTGCTCGAGCGGCTGCCCAACCATGAAATCCCGGCGCGCGCCAAGGTGGCGCGCACCTTCCAGAACATCCGCCTGTTCTCCGGCATGACCCTGCTGGAGAACCTGCTGGTCGCCCAGCACAACAAACTGATGAAGGCATCGGGCTACACGGTGCTTGGCCTGTTCGGCTTCAGCGGCTATCGCAAGGCCTCGGCCGAATCGGTGGAGCTCGCCAAGCATTGGCTGGAAAAGGCCGATCTTGTCGACCGTGCCGACGACCCGGCCGGCGACCTGCCCTATGGCGCGCAGCGCCGTCTCGAGATCGCTCGCGCCATGTGCACGGGACCCGAGCTTCTGTGCCTCGACGAGCCGGCGGCCGGCCTCAATCCGAAGGAATCGGCGGCGCTCAACGAGCTGCTGATCGACATCAAGAACACATCCGGCGCCTCGATCCTGTTGATCGAGCACGACATGTCGGTGGTCATGCAGATCTCCGACCATGTCGTGGTGCTGGAGTATGGCCGCAAGATCTCCGACGGCAGTCCGCAGTCGGTGCGCACCGATCCGCGCGTCATCGCCGCCTATCTCGGCGTCGACGACGAGGAAGTCGAAGCGGTCCTTACCGAAGTCGGCGACGAAGATGTCATCGAACAGCTCGATACGGGGCCGGATGCCGCGCACGGTCCGGGAACATCGTCGTCCTATCTCGCCGGGCCGGTGACCGACACGGTCGGCCATAGTTCGGGCGAGCGGGTTACGGTGGCCAAGGGAGCGTCAAAGGCCGGTCAGGTCGACGCCAGGTCGCTCGCCGCGGCAAACAAGGCAGCCTCGCAGGCAGCCGTGCCGCCGGCGAAGGCAAAGCCTGCTCCGAAAGCGACGTCGAAGGCGGCAACCGGCACGGCGGCGAAGTCGACCGCATCCGCCAAGCCTGCGGCGAAGACTGGAGAGATCTCCAACCGGCTGGCTGCGCCTCGCGGCGGCAAGGCCGACAATTTGACCCGCATAAAGGGCATCGGTACGGTCAACGAGAAGAAGCTCAACGACCACGGCATCTTCCACTTCGACCAGATCGGCGCCTGGAAAAAGGCCGACGTCGAGGCCGCCGAAGCCTATCTTGCTTTTGACGGACGGATCGCGCGCGAGGAATGGGTCAAACAGGCCAGGCTGCTCGGCCAGGGCAGGGACACGGAATTTTCGCGCCGCGTCGATGCGGGCAAGGTGGCGACGAGCCATGCTTCCGCAAAGACTGCAAAGGCAGCCTCCGGAAAGACCGCGAGCAAGACCGCTGCCAAGCCCGTGGCGGGCAAGCGTGGAGGGGGCAAGTGATGGCCGCGACAACGCTGCTCGATATCAAGGGCGTGCAGACCTATTACGGCAACATCCGGGCGCTGAACGGCGTCGATGTCACCGTCAAGCAGGGTGAGATCGTGGCGCTGATCGGTGCCAATGGCGCCGGCAAGTCGACGCTGATGATGACTATTTTCGGTGCGCCGCGGGCTCGCGCCGGGACTATCACCTTTGCCGGCACCGACATAACCCAGATGCCGACGCACGTGATCGCGCGCATGCGCATTGCCCAATCGCCCGAGGGCCGGCGGATCTTTCCGCGCATGACGGTGATGGAAAACCTGCAGATGGGCGCCAGCCTCGACAACCTCAAGCACTATGACGAGGACGTCGAGAAGGTGTTCACGCTGTTCCCGCGTTTGAAGGAGCGCATCACCCAGCGCGGTGGCACGCTGTCGGGCGGTGAGCAGCAGATGCTGTCGATCGGACGCGCGCTGATGGCACGGCCGAAGCTGCTTTTGCTCGACGAGCCGTCGCTGGGTCTCGCGCCGCTGATCGTCAAGCAGATCTTCGACGCCATCCGCGAACTGAACCGCACCCAGGGGCTGACCGTGTTCCTGGTCGAGCAGAACGCCTTCGGCGCGCTCAAGCTCGCCACGCGCGGCTACGTCATGGTCAACGGCAATGTGACGATGAGCGGCACCGGCAAGGAACTGCTCGCCAATCCGGAAGTGCGCGCCGCCTATCTCGAGGGCGGACACCACTGAGTTCGAAGCGGAATGCGTGCACCGCTATTCCGCTCCAGATTGTTTGTTTGTCGCATGATCTTTGTCCGGAAAGTCCGCAACTTTCGGGATCATGCTAAGGAGACTTCACCATGCAGGGCATTCTTTACGAGGAACCCTCGATCTGGCAGTTCTTCTTCGTCACCTGTCTGCTCGGCGGCTGGGCGGCGTGGATGACGGGCAAGGCCAGTGCCCAGACGTGGCGCAGCTTCATCCAGCTGTTCGCCTATGTGCTGGGCCTCGGCATCGCGATCCGCTTCATCCATCACGCGCTGTTCGGTGGCACCATGTTCTCGCTGCATTATTATGTCGTCGACACCATCGTGCTGATGATCCTCGGCTTTGTCGGCTATCAATACACGCGCACCAACCAGATGGTGACACAGTATAATTGGCTCTACGAAAGAGCTTCACTCTTGAGCTGGAAACCGAAAGGTTGACGTTCATCATTAACGCCGCCTCGAAATTGAATCGGCGTGACAAGTGCCTGAAAATCGGCAAACTATGCTTTCTGCGATAAGGGTGGGCATCGCATGAAAGCTTCATCCACGCCCACTCCGTTAATGGGAGCGTTTAAATGAAAAAGTCACTTTTGTCCGCCGTCGCCCTGACCGCGCTTGTCGCGTTCGGCGGCAGCGCGTGGGCTGACGTAATGATGGGCGTCGCGGGCCCGATCACCGGTCCGAACGCCGCCTTCGGCGCGCAGCTGCAGAAGGGGGCGGAAGCTGCTGTCGCCGACATCAATGCCAAGGGCGGCATCAACGGCGAGCAGATCAAGCTCGAAGTCGGCGACGACGTCTCCGATCCGAAGCAGGGTATCTCGGTCGCCAACAAGTTCGTCGGCGACGGCGTCAAGTTCGTGGTCGGCCACTTCAACTCCGGCGTCTCTATCCCGGCATCTGAAGTCTATGCGGAAAACGGCATCGTCGAAGTGACGCCGGCCGCGACCAACCCGCAATTCACCGAGCGCGGTCTGTGGAACGTGTTCCGCACCTGCGGACGCGACGACCAGCAGGGCAGCATTGCCGGCGCGTATCTCGCCGCCAACTTCAAGGACGCCAAGATCGCTGTCGTTCACGACAAGACCACCTACGGTCAGGGCCTTGCCGACGAGACCAAGAAGGCGATGAACGCCAAGGGCGTGACGGAAGTCATGTATGAAGGCATCAATGTCGGCGACAAGGACTTCTCGGCGCTGATCGCCAAGATGAAGGAAGCCGGCGTTTCCATCATCTATTGGGGCGGCCTGCACACCGAAGCCGGCCTGATCATCCGTCAGGCGGCCGACCAGGGCCTCAAGGCGACGCTGGTTTCCGGCGATGGCATCGTGTCGAACGAACTGGCTTCGATCGCTGGCGACGCAGTTGCGGGCACGCTCAACACGTTCGGCCCGGATCCGCGCCTGATCCCCGCCAACAAGGAACTCGTCGAGAAGTTCCGCGCGCAGGGTTTCGAGCCGGAAGCCTACACGCTCTACTCCTACGCCGCCGTGCAGGCGATCGCGGAAGCAGCGACCGCTGCCAAGTCGAACGACCCGCAGGCAGTTGCCAAGGCGCTGCATGAAAACGGCCCCTTCAAGACCGTTCTCGGCGACCTGTCCTATGACGCCAAGGGCGACCCGACGCTGCCCGGCTACGTCATGTACGAATGGAAGAAGGGCGACGACGGCAAGTACACCTACGTCCAGAAGATGTAAGCTCGTCAGTCTCCTGACCATTTACGGATGCCCGGCGCCTCGCGCCGGGCATTTTCTTTTGCCATCGTCATGTTCAGGGGCGGCCGGTGGAGCCGATGCTTAGCCGGGCAATGATCGTGCATTAACCGGAAAGCCGGCTCTTTTTTGGCTGTTCGGAGGAATGGGGAGGGTCCTTGGCGCAATGATTCCATTTCAATCGGTTTAAATGCGCGTCAATTTCGTTTGCACTGCAGCATTTTCACGCTAATCATTGCGCCGATTTCTCTTCCTTCCGTCGCTGGAGCCCAGTCCTTGGCCATCACGAAGATCCTCGTCGCCAACCGGTCCGAAATCGCCATTCGCGTCTTCCGCGCGGCCAACGAACTCGGGCTCAAAACCGTGGCGATCTGGGCGGAGGAAGACAAATACTCCCTGCATCGCTTCAAGGCCGACGAGAGCTACCAGGTCGGACGCGGGCCGCATCTGACCAGGGACATGGGGCCGATCGAAAGCTATCTGTCGATCGAGGAGGTGATCCGCGTCGCCAGGCTGTCGGGCGCCGATGCTATCCATCCCGGCTACGGATTGTTGTCGGAAAGTCCCGAATTCGCCGACGCCTGTGCCGAAGCCGGCATTACCTTCATCGGGCCGAGGCCGGACACAATGCGGCGGCTCGGCAACAAGGTCGCGGCGCGCAATCTCGCCATCGAGGTCGGCGTGCCGGTGATCCCCGCCACCGATCCGTTGCCGGATGACATGGAGACGGTCAAGACACTGGCCAAGGAAATCGGCTATCCGGTGATGCTGAAGGCATCATGGGGCGGCGGCGGCCGCGGCATGCGGGCCATCCGCGCCGAAGCCGACCTTGCCCGTGAAGTCACCGAAGGCAAGCGCGAGGCGAAAGCCGCCTTCGGCAAGGACGAGGTCTATCTCGAAAAGCTGATCGAGCGCGCCCGCCATGTCGAGGTGCAGGTGCTGGGCGATACCCATGGCAATGCCGTGCACCTGTTCGAGCGCGACTGTTCGATCCAGCGCCGCAACCAGAAGGTCGTCGAGCGGGCGCCGGCGCCCTATCTCGAAATGTCGCAGCGCGAGGTGCTTTGCGGCCATGCGCTCAAGATCGCCCGCGAGACCAGCTATATCGGCGCCGGCACGGTCGAGTTCCTGCAGGACGCCGACACCGGCAAATTCTATTTCATCGAGGTCAACCCGCGCATCCAGGTCGAGCACACCGTCACCGAGCAGGTGACGGGCATCGATATCGTCAAGGCGCAGATCCATATCCTCGACGGCTTTGCAATCGGCACACCGGAATCAGGCGTGCCGGCGCAGAAGGACATAAGGCTGAACGGCCACGCGCTGCAGTGCCGTATCACCACGGAAGATCCCGAGCACAATTTCATCCCCGATTACGGCCGCATCACCGCCTATCGCGGCGCGACGGGCTTCGGCATCCGCCTCGACGGCGGCACCGCTTATTCGGGCGCGGTCATCACCCGCTTCTACGATCCGCTGCTGGAGAAGGTGACGGCGTGGGCGCCGACGCCGGCCGAGACGATCGCCCGCATGAATCGGGCGCTGCGCGAGTTCCGCATCCGCGGCGTCGCCACCAATTTGACCTTCCTCGAAGCGATCATCAACCATCCGAGCTTCGCCGACAATTCCTACACGACCAAGTTCATCGACACGACGCCGGAACTGTTCCAGCAGGTCAAGCGCCAGGACCGCGCCACCAAGCTCATCAACTATCTCGCCGACGTCAGCGTCAACGGCCATCCTGAGACGCGCGGCCGACCGCAGCCGAAGGCCGACGCCGCGGCACCCGTGGTGCCTTACCTCAACGGCAATGTGCCCGGCGGCAGCAAGCAGAAGCTGGATGTGCTGGGCCCGCAGAAGTTCGCGGCCTGGATGCGCGATCAGAAGGAGGTTCTGGTCACCGACACGACGATGCGTGATGGCCATCAATCGCTGCTGGCGACGCGCATGCGCACGCATGACATTGCCGGCATCGCCGGTACCTATGCGCGTGCCTTGCCGCAGCTTCTATCGCTGGAATGCTGGGGTGGCGCCACCTTCGACGTCGCCATGCGCTTCCTCACCGAGGATCCGTGGGAGCGGCTGTCGCTGGTGCGCGAGGCGGCGCCCAATCTGCTGTTGCAGATGCTGCTGCGCGGTGCCAATGGCGTCGGCTACACCAACTATCCCGACAATGTCGTGCAGCATTTCGTCAAGCAGGCAGCAAGCGGTGGCATCGACCTGTTCCGGGTCTTCGATTGCCTGAACTGGGTCGACAACATGCGCGTCGCCATGGATGCGGTCGGAGCCGAGGGCAAGCTGATCGAAGCGGCGATCTGCTACACCGGCGATATCCTCGATCCGGCGCGGGCGAAATACGACCTCAAATACTATGTCGGCCTAGCCAGGGAATTGCAGGCGGCCGGCGCCCACATCATCGCCGTCAAGGACATGGCCGGCCTGCTGAAGCCTTCCGCAGCACGCGTGCTGTTCAAGGCGCTGCGCGAGGCGACCGACCTGCCGATCCATTTCCACACCCACGACACGTCGGGCCTGTCGGCGGCGACGGTGCTGGCGGCGGTGGAAAGCGGCGTCGACGCCATAGACGCGGCGATGGATGCCTTCTCCGGCAACACCTCGCAGCCATGCCTTGGCTCACTCGTCGAGGCGCTGAAGGGCACCGAACGCGACCCCGGTCTCGACCCGCAATGGATCAGGAAGATCTCGTTCTACTGGGAAGCGGTGCGCAACCAGTACGCCGCATTCGAAAGCGACCTCAAGGGGCCGGCCTCGGAAGTCTATCTGCACGAGATGCCGGGCGGGCAGTTCACCAATCTGAAGGAACAGGCTCGCTCGCTCGGATTGGAGACGCGCTGGCACGAGGTGGCGCAGACCTATCACGACGTCAATCTGATGTTCGGCGACATCGTCAAGGTGACGCCGTCGTCCAAGGTCGTCGGCGACATGGCATTGATGATGGTCAGCCAGGACCTGACCGTTGCCGATGTCGAAAACCCGGATAGGGATATCGCCTTCCCGGATTCGGTCGTCTCGATGCTGCGCGGCGATCTCGGCCAGTCGCCAGGCGGGTGGCCGGCGGCGCTGCAGAGGAAGGCGCTCAAGGGCGACAAGCCGATCACGGTGCGGCCCGGCTCGCTGCTCAAGCCAGCCGACCTCAAGGCCAACCGCAAGGAAATCGAGGAGAAGCTCGAGCGCAAGCTGTCGGAGTTCGAATTCGCCTCGTGGCTGATGTATCCGAAGGTGTTTACGGATTTCGCCGGCGCGCAGGAAACCTATGGGCCGGTCAGCGTGCTGCCGACGCCGACGTATTTCTACGGCATGAAGCCGGAAGACGAGATTTTCGTCGACATCGAGAAGGGCAAGACGCTGGTGGTGCGGTGCCTTGCCATCGGCGATGTCGACGAGAAGGGCATGGTCACCGTGTTCTTCGAGCTCAACGGCCAGCCGCGCCGTGTCAAGGTGCCCGACCGGGCGCATGGCGCGTCCGCCGCCAAGGCCCGCCGCAAGGCCGAACCCGGCAACGAGGCGCATGTCGGCGCACCGATGCCGGGCGTCGTTTCTGCGCTTTCGGTGGCTGCCGGCCAGGCTGTGAAGGCCGGTGACGTGCTGCTTTCCATCGAAGCGATGAAGATGGAGACGGCGCTGCATGCCGAGCGCGACGGCACGGTCGCCGAGGTGCTGGTTAAGGCAGGCGACCAGATCGATGCCAAGGATCTGCTGATCGCTTTCAGCTAATTGATACCTTCCTGGGGGTCGCTGTCCGCATCGTGGCGGCAGCGTCAGTTCGATCATCGATAACAGCTTGACCCGCCGCCGCCGGTCGGGCATCGAGCCCGCTCAATTCGCCGCTGCATGCATCCCGAGTCGCGGCGCAGAAACGATGTGGAGAAAAATATGGCCGACGATATCACCGATACCAGCCAGACTGTTGCCGCCGGCCAGCTGCGTGCCTTCATCGAGCGCATAGAGCGGCTCGAGGAAGAGAAGAAGACCATTTCCGACGACATCAAGGAAGTGTTCGCCGAGGCCAAGGGCACAGGCTTCGACACCAAGGCGATGCGCACGATCATCCGGCTGCGCAAGAAGGACCAGGCCGAGCGTCAGGAAGAGGAAACCATCCTCGATCTGTATAAGGCCGCACTCGGCATGGTGTAGAGACCGTCTGGAAATTCTACTCCGGCGGCCATCTGGTGGCGTTTTCTGCGCTTCCCTAGTTCTACTGCAATGCAGTAGAACTGAGCTCACGTACTTTAAGTACGCTCCGCTCCGGTTCTCGAAACCACCACCATATGACTCGCCGGAGCGAATTTCGAAACAGTCTCCGGCCGAGCATGATGCCGGAGCGAGCATCGAGCCATGAGCGAATTCGACTTCGGCGCCCGCCGCGCCTCTGAATTCCGCCAGCGCGGCTTCTGGACGCTGTTCGCCGAGCGGCATCCGGAAGAAAGGGCTCTGATGGCGAGGCGCGGACCCTGGTTCTGGCAGCGCGGGCTGCCCGATTTCGCCTTGGTCCTTTCCATGTATGTCGCGCCGGCGCAGAGCCAGGTCGGCGTCTTCTTCGGCCGCAACGAGAAGTTCGGCGCCACGCAAGCGTGGTCGCGGTTGAAACCGTTCCAGCCTGATATCGAAGCCAGGCTGAAGCTCAGGCCGGAACAGAGTTGCGAGGATCTCGGCATCAATTCGATGTGGCGGGTGAACTGCTATGCCGAGGACAACTGGCCAGCCATGGCCGACTGGCTGGTGACCGAATGTTCGCGTTTCGAGCGCGCGGTAACCGAAGTCCTGAGGCAGGGATAGACATCCGGTGTTGCCAGAGGGTATCGGCTCCTTTTTCCGCTCACGCTGGCAAGGCCAGGTGCCGCTCGACCGGCTGTTCTGGCGCGACCTTGTTCTTGTCGGCACGGCGCTCAACGTAGCATCTCTGGTGGCCGCGATCGTCCTGCTCGGACTGAAGCTGCCGCTCGCGCTGGTTCTGGCGGCGCATTTCGCACCGGTGCCCTACAACCTCTTTCTGACCTTTTCCGTATGGCGAACCACGGAAAAGGCCGGCGCCAAGGCCTCACTGATGACGCTCGGCGCCACATTATGGCTGATCCTGACGGTCGTGGTCTGAGAGCGGACACGGGCGCCCACCGCGTTCGCCGGGTTCGGCCGGGGGGCAATGAAAAGGGCGGCCGCAGCCGCCCTTTTCATTCATTCAATCGAATTTCGGTTCAGGCCGCCGGCTCGAATTTCAGCGCCACGCCGTTGATGCAATAGCGCAGGCCGGTCGGCGGCGGGCCGTCCTCGAAAACATGGCCGAGATGGCTGCCGCAGCGGGCGCAATGGCATTCGGTGCGAACCATGCCGTAGCTGCGGTCGACGGTGTTTTCGACCGAACCCGGCACCGGATCGTTGAAGCTCGGCCAGCCGGTGCCGCTCTCGAACTTCAGCTTGGATTCAAACAAAGGCTGGTCGCAGCCGACGCAGGAAAAGGTGCCGGCGCGCTTCTCGTAGAGCAAAGCGCAACTTCCCGGCCGCTCGGTGCCGTGGCCGCGCATGACGGCATACTGCTCCGGCGTCAGCCGGGCGCGCCATTCGGCGTCGGTGCGGGTTACAGGGTAGGTGTGGGTGTCCATGTGATCTCCTCAGCCTTGCCGGCTCGCCACTACAGCGCCGCGCGCCCATCGGACGCGCAAAGGGACGCTGTAGTACTTTGGTTTTGCGCATAATCCTTTCCGAACCGGAGGTTCGGGATCATGCGCGGATTGCAACCTCATATTCGCACCAAGATAGGCATTTGTTACGCGATTTGCCCGCATTTTCGATCGGGATCTTTATGCGATCGCCCTGAGATAGCGATCGACCGAAGCAGCCAACGCCGCTTTTGCGCCCCCGATGACATTCTGGTTCCACCATGCACCATAGATATGGTCGAACGCGAATGGCTCCAGTGCCGCCGCGATGCGGCGCACGGCCGCTGCATTGAGCGGAATGTAGTTCGGATAGCTGTACATGAAGCTGACATGGCGGCGCGTCGGCGTCACCTGCAAGATATCGCCGGCCAGCAAGACGTCGCCGACATCGTGTTTCCAGTGCAGCACCTGACCGCCGGCAAAGTGGCCGCCGCAGCGGATGAGCGTCAGCGAAGGGTTTATGGCCAGCGTCTCGCCTTCCCAACTGACGATCGCCTTGTGCGGTCGCATGATCCATTGGCGGTCGTCGGCATGGAGATAAATCGGCACGCCGCCAAACGCCTCGCTCCAACTGGCCATCACCGAATAATAGTGGCAGTGCGAGATGGCGATCGCCGCCAGGCCACCGCGGCGGTTGATCTCGGCCACCGCCTCGTCGCTGACCATCGAAACGCAGTCCCACAGCACGTTGCCGTGCGGCGTCTGCGCCAGCAGCGCCCGTTGGCCGATGGCGAAGCGCGGCTCGATGCCGAAGGCGAGAACGCCGGCATCGTCCTTCATAACAAGCCGGTGTCCTTCGGCAAGTTCCTCCGGCGTGATCCACGCTTGGCCCTCCCAGCGCACATATTGGCGCTCGTCCTCGCAGATCGGGCAATGTTCTGGCGGCGTCTCTGTCGCCGCGAACTGGACGCCGCATTGCAGGCAGAGGAAGCAGGTCATCGGATCTCCTGTCGGTCTTTCAGTGCTTTCTTGAAAGCTGCTTGGTCGCGCCCTCAAGCCCGGCCAGCGTCAGCGGGAACATGCGGCCGCCGAAGATGTCGCGGATCATCGCAATCGAGTGGGTGTAGCCCCAGTTCTTGGGGTCTTCGGGGTTCAGCCATACCGCGTTCGGCCATTGCTGCAGCAGACGGCCGAGCCAGACGCTGCCCGCCTCCGGATTCCAGTGCTCGACCGAACCGCCGGGGTGAGCGATCTCGTAAGGGCTCATCGAGGCGTCGCCGACGACGATCACCTTGTAGTCCGGACCGTATTTGTGAAGCAGGTCGAAGGTCGGAATCACCTCGGCATGCCTGCGGCGATTGTCCTTCCACACGCCCTCATAGAGGCAGTTGTGGAAATAGAAATATTCGAGCTGGCGGAATTCGGCGCGGGCGGCAGAGAACAGCTCCTCGACGCTTTTGATGTGGTCGTCCATCGAGCCGCCGACATCGAAGAACATCAACAGCTTCACCGCGTTGCGCCGCTCTGGCCGCGTCTGCACGTCGAGATAGCCGTGTTCGGCCGTGGCGTGGATGGTTCCGGGCAGGTCGAACTCTTCCTCGGCGCCCTCACGCACCCAGCGACGCAGGCGTTTCAGCGCGATCTTGATGTTGCGGGTGCCGAGTTCGACGGCATCGTCGAAATTCCTGAACTCGCGTTTGTCCCAGACCTTCACCGCGCGGCGGCTGCGGCTTTCATGCTGGCCGATGCGCACGCCTTCGGGATTGTAGCCATAGGCGCCGAAAGGCGAGGTGCCGCCGGTGCCGATCCATTTCGAGCCGCCTTGGTGACGGCCTTTTTGCTCCTGCAGCCGCTGTTTCAATGTCTCCATCAGTTTCTCGAAACCGCCGAGCGCTTCGACCAGTTTTTTCTCCTCGTCGGTCAGGTGCTTTTCGGCGAGGCGGCGCAACCATTCCTCGGGGATGTTGGCGATATCGACTGCATCCGGCCCGCCCAGTGCTTCGATGCCCTTGAAGACATGCGCGAACACCTGGTCGAAGCGGTCGATATGGCGCTCGTCCTTCACCAGCGCCGCACGGGCGAGGTAGTAAAAACCTTCGACGTCGTAGTCGACCAGCCCGGCTTCCAGCCCTTCCAGCAGCGACAGATATTCCCTGAGCGAGACGGGAACGCGTGCAGCCTTCAGTTCAAGGAAGAAGGGGATGAACATGGCCGGTTACAGCAAATCATACTCGATGAAGCCCGTGCGGCGGGCGACGTGGTCGTAAAGCTTGCGCGCGGTGGCGTTGGTCTCGTGCGTCATCCAGTAGACATTCTTGACGCCGATCTTTGCCGCCTCTTCCTTCACTGCGTTGATAAGGGCGGCGCCGATCCCCTTGCCGCGCACATCCGGGTCGGCGAACAAATCCTGCAGATAGCAGTTGTTTTTCTCCGACCAGCCGGAGCGGTGGTACAGGTAGTGCGTGAGACCGACCGCCTTGCCGTCCAGTGTGGCGATGAAGCCTTTTGGCTCGAATTCGCCCGGAGTGAACAGCCGCTTCCAGGTGACGGCGTAGACCTCTTCCGGCAGCTTCGTCTCATAGAAGGTGAGATAGTCGGTCCACAGGCGCCGCCAATCGGCGTGGTCGGACTGCGCGAGCGGGCGGACGATTATCTCGGACATTTCGTTCCCTCTGAAGTCTGGAACCCGATCCATACCAATAGAATCGGGATCAGGAACACCCTTGCCTATTCGGCAGGCGAACTATATTCGCGAAAAGCGGTCGCGAGCATGTGCAGCGCCTCCCGCGCCCGCGGCGGCAGAGCGTGCGACTGCAAAACGATCTCGGACGGGGGAATTGGTGGCAGGCCGAGTTTGCGGCCCACCTCGATCAAGCCCGGGGGCACAACCCGGTAAGCGAGGGCGGAAAGGGCAAAGCCCGCCGATACCGCGATGTTGACGGCAGCGCCGCCGCCGCCGACGAAAGCCTCATTCCAGGCGATGCCTGCCCGGTCCAGCGCCTCGACCGCTCTCATACGGTCCGGGCAATTGCATCTGGTGCTTAAAAGAGCCAGGCGCAGGGGCGTGCCTTGTCGCCATTCGAAGCCAGGTGCCGCGAACCAGCCATAGTGGGTGCGCGACAAAGCTTCACCGCGTCGACTGTCATCTTCCTGGTGCACAATCACCGCATCGAGTTCGCCGCGATCGAAAGCTTCTTCCAGCATGGAGCTGGTATCGATCCGTATGTTGAGCGCGAGCGACGGATCGTGGGCATGAAGCTGGGCGATCAGCGTGGAAAGCTCAGGCCCCGCGACATGATCGACGAAGCCGAGCGCAAGCCGACATGGCGCCGCGGAAAATTCCGCGACGGCGCGTTCATGGGCGGCAAGGAATTCGCGGGCCACGGGCAGGAAGACAGCCCCCCTTTCCGACAGTGCCACGCGGCGCGGGGTTCGTTCGATCAAACGTGCGCCGAGCTTTTCCTCGAGCCGCCGCAACTTGACGCTGATCGTCGCCTGGGTGCTGCCAAGTGCTGCAGCCGCCCGGGTGAAGCTCTGCAGGTCGGCCACCATGACGAAAGTGCGCACGGCATCGACATCGAGACTGGCCATCTCCGGCATTCCATTTTGTTATCTCTGAAATAGAAATGCATAGTCTTTTTTCATGGTCAAGCCTCGTCTATGTAATCTCGACCGCAGTTTGAAGAGCCAGCCCGGTTCCAGAATGCTTCGACAGAAAGTGATTGACATGACGTTTCAAATCGACCGAAACACCGTTGCGCTTGCCGGGGCCTGCCTTGCCTCGCTGCTGTTCGGCCTCGAAATCTCCAGCGTCCCGGTGATCCTTCCGAAACTGGAAAGCGTGCTCGCCGCCGACTTCAAGGATCTGCAATGGATCATGAACGCCTACACCATTGCCTGCACCACGGTGCTGATGGCGACAGGAACGCTGGCCGACCGCTTCGGCCGCAAACGGGTGATGGTGATCGCCACCATCGCCTTCGGCCTGGCCTCACTGCTGTGCGGCCTCGCGCCGAGCGCTTCGCTCCTCATCATTGCACGCTTCCTGCAAGGCCTGGCGGGAGGGGCGATGTTCACTTGCAGCGTGGCCGTCTTGTCCCACCAGTTTCAGGACGGCAGCGAACGCGGCAAGGCTTTTGTGGCCTGGAGCGTCGTCTCGGGGATCGGGCTTGGCTTTGGTCCCGCCATCGGTGGATTGATCGTCGCGTTCTCGAGCTGGCAGTGGGTGTTCCTCATCCATGTGCCGCTTGCCATCCTTGCGCTGGTCTTCATCGGTGCCGGTGTCACCGAATCACGCGACCACAATGCCCAGAAGCTTGACCGTGCCGGTATCCTGACGCTCTCGTTCGCGGTGTTCGGCTTCTCCTATCTGATCACGCAAGGGGCCGATCTCGGCTCTGGCGCCCGCATCGGCGTAGCAAGTGCTGCCGTGCTGGCCTTCGCCGCGTTCCTCGTTGCCGAGAAGATCAGCCCCTACCCGATGTTCGATTTCTCGGTGTTCCGGATCCGTCAATTTTCGGGAGCGATCATGGGCGGCATCGGCATGAATTTCAGCTATTGGCCGTTCATCATCTATCTGCCGATCTATTTTTCGGGTGTGCTCGGCTACGACAGCACCACGACCGGCCTGCTGCTGCTCGTCTACACGCTTCCCTTGATGCTGATGTCCTCGACCGCCGAGCGCCTGCGCGCCCGCTATCAGGCGCGGGTGGCGATCCCGCTCGGGTTGCTGACATTGGGGGTCGGCTTTATCGCCATGAGGATAGGTTCGAGCCTTGAGGGAGCCAGCTGGCTGACCATGCTGCCCGGTACGCTGATCGCCGGTATCGGTATCGGCCTCACCAACTCACCGACCACCAACACCACGACGGGTTCGGTGTCGCCGGATCGCGCCGGCATGGCTTCGGGCATCGATATCAGCGCGCGGCTGATCACGCTCGCCATCAACATCGCGGTGCTGGGCCTGCTGTTGACGCAGGGAATTGCTTCCTATCTCAAAACCGCATTGGGCACGGCCCTTGACCCGGACGAATTGCGCGCGTTGGCGGAAAAGATCGCCACCGGAAATCTCGATGGCCTCTCGCAATATTCGCCCAGGCTGGCGACCCTCGACCCGTCCGGCGCGCTTGCGCATGCTGCCTTGGTCAACGGTTTTGGCTGGGTCATGCTCTATAGCGGGATCGGCGTTCTTGCCCTTGCCGTCATCAGCTTCGTCGTCTTCGGCCCCAGAAACGTCGCGCCGCAAGAGGCAAGGGACCGTCATCTTGCTCAGGGCGCAAGCGAAGCTCGATCGTAGCCAGTGCCCGGCGCCTCACCCTTGCCTGCGCGCCATGAAGGCAAGCCGCTCGAACAGATGGACATCCTGTTCGTTCTTCAGCAATGCGCCATGCAGCTTGGGCAACGCGTTCTTCGGGTCGGCGCGCAGATCCTCGGGCGCGATGTCGTCGGCGACCAGCAGCCTTATCCAGTCGAGCGCCTCGGAGGTCGACGGTTTTTTCTTCAGCCCCGGCACTTCGCGGATCTCGTAGAACTGGGTGAGGGCTGCCCGAACCAGGTTCTGCTTGATGCCGGGATAGTGGACGTCGACGATTCTGTGCAGCGTGTCGACGTCGGGAAAGCGGATGTAATGGAAGAAGCAGCGGCGCAGGAACGCGTCCGGCAACTCCTTCTCGTTGTTGGAGGTGATGATGACGATCGGCCTGACGGCGGCGCGGATGGTTTCGCCGGTCTCGTAGACGAAGAACTCCATCCGATCGAGTTCCTGCAGGAGATCGTTTGGGAATTCGATGTCGGCCTTGTCGATCTCGTCGATCAAGAGCACGACCTTCCTGCCGGCGGCGAAAGCCTCCCAGAGTTTGCCGCGCTTGATGTAATTCCTGATGTCGTTGAAGCGCTCGTCGCCCAACTGGCTGTCGCGCAGGCGCGAGACGGCATCATATTCGTACAGGCCCTGCTGCGCCCGCGTCGTCGACTTGACGTGCCATTCGATGAGGTCGAGGCCGAGTGCAGCCGCCACCTGGCGGGCCAGTTCCGTCTTGCCGGTGCCGGGCTCGCCCTTGACCAGCAAGGGCCGCTCCAGCGCGATCGCCGCATTGACGGCCACCATCAGATCCTTGTCGGCGACATAGGCCGCCGTGCCTTCGAAACGCATTCTTGCTCCTCGGTTGGTCATCGCGACCGTAAGGACGAGGCCGTGCCTGTGCAAGGGTGAGGTGTTGGCGGCGCGAGGGCCTGAACCCAACACGGAAAGAGTGCCCGTCTCACTGGCGCTTAGCCGGCCGGCAGCCTATATTGGGCGGGACGGTCTGTGCTTCCCGGCAGGAGAACATTTTCCCCGGGGCCTTAACGATCCTTAGGGAGCTGTCCCTGGGAAGACCCGTGGGTTTTCTCACACGGCGCCCACCTACTTTGTAGGTTCCCGGGATCGCTCTCTCCACCGGTTGTGTGGATCGTCACTTATTGCCACGCGTCCCGCATTTCGGTGGATGATTGCGGTGGAAAACGTCGCTCCCAACACTCCATCCAGATCTGACCTTTTCTACCCTGACTGCATGACCTCTCTCAAAGACCTCAAAAAGCAGCTTCGCCGCGAGGCCCTCGGACGCCGCGATGCGCTCGACGAATTCTGGCGGGTGGAGGTCGCGCTTGAAATGGCAGAGACGGCACGCGATCACCTCCACATTGAGCCGGGCCAGATCGTTTCCGGCTTCTGGCCGATGCGCTCGGAAGTCGACGTCAGGCCGCTGATGTTTGCCTTGCGCGAAAGGGGCGCGCGGCTTTGCCTGCCGGCCATTCTCGACAAAACCACGATCGTCTTTCGCGAACTGGTGCGCGGCGCGCCGATGGTCGAGATGGGTTTCGGCACGGTCGGCCCGCATGAAGAAGCAGAAGTGCTCGACCCCTCGGTGATGCTGGTGCCGCTCGCCGCCTTCGATGCGCGCGGCCATCGCATCGGCTATGGTGCCGGCTATTACGACCGCGCCATCGCCAAGCTGATCGACAAGGGACAGCCGCCGCGGCTGGTCGGCATCGCCTTCGACTGCCAGGAGGTGGCAGTGGTGCCGGATGAGGAACATGACGTCGTCATTCCGGAAATACTGACCGAGAGCGGGTTGCGCCGCTTCGCGTCAAAATTGTAGATAAAAGGACGCATGATCTTTCACAGACGTCATGCAGCTTTTGCTTCGCTGACCTTCGGTGCGGGATCATATGAGACTTCTCTTCCTCGGTGACATGGTTGGAAAGACGGGACGGACGGCGGTGTGGGAACAGCTGCCCGGCTTGATCTCCGACTTCAAACTCGATTTCGTCATCGTCAACGGTGAGAACGCCGCCGGCGGCTTCGGCATCACCGAAGATATCTTTCGCGAGACGATCGCGGCCGGTGCGGATGTCGTCACAACCGGCAACCATGTCTGGGACCAGCGCGACGCACTCGCCTTCGCGCCGCGCGAAGAGCGCTTCCTGCGCCCCTCGAACTTTCCCAAGGGCACGCCCGGGCGCGGCTCCGGCGTCTACATCGCCAGGAGCGGCGCGCGCGTGCTGGTCGCCAACATCATGGGCCGGGTGTTCATGCATCCCGAACTCGACGATCCCTTCCAGGCCGGCGAACGCGAGCTTGCCGCCTGTCCGCTCGGCGAGCAGGCGGATGCCGTGATCATCGACTTCCACGCCGAGGCGACCTCGGAAAAGATGTGCTTCGCGCATTTCGTCGACGGCCGTGCCAGCCTCGTCGTCGGCACCCATACCCACCAGCCGACCGGCGATCACCAGATCCTCAATGGCGGCACCGGTTATATGTCCGACGCCGGCATGTGCGGCGACTATGATTCCTCGCTCGGCATGGACAAGGAGGAGCCGCTCAATCGGTTCCTGTCGAAAGTGCCGAAAGGCCGCTTCGAAGCGGCGACCGGACCGGCGACATTGTGCGGCGTCGGCGTCGATATTTCCGACCGCACCGGGCTGACCGAGCGGATCGCGCCGTTTCGTCGCGGCCCGCGGCTGGAGGAAACCGCACCGTCCTTCTGGTCATGACATTGATATAGGCACGCTTAGTACCTAACTGCCGGCGACACTGCTCTAGATCGTTAAAAGAGGGGACGACCTCCATGCAGCTCATCGAATTCCTGGCGCCGCATTTTCAATTTGTGTCCGATCCAACCGCCTGGGTCGCGCTGCTGACGCTGATTGTGCTCGAGGTCGTGCTCGGCATCGACAATCTGATCTTCATCTCGATCCTGACCAACAAGCTGCCGGAAGCACAACGGGCCCGTGCCCGCCGGCTCGGCATCTCGGCGGCGCTGATCATGCGGCTGGTGCTGCTGGCCACCATTTCGATCATCGTCCAACTGACCACACCGGTGTTCACGGCCTTCGGCCACGGTTTTTCCTGGCGCGACCTGATCCTGATCGCCGGCGGCCTGTTCCTGGTCTGGAAGGCGACCAAGGAGATCCATCACACGGTCGATCCCGACGACCACAAGGATACGATGATGGGCGAGACGCTGCAGATCAGCCTCGCCGGCGCGATCTTCCAGATCCTGCTGCTCGACCTGGTCTTCTCGATCGATTCGATCATCACCGCCGTCGGCATGACCGACGAGATCGCCATCATGTACATCGCCGTGATAGTGGCGGTCAGCGTGATGATGCTGGCGGCCGGGCCGCTGGCCAACTTCATCGCCAAGAACCCGAGCATTGTCATGCTGGCGCTGGGCTTCCTTTTGATGATCGGCATGACACTGATCGCCGACGGCATGGGCTACCATGTGCCCAAGGGCTACATCTATGCGGCGATGGGCTTTTCGGCATTGGTCGAGGGGCTCAACATGCTGGCGCGGCGGCGCAAGAAGCCGGGCGGCGGGCATTGAGGCATGAGCAGCAGGGACCTTAGCCAGGATCAGCGCGATCAGTTGGCCAAGCTGGCTGAATTGCCTGACAGCGAGATCGATATCTTGGACATTCCGGAAGCTCCGGCCGAGAATTGGATTCAAGCTCGTCGTGAGCAGGAAAAGCGGCGATCCCAAGCCCGCCGGTTCAGTTAGCCGGCACGCCCTTCGGGTGACGGTCGCCGATCAGGCCGAGCGTCAGGCCTTGTTCCAGCCACGCCTTGGCACCGGCCAGCACCAGCGTGAAGCCGCCGGTTGAGCCGACGGCCTCTTTCACCTGCCCGTCGCCATCGCCGGCGAAGCCAAAATTGCGAACCTCGAGAAAAGTTGTCTCGCCAGGCATTTCGGTGAAAGTCCAGACCACGGTGGTCGGTGGATCGCTCCACTGCATGACGATCTTTTCGTTCGGAACGATCTCGCTGACGTCGACCGTCGTCGAGACGCCGTACATGCGCCATTCCCAGTGGATCTGCTCGCCGCTGTCCAGCCGGCCGCTGCTATGGGTAAACCAGAATTTTGTGGTGATGGCCGGGTCGACGAAGGCCTCGAACACTTCGGCGACAGGCCGCCGGATCAGCATGCCGGCTTCGGCGGTCGGTTTTTCGTGGATGTCCATGGAATGCTCCTAATGGTCAGATATTGGTCTCGTTGGCGGGTTCGCCTTTCATCTCGCTGCGGTAGTAACCGTCGCGCAAATTGATGCCGTACTCGACATAGGCCTTCATGCAGGCCAGCATCTGCGACCAGCCCTCGCAATTGAGGTAGGACTTCTTCAGGCCGACCGCGCCTTCCTGCCAGCCGCTCTCGGCGATGGTGACGAAGGTGCCGCCATCGTCCAGCGGTTCGAAGTTCATCTCGATGCGGGTTTTGTAGGCCGGCTTGCCGTCCTCATCGGTGGCATCCCAGCGCAGCACGATGCGGCGGTCCTTGACCACTTCGTCGACCTCAACCGGCACCTTGCCCCACCAGACGACGCCGGCGCCGGCTTCCAGCGGGGCGCTGGCGCCGCCGATCGTGGTGAAATAGCCGCTCAGTTTCTTCGGATTGACGACTGCGTCGAAGACGTCGGCGACCGGCTTGCCGATGCGTCCGGAAACACTGAATCCAAGTGACATATCCACAGCTCCTTCCCTTGATCGGTCCAAAGATATGTTATATAAACATAACATGTCAAGCAGATCGCAAGACGACAATGTTTTCAAGGCGCTGGCCCATCCGCGCCGGCGCGAAATGCTGGATCAGCTGAAGGACGCGCCGAAGACGACCGGCATGCTGTGCGAGGCCTTTCCCGATATCGATCGCTGCACGGTCATGCTGCATCTGAAGGTGCTGGAGGAGGCCGACCTAATCGTTGCGCGGCGCGACGGCCGCGAGCGCTGGAACCATCTCAACGCGCTGCCGATCAAGCAGATCCACGACCGCTGGATCAGCCAGTATGCCGGCCATGCGCTCAGCATCATCGACCGACTGAAGTCGGACCTCGAGGCGTGAGCGGCCGCAGCAGGTCACGTCTTGCGCCGCATGCGCGGTGCGGCTGGACGAATTGAGCCGATTTATCTATAAGCCGGCCATTCCGACAGAGAACGCCGTGCTTCCAAGAGGTGCACCTGGGACGCTCTGAAATTTTGAATTCGGGCATTGCGGAAGACGAGGTCAGATCACTTCGCTTCGCGATGCTCTAGCCGAGAAGACGACAGGGGTGCCATGGCTGGCCATTCACAGTTCAAGAACATCATGCACCGCAAGGGCCGCCAGGATGCGGTGCGGTCTAAAATGTTTTCCAAGCTGGCGCGCGAAATCACCGTCGCCGCTAAAAGCGGGACGCCCGATCCATCGATGAACCCGCGCTTGCGCCTGGCGATCCAGAACGCCAAGGCGGTGTCGATGCCGAAGGACAACATCCAGCGCGCCGTCAACAAGGCCTCGATGGGCGATGCCGAGAATTACGAAGCCGTGCGCTATGAGGGCTATGGCCCGGGCGGCGTCGCTGTCATTGTCGAGGCGCTGACCGACAACCGCAACCGCTCGGCGTCCAATGTGCGTGCTGCCTTCACCAAGGCCGGCGGCGCGATGGGCGAAACGGGCTCGGTTTCCTTCATGTGGGACCGCGTCGGCGAGATCTATTATCCGGCATCGGCCGGCAGCGCCGACAAGGTCATGGAAGCGGCAATCGAAGCCGGCGCCGACGACGTGGAAACCGACGAGGAAGGCCACACCATCTATTGCGCCTTCGAGAATCTCGGTGAGGTGTCGAAGGCTCTGGAAACCTCGCTCGGCGAGGCAGAATCGGTGAAGCTGATTTGGCGGCCTCAGAACAACGTTCCGGTCGACGAGGAGCGGGCACAGTCGCTGATGAAACTGGTCGCCACGCTCGAGGACGACGAAGACGTGCAGAGCGTCTACGCCAACTTCGAAGTCGACGACGAGACCATGGCCAAGCTCAGCGCGGCATGAGCGGAGCTCAGCCCGGCATGAGCGAGCAGATCCTCCCCGCCATCCGCATCACCTATTGCACGCAGTGCCAGTGGCTGCTGCGCGCCGGCTGGATGGCGCAGGAGCTGCTGTCGACCTTCGGCACGGACCTTGGCGAGGTGACGCTGGTGCCGGGCACCGGCGGCATCTTCACCATTTCCTGCAATGACGTGCTTGTCTGGGATCGCAAGCGCGACGGCGGTTTTCCGGACGCGGCCAAGCTGAAGCAACTGGTCCGCGATGTCATTGATCCGGACCGCGACCTCGGTCATTCCGATCGGAAGACAAAGGCGTAGAGGCCGCCGGCGCTGCCGTCACTTGCGTCGCCACGCTCCGAAGGCGGCGCCAATCGCAATACCCACGGCGACGCCCATCGGAAGGTCATCCAGAGCGGTGCCGACCGCGGCACCGACACCAACTCCGATTGCCATGCCGAAGGCCATATTCGAATATTGATCCTTCATCGGTGGCTCCACCCATCCTTTTCAACGCGCGGCGAACCAGAAGGATGCCAGCGCGGCTATGCCGCTGATGGTGCGGACATGGTTCCACATCACCCACTCGTTGAGGTAGCGCGACCACAGGCTTGCGCCATTGCTGCTGGCCGGATCGAGGGCGGCGAGCGCATCGTTGAGCGGGACGTTGAAGATCATCGTCACCACCACGATGCCGATGAGATAGAGCAGGCTGCCGGCAACCAGCCAGAGCGAGCCTGGCTGGTTCCAGCCGATCACCGCACCGATGGCGACAACGATGCAGACGAGAGCCGTGCCGAACAGTGCTGTCATGAACAGCGGCGTCACCGCTGTGACGTTGATGGAATTCATCGCGGCAATGCCGCTTGCGGCTGGCATGCGGGCGAGGCCCGGCATGACGAAGCTGGAGAAAGCAAAGAAGACGCCGCCGACGACGCCTGAGCCAAGTGCGGCAATGAAGATGAGAGTGGGAAGAAGTTTCGCGATCATGTCAGTTGCTCCAGATGCCCATTGTGCTTTCCTCCGCATAAACGTGATTAATCCTCATATTTGCAAAACGTGATAAACCCTCGTATTTTTCGAGTCAAATGATTTTGGCGGCATTTGGAGTCAGGTATGGAAGACGCGGCAACCCCCGTTTCCGCACAGCAGCAGGCTGCTTCACCGCGTCGGGCGCCGAGCCAGCAGCGCAGCCGCGAGCGGGTCGAGCGCATGCTGGCGGCTGCCTCGGCGCTGATCGCCGAGCAAGGCAGCGATGCCATGCGCATGGGTGAGGTGGCGGAGCGCGCTGGGGTGTCGATCGGGTCGCTCTATCAGTTCTTTCCGGACAAGCGGGCGATCATCTGGGCGCTGGCCGAGCGCTACACCGCCGAAAGCCAGTCCTGCATTTCGGCAGCACTGGCTGGCATCAGCGACGCCGAAGGCCTGCAGTCCGCGTTTTCAGAGTTGGTCGACATCTATTACCGGCTGTTCCTGGCCGAGCCGGTGATCCGCGACATCTGGTCGGGCACGCAGGCCGACAAGGCGCTGCGCCAGCTCGAACTCGCCGACAGCCGTGCCAACGCCGAATTCCTCAGCGCGGTGCTGAAACGGCTGCGGCCGGCAGCCGATCCGGCGACACTGGAAACCACGGCGTTTCTGGTCTGGCAGATGGGCGAGGCCGCCATGCGGCTGGCGATCTCGGTTGAGCGGCAGGAGGGCGACAGGCTGGTCGCCGCCTACAAGCGCATGGCGTTAAGGGAATTGCTGGCCGAGTAGGACCGCGCCGCAACAAAAAACCCGCCACAAGGGCGGGTTTTCGATCTGTGAAAGCTCGTTTGGCTTAAGTTCTTACTTGAGGCAAGTCGTTATCCCAAAACCGCTTCGCACTTTTGGGCGACATACAATTAGATGCCGAAACCTTCGAAACGCTTCTTGAACTTCGACAGGCGGCCGCCGCGGTCGAGCAGGGTCTGCTGGCCGCCGGTCCAGGCCGGGTGGGTGGTCGGGTCGATATCGAGGTTCATCGTATCGCCTTCCTTGCCCCAGGTCGAACGGGTCGTGTATTCGGTGCCGTCGGTCATGACGACCTTGATGGTGTGGTAATCGGGATGGATGTCGGTCTTCATGGTTCGGTTCCTGGCTTGCCGGCGCTGCCGACGGGCATAAGCCTGCGTCGATGCGCCCCTTTTTTAAACTCGAAGCCGCAGCTATTGAGGAGCCACGGCTTCTAAAACGGTCGGCGAGCCTATACATCAGCCGGAATTGAATCACAAGGCCGCGGCAAGCGCATATTGAGGCGCAGACCCCAAGGACGGCTGGAGGAAACATCGGGATGGCGCAAATCACCAGCGCAGACGAGCGCCGGCGTTCGCTCAAGCCGCTCAAGCGCCTGTTCCCCTACATCACGCACTACCGCACGCTGGTCGTCGGCGCCATTATCTCGCTGGTCATCGCGGCGGCAACCACGCTGGCGCTGCCGCTGGCGGTGCGACGCATGATCGATCATGGCTTCTCGTCGTCCAGCACGACCTTCATTGCCGAATATTTCGCAGCGCTGGTGGCTATGGCCGCCCTGCTGGCGGCGGCATCGGCCGGCCGCTACTATTTCGTCATCACGCTGGGCGAGCGCGTCGTCGCCGATATCAGGCGCGATGTGTTTGCCCATGTGACGACGCTGTCGCCTGCCTTCTTCGACACCGCCCAGTCGGGCGAGATCGTGTCGCGGCTTGCCGCCGACACGACGCAGGTCAAGTCGGCGGTCGGAGCGACGGCCTCGGTGGCGCTGCGCAATGTCATCCTCGGCCTTGGCGCGGTGGGGATGATGGTCATCACCAGCCCGAAACTGTCCGGCCTGGTCATCGCGGCAATACCCGTGATCGTCCTGCCGCTGGTCGCCTTCGGCCGTTCGGTGCGGCGCAAATCACGCCAGGCGCAGGATACGCTGGCCGATGCCACCGCCTATGCCAGCGAGCAGATCGGCGCGGTGCGCACGCTGCAGGCCTTCACCAATGAGAAGCTGGTCACCGGGCATTTCTCGGCTGCGGTGGAAGCTGCTTTCGAGGCCGCACGCTCCTCGATCTTCGCGCGCTCCTTCTTAACCTTCTTCGCCATTTTCACCATCTTCTCGTCCGTCGTGGCGGTGCTGTGGTTCGGCTCGCGCGACGTGCTCGAAGGCTCGATATCGCCAGGCACGCTCGGCCAGTTCCTGCTCTATTCGGTGTTCGCCGCCGGCGCGCTGGGCGCGCTGTCGGAAGTGTGGGGCGAACTTGCGCAAGCGGCGGGTGCTGCCGAACGGCTGACCGAGATCCTGGCCGAGAAGCCGGCGATCCAGGCTCCCGCCGATCCGAAGCCGCTGCCGGCCGTCGCCAAGGGCGCGATCGTCTTCGACAATATCTCCTTCTCCTACCCGGCAAGGCCCGACCGCGCCGCCGTGCACGGCTTAAGCTTTCAGGTCATGCCGGGCGAGACGGTGGCGATCGTCGGGCCGTCAGGGGCCGGCAAGAGCACGGTGTTTTCGCTGATCCTGCGTTTTTACGATCCCGAAACAGGCAAGATCCTGATCGACGGCGTCGATGTGCGCGAGGCCGATCCCGTTTCGGTCCGCCAGCGCATCGCCATCGTGCCGCAGGACGTCACCATTTTCGCGGCAAGCGCGCGTGACAATATCGGTTTCGGTCGGCCGGGAGCCAGCAAGGCCGAAATCGAGACGGCGGCGAAGGATGCACTTGCCGATGAATTCATCCTCAAGCTGGAAAAAGGCTATGACAGCCAAGTCGGCGAGCGCGGCGTGACGCTGTCAGGCGGTCAGCGCCAGCGGGTTGCGATCGCCCGTGCCATCTTGCGCGACGCGCCGATCCTGTTGCTCGACGAGGCCACCTCGGCACTCGACGCCGAAAGCGAAACGCTGGTGCAGACGGCATTGGAACGGCTGATGCAGGGCCGCACCACGATCGTCATCGCCCACCGCCTGGCAACGGTGCTGAAGGCCGACAGGATCCTGGTCATGGATGGCGGCTCGATCGTCGAGGAAGGCACGCATCAAAGCCTTGTCGCCAAGGGCGGCATCTATGCACGGCTGGCCAAGCTGCAGTTCGAAACCGGCGCCAGTGCTTTCAGGGGCGCGGCGGAGTAGGCAGATCTGCCGCTGTGGCGACAGCCGCTATGCGGCTCCATAGCGCTGCTTCAGATGGTTCACGAAATAGGTAGCATTGAGCTTTTCGCCGGTGGCGCGTTCGAGCAGGTCCGGCGTCGACCAGCGTGACCCCTGTGACCAGATTTTTTGGCGGCGCCAGTCGTTGATCGCCTCGAAATTGCCTTTGGCGAGATCCTCGTCGGCGGCAGGATGCTCCCGCGTCAGCGCCGCCCATTGCTGTGCCGCCATCATCGCGCCCAGCGTGTAGGAGGGGAAGTAGCCGAAAGCTGCCCCTGGCCAATGCACGTCCTGCATTGGCCCGTCGGCTGGGTTGTCGATGGTGGAAAGGCCGAGGTAGTCGCGCATCTTGGCGTCCCAGGCTTCGGGCAGATCGGCTACCTCCAGCCGGCCCGAGACGAGTTCCTGTTCCAGTTCGTAGCGCAGGATGACATGCAGGGGATAGGTCACCTCGTCGGCATCGACCCGGATCAGGCCGCGTCCGACGCGATGCACGTGCGGCAGGATGTCGTCGAGCGACCAGGCTTCGCCGAGATGCTTTTCAACCACTGGCAGCGCCCAGCGCCAGAAGGCCGGGTTGCGGCCTAGCTGCTTCTCGACGAACAGGCTCTGGCTTTCATGCACGGCCATGCCGCGCGCTTTGCCGAGCGGCCAGTGCGACCATGCCTTGGGCAGGTTCTGTTCGTAGAGCGCATGGCCGGTCTCGTGCAGCACGCCCATCAGCGCCGACAGGAAGTCGGACGTCTTGTAGCGGGTGGTGATACGCACGTCGCTCGGCACGCCGCCGCAGAAAGGGTGGTGCGACACCGACAGCGACCCATGCGTCAGGTCGAAGCCGACTGCCGACATCATGGCAAGGCCGAGCTCGCGCTGCCGATCGATCGCATAGGTGCCCGAAAGCGGCTTCAGCGGGCGCTTGCGCTGCCGTGCATCCTGGATCGCCAGCGCCTCCGGCACGAAACTTTTCAGAAAAGCCTTCAGGTCGGTGAACACAGGCGTGATGTCGGCGGTGCGGTTGCCGGGGTCGTACTGCTCCATCAGCGCGTCATAGGGGGCCAGGCCGAGCACATCGGCACGCAGCGCCGCCTCCTCGCGCACCAGCGCCACGACGCCCTCCAGCGCCGGCTGGAAGCCTGCCCAGTCGTTCTTGGCGCGCAGGCCGCGCCACAGCTGCTCGCAACGCATGCGCGCGGTCGTCTGGCGTTCGACGAATTCGACCGGCAGGCAGGTCAGGTTGGTGTATTGCCGCCGCAGTTCCGAGACGGCGGCGCGCTGCTCCTCGCCCAGCGCTTCCTGTTCGGCCGCTGCGATCCAGTCTGCTATCTCCGGCGCCGTTGCCCTGGTGTGATACATGCCGGCCAGTGCCGACATCGCCTCGGCACGCTTCTCGCCGCCGCCGACGGCCATGTGCGTGGCCTCATCGGCACCGAGGATGGCCAGCGCATGCTCGAGCGCTTCGAGCTTGTGACCGAGGTCGTCGAGTTTCTGAAAGGACATGGCGACTTCCGTGATTGGGACGGCGCGAAAAGACACCAACGCAAAAGCGTTGGCAACCCTCGGATGCCGTCCGGCAAATGCACCTTGCGCAGGCAAGGCCGCGCATGAAATGCTGCCGGCAACACATCAAGGGGGGAAAAATGATCGGCAACATCCTGGTCGGGCTGGTGGCCTTGATCCATGCCTACATCGTCTATCTGGAGATGGTGCTGTGGGACACGCCGCGCGGGCACAAGGCTTTCAACCTGACCCCGGAATTCGCCAGTGCCTCGAAAGTGCTCGCGGCCAATCAGGGACTCTATAACGGGTTCCTCGCCGCCGGGCTGATCTGGGGGCTATACCTTGGTGCGGCCGGTTTCCAGGTCAAGGTCTTCTTTCTGGCTTGCGTGGCCATTGCCGGCCTCTATGGCGCGGCAACGGTCGGGCGCAAGATCCTGTTCATCCAGACCGTGCCGGCGGTGATCGCCCTGATCGCGGTGTGGCTCGGCTGGTAAAAAAGGGCGCCCGCGGGATCGCTTTCGAAGGCGCCAGGCAGTTCCTTCCTCTTGGACCGTTTCGGGCGCTATGGCCTCAGCCGTTCGGGTAATTGCCGCCGTCGGCGCCGTCGCCGATCATGAAGCCGCTGCCGGTGTCGATCATCAGCCGCTGGTCGACATTGTCGAGACGGCGCAGCAGATCATGGTATTGCGCGGCCGGTATCCTGCCGTGATCGGAGGCGGCGACTTTCTCGGCCGCCTGACTGATGTGGGCCGTGCGCATTTCCAGGCGTTCCGCCACAGCCGGGGTGATGTTGTTGGCCTGTCTTGCGTCCACGATGCCCTGCCGGACGCCCTGCACCTGTTGGATAAGCGCCTCGACACGCGGGCCAGTCATATCGGTTGGATCGGTCGCGTCGAGAGCGCCCTTGTGATGGCCCGCGGCACAGGCGCCGG
Organism: Mesorhizobium sp. ISC11; assembly: GCF_037162595.1. NCBI lineage: Bacteria > Pseudomonadati > Pseudomonadota > Alphaproteobacteria > Hyphomicrobiales > Phyllobacteriaceae > Mesorhizobium > Mesorhizobium sp. ISC11. Next base: position 5,496,574 of record NZ_JAVSPW010000001.1, read on the forward strand.
CAAGCGGAACGGCGATGAGGAGCGCCGTGAGTGTTGCAGTTCTAAGCGAGGTCTTGGGAGTGAAAGAGCGCATCACGCGTCTCCTCTTGTAGAGGGAGGCGGCGGTTGTCCGCCTGCCTTCCAGCCTTGGGCCGTCCGGTTCCGTCGCGTCGCGATGAGGGGGGATTCATCGCCGGCGGTTCTCGGCCCGGGCGGCAGGCTAGGACCGCCCTGCGACAATGTGTAATTAAAAAAAGATAATCTTTTCAGGCCTTGCCGGCCGCCATCTGCGCCCTAGGGTTGAACCGGCGAACAAGTTCGCGTGATTTTGGATCAACGTTCGGTGAGCTTCAGTTCAATACGGCGGTTCTTGTTGCGCGCCTCTTCGGTGTCGGCGGGATCGAGGGGCTGGAACTCACCGAAGCCTGCCGCGACCAGGCGGTTGGCCGGCACGCCGTTCTCGATCAGAAATTTCACCACCGAGGTCGAACGCGCCGTCGACAGTTCCCAATTGTCGCGGTAGCGGCCGGTGCCGGAGAGCGGCTTGTTGTCGGTATGGCCGTCGACGCGCAGCACCCAATTGATCTCGGGCGGGATTTCCTTCTGCAACTCGATGATGGCGTCGGCGAGTTTCTTCATCTCGACCTTGCCGGCATCGTTGATCACCTCAGAGCCGGTCGGGAACAGCACTTCCGACTGGAAGACGAAGCGGTCGCCGACGATGCGGATGTTCTCGCGGTCGGCGAGGATTTCGCGCAAACGGCCGAAGAAGTCGGAGCGGTAGCGGTTCAACTCCTGCACGCGCTGCGCCAGCGCGACGTTGAGGCGGCGGCCGAGATCGGCGATCTTGGTGTTGGAATCGCGGTCGCGGATTTCGGAGACGTTGAGCGCATCCTCAAGCGCGCCGATCTGCTTGCGCAGCGCCGCGATCTGCTGGTTGAGGATCTCGACCTGGCTCAGCGCCTGCTGGCTGATCTGGCGCTGGCTGTCGAGTTCGCCGCCGAGCGCCGCTGCACGCTGATTGGCGGCGTCGCCGGCACCGGCACCTTGCGCCAGCAACTGTTCGAGCCGGCTCTTTTCCGCTTGCGCGGCCGACAGCGACGCCTGCAGATTGGCCAGTGAATCATCCTTGTCCTGCGCCGTCGAGCGCTCCAGCGCCAGCAGTTGGGTCAGTTCGTTGATCTGCGAGTTGAGGCGCGAGAGCGCCGTATCCTTGCCGGAGATTTCGCGTCCCAGCAGGAACTGCGCCAGCACGAAGACCGTGAGCAGGAACATGATCGCCAAAAGCAGCGTCGACAGCGCGTCGACGAAGCCCGGCCAGTAGTCGATGCGGCGATCGGTGCGCCGGCCCCTGGCGAGTGCCACGTCAGTGCACTCCGGGCTTCTTCAGGGCATCGGCGATCTTTTCCAGCGTGTTGCGCATCGCCTTCTGCTCGTCGGACTGGGCCTCGACCCAGTCGCGCATGATCTGCTGTTCCGAGCGCATATTCTTGACCAGGCCGGAAATGCCGTCGGCGAGATTGGCCATGGCGGTGGCGACGCGCGGGTTGGAGCCGCCGCCATTCTCCTGCATCGAGCGCAGCCGTTCCGACAGCACCCGGATCTCGTCGGAGGATTCGGTTTTGGCCGGGTCGGCGACGACGATGTCCGACGACAGGTCGGTGACCGAGGAAAGCCAGTTTTCCAGTTCGGTGTAGAAGCGCGTCTGGGCGCGGCCGGCCTGCAGGTCGAGGAAGCCGAGCACCAGCGAGCCGGAGAGGCCGAACAGCGAGGACGAGAAGGCGGTGCCCATGCCGGCCAGCGGCGCCGAAAGCCCCTGCTTCAGGGAATCGAGCACCGCGGCGGCGTCACCGGTGCCGGGATCGAGCGATTCGATGGTTTCGCGGATCGAGCCGATGGTGTTCAACAGTCCCCAGAAGGTGCCGAGCAGGCCGAGGAACACCAGCAGGCCGACGAGATAGCGCGAGGTGTCGCGGCTTTCGTCGAGGCGCGTGGCGATGGAATCGAGCATGGTGCGCATCGAACTGGTCGAGAAGGCCATCGCCGAGGAACGGCCGATCATCGCCTTCATCGGCGCCAGCAGCACCGGTTCGGTCGTCTCCGAGCCGGCACGGAAGGAGTTGACCCAGCGCACTTCGCGAAACAGTCGCCCGACCTGGGCGAAGGCCAAAAGGATGCCGACCACCAGCACGCCGACGATCAGGCCATTGAGGCCGGGATTGCTGCCAAAAGCGGTTGAGATCTGTCGGGTGAGGATGGCGGCGATGAAGGCGACGATGACCAGGAAGATCACCATGGTCAGCAGAAAGACCTGCGGGCTCGATAATTTATGCGGGTCGTAGATCAGGACATCAGAACGTCTGCCCATGCCGAAGGATCTGAGAAAAGCCATCCGTGCCCCGTTTCCGATGCCGCCGCCGATCACGTAAACCGCGACTCTAAACGGAATTGTGACCAAATTGAATGGCGCTTGGCAATATTGCCGCGTCGATAGTGTCAGAGGCGATTGATGACCAGACAGTCGACCATGGCGGCCAGATGCAGGCTGGCGCCGGTGACGACGAAACCGTGCCACAGCGCATTGTGGAAGCGCAGCCCCTTCCAGGCGAAGAAGATGACGCCGCAGGAGTAGACGATGCCGCCGGCAACGATCAGCGCTATCGATGTCGTCGGTAGCGTCTGGACAAGCGGCTTGACCAGGATGATGCCGCTCCAGCCAATGGCGAGATAGAAGCCGATCGCCAGCCGGTCGAAACGGCCGGGAAAGAACACCTTGATGGCAATGCCCAGCGCTGCCGCGGTCCAGACCAGCACGATCATCCAGCGCGCCAGCGGCGAGCCTTCGAGCTGCGCCAGGAAAGGCGTATAGGTCGCGGCGATCAGCAGATAGATCGCGGCGTGGTCGAAACGCCGCAACACCCATTTTGCCGGCGACGAGACCGGCCACAGATTGTAGGTCATCGACACCGAGAGCACGGTGAGCAGCGAAACCACGTAGAAGGCGGCGGCGATGTATTCGCCGGGTCCGACACGAAACGCCGCCAGCGCCAGCAGCGCGGAACCGGCCGATATCGCCAGCACGATGCCGACCGCGTGGACGATACCGTCAGCGATCATCTCGGCACGCGAATAGTGCCAGCGTCCGATGAACGGGATATCGGGGTAGGGTTCGTTGTCTCTCACTAAGCCGGGTTCCTGCGCCGCGCCCTCCAATCTGGGCGCATGCCGGCCAGTATTTCAAGCTTCCGTTGCGGTTTTGCGACTGCGGCGCATCAGCGCGGCGGTTTGTCGGCGCGGCTTGCCTGTCAACGAGAGGAGAGCGGCTTCTTCACGACCTTGAGCAAAGCGCGCTGGATGATCTCGTTGCCGGCGACGACCGAACCGTTGTCGAGCATGTCCTGGCCGCCATCCATGTCGGAGACGAAGCCGCCCGCCTCGCGGATCAAAAGCAGCCCGGCGGCGATGTCCCAGGCAGACAGGCCGGTTTCCCAGAAGCCATCCATGCGGCCGGCAGCGACATAGGCGAGATCGAGCGATGCGGAGCCGAGGCGGCGGACGCCGGAAACCTCGGCCATGACGTTGCGCAGCTCGACGAGGAAATTGCCGTGGTGGCCGCGGCCGAGATGCGGCATGCCGCAGCCGATGACCGTGTCGACCAGCTTGATGCGGCCGGCGACGCGCAAGCGGCGGTCGTTCATGAAGGCGCCGCCGCCGCGTTCGCAGGTGTAGAGTTCGTCCATCGCCGGATTGTAGATGACGCCGGCGACGATCTGGCCCTGGCGCTCCAGCGCGATCGAAACGGCAAAGAGCGGAATGCCGTGCAGGAAATTGGTGGTGCCGTCGAGCGGGTCGATGATCCAGCGATGCTGGCCGTCGTCGCCTTCGACCACGCCGCGCTCCTCCATCAGGAAGGAATAGCCGGGCCGTGCCTTGGACAGTTCGGCGAAGACGATGTCCTCGGCCTTGCGGTCGGCCTGGCTGACATAGTCGCCGGGGCCCTTCATCGAGACCTGCAGGTTCTGCACTTCGCCGAAGTCGCGCGACAGCGAGCGGCCGGCCTTCATTGCGGCCTGGACCATGACGTTGAGAAGGGCTGAGCGTGCCATAGTGCTTTTTCCCGGTGCTGCGCTTTAAATTCTGCCTCGATGCATGTCGGTGACCCGGAACCGGGCCACTTTTGGGCGACATGCGTCAGTCGGCGCGGCGCACGTAAGTGATTTCGTTGGTGTCGACGATGATGCGTTCGCCGGCGCCGATGAAGGGCGGCACCAGGACGCGGATGCCGTTCTCCAGGATCGCCGGCTTGTAGGACGATGCCGCCGTCTGGCCCTTCACCACCGGGTCGGCCTCGGTGATGGTCAGCGTCACATAGTCGGGCAGCGAAATGCCGATCGGCCGCTCTTCATAGAGCTGGACCGTTACCATCATGCCGTCCTGCAGGAAGGCGGCGCGATCGCCGACGAAGTCCTTGTTCAATTCGAGCTGCTCGTAGCTCTGGGTGTCCATGAACACCAGGGCGTCTTCCTGCGCGTAGAGGAAGGAAAAATCCTTCAGGTCGAGCCGGATCTGTTCGACCGTCTCGGCCGAGCGGAAGCGCTCGTTGAGCTTGGTGCCGTTGATGAGGTTCTTCAGTTCGACCTGATTGTAGGCGCCGCCCTTGCCAGGCTTGACGGTGTTGGTCCTGACCGCCACCCAAAGGCCGCCATCATGCTCGATGACATAGCCGGGACGGATTTCGTTGCCATTGATCTTGGCCATGATGAGATGATCCGGAATGATGCCTACGGCCACGCCGTCGGTATGGGATGTTCGCTGGGAAAGCGATTTCGGGCTCCCAAGACCACAAATCGCCAGAAGAGGCAAGGGAGCGGGCAGGTTGGTGCCAGGCGAGGGGAGCCGAGGTGACACTCGCAATGACCGCGCGGGCCGCCGTCAAGGCAGCCGGTTGGCCTTCTGCAGCGCCTGCTTGGTCTGGTCGTCGTCCAGCCCCTGCAGGAAGTCGTCCATCTGCGGATCGATGAGGCCGGCGCGGCGGGCAATGATGTACCAGGCACCGGCAAGGACCAGGTCCGGATCGGTGCCGATGCCTTGCATATAGAGCTTGGCCAGGCGGTTCTGGGCGGCAACATTGCCGCCCTCCGCCGCCTGCTTCATCCAGCCGAAGGCGGATTTCAGGTCGCGCGCACCGCCGCGGCCTTCGATCATCCAGGCGGCGAGATCGATTTGCGCGGTGTCGTAGTTCTGCCTTGCGGCCTGCGCCAGCAGGCGCCTTGCCTGGGCATCGTCGCGTGGCTTGCCGCCGACACCGTTGGCGTAGATCTGCGACATTGCATATTGCGCGTCCGCGAGGCCGGTCGCAGCGGCGCGTTCATAGTAGGAGACCGCCTTGGCCATACCGGCGTCGCCGGGGTCCTGCTGGACCAGCATCTGCGCGAAATTGAATTGCGCCAGCCGGTTGCCGGCTTCGGCTGCGGCCTGCATCAGGGCGTAGGCCTCTTTTCCATCCTTTTTGACATAGCGGCCGTCGAGCAGCATCAGCGCATACTGGAACTGCGATTCCGGCACACCCTGTTCGGCGGCCAAGGCGTACCATTTCGCCGCCTGCGCCGAATTGACCGGTACACCGAGACCTCGCGACAGGATCTCGGCCACCAGGGTCTGCGCCGCCGGGTCGCCGTTTTGCGCCCGGACCAATGCCAGATTGTAAGCTGTCTTGTAGAGGCCGCGCTGGAAGGCGCCATAGGCCGCGTCGGCGGGTTTTGCGCCGAAGCGGTCGGGATTGACGGCGTCGGCCGACGGCAGCGGCGCAGGCTCGGCCGTGGTGGCGGGCTGCGGCAACGGCTTGTCGATCGGCTTATCGGTGTGGACGCCGATTTCCGGCTTGGGCTGCGGCAAGGGGATGGTCTCCGCGGCCGCCGCCTGGACCATCAGCACCGCAAGCAGAGCCTGGAGGGGAAGCGTCGCCGATGACATTTCAGTCCTCGAAACGCGGCGCAGTCTCGTCGAGCAGCGCGTTGGCGGTGGCGACCGCTGTCCTGGGGTCGGTGCCGTCGGCGAACACGGCGCTCGACAGCGCCACGAATTCAGCGCCGGTGGCGCCCACGGCTTCGACCGAGGCGATGTCGGATCCGGCCATGACGATGCAAGGGATCTGGATCATGTCCGCCCACCATGCGCCGAGCGACAGGTTGCGCGGGTGCGGTTCGGGCTTGTTGTCGTAGCCGAAGCGGCCGAAGAAAATGTAGTCTGGCCGCGTCTCGCCAAGCTCGAGCGCGTCGTCACGCGTCTTGGCGCCTCCGGTGCCGACCATCATCTTTGCCTGGAAATGCTCGATTGTCTCGGCGAGTTCGGCCTTGGAGACTTCGACATGGATGCCGTCGGCCTGGACGCGGCCGGCTATGCGGGTGTCGCCGGCGATGATGACAGCAACGCCGGCGGCTTGCGCTGCCGGCACGATCCGTTCGGCGAAAGCCTGGAACGAGGCTTCATCCATGCCGTTCTCGGGCAGGATCAGCGAAGCGACATCGCCACCATCGAATGCCGTGACAATACGGGCCGCCGGCACGCCGGGCGGCGCGATCAGCACGATGCGACAGCGATTGGGGGGCGTTGCTTCATTCATGGTTCTTCGGGTCCCGCGTTTCGCCTATGCCGGGCGAAGATGGTTGGATTGCGGCATAGAGCAAAGTGCCCGCCTTGAACAGGCGGGCAGTCGGGATCGCGATGTTTGATCCGCCGGGCAGCCGGCGGGCCGCTTCACTTGATCGGGTGCGGGCTCGCGACGGGCGGTTTGCCCTTCCTCAGCGTCCAGCCGAGATTCATGCCGGCGGCGGCGATCAGGATGGCGGTGGCGCCGACGACCTGGCTCAGATGCAGCCGATGGCCGAAGGCGACGACGTCGACCAGGATGGCGACGACGGGATAGATGAACGACAGCGATCCCTGCAGATGCGTCGGCAGCTTCTGGATGGCGCCGTACATCAGTATGTACATCAGGCCGGTGTGGACGATGCCGAGCGTCGCCAGCATGGTCCAGCTCCAGGCATCGGCTGGAAGCCGGGATAGATTGGCGAACGGCGCCAGCATGACGACGCCGACGCAGACCTGTATCAGCGCAATCAGATGCGGTGGCGTGCCCTTGAGCTTCTTGGTGACGATGGCGGCGACGGCCCAGAAGAAGGCCGCGCCCAATGCCATGACGATGCCGGTGAAATAATCCGTGCCGGCCATGCCGGCATTGGGGCCGGCATCGGGAGCCGACTGCACGATCAGCACCATGCCGGCGAAGGCGATGGTCAGCCAGGTCAGCTTGGTCAGGCTCAGCCGCTCGGCGAAGAAGAGCGCGCCGAAGCCGCCCGCATGAAGGGCTGCGTGTTGTAGACGGCGGTGGCGATCGAGATCGACGCGCGCGAGAAAGCGCTGAACAGCAAAAGCCAGTTGACGACGATGGCGACGCCGCCGAGCGCGGCGATGCCGATGATGCGCAGCGACAGCCTGTTGCGCAGCAACCCCAGCCCGGCGCAGATGATGAGCAGCGTCAGCGCGCCGAAAGCGCAACGCCAAAACACCACATCCATGATCGGCTGGCCGGACAGGACGACGAACCATCCGATCGTTCCCAGGATGGCCATTGCGGCGGACATTTCGACCGTGCCGCGTACTGTCTCGTTCACAACAAACCTCCTTATCGGTTGAGCCGCCATAATCTCATGCGGTCGCGAAGCTTTCCATCAGATTGGAAAGGGTGTATGGCCTATTGGCCTAATTATATTAGGAGAAAGCTCCAAGCTGTCGGGAAAAGGAAAAAGATGCTGGACGATCTCGACCGAAATCTCCTTGAAATCCTGGTCAAGGATGCGCGGACCTCGCTGAAGGAGCTGGCCGCCCAGGTCGGGCTGTCGTCGCCAAGCGTTTCGGAGCGGCTGCGACGACTCGAGGAGCGCGGCGTCATCCGGGCGTTCACCGTCGAGATCGATCCGCTCGCGCTCGGCTATACCTTGCAGGCGATCGTGCGCATCCGGCCTCTGCCGGGCAAGCTGCACATCGTTCAGAAGCTGATCGAGGACATCCCCGAATTCGGCGAATGCGACAAGGTGACGGGCGATGACTGCTTCGTCGCCCGGCTGTTCGTACGCTCGATCGGCGATCTCGACGGGATTCTCGACCGTATCGCCGACAAGGCGGAGACAAGCACCGCCATCATCAAGGCGCAGCCGATCCGGCGGCGGCCGCCACCGCTCGACGCGGCTGCTTCTCGGGATAGGGCAAAGGTCTTGCATGCCTCCTGATCGAGCCGGGTGGAAAGCCGGTGGCCGCTTGGTTAGTGTGCCGACCAAATGAGACCGAGACTGTCATGGCGCAGAACATATACGACCGTGAGGATTTCTTCGCAGGCTACAGCCAACTCGGCCGTTCGGTCGAAGGGCTGGAGGGTGCCGCCGAGTGGCCGGCAATGCGCGCGATGCTGCCCGATGTCGGCGGCTTGAGGGTCGTCGATCTCGGCTGCGGCTTCGGCTGGTTCTGCCGATGGGCACGCGAGCATGGGGCGGCGCAGGTGCTTGGCCTGGACCTGTCGGAGAAGATGCTTGCCCGAGCAAGGGCCGCCGGCCCGGATGCAGGGATAAGCTATGAGACGGCCGATCTCGATCGGCTCAGCCTGCCGGAAGCCAGCTTCGATCTCGTCTACAGTTCGCTCGCCTTGCACTATGTCGAGGATGTGTCGCGTCTGTTCGGGACCGTGTATCGGGCCCTGGCGCCTGGCGGGCATTTCGTCTTTTCCACGGAACATCCGATCTTCATGGCGCCGACCAAACCCGGCTGGGTGATCGATAGCGAAGGCCGAAAGACGTGGCCTGTCGACCAGTATCTGGTGGAAGGACCGCGCAGCACGGACTGGCTGGCGAAGGGCGTCGTGAAACATCACCGCACGATCGGCACCACGCTCAACGCTCTCCTGCAGGCCGGCTTCACCATCGCGCATGTCGAGGAGTTCCGTCCGACATCAGAGCAGATCGCGGCCAAACCCGAACTGGCGGAAGAGCTCGAGCGGCCGATGTTCCTGCTGGTCTCGGCGCGTCGGTAGGCACAGGCCTGCGTCGGCCCGCATGTGCGGCCGCCACGCTCATATTTGCTGTCGCTCCGCCCGACATTCTGGGCTATTCAAGCGTCGACACGCTTTCCCTCCGGACCAGTCCCCTCCCATGTCAGGCCTGCTTCTCGATCCGTGGTTCTATGCGGCCGCCATTCCGGCGGTCATTCTGGTCGGCCTGTCGAAGGGCGGCTTTGGCGGTGCCGTCGGTTTCGTCGGCGTGCCGCTGATGGCGCTGACCATGCCGCCGGTGCAGGCGGCGGCCATCCTGCTGCCGATCCTGTGCCTGATGGACATCGTCTCGGTGTGGACGTGGTGGGGCGTTTACGACCGCAAGATGCTGGTCGACATGATGCCGGGCGCCGTCATCGGCATCGGCCTTGGCTGGCTTACGGCGGCACTGGTGACCGAAGAGGCGGTGCGGCTGATCGTTGGCGCCGTCGCCATCATCTTCGTCCTGCGCTGGCTCTATCTGCAGTTCCGCCACGGCGCCGATCACGCGGCCGCGCCCAACCGCGTGGCCGCCGCCGTCTGGGGCACGGTCGCCGGCTTCACCAGCTTCGTTGCCCATGTCGGCGGTCCGCCCTTCCAGGTCTATGCCTTGCCCATCCGTCTCGATCCGAAAGTTCTGTCGGGCACCGCAGCGATCTTCTTTGCCGCCACCAACGCGCTGAAGCTGGTGCCCTATTTCGCGCTCGGCCAGTTCGACACCGCCAATCTGACGGCATCGGCGGTGCTGATGCCGCTGGCGCCGCTGTCGACCATCGCCGGAGCGTGGCTGGTGCGCCGCATGCGGCCGGAAACCTTCTATCCCTTTACCTACGCAACCGTCGCGGTCGTGGCGCTGAAGCTGCTGTGGGATGGCATTGTCGGCCTGATGTAGAAAGGCCGCCGCGCAGCCGCCCGTCATTAGGGGTCAGGCGGCGCTTGGCACCAGACGACGGTTGCCGCCAAAAGCCAGTGTCGCGCCGAACATAACGACCAGCACCATGCCGGCAAGGATGCCGATGTCATGCACGGTCGGTTTGAGCACCATGTCCGCAATGATCACCAGCATCACCGCATAGTCGAAACGTGCCGCGCTCATCATGCGCTGGCCGATGGCAAGAACCTCTGGCGTGACGCCCTCCTTGGCGATCATTGCGCCCATGCGCTCCCCGGTCGGCTTGAAGATGAACATGCCGATCGAAAAGGTCGTGGCGTATCCCGCCAGGCCGATGAGTACCCACAAATCGGAGAAGCCGACCCAGAACCAGCACATGATGAGGCCGAAGATCAGCGTCAGCATCGACATCGGCGCAAAGAACCTGCCGCCCAGCTGACCGCTGGCGCGCATTGCCTGCAGCTTTTCCTCGATGTTGCCCGCGCGCTCGGCAAGCATGCCCAGCAGGAACAGTACGAAGCCACCGCCGACCCACAGAATGGCGGTAGTGACGTGGAGGAATTTGACGATCGAGTACCAGTCCATGGGTTGCTCCTGCAGTGTCCGGTCAGGTTTGCGGCGGCGCCGATTTGCGCCGGCCGTCAGAGGAGCGGGCGTTTAGCGTGGCGCCTGTTTCGGAACGATGTCGCGAAAAATCCGGCTCTGTTTCAGCTTACGGCCAACGCGCGAGGTCGCAGATTGTGAACGCATTATCTGATTTTCTGCTAATGTACGAATCGTCGGGAGGGGGTTGGCGCGACATCGTCTGGATACGCTGCCGATATTAGTGCGCCAATGCCGGGAGCCCGATGGCGACAACAATCGCCTGACGATCAACCCATTCCCGCAAGCGGGAAAAGGCAATTCGGGGGACCATTATGCAAGGGATAGCACGGAATTTCTTCACGCTGGCCATCATCTATTCGCTGTGCGGCATGGCGCTCGGCCTGTACATGGCGATCAGCCAGGATCACGACCAGATGCCGACCCACGCCCACACGATGGTGGCCGGATGGCTGATGTCGGCGGTCTTCGCCTTCTTCTACCATTTGTTTCCGGCAATCGGGCAGAAGACGCTCGCCACAGTTCATTTCTGGCTGACGGCGGTCAGCGGCATCGGCCTGCTGATCGGCCTCTATTTCCTGCTTGCCGGCAATGCCGCGATCGAACCGCTGGTGGCGGCCTCCTCGATGGGCTTCTACGCAGCCATGCTGCTGTTCGCCTTCATCGCCTTGCCGGCGGTCTGGAAGACCGCTTGAGCCGAGCCTAAGGGAAGGTGAGGCTGTGCCGGCGGTCTGGAAGACCGCTTGAGCCGAGCTGACGCAGGAGGTGCTGTGCTGTTACGGCACAGTATGGCGGTGTTCGGTCAAAAAACATCCGCACCGTTAAGGCTTCATTAAGCTTTACAGGTGTTTACTATGTTCATCCAGTGATCTGGATTCTTACCGAGTGGTTGGAGCCACTTTGTTTGACGCCTCCCTGTTAAACTCCTGAGAGCCGCCTTATCCGCGGCTCTTTTTTTGTCTCGATTTCTCTTTTTTTGTCCGCACCCCAGCGGGGCCGCCCGACAGGGGTGCCGTTAACCTTCTGTTAAACATGTGCTTGCCTTCACCGGTGACGAAGCGCATTTTCAAGCTTCAGTCAGATAGGGTTCCGGGTGTATCGGCAGGGAGCCGAATCGGCCGGTTGCAAGTGCAGGGGCGTATCAATGAACGAGCCTTCGAAGGGCAGTGCGAAAACCGTCAAGCTGGCGGAACGCCGGGTTTTCTCGCAATCCTTCAAGCCGCTTTACCAGGAAGGCATGGGTCTGGTCGAACAGGCCGCCGAATATCTCGACGGCAAGGGCCGGGCCGAGGCGAAGAAGCTGTCGCGGCTGGCCGCCACGCTCTACGCCGCCGAATCGATGCGGCTGACCACCAGGCTGATGCAGGTTGCCTCCTGGCTGCTTCTGCAGCGCGCCGCCAATTCCGGAGAGATGACCCGCGACCAGGTGGCATCGGAAAAGTCCAAGGTGCGCCTCGACACCGCTTCCGCCCATGACGAAGCCGCCGGTTGGGCCGAACTGCCCGAGGATTTCCTCGACCTCGTCACCCGCTCGCTGCGCCTGCAAGCGTTGGTGCGCCGCATGGACGACGAGATCTATGGCTCGGGCGCCGTGGTCGACATGCAACCGATGGCTCGCCGCCCCAACCCGGTTTCCGACCAGATCAGCCTGCTCAACACGGCTTTCGCTCGGGGTTAGACCGCGGTCCGCCTTCTGTTTCCGGTTTGTTCACATTTCGCTGGCATCGCTGTCCGCCGGAGGTAAACTCGGCAAATGGCGGAAGCGATTCGCATCATCGGTATCGATCCCGGGCTTCGGCGCACCGGCTGGGGCATCGTCGAAAGCCTCGGCAATTCGCTGCGCTTCATTGCTTCCGGCACTGTGAAATCAGACGATAAGGCCGCGCTGGCAACGCGGCTGTGCCAGCTGCATGACGGGCTTGCCGAAGTCCTGCATGCCGCCATGCCGCACGAAGCGGCGGTCGAACAGACCTTCGTCAACAAGGACGCGGTGGCAACGCTGAAGCTCGGTCAGGCACGCGGCATCGCCATGCTGGTGCCGGCGCGTGCCGGCCTCGTCGTTGCCGAATATGCGCCCAACGCCGTCAAGAAAGCGGTGATCGGCGTCGGGCATGGCGACAAGAAGCAGATCCACATGATGGTGAAGGTGCTGTTGCCGAAAGCCGTCTTCGATACCGAACATGCCGCCGACGCGCTTGCCATCGCCATTTGCCACGCGCATCACCGGCAAAGCGTGGCTTACCGGATGGCGCTCGCTGGTTAGCGATGTTCTTGACTTGTTCGTCGGGTTGGAATAATCCTTACTTGTAAGAAAGGGGTGTTTCATGCGTGTGACGAGCAAAGGCCAAGTGACAATCCCACGGGATCTGCGGGAGACATTTGGGATTGGCGCCAACAGCGAAGTCATCTTCGGCATCGAGGGCGGCAAGATCACGATCACGCCGAAGCATGACAAGGGGCGGTTGGCCGACCGCGAAAGACTCGATCGTTTTCTTGCTGCGCTCGATCGGCTTGAGGGCAGCGGCGATCAGACAATGAATGCCGATGCCGTCATGGCTTTGACCCGGGATCGCTAATCTTGGCGACGCTTGTCGACACCAACGTGCTTGTCGATATCGCCGTTCGCGATCCCGTCTGGTCAAAGTGGTCGTGGTCCAAAATGGTGTCTGCCCTCGAGCAAGGCAGCCTGGTCATCAATCAGATTATCTACGCCGAGTTTTCGATGCGCTATGAGGCGATAGACGATGTCGATGATGCCTTGCCTGAAGACGAGTTCCGGCGCGAAAGTCTCCCGTTCGAGGCGGCCTTTGCTGCGTCGAGAGCGTTCTCGGTCTATCGGCGGTTGGGCGGACCTCGAGAGAAGGTGATGCCCGACTTCTTGATTGGGGCTCACGCTGCCATCCGAGGCTATCCCATTCTTACTCGCGATCCCGCAGGTTTCAGAAAGTACTTTCCAGATGTCGAGCTCATCACGCCCGATACTCATCCCTAACGGGGATTGCGTCCAATGATCGGCAAGCTCAAGGGCACGCTGGATGAGATCGACGAGGATCATTGCCTCGTCGATATCCATGGCGTCGGCTACGTCGCCTATTGTTCAGCGCGCACGCTGGCCGCGTTGCCTTCGCCCGGCGAAGCGGTGGTGCTGTTCATCGAGACCTATGTCCGCGAGGACATGCTGCGGCTCTACGGCTTCCAGTCAGTGCTGGAACGCGAGTGGTTCCGGCTGCTGATGAACAATGTTCCGGGCGTCGGCGCCAAGGTGGCGCTGGCCATCCTGTCGACGCTGGCGCCGGCCGACCTCGCCAATGCGATTGCGCTGCGCGACATCGCCATGGTTTCTCGCGCACCCGGCGTCGGCAAGAAGGTGGCCGAGCGCATCGTCACCGAACTGAAGAACAAGGCGCCGGCCTATGCCGGAACCGCTTCGGGCACCATCGGCCTGAAACAGGAGCTCGGCGACGGCGTGGCATCCGCGCCGATCACCGACGCGGTCTCGGCGCTGGTCAATCTCGGCTATTCGCGCGACACGGCCGCCAATGCGGTGGCGGCGGCGCTGAAGACGGCGGGCGAGGATGCCGATGCGCCGAAGCTGATTCGCTTCGGGCTGAAGGAACTTGCGCGGTGAGCCGCCGCTTGTTCAGCCCCTTGCCGTGTGCAAGGAAGGCGGCATGAGCCTGTCGCCCCGCTTGATTGCACCGGAAAAACGCGGCGAGGATGCCGAGCAGACCTTGCGGCCGCAGACGCTCGACGATTTCGTCGGCCAGGCGGCGGCGCGGGCCAATCTCAAAGTGTTCATCGAGGCCGCCAAGAGCCGCAGCGAGGCGCTCGACCATGTGCTGTTCGTCGGGCCGCCTGGTCTCGGCAAGACGACGCTGGCGCAGATCATGGCGCGCGAGCTCGGCGTCAATTTCCGCTCGACCTCGGGTCCGGTCATCGCCAAGGCCGGCGATCTTGCTGCGCTGCTGACCAATCTCGAGGAAGGCGACGTGCTGTTCATCGACGAGATCCATCGGCTGAGCCCGGCGGTGGAGGAGATCCTTTATCCGGCGATGGAGGATTTTCAGCTCGACCTGATCATCGGCGAAGGCCCGGCGGCGCGCTCGGTCAAGATCGACCTCGCCCGCTTCACCCTCGTCGCCGCCACCACGCGGCTTGGCCTGCTCACCAATCCGTTGCGCGACCGTTTCGGCATTCCGGTACGGCTCAATTTCTACACGGTCGAGGAGCTGGAGCAGATCGTGCGGCGTGGCGCGCGTATCCTGCAAATGCCGCTCGGCAACGACGGCGCGCTGGAGATCGCGCGGCGCGCGCGGGGCACGCCACGCATCGCCGGCCGGTTGTTGCGCCGTGTGCGCGATTTCGCCTCGGTGGCCGGCGATGGCCATGTCGACCGCAAGATCGCCGACGAAGCGTTGACCCGGCTGGAAGTCGACGCGCTCGGCCTCGACGCGCTCGACCGCCGGTACCTCAGCATGATCGCGCGCAATTTCGGCGGCGGGCCGGTCGGCATCGAGACGATCGCCGCCGGCCTGTCAGAGCCGCGCGACGCCATCGAGGACATCATCGAGCCTTATCTGATCCAGCAGGGTTTCATCCAGCGCACGCCGCGCGGCCGGATGCTGACGGCCAATGCCTGGCGCCATCTCGGCCTCGACGCTCCGAAGGATCTGGCGCAACAGCAGATCAACCTGTTCCAGGAAGAATAGCGCTCAGGGCGATCAGGCGCAGGTTCCGGGCCGACAAAGAATCTGTGAGCGGCCTGCGCAAAATATCCTCGGCTTCGTCGGTTTGCCGGCGCATTCGTCGGCTCTGGTGGCGGTGCCATCCCGGGGCAATCTCGCTCCGATGGTTTGCCGGAGCCACGCAATGATCACCAGACGCGGATTCCTGCGCTTCATCGGCGGGTCGGTTCTGTCGGTTGCCGCGTTCAGCGCCTATGCGGCCGGCATAGAGCCGATGCTGCTGACGCATGTGAAACGCTATGCGCTAACGCCGCCGCATTGGCCTGATGGCCTGAAGCTGCGCATCGTCGCGCTTGCCGATATCCATGCCTGCCGGCCATGGATGACGCCGGAGCGGATCGCCTCACTTGTCGAAGACGCGAGTGCCCTGCAGCCGGACGTGATCGTCCTGCTCGGCGATTATATCGCCGGCATGCCCTTGGTGACCGGCCCGGTGACGCCGTCGCAATGGGCCTCCGCCCTCTCGGACCTCAAGGCACCGCTCGGCGTGCTCTCGATTCTCGGCAACCATGACTGGTGGGCAGATGGCTTCGCGCAGCGCGCCGGGGCCGGCCCGACCGTAGCGCGCAAGGCCCTGGAGAAAGTCGGCATTCCGGTGCTGGAGAACGATGTCGTGCGCCTGGAAAAGGATGGGCATGGTGTCTGGATTGCCGGGCTCGCCGACCAGCTCGCTCTGCTGCCGACCAGGGACCGCGCCGGCTTCACGGGGCTGGACGATCTCGACGGCACGCTGGCCAAGGTCAGCGACACCTCGCCCATCATCCTGCTTGCGCACGAGCCGGATATTTTTCCGAAAGTGCCGTGGCGCGTCTCGCTGACCCTGTCCGGCCACACCCACGGCGGACAAATTCGGCTGTTCGGCTATTCGCCGGTCGTGCCATCGCGTTTCGGCAACCGCTACGCCTATGGCCACGTCGTCGAGAACGATCGCAATCTGATCGTCTCCGGCGGGCTCGGTTTCAGCATATTGCCGGTGCGTTTCGGGATGCGGCCGGGAATCCTGTCGATCGACCTTGGCTAAATCCAGATCGCCTCAGTGAAGCGATTTGATCGCGTCCATCACATCCGGCTCGGCCTTGTCGCCGTTGAAGGCATCGACGATGCCGAAGGCGCCGCCATAGCTCCACACCGACCATGAGAAGCCATGTGCTTCGGCACGCGCGATCATGTCCCTGACATAGGCGGCCCGATACCCGGCGGGCATCACATAGGAATTGCCGTATTCCTGACGGATCATGCCGAACTCGCCCAGCGTGATGTTTCCAGGCTTGACGCCGTTGGCCCTCGCCCACGCCTCGACCTTTTCGAACGGCGCATCCACCAAGCCGAGCAGTCTGTCGGGGCTGTCCATGCTGGCGACCTGTTCGTCAAGATAGGCAAGCAGGCCGCTTTGCCGCGTCCATGGCGCCTCGGCCTTGATCCTGGCGCGGATGGTGTCGAGCGTCACGTCGAGCTGTGCCTTGGGCACCGCACTCAGCGGATAGGGCAGGCCGGTCACGTAAGGAATGAAGTCTCCGGCCCAGGTTGCGCCCTGATGGGTGAGCAGAAACGGATCGTAGGAATGGAAGGTCCAGATGACGTTGTCGTCCGGAATCGTCTTCGGGTCGATCTTTTCCAACGAACTCGCGGCGGAATAGCAGGCGCCGGTCAGCACCAGGGTCAGTTTCGTAGCCGAGGATCGCGCCGCCGCGAACAGTTTGCGCTGGCGGTCCGGCCACAGGCTCGTGCCGTCGCTGTCGCAGTCCACGATCGGTTCGTTCATGGGCTCGAAGGCGACCTGGGCGGGATCTTCGCTGGCCAGCGTGCGGGCCATCTTGCGGACCATCTCGACATAGGCGTCGAAGGTCCGTGGGTCGCCCATCACTTCAGCCATTCCGATCTTGCGGCTGCCGCCGGCCGGGATCAGGTGCATGTCGACGATCACCTTGATCCCGGCGCGGTTGATCATGCGCACCGAGTCCCGCACGCTGGCATAGAGATCGTCACGCAAGGCCACGGTCTGGTCGGACAGAAAGGGCGATGGATCGACCGGCATGCGCAGGAAATCGAAGCCGGCATCCTTCAACGCCTTGAGGTCGTCCTCCCCAAGGAATTTCCGCCACTCCGGATACGGCAGGATGGCCTTGGCGTCGCCCCACTGGTCCTCGCCGGGCCAGGTGACCCACTGGTCGAGATTGAGGCCGCGCTTCATCGAGAATGTCGCGGTCTGGCCAGGCAGCGCCAAAGCCACCAACACGAACAGCGCCGCCGTCAAACTCTTGATCATCGCCGTCAACAGTGCCATCCGATGTTATGTTCCGCGGGAAACTGGTGCCTCGCTGGGACTAAAAAAGGAAGCGCAATGGACGATCATGGTGAATCGGCGACGCTGCTGGCCGGGCTTTCCGGTGCGCTGACGGCGTTCGGCCACCGGCTGATGGCGCGAGTCTACTATGCCGACACCGATTTCTCCGGCGTCGTCTACCATGCACGCTATCTCGAGTTCTTCGAACGCGGCCGCTCCGACTATCTCAGGCTGACCGGCGTGCACCACACAGAGCTTGCCGACGGCAAGCATGGCGAAAGAATAGTCTGGGTGGTGCGTCGCATGGAGATCGACTTTCGCGGCCCCGCTCGTATCGATGACATCCTGACCGTCGACACCCGCACCGAGGAGATTTCCGGCGCGCGCATCTTCATGGCGCAGCAGCTCAAGCGCGGCGACGAGGTGCTGGTCGAGGCCAAGGTCGAGGCGGCGATCATCGGCGAGAATGGCCGCCCAAGGCGCTTTCCCAAGGAATGGGTGGCGGCATTCATGCCCCGGATGGGATGATATTCAGGTGATGCCGGCCTGCAAACGGTGATTCCCTGCGCTTCCGGTGCTCGGGTACTTCAAGTACCCTCCGCTCCGGTTCTCGGAAACCACCGCTTTCGGCTCGGCCTGACCTGAATCTCAACCCATCCTGACTTCGCGCTTGGATGATGGCGTTACAACTGTGCGGGCGTGGCAATGCGCCGCGCCTTATATACTAACCCATCCTTAACCATAACGGTTCATGAAGAGATTGGTGAAGATTGGCGTTATCGAACGCCTTCCTTTCACCAATATTTGCCCTGAAAAGGCCGACAACGGCACAGTTTGGGGTTGTTCCGGTAGCTTCGTGCGAACCGACCACAAGGGATGCCAGGGGCCAGCCGCCAGCTTCGCCCGGAAAATCTTAAGGACGTAACGATGGAAAATATCGCACTCGCCGATCCGGGCGCGCAATTGTCGGTTTGGTCGCTGTTCGTTTCGGCCAGCTGGGTGGTCAAGCTGGTCATGATCGGCCTGCTCTGCGCCTCGGTCTGGACCTGGGCGATCATCGTCGACAAGCTGGTTTCCTATGCCCGCATGCGGCTGGCGCTCAACCGGTTCGAGCAGGTGTTCTGGTCGGGGCAGTCGCTGGAGGAGCTTTACCGCACGCTCGCCGATCGCAAGACCACCGGCATGGGCGCCATTTTCGTGGCGGCCATGCGCGAGTGGAAGAAGAGTTTCGAGAAGGGCGCCAAGTCGCCGCTCGGCCTGCAAACCCGCATCGACAAGGCGATGGACCTGGCGCTGACCCGCGAGATGGAAAAGCTGGAAGGCCGCCTCGGCTTCCTTGCCACCACCGGCTCGGCGGCACCCTTCATCGGCCTGTTCGGCACCGTCATCGGCATCATGACGTCGTTTCAGGCGATCGCCGGCTCCAAGAATACCAGTCTCGCCGTGGTTGCGCCGGGCATCGCCGAAGCGCTGTTGGCGACGGCCATCGGCCTGCTCGCCGCCATTCCCGCCGTCATCGCCTACAACAAGCTGTCGTCCGATGCGAGCAAGATAGCCGTGCGCATGGAAGGATTCTCCGACGAGTTCTCCGCCATACTCTCGCGCCAAATCGATGAAAAAGTGGCCCCCAAGGCCTGAGGAGTAGCAGATGGGTATGTCCATGGGCATGGCAGGACGCGGCGGGCGCGGCCACAGGCGGCGCGGCCGTCACCATGCACTGATGTCCGAGATCAACGTCACGCCGATGGTCGACGTGATGCTGGTGCTGCTGATCATCTTCATGGTCGCGGCACCAATGCTGACGGTCGGCGTGCCGATCGACCTGCCGGATACGCAGGCTAAGGCGATGAATGCCGACACGCAGCCGATCACCGTCTCGATCAACGCCGCCGGCCAGATTTACCTGCAGGAAACCGAAATCCCGATCGAGGAACTGGTAGCCAAGCTGCAGGCAATTTCCAAGACCGGCTATGAGGAGCGCATCTTCATCCGCGGCGACAAGTCCACCGACTATGGTACGGCGATGAAGGTGATGGCCCGCATTTCGGCCGCCGGCTACAAGAACATCGGCCTGGTTTCACTGCAGGAACAGGACCAGTAGACGCGCGATGAAGACCGGCCTCACCACCTCGGTGATCTTGCATACGGCGGCGCTGACCTTCGGCCTGTTCACGCTGACGGCGCCGGCGGCACTTCCGTCGTCCGACGTCGAGTCGGTCGCGGTCGACATCGTGCCGATGGAAGCCATTGCGCAGACGTTGCAGGGCGACAAAAAGGCCGTGATGCATGAAAAGCCGGCGCCTGTGCCGACGCAGCGCCCGGACATCGTTCCGGATGCGCAGAAGGTCGGCGAGAACAGCGTCGACACCGACAAGCCGATAACGCCGGAAGCCAAGCCGAAGCCCGTCGACATGACCTCGGCTCCGCCGCCCGCGCCGACCCCGATCGAAAAGCCGAAGCCCGAGGACGTGCCAAAGCCGCAGGAGAAGCCCAAGCCCACCCCGGCAACGGAAGTGGCGCCGGCGCCGACGCCCAAGGAAGAGGTCAAGCCCGAGCCGGTCAAGCAGGCCGATCCCAAGCCGACACCGGCCAAGCCGGCGCCGACCCCGCCGCCGCAGGACAAGACCGCTGCCATCGATCCGACGCCCGAGGTCAAGCCCGACGCCGTCGCTGAAGCCATAGCGCAGGAGCCGCCCGCCGAGGCGACGCAGCTGCCGGATTCCGCTCCCGCGCCGGAAGCGCGGCCGAAGCCGCAGCCGGCGCAGGCCGAAAGCGCCAAGGCGCCGGAGCGCAAGGACGCCGACAAGCCGGTCAAGGAAGCGTCGTCGAAGCCGAAATCCGATGACAAGCAATTCAACGCCGACGAGATCTCCGCGCTCCTCGACAAGCAGAAACCATCCGGCGGCGGCGCCAAGCGCTCGACCCAGCAGGCGTCGCTCGGCGGCGACAAGGACCAAGGTCAGAAGCTTTCCAGGTCCGAAATGGGTGCCCTGGAAAGCCAGCTCGGCGGCTGCTGGACCCTTCCTGTCGGCCTTGAAGGTTCCGAGAACTTCCTCGTCGTGGTGCGGTTCAACCTGGATGCATCCGGTAAGCTGGACGGGCGCCCGGCGGTCGAAAAGTCGAGCGGAAATCGCCAGTTCGACGAAAGTGCCGTTCGTGCGGTGCAAAAATGCGATGTCACCGGCCTGCAAGTTCCCGCCGGCAAGCAGGACATCTGGGCCGACGTCCGCGTCACCTTCGATCCAAGGGAGATGCTCGGCCTCTAAGGCCCTGTCATCCGAAAATCAGTACGAGAAGCGAGAAGACATGAAATCAATCCTCAAGCCGCTCCTGATGGTCGCAGCAATGGCGATGGGCATGACCGCGGCAGGCACGTTGCCGGCGCTGGCGCTCGTCGAGCTCAACGTCAACAAGGGCAACGTCGAGCCGCTGCCGATCGCCATCACGGATTTCCAGGGCGGCGACGCGCTTGGGGCGCAGATTTCGCAGATCGTCACCGCCGATTTGAAGCGTTCGGGTCTGTTCGCTCCGATCGACAAGAGCGCCTTTATCGAGAAAATCACCAACCCCGATGCAGCACCGCGCTTCGACGACTGGAAGGTGATCAACGCGCAGGCGCTGGTCACGGGCAGCGTCAGCAAGG
This sequence comes from Mesorhizobium sp. ISC11, assembly GCF_037162595.1. Classification (NCBI taxonomy): domain Bacteria; kingdom Pseudomonadati; phylum Pseudomonadota; class Alphaproteobacteria; order Hyphomicrobiales; family Phyllobacteriaceae; genus Mesorhizobium; species Mesorhizobium sp. ISC11. Next base: position 5,517,799 of record NZ_JAVSPW010000001.1, read on the forward strand.
AAGCCGACGGCCGCATCCGCGCCCAGTACCGGTTGTGGGATACCTTTGCCGGCCAGCAGATGGCTGGCGAGCAGTTCTTCGCCAACGATGCCAATCAGCGGCGTGTCGCCCATATCATCGCCGACGCCATCTATGAGCGGCTGACCGGCGAAAAAGGCTATTTCGACACCCGCGTCGTCTTCATCGACGAATCCGGAGCCAAGAATGCGCGCAAGAAGCGCCTCGCGATCATGGACCAGGACGGCGCCAACGTCCGCTATCTTTCGGACGGCAGGTCGATCGTGCTGACGCCGCGTTTCTCGCCGAACCGGCAGGAAATCACCTACATGTCCTATGAAAGCGGCCAGCCGCGGGTGTACCTGCTGCAGATCGAGACCGGCCAACGCGAACTGGTCGGCAATTTCCCAGGCATGACCTTTGCGCCGCGCTTTTCGCCCGATGGCCAGAAGGTGATCATGAGCCTGCTGCGCGACGACGGCAATTCCAACATCTTCGCCATGGACCTGCGCAGCCGCTCGACGACGCGGCTGACCAACTCGACCGCCATCGACACCTCGCCATCCTATTCGCCCGACGGCAGCAAGGTGGTGTTCACCTCCGACCGTGGCGGCCGCGCGCAGATCTACGTGATGGGCGCCGACGGCTCGGGCCAGACCCGTATCTCCTTTGGCGATGGCGTCTATTCGACACCGGTATGGTCGCCGCGCGGCGACCTGATTGCCTTCACCAAGCAGACCGGCGGCGAATTCCAGATCGGGGTCATGAAGACCGATGGATCGGGCGAGCGCATCCTCTCCTCCGGCTTCCAGCAGGAGGGACCGACCTGGGCGCCGAATGGCCGCGTGCTGATGTTCTTCCGCGATTCCGCCGGTGGCCCCAAACTGGTTTCGGTCGATCTGACCGGACGCAACGAGCAATCGATCCCGACGGCGAACTTCGCTTCGGACCCTGCCTGGTCGCCGCTGCTGGAGTAAGAGACGAACTGAGGAACTGGGGAATTGAAGAACTGAAGAATGGAGAAGGCGGGCGGCCACATCAAGCGTGCGAAGGATCTAGAGGTTTATAAGCGCGCTTATGTGGTCTCTCTTGACGTGCATAAAGCTACGCTCGCCTTCCCGAAAATGGAGCAATACGCACTGGCTGATCAGTTGCGTCGCTCCAGCAAGGGAATCTGCGCCAATTTGGCTGAGGGATTTGCCAAGCAGACTCACTCCAAACCCGAATTCGCGCGGTTCATTTCAATGGCAATGGGGTCATGCAGCGAAGTGGAGACGTGGATTTCCTACGCGTTCGACCTTGGATACATCAGCCAGGCACAACACGACGATTGGCTGCGATCCTATGCCCATATCTACGGCATGCTGATCAATCTGAGAGAAAAGCTGAAGTGAATTCTCTCTTCAGTTCCTCAATTCCCCAACTCTTCAATTCCTCTTTTCCATCTCTTTGTCGCGTTTTGGCCGTATTTCCGCCTAGGGTCCGCGCCAACTGTGGCTCATGGCCAATGGCTGCGGACGGGCAGCTTAAACCAAAATTTAACCGTGTTTCTTGAATGCCGGTTAACCCAAACGTGGTTACTGGGTGATCAACGAAATCACTCAAATTAGACCACTCGAATTACGAAGGAGAGGCGGCATGGGCCGTATTGCAGCACTTACCAGAAACCCGGTCATGATCGCGCTGGTGGCGATGCTCGCCATCGCCGGTTGCGCCTCGAAAAAGACGCCGAACAACGCGGCCGATCTTGGCCTTAACGGCGCCGGCGCCGCAACACCCGGATCGGCGCAGGACTTCACCGTCAACATTGGCGACCGCATCTTCTTCGATACGGACTCGACCTCGATCCGTGCCGATGCGCAGACGACGCTCTCGCGCCAGGCACAGTGGCTGAACCAGTACAAGCAGTATGCCATCGTCGTCGAAGGCCATGCCGACGAACGCGGAACGCGCGAATACAATCTGGCGCTCGGCGCCCGCCGCGCAGCCGCTACCCGTGACTTCCTTGTCGCCAAGGGCGTCTCGGCCAGCCGTCTCAAGACCATTTCCTACGGCAAGGAACGTCCGGTCGCGGTTTGCGACGACATCTCTTGCTGGTCGCAGAATCGCCGCGCGGTCACTACGCTTAGCGGCGCTGGCTCCTGAGGCATCATGGACCGGCGCGTCAAAGGACGCGTGGCCGTCTAGCGGTAAAAATGCAACATACTTGTGCGAAAGGCGGCCTTGGGGCCGCCTTTTTCATATCCGGATGCCCGAAACAAAATTTGGCCGAAGTCTCGGCTCCTGCTATGAGCCGAGGGCGCTTGGCTGGTCCCATTCTGATTGGAAGGCGCGAACAAGCTAACGAAATCACTGCGAGAGGCACATGCATTTGAGATCGGTTCTGAGCGGCACGCTTGCGCTGCTGCTCCTATCAGGCGTCACCGCCCTGGCTAGCGGCACCGGGGCGAGCGGCACAGGGCAATCAACCGACAGCGGCTTTACCTTCCATCTTCCCAGTATCGAATTGCCCGGTTTTTTTGGTCAAAAGAAGAAACCGGACCAGGTTCAGCTGGTGCAGTCCGATCCTACCGCTGTCACCAGCTTGGAAGAGCAGCTGCGGCAGATGAACGGCAAGATCGAGGAACTCAATTTCCAGGTCCTGCAAATGCAGGAGCAGATCCGCAAGCAGCAGGAAGATAATGAATTCCGCTTCCAGCAGCTGGAAGGTGGCGGCACGCAAGGCGGACAGCCGCCGGCGCAGAAGAAATCGGACGCCACCACCGGCACCGACAACAACGTGGCGGCGGCCCCGGCAACACGGGCGCCGGCCGATGCCGGCGCCGAGCCCGCCAACGATCAATCGGCAGTCGGCAAGACGGTCGAGGACGTCATCGTCGAATCTCCGGATGGCGACCCCGGCAAGGTTATTCCCGGTACGGGAGCGCCGGAAAAGACCTTCGGCAGCATCACCGTCGACAAGAACGGCAATGTCATCGATGCCGGCGGCAACACACAATCGACCGCGCCGGCGCAGGATACCGCGCCAGTCGCCGGGGCGGCGCCCAAGGCCGGCAAATCCGATACGGTGGTCGCGGCGTTGCCCGCCACCAACAATCCGGAAGAGCTCTACCGCAACTCATACCAGTTCATCCTCTCGGGCGACTACGGCACCGCCGAGCAGGGTTTTCGCGACCACATCGCCCGCTTCCCCAAGGATGCGAAGGCCGCGGACGCGCATTACTGGCTGGGCGAGTCATTGCTCGGCCAGCAGAAATACCGCGATGCGGCCGAGACGTTCCTTGCCGCCAGCAAGGACTACCCCAAGGCCAAGAAAGCTCCCGACATGTTGCTGAAGCTCGGCGTGTCGCTGGTCGGCCTCAAGCAGCATGACGTTGCCTGCGCCACTTTCATCGAGGTCGGCAAGCGCTACCCCGATATTTCCAGCGCGCTCAAGGAACGCGTCAAGCAGGAGAAGGCTCTGGCTGCCTGCTGATCCTTGTCATACATGTCGTTGTCCTGAAACCGGGATCACTTTTGGGCGACATGCATCATGCTCGACACCGAGCCGGACCTTTCGACTAACCCTTTTTCGCATATCGATTTTACCAGCGGCGCTGTTGCGGCCGTGTCCGGCGGCAGCGACTCGACCGCCCTGCTCCTTCTTCTCAAACACCATCTCGAACGTAGGGCGCCGGCAACCAGGCTGCTGGCGGTGACGATCGACCACGGTTTGCGGTCCGGTTCGGCTGCGGAAGCGCAAACAGTGGCGAAGCTGTGCGCCAGGCTCGGAATTTCACACCGCATCCTGACATGGTCGGGTCCAAAGCCATCGACCGGTCTGCCCGCCGCCGCTCGCGAGGCGCGCTACCGGCTGCTAGCCGAGGCGGCACAAGCGGAAGGCATCGGCATGATCCTCACCGGCCATACCGCCGACGACCAGGCGGAAACGGTGCTGATGCGGCACGCGCGGGACGAGGGCCAAGGCCATGCCGGAATGGCCGGCCGGGGACTTGCCGGCATGGCACCGGCCACCCTCTATGACTGGCGCATCTGGATCGTGCGGCCGCTCCTCGGCGTGCGGCGCGCGGTATTGCGCGACGTCCTGCGCCGTCAAAATGTCGGCTGGGCTGACGATCCGACCAATGTCGACGCGGCTTTCGAGCGGCCGCGTGTGCGGGCCGCACTTGCCGGCGAGAGTGTCGAGCATGTGAAGGGCATGTTGATGCTCGCGGGCCAGGCCGCCCTCGAGCGCAGGCAGCTTGGCGCCAGCGCAGCCGGTTTGATCGATGGCTTCGCCAGCCAGCCAGCCATCGGCCTCATCCGCCTCGACCCGTGCCTGCTCTCCTCCGGTGACGAGCAGGCGGCCATCTATGCGTTGCGCATCCTTCTGGCCACGACCGGCGGGATTGCCTTCGTGCCGGATGAGGCCCGCAGCGAGGCTCTGTTCGGTCGGCTGAGGGCTGGATTTCTTTGCGCCACATTGTCGCGGACGGTTGTCGATTCCCGGCGCTCCGGCATATTCCTGCGCCGCGAGGCGCGCGGACTGCCCGCCGCCGCTGCCGCCACCGGCAGCACCCTGTGGGACGGCCGCCGGCACATCACATTGAACGACAGCAGCAGCGCATTGTTGATTGCCCCGTTAGGCACGGCAGCGGCGAAACGGCTGGCGACGGGTGAAGGAAAAACCCCGTCGAGCCTGATGCGCGCCGCGCTCGCGGTCGAACCGGCGGTGTGGCAGGCCGGTGAATGCCTTGGTTTGCCTGGATATGGACTGAAGTCCGCGACGGTGGAAGCGCGGCCGGTCGTTGCCCCCTTCGGCCGCTTCCTGCCATCCTTCGACCTAGCGCCGGCGCGGGCCGTCGCCGGGCTGATTGGCGCGGCCCCGGTCCCGCCCTTGCCTTTCAGCGGCCACAGTGCCGGCTGATGGTTGCGCGAAAGCTTAACCCAGACGTGCTGTTCTGCTTGGCAAGGGGGGACGCTCTCCCTATGTTAGGCGCAAGTTTCCTCTCATGACGCGTGTCCGCCTCGCGGACGCCAACGGGACAATTGATGAATCCGAACTATCGCAACCTCGCGCTCTGGGCGATCATAGCGGTCCTGCTCATAGCCCTGTTCAATCTGTTCCAGACGCCGCAGACGCGAGGGGCTTCCAGCGATGTGCCTTATTCGCAGTTCCTGCAGGATGTCGCGGCGGGGCGGGTCAAGACGGTGACCATTGCTGGCGCTCGTATCAGCGGCACCTACACCGACAATTCCAGCGGTTTCCAGACCTATTCGCCCGGCGATCCTTCGCTGGTCTCGCGGCTGCAGGACAAGAACGTCACCATCAATGCACGGCCTGAAACGGACGGTTCCAATTCGCTGTTCGGCTATTTGATCTCCTGGCTGCCGATGATCCTCATCCTCGGCGTCTGGATATTCTTCATGCGCCAGATGCAGTCCGGCTCCGGCCGCGCGATGGGCTTCGGCAAATCGAAGGCCAAGCTGCTCACCGAAGCGCATGGCCGCGTCACTTTCCAGGACGTTGCCGGCGTCGACGAAGCCAAGGAAGATCTGGAAGAGATCGTCGAGTTCCTGCGCGATCCGCAGAAGTTCCAGCGGCTCGGCGGCAAGATTCCGCGCGGCGTGCTGCTCGTCGGCCCTCCGGGAACCGGCAAGACGCTGCTCGCGCGCTCGGTTGCCGGCGAAGCCAATGTGCCGTTCTTCACCATTTCCGGTTCTGACTTCGTCGAGATGTTCGTCGGCGTCGGTGCAAGCCGCGTCCGCGACATGTTCGACCAGGCCAAGAAGAACGCGCCCTGCATCATCTTCATCGACGAAATCGACGCAGTCGGCCGTCATCGCGGCGCCGGCCTCGGCGGCGGCAATGACGAACGCGAGCAGACGCTGAACCAGCTGCTGGTCGAGATGGACGGTTTCGAATCCAACGAAAGCATCATCCTGATCGCTGCCACCAACCGGCCCGACGTGCTCGATCCGGCGCTGCTCCGGCCAGGCCGCTTCGACCGCCAGGTCGTGGTGCCGAACCCTGACATCGTCGGCCGCGAGAAGATCCTCAAGGTGCATGTGCGCAACGTGCCGCTGGCGCCCAATGTCGACCTCAAGGTGATCGCGCGCGGTACGCCTGGCTTCTCCGGCGCCGACCTGATGAACCTCGTCAACGAATCCGCGCTGATGGCGGCGCGACGCAACAAGCGCCTCGTCACCATGGCTGAATTCGAGGACGCTAAGGACAAGATCATGATGGGCGCCGAGCGCCGCTCGTCGGCCATGACGCAGGCCGAGAAGGAACTGACCGCCTACCATGAGGCCGGCCACGCCATTCTCGCGCTCAACGTGCCGTCGGCCGATCCGCTGCACAAGGCCACCATCATCCCGCGCGGCCGTGCGCTCGGCATGGTCATGCAGTTGCCCGAAGGCGACCGCTATTCGATGAGCTACAAATACATGATCTCGCGGCTCGCCATCATGATGGGCGGCCGTGTCGCCGAGGAGTTCAAGTTCGGCAAGGAGAACATCACCTCCGGAGCTTCTTCGGATATCGAGCAGGCGACCAAGCTGGCGCGTGCCATGGTCACGCGCTGGGGCTTTTCCGACAAGCTCGGCCATGTCGCCTATGGCGACAACCAGGAAGAAGTATTCCTTGGCCATTCGGTGGCGCGCACGCAGAACGTCTCGGAAGAAACGGCGCAGATCATCGACGCCGAAGTGCGCCGCCTGATCGATGAGGCCTATTCGTCGGCGAAGTCCATCCTGACCAAGAAGAAGAAGGAATGGATCGCGCTGGCGCAGGGCCTGCTGGAATACGAGACGCTGTCCGGCGAGGAGATCAAGCAGTTGATCGCCGGCCACAAGCCCGCACGCGACCTCGGCGACGATACGCCGCCAAGTCGAGGCTCGGCCGTGCCGAAGTCCGGCGGCCGCCGCAAGAAGGGTCCTGAGCCCGAAGGCGGTATGGAACCACAGCCGTCGAGCTGAGTTCGGCCACCGATTTCATCGAACGCCGCGGCTTGCTCCGCGGCGTTTTTTGTTTTTGGCGTTGGGGAGGAGTTGTCCGCGACCTCGCATCTGCGACGGTGACGATTGGCGAAAGCCTAGGTGATAGCCAATCTCCCCCACAAGGGGGAGATTGGCAACGTCGCCGCTGGCGTGCCCTCGAAGGCAACAAAAAGGCCCGCGAACCCTGCGGTTCGCAGGCCTTCTCTTCTTCAGATGTCTTGTCGCTCAGCTCTTCAGCTTGGCATTGCACAGGCTGTAATAACCGCCGCCCTTCTGGATCCAGCGAAGGCCGTTCAACGTGCCCGCGTCCTTGTTGCCATGGTAGCCCTGGAGACAGGTCTTCATGCGCGCCTTCGCGGGCTTTTCGGTCTTGAACTCGGCGGCCAGCGTGGTCGGAAATGCCACGCCCGCGGGCGCTACAGTGGGGGCGACCGCCGCGCTGGTTTCTTTTTTCGTCTGCGGCTCGGTTTTGACCGTATCCTCGCTGACACTGTCCGCTGCTGATGTCGCGCACTTCTCCTTGCGAAAAGCCGTCCAGTCCATGCCGTTCAGAGTGCCGCCTTCCTTGGCTGTTCGATAGGTCTCGCCGCATTCCTTCATCGTCAGTGCGCTTGCGGGGGCGACGCTCCAAGCGACAAATGCGGTCGCAGCCAATACCGCCAATTTCAAACCGTGCATAAGACCCTCCTGGTTGATAATAAGTTTGACGTCTATTTGTATATGGTTTGTTCTCTATATGTTCAACCAGAATCTTTACGGACTACCGATGAGCTTGGCGGTGGGCAGTGTAGGCGAATTGATGATGCCGGCAGCCGGCGACATGCAGATGCGAGCAAGGCAGTGTGCGTCTTCGCGCAACAAAAAAGGCCCGCGCATCTTGCGATGCGCGGGCCTTTGTTTGGAGACTATGGCTAAGCGATCAGCCCTTCAGCTTGGCATTGCACAGGCTGTAGAAGCCGCCGCCCTTCTGGATCCACTTCAGGCCGCCGAGCGCGTTGGCGTCCTTGAGGACATAGTACTGGTCGAGGCAGGTGTGCATGCGGCCCTTTCCGGGGGTCTCGCTGGTATATTTCGGCGAGATCGCGGACGGGAAGGTGACGCCCTTGGGCGCAGCCGTCGTCGGCTTCGCCGGCTCCTTGGTGTAGCTCGCCTCGTCGGCGGCCGGCACGGTGTCGTCATCCGAGGCGGCTGCGCCGCACTCGGTCTTGCGGAAGTCGTTCCACTTCATGCCGTTCAGCGTGTTGGCCGTCTTGGCGGCCTGATACTTGGTGCTGCATTCGGCCATGCTCAGGCCCTTGCCGCCATTGTCTGCGGGAGCGGCGGGAGCCGCGGCGGCCTTGGTGGTCGCCGGCTTGGCGGCGGCAGCGGCGGATGCACCGGCGGCGCATTCGGATTTGCGGAAGTCGTTCCACTTCATGCCGTTCAGCGTGCCGGCAGCCTTCGCCGCCTGATACTTGGTGCTGCATTCCTTCGCCGTCAGGCCCTTGGCCGTGCTGTCGTCGGCCGCGGCAGCCTTCGTGGTGTTGGTCGCTTTCTTGGCATCGGCCGGCTTGGCGTCGGTCGTCGCTGCGGCGTCGGTGCCGCACTGAGCCTTGCGGAACTGGTTCCAGGTCGCTCCGGCCAGTGTCCCCGCATCCTTGGCGGCGTTATACTTCGTGCTGCACTCGGCCATCGTCAGTGCGTTGGCTGGCGCGGCCAGGAACAAGGTCGCGACGGCGAGGCCGGTCAAAGTGGCAAGTCGGTGGATGAGCATAGCGTTTCTCCGTTGCAGCAGCCCATGATACGTCCCTGCAAATCAATAACGCTCAACGGTCGGTTGCGCCAGATGCTAAGTGGCGTATATATCGCCGAAAATCGGCTTCTCCCGATAAGGTGATGAAATCGTTGTCCGTTGCCTGGTTCAGAGCAAGATTTTCCTGGTGCATCCGCGCTGAAAGGCTCGAATGACTTGTATATTGCAGCATGGCAGTCTGGGCATGTCAGGTTGCGGCCACGTTGTGTGCAGTGCACAACAATGGTTTTCTAAGGATTGGTAACGTATAATCGCACAATGTGATCATAGCGCCCTGGCCACTTGTGGCATGACGTGCCGGGGAAGAAACGTCGAGGAAGCTGACTGGCATGGCAGGGAATTATTTCGGCACGGACGGCATTCGCGGACGCGCCAACAAGTTTCCGATGACCGCTGAAATCGCGATGCGGGTCGGCATGGCCGCCGGCCTTTCCTTCCAGCGCGGCAGCCATCGACATCGTGTCGTGCTCGGCAAGGACACCAGGCTTTCCGGTTATATGATCGAGAATGCCATGGTCGCCGGTCTTTGTGCCGCCGGCATGGACGTGTTCCTGCTCGGCCCGATCCCGACGCCGGCTGTCGCCATGCTGGTGCGTTCGCTGCGCGCCGATATCGGCGTCATGATCTCGGCCTCGCACAACCCCTATTACGACAACGGCATCAAGCTGTTCGGACCCGACGGCTACAAGCTCTCCGACGAGATCGAGGAGCGCATCGAGAGCATGCTCGACAAGGATATCGAACTGGCGCTCGCCGATTCCGACGGGCTTGGCCGCGCCAAGCGCGTCGACGGCGTGCATGACCGCTACATCGAATTCGCCAAGCGCACCTTGCCGCGCTCGATGTCGCTCGCGGGCTTGAGGATCGTCGTCGATTGCGCCAATGGCGCGGCCTACAAGGTGGCGCCCGAGGCGCTGTGGGAACTGGGCGCCGAAGTCGTCGCCATCAATGTCGAGCCCAACGGCTTCAACATCAACAAGGAATGCGGCTCGACCCACCCGGCCGGCCTGCAAAAGAAGGTGCACGAAGTGCGCGCCGATATCGGCATCGCGCTCGACGGCGACGCCGATCGCGTCGTCATCGTCGATGAAAACGGCGCGATCGTCGATGGTGACCAGATCATGGCGCTGATCGCCGAATCCTGGCACCAGAGCGGGCGGCTTGCCGGCGGCGGTGTCGTCTCAACCGTCATGTCCAATCTGGGCCTCGAACGCTTCCTCGGCGACATGAAGCTGCAATTGCACCGCACCAAGGTCGGCGACCGTTATGTCGTCGAGCATATGCGCGCGCACGGGCTGAATGTCGGCGGCGAACAGTCGGGCCATATCGTGCTGTCCGACTTTTCGACCACCGGCGACGGCCTGGTTTCGGCGCTGCAGGTGCTGGCCTGCATCAAGCGGCAGGGCCGGCCGGTCAGCGAACTGTCGAAGAAATTCGAACCCGTGCCGCAACTCCTGAAGAACGTTCACATTTCCGGCGGCAAGCCGCTCGAGGAGGCGCCGGTCAAGGCCGCCATCGAAGACGCGCGTAACCGGCTCGGCAAGACCGGACGGCTGGTTATCCGGCCATCCGGGACAGAGCCGCTGATCCGCGTGATGGCCGAGGGCGACGACCCGCAACTGGTCGAGTCCGTGGTGAATGGCATCGTGGACATCATCTCGGAAACGCGCAGCGCCGCCTGAGCCCCACAGCGCCCGGCAGGACGTCGTCGCCTGAACCTGTCCAAGGCGCGCCTTTCGGCGGGCTTTTTCTTGTCGGCTCCCAGTCTGTTCGCTGTTCGGAAATCTCGCACCGGTTCCCAGAAGTTTCGAGATTCGTGGTTAAGCAACAGGGTTAAACGCCTTTTAACCTTTGCAATTCATTATCCACGACTGAAAGCCAATCGCATTTCGGGCGGGTTCGCCGTTCCGAGCTTCTCAGGGGTGACAAGCATGTTCAAGACAGCAAGAAAGGCCCTGCTCGCCTTACTGTTCGCAGGCCTGGCGGGGCCGTTGTTCGCGGCCGACCTGCCGGAACCGATCGTCGAAGAGGCTCCGCCTCAGGCCGTCTACGAGCAGCCGGTAGAAGTCGGCGGCTGGTATATCCGCGGCGACATCGACTATCACAAGTCGACCGTGCGCGGCATCGACTATATGACCTACACCATCGATCAATGTAATTGTACGGTCACGCCCGGCACCAGAAGCTTCGATTTCGGCAAGCTCAAGGGCGGGTTCTCGCTCGGCGCCGGCGTCGGCTACAAGATCAACGATCACTTCCGGACCGACCTGACCGCCGACTATTGGTTCAAGTCGAACTTCAACGGCGGCACCTCGGACATCAACGGTACTTCGACCGAAGTATCGAAGATGAGCGCCCTGCTGCTGCTGGCCAATGCCTATGTCGATCTCGGCACCTATCACGGCATCACGCCTTACGTTGGCGCCGGCATCGGCGGCGCCCGCGTCAAGTGGGATGATGTCTACGACCCGAACACCACCGAGTTCAATCCCGGCAGATCAAGCTGGCGTTTCGCCTACGGTCTGATGGCCGGCGCTTCGTACTGCCTGACCGACAAGATCATTCTTGATGCCGGCTACCGCTTCTCCCATATCCAGGGCGGCCGCATGTTCGACTGGAACATCACCAGCTCCGGTCCCGGCTTCGATCGTGGCATCAACACACACGAAGTGCGCGGTGGCCTGCGTTACCAGTTCGGTGGCAACAACGGTTGCGCCGCGCCGGTCGTTGCCTACCAGCCCGAACCCGAGCCGATCTACACCAAGTAACAGCATCTACATTACTTGAATTCTTCACAAACCGCCCGGCCTCAGTCGGGCGGTTTTTCGTTGGCCGCCTGGAATCGACAGGGGAAATGAATTCGCTAACGCTCTGTTAGCCTTAACCGGCACTTAACCACTATGGTTAACAATGCTTCTTGAAACGATGGCTGCCGCTGCGATTGCGGGCTGCGCCAAATTCGGGAGTCGGGGACCATGAAACTTACATCGCGTATGGCGCTGGCGCTCGGTGCACTAGCCCTCCTGCCGCTGACGCCGGTGCACGCGGCCGACTACGATCCGCCGATCTATGTCGACCAGGCGCCCGACTACGTCCCGGTCGAGGTCGGCTCCGGCTGGTATCTGCGCGGCGATCTCGGCTATGCCTTCAACAAGCCCTATGAATTTTCGGAAACTCCGGCCGGTCTGGTTACGGACACCAGCCCGCTGTCTGGTTCGATAGGTATGGGCTATCATTTCAACGATTACTTCCGCGGTGAATTGAATTTCGGTCTGCTGCCGACAAGCAAATTCGCCAGCAAATTCGACAGTACTTGCGATGGAACGCAGACGGTGACTGTCACCAGCGGTGGCAGCACAAGCGCGTTCGCCGGCCCAAGCACCCGTGGATGCGAAGGCTCCAACGACGGCAACAACAAGGCCTACGATGTGATGGCCAGCGCCTTTGTCGACCTGGGCACTTATGTCGGCTTCACGCCCTATGTCGGAGGCGGTGTCGGCATAGCGTACAGCACCTACAAGTACGCTCAAGGCGCTCGCAACTGTCAGAATTCATCGACAACATCAGGTACAACCACGACCATCTTTGAATGCGACGATCCAAACGGCTATGATGGGACGACGCAGTCGGAGAAGCAGTTCAGCTTCGCCTATACGCTCGGCGCCGGCTTTGCTTATCAGGTCAGCAAGAATGTTGCAGTCGATGTCGGCTATCAATACACGGCTCTGCCTTCCGCGAAATACGTGACAGCAGACGCTGTCGGCAACCCTGAGTTCAAAAAGGGCCTCGATTATCATCAGGTCAAGGTCGGGCTGCGCTACGATCTCTGGTAGGCGCGGCGAGTACGAGGACCAGCACGGCGGATCATGGGGTCCGTCGTTTGCGTTTGAAGTCACGACATCCTGATCGGGGATCGCCGGTATCCCGGCAACGACAAAAACTTTCCTCTTGACGCCTGAAGCCCGAACGAATATCGCCGTCCGTGGGCCACCCCTCCCCAACGAGGGGCCACTATCTGGAAGGATAGACCACGATGACGACGCATACGAAGCCCGGACTCCGTCCGGCAAACCCCAATTTCTCCTCAGGTCCCTGCGCAAAGCGCCCCGGCTGGTCGGTCGAGGCGCTAAGAAATGCTGCGCTCGGCCGTTCCCACCGCGCCAAGATCGGCAAGACCAAGCTCGAACAGGCGATCGAGCTGACGCGCGAGATTCTCCAGGTCCCGGCGGGTTACCGCATCGGCATCGTGCCGGCGTCGGACACCGGTGCGGTCGAGATGGCGCTGTGGTCGCTGCTCGGCGAGCGCGGCGTCGACATGGTTGCCTGGGAGAGCTTTGGTTCCGGCTGGGTCACCGACGTGGTCAAGCAATTGAAGCTCGCCGACGTGCGCAAGATCGAAGCCGGCTACGGCGAGCTGCCTGATCTCACCAAGATCGATTTCGACCGCGATGTGGTGTTCACCTGGAACGGCACCACGTCGGGCGTTCGCGTGCCGAACGGCGATTTCATTCCCGCGGACCGCAAGGGCCTGACCGTCTGCGATGCGACTTCCGCCGCATTCGCGCAGAGGCTCGACTTCGAAAAACTCGATGTCGTCACTTTCTCCTGGCAGAAGGTGCTGGGCGGCGAGGGCGCTCACGGCATGCTGATCCTGTCGCCTCGCGCCGTCGAGCGGCTGGAAACCTACAAGCCCTCATGGCCGCTGCCGAAAATTTTCCGCCTGACCTCAGGCGGCAAGCTGATCGAAGGTATCTTCAAGGGCGAGACCATCAACACGCCCTCGATGCTGTGCGTCGAGGATTACCTCGATGCGCTCAATTGGGCGAAGTCGACCGGCGGCCTCGACGCGCTGATCGCCAGGGCGGATGCCAATGCGGCCGTCCTCGATCGCTTTGTCGGCAAGTCCTCCTGGCTCGGTCATCTCGCCGTCCAGCCGGCGACACGGTCGAACACGTCCGTCTGCCTGTCCTTCACCGATCCGGACGTGTCCGCACTCGATGCCGACGGGCAGGCGGCCTTCGCCAAGGGGCTGGTGTCGGTGCTCGACAAGGAAGGCGTCGCCTATGATATCGGTGCCTATCGCGACGCACCGCCCGGCCTGCGCATCTGGTGCGGCGCGACGGTCGAGACGTCGGATCTCGAAGCGTTGCTGCCCTGGCTCGACTGGGCATTCGCCGCACAGAAGGCGTCGCTCAAAGCGGCGGCCTGAGATCGTTCGCGGCGGCCTTCGGGCCGCCCACTCCCATCAGGATCAAATCCATTTCAAGGAGGCCGCCATGGCGCCCCGCGTTCTCGTCTCAGACAAACTCTCCCCCACCGCCGTGCAAATCTTCAAGGATCGTGGCGTCGAGGTCGACTATCTGCCCGATCTCGGCAAGGACAAGGATAAGCTCGCCGAAGTGATCGGCCAGTATGATGGCCTCGCCATCCGCTCGGCGACCAAGGTCACCGAAAAGCTGATCAACGCCGCTACCAATCTCAAAGTTATCGGCCGCGCCGGCATCGGCGTCGACAATGTCGATATCCCGGCGGCAAGCCGCAAGGGCATCATCGTGATGAACACGCCCTTCGGCAACTCGATCACCACAGCCGAACATGCGGTGGCGATGATCTTTGCGCTGGCGCGCCAGATCCCTGAAGCCAACGCCTCGACCCATGCCGGCAAATGGGAAAAGAACCGCTTCATGGGCGTCGAGATAACCGGCAAGACGCTGGGCGTCATCGGTTGCGGCAACATCGGTTCGATCGTCGCGACGCGCGGCGTTGGCCTCAAGATGCACGTCATCGCCTTCGATCCGTTCCTGTCGGACAGCCGTGCCGAGGAGCTTGGCGTCGACAAGGTCGAGCTCGACGAGCTGTTCGCCCGCGCCGATTTCATCACCCTGCACACGCCGCTGACCGACAAGACGCGCAACATCATCGATGCCGCGGCGATCGCCAAGATGAAGAAGGGCGTGCGCATCATCAATTGCGCGCGCGGCGGTCTGATCGTCGAGGCCGATCTGGTCGCAGCGCTGAAGAGTGGCAAGGTGGCCGGCGCTGGCGTCGACGTCTTCGAGGTCGAACCGGCCGAGAACAACGAACTGTTCGGCATGGAGAATGTGGTGGCGACGCCGCATCTCGGCGCCTCGACGACGGAGGCCCAGGAGAATGTCGCGCTGCAAGTTGCCGAGCAGATGGCCGACTATCTGATCAAGGGCGCCGTCTCCAACGCCATCAACATGCCGTCGATCACCGCCGAGGAGGCGCCGCGGCTGAAGCCGTTCGTCAAGCTCGCCGAGGTGCTCGGCGCCTTTGTCGGCCAGGTCACCGAGGATCCGATCAAGGAGGTGGAGATACTGTTCGACGGCTCGACCGCGACGATGAACACGCGCGCGCTGATCAGTGCAGCACTCGCCGGGCTGATCCGGCCTCAGGTCTCGGACGTCAACATGGTGTCGGCGCCGATCATGGTGAAGGAGCGCGGCATCATCGTGGCCGAGGTCAAGCGCGACAAGTCGGGCGTGTTCGACGGCTATATCAAGCTGACGGTGAAGACCGAGCACATGACGCGCTCGATCGCCGGCACATGCTTCTCGGATGGCAAGCCACGCTTCATCCAGATCAAGGGCATCAACCTCGATGCCGAGGTCGGCCAGCACATGCTCTACACCACCAATGCGGACGCGCCGGGCATCATCGGCCTGCTCGGCACCGTCTGCGGCGAGAATGGCGTCAACATCGCCAACTTCCAGCTCGGCCGCAACCGGCCGGGCGGCGATGCCATAGCGCTGCTCTATCTCGACGCGCCGTTCCCGGAAGCCGTGCTGGAAAAGGTCAAGGCGCACAAGTCGATCGACTCGGCCAAGCGGCTGCAGTTCGACGTCAACGCGATGTGATTGAGGACAGGCGGTCTCCGACCCACCTCGTTGGCGCCGGCCGCCGCGGCGGCCGGTTCATGTCAACTCGTCCGAGCCATCGGAGACACCCACGCGATGTCGGTAGACCAGTTCCCAGCCCTTCCAGCCCGTAAACAGCAGGATGAGAACCACGATCAGCGATAGGACGATGCCGGTTGGCATCACGGCCGCCGCTCCGCCGGCATACCGCGAGTACCAGTTGTAAAGCTCGATCAACACGACGAGTACATTGCCGCCGGCATGGAGCCATGCCGTCGTGAGATTGCGGACCTGAACATCGCCGAGAACGTCCGTCAAGCCAGCAAGCGCGGCCAGGGCAGCCATGATCAGGCCTGCGCCGAGAAGCCAAAGCGACCCGGTGAACCATCCGGGATCGGCTGTTCGCCAGAAGATAAGGTCGCAAACGAAGGTGCCGACAAAAAAGGCAATCGGAAACGGAATCAGCATCGGGTGGATAGGGTGACCAGCAATGCTTGCCGTGCTGCGAGGGTTGTGGCTCATCATGTCGCCTCCCTGGCGTTCAAACTCCGCTGGAGGTGAAATGTTCCAAGTAGGGGACGCGGCAGGATTCATGCCGCTGTTTCCGCGCCATTGGCGAAGTCCAGGCCGTTCGCGTGATTACCGCGACGGCGGAGGGCGTCAGCCGCCAAATGTCATCCGCGGTGGTCCGCCACCGCCATCTTGCGCCCGCTGTATTCGGCAAGCCCGATGCCGCCCAGCACGAGCACCAAGGCCAGCGCCTGATAGAGCTGGAACGTCTCGCCGACGATCAGCACCGACAGCAGCGTGCCGAAGATCGGCACCAGATTGATGAACAGGCCGGCGCGGTTGGCGCCGATCAGCTCGTTGCCCCTGATGTAGAAGATCTGCGAAACGACCGATGCGCCGATCGCCGTATAGACGATGACGGTCCAGCCGCGCGCGTCGGGCATGATGACCTTGCCGGCGAGGACCTCCCACAGGAAGAACGGCAACGAGGTGACGAGTGCCGAAACCGACAGGGCCAGCATCAGGCTCTGCCAGTGCATCACCGGCTTCAGCCGCAACCCGACCGAATAGCCGCTGTAGAGAAAGACGGCGACCAGCATGATGGCGTCACCGAAATTGAGTTCCAGCGTCAACAGCCGGCGCGGGTCGCCATGGCAGGCGGTGAGGATCACGCCGGCGATGGTCAGCACGACGCCGACAATCTGCGCCCAGTTCACGCGCAGGCGGAAGAAGACGAAATTGGCAGTCATGATCAGGATCGGCATCGCTGCCTGTTCGATCGAGACATTGATCGCTGTCGTGTAGTTGAGCGCCGTGTAGAAGATGGTGTTGAACAGGGTGAAGCCGCTGGCGCCGAGGGCGACCAGCACGAACCAGTGCTTGCGGACTACCGGCCAGTCCTTCTGGATGGTCTTCCAGCCGATGGGCAGCATGATCGCCACGGCCAGCACCCAGCGCAGGAAGACCAGCGTCATCGGCGAGACGTGATCGACCGCCAGCTTGCCGGCCACCGAATTTCCACCCCAAAGCAAGGTGGTGAGCAGCAGGAATATGTAGGCGCTTCGATGCATCGTGGGATTCCAGTCGCCGGAGCTGCGGTGTTTGCCGGCCTATTGCCCTCGCTCGCCCAAGTAAATGATGTCAAAGCCGAAAATTGTTGTGCCTCAGGGCATTTTCGACGGCAAAGAAAGGTCGCGCTCGTGAGGTCTTGACGTTATAGAGGCCTGTCGTTTCGAACCATATTCAAGCCGCTTGGCGGCGTCTCAAGGGAAAAGAAACATGGCCAATGTGGTGGTCGTCGGCTCGCAGTGGGGTGACGAAGGCAAGGGCAAGATCGTCGACTGGCTGTCGGAGCGCGCCGATGTCGTGGTGCGTTTCCAGGGCGGCCACAATGCCGGCCATACGCTGGTCGTCGACGGCAAGGTCTACAAGCTGTCGTTGCTTCCGTCGGGCGTCGTGCGCCAGGGCAAGCTGTCCATCATCGGCAATGGCGTCGTGTTCGACCCGCACGCTTTCGTCGCCGAGGTGGCAAAACTCAAGGCGCAAGGTGTCGAAGTAGCGCCGGATCGCCTGAAAATAGCCGAAAACACAGCGCTTATCCTGTCCCTGCATCGAGAGCTGGACGGGTTTCGTGAGGACGCCGCATCCAATTCCGGGACGAAGATTGGCACGACCCGTCGCGGCATCGGCCCCGCCTATGAGGACAAGGTGGGCCGGCGCGCGGTCAGGGTGATGGATTTGGCGGATTTGGAAACACTGCCCTTGAAAGTCGACAGGCTGCTGACGCACCACAATGCGCTGCGTCGCGGGCTTGGTCATGCGGAAGTCACGCATGACGCGATCATGCAGGAACTAACCTCGGTCGCCGACGACATCCTGCCCTATATGGACCGGGTCTGGAAGATCCTCGACGACAAGCGCCGGGCTGGCGAGCGCATCCTGTTCGAGGGCGCGCAGGGCACACTGCTCGATATCGACCACGGCACCTATCCGTTCGTGACCTCGTCGAACACGGTTGCCGGACAGGCTGCCGCCGGCTCCGGCGTTGGCCCGGGCGCCATCGGCTATGTGCTCGGCATCACCAAGGCCTATACGACACGCGTCGGCGAGGGTCCGTTCCCGACCGAGCAGAAGAACGAGGTCGGCGAATTCCTCGGCACGCGCGGCCATGAATTCGGCGTCGTCACCGGTCGCAAGCGCCGCTGCGGCTGGTTCGACGCGGTGCTGGTGCGCCAGGCCGTCGCGGTCAACGGCATCAAGGGCATCGCGCTGACCAAGCTCGACGTGCTTGACGGGCTGGACGAGATCAAGGTCTGCACCGGTTACCGTCTCGACGGCGAGATGATCGATTATCTGCCGGCCAGCCAGGGCGCGCAGGCACGTGTCGAACCGGTCTACGAGACGCTCGAGGGCTGGAAAGGCACCACTGCCGGCGCGCGCAGCTGGAATGATCTGCCGGCCCAGGCGGTCAAGTATGTCCGCTACATCGAGGAGCTCATCGGCGCACCGGTCGCGCTCCTTTCCACCAGCCCGGAACGCGACGACACGATACTTGTGACCGATCCGTTTCAAGACTAGTTTCTGAAGCCTTTCCGGGCATCGCGGCTGATTTGTGGGGGCCGGCGCGGAAGCAAAATACAGGTCGACTGAAGCATGGCAGATTTCGTTGCTATTCTGAAAAACGCGCTCGACAAGCATGGCGACGAGACGCCGGAAAAGCGTACGCGCATCTATGCCAGCGTTCGCACCATGCTGGCGAAGAAGCTTGGTGAACGTTCGCCGCCGTGGGCTCCCGAAGCCATAGCCACGCAGATGCGTTCGCTGGAAGACGCCATTACAAGCGTCGAGCGCGATTATGCCAGGAGCGTGCCGGAGACCGACCCGCTCGCGGAGCTGGAACACATCTTTTCGTCGATCGATCGCAACAAGAACCAGCCAAGCCATACGAGGCAGCCGGCGAAGGCGGAATCGGCCTGGCCGGCACCGCCCGTCGCCAAGCCCGAGCTCTATCAACCCGCGCCGCCGCCTGCCGCCAAGGTCGAGCCAAGCTGGCAAAGATCGACGCCGGCGCCTGCCCAGCCGGCTCGCGCCGACACGCCTCTTCCAGGCATGAACGCCGAGGAGGCGGACGACGAGGCCGATGTCTTTTCCAGCAACGAAGACAATGAAGAGCCGGTACAGGACACCTTCCAGCGCCTGCGTCCCGCCGAGCGCAAGCGCAGCTATGGCGGGCTGATCGCGGCTGTCGTCGCACTGCTGGTCGTTGCCGGCGGCGGCTATGGCATCTGGCTGAACAAGGACGCCTTCGGCAAGATGCTGGGGCTTGGCGGCAATCAGGTAGCGAAAACCGAACCCGTGAAGCCGGCGCCGGCCAAGCCGGCAACCGATGCCGCGGCAGCGCCGCCGGCGCCCGCGGCTGGCGGCACGGAAGCCGAAAGCACGAAATACACCCAGCGGCTGACACCGCAGGGTGGTGAAGTCGACCCGGGTCCGGCCGGTGGCCAAAGCGGCATCGGCGAAGGCGAATCGGTCGCGGCGCTGACCACTCCGCCCTCGGCCACGAACGCACCGGCGATTTCCGCACCGGCCGCCGGTACGCCTGCCGCGACTACGCCTCCGGCGACAGATGCCGCCCCCGCAACGCCGCCTGCCAACGGAGCAGCGCCTGCAGCGCCGGCCGGTGCTGCCGGCACGCCGCCAGCACCGGCAGGTGCCGCGCCGCCCGCCCCGGCGGCTGCGCCTGCGGAAGCCGCCCTGCCTGTCGGCCAGAAGGCGATCTTCTATGAGGAGCGCACCAGCACCGCCCAGGGCTCCGCCGAGCCCGGCAACATCGTCTGGTCGCTGGTGCAGGAATCGCCCGGTGGCGACCTGCCGCCGGAGCCGGCGATCCGCGCCGAGGCGACCATTCCCGGCAAGGACATCCAGTTGCGCATGACCATCCGCCGCAACACCGACCAGACGCTGCCGGCCAGCCATATCATCGAGATGATCTTCCTGACGCCCGACGGCTTCGAGGGCGGCGGTGTCGACAACATCCTGCGCGTTGCCATGAAGGCTTCGGAGCAGGATGCCGGCAGCCCGCTGATCGGCATTCCGGCCAAGATCGCCGACGGCTTCTTCCTCGTCGCGCTCAACGACACCAAGGCCGACGAAGACGCCAACATGACCTTGTTGCGCGGCCAGGACTGGATCGACGTGCCGGTGGTCTACAAGACCGGACGGCGGGCGTTGCTGACCATGGAAAAGGGCATTCCCGGAGAGAAGGTGTTCGACGAGGCAATCAAGGCCTGGCAGGCCAAGACGGCAGGCTGAGAACGCTGTAGCCGCCGTTCAGAAGCCCTGGAACAGCATGTCGAGCGCAGCGACGATGTCGTCGTGGTGCTTCATCAGGTTCAGCCGACTTTCGCCTAATTCGCTGGCCGAAACGGTGGCAACCAGGTGTGTTGCCATAACGAGCTTTCGACCGTTGATCTCAAAAATCGGATGAAGCTTTCGCATCGGCGGTGGCACCATTGCGACCGGCAGAAGCGGCACGACCACCCGCGTCTTGAAATTGCCGAGAAGCTCTGACTGAACGTCGAGCACATAGCTGCCTTCGATGCGACCGGCGAAGACATCATAGCGGGGCATCAGAACTGCCGGTACTCTTCCAGCGGGATGCCATGTTTCTCGATATAGTCGTTCCACGCGTCCATCGTGGCGCGGTTCTCAAGCTTCCACAGCCGCGTTTTTTCGGCAGCTACCGCCTCCGCGATGCCGGCCTCCGCAGCGCGCGAGACATTCACGTCAAGTCCCTTGGCTTCCCTCATGAGGTTCGAATCGATCGACAGATTTGCTGGCTGACGGGTCGCACTCAAGGCAATTTTGCGCATAACAGCCTCCGCAACATGCGCATAATATATGCGCATTTCTGTATGGAGGCAATCAGGCGGTTCTAGCTGCAGGTAGGGGCGCTCGGCCCCTTTCGCTATGGCTCCGGGCGTTCGTCGCTTCAATCGACAAATCGTCGTCGATTGATCGGCCTACGGCCGAAACACTCCTCACCCCTCCATCTCCTCGCGCAACATCTCCAGTTCCAGCCATTCTTCCTCGAGCGCGGCCAGCGTGGCGCGCTCCTTGTCGAGGGCGGCGATGGTTTTCTGGAACGAGGCCGGATCGCGCTCGTAATAGGCCGGATCGGCGATGTTGTTCTCCAGCCGCGAGATAGAGGCCATCACAGCTTCGATTTTCTTCGGCAGGGATTCCAGTGCGAATTTCTGCTTGAACGACAGTTTCTTCGCCGGCACTTTTGGCGCGGCGGCTTCGCTCTTGCCTGACGCGGGCGCCTCGCCATTTTCGGCTCTCGCCCGCGCCTTGCGGTCGTCCAGCTTCGTGCCGCCGCGCTGCGCCAACATGTCGGAGTAGCCGCCGGCATATTCGATCCAGCGGCCTTCACCATCCGGCGCGATCAGGCTGGTCACGGTGCGGTCGAGGAAATCGCGGTCGTGGCTGACCAGGATGACGGTGCCGGCGAAACCGGCGACCAGTTCCTGCAGCAGTTCAAGCGTCTCCATGTCGAGATCGTTGGTCGGCTCATCGAGCACCAGAAGGTTTGCGGGCCGCGCCAGCACGCGCGCCAGCAGGAGCCGCGCCCGCTCGCCGCCGGACAACTCGCGCACCGGCGTGCGCGCCTGCTCCGGCTTGAACAGGAAATCCTTCATGTAGGAGACCACGTGGCGCTGCTCGCCATTGATGACGAGGTTTTCGCCGCGCCCATCGGTGAGATATTGTGCCAGCGTCTCCTGCGGGTCGACCGCCTCACGCTTCTGGTCGAGCGTTGCGATCTCCAGATTGGTGCCGAGCCGCACCGAACCGGCGTCCGGCTTCATCTCGCCGGTAAGCATTTTCAAGAGCGTGGTCTTGCCGGCGCCGTTCGGCCCGACCAGGCCAACGCGATCGCCGCGCTGGATGCGGGTCGAAAACGCCTTGACCACGGTGAGATCGCCAAAGCTCTTTTCGATGTTTTTCGCCTCGATCACCAGCTTGCCGGACTCGGTGGCGTCGCTCGCCACCATGGTCGCCGACCCTTCGGCCCCGCGATGACCGCGAAAACGCTGACGCATGGTCTGCAACTCGCCAAGCCGGCGCATGTTGCGCTTGCGCCGCGCCGTCACGCCGTAGCGCAGCCAATGCTCTTCGCGAACGATCTGGCGACCGAGCTTGTGCTGCTCGCGTTCTTCTTCCTCCAGAACCAGGTCGCGCCATTCCTCGAAATGGCCGAAGCCCTTGTCCAGCCTGCGGGTCTGGCCGCGATCGAGCCAGACCGTGGCGCGCGACACGCGTTCGAGGAAGCGGCGGTCGTGCGAGATGACGATCAGCGCCGAGGAGGTGCGGATGAGTTCTTCTTCCAGCCATTCGATGACCGAGAGGTCGAGATGGTTGGTCGGCTCATCGAGCAGCAGGATATCGGGCTCCGGCGCCATGACGCGGGCAAGGGCGGCGCGCCTCGCCTCGCCGCCCGACAGGTCGTTCGGACGTTCCTCACCCGACAGGCCGAGATGCTCCATCAGATAGCTGGCGCGGTAGGGATCGTCGGCGGGGCCAAGCCCGGCCTCGACATAGGCGCGGACAGTGGCAAAACCTTCCATGTCGGGCATCTGCGGCAAATAGCGGACGGTCGCCGAAGGCTGGCGAAACACTTCGCCGTCCTGCGGCTCGATCAGGCCGGCGGCGATCTTCAGCAGGGTCGACTTGCCGGACCCGTTGCGGCCGACCAGTGCGATCTTGTCGCCGGCCGAAGCCGTCAAGGCGGCGCCATCGAGCAGCGGCGTGCCGCCGAAGGTCAGTTTTATCCCGTCGAGGTTGAGAAGGGGCGGGGCCATGTCAGCTTTCAGGTAAGGGATAGGGATGAGCGAGCAGCATCGCGCGGCCATGGCCGAGCGCGATTTCGAGGCGGCCCCCGGTCTTGTCGGACTTGACCTCGTTGGAAATGGTCAGCGACGAACCGAACGCCACCTTGACGTGAGCGAGCGGCCATTTGGCGCCGGTGACGGTCAGGCCGTCGAGCTCGGAAAAGCCGAGCACCGAGAACAGCGTGCCGTCGGCATAGTCGAAGCCGGCCGTTCCGCGCAGCAGGGGGATGCCTTCCTGAGCGCCGCTGGTCAAAAGCACGTCCGTTCCCGCCTCCGCCAGCCGCAGGGCGAGCGACAGATGCAGAAAAGCGTGGTCGGCGCGCTTGCCGCCAAAGGCGCCGGCCAGCACCAGGCGGGTCGCGCCGCGCTCCAGTGCCGCGGCGACGGCAAGTTCGCCATCGGTCTGGTCCTTTTCCGCCGGGAAGGTCCGGCGCGGCACGGAAGCGAGATCGTCCGGCAGGTTGGCCGGCACCGAATCGAAATCACCCACCCACAGCTCCGGCACGAGACCCAGCAACCGCGCATGACCGATGCCGGCGTCGGCGGCGATGACGCGGGAGCCTTTGACCTGACGGTCGAGCCGTGGCGTACGGATGAGATCGCCGCCAAGCAGGATGGTGAATGTGCTCATATCGTGTGGCCCTTACCAGCCCGGCACGGGAAACGGAAGGCGGCAAACTCCCGCTTGCATGGCGGATCGGCCCGGCCTATGTGTCGAAACGCTCTAACGGGGTGCCGGACGCGATCTTCGCGGACCGGCTGAGAGGCAGTCTCGCCAACCCGCTGAACCTGATCCGGTTTGTACCGGCGGAGGGATTAGACGTTTCGGACAGTCCGACGCCTCAATTCCTTTCAATTCAAACGAAGGAGGCGCCGATGCGCACGCTTTTATACGCTCTTGTTTCAGCAACGGTCGTGGCCTTGTCCGGGCCCGCCTTGGCCAAGGACAAGCTCACCGTCTACACCTATGAGAGTTTCACCGCCGACTGGGGTCCGGGTCCCGTGGTGAAGAAGGAGTTCGAGGCCGAATGCGGCTGCGACGTCGACTTCGTCTCGGTCGCCGATGGCGTCGCGCTGCTCAACCGCGTCAGATTGGAAGGCGCATCGACCAAGGCCGATATCGTGCTTGGCCTGGATACCAATCTCACCGCCGATGCCAAGGCGTCAGGCTTGTTCGCGCCGCATGGCGCGGTGACGGATGTCAATGTGCCGGGCGGCTGGAGCGACGACACTTTTGTCCCCTTCGACTACGGCTATTTCGCTGTCGTCTACGACACGCAGAAGATGAAGACGCCGCCGAAGAGCCTGAAGGAGCTGATCGAAGGCAGTGCCAACGACAAGATCGTCATCCAGGATCCGCGCACCTCGACGCCAGGCCTCGGCCTGCTTCTTTGGGTCAAGTCGGTCTATGGCGACAAGGCACCCGAGGCCTGGGCCAAGCTCAAGGCCAAGGTGCTGACCGTGACGCCGGGCTGGAGCGAGGCCTATGGGCTGTTCACCAAGGGCGAGGCGCCGATGGTGCTGTCCTACACGACGTCGCCAGCCTACCACATGGTCGCCGAGAACACGGAGCGCTACCAGGCGGCCTCCTTCGAGGAGGGCGAGTATCTGCAGATCGAGGTGGCGGGTATCACCACGACAGGAGCCAAGAATCCGCTGGCGGCCAAGTTCATGGCCTTCATGACCGGGCCGAAATTCCAGGATGCCATCCCCGAGACCAACTGGATGTTCCCGGCAGGCAAGACCGACAAGCCGCTCAATTCGGCCTTCGACAAACTGGTCAAGCCAACGAAGACCTTGCTGTTCAGCCCGCAAGAGGTCTCTGCCAACCGCAAGGCCTGGGTCGATGAATGGCTGGCGGCGATGAGCAAGTAGGCAGCGCGATGGCGCCGGCGCATTCCACGGATTCCCGCGTCAGTGCCGGCATTGTAGCGCTCGCTGCAATCGCGCTGCTGATCGGCGGCGCGTTTGCCGGCCTGCTTTTCGAGGGCGCCCATGATTTCTCGGGCGCCTGGGCAGCCTTCGATCCCTATCTGCTTCGCGTCATTCGCTTCACGCTCTGGCAAGCGGTCCTGTCGACGCTGCTTTCGGTCATCCCGGGGCTGTTTGTGGCGCGCGCTCTGTCGCGGCATCCACGTTTCTTCGGCCGCGCCTTCATCCTGCAGATCTTCGCCGTGCCGTTGGCGCTGCCGGCCATCGTTGCAGCGCTCGGCATCCTGGCGCTTTATGGCCGTGCCGGCTACTTCGCCGGCGTGCTTGCCGTTATCGGCGGCGGAAGCTGGCCGGGCATCTATGGCCTGTCCGGCATTCTCGTCGCCCATGTCTTCTTCAACCTGCCGCTGGCGACGCGGCTGTTCCTCGAGGCGCTGCAGACCATACCGGCCGACCAATGGCGGCTGGCGAGCCAGCTCGGCATGGCGGCGCGGCCGGCGTTCCGGCTGATCGAATGGCCAACGCTGCGCGCCGCACTGCCCGGCGTCGCCGGGCTTGTGTTCATGCTCTGCATCACATCCTTCACGATCGTGCTGACGCTCGGCGGCGGGCCGGCCGCGACAACGCTTGAGGTCGGCATCTACCAGGCGCTGCGCTTCGATTTCGATCCCGCACGGGCCGTTGCACTGACGCTGCTGCAGATCGCCTTGACCTTTATCGTGGTGCTGGCACTGACGCGGCTAGGCGCCAATGTGGTCGGCGACACCAATTTGCCGGTCGCGCAACGCCGCTATCTCTCGGTCAATCGGAGCGAGACCTGGTTGAACGCGCTACTCATCGTCCTGGCGCTGCTGTTCGTTGTCGGGCCGATGGCGGCAACCGTGATGGCCGGATTGAGTGCCGATCTCGCCCGCTTGGCCGGCGAGGCCACTGTCCGGCAGGCAACGCTGACCAGCGCGGCGCTCGCCTTCCTGTCGGCGCTGCTTTCGGTGATGCTGTCGCTGGCGCTGACCATGGCGCGGCGGGCACTGGCGCTGAACAGCCGGACTGGCCGCAAGACACTGCTCGAACATGCCGCCGATACCGGCGCCGGCTTTGTCCTGGTCGTGCCGCCGATCGTCGTCGGCGCCGGCTGGTTCCTGTTGTTGCGCCATGTCGGCGATGTCTTCGCCCTCGCCCCGGTCATGGTCGTCACCGTCAACGCGGTGATGGCGATGCCGTTTGCGCTCCGCGCCGTGCGTCCCGCCTATGATGCAGCGAGCGAGCGTCACGAACGGCTCTGTGCACAGCTCGGCATTGCGGGCTGGAACCGGCTGATGCTGGTCGACTGGCCGTCGCTGCGGCGACCGCTCGCCACGGCCTTCGCTTTCGCCATGGCGCTGTCGCTCGGCGATCTCGGTGTCATTGCCTTGTTCGGCGGTGATTCCGTGCAGACATTGCCCTACCTTCTTCTGGCTCGGATGGGCAGCTACCGCACCGAGGATGCCGCCGGCCTCGCACTGCTGCTCGGCCTCGTCTGTCTCGCGTTGATCGTGGCGGCGCACTGGCTGGGAAGGGAGGAGGTCCGTGATGCGTGAAAAGGCGGCCAACGGGCTCGCGAAGGGCGCGCCGGTGCGGCTGGACAAAGTGTCGTTCAGCTATGGCAGCTATGGCGAGGCGCCGCTTGTTTTCGATGTCGAGTTTGCCGCGGCGACGATCACCGCCATCATGGGGCCGAGCGGTTCGGGCAAGTCGACGCTGCTCAATCTGGTCGCCGGCTTCGAGACCCCACGGTCGGGCCGCGTGCTGATCGGCGGTGTCGATGTCAGCGCCGAGCCGGCCTCGGCGCGGCCAGTGTCGATGGTGTTCCAGGAGAACAATCTCTTCGCGCATCTTTCCGTCGAGCAGAATGTCGGGCTCGGCCGCTCGCCATCCCTGCGGCTGACCGAGGCGGACCGCGCCGCGGTCGCCGAGGCGCTTGCGCGCACCGGTCTTGCGGGCAAGGAGAAACGCCTGCCGCGCGAGCTCTCGGGGGGCGAACGCCAGCGCGTCGCCCTGGCCCGCGTGCTGGTGCGCGACCGACCGGTGTTGCTGCTCGACGAGCCCTTCGCTTCGCTCGGACCGGCTTTGCGCGACGAGATGCTGGATCTGGTTGCCGCCGTTCATGCCGAACGCGCCATGACAGTGCTGTTCGTCACCCACCAGCCGGAGGATGCACGCCGCATCGGCGAGCATATGGTGTTTGTCGACAATGGGTTGGTCGCTGCGACCGGCAAGGCTGATGATTTCTTTGCCGGGGCTGGTCCGGAGGCGTTCCGGCGCTATATCGGCGCGGGTGCCGGATATTCCACATCACGCGATGTTGCCCGGAAGCGGACATAATTTACGGTCAAACCGGCTCCAGGCGATGTGGCGTTTGCTTGCCATGACCGGGGGAGTGTGGCTAGGTCCGCCCTACCGGTCCGGCACAGGCCGTGATTTGCCTGCAGTATCCGGCGCCCGCCCCTGGGACGGGCCGCGGATGCTGCAGCAGTTTGAGATATGGCACGTGAGCATTCTGAAGATCGTCCCCGATTTTCAATGTCATGTGCCGGGACCCGAAAGGAAGCCGTTCTGGCGATCGGCGCTAACACATTGGGAATGAAACCGCTGGCGCGCTTCCTCGCGCTGGCCGGCTTTGCCGTGGCGTTGGCAAGCTGCCAGATGTTCACGCCGCCGGAAGTTCAGGAATCCGGCTTCCAGCCTTCCGACAAGCCGATCACGGTGGACAATGTCGGCGCCAACAACAAGCTCGCCGAATTGGCCAGGGCGCAGCATCCGCGCATCCTGGCGACCTATGGCGGCGAATATTCCGATCCCAAGCTCGAGCGCATGGTCGCCAAGGTGGTCGGTAGTTTGACGGTGGTGTCCGCCAACCCGACACAGACCTATCGCATCACCATTTTGAATTCGCCCAATGTCAATGCCTTCGCGCTGCCGGGCGGCTATCTCTACATCACGCGCGGCCTCCTGGCGCTGGCCAATGATTCGGCCGAGCTTGCCGCTGTCATCGCGCATGAGATGGGCCACGTCACCGCCAATCACGGCTTGCAGCGCCAGCAACTCGAGGCAGAGGAAGGCCTGGCGACCAAGGTGGTTTCCGATGTGCTCGGCGACAGCCCGACCGCCAAGGCGGCGTTGATCCGCGGCAAGCTGAGGCTCGCGCAATTCTCGCGCAACCAGGAGCTGGAAGCCGACGCCATCGGCATCAAGTCGATCGGCGAGGCCGGCTATGATCCTTTCGCCGCCGGCCGCTTCCTGCAATCGATGTCGGCCTACACGGATTTCCGCTCGATCAGCGGCGCCACCGACGCCAGCCTCGATTTCCTGGCCACGCACCCCAATACGCCGCAGCGCATCGATCTGGCGCAGCGCCATGCCCGCCAGTTCGGCGCGCCGGGCGTCGGCACGCGCGACCGCGATTCCTTCCTCGCCGGCATAGACGGCCTGCTCTATGGCGACACGCCGGAAGAAGGCTATGTGCGCGGCGAAACCTTCCTGCATCCGGGCCTTGGCGTTTCGTTCACGGTACCGGACGGCTTCATCATCGACAATTCGGCGGCAGCGGTGACGGCCACCGGCCCCGGCGACATAGCGATCCGTTTTGATGGCGTGTCGATCGACAAGAACCGGGCGCTGACGGACTATATCCGCAGCGGCTGGGTGGCTGGTCTCGTCGACAGCAGCGTCAGGCAGGAAACCATCAACGGCAACGAGGCAGCGACCGCGCATGCCGGCGCCGAAGGCTGGCAGTTCGACATTGCGGTGATCCGCGCCGGCGGCCAGGTTTATCGGCTGCTGACCGCGGCCCCTTCGGCCAGCACGTCGCTGGACACAATCGCCCGCTCGGTCAGCGGCTCGTTCCGGATCTTGAGTGCCGCCGAAAAGGCGGCGCTGAAGCCGCTGCGCATCCGCGTCGTCACTGTCCAGCCTGGGCAGACGATGGGTTCGCTTTCGGCGCAGATGGTCGGCGTCGACCGTAAGCTCGACCTGTTCCGCGTCCTCAACGCGCTGTCGCCTGGTGCCGCGGTTTCGGCCGGCGACAAGGTCAAGATCGTCACGGACAAGTAGGCACCTGCGGACGCCTGCCGCCGTTCAGGCGGCAGTCGCCATGAACTCCGGATTCTGCTTCACCAACGCGACCTTCAGCTTTTCCATGGCGCGGGCCTCGATCTGGCGGACGCGTTCCTTGGAGATGCCGAGGGTTTCGCCGAGCGCTTCCAGCGTCGCGCCCTCGTCGTTAAGCCGGCGTTCCTCGATGATCCTCAACTCCCGTGCGTTGAGCGCGCGAAGCGCCTCCCTCAGCCAGAGCGAGCGGCGCGCGACATCGATCTTGTCGCCGACGATCTCGTCGGGCAGCGGATCGTCCGAGACCAGGAAGTCCATGCGCTCGGTCGAACCCGCATCGTCGGCAACCGGCATGTTGAGTGAGGAGTCGGGAGCCGACAGCCGCGAATCCATCATCGCCACGTCGGCTTCGGAGACGCCGAGTGCTTCCGATACTTCGCGATAGAGCGTTGCGTTTGATAGTGGCTCGGCGCCATTCGCCAGCCGCGCGCGCAGGCGTCGCAGGTTGAAGAACAGCGCCTTCTGCGCCGAGCTGGTGCCGCCACGCACGATCGACCAGTTGCGCAGGATGTAGTCCTGCATCGAGGCCCGGATCCACCATGTCGCATAGGTCGAGAACCGCACCTCGCGCTCCGGCTCGAAGCGGGCGGCGGCCTCGAGCAGTCCGACATGACCTTCCTGGACCAGGTCGCCGAGCGGCAGGCCGTAATGGCGGAATTTGGAGGCCATGGAAATGACCAGCCGCATATGCGCGACGGTGATGCTGTGCAGCGCGTTCTGGTCGTTGTCCTCTTTCCAGAGCAATGCAAGCCGATGCTCTTCGTCACGTTCGAGGTAGGGAGCCTTCATTGCCGCGCGGACCATGATCCGTCCTGCCGTGTCTTCCATCATGAGGCGCTCCCTGGGTGGTGCGGATGACTTTGCAAACTTGGCTGGCGCCTGGGTTGAAATGGCGGCGTCGTGCCCTAGAACAGCCAGAACTGCCATGCGCGGGAAAGGTTCCGCGACCGTGGCTGCGGGATTGTGTTGCCCGACGGGCTCCGGGGATGATCCGCGACAGTTCTGGTGTCGGCTGGAAAGCGCCAGTTTGAGTATCCGATTTCAGAAACCGGTTGTTTTTGGAATTCTGTTCCTTATTTTTTCGGCTTGCATCTGTCAGTTTCCAGCGCTCACAATATGCCGGTCGGCCGGCCAAGAACGGGATCACAGAAAAATGAAATGGCTCAAGTCGCTCATCATCGCCGGAACGCTGCAGGCCTTGGCTGTCACCGCAGGCCATGCCGGCGCCAATCTCGACCAGATCAAGCAGGCCGGGGTCATCAAGGTCGGCACGGAAGGCACTTATGCGCCATTCACCTATCATGACACTTCGGGCGCGCTGGTCGGTTTCGACGTCGAAATCGCCAAGGCGATCGCCGACAAGCTCGGCGTCAAGGTCGAATTCCTCGAAGGCAAGTGGGACGGGCTGATCGCCGGCCTCGACGCCAATCGCTATGACGCCGTCATCAACGAGGTCGGCATCACCGATGCCCGCAAGGCCAAGTACGACTTCTCCGATCCTTACATCGCCTCCAAGGCGGTGCTGATCGTGCGCGGCGACAACACAGACATCAAGACCTTTGCCGATCTCAAGGGCAAGAAGTCGGCGCAGTCGCTGACCTCGAATTTCGGCAAGCTGGCCGAAACGAACGGCGCCGAGCTGGTCGGCACCGATGGCTTCGACCAATCGATCCAGCTGCTTCTGACAGGCCGTGCCGACGCCACGATCAATGACAGCCTGTCGTTCCTCGACTTCAAGAAGCACAAGCCCGACGCCAATGTGAAGATCGCCGCGCAAGAGGAAAACGCCGACTATTCCGGCGTCATCGTGCGCAAGGGCGATCCGGAGCTGGTCGCGGCGATCAACAAGGCGCTGGCCGACATCAAGGCCGACGGCACCTATAAGAAAATCTCCGACACCTATTTCGGCCAGGACGTTTCGAAGTAATCTATAGGCGGGCCGCTCCGCGGCCCACAGGACATATCGAGCGGCGAGCCGTCTTTGACGGTCCGCCGCTTTTGTCGTGATATGTCGCGCCTCGACGAAGCCTCGACTTATTTGGAGGATGTTACGTGCCGCACTGGCTGCAACTGATGCTGGAGTCGCTGCCTTCGCTGTTGTGGGCGGCGCTGATCTTCACCGTGCCGCTGACGCTGTTGTCCTTCGTCCTTGGGCTGACCGTTGGGTTGGGTGCGGCGCTTGCCCGGCTGTTTGGTCCGAAACCGCTGGTCGCGCTGGTGCGCTTCTATGTCTGGATCTTCCGCGGCACGCCGCTGCTGGTGCAGCTGTTCCTTATCTTCTACGGCCTGCCGTCGGTCGGTATCCTGCTCGACGCCTTCACGGCGGCGTTGATCGGCTTCACGCTCAACATCGGCGCCTACACGTCGGAAATTATCCGCGCGGCCATAGGCTCGGTGCCGAAGGGCCAGTGGGAAGCGGCCTATTCGATCGGCATGACCTGGAGCCAGGCGATGCGGCGCACCATCCTGCCGCAAGCCGGCCGGGTCGCGGTGCCTCCGCTTTCCAACACCTTTATCTCATTGGTCAAGGATACGTCGCTGGCCGCCGCCATCACCGTGCCGGAGATGTTCCAGGCGGCGCAGCGCATCGTCGCCACCACCTATGAGCCGCTGATCCTCTATGTCGAGGCGGCGATCCTCTATCTGGCGCTGAGTTCGGTGCTGTCGGCCTTGCAGACGCGGCTGGAGACCCGGCTCAACCGCTATGGCGGCTTCCTGGAGGCACGCTCATGATCGGCCTCAGCAACATCGAAAAGCGCTTTGGCGACAATCTCGTGTTGAAGGGCGTGACGGTCACCATTGCCGAAGGCAGCGTCACGGCGCTGGTCGGCCCGTCGGGCGGGGGAAAGAGCACCCTGCTGCGCTGCATCAACCTCCTGGAGATCCCGACCTCGGGCACGGTGCGCATCGGCGACGAGACGCTCGAATTCCATCCTGGTGGCAGGGTTCCGGCCAGGGATATCCAGCGCCTGCGGCTGCAGACCGGCATGGTGTTCCAGAACTTCCAGCTGTTTCCGCATCGCACCGCGATCGAGAACGTCATGGAAGGGCTGGTGACGGTGCTGAAATGGGCGCCTGAGAGGGCACGCGAGCGGGCGCTGGCTCTGCTGGAGAAGGTGGGGATGGCGCACAAGGCCGACGCCTGGCCGGCGACGCTGTCGGGCGGCCAGCAGCAGCGCGTGGCGATCGCCCGCGCCTTGGCGCCGTCGCCGAAAGTGCTGCTCTGCGACGAGCCGACCTCGGCACTCGACCCGGAACTGGCGCAAGAGGTGGTCGACGTGCTTGGCAAGCTCGCCAGTGAAGGCACGACCATGGTGATGGCGACGCATGATCTGCGCCTCGCCTCCAAGATTGCCAAGGAAGTGGTGTTCCTCGATGCCGGCGTCGTCGTCGAGAAGGGACCGGCCGCGGTGCTGTTCAACAATCCGGAGCAGCAACGGACGAAGCGGTTCATTGCGACGCTGAAGCAGGAGGCTGAGAAGGAAGGCGGCGGCGGGTAGGCGCGGCCTAGGGTCTGTAGAATTCGGGCGATGGCCCCGAAGGCGCTCCGGTTCCGGTATATCTTGCCGGATGCGCGAGCAGGCCGTCAGCCATCCTTCGGCATATCGGGCCTTGCCGCCAGCAGCCGCTGAAATTTCACCGTCAGATCTCCCTCGAAATCGCAGCTCTTCATTTGCAGGTTCAGATATGATGGCTGACGAGCGCCACGCCAAGTCCGATGAGGATCGAGCCGCATGTCTTGGGGATCACCCATCCGGCGCCAGTGAACCGGCCAACGGCGAGCGAGGCGATGCCGACCGCCGCAAGGTCGGCCATCGAGAAGATGAGATTGACGATGATGCCGAGGATGAGGAACTGCAACCCGACGGCCATGCCGGCTGACGGATCCACGAACTGCGGCAGGAAGGTCAGGAAGAACAGTGCCGTCTTGGGATTGAGGATCTCGACGACCATGCTGTCGCGAAATGTATTCGGGGCCGGCCTGGCACCATCCTCACCCATCCGGTTCCAGCCCAGGAACATGGCAAGGCCCAGCGAAATGAGATATGCGGCGCCCGCCCATCGGATCACCAAGAAAGCGACCGGCGCGTGTTCCATCAGTGCGGCGAGCCCGACCGCCGCGGCCAGGATGTGCACGTAACAACCAAGATGGACACCCAGCGCCGCCATCAATCCCGCCTGACGGCCATGGGCCAGCGTCTGCGCTGTCATGTAGAGAATCGCCGGTCCTGGCATGCAGGCGAAGGCGAGCGTTGCGAGGGCGAACGGAATCCAGAGATCCAGCGATGGCATGACAGCTCCTCCCATGATCAAACCGTGGGAGGAGTAGGCCGGGGGGCAGGCCGAAAACATACGACGGATGCCGTATTTGGATGATGATCGGGTTTGGCTAATCTGCCGATGGTTAAGGGGACGTTGCCGGGTCGCCCATTGTAGCGGCTGCGATATCAGCCGGTGGGCAATCCCAGACGAACCGCGTAGGCGGTCAGTTCGGCGGTGTTGTGGAGACTGAGCTTGCCCATCAGATTTTCGCGATGTTTGCGAGCGGTCGGCAGGCTGATGCCCAGTCGTTCGGCGATGTCGCGCGTGATCATGCCTTGCGCCACCAGTTGAAGGATCTGCCGTTCGCGCCGCGTCAGCGGTACCGGGGACAGGATTTCCTGCGCGGCCATCGGCTCGCTGTCCCTGCCTATATCGCTGACCGCGAAGCGAACGGTTTTCGCCAGATAGGTGCCTCCGTTCTTGACCGCTTCGATGGCAGCGCCGAGTTCCTCGGGATCGCCATCCTTGGTCAGGTAGGCGTTGGCGCCGGCGCTGAGCGCGGCGCGTACTGTCCTCGGCTCGACATTGGCCGTCAGCACCACGATCCGCAGGCGTGGCGCCAAGGTCCTGATGGTGGCGATAAACTGCATCCCGGCCACACCCGGCATGCCGAGGTCGAGGATCAAAAGGTCGGCGCGCGTGCTTCGCAGCTGGCCAAGCAGCGCCTCGCCATCCGCAGCCTCGGCGACGACCGAGACATTGTCCATAGCCGAGATAAGCAGCTTCAGCCCCTCGCGCACGATGGCATGGTCGTCGGCGAGTATGGCGGTGAGCGAGCGGTTCATCGGGGCACCATCCAGGGCTGCAGCGGCGTATATGGATCGATCGCCAACTTATGCGAAACAGGTTGCCGGTAGATCAACGGTACAGGGAAGACCGGCCGGAGAATTACTTGGGACAATTGGAGGGATTCGATGCAGGAAGACAAGATACGCCAGGCCCTGGTCGAACTCCTGTATCGCAATTCCTACGGCGTGGTCATCTCCAACATCGTGATCTCGATGGCGGCGGTCTATGTTCTGAGAACGGCCGTTTCCGCCAATTGGCTGACCGGCTGGCTGGCGGCGCTGTATCTGCTGACGGCTGTCCGGGTGCTGGCGTCGCGCCGTTTTTCCAGCCGCTCAAGGGATCGCGGCTCGATCTTGCGCTGGGCATGGCTGGCCACGGCGTTTTCCTGTATGTCGGGCCTTCTGTGGGGGGTGCTTGGCTGGGTCGGCTTTATGCCCGAGGCGCCGATCGTGCTGTCCTTCACGGTCATCGTCCTGACTGGTCTCGTCTGCGGTACGGTGCCGTCGCTGTCGGCCTTTCCGCCGGCGCTGGTCGGTTCCATCCTGGCCACGGTGGTGCCGGTCGCCTTGCGCTGCTTGACCACCCAAAGCGATATTTCCGGCGCCTTCCTGTTCCTGCTCGCATCGCTGGTGGCGATCAATTTCTACTACTGCCGTATCACCTACCGCATGCTGCGCGAAACCGTCAGCCTGCGACTGGAGAACGAAACGCTGGTCGAGCACCTGCAAGAGGAACGCGACAGGGCGCAGACCGCCGACCGTGCCAAGACGCGTTTTCTGGCGTCTCGACGCTTGCCATATTGGGGCAGCGCGGCGACGTACCCTCCGGCGAGGCGCGCGATCTGGCCAGCCGGGCGAAATCGGTTGTCAGCAACTTCAGTGGGCTGCTCAACGCTTTGCTCGATATCTCGCGGCTCGATGCGGGCATCGTCACGGTCACGAGCGAGGCGGTGCCGCTGCGCGACCTCTTTGGTGATCTTCGCAATGAATTCGCCGCCGAGGCAAAACAACGCGGACTTACGTGGCGCGTGGTAGACAGCAGTCTCTACGTCGACAGCGACCCGATGATGTTGAAGCGCATCCTCAACAACCTGGTCTCGAATGCCCTTCGCTACACCAAGCAAGGTGGTGTCCTGCTGGGCTGTCGCCGGCGCGGCGCATGTGTGGAGATACAGGTCCTCGACAGCGGCCCCGGCATCCCCGCCGATCAGCAGGGGATGGTCTTCGAGGAGTTCGTGCAGTTGCAGAACCCGGCGCGGGACCGCACGCAAGGCTTGGGACTCGGGCTCGCCATCGTTCGCCGCACCGCCGAGCTGTTGGGGCACCCCCTGAAATTGGCTTCGACGTCCGGGCGCGGTTCCCTGTTTTCCATCACCGTCGCGAAGGCCGGCGCGGTGCAAGCTCGCTTGGAGGTAGACACGACATCGCCGGCCAGCAGTGCCGCCGGCATCATGGTGGTCGAGGACGAGGGCGACGTTCTCGATGCCATGGTGCGCTTGCTCAGCCTGGAGGGACATCGTGTCTATCCCGGCCGCTCCGCCGCAGAGGCGCAGGAGGCCCATACGGCGGCGCTGGCTGCCGGCGATGCGCCGGTCGACCTGATCATCGCAGACTACCGTCTCGAGAATGACACCACCGGCACCGACGCGATCCGTGCGCTTCACGCCCATATCGGCCGGCTTGTCCCGACCATCATCATTACTGGCGATACGTCGCCGGCGCGCCTCAAGGAGATCAGCGCCAGCGGCAGCCGCATCCTGCACAAGCCGATCGCCGACGAGGAATTGCGCGAGACCATTGCCGCGGTCTGCTTTGGCGGCAAGGCGATAAGTGGCGACACACGTTAAAACGAAAACGCGCGCTCGACGGCTCGGTGCGCCGGCAAGCCGCGATGCAGCACGCTGATGCGCAAGGCCTACCAACATCGAAGCTGCCGCCCGAAAGCAAAAGAGGCCCCGGTCAAACCGGAGCCTCCAATCGTTTCACGCAGGATTTCTCGAAAGGTGAGAAAGATCAGGCAGCTTCTTCCTGCTCGGCCTCTTCATTGTCGGCCTTGGCGCCACGCTTAGGGCCCTTGTTGAGGTTGACCTCGATCAGGCGCACGGCTTCGGTTTCCGACATGCGGTTGACGGCCGCGATCTCGCGGGCCATGCGGTCGAGCGCCGCCTCGTAGAGCTGACGCTCGGAATAGGACTGCTCCGGCTGGTTGTCGGCGCGGTAGAGGTCACGCACGACTTCCGAGATCGAGATCAGGTCGCCCGAATTGATCTTCGCATCATATTCCTGGGCGCGGCGCGACCACATGGTGCGCTTGACGCGGGCGCGGCCCTGCACGACCTTCAGCGCGCGCTCGACATAATCCTCTTCCGACAGCTTGCGCATGCCGATGGAGGTCGCCTTGGCGACCGGCACCTTCAGGCGCATCTTGTCCTTCGAGAAGTCGATGACGAACAGTTCCAGCTTGTGTCCAGCAACTTCCTGCTCGTCGATCGAGACGATCTGGCCGACGCCATGCGCCGGGTAGACGATGTACTCGCCGGTCTTGAAACCGTGACGCGCAGCGGTGGACTTCTTCTGCGGGGTGATCGTTGCCATTGCGCACTGAACTCCTTGTTGTGGTACCGGCGTCCTGCCGGCCCGAACTCGCGCGATCGGAGAAACCGACCGTTAGCCGCACAACAGATGAACCCATCGGAAAAGCCGGACCGGCAAACCGCAACATCGCGACCGCCTGGCCCAGATCGCTCTGGTCCGAATGGGATTTTCACCTTTCAGTGATTTGGGGCGTCTGCGCCATAAATCGACGTTGTGTCACCGGCATGTTTCGCTGATGTAACACAAAAAGTCGGAAGAATCAAGGTTTTGCTGCATACGCGAAGGCCACAACCCGGCGCCGGCTGTCAAGCCGGTTAATGTGACGTGCCTCTTACCCTGCGTAATACCGGCCTTTGCGGCCGTATTGTCAATCGCCTTCGCCGGGCTCGGCGGAGAAGTATTTCTCGAACTTGCCGGCCTCGCCGTCGAAGGATTTCGCGTCTGCCGGCGGTTCCTTCTTGGCGGTGATGTTGGGCCATTTCTCGGCGTATTCAGTGTTGACCTGCAGCCATTTGTCGAGGCCGGGCTCGGTGTCGGGCTTGATCGCGTCGGCCGGGCATTCCGGCTCGCAAACACCGCAGTCGATGCACTCGTCGGGATGGATGACGAGCATGTTCTCGCCTTCGTAGAAACAATCGACCGGACAGACCTCGATGCAGTCCATGTATTTGCATTTGATGCAATTGTCGGTCACGACATAGGTCATCGGTCGGCTCCGGGACGTCCCATTTTGTTGGGCTTTTTCCGTCAGGTAACGCCTTTGGCCGCTGCTTGCAAGGGCAGCCATTCCTGTCGGCATCAGCGTTTCGAAATGGAATTCCAGGCAGCCGGCGCCCCAGAGGCCGGCGACCTCATGCAGGGCTTCCTGTTTGCCGGGTTCAGTTTTGCTTCAAACACGTCGTTATCCTGGCAAGCGCCGCCTGTTTTTGGACGCCAGGCATCAATCTTCGCCGAGCAATCGGTCGGTCTGGCGACGTTCCTTCTTGGTCGGGCGGCCGCTGCCGGCCTCGCGCAGCCCCGGAATTGCATCGGGAGGGGCTTCGCCCTTCGGTGCGGGCGGTGGCGACATATCCTCGTAGAGCGTACGGGCTTCCTCGGCCGGGCCGCGTCGCGCACCCGCGCCGAGGACCTTCCAGATGAAGATGCGCCGCTCGAGCGTGATGGTCAGGACGTCGCCCGGCTTGACCTGATCTGAGGCCTGCGCTGCTTTGTCGCGATTGATGCGGACCCGGCCGGCGACGACCAGTTTTGCCGCCAGCGAGCGCGATTTCACGACGCGGGAGAAGAACAGCCATTTGTCGATGCGCTGGCGGCCTTCGGCAACCATCGAAGCGAGCCGGGTTCTACTTCTTCAACTGGTCGCGCAGAGCGGCGAGCTTGGCGAAGGGCGAATCCGGATCGAAACGCACCGGGCGCTCCTCGCGCGGCTTTGGCTGGAAGGCGGGCTTGCCGCCTTGCGGACCACCCTTGCCATCCGGCCTGCCACCCTTCCAGTCGGGACGGCCTTCGCGGCGGTCGGGACGCTCGCCCTGCGGCCTGTCACGTCGCTGTTCGCCTTCGGCCTGCGGCTTGGGTTTGAACTTCGAGCGGTCGAAGCGCGGCTTGCCGGCTCCATCGCGCCGTCCTTCATGGGCCGGACGCTCTCCGGGTGCAGCGGCGGCCGGTGCGCCGGCGTTCGCAGGCGCATCGCTTCGGCCGCGCATTTGTCCGTTGCGTGGGCGATTGTTCCTGCGGTTGTCGTCGCGGTTGCGCGGGCGCTGTTCGAAACGACCCTGACGCCACAACAGGATGGGTTTTGGCGCTTCGGCTTCCGGAGCGGATTCCCCGGTGGCTGCTTCAGTCACCGTCACGGGTTCGTCCGGCGCGGCGTCCGTTGCCGGCGCGGCATTTGACACCAGCTCGGCCGGTGCAACTTCTTCTGCCGCTGCGGCTTCAGTCTCGGCAGCTTCAGCCTCTGCCTGCGGTTCAACCGGTTCCGGTTCAGCAGCAGCCTCGGCAACAGGCGCTTCGTCTTGCACGGTTTCGACCGGAGCGTCCGCCTGTTCTTCCACGGCAGGCGCAGCAGGTTCCGCCGCGGCGTCGGAGGTCATTTCGGTCGCCGTTTCCGAAACGGCCACTGCGTCCGATGCCGGCTCCGACCCTTCGACTGCTGCCTCTGCTGCGGCGTCCGCCGCCTTGGTCTGCTCGGCTCGTGCAGCCTCTTCCGCCGCAAGCTTCGCCATCGCTGCTTCGCGCGCGGCATTGTCCTGTGCTTCGAGCCGCGCCTTGACCTCGACGGCCGGCTTCGGCTCGGCACGGTAGCCGAGACCTTTGAGGATCTCTTCCATGTCGTCCGCGGTGGCGCCGAGGATCGACATCATCGGCGGCGTCACCATGAAGGACTGGCCGTCATAGGCGCCGTCCGGGCGCTGGCCGAGGCCGGGCTTCCAGTTGGTCGCCGGACGGATCAGATCCGCCAGCCGTTCCAGGATGTCGATGCGCACGGCGCGACGGCCGAGATTGCGGTAGCCGGCAAGCTTGTAGAAGGTCTTGTCGAAGGCGGGGTCGATGACCACCGAGGTGCGACCCGAGGCGAGCGCATGGACCACGTCGCCAAAACCTGGCTTGTCCTTGCCGTCGTTCTTCAGCGCCCACAGCAGCGTCACCAGCCCGGCAGGCGCCGGCTTGATCAGCGCCGGCACGAAGACATGGTAGGCGCCGAAGCGCACGCCAAGCCGGCGAAGGGCTGCGCGGCCTTCCTGGTCGAGCGACTTCATCTCCTCGGCGATGTCGCGGCGGTTGATGAGGCCGAAATTCTCGACCAGCTGGAAGGCGATGCCACGGCCGATGCCGGAAATCTGGTCGGCATTTTTCAAGTCGACCAGCGGCTTCAGCAGCGACTCGATCTGGAAATTGACGAAACGCTCGGCACGCGCGGCGACCTTGTCGCGCGCCGGGCCGGTCAGCTGTTCGTCGGCCAGCAGCACCAGCCGCGGCTTCAGCGCGTCTTCGCCTGATACAAGCGTGCCGATCGGCGCACCGATCCAGCGCAGCGTGCCATCCGACCCGAGCGCGATATCGCCATTGGCCGAGGCGCCGAAGCGTTCGGCGCGCGCCTCGAACTCGGCGGCCAGCGCCTTCTGGGCAGCGGTGCGCACCGCCTTGGCGTCTTCGCCGCCGGCGGTCTGGTCGGCGGTGAAGCGGAACCCTTGCAGCTCGCCGACATGGTGGCCTTCGACAAGGACGGTTCCGGTAGAACTAATTTCGGCTTCAGGCATGGTATTTTCTCTAAGGCGCCGCATGAGGACGGAAGTCCTGCGGTCTACGAAGCGTTTCGTCAACCGCTCATGCAGCGCATCCGACAATCTGTCTTCGATTTCGCGCGTCTTTTCCTGCCAGTGTGCCTGATCGGCCAGCCAGCCGGGCCGGTTCGACACGAATGTCCAGGTGCGGATCTGGGCAATGCGATGCGAGAGCGTATCAATGTCGCCCTCTGTTGTGTCGGCGCGGCGCACCTGCTCGGCCATGTAATTCTCGTCGACATGGCCGTGGCGTGCGAGGTCCGTGTAGATCGAGGCAATGAGGTCGGCATGTTGGGCCGGCGCGATCCTGCGGTAGTCGGGCAGCGCGCAGGCTTCCCACAGCAGCGCCACGCGCTTGGCATTGGTGGTGAGTGCGCGGATGTCCTCGTCGCGCGACAGATGCTCGAGCGCCTGTGCATCGACGGCAGGCAATGCCCGTGTCAGTCCCTCGACCGGGGCGTTGGTTTCGATCGAGCGCTTCAGCGCGTCGAGGCTGGCAAAGTCGAAATGTGCGGTGCGCCATTGCAGCACCTTCACCGGGTCGAAGTCGTGGCCTTCGATCTTCTTGATCAGATCCTCGTCCAGCGGGTCGACCTGGCCGGTGACACCGAACGTGCCGTCGCGCAGATGCCGGCCGGCGCGGCCGGCGATCTGGCCAAGCTCGGCCGCCGTCAGATTGCGGTACTGGAAGCCGTCGAACTTGCGATTCTGGGCGAAGGCGACGTGGTCGAGATCGAGGTTGAGACCCATGCCGATGGCATCGGTGGCGATGAGGTAGTCGACATCGCCGGACTGGAACAGCGCCACCTGGGCGTTGCGGGTGCGCGGCGAGAGCGCGCCGAGCACGACGGCGGCACCGCCCTGCTGGCGGCGGATCAACTCGGCGATGGCGTAAACCTCGTCGGCGGAAAAGGCGACGATCGCCGTGCGCCGCGGCAGGCGGGTCAGCTTCTTGGAGCCGGCGTAGGCAAGATGCGACAGCCTCGGCCGCGTCACCACCGAGACACCCCTCAGCAGGCGCTGCAGGATACTTTGCATGGTGGCGGCGCCCAGCAGCAGCGTTTCCTGGCGGCCGCGCAGGTGCAGGATGCGATCGGTGAAGATGTGGCCGCGCTCGAGGTCGCCGGCGAGCTGCACCTCGTCGATGGCGACGAAGGCGGCGTCGGTCTCGCGCGGCATGGCCTCGACGGTGCAGACCGAATATTTGGCGCCCGGTGGCTGGATCTTTTCCTCGCCGGTAATCAGCGCAACCTTGTGGGCGCCGACCTTTTCGCAGACGCGGGCGTAGACCTCGCGCGCCAGAAGCCTGAGCGGCAGGCCGATGATTCCACTCTCATGCGCCACCATGCGCTCGATGGCGAGATGGGTCTTGCCGGTGTTGGTCGGCCCGAGCACGGCGGTCACGTCGCGGCCCGACAGGATCAGCGGCTCAGTGTGTTTGGGCTGGATGTTCATCAACCTAGAATAAGGCTTCCGGGACCTGGAGATAAGGCTTCTGGCCTCTGGTTGTCGGGAGCGTGCCTCAAATGGGCGCGTATGACAGGCGACACATAGGGATTTCGGGCGCGAAGCGAAAGCGGAATGTTCCGTCGGCGGCCAGAAGGTGGTTCTGTCAAGCTCTCAATCAGATGCGGATTAACGGATAGAACGAGTCTGGAACGAATCGGCGACGAATCAGTGACTCCTGCAGATTCAGCTTTTGTTCACGGCTATATGTGGATTTCGCGACCACGACACGCACCACATGCTGAATCGCTGAACTGGCCCGTTTCGTGCTAAGAGGGCATTGCCATTAACCTTTGCCGATAAACGATCACAATGGCTTGGCGTGCCTCGACCAAGGTTATGAAATTGTTGATCTTTCTTAATCTGCGTTAAGCAATTGGCAGGGGATTCCGGCTGTCGTCGTTAACGTTCAGCTCAAAGCCGGAACGAATCGGCGACGAATCAGTGATGGCGGAATTTTCCCGTTTTGTTCACCCCAATATCTTGTGTTGTGAACAGCTTATCCACCGAGAATCCACAGGCTTGGAAGCAGGTTTCGCACAGGCCGGCCGGGC
This sequence comes from Mesorhizobium sp. ISC11, assembly GCF_037162595.1. Lineage (NCBI taxonomy): Bacteria > Pseudomonadati > Pseudomonadota > Alphaproteobacteria > Hyphomicrobiales > Phyllobacteriaceae > Mesorhizobium > Mesorhizobium sp. ISC11. The sequence goes on from NZ_JAVSPW010000001.1 coordinate 5,559,972, forward strand.
CGCTGTTAACCTCTGCGTGCCGGATTGGGTCAGCAGCCGTGCTGTCACTTCGAAGGACCATGGCGCCAACGAAAAACGGGCCGGCGCGCCGGCCCGCCGATCTCTGCGCCTACATCGCCGTCGTCAGGCGAAATACTGGCCGCCATTGGCCGTGATGGTCGAGCCGGTGATGAAGCCGGCATCTTCGGATGCGAGGAAGACGACGCAGCGCGCGATTTCCTCGGGCTCACCGAGGCGGCCGACAGGAATCTGGGGAATGATGCGCTCGTTGAGCACCTTCTCGTCGATCGCCTTGACCATCTCGGTGGCGATATAGCCGGGACAGATGACGTTGACCGTGATGCCGGCGCGCGCCCCCTCTTGGGCGAGAGCCTTGCTGAAACCGATATCGCCGGCCTTGGCGGCGGAATAGTTGACCTGGCCGGCCTGGCCCTTCTGGCCGTTGATCGAGGAGATGGTGATGATGCGGCCGAACTTGCGGTCGCGCATCCCGCTCCACAGCGGATGCGTCATGTTGAAGACGCCGGACAGGTTGGTGTCGATGACCTCTTTCCACTGCTCGCGCGTGATCTTGTGGAACATGGCGTCGCGGGTGATGCCGGCATTGTTGACCAGCACCGAGACCGGGCCGAGATCGGCCTCGACCTGCTTGATGCCGGCGGCGCAGGCATCATAGTCGGCGACCGACCATTTGTAGACCGGAATGCCGGTCTCAGCCTTGAATTTCGCCGCTGCGGCGTCATTGCCGGCATAGTTCGCCGCAACCGAATAGCCGACGGTCTTCAATGCGATCGAGATCGCCGCGCCGATGCCGCGCGATCCGCCTGTGACGATTGCTACCTTGGTCATGCATTTCCCCTTTTTTGATATCGCCCTGTTGTCGGGCTTGGCAGGCACTGGATACAGAACGGGCGGCTAAAGCGCGTCGCGCTGAGGTAGATTCAGGCGATGCGCTTCAGATGTTTGGTTTTATGCATGTCGGTGTTCCCAAAACCGCTGCGCGCTTTTGGGCGACATGCATGCACGCCGCCCTTTTAGTGACTTTCTTCAGAGTGCTTCGACACACATGGCGACGCCCATGCCGCCGCCGATGCACAGGGTAGCGAGACCCTTCTTGGCGCCGCGCCGGCGCATTTCGAAGACCAGCGTGTTGAAGACGCGAGCGCCGGACGCACCGATCGGATGGCCGATGGCGATGGCGCCGCCATTGACGTTGACGATCGAGGGATCCCAGCCCATGTCCTTGTTGACGGCGCAGGCCTGCGCCGCAAAGGCTTCGTTGGCCTCGACCAGGTCGAGATCGCCGACCGACCAGCCGGCCTTCTCCAAGGCCTTGCGCGAGGCGGGAATGGGTCCGGTGCCCATGATCTGCGGATCGACGCCGGCGGTTGCCCAGGACACGATGCGCGCCAGCGGGGTGATGCCGCGCCTCACCGCTTCCGCTTCGCTCATCAGCAGCGCGCCGGCGGCGCCGTCATTGATGCCGGAGGCGTTGGCGGCGGTTACCGTGCCGTCCTTGTCGAAAGCCGGTTTCAGCTTGGTCATGGCGTCGATCGTGGCGCCGTGGCGGATGTATTCGTCCTGGTCGACGATGGTGTCGCCCTTCTTGCCCTTGATGGTGACGGCGACGATCTCGTCCTTGAACTTGCCGGCCTTCTGCGCGGCCTCGGCCTTGTTTTGCGAGGCGAGCGCGAACTGGTCCTGGTCTTCGCGGGTGATCTGGAACTGACGCGCGACGTTTTCGGCTGTGTTGCCCATGTGGTAACCGTTGAAGGCGTCCCACAGCCCGTCCTTGATCATGGTGTCGATCAGCTTGAAGTCGCCCATCTTGACGCCGGCGCGCAGGTGCTGGGCATGCGTCGAAAGCGACATCGATTCCTGGCCTCCGGCGACGATCACCTTGGCATCGCCGATGGCGATCTGCTGCATGCCGAGCGCGATGGCGCGCAGGCCCGAGCCGCAAACCTGATTGAGGCCCCAGGCGGTGGTTTCCTTGGGCAGGCCGGCATTGATCGATGCCTGGCGGGCCGGGTTCTGGCCTTGCGCGGCGGTCAGCACCTGGCCGAGGATGACCTCGTCGACCTCGCCTGGTTCGACGCCGGCACGCGACAGCAATTCCGTGATGACGACGGCGCCGAGCTCATGCGCCGGGGTGGCGGCGAAAGCGCCGTTGAAGGAGCCGACCGGCGTGCGCGCCGCACTGGCAATGACGATGGAAGCGGACATTTTCTTCTCCAGACTTCAAGGGTGTTGCTCTGTCGTTGGGGACTTTTCTTGCCCTTTCCCAACCCCAAGTCAAACCGGAAATGGGCATGGCGCCCATGCGCCGCAAGCAGGCCATGCCTTGCCATGGCGGCCATTCGTCCATTGCTGCGCAGCATATTTTGCCTGCCATGCAGCATTTAGTGATCCCGCACTGCACAAACTGCTTGGAATTGTGAGGCTTTTGCGCATATCCTCAAAAAAGGCACAATCGTTATCGGCGGCTTACTCAGAGGCGCGCCGGTGTCCCCGGGAGGATGTAGATGGCCGCTAAAGACGATCCGATCATCATCAAGAAATACGCCAATCGCCGCCTCTACAACACCGGCACCAGCACCTATGTGACGCTCGAGGACCTCGCCGAGATGGTCAAGAAGGGCGAGGAGTTCACCGTCCAGGACGCCAAGACCGGCGACGACATCACGCATCCGGTGTTGACCCAGATCATCTTCGAACTGGAGAACAAGGACGGGCAGAACATGCTGCCGATCCCGTTCCTGCGCCAGCTCATCGCTTATTACGGTGACCAGATGCAGATGATCGTCCCGAGCTTCCTCGAACAGTCGATGCTTGCCTTTTCCAAGGAGCAGGAGCGTTTTCGCGAGCAGATGAAGGGGGCGCTCGGCAAGTCGCCGCTCGACATGATGAAGATCACCACGCCGATCAAGGCGCTGGAGGAACAGACACGCCGCAACATGGAAATGTTCCAGAATGCGATGCGGCTGTTCACGCCGTTCCCGCCTGCGGGGTCCACGCCAGCCGCTGCGACGTCGCCCGAGCCGGCCAGGAAGGAAACGCCTGACAAGCCCGACGATCTTCAGGAACTGAAGGACCAGATCGCGGCCATGCAGCGCAAGCTCGACACGATGTCCTGAGCGCCTGGCGTTCTTGCGACCTTACACCAGCACGCCCTCATAGCGGCCGCGCGGCCGGATGACACTTCCGCTTGTTATCTGTTCGACCGTGTGCGCGGCCCAGCCGACGCTGCGTGCGAGCGCGAACAGGCGGAACGGTGCATCGCGCGGCAAGCCTAGGCTGCGCGTCAGCGCGGCCAGCCCAAAGTCGATGTTGGGAAGCGCGCCGGTCGCCGCAAAGGCAGCGTCGCGCAGCGACGATAGTGTGCCGTCAACCTCGATCACCGACAGCAGCGCCGCCCCGCGGGGGTCGCCGTCAGGATAGAGCTGATGACCGAACCCCGGCAGCGGCCGGTCATGGCTGAGCCAGCGCCGGATCGTCGCATCGGCGCCATGCCGCGCCGCATCCTCCGCCAGTTGCATCACCGCCTCGCCGGCGCCGCCATGGCGTGGGCCTGACAGCGTCGCGAGCCCTGCCAGCAGGCAAGCGGCCAGCGGCGCGCCGGTCGAGGCTGCGACGCGCGCGGCGAAGGTCGACGCATTCAGTTCATGATCGGCAAGCAGGACAAGCGCACGGCGGATCGCATCGGCGCGGCCGGCATCCACCGACCAGTCCTGCGCAAGCCGCTGATGGACGGGATTTGACCCCACCGGTGCGCCCAGCGCGGCGGCCAGCACGCCGACCGCGTGCGCGGCATCGGCATGCAGCGAGGCGGCGCTGCGCCCGAGCGACGGGCGCCCCTGGCCGGCCAGCACGGCAAGTTGCGCAAAGGCCGAGGCTCGGCCAGCTTGATGGGGTGCGTCCGGCGATGGTGCTTCGAAAGCCACCGGTTTCGGCAGAGCCCACAGAACGGCGGCGGCTTCTTCCAGTGTGGCGTGCCCGGAGAGCACTGCGGCGTCCTGCCCGCGATAGATGAGCCGACCGTGCGAGACGGTCGAAATCGCCGTTACGATCGAGGGCTCGCCCCAGGCGATGGCGCTTTCGGCGATGACTGACGGGCTGCGGCCGCGCGCCCGGCGGGTCGCCAGTGCGGCGATATCGTCGGCGCGGTACTGGCTGCGGCGCGGATCGGCGCGGTCGGGCCGCATGCCGATGCGCCCACGGCTGACATAGGCGTACAGCGTCTGCGCCCGCACCTTGAGTCTCTCCAGCGCCTCTTCCCGGGACAACCACTCGGACATATCGAGCCCTGATATTGATTCTATTGATCAAGATTGATGGAAACGTTGCCCATCTCTATCTCCGATCCGGAAATGCTTCAAGGAGACAGGCTATGGCGAATGGGCTCGATGATGTGGTGGCGGCGGAAACCGTGCTTTCCGATGTGGATGGTCTTGGCGGCCGTCTGACGATCCGAGGTCATTCGCTGCCGGAGTTGGCCGGCCGCTGGAACTATGCGCAGGTGATGCGGCTGCTGCTCGACGGCTTCTTCAACGACCTTCCCGATGATGCGCAACTGACGCGGACGCTGGGACAGGCGCGTGCGGACGTGTTCGAACGGCTCTTGCCCTCGCTGCCTTCGCTGGCGCCGCTCGATGTCTACAGCGCCATGCGCGCCGGCATGGCGCAGCTGCCGGATGGCGAGACCTTGACCGACGCCTTGCTGCTGATCGCGGCGCCCGCCGTGCTGACGCCGGCGCTGCTGCGCCTGCGGCGCGGCGAGGCGCCGATCGCGCCGGACAGCCGCACCGATCATGCCGCCGACATGCTGAGGATGCTGGGCGGCCGCGTCGCCTCGCCGGCGCTCACAAAAGCGCTCGACACCTATCTGGTGACCGTCTGCGACCACGGCCTCAACGCATCGACCTTTGCGACGCGCGTGGTCGCCTCCACGCAGGCCGGCCTGACATCCTCTGTGCTGGCCGGGCTTGGCGCGCTCAAAGGGCCGCTGCATGGTGGCGCGCCTGGCCCCGTCATCGAGATGCTGGATGCGATCCAGGCGCATGGCGATGCCGCCGGCTGGCTGCGCAACGAGATCGCGCAGGGCAGGCGCATCATGGGGTTCGGCCATCGCATCTACCGTGTGCGCGATCCGCGCGCCGATGTGCTGAAGGCCGTCGTGCGGCAACTCGGCGGCGAGGGCGAAACCGGTCGCCGGCTGGCCTTTGCGGAGACCGTCGAGCAAACGGCGCTCGAGGTGCTTAGGATCGCCAAGCCGCAGCGTTCGCTGCAGACCAATGTCGAGTTCTACACCGCGCTGGTGCTGCAAGCGGCGGGCTTTCCGCCGCAAGCTTTCAGCAATGTCTTTGCCGCCGGGCGCGTGGCCGGCTGGATCGCGCATGCGCGTGAACAGCAGACGACTGGACGGCTGATCCGACCGCAGTCGCGCTATGTCGGGCCGGTGCCGGACCTGGTCGCCTGAGGTTCTTTCGGCGCCTGGCGAGCGACACCGATCCGATCAGGATCCTCCTGGTGAGCGGCCGTGTGGCCGCTCATGACGAAAATTTCATCTCATCGAAAAATTCTGGCCGCTGTTATTGCGTCGCATTGAGCATATATGCTGCACTGCAACATAAGATCGCTCTTGCCGCAACCAGAGGATTTCGACCTTGGCCGCCAGAAAAACCGCAGTCATCACCGGCTCCACATCGGGCATTGGCCTGGCCATCGCCGAGGCGTTGGCGGCCGAAGGCCATAATGTCGTCGTCAACTCCTTCTCCGACACGGCTGCCGACCACGCCATCGCTGACGCGATCGCCAGACAGCACAAGGTGAAGACGGCCTATATCAAGGCCGACATGTCGAAGCCGGCCGAATGCCGGGCGCTGATCGCCAAGGCGGCCGAGACATTCGGTTCGGTCGATATTCTCGTCAACAATGCAGGCATCCAGCATGTCGCGCCGGTGGAAGAGTTCCCGATCGAGAAATGGGACGCCATCATTGCCATCAACCTGTCGTCGGCGTTCCACACCATCGCGGCCGCCATCCCGCTGATGAAAAAGGCCGGCGGCGGCCGGATCGTCAACATCGCCTCGGCGCATGGCCTGGTCGCGTCGCCGTTCAAATCGGCCTATGTCTCGGCCAAGCACGGCATCATGGGATTGACCAAAACCGTTGCGCTCGAACTGGCGCGCGAAAAAATCACCTGCAACGCCATCTGCCCCGGCTATGTGCTGACGCCGCTGGTCGAGGCGCAGATCCCCGACCAGATGAAAGCCCATCAGATGGACCGCGAGACCGTCATCCGTGAGGTCATGCTGGACAAGCAGCCGACCAAGGAATTCGTCACGGTGGAGCAGATCGCGGCAGCGGCGGTGTTCCTGTGCTCGGACGCGGCGGCGCAGGTCAACGGCACGCATCTCTCGGTCGACGGCGGCTGGACCGCCGCGTGAGGCGCAAAACTCTCTCATCCACCCAAAGGGATAGATCAAGGACGACGCCATGACCAAGAACGGCAAGGCGGAGGAGACGAAGAAGATCAACGTAGCGCTTCAGGGCGGCGGCTCGCACGGGGCCTTTTCCTGGGGTGTGCTCGACCGGCTGCTGGAGGACGGACGGCTGGAGATATCAGCAGTGTCCGGCACCAGCGCCGGCGCCATGAACGCGGTGGCGCTGGCCGATGGATATGTGCGCGGCGGTGTCGAAGGGGCGCGGCAAAAACTTGACGATTTCTGGCGCGCGGTGGCGGCCAAGGGGCGGTTCAGCCCGGTGCAGCGCATGCCGTGGGACGTCGCCTGGGGCAACTGGTCGATCGAGAACACGCCCGGCTATCTCTTCTTCGATACCATGTCGCGGGTGTTCTCGCCCTATGTCGCCAACCCACTCGGCCTCAATCCGCTGCGCGACGTGGTGCAGCAGGAGATCGATTTCGAGAACGTCCGCGCCTGCAAGTCGATGGAACTGTTCATCTCGGCGACCAATGTCGAGACCGGACAGTTGCGCGTCTTTTCCGACGGGGAGATCGACCTCGATACGGTGATGGCCTCGGCCTGCCTGCCGCAATTGTTCCGCGCCGTCGAGATCAAGGGCGTGCCCTATTGGGATGGCGGCTATGGCGGCAATCCGGCGCTTTATCCGTTCTTCAAGACGGCTGCGACCGAGGACGTGCTTCTGGTGCAGATCAATCCGGTGGTGCGCGAGGGAACACCAAGAAGCGCCAACGAGATCCAGAACCGCATCGACGAGATCACCTTCAACGCCGGGCTGCTGCGCGAATTCCGCTCGATTGCCTTCGTCAAGGAGCTGATCGCCGCCGACCGTCTGCCGCATGGCGAGTATCGCGACATCCGCATGCACCGCATCGATGCCGACGAGGCGTTCAAGGACCTGTCGGCGTCCTCGAAGGTCAATGCCGAATGGGCGTTCCTGACCTATCTCAGAGATCTCGGCCGCACCGCCGCCAGCGACTGGCTGGAAGAGAATTACGACGCCGTCGGCAAGCGACCGACGCTCGATCTCTCCGGCGAACTGGATGACGGCTTCAAGCCGGTACGCGGTCCGGCACCCGGCCGGCGGGTCAAGGAATTTCTTGCGGCCCGCAAGAACCCGGAGGCAGAGCGCCGGCGCGCCTGAGCGACCAATCGATGTGCATCGATTGGTCCGCAATCATGCTTTCAAGGTCAGGTCGATCACCCTGATCAGGGCAGCGGCTGCCTGCCGCTGCCCCTCCGGATCTCTGATCCGCGCCTTCATGCCTTCCAGCCCGTCGAGCAGCATGTCGGCAAGCAGTTGCGCCGACAGGCCCCTGGCCGCCAGATCGACGCCGTTCCTGGCTGCCTCGCCCTCTATCGCGGCGCCGATGTGTTGGCCAAGCCCGCCGCGCCAGCAGCCCACCAGATCGCCAAGGCTCGATTTCATGTCCAGCAATTCGGCGCCGTGCGGCGAAGCAACGACCGCGCTCATCATCGAGATAAAGGCCTCATCGATGGCTCGCATCATGCGCTCGTTGAAAGGGCCATCGCCGGCTAGGGCAAATCTTGCCGCCTCGACCGAGCGCGACAGGATCATCATGGCGATGGCGCGGAAAATGTCGGTCTTGTTCTTGAACAGGAGATAGAGCGCCGGGCGCGACATGTCGGCGGCACGGGCGATGTCGTCCATGGTGGTGCGCGAGAAGCCATAGGCCAAAAACACCTTCATCGCGCCATCCAGAATACGGGCGCGTTTGGGATCGGCGGTGGCGATGTCTTCGATCTGGTTCATCGAGCAATTCTATCCTGCAAAATCCTAATTGACAAAATGACGAAATTTGTCAATCTGTATCGGAGCGAAACGGCCGGGAGGCCGCTTCGCCCTTGGCAGTGGACGACAACAAAGGGTATCCCCATGCGCCTCACCGTCGACGGTCAGTCATTCGATATCGACGCCGATCCGGACATGCCGCTGCTGTGGGCACTGCGCGATCTCATTGGCAAGACCGGGCCAAAGTTTGGCTGCGGCATCGCCGCCTGCGGCGCCTGCACTGTGCATGTCGACGGTCAGCCGGTGCGTTCCTGTTCGTTTCCCGTCGGCGAGGTCGGCGGCGCCGTCACCACCATTGAAGGCATCGGCACGGCAGGCGGACTGCATCCGGTGCAGCAGGCATGGCTGGAGGAACAGGTCGCGCAATGCGGCTACTGCCAGGCCGGCCAGATCATGAGCGCGGTGGCGCTGCTCGATGAAGTCGCCGACCCAAGCGATGCCGACATCGACAACGCCATGGGCGGCAATCTCTGCCGCTGCGGCACCTATCCCAAAATCCGCTCGGCCATCAAGAAGGCCGCGGCGCTCAAGACGGCGGGGCTCTGACCATGGCCAGGGTCGGAAAGATCGCCCGCCGCACGTTTCTGATTGGCGCTGCCGCTGTCGCTGGCGGCGTTGCCGTCGGCTACTACTATTATCGCAAGCCGTTCCCGAACCCGCTCGAGGCCGAGCTTGGCAAGGGCGAGGCGACGTTCAACCCTTATGTGAAAATCGGCGCCGACAACACCATCACCATCGTCGCGCCGCGCGCCGAGATGGGGCAAGGCATCTCGACGACGCTTGCGGCCATGGTCGCAGAGGAACTCGACGTCGGGCTCGACCGGGTCATGGTCGAGCATGGACCGGCATCCCATGCCTATTACAACGCCGCGATCCTCGAGGAGGGCGGTCCGTTCGCCTTCTTCGATGAAAGCCTGACCGCGCAGGCGGTGCGTTCCGGTCTCGGTGTGGTCGGCAAATTCCTTGCCCTGCAGGGCACCGGCGGTTCGGCTTCGACACGCGACGGTTTTGACAAGATGCGGCAAGCGGGTGCCGCTGCCCGGCAGATGCTGGTCGCAGCGGCAGCGCAAAAACTGGGTGTCGCGGCGGCCGATCTGGAAACGGCCGACGGTTCGATCCTGTACAAGGCGTCCGGCAAATCGCTGACCTACGGCGCGGTCGCCGCGGCTGCCGCCGCGATGGCGCCGCCGGCCGAAGTCAGGCTCAAGGACCGGGCCGACTGGAAGCTGCTGGGAAAGCCGCAGAAGCGCATCGACATGCTGGCAAAGCTCACCGGGGCGCCGATCTTCGGCATCGATGTCCGGCTGCCGGAGATGGTCTACGGCACGGTCAAGATGAGCCCGCGCTTCTGGTCGAAGCCGGTCAAGGCGGACCTCTCCAAAGCCGAGAAAATGCCTGGGGTGATCAAGATCGTGCCGCTCGAGACGAATTACGGCCATGGCTTCGGTATCATCGCGAATAATACATGGGCAGCATTCAAGGCGGCCGAGGCGATCGACGCCCAGTGGTCCGATCCTGAATATCCGCTCAGCAGCGCCGCCATTTCAGATGTGCTGAAGCAGGCGCTTGCCACCAAGGGGTCGGTGATGCGCGACAATGGCGATGTCGAAACCGCCTTTGCCGACGCGCCGCGCGAAAGCATCATCGAGGCAGACTATGCCGTGCCCTATCTGGCGCATGCGACGATGGAGCCGATGAACGCCACGGCACAGTTCAGGGACGGTGCGCTCGACATCTGGTGCGGCAACCAGGCGCCGACCCTGGTGCGGCAGCTTTGCGCCAACGCGGTCGGCATCGAGCAGGACAAGATCAATGTGCACACCACCTTCATGGGCGGCGGTTTCGGCCGGCGCGTCGAGATGGACTACGCGCTGTGTGCCGCGCTGATGGCGAAGGAGACGGGCGGACGCCCGATCAAGGTGACGTGGACGCGTGAAGAAGACATGCGGCACGACGCCTATCGGCCGGCTGCTATCGGCAAGTTCCAGGCGCGGCTCGGTGACGATGGCATGCCGATCGCGGTCGACATGAAGATGGCCTCGCCATCGGTGATTGCCGGTACGCTGCGCCGGCTGTTCCCCTCGGTATCGCCGCTCGGTCCCGACAAGACCATTGTCGATGGCGCCTATGACCAGCCCTACACGATCCCGAATTATCGGGTCAGGGGTATCGCGGCGCCGGTCTCCATCCCTGTCGGCTCCTGGCGTTCGGTCGGCAGTTCGGTCAACGGCTTCTTCCATGAGGGCTTCATGGACGAGATCGCGGTCGCCGGAAAAATCGATCCGGTCGAGATGCGCAAGAGACTGATGGCCGCCTATCCCTCGGCGGTGAAGGTGGTCGAGAAAGTCGCCGCGATGGCGAAATGGGGCGAGGCGCTGCCCGCCGGCAAGGCCAAGGGCATGGCCTTCACGCTGTCCTTCGGCAGTTGGGTCGGCGAGATCGTTCAGGTGGCGGACACGCCGGCCGGCATCCGCATCGAGAAGGTGTGGATCGCCGCCGATGTCGGCACCGCGCTCGATCCCGGCATCATCGAGGCGCAGTTGATTTCCGCCGCCATCTACGGCCTTTCGGCGGCGATGGGTCAGGAAATCACCTTCGCCGACGGCATGGTCGAACAGTCGAACTTCCACGATTTCGATGCCATGCGGATCTTCCAGTGCCCGGTCTTCGAAGTCGCCATCCTGGAAAATTTCCACAAGATGGGCGGCGTCGGCGAGATCGGCACACCGCCGGCGGCTCCAGCACTCGCCAACGCCATCTTCGCGCTCACCGGAAAGCGCATCCGCACGCTGCCGCTGTCGAAAACGGTGGCCTTCGCATGAAGAAGCTCCTCATCATGCTGACGCCTGCTGCCATGCTCGTGCTCGCAGCGCCGTTTGCGATTGCGCAAGAGAGCCAGACGCCGGCGCCGGCGACCGTCGACGCGGCGAAAGGCCTGCCCGAATGGGACAAGGTCTATGCGGTGTTCTCGCATCCGCGCTGCGCCGACTGTCATGTCGCGGACGACCGGCCGCGATGGTCGGGTGCGCACTATCGCGGTACGCGCGTTCACGCCTTCAATGTCCAGCGCGGTGCTGACGGGTCGGGCTTCGGCAATCCGGGCCTGCGCTGCACGACTTGCCATTTCTCCAGCAATTCCAAGGCATTGCACGGGCCGCCCGGGGCCGAGAACTGGCATTTGGCGCCGGCCGAGATGGCCTGGTTCGGCAAATCCTCGGCCGAAATCTGCGCCCAGATCAGGGATCCCCTGCGCAATGGCAACCGCAGCTTGAAGGACATCGCGCTGCATGTTCGCGACGACAGATTGGTCGCCTGGGGCTGGGCGCCGGGGCCGGATCGTGAACCGGCTCCGGGCTCTGCCGAAGCGACCTATCAAGCGATCGAAGACTGGGCCGCGGCGGGCGCATCTTGTCCGCCGGGGCAATGATCTTGCAACTTTCAGACTATATTGCGGTGCAACTTTGATGTAGAAGCGCGCTTCGCCGATCACGGCAAATTGAACACGGCTTGGCGCGCACCCATATCGGCGACGCGCCCGCGTTATGAGGACGCTGGCCGAACCCGCAGTGGAAAACAACGACGATGCCGAGAATCAGGTTTCACAAGCTTGCAGCCATTGTTGTGCTCATTGGTTTCGCGGCGTGGATGGCGACAGGCGAGTTTTCGTCGGTCGGCAGCGTAGCCGCCAACAAAGCCAAGGCAGCCGGAGCCGAACAGGCCAAGGCGCCGGACGCGGCCAAGCCGAAGACGGCTGAAGCCGAGCCGAAGGCACCGCTGCGCACCGTTGCGGTGGTGACGCCGCCACGCAAGACCTATGCACGCGCCATCCGCATTTCCGGGCTGACCGAAGCCGACAAGCGGGCGGTGCTGGCGACGCGCGTCGCCGGTGTCATCGACAAGCTGCCTGTCAAGCAAGGCGATCACGTCAAGACGGGGGATCTGGTACTGATGCTTGCGGCGGAAGAAAAGATCTCGATGGTCGACAATGCAAAGCAGTTGGTGGTGCAGCGCCAGGCCGAGTTGGACGCAGCCTTGCGGCTGATGAAGACCGGCAATCTGCCGAAGCTGCAGCTCGACACCGCGCGCTCGAACCTGACCTCGGCGCAGTCGCAACTGGAAACGGCACAGGCCGAACTCGACCGCAACGAGGTGAAGGCGCCCTTCGACGGCGTTATCGACCGGGTGCCGGTGGAACTTGGCAGTTCCATCATGCAGGGCGGCGAGGTGGCAACCATCCTCAAGCTCGATCCGGTGATTGCCCGCGGCGAAGTCAGCGAGCGCGATCTCGGCTACCTGAAACTCGGGGACAAGGCCACCATACGGCTGGTCAGCGGCCAGACTGTCGAAGGCACCGTGCGCTACATCAGCCGCGACGCCTCTTCGGCGACCCGCACCTTCCGCGTCGAGGTTGCCGTCCCCAATGCCGACGGCTCCGTGCCGGCCGGCATGACGGCGGAAATCGCACTCAGCGCGTTGCCGACCGATGCGGTGCTGCTGCCGCGCTCGGTGGTGACGCTCGGCGACAAGGGCGACCTCGGCATCCGTGCCGTCGGCAAGGACAACAAGGTTGCGTTCTTCCCCATCGACCTCGTCGACGACACGCCGACCGGCCTGGTGCTTGGCGGCATCCCTGCCGATGCGCGCATCATCGTTGCCGGCCAGGAACTGGTGAAGGAAGGCGATGAGGTCAAGCCGGTCGAAGCCGACCAGGCAACCATCCAGAAACTGCTGGGCGAAGCGACCGCCGGCACGCAGTAGCATGGGATACGGCGGACAGACCCCGGGCGGGGACACTTGGCTGCGACGCAGCTCGTGAAATTCAAGAACAGGCGTTAGCCATGGATATCGTCAGACTCGCAATCAACAATGCCCGCCTGACCATCTCGGTGCTGGTCTTCCTGCTGCTCGCCGGCTGGGTCGCCTATCAGTCGACGCCGAAGGAAGCCGAGCCCGACGTTCCGATTCCGATGATGTATATCAGCCTGATCTATCAGGGCATTTCGCCGGAGGATTCGGAGCGCCTTCTGCTGCGGCCGATGGAAAGCAAGCTGAAGAGCCTGAAAGGCCTCAAGGAAATGCGCTCGGCCGCCTTCCAGGGCGGCGGCTATGTGCTGGTCGAGTTCCAGCCGCAGACAAATCTGGCGACGGCCTTGCAGGACACGCGCTCCAAGGTCCAGGACGGCAAGGCCGACCTGCCGCAGGCGGCCGAAGAGCCGGTCGTTACCGAAGTCAACATCTCCGAATTCCCCGTCCTCGTCGTCACCCTGTCGGGCGAATTGCCCGAACGCGTGCTGACCGCCGCCGCGCGCGAACTGCGCGACCGTATCGAGGAAGTGCCAGGCGTCCTGGAGGGCTCGTTGCAGGGTTCGCGAGACGATCTTGTCGAAGTCGTCATCGATCCGATGAAACTGTCGTCCTACGGGTTGCAACTCGATCAGCTGATCGGCGCTGTCGGGGCCTCCAACAGTCTGGTCGCCGCCGGCAATATCGAAGGCTCGGAAGGCAAATACGCCGTCAAGGTGCCGTCACTGATCGAGACGCCCGAGGACGTGGCGGCCTTGCCCGTGGTCGCCGGCCCCAATGCCGTGGTGCAGGCCAAGGACATCGCGACGATCCGCTCGACCTTCGCCGATGCCACGACGATTACGCGCCTCAACGGCAAGCCGGCCATCGCCATCGAAGTCAAGAAGCGCATCGGCGCCAATCTGATCGACACGCTCGCCAAGGTGAGGGAGGTGTCCGACGCCTACGTCAAGACGATGCCGCAAGGCATGAACGTCACCTACACCCAGGACAAGTCGGTCTTCGTCAACCAGTTGCTCGGCGATCTGCAGAACCACGTCATGATCGCCGTCATCCTGGTGTTCATCGTCATCCTCTACGCGCTGTCGGGTCGTGCCTCGCTGCTGATCGGCCTGGCCATTCCGTCGTCTTTCCTGATCGGCATCCTGCTGCTGGCGATGATGGGCTACACGATCAACATGATCGTGCTGTTCAGCCTGATCCTGGCTGTCGGCATGCTGGTCGACGATGCCATCATCGTCACCGAGTTCGCCGAACGGCGGATGAGCGAAGGCATGCCGAAGGCGGAAGCCTTCGCATTGGCCGCCAAGCGCATGGCCGGTCCGGTCATTGCCGCGACGATGACGCGCATAGCCGCCTTCTCGCCACTGCTGTTCTGGCCGGGCATCATCGGCGACTTCATGAAGTACATGCCGATCACCCTGATCGTCACGCTATCGGCCTCGATGCTCTATGCGCTGGTGTTCGCGCCGACGCTGGGGGCGATCTTCGCCAAGGCGCCGGAGCATCATGAGGATGACAATCGCGACGGCTGGTACATGGCGATCGTCAAGCAGGCGGTGCGGTTTCCGATTACGGTGGTTTTGCTGACGGTCGCTCTGCTGTTCGGCGTCGGCTTTGCCTATTCGAAATATGGCGCCGGTGTCGAATTCTTCCCCAGTGTCGAGCCCGACTACGGCCTGCTCTACGTGCACGCGCGCGGCAACCTTTCGCTGGCCGAAATGGATACGGCGACCAAGATTGCCGAAAACAGGATGCTCGGCTGGCCCGGCATCAAGTCGGTCTACACCCGCGTCGGCAAGACACAAGGCGGCGGCCAGGATGTCCCTGAAGACGTCGTCGGCGTCATCCAGTACGAATTCATAGATTGGCGCGAGCGCAAGTCGGCGAACCAGATCCTGAACGATTTGCGCGGCGTCATGGCCGGCATTCCCGGCGTCGATGTCGAGGTGCGCGTGCCGGAGGCCGGTCCGCCGACCGGCAAGCCGATCCAGATCAGGCTTTCGGCCGTCGACCCCAAGGGGCTCGACGACAAAGCGCGCGCGGTTGCGGCACGCATCGGCAAGGTGCCTGGCGTCATCGACATTTCCGACGGCCTCCCGCCGCCCGGCGTCGACTGGGCGCTCGAGGTCGACCGTGCCAAGGCAGCGCAATATGGCATCAGCCCAACCGCTGTCGGCACAGTGGTGCAACTGGTGACCAACGGGCTGAAGCTTTCGGAATACCGGCCTGCCGGCGCCGACGACGCCGTCGACATCAGGCTGCGTCTGCCGGAAGACCGGCGCACGCTGTCGACGCTCGACGAGCTCAGGGTGCAGACCTCGCAAGGCTCGGTGCCGATCTCGAATTTCGTCGTGCGCAAGCCGGAGCCGACGGTTGGTATCCTCAACCGTATCGACGGCGCGCGCACGGTGGTCGTCCAGGCAAACGTTGCCGCAGGCGCCCAGGTCGCGGCCGTGCAGGCGGAGGTCACCAAGGCTGTCTCCGGGATGGATCTCGGCAGCGGCATACGTTGGAAGCTGGCCGGCTCGAACGAAGACAGCGCCGAGGCCAGCGCCTTCCTTGGCAAGGCCTTCGGGGCGGCGATCTTCCTGATCTTCCTGGTGCTGCTGATGCAGTTCAACAAATTCACCAGCGTGCTGATGGTGCTGTCCTGCGTGGTCATGGCGACGGTTGGCGTGTTCCTGGGGCTGCTGATCACAGGCGAGACCTTCGGCATCGTCATGTCGGGCATTGGCGTCATCGCTCTGGCCGGCGTGGTGGTGAACAACAACATCGTGCTGATCGACACCTATGACCGGCTGCGCGAAGAAGGCTGGGACAAGATGGACGCGGTGCTGCAGACCTGCCGCGAGCGCGCCCGGCCGGTGGTGCTGACGGCCGTGTCGGCGATCCTCGGCGTGTTGCCGATCGCCTTCGGCCTTGGGCTGGAAATCTTCCATCACGAGACGACGATCAACGCGCCGTCGACGCAATGGTGGATTTCGCTGTCCTCGGCGATCGTCTTCGGCCTGTCCTTCGCCACCTTGCTGACGCTGGTGGTGACGCCGTCGATGCTGATGATTTTCACGCGCAGCAAGAACAGCCGCTTCTATGCGTTTTTCCGCCGGCTGTTCCGGCGCGGCAAGGGAACGGTTTCGCCGACCGACAGGCTTGGCCAGGAAGCAGGCGACGAACCGGAAATCGCCTTTCCGAAAGCCGCCGAATAGACCCCATCGCCGATTTGACCGGCAGAGGCCGCCCGGAACAACCGGGCGGCCTCTGCATTGTCTCTGAGCGAAACGTCGAAGCGAGGGCTTCTCATGCCGATCACCACCATCGTCATCATCGTCCTGATCCTTGTCCTCATCGGCGCGGTGCCGGCCTGGCCGCATTCGCGCTCCTGGGGTTATGGGCCGTCGGGTATTGTCGGCGTCGTGCTGGTGGTGCTCATGGTGTTGCTGTTGATGGGACGGCTCTGAGGCGCCCTCTCGTGGATTGTTCAGTGTGCAGAGGGGCGGCGCCCGTGATCGCGGGAGTCAGGCAGCTTTCGCAACGCCATCCACGGTGGCAATGCCGATATCGCCAAGAGCTTCAGCAACCGCCTGATCCAACGGCGTGTGCGGGATCTCGCCGACGATGCCTTCCAGCCGTATCGAAGCCACCTGATGCGGCTCGAAGCGCAGGTAGGACATGGAGACGATCTCGCGCCACATCGCCACGAACGGGCTGCCAGCGCGCAGCACCCACCAGGGCATCGAAGTCATCTTGAGCGGACGACCAATAGCCTTCTCGGCAGCGGCCTTGATCTGCAGATCGGTGACCGCGTGGCCCGGAAAGTTCAGCGCTTCATAGAAGCCGAGCTTGTCCAGATTGCGCGCCAGCGCGACGAAACCCACAGCGAAGTCAGGCAGATAGGCCCATTCATGCACGAGCTCGACCGGGCCAGGCGCGGTGTAGATACCTTTGTTGATCTTGGCGGCAACGATCAGGTCGAACCATGATCCGCTGCCGGTGCCGCCGAAGAAATCGCCGGCCCGCAGAAGAATGGTGCGGACGCGGCTCGCGTCGGCCTCGCGACGAAACAACTCCTCCATGGCGCAGCGGATGCGGCCCTTTTGCGTGCTCGGGTGGAAGGGTGTGTCTTCCGATATCACCGCCGGCATCGGCGAGCCGTAATTGTAAACGGTGCCGGGGAAGAGGTGCAGTGCGCCGTTCGCGTGGCAGGCGGCCATGACATTCTGCGCCATCGGCAGGCACTTGCCCCAGTCGGTGTAGATCGGGTTGAGGCCGTTGAAGACGATATCGACACCTTGCGTGGCGCGGATGAGGGCCTCGCGGTCGAGAGCGTCACCGGCAACGGCCGTGGCGCCCTTGAGTTCGGCCGGTACCTTGCCGTTGCGGGTGACGGTGCGGACCTCGTAGCCCGCGTCGATGAAGGCCTTGGCGACCACGCGGCCGAGCCGGCCACCGGCACCGAGAATTGCGATCTTGGTCATTGGAAGCACTCCTGGTTGGGATTTAGGTGGTCGGTCGGGCGATCGGTACCAGCGACAGCGCGATCGGGATCAGCGGCAAGCGCGATCGGGATCAGCGACAAGCGCGATCGGGATCAGCGGCTGCCGAAGAGGTCGCGGTTGCTGCCCTGTGTGACCGGCTTCCGGATGGCCGCATCGGGGTTGTGAATCGAAGCGGTGGTCGTGTCGTCGGTGCTGGTGGCGGCCGGCTGGCTGGCGTCGTTCGAACCAAACTTGTCGCTGCCGGCAAAAGCGGCGCTGACGGAAATGAGGATGGCGGCGGTGGTGAGAGCGATCTTGGTCATCTGAGTTCTCCTGGTTGGTGTTTGCAGTCCGTGTTGGTGTCTGCAGCTGGAATATGGGCGCTTCGAATACGAATGGAAATTGACTAAAGGTGGCGTTCTGATATTCATAAATGAATGGCAGAAATCGACTGGAACCTGATCAAGAGCTTTGTCACCGTGGCGGAATCCGGCAGCCTGTCGGCTGCCGCGCGAAAGCTTTCGGCCAGCCAGCCGACGCTTGGCCGTCACATCGGCGAGTTGGAACAGGCGCTGGGCGTCACGCTGTTCCGTCGAGGACGGCACGGCTACGAACTGACGGAGGCCGGCAGCACGCTGTTGGAACGCGGCAAGGCGGTCAGCGAGCAGGCAAGCGCCTTCTCACTCCTGGCACTGGGTTCGGTCGAGGCTATCGAAGGCACGGTGCGTATCGCCGCCAGCGAGGTCGTGGCGGCCTATGTCCTGCCTGAGATGACGATGCGGCTGGGGATCGAGGAGCCCGGCATCGAGGTCGAGATCGTCGCTTCCAATCAGGTTGAGAACCTGCTGCGTCGAGATGCCGACATCGCCATCCGCATGGTCAAGCCGGCGCAGAACGAGCTGATGGCACGCAAGGTCTGCGACATCGAGCTCTGCGCCTGCGCGGCCAAATCCTATCTCGACAGGCGCGGCCGTCCGCTGAAGCCTGCCGATCTTGTCGGCCACGATCTGGTCGGCTTCGACCGCGGCGACGAGATCATCAGGGGTTTTACCCAGCACGGCATCCCCGTCACCCGGAGCAGCTTCCGCTTCAGGACCGACAACCAGATGGTTTTGTGGGAAGCGGTGCGGGCGGGAAACGGCATTGGTCTTGGCCAGGAGCCGCTGGCCGACAGGGATCCTTTGATTGAGAAGGTGCTGCCTGACCTGCCGCTGCCAGTTCTGCCGGTGTGGCTGGCGATGCATCGCGACGTGCGTACCAGCGTGCGCATCCGCCGTGTGGTGGATTTCCTTCACGAGGAGCTGAAACGCTATTCTGCGGGTGCTGGCGCGAATTCGGCGCGGTGAGCGAGCCCGGCCATCAGCAACACGATGATCAGCAGTCCCGACATGGTGATGAAGATCGGGCCGAAGCTGGAATGCTCGGCAACGAAGCCGATCGCCGACGGCGCCACCAGTATGCCGCAGTATCCGATCGTTGTGACCACGCTCATGCCGGTGCCGGAAGACATGCCTTCCTGGTTGCCGCCGGCCGAAAAGATGATCGGCACCATATTGGCGATGCCGAAGCCGCAAAAGGCAAAGGCTGCAATGGCGAGCCAGGGCGAGGGCGCCAGGCCAGCCACCAGCATGCCGACCGCGGCTACGAGGGCCGACGCGCGTAGCGTCGTCACCGCGCCGAAGCGATTGCGTATGCCGTCGCCGAAGAACCGCGTAACCGCCATGACGCCTGAAAATCCGGCGTAGGCGAGGCCGGCGACGGCGAGATCGGCGCCGAGCTCCTGGCGCAGATACAGGGCTGCCCAGTCGAGCACCGCGCCCTCGGAGATCATCGCCAGTAACGCCATCAGCCCGATCAGATAAACCAGCGGGTTTGCCGGCAGTGCGAATTTGTGGTGCTCGGCCGCCTGCGGTCTGTCTTCGGCGAGGAGATAGCGAACGGCCACCGCGATCACCGCGAAGGCAAACGCCGTTACTGCCGCCGCGTGGACGAGGTGGCCGTAATGCTGGATGGCAAAGCCGCCGAGGCCGCCACCGGCAAAACCACCGAGACTCCAGAAGCCGTGCGAAGACGACATGACGGCGCGGGAGAGCCGCCGTTCGACCACCACGGCGTTGGCATTCATGGCAACGTCCATGCCACCGATCGAGCCGCCGAAGATGATCATGGCCGCGGCCGCCAAGGGTACGTCGGGCGCCAGCGCCACGACCATGAGACCGAGGCTGCCGCACAGCGCGAACCAACGCAGTACGGTGCGCGAACCATGTCTGGAGATCAAATGGCCACACCAGGTCATCGCGACGACGGCGCCGACCCCAAACAAGAGAATCAGCAGACCGAGCGTGAACTTCGAAATCTCCAGCCGGGTCAGGAACACCGGAATCTGCGGCGCCCAGCTGCCCGTCAGGAAGCCGTTGGCGAGGAAAATGGCCGCGAGCGCCCATCGTCCGCGAATGGCAGTCAGCTTGGCAGTTGACGCGTTCATGAGGCGAATCCCGCAAGAAATGGCTTCGCGCGGCAAATTAGATCGATTCAATTTTCAGTCAAGGCTCTTTCGGGAAGCATTTTTTGAGCCAAACACAGCCTTGAGTGATCGCTGGCCTTAATGGTCCTTGGGGCGCCTTGCCTCGAATTCGGCCTTCTTGGCGTCGGAGGCCTCGGTCTGGTTGAGCGCCTGCCATTGCGCATAGGGCATGCCGTAGACGATCTCGCGCGACTGATCCTTGGTGAGATCGACGCCCTCGGCATTGGCCGCCTCGCGATACCAGTTCGACAGGCAGTTGCGGCAGAAGCCGGCGAGGTTCATCAGGTCGATGTTCTGCACGTCGTTGCGTTCGCGCAGATGCTCGACCAGCCGGCGGAAGGCGGCCGCCTCGAAATCGCGTTGCTGCTCGTCGCTGAGTTCGGTCATCGAAACCTCCGTCATAGCGGCCCGGTGCGCGAGCCGAACATCTTCACCACATGTATATCGGGACGGCGGTCGATGGCGTCAACGATCGGCGCCAGCCGTTCGGCCCAGGCGAGCGCGCCGTTCTGGTCCGATATCAAATCCTGTCGGATCTCGATCAGCGCATGGGCGAAGCCGTTGACGATGGCGTGCTTGTACATGGTGTCGCCGCGCAGCGCGCCGTCATAGGGTTCGTTGTCGCCGACGACGAGGTTCCTGTCCTGCGCCAGCATGTCTATCAACGGCCGCGCCACGCGGTCGTCGAGGTCCCACAGGATGCCGACGTGCCAAGGACGCTGGATTCCTTGCATGGCCGGGGTGAAGGAATGCACCGAGAAGATGAAGGGCGCCTGGGCGGAAGCCTGTGCGACCGAGGCGATCATGGCGCTGACGGCGTCGTGATAGGGCCGGTAGAACCCGTCGAGCCGCCTCTCGCGCTCCTCGGCAGCGATGGGGTAGTTCCCAGGTACGACAGTGCCGTCATAAAGCTGGCGAATGAGCGTCGGGTCGTCTTCGCCGCGATTGGGATCGATCAGCAGCCGCGAAAAATTGGCGAGCACCGCTGGCACGCCGAGCAGGGCAGCCAGTTCGCGCGTCACGCCCTCGACGCCGATGTCATAGGCGATGTGGCGGTCGAACTCCGCTGAGGGCAGGCCGAGGCTGCCATAGTCGTCGGGCAGGTCGCGACGGGCATGATCGCCCAACAGCACGATGCCTCGCTTGCGGTCGCCCTCGATGATGTCGAAAGGCGCGAAAACTGTGGATCGGGTCATTGGCGGGAAATGGTCTGTTCGCTGGCTTCCGGGGAGGATGCTATCGTCATTCCACGAAGACGACGCTTGCGCAATGCCGTTGTTTGGCCAAGGTTTCCCGGGAAATCTGGCACAAGTCGGCGAATTGTGCGCCGGAGCCTTTCTAAATCGATTGGAATTGGACAAAACGGTGCGTTGACATGCGCCCGGACTTTTCCGAAAAGGGGCGCAGAGAGATGCTGATGTGGTTTTTGAGGGGTTTTCGGATGAGTTCCGCCGGCGGGCAGCGCATGCGCTCTGCCTTTGCCATGCCGCTCCTCACTCTTGCCATCGGCCTGTCGGCCATGGTCGTGGCTTCGCCGGCGCGTGCCGATTTCCGCGTCTGCAACGCCACGCAGAACCTGGTTGGCGTCGGCATTGGCTATCGCGCCAAGGCCGGCTGGATCACCGAAGGCTGGTGGCACATCGAGGGATCGAGTTGCAAGACGCTGATCGAAGGGCCGCTGTCATCAAGGTTTTACTATCTTTATGCAGAAGACGCCGAACGCGGTGGACGCTGGGACGGCCCGATCAACATGTGCGTGGCTGAAAAAGAGTTCAAGATCGCAGGCGTAACCGACTGCGTCGCCCGGGGCTTTCAGCGCGCCGGATTCCAGGAATATGACACGGGCGAACAGGCAAGCTGGATGGTCCAGCTGACCGATGAGTCCACAACGGGAGGCGCTCCAGCCACCCCGGGAACAAACAGTCAATGAGACGTAGCCGCAAGGTCAAGATCCTAGCCACCATCGGTCCTGCCTCCTCCTCGGAGGAGATGCTGAAGAAACTGTTCGAAGCGGGCGCCGATGTGTTCCGCATCAATATGAGCCATACCGACCATGAACTGATGCGCACGCTGGTCGGACGCATCCGCGCTGTCGAGGAAGCCGTTGGCAGGCCGATCGGCATCCTCGCCGATCTGCAAGGGCCAAAGCTGCGCGTCGGCAAGTTCGCCAACGGCAAGGAAGTGCTGACGCAAGGCCAGACCTTCACGCTCGACGACAATCCCGAGCCCGGCACTTCGACCAGGGTCTATCTGCCGCATCCGGAAATCCTGAGCTCGGTCGAAGCCGGCCATCGCCTGCTGATCGACGATGGCAAGCTCGAGCTGAAGGCGGTGAAGAGCGACGGCAAGTCGATCGTCTGCACCGTCGTCGCCGGCACCACGATTTCCGACAAGAAGGGCGTCAGCCTGCCTGACACCGACCTGCCGGTCGGCGCGTTGACCGAGAAGGACCGCAAGGACCTCGATGCCGTGCTGGCCACAGGCGTCGACTGGGTGGCGCTGTCCTTCGTGCAACGGCCGGAGGATCTGGCCGAAGCGCGCAAGATCGCACGCGGCCGGGCGCTGATCATGGCCAAGATCGAGAAGCCGCAGGCTGTCGCCCGGCTGGCCGAAATCATCGAACTGTCCGACGCGCTGATGGTCGCCCGCGGCGATCTCGGCGTCGAGATGCCGCTCGAGGCGGTGCCCGGTATCCAGAAGCAGATCACGCGCGCCGCACGCCGCGCCGGCAAGCCGGTGGTGGTTGCAACGCAGATGCTGGAATCGATGATCACGGCACCGGTGCCGACCCGCGCCGAGGTGTCCGATGTTTCGATCGCCGTCTTCGAAGGCGCCGATGCCATCATGCTGTCGGCGGAATCGGCGGCGGGTGCCTATCCCGTCGAGGCCGTGGCAATGATGAACCGTATCGCCACCAAGGTCGAGACCGATCCGACCTATGCCGGCATCATCAACGCCCAGCGCTCCGAGCCGGAAGCGACCGGCGCCGACGCCATTTCGCTGGCCGCGCGCGAGATCGCCGAAACGCTGAAGCTGTCGGCGATCATCACCTACACCGCATCAGGCACCACGGGCCTGCGCGCCGCCCGCGAGCGGCCGCAAGTGCCTGTTATCGCGCTGTCGCCGATCCTCAACACGGCGCGGCGGCTGTCGCTTTTGTGGGGCACGCATTGCGTTGTCTCGCCCGACGCCGTCGACCTCGACGACATGGTCAACCGCGCCTGCCGCATCGCCTTCGACGAAGGCTTCGGCAAGCCGGGCGACCGCGTCATCATCACCGCGGGCGTACCGCTGCGGACACCGGGTTCGACCAACATGCTGCGCATCGCCTATATCGGGTCGGACACACAAGTCAGCCGCTAGATTCCTAAAGCGTGTCGGCTCTGAACGGTTCGGGCGACCCGCTTTAGGTCGGCGCGAGTTCGGCCTGCGGTACCTTGATATCGGCGCATCTGCCGGCGCCGTAGGCGTCGCCGGCGATGCGCGCCTCCACGGTCCTGGCCATCGCCTGCAGGTCTATATTCTTGCCGGCGACCTTCTCGATGGCGCCGACGGTCAGGTCGGGCGCGATCCAGTCTGGCTTGTGACCGAGATTGTGCACCCAGACGAGTTCGGCACCGGCTATGTCGCGCGCCAGACCGACCGAATGGATATGTGCATAGACCACCTTGTCGCGATCGCCTGAAATGACCACGGTTGGCGCCTTGATCTCGTTGTAGCGCGGTGCGGCGTCGAGGGCATAGCGATAGAGCCCGGCGACATCGGTGGCGTTGGCGCGAAAGGCTTTTGGTCGCAGCACCAGCGGGATAGAGGCCATTCCGAGATAATTGTCCGGCACCTTGTTGGGCGAGAAAACGCAGGTGGTGGCGTCGGCCATCTGCAGTGTACCGGCCGGATAGGTCAGCGTTTCGGAAAACAGCCAGCCGAGCACGGGAATGGTGGTCAGATCGTAGTACCAGGCGGTTGCGCCGCCCGGCCATGGATGGGTCGCCGGTGCGAGGAAGACCAGTCCAAGTGTCTTGTCTGGATGCTCGCGGCCAAAGGCCGATGTCACCACGCCGCCGAAGGAATGGCCGACGATGACAGCCTTCCTGATGCCGAGATGGTCCATCAGTGCGGCAATGGTGTTGGCCTGCGCCGACGGGTTCTCGTTGTTGGTGCCGCGACCCGACCAGCCATGGCCTGGCCGGTCGAAGAACAGCATTTCGGCGCGGCCTTCGAGCAAGGGACGCAGCGGCATCATCTGGTCCCTGAGATTGGCGCTGGCGCCGTGGATGAAGACGATCGGCGGCAGCTCGGCGTTGGCGGGTGCCGGAACATGGACATAGTGGATGCGGGCGCCGTCGATGTCGGCGAATTCGCCGAACGGCGGATCGCGGTGCTCGATCAGCCATGAGCCGACGCGGGTGATGCCGACAAAGCCGAAGACAAGCGCCATCAGGAAGGCAAGGGCGGCGTAGATCAGGTTCATGGGGGGAGATACGGAGGTGGAGGAGGATAAGTTGTAGGGGAGTAGGGGAGTAGGGGAGTAGGGGAGTAGGGGGGTAGGGGGGTAGGGGGGTAGGGGGGTAGGGGGGTAGGGGTGTGTTCCGCGGGTGCAATCTGCCCCTACGGTCTTACTGCCCTATTCCCTTACTCCCCTAGAGCAATCAAATGCCTTCACCGGCAAGTTCCTCCGAAATCGTGCCGACCTGGTCCTGGGCGCTGCGCATCATCGGATAGATGGCCAGGACCTTTTGCCAAGCCTCGAGCGCCGATTGCTTGTGGCCGGTCAGCGCCATGATCTGCGCCAGGCCGGACAGCGCACCGAAATGGCGCGGCTCGAGCTGCAGCGTATGGTCGATGTCGGACATCGACTTGCCGTAGTTCTTCATCATGAAATGGACGGTGGCACGTCGGTTCCAGCCTTCGGCATAAGTCGGCTGCAAAGTCACCACCTGGTCGAGGAAATCGAGCGCGACGTCGAACTTCTGGCCCTCGACGGCTTTTTGCGACCATTGCATCATCAGGTCGATCGAGGCGCTGCCGGATTGCGACCACTCGCTCCAGATGTTGCCGGCGATGCGCTCAGCCGCCTTTTCGTTGCGTTCGCGTTTCAAGTCGCTGAACAGCTGATCGAGGCGGGCTTGTTTCGTCGTTGCGGCGGGCGGCGCATCCTGAGTGGACGGCGGCGCGACAGCACCATCCGCCCATGCCGGGCCATAAATGACGCCGGAAACAAGCAGGGATGTCAAAAATGCAAAAGGAATCCGCATCGCCGGACTCTAGTCCCGGGCGAGAGAACGTCAAACTGAATTTGGCGTGAAAAGGCCGGCAGACGGCGACAAGCATCAAATGGGCGGAGGCGACAGCCTCCTGCCCGAAAACTCAGCCCTGACGTGCCTTGTAGCGCGGGGCGGTCTTGTTGATGATGTAGATGCGGCCCTTGCGGCGAACCAGCTGGTTGTCGCGGTGACGCGCCTTCAGCGCCTTGAGCGAATTCTTGATCTTCATGGTCTTGCCTGTCGGTGTGGACCCGGTTGGGTCGAAATTTTAAGGCGCGCCAGAAGACGCGCCTTTGAACTGTGGGTGGCTCATAAACGAGGAGCCTTGTCCCTGTCAACCGCAAGCGTGCTCCATAGCGGCTGTGAATCATCCCTGTCATCAATTATCCGCCATGTCTGCCTTGCGGCATTGCGCGGCCCTGGGCCGGCTGGGATGATGCGGTTCGCCGTGAAATGATTTGGAGACGACTATGCGCCGGATGTTCCTGGCCGCCTGCCTTGTCCTGCTGGCGGCAGCTTCGGTTGCGCGCGCGCAGGAATGCGACCGCAGCGACGACAGCCAGCAAATGATGAACATCTGTGCCGGCGAGGACTACCAGGCGGCCGACGCCAGGCTCAACACGGCCTATCAGAACCTCATCAGCTCGGACGATGCCAACGGCAAGAGATTGCTGCAGGTGGCGCAACGCGCCTGGATCACTTTTCGCGATGCCGAGTGCGCGCATTCCACCGCCGCCAGCGAAGGCGGATCGATCCATTCGATGGAAGTTTCGCAATGCCTGACCAGATTGACCAATGACCGCGTCAAGCAGCTTGCTGCCGCGGCCAATTGCGAGGAAGGCGATGGGAGTTGCGCCAATACAGGGCAGGACGAGAGCGACGACGCGCAGTAGGCAACCTTATTAGGCGCGACGTCTGATCCGAGTGAAATGACCCATCTTGCGGCCGGGCCGCGCTTCGGCCTTGCCGTAGAGATGCAGCATCAGATCGGGCTCGGCGAGAAGCTCCGGGACGCGCAGCACATCGTCGCCGATCAGGTTTTCCATCACGCAGTCGGAATGGCGGTCCGGGCCGCCGAGCGGCAGGCCGGCGATGGCGCGGATATGCTGCTCGAATTGCGAAACGACACAGGCGGCTTCCGTCCAATGGCCGGAATTGTGCACGCGCGGCGCGATCTCGTTGGCCAGCAGCGAGCCATCGGCCAGCACGAAGAACTCGACGCCGATGACACCGACATAGTCGAGCGCCGCAAGGATCTTCGATGCGGCCGTTCGGGCTGCTTGCGCCGTCTCCGGCATAATGGCGGCCGGCAAGGTCGATGTGTGGAGAATGCCGTTGCGATGGATATTCTCGGCTGGATCGTAGGCGACAACCGCACCGTCCAGCCCACGCGCCGCGATCACCGATATCTCGCACTCGAACGGCACGAAGGACTCCAGAATCAGCGGCACATTGCCCATCGCCTCGCATGTGCCGGCAAAACCGCCGGCTTCCATGTTGCGGAAGACGCGCTGGCCCTTGCCGTCATATCCCATGCGCCGGGTCTTCAGGATGCCGCTGCCGTCGGATGCTTTCAGCGCCGCCGCCAGCTCGTCATCATTGTCGACGGCGTGGAAATCGGCGGTGGCAATGCCGATGCCGTTGAGGAATGTTTTTTCGTCCACCCGGTCCTGCGCCACTTCCAGCGCACGCGCCGGCGGATAGACCGGAACCTTGGCCGCCAGCGCGCTGGCCGCCGCGACCGGGACGTTCTCGAACTCGTAGGTGATGACGGAACTCGACGCTGCCAGTTCGGCAAGGGCGGCCGGGTCGCCATAGGCGGCTGTTATCTGCCGGTTGGCGACCTGTGCGGCCGGGCAATCCGCTTGCGGCTCCAGCACCACGGTGCGGTAGCCGAGACGGGCGGCAGCAACAGCCAGCATGCGGCCGAGCTGGCCGCCGCCAATGATACCGATGGTCGATCCGGCGGGCAGGCTCACGGCGTATCCGTCGGTTCAGCCGCGACCTTGGCAGTCTGCGCGGCGCGCCAGGCATCCAGACGGACGGCAAGGCTGTCATCGTTCAGGGCCAGCACGGCGGCGGCCAAAAGGGCTGCGTTGGCGGCTCCAGCCTTGCCTATGGCCAGCGTTCCAACGGGAATGCCGGCTGGCATCTGGACGATGGACAGCAGCGAATCCTGCCCGGAAAGCGCTTTCGATTCCACCGGCACGCCGAACACCGGCAATGGCGTCATCGCCGCCGTCATGCCGGGCAGGTGTGCTGCACCGCCGGCGCCGGCGATGATAACCTGGTAACCGGCCGCCTTGGCGCCCTTGGCGAAATCATAGAGCCGGTCCGGTGTACGATGCGCTGAGATGATCAGCCGCTTGTGCGGGATGCCAAGTGCTTCCAGCGTTTCGGCGGCATGGCGCATCGTCGCCCAGTCGGACTGGCTGCCCATGATGATGGCGACGTCGGCGCGTTGATCGTCCAAGTCCGTGTTCCCCGGCGACAAAGGCGCGCCTTAGCGGAATTCGCGCGAGGCCGCAAGGATAGGCGGCCGCTGCTGCGGTCTGGCAAGACGGAAACCAGCCGGTCAGATGCCGTCGCGCTCGGCCTCTGGCGTCGAGACCAGCAAGGCCGAAGCCGCGTTGGCGGCGGTGATGGCCGCCCGCATGGTCTGCCCACGGGCAAGTCCCGCGGCCAGCGCGCCAACGAATTCATCGCCGGCGCCATGCGTGCTGGCGACCTTGACCGGGATGGCGGACAGCGCAAAGGCCTCGCCGCTCCGACCGCAACAGGCGACGCCCTCGCCGCCCGCCGTGACGATTGCCATCGGATAGAGATCGGCCAATAGCCGTGCGGCTTGCGCGGCCCCGTCGAGTGTCTCGACCACTGCTGTGCCAGCCAGGAATTCCGCCTCGATCGCGTTGACCACCAATATGTCGACCAGGGCGATCAACGCCTCGGAGAGTTTGCGCGCGGGGGCCGCGTTGAGCACGACGCGGCCGCCCCGTGCCTTGACTGCGCGTGCGGCGGCAATGTTGGCGGCTTCCGGCACTTCGTTCTGCAGCAGGAGCACCGCCGTCTGTCCCACCACATCGGAAGCAGAGGCGCTGTCGGCATGGCCCAGTGTCAGATTGCTGCCTGAGACGATCACCGCGCCATAGTCGCCGCCTTGGTCGAAGATCGCCACGCTCATGCCGGAGCCGGCGCCAGCGGCCACCCGCACGAAGCGGCGGTCGACCTTGGCGCGATCGAGATTGGCCAGCAACGCCCGCCCGAAATCATCGTCGCCGACGGCGCCGATCATCGCCGCATACACACCGGCCCGCGCCGCCGAGACGGCCTGGTTGCCGCCCTTGCCACCGCATTTGGGGTGCCAGGCATGGCCGGTCACCGTCTCGCCCTTGCGCGGGCGGTCGGGCGCGTCGACCATAATGTCGTAATGCAGGCTGCCGAACACGGTCACCAGCGGCGTTGTCGTCATGAGCCCCGGTCTTTTCGTTTCGATGTCACCGCCGACATGGTGCGGCCGAGATTGCGCTCCGCCGCCTGATAGTCGCGCTGCGCCACCGCGACGAACAACGCGTCGAGAATGTTGAGCTGGGCAATGCGGGCCGCTGCGTTCTCGCCCATCAGCGGCGAACCCTGCGCGGTCGAGCACAGAACGATATCGGCGACGGCGGCCAGGGGCGAGTTGTCGTAATTGGTGATGGCCAGCGTGCGGGCACCGTTCTTGCGGGCCAACTGGATGGCGTCGATGACGGCCGACGTGTTGCCCGAATGCGAGAAGCCGACGGCGATGTCGTCGCCGCCGAGCAGCGAGGCCGACATCAGCATCATGTGCGAATCGTCGTAGACGGATGCGCGGATGCCGATGCGCAGGAATTTGTGCGAAACGTCGCGCGCGATCTGCGCCGAGCCGCCGACGCCATAGAAATCCCGGTTCTTGGCACGGAAGAGCAGCTCGGCGGCGCGGTCGAAATCCTCGATGTCGAGGATCGCCAGCGTCTCCTCCAGCGCCTGGATGGAGGTGCGGAACACTTTTTGTACGATCTCGGCCGAACTGTCGTCGGATGACAGTTCCTGGTGCATCTCGGCGGTCGGCAGGCGACTGTATTCATAGACGGCGGTGCGGAAGTCGCGATAGCCGGAAAAGCCGAGCTTCTTGGCGATCTTGACCACCATCGCCTCGGACACGCCGGATTCCTCGGCGATCTGCTTCAGCGGAATGCTCTCGTCGAAGCCGCGCCGGCCGAAGACGGTTTCCACCACCTTCGCCTCCAGCGGAGTGAGATGCGGCATCATCATGCGGATGCGCGGTCCTACCGCTTTCAGGTCCAGCCCGCTCAAGGTCATCCACGCCCCCTCGTCACGCGATCGATAAGCATCGCGGCGAGGATTATAAGACCAGTTGCCAGAAGCTGATAGAAGGACTGGACGTTCATCAGCGTCAAACCGTTGCGCATGGCGCCGAGGATGACGGCGCCCAGGATGGTGCCGACGACGCTGCCCTTGCCGCCCATCAGCGAGGCGCCGCCGATGGCGGCAGCCGCGATGGCGTCGAGCTCCCAGAGATTGCCGAGGATGGGTTCGGCGGCGCCCAACCGGCCGATCAGGATCTGCGCGGCAAGCGCCGCCAGCAGGCCTGAGATCATGTAGGCGGCGATCTTGGTGCGGGCAATCGGCACGCCGGCGATGTAGGCCGCCTCCTCGTTGCCGCCGACGGCGAGCAGATATTCGCCGAAGGGCGTCTTCTTCAGAACGACCCAGGCGACGACAGCCACGCAGGCGACGATGACGACCGCCAGAGGCAGTCCGAACAGCGAACCGTTGAAGACGGCGCGAAAGCCTGGGGGCAGGCCGAGGACCGGATTGCCGCCGGTGTAGATCAGCGCCAGTGCCCGATAGGTGCTGAGCGTTCCCAACGTGACGATGAAGGGCTGCAGCCCAACATGGGCGACGAGCACGCCGTTGACGAGGCCGCAGGCAAGACCAATGGCGAAGCCGGCGGCGATGGCCAGCGGAAACGGCACGCCGGCGACCATCATAGAGGCCGAGATGACGGCCGAGAGTGCCGCCGTCGGCCCGACCGACAGGTCGATGCCGCCGGAGATGATGACCAGCGTCATGCCCAGCGCCAGACAGGCATTGATGCTCGACTGCTGCAGGATGTTGATCAGGTTGCGCTCGGCGAAGAAGCCGGGCACCAGCGCGCCGAACACGGCCAGGATCACGACAAGCCCGATCAGCGTGCCGGCGTCGCGCATGGAAACACCGCGCAGGAATTCGGCCTGGGGCCGCACCAGAGTGGCATCCGACATATCCGTCACCTACTGCCTTGCCGGCTGTGCGGCCGGCGTTTGCGTTTGCGGGATGGCGTGCGCCGCGATCGCCTGTTCTGAGAGATTTGCCCTATCGAGTTCGGCGGCGATGGTGCCGTCGCGCATGACCAACACGCGGTCGGCAAGCCGGATCACCTCGGGCAGTTCGGAGGAGACGACGACCACCGCATGGCCCTCGGCGGAGAGTTCCTCGATCAGATGATAGATCTCCGCCTTGGCGCCGACATCGATGCCGCGCGTCGGCTCGTCGAACAAGAGGATGCGTGTTCCCGCCGCCAGCCAGCGGCCGATGATCGCCTTCTGCTGGTTGCCGCCGCTGAACAGGCGGATCGGCCGGTCGAGCAGGAATGGGCGCAGATTGACGCGGCTCATCTTCTCGGCCGCCACCTGCTTCAACCTGGCGTGATCGATGAGGCCGCGCGGCGCGAACACGGCCATCGAGGCCAGCGCCATATTGCTGGTGATCGAGCGCAGCGGCACGATGCCTTCGCGTTTGCGCTCCTCCGGCACCAGTCCGACGCCGGCGGCAATCGCGTCACGCGGGCTGAAGAACCGTGCCGCCTTGCCGTCGATTGCAATCGTCCCGGCCGTGGCGCGATCGGCGCCGGCCAAGAGCCGCAGCAGTTCAGTGCGGCCGGAACCGACCAGGCCGGCAATGCCCAGCACCTCGCCGCGATGCAGATCGAACGACACGTTGCGCACCTTCGTCGCCGAGGAGAGGCCACGCGCGCTCAGCATGACCTTGTTCGTGGCATGGGAATTATGCTGCTCCTGCGCCAGTTCGCGGCCGACCATCATCGCCACGACCGCTTTCTCCGACAGGTCGTTCAGATCGACGGAATCGACGACGACGCCATCGCGCATGATGGTGGCGCGCCGGCAGATGCCGAACACCTCGTCCAGCTTGTGCGAGACATAGACGACGGCGACGCCGTCGCGGGCGAGGCCGGTGATGACTTGCGCCAGCCGTTCGAATTCGCTCGGCGTCAGGCTCGATGTCGGCTCGTCCATGGCGACGATGCGGGCGCGATCGAGCAGCGCGCGGGCGATCTCGACAATCTGCCGCTGCGCCACCTTCAGGGTACCGAGGGGTGCAGCCGGATCGATGGAGGGATCGATGGCCGCAAGAGCCTCCGCAGCACGGCGCTCCTGTTCGCGCCGGGCGACGAAGATGGCGCCGCGCGTCAGCGGATGGCCTAGGAACATGTTCTGGGCGACGCTAAGGCGTGGTACCTGCTGCAATTCCTGATGGATCATGGCGATGCCCGCAGCGCGTGCGGCGACCGGGTTGGCGAGTGTAACCGGCTTGCCGTCGATGAGGACGCTTCCCGCTGTCGGCGTGTGGACGCCAGACAGGATGCGCAGCAGCGTCGACTTGCCGGCGCCATTTTCGCCGAGCAGGCCGTGGATTTCACCGGCACCTACCGAGAACGACACGCCGTCAAGCGCCCGCACGGCCGGAAACAGCTTGGAAATGCCCTGGAATTGCAGCCGGGGTGACATTGGGTTCTATCTCCGGGCAACGGTGCCGGCGGGAGCGAATTGCTCTGGCCGGCACTCGCCGATTGGCCTTACTGGCCCGCAGCCGCGTCCTCGAGCAGTGCCTTGCGCGCGCCGGCGCCGGAATAGCGGTCGGCATTGTCCTTGGTGATCAGTGCCTGGGGCGTGGCGACGACGCGGGGCAGCTTCTGTCCCGCGACGAGACGCAGAGCAGTTTCCAACGCCACTTCGCCGGTCAGCACCGGGAAACTGTCGACCGTGCCGGTCAGTTCGCCGGCCCGTATGGAGGCATAGGCGTCGGAAATGCCGTCGGTGCCGAAGACCGCAACCTTGTCCTGCAGGCCGGCGGCCTTGACTGCCTCGACGATGCCGAGCGCCATGCCGTCATTGTTGGCATAAAAGCCGATCAGGTCGGGGTGCTGCTGCAGGATGTTGGTGGCCGCATCATAGGAGGTCTGGCGGTCCCAGTTGCCGGGAACGCTGGCGACGACCTCGAACTTGCCTGCCTCGGTGATGGTCGACTTGAAGCCGTCGGTGCGCTGCACGGCGGCATAGACGCCAGCCTGGCCTTCGACGATGGCGACCTTGCCGCCATCCGGACGGTTCTTGATGAACCATTTGGCGACGCGCACGCCATTGTCGCGCTGGACATTGCCGACATAATGTTCGGCCTGCGGGATCACGGCGTCATTGACGTTGACCACCGGCACGTTGGCGGCCTTGGCTTGCTCCATGATCGGCTGCAGATTGGCATCCGTCTGCGGCGAGACGAGCAGCACGTTGTAGCCCTGCGTCACCAGGCCTTCGGCGATGGTGAGCTGGCCGAGCTGGTCGCCCTCGCTTTGCGCTGCCTGATAGACGACGGGAACGCCGACCTTGGCGCCGAATGCCGTGTAGCCCTCGCCCAGCGAGCGCCAGTATTCATTGGTCAGCGTCTTGGAGACGGCGCCTGCCTTGGTGCCTTCGGGCAGCTTGGGGAACGCGCCGAATTTGGCCTCGACCTGCGACCAGTCGATGCGGTCCTTTTCCGTGTCGGAATTGAGCGGCGCGAGGTCGGCCGAAAAGGCAGAGCCGATCGACAGCGCCATCAGTGCGGCGGTAGCAGTGGCAAGCAGAAGTTTCATTGTATTCCTCCCTTGTTGAAAACGATAATGGTGCGGATGCCTCAGCTATCCGGCCCGAGCATGATTTCCTGGATGATGGCCTGCGACGTCACCGCATCCTGGCTGTCCATGGCGGCGGACAGGCGATTGTCCTGCTCCAGCCGGTCGACGACGCGCAGCATGCGCTTGACGGTGGCGATGTTGACTTCGCACTCGCGCACCGGATCGAGCCCGGTCATGTCGGGGAACGTGTCGAAATAGATGGCGCCGGCGTAACCGTCGCGGCGAATCTGCCTGAGCAGCTCGATGGTCTGCAGCGTGTGCACCGCGCCGACCATCAGGCCGTCGTCGCGCTTGGCGTAGCCGTCGTTCAGATGCACGCCGAGCAGCTTGCTGTGGCGCGCCACCAGGGCCGCGGCAAAGGCCGGCTGTTCGTCGGCATAGAGCACATGGGCGAAATCGAGGGTGACGCCCAGATTGGGCAGGCCGACATCGCGGATCGCCAGCAAGGTCGTCGCCGCATCCGGCATCAGGCTGTAGGAGCGTGGTTCGTTCGGTTTGTACTCAAGGCTGATCTGACAGTCGGGATCATGCGCGGCTACTTCACGAATCCCATCGATTTCGTGTTGCCAAAGCGTCACATAGTCGGCCTGGAAGGCGTAGTCGAAGCCATCCTGGCCGAGCCACAGCGTCATCAGGCTGGCGCCGGCCTCACGCACGGCATCGATGCCGGCTTTGGTCAGGTCGATGGCCTCGCGGCGCACCGCCGGATCCGGATTGGTGAAGGCGCCGAGCTTGAAGGCGGGGTTGGAGTAGTAGCGCATGGCAAAGCCATTGATAGAAAGCCCGAGATCGCTCAGTTTGAGGGCGATTTCCGCAGGCTTTTCACTGACATGGTCGGGAAAGTTGAGGTCGAGATCGGTAAGCCCGCCGACCTTGGCGGCGCGCGCCGCCATCTGCAGCAGCGACGGCTTGCCGGTAAGATCAGGCCATTCGGCCTGCGGCCGCGAGGCAAAGGAATTCAGGCGCGTGGCGAAACGAGTGGCTGTCATAGTCGATCCTTCAATCGTCATGACTTCACATAAATACAAATATTTGTAAAGTTATTATTTTGGGGGCGGGCGGTGAGCTGTGTCGACGGCCGGGCTGAGCCGCGCGAAGGCGCAGGTTTCCCAGCGGCGTCGCCGGACAATCCGTCAGAACGGTGGTATCAGTGACCGGGGAGGACCGTCCTCAGCCGCCGTTTTGCGGAAGCGTGCGACGAAGCCGTCGAGTTCGAGGCGCTCCATGTGCGAGATCGCCCGGCAGGACGCGCCGTCGCGGCTAGTGCACCGGCGAAAAAGAGCCCAACGATTGACCGGCCAAAGGCACCGTCACACGACCGCGCAGGGAGATGCAGATCGCCGCTGCCTGGCGCTCGAGCGGGATCAGCACATCACATCGTTCACGCAATGATGTCGGGAATGATCTTGTCTTCCAGCGCCATCAGCCGGTCCTTGAGGAACAGCTTCTTCTTCTTCATGCGCTGGATCTGCAGCGGATCGCAGGCCATGGCGATCATCGCGTTGATGGCTGCATCGAAATCGGCGTGTTCCTGCTTCAGGCGGGAAAATTCGAGGCGAATATCGGCCTGTTCCTGATCGGACATTCTCTACCGTCTGCACGTCTGCGGCGCCCAAAGCTGGGCCTGATTGGGCGGGGCCGGGTGTTTTGTCACCGGCGTGCAGCCCATATCACATTTCACAGTGTCGTGGAATGCTACCACGGATCATTCGACATCGCCCGCGGAAGGTGACACACTGTCACCGTGCCGTCACAGAAGCGAACCTGCGGTGGACGCGCCGTGACGGTTGCAATCGAGGAAAACCATGAAAGGGAGAACCAATCATGTCTCTTGCATCCCATCTTGATGAGTTGCAGCGGAAACACGGCGACATCGAACGTGAAATCGATGACGCGATGAATCATCCATCGGTCGACGACCTCGAAATCGTGAATCTTAAGCGACGCAAGCTGGCACTCAAGGACGAGATTGAAAAACTAAGAGGAAAACCGACCACGCATTGATGCCCTCCTGACATAGCCGCCCGGTATCCGCGGCCTCTTTTCCCGGCGGCTCCCCGCCGCCGGCGTGGAGGGTTTTGATTTCCCAGCACCGGTCTGTCAGCCGAAGCTGGACTTGCACCGGCTTAATATCCGCTTCGGCCGTCGCCTGTTTCGCCAGATCATCGATTGTTTTTGGTCGTTGGCGGCGTGCCGATTCCGGCCAGTGGCGACCTGTCGCCATTGACAAGCCATCTTTGCTCCTCCACCTCATGCCCGGACCTCAGCGCATCGGCCCGGGGCGTCGTTGTGCGCCCATGCAGGACACAAGATGCTCCAGAGACAAAAGGCTGCCGGCATGACCGGATATTTTTCCTCTCCTTTCCCCCGCCGCACCTCGGTCGGCGTCGATGTCGGCGGCGTGGTCGTCGGCGGCGGCGCGCCCGTTGTCGTCCAATCGATGACCAACACCGACACGGCCGATATCGACCAGACCGTCGCGCAGGTCGCAGCACTGCACCGGGCCGGCTCCGAGATCGTGCGCATCACCGTCGATCGCGACGAGAGTGCCGCCGCCGTACCGCGCATTCATGAGCGGCTTCAGCGGCTTGGCATCAACGTGCCGCTGGTCGGCGACTTCCACTATATCGGCCACAAGCTCTTGGCCGATCACCCGGCCTGCGCCGAGGCGCTGGCCAAATATCGCATCAACCCCGGCAATGTCGGCTTCAAGGACAAGAAGGACCGGCAGTTCGCCGATATCGTCGAGATGGCGATCAGGCATGACAAGCCGGTGCGCATCGGTGTCAACTGGGGCTCGCTCGACCAGGAGCTTTTGACCCGGCTGATGGACGACAACCAGGACAAGGGTTTTCCGCTGACGGCGCAAGAGGTGATGCGCGAGGCGATCGTGCAGTCGGCCATTCTCTCGGCCGAGATGGCGGAAGAGATCGGCCTTGGCCGCGAGAAAATCATCCTGTCGGCCAAGGTCAGCGGCGTGCAGGACCTGATTGCCGTCTATGCCGAGCTCGCCACCCGCTCCAACCATGCGCTGCATCTCGGCCTGACCGAAGCCGGCATGGGCTCGAAAGGCATCGTCGCTTCGTCGGCGGCCATGGGCATCCTGCTGCAGCAAGGCATCGGCGACACCATCCGCATCTCGCTGACGCCGGAGCCGAATGGCGACCGCACGCGCGAGGTGCAGGTTTCGCAGGAATTGCTGCAGACGATGGGGTTCAGGCAGTTCGTGCCGATCGTCGCCGCGTGTCCCGGCTGCGGCCGCACGACCTCGACCGTGTTCCAGGAGCTCGCTCAGAACATCCAGGCAGATCTCAGGAAGAACATGCCGGTGTGGCGCGACAAATATCCCGGCGTCGAGAACCTCAAGGTCGCGGTGATGGGTTGCATCGTCAATGGCCCGGGCGAGTCCAAGCATGCCGATATCGGCATTTCGCTGCCCGGCACCGGCGAGACGCCGACGGCGCCTGTCTTCGTCGACGGCAAGAAGGCGGCGACGCTGCGCGGACCGTCGATCGCGGCGGATTTCGAGAAAATGGTCGCCGACTATATCGAACAGCGGTTCGGTCGCGGCGGCAAGGCCGCGGCAGAGTAGGTCAAATGCAGCGTTTCCTGTGGGCGACGCTGGTCCTGCTGTGTGGGCTAGTCTGGTCGACACTGGCTCAGGCCGATCCGCCGCAATCCGCCAAGCAACGGCTTATCGACAAGGTCTGCAACCTGATCCAGGCGCATGCCGACCAGAATGGTTTGCCCAGGGATTTCTTCGCCCGGCTGATCTGGAAGGAGAGCCGTTTCGATCCCAACGCAGTCAGTCCCGTCGGCGCCGAAGGCATTGCCCAGTTTATGCCGGGAACCGCCAAGATGCGCGGGCTTGCCAATTCCTTCGACATCAATCAGGCGATCCCGGCTTCGGCGAAATATCTCGCCGAAATGAAAACCGGCTACGGCAATCTCGGCCTGGCGGCCGCCGCCTACAATGCCGGCGAGAGCCGGGTGTCGCGCTGGCTCAGTTCCGGCGGTTTCCTGCCGATGGAAACCGAAAGCTATGTCTTCGACATCATGGGCGAACCAGCCGACAAGTTCACCGACCGAGCCTATGCCGGAAGGGTCGAACCGCTCGACGCTAAGGCGGATTTTGCCGTCGCTTGCCGAAAACTGCCGGTGATCATGTCGCGGACCGTGGCGATGGCCTCGATCAACGTAAAGCCATGGGGCATCCAGGTGGCCGGCAATTTCCGCCGCAGTGCCGCGATCAACCAGTGGCTCAGGGTAAGGAGCCGGTTCCCGGCCCTGCTCAACGGGCACGATCCCGTGGTCAGCCGGGTGCGCACGCCAATCGGCCGGCGGGGTATCTATGCGGTCAGGATCGGTGTCGACCACCGCGCCGATGCAAACGTCATCTGCCAGAAATTGCAAAGCATCGGTGGGGCATGCGTGGTGGTGCGCAACCGGTGATTTGACCCCTGCCGGCAGGGTGTTTTGTCTGAGAGAGGCATTTAAAAAAGCGACAGCCGTGACGTCGCATCCAGCAAGGATTTCAGCTATGGCGGCGGCCATCTTACCAGGAGCGACAGCCCCCACACCGAGGACCGGAAGCACGCTGCTGTGCAAGCTTCTGGCATCCACCAAGACGGCCGGCGATCCACACTCATTCTATCGGCGCCAGGACGTGGTGGAGTGGGCCGAAGAGTGGAAGCTGCCCGATCGCGCCGCGATGAGCGAGCTCGAATTCGATGCCGCGTATCTCGATGCCGCGATCGCCGCCGGTAAGGGTGGGACCGGCCTCTTCGGCCTCCGCTTGATGCGCGAAAACCTGGATGAGCTTTCGGCGATCCTCGACCGGATTTTCCCAAAACGGCCATCCGACAGAGCACGGTTCGAAAGAGCATTCGGCAATGTTCTCTACATACACCTCTCGCGGGAAGACAAGCTTGCGCAGGCTGTCTCCCTGATCAAGGCAGAGCAGACCGGTCTTTGGCATATCGCTCCCGACGGTACCGAGATCGAAAGGGTCGCACCGCCGAAAGAGCCCCAATATGATTTCGAGCGGATCAGGCGTGAGGTCGCGGAACTCGAGACCTATGATGCGGCCTGGAACATCTGGTTCGCAGCACAAGGCATATCCCCGCATCGGGTTGGCTACGAGCGCCTTTCGAGCAATCCGGCGGCGACGTTGCTAGGCATCTGCGAAGTCTTGGGCGTTCAAGCGCCGAATGCCGATGACGTGAGGCCCGGCGTTGCAAAGCTCTCCGACGACACGAGCCTCGACTGGATGCGCCGCTATCGTCTGGACGCAGCCGCCTGACGCATTGATGGGCTGCAGCTGGAAATTGGAGTATGGGCAGAGACTATGACCGACCCTATCTACAGCGATCCCGACTTCGTCCAGTTCTATGATATCGAGAACCAAAGCGGCCGTGCCGATTTTGATTACTGTATCGGTCTTGCCGTAAATCGCGGCTCGGTCCTCGATCTCGGCTGTGGCACTGGCCAACTGGCTGCCGAACTTGCCGATGGGCATAATGTCACTGGCGTTGACCCGGCATCGGCGATGCTCGACGTGGCGCGGCGCAGGGCCGGCGGCGACAGGGTCGACTGGGTCGAGGCCGACGCGCGAACTGTTCGGCTCGGGCGGCGTTTCGACCTGGTCCTGCTCACCGGGCATGCGTTCCAGGTTTTCCTGACAGGCGAGGATCAGATGGCCGTGCTGGGCACCATCGCCGAGCATCTCGCTCCCGGCGGGCTCTTCATTTTCGACACACGAAATCCCGCCGAGGAGGAATGGCTGGAATGGACACCGCAGCGCTCCGAACGGGCAGTTACGCATCCCGACCTCGGCACGGTCAAAGCCTGGTATGATGCCGAACACGATGCCGCTACCGGCATCGTCACCTACTCGACCTTCTATGACATTCCGGGCGGTAGACCTGTTCTGGGCGCCGAATCCAAGATCGCGTTCCCCAAGAAGGAAGATCTTGCGGGGATGCTGGACGAGACTGGCCTGTTGGTCGAGCAGTGGCTGGGTGACTGGCAGGGCACACCTTATGGTGTGACCTCGCCGGAAATCATCCCGATCGGCCGGTTGCGCTGATCCGGCCTGACCAATAGGGCCGGCTTTTACGCCGTCTTGGCCACCACGGTCTCGCTGAGCCAGGTGCCGATCTTGGTGCCCAGTCGGTCGGGCGAAACGGGCTTCGGCAGATAGTCGTCCATGCCCGATTCGATGCACTTGTCGCGATCGCCCTTCAGCGCATGCGCGGTGACGCCGATGATCGGAATGTGGGTGCCCGTCGAGGTCTCCATGGCCCGGATCGCGCGGGTCGCTTCGTAGCCATTCATCTCCGGCATCGAGACGTCCATCAGGATCAGCTTGGGGCGCAGCGCCCGGTACATCTCGACCGCCGTGCGGCCGTTGCCGGCGATGCGGTAGCTCAAGCCCAAGCCATTGAGGATCTGGCCGAAGACCAGCTGGTTCACGTCGTTGTCCTCGGCAATCAGGATGTCGATCGGTCCGTTCGGCGTGGTTGTCGATTCCGGTGCTGCCGCGACTGGCAGCGCCGGGCCGCGGATGACGGTAAAGGCGGGCGGCGCTGCCGGGGGAGCCTGGACGATCGGTTCGCGGACAAACTGCGCCTTGCCGACCTGCGAACGGGCCTTCTGCACGACCGAAATAACGGTGCCGAGCAGGACCGCGGAGCGCGCCGGCTTCGTCAAATGCGCGGCAATGCCGAAGTCGATGATCATCTTGCCGAAATCGACCTGGTCGACCGAGGTCAGCAACACCACCGGGATGGAGGACAGCCGGCTGTCGGAAGCAATTGCCCTGGCGACGTCGGCGCCGTTCATGCCGGGCATCTGGTAGTCGAGGATGATGCAGTCGACGGCGGCGCCCAACTGAAAGGCGCGATCGAGGAAGGCCAGGCCGACGGCGCCGCTTTCGGCGGCGGCACAGTCGAAGCTCCAGCTTCTGAGCTGCTCGAGCAGGATTTCGCGGTTGACCGGATTGTCATCGATGACCAGCACGCGCGCGCCGGTGACGTCGACCGGCACGATCTCGTCGCGCGCCGCGGCCTGATGCGCGGGCAGCGGCACCGCGAACCAGAACACCGAGCCGCGGCCGATCTCGCTCTCGACGCCGATCTTGCCTGCCATCAGGTCGACGAGGCGTGCTGCGATGGCCAAGCCCAGCCCCGTGCCCTCGTGACGGCGGGTGGACGAGCCGTCGACCTGCGCGAATTTTTCGAACACGTTCTGCAGTTTCTCGGCCGGTATGCCGATGCCGGTGTCCTCGACGCGGATCTTGAGCTGGACCACGTCGTTGACGATCTCGCCGCCGACGTCGATCAGCACGTGACCCTTCTCGGTGAACTTCACTGCGTTGCCGAGCAGGTTGGTGATGATCTGCCGGAACCGGCCGGCGTCGCCGACGACATGGGCCGGCAGGCGCGGATCGACGCGCACGATCAGTTCGAGGTTCTTTTCGGCGACGCGCGCCGAGACCAGCGTCGCCACGTCCTCGACCGCTTCGGAAAGGCGGAAGGGAGCAGGGTCGAGGGTGAGCTGGCCAGCATTGATCTTGGAGAAGTCGAGGATGTCGTTGATGATGGTGAGCAGCGCGTTGCCGGACTTCACGATAACGTCGGTGAAGGTCTTTTGGCGTGGGGTCAGATCGGTCTTGGCCAGCAGTTCGGCCATACCGAGCACACCGTTCATCGGCGTGCGGATTTCGTGGCTCATATTGGCCAGGAATTCCGATTTGGCGCGGTCGGCGGCCTCGGCCTTGAACAGGGATTCGGCGGATTCGGCAAAGGCGCGGCGGATCGCCACTTCCATCGGGCGGAAGATCCAGAAGGCGACGATGGCAAGGGCCGCGAACAGGATGCCGCTGGCCCACAACAACAGCCTGTCGCTGGAGGCATCGGCCAGATGGCGCTCATCATCCATGGCGGTGCGGACGCGAACCAGCATGGGTTGGGCGAACAGGTCATTCTGGTTGCGGATTTCGCGATAGCTCCACTCATCGACCTTCTGCGCCACCGACATCAGGTTGAAATTGCGCACCATGTCGCGCGGCGACCAGAACAGATCGCCGTTAACTGAAGCGGATTGGAGTTCGTCGACGGTCTTGATCGACAGCCGCGGCTTGATCGCCGCAAGCTGGGCGGTCAGCGTCTCGATCTCGCCGGTCAGGCGCTCCGAATGGCCGCGCGCCGATGTGGTCAGGGCATCGCGTGTCTCCGCCCGCCAGGCGGTGCCGGTCGTCTCGGCAAAGCTGGTCGCGTTGCGCAGGTCTCGGGTGAAGATGACGAGATTGCTGCTCAGCGCATCGATGTCGCGGCGAAAGGAATTGACGCGATCAAGCGCAATCACGATGCCGGCGGAAGCCAGCGCGAAGATCAGCAACCCTGAAATATAGCGGATCCGGACCGACCGGATGAAGGACGAATATTCAGGCATGCGCAACCCCAACACATACGCACCATTTTAATGGCCGGGATTACGCTTCATTTACATTAAAATTTCGTTCGTTCGGGCAGGCGAGCCGTGCGAGCCGCCGGATGGACAGCGCGCCTAGGCCGCGTCCACGACGAGGGCGCGGATGCGGCCACTCACCGGGCCTTCCCCGAACCGTTTCCCAAGGGCATTCGCCACGTATCGCGTCACCTCCTCCAGCGAGCCACCGCGCGCCTCGATCTCGGCCCGCAGGGGCGTGCCCTGGCAATAGGCCGTGGCCGCCTCATATGGCGAGGAAGTGGCGCTGACGGCATCCAGCGGCTCTATGGTGATGTTACGGAAGCCGACGGCATGCAGGTCAGCGCGGATGACGTCCGCATCGTGATAGCCATGCGGTGTCCTTGCCATGAAGCGAGGCGGATCGGCCGGGAAAAAATGGCCGAGCGCACGCGTCACCTCATCGGCAAACTCGTTCTCTTCGATGGCACCCCAGACGTTGAACAGGAAGTGTCCGCCCAGCCGCATCACGCGCCGAACTTGCCCGTAGGCGCCCACCCGATCGGGGAAGAACATCGCGCCAAACTGGCAGGCCACGGTGTCGAACTGTGCGTCCTCGAAGGGCAGCGCCTGAGCATCGGCCTGCTGCCAGGTGATGCGAGGATCGTCCACCATCCGCGTGCGTGCGTGGTCGAGCATGGGCTGGTTGAGGTCGGTGACCACGATGCGCGCTTGCGCCGGCAGCTTTGCTGCGAGCGCACGTGTCACCACACCGGTGCCCGCCGCCACTTCGAGCACCGATTGCGGCCCGAGCTTCGACACCCGCTCCGCCAGATCCCGCGCATATGGCTCGAAGATCAGCGGCACCATCGCCCGGTCGTAGATCTCGGGAATGGAACCGCTGAACAGCTTGTCGGTGGTCGACATGGCATCCTCCAACTCTTATCCGCACCGCGTGCTTGCCGTGCGGATGTCAATCCTCTGCCTCGGCAGGCTTCCGCTCAAGTTCTATTTCAGAACCGGCCGGCGGGGACGTGCGTGCAATCAGCTCGATGTTCCGGCTGGCACCAACCTTAGCTGTTACGCGCCGCCACGAATGTCGCCGCTTCTTTCAGCAACTGGGCATCGTCGCCATAGGGCTCAAGCAGCGCATGCGCCTGTTGGACGAGGCCGTGCAGCTGGCCGCGTGCCCAATTTGCACCATGCAAGGCCACCAGCGTCGCCTTGCCGGCGGCGGCGTCCTTGCCGGTCGCCTTGCCCATCTGGCTGGCGTCGGCGGTCAAATCGAGCAGGTCGTCGGCAAGCTGGAAGGCAAGACCGATCGCCGAGCCGAATTCGGCCAGCCGCTCGCGGTCATCGGCCGGGGCGCCGGCGATGAGGGCGCCTGCCTCGCAGGCGAAACGGATCAGCGCGCCGGTCTTCATCGCCTGCAGCCGGATGATGCCGGCCTCGTCCGGCGGCGTCTGTTCGGCTTCGAGATCGAGCTTCTGGCCGCCGACCATGCCGCCTGCTCCGGCGGCGCGGGCAAGCGCCAGCACCAGGGCTGCCCGCCGCTCCGCCGGCAGCGCGGTCGACTCGCCGGCAATGATGTCGAAGGCCAGCGTCAGCAGGGCGTCGCCGGCCAGGATCGCGGTTGCCTCGTCGAAGGCCTTGTGCACGGTCGGCTGGCCGCGACGCAGGTCGTCGTCGTCCATGGCGGGCAGATCGTCGTGGATCAGCGAATAGCAATGCACGCATTCAAGTGCGGCGGCGACACGCAGTGCCGCCTCGCCGTCGGCGGAAAAAAGGGCGGCACTTTCCATGACCAGGAAGGGCCGCAGGCGCTTGCCGCCGTTCAGCACGCCATGGCGCATCGCCGCCATCAGCCGGTCCGGCCGGGCGATCTCGCCCGAAAGCGCGCGGTCGTCGAGCAGTCGCCGCAGCAGCACCTCGACGGCGGCTGCCCGCCTGATCAGCGCCATTTCGAACGCCATTTGGTCGTCATTCGTCATGGCCGGGACCGGTAGCCGACACTCAGACGTTGCGCAAGAAGGCAAGCGCCATTATGCCGGAGCAGTATGAGCCCGTTCGGAAACTCTACTCCTGCGGTCATCTGAGGGCGTTTTCTGCGCTTCCGGTGCTTGCGTACTCTAATGTACGCTCCGCTCCGGTTCTCGAAAACACCGTCACATGACTCACAGGAGCGCGTTTCAAAACGAGCTCTCTGGCACGGGTTGGGCGGCTTGGCGGAACCGATCGTCGATCATGAAACCGAAAAGCTGGACATGGCGACGAGATCGCGGGGCGTAAACCGCCGTGGTCTCAAGCGCTGGGTCCGGCGCGGCATCGTCGTGGCCGCGGTGCTGGCCTTGATTCCGGTCGTGCTGACATTTCTGTACCTGCCGTTCTTCGTGCATCCTGTCTCGACGCTGATGCTGAAGGACCTGGCGACCTTCTCCGGTTACGACCGCCGCTGGGTGTCGATCGATGACGTGTCGCCGGTGCTGGCCAATTCCGTCATCATGTCGGAGGACGGGCAGTTCTGCTTTCATCGTGGCGTCGATCTCGGCGAGCTGAGAGGCGTCGTCGACGATGCGCTGGCCGGCGAAGCGACGCGCGGCGCCTCGACCATCACCATGCAGACGGTCAAGAACCTGTATCTCTGGTCGCGGCCGCTGGGCTCGGTGCGCAAGGTGGTCGAATTGCCGCTGGCCGTCTATTTCGATGCGGTGATGTCGAAACGGCGCATCATGGAAATCTATCTCAACATCGCCGAGTGGGGGCCGGGCATCTACGGCATCGAGGCC
The DNA here is from genome assembly GCF_037162595.1 of Mesorhizobium sp. ISC11. Taxonomy (NCBI): domain Bacteria; kingdom Pseudomonadati; phylum Pseudomonadota; class Alphaproteobacteria; order Hyphomicrobiales; family Phyllobacteriaceae; genus Mesorhizobium; species Mesorhizobium sp. ISC11. The sequence continues at coordinate 5,604,566 of NZ_JAVSPW010000001.1, forward strand.
GCGGCACAGCACCATTTCGGCGTCTCGGCAAAACAGCTGTCGCGACGGCAGGCCGCCCTGCTTGCGGTCTCTTTGCCAAATCCGATCGCCCGCAATCCGGCCAAGCCCGGGCCTGGCCTGAGGCGGCTTGCCAATCTGATCGAGCGGCGAGCCGGCCGCTCGGGCGCCTATGTCGGTTGTCTCCGCTAGCCGATCCAAAAAAATTCGCGCCAGTGCTGGCCAAAACGGCACAGGGCGTGTATAGGCACCCGACTTTCTCAGATTTAGGCCCCGACATGGCCCTTTCACGAGGGCGGGCGGGGCTTTTGACCATGTAGTGGAGCATATCCATGGCCGTTCCGAAACGTAAAACATCTCCGTCCAAGCGCGGCATGCGCCGCTCGGCCGACGCCCTCAAGGCCCCGACCTATGTCGAGGACAAGAATTCCGGCGAAATGCGCCGTCCGCACCATATCGACCTGAAGACCGGCATGTATCGCGGTCGCCAGGTGTTGACGCCCAAGGAAAGCTGAGACCAGCCTTCCAAAGGTTTGAATTCCAAAAGGACCGGCCAGTGGCCGGTCCTTTTGCGTTTGGGGGGCGGGGTAGCGCGCATCTCGACGGGTGGGCGGCAATCGTTGCAGGCAACCGGCTGACATTGTTGTTGCGTGCGGTCTTCGACCGTGTTCAACGCTGCCATCGAAACATCTTGACGGCGTGCCTGTGGCGCATTCTACAAAGGATTGCCCCCACATGGAGACGCCAGATGTTCGGTGCCATTCCGCTGCTGATCGTGCCTTTCGTGCTCTACAATCTCGGACTGCTGGGAATATTCGGCAGCGGTGACGATCCGTGGGCAAGCGAGGTCTTCTCATTCAGCATGATGTCGGGTGGCGTGTTCTCGATGACGCTTGGCGATCTGATGGTGCTGATCGGGCTGATCTTTCTGTTCCTCGAAATGGCGAAGTCGGTGCGCACCACCAATGCCTCGATCATGGACCATCTTCTGTCGACGCTGGTCTTCGTGGCCTTCCTGGTCGAGTTCCTGCTGGTGAAGGGTGCGGCCCATTCCGTCTTCTTCACGCTGATGGTCATCGCGCTGTTCGACGTGCTGGCCGGATTCGCGGTGTCGATGCGGTCGGCCAGCCGGGACATCAATTTGAATTAGGTCCCCCGGCGCGGAGGGCGGAAGTTTGACGGGCGCTTGCGCTGACAGTTGGCGCAAACGCCCATACGTCGTCATCCCAGGGCGTAGCAAGGAGCGTAGCGACGCGGCGCAGACCCCAGGGTCCAAGCCGCGACACGTGAGCGTTTCAGCGGTCCAGAATTCTGCTCCGCTGCACTCTACGGCTGATGTTACGGAATGGATCCTCGGGTCTGCGCGACGGAGCCTCGCTCCTGCTCCGCCCGTGGATGACGAAGTTCCCGACCTCACCCCGGATCGGCGGTGAAACCGGCGGCCTCGATGCCGGCGATTGCCGCGGCTTCGTCATTGTCCGACGTGTCGCCTGAAATGCCGACGGCGCCGATGATGGCACCGGCCTTGTCGCGGATCAGCACGCCGCCGACGACCGGCAGCACGCGCCCGCCCGAGACGTCCGAGATGCCGGCGACGAGATGCGGGCGCTCCTTGGCGAAGGCCTCGACTTTGCGCGAGCCCATGCCGATGGCGAGCGCACCATAGGCCTTGCCGGCCGACATTTGCGGACGCAGGAACGAGGCGCCGTCCTGGCGCTGGAAGGCGACCAGATGCCCGCCGGCGTCGAGCACCGAGACGCCGAGCGGCTTGAGCTTGAGATCGGAGCCCTTGGCAAAGGCGGTTTCGATGATTTGCCTGGCTTTTTCGAGCGGCAGTGCGGTCATGGCGGTCTCCTGTTTGAAACGCGTCGATCATCGATCGTCGGCGGGCGAGATAACATCCCCGTTCCGGTTGAAATTGCTTCGCGTGAAAAGGCAGGATGGAAAGCAGCCTTCGCCCGCTCATCCGGATAAGCGTTGCCGCTTGTATGGCTCCAGACGTGGCTGGGCTACTTCTTCTTGGCGCGGGCCGGTTTCTTGGCGGGTTCCGCCGGCGCGTTGGCGAGGTCTTCCGCTTCCTTGGCGAGACGCAGTGCCCGCAGCTTGTTGGTCTTGGCCTGGCGAGCATCGCTCTCGGCGGCGTATTCGGCCATCGCCTTCTGGCGGACGGTTGCCGCCTCTTCCTGCTTCTTGAAGCGCAGGTCGGCGCGTGCGCGGGCAGCATCCCGAGAGTTCTCAACCAAGACCTTATCCAATCCCGTGAATTGTGATTTTCCGCTTCTTCTAGCAGAGCCGGCCCCAAAACGGGAAAATAAGTTGGTTACGCGGCCGGGCTGGCGGCGAGGGCCTTGCTGGCAACCACCGCCTCGTAGGCGGCCTGCAAGGTCGCGCGGACAGAAAGGCCAGACATTGTATCGAGCGGCATGCCGAGATGCTCGTGCCGCAACTCGTCCATGAATTTGTCCCACATAGGCTGTCCGCCCTTTTCCAGCAGTTCGGCGCGGATCGACAATTCGTCGCTGACCGGCAGCCAGACGCGGCCCCAGGCGCCGAGATGGGCCAGGATCGGAACCAGCGTGATCGCCATCTCGGTCAGGCTGTAAATCGCCTTCTGCTTGTGCGAGGGATCGTTGGCCTTGGTCAGCATGCCCAACTCCATCAGGCGCTTCAGCCGGTCGGCGAGGATGTTTGAGGCGATGCCTTCCATCGATCCGTTGAGCAGCTCGCGAAAATGGCGCCTGCCGCCGAAGATCATGTCGCGAAGGATGATCAGGCTCCAGCGGTCGCCGAAGACTTCCAGCGACAGATTGATCGGGCACCCGGACCGGCGATCCATGCTCATGAGATTTTCTCCAAAACCGGTTGCATTATTGTAGCAGTTTTATTATCGTGCAACAGATTGCAAAATGCAATCAGTTTTGCAGAGAGGAGACTGCGTGATGAGGACCACCGAACGCCCTGAGATTATATCCGAAGTCTTTGGCGATCCGGCGAACCCGCCGCTGTTGCTGATCATGGGAGCGATGGCCTCGATGCTGTGGTGGCCGGAGGCGTTCTGCCGGAAACTGGCCGGTGCCGGCCTGTTCGTGATCCGCTACGACAATCGCGATACCGGCCGTTCGACGAAATACAAGCCGGGAGAGCCGCCCTACACGTTCGATGATATGGCCGACGATGCAATGCATGTTCTGGACGATCACGGCATCGGCAAGGCGCATGTCGTCGGGATGTCGATGGGCGGCATGATCGCGCAGCTTGTGGCGTTGAAACATCCCTCGCGTGTCGTATCTCTGACTGTGATCAGCAGTTCGCCGGTGGGAATCGACACATCCGGCCTTCCCGGGACGACCGAAGCCTACATGGAACACTCGGCCGAGGGCGCCAAAGTCGATTGGTCGGACCGTGGTCAAGTGGTCGATTTCATCGTCAGGGATGCGCGGGCGATCGCCAGCACCACGCATCCATTCGATGCGGCGGGGATACGGGCCTTTGTCGAGCAGGACTACGACCGCTCCGGCGGCTTCCTGAGCGCGACCAACCATTTCATGCTCAAGGGCGGCGACGCCTGGAAGGGCCGCCTGCACGAGATCGCGGCGCCGCTGCTGATCATTCACGGCACGGCGGATCCGATCTTTCCGGTCGAACACGGCGAGGCGCTGGCCGAGACGGTCACCGGCGCAAGACTCATTCGCATCGAAGGTGGCGGCCACGAACTGCATCCCGACGACTGGGCCGAGATGTCCGCAGCGATCATCGCGCATGTCCAAGCCGGTTGAAGCAGCATAGGCTGGTTTGACGGACAAGGCTAACCGCAACAGGCGTGCCGCATGGTAGCGGCCACCGACAATCCACGAAACAGACGAGCAAAAAATGTCTCTGACGCTTCATTTCCATCCGCTGGCCTCCTTCTGCTGGAAGCCGTTGATCGCCCTGTATGAGAACGCCACGCCGTTCACGCCTGTCATCGTCGATCTTGGCGATGCTGAATCGCGCGCGGCCTTCCTGAAGATTTCGCCGACCGGCAAGATGCCGGCGCTGCGCGATGACGCGCGTGGCCGCACGGTGCTGGAATCGAGCATCCTCGTCGAATATCTGGCCGCGCACTATCCGGGGCCGGTCGACCTCGTTCCCGCCGAGATCGACATGGCGTTGGCCGTCCGCCAAGCTGACCGTTTCTATGATTTCTATGTGCAGGAGCCGATGCAGAAGATTGTCGGCGACCGGTTGCGTCCCGGCGACAAGACCGACCCGTTCGGCGTCGAGCAGGCTCGCGACCAGTTGCGCAATTCCTACGCCATCATCGAACAGGACATGCAGTCGAAGATCTGGGCGATGGGCGACAGCTTCACCATGTCCGATTGCGCAGCCTCCCCCGCGCTGTTCTATGCCAACAAGGTCGAGCCGTTGGGCGACAGGTACCCGGCTGTGAAGCGCTATCACGACCGCCTGCTGCAGCGCCCCGCCTTCGCTCGGGTGATCGGGGAGGCGCAGCCCTACTTCAAGTTCTTCCCCTACAACAACGGTTGATCGGGGTTAGGCTTCCCAGAACTGGTCGAGCCAGATGTTGAGTTTGAGGAAACCAGTGCCGCTCACCGTATAGACGCGCCTTGTTCCTTCCGGCTTGGCGTGGACCAGGCCGGCATCGAGCAGCACTTTCAGATGTTGCGACACGGCTGGGCGCGAGACCGGCAAGCCGGCGGCCAGTTCGGTGACGGTTTTCGGGCCGCGGCGAAGTTCTTCCAAAAGATGGCGCCGGTTGGGATCGGCAATCGCCATGAAGGCGTCGGAAAACATCATGCCTGTATTAGTGAGGCAAAGCCTTTCGAATCTCAACCGTCTGCTTCTGCTTTTCTTCTGGGATCAAGCCGCAATGCTTCCGGGGTGACCGAGCGGTCGGCCGGCTGCGTCTTGAAGGCGTCACGATCCCCGATCGGCACCGGCGCGCGGCGGCTGATGCGCAGCAGCGTGTAGCCCGCCAGGCAGAGATGCGCGAAGGCGGTCGCCAGGAACAGACCTTCCGGGCGCATCCAGCCCATCAGGGCAGCCGCAAGCAAAGGTCCGATCATCGTGCCGAAGCCATAGAGCAGCAACAGCCCGCCAGATACCTTGACGAAATCCTCCGAGCGCGCGTGGTCGTTGGCATGCGCCACGGCGATGGAATAGAGCGTATAGGCGAAGGCGCCATAGGCGGCGGTGAAGACGATGACGAAGACGCCGGAGCGTGGCTCGAACAGGAAGATCATGAGCGCGAAGAAGGCCCCGCCGAAAGCCGCCCCCGCCAGCACGAAGCGCCGGTCGGTCTTGTCGGACAGGCGCCCGGCCGGAAGCTGCATGGCGGCACCGGCAACGACCACAAGACTCATCATCAGGGCGATCTCGGCCGTGGAAATGCCGATGCGTGCACCATAGACCGCGCCAAGCGTGCCCCAGGCGCCGTTGGCGATGCCGATCAACACGCAAGCGACCGCCGACACCGGCGAATTGGCATAAAGGCCCCTGACATCAAGTGAGACATCCTGCAGCGGCTTGGGGTGGGAGGCGGTCGAGACCGCCGTCGGAATGAGCGACAGGCAAAACAGGATGCCGGTGATCATGAACAGCGACGCGGACTTCACGTCGCCGCCGGCGACGATCATCTGCCCGCCCATGATCGAGGCATAAGTCACCATCATGTAGAGGCCGAAGACGGTGCCACGGTTCTCGTTGGTGGCCTTCTCGTTCAACCAGCTTTCGATGACCATGAAGGCGCCGGCCATGGTGAAGCCGGTGAAGGCGCGCAGCAGGATCCAGACATACTCGTCGATAATCAGCCCAGTGAGCAGCGCCACGATGGCGCCGGATGCGGCAAAGGCGCCAAAGGCGCGCACGTGGCCGGCGCGGCGCACGATGCGCGGTGCGAAGAAGCAGCCGGTGACGAAGCCGCCGGCCCAGGCCGTGCCCATCAAGCCGAGCGATGCGGTCGAGAAGCCTTCCAGCTGACCGCGCAGGGGCAGAAGCAGCCCATGCAAACCAGATGCCGCGAGCAGGAAAGCGGTGCCGCGAAGCAGCGAGAGGATCGGTCGGTAGGTTGCGAACATTGGTTGATCCGGCTCAGGTTTGGCGGGGACGCTGGGTCTGAAGACAGTCGCATTCGGGCTTTTCGGCGGCGGGCTTTACGCCCGAGCGCCTATCCGCGGCGGAACAGTGCTTCGGCCGCCGATTTGGTGGTGTCCTTGGCCTTGAGCTCGGCTTCCAGGCGGGCGATTTCGTCGCGCAGGATGCCGATCCGCTCAGTCAAGTCGCTGACGGAAAGCAATGACAGGTCCTGCCCGATCTCGTGCGGGCGCGCCTTCTTCTTGGGTTCGTCGTCGAAGATCGCCATCGTCGCTCCTCCTCCGCCAAGACCAGATTGGCCATTTGCCTGATTTGGCAATCAGCATACATAGGGCAGGGGCGTCGATGCAAACAGCCGGTCGGATAACGGCGAGGAAAGACGGGAAATCTCATGGCGAGCGGACAGAAAATTCCGGCAAGAATGACGGCCATCGCGATCTCGGAGCCAGGTGGCCCTCGGGTGCTGAAGCCGGAAACACGCGACGTGCCGCAGCCCGGCCCCGGCGAGATCCTGATCAAGGTGCATGCCGCCGGCGTCAACCGGCCCGACGTCCAGCAGCGCAAAGGCGCCTATCCGCCACCGCCCGGCGCATCCGACCTGCCGGGCCTCGAAGCATCGGGTGAAGTGGCGGCCCTTGGCGACGACATATCACGCTGGCGCATTGGCGACCGCGTCTGTGCGCTGACGCCCGGCGGCGGCTATGCCGAATATGTCAAGGTCCATGCAGGGAGCGTGCTGCCGTTGCCCGCCGGCTTCACCCACACCGAAGCCGCGGCGGTGCCGGAGAATTACTTCACCGTCTGGCACAATGTGTTCGAGCGTGGCGGCCTCAAGAAAGGCGAGACGCTGCTCGTCCATGGCGGCTCGTCCGGCATCGGCACGACAGCAATCCAGCTTGCCTCCGCCTTCGGCGCCTATGTCATCACCACTGCCGGCAGCAAGGAGAAATGCGACGCCTGCCTGAAGCTCGGCGCCGACCGGGCGATCAATTATCGCGAGGCGGATTTCGTCGCCGCGGTGAAGGAGGCAACGGGTGGCAAAGGCGCCAATGTCATCCTCGACATGGTCGGCGGCGACTATGTGGCGCGCAACTACGAAGCCGCGGCGGTCGAAGGCCGCATCGTCCAGATCGCCGTTCAGGCCGGCGCTGTCGCAAGCGCGGACTTTTCGAAGATCATGGTCAAGCGGCTTACCCACACAGGTTCGACGCTGAGGCCGCGAACCGTCGAGTTCAAGGCGGCGATCGCGGCGGCGCTGGAAGCGCAGGTGTGGCCGCTGCTCGGCACGCGCAAGGTTGCCCCTGTGATGGACATGATCTTCCCGCTCAGCGAAGCCTGGCGGGCGCATGAGCGCATGGAAGAGGGTGAGCATATCGGCAAGATCGTGCTCGACATAGGCTGACAGCGCGCGAGGTCAGCGCCTCGCTGCCCACAAGATGAACAGAAGCTTAATGCTGCAATGCAGCATTTGCATCATTGCTATGCAAAATCAGCCATTCAAGTCCTCATCGATGACGCCTATTTGAGCATCATCGAAACGAACATCATTCTGGAGGGACTACCATGAACCCGATCCGCGCTTTCCGTAACTGGCGTATGTACACCGAGACCGTCCGCGAACTGAACCGTCTCAACGCACGTCAGCTCAGCGATCTCGGCATCAACCGCGCCGACATCGAAAAGATCGCCCGCAGGGCTATCTAAAGCCACGTCCTGGTCCGCTCCGGCGGACCCAAGCCGTGGAAGCCAGAGCCGCACCAGACCAACTTTGTCGCGGTTCCGAGCCCGCTGGACCCAGTCCGGCGGGTTTTGTCGTTTTGGGCGGGAGATCAACGACCGTCCCAACCGATACCGGCCATCGAGCAGGGTTGACCTCAGTTTCCTGCATGGCATCTTGGCTCGGCGCTTTCACAAGGGCGAACCCTGATGGAAGCAGCGGCTCCGGCATGACCGGGTGCCCTACCTCAACCGATCTTTGCCAAGACCGGAACTCGCCAGCGAAGCCAGCTTGTCGTTCTGTTCAAGAGCGCGGAACGTTTTCGGTAAGTACCCACGGCTTCCGGTCTTTGCTCCAAAAACGTTGCGAAACGCCCCGAGAGCGGTTATACAGACCGCGAATTTCCCATTTTGGTGGCTCTAAACCACCGCCCGCGCGGGAACGCGGGCGAACGAGAAGGATTTGTAAAAATGGCCAATACGCTGCTGATGCCCAAGGCGACCGCCGTCTGGCTGGTCGACAATACCGCACTTTCCTTCGAGCAGATCGCACAGTTCTGCGGGCTGCATCCGCTCGAGGTCAAGGCAATCGCCGATGGCGAAGCGGCGCAAGGCATCAAGGGCATGGACCCGATCATGACCGGACAGCTGACCCGCGACGAGATCGCCCGTGCCGAGAAGGATCCGAACCAGCGCCTGAAGCTTTCAGACCCCAAGGTGCGGGTGCCCGAATCCAAGCGCAAGGGTCCGCGCTACACGCCGCTGTCGAAGCGCCAGGACCGGCCGAACGCAATTCTGTGGCTGGTGCGCAACCATCCCGAGCTCAAGGACGCGCAGATCTCGCGCCTCGTCGGCACCACCAAGTCGACGATCGAACAGATCCGCGAGCGCAAGCACTGGAACTCAGCCAATCTGCAGCCGATGGACCCGGTGACGCTGGGTCTCGCCTCGCAGATCGACCTCGACATGGAAGTCAACCGCGCCTCGCGCGGCCGCGAACAGGCGCAGCCGGTGGGCGACACGCTGCTGCCGGCGGCCCTGACCGAGCGGCTGGTGCCGGCTCCCGAGAAGCCGAAGGACGAGGACGCCGAACTCGACGCCAACGCCGTGTTCGCCAAGCTTTCGGCCTTGAAGTCGAAGAACACGGACAATGACGACGACGAGTGAGGTTGTCTGATATTCCAAGAAAAAGCCCGCTTCGAGCGGGCTTTTTTGTAGCTGCGCCAGGTCTCAGCTGCGCGCGGCGCGATCCGGCGCCATGCCATAGTCCTCGCTGCGCTCCACTGCGCGGTAGAAGTCGGCAAGTTGCTTGCCGCGCTCCGGTTTGAAGATGCGGCCGGCGATGACCACCGAGGCGATGCGATCGATGCGGAAGGCGCGGAAATCGTCGCGCATCTCGCACCAGGCGACCAGCGTCCACACCTTGCCCCAGAACCACAGGCCGAGCGGGCGGATATCGCGGGCGGTGCCGCGGCCGGCCTCGTCGGAATAGTCGATGGTCAGCACCTGGCGCTTTTCGACCGCGCGCTCGATCAGGTCGATGGCCTCGCGGGCAGCGTCGCTGACCACCCACATCGGCGTGTGGATCTCGGTGCGGGCGATGCGGTCTTTCTCCGCATCGGGCAATACGGCGCCGATCTTGACCAGCGCTTCGTCGGCGGCCCGCGCCATGGCGGCACCGCCAAAGGCACGCACCATGCGGGCGCCGGCGACCAGCGCGACGATCTCGTCACGCGTGAACATCAGCGGCGGAAGGTCGAAACCCTCCCTCATCATGTAGCCAACGCCGGCCTCGCCGTCGATCGGCACTCCGGTCGACTGCAAATCGGCAATGTCGCGATAGATGGTTCGCTCGGAAACTTCGAGCCATGTGCCGAGCTTCTGGGCGGTGACCAATCGGCCACCGCGCAGATGCTGCACGATCTGGAAGAGCCTGTCGGCGCGGCGCATCGTATGGTCCCTCGGCGTTGTCTCTATGCATGCCGCCCGAAACCGGTCCACCTCTGGGTGGCATGCATCGTGTTTTCGCGCATGCCGTTATCCCAAAACCGCAGAACACTTTTGGGCGGCATGCCTCATGGTTTCAGCCCTTCGCGCTTGCGCTGCGCGGCGACGAACTCCGCGCCGAAGGACAATTTCTTTCGCATCGAGCACGCGCCAGAACGGTGCCACGTCACTCGGCGTCATGCCGCGCTGGAGGTCCTCGTTGGCGGCTTCGGCAACAGTGCGCAGATGATAGCCTATGGTGACCGGGCATGTCACTTCGGCGCCATGCTCGACGGCAAGTGCTGTACGCAGCGCACGCACATCCATCTCGACGCCTTCGGGAATCGAGCGGATGAAATCATCGACCTGGCGCGCTGTCGGCACCAGCATAGGCTGGCCTTCGACGACATCGGCCATCGTGCGCGGCGTCGGCTTGACGCCGTTGATGCCTGGTGTGCTCAGTCTGTCGTTCCAACTCTTCATCGATCGTCCTTTCGACCGCCGATGCACGGGTGCCCGAAGCTGGCACCATTGCACGGCCCTCCTGACAGCATACTGTCAGGAGGCTTCAGCATACTCCTTGGCAAACAGCGTTCGCATCCGAGCGAGATCGCTGCCTCTTTCGGGGTAGAGCGTCTTCAGAAAGGCGAGCGCGAAGGTGCCCGGCGCCGAGCCTGGCGCGGAAACAATTTTGCCGTCGGCCATGGCATGCGGCACATCCTGATAGAGGTTGTCGCCGGCATAGCCGGCCTCATGACCATTGATCCAGTCGCGGCCATTGCTCGTATGCCTGGCCTTCTCGAACAGGCCGGCGCGGGCTAGCGCCAGCGTGCCGGCGCAGATGCCGCCGAGCACGCCGCCGCGCGATGCAACAGCATTGAGCAGATCAGCAACTTCCGGCGGTGCCTTGCCGGCCCACTCATCGGAGCCGATGACGGCGATGGCGTCGAGATCGTCATTCTTATCCGCCCCGGCCGATCGATCGGGCGTCAGCCGAAAGCCGCTGATCCCGGCCACTGGGTTGCCATCAGGCGTCAGCGACACGGCACGGGCGCCGAACCATTCGACCGCCGAGGCCGCCAGCAGCCCATACTCCCAGTCGGCAAAACCTTCGATGAAAAGGAAACCGATCGTCTTCTGTTCGGGCATAAGCTCGCTCCCATTCCTCACGCACCGGACCTGTTATCTGGGCGTTGACGCGCCCACATCCAATCGCTGGGTCGAAAAATTGGCTTCAATTGCCGCGAGGGCCACGGTCCGCATACATGTCCGGCCAGCCGATATCCTTGCGAATATCCGCCGGCAGCGAGTTCATGAACCGCTGGGTGCGGATCTCGTTGCGCATCGTGCGGATCTTGCCGACATAGTGCTGCATGCCGCGCAGAATGGTGTAACCGTTCATGGCCAGTCTCCTCTCTCTGTATGGAGGTACTATCGCATACCCCTCCTGACAGCAGTCTGTCAGGAGGATGTCAGGCGCGAGACGATAGTTGCGGCCGGTGCGCGCGCCGCAGGCAAGGCATCGCTTTTCGCCGCATAGAACGGTGCCGAAGGCAGGTTCGCGACTTCCGATTGTTCATAGCGACGACGTGCTCTGGGCGCCGCTGTTCAGTTTCCGGCGACGGACTGTCGGAATACGAGGCCTTCAGCGGGGTGACCGCAGTTCTGATATGGAGGGAGAAAATTGTTCCCCAACTGCAGGGAGACGACGATGAGCTTGCAACTGACAGGTATCCACCATCTGACCGCCATCACCGCCAATGCGCCTGGCAATCTTCATTTTTATACGAAGGTGCTGGGTCTGCGGCTGGTCAAGAAGACCGTAAACCAGGACGACACCTCGGCCTACCACCTCTTCTATGCCGACGGCGAAGCGACACCGGGCACCGACCTTACCTTCTTCGACTGGCCGGTCGGCCGCGAGCGGCGCGGCACGCACAGCATCGTGCGGACCAGCCTCAGGGTCGGCAGCCAGGAGAGCCTTGCCTGGTGGAAGCAACACTTGACCGACGAAGGCCTGGCAACAGGAGAGATCGGCGACATCGGCGGTTATGCGTCACTGGACTTCGAAGATCCCGAGGGCCAGCGTCTGCGCCTGGTCAGCGATGGCGGCAAGGGCGGCAGCCATCCCTGGGCGCAAAGCCCGGTACCGGCCGAGCACCAGATCCGCGGGCTCGGGCCGATCGTCATCAGCGTTCCCGACATCACCAACACCGAGGCGGTGGTGACCACGGTGATGAACATGCGCAAGGCGCGCGACTATGCCTCGCCGGAGGGCCAGGTTCACGTCTTCGAAATGGGCGAGGGCGGGCCGGCGGCGGAGCTGCATGTCCTGGTGCAGCCGGGACTGGCGCCGGCACGGCAAGGTGCCGGTGCGGTTCACCATGTTGCCTTCAGGGCGCCGGACCAGGAAACGCTGCATCAATGGACGGCGCGGCTGGCCGAGTTCCGGCTGCCGTCGAGCGGCGAGGTCGAGCGCTATTATTTCCGTTCGCTCTACTTCCGCGAGCCGAACGGCATCCTGTTCGAGATCGCAACCGACGGTCCGGGGTTCACCGCCGACGAGCCGCTGGAAACGCTGGGGGAAAGCCTCGCCCTGCCGCCATTCCTCGAACCGAAGCGCGCTTCGATCGAGGCCGGCCTCAAGCCGCTGAAGTAGATCGTTTGCCGGTCAAAGGGCGCCGCGTTCCGGTTCGGGATCTCGGCGTCCGTTCTTTCTCAGGCAATGAACGACGTGCTTTGACAGCCGGGCGCGTTGCTGGTCAAAGGCGGCATGACGAAATTCCTCGCCCTTGTCATCGTCGGTTTCATGGTCATTCAACTGATCAAGCCGCTTGGCTGGCCAGGCCTCAAGCGACGCGGTGATTTCTGGAAGCTGGCACTGCTCGCCATGGCCGCGATTTCACTGGCGGCCGTCCTCGGGCATTTGACGTAGGACGGCACTTGTCGTCGCTGCTCAATTGCCAAGCACCGGGCCGACCAGATGCTCGGCCCAGGCCCGGTAGCCTGCTTCCGAGGCGTGAAAGCCGTCCGAGGCAAAGCCGGCTTCCGGATTGGTGATCGGCAGGCGCGGCGCCGGCACCGCGCCGCGCTCCAGGCAAAGGCGTTCGCCCATCCGGTTCATGTCGGTGGCGCGGATCTCAAGGATCTTTCCGAGCAGCGGCGGCATGGCTGGCGCCCGCGTGAACTCCAGCACCGGCGACCACACCACGCGCGCTTCCGGCCATTTGGCGCGCAGGCCGTAGAGCAGGCCACCGAACTCCTTCTTGAAGCGCGGCACGGAGTGGAAATTCTTGGTGTCGTTGGTGCCGATGGCCAGCACGATATGCGTCCACGGATCGGCCGACAGATTGGGCAGCACATGGTCGCGGATCTGGCCGGACGTTGCCGAATTGAAGCCGGCCGCCCGCCAGCGCACGGCGCGGCCGGTGCTTTGTGAAATCAGCACGGCGAGTTGCGCGGCAAGCCCGTCTTCCGAATTGCCGATGCCGACCGAAGCGGCGGAGGAATCGCCCAGCACCAGAAGCGAGATTGCCGGTGCTGCGCCTGATATTTCGTGCATGACCGGCCCTTGCGCCGGCAGCATGCGCGTGGTGCGGCGTCGCACGGCGAGGCCTTGCCAGATATAGACCGGGAAGGCGAGCCAGGTGAGTAGGGCCGGGAAGCGCATGGCAGTACCGTTAAACGATCAGCGGCAGCCTTAGCGCATGTTTTGGCCGACGGGAACGATCTTCAATCGCAGCAACTCGCCTGCCCCGCCTGCTTGCCCTGATATTCATCGTGCAGCCGCACCCAATCCATCAGGCCGTGATAGGGGCCGTTCTCGTTGCGGCCCTTCGGCGTCATGTCGAGATAGTCGTAGGCGCCGATCTGCGCCTCGCCGCCGCGGGCGCGCGACATGAAGGTGAGGAAGATGTCACCGGCCTCGTCCCGGTAGAAGACGCTGGTGCCGGGAAGCTCCTTCGATGTCCGTGGACGGGTCTCGAAATTGTAGGTGGTGCAGCCGTCGGCGATCTGCTTGTCGGTGAAGGAGACCTGCATGTCGAAGTTGAAATCCGAGGCATAGGACGACACCCAGTCGAACTTCCAGCCCATGCGCTGCTTGTAAGGCAGAAGTTCCGCCAGTGGAGCGCGCGAAACCACGACCAGCGACACGTCGTGATGCCGCAGATGCTGATTGGCGCCGTCGATATGGTCGGCAAGGAATGAGCAGCCCTCGCAATGATGGGTGCAGCCCGGCCCGAACATGAAGTGATAGACGATCAGCTGGCTGTTAGTGCCAAACAGGTCGGTCAGTCTGTTTGGCCCTTGTTCGGTCTCGAAGACATAGTCTTTCCTGATCTTCAGCCAAGGCAGTTCACGCCGTTCCGCGGCGATCCGCTCGCGAAACCGCGTCAGTTCCTTCTCGCGCGCCAGATGTGCCTTGTGCGCCTGGAACCAGTCTTCGCGCGAAACGATCTTGTTGCGATGCATGAACCTCTCCCTGAATGTCATCCCAAGGACGTTGGGGATGGGCGCAACCCGACATCGCCGGAGAGGAAATAAGGACGGAGAGGCTCCGCCCCAAGCCCTGCAAGTCACAAACAAAAAACCCGGGCGCATCGGCCCGGGTTCGAAGGAGGAAGAAAGGACTGTGATCAGGCGGCCTGTTCCAGGCTCGCCTTCCATTTTCCGAGCGCTGCCAGATGGTTCATGTGGGCGCGATGGGTGAAGGCGGCCTGGCCGGCGGCAACGTTCGAGGCTTTGCCGCTCCAGGCTTTCTGTGGCGCGGCCTGCAGCGCGCGACCATAGGAGAAGGTCAGCTTCCACGGGTGCGGCCCGATGGCGTTGATGGCGTTGAGATTGGCGGTCGCCTCTTCGTCTTCCTGGCCGCCGGAAAGGAAGGCGATGCCCGGCACCGCTGCCGGCACTGTCTCGCGGAACAGTTTTATGGTTTTTTCGGCGACTTCTTCGGGGCTGCTCACCTTGCCCGATTTCCTGCCGGCCAGCACCATGTTGGGCTTCAGGATGGTGCCTTCCAGCACGACGCGCGCCGCATGGAGCTCGTCATAGAGCTTGATCAGCGTTGCCTTCGAAATGTCGTAACAAGTATCGATGTCGTGGGCGCCGTCCATCAGCACCTCCGGTTCGACGATCGGCACGATGCCGGCTTCCTGGCAGAGGGCGGCATAGCGGGCGAGCGCATGAGCGTTGGAGCCGATCGAGGTCGCCGAAGGGACGCCCTTGGCGATATCGATGTCGATCACCGCGCGCCATTTGGCGAAGCGGGCGCCGAGCTTGTAGTAGTCGGCAAGCCGTTCGCGCAGGCCGTCGAGGCCTTCGGTGATGGTATCGCCGGGAAAGCCTGCCAGCGGCTTGGCGCCGGCATCGACCTTGATGCCGGGGATGGCGCCGGCCGCCTTGATGATGTCGACCAGCGGCGTGCCGTCGGCGGCCTTCTGGCGGATCGTCTCGTCATAGAGGATGACGCCGGAGATGTAGCGGGTCATCGCGTCCCTGGTGCGGAACATCATCTCGCGGTAGTCGCGGCGGCTGTCGGCGGTCGATTCGACGCCGATGACGTCGAAGCGCTTCTTGATGGTGCCGGAACTTTCGTCGGCGGCCAGCAGGCCCTTGCCATCGGCGACGATCGCAGCGGCAATGTCTTCGAGACGTTCGCTCATTGTTGCTTCTCCTGAAACGGTTATTCCGCGCTTAACGGAAGTCTACCGCCAAAGGAATGGCATCGGAAAGCTCGAATCGATTGAAGCCTCGGGCGGCCTTGTTCGCTCTCCGAGTGTTGATCGCCTCGGAGCCTCAGCGCTTCAACACATCGACGCCGGGCAGCGGCTTGCCTTCCATCCACTCCAGGAAGGCGCCGCCGGCGGTCGAGACATAGGTGAAGTCGTCGGCGACGCCGGCGTGGTTGAGCGCCGCCACCGTATCGCCACCGCCTGCGACCGAGACCAGCTTGCCTTCCTTGGTGCGCGACGCCGCATGCTTGGCCGCCGCCACCGTCGCATGGTCGAAGGGCGCGATCTCGAAGGCGCCGAGCGGCCCGTTCCACACCAGTGTCGCGGCGCGGTCGATCCATTCGCCGATGGTCGTCACGGTTTTGGCGCCGACATCGAGGATCATGCCGTCGGCCGGCACATCGGAGATGGCGACGGTCTCGCAGGCCGCGCCCGCCTTGAACTCCCTGGCGACGACGCCGTCGACCGGCAGGATGATGGCGCAGCCGGCCTCGGCCGCCTCGATCATGATCTGCTTGGCGGTTGAGGCGAGATCATGTTCGCACAGCGATTTCCCGACATCGGTGCCGCGCGCGGCGAGGAAGGTGTTGGCCATGCCGCCGCCGATGACCAGCGCGTCGACCTTCTTCACCAGGTTCATCAACAGATCGATCTTGGTCGAGACCTTGGCGCCGCCGACAATGGCGACGACCGGACGGACCGGTTTTCCCAGACCTTTCTCCAGCGCCTCAAGCTCGGCTTGCATGGTGCGGCCGGCAAAAGCAGGCAACAGATGCGCCAGTCCCTCGGTCGAAGAATGCGCGCGGTGCGCGGCCGAGAAGGCGTCGTTGACGAAGATATCGCCATTGGCGGCGAGTTTTTCGGTGAAGGCCGGGTCATTCTTTTCTTCGGCCTTGTAGAAGCGAGTGTTTTCGAGCAGCAGCACGTCGCCCTTGTTCATGGCGGCGACAGCGCTTCCGGCCGTGTCGCCGACGCAATCCGAGGCGAAACCGACGGGGCGGCCGAGCACTTCTGCCGTGGCTTTGGCGATCGGCTCCAGCGAGAATTCGGGCGAAGGCCCATCCTTGGGTCGGCCGAAATGGGCGAGCAGGATGACCTTGGCGCCCTTGGCCGATAGCTCGGCGATGGTCGGTGCGATGCGTTCGATGCGGGTGGCGTCGGTGACTTTGCCCTCAGTGACAGGCACGTTGAGGTCGACGCGCACCAGCACGCGCTTGCCGCTGATGTTGCCGATATCGTCGAGTGTCTTGAAGGCGGCCATGCGGGTTCCTTTCGCGAAAAACCGGGGGACCATACCCCGCATCGGCGACGATGCAAGGCTTAGGGCGCGCTCGAACCGAAATTTTGAAGTGGGCACGATCTTGCACTGGCGGGCGGATGAATGGCAGCGCTCAATAGCGGGTTTGTCAGCTTTCGGTTGCTGCCTTTTCCGGCGCTGGCTCCGGGGCCGGTTTCTCGTCCGCCCGCGCCTCGTCCGCCTGCGCCTCGGTCGGCTTGCGCCAATTGCGGATGAAGGCGGAAAGACGGTCGCCGATTTCTCCGGCGCTGAGGAAGACCGGCACCCGCGCCACCGGCGCGGTCGGCTCGAACGCCAGGCCGAGGCCTATGATCTTCCCCTTGTCGTCGACGTCGCGGACGATCAGTTCTATCGGGCCGAGCAGCACGCGGTCGGCATATTCGGCATGGCCGCCGAGCCGCGCCGTGACCAGCGCGCCAACGGTGAGCTTTTGCTCCGCTTCGGTTAGACCTGGCGTATAGGCTGCTTCCAGTTCGGCGGCGGGGCGCGCTGGATCGACGGCGAAGGCGCCGAAGAAATCGGCATCTTCGGGATCGACCACGGCACGGCTGGCGAACAGCTTGTCGAGCAGGCGCGGATAGCGATCCGGGACGAAAATGTAGACCTGGTCGCCGGCGGCGAGCCGGCCCATGTCCTGGAAGCGCATCGAACGGCCGTCACGCAGCACCAGCGAGGGTCGCGCCCAGCGTGGGATGCGCTCGCCGCGCGCCACCGGGCTGCCGGGTGCGACGCGATAGGCGAGAAGCTCGTGATGGGCCGAACCCGGCAATTCCAGCTCGACCTTGTCCAGCGGTCCGAGCCGCGCCGGCACGATCAAACCGAGGCGGCGCGCCAGCGGTCCGACCGTCCAGCCCTGGATGACCAGCGAAACCAGAACGATGATGAAGGCGGTGTTGAAGATGACACGGCCATTTTCCAGCCCGCCGAGCAGCGGGGTGATGGCAAGCAGGATCGACACCGCGCCGCGCAGGCCGACCCACGAGACAAAGGCGACTTCGGGGCGCGGCATGCGGAACGGGATCAGGCAGAGCCAGACGGCGACCGGCCGCGCCACGAACATCAGGAACAGGCCGAGCAGCACCGCCGGCACCATGATCGCCGGGAATTGCGAGGGCGTCGCGAACAGGCCGAGGATGAGGAACATGATGATCTGTGCCAGCCATGACATGCCGTCCTGGAAGCGCTTGAGGATGGTGACGGCGCGGATATCGGAATTGCCCGAGATGAGGCCGGCGATATAGACCGCCAGGAAGCCCGAGCCGCCAATGGCGCCGGCGGCGGCAAAGACCATCAACGACAAGGTCAGCACGAAGATCGGCAGCAGGCCATGGTCGAGATTGAGCCGGTCGACGAGACGCACGATGGCGAGGCCGCCGAGCACGCCGACGACAGCGCCAAGGCCCATGTTGAGGAGGAAGCCGAGGAAAAGGCTGGTGACCAGGACGTTGGTCTCGGGATTGGCATGAGCGGCGATGATCTCGACCAGCGTGATGGTCAGGAAGATGGCGATGGGGTCATTGGTGCCGGATTCCACCTCGAGCGTCGAGCGCACGCGTTCGCGCAGATTGATTTCGCCGGCACGCAGCAGGAAGAACACGGCGGCCGCATCCGTGGAGGCGACGGCGGCGCCGAGCAGGAAGGATTCCAGCCAGGTGAGGTCGAGCAGATAGTGGGCGGCGGCGCCGAACAGGCCGGTGGTCAGAATTACGCCGAAGGTCGCCAGCGACAACGCCGGGCCGGCTGCCTGCCGCAAGGCGTTGAGCGGCGTGCCGAAGCCGGAATCGAACAGGATGACGGCCAGCGCCAGTGAGCCGGCAAAATAGGCGATGCGGGCATTGTCGAACTGGATGCCGAGACCGTCGGTGCCGGTGGCGAGGCCAATGCAGAGGAACAGGAGCAGAAGAGGGGCGCCGAAGCGGAAGGCGATCAGGCTCGAAAACGCCGCGGCGACGACAAGCGCTGTGCCGACCAGCGTGACGAGATAGATCGCATGCTCCATCCTGAAATCAGCCCCTCAAATTCGTCTGTCTCCTGCTTTGCGAGAGAGTGGGGCGAAGACGTGACCAGTGCAAGGCGGCAGGGTGGCTTTTTGGCCTATGCCGCTGATTTTCGGATGTTTTGGCGCCCGGGACACGATTCGGGAAGGCGCAAGCTGCGCTCATGAAAAACGCCCGGGCAAAGCCGGGCGTTCCAAGTCTCGAAAAGAGGGCTTTGTGATCAGGCGATGGTCTTGCCGAAGGCGACCGATGTGTCGCCCATGCGGTTGGAGAAACCCCATTCATTGTCGTACCAGGAGAGCACCGATACGAAATTGCCGTCCATCACCTTGGTCTGGTCGAGCGCCATGATCGAGGAGCGCGGATCGTGGTTGAAGTCGATCGACACGTTCGGGTGATGAGTGACGCCGAGAATGCCCTTGAGCTTGCCGTTGGAGGCGGCGATCACCGCTTCGTTGATCTCCTGCACCGTGGTCGACCGCTTGGCGATGAACTTGAAATCGACGACCGAGACGTTCGGGGTCGGCACGCGGATCGAGATGCCGTCGAGCTTGCCCTTGAGGTCGGGCAGCACCAAGCCGATCGCCTTGGCGGCACCGGTCGAGGTCGGGATCTGCGACAGCGCAGCGGCGCGGGCGCGGTAGAGATCCTTGTGCATGGTGTCCAGCGTCGGCTGGTCGCCGGTGTAGGAGTGGATCGTCGTCATCATGCCTTTTTCGATGCCGACCGTTTCGTGCAGCACGGCTGCCAGCGGCGCCAGGCAGTTGGTGGTGCACGAGGCATTCGAGATGACGATATGATCCTTGGTCAACTGGTCGTGGTTGATGCCGTAGACCACGGTGAGGTCGGCGCCTTCGGCAGGGGCCGAAACGACGACGCGCTTGGCGCCGGCGGTCAGGTGTGCCGCTGCCTTGTCGCGGGCGGTGAAGATGCCGGTGCATTCGAGCGCGATGTCGATGCCGAGTTCCTTCCACGGCAACTGCGTCGGATCCTTGATCGCGGTGACCTTGAACGTCTCCTTGCCGACGGTGATCTGGTCGCCGGATACCGAGACTTCATGCGGGAAGCGGCCGTGCACGCTGTCATAGCGCAAGAGGTGCGCATTGGTCTCGACTGGGCCGAGGTCGTTGACGGCGACGACGTCGATGTCCTTGCGGCCGGATTCATGGATAGCGCGCAGGATGTTGCGGCCGATGCGGCCAAATCCGTTGATGGCAACTCTGACGGTCATAATTCTCTCCCTGGGAGTTGGAGGGCGGACAAGGGGTCTGCAGTTTCATAGCGGCGGAAGCAGAAAGAATCCAGCCGCACTGGCGTGGATTTAAATCGATTAAGTTGAGCCAGCCCGGCGAAGCCGTTTTCGCGGTTTCGCCGAACTGGCCCAGAATCTTACTTGGCGTGCAGGCGGGCTTCCGCCGCCTTGGCCGCGGCCTCGGCGGTAATGCCGAAATGCGGATAGAGTTGCTCGATCGTGCCCGACGCGCCGAAGCCGGTCATGCCGACGAAGATGCCGTCTGAGCCGATCAGATGATCCCATCCCTGGCGGATGCCGGCTTCGATCGCCATCTTGATCGGCGCATTGCCGATCGTCTTCTTGCGGTAGTCGTCGCTCTGCTGGTCGAACAGTTCGAAGCAGGGAACCGAGACGACGCGGGTCGGATGGCCGTGCTTTTCCAACAGCTCGCGCGCGCCAAGTGCGATCTCGACCTCGGAGCCGGTGGCGAAGATCGTTATCGCCGCCTCGCCGCTGGCGGCGGCCAGCTCATAGGCTCCCTGGCTGCTGAGGTTCTTGGCCGTGAATTCGGTGCGCACCGTCGGCAGGTTCTGGCGGGTCAGCGCCAAGGTCGACGGCGTCTTTTCCGACTCCAGGGCGATCTGCCAGCATTCCGCGGTTTCGACCGCGTCGGCCGGGCGTAAGACATTGTGGTTGGGGATCGCGCGCAATGCCGCCAGATGCTCGACCGGCTGGTGGGTCGGGCCGTCTTCGCCCAGACCGATGGAATCATGGGTCATGACGAAGATCGAGCGGATGCCCATCAGCGAAGCAAGACGCATTGACGGGCGGGCATAGTCGGAGAAGCACAGGAAGGTGCCGCCATAGGCGATGAGGCCGCCATGCAGCGTCAAGCCATTGATGGCGGCCGCCATGCCATGTTCGCGAATGCCGTAGTGGACATAACGCTGGCCGTAATCGTCGGGCGTAATGTTCTTGGTCTGGCTGGTCTTGGTGTTGTTGGAGCCGGTCAGGTCGGCGGAGCCGCTTATGGTTTCCGGCACGGCGCCGTTGATGACCTCCAGCGCCATTTCCGAGGATTTGCGGGTGGCGACCTTCGGCTTGTCGGCCGACAGCTTCTTCTTGTAGTCGGCGATGACGGCGTCGAAATTCGACGGCAGCTTGCCGGCGAGGCGGCGTTCGAACTCGGCCTTCAACTTGGGCTCGGCCTTGGCCAGACGTCCCTCCCAGTCGGTGCGCGGCTTGGCGCCGGTTTTACCGGCGGCGCGCCATGCGTCAAGGATGTCGGCCGGAATCTCGAAGGGCGGCGAGTCCCAGTTGAAGAATTTGCGCGCACCGGCGATCTCGTCGGCGCCGAGCGGCGAACCGTGCGCCTTGTTGGTGCCGGCCTTGGTTGGAGCGCCGAAGCCGATGGTCGTCTTGCAGGCGATCATCGTCGGCTTGTCGGAGTGACGAGCGGCTTCGATGGCATAGGCGATGGCTTCCGGATCGGTGCCGTCGATGTGGCTGGCGTTCCAGCCCGAGGCCTGGAAGCGGGCGACCTGGTCGGTGTTGTCGGCAAGCGAGACCGGGCCGTCGATCGAGATGTTGTTGTTGTCCCAGAAGACGATCAGCTTGTTGAGCTTGAGATGGCCGGCAAGCGCGATGGCTTCCTGGGAAACACCTTCCATCAGGCAGCCGTCACCGGCCAGTACGTAGGTGTAATGGTCGACGAGGTCGTTGCCGAAGGCTGCGTTCATGATGCGCTCGCCGAGCGCGAAGCCGACCGAATTGGCGAGACCCTGGCCGAGCGGGCCGGTGGTCGTCTCTATGCCGGTGGCATGGCCGTATTCGGGATGGCCGGCGGTCTTCGAGCCCAACTGGCGGAAATGCTTGATCTGGTCGATCGTCATGTCCTCGTAGCCGGTCAGGTGCAGCAGCGAATAGAGCAGCATCGAACCGTGGCCGGCCGACAGGATGAAGCGATCCCGGTCAGGCCAATGGGGGGCCTTCGGATCATATTTCAGGAACTTCGTGAACAGCACCGTGGCGATGTCGGCGCAGCCCATGGGCAGGCCGGGATGGCCGGAGTTTGCCTTCTCGACGGCGTCCATGGAGAGAAAGCGGATCGCATTGGCCATCCGGTCATGTTGTTCACGCGACGTCATGGTTCCTCCAGAAGTGGGGGTTTGGGGGCTTGGGAGAGCCCTTGAAAAGGGTGCGCGACACATAGCAGGCGCGGGCTTTTAGTCAACAAATCGGGTGCACATTTGCCGGTCTTGTGATGCCGGCGGCGGACCTACATTAGCGTTAGCGGGGGACAGTCGCGAGAGCTTTGTTGACGTTGCCTTCACCCGGTGCCTAATGTTTCAGGGATAACGCGTTCTGAACGTGAACGATTCGGTGATGGGCAGGGCACAGGACGAAGGCCATGACCGGGGAAGCCACACTCAAGGAAGTCATCGCGAGGCTGGGCAAGGCCATCGAGGGGCTGGAAAACGCCGTCGCGGCCAAGCTCGAGCATGAACGCGACTACTCCGAAGCCGAGGCCGAGGTGCAGCGGATGAATGCCGATCGCTCGCGGCTGGCGCAGGAACTCGACAATTCCGAAGCGCGCGCCGAACGGCTGGAAGATGCCAACAAGGAAGTCTCGCGACGTTTGGTGACCGCCATGGAAACCATCCGCGCCGTGTTGGACAGATAGGAGCTGGCCCGATGGCACAGGTCACGGTTTCAATCGACGGCAAGCAGTATCGCATGGCCTGCGACGAGGGCCAGGAAGAGCATCTGATCGATCTTGCCGAACGTTTCGACCGCTATGTTTCGCACCTGAAGGACTCGTTCGGCGAGATTGGCGATCAGCGGCTGACCGTGATGGCTGGCATCATGGTGATGGATGAACTCTCGGAGTTGCAGAAACGCGTCAAGGGCATGGAAAGCGAAGTGCTGACCTTGCGCAAGACCCGCGACGAGGCTCTGACCAAGGCCGACAAGAGCGATAGCGTGCTGACCAACGCGCTCAGCGCGCTGGCACAGCGCATGGAAGACCTGACTGTGACAATGGCGGTCAACAAGAGCTGAGGCAGGATCTCTCCTGTCCAGCTCAACAGGCTCTCATCCGCGTGCCGAGCATTCGGCAGCATAAAAATGCTCGCCTGCCGCCGACAAGAGTTTCATATTGTCTTGCAGTCACAATTTTTGCGCTAAGATGCAACGATGCCCGGGCGGGGCAGCTCGATGGCGGCATGGGTTGCCGCTTGTCGTTCCTCGCTGCCGACGGGTTCCGTTTACAGGGGAGATGTACCATGAGCCTTCGTATCAACGACATTGCGCCGGATTTTACCGCCGAGACCACGCAAGGGACGATCAAATTCCATGACTGGATCGGGGACGGATGGGCGATCCTGTTCAGTCATCCCAAGAATTTCACGCCGGTCTGCACGACCGAGCTTGGCACGATGGCGGGGCTCGAAGGCGAATTCAAGAAGCGCAACGTCAAGATCATCGGCATTTCGGTCGATCCGGTCGAAAGCCACGGCAAGTGGCAGGACGACATCAAGACGGCGACCGGCCATTCGGTGAACTACCCGCTGATCGGCGACAAGGACCTCAAGGTCGCCAAGCTCTACGACATGCTGCCGGGCGGTGCCGGCGAGACGTCGGAAGGCCGCACGCCGGCCGACAATGCCACGGTGCGCTCGGTCTATGTCATCGGACCGGACAAGAAGATCAAGCTGGTGCTGACCTACCCGATGACCACGGGCCGCAACTTCGATGAGATCCTGCGTGCGGTCGATTCCATGCAGCTGACCGCCAAGCATCAGGTGGCGACGCCGGCAAACTGGAAGCAGGGCGAGGACGTCATCATCACCGCTGCCGTCTCCAACGAGGACGCGATCAACCGCTTCGGCGCTTATGAGACCATCCTGCCGTATCTGCGGAAGACCAAGCAGCCCTCTGCCTGACCGCTCCTCGGAACAGTTTTTGGCTTTCCTGTCGCCGCGAGCGAAATGATGCTTGACTGGCTCACCCGAGCGGACAACCATGCTCCTCTCGGGTGTCGTTAGAGAAAATCATTCCTGACGACCGAGAGTTGGGGAAGCCAGAATTGGACGTAGCTTTGGCCAGGCCGCAGGTCAGCGGCTTCTACGACAAGCCGACCGGGGCCATCCAGTATGTCGTCGCCGACCAGGCGACGAAACGCTGCGCCATCATCGATCCGATCCTCGATTTCGACGAGAAATCCGGTGCTACGGCAACGACGAATGCCGATATCCTGCTCGACTTCGTCAGCGAGCAGGGGCTGAGGGTCGAATGGATCCTCGACACCCATCCGCACGCCGATCATTTCTCGGCGGCGCACTATCTGAGGGAGAAGACCGGAGCGCCGACAGCGATCGGCGACAGGGTCGTCGACGTCCAGAATTTGTGGAAGGCGATCTACAACTGGCCGGATTTTCCCGCCGACGGTTCGCAGTGGGACAGGCTGTTTGGTGAAGGCGAAACCTTCACGGTCGGCACGCTTCCGGTCAAGGTGCTGTTCTCGCCCGGCCATACGCTGGCGTCGATCACCTATGTGATCGGCGATGCCGCCTTCGTCCACGACACGCTGTTCATGCCCGACAGCGGCACAGCGAGGACGGACTTTCCCGGCGGCAGTGCCGCGCGGCTCTGGCGCTCGATCCAGGACATACTGGCGTTGCCGGACGAGATGCGGCTGTTCGTCGGTCATGACTATCAGGCCGGCGGCCGCGAACCCTTGTGGGAAAGCACGGTCGCCATACAGAAGGCGACCAACACCCATCTTGCCGCCGTCCGCAGCGAGGCCGAGTTCGTCGCCCTGCGCGAAGCGCGCGACAGGACGCTGCCGATGCCGAGGCTGATCCTGCATGCGCTGCAGGTCAACATGAATGGCGGGAGGCTGCCCGAACCCGAAGCGAATGGCCGGCGGTATCTGAAGTTTCCGCTGGATGGGCTTTGAGAGATCGCTGCCGGCGAAGCTGCAATCTTCCCCTTGCGGGGAGGTCGGATGTCGTCTCCGCTTTCGCCAACCACACAAGAAAAAAAGCGGCGCCAGTTTCCTGGCGCCGCCTTTAGATCTTGTTGCCTTTAGCCGGCTTTAGGCTGCGGGCTGCGCCTCAATGGTGCGCAGCGCCTGGGTCTGGCGCTTGGCGGCGGCCTTGACCGCATCCTGTACCTTCTCGAAGGCGCGCACCTCGATCTGGCGCACGCGCTCGCGGCTGATGTCGAATTCGGACGAAAGCTCTTCCAGCGTCAGCGGCTCCTCGGCGAGGCGACGGGCCTCGAAGATGCGCCGCTCGCGCTCGTTGAGCACGGCAAGAGCGCCCGACAGCATGCCGCGCCGGTTTTCCAGCTCGTCCTGCTCGATCAGCATCTCTTCCTGGCTTTCGTGGTCGTCGACCAGCCAGTCCTGCCACTCGCCGGACTCACCTTCGCTCGCCCGGATCGGGGCATTGAGCGAGGCATCGCCCGACAGGCGGCGGTTCATCGACACCACTTCGGCTTCGGAAACGTTCAGCCTGGTGGCGATCTCGGCGATCTGGTCGGGCTTCAAGTCGCCGTCGTCGAGCGCCTGGATCTTGCCCTTCACCTTGCGCAGGTTGAAGAACAGGCGCTTCTGGTTGGCGGTCGTGCCCATCTTGACCAGGCTCCACGAGCGCAGGATGTACTCCTGGATCGAGGCCTTGATCCACCACATGGCATAGGTCGCGAGGCGGAAGCCGCGCTCGGGTTCGAATTTCTTGACGGCCTGCATCAGGCCGACATTGCCTTCCGAGATCACTTCGCCGATCGGCAGGCCATAGCCGCGATAGCCCATGGCGATCTTGGCGACGAGCCTGAGGTGGCTGGTGACGAGCTTGTGCGCAGCGGAGGTGTCTTCATGCTCGGCATAACGCTTGGCGAGCATGTACTCTTCCTGCGGCTGCAGCATGGGAAAGCGGCGGATTTCTTCCAGGTAGCGGCTGAGGCCGCCTTCGCCGGAAACGATACTGGGTAGTGACTGGGCCATGATAGCGCCCCCTCTCTATTGGAGTGATGCCCCCGAAACGCGGCGGGCATGTGACGCGAGCACCAAAAGGCTCGCCCGCGACATCGGATCTTATACAGGAACAAAACCAGAAAAGACAGGCATTTGTTCAACACGAAACAGTGTGTCACGGTGAAGTGAACAATGTCAGTCAGGTTTTTTGATGGCTTGTCGGTGACGGGTTCAGAGTTTGCGGAAGCCGCCGACGAGTTCCTCCATGTCCCTCGGTAACGGCGCCTCGAACCTCATCGTTAGATGGGTAGTGGGGTGGCGAAATGCAAGGAGCCAAGCATGCAAAGCTTGCCGGGGAAATGCCTTGACCTGGCTTTTCAGCGGTTCCGGCAGCCGGTTGGCCTTGGTGCGGAAGGCCTGGCCATAATCGGGGTCGCCGATCACCGGATGACCGATATGCGCCATGTGGACACGGATCTGGTGGGTGCGGCCGGTCTCCAGCCGGCATTCGACCATGCTGGCGGTGGCGAACTCCTGTTGGCTCTCGCCGAAGCGCTCCTGCACAGCAAAGTGGGTGACCGCATGGCGGGCGTCGTCGCGTCCTTCCGGCACCACGGCACGGCGCACGCGGTCGGCCGCGCGGCCGAGAGGCGCGTCGACCCTTCCGGTCGGCCTCTGCGGTATGCCCCAGACCAGCGCCAGATAGGCACGTTCGAGATCGCCGGTGAGGCCGTGATCGGCGAAAGCCTCGGAGAGTGACTTGTGGGCGCGGTCAGTCTTGGCGACCACCATGACGCCGCTGGTCTCCTTGTCGAGGCGGTGAACGATGCCTGGCCGCCGCACGCCGCCAATGCCGGAAAGGCTGTCGCCGCAATGATGGATCAGCGCGTTGACCAGCGTACCGGTCCAGTTGCCCGCTCCGGGGTGCACGACAAGCCCGGCCGGCTTGTTGATGACAATCAGCTCGTCGTCCTCATAAAGCACATCGAGTGCGATGTTCTCGCCCTGCGGCTCCGCCGGCTCCGGTTCCGGCATGGTAACCGACACGCTTTCGCCCGGCGCCATCTTGCGCTTGGTCTCATCGACAGGCTTGCCGTCGACCGAGACCGCGCCCTGCCTGATCAGCATCTGCACGCGGCTGCGTGACATGTCCGGACCAAGCCTTGCCGCCAGCCACTGGTCGAGGCGCTGACCGGCCGCGTCCGCATCCGCCACCAGCACGGTCGGTACCGCCTCTATCAATTCAGGGGCCTCTTCGTTATGAGCGCTCATTGAAAAACCGTTCCGGAACTGTTTGCCATGGCCACCCCGATCGCCGAAGAAGACCAGGATAAGCCGCTCGACCCCGAGGTCGAAAAGGTGCGCAGGAAACTCGTCCGCTTCGTCGGGATCAATCTCGGCCTGCTGTTCCTCGCCCTTATGGTGGTGATCGGCGCCCTTGTCTACAAAGCGCGCAATGCACCGCCGGCGAACCCGCCGCTGGCCGGGGATATCCAGACACCCGCCGGCGAACCGGTCAGCGGCGACATCGTGCTGCCGGTCGGGGCCAAGGTGGTCAGCCAGTCGCTGTCCGGCAACCGTGTCTCGATCGACGCCGAGCTTGCCGACGGCAGCCGCACGATCTTCGTCTACGACATCACTGAGCGACGCCTGATCGGCCGCTTTGCGATCCGCAACAAGTGACCGAGCCGCAACGATGAACGGCAGCAGGCCCATGAGCAAGCCTCGGGGATGAGCGGGTTCGCCGAACATCGTCGCGTCGCCACGGTCGCCCTGGTCGTCGCCAATTATGACGAGGCGATTGCCTGGTATGTCGAGAGGCTGGGTTTCCTGCTCGTCGAAAATGTCGATCTCGGCGGCGGCAAGCGCTGGGTCACAGTGGCGCCGGCCAACGGGCAGGGCGCCAGGCTGCTGCTGGCCGAGGCTTCCGACGAGGCGCAAAGCAAAAGTATCGGCAATCAGACCGGCGGGCGTGTCTTCCTGTTCCTGGAAACCGACGACTTTGCCCGCGACCACGCGGCGATGCTGGAGAAAGGCGTCGAATTCCGCGAAGCACCGCGCTTCGAGCCCTACGGCACGGTGGCGGTTTTCGCCGATCTGCATGGCAATCTCTGGGATCTGATCGAACCGAAACGATAGGCTGACGGCCGGCTTTTCCTCGACCGGGGAAAGCGGCCAAACCCCAGTTGCTTTTTCCCAGCGCTCAGCCTATATCGCCGGTTCTTGAACGCGCCCATCGTCTAGCGGTCAGGACACCGCCCTCTCACGGCGGGAACAGGGGTTCGATTCCCCTTGGGCGTACCAAGTTTTTCGACAAATTTGCAGGATGCCGTCGATTTCGTTTCTGAAGTCGCGGAGCCTCGATACTGTGGCGTCCGGGAAACCCGCTCTGCACAGGTAGCCGCAGCCTTAAAAACTCCCAGTGGCACCAACCAACCCGGCCATTATTTCATTCGTCTGGCAAATGTTAACGGACGCGAAACCGAGAACCTTAACGTCCCCGCAACTCACGGCGAATATTAGTTTTCGCTTTAGTATCTGTAGGAGGTTGAAATGCAGAAAATAGCTTGTCGTTTCGCTTGGGACGAGTCTGGCGCGACCGCGATCGAGTATGGCTTGATCGCAGCTCTCATCGCGCTCGCGATCATCACCGGCGCCGGGGCGGTTGGCAATTCGCTCAACGGGATCTTCACGACCGTCGGCACTACGGTCAACAGCAGCGGCTCGTAAGTCGGTACATCAATTCGGTCGGCTATCGGCCGGATTCGCCGATCTCAGCCTCCAAAGCGCAGCGCGTACGTGCTTCCGATGCCGGGCATCGGAAGTGCGGACGGCGCACTTTCCATCAGTCGGCTTTATCCGTTGCGTCACCGCGTTCGTCGCTTCTGGCGCCGCGGAGCTGTTTGCATTAGCATCACATCATGGATCCTGGGTGCGGCTCCAGCGGCGCGCAGAACGCCGCGCTGTCCGTAAGGCCAGTTGATCCATGGGGGAGGAAGGCCAATGCAGAAGCTGCAATCGCAGGGCGTCCATCACATCACGCTGGTCGGCGCCGGGCGCCAGACCTCTATCGATTTCTGGGAAGGCGTGCTCGGCATGCCGTTCATCTTCGAACAGCCCAATCTCGACAAGCCGAGGGAAAGCCACCTCTATTTCGATCCCGGCGACGGCCGGCTGATCACTATCTTCACCGACGAGAGCCGGACGCCGGAGAAGCGGCGCACGCCGACCGATCCGGGCTGTGTTCACCACATCGCCTTTTCGGTGTCGCGCGTCACCTTCCTGCAGGCGGTCTCCCGGCTTGACGAGCGCGGCATCAAGCACAGCGGCGTCAAGGATCGCGGTTTCATGGATTCGATCTATTTCGAGGATCCGCTCGGCTTGCTGATCGAGTTGGCGTCCTACCGCTTCGAACCGCCGGCGGGCTTCACCCATGCGGATGTGCTGATGGAAGCGCACAGGTTGCGGGTCGGGCGCGGCGACTACAACATCGCCGAAGTGCATCTCGCCGATGCGATCCAGACGCTCGTAGAGCGTTCCCGTGCCACCCTGTCGGACGATCGGGCGCCGAAGAACCCATACTGAGCAGACCAGAGGGAGGAACAAGATGGCCAAGACAGCGACGAAGACTGCCGGGAAATCCGCGGCCAAAGCTGCCGCCAAGCCGGCGGCGAAAGCTGCGGCAAAGCCAAAAGCCAAGGCGGCCGCCAAGCCTGCCGTGAAGGCGACGGCAAATGCCGCGCCCAGGGCCAAGGCCAAGCCGGCCAAGAAGCCGGCGCTGAAGCTCAGCATGCTGAAGCCCAGCGTCAACAACATGACCGTGCGGGTGTTTGCGCGCGCGGCGGGTTTCGACCACGCCGAGACCGATGCCTGGGGCCACACCCGTTCGCCGGAGTTCATGGCGCGAAATCCCGCGCATTTGACACCGATGATCGAGGACAAGGGCCTGCCCAGAGGCGTGCTGTGGGAAAGCTGCGCCATCATGCAATATCTCGCCAACAAGCACGGGCTGGAGAAATTCTATCCGAAGGCGCCGGCCAAGCGGGCGATGGTCGACAGTGCGATGTTCTACCTGATCGGCACGCTCTACCCCTATGTGGCGCGCGCCACCTATCCGGCGCTCGGCTTCCCGCACTATGCCGGCGAGGTCGGCCACAGCGACGCCCATCCCGACAAGAAGTCCGAAGCCCAGAAGGCGGCGATGGCTGCGATTGCCGAGCCGCTGGAGGTCTTCCACTCGTTCTTCAGGGACGGCAAGCCGTTCATCGGCGGCAAGCATCCGTCGATCGCCGATATCCGGCTGGCGGCGACGCTCGAATTTCTGGCTGTCATCGACTATGCCTTGCCCACATGGGCGAAGGACTATGTGGCGGCGATCGAGAAGAAGCTCGGCAAGGCCTATAGCGAGCCGGCCGGCGACGTGCGCGGTTATATCGCCCATGTGAAGTCCCAGGCCAAGGCCTGAGCTTAAGGGTTCGTTAACCAAAGCCCTGTCTACTGCAGGCAATTCGCTTTCGGCCCGCGACCACGGATGTACTGGCGCAGAACGTCGCAGCGATAGGAAAGGTCGGCGCAATGCCGGCCTTTTGCTTTTCGCACGCTTCGTTCGACGCAATTCCCAAGGGAAAAGCGTTATGCGCCTTTCCGGGAAAACCGTTTCACACTTAACCGGCATTGCTTTATCGCCAGGCGCGATCGAGCAGCGATCAGACCGCGCAAGCCCAGTCAGGTGTCGCTTTTTCGGCGTCAAGTTTGCCGAGAGATATTGCCATTGCCGACGTTGGCCCTACCATCCATTGAGCGTCCCAGATGGACCGTGGTCAGGCGTGAGGGCTGGCGATGAAAAGCGTTGCGATGGATTGCGGTTGCGGGCGTGATGCTGGCGGGCACTGTTCATGCGTCAAGTGCAGCTGAACTCAACACGATGGACGATGTCGGGGCCGCGATCCAGGCTTGCTGGACACCGCCGGCGGGAGCGGGAACCGCCAGCGTCACCTTGAGCTTCAGCTTCAAGCGGGACGGCACGCTGATCGGCCCACCGAGGCCGACAGCCATCAAGGTGGAAGGCGATGCCAAGGCGAAGAAGTCCTTTGTCGACGCCGCAACGACCGCCTTGCAGAATTGTCTGCCCCTGACCTTCTCAGCGAAACTGGCGCAAGGCATCGCCGGCAACGTGTTCACGTTGCAATTCGCCTCTCCCAAGTAGGCACCCGCCGCCGGCTCAATGGTGACTGCGCCTTGCCGCGGCATGCCGGGCAAGATCGGGCGTTTCGAAGACGTAGTCGTTCCAGGCCGATTCCGGAACCTGACCGGCCAGATAGCATTCCAGCAACAGGCTTTGTTCGGGATTGAGAGGCCTTGGCGCGCGCTGATCCAGCCCCAGCGAGTGAAACAGGTTTCTTGTCAGGTCCGAGACGGTGAAGTGGATCGACATCTGCGTTCTCCCTTTGGTCCTTCAACGCGGAAGACCGGGCAAAGGTTTCGAACGCCTGGCGATAATGGCGGTCCGTTTCGTTGCAGGTCCGCGGCGAGGGTCGGGCTTGCGCTTTCCTTCGAGGTTCGTCTCAATCTTGAAATAAAAATGTAATATCGAATTTACACGAGATGACATAATACAATAGACAAAAGCTTATTCGAGCTGAAGTTCTTGAGATAATTAGAGTTTACTCATATAGCTGAAGCTTGTGTAAGTTATGGACTGTAATTCCGGGTTCTCCGCAAAAAGGACCGAGTTGTCCGATGATCCGTTTCTGGCCTTCCATGATGCTCGCATTGATTTCGCTGGCGGCGGTTTTGTTCGGGACGCTTTCGTCCTACGCGGACAGCTGCGGCGCGATCAGAAGCCAGTTGCTTTCGGGTGGCCGCAGCAACGGGGCGAACCCGGAGCTTGCTCAACTGCGCCGGCAACTTGCAGCCATCCAGACTATCGAGAGACAGCGCCAGTGCACGGCGAAAAGTTCGCTTGGTGGTCTCTTCAACGCTTGCGCCGATCTCGCCAGGAGCCGCTCGGATGTGCAGCGCCGGATCGCTGCCGCCGGGAATTCAGGCCGCGACACGGCGGGTCTGCAAGCGCGCCTCGTGGCGCTTGGCTGCGCGCCTTCGGCAAAGCAACGGTCTGCGCGCGCCGCGCCCGGCACCCAATCGGCGAGCACCACGTTCGGCGGCAATGCGATGCTGTTTTGCGTGCGTCTGTCGGACGGGTATTTCTTCCCGGCGCCAAAGTCGCAATTCGCCGCCAGCGGTGATCTGAAGGAGACGGCCGATCAATGCCGTTACATCTGCGATGACCCCAGCGTCGACCTCTACACGTTGAGCGATGCCAGCCTCGAAACCGACCAGATGGTCGCGCTCGACACGCGCAAGCCTTATACCGAACTGCCGGCAGCCTTCAGATATCGCGATGATGCGAATTTCAAGGCATGCGACGTCAAGCGATACTACCAGCGGGTCACCGAACTGCGAGCCAGGACTGTGACGCCCGCCAACATGCGCAATGCCATTATTCCGCTGCCGACGGCGAAGCCGGATCTCGGCACGGTTGCGGCCGTCCCTGGAATCGATGCCGAAGCGCCAGGTGCCGCCCAGCACCTTTCGATCGAGGCCGGCAAGCGGTCGGTGCGCGTGGTCGGCCCGGCGTTTTTCCCGGCCGAATGATCGCCGGCTTCCCCAATTGGCGATCACCGGCTGCGGCGTGCCTGCTGCGATGCGGTTGCCTGATCCGGCTGGAACAGAGAGGCGCTCACGGCGTTGTGATCGACATCAGCCGGGAGAAACGCCGTGGCTACGTTCCGGGAAATGCGGGTGCTGGAGATCGTCGAAGATGACTCGCTGACCACCGAACAGAAAATCGCCGAACTGCGCGAGATCGAATCCGAGGCGCGTGGGCTGCAGCGGGCTGCCTCGGAGGGTCCGATGGACGACGATGACGGCTGGCAGGAAGATCTGCGTCAGGTTCGTCTTGCACTCGACAAGCTCGGTGCGAAGGAGCCGAAAAAGGGCGCTGCTTCACTGTGAGGCCGGGTCACCGAAGCTATCCGCGGATCGCGTCTTGATCGCATCCCATCCGAAAACCGGGTCCCGCTTTTAGGGACCCGCTCCGATCTAATCGCAGACCATGCGAGCTCTCTTGCCAGGCTCGCTGACGTTCCTGCAGGTCAGCGGTTTCGCTGGCGCCGATAGGGAAGCGGACGCAGGCAACCTCGTCTGGTGCCGTCTCGGTGCGGCATGGCTGACCTTGCGCTCGGAAAAACGCCGGTCCGGCTGCGGCGCCACAGGAAAAGCGCCGTTCTCGACCTCGGATTGCCCATAGTCGACATTCGGTGGCGGCCGATCCCAGAATCGCCGGACATCAAGCGGTCTCGGGATGACGACCGTGCCGTCATAACTGCGCGAGCAACCGCCGCCGAAAAGCAGCGCCAGCCCCATGAAAAAAGGCACAATCCGTCCAAGCATCAGCAATACCCCTGCCGTTGCTTATATAGCGGGTTCGACCCCGCCGACAACCGGGCGGAATGAAGCAGACCGCGCCGCGCAATCCTGTCCAACCGACCGTTAAGGTTAGCGGATCCTTAATGCTTCTCGGGCAGATTCCGCCGACGAACCGCGGAGGAGGGTTCGGCCTTGGTTTTCGGGGTGGGGACGGCATGGCGGAAGCGGACGAAACAATCGGCGCGCGCGGCAAGCGCGGGCCTCGCAGATCCACAGTGCATGGCGACGATGCCTCATCGTCCGCCTCTTGCATGGATTCGAACGATGCGCTTCGCCAACTCGTTGAAGCCGGTTCGGACTGGGTCTGGGAAACGGACGCCGAACTGCGCTTCTCCTGGCTTTCGCAAAATTACCAGGCCGCCACCGGCATCGATCCGGCAAACGTGCTTGGCCGGTTCCGCTTCGACTTCCTCAACCAGGTCCTGAACGGCGATCGCAGTGGCGCGGCGCATCTGGAGGATCTGCAGGCGCACCGGCCTTTTCGCGACTTCGTCTATGAGCTCAAGGCTGGCAGCGCCGACTGTCGCTGGGTTTTGACGTCAGGCTTTCCAAAGTTCGACGACGAAGGAAGATTTGCCGGCTATCGCGGCATCGGCCGCAACGTCACGGCTCTGGCCGGCGCCTTCAAAAATCTGGGGCAGGAATCATCGGGTGATGGCGAGCCCGACCAGCATCTGGCCGACCTCGAGCGGACGATGGACGCCATGCAAATGGGCGTCGTGCTTCTCGATGCCAGGCTCGACACGCTGATCGTCAACAAGGCCTATCGCGACCTCTCGAGGATTCCGGACGGTGCTGTTGCCGTCGGCGCTCCGTTCAGCCTGTTGATGGAGCTCAACCGCAGCAGCGGCATCTATGGCGACATCGACGAACAGCAATGGCAGCGCTACCTCGCTACTCGCCTCGACGAGATTCGCGCCGGATCCGTCGCGCCTCGCGAATTTGTCCATGCCAACGGCAGGACGATGATGTTTTCGGTGACGGCGTTGTCCGGGGGCAAGCGGCTGCTGACCTACTATGAGGTCACCGAGATCAAGCAGCGCGATGCGGAGATCAAAAACGCCAATGCCAGGAATGCCGAGACCTTCGCCAGTCTCCGCACAATGGTCGACCAGATGCCGATCGGTGTCCTCGTGCTCGACGCCGATATGCGCGCCGAGATCATCAACCGTGCTTTCTATGATTTCTGGCAGATCGACGCGCGGCGCGCCGAGATCGGCTGCAGCTTCCGCGATCTGATGGACGCCAGCCGCGACATCGATCCGTTTGGCTCCGACGACGCGTCATGGCAGCGGCATATCGCTGAGCGCGAGGCGGAAATCAGGGCCGGTACCGCCGGATCGCGGCAGTTCCCACGCAATGACGGCCGCACGCTGATATCGTCGATGGCGCCGCTGGCCGGCGGGAAGCGGCTGATCTCCTATGTCGACGTCACCGACATGAAGGACCGGGAGGCCGAACTTGCCGACGCGCTGGAGAAAGCGCGGCTGGCGGAAGCGGTGATCAACGCCGTCAAGGATCCGATCTTCGTCAAGGACGACCATCTGCGTTTCGTCTTCGTCAACGAGGCGTTCGCCGCTCTGTTTGGCCAGACGCCGCAAGCCATGCTCGGCAAGCCCGGCGGCGATTTCCTCCCAACGAACGCTGTCGCGCTTTTCGAGCAGAGCGAACGTGACGTCCTTGCCACCGGGCGGCCGTACGAAGTGGAAGAGAATTTCGAGGTCGACGGCGCCAGCCGCTCGCGCATCGTCCGGAAGAGCCGCGTCGGCATGGCCAGCGGCCGCAACTACGTTGCCGGCTTCCTGTTCGACATTTCCGACATGAAGCGCCGCGAGACGGAGGCGCAGGACGCACGCAAGCATCTCGCCAGCGTGCTGGAATCCTTGCCGGCCGCCGTGATCATCTACGATCGCGACGACAGGTTCGTTTTCGCCAACCGCAAGATCCAGGATACGCTGCCGGCCTTGAAGCCGGCGTGGCAGCCCGGCTGTACATTCCGCGAAGCACTCGTGCTGGGTCATGCGAACGGCTATTTCCGCAGCAGCGGCGATCCGCAAATCGACCAGCTCTACGACAGCGATCATGACCGCTGGCTGGACGCGATCCTCGCCCGCTACCGCTTGCCCAGTTCCTCCTACGAGCGTCACAATCCCGATGGCCGCTGGTATCAGGTCTACGACATGCGGACCGACGACGGCACCTTCATCGGCGTTCGCGTCGACATCTCCGAGATCAAGAGTCGCGAGGCGGCATTGCGCGATTCCATGCGCCAGATCGACCTGTTCCGGCATGTGATGGACGAGTTGCCGGTGGCCGCCTTCATCAAGGCGCAGGACCTGAGCATCGAATTCGTCAACAAGGCCTGGTGCGCGATCACCGGCTTGGCCAAGGAGGATGTCATCGGCCGCACCGACCGGCAGTTGTTCGGCGCGCAGGACGCGGATGGCTACAGCCATGACGACACGCAAGTCGCCGTGACGGGCGTCGTCAAGGAGGTCGAGGAACCCGTCACCCATCGCGACGGCACGGTTCGGCAGTTGATGACCCGCAAGAGCCGCCTGGTGGCGCTGGACGGGTCGGTGCATCTGGTCGGCTCGAGCACCGACATCACCGACGTCAAGGCACGCGAGCGTGCGCTGGAAGAAAGCATGCGCGAGAACGAGGTGTTCCGCAGCCTGATCGACAATGTACCGGTATCGATCTACGCCAAGCGCTCCGATCTCCGGCAGTTCTATGTCAACAAGGGTTGGTGCGATCTGACGGGCTTCAGCAAGGAAGAGGCCATCGGCAAGACCGACATCGAGATTTTCGGGCCGGATGGCGAGGCCTTTGTCAATGGCGACCTCGCCGTGCTGCGCACCGGCGAAACTCAGGAGGTCGAAGAGACGGTGACGCTGGCCGACGGCAGCGTCAGGCATCAATTCGCCCGCAAGGGCGCGATGATCGCCTCCGACGGTTCGCTCTACCTGATCGGCTCGACCACCGACATCACCGAGCTGAAGATGCGGGAGGCCGAACTGCGCGAGGCGCGTCAGCGCGCCGTGCTCGCCGACCGCGCCAAGTCGGAATTCCTCGCCAATATGAGCCATGAGATACGTACGCCGATGAACGGCGTGCTCGGCATGGCCGAACTGCTGGCCAAATCGGACCTCGACCCGAAGCAGAAGACGTTTACCGACATCATCGTGAAGTCGGGCAATGCGCTGCTCACCATCATCAACGACATACTGGACTTCTCCAAGATCGATGCCGGTCAGCTGGTGCTCGATCCGGCGCCGTTCAATCTTGCCGAAGCGATCGAGGACGTGGCGACGCTGGTGTCGACGCGCGCCAAGGAGAAGGACCTCGAGCTGATCGTACGTGTCGAGCCTCGGCTCGAGAGCCTGTTCATCGGCGATGTCGGCCGCATCAGGCAGATCGTCACCAACCTGCTCGGCAATGCGGTGAAATTCACCGATGAGGGCCATGTGCTGGTCGACGTCACCGGCGAGAGGGTTCCAACCGGAACGAAGCTCACCATTTCGGTCACCGATACGGGCATCGGTATCCCCGAGGAAAAACTGAAACTGGTGTTCGAGAAATTCAGCCAGGTCGACACTTCATCGACGCGGCGGCACGAGGGGACCGGCCTCGGCCTCGCCATCACCTCGCGGCTCGTCGAGCTGATGGGCGGCGACATCGGGGTCGAAAGCGCCGAAGGCAAGGGTTCGACGTTCTGGTTTTCGGTGACGCTGCCGAGGGCCGGACAGCAGAACGGACAACGCATCATGCCGATCGACGTGACCGGCGCGCGCGTGCTGATCGTCGACGACAATGCCGTCAACAGGGCGATCCTGACCGAGCAGATGACATCATGGACGTTCGATTCCTGCGCGGCCGAAAGCGGCGCCGAAGGCCTCAAGGTGCTGATCGCCGCTGCCGCCTATGGCGTGCCGGTCGATTGCGTCGTGCTCGACTACCAGATGCCTGAAATGAGCGGCGCCGAAATGGCGCGGATCGTGCGCAACACCGCTGGCCTTGCCGGAACGCCGATCATCATGCTGACCTCGGTCGACCAGTCGCTCGCCAACACCAGCTATCGCGATCTCGGCATCGATGCCCAGCTGATCAAGCCGGCGCGCTCTTCGGTGCTGCTGGAAACGCTGGTCGCCACCATCCAGCGGCATCGCCACAACACTGGCGGCAGCGACCCGCAGCCGCTCGCGGCCGACGTCGCTGCGAGCAATGTGACGCGGCCGCAGCCCTCGGCACCGTCCGAACAGCGGGCGCTGCTGCAGCCGCCTTCGATTCGCCCCCGGCCACCGGTGGCGGCTGGTGGCGACAGGCTGGACATACTGGTGGCCGAGGACAATGAGGTGAACCAGATGGTGTTCACCCAGATCCTCGGCGAGACCGGTTATGGTTTCGAGATCGTCGGCAATGGCCGCAAGGCGCTCGACGCCTTCGGGCGGCTCAACCCGTGCATGATCCTGATGGATGTCTCCATGCCGGAGATGAACGGTCTCGAAGCGACCGCCGCCATTCGCCGGCTGGAGGAAGAAACCGGCACGCATGTGCCGATCGTCGGCGTCACCGCGCATGCGCTGAAGGGCGACCGCGAGCGCTGCCTGGAGGCAGGCATGGACGACTATCTGCCCAAGCCGATCAGTCCCCGGGCGCTGCTCGAGAAGGTCGAGCGCTGGGTCGGCGCCAGCCGGCAGGCTCAGCGCAACGCCGGGTAGGGCCGGTCCTGCCTGTCCGAGTGCCGGAAATACGGCGAAGATTCGCGCCCTGCCAGCGGCCAAGACTATGGTGCGATCGCACCATATCAAAGGTTGTATCCAGTCGAGACAATGGCGGCGTTCGATTCCTCCCTTTCCAGTTACGGGCGGGAGCAGCGACCGCCGGCATGAGACAGCGTCAACCTACCCCAACGGACCTGTTTTCGGCGATGGCCCGGCCATGACACCGTCTGGCTGAGAGCAACGCGCTCCCGTCCGGCTTTTTTTCGTAAAGGCCGGCTAACCCCAAATCGCCGGCCAATCTCGGCCCCAAGCGGAGCAAGTCTCTGATTCCGGGGACAAAGCCGGGCTGCGTGGTCAGTGCCGGCCAGGCGGCGTTTTGCTCATCGCGATGACGCGTTACCGGGGTGACATCAAACTGTCATGCGACTGTTATAATCGAAGGCTATTGGCCTCAGCGGGCGCCGACTGACGAGCGCCGAGAGACCATCTTCCGAACAGGAGCAGGCCACATGAAGAAATTCCTCTATACGGCGTCGGCCGCTGCGCTTGCGCTCGCCGCGTCGTCCGGCTTCGCCGCCGCGCGCGACCAGATCCAGGTCGCCGGATCATCGACCGTGTTACCTTATGCCAAGATCGTTGCCGAGCAGTTCGGCGAAACGTTCACCAACTTCAAGACCCCGGTCGTCGAATCCGGCGGCAGCGGCGCCGGCATCAAGGAATTCTGCAAGGGCGTCGGCGAAGACACGATCGACATCGCCAACTCGTCGCGTCCGATCAAGGCGGACGAACTCAAGTCCTGCGCCGCCGCCGGCGTGAAGGAAGTCCAGGAAGTCCGGATCGGCTATGACGGCATCGTCTTCGCCACCGACATCAAGGGCCCGGACTGGGCGCTGGTTCCCGCCGACATCTACAAGGCGCTCGCGGCCAAGCTGGTCGTCGACGGCAAGCTCGTCGACAATCCGAACACCAAGTGGAGCCAGGTCAATCCGAAGCTGCCCGACTGGGACATCGCCGCCTACATTCCGGGCGAAAAGCACGGCACGCGCGAAGTGTTCGAGACCAAGCTTCTCGATGCCGGCTGTGACAAGGCTGCTCTCAAGGCCGCCGGCATTGCCGACGACAAGGAAATCGGCAAAACCTGCATTGCCATCCGCAAGGACGGCAAGGCCGTCGACATCGATGGCGACTATACCGAGACGCTCGCCCGCATCGACTCCAACAAGACCGGCGTCGGCGTGTTCGGCCTCGCCTTCTATGAGAACAATGCCGACAAGCTGAAGGTCGCCACCGTGGAAGGTATCGTGCCTTCGACCGAGACGATTGCCAGCGGCAAGTATCCCGTCTCGCGCCCGCTGTTCTTCTACGTCAAGAAGGCGCATCTGGGCGTCGTTCCCGGCCTCAAGGAATATGTCGAGTTCTTCCTCGACGACCAGATGGTTGGCCCGGAAAGCCCGCTCGCCGAATACGGCCTCGTTGCTGCTCCGGATGCCGAGCGTCAGGCCCAGCGTGACGCTTTCGCCGCCGGAAAGTCGATGTAATCAAGCTGCCGAACCGGGGTGCGGGTCAAATCCGCGCCCCGGTTTCACCGCAGGCCGCAATGGCGGCTGCGTTAGAATTTCCCTTGGGGTGGGTCCATGTCGTCCTTGCTCGTACTGGCCATCGTCGTTGCCGTCGGCCTGGTTGCCTTTTTCATCGGCCGGCAGCGTGCCGCGGCCCAGGACAATGGCAAGGTCAAGCCGCATTCGCGTGCCCACTATCACGGCTGGTGGGCCTTCCTGCTCGCCGTCCTGCCTGCTCTTTTGCTGCTTGCCGTCTGGGCCGTCGGTTCTTCGGTCTATCTTGACCGGCACATCCACGCTGCCTTGCCCGAGCGTACCGTCGACAGCAAGGTTGCCAGCGAGGCACTGGATGTCAGCCTGGTAAAGAGCCTCGCCAGGGGCCTGCGCAAACTCGATGCTGGCACACTGGCCGCAATGCCTGCCAGCTTTGCCGAGTTGCAGCCGCTGCTCGCCGCCAAGGGCGTGGCACTGGCGAGCGACACACAGGATTACATGATCCCGATCGCTGTCGAGGCGAACAAGGTCCAGGACCGGCTCGGCCTGTTCGGTGCCATTGTCATTCTCGCTTCCTCGATCGCCGGCGCCTTCTATGCGCTCAGGCAGATCGAGCCGCGCGCCAGGGCGCGCAACAATGTCGAGCGGCTGATGCTGTGGGGGCTGCTTGCCGCCTCCACCATCGCCATCCTGACCACCGTCGGCATCGTGCTTTCGATGCTGTTCCAGACGATCACCTTCTTCGAGAGCGTCTCGCCGATGAGTTTCTTCTTCGGCACGGTCTGGGATCCGCGTTTTGCCGCTGCCGGTTCGGGCGGCAGCCAGGGCCAGTTCGGCCTGATCCCGCTTCTTGCCGGCACGCTCTATATCGCCGCCGTCGCGCTGCTGGTTGCGGTGCCGGTCGGGCTGATGTCGGCTGTCTACATGGCCGAATACGCAACGCCCAGGGTGCGCTCGGTGGTCAAGCCGGCGCTTGAACTGCTGGCCGGCATACCGACCATCGTCTACGGCATCTTCGCCGTCGTCACGCTTGGGCCGTTCCTGCGCGACCTGTCCGCGGCGCTGACCGGCGGCTCGCCGTTCATCCAGGGCCAGAGCATCTTCACCGCTGGCCTGGTCATGGGCGTCATGCTGATCCCGGTCGTCTCCTCTCTCTCAGACGACATCATAACCGCGGTACCGCGCGCCATGCGCGACGGGTCGCTCGGCCTCGGCGCGACCCGCTCCGAGACGATCAAGCGGGTGATCCTGCCGGCTGCACTGCCCGGCATCGTCGGCGCCATCCTGCTGACTGCCTCGCGCGCCATCGGCGAAACGATGATTGTCGTGCTGGCGGCGGGCGTCGCCGCCAACCTCACCATCAACCCGTTCGAGGCGATGACGACCATCACCGTCAAGATCGTCAACCAGCTCACCGGCGACCTCGAGTTCAATTCGCCGCAGACGCTGGTCGCCTTCGCGCTCGGGCTGACGCTGTTCACGCTGACGCTGGTGATGAACATCGTCGCGCTCTACATCGTGCGCAAATATCGGGAGCAGTACGAATGACCGACATTCCCATGGATACGATGGTCAGGCCGGCGGCCCATCCGCGCCGCGACATCGGCCTGAAGGCCCGTTACGCCGCCGAACGCCGTTTCCGCATCTATGGCGTCGTGGCGATTTCCGTAGGCCTGGCGTTCCTGGCAATCATGCTGATCACCATCGTCTCGAAAGGCTACACCGCCTTCTGGCAGACGACGGTATCGCTGCCGATCACGTTCGACGAGAAGGTGATCGATCCTTCCGGCAAGCGCGCAACCGATCCGAGCGTTCTGATCAAGGCGAATTATCCCAAGCTCGCAGAAAACGCGCTGGTGGCCAAGCTCGGCATTTCTCCTGATGACAAGCCGATGATCCAGAAGCTCAAGGGCTTCCTTTCGGAAGGCGCCCGCGTCCAGTTGCGCGACATCGTTGCCGCCGATCCCTCGGTGATCGGCACGACACGCGACGTCAACATCCTCGCCGCCGCCAATCTCGACTCGGCTTTCAAGGGCCAGATCGACCTCAGTGTCGAGGAAGCGCGACGCAAGGTCTCGGACCAGCAGATCACCTGGATGAACAAGCTCAAGGCCGAGGGCGCGATGGCCGAGCACTTCAACAGCGGCCTGTTCACCTACGGCGCCTCCAGCCGCCCGGAAACCTCGGGCATGGGCGTGGCGATCATCGGCTCGTTTTATATGATGGTGATCGTGCTGCTGCTCGCGCTGCCGATCGGCGTCGCCGCCTCCATCTATCTGGAGGAATTCGCCAAGAAGAACCGTTTCACCGACCTTATCGAGGTCAACATCAACAATCTGGCCGCAGTGCCGTCAATCGTCTTCGGCTTGCTCGGCCTCGCGGTGTTTATCAATTTCCTGGGCATGCCGCGCTCCGCCGCTTTCGTCGGTGGCCTGGTGCTGACGCTGATGACGCTGCCGACGATCATCATCGCGACGCGCGCCGCGCTTGCCGCGGTGCCGCCGTCGATCCGCTCGGCAGCTCTCGGTCTTGGCGCCTCCAAGATGCAGATGGTGTTCCAGCACATCCTGCCGCTTGCCGCGCCCGGCATCCTCACCGGCACCATCATCGGTCTTGCGCGCGCGCTCGGCGAAACCGCGCCGCTGCTGTTGATCGGCATGGTCGCCTTCGTCGCCGATCCACCGACGACGCCTTTCGATCCGGCTACCGCGCTGCCGGTGCAGATCTATATGTGGGCGAACGAGGCCGAACGCGCCTTCGTCGAGCGCATGTCCGGCGCCATCATCATCCTGCTCGTCTTCCTCATGGCCATGAACATCACCGCGATCGTGCTTCGGCGTCGGTTCGAGCGGCGCTGGTAGAAAAAAGGCATTTTGGTATGAACATCATGACCGAACAGTCCCTTGAAAACGCAGTGGGCGACAAGATGAAGTCGAACGAAGTGATCAAAATGCGCGGCGACAAGGTCGGCGTGTTCTACGGCGAGAAGCAGGCGCTGTTCGACGTCGATCTCGACGTCCGCCTGAACCAGGTGACGGCGCTGATCGGCCCCTCCGGCTGCGGCAAGTCCACCTTCCTGCGCTGCCTCAATCGCATGAACGACACCATCGATTCAGCACGGGTAACCGGCAAGATCACGCTCGACGAAGAGGACATCTACGACAAGAACATCGATGTCGTCGAACTCAGGGCGCGCGTCGGCATGGTGTTCCAGAAACCCAATCCGTTCCCAAAGTCGATCTACGAGAACGTCGCCTATGGGCCGCGCATCCACGGATTGGCCAAGCGCAAGGCCGACATGGATCAGATCGTCGAGTCCAGCCTGAAGAAGGCGGCGATCTGGAACGAGGTCAAGGACCGTTTGCAGGAACCTGGCACGGGTCTTTCCGGTGGCCAGCAGCAGCGCCTGTGCATTGCACGCGCCATCGCCGTGTCGCCCGAGGTGATCCTGATGGACGAACCGTGTTCGGCGCTCGACCCGATCGCCACCGCTCGCGTCGAGGAACTGATCGACGAACTGCGTCAGAACTATACGATCGTCATCGTCACCCATTCGATGCAGCAGGCAGCGCGCGTGTCGCAGCGCACCGCGATGTTCCATCTTGGCTATCTGGTCGAGGAGGGCGCCACCGACAAGATGTTCACCACCCCCGACGACAAACGCACCCAGGACTACATCACCGGCCGGTTCGGCTGATCTCTGGCATATGAGGGACGAAGATCATGGGTGAACATACCGTCGCATCTTTCGATGAGGATCTGGAGCAGATCAGCCAGCTGATCCGCGACATGGGCGATCTCGCCCGCTCGATGGTCGGTGGCTCGACCAGGGCTTTGCTCAATTCGGACAATGCGCTGGCGCAGCGGGTGGTTTCCGACGACGCCATCATGGATGCACGCCAGCGCGAGCTGGACGATCGTGCCATCACGCTGATCGCCAAGCGCCAGCCGATGGCCAACGATCTGCGTGCGGTGGTCGGTTCGATCCGCATGGCCGGCGACCTCGAGCGCATCGGTGACCTTGCCAAGAACATCGCCAAGCGCGTCGGCACTGTCGGGCTGAGCGTCACGCCGCACGACCTTTCGCATTCGATCGACGCAATGGCGCAGCTGGTGCTGATCCAGGTGCAGGGGGTCGTCGACGAGTATGCCGCCGCTGACGCGGCAGCGCTTGCCACGCTCAGAAACAATGATGAACGCATCGACGTCAAATACACATCGGTGTTCCGCGAACTTCTGACCTACATGATGGAAGATCCGCGCAACATCACGGCGTGCACGCACCTGTTGTTTTGCGCCAAGAACCTCGAGCGGATCGGCGACCACGTGACCAACATCGCCGAAAATGCCTATTATGTTTTGACCGGCACGCAGTTGCCAGCCAACCGTCCGAAGCAGGACGAGACGGCAATGTCCGCGCCAGCGGCATGACAGGGGTGACCAGCCGATGATCGCGCCACGCATCATGGTGGTGGAGGATGAGGAGCCGCTAGGCGTGCTGCTCCGCTACAATCTCGAATCCGAAGGTTACCAGGTCGAGGTGGTGACGCGCGGCGACGAGGCCGAAATCCGGCTGCAGGAGAACGTTCCAGACCTTCTGGTGCTCGACTGGATGGTGCCTGCGGTTTCCGGTATCGAACTCTGCCGCCGGCTAAGGATGCGTCCCGAGACCGAGCGGCTGCCGATCATCATGCTGACCGCGCGAGGCGAGGAAAGCGACCGCGTGCGCGGCCTCTCGACCGGTGCCGACGACTATCTGGTCAAGCC
The DNA here is from genome assembly GCF_037162595.1 of Mesorhizobium sp. ISC11. NCBI lineage: Bacteria > Pseudomonadati > Pseudomonadota > Alphaproteobacteria > Hyphomicrobiales > Phyllobacteriaceae > Mesorhizobium > Mesorhizobium sp. ISC11. The sequence continues at coordinate 5,649,130 of NZ_JAVSPW010000001.1, forward strand.
TTTCTCGACGCCGGAGTTCATGGCCAGGGTCAAGGCGCTGCTGCGCCGGGCCAAGCCGGAAGTGCTGTCCAGCGTGCTCAAGGTCGGCGATATCGTGCTCGATCGCGAGTCGCACCGCGTCTATCGCAAGAAGAGCGAAATCCGGCTCGGGCCGACGGAATTCCGCCTGCTTGAATTCATGATGCGCCATCCAGGCCGCGTGTTCTCGCGCAGCCAACTGCTCGACAATGTCTGGGGCGAGACGATCTACATCGACGAACGCACGGTCGATGTGCATGTCGGCCGGCTGCGCAAGGCGGTCAACAACGGCCGCATGCCCGATGTCATTCGCACCATCCGTGGGGCGGGTTACGCCATTCGCGAGGACTGAACTCCCTCGTTTGAACTCACGCCACGTTCTTGCCGCCGAGACCGGATCTCGCCTGCACGCCCGGCGCAAAAATCTCCTGATCGACGAAGATCAGCGCCCGCATGGCGCAGCCTTCGCGGATCAGCGGCAGTTCGTTCGGCTCGGTGTCGAAGGAAATCGACTTGGAATGCTGACCGCCGGCGGTCTGGGCAATCGCTTGCCGCAATGCCGGCTCGATCAGGTCGAAGGCGGCGGCGCTGACGCCGACCATGGCGACCGGCGCCGGATCGATCAGCGCAAACAGGCTGCCGAGGCCGTAGCCGAGCGCTTCGCCGGCCTTGCGATAGGCTTCCCGTTCGGGCCCGTCCCTTTCGCGGGCGGCGGCAGCCAGGGCGCGCATGTCGGCGTCGCTGACATCGGCGACGGGCTCTGCATCCTCGCCCATCTGCCGCGCGTTGCGCCAGATGGCATAATTGCCGGCATAGGCTTCGACGCAGCCGCGCCGTCCGCAGCGACACAGCGCGCCGTTCGGCCGATGGATCATGTGGCCGAATTCGCCGCCCGAGGAATGGGTGCCGGTGAACAATTCGCCCTTCAGCACCAGCCCCATGCCGATGCCGTGCGACAGGAGGATGGCGATGAAATCGTCGCGGTAACGATCGGGGTCGCGCCAGCGCAGCGCCACCGCCATCATGTTGCAGTCGTTCTCCATAATGGCGGGGATGCCGAACTCCTCTTCGAATATGTCGGCGAAGGCGATGTCGGTGTGCGGCGTGATCGGCGACCACAGCATGGCGCGGGCACGGGTGTCGGTGATGCCCTGGACGGCCAGCGCGATACGAGCGATGCTGCGCACGTCCAGGTCGGGATCTTCCAGGCGGCGCCGCACGATTGCCGTGCACTCACCGATCAGCGAGTCGCGCGACATCGTCAGCGTGTCGAGCCGACGCTGTTCCTCGGATATTACCTGGCCGGCATAGTCGATGACGGCGACCGAGAGGAAGTTCAGCGACAGCACCACGGTCATTACCGCGGCCGCTTCCGGATTGAGGCTGAGGCCGACCTGCGGACGGCCGCGTTTGAGCGAGCCGGCCTCGCTCGGCTTGCTTTCGGTCAGGATGCCTTCGACGATCAGGTCGGATGAGATCGCCGAGATCGTCGAATGGCTGAGGCTTGTGGTTGCGGCGATCTCGGTGCGCGACGGCTGTCCGGCGCGGCGCACCGCGGCGATCACCATCGCGCGGTTGCGGCGGCGCAAATCGTCGTGGCGGATTCCGACCGACATGCTCTTTCATATCCTCCCGGTCGCCGCGGTTCTTCCTGCCCTGGAACGCTGTCGGTGACGCGGTCAAATACTGGCAGAAGCCGCGCGCCGTGTCATTTATTTATTCCGAGGCCCGAAAAAAAATTCGAGACGACATCAAAATCCATCAGAATCGATGTTGACAGCGTTCGGGCGTTGGCCCAGTATTTTTTCGAGGCTCGAAAAAATAGGGCCTCTGTGCCGGCCCTCGGGCCAGTTTGGTCGCGCCATACGCGGCGCAGGGAGGATAATATGAAAAGATTCACAGCCGCCATCCTGGCGGGTGCCGCCATGTCGCTGACGCTCGCGTCTGTCGCGCAGGCGAAGGACAAGGTCGTCGGCGTTTCGTGGTCCAACTTCCAGGAGGAACGCTGGAAGACCGACGAGGCCGCCATGAAGACGGCGATCGAGGCCGCCGGCGACAAGTACATCTCCGCCGATGCGCAGTCCAATCCCGGCAAGCAGCTTACCGACGTCGAAAGCCTGATCTCGCAGGGCGCCAATTCCCTGATCATCCTGGCGCAGGATGCTTCGGCCATCGGCCCGGCCGTGCAGAAGGCGCTGGACGAAGGCATTCCGGTCGTCGGCTATGACCGGTTGATCGAGAACAAGGACGTTTTCTACCTCACCTTCGACAACAAGGAAGTCGGCCGTATGCAGGCCCGCGAAGTGTTCAAGGTCAAGCCGGAAGGCAACTACGTCTTCATCAAGGGCTCCGGTGCCGATCCCAATGCCGACTTCCTGTTCTCGGGCTCGATGGAAGTGCTCAAGGAAGCCATCGACAGCGGCAAGATCAAGAATGTCGGCGAAGCCTACACGGATGGCTGGCTGCCCGCCAATGCCCAGAAGAACATGGAACAGTTCCTGACCGCCAACGACAACAAGGTCGACGCGGTGGTCGCGGCCAATGACGGCACTGCCGGTGGCGTCGTCGCGGCGCTGACGGCTCAAGGCTTGGCCGGCACCGTGCCGGTCTCGGGGCAGGACGGCGACCACGCCGCGCTGAACCGCATCGCCCTCGGCACGCAAACCGTGTCGGTGTGGAAGGACGCGCGCGAGCTCGGCAAGAATGCCGCCGAGATCGCCTCGCAACTGGCCGACGGCAAGAAGACAAGCGACATCGCCGGCGCCAAGGACTTCACGACGCCGGGCGGCAACACCGTCAAGTCGCTGTTCCTGACCCCGGTTGCCATCACCAAGGACAATCTCAACGTCGTCATCGACGCTGGCTGGATCAAGAAGGACGAAGTCTGCGCGGGTGTCGCTGCCGGCACCGTCGCGGCCTGTAACTGATCCGGACCACTTCGAAATATCTGAACGCCGCGGCCCAAAAGCCGCGGCGTTTTCTCAAAGAATTGTGTTTCCGCATCATGCGGATAGCTTCTAGGCTGGGCTCCGGCATGCGCGTCAGACGGTCAGCCGGTGGGAGGAAATCATGACCGACACGACGTCCAACCCGCAGGCCGATACGGCGCGCGCGTCGGAACTCGGCGCCGTCGCCCGGTTCCTGAAGGCGACCGAGATCGACACCCGGATGCTCGGCATGATCGGCGCGCTGCTGGTCATCTGGATTGGGCTGCATGTCATTTCCAGCCTGCGCCTCGGCGTCAACCCGCTCGATTTCGACAGCCGCACCTTTCTCACGCCGCGCAATCTGTGGAACCTGTCGGTGCAGACATCCGCGGTCGCCATCATGGCCTGCGGCATGGTGCTGGTCATCGTCATGCGCAACATCGACCTGTCGGTCGGTTCCGCCGAGGGCCTGATCGGCATGGTGATGGGATTTGCCCAGGTGCATTTCCTGGTGCGTTTTGTCGGGCTCGAACTCGGCAATCCGTGGATCTGGGTCCTGGCGCTGGTCATCGGCCTGGCGCTCGGCCTGTTGATCGGCGCCTTTCAAGGCTTCGTCATCGCCTATCTCGAAGTGCCCGCCTTTATCGTGACGCTGGGCGGCCTGCTGGTCTGGCGCGGTGCTGCCTGGTGGGTCACATCAGGCCAGACCGTGGCGCCGCTTAACGCCACCTTTCAGCTGATGGGCGGCGGGCCGGCGGGATCGATCGGCGCAACCTGGAGCTGGGTTGTCGGGATCGTCGCCTGCCTCGCCGTGGTGTTTGGGCTCTTCAACGGGCGGGTGCAGCGCAAGCGTTTCCGTTTTCCGCTACGTCCGATCTGGGCCGAGGCGCTGCTCGGTGTCGTCACCTGCGGCGCCATCATGGGTGCGGTCTGGCTCGCCAACTCCTACCCCTGGCCGATCGGCATCGTGAACAGATATGCGGCCGCCAACAACATCACCGTTCCCGAAGGCGGCCTGTTCATCGCCCACGGTATCGCCATACCGGTGCTGATGGCGGTCGCCGTCGGGCTGGTCATGACCTTCATCACCAACCGCACCCGTTTCGGCCGCTATGTCTTCGCCATCGGCGGCAATCCCGAGGCGGCCAATCTCGCCGGCATCAACACGCGCTGGATCACCATGAAGGTGTTCATGATCATGGGCGTGCTGGCCACGATTGCCGCGGCGATCTCCTCGGCCCGGCAGAATTCGGCCACCAACGTGCTTGGAACGCTCGACGAGCTGCTCGTCATTGCAGCCGCCGTGATCGGTGGCACGTCGCTAGCCGGCGGGTCGGGAACGATCATCGGCGCCATGCTCGGCGCCCTGCTGATGCAATCGCTGCAGTCCGGCATGGTGCTGCTTGGTGTCGACTCGCCGCTGCAGAGCATCGTCGTCGGCGCCGTACTGGTGATCGCCGTGTGGCTCGACACCGTCTATCGCAAGCGCGTCTAGGAGGGCATGCCATGACTGACAAGACTGCTCCTGCAGCCACCGCGCTGATCGACATGAGGAACATCTCGATCGCGTTTGGCGGCATCCGCGCCGTCGACGACACCTCGATCGATCTTTTCCCCGGCGAGGTCGTGGCGCTGCTCGGCCATAATGGCGCCGGCAAGTCGACATTGATCAAGATCCTGTCCGGCGCCTACAAGCGCGATTCGGGCCAGATCTTCGTCAACGGCGAGGAGGCATCGATCTCCAACCCGCGCGACGCCAAGAAATACGGCATCGAGACGATCTACCAGACGCTGGCGTTGGCCGACAATGTCGACGCCGCCGCCAATCTGTTCCTCGGCCGCGAGTTGATGACCGCCTGGGGCACGCTCGACGACGTTGCCATGGAGGCCGAGGCGCGCAAGGTGATGGGTCGGCTCAATCCCCGGTTCCAGCGTTTCAAGGAGCCGGTGATCAAGCTGTCGGGCGGCCAGCGGCAATCGGTGGCGATCGCGCGTGCGATCCTGTTCAACGCCCGCATCCTGATCATGGACGAGCCGACGGCCGCACTTGGTCCGCAGGAAACGACGCAGGTCGGCGAACTGGTCAAGCAGCTGAAGTCCGACGGCATCGGCATCTTCCTGATCAGCCACGACATCCACGATGTGTTCGAGCTTGCCGACCGGGTCTGCGTCATGAAGAACGGCCAGGTGGTCGGCACCGCCCGCACCACTGATGTCACCCAGGACGAGGTGCTGGGCATGATCATTCTGGGCAAATGCCCGCCAGGCGCCATTCCCGGACCGGGCGCGCTGAAGATCGCGGCCTGAGATCAAGCCAGATCGCGGTTGCCGGACACGTGATATGCCAGCCGTAGGGATGGCTTGGCCTTGGCATTGTGTTGGCAGGGCGACTTGCGCATAAAGGTCCGACATTGCTCAGGGACCGCACGATCCGTTGAAGAAGCTTTTCCCGATCATCGCCTTTATCGCCGTCGCGCTGATCAGCATGGTGATGGCAGGTTTTGCCTACTTCGCCACGCAGGAAGCCGCGCGCATCAAGTTCGAGGCGACTGCCGACGATGCGCTCAACCGGATCGAGAGCCGCATCGACCTGCATCTGTCGCTGCTGCGCTCGACGCAGGCCCTGTTCGACGCCCGCAATGGCGATATTTCTCGCAATGAGTTCAAGGCCTTCTTCACCGCGCTCGATGTCGACAAGAATTTCGCCGGCTTGCGCGGTATCGGCTTCCTCAGGCTGGCAAAGACGGGCGACGAGGCGACGGTCGAACGCGACATGCTGCACGATTATGGCGTCAGTCATCCAATCTACCCGGACACCACGCAACCCTGGCGCACCCCTATCGTGCTGTTCGAACCGCTGGATCCATCCAATCAAGCCGGCATCGGCTACGACATGTTCAGCGAACCGGTGCGGCGTGCGGCGATCGAAAAGGCGATGTCCGACGACCAGCAGCATGCCAGCGGGCTGGTGCAGCTGGGCCAGGACACGGGCGCCGCGCAGACGTTCACCGGCTTCTTCGTTTTCGTGCGGCTCAATGTCGAAACCGCTCCCGACGTCATCAATGCTTCGAGATCCTCGACATCAGGTTTTCTCTATGCGGCCTTTCGGGCTCGCGATCTGTTCCAGACCGCGCTCAGCCGGTCGCCGCTTTTGCCGGTCAACACCGAAATCTATGATGGCGATGGTGCCGTGAACGGCGACAATCTGTTGTTCCGGTCGGAGACGCCGCCGGCTTCCACTTTCGGGAACAGGTTGCTGGTCACGCGAAAGATCATCGTCGCCGGACAGCCATGGACTGTCCTGTTCCGGCCGACAAGCGCCTTCTTGCAGCCGTCGTCGCGCGCCATTCCGGTGATGCTGGGGCTGTTCGGCCTGCTGTTGGCGGGCGCAATCGCGCTTGTGGCGCGCTATCAGGAGCGGGCCTATGAGGCAGCGTCGCGATTGCACGAAACGACGGAAAAGAGCCTGATCGAAAAAGACCTGATGCTGCAGGAGATGAAGCATCGCATCAAGAATTCGATCACCAGGGTGCTGGCGATCGCGCGTCAGACGGCATCGCGGGCGACCGACGTCAACGAGTTTTCAGCGTCCTTCTCGGCTAGGCTGCAGGCGATGGCGGCCTCCCAGGACATGCTGACGCGCTCACGCTGGCAGAAGGCCGATCTTGGCGATCTCCTGCGCATCGAGCTGGGTCAGGTGTTCGGCAAGGAGCTGCCCGATGAGCTGTTGTCGGGACCACAGGTGCTGCTCGACGAAACCACGACGCAAGCGCTCGGCCTGACCTTCCACGAACTGGCGACGAATGCGCTGAAATACGGCGAGGCCGGCAATTCCGTTGGGGCGCTGAAGGTGGACTGGTCGCTCGAAGGCCGAGGGCGCGACAGGGTGCTGGCTCTCAACTGGCGCGAAAACGGGCAGAAGAAACTTGAAGCGCCCGCCGAGACCGGATTCGGCACCAAGCTGATCGACCTCAACGTGACGCGCGAATTGCGCGGTACGATCAAACGGGATTACCAAGCCAATGGGCTGAACGTGGAAATCAAAATTCCACTCGCCAATTGAGCGCGACCCTTGCCGACAAGGGGGAAGCATCCAGACATCAAAAACCCGGAAGCCGGCGGACCGGCCTCCGGATCGACGTTTCGATTATCGCCGAATTAGTTGCAGCGAGCCGTGTAGATCCGGCCGCGATGATCGCGATATTGGCAATAGCCGTTGCGCAGGTTGCGCACCAGCAGGCCGGAACCGGCACCCACGGCCGCGCCGATCAGCGCGCCCTTACCGCCGCCGACCAAGCCGCCGACACCGGCGCCGATCAAGCCGCCGCCAACCACGTCCTTCTCAGTCGAGGTGCAGCCGCTGACCGCGACCACCGCAACCAGGGCAATAATCATCTTCCGCATAGAGTCACTCCTCACTTTGTGTCCTCACTTTAGTAAGCTCCAGCCGCCATTTAGCATGAAATGACGGCCTTTGCTGCTGCAATCTATTGTTGGTGAAGATAGTCTTTTTCTGGGCGTATCGTGTTCGATGCCATTACCAGGCTGGAAATTGCCAAAGACGCGTCAAGCGTACCATCGGCGCGCACATTCCAGACGATCTGATCATAGTCGTCCTCAAGCGCCGGATCGACCGCAAGGCATTTGGCGACGATGTGGTCAGCCTGCCCTTGCACGTCGCCCAAGACGAATGGGCGTTCGGCCACGCATTGCTCGGCCGTTGCGAAAACGCTTACGGGCACCTGGAGTTCACGGCAGTCGGCCATCGTGTTCGAGCAACCGATGACCAGCAACAATGCAGCGATATGTTCCATGGCGAGAAGTCCTCTCGCCATAGTAACGGTCTACATTCGCCAAAGTTCCTGGCTGGCTTGATCGGCCGGGGAAATAAGATGGCGCTACAGCCGATTCGGCCACCGGCCGAAACGACGTGGCCTAGTAGACCAGTTGGTGCAGGGCGACCGCCATGATCACCGCCACCAAGGCCAGCGCAACAAGGCGCAAAGCTCCGTTGGGAACAGGAGCCAGCGGTGGCGCGGAAGCCTCGGAGTCCTCAAACTCGCCCATGGAAATCCGGGCGGCCTGCTCCAGTCTGTTCATGTCGGCAACCGTCAAGGCATTCCTCCCACCACGCTGCAAATCCTGCTGCGGAAATGTTCGGTGATGCAACAAGTTCCAGCGGTATCTGGGAAAAACAGCATCTGCTTTTATGGTGAACGGCGGGTTAAGGAAGGTCGCTCAATCCGTCTCGAAATTGCCGTGCGGAACGACAAGGCGGTATTCAAGGCGGCCAGCCGCGATTTCGAGCGTCGCCGTTCCGTTCAGTGACGCCGGCACGACCCGTTCGAGTGCGACGCTGCCGAAGCGCTTCTCGCTACGCCTGACATCACTGGCGCCGATTGCCTCCGCCCATGTTAGGGACAGGGAGGTTCCCGTGTCGTCGGCGGTCAGGTTGGCTGTAACATTGACGTACCCGCCGGGCCGCGACAGGGCGCCGTAGCTCACCGAATTGACGGCGAGTTCATGCATCGCAAGGCCGATATGCAAGGCAGCGTTGGGATTGAGATAGGGGTTTGCCCCCTGAAACCTCAGGCTGCGAACCGGATCGCCGCCATAGCGGCCAACCTGGCCCGACACGAGTTCGCGAAGTGCTGCACCCCGCCAGTTGGAAGAGGTCACGAGATCCTGGGACGAGGCCAGCGATTGCAGCCGGCCGCGAAAGCGTGTCAGGAAATCGCCGATGCTGTCGGAGTAGCGGCCGGTCTGGGTGGCTATGCTCTGGATGATCGCCAGCAGGTTTTTCGAGCGATGGCTCACCTCTCGCAACAGCGTCGTCAGGGTCTGCTCGCGGCGCTTCTGCTCCGTCGTCTCGACCATCGTGGTGACGACGCCCTGCACGGTGCCACCATCGCCGTGATCGGCATCGATCCACACCTCGAACCAGCGGCTGCCATCCTCGACGGGAACGCTGATCTCGAGACGTTGGGGGTTGCCGGATGCAATGACGTCGCGCTTGGCCGCGCCGATGCGGTCGGCCTGCGCCTCCGGCAGGATGCCGATGCTGTCGGCGGTGTCCGAAACCCAGGGCGCACGCATGTTGCGCGCCCATACGGTTTTCATCTCGCGATCCTGGTAGAGAACGGAAATGCCGGCATTGTGCAACGCGTGAAGAAGAGCACGACCGAGCTGCATGCCGCTGTCGGCGGGATGGAGGGCGATGACTTCATCGCTTTGCACGGCGTCTTTCCTGTTTCCGGTCCTGGAACCCATCGGCCAATCTGTCCACCCAATTCAGGCTGAACGGCTCATCGTTGAATGGGTTCCAAACAGGTTCCGGAAAACCCGCCGCCAAAAACGGTCCGCCGGACGGCGTCCTTTGAGGGACACCGCCCGGCGGTGGCTGGAAACCGTTTGAGGGGTGCGGCTTCCAGTGTTCGGCTGTCCGTCCTCACGAAGCCCGTTTGAACAGGCCCGCAAGAAGCGAAATGACCAGGAAGGCGAGGAAGATGAAAAACAATATCTGCGCTATGCCGGCGGAGGTACCGGCGATGCCGCCGAAACCAAGCGCGCCGGCGATGATGGCAACGACGAGAAATACGAGCGCCCAGTAAAGCATGATCCATCTCCTTCGAATGGTGCGATGAAAACGTGGGTGGTTGCGGTTTGTTCCCACCCTTTGCCGAAAAAGACCGTGCTTGCAAATCGTTCGAGCGGAACCGCAGGAATTCACCTCGCCGCCCGGGTGCATCAGGCGGCACGAAGTGACGAATTGATCATCTGGAGAGATTCGGGAGCGAGGCTATCGCCTTGGGTTCGTCAATTCCTCCACTCCCAATTCCCGACTATGCGGCGGCTTTCGCCTGCCGGTCAAAGAACAGTGCCTGGCTGATCAGCGCCTTGACCATGTCGGGATTGAACGGCTTGGTGACCAGGAAGGCCGGTTCCGGTCGTTCACCAGTCAACAGGCGCTCGGGGAAGGCGGTGATGAAGATGACCGGCACCGACGTCGATGACAGGATTTCGTTCACGGCCTCGATGCCGGAACTGCCGTCGGCAAGCTGGATGTCGGCCAGCACCATCTTCGGCCGCGTCTTGCCGAACATCATCACTGCCTCGGCATGGGTGCGCGCCGTTCCAACGACGCGGTGCCCGAGGCTCTCGACCATTTCTTCGATATCCATGGCGATCAGCGGTTCATCCTCGATGATCAGAACGTCGGTTGCCACCTGACGGGATATCTCGTTGCTCGCCTGGGCAAGCAACTCTGAAAACTCCTGGTCACCGACGTCAAGGATCTCAGCCGCTTCCTCCTCGCTGAAGCCTTCGACCGCCACGAGCAGGAAGGCCTGACGGGGCCGTGGTGCAATCGCATTCAGATTGGCGGCGGTGCGCTGTTCCCACGCCGATTGCGCCTGTTCCTGTGGAACGCGGATGGCGACCGATGTGAAAAGCTTGGCGAAAACCTTGTACAACGCGATGCGGTCGTTCGATGCTTCGGGAAATATCTCGATATCGGCGATGATGGCTTCAAGCATCGCAGCGACCAGCGCGTCACCACTCTCTTGCGACCCGGAAACAGCCCGCGAGAAGCGGCGCAGGAAGGGCAGATGTGGTGCGATGGTGGCGGATAAGCTCATGGTAAGACGTCTCCCTCAGAATGACGCGATTGCGTAGCAGGTCAAGCTGACTGCAAGCCCTGATAACGCGGATTTTTTGAAAAAGTTCCACCTCGACGGAACAAAAGCCGGGGAGTGGCGTTTGTGGTGGGGATGGGCAACCAGACGAGGGCGCCGCTTGCGTTGTGTTGAGTACGGTAAGAGCGGCTTGAGCGCTGGGAATACAAGGGCAAAATGAAGGATATGACGAAAGATATTCTGACTGGCGCCGAGAGCAGGCGCCGGAACGGTTCTGGTGACGCTCTTGGGCCGAACTCCGAAATCGGACGCAAACTCAAACAATATTACGACGCGCTGGTCTCCGACGATGTGCCGGATCGCTTTTCGCAGTTGCTTAGCCAACTGGAACAGGCTGAACCCGCACAGAAGAAGGACTGAGGCATGGCCGCGGTCTCACAAGGCTTCAAGACTGATCTGCTTGGGGCAATCCCAAGTCTGCGCGCGTTTGCCGTGTCGCTGACGCAAAATGCCGATAAAGCCGACGACCTCGTCCAGGAAACACTCGTCAAGGCTTGGGACAAGCATGAGAGCTTCCAGCCCGGCACCAATCTCAAAGCCTGGCTTTTCACCATCCTGCGCAACGAGTTCTATTCGCAAATGCGCAAGCGCGGGCGCGAAGTGCAGGACAGCGACGGTATCATGACGGCCAGGCTTGCCGTTCATCCGGCCCAGCACGGTCAACTCGACCTGAAGGACTTTCGCGGGGCGCTGGAGCAGTTGCCGGAGGACCAACGCGAAGCCATCATCCTCATCGGCGCATCTGGTTTCTCCTACGAGGAGGCCGCGGAGATCTGCGGCTGCGCGGTGGGGACGATCAAGAGCCGCGTCAGCCGAGCCCGTACCCGCTTGCAGGAGATCCTGAAAATATCAGGTGAGGACGAGTATGGTCCGGACGCGATTTCGGCTCAGGTAACGAGTTCGCCGGCGAGCTGACCGCGATCGCGTCTCAAGCGCGTCCGCAGGCCGCCGCGACCGCTTGCACCAGGTCTTCGCCTGAATAGGGTTTGCCAACCAGCCTGACGCCCGGAAACGATGCCTTGATTTCATCGGCATCCGAATAGCCGGACGCAAACACGAAAGGTATGCCTGCCGCGCGCAGCCCGGAAGCGAAATCGATCGTCGAGGCGCCGCCCAGCATCAAGTCGACAATGGCTGCATCGAATCGCGTGGCGACTTCCCGGCCATCGACCTCGGTCAGGTCACGGGCGATCACCACCTCATCGGCGCCATGATCGCGGCAAAGTTGCTCGACATCCATGGCGATGAGAAATTCGTCCTCCAAAACGAGAATCCGCAATCCGTCAAGCAATGTGGGCACAGGCAAAGACTCCTTGAAACGCCGGAGTCATGATCGCTAATTGGCTTGCTGTCATTTAAAAAAGACATGTGGCCAGCGGGCGGAACCTCAATCCTTGCAACGCGTTGAAACGCGGCTCTCCAAGAGCGGCTTTCGAAGGGGGTCGAACGGGCTTTCGAAGGGGGCGAAATGTCAGTCCAGAACAATAACGCTTTCTCCAGCCGCCAATATCCTTGCGAGAACTGCCCATTGCGGCCGTTGCCGGTTTTCCGCGACTTCGAAAAACAGGAGCTGGCCTTCATCAGCAAATTCAAGAAGGGCGAACTCGCGGTCGACAAGGGCGACCCGGTGCTGGTGGAGGGAAGCCATAGCGCCCATCTCTACACCGTGCTCTCCGGCTGGGCGTTTCGCTACAAGCTGCTGCGGGACGGCCGTCGCCAGATCCTCAATTATCTCATGCCCGGGGATCTGATCGGCCTGCAAGGCAGTGTGATGGGCGAGATGCAGCATTCCGTCGAGGCACTCTCACCGATGCTGCTGTGTGTTTTCGAACGCGAATATCTGCACGAGCTGTACCGCAATCATCCCGGGCTGGCCTACGACATCACCTGGATCGCATCGCGCGAGGAGCGGATGCTGGACGAGAATCTGCTCAGCCTCGGGCGCCGCAGTGCGATCGAGCGCGCCGCCTATCTCATCGCCTTCATCGGTAGCCGGGCCAAGGTCGTCGGACTGAATGGCAGCCAATCCGTCCAGATACCGATCACGCAGCAGCACATTGCCGATACGCTCGGCCTGTCGCTGGTTCACACCAACAAGACGATCCGCAAGCTGATGGATCGCAAGCTGATCGTCTGGCGCGACGGCGGCTGCGCGGTCTCCGACAATGAAGGGCTCAAGCGGCTCGCCGGCTGGGAAGGGCTGGGCGAGGCGCGCCGGCCACTAATCTGAGGAAGCGTCTTTTTGCGAAGCCGGCGGATCGGGTGCGCGCTGATGCGTTTTCGGCTACTTTGTCCGCAGTGCCGGAACCATGAGGCGCGCAGCGCGTTTGAAACCGAGCAATCACAAGGAGTTAAGCCATGGCCACTGCCGCAGGAAAGACCGCAACCGACGCCCGTGCAAATGCGGACCTGGAAGCCGACATCAGGCAGTTGAAGGCCGACATCGACAAGCTCACCAAACAACTGGCCAAGACCGGCGAGCATGGCTATGGCACCGCGCGCCGTGCAGCGACAGAAGGGGTCGAGCAGTTGCGCGCGCAGGGCGAAGCCGCCTTTGACAGCTTGCGCAGCAATGCCAAGGACATCGAAGCGCAGATGATGGCAAGCGTGCGTGAAAAGCCGGTGACGTCACTGGCAATCGCCGCCGGCGTCGGCTTCCTTTTCGCGCTCATCGCGCGTCGCTAGTCGCGCTACAGATGGGAATGCTGGCAACCCTGATCTCGGGCCTCGCCTCGGGGGAAACCGTGGCCGCCGTTCACCGGGCGCGCACGGCGGCAATCGTCTATGTGATCGCCATTGCCGCTGCGCTTTGCGGTCTCGGCTTTCTGGTCGGGGCCGCCTATATCTGGACGGCGATGCGCTACGGCTCGCTTGCCGCCGCGCTCGGGTTTGGCGCCGGTTTCCTGGTGCTCGCCGGACTTATCCTGCTGATCTACCGGATATCCGCAGGTTCGCGCGCCCGGCGCCGGGCGCAGCGCCGCAATGCCGACATGAAGGCGATCGGCGTCACCGCCGCACTCGCCGTGCTGCCGAGCCTGCTCAAGGGAAAAGGCGGTCTCGGCGCCATTCTGGGGCCGGCCGTGGCGCTCGCGGCCTACGCCATCTACCGCGAGAATGTGAAATCCGACGATCCGGATGAGAGCGGGCGGACATAGAGCTGTTGGGAGATCACTTCGACAGCTCTTCCAGGGGCATCGATATTTCGGCAAACACGCCTTCCGGCCGGAATTCATGGGTCACTTCGCTGGAAATGACCTTGGCCAGGCTGCGGCGAATGAGGATAGAGCCGAAGCCTTGCCGATCGGGCGGAGCGACTTGAGGCCCGCCGCTTTCGCGCCAGGTCAGCACAAGACGCCGGGCATCCTTCCTGCCTTGCGTCCTCCAGCCGAGGTCGACCCTGCCTGACGGCACCGACAGCGAGCCATATTTCAGCGCGTTGCTGGCGAGTTCATGGAGGATCAGGCCAAGCCCGACGGCCTGGTCGGGCGACAGCAGCAGGTCGTCGCCGGAGATCGTCATGCGCGGCTGCTCGGCCGTTTCGAAAGGTTTGACCTCGATCTGGACGAGTTCACTGATGCCGATGCCACGCCACTCGCGGTCCGACAACAGATTGTGGGCGATGCCCAAGGCCTGAAGCCTGGCGCCGAAGGCCTCGAGGAACTGGCTTGGCTGGCGGGCATGGCGCACGGTCTGGGTTGCCAGCGCCTGGACGGTCGCCAAAGTGTTCTTGACGCGATGGTTGAGTTCACGCAGCAGCAGCCGTTGCCGTTCGTCGCCGAGCTTGCGCTCGGAGATGTCGTAATTGACGCCGAAGATCAATGTCGGCTTGCCGTCGCCGTCACGCTCGATGACACGGCCGCGCGTGGCGAGCCAGCGCGGCGGGTGAAAGCCCTTCACCCGGTATTCGCCGAAATAGTCGTCGCTGCCGGTCAAGGCGTCGCGAAAGCGGGTTTCGGTCTGGTAGACGTCGCGCGGATCGATGGCGGTGAGGATGTCGCGTGCGCGCAGCCGGTTGGAGCGCGGCAGGTTGAACAGCTCCGACATCAATGTGTCGCATTCGATGACATCGGTGCGGATATCCCATGCCCAGCTGGCGAGCGAGGCCGCATCGAGTGCGATGGCGCGTCGTTTTTCCTCGCGCGCAAGTGCGGCCTCGGCGATCGCGCCGCTGCGGGTTGCGTCCTTTAGGGTGAACAGGCTGGCGGCGAGGCCGGCGAGCGCCTTCAACTGGTCGAGCTCGGCTCGGGATGGAAAACCATGCGGCTCGCGGTCGAGCACGCACAGCGTGCCGATGCGGGCACCTGCCACGATCATCGGCGCGCCGGCATAGAAGCGGACATGGTGCTTTCCGGTGACCAGCGGGTTGGTCTTGAAACGGGGGTCCGCCGTTGCATCCACGACCACCATCGGCTCGTCGCCGGCGGCAATCGCATGGGCGCAGAAGGAGACGTTGGTCGCGGTTTCGGTCTCGTCCAGGCCGAAGCAGGATTTGAACCAATGCCGTTCAAGGTCGACGAGTGTGACCAGGGCCATCGGCACCTGCATCACCGCTGCGGCAAGGCTGCTGACGCGGTCGAAATCGGGGTCGGCCGCCGTATCCAGCATCTCCAATCCGTGCAGCACGGCCAGCCGGTCGATATCCATGACTGCTAGCGCAACTTCGGCCGGCAGATCGGGTGCTGTTTGCGTCTTGCCAATCACCCCAATTGCCTCGTCCCGGTCTTCGTCGCCGCATGCTTGCGCTGGTGCAAGGCCAGCACGCTTTTCCGGAACCATCCTAGCGAGGAACCGTTACCCGACCATGATTTGCCGGGCGCGCCAGTTGGTGCAGAATGAGACAGGGATCGAGCATGGCCAAGATCATTCCAGAAAACAAGGCGCGGCAGGGGCGATGGGGCTGGCATGGATTTCGGATCCTGATCGCCGCACTGCTTCTGGTGTTTGCTGCATGGGGCATTGCCGAGATCTATGGTGTGTTGATCAAGGCGCCTAACAGCGATGAACAGCATGTCCCCACACCGCCCAACACCACCGAGCAGGCTCCTGCCGGGTAAAGCCGGTCTGTCCGTTGCGTCGCACCTCATCAGGCGGCTCTCGACTGGGCCGCGCTCGCCGGAACCAATACATTCAGTGCGCCAGGCTGGATCTCGATTACCGTTTCACGGTCAAGCCTGACCAGTTCGCCGTCCATGACGGCGCGAAATTTGCGGCTGCCCGAATGGATTTTCAGCACCGTTCTGTTTGTCTGGTGGATTTCGACATGTTCGTTGTCGCGCCATTTGCCGCGCGCCATGTTGAAGAAGAACTTGACCAGTTCGGCGCGCTGCTTCGCCACCGTGACATAGACACCGAGCACGCCGCCCGCAGGATTGTCGGCATAAGGCAGATGGCCTTCACCGAATAAGTTGTTGGTGATGCCGATGCCGGTGATGCGTGCCGCCATTTCGGCATCGCCGATGCTGAGCGTCACATTCATCGCAGGTGGATTGTTGATTGTTGCCCAAGCCGCCTTGGCCGAGGCGCGGATCTTTCCCAACCGCGAACCGAACTCCATCTTCTGGCGCAGTTGCACCATCTTCGCGTGCATGCCGATCGAGAACTGGTGCACGAAAGGTTGGCCATTGGCCGTCGCCACATCGACAGCAATGATTTCGCCGTCGGCGAAGGATTTCAGCGCCCCGTCGAGCGACTGCGGAATGCCCAACCCGCGTGCGAACAGGTTCATGGTGCCGGCTGGCAATATGGCAAGCGCCTTCTTCGTGCCCATCAGTCGGGCGGCCGCGGCGGAAATGGTCCCGTCGCCGCCACCTGCCAGCACGATGTCGACCGAGCGACGCGAAGCGGCGTTGTCCAGCGTCTCCACCACATCCTTGCCGGCGACAATTTCGATGCTGAGCGAGTGGCCTGCCGTTTCCAACGTCTGATGCATCCTGTCGGAGAAAGCGGCGAGGTCGGTGGTGCGCAAAGTGCCGCCGTCCCGGTTCAGCACCGCTGCAAATCTCATGCCCCGCTCCACCAGGTCAGCCAAAAAGCGGCCGGGATATACCCAGCCAACGGCTGAAACGCGGCGTCGACAGAAAGGTTCCTCTTGCCACGGGGTGACTACCCCAGCGGCTCAATAATTTCCGTGGTTTCGTTCCCGGACCGCAGCGCTTTGTCGGAACAACTGACCCGGTCACGACGTTGTGAACCTGTAGATGCCGCGTTCCCCAAGGAAGACGCGGCGCATGAGATCAGGCACGAGGAGAGACTACCATGATCCGCAATCTTTTAGCCACGACGGCGCTCGCAACCTTTGTCGCGACCGGCGCCTATGCGCAGAACGCAACAAATACGGCGCCTGCCACGCCCGCCGTCCAGGAGCCCGCCGCCGCTCCTGTGGCACGCGCAGAGGGCAGCATCGTCACCAACATCATCGGTGAGTCCGTCTACAATGGCACCGGCGACGATGCCGAGAACATCGGCAAGGTCAGCGACGTCGTGTTCGACAAGGATGGGCAGGCGAAATCCGTTGTCATCGACGTCGGCGGTTTTCTGGGTGTCGGCGCCAAAAGCGTTGCTTTCGATTACGGCAAGCTGCAGTGGGCCGAAAAGAATGGCGACCGCTGGTTGGTGGCCCAGACGACCAAGGACGAACTGACGGCGCAGGCAGAATTCGATAAAAAGCCTTACAGCCCGACCCCAGCACCTGCGGCATCGACCGACGCAACAGCGCCGGCAGCACCCGCGACGACGGACACAGCGCAAAAGCCTGTCGACATGAACGCCGCTTCGGCAGAACCAGTCAAGCGCGCCGATGGCAATCTCGCCACCAACATCATCGGGGAAAACGTCTACAACGGCACCGGCGATGACGCCCAGAACATCGGCGACGTCAACGACATTGTGCTGACCAAGGATGGCAAGGCGCAGTACTTGGTCATCGGCGTCGGCGGTTTCCTAGGCCTTGGCGCCAAGAACGTCACCTATGACTTCTCGAAGGCGCAGTGGGCCGAGAAGAATGGCGACCGCTGGCTGGTCGCCCAGACCACCAAGGAAGAATTGCAGGCGCAGCCGGATTTCAACCGCAAGGCCTATGACCCGGCGCCGGCAACGACGGCTTCGAATGCGCCGGCAGCAGTCGCGCCCGCCGCAGCCCCTGCCGTCGCTCCGTCCGACAAGACGGCACAGGCTCCGGCGCCCACGACCCCCGATGCCTCGGCTCCGGACCAGACAAAGACCGCAGCCATCGACAAGTCGACGCTGACCGAGATGCCGGTTGGCGAGATTCGCGCCGATGACCTCAAGGGCACGACTGTCTATGGCGCCAACGACGCCAAGGTCGGCGAGATCGGCGATGTCGTGCTTGCGCCCGACAAGAAGGCCGATGCGGTGATCGTCGATGTCGGTGGCTTCCTCGGCATTGGCGAGAAGGAAGTCGCGGTCGGCATGGATAATCTCAAATTCATGACCGACAAGGCGGGCAACAAATACCTGTACACGACCTTCACCAAGGAACAGCTCGAGGCACAAACCGCCTATGACAAGGGCAGCTATGCCGAGAAGCGCGATCAGCAGCGCATGATCGTCAGGTAGTTTCCACCCAGTCGGATACAGGCCCGCGCCGGCAACGATGCGGGCCTGTGTTCATGTGTGGCATGGAGGCAGGCCAGCGGCATGGCCGACGAGGCCGTTCTCGGTCAATTCGGCCAGTGCCAGCGATTGGTCGAGATGTTCGGCTCGCCAGGCGAGCAGCCGTTCGGCGAATTCCAGCCGCGCGGCGAGATGGCTGGGGTCGGGCGCGAGGTTGTCCAATTCATCCGGATCGTTTTCCAGATCGAACAGCAGCGGCGGCAGGTTGCCGCCGAAATGCACATATTTGAAACGCTCCGTGCGGATAACGGCGAGATTACATTGGCGTGAGGCGATGCCGAAATGGCGTTCGGCCTCGCCCGCGGCAACCGAGCGGAAATCGAACTCCCAATGCGCGGCATCGCGCCACGCCGCAGGAGTTTCCCCGCTCAGGAACGGCTTCAGCGACCTGCCGTCGAGATGCGGCGCGGGCTCTTCGCCGAGCAGGTCGAGAAACGTCGGCAAAATGTCGACCGCTTCCGTGAAGTTGTCTACCTTGCCGCCGGCCGCCTTGCCGTGGCGCGGATCGCGGATGATCAGCGGAATGTGGTAGCTGCCGTCGAAATAGCCGCCCTTGCCCAGCATGAAATGGTCGCCCATCATCTCGGCATGGTCCGAGGTCAGCACGATGATGGTGTCGTCCCACGCGCCGGCCGCCTTGACCGCTTGCCAGATGCGGCCGAGCTGGGCGTCGACCTCGGAAATCATGCCGTAATAGATCGCGCGGAGGACGCGAAAATCGTCTTCGCTCCAGTCGTGCACCTTGCCTCTGGCTTCGGGGCGAAATTTCATCTGTTTCTGCCGGCCGAGATCATAGGCTAGATAGGGATGGTTTTCCGCCTCCTCCTGCCAACTTGCCGCGCGCCGAAAGGCGGGGCCGTCAGCCGGATCGTACATTGTGTTGTAGGGCTCCGGCACTATGAAGGGCGGGTGCGGGCTGATGAAGGAAAGATGCGCGAACCACGGCGCGGCGTGCTCCTGTTCGCCAAGCCAACGCGCGAATTCGCCGGTCAGGAAGGCCGCCGGGGTTTGCTGCCCGGAGTAGACGGGCGGTGTGTTGCTGACGGTGGTTCCGACTGCGCGGTCCGCCACCGGGCGATGGATGTCGGGGGATCCGGCGCTGGCGTCGATGCCTTGCAGCTCCAGCCAGGATAGCCATTGCTTCTGATGCTCGGGCAGCAGCTGGCGCACCGTAAAGCCCGGCAGCACGCCTTCATAGCTTTGCAGCCGCGGATCGCCCGGCGCCAGCAGGCGCGGATCGAGCGACACATCGGTGTAGCCGAACAGCGTCGGATCATAGCCCAGGGCGCGAGCCGAAAACGCAATGTTGCCGTGGCGAGCGTCGAGCGGCGTGCCATTGCGGCAGACGCGGTTGTTCATCTGGTAGAGGCCGGTGTAGAGGCAGGCGCGGGCGGGCGAGCAGGGCGCCGCGCCGCCATAATGCCGCTTGAACAGCACGCCCTCCGCGGCCAAAGCGTCGGCATTCGGCGTTCGCACGACCGGATGACCGGCGGCGGACAGACAATCGCCGCGCCACTGGTCGCATGTGATCAGGAGAATGTTAGGCCGCCTGGCTTTTCCAGTCACTCACGATACCTTTGTCCCGGGATGTCGAACGCCGTTTATGGAACCGAATTCTGGCCATGGCGCAAGTCTGACCTGCGAGCCAATTGGTGAACGAACCTTGTTCCATCGTTCACTTTTATGACACAGTCCATTCTGTGTTTGCCGCCTTTGCGGAAACTGCCCTGGTCCTCATATTGGCGTGGACAGCGGCGAGGGCCGCACATGTACCAAGGGAAGGAGCAAGACAATGCTCGACCAGATCAAGGGCCTGCATCACGTCACGTCGATGGCCAGGGATGCCCGCCAGAACAACGATTTCTTCACCAGGAAACTCGGTCAGCGCCGGGTCAAGAAGACCGTCAATTTCGACGCGCCCGATGTTTACCACCTTTATTACGGTGACGAGGCCGGTACGCCGGGTTCGGTGATGACCTATTTCCCCTTCCCCGACATCGGCAAGGGCCGGCATGGGGTCGGGGAAGTCGGAACCACCGTCTACTCGGTGCCGGAAGGCACGCTTGGCTATTGGGAAAAACGCTTTGCCGATGAGGGCGTCACCGGCCTCTCGCGCGAAGAAACCTTCGGTGAGAAGCGCCTGGCTTTTGCCGGACCGGATGGTGACGGCTTCGCGCTGGTCGAGTGCAAGAGCGACAGCAGAGCACCCTGGGCGAAAGGCGGCGTTCCCACGGATGAGGCGATCCGAGGCTTTCATTCCGTGTCGCTCAGGCTGAAGGATGGCGGCGCCACGGAAGAGCTGCTGAAGTTCATGGGCTACGAGGAAATCGAGAAGTCCGGCAATCTCAGGCGGCTGGCGGTGAAGAACGGCAATGGCGCCGATGTCATCGACATCGAATCGCTGCCGAGCACTGCCTTCGCCGATCTCGGCGCCGGCTCCGTCCATCACGTCGCCTTCGCGGTCGAGAACCGCGCCAGGCAGCTGGAAGTACGCAAGGCGTTGATGGACACCGGCTATGGGGTGACGCCGGTGATCGACCGCGACTACTTCTGGGCGATCTATTTCCGCACACCGGGTGGCGTGCTGTTCGAAGTCGCCACCAACGAGCCGGGTTTCGATCGCGACGAGGATACCGCTCATCTGGGCGAGGCGCTGAAGCTGCCGACGCAGCACCAGCACCTGCGGCCCTATCTCGAACAGCATCTGCAGAAGTTGGAAGGCTGAGGCCATGAGCAAGGACGCTTACATCCACAAGGTGCTGCCCGGTTCGCCGGGCGGTCCATTGCTGTTCGTCTTCCATGGCACGGGAGGCGATGAGAATCAGCTTCTGTCGCTGGGGCGCGATCTCGCGCCCCAGGCAACCATCGTCTCGCCGCGCGGTGATGTGTCGGAACAAGGTGCCGCGCGCTTCTTTCGCCGCGCCGCCGAGGGCATCTACGATATGGACGACCTGGCGCGGGCGACGACCAAGATGGCGGGCTTCGTCAAGGCCCATGTTGAAGCAGCGAAGCCATCGGCCGTGCTGGGTCTCGGCTATTCCAACGGCGCCAATGTCCTGGCCTCGGTGGTGTTCGCGGTTCCAGCGCTGTTCGACGCGTCGGTGCTGATGCATCCGCTGATCCCGTTCGAACCTGAGGTCAAGGGCAGCCTCGCCGGCCGCCATATCCTGGTGACCGCCGGCAAGCGCGATCCGATCTGCCCACCGAACCTGACCACGCGGCTCGAGGCCTATTTGCGTGCCGACGGCGCCGATGTCACAGTGGAATGGCACGATGGCGGGCACGAGGTGCGGCCAAACGAGATCGAGGCGGCACGGCGGTTCTTTGCCGATACTGCCCAAGGAGCATAGCAATGCCTGACCAACTGCCTGAGATCGAACTTGAGGATCGCGGTTCCAAGGGCCGCTACGTCCTGCGTGGACCCGATGGCGCCGAGGCCGAGATGACTTTCACCAAGATCGGTGAGCACCAGATCATCATCGACCACACCGAAGTGCCGGACGTCTTTCGCGGCCAGGGTGCCGGGCTTCGGCTTGTCACCCGCGCCGTCGAGGATGCGCGTGCGGCGGGCAAGAAGATCATCCCGCTCTGCCCGTTCGCCAACGCCCAGTTCCGCCGCCATCAGGAATGGGCCGACGTGCTGAAGCGGTAGGGATTCGTTGCTTGGAAACGGCGCGGTAAGCGGCTGCCATCCCACCGGGGCGGCTTTGGCATTTGCGCGGGTGGCGCATCCTGCCTAAGTAGATAGGATATATCTTAGCCGCGCCGACAAACGAACCGAATGATCCCCCAATGACCGAAACAGATCTCGTTCCCGTCTTCGACGGCCACAACGATACGTTGCTCAGACTCCATCAGTCGAAAGACACGGACGTCGAAAAACTGTTCATCGAGGGGAAATCGGGCGGCCATATCGACCTGCCACGCGCGAAAGCCGGCGGCTTCGCCGGGGGCATGTTCGCCATCTTTCCGCCGCCTGTCGAGAAATCCAGGCGCGGCGCCGTACCCCTGGCGCCGGGCGCCGCAGAACCGCTGCCGCCCGAGGTTCCGCGCGATGAGGCGCTGACCTCGACCATCGCGATGGCCTCGATCCTGTTCAGGCTGGAACGGGCCGGAGCGCTCACCGTCTGCCGCAGCGCCGGCGATGTGCGCAATGCCATGGCGCAAGGGTCGATCGCCGCGGTGTTCCACATCGAAGGGGTCGAGGCGATCGATCCCGAGCTCACCATGCTCGACGTGCTGCATGAAGCCGGCCTGCGCTCGCTCGGCATCGTCTGGAGCCGTCCGAACGCCTTTGGCCACGGCGTGCCGTTCCGCTTCCCGTCTTCGCCCGACACCGGCCCTGGCCTGACCGATGCCGGCAAGGCGCTGGTCAAGGCCTGCAACCAGTTGAAGATCATGATCGACCTGTCGCATCTCAACGAGAAGGGCTTTCGCGATGTAGCCGCACTCAGCGATGCGCCGCTGGTGGCGACCCATTCCAACGTGCACGCGATCTGCGGCCATTCGCGTAACTTGACCGACTGGCAGCTCGGCGCGATCCGCGAAACCGGCGGCATGGTCGGGCTGAACTTCGCAACCGGCTTCCTGCGCGAGGACGGTCGCATGAATGCCGACACCAGCCTCGATATCATGGTGCGCCATATCGATTCGCTGCTGCAGGCGCTGGGTGAGGATGGCGTTGGTCTTGGCTCCGATTTCGACGGCGCCATGATCCCGGCCGTCATCGGCGATGTCGCCGGCCTCCCGAAGCTGATCGATGCATTGGCGGCACGCGGTTTCGGCCGCGCGCTGATCGAAAAAATCGCCTATCGCAACTGGCTCAATATGCTCGAGAAAACGATAGGTTAGAGACAGCCTGCGGCATGGTGTGTGCGGCCCGCCGGCATATGTCGACAAGGACATAGTTCGTCGGTGGAAGCCGAATGCGATTGGGTGGATAGCCGGCAATGCTGAAGACCTTCACGGATGAGGGCGGCGAATTCGAGCGAACCGATGTCGTCATCGTCGGTGCGGGTTTCACCGGCCTGTCGGCGGCGCTTGAGATGAAGAAGGCCGGCATCGATTTCATCCTGCTCGAAGCACGCGACCGCGTCGGCGGACGCGTCGAGTCCCGACTGAACGGACTTGGCGAACGCATCGATAGTGGTGGCCAGTTCCTGTGCGAAGACATGCCGGAATTGATGGCCATGGTCGAGGCGCGCGGCAAGACGCTGGTTGAAACCTATGTCGATGGCGACTTCATCACCCAGCCGACGATGTCCGCACAACGAGCAGAGCGGACCTATCATGCCGCGATGGCGATCCGCGAGCGCATGAACGGGATCGATCCGGACGATGCCTCGATTGCCGGACTGACCGTCGCCGACTGGCTTGCTTGCCAGCACGATTCGGCCGATGCAAGGGTGGCGTTCCGTTCGATGATCGAAGGTCTCTGGTGCATGGCGCTGGACCAGATTCCTCTCTGGTATTTGATCGACAATGACCGGCGGGTCACCAACGAGGTGACGGAACTGCAATATTCTGTGCGCGAAACCATGCATTCGCTGGCCGACGATCTGGCCCGCGACCTTGGCGATCGGTTGCGGCTAAGCGAGCCGGTCACGCGCATCGAGCACAGTTCGCAAGGTGTTCTTGTCGTTTCGGCCGGGGGTGCCGTCGAGGCGCGCACGGTTCTGGTTGCCGTCCCGCCGGCGACGGTGACGGAGCTCGCCTTTGCCCCCGCTTTGCCGGCCGGACTGGGGCGGGCACTCGGCGCCTGGGAAAGCGGCGCGGCTATCAAGATCCTGGTGCGCTATGCCAAACCGTTTTGGCGGGCGCGGGGTTTGAGCGGCATGATGATGTGGCTCGAGCCGCCGGGGCTGTTTGCCTGCGACGCCGGCAAGGATGCGGAGCATGCGGCGCTCGTCGTGTTCGCCGGCGGCTCGCTCGCGCTGCGTTGGCGCGACCTCGGCGAGGCGGAACTGCGTGCGGAGGTGACCGGCCGGCTGGAGGCAGCCCTTGGTCCGGACGCCGGTGACGTCATCGATTTCAGTTTGCGTGACTGGATAGGAGATCGCTGGAGCGGCGGCGCGTACAGCGATCTTATTGTCGATGTTACAGCGACAGACGCCGAGCGAACGATCCTTGCCGGCGCACCGCCGGTGTATCTCGCCTCTTCAGAACTCTCGCCATCGTTCCCGGGGTATGTCGAGGGCGCCATCATTGCCGGGCGCATCGCCGCGCACAAGATCATTGCCGAGCTTCAAGCTCCGGGCTGAGCCTGATCTTTTCGAAAGACTGTTTGGCAAGATCGGTCAAGTTGCGCCTCGAGCCCTCGGCGCCGTCAAAGCCATGCCCGATTTTGCCCGACTTCGCCCGAAATGCTGTTTCGAATTCGTTACAGTGCCAACCCTTCGCCACCCCATCACCGTTACAAAGCGCGGATAAGTTCATTTCACCGCCAAAAGAAACTCAGCGAAGGGGAAGGTAATGCATGCGAAAATCCAGACGATCCGCGGCGAGAGCCGCCTTCAGGCTCCAGAGCGCAATGACCGCCGTCCGAAACTGGCGCTGCGCCAGCGGGCCAGCGACCACCCCATGGCGATGTTCATGGTGCTGGCTGCTTGCGCCTTCGTCGGCATGGCGTTCACGCCGACAATCGGGCCGGCCTTCGCTTCGTTGAATCCGCCGGCCAATCTCATCGACGGCGCGCAGACGACGACCAGGACCGCGCGTCTGCCGGTGCCGGTGACCGACTTCGCCTGCAAGGGCCAGGCCTGGGGTACCGAGAGCATGGATTGCCTGCGCGCCATCGCCGAACGGTCCGGAACACACAAAAGCCGCGCGATCCGCATGATCGCCAATGCCGCGCTGTTGACCGGCACGCCGAATATTTTCTGATTTCCGTCGAAGCATGGTCCCGAAAACCGTTCCCGTTTTGTGGACCATGCTCTGACCTCCCCGAGCGCCCTCCAGTGCGCTCCTTTTGGCTCCCGCCCCCGGGAGCCTCTTTTTTATCCTTTCAAGGCCGCCTGTTCGGCGATGGCGGAGAGCACGCTGCGCACATCCAGCGTGCTGAACGGCTTTTCCAGAATCTGCGGTCGCTGGTGCGCCGGCAAGGCTTCGATTTCGGCTTTGGCACCGATCAGGTCTCCGGTGACCAGCACGAAACGCCGCGCCAAATCGGGCTTTTCGGCGAGCAGCTCACGATAGATCGATATGCCGCTGACGCCGGGCATGCGCAGGTCCGAAAAAACGATGTCCGGCGGCATGTGGCCGCTCAAGGTGGCGGCGCCCGATTCCCAGACCGGCACGATCCGCGACTTGATGCCCATCAGTTCGAGGATGTCGGAGAGCGAGCCGGCGACATCCGGCTCGTCGTCGATGATCAAGGCATGGCGCAGGCCGCTCGATCGCGGCTGGTTGTCGCCGGCGGTGGCGAGGCCGGCCACGATGGCCGGCAGCTGGACGACGAAACGCGCGCCTCTCGGGAGCACTTCCTCGAACCAGACATTGCCATTGTGCCGCTCGATGATCGATTTCGAGATCGACAGGCCGATGCCGGTGCCGACGCCGACCGGCTTGGTGGTGAAATAGGATTCGAAGATGCGGCCGCGGATCGCTTCCGGCACGCCGGGCCCATTGTCCTCGACCGAGAAGCAGGGATGATCCCGGTCGCTGCGGAACGTCCGCACCTTGATCAGCCGGTCGCCGGCAATGCCAGCCAAAGCGTGCTGGCTGTTGATGAGGAAATTGGCCGCCACCTGCGTCACATGGTCGGCGTCGGCCATGGCCAGCAGCGGGCCTGCGGCGAAATCGGTGTCGATGATGATACCGCTTGAGCGCGCGCCATAGGCGGTCACTTCAAGTGCCGCCCGGATCACCTGGTTGAGGTCGGTCTCGGCTTGTGCCGCGGGATGGAGGCGGACCATCGACAGGAAGCTCTTGACGATGCGGCCGCAGCGCTCGGCGGCCGCGCGGACCTTTTCGGCGCGCACCTTGGTTTGCGGATCGGAGGCGAATTCGTGCAGCAGCGTCGATTGCGCCACAACCACGGCCAGCGGGTTGTTGAGCTCGTGCGACACACCGGCCAGCAACGAACCCATGGCCGCCATCTTCTCGTTCTGGTGCAGCTTCTCGCGTTGCCGGCCGATTTCCTCCTCGGCGCGCAATTTGTCGCGCAGGTCGCGGATGGAGCCGAAGATCAGGCGGCGGTCGGCAACCCGCATCTCGGTGGCCGTCAGCTCGATCGGGAACACTTCGCCGGCGGCATTCTGGGTCACCGTCTCGAGCCGCTGGCCGACCATCGGCGCGCCGCGGCCGGACATGTATTCGGCTCCTGAGGCATAGCCCTTGCGGTAGTAGATCGGCACGATCGTATCGAGCAGGTCCTTGCCGAGGATGTCGCTGCGCTGGAAGCCGAACATCTTCTCGGCGGCCGGATTGAATTCGATGATCGAGCCGGTCTCGTCGATGACGACAATGGCGTCGAGCGAGGCCTGCAGCATGGTGCGGCGAATGACCT
The DNA here is from genome assembly GCF_037162595.1 of Mesorhizobium sp. ISC11. Taxonomy (NCBI): domain Bacteria; kingdom Pseudomonadati; phylum Pseudomonadota; class Alphaproteobacteria; order Hyphomicrobiales; family Phyllobacteriaceae; genus Mesorhizobium; species Mesorhizobium sp. ISC11. The sequence goes on from NZ_JAVSPW010000001.1 coordinate 5,675,907, forward strand.
CGCTGGCGTGGGCGTCGGAGGGCGAGCGCTCTATGGCGTCGCCGATGGCCAGCGCGATGATGTGCAGCGTCGCCTCTTCCTCGTCGGTCCATGCACGCTCGTTGATGCAGTCATTGACCGCCAGCGTGCCCCAGAGATGGCCGTGCGCGAAGACTGAGACCGAGAGGAACGATTTGATGTTCTGCTTCTCGAAATCGGTCCTCAGGAAGCCTTCGAGGTCGCGCGTATGGCCGGCGAAGATCTTGCCTTGCCTCTCGTCCTCGGCAAGCCGCTCCAGCAGCGGGTCGGAATTGACGATCGATTGCATGATGACGGTCGGTGATGCCAGTTCGCCGCCGAAAAGAGGGTCGATCCAGTAGGCGGCGACGGATTGGGCGAAGCCCTGGCCGGGCAGTTCGCGCAAGCGAAACAGGATGCCGCGCTGGCAATCCATGGCCCGGCAGAGCGTTTCCAGTATGCCGTCCATCTCGCGCTGCCAGTCGCCGGCCTCGCGCAGCCGGCGAACGACGCGCACGGCCGCCATCGCCGCGCCCTGCCGGAACCCTTGCATATCGGTGCTTGCTGCTTCAGCGATCATCTTGTGCTGTCATTCCGGAGTCGCGCCAATCCGACCGGCGAGCAACCACATCCTTCTGGCCCGGTGCTCAGTTGCCGTCGCCGGCCGGCAGCGAGAAGATATAGCCCTCGCCGCGCACCGTGCGCAGGAATTTCGGATTGGCGGGATCGGCCTCGATCTTTTTGCGCAGCCGCATGATGCGAATGTCGACCGCGCGTGACGATTCCGGATCTTCGGTGAAACCGATCGCCTCGGAGATAGCGGCGCGGGTCAGCAGCCGGTTGGCGCGGGTGAGGAAAATCTCCAGCACGTCGAACTCGCTCTTGGCCATGTCGATCACCACGCCATTGGCGCCGGTGACCAGCCTGCCGTCGAGATCGGCCTGGAAGGGGCCGAAGGCAACGGAACGGCGATCCGCCCCGGCCCTCTTGTCCTGCAGCTCCTTCGGCTGGGGAACCCGGCGCAACACGCTGCGCACCCTGGCCAGCACTTCGCGCAATTCGTAAGGCTTGACGATGTAGTCGTCGGCACCGAGTTCCAGCCCGACAATGCGGTCGAGCGCGGTGCCGGCCGCGGTCGCATAGATGATGCCGATCGGCAGTTTCGAACGCAGCCAGCGGCCAAGCGAGAGGCCGTCCTCGCCGGGCATGGCGATGTCGAGAATGGCAAGATGAAACGACTGCGTTTCAACGAGGCTGCGCGCGGCGGCCGCACTTTCAGCGGTGGCCACGTCATATCCGGCGGCGCCAAGGTATTCGGCGACAGCGTCCCTCAGGTCGGGCTCATCCTCGACGATGACAATTCTTGCCCGCACGATGCTTTCGCTCCCACTTTCAGTGGAAAGTAGATTGGGTATAAACATCATGTCCAGCACTCATATCGGGGTTGCCAGGGAACGGTTGGAAAACATGGCCGCACGATCCGTCATTGCGCTCGTTTCGGTAGCCGAAGTGGTCGCGACCGAACTCGCCGACCATCTTGAACGGCGCGGCCATGACGTGCATCAGGCACGCCAGCCCTGGGAAGCCGAATCTCTGCTGTCGGGAAAGGGCATCGACGTCGTCGTCGTCGGCGACAGCCTCAGCCAGGCGGAGGGGCGGGACCTGCTCAGACGTTACGGCGGCCAAGGAGGAGGCGGTGAGGGCGGACCGGATTTCATCCTGATCTGCCGCCCGGCCGATCTTGTCGACAAGGTGCTGGCGCTGGAGCTTGGTGCGGCCGACGTCATCGAGAGCCCGCTCAATGTCCGTGAACTGGCCGCCCGTGTCGGCGGCCTGCTTTCGCGCCGCGGCAGGGGCACCCAGGAACTGATCGTGCTGGAGAACGCGACCGTCGATCTGAGATCGGCGATGGTCATGCATCGCTCCGGCACGGAGGAACAGCTTTCGCCCGGTCAGGTGGCGCTGCTCAGGCTGTTCCTGGCCAGTCCGCGCAAGGTTTTGACGCGCGACGACATCATCGCCGCGGCGCCGGCCGAAAACGCCGATGCCTTCGATCGCTCGATCGATTCGCGCATCGTGCGGCTGCGCCGCAAACTCGACACCGAAACCATCACCACCATACGCGGCGCCGGCTACCGGTTCGATCCGCCGCGGCAATTCGCGGGCTGATTGCCGGGCACTGACGCAGTCTCTGGTTTCGGGCATCGGATTTTCCATCTCCGGCCCCGACGCTCTTGGCGCTCAGCGTACCAGCAGAAGCGATGGACCCACCGGCATGTCACTGCCCATGGTCAGCTCGCCAGCGTGGGCGCGGTCCCTGAGCAGCACGGTGGCAAGGCCGGCAAAGCCGAGCAGGCCCTGGGCGTAAAGCAGTGCGGAAAGCACCGAAGCGGCAAATTTCGTTTTCATCGTACCAATTCCCCAAAATGGTTTGTTGCGGGTCGCTTCAGGATACCCCCCGAAGCGCCCGCGCCGCCCACGGAACCCCCCGTCTCGGCGCGGGCCTTCGGTCCTCTCGGCAGCAAGTTGCCGGAGGCGCCGCGCAAACCCGTCAGCCTAAGGCCGACCCGCCAGAGGGCCTTTAGCCGGGCGATGCGCAGGCTGGAAACAATCCAGACCGTGGCGAAAAACAGTGCGGCGTGCAGGGTCGAAATCTCGCCTGAAGTCATCGCGCCGAGGCTTGTCAGCGGGGTGCCGGCAACCGTGCCGACGCCGCCGATGGCCGCTGCCGCGATGCTGATCCTGAAAAGCCAGGACAGCGCGTTCGATTTCGTTCCCATGTTCGTTGCCGGCTGTTTTCGTTGCGTCAACTTTGCTTGCGGCCCGTATCCGGATCATGCCGCTTGAAACCTCGCTTTGTTGCAGTTCGGTTTCGAGATCTAGGGCGGTCCTTTCGAATACTGCTAATTCGCACTTTCGTTTAGCGACGGATACCCATGTTCCTGACCTTGGTCTTGCTAGGGGTCTCGCTGGCGGCCACCGACGGCTCTACGGGGTTGGCGTTTGTTAACCAGTGGAAACAGATTCGAAACACAAATGATCATTTTGCGAAATCTCTCCGAAACATGACGTTGGGATAAGCAGCCATCGAATTGGAGCCGGCTGGACCGGCAGAGAGAGGGGATTTTCTTCATGCATACCGCCATTTCCGCCAAGCTCATCAACATCGCCGCCGCCGCTCTGACCGGTGCCGCACTGCTGTTCGGCTCGGGCGCCGCGCATGCCGCCAACAAGATCGTGGCGCGCGTTTCGCTTTCGCAGCAGATCATGGAAGTCTCCGTCGACGGCCGGCCGACCTTCGCCTGGAAAGTCTCCACCGGCGACCGGGCCCATGTGACGCCGACCGGCTCGTTCAAGCCGACCCGCATGCATGAAATGTGGTATTCGAAGAAATACGACAACGCCCCGATGCCGCACTCGGTCTTCTTCAGCGGCGGCTATGCGGTGCACGCGACCTATGCGATCAAGCGCCTCGGCCAGCCGGCTTCGCATGGCTGCGTGCGGCTGCACCCCGACAACGCCGCCGATTTCTACCAGCTCGTCGAAACCTTCGGGGCGACCAACACCAGCATCGTCATCGTCAAGTAGCAGGCTGGAAACGGTGGCGTGGCAGCATGCTGCCACGCCTCAAAGCTCCCTCCGGAAAACGCTGCGGTATTGCGTACAGTTCAAACCGGCGGTATCGAGCCCAGCCAAAAAGAAAAGAGGCCGGGAATTTCCCGGCCTCTTTTCTTTTGTTCCCATCAATCTGCCCCGTGCATTTCTGGGCGGGACTCCCTCGACCGTCCTAGCTCGGCAGTGCCGGCATCAGCTTGGGGTCCGGCTTCTCCGCCAGATGAGGCAGGTCCTTGCTGGCGATGAAGGTGTAGAACATGGGCACGACGAAGAGCGTGAACATGGTGCCGACCAGGATGCCGGTGAAGATGACCAGGCCCATCGAATAGCGGGCCGCGGCACCAGCGCCGCTGGACGTGATCAGCGGCACAACGCCGAGCGCCATCGCCGCCGTCGTCATCAGGATCGGCCGCAGGCGCACCTTGGCCGAGGCGATGATGGCATCGCGCCGCCGCATGCCATGCTTTTCACGCTGCTGGTTGGCGAACTCGACCAGCAGGATGCCGTGCTTGGTTATCAGACCGATCAGTGTGATCAGGCCGACCTGCGTGTAGATGTTGAGCGTGCCGAGGCCCAGATTGAGCGGCACGATCGCGCCGAAGATCGATAACGGCACCGCCATCATGATGATCAGCGGGTCACGGAAACTTTCAAACTGCGCCGCCAGCACCAGATAGATGACGACAACTGCGGCCGCAAAAGCGATCAGGATGGTGTTGCCCTGTTCCTTTTCCTGTCGCGATTGACCGGAATAATCGATGAAGAACGTGTCGGGCAGGCTCTCCTTGGCGATGTCCTCCAGCGCCTTCAGCCCGTCGCCAGTGGTGACGCCGGGCAACGGTAGCGCCGAAATCGTCGACGAATTCAGCTGGTTGAACTGCTCGATCGCCGCCGGCGCCGCATTGGTCGAAATCTTGACCACCGCCGATAGCGGCACCATCTCGCCGGTCACGCTGCGTACGAAATATTCGCCGAGCTTGTCGGGGTCGTCGCGGAACTCCTGCGGCACCTGCGGGATGATGTCGTAGCTGTTGGAATCGCGGTCGAACTGCGCCACTTCGGCGCCGCCGACCAGCAAGGTCAGCGTGCGGCCGATATCGGCGATCGGCAGGTTCAGCGCGGCGGCGCGGTCGCGGTCGATGGTCACCGTCACCTCCGGTGCGTCATAAGCCATCGAATTCTGCACGACGATAAAGCGGCCGGAGGCCTGCGCCTTGTTCTTGATCTGCTCGGCCACCTCGTACACTTCCGAGGAAGCGCCGGTTGATCGCACCACCATGGAAATGGGCAGGCCGCCGCCGGAGCCCGGCAGCGTCGGCGGTGCGAAGACGAAGGCCTCGACACCGGCCACTTTGGCGATACGGGCCGTAATGTCAGCCTGCAGTTCCTTCGAATTGCGCTTGCGTTCCGCCCAGTCCTTGAAGGCATAGCCGACGAAGGCGCTGTTTGTCGTGCCGCCGAAGGCGACGGCAGAGAACTGCGCCCGTGTTTCGGGAATATCCTTCACCAGGCCGAGGATCTGGTTGACGTATGTCTCGGTGTAATCGGACGTCGCATAACGCGGCGCCGTCACAATCGAGAGCAGAAAGCCCTGGTCCTCTTCCGGCGCAAGTTCGCTCGAGGTCTTGGTAAACATGAAGCCGGTGACACCGACAAGCGCAAGCACGATGATCAGCGTCAACGGGCGATAGTTCAGCGATCCGGTGACGGCGCGTTCATAGACATGCTCGACGCGCGCGAAGGTGCCGTCGACAATGCGCTGGAAACGGCCCGGCGTGCCGGACTTCAAGAGGCGTGCCGACATCATCGGGGTGATGGTGATGGCGATGACACCCGACAGCACCACCGAGCCGGCGAGCGTGACCGCGAATTCACGGAACAGCGCGCCGGTCAGGCCGCCGGTAAATGCCAGCGGTGCGAACACGGCGGCCAGCGTCATGGTCATGGCAACGATGGCTGATGCGATTTCGCGCATACCGCTGAACGCAGCCTGCATCGGCGACATGTGATCTTCTTCCATGTGGCGATGGATGTTCTCCACCACCACGATGGCGTCGTCGACGACCAGGCCGATCGCCAGCACCATGGCCAGCAGCGACAGAAGGTTGATCGAGTAGCCAACCGCGAACAAAAGGAAGCAGACGCCGATCAGCGACAATGGGATGGTGATGATCGGCATCATCACCGACCGGAAGGAGCCAAGGAACAGAAGGATGACGACGACGACGATGGCAACCGCCTCGCCGATGGTCTTGAACACCTCTTCAATCGAGGCGCTGATCTGCCCGGTCGCGTCGTAGACGACCTCGATCGTCATGCCTTTCGGCAGTGTCTCCTGAATCTGCGGCACCAGCTTGGTGAGCGCAGCCGCCGTGGTCAGCGGATTGGCCGCCGGCGTCGGGAAGATGGCGAGGAAGGTGCCTGGCTTACCGTTGAACGAGACCCTGGTGTCGGTGTTCTCGGCAGCGAGTTCGACGCGAGCCACGTCGCGCAACCGCACTACATTGCCGTCGGTCGAGCGCAGCGGCAGCTCGGCGAATGCCTCCGGCGTCTGCAATGTCGAGCGCACGGTGATCGAGGAGACGACATACTCGTTCTGGGTGTTGCCGGGCGCCGACAGGAAGTTGGAATTGTTGATCGCCGTCAGCAGTTCGGAGGCGGTCACGCCGCGCGCTGCAAGTTTGACCGGATCGATCCAGACGCGCATCGAGTATTCCTGGGCGCCGAAAATCTGCACGTCGGCGACGCCTTCGACCGTCGACATGCGCGGTCTGATGACGCGCTCGATATACTCCGTCAGCTGCTCCTTCGTCATGTTCGGATTCTGCATCGAGATGTACATCATCGCGAACTGCTGGCCGGTGCCCTTGACGATGACAGGGTCCTTCGACGCGTCCGGCAAAGTGCCGCGCACGCCCTGGACCTTGGACAGAACTTCGGTCAGCGCGACGTCGGGGTTCGAGCCGAGCTTCATCTGCACCGTCACGGTGCTGGAGGACGGGCGGCTGGACGAGGTGACGTAGTCGATGTTTTCGGTCGACGCGACGGCGCGGGCGATCGGGGCGGAAATGAAGCCCTGGATCAGATCGGCGCTGGCGCCTGGATAGGCCGTGGTGATCGTGATGGCCGTTTCATCGACCTTCGGATACTGCCGGATCGACAGGTTGAAGATGCCCTGGAAACCCAGGAGCAGGATCATGCAAGCAAGGACCGTCGAAAGAACAGGCCGGCGAATGAAGAGATCTGAAAAGCTCATTGCTGGTCGGCCTGCTTGTTCGCCGATTTGGTCGGGTCGATGGTGTTGTCCACAACGACGGACATGCCGTTGAAGAGGCGGTTCTGACCGGCGGTGACGACCTCGTCGCCGGCCTTCAGCCCCTCGACGATCTCGACCATGCCTTGATTGCGGCGGCCGGGCTTGACGAACACCTGCGACAGCACGAGCGCGGGCTTGTCACCTTCCGCCGCCGGCTTGGCCCCATCGGCAGCCTTGTCAGTTGGCTTTGCCGCATCGGCGGCAGGCTTGGCTGCATCAGCCGCCGGCTTCATGGCATCGGCCGGCTTGGTGTCCGCAGGCTTGGCGTCAGCCGATTTGTCGGCTGCCGGCGCAGCGGGTTTTTCCTCCGGCTTGGCAGCTGGCGCTGTCTCGGCGGGCTTGGCTGGCTGCACCACGAAGATGTAGTCGCCATAGAGACTTGTCGTCAGCGCCGTCTGCGGCAGGGTCAGCACGTTCTGCTCTTCGGGCAGTTCGACACGCACCTGCACGAACTGGCCGGGGGTCAGCTTGCCATCGGGATTGGCGACTTCCGCCCGGATGTTCACCAGCCGGCTGGACGAGTCGATCTTCGGGTCTATGCCACGAATGGCGCCTGCGAATGGCCTGTCCTCGCCGCCAAAGCCCAATCGAATCGTCTGGCCGATCTTGAGCAAGGCGAGTTGCTGTTCGGGAACCGTGAAATCGACCCGCATCGTGTCGAGGTCCTGCAATGTCACCACGGCGGTGCCGGGCGCCAGATACTGGCCGACATCGATCTTCGGGATACCCACCGTGCCGCCGAAAGGCGCCGTCAGCTGCTTCTGGTCGAGCACGGCCTGCAGTTTGGTGACTTGGGATGCCGAGGCCGAGGCCGCCGCACGCGCCGTGTCCAGCGTCGAGTCGGAGCCAACGCCACGCCTGGTCAGTTCGATGGCGCGGGCAAGTGAGGTCTGGTCTAGCGCGGCTTGCGCCTTCTGTGCATCGAGGTCGGCGCGCTCGACGGCGTCATCGAGTTGCAGCAGAACCGCATTGTCCGCCACCTTCTGGTTGGCATGGAAAAGGATGTCCTTGACGATACCGGTAGTCTCGACCGTCAGGTCGACACCGCGCACCGCCTTGACCGTGCCGATCGCCTCGACGCCTGGCGTCCAGGCCGAAGGCTTGGCGATGGTCGTCGAAACGGTTGCCGCCGGCGGCTTCATCGATGCGAAGTACTGCTTGATGCCGTTGTCGCGCAGGAAGTTGAAGCCGACGATGCCGCCGACCACGACGACGAGCAGGGCCAGAACCAGAACAATGATAAAGATACGGAGTATGCGCTTGAACAAGGAAGTCCCCTCAGTCGAAATCCGGCGCGAAGCGCGGATATCGGGACACATACCGACTGCGGGTCCCGATTTCAAATAATGGCGGTCTTCCTGTACCGTCTGGACGGTCTTGTCAATTGGGCCTAAGCTTGCGATGGGAGGCACCATGAGAGCCCAAAGACCGAATTCGCGCGAGAAGATTCTCGCCGCGGCGGCTGATGTTGCCCGGGAATCCGGACCAGGCAGCCTGTCGCTGGATGCCGTCGCCAGCCGTGCCGGCGTGTCGAAGGGAGGGCTCCTCTACAATTTCCCGACCAAGGCCAAATTGATGCAAGGTTTGGTCGAAGGCTATCTGCGCGAGTTCGAGCACGCGCTGGAAGCCGCCCGCACAAATGACAAGGACGAAAATCCCCTGGCCGTCTACATCAGGCTGTCGGCCAATGATTGCGAGGAAAAGCAGCCGTCGGCGTCCTGGATCTTCTCGGCTATCGCCGAGGATCCCGATTTCATGATGCCGATAAAGACCTTCAAGCGGCAGCTTTTCGAGCGGCTGAAGGGCGAGACGCCGGATCTCAAATCGCTGTTGATCTGCTATCTCGCCATCGAGGGATTGCGCAGCATGAACCTCTTCGATTCGGATGTCCTGTCGAAAGACGAGCGCCAGTTGTTGGTATCGTCCCTGCTCGAGATTGCCAAATAGGCGCCGCCCACCCGCTTTTCGGCGGGCCTGTTCGTGAACGCGGCGTTCGCCGGCGTCACACAGGGTTCATCGTGCGGACATAGCGTCTTCCCAGTTCTTTGCTGCAATGCATCTGGAGTGGGACATGGTGGACATAGTTTCTAGCGAGGCGGGCATTCCGAGACCGGATCATCCGCTGGATCAATCGGGCAGCGCGAAGTGGTTCCTGCCGGCCTTCGGCGTGCTGGTGCTCGTCGGCATCGCCTATGTCGGCTACGCGCTCAGCCAGGATCTTGCGGTGGCCAAGACCGTGCCGTGGATCCTGCTTGGCATCGCCTTGCTGATCGCGCTCGGCTTCGAGTTCGTCAACGGCTTCCATGACACCGCCAATGCGGTGGCGACGGTCATCTACACGCGCTCGATGCCGGCCGAATTCGCCGTCATGTGGTCGGGCGCCTTCAATTTCCTCGGGGTTCTCACCTCCAGCGGCGCGGTCGCCTTCGGCATCCTGTCGCTGCTGCCGGTCGAGTTGATCCTGCAGGTCGGCTCGTCCTCGGGCTTCGCCATGGTGTTCGCGCTGCTTGTGGCGGCGATCCTGTGGAATCTCGGCACCTGGTTCCTCGGACTGCCGGCGTCGAGCTCGCACACGATGGTCGGTTCGATCATCGGCGTCGGCCTTGCCAACCAGTTCATGGCGCCCGCCGGCAGCGCCACCAGCGGCGTCGACTGGTCGCAGGCGACCAATGTCGGCGTCACCCTGCTGGTGTCGCCGATCATCGGCTTCTTCGCCGCGGCGATCCTGCTCTATGTAATGAAGCTGCTGGTGCGCAATCCGGCGCTCTACGAGGCGCCGAAGGGCAACACGCCGCCGCCATGGTGGATCCGTGGCCTGCTCATCTTCACCTGCACCGGCGTCAGCTTTGCGCATGGCTCCAATGACGGACAGAAGGGCATGGGCCTGATCATGCTGATCCTGATCGGCGTCGTGCCGACGGCCTATGCGCTGAACCGCACCCCCGACATCAACTATCTCGAAGCCTACAAGTCTGCCTCGGTCAGCGTCGAAACGGCGCTGGGCAAATATGCCAAGCCCGGGGTCACCGTCACCGATGCCAAGGCCGCCGTCCAGGATGCCGTGCGCACCAGGACCTGGAACGACCAGACGACGGTTGCGCTGCAGACCTACATCCACAACACGACGGCTGGCCTGCAGCCCTATGCCTCGGTCGAGACGGTGCCGACCGATCTGGTCAGCAACGCCCGCAACGACATCTATTTGATCGGCGAAGCGCTCAAGCTAATCGACAAGAAGCAGCTGCTGCCGATGGAGGCGGCCGATCTGAAAGCGGTCACCGACTATCACAAGGCCGTCGACAACGCGACGAAGTTCATCCCGATCTGGGTGAAGGTCGCCGTCGCGCTGGCGCTCGGCCTCGGCACCATGGTCGGCTGGAAACGCATCGTCGTCACGGTCGGCGAGAAGATCGGCAAGAGCCATCTGACCTACGGCCAGGGTGCGGCGGCCGAACTCGTGGCGATGGTGACCATCGGCATGGCCGATCGGCTGGGACTGCCGGTGTCGACGACGCATGTGCTGTCGTCGGGCGTTGCCGGAACGATGGCGGCGAACGGTTCGGGGCTGCAATGGGCGACGGTGCGCAATCTGCTGCTTGCCTGGGTGCTGACGCTGCCGTGCTCGATCACGCTGGCCTTCGTGCTGTTCATCATCTTCCGCCAGGTGTTCTGAGCCGAGCGTATAAGCGTCCAAAGAAAAGGCAGCGCCGGGTGACCGGCGCTGCCTTTTTTCTTTAAGTGAGCACTGCGTTCAAGGGGCGAAGACGTATTCGTTTCTGTTGACGTGGAACATGCCTAGGAAATTGGCCGAAACGCCTTTCGCTTCGTCATCCTGTGGCGGAGCAGGGAGCGAAGCGACGCGGCGCAGACCATAGGATCCATGCCGCGACTCCTGAGCGTTGCCGCGGTGCAGAATTCTGCTCCGCTGCACTCCGTGGCAAAGGTCACGGCCTGGATCCCAGGGTCTCCGCGACGGAGCTTCGCTCCTGCTTCGCCCAGGGATGACGAAGTTTGGAGGCGTCGGCCAATCTCGAGCGTTGGCGATGGCCGTTCAAACGAATCCTGGCCAACAACGCTGAACCGTTGAGCATAACCGGCCTGGCTACGTCGGGTCTTCGCGATGCAGGTCATGGATGGCGACACCGTCGACATTGGTCGGCATCGTCAGCCACTCACGATGGCGCAAGGTGCGCTGCGTGTCCTCCAACCCTGTCTCCCAATGCTCGCGCATCGAGGTGCCTGAGAACTCATAGTCCTTGGCGTGACCCTCATAGCCTTTGTGCTGATAGATCAGGTGCACGATGTTGACGGTGCCGGCGTCCGAATAGTCCTCGATCAGCGCTTCCTCGGCCGGCGTCCGCAACTCCTTCGGCACCCGTTTCAGTGCATCGAGCAGGCGCATCTTGAGACCGTGGATGCGTTTGAAATTGTCAGTGTTTTGCCGTGTGCGGCTCGAATACATGATGTCCTTATGGCGCGACAGCACGTCCGGCATGCTGCGCGGCAGGACGCCTCGCGCGCTGAACAGGTCGACCTGGAAAACCAGCGAGGAACGGTCCTCTTCCTGGTCGAGCAGATATTGCAGCGGCGTGTTGGAGACGATGCCGCCGTCCCAGTAATATTCGCCTTCGATGCGGATCGACGGGAACGCCGGCGGCAGCGCGCCGCTGGCCATGATGTGCTCCGGTTCGATGCGGACCTTGTCGGTGTCGAAATAGACGAAGTTGCCGGTCCGGACGTTGACCGCGCCGACGCTCAACCGCTTCTTGCCGTCGTTGAGGATGTCGAAGTCGATCAGGCTTTGCAGCGTCTCCTTCAGCTCGGCCGTGTCGTAGAAGCTGGTGGCGCCCTCGGCGCCGGGCTGCTCCATCCAGGGGTTAGGATTGCGCGGCTTGAAGAAGCCCGGCTGCCCCATGACCATGGTCATCCACGAACTGGTGCGATTGCGGATATCACGGTAGATGTCGCCTTCCGGCGTATAGGCCCAGATCTTGCGACCCGAAATCGTCTGCCAGAATTGCTCGAGGCGCTGCAGCCGGCGGCTCGATTCATTGCCGGCGATGATCGCCGCATTGATGGCGCCGATCGACACGCCGGAAAGCCAGCTCGGCTCGCAGCCGGCCTCTGCCAATGCCTGGTACACCCCAGCCTGGTAGGCGCCGAGCGCGCCGCCTCCCTGAAACACCAGCGCGACGCGGTCATACTGCGCCGAGATCTCCGCGATGGTGGCGGTGGCCTCCTTGTTGCGATTGCGTTCGAGCACGGCTTTGGTCTCCGACTTCTGTTTGGGCTCTGAAAGGCTTGTGCAGCTCAGGTGCGGTCGGCGAGATAATCGTGAACCACTTCGCCCAGCCCAAGCGTCAGGTCGGCGGTGAAGTGGACAGCGGACACGATGTCGAGCACCGGCAGCCGCGCCACGTCGGCCATGACGTGCGGCCGCAAATCGAGTGCGGCGGGCGCGGTCCAGGCTTCCTTCAGCGTGATGTCGGTGAGGTGGTAGCGGACCAGTTCGCAGATGCGCGGCGTGCCGTCGACATGCGGGACGATCTTGATCAGGAAATTGGGCGCGGCCAGCGAAGCGAGGACAGAGCCATGATCGGCTTCCTTGTGCTTGTAGCCCATCGTGCCGGTGGCGCACAGAACGCTGCCATAGTGCAGCGTGCCGACGATGACCTCGCCTTCATGCACGATCTTGGGGTCGGCAAGCTTCTTGGGAAAGCCCCACAGTTCGCGGCCGCCGGCGATCGGCGCGTCGTCGTCGAGATACATCGAATGGACGTAGGCGCCGTGCTGGCCCTTGTAGCGCACCGGGATGACCTGGCCGGTCTCGGTGTAGTCGCCGAAACCGGTCGAGTCAGGCATGCGGATGAATTCGTATTTGACCAGCGGCTCGTCGATTTCCAGCGGCTCCGGCACCACCGCCTGAAGCGCCTCAAGCGTCGTGCGGTAGGTGATGATGACGTATTCGCGGTTGAAGAAACGGTACGGCCCGGGCGGAAAGGAGGGGTTGGTCAGCGGCATCGCATAGGCGCGCTTCACGACATCGGCGATCTGCAAGGCTGTAGCCCCATTTTGGTTCAGGAATGACTGCGCGAATGCGCTCCGGATTATGTTGCACGGCACCATGACAGTGCCGTGTCAGCCGCCTGACAGCCGCCCAAGAGGCCTGTCGACGGCCGTCTCAACCCTGTAATCGCACCGACATATGGCTATGGCACTGTCATGGTGCGGCGCACAAAGGCGGCCCCGTTCGTTCCCTCCCACCTCTTGCGAGATCATCATGGGTTTCCTGTCTTCGAAGAACGCCCTCGTCACCGGCTCGACCAGCGGCATCGGCCTGGCCATCGCCCGCGCCTTTGCCGCCGAAGGCGCCAATGTCACCATCAACGGCCTTGGCGATGCGGCTGCCATCGAGCAGGAGCGCACCGGCATCGAGAGGGATTTCGGCGTCAAGTGCCGCTATTCCGGTGCCAACATGATGGATGGCGCGGCGGTCAGCGCCATGGTGCATGAGGCCGAGGCTGCCTTCGGCAGTCTCGATATCCTGGTCAACAATGCCGGCATCCAGCATGTCGCGCCGATCGAGGAGTTTCCCGATGACAAGTGGGAAGCCATCATCCGCATCAACCTGCTCGCCGCGTTCTACGCCATCAAGGCGGCACTGCCGGGCATGAAGGCGCGCAAATGGGGCCGTATCATCAACACCGCCTCGGCGCATGCGCTGGTCGCCTCGCCGTTCAAGTCGGCCTATGTGTCGGCCAAGCACGGCATTGCGGGCCTCACCAAGACGGTAGCGCTCGAAGCAGCGCTCGACGGCGTCACCGTCAATGCGATCGCGCCGGGCTATGTCTGGACGCCGCTGGTCGAAAGGCAGATTCCCGACACGATGAAGGCGCGCGGCATGACGGAGGAACAGGTCAAGCACGATGTGCTGCTCGCCGCCCAGCCGACCAAGGAATTCGTCACCGTCGACGAGCTCGCCGCGCTGACGCTGTTCCTGTGTTCGGACGCGGCCAGGCAGGTCACCGGCACCACCTTGCCGATGGATGGCGGCTGGACGGCACAGTAGAGGGTAATCCAAGCGTTCCGTTTGCCTGCTGGTGCCGCTGGGCGCTGGCAGAAAAGCACCCGGCTATGCCGTGATCTTAATCGATGCGGATGGCGTGGTCGTGCATTTCCATGATTTTGCGATCGACGCGGCGGGTTGCCCGCCTCCGGCAGGCTTCGCGGGACACTGAGCAGGACTTCCCGCGAGGGCCAAGATGCCGCCAGTCGCATGTGCCGGCCTATTGCACGGCAGCGCAACAGGCTGCGCCGTTGGCTGAGCTGAACGATCCCAACCGATGCCCATCCGCGCACTGACGGCGACTGCGCGGCATCGAGTTTCCCAGCTTCTTTCTCGTCCCGCTGGACTACGGTGAAAGTGTCCAAAAAGCATGGGAATATGGACATTAGTCTTGACAGAAATACAGATGTTCAATACCCGTCAGGCAATCGAACAAGCCTGCATTATGGGAGGAACGAGCGGTATGGCTTCCAATGTTTCGTTGACGGGTCTTGCCCGCGATCTCGAGGAACGCGCAAAGTCGGGCAAGCCTATCCGCATCGGCCTGATCGGCTCGGGCGAGATGGGAACCGACATCGTCACTCGTGTCGCCCATATGTCGGGCATCGAGATCGGCGCCATTTCCGAACTGAACCTGCCGGCTGCCAGCAAGGCCGTCGATATCGCTTTCCAGGAAACCGGGCATGCGCGCGAAGTGTCGAATGCTTCGGCTATGACGTCGGCGATGGAAGCCGGCAAGGTCGCGGTCACCAACGACGCCGACCTTGTCATCAACAATGATCTGATCGACGTCGTCATCGATGCCACCGGGGTTCCCGCCGTTGGCGCCGAGATCGGGCTGCGCGCCATGGAGCATGGCAAGCATCTGGTGATGATGAATGTCGAGGCCGACGTCACCATCGGCGCCTATCTGAAAAGCGAGGCCGACCGGCTCGGCGTCACCTATTCACTGGGCGCCGGCGATGAGCCGTCCTCCTGCATGGAGCTGATCGAGTTCGTCTCGGCCATGGGTCACCCGATCGTTGCCGCCGGCAAGGGCAAGAACAATCCGCTCAACATCGACGCTATTCCCCCGGACTATGAGGAGGAAGCCAAGCGCCGGCACATGAATGTGCGCATGCTGGTCGAATTCGTCGACGGCTCCAAGACCATGGTCGAGATGGCGGCAATCGCCAATGCCACGGGCCTGGTTCCAGACAAGGCCGGCATGCATGGCCCGGCGGCGACGCTTGGCGAACTGTCCAAGGTGCTGGTGCCGCAGAAGGATGGCGGCGTGCTGTCGAAGGTCGGCGTCGTCGACTATTCGATCGGCAAGGGTGTCGCGCCCGGCGTCTTTGTCGTTGCCGACATGTCGCATCCGCGCATCTCCGAGCGCATGGAAGATTTGAAGATGGGCAAAGGCCCGTATTTCACCTTCCATCGTCCCTATCACCTGACCTCGCTCGAAGTGCCGCTGACCTGCGCGCGCGTCGTGCTCTACGGCAAGGCCGACATGGTGCCGCTGGCCAAGCCGGTGGCCGAAGTCGCCGCCGTGGCCAAGAAGGACATGAAGCCCGGCGAGAAGCTCGATGCGATCGGCGAATATTGCTACCGCGCCTGGATCATGACGACGCCCGAGGCGCGCGCCGCCAAGGCCATTCCCTGCGGCCTGCTGCAGGGCGGCTCGGTCACCGCGCCGATCAAGAAGGGCGAACTCATAACCTACGCGAATGCAGCGCCCGCGGCCGGCTCCAAGATCGCCGAACTGCGCGCTCGCCAGGACAAGCTCGTCTATGGGACCGTGGGAGCGTGATCATGGCCACAGCCAGCAAAGCCGTCACTGACAGTCGCGCCAATCTGCCCTTCGTCTACCGCCAGTACAGCGCCGAGCAGCTCAAGCAGGTGCTCCACAAGATGTACCTGATCCGCCGCTTCGAAGAGGGCGCGGAGGAGTGCTACACGCGCGGCCTCATCCATGGCACCATGCATTTGTCGATCGGCCAGGAAGCCAGCGCCATGGGCATCTGCATGCCGCTTGCCGAGGATGACCAGATCACCTCGACGCATCGCGGTCACGGCCACTGCATTGCCAAGGGCGCCGAGGTCAAGCGCATGTTCGCCGAGTTCTTCGGCAAGACCACAGGCTATTGCAAGGGCCGTGGCGGCTCGATGCACATCGCCGATGTCGGCAAGGGCAATCTCGGCGCCAATGGCATCGTCGGTGGCGGTATTCCGATCGCCGTCGGGGCGGCATTGTCCTCCAAGATGATGAAGACCGGCAAGGTCGTGGTCTCCTTCTTCGGCGATGGCGCCAACAATGAAGGCGCTTTCCACGAGGCGCTCAACATGGCGGCGGTCTGGAAGCTGCCTGTCATTTTCGTCTGCGAGAACAATGGCTACGGCATGTCGACATCGACAGCCCGCTCGACCGCGGTCAAGAACATCGCCGAGCGCGCCGCCGCCTATTCGATGCCGGGCGTCATCGTCAACGGCAACATCTTCTCCGAGGTCGCCGAGGCGTCTCATCAGGCTGTTGCCCGAGCCCGCGCCGGCGAGGGGCCGACGCTGATCGAGTCCAAGACCTACCGCCATCGCGGCCATTCCAAGAGCGACCGCAACCGCTATCGCACCAAGGAAGAGATCGAGGACTGGATGTCGAACCGCGATCCGATCACCCTGTTCGAAAGCGAGCTCAGGGAATTCGGCTTCATCGACGACAAGGGCATCGAGGCCATTCGCGATGCCGTGGCGCAAGAGATCGCCGAGGGCATCGAGTTCGCCAAGGCGAGCCCTTCGCCCGATATCAGCGAGACGGGAAATTACGTGTATACGGAGCAGGCGTGATGGACGCGATGGTGCGTGAACTGAGCTACGCCCAGGCGATCCAGGAAGCCATGGCGATCGCCATGGACATGGACGAACGCGTTTTCCTGATGGGCGAGGATATCGGCGTCTATGGCGGCGCCTTCCAGGTCACCGGCGACCTGGTCGAACGTTACGGCGCTGACCGCGTCATCGACACGCCGATTTCGGAACTGGGCGGCGCGGGCGTTGCGGTGGGGGCTGCGCTCACCGGCATGCGGCCGATCTTCGAGTTCCAGTTTTCCGATTTCGCCACGCTTGCCATGGAGCAGATTGTCAACCAGGCGGCCAAGATGCGCTTCATGCTGGGCGGCGAGGTTTCTGTTCCCGTGGTGATGCGCTTTCCCGCCGGTTCCGGCACCGGTGCGGCGGCTCAGCACAGCCAGAGCCTCGAAGCCTGGCTCGGCCATGTGCCGGGTCTGAAAGTCATCCAGCCGGCGACCCCCTATGATGCCAAGGGCATGCTTTTGGCGGCGGTCGCCGATCCCGATCCGGTCATGATCTTCGAGCACAAGCTGCTCTACAAGATGAAGGGCCCGGTGCCCGAAGGCTATTACACCGTGCCGATCGGCAAGGCCGATATCCGCCGCGAAGGCCGGGATCTCACCATCGTCGCCACCTCGATCATGGTGCAGAAGGCGCTCGACGCGGCAGCCGTGCTGGAGAGCGAAGGCATCGACGTCGAAGTCGTCGATCTCCGGACCATCCGGCCGATGGACAAGCAGACCGTCATCGACAGCGTCAAGAAGACGTCGCGGCTGCTATGCGTCTACGAAGCGGTCAAGACGCTGGGCATCGGCGCCGAGGTCAGCGCCATGATCGCCGAGAGCGAAGCGTTCGACTATCTCGACGCGCCGATCGTGCGGCTGGGCGGCGCCGAAACGCCGATCCCCTACAATCCGGAACTCGAGAAGGCGACGGTGCCGCAAATTCCGGACATCATCACCGCCGCGCGCGACCTCGTGAAAGGGGTTCGCTGAGATATGCCGACCGAAGTCATTCTTCCCAAGGTCGACATGGACATGGCGACTGGACAGATCTCGCGCTGGTTTGCCGAGGAGGGCGCGCACGTCAAGAAGGGCGATGTGCTGTTCGAGATCGAGACCGACAAGGCGGCGATGGAAATCGATGCGCCGGCCAGCGGCGTCCTGCGCGATGTCACCGGCAAAGAGGGTGTCGATATTGCGGTCGGCGCTGCCGTGGCGTGGATCTATGCCGACGGTGAGGCCTATGGGGCTGATGCTGCTGCGGCCAAGCAGGACAAGGCGCCAATCTCCCCACCCGTGGGGGAGATGTCGACGAAGTCGACAGAGGGGGGCGCTGTCGCGCCAACGTCTCATTCTGTCACGCACCCCTCTGCCCTGCCCTCTTTGCCGCCACTTGGCATCTCCCCCACAAGGGGGGAGATCGGCCAATCGCCATCGGCCGGCCGTGCAACACCGCTTGCCCGGCGCCTGGCCCGTGAGGCCGGCCTGAACCTCTCGACCGTATCTGGGACCGGTCCGCATGGCCGGGTGGTGAAGGCGGATGTCGACGCGGCCATTGCCGGTGGCGGCGCCCAGGCGGCGCCTGCCGCCAAGGCTCCGGCTGGCGTGCCCGCTGCTGCTGCCGCGCCGGTAAAGGCGATGTCGGACGATCAGGTGCTGAAACTGTTCGAACAGGGCTCCTACGACCTCGTCCCGCATGACAATATGCGCAAGACCATTGCGCGCCGCCTGGTCGAGGCCAAGACCACCATTCCGCATTTCTACCTGACGCTCGACTGCGAGCTCGATGCGCTGCTGGCGCTGCGCACGCAGATCAATGCGGCAGCCCCGGTGAAGAAGACCGACAAGGGTGATGCTCCGGCCTATAAGCTGTCGGTCAACGATATGGTGATCAAGGCGATGGCGATGGCGCTGAAGGCGGTGCCCGATGCCAATGCCTCGTGGACCGAAAGCGCCATGGTCAAGCACAGGCACGCCGATGTCGGCGTTGCCGTGTCGATCCCCGGCGGCCTGATCACACCGATCATCCGCAAAGCCGACGAAAAGACGCTGTCCACCATCTCCAACGAGATGAAGGACCTCGCCAGTCGCGCCCGCAGCCGCAAGCTGAAGCCGGAAGAGTATCAGGGTGGCACCACGGCGGTGTCCAATCTCGGCATGTTCGGCATCAAGGATTTTGCCGCTGTCATCAACCCGCCGCACGCGACCATCCTGGCGGTCGGCGCCGGCGAGGAGCGGGCGGTGGTCAAGAACGGCGAGATCAGAATAGTCACCGTGATGTCGGTGACGCTGTCGACCGACCACCGCGCCGTGGACGGTGCGCTGGGTGCCGAACTGCTGGTCGCCTTCAAGAACCTCCTTGAAAATCCGATGGGCCTGCTGGTCTGATCCACCAAGCAGAAGCCGGCGCCGACTGATGCGCCGGCTTGCGACAGAAACGACTTGTCAGGCGCTGACCCTTGACCCATGTTCTATCTGGATTGCGATCCAGGGAGGCCAAATATGCCTGCATTCGACCCATCTGACGTCAAAACCCTGTTCGGCAAGGTCATGGGTGCGTCGCCATCCGACATCAAGCTGGTGGCGCAGCGCCTGCACGACCACGCCTTCGAGCCTCGCATGTCGGCGGAGGAGACCAGGCAGCTCGTCGCCAGCCTCGGCTATGACAGTCTGGACGCGTTCTGCGCCGACATCGGTCTGCCCACGCATATCGCCGAGCGGTGGAGCCGTTTTGGTGTTTCCGGCGAGATGAAGCAGGTGTTCACACTGTTGGCGGCGCAGCGCAAGCGGGTGGCCGAGGCGATCGCCGAATTCGAATCCATGACCCATGTCGGCGTCGAGGATTTTTTGCGCGAGCGCGGGCTGATCTAACCGCCCTTGGCAAGCAGCGCCGTGGCGGTATCGCTGTCAGTGATCAGCACATTGGTGTCGACGGCTTTCAGTGCGGCGAGGATCGCCGCGACCTTGCGCTTGCCGCCCGCGGCGAGAACCACATTCGGCACCTTGCCGACCACATCGAGATCGATGGCCATGACACGCCCGTTTACCTCGTGGTCCACCAAACGGCCATTGGCATCGACGAAATAGCACAGCATGTTGGCGACCGCGCCCTTCGCTTTCAACGGAGCGATCAGCGATGACGGAACGATGCCATGCCGGAAGATGGTGGCGTCCGGCGACATGTCGCCGACGGTGAGCAGCGCGATGTCGGCGGCGGCCGCGCGTTGGCGTACATCCTGCAGGGTCGGCTGTGCCCAGAGGAGATCGCGCAGCGAGGAATTGTCGACCGTGACCGGCGCGGTGATCTGGTAGCTGTCGACCTCGAAGACATCGGCTACCTTGGCGGCAACGATGGACGGATTGATCCATTGCGAGTGCGGCAGGCTGCCGACGAGCGCCACCACACAGGCACGCTTCAACTGCCGGCGGGCAAGGAAGCCGAGGCTGGCATGCAGGGTCGCGCCGCCACCGATGGCGAGCGTCATGCCGTCCTGCATCTGCTCGCCGAGATAGGCCGCGACGGCATGGCCGATGGCTTTCTCCAGATGGTCATGCGCCGAAGGCGTCGGGATGACGACGGCGGCATTCAGACCCCAGCGCTTTTCCAGTCCCCGCTCGAGCGCCACCTGCCCGGCGGTCGGCGCGTTGATCATGGTGACGACAATGCCCTCGGCGGTGCAGGAGGCCAGCGTACGCATGACCTTCACCCTGGAGACATCGAGCTTTTCGGCAATCTGTTCCTGGGTGAAACCTTCGACATAGTAGAGCCATGCCGTCTTGACGGTAAGGTCCGACGAGACCATCGGCAGGCGAGCCTGTCTGGGTTTTTCTGTGGTCATCGGTTCCTGTCCCTCATGAGCCGTGGCCTGACCGGTGCTCATCAAGGAAATACCGGCCGGATGTCAACTGATGCCGGATCTGCGGCGTGTCGATTGTCGCACATTTCTGTTCATTTGTAATTGACATCGTACATATGAACATATTTTGTGGGTTTCACGCGCTGTGTCATCCACCAGTCATATGCGCCGTGCAGGGAGGAAGAGACGGGGAGCCGGCCAGAGCCGGACCGGTCATGCACAGAAAGACAGGAGGTCTCATTGAAGACGCACTTCATCAAGCTGCTGGCCAGCCAGCTGGCACTCGCGGCAACTTTGTTTGCCGGCGTGGCAAACGCCGAAACACTGACGCTCTACACGTCCCAGCCGGAAGCCGACGCGGCCAAGACCGTGGATGCCTTCAAGAAGGCGCAGCCGGGTATCGATGTGAATATCTATCGCTCCGGAACGAGCGACATCCTGACCAAGATGGCGGCCGAGTTTGCCGCCGGCAGCCCGCAGCCCGACGTGCTTCTGATCGCCGATGCGGTCTCGATGGAGCTGTTGAAGAAGGACGACCGGCTACTGCCCTATCCCGAGGCAAAGCTCGATGGCATCGAGGCGGATGCCTATGACGCCGACAAGACCTATTTCGGCAGCAAGCTGATCACCACCGGCATCGTTTACAACACCGCTGCGACCGAGAAGCCGCAGCATTGGGCCGATCTTGCCAAGCCCGCCTATGCCGATGGCCTGGTCATGCCGAGCCCGCTCTATTCGGGTGCCGCCGCCTACCTGCTTTCGGGCTTCGTCGGCGACGCCAATTATGGCTGGGATTTCTTCCAGAAGCTGAAGACCAACAACACCGTCAGCGTGCGCGGCAATGGTGCGGTGCTGAAGTCGGTGGCATCGGGCGAAAAGCCCTATGGCATCCTGGTCGACTTCATGGCGATGAACGCCAAGAAGAAGGGTTCCCCGGTCGAGTTCGTGTTCCCCTCGGAAGGTGTGCCGGCAGTGACCGAACCGGTCGCCATCATGAAGACCGCCAGGAATGTCGACGGCGCCAAGAAGTTCGTCGACTTCATTCTTTCCGATGACGGCCAGAAGCTTGCGCTTTCGATGGGCTATCTGCCGGCGCGCGCCTCGGTCGGCCGCCCCGAATGGCTGCCGGAAGGCGTCAAGGTCAAGGTGATGCCGTTCGACACCAAGGCAATCGTCGCCAAAACCGACGCCGACAAGGCGAAGTTCTCGGAATTGTTCGGCGGCTGAGCCGGCAATCCAGTCAGGGGTGCCGTCCCAGCGGTATCCCTGACGGGCAAAACCCCGATCGCCTCGGCTGATCGACCCCAGGAAACGCAATCATGTCAACACGGATCAGGGAAAGCCGGGGCCAGGAAATGGTCCTGACGGCGGCGGTAGCCATCGTCATCGTCCTGCTTTCCCTGCTGCCGATGCTGCGCCTGATCAAGGAGATCGTGGCGCCCGGCGGCACGCTGTCGACCGTCGCGATAAAGGCGGGGCTCGCCAGTCCGGCGACCTGGATCGCCACCTGGCACACACTGGTCGTCGGTATCGGCGGCACCCTGCTTGCGGTGCTGTCTGGAACGCTGGTGGCCGTCCTCGTCACCCTGACCGATATCCGCGCTCGCAGCGCCATGGTGCTCTGTTACGTCATGCCCTTGCTGATCGCGCCGCAGGTGACGGCGCTGGCCTGGCTGCAATTGTTCGGCCCGGCAAGCCCGTTCCTCAAGCTGTTCGGGGCGGCACCGCCGCTCGGTACCAGGAACCCGCTCTATTCGACATCGGGCATCATCCTGCTGCTCGGCGTGCAGTATGGCCCGCTGGTTTTCCTGTTGGTGCGCGCCGGGCTGCGCAAGCTGCCGCGCGAGCTGGTCGAAGCCGCGCGGGCGGGCGGTGCCGGCTGGTTCACCGTGCTGGTCACCATCGTGCTGCCCTTGATGACGCCGTCGATCATGGCGGCCGCTGCTCTTGCCTTCGTCTCATGCGTCGGCAATTTCGGCATTCCGGCCTTTCTCGGCATTCCCGCCAACTATCTCGTGCTGCCGACGCTGATCTATCAGAAGCTGGCCGGCGGCGGCCCCGCCGTGCTCGGCGAAACCGCATTCCTATCGGTGCTGATCGGCATCATCGCCATGGCGGGCATCCTTGCCCAGGAGATCATGAGCCGCCGCCGCGACTATCGCATCAGCTCCACGTCGCTTCCGGCCGAGCCCTATGAGCTCGGCCGCTGGCGGCCCGCCGTGCAGGCCGGCATGTGGCTGCTGATCATCGTGGTGCTGGTCCTGCCGCTGTTCGGGCTGGTTCTGACATCGCTGGTGCCGGGCTACGGCATTGCGCTCACCGCCAAGACGGCGACGCTCGACAATTATCGCTTCGTGCTGTTCGAGCATGACGCGGCCAGCCGCGCCTTCTTCAACAGCTTCTGGCTGTCGATCGCGGCCGCCTTCTTCGCGGTTCTTGTCGCCGTGCCGATCGGCTATCTGATCGCCTGGGGCAAGCAGCGCTGGGTGCGGCTGCTCAATCTGTCGGTCGAACTGCCCTATGCCTTGCCCGGCGTGGTGCTGGCGATCGCCTCGCTGCTCATGTTCCTGCGGCCGATCCCGCTGACCGGCATCCAGCTCTACAACACCGCCTGGATCATCCTCTACGCCTATCTCGCCCGCTTCCTGGTGCTGGCATTGCGGCCGACCATCAGCGGCTATCACCAGATCGACCGGGCGCTGGAGGAGGCGGCGCAAGTGGCCGGCGCCGGGCTGTTCACGCGCATGCGCACGATCATCTTTCCGCTGGTGGCACCGGCGGCGATCGCCGGCGGGCTACTGATCTTCATGACGGCGCTCAGCGAACTCACCGTCTCGGCGCTGCTGTGGTCGTCCGGGTCGGAGACGATCGGTGTCGTGATGTTTTCCTTCGAGCAGGGCGGCGATTCCAACTATGCGGCGGCGATGTCCGTCATCACTGTGGCGGTCACTTTCCTGTTGATGCTGGTGACCAATCTGCTTGCCCCCTACCTTCCGACCGGAGTGCTGCCATGGCGCGATTGAGCCTGGACAATGTGACCAAGAGCTTCGCCAATTTCGATGCCGTCAAGGACGTATCGATCGATGTCGGCGACGGCGAGTTCCTGGCAGTGCTCGGGCCGTCCGGCTGCGGCAAGACCACGCTGCTGCGGCTCGTTGCCGGATTCGAGAAGGTGACGTCAGGCGAGATCCGTATCGGCAGCGAGGTCGTGTCGGGCAAGGGCGGCAGCGTCGCGCCGGAAAAGCGGCGCGTCGGCATCGTCTTCCAGAACTACGCGCTGTGGCCGCACATGACGGTCGCCGAAAACATCGGCTATTCGCTGAAGGTGGCGAAGCTCGACAAGGCCGTCGCCCGCCAGAAGGTTGAAGACGCACTCGCCCTGGTCAATCTGCAAGGGCTGGGCGAGCGTCGGCCGGCCAATCTGTCCGGCGGCCAACGCCAGCGCGTGGCATTGGCGCGCTGCCTTGTCGCGGCGCCCTCGTTGGTTCTGTTCGACGAGCCGCTGGCCAATCTCGACGTGCATCTGAGGGCCTCGATGGAGGACGAGTTCGCCTCCTTCCACAAGCGCACCGGCACGACGATCGTCTACATCACCCATGACCAAGCCGAGGCGATGGCGCTGGCCGATCGGATCGCGGTGATGGATGGCGGGCGTCTTGCCCAGCTGGCGACGCCACGCGAACTCTATCATGAGCCGGCAAATGAAATGGTGGCTTCCTTCATTTCGCAGGGCATTTTGCTGCCTGCGGATGTGTTGAGCGCGGAAGAAAGAGGGCACTGCAAGGTCCGCGTTCTCGGCGCTGAACTGATTGTCCGCTGCCGGCCAGGCGAGCGGCCGCGAACCGGGGCAAAGGTCTGCTGCCGGTCGGCCGATCTCGACGTGTCGCCGGACGGTCCCGGCTTCGATGGTCTGGTCAAGCGGGTGATCTACCAGGGTGGCTCGGCGCGCATCGAATTCACGCCTTCGACCAATCCCGACCTCACCTTGCATTTCGAACAGCCCGATCCAGTCGCGCTGGAGAGCGGAGCCCAGGCACGCCTGCGGATACGCTCCGGCTGGCTGATCCCGGCGGCGGGGGCGGCATCGTGATGATGCTCGACCTGCTCGGCGGCTTTGGCGAAAAGGGCCGCACCAGCCTTGCTGTCAGCAGCGGCAAGGATCGCATCCTGCTCGACGTCGGCATCAAGGTCGGCGCCTCGGGGGCGGACTACTATCCGGCGCTGAACGGCTCGGTCGCCGACATCGATGCGCTGTTCGTCTCGCATGCGCATGAGGATCATATCGGCGCGCTGAGCTGGCTGCTGTCGCGCGGTTATGCCGGTCCGATCTTCATGACCGCCGAGACCCGCGACGAGGCGCCTGCCACGCTCGCCGGCTATGCTGAGCCCGAGGATTTCAGGCGGTTCCCTTTTCCCGAAGATCGCCTCGAATTGTTCGAACCCGGCGACACGTTGAACAGCGGCAATCTTACGATCTGGACGGGACGCTCCGGACATGTCGTGGGCGGCGTGTGGTTTGCCGTCGACAATGGCGAGAGCCGCGTCGCCTATTCCGCCGATGTGGTGCCGGACAGCAATGTCTTCGTCATGGACACGATCCCGCACTGCGACCTGCTTGTCCTCGATGCTTCCTATGGCGCCGATCCGGTGCCGGGGGCGGCGCGGGCGCTCGAAATCTCGCAATGGGTTGCGAGGCATTCGGACGGGTGTCTTTTGCCGACGCCGCTCTCTGGTCGCTCGCTGGAGCTGATCGCGGCCTTGCCAGGGCCGTTCGCCATCCATGCCGGCATGCGCTCGTCCCTGGAAGCGCAGATCGGCGCCACGGCAGCCCTGTTGCCGGGCGTTTCAACGTTGCTGCGCCGCCGCTTGCAAGACGCAGCCGACTGGACCGATGCCGATCCCCTGCCGTCCATGCCGCTGCTGGCGGATGACGGCATGGGTGAAGCCGGCCCATCGTCGCGCCTCTTGCCGCGTGCCGACCATTCCGGTTTTCCGGTGCTGCTTACCGGGCATCTGCCGTCAGGTTCGCCGGGCGATCTGTTGCACAAGGCCGGCCGGGCGGACTGGGTACGCATGCCGACCCATCCGACGCTGTCGGGCAATGTCGATATCTGGGAGAAGGCCGGCCGTCCCGCGGCACTCGGCCATTCCTGCACGCCGGATCTTCTCGGCGACCTGCAAACCCACATCCCCTCGCTGCGCACGCAATGCCGCACCGGCCAGCGCATAGT
The DNA here is from genome assembly GCF_037162595.1 of Mesorhizobium sp. ISC11. Classification (NCBI taxonomy): domain Bacteria; kingdom Pseudomonadati; phylum Pseudomonadota; class Alphaproteobacteria; order Hyphomicrobiales; family Phyllobacteriaceae; genus Mesorhizobium; species Mesorhizobium sp. ISC11. The sequence goes on from NZ_JAVSPW010000001.1 coordinate 5,701,817, forward strand.
GGTGTCGGAGGCAAGAAAACGATGAGAATTCTGATCTGCAACGATGACGGCATCGAAGCGCCGGGGCTTGCCCGTCTGGTCAATGCGGCAAGCGCGTTGTGCGACGATGTCTGGGTGGTCGCGCCCGACGGCAAGCGCACCGCCGCCGGCTCGTCATTGACGATTGCCAGGCCGTTGACCATGCGGCGCGTCAAACCGAACTGGTACGCCTGTTCCGGCACCCCGGCCGATTGCGTGGTAAGCGCCATGACCTGGTTGTTCGCCAATTCCGAGAAACCGGGCCTTGTGCTGTCGGGCGTCAACGATGGCCGCAACGTTGCCGAGGACCTTGCCTATTCCGGCACGCTCGGCATTGCGCGAGAGGCGACTTTCTGGGGCGTTCCGGCCATTGGCTTCTCACGCGTGAAAAATCCTGATTTCACCGATGGCGACGACCAATGGCTTGGCGCGCTGATCGTGTCCCTGTGGCAATCGCGCGCCGACTGGGCCGCTGAGGGTCATTGGCTGAGCATCAACCTGCCGACCTCGCTGCCGGCCGAAATCCGCCAGCCGCGCATCGGTCGCGACAAGATCGCCCGCAAGGCCGAGATCGTGGAGAGCGACGGCGACCGCACGGTCATCACCGTGCCGCGCGGGCGGGCTCACGACAGCCAGCCGGGCGACGAGAACGACGCGATCGATGCCGGCTTCATCAGCATCAACCGGCTGAACTGGCTTGGCGAGACGCGGCTGGACGAACGGTTTCTGGACGGGATCCCGCGCCAGCGGCAAACTGGCTGACCTGAGGTCTGCGCGTCGTCATCCGATCACCAACCTGTCAGCGGTTAAATCAAGCCAATCCACTACCTATGCTTGAAGCCGCCGCTATTTCATTCCACATCGGTGCGGATGAAGGGCGAAACAGAAGAACGGCGGCGGCATTTGCTGTGGGCTTTGCCCGCATCGCTGATCCTGCATGCGCTCATCGCAGCGTTTCTGATCTATGGCCTGCCGAGACCCGAGCAGCAGCCGGTTCAGCAGGAACAGCCCGTCAATGTCGCGATCGTGCCGCCGCCCGAGAAGCCCAAGCCGAAACCTGCTCCAAAGCCGCCGGAACCGACACCTGAAAAGAAGGCTGAAAGGCCGCCTGAACAAAAGCCGCCGCCGCCGAAACCGCCAGACGACCAGGTTCTGAAGCGCGTTTTCCAGTACGGCCAGAAAGATACCGGGCCGGAGAAATCGCTCGACGGAAGCAGCGCTAAACCCAACACGCCGTCGCCGGCCAAGGATGAGGCTGCAAAGCCGCCTGTCGCGCCGACACCCGCGCCGACGGAGCCCGCCCCGGCTGCAACGCCACAGCAGAAGGCAGACCCCAGCAAGCCTGACGAGAAGCCGGCCACCGTTGCGCCGGACGAAAAGCCCGCGCAAAGCGAGGAAAAGCAGGCGACCGAGGACACCGACAAACAGCAGCCGGACAAACAAGAACTCGCACCGCAACCTGACGAAAAGCAAGCCGTCGTGACGCCAAAGCCATTGACGGCTGAGACCGGTGACAAGCCGGCGCCTCCAGCTTCGACTGGAAAGGCAAAGTCCAAACCTGCCAAGACAATGACGTTCAAACCCGCAAGAGCTTTCAAAGCGCCGATCGGGAATGCTGGAAGGTCAAATCCCACCAACGACGACGTTGCAGGATCACCAATCTATTCCGGCCTTCCGGGCGTCAGAAAGCTTTACTCGCAAGGGGCAACCGGCAATGCGTTCGCTACAAGCTCCATGGAGAATGTGCCGCGCGGTCAGCGGGTGGCCACCCTTTGCGGCAACGTTCTGAGCCGGGAACTGCAAAGTGCCGACTATACGGTCAAATGGGTGCCAACCATTACGCTGGACAAAGGCAATGTTCTCAATCCTCCGCAGGCCGCCTTCAGCACCAGAAACGCTTGGTACAACCTAAATTTCCGATGCGAAGTCGACGCCGATGCGACGAGGGTCCTGTCCTTCAACTTCCGTGTGGGCTCACTCGTGCCGCCTGGCGAATGGGCCAGCCGTGGATTCACAAAGTATCGTCTAAACTAGGCCGGCACACCAAACCTAGCCAATTGCCGGCTAACTTCTTGCCAGTCGGCGCAGACGAAATCGGCACCGGCAGCCGTCAGCCGCGCGGCGTGCTCGGCATAGGTATGGCCGCCACCGGTGTAGCCGATCGCCGTCATGCCGGCGGCGATCGCGCCCTGGATGCCGAAGGGCGAGTCCTCGATGACGATGCAGTCAACGGGATTGGCGCCGATCTTGTCCGCCGCGAAGAGGAAGATGTCCGGCGCGGGTTTGCCGTTCTTGACCATCGAGGAACTGTAGATCGCATCGCCGAAGAAACGCGCCAGCCCGGTCACCGCAAGGCTGTGGTTTATGCGCTCGACGGAGGAGGACGAGGCGACACAGCGGTCGCCTGCAAGCGCCTCCAGAAAGGCAGTGATTCCCGGTGTCGGCTTCAATTCCTGCGAGAACAGCACCTTGGTCTCGGCCCAGATGTCGCCGTCCGCCGCCGCCGGAAACTGGTGGCCGGTCAAATCTTTGATCCTGGCGATGATATCGGACTGCTTCATGCCGATGCATTGGGCGATGATGCTGGTGTTGACGCCGGGCATGCCGTGCTTTTCGTAGACGCGCTCATAGGCGCGGGCGGCCAGAGGCTCGCTGTCGACAAGAACGCCGTCGCAATCGAAAATAATAGGCCTTGGTCGCGCCACGCGTTTCCCTCTCGAGTCAATTTTCGCACATCGCTATCGGCAAAAAGTCAAATGTTCAATAGCACGTGCGGTTTTGGGGATGCGAAGAGCGGGCTCAAAGCTGGCGCAACGCATCGCTCGCACGGGAAGACCCGAGCGCCCGTTGCATGGCTTGCCGGGACTGCGCGCGATCCGGGGTGATCCAGTTCGGTTCGGCGCCGAGAAAGCGGTCGAGGAAAGCCACCGCATAGGCCGGCATCTCGGTCACATTCTCGCGATAGGACCACCAGGTGCGCAAATCGTCGGCGCATTTGTCGATGCCGGGTGCCGTGCCGAATTCCTGCTCGTGGATCGCCGAAATCACCGAGACGCAGTAGTTGGTGTAGAGGAAACCCTCCGGCCAGAAGCGGACGATTTCCAGCGTGCCGGCGTTCGTTTCCGTCTCGATCAGCTGCGTGAGGCCGGAGATTTCCCTGGCCGGCGCCTGTTTTATCAGCTCACGCAGCACGAGGCCGGCGGCAAAGACGATGAAGTCGGCGCGGTCGATCGCGGCGAAGCGCTTCTGCGCCTCCATGATCTCGACCCAGTCGAGAAAGGCCCTGGTGAGCTTGGCCTCGTCGATCTCGAAGCGCACGCCGAACGTGTCCGCGACCACCTTGGCGCTGCCGCGAAAGGTGGCGCGGAACCAGCGCAACTGCCGCAGCCGATGGCGAAGATCGGGCATCAAGGCCAGTTCGTCCCGGAAGGGCAGGTCCATGTTTCCTCGTATCCTGTTTCCCGGTCAGCCTAGCACAAGGGCGCCGCCGCCGAAATCTGTCAGCGGCCCTGTGGATGACCGCTTCAGAGGCCAATATCATACATATTGACATTCTCGGAAACAAATGTTCTCACTTTGCTGTTGTCACGCGCCGGTCCAAGGTGCGATTCAACTGAGGCTTCGGGAGGAGAACCGAATGGCGATTTGGCAGTGGGGACTGCTTCTGCTGGTTATCGTGTGGGCGCTGCAGTCGCTCGGCGTCTGGCTGCAGATGCGGCATTATTCGGATGTCTTCAGGGGCGTCACCGACCAGTACAAGGACGGCTTCGTCGGAGCCGGCAATTTTCGCGGCCGGTTGGCCAAGGGCACCATCGCGCTCGTCGTGGTGACGCCCGATCTGGTCGTGCGCCGCCTGATGGTGATGAGCGGCCGTTCCGTCTTCACCAAGTTCAAGAGACATGAAGAATTCGAGGGTGTTCCCCTCGATCGACTCCGGTCCAACCCTGCAATCATGGGGGAGGGGGAACCCGGTGTGGCCGAGGCCGTGAAACGGGCGATCGAGCAGATCGACAAAACACGGTCGGAGCCGGGGAAGAAGCCGGGCCTGTCCGGTTTGAACGTAGCAAGGGCTTAGAGCCGGATGATTTCGGGCTCTAAATCAAAGGGATAGAGGACGCCGCGCACCGACTGGGATCAACCGGCGGGTGGCATAAGGAGGAGAAATGTCTGTATTTTCGTTGTTGGCGCAGCATGCCGACATGGCCGTGCACAATCTGCATGTCGCAGGTGCCATGGTTTCGGATGCCGCATTGCATGGCAAGCTCGCTGTCGAGCATGCCTCCGACCATCTCGTTGTCCTCGCACAAGCGGACAGCGGACCGATCACCGTCGATCAGTTCAAGGAAAAGCTGAAGGACGTCCAGCAGGAAGAGCAGCTCGGCTGGCTGACCGCCATCGGCAAGTACTTCATCGGCATCTTCCAGAAGGGCGGCGAGGTCTTCGCCGGCTTCGTCACCGGCATCATTCCGACGCTGGTCGTGCTGATGACGGCCTTCTATGCCGTCACCGAACTGGTCGGTGAAGAGCGCGTGCATGGCCTGGCGCGCGGCGCCGGCCGGATCGCGCTGACGCGCTACACGCTTTTACCGCTGCTGGCGGTGTTCTTCCTCACCAATCCGATGGCCTATACGTTCGGATCGTTCCTGGAAGAAAAGCACAAGCCAGCCTTCTATGACGCGGCCGTGTCCTATGTGCACCCGCCGCTCGGCCTGTTCCCGCACATCAATCCCGGCGAGTATTTCGTCTGGGGCGGCATTCTCGTCGCGCTGCTGGAGCTGGAAAAGAAGGGCGTCGTCGTCGCCGGCTACCACGTCAAGGTGGCGATCTGGTACGCCATTGTCGGCCTCGTCGTCATCCTGCTCAAGGGCATGCTGACCGAACGCATCACCGCGATCATGGCACGCCGCCAGGGCGTCGAGCTGTAAGGGCGGGGAGGACATCATGGCCAAGACATATAAAGCCGTAAAGATCTCCCAGGGCAAAACCGGCTGGGGTGGCCCGCTCATCATCGAGCCGACCGAACAGCGCAGCAAGGTGGTTTCCGTCACCGGTGGTGGCATTCACCCGGTGGCGCAGCTCATCGCCGACATGACCGGCGCCGAGGCCGTCGACGGCTTCAGGGCACCGCCGATCGAAAGCGAGATGGCGGTTGTCGTCGTCGATTGCGGCGGCACCGCACGATGCGGCGTCTATCCGCGCAAACGTATCCCGACCGTCAATCTGACGCCGGTCGGTCAATCCGGGCCGCTGGCCCAGTTCATCACCGAGGACATCTACGTTTCGGGCGTGAAGCCGGCCAACATCACAATGGCGGACGGATCCGAAACGATCACGACTGCAGGGGGAGCAGCAGCGATGAGTTCAAGCAACAATGCGACCGCGGCACCACAGCCGCTGCCGAGCGAAGGTGGGCTGATCGGCCTCATCAGCACGATCGGCCGCGTCATGGGACGTATCGTCGGCATCTTCTTCAATGCCGGCCGCCGCACCATCGACCAGGTCATCCGCAACGTGCTGCCGTTCATGGCCTTCGTGACCATGCTCATCGGTCTGATCCTGTATACCGGCATCGGCGATGTGCTGGCGCAGCCGATGGGTCCGCTGGCCAACAACATCGTCGGCCTGCTGATCATCTCGGCGATCTGCGGCCTGCCGTTCCTGTCGCCCATCCTCGGGCCAGGCGCTGTCATCGCGCAGGTCATCGGCGTCGCCATCATCGGCCCGCAGATCGCCAACGGCACGATTTCGCCGGCAATGGCACTGCCGGCGCTGTTTGCCTACAATACCCAGGTGGGCTGCGACTTCGTCCCCGTCGGCCTGGCGCTCGGCGAGGCCAAGCCTAAGACGATCGAAATCGGCGTTCCGGCGGTGCTCATCAGCCGCCAGATCATGGGGCCGGTCTCGGTGCTGATCGCCTGGGTCGTCAGCCTGATCGTGTTCTAAGGCAATTCCGGGAAAAGCGCACAATGCTTTCCCTTGGAAACTGCGTCAAAACAAAGCGATAGAGCGGTTCACCGCTCTAGGGAAAGTTGAGAAAATGAGGTTCGCCATATGACGGTTCTTTTGAGAACACGGGTCACTGCCATCGGCCCCGAAGTGGCGGACCTTGCCGAAGGGGGCGTGGTCATCCTGTTTGCGGATGGCTCGCCGCCGGAGCTTGCCGAGGTTTCGGTGCTCCACAAGGCGGAGCAGGGACCAAGTGACGGAGCGCCCGCCAAGGGCTCTTCGATCACCCTCGGCCCGGTTGCCGCTGTTATCACAGCGGTCGGCTCCAGCGCGTGGAGCAAGGTGCTGGAAATGGGTCATGTCGTCATTTCGTTCAACGGCGCTACCGAGGCCGAGAGACCGGGCGAGATCTGTGCGTCGCAAGTCGATCCGCAAGCGCTCGTGGCCGCCCTGAAGACCGGCGCGATCATCACCATCGCCGCCTGACAGCATTCGCGCCGCGGCCCATGTTGGGAGCGGCGCCCAAAACCAGAGTATTTGCCATGGAACGCTCGACCATCGTCAGAGTGCATGAAGGTTTGCACGCCCGTCCCGCGACGCGGTTCGTGAAGCTCGCCAAGGGCTTCGAATCCGACGTCGAACTGATCAAGGACGGCAAGGCGGTCAGCGCCAAGAGTTCGGTCAAGCTGATGCTGCTGGCGGTCAAGGAGAACCAGGAAGTCACGGTGCGGGCGAATGGCGCCGATGCCATCGAGGCGCTCGAGGCGCTGATCGGCTATCTCGAGAATCCGCGGGCCGGCCTCGATGATGAAGCGGAAGCGCAGAGCCCAGCCAACGATGCCGGGCAGGAAGCGGCACCCGCGCCGGGATCCGTGCCGGCGGCACCTGGCGGGGCAAACCGCTTGCGTGGCGTGGCCGCCAGCGAAGGTTTCGCCGTCGGCCCGGTCTTTGCGCATTTCCCACCCGATATCGCCGGACAGGGCCGCATGTTGCGGGCCGAGGAGATAAAAGGCGAGATCGACCGGTTCCGCACGGCTGTCGGCGCCGTCCAGGCCCGCATGGATCATGCGTTGGCGCAGGACAGCCTGTCGGCTGGAGACCGCGGCATCGTCGCCGCGCTGCGCGATATCGCCGCCGACGACAGCCTGACTGGTGAGGCCGAGGGCCTGATCAAGGGCGGCAACGACGCGGTTTCCGCCGTCATCACCGCCGCCTCCACCATTGCCGCCGAGTTCAGCGCCGTCGACGATCACTATCTCAACGCGCGGGCGGATGACGTTCATGCGGTCGGGCGGCAGATTTGCCTGGTGTTGCTGGGCCAAGACGATGTCAGCCTCGAAAACATCCCTGAAGGCGCTATCCTGATCGCCGACGACATCGGCGCCTGGGATCTGGCACGCGCGCCGCTGAAGCGTATCGGCGGCGTGGTGTGCGGCCATGGCGGCGCCACCTCGCACATCGCCATCATCGCGCGCTCGCACGGCATTCCGGCAGTGCTCGGCCTCGGTGACCAGGTCAATGCCTTGCGTACCGCGCGAGACGTCGCGCTCGACGGCAATGCCGGCCATGTGATCATCGACCCCGACGAGGCGACCCGTGCCGATTTCGCCGGCCGCGTCGAAGCGGCGGCAAAGGAGCGCGCCGGGCTGACCATCTTCAAGACGGTGACGCCGAAGCTCGCGGACGGCAGGATCATCGAGGTGGCGGCCAATATCGGCTCACTCGAGGAAATCGAAGCGGCGCAAGAGGCTGGTGCCATGGGCATCGGCCTGTTCCGCACCGAGCTTTTGTTCATGCGCCATATGCATCTGCCCTCGGAAGACATGCAGGCCGAGACCTATGCGGCGCTGGCCAAGGCTTTTGCGCCTTATCCGGTCATTGTGCGCACGCTCGACATCGGCGGTGACAAGCCGATTGCCGGCATCGAATTTCCCGACGAGGAAAACCCCTTCCTCGGCTGGCGCGGCATCCGCATGTGTCTCGACCGGCCCGACATCTTCAAGCGCCAGTTGCGGGCGCTGTTGCGCGCAGCCGTGCACGGCAACATCAAGGTGATGCTGCCGATGGTGTCCGACATCTCGGAGGTCAGGCAGACGCGCGTGCTGGTTGACGAATGCACGGCCGAGCTGAAAGCCGAAGGCGTGCCGCACGCATCATTCGATCTCGGCGTCATGATCGAAACCCCGGCCGCCGTGCTGATCGCCCCGGCGCTGGCCAAGGAGGTCGCTTTCTTCTCGATCGGCACCAACGATCTGACCCAGTACATCATGGCCGCCGACCGGCTCAATCCGACCGTCGCCAAGCTCAACGATGTCACCAATCCGGCCGTCATATCGGCGATCGAAATGACGGCAAAAGCCGGCGTCGCCGCCGGTATCATGGTCGGCATGTGCGGTGAGGCGGCCGGCCGTCCGGATCTGATTGCGACCTTCGTGAAGATGGGGCTGACCGAACTCTCGATGAGCCCGGCTTCCATCCAGCGCGCCAAGAAAGCGATCATGGCCATGGCCGCCGAAGGCTAGCCCAGGCCGGCTGACTACGGCAGATGGGCAAGCAAGGTGGCGAAGACCGGTGTCAGCTCAGCGATCGGGTTTGCCTTGGCGCAAGCCTGAACGATGCGATCGTGGCGAATATCCGCCGCCAGGATGGCGATCTCCAGCATATCCGGCTCCGGCGCGCCGTCCCTGCCGGTGGTCGCCAGGCCGCAGGCCAAAGCGAGCGGCGCCAGACAGCTTATGTCGAGCGCCCGGCCGCCCGTCGGCGTTCCCGGCTCGGTCTCGGCAAAGCGAACGGGACGCTGATTGAGGCACTCGACCAGCAGCGCCGAGCAGGTGGCCGCGATTGCCTGCAGTCCGGCACCCGGCGCGGCCAATGCGGCCAGGAGATCGCCATGCCGCTTGCGCATCGTGGCATGGACGGCCGCGAAATCGGCTTCGTGGATGCGGGCATTGTCGATGTTCAGGCCGGCAAGCACCGCTTTGGTCAGATAATACATATCGCGGCGGAACAGGCGCTCGGCGTCCAGTTGGCGATCCTCGTTGCCGACCGGGAAATAGGTGCCGAGGCCCTTCACCGTGGTGCCGTCCACCTTGATCGGGCGCTCATGCGGGACGAAAGCTTCGGCGATCGACAGTGCTTCGTCGACGGCACTCGCGGCATGGCTGAGCAGGCCTTCGATGCCCTTGCCTGGAAACGGTGGCAGATGGCTGGTTGCTTCGCGCAGGATACTGGCATGGCCGCTGCCGTCATGGCGGCTCTGGCGGATGATTTCGCGGACTTCCCGCAGCCGGTCCTTCAGATTGACGCGGACATCTTCGGAGATTTGTCGGAGCATCGCGGATCGCCTTGAAATTTGCTGCGGATAGCCGACCGGGCAGCCGCCACTCTCTACATTGTTCCTATCGATAGGTAGATCAATAGGCGATACTAGACCAGCATGCAGAATCGGCGGCGGCGCCCTCGTCCGTCGCCGCAGGGGGAGAGACAGACTTGGGCAGACGACGACAGGGCGAAAGCGAAGACGGTCGAGGCGAGGCAACCGAGCAGGTCGCCAGCGAAAGCCGGACGGATCGCCTCAGGATTCGCGCCGCCTGGATGTATTTCGTCGAACAGATGACGCAGAACGAGATCGCCGACGTGCTCGGCGTCGGTCGCGTCACCATCGTGCGCATGCTGGCGGATGCCCGGGCGCGCAACGAAGTGAAGATCACCATCGAGAGCGAATTGTCGGAAATCGTGCGGCTTGAGCGCGCATTGGAGAAGACGTTCGGGCTGCAGCAGGCGCTGGTGGCGCCGCTTTCGGCAGCCGATGCCGATCCCATACCAGCGATCAGCGCCAAGACCGGCAGCTTCCTGTCGGACACGATGAAGTCCGGCATGCGGGTCGGCGTCGGCTGGGGGCAGACGCTGTTCTCGAGCCTGCCTTTCATCAGCGCCAAGTCGCTCACCGACTTCAAGGTGATTTCGCTGCTTGGCGGTGTCGGCGTCGTGCGCCGGGTCAACCCAGCCGAGTTCGCCTGGCGCTTCGCTCAGATATTCCAGGGCGACGGCTATCTGATGCCGACACCAGCCGTGGTCGACAGCGTCGAGACCAAGATCGCCCTGATCGAGCGCTGCGGCCTGCAGGAGATTTTCGAAATGGCCGACGTGCTCGATGCCGTTCTGCTGAGCGTCGGCGGGATCGCCTCGGCCACCACCTTCTCTCGTGGTGGCTTCCTCAAGGAGGCGGATCGGGAGGCCCTGCTTGCGCGTGGCGCCGTGGGTGACCTCCTGTTCCATTTCTTCGACCGCAACGGCGATCTGGTCGACCATCCCGTCAACAGCCACGTGATGTCGGTGGATGTCGACCGTCTGCGCAAGGCGCCGATCCGCATCCTCACCTCCGGTGGCGAGGAGAAGACCGAAGCGCTGCTCGGCGCCATGACCCTCATCGCCCCAACCATCCTGATCACCGACGAGGAGAGCGCGCGGCGCATGCTGGAAGCGGTCAGCGGAAGCTGAAGCTGTCCATGATGTAGTCCGGCCAGGCCTGCTGTTCGTCGAAAACAGCGGCGAGATCCGGTGTGTCCGCCAGTATTCCGCTCAGCACCAGCGCGGTGGCGATGCCGGTGCTGTTTCCCCCCGATATGTCGTGTTCGACGCTGTCGCCGACGCAGACCACGGTGCCACGGTCCGGCTCGCCGGCCAGCGCCAGCGCGGCGTCGAAAATCGCGGTGTCGGGCTTGCCGATGCGGGTAACGCTGCCGCCCAGGCTTTCGTAGAGATCGGCCAACTGGCCGGCGCCGAAGCGAGGGCCAACGGCCGTCAGCATGATGATGTCGGGATTGGTGCAGAAACACGGCACCCGCCGCTCCGCCGCCGGCGCGAACAGCCTGCGATAATGGTCAAAGTCAAAGCGGTCACCCTCGCTGGCCGCGATCAGCACCAGCTCGGCCTCATCGCCGGACCCGGTCAGCGCAAATGGCAGGCCTTCGATCGCGGAGCGGTCATTGTCGCGGCTGATCAGCAGGCATTTTGTCCCCGGGCGCAGCTTTCCCGACGTCGCCATCTCCCCAAAGGATCGCCACGCCACCTCGCCGGAAGAAACGAAATGATCCCAGCTTCCCGGTTCGAAGCCGAGTTTCATGAGCCGGCTTTCATTGGGTTGAGCCCGCCTGCCGGAGTTCGAAACCAGCACCACGGTCTTGCCGGCGCGTTTCAGCGCCGATAGCGCTGCCACCGCGCCTGGATAGGGCCGCGTGCCGTCATGCAGCACGCCGAACTGGTCGAGCAGAAACACATTATAGCGCTCCGCCAGCGGCCCGAGGCCGTCGAGACGTTCGATCGTTTTCGCGCTCATAGGAGTCCTGCCCGGCTTGCACCCATCAGCGCCAGCCGCGCCGTGCCGGCGGCGGCCTCGTCGGAAAGCGCGGGCAGGAAATCGACGCCGAGCCTGCGACGCCGGATTGCCGTCCAGGCCGGGTTCGCTGCCCCGCCTCCGACGCTCCTGACCGATATCAGCGTGGGCGCGCCGAGTTCGGCAAGCCTGTCATAGCCGAGCGCTTCGATCGCGGCGATGCCTTCGAACATCGCTTTCAGATAATCGGCGTCGTCCGCCGGCCGCGGCGCAAGGCGAGGCGGCAGCGCCGGATCGGCGATCGGAAACCGTTCGCCAGTGGCGGGAAGCGGATAGTAATCGAGGCCGGTGCCCGTCTCCGGGTCGATTGTCGCGCTGAGTTCGATGATACGGGCGAGCGGAAAGTGCTGGGCCAGCACCTTGCCGCCCGAGTTCGAGGCACCGCCCGCCAGCCAGGCGTTGCCGAGCCGATGGCTGTATATGCCGAAGCGCGGCGCCGAAATCGGCCGGTCGGACAGGATCTTGATGGTCAGCGACGATCCCAGCGCAGTGACGCCGTCGCCGATCGCGGCAGCACCGGTCGCCAGGAACGAGGCGCAGCCATCCGTGGTGCCGGCGACGACGGCCACATCGCGCGGCAAGCCGAACAGTTCCCCGGCTTCCGCGGTGAGGGCGCCCGTGACCTCGCCCGGCACGACCACGCGCGGCAGCAACTCCATGCGCATTCCGGTCGCCGCGATCCATTCCGGCCAGCGGCGGGCCTCGACATCATAACCTGTCTTCAGGGCATTGTTCTCGTCGCTGACATCGAAGCGGCCGGAGAAGTTTCCGGCAATCCAGTCGGCCTGATGCAGCACCATTGCAATACCCGGCAGATGCTGGAAGCGCAGGGCCTTGGCGAGGCCGGATGTCGCTCCGTGCGCTGCACTTGCAGCCGGCGCGGTGCGGGCGATCGCGGCCAGGATGTCGTCGTCATCGACCTTGTCGTTGTACATCAGCGGTTCGGCCAGCGGCCGCCCGGCGGCGTCGACCGGCAGCAGCGTGCCGGAGGTGCCGTCGACGGCGATGGCGCGGACCGCCGTGCGGTCGATGCCGGAAAGCAGCTCCGTCAGCGCCGCCTTGACCGCTTGCCACCACGCCGTGGGGGCTCGGCCATCGCGGCCAAACCTGTCGAGTGGAACGGCCGAATGCCCGGCTATGGAAAAATCAGGGCGCATGGCGACGGCGCGCGCACCTGATGTGCCAATGTCGATGCCGATGACAAGTGGCATCATGTCCATGCTAGCCGCCAGCCGCGTTAAGTTTCTGGCGATACTGCTCGGCGTCCCAGTTGACCAGCTCGTCATTCTCGGAAGCGGTGAGATAGTTCAGCCGCGCGGCGATGTCGACACGCGCCGTCACGTCGGCGAGGCAGCGTTGCATGGCATCGGCGCCGGCACTGGCGTCGCCGCGCATCAGCACGCCTGCGCCGGGAAACAGGATCGCCGCAGGCGGCGTGCCCAGTCTCGCAACGACATCGGCCACGGCCTCGCCTGGCTTCGCCACGACGGAGCCCTGGCCGAGGAAGATGACGTGGTCCGGATAGAGGCTGCCGGCCTGCGCCATGCGGCGGCTCTCAGGGTCGAGCGCAACCGCATGCGCTTCGACATCGGCCGGCAATCTGTAGCCGCTGTCGCCGGCAAGCGCGGCCAAGGCGTCGAGGTCGGGTGCGGCGGTCGCGCGCGCCGGCCGGGCCAGCAATGACCTGATACGGCGCAGCAGAAGCTCCGCCCCGGCGACGGTTTCGGCAGCGACGACCAGCCCGTGATTGCCAAGGATCAGCACGTCGACACCAGGCCGCAGTTTTTCGGCAATGCCGCGTGCAAGCGGCAGGCCGGGCCGGAAATAGGGCACATAGGCCCATTCGATGCCATCGAGCCGCTTGGCGACCTCGGCCTCGCCATCGGCCTGCACGGCAAGCGAGATGGTGTCGACGCAATGGACATGCAGAACGACGCGCTGCGGCATCAAAGCGTGCACCGTGGTCTCGATCGATGGCCGCAGGCCGCGCGGGTTGAGCGCTGCAATGGTGAAACCCTGCGGCTGGTCGGCGGCGCGATCGCGCTGTTCGACGGCTTTCAGCAGCGGCGCCATCGCCACCGGCACCATGATGTCATCGACGAGCGCGTCTTTCAGCCAGGTGCCGGAGGCCTTGATCCACAGCGTGTCGCCGGCTTTCAGCGAGGTGTTGCCGCCTGCCGCCTGGGTGAGATGCGGGCTCCGCCCGATGCTGGCCGAAAGCGCCCGCAAGGCCGCCAGTTCCTGCGCGTCAGCTTGGGTCGCCATGGCGCTTTTCCTCCAACGGCTCGGCCGTGTCCTGCGCGAAATCCCGTTGCCGGGATCGAATTGGCGCTGATATCGCAGATACGAGTGATCTACGTCAATAGTGATCTACTGTCATCAAACACGCTTGCAATCCGACTAATGTTGAGTAAGTTACGCCAATTGCCATGGAAAATGGCATCCGGGAGGAAAGAATTGAGCGACTCCGGCCGCCAGCGTCAGATCGTCGAACTGTTGCGGGATCGTCCGTTCGCTTCGGTGCGCGAGTTGCAGGAGCGGCTTGGCGTTTCAGCCGCGACGGTCAGGCGCGATATCGACAGGATCGACGAGGCCGGCGAAGCGCGGAAGGTCTATGGCGGCATCTCGGCGCTCGACGGCGCTTCCCAGGCCGGTGTTGCCTACGCCAGGCCTTACGACGAGAACCGCGACCTTGCGGTCGAGGCCAAGCGGCAGATCGCCGCTCTCGCGGCGACCATGGTGCGCGACGGCGACGCCGTGATCGTGCATGGCGGCTCGACCTGCTTCCATCTGGGCGTCAAGCTCGCCGAGCGCAACATCCGCCTCTACACCAACTCGATGCCGCTGGCGGCCTATCTCAGCGACCACGGCCATTGCAGCCTGACGGTTGCGGGCGGTGATCTGCATCGCGAACCCGGCATCATCCATTCGCTCAGCCAGGCCGTGCCCTTCTATGCCTCCAAATTCTTTCTCGGCGCGCAAGGCCTTGGCCAGGAAGGCGTGATGGAATCGCACCCGCTGCTGGTACGCTCGATCGTCGATCTCAGCCTTTGCGCCGACCAGATCGTGGTGCTGGCCGACAGCCGCAAACTGTCGATCCACGCGCGCAACGTCGCGCTGCCGCTTTCCCGCATCGGCACGCTGGTCACCGACGACGGTCTCTCCGACGCCGATGCGCGCATGCTGGAAGACGCCGGCGTCATGGTGCGGATAGCCTCGGGAGCCATCCAGTGAAGGTGGCTGTCCTCGATTTCGGCAAGACCAATTCGAAGCTGTTCGTCTTCGGCCAGGACGGGCGGATCATCGACGAGCGCCGGACACAGCCGAAATGGGTGCGCCAAGGCGTCTTCAGCGTGCTCGACGAGGCGGCGCTCCACCATTGGGCGCTCAGCGCCGTTGCCGATGCGGTCGACCGTCATGGTGTGGAAGGGGTCATGGTGTCGGGCCATGGCTGCACCTTTGCCTTGGTCGACGAAGCGGCGCTGACGCATCCGATCCTCGATTACGAGCAAGAGCCGCCGGCCGAGATTGCCGCGCGGATCGATCGCCGCATTCCGGACTTTTCCGAGACCTTTTCGCCGCGGCTGCCGCTCGGCTTCAACTACGGCCGCCACATGCTGTGGCTGCAGGAGGTCGATCCCGACGCGTTCGCTACGTCGAAATCGATCCTCGGCTATCCGCAATACTGGAGCTGGCGCCTTGGCGGGCGGGCGGTCTCGGAAGTGTCCTATCTCGGCTGCCATTCGCATCTGTGGGCGCCGCGGAGCCAGGACTTTTCCTCGCTGGTCGACGCGCAGGGCTGGCGTGGCCGGATGCGTGGCTTCGAGCGCGCCGGCACCGTTATCGGCGAGCACCGCCTCGGCGCTGCGGCGCGACCGATCGCCATCCACAACGGCGTCCATGATTCGAATGCGGCGCTCTATGCCTATCGCCGGCAGGAGCTTGGCCCGGTCACCGTCGTTTCGACCGGCACCTGGGTCGTCGTGCTCAATCCGGATTGCCCGCTCGACGCACTCGACCGGGATCGCGACATGCTGGTCAATGTCGATGTCGGCGGCGGCCCGGTGCCGACCATTCGCTTCATGGGCGGGCGCGAATTCGCAACCATCAGCGGCGGCTGGCAAGGCGAGATCGCCCGTCCGGTGGTGCAGCGGGTGATCGATGCCGGCATCATGGCGCTGCCGAGCTTCGCGCCAGGCGGGCCGATGCCCAGTCAGTCCGGCCGGCTGGTGGGGCGCACGCCCGATGCCGAGGAACGCGCGGCGGCGGCGCTGCTCTACGTCGCGCTGATGGTCGATCTGTCGCTCGACCTCATCCATTCGAACAACACGGTGATCGTCGATGGCGGGCTGAACACAGGCGGTGTGTTGGCCGGACTGCTGGCGCAGTTGCGTCCCGGCCAGGCTTTCCTGCAGGGCGCCACGCTGGAGGGCAGCGCCACGGGTGCAGCGGCGCTCGCCTTCGAGGGCGTCGGGCGCGAATTCGCCGCCGAAGTTCCAGAGCCGGTGCACGCGTCGCGTTTCACCGGGTTGGCAGGCTATCGCAGCAACTGGCGTGACGCCACGATGGACCAAGGCGTCGCCGGTGCGGCAGTGGGAGGTGCGCGATGAGTGCGATTGCCCAGGCCGAGACGGCGCGCCAGCCGGTGCTGGAGATGCGGCACATCTCCAAGACGTTCGGCGCGATCCGTGCCTTGCACGATGTCTCGCTCAGCGTCCATGCCGGGGAGCTGCACGCCTTGATGGGCGAGAACGGCGCCGGCAAGTCGACATTGATGAAAGTGCTTTCAGGCGCCTATCGGCCGGATGCCGGCGGCGAGATCCTGATCGACGGCATGCCGGCTGCGACCGGCGATCCGATCAAGGCGCGCGCCAGCGGCGTCGCGGTGATCTATCAGGAGCTGTCGCTGGCGCCCAATCTGATGGTGGCGCAGAACATCTTCCTCGGCAACGAGCCGCGACGCTTCGGCATCGTCGATCGCGACCAGTGCACCCGGCGCGCCAGCGAGATCATCAAGCGGCTCGGCGTTTCCTTTTCGGCCCGCGACATGGTCTCCAGCCTGTCGCTCGGCGAGCGCCAGCTGGTCGAGATCGCCCGCGCGCTATCGACCAATGCGCGCATCATCGTCATGGACGAGCCGACCACGTCGCTGACCTCGCGCGAGACCGACCGGCTGTTCGAGGTCATCGCGACGCTGAAATCGCAAGGCATCGCCATCATCTACATCAGCCACCGCATGGAAGAGGTCTACCAGCTTGCCGACCGCGTCAGCGTGCTGCGCGACAGCGGTTATGTCGGCACGCTCGAGCGTGCCGACCTCAGTGCCTCGCGCCTCGTCTCGATGATGGTCGGCCGCGATTTGTCGGCTTTCTACAAGAAGGATCATCGGCCGCCGGATGAAAAGCGCGCGGTGGCGCTCTCGGTGCGCGCCATGTCCGACGGCCGTCTCCTGAAAAACTGTTCGTTCGACCTGCACAAGGGCGAGGTGCTGGCGCTGGCGGGTCTGGTCGGTTCCGGCCGCACAGAGCTTGCGCGGCTGATCTTCGGCGCCGACAGGCACATTTCAGGCACGCTGGAACTCGACGGCAAACCTGTAACCATCGGCTCGCCGCGCGAGGCGCTCGATGCCGGCATCGCCTATCTGACCGAGGACCGCAAGGAACTCGGCCTGTTCCTCGACATGTCGATCTCCGACAATATCAGCATGGGCGTGCTGGCGCGGGATTCGCGCGCCGGCGGCTTGCGCGACTTCGCGGCCGCCGAAAGGCGTGCTTCCAAGGCCGTTGCCGATCTCTCCATCCGCACCAGTTCGGTGCAGGCCAATGCCGGCTCGCTGTCGGGCGGCAACCAGCAGAAGGTGCTGCTCGCCCGCCTGCTCGAGACCGAGCCGAAGGTCGTCATCCTCGACGAGCCGACCCGCGGCGTCGATGTCGGAGCGAAATCGGAAATCTACCGGCTGATCGACAATCTCGCCAAGCAGGGCATCGCCATCCTGATGATCTCCAGCGAACTGCCCGAGGTGATCGGCGTCGCCGATCGCGTGCTGGTGATGCGCGACGGAAAGATATCGGGCGAGGTGACGGCATCGCAAGGCGAACCGCTGAGCCAGGAGGAAATCATGGAACTTGCAACGGGAGCGGCTCAGCAATGACCGACAAGGCGACCGAGATCAGCGCGGGCGGCCAGGCGACCGGCACGAGCCGACGGTTGCGCACGGCTTTCGCTGCCCTTGGCATGCTGCCGGTGCTGATCCTGCTGGCGGCCGGCTTCCAGTTCCTGAACCCGCGCTTCCTGACCGAGACCAACCTGTTGATCGTCACCCAGCAGTCGTCGATCAACATCGTGCTGGCGGCCGGCATGACCTTCGTCATCCTCACCGGCGGTATCGACCTGTCCGTCGGCGCCATCCTCGCCGCATCGGCGATGGTGGCGGTGATCGTATCGCTGGTGCCGGACTGGGGTTTGCTCGGCGTGCCGGCGGCCATTCTGGTCGGCCTCGGCTTCGGCCTCATCAACGGGCTGCTCATCGCCTACATCAAGCTGCCGCCCTTCATCGTCACGCTGGGTTCGCTGACCGCGGTGCGCGGTGTCGCCCGCCTGCTCGGCCAGGACACCACGGTGTTCAATTCGGACCTGCCGTTCGATTTCATCGGCAACGGTTCGCTGTTCGGCATCCCGTGGCTGGTCATCATCGCACTGTCGGTGGTGGTGCTGTCCTGGCTGGTGCTCAAGCGCACCGTGCTCGGCACCTGGATCTACGCCGTCGGCGGCAATGCCGAAGCGGCGCGGCTGACCGGTATCAAGGTGCCGCTGGTGCTGCTCTTCGTCTATGGCGTTTCCGGCCTGCTGGCCGGCCTCGGCGGCGCCATGTCGGCGGCCCGGCTCTACGCCGCCAACGGCTTGCAGCTGGGCCAGTCCTACGAACTCGACGCCATTGCCGCGGTCATTCTCGGCGGCACCAGCTTCGTCGGCGGCGTCGGCTCGATCTGGGGAACGCTGATCGGCGGCCTGATCATCGCGGTGCTCTCCAACGGGCTCATCTTGGCCGGTGTCTCGGACATCTGGCAGTACATCATCAAGGGATTGGTCATCATCGTGGCGGTCGCCCTCGACCGCTACAGGCTCCAGGCAGGAGCAAGAACGTGATTGACCTTAGTCGCCGGCGTCAACGACCGGTTTGTGTAACGCACCGTGAGAGGCGCGGGGCAATCGGAGGAAAGCAATGAAGACCATCGCCAAACTGCTCTGCGGCGTCGCACTCGCGTCGCTCGCCATCGCGCCTGCTTCGGCCAAGGACCTCAACAAGGTCGGTATCTCGGTCGGCCTACTCGGCAATCCCTTCTTCGTCGCCACCATCAAGGGCATCGAGGACGCGGCCAAGAAGATCAACCCGAAAGTCGAGGTGACCTCGGTATCGGCCGACTATGACCTCAACAAGCAGGTCTCGCAGGTCGATTCGTTCATCGCCGCCGGTGTCGACGTGATCATGCTCAATGCCGTCGACGCCAAGGCGATCGCGCCGGCGGTGAAGAAGGCACAGGCCGCGGGTATCGTCGTTGCCGCCTTCGACGTTTCGGCGCCGGGCGCCGACGTCACCGTGATGACCAACAACGTCAAGGCCGGCGAAGAGGCCTGCCAGTACCTGGTCGACCACACCGGCGGCAAGGGCGACTACGTCATCCTCAACGGACCGGCATCGTCGTCGATCCTGGAGCGGGTGAAGGGCTGCAAGAACGTGCTTTCGCAGCATCCCGACATCAAGATCCTCTCCGACGACCAGAATGCCGAAGGCTCGCGCGACGGCGGCCTGAAGGTGTTCCAGTCGCTGCTCACCCGCTTCGACAAGATCGATGCGGTGTTTGCCATCAATGACCCGACGGCGATCGGCGCCCAGCTCGCGGCCAAGCAGCTCAACCGTTCGGAGTTCATCTTCACCGCCGTCGACGGCGCGCCCGATATCGAGAAGGAACTCTCTTCCGGCACCTCGATGATCAAGGCCTCGGCCTCGCAGGATCCCTATGTGATGGCCGGCCAGTCACTGACGATGGCGGCCGAACTGCTGGCCGGCAAGAAGCCGGCGGAGCCGACCGTTCTGCTCGACCCGAAGCTGATCACGGCCGAGAACCTGAAGGACTACAAGGGCTGGACCGCAGCCCGCTAAATTCTTCCCAAGGCCGGTGCGGCCGGGATGACCCGGCCGCACCTTGTCAGCACCGGAGACGATGATGTCGCGTATTGGAATCCATTCTTTCGTCTGGTCGGCGAGCTCGGCTCAGGCCGATCTGGAGCGCACGCTGGCCAACACCAGGGAGGCCGGCTTCGATCTCATCGAATTCTCCTATCTCGACCCCGCCGATGTCGACATCGGCGGGCTCGCCAGGCGCATCGCCGATCTTGGCCTCGGCGTCGCGATCAGCATCGGATTGCCTGTTGATGGCGATATTTCGAGCGCCGACAGGGCGATTGCCGCGCGCGGCGTCGAAATCCTCAACGATACCATCGCGCTGACGCGTGACCTCGGAGGTCGGAAGGTCGCCGGCATTCTCTCGACCAGCCACGGATTGCAGGTCGAGGCGCCGACGCGCGATCAATGGCAGCGCAGTGCCGGCACGCTGGCCAAGGTTGCCGAAACAGCCAAGGCGGCCGGCGTCACGCTCAACCTCGAGATCGTCAACCGCTTCGAAAGCAATCTGCTCAACACCGCCGCGCAAGGACTGGCTTTCATCGAGGACACTGGCTCGGACAACATCTTCCTGCATCTCGACACGTTCCACATGAACATCGAGGAGGCCGATGTCGGGCTGGCCATCCATCAAGCCGCGGACAAGATCGGCTATGTCCATATCGGCGAAAGCCATCGCGGCTTCCTCGGCACCGGCAATATCGATTTCGCCGCGATCTTCGATGCGCTGACGGCGATCGGCTACAGCGACGATCTCAGCTTCGAATCCTTCTCTTCGGAAATCGTCGATGAGCACCTGTCGAAGAAGACCGCCATCTGGCGCAATCTGTGGACGGACAACATGGCGCTGGCCAAGCACGCGCGCGCCTTCATCGGGCTCGGGCTGGAGACGGCAAGGCGCAAGGCGGAACTCGTTTCGGCGCGCCACAAACCCTGACCCGCCCTTCGAGAGCCGAAGGGCGCGGCGTGCGCCGCATGGCAGGGCTCTGACTTCAAATCAACAAACGGCCTCGTGGCAGCCAGTGCTGGCAGCTTTTGCGCCGCCAGCTTTTTTCGCGATAGGAATTTTTTCTTGACTCGGTGACCTCAGCTACGGTACATTTTTGCCTATGGTGCTGATTTGCGCCAGTGACCCGCCGCACAGGCGGGTTTTTGTTTGATGCACCGTCAGCCAAGGTGCCGGCCGTATGGCGGCGGCATTGCTCGCGGCAGGTGCATCGGTTATCTGACCGGCCAGGCAAACAGCGCCACGCAATCCCCAAACGGAGTTCAGCACATGACACGCGAGACAATCCTCAAATTCGGCACCGTCGAACACGCGGACGCAGGCGATCTGGCTGGCTGGATCGTCGTCGAGGGCAGGCCGACCATGCAAACCGCCGTCCAGCACACGACCGAGGACGGCAAGGTGCTGTCGGGCACCTGGCGGGCGACGCCCGGCACCTATCACGCCACCTTTACCGACTACGAGTTCGTGCACATGATCGCCGGCCGCATCATCATCACGCCGGACGGCGGCACGCCGGTCGAGGTCGGCCCCGGCGATGCCTTCGTCGTGGAAGCGGATTTCAAGGGAACCTGGAAGATCATCGAGCCGGTGACGAAGCATTTTGTCGTGCGGGTCGGCTGAAGCGGGGTGATCCGTCTGGCCGCGCCATCGCGGCGAGTGCTCAAGCGAAGCTTTTTCGTGCCTCCGGGGGCCTTTTGGAGGCCGTCCCACCCGACATCGCCTGGGTGTCGCCGATGGCTCGGAGGAGGTGCGCTGACCTGGGCGCGGTAAGCGTATTCGCTGATCTCTGCATTCGCCGGGGCCTCGGCCAGGCCACTCCTCGGACTCCGGTCATTGGGTCATGAAGGCGTCTGTGGCGTCATCCAGACGGTCGGCCTCGGCATGAATGATACGGCACTCGCCAGCCAAGCGATCTCTCATCGGTGCTTACCGGCCAAGTATCCTTGATACACCGGATTGATCCCCTAGTTCTTTCGGGGGCGCGGCAATCGCGAGGTTGCCTCGGGGGCAGCGGCGGTTCGCGCCGTTCTGACTGCACGCCGCGGAAAGACGGTTGGACCGACGCATCCATGGAGGTCGTCGTGCGTCAATCGCGTGGATTCACCTGTGCGTATTTCGTCTTAGCTTGCTCGATCGCGGCAGTTTGCGCAGGAGCTGCAACCGGTGGTCAGCAAGGCGGAGGGCATGGCAACGGCGGCCATGGTTCTGGTGGCCATGGTGGCGGCGGAGGTCATGACGCCGGCGGCAACCAGGGCGGCTCGCAAAAAGGGACTGGCGATGACCCCGGCGGCTCCAGTTCGTCGGCGGACGACGGGGAGACCAGCACAAGCGGCACTACGACAGCCCCGGGGACTGTAGGTTCGGCCACCGCTACTGCTGTTGCGTCCGCAAGGGGCGGACAGTCGCTCGACCTCCCGGCCGCTCTCCAGCCTCCCGGCGACAGCAAGACTCAATCAACAGTCAGCCGAACCGAGGCGCTGCCGGGCGTCCCGGATAAAGTCGTTCGGGCCTGCCATGATGCCATCGAGTCGGCCGCCGCTCCGTTGGGGGCGACCAGCGTGCGCGTCACCAGCGCGGGCTTCGTACATCAGTTGAGTCGGGCGACGATCTCGGCCCCCATCGAGGTCAGCATCGACTATGCGCGGCAAGGCAGCGTGGAAACGCGGCAGGCGGCGATCCAATGCGAATTGGACGCGACAGGCAGCGTGATCGGCCTGACATAGCGCACCGCGCAGAACACCTCGCTGATGAAGCAGGGTGAATTCGAGAGGGCATTCATCTTTGGCCGAAATGGCAGCAGGCCTCGGGTGCGTTACGAAGGGGTGCGGGGCATCAAAAATGGCCTTCCACGGAAGGGACCGGCAGTCGGAAATCACTGCGGTGTCACGTGTCTTGGCAAGAGCGAATAAGGAAGTGTGATCGAACGCACCCGGGTCATCCGCGAAGGGTTGCGAACCTTGCCAATCTTCTTGCTGACGGCCTTCACCTGGCTGGCTGCCGCGCGGCCAGAACGCGGCTTCAGGGGCGGTTCGATCTGCGCGCTGCGGCGCTCGGTCCTGAGCCTGTCGTTGTCCCCGCGCGCCGCAGCCAAGTCGCGGGCAAGAGAAACAGTGGCCTCGCGTTGCTCGTCCAGAGCCTCCTGAAGCTTAGCGACACGCACCAAAATAGCTTGGGCGGCGGCTTCGCGCTCGATGCGTGCTCTGTCGAGATCCTCACGATTCATGACGGCTGTAGTACGTTCCCGTGCCAGGGCCTGTGCCGTCTCGGTTGCGGCCTGCTCGGCACGCTCTTTCGCTGAGACTGCCTTGGCTCGCTCCAGTTCAGCCGCCTGGCGCTCGATGCGAGCTTCTTTCAGCTCCTCAACGGCCGCTGCTGCTGCAGCGCGTTCTCGTGCGAGCGTTCGCTCCGTGTCAGCTGCGGTCCGCTCCACTTGTCGCCTCGCTGTGACCGCGTCGGTCTGTTCCTGCTCAGCCGCAGCCGTACGCTTCATGAGTGCGGCATTGGCCAGTTTCGCTTCGGCGAGATCGCCACGAAGCAGATCCGCTTTCCGGCGCTCGTCGTCGAGTATGCCGCTCGCCTGCGCCAGTGAAGCCTTGGCCGTGGCGCGATCCTTGGCGGCCTCGGTCTCAAGCTGTTCAATTTGGACGCGCGCTTGCGATAAATCGCGCGCCTGCCTTTGGGCTTGCTCCTGCTCGAGATGAGCAGCGGGCATCTCCTTAAGGACATAGCTGGCGCCCTCGCTCAGCATCGTGCCGGCCTCTCCCGCAATGCGCCGCAACGCGTCAAGGGTGCGGGCTGCCGCGAGTTCATTGCGCAACCGCTCCTCGCGCGCGTCATCGGCAGCTGCCATGCTTGCCCTCAGCGTGTGGATCTGCTTGCTCGCCTCGAAGAGCGCTCCCTGCAGAGCGGCGCTCCTGGCACGCTCGCCTTCCGCCGCCCGGTGCTCCTGGTCGGCCAATTGTCTTGCAGCGGCAGCCTGAGCACGATCCGTCCCGGCTTGCGCCTGGTTAGCCGTGAGATCCGGGCCAAGCAATTCGGCACTCGCCTGAAGTCCCAGCGGGCGCGAAAGGTCTCGATGGGCCTGATCTTGGGTTTGCGAGATGGCGGAAGCGCTTTCGACCCAGATTTGTCTCGTCATCGCATAGCCAATCGGCGCGGCCAGACAAATGGCGGCGAGACCCAAGCGCGATACAAGAACGATCGGCCTGCGAACGACAGGGTTTGAGGCAGGCGCCATGGCCGGGTCGGGATCTCTCAACTGAGCTGTGAAATTCAAACCGCGATCCGCAGCATAGGCCAACGGAGCAATTTTTGGCGGTGAAGCCTTATGGCGCAACTGGTTCCATGCCGACCCGCAAATCCGCTTCCCACGTTCCGCGATCGCGCTGATGGATGCTGCAAGCCGGCCAGACTGCACTCTGTTCGGTGCAGGAGCACCGGTCTCGACCACTGACGAGCACCCGCTGGGTTCGGATGTCGCGGCGAAATGTTCGATTCGCACTCCGAACCGAGAGTAGTTGGTATTTTGAGCCCGAACATCCAGGCCGACCGCATGCAAAGGGTTGGCAGCCTTGGAAGAAGCAGGCCCGGCGACAAGTCCGGCCGGGCTTTCCCATTCCCAAGAAGCCTCGTCGGCGAAACCGGATCTGCCTTCGTCAAACGCTGCAAGGCGGCGCCGTCGCACCGCGGCAAGGATACGCCGGAGCACAAGATAGACGCCCACCGATGCAAGCGTCACCACTGCGCTCAGAATGGCCAGATTTACGTCGTTTGCATACATTTCGGCAAGATAATTTGGCATTGCCGTGCCCGTGCGTTCTGGGTGTATTGCCAAGTTCATAAAGCGATGTCTGGTCATTCGCCTTGGTATTCGCCAAGCCTTACCGCTCTCGGAGCGTCGCTTTCTTCGGGATCCTTCTGGTCCTTGCGAATTGTTGCGGATGGCGGGGCGCCGGTCGCGTGCCGATAGATCGCCGCAGTTGATATTCCGTAGCGGGCAATGGCCGACCAAGGACGCATGCAGGGCTCTGAAACGCCGGTTTGCGCCTCTGCATAGCAACCTCGCGAGAGTTCGCCGGTGCGGACAATTCGCCATTTCCGGGCTTAGGACTGTCCATCATGAACTTTAAGCTAGGTCACAGCGCACCACGGTCAACCATCAGCTCCTAATGATCCTGCAGGCAGCCTTCGGCCAGACGAAAGGGCCATTGTAGTGCCCGCTCTTCGTAGCGAAGCTGATCGTTCCTTGTTCGGTGATGCATTCCCGCCGAGATTAGAATTCGTCGTACTGTTTCAAGTACGACGTCAATTTGCTAAGCTGATGAAAAGCATGGTGATCCCGACAGGAATCGAACCTGTGACCTACAGATTAGGAATCTGCCGCTCTATCCTACTGAGCTACGGGACCACGCGGCCAGACACATAGCCGCTTCGGATCGTTTCGCCAAGAGGCCGGCCGAAGGCAATTCGGCCGGCTTTGCGCTGCCGCTGTCAGGCGGCCAGCGCGGTTTCAGCCAGTTTCACCCAGTAGCTCATGCCGTGCGGGATGACCTCGTCATTGAAATCGTAGGCCGGGTGGTGCAGACCGGCGGTGTCGCCATTGCCGATGAAGATGAAGGCGCCGGGGCGGGCTTCGAGCATGTAGGAGAAATCCTCGCCGCCCATCACCGGCTGGATGCCGCGGTGGACATGGGCGTCGCCGGCGACACTCATCGCGACGTCACCGGCAAACACCGTCTCTTCCGCGTGGTTGAAGGTCACGGGGTAATTCGCCTGGTAGTCGACCTCGATCCTGGCCCCGAACGCGGTCGCCAGCCCGTCGCAAATGCTGCGGATGCGCTCTTCGGACTTCTTGGCGATTTCTTTTCGCAAGGTGCGCACGGTGCCGGCGATTTCGGCGGTTTCGGGAATGATGTTGTAGGCATCGCCGGCGTGGAACTTGGTCACCGACACCACCACGGCCTCGACCGGATCGGTGCTGCGCGAGGCGATCGTCTGCAAGGCGCCGACCAGTTGGCTGGTGATGACGATCGGGTCGATCGTGCCGTGCGGCATCGCCGCGTGGCCGCCCTTGCCGTGCACGGTGATGGTGAATTCGGCGGTCGCCGCCATGATCGGGCCCGGGCGAATGGCGAACTGTCCGACAGGCAGGCCCGGCATGTTGTGCATGCCGAACACCCTGGAGATGTCGAAACGCTCCATCATGCCGTCCTTGACCATCTCGTTGCCGCCGCCGCCGCCCTCTTCGGCCGGCTGGAAGATCACCGCCACCGAACCGGTGAAGTTGCGCGTCTCGGCGAGGTATTTGGCCGCACCCAGCAGCATCGCCGTGTGGCCGTCATGGCCGCAGGCATGCATCTTGCCGGGGATGGTCGAGGCGTAGGGCTTTCCTGATATCTCGTTGAGCGGCAGCGCGTCCATGTCGGCGCGCAGGCCGATGGTGGGACCTTCGCCCTGGCGGCCGCGGATGATGCCGACCACGCCGGTCTTGCCGAGCCCGGTGACCACATCGTCGCAGCCGAAGGCCTTCAGCTTTTCGGTGACGAAGGCGGCGGTCTTGAAGACGTCGAAGTTCAGTTCTGGCGTCTGGTGCAGATTCTGGCGCCAGCCGGCAACTTCGTCCTGCATTTCGGCGGCACGGTTCAGGATTGGCATGATGGTTCCATCTCGCTGTTGGGACGGCGGGTGTTGGCCGCTGCCTTGCAATTGTGATCGCCAGGCACTTTGCCATCTTGGCGTCACATAGAGTAAATAGCACCGCAACAATGGGGTCCGGTTTTTGAGGGTCGGACCATATGCTGGCGATCGCGTAATGAAATCTTACGGAGCCAGGGGCGACTACGGCAAGAGGCGATTTCGGATTTGATCATGCGGTACAGGCATTTCCTCAAACTATTCTCGGCTGGCACAATCGCGCTGTCGGTTGTGGCCGGGCCGGCGCTGGCCAATCCAGTGGTCGTGTTCGACCTCGGTAGCGGCAAGATCCTGCAGCATCAGGATGCGTTCAAGCGCTGGTATCCGGCGTCGCTGAGCAAGCTGATGACCGCTTACGTCACCTTTCGGGCGATCGCGGCCGGCGAGGTGCAGCTCGATTCGCCGATCAAGGTGACCAAACACTCCGCCGCCGAGCCGCCAAGCAAGATGGGCTTCAAGCCGGGCTCGGTGATGCGGCTCGACAATGCGCTGAAGATGATGCTGGTCAAATCGGCCAACGACATTGCCATGGCTGTCGGCGAAAATGTCGGCGGTTCGCAGGCGGCCTTTGCCGACCGGATGAACGCCGAGGCGACCCGGCTCGGCATGAACGGCACGCATTTCGTCAATCCGAACGGGCTCTATTCGCCGGATCAGTACACGACGGCGCGCGACCTCGCCGTGCTGGTGATGGCGATCCGCCGCGAATTTCCGCAATATGTGCCGTGGTTCTCGATCGAGGGCCTTGCCGTCGGCAAGAAGGCGATCCCCAACTACAATCTCTTGATCGGCCGCTATCCCGGCGCCGATGGCATGAAGACCGGCTTTGTCTGCCCCTCCGGCTTCAACATGATCGGTTCGGCGACGCGCAACGGGCGCACGCTGGTCGCGGTTGTGCTTGGCGAGAAGTCGGCGGTCACCCGCGCCGAGACGGCGGCAAAACTGCTCGATCAGGGGTTCGACACGCCTGTCGCCGGCTCGGCCACCGTCACCACGCTGGCGCCCTATGGCGACACGGTCTCACCCAACGACATGCAGGACGAGGTCTGCAAGAAGAAGACGCCGCAGGAGCAGTCCGAGGCGCCGCCGGCCGCCGCCAAGAACGTGCCGAAATCACCCTATCAGGAAAAGCTCGACCATGTGCCGACGCTGGTTGCCGTCGGCCTTGGCGGCGCCACCGGTCCGGCGCCGAAGGCCATCCTCGACCAGGGCGCGCAGGAATTTGCCGATGTGCCGATCCCGAGCTGGCGGCCCGACAGGCCGGCACCGGCCGGCACCGGCCCGAAGATTGCCGGCTCCGCCGCGCAGGGCGACCAGCCGGTCAAGGTTGCGAACTAGCCAATGGGCAGCGGCTTCCCGATCCCAGTCTCGGTGCTGACCGGCTTCCTCGGCGCCGGCAAGACGACGCTGCTCAACCGGCTGCTCAAGGATCCGGCGCTGGCCGACACGGCGGTGATCATCAACGAGTTCGGCGAGGTGGCGATCGACCATTTGCTGGTCGAGCAGTCTTCCGACGGCATCATCCAGCTGTCGGACGGCTGCCTGTGCTGCACGGTGCGCGGCGAACTGGTCGATACGCTGGCCGACCTGGTCGACCGGCTGCAGACCGGCCGCATTGCCCGGCTCGCCCGCGTCATCGTCGAAACCACCGGCCTTGCCGACCCGGCGCCGGTGCTGCAGTCGATCATGGCGCATCCGGCGCTGATCCAGGCCTTCCGGCTCGACGGCGTCATCACTTTGGTCGATGCCGTCAATGGCAACGCCACGCTCGATGCCCATGTCGAGGCGGTCAAGCAGGTTGCCGTCGCCGACCGCATCGTGCTCAGCAAAGCCGATCTGGCCACCGACCCCAATGAGCTGGAAATGCTGCGGGCGCGCCTGCGGCAGATCAATCCGGGCGCCGAACTGCTCGATGCCGACGACACGGAGACAGGCGTGGCGGCGCTGTTTGATTGCGGCCTCTACAACCCGGCAACCAAATCCGCCGACGTGCGGCGCTGGCTTGGCGAGGAAGCGGCGCACGATCATCACCATCATGCTGGTCATGATCACGAGCATGACCACGGCCATCGTCACGATCAGCGCGTGCGCTCCTATTCGCTGGTGCATGACGGCCCGGTGCCGTTTTCGGCGATCGAGATGTTCCTCGACCTGCTGCGTTCGACCCATGGCGAGCGCCTGCTGCGCATGAAGGGCGTCATCGAGCTCAGGGAAGACCCGTCGCGGCCGCTGGTGATCCATGGCGTGCAGAAGATCCTGCATCCGCCGGTGCAATTGCCGTCCTGGCCGGATGGCCAGCGTGGCACGCGGCTGGTGCTGATCACGCTCGACATGCCGGAAGATTATATCCGCAGGCTGTTCGCCGCCTTCACCGACCGGCCGTCGGTTGACACGCCCGACCGCGCGGCGCTGGAAAACAATCCGCTGGCGATCGCCGGGCGGTAGCCCCCAACGATTACGGCGCGCCGCGCTCGACCAGGAAGCGATGGCCGCCGGAGACCGCGGCCGTTTCAATCAACTGGTGGCCGCTCTCGGAGCAGAATGCCGGAATGTCGATGACGGCGAGCGGGTCGGTGGTCTCCAACCAGAGCCGACTGCCCGGTTGCATCCCCGCCAGGCGCTTCTTGGCCTTGAGCACGGGCAAGGGGCAGTTCAGCCCCTTGAGGTCATAAATAGCGGCGCGATCAGCCACGGGCGATATCAACCGCCGAACATGCCGAGCAGCTTGTTCTTCAGCTTCGTCACGCGACTCTCGTCGGCACTCGCCGCTTGCGTTTCAGCCATTGGCGCCGTTTCCGAAGGAGCCGCGATGGTCGCGGTGGCGACTGGGGCCTCCTTGGCGGCCTTCTCGGCCTCCTCTTCGGCCAGAGCCTGGGCCTTGGCGGCTTCCTTGGCTTGCTTGGCCGCCTCAATGGCAGCCAGCCTCTGCTCCTCGGCCTTCTGCTTGGCAGCTTTTTCGGCATCAAGAGCCGCCATCTTGCGGCCGGCGGGCGAATCGATGCGGCCCATGCGTGCCGTCTCGGTGACCGAGCCGTCATTGTTGAGCGACGGCGGATCGATCGGTACGCGTTCGCCGCGTGCGCGGCGCTTGGACCAGTCGGAGACGATGCTGGCTTCCTTGATACCGGCGATGGTCGGCTTGGGCGCCGGCACGCTGGCCTTGACCGCGCCGCTGAACGCCGCGTCATAGGTGCTCATGTAGGAATTGTAGGCGCTCTTCAGCGAATCAGGCTGCGTCGTCGCCGGGCAGGCGCCAGTCGGATCGAATGTCTGACCGTCGGCGGCTACCTGATTGAAGACATAACGCTTCTCGCAGACATCGACCTTCGGCGGCACCTTGGTGATCTCGAAATTGTCGTAGCCGACCTTGAGCATCTTCCAGAAGTCGTAATTCGGGTCGTTGCGGTAGCGCGCCATGTTGGCGGCGGTCATGCGGAACGGAAACGCCTGGATCTGGAACTCGGTCTGGCCGCCCTGGAAGGCGTCGCGGCCGAAGGCATAGATCTGCTCGATCTGCGCATCGGTCATCGAATAGCAGCCCGACGACGAACAGGCGCCGTGCACCATCAAATTGGAGCCGGTGCGGCCGTTGGCGCGGTCATAGGCGTTGGGATAGCCGATGTTGAAGGACAGATGGTAGTTCGAGCGCGGATTCATCTGCGCCGGGCGCACCGTGTAGAAGCCTTCCGGCGCCTGGCGGTCGCCTTCGGTGTATTTCGGCCCGAGCTTGCCCGACCATTTGCAGATGTCGTAGCTGGCAACCATGTCATAGCGGCCGTTGGTCTTGGCCTTCCAGATCTCGAGCTTGCCTTCTTCCTTGAAGATGCGGGCCATCACCGACGAGGTGCGGACCATGCCCTTGGCCCTCATGTCGGCGAGGATCTTGTCGGGCAGCGGCTTGTTGGCCTCCGGGGCAAAATCCTTCATCGACGAATTGTTGCAGCCGGCAACGCCGAGGGCAGCGATCAGGATTCCGGTGCGGGCAAGCTTGACAAACATGGCTACGGATATCGTCTTTTCTCTGGCGCCAGGACGTTTCCTGCCCCGGCTGCTACACTGCGCATCGACGGACCCTAAGCCCGTTAACCCTAATAAATTCCTTACCGCAAGTGCCGACGCATCCCCCTGCGGCAGTCTCATTGAGCCGAATGCAGCGGCATTTTTGTGGCAAAAATGCTCCGCTTCGCCACATTGTTGCGGCCAAGGGTGCCTGTGGTCAGAGACTGCGGCCCATGGCCAGGTATTTTTCGCGGCGCTGTTCGCGGAAATCGGTGTTGGCGCCGGCGAAGTCCTTCATCGTCCTGGCGATGAGGTCTCCGGTCGCGGCGATCACGGTTTCGGCGCCGCGATGCGCACCGCCGAGCGGCTCGGGGATGATGGCGTCGATGATCTTCAGTTCCAGAAGATCCTGCGCGGTGATCTTCATGTTGGTCGCCGCGTCCTTCGATCGTGTCGTGTCGCGCCACAGGATCGAGGCGGCACCTTCCGGCGAAATCACCGAATAGATGGCGTGTTCGAGCATGTAGACGCGGTTGGCGGTGGCGATGGCAATGGCGCCGCCCGAACCGCCTTCGCCGATGACCACCGAGATCGACGGTACTTTCAGGCCAAGACAGGTCGAGGTTGAACGGGCGATAGCCTCCGCCTGGCCGCGCTCCTCGGCGTTGACTCCGGGATAGGCGCCGGCCGTGTCGACCAGCGTCAGGAGCGGGATCTTGAAGCGGTCGGCCAGTTCCATCAGCCGTACCGCCTTGCGGTAGCCCTCCGGCCGAACCGAGCCGAAATTGTGCTTCAGGCGGCTGGCTGTGTCGGAACCTTTTTCCTGGCCGATGATGGCAATGGGTTCGCCGCGGAAACGGGCGAAACCGCCGACGATCGCCTGGTCCTCACCGAAATTGCGGTCGCCGGCCAGCGGCGTGAAATCGGTGAACAGGCCCTTGATGTAGTCGACGCAATGCGGCCTGTCGGGATGGCGCGCCACCTGCACCTTCTGCCAAGGCGTCAGCGCCTTGTAGGCATCGCGCAATGCGTCGCGGGAGCGCTTCTCGAGACGGCTGATCTCGTCGCCGACATCGACCGCCTCGCCATTCTCGGCAAGCTTCTTCAGCTCGAGGATCTTGCCCTCGAGGTCCTGCACCGGCTTTTCGAAATCGAGGTAATTATACATGCGTGAGCGGACCGATACGTCGGAAGGCAGTGGCTGACGGAACCCTTGAATCCAAGGCTCCGGGCGGTGAAATGTCGTCCTCACATAGCGATATGAGGCCTAGTCGGCAAGCGGATGATGATCGTTGACCAGCCGCACCAGCCGCTCTTCCAGCACATGGGTGTAAATCTGTGTCGTCGATATGTCGGCATGGCCAAGCAATTGCTGCACGGCCCGCAGATCGGCGCCGTTCTGCAGGAGATGGCTGGCGAAAGCATGGCGCAGCACGTGCGGCGAGATCTTCGCCGAGGCAATGCCGGCCCTTGCCGCCAGCCCTTTCAGGTCACGCGCGAAGACCTGGCGCGAGAGATAGCCGCTGTCGGAGGCGGCCGGAAACAGGAACGGACTGTCGGCCAAGGCTGGCACCTTGGCGCGGGCGGCAAGCCAGGTCTTCATCGCCGCGCGTGCCTTGGCGGAGAGCGGCACCATGCGCTCCTTGTCGCCCTTGCCGCGCACCATGAAGAAGCGGTCGTCGCGTTGCGCCACCGTCACCGGCAAGCCGACCAGCTCGGAAACGCGCAGGCCGGTGGCGTAAAGCACCTCGACCAGCGCATGCAGGCGCAGTGATGCCAGGCTGTCCCCATCGCCCGACGAGACATCGCCGGCCTCAAGCGCTGCACGGTCGATCAGCCGGCCGGTGTCGGCCTCGCTCATCGTCTTGGGCAGCGGGCGGCCCTTTTTCGGACTGTCCAGCGTGCCGGTCGGGTCATCGCCGCGCAGGCCTTCGGCGTAGAGGAATTTGAAGAACTGGCGGATCGCCGACAGTTTGCGCGCCTGCGACGTGGCGGCAAAGCCGCGGGCGGCAATGTCGTCGAGATAGGCGCGGATATCGGCGGCGGCGGCACCGGCCAGCCCGCCATCGATCGCGCCGGAAGCGTC
Source organism: Mesorhizobium sp. ISC11 (assembly GCF_037162595.1). Classification (NCBI taxonomy): domain Bacteria; kingdom Pseudomonadati; phylum Pseudomonadota; class Alphaproteobacteria; order Hyphomicrobiales; family Phyllobacteriaceae; genus Mesorhizobium; species Mesorhizobium sp. ISC11. The sequence goes on from NZ_JAVSPW010000001.1 coordinate 5,734,146, forward strand.
CTCGAGGTCGCGGCGGTAGGAGGAAAGCGTGTTTTCGGCCGCGCCCCGCTCGGCGCTCATCATTTCCAGAAAGGCTTCGATGCGGGCGGCGCTGTTCATTCAGCCTGTCTTGTCATTCAGCTTTTCTTGGGATTGAGCTTTTCCGGAGGGATGCGCACGCTCATTTCCCCCTTCTTCGGCTCGACGAACATCACCAGTGCAAACATCGTACCATAGGCAATGCCAGCCAGAATCGCCGTTACCACGACAAAGCGAAACAGTGTCGGCATCAATTTTCGCCTGTCTTCTTGTTCTGCGCGTTTCCAAACCCTGTCCCCTTATGGGACGCCAATCCGGCCAATTCAAGGAAGAAGCTGGGGCCTGTTAGCAACTTCTGATGCAGACCCTGCCGGTCCATATCGGGTTCAAGGCACTTGCCACGCTTGACGCAAACGGGCTTTTCATGTCGATACGCCGGCAAAGAGGGCCTTCGAAACATCCGATGAACGCGCTGCCAGCAAATCCTCCAGACGAGAACCACGCCGCGTTGCTCGGCAGGCTGGGCAGCCGTTCCGTCGTCTTCGTCGGACTGATGGGCGCCGGCAAGACGGCGATCGGCCGCAAGGTGGCGACGATGCTGGCGCTGCCCTTCATAGACAGCGACCAGGAGATCGAAAGCGTCTCGCGCATGACCGTTCCGGAACTGTTCGAGCGCTACGGCGAGACCGAATTCAGGGCGCTGGAGCAGCGCGTCATCCTGCGCGTGCTGGAAAACGGGCCGCAGGTGCTGTCGACCGGCGGCGGCGCCTTCATGAATGCGCAGACGCGCGAGGCGATTGCAGCGCAGGGCGTCTCGGTGTGGCTGAAGGCCGAACTCGACCTTCTGATGGATCGCGTCGCCAAGAAACAGAACCGGCCGCTCCTGAAAAGCGCCGACCCGCGCGCCGTGCTGGAGCGGCTGATGGGCGAGCGCTATCCGGTCTACGCGACATCGGACGTCACAGTGCCGACCCGCGACGACCGCAAGGAAGTCATCGCGACCGAGGTGGTGGACGCGCTGTGCCGGCATTTCGGCATCGATGAGGCGGCTGCGACGGGCGAGGTGGAACAGTGAGCATCGAAGCCCCCGTTGTCGTCGAAGTCGGCCTTGGCGACCGGACCTACGACATTCTGATCGGCTCGGGATTGTTGTCCCGCGCGGGTGCGGAGATTGCGCGCCGCCTGCCGGGCACACGCGCCGCGGTCGTCACCGACGCCAATGTCGCGGCAGCGCATCTCGATGCGCTGAAGGCCAGCCTCGAAACGGGTGGCATCCAGACCGCGGTGATCACCCTGCCGCCTGGCGAGAAGACCAAGAGTTTTGCCCATCTCGAAGAGGTGGCCGACGGTGTGCTGGCTGCGAAACTGGAGCGCGGCGACATCGTCATCGCCTTCGGCGGCGGCGTTATTGGCGACCTTGCCGGCTTTGCCGCCGGCATCGTGCGGCGCGGCATGAATTTCGTGCAGATTCCGACCTCGCTGCTGGCGCAGGTCGATTCCTCGGTCGGCGGCAAGACCGGCATCAACAGCCCACGCGGCAAGAACCTTGTCGGCGTCTTCCATCAGCCGAAACTGGTGTTGGCCGACACAGGGGTGCTCGACACGCTGCCGATCCGGGAATTCCGCGCCGGCTATGCCGAGCTCGCCAAATACGGGCTCATCGACCGGCCGGAATTTTTCGCCTGGCTGGAAAAGAATTGGGTCCAGGTTTTTGCCGGCGGGCCGGAGAGGGCGCAGGCGATTGCCGAAGCCTGCCGCGCCAAGGCCGACGTGGTTGCGCGTGACGAGTTCGAGACCGGCGACCGCGCGCTGCTCAATCTCGGCCACACATTCGGCCACGCGCTGGAAGCCGCCACCCAATATGACGGAAGCCGCCTCGTCCATGGCGAAGGGGTCGCCATCGGCATGGCGCTGGCCTACCGGTTCTCGTCGCGGCTCAATCTGGCCAGCCCCGACGATGCCGCGCGCGTCGAGGCGCATCTGCGCGCCGTCGGCCTGCCCTGGCGGATAGCCGACATCCCGGGCGAATTGCCTGATGCCGAGGCGCTGCTTGCCTTCATCACCCAGGACAAGAAGGTGTCGCGCGGCGCGCTGACCTTCATCCTGACGCGCGGCATCGGCCAGGCTTTCATTGCCAAGGATGTTCCGGCATCGGAAGTGCTGTCGTTTCTGAGGGAGAACCACCCAAAGGAAAGCGACCGGAGATGAACGAGCCCGGCTGGATCGTCGTCGCCGTCCTTGCCATCCTCATCGTGCTGCTCGTTACCGTGCGCACGCGCTTGCTTGCCATGTTCGGGTACGAGCTTTCACGCATCGAGCCGCAGCGCTCCAGCCAGGACGAATTGCGCGGCGCGGTCGACGATTTCCGCCGCGACGGCCAGGTGGTGCGCGAGGATCGCGACCGCGTCGGCGGCCTGTTCGATCTCGCCGAGCTCGAAGTCTCCGACATCATGGTCCACCGCACCAACATGCGCTCGGTCAATGCCGACAATGCGCCGGAAGCGGTGGTGCGCGAGATTTTGCAAAGCCCGCACACCCGCATGCCGCTGTGGAAAGGTTCGCTCGACAACATCGTCGGCGTGCTGCATGCAAAGGATCTGCTGCGCGCCTTGAACGAAGTCGGCAACGATTTCTCCAGGATCGACGTGATGAAGATCGCTTCGAAACCCTGGTTCGTGCCCGACACCACGACCTTGCAGGAACAGCTCAACGCCTTCCTTCGCCGCAAGGCGCATTTCGCCGTCGTCGTCGACGAATATGGCGAGGTCGAAGGGCTGGTGACGCTGGAGGACATTATCGAGGAGATCGTCGGCGAGATCGCCGACGAGCACGATGTCGACATACAGGGCGTCAAGCAGGAGGCCGACGGCTCCGTGGTCGTCGACGGTACGGTGCCGATCCGTGACCTCAACCGGGCTCTCGACTGGAACCTGCCGGATGAGGAGGCAACCACCATTGCCGGCCTCGTCATCCACGAGACGCAATCGATCCCCGAGGAGAAGCAGGCTTTTACGTTCCACGGCAAGCGCTTCATCGTCATGAAACGCGACAAGAACCGGATCGCAAGGCTGAGGATCAGGCCAGCCGGCGACGCCTGATGTGCGCCGGGAGACCGGGTGCCGTCATCCCGCGATCTGGCTCGTCGAGCGTTCGTGGATCGTCGCGCCGGTCTCGGCATCCATGGCCGCCAGGCTGACTTCATAACCCCAAAGCCTGCGGATGTGACGAAGCGTGGCGTCGCGGCTGGCATCCTCGAGAAGGATGCCGTCATTGACCTTGTGCTGCAGCCGCAAATGGCGGTCGCCGAGCAGATCGACATCCACCACCTGAATGTCCGGCCGGTTCGCGCCGAGATCATAACTGTTGGCGAGCGCGGCGCGTATCTTGGCGTAGCCGCGCTCATCGTGGATGGACGCGACCAGGCAATGCGGCTGGTCGGCAGCGTCGCCGAGCACAAAAAACCGCCATTTCCGGATCAAGGCCGGGCTGAGGTACTGGCGGATGAAGGATTCGTCGCGATGCTCGGCCCAGGCGTCCAGCAGGACCTCGCGCCAGTTGCCCTGGCCGGCCATGTCGGGGAACCAATCGCGGTCCTCGGCCGTGGGTTTGGTCGAGATGCGCTGAATGTCCTGCATCATGTCGAGGCCGAGAGCATAGGGGTTGATGCCTGAAAAACGCGGATCGTCGAAGGCCGGCTGGAAGACCACGTTGGAATGATTGCGCAGGATTTCGAGCATGGCGCCTTCGCTGATCTGGCCGCGGTCGAACAGCATGTTCATCAGCGTATAGTGCACGAAAGTGGCACAACCTTCGTTCATCACCTGTGTCTGCCGTTGCGGGTAAAAATATTGCGCGATGACACGAACGATCCTGATGATCTCGCGCTGCCAGGGCTCCAGGACTGGGCTGTTCTTTTCCAGGAAATAGAGCAGGTTTTCCTCGGGCAGATTGAGCGATTTCTTCCACTCTGGGTCCTGGCCCTTGTCGTTGGCCGCTTGCTGCGAGGCCGGCAGCGTACGCCACAAGTCGTTGTAGGAGCGCTCCTCGTATTCGAGACGCTCGCGAATTCCTTCGCGTTGCCGTTCCGACGACAACCTCGGCGGCCGGTGATAGCGAAACACGCCCTGATCCATCAGCGCGTGGGCGGAATCGAGAACAGCCTCGACGGCGGCGAGGCCGTGCCGCTCCTCGCAGCGGACTATGTAGCCCTTGGCGAAGTCCAGGTAGCTGAGGATCGCACCCGCATCCGTCCACTGTTTGAACAGCTGATTGTTCTTGAAGAAATGATTGTGCCCGAGCGCTGCGTGGGCCGTCACCAGGGCCTGCAGGGCCATGGTGTTTTCCTCCATCAGATAGACGATGCAGGGATTGGAATTGATGACCAGTTCATAGGCAAGCCCCCGCCCGCCCTTGCGATAGAGCAGATCCTGGTGGAGGAAATGTTTGCCGAAAGACCAGTGACGGTACATCAATGGCATGCCGATGGACGAATAGGCGTCGAGCATCTGCTGCGACGAGATGATCTCCATCTGAACGGGATAGGTGTCCAGATGAAGCTCTTCGACCGCAAGTGCCTCGATAGCGTCATAGGCCCGCGACAATGTTTTGAAATCCCAGTCGGACCCTGAAAAAAGCAGGCTGGATTTGCTCGCTTGTCTGGCCATCGGGAACCCTCATGCCCTCTTGAGGGCGGCCGGTTGCCTGCCGAAGAGCTGGCGAAAAACCGGATAGATATCGGCGGGTGTGGCGATGCGGCTCATCTGGAAGTTCGGCCATTTCTGGTCGATGGAGTTGTAGGCACGCCACAGCGATGTCCCGTTTTCTGTCGAGCCGAAAATATGAGCTTCACGCTCGTCGATGATCTCGACATACGCAAAATACTGGCACAGCCGCATGAGCTCGCCATTGAGCAGCGAAATGCATCGCTCCGAATCGCCGGCGAAATTGTCGCCGTCCGAGGCCTGGGCGGCATAGATGTTCCAGTCATGGGCCGGGTAGCGGCTGGTGATAATACGGTGCATTTCCTCCAGCGCGGTGGAAACGACGGTGCCGCCGCTTTGGGTGTTGTAGAAAAATGTTTCCTCGTCGACCTCCTGAGCCAGGTGCGTGTGGCGGATGAAGACAATCTCGATGCGGTCGTAGCGCCGTTTCAAGAACAGGTGCAGCAAGACGAAGAAGCGCTTGGCCAGATCCTTCTCGCGCTCGCCCATGGACCCGGACACGTCCATAAGACAGAACATGACGGCATTGGCGTTCGGCACCGGCCGGGAATCGAAGCGGTTGAAGCGGATGTCGACCGGATCGACATAGGCAATCCGGCGGCGGCGGCGTTCCAGCCGGTCGAGTTCTTCGCGCAATGCCGCAATACGCTGGCGCGCGTCGGCGCTGGATGGCGTCGACTCGAGCGAGGCGATTTCCTCGAGGATCGCATCCAGTTCGACCTGCTTGGGGCGCCTCAGCGCAATGCGGCGGCCGTGGCTGTTGCGCATTGTGCGGCCAACATTGATGTTGGTCGGCGAACCTGTGGCGGCGAAGCCGGCTCTGCGCGGCTTGAAGGCAAGGATCTCCTTGAGGTTGAGCTTGACCATGTCCGGGAGCTCGAGATCCTCGAAGAAAAGATCGAGCACTTCCTCGCGCGACAGCACGAAACGAAAGTCGTCTTCAGATGCCTTGTTTCCCGGCGACGATGCTCCCCCGCCGCCCCCGCCGGGTTTGGGGATCAGGTCTCCAGCGGAGAAATGCCTGTTGCCCGGCAAGATGTGCTGGCGCCTGCCGCTGTCGCGGGCGTTGTTGAAGCTCGGCTCGCTTGTGCCTCTTTCGGGCATGCGCACGGCATGCTCGGAATCCGCGTCGGCGATCCTGCCGGTGCGGATCTGATCGCGTATGCTGCGTTTCAATTCCTCGCGCGCGCGTCGCAGGAAGCGCTGGCGATTGCCGAGGCTTTTGTCTTTCGGGTTCAGGCGGCGGTCGATGAAGATCGGCATGGAACCATCCGGGTTCTCTAACCCGCCCTGTTCACCCGCATGTACCAGTCCACAAGGCGACGCACCTGCCGCTCGGTGTAGCCGCGCTCGACCATCCGCTGCACGAATTCATTGTGCCGCTTTTCCGTGACACTGTCCTGCTTGGAGCCGAAACTGATCACCGGCAGGAGGTCCTCGACCTGGCCGAACATGCGTTTTTCGATGACTTCCCGCAGCTTTTCGTAACTTGTCCACGCCGGGTTGCGGCCATGGTTTCTTGCACGGGCGCGCAGGGTGAATTTCACCACCTCATTGCGGAAGTCCTTGGGATTGGCGATGCCGGCCGGTTTTTCGACCTGTGAAAGCTCGTTGTCCAAAACCTCGCGGTTGAGGATCTGGCCTGTGTCGGGATCCTTGTAGTCCTGGTCTTCGATCCAGGCGTCGGCATAGGCGATGTAGCGGTCGAAAAGGTTCTGGCCGTACTCGCTGTAGGATTCCAGATAGGCTTTCTGGATCTCATGGCCGATGAATTCGGCATACCGCGCGGCCAGCTCGGACTTGATGAACTCCAGATAGGCGGCTTCCGTCTCCTTCGGAAACTGTTCGCGCTTGATTGCCTCCTCCAGGATGTACATGAGATGCACGGGGTCGGCGGCCACCTCTTCGGTGTCGTAGTTGAAGGTCTGCGACAGGATCTTGAAGGCAAAGCGCGTGCTGACGCCTGCCATGCCCTCATCTACGCCGGCGGCGTCCCGATATTCCTGAACCGACTTTGCCTTGGGGTCGACTTCCTTGAGGTTCTCGCCATCATAGGCGCGCATCTTGGTGTAGAGCGGCGAATTGTCGTGCTCGGCCAAGCGGGTCGAGACGGTAAACCGGCTGAGGATGTCCAGCACCTCTGGAGCGCAGGGACTGGCGGCCAATTCGCTCTCCCGCAAGAGTTTCTCGTAGATCTGCCGCTCTTCGGTTATCCGCAGGCAATACGGCACCTTGACGACGAGGATGCGATCGAGAAAAGCCTCATTGTTCTTGTTGTTCTTGAACTGCAGCCATTCCGACTCGTTGGAATGGGCCACGATGATCCCCTGGTAGGGAAAGGCGCCGAAATTTTCGGTGCCGTTGTAGCTGCCTTCCTGGGTGGCCGTCAGCAGCGGATGCAGGACCTTGATAGGCGCCTTGAACATTTCGACGAATTCAAGCAGGCCCTGGGTGGTCCGGTTCAGTCCACCGCTATAGGAATAGGCGTCCGGATCGGACTGGCTGAAGTTTTCCAATTGCCGGATGTCCACCTTGCCGACCAGGGCCGAGACGTCCTGATTGTTCTCGTCGCCGGGCTCGGTCTTGGCGATGGCGATCTGGCGCAGTCGCGACGGCATCAGCTTGACGACGCTGAACTTGGAAATGTCGCCGGAAAGTTCGTCGAGGCGCTTGGCCGCCCATGGCGAAATGAGCCCGTTCAAGCGGCGTCGTGCAATGCCGTATTTATCCTCCAGCAGGTCGCCCATGCGATCGGGATGGAAAAGGCCAAGCGGCGATTCGAAAACCGGGCTGACCTGGTTGCCGACCTTCAGCGTGTAGATCGGACGCTGTTCCATCAACTTCTTCAGCCGCTCGGCAAGGGAGGATTTGCCGCCGCCCACCGGGCCGAGCAAATAGAGGATTTGCTTGCGCTCCTCGAGCCCCTGGGACGCATAGCGAAAATAGCCGGCGATGCGCTCGATTGTATCCTCCATGCCGTAGAAATCGGCGAAGGAGGGGTACACTTTCAGGGTCCGGTTGGAGAAAATGCGGCCGAGCCGCTCATCCTTGCTGGTGTCGACCAGGTTCGGCTCGCCGATCGCCTCGACCATCCGTTCAGGCGCCGAGGCATACATCGACTTGTCCTCGCGGCAGGCAAGGAGATATTGCTGGATGCTGATCTCTTCCTGCGCCGCGTTGGTGTAAATTTCCGAAAACAGATCGAAGACGTCAGACTGGTTCTCTCGCATGATGCTTTTGCCCTCGGAGCCGCTGTGGCTTCCATTCGGCTCACCACGCATTCAACTGCCGGGGGGTACCGTTTGTTCCCTTCATGTGAAGAGGTGGCCGCGATCTTAAGGATTGAGGCTACTCCGCGAGACCAAAGCGCTCGTTGCGGAGCCGTATTCAGCGCGGGTAGCGGGTGTGTTGCGAACCCCTGACTGGACGGCTGGGGCGGCCGCGTGCAGTCTTGCCTTGCCAGGAGACAATGATGATCGATCGACGAAGCCTGATCATGGCCTCCATGGCGGCGATGCTGCCGTTGGAAGCGTCGGCCGCGTGGAAAACACGCCGGCCTACGCCAGAAACCTTCGACTACGGGCCGGCCAAGCTCGACATCTACGCGCCCGATGGTGCAATCGGCCTGCCGGTCGTGTTTTTCGTTCATGGCGGCACCTGGCAGTTTGGCAAACGCAGTCAGGTGGACGCCAAACCGGCCTTCCTGCTCGCCAACGGCTTCTGCTTCGTCTCCATCGATTACCGCATGCTGCCGCAGGCCAATGTCGCCACCCAGGCTGGTGACGTCGAAAAGGCCTATGCCTACATCAGGGCCAACATCGCCCGGCATGGCGGCGATCCCAACCGCATCGTCGGCATGGGCCATTCGGCCGGCTGCCATCTGGTTGCGCTGACCGGCATGCGCGGCGGATTGCCGGGCATAGCCGCGCTCATCCTCGACGACACCAGGGTCTATGATCTTGCAGCACTTGCCAAGAATGGCGGTATGGTCCGGGCCTATGCCCGCGTCTTTTCCGATCCCGCGCAATGGGCGGCACTTTCGCCGGCCAGCTATGTCGACGGCCGCAAGCACCCGCCGACTTTCATCGCCTATTCGCGGGCATCGGGCCGGAGCGAGGACTCCAAGGCCTTTGCCGAGCGCCTGCGCTCGACGGGCACCAAGGTTACGCTGTTCGACGGCAGCGCCTATACGCATATGTCGATCAATCGCGATTTCGGCGAGGACGGCGACGCGTTGACCGCGGCCGCGCTGGCATTCCTGAAATCGACGGTTGGCTGATCTTTACGGCACCGGATTAGATCAAAAGTAGCGGCAGGACATTGCTGCAGGTGCTCGCGGGTGCAACTGCTCTGCGATCTTGAGCGGGAGGGAATTGCATGAACGGCGCCGATGTCCTGTGTGACGTGCTTCTGGCCAATGATGTGACGGTCTGCTTCGCCAATCCCGGCACCTCCGAAATGCACTTCGTTGCAGCGCTTGACCGCAAGCCGAACATGCGTTGCGTGCTCGGGCTGTTCGAAGGCGTGGTGACGGGTGCCGCCGATGGCTATGCGCGGATGACCGATCGGCCGGCCGCGACGCTGCTGCATACCGGTCCCGGCCTGGCCAATGGGCTGGCCAACATGCACAATGCCCGGCGTGCCTTCAGCCCGATGATCAACATGGTCGGCGACCACGCCTCTTACCATCTGCCGCTCGATGCCCCACTCACCAGCGATATCGAGAGCCTTGCGGCGCCGATGTCCAACTGGGTCGGCCGCGTCAAGGGTCCGGCCGATGTCGTGCCGGCAGCTGAAGCGGCCTTTCGCGCCTCGCTGACACCACCCGGCGTCGCGACCCTGATCCTGCCGGCGGATGCCGCCTGGGGCGAAGTCGAGGCGGTTTTGCCCGGCAAGGTGAGGCTGGTGCCAGCGCCGGCCGTCGATATGGACGCGGTACGCAAGGTCGCCGCGGCGATCCGTGCCGCTCCGGGCCGGGCCGGCATGATCGTTCGCGGAAAGGCCGCTCGCGCCGATGCGCTCGCCATCGCCGGGCAGATCTCGACGGGCAGCGACGTCCGGCTGTTCGGCGAGGTTCTGATCGCACGGATGCAACGCGGGCGCGGGCGTGTCGCGCCGATCCGCATCCCCTATCCGGTCGATGCGGCGATGGCTGTGCTGAGCGACGTCGATGTTCTGATCCTGGTCGGCGCAAAGGAGCCGGTTGCCTTCTTCGCCTATCCGGGAAAACCGGGACGGCTTGTCCGGGAAGGCTGCGAGGTGCTGACATTGGCCGCCCATGGCGACGATCTGCATGCGGCGCTGGAGGCGCTTCGCGACGAACTTGGCATCAAGCCGTCGCAACACAAGGTGCTGGCGGCCGCTTTTCCCGACGAGGCAACGCCGAACGGCAAGCTGACGGAAGATGCCGTCGCACTTTCGGTGGCGCGCAAACTGCCGGCCGATGCGATCGTCTGCGATGAAGCGGTCACCTCGGCCAGGCGTTTCTTCGCGCTGTCGGCCTTTGCCGCGCCGCACGACTACATGATGGGCACGGGCGGATCGATCGGTGGCGGCATCCCGATGGCGACCGGGGCGGCAATCGCCTGTCCTGACCGCAAGGTGGTCAATCTCGAAGCCGACGGCAGCGGCATGTACACGGTGCAGGGACTGTGGACGCAGGCGCGGGAAAAGCTCGACGTGGTGACGATCGTGTTTTCCAACCGAACCTATGCGATCCTGCATGGCGAGATGAAGAATGTCGGCGTCGGCGCCATCGGCGAGAACGCCAGGCGCATGCTCGACCTCGACCATCCCTCGCTCGACTGGGTATCGCTGGCCAAAGGCATGGGCGTGGAGGCGGCTCGCGCCGATACGTGCGAGCGCTTCGACGCGTTGCTGGACAGTGCGCTGTCACGGCGCGGGCCGTTCCTCATCGAAGCGGTGCTCTGAGCGCGGGGAAGCGACCTACCAGCGGGTCTTTTCGCCGGGAGCCGCGGGTTCGATTGCCAGCGCGTGCACGCCGGCCTTCAGTTCGTCGGCAAGCAGTTCGTTGACGGCGCGGTGACGGTCGATGCGGCTCATGCCGGCAAAGGCGGAAGCGACGACGCGGACGCGAAAATGCGTCTCGCCGGTGCCGTCGTAAGTGCCGTGATGGTCGGAGCCGTGATGGTGGTGGCCGGCATGGAGATGGCTCTCGTTGATGATAACCAGCCTGTCCGGCGAAAATGCCTTGTTGAGCTTGTCTTCCATGGTCGCCTGTATGGACATCGCCATCTCCCTTCACCACATATCGTTGGCGTCTCGGCCTGGAAACCGAAAATCGGTTTCGCGAGGGGCCGCCGCCGCGCAACAAAATCCGCCATTCGCCTGCTTTATGCCGCGATTCAGCGGTTAGGGCGATGATCGCGAAAATGTCAATTCTTGTTTCGCATCTGCGAACGCCCCATAAATGGGTAAGATGAAGCCGTACCCCAAATATTTCGAGAAGATTCGCGTCCGCCCCGACAAGGACGCGGAGCTGAAGTCGCACTCGCCGATCTGCCAGTGGGACGGCTGCAAGGAAGCGGGCACCCATCGTGCGCCGGTCGGGCGCATGAAGGAGGGTGAGTATTTCCACTTCTGCTTCGATCATGTGCGCGAGTACAACAAGGGCTTCAACTACTTTTCCGGCGTACCGGACACCGAGGTCGCGCGCTTCCAGAAGGAAGCCATGACCGGGCACCGGCCGACCTGGAAGATGGGCGCCAACGGGGCCTCGACCCGGTCGTCGCCCGATATGGCCCAGATGCGTTCCGGCCGCGCCGGCTACTATAACCGCATGCGCGACCCGTTCGACCTGTTCAAGGGACCCAAGGATCCGCGCGAGGCGCGCGAGCGCAAGGCCAAGCCGCTTGAGGCCAAGGCGCTGGAAACGCTTGGTCTTGATACAAAGGCGACTGGCAAGGAGATCAAGGCGCGCTATAAGGAACTGGTGAAACTACACCATCCGGATGCGAATGGTGGCGACAGAGGTTCGGAAGACCGGTTCCGCGATGTGCTGCAAGCCTATCGCGTGCTCAAACAGGCGGGCCTGTGCTGAGCGACCATACGGTTCGTGTCGTTTTCCAACTTTCATAAGGTTGGAAAAGGCTTTAAGACCGCCCCCGGACAAAATCGATTGCCGGCGAAATCAGACGTTTCGCCCGTGGAGACGTTGAGAGATATGAACAAGGTCGATCGCGACATCGCCAACCTGCCCGACACGACGGTGTCGGTGAAGGAGAAATTCGGCTTCGAATCCAAGATGGTGGTGCCGGCCTATTCGGTGACATCGGAGCATGTGCCCGACATCGACCCGGACTATCTGTTCGACAAGAACACGACGATGGCGATCCTTGCGGGCTTTGCCTACAACCGCCGCGTCATGGTGTCGGGCTATCACGGCACCGGCAAGTCGACCCATATCGAACAGGTAGCCGCCCGCCTCAACTGGCCCTGCGTGCGCGTCAACCTCGACAGCCATGTCAGCCGTATCGATCTCGTCGGCAAGGACGCGATCGTGGTCAAGGACGGGTTGCAGATCACCGAATTCCGCGACGGCATCCTGCCCTGGGCCTACCAGCACAATGTCGCGCTGTGCTTCGACGAGTATGATGCCGGCCGTCCGGATGTGATGTTCGTCATCCAGCGCGTGCTGGAATCGTCAGGCCGGCTGACGCTGCTCGACCAGAGCCGGGTTATCCGCCCGCATCCGGCCTTCCGGTTGTTCTCGACCGCCAACACGGTCGGCCTGGGCGACACCACCGGCCTCTATCACGGCACCCAGCAGATCAACCAGGCCCAGATGGACCGCTGGTCGATCGTCACCACGCTGAATTATTTGCCGCACGACAATGAAGTCGCCATCGTGCTGGCCAAGGCCAAGCACTATCGCGACGGCAAGGGCAAGGACATCGTCAACAAGATGGTGCGCGTCGCCGACATGACGCGCTCGGCCTTCATCAACGGCGATCTGTCGACCGTGATGAGCCCGCGCACGGTGATCACCTGGGCAGAGAATGCCGAAATATTCGGCAATATCGGCATGGCGTTCCGGCTGACCTTCCTCAACAAGTGCGACGAACTGGAGCGCTCGGTGGTGGCCGAGTTCTACCAGCGCGCCTTCGGCGAGGATCTGCCCGAGAGCGCCGCCAACGTGGTGCTGGGGTAAGCACAGTCTCAATGGCGGGGCCGGGCGACAACACGCGCAACAAGTCGAAGACGGGGTCTGAAGCCGACAGCTTCAAGCGTGCCGTCACCGTCTGCATGCGCGCCATTGCCGGCGACAAGGAACTGGAAGTCGGTTTCGCCAAGGACCGGCCGGCGCTCGCCGGCAGCCGTGCGCGTCTGCCCGAATTGCCGAAGAAGGCGTCGAAGACCGATATTGCGATCACCCGCGGCCTCGGCGATTCCATGGCGCTGAAGCGCGCCTGCCACGATGTGCGCATCCACACCAAGCTGGCGCCGGAAGGCAAGGCGGCCCGCGCCATCTATGACGCGGTCGAACAGGCCCGCGTCGAGGCGATCGGCTCACGTGCCATGCAGGGCGTCGCCGACAATATCGGCTCGATGCTGGAGGACAAATACGCCAAGGCCAACCTCGTCGACATCAAGGACAAGGCCGACGCGCCGATCGAGGAAGCTCTTGCCCTGATGGTGCGCGAGAAGCTGACCGGCCGTCCGGTCCCGAAAAGCGGCGAGCGGCTGGTCGAGCTCTGGCGCCCCTGGGTCGAGGAGAAGGCCAAGGCCGACCTCGACGGATTGTCGGCCAAGCTCGGCGACCAGCAGGCGTTCGCCCGGGTCGTGCGAGAGATGCTCGCCTCCATGGAGATGGCCGAGGAACTCGGCGACGACCAGGAGACGGAAGATTCCGAGGACAATGACGACAACCAGCCGCAAGGCGAGGAGCAGAGCGAGGAGGGCGGCGAAGAGGATTCCGGCTCCGAGCAGTCGCAGTCCGAGGATGCCGAAGCTTCGGCCGATGACGAGCAGTCGGCCGAGACGGAAGCCTCCGACGCCACCGCCGACGATTTGTCCGACGATGACGACGCCGATGCCGAAACACCCGGCGAAGCGCGCCGCAACGACAATCCCTTCACCAATCTGCCGAAAGAGATCGACTACAAGGTCTTCACCACCGCTTTCGACGAGACGGTCGGCGCCGAGGAGCTGTGCGAAGAAGAAGAGCTCGACCGGCTGCGCGCCTTCCTCGACAAGCAGCTCGCCAACCTGTCCGGCGTCGTCGGGCGGCTGGCCAACCGCCTGCAGCGCCGGCTGATGGCGCAGCAGAACCGCTCCTGGGACTTCGACCTGGAAGAGGGCTATCTCGACCCGGCACGGCTGGTGCGGGTCGTCATCGATCCGATGCAGCCGCTGTCGTTCAAGCAGGAGCGCGACACCAAGTTCCGCGACACGGTGGTGACGCTGGTGCTCGACAATTCCGGCTCGATGCGCGGCCGGCCGATCACGGTCGCCGCCACCTGCGCCGACATATTGGCGCGCACGCTGGAGCGCTGCGGCGTCTCGGTCGAGATCCTCGGCTTCACCACGCGGGCGTGGAAGGGCGGGCAGGCGCGCGAGAAATGGCTGAAGGACGGCAAGCCGCCGAACCCAGGCCGGCTCAACGATCTGCGCCACATCATCTACAAATCGGCCGACCATCCGTGGCGGCGGGCACGGCGCAATCTCGGCCTGATGATGCGCGAAGGCCTGCTCAAGGAAAATATCGACGGCGAGGCGCTGCTGTGGGCGCATAACCGGCTGATCGCCCGGCCCGAGCAGCGCAAGATCCTGATGATGATCTCGGACGGCGCGCCGGTCGACGATTCGACGCTGTCGGTCAATCCGGGCAATTATCTCGAACGCCATCTGCGCGCCGTCATCGAGCTGATCGAGACGCGTTCGCCGGTGGAACTCTTGGCCATCGGCATCGGCCACGACGTCACGCGCTACTACCGCCGCGCCGTCACCATCGTCGATGCCGAGGAGCTGGCTGGCGCCATGACCGAGCAGCTGGCTTCGCTGTTTGCCGAGGAAAGCGCGAAGGATACGCGACGCGGCGGTGGTATGCGGCGCGCCGGATGATCTCCAGGCGCGGCGGCTTTCAGCAGACGCTTTTCGCCGCCATCGCCCTGCTTTCCGGCTTGGCTTCGGCGGCAGCCGGTTCGCCCGACTCTGGTTCTGTCGAACCGGTCGAAATCTCGGCCCGCCCGATCACCGAATTTCACATTGGCCGTGCCGACAAGCAGTTCGGCCCTTTCGAATTCGTCGGCGGGCTGGAGATGACCTCGCCGACACGCGATTTCGGCGCGCTGTCGGCCTTCCGCTTCCTGAAAGCCGGCGGTGACTTCATCGGCGTTGCCGACACCGGCTTCTGGTTCTTCGGCACGGTGGTCCGCGACGCGGAAAAACGGCCCTCCGGCATCCAGAATTTCCGCATGCAGCAGATGGTCGACGAGACCGGCCGGCCGATCGACAGGAAATGGGAGGTCGATGCGGAAGGCCTCGCGGTCAAGGACGGCATTGCCACCGTCGGCTTCGAGCGCAGCCACCGCGTCGCCCAGTTCAAGATCGACGCCAACGACATGAAGGCGCCGTTCAAGCCGCTGGATTTCGTCGTTCCGGCCCAGGAGCTGCGCCAGAATCGCGGCTTCGAGACCGTCACCCACGCCAATGCCAACGGTCAGCATGAGGGCGGCCTGGTCGTGGTCTCCGAAAAGAGCCTCGACAAGGCCGGCAACATCTATGCCGCCCTCATCGAGGGGCCGCACAAGGGCGTCTTTACTGTCAAGCGCAACGGCGATTTCGACATCACCGACGGCGCCTTCCTGCCGGATGGCGATCTGCTGCTTCTGGAGCGCAGTTTCTCGATGGCGAGGGGCGTCAAGATGCGGCTGCGGCGCATCTATGGCGAAAGCGTCGAGAAGGGCGCGGTCGCCGACGGGCCGGTGCTGCTGGAGGCCGACATGGGCTACCAGATCGACAATATGGAAGGGCTCGACGTCTGGACCCGCGACGACGGCGCGCTGATGGTGTCGCTGATCTCCGACGACAACCACTCGATCCTGCAGCGCAACCTCTATCTGGAATTCATCCTGCACCAGGATTGAGCCCGCCGGCTTTACGTCTTGGTGGCGATCCAGATGATATGGCGCGCGCCGCGCTTGCCGTTGGCGCGCGTACTGACCTCTTCGACCCCGAAGCCTGCCTGCTTCAGCCGCCGCGTGAAGCCGTTGTCGGGGCCTTGCGACCACACCGCCAGCACGCCGCCCGGCTTGAGGGCGCTGCGTGCGGCTGCGAGGCCCTGCAGGCTGTAGAGCGCGTCGTTGGATTTGTGGACGATGCCTTCCGGGCCGTTGTCGACATCGAGCAGGATGGCGTCCCAGGCCGCGGGCTGCGAGCGTATCAGCTGCCCGACATCGGTCTCCTGGATGGTGACGCGCGGATCGTCGAGACAGCCGCCAAAGATTTCGGCCATCGGACCGCGCGCCCAGGCGACAACGGCCGGCACCAGTTCAGCGATGACGATTCCGGCATCATTGGCCAATTCTGCAAGCGCGGCGCGCAAGGTAAAACCCATGCCAAGCCCACCGATCAGGATTGTTGGCTGGCTATGGCCGGCAATCCGCCCGCAGGACAGTTTTGCCAGCGCTTCCTCGGAACCGCTGAGGCGGCTGTTCATGAGCTCGTTGGTGCCCAGCATGATCGAGAATTCGGTGCCGCGCCGCTTGAGGCGAAGTTCTTGTCCGCCGTCTGGGGTCTTCGCTGAATCGAGCTGGATCCACGGGATCATGATCTTTGTCCGACCATGATCTTTTCCGAAAACTGGGTCCCACTTTTCGGGATCATAGTTTAAGCCGCAACCGCGGGCTGGCTCCAGCGGGCGGCGAGCAGCCGGTAGGGGATGAGTGCGACGACGGCGATGATCAGCTTCACCGAGAGATCACCAAGCGCCCAGGAGATCCAGCGCATCGCCTCGACATGGAAGACGCCCATCAAGGGTGCGTTTTCCAACGCAAAGCCGTCGTTTGGTCCGGCGAAGGCAAAGGCAGCCGAGAAAGCGACGGTGAAGAACACGGCGGTGTCGAACACCGACCCGACCAGCGTGCCGATGATCGGCGCCCGCCACCAGCTCTGCCGGCGCAGCCGGTTGAACACGGTGACGTCGAGCAGTTGCGCGGAAAGGAACGCCGCTCCGGACGCGGCCGCGATACGCACCAGCCGGTCGGCGGCGGTCTCGAATTCGATCAGGCCGTGACGGAACAGGAAGGGCGGGACAAGGATCGAGCAGATCACCGCCGTCATGAAGCCGACAAGGACGATCCGGCGCGCCACAGTGGGTCCGTAGCGGCGGTTGGCGAGGTCGGTGACCAGGAACGAGAAGGGATAGGTGAAGGCCCCCCAAGTCAGAAGGTCGGCCAGCGAGAGGCCCCCGATCTGGCCCTGCATCGGGAATTGCACGAGAACGTTCGATGCCACGACGACAAGCGCCATGGCGGCCACGAAGGGCAAATACCGCGAGAAGGAAGTCATTTTTTTATCCTGGGTAATGGAACCAGCCAAGCATCATGCCCCTGCGGGCGATGCTCGCCTTCGTATGTGGGCACCGGATTGCCAAAACCTTGCGGCTTCGATCCGATGCTCCAAGGCCAACAAGATGTTGGCCAGAGGCCAACAAGATGTTGGCCAGGGCGGTCGTCCCCCGCCTTTGAACTGTTTAAGCGGCAGCCTGCTCGGCGGTCTTCTTGGCGATCTGCTTCTTCAGCAGACGGGCGCGCTGCGACAATTCCTTGACGTCGGCCTTGGCCAGGAAGGCGTCGAGACCGCCGCGATGTTCGACCGAACGCAGTGCGTTGGCCGAGATGCGCAGGCGCACATTCTGGTTCAGCGCTTCCGAAATCAGCGTCACATTGACGAGGTTCGGCAGGAAGCGACGCTTGGTCTTGTTGTTGGCGTGGCTCACATTGTTGCCGGACATGACTGCCTTGGCAGTGAGTTCGCAGGTGCGGGACATTGTTCTAACCTTCAGTTCTCGGGGTCTGCCAAACACTCAAGCCACGCCGGGTGGCGCGCGGTTCTGGTCAGGCGGCCTTATGGAAAAAGTTGGCGTTCCATAGTTGCATTTCGCCGAGGCGTCAAGCTCCTGCATTGCCCACGGCGCGCCCGGCATTTTCATATTAAGGCCGGAATTCATCCTATAAGCGGTCTCTTAGGGACATGCCAGACCGGAGTTGCCCGCCTCCGGCCGAAAATCAAGGACCCGATCCCGCCATGCTTCGTTCGTCACATGCCTTTGCCGCCATGCTTGCCGCAGCCTTGCCGTCCGCCGCGTCTGCTGCCTCGCCGCAGTCGTTCAAGGGCGAGTATACGGTGTCGTTTCTTGGACTTTCGATAGCGAAATCAACGTTTTCCAGCCGTTCTGAGAATGGCGCCTACGCGATCGAAGGCAGCGTCAGCGCGGCAGGGTTGGCAAAACTGTTCGACGACACGCGTGGCACGATCTCGTCCAAAGGCACGATTGCGGGCAAGAGGATGGTGCCGCAGGCATTCCGCGCCGATTACACCTCCGGCAAGAAGGCATCGGTGGTCGACATCCGCTTTGCCAATGGCAGGGTCACCTCGACGCAGGTCGTCCCGGCGCCGGGCAAGCGCGACCCCAAGAGTTGGGTGCCGCTCGGTGCCGGCGACCTGGCATCGGTGCTCGATCCGATGGCTGCCACCGTCATCCATGCCGACAGCCTCGACCAGGTCTGCGGCCGCACAGTAAAGTTCTACGACGGCGAGATGCGCGCCGATCTGACGCTGACCTACGCTTCGAAGGGCACGATCTCGGTGCCGGGCTACAAGGGCGACACGGTTACCTGCCGGATGGGCTTCGAGCCGGTGGCTGGCTATCGCAAGGGCCGCAAGGCGCTCAACTATCTCAAGAACAAAAGCCGCATGATGGTGACGTTTGCACCGCTCGGCCAAACCGGCGTATATGCGCCGATCCATGCCACGGTGGGCACGCAGATCGGCACCTTGACCATCAGCGCCGGACGTTTCGAAGCGGTACAATAGCCAGGCGCAGAATTGGCGCGCCACTGGAGACAGAATGGGGCGCGCAACACTGATCGGCTTTTCGGCGGTCGCCATGTGGGCGCTGCTCGCACTGCTCACCGATGCGTCGGGCCAGGTGCCGCCGTTCCTCTTGTCGGCGATCACCTTCTCGATCGGCACCGGTGTCGGGCTGGTCGCGCGGCTGTTCATGCCGGCACCCGACAAGAGCCAGAAGATACCGCCGCAGGTGTGGCTGATCGGCATTGCCGGGCTGTTCGGCTACCACTTTTTCTATTTCACAGCGCTGCGCAATGCGCCGGCGGTGGAGGCGAGCCTGATCGCCTATCTATGGCCTTTGCTGATCGTGCTCGGCTCGGCGCTGATGCCGGGCGAAAAACTGGCCTGGAACCATGTCGTCGGCGCGCTGCTCGGCCTTGCCGGCACCGTGCTGATCGTGACCAAGGGCGGGGGGCTGGCCTTCGACGCCCGCTATGCCTTCGGCTATGCGATGGCTGCCGTCTGCGCCGTGCTGTGGTCGTCCTATTCACTGTTGTCGCGGCGCTTCCCGTCGGTGCCGACCAGCATCGTCACCTGGTTCTGCGCAGCGACCGCCGTGCTGTCGCTCGCCTGCCACCTGGCGCTGGAACAGACGATTCTGCCTGACGGTCCCGGCCAGTGGCTGGCCGTGCTCGGCCTTGGCCTGATGCCGGTGGGTGCTGCCTTCTATGCCTGGGACATCGGCGTCAAGCGCGGCAACATCCAGGTGCTGGGTGCTGCAAGCTACGCCGCACCGCTGTTGTCGACGCTGGTGCTGATCGCGGCCGGCGTCGCCGAGCCGTCGCTGCGCATCCTCGCCGCCTGCGTGCTCATCACCGGCGGGGCCGCACTTGCAGCGAAGTCGCTGTTCCTGCGCAAACCGGCGGCTGAGAGCGGAGCCAGGGCATCCCAAAGCGGAGCCGGGGCATGACGATGCCGTTTGCCGGCGGCATCGACGCAAATGCCAATGCGACACTGATCTTTTCGCTGGCGGCGGCGGTGATCTACGCCTTTACGCTTGGCATGCCACCAACGCTCGCCCGCTCGGCGGCAAAGACGCTCGCCGTGGCGATGCTTGCCGTGCTGGCCGGGCTGCAGGGCGGCCCGCTGCTGCTGGTCGCGGCCCTTGTGCTCAGCGCTGTTGGCGATGCCTTCCTGTCGCGCGATGGCGAAAAGGCGTTTCTCGGCGGTCTGGCCAGCTTTCTCGTCGCCCACATCGTCTATGTCGCGCTGTTCCTGCGCAGCGGTGGCGGGTTGGGGGTGCTTGGCGCCGAATCGTGGCGTGGGGCGATCGCGCTCGCGATGGCGGTGTTTGCGATCGTCATACTGGCGGCGCTCTGGCGTCGCGTCGGTCCCGGCCTGCGTATCCCGATCACCGTCTATGTCGCTGCGATCCTGGCCATGGGCATCTCGGCGCTGACGACAAGCAATACCTGGGTGATCGGCGGCGCTGTGCTATTCATGGCATCGGACGGGCTGCTCGCCACGGAGAAATTCCTGGTGGCCGCCATCTCGCCGCATCGTGCCTGGATGCGTTTCGCCGTCTGGGCGCTGTACTACGCCGCCCAACTCGCGATCACGCTTGGCTTCCTGCTAAATTAGGGTTCTTGCCAAGTTAGGACTGTCCAGGCTGCCAACCGGGTGCTGCCAGTTCGAAGGCGGAAAACTCGAAGCCCGGTGCGACGGTGCAGCCGACCAGCGTCCACTCGCCCAGGCTGCGCGCCGATTGCCACCAGCCTGCCGGCACGACGATCTGCGGCCGCTCACCGGCTGCGAGATCGATGCCGAGCACCTGCTCCATAACGGTGCTGCCTTGTTCCCACATCGCCAGCGCCAGCGGCGCGCCGGCATGGAAATGCCAGATCTCGGTGGCATCCTTGACCCGGTGCCAGGCCGAAACCTGATGCTGTTCCAGCAGGAAATAGATCGCGGTCGAATGACCGCGCGGTCCGCCAGCGCCATCGCGAAAGGTCTCGGCGTACCAGCCGCCTTCCGGATGCGGTTTCAGGCCGAGCGTCGCGATGATTTCGGCAGAACTGGTCATTGGTTCCAAGCAGTCCCTTCAGAAATTGTCTTTGCGCTTGCGGATCTCGGCAAAAACCTCGGCGTCGGAAGCCTTCTCCAGCCCAAGATGCTTGCGGATCGCCGGATCGTGCCAGCGCAGGAAGGGATTGGTCGACAGCTCCTCGCCGATCGTCGTCGGCAGCGTCGCCTTGCCGTCGGCGCGCAGCTTTTCGATCCTGGCGGCGCGTTCCTTCAATGCCGAATTGGACGGGTCGACTGTCAGCGCAAAACGGGCGTTGGCGAGCGTGTATTCGTGACCGCAATAGATGATCGTTTCGGCCGGAAGTGCAGCCAGCTTCTTCAGCGATTCATACATGACCGGCGGCTTGCATTCGAACAGCCGCCCGCAACCCAGCGCAAACAGCGTGTCGGCGGTGAACGCCACACGCGACGCCGCCAAATAATAGGAAACGTGGCCGGCGGTGTGGCCGGGCGTGGCGATGACCTCGATCCTCTCATCGCCAAGATGGAGAACCGAGCCATCTTCGACGGTCTCGTCGATGCCGGGGATCTTGGCCTTTTCGGCCTCCGGGCCGACGATGCGCAGCTTGAAGCGCTCCTTCAGCGCCAGATTGGCCTCAACGTGATCCATGTGATGATGCGTGGTCAGGATCATCGTCGGCGTCCAGCCGGTGCGCTTGAGCGCAGCCAGGATCGGTGCCTCCTCGGGCGCGTCGATGATCGCGGTCTGGCCGCTTTTGGGATCATGCACCAGTACACCGAAATTGTCGCTACGGCACATGAACTGTTCGATTTCGACCGGCATCGCATCTCTCCATTGTGGCCGCAGACATAGGGCGCTGGCGGGTCGATGTCATCCCGGAATGTCGAATGACATTTCCGGAATGTCGGGCTCATCGAGGCCTTTTGTTGAAACCCGCCGATATCGCGGCTACATCCCTGCAATGCATTCCGACATCGTCGATCTTCGCTCGTTCTATTCGACAACGCTCGGCCGGTTCGCCGAGCGTTCGATCACCATGGCGTTGTCGTCGATATGGGCAGCCGTGCCCAACGAGCGGCTGGTTGGGCTGGGTTACACCTTGCCCTGGCTGGAGCGGTTCGGCACCGACGCCGAGCGGGTCTTCGCCTTCATGCCGGCAACGCAAGGCGCCGTGGTCTGGCCGGCGACGGGGCCGACGGCGACGGCACTGGTCTTCGACGAGGAACTGCCGCTGGTCGATTCCTGCATCGACCGCATGCTGCTCGTCCATTCGCTCGAACATGTCGAGAACCCGCGGGAGACGCTGAACGAGATCTGGCGTGTGCTGTCGCCGGCCGGCCGGGTGGTCATCGTCGTGCCCAACCGGCGCGGTGTCTGGGCGCGCTTCGAGCACACGCCGTTCGGCAATGGCCGGCCTTTTTCGCGCGGCCAGCTTACGGAACTGCTGCGCGAGGCGAATTTCACGCCCGCCGCCTGGTCCGATGCGCTGTTCTTTCCGCCATCGCGGCGCCGTTTCATGATGCGCTTCCACAATGTGCTGGAACGTGCCGGCCGGCGGCTGTGGCCGATCTTTTCCGGGGTCATTGTGGTCGAGGCACAGAAGCGGCTCTATCAAGGCGTGCCGGTCGCTCAGCGCGCCTCGCGCCGTGTCTTCGTGCCGGTGCTGTCGCCGCATGGCGCCACCCGGCTTGGCCGTCACAATGAGGCCGGGGACACCAAGCCATCGGTTGCGCGGGTGACGGCTTCGTGATCGCGGCAAGAGTGCCTGAGGCCATTTCCCTGCCTATCTGTCGCAAGCGGACTGACAGCCCATTTGTCAGCCCATTTGAACGACGGATGTCTACAAGTCTCGCCAACCGGTTTCAGCACTGAACGCAAGGATCTCGGCTATGGCTGATCAACCGGGCAATGCCGCCGCCGCTCAGCCGGCTGCCGTGGCGGTCGAAGCCAGCAGCCTGCGCGATCAGGTGGCGACGATCCGGCGGGCGCTGGCGGGATCGCCCGTTCGCAAGTGGTTGCTCTGGACATCGGTCGGCATCATGGCCGTGATCATCGCAACGTCGACCGGCCAGGTCCTGCTCAACCGCTGGAATCAGCCTTTCTACGATGCGCTTGCGCGCCGCGACATGGCGGCCTTCCTGCACCAGCTTCTCGTCTTTGCGGCCATAGCCGGTGGGCTTCTGGTGCTCAACATCGGCCAGACCTGGCTCAACCAGATGATCCGGCTCAAGCTGCGCGAGGCGCTGACGCTGGACCTGATCGACCAGTGGATGCGGCCGGCACGCGCCTTCCGGCTGGCCAATGCCGGTGCCATCGGCGTCAATCCCGATCAGCGCATGCAGCAGGACGCCGCGCATCTGTCCGACCTGTCGACCGATCTCGGCGTCGGCCTGCTGCAGTCATGCATCCTGCTCGTGTCCTTCGTCGGCGTGCTGTGGGAGCTTTCCTCGGGCTTTGTGTTCCACATTGGCGGGACCTCGCTGGCCATACCGGGCTACATGGTCTGGGCCGCCATCCTCTATGCCGGCATCGCCTCTTGGCTGAGCTGGCTGGTCGGGCGCCCACTCATCAGCCTGAACAGCAATCGCTACACACGCGAAGCCGAGCTGCGCTCCTCGATGGTGCGCGTCAACGAGAATGTCGATGCCATTGCGCTGTACCATGGCGAGGCCGACGCCAGGCGACGGCTCGAACTCGACCTCGGCACCGTGCTGGGTGCCATGCGGCGCATCTACAGCGCCCAGATCAACCTGTCCTGGGTGACCGATACCTATGGCTGGATCACCGTCGTGGCACCCATCCTGGTTGCTTCGCCGGTCTATTTCTCAGGCGATATCAGCTTTGGCGGGCTGATGATGGCGGTCGGCGCCTTCAATCAGGTCCACTCGTCCCTGCGCTGGTTCATCAACAACATAGGCAGCATTGCCGATTGGCGCGCCACGCTGATGCGCGTTGCCGATTTCCGCATCGCGCTCGATGAAACCGATGTGCTGCACGACACGGAAAAGCGCATCGCCTTTGATCAAAACGCCAATGGCAGCCTGACTTTCGAGAAGCTCGAAGTGGCTTCGCCGGAGGGCTGCACCAGGCTCGCCGACGAGCATGTCGAAATCCGTGCCGGCGAGCGCGTCATGATCACCGGCGACCGGGGCGCCGGCAAGACGCTGTTCTTCCGCGCCATTGCCGGCCTGTGGCCATGGGGAAGGGGGCGGATCGGCCTGCCGGCGGGAGAACCCCCCATATTCGTGCCGCGCGTCCCTTATTTCCCGACCGGTACGTTGCGCGAGGTCCTTGATCACCCGAACGGAGCTACGCCGGCGAGCGATGCCGACATTTTGGCGGTGCTTGCCGAGGTTGGTCTGGAACGGCTGTCGTCGTCGCTCGACCGCGCCGGGCGCTGGGACCACGAGCTGGGCGATGACGAACAGCGCTCGCTGGCCTTCGCCATGCTCGCCTTGCGGCAACCGAAATGGGTGATCATCGACGAAGCGCTGGATGCGTTCGACGGGCCCTCCCTGCGGCGCGTGCTGTCGATGCTGGAGAAGCGTTTGCCGGGGACCGCAATTCTCAACATCGGTCGCGGCTTGCACAACAATCACTTCTTTCCGCGCGCATTGACGATCGTCAAGGATTCCGGCGCGCCGGCTCTGAAGCCCGCCCGCGTCAGGGCCGGCGCGATCGAACCGCCGCCAGTCACCGCCCGCCGCAGGAAATAGGCAGACATCGCGACTGCGGGCGCAAAGCTTTATTTTGCCGTGATCGCGAGGGAAGCTGTTCGGGAGAAACAATCCCGGCGACGGCCATGCTTGATGCTCTGCGCCTGCTTGCCTGTCTTGCCTGCGTCCAGGCCGCGCCCGCCGCCTCGCCGACGGATGCGCTGCCTGTGGACGTCGAGCTGGTGCTGGCGGTCGACATCTCGCTGTCGATGGACGAGAAGGAGTTCGCCCTGCAGCGCGCCGGCTATGTCGAGGCGCTGCGGCATCCCGACTTCATCCGGGCTGTTCGCGCCGGCGCCACGGGCCGCATAGCGCTGACCTATTTCGAATGGGCCGGCACGGTGCGCGATGACGCGGTCATCGGCTGGCAGATCATCGACAGCGCCGAGAGCGCCAACAGCTTTGCCGACAAGGTCGCGGCCCGCCCGTTCCGGAGCTTCCGCGGCACCTCGATTTCCGGTGCATTGGCCTTCGGCACCGAGCTTTTCGATCGCACCTCTTTCGAGGGCGAGCGCAGCGTCATCGATATCTCCGGTGATGGTCCCAACAATATCGGGCCGCCGGTCACCGCGACGCGTGATGAGGCAATCGCCAAAAGCATCGTCATCAACGGGCTGCCAATCCTGATCAGCCCGTCGCCAACCTTCAGCCATCTCGACCAGTATTATGCGCAATGCGTGACCGGAGGGCCCGGTTCCTTCGTGTTGCCGATCTACGCGGCCACCGAATTTTCGACAGCCATCCGGCGCAAGCTGATCCTCGAAGTGAGCGGCATCCGGGACAGGATCATTCCCGTCGACGCGGCCGTGCCGATCGATTGTCTGCAAGGCGAGCGGGACAGGCGGTTCTTGTCCGATCCGTATTTTCCCGAACTCGACCGGTGACCAAGAGCGGAATTTAGGCCGGTCGGGCGCCAAACTTGTCGCGGAACTCATTGTAGAGATCGCGCCGCCAGCGCCGGCCATGGAGATAGCCGTGCATCAGCTCCGGCAGCGAGTAGCCGAGCGCTTTCGACTCGCGATTGGCCATGTAGCCCTTGAATGCCTCTGGTATCCGGCCTCTGAGGATATCGGCGATGATCTGCCGCGAGATCATGTAGGGCGGGATATGCGGGTAGGCGTGGGCAATATGCGGATGTTTGCCGATCAGGTTCGCATAGGCTTCGACATAACCGTCACGGCGGCCCGAAATCGAGTTTTCCGAATTGTATTTCGTCCAGTCGATGTCCTCGGACAAACGCGCGCCATGGCGGCGCGCTAGCCGCAGCAGCAACTCCCGATCCTGCATCCGGGTGATGTCGCTGTCGTAGCCACCAATGCCCAGCAAGGCCTCGCGGCGCGCGGTTATCGCGGAGCCGGCAATGAAGATCGTCTGCGCGACCAGCGTCCGCTCCAGCATCGTCGGGCTCACAAATGCATCGCGGTTGATGCAGTTGGTGGCGCGGTTGCCCTTCAAGGAGACATAAGAGCTGATCAGCACCTGAAGTGCGGGATTGTCATCAAACCAGGCCAAGGTCCGTTCAAGCCGGTGCGGCAGGTAAACGTCGTCGGAATCAAGGAAGGTCACCACCGGCGCGCGCGCGCGCTCGATGCCGGCATTCCTGGCGGCGTTGGCGCCTCGCCATTTTGCGCCGACATAGGTCAGCCGCGGATCCTGGATGCGGGCGAGTGCTGCCTCGGTTCCATCGGTCGAGCCATCGTCGACGACAATATGCTCGAGCCTGGGCATGCCCTGGGACAGCACGCTTTCCACGGCGCGCAACACCGTTTCGCGACGGTTGTGGGTCGGCGTTATGACCGTGATAAGAGGTGTGTCTTCGATGATCCCGGCCATGTCGTGTCAGCTGTTTCCTGCGCAGGGCTGCGCGTCTATCCAGGACTTTTCGATTTTCAGAACAGTCGAATGGATTGGACTTTTCCTTTCCGGTCATCATCGTCGATGCGACGCTACAAAAAACAGCTGCCCATGTCACCCACCGCGCCGGTACTCAACCCGCGCGAGACAACGAATTCCCGTTGTTAGCGTTCCAATTGCAACAGCACTGCCGCGCAAAGCACTTGCGAATCATCATGGAAGGACCCGCCGTGACAGGATAGCATGCATTCCATTACCTCTGACATAATCGCTTAGCGCCCGGCGTTTGGTCAGATTGCCCTTGCGAGGCCGGCAACTCGGCTTCGATGACAAGGGAGTACAGTCATGACCGCCTACGCCGTTGCCCATATGCGACATGCCACGATGGGTCCGCAGATCGTCGAATATCTGCACAGGATCGATGCCACGCTGGAACCTTTCGGCGGCCGTTTTCTGATTCATGGCGGCGATGTGGAAGTGGTCGAGAACGACTGGCTGGGCCATCTGATCATCATCCAATTTCCCGACAGGCGGCACGTGCATGGCTGGTACAATTCGCCCGCCTACCAGGCGATACTGTCACTGCGTACGGACAATTCGGAAGCCGATGTGGTGTTCGCCGACGGCGTCGGACATCCGCACAAGGCGACGGATGTTCTGGAATAGCGGGCGGCTGCTACCGCTTCAGCAAGAAGACTGCCTGCTGGCCGAAGAAATTCCAGAACCACCACGGCATCGACAGGCCGATCTTCTGGCCATTGGCGTCGAGCGCCGTCGCCTTCTCCACGGTCGCGCCGAGCTCGTCGCACAGATTGACGAAATCGCGGATGGTGCAGAAGTGGATGTTGGGCGTGTCGTACCAGGAATAGGGCAGGTCCTTGGTCACCGGCATGCGGCCGTTGAGGAACAGCGACAGGCGTACCCGCCAATGGCCGAAATTGGGGAAGGACACGATGGCGCGGTTGCCGATCCTGAGCAGTTCGTCGAGCACCAGCTTCGGGTTGCGGGTGGCCTGCAGCGTCTGCGACAGGACAACGAAGTCAAAGCCCTTGTCGGGATAGAATTCGAGGTCCTTATCGGCATCGCCCTGGATGACCGAGAGGCCGCGCGCCACGCATTCGTTGACGCCGCGCTGCGACAGTTCCAGTCCACGGCCGTCGACCTGCTTGGTGTCCTGCAGCAGTTCGAGCAGCGAGCCGTCGCCAGAGCCGACATCGAGCACGCGTGACCGTGGCGGGATGAGGTTGGCGACGACTTCGAGGTCGACGCGCTGGTCACGGTTGACACTCATTATGTCGCCCCCAGTGTGGCGCATGATCCCGGACGGATAAGTCTGCAACTTTCCGGGGTCATGCGCTTAGCCCTCTCGCCCGGGCCGCCGAGCCGATGAAGCCATTGATGGCGGCAAACAGTTCCGGCTCGTCGAGCAGGAAGGCGTCGTGGCCGCGGTCGGTCTCGATCTCGACGAAGGATACCGACGCGCCGGCCGCGTTGAGCGCATGCACGATCGAGCGGCTCTCCTCGGTCGGGAACAGCCAATCGCTTGTGAAGGACACCAGGCAGAAGCGGGTTTTCGTGCCGGCAAAGGCATCGGCCAACCGGCCGCCATGGTCGGCGGCGAGGTCGAAATAGTCCATCGACCGCGTCATGTAGAGGTAGGAATTGGCGTCGAAGCGATCGACGAAGGTCATGCCCTGGTGCCGAAGATAGCTTTCGATCTGGAAGTCGGCGTCGAAGCCGAAGGTCAGCGCTTCGCGATCCTGCAGATTGCGGCCGAACTTGCGGTGCAGGGCGGCTTCCGACAGGTAAGTGATGTGGGCGGCCATGCGCGCTACCGCCAGGCCCTTTTCCGGGCGTTTGCCGTGCTCGAAATATTTGCCGCCATGCCAGTCCGGATCGGCCATGACAGCCTGCCGGCCAACCTCATGAAAGGCGATGTTCTGCGAGGAATGGCGCGCGCCGGTGGCGATCGGCAGCGCCGAGAAGACGCGCTCCGGATAGCTCGACGCCCATTCCAGCACCTGCATGCCGCCCATCGAGCCGCCGAGCACGCAAAACAGTTTCTCGATGCCGAAATGGTCGATCAGCATTTGCTGCGCCCGCACCATGTCGCGGATGGTGATGATCGGCAGGTCAAGCCCATAGGGCTTGCCGGTGGCGGGATTGGTCGAGGCCGGGCCGGTGGAGCCAAGGCAACCGCCGATGACGTTGGAGCAGATGACGAAGAAACGATTGGTGTCGATGATCTTGCCGGGCCCGATCAACACTTCCCACCAGCCTGGCTTGCCGGTCACCGGATTGGTGCTGGCGACGTGCTGGTCTCCGGTCAGCGCATGGCAGACGAGGATGGCGTTGGAGCGGGCATCGTTCAGCGTGCCGTAGGTCTGGTAGGCGATCTGGAACGGTGACAGCAGCGTGCCGGCGTCCAGCTTGAGCGGCTTGTCGGATCCAAAACGCAAAACCGGGCTCGACGGTTGGTCGACCTCGTTGTTGGTTTTGCGGGCACGCAGAACGGCCATGACATCCATCTCACACTTTGAGCCCACG
The DNA here is from genome assembly GCF_037162595.1 of Mesorhizobium sp. ISC11. NCBI lineage: Bacteria > Pseudomonadati > Pseudomonadota > Alphaproteobacteria > Hyphomicrobiales > Phyllobacteriaceae > Mesorhizobium > Mesorhizobium sp. ISC11. The sequence continues at coordinate 5,763,083 of NZ_JAVSPW010000001.1, forward strand.
CATCGCGCTCGTCGAAAGTCGATGCCGATACGGGTGTCCGGCCGGCGCGGACAACAAAAAACCGGCATTGCGGTCGCAAAGCCGGTTACAGGATGCAAACGGCCCTTTAGCAAGTTGTTTAACGTGGCTGCAAGCCGACCGGCCAAATCACCACGGAAGTTCACTCCCCTTCTAGGGCTGTGGCGCGCCGGCGTCAACGGCCTGCCTTGGGCGGGAGGCTGTCGCCTCTCGACATTGCAGGCCACGGCTTGTATTTCCGCTGCGGCTTCCCTCAGGAAGCGTTCTCGACGGATTTTGCGACATGAGCCAGACACCGGACCAGGCACGTCCAACCCCGCGCGCGGGCATCATGGACATAGACGCCTATGTGCCGGGCAAGAGCACGGCGCCTGCCGGCGTCGCCAAGGTCCACAAGCTGTCCTCCAACGAGAACCCGCTCGGGCCCTCGCCGAAGGCGATCGAAGCCGCGCGCGAGATTGCCGGAAAGCTTGACGTCTATCCCGACGGCACCGCCAGGCGGCTGCGCGAAGCGATCGCCGAGGTGCATGGCCTCAACCCGCAGAACATCATCTGCTCCAACGGCTCCGACGAGATCCTCGGCCTGCTGGCGCAGACCTATCTGGCGCCCGGCGACGAGGCCGTCATCACCGAACACGCCTTCATGGTCTACAAGATCTACATCCAGTCGGCGGGCGCCGTTCCGGTGACGATCAAGGAAACAGACGAGCGCGCCGATATCGACGCCATCCTGGCCGCCGTCACGCCACGCACCAAGATCGTGTTCCTCGCCAATCCCAACAACCCGACCGGCACCTATGTGCCGTTCCAGGAGGTGCGCCGGCTGCATGCCGGTCTGCCCAGGCACGTGCTTCTGGTGCTCGACGCGGCCTATGCCGAATATGTCCGCCGCAACGACTATGAGGCCGGCATCGAACTGGTCGGCAGCGCAGAGAACGTGGTGATGACCCGGACCTTCTCCAAGATCGGCCTCGGCGGCGCGCGGATCGGTTGGATGTATGCGCCGATGCACATCGTCGACGCCATCAACCGCGTGCGCGGCCCCTTCAACGTCAATGCAACGGCGATCGAGGCCGGCATCGCCGCCATTCGCGATCGCGCCCATGTCGAGCGCAGCGTGGCGCACAACGAGACCTGGCTGGCCTGGCTGAGTGCGGAATTCATAAAGCTTGGGTTGCGGGTGACGCCCAGCGTCGGCAATTTCATCCTCATTCATTTTCCCGAGGACCAGAAACATTCGGCAGCGGCGGCGGACGACTATCTGACGGCGCGCGGCTATATATTGCGGCGCGTTTCGGGCTATGGCTTTCCCAACGCGCTGCGCATGACCGTCGGTACCGAAGAGGCCAATCGCGGCGTTGTCGCCGCTCTCACGACATTCCTGAAAAGCTAGAAACCATGACATCACCGATGTTTGAAAAGATCGCTCTGGTCGGCATCGGCCTGATCGGCTCGTCGCTGGCCCGCGTCATCCGCCGCGAGGGCCTCGCCCGCCACGTATCCATCTCGACCCGCAGTGCGGCGACGCTGGCACGGGCCGAGGAGCTTGGGCTGGGCGATAGCTATAGCACCGATGCGAGAGAAGCTGTCCGCGATGCCGACCTGGTCATCATTTCGGTGCCGGTTGGATCGTCCGGCGCGGTTGCCGAGGAAATCGCGCCGGCGCTGAAGCCGGGCGCGATCCTCACCGATGTCGGCTCGACCAAGGCGTCTGTCATTGCGCAAATGCAGCCTTATGTGCCTGAAGGTGTCCATTTCATTCCCGGCCACCCGCTGGCGGGCACAGAAAAATCCGGCCCCGACGCCGGTTTCGCCGACCTGTTCGACAATCGCTGGTGCATCTTCACGCCGCTGCCCGACACCGACCCGGACGCGTTGGAGAGGCTGTCGGAGTTCTGGCGGCGCTGCGGCGCCAACATCGACACGATGGATCCCCAGCATCACGATATGACGCTGGCCATCGTCTCGCATCTGCCGCACATCATCGCCTACAACATCGTCGGCACCGCCGATGATCTGCAGTCGGTGACCAAATCCGAAGTGATCAAATATTCGGCTTCCGGCTTCCGCGACTTCACCCGCCTTGCCGCCTCCGATCCGACCATGTGGCGGGATGTCTGCCTGCACAACAAGGACGCCATCCTCGAAATGCTGGCGCGGTTCTCGGAAGATCTGGCGTCGCTGCAGCGCGCGATCCGCTGGGGCGACGGCGAAAAGCTCTTCGACCTGTTCACCCGCACCCGCGCCGTGCGCCGCTCGATCATCGAAGCCGGCCAGGACATCGACGTTCCCGATTTCGGCCGTCAGGCGGTCGAGCACCCCGCGAAAGGCTAGATCTGTCTCAGGCAGGCCAGGTCTGCGCAACCATGGCCAGCGTCTCGGCTCGGTTCGGCGCGCCAAGCCTGCCGCCGAAGCGCAGGCATTTGAGCGCCGCGGCCGCACTGGCAAACCGCAAAGCCTGCTCGACCGGCATGGCTTCCGCCAGTCCGACGGCGAAGGCGCCGTGAAAGACATCGCCGGCGGCGAGCGTATCGACCGTCTTGATTTTCGGCGCCGCGACATGGCGCACGCAGCCAGCGCGACGGTCGTGCCACCAACTGCCCGCCGCGCCGCCTGTCACTGCGACAAAAGCGTCGCTGCGGCTGGCGAGATCGGCGCAAGCCGTTTTCGGATCGAGCGCCTGGCCGCAGACGATGCGCGCTGCCGGCTCCGAAGCGATGATGTGCGTAGCGAGCGGCAACAACTGCTCAAGGACCTCCAGCGGCGCGGTGTCGGCATCGAGGATCGCCGGACGGCCGATGGCGCGCGCCGCCTTCAGGGCGAGTGCCGCCGCACCCGGCCAGCGGACATCGACCAGAACGGCATCGAATGCCATGAGGTCGGCGACCGGCAGGACGTCGGGATCGGCCTGGGCAAGCCTGTCATAGAACGGCACGATGATGCGCTCGCCATGCGCGTCGACCAGGATCGAGGCCAGCGCCGAGCGGGCACCTCTGACGCGCCGCACGAAGGTGCAATCGACGCCTTCGGCCTCTATGCCGGCGATGAGCTGGTCGGCGACGGCATCGTCGCCGGCACTCGCCCACAGCGATACTTCGGCGCCCAGGCGATGGGCGGCGCAGGCGGCGCTGGTGGCCATGCCCGAGGCGATCTGGACGCCGTCGGAGGCCATGAACTTGCCCTGATGCATGGGCAGCGTCTCGACGTGCAGGATGGTGTCCAGCGTCAAAGCGCCAACGCTCAGCAGCTTCACGGGTTTTGCCATGGCTGAGCTATTCGACCGGCTTGATCTTGCCCAGCGGAATGAAGCCGAGCGAGGCCTTGCCCCTGACCACCTTCAGCGGCATGGACGGTTCGTTGCCGAGCACCGCCAGGGCAGAAAAACCCTGCTCGATCTGGCTTTTCTGCTCGGGTATGGCGGTGCCGAGGATGGCCGCCACCGCCTTCGGGTCCTTCAACCTGATCATCAGGTCGGCGTTGACCAGGCCCTCGGCATCGACCGAGAGCGGTCCCGAAACGGTGATGCGCGCCGTCCCCGACGACAGGTCAAGGTTGCGGATTTCGATCGCCTGGCCACGAAGGCTCTTCACCCGCGTGCCGATCAGTGCGACGCCGTTCTTCAATGTCACGTCGCCGCTGGCATCGAACGCCGGAAGCACGCGCCCGCCAATTGCGTCGGGGTCGACCTCGAGATCGCCGAAACTGCCGAGATAATCGATATCCTCGCCGTTGGGCTGCAACTGACCTGATGCCTTGCCGGCACTGAACAGTTGCACCGGATCGGTATCGTCGGCCGGATCGGTCTGGCCGGAAAGGCCCTCTGCCTCCAGCGAAATCCGCCGCGGCAGCGGCCACCACAATTTGAAATTGGCCTGCAGATTGTCCCAGTCGATCCACAGCGGCACCATGTCCGGAACGGAGGTCCTGAGCGGGCCGCGCAGATTGGCAACCGGCGACAGAGGCTGGATGATTTGGGCGGCTGCGTTGAAACTGCCGGCCGAGGCCGCAATGTTCTTGGCATCGTCCTCATAGGCGAGGTTGTCGCAGGAGACGGTAAAGCTCAAGGGATAGCCGCTGACCTGGAGATTGGCGCAGCCGGCCTCGACGCCATTCTTGTTGAGCGTGGCAACCGCCTTGTCGGCCTCGCTCCTGACGCGGTCAGCCAGATAGAACCAGCCGCCGCTGTAGAGGGCGAACAGCACGACGATGAATGCTGCAAGCCAGATCAGGCGGCGACGTTTGTTCGGCTGGCGTTCGTCACTTGACGTCATGCTTTGGCTCTCGTTAACGCATGGGTATTGCGGACGGGTAGTCGATTCCGCCAGGTGGACAGACGTATAGTTAGACGGGACGGGCGGAAAAAACACCGGTCCGGGTGCGGTGTTGGCATCTTTTGCAATCAGGCGCGGCGATATGGGCGATTTTTGGGTGTTTGGCTATGGCTCGCTGATCTGGCGGCCGGGATTCGCGCATGTCGAAACACAGCGTGCCCGCCTGCATGGCTACCGGCGCTCGCTGTGCGTCTATTCCTTCGTGCATCGCGGCACGCGCGAGCGGCCGGGGCTGGTGCTCGGCCTCGATCGTGGCGGGTCCTGCGTCGGCCTCGCATTCCGCGTTCCCGGCGACTTGCGCGACGAGGTTATGGCCTATCTGCGCGAGCGCGAGCTGGTCACCAATGTCTATCTGGAGCGTCTGCTCAAGGTTCGCCTCGACGGCGGCGGTACGGTCGACGCGGTGGTTTACATTGTCGACCGCCAGCACGAGCAATATGCCGGAGCGCTCGACGCTGCAGATGCGGCGGTCGTGGTGCGCGGTGCGGTCGGCCAGTCCGGCAACAACGAGGACTATGTGCTGAGCACGCTGGAGCATCTCGAGGCGCTGGGCATTCGCGACCATTGGCTGGAAGAGGTGGCGCGGCAGGTCGCGCCTTTGTGAAGCTGGCTCTGCGGAAAAAGGCCGTCAGGCCTTTGACCTCGTTCAGGCAAGACCTAGGTTAGGCTCCAACCCTCAGACCGCGGGCGCCATTTGCCCGCCCAATCATCCCGGAGATCCGCCTTGCAGAAACGTCGTCTCGGTCGCACCGACTTGTCCATCGCGCCGCTGGTTCTGGGCGGCAACGTCTTCGGCTGGACTGCCGACGAGAAAACCTCGTTCGACCTGCTCGACCGCTTCGTCGGCGCCGGCCTCAACGCCATCGATACGGCGGACGCCTATTCGCGCTGGGTTCCAGGCCACAAGGGCGGCGAATCGGAAACCATCATCGGTAAATGGATGAAAGACCGTGGCAATCGCGACAAGGTCGTGGTGATCACCAAGGTCGGTTCGGATATGGGACAGGGGCACAAGGACCTGTCCGCCGCCTACATCGAAAAAGCCGTCGACGCATCGTTGAAGCGGCTGCAGACCGAATTCATCGATCTCTATCTGTCGCATTGGCCGGATCCTGCGACGCCCTATGAGGAAACGCTTGGCGCCTACGAGAAGCTGCTCGCCAAGGGCAAGATTCGCTATGCCGGGTGCTCTAACCTTGACGCCGGCCAGTTGCGTGCGGCACTCGATGTGGCGAGCCTGCGCAGTCTGCCACGCTACGAGGTGCTGCAGCCGGAATACAATCTCTACGATCGCTCATCCTTTGACGGGCCGTTGCGCGATCTGTGCGTGGCCGAGGACATCGGCGTCATCACCTATTTCAGCCTGGCCAAAGGTTTCCTCAGCGGCAAATACCGCAGCGAGGCCGATCTCGGCCAAAGCCCGCGTGGCGGCGGCGTGAAGGACTATCTCAATGGGCGCGGCATGCGCATCCTTGCGGCACTCGACGCGGTGTCATCAAGGCATTCGGCCAAGCAGGCGGAAGTCGCGCTTGCCTGGGTGATCGCTCGGCCGGGCGTCACCGCGCCGATCGCCAGCGCCACCAAGCCCGAGCAGATGGACAGCCTGATCAAGGCGGCGTCGCTGAAGCTGAGCGCCGCCGACATGGCCGAACTCGACAAAGCGAGCGACTGAAGTTTCGGCGGCCGCTCCTCGCACGAACGTCCAAGACGACCCTCTTGTCTTGCCATAGCCTCCTTCGCACGGGGCAAGACAGAGGGTGAGATGACTGAGCCGCTTCTTTTGCAGCCGGATCTTTGGCGCCAGTTGTGCGCGCTCGTGCTTGCCTCCGCCGTCGTCATGGGCAGCCCGGGGCCGGCAACGATAAGCGTCACCGCCGTTGGTGCCGCCTTCGGTTTGCGCCATTCCCTGGGCTATGCCTGGGGAATCATCCTGGGCACGATCGCCGTGCTTTTGGTTGTCGCGACCGGGGTCATGGCAGTGCTCACCTCGATGCCGAAGCTGGCGCCGTTGCTGGCTTTGGCCTCCGCGGCCTACATCCTCTATCTCGCCTTCAAGATAGCCACGGCATCGCCGCTGGCGGCGCACGCCGCCGAGGCTTCGCGTCCCACATGGCTGGCTGGATTTCTTCTCGCGGTCGCCAATCCAAAGGCCTATGTGGCGATCGCCGCCGTGTTCGCCGGTGCTTCGTCCAAACAGGGCGCCACTGAGCCTGGTCTATGGCTGAAGCTGGCGGTTCTCGCCCTGATGATCGTTGCCATCCACGCTCTGTGGCTTGTCGCGGGGGCTGGGTTCGCGCGCTTCCTGCGCCGGCCGGCGGCCTCGCGGATCATCAATCTGATCTTTGCCGCGACGCTGGTGTTGACCACCGCGCTGGCGGTGTTCGGCTGAGAACTGCCGGCCGGAGACTTCCGGTTCAGACTTTGGTTCTTGCGGCGTTGTCCAGCTCTTGCAGCCTTTTCACCGCTGTCGGCGGCAAGGCAGGCGGGTTCGGGCCGCGCGCCGCATCCATCAGGAACTGGTCGCAGGCAGCTTCGGTCTCGCCGATCAGCCGGGCCATGAATTCGTCCTTGCTCAGTCCCGGTGGAATCGGCGGCAGGAAACGCGCCTTGATGGTGCCGGGATAGCGCAGGAATTTGCGGCGCGGCCAATAGAGGCCGGCGACATGGGCAACCGGCACCACCGGAACACCAAGCTGCGTGTAGATTTCGACGATGCCGTATTTGTAGGCCGGTTCGTCGCCCGGCGCGCGTCTTGTCCCTTCGGGGTAGATGATGAGCTGGCGAGGGTTGCGCGCCATCTCTTCCTTGGTCGCGGCGACCACTGCCTTCAGTGCCTTCGAACGGCTGCCGCGATGAACCGGGATCATGCGCATCTTCATGATGTACCAGCCGAAGAACGGGATCCAGGTCAGCTCGCGCTTGAGGATGTAGAGCGGGTCCTGAAGGAAGGGGAAGAAGGCGATCGCGTCCCAGAACGACTGATGCTTTGGTGCCAGGATGAAGGAGCCTTCGGGCAGGTTTTCCCGGCCGGTGATCTCGTTCTTCGTTCCGGCGATCTTCTCGTAAAGCCACATCGAGGTGCGCGACCAGAATTTCGGCACGAACCAGGCGCGGTGCCGGGGCGACAGGAAATAGTAGGGGGTCCAGAGGATCATCTGGACGATCAGGTTGACGTAAAAGACGAAATTGAACGTCAGCGATCTGATGTAGAGCATTGGGGGAGCCCGGTGAGGAGGTGAGCGTTGGTTACACCAAGCGCGGGAAAAAAGGAAATGGCCGCAGGCGCTTTGGTTGGCGACGAAGAACGGCCACCGATGGGTTGGCCTGGTTCCGCTACATCAGCCGCGCCAGCCGCGCCTTCAGGCGTGGAGCGGCAAAATCGAGGAAGGCGCGCAGCTTGACCGGCAGCAGGCCATGGCCCGCATGCACCAGGCTTACCGGCCATGGCGCCGGCTCGAATTCCTGCAGCAGGACGCGCAGCGCGCCGGACCGCAGCGCGGCTTCGATCTGATAGGAAAGCACACGCGTCAGCCCGACGCCGGCAATCGCGGCATCGATGGCCGCTTCGGCGGTGTTGACCTGAAGCCGCGAGCGGACCCGAACCGGGATTTCGGCCTTGCCCTTGATGAAGCTCCAACTGGCGGCGGAGGCGAGCCCCTCGAAGGTGATGCAATCGTGTGTTTCCAGATCCTCCGGGGTTGTTGGCGTGCCGTGTTCGGCCAGATAGGCCGGGCTGGCGCAGACGACGCGGCGGATCGCGCCGACGCCGATGGCGACCAGGCTCGAATCGGGCAATCGGCCGATGCGGATGGCGAGATCGAAATGGTCCTCGACCAGCTGGGTTATGCGATCGGCCAATGTCAGGCGGATGTCCACGTCGGGATAGGCGGCGAGAAAGCCGGTGACGACCGGCAGCACGTGCAGGCGGCCAAAGACGACCGGCGCGGTGATGGCCAGTTCGCCGGTCGGAACACTGTATTCGCCGGCGGCCGTGCGTTCGGCCTCGCCGACGTCGTCCAGGATGCGGCGGCAGGCGGCAAGATAGGCCTGGCCGGCATCGGTTGGTGTCAGCCGTCGCGTCGAACGATTCAGGAGGCGTGTGTTCAGATGGCGCTCGAGATCGGAAATCTTGCGGCTGACCGTCGCCAGCGGAATGCCGAAACGGCGGCTGGCCGCGGAAAGGCTGCCGGCGTCCACCGCGGCGACAAAGAGCGACATGGCCTCGAGACGATCCATAGCTTCTTCCGAAAAATGGAAGGACAAGTTACGAATATGCCACCTGCCTTTGAATGATGGAAGGCTTATATTCCAGTCTGTCGGCCCTGCCTGCAGCATGGCCTCGCACAGGAGTTGCCATGTCCGAAGCCCGCCCGCCGCTGCCGCCGTTTACCGCCGAGACCGCAGCGCAGAAGGCGCGCATGGCCGAGGATGCCTGGAATTCACGCGATCCAGCGCGGGTCGCGCTCGCCTATACAAAGGACAGCCGCTGGCGCAACCGCGCCGAATTCCTGCAAGGCCGCGACGCCATCCAGGCCTTCCTGACGCGCAAATGGAGCCGCGAGCTCGACTACCGGCTGATCAAGGAGGTCTGGGCCTTCCACGGCAACCGCATCGCCGTGCGTTTCGCCTACGAATGGCGCGACGACAGCGGTTCATGGTTCCGCAGCTACGGCAACGAGAACTGGGAATTCGACGAACAGGGGCTGATGCGTCTGCGCATCGCCAGCATCAACGACCTGCCGATCGGCGAGGCCGATCGTAAGTATCACTGGCCGCTCGGCCGGCGGCCGGACGACCACCCGACATTGTCGGAGCTCGGGCTTTAGCATCTTGCCGCAAGGAAGCTTTCCATGAACGCGCATGCTGTCACCAGCGACGTCGCCTTCACGCCGACCGTCAAGGCGATCCAGGCCCGCAAGGGCTCACGTCAGTCCTATGCCCGCGTCGAGGAGCGTGGCGGCTGGCAGGCCGGCATCACCCCGGACCTTGCCGCCTTCATCGAAATGCAGACCAGCGTCTTCCTGTCGACCGCCAACCGCGAGGGGCAGCCCTATGTCCAGCATCGCGGCGGGCCGGCCGGCTTCCTCAAGGTGCTGGATGAACATACGATCGGCTTCGCGGATTTTTCCGGCAACCGGCAGTTCATCACGCAGGGCAATCTGGCCGACAATCCAAGGGCGTTCCTGTTCCTGATCGACTATATGCACCGCCAGCGCATCAAGCTCTGGGGCACCGCGCGCGTCGTCGAGAACGATGCCGAACTGATGGCGAAGCTGATGCCGCAAGGCTACGGAGCGCGCCCCGAGCAGGTCGTCCTGTTCACGGTCTCGGCCTGGGATGCCAACTGCCCGCAGCATATTCCACAACGGTTCGAGGCAGCCGACGTCGCGGCGGCACTCGGCGAGCGGGACAAGCGTATCGAACGCCTTGAGCAGGAGATCGCACGGCTCAGGGGAAATTCGGGCGCGGCCGCAGGGGAATAATCAGCCGCCGGCCGCGGTTTCGGCCAGCGCGATGCCGTTGGGCGTCGGCTTGACAGGCACGATGCCGCGCGCCAGCGCAAGCAGATATTTGTTGTATTCGGTGAACAGCACGCGCAATGCCCGCGGCTTGGTCAGCCAGCCGCCATTGTCGAGGTTGGAATTGACCACCGGATAGGGCTCGAGCTTGGCGCCATGCAGCAGCCTGCCCATTTCCAGCAGGCTGCGCGGCATATGATAATTGTTGGTGACGAGGATCACCGTGCCATAGGCGTGGCTCTCGACCCATTTGGCGCTTTCCTCGGCATTGCCGATCGTGTCGAGCGCGGCGCGGTCGATGTCGACGCAACAGGAGAACAGATTCTTGTCGCCGCCGGTTGCCGCCTGCAGCTGGCGACGGCTGGCCGAAGGATGCACGCCGCTGATCAGCAGCCGTTCGCCCTTGCCGGACGCCAGCAGATCCATCGCGGCATCGAGGCGGGACTGGCCGCCGGTCAAGACAATGATCGCGTCTGCCCTGGCCGGATTGGCGGGCGTCGTCAGGTGACTGACCTTGTTGGCGAACCAACCGAAACCGCCGGCAAACAAAGTTGCAAGGATGAGGACGGAGAGGGCGGACAGGCGCAACGTGGCTCTTAGACGGCTCACAGCGCGGCGGTCATGCGAACGTGCAACCACCACTGGCATCTGCCCAGCCGTACCGGTCGAATCCCGCGCGTCCATCGCCATATGGTTAATCCTGAAATGCGGCCTTGGGTAGGTAAAAGACGCACTTTGCGTTACGCGAATTCTCTATTCGTGATCACCGTGTTTTATCCATGTCGTTATCCCAAAACCCGTTCCCACTTTTGGGGGACATGAATTAGCCTGCATCCGGTTGGCGGACATCGATGTCGCTGAGATAGGCAACGACGGTGGCGTGCGAGGTTGCCGCCGTCAGTCCGCCGATCACCAGCACCATCAAGACGACACCGAGATAGCCTGCCGAACCGATGGCGAAATTGCCGAACAGGGCGGTCGCCTGGTCGGCCTGCGGCGTCGCCATATTGCGCGACGACCACCAGGAAAAGACGATGAACACGAGCACTGCCGCAGCACCGCCGGCCGCCGCTCCCTTCATGCCGGTGACCAGGAAATGCCGGCGGAATTCGCGCGCGATAAAGCGTGCCTCGGCGCCGACGAAATGCAGCACCTCGATGATGTGACCGTTGCCGGCCATGGCGCCGCGCGTCGCGAACACGACCGTCAGCACCGTCGCCGACAGCATCAGCGCCAGCACGGCGATGCCGATGGTCACCGTGGTGCGGGCCATCGCCACCAGCCGGTCGACCCAGGTGCGGTGATCGTCGAGCGATGCGCTCGGCAGTTTCGGGGTGATCGCGGCGCGTATGGCGGCGAAATCGGGCGGGCTGTTCTCGTCGATGGTGACGATGATCAGTCGCGGCACCGGCAATTCGTCGATGTTGAGGCCCGAGCCCAGCCAGGGCTCAAGGAGCCGCGCGGTCGCCTCGCGGTCGATGATCCGGGTCGCCTTGACGCCGGGGAATTCGCCGGCGATCTGCGAGGCCTGGGTAAGGGCTGCTTCCATGTCGAGGCCGTCGACCGGCTTGATCTGGATCGTTGCCTCACGTGAAATCTGGTTCTCCCAGACGGACGCTGTGTCGCGCACCAGCGTCACCGCGCCGAAAGTCAGGCAGGACAGGAAGGTCATGATGGCGATGACCAGCACCAGCGCCCGGCCGGCGATGTTCTGCGCCGGCACGATCGGCGCCATCCTGCGCTGGGCGCGCGGCTTTGCTTCGGTCGCCTCGGCGTCCTGCTCCCTTTCCACAAAATGTTCGGCGGACAGTTCAGTCATAGATGTCCAGCCTTCCCCCGGCCAGGATCATGCGGCGCGCGTCGACCTGCTCCATCAAGCCGAGGTCGTGGGTGGCGATCACCACGGCGGTGCCGAGACGGTTGAGTTCGATGAACAGCCGCAGCAGGCGTCGCGCCAGCGGCGGATCGACATTGCCGGTCGGTTCGTCGGCGAGCAGGATTTCCGGCTGCTCGATCAGCGCCCGCGCGATCGCGGCGCGCTGCTTCTCGCCACCGGACAGAACCGGCGGCAGCACATGCATGCGTTCGCCCAGCCCGACCCACTTCAACAGCTCGGTGACATCGGTGCGGTAGCTCGCCTCCTCGCGCCCGCGCACGCGCAGCGGCAGCGCGACGTTCTCATAGGTGGTCATGTGGTCGAGCAGCCGAAAATCCTGGAACACCACGCCGATCCGGCGTCTGAGATGCGGCAGCTCGGTGCGGGAAATGCGGGAGCGATCCTTGCCGAAGATGGTGATCAGCCCGCGCGTCGGCTTCAGCGACATGAACAGCAGGCGCAGCAAGGTCGTCTTGCCGGCGCCCGAAGGCCCGCTGAGGAACTGGAAGGAGCGCTCCGGAATGTGCAGGGAGATGTCGCGGAGGATTTCCGGACCCATGCCATAGCGGAGGCCGACATTTTCGAAGCGAATCAATTTCGACGACCTGAAATTCGGCACGGCAGTGAGCCGGCCTGTTCTGGGTAAAGACCATCGGCCGGCATGGTTAACCGGCGGTTAATTCCTAGGCTCTTTCGACTCGTCACGAGGGCTCCGGTGGGGAAGCGTTAACCATTTGTGTTTACGCAAAAGAAACGAAAAGCGAACACGTGCTGCAATGCTGGGGCCATGATGGCTGACGATCGAACCGCGCGCCCGGTTTCCGGCGAAATCATGACCGATCCGGCGGCAATTGCCGCGACGGACCGGTTCATGCGCGGTTCGGCCGCCGACATCGTCGATGCCGATTACGTGGTGATGCCGCGCCTTGCACCTGCCGTGGAAAGCGTTTCGCCGCTGCCGCGTGCGATCGTCATGCCACCCATCGAAGGCATGGACATGCTGCGCAAGCCCGAAGCCCCGCCGGAGCGGCTACCAGCCTCGCGCGGCGGGCCGATCTTCTGGATCGCCGGCATCGGCGCTGCCTTGGCCGCCTTCTGGGTTTCCGGCGGGCACGCGCTGGTGCGCCAGGTGCCGTTCCTGTCCAGCGCGCAAGCGTCGGCGCTCAGCATTTCGGGCGTCACGTCACGCGTCGATGCTTCCGGACCGAACCCTGCGCTGTTCGTCGATGGCGAGGCCGCCAATGACGGCGCCAAACCGGCGCAGCTGCCGCCGCTTGAAATCCGGGTGACCGGCAATGACGGGCACATCACCCGCTATACGTTGGGGACATCCGGCCGTTCGCTGGCCTCTGGCGAAAGATTCGGCTTTGCCAGCCGGCTCGACGTGCCTAGAAACGGTGTAAGAACTGTATCGGTCACCTTCGCCGAATAGCGTGTGCTGATATTCAGGTGAGACTGGCCGCAAACGGCGGTTTCGTGCGCTTCCGGTGCTCACGTACTTCAGTACGCTCCGCTCCGGTTCTCGGAAACCACCGTTTTCGACTCAGCCTGACCTGAATCTCAACACATGCTGGGCGTGAACGCGTTTAGGCAAGAAAATCAGCGGGGCGAAAAATGCCAATTGTACGCGGCAAGAACATCGAAGTCCTGTTTTCTGCATCGGCGATCGCGCGGCGCAATCTCGAACTCGCCAAGGAGATTGCCGGACACGACTACCATGACCTCCTGGTGATCTCGGTGCTGAAGGGGTCGTTCATCTTCGCCGCAGATCTCATCCGCGCCATGCACGATGTCGGCCTGTCGCCGGAGGTCGAATTCATCTTCATCTCCAGCTATGGCGCCGGCACCAGCAGCGGCGAGGTGAGGGTGCTGCGCGACATCGACAATGAGGTCGCTGGCCGCGACGTGCTGCTGATCGACGACATTCTCGAATCGGGCAAGACGCTGAGCTTCACCCGGGAGCTGATGCTGTCGCGGGGCGCCAAGAGCTGTTCGATCGCCGTGCTGCTCGACAAGCGCATGCGCCGCCAGACCGAACTCAATGCCGATTATGTCGGCTTCGACTGCCCCGACTATTTCGTCGTCGGCTACGGCATGGATGTAGCCCATGCCTTTCGCGAGTTGCCCTTTGTCGGTGTCGTCAAAGGGGATGCCTGAGCGGCAGCAAAAAGGTTTGCTGATCCTCAGCGCTTTCAGGAAAAGTCAACTTTTGGCGGCCAAATATGCCGGCCATGGCAAAGCTTCTGATCGTCGAGGACGATGAGTCCGTCCGCACCCTGGCCGCCCGCGCGCTTGAACGCGCCGGGCACACAATCGATATCGCTGCGGATGGCGCGCAGGGGCTTGCGCTGATCCAGGCCGCGCGTGGCGGCTATGATCTCGTCGTCTCCGATATCCGCATGCCGGAGATGGACGGCATCGAGATGGCGATAGCGGCGGCAGCATTGTTTCCCGCGATCAAGATCGTGCTGATGACCGGCTATGCCGACCAGCGCGAGCGCGCCGAGGAATTGAACGGCATCATCCTCGATGTCGTGCAGAAGCCCTTCACGCTGGCTGAAATCCGCTCGCGTGTCGAACGGGCGCTGATCTGCTTCGCCTGATCAGGCTGGGTCGGCGGCAGCGAGCACGGGTGGAACATTCTTGCGCCGTTCGGTGTTGAGCGCCAGCAGGCCGGCGCCGATGATCAAGGCGGCACCGATCACGGTCGTCGACCGCGGCACCTCGGCGAAGAACAGGAAACCCCACAGCGGCGACCACAGGATGCCGGTATATTCGAAAGTGGCAACGCGGTTGGCCGGCGCCATCCGGTAAGCCTGCGACAGCAGGATCATGCCGGCGGAGGCGACGAAACCGCAGGCGGCCATCTTGAGCAAATCCGGCAGCGTCGGCCAAAGCCATGGCCTTACCAGGAATTCGAGGCTGGGGTGGACGGCGTGGGTTATGCCGGCAAGGTGAAACGCGCCGGCAACCACGGCGGCGCCAACCAGATAGGCGCCGTTCTGATAGAAGGCCATCACGGTGGACGATTCGGTGTCGCCGATCTTGCGGGCCATCAGCTGCGAAAAACCATAGAGCGTCGCCGAGCCCAGCGACAGCAGCGCTGCCCAGTCGAACAGCCCTGCGCCGGGGCGCAGCATCACGAGGACGCCGAACAAGCCGATCAGCACGGTTGCCAGTGTCTGCCAGGAGACGCGCTCGCCAAGGTAGGGCCCGGCCAGCACCATGATGAACAGCGGCGCCATGAAATAAAGCGCCACCGCATCGGCAAGCGGCAAGGCGGCGATGGCCAGATAGTACATCGTATAGGAGGTGAACTGGATGAAGGCGCGCACCGTCAGCATGCCGGATCGCTTCGACAGGATCGCCCGCAAGCCAACATCAGCATGGACCAGAACGATGAGGATCGGCAGAGCGACGATCGAGCGGATCGCCATCACCTCGGTCACTGGATAATCGCTCGACACGGCTTTGACGAGCGGATCCTGCAGCGAAAAGACCAGCACGCCGAGGCACAGGCTCAGGATGCCGCCCACCATCCGATTTTCCATCTGCATCCAGGCTCCTGCGCGTACGATCCGAAGCTGCCGCCTGCGGGGTAAAAAGAACCCGCCACCGTTTCGGGCAGCGGGCACGAGTGAGGACTCTTGATTGGTCCGCGGCTGATTTCGCAGCCGCATATCCAATGGGTGAGGCGACTATCATCCGCCGTTTGACATGTTGCAAACGAATTGGAATGATGCCAGCAATCAAATTCTCTTATGGCGGATTTCATGCGGCCGACCCTCGACAGCGACCTCCTGCGCACCTTCGTGGCGATTGCCGAGACCGGCAATTTCACCAAGGCGGCGGAGCAGGCCGGCCGCACCCAATCCGCGGTGTCGATGCAGATGAAGAAGCTCGAAGATCTGATCGGCGCCAGCCTGTTCGAGCGCGGTTCGCGCGGCGTCGCGTTGACGCGGCGCGGCGGCGAACTCATCGTCAACGCCCGCCGCATCGTCTCGCTGCTCGACGAGACGTCGGCATCGATGGCGGCAGCGCCGCTTGGCGGGCCGGTGCGCATCGGCATTCCGGAGGAATATGGCCACGCCATCCTGTCGCGCGCGCTCGGCGCTTTCTCGAAGCGTCATACGCAGGTCGAGGTCACCGTGCGCTATGCCCATTCCGGGGCGCAGATGGCGGCGCTCGCTGCCGGCGAGCTCGATCTGTGCGTGGTGTTCGAATGGCAGGATCCCGCCGGCGGCGAAGTGCTGATGCACGACCCGACCGTGTGGGTGACATCGTCCCTGCATCACATGCATGAGGAACAGCCGGTGCCGATCGCGCTCTACAACCGGGCCGGCTGGTGCAAGGACTTCGCCATCAAATCGTTGGAGCAGCGCGATCTTGCCTATCGCGTCGCCTATACCAGCGACACCACCGGCGGCCTCAAGCTCGCCGTCACCTCCGGACTGGCGATCGCGCCGATCTCGCGCAGCAACATTCCGGACGGCTGTCGTGAACTGACCACGGCGGACGGATTCGGCGCCATCGATTCCTCGAACGTGGTGATGCACCGCAACCCGAACGCGTCAGGCGAGGCGATCGACGGCATGCAGGATGCGATCCGCGAAGCCTTCGTCAACAGGCTCAGTCAGCCGGCGGCATCCTCGTAGAAATGCAGCCTGTTGCCGAACGGATCGGCGACCGATACTTCGCGGGTCTTCCAAGGCGTCTCTTCCACGCCTGGCCTGGCGAAGCGGTGGTTCTTGCCGATCAGCTCGCCATGAAGAGCCGTGATGTCCTCGACCTCGATGCGCACGGCGATGCCGGGTGCACCGTCGCCATGATGTTCGCTGAGATGCAGGACGCAGCCGTCGCGGCCGATCGCCATGTAGAGCGGCGCGTCGTCGGCGAAGCGATGTTCCCACTGCACCTTGAAGTCGAGGAAGCCGAGATAGAATTCACGCGCCTTGGCAATGTCGAAGATGCGCAGGATGGGTGTGACGGCGCCAAGTCTGGGCATGGTGGTGCAACCGTGCGAGAGGGTTTTCAGGTGGGATGGACGGGGGCGGCAATCCCCTTGTTTTTTCGCAATTCCGGACGGAAAACCGCTTCACATATTTCCTGGAATTGCTCTATTTCAGCTCGAGCAGCCGCTCCAGATAGCTGCGTTCGATGTCAGGGCTGAGCGCATTGCCGAGCCGCTTGCGGATCGCTTCCAGAATCTGGCGGGCGCGCTGGACGTCGATCTCGTCGGGCACCTTCACCGAATCGCCGAAATCGGGACCCTGGCTGGCGCGGGGCCGGCCGAGCGGATCGCGATCGGCGTTCTGCTGGCGGCCGCCTTCCTCGCCGCCACCCTGGTCGCCCTGCATGGCCTGCATCTGCTTCATCATGTCCTTGGCGCCCTTGCGCAGCGCTTCCAGCGCCCGGCCCTGATGGCCGACGGCCGCATCGCCTTCGCCCTCGCCGAGTGCCTGTTCGGCATTGCCCATGGACTTGCCGGCCTCGCCAAATCCTTCATTGGGCTCCATACCCATGCCTTCGAGGCCCTTCTTCAGCTGTTCGAGGTCGCTCTGCAACTGGCCCTGGCCCTGCTGCAGCTGTTTCAGCGCATCGGCGAATTCCTGGGGCGTCATCGGCTTTTGCCGGGCGAGCGGATCGCGGTCTTCGCCGACGCCGGGTCTGTCCTCATCCTGGCCGCCTTCGCCGAGCTGCTCGTCACGGTTCTGCCCGCGCTGGCGCTCGCCGCGCTGCATCTGATCCATGCGGAAGGTGTCGTTCATCATCTCCTGCTGACGGCGCAGGATCTCGCCCAGCTTGTCCATCTGCTGGCGCATCTCGCTGTCCTGCTGGCCGCCTTGCTGCTGACGGCCGGCCTGCAGATTGTTCATCATGTCCTGCAGTTGCGACAGCAATTGCTGGGCCTTGTCGCGATCACCGGACTTCGCCAGGTTCTCGATCTGGTCCATCATGCGATCGATGTCGCTCTGGCGCAGTTCCTGGCCATTCTGCTGCATCTGCGGGGCGTTGGGATTTTGCTTGGCGCGCTCCGCGAATTCCTGCAGGAACTGGTTCATCGCCTCGCGCAGTTCCTTCATCGCCTTTTCGATTTCAGCGTCGCTGGCGCCATTCTTGATGGCGTCCTGCAGCGCCTGTTGCGCCTGGCGCAGCCGCTTTTCGGCGGCCGAAAGATTGCCTTCCTCGATGCCGAGCGCGATTTCCCAGAGATAGGAGACCTCGCTGCGCAATTGATCGTCGCTGTCGGCCATCTTCAGCCGGGTGCGGGCGCTCATGATGGCGAGGTAGTGGGACATGTTGTCGAAGGTGTCTTCCGGCCGCAGCGTGATGGCGTCCATCAGGTCGAGCACGCGCGGCTTGGCGTTGGCGTCGAGCGCCAGCAGGCGGCGCTGTTCGATCACGGCGCGTGCCAGCGGATTGGCGAAAGGCCGCTCCGGCATCAACAGCGTCTTGGTTTCGCTCGATGCGGTGTGCCCGGCATCGTCGGTGGCGACCAGCGTCAGCTTGATGCTGCTGCCGGCCCAGACATGCTCGGTCAGGTCCTTCGAGGTCCTGGCGGCGTTCGACTTGCCGCCGCGGCGCGGCAGCGTCAGCGGCATTTCAGGTGCACCGTACAGTGGACGCGCATTCGGCGCCTGCGGATCGGCAAGCGCGAACACCGCCTTGGCGGTGGCGGCGCCATAGTCGTCGTCGATCTGGTAGTTGAGCTCGAAGGCGCCGTTGGCGGCGCGCTTGGGCTCGCCGACGAAGCGGATCTGCGGCGGCTTGTCCGGTACGACCGCGAAGGCCCAGCGGCCGAGCTGGTCCTCGCCCGACGTCAGCGTCAGCGTGCCGTCGCCGGTCAGCTTGCTGGTGAACTGGCGCACCTTGGACGGCGTCGCCGGGCTTGCCGGCTTGGCGGCGGCCTGCGGCGCAGCCGGGTCGATGGCGCGGGAATTGCCATTCTTGTCGGCGTAGCCGAGCGTTTCCTCGCCTGAGCCGCCCGTCACGCGCAGCGAAACGTCACTGCCTTCGGGAACCGTAAAGGTCGGGATGGCCTGGTTGGCGTCGGCGGTCAGGAAGATCGGCGGCTTGCCGGTGTAGGACGGCGGCGTCACCCAGGCGTCGATGCGCGGCGGCACGATATCGCGCGCGCCATGGGCATTGAACCCGTCGCTGATCCTGCCGCCCGTCGGTCCGAAGGAGAAGGCGAAGGCGGTAACGAGCAAAAGTGCCGCCACCGCGCGCAGGGCCCAAGGGTCGCGCTCCGGCACGCGCGTGCGCGGCAGGTCGGCGCCGAGGTTGTCGAGCTTTCCGGCCATGCGCTTCTGGTGTTCGCGCCATAGCGCCTGCGAGAAGCTGCTTTCCCGGCCGCTTGGCCGGTCGGTCTGCACCAGCACCGGGCTGTGCAACAGTTGATTGGCTGCCTCGATGCGGCGGTCGATTTCGCCGGCGCCCGGCAGGCGGAAGAAACGCAGGGGATAAAGCGCGGCCAGTGCTGCTATGGCAAAGGCAGCGACCAGGCCGATGCGCGCCATATCCGGCAGCCGGGAGAATAGCCCGAGCCAGGAGATGCTGAGGAACAGGCTGGCAACGATGACGAGGGGAAGCAGCAACGGCCAGCCGCGCTCGACCACCATCGAGACCCGCGTGGCCAGCCTGCTCAAAGCCAGCCGCCCGGCGAGGCCGCGATCGCTGCTGAAGGTGGGTCGTTGCGTCATCGGCCCTTCCTTGAGCCTATGGCATCCCGAAACCGGGATGCGGCCCTATCCCTTTGAGCATGATCTGTTCCGAAAGGGATTCCATGTTTCGGGATCATGCTGTGGAGCGGGCAGATAGCCCGACGCCTCACGACTCAAAGAATACCAGCAAACACGGCAAAGGCGAGGCAGTTCGAAAAAACGTGAAATGGACCGTTATAGTTCCATCCTGCATACCCTTTAGAAGGCAGCAGGCCCTTTAGAAGGTAGCGGGGTCCGCATTCGCCCCGCAGACCAGCACGGCGAGCCGTTCGCCCTGCGCCGGCGCATAGCGGCCCGACAGGATCGCGGCAAAGGCGGCCGCACCTCCCGGCTCGGAGATGATGCGGGTTCGGTTCCACAGCGCCTTCTGCGCGGCGACGATGTCGTCGTCGCCGACCAGGATCGAGCGTTCGACATAGGCCTCGGCGATCGGGAACATCATTTCGCCGACGCGCTTTGGCGCCAGTGAATCGGCGGCGATGCCCTCGGCCGGCGCGTCGACGGGGTGTCCGGCCTCGAAGGCGCGATGCAGCGTCGGCGCTCCTTCCGGCTCGACGGCGATGATACGGATGCGGCCGGCGAACCAGGCAGCGATGCCGCCGATCAGGCCGCCGCCGCCGACAGCGACCAGCAGCGTGTCGATCCGAGGCAAATCGGCCTCGATTTCGAGCCCAAGCGTGCCCTGGCCGACCAACGTTTCCTTCTGGTTGAAGGCGTGAATCTGCAAAGCGCCGGTCTCCTCGGCGAACCGTTCGCTGGCGGCCAGCGCTTCGGCATAGCGGGCGCCGCCGACGATCAGCTCGGCGCCATAGGAGCGGATCCGTTCCAGCTTGGCCGCCGGGCTCACTTCGGGAACGAAGATGGTCGCCTTGTGGCCAAGCCGCATGGCGGCATAGGCGACGGCCGCGCCATGGTTGCCGCCCGATGCTGCGACGACACCGGCCTTTGGGACCGCACGCTCCAGCAGGTTGGTGAAGGCGCCGCGCGCCTTGAACGAGCCGGAATGCTGCAGGCATTCGAGCTTCAGGTCGACGGCCAGCGGCTGCCGATCGAAGTCGGCCATGTCGACGCGCAGCACCGGCGTGTGCCTGATATAGGGGCGGATGCGCGGTTCCATCGCGGCAATGCGCTCGCGTGTGACGGTGATGCCGTTCGTCATGATTGCTCCCTGTGACGGGTCGGTGTGTTTCCGGCGCTTCTATGCAAGCCAGTCGGGCACGGAATCCAGCCCGATCAGGTCGTCATAGGTCAGGCGTGGGCGCACGACGTGGAACCGGTCGCCGTCGACCAGCACCTCCGGAACCAGCAGACGGGTGTTGTAGGTGCCGGCCTGCACCGCGCCATAGGCGCCCGCGGTGGAGACGGCAATCATGTCGCCGGCCTTCAGCCTGGGCAGATCGCGGTCCAGGCCGATATAATCGCCGGTCTCGCAGACCGGGCCGACGACGTCGACCATCATGCGCGGCGTGTCCGCCGGCGGCTGCACGACCGGACGGATATCGTGGAAGGCATCGTAGAGCGTCGGCCGGATGAGATCGTTCATGGCGGCGTCGACGACGAGGAAGTTCTTGGCGTCGCCTTCCTTTACGAAGATCACTTCCGAGACGAGGATACCGGCATTGCCTACGATCAGCCGGCCCGGCTCGAACATCACCTTCAGCCCGAGCTTGGTGACATGCTTCCTGACGATCTGGGCATAGGCATCGGGCAGCGGCGGCGGGTTGTTGTCGACGCGATAGGGGATGCCGAGGCCGCCGCCGAGGTCGATATGCTCGATGGCATGGCCGTCCGCCCGCAGCGCGCCGACCAGATCGACAAGCAGGGCGAAGGCGTCGTCGAAGGGCTGCAGCTCGGTGATCTGGCTGCCGATATGGGTGTCGATGCCGGTGATCCTGATGCCGGGAAGCGTTGCCGCGCGGGCATAGACCTGCCGCGCCCGCTGCCACGGGATGCCGAATTTGTTCTCGGCCTTGCCGGTGGAGATCTTCTTGTGGGTCCTGGCGTCGACATCGGGATTGATGCGCAGCGAGATCGGCGCCACCTTGGCAAGGGCAACGGCTCGCGCCGACAACAGCTCAAGTTCAGGCTCGGACTCGACGTTGAAGCAGAGAATGCCGGCGGCAAGGGCAAAGTCCATTTCGCGCGCGGTCTTGCCGACGCCCGAAAACAGGATCTTGCCGGCCGGAATGCCGGCGGCCAGCGCCCGGCGCAATTCACCTTCCGAAACCACGTCGGCGCCGGCGCCGAGCTTCGCCAGCGTCCGCAGGACGGCCTGGTTGGAATTGGCCTTCATGGCGTAGCAGACCAGCGTGTCGAGCCCGGCAAAGGACTGGGCAAACACCCGGTAGTGCCTGGTCAGGGTGGCCGTCGAGTAGCAGTAGAATGGCGTGCCGACCTGTGCGGCGATATCTGGTATCGCCACGTCCTCGGCATGGAGCACGCCGTCGCGGTAGTCGAAATGGTTCACGGGAGTGGTTCCGGAAGTTGCGGCAAGATGAGATCGGGTTGGAAGGCCCCGCTCTCGTCGGCCTAGATCAGCGGGTCGAGGATGAACTTCTTGTCCTTGACCGGTTTTTCCGGCTCCGGCGGCACGGGCTGATGGGCCTTCGAGGCATCCTTGCGCGCCTGCACGGCCGCCTCATAGGGCGTGTCGAGACCGCCCCTCCTGCCGCAGGCCGAGACGGCCGCGATCGCCACCAGCAGCGTCAGCGTCACCAAAATCCTGCTTCCGGTCATCGATCCATCCGTCCGAAACGTTTGTCAGCCGCCGCTTTTAGCCGAGTTCTAGGCGCATTGCACCCCGAGATATTGCTCGTCGCAATATCTGGCGCAACGTCCGGATATTGCTGGTCGCATGTCCGGGATATTGCTGGCGCAACATCCGGCATTACGCTTTCGCCAGTCGCTTTTTCCAGCCGCGGATCTGCTTCCTCACTTCCGACGGCGCGGTGCCGCCGAAACTGGTGCGGCTCTTGACCGAGTTCTGCACCGCCAGCACTGAGAATATGTCGGCCGTGATGCCGGGATCGATCGACTGCAGATCCTCCAGCGAAAGCTTCTCCAGCCCCACCTTCTTGTCTTCGGCCAGCGCCACCGCCCGGCCGGTGACATGATGCGCCTCTCGGAACGGCAGGCCGAGCGTGCGCACCAGCCAGTCGGCAAGGTCGGTTGCTGTCGCGTGGCCGGAGCCGGCGGCCTTCTTCATCGCGGCTGCGTTGACCGTCATGTCCGAGACCATGCCGGTCATCGCCGCCAGCATCAGGTCGAGCGTCTCGGCGGCGTCGAATACCGATTCCTTGTCTTCCTGCATGTCCTTGCCATAGGTCAAAGGCATGCCCTTCATCACCGTCAGCAGGCCGACCAGATGGCCGGTGACGCGGCCGGTCTTGCCGCGCACCAGTTCGGCGGCATCGGGATTCTTCTTCTGCGGCATGATCGACGAGCCGGTGGAAAACGAGTCCGACAGCCTGACGAAGCCGAATTGCGGCGTCGACCAGATGATGATCTCTTCGGCCAGCCGCGACAGATGCGTGGCGCAGATCGCGGCCATGGCAAGGAACTCGAGCGCGAAATCGCGATCCGAGACGCTGTCGAGCGAATTGCGCATCGGCTCGCGGAAGCCGAGCCCCTTGGCGGTCCGGTGGCGGTCGATCGGGAAGCTGGTGCCGGCAAGTGCGGCGGCACCGAGCGGGCTTTCGTCCATGCGTTCGATCGCATCGCGGACACGCGACAGGTCGCGCGAAAACATCTCGACATAGGCCATGCAGTGATGGCCGAAGGTCACCGGCTGGGCCGCCTGCATATGCGTGAAGCCCGGCATCACGGTCGCCGCATGCTCCTCGGCCCGCTCCAGCAGCGCCTCAATCAACCCCTTCAACGCCTCGGCGACGCGAAAGCACTCCTCCTTGACCCAGAGCCGCAAATCGACCGCGACCTGGTCGTTGCGCGAGCGGGCGGTGTGCAGGCGGCCGGCCGCCGGGCCGATCAGATCGGCAAGGCGCGCCTCGATGTTCATGTGGATGTCTTCGAGCCGCGTCGAGAACTCGAAGCTGCCGGCCTCGATCTCTCTCAGGATCGTGTTCAGCCCGTCAGCGATTTTTTCTTGATCGGCCGTCGAAATAATGCCCGTTTGCGCCAGCATCTCGCTATGGGCGATCGAGCCTTTGATGTCCTGCGCATAGAGTTTGCGGTCGAAGGAGATAGACGCGTTGATCGCTTCCATGATGGCGGCCGGACCCGAGGCAAAACGTCCGCCCCACATCTGGTTGCTGGTTTTCTTATCGCTCATGGCTATAACCCGTGCTTCGGAGCAGTTTTGAGAAAATGGCAGACGGTAGTAGATTCTTCCCGGCCCCGCGCCTGATCCTCGCCGCCTTGGTGGCGGGCGCGCTGGCGGGCGCGGTCGCGGTATATGTCAGCGAGAGCCGGTCTGGCAACAATGCACCGGCACAAGCTGCCGTGGGTGAGAGCAAGGACGACGTGGCCTGCGCGGCCAAGAGCGACCGCGCCAAGAAGGTCGCGGCTTCGGCCACCGGTGAGGTCGCGGCACTTTTGCCGGCCGATCCGCCACAATCCCTGAAGAGCCTTGCCTTCAACGGTCCGGACGGCAAGCCGATGACGATTGCCGATCATGCCGGCAAGACGGTGCTGCTCAATCTGTGGGCGACATGGTGCGCGCCGTGCCGTGCCGAAATGCCGGCGCTCGATGCGCTGCAGAAGGAAAAGGGCAGCGACGCCTTTCAAGTGATCGCCGTCAATGTCGATGCCGGCGACGATGTGAAGCCGAAGAAGTTCCTCAGCGATACCGGCGTCGCGACGCTTGGCTATTACCGGGATTCGACGATGGCGCTGTTCAACGACCTCAAGAAGCGCGGCTTGGCGCTAGGCCTTCCTGTCACCATGCTGGTCGACGGCGAGGGCTGCCTGATCGCCCATATGAACGGCCCGGCCGAATGGTCGGGGCCGGACGCCAGGCGGCTGGTCGAGACGGCACTCAAGCCCGAGAGCCTCTAGTCTAGCGTGTGGCTAGCGCAGGTGCCGGTGCGAAGGCCAGAACGCTTCTGTCGCGCAAGGTAGCGGGTTTGCTGCCGACAGCGGGTGTGACGACACCGGTCAGATCGCCGAATTCTTCGATGAGAGCTGGCCTGCCGATATAATAGCCCTGGCCGATCTCGCAGGCTTCGGCGTCCAGGAATTTCAGTTCGCCGAGCGTCTCGACCCCCTCCGCCAGAACCGGCAGGCCGAGACCACGTCCAAGTCCCAGGACGGCGCGCACGATCGCCGCGACCTGGCCGTTCTTGTCGACCGACTTGATGAAGGAGCCATCGATCTTGATCTTGTCGAAGGGGAAGGCGCGGAGGTTGGAGAGCGAGGAATAGCCGGTTCCAAAATCGTCCATGGCCACGCGCACGCCCAGCGCCTTGACCTGCCGCAAGGTGGCCAGCGCCCGCGGCATGTCCTTGACAAGCGCCGTCTCAGTGATCTCAAGCTCGAGCCTGCCGGGCGCCAGGCCGGAATTCAGCAATGTTTCGTGGACCTTGCGGCTGAAATTCGTGTTGTGGAGCTGCACCGCCGAAACGTTGACGGCCACTGTCAGCGGATTTTCCCAGCGGGCGGCTTCCTCGCAGGCAGCCGTCAGCACCCATTCGCCAATCTGGCCAATGGCGCCGCTGTCTTCGGCCACCGGGATGAATATGGCCGGCGACACGTCGCCGCGCGTCGGATGCCGCCAGCGGACCAACGCTTCGAAGCCGACCATCTTTCCGCTGCTGATCTCTTTCTGCGGCTGGTAGACGAGATAGAACTCCTGGCGTGCGACCGCCTGGCGCAGTTCGTGCTCCATGACGCGCTTGTCGCGGGCCTCGGCCCCCATCGATGCTTCGAAATAACGGTAAGTGTCCTTGCCTTCGGTCTTGGCCCGGTAGAGTGCCGTATCGGCGTGGCTTATCAGGCTGGCCTGGTTTTCGGCATCCGACGGATACAGCGCAATGCCGATGCTTGCCGACACAAGGCCGCCGCCGACCGAGAGCCGGTTTTCCTCGCGCATGGCGGTCAGCACGGCGTTGGCGATACGGCCCGCCTCCAACGGGTCGGCCAGGTTCGGCGCGATGATGGCGAACTCATCGCCGCCCAGCCGCGCCACCATCTGCCCTGGACGAAGGATACCGGTCGCGCACTGCGCAACCTTCTGCAGCATGGCGTCGCCTGCGCCGTGCCCATACAGGTCGTTGACCTCCTTGAACCGGTCGAGATCAAGCAGCAGAAGCGCAAGCTGGCCGCCTTTCCTGGTCCGGACCATCGCAGCGATTTCCGTCTCCAGCCGGCCGGAAAAGCTGCGGCGATTGGCCAGTCCGGTCAATGGATCGAAATGGGCAAGCCGCAGGATCTCCTGTTCCGCCTTCTTGCGCTCGCGAATGTCGCGGACCGCGACCACGTTGTGCGGTTTGCCACAGTAGTCGATGCTCCTGGCGATCAGCTCGACAGGAATGCTCGTGCCATCGCGACCGCTCAATTCGGCCTCCTGCGGCTGTTCGCCGAAGCCCGACATATCGGATCCGAAGAGATCGCCAAGCTGCATTCCGTTCAGGGTCGCTGTTGCTTTGCCCGTCAGTGCCGCAATGCTGTCATTGGCACTGATGATGCGGTTGCCGTCGCAGACGATCAGCCCCTCCACGGCGGCATTGGCCAGGCCGTGCATGCGGTCGACCTCGAGCTTCTGGCGACGGAAGCGCAAATCGATCCACAGCGCCGATGCCGACAGAACTAGGATCACCAGTGTGGCGGCGGCGGCCGCGAAAGCCTGCGAGGTCGGCTCGATCGTGTATTCGGATATGACGATCGAGGGATCGGGGAAGATCGAGACGGCACCCATCCCGATGAAATGCAGGGTGCAGATCGCCAGCGTCAGCAGCACCGCGCCGCCGGATGTCGCCTTCAAGGAGGGGCGGCGCTGCACGACACGCAGCGCCAGCGCCGCGAGCGTTACGCCGGCCAGCAGGGAAACGGCGACAAGCAACAGGTTCCACTCGATACGGCCCTGAACCTCGAACGCCGCCATGCCGATGTAGTGCATGGCTGCGATACCGCCGCCCAGCACGGCGCCGCCGACGAGATGATAGTCGAACTCATCCCGCAAGGTGGCGATCCACATGCCGGCTGCCGTCAAAGTGACCGAAGCAGCGAGCGAAAGCACGGAGAGTGCCGGATCATAAGCACTGGGTATGCCCGGTGTGAATGCGAGCATGGCGATGAAGTGCGTTGCCCAGATGCCAAAGCCGGTCGAAGTGGCCGCGATCATCAGCCAGGCAAGCCGGTTCCGATCTGTGGAACGGCTTATGTGCTGAAGCAGGTTGACAGCAGAGAAGCAGGAAATTCCGCAGATCAACGCGGCGAGTGCGACCAGTCTCAGATCATGTTCGTTGACGATACAATTGTAGACCGTCAGCATTTATTTCACCTGAGCTTTGGAAATAAACAGGGCAGCAGGATTGAGTAGCGCGTTGCCGTTGAGGGATCGATAAAGTCGGCTGCAACCTTGGCGTGTCTCTTCGGGTTGCTGCGGCTGCAATCAGGGCTGACACGCCGAAAGCCAGCTTGACGGTCCCGACGGTGCTTCCTGGCGCGCTTGTCGTCGCGCTAAGCCGGCTAACCGCATCGCTTCCCATGCCTCCAAGCGGAGGCGAGCGTTGCGTCAGGTAAAGGGTGAAGTTCGTCGATCTGCAACAAAACCGTTGTCTGATTGTCATGAGCGACACATATTGCCTTCGCGGGAGTGCCCCCTTTCGCCAATGACAAACGGGAGATGAAACATGAAGTCCTTCGGCTTCGCGGCCGGTGTTGCCGCTACCTTTATGACGCTTTCCTCAACCTCCGCTTTTGCCGTCACGCAGATCAGTTGGTGGCACGCCATGACTGGCGCCAATGCCGAAGTCGTCGACAAGATCTCCAAAGATTTCAATGCCAGCCAGAGCGACTATGAGCTCGTTCCGGTGTTCAAAGGCACGTATCCCGAGACGCTGAATGCCGGCATTGCCGCCTACCGCGCGGGCCAGGCGCCAGACATCATCCAGGTGTTCGACGTCGGCACCGGCGTGATGATGGCGGCCGAAGGTGCCATCAAGCCCGCAGCCGATGTGTTGACCAGCGCTGGAATGACCTTCGACAAGAGCCAGTATCTGCCAGGCATAGTCGGCTATTATTCGAAGCCGGACGGCACCATGCTCTCCTTCCCCTACAACTCCTCCTCGCCGATCCTTTATTACAACAAGGATATCTTCAAGAAGGCTGGTCTCGACGTCGATAGCCCACCCAAGACCTGGAATGAAGTGTGGGAAGACGCCAAGAAGATCAAGGCGAGCGGCGCGGCCGCCTGCGGCTACACCTCGACCTGGCTGACCTGGATACATCTGGAGAATTTCGCGGCCTGGAATGACGTGTCATGGGCCACCCAGCAGAACGGTCTGGCCGGCGGCGATGTCGAGCTCAAGATCAACGCGCCGATTTTCGTCAACCATTTCCAGGCGCTGGCGGACCTCGCCAAGGACGGCACCTTCAAATATGGCGGCCGCACCTCCGAAGCCAAGCAGATCTTCCTTGCGGGCGAATGCGGGATCATGACCGAATCGTCCGGCGGACTTGGCGATATCGTCAAGTCCGGCATGAATTACGGCATTGGCCAATTGCCGTATGACAGCGACGCCAAGGGTGCGCCGCAGAACACGACGCCGGGTGGCGCCAGCCTGTGGGTTTTCGCGGACAAATCCGATGAGGAATACAAGGGCGTCGCGGCCTTCTTCGCCTACCTGTCGAAGACCGAGGTGCAAGAATACCTGCACCAGAAGTCGGGTTATCTGCCGGTAACGCTGGCGGCTTATGAAGCGACCAAGAAGTCCGGTTTCTATGACAAGAATGTCGGCCGCGAGACCCCGATCCTGCAGATGACGGGTAAGACGCCGACCGACAATTCCAAGGGCGTACGTCTGCCGAATCTGCCGCAGGTGCGCGATATCCAGAACGAGGAGTTCGAGAAGATGCTCGCCGGCCAGCAGACCGCGCAGCAGGCGCTCGACAATGCGGTTACGCGTGGCAATGCCGCGATCAAGGAAGCGCTGGGGAATTAGAGCGAGCGCAGGTCCTTGCTCTACGGCGCACCTACCTGTCCCGCCGGGCATCTCCCCTCGGTGAGGGGAGTTTTGCCGTGCCTTGCGATTTCGCCAATGGTCGATGATGCCCAGTCCGAGACGCTCATCAAAGCCATCTTGGCGGAGAGGGGTGCCGCATGGTGCCGCCCGCCTCATCACCTCGGAGTGGCTCCGTGACCCCTCGCGTCGTGTTCCCCAACAAGGTCCTTCCCTACCTGCTTGTGGCGCCGCAACTGGCCATCACGCTCGTTTTTTTCTACTGGCCGGCCGGTCAGGCGTTCTACCAATCCATGCTCAGGCAGGATCCGTTCGGGCTGAGGACCAAGTTCGTCTGGTTCGCCAATTTCAGGAAAGTGCTTGCCGATCCGGCCTACCTGAACTCGATCAAGGTCACGGTGGTGTTTTCCCTTGCGACCGCTATCGTCGCCATGTGCGTGGCGCTCCTGCTGGCGGTCATGGCAGAGAAGGTGGTGCGCGGCAAAGGTCTCTACCGCACGCTCTTGATCTGGCCCTACGCGGTGGCGCCGGCGATTGCCGGTATGCTGTGGCTATTCCTCTTCAACCCTTCGATCGGGTCGCTGGCCTACATGCTGAGGAGTTTCGGCATCGCCTGGGATCCACTGCTCAATGGCACCCACGCCATGATCCTGCTGGTGTCCGCCGCTGCCTGGAAGCAGATCAGCTACAATTTCCTGTTCTTCGTCGCCGGCCTGCAGGCGGTGCCGAAAGCCTTGATCGAGGCGGCGGCCATGGACGGCGCCGGCGAGACCAAGCGATTCTGGACCATCGTCTTCCCGCTGCTTGCGCCGACGACCTTCTTCCTGCTGGTCGTCAACACCGTCTATGCCCTGTTCGACACGTTCGGCATCGTCCATGCCGTCACCGGGGGCGGTCCGGGCAAGACGACTGAGACGCTGGTCTACAAGGTCTACAATGACGGCTTCGTCAATCTGATCCTCGGTGACTCGGCGGCGCAGTCGGTCATCCTGATGATCATCGTCATCTCGCTCACCGCCATCCAGTTCCGCTATGTGGAACGCAAAGTCCATTACGGCTGAGGGCGAGCGATGATCGGCCAGTCACCGCTCCGCACCGTCATCGCCCACGCCATGCTGATCCTCGGCATATTGATCGTCGCCTTCCCGATCTACTACACGTTCGTTGCCTCGACGCAGACGCTGCAAACGATCCTCAGGCCGCCATTGCCGCTCCTGCCCGGCGATCAGTTCTGGAACAATTACAGCGAGGCATTGTTCGGCGGTGTCGGCCGCATCGGCGGCGTCAGCGTCGGCAGGCTGCTGCTCAACACGACGATCATGGCGCTCGGCATCGCGGTGGGAAAGATATTCATCTCGATCCTGTCTGCCTATGCGATCGTGTTCTTCCGCTTTCCGCTGCGCATGACCTTCTTCTGGCTGATCTTCATCACCCTGATGCTCCCCGTCGAGGTGCGCATCCTGCCAACCTACAAGGTGATGGTCGATCTCGGCATGATCGACACTTATGCGGGCCTGATCATCCCGCTGATCGCCTCGGCCACCGCCACGCTGCTGTTCCGCCAGTTCTTCATGACGATTCCTGGCGAATTGGTTGAGGCGGCGCGGGTCGACGGTGCGGGGCCGTGGCGCTTCTTCTTCGATATCCTGTTGCCGCTGTCGCGGACAAATATCGCGGCGCTGTTCGTCATCCTCTTCATTTATGGCTGGACACAGTATCTGTGGCCGTTGCTCGTCACCAACAGCAGCAACATGAACACGATCGTCATCGCGCTCAGAAAGATGGTCTCCTTCGCCGATGCCGATACGCAATGGCACCTGGTCATGGTTACAGCGATGCTGGCCATCGTGCCGCCGATCCTGGTCGTGGTGCTGATGCAACGCTGGTTCGTTCGCGGCCTGGTCGATTCCGAAAAGTGAGAAGCTGATGGCGACCGTCGATCTGAAGGATGTGAAGAAGGTCTACCCCAGCGGTTTCGAGGCCGTGAAGGGCGTTTCAATCGCGGTTCCCGACAAGGAGCTTTGCGTGCTGGTCGGCCCGTCGGGTTGCGGCAAGTCCACGCTGCTCAGAATGATCGCCGGGCTTGAAACCATCTCCTCGGGAACAGTTGCGATCGACGGCAAGATCGTAAACTCAACCGGTCCGACCGAGCGTGACATCGCCATGGTGTTCCAGAACTACGCGCTCTATCCGCATATGAAAGTCTACGACAACATGGCCTATGGGCTGCGCAACCGCGGCACGCCGAAAGATGAGATCGACAGCCGGGTCCGCGCGACGGCGAAAATACTGGAACTTTCGGCGCTGCTCGACCGCCGCCCGCGCGAGCTTTCCGGCGGCCAGCGCCAGCGTGTCGCCATGGGTCGTGCCATTGTGCGCAATCCGAGAGTTTTCCTGTTCGACGAGCCGCTTTCCAATCTCGATGCCAAATTGCGTGGCCAGATGCGCGTCGAGATAAAGAACCTGCAGCGCTCGCTTGGCGTCACGTCGGTCTATGTCACACATGACCAGCTCGAGGCGATGACGTTGGCCGACATCCTCGTCGTCATGAATGCCGGACTGGTCGAGCAAATGGGGGCGCCGCTCGACGTCTACGAAAGGCCGGCCTCGACCTTCGTCGCTTCCTTCATTGGCGCGCCGCCGATGAATCTCCTGCCCCTTTCGCAAGGCCCGGCTGGTCCGGCGCTGGCTGATGGCAAGACGATTGAATTTGCGCCTGCGAACGCCGTCACGCTCGGCTTCCGCCCCGAGGATGCCGACGTCACCTTCGGGTCCGAGGCACCGTCCGGCGCGCTCATCCTGCCGGCGCTGGTCGAGGCAGTCGAACCGGTAGGCGCCGAAAGTTTCCTTCACTGTGCTGCAGGTGGCAGCAGGATCGTCGTGCGGGTCGCGGGTCGCGCCACCGCCACGGTTGGCAACCAATTGCGCGTGGTTGCCAAGGCAGAAAAGCTGCACTGGTTCGATCAGGCCGGAAAGCGCGTCGGCTAATCAGAAAGATATGCCTACGCTCCACCCACGCGGCGTTCAGGCGAAGACATGCGCCTTTCCCGATACAGTCAGCCGGACGATCTCGCCGACCGCCGGCGCGTCCATGCCCGGTTTGCGCAGGACCAGCGGCGTGTTGCCGATCGCTGCCGCATCGGGCGGATCGGCATTGTTCAAGAGCCGCACCGCGACCGTGCACATCGAGCCGGCGAATTCGGATTCCGTCACCTCGCCGAACAGCATGTCCGAGGTGCCGGACATACCCTCGCGCGACGTTCTCTTCAGCGCGATCTGCTCCGGGCGAAGCATGATGCGGGCGATATCGCGGCTGTCATGGGTGTCGACCGCGATGCGGCCGAGCGGCGAGTTGGCGAAGCCATTTGATATCTTGGCCGGCAGGATGATGGCGTCGCCGAGGAATTCGGCGATCATCCTGTCCTTCGGCTTGAAATAGAGCTCGCGCGGCGTGCCGATTTGCGAGAACTTGCCGTCGCGCATCACCGCGACCTGGCTGGCGAAGGACAGCGCTTCGGCCTGGTCGTGCGTCACCAGGATGGTGGTGATGCCGGCGGCCTCCAGAAGCTCGGCCACCGCCTTGCGCATCGAGGCGCGCAGGCCGGTATCGAGCGCCGAGAACGGCTCGTCGAGAAGCATCAGCCTGGGCTTCATCGCCATGGCCCGGGCCAGCGCCACACGCTGCTGCTGGCCGCCGGAAAGCTCGTGCGGGCGGCGTTTGAGGATCGCCTTGTCGAGCCCGACGATATAGGCGAGCTCGACGATGCGCTCAGCGCGCTTGTCCTCGCCGCGGCCCATGCCGAAACCGATATTGTCGCCAATGGTCAGATGCGGAAACAGGGCACCATCCTGCGCCACCACACCGATGCCTCGGCGATATGCCGGCACCGCAGCGCCGCCGTTGGCCAATATGGCACCGTCGAGCGTGATGTGGCCCTGGTCCGGAGCCTCGAAGCCGGCAATCAGCCGCAGCAGGGTCGTCTTGCCGCAACCGGAAGGACCGACGATCGCCGTGCGGCTGCCGCTGGCGACGCTCAGGTCGACGCCGGCAAGGGCCGCCACGGGGCCGTATTGCTTGTGCAGGCCGCTGATTTCGAGAAAGCTCATCGTCCGGCCATCCGTTTCGACTGGACATAGAGCAGCCAGGTCAAGGGCAGCGACATCGCCACCATGATGAAGGCGTAGGGTGCCGCCGAGGCATAATCAATCTCGCCACTGTAGGACCAGAAAGCCATCGCCAGCGTGCGGGTGCCGTTGGGCGCCAGCATCTGGGTGGCGGTCAGTTCGTTCATGATGCCGAGCGCCACCAGGGCCATGCCGGCCGCGGCACCCGGCGCCGACAGGCGGATCGTCGTCGACCACAGCGCCTGCAGCGGCGGCCGGCCGAGGCTGGAAGCGGCGCGTTCGAGCTCGACCGGCGCCTGCGCGATCGATGCCCGCAGGCTGACCAGCGCGCGCGGCAGGAACATCAGCGCATAGGCAACCAGGATGGTGAACAAGGTCTGGTAGAGCGGCAGCGCGATGCGTACGGTGATGGTGACCAGCGCCAGTGCGATGACGACCCCGGGCAGCGAGCCGACGATGTAGTTGCAGCCCTCCAGAAGACGCTGCAATGGCCCCGGCGCGCGGATCGAGATCCAGGCCATCGGCATGGCGGCGACGGTGGCGAGCAACGCGCCGGCGAGCGCCAGGAACAGCGTCTGGCCAAGCGCCAGGCCGATCTCGTCCAAGCGCCAGACAGCGGAGCCGCCGGCGGCAAGCCAGCCGCCAATGGTGACGAACGGCACGCCGAGCGCCAAAAGCGTGATGACGACTAGCAAGAGCAGGCTAGGCAGGGTGGCGCGTCCGAGGCTTGTGCGTTGCTGATGGCGCGCCGCGCCGGAGCCGACACGGGCATAGCGCTCCTCGCCGCGCACCAGCACTTCGAGGCCGAGCAGCACGAAGCAGCAGCTGACCAGCACGCCGGCCAGCATGTTGGCGGCCGGTCCATTGAAGGTCGACTGGAACTGGTCGACGATCGCCGTGGTGAAGGTGTCGAAGCGGATGAAGACATAGAGGCCGTACTCGGCCAGCAGATGCAGGCCGACCAGCAGCGAGCCGCCGCAGATGGCGAGCCGCAATTGCGGCAGCACGACCCGCCAGAACACGCGCCGGGGCCCAAGGCCGAGTGCGGCGGCGGCGTCTTCCAGGGCGGGATCGAGACGGCGCAACGCCGCCGACACCGGCAGATACAGGAACGGGAAATAGGCGATCACGGAAACCAGCACGCCGGCCCACAGGCCGTGCAGTCCCGGCACCATGGTGACCCAGGCATAGCTGTGCACAAAAGCCGGGATGGCGAGCGGCGCCACGCACAGCCAGGCCCAGAGCCGGGCGCCCGGCAGGTCGCTGCGCTCGGTCAACCAGGCCAGCGAAACCGACAGCACGATGGTGATCGGCACCGAGAGCGCGACCAGCAGGACAGTGTTGACCAGAAGCTCGCCGACACGCGGCCGGAAGACCAGTGCCGAGACTGTTTCCCAGCCGGTCTGCACCGCGATCCAGATGATGAAGGCAAGCGGCACCAGCGCCAGCAGCGCAACGAAGATGGCGGCGAGGACCAGCCAAAGCGGTGCGCGTCGCCGAGCCCTTCGGCCTGTGCCCGAAGGCAGGCCCGAATGCGCGAGATCGACCGCGGACTGCATCAGGTCAGACGCCGTGCCGTTGCCGTCCAGCGGCAGCAATTGAAAGACCGCAATCGCGGTCGGGAACACAGCGTGTCGTCATCGACGAATGCCATCTCGAAAAACAAAATCACTCCCGCGGAAGGCGAATTCCCGCGGGAGCGTGGTCGGGTGTCCTTTTAGGACGAATGGCAACTAAAGCAAGCCGGCTGCCGTCATCAGATCGGTGACCTTCTTGGAGTTCAGCGTCGTGGCATCGACCTTCGGCGCCTGCAGATCGGCGAGCGGCACCAGCTTCGGGTTGGAGTCCGCACCCTTGCCGACCGCGTACTCGAAGGAATCGCCGGTTTTCAACACGTCCTGACCGCCTTTGCCTGTCAGCCATTTCAGGAACGCCTGGGCTTCCTTCGGATGCTTGCTCGAAGCCAGCACACCGCCGCCGGAGATCGAGACGAAGGCGCCCGGATCCTGGTTCTTGAAATAGTGCAGCGCGACATTCTTGCTGTTTTCGCCGGTCTTGGCCTGATCGCCGAAATAGTAATAGTGATAGATCACGCCGCCTTCGATCTCGCCGGCATTGACCGCCTTCATCACCGTGCTGTTGCCCTTGTAGGCGGTGAAATTGGTTTTCATCGCCTTCAGCCAGTCGGCGGTAGCGGCTTCACCTTTGAGCTGGAGCAGGGCGCTGACGATGGCCTGGAAATCGGCGCCCGAGGGGGAGGCGGCCCAACGGCCTTTCCAGCTCGGATCGGCGAGGTCCAGCATCGACTTGGGCAACTGGTCGGCAGTCAGCTTGGTCTTGTTATAGGCAAAGACCGTGCTGCGCGCGGCAACGCCGACCCATTTGCCGCTGGCCGGCTGATAGTCCTGGGGAACCTGCGCCAGCGTGTCCGCGTCGACCGGCGCGAACAGGCCGGCGCTTTCGACCAGCGCCATGGCCGGTGAGTTTTCGGTCAGGAAGACGTCTGCGGGCGAAGCAGCGCCCTCGGCGACGATCTGGTTGGAGAAATCGCTGTCGCCGCCATTGCGCACGGTGACCTTGATGCCTGTTTCCTTGGTGAAGCCTTCGGCCCACGCCTTGGTCAGGCTTTCGTGCTGGGCGTTGTAGACAATGATGCCATCCTCTTCCGCCTTTGCCGGACCGGCGATGAGGCTGATTGCCAGCGCGGCGGCGCCGGCGAGGGTGGAAAGAGCGTATTTCATGGCATTGTCCTCGATTTCGGGGGTCCTAGGTCTGTCACGGCTGCACCTATCGATACATGACAGCTATAGTCAACATTGTTGGTGTGCTTCAATCGGTCGCTGACGTGCAAAGGTCGGTGCCGAACGGACAATTCCGCGTGATGCTCACGGTTCGGCGATGCCGCAAACTTTCGTGATTTGCCGACAGTTTGGCTTGGACATTATTTCGCCGGCCACGTAACAAATCAGCGCCGAGACGCGAAAATCGGGGAGTGAACTCTTGTGAGCGGCAAGGACGAGGCCGAACTTTCCCGGCTGATGCGGGCCGCGATCGCGGGAGATGAAAGGGCTTACGCCGACTTTCTGCACCGGATTGCCGCGCTGGTTCGCGGTTTTGCCAGGCGCAAGATCGTGCAGGGCGGGGTCGATCCCGAGGATGTCGTGCAGGAAACCTTGCTGGCCATTCATGTGAAACGGCATACCTGGCGTCAGGATGCGCCGGTGTTGCCGTGGGTCTATGCGATTGCCCGCTTCAAGCTGATCGATGCGTTCAGGCGGCGCGGACGGCGCATCGAGATCGACGTCGACGATATCGCCGAGACGTTCGCCGAGCCGGAAACCGAGACCGTCAGCGAGCGCGACATCAACCGTGCATTGGACGGTCTGTCGCCGGCTCAGCGCTCCGTGGTCTCGGCCGTGTCGGTGGAAGGGCGGTCCATCGGCGAGACGGCGGCAAAGTTCGGCATCAGCGAGACGGCGGTGCGGGTGTCGCTGCATCGCGGACTTGCCGCGATAGCCAAGCGATTCGGGCAGGGGCGGTTCGGGCGGGAATGACATGAGAACGGACGATCTCATCAAGGCGCTGGACGCCGATGCAACCAGCAAGGCGATGCCGCTGCAATCGGCCTGGTGGCTGGCCGCCGGTGCGGCAGCGGTGATCGCGGCCGTCGTTTTCCTGCTGACCATCGGCCCACGCCCGGATTTCATGGCGGCCGCGCACACGATGCGCTTCCTTTCCAAATTCGTCTTCACCATCGTGCTTGCCGTCAGCGCCTTCGCCCTGATCCGCGCCTTGTCGACACCGGGTGCGTCGACGGGCCGGGCGATGGTTGGGATGGCTGCGGCGCCAGTGCTGGTAGCCGTGGCGGTGGTTCTGGAGCTTTTCATGGTGCCGGAGGCGCTGTGGGGAACCAAAATGGTCGGCTCCAACATGATGATCTGCATGGCTTTCATCCCGCTAATCGGCCTCGGTCCGCTTGCCATCTTCCTGTGGATGCTGCGCTACGGGGCGCCGACACGGCCGGTGTTTGCCGGTGCGGTGGCAGGCCTGCTCGCCGGCGGGCTGGCGGCAACCTTCTATGCCGCCCACTGCTTCGACGATTCGCCGCTTTTCGTCGCCACCTGGTACACGATAGCCATTGCAGCGCTCGCATTGCTTGGCGCGCTCGGCGGACGGTTTTTCGTGCGCTGGTAGCGTTGCGCCACGCTAGCCCGCTCGCGCATACCGATCCTTAATCATGCCGGCAATTGTTTGCCGGTTAGCGATGGCACCGGAATGCCTGACGCAACCTTTCCTTAAAATCGATCCGCCAAGGTTGAGGCGAGAACATGCGTTTGCGCACGGGGGTGGCACGTATCGTGATGTGGCGAGGATTGACCAGCCGAGAATCTCTTGGGCGTGCAGGGCTGGCGTTGCTCGTCGCCGGCGTGGGCGTACTGGCGGCCTCGATCCTGCTGTCGCGCCTGGACCTGGGCACCGAAGCCTTGAAACTCTGCCTGCAGATCGCGATGGCAGTGGCGGCGGGCGCGCTGTTCCTCGCCGCCCTGTCCATCCGCAGGATCAGCAGGGATCGCCAACAGATCGCCGAGAGCGAGCTGCGCTTCCGCCGCGCCATGGAG
Source organism: Mesorhizobium sp. ISC11 (assembly GCF_037162595.1). Classification (NCBI taxonomy): domain Bacteria; kingdom Pseudomonadati; phylum Pseudomonadota; class Alphaproteobacteria; order Hyphomicrobiales; family Phyllobacteriaceae; genus Mesorhizobium; species Mesorhizobium sp. ISC11. Next base: position 5,800,432 of record NZ_JAVSPW010000001.1, read on the forward strand.
GATTCAGCGATCGGTATCGTCGTTGTCGGTCTCGATGGGCGCATCCGCCAGACCAATCCGGCCTTCGCGGCCATGCTTGGCTACACAAGCGAAGAGATCGAGGCGCTGACTTTCTTCCAGATCACGCATCCCGACGACCAGCAGATCGGGCGGGAGACGATGGACGATCTGAAGGCGGGCACGGTCAATTCCTTCCATTTCGAGAAGCGCTATCTCCGCAAGGACGGAACGCCTGTCTGGGCCCATCTTGCCGGTTCGGTCATTCGCGATGAGACCAGCGGCCGCCCGCTCTATCTCGTCTCGCAAATCGAAAACATCGACGCTCGCAAGCAGGCCGAGGCGCGCATTGCCGAAGCGGAAACGCGTTGGAATTTCGCGCTCGCCGGCGCCGGCCAGGGCGTCTGGGACCTCGACATGCGCAAGGGCGGCACGACCTATTCCTCGACCTGGGTCAAGATGCTGGGCTATGCGGATGGCGAGCTCGATGGCGACACCGACCGCTGGCTGACGATGATCCATCCTGATGATCGCGAGACTGTCGCCGAAGCGGATCGCGCTCATCTCGAGGGCAAGACACCGTTCTTTGAGGCCGAGTTCAGGATGCGCCACAAGGATGGCCACTGGGTGTGGATCCTCGACCGCGGCAAGGCCATCGAACGTGATGAGGATGGACGGCTGATCAGGGCCATCGGCAGCTTGACCGACATCACCCGCCGCAAGGAGGCCGAAGAGCGCCTCACTGTGTCGGCGGCAATGCTTGCCGATGAAAAGGAGCGGCTGAGGGTGACGCTGCAATCGATCGGCGATGCCGTCATCTGCACCGATGCCGCAAACCGGATCACCTTCATGAACCCGGTCGCCGAAAAGCTGACCGGGATTGCCGGCGGCGAGGCTCTCGGCAAGATGCTTGGCCATGTCTACTGGGCGGTCGACGAGGAGACGGGGCACAGGATCGGCGTGACCCGGCCCGCGGTTGGCGTTCATGCGCCCGCCGACCAGAACAGCCGCGCCGTCCTCATCCGGCGCGACGACACGCGCTGCAGCATCCGCCAGGTGGTGTCGCCGATCGTCAACGACCGCAACGAATTCTGCGGGCTGGTCATCGTCTTCCAGGACTTTACCGATGCGCGCGCGCTGCAGCGCCAGCTCGCCCACGCCGCGGCACACGATGCGCTGACCGGCCTTGCCAACCGCTCCAGCTTCATCCGCGCCATGGAGGACCTCGTCGGCCAGGCGCGCAAGGACGGCACCGCCGACACGACAAGGTCGGTCGGCGACACGACAAGGTCGGTCGGAGGCGCCGGACATCAGTTCATGTTCATCGACCTCGACCACTTCAAACTGGTCAACGACACGGGTGGCCACGCGGCGGGAGACGCGCTGCTGAAGCGGGTTGCCGTGGCTATTCGCGGCGTGCTTGGTCCAGACGACATCGTCGCTCGCCTCGGCGGCGACGAATTCGCGGTCATTTTGAAATCGGGTTCGGCAGCCGGCGCCAAGATCGCGGCGCGCTCCATCATCGATGCGATCGGCGGGCTAGACTTCACCTGGGACGGCCGTCCTCACGTGATCGGCGCCAGCATCGGCTTGGCTGCGATCAATGCCAATTGTGGCGAGGTCGACGAGATCATCGCCAGGGCCGATGCGGCTTGCTATGCCGCCAAGGCGGCGGGCCGTGGCTGTGTCTCCGTGGCGCCCGACGCACAGATCGTGGATGGCCGGACAGAGCCACTGGCGGTGGCCTCCTGATAGATCCGTCGCCGCTGAACCGAAAGGCTTGTCCCTGATTTGCGCCGACGATCCGCTCAGCGCGTCGGGACGGGATGCTCGCCGCGATAGTCGTAGAAGCCGCGCCCGGTCTTGCGGCCGAGCCAGCCGGCCTCGACATATTTCACCAGTAGCGGGCAAGGGCGGTACTTGGAGTCCGACAGGCCGTCATGCAGCACCTGCATGATCGACAGGCAGGTATCGAGCCCGATGAAGTCAGCCAGCTGCAGCGGCCCCATCGGATGGTTGGCGCCGAGCCGCATGGCGGTGTCGATGGCGTCGACCGAGCCGACACCCTCATAGAGCGTGTAGATCGCCTCGTTGATCATCGGCAGCAGGATGCGGTTGACGATGAAGGCAGGAAAATCCTCCGAGACCGTGATCGTCTTGTCGAGCTGCTTCACATAGGTTTTGGCTGCCTCGAAGGTCTGGTCCTCGGTGGCGATGCCGCGCACCAGTTCGACCAGCTTCATCAGCGGTACCGGGTTCATGAAATGTATGCCGATGAACCGCTCGGGCCGGTCGGTCTGCGCGGCAAGCCGCGTGATCGAGATCGACGAGGTGTTGGTCGCCAGGATGGCTTCGGGATTGAGCTGCGGACAAAGCTGGGCGTAGATCTTGCGCTTGACCGTCTCGTCCTCGGTCGCCGCCTCGATCACCAGGTCAGCACCCGCAAGATCGGCCATCGCGGGCGCGGCCGAAATGCGGCCCATCGCATCGTTGCGCACCTTCTCGTCGAGCTTGCCGGACCCCACCTGGCGGGCCATGTTGCCGCTGATCGTGGCGATGCCCTTCTCGATGCGGTCGGGCGAGATATCGTAGATCAATACCTTGTAGCCTGAAAGCGCGGAGACATGGGCGATGCCGCCACCCATCTGGCCCGCGCCGATGATGCCGATCGTCTCGATCTTGCTCATTACACCGATCCCGTCCTGAACCCTTCCGCTTGAACTGCGAAAGCGCTCCACCTTTTATTTTACCGCAATCCCGGACGCAAAACCGCTGCGCACTTTGCTGGATTGCTTTCAGCCTTTGCGGCCTGCTTTTTGTGCGGTGCAAACTAAAAGGGCGGGGCGACTTCGTCTACCCCACCCTCACCATTTAATACGCTTTGGCAGAAAGCGTCAAAGCGCCTTTTGCAGTTCCGGCAGGATGACGAACAGGTCCCCGACGAGGCCGTAGTCGGCAACCTGGAAAATCGGCGCCTCCTCGTCCTTGTTGATGGCGACGATGACCTTGGAATCCTTCATGCCGGCAAGGTGCTGGATGGCGCCGGAGATGCCGACCGCGATGTAGAGATCGGGGGCAACCACCTTGCCGGTCTGGCCGACCTGCCAGTCGTTCGGCGCATAGCCGGCATCGACGGCGGCGCGGGAAGCGCCGACCGCGGCGCCGAGCTTGTCGGCAACCGGCAGGATGACCTCCTGGAATTTCTCCGAGGAGCCCAGCGCGCGGCCGCCCGAGATGATGATCTTGGCCGAGGTCAGCTCCGGACGGTCGGTCTCGGAAAGCTTGTTCTCGATGAAGGTGGAGAGGCCCGGATTGGCCGCGGCCTTGACGGTCTCGACGGCTGCCGAGCCGCCCTCGGGGGCTGCCTGGAAGGAGGCGGTGCGCACGGTGATCACCTTCTTGGCGTCGCTCGACTGCACCGTCTGGATGGCGTTGCCGGCATAGATCGGCCGCTTGAAGGTGTCGGGCGATACGATTTCGATGATCTCGGACACCTGCGCGACATCGAGGAGCGCAGCCACGCGCGGCGCGACATTCTTGCCCGACGAGGTCGCCGGCGCGATGATGGTGTCGTAGGCGCCCGCCAGCGACACAATGAGCGCTGCCGTCGGTTCGGCCAGGCGCTCGGCAAGCTCGTCGGCCTCGGCCAACAGCACCTTGCTCACGCCCTTCAGCTTGGCGGCAGCGTCGGCTGCCGGCTTGGCGCCCTTGCCGGCAACCAGCACATGCACGTCCGAGCCGATCTGCAGCGCGGCCGACAGCGCCTTGGCGGTCTGGTCGGAAAGGGTTGCGTTGTCGTGTTCTGCAATCAGAAGAATAGCCATTGATGATATTCCTGACTTTCGTCTTCGCGGCTCCCTGAAATCCGGTCAGGCCGAGTCGAAAACGGTTGGTTTCGAGAACCGGAGCGGAGCGTACTTCTGTACGTGAGCACCGGAAGCGGAGAAGCCAGCCGTTTGCAGGCCGGCCTCATCGGATTTCCTTACAGCACGCCGGCTTCGTTCTTCAGCTTGTCGACCAGCTCAGCGACGCTCTTGACCTTGACGCCTGCCTTGCGGCCGCTCGGCTCTTCGGTCTTGATGACCTTCAGCCGCGGCTTGACATCGGCGCCGTAGTCGGCCGGGCTCTTCTCGTCGAGCTGCTTCTTCTTGGCCTTCATGATGTTGGGCAGCGAGGCATAGCGCGGCTGGTTGAGGCGAAGGTCGGCGGTGACGATCACCGGCATCTTCAGTTCCACCGTCTGCAGGCCGCCATCGACTTCGCGCGTCACCTTGGCCTTGTCGCCGTCGAGCACGATCTTGGAGGCGAAGGTGCCCTGCGCCCAGCCCAACAGTGCCGCCAGCATCTGGCCGGTCTGGTTGGAATCGTCGTCGATCGCCTGCTTGCCGAGGATGACGAGGCCGGGCTGCTCGGCGTCGACGACGCCCTTCAGCACCTTGGCGACGCCGAGCGGCTCGGTCTGTTCGTCGGTCTTGACCAGGATGGCGCGGTCGGCGCCCATGGCGAGCGCCGTGCGCAGGGTTTCCTGCGCCTGCTGCGGGCCGATCGAGACGACGATGATTTCTTCCGCCTTGCCAGCTTCCTTCAGCCGGATCGCCTCTTCAACCGCGATCTCGTCGAACGGGTTCATCGCCATCTTGACGTTGGCGAGCTCCACCGCCGAACCATCAGCCTTCACGCGAACCTTGACGTTCGCATCCACAACCCGCTTCACGGGCACAAGGATCTTCATTTGCCTGTCACCTCTTCACGCTAATTGGGCGCGCTATAACAGCCTGCGCCCGTTCTGAGTTGTCGAAAGCCGACATTCCAGGTGGAAATTCTGGCCGGATGGAAATTCTGGTCTTTGCCCGCCTTAGGTTGCGGCGGAGACGTTTCCGTAGTTGCGGCAACCCTGCACGTCAATACGCTGCAAGTGGCTCAAATCGGTTCAGTCCGAACTGGAAGCGTTTCCGCGTCCCCAGCGCGGTGTCGCGGCGGGTTGATCGGGGATCAGCGGTTCCGTGGCAACCGGCGGCTGGTCGGGCGCGGCGGGCGCGACGTCTTCGTCGGCGCCGGCAAACAGCGGCACGCCGCGGCTACGCAAGACAAGCACCAGAACGGCGCCGGCGATGATGCCGCCGATATGGCAGGCCCAGGAGATCTGATCCTCGCCGCCGGCGGCAAACATCACCACCTGGAAAAGGACCCACAGGATGAGCGGGATGAAGGCCGGAATGCGCAGCGGGATGCGGGCGAAGGCCAACACCCAGACCTTCACCCTGGGATAAAGGATCAGATAGGCGACGACCACGCCGGCGATGGCGCCCGAGGCACCGATCAGCGGCACCTGCGAGTCCCAGGCGACGAGGCCCTGGAAGGCGGCGCCGGCGATCGCGCACAACAGGTAGAAGATGAGGTAGCGGATGTGACCGAGCGCGTCCTCGACATTGTCGCCGAACACCCACAGGAACAGCATGTTGCCGCCGAGGTGGAAGATGTCGGCATGCAGGAAGGAATAGGTGAGGTAGCTCAGGCTTTCGGGGATGACGATAAAACGGGGATCGAGCTCGGCGGTGTCATGGACGACCGACGGGATGAAGCCGAGACCAAGCACGGCGGCATTGGAGAAACTCTCGCCGCCGAGCGCGGTGACGAGGTAGACCAGGGCGTTGACCACGATCAGCCCGATGGTCACATATTGCAGGCGGATGTGGCGCAGCCTGTTGGTGTCGTAAAGCGGGATGAACATGCCCCAGGCCCTCTTCCGCTTTCGACAATCAGCGGTTCTTGCCGGGAACCCATAGCACGTCGGCGTTTCCGTTGTCATTGACCGCCCGGGCGGCGACAAACAGGAAATCCGAGACGCGGTTGATGTATTTCAGACCGTCGCGGTTGACGTGCTCGTTCGGGTCCTGGGCCAGTGCGACCATCAGCCTTTCGGCTCGCCTTGCCACGGTGCGGGCAAGGTGAAGTGCCGCCGCCGCCGCTGTGCCGCCATTGAGCACGAAGGATTTGAGCGGCTGAAGCTCCTTGTTGAGAAGGTCGATGTCCTTTTCGACCCGGTCGGTCTGCACGGCGACGATGCGAAGCGGCTCATAGCCGAGCGGCTTGCCGTCGTCGGGTACGGCGAGATCGGCGCCGAGATCGAACAGATCGTTCTGGATGCGGGACAGCATGGCGTCGATCGCGGGATGGGCCGCGGCCGTGTGGACCCTGGCGATGCCGATGCAGGCATTGGCCTCGTCGACCGTGCCGTAGGCCTCTACCCGCAGATCGGATTTCAGCCGCCTCTCGCCGGTGCCGAGGCCCGTGGTGCCATCATCGCCGGTGCGGGTGTAGATCTTGTTGAGCTTGACCATTTCGCCTCCCCGGCCGCCGGCATCCTCACTTGCGGGTGAAATACACCGCCAGCAGGATCAGCACCAGCGCCACGGCCTGCAGCATGACTCGCGCCTGCATCAGCTTGTTCGAGGTGACGCCGGAGCCGCCGCGCATCATGTTGATGAGGCCGCGAACAAGCACGACCGCAACGGCGACCATGACCAGAATGGCGAGAATGTTGAAGACGGTTGCCATTGCTTCGTTCCAGTTGGTTGGCGTTCAGGCGCGTTTGGCCATCAGGCGGTAAAGCATCGATGCCGGCAGGATGCGTCTGAGCACCGCGCCGATCCTGGCGGGCACTGTTACCACATAGTGCGGGCGTGGGCGCCGCGACAGAAGTGCATGGCGCAGCGCCGCATGAACCACTTCCGGCCCTGGCTTCAAGGCCGATTGGCTGCCGCCGGCCCGCAGTCGCTCGAGTTGCGCCGCATAGTCCACGCGGTGCACGGAATTCTCGTGGTCGATGTTGCTGAGAAACCAAATGAGGCCATTGCTGGCGATCTTCGACTTCACCGGCCCCGGCTCGATCAGCGAAACGTGGACGCCGCTGCCGGCCAGTTCCTGGCGCTGGCAGAGCATCAAGGCCTCCAGTGCGTGCTTCGACGCCGAATAGGCGCCGCGAAAGCGCACCGGCACGAGGCCAAGGATCGAGGAGCAGTGGACGATGCGGCCCTGACCCTGGCGGCGCATCACCGGCACCAGCCGGCGGGTCAAATCATGCCAGCCGAAGAAATTCGCCTCGAACTGCTGCTTGAGCGCGGCAACGGGCAGATCCTCGACGGCGCCCGGCTGCGCATACGCGCCGTTGTTGAACAGGGCGTCGAGCCGGCCGCCGGTGCGGTCGAGCACCGCCGTCACCAGCGCGGCGATGGAGTCCGGCTCGCAATAATCGAGATAGAAGGCCTCGATGCCATCGGCTTCGAGCGCGGCGATGTCCTGTGGCTTGCGCGCCGTTGCGAACACCCGCCAGCCTTCCGCCTTCAACGCGCGGGCGCAGTACGCGCCTATTCCCGAAGACGCACCGGTGATGATAATCGAGCGCAACTTCCGCGCCGGACCGTTCGTGGTTTCGCCAAGGGTTGCCATTTGCCGCAATCCCTTCCCATATTCCCGGCGTGGAGACAATTGGAGGGCGCGGTTCTTGTTGCGGAAGATCGTAGCCCTCAAGCGGGTCCTCTACGACGCACTTGGCCATTTCAACACCGATGACGGCTGGGCGATGGCCAGCCATCTGGCGATCACCTCGCTGATGGCGCTGTTCCCGTTCCTGATCTTCGCGACGACGCTGGCGAGCTTCCTCGGCGCGCAGGCGTTCTCCGACACGGCCGTGCATCTGGTCTTCGACACCTGGCCCGAACAGATCGCCAAGCCGATCGCGCGCGAAGTGCTCAATGTGCTGACCGTCAGGCGCACCGACCTTTTGACCTATGGTGTGGTGCTTGCGGCCTATTTTGCCTCGAACGGCATCGAGGCGCTGCGCACGTCGCTCAACCGCGCCTACCGCGTCTCGGAAACGCGCGGCATCATCTACCGCCGGGTGCAGAGCATCATCTTCGTTCTCATCGCCACGGCCGGTTTCCTGGCGATCAGCGTGCTCCTGGTGTTCGCGCCGCTGCTGGCGCGGCTCGCGGAAGCCCATATCGACTGGATCAAGCCCTATATGGGCACCATTACGCTATGGCGTTACGTCATCGCTTCGGCGGTCATTGTCGGCGGATTGTTTGCCGTCCATTTCTGGCTGCCGGCGGGCAAGCGCCGCTTCGTCTCGCTGGTGCCGGGCATCGTCTTCACGCTGGCGGCATGGCTTATCGGTTCGACCATCTTCGCCACCTATCTCGACCACTTCTCGTCCTATGTGACGACCTATGCCGGCCTGGCCTCGATCATGATCGCCGTGGTCTTCCTCTACATGGTGTCGGCGATCTTCATCCTCGGCGGCGAGCTCAATGCCGCGATCAGCCGCTACCTGGAGGCGCGTGCGCGGGTGGGATGACAGGGCGAATTGAGGAATTGAAGAACTGAAAAATTGGAGAAAAAGCGGGCCATATCCGGCGCTGTCTGTGCTTCTTCCTCAATTCCTCAATTCCTCAATTCCTCAATTCCTCAATTCCTCAATTCCTCAATTCCACAGTTCTTCCCTTGGCCTGCCGCGCCGTTGCCAGGCCGACGCCGAATGTCGTGATCGCCATGCCGGCAATCTGAAGTGCGTTGAGCTGCTCGTCGAACAGGGCCCAGGCGATGATCGCCGTCACCGCCGGCACCAGGTAGAACAGCGAGGCCACCTTCGACATCTCGCCGTCGCGGATCATCACCATCAGCAGGAAGATGGCGCCGAGCGACAGCACCAGCACCAGCCAGGCCATGGCGAAGATGAGTTCGCCATTGATGACGACCGTGTGGGTTTCGAAGGCGAGGGAGGCGACGAGCATCAGCGAGCCACCGCCGACATATTGCCACATGGTCGCCGCGACGAGGTCGCCGCCGGAGGCAAAGCGCTTCTGCCAGATGGTGCCGGCGCTCATGCCGAGCACCGAAACCAGCGAGGCTGTCAATGTCGCCGCGGTCACGCCGCCGCCGAGCGCGCCGAGCTTCGGCCACAGCACGATGACGATACCGATGAGGCCGATGCCAAGGCCAAGCCAGTGACGCGGCAGGATCGCCTCGCCGAGGAATTTGCCGGCCAGCACCGCCGTGATCAGCGGCTGCAGGCCGACGATGAGGGCCGAAAAGCCGGCCGGCATGCCCCTGTGGATGGCCCAGAACACAGCGCCGAGATAGACGCCATGCATCAGGATGCCCGCGCCGGTGGCATGCAGCGCCTCCTCGCGGGTGGCTTTTTTCGAACCCAATACAAGCATCAGGACGGCCAGCAGGATGGCGGCGATGACGAACCGCGCGGCGAGGAAGGTGAACGGCTCCGCCCATGGCATGGCGTAGCGCGCGCCAATGAAGCCGGTCGCCCACAGAACGACGAAGGTGGCGGGAATGAACCGCTTGATGCTGTGCATGTTCCGGAGTCCGCCGCACTGGAGAGAATTGCCGTGGCGATGCTCTAATCCCGTTCACCCCGGCGCGCAAAGCGAAACGGTTGATCCATAGATCACCGGAATTCAACGCCGGCCCATCTGGGGGTGGCTTCTTGGTTTCACCGGGCTCAAAGCCCGACCATTCGCCTGATGTCGTCAGGCGATGCGCCGGCATGGCGCAAGGCGGCAAGGCCGGTATCGCCCAGGCTCTTCGACAGTTTTCGTCCGTCGGGCCCGAGGATGAGACGATGATGGAAATAGGCGGGTTGCGGCAGTCCCAGGAGTTCCTGCAGCAGGCGCTGCACGCCGGTGGCGGAAAACAGATCCTGGCCACGCACGATGTGGCTGACGCCTTGCAGGGCATCGTCCATGACGACGGCGAGGTGGTAGCTGGTCGGGATATCGCGGCGCGCCACGATCACGTCGCCCCAGTCCTGCGGACGGGCTTCGATCGAGCGTGTCGCGGAAAGCGTCTCGTCGGCGAATTCGGTCCAAGACAGGTCCTTGCCGACACGCGCCAAGGCGGCATCGACATCCAGCCGCCAGGCGAAGGGCGCATTCCCGGCGATCCGCCGCTGGCGTTCCTTGACTGGCAGCGCCTTGTCCGCGGCGGGGTAGAGCGGCACGCCATCGGGATCGCGCGGCCAATCGCGCCCACGCTTTTCGCTGTCGGCGATGAAGGCGCGGATCTCGCCACGGCTCATGAAGGCGGGATAGACGAGTTCCTCCCGGACCAGCCGCTCGAGCACCGCCTGGTATTCGGCGAAATGCTCGGACTGGCGGCGCACCGGCTCTTCCCAGCCAAGCCCCAGCCATTTCAGGTCGGCAAGCACGTCGGCCTCGAATTGCGGCGTGCAGCGCGTCGTGTCGATATCCTCGATGCGCAGCAGCAGGCGGCCGTCCGCCCGTGCCGCCAGCTTCCGGTTGAGCAGCGCCGAATAGGCGTGGCCGAGATGCAGGTCGCCATTGGGGCTGGGCGCGAAGCGGAATGTCAGGAGTGTCATCTCTGCGGCGGCAATCGGGTTGTGCGGCGGTTTTGCCAATTGCTACCGTGCTGCCGGTTCAGGAACAAGAAAGCATGCAGCGTATCGCGACATCGGACGACATTGCCCGGGGGCTCGATGCGCTTTGCGTGATCGACCCGCGCCTGGAAAAGGTGCGCGGCATGGCCGGCGAGGTGCCGCTGCGGCTGTCCGAACCGGGGTTTCGAAGCCTGGCGTCGATCGTCGTCTCGCAGCAAGTGTCCCGCGCCAGCGCCGATGCGATCTTCGGCCGGCTGACCAAGCTCGTCGATCCGCTGACGCCGCAGGCGATCCTGGCCGCCGGCGAGGACATGTTTCGCGAGGCCGGCCTGTCGCGGCCGAAGCAGCGCGGCCTGATCGCAATTGCGCAGGCCGTGGTCGACGGCCTCGACCTGCATCACCTCTGTTCGCTCGATGCCGAGGAGGCGATCACGACGATGACGGCGGTGTCCGGCATCGGTCCGTGGACGGCGGAAGTGTACCTGTTGTTTGCCGCCGGGCACCCCGACATTTTCCCCGCGCGTGATGTCGCGCTGCAGAGCGCGGTCGGCCACGCGCTCGGCATCGAGCCGCGTCCGCCGGAGAAAACGCTGATCGCATTGGCCGAATCATGGAGCCCGTGGCGAGGTGTCGCATCGCGGCTTTTCTGGTCCTATTATCGTGAAACCAGAGGGCGGGACGCCGCGCCGCCGGCCTGAATCCGCGAAAAATCATAAAAATCATGCATTTTTGGCGCTTCAGCGACGCGACAATCCGCTTCACATCCCTGTCATGTCGGGCTTACAGTATCCGTGCCGTTCGGGTCTAGAACCAAGGAGGTGAACACGTGACGGTTGCCGTATCTCCGGATGGGCTTCCAGCACTGGTGCTGAATGCGGATTACCGTCCGCTCAGCTATTACCCCTTGTCGCTCTGGTCGTGGCAGGACGCCATTAAGGCGGTGTTCCTCGACCGGGTGAACATCGTCGCCGAATACGAGCACGCCGTCTCCTCGCCGACCTTCTCGATGAAGCTGCCGAGCGTTGTCAGTCTTAAGGCCTATGTGAAGCCCTCCAGGCACCCGGCCTTCACCCGCTTCAACGTCTTCCTGCGCGATCGCTTCCAGTGCCAATATTGCGGCACGCCGGAGGACCTGACCTTCGATCACGTCATCCCACGCCATCGCGGCGGCGCGACGACGTGGGAGAATGTCGTTGCCGCCTGCTCGCCGTGCAATTTGAGGAAGGGCGGCATGATGCCGGCGCACGCCAAGATGTGGCCGCTGCAGAAGCCTTTCCAGCCGACGGTTCACGATCTGCACAACAATGGCCGCCTGTTCCCGCCCAACCATCTGCATGAAAGCTGGATGGATTATCTCTACTGGGATGTCGAACTCGAACCATAGAGTTCGGCACAAATCCGCCATGCTGGCCGCCTGACGCAGCTTTCTGCGCTTCCGGTGCTCACGTACTTCAGTACGCTCCGCTCCGGTTCTCGAAAGCCGCGCCTATCCGACTCAGCCCGGCGAATTTTTGCGCGAACTCTGCGTCACGCCGTTCAATCGAATTGGCTTAGTCGCGGGTGAGGGCGCCGCGGAAAGCGACGGCGGCGAGGATCAGGCTGGCGATGGCGTTCCAGCCGGCCAGCGACAGGCCGAGGATGCGCAAAGCGGCCTTGTCGCAGGATGGCGGCACGAATTTGTCGAGCGCGTCGAGCACGCCCTTGCCGCCGGTGTCGACCGGTCCGGCGCCTGCGGTACAATCGGTCGGGCCGGCCCACCACTGCCATTCGACGCCGGAGTGGTAGACGCCGAGATAGAGGCCGTAGAGCATCAGGATGCCGCCGACGGCCAGCAGGCCGCGCGTCAGCCAGCTGGGTGCGTGCAGCATCGACGCAATCACCGCCAGCACCATCAGCGGGACGCCGATATAGTAGGGCGTGCGCTGTTCGAGGCAGAGGTGGCAGGGGATGTAGCCGCCGAGATACTGGAAGCCGAGCGCCGAGCCAACGGTGGCGGCCATGGCGACGGCGAGGAACAAGGCGGTCAGCGTGCGCTGGCGTCCGGTGTCGGCATTCATGGTCGCTGTCATTTCAATCGGTCCGTCCGGCTCGCAATGGTTCTGTTCAGAACGCGTATTTGACCAGGATATAGAGCAAAATCAGGGCAACCGCGCCGGCGCCGGCGATCAGGCCGAGGCGCTTTTCGATGAATTCGCGGATCGGTTCGCCATAGCGGCGCAGCAGCCAGGCGAGCAGCAGGAAGCGGGCGCCGCGGGCCACGATCGCCAGTACGATGAACAGCAGCAAATTGACGCCGATGACACCGGACAGGATCGTCACCACCTTGATCGGCGGCAGGTGGGCGGCACCCGATGTGATCAGCATCAGGACGATGAAGCCGACGCCGGCGCCCGCGCGCAGTTGCTCGAACTCGTCGTACTTGCCGTAGAATTCGAGGATCGGCCTGGCGACCGCGTCATAGGCATAGTGGCCGATGAACCAGCCGGCGATGCCGCCCAGCACCGAGGCGACGGTGGCGATCAGCGCATAGCGGTAGGCGCGATCCGGCCGCGACAGCGCCATCGGCAGATAGAGCACGTCGGCCGGCACCAGGAACACCGAGCTTTCGACGAAGGCGATGAAGGCCAGCCACCATTCGGCGGATTTGCGGGCCGCCAGCGACAGGGTCCAGTCGTAAAGTCCGCGAAGCATCGGCACTCCTAATGCGTGTCGTTCAATTGCAGGCAGGTTGGGGTGTAACGGCATGCACAGAACAAAGACCCAGCGCACGCCATCCGTCCCCGCAGACGTGCCGCGCTTTGATGCGCCGCCTGTCTAGAAAGATTTTCCGCGCTGCACAATGGCAGCCCCGTCACGAAATCGAAAGGCGCAGTTTGGTCGCATCCGGGGCGACGAGGAATTGGCCAGTTGACGAACAGCCCTCCAACCGTATAGTCCCGCGCCATCCAGGCCGCCCGGCCTGAGCCCCTATGGCGGAATTGGTAGACGCGCTCGACTCAAAATCGAGTTCCGCAAGGAGTGCTGGTTCGATCCCGGCTAGGGGCACCACCCTTCGCTCTCCGAGCTTCGGGTGGCGGGCCACTCGAAGTTCAATAGACGAAGGACGTCACGGTCGCTTTGGCTCCCGATACGTCTCAGCAGGCGATCAACACGCTTTGCGCGCCACGCTGGGGTCGCCGTCATTGGCCGGGCCGATCTCGCCAGCTGCCAGCAATTCGTCGAATGTCCGTTCTAGATCGGCGCTGTCATCGGCTGCCGGTCCGCTGGGCGGATCCTGGCGTGTCAGCGTTTCCAGCCTTTGGTGAAGCTGGCGGTTCTCGTTGCGGCAACGGGCATGCGCGAGTTCGTCGGTCATGCCGCGCAAGCGGAGATCGGCGAGTTGAACCTTCACCGCGCCACAGTCTCGGCGCGCCGCGTCGCGCTCCTGGCGTAATTTCGCAATCTCGGTTTCCGAGGTTTGGCGCCGATGCTCGGCCACGTCCTCGGCGCGCTGCCCGGCGCTCGGCGTTGCGCGGACCACGCTTTGATCGGGGGCGCTGCGCTGGAGCGAGCGCAACCTCTTTTCAAGTTCCACGGCCCGTTCCTGCGCGGCGGCGGCGCAATCGCCGAGAACGCCGCGCTGATGCTCGACCGTGGACAGCCGCGCCTGCAGGTCCTGCTGTACAAGCATCTGCGCAGATAGTTTGCCGGTCAGTCGTTCGTTGTGGAGCTGGTAGTCCGCGACCTTGGAACGAAGCAGCATGGCGGCCTGTTGCAAGCTGGCGAGCCGCGATGCAACGTCCTCACGCGCCTGCTCGGCGGCTTGCCTGGTCATGGTCTCGTCGCGGAGTTGCCCCGACACGCGCGCCAGGTTCCGTCCCAGGCGCTCGACCTCGACATTCGCTTCGAGGAACCGTGTTGCGCGCTGGCCGGCATGCCTATCCGCCTGCGCAATGGTCTGCCGTGCCCTGTTGAGTTGGACCTCCAGGTCGGCGATGGTCTTGCTTGCGATCGATAGCTCGCGCGATTTTCGCCCAAGCTCTTTCGAGGTGCGATCCTGCAAGCGTTGCAGCTTCGCCACCTCTTCCTGCAAGTCCCATTTGTCCGTATCGGGAGCGTCGGCATCGTGCGTTTGCGCATCGAGCCTGGCCACATGGTCCTCAACCAACGACCACGCCAAGTCGTCATCGTTGGACAAGAGCGAGGAGCCGCGCATGGCGTGGACCTGACTCGAGCCCGTCCGGGCCGAAGTCGAGCCGAGGGAGGCGGCCAGCGTGTCTGACTGGGCCAATCCGGTCACGGGCTCCTCTTCGAAGAGAGGCAAAGCTTGATGCGTGGCGGCTCGGATGCTTCGAATCAGTTCTTCGAAGTCTTCGTCGGCCCTTCGGACAACGGCGCTGTCGTTCGCACTGATGTGCCGGGCGCCGTTGGCCTCATGATTCAGCGACATTTTTCTCTCATCGCGGACCGAATCACTAGACTATCGTGCATCAAGGACAAGAATGCGAGTAGATCTTGCCGGGTTTCACCGGAAAATTGCTGCAAAAAATCTCGTTTTTTTGAAGCGGAAGTCGATCTTAGCGCTTGCCTCTTGGGCAATCGAAGTAAAGTCCCGGCCACCTCTGTGTCAAATATTGCAGCGAAAATGTGCCATCCTTCCAGAACCGCACCCTTGCCTTTTCTCAGCGCCGCCCCAACAAGCTCTTCATGCGGTTGCGCAGCAGGCGGGCCATGTTGCGGGTTTCGCGGTAGAGGTGCAGTTGCGAGGCGGCCTGGCGGGTGAGGCGGTCGGCGTCCGGCGTCAGGCCGATCACCAGCGTGCCCATCGGCTTGCGCTCGGCCCATAGCCGGCTCATCACCGGATGGTCGGGCACGGCGCAGGAATCGGTCATCATGATGTTGGGATCGTCGAGATGCTGCCTGGTCACCTCGATCATCAGCAAGGTGCCCGGCGAATAGCTGGCCAGCGTCTCGTCATAGGCGGTCTTCCAGGTGTAGGCGATGCCGGCTTCGACGAAGACGATCAGGCAGGCAATGGTGCGGCCGTCGAGCGTCAGCGAATGGATGCGGCACATGTCCTGCTCGGCCAGCCGGTGCACGGCTTCGCGGGCGAAGGCGGCGCGGAAACGGTCGATCGCCATGGCGGTGCGTTCGCGGCCCTTCCAGCCGGCCGCCTCCAGCGTCAGGAAGTTCTCGATGGCGTGGCGGATGTCTTCGGGGCCGCGCGCCACGACATGCTCCAGCCTGCCGAGGTCGCCGAGGCGCCGCTTCAGCCGCCGGAATTCGCGATAATGGTGCGAACGCAGCGAGGCCTTCAGATAATCATCGCCGTCGCGCTCGCTCTCCAGCGCCGGGCGCAGGGTCTGGCCGGTGGTGACCAGCATCAGGCCGCGCGTCTCGGCCACGGTGGCAAACAGGCTCGCCACCGGGCCATCGAGCCGGACATCGGGCAGGACGAACACTTTCGGCAGCTTGAGATGCGGGCGCGACAGCATCGAGAAGAAATCCTCGACGACGCCCACCGGGTCGTCGCGGTCGACCAGCGGCGTGCCGAGCGGACCGAACGGGCTCGACCATGTGCGCATCACCGGCACGCCGAGCGGCACCACCGGCCGTTCCACCGAGAACGGCACCAGGAGGCGCAGCCGGTTGCGGTATTCGTCGCCGTCGCGGATGACCGCCAGCCGCACCTCGCGATCCTCCAGCCGCGGCATGGCGGGCGCAAGGAAACGCGGGTTGAAGAACACGTTGGGCTCGACCGTGCGGGCGCAGAGATAATCCAGTTCCTCGACCAGGTCGAAACCGGCGGATGCCGGGTAGATGGCGAGCTTGCGCTCGGGCCGGTTGTTGGCGAGAATCTCGATATGGGCGGGGTCGGCGTCACGGGTCAGCCCGGCAAGGCCCGACACCATGGCGCCGGCGGTGCCGCCGCTGGTTTCCTCAAGCAACGGGATGGCAGCCATCACGCGGCTCCTTTCGCAGGCACGAAGATAAGCATGACGATGCCGAGCTTGCGCCACACCGTGAAGGACAGCGCGCCGGCTTCGAAGATCATGGCAAAGGCGGTGGCCATGGCCGCGCCCCACAGGCCGAACATCGGGATCAGCATCACGTTGAGGGCGATGTTGAAGGCCAGCGTCATGGCATAGACGGCGGCGCAGATGTTCTGGTTGCCGCTCATCGTCAGCAGGCTTTCGCAGGGGCCGACGGCGGCGCGCGCCGCGACGCCGAAGACGAGCAGGAACAGCAAGGGATAGCCGCTGCTGAATTCCGGGCCGAACAGCACCAGCATCGGCTCGCCGAGCGCCAGCACCAGCAGCGCCATCAACAGCGAAGGCCAGAACGTCCACGACACCGTCTCGCGGGCAAAGGCGGCGAGCCTTTGCGGGTCGCCATGGGTGAACTGGGCGTAGCGCTGGGCAACGCCGGCCTTGACGGCGAAGTAGACGAAATGCACCAGCGCCAGGGTCTTCACCGTGGCGAAATAGACGGCGACGTCATTGGGGTCCATATAGGCGCCGACCATCAGCACGTCGGCATTGGTCAGCAGGAAGAAGAAGCTCTCGACCAGGAAGATCGGCAGCGAGACGACGAACCATTGCGCGAAATGGACCTTCATCGGCCCGGCCGGAATCTGCCGTTCCATGCGCTGGGTGACACCGATAAGCTGGCCGAGCGTTGTGGCGTAGGTGGCGGCGATCGAGGCGAAGATCGCGGTCTTTGCGTCAGGAGCATAGCCCGCCAGCAGCATCAGCGCCATGAACAGCAGGATCAGCACCGGCCGCACCAGATAGGTCGGCGACAGGGCAAACAGCGCCCAGCTGTTGGCGCGTGCCAGGCCCGACAGAAGGTCGGACATGGCGATCATCGGCAGGCAGATGACGCCGAGGATGAACGGGATCACATAGTAGCTCTCGATCCAGGGTGCCGCCAGCCAGACGCCGAGCGCGCCGAGCCCGGCAATCAGCGTCGAGGCGATCAGCACGAACAGACGGCTGGCCAGCACGATGCCGCGCAACTCGTCCATCAAGCCGCGCTCGCGGTATTCGGGAATGTAGCGGATGACGGAGGTGTGGAAGCCCAGGCAGGCGAGATTGCCGACGATGACCATCGTCACCCAGACGAGGACGAAGATGCCGTACTCGAACGAGCCCATCCAGCGTGCCATCAGCACCTGGCTGACGAAGGCAATGACGGCGCTGACGATGCGGACCGAGAAGGCGATAACCGACATGCGGCTGGCCTCGCCGCGCTCGTCGGCGGTGAACAGCACAGCATCGATGCGGCCAAGCAACGGCCCCATGCGCAGCGCCCAACGCTGCGGCAAGAACCGCCCGGCAGTCGTGGCCGCGGAAAAGCGCACCCCGATTTCTCTCCGTTTTCCGCTTCTTTTTCAGGCGTTGGTGTAGCGGAGACACATTAAGAAACGGTTGGGTGAGGAATTTCCTTCGCCCCGTCCCTATACGGGGAGAACGTGCCGGCAGGCGGATGAGGGGCGGCACAGGCGTTTGAGGTTTGCGCCGCTGTTTCATCATCGCCGAGGCGCGCAGCACGGAGACGTTGCCGATCAGGATAGCACCCGGCTTTATCGCAAGATCGTGCCTCAGATGGTGCCTTGGCTGCCAGAGGATGAGGCCGCGCAGCTGAAGTTCGAGTTCGAGGCGGCTTAGTCGGCGGGACATCGCCCCCCTCTGGCCTGCCGGCCATCTCCCCCTCAGGTGGGGAGATGGGCTAATCGCGAACGTCGGCGCCGCCCCTTATCCGGCCCCGCGGGCCACCTTCTCCCCGTATAGTGACGGGGAGAAGGGAAGCGCCGCGCTCTTACGCAAAAGCCCCATGGCAGTGCTTGTACTTCTTTCCCGATCCGCAGGGGCAGGCTTCGTTGCGGCCGACTTTGCCCCAGGTGGCCTGGTTGTTGGGGTCGCGGTCTTCGGGGGCGACGATTGCGGTTGTCTCCGGGCGGACCAGGAGGGCGGTTTCGCCGCCTTCGAAGTCGTTCTCGCCGGTTGTGCCGTCGATATGGGTGCCGAACATGTCGGGGGCTTCCGGAGGCGGGGCTTCGGCGGCCTGACGGACCAGTTCGACGCGCATCAGCTGCGCGGTGACGGCCTGGCGCAGATTGCCGAGCATCGCCTGGAAGAGCTCGAACGCCTCGCCCTTGTACTCCTGCAGCGGATCGCGCTGGGCGTAGCCGCGGAAGCCGACGACCGAGCGCAGATGGTCGAGATTGACGATGTGTTCGCGCCACAGATGGTCGAGCGTCTGCAGCACCACCGAGCGCTCGACGTAATTCATCACCTCGGGGCCAAAACGCTCGGCGCGCTCCTTGGCGGCGGCTTCGGCGGCCTGCGCGATGCGCTCGCGGATGTCGTCCTCGGCGATGCCCTCTTCCTTGGCCCAGTCCTCGACCGGCAGGTCGAGGTTCAGGAACTCGGCGATCTCGGCCTTCAGCCCGGCAACGTTCCACTGCTCGGCATAGGCATTTTCGGGAATGGCCTTGGCGACGATCTCGTCGATGACGCCTTCGCGCATCTCGGCGATCGTTTCGGAGAGGCCTTCGCCGTCCATCAGTTCGATGCGCTGCTCGAACACCACCTTGCGCTGGTCGTTGGAGACGTCGTCATATTTCAACAGGTTCTTGCGGATGTCGAAGTTGCGCGCCTCGACCTTCTTCTGCGCCTTTTCCAGCGCCTTGTTGATCCACGGATGGATGATCGCCTCGTCTTCCTTGAGGCCGAGCTTCTGCAGCATGCCGTCCATGCGCTCGGAGCCGAAGATGCGCATCAGATCGTCCTGCAGCGACAGGAAGAATTTCGAGCGGCCGGGGTCGCCTTGTCTTCCTGAACGACCTCTAAGCTGGTTGTCGATGCGGCGCGATTCGTGGCGTTCGGTGGCCAGCACATAGAGGCCGCCGGCGGCCAGCGCCTTTTCCTTCAGCCGCTCAATGTCGGCAATGATTTCCTTTTCCCGCGCCTCGCGTTCGGGGCCGGCCGGCATGTCGCCGAGCTCTTCCTCGATCCGCATCTCGGCATTGCCGCCGAGCTTGATGTCGGTGCCGCGGCCGGCCATGTTGGTGGCGATGGTGATGGCGCCGGGCTTGCCTGCCTGGGCGACGATCGCCGCCTCGCGCTCGTGATGGCGAGCGTTCAGCACTTCGAAATCGGTAAAACCTTCCTTGCGCAGGCGCTCGGCCAGCTGCTCGGATTTTTCGATGGAGGTGGTGCCGACCAGCGTCGGCTGGCCCTTGGCGCTGGCTTCGCGGATCTCCCTGACGATCGCCTTGTATTTCTCCTCGACCGTCCGATAGACCTCGTCGTCCTCGTCGATGCGGATCACCGGCAGATTGGTCGGGATCTCGGTGACTTCGAGGCCGTAGATGTTGCCGAATTCCTCTGCCTCGGTCAGCGCCGTGCCGGTCATGCCGGACAGCTTCTTGTAGAGGCGGAAATAGTTCTGGAAGGTGACGGAGGCGAGCGTCTGGTTCTCCGGCTGGATCGCCACATGCTCCTTGGCTTCGAGCGCCTGGTGCAGGCCTTCCGAATAGCGGCGGCCCGGCATCATGCGGCCGGTGAACTCGTCGATGATGACGATCTCGCCGTTGCGGACGATATAGTCCTTGTCCTTCTGGAACAGCCGGTGCGCCTTCAGCGCGTTGTTGACGTGGTGGACGATGGCGACGTTCTCGACGTCGTAGAGCGACTCGCCCTTGAGCAGGCCGGCGTCGCGCAAAAGGTTCTCGAGTTTCTCGGTGCCTTCCTCGGTGAAGATCGAGGTCTTCTGCTTCTCGTCGATCTCATAATCCTGCGGCTGCAACTGGATGATGAAGGTGTCGATGGTGTTGTACATTTCCGAACGGTCCTCGAGCGGACCGGAAATGATCAACGGCGTGCGTGCCTCGTCGACCAGGATGGAATCGACTTCGTCGACAATCGCGTAATTGTGACCGCGCTGCACCATCTGGGCGCGCTCGTATTTCATGTTGTCGCGCAGATAGTCGAAGCCGAGCTCGTTGTTGGTGGCGTAGGTGACATCGGCGGCGTAGGCGGCGCTGCGCTCCTCGTCGGACAGGCCGTGGACGATGACGCCGACCGAGAGGCCGAGGAATTTGTAGACGCGGCCCATCCATTCGGAGTCGCGGGTGGCCAGATAGTCGTTGACGGTGACGACGTGGACGCCCTTGCCGGCAAGCGCGTTGAGGTAGACCGGCAGCGTCGCGACCAGGGTCTTGCCCTCGCCAGTGCGCATCTCGGCAATGCCGCCATTGTGCAGCACCATGCCGCCGATCAGCTGGACATCGAAGGGGCGCATGCCGAGCACGCGGCGCGCGGCCTCGCGGGCGGTGGCGAAGGCCGGCACCAACAGATCGTCGAGCGTGGCGCCGTTGGCGATGTCCTGGCGGAATTTCGCGGTGCGGCCGACCAATTCCTCATCGGAAAGCGCCCGCATCTCGTTTTCCATGGCGTTGATCGCCTCGACACGGGGCCGGGTCGATTTGACCCGACGGTCGTTGGAGGAACCGAAAACCTTACGGGCGAGACCGCCGAGACTGACCATCCAATGGTCCTTTCGATAGAATTCTCAATCTTGAGATGAGCGCCGGGCGGCCCCATCAATTCCACGTGAACGTGGACAAACACAAAAAGCGCCCGGAAAACGGTTCTGGACGCAAAGTCGTTGGACAGATAAGAGGGGGCTCAACTGATGTCAACGCCGCGCTGGCCCTGCTGGCTGCGCCAAATTCCGCCACAATCTGGCCGATCTGGAAGCACCCCTCTTAACAATCCCCACCGGAGTCCCCCTATGTCCCTGTTGTTTCGCCGCGCGTCGCTCGCCAGCCTTGGCTTGGCCGTCGGCCTGTCGGCCCTTTCGCTCTCGCCTGTGATGGCGCAGCAAACCGCTCCCGCTCCAGCGGATGCAGCAGCGCCAGCCGCGGCACCGGTCGATCCCA
Organism: Mesorhizobium sp. ISC11; assembly: GCF_037162595.1. Taxonomy (NCBI): domain Bacteria; kingdom Pseudomonadati; phylum Pseudomonadota; class Alphaproteobacteria; order Hyphomicrobiales; family Phyllobacteriaceae; genus Mesorhizobium; species Mesorhizobium sp. ISC11. The sequence continues at coordinate 5,821,767 of NZ_JAVSPW010000001.1, forward strand.
ATAAGGTTATCGCCACGGTCAACGGTCAGCCCCTGACCGAAGCAGATCTGGTGCTTGCCGAAGGGGAATTGTCGCAGCAGTTCGCACAATTGCCGCCCGAGCAGCGCCGTGCCGCCGCCCTTTCGGCTGCCATCGAGATCCGCGTCATGGCCGCCCAGGCGGTCACCACAGGGCTCGACAAGGATCCCGACTTCCAGCGCCGCATGGCCTTCCTGCAGCAGCGCGCGCTGCATGGCGAGATGGTCGAGAAGGGTGTCGTCGACAAGGTCACCGACGCCGAGGTCCGCGCCCGTTACGACCAGGAAATCGCCAACACGCCGCCCACCAACGAGCTGCATGCCCGTCACATCCTCGTGAAGACGAAGGAAGAGGCCGAGGCGATCATCAAGCAGCTCGACGGCGGCGCCGACTTCCAGAAGCTCGCCAACGAGCACACCAGCGATCCGTCAGGCAAGACCAGCGGCGGCGATCTCGGCTGGTTCGGACCTGGCCAGATGGTGCCGGAGTTCGACAAGGCGGCCTCCGCGCTCGAGGTCGGCAAATACACCGAGCAGCCGGTGCAAACGCAGTTCGGCTGGCATGTCATCAAGCTTGAAGACAAGCGCACCAAGCAGCCGCCGGCCTTCGACGACGTCAAGGACCAGGCCAAGCAGGCGGTCATCCGCGACAAGTATTTCGCGCTGGTCAAGTCGCTGCGCGCCGGCGCCAAGGTCGAGATCCCCGACGCCAACCTGAAGAAGGCGGTCGATACGCTGGAAAGCGCCAAGTAAGACTGGCAGCTTTTTGAAAAGGGGCGCGGCAGCCAGGGGTTGCCGCGCCCTTTTTCATTCATTGCCGTCTTTACGAGGCAGGCGCCGCTATGCCTCGCATCACGTAGTTGACGGCCTTGCCGATGGTCGCTTCGTCCTCGTCGAGCCGGTTGGTCAGCAGATGTCTCCAGGCGAAGGAGGCGATCAGGTCGGCGACAACAGCTGAATCGATTTCGGCCGGGATTTCGCCCCTTGCCTTGGCGCGTTCGATGATCTGGGCGGTATGGGACCGTCGGCCCAGTGAGTAGTCGGCAAGGGCCGCGGCCGCGGTCTCGTCCGACTGTGCCTCGGCGATCAGCGACCGGAACACGCTTCCCGACGATGTCTCGCGCCAGTGGGCGAACAGGTTCTTCAGGAAGCCGACGAGATCCTCCTCCAGCCGCCCGGTATCGGGAACATCGACGCGCTTCTGGCGCTGGTAGACCTCAAGCAGCAACGCCGCCTTGCTCGGCCACCAGCGATAGATGGTGGGTTTGCCGGCGCGGGCCCGCCGCGCCACCGCCTCGATCGAGAAACCGGCATAACCGGCTTCGACCAGTACGGTCTCGGCGGCTTGGAGAATGGCCTCGGCGCTGTCGGGATTGCGCCGCGCACCGATCGATCTGCGCGCCGGATCGGCGTCCTCGGCCATCTCTGTCGTCCTCGCCAAACACTTCGCCGGCAATATAGGTGACCCGACACTCAAACGAAACGGCGCGTTTTAAAGCTTCTGGAGGCTGGCAAGGTCGGGGCAGGGGTTGGTCGTTTTTCTGGAACCTTACCGGCGTGTTGGTTGGCGAGGCCCCAAAGCAAAACCCGCCGGACGGCGGGTCACTGGCGCAAATCAGCACCATGGACGAAAATGTAGCATAGCTGCTCTCACCCTGTCAAGAATAAATTCCTATTGAGATGAACGCGGCGGGCGCAAACTGGCTGACACCGCCGGACCGGCCGTCGGACGATGTCTACTGCATGGCTTGCGACGTCTCGGAGCCCTGCTCCGAGGGGCGAGTTCGAGCTCCCGGACAAGAGCGACGAAAACGCCCTTGCGCCGGCGCGGTCTATCGGGCAAACCGGCCTTCCCTTGCGATTTTCCCGCCCGAGGCCTCCATGTCCACGACGATTTCGCCGCTTGCGCCGAAGAAATACCCGAAAATGCCAGAAATCGAGGGGGTGCGCATCGCCACCGCCGAGGCCGGGATAAAGTACAAGGGCCGCACCGATCTTTTGACCATGGTCTTCGATGAAGGCACTGCGGTCGCCGGCGTGTTCACGAAATCGAAATGCCCCTCGGCGCCGGTCGATTTCTGCCGGCAGAATCTCGGCGCGGGCAAGGCGCGGGTGCTGGTCGTCAATTCCGGCAACGCCAATGCCTTCACCGGCAAGAAGGGCCGCGAGTCGACCGCACTGACCGGCGAGGCGGCGGCGAAGGCGGCCGGCTGCACGGCAGCGGAGGTTTTCATGGCCTCGACCGGCGTCATCGGCGAGCCGCTCGACACCAGCAAATTCAGCCATCTGCTCGCGGGGCTGGTCAGCAAGGGCAAGCCCGAGCTGTGGACCGAAGCGGCAAAGGCGATCATGACCACGGATACCTATCCGAAAGTGGCGACCGCGACCGTCAAGCTCGGCGACACCGATGTCACCATCAACGGCATTTCCAAGGGCGCCGGCATGATCGCGCCCGACATGGCGACGATGCTCTCCTTCATCGCCACCGACGCGCCGATCGCCGCACCTGTCCTGCAGGATCTGTTGTCGCGCGGCACGGCCAAGACTTTCAACGCGGTCACCGTCGACAGCGACACCTCGACCAGCGACACGCTGCTGATCTTCGCCACCGGCAAGGCCGCCAGGCGCGGCGCGCCGGAGATAACCGATCCCAAGGATGCCCGTCTCGGCACGTTCCGCCGGGCGCTCGGCAAGGTGCTGAAATCGCTGGCGCTGCAGGTGGTGCGCGACGGCGAAGGCGCCCGCAAGCAGGTCGAAGTCACCGTCACCGGCGCCAAATCGGCGCGCTCGGCCAAGCGCATCGCGCTGTCGATCGCCAATTCGCCGCTGGTCAAGACGGCAGTCGCCGGCGAGGACGCCAATTGGGGCCGCGTCGTCATGGCCGTCGGCAAGGCCGGCGAACCCGCCGATCGCGACCGGCTGTCGATCTGGTTCGGCGACAACAGGCTGGCGCATGAAGGCGAGCGCGACCCCGGCTATTCCGAGGCGGCGACGTCGGCCTACATGAAGCGCGACGATATCCGCATCCGCGCCGATATCGGCATTGGCCGTGGCAAGGCGACGGTGTGGACCTGCGACCTCACCAAGGAATATGTCGCCATCAATGGCGATTACCGGAGCTGACGGTTTTGAGCTCCAGGCATCCGGCAAGCATGCTCGCGATCGTGCGCCGTTACGAGGCGGCCGGCTTTCGCGCCTGGCCGGCGGCCGCCGTCCACTATGACGGCACCTGGGTGGTGCGGCTGACCGCCGGCCATCCGGCCAAGCGGCTGAACTCGGTCAATCCGCTCGATCCCGGCGACATCCAGCACATTGCCGACCGTATCGGCCGGGCCAGCCGCCGTTTCGATGCCTATGGCAGGCCGCTGACATTCCGTATGTCGCCGTTGTCGGGTCCCGATCTTGCCAGTCATCTCGACCGTGAGGGATGGAGCCGGTTCGACGAGTCGCTGGTCATGCGGCTGCCGCTGGCCGATGCGCAACTCGACGCTGCCATGGACCAGATCCCGCTGAAAGACATCAGCCGCTTCATCGGCGCGTCGCTCAAGGTCAGCGGTTCGGATGTTTCGCTGCGCCCCGGCCTGTCGGAGATCATCGGCGCCATCCAGCCCGAAGCCGGGCTGTTCGCGCTCGAAGATGGATCAGAAGCGCTGGCGACGCTGATCTGCGTGCATGACGGCGATCTCGCCGGCCTGTTCGAAGTCGCCACCGACAAGTCGGCACGCAACAGGGGCCACGGCCGCAACCTGATCCTGTCGGCACTGAAATGGGCACGGCTGCGGGGCGCACGGGAAGCCTGGCTGCAAGTCGAGGCCAACAATGTGCCGGCACTGGCGCTCTACCATTCGCTCGGCTTCGAGGAAGTCTATCGCTACCACTACCGCCGGCCGCCGGGTCATGAATGATGTCGTGATTGCCGGCAAGCGCCTGCTGCTGGTCGCCGCCTGCGCGCTGGTCGATGCCGACGGCCGGGTGCTTTTGGCGCAGCGGCCTCAGGGTAAGCAACTTGCCGGGCTGTGGGAATTTCCCGGCGGCAAGGTCGAGCCGGGCGAGACGCCCGAACAATGCATCATTCGCGAACTGCATGAGGAAATCGGCATCGAAACCGACATCCCGTGCCTGGCGCCGCTCACTTTCGCCAGCCATTCCTACGACGATTTCCACCTGCTGATGCCGCTGTTCATCTGCCGCCGCTTTCGCGGTATCGCGCAGCCCAGGGAAGGGCAGGCGCTGAAATGGGTGCGGCCGAAGCAGATGCGCGATTACCCGATGCCGCCGGCCGATGAGCCGCTGATCCCGTTCCTCATCGATCTTCTCTGAGGCTCCCGTCCGGCCGGTTCCTGGCCGAGGCGTTGTATCAGCCAGCATTAATGGAAGATTTATCTCGTCGTGAAAAATTGAAGCATGGCCGTTCGCGGCCGAGCCGTCGATTGCCGGGGAGCGATAGCATGAGCCTAGACAGGGATTGGGACTCGATCCGGCCCGAGCGGGGGTTTCGCGCCGCCGATGCGGGCATGGGCATATTGCGCATAACGCTTCTGTTCGGTTCGGCCGCGGTGGCGCTGGCGCTGATCGCAACCCCTTTCCTCGACAGCCAGACACGCTCGCTGTCGGTCCGTGACGGTTTCGGCGGGCTCGACATGGCGGCCACAGGCTCGATCGGCCATCGCGAAACCTACACGCTGCGCCGCAGCGTGCTGCAGCCGCAGCCGAGCTCGGTCTGCATCATCAGGTCCAATGGCCGGAGCAGCGGCGACTGCTGACATGGTTAAGAAATTTCGCAAAGGCGGCGGTTTCACCGCCTGTTAAGCCTTTGCCGTTAACCTTTCTTAACAGGTCGGCTGTAAGGTCCCGGACAGAGGGGTTGAGGCCATGAAAGCAGTGCTGCTGGGTTTTCTGAACGACGAGACCGGCGCCACGGCCGTCGAATATGGCGTGATCATCGCCGTGCTGTCGCTGGCCATCGTCGGCGGTATCGGTGAGGTCCGCGACGGGATCATCTGGCTGTTCAGCGACAACAACAGCAAGCTTGCGAACGCTTTCGCACCCACTCCCTGATCCGGCTTTCCCGCGCCTGGGGCAGGATCATTGCCCGTCGGGCGCCTCCAGGATTGTTTTCAGCGAGACCTTGGCCGACCCTGGCTTCAGCGGTTTTTGCTGCGAAGCGTCGGGCGCCCAGCCGGACATCCAGACAATCGAGAAACTTGCCCTGACGCGGCCGTCGGGGTCGGAAAACCGCTCGGCGTAGATTTCCGCCGCGCGGGCAAACAGCTTGCGCGAGCCCGGGCGCCGGCTGCGATCGGTGAGCGCATTGGTCTCGCCCATGGCCCGCAGATCCGCGATCAGGTTGAACAGGCTGGCATAGCGCACCGTCACCGTCTCGACGTCGGCGACCGGCAGAGCGAGACCGGCGCGCTGCAGCAGCGCACCGGCATCGCGCACGTCGGTGAACGGGGCGACACGCGGGCTGGCGCCGCCGTAAAGCTCGGTCTCGGCCGCAAGCAGGCTTTCGCGCAACTCGAAAAGCGTACCGGCGCCGGCAAAGGCGCCGAGGAAAAGCCCATCCGGCCGCAACGCACGGCGGATCTGGATCAGTATGCCTGGGATGTCGTTCATGGCCTGCAGCGACAAGAGCGACACCGCCAGATCGAGGCTTTCCGGCTCGAACGGCACGGTTTCAAGCGGTGCGATCAGGCCGGCATCGCCACCGCTCAGGAAAGCCGTATCCGTCTCGACGCGGACAATGTCGGCGACCTTGCCGCTTTCAGCGAGCGTTTCGGCCGCCGCCGGCGTCTGGCAAAACAGCACGGCCGCCTTGCCGAACCGGCGCTCGACGGCGCCCAGCCGGTCGGCAAGGTCCTCGGCCGTGCGGCGCATGAGGAAGTCCGCGCCGTCGACCGGACGGGCAAGCGCGCGCCGCTTGTGCGTCAGCCACAGAGAGGTATCCATTATTGGCTGCAACGGGCAGATCCTTTGTTTGTCCACGCTCCGAGATCGTTGATATAGTGGCGCGCAGGAGCAACCACGTGGCCGATCCGATGCCCAAGATCAAGTCCATCGGGATCACGAACCTGGCCCGGTCGGTTGTCGGCTGGCCGGCGCGGATGCTGTTTCCGCCGGTCTGCGCCGGTTGCCGCCGGCATGTCTCGCAACCGGGCGTGCTGTGCGGCGCCTGCTGGCCGAAGCTCAGGCTGCTGGAGCGGCCATGGTGCCCTGTCATGGGTACGCCGTTCACCCACCATATGGGCGAAGGCTTTCTGTCGGCCGAGGCGATTGCCGATCCCCCGCCTTTCGAGCGGGCGCGGGCGGCGGTCGCCTATTCCGGCGTTGCGCGCCAGATGGTGCAAGGGTTGAAATACCAGGATCGCACAGATCTGGCACCTTGGATGGCGCGCTGGATGATGCGTGCGGGTGCCGATCTCATCGCCGAAGCGGATGTGGTGGTGCCGGTGCCGCTGCACTGGCGGCGGTTTTTCAGGCGGCGCTTCAACCAGTCGGCGGAACTGGCAAGGGCGGTCTCGGCACTTAGCGGATTGCCCTTCGCCCCGTCGGCGGTGCGGCGCGTGAAACTCACCCGCCAGCAGGTCGGGCTGGAGCGCGGCGAACGCGAGGAGAATGTGCGGGCCGCGTTCCGGGTGCCCGCCGAGGCGGAAATCGAGATCGCCGGCCGCAGGGTACTTTTGATCGACGATGTCTACACCACCGGCGCCACGGTGCGTTCCGCCACCAAGGCGCTGAAAAGGGGAGGTGCGGCCGCCGTCGACGTGCTGACCTTTGCGCGTGTGTTGCCGGGGGACTTTCGGGCGGACGAGTCCGCGACTATATAAGTCGGCAACGAACAGCGGAAATTCGTCATGACCGATGTCACGATCTACACCCGCATGATGTGCGGCTATTGCACGGCAGCCAAGCGGCTGCTCGAGCGCAAGGGCATAGCCTTTACCGAGCACGATGCCTCCTTCTCGCCGGAATTGCGCCAGGAGATGATCTCCCGGGCGCATGGCCGCAGGACCTTTCCGCAGATTTTCATCGGCGATACGCATGTCGGCGGCTGTGACGACCTCCACGAGCTGGAGGCCGAAGGCCGGCTGGACAAATTGCTCGCCAACGGCGCGACGAATTGAGGGAATGACGATGGGTGTTTTCAAGGCCGCTGCGATCCAGATGCGTTCGGGCGAGAGCCCCGAGCGCAACGCCGTCGATCTCGAACGGCTGGTGCGTGAAGCAGCCAGCCTGGGTGCTACCTACGTCCAGACGCCGGAAATGACCGGCGCGCTGATCCGCGACAAGGAAGCTCGCGCCGCATCGTTCACGTCGGAAGACAAGGACATCGTCGTCGCGACCGCGCGCAGGCTGGCCAGGGAGCTCGGCATCTTCCTGCATATCGGCTCGACCGCCATTCTGCGCGCCGACGGCAAGCTCGCCAACCGGGCGCTGCTGTTCGGGCCGGATGGTGCTGCGCTCGCCGCCTACGACAAGATCCACATGTTCGACGTCGATCTCGACAATGGCGAGAGCTGGCGTGAGTCCGCCGCCTATGAACCGGGAACCGAGGCCGTCGTCACCGACATCGAGGGTGCAAAGCTCGGCTTCGCCGTTTGCTACGATCTGCGCTTTCCGCAACTCTTCCGCGCCGAGGCGTTGGCCGGCGCAGACCTGCTTTCCGTACCGGCTGCCTTCACCCGCCAGACGGGCGAGGCGCACTGGCACGTGCTGCTCAGGGCCCGCGCCATCGAGAACGGCGCCTATGTCGTCGCCGCCGCGCAAGGCGGCTTGCATGAAGACGGCCGCGAGACTTACGGCCATTCGCTGATCGTCGATCCGTGGGGCCGGATCATTGCGGAAGCCGCGCATGACGAACCGGCGGTGATCGTCGCCGAGATCGATCCGGCGCAGTCGCTTGCCGCGCGCAAGAAGATCCCCAATCTCAGGAATGCGCGGGATTTCGCCGTCAATGCCGGCTCGGGCGAGGCGCCGCGGCTCAGGGGTGCTGCCTCTTGATCCGCTTTGCCCTGATCTGCGAGCACGAGCACGAATTCGAAGGCTGGTTCCGCAGCAACGACGATTTCGACACCCAGAAGAAGCGCGGCTTCGTCGATTGCCCGAGCTGCGGTTCGCACAAGGTGCAGAAAGCACTGATGGCGCCGGCCGTCTCCACGGCGCGCAAGCAGGAAACCATAGCGCTGGCCATGGGCGAGGCGCAGAAGCAGGCTTTGGCGCAGCTGAAGGCGATGGCCGAGAAGGTGCGCGAGAATGCCGATTATGTCGGCGACAAGTTCGCCGAGGAAGCGCGAAAGATCCATTTCGGCGAGAGCGACCCGCGTGGCATCTATGGCGAGGCGACGCTGGACGAAGCCAAGAGCCTGGTCGAGGACGGCGTCGAGTTCATGCCGATCCCGGTGTTTCCGGACGACCGCAACTGAGTTCCGAGGGAGCTTTGCGCGACCCAGAAGCGATTGAGCCGCGACGCAGCATAAGAGCCGTCGTTGGCCGATTGCCCGCTGGGGCGCCGTCAAGCTTAGCGGTACCCGAACGATCGACGGGTTGCTCATCATCAGCGACAAGGGCACCGACAAGATCGTCGAGGCGCTTCAGCTTATTCGTGATTTTGATCCAGTGCGCTACAGACGGCTGCTTGGTGACGTAAGACAGGTATTTGTCACAACCCTTCCTGCTTCCGTCGCGCAATGGGCAAACTCTTCCAAGGCATGCGAATTGGACGAGCGCCATATCATCAGCGAAGGGACGACGCCGGAATTGGTCGCTTCGATTATCGTCCATGAAGCCACCCACGCGCGGCTTATGCGATGTGGTATCGGCTACGAAGAGGCGCTGCGGGATCGCGTGGAGCAGGTCTGTCTGCGTCGAGAAATAGCCTTTGCGGCCAGATTGCCGACCGGAAAGGGCCGGAGCCAGCAAGCCGAAGCGACACTCGAGGCCATGCCGGACTTTTCCGACAAGGCGATGAATGAGCGCTATCTCAGCGGTTTGCGGGATGCTCTGCTCTACCTCAACATGCCGACCCGGCTTGTCGACCTCACCGTATCATACCGCCGCTGGAAACACCGGCGCCGGTTCTCGCCGCAGCCTACGAACTGACCCGGCTTAGCTCACGCTCCCGATCAATTTCTCAAGCAGCCGAGAGAGCGTCTCCCGTTCGGCCGGTGTCAGGCCGGAAAGAATCTCATGCTCGTTGGCAACATGGGCGGCAATAGCCTCATCGATCAACGCGAGACCCTTTTCGGTCAGCCGCACGACAATGCCGCGCCGATCGTTGGGGTGCGGCCCGCGCAGGATCAATCCGGACGTTTCGAGCCGGTCGAGCCGGTTGGTCATGGCGCCTGACGTCACCATCGTCGCTTCATAGAGGGCGGTCGGCGTCAGGGCGTAGGGTGATCCAGAGCGGCGCAGCGTTGCCAGCACGTCGAATTCCCCGGACTGCAATCCATAACGGGCAAACAACGGCGCCAGGCGCTCGCGGGCGATCAGCGAGGCGGCCTCGTTCAGCCGCCCGAGCACACCCATCGGCGAGACGTCCAGATCGGGTCGTTCCCGCTTCCATTGCTCGATCGCCCGTGCTGCCCTGTCCAACTGTCTCACCATCATTTATCTTGACGTTAAGAATCTTTCCGTTATCTTACTGCAAGATGCAATGCCGGCCAAGAGCCGCGCTACAGGATTCGGTCAATGAAGCTTCTCTGGGATTCGGCGCTCGGCCTGCTGGTCGTCACCGGCGGCCTGCTCGGCCTGACGCTGCCGTTCGGCAAGCTCGCCACGGCTGCCGGCGTGCCGGCCATGGTCTGGGCCTTCGTCATCTCGCTCGGCGCCGGCGGGGTCTTGCTGTGCATGCTCTTGGCTCGCGGCAAGCGGGTCCGGCTCACCGCGCACAAATTGCGCTATTTCTTCGTCACCGCCGCGGTGTCCTATGCTGTCCCCAATCTCCTGATGTTCTCGGCCATCCCGCATCTGGGCGCCGGCTACACCGGCATCATGTTCACGCTGTCGCCGGTCATCACGCTGGTGTTCTCGATCCTGCTGCGTGTCCGGCGCCCCAACATGCTGGGCATTGCCGGCATCGCCGTCGGCTTCGTCGGCGCCGTCATGGTCGCGGTGACGCGCGGCGAGGCCGGCCAGCCGGCCGATTTGTTCTGGGTGGCGATGGGGTTGCTCATCCCGGTCAGCCTTGCCGCCGGCAACATCTATCGCACGGTCGACTGGCCGGACGGTACCGGCCCGATCGAGCTTGCCGTCGGCAGCCATCTGGCGTCGGCGGCGATGCTGCTTGCCGGCATTCTCCTCCTGTTCGGCGGCGAAGCTTTCGTCCCACTCGGCGGCGTGCCGCTGGTCGTCGTCGCGCAGGTTGCGTCGGCATCGGCGATGTTCGCGTTCTTCTTCCGGCTGCAGGCGGTCGGCGGTCCGGTCTATCTCAGCCAGATCGGTTATGTGGCGGCGGCCGTCGGCCTGTTTGCCGGAACCCTCTTCCTCGGCGAGCACTATCAACTGCTGACCTGGGCAGGCGCGCTCATCATCACCGCCGGCGTGTTCATCACCACCAGGGCACAAAGCCAGAAGGCGTGAGCGGTCGCAGGGGATCCGAACTGCCTTCGCGCCTGGAGCCGATCTCACCTGAATTTGTATCCAGATCTGCTTTATCTTCTTGTTTGAGCGTGGTCTTTTCCGAGGACCTTTCCCTTTTTGGAATCGTGCTCTGGAGCAAGCCATGACCGAACCGAAGACATCCGAGGAGACTGCCGTCGATGTAGCTGATTTTCGCGCCGCGATGCGGCTGATCGTCGGCAATGTCAGCGTCATCACCGCCGGCACCGGCGAGGATCGCTCCGGTCTGGTGGTCATTTCGGTCGTCTCGCTGTCGGCCGAGCCGCCCAAGGTGATCGCCTGTGTCAACCGGTCATCGTCGACCTGGCCGGTGATCGAACGCTACCGGCATTTCGGCGTCAACTCGCTTGGCCCCCAGCATCAGCGCGTGGCCGAGCGGTTCTCCGGCTTCGGCGGCATCAAGGGCAAGGACCGCTATGAGGGCGCCGAATGGGTGACGCTCAAGACCGGAGCTTTGCTGCTTTCGGATGCGGTGGCCGCATTCGACTGCAGCCTCGATGAAATGATCGATCGCGGAACGCATTCCATCGTCATCGGTTCGGTCGAGGCCGTGCGCACGTCCGATGCCGGCCAGGCGCTGATCTACTGGCGCGGCGGCTACAGGCCGCTGAATTCTGAATAGATCAGACCGAGCCTTTTTCCGCCAGGACCATGTAGTTGACGTCCATGTCCTTCGACCGCGCCCAGCGGTCGGCCAGCGGATTGTAGGTGACGCCGGTGCGGTCGATGATGGTCAGGCCGGCGCCGCCAAGCGCCTTTTCGAGCTCTTCCGGGCGCACCAGCTTGCCGAACTGGTGGGTGCCGCGCGGCAGCCAGCGCAGCACATATTCGGCGCCGATGATGGCTAAGCCCAGCGCCTTCAGCGTGCGGTTGATGGTGGCCACGAACATGATGCCGCCGGGCCGCACCATCTCGCCGCATTTGGCGACGAACAGGTCGATGTCGGCGACATGCTCGACCACTTCCATGTTGAGGATGACGTCGAATTTCTCGCCGGCGTCGGCAAGGTCCTCGGCCGTCGTGGCGCGATAGTCGACGCTGACATTGCCTTCGGCGGCGTGCAGCTTGGCCACTTCGATGTTGGTTTCGGAGGCATCCGCGCCCACAACCTCGGCGCCAAGCCGCGCCATCGGCTCGCACAAAAGTCCGCCGCCGCAACCGATGTCGAGGATGCGCAGTCCCTCGAAAGGCCTTGCAGCGCGTGGGTCACGGCCGAAGCGCGTCGCTATCTGGTCGCGGATATAGGCCAGCCGGACCGGATTGAATTTGTGCAGGGGACGGAACTTGCCGTTCGGGTTCCACCATTCGGCGGCAAGGGCGGAAAAGCGTTCCACTTCTCCGGCATCGATCGTCGATCGTCGGGGCTCTGGCATAGGTTGGTCTCCTCGACACTACAGCGCCGCGCGTCCTCTTGGACGCGCAAAGGACGCTGTAGCACTTTAGATTCTGCGCATGATCCTTTCCGAAATCGACTTCGATTTCGGGGCCATGCGCTAGGAAGTCGGGCGTGAAGCCGCGAATGTCAAGGCAACAATTTTCCTCTGCCGGCAGGGAGCCGGATTCTGTCAGGGCATGTCAGCTGGAGTGCGCCGCGGTGAAACACAATTGGCCTGGCGGGCGAAGGAACACATCATCGTTTTGAACTCGAAGGAGGTGACGATGACAGCAATGACGGCTTCGATCCTCTGGCATCGGCTGGACGTGGAGGGGCATGATGCCTGTCTGCTTGCGCAGACCGATGGCGGGCACAGCCTCAAGGGACAAGCCATCTTCATCCAGGACGGCAAGCCGTGCTGCCTCGCCTACGGGGTGGATTGCGATGCCGGCTGGCACACGCGGGCGGCGCTTGTCGAAGGCTTTCTCGGCACGCGCCAGCTGCACTATGCGATCGAACGCGATTTCAACGGCCAGTGGACGCTGAACGGCGAAGTCCAGCAGGGTGTCGACGGTCTTGTCGACGTCGATCTTGGCTTCACACCGGCATCGAACCTGCTGGCGATCCGCCGGTATGGCCTCGGGATCGGCGAAGCGTCGCCTGCCCCGGCCGCCTACCTGACTTTCCCTGAACTGAGCCTGGTGCGCCTCGATCAGACCTATCGGCGTCTCGACACGGTTCGCTATGCCTATGCCGCGCCGGTGTTCGGCTATGACGAGACCCTCAACGTCTCGCCGCACGGCTTCGTTGTCGACTATCCCGGCCTTTGGAGACGCGCGGCTGCGTCAGGCTGAAGCGATTGTGATCAGTCCGCTGCGACCTGCGTCGTGCCGAGCACGTCACGCAGTTTCGCTGCCAGTTGCTCGATGGTGAAGGGCTTGGCGAGGAAATGCACGTCGTGGTCGAGCACGCCGTTGTGGACCACGGCGTTCCTGGTGAAGCCGGTGGTGAAGATCACCTTCAGCAGCGGCATGCGGGCAACGGCCTCTTCCGCCAGCTTGCGGCCGTTCATGACGGGCATGACGATGTCGGTGAACAGCAGGGCGACCTTCGGGTTTTCCGCCAGTTTCTGCAACGCTTCCTCGCCACTCGCGGCATCAATGACGGTGTATCCGAGTTCGCGTATGGCCTCGGTGGTGGAGACCCGCACGCGGGCATCATCCTCGACGACAAGGATCGTTTCGGCGACCGGTGCGGCGGAGTTGTCGCCGCGCCCGGTGGGCACGGCCGGCTCTTCGGCGCCGAAATACCGCGGCAAGTAGATCTTGATTGTCGTGCCTTCGCCGGGCTCGGAATAGATGTTGACGTGGCCGCCCGACTGTTTGACGAAGCCGAACACCTGGCTCAATCCAAGGCCGGTGCCCTTGTTGACCGGCTTGGTGGTGAAGAAGGGTTCGAAGGCCTTGGCCATGACATCGGGGGTCATGCCCGAACCGGTATCGCTGACGGCGATCATCACATACTGGCCGGCCGCGACTTCTGCATGGGCGGCGGCGTAGCTGTCGTCGAGATGGCTGTTGGCGGTCTCGATGGTCAGCTTGCCGTCATCGCCCATGGCGTCGCGGGCGTTGACGGCCAGGTTGAGAACGGCGTTCTCGATCTGGCTCGGGTCGGCATGGGTTTTCCACAAGCCTCCCGCCAGCACCGTTTCGATGCGGATGGTTTCGCCGAGTGCCCTACGGATCAGGTCGGACATCCCGGTCAGCAGGCGGTTGGCGTCGACGATCTGCGGCGCCAGCGGCTGCTGACGCGAGAAGGCGAGCAGCCGGGCCGTCAGATTGGCGGCACGGGTCGCGGCATCGATCGCCGCGTCGATGAATTGTGCGATGTCGTGCTCGCCGCGCGCCAGCTTGCGCTGGGCGAGGTTCATGGCGCTGATGATCACCGCCAGCATGTTGTTGAAGTCGTGGGCGATGCCGCCTGTAAGCTGGCCGACCGCCTCCATCTTGTGCATCTGGCGGATCTGGGATTCTGCCTTTTCACGTGTCTCGATCTCTCTGCCGAGCGCGACGTTCTTGCGCACCAACTCCTCCTGGGCGACCGCCACCTCAAGGAAGCGGCGGCGCGATTCCCTGATCGCGTAGCCGGCAAGCAGGAAGATCGCCAGCAGTGCCGCCACCGAACCGATGCGTAGCCAGGTCTCGACCTGGTCGGTATGCGCGTCGCGCGCGGCGACGGCTGCGGCGCTGATGCGTCGGACCGTATCCATGCTGGTTCGGATTTCGTCCATGACTGCCTTGCCCTGGCCGCTGCGAATCAGATCCAGCGCTTTCGTCGCATTGCCCTGGTCGTACAGGGCAATGGTCTCGGCCAGTTCAGCCTGCTTTTGCGAAAGCGCGTCCTTGATGTGGTTGATCGGCTGGACGAACTGGTCGTCGGGGGCGGTCAAGCTGTCGATACGGGCAAGTTGCCCCGGAATGGCGCCGACAGCGCTCCGATAGGGTTCGAGATAGGATTTCTCGCCGGTCAGCAGGTAGCCACGCTGGCCGTTCTCGGCTTCCTGTGCCAGAGAAAGCAGACCCGAAAGCAATTGCTGATATTCGATTGCCTCGCGCGCGGCGGCGCGGTTGGCCCGCTGTTCCTCGACCAGCATGGCACGGCTGCCGACAATAAGCGCCAGCACCGCAAAGCCTGCGACAAGCGGGAGCGATTGCCATCGCATGGCACGTCGAAACCGAGCAATCATCATCTGCTATGCCGAACCAAAAGAATTCCCCGCAGGCAGCATTTCGTAGGCGGCGCCGGGGCGGAAGGCAATATGCCGGCTTCTGGAGCCGGCAATTGGCCGCCAGCCTTGCGAAACCTTCGTCATTTGGCTAAGGAGGCCGCGCATTCAGCGGCCGGCGTCAGCCGGCCTTCCGCTTTTCGGGATTCCGGCTTTTGGCTGGGATCCGGCTTCAGTCAAAGGCATTTCGCTCCCATGGCGCGCATCGTGATGAAATTCGGCGGAACCTCCGTCGCCGACATCGCCCGCATCCGCAACGTGGCGCGTCACGTCAAACGCGAGGTCGACGCCGGCCATGAGGTGGCGGTGGTCGTTTCGGCGATGGCCGGGAAGACCAACGAACTGGTCGGCTGGACGCGCGAGGCCTCGCCGATGCATGACGCACGCGAATATGATGCGGTCGTCGCTTCCGGCGAGCAGGTCACGGCCGGCCTTCTGGCCATCACTTTGCAGAACATGGGCGTGCACGCCCGCTCCTGGCAGGGCTGGCAGATCCCGATCAAGACCGATAATGCGCATGGAGCGGCGCGCATCCTCGACATTGACGGTGCGTTCCTGATCAAGCGCTTCGGCGAGGGCCAGGTGGCGGTGATTGCCGGGTTCCAGGGCATCGGCCCGGACAATCGTATTGCCACGCTCGGCCGCGGCGGCTCCGACACCAGTGCTGTCGCCATCGCCGCGGCGGTCAAAGCCGATCGCTGTGACATCTACACCGATGTCGACGGGGTCTACACCACCGATCCACGCATCGAGCCCAAGGCGCGGCGGCTGGCCAAGATCTCGTTCGAGGAAATGCTTGAAATGGCCTCGCTCGGCGCCAAGGTTCTGCAGGTGCGTTCGGTCGAGCTTGCCATGGTGCACAGGGTGCGTACCTTCGTGCGGTCGTCCTTCGACGATCCCGATGCGCCCGGAATGGGGGATTTGCTCAATCCGCCCGGAACGCTCATTTGCGACGAGGAAGAGATCGTGGAACAGCAGGTCGTCACCGGAATTGCCTACGCCAAGGACGAAGCGCAGATTTCACTGCGCCGGGTCGGCGACCGGCCGGGCGTTGCCGCCGGCATCTTCGGGCCGCTGGCCGAGGCCAACATCAATGTCGACATGATCGTCCAGAACATTTCCGAGGACGGCAAGTTCACCGACATGACCTTTACCGTGCCGTCGGGCGATGTCGACAAGGCGCTGGCCGTGCTTGAACGCCTCAAGGCCTCGATCGGCTACGATGTCGTGCAGTCGGAAGCCGGCATGTCGAAGGTTTCGGTCATCGGCATCGGCATGAGGAGCCATGCCGGCGTCGCCGCCACCGCTTTCAAGGCGCTGGCCGACAAATCGATCAACATCCGCGCCATCACGACCTCGGAGATCAAGATTTCGATCCTGATCGACGGCCCGTATACGGAACTTGCGGTTCGTACTTTGCATTCCGTCTACGGTCTGGATAAGCAGTAGCGAGAACGATTTGAGTTGTTGCGTGTGCGCCGGTCGCGGTGGAAACTGCGGCGGGCAGAATGCCCATTGGAGAACAAGCCGCGATGCGTGATCAGGCCAGTGGCCCGCGCGTTTTGCTCAAACGGCTCCGCGAGCTCATGCAGGAGCCGCTGGAGCCGCAGGAGCGGCTTGACCGGATTGTGCGCGACATCGCCTCCAACATGGTCGCGGAAGTCTGCTCGCTCTATGTGCTGCGCGCCGATTCGGTGCTCGAACTCTACGCCACCGAAGGTCTGAACCCGAACGCCGTCCATTTGGCGCAGTTGCGGCTGGGCCAAGGCCTGGTCGGCACGATCGCCGCCAGCGCGCGGCCGCTCAACCTGTCCAATGCGCAGGAACACCCTGCCTTCGCCTACCTGCCGGAGACCGGGGAAGAGATCTACAACTCGTTCCTGGGCGTGCCGGTGCTGCGGGCAGGGCGCACGCTGGGCGTGCTGGTGGTGCAGAACAAGACCATGCGCCACTACCGCGACGACGAGGTCGAGGCGCTGGAAACCACGGCGATGGTGATCGCCGAGATGATCGCCACTGGCGATCTGGCGCGGCTGACCCGGCCCGGCCTCGAACTCGATCTGCGCCGTCCTGTCAGCTTCACCGGCCTGTCCTTCAATGAAGGCGTCGGGCTTGGCCATGTCGTGCTGCACGAGCCGCGCATCGTCGTCACCAATCTGTTCAACGAGGACAGCGAGGAAGAGGTTCGCCGGTTGGAGACCTCACTCAGCTCGCTCAGGCTGTCCATCGACGACATGCTGGAACGCCGCGACGTCGCCTTCGAGGGCGAGCATCGCCAGGTGCTGGAAGCCTATCGCATGTTCGCCAACGATCGCGGCTGGGTGCGCCGGCTGGAAGAGGCGATCCGCAACGGCCTGACGGCGGAAGCCGCTGTGGAAAAGGTGCAGAGCGACATGCGCGCCCGCATGCTGCACATGACCGATCCCTATCTGCGCGAGCGGATGAGCGATTTCGACGACCTCGCCAACCGCCTGCTGCGCCAGCTGATGGGGCGCGGGCCGGAAGATGTCGCGGCATCGCTGCCTAAGGACGCCATCATCGTCGCCCGTTCGATGGGGGCTGCCGAACTGCTCGATTATCCCCGCGACAAGATGCGCGGGCTGGTGCTCGAGGACGGTGCAGCGACCAGCCACGTCGTCATCGTCGCGCGTGCCATGGGCATCCCCGTCGCCGGCCAGATGAAGGGCGCTGTTTCCATGGCGGAAAACGGCGATGCCATCATCGTCGACGGCGAGGAGGGCGTGATCCATTTGCGGCCGCAGCCCGATCTCGAAGCTGCTTATGCCGAAAAAGTGCGTTTCAGGGCGCGCCGGCAAGAGGTCTACCGCGAACTGCGCAAGAAGCCGTCGACGACCAGGGATGGTGTCCAGGTCGATTTGCTGATGAATGCCGGTCTCGCCGTCGACCTGCCGCAGCTTGCCGAAGCGGGTGCGGCCGGCATCGGTCTGTTCCGCACCGAATTGCAATTCATGGTCGCTTCCACCTTTCCCCGGGCCGAGGCCCAGGAAAAGCTCTACCGCGACGTGCTCGAAGCGGCGCGCGGCAAGCCCGTCACCTTCCGCACCATCGACATTGGCGGCGACAAGGTGCTGCCCTATTTCAAGGGCGCGATCCAGGAAGAGAACCCGGCGCTTGGCTGGCGGGCGATCCGCCTGACGCTCGACCGGCCGGGCCTGCTGCGCACCCAGATCCGCGCTTTGCTCAAGGCCAGCGGCGGCCGCGAATTGAAGCTGATGCTGCCGATGGTGACCGAACTCGGCGAGATCGCCCAGGCACGCGAGATCATCGACCGCGAGGTGCGGCATTTGTCGCGCTTTGCCCATCATTTGCCGACCAGCCTGAAGCTGGGGGCGATGCTTGAAGTGCCGTCGCTGCTGTTCCAGCTCGATGAATTGATGAAAGCGGTCGATTTCGTCTCGGTCGGTTCGAACGATTTGTTCCAGTTCGTCATGGCCGTCGACCGCGGCAACACGCAACTGGCCAACCGCTTCGACACGCTGTCGGCACCCTTCTTGCGCGTCCTCAAGCAGATCGCCGATGCCGGCGTCCGCAATCACACGCCGGTGACGCTGTGCGGCGAACTCGCCGGCAAGCCGATCTCGGCGATGGCGTTGATCGGACTCGGTTTCCGCTCGATCTCGATGTCGCCGGCCTCGATCGGGCCGGTCAAGGCGATGCTGACGGAACTGCCGCTGGACGAATTGAAGGCGTTTTTCGACGACAATCTGATGGCTCCGGCACAGGGCCTGCCGATGCGGGCGCTGCTGCAGGCCTTTGCCGACGACCGTTCGATCCCGTTATAGCAGCCTCATCATGGTCAATTTGCCCCGCGATCGTATGGATCAAGTCGTCAAGCGTTTCGAGATGCTCGAAGCGCAGATGTCGGCTGGCCCGGCCCCGGACGCCTATGTGCGTATGGCATCCGAATATGCCGAAATCCAGGACATGGTGGCCAAGGTCAGGGCGCTGCGCGCGGCCGAGCATGAACAGGCCGACCTCGAGGCCATGCTTGCCGACAAGGGCACTGACGCCGAGATGCGGGCGCTGGCCGAGGCCGAGCTGCCAGGGGTCGAGGACCGCATCGAGGCGCTGCAGAAGGACATTCAGATCCTGCTGTTGCCCAGGGATGCCGCCGACGACAAGAACGCCATTCTCGAAATCCGCGCCGGCACCGGCGGCGATGAGGCCGCGCTCTTCGCCGGCGACCTGTTTCGCATGTACGAACGCTACGCCGCCGAACGCGGCTGGCGTTTCGAGACCGCCTCGGCCAGTGATGGCGATGCCGGCGGCTACAAGGAAATCATCGCCACGGTGTCGGGCAAGGGCGTCTTTGCGCATCTGAAATTCGAATCCGGCGTGCACCGCGTGCAGCGCGTGCCGGCGACCGAGGCCAGCGGGCGCATCCACACGTCGGCGGCAACCGTCGCGGTGCTGCCCGAAGCCGAAGAGGTCGACATCGACATCAGGGCCGAAGATATCCGCATCGACACGATGCGCGCCTCGGGTTCGGGCGGCCAGCACGTCAACACCACCGATTCGGCGGTCCGCATCACCCATCTGCCGACCGGCATCATGGTCGTGCAGGCTGAGAAATCGCAGCACCAGAACCGCGCCAAGGCGATGCAGATCCTGCGCGCCCGCCTCTATGATCTCGAACGCGGCAAGGCTGACGAGGAGCGCTCCGAATCGCGCAAGTCACAGGTCGGCTCCGGTGACCGCTCGGAACGCATCCGCACCTATAATTTCCCGCAAGGGCGCGTCACCGACCATCGCATCAATTTGACGCTCTACAAGCTCGACCGGGTGATGATGGGCGAACTCGACGAGATCATCAACGCGCTGATCGCCGATCATCAGTCCAAGCTGCTCGCCGACATCGGCATCGATGACTGACCTGCCCAACGCGCTCGGGCCGCTGCTGCGGGAAGCGCGGGCTCGGCTCGGCAGCACCGTCGACGACCCGGCGCTCGATGCGAGGCTGATCGTCGAGCATTTTTCGGGCACGACGCGCACGCAAGCCATTGCGGACCCCGAACGCAGGGTCGGCGCCGGCGCTGTTGCCGAAATCGATGCCGCGTTGAGACGCCGCGCCGGCGGCGAACCTGTGCATCGCATCCTCGGCTATCGTGAATTCTACGGTTTGCGCCTGGCGCTGTCGCCGGAAACGCTGGAACCGCGGCCGGATACCGAAACGCTGGTCGAGGCGATATTGCCCTTCGTCAAGGCGGTTGCGACGCAGGAAGGCGAGTGTCGCATCCTCGATCTTGGCACCGGCACCGGCGCCATTGCGCTGGCGCTGCTCAGCGTCGTGCCGACGGCTAATGCCACCGGCGTCGATCTGTCCGCGGGTGCGCTGGCGACGGCGGCCCGCAATGCCGGGCAACTTGGCCTTGCGGGCCGGTTCACGGTGCTGCAGTCGGACTGGTTCGAAAAAGTTTCCGGCCGGTACCATGTAATTGTCGCAAACCCTCCCTATATATCTTCCGAAGACATTGGAAATCTGCAGGACGAAGTCCGCAATTTCGACCCGCGCCTAGCCCTGGATGGCGGCGCGGACGGTCTGAACCCCTACAGAACCATCGCTGCGGAAGCGGCAAGGTTTTTGGAAATTGAAGGCAGAATTGCGGTCGAGATCGGCCATACGCAACGCAACGAGGTCTGCGAGATATTCACTGCAGCCGGCTACGTGCCGGGCAGTGTTTTCCGTGACCTCGGTGGAAACGACAGGGTTATTGTCTTTGAAAGGATAAAGCCTTGACGCAGTGCAAAAAAGCGCTTGGCAATGCCGGGGAATGCGGCTAGGGTCGCCTTAACCGGATGAGACGAAGCAGGCAGTGCTCTTAGCGATTCGGTTTTCCTTGGAAATAGCTGCCTTCTTGCGCAAACGATGCCCAAGCTTCGTGCGGGAATCGTCCGGCAAGTGATGTAACCGGAACAGGATGACACGTGGCGCCAACGCAATCGATGCGGGCGAACGCCGGTGAAGAGACGAAACGGCTGGCTGCATGAGCGCCTCCGTTCGTGAAGAGTTTTTCGAAAATTTCAAAATGAAGAGAGTTTGATGAGGCCACAACAGCAGAACAGGCGCATGCGCGGTCGCAACAACAATGGCGGCGGCGGTGGTAACAATAACAACAATAACAACAACAACCGCAAGGGGCCTAATCCCCTGACGCGCAACTACGAGAGCAATGGCCCGGACGTGAAGATCCGCGGTTCGGCTCAGCAGATCGCCGAAAAATACGCCACCCTTGCCCGTGATTCACACAGCTCCGGCGACCGGGTCATGGCGGAGAACTATCTCCAGCACGCCGAGCATTACAATCGCATCATTGCGGCCGCACAGGCGCAGATGCCAATCCAGAACACGCAGCAGAATCGCGATGATTTCGACGATGATGGCGATGAGGACCGCGACGATTTCGACAATAGCGGCAACAACAGCAACGCTGCTTCCGACGTCCAGATCCCGGTGGTCAACCATGGCGCCGGCCCGCAGCCGGTTATCGAAGGTACGCCGGCCGAGGTCGCGCTGAACCGGGAAGGTGGCCGCGAGGCCCGCGATAACAATGGCGGGCGCAACAATGGCGGCCGCGACAACAATGGCGGGCGCCATCGTGATCGCCGCCCCAATGGCGGCTATGGCCAGAACGGCCAGCGCGACTTTTCATCGTCCGCCGAGCAAGGTGGTCAGCCCCAGGGCAACGAGATCCCGGTCCAGGGCGAAGCCGTTTCGCCGGCCGAATCTGTGGCGCCGGCCGAACCGGCTCCGTCGTTCGAGAACCTTTCCCCGGCAGGTCTTGCCGCCCAGGCCGAACTCAACGAGGCGGCCGCCGAAAGCGGTGCTGCCCGTCGTCCGCGTCGTCCGCGCCGCCCGCGCGTCAACGCCGATCAGGTTGATGGCGGTAGTGACAATGCCAGTTCCGGGACCGACGCCGGCGAGGTGGCTGCGGCCCCGGCCGACAGCGGCAACGCCCAACCGGTCAATGTCGATATCGACAACTGACTCAACGGCATTTCAAGGCATTGAGCGGCGGAGAGAAATCTCCGCCGTTTTCGTTTGGGCGGCCGTGCAATATTATGTGGTTGCCGATATCGGGACGTCTTGAGGGTTCAGGGCCTGTGCACCATATCAGCCTCAACTGGACCCGGCTCGAATGAGCGGGTCCGTCACCGCAATCGGATCCGGTGCCGCAAAGCGGGCCGGTGATGGAAGGAGACAGATATGAACCTTGAGAAATACTCAGAGCGCGTGCGCGGCTTTATCCAGTCCGCGCAGACCATGGCGCTTTCCCGCAACCACCAGCAATTCACCCCTGAACATATCCTGAAAGTGCTCGTCGACGACGACGAGGGCTTGGCCGCGTCGCTGATCGAACGCGCCGGCGGCAACGTCCGCGACGTCAAGCTTGGCGTCGAGACGGCGCTCGAAGCGATGCCCAAGGTCGAGGGCGGCAATGGCCAGCTCTATCTGGCCCAGCCGCTGGCGAAAGTGTTTTCGACCGCCGAGGAACTGGCCAAGAAAGCCGGCGACAGTTTTGTCACGGTCGAGCGGCTCTTGCAGGCGCTCGCCATGGAAAAGTCGGCCAAGACCGCCGACATATTGGCCAAGGCCGGCGTCACCGCGCAGGCGCTCAACCAGGTCATCAACGATGTCCGCAAGGGCCGCACCGCCGATTCGGCGAGTGCCGAACAGGGCTACGACGCGCTGAAGAAATACGCGCGCGACCTGACCGCGGATGCCCGTGCCGGCAAGCTGGACCCCGTGATCGGCCGTGACGACGAGATCCGCCGCGCCATCCAGGTGCTGTCGCGCCGCACCAAGAACAATCCGGTGCTGATCGGCGAACCGGGCGTCGGCAAGACGGCGATCGCCGAAGGCCTGGCACTGCGCATCGTCAATGGCGACGTACCGGAATCGCTGAAGGACAAGCAGCTGATGGCGCTCGACATGGGCGCGCTGATTGCCGGCGCCAAATATCGCGGCGAGTTCGAGGAGCGGCTGAAGGCCGTGCTCTCCGAAGTCACCTCGGCCAGCGGCAACATCATCCTGTTCATCGACGAGATGCACACGCTGGTCGGCGCCGGCAAGGCGGACGGCGCCATGGATGCGTCGAACCTGTTGAAGCCGGCGTTGGCGCGCGGCGAGCTGCACTGCGTCGGCGCCACCACGCTCGACGAGTATCGCAAGCATGTCGAGAAGGATGCAGCCCTTGCCCGGCGCTTCCAGCCGGTTTTCGTCGACGAGCCGACGGTGGAAGACACCGTTTCGATCCTGCGCGGCCTGAAGGAGAAATACGAGCAGCACCACAAGGTGCGCATTTCGGATTCAGCGCTGGTGGCGGCGGCGACGCTGTCCAACCGCTACATCGCCGATCGCTTCCTGCCGGACAAGGCGATCGACCTGGTCGACGAAGCCGCATCGCGGCTGCGCATGCAGGTCGATTCCAAGCCCGAGGCGCTGGACGAGATCGATCGCCGCATCATGCAGCTCAAGATCGAGCGCGAGGCGCTGAAGGTCGAGACGGACGATGCTTCGAAGGACCGGCTCGCCCGCCTGGAAAAGGAACTCGTCGGACTTGAGGAGGAATCGACCGAGATCACCGCCAAGTGGCAGGCCGAGAAGCAGAAGCTCGGGCTCGCCGCCGACCTGAAGAAGCAGCTCGACGAGGCGCGCAACGACCTTGCCATTGCCCAGCGCAAGGGTGAATTCCAGCGCGCCGGCGAGCTTGCCTATGGCAAGATTCCGGAATTGGAAAAGAAGCTGAAGGAGGCCGAGGCCCAGGACGGCAAAGCCGGCATGGTCGAAGAGGTGGTTACCCCCGACCACGTCGCCCATATCGTCTCGCGCTGGACCGGCATTCCGGTCGACAAGATGCTGCAGGGCGAGCGCGACAAGCTGCTGCGCATGGAAGACGAGATCGGCAAGCGCGTCGTTGGCCAGGGCGAGGCGGTGCAAGCTGTGTCGAAAGCGGTGCGGCGCGCCCGCGCGGGCCTGCAGGATCCGAACCGGCCGATCGGCTCGTTCATGTTCCTCGGACCGACGGGTGTCGGCAAGACCGAGCTGACCAAGGCGCTGGCGAGCTTCCTGTTCGACGACGAGAGCGCCATGGTGCGCATCGATATGTCGGAGTTCATGGAAAAGCACTCGGTCGCCCGGCTGATCGGCGCGCCTCCCGGCTATGTCGGCTATGAGGAAGGCGGCGCGCTGACCGAAGCGGTGCGGCGCCGGCCCTATCAGGTCGTGCTGTTCGACGAGATCGAGAAGGCGCATCCGGATGTGTTCAACGTGCTTTTGCAGGTGCTCGACGACGGCCGCCTGACCGACGGCCAGGGCCGCACGGTCGACTTCCGCAACACGCTGATCATCATGACGTCGAACCTCGGCGCCGAATATCTCGTCAACCTCACCGAGGACCAGGATGTCGATCTGGTGCGCGACGAGGTGATGAACGTCGTCAGGGCATCGTTCCGGCCGGAGTTCCTCAACCGCGTCGATGAGGTGATCCTGTTCCACCGGCTGCGCCGGCAGGATATGGGCCGCATCGTCGAGATCCAGCTCAAGCGGCTCGAGAGCCTGCTTGTCGACCGCAAGATCACGCTATCGCTGGACCAGGAGGCGGTGGATTGGCTGGCGGCCAAGGGCTACGACCCGGCCTATGGCGCGCGGCCGCTGAAGCGGGTGATGCAGAAGGAATTGCAGGACCCACTGGCGGAGAAGATCCTGCTCGGCGACATCCTCGACGGCTCGACCGTCAAGGTGACAGCCGGTTCCGACCGGCTGAATTTCCGCTCCAAACCGACGATCGTCGCGGCGGAAGCGGCAGCCTGATCCTGCGCCGCGCGTCCTTCCTGGACGCGCGGCGTTTTCATTTAAAACGTGGGGCGGGGATGACACTGGACGACTACAACAGCTTCTGCGACTCGCTGCCTTCGACGACCCATGTCGTCCAGTGGGGTGGCGCCCATGTTTGGAAGGTGGGGGCCAAGGTCTTCGCGATCGGCGGCTGGGACGATGGCCAGCAGCTCTTCGTCACCTTCAAATGTTCCGATATCGCCTATGATGTGCTCAAGGAACAGCCGGGGCTACGGCCCGCCCCCTATCTTGCCTCGCGCGGCATGACATGGATCCAGCGTCGGACAAGCCAGAGCATGGATGATGCCGCGCTGAAGGACTATCTGCGCGAGAGCCATCGCCTTGTCGCCCTGAAGCTTACCAGGCAGGCGCGCAAGGAATTGGGACTTGCCGAAAGCTAGCCTATATTCCTTGAGGCGCCGGAAAACCGCCATCTTCATGCCCGGTTCATGTTGGAACCATAGGAGGGTGTAACTGGTTTGCTGGCGAAGGGGTTCGCCAGAAGACAATGCCGGCGGCGGCAAATTTACGGACCGGAGAATTTGGCCACCATGTTCCGCACGATCTTTGCCCTCTCGGCGCTAGCCGCCGGGCTTGTGTCTTCCGGGGCGTTCGCCGCGCCGACGACGGACAATGCGCCAAGGGTTGTCCGCGCTGCCGATACCGGGGGCATCCTTGTCGCCCAGGACGGCAATCTCGACATCTACTACGACGCCAGGGGCAACCGCGTGATCGTCGATGCCGATACTGGCAAGGTCATCGCCATCCAGCCGCCGCAGACCCGGCTCGACCGCCGCGCCTTGCGCCGCGAGACACGACTGCGCGAACTGGGCCGCGCCCCCGAAGGCGACGACCGCTACTATCTCGACGATCCGGAAGACATGGCGCGGTTCCGGCGCAAGCAGTTGGAAGAGGAAGGCCGCGTTATCCCGCCGCCGGCGGATGAGTACGATCCCTATGGGGACAATTCCGCCGAAGCCTACCCGCCGGCGCCGCAGGACGATGGCAATTACGACGACAATTATCCCGACGCGCCGCAGCCGGCTAAGCCGGGTACAATCAAGCGCCAGCCGCTGAACGAGGCCGCGATAGACCCTGCCCAGCCGACGACACCCGCCGATCAGGCGGCTCTGCCGCCAAAGGCCGGCGACAAGACCACCGTTGCCCCGGCACTTTCGCTGGGAGCGCGCCAGGATGTCGCCGCCCTTCAGGTGCTGCTAGACCGGGGTGGCGCTTCGCCTGGCGTCATCGACGGGCGTTTCGGTTCGAATGTCGACAAGGCGCTCGCCGCCTACAACCAGATCACCGGCGCCAATCTGCGATCGACCGACGCGGTCGCCATCCAGGCGGCACTTGCGCAATCCGGCGGCGATGCCTTCGCCAACTACACGATCACAGCGGAGGACGCGGCCGGTCCCTATGTCGCGTCGATCCCGGAAGACTACAGCCAGAAGGCGCAACTCGACCGCATGGGTTATACGTCGGTGACCGAGGCGCTCGCGGAGCGCTTTCACATGGACGAGAATTATCTCAAGGCGCTCAACCCGGAGGTCGATTTCAATCGTCCCGGCACGATCATCAAGGTCGCCAATTTCGGCAGGCTGGTTTCGACGCCGGTGGCGCGTATCGTCGCCGACAAGGACAAGAAAGAGGTTTTCGCCTATGACGCCGGCGGCAAACTGGTCGCCGCCTATCCCGCAACCATCGGCTCGTCGGATACGCCGTCACCGTCCGGCATACACACGGTGTCGCGCGTGGCGCTCGATCCGAACTACACCTACAATCCCAGCATCAATTTCAAGCAGGGTCAAAACGACAAGGTCCTGACCATTCCGCCGGGCCCGAACGGTCCCGTCGGTTCGGTCTGGATCGCCCTGGATAAGCCGACCTACGGCATCCACGGCACGCCCGATCCGTCGAAGATCGGCAAGACCGAGAGCCATGGCTGCGTACGCCTGACCAACTGGGATGCGCGGGAGCTGGCCAAATTGGTTTCGCCGGGCGTGACGGTGGAGTTTGTCGGCGGGCCCTCAGCCGATAACCTTGCGCAGCAGTGAACCGCGAAGCGCGGCGGCATAGACCAACTGCACGATCAGGATGAAGCCGACGCCGAGCAAGGGACTGACAAGCGAGAGTGCGGCGCCGACCGCCCACAGGACCTGTGCCTTGATGATGCGCAGATAGACCGTGCGTTTGGTTTCCGCATCGATATCCTCTGCTACGAAGCCGCTTTTCTCCGCATAACGCCAGCTCGCGAACAGCGTGACGCCGAGCGCCAGCAGATTGAGCCAGTAGACCAGCACCGCGGTTCTGAACTCGAGGAAGTCGGCCAGAAGGTCGGTCGAGAAGGGCAGCAAGGCGATGAAGGCGAGAAAGCAAAGGTTCAGCGTGGCAAGCCGTCGATCGGATTTGGCGATCAGACCATGCTGCGCCTGCTGGCCAAACCAGAAGATGGTCAGCGTCAGGAAGCTCAAGGCGTAGGTCAGGAAACGCGGCGCCAGGTCGGCGATCGCGGCGAGCAGCTCGCGTTCGGAATGGATCGCCTCGTGCGCCGGCACCCTGATTTCGAGAACGATCAGGGTGAGCGCTATGGCGAATACGCCGTCGGTGATCCCGACGATACGGCCGCGTCCCTCAGCCGATGCTTCAAGTGGCCGCTTCATCGATGTTTCCCCATCGGCACCTTCCGGAAACCTAGCATGGTTGCCGCCATTTGCACCTGACAGGGTGCGACCCTGGCCAAACGGCTGGTTTCAGCGACAGCAAGCCACTGGCTGGTTGTTGCCGGTGCGCTGGGGGTTTAAGCAAGGTTTCATGCATTCACCAAGTGAAGCTGCCGCCGTCCCGCTGACCAATCCGGTCACGAATGGAACGTTTTGTCCGCAGTCGCGGCGACGATTTGTGCTGGTTGCGGCAATTCTGGCCTCGGCGCTTGGCTTCATAGACGGCTCCATCCTGGCCATCGCTACACCAGCGATCCGCGTCAATCTCGGCGCAAGCCTTGCCGAGGCGCAGTGGATTTCCAATGCCTATGCGTTGACGCTCTCGGCGCTGATCCTGGCCGGGGGCGCTGCCGGCGACCGATTCGGTCTGCGCCGCGCCTTCGTGGCCGGCATCGCGCTGTTCATCCTCGCTTCGCTTGCCTGTGCGCTGGCGCCGAATGCAATTGTGCTGATCGCATTTCGCGCGTTGCAGGGCATCGGTGCGGCAATCATGGTGCCTGGCAGCCTCGCCATCATCGCCAAGGCCTACCCGAAGAAAGAACGCGGCCGTGCGATCGGCATCTGGGCGGCGGCTTCGGCGCTGACCACGGCACTTGGCCCGGTGTTCGGCGGCTTCGTGCTGTCGGCCTTCGGTGACGGCATCTGGCGGGCGATCTTCGCCATCAACCTGCCGCTGGGCTTGATTTCGATCTGGCTTCTGCTGGCCAAGGTTCCGGCCGATGCGCCGACGGAGAAACGCAGCCTGGATCTCGGCGGTGCAGCGCTCGCGACATTGGCTTTCGGTGCGCTTGCCTATGGGCTGACCTCGATGAGCGCCAGCGGCGAGGGCCTCATGGCAGGGCCGAGCATTGCCGCCGGCGTCGTATTGCTGGCTGTCTTCATCGTCTTCGAGCTTCGTCAGCGCGAGCCGATGATCGACCTCAGCCTGTTTCGCGTCGGTGCTTTCGCCGGCGCCAATGTGGCGACGTTCTTCCTCTATTTTGCGCTGTCGGCCAACCTTTTCTATCTGCCAATGCTGCTGATCGCCGGCTGGGGGCTGAGCACGGCCGAGGTCGGCTTCATCTTCCTGCCCTTGTCGGCATCGATCGCGCTTTTGTCGGGACCTGTCGGCAAGCTGTCGGACCGGATCGGACCGCGTTTTCCGATCGCCTGCGGCAGCCTGGTCGTGGCTTTTGCGTTTGCCGGGCTGGCCTTGCTCACCTACGCCGGCATCCACAATTTCTGGACGGGAACATTGCCGCTGATGGGGCTGATGGGGCTCGGCATGGCTCTGGTCGTGTCGCCCTTGTCGACCGCGATCATGACGGCGGTGGAGGACAAGGACACGGGGGCGGCCTCCGGCATCAACAATGCCGTCTCACGCATCGGCGGTCTGATCGCGGTGGCGGCGATGGGCTCGCTTGCCGCGTGGGTCTACGCGAATGCGCTGGACGCGAGCGCAACGTCCGGCATCCCGGGATTTGGTGAACCGGCGCCAGCCGGGCTTGCCCCGGCCATCGATGCGACAAGGCTCGCCGCCAGCGACGCCGCGTTTGCCGCGGTTTCTTCGGTGACCGCGCTGCTTTGCCTGCTTGCGGCTGTCATCGCCTGGACGACCATTCCCGGTGATCGATTGCCATGGCCGCGACGGGCCGAAGATACGCCAGGCTGAAGCCGATCAACCGTCGATCTTGGCGCTCGCAACCTTCAGCGAATCGCTGTCTTCCTGCTTCAACAGTTCGTCGATGCGTTCGCGTTCGCGCTTGAAGGCGACGAGGTCATCGCCCTTCAGCACCTTGCCGACCGGCAGGCGGACACGCATCGGATCGACCTTGGTGCCGTTGACGATCAGCTCGTAGTGAAGATGCGGGCCGGTGGCGAGGCCGGTCTGGCCGAGGAAGCCGATGGTCTGGCCCTGGCGGACGTGCACGCCCGGTTCGATGCCTTTGGCAAAGGCGCTCTGGTGATTGTATGAGGTTTCGTAGCCATTGGCGTGGCGGATGATGATCTGCTTGCCGTAACCGCCGGCCCAGCCGACCTTCTCGACCGTGCCGTTGCCGGCGGCGATGATCGGCGTGCCGATGGGGGCTGCCCAGTCGACGCCGGTGTGCATGCGGACATAGCCGAGGATCGGATGCCTGCGGGCGCCGAACCCGGAGCGGAATTTCCCGGCGGGCAGGGGATTGCGCAACAGGAACTGCTCGGCACTCGAACCGTCCTCATCGAAATAGTCGGTGCCGCCGTCCTGCATCTGGAAGCGGTAGAAGTTGCGGGTCTGGCCGCCGAACGTCGCCGAGACGTAGAGAAGCTCGGAGCTGTCCGAGGTCTGATCGTCGCCGTCGGGCTGCGAGAACAGGACTTCGATGCGGTCGGCGGGGCTGAGGCGAGACTGGAAGTCGACGTCGGACGCCAGCAGCTTGATCAACCGCTGCGTCATCGCCTTGGACATGCCGTAGGAGTAGGCGGCGCGGTAGATGCCGTCATAGACGTTGGGCAGGTTGCCGCGCACCACCACCGGCGCCGACGAATCATCGAAGGCCGTCAGCAATTCGGGGTTCGGATCCGGTTCCTGCGCCGGCACATACTGGCCGCGATCGTTGAGCGCGATGGTGACGATGTGCTGGGTCCGGTCGTAGACGCTGGTGCGCACGACCTTGGCGGCATCGCCGTGAACCTCGAGGCCGACGCGCAGCACGGTTCCAGCCTTGAGCGCCGTCGCATTGAGCAACTTGGCGATGGCTTCGGCCATTCCGGTGGCGTCTTCCCCTGTGTAGCCCGAATCAGCAAAAGCCTCGGTGACGTCGAGATCCTTGGTGAAGGGGATGATTTCCTCGGCGAAAGCCGGCGCCTGGTCGTCAACGGTGGCTCGCGGCGCCACCGAGACGTTTTCCGGCACGATCTTGACGTCGTAGGAGCCGGCCATGCTCTCGGCAAAGGCTTCGCCGAATCGCTGCGGATCGACATAGTGGAGCGAAGCGACCTGCACGGCGCCGTCGCTGAGGTCGGTGCCGGCCTCGCGCACCACTTTTTCCACCTCGTCGGCGGAGAGGTCGCTCTTTTCGTCGAAGGAAGCCGTGTCGATCGGAAAATCGACGGTCTTCAGACTCATCTCGCTTTCGACCTTGGCGCCGTAGATCTGGCCGGAAGCGGCCGTCGCCGGCTGGGCATTGTCGTCGCCGTCGTCGCCGAACACTTGCATCGGGTCGAAGGGGGGGTAGGCGCGGCTGGTGGTGTGGCCGGCGGCAAGGGCCATCTTGATCTGCACGAAAGGCATGGTGTGGATGACGTCGCGGTCGCCGACCTTGGTGACCATCGACACTTCCATGCGGCGGCGGTCCTTGGCCTTTGCGATCTGACGCGGCGCCACCAGCCTGGTCGTCTT